>NZ_CP064949.1:887500-5360000 GCF_046042685.1 Pseudomonas sp. PLMAX | reverse complement strand
GAAGTCGGAATCGCTAGTAATCGCGAATCAGAATGTCGCGGTGAATACGTTCCCGGGCCTTGTACACACCGCCCGTCACACCATGGGAGTGGGTTGCACCAGAAGTAGCTAGTCTAACCTTCGGGAGGACGGTTACCACGGTGTGATTCATGACTGGGGTGAAGTCGTAACAAGGTAGCCGTAGGGGAACCTGCGGCTGGATCACCTCCTTAATCGACGACTCAGCTGCTCCATGAGCTCCCACACGAATTGCTTGATTCATGCGTTTGTAAAAGTGCAGAGCTAAATATTCGATTCGAATACTTAGCTCTGATCTTTTTCAGAACCGTTCTTTAAAAATTTGGGTATGTGATAGAAAGATAGACTGAACGTTACTTTCACTGGTAACGGATCAGGCTAAGGTAAAATTTGTGAGTTGCTCTTTGAGCACAATCGAATTTTCGGCGAATGTCGTCTTCATAGTATAACCAGATTGCTTGGGGTTATATGGTCAAGTGAAGAAGCGCATACGGTGGATGCCTTGGCAGTCAGAGGCGATGAAAGACGTGGTAGCCTGCGAAAAGCTTCGGGGAGTCGGCAAACAGACTTTGATCCGGAGATGTCTGAATGGGGGAACCCAGCCATCATAAGATGGTTATCTTGTACTGAATACATAGGTGCAAGAGGCGAACCAGGGGAACTGAAACATCTAAGTACCCTGAGGAAAAGAAATCAACCGAGATTCCCTTAGTAGTGGCGAGCGAACGGGGACTAGCCCTTAAGTGGCTTTGAGATTAGCGGAACGCTCTGGAAAGTGCGGCCATAGTGGGTGATAGCCCTGTACGCGAAAATCTCTTAGTCATGAAATCGAGTAGGACGGAGCACGAGAAACTTTGTCTGAATATGGGGGGACCATCCTCCAAGGCTAAATACTACTGACTGACCGATAGTGAACTAGTACCGTGAGGGAAAGGCGAAAAGAACCCCGGAGAGGGGAGTGAAATAGATCCTGAAACCGTATGCGTACAAGCAGTGGGAGCAGACTTTGTTCTGTGACTGCGTACCTTTTGTATAATGGGTCAGCGACTTATTTTCAGTGGCGAGCTTAACCGAATAGGGGAGGCGTAGCGAAAGCGAGTCTTAATAGGGCGTCTAGTCGCTGGGAATAGACCCGAAACCGGGCGATCTATCCATGGGCAGGTTGAAGGTTAGGTAACACTGACTGGAGGACCGAACCGACTACCGTTGAAAAGTTAGCGGATGACCTGTGGATCGGAGTGAAAGGCTAATCAAGCTCGGAGATAGCTGGTTCTCCTCGAAAGCTATTTAGGTAGCGCCTCATGTATCACTGTAGGGGGTAGAGCACTGTTTCGGCTAGGGGGTCATCCCGACTTACCAAACCGATGCAAACTCCGAATACCTACAAGTGCCGAGCATGGGAGACACACGGCGGGTGCTAACGTCCGTCGTGAAAAGGGAAACAACCCAGACCGTCAGCTAAGGTCCCAAAGTTATGGTTAAGTGGGAAACGATGTGGGAAGGCTTAGACAGCTAGGAGGTTGGCTTAGAAGCAGCCACCCTTTAAAGAAAGCGTAATAGCTCACTAGTCGAGTCGGCCTGCGCGGAAGATGTAACGGGGCTCAAACCATACACCGAAGCTACGGGTATCATCTTCGGATGATGCGGTAGAGGAGCGTTCTGTAAGCCTGTGAAGGTGAGTTGAGAAGCTTGCTGGAGGTATCAGAAGTGCGAATGCTGACATGAGTAACGACAATGGGTGTGAAAAACACCCACGCCGAAAGACCAAGGTTTCCTGCGCAACGTTAATCGACGCAGGGTTAGTCGGTCCCTAAGGCGAGGCTGAAAAGCGTAGTCGATGGAAAACAGGTTAATATTCCTGTACTTCTGGTTATTGCGATGGAGGGACGGAGAAGGCTAGGCCAGCTTGGCGTTGGTTGTCCAAGTTTAAGGTGGTAGGCTGGAATCTTAGGTAAATCCGGGATTTCAAGGCCGAGAGCTGATGACGAGTGTTCTTTTAGAACACGAAGTGGTTGATGCCATGCTTCCAAGAAAAGCTTCTAAGCTTCAGGTAACCAGGAACCGTACCCCAAACCGACACAGGTGGTTGGGTAGAGAATACCAAGGCGCTTGAGAGAACTCGGGTGAAGGAACTAGGCAAAATGGCACCGTAACTTCGGGAGAAGGTGCGCCGGTGAGGGTGAAGCACTTGCTGCGTAAGCCCACGCCGGTCGAAGATACCAGGCCGCTGCGACTGTTTATTAAAAACACAGCACTCTGCAAACACGAAAGTGGACGTATAGGGTGTGACGCCTGCCCGGTGCCGGAAGGTTAATTGATGGGGTTAGCTAACGCGAAGCTCTTGATCGAAGCCCCGGTAAACGGCGGCCGTAACTATAACGGTCCTAAGGTAGCGAAATTCCTTGTCGGGTAAGTTCCGACCTGCACGAATGGCGTAACGATGGCGGCGCTGTCTCCACCCGAGACTCAGTGAAATTGAAATCGCTGTGAAGATGCAGTGTATCCGCGGCTAGACGGAAAGACCCCGTGAACCTTTACTATAGCTTTGCACTGGACTTTGAATTTGCTTGTGTAGGATAGGTGGGAGGCTTTGAAGCGTGGACGCCAGTTCGCGTGGAGCCATCCTTGAAATACCACCCTGGCAACTTTGAGGTTCTAACTCAGGTCCGTTATCCGGATCGAGGACAGTGTATGGTGGGTAGTTTGACTGGGGCGGTCTCCTCCTAAAGAGTAACGGAGGAGTACGAAGGTGCGCTCAGACCGGTCGGAAATCGGTCGTAGAGTATAAAGGCAAAAGCGCGCTTGACTGCGAGACAGACACGTCGAGCAGGTACGAAAGTAGGTCTTAGTGATCCGGTGGTTCTGTATGGAAGGGCCATCGCTCAACGGATAAAAGGTACTCCGGGGATAACAGGCTGATACCGCCCAAGAGTTCATATCGACGGCGGTGTTTGGCACCTCGATGTCGGCTCATCACATCCTGGGGCTGAAGCCGGTCCCAAGGGTATGGCTGTTCGCCATTTAAAGTGGTACGCGAGCTGGGTTTAGAACGTCGTGAGACAGTTCGGTCCCTATCTGCCGTGGACGTTTGAGATTTGAGAGGGGCTGCTCCTAGTACGAGAGGACCGGAGTGGACGAACCTCTGGTGTTCCGGTTGTCACGCCAGTGGCATTGCCGGGTAGCTATGTTCGGAATAGATAACCGCTGAAAGCATCTAAGCGGGAAACTAGCCTCAAGATGAGATCTCACTGGGACCTTGAGTCCCCTGAAGGGCCGTCGAAGACTACGACGTTGATAGGTTGGGTGTGTAAGCGCTGTGAGGCGTTGAGCTAACCAATACTAATTGCCCGTGAGGCTTGACCATATAACACCCAAGCAATTTGACTACTCGAAAGAGCATCAGATTGCGGTGTGTGAAGACGAAAGAACCGAAAGTTCGAGATGCTCACAAAACACCAGCTGTCACATACCCAATTTGCTGAAGCGAGGCCAACCGGCCACGACTCAGTACCCGAATTTCTTGACGACCATAGAGCGTTGGAACCACCTGATCCCATCCCGAACTCAGAAGTGAAACGATGCATCGCCGATGGTAGTGTGGGGTTTCCCCATG
The DNA here is from genome assembly GCF_046042685.1 of Pseudomonas sp. PLMAX. Lineage (NCBI taxonomy): Bacteria > Pseudomonadati > Pseudomonadota > Gammaproteobacteria > Pseudomonadales > Pseudomonadaceae > Pseudomonas > Pseudomonas sp. PLMAX. Next base: position 5,356,369 of record NZ_CP064949.1, on the reverse strand, counting down.
TGAGAGTAGGTCATCGTCAAGATTAAATTCCGAAACCCCTATCTGCGCATGCAGGTAGGGGTTTTGTTTTTGTGCCCGTTTTTCCTGCATGATGCCGGTTGCTCCGGGCGGCTTTCCGCGGCCCAACATAAAGAAAATGACACGAAAGTGACCCGGCAGTTTTTGTTATGGTGCAGCTCGTTTTTTTAACGGACTGTTTCAAGCCCAGGGATCGGCATTTTCTTTTCAGAGTTGCTACAGAAATGCCCCAACCGATTCCAATCAAAGACCACGAAAAAGAGACGCGCCTGGTCAACAAGAGACTGATGGCCTGTGCCTTGTTTGTCGTCGCCATCACCTGTGCACTGGTGGTGCGCCTATACGTACTGCAGGTGGTGGAATTCGATTATCACTCGACGATCTCCGAAAACAACCGTGTCCACGTGCTGCCGATCACGCCTACCCGCGGCTTGATCTATGACCGCAACGGCGTGGTCCTGGCGGACAACCGACCCAGCTACAACCTGATCATCACTCGCGAACGCGCGTCCGACGTCAATCAGGAACTGGACGAAGTGATCAGCCTGCTGCACCTGCCTGCCGAAGACCGCACGCAGTTCGACAAGGCGATGAAACAGGCACGGCATCCGTTCGTGCCGGTGACCTTGTTCTATGAACTGACCGAGGAGCAGATCGCGGTACTGGCGGTCAACGAGTTCCGTTTGCCGGGCCTCGATGTCGAGCCGCAGTTCGTGCGGCACTATCCGTTGGCCGAGCACTTCGCGCATTCAGTCGGCTACGTCGGACGGATCAACGAGAAAGAGTCCAAGGTCCTGGATACCGTCGAGTATCGAGGTACCCAGTCCATCGGCAAGACCGGGGTCGAAAAATTCTACGAGTCGCAACTGCACGGCCATGTCGGTTACGAGGAAGTCGAGACCAATGCCCAGGGCCGCGTGTTGCGCGTGCTCAAGCACACCGATCCGGTGCCCGGTGAAAACATCGTCCTGAGCCTGGACGTCAAGCTGCAGGAGGCCGCCGAGCACGCCCTGGGCGATCGTCGTGGCTCCGTGGTCGCGCTGGATCCGTCGACCGGTGAAGTGCTCGCCATGGTCAGCAACCCGAGTTTCGATCCGAACCTGTTCGTCACCGGTATCAGCTCCAAGGAATACTCGGCGCTACGCGACTCCATCGATCGACCGCTGTTCAACCGTGTGCTGCGCGGGCTCTACGCGCCGGGCTCGACCATCAAGCCGGAAGTCGCGATTGCCGGGCTCGACGCCGGCATCGTCACGCCGCAGACCCGGGTCTTCGATCCAGGTTATTACCAACTCCCGGACTTCGACCACAAGTACCGCAACTGGAACCACAGCGGCGACGGTTGGGTGGACATGGACGCGGCGATCATGCGCTCCAACGACACCTACTTCTACGACCTCGCGCACAAGCTGGGCATCGATCGACTGCACGACTACATGGCCATGTTCGGCCTCGGGGAAAAGGTCTCGCTGGACATGTTCGAAGAGTCCCCCGGCTTGATGCCGTCCCAGGCCTGGAAGCGCGCCACGCGGCGTCAGCCGTGGTTCCCCGGGGAAACCGTGATCCTCGGCATCGGTCAGGGCTATATGCAGGTCACGCCTCTGCAACTGGCGCAGGCCACGGCGCTTATAGCCAACAAAGGCGTGTGGAACCGCCCGCACCTGGCCAAGACCGTCGACGGGGTCGCGCCGGTGGACGAGCATCCGATGCCGAATATCCTGCTCAAGGACCCGCGCGACTGGGAGCAGGTCAACCACGGCATGCAGATGGTGATGCACGATGCCCGCGGGATCGCCCGGGCGGCAGCGGCGGGGGCGCAGTACCGGATCGCCGGCAAGAGCGGCACCGCGCAAGTGGTGGCGATCAAACAGGGCGAGCGTTACAACCGCGCGAAGACCCGCGAGCGCAACCGCGACAATGCCTTGTTCGTCGGATTTGCCCCGGCCGAACATCCGCGGATCGTAATTTCGGTGATGATCGAAAACGGCGAGGCCGGTGGCCGTGTCGCCGGTCCGGTGGTGCGGCAGATCATGGACGCCTGGCTACTCGATCAGGACGGCCACCTCAAGCCGCAATACGCGGTGCCGAGCAAGGCACCGGGCGATCCTCACGTATAAGCGATCTATCATCCGCAGAAAATCATGAGCTCAGTCGGTCAGTCGCTGTTGCAGGCTTTCGAGAAAGATCGTCTCGGCACGGCTCATGCGCTGCTCGCGGTTCCACAGCAAATGGATGTCCACATCGGCAATCCCTTCATGGGGCGGCAGGCGCCAGAGCAATCCGGCGTCGACGTCGGCCGCCACTACGTGCTCGGGCAGGCAACCGATACCGAAGCCGGCGATCACCAGTCGCCGGACTTCTTCCAGGCTCGGCGACGAGGCGACGATGCGTCCGCTGAAGCCCTGCTGGTCGCGAAAGATCGTCAACGGCGAGAGCATGCCGCCAATCTGGTCGCTGGTGAAACTGACGAAATTCTCCCGCTGCAAATCCCCTTCGGCGACGTCACGTCGACCGAACAGCGCATGGTGCTTGCCGCAAAAAAACGCATAACGCTGGCGCAGGAAGAGACGCTGTTCCAGGCGCGGCTGCGGGCGCCGGTTGAGGCTCAGGCCCAGAGTGGCGGTTTTTTCCTGGAGGGCGCTGACGATATCGGAACTGCGCATTACCTCGACCTCCAGATCCACCCGCGGGTGCTGGCGATGAAAGTCGGCGAGGAAGTCATCGAAGCGCTCGGAGAAGATCCGGCTGATGATCAGCAGGCGCACCTTGCCGATGACTTCGTCGGCCGGTTGTTCCAGCACGCTGCTGACCTGGGACATCTGCCCGTAGATTTCCCCTGCCAGTTCGAAGATCTGCTCGCCGACTTCGGTCAGGGCAAACCGTGGCCCGCGCCGGGCGATCAGTTGCCGCCCCAGTTGTTCTTCCAGGCGCTTGAGCGCCTGGCTCACCGCCGGCTGTGTCAGGTGCAGGCGGGCGGCCGCGCGGCTGATGCTCAGCTCCTGGCCGATTACCCGAAAGGTGCGCAGCAGGTTCCAGTCCAGGCGGTCATTGAGCAGGCGGTCCATAGGTGTTCACGGAAAGTAAAAACATGAAAGGGCAAGTCACCCCGCAATGGGCCAGATCCTAACATCGTTCGCCTGGCGGCGCAGAAAAGCTCATGGGCCAAGGCATCAGCTGACCGCATGCCGCCGGCCGCTGTTCAAGTCGATCCATGCGCAGTGGATCGACTTGGCCCTGCGTGCTCAAACCACTCCAGGCCACAATGGACTCACTGCTGCAGGATGAACGTCGCCAGGCTGTGCAGATCGTCCGGGCTCAACTGCGCGAAAGGCGGCATCGGGATATCCCCCCATTTGCCGCTACCACCGTGCTGAATGCTCGACGTCAGCTTGGCCAGGGCCTGCGGGTCATTGGCGTACCGGGCCGCCACATCGTGATAAGCCGGGCCGACGACATTGTGATCGATGGCGTGGCAGGACAGGCAGGCGTTGTTCTGCAGCAATGTCGTGGCGTCGACTTTTGCCATCGGGGCTGGTGCAGGTTGGCCCGCCGGCGGGTTGGAGGCCGCCTGTACATCGGCATCGCTCGCCTTGGCACTGCCGTAGGTGGCCGCCAGGTAGGCGCCGATGATGGTCACGTCCTGATCGCTGATCGGAGCACCGTACACGTGCTGCATCTTGCCCGCTTCCGCCGTCCACTGCGCCAGGCTCATGCCCGGGGGCTGGAAGTTGATGTAGTCGGCGGAATGGCAGGTGGAACACTTCTGCTGGGCCAGCGGGTAGCCCGGCAGCGTACTGGGCTTCAAGGCTGCCGTTTCCGGCGGCAGGGTGATCGACAGGGGCGCTGCACTGGCCAAACCGGCCAGGCAGATTTGTGCAGCGCACAGCCAGCGGGTCATGATTTTCATGGGTTTCATCCGGCTCTCCTCAGGCGACGGTCACGTGGCTGGTTTCGACGACGTGGCGGCGGTAGCCGGCAGGGTTCCAGTCGGCTTGCAGCGGTTGGGTCTCGCCCGCGCGGTTGCTGGCGCGCACCATCAGCTGTGTCGCGCCCTTGCTGGTGAAGGTGATCGCCAGCGTCCACTCGCGGAAGGAGAAACGGCCAAGGTCCTGGCCAAGCGTGGCTTCACGCCACGTTTTTCCACCGTCGATGGACAGTTCCACCTTGTTCACTCCGGCACCGCCGTCGAACGCGATGCCCTTGAGCAGCACTTTTTTTTTCAGCGGCAACACATCGCCCTGTTTAACGCTGGTGATGAAGCTGCGCACCGGCAGTTTGGAGATCGGTTTGGTTTGTGCTGGCGTAGTGCCGGGTGCGATGCAGAAACAATCGTTGTCCGGAACCCGGTAACCCTTGGCCATGAAGAAACCGTCGTAGGTATGGTCGACGACTTCGATCTCGCTCAGGTGCTTGACCCAGTAGGTGCCGAAATAACCGGGCACCACCAGGCGGATCGGATAACCGTTGAGGAAGGGCAGGTCGGTGCCGTTCATCGACCAGGCGATCATCGGCTCACCGTCCATGGCATGGCTGATGTCCAGGGCCTTGATGAACTCCGGTGTGCTTGGCAGTACCGGTTTGTCGAGGCCGCGGAAGGTCACTTGTTTGGCGTCGGCTTTCACCCCCGCTTTTTCCAACACAGCCTTGAGCGGCACACCCACCCAGCGTGCATTGCCCATTGAGCCGTTGCCCAACTGCGCGCCGAACACCCGCGGCATCGAGAAGCCGCGGCTGTTGCCCGAGCATTGATTGACGGCCACCACTTCCACCGGCTCCGCCAGCGCCTTGAGCTCTGCAAGGGACAGCGACAACACGGTGTCGACCGCACCCTTGACCGTCAGCCGGTAGCTGTCCGGATCGATGCTGGTGGGGAAATTGGCCAGGTGGTAACGCACGAAAAAAGCGTCATTGGGGGTGATAGGCCCTTCGTTGAAGACCGCGAAGGGCGTCTCCAGGTGCGGTGGGCGAGTGGTCACCAGGGTCAAGGGGCGTTTTTGCGGGTACTGCACCAGCGGCCGTGGGCCCGCCGCGAATGTCACTTCCTCGGCGCTCTCGTCGGCTGCCCTGGCGAGGCTGGCCAAGGGGGAGGCGGCCACCGCCAGGGTCAAGGCATCGCGCAAAACGCGCCGTCGGGTGGGTTTGCTGTTATCGACAAAACTGAACTTCATTCTGCGCTCTCTTTGATTGTTTTTTTGAGATGCAACCGATAACCCCATCAGGGCACAAAGGCATCGGTCTAGACGTGTCGCGTCACTGTTCGATGAGCCAACCAGTATCGCCAGGCGCGGGGTGTCTGCTTCTCATTGAGCGACAGTGTTTTAGCAGTTGATGACAGAGGGCGGGCCATGCGGGGGCGACATTGGGAAGCAGATGAGCGTGATCTACACCTTGTCCAGCGAGACACACCCTGACACCTGCAATCCCAAATTATAAGTGTGGTTTATACTTAGAATAACAAATAGAAAATTGACTAATCATCGCCCGCGGACGAAAAATCATCCCCAGACCGGCGCCGCCAGAGCGCCGCTGATTGTTCGTTTATCTCCTGCCAAAAATATAAACAAAGGAGTCCGCCCCCATGAAGCCTCCCGCTTCGTCCCAGCCGCGCCGTGCGGCTGCCGCAGCCTTTATCGGCACCATGATCGAGTGGTACGACTTTTACATCTACGCCACCGCCGCCGCGCTGGTGTTCGGTGCGCTGTTCTTCCCCTCCGACGACAAACTGTTCAGCACCATGGCCGCGTTCGGCACCTTCGCCGTGGGCTTCTTTGCGCGGCCGTTGGGTGGGATTGTCTTTGGTCATATCGGCGATCGCATCGGCCGCAAGAAATCGCTGATCATCACCTTGCTGATGATGGGCGTGGTCACGGTGTGCATCGGCTTGCTGCCGACCTACGCGCAGATCGGCGCAGCGGCACCGGTACTGTTGATTCTGTTGCGCATCGTCCAGGGCATTGCCGTCGGTGGCGAGTGGGGCGGGGCGGTGTTGATGGCCGGCGAGCATGCGCCCAAGGGCCGACGCAATTTCTTTGCCTCGTTCGCGCAACTGGGCAGCCCGGCGGGTTTGATCCTGTCGCTGTTGGCCTTCAGCGCGGTCACCCGTTTGCCGGAAGAAGACCTGATGAGCTGGGGCTGGCGCTTGCCGTTCCTCGCCAGTTCGCTGTTGTTGCTGGTGGGCCTGGCGATTCGCCTGGGCGTCAACGAGTCGCCGGAGTTTCTCGCCAGCCGCGAGCAGGCCAGCAAAAACCAACGCAAGGAGCAGGCGCCGGTCATGGAAGTGCTGCGCACCGCCTGGCGGCCGCTGCTGTTGTGCATCGGTGCCAACACATTGGGCATCGCCGGGGTGTATTTCACCAATACCTTCATGATCGCCTACGCCACCCAACAACTTGAGCTGCCGCGCTCGTTGATCCTGGAGTGCCTGTTCGTCGTCGCGATCATCCAGTTCTGTATTCAACCCCTGGCGGCGTGGGTCGCCGAGAAGATCGGTGCGACCCGTTTCCTGTGCCTGGTGTCGCTGCTGGCCATGGCCTCGCCTTACCCGATGTTCGTGTTGGTGAGTTCGGCCCAGGCGCCGCTGATCATCCTCGGCATTGCCCTGGCGGTGGTGTGCATGGCGTCGTTTTATGCGGTGATCGCAGGTTACGTCAGCGGCATGTTCGAGACCCGGGTGCGCTACACCGCGATCTCCCTGGCGTACCAGATTTGCGGGGCCGTGGCGGGTGGTTTGACGCCGCTGATCGGCACGATGCTGGCGCACAAGTTCGCCGGCCAATGGTGGCCGATGGCGATGTTCTACAGCCTGATCGCCGCAACGTCCTTGATCTGTGTCCTGTCCCTTGCCCGTCGCCATGCCAGTGCTGAACGCGTGGAAATGGCCAACGCCTGACGCCGAACCGAACTGTAGGAGCCGGCTTGCCGGCGAAGACGGTCGAAAGATCGATGCATGTCTTGAAGGCCTCTTCGCCGGCAAGCCGGCTCCTACAAAGCGTCGTTTTGCATTTTCCTGGAGTGATTTATGTTGAAGATTAATGGCGAACGCCTCTGGGCGAGTCTGATGGCGATGGCCGAAATCGGTGCCACTGCCCGTGGCGGCAGCTGCCGCCTGGCCTTGAGCGACGAAGACAAGGCCGGTCGTGAACTGTTTGCCCACTGGTGCCGCGAGGCCGGCATGACCCTGAGCGTGGATGCCATCGGCAACCTGTTCGCCCGCCGCGCCGGCACCGATCCCGATGCCGCGCCGGTGATGATGGGCAGCCACCTCGACACCCAGCCCGAAGGCGGTCGGTTCGATGGCGTATACGGCGTGCTCGCCGGCCTGGAAGTGGTGCGTTGCCTCAATGACCTCGGCATCCAGACCCGCAAGCCACTGGAAGTGGCGGTGTGGACCAACGAAGAAGGCGCACGCTTCACCCCGGCGATGTTCGGCTCGGCGGTATTCACCGGCATCATGTCGCTGGACGCGGCGCTGGCGGTGCGCGATGCCGATGGCATCAGCGTCGCACAAGAGCTGCAGCGCACGGGATACGCGGGCGATCGTCCGTTGGGCGGTGCGGTGGATGCATACTTTGAAGCGCATATCGAACAGGGGCCGATCCTCGAAGACAACGCAAAAAGCATCGGCGTGGTCAGCGGCGGCCAGGCGATCCGCTGGCTCGACGTGCGCGTCGAAGGCATGGCCGCCCACGCCGGTACGACGCCCATGCCGCTGCGCAAGGATGCCTTGTACGGCGTGGCGCGGATGATCCAGGCCATCGAAGGCCTGGCTGCCGATTTCGCCCCCGAAGGCCTGACCACGGTGGGCGAGTTGAGCATCAACAAGTCCTCGCGCAACACCATTGCGGGGCTGGTCAACTTTACGGTCGACCTGCGTCATCACCGCGACGAAGCCATCGAGGCCATGGAGCAACAGGTTCGTGCGCGACTGCAGGCGATCGCCGACGGTCGCGGTTTGAACCTGACCATTACCCCACACTGGATCAGCCCGGCCACGCCGTTCGATGCCGATTGCGTGGCGGCGGTGCAGCAGGCGGTGGATGCCCTGGGCTACGCCCAGCAATCGATCGTCAGCGGTGCCGGGCACGACGCGATTCACCTGGCGCGGTTCTGCCCGACGGCCATGGTGTTCATTCCGTGTGTGGGTGGCCTGAGCCATAACGAAGCGGAAGATGTGTTGCCCGAAGATGTGCGCCAGGGCACTGATGTGCTGCTCAACGCAGTGCTGGCTCGCGCCGAAATCACTGGGTAAACACTATTCCCATGTGGGAGCGGGCTTGCTCGCGAAGAGGGAGTGTCAGTCGATGCAGATGTTGTTTGACGCACCGCTTTCGCGAGCAAGCCCGCCCCCACATTCAGGCCGTACTCAGTTTCAAGATTTTAGTTAACTGACAGGTATTCACTCCATGCGCAGTTTTTTCCACCCCGAACAATTGCTCCACCATCCACGCAGCTACTACTCCCGTGGCCAGATGCGCACCCCCCAGGAAGTACCCGAGCGCGCCCAGCGCCTGGTGCAGGCATCAAAGGCATTGGGTTTCAAGGTCGAACAGCCCGTTGATGCCGGGCTCGATCCGCTACTGGCAGTACACGGTGCCCCCTACCTGGTGTTCCTCCAGGAAGCCCACCAGCGCTGGAAGGAAATCCCCGAGGATTGGGGCGACGAGGTGATGTCGAACATCTTCGTGCGTGAGCCCAACGCCCTGCGCGGGGTGCTCGCACAAGCCGCGCGCTACCTGGCCGACGGCAGTTGCCCAGTGGGCGAGCAGACTTGGCGTTCGGCCTACTGGTCGGCGCAAAGCGCAGTCGCCGGCGCCCAGGCCCTGCTCGATGGCGAACCGGCGGCCTATGCCTTGTGCCGTCCACCGGGGCACCATGCCCGGGCCGAAGCGGCAGGCGGTTTCTGTTACCTGAACAACGCCGCGGTGGCGGCCCAGGTGTTGCGTGGTGGTTTTGCGCGGGTGGCGGTGCTCGACACCGACATGCACCACGGCCAGGGCATCCAAGAGATCTTCTATGATCGCGATGACGTGCTGTATGTCTCGGTGCATGGCGATCCGACCAATTTTTATCCGGGGGTTGCGGGTTTTGCCGATGAGCGTGGCGTCGGAGCGGGCGAGGGGTTCAACCTCAACTTGCCGATGGCCCATGGGGCTAGCGAGGCCGACTTCCTCGAGCAGCTGGATGTAGCTCTGGAAGCGGTGACGGAGTTCGGTGCCGAGGTGTTGGTGTTGTCCTTGGGGTTCGATATTTTCGAGCTGGATCCGCAGAGCAAGGTGGCGGTGACTCGGCAAGGGTTTGCGGTGCTCGGCGAGCGGATTCGCAGCCTGGGATTGCCGTGTTTGATCGTGCAGGAGGGGGGGTATCACCTGGAGAGTCTGGAGGATAATGCGCGGGCGTTTTTTGTGAGCCCTGAGGTTTGGCAGCTCTGAAATTTTGCTGTCCGGTCTATCGCCTTCGCGAGCAAGCCCGCTCCCACATTGTTCAGCGTCGATCACAAACCTGTGGTCCAACTCGGTCAAGTGTGGGAGCGGGCTTGCTCGCGAAGAACGATGACGCGATCCACCTGCCGGAACACAAGCGCCGTAAGGCACTTGCCATCGCCCTGACGTTAACGTAAAGATTGCGGCAGGGCGCCGACGTATGAAGGCGCAGGGCGGACGACCCGGAGCGCTTGATGACGCTAATAAAAACAAACTCCCCCAAAATGCATCGTGAAGCCCGGCTGGCCCGGGAAAAACTGCATCTGGAAGGTGAGGTCCCGGACGGCGTTTTGCGCGCGGAGATCGATGCCTCCTGGCGGCGCAGCCTCAGCCATGGCGTGCATTTCAATGCCAAGCATGAGCTGGCGCTGGAATCGAGTGCCAGCGTCGATGTGTTGCTGGCGAGCAATCGCCTGCTGATCGATGCGGCGTTGCCGGCGATCGATTACCTGGCCGAACGCCAGGGCAAGGAAGGGCTGATCATCCTCGCCAACTCCGACGCCACCATCCTCGCCGTCGAAGGTCGCGCCGACCGCCTCAAGGGCAGTGGCCTGCAGGACATCACCCTCGGCGCCTGCTGGAGCGAAGCCGCGCGCGGCACTAACGCCCTCGGCACCGCCCTGGTGGAGGCCCGGCCTACCCTGATCGATTGCGGCGAACATTACCTGGATCGCCTCAGTGATTTTTCCTGCACCTCGGTGCCGATCCATTGCCCCCAGGGCGACATCCTCGGCGTGCTCGACCTGACCCGCGAAGGCCCGCTGGGCCGCGCCCACGACAGCACCGCGCTGTTGGCCATGGCCGTCAGCCAGATCGAGAGCCGCGTCTTCAACTCAAGCTATCCGGACGAAATCGTCCTGGCTTTCCATAGTCGCCGCCAATACCTCGAATCGCCGTGGCAGGGCCTGCTGGCGGTGAGCCTGGGCGGGCAGATCCTCGCAGTCAGCGCCCAGGCCTGCCAGTTGTTGCATGCCGAACGCTCGGCGCTGGTCGGTCGGCGCTGCGAAGAGTTCCTCGGGGTCGATGGCCTTCAATTACTGGCACGCCTGCATCAGGGCGGCATCGGCAGTCTGCAGACCGCCAAGGGTGAATTCTTCTACAAGACCCTGCGCGCGCCGCAACGCTCGATCAACGTCGGCAGCTCGCCACGCACCGTCGCCAAACCTGCGAAAAACCAGCCCGACCTGGAATCCCTGGCCGGCAGCAATGCCCGTTATGCCCGTGCCCTGCGCATGGCCCGTCAAGGCCTGGCCAACCAGTTGCCGGTGTTGCTGCTGGGTGAAACCGGCACCGGCAAGGAAGTCATCGCCCGTGCCCTGCACATGGCCGGCAGCCGCTGCGACAAACCTTTCGTCGCGGTCAACTGCGCGGCGATCCCCGAAGGCCTGATCGAGTCGGAGCTGTTCGGCTACCGCGAGGGTGCGTTCACCGGTTCACGCCGGGGCGGCATGGTCGGGCGGCTGCAACAGGCCCACGGCGGCACCTTGTTCCTCGATGAAATCGGTGACATGCCGCTGGCCTTGCAGGCCCGTCTGCTGCGCGTGCTGCAGGACCGCAAGGTCGCGCCATTGGGCGCCGGCGAAGAGCAGGACATCGACGTCGCGCTGATCTGCGCCACCCACCGCGACCTCAAGCGCCTGGTGGAAGACAAGCACTTTCGCGAAGACCTGTTCTACCGGGTCAACGGCATCAGCGTGATGCTCCCGGCGCTGCGCGAGCGCGAGGATTTCAGCGCACTGGTAGGCCGTCTGCTGGCCAGGCTCGACGCGCCGAACATGGTCCTGCACGACGACTTGAACCGCTTGCTCGAGGGCTATCACTGGCCGGGCAACATCCGCCAACTGGAGATGGTCCTGCGCACCGCGCTGGCCATGCGCGAACCCGGGGACACGGTGCTCACCCTCGATCATTTGCCCGACAGCATGCTCGACGACCTCAACGCCAGCGAACGGCCCCAGGCCGGCAGCATCCGTGAAAACGAACTGGAGATGATCCGCCAATCCCTGGACAGCCACCAGGGCAACGTTTCGGCCGCTGCCGACGCCCTGGGCATCAGTCGCGCGACCCTGTATCGCAAGCTCAAACAGTTGCGCTCGTAATGCAGCGCCTGATTGTGCGGCTGATTGACAGCCAGAACCCCGAGGCTTTGCAAGCCGCGTTGCGCTGGCTGTACAGCTTCGTGCGCCCGCACCGCCTGGCGATCGCCGGGCTGTTGGGCCTGTCGGTGTGTGCCTCGGCGCTGGTGCTGGTGCAGCCGTGGCTGACCAAGCTGCTGATCGACGATGGCCTGCTGGCGCGCAACTTCCCGATGCTGGTGCTGATCGCCGGGCTGATGATCGTCGCCGGCTTGCTGGGCACGGCGTTGTCCGGGATCAACCGGTACCTGCACACGCGCTTGTCCGGGCGCATGCTGTTTGCCCTGCGCGATGACCTGTACCGGCATTTGCAGACCCTGTCGCCGAGCTTCTACGGCCAGCGGCGCATCGGCGACCTGATGTCGCGCCTGGATGGCGACGTGGCGGAGATCCAGCGCTTTGCCGTGGATTCGTTGTTCTCGGCGGTGTCGAGCGTGATCGGCCTGGTGGTGGCCGTGGCGATGCTGCTGACCCTGTCGTGGAAGCTGTCGCTGCTGGCGCTGGTGCTGATTCCCCTCGACGTGCTCTGGCTGCGCTGGATGCGGCGCAAGGTCGAGCGCGATGTGCGGCAGTTGCGCGAACGCTCGGCGGACATGTCGTCGTTCATGGTCGAGACGCTGCCGGTGATGAAGTTCATCCAGTCCGCCGGCCAGCAGCAGCGCGAAGCTCGGCGTCTTGAAAGTCTGGGCCAGGGTTACATGAGCCAGTTGCTGCGCCTGCAGGTCACCGAGTTTTTCACCCAGGCCGTGCCGGGTACGCTGACCTCGCTGTCGCGGGCCTGTGCATTCCTGATCGGCGGTTATTGGGTGGTGCAGGGCACCTGGCAGTTGGGTGCATTGATCGCCTTTTCCACCTACCTGGGCATGGCCGTGGGGCCGGTGCAGAGTTTGCTCGGGCTGTATGTGGCGGTGCAGCGGATGACCGTCAGCCTCGGGCGGGTGATGGAACTGCGTGGCGAACAACCCACGGTGCTCACTCCCGTTGCGCCCCGGTCGATGCCGACTTCGGGCGATCTGCGATTCGACGATGTGCATTTCAGTCATCCCGGTCGGACGACGACCTTGCGCGGCATCGAAGCGTGCATTCCCTATGGGTTGAAAGTCGCCCTGAGCGGCGGCTCAGGCGTCGGTAAATCCACGCTGATCGACCTGCTGCAACGCCATCACGATCCACAGTCCGGCCGGGTATTGCTGGGGGAGGTGGATGTACGCGAACTCGACCTGTTCGAATTGCGTCGGCGCATTGCCGTGGTCAGCCAAGACATCGTGCTGTTTCGCGGCAGCCTGGCCGACAACCTGGCCTACGCCGTGCCGGATGCCAGCCGTGAAGCGATCGCCGAAGTCGCACGGCTGGCGCAACTCGACAGCCTGATCTCGACCTTGCCCGAGGGCCTCGACAGCCCGTTGGGGGAGCGCGGCCAGCAGTTGTCCGGCGGGCAGAAGCAACGAATCGCTATCGCCCGCGCCCTGTTGCAGGACCCGCTGATCCTGGTGCTCGACGAAGCCACGTCGGCGGTGGACGAAGCCACCGAGCGCGAAGTGATCGAAGCCATCGACCGGCTGTTTGCCGGGCGTACGCGCATCCTCATCAGCCATCGCCCCTCGACCCTGGCCGATGCCGACCTGCGCTTTGAATTGCTCGATGGCGTGCTGGTGTCGAAAACGGTGCTGCATGAGGCCTGAGCTGTGCATTGGCGTGGTAGACAGCGGTCACTCGGCGGCGCAACGAGTGCAAGTGGTCGCCGGCCGGCGTTTTTCCCTGGTGGAAGACGGGCTCGCTGAAAGCGACCTGCGTGACGACCCGCTGGGCCATGGCAGCGCGGTGATCGAAGCCATCGGCCGGCGAGCACCCGCGGCGCTGTTTTGCGTGGCGCAAGTGTTCGACCAGCGCGGGGTCACCAGCGCCCTGCAGATCGCCACGGCCATCGACTGGCTGGTGGCGCAGGACGTGCGCTTGATCAACCTGAGCCTGGGCCTGCGCCAGGATCGCAGCCTGCTGCGCAACGCCTGCGCGGCGGCGGTGGCGCGGGGCGTGCTGCTGTGCGCGTCCAGCCCGGCCCAGGGCGAAGGGGTGTTTCCGGCGAATTATCCTCAGGTGCTGCGCGTGACCGGCGATGCGCGATGCACCGAATTGCAATGGTCATGGCTTGACAGTGCCCAGGCGGATTTCGGTGCTTGCGTGCACGGCACCTATCCCGGGCAATCGGGGGCGAGCCTCGGCTGCGCGGCGTTGAGCGGGCATATCGCCGCTTTCCTGGTCGAGCAGCCCGGGGCGAGCAACGAACAGATCGTCCAGTGCCTGCGGGACAACGCCCATTACCGTGGCCCTGAATGGCGCCGCGGCCCATGAGTACGATTGTGGTGCTGGGTGCCGGCCCGGCCGGTGCGGCGGTGGCGCTGGGCTTGCGCCGGCTGGGGTATCCAGTAACGCTGGTTTGCGAGTGGCGCCGTTTTGCCGCGCTGGAAGGGGTTTCCGTGCGGGTGCTGGAAGCCTTGCGCGGCGCCGGCCTGCAGCAGGCCTTGGCGCAGGCGACACTGCCTTCGCAACGCCAGGTGAACTGGAACGGCCAGCAGCATGCGCAAAACATCGAATTCCTGCTCGACCGCCCGGCCTTCGACCGGGGCTTGCGCGAAGACTTGCGCGAGGCGGGCGTGGACCTGATCGAAGGTCGGGTGCTCGGCGTGTTGTCATCGTCCTCGGGGCATCAGATCCAGGTCGAAGGGCGTGAAGCACTGGACGCGGATTTTCTCGTGGAAGCGCGCGGACGCCAGGCGCCGGCCCTGGGCAAAGGCTTGCGCGGGCCGGAGACGGTCAGCCTGCTCAATCGCTGGCAAGGCGCACCGGGCACGACCGCCAGCGCCGTGGAAAGCCTCGCCGACGGCTGGGCCTGGATGGCGCGACGGGACGACGGTCAATGCTACTGGCAATGGACGGTGGACGTGGCCAGTGCCGGGTTGCCAGGTAAGGCGCAGCTGCTTGAATACTGCCGGCAACGGCGGCGGGCATCGGCAGTGGCCCGGGCTTTTTTCGGCGCCGAGCCAGAGGCCGACCTGCAACTGCATGCCCGCAGCAGCACGGCGATCCTCAGCCCACAGGTGTGCGGCGAGCACTGGATTCGGGTCGGTGATGCGGCGATGGCGGTGGACCCGCTGTCGGGCAACGGTATCTTTCAATCCCTGTCCTCGGCGTTGCAGGCACCGACGGTGATCAACACCTTGTTGCGCAAACCTGAGCGGGCGGGCCTGGCCCAGCGGTTTCACCAGCAGCGGGTGGAGCAGTTGTTCCTGCGGTTCGCGCGCATTGGCCGGGATTTTTATGCCGATGAGCAGCGCTGGCTTGACCAGCCATTCTGGCAGGCGCGGCGGCAATGGCCGGATGCCGAGGTGGCCCATGTCGAGGCGGATTTCAGTGCGTTGCGGATTGAGCGGGCGCCGGTGTTGAAGGATGGGTTTGTCGATGAGGCCGAGGTGGTGATCACGGCGGACCAGCCGTTGGGAATCTGGCATGTGCAGGGGGTGGAGTTGGCGCCGTTGGTGCGGCGGTTGTGGAGTGAGCCTGCGGATCGGGTGTTGGCCGGGTTGACGGTGGAGCAGGGGAAGATTGTCAGGAGTTGTTTGTTGGGGCTGGGATATAAACCCTGATCTTTGCATTGGCAGGGCCGGCCTCTTCGCGAGCAAGCCCGCTCCCACACTGGTTCTGCGTCGTGCACAGATCAAAATGTGGGAGCGGGCTTGCTCGCGAAGGCGGCCTGACAGGCGCCGCCGATTAGAGCTTGATCAACACCGACTTCAACTCAGTGTAATGCTCGATCGCCGCATACCCCATCTCGCGCCCGACCCCCGACATTTTGTACCCCCCAAAGGGCAGCGCCGGGTCCAGGGCGCTGTGGCAGTTGACCCACACTGAGCCGGACTTGATCCGCGGGATCATCCGGTGCACCGCCGCCAGGTCATTGGACCAGATGCTCGCGCCCAGCCCGTAAGGGCTGTCATTGGCCATGCGCAGCGCATCGGCTTCGTCGTCGAAGGGAATCGCCACCAGCACCGGGCCGAAGATTTCTTCCTGCACCAGCGAATGTTTTTGATCGACATCGACGATCACCGTCGGCTTGACGAAAAAGCCAGGGCCGAACTGCTCGCCACCGCAGGCGATGGTCGCACCGCTTTCGCGGCCTTTTTCGATGTAACCGTAGACGCGCTCCTGCTGACGTGCCGAGATCAGCGGGCCCATGTCGACGCTCGGGTCCAGGCCATTGCCGAGCTTCATGGCGTTGGCGATGCCGGCGATGTCCGCCACCACATTGTCGAAATGCTTGCGCTGCACATACAGGCGCGAGCCTGCGCAGCAGACCTGGCCCTGGTTGAAAAAAATCGCGCTGGCGGCGCCGGCTGCGGCGGTGTGCAGGTCGGCATCAGCCATGACGATGGTCGGCGATTTGCCGCCCAGTTCCAGGGTCACCCGGGTCATGGAATCCATGGCGATCTTGCCGATCTGTTTGCCCACGGCAGTGGAGCCGGTGAAGGTCAGCTTGTCCACCAGCGGGTTGTGGGTCAGGGCGGAGCCTGCGGTGATGCCGGTGCCGGTGACCACGTTGAACACGCCCTCGGGGTAACCCGCTTCCAGCACGAGCTCGGCGAGTTTCAGCGCGGTGAGCGGGGTTTCGTCGGCGGGCTTGAGCACCACGGTGCAGCCGGTGGCCAGGGCCGGGCCGAGTTTCCAGCAGGCCAGCAGCAGCGGGAAGTTCCAGGCGACGATGGCGCCGACCACGCCCACCGCTTCGCGACGGATGAAGCTGTGGAACTGGTCGTTGGGCATCAGCGGCGCCGACACATCAACCGTGGAGCCTTCGATCTTGGTCGCCCACCCGGCCATGTAGCGCAGGAAATCGATGGCCAGTTGCACGTCCATCACCTGCGCCACTGCCGCGCTTTTGCCGTTGTTCAGGCACTCCAGCTGCGCCAGCAGCTCGGCGTCGCGCTGCATCAGGTCGGCCAGTTTCCACAACAGGTTCTGCCGCTCCCGGGGGCGAGTGCGGGTCCAGGCCGAATCATCGAACGCCTGGCGAGCGGCGAGGACGGCGCGGTCGACATCTTCCGGCGTGGCGCCCGGCACCACGCACAGCACTTCGCCGGTGGCCGGGTTGTGCAGGGGCATGGTCTGGCCATCGGCGGCCTCGACCCAGTCGCCCTTGATGAGCATGCGCGGGGCGCGCTGGATGAAGGCCGAAGTGGCGGGAAGCAGGTTGGGAAGCGACATGATGAAACCTCGTCTTGTTTGTGTGGCGAGGTCTTTCGCAATGGCTGTGCCAGTTGTGTTTATTTGATTGAAATCCAGATTGGATGGGCCTCCTGGGCTATTTGCCCATGACCGGGGAACCAGTCATCGTCGCAAATTGCGACAGCGAAGATCAAAAGATCGCAGCCTTCGGCAGCTCCTACAGGGGGCGGCGATTTTCCTGTAGGAGCTGCCGAAGGCTGCGATCTTTTGATCTTGATCCTACGCTTGTCTCAGAGTGCAACAGATGTCTCGATATTAAACGCACGACGGAGAGTCTAGACGTCGCCAATCACCCTATGTTTCACCTAAACGATTGATAAAAAACACTATTCACAAGCTGGCACGCTCCGTGTATTGCTCATCCCAGACGTTTCTCCTGCCCCCGTCAGCGGCTCACCGCCGGCGGCAGAAACCCAGAAAACGATAAGCCACAAAAATAAGAAAGCACCGTGCGAGGTTCGACGTTGATGAAGAGAAAACTCCGTTCAGGCATGAGCGCCAGCCTGCTGGCCGTAGCGGCTTGTCTAGCGCTGCATTCGCCTCACAGCCTGGCAGCCCGCGACGCCCAGACCATCCTCAAGGAAACCTGCCAGGGCTGTCACACCCCCGAAGCCGATAACGCCCTGAGCCGCATCAGCCATCAGCGCAAGACGCCGGAAGGCTGGCTGATGAGCATCGCGCGGATGCAGACCATGCACGGTCTGCAGATCAGCGATGAAGACCGTCGCACGCTGGTCAAGTACCTGGCCGACACCCAGGGCCTGGCGCCGAGCGAGACCGACGGCGTGCGTTATGCCATGGAGCGCCGGCTCAACACCGTCGAAAAGTTCGACGACCAGACCAGCCAGATGTGCGGCCGCTGCCACTCCGGTGCGCGGGTCGCCCTGCAACGCCGTCCCGCACAGGAATGGGAACGCCTGGTGAACTTCCACCTCGGCCAGTGGCCGTCGCTGGAATATCAGGCGTTGTCCCGCGACCGCGACTGGTTCGACATTGCCCGTAAAGAGATGGTGCCGCTGTTGGCCAAGCGCTATGCGCTGGACAACCCGGCCTGGAAACAATGGCTGAGCACCGCGCCGAAGAGCGAGGCGCTGGTGGGTGACTGGAGCTTCAGCGGACACTTGCCGGGCAAAGGCGAACTGGCCGGTGTGATGAGCGTGACCGCCGACGGCAGCGACACCTTCAAGGTCAGCGTCAAGGGCCAATACGCCGACGGCACGCCGTTCAACGGCGACGGCAGCGCGATTCTCTACACCGGCTACGAATGGCGCGGCAACGTCACCATCGATGGCGTGACCATGCGCCAGGTGTTCGCCGCCCAGGGCAATGCGATGCAGGGCCGCATGTTCGAGGCCGAGCACGATGAACGCGGCCTGGACTTCATCGCCGCCAAGCAGGGCAGCCAGCGTTTGCTGGCGGTGCAGCCGGGTTATGTGAAGGCCGGCAGCGAAACCGAAGTGACCCTGATCGGCAGCGGCCTGACCGGCAAGCTGAACTTCGGCAAAGGCGTGGAAGTGCTCGAAGTCGTCTCGCAGAGTCCGGAGCAGATCAAGGTCAAGCTCAAGGCAGCGGCCAATGCCCAGCCGGGCCTGCGCGCGGTCAGCGTCGGTACGCTGAAAGGCCCGAGCCTGTCGGTGTACAGCAAGATCGCCCAGGTCAAGGTGGTGCCGGAATTCTCGGTGGCACGGATCGGCGAGGGCGGTGGTTCGACGCCGAAAGTCCAGGGCCGTTTCGATGCCGAGGCCTGGGGCAAGGGTGCTGACGGCAAGCCGTATCGCATCGGCGTGTTCCCGGCGCAGTGGAAGGTCGAGGCCTTCGACGACCGCGCCAAGGAAGACGAAGACGTCAAGTTTGCCGGCACCATGCACGCCGACACGGGCGTGTTCACCCCGGGCGATGCCGGGCCTAACCCGGCGCGCAAGATGTCCACCAACAATGCCGGCAACCTCAAGGTGATCGCCGCCGTCGACGATGCAGGGAAATCCCTGACCGGCGAAGGCCACATGATCGTCACCGTGCAACGCTGGAACAATCCACCCATTCCTTGAGTTGGCTGAAACCTGAGGCTTCAGACACTTTTTCGGAATGATCGCAGGCCCCGCAACCGGGGTTTGCACAGGAGGTTTGCAATGGGCGCTATCTTGAATCTGGTCGAACGCAACCTGCACGAAGTGCTGGTGGATGCCGACCGCATGCTGTTTCACATCCCCAGCAGCTCGCTGTTCGCCAGTGATGAGCTGACGGGCACCATCATCGATACCCTGCGCGGCCCGGGCTGTTCTTCGGACGACTTGATCCAGCGCCTGGCCGCGCGCTTCAACGGCGAGGAAATCACCGAGACCCTGCGCGAGCTGATGGCCCTGGAACTGGTCAGCGACGGCTCGCCGCTGACACCAGATATCGCCACCAAACGCGTCGAGCGCACGGCGATCAATACCGTGGTGCTCAACGTCAACACCGGCTGCAACCTGAGCTGCACCTACTGCTACAAGGAAGACCTCGACAAGCCCTCGGCGGGCAAGAAAATGGAGGTCGAAACGGCGATCGCCTCGGTGGAAATGCTGCTGCGCGAATCCCCGGATGAAGAGCGTTTCACCGTGGTGTTCTTCGGCGGCGAACCGCTGAGCAATCGCAAGCTCATCGAGTACATGGTCGATTACTGTGAGAAGCGTTTTCGCGAAGCCGGCAAGTTCGTCGAGTTCGTCATGACCACCAACGCCACGCTGCTCACCGAAGACACCGTGGACTACCTCAATGCCCACCGCTTCGGGCTGTCCGTCAGCATCGACGGGCCGAAAACCGTGCACGACCGCAACCGCATCACCGTGGGCGGGCAGGGCACCTATGACGTGGTGCGGCGCAAGGCCGAGATGCTGCTGTCGCGCTACAACAGCCGTCCGGTGGGCGCGCGGGTGACCCTGACCACCGGCGTCACCGACGTCGAAACCATCTGGGATCACCTGTTCAACGAGCTGGGTTTCGCCGAAGTCGGCTTTGCCCCGGTGACGTCGGGCGATATCAGCAGCTTCAACCTCACCAGCGACGAGCTGATCGAAGTCTTCGCCAGCATGAAACGCCTCGGTCGGCGTTACCTGGAAGCGGCGCTGGAGCACCGCAACATCGGTTTCTCCAACCTGCACCAGTTGATCACCGACATCCACGAAGGTCACAAAAAGGCGCTGCCCTGCGGCGCGGGCCTGAAGATGCTGGCGGTGGATCACAAGGGCGAATTGAACCTGTGCCACCGCTTTACCGGTTCGAGCCTGCCGACCTTCGGCAACGTCCACAGCGGCGTGAAACAGGTGGAGTTGAACGACTTCCTCTCGCAACGCCTGGACCGTACCAACACCGGCTGTGAAGACTGCCAGATCCGCAACCTGTGCTCCGGCGGCTGCTACCACGAGAGCTACGCCCGCTATGGCGACCCGACCCACCCGACCTATCACTATTGCGAACTGATGCGTGACTGGGTCGACTTCGGTATCGAGGTCTATACCCGGATCATGGCTCACAACCCTGCGTTCATCAGCAGCTACATCACTCCGCGCAAGGCTCACTGATATGAAACATCTCAAGGCAATCAATAACAAAGCGTTGAAGCTGGATCAGGCCGCAGATGAAAACCGCATCGAAGAAGTGGTGGCGATGAGCTCGGTGGCGGGTTGCGCCTCGACCACCGACCCGGGTTGGGAGATCGATGCGTTTGGCGGTGTGTCGTCGCTTTGCCAGCCGATGGAAGCCGACCTGTATGGCTGCTCCGATCCGTGCTGGTGGCCGGCCCAGGTGCCGGACATGATGAGCACCTACCCGGACTGGAACAAGGATGCCCAGGCGTCCAACGACAACTGGCGCAACCTCGGCACTGTCTTCCCGAAGGACAAGTGATGCCCTTGAAAGCAGCGTACAAGAAGAAGGATTCCAGCATGCACAGCATCAAAGCCTGCGGCCTGGCCGCTTTCGCCGTCCTGAGCGCCGCTTCGCTCACGGTCCTGGCCGATGAAAACACCGCGCTGCAAGTCGGTCACGAATACATGGTGACCACCAATTACCCGAACAACCTGCACGTGATCGACCTGGCCAGCGACACCCTGTACAAGACCTGCAAGCTGCCGGACGCCTTCGGCCCCGGCTCCGTGCAGTTGGCGCCGGACCGCAAGACCGCCTACGTGCTGAACAACCACTACGCGGATGTCTACGGCGTCGAGCTGGACAACTGCAAGCAGGTGTTCCACGCCAGCATCACCCAGAAACCGGGTGAGAAGGCCAAGTCCATGTTCGCCTTCACGGTCAGCCACGACGGCAAAGAGCTGTACACCGTCGCCAACCCGACGTTGATGATGAACGATCGCTACGAAGTGCAGCAGCCTCGGCTCGATGTGTACAAGACCGACGCTGGCCTGGACGCCAAACCCGTGCGCAGCTTCCCGGCGCCACGGCAGCTGACCATCATGCAGAGCGGTGACGACGGCACGCTGTACGTGGCCGGGGCGGATGTCTACAAGGTCAATGTGCAGACCGGCAAGTTCGACGTGCTGATCCCCAGCCGTCACTGGAAACGCGCGAACTACAGCGCGCCGGACGTGCTCTACGTGTGGAACCAGCAGACCTACCGGCATGACTTCTCGCTGCTCTACACCGCGGCGAAATTCAAGGACAAGCAGCAGGATCCGGCGACCGCGGAATACCTGTACGGCCTGTTCAGTGTCGACCTGAAGACCGGCAAGACCGAAACCACCGACTTCGGGCCCCTGACGGAAATCTACTTCAGCGGCATGCGCTCGCCAAAAGACCCGAACCTGATGTTTGGCGTGCTCAACCGCCTGGCCAAGTACGACATCAAGGAAAAGAAAATGCTCCAGGCGGCGACGCTCGATCACTCCTACTACTGCATTTCCTTCAACAAGGACGGGAGCAAGATCTACCTGGCCGGGACGTTCAACGATGTGGCGATCTTCGATGCCGACAGCCTGAAACAGGTGGGCAGCATCAAGTTGCCGGGTGGGGATATGGCGATTACCACGGCGCAGATTTTTGTGCGGTAATTGCGGCGCCTGAACTGACGCCTTCGCGAGCAAGCCCGCTCCCACACTGGACCGAGTTCTTCCAGAAAGAACGCGATCAAATGTGGGAGCGGGCTTGCTCGCGAATAGGCCCTCAAAAACACTACAAAATCAAACCCCAGGCACCGGACACCCCAAATCCCCCTCCGGGCACTTCAGGTAAGTCTTGAACGTCTCCACCCGCGCCTTGGTCAACTCGGTCACGCAATTGCCGTAGATCAGCGGATAAACACTCCCACCCTCCACCCCGGACGCCGAAAACTTGCACTCGGCATCGCGAAACGCAATCCACGAACGTTGCGCCCCCACCAGCAGTTTTTTCCCGTCAGGGTCGCCCTTCAAACGCGTGGTGATCTGCTGGTAAAGCGCATTCAACTCCTTGTCCACCGCCGCATGCTGCTGTGCGGCACACTGGTTCATCGTCACCTGGTCGCTGGCGTTGTCGCAGTCCACGGCGTGAGCCTGGGTGATTAACAGCAAAGGCGTGAGTGCCAGAAGGAAGCGTGAGTACATGCAATAGGCTCGCTGTAACAGGGGAATTTGCGCCAGTGTAGCGACGCAAAGACGGCGATTTCGACAACTGACGCCCGATTGATACAACTTTCGGGCTGGACATGTGGTCTTACAGGCCTACTGTTGTTCATTACAGGAGGTGACGTATGAAACCAGTACCCAACAGTTTTGAACGCAAAATCATGCTCAAGTCGCCACGCGCGCTTGTATGGCGCGCCTTGGTCGATGCCGAGGCGTTCGGTCAGTGGTTCGGCGTTGCGCTCGAAGGCCGGCGTTTCATTGCCGGCGAGTGGACGCAGGGGCAGGTTACGTATCCCGGTTATGAACACGTGTTGTGGAACGTGCTGGTCGAGCGGGTCGAGCCGCAGCAATTGTTTTCCTTTCGCTGGCACCCCTATGCGGTGAACCCGAAAATCGACTACTCCCAGGAGCCCACCACGCTGGTCAGGTTCGAACTGCAAGACTACGAAGGCGGTACCTTGCTCAAGGTGTCCGAGTCAGGTTTCGCGCACATTCCCGATGTACGCCAGAAGGAGGCGTATTACATGGACAGCCGTGGCTGGGAGGAGCAATTGAGCCGTCTCGAGCAATTCCTCGCCGAAAACGCCAAGGCCCGGGAACGTGCGGGCGAGTGACGGTTATAACCGGTCGGAGAGATTTGGAAGTGCATCTATAGCGAATGTCTTACACGCGGAAACAACTATGTCGTCTGTTACAAATTGGATCCGATGCGTATTCTGGCCCCATCCACTGATGCACAGGAAGTGCTCAGGATCACGGATGATCGGCCATTTGCAAGGGATGCTGACGACAGGGAGTTGTAATGGTCTTGGAAGAACCCGCTTCGGCGGGTTTTTTTATAGGCGTCAGAAAAATACGGGCTGCGTGAGCCGCAGCCGGTATTTCATTGCCGGTCGAGTTTCGCCGCCGCACGTTCAGTGATTTGCGCTCGCAGTTGCAATGACGCAGCGGCGCGGTGGCGAGCTTCCTCCAGTACCTTGGCAGGCGCAGTTTCCGGGCTACCGGCCTGAAAGGGCGGCGCAGGCGCGTATTCCAGTTGCAATTGCACAAGCTCAGCCGTGTCCCGGTCGAACAGTTCTGCGGCCAGGGTCAGGGCGAAATCGATGCCTGCGGTGATCCCGCCACCGGTCAGCAGATTGCCGTCGCGCACCACCCGATCCTTCACCGCAATCGCCCCCAGTGGCGCCAGCAATTGGTGATACGCCCAATGGGTGGTGGCGCGCTTGCCCTTGAGCAGGCCCGCCGCACCCAGCACCAGCGCACCGGTGCAGACCGACGTCACGTACCGCGCGTTGGCAGCCTGGGCCTTGATGAACGCCAGGGTTTGCTCATCTTCCATCAACGGCCCGACTCCGCTGCCCCCGGGTACGCAGATCACATCCAGCGCCGGGCAATCGTCGAAGGTCACGGTCGGCTTGAGCATCAGGCCGGTACTGGCGGTGATGGGCATCAGGTCCTTCCAGATCAGATGCACCTTCACGTCCGGCAGCGAGGCCAGCACGTCATACGGGCCAGTCAGGTCGAGTTGCTGCACCTGTGGAAACAACAGAAAACCGATCTGCAAGGTCATGGTGTTTTTCTCCTGGAGTGGGTGGACGCCTTCACTGTAGGCGCCTAGGATTTGGCGTACACGCCAATCACCCCACGAATTACGCCAACATGCCGAAAACCATTCACGTGCTCGCGTTCGCCAATGTGCAAGTGCTCGATGTCACCGGGCCGTTGCAGGTGTTTGCGTCGGCCAACGACATCGCCCGCCAGCAGGGTTCGCCACCCCCTTATGCGCCATCGGTGATAAGCAGCGGCGGCGGGGCGGTGATGTCATCGGCGGGCTTGGCGTTACTCGCCGAGCCTTTGCCCGGGCAGGGCAGCGATACGCTGATCATCGCTGGGGGTTGGGGCGTCTATGCGGCTGCGCAGGAGCCCTCACTTGTCCATTGGGTGCGTGAGCACGCGGCGCACTGCCGGCGCGTGGCATCGGTGTGCACCGGGGCGTTCCTGCTGGCAGCCAGCGGCTGGCTCGATGGCCGGCGTGTTGTCACCCACTGGACCCGTTGCGAGCAATTGGCGCAGCAACACCCGCAATTGCAGGTCGAGCCCAATCCGATCTTCATCAACGACGGCCCGGTCTGGACCTCGGCCGGCGTAACCGCCGGCATCGACCTGGCGTTGGCGATGGTCGAAGCCGACCTCGGTCGGACCATGGCCCTGGAAGTCGCCCGGCAACTGGTGGTGTTCCTGAAACGCCCGGGCGGCCAGTCGCAATTCAGCGTGACCCTGTCTTTGCAGAAAGAAGGCAACCGCTTCGATGAACTTCACGCCTGGATCAGTGAAAACCTCAGCAAAGACCTCGGCATCCCGACCCTGGCCCTGCAGGCCGGCATGAGCGAACGCAGCTTCGTCCGTCACTACCGCGCCGACACCGGCCAGACCCCGGCCCGGGCCATCGAGCTGATCCGCGTCGAAACCGCACGACGCCTGCTCAGCGATACCGGCGTGCCGATCAAGCGGGTGGCCGCGCAATGCGGCTTCGGCAGCGAAGAAACCCTGCGCCGCAGTTTCCTGCGGGCCATGGGGGTGACGCCGCAGGCCTATCGCGAGCGCTTTTCAGTCAGCGCTGAAGCAGAACCGGTAACGACACTGCTCGGCACCACTTTTGACTGAGCGCCTCTCACTCAACTGATCCCACTTCTGTGACCTGATTAAAATACTTCGCCCTATCCGGGGTAAACGTCACCACCATCCCGGTCCGTGCACAGGTCAGCACCCGTTCTTCGCCCAGATCCACATCCAGATCCTCCCCGCGCAGACCCTGCCACTGCGCCAGGTATTTGAGGGAGCCGTATTTTTCCAGTTTTTTCAGGCTGCGGCTGACGCCACCTTTCCAGCCCAGCACCGGCAGCTCACCGGCGAGGCATTGTCGGGCGAGGTCGGGGAAGCGGGTGGCACGCTGGCGGCCGACTTCCCAGCATTTGATCAGGCCTTTGTCGTGGTCTTCCCACAGTTCGTCGCGGTTCAGGCCGGTTCGAAGGGGCAGGTCGATGCTGCGATGGATGCGTTGGGACATTCTGGTTCCTTGAATGCGGGTTGGGTTGGACAGCTCCGCTGTACCCGTAGAGCATCGATGTTAGGTGGGGATGTAATGGCTTGCAACCGGGTATTTCCGGGGGCTGGACGCGAATTTTGTTTATGAAATGTAGGGCGCTGGACTACACAAGACCCTCGCCGGACATCGAACCTGTAGGAGCCGGCTTGCCGGCGAAGGCGTACTTGAGAACGCCTTCGGCAAGCCGGCTCCTACAAAAGCAGGTCGGCGAAACGGTTTCACGGCTGCCAAACACTCTTTTCGCCACTCAATTTCCTGTCCAGAAAACACGCCGCGCTTATTAACGCAAGGTGCGTCAGTGCCTGCGGGGTATTACCCATGTGCCGCGCGTGGCTGTCGAATTCTTCGGCGTACAACCCCAGAGGATTGGCGTACCTGAGCAGTTGTTCGAATTCCAGATGAGCCTGTTCCACCCGACCGGCACGGGCCAGGCATTCGACGTACCAGAATGAGCACGCGGCGAAGGCGCCTTCGGTGCCGGGCAGGCCGTCGATGTGGTTGTCGTCATTGTGGTAGCGGTAGACCATGCCGTCGCGCACCAGGTTTTTCTCGATGGCGTCGAGGGTCGCGAGCCAGCGCGGGTCCTTGGCGCTGACGAAGCGCACCAGCGGCATCAGCAGCATCGAACCGTCGAGGCCGGTGCCGCCGAGGTGCTGCACGAAGTGCCCGCGCTCTTCGTTCCAGAAGTTGTCCCAGATGTCCGAGTAGATGGCCTGACGCGTCTGGTCCCAGCGGGCGAACGGCGCGGGCAAGGAGCGTTTCGAGGCGAGACGGATTGCCCGGTCCAGGGCGACCCAGCACATCAGTCGCGAGTGCAGGAAGTGGTGCTGTTCGCCGCGCATTTCCCAGATCCCGACGTCCTCCTGCTGCCAGGTTTCACAGACCTGGTCGATCACTTCCACGGTGTGCTTCCAGCCCTCGTGGGAAATGGCTTCGCCGTATTTGTTGACCAGGTACACGGCGTCCATCAGCTCGCCGAAAATGTCGAGCTGGACCTGGGCGTAGGCCAGGTTGCCGATGCGCACCGGCGTGGCGCCGCCGTGGCCGGACAGGTGCGCGAGTTCGATTTCCGGCAGTTCCTGGCGGCCGTCGATGCCATACAGGATATTGAGTTTCATCGGTTTGCCCTGGCAATCGCTGACCCGTCCGCGCAACCAGCGCATGTAGGCGTTGGCCTCTTCGGTGAAACCCAGACGCATGAAGGCATAGACGGTGAACGAGGCGTCGCGGATCCAGGTGTAGCGGTAGTCCCAGTTGCGCTCGCCGCCGGTGACTTCCGGCAGGCCGAAGGTCGCCGCAGCGAGGATTGCGCCGTGTTTGCGCGACGTCAGCAGCTTCATCGCCAGGGCCGAGCGGTTGACCATTTCCCGCCAGCGGCCTCGGTAATTGGACTGGCCGATCCAGTCGCGCCAGAACTTCAGCGTGCGTTCCAGGCACAGTGTGGCCGCCCCTTCCTTGAAGCGCGGGTCGTCGATGTCGCCAAGGAGGAACTCGGCGGTCTGGTCTTGCTTGAGCGTGAATTCGGCGACCGCTGCCTGGCCTTCGATGCGCATGACCTGATCCGTCGCCAGGCGCAGGGACGGCTGATCGGCGGCTTCGAAGATCACGTCCTGTTTATCCAGGCGGGCGAGGGTGCGGGCGCGCGCGTAGTCATGGCGCACGGCGCAGCGCAGGTGAAACGTCGCTTGGCCGCTGACTACCCGGACCCGACGCATCAGCACGGGCAGGTTGTCTTCGGTGTCGCCGATGGGCAGCAGGTCGGTGATTTCCACCACGGCGCGATCGCTGAGCCAGCGGGTTTGCAGGACGTTGGTGTCGGGCAGGTAGATTTGCTCGCGGCGAGCGTCAGGCAGGTCCGGGGACAGCTGGAAAATACCGGCCTCGGGCGTGTCCAGCAGCGAACAGAAAATCGACGGGCTGTCGAATTCCGGCCAGCAGAAAAAATCCACGCTGCCTTTGTCATTGACCAGCGCGGCGCTGCGCATGTCGCCGATGATGCCGTGGGCGTCGATGGGACTTTGGCGTTCGTGGTCGGGCATTGGGGCTCCGGGAGCTGAGGGCCTAAATAGCTGACTGGTCTTGGCGGGCTGGAGTTCATTTTGCGCTGACTGTTCTGGCCCTATCGCCAGCAGGCTGGCTCCCACATGGGATGCGTGTACATCAGTCATTGTGGGAGCCAGCCTGCTGGCGATGGGGCCTTCACATTCAAGCAACAATTGGCTGCTTTCCCCTCGATCAGTGTTTATGGCAATTTGCAGGCCCTTGTCGAGACCCGCACCCATGGCCAACCCCTACCGCGATCTGTTCGATGCACCTGGCAGCGGCGCCTTCGTGCTGGCCGGAATGATCGCGCGCATGCCGATTTCCATGACCGGTATCGGCCTGATCACCATGCTCTCGCAGTTGCAGGGTGGTTACGGTTTGGCGGGTGCCGTGGCGGCGACGTTCGCGCTGGCGACAGCGTTTTGTGCACCGCAGGTGTCGCGGCTGGTGGACCGTTTTGGTCAGCGCCGGATCTTGCCGGTGTCAGCGCTGATCGGGGGCGGGGCGCTGTTGATGGTGCTGCTCTGCACCCGTTTGCAGGCACCACAGTGGACGTTGTTTGTGTTCGCCGCGATCGCCGGCTGTATGCCGAGCATGTCAGCGATGGTTCGGGCGCGCTGGACCGAGCTCTATCGCGGCCAGCCGCAACTGCAAACCGCCTACGCCCTGGAGTCGGTGCTGGACGAAGTCTGCTTCATCGTCGGGCCACCGTTGTCGGTGGGGTTATGCGTGGTGGCATTCCCCGAGGCGGGGCCGTTGGCGGCATTGCTGATGCTGGCGATCGGGGTCACGGCGTTCGTGTTGCAACGCAGCACCGAGCCGCCGGTGCATGCCCATGAAGAACATCACGCTGCATCGATCATCCGCTCCCTGGACATCCAGTTGCTGATGCTGTTGATGGTCGCCATGGGCACCATCGTCGGTGTGGTGGATGTGGTCAGCGTGGCCTTCGCCCAGCAACAGGGCCAGCCAGCCGCAGCGAGCATCGTGTTGTCGGTGTATGCGATCGGTTCGTGCCTGGCGGGGTTGGCGTTCGGCGCGTTGCGCTCGAAAGTGCCGCTGCCGCGCTTGTTTCTCTATGGTGGAGTGGCGACGGCGGTGACGACCTTGCCGCTGCTGCTGGCGGTGAACATTCTCGGGTTGTCCCTGGCGGTGTTTGTTGCCGGGCTGTTTTTTGCACCGACGTTGATTGTCGCCATGGCCCTGGTGGAACAGATCGTGCCGCCGGCCAAACTCACTGAAGGCCTGACCTGGTTGGTCACCGGGCTGAGCATTGGCGTGGCGATCGGCGCGGCGGGGTCGGGGTGGCTGGTGGATGCGTTCGGGGCGCGGAGCGGGTTTTGGCTGGCGATTGCGGCGGGGGGTGTCGTCCTCGGTTCCGCGATCCAAAGCTATCGCCATCTGAAATGATGTTTTAACTGTGGGAGCGGGCTTGCTCGCGAAAGCGGTGGCTCAGCCAACATCACTGTTGAATGACACACCTTATTCGCGAGTAAGCCCGCTCCCACATTTGATCTACGACTAATTCAAGAGCTGCCTCATCCGTTCTCTTTTACAGACAACATTTCGAGGTAAGCCCGGTGACCCCGCTGACATTGCTGTGCCTGCCCTATTCCGGCGCGAGTGCCATGGTCTATAGCCGCTGGCAGCGCAAGCTGCCGGAGTGGATCAAGCTGCAACCGGTGGAACTGCCGGGGCGGGGTGCCCGTTTCGGCGAGCCATTGCATACCGACATGCGTCGTCTGGCGCTGCAGCTCGCACAGGAACAAAAAACCACGCTCAAGGCGCCGTATGCCCTGTTCGGCCACAGCCTGGGTGCGCTGCTCGCTTGCGAAATGGCCCACGCCTTGCGCTCGCTTGGCTGCCCGGAACCGGTGGCGCTCTTTGCCTCGGGCACGGCGGCGCCAACCCTGCGCGAGGACTACGACCGCGGATTTGCCGAACCCAAATCCGATGCCGAGTTGATCGAGCAGTTGCGCAGCCTCAACGGCACCAGTGAAGAAGTCCTGGCCAACGAAGAGTTGATGAGCCTGACGTTGCCAATCCTGCGCGCCGACTTCCAGTTGTGCGGGCGCTTCGAGCCGATGCAGCGACCGCTGCTCAAATGCCCGGTGCACGTGCTCGGCGGCAAGGCGGACCGGGCAACGACCGAACAACTGATGGGCTGGCGCAAGGAAACCCACGGCAGCTTTTCCGTGGACATGTTGGCGGGTGGGCATTTTTTCATTCATGAGCATGAGGCCAAGGTGCTCAAGGTGATCAAGGATCAGCTTGAAGTACATCATCGTCGGCACGCCATGGCCGCTGTGGGTTAACCCAATCGCAAACATTACCGAATCATGTGGGAGCGAGCTTGCTCGCGATGACGGAGTGTCAGTCGACATCAATGGTGTCTGATACACCTCTATCGCGAGCAAGCCCGCTCCCACAATGTTTTGCCATCCTGATACTTATTCTCATTCGCTAATTTTTCCCGTCTGCATTCGTTTTATAGGGACGACGCGCCTTTGTGCTTCCTGCCTACTGATCCGGATGCTGAGAAATGAATGCTGAAGACTCCTTGAAACTTGCTCGCCGGTTTATCGGGTTGCCCTTGGAAAAGCGCCAGCTGTTCCTTGCGGCCTTGCACAAGGAGGGCGTGGATTTCGCCCGGTTTCCGATTCCGGCCGGGGCCCTTGCCGAGGATCGCCAGGCGCTGTCGTACGCCCAGCGACGCATGTGGTTTCTCTGGCGGCTTGATCCGCAAAGCGGCGCCTACAATTTGCCGGGTGCGGTGCGCCTGACTGGTCGTCTGAACCTGGCGGCGCTGGAACAGGCATTCGCCAGCCTGGTGGCGCGTCACGAAACCTTGCGCACGGTGTTTGCGCCGCAGCCCGACGACAGCCTGCTGCAAGTGCCGGCCACCGCGTCGCTGGTGATCGATCATGTGGACTTCAGCGCCTTGCCGGCTAGCGAGCGTGAGCAGGCCGTGGCCGAGTCCGCCGAGCTGAAATCGGTGCTGCCGTTCGATCTGGGCGTCGGTCCGTTGCTGCGCGTCACCTTGCTCAAGCTGGCCGAACAGGAACACGTCCTGCTGCTGACCCTGCACCACATCGTGTCCGACGGCTGGTCGATGAACGTGCTGATCGACGAGTTCGTCCGCTGCTACGACGCCTTCGATGCCGGCACGTTACCGCAACTGGCGCCCTTGCCAATCCAGTACAGCGACTACGCCCTGTGGCAACGGCGCTGGCTGGAGGCCGGCGAGCAGGCGCGCCAACTCGACTACTGGCAAGCGCAACTGGGCGACGAGCATCCGGTGCTGGAACTGCCCCTCGATCACCCACGCCCGGCGATGCCGAGCTACCGCGGCACCCGCTACGAATTCGCCGTCGACGGGCAGCTGGCCGAGCAACTGCGGGCCACCGCGCAGAAGCACAACATCACCCTGTTCATGCTGCTGCTCGGCGCCTTCAACGTGCTGCTGCATCGCTATACCGGACAGACCGACTTGCGCGTCGGCGTGCCGATCGCCAACCGCAACCGCGCCGAAATCGAAGGGCTGATCGGCTTCTTCGTCAACACCCAGGTGCTGCGCACGCAACTGGACGGGCAGACCCGGGTCGACGAACTGCTGCGGCGCATCAAGGAAACCGCGCTGGGCGCCCAGGCTCACCAGGACCTGCCGTTCGAGCGCCTCGTCGAAGCCTTGAAACTGGAACGCAGCCTCAGCCACACCCCGCTGTTCCAGGTGATGTACAACCATCAGTCGCAGGTCGCGGATATCTCCACGGTCACCACGGCGTCCGGCCTGGCGCTGGGCATGATCGAGTGGCAAGGGCGCACCACGCAGTTCGACCTCACGCTGGACACCTATGAAAAGGGCGGCAAGCTCCACGCGGCACTGACCTACGCCAACGACCTGTTCGACGCCGCGACCATCGCGCGCATGGCGCAGCACTGGACACGGTTGCTGCAAGGCATGGTCAGTGATTCGCAGCAGCGCATCAGCGATTTGCCGTTGCTGGAGCAGGCCGAGTATCAGCGCATCGTCCACGACTGGAACCGCGCTGATGACAGCGCCCCGCAGGACCTGAGCATTCATCAGCTGATCAGCCAGCAAGTGGCTGCAAGCCCTGATGCATTGGCCGTGACCTTCGCGGACAAGCAACTGACCTACAACGAACTCGACCAGCAAGCCAATCGCCTGGCCCACAAACTGATTGAGCTCGGCGTCGGCCCGGAAGTGCGGGTCGGTGTGGCCATGCAGCGTTCCGAGCAACTGTTGGTGGCCTTGCTGGCGGTCCTCAAGGCTGGCGGCGCCTACGTACCGTTGGACCCGGATTACCCGGCCGAGCGCGTCGCCTACATGCTCGAGGACAGTCGCGCGCTCGTGCTGATCACACAGCAGGCCGTCGCCGAATCGTTGAGTGTGAGCGCAGACACTCAAGTCCTGCTGATGGACGAGATCCAGTCGCTAGCCGCCTACCCGCAAAGCGCCCCGGTCACCCGCGTCACCCCGGACAACCTGGCCTACGTGATCTACACCTCCGGCTCCACCGGCAAGCCCAAGGGCGTGGCGATTGCCCATCGTAACGTGATGGCGCTGATCGACTGGTCCGGATCGGTGTACAGCCGCGAGGACATCCGGGGTGTACTGGCGTCGACTTCGGTGTGCTTCGACCTGTCGGTGTGGGAGCTGTTCGTCACCCTGGCCAACGGTGGCTCGCTGATCATCGCCCGCAACGCCCTGGAGTTGCCGCAACTGCCGGCGCGGGATCAGGTACGCCTGATCAACACCGTACCATCGGCGATCAACGCACTGCAGCGCGACGGGCAGATCCCGTCGAGCGTGCGCATCATCAACCTGGCCGGTGAGCCGCTCAAGCAGAGCCTGGTGGAGGCTCTGTACCAGCACCCGACGGTCGAGCATGTCTACGATCTGTATGGCCCGTCGGAAGACACCACCTATTCCACCTGGACCCGCCGCGAAGCCGGTGGCCACGCCAATATCGGCCGCCCGCTCAAGCACACCGCCAGCTATCTGCTCGATGCCGAACTGCAACCGGTGCCCCAAGGCGTGTGCGCCGAGTTGTACCTGAGCGGCGCGGGCATCACCCGTGGTTACCTCGCACGGCCGGGCCTGACCGCTGAAAAATATGTACCCAATCCGTTTTCCAGCACTGGCGATCGCCTGTATCGCACCGGCGACCTGACCCGCTATCAGGCCGACGGCACCCTGCAATACGTCGGCCGTATCGATCATCAGGTCAAGGTCCGTGGCTTCCGTATCGAGCTGGGGGAAATCGAAGCGCGGCTGTTGCAGCAGGAGGCGGTGCGCGAACTGGCGGTGCTGGCCCAGGACGGCGCCAGCGGTCAGCAACTGGTGGCCTACATCGTGCCGAACGATTCGGCGTTGCTGGACGACCTCGACGCGCAAGCGACCCTGCGTGAATCCCTGAAAGCAGCGCTGCGCCAGCACCTGCCGGACTTCATGGTCCCGGCGTTCCTGTTGTTCCTCGGACAACTGCCGCTGACCCCCAACGGCAAGCTCGACCGCAAGGCCTTGCCAGCGGTGGATGGCAGCCAGCAGCAACGCGAACACGTCGCGCCACGCAGCGAGCTGGAGAAATCCCTCGCCGCAATCTGGCAGGACGTGCTGGCCATCGACAACGTCGGCCTGGAAGACAATTTCTTCGAACTGGGCGGCGACTCCATCGTCTCGATGCAAGTGGTCAGCCGCGCGCGCCAGGCCGGCATCGTGCTCAGCCCCAAGGACCTGTTCCAGCACCAGACCATCCGTAGCCTCGCCCAGGCGGCACGCAGTGGCGAGCAATCGCAGATCGACCAAGGCCCTGCGGTTGGCGCAGTGGCGTTGGCGCCAGTGCAACAATGGTTCTTCGAACAAAACATCCCCGAGCGTCAGCACTGGAACCAGTCGCTGTTGCTGGTGCCGCGCGAGCCGTTGAACGTCGCAGCGCTGGATCGCGCCCTGGAACAATTGCTGACCCAACACGACAGCCTGCGCCTGCGTTATGCACAGGCAGAAAACGCTTGGCAGCAAACCTACGCCGCCCCAACCACTGAATCGGTGCTGTGGCAGCGTCAGGCGCAATCGGTCGAGCAGCTCAACGCTTTGTGCGACGAAGCCCAGCGCAGTCTCGACTTGCACAATGGCCCGTTGCTGCGCGCACTGTGGGTGGCGATGGCCGACGGCTCTGAACGTTTGCTGCTGGTGATCCACCACCTGGCGGTGGACGGCGTGTCCTGGCGCGTACTGCTGGAAGATCTGCAGCACTTCTACAACGGCGGCAGCGCGCCGGCCAAAACCAGCACCTATCAGCGTTGGGTCGCGCGCTTGCAGGCGCATTTATCAGCCTTCGAGCACGGCCTCGGCCACTGGCAGGCCCAACTGCAACACGCGCCAAAAGACCTGCCGTGCGAGCGCCCGAACGGCGCGCTGGAAAACCGTTTCGAACACAAACTCGAACTCAAGCTCGACACCGAGCGAACCCGCAAGCTACTGCAACAGGCCCCGGCGGCCTACCGTACCCAGGTCAACGACCTGTTGCTGACCGCCCTGGCCCGCACCGTTTGCCGCTGGAGCGGGCAGGGCAGCACGCTGATCCAGCTCGAAGGCCATGGTCGCGAAGACCTGTTCGACGACATCGACCTGACCCGCAGCGTCGGCTGGTTCACCAGCCTGTTCCCGGTCAACCTGACACCCGCCCTTGAGCTCGGCGCATCGATCAAATCCATCAAGGAGCAACTGCGCAAAGTCCCGGACAAAGGCCTGGGCTACGGCGCGATGCGCTACCTCGGCACACCTGAAGTCCGCGCCGAACTGGCGGCGCTGGCGCAACCGCGCATCACCTTCAACTACCTGGGACAGTTCGACCGTCAGTTCGATGAGGGGGCGTTGTTCATCCCGTCCACCGAAGGCAACGGCGTGGCCCAGGACCCGGCGGCAACCCTGGGCAATTGGCTGGTGGTCGAAGGTCAGGTCTACGGTGGCGAGCTGTCCCTGAGCTGGGGCTTCAGCCGCGAGATGTTCGACACCGCGACCATCCAGGGTCTGGCGGACGACTACGCGCTGGAGCTCAACGCGTTGATCGATCACTGCTGCTCGCTGCCAGCACCCCAGGCCACTCCGTCAGACTTCCCGTTGGCGCGGGTCGATCAGGCGCAGCTCGATGTTTTACCGATCAACGTCGCGGCGCTCGAGGACCTGTACCCGCTGTCGCCAATGCAGCAGGGCATGCTCTTTCACACCCTGTACGAGCCGCAAGTCGGCGCCTACATCAGTCAGCTGCGCCTGGACATCGGTGGCCTGGACTGCGAGCGCTTCACCCGCTCCTGGCAGGCCGCGGTCGAGCGTCACGACATCTTGCGCAGCAGCTTCCACTGGCAAGGCCTGGACGTAGCGCATCAGGCGATTGCCCGTCAGGTCGCATTGCCACTGCAAGTGCTGGAAGCGACCGATACCGACGCCCTGGCCGATGCCGAACGCGCGCAAGGTTTCGAGCTGGGCACGGCACCGCTGTTGCGCTTGAAGCTGGTGCGTACCGGCACTGACGCCTGGCACCTGATCTACACCAGCCATCACATCCTGATGGACGGCTGGAGCAACGCGCAGTTGCTCGCCGAAGTCATCCAGCACTATGCCGCCGGGCATGCGCTGCCGGCACCGACTGGGCAGTACCGCGATTACCTGGGCTGGTTGCAGCAGCAATCGACGGTCGCTGGCGAACAATTCTGGAAAGCCGCACTGGCACCGCTTGAAGCGCCAACGCTGCTGGCCGAAGCCTTGCGTCCTCCCGTCGGGGGCGCAGGCAGCGAGGAATGTCGCGTGACCATCGACCCACGCGCGACCCAGCGTCTGGCCGAGTTCGCCCGGCAGCAGAAAGTCACCCTCAACACCGTGCTGCAAGCGGCGTGGAGTCTGTTGTTGCAGCGCTACACCGGCCAGGACTGCGTGGTGTTCGGCGCCACCGTGGCCGGCCGTTCGGCGCCGCTGCCGGGCATCGAAGAACAGCTCGGGCTGTTCATCAACACCCTGCCGCTGGTGTGCGCGATGAAGCCGGACCAGACCGTCAGCCAGTGGCTCGGCGAGTTGCAAGGCCTGAACCTGGCGATGCGCGAGTTCGAGCATGTGCCGCTGTATGACATTCAGGGCTGGGCGGGGCAGCAGGGCTCGGCATTGTTCGACAGTTTGCTGGTGTTCGAAAACTTCCCCGTTGCCCAGGCGCTGAAGCAGGGCGCACCGGCGGGGTTGTCGTTCGGCAATTTGCATAACCACGAGCGCACCCATTATCCACTGACGCTTGGCGTCGAGTTGGGCGAAGCCCTGAGCCTGGATTTCAGCTACGACGCTGCGCGCTTCAGTGCCGCTCAAGTCGCTCAACTGTCGGCCAATTTGCAGCATCTGCTGACGCAATTGGTGGCTTCACCAGACGCGGCGCTGGGTGCGCTGGAACTGCTCGATGCCGAAGGCAAGAACGCGGTACTCGCCATCAGCCAACCGGCCTCGGTTGAGTTATCCACAGTGCTTCTGGTCCATGAACGCATCGCCGCTCAAGCCGCCGCGACTCCGGATGCGCTGGCATTGCAGGTCGACGGCCGGAGCCTGAGCTACGGCGAACTCAATGCCCAGGCCAACCGCCTGGCCCATCGCCTGATCGAAAACGGAGCCGGCCCCGGCAAGCGTGTCGGCCTGGCGCTGCGTCGCGGCCCGCAGTTGATCGTCAGCCTGCTGGCGGTGCTGAAAAGCGGCGCGGCCTATGTGCCACTGGACCCGAAATACCCGGCTGAACGCCTGGCCTACATGGTCGACGACAGCCGCCTCGATGTGCTGTTGAGCGAGTCCGGCTTACTGGAAGACCTGCCGTTGCCGACGGGGCGGGTACGCCTGCGCCTCGACGACAGCGCCGGTTATCCACAAGGCAATCCGCAGAACCACGCCGTCGCCGCAGACCTGGCCTACATCATCTACACCTCCGGCTCCACCGGCCAACCCAAAGGCGTGGCCATCGCCCACGACGCTTTACGCGAGTTCTGCCAAACCGCCGCCGATTATTCGAGGTTGACGAAAGAAGATCGCGTACTGCAATTCGCCACCTTCAGCTTCGACGGCTTCGTCGAGCAATGCTTCCCGACCCTGTGCGTCGGCGCGGCACTGATCATGCGTGGCGATGACCTGTGGGACGCCGGTCGACTGGCTGCACAGATCGTCGAGCAAGGTGTGACCGTGGCCGACTTGCCCGCCGCCTACTGGTTCCTGCTGGCCGGTGAATGTGCCAGCGGTGCGGTGCGTAACTTTGGCGCTCTGCGTCAGGTGCACGTCGGCGGCGAGGCCATGTCGGTAGAAGGACTGCGCCTGTGGCATCAGGCTGGTCTGGGTCACGTGCGCCTGCTCAACACCTACGGGCCGACCGAAGCGACGGTGGTGTCCAGCGTGCATGAGTGCCGCCTGGAGGATGCCAGCGATGCGTTCGGCATCCCGATCGGTCGTGCCATCGCCGGTCGTGCGCTCTATGTGCTGGATGCAGCCGGCCAGTTGCTGCCCGCCGACGGTGTCGGCGAGTTGTGCATCGGCGCGCCGGCCTGCCTGGCGCAAAGTTATTTCGACCGTCCGGCGCTGACTGCCGAACGTTTCCTCCCGGACCCCTTCGCCCGCGAGCCGGGCGCGCGCCTGTACCGAAGCGGCGACCTGGCGCGCTACAACGCCAGCGGTGATCTGGAATACGTCGGGCGTATCGACCATCAGGTGAAAATTCGCGGTTTCCGCATCGAGATGGGTGAGATCGAAGCCTGTCTGCAAGCCCGGGACGAGGTACGCGAAGCGGCGGTCATCGCCCAGGATGGCACGCAACTGGTGGCGTACATCGTTGCCAGCGGCGCGGTGGTTTCCGAGGCCGACTATCTGGAAGGGCTCAGGTCCGTCATGCGCCAGTCGCTGCCGGAGTACATGGTGCCCAGCCATCTGATCCTGCTGGCGAAATTGCCGCTCAACAACAACGGCAAACTCGACCGCAAGGCCTTGCCGCGTGCTGAAGCTGGCGCTGCACAACGTGCCTTCATTGCCCCGGCCGAAGGCCTGGAAACGCAACTGGCGCAGGTCTGGCAGGACGTGTTGCAGGTCGAACAGATAGGTCGCGACGACAACTTCTTCGAGTTGGGCGGCCATTCGTTGCTTGTGCTGCAAGTGATCTCGCGGGTACGTCAGCAACTTAGCATTGAACTGTCGGTGAGCAGCCTGTTCTCCGCCACGAATCTGGCGGAATTTGCCGAGCGTGCAATGCTTGCCGAAACCAGCGCTCAGCCGACCTTGCAACGTGCAGCCGATGATCAGGCGCCGATTCTGTCCTACGCCCAACAGCGCCAGTGGATTCTCTGGCAACTGGACCCACAGAGCAGCGCCTACAACATTCCCGCCGCGCTGCGCCTCAAGGGACCACTGAATCGCCAGGCCCTGCGCGAAGCCTTCCTGCAATTGCAGGCCCGGCACCAGACCTTGCGCACCACCTTCGAACAGGACGGTCAGCAGGCGCGTCCATTGCTGCACACGGAACTGGCGTTGCACTTCAGCGAACGGCAGCTCGATGAGTCGTCGGTCGACGCCGCCGTTGCCGAAGAAATCGCCCGGCCGTTCGATCTGCGCAACGGTCCGTTGTGGCGCGCATTGCTGCTGCAGGTCGGCGGCGAGGAGCATGTGCTGGTGCTCACCGTGCACCACATCGCCGCCGATGGCTGGTCGATGCAGGTCATGGTCGATGAGTTCAGCGCGTTGTATCAGGCGGCTGTCGAAGGCAGTGCAGCCAACCTCGCGAGCCTGCCGGTGAACTACAGCGACTACGCTCGTTGGCAGCGCGACTGGCTGGAAGCCGGCGAGGGCGCGCGGCAACTGGCGTGGTGGCGCGAACAACTGGCGGGCAGCCAGGCGCCGCTGGAATTGCCGAGTGAACTGACCCGTCCGGCTCGCCGCAGCGAACGCGGCGCCAGCCTGACACTGAACGTTGATCGTGAATTGCTAGCCGGTTTACGCGAGCGTGCGCAGCAACAGCAAGTGACGCTGTTCATGCTGTTGCTGGCCAGTTTCCAGACCTTGCTGCACCGCCAGAGCGGGCAGTCGGGCATTAGCGTCGGCGTACCGAGCGCCGGCCGTTCTCGCCTGGAAACCGAAGGCCTGATCGGCTTCTTCATCAATACCCAGGTGCTGCGTGCCGAGATCGATGGACAGCAACCGTTCAGTGCGTTGCTGCAACAGGTCAAGCAGGTCGCGCTGGACGCCCAGGCGCATCAGGACCTGCCGTTCGAGCAACTGGTGGATGCCCTGCAACCGGATCGCAGCCTCAATCACAGCCCCTTGTTCCAGGTGCTCTACAACCACCAGCAGCAAATGGGCGCGAGCGTCGAGCGCGAGGTCGCCGGCCTGCAGGTGGAGCGTTTGCACTGGCAGCAACACACCGCGCAGTTCGACCTGGTGCTCGATACCCAGGAGCAGGGCGACACGCTGGCCGCCAGCCTCAGCTACGCCACCGACCTGTACGACGAGGCCTCGACGCAGCGCTTCGCCGAGCAGTGGCTGAACCTGTTGCGCGCGGTGGTTGCCGATCCGCAGCAGCGCGTCGCTGAACTGCCGTTGCTGCAAGCGCCGCAACAGCAGGCGTTGATCCAGCACTGGAACCCGGCGTTCGAGGCGCAAGCGCCATCGCCAACTCTGCATCAGCTGTTCGAAGCCCAGGCCGCGCAACGCCCGGACGCCATCGCACTGTCCTGTGAAGGCGAGCAGCTGAGCTACGCGGCGCTCAATGCCCAGGCCAACCGCCTGGCGCGCAAACTGCGTGAGCAGGGTGTCGGCCCCGAAGTGCGGGTGGGTATCGCCACCGAGCGGGCGGTGCCGCTGGTGGTCGGTTTGCTGGCGATTCTCAAGGCCGGTGGCGCCTACGTGCCGCTCGATCCGCAATACCCGGCCGAGCGCCTGAGCTACATGATCGATGACAGTGGCATCGCGTTGCTGTTGACCCAGGCTCACCTGATCGATGGCTTGCCGGCCCGCGACGGCGTGCAGGTCCTGGACCTGGCGGCGTTGCAACTGGACGCCTACAGCGACGACAACCTGGCGCCGTTGGCGACCCCGGACAACCTCGCCTACGTGATCTACACCTCCGGCTCCACCGGCCGGCCAAAGGGCGCCTTGCTCAGCCATGGCAACGTCGGGCGCCTGCTCACGGCCACCGCGGCCGAGTTCAACTTCGGCGCAGACGATGTCTGGACCCTGTTCCACTCCTATGCCTTCGATTTCTCGGTGTGGGAGCTGTTTGGCTCGCTGTGCACCGGCGGGCGCCTGGTGATCGTGCCGTATTACATCAGCCGCGAGCCCCAGGAGTTCCACCGCCTGCTTTGCGATGAAGGGGTGACGGTGTTGAACCAGACCCCGACGGCCTTCCGCCAGTTGCTGCCGATCGCCTGCGCCAGCCCGCGCCAACTGGCGTTGCGCCAGGTGATTTTCGGTGGCGAAGCCCTGGAAGTGGCCAGCCTGCGTCCCTGGTTCGAACGCTTTGGCGACCAGCAACCGACCCTGGTCAACATGTACGGCATCACCGAAACCACGGTGCACGTGACCTACCGCGCGATCCGCCTGGCCGACCTCGACGGCAAGGCCCAGAGCCCGATCGGCCTGCCGATCCGCGACCTGCGCTGGTACCTGCTCGACAGCCAGTTGCAACCGGTGCCGGTGGGCGTGGCGGGGGAGTTGTACATCGCCGGCGCCGGCCTCGCACGGGGTTACCACGGGCGTTTCGGCCTGACCGCCGAGCGTTTTGTGCCCAGCCCGTTCGATGCCGCGCAACGCCTGTATCGCAGCGGCGACCTGGCGCGCCAGCGCGCCGACGGCAGCATCGACTACCTGGGGCGCATCGACCAACAGGTGAAGATCCGCGGGTTCCGCATCGAACTGGGCGAGATCGAAGCCGCCCTGCTGGCGCAACCGGGCGTGCGCCAGGCGGTGCTGAGCGTGCATGCCGGCGACAGCGGGCTACAGCTGTGCGCCTACGTCGTCGCCGAGCAAACCCCGCACGATCCGATCAGCTGGCGCGACAACCTGCGCGCCGCGCTCAAGGTCGACCTGCCGGACTACATGGTGCCCAGCCACTGGCTATTGCTCGATGCCTTGCCGCTGACCAGCAACGGCAAGCTCGATCGCAAGGCCTTGCCGCTGCCGGATGCCGAGGACTGGCAACGACCGTTCGAAGCCCCAGAGGGCGAGCTCGAACAGCAACTGGCGGCGATCTGGGCCGAGGTGCTGGGCGTGGCGCAGATCGGCCGGCGCGACAACTTCTTTGAATTGGGCGGGCATTCGCTGCTCGCCGCCCAGGCCAGTGCCCGTGTGGAACTGGAACTGGGCATCGAGCTGCCGCTGCGCGCGCTGTTCGAAAGCAACGACCTTCAGGCTTATGCCGCCATGGCCGGGCAACAAGCCCCGACTGACAACGATGCCCGTCTGGATGCGCTTGAGTCGCTGCTGGACGAGATGGAGATCAACTGATGGAGCACAGCACCGCCTCGCGTATCGCCACCCGCTTCGCTGGCCTGCCTGCCGACAAGCGCCGCGAGTTTCTGAGCAAAATGCAGGAGCAGGGCGTGAGCTTCGGCCAACTGCCGATCCCGCCTGCCGCCGGGCCACAAGCGACCTTCGAACTGTCCTATGCGCAGCAGCGCCAGTGGTTCCTCTGGCAGCTCGACCCACAGAGCAGTGCCTACAACATTCCCGCGGCCCTGCGTCTCCAAGGCCCGCTGAATGTCGCGGCGTTGCAGCAGAGTTTCGATGTTTTGCTGGAGCGGCATCAGAGCCTGCGCAGCCGATTTGTCGAGGACGACGGCCAAGTGCTGCAGACCTTGGCCACGTTCACCACGCTCCCCATCGAGCAGCACGACCTGAGCGGCGGGCCTGAGGCGCAGCGCCTCGAATTGGCGATGCAAAAAGTCGAGCAGGAAATCGCCCGACCGTTCGATCTGCAACACGGCCCGCTGTTGCGCGTCAGCCTGTTGCAGCTGGATTTTAATGACCACGTGCTGGTGCTGACCCTGCATCACATTGTCACCGATGGCTGGTCGATGGGCGTGTTGGTGGAAGAGTTTTCCCAGTTGTATGCCGCCCATTGCCAGGGCCGCAGCGCACAGCTGCAAGCGCTGCCGATCGAGTATTCGGACTACGCTGCGTGGCAGCGACGCTGGATGGAAGCCGGCGAGCTTGAACGCCAACTCGATTGGTGGCGTGGCAAGCTCGGCAGCGAACAGCCTCTGCTGGAATTGCCGACCGATCGCCCGCGTCCTGCGCAACCGAGCCAGCGCGGTGCGCGTCTGGATTTCGCCCTGGACGCCACGCTCTCATCCGGCCTGATGGCCCTGGCCAAACAGCGCGGCGTCACGCCTTTCATGCTGCTGCTGGCCAGTTTCCAGGCCTTGCTCTATCGCTACAGCGGTCAGGCCGACCTGCGCATCGGCGTGCCGATCGGCAACCGCAATCGCGCCGAGACCCGTGGCCTGATCGGCTTCTTCGTCAACACCCAGGTGATGCGCGCCGAACTCGACGGGCGCCTGCCGTTCACCCAGTTGCTCGACCAGACCCGCGCCTTTGCCCTGGATGCACAGGATTACCAGGACCTGCCGTTCGAGCGCCTGGTGCAGGCGCTGCAAGGCGAGCGCAGCCTGAGCCACAGCCCGCTGTTCCAGGTGATGTTCAACCACCAGCAGGCCAAGCCCGCCGCCGTCAGCGGCTTGCTGGCCGGCCTGCGTGTGGAGGCGTTGAACGCCACGGCGCACACCACGCAATTCGATCTGCAACTGGACACCCAGGAACAGGGCGACCAACTGTTCGCCAGCCTGACCTACGCCACCGACCTGTTCGATGCCGAGCGCATCGAGCACCTGGCCCGGCATTGGCGCAACCTGCTGGCCGGGGTGCTGGCCAACCCGCAAACGCCGCTGGCTGAATTGCCGTTGCTGGAGGCCGACGAGCGCCTGCGCATGCTCGACGACCTCAACGACACCGCTCAGGTCTATCCGGGCGAAGTCTGTGTACAACGGCATTTCGAAGCACGGGTGCTGGAAAATCCTCAGGCGACGGCGCTGGTGTTCCAGGGCCAGTCCCTGAGCTATGCCGAGTTGAACCTGCGCGCCAACCGCCTGGCCCACCACTTGCGCGCCCAGGGTGTCGACCCGGAAGTGATCGTCGGCATCGCCTGCGACCGTTCGCTGGAAATGGTCGTCGGCCTGCTGGCGATCCTCAAGGCCGGCGGTGCCTACGTGCCACTGGATCCGGAATACCCGCTCGATCGCTTGAGCTACATGATCGAAGACAGCGGCATAACACTGCTGCTGACCCAGGAACCCCTGCTGGCGCAACTGCCGACCCCGGACACCGTGCGCACCCTGTGCCTGCACGCCGATGCCGACTGGTTGAGCGACTTGCCAGGCAGCGATCTGCCGAACCTGGCGGTGGCGGAAAACCTCGCCTACATGATCTACACCTCCGGTTCCACCGGCAAACCCAAGGGCGCCGGCAACCGCCACGTGGCGCTGCATAACCGTATCGAGTGGATGCAGGCCGCCTATGACTTGCGGCCCACGGACCGCGTGCTGCAGAAAACCCCGTTCAGTTTCGACGTGTCGGTGTGGGAGTTTTTCTGGCCGCTGATGAAAGGCGCCATCCTGGTGATCGCCGCCCCGGGTGAGCATCGCGATCCGCAACGCCTCGCCGCGCTGATCGTCGAGCAGGCGATCACCACGCTGCACTTCGTGCCGTCGATGCTCTCGGCGTTCATTGCTGCCGACGAAGCCTTGGCCTGCACCTCCCTGACCCGCATCATCTGCAGCGGCGAAGCGCTGCCGATGGAGCTGCAACGCCAGACCCTGCGCAGCCTGCCGCAGGCCAACCTGTACAACCTGTATGGCCCGACCGAAGCGGCCATCGACGTGACCCACTGGACCTGTGTGGAAGAGGGCCGCGATAGCGTGCCGATCGGCCGACCGATCGCCAACCTGCGCACCTTTATCCTCGACAGTGAACTACAACCCTTGCCGCTGGGCGCGGTGGGTGAGTTGTACCTCGGTGGCGTCGGCCTGGCCCGGGGTTATCACCGCCGTGGTGCGCTGACCGCCGAGCGTTTCGTGGTCGACCCGTTCGGCAGCGGCGAGCGCCTGTACCGCACCGGTGACCTGGCGCGCTACCGCGCCGATGGCGCCATCGACTACTGCGGGCGGATCGACCACCAGGTGAAGATTCGCGGCCTGCGCATCGAACTGGGGGAGATCGAAGCGCGCCTGCAAGAACACGCCGACGTGCAGGAAGCCGTGGTGCTGGCCCTGGACGGCCCGAGCGGCAAGCAACTGGTGGCCTACATCGTGCCGCAGGATCGTGCGTTGCTAGACGCCGATGCGGCGCAGCAGGGCTCCTGGCGGGAAACCCTGAAAAGCCATCTGCTCGGCAGCCTGCCGGACTACATGGTGCCGGCGCAGACCGTGCTGATCGAACAGATGCCACTGAGCCCCAACGGCAAACTCGAGCGCAAGCGCCTGCCGGCACCGACCGCGCAGGTCAGCCAGCGTGCATTCGAAGCGCCACGCAGTGAACACGAGCGCGTGCTGGCGCAGATCTGGCAGGACGTGCTGGGTGTGGAGCCGGTCGGGCGCCA
This sequence comes from Pseudomonas sp. PLMAX, assembly GCF_046042685.1. NCBI lineage: Bacteria > Pseudomonadati > Pseudomonadota > Gammaproteobacteria > Pseudomonadales > Pseudomonadaceae > Pseudomonas > Pseudomonas sp. PLMAX. The sequence goes on along the minus strand of NZ_CP064949.1, from coordinate 5,312,044 downwards.
GGACAATTTCTTCGAACTGGGCGGTGACTCGATCATTTCGATCCAGGTGGTCAGCCGCGCCCGACGTGCCGGCCTGAGCCTGCAACCGCGCGACCTGTTCCAGCAGCAGACCCTGCAAGCCCTGGCCGCAGTGGTGAAAGAGCAGGCCGCCCCGGTGGCGCAACAAGGTCCGGTAGACGGCGTGCAAACCCTCACGCCGATCCAGCGCTGGTTCTTCGAAGAACCGATCCCGCAACGTGCCCACTGGAACCAGGCGGTGTTGCTGACGCCGCGCGAAACCCTCGAACTGCCGCGTCTGCAAGCTGCCCTGCAACGGCTGCTCAAGCAGCACGATGCCCTGCGTTTGCGTTTCAGCTTGGTCGACGGCCAATGGTCGGCGCGCTATGTCGGTGCCGACAGTGCCGATGTCATCGACATGCTCTGGACCGCCCGCGTCGCCAGCGATGCGTCGCTCGAATCGGTGTGCGACGAAGCCCAGCGCAGCCTCAGCCTGCAAGACGGGCCGCTGCTGCGCGTGGCGCTGATCGCCCAGGCTGACGGCTCGCAACGCTTGTTGTTGGTCATCCACCACTTGGCGGTGGACGGTGTTTCGTGGCGGGTGTTGCTGGAAGATTTGCAGGCCGCGTATCAAGGTGAGGAACTGCCGCCGAAGACCAGCGCCTTCCAGGCTTGGGCAGAAAAACTCGGTACCTACGCACGCTGCGAAACCGCCACCGACGAACTGAACTGGTGGCAGGCTCAACTGACTGGCGCCAGCGATTCGCTGCCAGCGGCCAACGCGCAAGCAAGCCAGGCCGGGCATCTGCGCCAGGGCGTGAGCATCGGTCTGGACCGCGAACAAACCCGTCAGCTGTTGCAACAGGCTCCGGCGATCTACCGCACCCAGGTCAACGACCTGCTGCTCACCGCGCTGACTCGCACCCTCAGCCGCTGGACCGGTCACGAATCAGCGTTGATCCAGCTCGAAGGCCATGGCCGCGAAGAGCTGTTCGACGACATCGACCTGACCCGCACCGTCGGCTGGTTCTCCAGCCTGTTCCCGGTGCGCCTGACGCCGACGGCCGACCTCGGCGGCTCGATCAAGGCGATCAAGCAGCAACTGCGGGACATCCCCGGCAAAGGCCTGGGCTATGGCTTGCTGCGCTACATGGGCGATGCTTCGGCGCAAGCGACCTTGGCCGCATTGCCGCAAGCACGGGTGACCTTCAACTACCTCGGCCAGTTCGACCAGAGCTTTGCCGAGGACGCGCTGTTCACGCCTTCAAGTGAGTCCAGCGGAGCTGCGCAATCGGCGGACGCACCCTTGCCGAACTGGCTGTCGGTGGACGGTCAGGTGTACGGCGGTGAACTGAAACTCGACTGGACCTTCAGCCGCGAATGCTTCGACCGGCGCGAAATCGAGGCCCTGGCGAACGATTTCCGCGCTGAACTGCTGGCGCTGATCGAGCATTGCCTGAGCGAGGGCGCGGGCGGCGTGACCCCGGCGGACTTCCCGCTGGCCCGCCTGACCCAGGCGCAACTCGATGGCCTGCCAGTGCCACCGGCGCAGATCGAAGATATGTATCCGCTGTCGCCGATGCAGGCCGGTTTGTTGTTCCACAGCCTGTACGAGTCGGATTCCGGCGCCTACGTGAACCCGCTCAGCGTCGAGGCTCGCGGTCTCGATGCCGAACGCCTGGGCCGCGCCTGGCAAGCGGTGCTCGACAGCCACGCGATCCTGCGCAGCAGCTTCCACTTCCCCGAAGGTTTCGAGGCGCCGGTGCAACTGGTGCATCGTCATCTGCATTTGCCGCTGACCTGCCTCGACTGGCGCGGCCGCGATGATCAGGCCGAGGCGCTGGCGCAACTGATCGCCAGCGAACGCCTGCAACTGGATTCGACCCGGGCGCCACTGATGCGCCTGACCCTGGTGCGCCTGGACGACGAGCGTCAGCAACTGATCTACACCCACCATCACCTGTTGCTCGACGGCTGGAGTAACTCGCTGCTGCTGAGCGAAGTCCTGCAGCGTTATGCGGGGCAGGAGGTTCAGGCGCCGACCGGGCGTTTCGCCGACTACATCGGTTGGCTGCAACGTCAGGATGCGCAAGCTGACGAACTGTTCTGGCGCGAGCAACTGGCATCCCTCGACAACCCGACGTTGTTGGCCCAGAGCCTGGCCAATGTCGCCAGCAAGGCGGACGCAGGCTTTGCCGACCACCGCCAGACCTTCGACGTCGCCACCAGCAAGCGCTTCAGCGACTTCGCCCGCCAGCAAAAAGTGACCCTCAACACCCTGGTGCAAGGCGCCTGGGCACTGCTGTTGCAACGCTACAGCGGCCAACGCAGCGTGGCGTTCGGCGCCACCGTGGCCGGTCGCCCGGTGGATTTGCCTGGGGCCGAAAGCCAGCTCGGCCTGTTCATCAACACTTTGCCGGTGATCAGCAGCCCGGATGCCCTCGAAAGCGTCGGGCAATGGCTGACGCGCTTGCAGGCGCAAAACCTGGAACTGCGCGAGCATGAATTCACAGCGCTGGGCGACATTCAGCGTTGGGCCGGGCGTGCCGGCGAGCCGCTGTTCGACAGCCTGCTGGTGTTCGAAAACTTCCCGGTGGCCGAAGCCTTGCAACAAGGCGCACCGGCCGGGTTGAGCTTCTCGATTCCGCAGAACCATGAGCGCACCAACTTCCCGCTGACCCTGGCGGCCACCGCTGAGAGCCAGCTCAGCCTGAATTGGAGCTACCAGTGCAGTCATTTCAGCAGCACTGCCATTGCGCGCATGAGCGAACATCTGGCCGCGCTGTTGGAAGCGATGGTCGCTGCGCCTCAGGCCGCCTTGAGCGAGCTGGACCTGCTGACTTTGCCGGAGCGCACCCAGCAATTGCTGGAATGGAACCCACCGTTCACCATGCAGGAAAACCCACTGTGCGTGCATCAACTGATCGAGGCCCAGGCCGTTATCCGGCCTGACGCCACGGCGTTGATCTTCAACGAACTGGAGCTGAGCTTCGACCAGCTCAATCGCCGCGCCAACCGCCTGGCCCACCATCTGCGCGGGCGCGGCATCGGCCCGGAAGTGCGGGTCGGCCTGGCCATGCAACGTTCGCCAGAGATGATCATCGGCCTGCTGGCGATCCTCAAGGCCGGCGGCGCCTACGTGCCGCTGGACCCGGCCTACCCGGCGGAGCGCCTGCGCTACCTGATGGACGACAGCGGCATTTCCCTGCTGATCAGCCAATCCTGGCTGCGGGAAAAACTGCCATTGCCCGAAGGCCTGGCGGTGCTGGAAATCGACCGCGAGCCGCTGGAATTCATGGCGGACAGCAACCCGGTCAACCTGACCTGCGGCGAAAACCTCGCCTACCTGATCTACACCTCGGGCTCCACCGGCCGGCCGAAAGGCGTCAGCGTGGCCCACGGTCCTTTGGCCATGCATTGCCTGTCGATCGGCGAGTTGTATGGCATGACCCCGGACGACCGCGAACTGCAATTCGCTTCGATCAGTTTCGACGGCGCTCACGAGCGCTGGCTGACGCCACTGGTGTTCGGTTCGGCGGTGATGCCCCGCGACGACGAGTTGTGGAGCGTGGAGCGCACCTGCGCCGAGATCGAAAAACACGGCATCACCATCGCCTGCTTCACCCCGAGTTACCTGGCGCAGATCGCCGATTACATGGGCGAAGCCGGGCGCGATCTGCCGATCCGTTCCTACACCCCGTGCGGTGAGGGGATGGCCAAGCATGCGTTCGACGAGGTGCAGCAAGTCCTGCAACCCAAGCGTCTGATCAATGGCTATGGCCCGACCGAAACGGTGATCACGCCGCTGATCTGGCTGGCCTATCCGGATACCGAGTTCGACTCGGCGTTCATGCCGATCGGCCGGCCGGTGGGCAACCGCAGCGCCTACATTCTCGACGGCGGCTTGCAGCCGTTACCGGTCGGCGTGGCGGGCGAGTTGTACCTGGGCGGCGAGGGCGTTGCCCGGGGTTATCACCAACGTCCTGACCTCACCGCCGAGCGTTTCGTACCGGACCCGTTCGTGCCAGGGGCGCGCCTGTACCGCAGTGGCGACCTGGCGCGGTTCCGTGCCGATGGCGTGGTCGAATACCTCGGCCGTATCGACCAGCAAGTGAAGATTCGCGGCTTCCGTATCGAGCTGGGCGAAATCGAAGCCTGCCTGATGGAGCACGAAGGCGTGCGTGAAGCCTTCGTCATCGACCGCGAAGGTCCGGTGAGCCGTCAACTGGTCGGCTACGTGGTGCCGCGCGATCCGCTGGCCAACGAGCAGGACCTGCATGAAGCACTGACCGCACACCTGCGCAGCCGTCTGCCGGCGCACATGTTGCCGGCGCACTTGATGTGCCTGGCGGCATTGCCGCTGACGCCGAACGGCAAGCTCGATCGTCAGGGCCTGCCGGCACCGGAGGCATCACGTCAGAGCCTCGACCAGGTGGCCGCCGCGTCGCCGGCGGAAGCACTGCTGGTGGAGATCTGGCAGGAACTGCTGGGCCTGGACTCGGTGGGCGTCACCGAAAACTTCTTTGAACTGGGCGGTGACTCGATCATCTCGCTGCAGGCGGTGAGCCGTGCCGGGCAGCGTGGACTGGTGTTCAGTCCCAAGCAGTTGTTCGAGCAGCAGACCATTCGTGCACTGGCCGCAGTGGCGAGCCGTGATGAAGCGGCGTTGGTCGAAGCGCCGGCAGTCGAGGCGTTTGCCTTGGTGCCGCACATCGATCTCGCCGCCCGTGAAGGCTTGCAAGACCTGTATCCGCTGTCGCCGATGCAACAGGGCATGCTGTTCCATTGCCTCGAATCGCCGCAGCTCAACCCCTACGTCAACCAGTTGAGCGTGGCGGTTGACGGCTTGCAGGTGCCGCGATTCCGCGCAGCCTGGCAAGCCTTGATCGAGCGCCATGAAGTATTGCGCGCCGCTTTCCGCTGGCGCGATGGCTTGGCCGATCCGCTGCAGGCGGTGTTTGCCAGCGTCGAGTTGCCCATCGAAGAACTCGACTGGCGCGAACGTAGCGGCACCGAGCAGGCGCTGAGTGAACTGGCGGCCGCCGAGCAGGCCAAGGGTTTCGATTTGAGTTGCCCGCCGCTGATGCGCTTTGTGCTGGTGCGCCTGGGTGAAGATCGCTACCAAATGATCTGGATCTACCATCACCTGCTGCTGGACGGCTGGAGCGCTTCGCGCCTGCTGGGCGAAATGCTGCGCCTGTACCACCACACCAGCCTGCCGGCGCTGACCGGACGTTACGCCGACTACATCGCCTGGCTGCAACGCCAGGACGAGGCACAGGCCGAAGGCTTCTGGCGTGAACGCCTGGCGTCGCTCGAGGCGCCGACCATCCTGGCCACGGCATCGGGTGCCACAGGCTCCGGCCACGGCGTGATGTACAGCGACCTCGATGCCCAGGCGACACGCAAGCTGCACAGCTTCGCCAAGCGTCAGCGCGTCACCCTCAACACTTTGGTGCAAGGCGCGTGGCTGTTGTTGCTGCAACGCCACAGCGGCCAACGCAGCGTGGCGTTCGGCGCCACGGTGGCGGGGCGGCCGACGGGGCTGGCCGGTGCCCAGGACATGCTCGGCCTGTTCATCAATACCTTGCCGGTGATCCAGACCCTCGACCCGCAACAGCCGCTGGGCGAGTGGCTGCGTGACCTGCAGGATTACAACCTGGCCGTGCGCGACTACGAACACACGCCCTTGTCCGACGTCCAGCGCTGGGCCGGGCAGGGTGGCCAGGGTCTGTTCGACAGCATCATCGTGTTCGAAAACCATCCGGTGGACCGTGCCTTGCGTGGTGGCGAGGAAGGCGAGCTGCGCTTTGCCGAAGTCGGCAGCGGCGGCGTCACTAACTTCCCGATGGACCTGATGGTCAGTGCCAACGATGAAGGTCTGGAAGTCGAATACCTGTACCTGCGCGATCGCTTCAGTGAACAGGAGGTGGAGCGGATTCGTGCGCAGATGGAAGGTTTGCTGCGCGCTCTGCCAGAGGATGCGGACTGCCTGCTGGGCAACATCGGCCTGCCGCAAGCGCGCCTGAGTTTGCCGCAAACCTCCAGCGATAACGCCGATCTGCTGCACAGTTTTAATCAGCATGTGCTTACTCAACCGCAGAAAATCGCCTTATTCTGTGAGGATCGCAATGTCAGCTACGCCAATCTTGAAACCCAAGCCAATGCGCTGGCGCAGCAATTGATCGGTCGTGGCGTTGGCCCGGAAAGCATGGTCGCGGTGGCCTTGCCCCGCTCGGAACGCACGATCGTCGCGTTCCTGGCCGTGCTCAAGGCCGGTGCGGCGTATCTGCCACTGGACCTGTCTTACCCGGTTGAGCGCCTGGCCTACATGCTCAGCGATTCGGCCGCCAGCCTGTTGCTGTGCGACAGCGACCTGGGTGATCGCCTGGCCCTGGCTGACAGCCCGCCACGCCTGTTGCTCGATCAACTGAGCGTTGCGGGCAGCCCCCAGTGCCCGGTTGTCGAACCACTGCCGGGACACCTGGCGTACCTGATCTACACCTCCGGCTCCACCGGCCAGCCCAAGGGCGTCGCGGTGGAACGTGGACCGATTGCCCGACATTGCCGCGGCATCATCGACCTCTACGAACTGGCGCCGCGCAGCCGTGAACTGCACTTCATGTCGTTCGCCTTCGACGGTGCCCAGGAACGCTGGCTGAGTGTGCTGTTGGCCGGCGGCAGCCTGGTGATTCGCGAAGACAACCTGTGGACCCCGGAATACACCCTGGAGGTGCTGCATCGCCACAGCGTCAGCGTCGCCTGCTTCCCGCCGGCGTACCTGCAACAGATGGCCGAAGTAGCCGAGCGCCTGGGCAATCCGCCGGCGGTCGAGGTGTACTGCTTTGGCGGTGATGCGGTGCCGGATGCCAGCTTCGAACAGGTCAAGCGCACCTTGCGCCCGCAGCGCCTGGTCAACGGCTACGGCCCGACCGAAACCGTGGTTACACCACTGCTGTGGCGTGCCGAAGCCAGCGAAACCTGCGAGGCGGCCTATGCGCCGATTGGCCGTGGCGTGGCGGGCCGTGGCCTGTACATCCTCGACGCCGACCTCAATCCGTTGCCGGTGGGTGTCAGCGGTGAGTTGTACCTGGGCGGCGAATGCCTGGCGCGGGGTTATCACCAGCGGCCGGGCATGAGCGCCGAGCGTTTCATTCCCGATCCGTTCGAGGCCGGTGGCCGCATGTACCGCACCGGCGACCTGGTGCGCCAGCGCGAATGCGGCTTGATCGACTACCTCGGCCGGCTCGACCAGCAAGTGAAGATCCGTGGTTTCCGTATCGAGCTGGGCGAGATCGAAGCCCGCCTGCGTGACTGCGCCGCTGTGCAGGATGCCGCCGTGGTGGTGCACGACACGCCGACCGGCAAACAGTTGGTCGGTTACGTGGTGGCCGCTGCTGCCACCGGACTGGATCGACGCTTGAAGGCCGATCTGCAAGCGCAGATGCCTGACTACATGGTGCCGGCACGGATCCTGGTGCTGGAGCGCTTCCCGCTGTCGGCCAACGGCAAGCTCGACCGTCGCGCACTGCCTGTGCCGGAGTGGGCGCTGGGCGGCTACCGCGCGCCGCGCAACGCGCTGGAAAGCGCACTGGCGACGATCTGGCAAGAGGTGCTGGGGGTGCCGCAAGTGGGCATCGATGACAACTTCTTTGAACTCGGCGGCGACTCATTGCAGGTGCTCAAGGTCATCTCGCGGGTGCGCAGCCAGCCGCAACTGGGCTTCGAATTGAAACTGCGCGACCTGATGCAGAAACCCTGCATCGCCGAACTCAGCGGCTATCAGGTGGCGGAACCAGCACAAGCGCCGGACCCACTGTTGGCGCTGAATGGCCGGGTCACTAACTTGCCGGCGCTGTTCTGCCTGCACGCCGGTTTCGGCACGGTATTCGACTACGAGCCGCTGGCCCGTCGACTCGAAGGCCGGCGCACGGTGTACGGCCTGCAATGCCGCATGCTGCTCGACCCGCAGTGGCAGGACGAGTCGCTGCTGGCCATGGCCCAGGCCTATGCCCAGCGAATCCGCACACAACAGCCGCAAGGGCCGTACTACTTGCTCGGCTGGTCTCTGGGTGGCGCATTGACGCAACTGGTCGCCCATGAACTGGAACGCCAGGGGCAGACGGTGGCCTTCGCCGGGCTGGTCGACAGTTATGTAGCGGGTACGGCGGAAGCGGGGGACTGGCGCGAAGACCTGGCGGACTTCCTTAAGTTTGTCCTCGGTCAACCGTCTGTAGAAGCACAGGCCTTGATTGCCTCGAAAACCACAGGCCTGAACGAACGCGAAGGCGCCACCGCAGTGATCGAAGCAGCCATGCACGGCGCCAATGGCCACGCGGCGTTGGGTGCCAGTGAACTGACGCAGATCTTCGCTACCGGTTCGTCGCTCAAACAGCTTGCGCTGTCGCAGCGACAACTACCGAAAATTCAGGTCTCGGCCCATCGCTGGTGGGTAGCCGGACGCGAGGACGAACGCCAGGTGTTCGAAGCCCAGGTCGGCAATCACGGCATTGATCGCTTGTTGGCCGGCGACCACTACGAGCTGCTACGCAGCGACGAATTGCTCGACGACCTCGAACACCTACTGGAGCGCACCCCAACCACCGCCTGACAACACCGCCCCCCTGTAGGAGCTGGCTTGCCAGCGATGGTCGCCAACGATAACGCGTGCTTGTTGGATAAACACACCCCCTGTAGGAGCTGGCTTGCCAGCGATGGTCGCCAACGATAACGCGTGCTTTCTGGATACACGCGGCGTATTCGAATCCATCGCTGGCAAGCCAGCTCCTACAGGGGACCGCGTTGACTACAAGATTTTCTACTTTCTTGCGTAAAGGATCCCTCCCATGGCCGTACTGCCAGAACTTGAAGCTTTCCTCGAACTCGCCGAGTTCGGCCGCCTGACCGGCAAAAGTCGCCCCATGCACGAACAGACCCCGCAACAGGCACGGATCGACTTCGAAGCCTCCTCAAGCTTCCTCGATACACCGCTGGCCAATATCGCCTGCGAAAACTTCACCATCCCCGCCCGCGACGGCCACAGCCTCGCCGCACGCCTGTATCGCAACGGCCAAGTCGTCGAAGCCCTGCAACCAGTGATGCTCTATTTCCACGGCGGCGGCTACGTGGTCGGCAGCCTCGACTCCCACGACGCACTGTGCCGTCGCCTGGCAGCGCAGGGTGGTTTCGCCGTGCTGACCGTGGATTATCGCCTGGCCCCAGAATGGCGCTTCCCGACTCCGGTACAGGACGCCTGCGACGCCGGCAACTGGCTGCTACGCGAAGGCGCAACCCGCCGCCTGGACGCCACACGGGTGGCCCTGGCCGGCGACAGCGTCGGTGCAACACTGGCCACAGTGCTGTCGATCATCTCTGTTCGCGACCCACAGGAACTCGCGCTGAAACCCAAGGCGCAACTGCTGGCATACCCCGTCACCGACGCCACCACCCACCGCGCCTCACACCGGGATTTTGCCGAGGGCTACCTGCTGGAAACCCCGACCCTGGACTGGTTCTACACCCACTACGCCCGCACCCCCCAGGACCTGGCCGACTGGCGCTGCTCGCCGCTGCTGGCCGAGGATTTGTCGGGTTTGGCCCCGGCACTGGTGTACCTGGCCGGTTATGACCCGTTGCATGACGAAGGGCTTGAGTATGCCGAGCGTTTGCGGGCGGCGGGGAATGAGGTGACGTTGTTGGAGCAGACGGGTATGACTCATGACTTTCTGCGCATGGCGGGGTTATTGGGGGAGGTGGAAGGGATTCATGCGGAGGTAGCGGGGTGGGTGCGCTCGCGGCTTTGAGGTGACATAAGCAGAAGATCTTTTGATTTTGCTTTTGAAGTAACGCCCATAAAAAATGCCCGCATCTCTCAATGCGGGCATTTTTCTTTCAGCTCAGACTCAGAAGTCGTACTTCGCGGTGACCTGCATGTTGCGCGGTTCGCCGTAGAAGGTGGTGCCGAAGTTGCCAAGGCCGGTCAGGTAGCGTTTGTCGAAGACGTTGTAGGCATTGACGGTGAAGCTCAGGTGGTCGTCGTACTGATAACGGGTCATCAGGTCCACGAGGGTGTAGCCGCCTTGCTTGAGCGAGGTGCTGCCATCGGTAGGGCTGAAGCTCTGGCCGTAAAATGCGCTCTGCCAGCTCACGCCGCCACCGACGGTGACCTGGTCCAGTGCGCCGGGCAGGCGGTAGGTGGTGAAGGTGCGCGCGACGTGTTCCGGTTTGCTGGTGGCCAGTGGGAAACCGTAGATGCGTTGATGGTCCTGGTCGCGGGTACGGGCGTAGGTGTAACCGGCAGACAGGTTCCAGCCTTCAGCCAGCTCACCGGCGAGTTCCAGTTCCACACCCTTGGTTTTGGCACCGGCGATTGGCTCATAGACGTCCTGGCCGTTGTCCGTGTTGGTGGTGACGTACTGCGCGACGTTGTCTTGCTCGATCTGGAACAAGGCCAGACTGGCGTTCAGCTTGCCTTCGAAGTAGGCCGCCTTGATACCGGTTTCGTAGCTGTCGCCTTCAACCGGATCCAGGGTCTTGCCGCTGGCGTCCTTGTAGATCTGTGGCTGGTAGATGCTGGTGTAGCTGGCGCAGACCGAGTAGGTATCGTCCAGGTCATAGACTACACCGGCGTAAGGCGTGACGACGCCGTGTTCCTTGTAGCTGGCGTGGGTGTCGGCCAGGCCGGCGCCGGGGTAGTAGGTGTAATCCTCGTTGTACTTGTAGGTACTGACACGGCCGCCGAGGATGAACGACAGGTCGTCGGTCGGGCGCAGGCGGGTGGCCAGGTAAGCGCCGTTCTGGCTCTGGGTGCGTTCGTACTTGCCGTTTTTCGGGAAGTCCGGCTTCGCTATATGGCCTGTCCAGTCAAAGATGTTGCCCGGCACCAGTCCATCGGAGTCGGTGGGGTTACCATAGGTTGCGCCAGTCTGACGGGAGTGGGAGGTCATGAAACCCGCCACCAGTTCATGTTCGCGACCGCCCAGGGAAAAAGGGCCGGAGACGTTCACGTCAGCGGTGTTCTGCACGCGATGGCCTTCCCAGTGCCCTTGGTAAAAGAACATGCCTTCGCCGGTGTCGCGGTCCGGGTAACCACCGCTGGCCGAGGCCAGTTGGGTATCGTGATCGGTGGTTTTCTGGTCGAGGCTGACCTTGAGTTTCCAGTCGTTGGCCAGCGCTTGTTCCAGGTTTGCGAAGTAGGTGGTGCTGTCGAAGTCACGACGGCTCCAGTCGGCGCCCGGGTTGAAGCCGCGGGAGAAGTCGGTTTTGCCGCCGTCGGCGTAGTAAACCGTGTTACCGGTCCAGGAACTGCCGCGCGGGGTGGCGCTGGACTTGTCGACGCCCAGGGTCAGCAGGGTGTCGTCGGTCAGGTCGGCTTCGAGAACACCGTAGTACAGGTCTTTCTTCTGGCTGTAGTGGTCGATGTACGAATCTTTGTCCTGCAGGGCGCCAACGAAGCGGCCGCGCACGCTGCCGGTATCGTTCAGCGAGCCGGAGACGTCGCCTTCGGTACGGTAGTTGTCCCAGTAACCGGCAGTGGCGCTGACCGACGCCTTGAATTCCTTGGTGGGCTTCTTGCGGATCAGGTTGACCGTGGCCGCCGGGTCGCCAGCGCCAGTCATCAGGCCAGTCGCGCCCTTGATGACTTCGATGTGGTCGAGGCTGGCAGCGTCATCGCTGTTGTTGGGGTTTTCACCGTAGACGCCGTCGTAGGGAAGGTTGACGCCATCGTACTGAAAGTTGGTGATGGCAAAGCCTCGGGCGGAAAACTCGGTACGGTCGCTGTCGTATTTCTGGGTGGTGATACCCGGGGTGTTGCGCAGCGCATCGGCGACGCTGGTCACGCCGCGGTCGTCCATCTGCTGACGAGTCACCACGGTCACCGATTGCGGCGTTTCGCGAATGGTCAGTGGCAGCTTGGTGGCGGTGGTGGTCGCGCCCGTGGTGTAGGAGTCGGTGCCTTCAGTGGTCAGTCCCAGGGCCTGGCCGGAAATGGTGGTGGCGCCCAGTTGCAGGCTCGACGAGCCGCCGGACACCAGTGTCACGCTGTTGCCGTTGATCTGGAATGAAATGCCGGTGCCCTTGAGCATCTCGGCCAGGGCCGCGGAAGGCTCCAGCGAGCCGGACACCGCACGGGACTTGATGCCGGCCACCTGGTCCGGGCTGTAGAGGATCTGCAGGTTGGTCTGCATGCCCAGCTGGGTCAGGGCGCTGGACAGCGGCTGAACCGAAATACTGACTTTCACAGGTGCAGCATTGGCCATCGAGCTCCCCAGCAAGGTGGCGGTCAGCAGAACGCTGGTCAACAGGATTTTATGCAGTGACGGGCGCTGTACGGCCAGCGCGAGAGGTGTACGGCGTGGAAGAGATCGCATTACTTGCCTGTGCTCCTGAAAAGTGTTTGTGAAGTTTTTGTTAATGGGAATGATTATTAAGACGGAGCACTGACAGGAAACCGGAAAAATAATTTTTTGAAGGTTCGGAACTGCGCAAAACCTGTGGGAGCGGGCTTGCTCGCGAAGGCGGTGTGTCAGTCAGCATTGATGTCGCCTGACACGACGCTTTCGCGAGCAAGCCCGCTCCCACACTTGAATGGCGCCAGACTTGATCAGGCGGTTGTCAGCTCGGTCACGACCCGGCCGCTTTCCATGCGCACCAGTTGGTCGGCGACGTCGAAGTAGCGGTCGTCGTGGGAGATCACGATGATGGTCTTGCCCAGGCGCTTGAGGTCCGGCAGCAGCTCGGTGTAGAAAATCCGCCGGAAGGTCGGGTCCTGGTCGGCCGCCCACTCGTCGAACACCAGTACCGGGCGCTCTTCCAGCCAGGCATTGACCAGCGCCAGGCGCTTGCGCTGGCCGGTGGACAGGTCGGTGGTGGTGAAGTTGCCGTCCTTGACGCTGACCTTGTGCGCGATCTCCAGGCGCTGCAGGTATTTGTTGGCGTCTTCGGGGATCTGCGTGTCGCCCTGGACCACGTCGTCGAACAGGTAGTAGTCGGCAAAGATGGTGGTGAACAGCTGGCGATAGTCGTCGCGGTTGTGCGCGTCGATGGCCTCGCCGTTGACCCGGATCTGCCCCTGTTGCGGCGTGTATAGACCCAGCAGCAACTTGATCAGGGTGGTCTTGCCACAGCCGTTCTCGCCGACGATGAAGGTGATGTCGCCCTGCTTGATCGACAGGTTGACCGGGCCCAGCTGGAACGGCGCCGCCCCCTCGACCGCCGGGAAGGCGTAGCGTACGTCCGCCAGTTGCAGTTCGTGCACGGCCTGCTTGACCTTACCCTGGTCGCTGAGCAGCAGGTGCGGTTCCGGGGTGGAAAACTGTTCGGACAGTTCGGCGATACGGCGGAAGGCGATCTGCGCGCGGCTGACGATCGGCAGGGTGCTGATCAAGTGCTCCAGCGGGCCTTTCATGTACAGCAGCACCAGGACGAAGCCGCTCATCACGGTTTTGTCGGCGCTCGGCCAGAAGGTTTGCAGGGCCAGGGCCAGGCCGATGACCACGAAGAACAGCATCGAGCCGAAGGTCTTGGCGATGACGAAGGTGTTGATCGAACGCACCTGGGTGTTGCAGATGAATTCGGCGGTGCCCTTGATGCCCGCGGTGAACATGCGCTGGCGGCGTGGGCGATGAATGCGCAGTTCCTTGGCGCCTTCGGCAATCGCGTTGTAGTGCTTTTGCAGCTCGTCCTCAGCCTCGCGGGCGGCCATGAAACCTTGCACGCCCTTGCTCTGGGCATAGGCCTGGATCGCGGTGCCGATCAGGATCGCGGCGACCATGATCAGGAACATCGGCCACGACAGGATCGCCAGGTAACCCATGCATCCCAGGGTCACGGTGACGGAAATCGCCAGCGGCGCGAAGGCGAAGGCGAAGTCGCTGATGGTGTCGACGTCGTGGGTCAGCACCGGGATCAGGCGATGGCTGCGATAGCGCTCGATCTGTTCGATCGGCGCCGACAGCACCTTCTCGCCCAACTGTTTGCGCAGCTTGGCAATGATGTGCTGGCCGACGTAGTTGGTGCCGATGTCCGAGCAGATCGAACTGGCCAGCGCCAGCAGGCACAGGCCGGCGAACAGCGCGACCACGCCCTGGGTCAGGCCGCTGTCTGAATGCAGGGCATTGTTGATGGTCGCCAGCAACACCGTGACGCTCAGGCCGCCGACCATGCCCAGGAAAATGGACGCGGCGACGATGAGTCGAAAGGGTTTGAGCAGGGCGAACAGTTCGCCGATGGCGCCGCGGGTGGGCTGGGTCATGGAAGACGGTTCCTTGGGTCGGAAGGCAGATACCCAGTAGAACGTCTGGTCGAGGGGTTAATTTAGACAGTGGGCGACTGGTGGTGACTGTGGGTTGTCAGTTGATTTCTTCAGCGACTGACGCTACGTCTTCGCGAGCAAGCCCGCTCCCACATTCGACCGTGTTTCGTCAGGCGGGATGCGTTCAAGTGTGGGAGCGGGCTTGCTCGCGAAGAACGATTATGCGGTGACCCTGTCGGGCCTAGAGTTCGCGGATTACGCGAAAGCCCATCCAGTCCCCACGCTCCTGCGGGTACTGGCTGTTGCGGTTGCCGGAGCGGGAGAACACCGGGGCTTCACCCCAGTCGTTGCCGCGGATGCGCACGGCTTCGCAGTTGGCTTCCAGCCAGGCGCTGCCGTCGGTGGGGGCGCCGACATAGTTCGGGTGTTCGCAGTCTTCAACCCATTCATAGACGTTGCCGTGCATGTCGTACATGCCGAAGGCGTTCGGTGGGTAGCTGCCCACCGGCGAGCTGAAGCTGAAACCGTCGGCCGGGCCGTAGGTGTTGGCGTGTTTGGCGATGCTGTATCCCTTGCCTTCATCGAACGGGAAGGGGAAGGGGCCTTTGGTGCCTGCGCGTGCGGCGTATTCACGTTGGGCCTCGCTGACCATGCCGTACTTCTGCCCGGTTTTTTTCGACAGCCAGGCGACATAGTTTTTCACGTCGTCGAAGTTCATGCACACCGCCGGCTGGCGCGGGCTCTGCGGGTAGCGCGGCTTGCTGGCGACGCACTCGCGGCCTGGGCGGGTATCGCCGTTGGCGATGGTCACGCCGCTTTCTTTCACATAGCTGTCCCATTCACCGGCGGTGATCTGGAAGCGGCTCATGGCGAAGGGCTTGGCGAAGGTGACTTCATGCATCGGACCTTCATCGGGCTCGCGGCCGACTTCGTCATCGGGGGTGCCCATGGTGAAGGTTCCGGAGGGCAGCACGACCATTTCAGGGCAGTTTTTGCAGTCCTTGAAGACCTTGCCCGCTGGTGGGGCGGTGGCGGCCTGGGCAATGGATGGCAGCAGGCTGGCAAGGAGGGCAGCCAGTCCGGCGGTCAGCAGATTTCGGTTCATGACTCATCTCGATCGAAGAAAAAAACGGGTGTCGTGCGAGGTCCACTGTGGGAGCGGGCTTGCTCGCGAATGCGGTGTGTCAGGCAACATGAGTGTCGACTGACACACCGCATTCGCGAGCAAGCCCGCTCCCACAGGGTTTCGCGTCATGCCTTCAGGCGGTTTTGTTCAGCAGGGCCATGAAGCGGTCGATTTCGTGTTCGTTGTTGAGCAGGCCGGGGGCGATGCGGATCACCGGGCCGACGTCGCGGTCCACCGAGTCGCAGACCACGCGGTTCTGCATCAGTTGGCCGGCGACCTTTTCGCAGTCCTGGTCCTTGATGCGGAAGAAGGTGAAGCCGGCGGACAATTGCGGGCTCTTTGGCGTGACCAGTTCGATCCGTGGCTGTTCCAGCAGGCGATTTTTGGCATAGCTGTTGAGTTCATGGATGCGCGCCTGGACCTCGGCCTTGCCCAGGTCCAGGTGCAGCTTGAATGCTTCGTCTGCGGCCCAGCGGTGTTCGAAGCTGTGATAGCCGCCGGGGGTCATGATGGTGGCGAAGTCGGTGGATTCGCTGAAGGTCGGAATGATCGGCGTGACGTCCCTGACCTCGGCGGAGCGGGCGCAGATGATCCCGGTACCCCGGGGGCCGAACATCCATTTGTGGGTGCCGGCGATGAAGAAGTCGCAGTGCATATCGGGAAACTCAAGGTCCTCGACGCCAAAGCCGTGCACGCCGTCGACCACATACAGGATCTGGTCTTTCTCGTCGCGCTGGCGGTTCTGCTCTTCGACCAGCTTGCCGATTTCGCCGATCGGCAGTTTCACGCCGCTGCCCGATTGCACCCAGGTCATGCCCAGCACGCGGGTTTCGGGGCGGATGCCCTGGGTGATCGAAGCGAGCACCTCATCCACCGAGATGTCTCGGCTGTTGTCGAACAACTTGAGCTTGCGCACTTTCGTGCCTTGGCGTTGCTGACGGAACTCCAGGGTGTAGTTGGTGGAGTAATGCTCGTGTTCGCTGACCAGGATTTCCTGGTCCGGGCGCACATGAATGCCGCCATAGATCATCGCCAGGCCTTCGGTGGTGCTGCCGGTCAGCGCGATCTGCTCAGGCTTGGCATTGAGGTAACGACCGGCCCAGACCCGCACGTTGTGCTCGCGTTTCTCGGTTTCCTGCAGGTCCCAGTCCATGGCCCTGCCAGGGTTGCGGTCGATATTGGCGCGGTGCATGTCGATCGCGTTGCGCACCGGCGTGGGGTGCGAGGTGACGAGGAAATTGGCGAAATGCAGGTAGTCCGGGTCCTGATTGAACAACGAGCGCAATTGCGCCCATTTGCCCTTTGGCAAGGGCTGGGGATTGCCGGCCAGCGCAGGCAGGTTCACGCCAGCAGCCAGGGGCAGGCCGGCGGCGAGAATGCCGGCCTGCTTGAGGAAGGAACGACGGTTGGTCATGGCTTGGGCTTCGCTTGGCAAAAGTGGCATCAGTTTTTCGCGACGGGCCGGGCGGATTTCTCGACCTGGTCCCAGACCCGCAGGAAGTTGCCGCCCCAGAGCTTGGCGATATCGGCCTCGCTGTAACCGCGGCTGATCAACTCGGCGGTCACGTTGCGTGCCTCGCTGACGTCCTTCCAGCCGTCCAGGCCGCCGCCATCGTTGAAGTCGGAGCTGATGCCGACGTGATCGATGCCGATTTTCTTCACCGCGTAGTCGATCGCGTCGCCATAGTCCTTGAGGGTGGCCTTGGGTTCTTCGTCGACGATCGCGTAGAGCTGGCTGGCGTATTCGCCGAACCGTTGTTCCGACCACACAGTGATGATCGGGTCGCCCGGCATCAACGCCATCTCCAGGCCCTGCAGCGGTTGCAGGTCGAAACGCGCACGCAGGGCGTTGAGTTTGTCCTGGGTGGCCTGGCTCAGCGGGCGGATGTAGGTCGGGAAACCGACAATCTGCACCACGCCGCCGCTGTCCTTGATCAGCTGCATCTCGTGGTCGCTAAGGTTGCGCGGGATGTCCACCAGGGCGCGCGGGGCAGAGTGCGAGGCGACCATCGGCGTGCGGCTCAAACGGGCCACTTGCTCCAGGGCCTTGGTCGACATCTGCGACACATCGATGATCACGCCGAGGTCGTTGAGGCGCTGCACGGCCTGCTTGCCGATGTCCGAGAGACCGCCGAGGGCGTCCCGGGAATCGTTGAAGAACGGCAACGGCCTGGACGAATCGGCCCAGGCGTTGTTGCCCACATAACTGAAGCCGAACATGCGCATGCCCCGCGCCGCCCATTTGTCCAGGGCGTTGAGGTCGTTGCCCAGCGGGTAGGCGTTGAGCATGCTCATGAAGATCGCGAACTTGCCTTCGCCATGCTGGCGGCGGAAGTCGTCGGGGGTGTAGGCGATGGCGGCCTGATTGGGAAAATCCCGCACCAGGGCGCTGATGATCTTGTAGCGGGTTTCCTGCTCGAAGCGTGCCTCTTCGATGAACCCGGCGGTGGGGCGATGCGGCGCGTTGGCGCCGTTCCAGATTTCCGGCCAGCCGAAAATCGTCAGGGCCGCGCCGGACAGGCGTCCGCGCCCGCTCTTGACCAGGTCGAACTGGCCGCTGCCGTCCTTGTCGGCTTCATTGCCGGCGGTGCCGAAGTCCATGGGGATGGTGATGTGGCTGTCGAACGAGAGAAGGCGATCATGCAGATCATCGGCCTGTTTCATCACCTTGACCGGGTAGCCGGGATTGTCCTTGAACCAGTAGTCCCAGGCAGCAAAGCCTGCGCCCGCGCTGATCGCCAGGGCCAGCGGCAGGCCGATGAAAAGAGCCTTTTTCGAACGTGGTTTTGTCATTGCCGTCTCAGTCAGGTTCGCCTTTGCTATCTGGGGGGAACGAGTGACCGGGTGAGTAATTTAGTGTTTGTGCTGGCCTCTTCGCTGGCAAGCCAGCTCCTACAGTAGACCGCTTTTAAATTTGTGCGGGCAACAAACGTTCTAGCTTGGATAAAGCCTGCTTCATGGCTGACACAGGTAGGGCAATGACGATTTCTCGACGATGGTTCATGGCAGGCCTGGCGCTGACCGGCGCTGCCGTGCCTGCGGCTTTTTACGGGCATCGTGAATGGACGAAGCCGGACCCGACGATCACGCCGGGGGAAGCTTCATTCGATGTGGCGGATGTCGCCGGCCAACGCCTGGCGGACACCCTGCGCGGGGTCTGGCAGATCCGTTTCGAAGGTCGCGATGCCGGGCTTGAGGGCTTGCCACAGGACGGGTTGGAGCTGTTTCTCGACATCGGCCACAAGGGCCGTGGCCTGATCGGCTTTCTCGACACCGCCGAGCGTTTGCGTGCCAGCGAAGCGCCGCGTTATCGGGTGCTCGGCGATGTGGCCGGGTTCAAGCCGGCCCAATTGAGTTGGCGCTTGCTCAGCGCCCGTGGCAGCTGTGATTACGAATTCAGCATGGCACTGGACGAAGTCTGGGCCGGTTTCGGTAACGCCGGCAGCGGCAGCCTCAGTGGTCGCGTGCTGGATCTGGATCGTCCCTTGATGCTGACGGCCCAGGACAATCGCTTCGTCGCGGTCAAGAAAGTGTTCCCCGAAGCCCGCGAGCGAACCGGTCTGAATCCGCCACTGCTGGCCTGGCTGACGTCCCAGGAACATCGGTTGTTCCACCAGCTCTGGCATGCGTCCCGGGACAAATGGCACACCTTGCCCGAAGACAAACGCAACGCCTTGCGCGGCATCGGCTGGCAGCCCGGGCCGCGGGACCAGGAGCGTGACGCCCGGGGCAAGCGCAAGGATCGCAACGGCTCGGGGGTGGACTTTTTCTTCATGCACCGGCACATGCTCGGCACGGCGCGTTCGATGATGGACTTGCCGTCGTGGACGCAGTTCCCCTTGCCGCAACCGGAGCTGGCCCGGGACCGCATCGGCTTCGCCAATTATTTCGACAACCACGACGGTACGGCGCTGCCGCCGACCTGGTTGGCCGAAGACGATGACGAGTATTCGCAGTGGGTCAGCGACATCAAGACCGCCGAGACCTACCACAGCAATTTCCAGGTCTGGGAGTCGCAATACCGCGATCCGCGTTACCTGTCGAAGCTGACCCTGGGGCAGTTCGGCTCAGAGGTCGAGTTGGGCCTGCACGACTGGCTGCACATGCGTTGGGCCTCGGTGCCGCGCGATCCGTCCAACGGCCAGCCGGTACCGTTCGCCCGCGATCCGTCGGACTTTTCCGCGCGCTGGTATGCGCCGGAAAACGACTTCCTCGGCGATCCGTTCTCGTCCCATGTGAACCCGGTGTTCTGGCACTTCCACGGCTGGATCGACGATCGCCTGGAAGACTGGTTCCGCGCCCATGAGCGTTTTCATCCGGGGGAGGTGAGTCGGCTTGAGGTCAACGGCGTGCAGTGGTTCGCGCCGGGACGGTGGGTCGAGATCGATGATCCGTGGCTCGGCCCGGGGACCCATGGTTGCAGCACCACGCCGGGGTTGCAGGCGGGGAAGTCGGTGGAGATGGACCCGGAGACCATGAAACTGGCGTTGCGGATTACCTTTGGTGAGGATGAAAAGAAGCTCGCGGATCTGTTCCGCAAGGTGCCGCAGCGGCCTTGGTATGCGCGGAATCTGAAGGCCAAGACGGTTTCGAGTTAACCGCACCCCAACCATGCGGCACACAAAAAACCTGTAGGAGCTGGCTTGCCAGCGAAGGCGGCCAGACAGGAGATATTGATATTGGATGTGCCGGCCTCTTCGCTGGCAAGCCAGCTCCTACAGGTATTGCGGCAATATCACGATCACAAGGCCTGCCACCCACCGCCAAGCGCCTTGTACAACGCAATACTCGCCTGCATCCGCGCCAACCTCAGCTGCACATTCAAATCCTGCGCCGCATACAGCGTGCGTTGCGTCTCCAGCACCGTCAGCAAATCCTCGGCCCCCGCTTCATATCGGCTTTGCGCAATGTTGAACGCGGTCTGCGCCTGGCTCAGTTCCTCGCTTTGCCATTGCCGCTGTCCGTCCAGCCCGCGAATGCTGTTGAGGGCTTTTTCCACGTCGGCGAATCCATTGATGATCGCCCCGCGATAGGTCTCCAGCAGTTCTTCCTGACGGCCCAAAGCCTTGTCGCGTTGGGCGCCCAGGCGCCCGTTGTCGAACACCGGCGCCAGCAGCCCGGCGGTGAGGTTGTAAAAAGGGCTGCGCAGGATGTCGCCAGCACTGTCGGCACCCGAGCCGATTTCCGCGCTCAGGGTAACGGTCGGCAGCATGGCGGCGCGGGCGACGGTGACGTCGGCCTGGGCGGCGGCCAGTTGCGCTTCGGCCCGGGCGATGTCCGGGCGCCGGCTGAGCAATTCACTGGGGACACCGGCGTCGATGGCGGGCCAGGACAATTGATCGAAGTGTTCCTGGACCAGCGCCAGTTCCTGCACCGGGCGGCCGAGGAGGGTGGCGAGGCTGATCTGCGCGTCCCTGGCCTGTTGTTGCACCAGCGGCAATTGGCGTTGCTGCGCCGCCACCAGGCTTTTTTGCTGGGCCAGTTCCAGGGCGGTCGCGGAACCTGAGTCGAAGCGGGTCTGCACCAGTTTCAACACGTTCTGCGCGTTGGCCAGGTTCAGCTCGGCAATGCGACTCTGCTCCTGCAACGACAAGGTTTGCGCATAGGTGTTGGCCACGCCGCTGAGCAGCGTCAACTCGACGGTGGCCTGATCGAACTCGCTGGCTTGCAAGGCAAATTGTGCGCTGTCACGGGACGCACGCTGGCCACCCCAGAAATCGATTTCGTAGCTGGCACTGAGGCTGGCGTTGAAGTAATCGACGGCGCTGTTGTCGCTGTCCGCATCCAGTTGGCTGTAGCCATCGCCGCGCAGCAGTTTCTGCCGGTTGGCATTGAGCGCGGCCTTGACCTCCGGCAGCTGTGAGCCCGCCGCGACCACCGTTTGCGCCTGAGCCTGGCGCACCCGGGCGATGGCGGAGGCCAGGTCGTAACTGCCCACCCGGGCCTGTTCGATCAGGCGACCCAGTTGCGGGCTGCCAAAGCGGTTCCACCATTGCTGATTGTCGTGGATGGCGCCCGCGGTGTGCGGCGATTGCCAGGCGGCGGGCGGCGTTATGCCGCTGTCCGGGCGCTGGGCAGGACTGCCACAGGCGCCGAGCAACAGGCAGAGGGTCAACACACTCAGTTGCGGCTTCATCGAGAGATCATTCACTGGTAAGGGCCGTGACCGGGTCGAGTCGGGCAGCTTTGCGGGCCGGCATGAAGCCGAAGACAACACCGGTGACCAGGGCGCAGCCGAAGGCGCCCAGCACCGCTATCAAGGAGAACGCCACGGCGACTTCGCTGAGGATCAGCACGCCGCCGACGATCAGCGCCAGGGCGATCCCGGCCAGGCCGCCGACCACCGAGAGCATCACCGCTTCGGTGAGGAACTGGCGCAGGATGTCCCGCTGGCGGGCACCGGTGGCCATGCGGATGCCGATCTCGCGGGTGCGTTCGCGCACGGTCATGAGCATGATGTTCATCACGCCGATGCCGCCCACCAGCAGCGAAATCGCGGCAATCGACCCGAGCATCAGCGACAGGGTGTTTTGCGTGCGTGCTTCGGCCTGGATCATCGCTGCGTTGTTGGTCAGCTCGAAATCCTTCTTGCCGTTGTGCAGGCGCAGCATCAACTGTTCGATGGCGTGCTCGGTCTCCTTGACCTTGCGCGCATCGGCCGCGGCAATCGCGATGTATTCCGGGTTGTGGGTACCGAACAGCCGCACGCTGGCGGCGGAGTAGGGGATGGCGATGCGGTCGTCGCTGTCGGAGTCGCCGGAGCTGGCGCCTTTTTCCGCGAGCACGCCGACCACCTGGAACGGCACGTTTTCGATCAGGATGTACTGGCCGATGGGGTTGGCCACGTCCTTGAGCAGTTTGGTCCGCACCTTGTGGCCGATCACCGCGACCGCAGCTGCGTTCTGTTCATCGGCCTCGGTGAAGTAACTGCCTTCGACCACCGGCCAGTTGAAGATCGCCGGGAAGTTGGTGTCGTTGCCGCCGACGTAGCTCAGGTGGTCGAGGTTGCCGAAACGTACCCCGGCTTCCTGGCCATTGACCGGCATGATGCGCATCACCTGGGGCAGGCTCGCCACCGCCTTGACTTCGTCCAGGGTGACGATGCCCAGCGGCGTTCGCGGGTTGGGCGAGGAGCCGCTGAGATAAATGATGTTGGAGCCGAACGCGCCCATCTGGGCCATGACCTGGCGCTTGCTGCCTTCGCCGACGGCCAGCATCACCACCACCGACGCCACGCCGATGATGATCCCCAGCAGGGTCAGCGCAGTGCGGAACTTGTTGATCCACATCACCCGCCAGGCGGCTTGCACCGCGTCGATCAGTTCACCTTTCCAGGCGCCGTTGGCTTGCGCGCCTTCCGTCAGGCGCTTGCGCAGGTCCACGGCCTGCAGCGCACCGGGATTGGCCGAGGTTTGCGCGGCGGGATTGTCCCGGGCGCTGTCGCTGATGATCAGGCCGTCGCGGATCTCGATGATGCGCTTGGCCCGCGCCGCCACTTCGCGGTCGTGGGTGATGAGGATCACCACGTGGCCCTGGCTCGCCAGCTCGTCGAGCAGCGCCATGACTTCCTTGCCGCTGTGGCTGTCGAGGGCGCCGGTGGGTTCGTCGGCGAGGATGATATGGCCGCCGTTCATCAAGGCGCGGGCGATGGACACCCGTTGCTGCTGGCCGCCGGACAGTTGGTGCGGGCGGTTGCCGGTGCGCGTGGCCAGGCCCAGGCGTTCGAGCAGGGCCGCGGCGCGGGCATGGCGCTCGGCGGCCGGAGTGCCGGCGTAGATCGCCGGCATCTCGACGTTTTCCTGGGCCGAGCCCGACGGGATCAGGTGGTAACCCTGGAACACGAACCCGAAGGCTTCACGGCGCAGCCAGGCCAGTTCATCGCTGCCCAGGGCGGCGACGTTTTCTCCGGCGAAACGGTATTCGCCTGAGGTCGGGCGGTCGAGGCAGCCGAGGATGTTCATCAGTGTCGACTTGCCGGAACCGGAGGCGCCGACGATCGCCACGAACTCGCCGGCATGGATCGACAGGTCGATACCGCGCAACACATGGACTTCAGGGGCGTCGCCACCGCCGTAGGCTTTGCGGATGTCCGAAAGGCAGATCAGGGGCGTCTGCATTCAACCGCCACTCCCGTCGGCCGGGCCGATCAACAGATGATCGCCCTCCTGCAGGCCGTCGAGGATCTGCACCCGCAGGCGGTCGCTGATGCCGGTGCGCACGTTGCGTTGTTCGATGCTGCCGTTTTTCGCCACCACTTGCGCGGTCTGGCTGTCGGCTTGCGCGCCGGCCTGCAGGGCGGCGATCGGCGCAGTCAGCACGTTCTGCGCCTGATCGGCGACGAAAAATACCTGGGTGGTCATTTCCGCCATCAGTGCGTTGTCGGCGTTGTCGACGTCCAGCAGCACGGTGTACAGCACCACCCGCGCGCTGCCGCTTTTGCTCGAGCTGGCGGGGCTGCCGCCACCCTGGCTGGTCTGGTCCAGGGGTTTGGGCGGAACCGGCAGAATCTGCCGCACGGTGCTTTGCCAGCGTCTGGTGCCGCCGCTGAGTGTGGTGAACCACGCGTTCATGCCGGGTTTGACGTGGCCGATGTCGGCTTCGGAGACCTCGGCCCACACGGTCATCGGCGACAGCTTGGCGATACGCAGGATCAACGGGGTCTGCTGCTGGGCATTGAGGGTCTGGCCTTCCCGGGCATCCAGCGCGACCACGGTGCCGGACATCGGCGCATAGATCCGCGTGTAGCCGAGCTCGGCCTGATCGCTGCGCAGGCTGGCCTGGGCCTGGCGGATCTGTGCCTGGAACATGTCGATGCGCGCTTGGGTGGCACGCAGTTCGGCCTGGGCGGTCTGCACGTCTTCTTCGCGAGTGGCGTTGCCGGCCTTGAGGTGTTGCTGGCGCTGGTATTTCTGCTGGGCGAGGTCGTGTTGCGCGCGTTGCTCCTGGAGCTGCGCCTTGAGGTTTTCGATGGAGAAGCGCCCCGCATCGAGTTTGGCCTGTTGCGTGGAAGGGTCGATTTCCACCAGCAACTGACCTTCCTTGACCCGGTCACCGACTTCCACATGGATCTTCTGGATCTGCCCGGACGCCTGGGCGCCGACGTCGACATAACGCCTGGGTTGCAGGGTACCCAATGCCGTGACACTGCTTTCGATGTCGGCGCGGGTGACCTGCACGGTGGCGAACTGGTCGCGCCCGGGCGGGATGAACTGCCAGGCGGCGACGGCGAGAACGGGGATCAGGCTGAGTGCTACAAGCAGGGCGCGTCGGGTGTGACGGGGACGTTTCATGCAGGGTTCCAAAGCAGTTGAACACTGCCGTGGAGCCGGCAGGGACATGGAGCTGTCCTTGTAGACGAGGACAGCAGCAGGGAATTTAGGCCCGGACACACGGCGTTACACCTGCCCTGTAGGAGCTGCCGAAGGCTGCGATCTTTTGATTTTAAAGATCAAAGGATCGCAGCCTTCGGCAGCTCCTACGGGGGCGTGCAAGCCGTAGACCATGACTATTTGTCGGGCAAGCCAAAGCAATACTTTAAATCTATATGAGAATTACTATAAATTACGCATCTCAAACTGCCACTATCGTGCCACTGCCAGCTTTTGTGGTCGAGTAGCGGGCTCAAGGACAGTAACCGCACCCGTGCGGACGGGAGTCATGTTGGAAAACTACTATCGAGAGCTGGTGTGTTTCCTCAACGCCAAGCTCGGCAACCGCCAGGTCGCCGAAGATGTGGTGCATGACGCTTATCTGCGAGTCCTGGAGCGCTCCAGCGACACGCCGATCGAGCAACCCCGGGCCTTCCTCTATCGCACGGCCTTGAACCTGGTCATCGACGATCACCGGCGCAATGCGTTGCGTCAGGTCGAGTCGCTGGACGTGCTCGACAACGAAGAGCGCTACTTCAGCCCGTCGCCCCTCAGCAGCCTCGATCACGGCCAGCGCCTGGACATGCTCCAGCGCGCCCTGGCGGAATTGCCGCGCCTGTGCCGCGAGAGTTTCCTGCTGCGCAAGATCGAAGGCCTGTCGCACCCGCAGATCGCCGAACACCTGGGCATTTCCAAGGCCTTGGTCGAAAAACACATCGTCAATGCGATGAAGCATTGCCGGGTGCGGATGCGCCAATGGGATGCCCATTGATCTTCGCGTACATCCGTTCTTGTTAAATTTTATTTCACTGTCCTCGTTCCTAATCAACAGACGACCTGCTGTCCTGCTCAAGGCCGGTCAGGTCACTTAGGCTTATCTCCCCGCCGCTCGGGGGCTTATCCAGAGGACACTGGAAATGACACAGGCAATTGCATCGCCCATCGTTCACGACCTGATCGGCGTTGGTTTCGGCCCTTCGAACCTGGCGCTGGCCATCGCCCTGCAGGAGCGCGGGCCGACCCAGGGCGAGCTGGATGTACTGTTTCTCGACAAGCAGGCCAACTACAGCTGGCATGGCAACACCCTGTCGACCCAGAGCGAGCTGCAGATTTCCTTCCTCAAGGACCTGGTGACCCTGCGCAACCCGACCAGTCCTTATTCGTTCGTCAATTACCTCAAGGCCCACGGGCGCCTGGTGGACTTCATCAACCTGGGCACCTTCTATCCGTGCCGCATGGAGTACAACGACTATCTGCGCTGGGTGGCCATGCAATTCGAGAAGCAGAGCCGTTACGGCGAAGAAGTGCTGACCATCGAACCGGTGCTGCACAACCAGCAGGTCGAAGCGCTGCGGGTGATTTCCCGCGATAGCACCGGGCATCAACAGGTGCGCACCACCCGTTCGGTGGTGGTCAGCGCGGGCGGTACGCCGCGTATTCCCGAGGCGTTCAAGGCGCTCAAGGGCGACAACCGCGTGTTCCACCATTCGCAGTACCTGGCGCAGATGGCCAAGCAGCCGTGCGTGAACAACCAGCCGATGAGTATCGCGATTATCGGTGGCGGGCAGAGCGCGGCGGAAGCCTTCATCGACCTCAACGACAGCTTCCCGTCGGTGCAGGTCGACATGATCCTGCGCGGTTCGGCCCTGAAGCCGGCGGACGACAGCCCGTTCGTCAACGAAGTGTTCTCGCCGGAGTTCACCGACCTGGTGTTCCAGCAGGAGAGCAGCGAGCGTGAGCGCCTGGTCAACGAGTACCACAACACCAACTATTCGGTGGTGGACATTGACTTGATCGAGCGGATCTACGGGATTTTCTACCGGCAGAAAGTTTCGGGCGTTGCCCGCCATGCGTTCCGTACCCTGACCACTCTCTCAAAAGCCACCGCCACCGAACGCGGCATTGAACTGACGATGTGCAACAAAGCCACCGGCGAAGTTGCGGTCCGTCACTACGACGCCGTGGTGCTGGCCACCGGTTACGAGCGGCAGATGCACCGCAAGCTGCTGGCCCCGCTGGAACAGTACCTGGGTGATTTCGAGGTGGACCGCAACTACAAGTTGATCACCGACGAGCGCTGCAAGGCCGGCATCTATATGCAGGGCTTCTGCCAGGCCAGCCATGGCTTGAGCGATACCTTGCTGTCGATCCTGCCGATTCGTGCGGACGAGATCGCCGGGTCGTTGTATGACCATGGCAAGAACCGTGGGCATCGTTCGGTGGTGGATCTGTTGTTGGCGACTGCCAGCTGAGAACTTCGGCGGCTGTGAGGCCGCCATCGCCAGCAGGCGGGCTCCCACATTTGACCTGTGTACGCAGATCTATTGTGGGAGCCAGCCTGCTGGCGATGAGGCCCTGAAGAACCCTGCGATTCCCCCACGTATCACCAGCGTCAGATTAAGCGGGCAGTATTTCGGATTTTTCCTACAGAACGCTCGGCAGGTCTTCCGTAGTCTTGCCCCCTCATCAATCTGACCCGGGGGGGCACGTTGCCCAACAAGTCCTTACGCATCCTGATCGCTGACCCACAACACTTCAACCGGATGAAAATCGAGCGGCTGTTCAACCAGCTCGATTATTTTCGCGTGGCGCCGGTGCACAGCCTCGAAGAGCTGCTGAACCTGGTCGAGTACGGTTGCGAACCCTTCGATCTGCTGGTCATCAATGCTGGCATGGCCGACGGCAAGCTCGACCTGCTGGATTTCTGTCTCGACAACCGGCAGGTGGCGCACGCGCTGATTTTCGACGGCGAGCGCGCGCAACTGCGCCCCACCGCGCCTTTTGCAAGGCAAAAAGTCCAAGTAAGCCATGCCTTGCTGCCGGACCTGGCGACTATCCAGCGGTTGATGGCGGTCGTTGATCGACCTCTACCGTTCGTCGCAACTGTCATTTCTGTCAGGTAGTCCGATCGGTTTTTACGTGCAAGAGTCTATGCGCAGCTGCTGTGTTCATTTCGGGTTCTTGCCCATGGGCCGTCAGTGCCCGCACGTCGTGTTTATGCATAGGGAGTTGCCATGAAGTCAGCGATGGCTGTGGACGATCATCCGGTGGTTCGCGGTGCAGTCAAAAGCGTACTCAGGCATATGGGATACAAGCGTATCCACGAAGCGGCCTGCGGTAACGAAGTCTTGCCGTTGCTCCGCGAACATAAACCGGATCTGGTGGTGCTGGACCTCATCCTGCCGTTGCTCGACGGCCTGGATGTACTGGCACGGATCCAGATGGAGGAGATGCCATGTAAGGTGGTGGTATTCACTGCCCAGGAAGCGGCGTTTTTCCAGGATCGTTGCATGCGCGCCGGTGCCATGGCCTACGTCGCCAAGACCAACGATCTGGAGCATTTGCAAAAAGCCGTGCAGGCCGTGATGGCCGGTTACACCTATTTCACCCGGTTGCCCACAAGCTCTGTGTCCCTGAGCCAGGCGCAACGCAGTGAAAAACAGATGATCGACAGGCTTTCAGATCGCGAGTTGTCGATTTTCCAGCAACTGGCCCAGGGTAAGAGCAACAAGGCAATCGCCGAAATCATGCACCTGAGCCACAAGACCGTCAGCACCTACAAGACCCGCTTGACTGAAAAACTCAACGTGGAGTCGTCGGTGCACCTGAGGGATCTTGCCCAACGTCATCACTTGATCTGAATGAACGCCATTCGATACCTGCTGTTGGCCCTTTGCCTTTGGGTATCGAGTGTCTGCGCGCAGCCGCAAACCTTGACCTTGCTGGGCCGTTCCAGCGTGGAGGGCCAAGTGCTGCGGTTGTCGGCCGCCGATGCGCGCTGGTTGCAGCAAAAAGGCCGTTTGGTGCTGGCCGTTTCAGCCCCGGATTATCCACCTTTCGACATCACCACCGACCACACGCTCGAGGGGGTGACCGCCGACTACGCCGATCTGCTCCGGCAGTTGCTGCGGGTAGAGATCGAAGTCCGGCGCTATCCATCGCGCGAAGACGCCGTTCGAGCCGTCAAGCAAGGCGCGGCAGACCTGCTGGGAACCTCCAACAGCTACGAGTCCCAGGACCCGCAACTAAAAATGTCCCGCGCCTATGCGGTGGATCAGCCGGTATTGGTGACCCGCGTTGATGCACCCCAGGTGCTGGACCCGACACTGGCCGGCAAGCGCCTGGCGATGCTCTACCACTACTTGCCTGAACAAAACGTCCAGCGGTTCTATCCCGAGGCCCAGGTTCAGCTGTTCCCCTCGACACTGGCGGCTGTCGGGGCCGTCGCCTTCGGCCAGGCGGATGTGTACCTGGGCGATGCGATCAGCGCCCATTACCTGATCAGCAAAAACTACCTGAACAACGTCCAGCTGGCTGACTTCTCGCCCATGGAATCCGGGCGCTTCGCCTTTGCCATGGCCGGCGACAACCCGGCGCTGCTGCGCATTGTCGACAAGGCCCTGGCGTTGATAACGGCCAATGAACAGATGAACATCCAGCGCCGCTGGGGAGCGAGCGGGGTGTCCATGCCGGGCACGCAGTCCCTGCAACTGAGTGTGACCGAGCAGCGATGGCTCGACCGGCACCCGCGAGTGAGCGTGGCGATCAACGAGAACATCCCGCCGATTACTTTCCTGGACAGTGAAGGCCGGTTTCGTGGCATCGGAGTCGATGTACTGGCGAAAATCAGTTTGCGCACCGGTCTGCAATTCGACATCCGCGCCATGCCGTCGGTGGCGCAGATGGTGCAAGCGATCAAGCGTGGCGAGGTCGATGTGCTGGCGGGTATCGGCCTGAGTTCCCTGCGTGAGGAAGACCTGCTGTTTACCCGGGCGTTCCTGACCAGCCCATCGGTGCTGGTGACGCGCCTGGCGCCGGACAGCCCCAGGACCCTGGATGACCTGGCCGGAAAAACCCTGGCGCTGACCCAGGGCAATATCTCAGGCGAGTTCGTTCGCCAACACTTCCCGTTGATCCGGTGTGTGGATGCGCCCTTGTCGGCCGATGCCATGGAAATGGTCGCCCAAGGCAAGGCACAAGGTGCCATCAACTCATTGATCAGCGCCCGTTACCTGATCTCCCGGCAGTACCGTGATCGCCTCCAGGTCACCAGCACGGTGGGCATCGATCCCGCGCGCAGTACCCTGGCGACCGGGCGCGAGGCCAGCGAGTTGCACTCGATCCTGGACAAGGCCTTGCTCAGTATCCCCCCGGAAGAAATCGACGAACTGATACTGCCCTGGCGCAATGACCTGATGGTGGAACAGAGCTATTGGCTGCGCCACCGCCAGAGCATTTTCCAGGCGTTCGCGGTGGCCGGCGCCTTGCTCTTGCTGGCCCTGGCCTGGATCGCCTGGCAGCGCCGGCAGATCCGTCAGCGCCAGCAATGGCTGGCCCGATTGCAGGAGGCCAAGGACGCCGCCGACGATGCCAACCGGGCCAAGACCACGTTCCTGGCAACCATGAGCCATGAGATCCGCACGCCGATGAATGCCCTTATCGGCATGCTTGAACTGGCGCTGAAAAGCGCCGATGAGGGCGTGACCGATCGCCCGGCCATCGAGGTGGCGGCAGATGCCGGGCAACAGTTGCTGGCCTTGATCGGCGACATCCTCGACATTGCCCGTATCGAGTCCGGGCACTTGTCGCTGACGCCGGAGCGAGCCAATCTGCAGGCGCTGGTGCTGTCGGTGTGCCGGGTCTTTGAAGGCCTGGCCCGGCAGAAGAACTTGCAGTGGCGGGTCGAACTGGACGAGCACAGCGACCGCGATGTGTTGATCGATCCCACGCGATTCAAGCAAGTGCTGTCCAATCTGCTGAGCAATGCCATCAAGTTCACCCACAAAGGCGAGGTCAGCCTGCGCTTGCGAGTCGTGCCCGCGTCGGCGGAGCGTCTCGCGGTCAGTGTGCGTATCGAGGACAGCGGCAGCGGTATCAGCGCCTTTGACCAGCAACGCCTGTTCAGCCCGTTCGTACAGGCCGGCAACCGTCAGCAATCAGGCCGTCAGGGTTCCGGCCTGGGTCTGGTGATCAGCCGCACGCTGTGCGAAATGATGGGCGGGCGCTTGCAACTCTCCAGCGTCCTGGGACGCGGAACCCGGTTGGACATCAGCCTTGAACTGCAGGCATTGCAGACGTTGCCCGGCACTGAAATGGCGCCGAGTGAATCGACGGCAAGGACCCGGCCGCTGACGATTCTGGTGGTGGACGATTACCCGGCCAACCGCTTGCTGCTTTCGCGGCAACTGAGTTACCTGGGGCACCGGGTGCTGCTCGCAGAGGATGGCCAGCAAGGGTTCGAGCAATGGCGTGAACACGCTTGCGATCTGGTCGTCACCGACTGCAACATGCCGGTGGTCAGCGGTTATGAACTGGCGGGTGCGATCCGCGATGAGGAACGCTTCCAGCTGGGGTCGCCAACGGTGATCCTGGGCTTCACCGCCAACGCTCAACCCGAGGAGAAAATGCGTTGTATCGAAGCGGGGATGGACGATTGCCTGTTCAAACCCATTCGACTGGTCGATCTGAGCGCCTGGTTGGCCACGCGTTTTTCCAGCGAGTCGCCAGGCCTGAGCGCAGCGCCTTCCAACAGCGAAATCGATTTAAGCGGCTTGCAACGCTACACAGGGGCCGACAATGAACTGATCACTCAGTTGTTGCATGACCTGGCCGTTGCCAATCGCGATGATCGCGAACGTCTGCGGCAAGAACATGCCAGTGGTAATTACCACGGCTTGAAGGACCTGGCGCACCGCATCAAAGGTGGCGCGCAGATGGTCCGGGCGCAGGCGCTGGTGGCGTGTTGCGAGCAACTGGAGCGTGCCTGTGGCGAGGGCGATGCCGCACTGATCGACGCCGCCGTCGATCAGTTGCACCAAGTCATGACGCGCCTGGACCGCAGTCTTGAGCAGGGCTGCGGCTTGAACCCGGCGGTTTAATCCAAGGCTGGCGCCAGGCCCTTGGGCTTGCCCCTGGCGGCGTTCTGACGATGGGACGACTCGGCCTACAGGCTTAACCCCGAGCCTCAAGAATCATGCAAGTCGTCGTCCCCGTCGCATACAGCCGTCCATCCACATCATAAATCCGCCCCTCGGCCAGCGCCGTCGAACGCCCCAGATGCACAATCTTGCCCTCGGCCCGCACCGGTCCGCTGGCGCTGTTCAACGCCCGGACATAACTGATGCGCAGATCCAGCGTCGTATAACCCTGGCCTTTTTTCAGTTGCGTATGGATCGCGCAGCCCATGCACGAATCCAGCAAAGTCGCGGCATAACCGCCGTGCACGGTGCCCAGCGGATTGTAATGCCGCGCATCCGGAGTGCCCTGGAAGACGAACAGCCCGGCGGACCATTCGACAGGGATGAAATCCATCAGCGTGCCTATGGGCGGCGAGGGCAGTTCACCGTTGCCGATGCCCTCGAAAAATTCGGCGGGCGTCAGCGCGCTGACTTCGGCCATGGACAAACTGCCAGGCCCGGCCAGGCGGGCGCGCATGGCCTGTTCCTGGGCGACCCATTGGGCAAGCGTGGCCTCGCGGTTTGGGCTTTGCATGTAAAAGTCCTCTGAAGAAAGCGAATATTATGGTTGTAATTTTCAAACCATATTATGTTCAGAATAAAATCTCCGCTACCCCTCAAATCAACTTGACGCTTGCAGCTGAAAACCTGCAGCTGCTGTCAGGCAATATCGCTGCGGCTGAACTCCTCGCCCAGAAAGTCGATCAAGCTACGCACCGACGGCAGCAGGCCACGCCGCGACGGGAAGATCGCATGAATGACGCCACTCCTGGGCGCCCAGCCCGGCACCAGTTCGATCAGCTGGCCGGCCTTGATCTCATCCCGCACCACCACACTGGGCAGGTGGACAATCCCGATGCCGGCCACCGCCGCGTGGCGCAAGGCCAACAGGTCATCGGTGACCATCCGTGGCGAGTGCCTGATCAGCGCGCTGCTGCCATCACCACCGAACAATTCCCACTGATACTCACGTTGCGCCGCCCCCCAGTGCAGGCTCGGCAAGCCACTGAGGTCGGCCGGGGAGGCGGGTGTCGACAGGCGCGGCAAAAAGGCCGGGCTGCCCACCACGCTCTGGGTGCTGTTGCCCAGCACCTTCATCACCATGTCGGTGTCTTCCAGCGGCGGAAATCGCACGCGCAAGGCGATGTCGAACCCTTCGTGGATCAGGTCGACCCGGCGGTTGGTGCTCTCGATGAACAGCTCCACCAGCGGATACTTGAGCAAGTAGCGGGTCAGCATCGGCCCGACCCATGAATTGAGCAGCGCCGTCGGGCAACTGATGCGCACCACGCCCTGGGGCTCGGAGCGGTTACGTTCGATCAGTTCGGCGGCGCTTTCCGCCTCCACCCGCATTGCCAGGCAACGCTGGTAATACGCCTGGCCGATTTCCGTCAGCGAACAATGCCGACTGCTGCGGTGCAACAAGCGTACGCCGAGGCGTTCTTCGAGTTCGGCGATGCGTCGGCTGAGCTTGGACTTGGGCATGTCCAGGGCCCGTCCGGCCGCGGCGAAACCCTGATGTTCGACCACTTGGGTGAAGTAATAGAGAGTGTTGAGGTCTTCCATCATCGTTCTCCAGATAGAACGCTAAAGCTGATTTTTGCAGTCTAGCGCAACAAAGGTCGCAGTTTTAAGCTCTGTCCATGGCTTCACTCACCTCATCAGGAGACACCATGAAAAACATCATCGGTATCTACACCAGCCCACGGGCCCATTGGGTCGGCGACGGTTTTCCGGTTCGCACGCTGTTTTCCTACGACAACCTGGGCAAGCACATCAGCCCGTTCCTGCTGCTGGATCACGCCGGCCCCGCGGAATTCACACCGACCACCGCGCGACGTGGCGTTGGTCAGCATCCGCACCGGGGTTTCGAAACCGTGACTATCGTTTACAAGGGTGAACTGGAACACCGCGACTCCACCGGCAGTGGCGGCAAGATCGGCCCCGGCGACGTGCAATGGATGACCGCGGCCTCGGGGATTCTCCATGAAGAGTTTCACTCCGAAGGTTTTGCCAAGAGCGGCGGCACCCTGGAAATGGTCCAGTTGTGGGTCAACCTGCCGGCCAAGGACAAGATGGCCGACGCCGGTTACCAGACGATTCTCGATAGCGACATCCCGAGCATTGCCTTGAAGAACAACGCCGGCAGCCTGCGCTTGATCGCCGGTGAATTTGAAGGACACACAGGGCCGTCGCGCACCTTTACCCCCATCGACGTCTGGGACCTGCGCCTGAATGCCGGCAAGTTGCTCACGCTGGATCTGCATGAAGGACGCAACACCGCACTGGTGGTGTTGCGCGGCACGATCGAGGTCAACGGCCTGGAGTCGGTGCGCCAAGGGCAGTTGGCCTTGTTCGACCGCAAGGGCGATCAGATGACCCTCGAAGCCAGCGAGGACGCGGTGGTGCTGCTGCTCAGCGGCGAACCGATCGACGAGCCGATCGTCGGACACGGTCCGTTCGTGATGAACACCGAGCAGGAAATCCACCAGGCGTTCGCCGATTTCCAGTCTGGTCGCTTCGGCCAGATGCACGGTTAATCCGTTTCGCTTCAACAACCCGCTCTACACAGGATGAGTAGGCCGGTTCCCAGGCCAGGGATGGCTGTTGCCTGTCAAAAAGAGGAAACACTGATGAACACCGTCAATGCAGCCAATTTCAATGGCCAGAAACCGACGATCGACCCCAATGACAGCGCCATGCTGTTGATCGATCACCAGAGCGGACTGTTCCAGATCGTCAAGGACATGGATGTACCGCAACTGCGCGCCAACGCCATTGCCCTGGCCAAGGCGGCCACCTTGCTGAAGATGCCGGTGATCACCACCGCTTCCGTGCCCCAAGGGCCAAACGGGCCGCTGATTCCGGAAATCCACGAGGCTGCACCGCATGCCCAGTACGTGGCGCGCAAAGGGGAAATCAACGCCTGGGACAATCCGGAGTTTCACGCGGCAGTGAAAGCCACCGGCAAGAAAACCCTGGTGATCGCCGGCACCCTGACCAGCGTATGCCTGGCGTTTCCGTCCATTGCCGCGGTGCATGAAGGCTACAAAGTGTTCGCCGTGGTCGATGCCTCGGGCAACCACTCCAAACTGGCCACTGATCTGACAGTTGCCCGCCTGGCCCAGGCCGGGGTGGTGCCGATCGACATCATGGCTACGCTCTCAGAGCTGCAAGGCTCGTGGAACCGTCCGGACGCCGAGCAGTGGGCCGCCGTCTACGCCCAGGCCATGCCGCATTATCAATTGTTGATCGAGAGTTACCTCAAGGCTCAACAAGTGGCGAACGAACATGAAACGCTGGATTCCCAGCGCTAACCGGGACACCCACGCCGACTTTTTATTCGGCATCGATAACACGCGAGGACCATTGCCATGACAACTTCCTACAAACGTCTCGACAAGGACAACGCCGCCGTTCTGTTGGTGGATCACCAGACAGGCCTGCTGTCGCTGGTGCGCGACATCGACCCGGACCGGTTCAAGAACAACGTGCTGGCCCTGGCCGACCTGGCCAAGTACTTCAAGCTGCCGACCATCCTCACCACCAGTTTCGAAACCGGCCCCAACGGCCCGCTGGTGCCCGAGCTCAAGGCGCTGTTCCCGGACGCGCCCTATGTCGCGCGTCCCGGCCAGATCAATGCCTGGGACAACGAAGACTTCGTCAAGGCGATCAAGGCCACCGGCAAGAAGCAACTGATCATTGCCGGCGTAGTCACTGAAGTGTGCGTGGCGTTTCCGGCACTCTCGGCGCTGGCCGAAGGCTTCGATGTGTTCGTCGTCACTGACGCCTCCGGCACCTTCAACGAGCTGACCCGTGAATCGGCGTGGAACCGCATGTCCACCGCTGGCGCGCAGCTGATGACCTGGTTCGGCCTGGCCTGTGAGCTGCATCGCGACTGGCGCAACGACATCGAAGGCCTGGGCACGCTGTTCTCCAACCACATTCCGGACTACCGCAACCTGATGACCAGCTACAGCACGCTGACCAACAGTAAATAAACCAGGCAACACTCATACCCCTGTGGGAGCGGGCTTGCTCGCGAACGCGGTGTGTCAGGCACATCAATATCGCCTGACGCTCTGCATTCGCGAGCAAGCCCGCTCCCACAGTAGTTTGTGGTGTTCCGAAGCCACCAATTGCTCCTACACTCTGGCCAATCTGTGAGATCTTTCGCTCATTGTCCCGTGCCGGAGCTGCTTGATGCTGTCATTGCTCACCGAACACCCGTTGATCTGCGCTTTCGCCTTGATCCTGATCGATCTGTTGTTGTGGCGCTTGATCGGTACCCGTGGCCACAACGTGAAGCTTCTGGTTCGGCCGGTGATTTTCACCCTGTACAGCCTGGTGCTGTTCAACGAAGGCATGAACCCGTTGGAACCCGCACCCTGGGTCGACAATGTACCCTTGCATCTGGCGGCCACGGGGTTGCAGATCGGCTGGTGGCTGTTCGCTGCGCGCACCCTGACCGTACTGATCGGTGCGGGACTGATGCAACGGGTGGGACATACCGGGCGACTGCTGCAGGACCTGCTGGGTGCTGTGATTTTTCTTGTCGCGGTCATCGCCGCCTTGGCTTATGTGCTCAATCTGCCGGTCAAGGGCGTACTGGCCACTTCCGGCGCCCTGGCGATCATCGTCGGCCTGGCCTTGCAAAGCACCCTCAGCGACGTATTTTCCGGGATCGTGCTGAACACCACCAAGCCCTATCAACTGGATGACTGGATCGCCATCGACGGCACCGAAGGCCGGGTCATCGATATCGACTGGCGGGCCACGCGATTGCAGACCTCCCAGGGCAGCATGATCGTGATTCCCAACTCGCTGGCGGCCAAGGCCAAGATCACCAACTTCAGTCGGCCCAGCGATATGTTCGGCCTGTCGATCAGCCTGCAGGTCAGCCCCCACGTCCGCCCACAAACCGTGATCGATGCCCTCGAGCGCGCGATGCAGGGCTGCCGGAACATGTTGACTTCACCCGGCCCCAAAGTCGCGCTCAAAAGCTCCAATGCTTCCGGCAACGAATACGAAATCAGCGGCTTTGTCGCCTCGATGAGCGAAAAGCGCTCGGCACGCAATCAACTGTTCGACCTGGCGTACCGGCATTTGCGAGCATCGGGGATCCATCTGCTGTCGAGTGTCGAACCCAGCCCCTCAAGCGACATCACGCGGCCACGGGCGCTACTCGACAGCTCGCCGCTGTTTTCCACCCTGCGCCACGAAGAGAAAGAAACCTTCAGCCAGAACATGGCCCTGCAAACCTTCCGCATCGGCGAGACGATCCTGGAGGCGGGGGAGATCAGCGATCACCTGTTCATCATCGAATCCGGGGTGGTTTCGGTCACGCTGAACCGCAACGGTATACCTATCGAATCCGGACGCATGGGGCCGGGGGAGGTGATCGGCGAGGCCGGTATTCTCACCGACAGCGCGCTGCCCGCCCATTTCACCGCGAAAACCCCATGCACGCTTTATCGCATCGAAAAGCAGTATTTGAAGCCCTGTCTGGATGCCCGCCAGGACATCAACGATGCGATGAAATCCTTGATGGAATTCCGCCTGAACAAGGCCCAGTCGCTGATCGCGGATGTGCCCGTCGTTGTGCCGAAGAAAGGGTTCTTGCAGTGGCTGCGTAGTCGGGTCTGATGGACGCGAGGGGCCATTGGCCTCCTCGACTTCTGCAGGATTGGCTATTTGTGCACGCCGCCCCGGGGGCTAACTTAGTGCCACACCCACTTGCCCAGGAACATGCCATGCAACAGCGTATCGATTTCTACACCGCTTCCCCAGACGCCCTCAAGGCCATGATCGCCCTGGAATCGGCGGTATCAAAACTGCCGCTGGAAAAAAGCCTGATCGAACTGGTCAAGCTGCGCTCTTCACAAATCAACGGCTGCGCCTTCTGCATCGACATGCACACCGCCGACGCGATCAAGGACGGCGAAACCCCACGCCGCCTGTTCGCCGTGACGGCCTGGCGCGAGGCGCCATTCTTCACCGACCGCGAACGCGCCGCGCTGCTCTGGACCGAAACCCTGACCCAGTTGAGCCTGACCCATGCGCCGGACGAAGACTACGAAGTGGTCAGCGCCCAGTTCACGCCCAAGGAAATGGTCGACCTGACTGTGGCGATCAATACTATCAACGGCTGGAACCGTCTGGCAGTGGGCTTTCGCAAGACGCCTCAGGCCTGATTTTTTTCGCTGTTGTTCTGATGTTGAAAACGCCTCCTGTTTGGGGGCGTTTTTTTGCAGGAAATATGGATTTGAGTCGTTTCGAGGAATGGTCTTAACCTTCCCACACGATGAGTATTTATAACGTTTTTATGCTGCGTCTGGGCAGTTTATAAACAGATGATCTAATAAGCTGGTATTTTTGACAGTGTCATTGGTTTACCCGTTGGCTCTAGCATCTCTTCGTTGTTCCGGGCTTCTCTACGAGGAAAATTGTAATGTCAAAAGAAAAAGGCGCTCGTTTATCCCACCTGTATAAAAGCCTTGAACGTCCAGACTGGTTGATTAACGCTGGCATGGATAAGGGCATACACCACGATAAATATACCGTGGGCGCAGTGGTTTCTGCGGGTGCTAAAGTACGCTTTCGGCAACCGCGCCCGGCGTCGACAATCGGAATCAATCTTCAATTGTTGAATGATGATCAGAAAACTGAGCTTCATCGCAATGTGACTATGGAATGGAGTGAAGTGCTTTGCAGTCATCCCTCGGTTCTATTTTTAACTACGCCTTTCACTGATGAAGCAGGTCAGATTGTTACTGTTGATATAGAAATCGTGGGCGATTGGAAAGTACTGCCGATTTACAAGAAGGGAGTCAATCCGAGCGGTTTTTTAAATTTTTGGGATGGGCAGGGGACGCAATACGCGTTATTTGAATCTGATTATACAAAAATTTTAATACCGGCTCGCGACAAGGCCGCATTAAGGGCATTGCATCAGGCCTCTGGGTTGGACAGCCTGGGTAAATACTATGATGGAATGTTTGAGTTTTTTAATCATCTTGTCGGGATTTCATCTGAGTCGAATGTGCCTGACAAGAACATTCCCAATCGTTACTTCATGAAGGCAGATAAGAATGGTGGAGGTGCCGCTTATTATGGTCGTGATTGGACTGCTGAGTCCACAAGTTCGGTAGAGGCTTTTTGGTTGAGACCCGTGCCAGAAAACTTTGGAAGTCTTCATGAGGTTGCCCATGGCTACCAAGGTCATTTCTTTAACCATTCGGTCATCCAAATGCACGAGATTTTCCATAACGTATTGGCGACACTTTATCAACAAAAGTACATGGGAGAGGAGTTTTACACGAAAGGCTGGCTTTACGAAAATGGGGAGGAGAAACTTTACGAGAATGCCCGTATTGCGTTTAATAAAGGTCTGAACGATGTGGCGGGAGCGGGGCACCTGATCCAGTTTTTTTATATGCTTTTAGTCAAGTCCATGGGCGAGTCAGGAGTAATCGAGTTTTATCGTCGATATCGGCAAATCAGTAATTCGGACAATTTTGTTGCCAGTGATCATCCGACAATGGACTTGCTGAGTAAGGTGGGTATCGATATCGGTAACGTCGATTTTTCCCCGGCCATGCAGTATGTCAAGGCTTTACCGTTGCAGCGTCAAGTAATCGAAAACAGCTATAGTAATGCATTCCCCGTCTTGTCGCTTTATTTGCTGGTTAAAGAAAGTAGCCTTAAATCGGTTCAGACCCAGTTGAAGCTAAGAAGTCCTTTGGATTTGGTCAGTTCTAAAGACCTGAGTGTAACCGGGTTAAGGTCGAGCGTGTCGTTTACATTTACTCCAGATATTTATAGTAAGGTTTTGGGTAAGTGTATTTTAATAAGAGATGTAGTCGGGGGCGCTAGAATTGTAAAGGTTAACCACTCAACAGTTCTGGTTGATGATATTCCCGTTGGGGTTCATGCTGTGCAATTACCTCCTGCTGGTGATGATTGGCCCAAAAATAATTATGTGGTAGTCACTGAGGTGGCAAGTAACTTTGACTGCTCGTATGCACGACGAAGTGCAAGTATTTTGGCCGATCAAACGATCGTGTTCAATGGTTTTTACGGAATTTTCTGCAGGCTTACAGTGCAGGTTTCAGCAGGGCGCCTGTTAGTTGATGTTGTTGGTAACGAACCGCATAACCTCTTTCCTGGTAAGGTATATGCGCAGTTTGTGGTGAAAGACTCTGGTG
This sequence comes from Pseudomonas sp. PLMAX, assembly GCF_046042685.1. NCBI lineage: Bacteria > Pseudomonadati > Pseudomonadota > Gammaproteobacteria > Pseudomonadales > Pseudomonadaceae > Pseudomonas > Pseudomonas sp. PLMAX. The sequence goes on along the minus strand of NZ_CP064949.1, from coordinate 5,272,136 downwards.
GGGGGGTTGTATTTTCCCTTGAAATGTTTGGTGATAAAACAGAGTTGCTCTCCAAGAGTATTCCGATTGCACCGGGCTTTTCTATCGAGGTGTATCATAGGGAAGCGGTGGGTCTAAGTGTATCTAATAGTAAGCCCTCCGCAGTGATTGATACCGACGCAGAGATCAATTTCCTGGTTGTGACTGAGCAGGGGCTGGTAAACTCTAAATTGGCTACTGAAGCATGGAAAAATCTTAAGCAGGCAGTTGAAAGATGTGCTGCGACTTTTGAAGCGTCACCGCATCTTGCTCTTCATGATGACTATCCTATTAAACAGGATCTGCAGCGGGCGATCAATACGTTCGATCAACCCTTGCGGGGTGAGTTGTTGCGGAAATATCGCACCATTGGATTCACTAGGCCGCCGATTACTCGTTATGCTAATGGTCTGGAATTTAGATGGACTTTCAAGGGTAACGCTGATCGCGTTGTGGGTTATATCAATGTTAACCGGGTATCGCGTAAAATTGATCTGGTTTTTTATGCGGTTGTCCCTCATGAGTCCTTTTCATCGGTTTACTTGGCGGTTGTGGTGAAGTCAAAAGAGGGTGAGTTGCTTTACCAACGAGAACTTCGCGGGGATGTAGTAGGCCAGGTAAGCCAAGTGCAGTTACCCTTCCCGCCGGGAAGCGTAGTCAGTGTCATGCATAGAGAGCCGACGCGAAGCCCTATTATTAATAACGGCCAGTTCACTTTTCCCGTAGGGTGTGTGCAGCATGCCACAAACACCGAAGTGGTTGGGTTGGGCCTGGCCAGCTACTGGCCAGTGACGACGAGCGACATTGATGGAGCGGGAAATACTGTTGAAACACCCTAGACCTCAATGCGCATCCGCACTCGGCGCAGCCGGTGGCTGCACCTTGCGCATCAAGGGCACCATCGCCGTGGCGATGATGAAGCAGACCATGATCATCAGGAACGCATCACCGTAGGTTTGCGTTTGCGCTTCGCGGTAGGTCAGCAACCAGAGCTGATGCAGGCTCGCGGTGACACCCAGGTCGCCGCTCTGGCCGAGGGCGGCGAAGTTGTTGCCGACCTGGGACAGCCACTGGTTGAGTGCTTCGTTGGTGCTGTTGAGGTTTTCCGCCAACCGGGTGAAATGCAGGTTGGTGCGGTCATTGAGGATGGTCGCGCACGCGGCAATGCCAATGGCACCGCCCAGGTTACGCATCAGGTTGAACAACCCCGAAGCATGCTTGAGTCGCGCCGGTGCCAGGCCGCCGAGGGTCAAGGTCACGGCGGGCGGGACCGCCAGTTGCTGGGCAATTCCGCGCAGGGCTTGCGGCAGCATCAGTTCCCTGGCCCCCCAGTCATGGGTGATCGGGCTGAAATCCCACATCGACAAGGCGAACAGGCCAAGGCCGGACATCATGATCCAGCGCAGGTCGACGCGGTTGGCCAGAAAGGCATACAGCGGAATCGCCATGATCTGGAACACGCCGGTGGAGAAAACCGCCAGGCCAATGTCCAGCGCGCCATAACCACGGACCCGGCCGAGGAACAGCGGTGTCAGGTAGATGGTGGCGAACAGGCCGATGCCGGTGACGAACGAGAAGAAACAGCCGAGGGCGAAGTTGCGGTCTTTGAGGGCACGCAGGTCGACGATCGGGTTGGCCACGTGCAGGGTGCGGCCGATGAACGCCAGGCCGGCCAGGCCGCTGATCCACGCGGTGGTCAGGATGGTGCGGTCGCTGAACCAGTTCCAGCGCGGGCCTTCTTCCAGGGTGTATTCCAGGCAGCCGAGGAACAGCGCCAGGAACACCATGCTCAGGTAGTCGGCGCCCTTGAGCAGCGACAATTCCGGCTGGTCGATCTTCACCAGCATCGGCACGGCCACCGCGACGAAAATCCCCGGTACCAGGTTGATGTAGAACAGCCAGTGCCAGGACGATATATCGGTGATCCAGCCACCGATCACCGGCCCCAGGGTGGGGGCCAGGGACGCGACCGCGCCGATGGTCGCGGCGGCGATCACCCGTTGTTTGCCAGTGAAGAAAACGAACGCCGTGGTGAACACCAGCGGGATCATCGAGCCGCCGAGAAAGCCTTGCAGCGCACGAAAGGCGATCATGCTCTGGATGTTCCAGGCCGCGCCGCAAAGCAGGCTGGTCAGGGTAAATCCCACTGCCGACGCGCAAAATAGCCAGCGTGTCGAGAACACTCGCGAAAGCCAACCCGACAGCGGAATCACGATGATTTCGGCGATCAGGTAACTGGTTTGCACCCAGGCGGTTTCGTCGGTGCCGGCGGAGAGCCCGCCGCCGATGTCGCGCAGCGATGCCGAGACGATCTGGATATCCAGCAGCGCAATGAACATGCCGATGCACATGCTGGCGAAGGCGAAGACCTTGGTCGCCGTCGCCATGCTCGCGGCATTGAACGGTTGGGCCGGAGCGGCGAGGGCGCGGCTCATGGCGCGCTGGCTACGGCTGGGGTTTCAGGCTCCTTGCGCGTGTCCACTTCGGCGGTGACCGACAGGCCGGGACGCAGGTGGCCAAGCACGCTGTCGGCCGGGTCGAGGTGGATGCGTACCGGTACCCGCTGGACGATCTTGGTGAAGTTGCCGGTGGCGTTTTCCGGCGGCAATACGCTGAACTGCGAACCACTGGCCGGCGCCAGGCTGTCCAGGTGACCATGGAATTCCTGGCCGGAGAGCACGTCGGCACGGATGGTCACCCGTTGCCCGGGGATCATGTGCGCCAGTTGGTCCTCCTTGAAGTTGGCATCGACCCACAAGCCGCTGGACGGCACCACCGACAGCAGTTGCGAGCCGGCTTGGGCATAAGCGCCTGTGCGGGCGCGGCGGTTGCCGATCACGCCATCCACGGGAGCTTTCAATTCGGTGTAGCCGACGTTCAACTGCGCCAGGTCGCGTTCGGCTTTGGCTTGGATCAAGGCGGCGCGGGCTTGCTGTTTCTGGGTGGCGATCACATTCAATTGCCGTTGCGCGGCCAGCAGTTCGGCCTGGGCGCGGTTGCTTTGGGCCTGGGCCGTCTTGAACGTGGCGTTGGCCCGTTGCGCGCTTTCCACTGAGACGGCGCTGGTGCTGACGAGCTTTTTATAGCGCGCATCGTCGTCGCGCGAGCGAGCGGTTTCGGCACCGGCGGCATCGATGCCGGCGCGGGCCTGGCCGATCACGGCCTGTTGCAGTTGTTCGGTGGCGTCGAGATTGGCGAGCAGGGCTTCTTCCGCCGCGACCGCGCCTTCGGCCTTGGCCAGGTTGGCGCGGTAGTCCCGCGAATCGAGACGGATAAGTACGTCGCCGGCCTTGACCTTCTGGTTGTCGGTCACCAGCACTTCTTCGATGTAACCCGCCACTTTTGGCCCGATCACCGTCACGTCGCCACCGATGTAGGCGTCGTCGGTTTCCTCGATGAACCGGCCATTGGTCCACCAGTGCGCGGCATACACGCCGGCCAGCACCAGCGCGGCGATGCCCAATGTCGGCAGGAGCAGGCGTTTGAACAGCGGCTTGCGAGTGTTCACCGGGACGGCAAGGTCGGGCTCAACAGTGGGCATGCTGGTCATGAAGAGGTACCTGTGGGTTTAATTACGAACGTAATATGACGCATGTCATATTTAGTCGCAAATGATTTTTTGCTGCCGGCTGTCAGGTGTCCGTTTGGAGGAGGGGGCGGGTCGTGGATGGCGGTCGAAGCGGCGGCGCGGTGATGTTGACGGTTGAGACGGTCCTGTAGGAGCTGCCGCAGGCTGCGATCTTTTGACCTTGATTTTTTTAGATCAAAAGATCGCAGCCTCGTTTCACTCGACAGCTCCTACAGCTCCTACAGCTCCTACAGGTCCTACAGGGAGCAGGGGGTCAGGCGCGTTCGAAGATCGCCGCGATACCCTGGCCGCCACCGATGCACATGGTCACCAGCGCGTAACGGCCGCCGGTGCGGTGCAGTTCGTGGATGGCCTTGGTGGCGATGATGGCGCCGGTCGCGCCCACCGGGTGACCCAGGGCGATGCCCGAGCCGTTCGGGTTGACCTTGGCCGGATCCAGATCCAGTTCCTGGCTGACCGCACAGGCTTGCGCCGCGAACGCGATGTTGGCTTCGACCACGTCCATGTCGGCGACGGTCAGGCCGGCGCGCTTGAGTGCCAGGCGGGTGGCCGGGATTGGGCCCAGGCCCATCAGTGTCGGTTCGACGCCGGCGTGGGCGTAGCTGACCAGGCGGGCGAGTGGGCGCAGGTTGTTGACCTGTACCGCCGCGCCGGTGGCCATGACCAGTGCCGCAGCACCGTCGTTCAGGCCGGAGGCGTTGCCGGCGGTGACCGAGCCGTCCTTCTTGAAGGCTGGCTTCATCGCCGCCAACTGTTCCAGGGACGTGGCGCGTGGATGCTCGTCGACGCTGAACAGCTTGGTGCCCTTGCGATCCGGGATCTCGACGGTCGCGATCTGATCAACGAAGTAGCCGTTGGCAATTGCATGGGCGGCGCGTTTCTGGTCTTCGAAGGCCAGGGCATCCTGCATTTCGCGGGTGATGCCGTTGCGTTCGGCGACGTTCTCCGCGGTGATGCCCATGTGGATGTTGTGGAACGGGTCATGCAGGATGCCCAGCATGTAGTCGACGGCCTGGACGTTGCCCATGCGCGCGCCCCAACGAGCCGATGGTAGCAGGTACGGCCCGCGGCTCATGGACTCGGCACCGGCGCCGACGGCGATGTCGGCATCGCCCAGCATCAGGGTCTGCGCGGCGCTGATGATCGCCTGCAGGCCGGAGCCGCAGAGGCGGTTGACGTTGTAGGCCGGGGTTTCTTTCGGGATGCCGGCGTTCATCGCGGCGACCCGGGAGATGTAGGCGTCACGGGTTTCGGTCGGGATCACGTGGCCCATCACCAGGTGGCCGACGAGCGCCGGGTCCACGGCGGCGCGTTCCAGGGCGGCTTTCACGGCGGTGGTCGCGAGCTCGGCCGGTGGCACGTCCTTGAGGGAACCGCCGAAGGTGCCAATGGCGGTACGGGCGGCGCTGACGACGTAAATTTCCGGAGTGTTCATGGCTGTGTTCCTTTCGGTGGATTCTTATCTGTACTGCGATTGAGCAGGGCGTTCAAGGCCGTTTTCGCCTCGACGGTATTGAGGCGCTGGATGAACAGCAGGTTTTCTTCGCGCAGGGTGGCTTGCAGTTCGGCCATGCCGGCCTGCGTCATCAGTTGCCGGGACTGACGCAAGGCTTGCGGAGGCATGGCCAGAAAGCGCTGGGCGATCTTTTCTGCCGCGGCCAGGCATTGCTCGCCGTCATCGAAGGCTTCGTTGGCCAGGCCCCAGGCCACCGCCTCGTTGCCGTCGAGGCTGTCGCCCAACAGCAGCAGGCGCGCGGCGCGGGCCTGGCCCAGGCGGCGTGGCAGCAGCAGGCTGGCGCCGAACTCGGGGCACAGGCCCAGATTGACGAACGGCGTGCGCAGCTTGGCGTTGCGGGTCACCAGCACCTGATCGCAATGCAGCAGCAGGGTGGTGCCGATGCCGATGGCCGCCCCGCACACTGCCGCAATCAACGGCTTCTGCAGGTGGGTCACGGCGCGCATCAGGCGGAATGCCGGGCTGTCCAGGTGCGTCGGCGGATCTTGCAGGAAGTCCACCAGGTCGTTGCCACTGGTAAAGCAATTCGGGCCACCGGTCACGATGATCACGCGGATTTCGTCGTTCTCGTCAGCCGCAAACAGCAGGTCGGCCAAGCGCGTGTACATGCCATTGGTCAGGGCATTGAGCTTGTCCGGGCGATCGATGGTCAGTGTCAGCACGCCATCGTGATGGTCTTGCTTGATCAGGTCGGTCATTGCTGGCTCTTGCAGAGTCGGTTCGACGGCCACTTTAAGCGTCAGCTTAGCCCCACAGCTATGACAAAACGGGTCAACCGACCTGATGCTTTTTGCCATATCGCGCCGTCAGAGCCGCCCACACACCCATTCGGGGTATGGTGCGGTCCGGCGAATCCACCAATAGTAGGGTCATCCGCTCATCCAGAGCCGAACTCGCTTGATAAGGTGCATTTGCTATGGGCAAGACACTGCTTAAGGTGATTTCCAGTCTGTTTGTTGTACCCCTGACCCTGAGTGCCCACGCTGGCGAGGTGAACGACAGCAATACGCTGCGGCTGTACAACTGGGCGGACTACATCGGCGAGAAAACCCTGGCTGATTTCGAAAAGGCCACCGGCATCAAGGTGATCTACGACACCTTCGATGCCTATGAAACGGTGCAGGCCAAGTTGCTCACCGGCCACTCCGGGTATGACTTGGTCGTGCTCAATGCCTCCCTTGCGCCGCCGCTGATCCAGGCCAAGGTGTTCCAGCCACTGGACAAGAAACTGCTGCCGGGCTGGAGCAACCTCGACCCTAAAGTCTTGCACGACCTGCAAGGGTTCGACCCGGGCCCGACCTATTCGGCGCCTTATACCTGGGGCAGCAACGGCATCACCTACAACGTCGACAAGATCAAGGAGCGCATGCCGGATGCGCCGATCGGCTCGCTGGCAATGATTTTCGATCCGAAGATCGTCTCGCGCTTCGCCGACTGCGGCGTGACCCTGGTCGATGCGCCCACCGAAGTGATCCCCCTGGCCCTCAAGTACCTGGGCCGCGATCCACGCAGCGCCAAGCCCGAGGACCTGAAGGCGGCGCAGGAACTGCTGCTGTCGGTTCGGCCGTATATCCGCAAGTTCGATTCGGTCAATTACCTCACCAGCCTGCCCAACGGTGATGTGTGCATGGCCATGACCTGGTCAGGCGACTACGCGACGGCCATGGCTCGCGCCGAAGAAGCCAAGCTGAACATCAACCTGTCGTATTTCATTCCCAAGGAAGGCTCGTTGATCTGGTTCGACAACATGTACATCCCGGCCGACGCGCCCCATGTCGCCAATGCGCACAAGTTTCTTGAATACCTGATGCAGCCGCAGGTGATGGCGGACGTCACCGACTACATCCATTACGCCAACAGCAACGCGGCAGCCACGCCATTGTTGAACGCCGATGTGCGCAACAACCCGGCGATTTACCCCGATGAAGCCACCCGCGAGCGTCTGTTCCCGCAGAAGACCCAGGACGCCAAGGACATGCGGGCCATGACCCGGGTCTGGAGCACCGTGAAAAGCGGCATCTGATTCGTTCGATCGTTAATCAATCCGGTTAGAGGTTTTTATGGCGACGCCAACACGCAGCGTTTTTTCCCCCGCGGACGAGTCCCGGCTGGTCAAGGCCGACAAGGCCCACCATATGCACGGCTATCACGTGTTCGACGAACACGCCGAGCAAGGTTCCCTGAACATCGTTGCCGGTGACGGCGCCTATATCTACGATACCCAGGGCAACCGCTTTCTCGATGCCGTGGGCGGCATGTGGTGCACCAACATCGGCCTGGGCCGTGAGGAAATGGCCGAGGCCATCGCCGACCAGGTGCGGCAACTGGCCTATTCCAACCCGTTTTCCGACATGTCCAATAACGTCGCCATCGAGCTGTGCGAGAAACTCGCCAGCCTGGCCCCCGGCGACCTCGACCACGTGTTCCTGACTACCGGCGGCTCAACCGCCGTGGACACCGCGTACCGGCTGATCCAGTACTACCAGAACTGCCGTGGCAAACCGGAAAAGAAGCACGTCATCGCCCGTTTCAACGCGTACCACGGCTCCACCACCCTGACCATGTCGATCGGCAACAAGGCCGCCGACCGGGTGCCGGAGTTCGATTACGCCAATCCGCTGATTCACCACGTGTCCAACCCCAACCCCTACCGCGCGCCGGAGGGCATGGACGAGGCGCAGTTCCTCGAGTTCCTGGTCAAGGAGTTCGAAGACAAGATCCACTCGATCGGCGCCGACAAGGTCGCCGGCTTCTTCGCCGAGCCAGTGATGGGCTCAGGCGGGGTGATCATTGCGCCAAAGGGTTACCTCAAGCGCATGTGGGAAGTCTGCCAGCGCTACGACATCCTCTTTGTCGCCGACGAGGTGGTGACGTCGTTCGGGCGCCTGGGCAAGTTTTTCGCCTCTCTCGATGTCTTCGACGTGCAGCCTGACATCATCACCACCGCCAAGGGCCTGACCTCGGCCTACCTGCCGCTGGGGGCGTGCATCTTTTCCGACCGCATCTGGAAGGTCATCGCCGAGCCGGGCAAGAGCCGTTGCTTTACCCACGGCTTCACCTACAGCGGCCATCCGGTCTGCTGCACGGCGGCGCTGAAGAACATCGAGATCATCGAGCGGGAAAACCTGCTGGCCCACGTCGACGATGTCGGCGGCTACCTGGAACAGCGCCTGGCCACCTTGCGCGATCTGCCCCTGGTGGGTGATGTGCGCTGCCTGAAACTGATGGCGTGCGTGGAGTTCGTCGCCGACAAGCGCACCAAGGCGTTGTTCGCCGACGAGATCAACATCGGCGAGAAAATCCATGTGCGCGCCCAGGCCCGGGGATTGTTGGTGCGGCCGATCATGCACCTGAACGTGATGTCGCCGCCGCTGATCCTCACCTATGCCCAGGTCGATGAAATCGTCGAGATCCTGCGAGTTTGCATTCTCGAAGTGGCGGCCGAGCTTGAGGCCAGCGGACAGTACGCCGGCCAATGATTTCGTCAGTCCGGCTGTTACCAAGGGGGTGTTCAGCCGCTAGACTGCGGGGCATGAGCAGACCAAACGACGATACGCTGATCGCGGTGCCCTTCGGGGCATTGCATAAATGGCATGGGGGCATGCGCGAGGCCTTCGCCCATGTCGATGAGCCTGACGCGCTGCAATACCTGGTGACGGCGTTGGGCCAACTGGTGTCCATCGAGTCGGTGATGATCAGCCTGGAGCGCAAGGACCGCGCGCCGCAGTTGCTGCATCAGCGCGGCATTGCGCAGGAGTACCAGGTGTCGATTCTCGAGCGCTATTTTGCCGGGGGGTATCTGCTCGACCCGTTCTGCCTGGCGGTGGAGCAGGGGCTGGCGCAGGGCTTCTATCACCTTGCGGACATTGCGCCGGACAACTTCTTCGACAGCGACTATTACAAGACCTACTACCTGAAGGCGAACTGTTCGGAAGACAGCTACTACATCGTCGATACGGGCAATGACACGAAAATCTCCGTGAGCCTGTTTCAAGGTTTCGGCGGCGACTGCCTGGGCGTCGAGCAATTGAACCTGCTGCGCGCCGTCGAACCGCTGGTGCGAGAATTCATCAGCGAATTCAGCCGGCGTGGCCTGCAGCGTAGCAGCGAGATCCAGGGCGATAACGATCAAGGCCTGCGCGACGATCTCAAGCATCGGGTGCAATCGGCGTTCGAGCAATTCGGTTGCGACCTGCTCACCGAACGCGAGCGGGAAGTGGCGCACATGGTGCTCCGGGGCCACTCGGTGAAATCCACGGCCAGCCAGATGAACATCTCACCGGAAACCGTGCGCATGCACCGCAAGAATCTGTATCTGAAGCTGGAGGTGGGGTCGCAGTCGGAGTTGTTTGCGTTGTTTATCGAATGGTTGCGCGGGCACTGAAAGTCAAAAGCTCGTCGGAACGCGGCCCGAACCACCTCAAACCCTGTGATTCATTCAGGGTTCGAGTGATTGATGACATGACCCGGCTGCGCATAGAGATCGATACCCAGTGCGTGAATCACTTTCAAAACCGTATGGAAGCGGGGTTTTGCGCCTGGAGCGAAGGCCTTGTACAGACTTTCGCGACCCATTCCGGAATCTTTGGCTACCTGTGTCATGCCACGCGCCTTTACCACGTACCCGATGGCACGAAGAAACTCCTCATTGTCACCATCCGCTAGCACCTGGGACAGGTATTCGCTGATGGCCTCATCGCTGTCGAGCAAAGTCGCCATGTCGAAAATCGTCAAAGTCTGGCTCATGGTTAAACCTCCTTTGCCATTTTTTTTGCACGTTTGATATCAGCGTTTTGTGATGATTTGTCGCCCCCGGCGAGCAGGATGATGATGACAGTCTTGCGCATCGTGAAGTAAACCCGGTATCCGGCACCCACATCCACGCGCATTTCGCAAACGCCATCACCCACTGACTTGATATCGCCCAAATTACCCGCGAACGCGCGTTCAATGCGACGAGCAATGGCAATCCTTGCCCGCAAAACACGGATTGAGGTGTGCCATGCGGAAAAAATCGCTGTTTGCTGGACAAGATAATTCATTGCGCGACTGTATCCAAGTGGATACGGGTGCGCAGTCAGACATTTCCTGGATTACCGTTGGTTTTTCCGAGGAATGAGTAGGAATGTGTGGCACGGCGAGGAACCTTTGTGGAAGCTAGCCCCTTCCCACATTTGATCCGTGGTTGACCACAAGATCTGCGGTCAACCAGATAACTGATCAATCCTCGCGTTTTACGACCAAGGTCAGAATGTCATAGCTGGCCACCAGCTCACCCAACTGGTTGGTCACTTCCACATCCCACGCCACCACCCCTTGCGGAATGCCTTGCGGGCTCTTCTTGCCCTGGTCGATCTTGCGTTTGCAGGTCAGGCGCGCCTGGATGGTGTCGCCGATACCCACCGGGTTGATGAAGCGCAGGGTGTCCAGGCCGTAGTTGGCCAGGACCGGGCCGACGCCAGGGGATACGAACAGCCCGGCCGCCGCCGACAGCACGAAGTAACCGTGGGCGATGCGCTTGCCGAACTGCGATTCCTTGGCCGCGATGTCATCGAAGTGCATGTAGAAGTGGTCGCCCGACAGGCAGCCGAAGTTCACCAGGTCCGCTTCGGTGACGGTGCGACGGTGAGTCAGCAGCGACTCGCCGATCTGCAGGTCCTGGAAGTAGCGACGGAACGGGTGCACCTCGGTTTCGATGACCTTGGCGCCGCGCACGTATTCGCCGGTGACCGCTGCCAGCATGGTCGGCGAGCCTTGTACCGCCGCGCGTTGCAGGTAGTGCTTCACTGCGCGCAGGCCGCCGAGTTCTTCACCGCCGCCGGCGCGACCCGGGCCGCCGTGCTTGAGTTGCGGCAGCGGCGAGCCGTGGCCGGTGGATTCGCCGGCGCAGTGGCGATCCAGTACCAGCAGACGCCCATGCAACGCAGCCGCCACCGGAATGGCCTTGGCGGCGATCTGCGGGTCCTTGGTCACCAGGCTGGCGACCAGGCTGCCCTTGCCGCGCGCGGCCAGGGCCAGTGCTTCGTCCAGGTCGTCGTAGGCCATCAGGGTGCTGACCGGGCCGAACGCTTCGATATCGTGGGCACCGCCTTCGGCGTGCGGGTCGCGGGCTTGCAGCAGGGTCGGGGCGAAGAACGCGCCCTTGTCGACATTCTCGCCACGCGGTTCGAAACCGTCGCGGGCGCCGAACAGCATATCGCTGCTCTGCAACAGGGCTTCCAGGCGTTCGGCCACGTCTTTCTGCTGGTCGTGGGAGGCCAGCGCACCCATGCGCACACCTTCCACCGACGGGTCGCCGACCACGACTTTGGCCAGGCGATCACGCAGGCGGGTAGCAACGGCGTCGATGTGCTTGGCCGGGACGATGGCGCGGCGGATGGCGGTGCATTTCTGCCCGGCCTTGGTGGTCATTTCCCGGGCGACTTCCTTGATGAACAGCTCGAACTCTTCGTCGTCCGGGGTGACGTCCGGGGCGAGGATCGCGCAGTTCAGCGAGTCGGCTTCGGCGGTGAACGGCACCGAGTTGCGGATCAGGTTCGGGTTGACCCGCAGCTTGGCCGCGGTGTCGGCGGAACCGGTGAAGGTCACCACGTCCTGGCCCTGCAGGCGGTCGAGCAGGTCGCCGGTGCCGCCGATGATCAGTTGCAGGCTGCCCGCCGGGAGCAGGCCGGATTCGTCCATCAGGCGCACCACGGCTTCGGTCAGGTAGCTGGTGGCGCTGGCCGGTTTGACGATGCATGGCATGCCGGCGAGGAAGCTCGGGGCGAATTTTTCCAGCATGCCCCAGATCGGGAAGTTGAAGGCATTGATGTGCACCGCCACGCCGCCGCGCGGCACCAGGATGTGGGTGCCGGCGAAGGTGCCCATTTTGCTCAGCTGCAGCGCCGGGCCTTCGTGCACCACGTTACCCGACGGCAGCTCCCGCGCGCCAAGGCTGGCGTAGGTGAACAGGGTGCTGTTGCCACCCTCGATGTCGATCCAGCTGTCGGCACGGGTGGCGCCGCTGTGGTGGGAAATCGCGTAGAGCTGTTCCTTGCGTTCGCTCAGGTACAGGGCCAGGGCCTTGAGGCGCTGGGCGCGTTGCTGGAAGTCCAGCGCCATCAGGCCGCTGACGCCTTGGCGGCGACCGTGTTCGATGGCTTCTGCGAAGTCCGGACGCTCTTCATGGGTACGGAAGATTTCATGGCCATCGAGGGCGCTGCGCAGGACTTGTGCGCCGTGTTGGCCGATCCAGCGACCGGCGATGAAGCTCTGCAGGGTCGGGGCATGCAGTGTAGGTGAGGAGGACATCACGATTGCTCCTGATTGTGAAAAGTCTGGGTGCGGTCGCGACCGCACCCTTGCGGAATTACCAAAGCGCCAGGGTGTAACCGACGATCAATCGGTTCTCATCGAGGGCGGTCGTCAGGCCATTGCCGGAGCGGAAGGTCACGTTGCGCCAGCGCAGGCTGACGTTCTTCAACACACCGCTCTGGATGACGTAGCTGATATCTGTGTCGCGTTCCCACTCGCGCCCGTTGTCGACGGTGCCTGCCTTGACGTGGCGACCATCGGTGTAGCGGGTCATGAAGGTCAGGCCGGGAATGCCTTGGGCGGCGAAGTCATAGTCGTAGCGCAGCTGCCACGAATCTTCCTCGGCGCGGGTAAAGGTGTTGAAGGTCACCAGGTTGACCACATACGGATCGCCGCCGTTGAGGAACGGAAAGGCGCTGTCGCCGGACAACTGCTGGTAGGCGGCACTGACCTTGTGGGCTCCCTGGGATACGGTGAACATGCCGTTGAAGTTGCGGTTGTCGATGCGTCCGGCCTTTTCCGCGCCGTCGCCGCGGCTGTCGAAATAACGCAGGTCGCTGCGCAGGTTGAAACCGTTGCCCAGTGGTTGCGTATGCACCAGTCCGGCGAACTGCTGCCGATAGATCTGCTCGAGCTTGCCGTAGTAGTAGCTCACATTCAGTTGCGGGCTGAATGCGTAGCTGCCGCCGCCGAAGTCGAAGTGATCGCTGCTCGCGGCGGCGTAGCCGATGTCATCGTTGCTGGAGGAGTCGCGCAGATTGGCCTTGGTCAGGCGTCCGGCGTTCAGCGTCAGGCCGTCGATTTCCTGGCTGGTCAGCAAACCACCTTCAAAGGTCGAACCCAGCAGGCGGGTGTCGTTATAAGTTGCCACGGGCAACAAGGGTTGCAGGGTGCCGAGCTTCAACAGGCTTTTCGATACGCGCAGTTTGCCGGTCAGGCCCAGTTCGCTGTAGTCGTCGTCGGGTTCATGGCTCTGCGGACCAAAGGGCAGCAGGCCAGTGCCACGGCGATCCGGGCTGGAGTCGAGCTTGATCCCCAACTCGCCCAGGGCGTCGAGACCGAATCCGAAGGTGCCGTCGGTGAACCCGGATTCGACACGCGCCGTGAAGCCCTGGGCCCATTCTTCGGCCTTGGCTTGCGGCGCGTTGTCCTGGCGGAAATCGCGGTTGAGGTAGAGGTTGCGCATTTCAATACGGGCCTTGCTGTCGCCGATGAAGTCGGCCATGGCGCTTGGCGCGAACAGGGGCAGACTCAATGCGGCGGCCAGGGAAAACAGTGATTCACAAGGTGCGTTACGTGCGGGCTTCATTATTTTTATTCCCTGCCAATATTCAGTGTTTGCTGGCGCCAGAGGCACCGATACCGGTCATCGAGCGGATGAACTGCGCCAGATAACGGCCGCGCTCAAGGGCTGCACGGGGCGAAGTGTCGGTGACGGAAAACAGCCAAGCACTGAAGAACGCGAGGCTCATGGAAAACAGCGCCGGGTTGGAGTACGGGAACAGCGCCTTGTCGTGATGCATCACGTTGACCCACACCGCCGGGCTCAGCACCAGCAGGACAATCGCCGAGACCAGTCCGGACAGGCTGCCGACGACGGCGCCGCGGGTGGTCAGGCCTTTCCAGTACATCGAGAGGAACAGCACCGGGAAATTCACCGACGCGGCGATGGCCAGCACCAGGCCCGAGAGGAAGGCGATGTTCTGCGACTCGAACAGCAGGCCGAGGATGATCGCCAGCACACCGATGCACAGGGTGGCGATACGCGATACGCGCATTTCCTGCTGTTCCGTGGCCTGGCCCTTGCGCATCACGCAGGCATACAGGTCATGGGACACCGCCGAGGCGCCGGACAGTGCCAGCCCGGCAACCACCGCCAGGATGGTGGCGAAGGCGACCGCCGAGATGAAGCCGAGGAACAGGTTGCCGCCCACGGCCTGGGCCAGGTGCACGGCGATCATGTTGCCGCCGCCGATGATCGCGCCGCTGGCGTCACGGAATGCCGGATCGGTGCCGACCATGACGATGGCGCCGAAGCCGACGATGATCAGCAACAAGTAGAAGTAGCCGATGAAACCGGTGGCGTAGAACACGCTTTTACGCGCTTCCTTGGCATCGCTGACGGTAAAGAAACGCATCAGGATGTGCGGCAGGCCGGCGGTGCCGAACATCATGCCCAGCCCCAGGGAAATCGCATCGATCGGGTTGGACAGCAAGCCGCCGGGGGCCATGATCGCGTTGCCCTTGGCATGCACGGCGGTGGCGCCGGCAAACATCGCTTCAGTGCTGAAACCGAAATGCTTGAGCACCATGAACGCCATGAAGCTGGTGCCGAACAACAGCATCACGGCCTTGATGATCTGCACCCAGGTGGTGGCGAGCATGCCGCCGAAGGTCACGTAGAACACCATCAATACACCGACCAGCATCACGGCGTAGAGGTAGTCGATGCCGAACAGCAACTCGATCAGCTTGCCGGCGCCGACCATCTGCGCCACCAGGTACATCAGGGCCACGGTCAGGGTGCCGAACGCCGAAGTCAGGCGCACCGGCGTCTGTTCCAGCCGGTAGGAAACCACGTCGGCAAAGGTGTACTTGCCGAGGTTGCGTAGGCGTTCGGCGATCAGGAACAGGATGATCGGCCAGCCGGCCAATACGCCCAGGGCGTAGAGCAAGCCGTCGTAGCCATTGAGGAACATCATCGCGGAAATGCCGAGGAACGAGGCTGCCGAGATCATGTCACCGGCGATCGCCAGACCGTTCTGGAAACCGGTCATACCGCCGCCGGCCGTGTAGAAGTCGCTGGCGGAACGGGTGCGCAGGGCAGCCCAGCGTGTCACGCCAAGGGTGAACAGGACGAACACCATGAACATGCCGATGGCGTTCCAGTTCAATGGTCGGGAAGCGCCGTCGGCGGCCACCGCCAAATCAGTGACCACCGCCAGCGGCAGCAGGAACAACGCAAGAAGACGGCTCATCGGGCGCACTCCTGCTTGAGTTTTTCATTCAGCGGGTCGATCACGTTGTTGGCGCGATAGACATAGAACCCGGTCAGCGCAAAGGCCAGCCCGACGATGACGACACCCACCAGCATGCCCACGGTGGTCACGCCGCCGCTCAGGGATTGGCCGAGGGTAGAAGGGGAGAAAGCCACCAGCAGCACGAAGCCGTAGTAGATCACCAGCATGGCCAGGCTCAGTGACCAGTACAGCTTCTGTTTACGGCGCACCAGCTGGATGAAATCCGGGTGCTGGCGGATGAGTTCTATTTCCTGGGGTGTCATGACGCGCGCTCCTTTGTTGTTTTTGTTTTGGGTGAAACAGTGTGTTCGGGTCGATCACCGGCCCCCTGTAGGAGCTGGCTTGCCAGCGAAGGCGGCCTGAAAACATACAGTGATCTCAAGGGCCTCTTCGCTGGCAAGCCAGCTCCTACAGGGTTTTGCGTTGTTTCAGAGCTGGTCGAAATCCAGCACCACCTTGTCGCTGATCGGGAAGGCCTGGCACGACAGCACATAACCGGCGGCCACTTCGTAGTCTTCCAGGGCGTGGTTGCTGTCCATTTCCACTTCGCCCTCGACGACCTTGCACTTGCAGGTCGAGCACACGCCGGCCTTGCACGAGTAGGGCAGTTCGGCGCCCTGGGCGTTGCCGGCGTCGAGGATGCTCTGGCTGTTGCGCGGCAGGTCGAAGGCCAGGGCTCGGCCGTCGCTGATCACGGTGATCTGGCTGACTGCTGCATCCACCTGGCGCGCCGCTTCGCGGGCCTCGCGTTTCTGCTGGCTGCCAGCAGCGGCGAAGAGTTCGAAGTGGATTCGCTCGGGCGCCATACCCTTGGCCTTGAGGCTGTCGCGCACGGTTTCGGTCATTTCCTGCGGGCCGCAGATGAAAGCGGCGTCGAGGGCCTTGACGTCGAGCCAGCGGCTGAACAGTTGCTCGCATTTCTCGGCGTTGATCCGGCCGTTGTACAGGTCGACATCCTGCTGCTCGCGGCTGAACACGAAGATCAGGTTCAAGCGCTGCAAGTAACGGTTCTTCAAGTCTTCAAGCTGTTCGCGGAACAGTGCGCCGGAGCTGGAGCGGTTGCCGTACAGCAGGGTGACGCGGCTGTTGGGCTCGGTTTGCAGGGTGGTCTTGATGATCGACAGGATCGGCGTGATGCCGCTGCCGGCCGCGACCGCCAGGTAGTTGCCGTGGCGAGCGGGGTCGAGTTCCACGCTGAAATGCCCGGCGGGCGGCATCACTTCCAGGCTGTGCCCGGCCTTGAGCTGTTCGTTGGCAAACGCGGAAAAGCGTCCACCGGCCACACGCTTGATGGCGACGCGCAGTTCACCGTCGTTGACACCGGTGCAGATCGAATAGGAGCGGCGCACTTCTTCGCCGTCCAGTTGGGTACGCATCACCAGGTGCTGGCCCTGGGTGTAATGAAAGCTGTCTTGCAGATCCTGCGGAATCTCGAAGGCGATGGACACCGCATCACGGGTCTCGGTGCGCACATCCTTGATGGTCAGGCTGTGGAATTTGCTCATTGTTGTTCTCCAGCTGGGTCGGCCGATTCGCCGCTCAGATGCACTTGAAATAGTCGAACGGTTCCCGGCAATCGACGCAGCGGTACAGCGCCTTGCACGCGGTGGAACCAAACTCGCTGAGCACCTCGGTGTGGGCGCTGCCGCATTGCGGGCAAAGAACCAGCGGGCTCTCGCCGAGCAGGCTGCGTTTGCTGGTGCTGCCTTCGGGCGGCGCGATGCCGTAGGCGCGCAGGCGTTCGCGGCCGCTGGCGCTGATCCAGTCGGTGGTCCAGGCCGGGGTCAATTTGCGCTCGAGTTGCGGCGCCTTGAATCCGGCGAGTTCCAGGGCCTGGCGGATATCGCCCTCGATCACTTCGGTGGCCGGACAGCCGGAGTAGGTCGGCGTGACCACTACGTGCAGATGGCCGGCCTGCCAGTCCAGGTCGCGGACGATGCCGAGGTCGACGACGCTGACCACCGGCACTTCCGGGTCCATGACTTCGGCCAGGATCGCCCACGCAGCGGCCAGGTCGGTCGGCTGAGCCGGCCGGGCGCCGAGGTCGCTGGCGATCAGCTCACCAGGTTGCATCGGGGTACGCTCGTGGCAGGAACTGCATTTCGGCCAGCAGGATGCCCAGGTGTTCGGTGTGCAGGCCCTTGCGTGCGTTCAGATAGAAATAGCTTGGCGCGGCCGGCACGGGCAGGGTGGCGCTGGTGAAGATCTGGTTGACCTTGGCTTGCCACTGGGTGGCGATGTTGGCGATGTCCGGAGTGATGGCGGCTTCGCACAGGCGCAGCTCGCTGTCATCGGCCGCGATCAGTTCTACGGTGAAGCGCCAGACTTCGGGGATGGCCGCGAGCATGCGCTGGTGGCTTTCCTCGGTGCCGTCACCCATACGCTCGATCCATTCGCCGGAGCGGCGCAGGTGATAGGTCACTTCCTTCACGGCCTTGGCAGCGATCCCGGCAATGCGTTCGTCGCTGGACTGGCTCAGGCCCTGCAACACCGGCAAATGCCAGGCGTCATAGAGGAACTGCTTGAGCATGGTCACCGCGAAGTCGCCGTTGGGTTGTTCCACCAGCAGCAGGTTGCGGTAGGCACGTTCGTCGCGGCGGAACGCCAGGTGATCGGCGTCGCGGCCGTCGTCCAGCAGTTCGGCGGCGTAGTCCAGCCAGTTGCGCGCCTGGCCCACCAGGTCGAGGCCGACGTTCATCAGCGCCAACTCTTCTTCCAGCGCTGGCGCCTTGCCGCACCACTGGCACAGGCGCTGGCCCTGGATCAGGGCGCTGTCGCCGAGGCGCAGCAGGTATTCGATCAGATCAGTCTTGTTGTTCATGGTCGACCTCACATGTGCCCGACTTCGGCCGGCAGCTCGTAGAAGCTGGCGTGGCGGTAGACCTTGTCGTCCGACGGATCGAACAGCGGGTCTTTTTCATCCGGCGAAGAAGCGGTGATCAATGCCGAAGGCACCACCCACAGGCTCACGCCTTCGCTGCGACGGGTGTACAGCTCACGCGCGTTCTCGATGGCCATGGTGGTGTCGGCGGCATGCACGCTGCCGACGTGTTTGTGGTTGAGGCCGTGCTTGCTGCGCACGAAGACTTCGAAGAGGGTCCACTCGGACATTTCAATTACTCCACATCTGTTCGGTTTTTTGCTGACGGGGCTGAAGATCAAAAGATCGCAGCCTTCGGCAGCTCCTACATGGGATCACCGGCTCCTGTAGGAGCTGGCGCAGCCTGCGATCGTTTGGCGGCATGGGAGTCGCCGAAGATCAAGATCATCAAACGGGCCGGATCAGGCGGCGTTCTTGTTTTGTTTTTTGCGGGCGTGGGCGACGGCGGCTTCACGAACCCAGGCGCCGTCTTCGATCGCCTTGCGGCGGGTGGCGACGCGTTCGGTGTTGCACGGGCCGTTGCCCTTGAGCACTTCGTAGAATTCGCTCCACTGGATTTCGCCGAAGTCGTAGTGGCCGCGTTCGGCGTTCCACGCAAGGTCCGGATCGGGGCAAGTGCAGCCCAGCAGTTCCAGCTGCGGGATGGTCTGGTCGATGAAGCGCTGGCGCAGTTCGTCGTTGCTCTGGCGCTTGATTTTCCAGGCCATGGATTGCGCGCTGTTCGGCGAGTGTTCGTCGCTCGGGCCGAACATCATCAGCGACGGCCACCACAGGCGGTTGATCGCGTCCTGGACCATGTCTTTTTGCGCCTGGGTACCGTGACGCATCATGGTCAGGAGAATTTCGTAGCCCTGGCGCTGGTGGAAGCTCTCTTCCTTGCAGATGCGCACCATGGCCCGGGAGTAGGGGCCGTAGGAGGTGCGTTGCAGCACGACCTGGTTGACGATCGCCGCGCCATCCACCAGCCAGCCCACCGCGCCCATATCGGCCCAGTTCAGCGTCGGGTAATTGAAAATGCTCGAGTACTTGGCCTTGCCGCTGTGCAGCTTGGCGATTTCTTCATCACGGTCGGCACCCAGGGTTTCCATGGCGCTGTACAGGTACAGGCCGTGACCGGCTTCGTCCTGGATCTTGGCCATCAATTGCAGTTTGCGTTTGAGACTTGGCGCGCGGGTGACCCAGTTGCCTTCCGGGAGCATGCCGACGATTTCCGAGTGGGCGTGCTGGGAAATCTGCCGGATCAGGGTCTGGCGGTAGGCATCTGGCATCCAGTTCTTCGCTTCGATCTTGATTTCTGAATCGATTTTTTCCTGGAAGGCGCGTTCCTGTTCGGACATCTCCGAGAGGTCTTTTATGCGCTTTACGCCTGTTTCTACGAGCTGTGCGTACATGGGGGGTCTCCCGCCGTGAATCTGTTGAAGGCATGGAGAACTTTATAAGCGATACAGAATTTAATATCAAACAGAAAATGACGTGTCGTATTTATTTTTTGTATCGCTTTCAGGTTGAGCGGTCCTTCATGAAATACCGTTCCCCTGTAGGAGCTGGCTTGCCAGCGAAAGCGGTGGCTTAGTTGGCAAATTTATCGACTGGACGGATGCCTTCGCTGGCAAGCCAGCTCCTACAGAGAGGGGTGTCTGTTTTTCATGAAAAAAACCCAAAAAAAAGCCCCGCAAAAGCGGGGCCATAAGGGGTGCAGCAGTCATGCTTTAGGGCGTTTGTCCAATACGTGGCAAGCCTTGCCCTCGGAACGCTTGATCGAGTGGAACGGCTGCAACACGATCCGCGAACTGATCCCGATATACGTCTTGATGTGCTTGCTCAACTCCCCGCAAATAGCCTTCTGCTGTTCATCGCTCAGGTGCTGATGCTCGGCCTTCAACTCGACGTGCACGTCCACGCTGTCCAGGTTGCCATTGCGATACAGATGGATCTCATAGCACTCGGCAAGTTGTTTGACTTTGAGCACCTGCTCCTCGATCTGCGTCGGGAACACGTTGACTCCGCGGATGATCAGCATGTCATCGCTGCGCCCGGTGATCTTGTCGATGCGCCGCATCGGCCGCGCCGTACCCGGCAGCAGGCGCGTCAGGTCGCGGGTGCGGTAGCGGATCATCGGCAGCGCTTCTTTGCTCAGGGAGGTGAACACCAGTTCGCCCATCTGCCCGTCCGGCAGCACTTCGCCGGTGACCGGGTCGATGATTTCCGGGTAGAAGTGGTCTTCCCAGATCGTCGGGCCATCCTTGGTTTCGGCGCATTCCATCGCCACGCCCGGGCCCATGATTTCCGAGAGGCCGTAGATGTCCAGGGCGGTGATGCCCATGCGCGCCTCGATGGCGCTGCGCAGTTCGGCGGTCCATGGCTCGGCGCCGAAGATGCCCAGGCGCAGGGCCAGTTTGTGCGGGTCGATGCCCTGGCGCTCGATCTCGTCGGCGATGTTGAGCATGTAGGACGGCGTGACCATGATGATGTCCGGCTGGAAATCCTTGATCAACTGCACTTGTTTTTCGGTCTGGCCGCCGGACATGGGGATCACCGTGCAACCCAGGCGTTCGGCGCCGTAGTGGGCGCCGAGGCCGCCGGTGAACAGGCCGTAGCCGTAGGAGATGTGCACCTTGTCGCCACGCCGGCCACCGGCGGCGCGGATCGAGCGCGCCACCACGTTGGCCCAGGTGTCGATGTCGTTCTGGGTGTAGCCGACCACGGTCGGTTTGCCGGTGGTGCCGCTGGACGCGTGCAGGCGCACCACGTCGTGCATCGGCACGGCGAACATGCCGTAGGGGTAGTTGTCGCGCAGGTCGGACTTGGTGGTGAAGGGGAATTTCGCCAGGTCGTCGAGGGACTTGATGTCGTCCGGGTGCACGCCCAGCGCATCGAAGCGCTGACGGTACAGCGGCACATTGTTGTAGGCGTGGTTCAGGCTCCAGCGCAGGCGCTCCAGCTGATGCTGGCGCAGCTCGTCGATGCTGGCGGTTTCCAGCGGGTCCAGCACGGGATCAAGCACGGCTTGGGCAATTGGCATGTTCATGTGTTCACTCGAATTGTTTTTGTGTTCCAGCCCCTGCATGCAGGGGCTTTGAGTGCATGCCCCAAGGATACCTCTCGGCTCCCCGGGAATCGCGATTCTTTAGTGGGATAGACGCTCGATGATCAGCGCGATCCCCTGGCCGACGCCGATGCACATGGTGCACAGGGCGTAGCGGCCATTGCGTTCCTCAAGTTCATGCAGGGCGGTGGTGACCAGGCGTGCGCCGCTCATGCCCAACGGGTGGCCCAGGGCGATGGCGCCGCCGTTGGGGTTGACCCGTGGGTCGGTGTCGCTCAAGCCCAGTTCGCGCAGTACGGCCAGGCCTTGGGCGGCAAAGGCTTCGTTGAGCTCGATGACGTCCATGTCCGCCAGGCTCAGGTTGGCCACTTCCAGCACCTTGCGCGTGGCCGGTACCGGACCGATGCCCATGATGCGTGGTTCGACGCCGGCGGTGGCCATGGCGACAACGCGACCGCGGGCGGTCAGGCCGTGGCGTTTGGCGACTTCGGGGCTGGCCAGCAACAGCGCGCAGGCGCCGTCGTTGACCCCGGAGGCGTTACCGGCGGTGATGCTGCCGCCTTCGCGAAACGGCGTGCCCAGTTTGGCCAACTGCTCGAGGGTGGTGTCGCCACGCGGATGCTCGTCGTGCTCGACCACTTTGGCCGGGCCTTTGCGCTGGGGAATTTCCACCGCGACGATTTCCCTGGCCAGGCGGCCGTTGGCCTGGGCCGCTGCGGCGCGTTGCTGGCTGCGCAGGGCGAAGGCGTCCTGGTCGGCCCGGGAGATGTTGAACTGTTCGGCGACGTTCTCTGCGGTTTCCGGCATGGAGTCGATGCCGTAGGCCTTTTTCATCAGCGGATTGACGAAACGCCAGCCGATGGTGGTGTCGAAAACCTCCGCTGCACGGGAAAACGCCTGCTCGGCCTTGCCCATCACCAATGGCGCGCGGGACATCGACTCGACGCCACCGACCAGCATCAACCCGGTTTCGCCGCTGCGGATCGCCCGGGCGGCGGTGCCGATGGCATCCAGCCCTGAACCGCACAGGCGATTGAGGGTGGTACCCGGCACGCTGACCGGCAAACCGGCCAGCAGCGCCGACATGCGCGCGACGTTGCGGTTGTCTTCGCCGGCCTGGTTGGCGCAGCCGTAGATCACATCGTCCACGCTGCTCCAGTCGACCTGCGGGTGGCGGCGCAGCAGTTCGCGCAGGGGCACCGCGCCGAGGTCGTCGGCGCGCACGCTGCTCAGGACTCCGGCGTAGCGACCGATCGGGGTGCGGACCGCGTCGATGATCAGGGCGTCATTCATTGGGGGTCTCCTGCGCCAGCACCGAGCCGCGCACTTTGTAGGATTTGCCGTGGAACAGGGCGATTAGCTGGCCCTGCTGGTTTTCGATGCGTACGTCGTAGTTGCCGGTGCGGCCGGAGCGGCTTTGCTCGATGCAATCGGCCGTCAGCGTGTCACCCAGGCGCGCCGGGGCGATGTAGTCGATGCTGCAGCCGATGGCCACCGTGGCTTCGTTGTAGCTGTTGCAGGCAAAGGCGAATGCCGAGTCGGCCAAGGCAAACAGATAGCCGCCGTGGCAGGTGCCGTGGCCCTGCACCATGTCTGCACGCACGGTCATACCCACACGGGCGCAACCGGGGGCCGCGGACAGTAGGCGGATGCCCATCCCCTGGCTGGCGGCGTCACGCTGGAGCAGCGTTTGTGCACAGTTGACGGCCAGGTTCATCGCTTCGTGGTTAGTCATGGAACGTTCTCCCTTGGGCGACCCGACGGCGCAGCAGTAGCGACGGCCGGTAGCGTTCTTCGCCATAGGTGGCTTGCAGGTTGTCCAGCACGGTCAGGATCTGCTCGAGCCCGATGGCGTCGGCCCAGGCCAACGGCCCCTGTGGATAATTGACCCCGGCGCGCATCGCCAGGTCGATGTCGGCCGCCGAGGCCACGCCTTGCAGCAGGGCATCGGCCGCTTCGTTGGCCAGCATCGCCACGGTGCGCAGGACGGCGAGGGCAGGGCTGTCGCTGAGCAGGCTGACCTTGAGGCCGGCGCGTTGCAGCAGGGCGATACCTTGTTCCAGAGCCAGCGGATCAATGCCCGCCGCATGGCTGATGGCGATGCGTTGGGCCTTGCTGTAATCGAGGGTCAGATCCAGCAGGATCAGGTTGCGCAATCCGTCTTCCCTGGCGCGCTGACAGGCCATGCGCCCGTCGCTCAAGGCCAGCACCGCGTCACCGACTCGCAGCAAGCCGCGACCATCGCGCGGGATGACGTCGACGCCTTGCTCGCGCAGACGTGCAAGCAAACCTTGGACGATGCCGAGGTCGCCTTCGGCAATGCACGCTTCGACGGCCGCAGCACTGCTGATCTCGGCGGCGGGCGGACGCTCGGCCCCTTGGGCGTAGCTGTAGAATCCCTGGCCGCTTTTACGCCCCAGGCGCCCGCCGTCCACCAGCTCTTTCTGGATCAGCGAAGGCAGGAAGCGCGTGTCCTGGTAATAGGCATCGAACACCGAGCAGGTTACGGCATAGTTGACGTCATGGCCGATCAGGTCGGTCAGCTCGAACGCTCCCATGGCAAAGCCGCCGGCCTCGCGCATCAGCGCATCCAGGGTCGCGCAGTCGGCGGCACCTTCCTGGAGCATGCGCAGGCTTTCTGCGTAGAACGGCCGGGCCACGCGGTTGACGATGAAACCCGGGGTGGAGCGGGTGTGCACCGGTTTTTTGCCCCAGGCCTTGGTGGTGTCGTACAGGCACTCGGCCAACACCGGATCGCTGGCCAGGCCGCAGACCACTTCCACCAGCGGCATGACCGGCGCCGGGTTGAAGAAGTGCAGGCCGAGCAGGCGTTGCGGGTGAACGAGTTGCGCGGCGATGCCGGTGATCGACAGCGACGAGGTGTTGCTGGCCAGGATGCAGCGCTCGCCGCAAATCTCTTCCAGCTGGCGGAACAGCGCGCGCTTGACCTCGAGGTTCTCGACGATGGCTTCGATGATCAGCTCGCAATCGGCCAGGGCTTCGATCGCTTCCACGGCGTGCAGGCGTGCAATCGTCGCGCTGCGCGCATCGGCGGACAGCTTGCCGTTCTCGACCCGTTTGCCCAGTTGCCGGTCGATGCCGGCAATGGCCTGGGCCGCAGCGCCGGGACGATTGTCCAGCAGCAGCACCGGATGCCCGGCCTGCGCCGCGACCTGGGCAATGCCGGCGCCCATGGCCCCGGCGCCGATCACGGCGATACGTGCGCAAGTGTTCAGTGCGGTCATGACTCAGCGCCCCTTGAAGCTTGGGGTGCGTTTTTCCATGAAGGCGCCGACACCTTCGCGATAGTCCTCGCTGCGCCCGGCCAGGCGTTGCAGGTCACGCTCCAGCTCCAGCTGTTCATCAAAGCTGTTGCTCATGCTGGCGTTCAGGCTGCGCTTGATCAGCGCCAGGCCGTAGGTCGGCTGGGTGGCCAGGTGTTGCGCCAGTTTCAGGGCTTCATCGCGCAGTTCGGCATCTTCCACGCAGCGATAGATCAAGCCCCATTGTTCGGCCTGCTCGGCAGTCAGGCGATTGCCGAGCAGGGTCAGTGCCTTGGCGCGGGCCATGCCGACCAGGCGCGGCAGGGTCCAGGTGCCGCCGGAGTCGGGGATCAGGCCGATCTTGCAGAACGCCTGGATGAAGCTGGCCGAACGCGCTGCCAGCACCAGGTCGCAGGCCAGCGGAATGTTCGCGCCGGCACCGGCGGCCACGCCGTTGACCGCGCAGATGACCGGCATCGGCAGGTCGCGCAGCTGGCGGATCAGCGGGTTGTAGAACTTCTCGATGGACTCGCCCAGGTCCGGCACGGCGCTGCCTGGTGCGACATTGCGGTCGCTCAGGTCCTGGCCGGCGCAGAAGCCACGACCCTCTCCGGTCAGCAGCAGCACGCGCACGTCGGGGTTCTGCCGCACTTGCTTGAGCGCTTCCTTCACTTCGCCATGCATCTGGGTGTTGAAGCTGTTGAGCTGCTCCGGGCGATTGAGGCTGAGCAGGGCGACGCCGGCCTCGATGGAAAACAGGATGTGTTCGAAGTTCATGGTCTTGGCGCTCTCTTGGCGATCTCGAATTCGGTGATTACTGACCGGTGAAGGTCGGCGTGCGTTTTTCCTGGAAGGCGGCGATGCCTTCGTCGCGGTCGCGGGTGCCGGCCAGCACGGTGAAGGCATGGCGCTCGAAACGCAGGCCGCTGGCCAGGTCCGTGTCCATCGCCTTGAGCAGCGCTTCCTTGGCCAGGCGTACTGCCAGCGGGGCTTTGCCGGCAATGTGGCGGGCGATCTGCAGGGCGCGATCGACGGTGAATTCCGGCTGGGTAACTTCGCTGACCAGGCCGGCGCGCTGGGCCTGGCGGGCGTCGATCGGCTCACCGGTCAGGACCATCTGCATGGCCATGGATTTGCCGACGGCGCGCAGCAGGCGTTGGGTGCCGCCTGCGCCGGGCATGATCCCGAGATTGATTTCCGGCTGGCCGAAGCGGGCGTCAACACCTGCAATGATGATGTCGGCGTGCATCGCCAGTTCGCAGCCACCGCCGAGGGCGAAGCCGTTGACCGCGGCGATCAGCGGTTTGTTGAAGCGGGTAATGGCCTGCCAGGAGGCCTGGCGCGGGTCGTCGAGGATGCCGACCAGGTCGCGCTCGGCCATTTCCTTGATGTCGGCACCGGCGGCGAAGGCCTTGCGACTACCGGTCAGGACCACGGCACGGGTCTCGGGATCGGCTTGGGCCACGCTCAATTCGTCCGCCAGTTCGCCCAGCAGCTGCGTGTTCAGGGCGTTCAGCGCTTGTGGGCGCTGCAGGGTAATCAGGCGTACGCCAGGCTCGATGAATTCGACGGCAAGGGTTTGAGGCATGGCGGATGCCCTCACGGTGAACGCTCGGCGGTGATGCCGGCTTGTTATTGGATCGGCCGCAGGGGGCCGGTTTTGCCGGAGTATACCTGCAATGTGATACGTAAATGCAATACGAAAGTTTGTTTAATGTGTCTTATTGGTGTGGCGTGAGCTGTGATCGAGTGATGTCGTATCGCTCTGAATGGCGGGGTTTATCCCTATTTTATTGGGTTTAATGGCTGTTTTTGCGGCGCGGCGCAGGTCGTCGGAAAAGCCTCATTTAAGTGATACGCTTTTTTTTCTTTATGAATGTAAAAGAGATATGATACAAAACAAGTCAATATCCGCATCGCTTTGTGAAGGAAGCTGCCATGACCTGCTACAGCCTTGATGGCCTGACCCCGGTGGTTGATCCGAGTGCCTATGTGCATCCGTCCGCCGTGTTGATCGGCGACGTGATCATCGGCCCCCACTGTTATGTAGGGCCGCTGGCCAGCCTGCGCGGCGACTTCGGGCGGATCGTGCTGGAGGAGGGCGCCAACATCCAGGACACCTGCGTGATGCACGGCTTTCCCGACAGCGACACGGTGGTGGAGCGTAACGGTCACATCGGCCACGGCGCGGTGCTGCACGGTTGCCGGATCGGCGCCGATGCGCTGGTGGGGATGAATGCGGTGGTGATGGACAACGCACGCATCGGCCCGCGGTCCTTCGTTTCGGCGGCGGCCTTCGTCAAGGCCGGCTTCGAATGCCCGGAGCAGTCGCTGGTGATGGGCGCACCGGCCAGCGTCAAGCGCACCCTCAGCGATCAGGAAGTGGCGTGGAAACAGGCGGGGACTCGTGAGTATCAACAGCTGGCCAGGCGGTGCCTGGAACAGATGCAAGTCTGCGAACCGCTTGCGGAGCCAGAGCCGGATCGCCCGCGTATCAGCGACAGCGGCCATCGCCCTAAAGGCGGTTGATTCCCCCGTAGGAGCTGCCGCAGGCTGCGATCTTTTGATGTTGATTTTTGAAAGATCAAGATCAAAAGATCGCAGCCTCCGGCAGCTCCTACCGGTATATTCCTTTTCTTTTTTTGCTCGGTACGCCCATGTCGTCCCTGACACCCTTGAATCACCTGATCACCCGCTTTCAAGAGCAGACGCCGATCCGCGCCAGTTCGCTGATCATCACGTTGTACGGTGATGCCATCGAGCCCCATGGCGGTACCGTGTGGCTGGGCAGCCTGATCCAGTTGCTCGAACCGATCGGCATCAACGAACGGCTGATCCGCACCTCGATTTTCCGCCTGACCAAGGAAGGCTGGCTGACCGCCGAAAAGGTCGGTCGGCGCAGTTACTACAGCCTGACCGGCACCGGTCGCCGGCGTTTCGACAAGGCGTTCAAGCGGGTCTACAGCACCACGATGCCGGCCTGGGATGGTTCCTGGTGCCTGGTGATGCTGTCGCAACTAACCCAGGACAAGCGCAAACAAGTGCGCGAAGAGCTGGAATGGCAAGGTTTTGGTGCGATTTCGCCGGTGGTGCTGGCCTGTCCGCGCAGCGACCGCACCGATGTCAACGCCACGCTGCTGGACCTCGGCGCCCAGGAAGAAACCATCGTCTTCGAAACCACCGCCCAGGACGTACTGGCCTCCAAGGCCCTGAGGCTGCAGGTGCGCGAGAGCTGGAACATCGAGGAACTGGCGACCCACTACAGCGAGTTCATCCAGCTGTTCCGACCGCTCTGGCAAGCACTTCGCGAGCAGGAAAACCTGCAGCCTTCGGACTGCTTCCTGGCGCGGATCCTGCTTATTCACGAATACCGCAAATTGCTGCTGCGTGACCCGCAACTGCCGGACGAGTTGTTGCCCGGCGATTGGGAAGGACGCGCGGCCCGACAGTTGTGCCGCAACATTTACCGTTTGATCTACGCCAAGGCCGAGGAATGGCTGAACAGTGCACTGGAAACCGCCGACGGCCCGTTGCCGGATGTGGGCGAGAGCTTTTATCGACGCTTTGGCGGGTTGAAATAACCCGTCGAGGGTAAAGGAGAGTCGCTGTTCAGGAGAATCTTTTGATTGACGTAGACAATAAAAACAAGCCTGCGTGAGGCCTGACATGATTTCTACAACTGCACAGCGCCAGGATGGGTTCGATCAGTGGATCCATCAGATCAACCAGATCTGTGGCGCCTTCAACGCACAACCCCTGGGCACCGGTTTTGCGGGCCAGATCCGCGAATACCGCAGCGATGCCCTCAAGCTCAGCTTCGTCGACGCCTGCCAGGCGCGGCTGTACCGCACGCCGCAGGAAGTGGCGGCGGGCGAGGGTGGCAAATACTTTGCGGTGTTCCAGCTCGATGGCACTGCGGGCATGGCCCAGGGCGACGACCGGGTGCTGCTGTCCGCCGGGGACATCACCTTGATCGATGCGGCGCGACCCAGTGACTTCACCTACAGCGAAAACTCCCGGCAGTTGTCGTTGATCCTGCCGTATCAACTGGTCGAACAGACCCTGCGCTTCAACCAGGTCAAGTGCGGCCACCGCATCGCTGCGTCGTCGCCCATTGCCATGCTCTCCCATCGGTTGATCCTCGACGCCACGCGCCAACAGCATCTGACCCGGCAGGAAAGCGAAGCGACCCTGGAGGCGATCGTCAGTCTGTTGCGCCCGGCCATCAGCCAGACCGACGATTGCACCGATCCGCACGAGCGGACCTTCCGCAAGACCCTGAGCTTCATCGACCAGCACATCCGCTGCGAAGAACTGTGCCCGGAATGGCTGGCGCGGGAAGTCGGCATGTCGACCCGTGGCCTGTACCGGATGTTCGCCAAAAAAGGCCTGGTGGTGGCGCGCTACATCAAGAACCGCCGGCTGGACCTGTGCGCCGAATCCCTGCGCCAATCGCGCAAGGAAGAGAAATTGTCGGTGCTGGGGTATTCGTGGGGTTTTTCCGATTCGAGCTATTTCTCGACGGCATTTAAATCGCGTTTCGGCATAGCGCCGGGGGAGTATCGCAAACAGCATGCGTGATATTTCACTGGCAACGATTATCCATGTGGGAGCGGGCTTGCTCGCGAAGGCGGCGTGTCATTAAACATATACGCCGACTGACACACCGTCTTCGCGAGCAAGCCCGCTCCCACAGGTTTTGCATTCGCATGATTATTTCGGGGAGTTGAGGTTCAGCGTCGGGGTTTCATCGAAGAAATTCCACGGCTTGAGCAGCACATGCACCCATTCGGTCGGCATGATCGGCCATTCTTCGGCCCGGGCGATGTGGGTGGTGCCGGTGGTCAGCCAGACCACGTCGTCGGTGTTCTCGATCGAATGGTTATCCTGGGTGAATTGCCCCAGTCCCGAGTCTTTGTCCGAGCGGTTCGGGTACTTGCCTTCCGGGTACTTTTCCTCCGGGTTGTATTGCGTCACCCACAGCTGTTTGTCCATGAAGCTCAGGCGGTGGTACAGCCATTCATCGGTGCCGAAGTTGGCGCCCTTGGCCACCGGGTGCGTGCCACCGGCATAGGGAATCAGCTGGTAGGACACCGGGTTGCCGACCTTGTTTTCCTTGCTGAAATTGGTCAGCAGGCGCACGGTCGATGGGTCGAATTTCTGCGCCGCTTGCTGCTCGGTGCTGACCACGCGGGTTTCGGTCTGCATGGTGCTGGTACGCGGGCCGCCTCGGTCGTTGGGCAGCACTACCGGGTTCACCTCTACCAGGGAGTTTTGCTCGCCGTCCACGTCCATGTCGAGGCGGAAGTTATAGATGTGCTGGTGCGTGGTGCCGACGATGTTGTGGTCGAGCAGGGTGCCATAGCGCGTGTCTTCCTTGGCGGTGTCTTCGTGCATGGTCCTGGATTTCACGCCCTTGACCGCTTCGATGCCGGTGGCGCCGGCGTCGATGCCGATGGTGCCGTTCTGCTGGAAGACCCAGTCGAAGATGTAGTCGTAGTTGCCGACGGTGCTGATCCAGCGCACCACCAGTTCGCGCCGCTCGGTGCTGAGGTTGGGCTGGCCCATTTCCTGGTGTTTGTATTCCGGTCCGGCGTAGCGTTCGAACACCGCCATGGCTCGCGGGATCGCGGTCGGTGCGCCGGTGTAGTCGGCGATGGTGGCGTCCAGCAGCACGGCGTTTTCCGGGGCGTCCTTGCCGCGAGCGATTGGCGAGGTCAGGGTGCCCATGCCGTAGTCGCCCGAGTCGAGGTAGGCCTTGAAGTACCAACCGACGTCCGGGTCGCCGTAAGGCACGATCATGCCGCCCAGTGAGCCCTCGTACATGATCTTGCGCTTCTTGCCCTGGTCGTCATAGGTGACCGTGGACAGGATCGGGCCGACCCGCGAATCGAGGCGAACGTGGAAATCCCAGTTCTGCCAGTGAATGCTGTTGCCGGTGATGGTGTAGTTCTTGCCTTCGGGTTCGATGATTTCCAGCGGCTTGACCGCTACGCCCTTGCGCCCGCGTCCGTCGTAGGGCGTGGGTTTCATCGGCACCGGAATCAGCGCTTCGTCTTCGATCTTGATGAGCTTTTTCTGCTCCAGATCGACAATCGCCACCAGGCCCTCGATCGGGTGCGCCCAATAGTTGCCGTCATCGACGTTGAGGTAGCTGACGATCTTCAGCAGGCGCTTGTCCTGGGCCAGACCGTCCTTGCCGTCGAAGTAACCGACGGTCAGCGGCGTCGCGACGACCTTCTTCACATCGTTGATGCCGCGCTTGGCCAAGGCTTGCGCGTATTCGGGGCTGGTCTCGACAGCGGTCTGCACCGTGGCGAAATCATCCAGCAACACCATGCCGTGGGCGCCTTCGATCGGCTTCCAGGCGTTGAGCGTCTTGCTGTCTAGATCCACCAGCGCTTCGATCACATGCTTGCCGTCGAGTACCACGATAGTGGCCTGGCGCGGCTGGGTGACGTTTTGCCCGGTGAAGACAAAGTTCCACACCTGATCCTTCGGCGGTTCCTTGACCGATACTTCGGTGAAGCGAAAACCTGGCTTGTAGTGTTCCGATTGCTTGACGATGTCCACCGCCGTGGTGATTTCAGCCGCACTCAGGGGGTTGAGCGGGTTGGGGCGGGTCTCGACGATGAACGTCGTGTCCAGGCCGGACTGGAAGACCTGGTTGATGAAGTCCTTGGACATGTACGCCGTCTTGCCCTTGAACACCACGGGCACCGTCAGCTCCATGCGCTTGCCGTTGAGCATGGCCACTTTACTGTCCGGCTTGACCTTGAGATAGACGCCGTCCTTGGCAATGGTGAACAGGTTCGAGTAGTCGTCCCATTTGACGGTGGCACCGAACTCCTCCAGCCCCGCCTGTAGCGGCACCATTTCGGCGTGGCCACCGTGGGCTTGGGCGTTGCTCATGCACAAGGGCAGGCCGAGGACGCTCAGGGAAATGGCCAGGGCGAGCCGGACAAGCGGTGATCTTTTGGGCGATGCTTTGGCGCTGGACATGGGTGCATTCCTGGAGAAAAGCCGGTGACTGGCATTGTTGCACTTTGCTACAGCCAGTCGATGCCTGCCTTTGGATTCCTGCCAGATTGCTTTGTCTGCCTGCCTTTTACTTGCGCATCGCCACATACGAATTGCGCAGGTCGCTGGCCCAGCCGTCGAGCACGCCCTTGACGTTCGCCGTGGTAATCACCTGCTTGTCGTTTTCCAGCGGTATTCCCGTGCCTTTGCGCACTACCGTGGCGACGAGGGTTTTGCTCCCGCCATCGAGAAAGGCGACCTCGGTGGCAATTTCACTGTCCTGGTCACGGATTCCGGTGGCGGTACTGACGCCTGCGACAACCAGGGTGATCGGTAGCCATTCGTAAAAGCGCAGGCCCTGGGTGCTGGCAGACACCCGGGTGATTGCCGGTCGCACGATCAGGGTCTGGGGTCCCGGAGTGTTGACCACGGTCAAGACCTTGCCCAGCTCATGCTTGAGCACCGCATCGTAGTACCAGGTGGTGTCGCCAAGGGTGGTCTGTGGCAGGCGTTCGCTCGGCTTGGGCTCCGGGTAGTAGCGGCTCGGTTCGATGTAGACCTGGGTGTAGCGGTCGAGCTCAAGCTTTGGATTTACCCAGCTCAACACGGATTGGCCCGAGGGCGACTGGTGCTCCGTCAAGGTGCTGTAGTCGTTCAAAAAACCTGAATAGTTGTCCGGCGCGACGGTTTTGCTGCTGCACGCTGAGAGGGCGATGCTGGCGACTGCCAAAAGCGGCAGCGAGAAGAGTTTTCTCATCAAGGGGTTCCTGGGTGGAGGGGGGAGCTAGGCAGGTCTTCCGAGCATTCGATACGCAGATCGCCGTTGGCCATGATCCACTGGGTGAACTCGGCAATCGGAACGCGGTGGATGTATTCCACCCAGGTCCCGGTGCTCGGGCTGTATTGCTCGAAATAGCGGCGCAACACGACGTGGGTCCGATCATCGGTCAGTCCCAGGCACGCCTGCTGGAATAGAATCGGCTCGTCGTTCGCTGGCGCACTGGTGCGCTGGTTGAGGATCACCGTATGAGTGCTGTCGGTTGTCTCGGTCGCGTAATTCGATCCCTGCATGGAAGACCTCATGAATTGGAATCTGCGCAGGGTGCCGCAGGGCAGTAACGACCGTATGTCCGATTGATGTCGGGCGGGCAGGAATGTTTCCGGGTTGAAATATATGACCCTGGCCGCGGAATGGTTTTAGATACGCTCTTTTTTTGACCCTGGATCCCCTGAACGTGAGCAGACTGCTGATCGTCGACGACGATGTGGAAATCCTGTCCCTGCTGAAGCAGTTTTTTGTCCAGCATGCCTACGAGGTGGACCTGGCCACCCATGGCGAGGCCATGTGGACGATGATCGAAAAAAATCGTCCGGACATCATCATCCTTGACCTGATGCTTCCCGGCGAAGGTGGCCTGAGCCTGTGCCAGAAATTACGCGCGCAGACGGACATTGCAATCGTCATGCTGACCGCGATGGGTGAACTGAGCGACCGTATCGTCGGCCTGGAATTGGGCGCCGACGATTACCTGACCAAACCTTTCGACCCGCGGGAATTGCTCGCCCGACTGCGCGCCGTTCAGCGTCGCGCCGGCGAGAAAAGTCCGGGGCGCGAGCCGACGCGGCCGATCATCACGTTCGCCGATTGGCACCTGGATATCACCTGCCGCGAATTGCGCTCGCCCGAGGGCGTGATGATTCCGTTGTCCGCTGGCGAGTTCGATCTGCTGTTGGTGTTTCTCGAGCATCCGCAGCGCATTCTCACCCGGGAACAGCTGATCGACCTGGCTCGCGGCCAGAACCACGAGGCCTATGACCGCAGTATCGATGTGCAGGTCAGTCGCCTGCGTCGCAAGATCGAGCCCGACAGCAAGCGCCCGGACCTCATTCGCACGGTGCGTAATGGGGGCTATATGTTCTGCGCCAAGGTGACCCGCTCGTGATTCGGCGCCTCGATACCCTCAGGTCGCGGATTGCGCTGACAATCGTCGCCGCCATGCTCGCTTCGCTGGCCCTCAATGGCCTGTTCGTGCAGCTGGCGGGCACCTGGGGGCGCCCGCCGATCGACCGCACCGGCCTGCTGGAGCAGATCGCCGCGAACGTCCGGGTGATCGAGGCGGCGCCCGTCCCGTTGCGCTCGTCATTGGCCCTCGCCGCGAGCCATCCGACGCTTGAGGTGGTCTGGCACGAACGGCGGGGCGATTTCCATCTGCCCTCGAACGGTACGCAGGTGGGGACTGAACATTCGCCGCTGCAAGAGTTGCTCGGTGATGCCCCCCGGGACATCCAGGTCTTCAACCCCGGCGACTGGCCGGACGACAGCCCCCAGGCGCACTACGTGGCCCTGGTTCAGCTACGCGATGGCAGCTGGCTGTCGTTCACGCCCCCGGAACGCAGCTGGGGGCTCGATTCCAATGTACGCATCCCGATCATCATTGCCTTGGGGCTGGTGGCAACCCTGCTGGTCGCCTGGATTGCCACGCGGCAACTGGCCAATCCGCTGCAGCGTTTTGCCAGCGCCGCACGGCGCTTTGGCGATGACCTGCGCGCGCCGCCGATCAAGATCGAAGGCCCCCATGAGATACGCCAGGCAATCATTGCCTTCAACACCATGCAGGCACAGATCCGCCACTTTCTCGGCGAGCGCACACAGATGCTCGCGGCGATCTCCCACGACTTGCGCGCGCCCCTGACGCGGATGCGCCTGCGCAGCGAATTCATGGAAGACCTGGAACAGCAGCGCAAGATGGTCCGCGACATCGAAGAGATGCAGACGATGATCAACGCGGCGCTGGGTTTTTTCCGGGATGAAAGCCACGGGGAGCAGAGCACTGCATTCGACCTTTCGGAACTGCTGCAGACGATCGTCGACGACTTTCGCGACCAGGACATCGTCGTCGACTTCAGCGGTCCAGCCCATCTGGTGTACGAAGGCCGTCCGCTCGGGATCAAGCGGGTGATCGTCAACCTGCTGGAAAACGCCGTGAAATATGGCCAGAAACCGGCCATCGGGCTGACGGGGGATGGGCGCAGGGTCTGCATCGAAGTCAGCGACGAGGGCCCCGGTATCCCCGAGTCCGCCCTCGAACAGGTGTTCGATCCCTTTTACCGACTGGAGACTTCACGCAACCGGGATACCGGTGGCGTGGGGCTGGGACTGTCCGCCGCGCGGGCGATCGTGCGCGAGCAGGGGGGGGAGCTGACGCTGCGCAATCGCAGCGGCGCGGGGTTGGTGGCGCGTGTTGAACTGCCGGGCGCTCGCGGCGCAAAGGCTATCGAGCGTTAGTCGTTGATCGACCGTTAGTCCGCCCGGCCGCAAACCGTTGCCTTGGCTTAATAGGAAGCATTACTATTCACGCCCTCGCACCCACAGCACACCGCAATGACCCCCAAGCTGCCCCGCAGACACGGCTTTTTCGAGCATTACGAAGAGTTGGTTGGCACCTGGACCCGTCGCCTGAGAAACCGTCAACAGGCCGAGGACCTGGCCCACGATACCTTCGTGCGGGTGCTCGAGTCGGATTCGGCGGTGGTGCAGCAGCCCCGGGCCTATCTGCACCAGACGGCGCGCAACATTGCGGTGGACGGTTATCGGCGTGAGGATCGGCGGGGCGCCATGGAGTCGGAGGCGATCGATCTCAGTGTGTCGTCATCCGGCGACCCGGAGCATTTCATGCAAGCGATCCAGTTGGCGGATTCCATCGAACGGGCGCTCACCGAGCTGCCGGTCAACTGCCGCAAGGTGTTTGTCTGGCAGAAAATCGAAGGCCTGACCCAGGCTGAAATCGCCGAACGCCTGGGACTGTCCAAGAACATGGTGGAAAAGTATATGATCCGCACGCTGCGGCATCTGCGCGACCGCCTGGATGAGTTGCAGTCATGATGTGCGGTGGCCTTGAAAATACCCGTAGGAGTTGCCGCAGGCTGCGATCTTTGGCGGTCTTGAAGTGGCCGAAGATCAAAAGATCGCAGCCTTCGGCAGCTCCTACACCAACCGCATACCGCGTGATTTCTCATCCCCGGCCAAACAGGAACTTCCATGATGGATACTCGTGATTGTGCGTGCGGGCAAACAGCGGTTCGCGATGAAGCGGCGCGGTGGTTTGTGCGTTTTCAGGAACCCGCGGTCGATGTCGAGGCGTATCGCCAATTCGACAGCTGGCTGAACCAGCATCCTCAACACCGCAATGAATTCGAAGTGCTCCAGGGCCTGTGGAGCGCCGCCGACCTGCTGCCGACGGCGCGTCTGCAGGCGTTGTGCGAGGAAGCGCCGAATCGCAGCAAACGACGCCCGTTGCTGCGCTACGCGGTGGCGGCCAGTGTGTTGGCGATGGCCGTCGGCCTGGGGCTATTCAACGTTTTGCAGCAACCTTCGCCCTACACCGCCGAGTTTTCCACGGCGCTGGGCGAGCGTCGCCAGGTCGCCTTGCCCGACGGTTCGACGGTCGATCTGGATAGCCGCAGCCGCATTCAGGTGCGTTTTGAAAAGGATCGTCGCGCCATTGAACTGAGCGAAGGCGAAGCGCTGTTCAGCGTCGAACACGACAGCAACCGGCCCTTTGTGGTCGAGGCGGGTAGCGGCAAGGTCATCGTCACCGGCACGCGCTTCGATGTGCGCCGGGGCAGCAGCGACACTCGGGTGGTGGTGGAGCAGGGCACGGTCAAGGTGCAGGGACGCGACGCCGCCGCCAACGACTTCATCAGCCTGACCGCCGGCCTGGGCAGCCATGTCGATGCCGCGGGCAAGGTCGCGCCGGCCTACGCGGTCAATCCCGCCGAACTGACGGCCTGGCGCAGCGGCAAACTGGTGTTCAACAACGCCAGCCTGGCCGACGTTGCCGAGCAGGTCTCGCGCTATCGGGAAAAGCCGCTCAAGGTCGGCAATGCCGCCGTGGGCAATCTGCGCCTGACCAGCGTGTTCAAGTCCGACAATACCGACGCCTTGCTCAAGGCCTTGCCTAACATCCTGCCGGTGGCCGTGCGCACCCTCGACGACGGCAGCCAGGAAATAATTTCAAAATAAAATTCAGGTTTTTTTCGAGTTCATCGTCTTCCTGTTCAACTGCAACTGGTTTGCATTAACAAGCGCACACTCTTGCGATCTTCAGGATTACGTTCGACGTGAAAAAGACCACCGCTAAAAACAACAAATCCACTTGGTTGCCGCTGGCCCTTGCACTGGCGGTCAACCTGGCGCTGCCTCAGGCATTCGCTGCCGACGCTATCCACATTCCGGCGCAACCCCTGGGTCAGGCCCTGAGTCAGCTGGGCCAGCAAACCTCGCTGCAGGTATTTTTCAGCCCTGAACTGGTGGCCGGCAAACAGGCCCCGGCGGTGGAAGGCAATATCGCGCCGGAAGAAGCGCTGCGCCAGTTGCTGCAAGGCAGCGGCCTGCAGTACCAGATCGATGAAGGCTCGGTGACGCTGCTGCCAGCCGCGGCAGCGACCTCTGCGGCGAACGGCCCGCTGGAGCTCGGCGTGACCGACATCAAGGTGGTGGGCGACTGGCTCGGTGATGCCGATGCCGCGGTGGTACAGAACCACCCCGGTGCCCGTACCGTGATTCGCCGCGAGGCCATGGTCGAGCAGGGCGCGATGAATGTCGGCGACGTCTTGAAGCGTGTGCCGGGTGTGCAGGTGCAGGAGGCCAACGGCACCGGTGGTAGCGATATTTCGCTGAACGTCGGCGTGCGCGGATTGACCTCGCGCCTGTCGCCACGCTCGACTGTGTTGATCGATGGCGTACCGGCAGCCTTCGCCCCCTATGGCCAGCCGCAATTGTCCATGGCGCCGATTTCCTCCGGCAACCTCGACAGCATCGACGTGGTACGTGGCGCAGGCTCCGTGCGTTACGGGCCACAGAACGTCGGCGGGGTTATCAACTTCGTGACGCGAGCAATCCCGGAAACAGCCTCGGCGGAAATCGGCAGCACCCTGGAAACCTCCCAGCATGGTGGCTGGAAGCACATCGATACAGTTTTCGCCGGCGGCACCGCCGACAACGGCATGGGCGTGGCGCTGTTGTATTCCGCGGTGAACGGCAACGGTTACCGCAAAAGCAACAACGGCAATGACATCGACGACGTGATCCTCAAGACGCACTGGGCGCCGACCGATGTGGATGACTTCAGTCTCAATTTCCACTACTACGACGCCAGCGCCGACATGCCCGGCGGCCTGACCCAGGCCCAATATGACGCCGATCCGTTCCAGTCCGACCGCGACCACGACAACTTCAGCGGCCGGCGCAAGGATGTGTCGTTCAAGTGGATTCGGCAACTTGACGACCGCACCCAGGCCGAGGTGCTGACCTACTACACCGACAGTTTTCGTGGCAGCAACATCGCCGCTCGCGATCAGAAAACCCTCGGCTCGTTCCCTCGCACCTACTACACCTTCGGTATCGAACCACGGGTCTCCCATGTGTTCGATGTCGGCCCGAGCACCCAGGAAGTCAGCGTCGGTTATCGCTACCTGAAAGAAGCCATGCACGAAGAAGCCAGCCGCCTGGCGCTGGTCAACAACGAGCCGGTGGTGCGTCCGGGTTCGGATGGCCACGTCTATCAGGACCGTACCGGTGGCACTGAAGCCAACTCGGTGTACATCGACAACAAGATCGACGTCGGCAACTGGACCGTCACCCCGGGTATCCGTTTCGAACACATCAGCACCGATTGGCATGACCGCCCAGTGCTCGACACCGCTGGCAGGCCGGTGCCGGAGAAGAACCGCAGTATCGAAAGCAACGAGCCGCTGCCGGCCCTGAGCGTGATGTATCACATCTCCGATGCCTGGAAACTGTTCGCCAACTACGAGACTTCGTTCGGCAGCCTGCAGTACTTCCAGCTGGGCCAGGGCGGCACGGGTGACGAGACCGCCAATGGCCTTGAGCCGGAAAAAGCCAAGACCTACGAGCTCGGTACGCGCTACAACGATGAAGTGTGGGGCGGTGAAGTGACGCTGTTCTACATCGACTTCGATAAAGAACTGCAATACATCAGCAACGATGCCGGCTGGACCAACCTCGGCGCCACCACGCACCAGGGGATCGAGGCTTCGGTGCACTATGACATGGCGGCGCTCGACCCGCGCCTGGCCGGCCTGACCGCCAACGCCGGCTACACCTACACCCGCGCTGTCTATGAAGGCGAGATTCCGGACTTCAAGGGCCGGGACCTGCCGTTCTACTCGCGCCAGGTGGCGACGGCCGGGCTGCGCTACGACATCAATCGCTGGACCTACAACCTGGATGCCTTCGCCCAGTCCAAACAACGCTCGCCGGGTGTGGCGGTGAACGCTGACGGCAGCTTCAGCAACAACTACATCACCGAAGGCACGGCGGATGGGCAGTACGGCGACATTCCGGGCTACGTCACCTGGAACGCCCGTGCGGGCTACGATTTCGGTCCGCAGGTGTCGAACCTGAAGCTCGGGGCCGGGGTGAAAAACATCTTCGACAAGCAGTACTTCACCCGCTCCAGCGACAACAATGCGGGCATGTATGTGGGGACGCCGCGCACGTTCTTTGTGCAGGCCAGCGTAGGGTTCTGACAGACCGAGGTGCCAGCGAAGCTTTTAAACCTTCAACACCTTCCCGCCAATCGCCACCGCCAGCAACAACAGCGCCATCAAGCCGAAGGCAAAACTCAAACTGGCGGCATGGGCGACAAATCCGATCACCGCGGGCCCGGCGAGTATGCCTGCGTAACCCAAGGTGGTAATGGCCGGCACGGCGATGCTTTCCGGCATCACGGTTTGCTTGCCTACTGCGGTATACAGCACCGGCACGATGTTGGAACAGCCGGCGCCCAGCAATGCATAACCCACCAGCGCCGCTTCCCAACTGGGGGCGAACGTGGCCAGGCACAGCCCGGCCGCCGCCGTCACCCCGCCGAAGACAATGACCCGGGTCGCACCCAGGCGCCGCACTATCGAATCGCCGGTCAGGCGACCCACCGTCATGGTCAGGGCAAATGCTGCGTAGCCCAAACCGGCATAGGCCTTGTCGATCCCGCGTTCCTGCGCCAGGAATACCGCGCTCCAGTCCAGGGCGGCGCCTTCGGCGAGGAACACGATGAAACACATCCCGCCGATAAACAGCACGATGCCGTGGGGAACCGCGAACGCCGGCCCCGAACTTTCGCTGCCATAGGGCAGCATGTGCGGTGCAGCCTTCAACAGCGCAACCAGCAGCAGGACAATGACCACCAGCATCGCGCCCAGCGGCGCGAGCCCCAGGCCGAGCAGCGCACTGACGCCCGCCGCGCCGACGATTCCGCCCAGGCTGAACAAGCCGTGGAACCCCGACATCATGTTTTTGCCGCTGGCCCGTTCGACGATCACCGCTTGCAGGTTCACCGTCGAATCCACAGTGCCCAGGCCCGCGCCGAACATGAACAGTGCGCCAATCAGGGCTGGAATCGACGTTACCGTAGCCAGCAGCGGCAGCGCCGCACAGATCAACAGGGTGCCGCCGGTCGCCACCTTGCGGCAACCGAAGCGCGAGGCCAGGAGGCCGGCCACGGGCATGGCCAGTATCGAGCCGACGCCCAGGCACAGCAGTAGCAAACCCAGGGTGCCTTCATCCAGCCCGGCCCGCGCCTTGGCATAGGGCACCAGCGGCGCCCACGCGGCGATACCGAACCCGGCGATGAAAAAGGCGATGCGCGTGGACATCTGTTCCTGGCGTCCTGGCACGAATGAGGTCCGGGTGTTGAGGTTGGTCATATCAATCCTTGGCAAAAAACGTCGCGTCTGCAAGGGACAATGACTTGCCCCGTGGGTTCGTTCAGCGGTCGTGGCGTCCTGCACGCCGACAGGCTGACATCCTTGCACAGCCGGACCCTGTTTCGCGATATGTTGTGCCAAAGCCAAATATCCAGCAGGGAGGGGCGCCATGGCGCGGATGTACGATGCACGGGGCAATATCTACGGGGTGGTGGCGCCAGAGACGCTGCGCCGGCAGGGCATCGATGTGCCCGATCAGGCCGACCATGCCGCACAGACCCGTGAGGCCTGGACGCTGGCGGCCATCGAAGCGTGCTGTGCCTGGGCGCCCGGCACGCAACCGCCGGGCAGCAAGGATCATCGCAGCGACGGCTTGCTGGTCGGCCCCTTTCAGTCAGCGCCGCCCTTTGATCTGTTGATCGTCAATACCGACGGCACCCTGGCCGAGCGCAGCGGCAACGGGCTGACGATTTTTTCCCAGGCGTTGAGCGACCAGGGGCTTTTTCCCGGCGACGAAGCCTGCGTGCTCAGGGTGCATCACGACAAATCCGACACGCCTTCACCGGGGCAGACCGCAGTGAAAGCTGCGCAAGTCGAGGGCGTGCAGGGTTTCCGGCTCGACCTGGGCCAGCCTGGATTCGGGCCGTCGGCGGTCAGTGCCGTTGGCGTTGAAGCTGCGCAATTGAACGGCTGTGAGCTCAGTCACGTGCGGCAATTGTCGGCGCTTAATGGCGCCTGGTCGCGCAGTCAGTTCGTACGGGTCGGCAATCCCCATTGCGTGACGTTGGTGGACAGCGCCGAGGCCTTGCCGAGCAATGAGCAGATGCGCGAGCCGGCGATGGGCGAAGGGCTGACGCGTATCGCGTTCGCCATGCCGACCGGGGCCGGGCAGCCTTGTGCGGCGGGGATCAATTTGCAATGGGCGATGCACGAGACAGGGCAGCGCGTGGTTGCGCGAGTGTTCGAGCGGGGCGAAGGGCCGACGGCGTCCTCGGGGACGAGTGCGACGGCGGTGGCGTGTGCGGCGTGGCGGGTCGGTTGGGTCCGCGCTGGCGAGGTGAAGGTGACGATGCCTGGTGGCACGGCGCCGATTTTGCTGGAAGAAGAGCTGGGAGAGCTGAGTCGGGTCAGCCTGTTTGGTACGGCTCGATTGATCGGTTGAATTTGAAGTCGCCTTCGCGAGCAAGCCCGCTCCCACAGTGGGTCAGTGTTCGCAATCCACTGTAGGAGCGGGCTTGCCCGCGAAGAAGCCAGCCCAGTCACCGCAACCTTCAGATCTGCTCGCCGGAGAACTCCACCACCGGCATCGTCCGCTTCATCAACACCTTGCCGCCACGCACCGAATACAGCGGCAAGCCCTGGCTGCGAATGACCTCGTAATCGTTCTCCGCGGACAGGATCAGCAAGTTCGCCGGCCGTCCGGGTTCAAGCCCGTAGCGCTCACCCAATGCCATGGCCCTGGCGCTGTTGACGGTGACCAGGTCCAGGGCGTTTTGCAGGTTGCGATAACCGAGCATGTGACAGATGTGCAGGCCGGCTTCGAGCACCCGCAGGATGTTGCCATTGCCCAGGGGGTACCAGGGGTCGACGATCGAATCCTGGCCGAAACACACGTTCATGCCGGCTTCCAGCAGCTCGTTGACCCGGGTCACGCCCCGGCGTTTCGGGAAATTGTCGAAACGCCCTTGCAGGTGGATGCTTTCGGTGGGGCAAGAGACGAAGCTGATCCCCGCGTGCCCGAGCAGGCGAAACAGCTTGGCGCAGTAGGCGTTGTCATACGAGCCCATCGCCGTGGTATGGCTGGCGGTGACCCGCGAGCCCATGTCGCGGCTGCGGGCTTCTTCGGCCAGCACTTCGAGGAAGCGTGACTG
Organism: Pseudomonas sp. PLMAX; assembly: GCF_046042685.1. NCBI lineage: Bacteria > Pseudomonadati > Pseudomonadota > Gammaproteobacteria > Pseudomonadales > Pseudomonadaceae > Pseudomonas > Pseudomonas sp. PLMAX. The sequence goes on along the minus strand of NZ_CP064949.1, from coordinate 5,229,892 downwards.
CGGGTCATCGGTTTCATCGCAATGCACGTCCACCAGGCAACCGGTGCGCTCGGCCAGGTCCATGAGGAATTTTATCGAGCTGACGCCCTGGTCGCGGGTGTACTCGAAATGCGGAATGCCGCCCACCACATCGGCACCCATGCGGATGGCTTCCTCCATCAGCTCGCGGCCATTGCGGTACGACTCGATGCCCTCCTGGGGGAATGCGACGATCTGCATGTCGACCAGATGCCGGCTTTCTTCGCGCACCTCGAGCATGGCCTTGAGCGCGGTGAGCTGCGGGTCGGTGACGTCGACGTGGGTGCGCACGTGCTGGATGCCGTGGGCGGCAAGGGCCTGGAGGGTTTTCCTGGCGCGCACCTTGGTGTCTTCCTCGGTGATGGTGACCTTGCGCTCGCCCCAGCATTCGATGCCTTCGAACAGCGTGCCGCTCATGTTCCAGCGCGGCTCGCCAGCGGTGAGGGTGGCGTCGAGGTGGATGTGCGGTTCGACGAAGGGCGGCACCACCAGGTTGCCACCGGCGTCCAGGTCGTCGGGGCCCAAGGTCGGCGCTTCGGTCTGCCGGGCGATGTTGCTGATCAGGCCGTTTTCCAGGTGCAGTTCATGCAGGCCTTCCTGGTTGCGCAGCCGGGCGTTGATGATGTGCATCGGGCAGATCCTTTCAGAGAACCGTTTGGACGATATCTCTACGTTAGCTCGGCAGCGGCAAATGCCGCCAGCGGTCTTTTCGCGGGCGCTATCAGACCGTCATGTTCAACGGCAAAAAACGCATCAATGCAGCGACAACGGCTTCCGGTGCATCTTCCTGAACCAGATGCCCGGCTTTGGCCACCGCATGGAACTGCGCCCCCGGAATCATGGCCTGCAGGGCCCGCCCGCGATCGATGGGAATCCACTGGTCGTCCTCGCCCCAGAGAATCTGCACCGGGCAGCGAATCGTCGGGTACAGCCCCTCGGCCTCGCGGGTGCAGCGCTCGTCCATCTGCGCGATCTGGCGATAGAACGCCGCCTGCCCCGGATCGCCCAGCCACGGTTGCACATAGGGTGCGAGTTCGTCATCCGGGATGTCGCGCTTGATCGCCCCGCGGATATAGGCCGGGACTATGGCCCGCTGAATGTAGTCCGGCACACCGCTGAACGCAGCTTGGTGCTGACGCACATGCTGCACGAACGGCGAACCCCAGGGCGTCAGTGCCACCGGGTCGATCAGCGTGAGGCTGCGGTAATCCTTGCCGTTGAGCAAATGGCAGCGCAGGGCAGTGGCCCCGCCAAAGTCGTGGGCCACCACGTCCGGGTGATCCAGGCCCCAGTGTTCCAGCAACTGCGCCATCAACTGGTTTTGCACACCCAGGGAGACGTCGCCATCGACCTTTTCCGATTGCCCGTAGCCCAGCAGGTCGAAGTAGTGCACCCGATGCGTGGTGATGAAGTGCGGCGCAATCCGGTGCCAGACATGGGAAGAGAAGGGCGTGCCATGCACGAACACCAGCGGCGGGCCATCGCCGCGCACGGCATAGCGAACGGAATGCCCATTGAAGCGATAGCTTTGAGCCAGCGGCCAGTCAGTCATGTGCGTGTCCTCTTGGCGGATGCGAGCCAAAAAGCATAGGCATAAAAAAACCACCGGTCTCGGTGGTTTTTTTGATCGATTGGCTCACTCGCCGCGATAGATGCAACCGCTGGTGCAAGTCTCGTGAATCCGGATGGCGCTCAATTCCGGCAGCAGCGGCTTGAGTTCCGCCCAGATGAATTTGGCCAGCACTTCGCTGGTCGGATTCTCCAGGCCAGGAATATCGTTCAGGTAGTTGTGATCCAGACGCTCATACAGCGGCTTGAAGATCGCCTTGATTTCCGAAAAGTCACGAATCCAGCCGGTGTGCGGATCGAGGTCGCCACTGAGGTGAATCGCCACTTTGAACGAGTGACCGTGCAGGCGGCCGCACTTGTGGCCGTCCGGGACGTGGGGCAGGCGGTGGGCGGATTCGAAGGTAAATTCTTTGAAGATTTCCACAGTGGTTTCAGCTCTGTTCAGGTGGCGATCGCCGCGGCGATGTGGGCAGGTGGCGAGTTTAACAGCTTGTCCTGACTAAAGGGTCAGCAAGCGTTCGGCGAGACGACCGTTGGCCGCCAGTTCGAGAAACTCGTCGCCCAGGCGGCGGCTTTCATCCATGGTCGTGCGCCAGTATTTCTGGCGGCTCGGGGCGTCGCCCATGAAACGCTTGAAGTCATTGCGGTCTGGCAATTTGCCATAGGGCAGGCGCGCCAGGTACTCCTTCGAAGGCGCCAGCAGCAGCACATCCTGCAAGCGCTTGGGGCAGGCGCGACGCCATGGCAGGGTCTTGTCGAACCAGCCGGGAATCACCCGGTCGGTGAAGTGCGGATAAAGCACGATGTCGTTGCCGCTATAGGGCAAGTCCAGGTGATAGTCCAGCAGACCGCCATCGCGGAATGTACCCGTACCTGCGCCAGGAAGATGACGCACGCCTTCCATCACCATCGGGATAGAACCCGAGGCGAGCAGGGCTTGGCGCAGATTGGCGCTGTCCAGGGCGACGAAGCGCGACGGAAAGTCGTTCAGCGCGTTGACCGGCGGTGCCAGGCGCGGATCGTGGATGATCAGCCGCTCGAAGTGCCGGGACAGCCGCGCACGACCGCGCAGGTTGTCGGCGATCACTGACGACAGGCCCAGGCCCAGTCGGCCCCGGTGGTCGTCCGCGAGCAGTCCGTGGCTTTTGACCACCATGATATTCAAGCGGTAATGGGGGTTGTCGAGCACAGCCGCGTCACGCCCGTCGAGCAGATCATCGAGCATGCGCCGGGAGCTTTCGCTGATCTGCGCCATGGTCACGCCTTTGGCAAAGTTCTGCTCGGTGTACAGCTGACCGAGGCGCCGCAGGCCTTCGGCGGCATCCGGCAGGCAGGCACTGGCGAAACGCCAGGAGCCCACCGATGCACCGATCAACGAGCGCTCGCGCGGCACCGCCGGCAACCATTCGCCAAACAAGGCCAGGTCCAGTCCCTGAATGCCCAAGGCCTTGGGACCGCCGGCGGCACCGGGCAGCGTGCCGACATCGGCGGCGCTCAAGCCGTTCTGGCGAATGCGTGCCAGTGCCCGGGCGCCGGCCTTGAGCGTCAGGGAGGGGAACTTGATATGGATAGCGGTCATACCGGTCTCGAATGCGGGCGAACCGGCGGATTATAAGCGTGCTTACACGCAATTTCCCTGACGTGGTTCCCGTCTTTGGCCGATGACCGCTTGCGTGGGCCGTTTACTGGCGTGAAGTGACTTTGTCCGACGAGGCTACAGTACCGCCGCCGCAATTGATGTAAGAAGACGATTTCAGCCAACGCTGGTCCGGATAGTAGGAAAACAGCAGCTGTCCATCCTTCATCGAGTCAATCAGGCGATGAGCGATGGCGGGCCTGACCGCCGGGCAACCCAGGCTCCTGCCGATCCGGCCGTTGGCGCGAGCCAGCACCGGGCTGACATAGGGCGCGCCGTGAATGACGATGGCCCGGTCAAAGGCGTTATCGTTGAAGCCAGGCTCCAGGCCTTCCATGCGCAAGGAATAGCCGTTCTTGCCGACGTAACTCTGTTGGGTGCGGTACAGGCCAAGGCTGGTGGCGAAGCTTTCATTCTGGTTGGAAAACTGGGTGGTCATGTTTTCGCCGCTGTTGCGGCCATGGGCGACAAGTTCGTGGAACAGCAGCTTGCGTTTTTTCAGATCGAACACCCACAGGCGTTGTTCGGTCGAAGGTAGGGAATAATCGATCACTGCTAGTCTCTGTGCCGGAACAGAGCCTTGGGCGCGGGTACACTGTGTGGCGCGAACTGCCAGGGCAATGACCTTGGCATTGGCGTTTGGAGCCGCTTTGGCCAGCGCGACTTCGAGCGAATCGGCGTAGGCTGACGGGAGGATAGCCGACGTCAGCAACAGGGCTGTCAGGCCAAAGCGATGTAGCGCCATAAAAATGTCTCTTCAGGAATATTTCGAGTCTAGCAGTGAGTTGGACGCTAGCCCTTTGATTACAGGCGATTAAGGATTATCCATGGGTCAATTAACAAGGTCATTCGTCATAAGCCGTGTATTTTTTATGGTCTTTCTGATCAGCGGCGCTGCGATGGGTGAAACTTCGCCGATCGTGCCGGTATCTCCGGCGCCAGTGAGTGTGCTCGGTGCTGCGCCCGATGACGTCGTTGGTCAGGCCATCCAGGCGGAGCTCGAACCGCTGCAATCTTCATTCCCGCCTCTGTTGACCTCGCGCAAACATCAACGGGTGGATGTCGCCCGGGTAGTCCTGGATTTCTATTCGCATCGCAATTTCCGCGCCGCCTGGACCAACGGGCGAGATGTCAGCCAGTTGCTCCAAGGACTTGATGGTACCCAGGCCGATGGCCTGATCCCCGAGGATTACCGGGCTGGCGAACTGGCCCAGGCGCAACTGGCGCTGCAGGCCACGGCGCCGACGCCGGCGCAATGGGCGGCTTTCGACATCGCGGCAACTCGTACGTACATCACGGCGCTGCTGCAGTTGCGCCGTGGCAAGGTAGATCCGGCCCGGTTGGATTTTCACTGGAACTTCGAGCCCGAGGGCATTGACCCGCGCGAGGATATGAACAGCTTCTTTACTGCCCTGGATGATCACGACGTCGCTCGTGCGTTCGTTCTGGCGCCACCTCAGGAGGCGGTTTATCGCAGCCTGCGCGAGAGCCTTGCGCAGTTGCGCCAGATTCGTGACGCCGGTGGTTGGCCAAAAGTCGCCGAAGGGCAGTCGCTCAAGCCCGGCATGGACAATGCCGCGGTCCGGCAATTGCGCGCACGCCTGGTGGCAGCCGGTTATCTGGACCCGCACAAATCGAAGCGTACCGATTACGACGACAGTGTCATCGCCGCGGTGAAGAAGTATCAGCTCGAACAGTACCTCGGCGCCGATGGCGTGGCGGGGGCGACGACGCTGGCGGCACTGAATGTGCCGGTCGAGGCGCGAATCGATCAGGTTCGGGTGAACATGGAGCGGGCGCGCTGGCTGCTCTATAAGCTGCAAGGCACGTTTGTCATCGTCGATATCGCCGGCTACAAGGTCGCCCTGTACCGCGACGGCCAGCCGGTCTGGCGTTCCCGGGTGCAGGTCGGCAAACCGTTTCGCAGCACGCCGGTGTTCCAGTCGGAAATAACCTACGTCACCTTCAACCCCACCTGGACCGTTCCGCCGACGATTCTGGTCAAGGATATGCTGCCCAAGATCCAGCAGAATCCGGGCTACCTCGCGGCCAACCGGATTCGCGCCCTGGACCGCGAAGGCAACACGCTCGATCCGTCGACCGTCGACTGGTCCAACGCGCGCGGCATCACGCTGCGCCAGGACGCCGGTCCGGAAAACTCACTGGGGCAGGTGGTCATCCGCTTCCCCAACGACTATGCGATCTACCTCCACGACACCCCCCATCGCGAGCTGTTTGCCAAATCCATGCGGGCCACCAGCTCCGGCTGCATCCGGGTGGAGAATCCGTTGCAGTTGGTCGAACTGCTGTTCAACGACCCTGTGCGCTGGAATTCGGCGGGTATTCAAAAGCAACTGGCCAACGGTAGAACCGAAAACATCAAGCTTCCCGTCAAGGTGCCCGTGCTGCTGGCCTATTGGACGGTGGACCTGAATACCGACGGACGGGTGACGTTCAAACCCGACGTTTACGGTTACGATTCCCCGGTGCTGCGACTCTTGAACCAGCCGTCCAAGTTGCCCGCTCTGGAGTTGCAACGTGCAGAACCGCCAATGGTGGTCACAGGCCAGGACAAATCGTAACCCCAGGCGTCTTTTCGAGATGCCGAGCCGAAGGTTTACCCGCTGAAAACTATCGACATGGAAGTGGGTCACAGTTGATCAATAACAGGGATAGAGACATTGACGATGGATGTTGCCGATAAAAAAATGACACACATCACAGATTCGTTTCGGGTGCATGATCTGGATGAGTGCCGCAACACTCAAACGGGTCCCGTGTTCATCGTGGCGTCGGGTGCGTCGGCAAAAGATTTCCCGTTACACAAGTATGCCGGCGTTCCAATGATCACCATGAATGGTGCCATTTCGAAATTCACCGGGACGGGGATCAAGCCGTACTTCTATGTCTGTACGGATCAGGGTTTTTCCGAGCAGCAACCGGAACTGTTTACCGAAGCCATGCGCCTCAGCGAGCGGGTTGCGTTGTGGGAAAAACATATCTGGCACACCTCGGTAAAGCCTCAGGGCAAGCTGTACTTGCTGAGCCGGGCACCCAAGCTTTCGTGGAGCGAGTTTTTCAGGACAGACAAGGACCTGGTCAGGGTCCGCAGGCTAGGCAGTGGCCGCAACAAAACCCTGGGTTTCAGCAAGAATCTCAAACGTGGTTTTTTTGACGCCCGTACCGTCGCCTACCTGGCTTTGCAGCTTGCCTACCACCTGGGATTTACCCGGGTATTCCTGGTGGGCGTCGACCTGGACCCGACGGCGGGGCGCTTCTATGAGAGGTCGGGCAGTTTCGCTTCTCCCTGTGTGCTCGATGAGCATTTTCATACGCGAATCCTGCCGTCGCTCAAGATCCTGTCGCAGCAGGTGGTGAACAAGGATTTTCAGGTTTACAACCTGTCCGATATCTCGAAAATTCCACCGCGAGTGATCCCCCGGATGACGCTGCAAGAGCTCGACAGGTTGCTCTGACGGATCACACGACATTAATTATTTCGACTCACTCTCGTGGTGCGAAAGCGCTGGCGGCTATGCCAAAGTAGCGGCTTTTGATCGACCCATCGTCGGTCAAGCCACCCTGCGGGAGCGTGCCGATGAACAGACTTTACGCCGTGGTCGCGCTGATCCTGTTGACGTTCGCCAGCGTCGGCACGAGCAGCGCCCGGGACTCGCGAAATGGCGGGCCGGCATCCGTGGCAGGGGTGTTTGATTACTACCTGTTGGCGCTGTCCTGGTCACCCACTTACTGCCTGACCCATGCTGACGACGCGCAATGTTCCGGCAAAGGCTATGGCTTTGTACTTCACGGCCTCTGGCCGCAATACACCGGGGGCGGTTGGCCGAAGTCCTGCGCGCCGAGGGAGAAGCTCTCGGCAGAGGAGCTGGCCAAGGGCTTGATGTTGTACCCGTCGAGGAAACTACTCGAGCACGAATGGGCCAAGCACGGCACGTGCAGCGGCCTCGGCGCCGACGGGTACCTGGAGGCCTCCGACAAGGCCCTGGGCGCGGTCAGCATTCCCGAGCAACTGCAACCCTTGAGCACCACGCATTATTTTACTGCAGCGGACATAACGCGGATGTTCCGCCAGAGCAATCCGCAGATTCCGGCGGATGGCATTGTGGTGATCTGCAGGGGGCCGGAATTGTCGGAGGTTCGGGTCTGCATGGACAAGGACCTGGCGTTTGCCTCTTGCGGCAAAGGCGTGAAGACCCAATGCCGCGCCGGGGATATCCGGGTTCCACCTTTGCGCTGATCAGAGCGCCAGTCCTGCCTGTACCACCGACAGCAGGCTGTTTTCAGTCAACGCCACCGCATCCGGTCGCGTGGCAGCCTGCTCGATCCCTTGCAGCCACCAATGTGTTGCACCGTGTTCGTCCACGGTGCGCAACAGGGCAAGTTCGTTGCCCTGGCAGTGAATTTCGACTCGCCCTTCGCCATCCGCCGTAAAGCGCGCAACAGGGTCGAACGTGATGCTCAGGCGATTGGCGCTGATCACCAGTTGGTCGATGGCATAGTCGAACGTGTCACCCAGCGGGTGACTCTCGAAGGCGTGAGTGGGGTTGCGCCGCAGGACCAGACCGGCCTCGGTCAAAGGCTGCAGCCAGGCCTCGATCTGGTGATACAGCTCGTAGACCTGGCCCGGCCAGCTGTCGATCGCCTGATCAATGCCGGTAGATCGGGTCTGTTTCAATTTTATCGCGAGCTCGTCTGCCTTGCTCATGTTCAATTCCCTGACGTGGTGTAAGACACATCCTAGCTGCTTGAGGGCGATCAGGTTGTTGTCCTGCGTCAGGCCCTCTGACTGTTTCCAGGTGGGCGGGGCAACCATTTGGCGTCTGGTGCCCTTTTCCCGTTTGGAACACCGTAGACTTGGCGCCCGAAACCAGGGGCATGGGGTATCGCTCATGCCTTGCCCTTTCAGGGAGCGCATTTTTGCCAACACGCCTTGATGACCTGTACCACGCCCCCGGCGTCGCCCTGAAGCGCATCCCGCTGCGCAAGGCGGCAGTGTGGTTTATCGGCACGGTGTGCCTGTGCCTGTGCGCCTTGCTTTATCTGCAACTGGAACAATCCCGGCGCCACGACCTGAGCCAGGCCCAGGTCGCTTCGTCGAACCTGACGCGGGCCATGGCACAGCAGGCCGAAGACACCTTTATGCAAGCCGACCTGGTGCTGGCCAGCCTGGTTGACTGGATCCAGGCCGACGGGTTCGGCGCGGCCCAGCGTCCGCGCTTGCAGAAGACCTTCACCCGACGGGTGCAGGCGCTCAGCCAATTGCACGGCATCCTGCTGTTCGACCAAAAGGGCCAGTGGGTCGTCACCTCATTTGCGGCACTGCCTCGCGGCAGCGGCGTGGCAGATCGCGAGTACTTCAAGTTTCACCAACAGAACGTCTCGACCGTGGCGCACATCGGCCCGGCCATCCGCAGTCGGGAAAATGGCGAATGGATCATTCCGATCTCCCGGCGGGTCAACGACCGCAATGGCCAGTTCCAGGGGGTGCTGCTGGCCGGGATCAAGATGTCGTACTTCGAGCAGTTCTTCAAAAGCTTCAGTATCGACGACAACGGCGCGATGTTTCTGGCACTGACCGATGGCACGCTGCTGGCCCGTCGACCCTATGTGCAGGCGCAGATCGGTACCTCATTGGCCAAGGGGGAAATCTTTCAGAACCTGTTGCCCCAGGCGACTTCCGGCAACGCGATGTTCGCTTCCCAAGTGGATGGCATTGTCCGCCTGTATGGCTATCGGCAGCTGGAGGCCTACCCGTTGGTGGTCTCGGCGGCCTCGTCCCGGGACTCGATCCTGGCGGACTGGTACGACACGGCGTTTCGTTCCAGCGCGATCGTCGTGCTGGTGATGCTGGGCGTGGGCCTGATCGGTTGGGTGTTCATTCGCCAGGTGCGTGTCGGTGAGCAGGTCGAGGCGGATTTGCGCATGGCTCAGCAGGCGCTGGAGCTGATTGCCACCCACGACAGCCTGACCGGCCTGGCCAATCGGAGGCTGTTCGAGCGGGCCCTGGATATCGAATTCGGCCGCGGCGCCCGGCAAAACAGCCCGTTGAGCCTGATCATGCTCGATATCGATTTCTTCAAGCGCTACAACGACACCTACGGTCATGTGGTGGGCGATCACTGCTTGGCCGAAGTGGCACGGGCCGTGAAGAGCTGCTGCCATCGCAAGGCCGATTTGGCGGTGCGTTACGGTGGAGAAGAGTTTGCGGTGTTGCTGCCTGACACCGATCTCCATGGTGCCATGACCCTCGCCGAACAGATTCGCCGCAGCGTCATGGGCAAGAACATCGTCCATACGGGCTCGCCTACCGGATACGTGACCGTAAGCCTCGGTTGTTATTCGTTCGTGCCTACGGGGCGTGACAGCATGGAGGTGTTCATCCAGCGCGCGGATGCTGCCCTGTATCAGGCCAAACATTCGGGTAGAAACCGTTCGGCGGTGTTGTCGATGGAGGGCGGGGTCGAGGCGCTGATGCGATCGGATCGTTGATGCGAGGTTCAATTGCCCGATTGTCCGCCTGTCAGAACTTGGGCAATTGATCGTCTAGAGTTTCGGAAGCTCTGCCGCTTCCGGCAGATCTCCCCATCGCACGGACGATCGCCACCATGTCGATAACCCAAGCATTGACCGCCATTGCCCTTACCCTTGTGTCCAGTGCTGTCTTGCCGCTGGTCAGTCATGCGCAAGCGAAAATGACCGCAGAAGAAGCCCACGCCATCGGCGTGGATGCCTACGTTTATTTTTATCCGCTGTTGACCATGGACATCACCCGCAAGCAATTCACCAACATCGAACCGGGCAAGGAGTTCGGCAAGGGCCCGATGAACATGTTTGTCAGTGTGCCCGAGTACCCGCCGGCGAATTTCAAAGGGGTGGTGCGCTCGAACTTCGACACCTTGTATTCCATTGCATGGCTCGACCTGACCAAGGAGCCGCTGGTCATCGCCGCCCCGGACACCGCCGGACGTTTTTACTTGCTGCCGATGCTCGACATGTGGAGTGACGTATTCGCATCGCCCGGATGGCGCACCACGGGTACCGACGCCGCGCAATTCCTGGTAACGCCACCGGGCTGGACCGGCACTGTGCCTGCTGGACTCAACCACCTGCCGGCGCCGACGCCCTTTGTCTGGGTCATCGGGCGAACCAAGACCGATGGCGCGGCGGACTACGCGGCGGTGCACAAGATCCAGGCCGGCTACACCGTGACGCCGTTGTCGCGGCTGGGCAAGGGCGCAGAGCCGGTCAGTGTCAAGATCGACCCGGCCGTGGACATGACGACCCCACCGAAAATCCAGGTCGACACCCTGTCGGCGGCCGACTACTTCGCCTATGCCGCCGAGCTGCTCAAGGTGCATCCCGCCCACAGCACCGATCAGCCGCTACTGGCGCAGCTCAAGCGTATCGGCATCGAGCCGGGCAAGTCGTTCGACATGAATGCGCTGGCCCCTGAAATAAAAGCCGCCCTGGAGACTGCACCCAAGGACGCACAAGCACTGATGGCGTGGAAAGTGCCGACCCTGGCGCGAGTAGTCAACGGGTGGTCGATGAACACCGACACCATGGGCGTCTACGGCAACTACTACCTCAAGCGCGCGATCGTGGCGCAGATGGGGCTCGGCGCCAACTTGCCCGAAGACGCGATTTATCCGTTGAATATGGGCGATGAAAACGGCAAGACCCTCGATGGAGCGCACAAGTACGTACTGCATTTCCCCAAGGACGAGGCGCCTCCGGTGAACGCCTTCTGGTCGATCACGCTGTACGACCCCGAAGGTTTCCAGGTGGGCAACGGGCTCAACCGCTTCGCGGTCAGCAGCTGGATGCCGTTCAAGAGCAACGCCGACGGTTCGCTGGATATCTATTTCCAGAACGAAAGCCCCGGCAAGGAGCTGGAAGCCAATTGGCTGCCGGCGCCCAAGGGGCCGTTCAACCTGACCATGCGCTTGTACGGTCCGAAGGCCGAGGCGTTGAATGGCAAGTGGAATCCTCCGGCGGTCAAGCAGATGTAGGCGCATCCTATCAAGGCAGCCGACGCTGAATCACCATCGGCTGCCTTTACGCGTTCAGCTACCCGTCCCGCCGCCAGCCCCGCCAGTCCCGCCGCCGGCCCCGGTACCCCTCCGGCACCCGAACTGCTGCTGCCACCCGCACTCCCACTCGAAGAGCCGGTTGCGCCACCGTCACCGGCGTTGCCGCCCGAGGGCGAGCTTGGCGTGTTGTCGGGCGGCATGACCGGGCCGCTGGTAGCTCCGGATTTGGTGCCCGTCGCGTCAGCGCCATCGCCGGATTCTGCGAAGGTGGCCAAGGGCGCCGCGCAGAGCAATCCAGCGAGAAACAGCGAAGTGATTTTGGTGTTGATCATGGTCCGTCTCCAAAAGATGAGTCGTTACCTGAAGTTGGTGTGAAGGGCAGGGTGGTTGGTGCCGGCTGGATGACGAGTGGCACAGGCCGTGACCGACCGAACACCTGGCAGGCGGCGCGGTCACACCCAAAAGGCCCAGCCAAACGGGACGGTGGTCATGAAAAAGTTGCGAATCGCGACGTTCAACGTCAACGGCATGCGCGCCCGCCTGCCGAATCTGTTGGCCTGGCTGGAGCGTGAGCAGCCGGACATCGCCTGTCTGCAGGAGCTCAAGTCGGTCGACAGCGCATTTCCCGCCGCGCAGCTTGAGGCCATCGGCTACGGGGCGATCTGGCAGGGGCAAGCGTCGTGGAACGGGGTGGCGATACTGGCCCGGGATGCGCAGCCGCTGGAAAGCCGCCGAGGTCTGCCGGGCGATGACGACGATAATCACAGTCGGTATCTGGAAGCGGCCGTCCACGGTGTGCTGGTGGGATGCCTGTACTTGCCCAACGGCAATCCGCAACCGGGACCGAAGTTCGATTACAAACTGGCCTGGTTCGAGCGCCTGATACGCTACGCGCAATCGCTGCAGGGCAGCGAGCATCCGGTGGTGCTGGCGGGTGACTACAATGTGGTGCCCACCGATCTCGACATCTATAACCCGCGTTCCTGGCTCAAGGATGCCTTGCTGCAACCCGAGAGCCGTGAGTGTTATCAGCGTCTGCTGGACCAGGGCTGGACCGATGCCGTACGTCATCTGTATCCGCAGGAGAGGGTCTACACCTTCTGGGACTATTTTCGCCAGCACTGGCAAAAGAACTCCGGCTTGCGCATCGATCACCTGTTGCTCAACCCGGCCTTGAGTCCTTACCTCGAAGAAGCCGGGGTCGATGCCTGGGTGCGCAACGAGCCCCATGCCAGCGACCATGCGCCCACCTGGATTCAATTGGGCTCGCGCAAGCGCCGGTGAATTGTCTTGCCGGCCGATTGGCTAAATCAATTGTCGGCCGTGGCCCTTCATCCTTTATACATAGCCCCCCTGGCGGAGCGATCCGCAGCTTGCGTGCATAAGGATCAAGCGATGAGCGAGCCACGTCTGACTAACCTTGCGTCATACCTGCAACGTCTGGGCTTCGATGCTCCCCCGGCACCGACCCTTGACACCCTGCGCCTGCTTCAATTGCGCCACACCGGCGCCTTTGTGTTTGAAAACCTCACTACGCTGGCGGGCGAGCCGGTGCGCATCGATCTGACGTCGATCGAGCAAAAGGTCCTGCAGGATGGACGTGGCGGTTACTGCTACGAGCTCAACTGTCTGTTTCTGGCTTTGCTGCAGGCGCTTGGCTACGAAGCGCGGGGCATCAGCGGGCGTGTGGTGATGGGCCAGCCAGAAGGCGCCTGGACCGCTCGAACGCACCGCTTGAGCCTGGTGACGCTCGATGGCGTGCGCTACATCACTGACGTCGGCTTCGGCGGCATGGTGCCCACCGCACCGCTGTTGCTCGACAGCCGTGATGAACAGTCGACGCCTCACGAGCCGTATCGGATCGAGCAGCATGCCGACGGCTACACCCTTCGCGCGAAGGTCGGGGAGGAGTGGCGCGCGATGTACATCTTCGACCTGCAACGCCAGGAGGACATCGATTACGCCGTCGGCAACTGGTATGTCTCGACCCACCCCGAATCGTCCTTCGCCCGGCAACTGATGGTGGCGCGTACGGGGGAGGGCTGGCGTCGTACCCTCAATAACGGCAGCTTTGCGATCCATCGCATGGGGCATGACAGCGAACGCCGGGAAGTGACCGATGTGCAGGAGTTGATGGGTGTACTGGAAAGCGAGTTCGGGATTCGGGTGCCAAACAATGCGACATTGATGCGCACACTTGAGAGATTGATAGTGCCGCAATAGGCGGATCATCGTGCACACAAAAAAGGGGCAGATTGGATCAGCCTGCCCCTTTTTCGTGCCTACGGACGGGCTTCGGGCTCCATTAGCCGCTGAATTTCGCTAAGGGCTTGCGCGAGCTTTTTTTCCAGGGTTTTCAGATCAGAGCCGGTGATCCCCTTTTTCAGGTGTTTAACAGTTCCGGTCCCTGCCTTGTCGTGTTCGGTCAGTAACGCCCGGCGCAGCGTGTTGTTGATCGCGGTCTGGTAGCCATAACCCTCGCTTTGCGCGAGCGCTCGCGCTGCCTCGATGACGACGTCGTCGAGCATGATGGTGATGCGGGTCTTGCCTTTGCCGGGGGCAACCGCCCCGCGGCTGGCATGGCTGAAGTCGTACTCGTCTTTCATGGGTCAAGCCTCCAGATACTGGCGGCGCTCGTTTTTGCTGGCGAGGCGCGCGGAAATGATTCGAACGAAATTCGGTTCACGGTAGGTGTACGCAACGACCAGCAAACGCCCCTTGCCATCCAGCCCCATGATGATCCAGCGCGGTTCATCATGGTGATCGTCCTGCAAGGTCAGGGCACGTTCGTCGTAGAACACGGGCTCTGTCTCTGCGAGGCTGATGCCCAGATGCTTGAGTTTGTTGGCCGCGTTCTTCGCCTTGTGATACTGAATTTCGAATGGCTTCATTATGCATACTTTATATGTATTTGGAAGGCGGCGATTACTACCGATGGTCGCCATGAATTCAAAAGACTAGTGGGCGCAGGACAATGGGCCGGACGGATGTATTTCAAGGTTTTTTATGAGAAGGAGCGTGGTGGCACACAGTCTGCATGAACGACCGTTCATAATTTGACTGGCAAGTTGTATACAACTCTATGGACATTTGTCCTGAGTATTGAATACAGTGTGCGCATAACAAAAACCAGGGAACCCCCTAACATGAAAACGCCCCATGTTTCACACCAACGGCCTGAAGATGAGAATCTCGGGATCGGCGCGAATATGGCTTACGGCCTGCAACATGTTCTGACCATGTACGGTGGCATCGTCGCGGTGCCTTTGATCATTGGTCAGGCGGCCGGCCTCTCGCCGGCGGACATTGGATTGTTGATTGCTGCTTCATTGTTTGCGGGGGGGCTGGCCACGTTGCTGCAAACCCTGGGTCTACCGTTTTTCGGTTGTCAGTTGCCGCTGGTGCAGGGCGTGTCGTTTTCCGGCGTCGCGACCATGGTGGCGATCGTCAGCAGTGGAGGCGAGGGTGGATTTCAGTCGATCCTGGGGGCGGTGATAGCCGCGTCCCTGATCGGGTTGCTGATCACACCGGTGTTCTCGCGAATTACCAAGTTCTTCCCGCCGCTGGTCACGGGTATCGTGATTACCACCATCGGCCTGACGCTTATGCCGGTGGCGGCACGCTGGGCCATGGGTGGCAACAGTCATGCCCCTGACTTTGGCAGCATGGCCAACATCGGCCTGGCAGCGATGACGCTGGTGTTGGTGCTGTTGCTGAGCAAGATCGGCAGCGCCACCATCTCCCGGTTGTCGATCCTGTTGGCGATGGTCATCGGTACGGTCGTCGCGGTGTTCCTCGGCATGGCGGATTTCTCCTCCGTCGGCCAGGGCCCGATGTTCGGTTTCCCTACACCTTTCCACTTCGGCATGCCGACCTTCCACTTCGCGGCGATCCTGTCGATGTGCATCGTGGTCATGGTGACCCTGGTGGAGACGTCCGCCGATATCCTGGCCGTGGGTGAAATCATCGATACCAAGGTCGATTCCAAGCGCCTGGGCAATGGTCTGCGCGCGGACATGCTGTCGAGCATGATCGCACCGATCTTCGGCTCCTTCACCCAAAGCGCCTTCGCCCAGAATGTCGGGCTGGTGGCGGTGACCGGGATCAAGAGCCGCTATGTGGTGGCCACCGGCGGCCTGTTCCTGGTGATCCTCGGCCTGCTGCCGTTCATGGGGCGCGTCATCGCCGCCGTGCCGACTTCGGTCCTCGGCGGGGCCGGTATCGTGCTGTTCGGCACCGTCGCGGCCAGCGGCATTCGTACGCTGTCCAAGGTCGACTACCGCAACAACGTCAACCTGATCATTGTCGCGACCTCCATCGGTTTCGGCATGATCCCGATTGCCGCGCCGAACTTCTACGATCACTTCCCAAGCTGGTTCGCGACGATCTTCCATTCGGGCATCAGCTCTTCGGCAATCATGGCCATCGTGCTCAACCTGACCTTCAACCACCTCACCGCCGGTAACTCCGACCAGCAGTCGGTGTTTGCGGCGGGTACCGAGCGGGTACTGCGCTACCAGGACCTGGCGGCATTGCGCGAAGGGGATTACTTCAGCGACGGCAAGTTGCATGACTGTGATGGCAAGGAAATTCCAGTGGTTGAGGTGGATCACGGGCATGGCGAGCCACGGGCGGTGCATGCCAAAAGCAGTGAGCATGTCTGACGGTTTAAACGCTTAAGATCAAAAGATCGCAGCCTGCGGCAGCTCCTACATGCCGCAGGCTGCGATCTTTTTACTTTTACATCGGCCACAAAAAAGCCCCTGGATCTTTCGATTCAGGGGCTTTTCGATTTTGCTGTCTGGCTCCACGACCTGGACTCGAACCAGGGACCCAGTGATTAACAGTCACTTGCTCTACCAACTGAGCTATCGCGGAATGGCGCCTATGTTACTGATTCAAAAAGAGAAGTCAAGTATTTGATAGCAACGGGAGGGTTTTCTCGGGACGGACGGTGGTTTATCGGTGATTGGCGGTTACCGGAATTGCCTGTGGGGGCTAACATGGCGGCCCGGAAGTGGTTACACGCGCTGCCGGCCATTCGCCGATAAGGTACGCGCCATGACTTGCTTGACCGCCACACAACCTCGAAACAACGGGGTGTTCCCATGAGCATCGCGCAAATCAGCCTGCCCAAGGGGGTCGGCCCGCATGCCGAAAAACTGTTCGATGCCATCACCCAGGCCAGCAACGCCGATGAGCTGAACCGTGCAGGGGGGAAGGCCGAGGGGTTTGTCCTGGGCCTGGAAAGCACCAGGGCGATCAAGAGCCAGGTTGCTGAATCGCTGTATGTCGCCTATGACGACGCTGCCAGCCAGCGCGCGAGCGAACTGGCCTAGCCGCCGAAGGTAATGGTGCCCAGCATCAGTTTGGCGTAGAGCGCGGTGGCGCCCAGCTGCACCAGCCACAGGGCCAGGCCGCCGAGAAACACGCCGGCAGCGACTTGCATCACCAGGTTGTTGCCGCGTTGTTTGGCCGGGGTGCGGGGGATGAAGTCATCCAGGTCATCGCGGTCGGCGCGTAGGTCATCGTTTTTCATATCGGCTCTCATAAGTATCTCGGGTGTACACATAACTTGTGGGAGCGGGCTTGCTCGCGAAGACGACAGCACATTCAACATTAATGTGGCAGTCAGAACGCATTCGCGAGCAAGCCCGCTCCCACATTTTGATCTGTGTGCAGTTTAGAGGGGGAGGTCATGGCTTTGAGAATTATCTGCGACAAATAAAAAACGGGAAGCCCAAAGGCTTCCCGTTTTTCGTATCACGCGAAAGTCAGATCACCTGAACAATCGCATCCGTCACAACCTTGATGTTGCTCTGGTTCAACGCAGCCACGCAGATGCGGCCGGTGTCCAGGGCGTAGATGCCGAATTCGTTGCGCAGGCGATGCACTTGTTCAACGGACAGACCGGAGTAGGAGAACATGCCGCGCTGACGACCGACGAAGCTGAAATCGCGCTGCGGCGCGTTTTTCGCCAGGGTGTCGACCATCTGCGTGCGCATGCCACGAATGCGCAGGCGCATTTCGGCCAGCTCGGCTTCCCACTGGGCGCGCAGTTCCGGGCTGTTGAGCACGGCAGCCACGATGCTTGCGCCGTGGGTCGGCGGGTTGGAGTAGTTGGTGCGGATCACACGTTTGACTTGCGACAGGACGCGTGCGCTTTCTTCTTTCGATTCGCTGACGATCGACAGGGCGCCAACGCGCTCGCCGTACAACGAGAACGATTTGGAGAACGAGCTGGAAACGAAGAAGGTCAGGCCCGATTCGGCGAACAGGCGCACGGCAGCGGCGTCTTCGTCGATGCCATCGCCGAAACCCTGGTACGCCATGTCGAGGAACGGCACGTGACCTTTGGCTTTCACCACTTCCAGGACGTTGTTCCAGTCCGCCGGGCTCAGGTCCACGCCGGTCGGGTTGTGGCAGCAGGCGTGCAGGACAATGATCGAGCCGGACGGCAGGGCGTTCAGGTCTTCCAGCAGGCCCGCGCGGTTCACGTCATGGGTCGCGGCATCGTAGTAACGATAGTTCTGCACCGGGAATCCGGCGGTTTCGAACAGCGCGCGGTGGTTTTCCCAGCTCGGGTCGCTGATCGCCACGACGGCGTTGGGCAGCAGTTGCTTGAGGAAGTCGGCACCGATTTTCAGGGCGCCGGTACCGCCAACGGCCTGGGTGGTGATGACGCGGCCAGCGGCGATCAGCGGCGAATCATTGCCGAACAGCAGTTTTTGCACGGCCTGGTCGTAGGCGGCGATGCCGTCGATTGGCAGGTAGCCACGGGAAGCGTGTTGAGCGACGCGAATGGTTTCGGCTTCGACAACGGCGCGCAGGAGTGGAATTTTCCCCTCCTCGTTGCAATAAACACCGACGCCCAGGTTGACCTTGTTGGTACGGGTATCGGCGTTGAATGCTTCGTTGAGGCCCAGGATTGGATCGCGTGGTGCCATTTCGACAGCGGAGAACAGGCTCATTTTTGCGGCGGCTCTGAATGGAGAGTGGAGGGACGTGTCGCGCTCCAGCCGAATGCACTAGAGCGGTGCACAAACGGGGAGCTAGTATAGAGGCCATCCGCGAGTGATGGCGACAGACGAATCCGCTTTTAAGGTAAGTTTTTCCGATTATTTTTCGACCGTTAGTCGATTGGCGTCGTCTAAGTCTTTACCCGTTGTAGGACGTTTGCCTTGAAAGCGTTGGCAATCGGCTCCACATTGAGCGCAATCCAGTTTTTTCCTCGGGCGACATCGGTCGTTTGTGGTCTTTCTCGTTCGTGTCGGTTTCACCGGCAAGAGTGATCCCAGAGGTTCTACATGTCTGAATTCCAGCTAGTCACCCGTTTCGAGCCCGCCGGCGATCAACCGGAAGCCATCCGCCTGATGGTCGAGGGCATCGAAGCCGGGCTGGCGCACCAGACGTTGCTCGGTGTGACCGGTTCGGGCAAGACCTTCAGTATCGCCAACGTGATCGCCCAGGTGCAGCGCCCGACCCTGGTGCTGGCGCCGAACAAGACCCTGGCTGCGCAGTTGTACGGTGAGTTCAAGGCGTTCTTCCCGAACAACGCCGTGGAGTACTTCGTCTCCTACTACGACTACTACCAGCCCGAAGCCTACGTGCCGTCTTCGGACACCTTCATCGAGAAAGACGCCTCGATCAACGATCACATCGAGCAGATGCGGTTGTCCGCGACCAAGGCTTTGCTGGAGCGCAAGGACGCGATCATCGTCACCACGGTGTCGTGCATCTATGGCCTGGGCAGCCCGGAAACCTACTTGAAGATGGTTCTGCACGTGGATCGTGGCGACAAGCTCGACCAGCGTGAACTGCTGCGGCGCCTGGCTGACTTGCAATACACCCGCAATGACATGGAGTTCGCCCGTGCGACCTTCCGTGTGCGCGGCGATGTGATCGATATCCACCCGGCGGAATCGGATTTCGAAGCGATCCGCATCGAACTCTTCGACGATGAAGTGGAAAGCCTGTCGGCCTTCGATCCGCTGACCGGAGAAGTCATCCGCAAGCTGCCGCGTTTCACCTTCTACCCGAAAAGCCACTACGTGACGCCCCGCGAAACCCTGATGGGCGCCGTCGAAGGCATCAAGGTCGAGTTGCAGGAGCGCCTGGAATACCTGCGTTCCAACAACAAGCTGGTGGAGGCCCAGCGCCTGGAACAGCGCACCCGGTTTGACCTGGAGATGATTCTCGAGCTGGGTTATTGCAACGGCATCGAGAACTACTCGCGCTACCTGTCCGGTCGTGAAGCCGGGGCGCCGCCGCCAACCCTGTACGATTACCTGCCGGCCGACGCCTTGCTGGTGATCGACGAATCCCACGTCAGCGTGCCGCAAGTTGGCGCGATGTACAAAGGCGACCGGTCACGCAAGGAGACGCTGGTGGAATATGGCTTCCGCCTGCCGTCGGCGCTGGACAACCGGCCGATGCGTTTCGACGAGTGGGAAAGTATCAGCCCGCAGACGATTTTCGTCTCGGCAACGCCGGGCAACTACGAAGCCGAACACGCCGGGCGTGTCATTGACATGGTGGTGCGCCCCACCGGCCTTGTGGACCCGCAAATCGAGATCCGCCCGGCACTGACCCAGGTCGACGACTTGCTATCGGAAATCACCAAGCGCGTCGCCCTGGAAGAGCGGGTGCTGGTGACGACGCTTACCAAGCGCATGGCCGAAGATTTGACCGATTACCTGGCCGATCACGGCGTGCGCGTGCGCTACCTGCACTCGGACATCGACACCGTGGAACGTGTGGAAATCATCCGCGATTTGCGCCTGGGCACCTTCGATGTGCTAGTGGGGATCAACCTGCTGCGCGAGGGCCTGGACATGCCGGAGGTGTCGCTGGTGGCGATCCTCGATGCCGACAAGGAAGGTTTCCTGCGTTCCGAGCGCTCGCTGATCCAGACCATCGGTCGGGCGGCACGTAACCTCAATGGCCGGGCGATCCTGTATGCCGACCGGATCACCGGCTCCATGGAGCGGGCGATTGGCGAAACCGAGCGTCGCCGCGACAAGCAGATCGCCTTCAACCTGGCCAACGGCATCACGCCCAAGGGCGTGTTCAAGGACGTGGCCGACATCATGGAAGGCGCCACCGTGCCGGGCTCGCGCAGCAAGAAGCGCAAGGGCATGGCCAAGGCCGCCGAGGAAAACGCCAAGTACGAAGCCGAATTGCGCTCGCCGGGCGAGATTGCCAAGCGCATCAAGGCGCTGGAAGAGAAGATGTACCAGCTGGCGCGGGACCTGGAGTTCGAAGCGGCGGCGCAGATGCGTGATGAGATTGCCAAGTTGCGCGAGCGCTTGATCACAGTCTGAAAAAGCAAGGACACCGTTGACCTGTAGGAGCTGGCTTGCCAGCGAAGGCGGCATCAGGGCCACCATCGATTCGCTGGCAAGCCAGCTCCTACAGAGGTTGCGGTGGCCTCAATGGGCTTCGCCAGCCTTCAACCCCTCCGGCAACTTCCTGGTCAACAACACCGCCAGCATGCTGATCCCCAGCGCTATCCCGACAAAATGAAACGCATCGTTATAGGCCATGATCGACGCCTGCTGGTGGGCGATCTCACTGAGCTTGCCCAAAGCTGCGGCTTCACTGCCGAACCGATCCGTCAGTGACGCCATCCGCTCCGCCACCTGCGGGTTGGTCGGCACGATCGCTTCGCGCAAATAATCGTAGTAAGTCTTGGTTCGCGCATCCAGCAGCGTGGCGAGCAGGGCGATGCCGATGGCGCCGCCGAGGTTGCGCAGGATGTTGAACAGGCTCGACGCCGACCCCGCATCCTGGGGCAGGATGTACGCCGTGGCGATCAGGGAAATGGTGACCATGATCAGCGGCTGGCCCAAGGCGCGAATGATCTGGATCTGATTGAACTGCGGCCCGGCGAAGTCCGGATTCAGTACGCCCGAAGAAAAACTCGCCAGCCCGAAGAGTCCGAAGCCCACCGTGCACAGCCATTTCGGCGAGACATACTTCATCAGCTTGGGCACCAGCGGAATCAGGAACAGCTGCGGCACGCCCATCCACATGATCACTTCGCCGATCTGCAGGGCGTTGTAGTTCTGGATCTGCGCCAGATACAGCGGCAACAGGTAGATCGAGCCGTACAGGCCAACCCCCATCCCGATGCTGGAAATGCTCGACAGGCCGAAGTTGCGATTGCCCAGGATGCCGAGGTTGATCAGCGGATTGGGTTTGGAAAACTGCACGATCACGAAGGTGATCAGGCTGATCAGGGCGATGCTGCCCAGGCTCACGATCAGGTCCGACTCCAGCCAGTCCTTGCGATGGCCTTCTTCGAGAAACACCTGCAAGCAGCCCAGGCCGACGCCCAGGGTGACAATGCCGGCGTAGTCGGTGCTTTTAAGCAGTTCCCAGTGCGCTTCCTTCTTCTCCAGGCCGTACAGCAGGCCGGCGATCATGATCAGGCCGGGCGGAATGTTGATGTAGAAGATGTATTCCCAGCCCCAGTTTTCGGTCAGCCAGCCGCCCAGCGTCGGGCCGATGGAGGGGGCGAAGGTGGCGGTCATGGCAAACATGGCCATGCCTTTGGCACGGTGATGTTCAGGGAGTTTGATCAGCGTCATGGTGAACGCCAGCGGAATCAGGGCGCCGCCGGTAAACCCCTGGAGGGCGCGGAAGACAATCATGCTTTCCAGGCTCCAGGCCATGGAACACAGTAAGGAGGCGACGAGGAAGCCGAGGGACACCCACACCGCCAGGCGCCGCGCCGACAATAGCTGCACGAGCCAGGCGGTGAGGGGAATCATGATGATTTCCGCCACCAGGTACGAGGTGGAAATCCACGAGCCTTCTTCCAGGGTTGCCGACAGCGCGCCCTGGATGTCCTTGAGCGAGGAGTTGGTGATCTGGATGTCGAGCACCGCCATGAAGGCGCCGAGCATCACGCTCATCACCGCGATCCAGTCCCGCCGGGTCGGCTCGCCGACCGGGCGGATCAGTTGATCACCGGCCATCGTC
Source organism: Pseudomonas sp. PLMAX (assembly GCF_046042685.1). NCBI lineage: Bacteria > Pseudomonadati > Pseudomonadota > Gammaproteobacteria > Pseudomonadales > Pseudomonadaceae > Pseudomonas > Pseudomonas sp. PLMAX. Next base: position 5,207,629 of record NZ_CP064949.1, on the reverse strand, counting down.
AGGGTTGTCTTGGCTGCTCAATTTGGCGCTGGCGTTGTCCGGTGCATCCTTGATGTTCACCTTGGCGGTGACCGACATGCCCGGGCGAATCTTGCCGCGCAGCGGGTTGTCGGCGGCGAAGGTCAGTTTTACCGGAATTCGTTGTACGACCTTGGTGAAGTTGCCGGTGGCATTGTCTGGCGGCAGCAGGCTGAACTGCGCACCCGAGGCGGCGAACAGGCTGTCGACCCGCGCCTCGATCGGCGTGTCGCCGTAGGCGTCGAAGGTCAGCTCAGCCTTCTGCCCGGGCTGCATGTGGCCGATCTGGGTTTCCTTGAAGTTGGCCTGGATCCAGATGTCTTCATCGGGCACTACCGACAGCAGGTAGGCGCCGGCCTGCACGTACTGGCCTTCACGGGCGGCACGTTGGCCGATCAAGCCGCTGATCGGCGCATGGATTTCACTGCGGGTGAGGTTCAGCTCGGCCTGGGCCAGGTCGGCCCTGGCATTGGCGATCTGCGCGTCGAGGCGTTTGATTTCAGCGGTCAATGCGTTGACCTGCTGGCGTTGTCCCTGGGCATCCGCCTGGGCTTTGGTCAGTTGCGAGCGGGCGATGTGGTTGTCGGCGGAGAGGGTGGTCACGCGCTCTTCGGAGACATAACCGGGCTTGCGCAAGGTCTCGGCGCGGGTCAGGTCGATCTGGGAGCGGCCCAGGCTTGCCTGGCTGGATGCCACTTGCGCATCGCTGGCGGCAATCAGGCTGGCCTGCTGGGTCAGTTTGCTCTGGGCTTGCAGGCGTTCGGCCTGGCGGGTGGCGAGGGTCGAATTGGCGCGGTCGACGGCGAGGCGGAAATCGTCGCCTTCGAGCCTGATCAGCAACTGGCCTTTCTCGACGTGCTGGTTGTCCTGCACCAGCACCTGATCGATTCGTGCACCCAACTGGCTCGACACGCGGGTGATCTCGCCCTGGACATAGGCGTTGTCAGTGCTTTCATAAAACCGCCCGTTGAAAAACCAATGGGCAAAAAAGCCCCCGGCGATCAGCAGGACAATCAACAGGAAGATGGACAGGCGACGCTTGAGTTGGGCAGGCATGGGCAAACTGTAGTCGAGAAAATGTAAGGAAAGTTATCAGCAGGTGAATCTGGCATACAGCCGATAAACGGTAAATGCCATCGGCTGATATTCGGCCATTCACCACGCTATACGCGCGTTGTAGACGCAACCTTGGCTTAAATGCCCTGTTCACTGGAGCGGGGCGGGTGTCGCCTGTTACCATTCGCCCTTTGTTTGACCTTCTTTTTCGAGACTTGCCATGACCACCGTCCGCACGCGCATCGCGCCATCGCCTACCGGGGACCCCCACGTAGGTACCGCTTACATCGCATTGTTCAACTACTGCTTTGCCAAGCAGCACGGCGGTGAGTTCATCCTGCGGATCGAGGACACCGACCAGCTGCGCTCGACCCGCGAATCGGAACAGCAGATTTTCGACGCCCTGCGCTGGCTGGGCATCGACTGGAGCGAAGGCCCGGACGTCGGCGGCCCGCACGGTCCGTACCGGCAGAGTGAGCGCGGCGATATTTACCAGAAGTATTGCCAGCAGTTGGTCGAAATGGGCCATGCCTTCCCGTGCTTCTGCACCGCCGAAGAGCTGGACCAGATGCGCGCCGAACAAATGGCCCGTGGCGAAACCCCGCGTTACGACGGCCGCGCGCTGTTGTTGTCCAAGGAAGAAGTGGCGCGCCGCCTGGCCGCTGGTGAACCGCACGTGATCCGCATGAAGGTGCCGAGCGAAGGCGTCTGCGTGGTGCCGGACATGCTGCGTGGCGACGTGGAAATCCCGTGGGACCGCATGGACATGCAAGTCCTGATGAAGACCGACGGCCTGCCGACGTACTTCCTGGCCAACGTGGTCGACGACCACCTGATGGGCATCACCCACGTATTGCGCGGCGAAGAGTGGCTGCCATCGGCACCGAAACTGATCCTGCTTTACGAGTACTTCGGCTGGGAACAACCAGAGCTGTGCTACATGCCGCTGCTGCGTAACCCGGACAAGAGCAAGCTGTCCAAGCGCAAGAACCCGACGTCGGTGACTTTCTACGAGCGCATGGGCTTCATGCCTGAAGCCATGCTCAACTACCTGGGCCGCATGGGCTGGTCGATGCCGGACGAGCGCGAGAAGTTCTCGCTGCAGGAAATGGTCGACAACTTCGACCTCAAGCGCGTCTCTCTTGGCGGGCCGATTTTCGACATCGAGAAGCTGTCGTGGCTCAACGGCCAGTGGCTGCGTGACCTGCCGGTGGAAGAATTCGCCGCGCGCGTGCAGAAGTGGGCGTTCAACTCCGAATACATGATGAAGATCGCGCCGCACGTTCAGGGCCGCGTCGAGACCTTCAGCCAGGTGGCACCACTGGCCGGGTTCTTCTTTGCCGGTGGCGTGAACCCCGATGCCAAGCTGTTCGAATCGAAGAAGTTGTCGGGTGACCAGGTTCGCCAGTTGATGCAGTTGATCCTGTGGAAACTCGAAAGCCTGCGCCAGTGGGAAAAAGACAACATCACCGCGACCATCCAGGCGGTGGTCGAATCCCTGGAGCTGAAGCTGCGTGACGCCATGCCGCTGATGTTCGCCGCGATCACAGGGCAGGCCAGTTCGGTGTCGGTGCTTGATGCAATGGAAATCCTCGGGCCGGACCTGACCCGTTTCCGTCTGCGCCAGGCGATCGACCTGCTGGGCGGCGTGTCGAAGAAAGAAAACAAGGAGTGGGAAAAGCTGTTGGGCGCGATCGCCTGATTTCCCCCTGTAGGAGCTGCCGCAGGCTGCGATCTTTGATCTTGCTTCTATAAAGCCAACGTCAAAAGATCGCAGCCTGCGGCAGCTCCTACAGGTCCGTGTTCTGTGTAAACCTCCCGGATTTACGGGCGAGGGCGGTAAGTGGTTGTTATGTCGGCAAAAAATTTTAAATTTTTTGAAAAATAAGTTTGACAGGCTTTCGATACACCCTTAAGATTCGCCCCGTCCTCAGCGATGACATCGAAGATGCATCAACGATGAGGGGCTATAGCTCAGCTGGGAGAGCGCTTGCATGGCATGCAAGAGGTCGACGGTTCGATCCCGTCTAGCTCCACCAATTTACACTTCAAGGTCTGGCCACACCGGCCTTGAAGCGATCAACACTCAGCGTTGATCTGTTGTATAGAAGGGTTTGCGTCCCCTTCGTCTAGTGGCCTAGGACACCGCCCTTTCACGGCGGTAACAGGGGTTCGAGTCCCCTAGGGGACGCCAGTTTTACAGAAACGATGTTGCAAGATGTCGTTCCGCCGCGAGGCGAAAAATCCGGGGCTATAGCTCAGCTGGGAGAGCGCCTGCATGGCATGCAGGAGGTCAGCGGTTCGATCCCGCTTAGCTCCACCAATTTTACAAGTTCAAGGTCTGGCCACACCGGCCTTGAATCGATCAGCTCTCAGCACTGATCAGTTGTATAGAAGGGTTTGTGTCCCCTTCGTCTAGTGGCCTAGGACACCGCCCTTTCACGGCGGTAACAGGGGTTCGAGTCCCCTAGGGGACGCCACGATTACCCGCTCTGCGGGATTTTATAAGGGTCATTCAATTATTGAATGGCCCTTTTGTTTGTCTGGCGTTTGGCCAAATCTCCCTCTTCCTCTCAAACTGTTCTTCAGACCAGCGGTCACATCCATGACTTGCAGAATATTATTATGAGAATAATATTCTAGTCGTAATATTCGGAGGCAACGATGAACGATAAAAAAGCTCAAACCCGCGAACGCATCCTCAAGGCTGCCAGCGCCGCGCTGATCCAGCGTGGTCCGGCCGAGCCGAGCGTTGGCGAAGTGATGGGCGCAGCCGGCCTGACGGTCGGCGGCTTTTATGCGCACTTCGAAAGCAAGGACGCCATGATGCTGGAGGCGTTCAAGCAGTTGCTGGGTCACCGCCGTGACCTGATTGCCGACATGGATGCCCAATTGACCGGTGAAGAGCGCCGCACCCTGGTCGCAGCGTTTTATCTGTCACGCAAGCACCGCGACTCCAGCGAGTCGGCGTGCCCGATCCCGGCCTCGATCGGTGAGCTCGGTCGCCTGCCCGAGGCGTTTCGAATCGCGCTGAATGAACACATGGAGCTGATGGTCGCGCAGTTGGCGGCCAGTCCTGAAGACACCGACAAAGCCCTGGCCGACCTGGCCTTGATGGTGGGCGGCCTGGCGCTGGCACGGGCGCTGGGCCCCGGTGATTTATCCGATCGATTGCTGCGCGCGGCCAAGTCGGCGGTGCGTTGATCTGAAGGCTGCGGCCTGGGGAGAATGCGATGAGCACGTTGAAGTGGGTTCGTGGCGTTAATGGCACCTTGGGCTGGTTCGCCCCGAAGCTGGTGGCGAGCAAGATGCGCCTGGCGTTCATGACGCCGCGCGACTTCCCGCCCCGTGACTGGGAGCTGCCGCTGCTGGCAAAGTCGGAGCGCATCACCTTGCGTTTCGGTCTGTCGGCACTGCGTTGGGGGCAGGGCCCGGCAGTATTGCTGATGCACGGCTGGGAAGGGCGGCCCACGCAGTTCGCGAGCCTGATCACGGCGCTGGTCGATGCCGGTTATTCGGTGGTCGCCCTGGACGGCCCGGCCCATGGTCGCTCTCCCGGGCGCGAGGCGAACGTGGTGCTGTTCGCCCGTGCCATGCTCGAAGCCGCCGCCGAGTTACCGCCGCTGCAAGCGGTCATCGGCCACTCCATGGGCGGCGCCAGTGCGATGCTCGCCGTGCAGTTGGGCCTGCGCACCGAAACCCTGGTCAGCATTGCTGCCCCGGCGCGGATTCTCGGAGTATTGCGCGGTTTCGCCCGCTATGTAGGGCTGCCGCCGAAAGCCCGTTCGGCGTTCATCCGCCAGGTCGAGACCGATGTCGGCATGCGCGCTGCGATGCTGGATGTCGCGCACTACCAGCTCGACATGCCAGGCCTGATCGTGCATGCCGAAGACGACACCCACGTTCCGGTCAAGGAATCGCAACTGATCCACGAAGCCTGGTTCGACAGTTGTCTGCTGCGCCTGCAGGAAGGCGGCCATCAGCGGGTACTGGCCGACCCACGGGTCATTGATGGCGTGTTATCACTGCTGGCTGGTCGCAGCCTGCAATCGCGCCAATCGGCCTGAGCATCCGTTACACTGCCCCGGTCGAATCAATCTGACCGGGGAGTGGGGCATGGGCTGGGATCGGGCAACGCCGTTTATCATTGATCTGCAAGTGGGGGCCGAGGACATCGATGGGCTGGGGCACGCCAATAACGCGGTGTACGTGACCTGGCTCGAACGCTGTGCGTGGCGCCACTCCCAGCGCCTTGGCCTGGATCTGGTCGAGTATCGGCGCCTGGACCGGGCGATGGCGGTGGTGCGCCACGAGATCGATTATCTGGCAGCCGCCTATGAAGGCGACGAGTTGCAATTGGCGACCTGGATCGTCGATTGGGACCAGCGCCTGAAAATGACCCGGCATTTCCAGTTGAAGCGCCCCAGCGACAACACCACCCTGCTGCGCGCCCAGACCACTTTCGTCTGCATTGAACTGTCCAGCGGCAAACCCAAGCGCATGCCGGCCGAATTCATCGAAGGCTATGGCCCCGCCATCCAAACCCCTGCCTGACACAATCCCCCTGTAGGAGCTGCCGCAGGCTGCGATCTTTTGATCTTAAAATCAAAGTCAAGAGATCGCAGCCTGCGGCAGCTCCTACAGGGGGGTGAAACCCGGTAAACTACCGCACGTTTTTTCCTTGAGTAGTGTTTTCCCCATGCAAATTGCCCTGGCGCCCATGGAGGGGCTGGTCGACGACATCCTGCGCGACGTACTGACCCGAGTGGGTGGCATCGACTGGTGCGTGACCGAGTTCATTCGGGTCAACGACCAGTTGCTCACGCCGGCCTACTTCCACAAATTCGGCCCGGAATTGCTCAACGGTGCCCGGACGGCCTCCGGTGTGCCGCTGCGTGTGCAGCTGTTGGGTTCGGATCCTGTGTGCCTGGCGGAAAACGCCGCGCTGGCCTGCGAACTGGGCTCTGAAGTGATCGACCTGAACTTCGGTTGCCCGGCCAAGACGGTGAACAAGTCCCGTGGCGGCGCGGTGTTGCTCAAGGAGCCCGAGCTGCTCAACCAGATCGTCGAGCACGTGCGACGCGCCGTGCCCGCGCACATTCCGGTGACCGCCAAGATGCGCCTGGGCTTCGACAGCCCGGACGGTTCGCTGGTCTGCGCCACGGCGCTGGCCGAGGGCGGCGCCGAGCATATCGTGGTGCATGCCCGGACCAAGGTCGATGGCTACAAGCCGCCGGCGCATTGGGAGTGGATCCCGCGCGTACAGGAAGTGGTCAAGGTGCCGGTGTTCGCCAACGGCGATATCTGGAGCGTCGAAGACTGGCGCCGTTGCCGGGAAATCAGTGGTGTGGAAGACATCATGCTCGGTCGCGGCCTGGTCTCGCGCCCCGACCTGGCCCGGCAGATTGTCGCGGCCAAGGCCGGTGAAGAGGTCGTCGAGATGACCTGGGCCGAGCTGTTGCCATTGATCCAGGATTTCTGGCTGCAAGCCAAGGCGCAGATGACCGCGCGTCAATCGCCCGGTCGCCTGAAGCAATGGCTGGCCATGCTGACGCGCAACTATCCCGAGGCGGTCGAGCTGTTCAGCGTGCTGCGCCGTGAGACGGAACTGGACCAGGTGTCGCGTTTGCTGGGGCTCCAGGTGGCTGAAGCGGCCTGAAAAAAATCTTCAAAAAATCTCTTGAAATGCACTCAGCGGTCCCTATCTAAGGGTTACGCGATGCCGAATTCGGGTCGCGGAGACAAAAAACCTTGCTGATTGTTTCAGGAGATTTGAACCATGAGTACTGCATTTTCCCTGGCTCCACTGTTCCGTTCCTCTGTCGGTTTCGACCGTTTCAACGACCTGTTCGAAACCGCGCTGCGCAACGAGCCGGGCAGCACCTACCCACCCTACAACGTTGAAAAACACGGCGACGATCAATACCGCATCGTCGTGGCGGCGGCCGGCTTCCAGGAAGAAGACCTGGACCTGCAAGTCGAGAAGGGTGTGCTGACCATCAGCGGTGGCAAACGCGACGCCAATGAGGACGTGACCTTCCTGCACCAGGGCATCGCCCAGCGTGCGTTCAAGCTGTCGTTCCGCCTGGCCGATCACATCGAGATCAAGGCCGCGGACCTGCGCAACGGTCTGTTGAGCATCGACCTGTTGCGGGTGGTTCCGGAAGAGGCGAAAGCCAAGCGCATCCCGATCAACGGGACGCAAAAACCGGCTCTGCAACACTAAGCAAGAGCAGAAAAAGGGCGCCATCAGGCGTAATGCCAGTCAGTTAAGCTGACTGGCATTTTTATTTCTGATCGGATACTTCGGCGATTTGAGCCGGATGGTTCGGGGATAAATACGCTCCTCTCGCCGATGAGGCAGGACATAGTGCGGCGCTGAAGCATGAAGCTCGGCCAGGTATTTGGGGATGTTCCCGGAGCGGTCGGCCGAGACGCTGTTGATAAACCCTAAAATTGCCCAGGTGCAGGCGGTAAAACTCATTTCGCACGGGTAAATTCCCGGACAGTGACGGCTCATTTCTACCATCTGATAGCGCAACAGGTTGTAGCCCAGCAACACGCCCCACAGCTCCTGCTCGATCATCTCGGGTGTCTTGCTGCGCAAGGTATAGCTGCTGTTGAGCAGCGTCTGTTTCATCTCCCGAAAGCCCAATTCGATCTCCCATCGCTGGCTGTACAGGTCGACTATTTCGTCAGACGGGAAGCGCAGCGGGTCGGTCATCGACGTCAGGATCTGACGCACCTTGCCCTTGACGGTTTTGCTCAGAAGGCGCGCAATCAGGCGCTCGGGCAGTCCCGGCCATTGCTTGCGGGCCTGCGGCGAAGTGCTTAACGAGACCATGGCATCCTGACGGCCCAAACGCTGAACAACTTCGTACTGCGCACCCTTGCGCAGTGGCATCAGCCAATGGCGCTCGGTGCCTGCTTGCTGCCACTGGTGCAGCAATCCCAGGGAGTAGAAACCTCGATCGAATAGGGTCAACGAGTGATCGGGCGTGGTGTCGATCAGTTGTTCGGCCAGTTTCATTTCGTTGCTGCGATAGCCATCAAATGCGCTGCCGATCAACATGTGGCTCGTCAATTCCATCTGACAGACCATGCGTACCTGGGGAAAACCGGTGTCGCCGTGCTGGTTACTGGCCGAATCGTAGCGCGCTCGATTTTCGCGGGTGTCAGGCGTTCGCCAGACGACACCGTCGACGCTCAACAAGCGCAAACCGGCCCAAGTCGGATGGTCAGCTGCTTCATGCCAACTTTTCTGAGTCAGGTCGAAGACTTGTCGTACGGCTTCGCTACCTAGTCTCTGACGTGCCTGGACTACGGCGCTGGGGGCCACTAACGGGCGTTGCCCCGGCAGCATGATGTTCATGCGACTGACCACATCCCACGCCGACATGCGCCGGAAGAACGCCATGGAAATCACGCACCAGAGCATCATTTCCAGCGGCAAGCGCCGCTTGCGCAGCGTCGCCACGCCGGCCTGTTCAAGCGCCTGCTCGACCAAAGAAGGATCGAGTAAGGAATCCAATCCCTCGATTGAGTTTGGAGTGGAAGCGAAGTTGTGGGTCAGTTCCAGTGCCCGAGCGAGACGCATAAAAAAATCCGATGCCAGTTCAGGCATCGGATTTTGATTTCTTGCGGCCAAAGGTCAAGCGAGATGGCTTAACTGATCGGCATTAGCCATCAGGCGCCCTTTTTTGTGCTTGTAATTCGCTCAGATCAAGTCCAGCCGTAACGCACCAGATGAAAGAAAATCGGTGCGGCAAAGCACACCGAGTCCAGTCGATCGAGCATGCCGCCATGGCCTTCGATCATATGCCCCCAGTCCTTGACGCCGCGGTCGCGCTTGATCGCCGACATGACGATGCCGCCGGCGAACCCCAGCAAGTTGATCAGCAGGGCGATGACCAGTGACTGCCAGGGGGTGAACGGCGTGATCCACCACAAGGCACAGCCGATCAGCGAGGCCAGGACAATGCCGCCGACAAACCCTTCCAGGGTCTTGGAGGGCGACAGGTTCGGGGCGATCTTGCGTTTGCCGAACAGTTTACCGCACACGTACTGCAGCACATCCGACATCTGCACCACGATCACCAGATAGGCGATCAACAGCAGGTTGCGCCCCTCATAGCCGGCGATGTCCAGGGTCAGCAAGGCGGGTACATGGGAGACGCAGAACACCGCGATCATCAGGCCCCACTGGACTTTCGAGGCGCGCTCGAGGAAGTGCGTGCTGTCGCCGCCCAGGGACGCGAGGATCGGCAGGAGCAAGAACACGTAGACCGGAATGAAGATCGAAAACAGCCCGTACCAGTCGTAGTAGATCAACAGGTACTGCAGCGGCAGCGCCAGGTAGAAGGCCGCGACCAATGCCGGGTAGTCGCTGCGGCGGGTGGGCGTGAGGGTGAGGAATTCGCGCAGGGCGTAGAACGACACGGTGTAGAACAGCAGGATCACCGCGCCGGTGCCGAGCCAGAAGGCGACCCCGATCACCAGTACCATCACCCACCAGGCGTTGATCCGCGCGTTGAGGTTGTCGATCACCGGGTTGTCGGTACCGCGGGTGCGGCGCTTGAGCACCAGGCCGATGATCGAGGCCAGCAGCAGGAACGCGCCAATCCCGGCGAACAACATCAAGGTCTGTCTGTCCATGTCAGGCATGCTCCCCGGCCAGGCTCAGCAGCGCTTCGCGACTGCGTTCGAGGAACTGCGCCTTGCTTTCGTCTTCGTCGATGGCCAGCGCGGCACCAAAGCTGATGGTGCATAACAGCGGCAGCGGCAGCACACGCCCCTTGGGCATGACGCGGTTGAGGTTGGCGATCCACACCGGGATTACCTGCGCCTGGGGATACTGCTTTGCCAGGTGATACAGCCCGCTCTTGAAGGGCAACAGGCCGTCTTCGGGATTGCGGGTGCCTTCCGGAAAAAGGATCAGCGAATCGCCGCGCTCCAGGGCGTCGAGCATCGGCTGCAAGGGATTGTCGGTACTGTCCTTGCGCTCGCGGTCAATCAGCACGCCGTTGAACACCCGGTTGATGATGTACCGGCGCAGGGGGCTCTTGAGCCAGTAATCCGCACCGGCAACCGGTCGCGTGATGCGGCGCAAGGTCGGCGGCAAGGAGGCCCACAACAGCACGAAATCGCCATGACTGCTGTGGTTGGCGAAGTAGATGCGCTGTACCGGTTGCGGCGCACAACCGAGCCAAAGGCTGCGCGCTCCGGTGAGCAGGCGCGCGGCCGAGGTGATGAGGGTGGCAACCACGGGTTCCAGCATGAGAACTCCTTATCCGGCATAGGCCAGCCAGGGGCCGGCCAGGATGAACACCAGGGTCAACAACAGTTGGGCCGCCACCAGCAATGCCTGGCGGCGTAACAGTTTCAAGGCGCCGGCGATGCGTTCGCTCCAGGGGCGGCCGCCGCGCTCGGCAGGTTGCAGGCCCAGGGTCGTCAGCGCCTGGTCCAGGTCTTGGGTGCGCTGGGGCAGGTCTTCGGCACGGTCGGCCAGATGGCGGAACAGATCGGCGTCGAAGGCTACCCGCAGTGCCCAGTATTTTTGCCACAGGCCGAGCACCAGTAGTCCGCCGCTGCAGGCCAGGCTCCACAACCCCGGGCCGGGCATCAGGTACTGGCCCAGGCCGAGCAAGGCGCCGAGCAGGGTGAGGCCGCTGGACAATCGATCCAGGGAGTCGCCACGACGCAACAGACTGGCTGTCACCTGCAGTTGCATATCAATGGACACCTTTCTTCTCCATGCGGGTCGCCAGCGGCGCCAGCGCCTCTCGGTGCAGGAGACCCAGAACAATCCCCGGGCGTGCGCGCTGGATCACCAAAAAGGCTTCGGCGACACTGCTGGCCCGCCCGGTGTGCAGCAGCCAGGCGGCGACTGCGGTGGCGCTGCGCGAATAACCCAAGGCGCAGCAGACCAGTAGCGGCCCGTGCTGGCGCAGGCTTTCGATGGCCAGCGCGGCTTCCTGGCATTGCAAGGGGGTGGGGGTGGTCAAGTCCAGCACCGGTAGCGTGCGATAGGCGACGCTGCCAGGATCGAGCGACAGTTCGGCACACAGGTCGAACACGGCACTGAAGGGGCTGCCCTTGAGTTCCCGGCCAGTCGGTATGCGTCCGAGCCAGACGTCATCGATTACCTGGTCGGGTAGTGGATTGTTGCGCGTCCACAGGCGCGAATTGAGCCAAGCGGCAGCCAGGTAGGGCGCCATCAACCAGCGTGCGGCAGGGGACAGGCGTCCATCGGCGCCTTTCTGAAAACCTTCTGCACCCAGCACGGCGTAATTGAGCGCCACCAGCAGCAAGGCCGATGCAGGCCAGGTCAGCCACAGCCAGATGCCCCCGAAGCTGAAGGCCGGGACGGCAAAAGCAGCAGCCCCCACCAGGTAATACAGCGCCAGTTGCCAGCGTTTTTTCCCGGTTGGCAGTCGGGCGCGCTGCAAAGGGCCAGGTCCCTCCAGCGGCCACAGCCAGACACACAGCCAGCCAAGCAGCACGCCGGTCGGCAGATCGATGAAGTGGTGCTGGTAAGTGGTCAGCACCGAGATCCCGATGAGGATGAACCAGGCATGCATCACTGCGCGCCAGAGGTCCTGCAAGTGTCTGTGATAGCAGGTCCACAGGATCACCAGCAAGGCGATGTGCAGGGATGGCGCCTGATTGAATGGCTTGTCAAAGCCTGCCAGGACATCGAACAGCCAGCCGAATACGCCGTCCAGTTCCGGCCGGGCGAAAGTGAAGCGCAACGGCCAGATCAGGAAACAGCTGACCGCAATGAGTTGCGCGGTCAGCAGGCGCAAGGCGTGGCGCTTGAGTTCCTGGCGACTGTCGGGTAGTAACAGAGACAACCCGTACAGCAAGTCGATGGACCAGTAGGGAACAATGGTCCAGGCCCAGAACGGCATGTGGTTTTCCCAGCCGAACACCAGGCTGCCGACATCGTCGCGCTGGGTGGTGAACCAGGTGGCAAACCCGTAGGTGCCGAAGAACAACGGCGCCAGGAGCAGCAGCCAGAGCAGCGCAGGTTTGAGCAAACCGGGCTCGCGCGCCGTCGTCACATTGCGCAGCATCAAGACACCCGTTGCGCGAGAGCCACGCTGAAAATGCCCCACTCGTCGACGCGCATGCCGACCTTGCGAAAGCCGGCGGCCTCCACCAGTTGGTCCATTTCCACCTGGGTGCGCCGGCGCATGACCCAGGCCTGACCTTCACGGTGGCTGGTCAAGGCGCGGGCGATCAGTTCCAGTTGCGGATGCCAGGGTTGACCGGTGTAGACCAGGTATCCGCCAGGCTCCACCGCTTCGGCCAGGCCGACGAGGGAACCAGCGACCATTTGGTTGTCGGCGAACAGCTCGTACAGACCGGAGACCACCGCCAGGGTCGGCTTGGGTTGCAGCGCAGCCAGGTCTGCACGGTCGAAGGCGTCGCCCTTGACGAATTGTGCGATCCCTTCCAGGCCTTTTTCGCGGATCAGCGCGCTGCCGTCGCGCACGTTGATGTCGCTGTAGTCGCGCAACAGGATCGACTCGGGTAACGGGCTGACGCCCTGCAGGGCTTCGAGAATGTAGCGTCCGTGGCCGGCGGCGATGTCGACGATGCGCACTTCGCGGCCCTGGTCGCGTAATTGTTGCATCGCCAGGCGCAGCAGTTCTTCGACGTGCAGCTTGCGTTGGCGAATGCCGCGCCAGCCGATGGAATCGAGGTAATTGCGGTCGATCAGGCGGCCGACACCCGACTTGCCCGTGGCTGTGTTGCGGTAGACGTAGTCCAGGGTGCTCCCGGAGTCGAAACCGGTGTCGAACCCCAGCTTGATCCCGGACGACAGTTGGCTGCCCAGGCGCATGCTGGCGCGGGTCATGCGCCAATACAGGTCGCGCAGTGAGTTGTGCGGCAGCGGCGCGGCCAGCGATTCGGATTCAGCGCAGGTCAGGCCCAGGCGATCGGCATTCAGCAGGCTGGGGCGTTCGCTCGGCTGTGCGAAGTTCTGCTGGATGAAGCGACGTGCGCTGGCGACGGCGTGCCCGCGGTTCTTTTCGCCCAGGGTGTCGTGGAAGAACCCCGGCAGGATGTGTTTTTCCTTGCGCAGGCTGCCCAGGCGCTCGAAGAACTGTTCCTGGGGTTGGCGATGCACGACGAAGTCGGCACCGGAGATCAACAGCTGGGTGGGTATTGTTATGGCCTGGGCATCGGCCACGACCCGTTCGGCGGCATCGTAGAGACCGAGCAGGACATTGACTGAAATGGCCTTGGTGATCAGCGGATCGCTGTCGTAGCTGGCGACGCGCAGCGGGTCGTGGCTGAGAAAGCGCGCCTTGACGTAGCTGTTGACGAAAAAATTGCCGCGCCATCGACGCATCAGTGCCAATCCCTGGCGGGCGAAGGGCACATAGAGCTTGACCTTGAACGCCGGGGACGCCAGCACCAGCGCTCGGATGCGCGGCGCGTAATCGTGGGCCCAGGTGGCGACGATCACCGCGCCGACGCTTTGCGCGATCACCGCAATATTTTCTTCGTCGATCTGATAGGTCGCGCCCAGGTGCTCGCAGAAGGTCTGCACGTCCCGCACGCTGGTGGCAAAACCGGGGCTGTCACCCCGGGCACCGGGCGAGAGGCCGTGGCCCCGGGAATCCCAGGCGAAGAAGTCAAAACCGGGCAGGTCCAGTTCATCCACCAGATGGGCAATGCGCCCGGAGTGTTCGTGACCGCGGTGAAACAGCAACACGGCCTTGCGCGGCTCCCCCGGTTCAGGGGTGCCGGGCCAGTGTCGGTAGAACAGTTGCACGTCGTCGTGGGTAGTAAATGTCTGTTGTAGTGCTTCACGCATTGCCATTTCCTTCGGCTGAAGAGCTGTCGATGTGTACTTCCCTGAGGCCCTGGCGGACCCGATTGACCAAGGTGCAGACCAGTAGCATCGCGATGATCGCGAACACCGCGTTGATCCAGACCGGGCTGATCCAGCCCGGTACGATGCCAGCGGCCACCACCCCCAGGACAAACGCCCGGTCACTTTTGCCCATGGGCCCGTCATAGCGCCGCGAAGCCCCGACCATCGGCCCCAGCACGCCGCTGTACTCGCTGAACAAGGCGAGCAGCGCCACCAGCAACACCAGCCACAGGCTGACGCCGGGCAGCAGGGCGAACGGCAGGATCAGGGCGCAGTCGGCAGTGATGTCGCACAGCTCATTCAAATACGCCCCCAAACGCGACTGCTGGTTGAATTCCCGAGCCAGCATGCCGTCGATGGCGTTGAGCGCCATGCGCACGATCATCCAGATGGGTACCAGTGCAAAGACCCAGGGGTGATGCACGAAACTTGCGATCACCAAGCCCACCAGGATCGAGCCGATGCCGGCGATCAGGGTGATCTGGTTGGCGGTGGTGCCGTTGTCGAACAGGCGCTGGACCAGGGGGCGCAGGAGGTTTTGGAACGCGGGTTTGATCTGGTAGATGCTGGGCACGTTGGAGAGGTCTCGGCCTTGGATAGTTGGGGCTGGGGATATGGTTACTGAGTGTAGATGGCATCTTGGGATGGATTTGGTGATGGCGCCTGGTGTGTGGGGTTAATGCTCGAAGCATGTCAGGGATTCGTCCATGGCGTGGCCAGTGACAGCGTGATGAGGTAACGCTCCTCGGTGGGGTGCCTGTAATCCGTGAAACGATTGACCACCATCATCACCTGATACTGGGTGCCTGCATGCCAGTAGGATGTGCCGCCTTTGTTTGCATCGCGTAATTGGGCACGCCAATACGGCATGTCCGCGAACGGTGGGAAGTCATTGACCCTGATGGGTACCCAGCCAGCATTGCGCCATTGCTCCTGTAGATCCAGCACGACCTTGAGTGTGTCGTCGAGCAGCAGCGGCTCGATTTGTGGGGACATGCGGACACTGCTGACCCGCTCATCATCGAAACTCACGGTAAAGAAACGGGCCAATGGGGTCACAAAGCCGTATTGAGGGTCTGCGAAGCGCAGGCGAGCATCAGACTTGGCCTGCCGCCCCCAATAGTGTCCGGGAATGGCTGGATCAATGGCCGCACTGGAGCGACGGCGCATATCCTCCCAAGGTTCGCCGATCAACAGGGCAATTTCCGGCTCATCCGATAGGGCCTCGATCGCGGCCAGTGTCAGGAGGGCCGCGACTGCCAGTACTAACATGCCGCATCGCCAGCCCATGCGTTGCATCAGGTTCATCGCACGCCGCCGCCCCAGGCGATATCCCGAATCGATTGCTCCAACTGCTCGCGTTTGTCGCTATGCAAGAGATCATCAAACTGCTCGGCAGCTCTGAGCACGAAGGCCATACGCTGATTAACATAGGACAGGTTGGCAGTGAGGCTGTTGCTGAAACCCACGGTACGTCCGTCATCGATACGGCGGCATTGACTGGCCAACGTCAGTTCGATGGCTTCAGCGGCACCAGACGGGATACCGACCAAGTAGGAAAGATGATTGCTGGAAACCGGATCCCCTTCGCGAGCATGGGCGAAGCCAAACATCGTCACGCGGGTATCGGTGTCCAGCACCTCGCCACCGCAACTGGTTTTGACGCCCTTGCGAATGAAATATCCTTTAGCCATTGCCGCAACTCCTTGTCTGTTGCCGATCAAATTGCGCCCGCCTCCTAAGAAATGGAAGCAGGGCAAAGTGCAGCGCAAGGGTTCTATATGAGGCAGTCAGGCGTAAATCGGACGTTTCCGGAATGTGTGTAGGAAGGGGGATTGAATCCCTGGTAGATACAGGGCACGTTGGAGATGTCTCGGCCATGGATGGTAGGGCCTGGGGATATAGTTACTGAATGTACATGGCATCTTGGGATGGATTCGGTTACGAAGCCTGGTGAGTGGGTTTAATGCTGAAAGCGTGGTTTTGTCACGACGAGGTAAACTCAGGGATTCGTCCATGGAGTGGCTAGTGATAGCGTGATTAGGTAGCGCTCCTCGGTTGGGCGCTTCTCGTCCCTGAAACGACCAACCACCAGCATCACCTGGTACTTGTCGTCTGCATGCCAATAGGATGTTCCGCCCTTGTTCACGTCGCGCAATCGGGCTCGCCACTCTGGCGTGTCGGCGAACGGTGGATCTTCCTTGATGCGGATGGGTGTCCAGCCGGCCTTGCGTAATTGGTCTTGCAGATCCAGTACGACCTTGAGGGTATCGTCGAGCAGCAGTGGCTCGACTTGTGGGGACATACGGACACCGTCTATCCGTTCATCACGTCCAAAACCCACTGTGAAGAACCGGGCCAGTGGGGTTACAAAGCCAAACTCAGGATCTGCGAAACGCAGGCGGGCATCAGACTTGGGAACATTGAACCAGGAGTGCCCAGATATGACTGGATCGATTCTTGCGCTGGAACGCTGGCGCATGGCTTCGTACGGCTCACCAATTACCAGCGAAATTTCCGGTTCATTCGATAGGGCCTCAATCGCGGCCAGTGTCACGAGGACCGCGACTGGCAGTGCCAATATGCCGTGTCGCCAACCCATGCGTTGCATCAGGTTCATCGCACGCCTCCACCCCAGGCAATATCCCGAATCGATTGCTCAATCTGCTCGCGCTGGTCGCCCTGCAGCAGATCATCAAATTGCTGCGCCGCCCTCAGCACGAAAGCCATGCGCTGGTCGATGTTGGCCAGGTTGGCAACGGGGTTGTTGCCAAAACCAATAGTGCGCCTGTCATCGACGGGGCTGCATTGGCTAGCCAGCGTCAGTTCAATGGCTTGGGCAGCACCGGAGGGCAAGTTAGTGACGTATGAGGCATGGTTACCGCGCAGCAGCCATTTCAGCCCCCAGTCGTCATACATCGCGGGTTGCAGAATATTTCGCTGTTCGTGTTTGGCCAGATGCTCAACGCTTTCAGCGATGTTACCTGTTTCAATCGCTTCAAAGGCTTGCAGGATTTCCTTATGGTCAGTCCCGAATCTCAGCTTTTCCTGTCCGACCGGCCACAGCACCGGATACTGCCCACTCCCATAGATGTTTTTCCGTGAAGGCAGGCAATCCTTCAGCGCCTCCAGCCCACGTTCCCTGTAGAACACATGCAACGGATACACATCCAGGAACAGCGTGGTATTGCCCATCGCCAGCATCTCGTACACAAACCGGTACATCCGCTGCGAGTACGTCAAGGGCATGTCGGCACCCCAGTGGGTGAAGCCCCACACCGGGTTGTCACGGTTGGCCTGTTCGTACTCGTGCTGGCGCTGCTCGAACTCGCGAATTTTCGCGCGCTTTTCCCACTCGCTGCGGCTGAACAAGCCTCCGAATCCTTGTCTGGCACTGTCCCTCAGTTGCTGAATCGCCTGCTCTTCCGCCTGCATCTTCTCGATCGTTTCGGCCGCATGCAGCAACCCACAACCCACTTGTTTCGAGGCGAAGGCCGCCAGCCCTGCCCACTGAAATCGTGGATCGAGGCGCCACAATTGCGCGTAGGCGGCATTGATCGCCTTGTTGCGCGTCTTCGGATCGGCGATCAGTTTGCCGCCCGGCGCCACGACGTTTTCGACCCTTTGCTGATACCCGCGCCAAAGGTTTTCACAGACTGTCCCCGGCCGTTCGCTGAGCGTGGGTGTGGGTGCCCGCGCTGAAGTGAAACTGGATGGTTGCGGTGTGACCGGGTGGTTGGGCGCAACCGGCGCGGCTTCCTGTTGAGGGTCGCTCCTCACGGCTTGCGGCGCTGCACCCTGTATGGACTCATAGCTGATGTTGGTAAACGAGGGGTTAAGCCCGGCCTTGCAGGGACAGCTGCTGCGGCTATCCAGCGAGCCAGCTGCCAGCCTACCGTGACTGTCAAAGGACGAAATACCACCGACAATCTTGTAGGTTTCGTCGTTCTTGCCACAGGAAACCGGATCCCCCTCGCGAGCATGGGCGAAGCCGAACATCATGATGCGGGTATCGGTTTCCAGCACCTCGCCACCGCAACTGGTCTTGTCGCCCTTGCGAATGAAATATCCCTTGGCCATGGCTGCAACTCCTTGTCTGATGACGATCAAATTGCGCCTGCCTCCGAAGGAATGAAGGCAGGGCAAAGTGCAGCGCAAGGGTTCTATACGAGGCAGTCAGGCGTAAATCGGACGCTTCCGGCATGCGTGTAGGAAAGGGATATTCAGCCAGTGAGTTCGTTCCTACAGGAGCTTCTGCAGATCCTCCACCGGTAGCGGCCGGCTATGCAGGTACCCCTGGTAGAGATGGCAGCCCAAGCCTTGCAGGAACTCCAGCTGTTCCAGGGTCTCCACCCCTTCGGCGATGATCTTCAGTTCCAGGCTGCGGGCCATGGCGACGATGGCGCGGATGATCTCGGCGTCGTTGGGGTCGGTGGTGGCGTCGCGGATGAACGACTGGTCGATTTTCAGGGTGTCGACCGGCAGGCGCTTGAGGTAGGTGAGCGAGGAGTAGCCGGTGCCGAAATCGTCCATGGCAAAGCTCACGCCGAGCTTTTTCAGGCGCAGCATCTTGTTGATGGTGTCTTCCAGGTTCTGGATGACGATGCCTTCGGTGATTTCCAGTTTCAGCAGCGAGCAGGGCAGGCCGTAGGTGGCGAGGCTGCTTTCGATGCGCTCGACGAAATCGTTCTGGCGGAACTGGCGCGGGCTGATGTTGACGCACAGGCTGAATTGCAGCGGGTCCACCAGGCCGTCGGCGATCAGTTTCTTGAAGGCCTGGCAGGCTTCATCGACGATCCAGGTGCCGACCTCGAGGATCAGTCCGCTGTCTTCCAGGACCTTGATGAACTCGGTGGGCGACTGTGCGCCGAGTTCGGGATGGTTCCAGCGCACCAGCGCTTCGGCGCCGACGATGCGGTTATCCCGGGCGTCCACCTGGGGTTGGTAATGCACGCGAAACTCACCGCGCGACAATGCCAGGCGCAGGTCGGTTTCCATGCGCAGGCGTTCGCTCGCGGCCTTCTGCATGGTGTTGTGGTACATCTGCGCGGTATTGCGCCCCGAATCCTTGGCCCGATAAAGGGCGATGTCGGCGCGCTTGAGCAAGTCGGTCGGCGTCGAGCCGTGGTCGGGAATCAAGGCAATGCCGATGCTCGGCGTCACCTGCAGGCGCTGGCCGTCGAGGAACATCGGTTCGGACAGCAGTTCACGAATGGTATCGGCCAGCTCGCGGACCTGATCGCTGACCTGGTTGCGCGTGCCTTCGAGGCCGCTGAGCAACACCACGAACTCATCACCGCCCAGGCGCGCGACGGTGTCTTCCATGCGCACGCTGGCTTCCAGGCGCGCGGTGATGATTTTCAGCACCGTGTCGCCCACCGGATGGCCGAGGGAATCGTTGATGTGCTTGAAGTGGTCGAGGTCGAGGAACATCAACGCGCCGCGCAGGTTGTGGCGCTTGAGCAGGGCGATCTGCTGGCTCAGGCGATCCATCAGCAGGGCGCGGTTGGGCAGGTTGGTCAGGGGGTCGTGGTAGGCCAGGTGGCGGATCTGCGCCTCGGCATTTTTCAGCAGGCTGACGTCCCGGGCGGTCAGCAGCAGGCACGCGGTTTCGTTGAGGGTGATCGGTTCTACTGAGACCTCGACCGTCAGCAACTCGCCGCGCTTGTTGCGCCCGAGCATCTCCAGGTGATGTACCCGGCCCTTGATCTGCAGTTCGGCGAGTAAGGTCGAGCGCTGTTTCTCTTCGGCCCAGATCCCCACCTGGTACACGGTGCGGCCGATCACTTCGTCGGCGCGGTAGCCGGTCAGGCGGCAGAAACCGTCGTTGACCTCCAGATAACGTCCGGTATCGCGTTCAGTGATGGTGATGGCGTCGGGGCTGGAGTGGAAGGCCTTGGCGAACTTCTCTTCGCTGGCCTTGAGCGCCGCTTCCGAGCGTTGCTGCTGGGTGATGTCGCGCAGCGTGGTGACGACGCACGGCTGTTCGCTGACGTTGATCTGGCGGCTGGAGATCACGCAGGTCAGCGACTGCCCGTCCTTGTGCTGGACGAGGATCGCCACATTGTTCAGGCCTTGCTCGCGGATCACCTGTTCGATCCGTTGCAGGCTTTTTGCCGAGGCGTCCCACAGGCCGATTTCGTCGGCGCTGCGCCCGATCACATCGGCGGCGCTCCAGCCGAAGGTCTGGGTGAAGCTGGAATTGATTTCGATGAATTGCCCGGTGTCCTGGCGGGTCACGCAGATCGGGTCGGGGCTGACCTGGAACAGGGTGGCGAATTTCTCTTCGGAGGCCACCAGGCGTTGTTCGCGCTCGACCTGGTCGGTGATGTCGAGCAGGGTGCCGGCCATGCGCAAGGGCACGCCGTTTTCATCGCGGTAGAGGCGGGCGCGGCTCTCCAGATAGCGTGAGCTGCCATCCGGCATTTGCACCCGATAGGTCAGCTGGTAGTTGCCGGCCGGGCCTTCGCGCAGGCTGCGGTAGGCATCGCGCATGGTGTCGCGTTCTTCACCGGGCACGCCTTCGAAAAACTCGTCGAAGGATTCATGGAACGGCTTGGCCTCCATGCCGTGCAACTGTGCGGCGCGGGCCGAGCCATACAGCATGCCGCTGGGAATGTGCCAGTCCCAGGTGCCCAGTTGCGCCGAGTCCAGGGCCAGGTCGAGGCGCTCCTGGCTGTCTTTGAGGGCGTGTTCGGCGGCTTTGCGTTCGGTGGTGTCGAGGAAGGTGCTGAGCAGATAGGGCTGGCCTTCGAGTTCGACCTTTTGCGCACTGAGGATGCCATCGTGGATCTGCCCGTTGCTGGCGCGAAACTGCACCTCCATGCTGGTCAGCTCGCCTTTGGCCTTGGTGGCCTTGACCAGTTGTGCGCGTTGTTCGGGGTTCACCCAGAGGCCCAGTTCCAGGGTGGTACGGCCGATCGCGTCCTGGACCGGCCAGCCGAACAGGCTTTCGAAATACTGGTTGGCTTCGGTGATCAGGCCGTCTTCCTGGCGCGTCAGCAGGACCATGTTCGGGCACAGGTGGAACAGCGTGGCGAAGCGTTTCTCCGAGCTACTCAGCGCCTGTTCGCGCTGGCGTTGGTGGGTGATTTCGCGGATCACGCCAATCATCCGTGGACGGCCGTGCTTGTCCGGCAGCAGGCTGCCGCTGATCTCCAGCCAGTGCAGGCTGCCGTCGGGCCAGCGAACGCGGTGGTGCATCGCTTGCTCCAGCGGCGCGCCACCGATCACGGCATGGAAGGCGCGAAGGGTCTTGGCCCGGTCTTCCACAGGCAACAAGTCAAGGTATTCCAGGTCGGCCGGCAACGGTTGCCGGGGATCGAAGCCAAACAGTGCCTGGGTGCCCCGGGACCAGCTGATCTGCCCACGCTCGATGTCCCAATACCAGGCGCCCAGGCGCGCGCCGTTGAGCGCGGCCAGCAATTGCGAGGCACTTTCCCAGCTCTGTTCGGAGCTTTTCGGGTCAAGCGCCTGGATGCGCGGCATTGGCGGAATACGGTCAACAGATTTCGGCATTGGCAAGCCTTGGGCTGAATTGTGTATCGGGTACAGGAATTCGCGGCTCTATAGGAGTAGCACAAGTTAGCCTTGAGTCCCTGGCAGATCGATCTGGCCATCCAGCAAGGCCATGAAGGCCCGTGCTGCATTCGATAGCGTCCTTTCAGTGTGCAGGATATAGCCTAGCTGGCGAGTCAGTTGTATGCCCGGCAAAGGTATCCGCGCAACCTGGTCATCGAGCATGGTCCGTGGCAGGACGCTCCAGGCCAGGCCGATCGACACCATCATCTTGATGGTTTCCAGGTAATTGGTGCTCATGGCGATGTTCGGCGTCAGGCCCTGGGCTTCGAACAGGCGCTGGACGATGTGGTGGGTAAAGGTGTTGCCGCCGGGAAACACCGCCGGATGGCGGGCGATATCCACGAGGCTGACCTTGCCATTGTTGAGCAGCGAATGCTCGGGGGCGACCACGAAGTCCAGCGGGTCGTCCCACACCGGCGTGGCCTTGACCAGGGCGTGGGGTTCCGGCGCCAGGGTGATCACCGCCAGTTCGGCCCTTCCGTGGAGGATTTCTTCGTAGGCGACTTCCGAATCGAGAAACTGGATATCCAGCGCCACCTCGGGATAGCGCCGGGTGAACTCCCTTAATAAGGGTGGCAAACGGTGCAGGCCGATGTGGTGACTGGTGGCCAGGGTCAGGCGACCGCTCACCTCCCCGGTGAGGTTGGTCAGGGCGCGGCGCGTATCATCGAGGACATTGAGAATCTGGTAGGCCCGGGGCAGCAGGGCGCGGCCGGCTTCGGTCAGGCCGACTTCGCGGCCCAGCCGATCGAATAGCCGCACCTTCAGTTGCTGCTCCAGCCCGGCGATGCGCTTGCTGATCGCCGGCTGAGTCAGGTGCAAGCGTTCGCCGGCTCCGGAGAAGCTTCCGGTCTCGGCGATGGCAATAAAGGCATTAAGGTTGGCCAGGTCCATGCTCGTATTCCAGTTGGTTATCCAAAGCATAAAAAATATGAATTTGAGTTATTTAATGTAACCCCATAGGATCAGCCTCACAAGCCAAGGGGTTATTGAATCGCTCAAGACCCAGGGCATAGAAAGAAGCTGATGAGGAAACCGTCTGATGGCCGGCAAAACGCTCTACGACAAGCTCTGGGATTCGCATTTGGTCAAGCAGCGCGACGATGGCTCCGCGCTGATCTACATCGATCGTCACATCATCCATGAAGTGACCTCGCCACAAGCCTTCGAAGGCCTGCGGCTGGCCGGGCGCAAGCCATGGCGCATCGATGCCAACATCGCGACCCCGGACCACAACGTACCGACCACCCCTGAGCGCAAGGGCGGCATCGCGGCCATTGCCGACGAGGTTTCGCGTTTGCAGGTCCAGACCCTCGACGACAACTGCGATGAATACGGCATCGTCGAATTCAAGATGAACGACGTCCGCCAAGGCATCGTCCACGTCATCGGCCCGGAGCAGGGTGCCACCTTGCCGGGCATGACCGTGGTCTGCGGCGACTCCCATACCTCGACCCACGGCGCGTTTGGTGCCCTGGCTCACGGTATCGGCACCTCCGAGGTCGAGCATGTGCTCGCTACCCAGTGCCTGGTCGCCAAGAAAATGAAGAACATGCTGGTTTCCGTCGAAGGCAAGTTGCCGTTCGGCGTGACCGCCAAGGACATCGTCCTCGCCGTGATCGGCAAGATCGGCACCGCCGGCGGTAACGGCCACGCCATCGAGTTCGCCGGCAGCGCGATTCGTGACCTGTCCGTCGAAGGCCGCATGACCATCTGCAACATGTCCATCGAGGCCGGTGCTCGCGTTGGCCTGGTCGCCGCTGACGAAAAAACCGTGGCTTACGTGAAGGGCCGTCCATTCGCCCCGAAAGGCGCGGAATGGGACGTGGCCGTCGAAGCCTGGAAAGACCTGGTTTCTGATAAAGACGCCAAGTTCGACACCATCGTTGAACTCGACGCGACCCAGATCAAGCCGCAAGTCAGTTGGGGCACTTCGCCTGAGATGGTCCTGGCGGTGGATCAAAACGTGCCGGACCCTGCCAGGGAGATGGACCTGGTCAAACGCGATTCGATCGTGCGCGCCTTGAAGTACATGGGTTTGACTGCCAACCAGGCGATCACCGACATTCAGCTGGACCGCGTATTCATCGGCTCCTGCACCAACTCGCGGATCGAAGACTTGCGCGCCGCAGCCGTCATCGCCAAGGGCCGCAAAGTGGCCTCGACCATCAAGCAAGCCATCGTGGTGCCGGGCTCGGGCCTGGTGAAGGCGCAGGCCGAAGCCGAAGGTCTGGACAAGATCTTCCTTGAAGCCGGTTTCGAATGGCGCGAGCCGGGTTGCTCGATGTGCCTGGCGATGAACCCGGACCGTTTGGAGTCCGGCGAGCATTGCGCTTCCACGTCGAACCGAAACTTCGAAGGCCGTCAAGGCGCCGGTGGCCGTACCCACCTCGTCAGCCCGGCCATGGCCGCGGCCGCCGCTGTGAACGGTCGTTTCGTCGACGTCCGTGAATTGATCTAAAGGAGCGCAGCATGAAAGCTTTTACCCAGCACACTGGACTTGTCGCGCCTCTGGATCGTGCCAACGTCGACACCGACCAGATCATCCCGAAGCAGTTCCTGAAGTCGATCAAGCGCACCGGTTTCGGTCCGAACCTGTTCGACGAGTGGCGCTACCTGGATGTGGGGCAGCCGTATCAGGACAACTCCAAGCGTCCGCTGAACCAGGACTTCGTCCTCAACGCGGAGCGTTACCAGGGCGCCAGCGTACTGCTGGCCCGCGAGAACTTCGGTTGCGGCTCCAGCCGCGAGCACGCGCCATGGGCTTTGGAAGAATACGGTTTCCGCAGCATCATCGCGCCGAGCTATGCCGACATCTTCTTCAACAACAGCTTCAAGAACGGCTTGCTGCCGATCATCTTGAGCGATGCCGAAGTCGATGAGCTGTTCCAGCAGGTCGAGGCCAACCCCGGCTATCAGTTGCAGATCGATCTGCAGGCCCAGACCGTGACCCGTCCGGACGGCAAGGTGTTGAACTTTGAGATCGATGCCTTCCGCAAGCACTGCCTGCTCAACGGCCTGGACGATATCGGCCTGACCTTGCAGGACGGCGATGCGATTGCGGCGTTTGAAGCCAAGCATCGTGCGAGCCAGCCGTGGTTGTTTCGCGACGCGTAAAAATTGATTCAGGCAGGGCCGGCCTCTTCGCGAGCAAGCCCGCTCCCACATTGGATTTGTGGCGTAGACAAAACCCTGTGGGAGCGGGCTTGCTCGCGAAGACGGCAGCTCAGACGACACAAGGCTAAACCCCAAAAAGGAAGTTCCCATGACCAGCACCGCCCAGCACAGCCAGGTAGTCCAGAAGCAATTCGGTGAACAGGCCGCGGCCTACCTGAGCAGCGCCGTACACGCTCAAGGCACCGAATTCGCGCTGCTACAGGCCGAACTGGCAGGGCAGGGCGAAGCCCGGGTCCTGGACCTCGGTTGCGGCGCCGGTCATGTGAGTTTCCAGGTGGCGTCGCTGGTCAAGGAAGTGGTGGCCTACGACCTGTCGCAACAGATGCTTGACGTGGTGGCCGCTGCTGCCGTCGATCGTGGCTTGAGCAACGTCACCACGGTCAACGGCGCCGCCGAGCGCCTGCCATTCGCCGATGGCGAGTTCGACTTCGTGTTCAGCCGTTATTCGGCACACCACTGGAGCGATCTCGGCCTGGCCCTGCGGGAAGTGCGCCGGGTATTGAAGCCGGGCGGTGTTGCGGCATTCGTCGACGTGTTGTCGCCGGGCAGTCCATTGTTCGACACTTACCTGCAAAGCGTCGAAGTGCTGCGCGACACCAGCCATGTGCGCGACTATAGCGCCGGCGAGTGGCTGCGCCAGGTCAGTGAGGCCGGGCTGCATACCCGCAGCACCACCCGCCAGCGGCTGCGCCTGGAATACAGCTCCTGGGTCGAGCGCATGCGCACGCCACAGGTGATGCGCGCGGCGATCCGCGAATTGCAGCAGTCGATGGGCAACGAAGTACGCGAATATTTCGAGATTGAGGCCGATGGTTCGTTCAGCACGGATGTGCTGGTATTGATGGCCGAGCGATAGAATTTTTCCGGGCGCGCCCCCAGGGCGCACCGACTGATGACATGAGGAAAGCATGAGCAAGCAGATTCTGATTCTCCCAGGTGACGGTATTGGCCCGGAAATCATGGCCGAAGCGGTCAAGGTGCTGGAATTGGCCAGCGACAAGTTCGCCCTGGGCTTCGAGCTGAGCCACGACGTAATCGGCGGCGCGGCCATCGACAAGCACGGCGTGCCACTGGCTGACGAAACCCTGGAGCGTGCCCGCGCCGCCGACGCGGTATTGCTGGGCGCCGTGGGAGGCCCGAAATGGGACACCATCGAGCGTGACATCCGCCCTGAGCGCGGCCTGCTGAAAATCCGTGCGCAACTGGGCCTGTTCGGCAACCTGCGCCCGGCGATCCTCTACCCGCAACTGGCCGAGGCCTCCAGCCTGAAGCCGGAAATCGTTGCCGGCCTGGACATCCTGATCGTTCGCGAGCTGACCGGCGGTATCTACTTCGGCGCGCCACGTGGCACCCGCACCCTGGAAAACGGCGAGCGTCAGTCCTACGACACCCTGCCGTACAGCGAAAGCGAAATCCGCCGCATCGCCCGAGTCGGTTTCGACATGGCCATGGTCCGCGGCAAGAAGCTCTGCTCTGTGGACAAGGCCAACGTATTGGCTTCCAGCCAGCTGTGGCGTGAAATCGTCGAGGAAGTGGCCAAGGACTACCCGCAGGTCGAACTGAGCCACATGTACGTCGACAACGCCGCCATGCAACTGGTGCGCGCGCCGAAGCAGTTCGACGTGATCGTCACCGACAACATGTTTGGCGATATCCTGTCCGACCAGGCGTCGATGCTCACCGGTTCCATCGGCATGCTGCCGTCGGCGTCCCTGGACACCAACAACAAGGGCATGTACGAGCCGTGCCACGGTTCGGCGCCGGATATCGCAGGCCAAGGCATCGCCAACCCGTTGGCGACCATTTTGTCGGTCTCGATGATGCTGCGCTACAGCTTCAACCAGCAGGCCGCGGCCGATGCCATCGAGAAAGCCGTCAGCCTGGTCCTGGACCAGGGCTTGCGCACCGGTGACATCTGGTCGACCGGTTGCACTAAAGTCGGTACGCAGGAAATGGGCGACGCAGTAGTCGCCGCGCTGCGGAATCTGTAATCTCTCGGGCCCGCTGCCGCTTTTACCCCCGGAAGCAGCGGCCCACTTTTCAAGAAGGTGTAGTTGCGATGAAACGTGTAGGTCTGATCGGTTGGCGCGGTATGGTCGGTTCCGTGCTCATGCAGCGGATGCTGGAAGAGCAGGATTTCGATCTTATCGAGCCGGTGTTTTTCACCACTTCCAATGTCGGTGGCCAAGGCCCGTCCGTGGGCAAGGATATTGCTCCGCTCAAGGACGCTTACAGCATTGAAGAGCTGAAAACCCTCGACGTGATCCTGACCTGCCAGGGTGGCGACTACACCAGCGAAGTATTCCCCAAGCTGCGCGAAGCCGGCTGGCAGGGTTACTGGATCGACGCCGCTTCCAGCCTGCGCATGCAGGATGACGCGGTCATCGTGCTGGACCCGGTGAACCGCAAGGTCATCGACCAGCAGCTGGACGCGGGCACCAAGAACTACATCGGCGGCAACTGCACCGTCAGCCTGATGCTGATGGGCCTGGGCGGCCTGTTCGAGGCTGGCCTGGTGGAGTGGATGAGCGCCATGACCTATCAGGCGGCTTCCGGTGCCGGCGCGCAGAACATGCGTGAACTGATCAAGCAGATGGGTGCGACCCACGCCGCTGTCGCCGATCAACTGGCCGATCCGGCCAGCGCGATCCTCGACATCGACCGTCGTGTGGCCGAAGCCATGCGCAGCGACGCATACCCGACCGAAAACTTCGGCGTACCGCTGGCCGGCAGCCTGATCCCGTGGATCGACAAGGAACTGCCGAACGGTCAGAGCCGTGAAGAGTGGAAGGCCCAGGCCGAAACCAACAAGATCCTCGGTCGCTTCAAGAGCCCGATCCCGGTGGATGGCATCTGCGTGCGCATCGGCGCCATGCGCTGCCACAGCCAGGCGCTGACCATCAAGCTGAACAAAGACGTGCCGATCGCCGATATCGAAGGGCTGATCAGCCAGCACAACCCTTGGGTCAAGCTGGTGCCGAACAGCCGCGAAACCAGCATTCAGGAGCTGAGCCCGAACAAGGTCACCGGCACCCTGAACATCCCGGTAGGCCGTCTGCGCAAGCTGAACATGGGCTCGCAGTTCGTCGGCGCGTTCACCGTCGGCGACCAGCTGCTGTGGGGCGCGGCCGAACCGCTGCGTCGCATGCTGCGGATCCTGCTCGAGCGTTGATCGTTTGATGCAATGAAAAACCCGCGCCTTGCGAGAGGCGCGGGTTTTTTTATCCCCGACAACCTGCGGGTTTGTCATCGTCAAATCGGCCCCCTTCGCGAGCAAGCCCGCTCCCACATTTGATCTGCGGCGAACACAGATCAAATGTGGGAGCGGGCTTGCTCGCGAAGGGGCCATAACGGGCGCCGAAGGGCTCGCCCGAATTGCCTGTACATCCACCACCCGGTAAAGTGCCGCTCCCCCCGTTTCGCCAGAGGTAGAACCATGAGCCAGACCATTGATATTGCCGTGATCGGCGCCACCGGTACTGTCGGCGAAACGCTGGTGCAGATTCTCGAAGAGCGCGATTTCCCGATCGGCACCCTGCATTTACTGGCCAGCAGCGAATCCGCCGGCAGTTCGGTGCCCTATCGCGGCAAGAACGTGCGGGTGCGCGAAGTCGATGAGTTCGACTTCAGCAAGGTCCAGCTGGTGTTTTTTGCCGCCGGTCCCGCCGTGACATTGAGTTATGCCGCCCGTGCCACCGCCGCCGGTTGCTCGCTGATCGACCTCTCCGGCGCCTTGCCGGCGGACCAGGCGCCACAGGTGGTCCCGGAAGCGAATGCGCAGGTGCTGGCCGGCCTGAAAAAGCCATTTCAGGTCAGTAGCCCGAGCCCGTCGGCCACCACCCTGGCAGTCGTGCTCGCCCCCTTGCTGGGTTTGCTCGATTTGCAGCGCATCAACCTGACCGCCAGCCTGGCAGTGTCGGCCCAGGGCCGCGAAGCCGTGACCGAACTGGCCCGGCAAACCGCCGAACTGCTCAATGTGCGCCCACTGGAGCCGACCTTCTTTGACCGGCAGATGGCATTCAACCTGCTGGCCCAGGTCGGCAAGCCAGATGAGCAGGGCCATACCGTGCTGGAAAAGCGCCTGGTGCGCGAGCTGCGCCAGGTCATGGCGCTGCCTTCTTTGAAGATTTCCGTGACTTGCATTCAAGCCCCGGTGTTTTTTGGCGATAGCTATAGCGTGACTCTGCAGTCCGCGAGCGACATCGATCTGGTCAAGGTCAATGCCGCACTCGAAGACGCGCCCGGCATCGAGCTGGTGGAAGCCGGCGACTACCCGACAGCGGTCGGTGATGCCGTGGGGCAGGATGTGGTCTACGTTGGTCGGGTGCGCCTGGGGATCGACGAACCGTCGGAACTTAATCTGTGGCTGACGTCAGATAACGTACGCAAAGGCGCGGCCCTCAATGCTGTGCAGCTGGCCGAGTTGTTGATAAAAGACCTGCTGTAAAAGATACTTCCAAACGAGCGCCATGCCTGGCCGTAATGCCGAAGGCGAGCCACCCTGCAGGGCGTTGCAGGGCATGCATGAAACGATCGCGCGCGGCGACCTTCGCCCGCGCGCAATGCCTTACGGCAGCGGCTACCTACCTCGCTGGCCGAGGAATGTAAAAACTAAGGATAAGCTATGGTTCAAGTTCGCAAACTGGTGTTAGCAATAGCGGCCGCCTCGGCGCTGTCCTCCGGTATGGCGCATGCCCTCGGGCTCGGGGAACTGACCCTGAAATCGACGCTGAACCAGCCGCTGGTGGCGGAAATCGAGTTGCTCGACGTCAAGGAACTCACCGCCGCCGAAGTGGTGCCGAGCCTGGCTTCACCAGAAGATTTCGCCAAGGCCGGTGTCGACCGCCAGGCGTTTCTCAACGACCTGACCTTTACCCCGGTGCTCAACGCCAGCGGTAAAAGCATCCTGCGCGTGACCTCCAGCAAGCCCCTGAGCGAACCGATGGTGAAATTCCTGGTTCAGGTGATGTGGCCCAATGGTCGTCTGCTGCGCGATTACAGCGTGCTGCTCGATCCGTCCAAATTCTCGCCGCAGACTGCTGACGCGGCTGCGCAGCCTGCACCTGTTCAAACCGGTACGACGCCCGTCACCGGTGCGACTAAGCCGTCCGAATACACCACCACAAAGCGCGATACCCTGTGGGAAATCGCCGCGAAGGCTCGCAATGGCGGTTCGATCCAGCAAACCATGCTCGCCATCCAGGCGCTGAACCCGGATGCCTTCATCGATGGCAACATCAACCGGCTCAAGACCGGCCAGGTGCTGCGTCTGCCGGATCAGGCACAAACCACGAGCCTGCCGCAAGCCAAGGCCATCGCCGAAGTGGCTGCACAAAACACCGCCTGGCGTCAGGGGCGTCGTTATGTCGCCAAGCCGGGTACTGGCCAGCAGCAGCTTGATGCGACCAATCGCGGTCGCGGTGACGCACCTTCGGCGCAAGCCGCCGAGGACAAACTGAGCCTGGTGTCCGCCGAATCCGGCAAGGCCGGTGCCAAGGGCGCCGCGGGCGATGCCAAGGCCTTGAACAACCAGCTGGCGGTGACCCAGGAAAGCCTCGATACCAAGCGCCGAGACAGCGCTGAACTGAAAAGCCGCATGACCGATCTGCAAAGCCAGATGGACAAGCTGCAACGTCTCATCGAGCTGAAGAACAACCAACTGGCCAAATTGCAGGCCGACGGTGCGGCCGGGGCGCCTGCGGAGACGGCGACCGTAGCGGCGATCCCGGCTGAGCCGGCGACCGATCCTGCGGCAACGCCTGCCGAAGCGCCGGCGCCAGTCCCCGTCGAAACGCCAGCTCCGGCTGCAGCGGCGCCGGAAGCGGCTGCAGCTCCAACTGCGGCTCCAGCCGATACACCGATCGAACCGACGCCTGCTGCCTCCAACGATCAGAAATTCAATGAGTTGCTGACCAATCCGTTGCTGTTGGGGCTGGCGGGTGGCGGGGCAATCGTGGTGCTGCTGTTGCTGCTGTTGCTGGCCCGTCGCCGCAAAGCCCAGCAGGAAGCCGAAAAACACCTGCGCATGGCCCGCGCACTGGCCGAAGAACAGGAGTTCTCCAGCGAGCTTGACCTGTCCAAAGGCATCTTCGAGGACCTGGACGTCGAGCCGCCGACCCCGAAACTGGCCACGGCGCCTGCTCCAGCGCCAGCTGCAGCCCCGGTGATTGCCCCGGTTGTAGTCACGCCGCCGATTGCTGCACCCTTGGTGTCACCCGCCGCCGAGCATTCCGACGACGTGCTGGGCCGGGCGCAGTCGCACATCGACGGTGGTCGCCTGAATCAGGCCGCCGCGCTGCTGGAAGAGGGCGTCAAGCAGGAGCCGCAACGCAGCGAGTTGCGCCTTAAGCTGATGGAAGTCTACGGCTTGCAGGGTGATCGCGACGCGTTTGTGGTCCAGGAGCGGCAGTTGGTGGCCAACGGCGACAACTATGCCCAGGTCGAAAAACTCAAGAGCCGTTTCCCGGCCATGGCACTGGTCGCTGCCGGCGGTATTGCCGCTGCCGCCGCTGCTGCGGAACTGGACGCGCAGTACGTCAAGGACCTGTTGCTCGACGAGCCGCAATCGCCGGCGGCCGCCGATGACGATTTCGACAGCGCTTTCGACCTGAGCCTGGATGACCTGGAAAATGTCACGCCGGTCACGGTTGCGCCAGAGCCAGCGCCGGAGCCATTGCCAGAGCCAGCACCGGAAGCAACCCTGGCCGACCTGGAAGACTTCCCCCAGGACGATGACCTGAGTTTCGAGTCGGTCTTGCAGCAACAGACTGAAATCAAGGAAAACCTCGATGACCTGTCGGAGTTCGACCTGGACATGGATCTTGGTGGCGAGCCTTCGCCGGCGATCCTGGCCGAGGATGATTTCCTGCTGAGCCTGGACGAAGACATCAAGGACCTGCCGGCCGCGCCAGTACCAGACGTGCCACAAGTGACCCTCGACGATCTGGACCTGCCGGCCGATTTCGACTTGTCGCTGGCCGATGAAATGGACGAAACGCCGCCTGCGCAGGCGTTCAGCACTGAGCTGGATGACGTCAGCGCCGAACTGGACGACCTGTCCCGGAGCATCAGCGAGCCGAGCTTCACGGTAGATGACGCCCTGGCCACCGTGGATGACGAGCCGGAGTTCGATTTCCTGTCCGGCACAGACGAAGTCGCCACCAAGCTCGACCTGGCCCAGGCCTATATCGACATGGGCGACAACGATGGTGCCCGCGACATCCTCAACGAGGTGGTGACCGAAGGCGACGACGGCCAGAAGAGCGAAGCCAGGGAGATGCTGGCGCGTCTGGCTTGAGTCATTTGTTGCAAGCAGAACGGCAGCCCATCGAGGCTGCCGTTTTTGTTTGCGGGTGATGTGATGGTGGCTATCAGGACGCCTTCGCGAGCAAGCCCGCTCCCACATTTGACCGCGTTTTGCCTGAAGAAACGCGGTCCAGTGTGGGAGCGGGCTTGCTCGCGAAGGGGCCCTACCATTCGCCGCAGTACCGCCTGTTGTACTGGCGTCCTCGTCTGGCCGCCTTATAATGCCCCCCTTTGCGCACATCAGCAGGCTGTCCCTCCTTGGCAAACATAGATAACCCGGCCGCCGAAATGGCGGCCGACGGCTTTTTCCGGATCGCGTTGGGCGTTGAATACAAGGGCTCGCGTTATCGTGGCTGGCAGCGCCAGGCCTCGGGCGTGCTCACGGTGCAGGAAACCCTCGAAAACGCCTTGTCCAAGGTGGCCGACTCGCCCGTTTCGCTGCTCTGCGCCGGGCGCACCGATGCCGGCGTGCACGCCTGTGGCCAGGTCGTGCACTTCGACACGCAGGTCGAGCGTTCGATGAAGGCCTGGGTCATGGGGGCCAATATAAATCTGCCCCACGATGTCAGCGTCAGTTGGGCCAAGGTCATGCCGGCGCATTTCCATGCCAGGTTCAAGGCCATTGCCCGGCGCTATCGCTATGTGATCTACAACGACCAGATCCGTCCGGCGCACCTGAACGAAGAAATCACCTGGAACCACCGCCCGCTGGATGTCGAGCGCATGGCCGAAGCGGCCCGCTACCTGGTGGGCACCCACGATTTCAGCGCCTTCCGTGCCGGCCAGTGCCAGGCCAAGTCGCCGATCAAGGAGCTTCATCACCTGCGCGTCACGCGTCACGGCAAGATGATCGTGCTGGATATCCGTGCCAGCGCCTTCCTGCACCACATGGTGCGCAACATTGCCGGCGTACTGATGACCATCGGTTCCGGCGAGCGTCCGGTGGAGTGGATGAAGGAAGTGCTGGAGAGCCGTATTCGCCGTTCCGGCGGGGTGACAGCGCATCCGTTCGGCCTGTATCTGGTGCAGGTCGAGTACCGTGACGAGTTCCAGCTGCCGGAGCGTTTCATTGGCCCACATTTCCTCACCGGTTTCAGCGAACTTGACGGCTGACGCCTTCGAACGCTTTTGTTACCATCCGGGACTTTCTCGGATTTGCCGTGGGGATTAATCGACATGTCAGCCGTTCGCAGCAAGATTTGCGGGATTACCCGCATAGAGGATGCGTTGGCGGCGGTCGAGGCCGGGGCCGATGCCATCGGCTTCGTGTTCTACGCCAAGAGCCCGCGGAACGTGACGTTCCAGCAGGCGCGCGCGATCATCAAGGCGTTGCCGCCGTTCGTCACCACCGTGGGCCTGTTCGTCAACGCCAGCCGTTGCGAGCTGGGAGAAATCCTCGACGCGGTGCCGCTGGACCTGTTGCAGTTCCATGGTGATGAAAGCGCTGCCGACTGCGAAGGCTGGCATCGTCCGTACATCAAGGCGCTGCGGGTCAAGGCCGGGGACGATATCGCGGCGGCTTGCGACGCTTATCCGGGTGCCAGCGGTATTTTGCTCGACGCCTATGTCGAAGGTGTTCCCGGTGGAACCGGTCAGGCATTCGACTGGTCATTGATACCGCAAGGCTTGAGCAAGCCGATCATCCTGGCGGGCGGCCTGACCCCGGATAACGTCGCCGAGGCGGTGGCGCGGGTTCGACCGTATGCCGTGGATGTCAGTGGCGGGGTAGAGGCGAGCAAGGGCATCAAGGATCACGCAAAGATTCAGGCATTCATCAAGGCAGTCCGTGGCACCTTGATGTGACGGCTGGCAGACTGCCGCCGTCCACTGCACTGTACAAAACGGCTGAGGATTGATGGGCTGTACGCAGGTCACGCTTCACTGACCCGGCACCCATCGAACATCGCCGCACACATGAATTTAGCTCAAGGGCATACGCGGGGCTGCGAACCAGAGCGTTCGGGCCGCCGGTACTGGAGAAAGAAAGCATGAGCAACTGGTTAGTAGACAAACTGATCCCTTCGATCATGCGTTCCGAGGTCAAGAAGAGCTCGGTGCCTGAAGGTCTTTGGCACAAATGCCCGTCTTGCGAGGCTGTGCTGTATCGTCCGGAGCTGGAAAAGACCCTGGACGTTTGCCCCAAGTGCAATCACCACATGCGTATCGGCGCACGCGCGCGCATCGACATTTTCCTCGATGCCGAAGGTCGTACCGAGCTGGGCGCCGACCTGGAGCCGGTTGACCGCCTGAAATTCCGCGACGGCAAGAAGTACAAGGATCGCCTGACCGCGGCGCAGAAGCAGACCGGCGAAAAAGACGCGCTGATCTCGATGAGCGGTACCCTGCTGGGCATGCCGGTGGTGGTGTCGGCGTTCGAATTCTCCTTCATGGGTGGTTCGATGGGCGCCATCGTCGGTGAGCGCTTCGTGCGCGCCGCCAACTACGCCCTGGAAAATCGCTGCCCGATGATCTGCTTCTCCGCCTCCGGTGGCGCGCGGATGCAGGAAGCCCTGATCTCCCTGATGCAAATGGCCAAGACCTCGGCGGTCCTGGCGCGTCTGCGTGAAGAAGGCATCCCGTTCATCTCCGTGCTGACCGACCCGGTCTACGGTGGTGTTTCCGCCAGCCTGGCGATGCTGGGCGACGTGATCGTCGGCGAGCCGAAAGCCCTGATCGGCTTTGCCGGCCCGCGCGTGATCGAGCAGACCGTGCGCGAAAAACTGCCGGAAGGCTTCCAGCGCAGCGAGTTCCTGCTGGAGCACGGCGCGATCGACATGATCATTCACCGTCAGGAACTGCGGCCGCGCCTGGGTAACCTGCTGGCGCAAATGATGGGCCTGCCGACGCCGAAATTCGTCGCTGCACCCATCGAGCCAATCGTCGTTCCACCGGTACCTGCCAACCTATGACCGAACGTACCCTTGGCGAGTGGCTCGCCTACCTTGAGCAGTTGCACCCTTCGGCCATCGACATGGGCCTTGAGCGCTCGCAGCAGGTAGCGTCCCGTATGGGACTGGGCAAGCCGGCGCCTCGGGTGATCACGGTCACCGGCACCAATGGCAAGGGCTCGACCTGTGCGTTCGTGGCGTCATTGCTGCGGGCGCAGGGCCTGAACGTCGGTGTCTACAGTTCTCCGCACCTGCTGCGTTACAACGAGCGGGTGCAGGTCAATGGCGTCGAAGCTACTGACGCCGAGCTGTGCCGGGCTTTCACGGCGGTCGAGGCCGGCCGCGGCGACACATCCCTGACCTATTTCGAGATGGGTACCCTGGCAGCGTTCTGGCTGTTTCAACAGTCCAGGCTCGACGCCGTGGTGCTGGAAGTCGGCTTGGGCGGGCGTCTGGACACGGTCAACGTGGTGGACGCCGACATGGCGCTGGTCACCAGCATTGGCGTCGATCATGCGGATTACCTGGGTGATACCCGTGAGTCCGTGGCTTTCGAGAAGGCCGGCATCTTCCGTCAGGGCGCGCCCGCGCTCTGCGGTGACCTGAATCCCCCGCAACCCCTGCTGGA
This sequence comes from Pseudomonas sp. PLMAX, assembly GCF_046042685.1. Lineage (NCBI taxonomy): Bacteria > Pseudomonadati > Pseudomonadota > Gammaproteobacteria > Pseudomonadales > Pseudomonadaceae > Pseudomonas > Pseudomonas sp. PLMAX. The sequence continues at coordinate 5,172,087 of NZ_CP064949.1, read as the reverse complement.
CAAGGCGCGCGAGCTCAACTGCCCGTTTTTCCTGCGTGGGCGCGATTTCGACCTGGGTATGACTGACCACAGCTGGCAGTGGCGTGGTGTCGACGCGCAAGGGCGTGCAGTCGAGCTGCGCGACCTGCCGTTGCTCGACCTGCCGATGGAAAACGCCGCCTTGGCGTTGCAGGCCTATCTGCTGCTCGGTTTACCTTGGGTGCAGGCGCAGATTGTCCAGGCGCTGCAAGCGACGCGGATGGTCGGTCGTCTCGATCGCCGGCAGGTCGAGTGGCAGGGCAAGCGCCTTAACTTGTTGCTGGATGTGGGGCATAACCCCCATGCCGCCGAGTACCTGGCCCGTCGCCTGGTCAGCCGACCACCGGCTGGCAAGCGCCTGGCGGTGTTCGGATTGCTGGCGGACAAGGATCTGGATGGTGTTATTGGCGAATTGAGTGCTAGTGTCGAGCACTGGGCCGTTGCGCCGCTGGATTCGCCTCGGGCGCGACCGGTGGCCGACTTGCGCGAGGCACTGGACAAGCGCGGTGCTGCGGTGACGGCCTATGACAGCGTGGCCGCCGCCCTGGAAGGGCAGTGTGCACAGGCGACGAGCGACGACGAGATTCTGTTGTTCGGATCATTCTATTGTGTTGCCGAGGCCCTCGAGTGGCTGGCCCGGCGCTCCACGGAGGAAGCGGCAAATGGCATTGCTGGATAAGGCTTACAAGCAGCGCATGGTCGGCGCCCTGGTTCTGGTGGCGTTGGCCGTGATTTTCCTGCCGATGCTGTTTTCCCGCCAGGACGAGCAGCGCCAGGTGACGGTCCAGGCCCCGGCGGCGCCGCAAGCGCCGGTGATGCCGCAAGTGCAGGTGGAGCCGGTGGTGGTGCCTGAACCCCAGGCCCTGCCGCAGGAGCCCGTGCCGAGCGACGAGGAAATCGCCCAGCAGGAAGCGCCGGTTGCACCGGTTGCGCCTGTCGCTCCGGCGCCCACCGTCAAGCCAGTCACGCCGCCCCCGGCACCTGCGCCCGTCCCGGCGCTGGCTGCCAAGCCTGCCACGGCGCCGTCGCAACCGATCAGCGCCGCACCGGGCAAGCCGGATACCACGCAAAGCCGTGTCGACGCCAATGGCCTGTCGGTCAGCTGGTCGGTGCAACTGGCCAGCCTGGCCAATCGTGAGAGTGCGGAAAAGCTGCAGAAAACCCTGCGCAGCCAGGGTTACAATGCCTACATCCGCACTGCCGATGGCAAGAATCGGGTGTTCGTCGGGCCGCTGATCGAGCGTGCAGAAGCCGATCGCCTGCGCGACTTGCTGAACCGCCAGCAGAACCTCAAGGGCTTTGTCGTGCGCTTTCAGCCAGAGCGTGGCTAAATCTATCGACACGATTTGAAATGCACTGACAATCGCAGCTTACCGATAAGCATGGGCTCTGCTAAAATGCGCCGCCTTATCCGTCTGTAGGCTGCACTGTGCCATTTACCTGGGTTGACTGGGCGATCGTTGCAATCGTCGCCATCTCCGCATTGATCAGTCTGAGCCGCGGCTTCGTCAAGGAAGCACTGTCGCTCGTGACCTGGATCATCGCAGGAGCCGTTGCCTGGATGTTTGGTGGCTCATTGTCCGAGTACCTCGCCGGATACATCCAGACCCCATCGGCTCGTATAATCACGGGCTGTGCCATCATGTTTGTCGCCACGCTGATCGTAGGCGCAATGATCAATTATCTTATCGGCGAGTTGGTTCGCGTCACCGGGTTGTCCGGGACCGATCGATTCCTCGGCATGGCCTTCGGCGCGGCGCGTGGCGTGTTGCTGGTGGTCGTGGCGGTCGGGCTGTTGAGCCTGGGGCCGGTACAGCAGGACGGGTGGTGGAAAGAGTCCCAGCTCGTGCCAAGATTTTTATTGGTCGCCGACTGGTCCAAGAACCTGATTCTCGGGTGGAGCAGTCAGTGGCTTGCCAGCGGTATCAGCGTACCCGCTGATATACCGTTCAAGGAGCAGCTCTTGCCGATGGCCAAAACGCCTCAGTGAGTGTTGTTCAGTTCAGATCCATTAAGTAGGGGTTGCGTCGCATGTGTGGCATCGTCGGTATCGTCGGTAAGTCGAACGTCAATCAGGCGCTGTATGACGCGCTAACCGTCCTCCAGCACCGCGGCCAGGACGCTGCCGGTATCGTGACCAGCCATGATGGCCGGTTATTCCTGCGCAAGGACAACGGCCTGGTGCGTGACGTGTTCCAGCAGCGTCACATGCAGCGCCTGGTCGGCCACATGGGCATTGGCCATGTGCGCTATCCGACCGCGGGCAGCTCGACTTCGGCCGAAGCTCAACCGTTTTACGTCAACTCGCCTTACGGCATCACCCTGGCGCACAACGGTAACCTGACCAACGTTGAACAGCTGGCCAAGGAGATTTACGAATCTGACCTGCGCCACGTCAACACCAGCTCCGATTCGGAAGTACTGCTGAACGTGTTCGCACACGAGTTGGCCCAGCGCGGCAAGCTGCAGCCGACCGAAGAAGACGTGTTCGCTGCCGTTACCGACGTGCACAACCGCTGCGTCGGTGGCTACGCGGTAGTGGCCATGGTGACCGGCTACGGCATCGTCGGTTTCCGCGACCCGCACGGCATCCGCCCGATCGTGTTCGGCCAGCGTCACACCGACGAAGGCGTCGAGTACATGATCGCCTCCGAGAGCGTGTCCCTGGACGTGCTCGGTTTCACCCTGATTCGCGACCTGGCACCGGGCGAAGCGGTCTACATCACCGAAGACGGCAAGCTGCACACCCGTCAGTGCGCGACCAACCCGTCCCTGACCCCGTGCATCTTCGAACACGTCTACCTGGCGCGTCCGGATTCGATCATCGACGGCGTGTCGGTGTACAAGGCCCGCCTGCGCATGGGCGAGAAGCTCGCCGAGAAGATCCTGCGCGAACGTCCTGATCACGACATCGACGTGGTCATCCCGATCCCGGACACCAGCCGCACCGCGGCCCTGGAGCTGGCGAACCACCTGGGCGTGAAATTCCGCGAAGGTTTCGTGAAGAACCGCTACATCGGTCGGACCTTCATCATGCCGGGCCAGGCTGCGCGGAAAAAATCCGTACGCCAGAAGCTCAACGCCATCGAACTGGAATTCCGCGGCAAGAACGTGATGCTGGTGGACGACTCGATCGTGCGCGGCACCACCTGCAAGCAGATCATCCAGATGGCACGCGAAGCGGGCGCCAAGAACGTCTATTTCTGCTCCGCAGCCCCTGCCGTGCGTTTCCCGAACGTCTATGGCATCGACATGCCGAGCGCCCACGAGCTGATCGCCCACAACCGTTCGACCCAGGACGTTGCGGACCTGATCGGCGCCGACTGGCTGATCTATCAGGACCTGCCTGACTTGATCGAAGCGGTCGGTGGCGGCAAGATCAAGATCGAGAACTTCGATTGCGCGGTGTTCGACGGCAAGTATGTGACCGGCGACGTCGACGAGGCTTACCTGAACAAGATCGAACAGGCACGTAACGATGCCTCCAAGGTCAAGACCCAGGCGGTCAGCGCGATCATCGATCTGTACAACAACTGAGTAAAGCCGGCCTTGTAGGAGCGAGGCTTGCCGCGAAGCTTTTGGCGTATCCAAAGGATCCTTCGCGGGCAAGCCACGCTCCTACAGGGCCGGTTTCGTATCTACTACCGAATAAGGCAAGGAGTGACAGCATGAGTCAGGATTGGGATGCCGGTCGGTTGGACAGCGACCTCGAAGGCGTAGCGTTCGATACCCTGGCCGTACGTGCCGGTCAGCACCGTACGCCGGAAGGCGAACACGGTGATCCGATGTTCTTCACTTCCAGCTATGTATTCCGCACCGCTGGCGACGCCGCCGCACGTTTTGCCGGCGAAGTGCCGGGTAACGTCTACTCGCGCTACACCAACCCGACCGTACGTGCCTTCGAAGAGCGTATCGCCGCCCTGGAAAGCGCCGAGCAAGCCGTGGCCACCGCCACCGGCATGGCCGCGATCATGGCGGTGGTGATGAGCCTGTGCAGTGCCGGCGACCACGTGCTGGTGTCGCGCAGCGTATTCGGCTCGACCATCAGCCTGTTCGAGAAGTACTTCAAGCGCTTCGGCGTCGAAGTCGACTACGTGCCCCTGGCGGACCTGTCCGGCTGGGACGCGGCGATCAAGACCAACACCAAGTTGCTGTTCGTCGAATCGCCGTCCAACCCGTTGGCTGAGCTGGTGGATATCGCCGAACTGGCGAACATCGCGCACGCCAAGGGCGCGATGCTGGTGGTCGACAACTGCTTCTGCACCCCGGCGCTGCAACAGCCGCTGAAACTGGGTGCGGACATCGTCGTGCACTCGGCGACCAAGTTCATCGACGGCCAGGGCCGTTGCATGGGCGGGGTCGTGGCCGGGCGCAGCGAGCAGATGAAAGAAGTGGTTGGCTTCCTGCGTACCGCCGGGCCGACCCTGAGCCCGTTCAACGCCTGGATCTTCCTCAAGGGCCTGGAAACCCTCAACCTGCGGATGAAGGCCCATTGTGCCAACGCCCAGGAGCTGGCCGAGTGGCTGGAGCAGCAGGACGGCATCGAGAAAGTCCATTACGCCGGTCTCAAGAGCCATCCGCAGCACGAGCTGGCCCTGCGTCAGCAGAAGGGCTTCGGCGCGGTAGTGAGTTTCGAGGTCAAGGGCGGCAAAGAGGGCGCCTGGCGCTTCATCGATGCGACCCGCCTGATTTCGATCACGGCGAACCTGGGCGACAGCAAGACCACCATCACCCACCCGAGCACCACCTCCCACGGCCGCCTGGCGCCACAAGAGCGTGAAGCTGCGGGCATCCGTGACAGCCTCATCCGCATTGCGGTCGGCCTGGAAGACGTGGCAGACCTGCAAGCCGACCTGGCGCGCGGGTTGGCTGCCTTGTGATCGAGTTGTCCACGCCACCGGGTTCCAATGGTCGCGTCGCGCTGGTGACCGGCGCGGCGCGGGGCATTGGCCTGGGTATTGCGGCCTGGTTGATCAGCGAAGGCTGGCAAGTGGTGCTCACGGACCTGGATCGCGATCGTGGCTCGAAGGTGGCGAAGGTGCTGGGCGACAACGCCTGGTTCATCGCCATGGACGTCTCCAACGAAGGGCAGGTGGCCCTGGGCGTTGCCGAGGTGCTGGGGCAGTTCGGGCGCCTGGATGCGCTGGTGTGCAATGCAGCGGTGGCCGATCCGCATAACATCACCCTGGAAAGCCTCGACCTGGCGTACTGGAACCGGGTGCTGGCGGTGAACCTCAGTGGGCCGATGCTGTTGGCCAAGCACTGTGCGCCGTACCTGCGGGCCCATAGCGGGGCGATCGTCAACCTGGCCTCGACCCGCGCCGGGCAGTCGGAACCGGACACCGAGGCCTATGCCGCGAGCAAGGGCGGTTTGTTGGCCCTGACTCACGCACTGGCGATCAGCCTCGGTCCGGAGATTCGGGTCAATGCCGTCAGCCCCGGCTGGATCGATGCGCGGGACCCTTCGGTGCGTCGTGCCGAGCCGCTGACGGACGCCGATCATGCCCAGCATCCGGCGGGCAGGGTAGGGACGGTTGAGGATGTGGCGGCGATGGTGGCCTGGCTGCTGTCGAAGAATGCTGGTTTCGTCACTGGCCAGGAGTTTGTGGTCGATGGCGGCATGACCAAGAAGATGATTTACAGCGAGTAGATCGATTCTTTCCTCAGGCATTGATGTTGAATGTACCGCCGTCTTCGCGAGCAAGCCCGCTCCCACAGTGGACTGCGTTTTGCCTGAAGAAACGCGGTTCACTGTGGGAGCGGGCTTGCTCGCGAAAGCGGTCTGAAGGTTTGCAACCCTTGTAAGTGATGCCACGATTTTGTCTTTTTCAGAAAAACTTCAATCCTGCTATTGACTTAGGTTCGCTACCTGCGTAAATTTCGCGGCCTCGGAGATGCAAACGGGTGATTAGCTCAGCTGGGAGAGCGTCTGCCTTACAAGCAGAATGTCGGCGGTTCGATCCCGTCATCACCCACCACTCCCGAGAAACTTGCGAAAGCAAGCCGTAGGCTGAAATGCCTGCACCGACGCGCAGCGGTAGTTCAGTCGGTTAGAATACCGGCCTGTCACGCCGGGGGTCGCGGGTTCGAGTCCCGTCCGCTGCGCCATATTTTCCGAGTCAGGCCTACCTGGCTCGAGATTGAAAAGCTACTGAGTTTTCAATCAGACGAGTTACTTGAGCATCTGCTCAAAGCGATACGCAGCGGTAGTTCAGTCGGTTAGAATACCGGCCTGTCACGCCGGGGGTCGCGGGTTCGAGTCCCGTCCGCTGCGCCATATCTGCTCCAAGGCCCACTGAACGCCTTGGAGCTACGAAGAAAGCCACTGGCTACTTCGAGTCGATAGCAAAGACCCTGGTCGAAAGGCCGGGGTTTTTTGTGTCTGGAATTTGGCTTTTTCTCCTCTGTAACGCCTCCCTTCGAATCTTTCTGCGCATCCGCTGCATAAAGCACTTGGTGCTGCCTCGCGACATTAATTAGAATCACTCTCATTTACGATAACGCCTGGCACAGGGTTTCTTCAGATGAGTGATGCAGCGATGGCGAAGGAGCAAACCCTTCACGACCTGTACCGCGATCACCGTAGCTGGCTTGAGAGCTGGCTGAGGCGACGCATGGGCAACGCTTGTGATGCGGCGGACCTGAGCCAGGATACCTTCTTGCGTTTGCTCGCCAGCTCCCAGCGCATTGCCGACCTGCAAGAGCCCCGTGCCTATCTGCTGACGGTGGGCAAACGCCTGCTAAGCAATTTCTACCAACGGCGCAGTCTGGAACAGGCTTACCTGAGTGCGTTGGCGTCCCTGCCCGAAGAATGTGCGCCGTCCCCGGAACAGCGTTGGCTGCTGCTGGAAACCCTGCAAGCGCTGGACGAACTGCTCGATGGTTTGCCCAGGGCCGTGCGCCGGGCGTTTCTCTGGAGTCAGCTCGAGGGCTTGACCTACCAGCAGATCGCCGAGCGCCTGTCGGTGTCGGAACGCACGATCAAACGCTACATGGCCCAAGCCTATGAGCATTGCCTGTTGGTGGACCTGTGAACAGCCCGGCGGCCGACGTTCGCCAGGCCGTGCGCGCCGCCGCGCAGTGGCTGGCGTTGCTCGAGTCTGGAGGTGCCACCGATCAGGACCGGGCGAACCTGCAACGCTGGCGCGACAGCTGCCGCAGTCATGAACACGCCTGGCAAAAGGCCCAAGCCTTGCGCCAGCGCTTTGCCGACCTGCCTCCCGCGCTGGCCATGAGCAGCCTCGATCGCCCCGATCCTGCGCGACGCGTAGTGCTCAAACGCGCATTGGGCGCGGTGGCGCTGGTGCCGGCAGCCTGGCTGATCAGCCGGCAATTGCCCCTGGACGTCTGGCGCGCCGACCTGCACACCGCCACCGGCGAGCGCAAGCAGGTACGCCTGGCCGATGGCAGTGTCCTGCAGCTCAATACGGCCAGCGCCGTCGATGTGGATTTGCCGAATCGTCGGGTGAAACTGGTGGAGGGCGAAATGTCGCTGAAGGTGCCGGGTGCATCGCCCTTGATGATCCAGACCCGGTTCGGTCAGGTGACCGTCAGTCAAGGCGAAGCCTGCGTGCGCCAAGGCAGCCGCGGATGCCGGGTATCGGTGTTCAGCGGTGCCGTGCAGTTGCAACCCTTGCAGGGCGCGGCGCTCACCTTGCGCGCGGGTCAGCAGGTCAACCTGCAAGCGGCAGGCGCCGCGGCGATACAGGCTTTTGATGTGTTGCAACCCGGCTGGCGCGAAGGCGTGCTGATGGCCAGCAACCAGCCACTGGGAGAATTCCTGCGCGAACTCGACAGCTACCGACCGGGTGTCCTGCGTTGGGCGCCGGAACTCGAAGCGCTGCGGGTCACTGGCAGTTTCCGCCTGGACGACACCGATCGCATCCTCGCGCTGCTCGCGGCCAGCCTGCCGCTGGAGGTGCAAATGCGTACCCGTTACTGGGTGACGCTGACGCCGCGCAAAAAAGTTGCGTGAAGCCTGTCCCCTTTTTTCGACTCGCTTGTCATTCAAGGCAACTGAACGCACAAGAGAGCCTTTTCAATGCCCGCCGTAAAGTCTTGCCGTCCACGCCCGGCGTCGTCCGGTCTGCGCCCGTTGTTGCGCCTGAGCCTGTTGTTGAGCCTGAGTGCCAGCCCGATCTTCATCACCCATGCCTGGGCCGAAGACGCCACTCGTCGCAGTTATCAGGTGCCGGCCGGCAGCCTGAGTGATGCGCTGACCCGGTTCGCGGGGCTGGCCGGGGTCAACCTGTCGGTCGATCCGGCGCTGGTCAGCGGTCGCAGCAGTGCGGGACTTTCCGGTAACTATGGGGTGGAGGAGGGCTTCGTGCGCCTGTTGCAGAATTCCGGCCTGCAACTGCAACCGGTGGGCGAGCAGGCGTACATCCTGATTCCCGAACCATCGGGCAGCAGCCTGCAACTGGGCGCCACTTCCATTTACGCGACAGCGGGTGACGCCGTCGACCCGGTTTACGCCGGTGGCCAGGTTGCACGCCGTGGTTCGCAAGGCTTGCTCGGCTCGCAAGACTTCATGGAAACGCCGTTCAGCATGACCACCTACACCAGCGAGGCGGTGAAAAACCTGCAGGCGCGTACCCTGGGCGACCTGGTGGCCAGTGATCCTTCGGTACGCGCCACCAACCCGGCGGGAGGGCGTTATGAGCAGTTCACCATTCGCGGACTCAGCCTGTTCAACAGCGATGTTTCCTACAACGGTCTGTACGGTGTCCTGCCGACCTATACCATCGACATGGAGATGGCCGACCGCGTCGACATCCTCAAGGGCCCCAGCCAGCTGGTCAACGGCATCTCGCCACGGGGCAGCGTGGGCGGCGGAATCAACGTGGTGCCAAAGCGTGCGACCGACCAGCCGATCACCTCGTTCACCGGCAGTTACGCCTCCAACAACCAGCTTGGCGGTGCCGTGGATGTAGGCCGGCGCTTTGGTGAGGAGGACATGTTCGGCATTCGTTTCAACGGCGTGAAGCAGTCTGGCGACACCGACTGGGATCACCAGAGCGTCGACCGCGAGATGGCCGTGCTGGGCCTGGATTTTCGCGGTGACCGCCTGCGCCTCTCGACCGACATCGGCCACACCGAACGTAATACCGATGCCCCCCAGGAGCGCGTGCAGATTGGCGTCAACGCGAAGGTGCCGAATGCCAACGATGTCCGCGACAACTATGCGCAGCCCTGGAGCCAGGCGCGCACCACGGACACTTTCGGCACGCTGAACGGTGAATTCGATGTCAGCGATTCAGTGCTGTTGTACGGCGGTGTGGGCGCGCGCAAAAGCAACCATGACTTTCTCAGGCATGCCGTAGCGGTCACCAACGATGCGGGTGATTTCAGTGTGCTGCCGCGGGACTTCACCCGCGACGAAAACGTGCGCACGGCCACGGCCGGCGTGCGCAACTGGTTTCATACCGGCCCGGTCAGCCATCAGGTCAACCTGGCCGCCAGCTATTTCTACATGGACTTCGAGAATGGCGGCGCCCGTTACGCTGCGGCCCCCAGCAACCTTTACGACCCCGTGGAAACCCCGACACCCGTACGGCCCACGCGCTTCGACCCAGAGGTCTATACCGAGAACCGCTTCAGCAGCGTGGCCTTGTCCGACACCCTGGGTTTCTTCGATGACCGGTTGCTGCTGACCCTCGGTGGCCGCTGGCAGCGGGTGCAGGTGGATGACTGGTCGGATGACGTCAAGGGCGACACCGCCTATGACGAGGAAAAATTCTCGCCATCGGGCGGCATCCTGTTCAAGGCCACCGACAAATTATCTGTGTACGCCAACTACATGGAAGGCCTGAGCCAGGGCAAGATCGCCCCGTCCACCTCGATCAACGAGGATGAAATCTTCCCGCCGTTCATCAGCCGTCAGGTCGAGGTCGGCGCCAAGTACGACGCCGGTGCGTTCGCGGTCACCGCCGCGGTGTTCCGGATCAAGCAACCGGCCTACGAGACCAACGCCACAACGCGGGTCTTCGGCCCCAACGGCAAGCGGCAGAACGATGGTGTTGAGGTGAGCGTGTTCGGCGAACCGCTCGACGGATTCCGGCTGCTCGGTGGGGTGATGTACATCGACAGCGAGTTGAACGACACCACCAATGGCACCTTCGACGGCAACCGCGCGCCGGCCACGCCGAAGTACAACGTCAACCTGGGCGCCGAGTGGGACGTGCCGAACGTCCAGGGCCTGACCCTGACCAGTCGCGGCATCTACTCCAGCTCGCAGTACCTGGACCAGTCCAACAACAAGGAAATCGATTCCTGGGAGCGTTTCGACGTGGGGGCGCGGTATGCGTTCAGGGTCGATGAAAAGATCATTACCGTGCGGGGCAATATCGAGAACGTGGCGGATAAGCGCTACTGGAGTTCGGCGGGGGCTTCGGATGACAGTGAGCCGGGGTTGACGCTGTCGACGCCGCGGACCTATTTGCTTTCGGCGACTGTGGACTTCTGATGGTCTTGTGTTGACTGATCTGACGTCTTCGCGAGCAAGCCCGCTCCCACATTTGATTGTGTGTTCGACACAGAAACCAATGTGGGAGCGGGCTTGCTCGCGAAGGCGGCATCAGCAACACCGCAGATATTCAGCCCTGCAGATACACCGCATGAGTATGGGTGTACTCATACAACCCATGCTTGCCATCCGCCCCGCCAATCCCCGATTTACGCACCCCGGCATGAAACCCCTGCATCGCTTCGAAGTTCTCGCGATTGACGTAGGTTTCGCCAAAATCCAGCTCGCGCATGGCGTGCAGGGTCTTGCTCAAGTCGCGGGTGTAGATCGACGAGGTCAGGCCATAGTCGCAGTCGTTGGCCAGGGCGATGGCTTCATCCAGGTCATCGACGATCTGGATCGGCAGCACCGGACCGAAGATCTCCTCGCGCATGATCTCCATGTCGGCGCGGCAGCCCGCCAGGATCGTGGGCTGGAAGTGAAAGCCGTTCGGCAGGTCGGCAACCTGTCCGCCGCTGATCAGGCTGGCGCCCTGGCTCAGTGCTGTACGGACTTTACGGTTGACGCTGTCCAGGCCCTGGCGATTGATCAGAGGGCCCATCTCCACATCGGGTTGCGCAATCGGGTCGCCATAGCGGGTCGCGCTCATGGCGGCGGCGATACGCTCGATGAATTGATCCGCCACCTTGCGTTCGACATACACCCGCTCGGCGCAATTGCACACCTGGCCGCTGTTGATGATCCGCGAATCGCGAATGGCCTTCACCGCCAGGTCCAGGTCGGCATCCGCCAGCACGATGGCCGGGGCCTTGCCACCCAGTTCCAGATTGAGCTTGGTGATGTTCGGTGCGGCGGCGGCCATGATCCGAGAACCGGTGGCGACGCTGCCGGTGAAACTGATCATGTCCACGCCTTTGTGCCCGCTGAGCGCCGCGCCAACCTGGCCGTCACCGCAAACCACGTTGAACACACCGGGCGGCAGGTCGGTTTCTGCCACCAGTCGGGCGAACTCGAAGCAGTTGTTCGGCGTTTCTTCACTCGGTTTGATGACGATGGTGTTGCCGGTCAGCAGGGCGGGGGCCATCTTGCGGGCGATCAGGAAGAACGGGAAATTCCACGGCAGGATCCCCGCCACCACCCCCAGGGGTTTGCGGAACAGGAAGATGTTTTCGTTCTGGCGGTCGCTGGTGATGATTTCACCTTCGATGCGCCGTGCCCACTCGGCCATGTAGTCGAGGTAGTCGGCGGTGAAGTTGACTTCGACTTCGGCCAGGCCGCTGATCTTGCCTTGTTCCAGGGTGATGGTGCGCGCCAGGTGCGCAACGTTTTCCCGCAGTTTGGCGGCGATGCGCCGTAGGTAACCGGCGCGCTCATTCGCCGGCTTGCGCGCCCAGTCCTTTTGCGCGGAGCGCGCCGCAGCGAGGGCGCGATCGACGTCTTCGGCATTCGACGCCGGCACCTTCGACAACAAGGCACCGGTGGCCGGGTTGATCACGTCAATGTGGGCAGCGCTGGCCACGAACTGGCCGTTGATGAAGTTTTCGTAAACAGGCACGGATGACATGGAACGACTCCTTGGCTGATCAGTAGGTACGCGACGGCGCGTGTTCGGTGGCCGGTGTGCGGTAGCGGGCAAGGGTGGCCATCGCGCTCTGGCGCAGCAGGCTGATGTCGATGGCCACGGCGATGAACTGGCAGCCCCAGCCCTGATAGCGCCGCGCGTCTTCTTCATTGGGTGCGAGGATGCCGCAGGCCTTGCCGGCCGCCAGCGTCGCGTTGACCGCGTGTTGAATGCGTTCCTGAACTTCCGGGTGACCGGGATTGCCGGCATGGCCCAGACCAATGGACAGATCCGCCGGGCCGATGAACACCGCGTCGACGCCTTCGACGGCGGCAATGGCTGCGACGTTTTCCACGCCGAGCCGCGATTCCACCTGCACGATCAGGCACAGCTGTTCATGGGCGGTGTTCAGATAGTCGGGTACTCCGTCCCAGCGCGTGGCGCGGGTCAGGCCGCCGCCGACGCCACGGATGCCGTGGGGTGGGTACCGCATGGCGCGGACCAGGGCCTGGGCCTGTTCGGCGGTTTCGACCATCGGGATCATCAGCGTCTGCGCACCGATATCCAGCAACTGCTTGATCAGGTTGGCGTCGCCATTCACGGCGCGCACGATGGGTGCCGTGGGGTAGGGCGCCACGGCCTGCAATTGGGCGAGTACGCCGGGCACGGTATTGGGTGCGTGTTCACCGTCGATCAGCATCCAGTCATAACCGGTGGTGGCGACGATCTCGGCGCCGTAGCCGGTGGCGAACCCGGCCCAGATGCCATATTGCGGCGCAGGTTTGTTCAGGGCGGCCTTGAAAGCGTTGTGCGGCATGTTCATCACGAACTCCTGGCTCAGCGGCTATACGGCCGATGCAGTTGGCATTCCGGGTTGAGGGTCACGCCGAATCCCGGCTGGTCGAGTGCCGACAGGCGCATGCGACCGTTCACCGGTACCGGTTCGCCGAGCAATTGCGGATGGAACATCGGCACCACTTCGTCGGCTTTGGGCGCCATCATCAGGAATTCGGCGAACGGGCTGTTATGCCGGGTGGCCACGAAGTGATAGCTGTACACCGACGAGCCGTGGGGAATGACCAGGGCGTTGTGGGCGTCGGCCAGGGCCGAGATCTTCACCAGTTCGGTGAGGCCGCCGCACCAGCCGACATCCGGCTGGATGATGTCGCAGCAGCCCATCTCCAGCAGCATGCGGAAGCCCCAACGGGTGGCTTCATGTTCGCCGGTGGTCACCAGCATGCCTTTGGGCACGTTGTTGCGCAGGGCCGCGTAGCCCCAGTAATCGTCCGGCGGCAGGGCTTCTTCGATCCACTTCAAGCCATGTTCGTGGGCGCCGACCGCCAGTCTGGTGGCGTAGTTGAGGTCCAGGCTCATCCAGCAATCGAGCATCAGCCAGAAGTCCGGCCCGACCCGTTCGCGCATGGTCGCCAGTTCTTCGAGGTTCTTGCGCAGGCCTTCCTCGCCTTCGGCCGGGCCATGGTGCAGCGGCATCTTGCCGCCGATAAAACCCATTTTCTGCGCAAGGTCCGGGCGGGCGCCGGTGGCGTAGAACTGCAATTCATCGCGTACCGCGCCGCCGAGCAACTGGTGCACCGGCTCCTGGCGGATCTTGCCGAGCAAGTCCCACAGCGCCAGGTCGACCCCGGAAATCGTGTTGATCACGATGCCTTTGCGCCCGTAATACAGGGTCGATTGGTACATCTGGTCCCAGATCTTTTCGATGTCGGTGACTTTCGCGCCTTCGAGGAAGCGCGCCAGGTGTTTCTCGACGATGTAGGCGGCCGGCTCGCCGCCCGTGGTCACCGCAAAACCGACCGTGCCGTCGCTGGCTTCGATCTCCACCACCAGGGTGCCGAGCACGTTGATGCCGAAGGTGCGGCGGCTCTGGCGGTACTCCGGGTATTTGCTCATCGGCGTGGCAATGTGATCGTCGATCCAGTGGCCATCGGCCTGATCGTGGTAATCCGCGCCGCCGCCTCGCAGAGTGAAAGCGCGGACGTGCTTGATGGTTGGAATGCCCATGGTGTGATTCCTTTTTTTAACGGCGGTCAGGTTTAAACGGTGGCCGGTTTGTTCGAAGCTTCATGCCCGGGCGAACGCACGCCCAGGACCAGCAACGCGGCGATGACGGTGGTGGCGGACAGCAGGTACAGGCCGGCTGCCGGAGAATGGAAGGCGCCTTCGGCCCAGTTCTTCAGCACCGGGGCGATGAAGCCGCCGAGGGCACCGAACGAGTTGATCAGGGCGATGCCGGCCGCCGCGGCGCTGCCGGCGAGGTAGCTGGAAGGGAAGGTCCAGAACACCGGTTGCACGGCGATGAAACCGGACGCGGCGAAGCACAGGGCGACGATGCCCAGGAACGGACTGCTGAAGGTCACCGAGCAGGCGATACCGGCGGCGGCCATCAGCAGGGTCAGGCTGGCGGTGCGGCGGCGTTCGCCGGTGCGGTCGCTGTAGCCGGGAATCAGGTAAGCCGCCACCAGCGCGCAAATCCATGGGATCGCCGTGACCAGCCCGACCATCAGCCCGACCTTGGTGCCCAGCAATCCGCCGACCTGGGTCGGCAGGTAGAACACCACGCCGTAGACGCTGGCCTGGATCAAGAGGTAGATCAGGCACAGGTACAGCACCGACGGCTGGCAGATCACGTTGAGCAGGCTGCGACCGTGATTCTGTTTGTGGCTGTCTTCCTGATCGAGCAGGTTCTGCACCTGCTGGCGTTCTTCGACCGTCAGCCACTTGGCGTCCGCCGGGCGGTTGTCCAGGTAAAAGTACGCCCAGATGCCTACCGCCGTGGCCATCAAGCCTTCAACGGCGAACAGCCACTGCCAGCCGTGGAAGCCGACAAAGCCGTCCAGCTCCAGCAGCAGGCCGGACAACGGGCTGCCGAAGATGAACGCCAGCGGCGCGCCGAAGTAGAAGAAACCCATGGCCTTGCCGCGCACGGCGCTGGGGAACCAGTAGGTGAGGTAGAGGATCACGCCGGGAAAAAATCCGGCTTCGGCCACGCCCAGCAGGAAGCGCAGGATGTAGAAGCTGGTTTCGGTGTGGGCGAAGACCATGGCCGCGGAGACCAGGCCCCAGGTGACCATGATCCGGCACATCCACAAACGGGCGCCGACGCGGTGCAGGATCAGGTTGCTCGGCACTTCGAGCAGGGCATAACCGACGAAGAACACCCCGGCGCCGAAGGCGAAGGCGGCGTCACTGATATTGGTATCGGCCTGGAAGGCTTGCTTGGCGAACCCGACGTTGGCGCGGTCGAGGAAGGCCATGATGTACATCAGCAGGAGAAACGGGAGCAGCCGCCAGGAAATCTTGGCGAGCAGAGGCGCGGGTAGAGTCTTCATCGCGGTTTTCCTTTGGTAGGGCATTTGTTCTTATGGGGAAGACTGTACGGCCGCTGATCGATGCGTTACAAATCGAATCTAGCTAACAACTGATACCCTAAGGGTATCGATAACAAGGCCTGTCATGACCACGCCCATCATCTCCCGCAGCCTGCTCAACCGCCTGCGCTACAAGCACCTGCACATGCTGGTGACGCTCAATTCCAGCCAGAACCTGCACCGCGCTTCGCAAAGCCTGAACATGTCGCAACCGGCCGCCACCCGCATGCTCCATGAAATTGAAGACATGTTTGGTTGCGACCTGTTCGAGCGTTTACCCCGGGGCATGCGACCGACGGCGCTGGGTCAGGAATTGATTCGCTTTGCCGAGTCGGCCATCAGTGGCCTCGACCGTTGCGCCGAGGACCTGATCGCGCGGCAACAGGGCGGTTACGGCTATCTGTCGATCGGCACCATCATGGGCGCGGCGCCGGACCTGGTGATGGATTCGATTGCCGAGATCAAGGCGCTCAACCCGCAGCTGCGGATTCGCATCATGGGCGACACCAGCGACCAGGTGATCCAGTTGCTGGAACAGGGCCGCATCGACCTGGCCATCGCCCGGCGCAATGCCGCCACCGACAGCGAGCACTATGCATTCGAACAACTGGGAAACGAGCGCCTGCTGGTGGTGGTGCATGCCGGCCACCCGCTGGCCCGGCGCGAGACACTGGAGATGGCCGAACTGGTCAACGGCTGGCCGTGGATCCTGCAACCGGAAACCAGCCCGGCGCGCATCGGCCTGGACCAGGCCTTGCAGCGCCTGGCCTTGCCACTGCCGGCGGACATCATCGAATGCAGTTCGGTGTACTCCATGCAGCAGCTGATTCAACTGACCGACGCGATCATGGTCCTGTCGGAAACCGCATTGCGCGACTACCTTAGAATGGGCTTGGTGGTGGCGTTGCCGGTTGAGCTGGATGTGCAATTGGCGCCGTTCGGGTTGTTGTTGCGCAAGGGCGAACACATCAGTCGGGAGCTGGGCCTGTTCATCGATCTGCTGCGTCGAAAAGCCGCGGTTTTTTGATTCCTTGGTCAGTTTTTTGTTTTCCGCCAGCGCATAAACCTTTAAAGTTAACCTTTCGGTCAGCTTTGCACTGTCATCACAGCCCTTTGCATCGTCAAGAAGGGCTTCTGCAAGACTCGAGATTTCCAGAACATAACCAGAAGGGCGGCCCCCATGACCGCCCATAGGATGATCCATGTCCAACCGTGAAATATCCCGGCGCTCGTTCCTCCAGGGCGGGCTGGTGGCGGGTGTGAGCGTGACGCTTGCACCGCTCGGCAGTCAGGCGCTGGCCGCCTTGATGGAAAACAGCGTGACCGTGCCGTCCGAGCAGTGGCTCGGCAACAACGGCCAGGCGCGCGCCCGTAACGATGCCTTGTCCAAGGTCTGCGGCAGCAAGGTCTTTGCCCGCGACATCCGTGCCAAGGACATGCCGGGCTGGCCGCAACAGCAAGGCCACGCCATGCTGCTGAAAACCATCAAGGCCGACCGCATCTACGCAGGTTATGACCTGTCGTGGCTCGGCGCCGACCTGCAGCCTGACCGCATCGTCACCGCCGACGACCTGGTCAAGGACGGCATCGTCTTCCCGGAAGAGCACGCGCCGGATCCATTGCTGCCTGAAGGCAAGGTGCCGATGTTCATCGGTCACCCGGTGGCGATCCTGATCTGGAACGATTTCGAACGTTTCCGCCAGGCCAAGGCCCAGCTCAAGTTCAATGACAAAGCAATTCGTTACGGCGCCCAGGTGCCATATTACGAAGGCGATCCCTACGGCAGCTTCCGCTACGTGCGCGTGGGTGGCCCGACCTCGGCCGACGAAGACGAATTCGCCAGCCTCAAGGACTCGATCCTGTTCCCGATGCTGAAGAACCGTCGCCCGGTGTGGAATTCCCAGCCGAACCTGCACGGCAACCTGACCGAGCGCGGCCTGTTCTACGCCGACCGCATGAAGCAGCAGATCGATACGCCGCCGGACAACTGGCTGGTGTTCGACGAACGCTACAAGACCCCGTCGATCGAGCCGGCCGCCATGGAGCCGGACAACGGCAACGGCTGGTACGACCCGGCGACCAGGACCCTGCACTTTGTCGTGGCAACCCAATGCCCGCTGGAGACCGCGACCGAGACCGCGAAGATGATCGCGCCGTCGCGTTTCGGCCTGGCCAACCTGAACATGCACCCTGGCTATACCGTCGGCTACGGCTCGAAAGACCATAACATCTTCGTCTACTACGCAGCCTTGGCAGCGTTGTACGGCGCGGGTGTGCCGGTGCGCCTGGCCAACGACCGCTACGAGCAGTTCCAGAGTGGCATCAAGCGTCACCCGTTCGACATCCGCTACCAACTGGCCGTGGACAAGACCGATCACAGCTTCAAGATCTTCCGCGCCGAAATGAGCGTCGACGGCGGCGGCCGGGTCAACTACAGCCCGTCCGTGGCAGCAGTCGGCGCCACGGCGGCGCAGTCGATCTACTACATGCCGCAGAACGACCTGCAGGTCACTGCCTATCACTCGCGCGCGGTAGAGGCCGGGTCGATGCGTGGCTACGGTACCCTGCAGAGCATGGCGTCGACCGAGATGATGGTCGACGAAATCGCCGATCGCCTGGGTGTCGATGCCATCGAATTGCGCCGCAAGAACGCCCTGCGTTCGGGCATGAAGAACACCCAGGGTGCGGTGCCGGCCGGTGCCTTGCGCCTGCACGAAATTCTCGACAAGGCCGCTGTCAACGAAGTCTGGAAAAACCGCAACGCGATCAAGCAACAGCGCGAAGCCGCCGACCCGGATAACTGGTATGGCGTCGGTTTCGCCATTTGCCAGAAAGACTTCGGCACCGGTTCCGAAGCGCCGATGGCCAGCATCGAATACACCGTTGACGGTCGCATCACCCTGCGCCACATCGGTATCGAAATCGGTACCGGCATGTCCACCTCCCAGGCGATGGTGGTGGCCGATTTCCTCGGCAACCCGGCGCACGAAGTGAAGACCGGCGAAACCGAATGGAAAGAGCTGCAACTGATCAGCGGCGGCAACCCGTACATCATGAGCCAGGCCGAGCAGGATAACTTCCTGCGTAACCCGCGCTGGGTCGGCAAGGTCGCGTCGGCCTCGTCGGCGACCAACTCCGCCTACTACTTCAGCCATGCCACCCGTGAAGCGGCGCGCGTGCTGTTCAACCACGGTTTGTGGCCGGCGGCGCTGGAGATCTGGCGACAAGGCCCGTACGGCGGCCAGGCCAACCCTTACGTGGTGCGCCGCGAAGACGCCCATTGGGTCGATGGCAAACTCACCGCCAACGGCATGGAACCGCTGCCGTTCGACGTGCTGGCCAAACGTGCCCACGAGCGCGGCCTGGTCACCGGTGCCACGGTGCACGGCTTCAACCGCTGGAGCTGGGCCGAGGCTGAGTACAGCATCGATGGCGTGCGTGAGCGTCTGCCGCTCGATGGCTTGGCGGTCAAGTACGGTGACGGTGCGCCGAAGGCGAAGAAAGCGCAGATGAGCAGTGCCGGTTTCCATTTGCTGGACCGGCAGAGCATCGCCTACCCGGCGACCCAGTTGAACAACGCGGCGGTGACTTACTACAGCCCGGTGGCGACGCTGGTGGAAGTGAAGGTCAACAAGGGTTCCAACGAAGTGTCGGTGCTCAATCACCACTCATGGGTCGAGTGCGGCCGGGTGCTGGTGCCGGAACTGGTCAAGGGCCAGCTCGAAGGTGGCATCGCCATGGGCATCGGGCATGCCTTGATGGAAGAAATGCCGCTGTACGAAGGCGGGCCGGGGGAGGGTGACTGGAACTTCAACCGTTACCGCCTGCCGATGGCGCGGCACGTGGCGGTGTGGAAACAGACCGCGGAAATCCTCCCGCCATTGTCGCCAAGCGACCCGTCCAAGGGCATTGCCGAGGTGGTGATGATCCCGGTGGTCGGCGCCATCGGCAACGCCGTGGCCCACGCCATTGGCAAGCGCGTTCGCGACCTGCCTATCACTTCTGCACGCATCAAGGAGGCCCTCAATGGCTAACCGTCCGCTTCAACTGACCCTCAACGGTCAAACCGTCGGCCCGGTGGACATCCCTGATGACCTGCCGATGATCGACTACCTGCACGAATACAAGAACCTCACCGGCTCGCGCCTGGGCTGCGGCCAGGGTATCTGCCATGCCTGCGTGGTGATCGTCGACAACCCCGACGGCACCAGCGAGGAAGTGCGCACCTGCATCACCGGCGCGCACTATTTCGAAGGCAAGAAAGTGCGCACCATCGAAGGCCATGCGAGCCGTGACGAGCAGGGCAAGGTCACCGAGCTGAACCCGATCCAGCAGCGCTTCGTCGACGAATTCGCCTTCCAGTGCAGCTATTGCGCACCGGGCTTCGTCAATGCCGCGACGGTGCTGGTGGAAAAGCTGCAGCGCCAGCCGATCGTCAAGAGCCAGCTGGAAAAAGTCATCGAGGACAGCCTCGGTCATCACATCTGCCGTTGCACCGGGTACGTGCGCTACTACAGCGCCACGCGCAACGTGCTGACCGATCTCGGCCTGGTCAAGGAGGGTTGAGCATGAAGCATCTAATGACCCGCCTGACGCTGGCGGTCGGCCTGGCTGCGCCTGTGTTGCTGGCGCAGGCGGACGATCAGGTGGCTCGTGGGGCTTACCTGGCCCGCGCCGCCGACTGCATGGCCTGCCACACCGCGCCGGGTGGCGCGCCGTACGCAGGTGGCTTGCCGATCGTTTCGCCGTTCGGCACGATCTACGGCACCAACATCACCCCGAGCAAAGAGCACGGCATCGGCCTGTACAACGATGACGAATTCTTCGCTGCGCTCACCGAAGGCAAGCGTCGTGATGGCGCCAACCTGTACCCGGCGATGCCGTACACCTCGTATCACCTGATGCCGCGTGAAGATTCCGACGCGATTCACGCCTACCTGAAAACCGTCGCGCCGATCGAACGTGTCGCGCCGGTCACCAGCCTGAGCTTTCCGTTCAACGTGCGCCTGGGCCTGATGGGCTGGAACATGATGTACGGCAAGGACGTCAAGCTGGAACCGGCCGAAGGCAAGAGCGAAGCCTGGAAGCGCGGCCAGTACATGGTCGACGTGCTCGGTCACTGCGGCGAATGCCACACCCCACGTGGCTTGCCCGGCGCGATGCAGCAGGACAAACGCATGACCGGCGGCATTCTCAACGGCTATCTGGCGCCAAGCCTGCTGGCCACGGACCTGGCCGCGCGCGGCTGGAATCACCAGGACCTGAGCTCGTTCCTCAAGCACGGCATGAGCGCCCAGGGCACCATGTTCAACGAGATGTTCCCGGTGTTCCACAACAGCACCCAGGGCCTCAGCGACCCGGACCTGGCGGCGATGGCGACCTTCCTGCTCGGTGATCAACCACCGGCGGCGAAAGTCCTGACCGACGTGCCGCTGGACCAGCTCAGCGCCAGTGCCCAGCGCGGCCGTCAGGACTACCTGAACGTCTGTGCCGGTTGCCACGCGCCAGGTGGCGAGGGCAAGCCGCACATCGCCGTGGCCATGCGTGGCAATACCACCTTGCGCCTGGAAGACCCGCGCAACCTGGTGCGGGTGATCGACGATGGCATTGGCGAGCAGAAATTCTCCGGCTTCGAACACATGCAGCCGATGCCGGGTTTCGCGCAGAAGCTGAGTGATGAGCAGCTGACCGATCTGTTGAATTACCTGCGCCAGGGCTGGGGCGGTCAACCGGGTGACCTGGCCTTGGGCGATGTGCAGAAGCTGCGGGCCGACGCGCCGCCGCTCGAGCACAAGGCGCACTGACATGCAGCATCTGGATCTGCAGGTGGTGCGGCGGGCGCTGGCGTGGTCGATAGGCGGGCAGCGTGTCTGGCTGTGCACTGTGCTTGCCACCTACGGCTCGGCGCCCCGGGCGCCGGGTTCGTTGCTGGCGGTGAATGCCGGCGGGCAGTGGATCGGATCGTTGTCCGGCGGCTGTGTCGAGGAAGACTTCCTCGCGCGCGTCGGCGAAGGTGCATTCGAGCAAGCGGTCAGCGTCGTGCGCTACGGCGAAGGCGATGACCCGCGCTCGCGGGTCAGCCTGCCCTGCGGCGGTGTGCTCGATGTGCTGGTGGAGAAGCTTGAGCCGGTCTGTGAGGTGCAGGCGCATCTGCGGGAGCTGGAGTCGGCGCTGTTGGGCCGGCGTCGGCTGATCCGTGAAGTCGACCTGGCCAGCGGCGCGCGCAGTCTGTTGGATGATCGCGAGCAGGGTGTGCGCGTCGAACGCGAGATCGATCGCGTCAGGCTGCGCGTCGGCGCGGCGCAGCGCCTGCTGCTGGCCGGCTACTCCAGTGTCGCGCAGGCCTGCGCGGAGTTTGCCGTGGGCCTGGGTTTCGAGGTGATTCTGTGCGATCCGCGGGACGAAGTGCTGGAAGGCGTGGTGCTGGACAACGTGGAAATTCGTCGTCAACTGCCGTCGGTGTTCATCGCCGACGGCGGCTGCCACAGCGACACGGCGGTGGTGGCGCTGACCCACGATCCGCGCATCGATGACTTGGCGATGATGGAAGCGGTGCGCACCGACGCGTTCTACATCGGCGTGATGGGCTCCCTGCAGACTTCGCAAAAGCGTTTCGAACGGCTGCGGCGCATTGGTGGGCTGGAGGAGGCGGAACTGGCGCGGATCCATGCGCCCATCGGGCTGAACCTGGGCAGCAAGACCCCGGCGGAAATCGCCCTGGCGGTGCTCGCCGATATCCTGCGCATTCGCAGCGGGATCGCTCGCGATCGCCTCTGATGCAGGCCCTGTCAGGGGCAAGGCTGGTTTAGAACAAGGCTCGTCGCTGGATTGGACGAGCCTTTTTTGTTGGGCGTCATTCTTGACACTGTCCGGTCAGCTTCTCTAGGATGCTGCCCATGCGCCGATTTAAACAGCTACTTGCGGGGCGCCAGGTGACTTCACTCAGTTGCCGACAGAAGCTTGAAGCAGGCTTCGAAATACCGCTAAAGCGCTGGTTCGGTGTTGCCTCTCACCTGCCATGCAGACTTTTTGAGGCAGAGACACGACACGATGAATGCACTAAACCCCGTTGTACGTCCTGCGCCGATCACGGCACATCTCACCCAGCGCAATCCAAAAATCCTGCTTGGCGGCAAACATCAGCCGACGCTCCTGCGTTACCTCGATGGTTGGCCACGGCGTACCGGTGGGCCCGCCGCCTTCCTGATCCAGTTTGTCGAAGACGGTGAATCCCTGGCGCGCTTTGCCACGGACAGTTTCGACCTGGCGGTGATTCAGTCGCCCAGCGTCGAAGACGCCCCTGAAATGATCCGGCAACTGACCCGCGTCGCCCGGCAAGGGCTGATTACCCGTCGCTGATTACCCGTCGCTGAGGCTCATGGCGCTGCGGCTCATGGCGCTGCGGCTCACGGATAGTCGATCGCCACGATATACACACACTGCTCACCCGTCGGTGTCTGGACCCGTACTTCGGCGTCCAGTGCCTTGCCGATCAGCGCGCGGGCCAATGGCGAGTCAATGCTGATCAGGCCCTGTTTCAAATCCAGCTCATCCGGCCCGACGATGCGATAGCGCGACTCCTTGCCGTCCTCGTCCTCGATCGTGACCCAGGCGCCGAAATACACCTTGTTCGGGTCGCTGGGTTTTTCACTGACGACCTTGAGGGCTTCCAGGCGTTTGGTCAGGAAGCGCACGCGGCTGTCGATCTCGCGCAACATCTTTTTGCCGTAGGTGTACTCGGCGTTTTCCGAGCGATCGCCCTGGGCTGCCGCTTCGCTGACCGCTTGCGTCACCTGGGGGCGGCGGACGTGCCACAGTTCATGAAACTCGGCGCGCATCCGCGCTTCACCTTCGGGGGTGATCAGCGCGGTGCCGGCGGAACGGGGAGGGCGATAACGGCTCATGGCAACTTTTCTTCGAATCAGGAGCGCCTGAGTCTATCAACCCTCGCGCAGGACTGTCAGGGGGCTGGCGTTCAAGGCGCGCCGGGTGCCGAACACGCCGGCGCCACCGATCAGCACAGCGCCGATCAACGGCAGCACCAGCAGCCACGGATGCGGATGCCAGGGCAGATCAAAGGCGTAGCGGTAGAGCACCAGGCTGACGACTTCCGAGCCCAGCGCCGCCAGCAAGCCGCTGACCGCACCCAGCAAGCCGAACTCGATACGTCGCGCCTTCACCAGCAGTTGCCGTTCGGCCCCCAGCGCTCGCAGCAGCGCGCCCTGGCGGATGCGTTCATCCAGCGTCGCCTGCAAACCTGAGAACAGCACCGCCATGCCCGCCGCCAGCACGAACAACAACACGTACTCCACCGCCAGGGTGACCTGGGCGAGGATGCTGCGCAGTTGCGCCAGCAACGCCTCGACCTGCAGGATCGTCACCGCCGGAAAACTGCGCGACAGGTCGACGATCTGCTGGTCATGCCCCGCCGCCAGATAGAAGCTGGTCAAGTAGGTGGCCGGCAGATCCTTCAAGGTGCCGGGCTGGAAGATCATGAAGAAGTTCGGCTGGAAGTTGTCCCAGTTGATCTCCCGCAGGCTGGTGACTTTGGCCTCGCGATTGGCCCCGCCCACGGTAAAGACCAGATGATCGCCGAGCTTGAGCTTCAGGCTTTCGGCGACCTTGCCCTCCACCGACACGCCGGGGATTTCATCCGGCGGCTGCTGCGGCCACCAGTTGCCGGCGGTGATCGTGTTGCCCTCAGGCAGGTCGGCCGCCCAGGTCAGGCTCAGGTCACGCTGGATGGCCCGGTCACCGGCCGATTCCTTGGTGACGATTTGCTGCACCGGTTCGCCGTTGATGCTGATCAGCCGCCCCGGGACTACCGGATACAGTGGCGCCGATTTCGCCGACAACGCGATCAGGCGATCGGTGAACGCTTGCTTGTCCGCCGGCAGGATGTTCAGGGCAAAATAGTTCGGTGCGTTCTTCGGTAGCTGGTTCTGCCAGGTGTCCAGCAATTCGCCGCGCAGCAGGGCGATCAACGCCATCGACAGCAGGATCAGGCCGAATGCCAGGGCCTGCCCAGCGGCTGCCAATGGGTGGCGCAGCAACTGGCCCAGCCCCAGGCGCCACGGCAGGGAGGCGCGGGCCAGCAGGCGGCGCAGGCTTTTCAACAGCAGCAACAGCAGGCCGCCCAGTACCAGTGCCGCGACCACGCCGCCGCCGAGCAGGGCGAAGGTCAGTACCAGGTCCAGGCTCAGGCGCCACATGATCAGCCCGAGAGCGCCCAATGCAGCGCCGTAGACCATCCAGGTGCTGGAGGGAATCGGCAGCAGGTCCCGGCGCAATACACGCAAGGGCGGAACCCGACCCAATGCCGCCAGCGGCGGCAGGGCAAAACCGGCCAGGGCCACCAGTCCGGTACCAATCCCGGCGATGGCGGGGAACAGGCCGCCCGGTGGCACGTCGGTCGGCAGCAAGTCATGCAGCAGGGCAAACAGTCCCAGCTGCGCCAGCCAGCCGATGACGGCGCCACTGAGGCTGGCGAGCAGGCCGAGCACGGTCAGTTGCAAGCTGAACAACACCATGGTTTCCCGACGGGACAGGCCAAGGCAACGCAACAGCGCGCTGGCATCGAAGCGGCGAGTGGCGAAGCGAGTCGCCGACAACGCCACGGCCACCCCGGCCAGCAGCACCGCCACCAGGCTGGCCATGTTCAGGTAGCGCTCGGCCTTGCCCAGGGCGCCGCCAATCTGCCGGTTGCCATCGCGGGCATCCTGGATCCGCTGGTTGGCCGCCAGGCCGGGCTTGATCAGTTGACGATAGGTTTCCAGCGCCGCTGCATCGCCGCGCCAGAGTTCGCGGTAGCTGACCCGACTGCCGGGTTGCACCACGCCAGTCGCCTGCAGGTCACCGAGGTTGATCAACACCCGCGGCGTCAGGCTGTAGAAATTGCCGGCGCGATCGGGCTCGTAGGTCAGCACTCGTGCCAGCTTCAGGGTTTTCATGCCGACGTCGATGCTGTCGCCGATCTTCAGGTCCAGCGCCGTCAGCAATCGCGCCTCGACCCAGGCTTCACCGGGTTTCGGCCCGCCGCCGGGTTCTTCCGGGGCGAAAGGCTCAGGGGCGCTTTTCAGTTCGCCGCGCAGTGGGTAGACGTCGTCGGCGGCTTTGATACTGGAGAGCTGGATGCCGTTGTCGGTGGCGATGACGCTGGAGAACTCCACCACTTGCGCATGCTGCAGGCCCAGCTCGGTGCCGCTCCTGATCTGTTCGGGGCGTGCTGGCGAACTGCCTTCGAGCAGCAGGTCGGCGCCGAGAAACTCGGTGGCGCGCAGCATCATCGCGCCATTGAGGCGGGCGCCGAAGTAACCGATGGCGGTACTTGCCGCCACGGCCACGACCAGGGCGAAGAACAACACGCGCAATTCACCGGCGCGGGCATCGCGCAGCAACTGGCGGACGGCGAGACTGAACAGGCGCAACAGCGGCAGACGTGCCATCAAGGCTCCAGGGGGGCGACCAGCAGGCCGGCTTCAAGACGGATCAGGCGCCGGCAGCGGTGTGCCAGGCGTTCATCGTGGGTCACCAGCACCAGGGTCGTGCCGCGCTCCTGGTTGAGTTCGAACAGCAGGTCGCTGATGCGCTCGCCGGTGTGGCTGTCGAGGTTGCCGGTGGGCTCGTCGGCGAACAGCACATCGGGTTCGGCGGCAAACGCCCGGGCAATCGCCACGCGCTGCTGTTCACCACCGGAGAGCTGGCGTGGCGAGTGGGTCAGGCGTTGCCCCAAGCCGACCCGCTGCAACAGCTCGGTGGCGCGGCCGCGGGCATCCTGGCGGCCATCGAGCTCCAGCGGCAGCATGACGTTTTCCAGGGCGTTGAGACTGTCGAGCAGCTGGAACGACTGGAAGACGAAGCCCACATGCTCGGCACGGATGCGTGCGCGCTGGTCTTCGTCGAGGTTGCTCAGGCCCTGGCCGGCGAGGGTGACTTCGCCGCTGCTTGGCAAGTCGAGGCCGGCGAGCAGGCCGAGGAGGGTGGATTTGCCGGAACCGGAGGCGCCGACGATGGCCAGGCTGTCGCCCTTGTTCAGTTCCAGGCTGAGTTCGTGCAGGATAGTCAGTTCACCTTCCGCGCTAGGGACCACTTTGCTGAGGTTCTTCGCGGTGAGAATGCTTGCGCCCATGGAGAATCCGATGCGTGTGTGGTTTTTGAGTGCTGGCCTGGCCTTGATGTGCATGGCCCAGAACGCAGCGGCGGGTACAGTCCTGATCGTTGGCGATAGTATCAGCGCCGGTTTCGGGCTGGATACCCGCTTGGGGTGGGTGTCGTTGCTCGAGCAGCGGCTCAAGCGCGAAGGTTTCGACGATAAGGTGGTCAATGCGTCCATCAGCGGCGACACCAGCGCCGGAGGCCAGGCACGCCTGCCGGCGCTGCTTGCAGAGCATAAGCCGGATCTGGTGATCCTGGAGTTGGGGGGCAATGACGGCCTGCGCGGACTGCTGCCATCGCAATTGCAACAAAATCTTGCGTCGATGATTCAGCAGTCCCAGCAGGCGGGCGCCAAGGTGCTGCTGCTCGGCATGCAATTGCCGCCCAATTACGGCGCTCGCTACACCAAGGCCTTCACTGAGGTTTACAGCAACCTGGCCGATGAGAAAAAAATCCCGCTGGTACCGTTTTTCCTCGACGGCGTGGGCGGCCATCCGGACCTGATGCAGGCCGATGGCATACACCCGGCAGCCGGGGCCCAGGACAAGTTGCTGGAAAATGTCTGGCCTACGCTAAAACCGCTGTTATGACACTTTTCTAGGAGCAGGCTTTCGGCTAAGGTGGCGCCCCCGATTTGGAGCCCCCGATGCCGCGTTCTGCCTGGTCACTTTATGCCTATCAACTGATCGAGCCTGACGAACAGTTGGATCTGTTCGCCTGCCAGGAAGTGCGGGTACACCTGGTGACCCGACAACTGGAGCTGGGCGGCTCGGCGGACCGGACCCTGTGCGGCAGTCTGCTGCCGGCTCAGCCGCGCTGGTCGAACGTCGACCGCCGGGTGTTCCAGGACCAGCGCCTGTGCTCGTTGTGCCGGGCCATTCTTGAATCGCAGAAGCGCGGCACGTCGCCAATCTGGCCGGAGTTGCGGTTCGAGCTTTGATCCTTTCTGCGGTGACGGCGGTTTCGTTGGCGGGTGAAAACCCTGTAGGAGCTGGCTTGCCAGCGAAGGCGGCCTCATGGCCGACCCATCTCCCACAGATGTACTCCGCTCAAACTGTAGGAGCTGGCTTGCCAGCGAAGGCGGCCTCATGGCCGACCCATCTCCTGTAGATGTACTCCGCTCAAACTGTAGGAGCCGGCTTGCCAGCGAAGGCGGCCTCATGGCCGACCCATCTCCTGTAGATGTACTCCGCTCAAACTGTAGGAGCTGGCTTGCCAGCGAAGGCGGCCTCATGGCCGACCCATCTCCTGTAGATGTACTCCGATCAAACTGTAGGAGCGAGCTTGCTCGCGAAAAACGTCTGGACACCGCATTCATTCAGACAGCGCACGTCATCGTTGACGACCATCGCTGCGATGCGGCGACCTGACAAGCCAGCTCCTACAGGTCAGAGGCAAGCCATAGACGGCCGTTACCGCAGTAATGGATATGTGCTCCATCAACAATCAACAGGCCGCCAGGAAATGCCTTGCATCGCCTGCACTACCCGCGACCTCCCCGAAATAACGGCCGGCGGTGTACAATCGCGTTCTTATACCCTCTGTCGATCATGCAAAGGATTTTCCGGATGTTGCCGCGCTTTCCCGCCGTCACCCGCTGCCTGACACTTGCCGCCCTCTGTGTAGCGGGTCCCGTCGCAGCATTGGAGCTACCCCTGCCACCGCCTGGTGAAGACATCGTCGGTCAGGTGCAAGTGATCCAGGCCAAGTACGAAGACACCTTCGCCGACCTGGGCACTACCTACGACCTGGGTTATTCGGAAATGGTCGCGGCCAACCCTGGCGTCGATCCATGGCTGCCTGGCGCCGGCACTGAAATCGTGCTGCCGACCCGCTTCATCCTGCCGCCGGGCCCGCGTGAAGGCATTGTCATCAACCTGGCCGAGTACCGCCTCTACTACTTCCCGAAAGGCAAGAACGTGGTCTACACCTTCCCGCTGGGGATCGGTCGTGAAGGCTGGGGCTCGCCGATTGCCCACACCAGCATCATCGCCAAGACGCCGAACCCGACCTGGACGCCTCCGGCGTCGATCAAGGCCGAGCATGCCGCCGATGGTGATCCGCTGCCAAATGTGGTGCCGGCCGGCCCGGACAACCCCCTGGGGCCGTTCAAGTTCACCCTTGGGACTCCAGGCTACCTGATCCACGGTTCGAACAAGAAGTTCGGCATCGGCATGCGCACCAGCCACGGCTGCTTCCGCATGTTCAACAACAACGTGCTGGAGATGGCGGGCATGGTGCCGGTCGGGACGTCCGTG
Source organism: Pseudomonas sp. PLMAX (assembly GCF_046042685.1). Lineage (NCBI taxonomy): Bacteria > Pseudomonadati > Pseudomonadota > Gammaproteobacteria > Pseudomonadales > Pseudomonadaceae > Pseudomonas > Pseudomonas sp. PLMAX. The sequence continues at coordinate 5,143,242 of NZ_CP064949.1, read as the reverse complement.
CGGATCATCAACGACTCCTACAAGTTCGGCGTGAGTGGCGGCAAGGTTTACCTGGAAGCGCACACACCGCTGGACGACAAGGGCAACCCGTCGGTGGTCGACAAGCACACTGCCGTGATCAACGCGATGCTCAAGCGTGAAGACATCACCAACAACCTGCGCATGAACTGGGATGTGGTACGTGATGTTGTCGCGGCCGAAGATGGCCTGCCGGTGGAAATCGGCGTGCCGAATACGACCGCGCCGATGGTGACGAGTGCACCGATCGATCCGCTGCAGTAATGCCTGAAACAAACCCGCCGACGCAGGCCGCGTCGGCGGGTTTTTTATTGGCTGCAGGAAACAGCAGGCAATAAAAAAGCCGACCCAAAAAATGGGTCGGCTTGATAATAATCCCGAAGGACTATTACTTGCGGCTAGCTTTTTCCAGCATGCGCAGAGCACGCTCGTTAGCTTCGTCAGCAGTCTGTTGTGCTTTTTGAGCAGCAGCCAGAGCTTCATCAGCTTTACGGTAAGCTTCGTCTGCACGAGCCTGGGAGCGAGCTGCTGCGTCTTCAGTAGCGGTCAGACGTGCTTCGGTTTCTTTCGATGCGCTGCTGCAACCGGTAGCCAGAACTGCGGCCAGAGCCAGAGCAGAGAATTTCAGAACGTTGTTCATCGTGTTCCCCTTCAAGGACTTTCTAGTAAGTGGCTGTCTCCTCCGAGTGAGGAAATAGCCGGCGTACATACTACCCATTACTTGTCGTAAGTAAACTGACGTGAAGCAAGAAGCAAAAAAAATTGTAGGCGTTGATTCTTTTTCGAGCAACTTTTAACTGCGTTGTATAAAAAATATCCAGCTAGAAGGCCCGAGATGAGCGAGCCGCCACGGAAAAGTTCCCCATGCCCAAAGCTCTTTTTGCGGTCTTGGCTAAAGTCCATCTAGATGCATTCGTCTACACTTTTGTTCGGAATTTGCGTGGCGTCTCTCATATCTTTCTCCATGTTACAGGTGACTTTAACGAGGGGCGCTCGTCTTATGTCTCAACATCCGGCAATGTTCAGGCTACCGACCGCTGCAAGACCCTCGGTCGAGCTGTTCCTGCGTTATCCACAGCAGCACCCGCCAACCAGCATGATGACGAGCGAACCTTGAGCATTTCTGCCAATGGCGCCTACTATTTGTACGTGCTCGGTTGCGCGAGATCGGTGTAGCTTTTCTCGGTGTCGATTCAGGCACGGGGTGGCGTAGTTGTTCCTTCGCCGGAAAAACATCGGTAAGGTAGGGGTCAGAAATCCAGACCCGCGAGGAGTAGTGATGAGCGAGGCGTTGTCCATCCACCATGACCAGGCTGGTCATCAATTCGAGACCAATGTGGACGGTCATCGTGCCTACCTGACCTATATGGATCTGGGGAAACAGACCCTGGATATCTATCGCACGTTTGTGCCCAACGCATTGCGCGGTCGCGGCATCGCCGCGGCCCTGACCGAACAGGCGCTGCAGTACGCCGAGGAAATGGGCTATACCGTCATTCCCTCGTGCTCCTACGTCGAGCGCTACATGGAGCGTCACCAGCGTCATGCTGCCAAGCTGAGCCAGTGACCTGCAACGAATCGGATGCATAAAAAAACGCCGGGCTCAGCCCGGCGTTTTTTTGTCTGCAACAAGCGTCGGTCAGGTGCGCTCGCGTTTTGGCAGCACTTCCTTGAGCTTGGCATGCATGCTGCGCAAGGTGTTCTCGGTGGCCGTCCAGTCGATGCAGGCATCGGTGATCGACACGCCGTATTGCAGGTCGGCGAGGTCTTTCGGAATGGCCTGGCAGCCCCAGTTCAGGTGGCTTTCGACCATCAGGCCGATGATCGACTGGTTGCCTTCGAGGATCTGGTTGGCGACGTTCTCCATCACCAGCGGTTGCAGGGCCGGGTCCTTGTTGGAGTTGGCGTGGCTGCAATCGACCATGATGTTGGGCTTGATCTTCGCCTTGTTCAGTGCCTGCTCGCAGAGGGCGACGCTGACCGAATCGTAGTTAGGCTTGCCGTTGCCGCCGCGCAATACCACGTGACCGTAGGCATTGCCCTTGGTGGTGACGATCGACACGCCACCTTCCTGGTTGATGCCCAGGAAACGGTGCGGGCTGGAAACCGATTGCAGGGCGTTGATGGCTACGGTCAGGCCGCCATCGGTGCCGTTCTTGAAGCCGACGGCCGAGGACAGGCCGGAGGCCATTTCCCGGTGAGTCTGGGATTCGGTGGTGCGCGCGCCGATGGCCGACCAGCTGATCAGGTCCTGCAGGTATTGCGGGGAGATCGGGTCGAGCGCCTCGGTGGCGGTCGGCAGGCCCATTTCGGCCAGGTCCAGCAACAGCTGGCGACCGATATGCAGGCCATCCTGGATCTTGAACGAGTCGTCGAGGTACGGGTCGTTGATCAAGCCTTTCCAGCCAACGGTGGTGCGTGGCTTCTCGAAATACACGCGCATGACCAGATACAGGGTATCGGACACTTCCGCCGCAAGAACCTTCAGGCGCTCGGCGTACTCGTGGGCCGCCTTGATGTCGTGGATCGAGCAGGGCCCGATGACCACGAACAGGCGATGGTCGGTGCCATCCAGAATATTGCGAATGACTTCGCGACCCTTGGTGACGGTGCGCAGGGCGGCATCGCTCAGGGGTATATCACGCTTGAGCTGGTCGGGAGTGATCAGCGTCTCGTTGGAAGCGACGTTTAGGTCGTTGATCGGTAAATCAGCCATCGTTTACTCGTCAGGTCACGGGTGCCGGCCGCCAGCGAACCCGCGCGGCGGAGCACAGCAAATTAAGCGCGTCGGGGAACGGAACCTTAGCGCGTTACACCGTGGCTCGACAATGGGCTGGCCCGGTTTAATCCAGCACAGCCTGTGCAAAAGCCTTGCGAACCGTGTCGTGGGAGAACTCGTCGGCATGTTGCTGGACCCACTCGAGGGCCAGGGCCTGGATATCCTGCAGATCGTTGTGGGCATCATGCTGACGGCAGTAGCGCTCGATCTGGCACACCTGCTCGCCCATGCGGGCACTGAAAAGCGTCTGTTCGTCGACGAAGGCAATGCCGACCAGGTAGCCGCGCTTGCGTCGCAGGCACCAGGCTACGTAGCCCAGGAAACACAGGTCCGGGTTCAGGCTTGGCATGCGTACCTGCAGCGCCGTACCGTGGCGCCAGGCGCGGTGATAATTGCAAGCCATGCCCCCGAGGCTGATAGTGTGCAGCTGTTGGCGGGAGATGCACTCAGGTTTGAGCAACGTCAACTCGACAGGTATATCGTCAGGATGAGGAAGAAAACGTCCCATGAGCACGGACTCCATGTGTCGGCCATCTGACATTGTTTCCCCCAGTATAGTGGTCGAATTGGAACTGACCGATTTCGACGCCGACCAACGGCTGCTGGCAATGAACGGCGTATCGCTGGTGATTTTCACCAGTGTCGGCTGCGCCAGTTGCCGTTTTGCCCGCGAGCAGCTGCCTGCGCTCGATCTGGATGTCGATCGATTGTGCTGGATCGACGCTGGCAACAATGGCGGGGTGGTCGAGCGTTATCAGGTCTTTCACTTGCCGGCGCTGTTTGTCGTACGCGACGGCGAATTCTTCGGGGCACTAAAGTCGCGCCTGACCCGCACCGAGCTGAACACGGCCTTGGGGCAGGCGCTCAGTAGAACAGCAGAGGAGTTGCCATGACGGGAGCAGTTGCCAAGCCGAGAATCGGCATAATCGGGACCGGTGCCATTGGCGGGTTCTACGGGGTGATGCTGGCGCAGGCCGGGTTCGATGTGCATTTTCTGTTGCGCAGTGAGTTTGCCGCGGTGGCTGAGCGCGGGTTGCAGCTGCACAGCGCGGTACATGGCGCGCTGGCGCTGAATCCGGTGCAGGCCTATTCGGCGGCCGAAGACATGCCACCCTGCGACTGGTTGCTGGTTGGCGCCAAAACCACCAGTAACCGCGACCTCGCGCCGGCCATCGTGCAGGCCGCCGCGCCGAATGCCAGGGTGTTGCTGTTGCAAAATGGCCTGGACGTCGAAGACGACCTGCGTGAACTGCTGCCCGACGCTCTGCATGTGCTGGGCGGGCTCTGCTATATCTGCGTGCATCGCCAGGGGCCGGGGGTCATTACCCATCAGGCGCTGGGGGCGGTGTATGTCGGCTATCACAGCGGGCCGGCGCCGGGTCAGCCTGAGCGTGCGGCCATTGTCGAGGAGGGGGTTGGGCTGTTCCGTGCGGCCGGCATCGACGCCCAGGCCATGGCGAACCTGCACCAGGCGCGCTGGCAGAAACTGGTCTGGAATATCCCGTACAACGGCCTGTCCGTGCTGCTCGGGGCGAGCACTACGCCACTGATGGCCGATGCGGACAGCCATGAGCTGATCCGGTCGCTGATGGCCGAGGTTATCCAGGGCGCAAACGCCTGCGGTCACGAGGTGCCCGCCACCTATGCCGATCAGCTTTTGCAGGTGACGCAGCGAATGCCCGACTACTGGCCCAGCATGTACCACGACTTTCTGCACAAGCGGCCGCTGGAACTGGAGGCCATATATGCGCGGCCACTGGCAGCGGCGAAGGCCGTCGGCTGTGACATGCCGCGCATCGAGGCGATGTATCGCAGCTTGAGTTTCATCGATCGACGTAATACCTGAGTCGATCTATCAGAGGGGGAAGGGGATGCCAAAGACCATAGATGACAAGCTGGTGCTGGCGATTTCGTCGCGAGCGTTGTTCGACCTGAGTGAAAGCCACAAGGTCTATCTGTCGAGTGGCGTCGAGGCCTACCGGCAATATCAGATCGAACACGAAGACGAAATCCTCGAGCCTGGCGACGCCTTCCCGCTGGTGCAGAAACTCCTCGCCCTCAATGCCCACCTCGGCCGCGCCCGGGTCGAGGTGATCCTGGTGTCGCGCAACAGCGCCGACACCGGCCTGCGTGTGTTCAACTCGATCCACCACTATGGCCTGGCGATTTCCCGTGCGGCGTTTGTCGGCGGGCGCAGTCCATATCCCTACCTCAAGGCCTTTGGCTGCGACCTGTTTCTCTCAACCCACGCCGAAGACGTGCGCAGTGCGCTGGACGCCGGGTTCGCCGCGGCGACCATTCTGTCCGGTGGCGCCAGCCGTGCGGCCAGCGATGAACTGCGCATTGCTTTTGACGGTGATGCCGTACTGTTTTCCGACGAGTCCGAACGCGTCTATCAAGCCGGGGGCCTGGAAGCGTTCCAGGCCAGCGAGCGCGAAGCGGCTCGCGAGCCCTTGCGCGGCGGGCCGTTCAAGGGCTTCCTCGCCGCCCTTAATCTGTTGCAGCGCGAATTCCCGGATGACGCCTGTCCGATTCGCACGGCACTGGTCACGGCGCGCTCGGCGCCGGCCCATGAACGGGTGATCCGCACGTTGCGCGAGTGGGATATTCGCCTGGATGAATCGCTGTTCCTCGGTGGACTGACCAAGTCGGCCTTCCTTGAAGCCTTCGCCGCGGACGTGTTTTTCGACGATCAGGCCGGCCATTGCGAGTTGGCCCGCGAAGTGGTCGCCACCGGCCATGTGCCACATGGCATAAGCAACGAGCAAAAGGTTTAAGCCCGCCGTTCAACGTGTTACGCCGGACGTCGTACTCGCCAAGGCACTGCTAAGCTGAATCAATCTCCGCCATGTTGGCACGCGAGGAGGTCATATGATTCGTTCGATGCTGTATGCCACTGACCTCGGGCTGTATGCACCTGTGGTGATGCAGCATGCCCTGGAATTGGCGCGAACATTCAATGCCGACCTGTATGTGGTGCACGCCGTCGAACCCATGGGCTTGTTCGCCGAATCGGTGCTGCAGAGTTATCTCGACGAGCAGGCGTTGAACGAATTCCATAGCCAGGGTCTTAACACCGTGATCGCCAGCATCGAGCAGCGGGTGCTCGACAATTTTCGCGAAGAGCTGGGCGACGAGGGCGAGCAGGACCTTGAGCGGATCAAGGCGGTGCGGGTGCTGCAGGGTGATCCGTCGCAGGTGATCCTCGACCAGGCGCACAAACTCTCGGTGGATTTGCTGATCGTCGGTAGTCACAGCCATGGTGCCGGGGCGGAAACGCCCTTGGGCCGGACCGCCGCCCGGGTGTTGCAACTGTCCACGGTGCCGGTCTACCTGGTGCCGCTGGTGCAACGTCGTCGCCAAGGGGATCGCTAGAACACGAATAATGGCCTTTTGATAAAAAGTTCTAGATTTATTCTTCAAACCATTAATATAGTTATATACCGTCGCTGATGCCCGTGGCGTCTACCTGCTTTGAGGGATTCATATGAAGCTCCAACAACTGCGCTACATCTGGGAAGTGGCGCACCACGACCTCAACGTTTCCGCTACAGCCCAAAGTCTCTACACCTCTCAGCCGGGCATCAGTAAACAGATCCGCTTGCTGGAAGACGAACTGGGTGTCGAAGTGTTCGCCCGCAGCGGCAAGCACCTGACCCGCGTCACTCCGGCCGGTGAGCGCATCATCACCACCGCTGGCGAAATCCTGCGCAAGGTCGAAAGCATCAAGCAGATCGCCCAGGAATTCTCCAACGAGAAGAAAGGCACACTGTCGATCGCCACCACCCACACCCAGGCGCGCTACGCCTTGCCGCCGGTGATCAGCAACTTCATCAAGCAGTACCCGGATGTTGCCCTGCACATGCATCAGGGCTCGCCCATGCAGATCGCCGAGATGGCCGCTGATGGCACCGTGGATTTCGCCATTGCCACCGAAGCCCTCGAGCTGTTCGGCGACCTGGTTATGATGCCTTGCTATCGCTGGAACCGCTGTGTAGTCGTACCCCAGGGACACCCGCTGACCAAGCTGTCGAAACTGACCCTCGAGGCCCTGGCCGAATACCCGATCGTCACCTACGTGTTCGGTTTCACCGGCCGTTCCAAGCTCGACGAAGCCTTCAGCCACCGCGGCCTGACGCCCAAGGTGGTGTTCACCGCCGCTGACGCCGACGTGATCAAGACCTACGTGCGCCTGGGCCTGGGTGTGGGCATCGTGGCGAAAATGGCCGTCGATACCAAACTCGACAGCGATCTGGTAGTGCTCGACGCCAGCGAATTGTTCGAGTCCAGCGTGACCAAGATCGGTTTCCGTCGCGGCACCTTCCTGCGGGGCTTCATGTGCGACTTCATCGAGAAGTTCGCTCCGCACCTGACCCGCGAAGTCATGGCCAAGGCCATCCAGTGCCACAACAAGCAGGAGCTGGAAGAGCTGTTCGACGGCGTCGAACTGCCTGTTCACTGATAGCCCGTCCTGCTGCGCCGGCAGGACAGCCAGTCAAACCACCTCGGTGACAGCGAACTGTTGCCGAGCGCCCGCCACCAGAATCTCCACCTCGTCGCCTTCGAACTTGCCCAGCAGGCTTTTGCCCAGCGGCGAGCGCGGGGTGATGACGGTAATCAGTTGCCCCACCAGGTCAACCTTCAGACCCGCCGCATCCGGTGCCAGGAACAGCCACTGCTCGCGGCCCTTATCGTCTTCCAGGCCGAGCAGGGCACCGATCTCGATACCCCGTTGATCGTCATAGGGACGCAGTGGCAGGTTCTGGCAAAGCGCCAGTGACAGGCGAATCTCTTCGACCCGCCTGGCCTGCCCGGCGGCCAGGTAAGACGCTTCCAGGCCCAGGGTGTCGTACTTGTTTTCGGCGATGTTTTCTTCGTGGGTCGCGGTTTCGTAGGCGGTTTGCGCGGCGCGCTCGGCAATGTCGAGATCGACTCGCAGCTTGTCGAGAATCAGTTGGTGCACGGTATGCTTATTCATGATCAATCGCAGAATTGCAGGACGTTGGCTCGGCTTTTTTCGCTGGGTGCCGTCTGGTCCTGTTGCAACCAGAACTGGCATTTGGGGTTCGCCAGGTTGCGGTTGCTGGCGCGTGCCTGGTCGAGTCGTTGCGCCTGCTCGTTCCTGCGCAGGTTTTCTTCATACTGCTCGAACAATGGGCTCTGTGCCGGGATATCCGGCACCGGTCGAGTCACCACCGGCGGTTTGGCCAGTTGCTCCACCGCGGCTGCGACCGGTGCCAGTTGTTCGCTGAAAAACAGCCGGGACACCAGCCAGACGGTCAACACAATGGCGATGAAACCCAGCCACATGCCAAGGGCGATACTGCCAGTCAGTTGCAGGGCATTGAGTTGAATCGAAAAGGATCGGCGCGGAGTAGGGCGGTAGGGCATGGTTGCCTCCTGGCGAAGGGTCGCGGGCGAGTGAGGATTGTCGCACGAAGATTAATCGTCGTCGGCTCTTCTGCACCGACTGATTTATGCGGACAATCGGTGCCTTTGCCAACGGGAGCCTGGAATGCCTGATATGAAAACCCGCTGGGATATTTTTTGCACCGTGGTCGACAACTATGGCGACATCGGCGTGACCTGGCGGCTGTCGCGGCAACTGGTGGCCGAACATGGGCTGGGGGTGCGTTTGTGGGTCGACGACCTGCGTGCCTTCGAACGCTTGTGCCCGGAAATCGACATTCACGCAGGCCAACAATGGCAGGAAGGTGTCGAAGTGTGCCAATGGTCGGCGGACTGGCAACCGGTCGAGGCGGCCGATGTGGTGATCGCCGCGTTTGCTTGCCAGTTGCCCGGCGCCTACATGGACGCCATGGCCCAGCGGGAAAAAACACCGCTGTGGATGAACCTCGACTACTTGAGCGCCGAGGACTGGGTGATCGGCTGCCACGGCTTGCCGTCGGTCAAATACAAACACGTACAGAAGCACTTTTTCTTCCCGGGGTTCCACAAAGATACGGGTGGCCTGCTGCGTGAAAGCGGATTGCTCGAACGGCGTCGACAGTTTCAGCAGAGTGCCGAGGCTCAGCGGGCCTTCCTGCAAGACCTGGGGGTCGACCGCTCACCGGGTGCGCTACTGATTTCGCTGTTTGCCTATGAAAATGCCGGCTTGGCCAGTTGGCTGGACACATTGGCCAGCGATTCGACGCCCACTCATCTGCTGGTGCCGCAAGGGCGCATCCTGGGGGATGTCGAGCGCTGGCTGAATGTGCAGGACCTGCAGGTCGGGTCGCTGCATGTACGCGATGCCTTGACCGTGCAAATACTGCCGTTCGTCCGACAGGACCAGTACGACCATTTGCTCTGGTGCTGTGATTTCAACGCCGTACGCGGCGAAGATTCCTTTGTCCGCGCGCAATGGGCAGGGCGGCCAATGCTGTGGCACATCTATCAGCAGGAGGAAGATGTTCATCTGGACAAGCTCGAAGCCTTCCTCGCGCTATACGTCAAGGACCTGCCGCCTGCGGCCGGCGAGGCGATCAGCGGTCTCTGGCGGGCCTGGAATGCCGGTGAGACAATGACCGACCACTGGCAATCGACCCGCAAACACTGGCCACAGCTGCAAAAACACGCCGAGACCTGGTGTCTGGAACAGGCCTTGCAGACCGATCTTGCCGCGGCGCTGGTACAGTTTTATGTAAATTGGATATGATACGCGGCCTAGATTTTTGTAAATCCCATCCAAATTCGGATATTCGCAATGAAAACTGGTAAAGAACTCAAACCCGGTACCGTGATCCGTATCGACAACGATCCTTGGCTGGTTCAGAAAGCTGAATTCACCAAGTCGGGCCGTAACAGCGCGATCATGAAGACCAAGCTGAAAAACCTGCTGACCGGTTACAAGACCGAGACCGTCTACAGCGCCGACGACAAGCTGGACGACGTGATCCTTGACCGCAAAGAAGCGACCCTGTCCTTCATCAGCGGCGACAGCTACACGTTCATGGACACCACCGACTACACCATGTACGAACTGAACGCTGAAGACATCGAAGCCGTTCTGCCTTTCGTTGAAGAAGGCATGACCGATGTTTGCGAAGCCGTGTTCTTCGAAGATCGTCTGGTTTCCGTAGAGCTGCCGACCACCATCGTGCGTCAGGTTGACTACACCGAAGGTTCCGCTCGCGGCGACACTTCCGGCAAGGTGATGAAGCCTGCCAAACTGAAGAACGGTACCGAGCTGTCGGTTGCTGACTTCATCGAAATCGGCGACATGATCGAGATCGATACCCGCGAAGGCGGTTCCTACAAAGGCCGTGCCAAATAAGCACTGCTTGAGGAATGAAAAAGCCCGACCATTGAGTCGGGCTTTTTTGTGTCTGTTTGTAGGAGCCCGGCTTGCCGGCGAAGGCGTATTTGAGGTCGCGTTCGCCGGCAAGCCGGGCTCCTACAGTAAAGCGTGTTATTTCAGATGTTGTTTGAGCTCTTCAGAGGCCTGCAACATCGCCGATCGCACCGCCGGCACCTGGCTCACCACGTTGAGCAAACCGTAGTCGTGGATCATGCCGTTGTAGCGCACCGATGTCACCGCCACGCCAGCCTCGTCGAGTTTGCGGGCGTAGGCTTCACCTTCGTCGCGCAACACGTCGGCACCGGCGGTCTGCACCAACGCTGGCGGCAACCCTTTCAACTGGGCAGTGGTTGCGCGCAGAGGTGAGGCGTAGATTTCGTTACGCTGGTTGGCGTCGGTGGTGTAGTTATCCCAGAACCACTTCATCGCATTTTTGGTGAGGAAGTGCCCTTCGGCATACTGGTTGTAGGAAGCGGTTTCGAAGTTGGCATCCGTGACCGGCCACAGCAACACCTGGAACTTGATTGCCGGAGTGCCCTTGTCCTTGGCCATCAGCGCAACCACCGCCGCCATGTTGCCGCCGACACTGTTGCCGGCTACTGCCAGGCGCTTGCCATCGACGTTGATCTCCTTGCCGTGCTCGGACACCCATTTCGTCGCGGCGTAAGCCTGGTTGATCGCCACCGGGTAATGGGCTTCCGGAGATGGCGTGTAGTTCACGAACACGGCCGCGGCACCCGAACCCGTCACCAGATCACGCACCAGCCGCTCGTGGGTCGGGAAATCCCCCAGCACCCAGCCACCGCCGTGGAAGAACATGAACACGGGCAGCTCACCCTTGACCCCGGCCGGCCTGACGATGGTCAGGTTCAGCGGTTGGCCGTCCACTTGAATGGTCTTCTGGCTGACATCGGCTTTTGGCAGCGTCAGTTTCACCCCGGCCTGTGCGCCCGTCAGCACGGCGCGGGCGTCTTTCGGGCTGAGTTGTTCAAGCGGCTTGCCGGTACCTGCATTCAGCACATCGAGGAATGCCTGGGTGTTGCGTTCAACGTCGCCGGCGAATGCACTGTGCACGGACAGGGCGAGAAGGGTACCGGTCAAGACTTTGCTGAAAGCGTTCATGTTCGTTTCCTGTTCGGGCCTGGGTGATCAGCGGTTAGACGGTGACGTGCAGACGTACTTCGACGTTGCCGCGGGTGGCGTTGGAGTACGGGCAGACCTGGTGGGCCGCCTCGACCAGGGTTTGTGCGTCGGCTTGTTCAAGCCCTGGCAGGCTGATGTGCAGGTCGATGTCCAGGCCGAAACCGCCAGGGATCTGGCCGATGCCGACGTGGGCGGTGATCGAGGCGTCGTCGGGGATCTTGCGTTTGGTCTGGCTGGCGACGAATTTCAGTGCGCCGATGAAGCAGGCGGAGTAGCCGGCGGCGAACAGTTGCTCCGGGTTGGTCGCCGCGCCGCCAGCACCGCCGAGTTCTTTCGGGGTGGCGAGCTTGACGTCGAGAATGTTGTCGCTGGAGATCGCACGACCGTCACGGCCACCGGTGGAGGTTGCGATTGCGGTGTAGAGAGTTTGCATGGTGAAAGCCTCGTATGGGTTTGGTTGGTTGCGCTAAATGTTTGCGCGCTAAGTAAGTGCGAAATAAATGTATCGCGCTAATGTTTAGTGCGCAAGATAAATTTTGAAAAAATGCAGATCAGCTGATTTTCCAGCACAAGCGCAAAACAAACTGTGGAGCAGGCTTGCTCGCGAAGGGGGCGTGTCAGGCAACATCCATGTCGCCTGACACGCCCCCCTTCGCGAGCAAGCCCGCTCCCAAAGGGATTTTCGGTGGTTTGAAAGTCAGAGGTTTTCTTGCAGATGCCGACGCAGTTCCTGCAGTTCCGCTTGAAGCTTTTGCAGTCGCTCCAGGGTCATCCCACTGGCGCCGAGGATGCACTGGGGAATGCCCCGGGCCTTGTCGCGCAAGGCGCGGCCCTGTTCGGTGAGTTCGACGATCACCACGCGCTCGTCCTCACGGCTGCGGGTGCGGCTGAGCACGCCTTCGGCTTCCAGGCGCTTGAGCAGCGGGGTCAGCGAGCCGGGATCGGTCAACAGGCGCGCGCTGATTTCACCTACGGTCAAGCCGTCCTGTTCCCACAGCACCATCATCGCCAGGTATTGCGGATAAGTCAGGCCCAACGCCTGCAGCAAGGGTTTGTAGACCTTGGTCAGCATCAGCGAAGTGGAATGCAGGGCGAAGCAGGCCTGATTGTCCAGCAGCAGGTCGTCGCAGTTATCCGGGGTGTCGCGCTTGGTGGTCATTTTTGGAAGCCTTGATCAGTGATCCTGATAAAACTAGCGGTCAAATCTTTAACGCGCCAGCAATTTTCGACTAATGCCGGCCCAGGTTGGTTTGCAACGCCAGGTCCCAGGGCGGAATGGGGCTGAAGCGGGTTTTCAGATACTCCAGCAACAGGCGACTGCGGGAGTTAGGCTGCTGCTGCAAGCGCAAGGCGTAGATCCCGGAGCTTTCCGGTTTGGGCAGGCCGTTTTCGCAGAACAACGGCAGCAGTTCGCCACGCAACAGGTATTCGCTGACGAGCCAGGTCGGCAGGTGGGCGATGCCCAGGCCGGCCAGTGCGCTGTAGATCAGCGCTTCGGCATTGTTGGCGCTCATGCGCACGCGCGACGGCCGATGCAGTTGCATCTGGCCATCCCGTTCGAAGCGCCAGGCGAAGGGCGGGGCCAGGCCGGCCCAGTCGAGACCGTCATGTTCGACCAGCTGCGCCGGATCTTTCGGCACGCCGCGGCGCTGCAAGTAGTCGGGGCTGGCGCAGGCGACACGCACCATGCTCGCCAGCGGCGTGGCCACCAACCGCGTATCGGCCAATTGCCCGGCGCGCAACACCAGGTCGACCTTGCCCAGGTTCAAGCCCTGCATGTCGACAAAACTGTCGATCAGCTGCAATTGCACGTCGAGGCCGGGATAAAGCAGCAGGAAATCGGCAATCACCGGTGCGAGATGTCGCCGCCCGAACGCAGCCGGTGCGTCGATACGAATCAGGCCTTCCGGAGCACTGCTCAGGGACACCGCTTCGGCCCGGGCCAGGCGCAGTTCGGCGACTATCCGCCGTGCCCGTTCGGCAAACGCCAGCCCCGCCGGCGTCGCGCGCACCGCGTGGGTACTGCGAATGAACAACTGGCTGCCGACGGCGCTTTCCAGGCTGTCGATGCGCCGCGCCACTGCCGAGGGCGTCAGTGGATGACGGCGGGACGCTGCGGAAAAGCTGCCGGTTTCCAGCACATCCAGAAACAGGCCCAGTTGTTCGGTCAGTTGATTGGGATTCATGTTTGGCTCGATGCTTGTGCGAGTTTGGCATAGCCATTGTGCGTTGCTGTGCGTTTCCCCGCTAGAACCAGTTGCGTAGGATGAATCGCCTGACGTGTGGAGAAATACGCTGTGATTGAATTTGTGATGTGTCTGGTATTCGGCGCAGCCCTGGGAACCCTCGGCGGCCTGTTTGGCATTGGCGGGGGATTGATCGCGATTCCGTTGCTGGGCGTGTTGTGCGGTCTGGATCAGCAGATTGCCCAGGGGACGGCGCTGGTGATGGTGGTGCCGAACGTGATGCTGGCACTGTGGCGCTATCACCAGCGCAACAGGATCGAGTTGCGCCACGCGCTGCCGCTCGCCTTGATGGGATTCTGTTTCGCCTGGCTCGGATCGATCTGGGCGGTAGGGGTCGATGCGCAAACCATGCGTATCGGATTTGTCGCCTTCCTGATCGCGCTTTGCGCCTACAACCTGGCGCGCATGTTCATGGCCAGCACGCCGCCTTCGGCACAGATGAACCATTCATGGCCCTGGCTGGGCGTACTCGGTGCGGCATCCGGCACCATGGGCGGGTTGTTTGGCGTGGGCGGGGCCGTGGTGGCGACACCGGTGTTGACCAGCGTGTTCGGCACCACCCAGGTGGTTGCCCAGGGCCTGTCCCTGGCACTGGCGCTACCGAGCACCGGCGTCACCCTGGTTACCTATGGGGTGCATCACCAGGTGAACTGGATGATTGGTGTGCCACTGGCGATCGGTGGGTTGATGAGCATCAGTTGGGGCGTGAAGATCGCCCACAGCCTGCCGGAGCGCCTGCTGCGCGCCTTGTTTTGCGGCTTTCTGCTGTTATGTGCGGTCATGCTTGTTTTTAAAGCTTGAAACCTTCGACGATGTGCTCGGCCAGGCACTCGGTGATCGGTGACGGATTATGCAGGTTGCGCACCAGCATGATGCTGGCCTCGGGCAGCACCGGCAGATCCTCGGCTTCGCCGAGGATGCGCATGTCCGCGGTGATCAGGCTTTCCAGTTGCGCGGTGACGGCCAGGCCGGCGCTGACCACCGCCATGATCGCCGACAGGCTGTCGCTGTTATACGCCACGCGATAATCGCGCCCTTGGGCATCGAGGGCGTTGCAGGCCCACATCCGGCAGAAGCAATCACTGTTGAACATCGCCAGGGGCAAGGGCGTCTGCTCGTGGGCGCTGTAGCACTGCGCCTCAGCCCAGACGAAACGTTCCTTGCGCAACAACTGGCCGATTTCGCTGCCCGGCTCGCGAGTGACGATGGACAAGTCCAGGTCCTGGCGCATCAGCAGTTGTTTTGATGATTCACAGTGCACTTCGATCTGCACCAGCGGGTAGGACTGGGCAAACTGACGCAGGATCCCCGGCAGGAAACGCATCACGTAGTCGTCCGGGGTGCCGATGCGCACCGTGCCGACCATGTGTGGCTCGCGCAGGGTGTTGAACACCTCGCTGTGCAGCTTGAGGATTCGCCGCGCATAACCCAGCAACACCTGGCCTTCAGCTGTGAGCCGCACCTGGCGTCCGTCGCGCTGGAACAACTGGCGCTGCAGCACATCTTCTTCCAGCCGCTTCATCTGCATGCTGACAGCTGACTGGGTGCGATGGACCAATTCACCGGCGCGGGTGAAACCACCCTGGTCGGCGATGGCGACAAAGGTGCGCAGCACTTCGGTATCGATACTCGGGTAGGCCGACATGCATCAATCTCCGAGATGGTTACCATCAGAAACATTCGTTGGATTGATCTTAGTCCCGGGCAGAGACTTGAGCCATCCAAACGGAGGGCAACAAGATGAAAGGTCAACATGAAATCCATGGCGCTGAAAAACATTCGGTTCACCTGATTTCCGATCTGTTGCACAAGGTCGGCCGCTGGTACGAGCTGCACCGTGAGCGCGAAATGCTGGCGAGCATGAGTGATGAAGCGTTGAAGGACATCGGCTTGAGTCGTGCTGACGTCGCTCACGAAGCAGAACTGCACTTCTGGCAAGACCCGATGGGCAATGGAAAGTAGGCTCGACACCCCATGAAATGTCCCGACACTACCCCGTCATCCCGGCGAAGGCCCGGGCTGACGGGGTTGTCGCGAGCCCGAAACAGATGGACATAGAGCTTTGCTGGAGCCTGTTTTTACACTGGCCGAAGATCCTCTCCCCAACATCGAGGAGTGGTGTCATGGAACGACGAAGCATTGAAGGAATACGCGCGAGGCATGGCGTGCGAACTGCACTCCACAGGCTCCGAGAGCCAGTCTGGGCAGCGATCACACGACTGCAGCGCTGGCGCCAACTGAGCAGGGATCGCAGCGAGCTGGCGCAATTGAGCGATGACTGCCTGCGCGATATTGGCTTGAGTCGAGCCGATGTCCGCCGGGAGGCGACTCGCCCGTTCTGGGATGATCCACTCAAGCGATGAGACGTGGCCATTGGCGTTTTCCCCGCCTGCCGCTAAGGTGGGGAGAGCCTTGCCGATGAGCCTTCAGATGCCTGCTTCCCTGTCTTTTTCCTTGAAACAAGCCAGACGCCTGGCGCTGGCCGCCCAGGGTTTTGCCGGGCGCCAGTCGCCAGCGTCGGTCAAGCCTGCCGCGATCAACCGCTTGATCGAGCGCCTGGGCATTTTGCAGATCGACTCGGTCAATGCACTGGTGCGCTCGCACTACCTGCCGCTGTTTTCCCGGCTTGGGCATTATTCAGCCGACTTGCTCGACCGGGCGGCCTGGAGCCAGGGGCGACACCGTACCTTGTTCGAGTACTGGGGGCATGAAGCGTCCCTGCTGCCCTTGTCGCTGTACCCGCTGATGCGCTGGCGCATGGGGCGGGCCAGCCGTGGCGAAGACATTTATCAACAACTGGCGCGTTTCGGTCGCGAACAGCAGGACACCGTGCGCCGGGTGCTGGCCTGCGTTGAAGAGCGCGGTGCGTTGGGTGCCGGCAGCCTGTCGACCCGCCAGGAACGGGCAGGGCCCTGGTGGGACTGGAGCGCGGAAAAGCATGCGCTGGAATGGTTGTTCGCCGCCGGCGAGGTGACAGTGGCGGGCAGGCGTGGCTTCGAACGGCTTTATGACCTGCCGGAGCGGGTCATTCCTTCGCAGGTTCTGGCACAGCCGCTGCTCAATGAAGCCGAGGCCCAGCGCGGTTTGCTGCTGCATGCCGCGACAGCCTTGGGCGTGGGTACCGAGAAGGACTTGCGCGACTACTTCCGTCTGAATCCTGCCGACAGTCGTCCGCGTCTGGCGGAGTTGGTCGAGGCGCGCGAGTTGCTCATCTGCGAAGTCCAGGGCTGGAAGCAACCGGCCTATTGCCTGCCCGGGCCCAAGGTGCCGCGCAAGGTCGAGGCCAGCGCGTTGCTGTCACCTTTTGATTCGCTGATCTGGGAGCGCAGCCGTACCGAGCGCCTGTTCGATTTTCGCTACCGGCTGGAGATCTACACGCCGCCGGACAAGCGGGTCTATGGCTATTACGTGCTGCCGTTTCTTCACAATGAGCGGATTGCCGCGCGGGTCGATCTGCGTGCCGAGCGGGCTGCCGGGCGATTGGCGGTGCATGCCGTGCATGAGGAGGAGGCGGGGCTGGATGATGAGGGAATGTTGGCGTTGGCTGTGAATCTGCGACGGATGGCGGATTGGTTGGGGCTGGAGCGGGTGCAGTTGAGTTGCCCTAGGGCGAGCGCGTACAGGTTGCGGGTGGCATTGGCACAGATAGAGGGATGAATGATCTGGCCCAATCGCCAGCAGGCTGGCTCCCACATTGGACCTGTGTCGTACACAAAACCCATGTGGGAGCCAGCCTGCTGGCGATAGCGGTACATCAGGTGATCAAAAACTACCGCCGAACTTGCTTCAAAGTTTCAGCAATCAAAAACGCCAGCTCCAGCGACTGATCGGCATTCATCCGCGGGTCGCAATGGGTGTGGTAGCGATCCGACAAACCGTCCTCGGTGATCGGCCGCGCACCACCGATGCACTCGGTGACGTTCTGCCCGGTCATCTCGATGTGGATGCCGCCGGCGTAACTGCCTTCGGCTTCGTGGACCTGGAAGAACTGCTTCACTTCGCCAAGGATCTGCGCGAAGTCGCGGGTCTTGTAGCCGCTGCTGGCCTTGATGGTGTTGCCGTGCATCGGGTCGGAACTCCACAGCACCTGTCGGCCTTCACGCTGCACGGCGCGGATCAGCTGTGGCAAATGATCGCCGACCTTGTTCGCGCCCATCCGTGCGATCAGGTTCAGGCGACCGGGATCGTTGTCGGGGTTGAGCACGTCGATCAGGCGGATCAGGTCTTCGGGGTTCATGCTCGGGCCGACCTTGACCCCGATCGGATTGTTCACCCCGCGCAGGAATTCGACATGCGCGCCGTCGAGCTGGCGGGTGCGGTCGCCGATCCACAGCATGTGCGCCGAACAGTCGTAATAATCGTTGGTCAGGCTGTCGCGACGAACGAAGGCTTCCTCATAATTGAGCAGCAGCGCTTCGTGGGCGGTAAAGAAACTGGTTTCGCGCAGTTGTGGCGAGCTGTCCATGCCACAGGCGCGCATGAACGCCAGGGTTTCATCGATGCGGTCGGCCAGGTGGCTGTACTTTTCCGCCAGGGCCGAGTTGGCAATGAAATCGAGGTTCCACTTGTGTACCTGGTGCAGGTCGGCAAACCCGCCCTGGGCGAAAGCGCGCAGCAGGTTCAGAGTGGCGGTGGACTGGTGGTAGGACTGCAGCAGGCGTTCCGGGTCCGGCACGCGGCTCTTTTCATCGAAACCGATGCCGTTGACGATATCGCCACGGTAGGCCGGCAGTGTCACGCCGTCGATGGTCTCGTCATTGGCCGAACGAGGCTTGGCGAACTGTCCGGCCATGCGTCCGACCTTGACCACCGGGCAACCGGCCGCGAACGTCATGACAATGGCCATTTGCAGCAGCACCTTGAAGGTGTCGCGGATCTTCGCGGCGGAAAACTCGGCGAAACTTTCGGCGCAGTCGCCGCCCTGCAGCAAGAACGCGCGCCCCTGGGTCACTTCGGCAAACTGACGGCGCAATTCCCGGGCTTCCCCGGCAAACACCAGCGGCGGGTAGCTGGCCAGGGTCTGCTCGACGTGCTGCAGATGCGCCGCGTCGGGGTATTGGGGTTGTTGCTGGATCGGCAGGGCGCGCCAGCTGTCAGGGCTCCAGGGTTGGCTCATCATGATCTCTAGTGTTTTCCGCTCGGACGTCCATGTTATCAGCAATTAGTGCGTGACCTGTTCCCGTCGCTTCGCCGACAATCGCGCCTTTGCCGCTTCCGCTGCGGTTTATCGCGTTGCTGTTTGCCCAAGAAGGCCCGGTGACGATCAGGAGACGAAATGACTGAGGAGCGCGTCGAGCATCTGCTCGCCGAGGTGCAGGACGAATTTGGCGTGATCCGCGTGCTGGAAGTGGCCGATTACCGTTTTCTCGAATTCGGTGATGCCATCGAGCAAAGTTGCGTGTTCACCGCTGATCCGAGCTGGCTCGAGTACGACTATACCCGGGCGATGCTGATTGGCGCGCTGTGCCATGAACAGCCGGAAAGCGCGCTGTTCCTGGGGCTCGGTGCCGGCACGCTGACCCAGGCCTGCCTCAAGTTCCTGCCGCTGGAAGATGTCGAAGCCATCGAGCTGCGCCCGGATGTGCCGCGCCTGGCGATCGAATACCTGGGGCTGGTCGATGATCCGCGCCTGTATATCCGCGTGGGCGATGCCCTGGAGCTGCTCGACACCGCTGAACCTGCCGACCTGATTTTCGTCGACCTGTATACCGACGTCGGTCCGGGTGTCGGGCACCTGGCCTGGTCGTTCCTGGAAAACTGCCAGAAACGCCTGAATCCGGGAGGCTGGCTGGTGATCAACCAATGGGCCACCGACGATGGCAAGCCACTGGGCGCTGCGTTGCTGCGCGGGCTTTATCACCGACATTACTGGGAGCTGCCGGTGAAGGAGGGCAACGTGATCCTGATCGTGCCATCGGAACTGGATCAGGTGCTGGACATGGAGGCCCTGACCGCGCGGGCCGAAGCGCTGGCGCCGCGGTTGGGGTATTCGTTGCAGGCGTTGATCAAGGCGATTCGCCCGGCGACATGAAGATCACCTGTAGGAGCTGCCGCAGGCTGCGATCTTTTGATTTTAAAGATCAAAAGATCGCAGCCTGCGGCAGCTCCTACACGGATTTTCAGCAACCTTTGAAAATGCCGGGCCGCCGCTCAACCAGCGACCGCACACCTTCCTGCGCATCCTCGCTGGTCAGCAACTTCTTCACCAGCGTCGGCAGCCCTCGCGCCGCGGCGGTCTCGCCCTCGTAGCGGGCCTGCCGGGCAGACAGCAACGTTGCCTGGACCCCCAGCGGCGCCTGCCGGGCAATGCGCTCGGCCAGTTCAATCGCTCGCGGCAGCAAATCCTCGCTGGCCATGACTTCCTGCACCAACCCCAGGTGCAGCGCATCATGGGCATCGAACTCGTCGCCCGTGAGCATCCAGCGCATGGCGTTGCCCCAGCCAGCCACCTGATGCAGGCGCAACGTGGCCCCGCCGAAGGGGAAGATGCCGCGCTGCACTTCCATCTGCGCGAAGCGGGTGTTGCTGGCACACAGGTTGATATCGGCGGCCAGCATCAATTCGATGCCGATGGTCAGGCAGTAGCCCTGGGCGGCGACGATCACCGGTTTGTTGACCCTGGGCCCGGCGAAAACTCCCCACGGGTCGCAGCCGCCGGGCGGGGCTTGCCAGCCTTCGGTCAGCGCCGCGCTGGCACTGACCAGGTCCAGGCCGGCGGTAAAATGTTCGCCATGACCGAAGACCACGGCCACCCGTGCATCGATGTCGGCTTCGAACTCGCCGTAGGCCAGGCTCAGCTCGTTGAGAAGGTCGAGATCGAAGGCGTTGCGCTTGGCGACCCGGTCCAGTCCGATCATCAGGACATGACCGCGCTTTTCACGGCTCACGCGGCTGGTATTGAGCTCTTTCATGCGGCATTTCCTCGAGCGGGAGATGGGCGCGCAGACCCGGGGTTTGTGGCGGGTGGGTGAACCGTTTTAGCGTCATCGCCCGCAGGGCAGGGCCTTTGAAAAGTAGACGCTGGCGCGATTATCCGCAAAGCCTGTGACAGAACGCCTTATATGGGAGTTTTGCGATAAAAAAAGCTCCCTTTTTCGGCAAATTCCGGTATAGTGCGCGCCGGCCTTTAGCCGGGCCGCGTTTAGGTGGCGCAATTCCCCGAAGTCATATTCGGTTGCACGTTCGCCCAGCGAACTCTTCCTGAACGATTCTTTTTCATTCATTCGTTTTCGCAAATCCCCGCCGACAAAGCTGCCAGGGCGACTCTTGAGTCTCAACACGGCATGCGCAGCTTTGGAGCATGGGTCTTTGCGGATGCACTTAGAGGCAGACCCATGACCCAGGAAATCGGCGGCTTCGCCGCTCTTGAACTTCACCCTAATATTGTCGCTGCAGTAGTCGCTACCGGCTATGAAGAGCCTTCGGCCATTCAGCAGCAGTCGATCCCGATCATTCTCGCCGGTCACGATATGATTGGCCAGGCGCAAACCGGTACCGGTAAAACCGCTGCCTTTGCCCTGCCTATCCTGCACCGCATTGATCCGTCCAAGCGCGAGCCGCAAGCTCTGATCCTGGCCCCAACTCGTGAGTTGGCGCTACAAGTTGCAACCGCTTTCGAAACCTACGCCAAGCAAATGCCGGGCGTAACTGTTGTGGCTGTCTACGGCGGCGCGCCGATGGGCCCACAATTGAAAGCAATCCGTAATGGCGCACAGATCGTTGTCGCCACTCCGGGCCGTCTGTGCGACCACCTGCGTCGCGACGAAAAAGTACTGGCGACCGTGAACCACCTGGTTCTCGACGAAGCTGACGAAATGCTCAAGCTGGGCTTCATGGACGACCTGGAAGTCATCTTCAAGGCCATGCCGGAAACCCGTCAGACCGTATTGTTCTCGGCCACCTTGCCGCAATCGATCCGTGCCATCGCTGAGCGCCACCTGCGCGATCCGAAGCACGTGAAGATCCAGAGCAAGACCCAGACCGTTACCGCGATCGAGCAGGCTCACCTGCTGGTTCACGCTGACCAGAAGACTTCTGCCGTTCTCAGCTTGCTGGAAGTGGAAGACTTCGACGCCCTGATCATGTTCGTGCGCACCAAGCAAGCGACCCTGGACCTGGCCAGTGCCCTGGAAGCCAAAGGCTACAAAGCCGCTGCGCTGAACGGTGACATTGCCCAGAACCAGCGTGAGCGCGTGATCGACTCCCTCAAGGATGGCCGTCTGGACATCGTTGTGGCGACCGACGTTGCTGCTCGTGGCCTGGACGTTCCGCGCATCACTCACGTGTTCAACGTTGACATGCCGTACGATCCGGAATCCTACGTTCACCGTATCGGCCGTACCGGCCGTGCTGGTCGCGAAGGTCGTGCGCTGCTGCTGGTGACTCCACGTGAGCGCCGCATGCTGCAAGTGATCGAGCGTGTAACCGGTCAGAAGGTTGCTGAAGTTCGCCTGCCGGACGCTCAAGCCGTTCTGGATGCGCGCATCAAGAAGCTGACCAACAGCCTGTCGCCGCTGGTGGCTGAAGCCGAATCGACCCACGGTGATCTGCTCGATCGCCTGACCGCCGACATCGGTTGCAGCCCGCGTGCCTTGGCCGCAGCCCTGCTGCGCAAGGCTACCAACGGTCAAGCGCTGAACCTGGCCGCCATCGAGAAAGAACGTCCACTGGTGCCGAACAACGCACCGCGTGGCGATCGTCCAGAGCGTTCCGGTGATCGTCCAGAGCGTGGTGACCGCGAGCGTCGCGCACCGATGCCACTGGGCGAAGGCCGTGCTCGTTGCCGTACCGCGCTGGGTGCGCGTGATGGTATCGCTGCCAAGAACCTGCTGGGCGCCATCCTCAACGAAGGTGGTCTGGCCCGTGAAGCCATCGGTCGCATCCAGGTGCGTGACAGCTTCAGCCTCGTCGAGCTGCCGGAAGATGGTCTGGAGAAGTTGCTGACCAAGCTGAAGGACACTCGCGTTGCCGGCAAGCAGTTGAAGCTGCGTCGCTACCGCGAAGATTGATCCGCCCTCGGGCTGATTGATCGAACATAAAAAATCCCCGACTGGTTCGGGGATTTTTTTGGCCTGCGTTTAACTGTTTAACCCTTTTCTTCACCGCCGCCCGCCGTCACCACATGGATGCTCATGCGCGGTGTGGCCAGGTCCAGTCCGGCTTCATCCAGATGTCGTTTGAGCGACAGGTTGAATGCCCGTGAAACTTCCCACTGCTTGATCGGGGCGGTCTTGAACCGGGCCCGCAGGATCGCATTGCCGGACTCGAAACTCTCCACGCCCTGAAACTCCAGGGGCGACCAGATATTGCGCCGCTGCAGCGGGTCGGTACGCATTTTCTGGCCGACGTCGCGCATCAGCTTGATCGCGTTGTCGATGTCCATGTTGGCAGGCACCGCGACCCGGAAGATCGCGTAGCCGAATTCCCGGGAGTAGTTCTTGATGCTCTTGATTTCGCTGAACGGAATGGTGTGGACGATGCCGTCGATGTCCCGCAGGCGCACGGTACGAATGGTCAGGCCCTCGACGGTACCCAGGTGGCCGCCGACGTCCACGTAGTCGTCGATGGCCAGGGAGTCTTCGATGATGATGAACAGCCCGGTGATCAGGTCGGCCACCAGCGATTGCGCGCCAAAACCGATGGCCAGGCCGATCACACCGGCACCGGCCAGCAGTGGCGTGACGTTCATGCCCATGTTCGCCAGGGCGACGATCAGCGCGACGATGAAGATCGCCACGAACAGCACGTTGCGGATCAGCGGCATCATGGTCTGTGCGCGGGCGTTGGCCAGGCCTTTGCGCGAGCGCGTGAGGGCGTGATGCACGGCGGTGTCGCTGAGGATCCAGATCAGCCAGGCAAAGATCAGCGTGCCGACCAGGCTGAACAGTTTGACGCTGACCTCATGGCCTTCGCCTTCGGTGAAGCTGATCAATGACATGCCCCAGACCCGCAGGCCCAGCTCGATGAATGCCAGCCAGACCAGCAGATGGGCCAGGGTATAGAAGAAGTTTTTCAGGCGTTCCGAGTACAGGGCATGACGCTTCGCCCCGCGTTGCGGCTTGAGGGCGTGACGGCGTACCAGGCCATTGATGACCATGCACAACACCAGCAACACGGTGCAGATCAGCGACTGGCGCAGCGCGGTGCTGGTGTCGCCGGCCGAGACGAAGGTGGCGAACAGGGAAATCCCCACCAGCACCAGCGCCGGTACGTACCAGAAGGTGCCGAGAATATCGATGGTGTCGCTGAGGGCACGGCGGGTCAGGCGCCGGGACAGCGGCTGGTTGCGGATCAAGTGGGCAATCGGGCGGCGGAACCGCAGGATGAACAACCCCGTGGACAATGCGGCCAATACGTTGGCCACCGTCGCCGCGGTATGTGCCAGGTGCACGCCAAGGCTTTCCACCAGGCGCGGGTCGTTCAAGGCTTCACCGAAAGCGGCGAAACTGCCGATCAGCCACAGCGGCCGGAAGGCCTGGTGCCGCAGGATGTACAGGGCGCGGTGACGGTGCGGGCCGTCGAGCAGGGAAAAGGCAATCACGCAGATCGCCGAGAAACAGGTGCCGACCACCAGCGCATACGCCAGCACCATGGCCAGGCTTTTACCGAGTGACGAGGGTAGGGCGTAGCTCATGTAGACGGTGATGACCAGCGCGATTAGCCACGGCCCCAGCTTGCGCAGGGCGAAACGTAGCATGTCCAGGGCCCTGGGGTGTTGCGGCAGTTCTTCGGTCAGGCCAAAGCGCATGCGCACTCGATGACTGACCCAGATCAGCGCCGCCGCCAGCAGGCTCCAGACCATCAGGATCATGGCAAAGGCGAAGATGATCGGCAGCCACTCGTTGGCCGGCAGTATCAGCGCGGTCAATTCATCCTTGGCCAGGTCGAACTCGCTGGACCAGCGATTGAGCGGGCTGTCGACGCCGGAAAACTGCTTTTCGAAGCTGGCCAGGGTTCCACCAATCAGGCCCAGTACGCCTTCCTCGGCGACCGGCTGGGCTTTTTTTGTGGCGTCGCGCAGCTTCTTCAGATCCGCCAGCAGCTTGCTGCGCTGCTGATCGTTCTCCAGCGACTTGATGACTTCATCCAGGGATTGCCCGAGGGGTTCCTGCGCCTCGGGTTGGGTTTTTGCCGGGCTGCCAAGCAGGCTCGGCAGCCCGACGGCCTGGGCAGGCGCTGACGGCATCAGCGTCATCAGGCAGATAAGGAAAAGGCACGGCAGGGCGAATAGACGAGCGAACACTAGGCGGTCAACCTCGAAATGGGCAGATCGACCGAGTGTACGAGCCCGTCTGGACCAATGCGAGCCGGGGTGGGGATTTATTCGTTGAGTTTGGCGAGGATCTTGAAGATCACCGTGGCGAGGATCAGCAGCATGCCGAGCCACATGGCGAGCACGCCCGCGTTCTTGTCGCGAAAGTTGAAACCGACTGCCAGCATGATCATCCCGATGAGAATGGGGATGAGCATGCCGTGGAACGAGGACATCGTGATCATGGCGACTGCCTTGTCAAAAGGGATAGTTAAAGTCTAGGTGGATTATCTACGATCCGTGTAGGAGCTGCCGCAGGCTCGGGCCGCGTTCGGACGATCTTTTGATTTTTAAAGTCAAAAGATCGCAGCCTGCGGCAGCTCCTACAGGAACCTACGGCAATTCGCGGCAGGCGTAGAACGCGCTCAGCACCTTGACCAGATGCGCCAGGTCATGGCTGCCGCACAGTTCGCGGATCGAATGCATGGCGAAGGTCGGCAGGCCGATGTCCACGGTACGCACGCCCAGGTGGCTGGCGGTGATCGGCCCGATGGTCGAGCCGCAACCCATGTCACTGCGCACCACGAAGCTCTGTACCGGCACTTCTTCGGCCATGCACAGGTGACGGAAGAACCCGGCGGTTTCGCTGTTGGTGGCGTAGCGCTGGTTGCTGTTGACCTTGATCACGGGGCCGGCGTTGAGTTTCGGGCCGTGATTGGCATCGTGTTTGTCGGCGTAGTTGGGGTGCACGCCGTGGGCGTTGTCGGCCGAGACCAGCAGGGATTTCTGGATGGTGCGCACGAATTCGTCGCCTTCGGGCAGCAGGCGCCGCAACGTCTGCTCCAGCATCGGGCCGTCGGCGCCACAGGCCGAGCACGAACCGACTTCCTCATGGTCATTGCAGACCAGCACGCAGGTTTCGTCGGTATCGGTGGTCAGCAGTGCTTGCAGGCCGGCATAACAGGACAGCAGGTTGTCCAGGCGCGCACCGGCAATGAAATCACCATGCAGGCCGATGACCGCCGCGCTTTGGGTGTCGTAGAAGCTCAGTTCGTAATCCAGCACGACGTCGGCGTTCAGGCCGTGTTCGCGGGCCAGCTGGTCGGTGAGCACGGCACGGAAATCCACGCGCTCGTCACCGGCGAATTGCGCCAGTACCGGTGGCAGCTCGGTCTGGGCATTGATCGCCCAACCCATGTTGGCTTCACGATTGAGGTGAATGGCCAGGTTGGGGATGATCGCGATCGGCGCCTTGAAGTCGATCAGCTGGCTTTCGACCTTGCCGTCACGACGGAAGGTCACGCGGCCGGCCAGGGACAGGTCGCGGTCGAACCAGGGGGCCAGCAGGGCGCCGCCATAGACTTCGACGCCCAATTGCCAGAAACCCTGGCGTTGCAGTTCCGGCTGAGGCTTGACCCGCAGGCATGGGCTGTCGGTATGGGCGCCAACCAGGCGAATGCCACCGTGCAGCGGCGAGTGCCGGCCCATCTTGATCGCGACGATCGACGAGTCGTTGCGGGTGACGTAGTAGCGTCCATTGGCCTCGGTGTTCCATGGCTCGCGTTCGTCCAGGCGTTGGAAGCCCGCCGCTTCCAGGCGCTGAACAAGGCTGGCGGTAGCGTGGAACGGGGTAGGGGAGGCCTTGAGGAAATCAATCAGGCCTTGGTTCAACTCTTCGCGCATAAGTAGCTCCAGACAGCAATGGCGCCAGTTTAACGTATTGGCCCGGCGCATTGGGCAAGAGCTTTCAGCGCCGAGCCCGCCAAGCCGTCAATGATTCATCCGCTCGCGCAGGTAGGCAATGATGGTTTGTTCGTCCGAAGACTTGGTTGGCCGGGGCAGGTGTTTCGGCCAGCGACCCTTTTCCGTGCCGAAGAACCTTTGCTGTTGGTCTTCTTCCCAGCGCAGGATCTCCCGGGAAGCGGACTCCCACCACTCATGGCGGCACACTTCGTAATACGGATGATCAGGCGCCGCGCTGCCATACAGCAGGTCACGACCGACCTTTTTCACGCTCTTGTGCTTGTTGCGCAGTTTCCACTTGATGCGCAGGCGGTTCCAGGGTGAGGGCACGGGTTTGCAGCGCGGGACCTCAGTGCACAAGGCTGGGAGCTCTGGGCGGAACTGCTCGCCATGGCGGCTGAAAAAATGCTTCTGCATGGCGTGGAAGAAGCGTTTTTCAGCGAAGTAGTGATAAACGAATTTCTTCGCCTCCTGAACGGGCTGGTTGCGCATGGCGAACGACAGGGCGATCTGCTCGATGGTATGGATGTCGAAAGAGCCCTGGGTCCATTCATCAATCAGGCGGATCGATTTTTCCAGCAGGGGCGTATCGCTGTCAGTGACACCGCACAGCCCGCTGTTATACAGCTTGAAACTATTGTCGGAGGAGATGCCATGAGCTTGCAGGCAACGCCCGAGTTTGACGTAGTCGGGGCGTTCGCAGACGTAGCTCCAGTCGTACTCGAAACGGTCCATGACGTAGCGCCCGGGCCCGATCCGTTCGAAGACGCGATGGGGCGATTCGAGGAACAGCGTGTCGGTGTCGACGAACAGGGTCTTCTGTGCAAGCTTCAGCCCTTGGGCGATAGCACAGGCCTTGCGCCGGTGGTGATAGCCGTTTTCACCCTGCCATTGGGCCAGGGTCTGCTCGTCCAGGGCGATGGTGTCGACCGGCCAGCCAGCATAATCCTCGGGACGATCGGTCATGACCCTGATGCACAGCGACTCACCCCGTTTGAGCTGTGCCAGGGCGGTGAGCATGCTGAACTTGGCTTCGCGCCGGTAGACATCCTGGTTGCCATAGATGAGGTAGAGCAACTGGTGCGGTGTTTTTTCCAGGGGGGTCAGCGCTTCGCGCATAAGTAGCTCCAGGCAACAGAGACGCAAGTTTACCGTATTGGCCTGGGGCAATGCAGGTGCACTGTTGACTGGAAGTATTTGCGCCGCGAATGGCCTGGTGCGGCTGTCAGCCGGTGATCAGTC
Organism: Pseudomonas sp. PLMAX; assembly: GCF_046042685.1. Taxonomy (NCBI): domain Bacteria; kingdom Pseudomonadati; phylum Pseudomonadota; class Gammaproteobacteria; order Pseudomonadales; family Pseudomonadaceae; genus Pseudomonas; species Pseudomonas sp. PLMAX. The sequence continues at coordinate 5,115,520 of NZ_CP064949.1, read as the reverse complement.
TGCCGCTGAGGAAGACTTCACGTCGCTGTTTACGCCCGACATGCTCATGTTTGCTCGGGTGATAAGCCTCATCGAACTGTTCTCGCGAAAGACCGGGGAGCGCCTGGATGTATTCACCAACCAAGTGGTCATAGTCGGCTTCGGTAATCAGCTTGTAGATCTCGCGGTGATAGAAGAACCCCAGCTGAAAGCCGAGTGTCGCACTGGAGTGAGGGGTGCGCTCGGCAAAACAGTTTTCGAAGTCTATGGCTTTCAGCGGTTTTTGCGACGTTTCGGGGACCATGATATTGCCGGCCCAGAAGTCCATGTGCGTGATGTTCTTTCGGGACAGCGAGCTGAGCAGTTCGAACGCGTTCAAAATGAAAGTTTCGACCTGGTCCGGGTTGCGTCTAAGCCACTGCATGCCGTCGATGTGCTTATCGAGCAGGTGCGTGAGGATGAAGTATTCGCGGGTCAGGCCCAGCCGATCCCGTGTATAGCCATAACCCTCCAGCGCGGGCATTGAAACGCCGCGGCGTTGGGCTTCCCGGGTGTTCACCAACTCCTCCAGTGGCCAGTCGAATCGACCATTGCGCTGCGGTTTACCTAGGGTGACGCGTACTTTTGCCTTGAATGTATCCAATGGCTGGACCTTGGCAAACAAAGGTGTGGGACCAGAGGCCAGCGGCGCACTCGCGCGTGTGAGCTTGTTGGTTTTGCGTTTTTTTATGAGTTGTTCAAGCGCCTGTTGTGCTTCGACGCTGGGCGGACGACTCAGGTGCAGGGTGGTGTTGCCGGATACAAAGGTGATGGGGTAGTCGGATTGAAGCTTTTTACTGCTAAGCACGGGGGCTTCCTGCCTGCTGTCTGATTGCCATCATTTTACGATTTATTACATTTTTATGACAATGTTTTCACCAAATTTCCATATCTGGGTACTTGTAACGAGAAATGAAAACGCCCTTCGGAGGAAGGGCGTTTTCAATGAGCTCGAGGGTTCATTGGCTCAAAAAGGCGCAGGGCACTCGAAGCGCAGTCGCTCACCGCTTTGAGGGTGAGTGAAGCTGAGCATGCTCGCGTGCAGGCACAGTCGTGGCCAGGCGGCCAGGGCTTGCTCATGGGCGTAGAGTCCGTCGCCCAGCAGCGGGTGACCGATCGACAGCATGTGCACGCGCAATTGGTGCGAGCGTCCGGTGATCGGTGTGAGTTCGACGCGGCACCAATCGCCACAGCGCTCCAGCACTCGCCAGAAGGTCAGGGCGTGTTTGCCGAATTCATGGTCCACCACGTGGCGTGGCTTGGTCGGGGGGTCGTAGCGCAGCGGCAGGTCGATGCTGCCACTGTCGAGCTCCGGCTGACCCCAGCACAAGGCGGTGTAGGCCTTTTCGGTTTCGCGGTCGTGAAATTGTCGAGACAGTTCACGGTGCGTGTCGGGATCGCGGGCCAGCAGGATAATGCCGGACGTTTCCCAATCCAGGCGATGGACGATTCGCGCTTCCGGGTAGCCGTTTTCCTGCAGGCGGGTAATCAGGCAGTCCTTGTTGTCGTCGGCCCGACCGGGCACCGAGAGCAACAGGGTGGGTTTGTTGACCACCAGGACAGCGGCGTCCTCATGGATGATGTGGATATTGGACAGCGGCATCAAACAGCCTCGTAACAAACGCCAACGGCGGTTCAGGCCCAACAGGATACCTGATGGGCCTGAACCGCCGTGGCTCCAGCCGGATCGACTCAGCGATCTGGCAGGGTGATATTGAGTTCCAGAATCGAGCAGCTGCCCTGGCTTTCCAGTGCGACATGCACGTCATCGGACCCGATATTGACGTACTTGCGAATCACCTCCACCAGTTCCTTCTGCAAGGCCGGCAGGTAGTCCGGGGTGCTGCGTTGGCCGCGTTCGTGCGCCACGATGATCTGTAGACGCTCTTTCGCTACCGACGCGGTGCTTTGCTTTTTGTTGGCACGAAAGAAGTCAAAAAGGTTCATTGTTTAATTGCCTCCAAACAGGCGCTCGAAGAATCCCTTCTTCTGTACATCGAGGAAACGATGTTCCACGGTTTTACCCAGCAGGCGGTCTACGGTGTCGCTGTAGGCCTGGCCGGCATCGCTCTGGTCGTCGAGAATCACCGGAACGCCCTGGTTGGATGCCTTGAGCACCGCCTGGGATTCAGGGATCACGCCGAGCAGGGCCACCGAGAGGATTTCCTTGACGTCTTCGACGCCGAGCATTTCACCCTTGCTCACGCGCTCTGGATGGTAACGGGTAATCAGCAGGTGTTCCTTGATCGGGTCTTCGCCGCGCTCGGCACGGCGCGACTTGCTGGCCAGCAGGCCGAGCATGCGGTCGGAGTCACGCACCGAGGACACTTCCGGGTTGGTCACGACGATCGCTTCGTCAGCGAAGTACATGGCCAGGTGGGCGCCTTTTTCGATACCCGCCGGGGAGTCGCAGACCACGAACTCGAAGTCTTCCTTGAGTTGCATCAGGACTTTTTCTACGCCTTCGACGGTCAGCGCGTCTTTGTCGCGGGTCTGGCTGGCTGCCAGCACGTAGAGGTTTTCCAGGCGTTTGTCTTTGATCAGGGCCTGTTGCAGGTTGGCTTCGCCGTTGACCACGTTGACGAAGTCATACACCACGCGGCGCTCGCAACCCATGATCAGGTCGAGGTTACGCAAACCGACGTCGAAGTCGACGATGACTGTTTTGTGACCGCGCAGAGCGAGGCCGGTACCGATAGCGGCGCTGGTGGTGGTCTTACCCACACCACCCTTGCCGGATGTAACCACGAGAATCTTGGCCAAGGTGTTTCACCCCTAAGGAAAAAGGACTTTTAGCCCCTGAAAAACATCTCTTGAAAAACTACAGCAGTTGGACAGCCTTGGCTGGAATGGGCCGCAAATGGCGTTTACCCCCGGTAAACACTGTTTGTAGCCGGTTTCCTACTTCGTTTGAGCCGTTTTCGCTACGTTTTAGAGATGCTTGGAAAATGCGGCAGTATCCGTTAAAGCCGAATGATGTTCAACACGTCGCCTGACAGGCTGACCTGCACGCCCGAACCCCACAACGGGTCGCGGCGCAGATCTTCGGAAACCTTGTAATGACCGGCGATGGAGATCAGTTCAGCGCTCATTTGCTGGCAGAAAATCCGTGCCTTGGTGTCGCCTTTGACGCCGGCCAGCACACGACCGCGCATCGGGCCGTATACATGGATGTTCCCATCGGCGAGAAGTTCCGCCCCCGGGCTGACCGAGGAGATCACCACCAGGTCGCTGCCCTGGGCATAGATCTGCTGGCCACCACGTACTGGCGAAGTGATGATTTTCGTCGGCTTGATGCTCGGTTCCGCGGGTTTTTCCGGCTTTTTCGCCACGACGCCTTCGTTCAGGTCCAGCGCCCGTTCACGGGCTCCGGATGGCGGCAGCACCGGCAGGTCGACCGCAATGGCGGCCGCGATGTCTTCGATGCGGCTGGCGCGGATCGCCAGGGTACGCAGGCCATGCTGGCGGCAAACGCGCATCAGGCCGGGCAGATCGACGGCGCCGCCATTGGCCGGGAGCTTGTCCAGGGCCAGTACCAACGGCGCGTTGCTGAAGAAGTTCGGCGCCTGGGCAACCTTGGCGGCCAGTTGCCGATCGAGGCCCTCAAGGTCATTGCGGGCCAGTTCCAGCACGGTAATGGCGAGCATGCTGCCCTTCAGCTGGAACACGGGATCTTGGTCTAGCGGTTCGGTTTGGCTCATGTTCGGCATACAACGACTTGTCACTAAAAGTGCCCAGACTTATAACGAGAACGCCGGCGAGCCGCAAGCCGGGTCGAACGATGTAGAATGCGCGGCCATCGTCTTTTCGGAACCTTTAATGGATCGCCCGCGTTTTCGAACAACCTTTCTGATGCCGCGTTTCTGGCCGCTCTGGTGCGGCCTGGGGCTGTTATGGCTGATTGTCCAGCTGCCGTACCCTGCATTGCTGTGGATCGGCCGGGTCCTGGGTGCCTTGATGTATCGGGCAGCGGCCGACCGGCGGCGCATTGCCAAGCGCAATCTCGAGCTGTGCTTCCCGGAAAAATCCGCGGCCGAGCGCAAGCGTCTGCTCAAGGAAAACTTCGCTTCCACCGGTATCGCCTTCTTTGAAATGGCGATGAGCTGGTGGTGGTCGCGTGAGCGGCTGGCGAAACTGGCACATATCGAAGGCCTGGAGCACCTGAAGAATGCCCAGCGTGACGGCAAGGGCGTGATCCTGATGGCCGTGCACTTCACCACGCTGGAAATCGGTGCCGCGCTGCTCGGCCAGCAGCACACCATCGACGGCATGTACCGCGAACACAAGAACCCGCTGTTCGACTATGTGCAGCGTCGCGGTCGCGAGCGGCACAATCTGGATTCCCTGGCGGTGGAGCGCGAGGACGTGCGCGGCATGCTCAAGTTGCTGCGTGCCGGCCGGGCGATCTGGTACGCACCGGACCAGGATTATGGCGCCAAGCAAAGCATTTTCGTGCCGTTGTTCGGCATCCAGGCCGCCACTGTCACCGCCACCAGCAAGTTCGCGCGACTCGGCAAGGCGCTGGTGGTGCCGTTCACCCAGGAACGCCTGGCGGACGGCAGTGGTTATCGCCTGGTGATTCACCCGCCGCTCGAAGGCTTCCCAGGTGAAACCGAGGAAGCGGACTGCCTGCGCATCAACCAGTGGATCGAAGGCGTCTTGCGTGACTGCCCGGAGCAATACCTCTGGGCTCATCGCCGTTTCAAGAGCCGGCCGCCCGGTGAACCGAAGCTGTACGCAAAACGCGGCTGAACGGCCGATCCCGACCTGCACCATGGAGCGTTGCGATGAGTCCTGCTGAACCGGTCACAGGGTTGATTCTTTCCGGCGGCGGGGCTCGGGCGGCGTATCAGGTGGGTGTGCTGGCGGCGATTGCCGAGTTGCTGCCCTTGGGCGCGGACAATCCTTTTCCGGTGATTGTCGGCACCTCCGCCGGGGCTATCAATGCGGTCAGCCTGGCCAGCGGGGCGATGGATTTTCGCGCGGCCATCGAGCGCCTGACGGCATTCTGGCAGGGGTTTCGCAGTCACCAAGTGTTGCGCAGCGACTGGCCGGGCGTGATCAGCCAGGCCACCCGGTTCGTCAGTCACAGTTTGTTGGGCCTTGGCGCGCAGGTGCCGGTGGCGTTGCTCGACAGCTCGCCGTTGCGCGGATTGCTCGACGACATATTACCGATGAACGGCATCGCCGAAGCCATCGCCCAAAGACAGTTGCACGCGGTTGCCGTCACGGCCTTCGGCTATGAGTCCGGCCAGGCTGTCACCTTCTACCAGGGTGGCGGCACCATCGACGCCTGGTTGCGCCATCGCCGCATCGGCATTCCCACCCAATTGTCCGTCGACCATTTGCTCGCCAGTTCGGCCATTCCGCTGCTGTTCGCCCCGGTGAAAATCGGCGAGGAGTATTTCGGCGACGGCGCGGTACGCCAATCGGCTCCCATCAGCCCGGCGTTGCACCTGGGCGCCAGTCGAGTGCTGGTGGTGGGGGTCAGTGGCAACCCGCGGGGCATCGATCCCGAGCAACCGCTGCAGCGCGCCTGGTCCGGGCAGCAACCGACCCTGGCGCAGATTGGCGGGCACATGCTCAACAGTACCTTCATCGACAGCCTGGAAAGCGACATCGAGTTGCTGCGGCGTTTGAATCAGTTCAGCCACCTCCTGCCCGACGGCACACCTACCCGTGCGCTTGGCGTGGCACCGGTAGAGGTGCTGGTGATTTCACCGAGTCAACCGATCGACGAAATTGCCGCCCGCCATCGCCAGGAATTGCCGGCGGCGCTGCGCCTGTTCCTGCGCGGGCCGGGGGCGACCAAAACCAGTGGGGCAGGGGTGTTGAGTTATCTGCTGTTCGAGGCGGGGTATTGCAGCGAATTGATTGATCTGGGGCGGCGGGATGCGTTGGCCAAGCGCGATGAACTTTGCCGGTTTATGGGGTTGGCGTGATAACGCAAAAGATCGCAGCCTGCGGCAACTCCTACGTTGGAATGCGTTTCCCTGTAGGAGCTGGCGGAGCCTGCGATCTTTTGATTTTAAATCAGAAGTGCACCTTGACCAGGAAGCTGGTCACGCTCTGATCCGTCTTGAAACCCTGGCTGTCTTCGATACCGTACTTGTTTTTCCAGTAGTCATACTCGACACCGACGTACAACTGCTTGGCGCCCAGGTTCAGCGCCTTGCCCAGGTCGTATTTGACCTGTGGGTTGAAGTGCAGGTTGGCGTGGTATTCGCCTTTGTCGTTCACGTCGTTGTCGACGACCCAGTCCATGAAGCCGTCGATCAGCACGTCCGAGTCGCCCACCGGGATGGTGTAGGACCATGCCGGAGTGATCTGCCAGACATCGTCACCCGGGCGGTCGCCTTCGGTGTGACGGTTGTAGAAGTTCAGCTGGAAGTAGTCGAAGCCGGGGATCGCCAGGTCGAAACCCGGGCCGATCAGGTACGACTCGGTGTCGTCTTCGCCGAACTCATAGGTCATGGCCAGCAGCACGTCCTTGATCGGGCCGAATTCCAGTTTCTGGTCGAAGATCTTGTTGAACGACAGGCGCGGGCTGAATTCGCCGTAGTGGGTGTTCTCGCCCGCGAAAGAGTCTTCCTTGCCGTTGTAGAAAATCTTGTCGATGAAGAAGAAGTTGTCGCCGTATTTCCAGCCGTCGGCGTGCTCGAAGGTCACGGTCTGCTGGATGCGCGGGTTGACCTGGAAGTCCTTGCCATACAGATAGGTCAGGCTGTTGTTCTGCCACTGCAGCAAGTCGCCGGCCATGGCCTGACCCCCCGCCAGCAATGATCCCGCCAGCATCAGGCTAGTGCACGTACGTTTCATTCGGTTGCTCCCAAAAAGTAGTGGTTCCGCGTTATTTTTTTAAGGTCGACGCTCTGGTGTGGCGCCTTTTTCTGTAGCTGCAAAAAATCATCCATTCGGTCAGCTTTAGTGCTGTTAGCAAGAGCTGCGCCAAGGCTTTCAGAAAACCAAAAAACTCCCGCTCGGCTGCTCAAAAACAGTCGATTGAGAGTGGTTTGGGGATGCCTTGGTACCGTCCAGGGCCGGGATAAGTTGGCTTTCTGGTCAGGAATTAAATCCGGGCTTTTTTTTAAAGCGGATTCAGGCGGCCGCGGAGAATACTGACTCCTCGGCCAGGTCTCAAGTGCCCCGCAACGGCGCACCGACGACAGGTGTGGGGCACGGTTGCGGGTCATCTTAGAAATGCACCTTCACCAGCAGGCTGGTGGTGTTTTCATTGGTGTCGAGGTTGCCGTTGTTTTCGATGCCGTACTTGTCTTTCCAGTAGCTGTATTCGACGCCGACGTACACCTGTTTTTCCCGCCAGCCAAGGGTTTTGCCCAGGTCGTACTTGATCTGCGGGTTGAAGTGCACGTTGGCGTGATAGGTGCCGTGGGCGTTCTGGTCGTTGTCCACCACCCAGTCCAGGTAACCGTCGATCAACAGGCTCGAATTGCCCAATGGAACGGTGTAGGACCAAGCTGGTGAGATCTGCCAGACATCGTCGCCGGGGCGCGAGCCTTCGGTCTGGCGGTTATAGAAGTTCAGGGTGAAATAGTTGAAGCCCGGCATCGCTAGGTCGAAACCGGGGCCGATCAGGTAGGCCTCGGTGTCGTCTTCGCCGTTCTCGTAGGTCATGGCCAGCAGCACGTCCTTGATCGGGCCGAATTCGAAACGGCGGTCGAGGATCTTGCCCAGGGAGAGGCGCGGGCTGAACTCGCCGTAATAGGCGTGAACGCCTTTGTTGCGGTCTTGCTCGCCGTTGTAGTAGGTGCTGTCGATGAACATGAAGTTGTCGCCGTACTTCCAGCGGTCGGCGTGCTCGAACGTCACCGTCTGCTGGATCGACGGGTTGACCGCGAAATCCTTGCCGTACAGATAGCTCAGGCTGTTGGTTTGCCACAGCAGCAAATCGCCGGCCATGGCTTGAGTGGCGGCCAAAAGACCGCCCGCCAACAACAGGTTTGTCTGGGTACGAATCATCTGTTGCTCCCTCTTTTTCTTATTTTCAAGGCGCAGAAACACCCTACCTGTAGGAGCTGGCTTGCCAGCGAAGAGGCCATAAGATCCAACATCAATCTCGCCTGGCACTCCGCTTTCGCCGGCAAGCCGGCTCCTACAGGGGGGGTGTGCTTCTGACTTAGTGGGCGTGGCAGTCGTTGATGGCCGCGCGTTCGGCGCCGCCAAGGATGTTGAACAGCAGGTTCAGCGTCAGGGCACTGAGCGTGGCCATGGCGATACCGCTGTGGGTGATCGGGCTCATCCACAGGGGCAGGTGGGCGAAGAATTCCGGACGCACCACCGGGATCAGGCCCATGCCGATGCTCACCGCCACCAGCAACTGGTTGCGTCGGTCACCGATATCGGCTTCCTGGAGGATCTTGATCCCGGTGGCGGCGACCATGCCGAACATCGCGATCGCCGCGCCGCCCAGCACCGCCGGTGGGATCGAAGCTACCAGGAACGCGGCCTTGGGCAGCAGGCTGAGGACGATCAGCAAACCGCCGGCGACGATGGTCACCGAACGGCAACGCACACCGGTCATCTGCACCAGGCCGATGTTCTGCGCGAAGGAGGAGTGGGTGAAGGTGTTGAAGAAGCCGGCGAAGAACGAGGCGCCGGCGTCGCACAGCAGGCCACGGCGCAGCATGCGCGGGCAGACTTCCTGGCCGGTGATCTTGCCCAGGGCGAGGAACATCCCGGTGGATTCGACGAAAATGATCACCACCACCAGGCACATCGACAGGATGGGTGCGAGTTCGAATTTCGGCATGCCGAAGTGCAGCGGCGTGACGAATTGCAGCCATGGCGCCTGGGCCATGCCGCTGAGGTCGACCATGCCCAGCACGCCACAGAGCACGTAACCCAGGCACATGCCGATCAGCACCGAAATATTGACCCAGAACCCGCGCATGAAGCGGTGCACCAGCAGGATGGTGCCCAGCACCAGCGCGGCGATGGTCAGGTAGATCGGTGAACCGAATTGAGCGGCATCGGCGCCGCCGCCGGCCCAGTTCACGGCCACGGGGAACAGCGACAAACCGATCGAGGTGATGACCGTGCCGGTCACCAGAGGAGGGAAGAAGCGCACGACCTTGGACATGAACGGCGCAATGAGCATGCCGAAGAACCCGGCGGCGATGGTCGCACCGAAGATCCCCTGCAGGCCGATACCGGGCATGCCGGCCATGGCGACCATGCTGCCGACGGCGGCGAAACTGGCGCCCATCATCACCGGCATGCGAATGCCCATGGGGCCGATACCGAGTGACTGGACGATGGTGGCGATGCCGGCGACCAGCAGGTCGGCGTTGATCAGGAAGGCGATTTCTTCACGACTCAGGCCAGCGGCCTGTCCGATGATCAGCGGCACCGCGATGGCGCCACCGTACATCAGCAGAACATGTTGCAAACCGACCAGGATCAGTTGCAAGAGGGGCAAACGCTGAATGGCGGGTGCGTCGGGGATGCGTGCTGGGGAGAGCTCGGACATGCAACACCTCGGATCATTTTTATTCTTGTGATTTTGTGCATCAGGGGGACCGCGTTGCGGCCAATCGCTGGCAAGCCAGCTCCTGTAGGAGCTGGCTTGCCAGCGAAGCTTTTCAACGATTAATTGGTCGGGGCACCCTGCACAATCCAGGCGCCGATCAGGTCACGTTCCTGCTGGGTCATCTGGGTGATGTTGCCCAGTGGCATGATCTGGCTGGCGACGGCTTGAGCCTGGATCCGCGCCGCGTTCTGGCGGATCTGCTCGGGGGTGTCGAGCATCACACCGGCCGGAGCTGCGCTGAACAGCGGGCTGGTCGGTTTGGCCGAGTGACAAACCGCGCAACGTTCCTGAATCACGCTGTGCACCTTGTCGAAGCCCGGGCCTGCGTTGGACGCTTGCGCCGGTGCGGCTGCAGGTGCCTCGGCAGGTTTGGCTTCAGCCGGTTTCAAGCCACCGCCCACTGCAGTTTCCGGCAGCGGCTGGTACTCGATTGCGGCAGGTGCCTTGGCCACTTCAGGTGCGCTGGACATCGGCTTCGGACCGGACACATAGGCCAGGCAGATCATGCCCACCGCTGCCACCGGCAGGGTCCAGGCATATTTGTGGCTATCGTGACGGGTGTTGAAGTAGTGACGCACCAACACCGCCAGTACCGCGATCCCGGCCAGGATCAACCAGTTGTACTGGCTGCCGTAGGTGCTCGGGAAGTGGTTGCTGATCATGATGAACAGCACCGGCAAGGTGAAGTAGTTGTTGTGACGCGAACGCAACAGGCCTTTGGCCGGCAGGGCCGGATCCGGCGTGCGGTTCTCGGCGATGGCCGCCACCAGTGCACGTTGCGCCGGCATGATGATGCGGAACACGTTGCCGACCATGATGGTGCCGATGATCGCACCGACGTGCAGGTACGCACCACGACCGCTGAACACCTTGCTGAAGCCATAGGCCGCGCCGATGATCAGCACGAACAGGATGAAACCCAGCAGGGCAGGGCGTTTGCCCAGGGCCGAGTCGCAGAGGAAGGAGTAGATGAACCAGCCGATGAACAGCGAGCCGATACCGATGGCCACGCCTTCAGGACCGCTCAGGGTGCTGCCCGGAGCCAGCAGGTAGAGCGTCGGGTTGGAGTAGAACACCACGCACAGCAGCGCGATCCCCGACATCCAGGTGAAGTAGGCTTCCCATTTGAACCAGTGCAGGTTGTCCGGCATGGTCGGTGGAGCCAGTTTGTATTTTTCCAGGTGGTAGATACCGCCGCCGTGGATCGCCCACAAATCACCGGCCAGACCGCTTTTCGGGTTGACCCGATTGAGGTTGTTTTCCAGCCAGACGAAGTAGAACGATGCGCCGATCCAGGCCACGCCAGTAATCATGTGAACCCAGCGCACGCTCAGGTTCAGCCATTCCAACAGATGTGCTTCCACAGTCTTTACCTCTCGCCTGTCACTCTTGTTGTCGAGTGATCAGACCTTCTCTTATTGGTGGGGGGCGAGGATCAAACGCTCATCCTCTTTGAAAAAATGCTCATCGCAGTTATTGCCTGTGCCACTGCGATCAACCACCAGGAAGTCATCCCGCTTTTCGATCGTCAGCACCGGGTGGTGCCAAACGCCGCGATGGTAATTGATGCCCTGCCTGCCGTTGGTGACGAAGGCGCGGACCAAGCCTGATACAGGTTCATCGCCAAGTGGCGCGACCACGATCAGAAAGGGGTTGCCGAGCAGCGGAATGAAAGCCTGGCTGCCCAGCGGATGACGCTCCAGCATGCTCACGGTCAATGGCATGTCCTGCGCGTCGGCGCGGAAAATGCTGATGATCGCGTTATCCTCAGGCGTGGCGGTTTCCACCGTCGCCAGTTTATGGAAGCGCATGGTCGAACCGTTATTGATCATGAAGTGATCGCTGCCGTCGGTTTCGATCACGTCACCGAAAGGGGCGAAGGCTTCTTTGGTCAGCGGTTCAATCGTCAGTGTGCGCATGCTGTTCTTCTTTTCGTTGAGTTCTGTGTTGTTGGTTCTGACGCCTTCGCGACTTTGCCCAAAACGCGCAGTCGGCTCACACCACCATCCGGGAACACGTTCAGGCGGATGTGGGTGATCGGGCCCAGGGCCTTGATCTGCTCGGCGAAGGTGTGTTCGGCGTGCATTTCCAGCTTCTGGCTTGGCAGCAGTTCGCGCCAGAACAGCGATTGGGTTTCGATCTGGCTGTCGGTACCGCCTTTGACGAATGCGCCCTGGATCGAGCAGCTGTCCGGGTAGTTGCCCTTGAAGTGCAGGGTATCGACGACGATTTTCTCGATCTCGCCCGGGTGGCCCAGGGCGACGATCACCCAGTCATTGCCCGGGGTACGACGACGTGCGGTTTCCCAGCCGTCGCCCATGTTGATGCCACGGCCCGGGTTGAGAATGTTGCTCATGCGGCCGAAGTGTTCGTCGGAGCAGGCGAGGGCGCGGCCACCGTTGAGGGCTGCGGCCAGGTCGACTTGCTCGTTGTCGCCAACAGCCGACCAGTCGCGGAACGGGATGCCGTACACGCGCAGACGGGCAACACCACCGTCCGGGTAGATGTTGAAGCGCAGGTGGCTGAACGCCTGGTCGTTGCTGATTTCGTGGTAGTGATGGCTGTTGCCTTGCAGTTCGACGGCGGACAGCACTTCCGTCCACTGGGTGTTTGCGTCCGGCTCGCCCGAGGCCAGGAAGCAGGCTTCCAGGGAGGCCGACGGCGGGAAGTTGCCGGTGAAGAATGAAGTGTCGATGTCCACGCCCTTGATCGAGCCAGGCACGCCCAGGCGGATCACCGCGCTGTCGTAGCCTTCGAAGCGCTTGCGGCGCGACTCCCAGCCGTCCATCCACTTGCCGTTGTCATCGAACACGCCCTCCTTCCACACGGCCGGGGTCGGTTGGAACAGACGGTTGGCGTCTGCGAACCAGTCATCGGTGACCGAGATGATCTTGGTGCCCAGACGGGCGTCGGCCAGGTTGACGAACTTCTCGAAAGGTACGGCGTAAGCTTTCATTCTTCTTGTCTGCCTTTAAATAAGTGGCTTGGGATGCTCTCAGGGCCCTGGGCGATTTGTGCGTTCAGATACGCTCGGGCCAAGGTCGCTATAGGGTCAGTAATCGGAACAGGGCGATCTTGTTGATCTGCGCCAGCGCGCACTTGAACTCGGTATCTTCCGGGTTGTGGATGCGCGTTTCGAACGCCGCGAGGATCTGATGCCGGTTGCTGCCTTTTACCGCCATGATGAAGGGAAACTTGAACTTGGCCTTGTAGGCGTCGTTCAGCTCGGTGAAGCGCTGGAACTCTTCGGCCGTGCATTGGTGAATACCGGCGCCAGCCTGTTCATTAGTGCTGGCTTCGGTGAGTTGCCCCTGGACGGCGGCTTTGCCGGCCAGGTCCGGGTGAGCGTTGATCAGGGCCAGCTGGCTGGCGTGATCGGCGCTCAACAGGATGTCGCTCATGCGCTGGTGCAGGGTTTCGATCTCGTCGATCGAGGCGTCCTGGCCCAGGTCGAAGGCCTTCTCGGCCACCCATGGCGAATGTTCGTAGATATCGGCGAAGGCTTTGACGAAGGCGTCGCGGCTCAGGGTCGAGGGTTTCAATGTTTGAAAGGCGCTCATTTCGCGGCCCCTTGGTACGGGTGGGTTTCGTGCCAGTGGCGCGCGATGTCGACGCGGCGGCTGAACCACACCTGTTCATGACTTTTAGCGTATTCGATAAAGCGCTTGAGCGAAGCCAGACGCGCCGGACGGCCGATCAGGCGGCAGTGCAGGCCGATCGACAGCATTTTCGGGGCTTCGGCGCCTTCGGCGTAGAGCACGTCGAACGCATCCTTGAGGTATTCGAAGAAATCGTCGCCCTTGTTGAAACCCTGGACCTGGGTGAAGCGCATGTCGTTGGTGTCCAGGGTGTACGGGATCACCAGGTGCGGCTTGCCGGTCGGGTTGTTCGGTTCCCAGTAGGGCAGGTCGTCGTCGTAGGTGTCGCTGTCGTAGAGGAAACCGCCTTCTTCCATCACCAGCTTGCGGGTATTCGGGCCGGTGCGGCCGGTGTACCAGCCCAGTGGGCGCTCGCCGGTGATTTCGGTGAGGATGCGGATCGCTTCGAGCATGTGCTCGCGTTCCTGGGCTTCGTCCATGTACTGGTAGTCGATCCAGCGGTAGCCGTGGCTGCAGATCTCGTGGCCGGCCTCGACCATGGCGTGGATCACGTCCGGGTGACGCTGGGCGGCCATGGCCACGGCGAACACGGTCAGCGGAATGTCGAATTCCTTGAACAGTTTCAGGATCCGCCAGACGCCAGTGCGGCTGCCATACTCGTAGAGCGATTCCATGCTCATGTTGCGCGCGCCTTGCAGCGGCTGCGCCGAGACCATTTCCGAGAGGAAGGCTTCAGACTCTTTGTCGCCGTGCAGGATGTTGCGCTCGCCACCTTCTTCGTAGTTGAGTACGAACGACAGGGCGATGCGGGCGTTGCCCGGCCAGTGTGGGTGCGGAGGGTTACTGCCGTAACCGATCAGGTCGCGAGGGTAGTCAGCGCTCACTGCAGTCTTCCTTCTTGTTCGTGTTGACAGGTGGTGTGGCGCGCCTGAGGGTGAAATGGCAGGGTGGCGTCACAGCGATGGGTTGATTGTATACAACTTTATATTCATTTTGTAAGCCTGATTTTTTGCATTTTTCATCAACGGTCATCAGTGGTGCGGATTCTGGGCTGTCACCCGACCAGTGCAAGAAATTTGCCTGATTGGTCAGCTAATGGTTCGAAAGCGGCGCAGGCGCAAGGATCGCTGGAAAATCGACGGTAAAAGCCCGTGTGGTGACGGTGTCGGACGAAATGTCGTTTTTATTGTGTACAATTTTTTTGAGAAATGTCTTAATCAGTCGCTCGCCGCAGCTTTTCGTGCTCCGAATCGGTGCGGTCTCCTTTCAACTGACTTCGGGAGGCGCGAGGTCTGACTGCTTACATGCAGGCAGGCGCGCAGAATCAATGGGACGTTTGACTACACACGTTTTGGACGCTGCACACGGGTGCCCGGGCAGCTCGATCAAGGTCGAGCTGTACCGCGTTGAAGGCTCGCAGCTGGAATTGGTCGCCAGCGCGATAACCAACAGCGATGGCCGTGTCGATGCACCGCTGCTGCAGGGCGATGACTACCGCACCGGGGTCTATCAGGTTCAGTTCCATGCAGGCGACTACTACCGCGCCCGTGGCGTCCAGTTGCCGGAGCCTGCTTTCCTGGATGTGGTGGTGCTGCGTTTTGGTATCTCTGCCGAGCAGGATCACTACCATGTGCCGCTGCTCATTTCGCCCTACAGCTATTCAACGTACCGAGGAAGCTGATCCCCCAAGCGGCTTCCTCCACTTAGAAGCGACTGCGCATATAGCTTCTTTGGTCTTTCGCCCGCTCACACTGCGGGCTTTTTTTTCGCAAAAAATCCTTGGCGGCAAAGGCCGGATTTACTGCTACATAAGGCTCATACCGCTAAAACAGGGTGTGACAAAGACAATTCAGTTACTTATTCAGCAGGCAAAAAGACGATTCATGTAGTATAACTACAAGCGTGCTACATCCCCGGCGCCTGCCAAATAAAAAAGAGTCCAGCCCTTTGAATCTGCTGCAACACATCGCCCAGTCTCGCCACCTGTTACGCAAGTCGGAACTCAAGGTCGCCGATCACGTTTTGCTCGATCCTGCGGCCGTGATGCACAGTTCCATGGCCGACCTGGCCCACAGCGTGGGTATCAGTGAGCCGACCATCGTGCGCTTTTGCCGCGCCATCGGTTGCTCGGGTTTCCAGGACTTGAAACTCAAGCTGGCCCAGAGCCTGGCGGCAGGGGCGAGTTTCGGGCAGTTCGCGATCCATGAGGACGACTCGGTCGCCGACTATAGCCTGAAGATTTTCGACACCACCCTGCACACGCTGATGGAGGTCCGGGAAAAGCTCGATCCGCTGGAATTGCAGCGGGCGGTGACGCTCATGTCCCAGGCCCAGCGCGTCGAATTCTATGGTTTCGGCGCCTCCGGGGCGGTGGCGGCGGATGCGCAGCACAAGTTTTTCCGTTTGCTGCTGACAGCGGCGGCGTATTCCGATCCGCACATGCAGGCGATGTCGGCGGTCACCCTCAAGCCGAGTGACGTGGCAATCTGCATTTCCCAGTCCGGGCGCTCCAAGGATTTGCTGATCACTGCCAACCTGGTGCGTGAGAGCGGCGCCTCGTTGATCACCTTGTGCCCGAGCCAGACGCCTTTGGCCGAGTTGTCGACCGTCAACCTGGCCATCGACGTTCACGAAGACACCGAAATCTACACGCCGCTGACCTCGCGTATCGCCCACCTGGTGGTGATCGATGTGTTGGCCATGGGCGTGGCCATGGCCCGCGGGCCGAGCCTGGTCAACCACCTCAAGAGCGTCAAGCGCAGCCTGCGCAGCTTGCGTTTGTCACCCAAGTCGGTGAAAGCGCTGGACGACTAAGATCAAAGGATCGCAGCCTGCGGCAGCTCCTACAGGTGGTCACAAATCTCTGTAGGAGCTGCCGCAGGCTGCGATCTTTTGAATTTCATGTTCCTGTAACCCGCTCGCCGCCAAACCGTCATCCCTCGCGCCTATCTTGAAACTCCCGTACTCGACTTGGGAGACTCGAAATGGCCCAGCCCTACGAAGAACGCAACAGCGCCGTCAAAACCCGTCGTCAGCAGGAAGACCAGCGCCGCATGGCGTTCCGCCGTGCAATCGAAGATCGCTGCGAACAGCGCCAGCTTCTCGCCGAGATTGCCGATTTTGCTGAACTGGAACTCAATTACTGGCAGGCGGCGCCGACAACTTCCCGTCGAAGCGCTCAACCAGCGCGCTGATCTGAATCCTTTCGCTACGAATGAACGCAAGGAAAGCGTGAGCCACCGGTGACAGGCGTTTGGCCTTGGCCTGTACCAGGCACCAGCTGCGGTAGAGCGGCAGTTCCTCGATCGGCAACTCGATCAGGCCGCCGGTGGCCAACTCAAGGTTCAGGGCGTGGCGCGTCAACAGTGCCACGCCCAGACCCGCCAGCACGCATTCACGCTGGGCTTCGGCTGAAGAAACCTCCTGGGTCTGGTTGAAGTGCACGCGCTTTTCCTTGAAGTATTCCTCGCAGGCCATTCGCGTTCCCGACCCGACCTCGCGCATCAGCAGGGTGTAAGGCTCAAGATCCTGCAGGCGCAATGGCCCCAGGTGGCACAGCGGATGGTCCGGCGGTGCGACCGCAACGATCGGGTTGTTCAGGAACGGCAGGAACTCCAGCCCCATGTCCTGCGGTACCATGGACATGATCACCAGGTCGTCGCGGTTGTCCGACAGTCGCCGGATCACCTGGGCGCGATTGACCACCGTCAGCTGCAGGTTTACTTCCGGATGCTGGCGCTTGAAGGCGGCAAACAGGTGCGGTACGAAATACTTGGCGCTGGATTCCACCGCCAGTTTCAGTTGGCCTTGCAGCGAGCCCTGCATGTCCGACAGCTGCATGTCGAGGTTTTCCAGGCGACCGAAGATGTCCCGGCTCGCACGTTGCAAGGCTTCCGCCGCTTCGGTCATGTAGAGTTTTTTGCCGACATAATCGAACAGCGGCTGGCCCACCAGCTCTTCAAGTTGACGAATCTGCAGGCTGACGGCTGGTTGCGTGAGTGACATTTCGTCGGCTGCGCGGCTGTAGGACCTCAGGTCGCAGACCTCGTTGAAGATTTGCAACTGACGCAATGTCATACGCATCAAGGACTTACGCATTTTTTGCACACTCTGGCCACTGGCGAATGTGTCAACTATAAGTCTTTACTTATGCATGACCCAATAATTATTCATTTTTGTTAATCCCTTGTGAGCGCTAGTGTGGCGTTGCGACCAAACTGAAACATTTGGTCACGCGTCGACCTGTCAACAGGTCGTGGGTACCACCGGATCAAGGGAAACTCCAAGTGATAAAAAAGATCCTGATCGCCAACCGTGGTGAGATTGCCGTACGAATCGTACGCGCTTGTGCCGAAATGGGCATTCGCTCGGTCGCGATCTATTCCGACGCCGATCGCCATGCCCTGCATGTCAAGCGTGCGGATGAGGCCCACAGTATTGGTGCCGAGCCACTGGCCGGTTACCTCAACCCGCGCAAGCTGGTGAACCTGGCTGTGGAAACCGGTTGCGATGCCTTGCACCCAGGCTACGGTTTCCTCTCGGAAAACGCCGAACTGGCAGACATCTGCGCCGAACGCGGGATCAAGTTCATCGGTCCATCGGCTGAAGTCATTCGCCGCATGGGTGACAAGACCGAAGCTCGCCGCAGCATGATCAAGGCAGGTGTTCCGGTCACGCCGGGTACCGAAGGCAACGTCGCTGGTATTGAAGAAGCCCTGACCGAAGGCGACCGCATCGGTTACCCGGTGATGCTCAAGGCCACTTCCGGTGGTGGCGGTCGCGGTATCCGTCGCTGCAACAGCCGTGAAGAACTCGAACAGGCATTCCCGCGAGTCATTTCCGAAGCCACCAAGGCGTTCGGTTCCGCGGAAGTGTTCCTGGAAAAGTGCATCGTCAATCCCAAGCACATCGAAGCGCAGATCCTCGGCGACAGCTTTGGCAACGTGGTGCACCTGTTCGAGCGTGATTGCTCGATCCAGCGCCGCAACCAGAAACTCATCGAAATCGCCCCGAGCCCGCAACTGACCCCGGAACAGCGCGCCTACATCGGCGACCTGTCGGTGCGTGCAGCCAAGGCCGTGGGTTACGAGAACGCCGGTACCGTGGAGTTCCTGCTCGCCGAGGGCGAGGTGTACTTCATGGAAATGAACACCCGGGTGCAGGTGGAACACACCATCACCGAAGAAATCACCGGCATCGACATCGTCCGCGAGCAGATCCGCATTGCGTCCGGCCTGCCGCTCTCGGTGAAACAGGAAGACATCCAGCACCGCGGTTTCGCCCTGCAGTTCCGGATCAACGCCGAAGACCCGAAAAACAATTTCCTGCCAAGCTTCGGCAAGATCACCCGTTACTACGCACCCGGCGGTCCGGGCGTACGTACCGACACGGCGATCTACACCGGCTACACCATTCCACCGTTCTACGATTCCATGTGCCTGAAACTGGTGGTATGGGCGCTGACCTGGGAAGAAGCGATGGACCGTGGCCTGCGCGCGCTGGACGACATGCGTGTGCAAGGCGTCAAGACCACCGCCGCCTACTACCAGGAAATCCTGCGTAACCCGGAATTCCGTAGCGGCCAGTTCAATACAAGCTTCGTCGAAAGCCACCCTGAACTGACCAACTACTCGATCAAGCGCAAACCCGAAGAGCTGGCCCTGGCCATCGCCGCCGCCATCGCCGCCCACGCAGGCCTGTGAGGAATAGAACAATGAGCAAGAAGATTCATGTAACCGACACCATCCTGCGCGACGCCCACCAATCGCTGCTCGCGACCCGCATGCGCACCGAAGACATGCTGCCGATCTGCGACAAGCTCGACAAGGTTGGCTACTGGTCGCTGGAATGCTGGGGCGGCGCGACGTTTGACGCCTGCGTACGTTTCCTCAAGGAAGATCCGTGGGAGCGTCTGCGCCAGCTGCGCGCCGCGTTGCCTAACACCCGCCTGCAAATGCTCTTGCGTGGCCAGAACCTGCTGGGTTATCGCCACTACAGCGACGACGTGGTCAGGGCCTTCGTCGCCAAGGCAGCGGTCAACGGCATCGACGTGTTCCGCATCTTCGACGCCATGAACGACGTGCGTAACCTGCGCGTGGCCATCGAAGCGGTGAAAGCCGCCGGCAAGCACGCCCAGGGCACCATCGCCTACACCACCAGCCCGGTGCACACCATCGATGCGTTCGTGGCACAGGCCAAGCAAATGGAAGCCATGGGTTGCGACTCGGTGGCGATCAAGGACATGGCCGGCCTGCTGACCCCGTACGCCACCGGCGAGCTGGTGCGGGCGTTGAAAGCCGAACAGTCGCTGCCCGTGTTCATTCACTCCCATGACACCGCCGGCCTGGCGACCATGTGCCAGCTCAAGGCCATCGAAAACGGCGCCGACCACATCGACACCGCGATCTCCAGCTTCGCCTCGGGCACCAGCCACCCGGGCACCGAGTCGATGGTTGCTGCGCTCAAGGGCACCGAGTTCGACACCGGCCTGAACCTGGAGCTGCTGCAGGAAATCGGCCTGTACTTCTACGCCGTGCGCAAGAAGTACCACCAGTTCGAAAGCGAATTCACCGCCGTCGATACCCGCGTTCAAGTCAACCAGGTACCGGGCGGGATGATTTCCAACCTGGCCAACCAGTTGAAAGAGCAGGGCGCCCTGAACCGCATGGGTGAAGTGCTGGCAGAGATCCCGCGGGTTCGTGAAGACCTCGGCTTCCCGCCACTGGTGACCCCGACTTCGCAGATCGTCGGCACCCAGGCGTTTTTCAACGTGCTGGCCGGCGAGCGCTACAAGACCATCACCAACGAAGTGAAGCTTTACTTGCAAGGTGGTTACGGCAAGGCGCCAGCCCCGGTGAACGAGCAACTGCGTCGCCAGGCCATCGGTAGCGAGGAAGTGATCGACGTGCGTCCGGCCGACCTGCTCAAGCCGGAAATGGCCAAGCTGCGCGCCGATATCGGAGCCCTGGCCAAGTCTGAAGAAGACGTACTGACCTACGCCATGTTCCCGGACATCGGGCGCAAGTTCCTTGAAGAGCGTGCAGCAGGCACCCTGACCCCTGAAGTGCTGCTGCCGATTCCTGAAGCCGGTGGCGTCGCCTCGGCCGGCGGTGAAGGCGTGCCGACCGAGTTCGTCATCGACGTCCACGGCGAAACCTACCGCGTCGACATCACCGGTGTTGGCGTCAAGGCTGAAGGCAAGCGCCACTTCTACCTGTCCATCGACGGCATGCCGGAAGAAGTGGTGTTCGAACCGCTCAATGAATTCGTCAGCGGCGGCAGCAGCAAACGCAAGCAGGCGTCGGCCCCGGGCCACGTCAGCACCACCATGCCAGGCAACATCGTCGATGTGCTGGTCAAGGAGGGCGACACCGTCAAGGCGGGCCAGGCTGTGCTGATCACCGAAGCGATGAAGATGGAAACCGAAGTCCAGGCCGCCATCGCCGGCAAAGTCACCGCCATCCACGTGGCCAAGGGCGACCGGGTGAACCCGGGCGAGATCCTGATCGAGATTGAAGGCTGAGTTAACAGCCGCGATACAACGCTTTAAACCTCGGGGGGGCATGTGCTCCCCTTTTTTTTTGCCTGGAATTTGACGACTGTCTCTTCGACAGCTCCCTTGCCATGCTTTTTCACCAAGCGCACGGCACTCGCGCGCGCCGTAGTGGCCTAACCATCAGGGCACAACGTTGCGTGCCGGTGAACTGACATGGATCGGACATGAACGAAGAGACGCTGAAAGATAAATCGCTGGCGGTTTTGCTGGTGTTGGTGAGCATTGCGTTCATCTGGATCCTGCTACCGTTCTACGGTGCGGTGTTCTGGGCGGTGATCCTGGGGATTGTCTTTGCGCCGATGCAGCGCCGGTTGCAACTGAAGTTCGGCTGGCAGCGCAACCTGACGTCGCTGTGCACCTTGAGCATCTGTCTGGTGATCGCGATTCTGCCGGTGATCATCATCAGCATGCTGCTGGTTCAGGAAGGCGCGGCGCTGTACAAGAGCGTCGAGAGCGGTGAGCTGGACATTGCCGGCTATGTGTCGCAGTTCAAGCACAACCTGCCACCGTATTTCCAGCATTTGCTTGATCGGTTCGGCGTGGGTGAGTTGAACGGGCTGCGGGAGAAAATCGTCAAGAGCGCGATGGCCGGTGGCGAGGTGACGAATCAGGTGTTCAGTCTTGGCCAGGGCACGTTCCAGTTCATTGTCAGCTTTTTCATCATGCTCTACCTGCTGTTCTTCTTCCTGCGCGACGGGGCCGAACTTGCTCGCAAGGTGCGCATGGCCGTGCCGTTGCAGGAACACCAGAAGCGCCGTCTGCAGCTCAAGTTCAATCGCGTGGTGCGGGCCACGGTGAAGGGCAACCTGCTGGTGGCAATCACCCAGGGCGCATTGGGCGGTTTGATTTTCTGGTTCCTGGACATTCCCAGCGCACTGGTCTGGGCGGTGTTGATGGCGTTTCTGTCGTTGTTGCCGGCGATCGGGGCAGGGATTGTCTGGGCTCCCGTGGCGGCGTTTTTCCTGCTGACCGGCGAGGTCTGGCAGGGCGTGGTGCTGGGATTGTTCGGGGTGTTCGTGATTGGCCTGGTGGACAACGTCCTGCGACCGATCCTGGTGGGCAAGGACACGAAGATGCCGGACTACATGATCCTGATCTCGACCCTGGGTGGCCTGGCGCTGTTCGGTCTCAACGGATTTGTCATCGGCCCGTTGATCGCGGCCCTGTTCATGTCGAGCTGGGCCATTTTCATCGAGACCAAACCGCGGGTCCAGCTGCCTTAGGCACTGAGCTTGCCTGCCTGTCCCGTGCCGATTCGCTGGGACAACGCCTGGGCGTCGGGCAGCGAGGTGAGCGGGCCGCTGATCTGTTCGCCGTCCTGGACCAGGTACCAGCAGGCGAGCAAGCCAAGCGCTCTGAGCGGTGCGGGAACGGCGCTGCCGATAACGGACATGATCTGAACCTGAGACATCATAAGGACCTCCACTAATCTGTGAAGTCACCTTACGGTCCGGGCGTCTCGAGGAACAATCAACGCTTTCAATAGTGGTCATTGATGCTAGTGAGGTCTGCCAGGCGGCTGGCGCTCAGTCGACCACCTGATCGAGCATATGCACCACTTCCTGCTCGTTGAGCAGGCCTTTGCGCACCAGGTTCTGGGTCAGCAGTGAAAGGAATTTGGCGCTGCGATGGCCTTCCAGGTGCTTGAGTTCGGTCAGGGCGTTGTAGACCTTGCTGGAGGTACACAGGCCATTGATGCGGTGCGGGTTTTGTGTGGGCATGAGCTCGTCCTTGTTGTTATCGGCCGTACAGGTACGAACCCATCTTGCCAACATCAACGGTCGAGACTGTCCCGATAGCGACACCGACAGGATTTTTCCAGACCTGTGACGACGAACGGTAAATTACGAGCGCGAGTTCGCTGCGGGCGGCGTTGCGACGACGCTTTGGTGAACACTGGAGCGCGTGTCATCGTTCACGCCCATCGTCGGAACGCCGCCCGGAGCAAGCTCGCTCCTACAGAAAACCCGCGGTTACCAGCGGCCGTAACCGTGGGGAGGGCCGTAATAGCCACGAGGCGGGCCATAGTAGCCACGCGGTGGACCGTAGTAGACCGGCGCCGGGCGATAGTAGATGGGTTGCCCCACATATACCGGTGCGGGCTGGTAGTAGACCGGTGGAGGTGGCGCCATGTACACCGGTTGCGGTTGAGCGTAAACCGGCTGCGCGTAGACCGGTTGCGGCGCTACATACACAGGCCGGTTGCTGTTGATGATTGCCGAGCCAACGATGGCCGAGCCGACGATCGCGCCAAACACCGCCGGTCCTTCCCAGCCACCACCGCCGCCATGCGCCTCTGCTTGCCCTGCGACAGCCAGGGCGCCGATCAGCAAGGCCACTGTGGGGATTCTACGAATCATGATGATTCCTCGGTTCTTCGACCCGGCGCTTGCGTCTGCCATAGACTCAAGGAATGTCGCGGGGATACTTCTAAGACAGCTTTTTTTTGAAAATCAGCACAGCTGCCAGGTAAATTTTGTGTAAGGTCTGTGTCGGCGAACTTACGCTCGCGCGGCGTCGATCAAGGCGTGCGACCATGATTGATCAGAACCCGATGGACTGGCTAATCCCGTCCATCCGAAAGTGCAATGCAAGGAGATTCTCATGCAGATGAACCCCAACAGAGACACCCAGCTGTGCATGTCCCTCTCCGGACGGCCCGGGAACTTTGGCCTGCGATTTCACAATCATCTGTATGAGCAACTGGGGCTTAATTTCTATTACAAGGCGTTCTCGAGCCAGGACTTGCCGGGCGCCGTTGGCGGCATCCGCGCCCTGGGTATTCGTGGTTGCGGCGTATCGATGCCGTTCAAGGAAGCCTGCATTGCCCTGGTCGACGAACTGGACCCTTCTGCTGCGGCCATCCAGTCGATCAATACCATCGTCAATACCGACGGCCATCTCAAGGCCTTCAACACCGACTACATCGCCATAGCCCAGTTGCTGGAGACCCACCAGGTGCCCAAGGACACCTCATTTGCCCTGCTGGGCAGTGGCGGCATGGCCAAGGCGGTGGCCAGCGCCTTGCGCGATGGCGGTTACAAAAATGGCCTGATCGTGGCCCGCAACGAACGCGCCGGCCAGGCGTTGGCCAAGTCGTTGGGCTACCCCTGGCAAGCCGAGCTGGGTGACCGGCGCCCGCAAATGCTCATCAACGTCACGCCCATCGGCATGACCGGCCCGCAAGCCGATCAGCTGGCGTTCGATGCCGAGGTCATCACTGCCGCGGATATCGTCTTCGATGTTGTCGCGGTTCCTGCGGAAACCCCGCTGATCCTGCGCGCGCGTGCCGAGGGCAAGCATGTCATCACCGGGCTCGAAGTGATTGCGATCCAGGCACTGGAGCAATTTGTGCTCTATACCGGCGTGCGCCCGACCGATGAGCAGTTTGAAAAGGCCGTGGAGTTTGCTCGCAGCAGCCTTGCCTATTGATTCAAGCTTTTACTCAAGGCGTGCCAAACGCTCTTCCAACGCGGCGATTCGCGCTTCGAGCTCTTCGATTCGCTCAACCGACACAGCGCCGCCAGCACCGCGCTCCGGCGCATTTTGCCGTGCCGCGAGAATCGCTTCGATATCCGCCGGATCACCCAGCGCGTGGGTATAACGATCTTCACGCTGGCCGGCCTGACGCGGGATCAGCACGGCCAGGCCGCGGGCAATCAGGCGTTCGAGCTGATGCACGACCTGCTCGGCATCCTCGAAATCATGCATGCGCCCGCTGCGGGTCAGCAGTTCGTTGACCGTCTGCGGCCCCCTTAAAAACAACAGCCCGGTCAGGATCACCTGCGCTGGCACCAGTTCCAGTGCCTTGTCAACCTTGTGCTCCCAGCGATCGGCGCGGCTGCCCATCACCAGTCGGGTGAAGCCGCGCCCTTCGAGGGCGCGCAGGCTCTGGCCGACCTGGCCCTGGGTGAGGTTCATCACCGGCTCGCGGCTGGTTTTCTGGTTGCAGGCGATCACCAGGGCATTGAGGGTCAGGGGATAGGTTTCCGGACTGGTGGCCTGTTTTTCGATCAGGGAGCCCAGAATGCGGATTTCCGTAGTGTTGAGCCGCGGCTCGTCGAAAGTCGTCTCTTGCTCAGTGCTCATGGTTCTGCATCCTTAGCCGATTCATGTTTTTCACTTGCGTAGGCGCACTTTGACATCGCCTGTTCGGACTAGGCAAGGCTGACGATTCTGTCGCGTCCGGGCGGCGCCAAACTTCATGCTCAAAGGGGTGTTGCGCCACGCGCGCCCCGCTAAACGAGCAGAAGGCGCCGCGATGGAGTTTGCATTCAGCGACGAACAGGAAATGATCCGCGAGTCGGCCGAGGGTTTCCTCGCCGATGTATCGGATTCCGCCGCCGTGCGCGCGGCGATGGTCAGCGACCGGGGTTTCGACGAAGCCCTCTGGCAGCGGTTATGCCAGGAAATGTGCTGGCCGGCGATTCATATTCCAGAGGCCTATGGCGGCCTCGGCCTCGGTTATGTCGAATTGGCAATTCTGCTGGAGCAGATGGGCCGGCGCTTGCTGTGCTCGCCGTTTTTCGCCACCGCCTGCATGGCCACGCCGGCGCTGTTGCTGGCCGCCAATGATGAGCAGAAGCAGCGATGGTTGCCGTCGATCGCCGACGGCAGCGTGACCGCGACCCTGGCGTTCAGCAGTACCAATGGCTGGTCGGCCGACGATATCCAGGCCGCGGCAGTGGCGGAGGGTGCCGGCTTTGTTCTCGACGGCACGCTCAAGCATGTGCTGGACGGCGATGGCGCCGACCTGTTGATCATTGCCGCACGGCAACCCGGATCGACCGGCACCGCGGGCATCAGCCTGTTCGCTGTTGACGCCACGCGGGCAGGCATCGAACGGCAAATGTTGGCGACCATGGACCAGACCCGGCGCCAGGCACGAATCGAACTCAAGGACCTGTACCTCGAATCCGATTGCCTGCTGGGTGAATTCGGCAACGGCTGGTCGCACCTGGAGCGAGTCCTGCAACTGGCCTGCATCGCCTTGGCTGCCGAGCAGACCGGCGGCTCGCAGCAGGTGCTCGACCTCAGCGTGGCCTATATGCAGGAACGCCAGCAGTTCGGTCGCCCCATCGCCAGTTTCCAGGCCCTCAAGCACCGCGCCGCCGACATGATGCTGCAAGTCGAATGCGCGCGGTCCGCCAGCTATTACGCGGCGTGCGTGGCCCAGGAAGTCCTGGATCCGCAGGGTGATCCGCAGGTAGCGTCCGAACTGCCACTGGCGGCTGCGTTGGCCAAGGCCCAATGCTCGGAAACCTTTTTCCACTGCGCATCCGAGTCGATCCAGTTGCATGGCGGCGTCGGTTTCACCTGGGAATACGACCCGCACCTCTACTTCAAGCGCGCCCGCGCCAGCGAGAGCTTTCTCGGGCTACCGGCCTGGCATCGCGAGCGCATTGCTTCGGTGATTCTGGGAGAGCAGCCATGAAAATCAGTTTCAGCGAGCAGGACGAGCACTTTCGCCAGGAAGTCGCCGATTGGATGAGCAACAACCTATGCGGCGAATTCGAGCCCCTGCGTTTTCGCGGAGGGCCGGGCGACGAGCACATGTTTCCCGAAGAGCGCAAAGCCTGGGAACGCAAACTCGCCGAAGGTGGCTGGACCTGTGTCGGCTGGGCGCCGGAGCATGGCGGGCGTGGGTTGTCGATCACCCAACAGGTGATCTTCCACGAAGAGTACGCCCGCGCCGGCGGGCCCGGACGCATGGGCCACATCGGTGAAGGCCTGGCCGGGCCGACCATCGCTGCGTTCGGCACAGTCGAACAGCAACAGCGCTTTTTGCCGGGCATCGTCAGCGGCCGTTCGTTCTGGTGCCAGGGTTACTCGGAACCGGGCGCCGGTTCCGACCTGGCCAACGTCAAGACCCGCGCGACGCTGGATGAAGCGACGGGGCAGTGGGTGATCAACGGGCAGAAAGTCTGGACCTCCCTGGCCCATGAGTCGGACTGGTGCTTTGTCATCGCCCGCACCGAACCGGGCAGCGTCGGCCATCGCGGTTTGTCCTTCCTGCTGGTGCCGATGGCCCAGGCGGCAATTACCGTGCGGCCCATCGAGCAACTGACCGGCACCTCGGAGTTCAATGAAGTGTTCTTCGACGACGCCCTTACCGACGCCGCCAACATCATCGGCGCACCGGGCGATGGCTGGAAAATCGCCATGGCGTTGCTCGGCTTCGAGCGCGGTGTGTCGACCCTCGGCCAGCAGATGCAGTTCCAGAACGAGCTCAACGAGATCATCGCCATCGCCAAGGCCAATGGCGCTTCTCGCGATCCCATCCTGCGCCAGCGCCTGGCCGAGGCCTGGAGCGGGCTGCGGATCATGCGCTACAACTCGCTGCGCATGCTCTCGGGTAGCCAGGACGGTTCGCTGCGCAAGGAGGCGACCATCTACAAACTGTTCTGGTCGACCTGGCACGCCAGCCTCGGAAAGTTGGCGATGGACGTGCTCGGCGCCGAGGCGGAATTGCTCGAAGCCGCGCCTTATCAACTGACCCGCCTGCAGTCGCTGTACCTGTTCAGCCGCGCCGACACCCTGTACGGCGGCAGCAACGAAATCCAGCGCAACATCATCGCCGAGCGTGCCTTGGGCATGCCCAAAGAGCCGCGCCCAGGCAAATGAAAAAGAGCCGTTCCGGGAGGGCGGCGCACGGCTATAATCGGCCGACGTTTTCCTCCTGTCATCACACGAGACTGCCATGACCATTTCCCTGTACGACGCTTCCGTCCCTGTTTTCAAACAAATGCTCAACGCCCTGAGCGATGTGCTGAACAAGGCCGAAGCCCACGCTACCGCCAAGAACATCGACCCGAACGCCTTCCTGCAGGCCCGTCTGTACCCGGACATGTTCCCGCTGGTGCGTCAGGTGCAGATCGCCGTTGATTTCGCCAAGGGCGTTTCTTCGCGTCTGGCCGAAGTTGAAGTGCCGAAGTACGAAGACACCGAAACCACCTTCGCCGAGCTGCAAGCGCTGATCGCCAAGGTCCTGGCCTACATCGGCGAGTTCTCGCCTGAGCAGATCAATGGCAAGGAAGGCATCGAGATCGTGACCCGTCCAGGCACGCCGAAAGAGAAGCGTTTCTCCGGCCAGGCTTACCTGCTGACCTACGGCTTGCCGCAGTTCTTCTTCCACGTCACCACCACTTATGCGCTGCTGCGTCATAACGGCGTGGAAGTGGGCAAGCGCGACTACATGGGCGCGTTCTAAACCGTCCAGGTACAAAAAAGCCCGCCCAGGTTTGCGCCTTGGCGGGCTTTTTTTGCGTTCTGCTTTCTGTAGGAGCCCGGCTTGCCGGCGAAGGCGATCTGAAGTACGCCTTCGCCGGCAAGCCGGGCTCTGGGGGATGTGTCAGGCCAGACGCTCAGCCTTCTGTTCTTCACCCAGGCAAGCCGCCGCGGTGAACAGCACATCAGTGGACGAATTCAGCGCGGTTTCCGCCGAGTCCTGCAACACGCCGATGATGAAACCGACCGCCACCACCTGCATGGCGATTTCGCTCGGGATGCCAAACAGGCTGCACGCCAGCGGGATCAGCAGCAACGAACCACCCGCCACGCCCGACGCGCCACAGGCGCAGATGGCCGCCACCACGCTCAGCAGAATGGCGGTCGGGATGTCCACGGCGATGCCCAGGGTGTGCACGGCCGCCAGGCTCAGCACGGTGATGGTGATCGCAGCACCGGCCATGTTGATGGTGGCGCCCAGCGGGATCGACACCGAGTAGGTGTCTTCGTGCAGGCCCAGGCGCTTGCTCAACTCCAGGTTGACCGGAATGTTCGCCGCCGAGCTGCGGGTGAAGAACGCGGTGATGCCGCTTTCGCGCAGGCAGGTCAGCACCAGTGGATACGGATTACTGCGCAGTTTCCAGAACACGATGAGCGGGTTCATCACCAGCGCCACGAACAGCATGCAGCCCAGAAGCACGGCCAGCAGATGCGCGTAGCCGATCAAGGCGCCGAAACCGGAGGTGGCCAGGGTCGAGGCCACCAGGCCGAAGATCCCCAGCGGGGCGAAGCTGATCACCAGGCGCACGATCACGGTCACGCCATTGGACAGGTCGCCCAGCACTTCGCGGGTGGTGTTGCCGGCATGGCGAATGGCGATGCCCATGCCGATGGCCCACGCCAGGATGCCGATGAAGTTGGCGTTCATCAGGGCGCTGACCGGATTGTCGACCACGCTCAGCAGCAGGCTTTGCAACACTTCACCGATGCCGCCCGGTGCGGTCACCGCAACGTCGTGGGCCGACAGCACCAGGCTGGAAGGGAACATCATGCTGGCAACCACCGCGACCACGGCGGCGGCGAAAGTCCCCAGCAGGTACAGGAACAGGATCGGCCGGATGTGGGTTTCCTGGCCGTGCTTGTGGTTGGCGATCGACGCCATGACCAGCACGAACACCAGGATCGGCGCGACCGCTTTCAGCGCGCTGACGAACACTTTGCCGATAAATGCGGTGGACTTCGCCGTTTCAGGCGCGAACAGGGCCAGGGCAATACCGGCGACCAGGCCGATCACGATTTGCGTGACCAGGCTCAGGTGTTTCAGGCGTTGCAATAGAGAAGGGGATGAAGCGGTCATAAAACGGCATCTCGTATTTTTTTATAAGTGCAAGGTTTCGCCGCTGCTGCGGGGCAGACCACAGGCAGGAAACCGAAGAAGGTCGCGCCATCGACGTCATGAAAGATCGATGAACACAGGGTGTTACGTTTTGCAGGGCGCGGACTTTATCACAGCGTAGGCACGATCCTTCAGACCTGTGACGAACTGCCGCTCGGCTACGCAATGCAATTTGCAGGTTCGTGCAACCGCATCCGTTATCACTCTGTTAACATTCGCCATCCTCATTTCATCTCTGCCAGTGGGCCTTCGGGCTATCGCTGGTGTCGTCGTTTTTCTGGAGTTGTGCATGCTGTTGCCCATTCTTCTGTTGTCAGCCGCCGGTTTTACGGTGCTGACCACGGAATTTGTCATCGTCGGCCTGTTGCCGGCCATCGCCCGGGACCTGGACGTCAGCATCCCGCAAGCCGGCCTGCTGGTCACCCTGTTCGCCTTCACCGTCGCCGCCTTCGGGCCGTTCCTCACGGCGTATTTCGCCCGCTTCGAGCGGCGCAAGCTGTTCATCTCGGTGCTGATCCTGTTCGGCCTGGCCAACACCCTGGCGGCGCTGGCGCCGAACATCTGGGTGATGGCGTTTGCCCGGCTGGTCCCGGCGCTGGGGTTGCCGGTGTTCTGGGCCCTGGCCAGCGAGACTGCGGTGGACATCGTCGGGCCGGAATACGCCGGCCGCGCCATCGCCAAGATCGGCTTCGGCATTGTCTGCGCCACGGTATTCGGCATTCCAGTAGGTACGTTGATTTCCGATGCGTTCGGCTGGCGAAGTGCGTTCGCCATCCTGGCGGTCATCGCGTTTGCCAAGGCGCTGCTGCTGTTTATCTACCTGCCGAAAACCAACCTGCACCAGCATCAGGTGAGCTTCCTTTCGCAGTTCAAGATCCTGCGCAGCCCGCTGATGCTGGGGCATGTGTTGCTGTCGGTGGTGGTATTCAGCGGCATGTTCACGGCCTACACTTACCTGGCCGACATCCTCGAGCGCCTGGCCGGGTTCAACGGCACTGTGGTCGGCTGGTGCCTGATGGGCTTCGGCGCGGTCGGGTTGATCGGCAACTCGCTGGGCGGGCGTGCGGTGGATCGTCACCCGCTGATGGCGTCGATGATGTTCTGTGCGTTGATGATTGCCGGCCTGGTGGCCCTGGTGCCGAACATTCATTCGCCCCTCGGTCTGGCGGCGGCGATGGGCATCTGGGGCGTGACCCAGGCGGCGATGTTCCTGGTCAGTCACGTGCGCTTGATGAAAGCCGCTCCGGAAGCGCCAGCGTTCGCCGCTTCGCTGAACATTGCCGGCGCCAACCTGGGCATTGGCCTGGGCGCGATGATCGGCGGGTCGGTGATTGACCGCGTAGGGCTGCAGGGTCTTGGCTTCGCGGCGGCCGCGCTTATCCTCGCCTCGGTCCTGCTGGCGATTGCCCTGATGACGTTCAAACCCCGCGAAGTTTGCGCCTGAGGCGTCACAGTTCGGTAAACAACTCGCGTCGGGCACCTTCGGTAATGGCGACAATGCCAGGGTGCTTGACCTTGCGCTCCACCGAAATGGCGTAGAACGACTCGCTGACTGCGTCGGTCTGGCCAATCACCTGCACGCCGTATTGGCGTTTCACTTCGTCGGCAATCACGCTCGGGCCGATGAAAATACCGCTGCCGGACTGGCCGAAAGCCTGCATCAAGGCACTGTCGTCGAACTCGCCGACGATCTGCGGCTGGATCTGCTGCTCGGCGAACCAGCGTTGCAAGCGGCTGCGCACCACGGTTTCCGGCCCGGGTATCAGCAGGGGCGCGCCGTGCAGGCCGCGGGGAAAATCCTGACCGTAACGCGCGGCCAATTCGGCGGTGGCAAAAAAACTTATCCCGCATTCGCCAAGTTTCTGGCTGTAGCCCTTGATGTCCAGGTGCGATGGCATCGGGCTGTCGGATATCACCAGGTCGAGGCGCTGGATGGCCAGGTCGGCCAGCAGCCGCTCAAGCTTGTCTTCGCGGCAGGTGATGCGCAGCGGCTCATTCAATTCCATGGTCGGCGCGATCAGGCGGTAGACGATGGACTTGGGCACCACGTCGGCCACGCCCACGCGAAACAGGATCTGCTGCTCGTTGGGCTGCGCCCGCAACATCAATTCCAGTTCGCCCCCCAGCTGAAACATCTGCTCGGCGTAGGTCAGGGTCTGTCGCCCGGCCTCCGTCAGCTCAAGCTGCCGACCAACCCGACGGAACAGCTCAATGCCATAGGTCTGTTCGAGCAGCGATATCTGCCCGCTGATGGTTTGTGGCGTCAGGTTCAGTTGCTCGCAGGCGCGCACGATGCTGCCTGTCTTGGCGACCACCCAGAAGTAATGCAATTGCCGATAGTTGAGCATGGGAATCAACGGTTCGTAAAAACCGAAGTATAACCGCTAAAAATACGAATTTTCCTGAAGTATTCATTTCCCTAGAATCCCTCGCTATCAACGGGCCATCGTTTCGGCCGCGTTCGTTATATCGAGGAAAATCATATGAAACTAAAAGCGACGGCGCTGCTGATCACGTCTTTACTGGTTCTGGCCGGTTGCGACCAGGCGGAAAAAAGTGCCCAGCAGTTGATGGGTGCGGCTGCCGAAAGCGCGAAGCAGGCGATCGACGATACGCACAAAGCCGCCGAGCAAGCGCTCAGCGAAGCCACCGGCGGGCTGATCAGCAAAAAAGAATCATCGGAAAAAGAGGCGGAAAAATCCGAATCTTCCTCCCAGGAAATCTAAACCGTCTTACAACGAGTCAGGACTGACCCATGGAATACCTTTTACAGCTAGCCGCCAGCCCCACTGCCTGGGTCGCCCTGGCCACCCTTGTGGTGATGGAAATCGTGCTCGGCATCGATAACCTGATCTTCATTTCGATCCTGACCAACAAACTGCCCGAGCAGCATCGGCAGAAGGCGCGGCGCATCGGTATCGGCATGGCGCTGATCCTGCGCCTGGGCTTGCTCAGCACCATCGCGTTCATCGTTCAGCTGACTTCGCCGGTGATCGAGATTCTCGGCCATGCGTTTTCCTGGAAGGACATGATCCTGATCGCCGGCGGCCTGTTCCTGTTGTGGAAAGCCACCACCGAGATCCATCACAGCATGGACCCGGCGCCGGAAGATCCGAAGTCGGCTACTTCGACCGTAACCCTGGGCTTCGCCGCGGCGATCGGCCAGATCCTGATGCTGGACATGGTGTTCTCCATCGACAGCATCATCACCGCTGTCGGCATGACCGAGCACTTGCCGATCATGATCATTGCCGTGGTGGTGTCGGTGCTGGTGATGTTGCTGGCGGCGGATCCCCTGGCCAAGTTCATCAATGACAACCCGACGGTCGTGATGTTGGCCCTGGGCTTCCTGATCATGATCGGCATGACGCTGATCGCCGAAGGTTTTGGCGCCCACGTACCGAAGGGCTACGTGTATGCCGCGATGGCGTTCTCGGCAGCGATCGAGGTGTTGAACATGATGTCCCGGCGGGCAAGGCAGAAGCGGGTTGCTTCTGAGGCCTGACTGACACGCTGACGCCCCTGTAGGAGCTGCCGCAGGCTGCGATCTTTTGACTTTGATTTTTCAAGATCAAAGATCGCAGCCTGCGGCAGCTCCTAAGGGCAGTGTTTTTATAGGGTGTCAGTGGGCGTTGGCGTGACTGCGGGGGGGCTTGGTGGTTTCCGTTGGCTGAACCGGATTGTGATGGTGCCGGCGGGTAATGCGCAGGACGCCCCACAACATGGCGGCGGCCACCGCCAGCCAGCCGGAAATCAGCATTACAATTGTCATTGCCAGGCTCATCCAGGCCTCCTCTTTGCCCTGCAGCGGGCACACTCACTATCCAAGTGACAGTCTAGTCGCTGGCGTGTTTCAGGCTATTGACCAAAGGTCGCCTATCACCAACCAGTTTGCTCTATCGAATGCAAACAACTGCCGGTTAAGGCTATACCGCTGCGGTGCGGCATCCTATGATCGACGGCCAAGCCGGGAATGCGATTGCCAGGCAACTGATCAAGAGAGTGATGATGGTGCGAGTGATTTCTCGAATGCTATCGGCGGCGCTGATTGTCGGGTGCGTTGCCAGTCTGGGGGGATGCGCGGGAAGCGTTGCGCCGCAGATCCAGCGCCTGCCGGAGCGGGTCGAACTCAGCGGGCGGTTCTACAAGGGGGTGGCGAACCAAAGCGGGCCGCAGGTTTTGGCGAGCATGCTGTCGCAGCAGGGCATCGTGATTACCCCGGGGCTCCTCGATAAACCGCTGCGCTTGCCGGGCGCCGAAGCCCAGTTGCAACAGAACATGCAGAACCTCGCCCGCGAATACGGGATGGTGGTCTATCCCCTCGACAGCAGCCTGCCGGCCTTGCTGACCCAGGTCGCGGCCGGGTACCCGGTGATGGTGCGCTTCACTGAAGGCTCGGCGCTGTGGGCCGAGCCGCGTTACGCGATTTTGACCGGCTACAACCGGCAGAAGCAGACCGTCTTGCTGCGCGCAGGCATGGATCAGCGGTTGATGATGAGCTTCGGCTCGTTCGAATCGGCATTCAAGGATGCCGGTGGATGGGCGGTGTTGATCCAGAATCCGACCCAACTGCCTGCCCAGGTCGATCAGCAACGCTGGCTCAAGGCCGCCAGCGATCTCGCCCAGGCAGGCCAGGAACAGGCTGCCGCCAAGGCGAAAAAAGCGCTGGGCGCGCAGTAGGCCCGTTCGTCACCCGCCGGGCACCTGCGCCCATTGCCAGCCTCTTATAGGGAAGGCCCGGATTTTCCCGGGCCCTCAGGAGGCGCCATGGCCCATTCCAATACCCCCGACGGTCCTCACTCGTCCGAGCATTCGTCCGGCGATGAGTTGGACTTTGATCCCGACTCCCCGGACCTCGCTGACCCGGCGGTCGATCCCATCGGGCCGGCCAAGGCACCGAGGGACGTAAAGCCGGATGACAATTCCAAGGCGCCGGCCAAACCCTACGATCCACTCGGTGACCTGAAACCCTGATTGCCTCCTGGAGGTGCGTATGTCTACCGATTCGAGTTTCAACGACAAGCGTCCGGAAACCGTACCGACCACTCCTGAGCAGGACATCGACCCGGTGATGGATCCGGAGAGTCCGATGCGCGATCCGCTGGCGCGGCCAACGGTGGTACCCACCGAGCATCCGCAGGGATGGCACGACCCAAGCAAGGGTGATGGCATTCCGGATGACGACCAGATGCCACTGCCCAACGATTAATCGCGGACGAAAAAAGCCCCGATTGATCGGGGCTTTTGTCTGCTGTAGCAGCCGGCTTACTTCGAAGCTTCAACCACGCCACTCTGGCGCTGCTTGAGGTTCTTGTCCGATTTGTACTGTAAAGCGGCGGAAGCCACGGCAGCGCTCTTGCCGGTTTCAACCCAATTGCGGATGCGCGCGGCATCGGCAAAGTGCGTGTATTTGCCATAAGCGTCGAGCAGCACCAGGGCAACCGGACGGTTGCTCATCCGGGTCACCAGCACCAGGCAGTGGCCTGCTGCGTTGGTGAAACCGGTCTTGGTCAGCTGGATGTCCCAGTCCGGCTTGCGCACCAGATGGTCGGTATTGCGGAAACCCAGGCTATAGACGGGTTTACGAAAGGTGACGGTTTTTTCCTTGGTGGTGCTCAGCTCGGTCAGCAACGGGTATTTGTGCGCGGCGATCAACAGTTTGCTCAGGTCGCGCGCGGTCGATACGTTGCGCGCGGAGAGACCGGTCGGCTCGACGAAATGGGTGTTGGTCATGCCCAGGGCCCGGGCCTTGGCGTTCATCGCGGCAATGAACGCGGCATAGCCGCCTGGATAGTGATGGGCCAGGCTGGCGGCGGCCCGGTTTTCCGAGGACATCAGGGCAATCAGCAGCATTTCCCGACGCGGCAGTTCGCTCCTGAGTTTTACCCGGGAGTACACACCTTTCATTTCCGGCGTGTCGCTGATGTCGATGTTGATGTATTCGTCCATGTTCTGCCGGGCTTCAACCACGACCAGGCCGGTCATCAGTTTGCTGACCGAAGCGATGGGGACGACGACGTCCGGGTTGCTGGCATAGATGACTTTGTTGGTCTGCATGTCCAGCAGCAAGGAGCTGCCGGAAGCGAGCTTGAGTGACTTGGTATCCCGCGGCGCTGCGGTGGTCTCGTCGGCACTGGCGATTGGCGTGAGGAAAGTCCCTGTAACTGCAAAAAATAGGCTCAGGATGGAAAGACGGATTTTCACGCTGGCAGACTCAATAAAGTGTTGATAAGCCGTTTTGTAACGGGCTATTTCCCGAAAAGCGCGACATTCTGGAGTATGGCTGAATAACTGTCGATGGTTGTTCGAGGGCAGAGTGAAAGACCCTCGAAACGTGAAAAAAACGTCATTTTCCGGCGGATGGTCATCCCGTTCCGCGGGCAAAAAAGAACCCCGCCATTGGCGGGGTTCCTTGTGTCGCTGGTTGCCTCTACCTGCGCCTCAGCTGTGCAGGGCTTCAGCGGCGTACAGGGTGTTTTCCAGCAGGCAGGCGCGGGTCATCGGGCCGACGCCGCCCGGCACCGGCGTGATCCAGCCGGCACGGGGCAGGGCGGTTTCGTAGATCACGTCACCCACCAGCTTGCCGTCTTCCTGGCGGTTGATGCCAACGTCGATCACGATCGCGCCTTCCTTGATCCACTCACCTTTTACCAGGCCCGGCTTGCCGGCGGCGACGACCACCAGGTCGGCACGGCCGACGTGACCGGCCAGGTCCTTGGTGAAGCGGTGGGTGACGGTCACGGTGCAACCGGCCAGCAACAGTTCCATCGCCATCGGGCGTCCGACGATATTGGAAGCGCCGACCACCACCGCGTTCATCCCGTAGAGATCGGCGCCGGTGCTTTCCAGCAGCGTCATGATCCCTTTCGGGGTGCAGGGACGCAGCAGCGGGATGCGCTGGGCCAGGCGGCCGACGTTATAAGGGTGGAAACCATCGACGTCTTTATCCGGGCGAATGCGTTCCAGCAATTTGGAGGCATCCAGGTGTTCCGGCAGGGGAAGCTGAAGCAGGACGCCGTCAATCGCCGGATCGTCATTGAGGCGATCGATCAGGTCGGCCAGCGCTTGCTGGGTGGTGTCGGAAGGCAGGTCATAGGCCTGGGACAGGAAGCCGACCTCTTCACAGTCTTTACGCTTGTGCGAGACATAAACCTGAGAGGCAGGATCGCTGCCGACCAGGATCACCGCGAGGCCCGGCGTGCGCAGACCTTGCTGGCGACGCTCGTTGACGCGTTGGGCGATCTGCTGGCGCAGGCTGGCGGCGATCGATTTGCCGTCGATAAGTTGTGCAGTCATTGCGCGTGATTAACCATCGAGAGGGGAAAAAAAGAGAGCGCATTCTCGCATGTCATGCGGTGAGGGCAAAGGCGCTTGGTCTGCAAATTCCGCTAACCCCTTTAATTAAATGAATTTTTTTCAAAAAGGATTTGACGACCTGCGGGGGGCTCTATACTATTCGTCGCACTTGTCGGGCACAGCCTAGCACTGGTTGAGAAGGTTGAGCGGGATTACGGTTCTGCAAGACTGAAAAGCACTTAGTTTGTAGTCCTCCAAGAGTACAGATTAACAAGGCGCCCGTAGCTCAGCTGGATAGAGCATCCGCCTTCTAAGCGGATGGTCGCAGGTTCGAGTCCTGCCGGGTGCGCCATTAGGCAGCTTTGGCACAAGTAACGCGATATGGTGGGCGTAGCTCAGTTGGTAGAGCACGGGATTGTGACTCCCGTTGTCGTGGGTTCGATCCCCATCGTCCACCCCATATTTCGAAGGGCGCCAGATTAACAGTCTGGCGCCTTTGCTTTAAAGGCTTCATCCCGCGGATGTGGTGGAATTGGTAGACACACTGGATTTAGGTTCCAGCGCCGCGAGGCGTAAGAGTTCGAGTCTCTTCATCCGCACCAAACAAGACTTCATCCATGCCGCCTGGCCTGGTTGAGGTTCAACAAAGAAGTGATTTGGCTTCTTTGTTACGCAATATGGTGGGCGTAGCTCAGTTGGTAGAGCACGGGATTGTGACTCCCGTTGTCGTGGGTTCGATCCCCATCGTCCACCCCATATTTCGAAAAGGCGCCAGATTAATAGTCTGGCGCCTTTTTTGTTTCAGCAGATTCAGCGACCGCAGGTACCGGGTCGCAAGGGCAGGGCGTTTCGTCGTTTTTATGTTTCGCGATGATGCCGTGTTGCCCGCCGGCCTTGCTTGCGAGATCGGCTGCCAGGGAGATGATTGGCGACCTCCTCTATATATAGAAAGGTTGGCGCAGAGCCCTGGCGTGATTGATTGTATTTGCCATCGGGGCGAGGTGCATTCGTGCATTCGCACCTATAAATTGCCTGCTGCGTTTTTACCCGTTTTCAGTAGGGTGACTTCTTGAGTTTGACCCACTAGAATGCATGCCCTTGATTCTGGGGTCGGAAACGGCCGGCTAACGTCTGTGCAACGAGGAATATCCATGCAAGTTTCTGTTGAAAATACTACTGCTCTTGAGCGCCGCATGAGCGTCACCGTGCCGGCTGAGCGCATCGAGAGCCAGGTCAACAAGCGTCTGCAGCAGACCGCCCAAAAGGCCAAGATTGCTGGCTTCCGTCCAGGCAAAGTGCCAATGAGCGAAATCAAGCGCCGTTTCGGTGCTGACGCTCGCCAGGAAGCTGTAGGCGACGTGATCCAGTCTTCCTTCTACGAAGCTGTGGTTGAGCAGAAGCTGAACCCGGCGGGTTCGCCGTCGATCGAACCAAAATCCCTGGAAGCGGGCAAGGACCTGGAATACGTAGCCGTATTCGAAGTGTTCCCTGAGTTCACCGTTGCCGGTTTCGAAGGTATCACCGTAGAGCGCCTGAGCGCTGACGTGGCTGACGCCGATCTGGACAAGATGCTGGACATCCTGCGCAAGCAGAACACCCGTTTCGAAGTGGCTGATCGCGCCGCTCAAAACGAAGACCAGCTGAACATCGATTTCGTTGGCAAGGTCGACGGTGAAGTGTTCGCTGGCGGTTCCGCCAAGGGCACCCAGCTGGTCCTGGGTTCCGGCCGCATGATCCCTGGCTTCGAAGACGGCCTGGTTGGCGCTAAAGCCGGCGAAGAGCGCGTTCTGAACCTGACCTTCCCTGAGGACTATCAGAACCTGGACCTGGCTGGCAAAACCGCCGAGTTCACCGTGACCGTCAACACCGTTTCCGAGCCAAAACTGCCAGAGCTGAACGAAGAGTTCTTCGCTCAATTCGGCATCAAGGAAACCGGTCTGGAAGGCTTCCGCACCGAAGTTCGCAAGAACATGGAGCGCGAACTGCGCCAGGCGATCAAATCCAAGGTCAAGAATCAGGTCATGGACGGTCTGCTGGCCACCAACCCGATCGAAGTGCCAAAGGCCCTGCTGTCCAACGAAGTCGACCGTCTGCGCGTGCAGGCTGTTCAACAGTTCGGCGGCAACATCAAGCCTGACCAACTGCCGGCCGAGCTGTTCGAAGAGCAAGCCAAGCGCCGTGTTGTCCTGGGCCTGATCGTGGCTGAAGTGGTCAAGCAATTCGACCTGAAGCCTGACGAAGCCCGCGTTCGCGAGATGATCCAGGAAATGGCTTCGGCTTATCAGGAGCCTGAGCAAGTTGTGTCCTGGTACTACAAGAACGACCAGCAACTGAACGAAGTTCGTTCGGTTGTGCTGGAAGAGCAAGTTGTGGATACTGTTCTGCAGAAAGCTAGCGTGACCGACAAATCGGTCTCTTACGAAGAAGCGGTCAAGCCGGTAGAAGCTCCACAAGCCGACTGATCATTTTTGCGCTAAGAAGCACACACATAAGCCAGCTCTCGAGCTGGCTTATGCGTATTCAAGACATAACTATTTGGGAGTGACTGCAGAGCATGTTCCGTAATTCGTATATTCAGCAGAACTCTGATATCCAGGCCGCAGGTGGCCTGGTCCCGATGGTTGTCGAGCAGTCCGCTCGTGGCGAGCGCGCCTACGACATCTACTCGCGTCTTCTCAAGGAGCGAGTGATCTTCCTGGTGGGTCCGGTAGAGGACTACATGGCCAACCTGATCTGTGCGCAACTGCTGTTCCTTGAAGCGGAAAACCCGGACAAGGACATCCATCTCTATATCAACTCCCCGGGCGGTTCGGTGACGGCGGGCATGTCGATCTACGACACCATGCAGTTCATCAAACCCAACGTGTCGACCACCTGTATCGGTCAGGCGTGCAGCATGGGCGCGTTCCTGCTGACGGCCGGTGCCAAAGGCAAGCGTTACTGCCTGCCGAACTCGCGTGTGATGATTCACCAGCCACTGGGCGGTTTCCAGGGCCAGGCATCGGATATCGAAATCCATGCCAAGGAAATCCTCTTCATCCGCGAGCGTCTGAACACGCTGATGGCCAAGCACAGCGGGCGTACTCTGGAAGAAATCGAGCGCGACACCAACCGCGACAACTTCATGAGTGCAGAAGCTGCGAAGGAATACGGCTTGATCGATGAAGTGATCAACCAGCGCCCCGCGTAAAATAAGCAGCTCAAAATAGGGGTGGTCGGCGGGTCCGATCACCAGCGGGCTTGAAAAAGCCCGCAATAGCCTTCATCTTGTGTTGCAAGCCTATCGGATTTGGATCGAACGAATGACTGACACCCGCAACGGCGAGGACAACGGCAAGCTGCTCTATTGCTCCTTCTGTGGCAAAAGCCAGCATGAAGTGCGCAAATTGATTGCCGGCCCCTCGGTCTTTATCTGCGACGAGTGCGTCGACCTGTGCAATGACATCATCCGTGAGGAGGTGCAGGAAGCCCAGGCCGAGAGCAGCGCGCATAAATTGCCTTCGCCTAAAGAAATCAGCGGCATCCTTGATCAGTATGTGATTGGTCAGGAGCGTGCGAAAAAGGTTCTGGCCGTAGCGGTGTACAACCACTACAAGCGTCTTAACCAGCGTGACAAGAAGAGCGACGACGTCGAGCTCGGCAAGAGCAACATCTTGCTGATCGGCCCGACAGGCTCGGGTAAAACCCTGCTTGCCGAAACACTGGCCCGCTTGCTGAACGTTCCGTTCACCATTGCCGACGCAACCACCCTCACCGAGGCGGGTTACGTGGGTGAAGA
This sequence comes from Pseudomonas sp. PLMAX, assembly GCF_046042685.1. Classification (NCBI taxonomy): domain Bacteria; kingdom Pseudomonadati; phylum Pseudomonadota; class Gammaproteobacteria; order Pseudomonadales; family Pseudomonadaceae; genus Pseudomonas; species Pseudomonas sp. PLMAX. The sequence continues at coordinate 5,075,101 of NZ_CP064949.1, read as the reverse complement.
TGTCGAGAACATCATTCAGAAGCTGTTGCAGAAGTGCGATTACGACGTGGAAAAGGCCCAGATGGGCATTGTCTACATCGATGAGATCGACAAGATCTCGCGCAAGTCCGACAACCCGTCGATCACCCGGGACGTTTCCGGTGAAGGCGTGCAGCAGGCCCTGCTCAAGTTGATCGAAGGTACGGTCGCTTCCGTTCCACCTCAAGGTGGTCGCAAGCATCCGCAGCAGGAATTCCTTCAGGTCGACACCCGTAACATCCTGTTCATCTGCGGTGGTGCGTTCTCTGGTCTGGAAAAGGTTATTCAAAACCGTTCCACCAAAGGCGGCATCGGCTTCGGTGCAGAAGTGCGCAGCAAGGAAGAAGGCAAGAAAGTCGGTGAGTCCCTGCGTGAAGTCGAGCCTGACGATCTGGTCAAGTTCGGTCTGATCCCGGAATTCGTCGGTCGTCTGCCGGTCCTGGCCACGCTGGACGAGCTTGATGAAGCTGCGTTGATGCAGATCCTCACCGAGCCGAAAAACGCACTGACCAAGCAATACGCCAAGTTGTTCGAGATGGAAGGCGTAGACCTGGAATTCCGTGCCGACGCACTGAAATCGGTCGCAAAACGTGCCCTGGAACGCAAGACCGGTGCCCGTGGCCTGCGTTCGATTCTCGAAGGTGTACTGCTCGACACCATGTATGAAATCCCCTCGCAGTCCGAGGTGAGTAAAGTGGTGATCGACGAAAGCGTTATAGAAGGCAAGTCCAAGCCGCTGTATATCTATGAAAACAGTGAGCCTGCTGCCAAGGCCGCGCCAGACGCCTAAGCGTCACGCAGCCGGTACAAAGAAGGGGCCTTCGGGCCCCTTTGCTTTTTGCACTTTTTAACACTGTCTTTGTGCTTGTTTTTTTTCAAGGCAGCCCCCATCTTGGTTTCAAGCTTACATCCATCTGTTTCCGGCCTTATGGCCGCCGTAGAGGCGAAATCATGAAGACAACCATCGAATTGCCTCTCCTGCCATTGCGTGATGTCGTGGTTTATCCGCACATGGTTATCCCGCTGTTCGTGGGGCGCGAGAAATCCATCGAAGCCCTCGAGGCCGCGATGACGGGCGACAAGCAGATCCTTCTGCTGGCCCAGAGAAACCCTGCTGACGACGATCCCGGCGAAGACGCACTTTATCGCGTAGGTACGATTGCGACCGTTCTGCAGCTGCTCAAGCTGCCTGACGGCACGGTCAAGGTTCTGGTCGAAGGCGAGCAGCGTGGCGCCGTGGAGCGCTTCAGCGAAGTGGACGGCCACTGCCGCGCCGAAGTGTCGTTGATCGACGAGGTCGATGCGCCTGAGCGCGAGTCGGAAGTGTTCGTGCGCAGCCTGCTGTCGCAGTTCGAACAATATGTGCAGTTGGGCAAGAAAGTCCCGGCTGAAGTCCTGTCGTCGCTCAACAGCATCGATGAGCCAGGCCGCCTGGTCGACACCATGGCCGCGCACATGGCGCTGAAGATCGAGCAGAAGCAGGAAATTCTCGAAATCATCGATTTGTCGGCCCGTGTCGAGCACGTGCTGGCCTTGCTGGATGCCGAGATCGACCTGCTGCAGGTCGAAAAACGCATCCGCGGTCGTGTCAAAAAGCAAATGGAGCGCAGTCAGCGCGAGTACTACCTGAATGAGCAGATGAAGGCCATTCAGAAAGAGCTCGGTGACAGCGACGAAGGGCATAACGAAGTCGAAGAGCTGAAAAAGCGCATCGATGCCGCCGGCCTGCCGAAAGACGCCCTGGCCAAGGCGACGGCCGAGCTGAACAAGCTCAAGCAGATGTCGCCGATGTCCGCCGAAGCGACTGTGGTGCGTTCCTACATCGACTGGCTGGTCCAGGTGCCGTGGAAGGCCCAGAGTAAAGTGCGCCTTGACCTGGCTCGCGCAGAAGACATTCTCGACGCCGATCACTACGGCCTCGAAGAGGTCAAGGAACGCATTCTCGAATACCTCGCCGTGCAGAAGCGCGTGAAGAAGATTCGTGGTCCGGTGTTGTGCCTGGTAGGTCCTCCCGGGGTGGGTAAAACCTCGCTGGCGGAGTCCATTGCCCACGCCACCAACCGTAAATTCGTGCGCATGGCCCTCGGCGGCGTGCGCGATGAAGCGGAAATTCGTGGTCATCGCCGTACTTACATCGGTTCGATGCCAGGAAGATTGATTCAAAAAATGACAAAGGTGGGTGTGCGCAACCCGCTGTTCCTGCTCGATGAAATCGACAAGATGGGCAGCGACATGCGTGGCGATCCGGCGTCAGCGTTGCTGGAAGTGCTCGATCCGGAGCAGAACCACAACTTCAACGATCACTATCTGGAAGTCGATTACGATCTGTCCGATGTGATGTTCCTGTGCACCTCCAACTCCATGAACATTCCACCGGCGCTGCTGGACCGGATGGAAGTGATTCGTCTGCCGGGTTACACCGAAGACGAGAAGATCAACATCGCCGTCAAGTACCTCTCGCCCAAGCAGATCACGGCCAACGGCCTGAAGAAAGGCGAGCTGGAATTCGACGCCGAAGCGATCCGCGACATCATCCGCTACTACACCCGCGAAGCCGGTGTACGGGGCCTGGAGCGCCAGATTGCCAAGGTCTGCCGCAAGGCGGTCAAAGAGCATGCGCTGGAAAAACGCTTCTCTGTGAAGGTCACTGCAGACGATCTGGAACACTTCCTGGGCGTGCGTAAATTCCGCTACGGCCTGGCAGAGCAGCAGGACCAGATCGGTCAGGTGACCGGCCTGGCGTGGACTCAGGTGGGGGGTGAGTTGCTGACCATCGAAGCCGCTGTCGTCCCGGGTAAAGGCCAGTTGATCAAGACCGGTTCCCTGGGTGACGTGATGGTCGAATCGATCACCGCAGCCCTGACCGTTGTGCGCAGCCGGGCCAAGAGCCTGGGCATTCCCCTGGACTTCCACGAGAAGCGCGACACGCACATCCACATGCCGGAAGGGGCGACCCCGAAAGACGGCCCTAGCGCCGGCGTGGGCATGTGCACGGCATTGGTCTCGGCACTGACCGGCATCCCCGTTCGTGCAGATGTTGCCATGACGGGTGAAATTACCCTGCGCGGCCAGGTATTGGCGATTGGCGGCTTGAAGGAAAAACTGCTGGCCGCGCATCGTGGCGGAATCAAGACCGTGATCATTCCTGAAGAGAATGTTCGCGATTTGAAGGAAATTCCGGACAATATCAAGCAAGATCTTCAGATTAAACCAGTTAAATGGATTGACGAGGTCCTGCAAATTGCGCTGCAATACGCCCCGGAGCCCTTACCGGATGTGGCTCCGGAGATAGTCGCGAAGGATGAGAAACGTGACGCAGATTCTAAGGAAAGAATTAGCACGCATTAGTACGTATTTGCCTGGGGGGCTTCCTTGACAGCTTTTTAGAGCCCTTGTTATAAAGCGGCTCTTAAGTGTCTGTAGGCCATTCAGCACTCGTTTTTGCTTTCACCAAAAAAACTTAGAATCATACTCAAATAGATATAAGGGGACTTAGAGTGAACAAGTCGGAACTGATTGATGCTATCGCTGCATCCGCTGATATCCCGAAAGCTGCTGCTGGCCGTGCGCTGGACGCTGTAATCGAATCCGTCACTGGCGCTCTCAAGGCTGGCGACTCCGTGGTTCTGGTTGGTTTCGGTACCTTCTCCGTAACTGATCGTCCAGCTCGCATCGGTCGTAACCCACAGACCGGTAAGACGCTGGAAATCGCAGCTGCCAAAAAACCAGGTTTCAAAGCCGGTAAAGCACTGAAAGAAGCTGTCAACTAAGTTCCATTCAGGTTTTTGCCTATCCGGGTCGGGGTCAAGCCTGACCTGGCAGCGGAGCGGTAGTCCAGTCGGCAGTTCGCCGGTCCGAGACGCCGAGGCTTGTCAAGACGAGTCATCGGTCCGCTCCGCCAGTTACGAGAAGGCGCATCCTCGGATGCGCCTTTCTTCTATCCGGATTCTACCCACGCTCCACGGTTGCCTAATTTTGAAGTTCAACCGTTTATGGGGGACGCATGCTGCAAAATATCAGGGACAATTCACAAGGCTGGATTGCCAAGACCATTATCGGGGTCATCGTTGCACTGATGGCCTTGACCGGTTTCGACGCCATTTTCCAGGCCACGACGAGCAAGAACGAAGCGGCGAAGGTCAATGGTGAAGAAATCAGCCAGAACGAGCTGAGCCAGGCGGTCGATATGCAACGCCGTCAACTCATGCAACAGCTGGGCAAGGATTTCGACGCCTCTTTGCTCGACGAAAAAATGCTGCGCGAATCGGCCCTCAAAGGCCTGATCGACCGCAAACTGCTGCTGCAAGGCGCAGAAAACTCCAAATTCGCTTTCTCCGAAGCGGCGCTGGACCAGGTCATCCTGCAAACACCTGAATTCCAGGTGGATGGCAAGTTCAGCCCTGAGCGCTTCGACCAGGTGATTCGTCAGCTCGGCTACAGCCGCATGCAGTTCCGCCAGATGCTGGCTCAGGAAATGCTGATCGGGCAACTGCGCGCCGGTGTGGCGGGTAGCGGTTTTGTTACCGATGCCCAGGTCCTGGCCTTCGCCCGTCTGGAAAAACAGACCCGCGATTTCGCTTCCCTGAACATCAAGGTCGACCCGTCGACCGTGAAGCTGACCGACGAAGAGGTCAAGGCCTACTACGACGAGCACGCCAAGGAATTCATGACGCCGGATCAGGTGGTCATCGATTACCTGGAGTTGAAGAAGGCTTCCTTCTTTGACCAGGTCAGCGTCAAGGACGAAGACCTGCAAGCGGCGTATCAGAAAGAAACCGCGAACCTGTCCGAGCAACGCCGGGCTGCGCACATTCTGGTCGAAGTGAACGACAAGACCACCGAAGCGCAGGCCAAGGCCAAGATCGAAGAGATCAAGGCCCGCCTGGACAAGGGTGAGCAGTTCGACGCCCTGGCCAAGGAATTCTCCCAGGACCCGGGTTCGGCGAACAACGGCGGCGACCTGGGCTACGCAGGTCCTGGCGTCTATGACCCGGCGTTCGAGAAAGCCCTGTATGCGTTGGCCCAGGACCAGGTTTCCGAGCCGGTTCGCACCGACTTCGGTTTCCACCTGATCAAGCTGTTGGGCGTGGAAGCGCCTGAAGTGCCGACGTTGGCCAGCCTGAAAGACAAGCTGACCCGCGAATTGAAGGCCCAGCAGGTCGAGCAGCGTTTCGTCGAGGCGACCAAGCAACTGGAAGACGCCGCGTTCGAAGCCTCCGATCTGGTCCAGCCTGCGCAGGACTTGAAGCTGACCGTTCATACTTCCGCGCCATTCGGCCGTGAAGGTGGCGAAGGCATTGCGGCCAACCGTGCCGTGATCACCGCAGCGTTCAGCCCGGAAGTACTCGATGAGAGTGCCAACAGCACCGCCATCGAGCTCGACCCCGACACCGTGATCGTGTTGCGTGCGAAGGAACACCTCAAGCCTGAACAACTGTCACTGGAAAAGGTGGAAGGTCCGATCCGCATGCAATTGGCCAAGGAGCATGCCATTGCTGCCGCCAAGACCCGTGCTGACGAGCTGATTGCCAGCCTGCGTGATGGCAAGACCCCTCTGGACAAGCCGATCGACGGTCAAAGCTGGAAGGTTACCGAAGCTGCGACCCGCGCTCAGGAAGGCGTTGACCCGGCTGTGCTGCAGGCGCTGTTCCGCATGCCCAAGCCTGCCGCCAAGGACAAGCCGACTTTCAGCAGCGTCACCTTGCCCGATGGCAGCCTGATGATCGTGCGTCTGAACGGTGTGAACGAGGCCGCAACGCCGACCGAAGAAGAGAAGGCTCAATACCGTCGCTTCCTCGCTTCGCGCGTTGGCCAGCAAGACTTCGCGGCTTACCGCAAGCAGCTGGAAAGCCAGGCCGAGATCAAGCGTTTCTGATCTCAGTCCGCGTGATATGAAGACCCCGGCCGTTAGGCCGGGGTTTTTTTTCGCCTGTATTGCACGATGCGGGGTAATTTTCTCCCGACCATCGGGTCAACACCCCTGTAACTGTTTTAAGACACAATCGGTACGCCGCTAAGCATCGATCTGTTGCACAATACGCCCCGAACCGTTTCTCTCAGGATGTTCAATGTTTAAATCAATTCCCATGCGGGTTGTCGGGCTGGCCTTGGTGCTGGCTGCTGCTGCCGGTTGTTCGTCGAAGAAAGCCGCCATCTACGAGCATGAGAACTTCGATGATTCCGGAACCTTTTCCCGCAACTATCCGGTGACCGATTCGGCCTCCTGTGAAGCGGCTCGTCGAGCCTTGCTGAGCCAGGGCTATATCATCACCAGCAGTGATCCGAAGCTGGTCAGTGGACACAAGAGCTTCCAGCAGACCGGCGAAAACCACATGGAAATCAGTTTCAGCGTGGTCTGCACCGAAGACGGCACGACGGAGCACCATGCCACCGTGTTCGCCAACGCCCTGCAGGACAAGTACGCGCTGAAGAAAACCAACAACTCGGCCAGCCTCGGTGTCGGCGTGCTGGGCTCGGTGTCGATGCCGATCGGCTCGTCGGACGACTCGATGGTCAAGGTCGCGAGCGAAACCGTCACCTCGGCGAAGTTCTACGAGCGTTTCTTCGCCCTGGTCGAGCTGTTCCTGCCCAAGGAAGTGAAAGCCGCGGCGCACATCCCCGACAAGCCGAAAACCGACCTGGGCGTGCCCGAGCCGAAGCCGGCACCGGCACCGGCACCGGCACCGGCGCCAGCGCCGTTGGCACCGGAATCTGCACCAGAGCCTGCCCCGGCGCCAGAAGCCGCCAAGGCCCCTGAAGTCGCTCCAGCCGCTTCCGAGCCGGTTGCGCCGCCGCCTGAGGCTGCACCGATTACCTCGACCCCAAGCGCTGAGCCAGCGCCCTCCACGGAAAGCATCACGCCACCCGCCAACCCAAGCGACATGTCGCCACCTTCGGAACCGATCCAGGCCATGCCCGTCACTGGCCAGTGATTGCGCCACGGGGCCAGGCGACTTCGCGCGGGCCCCGTAACCGCTACAAAGATTGACCCGCGTCAAACAGACCGTCGTCCTGCGGCCTGCAGCAAAAAAATCCTGTGATAAATTCCCTCCCGCCTGCTACGTTTTATCTGTAAGCGACGAACTGTCGTGTCCGCGTCATTTTTCTTTCACGTGGGCACTTTAGGCTCAAGGCGCTGGTCATTTATTCAGACGTTTTTTCATGAGCTGTGGGGGATTCGAAAATGGACGATTATCAAGAAGAACTGCTCGAGTATCAGGCGTTTGAACTGGACCCGCTGGAACCCGCCGAAGACGCGACCGAGCTTTAACGTTCAGCTTAAAGCTTGCTGCTGATGGCTGTCTCTCTGCGACTACGGCGAAACTCGCCGGGCGTCTGGGCGGTCCAGCGCTTGAAGGCGCGTTGAAAGGCTTCGGCTGAGGAAAAGCCCAGCAGATAGGCGATTTCGCCGAACGCCAGTTCGGTATCGCGGATGTAGGTCATGGCCAGGTCGCGACGGGTGTCGTTGAGGATCGCGCGAAATTGCGTGCCTTCTTCGGCGAGTTTGCGGCGCAAGGTCCAGACCGGCAGCTTCAGGCGCGCCGCCACTTCTTCCAGGTCGGGTTCCCGGCCACCATTGAGCAACGGCCCCAACAACTGAGTGATGCGTTCACCCAGGCTGCGGGTGCGTGTCAGTTGCTCCAGCTCCCGCTCACACAGTTGCAGCAGGTGCCGCCAGGTGCTCGGGCAATGCTCGGGGTTGCGCTGGGCAAGGCTGGCCAGGCTCAGGCGCAGTTGATTGTGCTCGGCGCCAAACTGGATCGGGCAGTCGCCCAGCACCTCGTAGGCCGCGCGGTAACCGGGATCCTCGAACTCGATGTCGATGCGTTCGGCGCGCAGCGGGGCAGGGCTGACGCTGGACAATTGCTGCAACCAGCCACAGATGATCGAATCCACCACGAAGCGGTTGTAGCTGTTGTAGGGGCTGATTGAGTAGAAGCGCAACCAGGCACCCTGGGCATCTTCGTGGAAGCTCGATTGACCGCGATAGTTGGAGCCATACAAGGCTTCGAATCGAATCAGGCAGCGCGCCGCCTCGCGCACCGTCGGCGCCTGGGCGGCAGTCACGCCGGCAAGGCCGGCCTGGCTCAGGCGACTGAGCAGGCCCATCTGCAAGCCGAGCGCCGGGTTGCCGGTCAACTGGATGGCTGCGTGGCCCAGGCGCATGTAGCGCGGGATCGAGAGACGGGCACCGGCTTCACTCAACCGGGCCGCATCCAGGCCGTATTGCTCGAGCAGTGGCTGCGGGTCTGCCCCGTGACTGCGCACAGCGTCGGCCAGGCTGTGAACAAAACCCACCGACAGATCACCCAGGCGCATGGGGGTGGGTTTCATGGCCTACAGCCAAAGATTCAGCAGACGCGCACCGCGGGCCTTGCCGTCGGCGAAATGCCGGCCGTTGCTGCTGAGAAAACTCTGCCCGGCGCTGCCCTGATCCCAGAACTGTCCACGCAGGAATACATTGATGCCGGCGATGGCCTGGCTGGCGGGTGCTTGAGTGCTCAGGTTCAGGCGCTGCCAGGCCTGGCCTTCACTGACTTCCCCGGCCTTGAGGCTGACGGAGGCGGGTGTCGATGAGTCCTTGTAGCCACGCCACGGCTGGTCCCAGGTACCGCGACCGGAGACAAACGCCGGGACAGCAACCAGCTGTACCTGTTGAGTATCGAGTTTGCGGTAGTTGTCCGGGTACCAGCTGTCGCTGCCGATCAGCACGCCCAGGCGCCCGGCCGGGGTGTCGACGACATTGAGCCTGTGTTCGCCGTTGGCCTTGATCGCCTCCTGCTGTTCGAACACCGGATACATCTGGCGCTGGGGTTGGCCGATGGGCAGGCCATCGCGGCCGAACACCACGCTGCTGTTGAACAACGCGCCACGGCCGATTTTCAACGTGCCGTCGACGACACTGGGTTCGGGCAGCACGATGGAGCCGGCCACCAGGGTGACGTCAAACTCCTTGGCCAGTCCGCCGAACAACGCCTGGTAATCCTTGGCCATGCCTTTGGCTTTCATGCGCAGGTGCGCGTCGTCGATACGGCTCTCGCCCTCGGCGCCAATCAGCGCGCGGACGAACTTCAGCGGGTTGCTCACGGCCAGCCAGTTCATGGCTTCCTTGAACGTGCCGGCCTGGTACAGCTCGTCCTTTTCGCCGCTGACCATCAGCCAGGTGCCGACATGTTCGGGCAATACGACGATGGTTTTTTCATTCAACAGCCCCTGGTCCCGGGCCTTCTGCAAGTAGGCGGCGAGTTTGCGGTGCAAGCGTTCGGGGCTTTGGTAGTCGGTGGGAAACAGCTCGGGCTGGATGCCCAGCAAGTTGCCGCGGTCAGCGGGCGTGCCCTGGTCGACGGCGACATCGATCCGCAGATCTGAGAGGTACAGCCCCGTCGGGCGATCCGCGGCCCACATTGCGTAGGTCGTAAGAGCGGCGACAAGCGCCATGGAGAACGTCAGGTACAAAAGTTTGCGCATGGGGGAACAGTCAATAGCCCTCTACAGGCTTGTCATCGATTTGCGTCAAGGATAAAGCGAATCAGGCGGTGGGTGGGGAAAATTGACAGCGCCTCGCGTTATTGGCCGCGTCGCAGGTGTTTTGATCTTCTGGTTGTTGGCGATAATGCACGCCACTACCTCTGTCAGTGTTTCTGTCAGCTGTGATTCGGTGGAGTCGAGGGTGTACCACTGCGACTGGCCAAACAGCATGGCAATGACAGCACTGGTCGTCGGGCAGATGTCCCTACAGGCCGCGCCTTTCTCGCCGTAGCTTTCAGTGATGATGGCGTTTAAAAGCGCGGCGTAGCGGTTTTTCAGCTGGATAACCTGCAGCTTCTGTTCATCGTTCAGATTGGGAAACTCACGGGTGACCAGGGTCAGTCTGTATTTTTCATTACAGTTGAAAGCGACGAAGGCCTGGATGAACAGCCGCAGACGTGCGCGAGGGTTGCGTGCGCCTTTCATTCGCCGCAGCGTGTCCAGCAGCAAGTCCGACAAGGCCGACTCGATGAGCTCGAATAACAGGGCCTGCTTGTTTTCGATGTGGTGGTAGAGCGACCCGGCATGCAACCCCAGGTAGCTCGCCAGGTCGCGCAAGCCGATGGCCTGATAGCCGTGGGTGGCGAAGAGTTCGAGTGCCGCGTCCAGCAGTCGATCGCGGGCACTGTGTACTGGGTTGGCTGATGCGCTGGTGGTTGGCATGGATGTCCCGTCAACTGGAAAAATTATCCCGCGTGGCGATAGCCTGTTGCGCGAGCATGGTGCGCCGTGCGCATCAGCAGCAGCACCGCACAAATCACTGGCAGGTTCACCAGCAGCAATGCATAGCGCAATGACTCCTGGCCAAACAGCGGTAGCAACATGTCGCTGCACAAGCCGGTCAACAAGGGGCCGACGCCAATACCGAGCAGCGTGCTGACGATGGTTTGCAGCGCCATGGCGGTACCGCGCCTACCCGCTGGCACCAGTTGCGTGACGAGGTTGTAGGAGGGCGCGACCCACCACACGGCAAAGAAGGAATACAGCGCACACCAGAGCATGGCGTCTGGGATCGGCACGTCGCCCAGATGCACCAGCACGGAGTCGGACCACAGTAGATAGGGGACCAGGGCGCAGGTGGCCGCGAGGTGGCCCCCTACGGGAATGGACACCTGCCAATGGGGATCGCGACGGCACAGGCGGTCGCTCAACCAGCCACTGAACAGACCACCGATCCCGGCCGAGGTCCCGCAGATCACCCCCGCCAGCAAGCCGGCGTGTTGCAGTGACAAGCCGTGGGAGCGCACCAGGAAACTGGTGTTCCACATGGCAATGGCATAGGAGCTGAGCGTGGTCAGGCCGCCCGCGAGAATCAGGCAGCGGTAGGCCGGCAATGCCCAGAGCTTGCGGGCTTCGGCGCCCATGCCAAGCAGCGCGGGCGCTGTGTGGGTGTGTGGCGTGAGGTCCCAGCGGCCACGCTGCGGCTCGCGCACGAAAAACGCCAGGAGGGTGCAAAACACCAGGGCCGGCATGCCCAGGGCAATGAACGCCGTGCGCCAGCCATAGTGCTCGACCACCCAGGCACCGATACTCAAACCGATGATCGAGGAAAAGGTCGGCGCCGCGGTAAAACAACTGATGGCGAAGGAGCGACGATGGGCCGGATACAGGTCGGCGATCAACGAAAGCGAGGCCGAAGTGGTCGGCGATTCGCTGATAGCCACCAGCATTCGCGCAACGGCCAGCGCCAGGAAGCTGCCCGCCAGCCCGCACGCCATGGTGGCCACGGCCCAGAGCAGGCAGGACATGGCCAGCAGGCGGATACGCGGCATGCGGTCCACCAGCCGCCCGGCCGGCAGGCCCATGAGTGCATAGACGGCCGCGAACGCCAAGCCAGAGATCAAGCCGATGGCCGTGTCGCTGACGCCGAATTCGGCCTTGATCGGTTCGACCATGACCGCGAGTATCTGGCGCCCGACAAAGTTGTCGGCAAACACCATGGCCAGCAGCAACAGCAGGCCATGGCTGCCCCAGCCGACCGTGGCGGCCGGCAGCGTACTTGCGCGAGCGGTCATCGCGGCGCCCACAGGTCAGGCAGGCCCGGGTCGCTCACGTGAATCAGGCGCTTGAGCAACACCTTCAAGGCTTGGGCATCGGCGGCGCCGAGCTTGGCCGACAGGTCTTCTTCCACGGCCTTGGCCAGCGCCAGCTGATGCAACGAAACTTCGCGGCCCTGGGCGGTGAGGACAAAACGCGGCGCTTGTGCCGGCCCTTCGAAGGCCACCAGGCGCTGGCGCTCGAGAAAACGCATGCTGGCCAGCGTCACTTCGCGGCCGGTGTAGGTGACGAAGGTGTTGATCTCCTCCAGCGTCATGTTGTCGCGGATACACAGGATCGACAGGACGAAGAACGTCTGTTCGTCCAGCTGCTGGCTGTTCAGCAGTTGGCGCAGGGCATTGAGCGCCTGGTAATGGCCGCGCCCCAGCAGGTAGCCGAGCAAGTCCTCTGTGTAGCTGCACTCGGGCGGTGGCGGCGTGGTCGCCAGGCGCAGTTCGCTGCGGGGCTTGCGCGTGGCCAGGGCATATTGGCCGCTCTGGAACGCCAACGGCGCGCGGTCGCTGTGATCGAAGGCGAGGACTTCGCCGACGAAAATCACATGGTCGCCACCTTCGTACTGAAACGCGGTGCGGCACTGGAAGCGCGCCGTGCAATCCTGCAGCAACGGTGCCTCGCTGATGCCATTGTCCAGTTGGATCTCGGCGAACTTGTCCTCGCCCTGGGTGGCGAATCGTCCCGACAGGGTCTCCTGCTCCGTGGACAGCACGTGCACGTTCCAGTGCTTGCCGCTGCTGAAGATCGGCAGGCTGCGCGCTTGCTTGGACAGGCTCCAGAGCACCAGCGGCGGGTTGAGCGACACCGAGTTGAAACTGTTGGCGGTGATGCCCACGGGCGAGCCGTCTTCGGTCTGGGTGGTGATGATCGTGACCCCGGTGGTGAACGTGCCGAGCGCGGCGCGAAATGCCTGGGGATCGAAGCTGATATTTTGCATTGCCATGACTGGCCTCATGGGGTGGAGGTTTTCGTATGGCCAGTATTGGACGTTTGCAGGCCTTGAACATCGTCTCAACGGACTAACGCTAATGCACCGCCTCGTCCGATTGGACGAGGCGGCGCAGGCGTGTGCGAGGCTAGGGTGGCGCCAGGCGCATCGGGCGCTCACCGGCCATCGAGCCAACCTGCAAGGGGATAACAATGAGTTCAGCCACGTCTTCGGACGACCTTTCCAGCCTGCTGGCGCGCCAGAAAGAAGCCTTTGCCGGCGCCGGCAGTGTCAGCGTCGACACCCGCCGCCAGCGCCTGCAGCAAGTGATCGACCTGCTGGTCGACAACCACGGGGCATTGACCACGGCGATCGACCAGGACTTTGGCGGACGGCCCGCCGGCTTTTCCCTGATGAATGACGTGCTGGGTTCACTGGCTTCGCTCAAATATGCCCGCGATCATCTGCAAGGGTGGATGCAGGACGAGCCGCGGGAAATGTTTGCCCCCTATGACCAGCTCGGCGCCAGGGCCTGGGTCATGCACCAGCCCAAAGGCACGGTGGGCATCCTCGGCACCTGGAACGCCCCGCTGTACACCTTGTTCAGTCCTCTGGCCTCGGCGCTGGCAGCGGGCAACCGGGCCATCCTCAAACCGTCGGAAGTGGTGCCGCGCACCGCTGAACTGGTGGCGCGCCTGTGCGCCGAACACCTCGACCCGCTGGTGGTGGCCGTGGTCAATGGCGGCCCGGAGTTGGGCGAGGCGTTCAGCAGCCAGCCTTTTGATCATCTGGTGTTTACCGGCAGCACGGCGATTGGCCGGCGGGTAATGGGCAATGCCGCGAAAAACCTGGTGCCGGTGACCCTGGAGCTGGGTGGCAAGTCGCCGGTGATCGTCTCGTCCAGCGCCGACCTGAACAAGGCCGCCTTCAGCATCGCCGCAGGCAAGGCCGGCAATGGCGGACAGATCTGTATCACCCCGGACCTGGTGTTTGTGCCCAAGGCCCGCCTCGAGTCTTTCCTCGATGCATTGCGCAGCGCTTATCGCGATCTCATCCCGACGGTAGCCGGCAACCCGGATGTGGTGGCAGTGGTCAACCAGCGCCATCTGGAGCGGGTCGAGGGCCTGGTCGAGGATGCGCAATCGCGCGGTGCGCGCATCGAGTGCCTGCCCGAACCCCTCGCCGTGGATCCCCAGGACCGTCGTCGTCCGCTGCGGGTGGTGGTGGATCCGGTCCAGGACAGCCTGATCATGCACGAGGAAATCTTTGGCCCGGCCATGGTCGTGCTGGGTTATGACGAGCTCGATCAGGTCATCGCACAAATCAACGCAGGGCCACGTCCGTTGGCGCTGTACTACTTCGGCGAGGATGCACAGGAGCAACGTCATGTGCTCGAGCACACCCTGTCCGGCGGGGTCACGATCAACGATGTGATGATGCATGCCGCCCTGCACGATGCGCCGTTCGGTGGTATCGGTGCCTCGGGCATGGGCCATTACCATGGCCGCGAAGGCTTTCTCGAATTCAGTCACCTGCGCACGGTGTTCAAGGCCTCGGCCCACGACCCGCGCCGGGAATGGGGCCTGTTGCCGCCCTATGGCGAGCACTTTCTGGCGGCGATGCTGGCCGGGGTCACTCGCGACTAATTCCAGGCTGGGGTGCCTTGCGCCCCATCCGCTCCAGGGGACAGGCCATTGATCATGTTCAAGGCAATTACGATCGCCCAGCGCCTGTGGCTCTGGGCGCTGTTGGCCACCTTGTTGTTTGCCCTGGCGGTACTGTTCGGCGCCTACGGTTTGCAGCAGGCGCGCGACAGCCTGCGGGCCATCAACGAGGACAACCTGGCGACCTTGTTGATGTTTGGTGACATCGAACATCGCCTCGGTGAAAGTCGTCGCCAGGTTCTGCTGGCGATCCAGCAAGACCCGCAAGGCCCGCTGGTGGCGGCGTTTGACCGTCCGGTGGAAGCCACCCTGAGCGCCATCGAGAGTAACAATGTGGCGCTGGCGAAGATTTGGGCGAGCTATCGCCAACGCTCATTGAGTGGCGAAGAGCAGCAGGCGGCTGATGCGTTCGACCAGCATTACCGGGCATGGCAGGACGAGTTGGGCATCCTTCTGGAATCCTTTCGCGTCGGCGATTTTCGCCTGCCGGGCATTCTGTCCTTTCTGCGCATGGCCGAGCCCCGGGGCAATGCCGCCGTGGCTGAGCTGAGCAAGCTGCAGGCCTTGCAGAAGCTGCGCGCGGCGCAGGCCTACGAGGCGGCGCAGTATCGCTATCGTTCGACGTTGCTGGCTTACCTGGCACTGGCGGTGGTAGGCGGGCTGGTGGGCAGCCTCACGGCGTTTTCCACGCTGCGTCGGCTCAAGCGTGCCTTCGCCCAGGCCGGTGCCTGCGTGCGGGCCATCGCCAGTGGCGATCTGGTGCAACCGATCGAGATCAAGGGCGGCGACGAGTTCGCGCTGATGCTGCGCGACATTGCGCTGATGCGTGACGGCCTGCACGGGCTCATTTCACAGATGCGCGAGCTGGTGCAGCGGGTCAGTCACGAAGCGGCGCACATGGCTGAGTCGGCGGAGTCGGCTTCTACGGCCACCCAGCAACAGGCGGACGCGGTGCGCGGGATTTCCCGGGCGGTGGAGGACCTCTCGGGGTCGATCAGCGAAGTGGAAAACCATGTCGGCGTGTCTCGCGACATCACCCAGCATTCGGCGCGGCGCTCGGGCAAGAGCGAGGAATTTATTCGCGACATGGCCCAGGAGATGAACCGCATCAGCGACGTGATCAGTGACACTGCCGTGCACATTCGCCAGCTGGAAGGGTTCTCCGGGGAGATCAGCCACGTGCTCAAGGTGATTCGCAGCATTGCCGAGCAAACCAACCTGCTGGCGTTGAACGCCGCCATCGAGGCCGCGCGGGCAGGGGAGGCGGGGCGCGGGTTTGCCGTGGTCGCCGACGAAGTTCGCCTGTTGGCCCAACGCACCGCCAGCTCGATTGGCGAAATCGACCTCACCGTGCAGCGCATCCAGGAAGGCACGCTGGCGGTGGTCGACGGCATGGGGCGGGTGGTCAGCCGGGTGCGTGACGGCGTCAACCTGGCCCATGAGGCCGGCGATTCGGTGGCGCAGATTCGCAGCGGCACCGATGATGTGATCCGCAGCGTGGACACCATCGCCACGGTGATCACCGAACAGGTGCGGGTCACTCGGGAAATGGTCGCCAGGGTCGAGAGCGTTTCCAGCGGCACCGGTGCGCTGTCGGCCAATGCCGGGCGCAGCGCGGTGGCCGCCGCGGACCTGGAGCAACTGGCGCGGGCACTGGATCAGTTGTCGGCGCGATTCAATGTAGCTTGAACACCCTGAGTCCCTGCCGACAAGCCTGGCTCCTGCAAGGTGTCTCATGCACGACAAATATAATAATCATCAATCAGGGCGCGATCACTACCATGGATAACCACGAAAACGCACCACTCAACTCCGCCACTGGCTGGCCGCGCCGCAGCGTGCTCAAGGCCGGTGCCGTGGCGGTCGGCGTCGGACTTCTGGGGCGGTTTGCCGACGCCCGCTCGGCGGGACTTTCGGCCAGCGACTACCAGGCCATGGACGCCTGGGCGATGAGCCAGGCGATCCGCAGCGGCGAGCTGAGTGCGGAGGACCTGCTGACGGCGACACTGGCCCGTTACAACGAGGTCAACCCCCGGGTCAATGCGGTGAACATGCTGCATGAAGCCTACGCACGCGCCATGCTTGCCCAGCGCCGCGCGGCCGGCACCTTAAACCAGGGCGCCCTGGCCGGCGTGCCACTGCTGATCAAGGACCTCAATACCTCGCTGCAAGGGACCGTCACCAGCAACGGAAGCCGGATGTTCAAGGACTCACCGCCCGCCACCCGCACCAGTACCCTGATCAGCCGGTATGAACAGGCCGGCGCGGTGCCGTTCGGCAAGACCACATGCCCCGAGTTCGGCCTGACCACCACCACCGAATCCCTGGCCTGGGGCCAGACCCATAACCCCTGGAACCTGGCCATGAGTGCGGGCGGCTCCTCCGGTGGCGCGGCGGCGGCGGTGGCAGCGGGGATCGTGCCCGTGGCCCACGCCACCGATGGCGGCGGCTCGATCCGCATTCCGGCTTCGTATTGCGGCCTGGTCGGGCTTAAGCCCAGTCGCTATCGCACCCCCAGCGGACCGCTGCATTTCGAAGGCTGGTTTGGCGCCAGCGTGGGTAACGTGGTCTCGCGCACGGTCCGCGATACCGCGCTGTTCCTCGATGTCGGGCAAGGCCATGAAGCGGGAAGTGCCTATTGGAGCCCACCCTTGGTACGACCTTATGTGCAAGAGCTGCAGCGCGAACCGGGCAAGTTGCGGGTAGCCGTGGTGCGCCAATCGCTGACCGGTGCGCCGCTGGAACTGGCGATTGCCGCCACCCTGGAACAGACCATCAAGCAACTGCTAGCCCTTGGGCACGAGATCGACGAGTTGACCCTCGGGGTCGATCCGCGCCAGTTGTTCGGCGCCCACGGCACGGTGATCGGGACGGCGGTGCGAACCCTGATCCACGACCGTGAACAGGTGCTCGGCCGCGCAGCCACGGCGCAGGATCTGGAGAAGATCACCCTGGTCAACCTGGAGCGTTCCAAGGGCACCAGCGGCGAGGACCTGTACCGCGCCCGCCAATCGTTCGAGAACATCGGCGCGACAATGGAGCAGCACTTCGAACGCTACGACGTGATCCTGTCGCCGGTCACCGGCAGCCTCACACCCAAGCTCGGCCTGCTGTCCCTCGACCAGCCCTGGGACAGCTACGCCCACAATGCCATGGGCAGCGCCGGCTTCACCGTGCTGGCCAACGTCAGCGGCCAGCCGGCCATCTCGCTACCTTTGGGCCAGAGCGACAACGGCCTGCCGGTGGGCATGATGTTCACCGCGCGTTTAGGCGGCGAAGACGTACTGCTGCGCCTGGCCAGCCAGCTGGAGCAGGCGCATCCGTGGGCCGCCAGACGCGCCGCTCTTTAATCCCATACCTGTGGGGGCCTGCTCATGATGGCGGCGTGTCAGGCGATGGAGATGTTAGCTGTGCCGGCCTCATCGCTGGCAAGCCAGCTCCTACAGGGTGATTGGGTGTTGCCGGGATTGGGTTCCCTTGTAGGAGCCGGCTTGCCGGCGAAGGCGATATGTCAGCCGATTGAGATGCTGGATTTGCCGACCTCTTCGCTGGCAAGGCAGCTACAGGGTGAGCACATGGAATGACAGGGGGTGTGTACGACCAGGCCCCTAGTCCACTTTGACGATGAGCCCATCCCCCCGCAGCCCCGATCATGGGGCTGCACTCCGCCAGCGCACCCTGCGTGGTCGGCGGTTTCTTCCTGACCTCAGCTAATGGCATAACAACAATGACGGCTCAAGTTCAGTCTCAGACCCACTACGACGTGATCGTCGTTGGTTCGGGCGCAGGTGCGATGACTTCGGCGGTGTTCCTCGCCGACCAGGGAATGCGCGTGCTGGTGCTGGAGAAAAGCGACCAGTACGGCGGCACTTCGGCGATCTCCGGGGGCGGTATCTGGATCCCCAACAACCACTACTTCGCTCGCCAGCGCGGCAACGACAGCTACGCCACGGCGCTGACTTATCTCAAGGCCGCGGCAGGCGAACATGTCGATGAAACGCGCCTGCGTGCCTACCTCGACAATGCGCCGAAGATGATCGAACAGCTCACCCGTATCAGCCGGGTGCGCTACGCGGTGGCAGCGAAATACCCAGATTATTATCCGCACCTGCCGGGGGCGCTGCCCGGCGGGCGGACCCTCGACCCGGAGATGTTCGACACCAGCCTGTTGGGTGATGAACTGGCGAACCTGCGCAAGCCGTCACCTTCAACCCTGCTGATGGGGTGCATCGCCTGGACCGCGCGCGATGCGCACAAGGCCATGGCCCGCAGTTTTGGCTGGCGCCTGCTGATCATGAAGCTGATGCTGCGCTACAAGCTGGACTTCAAATGGCGGCGCAAGAGCAAGATGGATCGCCGCGCATCTCTGGGCAGCTCATTGGTGGCCTCGCTGCGCCGCTCGCTGATGGACCGCGACGTGCCGCTGTGGCTCAACACCGATTTCTGCGGCCTGGTCACCGATAACGGTCGGGTCACCGGAGTCACCGTGCGGCGTGACGGCGCCGAGATGCAACTGCATGCACGCCTGGGGGTGATCCTGGCCTCCGGAGGCTTTGAACAAAATCAGGTCCTGCGCGACCAGTACCTGCCCAAGCCGACCCGCAAGGCCTGGAGCGCGACGCCTCCCGGCAACAACACCGGCGCAGCCCTGGAAGCTGGCATGGCCCAGGGCGCGGCCACCGCGTTGATGGATTGGGCCTGGTGGGCACCTACCATTGCCGTGCCGGGTGAAGACAAGCCCCGGGGGATCTTCGCCGAGCGTGCGTTCCCCGGTGCCATCGTGGTCAACGGCCTGGGCCAACGCTTTGTCAACGAAGCGGCGCCGTACCTGGAATTCGTCGATGCCATGCACCAGGACAACCAGAAAACCGGCGGCAAATCGGTGCCGGCCTGGGTAATCTTCGACGCGCATTTCCGTTTCAACTACGCCATGGGCCCGCTGATGCCGGGCCAGATCATGCCCGACAGCCGCCTGCGCAAGGAATGGCTCAACAACCTGTACTGGAAGGCCGACACACTTACCGGCCTGGCCCGGGAGATCGGCGTCGACAGCGCTGGCCTGGAAGCCACCGTCAGCAAGGTCAACGGCTACGCCGAGAGCGGCGTGGACCTCGACTTCGCCCGTGGCGGCAACGTCTTCGACCGCTATTACGGCGACTGCAACATCAAGCCCAATCCTTGCCTGGCACCCTTGAAAAAAGGCCCGTACTACGCCATGCGCCTGGACGCCGGGGACATCGGCACCAAGGGCGGCCTGTTGACCAACGAACATGCCCAGGTGGTACGCGATGACGGTTCGACCATCGCTGGCCTGTACGCCATCGGCAACTGCTCGGCGTCGGTGATGGGCACCAGCTATCCGGGCGCCGGCGGCACCCTGGGACCGGCGATGACCTTCGGTTATGTCGCCGCCAACCACCTGGCCAGCCAGCGTTAGGAGGGGTTATGCCAATGTCCGATAACCTCCCCAGCACCGACGTGCTGCCACCCTTGCAAGTGGCCGATGGCAACAGTGTGACGTGGGACCAACAATGCGACGTGGTGATCGTCGGCTGGGGCGCGGCCGGTGCCTGCGCCGCGCTGGAAGCCCGGGCCCAGGGCGCCGACGTGTTGATCGCCGACCGCTTCACCGGCGGCGGCGCCAGCGCCAAGAGCGGCGGGGTGGTGTACGCCGGTGGTGGCACGCTCCATCAACAGGCAGCGGGTTTCAACGATAGCCCCGAAGCCATGTTCGATTACCTCAAGCACGAAACCCGGGGCGTGGTCAGCGATGACACCCTCTGGCGCTTCTGCACAGACAGCGTGAGCAACCTGCAGTGGCTGGAAAGCCACGGCGCGCCCTACGCCCATCAGATGCCACCAGGCGGGGGCAAGACCTCATACCCACCCGACGGCTACTTCCTCTATTACTCGGGTAACGAATTGGTGCCTGATCACGGCGGTCCCTTGCCGCCTGCACCACGAGGGCATCGCACCGTGGGCAAAGGGCAGGGCGGCGCGGTGCTGTTTGCCCACCTCAAGGCCGCGTGCCTGAAGGCCGGAGCGAAGACGCTTTTGCAGGCGGCAGCGCGACGACTGGTGATCGATCCCCAAGGGCGGGTACTGGGCGCCGAGTTCTGGTGCATGCCCGAAGGCAGCAAGGAAGCAAAGCTGCATGCACGACTGGCGGCCCGCGCCGAACGCTTGCAGAACTTCGCCCCTGGCTATTGCAACAAACTGCGCAAGAAGGTTTGCCAGCTGGAACGGGACTTCGCCCAGCCACGCCGGGTGCGGGCGCGCGATGGTGTGATCCTCAGCACCGGCGGTTTCATCTTCAATCGCCAGCTACTCGAACAGCACGCGCCGAAGTTCCGGCGCAACTTCAAGGTCGGCGCCACCGGCTGCGATGGCAGTGGCTTGCGCCTGGGCACCAGTGTCGGTGGCCAGGGTGCGGGGCTTGAGCGGGTATCCGCGTGGCGCTTTATCAACCCGCCGTACAGTTGGCACAAAGGCATCGTGGTCAATCGCGAGGGTCGGCGCTTCTGCAACGAAGAAGTCTACGGCGCCACCCTCGGCCAACCCTTGATGGAAGAACAGGGCGGCAAGGCGTGGCTGGTGCTGGATGCGCCGCTGCGCAAGAAAGCCATCCGCGAAGCGCTGTTCGGCGGCTACTGGTGGTTCCAGAGCTTTCCGGCCCTGGCGCTGATGCTGTTCAAGGTGCGCAAGGGCAAGAGCCTGACCGAGCTGGCCAGTGCAACGTCCATGGCCCCCGCCGTGCTGCGCGACTCGGTGCTGGCGGCCAACGCCGCCGCCCGTGGCGAGGCGCCGGAGCCGTTCGGCAAGTCCGAAGGCGGGCGCCAGGTGCTTGAACAAGGACCGTTCTATGCCTGTGATATCTCGGTGACCAATCCAGTATTCCCCCTGGGCGCCCTGACCTTGGGCGGCTTGCGCGTGGATGAGCGCAGCGGCGCGGTGCTCGACCAGCAAGGCCAGGCCATCACTGGATTGTACGCCGCCGGACGCAGTGCCCTGGGCATCCCTTCGCACCTGTACATCAGTGGCCTGTCCCTGGCCGACTGCGTGTTCTCCGGCCGTCGAGCCGGTGCCGCCGTCGCCCGTGCCCGCAGCCAGCAATCGCAAACAACCCTCGCACAGGAGACCCCATGATGACCCTCGAGCAAACCAGGAAGAACGGGCGTGTTCACAGCAAGGTTGCGCTGGTCACCGGCGGCGCCAGGGGCATCGGCGCATCCAGCGCGCGCCTGCTGGCGGCCGAAGGTGCCCAGGTACTGATCAGCGACCTGGACGTCGAAGCCGGCCAGGCCCTGGCCGCTGAAATCGGGCCAACCGCCGCCTTCATTCGCCACGACGTCAGCAGCGAAGACCAGTGGCGCCAGGTCATCGACCATGTGCGCGAGCACTACGGTCGCCTGGATATCCTGGTCAACAACGCCGGCATCCTGATCGCCGGCTCGATCGAGGAAACCAGCCTGGCTGATTGGCACAAAGTAATGCGCGTGAACGCCGACAGCGTGTTCCTGGGCTGCCGCGAAGGCATCGCGTTGATGAAGGACAGCGGTGGCTCGATCATCAACCTGTCGTCCATCGCAGCCCTGGCCGGGCGCGACGATTACCTCGCCTACAGCGCCTCCAAGGGCGCAGTGGCGGCGTTGTCGCGTTCGGTGGCGGTGATGTGCCGGCGGCGCAAATACCGCATCCGCTGCAACACCCTGCACCCCGATGGTGTACTCACCGACATGACCCGCGGCGGCTTCCCCGAAGGCGTCGACCCCAACCGCCTGACCATCGACAGCGATCCGATGAACCGCATGTGCCGCCCCGAGGATGTGGCGGCCAGCGTGCTGTTCCTGGCCAGCGACGAGGCGCGGGCGATCAATGGTGTTGAGTTGCGTGTTGATAGTGGGCAGATGGTGATGAGTATCTAGCGGCTCCTGAAACCGTCTTCTGATGTTCGCTCCTACAGGGGATCGCAAGACCTGTAGAAATCCCTGTGGGAGCGAGCCTGCTCGCGATGGCGGCGGGTCAGTCAGCAGAGAAGTTGAATGGCTGGCCCCATCGCGAGCAGGCTCGCTCCCACAGGTTTCTTGCTAAAACCCCTCAAACTGCGCCGGACGCTTGTCGATAAACGCCTGCATGCCTTCCTTCTGATCCCGTGACGCGAACAGCAATGCATTGGCTTTGCGCTCCAAGGCCAGGCCAGCTTCCAGCGGGGCGTCCATGCCGGCCAGGATCACTTCCTTGATCTGCTCGGCGGCCAGGGCCGGCATCGCGGCGATGACGCGTGCCAGCTCCAGGGCGTGGGCCTGGACCTGGTCGTCGTCCACCAGGTCGCTGACCAAGCCGGCGACCCAGGCCTCCTCGGCGCTGATCGGTTGCCCGGTGAGCGCCATGCGCATCGCCTTGACCTTGCCCACCGCCCGCACCAGCCGTTGGGTGCCGCCGATGCCGGGCATGATGCCGATGCGGATTTCCGGTTGGCAGAAGCGCGCGCTGCGCCCGGCGACGATCAGGTCGGCGTGCATTGCCAGTTCGCAACCGCCGCCGTAGGCGTAGCCACAGACGGCCGCGATCACTGGTTTCGGACAGTGCTGGATCGGGCCCCAGACCCGTTCGGTGTGGCGCTTGTAGATATCGATGGCGCCGACCCCGGCCATGCTGTTGATGTCGCCACCGGCGGCAAACACCTTGTCGCCGCCCGTCAGCACGATGCAGCGCACTTCGGGATCAAGCGCCAGCTCACTGAAATAACGCGACAGCAGCGCCTGCAATTCCAGGCTCAGGGCGTTGGTCGCCTGCGGGCGATTGAGCCGCAGCAGGGCCACGCCGGGCAGTGGGCGTTCGAGCAGAACCGGTGCAGCGCAGGAGTCGGACATGGGCATCTTCGAAGACCAGGCAAGGTGTGAAAGGCGCCAGTGTCCTGTTCACGGCGTTGAATTTTCATCGTCCGTTCAGACGTAGTTTGGCCCGCGGTTCGTCCCTAGAGTGGCTCTTGTCAGTAGAAAAGGAGCACATGATGGAGCTGCATTCGGGTCTTGATTACAGCGGCAAGGTGGTGCTGATCACCGGTGGCACCAAGGGCATCGGCGCCGGTATCGCGCTTGGATTTCTGGCCGCGAACGCACGGGTGATCGTCTGTGCCCGGCGCGAACCTGAACAGGTGCCGACAGTGGGTGGCAAGCGCGCGACCTTCATTGCCACCGATGTGCGCGACCACGATTCCCTGCAACGCCTGTTCGCCACCATCGAGCGCGACTTCGGCCGCCTCGACGTGGTGATCAACAACGCCGGCGGCAGCCCTGCCACCGACGCGGCCACAGCTTCGCCGAGGTTCCACGAAAGCATCATCGGCCTGAACCTGATCGCGCCGCTCAACGTCGCCCAGCACGCCAACCGGCTGATGCAGGCACAGACCCAGGGCGGTTGCATCGTCTTCATTGGCAGCATCAGTGCGCTGCGCTCATCGCCGGGTACCGCCGCTTACGGCGCGGCCAAGGCCGGGGTGCTGGCGCTGGTGCAATCGCTGGCGGTGGAGTGGGGGCCCAAGGTGCGGGTGGTCACGGTCAGTCCGGGACTGGTGCTGACCGATCAGGCGCACCTGCACTACGGCTCCGAGGCCGGTATCGCCGCCGTCGCTGCGGGCATTCCGGCCGGCCGCATGGCGGTGGCCGAAGACATCGCCAACGCCTGCCTCTATATCGCATCGCCGCTGGCCGGTTACGCCAGCGGTTGCAACCTGTTGCTGCATGGCGGTGGTGAACGCCCGGCATTTCTCGGCGCCGCGCAGGTGCTGCCCACCTGATCGACCTATTGCGGCGACCGGGTTCGGTGGCCGCCTTCAATGTGAAGGAGACGACTTTGGCTGATCCACAATTGCTATCCAATGTGCGCGCCCTGGTGGGGCGCGAGTACGGCCGCGTGTACGCCTGGGACGAGGTCAATGCCCCGATGATTCGCCAGTGGTGCGAAGTCATGGGCGTGGACAACCCGCTGTACACCGACGCGGAATTTGCCCTGGGCACCCGGCACGAGGGCCTGATCGCGCCGCCTGCGATGCTGCAGGTGTGGACCATGGAAGGCCTGCACGCCAACAACTATCCGCCTGGCTCCACCGACGAGAACCCGTACGAGGTGCTCAAGGAAATGGAAGCCTACGGCTATGCCTCCACCGTGGCGGTGAACTCCGAACTGAGCTTCACCCGCCCGCTGCGTTTGGGTGAAAAGCTCTACTACACCACGCGCCTGGATTCGGTGGGCGATGAGAAAACCACCGCCCTGGGCACCGGCTTTTTCGTCACCCTGGTGATGAGCCACTTCGTCGAAAAAGCCGGCGGCGACGAGCCGGTGGGCCAGTTGCTGTTTCGCGTGTTCAAGTTCCGCGCGGCCAATGCCCAGGCACCGGCCAAGGTTGAAGCGGCGCCGGTCAAGGCCAAGCGCCCGCTGCCAGGCATCAGCGACGACACCCGGTTCTTCTGGGAAGGCTGCGCCAAGGGTCAGTTGCTGATCCAGCGCTGCACCGCCTGCCAGACCCTGCGCCATCCACCGGCGCCCGTGTGCATCGAGTGCCACAGCTTCGACTGGGACACCCTTGAGGCCAGCGGCCGCGCCACCTTGTATTCGTTCGTGGTGATGCACTACCCCGAAGTGCCGCCGTTCGATTACCCCAACCCGATCGGCCTGATCGAGCTTGCGGAGGGCGTGCGCCTGATCGCCGGGCTGGTGGGTATCGAGCGTGAGCAATTGCAGATCGGCCAGCGCCTGCAGGTCGAGTTCCAGACCTTCGATGACCAACAGACCCTGCCGATGTTCCGGCCGGTAGAGGCATAGGAGCCACCCATGGATTTCGAATTGAGCGAAGACCAGCGCGCCATAGCGCAGATGGCCGACGGCCTGTTTGTCGACCATTGCCATGACGAGTACATGCGCCAGTGGGACACCAGCGGCGAATCGATGATGGCGCCTCTGTGGGCGTTGTGCATCGAGACCGGGTTGCACGCCCTGGCGATTCCCGAAGAGTACGGCGGCAGCGGCCTGGGCATGACCGAACTGATGCTGGTGCTGCAGGCCCAGGGTAAAGCCCTGGCCCAGGTGCCGTTGTGGCGTCATCAATTGGCGTCCGCGACCCTGGCCTGTTTCGACGCTGGCGACAGTGTCGGGTGGGTGGCCAAAGCGGCTTCCGGCGAGGCATTGCTTAGCCTGTCTTTGGATGGCTTGAGCAGTGCTCGGGGCATTGAGTTGCAGGCGCAGACGAACACCGGGGGCTGGTCGATCAGTGGCCGGGTCGCGGCCTTGTCCCTGGGTGACCAGGCCAGTGCCGCACTGGTACTGGTGCAGGCCGAAGGGCAGCCGCGCTTGCTCCTGCTCGACTTGGCGGCGCCTGAAATTCGGCGGGTGTCGGCAGTGCTGACCCATGGCGAAGCCGCCACGGACCTGCACATCGAAGGCTTGACCGTGAACGCCACCGCGCTACTGCCGGCCGAGGCCGTCGCCTGGCTGGAGCTGCGTTGCACAGCGGCATTGGCGGCCCTGCAACTGGGGGTCAGCGAAGAGCAGATCCGCCGCACCGTGGCCTATGTCAGCGAGCGCCGGCAGTTCGAGCGCGTCATCGGCAGCTTCCAGGCGGTGCAGATGAGCATGGCCGACACCCATATCGCCGTCGAAGCCTTGCGCACCACGCTGTGGCAACTGGCCTACCGCATCGATGCCGGCTTGACGGCACCCAGCGAGGCACTGGCCACGGCCTGGCTGGCCTGTGAAGCGGGGCACCGCATCGGCCATATCGCACAACACGTGCATGGCGGCATCGGCGTCGACCTGACGTACCCGATCCACCGTTTTCTCTACTGGAGTCGCGGCCTGTCCCTTGCCTTGGGTGGCTCGGCGGCAAGCCTGGAACGCCTGGGCGACTGGCTCAACGATAACGACAAGCTGGGATGGAAATATGACCTCGAAGAACACCAAGCGCTTTGAAGACGTGCGCCCCGGCGAAGCACTGCCGGAGCTTGCGGTGCCGATCACGGTGACCCTGATCAACGGCGGCGCGATTGCCACCCGTGATTACTTCCCCGGTCACCACGACGCCGAGGCGGCCCGTGCCCTGGGCTCACCCCACGTGTTCATGAACATCCTCACCACCAACGGGCTGGTGCAGCGGTTCATCGAGCAGTGGGCCGGGCCACTGGCGCAGTTCACCGCGCTGAAAATCAAGCTCGGCGCGCCGAATTATCCCGGCGACTGCATGACCTTCAACGGCAGCGTCAGCGCACTCGACGCCGAAACCCGCTCGGTGGAAATCACCTTGAGCGGCAAAAATTCCATGGGCAACCACGTGACCGGCACGGTCGCGCTGATCCTGCCCTGACAGCCGGAGAGACACAGATGACTGATTCATCGATTTCCGGGCGCGCCGCGATCGTTGGCCTCGGCGCGACCGAATTTTCCAAGAACTCCGGACGCACCGAATTGCGCCTGGCCATGGAGGCCACCTTGAGTGCGCTCAAGGATGCCGGCATCGACCCGTCCGAAGTAGAGGGCTTCAGCTCCTACTCGGTGGACAAGGTCCCGGAGTACGAAATTGCCCGCCTGCTCGGCTGCAAGGACGTCAAGTTCTTCTCCCAGGTGCCCCATGGCGGCGGCGCGGCCTGCGGGCCGGTGATGCACGCGGCGATGGCGGTGGCCACCGGCGTGGCGAAAGTGGTGGTGGTGTACCGGGCCATGAACGAGCGTTCCTGGTACCGCTTCGGCACCGGCAACTACGGCTTCGCGGCTTCGCCGATCTTCGACAACGTCAACTATGGCTGGTACATGCCCCACGGCTTCCATACGCCGGCCGCCTGGGTCGGCATGTTCGCCCAGCGCTACATGCACACCTATGGCGCCACCAGCGAAGACTTCGGCCGGATCGCGGTGGCCGCGCGGGATTTCGCCGCGACCAACCCCCAGGCGTTTTTCCACGGCAAGCCGATCACCCTGGAAGAACACCAGGCCTCGCGCTGGATCTGCGAACCGCTGCACCTGCTCGATTGCTGCCAGGAGTCCGATGGCGCGGTAGCGATGGTCATCACCTCGGCCGAGCGCGCCCGTGACCTGCGGCAGAAACCGGTGACCATCAAGGCCGGTTCCCAGGGCATCAGCCACGGCCAGCAGAGCATGACTTCGTTCTACCGCGACGACATTACCGGGCTGCCGGAAATGGGCGTGGTCGCCCGCGAGCTGTATCGCCAGTCGGGCCTTGGTCCCGAATCTTTCCAGACCGCGATCATCTACGACCACTTCACCCCGTTCGTGCTGCCGCAGCTGGAAGAGTTCGGCTTCGTCAAACGCGGCGAAGCCAAGGAATTCATCCGCGCCGGGCACCACGCCCGTGGCGGCAAACTGCCGATCAACACCCACGGCGGGCAACTGGGCGAGGCCTACATCCACGGCATGAACGGCATCGCCGAAGCGGTGCGCCAGGTGCGTGGCACGGCGGTCAACCAGGTGGCAGATGTGCAGAACGTGCTGGTCACCGCCGGCACCGGCGTACCCACCAGCGGCCTGATTCTCGGCGCAGCCTAAGGAGCAGCAGATGTTCGTCGACCTCACTCCCGAACAACATGCCCTGCGCCACAAGGTGCGGGACTATTTCCAGGCCCTGATGACCAAGGACATGCGCGAGCAGCTGCGCGGCAAGGAAGGCGGCGAGCTGTATCGCCAGACCATCCGCCAGATGGGGCGCGACGGCTGGCTCGCGGTCGGCTGGCCCAAGGCCCACGGCGGCCAGGGCTATGCCGCCACCGAACAGTTGATCTTCTTCGAAGAAGCCAACATCGCCGGCGCGCCGCTGCCGTTCGTGACCATCAGCACCGTGGGCCCGGCCTTGATGGCCCATGGCAGTGAGCTGCAGAAAGAGCGCTTCCTGCCCGGGATCGCCGCGGGCGAAATCATGTTCGCCATCGGTTATTCCGAACCCGATGCCGGCAGCGATCTGGCGGTGCTGAAAACCAGCGCCCGCCAGGACGATCAAGGCTTCCTGGTCAATGGCAACAAGCTGTGGACCTCGGGTGCCGAATCGGCCGATTTCGTCTGGCTGGCGGCCCGTACCGATCCGACCCAGGCGCGGCACAAAGGCATCTCGCTGCTGATCGTCGATACCACGACGCCGGGTTTCTCCCACACCCTGATCCACACCGTGGGCAATCCGACGGCGGCCACTTACTACGACAACGTGCGGGTGCCCAACGACATGCTGGTGGGCGAGTTGCACGGTGGCTGGAAACTCATCACCTCGCAGTTAAACCACGAACGCCTGGGCCTCGGTACCTGGTCGGACAAGGTGGTGGCGCTGTTTCGCCGGGTTTACCTGTGGGCGCGGGCTCGCGATGAACAGGGCCGTCGGGCGATGGACAAGGCCTGGGTGCGCAGCTCGCTGGCCGAGTGTTATGCGCGCCTGGAGGCGATGCGCCTGATCAACATGCGCATTGCCGCCGACCTTGAGCTCGACCGCATGAGCGTCGCGCTGAGTTCGACCACCAAGGTGTTCGGCTCGGAGTCGGCCATCGAGATCCTGCGCAAGCTGGCGGCGATCGTCGGTGCCAATGGCTCGATGCGCAGCGGTTCGGCGGCGACGCTGTTGGAAGGTGACCTGGAGTATGAATTGCGCTCTGCAACGACTCTGACCTTTGGCGGCGGCACCAATGAAATCCAGCGCGAACTGATCGCCCAGTTTGGCCTCGGTATGCCGCGCACCCAACGCTGACGCTCGTCCATCAACAACAAGAACCGCACTCGCCCCGGATCCGGGGCGGGTCGAAGGGGACTTTCATGAGCACTATCGAGCAATTTCGCCAGGACACCCGTGCCTGGCTGGAGGCCAACTGCCCGCCGTCGATGCGCACCGGCATGGGTGAAGGCGATGTGGTGTGGGGCAGCCAGAACCCGCAGTTTCCCTGTGAAGACGCACGCCTGTGGTTTGAACGCATGCGCGACAAGCGCTGGTTCTGCCCTGAGTGGCCCGAGGAATACGGCGGCGCCGGCCTGAGTGACGAACAACTGGCGGTGCTGGAAAGCGAGATGCGCCGCCTCAAGTGCCGACCGCCGCAGATCAACCTGGGCATCTGGATGCTCGGTCCGGTGCTGCTGGCTTACGGCAGCGAGCAACAGAAGCGCGATCTTCTGCCGCCGATTGCCCGCGGTGAAGTGCGCTGGTGCCAGGGCTTCTCCGAGCCGAACGCCGGCTCCGACCTGGCCAGCCTGAAAATGGCCGCCCGCGATGCCGGTGACCATTTCGTGGTGGACGGCAGCAAGATCTGGACCTCCTACGGCGACAAGTCCGACTGGATGTACGCCCTGGTACGCACCGACTTCAGCGCGCCGAAACACGAGGGCATCAGCCTGATCGTGCTGGACATGCGCAGTCCCGGCGTGAAGCCGCAGCCGATCGATCTGATCAGTGGCAAGTCGGCGTTCTGCCAGGTGTTCTTCGACGCCGTGAAGGTGCCCAAGAGCCAGTTGATCGGGCCGTTGAACGGCGGCTGGAACCTGGCCAAGTACCTGTTGCAGCACGAACGCAAGGCCATGTCGAAATTCGGCGAGTTCAGCCTGCCGTCGCACTTCGACCTGCTGGCGCTGATGCGCGAGTACGTGCCGGCGCCACGGACTCAGAGCGAACACGCACTGCAGGCGCGGGCCACGGCCTGTGCGATGAACGAGCATACCTACAATCTGACCGTGCAGCGCATGGGTGAAGAGGCGCGGGCCGGCGATGACATCGGCGGCCTGATGTCGATCATGAAGCTGGTGCACACCGAACAGGAGCGCGATAAGTTCGAAGTGCTGCTCGATGCCATGGCCGGGCACGCGTTCGGTTGGGACAGTGCGGCGTTCAGCGAGCAGCAACTGGCGGTGACCCGCTCCTGGTTGAACAGCTATGCGCTGACCATTTCCGGCGGGTCCTCGGAGGTCCAGTTGAACGTCATCGCCAAGCGCGTGCTGGGCTTGCCCGACGCTAAAAAAGGAGTCACCCCATGAGCCTGCGTTACAACGATGACCAGCGCCTGCTGGCCGACAGCGCCCGGGATTTTCTCGCCGCCCGCAGTCCGGTGAGTGCCCAGCGTCGACTGCGTGACGAGGCGGTGGCCTTGGGTTTCGACCCGCAACTGTGGCGTGACGCGGTGGGGTTGGGCTGGAGCGCGATCGCCTTTCCCGAAACGTTCGGTGGCCTGGATTTTGGTTGCAAGGGCCTCGGGCCGATCTTCGAATCCATGGGCCGCAACCTGTCGGCCACGCCGCTGTTGTCCAGCGTGGTACTGGGTGGTTCGCTGGTGCAAGTTGCAGGCAATTCGGCGCAGCAGGCGCAGTGGTTACCGGCGCTGATCGGTGGCGAACAGCGCCTGGCCCTGGCCGTGGACGAACAGTCGCGCCACGACCCGCGTCGTATTGCCCTCGAGGCCAAGGCCGAAGGGCAGGGCTATCGCCTGCACGGAGAAAAGTTCTGGGTGGTCGATGGCCTCGGTGCCGACGCCTATGTGGTGGCGGCGCGCACGTCCGGGCAGTCGGGTGAGACCCAGGGCATCAGCCTGTTCCTGGTGCCGGCCGATGCGAAGGGTTTGACCGTCAGCGCCCTGGCGCTGATCGATTCGCGCAACAGCGCACGCCTGCAACTGGACGGCGTGCAACTGGGCAGCGATGCGCTACTGGGTAAGTTGGGCGAAGGTTGGACTGCGCTGGAAACCGCGCTGGACCGTGGTCGCACTTGCCTGGCTGCGGAGCTGTTGGGAATGGCCGAGCAATTGTTCGAAACCACCCTGGAGTACCTCAAGACCCGCGTGCAGTTCGACACGCCGATTGGCACCTTCCAGGTCCTGCAACACCGCGCCGCGCAACTTTATGTCGACCTGGCGCTGAGCCGCAGCGCCCTGATGGCCGCGCTGGCGACCCTGGACGACGCCAGCCTCGACGCCGGGGCACGCGCCCGACTGGTCAGCCTGGCGAAATGGAAGGCCGGCGACACGGCCATCAAGGTCGCCAACGAAGCAGTGCAGATGCACGGCGGCATTGGCGTCACCGACGAACTGGATGTCGGCCTGTATCTCAAGCGCGTGCGCGTGGCGCAGAGCAGCCTGGGCGATCGGGATTTCCATTGCGAACGCTACGCCTCTAACGCGTAACCCCCCCCCTGTGGGAGCGGGCTTGCTCGCGATGGCGGAGTGTCAGGCAAAGAGGATGTTGAATGCACCGGCCTCTTCGCGAGCAAGCCCGCTCCCACAAGAATTGCTGGTGTACCCAGCATGTGAGCACGACGCACCACCCTGTGGGAGCGGGCTTGCCCGCGATAGGGGAGTGTCAGGCAACGAGGATGTCGAATGTGCCGCTCCCACATGGAATCGCAGGGGTACCCGGCACTTGAGTACGACGCAACACCCCTGTGGGAGCGGGCTTGCCCGCGAAGGCGGAGTGTCAGGCCATGAAGATATTGAATGTGCTGGTCGCCCCCACAGGTCTTTCGCCCGTTCTGGAGAAAACAAACATGAGCATTGAACGCTGGCAAACCGCATGGCGCGAACTGATCGCCCCCGGTGCGCCGTTCGAAGTGGTGACGCCCGATGACGGCGCTCCACGTTACTTTCGTCACGCCGCGCACGACTTGCTGCAGGTGTTCGACGCCGGTCGGGTTCACGGTGACCGTGAATTTCTGGTCTGGCAGTCACAGCGCCTGACCTTCAACCAGTTCTTCGATCAGGTCGACCGCCTGGCCGGGCAGATGGTCGCCCGTTTTACCCTGCAACCGGGCGAGCGGGTGGCGATTGCCATGCGCAACCAGCCGGCGTGGCTGGTGGCCTTCGCCGCGATCGTGCGCTGTGGCGCGGTGTGTGTGCCGCTCAACAGTTGGGGCCTGCGCGACGAGTTGCAGTATGCGTTGCAGGACAGCGGTTCGCGCCTGTTGTTGTGCGACGAAGCGCGTCTGAAAACCCTGCACGAAGACCTGGCCCGCGAGCAGCGCGCCACCATCGTCGTCGGGGCCGAGGAAGCAACGTTGCCCGAGTACTGCCTGCGTTTCGAGGACTTGATCAGCGCTCCGGCACTACCGGTACCCACTCTTGAAATCGATCCTGACGCGCCAGCGCTGATCCTCTACACCTCGGGCACCACCAGCCGCGCCAAGGGCGCCGTGTCGAGTCACCGGGCCATTTGCCAGGCGGTGTTTGCCCTGGATTTCCAAGGCGCGTTTTGCGCCATGAGCTCGCCCGAGCGTATCGGTGTGGTGCTCAACAGCGGCTATCCACCCACCACGCTGGCGGCTGTGCCGCTGTTCCATGTCAGCGGCTTGCATGCGCAGTTTTTGTCGGCATTACGCGGCGGTCGGCGCTTGATGCTGATGTACAAGTGGGATGTCGAACGTGCCATCGACCTCATTCGCGATGAGCGCTGTACCCAGTTCAATGGGGCGCCGGTGATGATGCAGCAACTGCTGGCGTCACCCCGTTTTGGCGGCGAGCAAACCGTTAGCCTGTTCGGTCTCGGACTGGGCGGCGCAGCGTCGTCCGCCGGGGTACTGGACGACATGCTCAAGCTCAAGCCTGACGTCATCGGCGGTGCCGGGTATGGCCTGACCGAAAGCAATGGCATCGGCGCGGCCATCGGTGGCGATCCGTTCGTGTACAAGCCGCAGGCAGCGGGTTGGGCACTGCCGATCGTCGATATCCGTATCGGTGACAGCCCTGACCAGCCCCAGGCGGCGGGCACTCGCGGGGTGATCTGGTTGCGTTCCCCAACCTTGATGAGCGCCTACTGGAACCTGCCCGAAGCCACTGCGCAAAGCCTGCGCGACGGTTGGCTGGACACTGGCGATATCGGTTACCTCGACCAAGAGCAATTCCTCCACATCACCGGCCGGGTCAAGGAGTTGATCAACCGCGGTGGCGAGAAGATTTCCGCCGCGGAAATCGAAACCTGCGTCCTCGATATGCCCGGAGTCCTGGAGGCGGCGGCGTTCGCCATTGCCGACCCGCTGCTGGGCGAGACGGTAGGGCTGGCCGTGCATGGCCAGGCCTCGACACTGCCCCAGGAGGCGCAGATCTGCGCATTCATCGCCGAGCGCCTGGCCGCTTACAAAGTGCCGGCGCAGGTCTTTCGGGTTCGCGAACCCTTGCCCCGCAATGCCACCGGCAAGGTGCTCAAGGCACAGCTGCAAGAAAAGTTGGGCGCGTAACACCGCCTTAGTCTTTCCGGACGATGTCCGGGCCGGCAGAACACGAACAATGGGTCCATTCCACACAGCCTTATCAGCGTAGGAGGCATCACATGAAAATAACAAGAACAGGTCTCATGCTCGCGGTCGCAGTCACAGCCAATAGCGGGCTGATGGGTTATGCGCACGCGGCGGTGTCACCCCAGGAAGCGGCCAAGCTGGGCAAGGAGCTGACCTGTGTCGGCGCCGAGCAGGCTGGCAACGCCGAGGGCACCATTCCGCCGTACACCGGCAAATACCTGGGTGAAGTACCGGGCTGGAATCATGTGAAATTCTCCGGCGACCAGCCGGTGGATCCCTATGCGGCGGAGAAGCCGATCCTGGTGATCACCGCGCAGAACATGAGCCAGTACGAGGCGCACCTGACCGAAGGGCAGAAGGCCCTGCTGAAGAAGTACCCGA
Organism: Pseudomonas sp. PLMAX; assembly: GCF_046042685.1. Lineage (NCBI taxonomy): Bacteria > Pseudomonadati > Pseudomonadota > Gammaproteobacteria > Pseudomonadales > Pseudomonadaceae > Pseudomonas > Pseudomonas sp. PLMAX. The sequence continues at coordinate 5,041,284 of NZ_CP064949.1, read as the reverse complement.
CCACCTACAAGATGAACATCTACCCCGGCCACCGGGATTTCCGCTACCCCGATTACGTCTGCCGTCGGGTGATGGACAATGCGCTGCACGCTCAGTTGGTCAACGACGGTGCCGGTTTCACCGGGATCGGCCAGGTGCCGTTCCCGATCCCCAAGAACGGCATGGAACTGCTGTGGAATCACCAACTGCCGGCACGTGCCTACACCGAGGAAAAAACCTCCGACCTGGCCTCGGTCCTGCCCAACGGCAGCATTGGCTGGGGGCGAGCCTACGCGCGAAACCTGGCACTGGGGAACTCACCGGCCGCCGACTCCAAGACCGAAGACAAGATTGCGGCCATGAGCAACAACATGACCCTCAAGCCGGCCCGGGACAACGGCACCATCAGTATTTCCCATGAACCCTACAACTTCGGCACCGATGCGCGCCAGGCCTGGACCTACAGCCCATCGACCCGGCGCGTACGGCAACTGCCGGGCTACGGTTTCGATCAGCCGATGATCGGCACCAACGGCACCATGACCATCGACGAAGACCGTTTGTTCAACGGCTCGCCAGAGCGGTTCACCTGGAAGCTGATCGGCAAGCGCGAGATCTACACGCCGGCCAACGCCTTCAAGCCCAACGCCGGCACCGTCAAGCACGCCGACATGCTGACCCCCAACCATCCCAATCCCGATTTGATGCGTTATGAATTACGTCGCGTGTGGGTGTTGGAAGCGGACTTGAAGGAAGGCTATCGCCATGTCTATGGCAAGCGCGTGCTGTTCATCGACGAAGACACCTGGAACGCGGTCCTGGCCGACAACTACGACGCCCGTGGGCAGCTGTGGAAGCACGCCATGATCAACTACTACTACCACCCCGACATGAGCGGCTGGCAGGCCGGTTCGCAGTTCTTCATGGACCTGAACTCCGGCCAGTACACCGGCTATGGCATGACCAACGAAGCGAAAAAGGGGCCGATCCTCAACGAAGGCAAGTTCACCCCGGACCAATACACCGCGGATGCGGCGCGGGCGATCGGGCGTTAAGCTTCGGGTCGTTGCAATGACAAAAGCCCCATCGGTATCCGGTGGGGCTTTTTTTTGGTTCTTCACGTAATCCCGGGAGCAATAGGTAACGCGTTACCTGTAGGAGCGAGCTTGCTCGCGATGGAGGTCAAAGGTGACACGGGCAGCCTGACACCCCGCGGTGCTCTCAGGTTTTTCGCGAGCAAGCTACGCAATGGAATCTGTTGCGTGACCTGCTCGACCAGCGACTCCATCGGGACGCCCAGGCGCTTGGCTTCACTCTCGAAGTAACCGATGACCGGCGCGCCCCACATCCAGCCCATGAAGGTGGAGTTGACGCGGATGCCGAACGGGCCGAGATCCTGGGCCAGGTATTGCACGGCGGTTTTCAGCGCGCCTTTGGAGACGGCATAACCGGACTCCAGCTGGTTGGGGGTGCGGGTGGCCATGGTGTTGATCATGACGATGCTGCCTGACTTCTGTTTCTTCATCTGCGGCAGCACCGCCTGGGTCATGTGCATGGTGCCGAACAGGTTGACGTCCATCGCATTGCGCCAGTCGGCCATTGACGCCTCGCAGGAACTGCCCCAGGCGCCGTGGGCGTAGGCGGAATTGATCAGTACGTCGATCTGGCCGAAGTGTTCGATCGAATCACCTCGTCGCCGATCTGCAGGCCGTAGCGAATGTGCGGACAGAAGCTGTTCCACTGGTGGTAGTTGTCTAGATCGATGAGCACTTCCCAGACCACCCGGGCGGGGGCATTAATTTCCAACGTGTGGGAGGTCACTAACCATGGAATGGGATACTGCCGCGGGCATGCGGTGCTGGTGGCTGCCGGTGGACAGATCTGCACCCTTGGCGGCGATGTGCTGCGTCATGGCAAGCCCGGCCTGGACAACCCGCATTTCTATGCTCACGGTTTATAGCCGCAATTTGCTTGTGCATGGGCCTGTTTCCGGGGATGGAAGCAGGCCCTTTGTGTTGGCGATTGCGCGATCTACATCGACAGATGCGCGCTCAAGTCCCCCATCATGTCCAGATGCGAATAATCACGAAAGCTGAAGCGCCAGACGCCGTCCATGCGTTCAAACTCATCGAGGTAGCGCCCGCTGGCGATGGGTTGCAGGGGAAGGGTGTCGGTGGCTTGCAGCACGGTGTAGCAGGAGCGCACCTTAGCGGTTCCTGCGACTTCGTCGAGGTCGATGATCGGGTTGCTGATGATGTGTCGGGTGCGGGGTGTGCCGCAGGGGTAGCGCTTGATTCGTTGTTGCCAGATGCCCAGCAAAGCGCTGTGACCGAGGAAGGCGTCCTGGCTTTGCAGCTTGATCCGGGCATGACGAAACAGCTCGGCCGCCTCGACCAGTTGTCCGCTGTCCAGGTATTCAGCGTAACGGTAGAGCAGGTTGCAGATCTGTATGGCGCTGGTGCTCATGGTGATCCTCTTTTTTGTAGGAGCCGGCTTGCCAGCGAAGGCGGCCTGGCAGCCAACCCATCTCTCGCGGCTATACCCAATCCATTGTGGGAGCTGGCCTGCCGGCGATGGCGGCCTGACAGCCAACCCATCTCCCACGGCCTCACTCGATCCACTGTAGGAGCTGGCTTGCCAGCGATGGTCGTCAACGATGACGCGGGGAACCTGACACCCCACGGTGCTCTCAGGTTTTTCGCGAGCAAGCTCGCTCCTACAGAAACCCACTGTGCTGAACAGGAACGAAGACCGTGTAGGAGCAAGCTTGCTCGCGATGGAGGTCAACGATGACGCGGGGAGCCTGGCACCCCGCGGTGCTCTCAGGTTTTTCGCGAGCAGGCTCGCTCCTACAGAAATGGCGTCATCCAAGTTTCCCGCCAATACGTGAGGAACCATTAAAAAGCCGCTGCAACCTGGCAAGGGTTGCAGCGGCATGGTGATGTGCGTAGACGCTCAGGCAGTCACGGGCCGGATCACCGCGAGGGACGCAGCGGGGCTCTTCATCTGTTGACGATAACGCGGCAACGCCAGGGCCAGGAATACGCTGGCCAGCGCCAGCATCGACACCGATGAGGCCAGGGCGTAGCGCAACGATTCACTGCCCAGGGTGGGCACGAAGAAATCGCTGAGCATGCCAACGAAAAGCGGCCCGATACCCACGCCCAGGAGGGTCATGGACATGACGAAAATCGCCGTGGCCTGGGCCAGGCGTGTCGCCGGGAAAAGATGGGTAATGGCGCTCAGGCAGGGTGTTGCCCACCACACGCCAAAGAAGGCGAACGCGCTGTAGAACAGGAACGCCTGCGGCACGGCGATGCTGCCGATATGGAATGCCGTGCCTTGCGGCCAGAGGAAGTACGCCAGGGCGAACGGGATGCTGATCAACGTGCCCAGCAGCGGCACGCCGATTTGCCAGCCGACATCGCGCCGTGCCATGCGGTCGGTGAGCATGCCGCAGACCAGCGTACCGATGGCCGCTCCACCGCCGCCTACCACGCCGACCAGGAATCCGGCCTGTTGCATGTTCAGACCGTGGGAACGGATCAGGAAACTCGGGCTCCAGGTACCGATGGCGTAGCCGGCAATCGCCGCCGCGCCGCCGGTGAGCACCAGCCACAGGAACGAGGGCATGCGAAACAGCTCAGTGAGGGTCTTGAGCCAGCCGTCATGTGGCAATGTGGCGCTGCTCAGCGGTACGACTCGCTTGGGCGTACGCACAGTCAACAGCAGTAGCAGGCCGAGGAAAATGCCGGGAGCGCCGATCAACAGGAAGGCGTAGCGCCAGCCATGGTGTTGGGCGATCCAGCCGCCCAGCCCCAGGCCGACAACCGCCCCCAGGCTGGAACCGAGCATCAGGAATGCCAGGGCTGTGGAGCGGCGATTGGCCGGATACAAATCCGAGACCATCGCCACCGACGGCGCCGTGCCGCCGGCTTCGCCCACGGCCACGCCAATCCGCGCCAGCACCAGGGTCAGGAAGTTGCCGGCCATGCCGCAAAGCATGGTCATCAGGCTCCAGGCGATGCAACTGAAGGCGATCACCGGCTTGCGCCCGATGCGGTCCGACAGGCGTCCCAGCGGGAAGCCGAACACGGTGTAGAACACTGCAAAGGTCACCCCCGACAGCAAGCCGATGCCGGTATCGGAAATGCCGAACTCAAGCTTTACAGGCTCGATCAGGATCGCCATCAACTGACGGTCGATGTAGTTGAACACATAGATGCTGGCGAGCACGAACAGCGCGTAATGCGTTCGCCATGTGACGGGGGTGGACTGGTTCACTGCGGGTGCTCCCGGTTTTGTTCTAGTTGGCGCGATGCTCTACGTGCACCGGGTTTTTTTCATCGTCCATTCAGACCATTTTCGGCTTTGCAGGCAAGCCGCCGCGCACGTTGGCAAACCTAGTCTTGTCGGACGATGTTTCGCTCGCGCCCAACGTCAATCATTCAGCCCGTATCCGCTGCCTTGCCAGCGTTTGCCCACGTTGTGGCAAGCCCTGGGACAGCCTGAAAACAATAAGAAGCTGAGGAATTGAAATGAGCGTCTTGTTCGAGCCGATCGCCCTGGGCGAACTGCAATTGGCCAACCGCATCGTCATGGCCCCCATGACCCGCAGCCGTGCCCTTGCCGATGCGATACCCGGCGGCGATATGGTCGAATACTACCGCCAGCGGGCCGGTGCCGGCTTGATCGTGGCTGAAGGCACTGCGCCGTCCGCCAGCGGCCTGGGCTATTGTCGCACCCCGGCCATCTACAGCGACGAGCAGATCGTCGGCTGGCGACGGGTCACCGAGGCGGTGCATGCCGAGGGTGGGCGCATCGTTTTGCAGCTGATGCACGTCGGCCGCGCCGCCAGCCGCCACAACAAGCCGGCCGGGGCGGCCACGGTAGCACCTTCGGCATTGCGTGCACGCACCCAGGTGTTCAGCGACGCTGCCGGGCTGGTGGACACTGACGAGCCACAGGCGCTGACCCTGCAAGGCATCGGCGAGGTCATCGAAGACTATCGCCAGGCCTCATTGAATGCGCGCCTGGCCGGCTTCGACGGCGTTGAACTGCACTGCACCAGCGGTTACCTGCCGATGCAGTTCATGGCCTCCGGCAGCAACCAGCGCAGCGATGTCTATGGCGGTGATGTGAACGGGCGGGTGCGTTTCGCCAAGGACGTGATCGAGGCCATGGCCAGCGCCATCGGCGCCGGCCGTGTCGGTTTTCGCCTGTGCCCCGGCAACCCCTACAACGACATCGACGACCGCGATCCGGCCGAGACGGCGGCCGCCCTGTGCGAAGCCGTGGCACCGTTGGGCCTGGCGTACCTGCACATCATGCGCTCGCCCCTGGCCGAGCTCGATGCCTTCGCCCTGGCGCGCCAGCACAGTCCCCATGCCTTGATCCTCAACGATGGTTTCGACGGCCCTTCGGCCAGTGCCGCTCTCGCGTCGGGCGAGGGGGCTGCCGTGTCGTTTGGTCGTCACTTTATTGCCAACCCTGATCTGGTGGAGCGCTTGCAGCGTGGCCTGCCGCTGTCGGGTTTCAACCGCAAGACCCTGTACACGCCGGGCCCGGCGGGCTACTCGGATTACAGCACCTATCAAGCCAATGCCCAGGAGGTGGCGCAATGAACCTGAATGACTTGAGCCACGGCCTGCCGACACGCGCGGTCCCACGGGAACAGACCCAGGCACTGCTCGACCAGCGCTCGGCCGCCGCCGGGCTGATCAAGCCGGGTGATCACTACACCGTGGCCGACCGCCTGGAACAACGGGGGAGCGAGCAGGGTGAGCGCACGTTTCTGATCTACGGCGAGCAGACCCTGAGCTACGCCGAGGTCGATGCACGGGCCAACCAGATGGCCCACACCTTTTATGCCAATGGCCTGCGCGCCGGCGATGTCTGCGCCCTGGCCATGGAAAACCGCCCGGCGTTCTTCTGCACCTGGTTCGGCCTGGTCAAGCTCGGGGTGGTGGTGGCCTTCATCAATACCCAGGTCAACGGCCGTGCGCTGTTGCATGCGTTGCAAACCACCGACGCCAAGGCGTTGGTGATCGGCGAGGAATGCCTGGTGAATGTGCAGGCCACCGAAGGTTTTCCGGACCTGCCGTGCTGGCTGATTCGCGACGCGGAAAATCCCTGGAGCGGCCCGCTGCCCAGGGGCATCGACGGGCATTTCGCTGCACGCCTGGAGAAAGCCCCGCGCACGCCGTTTCCCCGGGATATCCGCGCGCACATCGAAGCCCAGGCCGCGATGCTGCTGATCTTTACCTCGGGCACTACCGGCTTGCCCAAGGCTGCGCGCTACAGCCACATGCGCTGGATGTCCTCGGGCGATGTGATGGAAGTCACCCTGCAAGCCACCTGCAAGGACGTGTTCTATTGCTGCCTGCCGCTGTACCACGGCGCCGCGGCCACCTCGGTGACCTCTACCGCGCTGCGCGCAGGTGCCGCCATCGTGGTGCGCCGCAAGTTCAGCGTGCGCGAGTTCTGGAAGGATGTGGCGCGACACCAGATCAGCATCTTCCAGTACATCGGCGAGATCTGCCGCTATCTGCTCAATCAGCCGGTTCAGGCGGGCGAGCGCGAACACAGCCTGCGCTGCATGCTCGGCGCCGGGCTGTCGCCGGACTCCTGGCAGCGCTGGCTGGAACGCTTCGGCCCGATCCAGGTGTACGAGGGTTGGGGTGCCACCGAAGCCAATTCGGCACTGATCAACGTCGACAACTATTTCGGTTCCTGCGGACGGGTGCCGGACTGGAACAAGACCAACCTGCGGCTGGTGCGTTACGACATCGAAAACGACTGCCATCCACGGGATGAAAACGGCTTCTATCAAGTCTGCAAAGTGGGTGAGGTTGGCGAGGCCATGGGCTTTATCGTTGATCACCCAGAGATCGGCGGCGGGCGTTTCGAGGGTTACACCTCGGCCGAGGCGACCGAGAGCAAGATCCGCCGCAATGTGTTTCGCGAGGGTGATGCCTACTGGAGTTCCGGCGACCTGGTGCGTGAGGACGCCGACGGTTACTGCTACTTCGTCGACCGCATCGGCGATACCTATCGCTGGAAAAGCGAAAACGTTTCGACCCTGGAAGTGGCCGACGCCCTGGGCGATCTGGCGGGCCTGGAGCTGATCAACATCTATGGCGTCCAGGTGCCGGGCCATGAAGGACGCGCCGGCATGGCCGCCGTGCTGATGCAGGCAGGCCAGGTTTTCGATCCCGCCGCCCTGTACGCCCTCAGTGAAGCGCGCCTGCCGCGTTATGCGGCACCGGTGTTCGTACGGGTCACCCAGGCGGCAGACCTGACGGCCAGCTACAAGCTGCGCAAGGTCGATCTGCAGCGCCAGGGTTACTGCCCGACTCGATGCAGCGATCCGCTGTTCATTCGCGACGAACAGGCCCGCAGCTATGTGCCCTATTCGCCAGAAGCCCTGGCGCGTGCCGGCCTGACCCCCTTCGCGGTGGCCGACCATGGCTGATCTCGACGCCAACGGTCACGAACTGCGCAGCGGCCTGCGGTACCCCTGGCCGCAGGCGCCGGACTCCGGGCAGGTGCGCGAAGTGGCGCCGGGCGTGTGGTGGCTGCGCATGCCGCTGCCGTTTCGCCTGGACCACATCAACCTCTATCTGCTGCGACACACCGATGGCTGGGTGGTGGTGGACACCGGCATGAACACCGCGCAAACCCGTGAGGTCTGGGATCGGGTGCTCAGCGAAGTGTGCGGCGGGCTGCCGGTGCTGGCAGTGGTCTGCACCCACTTTCACTCCGACCATGCCGGGGTCGCCGCCTGGCTCAGCGAACGTTTTCATTGCCCGGTGTACATGACCGCCAGCGAGTTCCACTCATTGCATCTCAAGTTTCCCGCCGATCAGCCACCGGGTTGGGATTTCCTCGATTTCTACCGCAAGGCCGGGGTGACCGACGAGCACAGCAGCGAGATGTTCGCGGTGATGAGCAATGCGCATTTCCTGCCCGCGCCACTCAACCATTACCGCCGTTTGTGCGAGGGCAGCGTCCTGGCTATCGGGGGCCGCACCTGGCAGGTGGTCATCGGTCGCGGCCACTCGCCGGAACATGCCTGCCTGTACGCCGCCGATGACGGCTTGCTGATCTCCGGCGACCAGGTGCTGCCGCGCATTACCTCCACCGTCGGCGTGCATGCCACGGAGCCGTTGGCCAACCCGCTGCGTGACTGGCTCGATTCCATCGAGCACCTGCGCAGTTTGCCCCACAGCGTGCTGGTGCTGCCGGCGCACGAGCGGCCGTTTTTCAATTTGCATGAGCGCCTGGATCAACTGCATGCCCACCACCAAGGGCATCTGGCGCAGGTGCTGGCCAACTGTGACGAGCCGCGCACCGTGCTCGAACTGATGGCCGTGTTGTTTCCCAAGCTGTCGGGTCGTTTCGACGAACTGATGGCGCTGGGCGAAACGTTGGCCCATGCCAACTACCTGGTGGCCGAAGGGTCGCTGGAACGGGAAGAGGACCGGGGGCGATATCGCTATCGGCGTGCTGTAAGGGGAGCGTGCGCTGCTACCCCGCTCAAGGTTTTTTGAGCGGGCAGCACGGCAGCAGTGTTGAACATTCCAGGCAGCCAGCCGGTTGTCATTGAGGAGAGTCAGTGTGATCAACAAGAACAACAATAACTCCACGGTCATCGGTTCGCGTGCGTTTGAGCTCACCAGCCTGGCGGCGGCCATTGCGCTGGTGTCAACACCGGTGTGGGCGGGCGATACGATCGAGTTCGACAATGGCGCGACCATCGACTGGTCGGTGACCACCAGCTACGGCATCGGTGTGCGCACTGGCAGTCAGAGCGATCGCTTGCTGACGGTCAACGCCGACGATGCCAACCGCAACTTCGACAGTGGCAGCCTGACCACCAACCGCGTGGGTGCGCTGGCGGAAATGATCCTGCGCAAGGACAACTACGGCGCCGTGGTGCGCGGCAGTACCTTCTACGACGACGTCTACCACCGCAAGAACGATAACGACTCGCCTGCCACTGTGAACAAGAACGGCGACAACGACGAGTTCACCAGTGACACCCGCTACTACAGTGGCGGCCGCAGCAAACTGCTGGACGTCTATGTGTTCAGCGGCTGGCGCTTTGACAACGACACCATGCTCGACGTCAAGGCCGGGCGGCACATCGAATCCTGGGGCGAGAGTCTGTTCTACCCGGGTGTGAACGGCGTACAAAACCCTTCCGACGCGGTAAAAGCGTCGCAGCCGGGTGTCGAGGTCAAGGAAGTCCTGTTGCCGGTGGGCCAGTTCTCCGGCTCGTTCCGACTGAACCCCCAACTGACCTTCGGTGCCTACGTGCAATACGAATGGAAGGGCACGGAACTGCCGCCGGTGGGCAGCTACCTGTCGGGCAGCGACGTGGTTGGGCCAGGTCGCGAGTTTATCTACGCCAACGGCCAGAAGATCGCCTACCGTGGCACCGACAAGCCGAGTGATGGTGGTCAGTGGGGCGTGCAGATGCGCTACCGCCCGGTACCGGCCCTCGAGCTGTCGCTGTTTCACGTCAACTACCACGACAAGAACCCGGCCACCGCCCTGGTCGGCTACGACCCGCTGCCAGTGGGCGGTGGCCGCAACGCCTTCGTCAGCAATGGTTACGAGATCAAGTATTTCGAAGACATCAAGCTGACCGGTATCAGCGCCTCGACCAAGATTGGCGACACCCAGGTCGGCGCCGAATGGTCGTACCGCGACGGGGCGCCGGTGATGGTCAATACCGGCCTCGGCGCGGTGCCGGCCAAGGGCAAGGGCCAGCAGATGCAGTTGTCGGCGATCCGAATCCTCGGCGATCGCCCGTGGGCCAGCCAGACCAGCCTGACTGCCGAAATCATCCGCGTGCAGGTCGACAGCGTCGAGTCCACTTCGGCGGCGCCCAACCTGCAAGGCGTCAACCTGTTACCTTCCCTGGCACCCCTGGTGGCTCCTTCCGATGACTATACCTACAGCACAGCCGCGGGTTACCGCACCAAGTCTTCAAGTGCCTACACCGTGGGCGCATCGTTCAGTTATCCGGGAGTTTTCCAAGGCTGGGATCTGGAAGTCCCCCTCAGCTTCTCCAACGTCTTCAGCGGCTCCACGCCAATGGCCGGAAGCATCTCCGGCGTCGCCGGCGACCGACGCCTGAGCGCGGGCACGACCTTCAAGTACCTGGGCAACCTGGAACTCGGCTTGAGATACATCGCCTACCTGGGTGAAGCCGATGCGATCGACCGTCCGTTCGCCGACCGCGACTACGCCACGTTCTCGATGAAATACACCTTCTGACCGACCACTCAAGCTCCGCGGCGCTCGATGGCGCCCGGACCTCAAATACAACCTGGAAAAAGCCGCAGCGTAACGCTTCGGCATGGAGGCACTATGGGGCTCAAGGGGCATGCGGCCATTGTTGGCAGCGCACAGTACAAACCGGAGAAGTACTCCACCGCACCCAAGATGTTTCACCTTGAACAAGTCGCCGACCTCGCGGCCCAGGCGCTGCGCGATGCCGGGCTCAAGGCCTCGGACCTCGACGGGCTGGTGATCAACGGCCCGCATTTTCATGAAGCCTCGGTGTTCGTACCAGCTATGGCTGCCGAGTACCTGGGCCTGCGCCTGAACTTCGCCGAAGTGGTGGACCTGGGTGGCTGTACCTCGGTGGGCATGGTCTGGCGCGCCGCCGCCGCCATCGAACTGGGGTTGTGCCAGGCCGTGCTGTGCGTCATCCCCGCGCGCATGGCGCCATTTGGCCCCGACGAGGATCCTGGCTGGATGGCCCGCTCCATGCGCTTTGGTGGGCACAGCACGGCATTCGGTGCACCCGAAGCCGAATTCGACCTGCCATACGGGCACATGGGCCAGAACACCGGCTACGCCATGATCGCCCAGCGTTATGCCGCGCAGTACGACTATGACCAGCGGGCGATGGCCAAGATCGCCGTCGACCAGCGCACCAACGCCCTGGCCAACCCGCAAGCGATGTTCTATGGCCAGCCGTTGACCATTGAGCAGGTGCTGGCCAGCAAAATGGTCGCCGACCCGTTGCACGTCCTGGAAATCGTCATGCCGGTGGCCGGTGGTGCCGCGCTGATTATCACCAGCAAGGAAGTGGCGGCGAGGGCGCGCAAGCGTCCGGCGTTCATTACCGGGTTTGGCGAACACCTGGCATTCAAGTCGCCGTCCTATGCCGAGGACATGCTGCACACGCCCATCGGCCCGGCTTCGCAGCGGGCCTTTGCCATGGCCGGGCTCAAGCCCAAGGACGTCGATGCCGCGCAGATCTACGACTGCTACACCATCACCACGTTGCTCACCCTGGAAGATGCCGGTTTCTGCGGCAAGGGCGAGGGTATGGCGTTCGTGCGCGAACACGACCTGACCTGGCGTGGCGATTTCCCGATGAACACCCATGGCGGGCAGCTCAGTTTCGGCCAGTCGGCCTCCGCCGGTGGCATGAGCCAGGTGATCGAGGCGGTGACGCAGATCGCCGGCACCGCCGGTGAACGCCAACTGGGTCGCTGCGACAGCGTCTACGTCTCCGGCACCGGTGGCGTGATGAGCGAGCAGGGCGCATTGATACTTCAGGGAGCATAAGCACATGTCCAACAACAAACCGATGCCGGTTGCGACGCCGATTTCCGCGCCCTTCTGGGAGGGCCTGAAGGCTCGCCGCCTGCTGATCCAGCAATGCAACGCCTGTGCGCACTGGAACTTCTACCCGCGCCGGCATTGCCCGGTATGCCTGGAGCATGACCTGGCCTGGCGCGAAGTCGACGGCGCCGCAACGCTGTACAGCTACACCGTGACGCGCATCGCCACCTTGCCCGACTTCATCGATGAGATGCCGCAGAAACTGGCGGTGGTCGAACTGGCCGAAGGGGTGCGCATCAACACCAACCTGGTCGGCCTCGACGAAACCGAGATCCGCATCGGCATGCCCTTGCGGCCGGTGTTTGCCGAAGTCGACGCCAAGGGCAATCGCCTGCTGCGCTTTACTGGCGTGGACAAGGAGGCAGCAGCATTTGAGCCCCTGCCTGCGCAGGACAGTGAACCGGAACCTGCGACCTCGCAACAGCCTGTCGCCCGGCAGATTGACCTCAACGATGGCCCGGCCCTGCAAGAGTTGGTCAGCGAGCAGTTCAGTGACTGGAGCAACGTGGTGGTGGTCGACCAGGCACTGATCGACGCCTTCGCCCAATTGTCGGGCGACGATTACTGGATCCATACCGATCCGGAGCGGGCGCGCCTGCAAAGCCCGTTCGGCGGCACCATCGCCCATGGCGCGCTGGTACAGGTGCTGCAGTCGCGGATGAAACTGGCGCTGGGCTTCGAGATCAGCGGTTTCAGCACCCAGATCAACTACGGCTCCGACCGCCTGCGCTTCCCGGCGCCGGTACCGGCCGGCTCGCGCATCCATTCGCGGGCGCGGGTGAAAAAAGTCGAAATCCTCGCCCGTGGTACCCAACTGACCCTGGAGCTCAACATCCATGTGGTGGGCCAGGACCGGCCGTCGGTGATCAACGATTTGGTGATCCTGTACATGGCCTGATTCCCGCCGAAGATCCCCTGTAGGAGCCGGCTTGCCGGCGATGGCATCCGTAGACCAGTCGGCAATGATGCAGGCAGGTATGGCCCCATCGCGAGCAAGCTCGCTCCCACAGTTGTCCTGCGCCGAACACAACATCCCACCCCACGCCATTCCCGCCATTGCATAAGCCATTTGGACGATGTGCCCCCCCTCCCTTGCGCCGACTATTGCCCCAGAGGCAACGCCCATCTCGATTGCCTCGCATGCCCTGGCGCGTGACAAAAACAAGAGGATCGGCCCTATGACTTGCCTTATCCACGCCAACCCCGAGCAGGAGCGTTGCCCATGCGCTCGGTGATCGGCTACGCGGTTTGCCTGGTGGTCGCCTTGACCATTGGCTACACCTTCTCCCCCAAATCCCCACCGCAAGCGGAACTGCTGGCCACGCGCCCGGACCGGGTACAGATCAACGGCCTGCTCAATCTTGGCGCGCGCGTGGTCGCCGTGGGCGAGCGGGGCAGCGTCCTGCTCAGCGATGACCAGGGTGTCAGCTGGCAGCCTGCGAGCGTCGCCACCCAGCGCAACGCCACCCTGACCGCCGTGGTGGCACTGGACGACAAGCGCTTGCTGGCCGTCGGGCATGACGGCTGGATCCTGCGTTCCGAGGATGCCGGCAGCAACTGGCAGGAAATGCGCTACGACAGCGACCTGGGCGAACCGCTGCTGGGTATCTGGACCGGCGGTGGCGACAGCGTCATGGCGTTCGGCAGCTTCGGCAAGTTCTATCAATCGGCTGACGCCGGGAAGACCTGGACGCCGCAATCCCTGGACATCGACAACGCCCACCTCAACAGCATGGCCGGTGGCGACGATGGCCGGCGCATGCTGGTGGGCGAGCAGGGCCTGGTCCTGCGCACCACCGACGCCGGCCAGCACTGGCAGAGCTTGCCGGCGTTCTACAGCGGCTCGCTGTTTGGCATCGTGCGCCTCAGCGCGAACAACTGGGTGACCTATGGCATGCGCGGGCACGTGTTCGTCAGCCACGACTTCGGCGACAGCTGGACCCAGGTCAAGGTCGGCAATCAACTGCCGTTGTATGGCCATGCATTGCTGCCCGACCACTCGGGCCTGGTGATCGTCGGTGCCGGCAGCTCGGTGGTGCGCCTGGATGCACAGGGTGCGCTGGTCGGCGTCGGACGCCTGGCCGGCCTCGGTACGTTGACCTCGGCGACGATGGTCGGCTCGCGGCTGCTGGTCGGTGGCGAGCGCGGCGTATTGCAGGGTTCAAGTGGCAGCGTCGCTGCCCTAGTGGCCACACAGGCCACCCAGTAAATGAGAGGCGGGGCAATGAATCAAGGTAAACACTGGGTGACGCGCTGCGTCGAAACGTGCGCGGACTACCTGATGGCCTGGCGCAAGGGACTGCTGTTGCTATTCGTTCTGGTAACGCTGGGCCTGGGCTACAGCGCCACCCACACGCAACTGGATCCGGGCTTCAACAAACAGATCCCGGTACGTCATGACTTCATGATCAACTTCCTCAAGTTCAGCCATTACTTCACCGGCGCCAACCGCTTCCTGGTGAGCGTACGCTGGAAGGGCGAGGGTGACATTTACAACACCGAGTACCTCGAGACCCTGCGCAAGGTCACCGACGACGTGTTTTTCATCTCCGGGGTCAGCCGCCCCAGTGTGACGTCGCTGTTCACCGCCAACGTGCGCTACATCGAAATCACCGAGGAAGGTTTCTTCGGCGACGTGGTGGTGCCACCGCGCTTCGCCGGCACCCCGGAGGACCTGGCGCAGGTGCGCAGCAACACCGCTGCCTCCGGACAGGTCGGTCGCCTGGTGGCCAACGACCTCAAGTCGGCCATGGTCCGCGCCGACCTGCAGGACATCGACCCCAAGACCGGCCAGCCGGTGTCCTATGTCGAGATCGCCAAGCGCCTGGAAGACATTCGAGCCAAATACAACAGCGCGGATATCGAGATCAACATCGTCGGCTTCGCCAAGCTGGTGGGGGATGTGGTCGAAGGGCTGAACACGGTGATCGGCTTCTTTGTGGTGGCCTTCATCATTACCGGGTTGCTGCTGTGGCTGTATTCGCGCTCCCTGCGCCTGACGGTGGTGGCGCTGGTGGTGGCGTTGCTGCCGGTGGTCTGGTTGCTCGGCCTGTTGCCGCTGCTGGGCCTGGGTATCGATCCGATGTCGATCCTGGTGCCGTTCCTGATCTTCTCCATCGGCGTGTCCCATGCGGTGCAGATGACCAACGCCTGGAAGCAGGACGTGCTGGCCGGCAATACATCGAAGGACGCGGCGCGATCGGCGTTCTGCAAGATCTTCATCCCCGGTTCCCTGGCCTTGCTGATGAACGCCCTGGGCTTCGCGGTGATCATGCTGATCGACATTCCCATCGTTCACGAACTGGGGGTGACGGCCTGCATCGGCGTGATGTTGATGATCATCACCAACAAACTGATGCTGCCGGTGATCATTTCGTACTTGCGCCTGGAACCTGCGCTGTTGCGTCGGGCGAAATCGCGTCCGGCGGGCAGGCACCGCCTGTGGTGGCGCCTGTCGGCGCTGGCCGAACCGGGGCCGGCCCTGGGGGTGTTTGTGGTCAGCCTGTTGCTGCTGGCGGCCGGGGCCTACAAGGCCCGCGACCTGGCGGTGGGCGACATTGGCGCCGGTGCGCCGGAGCTGCGGGCCGATTCGCGCTACAACCAGGACAACGCCAGGATCATCAGCAGCTACTCCATCGGGCTTGATGTGATGTCGGTGTTCGTCCAGGTCAATGGCGTCGAAGAAGGTTGCCTGTCGCCGGATGTGATGCGTGCGGTGGAAGCTTTCGATTTCCGCATGCGCACGGTCACCGGCGTGCAGTCGATCCAGAGTGTGGCGGACATGGGCAAGCGGGTGATCGCCGGCAATAACGAAGGCAACCCGCGCTGGGCGGCGATTCCGGGATCGCCCAGGGGCCTGAGCCAGGGCGCGCGGGCCTATATGCCGGATGACGGACTGGTTACCGACGGTTGCCAGCAGATGCAGATCCTGGTGTTCCTGGCCGATCACGAAGGCAGCACCGTCAGCCATGCGATCGCCGAAGCCAAGCGGATCATTGCCGAAGTCAGCTCGCCGCAAGTCGAATTCCTCCTGGCCGGCGGCAACGTCGGGGTGATGGCGGCCTCCAACGAGGCGGTCAAGCGCGCCGAAGTGATCATGCTCGGCGCATTATTCGGATCGGTGGCATTGTTTTGCTGGCTGACCTTCTTGTCGATCCGCGCGGTGCTGTGCATTCTGGTGCCGCTGGCGATTGTCGCGATCCTGTGCAACGCGCTGATGACAATGCTCGGGATCGGCCTGAAAGTCGCAACCTTGCCGGTGATGGCGTTGGGGGTGGGCGTGGGCGTCGACTACGGCATTTACCTGTACGAACGTATCCAGCACGAGATGCTGCGCGGCGCCAACCTGCGGGAGGCGTTCTACGAGGCCATGTGCCAACGCGGTACTGCGGCGGTGTTCACGGCCGTGACCATGTCGATCGGCGTCTGCACCTGGGCGTTCGCACCGCTGAAGTTTCAGGCCGACATGGGTGTGCTGTTGTCGTTCATGTTCCTGGTCAACGTGCTGGGGGCGATTTTCCTCCTGCCGGCATTGGCCGCCTGGTTCAATCGCGGGCGCCCACTGGTGACTGAACGGGTACACGCGCCTGCGCCGGCACAAGGGCAGTTCCGCCTGAAAAACAGCCCGGCGGCGCGTGATACCGCGAACGAAAAATAAACCTGCCGGACCTATTGTGGAGTCCGCAGGCGCTAGTGAAAACTGGCAGGCAAGTAGCAGTCGAGAGGGGGGAACCCAGGGTTCCCCCGGCCGAAATTATAAAAATAACAAGGGAAGGGCGCAGTCCTTACCCGAGCGAGATAAGACTATGCAGAACGCTGACTTGACCCATGAAGCCCTGGCCAGTCTTGGCCTCGACCTCGTGCGCTACAACCAGTTGGTGGGCGAAATCTACGAAGGCGCCCTCGATCCGAAACTGATGGCCACGGCCCTCAGGAGCTTTCTCAAACTCTACGATGCCAACTTCGTCACCCTGATCCTGCGGGTGCCGGATCAACCCGATGTCGGTGTGATGATCATCGTCGGCGACATCGAAGGTGCCGGCGATGTCTGCTACATGACCTACCCGCAAACCAATTCGCCTTTCTCCAATCAGCCGCTGGACCACGTATTCACCGTGGACGACATCATGAGTTCCTCACAGTGGGAGCAGAACGGCTACTTCAAGACATTCTGCGAGCCCCATGACGTGTACCACCTGATGCTGGCCGACATTTCAACCCCGGACGGGGGCAAGCTGCGCTTTCGCATAACCCGCCCGAAACGGGCTCCCAACTTCTCGGCCCATGACCGGGCAGTGTGCGCCAGTTTCCTGCCACACCTGAGGCGTGCCTCGCAGTTGCATAACCTGCTGGATCGCAGCGAATCGCTGAGTGAGTTGTACTCCCAGGCCATCAGCCGCTTATCGGTGGCGACCCTGGTGCTCGACGAGAGCGGCAGCGTGTTGCAGATCAACCCGGTGGCCCAGGAAATCCTGGCCCGCTCCGACGGCTTGAAACTGGTGGGCGGGCGCCTGGAAGCGACGTATCCCAGCGACAACCGTGAATTGCAGCGCCTGATTCGCGGCGCATTCTGCCCGGACGCGCCGAAAAGCGCCGAGGCCATGTCGGTAACGCGGCCGTCGGGGCTGGTCAACCTTGGCGTGGTGGTCGAATCGATTCCGTCCCTGGACTGGGCCGAGGAGAAGGGCCAGCCGGCGGCGCTGGTGTACATCCGCGATGCCTCGAGCAAATCCCTGGCCAGCGAAGTGGTGACCAAGCAGCTGTTCAACCTGACCAAGGCCGAAACCGCCCTGGCCATGGAGCTGGCCAACGGTTTGTCCCTTGAGGAAGCGGCCGAGGTCCTGAATATCCGCCGTAACACTGCGCGGGCGCACTTGCGCTCGATCTTCTCCAAGACCGGCGTGCGGCGCCAGACCGAACTGGTGCGCATCATGCTCAACAGCGTGGTGGCCTTGGGCAAGCCGCAACTGGCGTTGAAAATGACCGAGAAAATCAAGGTGCCCCCGCTGCAACTGGCCGTGCCGATCTATCGCCAGGCCTGAGCCTGCAGACCCGCCGCCGGGCCATCCTGCCCTGCGGCGCGGTCGTTGACGCCGCTTGATTTTAGTCCGCACGGACGATGCCGTCCCGTGATCGCCCTGTCGATACTGGGCGGACCCATCACGGAGAACCACCATGCCAATTACAGCCATCACCGGCAGTGCCTCGGGAATCGGCGCCGCCGTATCCGCCGCCCTGCGCGCCGCCGGCCACCAGGTCATCGGGATCGATCGCAGCAACGCCGAAGTCATCGCCGACCTGTCCACCGCCCAAGGGCGCGACGCCGCCATCGGGCAAGTGCTTGAACTCAGCGGCGGGGTCCTCGACGGGTTGGTCTGCTGCGCCGGCGTCGGTGTCACCGCGCCAAACTGCGGCCTGATTCTGGCGGTCAATTACTTCGGCGTCAGCCAGTTGCTCGACGGCCTGCAAGGGGCGTTGGCCAAGGGCCAACAACCGGCGGCGCTGGTGATCGGTTCCGTTGCGGCGACCCATTCGGGCCCCGACGGCCAACCGCAGATCGAAGCGATGATCGCTGGCGATGAGGCCCAGGCGCTGGTTTTGGCCAACACCCTCGGCCAGCCTCACGTCGCTTATGCCGCCTCCAAATATGCCATCAGCCAGCATGTGCGCAGCCTGGCGGTGAGCTGGGGAAAGCTGGGCCTGCGATTGAACGTGGTGGCGCCGGGCGCGGTAGAAACCCCGTTGCACCAGGCCTCGCTGGACGATGCCCGATTTGGCCAGGCGACCCGCGATTTCGTCGCGCCCCTGGGCCGCGCTGGGCACCCTGAAGAAATTGCCGCAGTGGTAGCCTTCCTGCAATCGCCCCAGGCATCTTTTGTCCATGGCAGCGTCGTGTTCGTCGACGGCGGCATGGACGCCATGGTCCGCGCCCCGCGCTTCTAAAAAGGAACTTGCATGAACAAGGTGGCATTCATCACCGGCGCCAGCCGTGGCATCGGTCGCGAGGCGGCGCTGGCGTTCGCCCGCGCCGGTTTCGACCTGGCGATCAGCGCCCGTACCCTCAACGAGGGCGAACAACATGAGCATGCTCTGCGCGATGCCGCGGGAGCACCGCTGGCCGGTAGCCTCAACGGCACTGCCCAGACCTTGCGCGAGCTCGGTTGCCGGGTGCTCGTAGTGCCGATGGACCTGCTCGACAGCGATTCGGCGCTGCATGCCTGCCAGGCGGTGCTGGCCGAGTACGGGCGCATCGACGTGCTGATCAACAATGCGATCTACCAGGGCAGCGACCTCAACGCCGAGTTCATGGACCTGCAGGCCCAGACCCTGGAGCGGATGTTCAAGGGCTACATCCTCACCCCGTTCCTGCTGACCCGGGCGGTGGCCGAACACATGGTGACCCGCGGTGGCGGGGTGGTGATCAACGTCACCTCCGGCGCCGGCGAAAGCGACCCACCGGTGGCGGCGGGCAAGGGTGGCTGGGGTTACGCCTATGGCGCGGGCAAGGCGGCGGTGTCGCGGTTGTCCGGGGTATTGAGCACGGAACTGGGCGAGGCTGGCGTGCGCGCCTATACCCTCAATCCGGGCGTGGTGACCACCGAATCGCTCAAGGCCACCATCGGCGACAAGGGGCTGATTGCCTTACGCGCCGGCAGTGCGCCGCCCCATGTACCGGCGGCGGTGATGTTGTGGCTGGCTACAGACAAACAGGCACCGGGGTTTCAGCGGCGGACCATTGCGGCGCAGCCGTTTGCGTTGGAGCACGGCATCGTCGCCGATTGGCGTTGACGAAAGCGGTGTGCCAGTCGCCCTGGAGGGTGACTGGCATGGCCTCTTCGCGAGCAAGCCCGCTCCCACAGGAGGTTTGTGTCGTGCGCCGCGAATCAAATGTGGGAGCGGGCTTGCTCGCGAAAGCGGTGGATCTGCCAGCAGGGTCTTATGCCTGCCGCCGCTGCCGGGCCAGGGTCATGGCGGTGTCCTCGATCATGTCCTCCTGACCGCCGACCATGCCGCGGCGACCCATTTCAACGAGGATCTCCCGGGCCGACACGCCGTACTTCTTCTCGGCGCGCTTGGCGAACAGCAGGAACGAACCGTAGACCCCGGCGTAACCCATGGTCAGGGCATCGCGGTCGCTGCGGATCGGGAAGTCCATGATCGGCACCACCAGGTCTTCGGCCACGTCCTGGATACCGAACACACTGACGCCGGTGTCGATGCCCATGCGGTCACACACCGCCACCAGCACTTCCATCGGCGTGTTGCCGGCACCGGCACCGAGGCCCGCGCAGGCGGCGTCGATGCGGTTGGCCCCGGCGGCAATCGCGGCGATGGAGTTGGACACGCCCATCGACAGATTGTGGTGGCCATGGAAACCGATCTCGGTTTCCGGCTTGAGGGCCGCGCGCATCGCCGCCACCCGGGCGCTGACGTCGTGGGGCAGCAGGTAACCCGCCGAGTCGGTCAGGTAGATGCAGTTGGCGCCGTAGCTTTCCATCAGCAAGCCCTGCTTTACCAGGCCTTCAGGGCTGTTCATGTGGGCCATCATCAGGAAGCCGACAGTGTCCATGCCCAGGCCGCGGGCGTGGGAAATGTGCTGCTCGCTGACGTCAGCCTCGGTGCAATGGGTGGCCACGCGAATGGTGTTGACCCCCAATTCATGGGCCATTTTCAGGTGATCGACGGTGCCGATCCCCGGCAGCAGCAGGGCAGAGACCTTGGCCTTTTTCATCAGCGGGATCACCGCCGACAGATACTCCTCGTCGGTGTGGGCCGGGAAACCGTAGTTCACCGAACTGCCGCCCAGGCCGTCGCCGTGGGTGACTTCGATCAGCGGAACGCCGGCATCGTCGAGGCCGCAGGCGATGTCTTTCATCTGTTGCAGGCTGATCTGGTGGCGCTTGGGGTGCATGCCGTCGCGCAGGCACATGTCGTGAACGGTGATGCTTTTGCCGCGAAGATCCATGGTCGGCTCCTTATGCGTGGGCGGGTTGGGCGGTGGCTTGCAACACCAGCTCGCCCTTGAGGATTTCCTCGGCGAACATCTCGGCGGTGCGCGCGGCGGCGGCGGTCATGATGTCGAGGTTGCCGGCGTACTTGGGCAGGTAGTCACCCAGGCCTTCGACCTCCATGAAGATCGACACCCGGTTGCCGTCGAACACCGGGCCGTTGACCAACTTGTAGCCGGGCACGTAGCGCTGCACTTGCTCGATCATGGCCTCGATGGCGGCGGTGATCGCCGGCTGGTCGGGTTCGCTCTCGGTCAGGCAATGCACGGTGTCGCGCATGATCAGCGGCGGCTCGGCGGGGTTGATGATGATGATCGCCTTGCCTTTCTTCGCGCCGCCGACTTTCTCCACGGCGCTTGAGGTGGTGCGGGTGAACTCGTCGATGTTTTTCCGGGTGCCGGGGCCGACCGATTTCGACGCGGCGGTGGCGATGATCTCGGCGTACTCCACCGGCTGCACGCTGGACACCGCGGCCACCAAAGGAATGGTGGCCTGGCCACCGCAAGTGACCATGTTGACGTTCATCACGCCCAGGCCCAGTTGCGCCTTGAGGTTGACCGGTGGCACGCAGTACGGGCCGATGGCTGCCGGGGTCAGGTCAATCATCAACACGCCCAGGGCATTGAGCTTGCGCGAGTTCTGCGCGTGCACGTAGGCCGAGGTGGCATCGAAGGCGATCTGGATCTGGTCTTCGAGGACATGGGGCAGCAGGCCGTCGACGCCGTCGGCGGTGGTCTTCAGGCCCAGCTCGCGGGCCCGTGCCAGGCCTTCGGAGGTGGCGTCGATGCCGACCATCCACACCGGCTCCAGCACCTCGCTGCGCATCAGCTTGTACAACAGGTCGGTGCCGATGTTGCCCGGCCCGATCAGCGCGCATTTGATCTTCTTGCTCATGTTTTTCTGGCTCCTGGAAAGGGAAGGGCGATCACGGGACAAAGCGCAGGCTGGCTTCGCCGAGCCCGGTCATGGACAGGCTGATATGGTCGCCGGCGACCACAGGTACCAGCGGCGCCAGGGCACCGGACAGAATGATTTCGCCACGGCGGAACGGGATGCCCAGCTCGCCCAGGGTATTGGCCAGCCAGGCCACTGCCGCGCAGGGATGACCCTGCACCGCCGAGCCCAGGCCGGAACCCGCCGGTTGGCCGTTCTTGCTCATTTGCATGTGCACGGCAGCGAGGTCCAGCGAGCGCGGGTCGATGTGCTGGCTGCCGAGGGCGAACACGCCGCAGGAGGCGTTGTCGGCGACGGTGTCCTGAATGCGGATCTGCCAGTCGTCGATCCGCGAATCGACGATCTCGAAGCACGGCACGACCCATTGGCTGGCGGCCAGCACGTCTTCGGCGCTGATGCCCGGGCCTTGCAGGTCTTCACCGAGGATGAAGGCGATTTCGCCTTCGGCCCGCGGCTGGATCAGGTTGTAGAGGGCCAGGCTGACATCGCAGCCGTCCTCGACCTGCATGGCGTTGGTGAGGAAGCCGAAATCAGGTTGGTGGACATCGAGCATTTCCTGCACGGCGCGGCTGGTGACCCCGATTTTCTTGCCGATCACTTGCTCGCCGAGGGCTTCGCGGCGTTGCAGGAAGTGCAGGGAAATCCGGTAGGCCTGCTCCAGGGTGATCTGCGGATAACGGCGGGTCAGGGGGGCCAGCGTCTGCCGGCTGCGCAGGGCGTTGAACAGTTCGTCACCGAGCGCGTTGATCAAATGGGCGTCCATGGCGAGGGCTCCAGTGGGGTGGGAGAAAAAAAAGGCCCGCCCCGACATCATCAGGGGCGAGCCCAAAGGAGTGGTTCAGCCGGGCCACACCGACGAGTCGGCACCGCCATCGACATCGATGATCTTGCCGGTCACCCAGGCCGAAGCGGGGCTGGCCAGGTACAGCGCGGCGGCGGCGATGTCCTGCGGGGTGCCCAGGCATTTGAGCGGGGTGTTGGCTTCCATGGCCTCGCGCATGGCGGTGGGCATCACGCCGTTCAGTGCTTCGGTGAGGGTCGGGCCGGGGGCGACGGCGTTGACGCGGATCTGCGGCGCGAAGTCCTGGGCCAGCAAGCGGGTCAAGTGGCTGAGGGCCGCCTTGGCTGTACCGTAGGCGCTGAAATGGCGTTGGGCATAACGCGCCGCCACCGAGCTGATATTGATGATGTTGCCGCCACCGGCCTCGCGCATCAGCGGCACGCACAACTGGCAGAAGTCGTAGCTGGTGGTCACGTTGAAATTCAGCACCTGGGCGAACTGCTCAGGGGGCATTGCCAGCGGATCGTTGGGACCGCCGCCGCCTGCGTTGTTGACCAGATGCGTGATGCGGCCCATTTGCTCGACGCTGTGGCGCACCAGTGCCTGGCGTTGCCCGGCATCGTTGACGTCACAGGCGATGGCCAGCGCGCGCCGGCCCAGGCCGCGAACCTCCTCGGCCACGGCCTCTACCTCGTCCAGCGAACGCGCCGAGCACACCACATCGGCGCCGGCTTCGGCATACGCCAGGGCAATCGCCCGCCCGATACCCCGGCCGCTGCCGGTGACGATGGCGACGCTGCCGTGCATCTGGAAACGCTGCAAAATACTCATGGGCCCTTGCTCCGTGGGGTCGATTGTCGATGGATTGAATATCGCCGCAACGGCCGTGGCCAGCATCGTCTCAATGGACTAGCGGGCGGTGTGTGCATATCCATTCCTGCGGTAACGGCCACCCAGGGTTTCGCCCTTTGTAGGAGCGAGCTTGCTCGCGATGGAGGTCAACGATGACGCGGGCAGCCTGACACCCCGCGGTGTTCTCAGGTTTTTCGCGAGCAAGCTCGCTCCTACAAGTGACCCGCCGTCAGGGCGCAACCATGAGCCGTCGTTACCGAAGAAACGGATATACCCGCCAAACCCCGATACCCAACCCCACCCCTAGTCCGCTTTGACGATGAAGGATTACCCGCTCAATCCGATGATCCGTCTCAACTCGCGCAGTGGCGCAGTGAGATCGGGAGAATTGAGTGATGCACAGCATGCGAGAAAAGACCCAGGACGAACGTGATCTGCTGGAACGTGCACGCAGCCTGGTGCCGGCACTCAAGGCGCGCACGGCGCAGGCCGACAAGGACTTGAAGGTGCCGGTGGAGAGCGTCCTCGAGTTGCAGTCCGCCGGCTTGTTGCGGGCCTTGCAGCCAAGGGCGTTCGGCGGTTATGAAGTGGATCCGCGGACCTTCTTCGAAATCCAGACCATCCTCGCCGAGGGTTGCATGTCCACGGCGTGGATCTACGGCGTGATGGGGGTTCACCCCTGGCAACTGGCGCGTTACCCGATCGAAGCGCAGCGCGAAGTCTGGGCCGATGACCACAATGCGCTGATCTGCTCGACCTACATGCCGGCGGCCAAGGTCACGGTGGTTGAAGGTGGTTACCGCATCAGCGGGCGCTGGGGTTTCTCCAGCGGCAGCGAACACTGCCAATGGGTGTTCCTGGGGGGCATCCTGCCGCCCGATGGCGACATGCCCGCCGAGCACGGCACCTTCCTGCTGCCGCTCAGCGACTATCAGATCGAACGCAACTGGGACGTGCTGGGCCTGCGCGGCACCGGCAGCCATGACATCGTGGTCGAGGATGTATTCGTCCCGGCCCATCGCGTGCAACGCACCAACAACTGCACCCTCGAAGCGACTCCCGGGCGTCTGGTCAACACCAATCCGATCTACGCGATTCCGTTCGCCCAGGTGTTCTCCCGCGCCGTCTCGACCTCGGCCCTCGGTGCCCTGCAGGGCGCGATCAACGAGTTCCGAGACAACGCCGCCAAACACATCGGCAAGCACGGCGCCCGGACCGCTGACGATCCGGTGGCGCAAACCGCCGTGGCCGAAGCGATGATCACCGTCGACAGCCTGCGCCTGGTGCTCGAGCGCAACTATGACCACCTGATGAGTCTGGCACGTGCCGGCGAGTACCCGGACACCGAGACCCGCCTGCTGTATCGCTACCAGTCGGCCTATGTGACCAACATCTGCGCCGAACGGGCCAACGACCTGCTGCGCAGCATGGCCGCCTCCGGCCTGTACAACACAAACCCGGTGGCGCGGCTGTTCCGCGACCTGCACCAGGCCCGCGGGCACATCGCCAACAACTACATGGCCTACGGGCGCAGCTACGGCGCGGTGCTGCTCGGCCTGCCCAACCCGGACCCTTACGTCTGAGGCCATGGCGAGCGTTTCGACACCCCTGGTTTACACCTGTCCGTGCTGCACGGCCAGGTGGTCATGAGTAGCTGACCTATGAACAATTATCTTGCCCTGCGCGTGGCCCGCGTGATCGAGGAAACCGCCGATGCGCGTTCCCTGGTGTTCGACGTGCCGGAGCACCTGGGCGAACGTTTTCGCTATCAACCAGGCCAGTTCCTGACCTTGCGCGTGCCTTTCGAGGACGGCTGGCTGCCCCGTTGTTATTCATTGTCCAGCACGCCGTTGCTGGATGAGCCGTTGCGGGTAACGGTCAAGCGCGTGCACGAGGGCCGCGCCTCGAACTGGCTGTGCGGCGAGTTGCAGGCCGGCCAGACCCTGGAGGTGCTGCCACCGGCCGGGGTGTTCGTGCCGCGCAGTCTCGACGGCGACTTGCTGCTGTTTGGCGGCGGCAGTGGCGTGACCCCGGTGCTGTCGATCCTGCGTTCGGCGTTGCTCGCCGGAACTGGTCGGGTGCTGCTGATCTATGCCAACCGCGATGAGTCCTCGGTGATTTTCAAGGACGAACTCCGCCAGCTGGCCAGCGCTCATCCGCAACGCCTGCAGATCGTCCATTGGCTCGATTCGGTGCAGGGCATCCCGAGCGTCGGGCAACTGGCGGAGCTGGCGCGGCCGTTCATCGATGCCCAGGCATTCATCTGTGGCCCTGGCCCGTTCATGGACGCGGCGGTCAGCGCGCTCAAGGGCCTGGGCATGCCGGATCGCCGGGTGCACGTCGAGCGCTTCGTCTCGCTGCCCGGTGAAGGCGAGCTGCCGCTGGCGACCAGCAGCGAAGCGGCCGTGGCCGCGCAATTGGCGGTGCGCCTGGACGGAGAAGACCACCAACTGGCCTGCGACAGCGGCGAGACCGTGCTGGCCGCCATGGAGCGTGCCGGCCTCAACCCGCCCAGCGCCTGCCGAGTCGGTGGCTGCGCCTCGTGCATGTGCACCCTGGTAAGCGGCGAGGTCGAGCTGCTGCACAACGATGCACTGGACGCGGGCGACCTGGCCGAAGGCTGGATCCTGGCCTGCCAGGCGGTGCCCACCAGCGCGCAACTGCGTATCCGCTTTCCCGATTGATGCCTTCAATTATGCCCAGCGCGAGCCCACGATGAATCAGAGCCTGAACCTTGCCGCGCCCCTGAGCGCCGCCCCTGCCACCCTTGCCCAATTGGTCTTCAGCAGTGCCGAACGTTTTGCCGGGCGCACGGCCATCGAGGACAACGGCCAATGCATCGACTACGCCGAGCTGCCCGAGCGCGTCATGGGCTTTGCCCGGGGTTTGCTGGCCCTGGGCATCCAGGCCGGCGACCGGATTGGCATCTGGGCGCCGAACAGCGGCGACTGGATCCTCGCGGCGCTGGGCATCCAGTGCGCCGGGGCGGTGCTGGTACCGATCAACACGCGCATGAAGGGCCTTGAGGCCGCCGATGTGCTGGAGCGCAGCGGCTGCCGAGTATTGTTTGTCCAGCAGCGTTTTCTCGACGTGGACTACCCGGCGTTGCTCGCGCCCCATCGGCCGGCCAGCCTCGAACACCTGGTGCTGCTCGATGGCGACACCCCCGGGTTGCCTTCGGACCTGAGCCTTGCCCAGTTCCTGCTCGGCGCGGCGACTATCGATGCAGACAGCGCCAGGCGCCGGGCCATGGAGATCAAGCCCGAGGCCATGTGCGACCTGTTGTTCACCTCCGGCACCACCGGCAAACCCAAGGGCGTGATGAGCGGCCATGGCCAGAACCTGCGGGCCTTCACCGAATACGTCAAGGTCATCGGCCTGCTGCCGGAAGATCGCTACCTGATCGTCAACCCGTTCTTCCATGCGTTCGGCTACAAGGCCGGCTGGCTGACCTGCCTGATCGGCGGAGCGACCATTCTGCCCCATGCGGTGTTCGACGCCGAGCAGGTGTTCCAGCGCATCGCCCGAGAACGCATCAGCGTGCTGCCCGGTGCTCCGACCCTGTATCTCTCGCTGCTGGCCCATCCGCAGCTGCAGCAGACCGACCTGTCGAGCCTGCGCATCGCGGTGACCGGTTCGGCGAGCATCCCGCCGAGCCTGATCGAGCGCATGCGCAACGAGCTGGGGTTCGCCGTGGTGACCACCGCCTACGGCCTGACCGAATGCGGCGGGCTGGCGACGATATGCGATCCCCAAGACTCGGCGAAGGTTATTGCCGGCACCAGCGGACAGCCGATCGCCGGCACCGAAGTGAGCATCCGCGACCCGCACAACCAGGTGCTGGAGGCCGGGCAGACCGGCGAGATCTGCCTGCGCGGGTTCCACATCATGCAGGGTTATTTCCAGAACCCCGAAGCGACCCGCGAAGCCATCGACGCCGAAGGCTGGCTGCATACCGGCGACGTCGGGCGCCTGGACGAGGCGGGCAATCTGATCATCACCGACCGCCTCAAGGACATGTACATCGTCGGCGGCTTCAACTGCTACCCGGCGGAAATCGAAGCCGCGCTGATCAGACACCCGGCCATTGCCCAGGTGGCGGTGATCGGCATCGCCGATGAGCGCATGGGCGAGGTCGGCTGTGCCTGTGTGGTGCTGCGTGAAGGGCGGCAACTCGACGAGGCGCAACTGATCGCCTGGAGCCGGGAGCAAATGGCCAATTACAAGGTGCCGCGCCAGGTGCGTTTCTTCGACGCCTTGCCACTTAATCCGTCGAGCAAGGTGGCGAAGAACGAACTGCGCGCGGCGCTGGCCAACAGCGTTCCGGCGTAAGGCGCAGCCATCTCGCCAACACGAAAAAAACAACAACAAAAGGAGAGGAGCATGTTCACGGGAAATACTGTCGCGCGCCATTCGCGGAACCTGAGCGGTGGCCGCTGCCTGTTGGCAACGGCCATCACCATCGCCAGCGCCACGGCCAGCGCCGCACCGAGTATCGAACTGGGGGAGAACACCACCCTGGATTCGTCGCTGACGGTCAACTACACCGCCTCCATGCGCACTGCCAAGCAGGCCAGTCAATACCTCAACGACCCGAACAACGACGACGGCACACGCAACTTCAAGCGCGGCTCGCTGATCAACAACCGCCTGAGCCTGTTCGGCGAGTTGCAACTTCGGCACGACAACCTGGGGGCGGTGCTGCGCGGCAGTCAGTTCTACGACGATGTCTACAACCAGAAGAATGCCAACGACTCGCCGGAAACGGTGAACAAGACCGGCCACAACGACGGCTTCAGCGACGAGACCCGGCGCCTGAGCGGCAGCGCGGCGCGACTGCTCGATGCGTATGTGTACGGCAACTTCGAGCTCGGCGAGACCCAGTACCTGTCGCTCAAGGCCGGGCGGCACCTGGTGGCCTGGGGCGAGAGCCTGTTCTGGGCCAACATCAGCCAGGGCCAGGCCCCGGTGGATGCGACCAAGTTCAACGTGCCGGGCACCGAGGCCAAGGACTCGTACCTGCCCGTGGGGCAGGTGTCCGGATCATGGTCGCTGAATGAAGACCTGGCGCTGGTGGGCTACTACCAGTACGAGTGGGAAAAGACCCAGCTCAATCCAGTGGGCGATTATTTCGGCAGCGACACCTTCGGTCCCGGCGCCGAGTTTTTCCGTCTCGGTGCCGGGCAGGTCGACCGTCTGCCCAACGGCCTGGCAGTCGGCTACGCCGGTGAGAAAGACGCCAAGGACAGCGGCCAATGGGGCCTGGGTGTGCGCTACCGGATCACCGAGAACACCGAAGTCGGGCTGTTTCATTACCGCTATAACGAGCGCGTCGGCTCGCTGTTCTTCGACTTCACCGGCACCACCCAATACTCCTCGCTCAAGGGCATCGGGCATGACGGCACTGCGCCGTCCTATCGCCTGGGCTACTTCGAAGACGTCAAGCTGACGGGTGTCAGCTTCAGCTCCAAGGTCGGCGATTCGGTGCAGTACGCCGGTGACCTGAGCTATCGCGATGGCGCCTCGGTCTACCTCAACAATGGCGCGCCGACCACTGGGCAGATCTGGCAGGGCAACCTCAACGCCTCGTACATCCTCGGCCCCAGCCTGCTCGCCCAGCAGACCACCTTCATGGGTGAAGTGGTGCATCAACACATCGACGGAGTGGACAGCCTGACGATCACCGGCGGCGGAGTCGGCGTGGATGGCACCTTCGACCAGTTCGAATCGAAGACCCAGACCCGTGGCTCGACCCTGCTGGGCGTCGGCGCCTACATGGACTATCCGTCCATCGCCACGGGCCTGGACCTGAACACCAAGGTGGTGTGGACGCAGAACGTCGACGGCAGCGCCTACCAGGGCCTGGGGCGCGACGAGAAGCGCCTGACCGTGGGTGGCGACTTCAAGTACCTGGGCAACTTCCAGGTCGGCATGACCTATGTCGCCTACCTGAGCTCGCCGGACGTCGCCCAGGGCCGCTTGCTGGCCGACCGCGACTACCTGTCGTTCAACGCCAAGTACACCTTTTGATGATCATGGCTGCGTCGCGATCCGGTGCCGCAGTCGTTCGCTTTTAGCCTGATAACAATAAAGAGAGGCCTGTCATGAATCCTCGTCCGACGCCATCACCGTTCAGCCCGATCGCAATTGGCCCGTTGACCCTGAAAAACCGTTTCATCAAGGCCGCCACCAACGAGGGCATGAGTGCCCAGGGCGTGCCGTCCAAACAACTGGTCAAGCTGCACTCGGCCCTGGTCGCAGGCGGCACCGCCCTGACCACTGTGGCCTATTGCGCGGTGAGCAGCGATGGTCGCACCTTGCCCAACCAGTTGACCCTCAGCCAATCCAGCCTGCCGCACTTCAAGGCCCTGACCGACGGGGTGCATCAGGCCGGTGGCCTGGCCAGCGCACAGATCACCCATGGTGGTTGCTTCACCTTCATCCGCGAACGCTCGACCAAGCGCCCACTGTCAGCCAGCGGCGGCTTCAACAAGATCGGCTTGATGAGCGGCATGTTCCTCAAGCAGGCGATGAACGAAGACGACATGCGACAAGTGGTGCGCGACTTCGCCCAAGGCGCACGCCTGGCGCGTCAGGCGGGTTTCGATGCCGTGGAGATCCACATGGGCCACGGCTACCTGCTCAGTCAGTTCATTTCGCCGATGTATAACAAGCGTCGCGACCAATACGGCGGCAACCTGGAAAACCGCCTGCGCTTTCCGCGTCGGGTGTTGCGAGCGGTGCTGGATGCAGTCGGCAAGGAGATGGCGGTCATCTGCAAATACAGCGTGACCGAAGGCGTGCGCGCCGGTAACAGCGCCGAAGACGGCGCGCAGATCGCACGCATGCTGGAAGAGGAGGGCGCGCACCTGCTGGTGCTCAGCGCGGGGATGAATGCCGAGTCGATCACCACCATGTTCGGTTCCTCCTTCCCCAAGGAAAACCGCGTGCAGCAGAAGAACAAGATCATCGCCCTGGCCATGGCTATCCAGCGTCGCAAGGAGCCGACCGTGGAATTCCGCGAGCTGTATCTGCTGGAACATGCACGCAAGGTACGTGCGGCGGTGAAAATGCCGTTGGCCTATCTGGGCGGTGCCAAGAGCCTGGCGAGCATCGAGAAAATCATGGCCGAGGGATTTGACCTGGTCGCCATGGGTCGGGTGTTGCTGGCCGAAAACGACTACGTCAACAAACTCGCCACTGGCGCCAGCCGCGACTCGATCTGCACCGCCTGCAACCGCTGCGTGGCCATGATGTATACCCCCGGCGGCACCTCCTGCGTACTGGGTAAGCCCGGCGACGCAGTGTTGAACAGCCAGAAGGCGGCAGGGTAACAGATACACCAGGGTTTGGTTTGCCTGTGGGAGCCGGCTTGCTGGCGATGCGATGGTGGCCGTTACGCCGTCATCGCTGGCAAGCCAGCTCCCACAGGTTTTGCGGGGGTATGTTGGGTTCGTGGTGTGACTCACATCTGTAGGAGCCGGCTTGCTGGCGATGCGGTGGTGGCCGTTATGCCGTCATCGCTGGCAAGCCAGCTCCTACAGGATTGCGGGTGTACGCGGATTGTTGGCGGTACGAAAATCTGTAGGAGCCGGCTTGCTGGCGATGCGGTGGTGGCCGTTATGCCGTCATCGCTGGCAAGCCAGCTCCTACAGGTTTTGCGGGGGTATGTTGGGTTCGTGGTGTGACACACATCTGTAGGAGCCGGCTTGCTGGCGATGCGGTGGTGGCCGTTATGCCGTCATCGCTGGCAAGCCAGCTCCTACAGGTTTTGTGGGGGTATGTTGGGTTTGTGGTGTGACACACATCTGTAGGAGCCCGCTTGCCGGCGATGGCGGTGGTGACGCTTATGCCACCATCGCTGGCAAGCCTCGCACAACGCGTCGCCGGTTCAACCGTGCTGCAGAAACTCAATGCAGCTACGGTTGAACAATTCCCGATGCTCCACCTGAACCCAATGCCCACACCGGTTGAGCACGATGAACCGCGCATTCGGTGCGCCGTCGATGATGCGCTGGGCGCCACTGATTGGGTTGAAGTGGTCGTTGCTGCCCCAGAAGCCAAGGATCGGGCACTGGATCTCGCCCAGGCGCGCTTCCATGTTCGGCACCATCATCGTGCTGAACAGGTTCTTCGGCTGTGTCACCGCCACCGCCACGCGTTCCTGCAGCAGGCTTTCCGGCAGGATCGACGCATCGAACAACTGCAGGCTCATCATGCTGCGCATCTCCTCCATGCCGATGGGGCCGGCGCTGAACAGGCTGACCATGCGCACGATGCCCTCCATCTTGAAGTAGGTCTCGCGCTCCTCGACACCACCCGGTGCCAGCAGGATCAGGCTCTGGGCCAGTTGTGGAAGGCGCAGGGCCAGGCCCAGGGCGATCGCGCCGCCCAGCGAATTGCCCAGCAGCGTGCAACGCCGCACACCGACGGACTCCAAAAACGCCGCCACGCAGTCGACGAAGAAGTCCAGGTTGTACTGCACGTCCTCGGGTTTGTCCGAACGGCCGAAACCCGGCAGGTCGAGCACGATATTGCGATAGCCGGCAGCGACCAATTGCGGGTAGTTGCCCTTGAAGTTGCTGAAGCCACTGGCGCCCGGCCCGCTGCCGTGCAGCCACAGCACCACGGGGCCGGCGCCCTCATCCAGATAGTGCAGGCGCAGGCCGTTGGGCAGGGTCGCGTAATGGCCGACGGGCAGGGGCAGGTCTACGGGTTGGTTCATGGGGTTCTCCATTGTCTGCGGATTCATGAGGCACAACGGCACCAGGCGCTGCGGCAGATTGCCGCAGTGAATTGAAGGGGAATACAGCGCCTGGCGTGGTGCGCGCTAGCGAATGCTGGGCGCTGACGCCGTCATTCACATCGTCCGTTCAGACCACGCGGCGCTAGTCCCATCGGACGATGTGGGCCGAGGCCCTGGCCGCTAATCATGCAAGTGACGGCTCCATTACAGCGGGCCGCAGCGTATTCGCACACTTGGAGATTGCTATGAAGTTACTCGATAAAGTGGCCTTCGTGACCGGTGCCGCCCAAGGCATGGGCCAGGCCATCGTGCGTGGTTTTGTCGCCGAAGGCGCGAAGGTGGTGGCTGTCGACCTGAACCAGGCGGCCCTGGCCGAGAGCCTGGCAGACTTGGGCGACAAGGTGCTCGCCCTGGCCTGCAACGTCGGTGACGGCGCCTCCGTGGCCGATGCCATGGGGCAGGCCGAGGAGCACTTCGGTGGCCTCGACATCCTGGTCAACAACGCCGGCGTGGGCGGGCTGGACAGCTTTCTCGAAACCACGGACGAGAGCTGGGCGCGGGTGATCGGTGTGAACCTGGGCGGCACCTTCCTGTGCTGCCGTGAAGGCGCCAAATTGATGGTCAAGGGTGGCCGCAAGGGCGCGATCATCAACCTCTCCAGCACCGCCGCGCTGACCGGCGAAGGCCCGAGCCACTACTGCGCCTCGAAAGCCGGGGTCATGGGCCTGACCCGTTCGATCGCCCGTGAACTGGCCGCCTGCGGCATCCGCGTCAACACCCTGGTACCAGGGCCGACCAACACCCCGATGATGGCCGGCATTCCCGATGACTACATGCAGGCGCTGCTGAAAAACGTGCCCCTGGGCCGTATGTGCGAGACCGACGAGATCGCCAGGGTCGCGGTGTTCCTGGCTAGCGAAGACGCCAGTTTCATGACCGGGCAGAACATCGCCGTCAACGGCGGCATGGCCTTTATCTGATCAGGGAGTCACTCATGAGCAAGCGTCTACAAGGAAAAATCGCCTTCGTCACCGGCGCCGGTTCCGGCATCGGCGAAGCCACTGCGCTGCGGTTCGCCGAAGAGGGCGCCACGGTGGTGCTGTGCGGGCGGCGCATTGAGCCGCTGCAAGGCGTGCAGGAGAAAATCCGTGCCCAAGGCGGGCAGGCCGAGATTGCCGTGGCCGACGTCAGCGATGAACAGGCCTACGTCGGTGCGCTGCAAGCCACCGCGCAACGTCACGGTCGCCTGGACATCCTGGTCAACAACGCGATGGCCTACACCTGGGGCGGTATCGACAGCATGACCACCGCCGACTGGCACGCCAACTTTGGCACCACCGTCGACGGCACCTTCTGGGGCACCCGCACCGCGATGCAGTTGATGAAAGCCCAGGGCGGCGGTTCGATCGTCAACATCGCGTCGATCTGCGGCCTGTTCGGCACGGCCTGGATGGCCGGTTACTCGGCGGCCAAGGCGGCGGTGATCAACTTCAGCCGGGCGGCGGCCAGCGAAGGCGCACCGCACAACATCCGCTGCAACGTGATCATTCCCGGGGTGGTCGACACCCCGGCCACGGCCGGCATGCTGGCCGACGCCAAGACCCGCAGCAACACCGAAAAAGTCATCCCGATGAAACGGGTCGGCCTGCCGGTGGAGCTGGCCAACGCCATCGTGTTCCTGGCCAGCGACGAGGCTTCGTATGTCACCGGTGCCAGCCTGGCGGTGGACGGCGGACGCGGTTCGGACCTGTACACGGTGCTCGACTGATGAGCCAGGACGCCAACGCTTTACTTGAGCGCATCGATCGCCTGGAGTCGCTGGACGCGATCCGCCAACTGGCCGGCAAGTACGCCCTGGCCCTGGACATGCGCGACATGGATGCCATGGCCAACTGCTTCGCCCCGGATGTGCGCGTGGGTCGCGACAAGAGCGGTCGTGTGCACCTCAAGGCATGGCTGGACGAAACCATGCGCAAGCAGTTCCATGGCACCTCCCATCACCTGGGGCAGCACATCATCGAGTTCAGCGATGCCGATCACGCCACCGGCGTGGTCTATTCGAAGAACGAACATGAGACCGGTCCCGAGTGGGTGATCATGCAGATGCTGTACTGGGACGACTACGAACGGATCGACGGGCGCTGGTGTTTCCGTCGCCGCTTGCCGTGCTACTGGTACGCGACCGACCTCAACAAACCACCGATCGGCGGCCTGAAAATGCGCTGGCCAGGGCGCGAGCCGTACGCCGGCAGCTTCCACGAGCTGTTTCCGTCCTGGGATGCCTTCTGGGCGCAACGCCCGGACAGGGACGCCCTGCCGCAAATCGCCGAACCCGCACCGCTGGAGGGCTTCCTCAAGACCCTGCGCCGCGGGGCGGATGACCCGAAGATTCGCGTGCGCTGAACGGCAGCGAAGGCGTCCGTCCTGGCAACTCATGTGTTGCCTGACCCGGCGCTTTCGCTGCGATGCGGCGACCCGACAAGCCAGCTCCTACAGTGGGCGTCCATCCTGCCCGCCAATGTGGCATCTGCCCACGCCTTCGCCTGCTTAGTCTCAACGGACGATGAAGCCTCGGCCAGTGCTTCGCACAATGCTCCCCACAAAAGTCATTCAGCCAACGAGGACCCAGGCATGATCGACATTCGCGGTTTGAGCTATTTCGTCTCGCAGATCGAAAACCTCAGTCATTGGCAGCGTTACGCCGAAGACGTGCTCGGCATGCAAGTGAACCCGGCGCCGGGCGGTGGCTTGTACGTGAAAATGGACGAGCGTCCGTTTCGCATGCTGATCGTCGAAGGCAGCGAGGCGCGTTACCTGGCCTCTGGCTGGGAGTTGGCCAACGAGACAGCCTTCACGGTCGCCCTCGAGCACCTGAGCGCTGCCGGCATCGAATGGCAGCCAGGCTCCGCCACCGAGATCGAGCAGCGCGGCGTCCAGGCGCTGGTCAAGGTGACCGACCCGTCGGGCAACTGCCATGAGCTGAGCTGGGGCCATCGCTCCGACTGCCTGCCGTTCGTGTCGCCCCAGGGCGTGCCGCGTTTCATCACCGGCGACATGGGCCTGGGCCACACCGTGCTGCCGGCGCCGAACTTCGACGCCACCCTGGCGTTCGCCAAGGATGTGCTGGGCTTCGAGTTGTCGGACATTTTCAACTTCCGTCCCGACCCTTCGGTAGCACCGATCCGCATTCACTTCCTGCATTGCCAGAACGCTCGCCACCACAGCCTGGCACTGGCCGAGTACCCGGTGCCGTCCGGTTGCGTGCACGTGATGGTCGAGGTCGATTCGATGACCGAAGTCGGCCGCGCCCACGATCGACTGCACGCCCATGCGGTGAACCTGTCGGCCACCCTCGGCCAGCACCTCAACGACCGCATGACCAGTTTCTACATGAAGACGCCGTCCGGCTTCGATCTGGAGTACGGCTTTGGCGGGTTGCTAGTCGACTGGGCCGAGCATTCGGCTTTCGAGTTCACCCGCGTGAGCATTTGGGGGCACGACTTTTCGGTCGGCCAACACTAAGGAATTGTCATGATGAACAAACAACTGACAGCGGCCGATGCGGTCGCTCAATTGCGCGATGGCATGACCATCGGTTTCGGCGGCTGGGGCCCGCGGCGCAAGCCGATGGCGATTGTGCGCGAGATCCTGCGCTCACCGGTGAAGGACCTGACCGTGGTCGCCTACGGCGGTCCGGAAGTGGGCATGCTGTGCGCCGCCGGCAAGGTCAAAAAACTGGTGTTCGGCTTCGCCACCCTCGATGCCATTCCGCTGGAACCCTACTACCGCAAGGCCCGCGAAGCCGGCGAGCTGGAGTTGATGGAGCTCGACGAAGGCATGTTCCAGTGGGGCCTGCGCGCCGCCGGCATGCGTTTGCCGTTCCTGCCCACCCGTTGCGGCCTGGCCACCGACGTGACGCGCCTGAACCCGGCACTCAAGACCATCCAGTCGCCCTACGCCGATGGCGAGGTGCTGCTGGCGATGCCGGCGCTCAACCTCGATGTGGCGTTCCTGCACGTCAATGTCGCCGACCGCCTGGGTAACTGCCTTGTGACCGGGCCGGACCCGTATTTCGATCACCTGTTCGCCCGCGCCGCCCAGCAGTGCTTTGTCTCGTGCGAACGCCTGGAAGACCGCCTTGCGCTGAACGCCGAGCAGGCCCGTTTCAACACCTTCGAGCGCTATCTGGTCAGCGGCGTGGTGCATGCACCTCTGGGTGCGCATCCGACGCTCTGCGCCCCTGACTACGGCTGGGACATGAAGCACCTGAAGGGCTATGTCGCCAGCAGCCAGGCGGAAAACGGCTGGCAGGACTATGTGCAGACCTGGATCGCCGGTGGCGAGCAGGCCTATCAGGCACAGAACGGCGGTGCCGACTCCATGGGCGCCTTGCCCCTTCCCGTGTTCTGAGGATTATCGACCATGTCTGCAACCTGTGATTTCACCCTCGCTGAACTGATGATCGTCGCCGCCTCCGAGGCCTGGCGTGGCAATGGCGAGGTGATTGCCTCGGGCCTGGGCGTGATTCCGCGCCTGGGCGCCAGCCTGGCCAAACTGACCCACAGCCCGGAACTGTTGATGACCGACAGCGAGGCGTTCCTGGTCGAAGAACCGATCCCGCTGGGCCCGCGTGGCGACTACGTTGCGCGTTATTCGGGTTACATGTCGTTCGAACGAGTATTCGAATGCGTGTGGGGCGGGCGCCGTCACGCAATGATCGGGCCGACCCAGATCGACCGCTGGGGCCAGACCAACCTGTCCTGCGTCGGCGACTATCAAAAGCCCAAGACGGCGATCCTCGGCGTGCGCGGCCTGCCAGGCAACAGCATCAACCACCTCAACTCGTTCTTCGTGCCCAGCCATAACAGCCGGGTGTTCGTCAGCGGCGAAGTGGACATGATCTCCGGTGTCGGCTTCAAGGCCGAGCGCTGGCCCGAAGGCGCGCGTCGCGACCTGATGGACATCCGTTGCGTGGTCAGCGACCTCTGCGTCCTCGATTTCGATGGCCCGGACCGTGCGGTGCAGGTGCGCTCGTTGCACCCCGGCGTGACTTTCGAACAGGTCCAGGACAACACCGGCTTCCCGTTGCTCAAGTCGGCGCAATTGCGCGAGACCGCGCACCCCACTCAAGAGCAGTTGGCGCTGATCCGCCGACTCGACCCCCACGATTACCGCGCCACGGCGATCAAGGGCAACCCGCCCGGCATCCGTACGGCCTGAGGCAAGGACAGCGACCATGCACAGCAGCGACAGTGAATTCATCGTCCGCCAGGACAACGCCGTCTACGAGACGGACACCCCGGTGCTGTACAGCGTGGGCGAGGGTATTGCCACGCTGACGCTGAACCGGCCGACCTTCAACAACGCGCAAAACTCGCAGATGACCTACGCCCTGGACGACTTTTTTCGCCAGGCGGTGAACGACGACAGCGTCAAGGTCATCGTCCTGCGTGGCAACGGCAAGCACTTCTCGGCGGGCCACGATATCGGCACGCCGGGGCGCGATATCGACAAGCCGTTCGAGCGCGCACACCTGTGGTGGGACCACACCAACAAACCCGGTGGCGAGCAGCTGTATGCCCGCGAGCAGGAGGTGTACCTGGGCATGTGCCGACGCTGGCGCGAACTGCCCAAGCCGACCATCGCCATGGTCCATGGCGCGTGTATCGCAGGTGGCCTGATGCTGGCCTGGGTCTGCGACCTGATCGTCGCCAGTGACGACGCGTTCTTCCAGGACCCAGTGGTGCGCATGGGCATTCCGGGCGTGGAGTATTTCGCCCATCCCTATGAAATGAACCCGCGCATTGCCAAGGAATTCCTCTTCACCGGTGATCGCATGAGCGCCAACCGGGCCTGGCAGGTGGGCATGGTCAACCGCCTGGTGCCTCGTGATGAACTGGAGCAGGCCACCTATGCCCTGGCTGCCGGCATTGCCCGTCAGCCGCGCATGGGCCTGGCCCTGACCAAGCAGGCGATCAACCACGTCGAGGACCTGCAAGGCAAGCGCACGGCGATGGATGCGGTGTTCGCCTGGCACCACTTTGCCCATGCCCATAACGAGCTGTTGTCCGGCGACAAACTGGGCGGTTTCGACGCCAAGGGCATGGCCCGGGCCAACAAGCAGGCCGAGGATAAAAGCCAATGAACCGCTGGCTCGAAACGCCGCTGACCGAGGCCCTCGGTTGCCGTTATCCGATCGTGCAGACCGCCATGGGCTGGGTTGCCGACGCCAACCTGGTGATCGCCTCGACCCAGGCCGGGGGCTTCGGTTTCCTGGCCGGGGCGACCATTGCGGCTGCTGAACTGGAAGGCGAAATCCGCAAGGTGATCGACGCCACCGGTGGCAGCAATTTCGGTCTCAACTTCCATATGTTCCAGGACAACGCCACGCAGTGCGTCGACCTGGCGATCAAGTATCGGCTGCGCGCCGTGAGTTACGGGCGCGGTCCGGACAAGCAGACCATCGCGCGCTTCAAGGCGGCCAAGGTGCTGTGCATTCCCACCGTCGGTGCCTTGAAGCATGCGCTCAAGGCGGTGGAGCTGGGTGCCGACCTGATCACCATCCAGGGCGGCGAGGGCGGCGGCCATACCGGCGGCGTGCCCAGCTCGATCCTGCTGCCCCAGGTGTTGGCGGCCGTGAAGGTACCGGTGATCGCTGCCGGCGGATTCGCCACCGGCCGTGGCCTGGCCTCGGTGCTGGCCGCCGGTGGCGCCGGCATCGCCATGGGCACGCGGTTTCTCATGACCCGCGAATCGCCGACCCCGGCCGCGACCTTGGAACGCTACCTGAAGGTCAACGATCCGCAACGGGTGCGCGTGACCACGGCGGTGGATGGCATGCGCCACCGCATGATCGAAAACCGCTTCATCAATCACCTGGAGCAGGCGGGCCCCTTCGGTCGCCTGCGCATTGCCCTGGGCAGCGCCTGGCAGTGGAAGCAGCAGACCGGTATGAGCCTTGGGCACATGGCTTCTGTCTTCATCCGCGCGTTGCGTGAAGACCCGTCACAGCTGTCGCAAGTGGTGATGGCCGCCAACCAGCCGGTGCTGTTGCAGCGCTCGATGATCGACGGCGCCCCGGACGAGGGCATCCTGCCCAGCGGCCAGGTCGCGGCGGCCATCGGCGAGTTACTCAGTTGCCGCGAAGTCAT
This sequence comes from Pseudomonas sp. PLMAX, assembly GCF_046042685.1. NCBI lineage: Bacteria > Pseudomonadati > Pseudomonadota > Gammaproteobacteria > Pseudomonadales > Pseudomonadaceae > Pseudomonas > Pseudomonas sp. PLMAX. The sequence goes on along the minus strand of NZ_CP064949.1, from coordinate 5,002,164 downwards.
CGAAGGCATCGCCAGCGAGGCCCAGCAGTGCCTGGACGCGCTCCTGGCCCGCAGCCAGACCCTCCCATCGAACCGTCCCGCCAGTATTGGAGAACCCCTGTGAACCAGGCATTTACCACACAACTCAATCAGGGGATCGCTGAACTCGTGATCGCCAAGCCACCGGTCAATGCCCTCGACAGCCAGCAATGGCACGCCCTGGCGCGGGAGATCGACGCCCTTGGGGCCAACCCCGAAGTGCGGGTGATCGTGATCCGCGCCGAAGGCCGGGGCTTTTGCGCCGGTGTCGACATCAAGGAGCTGGACCAGTACCCGGAGCGGATCGTCGAGGTCAACGCCGGTAACTACGCCACCTTCAAGGCCGTGCACCGCAACCCGGTGCCGGTGATTGTCGCGGTCCATGGTTTCGTCCTCGGCGGCGGCATCGGCATCACCGGTGCGGCGGACATCGTCGTCGCCTCTGACTGCGCGACCTTCGCCCTGCCGGAAGTCGACCGCGGCGCCATGGGCGGCGGTGCGCATTTGCAGCGCCTGTTCCCGGTGCAGAAAGTCCGCTACCTGTTCTTCACCGGCGACAGTATCGGCGCTCCAGAGGCGCTGCAATACGGCTTTATCGAGCGCGTCGTCAGCAAGGACCAGTTGCGCGAAACCGCCCTGGGCATCGCGGCGAAAATCGCCGAGAAGAGCCCGGCGATGATCCGCATCGCCAAGGAAGCCTTGAACGGCATCGAAGACGGCAACCTGGAAGACAAATACCGCTGGGAGCAGGGCTTCACCATGCAGGCCTACAGCAGCCCGGATTCTGCGGAAACGCGGCGGGCCTTCGTCGAAAAACGCGACGCCAAGTTCTGAGAGATCGCCATGGACCTGACTTACACCCCCAAGCAAAACGCCTTCCGCGCCGAAGTACGGGCCTGGCTGGCGGACAATCTGCCAAGTGAGCCCTTCGCCAGTTACGACAGTCGCGAAGGTTTTGAACAGCACCGCGCCTGGGAGGCCAAGCTGTTCGAGAGCCGTTGGTCGATGGTGATGTGGCCGGCCGAACTGGGCGGTCGCGGTAGCGACTTGATCGAGTGGCTGATCTTCGAGGAAGAGTATTACGGTGCAGGCGCACCGATGCGCATCAACCAGAACGGCCAGCTGTTACTCGGCCCGACCCTGATGGAGTTTGGCACCCAGGAGCAAAAGCAGCGTTTCTTGCCACGCATGGCCGAAAGCCTGGACATGTGGGCGCAAGGCTGGTCGGAGCCCAACGCCGGTTCCGACATGGCGGCGATCACCAGCAAGGCGGTACTCGACGGCGACCATTACGTGATCAACGGGCAGAAGACCTGGTCGAGCCGGGCGAACTTCGCCGACTGGCTGTTCGGCCTGTTCCGCAGCGAGCCGGGATCAACCCGTCATCACGGCCTGTCGTTCATCATGGTGCCGCTCAATACGCCGGGGGTGAGCATTCGCCCGATCAAGGCACTCAACGGCAAGGAAGCCTTCGCCGAGGTGTTTTTCGATGACGTTCGGGTCCCCGTGAACAACCTCATCGGTACCCAGGGGCAGGGCTGGCACGTGGCGATGGCCACCGCCGGCTTCGAGCGTGGTTTGCTGCTGCGTTCACCGGCGCGCTTCCAGTCCACGGCACGCAAGCTGGTCGAACTGTACAAGGCCCATCGCGTCAGTGCCGACCGCGACCCTGGTCTGCGCGATGCCGTGCTGGAGACCTGGATGTGCGCCGAGGCCTATGCGATGTCGGCTTACTACACCGTAGGACGCCTGAGCCGGGGCGAGCAGATCGGCGCCGAGTCGAGCATCAACAAGATCATCTGGTCGGAGCTCGACCTGAAGATGCACGAGACCGCCATGCGCATTCTCGGCACCCGTGGCGAGCTGGTCACAAAGGGCGCGTCAGCGGGCGATGCGGCGGGCTGGCTGGAAGGTTTTCTGTTTGCCCAGTCCGGGCCGATCTACGCCGGCACCAACGAAATCCAGCGCAACATCATCGCCGAGCGCATGCTCGGTTTGCCGAAATAAGGAACCGCCATGGACTTCACTTTCAACGATGACCAGTTGGCGTTCCGCGAAGCCATCAGTCGTTTCCTGATGACCGAAGCCGCGCCGGAGATGCTCCGGGAAATCTGGGAGACCGATGCCGGGCGCTCCCGGGACCTGCGCAACAAGATTGCCGGCCAGGGCCTCACCGCCTTGTCGGTGCCCGAGGCCGAAGGCGGCCTGGGCATGGACGATGTGACCTGGGCATTGATGACACAGGAGCTGGGCTACTACGCCATTCCCGACTCATTGGCCGACACCGCCTATGTCGCCACCGGCTTGCTCGCCGGTCTGCCTGCGGTGCATCCGGCGCGTGCCGACCTGCTGCCACGGATTGCCGACGGCAGCTTGCGGATGGCGATCAGTCATCCGGTCAATGCCTTGGTCAGCGATGCACAACTGGCCGAAGTGCTGATCCTCACCCACGGCGACGAGATCCATGTGGTGCCGCGCTGCGAAGTCAACGTGGACAACCACCTGAGTATCGATGCCTCACGCCGCCTGGGCCAAGTGACCTGGACTCCGTCGGCGCAGACCTGCATTGCCAGTGGCGAGCAGGGCCGTGCCTTGCTGGAGCGCATGCTGGACCGTGGTGCGCTGTCGGTGGCCGGGCAATTGCTGGGGCTGGCGCAGCGCATGCTCGACCTGTCGGTGGACTACGTGGCCCAGCGCAAACAGTTCGGCAAGCCGATCGGCAGTTTCCAGGCGGTCAAGCATCACCTGGCCGATGTCGCCCGTTATATCGAGCAGGCCAAGCCGGTGCTTTATCGCGCCGCCCATGCCCTGGCCCGGGGCGACGTCAACGCCGGTGTCCGGGTTTCTCAAGCACGCCTGGCGGCGAACGAGGCGAGCTGGATCGCCGCGCGCAAGGGCATCCAGGTGCACGGGGCGATGGGGTACACCTGGGAAGTGGACCTGCAGATGTTCATGAAGCGCGCCTGGGCCCTCGATGCGTCCTGGGGCGACCGCGGCTTTCACAAAACCCGTGTCAGCGACTACCTGTTCGCCGACGCCACTGGCCTGGAGCCAGGGCATACTTTCGAGGAATGAGTCATGGCCCAGGCCTACATTGTTGATGCACTGCGCAGCCCCACCGGCAGGCGCAAGGGCTCTTTGAGCGAGATCCACGCGATAGACCTGGGCGCCCATGTGCTCAAGGCCCTGGTCGCGCGCAACGTGATCCCCGCGGAGGACTACGACGACGTGATATTCGGTTGCGTCGACACCATCGGTTCTCAGGCCGGCGACATCGCCCGTACCAGTTGGCTGGCCGCCGGCCTGCCGCTGACGGTGCCCGGAACCACCGTGGATCGCCAGTGCGGTTCGTCGCAACAGGCGCTGCATTTCGCCGCGCAGGCGGTGATGAGCGGCACCCAGGACGTGGTCGCGGTGGGCGGGGTGCAGACCATGACCCAGATCCCGATTTCCTCGGCGATGCTCGCCGGCCAGCCCCTGGGCTTTGCCGACCCGTTCTCGGGCAGCGTCGGCTGGCGGGCGCGTTTTGGCCTGCAGCCGGTCAACCAGTTCTATGCCGCGCAACGGATTGCCGATCACTGGCAGATCAGCCGCGAGCAGATGGAAGCCTTTGCCCTGCAGAGCCACGAACGTGCCTTGGCGGCCATCGCCAGCGGCCGGTTCGCCCGGGAAATCGTCAGTTGCCAAGGGTTGGCGGTGGATGAAACGCCGCGCCACAGCAGCCTGGCGAAGATGGCCGAATTGCAACCGGTGGACCCGCAGTTTCCGTCGATCACCGCCGCCGTGTCCAGCCAGACCTGCGACGCTTCGGCAGCATTGCTGGTGGTGTCCGAGGCGGCACTCACACGCTACGACCTGACGCCACGGGCGCGGATTCATCACCTGACGGTGCTCGGCGACGATCCGATCTGGCACCTCACCGCACCGATTGCCGCCACCCGCCGGGCCCTGGCCAAGAGCGGACTGAGCATGTCTGACATCGACCGGGTCGAGATCAACGAAGCCTTCGCCTCGGTGGTCATGGCCTGGGCCAAGGAGCTCGACTACGACCCGGCGCAAACCAACGTCAATGGCGGCGCGATTGCCCTGGGCCATCCGTTGGGCGCCACTGGCGCACGATTGATGACCACGCTGCTCAACGAACTGGAATGCAGTGGTGGTCGCTACGGCTTGCAAACCATGTGTGAGGGCGGCGGCCAGGCCAACGTGACCATCATCGAACGCTTGTAATTTTCCATGCGGGGGGGCCGCCACTTCGGGCGAGCAGCTACCCACTATTTTGAGGAGTCAAACATGGCTATCTGTGCAGACCGCACCGTGATCATCACCGGGGCCGGCGGCGGACTCGGTCGCGCCTACGCCCTGGCATTCGCCGCGCAAGGGGCCAGTGTCGTGGTCAACGATATTCGCGCCGAGGCCGCGGAGGATGTGGCGGGCGAGATTCGCGCCAACGGTGGCCAGGCCATCGCCAACAACGACGACATAACCACCCTGGCCACGGCGCAGCGCATCGTCGATGCGGCACTGGCGGCGTTCGGCGAAGTGCATGTGCTGATCAATAACGCCGGCGTGTTGCGTGACCGCATGTTCATCAGCCTCAGTGAAGAGGACTGGGACATGGTCATGCGCGTGCACCTCAAGGGTCATTACTGCCTGGCCAACATCCTTGGTCGGCGCTGGCGCGACCTGGCCAAGGCCGGCAAGCCGGTGGACGCGCGAATCATCAACACCAGCTCCGGCGCCGGGTTGCAAGGCTCGGTGGGGCAGTCCAATTATTCGGCGGCCAAGGGTGGCATTGCCTCGCTGACCCTGGTGCAAGCGGCGGAACTGGCGCGCTACGGCGTCACCGCCAACGCGCTGGCACCGGCCGCCCGCACTTCGATGACCGAGGGTGCGATGCCCGACGTAGTGAAAAAACCCGAGGACGGCAGCTTCGACGCCTGGGCCGCGGAAAACGTCGCGCCGTTGGTGGTCTGGTTGGGCAGCTCGGCCTCGGCCCACGTCAGCGGGCAGGTCTTCGAAAGCCAGGGTGGACGTATCTCCCTGGGCGACGGCTGGCGCACGGGCGTCACCTGCGACAAGGGCGCGTTGTGGAAAGTCGAAGAGATCGGCGCGGCGGTGGACGCCATCCTTGCCGAAGCGCCGAAGCCACAGAAAGTCTGGGGAAGCTGAAACCCCGACCACTGGGGGAGCCGGCCTGCCGGCGATGGCGTCCTGACAGCCGACCCATCTCCCACGGCCGTACCCGATTCACTGTAGGGGCAGCCGGTCGACGCTCGATTGCTCGCGATGGAGGTCAACGATGACGCGAGGATCCTGACACCCCGCGCTGCTCTCAGGTTTTTCGCGAGCAAGCTCGCTCCTACAAGGGAACCCGGTCACCTGTAGGAGCAGCCGGTCGACGCTCGATTGCTGGCGATGGAGGTCAACGATGACGCGAGGATCCTGAAACCCGCGCTGCTCTCAGGTTTTTCGCGAGCAAGCTCGCTCCTACAAGGGAACCCGATCCACTGTAGGAGCAGCCGGTCGACGCTCGATTGCTCGCGATGGAGGTCAACGATGACGCGAGGATCCTGACACCCCGCGCTGCTCTCAGGTTTTTCGCCAGTAAGCTCGCTCCTACAGGGGGAACCCGGTCACCTGGAGCTGCCGCAGGCTGCGATCTTTTGATCTTCATACCCCATTTTGACGATGCGTCCGCATCGCTCCCTCCGTACAACTGCAGCGTATTGATTTCTTCGGAGGTAGACGCTGTGAAACAAGCCCCCCCTTATGTTCCCGGTCATCAATTGCTGGCCGGCAAGTCGGTGTTGATTACCGCGGCGGCAGGTGCCGGTATCGGTTATTCGGCGGCACGGCGCAGTGCTGAGGAAGGATGTCGGGCGCTGATGATTTCCGATGTGCATGCACGGCGGCTGGAGGAGGCTGTGGAGCGTCTCAAGGCCGAGACCGGGTTGCAGGCGATTTATGGCCAGCTGTGCAATGTCACCGTCGAAGACGAAGTCCAGGCCCTGGTGGCCGCGGCCGAAGAGGCGTTGGGCGGGGTTGATGTGCTGATCAACAACGCCGGCCTGGGTGGCCAGAAACGCGTGATGGAAATGAGCGACGAAGAGTGGTTGCGGGTGCTCGATGTGACTCTGACCGGCACCTTCCGCATGACCCGGGCGATGTTGCCGCACATGCAGCGCCGTGGCGCCGGGGCCATCGTCAATAACGCTTCGGTGCTCGGTTGGCGGGCGCAGAAGGAACAGGCCCATTACGCCGCCGCCAAGGCCGGGGTGATGGCGCTGACCCGCTGCAGCGCCCTGGAAGCCGCCGAGTTCGGCGTGCGCATCAACGCGGTGTCGCCATCGATTGCCCTGCACGATTTTCTCAAGAAAGCCTCCAGCGAAGAGTTGCTCGCCAGCCTGGCCGGGCGCGAGGCGTTTGGCCGCGCCGCCGAAGTCTGGGAGGTGGCCAACGTCATGATGTTCCTGGCCAGCGACTATGCCTCCTACATGGTCGGCGAAGTGCTGTCCGTCAGTTCACAACAAGCGTGAGGATGGGCACATGAGTCACGTATTCAACAGCGCCCAGGCGCTGCTTGCGGCCGAGGGCCTGGACCTGGGCCACACCGAATGGCTGACCATCAGCCAGCAACGCATCGACCTGTTCGCCGAAGCCACCAGCGATCACCAGTGGATTCATGTCGACCCGGTGCGCGCCGCCAGCGGCCCGTTCGGCTCCTGTATTGCTCACGGCTACCTGACCCAGTCCCTGGCCAATCTGTTCATGCCGCAGTTGCTGATCCTTGAAAACATGGCGATGGGCGTGAATTACGGCAGCGACCGGGTGCGTTTCCCGGCGCCGGTCAAGGTCGACTCGCGGGTGCGCGGCAGCGGCCAGATCCTGCGTGCCGAACAACTGGGCGACGCCGTGCAACTGGTGGTGCGCATGACCATGGAAGTCGAAGGCCAGGCTCGCCCCGGCTGCGTGATCGACACCATCAGCCGCTACACCTTCAATGCCATTTCCGAGTGAGTTAGCCATGGACCAGAATGAAGTCGTCATCGTCGCCACCGCCCGTACCGCGTTGGCCAAGTCGTTTCGCGGATCGTTCAACGATACTGAGGCCCCGGTGCTAGGCGGCCATGTGGTGCACGCGGTAGTCGAGCGCGCCGGCATCGAGCCTGCCGAGGTCGAGGATGTGATCATGGGCGCGTCGGTGCAGCAGGGCACCCAGGGTTTCAACATCGGTCGGCTCTGCGCCTACACCGGCGGTTTGCCGGACAGCGTGCCGGGCATGGCCGTGGATCGCATGTGCGCTTCGGGCCTGATGAGCATCGGCATGGCCGCCAAGGGCATCATGACCGGCGAGATGAACATCGCCATTGGCGGCGGTGTGGAGTCGCTGTCGCTGACCCAGACCAAACACAAGAACGCCTATCGCGCCCGTTCCGAAGCCGTACTGCAGGTGATGCCCAGCGCCTATATCCCGATGATCGAGACGGCCGAGATCGTCTCGCGCCGTTATGGCATCAGCCGCGCCGCCCAGGATGAATATTCGCTGCTTAGCCAGCTGCGCACCGCCGCCGCTCAGCGAGACGGCCTGTTCGACGATGAAATCGTCGGCCTGACCGTGGATAAACTGCTGTTCGCCGCCGATGGCCAGCCCAATGGCCATGAACGCGTGCAAGTGGTGAAAGACGAGTGCAACCGGCCCAATACGCGCCTGGAAGACCTGGCGGGCTTGAAAACGGTGTGGAAGGACGGCGCCTGGATCGAGCAGGGCGAGTACGTCACCGCCGGCAACGCTTCGCAATTCTCCGACGGCGCCGCGGCCAGCCTGCTGATGAGTCGCGCCGAGGCCAAGCGCCGCGGGCTGACGCCACTGGGCATCTACCGCGGCATTGCCGTGGGTGGCTGCGCGCCTGAGGAAATGGGCATCGGCCCGGTGATCGCCATTCCCAAGCTGCTCAAGCGCTTTGGCCTGGGCGTCAAGGACATCGGCCTGTGGGAGATCAACGAGGCCTTCGCCAGCCAGGTGCTGCATTGCCGCGATGCGCTGCAGATCCCGACAGATCGCCTGAACGTCAATGGCGGGGCGATTGCCATCGGTCACCCGTTCGGCATGTCCGGCGCGCGCATGGTCGGCCATGCCTTGCTCGAAGGGCGACGTCGCGGCGTGCGGTATGTGGTGATTGCCATGTGCATCGGTGGCGGCATGGGCGCCGCCGGCCTGTTCGAGTTGCCATGAAGCGAGCGGGGCAGCGCCGTCCGCTCGATTAAATCCATGGGGCCCGAGACTCGGGCCCCCTGCTGGGGAATGGTTATGCAAAGTTGTATGCCCAATGCACAGGTCCTGGCGCTCATGGGCCTGGAGTTGGCCGAGTACGAACGGATCATCGGCAACATCTACGATTCGGCGATGGATACCCGCAGCTTGAGCGACGCGTTGCGCGAGGTACGAGCGTTGTTCAAGGCCAATTTCGTCACTTTGATCCTGCGGGTCCAGGACGAGCCGCTGTTGTCGCCGATGGTGGTCGCCGGCGATGTCGAACTGGGCAAGGGCGGTATCAACCACTACGCCTACTACGCCAAATCCACCCTGTTCGACGGCTTGCCCACCGACACGGTGTTCACCGTCGACGAACTGATCAGCGACAGCGAATGGGCCAGCTCGGCGTTTTACCTGTTGTACTGTCAACCCTACGATTGCTACCACATGCTCGGAGCCGATATCCGCATGCCGGATGGCGGCACGGTGCGTTTCCGAATCAATCGACCACGGGCCCAGCCACGGTTCAGTGACGCCGAGCGGGCCATGTGTGCCATGTTGTTGCCCCACCTGCGCCGGGCCTTGCACATGTATTCGCTGCTCGACCGCAGCGAGTCGCTGGGCAGCCTTTATTCACAGACGATCAGCCGCCTGGCGGTGGCGACCATCGTGCTCGATGAGCACGGCACTGTGGTGCAACTCAATCCCGTGGCCCGGGAAATCCTCGACAGCCAGGACGGCCTCAAGGTGGTCGGTGGGCGGCTGGAAGCGACTTACCCCAGCGACAATCGGGAGTTGGCGCGGCTGGTGCGCAATGCCTTCCAGCGCGCCAGGCAGGGCGCCAGCAGAGGGGTGCAGGTGGCCGAGGCGACCTCGATTTCCCGTCCATCCGGGCAGGTCAGCCTGGGCGTGGTGGTGGAGTTGATTCCCTCGGGGGACCTGCTCGAAGGCAATGGCAAACCCACGGTCGTGGTGTATGTGCGCGATGCCGTGAGCAAGTCGCTGGTGAGCACGGTGCTGACGTCGCAACTGTACAACCTGACCCCGGCGGAAACCACGCTGGCCCTGGAACTGGCCAACGGCCTGTCGCTGGAGGAGGCCTCGGAATTCCTGAATATCCGCCGCAATACCGCGCGTGCGCACCTGCGCTCGATTTTTTCCAAGACCGGCGTGCGGCGCCAGACGGAGCTGGTGCGGATCATGCTCAACAGTGTGGTCGCCCTGGGCGCGCCGCAGCCGGCGGCGGCGCGGCTATGACGAGGGGGCGTACCAAAATGCGTTAGTCCGTGCGGACGATGCTGCCGGGTTACCGGGCTGTCGATACTGGGCCACCGTTGTCGAACCTAAGGAGAATAAAAATGACCGGCAGTAATCAGTCCCCTGGCTGGGCGTTGGCGTTGATATTGGGCTGTGCCATCGGCACGGTGAATGCCGCACCCGAAGATGCCTCCCGCCTGGGCACAGACCTGACGTGCGTGGGCGCGGAAAAAGCCGGCAACGCCGACGGCAGCATTCCAGCGTTCAGCGGCAAATGGCTGGGCGCACCGCCCCACGTTGATTTCAAGGGCACTGGTAACCACCCGGTAGACCCGTACCCGGACGAAAAACCGCTGTTCGTGATTACCGCGCAGAACATCGCGCAGTACAACGACTACCTGTCCGACGGCCAGAAAGCCCTGTTCAAGCTGTTCCCGGGCACCTACAAGATGCCGATCTACCCCTCGCACCGGGATTTCCGCTTCGACGACGCGGTTTGCAAAGCCACCCGCGAGAACGCCAGCATTGCTCGCCTGGTGGATGAGGGTGAAGGGGTAGTGGGCAAAACCGGCGGCACAGCCTTTCCGGTACCGCGCAGCGGCCTGGAACTGTTGAAGAACGCCTCGGCTTTTACCCTGCGTGCCTGGACCGAGGAATACACCTCCGACAACGCCTACGTGCTCAAGGATGGCAACATCAACTGGGGACGCGTGCATTCGCGCAACCTGGCACCGGCGCTGGAGCCGGGCAGGATTGGCGAGACCACCGGCAACTCGTCGTTCTATCTCAACGAAACCCTGCTGCCGCAACGGGACAAGGGCGAGATCAATACCGGCACCGAGTTCTGGAATGACAAGACCGAACCGCGCCAGGCCTGGCGTTACGATCCGGGCACGCGGCGGGTGCGCCAGTCGCCCGGCTATGGCTTCGACATGTCGTTCCCTGGCAGCGGCGGCTCGATCACCGTCGACGAGGTGCGCCTGTTCAACGGTTCCGGGCAGCGTTACGACTGGAAGATCGTCGGCAAGCGCGAGATGTTCATCCCCTACAACACCTACCGCCTGCACGCGGCCAACCTCAAGTACGCCGATCTGCTGACGCCGGGCCACATCAATCCCGATGCGATGCGTTATGAGCGCCATCGGGTGTGGGAGCTCGAAGGCACCCTCAAGCCGGGTTATCGCCACCTGTATGGCAAGCGCAAGTTGTATATCGACGAGGACACCTGGTTCCCGATGCTCGCCGACAACTATGACAACCGTGGCGAGCTGTGGCGGACCTCGATGCTGAATTACTTCTACGCCTACGAAAGCCAGCGGCCACAAGCGGGCGTCGGCCTGTACTACGACCTCAACGCCGGCAGCTACCTGGCGTTCAACCTGATCAACGAACAGCGCAATGGCTACCTGCTGAACAAAACCGGCTTCAGTCCCCGGGACTTCGGCCCGGAGGCTGCCCGGCGCTTCGGCCAGTAACCGTCCAGTGCGGCGCCCCTGGTGACTGGGGCGCCCATTGAGAGTGGATCGCGTTTGATCTAGTCCAACTGAAGGATGACCTGCCGGCGCGGCTACCCAATGATGTCGGCCATGGGATCACCCTGTATTTCTTGGGGGCATTGCCTGCCCAAGTCTGCAACCGAGGAACAACAACAATGACCAAACTCGCTGAAATCAACATCGAGAACGCCCAGCGTACCCACCGTTACGCCCGCGGCTGGCACTGCCTGGGCAATGCCAGCGATTACCGTGATGGCAAGCCCCACACCCTGGAAGTCTTTGGCACCCGCCTGGTGGCCTTCGCCGACAGCCAGGGCAACATCAGCATCCTCGATGCCTATTGCCCGCACATGGGCGCCGACCTGTCCCAGGGCACCATCGAGAATGACCGGCTGGTATGCCCGTTCCACCACTGGAAGTACGACACCGGCGGTAAATGCGTGGAGATTCCCTACTGCGAGCGCATCCCGCCCAAGGCCAAGACCCGCAGCTGGTTGACCTGCGAGGAAAACAACCTGCTGTTCGTCTGGAACAACCCCGAAGGCCGCGCGCCGAAGGAGGGCGTGGTCATTCCGCACCTGCCCGAGATGGACGATCCGGACTGGGTGCACGACTGGAACATCGACACCATGCACATCGAGACCAACCCACGGGAGCTGGTCGATAACCTGGTGGACGCCCAGCACTTCGGGCCGGTGCACGGCACGCCGACCAAGTATTTCGCCAACGTCTTCGAAGGCCACATCGGCCATCAGATTTTCCATGGCGACTCCGAGCGCCTGGGCGGCGACTTGATCGCGCCGTCGGCCTACTACGGGCCGGCGACCCACTTCACCCACATCAGCTCGATGTTCGGCGACGTGCGCATCCACGCCATCCTGCTCAACAGCCACGTGCCGGTGACACCGAACAGCTTCGACCTGCGCTTTGGTTGCATGGTCAAGCGGGTGCCGGGCTGGACCGAAGAACAGAACCAGGAAGTGGCCAGGGCCTATGTCCAGGGCAACCGCGACTCGTTCTACCAGGACGTGGTGATCTGGAAGCACAAGATCCGCATCGACAAGCCGGTACTGGCCGAAACCGATGGCCCGGTCTACCAGTTGCGCGAGTGGTACGAGCAGTTCTTCACCAATGAGGACGACGTGCCGGCATTCATGGCAGAACGTCGCGAGTTCATCACGGTGGACGAGCGCTGACAGCGTGACAGGGCGCCTTCGCTCACTCGAAGGCGCCTCTACAAAGGGGACTGCCCACGCAGTTTCGATTCAAGGGCCACGAGCGCACTGACAATGAAAATAAAAAGTCATCTCGCCTATTACGTACCGTTCTTGATCCTGTTTTTCCTGGTGTTGACCGTGCTGGTGTCGGTGCCACCGGAGCCTGCCAGCGTCAAGGCCTGCAAGCGTTACGCGAGCTGTGTGGCGATGAGTTCGAGCGCGCCGAACTGGATCAATTTTCGCTAGGGGAATTGATCGAGGCGTCACCGGCTTCAGCCGCCAGTTTCAATCGGTCAGCCTTGCTGATGTATTTCGGTTTTTTCGGTGCCAGTTTGGCGCTGGCCTTCTTGGCCTTGGCCTTGAACAACTGCTGCAGCTTTTTTTGACGGTTCATGTTTTCTACCTGGCTTGTAAGTACTTGAATGATATCAGCGTAGCCGTTGCCTGGCCCCACCTTCCAGTGCGGCGAGGCGGGTTGGCCGTTGTGGCTATTGCAAATTACCCTGCGCACGACTGACAATGCGAGTCATTATCACTCGCGAACTATTCCACCTCATGTCCGCCAACGATTTATCCCTGCGCAGCGCCGTCAATGATCTGTATTGCGAGCACCACGGTTGGCTCAATGGCTGGCTGCGCCAGCGCCTGGGCAATGCGTTCGATGCGGCGGACCTGGCGCAGGACACCTTTGTGCGGGTGATCAAGGCGCGAAATGCGCTGGAGATTCGTGAGCCGCGACCTTACCTGTCGATGATCGCCAAGGGCTTGCTGATCGATCTGTTTCGCCGTCGCTCGCTGGAACAGTCCTACCTGGAAGCCTTGGCCGCCATGCCTGAGTGGCAGCAGCCTTCGCTGGAGGAACAGGCGATCCTGCTGCAAGCGCTGGTGGAAATCGACCGCCTGCTGCAAGGATTGGGGACCAAGGTCAAGCAGGCGTTCATCCTGTCCCAGTTCGACGGCCTGACCTACCCGCAGATTGCCGAGCGCTTGAATATCAGCACCCGCACGGTCAACAACTACATGGCCAAGGCCATGGAGCATTGCTGCCTGATGCAGATTCAGTTGCAACTGGCATGAGCCTTTCGCCCGCCGAGTTACAGGCGATTGGCGCCGCTGCCCGCTGGTATGCCCGACTTCGTTCGGGTATCGCCAGCGATTCCGACCTGGCCGCCTGGAACGACTGGCTGGCCGGTGATCCTGCCCATCGCCAGGCCTGGCAACGCATGGTCGACGTCGGCGAGCAGATGGCGAGTGTGCCGGGTTCCCTGGCGTCACCCGCATTGCGCGGCGCTGATCGATCCCGTCGCCAGGTGTTGCGCAGTGTATTGGTGCTCGCGTCCGCCGGTTCCCTGGGCTGGCTGGGCTTGCGCAGCGAGACCTCGCAGAACCTGTTTGCCGATTTTCGTACCGCCGTGGGTGAGCGCCGTGAGTTTCGCCTGGCCGACGGCAGCACGTTGCTGCTCAACACCGACACCTCGGTCAACCTGCGTTTCGACGGTCGTCAACGTGTGCTCGAACTGTTGCGCGGCGAGATCCAGGTGACGACCGCGACCGATCCCCTGCAGCGGCCGTTCAAGGTGCTCACCCATCATGCCGAGGTGCTCGCGCTCGGCACGCGTTTTCTCGTCCGCTCCAATGGGCAGGGCGGTGGGGTGGCGGTACTCGAGAAGGCCGTGGAGGTCCGTTCCGCAGGCTCCATGGTACGTCTGGAAGCCGGTCAGTCCCTGGACTTCGATGGCCACTCATTGGCGGCGGTACGGCGCAACGATGCGTCGGTGGGAGCCTGGCAACAGGGCAGCATCATTGCCATCAATCGTCCCTTGAGCGAGTTGCTGGCCGACCTTTCGCGATATCGCACCGGCGTGCTGCGCTGCGATCCGCACATTGCCCAGCTGAAGGTCTCCGGCGCTTTCCCCATTGATGACACCGACCTGGCGCTGGCTGCACTGGAGAGTGGCTTCTCGCTACGGATCACCCGCTACAGCCGATATTGGGTCGATGTGTCGGCGCCTGCCAGTGCGCTTTCACACTGAGTTGAAAAAAGTTTGTCTGCCTTTGCACTTTTCATACGCAACGTTCGGCTCATCCCTCAATGAGCGTTTACCGATTGTTTTTGGGGGAGGGCAAGCATGTTTCGGGTGTACAAACCGGGTCGTTTGACGACCGCAGTAAAGGTCGGGTTCTTGGCGGCAACGACGGCGGGCGTCTGGTCAACGATAACCATGGCGGCACAGCCGCCGGCGCAACAGCACAGCTCAATCAAGTCCTTTGACATTGCCGGCGGCGGCCTGACCGAAGTCCTCAGTCATTTCGCCAGCGCAGCGGGGGCTGCGCTGTCGTTCGATGCGCGCCAAACCGACGGGCTGAAATCCCCCGGGCTCAAGGGTGCGTTTGGCGTCAGCGAAGGCTTTGCGCGGATCCTCGGCGGCAGCGGCCTGCAGGCCGAGCCCCAGGCCAATGGGACTTATGTGCTGCGGCCGGTTCCGACTGTCGGCTCGGCGCTGGAACTGGGCGCGACCAACATCAATGGCCAAGTGCTGGGCGCGACCACCGAATACAGCGGCTCCTACACCACAGGTGCAGTCACCCTCGGCAAGGGCGAACACTCGCTCAGGGAGACGCCGCAATCGGTCACGGTGATGACGCGCAAGATGCTCGATGACCAGAACCTCAACACCATCGACCAGGTCATGGAAAAGACCCCGGGCATCACCGTCTACGACTCGACCATGGGCGGCAAGTACTTTTATTCCCGTGGCTTCCGCATGTCGGGCCAGTACCAGTACGACGGTGTGCCCCTGGACATGGGCAACCTCTATGTCCAGGCCGACAGTTTCAGCCAGGACATGGCGTATTACGACCGGGTGGAAATCCTCCGCGGCGCCGCGGGCATGATGAAAGGCGCGGGCGGTACCGCAGGCGGGGTGAACTTCGTGCGCAAGCGCGGCCAGACCTCGGCGCACACCGACATCACCCTGTCCGGTGGCAGCTGGGACAACTATCGCGGCCAGGTCGACACCGGTGGCCCGCTGAACGAATCCGGCACCTTGCGCGGGCGGGCCGTGGTGGCCGAGCAGAGCCGGCATTACTTCGTCGACGACGCCAGTCGCAAGGACCAGGTGTATTACGGCGCGCTCGACCTTGACCTGAGCCCCGACACCACCCTCGGCCTGGGCGTCGCTTATGAAGACGTGGATGCCAACCCTTGCTGGGGCGGCCTGCCGCGTTACCGGGACGGCAGCGACCTGAAACTCAGCCGCTCGACCTGCCTCGATCCTTCGTGGAACACCTGGCGCAGCCAGCGCACCACCGTGTTCAGCGACCTGACTCACCAGCTCAACGACGATTGGGCCTTGAAGGTCGCCAGCGTTTACACAAAAAACACCCAGGACATCAAGTACGCCTTCGCTTCCGGTGCCGTGACGCCCGGCACCAATACCACCGGCATGCTGGGCAGCATGTATGACTACGATCAGGTCGACTACGGCCTGGACGCCTACGTGGATGGCAAGTTCGACGCCTTCGGTCAACGCCATGAACTGGTGGTGGGCTTCAACGCCAGCCGTTCGAAAAAGGACGACTTCTACTCGGTGGCGTTTCTGCCGCAGCGCCAGAATGTGTTCAATCCCGACAAGCATATCCCCGAGCCGGATGACAGTTACTTCATCGATAACTCGTCCCGCGGCGGGCCGGTCAATTCGGTGACCAAACAGAAGGGCGTGTACTCGACCCTGCGCTTGAAACTGGCTGACCCGCTGACATTCGTCGTCGGCAGTCGGGTGAGCTGGTACAACTCCGATACCGATTCCGACTTCATCAACACCGGTACCTCGGAACACTCCAGCACCACGGAGACCGGGCAGGTAACGCCATTTGCCGGCGTGCTGCTGGACCTCAACGAAAACCTGACGGCCTACGCCAGCTATGCGGAAATCTTCACCCCGCAAGGCAACTACCGCTCCGAAGACGGTTCGGCGCTCAAGCCGCTGGTGGGCCAGAGCTACGAGCTGGGGATCAAGGGCGCCTGGTTCGACGGTCGACTGAACAGTTCCTTCAATCTGTTCCGTACGATCCAGAAAGACCAGGCGCAGACCGACTTCAACTCGTCCTGCCCGTCCTCCGATGGCTACTGCTACGTCAACGCCGGCAAGGTCCGCGCCCAGGGTTTCGAGGCCGAGATCAGCGGTGAAGTCATCGAACGCCTGCAACTGCTGGCCGGTTATACCTACACCCAGACCAAGACCCTCGACGACATCGACAGCAGCCTCAATGGCGCGGCGTTCAACAGTTATGTGCCGCGGCATTTGTTGCGCGTGTGGGGCGATTACGCCCTGGGCGGGTCACTGGAGCGATTCACCATTGGCGCCGGGGTCAACGCGCAAAGCGATAACTTCCGGGTTTCGCCCTCTAGCGGCGAGAAAATCACCCAGTCGGGTTATGCGATCTGGAACGGCCGCATCGGCTACCGCATCGACGACACCTGGTCGGTTGCGCTTAATGGCAACAACCTGTTCGACAAACGCTACTACACCACCATCGGTACCGAGTCCTTCGGTAACTACTACGGCGATCCACGCAACTTCATGTTGTCGGTCAAGGCGAGTTTCTGACGCCGGCAGCACAGTCGAGGAACGAATGCCCGGGTCGCAAGACTCGGGCATTTTTCATGGTGCTACAGGCCTACACCCTAAGTGGTGAGCCTTGCCGACAGACGGTCTTAGGCCACAGTTATCGCGCGCATGCGGCCATGCCAAAGCACCTCGATTCCACCCCCAAGGCAGCGTATGGCGCTGCCCTCGCGCTTTCGATAATCGCCCCCGACAACTCGTCCCAGTCGCGGAGCGCGCCATGCACAACAACAAGAACTTCACCCAGCGTTTTTTGCCTGCCTTGATTGCCAGCCTGTCTTCCTTCGGCCTGAGCGCCATGGCCGAGGCGGAGATCATGCTGTACGACAAAGACCAGACCACGTTCTCCACCGACGGCTACATCAATGCCTTCTACGTCAACAGCGATGTCGACCGCGCCGGCGAGCAGTACGATCGCCGACAATCGCGGGTGAAGATGGGTTTTTTGCCCAACTACCTGGGCTTCAACATGGGCAAGCAGGTCGATGACCTCAAGCTCGGGGCTCGCGCCTCGTTCTGGGTCACCATCAACGACAGTGAAACCAATGGCACCGACACCGCCATCGATGTGCGGCAGTTCTACGGTACCGTGGCCAACCCTGAGTGGGGCGAAGTGCTGATCGGCAAGGACTTCGGCCTGTTCGCCCGCTCCAACATCCTGCTCGACGAGTTGCTCGCCGGTTACGGTCAGGTCAGCGATACCCTGGGCCTGGTGGACGGTGGCGGGGTGTCGTTCGGCAACATCGGCACCGGTTACCCCTATCCGTTCCCGACCTCGCAGATCACCTACCGCACGCCGGTGATGGACGGCTTGCGCGTGGCGGTGGGCATCATGGACCCGGTGGACACCAACGACAGCAGCCCCACCGGCAAGGCCTACCAGGAAAACCCGCGCACCGAGAGCGAGATCACCTACCAGTTCGACCTCGCCGGGGCGAAGATCTACAGCTGGGTCAACGGCAGCTACCAGACCTCGGACAATACCGATTCCACCGTCGACACCGTCACGTCCAAAGGCGTCGGTTACGGCGTGCAGGCGAAGATGGGCGGCTTGTCCCTGACCGGCTCCGGTTTCCAGGCCAAGGGCATCAATCCGTTTTTCACCAACAACGCCGGCGAGCCGACCCTGCGCAACGTCGACAGCGACGGCTACCTGTTGCAGGGCTCCTACAAGCTGGGCAAGAACCGCCTGGCGTTGTCCTACGGCAAGACCAATGACGATGGCAACGGCGTGGTCGGCAGCGGCGCCGACTACGAGACCCGCGGTGTTGCGCTGTTCCATGACGTGAACGACAACCTCAAGCTGGTAGCCGAGTACAACCAGTTCGAAATCAACGGCCATGACAACAGTGCGCAGAACGAAGACACCGATACCGTTGCGCTTGGGGCGGTATTGACCTGGTAAACCACGAACCCCTTGTAGGAGCCCGGCTTGCCGGCGAAGGCGATTTCAATGACGCCTTCGCCGGCCTACAGGGGTGGTGTTCGCGGGATCTGCGACACAGCTCTCATCCCATTGAAGCGCCTGCCTGCTACCCAAGTAGCATTCGTGGCCCTTCGCAGGCTTCGTACACTCGTGCCTCATACACACGCACCTGCGAGGGGCGACCATGCAACAGGTCCAGAACGAAGGGATCGTCAGTGCGATGTCCCAGGCCACCGATCCCCAACAGGTGGCGCAGGAGCTGGCGCGGCAGTTGCTGCACCCACACCTGGGGTTCGTGTTGTTCTTCTGTTCCGCCGAATACGACTTGCAGGCCCTGGGCGGCGCCTTGCAACAAGGGTTCGGCGGCATACGCCTGGCGGGATGCACCAGCGCCGGGGAAATCACCCCGCAGGGTTATGGGCGCAATTGCGTGACGGCGGTGGGCTTCGATCATCGTTACTTTTCCATCGCCCTGGAACTGATCGACGAAATGGAGCACTTCAGCCTGATCGACGCGCAGCAGATGGTCGAGCGGCTGGTCAACGGTTGTCGCAGCAACACCCTGGCCCCGATCAAGGGCAACAGCTTTGCCCTGACCTTGCTCGATGGCCTGTCCAGCCGCGAGGAAATGGTCCTCGCCGCCTTGAGTGCGGCGTTGGGCGATATTCCGCATTTCGGCGGCTCGGCCGGTGACGACAACTACCTGACCCACACCCATGTCTACTTCGACGGCGGCTTTCGCAGCGGTGCGGCGGTGGTGGTGCTGGTCAATACCTGGCTGGACTTCGAAGTGTTCACCACCCATCACATCCTGCCGCGCGCGGAGAAGCTGGTGGTCACCGGCGCCGACAGCACCTCGCGGCGAGTCTTCGAACTCAACGCCGAGCCGGCCGCCGCCGAGTACGCCCGGCACATCGGCGTGCCGGTGGCCGAGCTCGACCACCGGATCTTCGCCGCACACCCCTTGGCGGTGCGCATCAACGATCAATACTACGTTCGCGCCATCCAGCAGGTGCATCCGGACCTGAGCCTGAGTTTTTATTGCGCCGTAGAGAACGGCATCGTCCTCACCGCCATGACCCCGGGGCCGATGCTGCCGAACCTGCAGCGCCTGTTCGACGGCTTGCAGGAGCGCCTCGGCGATCTGTTGCTGACCATCGGTTGTGACTGTTTCCTCAGGCGCCTGGAGCTGGAAGACGCCGGCAGCCTGGAGCAGATCGGCAGTTTCCTGCGCGAACAGCGGGTGATGGGCTTCAACACCTACGGAGAACAGTTCAATGGCATGCACATCAACCAGACCTTCACCGGCGTTGCCATTGCCCGCGGCCGCTCCCTTGGACAGCGCTGAACTGCGGGCGCAAATCGCCGTCCTGCAGCACGACAATCAGAAACTGCAGCGCATCAACGCGGCGCTGATCGAGCGCATCGAGTCCGGCATCACCCGCGGCAACGATCCCTATGCCGCGTTCCAGCATTCGGTGGTGCTGGCCGAGCAGGTGCGTGAACGCACCGATGCCTTGAACCAGGCCATGGCCGAGCTCAAGGCGGGCAACCACCTGCTCAGCGAAGCCCGCCTGCGTGCCGAAACCGCCCATCAACACCTGATCGACGCCATCGAGAGCATTTCCGATGCCTTCGTGCTGTTCGATGCCGATCAACGCATTGTCCTGTTTAACAGCCGCTTCAGGGCGTTCTGGACCCACAGCCGGGTGCGGATCAACGCCGGCATGCGCCTGGGCGAGGTCAAGCGCCTGATGATGAACAACGGGCCGTTTACCGAGGAGCCGCGCGGGCACGCCGACGAGAACCTGCTGTATCGCCTGCAGGACGGGCGCTGGCTGCAGGTCAGCGAACGGCCGACCCAGGAGGGCGGGCGGGTGATCCTGTTCACCGACATCACCGACGTCAAGCAGAGCGAAACCATGCGCCGCGAGCAGGCGGTGGCGCAAAAGTCGCACTTGCTGCAACGGGCGGTGGACAACCTGTCCCAAGGCGTGGCCATGGTCAACGCCGAGGGCATCCTGGAGCTGTGGAACCGGCGGTTCCTGGAGCTCAGCGGCCTGGCGCCGGTGGCGGCCCATCGGCCCTTTGCCGAAGTCATCGCCGACAGCGAGTTGACCCTGCTGACCCCGGCCAGTCGTGGCGCGAACGGGCGTCCCGTGCAGGAATGCGAACAGCGCCTGTACGATGGCCGGGTCCTGGAAATTCGCACCCATCCACTGCCGGCCGGTGGTTTCGTCAACACCTTCACCGACATCACTGAACGCTACCAGCACGCCCAGGCCCTGAGCGAAAGCGAGCGCTGGATTCGCCTGATCACCGACCATGTGCCCGCGCTGATCGCCTACCTCAATGCCGACCTGGTCTACGAGTTCACCAACAAGGTCTACGAAGAATGGTACTGCTGGCCGCGCGGCGTGATGCTCGGCCAGAGCCTGCGCGAGGTGCACAGCGAGCAGCATTACCAGCGCCTGGAGTCCTACGTGGCCAGGGCGCTGGCCGGGGAGAGCGTGACCTTCGAATTCGCCGAGACCAACGTCAACAACCAGGAGCGCTACATGTTGCGCTCCTACGTGCCCAATCGCCTGGCCAGTGGCGAGGTGGTGGGCATCTTCGTGTTGATCCGCGACATCACCGAACGCCGGCGTACCGCCGAAGCGCTGCACCAGGCCTATCAGAACCTCGAACTGCGGGTGCGCGAACGCACCGCCGAACTGACCCAGCTCAACGACCAGTTGCTGCGTGAAATCGACGAGCGCCGGCGGGTCGAGTCACGCTTGCGTGAGGCCAAACTGGAGGCGGAACAGGCCAACCTGTCGAAGACCAAGTTCCTCGCCGCGGTCAGTCACGACCTGCTGCAACCGCTGAACGCCGCGCGGTTGTTCACCAGCGCCTTGCTGGAGCGCCGCGAGCCGATCGCCAACCAGCATCTGGTGCGCAATGTCAGCAATTCCCTGGAAGATGTGGAGAGTCTGCTGGGCACCCTGGTGGATATTTCCAAGCTCGATGCCGGCGTGATCAAGGCCGATGTGGCGCCGTTCGCCTTGAGCGAACTGCTGGAAAATCTCGCCGCCGAATACACCGAGGTGGCGCGCAGCGAGGGCCTGCAACTGCATTTCATCCCGTGTTCGGCACTGGTGCGCAGCGACATCCAGTTACTGGCGCGCATCCTGCGCAATCTGTTGAGCAACGCCATTCGCTACACCTACAGCGGTCGTGTGGTGCTGGGTTGTCGGCGGCATCAAAGCAGCCTGTCGATCGAGGTCTGGGACAGCGGCATGGGCATTGCCGAAAATCGCCTGGAAGAAATCTTCCAGGAGTTCAAGCGCGGCGACGTGCAACGTCCGGATCAGGATCGTGGGTTGGGCCTGGGGCTGGCGATTGTCGAGAAAATCGCCGGCATCCTCGGGCACCGCATCCACGTGCGTTCATGGCCGGGCAGGGGCTCGATGTTCGCAGTGGAGGTGCCGATCAGCGCCACCGCGCCCAAGCCATTGCCGAGCCTGCCGATGAGCGAACCGATGCTCGAACGGCTGCGCGGGGCGCGGGTCTGGGTGCTGGACAACGATGCGACCATTTGCGCCGGCATGCGTACGTTGCTGGAGGGATGGGGCTGCCGTGTGGTGACGGCGCTGTCGGAAGATGACCTGGCGCGGCAAGTGGACAACTACCATGCCGGCGCCGACCTGTTGATTGCCGACTATCACCTGGACAACGACCAGAACGGCGTCGATGCCGTCGCGCGGATCAACGCCCGCCGCGCCTGCGCGATCCCGGCCATGATGATCACCGCCAATTACAGCAACGAGCTCAAGCAGCAGATCCGCGAACTGGGGCATACCCTGATGCACAAGCCGGTGCGGCCGATGAAGCTGAAGACGGCGATGAGTCATTTGCTCGCCAGGCCTTGATTTCTCTGGTGTCGGGGCTGGCCTCTTCGCGAGCAAGCCCGCTCCCACATTTGATCTTTGCCAAACACGGATTTTGTGTACGACGCAGATCCAGTGTGGGAGCGGGCTTGCTCGCGAAGGGGTCGACGCGGTTTTCCGGTTGCCGATGAATTCAACGCCGCAAATAAGACCCGAAATCAATATCCCCGGCACTCAGGATCGCCTGCACCCGGTTGTGCACGTTGAGCTTGCGAAGGATTGCCGAGACGTGGGCCTTGACCGTGGTTTCGGCGATTTCCAGGGTGTAGGCGATCTGCTTGTTCGATTCACCCTTGGTCATCCGTTCCAGCACCTGCAACTGCTTGCGGGTCAGGGCCTGGAGCAGTTCCGGCGGGAAGCTCGGGGCATCGTTCATGCGCCGGTGGGTGCTGCTTTTGGTGGTGCGGATAATGTCCGGGGGCAGGTAGACATTGCCATTGAGAATCTGCTGGATGGCCTCGGTCATCTGGGCGCGGGGCGAGGACTTGGTGATGAAACCCACGGCGCCGTAGGTGATGGCCTGCAGGACGATCTGCTTGTCCTGCTCGGCGGAGACGATCACCACCGGAATGGTCGGCGCTTCGTTGCGCAGGTTGATCAGGCCATTGAGCCCGTGCATGCCGGGCATGTTCAGGTCGAGCAGGATCAGGTCCAGGTCATCGTGCTCCTGGGTCAACGCCAGGGCGCTGTCCAGGTCGGCGGTTTCCATCACCTCGCTACCGGCAAAACCATCGCTGATGACGTTGTGTATGGCTTCGCGAAACAGCGGGTGATCGTCGGCAATCAGAATTTTGTACATGGCCTTTCACCTCATTATTTTGATTATGGTGTGGCAACTACAGGCACGCGTAAAGCTCAGGGAAAGGGTTCGGGCAAAGCGGGTGCGACCGGCAGGCTGGCGGCTTGCCAGGCGTCGAGGCCATCGCGGTACCAATACAGTGTCTTATAGCCCAAAGAGGCTGCGCGCTTGACGGCGTTCCAGCTCAACCAGCAGTCGGCCCGGCAGTAAAAGACCAACGGTTGCCCCGGGTCGCCGGCGGTCAGCTTTTTCAGGTGGTCGGCGAAGTAGGCCTGCCATTGCGCCGTCAGCTCTCCGTCGCCGGTGTTCGCCAGCCAGTGGCTGCCGGGCAGGTTTTCGTGGGGCTGGTCTTCGATGAAGCGGCCTTGCAGCCATTGGCGACGGTAGACGTCGATGAGCAGCGGGCGCGGCTTTTGCCCGAGCAGCGCTTGCAGGGCTGGGGTGTCGATGATGGTCGCGCCTGGCAGTTGTTCCGGCGTGGGGCTGCGGTACAGGTCGATGCGATAGCCATCAAGGGAAAACAGCGGGGCTTGCGCCTGTGCACCGCCCAGCCACAGGCCCAGCGACAGCGCAGCGAGAGTGGGACGCAGCAGGTGACGTCGGGCACGCGGCATGGGGTCTGGTCCTTATAGTTATGCAGCCATTACATGCCAGTCGCGAGGCGTTGGGAATGCGACGATAGACAGGTAGGACCAGTACTAAAGTATTAATTTTCCATGCTCAATTTCGTGGTCAGGTGGATTTGCGCAGGGCGGCGTGTTGCGGGTTGAAGGTGAGTACGGCCAGTAGCGAAAACAGCAGGGTCAGGCCCACGCACACCGCCAACGCCAGCGGATTGAACCGCTCATACAAGGCAAAACGCACCAGCTCTACCGCATGGGAAAACGGGTTCAGCGCGCACAACCAGTACAGCCACTCGCTGGCCTCGCGCATTTTCCACAGCGGATAAAGCGCCGATGACAGGAAAAACAGCGGGAAGATCACGAAGTTCATCACCCCGGCGAAGTTCTCCAACTGGCGGATCGCGTTCGACAGCAACAGGCCCAGGGCGCTGAGCATCAAGGCCACCAGCAGCAGCGCCGGCAGGGCGAGAAGCAAACCCATGGCCGGCGGCTGCACGCCGTAGAGCCAGGCAATCGCCAGGAAGGCGTACACCTGCAGCAGCGAAATCAGCGATGTGGCCAGTAGCTTGCTGCACAGCAGGAAGGTCCGGGGCAGGGGGCTGGTGAGCAGGACGCGCATGCTACCCATCTCGCGGTCGTAGACCATCGACAGTGAGCCCTGCATGCCGTTGAACAGCAGGATCATGCAGGCCAGCCCGGGGATAATGTAGACCTCGTACGGGATGTAGGTGTCGTAGGGTTCGATGATGGCGATGCCCAGCGCGGCGCGAAAGCCCGCGGCGAACACCAACAGCCATAGCAATGGCCGCACCAGGGCGCTGAGAAACCGCGTGCGTTGCAGCACGAAACGCAGCCATTCGCGCAGGACGATGCCGCGCAAACATTGCCAGTACGCGTTCATTGGGCAGCTCCTGAGGTGGTCAGGCGAGTGAAGGCCGAGTCCAGGTCGCCGCCGTGCTCCAGGCTCAGTGCATCGGCCTGTCCGCTGGCCACCAGGCGGCCCTGATGGAGGATCAACAGGTCGTCGCTGGCCTGTACTTCGTCGAGCAGGTGGGTGGTCCAGAGCACGCTGATGCGTTGCTCGTGGCACAGCTTGCGAATGTGCTGGTTGAGCGCCAGGCGACTGGCCGGATCAAGGCCGGCGCTGGCTTCGTCGAGCAGCAACAGGCGCGGCTCGTGCAGCAGTGCACGGGCAATTTCCACTCGACGGCGGTGGCCGCCATTGAGTTCGCGCACCCGTTCGCCGCGGCGCTCGCCCAGGGCCTGGCGGGCCAGTTCCGCGTCGACCCGCAGGCGCGTCTGGCGCCGGGACAAGCCATGCAACGCGGCGTGATAACGCAGGTTCTGCTCGACGCTGAGGTCCAGGTCCAGGGTGCTTTGCTGGAACACCACGCCCAGTTGTTTCAGCGCCGGGCGCGGGGCGCTGCGCAATGAACAGCCGCCGACCCGGATATCCCCGTGCTGCAGGTCATAGAGCCTTGTCAGCAGCGCGATCAGGGTGGATTTGCCGGCGCCGTTGGGCCCCAGCAGCGCGGCGAAACGCGCGGGCGCCAGGCTGAAGTTCACCTGGCGCAGGGCCTCCCGAGGGCCGTAGGCAAAGCTCAGGTCGCTGACTTCCAGGGCGTTCATGGGGTCACCACCACGCCCCACGGATATCGTCCGACCTTCACCGATTTGCTGACCTTGAGGCTGTCGACATCGATCACCGAGACGTCGCCGCTGACGCCGTTGGTGGCCAGCAGCTGTTTTTGATCCGGGGTGAATGCCATCTGCCAGACCCGTCGACCCACCAACAGATAGTCGAGAATCTCGAAAGTTTTGGCATCGATCACCGCCACATGATTGGCCGGGCCGAGCGCGACGAAGCCGTACTTGCCGTCGGCACTGAGCTTGACGCCCACGGGTTGGACCTTGTCCGGATGCACGCCCTTGATCTGGAAGTTCAGGGTCTTGAGGATCTTGCGGCTGGCGACGTCGAGGATGGTCACGGTGCCGCCGATTTCCGCTGAAGCCCACAGCTGTGAACCGTCCGGCGAGAACTCGACGAAGCGCGGGCGCTGATCCACCAGCGTGCTGTCGGCCAGGGTCTGGGTGCTGGTGTAGATCCAGTGCAGCATGTTGGTGGTTTCGCTGGTGTTCACCGCCCACTTGCCGTCGGGGCTGACGGCCATGCCTTCGGGCTCGACGCCGACGTTGATCTGGCCGAGGACCTTGGAGGTCTCGGTGTCGATCACCGTGACCAGCGCATCGTCTTCATTGGAGACATACAGCCAGCGGTTGTTGGGGTGCAGGGCGAATTGCTCGGGGTCCTTGCCCGAGGGCAGCTCCTTGATGATCTTGCGGGTGGCCACGTCCATCACCTGGACCCGGTCCGAGTCGCTGGCGCAGATGTACAGCAGCTTGTTGTCGTGGGACAGCAGCAGACCACGGGGGCGTTGGCCGACGGGCAGGGTGTCGGTGACTTGCAGGGTCTGCATGTCGATCAGGCTGAGGCTGTTGTCCTTTTCATTGGAGACCCAGGCGGTGCTGGCGACGGCGTGGCTGGCGGCGAGCAGCAGGGCGCAGGAAAGAAGAGTGCGGCGCATGGCAGTTTCCTTGTTGTAGTTGTTGTATTCAGGGAAAGCGGCAGCTGACCTCGGGCTTGTCGTAACCCAGGCTGTCCATCTCGTTGAACGGGTGCAGGAAACCGTCCTGGGGCGAGGTGCTGACCAGCGCCCGCGGCTGCACGATCGGAATCGGTTGGCGCAACTGGCCGTTCCAGGGGCGGTAGCTGAGCTTGCGGCCCTTGAAACCGTCCAGCGGCAACTGGTCGCTGATTTCCAGGTCGCGGATCGCCATCGGCTCGGTCTGGCGCGATTTGCTCACGGCGCTGGCGATGCTGCGCACGGCCATCCACGCGGCGAAGTCGCGGTCGTTCATCCAGCGGCCGGCCAGGGCTTCGAAGCGCTTCTGCAGCTGGGCGGCGCCGTAGGTTTCCACGGTCTTGTGCCAACCCACCGGGGTCAGGCCCTGAGTCCCGGCGACCGGGCGCGGGTACCAGGTCTGGTAGGGCACGTATTCGCCGAAATCGCCGCGCTCATCGGCCACCAGCACCACATCGTATTCGGCGGTCTGGGTGAACAGCGGCATGTCGGCCTGGGCGCTGCGCCGTTGATCGTTGTCGAAACTCCAGGCTTTCTCCGCCACCAGTTGCAGGCCGAAGCGCTTGGCCGCTCGGCGCAGGGCGGCGGCGTAGGCTTGATCGTCGGTGGTCGGGCCGACGATCAGCAGCGCTCGTTGCCATTTGCGCACTACCAGAAATTGCGCCAGCGCATCGGCGAGCATCGCCCGGCTCGGCAGGCTGTGCAGCACGTTGGGCAGGCAATCGGTGCTGCGCAGGCTGTCGTCGGGGCTGCCGGCGTTGAACAGCAGGCTGTCGGGCAGCGCAGCACTGAGTTGGCGCAGGCTGCTGGCCGGTGCGTTCACCACGAACAAGCGCAGGCCTTGTTCATGCTGGGATTTTGCCGCTTCGAGCAAGGCTTGCGGGTTGTCGACGCTGGCGCTGACCAGACTGTAGGCGTGATTGAGAAAACGCCCAGTGCTGTTGCTGTCGGTGATCGCCAGTTCGGCGCCGCGCAGCCCGGCGTCGGTGGGTTCGGCAATGACGTTCGACAGCAGCGGGCCAGGGTCCGGGCGATAACCCAGGTAGCCGATGCGCACCTGCAAGGGCGCGTCCGCCGCCTGGCTCTGGGTGACCAGCCCGGCGGCGCAGGCAATCGCCAGCAGGTAGATCAGGGCGTAAGGGGCAAGCTGGCGCATAGGGCACTCCATTACAGGTAGCGCCAGCATAGGAAGCCCGGGCAGGCGTGAAAATATGCAGAAAGTACCAACCAGCCAGTACCAAGGTAGTAGCCCGTACCGGGCGGCGCGGTTTTAGCATGGGCAATAACGACCACGACTCTGGAGGGGACTGGGCATGCGTATCGTCAAGGCACTGCTGTTGCCGCTCCTGCTGATTCTCACCCTGATCGGCGTCGACCGGCTCCATGGCCCGCGTCCCGCACCGATGCAGGTGATGCCCGCGACACCGGGGCGCTAGGCATGTCGGCCCTGTGGCGGATCAACCTGTGGGTCTGCGGCTTTTTCGCGCTGGTCACCCTGGCGTGCACGGCGTTGCTGGTGCATCAGGCGCTGGCGGATGTGGAGCGTGAACTGCAATCGGCCGAAGCGGTGGTCGAGTACCTGAGCGAAACCGCCGCCCGTGACCCGGTCAGCCTGCAACCACGGCTGACTCAAGGCCTGCGCCATGTGCGTGTGCACTGGCTGGTGGCGGATGAACAACCCCGGCCAGCCGTGCAGGACGGACTCGATGCCTGGCTCGCACGCTTGTTGTTCACTGAGGGCCGACACGGCGCAAGCGTTCTCGATCTGGCCGATGGCCGACGGGTGCAGATCGCAGTCGACCCGCGGGATGAAATCGACGAAGTCCGGGATTCCCTGCAACAGCTGCTCAGCCTGTGCGCGATGGCCCTGCTGGTCAGTCTGTTGACCATCCGCTGGGCCGTGCGCCGCGGCATGGGCTTGCTCGATGAGTTGCTGCGGGCGCTGCAGCAGGTGTGCGCCGGCCAGCTCAAGGTGCGCCTGCGCACCGAAGGGGGGCCCGAGGCTCGCCAACTGGCGGTGCATTTCAACCGCATGACCGCGGCGCTGGAACAGGCCGGCAGCGACAACGCCCGGCTGACCCAGGCCTTGCTGGCCGTACAGGAACAGGAGCGCACCCAACTGGCCCAGACCCTGCACGACGATCTCGGTCAGTACCTGGCCGGCATCCGTGCCCAGGCTTGTCTGCTGCGCCTGGTGGCCGATCAGCCGGCAACCGTCGAGCGCACCATGGTGGAACTGGAGCACAACTGCGAACACCTGCAACAGGGCTTTCGGGCATTGGTGCACAACCTCTATCCGGTGGTCCTGCAACACCTGTCGCTGGCCGACGCCATCCGCTTGCTGGTGGAGCAATGGCAGCGCCGCCAGGGCATCGATTGTCGACTGCGCCTCAGTGCGCAGTTACCAACGCTGTCGGCGCCAGACAAGACCCATCTGTACCGCTTGCTGCAGGAAGCCCTGACCAACATCGCCCGGCATGCCGTCGCCAGCCAGGTGCGGGTGCGCCTGCAACATCAGGGCGCGCGCCTGCGCCTGCTGGTGCGCGATAACGGTCGCGGCGCCGCGCAACCCCAGCGCCCCGGCGTCGGCTTGTATTCGATGCGCGAACGCGCCCGTAGCCTGGGCGGCGAGTTGCGCATCATCAGTCACCCCGGCGCCGGTTGGGCGCTGGCCTTGAGCATGCCCCTGGAGGTTTCATGAGTATTTTGCTGGTCGATGACCATGCGGTAGTCCGCCAGGGCTACGCCAGCCTGTTGCGCGCCCTGTTGCCGGCGCTGCAGGTGCGTGAGGCGGCAACGGGGGAGGAGGCGTTGCTGCGGGTTCAGGAGAGCGTGCCGCAGCTGGTGATCATGGATTTCGGCTTGCCCGGCATCAGCGGCCTGGAAACCACCCGGCGCTTGCGCCAGCGCTTGCCGCAACTGCGGGTGCTGTTTTTCAGCATGCACGATGAACTGCCGCTGGTGCGCCAGGCACTGGACGCCGGGGCCGCGGGTTACCTGACCAAAAGCTCGGCGCCAGAAGTGTTGATCGAGGCGGTGCGGCGCGTACTCGCCGGGCATGCCTACATCGAACAGCCGCTGGCCACGCAACTGGCTTGCCATGCGCAACAGGACGCCAGCGACCCGCGCCTGCAGAGCATGACCCAGCGCGAGCTGGAGATTTTCGTGATGCTCGCCAAGGGCACCCCGGCGCGGCAGATAGCCGAGCAACTGAGCATCAGCAGCAAGACGGTTTCCAATCACCTGACGTTGCTCAAGAGCAAGTTGCAGGTGAGCTCCCATGCCGAGCTGGTGCATCTGGGGATTGATATGGGGGTGGTGCGCAAGGCGGGGTGACTCGCTCGTCCATTCAACACCCATCCCCTGTGGGGCGGGCTTGCTCGCGAATGCGGTGTGTCAATCACGAAAATGCTCAATGACACTCCGCTTTCGCGAGCAAGCCCGCTCCCACAGGGGGTTGTGTTGAATTCTGGTCATTTGTCCCAAGTCGTCGGGCACCCCGTACAGCCCTCCATGTTCGCATCCTGAAAATTCGCATAGTGCTGGCGCGAGCCGCTGAGGTTGGCGTGCTCCAGGTTGCTTTCACCCAACTTGGCCTCCTGCAGGTTGGCGTCGCTCAGGTTGGCATCCTTGAGGTCGGCCTTGCTCAGCCAGGTCATCTCCAGGTCGGCGGCGCGCAGGTTGCTGTTGTGCAATCTGGCGCCGGAGAGGCGGGCGAATTGCAGGTAGGCGGCGCTGAGGTCGGCGTTGGCGAATTGCGCGCCCTGGGCGAACATCCCCCAGCCCTGGATCGCCACCAGCGTGGCGCCGGTGAAATCCGCCAGGCGCGCATTGCTTTGCTGCAGGCTCGCGCGGGTCAGATTAGCACCCTGTAGGCGGGCCTTTTCCAGGTTGGCGAGGTCGAGGCGGGCGTGGCGCAGCTCGGCCTCGCGCAGGTCGGCGCCGCTGAGGTTCATGTTGCGCAGGTCCTGGTTGCTCAGGTTGGCGCCCTTGAGGTTGGCGCCGGGGCACTGGCTGTGTTCGGCGATGGTGCAGCCGTTGATGATCAGGGGGGTGTCGTCGCCGTTGTCGGCGTGGGTCGGGAGGGCGCTTAGCAATAGCAGCAGGGGAAGGTACTTCATGGCGGGCGTCTCGTTGTGAGGAGGGGCGCAATCGCCAGCAAGCCGGCTCCTACAGGTTCGCGTTGTAGGCGCAGGTTGCTGGCGGTGGGGATCAGCGTTTCGCCGTCTGGTTATCCCAGCTCGGGATCTTGAACACCCAGAACGAGCCGCCCTGGGCCACCGGTTTGGTCAGCTCTGCCATGTCGCCGCCCCACAACGGCACCGCGCCGCCGTAGCCGACGGTCACGCCGATGTACTGCTCGCCGTCCTGTTCCCAGGTGATCGGCGGCGAGACGATGCCGCTACCGGTCTGGAATTTCCACAGCTCCTTGCCGGTTTTCGCATCGAAGGCCTTGAAGAAACCGTCGCCGGTACCGGTGAACACCAGGTTGCCCTTGGTCGCCAGCACGCCGGCCCACAGCGGCAGGTGTTCCTTGTGCTCCCAGACCACCTTGCCGGTGGTCGGGTTCATCGCCCGCAGGGTGCCGACGTGATCGTCGTACATGCGCTTGATGCGAAACCCCATGCCCAGGTAGGCCGAACCTTTCTTGTAGTTGACCTCTTCGGTCCAGTATTCCTCTTTCCATTGGTTGCCCGGAATGTAGAACAGCCCGGTGTCCTGGCTGTAGGCCATGGGGTTCCAGTTCTTGCCGCCGAGGAACGGCGGCGAGACTTCCACCGGCTTGCCCTTTGTCTCTCCCGGCAATGGCTTGGCCGGGCGCTGGCCTTCGTTCTCCACCGGGCGGCCGGTCTTGAGGTCGATGTGGCTGGCCCAGGTGATGTTGTCGACGAAGGGGAAGGCGTTCTGCAATTTGCCGTTGTTGCGGTCGACCACGTAGAAGAAACCGTTGCGGTCGGCGTGGCCGGTGGCCTTGACCGTCTTGCCGTCCTTGTCTTTGTAGTCGAACAGCACCAGCTCGTTGTTGCCGGAGAAGTTCCAGGCATCGTTCGGCGTGTGCTGGTAGAACCATTTGACCTCGCCGGTGCTCGGGTCGACGCCCACCTGGCCGGAGGTGTAGAGGCTGTCATAATCGTGCGGGTTGCCGTCCTTCGAGGTGCGCGCCCAGGTGTTCCAGGGGCCCGGATTGCCGGCGCCGACGATGATGGTGTTGGTGTCGGCATCGAAACTGGCGCTCTGCCAGGGTGCGCCGCCGCCATGGCTCCAGGCTTCGACCTTTCCGGTCTCGGTGGTCGGATCGTTCGGCCACGACGGCGCCTTGACGTCGCCGGTGGGGGTGCTGTCCTTGCCGTTCAGGCGGCCCATGTGGCCTTCGACGAAAGGCCGCATCCAGACTTCTTCGCCGGTGTCCGGGTCGCGGGCGTAGAGCTGGCCGACCACGCCGAATTCATCACCGGAACTGCCATGGATCAGCAGCACCTTGCCGCTGGTCTTGTCCTTGATCAGCACCGGGGCGCCAGTCATGGTGTAGCCCGCGGCGTGGTCGCCGAACTTCTTGTTCCACACCACTTTGCCGGTGTTCTTGTCCAGGGCGATCAGCCGCGCATCGAGGGTGCCGAAGTAGATCTTGTCGCCATAGATCGCCGCGCCGCGGTTGACCACGTCGCAGCACGGACGAATGTTGTCCGGCAGGCGGTGGTTGTAGGTCCACAGGCGTTTGCCAGTCTTGGCATCCAGGGCGAATACCCGCGAATACGAGCCGGTGACATAGACCACGCCGTCCCTGACGATGGCCTGGGATTCCTGGCCGCGCTGCTTCTCGTCACCGAAGGAATAGGACCAGGCCGGGGTCAGCTTGAACACGTTCTTGTCGTTGACCTGGGCCAGGGGACTCCAGCGCTGGGCATTGGTGCCCATGCCGTATTGCAGCACGTCTTTCGTCGTCAGGTGGTCGTTGGCAATGTCTTCCCAACTGACGTTTTTGCCAGCGGTGGCCGGGGTGGGCTCGGCATGACCAGTAGCACTCAGGGACAGGCTGGCGGCCAGCAAAAATGTCTGCACGGCGACGGTCAGGGGGGAAAGGGCGGGTAGCGATCTTATTGTCATGGTGGCAGTTCCCAGTGGAGGTTTTGGCCTGCACAGGGTGGGGCGCCCGCCGTGTGGCGGATACGGAAAATGTCCCGCCGTTGCCGGGAAAAATTCCCAGGGGCCACCTGATTTGGGCGTCCCTCCAAGGCCTTACTACCAAGGGACTAGACGGCGGCCACCAAAGCAGCATGGGGTCAGCGCGTCGGGGTTCCTAAGATGGTTGCCATAGCCTCTGCCAAGAGGTCTTGCGTGCAATCCAGAGGGCATAACAATGACAACAAAACGCAACGCCTTGCTCGTTGCCGGACTGCTGGCCGGCTTTATCAGTGCAGGTTCCGTATGGGCCCACGGCAATGTGGTGCCACAAGCCGTTGAGACCAAAGGCCTGACCCCGATCAAGGATGCCGGCGTCCAGGTGGATGGCGACGGCTGGGCCGCCGTGAACCCTTACCGCAGTTCCCCGGAGCACGACAAGGCAGTGGAAATCGGCTCGTCGGCCTACAACCAGAACTGTGCGGCCTGCCATGGCCTGGAAGCCAAGTCCGGTGGTATCGCGCCGGACCTGCGCATGCTCGATGTCGGCGAGGCGGGCGATGAATGGTTCGTCGAACGGGTGCGCCATGGCGCGGTGCGTGACGGCCGCGTGTACATGCCGAAGATGGCCGACTATCTGAGCCAGGAAGCCCTGTGGGCGGTGCGCAGTTACCTGGACAGCGTCCACGTCGAGGAGTGACCCATGCGCCTGCTCGCGGTGTTGATCGGCGCTGTATGGCTGTGCTGCCAGTCGGTGCAGGCGCAGGTTCGCAACTATGACGAAATGATCGCTGCCGGGGAGCTGAAAGTGGCGGTCTACAAGGATTTTGCCCCTTACAGTTTTGAAGACGCCGGTCAGCCCCGGGGTGTCGATGTCGAACTGGCCCAGGCGCTGGCCAAGGCGCTGGGCGTGCGCCTGACGCTGATCTGGGCGCCCGCCGGGGAAAAGCTCGACGACGACCTGCGCGATTACATCTGGCGGGCCAGCCCGCTGCACAACCAGCAACTGGCCGACCTGATGATGCGGGTGCCGTACGACCGCGATTACGCGCAGAAACGCAACGAATTCGGCGAGATGGAAAACGGCCATGTGGTGATGTTCGGCCCATACCAGAACGAGCAGTGGCAGGTCGCCTACGACCGTCGACGGCTGGATAAGGTGGCCAGCGTCGCGGTGTTCGAGCAACACCCGATCGGCGTCGAGGTCGACAGCGTGCCGTCGTTCTACCTGACCTCGGTGTTCAACGGCATGCTCGCCGGCAAGACCCGCCACTACCCGGGCGTGCCCCAGGCGTTTGCGGCGATGAAGGCCGGCGAGGTCGACGCGGTCATGGCCATGCGCGGCGAGATCGACTGGCAAGTGCATGAAGCGGCCAACCCGCAGTTGACCCTGGCGGAAAACGCCTACCCGAACATGGGCAAGCAACTCTGGGAAATCGGCATGGCGGTGCACGAAAGCAACCGGCAATTGGCCTACGCCGTGGAGGAGGCGCTGGAAGGCCTGATCCGCGAAGGCTCGGTGAAAACCATCTATGGCCATTACGGCCTGCGTTACGACGTGCCCGAGATGTACCAATAGGAGCAAGGGATGATCTGGCGAGGGAGTTGTCTGTTGGCCGCGTGGTTGATCCTGAGCCCGGCCGTCCGGGCGGTGGACATCGATCCGGGCCAGGATCCGGTACCGTCGGTGATGTGGGCCTTCTATCACAAGCAGATGCTTGGCGATGCGCCGTTCGTGTTCGATCAGCGGGTCAAGCTGCTGGCACCGCCATTCGCCGAAGACGCCCGGCAAGTGCCCCTGGAAATCGACGCCCGGGCGTTCAAGGGCGAGGTGGTGAAAATCCTTGCCTGGGCGGAACTCAATCCCCTGCCGAAAATCGTCGATTTCGAACCGCTGGATGGTGTGTTGCCGTGGCTGTCGATCCGCATCCGCGTCGAACAGGCCACGCCCTTGCGCGCGGCGGTGTTGACCCGTGACGGGGTGTGGCATGTCGGTTCGACCCTGATCGACGCGGCAGGCGGCGGCTGCACCGCGCCCAGCGTGGTACGCACCCAGGCGGGCTGGGAAGAACACATCGGCGAAGTGCTGGGCGGCCGTTACCCGCGGGAGGCATTCAACCGCGTGCGCCTGCAGGTGGCGCATCCAATGGACAACGGCATGGTCAGCGGCATCCCGGAATTTTTCCTCAACCATGCCGAGTTGCGCAATCAGCACGATCAGCTTTTGGCCCGCCTCGAACTGTTCCCCGCCGTCAGCGAAAACCCCAGCCTGGCCTTCGATATCGAAGGGGCAGGGCCGACGCGCCTGTTGTTGCGCGATAACAGCGGCAATCGGTTCGATGCGTCGATCCCCTGAATCCAAGGAGCCTGTCATGCGCTGGATGCTGCTGTTGTTGATCGGCCTGGGCCTGCCGGCCATGGCCGAACTCGAGTACTCGCTCAAGCCCAGGCAGATCGCCGAAGACACCTGGCTGCTCGAAGGCAGCACCGATAATTTCGCCAAAGGCAACGGTGGCAACATCGTCAACACGGCGTTCATCGTGACCGAGCGGGGCGTGGTGGTGATCGATACCGGGCCGTCCAGGCGTTATGGCGAGGCCATGCGCCGGGCCATCGCGGCGACCACCGACAAGCCGGTGATCCAGGTGCTGTTGACCCATCATCACCCCGACCATGTGCTGGGCAACCAGGCGTTTACCGGCGTGCCGATTGGCGCACTGGCCGGCACCAGCGAGCTGCTGCAAAAGCAGGGCGATGCCATGGCCGAGAACATGTACCGGCTGGTGGGCGACTGGATGCGCGGCACCGAAGTGGTGTTGCCGACGCAGGCGCTGACGCCGGGTGTGGAAAGTTTTGGGAATCACGATTTGCGCCTGCTGAGCCTGGGTGGGCATACAGGTGCGGATCTGGCTATTCTCGACCAGAAAACCGGCGTGCTATTTGCCGGGGACCTGGTGTTTTATCAGCGGGCGCTGACCACGCCCAACAGTCCGGGGCTGGCGGTGTGGCTGGCCGACATCGCGACCCTGCAGGCTTTACCCTGGACACTGATCGTGCCCGGCCACGGCCCGGTCGCCAGCGATCCGCAGCCCTTCGCGCAAATGCGCGACTACCTGGGTTGGCTCGATCAGTTGATGCGCGACGGCGCGGCCAACGGCAGCGACATGAGCGAGATGATCCGCAGCCCGATTCCCGAGCGCTTTGCCGGGATCAACCTCAGCCGCTACGAATTGATCCGCAGCGTCAGTCATTTGTACCCGCGTTACGAGCGAGTGCAGATGACCCGAGTCGACTCCAACTCAAACAACTGACCCACTAAATCCTTGGGAGGGCTTGCTCGCGAAGGCGTTGTGTCAGCCACGAACATGCTAATTGACCCACCGCTTTCGCGAGCAAGCCCGCTCCCACAGGGGACTTGTGTAGGGCACAAAATCCGCTAGTCACCGCATCCGACCCTGTACCAAGGAACTAGAAAACTCCACATTGCGGGCAATTGTTGTCCGGGCGGCGGCGCCCAAGAATCTGCACCAGACCGGGAAAATTTCCCGGAAATAACAAAAACTGCAGAGGAAGCCGTCATGACTCAACCCGCACGTCGCCAGCCCTTCGTCTTGAGCCTGCTGCTCAGTGCCATGCTGTTGTCCGGCCAGGCCTTGGCCGGGGTTTCCGACCAGGACATTCTCCAGGATCCCAAGAACCCCGAGCAGATCGTCACCAACGGCCTCGGCGTACAGGGTCAGCGCTACAGCCCGCTGGAGATCCTCAACGTCGACAACGTCAAGGAGCTGCGACCGGTGTGGGCGTTCTCCTTCGGCGGGGAAAAGCAGCGCGGCCAGCAGGCGCAGCCGATGATCAAGGACGGCGTGATGTACATGACCGGCTCCTATTCGCGGGTGTTCGCCGTGGATGCGCGTACCGGCAAGAAGCTCTGGCAATACGATGCGCGCCTGCCGGATGACATCCGCCCCTGCTGCGACGTGATCAACCGTGGCGTCGCGCTGTACGGCGACCTGGTGATCTTCGGCACCCTCGACGCCAAGCTCGTGGCGCTGAACAAGGACACCGGCAAGGTGGTCTGGAGCAAGAAAGTCGCCGACCACAAGGAAGGCTACTCGATCAGCGCCGCGCCGCTGGTGATCAACGGCAAGCTGATCACCGGCGTGGCTGGTGGCGAATTCGGCGTGGTCGGCAAGATCGAAGCCTACGACCCGAAGAACGGTACTTTGCTGTGGAGCCGGCCAACGGTGGAAGGCCACATGGGTTACGTCTACAAGGACGGCAAGGCCGTGGAAAACGGCATCTCCGGCGGCGAAGCGGGCAAGACCTGGCCGGGCGACCTGTGGAAGACCGGGGGCGCCGCGCCTTGGCTGGGCGGTTATTACGACCCGGAAACCAACCTGCTGTTGTTCGGCACCGGCAACCCGGCGCCCTGGAACTCGCACCTGCGCCCTGGCGACAACCTCTACTCGTCGTCGCGCCTGGCGCTCAACCCGGACGACGGCACCATCAAGTGGCACTTCCAGAGCACGCCCCACGACGGCTGGGACTATGACGGCGTCAACGAGTTGGTGTCGTTCAACTACACCGAGGGCGGCAAGGAAATCAAGGCGGCGGCCACCGCTGACCGCAACGGTTTCTTCTACGTGCTGGACCGCACCAACGGCAAATTCATCCGCGGCTTCCCGTTCGTGGACAAGATCACCTGGGCCACCGGCCTGGATAAGACCGGTCGGCCGATCTACAACGAAGCCAGCCGTCCTGGCGCACCGGGCACGGAAGCCAAGGGCAGCTCGGTGTTCGTCGCGCCGGCCTTCCTCGGCGCGAAAAACTGGATGCCGATGGCCTACAACCGCGACACCGGCTTGTTCTACGTGCCGTCCAACGAATGGGGCATGGACATCTGGAACGAAGGCATCGCCTACAAGAAAGGCGCGGCGTTCCTCGGTGCCGGTTTCACCATCAAGCCGTTGAATGAAGACTACATCGGCGTGCTGCGGGCGATCGACCCGAAAACCGGCAAGGAAGTCTGGCGCCACAAGAACTTCGCGCCGCTGTGGGGCGGTGTGCTGACCACCAAGGGCAACCTGGTGTTCACCGGCACGCCGGAAGGATTCCTGCAGGCGTTCAATGCCAAGACCGGCGAGAAGGTCTGGGAATTCCAGACCGGCTCCGGCGTGCTCGGCTCGCCCGTGACCTGGGAAATGGACGGCGAACAGTACGTCTCGGTGCTCTCCGGCTGGGGCGGCGCCGTGCCGCTGTGGGGCGGCGAAGTGGCCAAGCGGGTCAAGGACTTCAACCAGGGCGGCATGCTCTGGACCTTCAAGTTGCCCAAAGACCTCGTTGCCAAACACTAATCCCCAGTCCACCGCATAACCCCCCCACATTTGGGTGTGTGCAACGCCTACGACCAAATGACGAGAGCTCCTCCTGCCAACGATGCATTCGTCTGGCGTGCGGGGCTCACTAGTATCGGTGCATCGCCTGTCGGTACGACAGGCATCGACCCAGACAGAGGCCCACCATGATCTACGCCCAACCCGGAACACCTGGCGCCGTCGTGACGTTCAAGCCACGCTACGGCAACTTCATCGGTGGCGAATTCGTCGCGCCGGTCAATGGCGAGTACTTCACCAACACCTCGCCGGTCAACGGTGAGGTGATCGCCGAATTCCCGCGCTCCAGCGCCGCCGACATCGACAAGGCCCTGGACGCCGCCCATGCCGCCGCCGATGCCTGGGGCAAGACCTCGGCCCAGGACCGCTCCCTGGTGCTGTTGAAAATCGCCGACCGCATCGAGCAGAACCTGGAAATCCTCGCCGTCACCGAAACCTGGGACAACGGCAAGGCCGTGCGCGAAACCCTCAACGCCGACGTGCCCCTGGCGGCCGACCATTTCCGTTACTTCGCCGGCTGCATCCGCGCCCAGGAAGGCGGCGCCGCCGAGATCAACGAACTGACCACCGCCTATCACTTCCACGAACCCCTGGGCGTGGTGGGGCAGATCATTCCGTGGAACTTCCCGCTGCTGATGGCTGCCTGGAAACTCGCGCCAGCATTGGCTGCAGGCAACTGCATCGTGCTCAAGCCCGCAGAACAAACGCCGCTGTCGATCATGGTCTTCGCCGAACTGATCGCCGACCTGCTGCCTGCCGGCGTGCTGAACATCGTCCAGGGATTCGGTCGCGAAGCCGGGGAGGCCCTCGCCACCAGCAAGCGCATCGCCAAGATCGCCTTCACCGGCTCGACCCCGGTGGGCGCGCACATCATGCATTGCGCCGCCGAGAACATCATTCCGAGCACCGTTGAGCTGGGCGGCAAGTCGCCGAACATCTTCTTCGAAGACATCATGAACGCGGAACCTGCGTTCATCGAAAAAGCCGCCGAAGGCCTGGTGCTGGCGTTCTTCAACCAGGGCGAAGTGTGCACCTGTCCGTCCCGGGCCCTGGTGCAGGAGTCGATCTACGAACCCTTCATGGCCGAAGTCATGAAGAAGATCGTCAAGATCAAGCGCGGCAACCCGCTGGACACCGAGACCATGGTCGGCGCCCAGGCTTCCGAACAGCAATACGACAAGATCCTCTCGTACCTGGCCATCGCCCAGGAGGAGGGCGCCGAACTGCTCACCGGCGGCGCGGCCGAGCGTCTGGAGGGCGACCTGTCCAGCGGCTATTACATCCAGCCGACGCTGCTCAAGGGCCACAACAAGATGCGCGTGTTCCAGGAAGAAATCTTCGGGCCGGTGGTGGGCGTCACCACCTTCAAGGACGAAGCCGAGGCACTGGCCATCGCCAACGACAGCGAGTTCGGCCTCGGTGCCGGCCTCTGGACCCGCGACATCAACCGCGCCTACCGCATGGGCCGGGCGATCAAGGCCGGGCGCGTGTGGACCAACTGCTACCACCTGTACCCGGCGCATGCGGCGTTCGGCGGCTACAAGAAGTCCGGTGTCGGCCGGGAGAACCACAAGATGATGCTCGACCATTACCAGCAGACCAAGAACCTGCTGGTGAGCTACGACATCAATCCGTTGGGGTTCTTCTGATCCCTTGAATTCACCGCGAAACAAAATGTGGGAGCGGGCTTGCTCGCGAAAGCGGAGTTTCAGTCAACCAGTTTTTGATTGTGACGCCGCCTTTGCGAGCACGCCCGCTCCCACATGGGTATGTGGGGTATTGGAAATTTGTGTCACCCCCCCCTACCAAATCACCCCCAAACCTCCTTCGAAAGTAGCATTCGACCCCCCGGCCCACCGTGCATTAATGGCTCTACCGGAATCGCCCGGCACAAGAAGAG
The DNA here is from genome assembly GCF_046042685.1 of Pseudomonas sp. PLMAX. Lineage (NCBI taxonomy): Bacteria > Pseudomonadati > Pseudomonadota > Gammaproteobacteria > Pseudomonadales > Pseudomonadaceae > Pseudomonas > Pseudomonas sp. PLMAX. The sequence goes on along the minus strand of NZ_CP064949.1, from coordinate 4,962,459 downwards.
GAATGACCCATGTGGACTAAACCCGCGTTTACCGATCTGCGCATTGGCTTCGAAGTGACGATGTATTTCGCCAACCGTTGATTGATCACCCGGCCAGCCGTGGCGTTGGCCGGGCCTGCCTTCTGGAGCATTGCCCATGCACATCCGCGTTCTCGGTTCCGCCGCCGGCGGTGGTTTCCCGCAGTGGAACTGCAACTGCCGCCAGTGCGCCGGTGTGCGCAATGGCAGTATGCGGGCCCAGCGTCGCACGCAGTCGTCGATCGCCCTGAGCGACAACGGTGTGGACTGGGTGCTGTGCAATGCTTCACCGGACATCCGCGCACAACTCGACAGTTTTGCGCCGCTGCAGCCGGCGCGTCGCCTGCGCGACAGCGCCATCGCCGGCGTGGTGCTGCTGGACAGCCAGATCGATCACTGCACCGGGCTGCTGAGCCTGCGTGAAGGCTGCCCGCATGACGTGTGGTGCACCGAGCGGGTTCATCAGGACCTGAGCAGCGGCTTCCCGTTGTTCACCATGCTCGGTCACTGGAACGGCGGCTTGCAGTGGCAACCGGTCGGACTGGACCGCGAGCCCTTCCAGATCGCGGCCTGCCCACAGTTGCAGTTTCGCGCGATTCCATTGGTCAGTAACGCGCCGCCGTATTCACCCAATCGCGGCAACCCGCAACCGGGCGACACCATCGGTTTGTTCATCGAAGACCCGCTTAGCGGCGCCTCGCTGTTCTACGCGCCGGGCCTTGGGCAGATCGACGATGAGGTGCTGGCCTGGATGCAGCGCGCCGATTGCCTGTTGCTCGACGGCACCCTGTGGCGCGACGACGAGATGCGTATTTGCGAAGTCGGGCAGAACCTGGGCAGCGAAATGGGCCACTTGGCGCAAAGCGGGCCCGGCGGCATGCTGGAAGTGCTGGAGGGTTTCCCCGGCCAGCGCAAGGTGCTGATCCACATCAACAACACCAATCCGATCCTCGATGAAGACTCGGCCGAGCGGGCCCTGCTGGAGCGGCGGGGGATTGAAGTGGCTTATGACGGCATGAGCATTGTGTTGTAGCTAATGGCCCCTTCGCGAGCAAGCCCGCTCCCACAGGGTTCTGCGGTGTACTCAAAGCCTGTAGGAGCGGGCTTGCCCGCGAAGGCGTCAGTTCAGACACCGCCAAATCCGGAGACCGGCAATGACCGACACCCCCATGACCCCCAGCGAATTCGAGCAGGCCCTGCGCGCCAAGGGCGCCTGCTACCACATCCATCACCCCTTCCACCAAGCCATGTACGCCGGCCACGCCAGCCGCGCACAGATCCAGGGCTGGGTCGCCAATCGCTTCTACTACCAGCTCAACATCCCGCTCAAGGACGCGGCGATCCTGGCCAACTGCCCGGACCGCGAAGTGCGCCGGGAATGGCTGCAACGGATCATCGATCATGACGGTACGCCTGGCAGCGAGGGCGGTATCGAAGCCTGGCTGCGCCTGGGCGAGGCGGTGGGACTCGACCGCGAGCAGATCCTCTCCCAGGAACTGGTGCTCCCCGGCGTACGTTTCGCCGTGGATGCCTACGTCAATTTCGCCCGGCGTGCCTGCTGGCAGGAAGCGGCCAGCAGCTCGTTGACCGAGCTGTTCGCGCCGCAGATCCATCAGTCGCGACTCGATGCCTGGCCGACCCATTACCCATGGATCGACCCCGCCGGCTACGACTACTTCCGCACGCGCCTGAGCCAGGCCCGACGGGATGTCGAACACGGCTTGCGCATCACCCTGGCCCACTACGTCACCCTCGAGGCCCAGCAACGCATGCTGCAGATTCTGCAATTCAAGCTCGACGTGCTGTGGAGCATGCTCGACGCCATGAGCATGGCCTATGAGCTGGAGCGCCCGCCGTATCACACGGTGACAACCGAGCGCGTCTGGCATCGGGGGATCGCGCTGTGAGCCTGGTCAAACGCGCGCATTCACCGACGCTGCGCCCGGGTTTTCGCTTGCAGTGGGAGCCGCGTCAGGACTGCCATGTGCTGCTGTACCCAGAAGGCATGATCAAGCTCAATGCCAGTGCCGGGCAGATTCTCGATCTGCTGGACGGTCAGCGCAGTGTGGCGGCGATCATTGATTTACTCTCCGCGAGTTTCCCCGGTGTGCCGGGAATCGACGAGGATGTGCTGGCGTTTCTGGAGGTGGCCCGTGCTCAGTTCTGGATCGAATGAGACGCGTCCGGGGCCACCGCTGTGGCTGTTGGCGGAGCTGACTTATCGTTGTCCGCTGCAATGCCCGTACTGCTCCAACCCATTGGACTTTGCCAAATCAGGTGAAGAGTTGAGTACCGAAGAATGGATTCGCGTGTTCCGTGAGGCGCGCGAAATGGGCGCCGCGCAACTGGGTTTTTCCGGTGGTGAGCCATTGGTGCGCCAGGACTTGGCGGAGTTGATCAAAGCTGCACGAGACATGGGCTACTACACCAACCTGATCACCTCGGGCATCGGCCTGACCGAGCAGAAGGTGCGCGACTTCAAGGTCGCCGGGCTCGATCACATCCAGATCAGTTTCCAGGCCGCCGACGAAGCGGTGAACAACATGCTCGCCGGCTCGCGCAAGGCCTTCGCGCAGAAGCTGGCGATGGCCCGGGCGGTGAAAGCCCAGGGTTATCCGATGGTGCTGAACTTCGTCACCCATCGGCACAACATCGATGACATCGCCAGGATCATTGATCTGTGCCTGGAGCTGGAAGCGGATTTCGTCGAATTGGCCACCTGCCAGTTCTATGGCTGGGCCGAGCTCAACCGCGTCGGCCTGTTGCCGACCCGGGAGCAACTGCAACGGGCCGAGCGCATCACCAATGAATATCGCGAGCGTCTTGAGGCCCAGGGGCATCCCTGCAAGCTGATTTTCGTCACCCCCGATTACTACGAAGAACGTCCCAAGACTTGCATGAACGGCTGGGCCAACCTGTTTCTCGACATCACCCCGGACGGCACGGCGCTGCCTTGCCACAGCGCCCGGCAATTGCCGGTGCAGTTTCCCAACGTGCGCGAGCACAGCATCGAGCACATCTGGAACCAATCCTTGGGTTTCAACCGTTTTCGTGGCGATGACTGGATGAAGGAGCCGTGTCGTTCCTGCGATGAAAAACACAAGGACCTGGGGGGCTGCCGCTGCCAGGCGTTCATGCTCACCGGCGACGCGGCCAATGCCGACCCTGTGTGCAGCAAGTCGCCTCACCATGGCGTCATCATCAAGGCTCGCGAGGAAGCAGAAGCGCCGGGGCAGGGCATGGAACACCTGACGTTGCGCAATGCGAAGGCTTCGCAGCTGATCTACCGCGGTGACCCCGGCAACACAATTCCAATGTGGGACCTGTGGTGAACCCAGCCATTGGTCTGATTGCATTCGCAGCCGGATGCGTTAGTGTGGGCCTTACCTTCCAAAACAATAAAAACAGGCTTTCCAATGAGCCAGAGTCTCAGCCAGCTGCGTAAATTCGTTTCGCCTGAAATCATCTTCGGTGCCGGTTGCCGGCACAACGTCGGCAACTACGCCAAGACCTTTGGCGCGCGCAAGGTGCTGGTGGTCAGCGACCCGGGGGTGATTGCCGCCGGATGGGTGGCGGATGTCGAAGCCAGCCTGCAAGCCCTGGGCATCGAATACTGCCTGTACAGCGGCGTCTCGCCCAACCCGCGAGTGGAAGAGGTGATGCTCGGTGCCGAGCTGTACCGGGAAAACCACTGCGATGTGATCGTCGCCGTCGGCGGCGGCAGCCCGATGGATTGCGGCAAGGGCATCGGCATTGTCGTCGCCCATGGTCGCAGCATCCTCGAGTTCGAAGGCGTGGACACCATCCGCGTGCCCAGCCCGCCGCTGATCCTGATTCCGACCACCGCCGGCACCTCGGCCGACGTCTCGCAATTCGTGATCATTTCCAATCAGCAGGAACGCATGAAGTTCTCCATCGTCAGCAAGGCGGTGGTGCCGGACGTGTCGCTGATCGACCCGGAAACCACCCTGAGCATGGACCCGTTCCTGTCGGCCTGTACCGGCATCGACGCGCTGGTGCATGCCATCGAAGCCTTCGTGTCGACCGGGCACGGGCCGCTGACCGATCCCCATGCGCTGGAAGCCATGCGCCTGATCAACGGCAACCTGGTGCAGATGATCGCCAACCCAACGGACATCGCCCTGCGTGAGAAAATCATGCTCGGCAGCATGCAGGCCGGGCTGGCGTTCTCCAACGCGATCCTTGGCGCGGTGCATGCCATGTCCCACAGCCTCGGCGGCTTTCTCGACCTGCCCCATGGCCTGTGCAACGCGGTGCTGGTGGAGCACGTGGTGGCGTTCAACTACGACTCGGCGCCGGACCGTTTCAAGGTCATCGCCGAGACGTTCGGCATCGACTGCCGGGGCCTCAATCACCGGCAGATCTGCGGGCGCCTGGTCGAGCACCTGATCGCTCTCAAGCATGCGATCGGTTTCCACGAAACCCTCGGGCTGCATGGGGTCAGGACTTCGGACATTCCATTCCTGTCGCAACACGCCATGGATGACCCGTGCATCCTCACCAACCCGCGCGAATCCAGTCAGCGTGATGTCGAGGTCGTCTATGGCGAAGCCCTCTGACGAGCAACAACGGGCGCTGGCCGGATTACTCGGATTAGGCAGTCATTCGGCGCGCAAGAGCCATTACCCGGAACTGGCCGCGCGCCTCGACGAACTGGAAGCCGAGCGCAACCGCTACAAATGGTTGTTCGAAAACGCGGTCCACGGGATTTTCCAGGCCAGCCTGCACGACGGCATGCGCGCCGCCAACCCGGCCCTGGCGCGCATGCTTGGTTATCAGGACCCGCAGGAGGTGCTGTTCTCCCTGGCGGACCTGGCGAGCAACCTGTTTGTCGGTGGTGCCCAGGAGCTGGAAGACATCGGCGAAATTCTCACCCACCAGGGCAGCCTGCACGGCTATGAAACCCAGTTGCGGCGCAAGGACGGCAGCCATCTCGACGTGCTGATGAACCTGCTGCTCAAGCCCGACCAGGAAGGGCTGGTGGAAGGTTTCGTCGCCGACATCACCGAACGCAAGCTTGCCCAGGAACGCCTGCAGCAACTCAACGACCAACTGGAACAGCGCGTGACCGCGCGCACCGACGAACTGCTGGAAGCCAACCGCAACCTGCAACAACAGATCACCCAGCGTAAACAGATCGCCGAAGCCCTGCGCGATGCCCGGGACGCCGCGCAGGCCGCCAACCGCAGCAAGGACAAATACCTCGCTGCGGCGAGTCATGACCTGCTGCAACCGCTCAACGCCGCGCGGTTGCTGATCTCGACCTTGCGTGAGCGCAAGCTGCCCGAGGTCGAGCAGGTGCTGGTCGAGCGTACCCATCAGGCGCTGGAAGGCGCCGAGGACCTGCTCACCGACTTGCTGGACATCTCCCGCCTCGATCAAGCGGCGGTCAAGCCGGATGTCGCGCTGTATCGCCTCGACGAATTGCTCGGGCCACTGGTCTCGGAGTTCCAGTCCGTGGCCCAGGCCGCCGGCTTGCGGTTGCGCGTGCACATGGGCGATTACGCCATTCGCACCGACTTGCGCCTGATGACCCGGATCCTGCGCAACTTCCTCAGTAACGCCTGTCGCTACACCGACGAAGGCAGCATCCTGCTGGGGGCCCGTTGCCGGGGCGACAAGCTGCGCCTGGAAGTGTGGGACACCGGACGCGGCATTCCCGCCGATCGCCTGGACTCCATCTTCCTCGAATTCAATCAGCTGGACGTGGGCCGCGCCGCCGACCGCAAGGGCGTGGGGCTGGGGCTGGCGATCGTCGAGCGCATTGCGAAAATCCTCGACTACCGCATCCAGGTGCACTCGCTTCCGGGCCGCGGATCGATGTTCAGCATCGAGGTACCGATATCCCGCGAGGTGCCTTTGCCCATCAGCCTCGCGGCGCCGCAACCGGGCACGGGTAATCCGCTGCCGGGCCGGCGATTGCTGGTGCTGGACAATGAAGTGAGCATCCTCGAAAGCATGAGTGCGTTGCTCGGGCAGTGGGGCTGCGACGTGGTCACCGCCACCGATGAACACTCGGCGCTGGCGGCCCTGGCGGGGCGGGCGCCGGAACTGATCCTGGCGGACTATCACCTTGACCACGGCGTGGTGGGCTGTGATGTGGTCAGGCATTTGCGCGAGCATTACCGCCAGGCCATTCCTGCCGTGATCATCACCGCGGATCGTACGGACCAGTGCCGGCGCTCGTTGCAACGGCTCGAAGCGCCGCTGCTGAACAAACCGGTGAAACCCGGCAAGTTGCGCGCCGTGCTGAGCCAGTTGCTGGGAGCACCGGCTTGAGCGTCGCTGCACATTTCGATCATCAAGTTGTCAGTTTCGGTCATTGAGCCGCAGCTGCGCGGCTCTTAGTCTGTCGAACATGACTGACGGGGGCCGTAGAGCTTCCGCTTTTCCCGTGATCGCTCGCTGTGGAGTTACCGATGACCGCCGCCCATTACCCGCACCTGTTGGCCCCGCTGGACCTGGGATTCACCACGTTGCGCAACCGCACCCTGATGGGGTCGATGCACACCGGCCTCGAGGAAAAGCCCGGCGGTTTCGAGCGCATGGCGGCGTACTTCGCCGAGCGTGCCCGTGGCGGAGTCGGCCTGATGGTCACCGGCGGTATCGGCCCGAACGACGAGGGTGGTGTGTATTCCGGCGCGGCCAAGCTGACCACCGAGGAAGAAGCGCTCAAGCACCGCATCGTCACCCGCGCGGTGCACGAGGCGGGCGGCAAGATCTGCATGCAGATCCTCCACGCCGGTCGTTATGCCTACAGCCCGAAACAGGTTGCGCCGAGCGCGATCCAGGCGCCGATCAACCCGTTCAAGCCCAAGGAACTGGACGAGGAAGGCATCGAGAAGCAGATCCGCGATTTCGTCACCTGCTCGACCCTGGCCCAGCAGGCCGAGTACGACGGCGTCGAGATCATGGGTTCCGAAGGTTATTTCATTAACCAGTTCCTCGCCGCCCACACCAACCACCGCACCGACCGCTGGGGCGGCAGCTACGAAAACCGCATGCGTCTGCCGGTGGAAATCGTGCGTCGCGTGCGTGAGGCGGTTGGCCCGAACTTCATCATCATTTTCCGCCTGTCGATGCTCGACTTGGTCGAGGGCGGCAGCACCTGGGACGAAATCGTGCTGCTGGCCAAGGCCATCGAGCAGGCCGGTGCGACGATCATCAACACCGGCATCGGCTGGCACGAAGCGCGAATCCCGACCATCGCCACCAAGGTGCCGCGCGCGGCCTTCAGCAAGGTCACGGCCAAACTGCGCGGCTCGGTGAACATTCCGCTGATCACCACCAACCGCATCAACACCCCGGAAGTCGCCGAGCAGATCCTTGCCGAGGGCGATGCCGACATGGTCTCCATGGCGCGGCCGTTCCTCGCCGACCCGGACTTCGTCAACAAGGCCGCCGAGGGCCGCGCCGATGAAATCAATACCTGCATCGGCTGCAACCAGGCCTGCCTGGACCACACCTTCGGCGGCAAGTTGACCAGCTGCCTGGTCAACCCGCGCGCCTGCCACGAAACCGAACTCAACTATGTGCCGGTGCAGCAGATCAAGAAAATCGCCGTGGTCGGTGCCGGACCTGCCGGCTTGTCCGCCGCCACCGTGGCGGCCGAGCGTGGCCATGCGGTGACGCTGTTCGATTCGGCCAGCGAAATCGGCGGCCAGTTCAACGTGGCCAAGCGGGTGCCGGGCAAGGAAGAGTTCTTCGAGACCCTGCGTTACTTCGGTCGCAAGCTGCAGACCACTAACGTCGAGGTGTGCCTGAACACCCGCGTCGATGTGGCGAAACTGGTCGAGGGCGGCTACGACGAGATCATCCTGGCGACCGGTATTGCGCCGCGCTTGCCGGCGATTCCGGGGGTGGAAAATGCCAAGGTGCTGAGCTACCTGGACGTGCTGCTCGAGCGCAAACCGGTGGGCAAGCGAGTCGCGGTGATCGGCGCTGGCGGTATCGGCTTCGACGTCTCGGAATTCCTGGTTCACCAGGGCCAGGCCACCAGCCTGAACCGCGATGAATTCTGGAAGGAGTGGGGCATCGACACGCACCTGGAAGCCCGCGGCGGTGTCGCCGGCATCAAGGCGGCGCCCCATGCACCGGCCCGCGAAGTGTTCCTGCTGCAACGCAAGAAGTCCAAAGTCGGCGACGGCCTGGGCAAGACCACCGGCTGGATCCACCGCACCGGTCTGAAGAACAAGCAGGTGCAGATGCTCAACAGCGTCGAATACCTGAAGATCGACGACGAAGGCCTGCACATTCGCATCGGCGAAACCGGTGAACCGCAGGTGCTGCCCGTGGACAACATTGTGATCTGCGCCGGGCAGGACCCGCTGCGCGAGTTGCAGGAAGGCCTGGTGGCGGCGGGGCAGAACGTGCATCTGATCGGCGGCGCGGATGTCGCGGCGGAGCTGGATGCCAAGCGGGCGATCAATCAGGGTTCGCGACTGGCTGCCGAACTGTAGGAGCTGCCGAAGGCTGCGATCTTTTGATCTTGCTTTTAAAAATCAAAAGATCGCAGCCTCGTTCACTCGACAGCTCCTACAGGGTTTTTTATCGGCTGGTAGAATGGGGTTTTTCAGGTCGCCCAGCGCTGATGATTGTTCCTTCCGACTGGCTACCCCAAGCCCCACTCGATCGCCTCCACCTTGATTGGCTCACCACCGCCAACATCGAACTCGCCATCCTGCGCCTGGACCAGATCGACCCGCTGATCAGCGGCAACAAATGGTTCAAGCTCACCGAACACCTCAAAGCCGCTGACCAGGCAGGCGCCAAGGGCATCATCAGCCTCGGCGGCGCCCATTCCAATCACCTGCATGCCCTGGCCGCTGCCGGCAAGCGATTCGGTTTCGCCACGGTCGGCCTGTTGCGCGGGCACCCTCAGCAAACTCCGACGGTGAACGATTTGCAGGCGTTCGGCATGCACCTGCACTGGCTCGGTTTTGCCGGCTATCGGGCGCGGCATGAGGCGGGTTTCTGGGAGCCATGGCAGGCGCAGTATCCCGACTTACTGGCGGTGCCTGAAGGCGGCGGCGGGTTGCCGGGTGCACAGGGCTGCCTGCCGCTCAAGGCATTGGCCTGCCGGCAACTGAATGACCTGGGCTGGAACGACTACGACGGTTGGTGGCTGGCCTGCGGCACCGGCACGACCCTGGCTGGCCTGGTCATGGCCGAAGCGGGCGAGCACTCGGTCTACGGTGCGCTGGCGGTGCCGGACGATCATGGGGTGGCACAGCAGGTCGAGCGCATCCTGGCGCAGGCGGGGGTGAGTGATCCGTCTTACGAACTGTTCGACGCCAGCCGCGGTGGTTTTGCCAAGGTCGATTCGCTATTGCTTGAATTCATCGAGCAGACCGAACAGGCCAGCGGCATTCCACTGGAACCGCTGTACACCGGCAAGGCGTTGCTGGCGCTGAAACAGCAGGTAGAGGCAGGCAAGTTTGCCCCAGGCACGCGGCTGATCTTTATCCACACCGGTGGTTTGCAGGGCCGCCGGGGTTTCAGCTCCAAAACCTGAAAAGCACCGCAATCCATTGTGGGAGCGGGCTTGCTCGCGAAGGCGGTGCATCAGTCGCATCATTGATTGACTGACACACTGCCTTCGCGAGCAAGCCCGCTGCCACATTTGATATGCGTCAGCTTCCGGTATTGCTGTTGACCCGCTTGGGCATCATTCGCAGCAGGGTGTTGTCGCCCACCACATAGTGGTGATACAGCCCGGCGACGGCGTGCAGGCCGATCAGCCAGTAACCGAGGGTGCCACCGAGTTCGTGCCAGCCCTGGATCTGCTTGGCCAGGTCCTTGTTTTGCGCGACCAGCAGGGGCAGGTCGAAGCCGTAGAACATCACCTGGTTACCTTTGGCGCTGGTGACCAGCCAGCCCAGGATCGGCATGGCGATCATGAAGAGGTACAGCGCCCAGTGCATCAATTTGGCCAGCAGCGTTTGCCACTTGGGTGACGCCGGAAAGATCTGCGGTGCCGGGCCAAGGCTGCGGGCGAACAGGCGTAGCCAGACCAGCACGAAGACGGTCAGGCCGAGCATGAAGTGCGATTCGACGATCAGTGTTCGACCACCGCTGCCCTTGGGAAACAGGCCGCGCAGTTCGATACAGGCGTAAACCAGCGCCAGCAGGACCAGCATCAACCAATGCAGTGCGATCGAGACGGTGCTGTAGCGCGAGTCGGAGTTTTTCCACGGCATACGGTGTTCCTCACAGGTCCGGTTTGAAGCCACCCGTTCTTGATCGACGGTGTGCTTTAACTGTAATCCTGTTTCACCGGGTTTGCTTGAAGGCTCTCTGACGCTGAATGCCTTGTAGGAGCTGCCGCAGGCTGCGATCTTTTGATCTTGAAAACAAGATCAAAAGATCGCAGCCTGCGGCAGCTCCTACAGAGGGCGATACGCGTTTGGTCAGTTGGTTTGCGGCATTTCGCCCTTGGCCAGGCGCTTGTTGATGTCGGCAATCACTTCAGGCAAATCGCTGATGGTGTCGATCATGTAGTGCGGGCGCGAGCCTTCGAACAGGGCGTGGATGCGCTTGCGCTCGCTGGCCAGTTCATCGCTGCCCAGGGCGCGATAGCCTTCATAGTCCAGGCCCAGCGCGTTGCCCGAGCAGATCAGCGCGACGGTCCACATGCCGGCACGACGGCCTTCGAGGATGCCCGGCACGGTGTCGTCGATCTTCACGCACGCGGCGACGTCGTCGATGCCCAGCGCGATCACGTTAGCCAATGCCTGGGCGGGCCATGGGCGGCCGTTCGGCACTTCGTCGGTGGCGACCACGTGGTCGGCCACGTAGCCGTTGGTGGCGGCCAGTTCGACGACCTTGTCCATGACCTGTTTCGGATAACCGGAGCAGGAACCGATCTTGATCCCCTGTTCACGCAAGCCGGCAATGGTGTCCAGGGCGCCGGGAATCAGCGCCGAGTGTTCGGCGATTTTCTCGATCTGCAGGGGCATGAAACGCTGGTAGATGGCGGTGACGTCATCGTCGGTCGGCGTACGGCCGAACACCTTGCGATAGCGCTCGGCGACTTGCGGCTGGTCGCACAGGGTGCGGATGTGGTCCCACTTGCCCATGCCCATCGGGCCACGGGCCTCTTCGATGGAGACCTGGACGTCGAACTCGGCGAAAGCCTCGACGAAAATCTGCGTCGGCGCGAACGAGCCGAAGTCGACCACGGTGCCGGCCCAGTCGAGGATGGCGGCCTGCAGTTTGGTTGGGTTGGTGTAGTTCATGGTGATCAGATCCTGTGGCAACTGGCTAATGATGGGTTGCTTTTTGTGGGAGCGGGCTTGCTCGCGAATACGGTCTGACAATCAGCAATGATGTCGACTGACACTCCGCTTTCGCGAGCAAGCCCGCTCCCACAGGGGAAAAGTGATGTGGGTTAGATCTCTAGCACTTCCATCTCGCGAAGTACTTCGCCGATAGCAGCCACGGCTTCGCGCATTTCTGAAGGTTGCACATGACCAATGCAGCCCACACGGAACGTCTCGACCTGAGTCAGTTTGCCCGGGTAGAGGATGTAACCCTTGGCCTTGACTCGTTCGTAGAACTCCTTGAACTGGTAACGCGGATCTTTCGGCGCATGGAAGGTGGCGATGATCGGCGCCTGGATGGCGGCCGGCAGGAAGCTGCGCAGGCCCAGCCCGGCCATCTCTTCCATCAGGGCCTGGCAGTTGGCGGCGTAGCGCTGGTGCCGGGCGGGCAGGCCGCCTTCTTCGTTGTATTGCAGCAGGGCTTCGTGCAGCGCGGCAACCACGTGGGTCGGCGGGGTGAAGCGCCATTGCCCGGTCTTGGCCATGTAGGTGTGCTGGTCGTACAGGTCCATCGCCAGGGAGTGCGAGTTGCCGGCGGCGTTGGCCAGGGATTCTTTGCGAGCGAACACGAAACCCATGCCCGGCACGCCTTCCAGGCATTTGCCGGAAGCGGCGATCAGCGCATCGAACGGCACCTGTTGAGCGTCTACCGGCAGCGCGCCGAAGGAGCTCATCGCATCGATGATCAGGCGCTTGCCGTGCTGCTCGACCACCTGGGCGATTTCCGGCAGCGGGTTGAGGATGCCGGTGCTGGTTTCGCAGTGAATCAGGGCAACGTGGGTGATGCCGGTATCGGCGCGCAGGAGGCGTTCGACGTCGGCGGCGGTGGTCGGTTCGTCTTCGGCGGTTTCGAAAGTGCTGAACGAGCGCCCGAGTACTTCGCAGATCTTCGCCAAGCGTTTGCCGTAGGCACCGTTGATCAGCACCAGGATCTTGCCGTCACGGGGCACCAGGGTGCCGATCGCCGCTTCGACGGCGAAGGTGCCGCTGCCTTGCAGTGGCACGCAGTGATGGCTGGCGGCGCCGTTGATGATCGCCAGCAGTTGTTCGCAGAGGCTGGCGGTCAGCTGGTTGAAGCGGTCATCCCATGAACCCCAGTCAACCATCATCGCCTGACGGGTGCGGGGCGACGTGGTCAACGGGCCGGGGGTGAGCAGGATGGGTGCGGCAGTACTCATTCTCGTGTCCTCGCAATCGATGGGATGAAGCTACGGGGCTTAAATTGCAATTTGCCGAGTTATCAATCAAATTGTTTGTTGTTATGCCAGCCATCAGTGAGAGTTATTCATGAACCTGTTTCAGCTCCGCGCGTTCGATGCCGTGGCCCGGGAGGGCAGCTTTACCCGCGCCGCCGCGCGGCTATTCATTAGTCAGCCGGCGGTCACCGGGCACATCAAGTCGCTGGAAGAGCACTACCAGATCACGCTGTTGCGCCGCACCGCACGACGAGTGGAGTTGACGGAGGAGGGCACCAAGCTGGCGGCGATCACCCGGGCGATGTTCGGCCTGGCCGAGGAGGCGCAAGCGATGCTGGAGGCCAACCGGCAGTTGCTCACCGGGCGCCTGGAAGTGGCGGCGGACGGCCCGCACATGGTCATGCCGATGCTCGCGAGCCTGCGCGCGCGTTATCCGGGGATCACCGTCAACCTGCGCCTGGGCAATGCCCAGGAAACCCTGGCGGCGCTGTTGTCCGAGCATGCCGACGTGGCGGTATTGACCGAAGTCGAGCCGCGCAAGGGCCTGCATTTGCAAGCCCTGAGCGAATCGCGGATCTGCGCCCTGGTGCCCGAAGGTCATCCCTGGGCGCGGCGCACTCAAGGCGTGCCGCTCAAGGAACTGGACCAGGTGATCATGGTGCTGCGTGAGCCAAGTTCGATCACCCGACGCACCTTCGATGAAGCCTGCCTCCAGGCACAGGTCAATCCGCGGGTGTTGCTGGAGCTGGACAGCCGGGAAGCGGTGACCGAGGCGGTCGCTGCCGAGTTGGGAGTGGGGGTGGTGTCGTCGGTGGAGGTCAGCCATGACCCGCGGGTGGCGGCGGTGCCGATCATTGGTGACGGGTTGGTCAATCGGCACATGATGGGGTGCATGGAGCGGCGGCGGGATTTGCGCCTGATTCAGGCGTTTTTCGGCTTGGCGCCTGGCCGATAAATCGAGTCGCCTGCATTCGCGAGCAAGCCCGCTCCCACATTTGACCGCGTTCTGCCTGGAGGAATGCAATCAAATGTGGGAGCGGGCTTGCTCGCGAAGAGGCCAGACCTGTCTACACAAGACTCTCGCGAACCATCTGCAGAAACGTCGCCACCACCCGCCGCGAACTCTGTTCACGCAAGCACACCAGCGTCTCGGTCAAGCGCCGCTTGCAATCGATAATCGGCAACGCGCACACCCGCGAATCCGCACCGAACTCCGCCGCCGACACCACGCCCACACCAATTCCCACCACCACCGCCTCCCGCGCAGCTTCGCGACCTTCGACCTGAATCGCCGGGCGAATGCGAAACCCCGCGCCGGCCATTTCTTCTTCCAGGGTCTGGCGGGTCACCGAACCGATTTCCCGCAGCACCAGCGGCGTATCGTCGAGGTCCGCGAGGGTGATGGACTCGCGATCCGCCCACGGATGATTGCGCGACACGAACGCCACCATCGGATCATTGCGCAGCGGCAGCGAGATCAATCGCTCGTCACTCACCTCGCGGCCGAGCAACGCCAGGTCGGCCTGATAGTTGAACAGGCGGAACAGCGATTCATCGGTGTTGCCGGTTTCGATCTTCACGCTGATGCCGGGGTAGCGCTCGCAGAACCGGGCGATCTGTGGCAGCACATGCACCGGCGCATCCACCGCCAGGATCAGGCTGCCGGTCTGCAACGCCTGGGAATCCTGCAACAGCTCCTGGGCCTCGGCTTCGATCACGAACAATTTCTGGGTGACGCTCAACAAACGCTCGCCCAGGTCGGTGAGGCGTACCGAGCGTTTGTTGCGATGGAACAGCAACACGCCGTAGCGTTCTTCGAGTTTGCGCACCTGGTCGGAAATCGCCGGCTGGGTGAGAAACAAACGCTCGGCGGCTTTGGTGAAGCTTCCATGCACGGCCACGGCATGGAAGGCTTTGAGCTGGGCGTGGGAAACCGACATGGGAATCTCCAGTAACAAGCTGAGCTTATTTTGGAAATACGATAAATCGATTTCACTTATTAATCAGTAATTGTTTTGATCGACCTCAGCCCCGGTGACTGCTCAGTCGAACAGCGCGGGTGCCATGAGCCTGTGCGTGCAACAACAGGACTCATCTGACCGGAATCGCCCACAGGGACAAGGTGATTTCGCAGTGCTCAACAATAAAAACACAGGCGTTTTCTTCCAATTCTGCCGGCACACTCACACCCTGAGGTCAGAACCACAATGAACAAGCACATCGGCACCATCAAGCGTTGGCGCGTGCAGATCTTCGCGATCACCTGGCTCGCCTACGCCGCTTTCTACTTCACCCGCAAAGCGTTTTCCGTTGCCAAGCTCGGCATCGGCGAAGACCCGACGTTCATGCTCGACAAGATGGCCATGGCCAACCTCGACGCCATTTACCTGACCGCCTACGCCATCGGCCAATTCACCTGGGGCATCCTGGCCGACCGCTTCGGGCCGCGGGTGGTGGTCCTTGGCGGCTTGCTGATTTCGGCGGCAGCAGCGCTGGTGATGGGCAGTTTCGCCACCTTGCCGATCTTCGCCACCTGCATGCTGATTCAAGGCTTGGCGCAGTCCACCGGATGGTCGGGGCTGTGCAAGAACCTCGGCAGTTTCTTTCCGTCCGAGCAACGCGGGCGGGTGCTGGGTCTATGGAGCTCCTGCTACGCCTTTGGCGGACTGGTGGCATCGCCATTCGCCGGATGGTGGGCCTACACGCTGATCGGCTCCTGGCACGCAGCGTTCATTTCCAGTGCGGCGGTGGTTGGGCTGGTCGCCGTGCTGTTTTTTATTTTCCAACGCAACAAACCTGAAGACGTGGGCTTGCCGGCCGTGGAGCCGGAGCCCGAACTGAGCGCAGAAGAGGCTTATGCCCAAAGCAAGATCAGCGTGCTGGAGCCGCTCAAGGAAATCCTGCGCAACCGCACCGTGCTGATCCTTGGCCTGGCGTACTTCATGTTGAAACCGGCGCGCTATGCGATCCTGCTCTGGGGCCCGGTGATCGTTTTCGAACAGATGCCCTCGGTGGGCAAGGTCGGCGCCGCGATCATTCCGACCGCGTTCGAACTGGCCGGGTTGCTCGGGCCGATCATGATCGGCCTGGCCTCGGACAAGCTGTTCGGCGCCCGGCGCATGCCGGCCTGCGTCATCAGCCTGTTGGCGCTGACCGTCTCGCTCGCCTTCTTCATGGGCGCCCTGCAAACCGGCAGTGTGATGCTGGTGGTGGCGCTGTTGTTCGTCATGGGTCTGACCCTCTACGGACCTGACTCGATGATCAGCGGCGCGGCCGCCATCGATTTCGGTACCGCCAAGGCTGGCGCCACGGCGGCCGGGTTCGTCAACGGTTGCGGGTCGGTGGGGGCGATTCTCGGCGGATTGCTGCCAGGCTACTTCGATACCGTCACCGTGTTCATTGTCTTCGCTGGCTGCGCGCTGTTCTCGGCGCTGGTGCTGGTCCCCCACTGGAACAGCCGCCCCGGGGGCCAGGGTACTCACTTTGCCTACGTCCCCAACCGGGCGATGACCATCAAACCCCTGCGTACCTGAATCCTCTCCCGCGTCGCCTGCTGCGCTTGCGGCAGGCTGGCGTGTGGACAATTGACTGGAGATTGACCCATGAGACCCTTTTGGCTGGACCAGGCCTTGAAGGCGGATGCATCGGAAACCTGTCCGCCACTGCAAGGCGACAGCCGCGCCGACGTGTGCATCGTCGGCGGCGGTTATACCGGCTTGTGGACCGCGATCATGCTCAAGGAACAGGACCCGGAACTGGACGTCGTACTGATCGAAGCGGACATCTGCGGCGCCGGTGCCAGTGGGCGCAACGGTGGATGTGCGCTGTCGTGGTCGGCCAAGTACTTCACCCTTGAGCGACTGTTCGGCGTTGAGGAGGCGGTGCGGCTGGTCAAGGAGTCCGAACGCAGCATCCACGCCATCGGCGCCTTCTGCGAGCAGTATGGGGTGGACGCCGATTATCGTCTTGACGGCACCCTCTACACCGCCACCAACCGCGCGCAATGCGGCTCCACCGACGCGGTCATTGCCGCGCTGGAACGCCACGGCATCAACTCGTTCACCCAGCGCCCCGTGGCCGATGTGCAGCGCATGGCCGGTTCGGCCAAGCACCTGGAAGGCTGGTTTTCCCCGGCGGCCGCCAGTGTGCAACCGGGCAAGCTGGTGCGTGGCTTGCGCCGGGTCGCCTTGCAACTGGGCGTGAGGATTCACGAAAACACCGCCATGACCGGGCTGGAGGAGGGCAAGCCTGCGGGGATACAGACCCCGCACGGGACTATTCGCGCCGACCGGGTGGTGCTGGCGATGAACGCCTGGATGGCCCGGGCCTTCCCGCAGTTCGAACGCAGCGTGGCGATCGTTTCCAGTGACATGCTGATCACCGAACCGCGGCCCGACCTGCTCAGCGAAATCGGTTTGACCAGCGGCGTCACGGTGCTCGATTCGCGGATTTTCGTGCACTACTACCACAACACCCCGGACGGCCGGATCATGCTCGGCAAGGGAGGCAACACCTTCGCCTATGGTGGGCGCATGCTGCCGGTGTTCGATCAACCGTCGCCCTATGCCGGCCTGTTGCAGCACAGCCTGGCGGATTTCTTCCCGGCCTTTGCCGGGGTCAGGGTCGAAGCGACCTGGAACGGTCCCTCGGACCGCTCGGTGACCGGGTTGCCGTTCTTCGGGCAGATGAGCGCCAGTGGCAACGTGTTCTACGGCTTTGGTTATTCGGGCAGCGGGGTGGGGCCTTGCCACATGGGCGGGCAGATCCTCGCTTCCATGGTCCAGGGCCTGGATAACCCCTGGACCCGCTCGCCGCTGGTAAACGGACCGCTGGGCTTTTTCCCGCCGGAACCGATTCGCTACCTCGGCTCGTTGATGGTGCGCAACGCCATCCGCCGCAAGGAGCGCGCCGAGGACCACGGGCGTCGGCCACGGCACCTGGACGTACGCCTGGCGAAATTCGCCGCCGCGGCCGGCAAGGCGGACAAGGGCTGAGGCTCAGTCATCCGGGCGATTGATCAGCCAGTCGAGCAGCAGGCGGGTGTCACTGTGGCGGGTGTCGGCGCGCACCGCTGGCGGGCTGCGGCGCTGTCCGGTGCTGGCGCAGAACACCGGACGGTCGGGGTCGCTGTCGAGGAAACTGACCCAGCCATCGCTGCCGGCCATGGGCAGCTGGATCGGTTCCGTTGGGGCTTGGGACACTGTCAGTGCGACAGGTAGCCAGAGGCCCTCTGCGGGATCGACATCCGTGTCGGGCCACAAACTTACCTGCAAACGACCTTGATCATCCTGTGCCGCGTGCTGTCCGGCCGAACCACAGACCCGTGCAGGCTGAAAGCCGGGGATGCGCGGCCTGGCCTGGTCCAAGGGGGGGCGAAATACCGTCGACCAGGGAATGGCCGTGAACTGATTGTGATAGCGCCGGGGCCTGCTGTCCTCAGCCAGGATCGAACCCTGCTGCCCCTGGTGCCGCGCCTCGCAGACCAGCCATTGATCGTTGAACCCCGGCACGGGATGGTCTTCAACCTGCACGATGCGGGCGCTGCGTAACAGGGGCTGATTGCTTTGGCCGTGAAGCTGCAACTGCTGGCAACGCATGCGCTGCAGATCGCGGCGGTCGAGTTGATCGTGATGACGTTGCTCCTGAGTGGAGCGGGGCGCGCTCGTGTGGGTGAAAGCGTGATTGGCTGCGCCTTCACCGACCTGCGAAGCACCGCGATTTTTCGCATTCGTTCGTGGGAAAACGGCTTGTGCAGCGTGGCGCTGATACAGCTCGCTGATCGCCGGTTGAGCACTGTCATCACCCTGGAACGGCATCAGCAGCGGCTCCTGGGGAAAGCTCATGTTGTCGTCGGCCAACACCAGCACATGGCTCTGAGCGGAATGTTCGAAGTGGTAGTGAATGCCTTCTTCCTCGCACAGGCGCTGCAGCAAGGCCAGGGCGGTTTCTTCGTACTGAATGCAAAACGGCCGCAGGGGATAGTGCCCGTCTGCCAGGTCCAGGCGATAGCTGTCTACAGGCAAGCCATGCTCCTCCAGCAGCTGGCGCAGGATCATGGGCACGCTGAGGCGCTGGAAAACCCGCCGCGATCGGTATCGATCCAGTGCTTGAAGGGCCGGCACCAGCACCAGTTTATAGCCTATCCGGCCACGCCCTCGATGTTCGCAGCTGGCGCTATGCAGCACGCCATGAATGCCCTGGCCTTGCCCAAGGTCGAGCAGCGCCGGTTGTTGCAGCAGCCGTTCAAGGTTGAGGGCCGGTGCCAGGCCGATCACTTCGATATCGAATCGATAGGGTTGGTTGAGGGCCTCGCGACCGCTGAACTGCACCACTTGCAAACTGAGGTGGTCGTCGAGGAGTGTCAGGGTGAAGGGACTTTCCTTGTCGTTGTGCATCGATCGCGCTTCTACCATGGAGTAGGGACTGCGAGGGTACGAAACCCGCAGGCCTTGTGGACATGGCAAAGCGAAATTTCAGAATCGCCCTACAACCATCGGTAAAAATGTCGATCCGTGGATGAGATTTTTTGGTCGATTGCCAACTTTAGGCCGTATAAACTTGGCGGCATGCGTCGGCCAATAGATGTTTCGGCGCCATAGACAAGAGAGTGATTAATGGGCGCACAGTGGAAGGTTAAACACAAAGAAGCGGCAGCCAACGCCAAGGGCAAGATCTTCGGCAAACTGGTGAAGGAAATCACCATTGCTGCGCGCAACGGTGCCGATACCGCCACCAACGCACACCTGCGTCTGGTGGTCGAACAGGCCAAGAAAGCTTCGATGCCCAAGGAAACGCTGGATCGTGCCATCAAGAAGGGTGCGGGTCTGTTGGGCGAGACCGTGCAATACCATCGCGTGACCTATGAAGGCTTCGCGCCGCACCAGGTGCCGCTGATCGTCGAGTGCGTGACGGACAACATCAACCGTACCGTCGCTGAAATCCGCGTGGCCTTCCGCAAGGGCCAATTGGGCGCTTCCGGTTCGGTGGCCTGGGACTTCAACCACGTGGGCATGATCGAGGCCTCGCCGGACACCCCGGACGCCGATCCGGAGATGGCCGCCATCGAAGCCGGTGCCCAGGATTTCGAGCCGGGCGAAGACGGCGCGACGCTGTTCCTGACCGAACCTACGGACCTGGATGCCGTGCAGAAAGCCCTGCCTGAGCAAGGTTTCACCGTGTTGTCGGCCAAGCTGGGCTATCAGCCGAAGAACCCGGTCAGCGGCTTGAGCGATGAGCAGATGGCTGAAGTCGAAGCTTTCCTGGAAGGCCTCGATAACCATGACGACGTGCAGGATATGTTTGTCGGCCTGGCCGGCTAAACATCTCTCGCAGCTAACCCGATCTTGATGTTTTGATGGTGTACATATCCATTCCTGCGGTAACGGCCACCTAGGGTTTCGCTCTTACAGCGAGTCACTTGGAAAAGCCCCAAGTAACCAAGGGCTCTTGCCCCTGGCGTTCGGTGCCTCGCTGTGGCTCGGCATACCCTCGCTCCGGTCCTGCTCCGTGGGCCCGCCGCGATGGGCCATCCTTGGCCCAGAGTGTGTCAAAACATCCAAGCCAACCCTTGCTATGATTCCCCAGGATTTCATCGCAAGGGTTGCCCATGAAACGCTTTATTCAAGGTGAACACCGAGGTCAAAGTACCTTGCTCCCCGAGAGCCTGGACGATTACGTCAGCGACACCAATCCTGTGCGTGTTGTCGATGTCTTCGTGGATGAACTCGACCTGATCGCCTTGGGTTTTCAAAGCGCCGTCCCTGCTGAAACGGGCCGACCGGCTTACCACCCCGCAGTCATGCTGAAGATCTACATCTACGGCTATCTCAATCGCATCCAGTCGAGCCGGCGCCTTGAGCGCGAGGCGCAGCGCAACGTCGAACTGATGTGGCTTACCGGTCGGCTGATGCCGGACTTCAAGACCATCGCCAACTTTCGCAAAGACAACGGCAAGGCCATTCGAGGCGTCTGTCGGCAGTTTGTCGTGCTGTGTCAGCAACTGGGGCTTTTCTCGGAAAACCTCGTTGCGATCGACGGCAGTAAATTCAAGGCGGTGAACCACCGCGACCGCAATTTCACCAGCGCCAAGCTGAAGCGTCGGATGGAAGAAATCGAATCGAGCATTGCCCATTATCTGAAGGCGCTGGATGCGGCTGATCGAGAAGAGACCAAGCCTTCAGGGCCCAAAGGGGGGCTGGAGGAGAAAATCGCCAAACTGAAGGAGCAGATGAAGGCGCTTCAAGCGATTGAAATACAGCTTGAGGCGTCGCCGGACAAACAGGTCTCACTGACCGACCCGGACGCGCGCTCCATGATGACGAGCGGCAAAGGCATCGTGGGTTACAACGTCCAAGCGGCGGTCGATACCAAGCACCATCTGATCGTCGCGCACGAGGTGACCAATGAGGGTCACGACCGTGATCAGCTCAGTTCAATGGCGCTGCAGGCCCGTGAGGCGATGAAACTCCAATCGTTGTCGGTGGTGGCTGACCGAGGGTATTACAAAAGCGGGGAGATCCTTGCCTGCCACGAGGCAGGGATTAGTGCTTATGTACCGAAGACGCTGAGCTCGCGCGCCAAATACGAAGGTCGCTTCGGCAATAATGAATTTGTTTACGACGCGGATAACGATGTGTACGTCTGCCCAGCCCATGAAGCGCTGATCTGGCGCAACTCTTACGTCGATAATGGCAGGACGTTGAACAGTTACTGGAGCTCTAACTGCCGGTCCTGTTCGATCAAGGCGCAATGCACTCCGGCCAGAGAGCGAAAGATACGTCGCTGGGAACATGAAACTGTGCTGGAGGAAATGCAGGTTCGCCTGGCCAATACGCCGCAGATGATGAGCATCCGCAAGCAGACCGTCGAGCATCCCTTCGGGACGCTCAAACAATGGATGGGTGCGACACACTTTTTGACCCGACGGCTTGCCGGAGTGAGCACCGAAATGAGTTTGAATGTGCTCGCTTACAACTTGAAGCGAGTGATGAAAATCCTCGGTGCGCAGAACCTGATGAAAGCGTTGACGGCCTGAAAGGGCTCCTGTTTTGCTCGATGGACGAGCAGAGAAGCCCTACGAGTGGCATTGAAGCGTAATGGAGCTACGGAGAGCACTTTAGGTGTAATTAGCCAGCCAACCACCGTCGGCGCTACGCGCCGACCATGCTTGAATCAGTTTTTACACACTCTGGGCCCAGCGCGGCTAACCCGGCATCCATGCCGGGTTGCCCACTGCGCAGAACCTCCACTCGGCCTCTCGATGGGGCAAGAAAATCAAAATCAAAAGCAGATCAAAAGCCAAAGCGAGGCGGCCTACGAGCCGACCTGATGTCAAGCGTACGCGGTCTCCTGTAGGAGCTGCCGAAGGTTCGGGCCGCGCTCGGACGATCTTTTGATCTTGCTTCACCTGCCCCCCGTCACACCCCCTCCCGCAACTCCACCAACTGCCCCAACCGACTACGCGTACGCGCCAGGTCAATCGCGTCACCACCCAAACTTTCACGCAGGGAGCGTTGGCCCAGCAAAGTCAGGTGCTTGTCCTGGTCATACAACACGTCGACCAGATTGATGAAACGCTGCTGCGCGGCAATCGTGCAGTCGGCGAGGTCGGGCAGGTCGTCGATGATCCAGTGATCGAAGCGCCGGCACAGTTCCAGATAATCCATGACCGCTGTGGGGTGATCGCACAGGTCGCCGAAGGTGAAGCCGATAGTGCGTCCTTCGCAGTAGCGGGCCGAGAGATGGCGCGCGCCGACCGGCAGGGCAATGGCCGGCCCGTTCGGCGCCGGCAGGTTCGCTGCCTGGCGTTGCGCCAGCGTCGCGGGCCAGACGTATCGGCCCTGGGTGAACAGCTGATGCGCGTGGGTTCTGGCCTGACTGCGATAGTCGTGCGGCCCGCCGACTTCCATGACCTGCATGCGCGCATTGATCAGGTCGATCACCGGTTTGAAGCGCGCATGGTAAAGCGGGTTGGGCAGCAGGCCTTCCGGCGGGTAGTTGGAGGTGACCAGCAGCAGGATCCCGCGCTGGAACAGCGCCTTGAACAGCCGCGTGATCAGCATCGCATCGCCGATGTCGTGGACGTGAAACTCGTCGAAACACAGCACCCGGCAATCGCTCAGCAACTCATCCAGCGTGGTCGCCAGCGCATCCGGTTGCTCGCGATGGCTGAACATGCCCTGGTGCAGGCGGGCGAAAAAACCGTGGAAGTGCAATCGCTGCTTCTGGGCGAGGGGGATCGCCTGGAAAAAACCGTCGAGCAGCCAGCTCTTGCCACGCCCGACAGCGCCATGCAGGTAGAGCCCGGGCAGTTTTTTGCCCGGCGTGCCCAACAGCGTCGAGGCGTGCTGCGCCATGCAGTCGATCACCCGTTGCTGGCTGTGGCTGAGGGTGTAGCCCTGGGAACCGGCCTTGTGGTGGAAGTAGTCGTGAATGACCCGGGCATTCGCGCAGTGACGGTCCGCTCCGGCCGATCCCTTGTCGAACAGGCGGCGCAACGATGGCCAGCGCGGTGTGAGTCGCGAATGCTTGGGCGGTCTAACGGCCACTGTGATGTCCCCGTGATCTTCAGGCGGGCTCCGGGAGCCGCGGCGGCGTAGTTTAACCAGATAGGTAGTTTTGCTTCCAGCGGGTTTCAGGGCGACGACGTCCCTTTATATGACGCAATACCCTACGTCATTGCTCAATTAATTACAAAGCAACCTAACTATTACGTTGACATTGACTGCCTAGGCAGTAATATCTAGACATACATTCACTGCCTAGGCAGCTAATTGGTGTTCAGATGAAACATTTCACGCCAGACGATTTCCATAATTGCCACCTCGGCCTGCTGCTTGGGCGCGCTGCGCTGCTCAAGGACCGCATCATCGACACGCACATGGAACCCCACGGCATCACCGCCGCGCAGTTCAAGGTGTTGATCATCATCGCCCAGTACGGCGTCGATTCGCCTGGCGAGCTGTGCCGGCACCTGTCCCTGGACAGCGGTTCGATGACCCGCATGCTCGATCGTCTGGAACAGAAAGGTTTCCTCGCCCGCCAACGCTCTGAAGCAGACCGTCGTCAGGTTCGGCTGGTGCTGACCGACGAAGGCCAGAAACTGGCTGATCGTCTGCCGCACATCGGCGCCCAGGCCATGAATGAACTGGCCGGCGCCATCACGCCGGAAGAATTGAAAACCCTGGAGTCGATCCTCAAGAAAATCCTGATAGCGGCCGGTGACTCGATCACCCTGCTGCGGGTAGGTGACCAATGAACAGTAAAACCTTGCGCACCGGCCTGAGCCTGGTGCTGTTGGCCATGAGCCTGGCCGGTTGTGCCAGCTACAGTGGCCTGACCACCGAAGGCGTCAGCCTCGACGCGAAAAACCTCAAGGCGGGGCAATCCCTCAGCGGCGTGACGCTGTCGCCGGCGGCCTGGCCGAAAAGCAACTGGTGGACCAGTCTCGGCGATCCGCAGCTCGACGGCCTGATCCGCGAAGCCCTGCGCGACAGCCCCGACATGCAGATCGCCGACGCCCGCGCCCACCAGGCCAGCGCCGCGGCCTACGCCGCCGACGCCGCGCGGATGCCGACCCTGGATGCCAGCGCCGGCGTCAGCCGTTCGCGCCTGGCCCGGGACCAGGACCCGTTGGGGCAGGGCGACAACTACGCCACCGTGCGCAACGTCAGCGCCACCTTCAATTACAACTTCGACCTCTGGGGCGGTCAGCGTGATGCCTGGGAAGCCGCGCTGGGCCAGGCCCGTGCCGCCGAAGTCGATCAGCAGGCCGCGCAGTTGACCCTGTCCGCCGACGTGGCCCGCGCCTACAGCGATCTGGGCCAGGCGCACATCGTCCATTACCTGTCCGCCGAAGACCTCAAGCGCACCCGACAAATGCTCGACCTGAGTCAGCGTCGCCTGAGCTCCGGGATCGACAGCCAGTATCAGTTCCAGCAGACCGAAAGCCTGGAAGCCACCTCCCAGGCCAATCTGATCGACGCCGAAAAACGCCTGCAAAGCGCCAAGATAGCGCTAGCCGTACTGCTGGGGAAAGGCCCGGATCGCGGCAATGAAATCGCCCGGCCGAACATTCTCAAGCCCGGTGCCGTGGCCTTGCCGTCGGTACTGCCGGCCGAACTGCTCGGACGGCGTCCGGACCTGGTGGCCGCGCGCTGGCGGGTAGAGGCGGCGAGCAAGAATATCGACGCCGGCAAGACGCAGTTTTATCCGAACTTGAACCTCAGCGCCGCGGCCGGTGCCGAATCCCTGTTGGGGGATGCGATGTTTGGTTCGGCCAGCCGCTTCTTCAATGTCGCACCAACGATTTCCGTGCCGATTTTCGACGGTGGCCGCCTGCGCGCCGACCTCGATTCCCGCGACGCCGACTACGACCTGGCGGTGGCGCAGTACAACAAAAGCCTGGTCAGGGCGCTGGGCGACGTCAGCGACAGCATCAACCAGTTGCGTGATATCGGTCGGCAGATCGCTGCCCAGCAGCACGCCACCGACATCGCCCAGGATTCCTACAACACCGTGGTCCAGCGCTACGGTTCCGGCATCGGTAACTACCTGGACGTGCTCAGCATCGAGCAGCAGTTGCTTCAGGCCCAGCGTCAGCTGGCCAACCTGAATGCCGAGCAGATCGACCTGTCGATCCAGCTGATACAGGCGCTGGGTGGCGGTTTCCAGCCTGAGGCCATTGCCTCGGCCAACGCCGCGCCAGCCACGCTGACCCACTAATTCAAGGTATTTGTCATGGCCACTGCCGATACAACTTCAACCCCTGAAACCCAACCTGCCAATCCCGATTCGGGCAAGCGCAAGTTCATGCTGCTGGTCCTGGCCGCGGTGGTCGTATTGGGCGGCGCGGGCGTCTGGGCTTACCACGAGTTCTACGGGCGCTGGAGCGAAAGCACCGACGACGCCTATGTGAACGGCAACGTGGTGGAAATCACCCCGCTGGTCACCGGTACGGTCGTCAGCATCGGCGCCGACGATGGCGATCTGGTCCACGAAGGCCAGGTGCTGGTGAACTTCGACCCGAATGACGCCGAAGTCGGCCTGCAAAGTGCCCAGGCCAACCTGGCCCGCACCGTGCGTCAGGTTCGCGGCCTGTACAGCGACGTCGACGGCATGAAAGCCCAGGTCAACGCGCAACAGGCCGAAGTGCAAAAAGCCCAGGACAACTTCAATCGGCGGAAAAACCTTGCCGTCGGCGGGGCGATTTCCCAGGAGGAACTGTCCCACGCCCGTGACGACCTGACCTCGGCACAGAACGCCCTGGCCAATGCGCAACAGAAGCTCAAGACTTCCAGCGCGCTGGTGGATGACACCGTGGTTTTCTCGCACCCGGACGTGATGGCCGCCGCGGCGCAATTGCGCCAGGCCTACCTGAACAACGCCCGCAGCACCCTGATCGCGCCGGTCACCGGCTACGTTGCCAAGCGCAGCGTGCAGCTTGGGCAACGGGTGCAACCGGGCGAGGCGCTGATGGCGGTGATCCCGCTGGATCAACTGTGGATCGACGCCAACTTCAAGGAAACCCAGCTGCGTGACATGCGTATCGGCCAACCGGTGGACATCGAAGCCGATCTCTATGGCAGCAGCGTGAAATACAGCGGCACCGTCGACAGCCTCGGTGCCGGCACGGGTAGCGCCTTTGCCTTGCTGCCGGCGCAGAACGCCACCGGCAACTGGATCAAGATCGTGCAGCGGGTACCGGTGCGCATTCATATCAACGCCCAGCAGCTGGCCGAGTATCCGTTGCGCGTTGGCCTGTCGACCCTGGTCGATGTGAACCTGCGTGACCAGAGCGGCCCGGTGCTGGCGCAACAGCCGCCGCAAAAGGCGTCGTTCAGCACCGGCATCTATGACCGCCAATTGACCGAGGCCGACGCCATGATCACCCAGTTGATCCACGACAACAGCGCCGCGGTCAGCAAGACCGTGCATCGCTGATTCGCCAATCCACCATCACCCCGCCCCCCTGTAGGAGCGAGCTCGCTCGCGATGGTGGGTCAGCTACATCAATGTCGACTGACACTCCATCGCGAGCAGGCTCGCTCCCACAAAAAAGGTCAGCTGCGTCTGTAACAGACGCAGCGCCAATAAGGTTTCAAAGGATTCGCGATGAGCAATAACGCGTCTTTCACGCCCCCAAGCCTGGTGCTGAGCACCATCGGCCTGTCGCTGGCGACCTTCATGCAGGTGCTCGACACCACCATCGCCAACGTGGCGCTGCCGACGATTTCCGGCAGCCTGGGTGTCAGTTCGGAGCAGGGCACCTGGGTCATCACCTCCTTTGCGGTGAGCAACGCCATCGCGTTGCCGCTGACCGGCTGGCTCAGCCGGCGGTTCGGTGAGGTGAAGCTGTTCCTGTGGGCGACCGTGCTGTTTGTGCTGGCTTCGTTTCTCTGCGGTATTTCCACCTCGATGCCGGAATTGATCGGCTTCCGGGTGCTGCAAGGCCTGGTGGCCGGGCCGTTGTACCCGATGACCCAGACGTTGCTGATCGCCGTTTATCCACCGGCCAGGCGCGGCATGGCCCTGGCGTTGCTGGCGATGGTCACGGTGGTCGCGCCGATTGCAGGCCCGATCCTAGGCGGCTGGATCACCGACAGCTACAGCTGGCCGTGGATCTTCTTCATCAACGTGCCGATCGGCATCTTCGCGGTCATGGTCGTGCGTTCGCAGCTCAAGGCACGGCCGGTGGTGACCAGTTATCAGCCGATGGATTACGTCGGCTTGATCAGCCTGGTTATCGGCGTCGGGGCGTTGCAGATCATCCTCGACAAGGGTAACGACCTCGACTGGTTCGAATCGAACTTCATCCTCATCGGCGCGGCCATTTCGCTGATAGCGCTGGCGGTGTTCGTGATCTGGGAAATGACCGACCGCCACCCCGTGGTCAACCTGCGGCTGTTCGCCTACCGCAACTTCCGCATCGGCACTCTGGTGCTGGTGTTGGGCTACGCCGGGTTCTTCGGGATCAACCTGATCCTGCCGCAATGGCTGCAAACCCAGATGGGCTATACGGCCACCTGGGCCGGCCTGGCGGTGGCGCCGATCGGGATCCTGCCGGTCTTGATGTCGCCGTTTGTCGGCAAATACGCGCACAAGTTCGACCTGCGCTTGTTGGCGGGCATTGCGTTCCTGGCCATCGGCTTGAGCTGTTTCATGCGCGCCGGCTTCACCAACGAAGTGGACTACCAGCACATCGCCCTGGTGCAGTTGTTCATGGGGATTGGCGTGGCGTTGTTCTTCATGCCGACCCTGAGCATCCTGATGTCGGACCTGCCGCCGAACCAGATCGCCGATGGCGCGGGCCTTGCGACCTTCCTGCGGACCCTGGGCGGCAGCTTCGCGGCGTCGTTGACCACGTGGATCTGGATCCGCCGGGCCGACCAGCACCATGCGTACATGAGCGAAAGTATCAGCACCTATGAGCCTGCAACCCGCGAGGCCCTGCATTCATTGGGTGGGGCGAGCAGCCAGGCGTATGCGCAGCTCGATCATGTGCTGACCAGCCAGGCGTACATGCTCTCCACCGTGGATTACTTCACGTTGCTGGGATGGGCGTTCATGGGGTTGATCGTGATCGTCTGGCTGGCGAAACCGCCGTTTGCGGCGAAGGCGGGGCCTGCTTCTGCAGGACATTGACTGCTAAAAGACGAGTTTTCGGCAGCTCCTACAGGGTTATGTGTACACCTGTAGGAGCTGCCGAAGGCTGCGATCTTTTGATCTTTACGGTTTTACGAAATCAAACGGCGCCAACGCAAACCCTTGCTCATCCACCTGCAACGCCCAACCCTGCTTGTCCCAATCCCCCAGCACAATGCGCCGGGCTGCCTGTTCGCCCAGCTGCAGCTTGTGGATGGCGGGGCGGTGGGTATGGCCGTGGATCAGGGTTTTCACGCCGTATTGCTGCATGATCCGCGGAATCTCCAGGGGCGTGACGTCGACGATGTCATTGGCCTTCATCCGCGTCTGCGCGCGGCTTTCGCTACGCAGCTTGCGCGCCAGCTTATGGCGGGTACGCAGCGGCAGGTGCCGCAGGATAAACAGGGTGATCGGGTTGCGCAGGTAGCGACGCAGCTTCATGTAGGCTTCGTCGCGGGTGCAGAGGCTGTCGCCGTGCATCAACAGCACGGGTTCGCCATTGAATTGCACGACAGTCGGATCCTTGAGCAGGGTGCAGCCGGCCTGTTTACAGAACGCCTTGCCCAACATGAAGTCGCGATTGCCGTGCATCAGAAAAATCGCCGTGCCGCTGTCGCTCAACTCGCGCAGGGCCTGGCAGATGGAACGCTGGAACGGCGTCATGGCATCGTCGCCAATCCACGCCTCGAAAAAGTCGCCCAGAATGTAGAGAGCACTCGCCGAACGGGCGCGTCCGGCGAGCAAATCCAGAAACGCCCGGGTAATGTCCGGGCGCTCCTCTTCCAGATGCAAGTCTGAAATCAGCAGTATCACTCAATGATCTCGGCTTTCTCGATGATCACGTCGTCTGCCGGTACGTCCTGGTGGCCGGACTTGGACGTGGTGGCCACGCCTTTGATCTTGTCGACAACGTCGGTGCCGGCGGTCACTTTGCCGAATACCGCGTAGCCCCAGCCTTGCACGTTCTTGCCGCTGTGGTTGAGGAAGCTGTTGTCAGCCACGTTGATGAAGAACTGTGCGGAAGCCGAATGCGGCTCCATGGTGCGGGCCATGGCGACGGTGTACTTGTCGTTGGAAAGACCGTTGTCGGCTTCGTTCTGGATGCTTGGGCGCTTGTCTTTCTTTTCTTTCATGCCTGGCTCGAAACCGCCGCCCTGGATCATGAAGTTACCGATGACACGGTGGAAAACGGTGTTTTCGTAGTGACCGGCTTTAACGTACTCGACGAAGTTGGCCACGGTGATCGGGGCTTTGTCGGCGTTCAGTTCGAGGACGATGTCGCCGAAGTTGGTAGTCAGTTTGACTTGGGTCATGATCGTTACTCATCAAGAGGAATTCGTGGTGTTGGGACATTGGGTCCCGCAACCGGTTCAGCCAGTCTCGGCCAAGGTGCGCAGTTTAGCGTGACAGGCGCGAATTTCGAGGCTGTTTTTTCATTTACGGCCTATTAAATACGACGGTTTACAGGGTGCGCTCTGTCAGGTACTTGACGGCATCGGCTATGATAGCGGCTTTGTTTTGTCCGGCCTTCATTACGGCCACGCACCAGTACGTTCAAGGATCCTATGAGCAAGCCCACTGTCGACCCTACCTCGAATGCCAAGACCGGCCCTGCCGTGCCGGTCAACTTCCTGCGGCCGATCATCCAGGCAGACCTGGACTCGGGCAAGCACACGCAGATCGTCACCCGTTTTCCGCCTGAGCCCAACGGCTACCTGCACATCGGCCATGCCAAGTCGATCTGCGTGAACTTCGGCCTGGCCCAGGAGTTCGGCGGCGTCACGCACCTGCGTTTCGACGACACCAACCCGGCCAAGGAAGACCAGGAATACATCGACGCGATCGAAAGCGACGTCAAGTGGCTGGGCTTCGAATGGTCCGGTGAAGTGCGCTACGCCTCGCAGTATTTCGACCAGTTGCACGACTGGGCGGTGGAGCTGATCAAGTCCGGCAAGGCCTATGTCGACGACCTGACCCCTGAACAAGCCAAGGAATACCGCGGCAGCCTTACCGAGCCGGGCAAGAACAGCCCGTTCCGCGATCGTTCGGTTGAAGAGAACCTCGACTGGTTCGCCCGCATGCGCGCCGGTGAGTTCCCGGACGGTGCACGTGTGCTGCGCGCCAAGATCGACATGGCCTCGCCGAACATGAACCTGCGCGACCCGATCATGTATCGCATCCGTCACGCGCATCACCACCAGACCGGTGACAAGTGGTGCATCTACCCGAACTACGACTTCACCCACGGTCAGTCGGACGCCATCGAAGGCATCACCCACTCGATCTGCACCCTGGAATTCGAAAGCCACCGTCCGCTGTACGAGTGGTTCCTCGACAACCTGCCAGTACCGGCCAACCCGCGCCAGTACGAGTTCAGCCGCCTGAACCTGAACTACACCATCACCAGCAAGCGCAAGCTCAAGCAGCTGGTCGATGAAAAGCACGTCAACGGCTGGGACGACCCGCGCATGTCCACGCTGTCGGGCTTCCGCCGCCGTGGCTACACGCCGAAGTCGATCCGCAACTTCTGCGAAATGATCGGCACCAACCGCTCCGACGGCGTGGTCGACTTCGGCATGCTCGAATTCAGCATCCGTGACGACCTCGACCAGAGCGCCCCGCGCGCCATGTGCGTGCTGCGTCCGCTGAAAGTCGTGATCACCAACTATCCGGAAAGCCAGGTCGAGAACCTCGAACTGCCATGCCACCCGAAAGAAGACATGGGCGTGCGCGTCCTGCCGTTCGCCCGGGAAATCTACATCGACCGTGAAGACTTCATGGAAGAGCCGCCAAAGGGCTACAAGCGCCTGGAACCGAACGGCGAAGTGCGCCTGCGCGGCAGCTACGTGATCCGCGCCGACGAAGCGATCAAGGACGCCGATGGCAACATCGTCGAACTGCGTTGCTCCTACGATCCGGACACCCTGGGCAAGAACCCTGAAGGCCGCAAGGTCAAGGGCGTGGTGCACTGGGTGCCGGCCGCTGCCAGCGTCGAGTGCGAAGTGCGCCTGTACGATCGCCTGTTCCGTTCTCCGAACCCGGAGAAGGCCGAAGACAGCGCCAGTTTCCTGGACAACATCAACCCTGACTCGCTGCAGGTACTCACCGGTTGTCGTGCTGAACCCTCGCTGGGCAATGCACAGCCGGAAGACCGTTTCCAGTTCGAGCGCGAAGGTTACTTCGTCGCGGATATCAAGGACTCGAAACCGGGCGCTCCGGTGTTCAACCGTACCGTGACCCTGCGTGACTCCTGGGGCCAGTGATTCAAGGAAATAACGTGCTAACGATCTACAACACGCTCACCAAGAGCAAAGAAGTCTTCAAGCCGCTCGATGGCAACAAGGTGCGCATGTACGTGTGCGGCATGACCGTGTACGACTACTGCCACCTGGGCCACGGTCGCAGCATGGTCGCCTTCGACCTGGTGACCCGCTGGTTGCGCTTCAGCGGCTACGACCTGACCTACGTGCGCAACATCACCGACATCGACGACAAGATCATCAACCGGGCCAATGAGAACGGCGAGTCGTTCGAAGCCTTGACCGAGCGCATGATCGCGGCGATGCACGAAGACGAAGCGCGCCTGAACATCAAGAAGCCGGACATGGAGCCGCGCGCCACGGACCACATCCCTGGCATGCACGCGATGATCCAGACCCTGATCGACAAGGGTTACGCCTACGCCCCGGGCAATGGCGACGTGTACTACCGCGTCGGCAAGTTCATGGGCTACGGCAAGCTGTCGCGCAAGAAAATCGAAGACCTGCGCATCGGCGCGCGCATCGAAGTCGACGAGTCCAAGCAGGACCCGCTGGACTTCGTGCTGTGGAAAGCCGCCAAGCCGGGCGAGCCAAGCTGGGAATCGCCATGGGGCGCCGGGCGTCCGGGCTGGCACATCGAGTGCTCGGTGATGTCGACCTGCTGCCTGGGCGAGACCTTCGACATTCATGGCGGCGGCAGCGACCTCGAGTTCCCGCACCACGAAAACGAAATCGCCCAGAGCGAAGCGGCCACCGGCAAGACCTACGCCAACGCGTGGATGCATTGCGGCATGATCCGCATCAATGGCGAGAAGATGTCCAAGTCCTTGAACAACTTCTTCACCATTCGCGACGTGCTCGACAAGTACCACCCGGAAGTCGTGCGTTACCTGCTGGTGTCGAGCCACTACCGCAGCGCCATCAACTACTCGGAAGACAACCTCAAGGACGCCAAGGGCGCCCTGGAGCGTTTCTACCACGCGTTGAAAGGCCTGCCGAGCGTGGCGCCGGCGGGCGGCGAAGCCTTCGTCGAGCGATTCACCCAGGTGATGAACGACGACTTTGGCACGCCGGAAGCCTGCGCGGTGCTGTTCGAGATGGTCCGCGAGATCAACCGCCTTCGCGAGAGCGATCTCAACGTAGCGGCCGGCCTGGCTGCCCGTTTGAAAGAACTGGCCAGCGTGTTGGGCGTATTGCAGCTCGAAGCCGATGACTTCCTGCAGGCTGGCGCCGAAGGGCGTGTGGATGCGGCTGAAGTCGAAGCGCTGATCGCTGCGCGCCTGGCGGCACGTGCCGGCAAGGACTGGGCCGAATCCGACCGCATCCGCGACCAACTCACCGCCATGGGCGTGGTGCTGGAAGACGGCAAGGGCGGGACGACCTGGCGTTTGGCTGACTGATTGGTGCTTGCGTTACAAACAAAACCCGCCTTGTGCGGGTTTTTGTTTTTGGGCAAATTGGCGGGTTCCAGTGGTGTTTGATCTGGCGCCTTCGCTGGCAAGCCAGCTCCTACAGGGTCGCGTCGTTCGCCAACATTTCCTACACCACGGACACTGTAGGAGCTGGCTTGCCAGCGAAGAGGCCCGTCCGACCAACTCATCACTCAGCCTGGCGCAACCGCTTGTAAAGGGTATTGCGACTAACCCCCAACCGCCGGGCCAAATGCGAAATATTCCCCCCGACCGCCTGCAACTGCCGATTCAACGCCTCGGCATCATCAAGATCCACCGCCAATGGCTCCGCCGTCTCCACCGGCTCCATCTCTAGATCGACAAAGAAATCATCCGGCAAATGCTCCGGCCGCACCGGTTGTTCCTCGGCCATGGCCAGCGCCACCTGCATCACGCTGCTGACCTGCCTTAAATTCCCCGGCCACGGGTGACGGCTGAATAGTTCCAGCACCTCGCGACTCAGCCCGGCCCACTGGCTCGGTTCGCGGTGCTGTTCCCACAAGCGTTTGAACAGCGCCTCCTTGTCACTGCGCTCTCTCAACGGCGGCAGTTCCAGGGTCAGGCCGCCGATTCGGTAGTACAAATCCTCGCGAAAACGCCCCAGTTGCACCTGCTCACGCAAAGAACGGTTGGTCGCGGAAATGATGCGGATGTCCACCGGGAACAACTCACTGCTGCCCACGGGCTGCACGCACCGCTCCTGTAGTACCCGCAGTAATCGGGCCTGGGTCGGCAGCGGCATGTCGCCGATTTCATCGAGGAACAGCGTGCCTTTGTCGGCCTTGCGGATCAGGCCGATACTGCCTTTCTGGTTGGCGCCGGTGAACGCGCCTTTTTCGTAGCCGAACAGTTCTGATTCCACCAGTTCGGCGGGGATCGCGGCGCAGTTCACGGCGATGAACGCCTGTTTGCTGCGCGAGCTGGCTTGGTGCAGGGCTTTGACGAACACTTCCTTGCCGACCCCGGTTTCGCCATGAATCAACAACGGAATGTCTTTTTCCAGCAAGCGCTCGGCCTGGCGCACGGCTTTTTCTACACGGCTGTCGCCAAAATGCAAAGTATTGAGGCTGATCGCCGCCGGTGCTTGTACGGCAGGTTCCACGAACACTCTGGCCTGGATCGGCACCTGTTTCGGACGTTTGAGCAAGCATTGGAAACGATTGCGTCCGGAGGCCTGGAGCGAGAAGGGCAGGCCTTCGGGTTGATTCAGCAGCTCCAGCAGCGAGACCTTGAACAGGCTTTCGATGCTGACCCGCGACAGGCGCACGCCAAGCAGGTTGTCGGCGCGGCGGTTGGCGGACAGCACCTGGCCGCTCTCATCGAAAATCAGCAAGCCGGCCCACTGGCTGTCGAGGTTGTTCAGGCCGGTGTTGAAAGTCAGTTGAAAATGCTGGCCGTGGAACAGGTTGAGGATCAGCCGGTTTTCCACGGTCTGGCTCATCATCTTGACCATGCCCAGGGTATGGGAGGGCGGCAGGTAGCTGTCGCTGGATACATCCAGCACGGCGATGACCTTGCGCTCGGCATCGAAAATCGGCGCGGCGGAACCGGTCATGAAGCGGTTGGCCTTGAGGAAGTGCTCATCGTGCTCGATGTGCACCGCCTGCTCGCAGGCCAGGGCGGTACCGATCGCATTGGTCCCGCTGCAGCGCTCCATCCAACTGGCGCCCGCGCTGAAGCCACGGGTCAGGCTCGGCTGGATAAACCGTTGGGTGCCCCAGGACGTCAGCACCTGGCCCTGATTGTCGGCGAGCATGATCAGGCAGTTGGAGTTGCTGAGGATGTTTTCGTAATACGGCAGCACTTCCTGATGGGTGGTCTGCACCAACGAATGCTGGCTCTCCAGCAACTGCGCGATGCCTTCAGCCGGCAGCTGGTCGAACGCCGGGGTGCTCTGGTGATCGAGCCCGAACGCGCGGCAGCGGGACCAGGAGTCCTGGATGATGGCGTCGTGGGATAGCGCGGTGGCAGGTACGGCCATGACAGTCAGCCTCTGAATCAGCATTTTTATTGTTTTTATGGTGCATGCGATTTCGTGGAAGGTTGCAGGCTGCGATCTTTGATTTTGTTTTTCAAGATCAAAGATCGCAGCCTGCGGCAGCTCCTACGGGGGTCGTGAACAGTGTGTAGATTGTTGTTCACTATTGTTCATTGTCAATCGGTGAACTGTTCAATTGTTCACTTCAGGTTGTTCATTTCTGTTCAGCTACGAACGCCGGTTCTTCGCGGTTTTATAAAAACTCCAATCCGCTCAATGGCTTGAAATTTCTGGCACGAAAGTCGCTCTGTCACCCAGGTCGCTTGACTCCAAAAATAAAAAAGGCCGAGCCATGTCATTAACCCTGGAGCATGTCAGTCGCACCGTCGAGGGCCAGACCTGGATCGACGATGCGTGCCTGCGTTTCGAACCCGGATCCTTCAACGTTCTGCTCGGGCGCACGCTGTCCGGCAAGACCAGTCTCATGCGCCTGATGGCCGGGCTGGACAAGCCTGACACCGGGCGCATCCTGATGAATGGCGTCGATGTCACCCAGCGCCCGGTGCGCCTGCGCAACGTGTCGATGGTGTATCAGCAGTTCATCAATTACCCGACCATGACCGTCTTCGAGAACATCGCCTCGCCGTTGCGCCAGGCCGGTGTCTCCAATGAGCAGATCAAGAGCAAGGTGCTGGAAACCGCGAAGATGCTGCGCATCGAGAAATTCCTGCAGCGTTATCCACTGGAACTGTCCGGTGGCCAGCAGCAACGCACGGCCATGGCCCGGGCGCTGGTCAAGGATGCCGAACTGATCCTGTTCGATGAGCCGCTGGTCAACCTCGACTACAAATTGCGCGAAGAGCTGCGCCAGGAAATGCGCGAGCTGTTCAAGGCGCGCCACACCATCGCCATCTATGCCACCACCGAGCCCAACGAAGCTTTGGCCTTGGGCGGCACCACCACGATTCTGCATGAAGGTCGGGTGATCCAGAGCGGCCAGTCCTCCGAGGTCTACCACCAGCCGCAGACCGTACTGGCGGCGGAGTTGTTCTCCGAGCCGCCGATCAACCTGATGCCGGGGCGCATTGCCGGCAACGAAGTGAGCTTCGCCAATTTCGTGCACTTCCCGCTCAACGTCGATTTGCGCCCGGTGGGCGAGGGCGAGTTCCGTTTTGGCGTGCGCCCCAGCCATATCTCGCTGGTACCGAGCAACGACGACGACCTGGAACTGGCGGTGACCGTCGAAGTCGCGGAAATCAGTGGCTCGGAAACCTTCCTGCACGTGCGCAACGAGCATTTCCTGCTGGTGCTGCACTTGCCCGGCGTTCACGAATACGACGTCGATGCGCCGATCCGCATCTACATCCCGACCCATAAACTGTTCGTGTTCGATGCGCAGGGGCGGCTGGTCCAGGCGCCCGGCCGGCGCGTCGCGAGGGTTGCCTGATGGCCGAAATCCGTTTGCAGAACCTCGCCCACAGCTACACCAGCACGCCGAGCGGTCCCGAGGACTACGCGATCCGCCAGATGGATCACATCTGGGAGCAGGGCGGCGCCTATGCGTTGCTCGGCCCGTCGGGCTGCGGCAAGTCGACCTTGCTCAACATCATTTCCGGCTTGCTCAGCCCGTCCCAGGGCCATGTGCTGTTCGATGGCAAGGCGGTCAACAACCTGACCCCGGAAAAACGCAACATCGCCCAGGTTTTCCAGTTTCCGGTGGTCTACGACACCATGACGGTGTTCGACAACCTGGCCTTTCCGTTGCGTAACCAGGGCATGGCCGAGGCGAAGATTCACACCAAGGTGCAGGAAATTGCCGAGGTCCTCGACCTGCAGAACCTGCTGAGCAAAAAAGCCAGCAACCTCACCGCCGACGAAAAACAGAAAGTCTCCATGGGCCGTGGACTGGTGCGCGATGACGTCTCGGCGATCCTCTTCGACGAGCCGCTGACGGTGATCGACCCGCACCTGAAGTGGAAGCTGCGGCGCAAGCTCAAGCAGATCCACGAGCAGTTCAACATCACCATGGTCTACGTCACCCACGATCAGCTGGAGGCCTCGACCTTCGCCGACAAGATCGCGGTGATGTACGGCGGGCAGATTGTGCAGTTCGGCACGCCGCGGGAATTGTTCGAACGGCCGAGCCACACCTTTGTCGGTTATTTCATTGGCAGTCCGGGGATGAACCTGATCGAAGTCCGGCCGCAACCGGGTGGCGTCGGGTTTGCTTCGACCCATCTGCCCTTGTCCGAGGCCATGCAGAAACGCATCGCCGAATCCACGTGGAAAACCCTGAAAGTCGGCATTCGCCCGGAGTTCATCCATGTCTGGGACGAGCCCTTTGATGACGCGCTGAGGGCACAAGTCGTACACGTCGAAGACCTCGGCACCTACAAGATCATGACTCTCAACCTCGACGGCGCGCCGCTGAAAGTGCGCCTGGCCGAAGACAAACCGGTGCCCGAAGGCACGGCGTACATCAGTTTTCCGGCGCAGTGGCTGATGGTCTATGCCGATGATTTCCTGCTCGAAGCCAATGCCAGCCAAGAGGTGCAGCCATGAACAAGGTGCAGAACAACAAGGCCTGGTGGCTGGTGCTGCCGGTGTTCCTGCTGGTGGCGTTCAGTGCGGTGATCCCGATGATGACCGTGGTCAACTACTCGGTGCAGGACATTTTCGATCAGTCCAGCCGCTACTTCGTCGGTGCCGACTGGTACAAACAAGTGCTGCTCGATCCCCGCCTGCACGATTCACTGCTGCGCCAGTTCATCTACTCGGCGTGCGTGCTGCTGATCGAAATTCCCCTGGGCATCGCGATTGCCCTGACCATGCCGACCAAGGGGCGCTGGTCGTCGGTGGTGCTGATCATCCTGGCGATCCCCTTGCTGATCCCGTGGAACGTGGTCGGCACCATCTGGCAGATCTTCGGCCGAGCCGACATCGGCCTGCTGGGGGCGAGCCTCAAGGCCATGGGCATCAACTACAACTATGCGGCGAACACCATGGACGCCTGGGTCACCGTGCTGGTGATGGACGTCTGGCACTGGACCTCACTGGTGGCGCTGTTGTGTTTCTCCGGCTTGCGGGCGATTCCGGATGTTTATTACCAGGCGGCGCGGATTGACCGGGCTTCCGCCTGGGCGGTGTTCCGCCATATCCAGCTGCCCAAGCTCAAGAGCGTGCTGTTGATCGCCGTGATGCTGCGCTTCATGGACAGTTTCATGATCTACACCGAGCCGTTCGTACTGACCGGGGGCGGGCCGGGCAATGCCACCACCTTCCTCAGCCAGACCCTGACGCAGATGGCGATCGGGCAGTTCGACCTGGGGCCGGCCGCCGCGTTCTCGCTGGTGTACTTCCTGATCATCCTGTTGGTGTCCTGGCTGTTCTATACCGCCATGACTCACTCTGACGCCAACCGCTGAGGCCATCATGAGCATGAGAAAGCTTGTTCCACTGCTGATCTACATCCTGTTCCTGCTGGTGCCGATCTACTGGCTGCTGAACATGTCCTTCAAGAGCAACAGCGAAATCCTCGGCGGCCTGACACTTTTCCCACAGGATTTCACCCTGGCCAACTACAAGGTGATCTTCACCGATCCGAGCTGGTACACCGGTTACATCAACTCGGCGTACTACGTGAGCCTGAACACCATCATCTCCCTGAGCGTGGCGTTGCCGGCGGCCTATGCGTTCTCGCGCTACCGCTTCCTCGGCGACAAGCACCTGTTCTTCTGGCTGCTGACCAACCGCATGGCGCCGCCGGCGGTGTTCCTGTTGCCGTTCTTCCAGCTGTATTCATCGATCGGCCTGTTCGACACCCACATCGCGGTAGCCCTGGCGCACTGCCTGTTCAACGTGCCACTGGCGGTGTGGATTCTCGAAGGCTTCATGTCGGGCGTGCCCAAGGAAATCGACGAAACCGCCTACATCGACGGCTACAGTTTTCCCAAGTTCTTCGTGAAGATTTTCATCCCGCTGATCGGCTCCGGCATCGGCGTCACGGCGTTTTTCTGCTTCATGTTTTCCTGGGTCGAGCTGCTGCTGGCGCGAACCCTGACCTCGGTGAACGCCAAGCCCATCGCGGCGGTGATGACCCGCACGGTCTCGGCGTCCGGCATCGACTGGGGCGTGCTGGCGGCGGCGGGGGTGTTGACCATCCTGCCAGGCATGCTGGTGATCTGGTTTGTGCGCAACCACGTGGCCAAGGGCTTTGCCCTGGGCCGGGTATGAGGAGCTGATGATGGAATGGATGAGTTGGACCGTCCCGACGGCGGTGTTCTTCACTGTCATTGCCTTGATCCTGGTGGGCATGACCACCTGGGAGTTGCGTTCGCCGAGCATCCTTCGGCGAGGCTTTTTGCCGATTGCCACCACCCGTGGCGATCGGTTGTTCATCGGTCTTCTCGGCAGCGCCTACCTGCATCTGCTGGTAATCGGCGTGACCGACTGGAGCATCTGGGTCGCCTTCGCGATGTCCCTGGTGTGGCTGTTGGCTGTGATGCGGTGGGGCTAGTCGAATCGCTCGGCAATGTTGCTCCGAAACTTAAACAGGAGGTCTCTATGTTCGACAAAAACAATAAGCTGCGACATAGCATTTCATTGGCAGCCATGCTGGCACTCAGCGGTTTGAGCGCGTCTGCCTGGGCCGATGCCTATGAAGACGCCGCGAAGAAATGGATCGGCAGTGAATTCAAACCGTCCACCCTGACGGCCGATCAGCAACTCGAAGAGCTGAAGTGGTTCATCAAGGCGGCGGAGCCGTTTCGCGGGATGAACATCAAGGTAGTATCGGAAACCATCGCCACCCACGAATACGAGTCCAAGGTGCTGGCCAAGGCCTTCACCGAAATCACCGGGATCAAGCTGACCCACGACCTGCTGCAGGAAGGCGACGTGGTGGAAAAGCTGCAGACCCAGATGCAATCGGACAAGAACATCTATGACGGCTGGGTCAACGACTCGGACCTGATCGGCACGCACTTCCGTTATGGCAAGACCGAATCGATCACCGACCTGATGGCCAACGAGGGCAAGAACTTCACCTCGCCGACCCTCGATATCAAGGATTTCATCGGTATCTCCTTCACCACCGCGCCGGACGGCAAGATCTATCAATTGCCTGACCAGCAGTTCGCCAACCTGTACTGGTTCCGCGCCGACTGGTTCGAGCGCGCGGACCTCAAGGCCAAGTTCAAGGAAAAGTACGGCTACGAGCTAGGCGTTCCGGTGAACTGGTCGGCCTATGAAGACATCGCTAAGTTCTTCAGCGAAGACGTCAAGGAAATCGATGGCAAGCGTGTCTACGGGCACATGGACTACGGCAAGAAAGATCCGTCCCTGGGCTGGCGCTTCACCGATGCCTGGTTCTCCATGGCCGGTGGCGGTGACAAGGGCATCCCCAACGGCTTGCCGGTGGACGAGTGGGGCATCCGCGTCGAGGATTGCCACCCGGTCGGCTCCAGCGTGACCCGCGGCGGTGACACCAACGGCCCGGCGGCGGTGTTCGCCACCACCAAATACGTCGACTGGCTGAAGAAGTACGCGCCACCGGAAGCGGCGGGCATGACCTTCTCCGAATCAGGCCCCGTGCCGTCCCAAGGCAACATCGCCCAGCAGATCTTCTGGTACACCGCCTTCACCGCCGACATGACCAAGCCGGGCCTGGCGGTGATGAACGCCGACGGCACGCCGAAATGGCGCATGGCACCATCGCCGCGCGGGCCGTATTGGGAAGAGGGTATGAAGCTGGGCTATCAGGACGTGGGTTCCTGGACGTTCATGAAATCCACGCCTGAGAAACAGAAACTCGCGGCCTGGCTGTACGCGCAGTTCGTGACCTCGAAAACCGTTTCGCTGAAGAAAACCATCGTCGGCCTGACCCCGATCCGCGAGTCGGACATCAACTCGCAAGCCATGACCGACCTGGCACCGAAGCTCGGCGGCCTGGTGGAGTTCTACCGCAGCCCGGCCCGCGTGCAATGGACCCCGACCGGCACCAACGTGCCGGACTATCCGCGTCTCGCGCAGCTGTGGTGGAGCCACATCGCCGAAGCGGCGAGCGGCGAGAAAACCCCGCAAGAAGCCCTGGACGGCCTGGCCAAGGATCAGGACGCGATCATGTCCCGTCTGGAACGCTCGAAGGCCCAAGCCACCTGCGCGCCGAAAATGAACCCGGAGCGCGATGCGCAGTACTGGTTCGATCAGCCGGGTGCACCGAAACCGAAACTGGCGAACGAGAAGCCTCAGGGTGAGACCGTGAGCTATGCCGAGCTGCTGAAATCGTGGGAGGCGGCGCGTAAGTAATATCTGAGCTGTGAAACGTTAACGGCACCGTAAGGTGCCGTTTGCGTTTGTGCCTGTTCCGACGCCATCGCGAGCAAGCTTGCTCCTACAATTGATCGGCGGTGTTCGCGATTAGTGTGTCCACAGAAGATCCCCTGTGGGAGCGAGCTTGCTCGCGATGAGGCCATCCCAGTCACCAAACTTCATCAGCCGAACAAACATTTGACAGCAGGACGGAAGTCTCAGATTTGAGTACCTTCGAAGTCATCAAGCATGTCATCAGTTCCTAAACGTCGGTTACCGGGTTTTCTTTCTGGATAGCTGGTCTTCAAATTTAACGGCAAATGCCTCCTGTTGAATGTCAGCTACTGCGTACCGCCCTGCAGGTAACTTCCTGAAAAAAAAGAGGGCAATAAAGATCAAAAGATCGCAGCCTGCGGCAGCTCCTACCTTGAAATGCGATCCACCTGTAGGAGCTGCCGCAGGCTGCGATCTTTTGATCTTGATACGCCAAACGCAAAAACGGCACCCGAAGGTGCCGTTTCTGTTTTCTACCGCATAAAGCTTAAGCGATCAACCCGCCAGCCCCGATTGCTGTACCAGGCTCAACAACGGCTGTGGATACAGGCCGAGGAAGAACGCCAGTACCGCGATGGCCAGCAGCATCACGCCGCCTGCGCGTTGTTCCCAGTGCAGCTGGGCATCGTGGCGACGCAGGTTTGGTTCGATCAGGTACAGGGTGACCATGACGCGCAGGTAGTAGAACACGCCGATGGCGCTGCCCAGTACCAGTGAGCCGACCAGCCACCATTGTTGCGACTGGACACCGGTGGCGATGATGTAGAACTTGCCGATGAAGCCCGCGGTCAGCGGGATACCGGCCAGGGACAGCATCATCACGGTCAGTACGGCGGTCAGGTACGGACGGCGCCAGAACAGGCCGCGGTACTCGTACAGGGCATCGGCGTCGCGGCCGTTGTACGGCGAGGACATCAGGGTGATCACGCCGAACGCGCCGAGGCTGGTGATCACGTAGGTGACCAGGTACACGCCGATGGCTTCCACGGCGAGGCCCTTGCTCGCCACCAGGGCGATCAGCAGGTAGCCGAAGTGCGCGATGGACGAGTAACCCAGCAGACGCTTGAGGTTGCTCTGGGTCAGTGCCAGCAGGTTACCGAACAGGATCGACGCGATGGCGATGATGGTCAGTACGTCGCTCAGCACACCGCTGCTCGCTGCTGGCGAGATCTGGAACAGACGCACCATCACCGCGAACACAGCGACTTTCGACGCGGTGGCCAGGAACGCTGCCACCGGTGCCGGAGCACCTTCGTAAACGTCCGGGGTCCAGAGGTGGAACGGTACCAGCGACAACTTGAACGCCAGGCCGATCAGCATCATGCCCAGGCCCAGTTGAGCCAGAGAACTTGGCAGACCGGTGGCCGCCAGGGCCTGACCGATGCCGTTGAAGCTCAGGGAACCGGCGTCAGCGTAAAGCAGGGCCATGCCGAACAACAGGAACGCGGAACCGGCAGCCGACAGCACCATGTACTTGATGCCGGCTTCCAGCGAGCGCTTGTTGAAGAAGGCATAGGCCACCAGACCGTAGACCGGTACCGAGAGCAGTTCCAGGCCGACGAACAAGCCGGCCAGGTGCTGCGCGCTGACCAGTACCAGGCCACCGGCGGCGGCCATCAGGATCAGCAGGTAAAGTTCTTCACGGTTGCCCGGGTAACCCGAACCGCCATCGCCGAGGTAGGCGTGGGCGAGGGTGACACAGGCGAGGGTGGCGACCAGGATCAGCGCCATGTACAGGCAGGCGAAGGTGTCGATCTGCAGCAGTGGAGTCACCGCCAGAGGCGCGACTTTCAGGGCTGGCAGGATCGACAGCAGAGCCAGGTTCAGACCTGCCACCGACAGCAGGAAGGTCTGGGAGTGGTTGCGGCGCCAGGCAATCGCCAGCATCACCACGATGATCGTGGCGCTGGTGATCAACAACGGCGCTAGCGCGATAAAGTGTTGAGTCGTGAATTCCATAGCGCTCTTACCGGGCCGAAGCGAGTTGAGTGAAGGCGGTGCCGAGCCACTGCTGCACGCCATGCATCGTCGCGGCAGAGGTATCGAGGAACGGTTGCGGGTACACGCCGATGTAGATCAGCAGTGCTGCCAGGCCGACCACCATGATCATTTCGCGACCGTCCATGCCATGCAGTACCGCGTCCGATTTGGCCGGGCCGAAGTAGGCACGGTGGATCATGATCAGCGAGTAGACCGAACCGAACACCAGGCCGGTGGTGGCGATGATGGTCACCCATGGAGCGATCGGGAAAGTACCGATCAGGATCAGGAACTCACCGACGAAGTTACCGGTACCCGGCAGGCCCAGGGACGCTGCTGCAAAGAACAGGCTGAGGGCCGGCAGGTAGGCGATCTTCGACCACAGGCCACCCATTTCACGCATGTCGCGGGTGTGGGTGCGCTCGTACAGCTGGCCGCTGAGGATAAAGAGTGCCGCCGCCGACAGGCCGTGCGCCAGCATCTGCATCACCGCGCCCTGCAGCGCCAGTTGGCTGCCGGAGTAGATGCCGATCAGTACGAAGCCCATGTGGGAAACGGACGAGAAGGCGATCAGACGCTTGATGTCGGTTTGCGCGAACGCCAGGAACGCACCGTAGAAGATCCCGATCAGGCCCAGGGCCATTGCAAACGGCGCGAACTCGGCCGAGGCATTCGGGAACAGCGGCAGGGCGAAACGCAGCAGACCGTAGGCCGCGGTTTTCAGCAAGATACCGGCGAGGTCGACGGAACCTGCGGTCGGCGCCTGGGCGTGAGCGTCAGGCAACCAGGAGTGGAACGGCACGACTGGCAGCTTGACCGCGAAGGCGATGAAGAAGCCGAGCATCAGGATGTACTCGGTGGTCATCGACATCTTGGTCTTCAACAGGTCGGCGTAGTTGAAGGTAATCACGCCGGTGTCGTTGAAGTTGACCAGTACCAGACCGAGGATCGCCACCAGCATGATCAGGCCGGAAGCCTGGGTGAAGATGAAGAACTTGGTCGCCGCGTAGATCCGGGTTTTCTTGCCATCCGAAGAACTGTGACCCCAGAGCGCGATGAGGAAGTACATCGGCACCAGCATCATTTCCCAGAAGAAGAAGAACATGAACAGGTCGAGGGCGAGGAACACGCCGACGACACCGCCCAGGATCCACATCAGGTTCAGGTGGAAGAAGCCCACGTGACGCTGGATCTCTTTCCACGAGCAGAGTACCGAGAGCACACCCAGCAGACCTGTCAGCATGATCATCAACAGCGACAGGCCGTCGAGGGCCAGGTGCACGTTGATGCCGAAGCGTTCGATCCAGACGTGCTTGAACTCAAGCGCCCAGGTCGGGTCGGCGCCAGGCGCCGGGGCAAATGAATAATCACCGTTGGCCCACAGCCAGAGGCCGAGAGCGAGCAACAGGGACATGGTGATCAGCGCAATCCAGCGGGGGAGGGTGGCGCCGAAGCGCTCACCCATCCAGCACAGCAGGCCGCCGATGAAGGGAATCAGGATTAGCCAAGGCAGAATCATGACGGGTTCGTTTCCTTTCGCAAATTCGCAAGGTTCATATCAGACCGCTACCAGCACGACAGCGCCGATGACCAGCACGGCACCAGCAGCCATCGAGGCGGCGTACCAACGCAGTTGACCGGTCTCGGTACGGCTCAGGGCGGTGTGACCGCCTTTGGCCATGCGCGGGATCAGACCGATGGTCTGGTCGAGCGGGTCTTT
Organism: Pseudomonas sp. PLMAX; assembly: GCF_046042685.1. Taxonomy (NCBI): domain Bacteria; kingdom Pseudomonadati; phylum Pseudomonadota; class Gammaproteobacteria; order Pseudomonadales; family Pseudomonadaceae; genus Pseudomonas; species Pseudomonas sp. PLMAX. The sequence continues at coordinate 4,917,509 of NZ_CP064949.1, read as the reverse complement.
GCGCAGGATGTGGCTGATCGCCAGGTATGGCTTGACGAACAGTTTGTCGTAGATCCAGTCGAAGCCCCAGGCAGCGAACCACCAGGCCGAGAGGAAACGGCCGATGCCGCTGTTGGCGATGGCGGTGACGAAGCGACGCTTGCCGAGGAACAGCACGGCTGCCAGCAGGATACCGGCCAGGGCGATGGCGCCCGAAGCGATTTCCAGGCTGTGCTTGGCTTCGCCGCCGGCATGGCCGACGCTCTGCGGCAGCACGCCGTGCAGTGGCGGAACGATCATCGCGCCGATGGCGGTGGACAATACGATCAGCACCGACAGTGGCAGCCAGTGGGCAATGCCGTGACCGGCGTGGGCTTCGGTCTTCGCTTCACCGTGGAACGCGATGAAGATCAGGCGGAAGGTGTACAGCGAAGTCATGAACGCACCGACCAGACCGGCATACAGCAGGCCTTCGTTACCGCTGGCAAACGCTTCCCAGAGGATTTCGTCCTTGGAGTAGAAGCCTGCGGTCACCAGTGGCAGGGCCGCCAGGGCTGCGCCGCCGACGATGAAGCTGGCGTAGGCCAGAGGCAGTTTCTTCCACAGGCCGCCCATCTTGAAGATGTTCTGCTCGTGGTGGCAGGCAACGATCACCGCACCGGAGGCAAGGAACAGCAGGGCCTTGAAGAAGGCGTGGGTCATCAGGTGGAAGATCGCGCCATCCCAGGCACCCACGCCCAGGGCCAGGAACATGTAGCCGATCTGGCTCATGGTCGAGTAGGCGAGGATACGCTTGATGTCGGTCTGGACCAGAGCGGCGAAACCTGCAAGCACCAGGGTCACACCACCAACGATACCTACAAGATGCAGGATTTCCGGCGCCAGGGTGAACAGGCCGTGGGTACGGGCGATCAGGTAGACACCGGCGGTCACCATGGTTGCGGCGTGGATCAGTGCCGAAACCGGGGTAGGACCGGCCATCGCGTCCGCCAGCCAGGTTTGCAGCGGCAGTTGCGCGGATTTACCGACAGCGCCGCCCAGCAGCATCAGGGTGGCCATGACCATCCAGAAGTCGCCGGCCTGGAATTTCTGCGGTGCCAGCACCAGCAGTTCCTGGACATTCAGCGTGCCCAGTTGGGCAAACAGGATGAACAGGCCGATGGCCATGAACACGTCGCCGATACGGGTGACGATGAACGCCTTGAGTGCCGCGTTACCGTTGTTGCGGTTGCTGTAGTAGAAACCGATCAACAGGTACGAGCACAGGCCCACGCCTTCCCAGCCGAAGTACAGGAACAACAGGTTATCGCCCAGCACCAGGAACAGCATGCTGGCGATGAACAGGTTGGTGTAGGCGAAGAAGCGCGAGTAACCGGCTTCACCGCGCATGTACCAGGACGCGAACAGGTGGATCAGGAAGCCGACGCCGACGACCACGCCGAGCATGGTGACCGACAGGCCGTCCAGGTACAGCGCGAAGTTCGGCGTGAAGCCTTCCACCGCCATCCATTGCCACAACACCTGGGTGTAGTGGCCGCCTTCCGGCGGGGCGACGTTGAATTGCCAGATCACGTAGGCGGTGACGATCGCCGACAGACCGATGGAGCCGACGCCGATCAGCGCGGCGAGGTTTTCCGAGATGCGTCCACGGGAGAACGACAGCAGCAGGAAACCTATGAGAGGGAATACGAAAGTCAGATAGAGAAGATTCATCCGCGCATCTCACTGGCAGCGTCGATATCGAGCGTGTGGAAGCGGCGATACAGTTGCAGCAGGATCGCCAGGCCAATACTGGCCTCGGCGGCTGCCAGGCTGATCACCAGGATGAACATGATCTGTCCATCCGGCTGCGCCCAGCGGCTACCGGCAACGATGAACGCCAGGGCGGAGGCATTCATCATGACCTCCAGGCTCATCAGCACGAAGAGAATGTTGCGGCGGACCATCAGGCCGACCAGGCCGAGGCAGAACAGGATGCCGGCGACCGCCAGACCATGCTCCATGGGGATAGCAGGCATCGTCATTGCTCCTTGGCTTCGTTACGGCCCAAATGGAACGCCGTCACGGCTGCGGCAAGCAGCAGCATCGAGGCGAGTTCGACCACCAGCAGGTAAGGACCGAACAGGCTGATGCCCACGGCCTTGGCGTCTACGGTGGTGTGGCCGACGGCCTGGCCGCTCTGGTGGGCGAACAGCACGTACAGCAGTTCCACCAGCAGCAGGGCGCCGAGTACGACCGGGCCGAGCCAGATGCCGGGCTTGAGCCAGACGCGCTCCTGCTGAACCGAGGCGGGCCCCAGGTTCAGCATCATCACCACGAACACGAACAGCACCATGATGGCGCCAGCGTAGGCGATCACTTCCAGGACACCGGCAAACGGTGCGCCGAGGGCGAAGAACGTCATGGCCACGGCGATCAGCGAAATGATCAGGTAGAGCAGGGCGTGCACAGGGTTGGTGTTGGTGATCACGCGAAGCGTGGACACCACAGCGATACCCGATGCGAAATAGAAAGCGAATTCCATCTTTCTTCCTTAAGGCAGCAAGCTCTTCACGTTGATCGGTTCGGCTTCATTCTGCGCGGAGCCTTTTGGCTTACCGGCAATCGCCATACCTGCAACACGATAGAAGTTGTAATCAGGGTTTTTGCCGGGGCCGGAGATCAGCAGATCTTCTTTCTCGTAAACCAGGTCCTGACGTTTGAACTCGGCCATTTCGAAATCCGGCGTGAGCTGGATCGCGGTGGTCGGGCAGGCTTCCTCGCAGAGGCCACAGAAAATGCAGCGCGAGAAGTTGATGCGGAAGAAGTCCGGGTACCAGCGACCGTCTTCGGTTTCAGCTTTCTGCAGCGAGATGCAACCGACCGGGCACGCCACGGCGCACAGGTTGCAGGCTACACAACGCTCTTCGCCGTCGGGGTCGCGGGTCAGGACGATACGTCCACGGTAGCGCGGCGGCAGGTAGACCGGTTCTTCCGGGTACTGCAGCGTGTCGCGCTTGCGGAAGGCGTGGCCGAAGATCATCACCAGGCTGCGAAGCTGGGTGTAGAAGCCATGCACGATGTCAAATATGTACTTCATGATTCTCTATCCTCACTGAGCCGCGACGGCGGGCGTGTTGAGCAACACGATCGCAGCGGTCACCAGCATGTTGACGAGGGTCAGCGGCAAGCAGAACTTCCAGCTGAAATCCATCACTTGGTCATACCGTGGGCGCGGAATCGAAGCGCGCAGCAGGATGAAGATCATGATGAAGAACGCGGTTTTCAGTGCGAACCAGATGAACGGGATCTGCGGCAGGATGCCGAACGGACCGTGCCAGCCACCGAAGAACAAGGTCACCAGCAGCGCCGAGATCAGCACGATGCCGATGTACTCGCCGACGAAGAACATGCCCCATTTCATGCCGGCGTATTCAATGTGGTAACCGTCGGCCAGTTCCTGTTCCGCTTCCGGCTGGTCGAACGGGTGACGGTGAGTCACGGCCACGCCAGCGATGAAGAAGGTCAGGAAACCGAAGATCTGCGGAATGATGAACCACAGGTTCTGCGCCTGGTAGTCGACGATGTCGCGCATGTTGAACGAGCCGACCTGGATCACGATGCCCATCAGCGACAGGCCCATGAACACTTCGTACGACACGGTCTGCGCCGAGGCACGCAAGCTGCCCAGCAGGGCGAACTTGTTGTTGCTCGACCAACCGGCGAACAACACCGCGTAGACCGACAAACCGGCCATGGCGAAGAAGAACAGGATGCCGATGTTCAGGTCCGCCACGCCCCAGGTCGGGGTGATCGGGATGATCGCGAAGGCAATCAGCAGGGCGCTCATGGCGACTACCGGTGCCAGGGTGAAGATCATCTTGTCGGCGAACGGAGGCGTCCAGTCTTCCTTGAAGAACATCTTGATCATGTCGGCGGCGATCTGGAACGCGCCGAACGGACCCACACGGTTCGGACCGTAACGGTCCTGCCAGAGGGCGAGCAGACGACGCTCGACCCAGCTGAGCAGGGCGCCGCAGACCACCACGGCGAGCAGGATCACCACGGCCTTGAGGACCGCGAGGATGATGTCGATCACCTCAGGAGTGAACCAGGTCATTGAGCTGCCTCCTGCAGACCGTCAACGGATTTGCCAAAGATGGCTGGCGGAATGCCGGCGATGCCCGCAGGCAATGCCACCAGACCGGCGCCCAGTTCTTCGTTGATGCGCAGCGGCAGACGCAGGGTCTGGCCAGCCACGTTCAAGCTGAGCAGGGCACCGTCGTTGACACCCAGGCGATCGGCTTCGGACTTGGCCAGGGCAACATAGGCAGCCGGGATGCGTTCCTGGACCGGCGCGGCTTTCGAAGAGTTCTCTTCGCTGCCGAACAGGTGGAAGAACGGCACGACCTGCCAGGTACCCGGTGCCGGGTTGAACGCGCGCGGAACACTGGCGAACCAGTTCAACGAGTCGCCGGTGCTTTCGATCAGGCGGGTGCCCGGGTCGCCAGCACGGATGTGACCACCGACTTCGTCCTGGAACTTGTTCCAGGCCTGCGGCGAGTTCCAGCCCGGAGACCAGGCGAAGGGCACTTGCTGACGCGGTTCGGCGGAACCCGAGTAACCTTCCATGGAGAAGGCGAACGCGGTGTCCTTGTCCTGCGGGGTACGCGGTTCGTGCACGCTGATGTCGGCGCGCATGGCGGTACGACCGGAGTAGCGCAGCGGTTCACGGGCCAGTTTCATGCCCTTGATGCGGAACGCGGCGGACGGTGCGGCATCGACGATGCGGTTCAGGATCGAGGTGCTGGAAGCGACGGCAGCGGTGACGTGGTCCAGTTGGGTCCAGTCGATCGGCTGGTTCAGCAGGGTCGCGCGCAGGGCATGCAGCCAGCGCCAGCCTTCGTGGACCAGGATGCTCGCATCCATGTACTTCGGATCGAAAACCTGGAAGAAACGCTGGGCGCGGCCTTCCTGGCTGACCAGGGTACCGTCGCCTTCAGCGAAGCTGGCGGCTGGCAGGACCAGTTGCGCGCGATCGCTGGTGGCGGTCTTCTGGTGGTCGGCGACGATCAGCACTTTGGTCGCGCTCAGGGCAGCATCGACCTTGGCCTTGTCGGTACGGGTGTACAGATCGTTTTCCAGCACGACGATGGCGTCGGCTTTACCGTCGATGACTGCTTGCAGCGCAGCGTCGACCGACTCGCCACCGAGCATGGCCAGGCCGAGGCTGTTGGCTTCTGGCACGATCAGGCTGATGGAACCGTTCTTCTCGCGCAGCTTCAGGGCTTTGGCGATGTTCGCGGCGGCTTCGATCAGGGCTTTGGAGCCCAGGGAAGTACCGGCGATGATCAGTGGGCGCTTGGCGGCGAGCAGGGCGTCGGCAATGCGCTTGGCCAGTTCGAGGGCTTCAGCGTCCAGGCCTTCAACGGCAGGCGCGCTGGCGTCGAGGGCGTGAGCCACGGCGAAACCGATGCGGGCCAGGTCGTCTGGAGCGGCGTGTACGCACTCTTCAGCGATGTCGTCGAGCTTGGTTTCAGCCAGGCTGGCGATGAACAGCGGGTTCAGCGCGTGCTGGCCGATGTTCTTCACCGCGGCGTCGAGCCAAGGCTGGACGCGCATGGCGTCGGCCATGTCTTCGGCCTTGCCCTTGACCGATTGACGCAGGGACAGGGCCATGCGCGCAGCGGTCTGGGTCAGGTCTTCGCCGAGGACGAAGATGGCGTCGTGGTCTTCGATGTCGCGCATGTTCGGTACTGGCAACGGGCTGTCTTTGAGCACTTGCAGGACCAGACGGATGCGGTCCAGCTCGGCAGCTTCGATACCCGAGTAGAAGTGCTCGGCACCGACCAGTTCGCGCAACGCGTAGTTGCTTTCGAGGCTGGCGCGTGGCGAACCGATACCGACGATGTTGCGACCGCGCAGCAGGTCGGCGGCTTTATCCAGTGCTTCGTCCAGGCTCAGCTTGGCACCATTGGCCAGCAGCGGCTGACGCGGACGGTCTTCGCGGTTGACGTAGCCATAGCCGAAACGGCCACGGTCGCACAGGAAGTACTGGTTTACCGAACCGTTGAAACGGTTTTCGATACGACGCAGTTCGCCGTAACGCTCGCCCGGGGAGATGTTGCAACCGCTGGAGCAGCCATGGCAGATGCTCGGCGAGAACTGCATGTCCCACTTACGGTTGTAGCGCTCGGAGTGAGTCTTGTCGGTGAACACACCGGTCGGGCAGACCTCGGTGAGGTTGCCGGAGAACTCGCTTTCCAGGGTGCCGTCTTCAACGCGACCGAAGTACACGTTGTCGTGGGCGCCGAATACACCGAGGTCGGTGCCGCCGGCGTAGTCCTTATAGAAGCGCACGCAGCGGTAGCAGGCGATGCAGCGGTTCATCTCGTGGGAAATGAACGGGCCCAGTTGCTGGTTCTGGTGGGTACGCTTGGTGAAGCGGTAACGGCGCTCGTTGTGGCCGGTCATTACCGTCATGTCTTGCAGGTGGCAGTGACCGCCTTCTTCACAGACCGGGCAGTCGTGAGGGTGGTTGGTCATCAGCCATTCGACAACACTGGCGCGGAAGGCCTTGGATTCTTCATCTTCGATGGAGATCCAGGTGTTGTCGGTGGCAGGGGTCATGCAGGACATGACGATACGACCACGGGTGTCGTTCTCGTCGGTGTACTGCTTGACCGCGCACTGGCGGCAAGCGCCAACGCTGCCAAGGGCAGGGTGCCAGCAGAAATACGGAATATCGAGGCCCAGAGACAGACATGCCTGTAACAGGTTGTCTGCCCCATCGACTTCGAGCGCTTTGCCGTCTACGTGGATAGTGGCCATGGTTCAAAGTTCTTCGTTGGCCCGGTGTCAGCGGGCGTGGCTAATGGAATCTTGTTATCCGCGCGAATCAACACAGCCGGTAAAGGCGTCATCGCACGAAAAGCGAAGGGCACGGACCCTTCGCCTTTTTTAAGCGTTTACGCGCCGACTACGATCGGCCTTGCCAGAGGCGGGACGGCGGCGCTGACAGGCGCGATACCGGCTTCGAACTCATGGCGGAAGTATTTGATTGCGCTGCCCAATGGCTCCACGGCGCCCGGTGCGTGAGCACAGAAGGTCTTGCCTGGGCCGAGGAAGCCGACCAGACCCAGCAGGGTCTCGATGTCGCCTGGCTGGCCTTCACCGTTCTCGATGGCCATCAGGAGCTTGACGCTCCATGGCAGGCCATCGCGGCACGGGGTGCAGAAACCACAGGATTCGCGGGCGAAGAACTGCTCCATGTTGCGCAGCAGGGATACCATGTTGACGCTGTCGTCCACCGCCATGGCCAGGCCGGTACCCATACGGGTGCCCACCTTGGCGATGCCGCCGGCGTACATTTGTGCGTCCAGGTGTTCCGGCAACAGGAAGCCGGTACCGGCGCCGCCTGGCTGCCAGGCCTTGAGCTTGAAGCCGTCGCGCATGCCGCCGGCGTAGTCTTCGAACAACTCGCGACCGGTGACGCCGAATGGCAGTTCCCACAGGCCCGGGTTCTTGACCTTGCCGGAGAAGCCCATGAGCTTGGTGCCCATGTCTTCGCTGCCTTCGCGGGCCAGGGATTTGTACCAGTCCACGCCGTCGGCAATGATCGCCGGCACGTTGCACAGGGTCTCGACGTTGTTCACGCAGGTCGGCTTGCCCCACACGCCAACGGCGGCAGGGAAGGGCGGCTTGGAGCGCGGGTTGGCGCGACGGCCTTCGAGGGAGTTGATCAGTGCGGTTTCTTCACCGCAGATGTAACGCCCGGCACCGGTGTGGACGAACAGCTCGAAATCAAAACCCGAACCCAGGATGTTCTTGCCCAACAGGCCTGCAGCCTTGGCTTCTTCCACGGCACGGTTGAGGTGCTTGGCGGCGGTGGTGTACTCGCCACGCAGGAAGATGTAGCCACGGTAGGTTTTCAGCGCGCGGGCACTGATCAGCATGCCTTCGATCAGCAGATGGGGCAGTTGCTCCATCAGCATGCGGTCTTTCCAGGTGTTCGGCTCCATTTCATCCGCGTTGCACAGCAGGTAGCGGATGTTGATGGATTCGTCCTTGGGCATCAGGCCCCACTTCACGCCCGTGGGGAAGCCTGCACCGCCGCGGCCCTTGAGGCCTGCGTCTTTCACGGTCTGGACGATGTCGTCCTGGGCCATGTCGGCGAAGGCCTTGCGCGCAGCGGCGTAACCGTTCTTGGCCTGGTACTCGTCGAGCCAGACGGCTTCGCCGTCGTCACGCAGACGCCAGGTGAGCGGGTGAGTCTCGGCCGAACGCTTGATGCGGTTGGCTGGACCGAAGGAAGTCAGGGTCATACGTAGCCCTCGAGCAATTTGGCAACGCCTGCTGGCTGCACATCCCCGAAAGTGTCGTCGTCGATCATCAACGCCGGCGCCTTGTCGCAGTTGCCGAGGCAGCAGACCGGCAGCAGGGTGAAACGACCATCGGTGGTGGTCTGACCCAGGCCGATGCCGAGTTTGCTCTGGATTTCGCTGACCACCGACTCGTGGCCGCCGATGTAGCAGACCATGCTGTCGCAGACGCGAATGATGTGGCGGCCAACCGGCTGACGGAAGATCTGGCTATAGAACGTCGCCACGCCTTCTACGTCGCTGGCCGGGATGCCGAGGATCTCGCCGATGGCGTACAGGGCGCCGTCCGGCACCCAGCCACGTTCCTTCTGGACGATCTTCAAGGCTTCGATCGACGCCGCGCGCGGGTCTTCGTAGTGATGCAGCTCGTGCTCGATGGCCGAGCGCTCGGTTTCACTCAAGGTGAAACGGTCTGTCTGGATAAGCGTGCTGTTCATGCTTAGCGGTCCACGTCGGCCATAACGAAATCGATACTACCCAGGTACGCGATCAAGTCCGCGACCATGCTGCCTTTGATCACCGAAGGGATCTGCTGCAGGTGCGGGAAGCTTGGGGTACGAATCCGGGTGCGGTAGCTCATGGTGCCGCCATCGCTCGTCAGGTAATAACTGTTGATGCCCTTGGTCGCTTCGATCATCTGGAAGGATTCGTTGGCCGGCATGACCGGGCCCCACGAAACCTGCAGGAAGTGCGTGATCAAGGTTTCGATGTGCTGCAGCGTGCGCTCTTTCGGTGGCGGCGTGGTCAGCGGGTGATCCGCCTTGTACGGGCCTTCCGGCATGTTACGCATGCACTGGTCGATGATCCGGATGCTCTGGCGCATCTCTTCGACGCGCACGATGCAACGGTCGTAGGCATCGCCATTGGCGGCCAGCGGCACTTCGAACTCGAAGTTCTCGTAGCCCGAGTACGGACGCGCCTTACGCAGGTCGAAGTCGCAACCGGTGGCACGCAGGCCGGCACCGGTGACGCCCCATTCCAGGGCTTGCTTGGTGTTGTAGTCGGCGACGCCGATGGTCCGGCCGCGCAGGATGCTGTTGTCCAGTGCGGCTTTCTGGTATTCGTCCAGGCGCTTGGGCATCCACTCGACGAAATCCTTGACCAGTTTTTCCCAGCCGCGCGGCAGGTCGTGGGCGACGCCACCGATGCGGTACCAGGCCGGGTGCAGGCGGAAACCGGTGATGGCTTCGATCACGGTGTACGCTTTCTGGCGGTCGGTGAAGGTGAAGAACACCGGGGTCATGGCGCCGACGTCCTGGATGTAGGTACCCAGGAACAGCAGGTGGCTGGTGATCCGGAAGAACTCGGCCATCATGATGCGGATGACGTCGACTTTCTCGGGCACCTTGATGCCGGCCAGCTTCTCGACCGAGAGCACGTACGGCAGGTTGTTCATCACGCCGCCGAGGTAGTCGATACGGTCGGTGTACGGAATGAAGCTGTGCCAGGACTGACGCTCGGCCATCTTCTCGGCACCACGGTGGTGGTAACCGATGTCCGGAACGCAGTCGACGATCTCTTCACCGTCCAGCTGCAGGATGATGCGGAATGCACCGTGCGCCGAAGGGTGGTTCGGGCCGAGGTTGAGGAACATGTAGTCCTCGTTCGGGCCGGAACGTTTCATGCCCCAGTCTTCCGGCTTGAAGCGCGCGGACTCTTCCTCGAGCTGCTGCTTGGCCAGGTTCAGGGTGAACGGGTCGAACTCGGTGGCACGGGCCGGGAAGTCCTTGCGCAGCGGGTGACCTTCCCAGGTCGGCGGCATCATGATGCGCGACAGGTGCGGATGACCTTTGAAGTCGATGCCGTACATGTCCCAGACTTCGCGCTCGTACCAGTTGGCGTTCGGCCAGATGCTGGTGACGGTCGGCAGGCTGAGGTCGCTCTCGGACAAGGCGACCTTGATCATTACGTCACTATTACGCTCGATCGACATCAAGTGGTAGAACACGGAGAAGTCGACGCCGTTCGGCAGCCCTTGACGCTTGGTACGCAGACGCTCGTCCACGCCGTGCAGGTCATAGAGCATGACGTACGGCTTGGGCAGGTTGCGCAGGAAGGTCAGGACTTCGACGAGTTTGGCACGGGCAACCCAAAGCACCGGCATGCCGGTGCGGGTAGGCTGGGCGGTGAACGCCTCCGGGCCAAAACGGTTGTTCAGTTCGACGACCACATCCTGGTCGTCTGCCTTGTAAGGCGGGATGTACAGAGCACTGCCTGTAGTCATGGTTATTTTATCGCTTTCGGTCAACGTAAAGAATGAAGCCAGTGTCTCGTTCTATTAAAGAAGCAGATCTGGATCAGACTTCGTCGGGGCTGCGCAGGTTGGTGACTGCGATTCGCTGTTCGCGGCGCTTTTCCTTCTCCGAAGGCATCTCGGCGCGGTAGACGCCTTGATCACCAACGACCCAGGAAAGCGGACGACGCTCCTGTCCAATCGACTCCTGCAACAGCATCAAACCTTGCAGGAAAGCTTCAGGACGGGGCGGGCAGCCAGGCACGTAGACGTCCACGGGCAGGAACTTGTCCACCCCTTGAACGACGGAGTAGATGTCGTACATGCCACCGGAGTTGGCGCACGAACCCATGGAGATGACCCATTTAGGTTCGAGCATTTGCTCGTAGAGACGCTGGATGATCGGCGCCATCTTGATGAAGCAGGTACCGGCGATAACCATGAAATCCGCCTGGCGCGGCGATGCCCGGATAACCTCGGCGCCAAAGCGCGCGATGTCGTGGGGCGCCGTGAAGGCGGTGGTCATTTCCACGTAGCAGCACGAAAGACCGAAGTTGTACGGCCACAGGGAGTTCTTGCGCCCCCAGTTGATCGTGCCGTTAAGCACGTCTTCGAGCTTGCCCATGAAGATGTTTTTGTGGACTTGATCTTCTAACGGATCGGAAACGGTTTCCCGCTGGCCAATCGGATACTGCTCGTTAGGAGCATCGGGGTCGATCCTGGTGAGATTGTATTGCATTGCCAAAGCCTCATTGTTTCAGCTTCGCTTGCCGCTTGCGCCGAGCTTCCGGAGCCCAGTCAAGGGCGCCCACTCGGAATAGGTAGACAAGACCTGCCAACAGAATTGCTATGAAAACGAGAGCTTCGACGAATCCGGTCCAGCCGCTTTCGCGGACGGACACAGACCATGCAAAGAGAAAGAGGGCTTCGATATCGAAGATCACGAACAGCATCGCGACCAGATAGAATTTGGCTGAGAGCCGCAAGCGGGCGCCACCTGTAGGTAGCATGCCGGACTCGAACGGTTCGTTTTTGCTGCGGCCCCAGGCTTTTGACCCGAGTAGGCTGGAGACACCGAGCATGAAGGCGCAGAGGCCGCCGACGCCTAGAAGGAAAATGGCAAAGCCCCAGTTGTGGGCCATGAGTCCTGTCGCTTCGGGCATGCTGGTAATCCTTAACAGAGAGCAAAGGTCTCTGAGCTTGAAAAAGTAACAAAGCAGTGACGATATGTCGCAGCAATCAATCCCGCTGATTTTATGGCTAAACACCCAGCAAGTAAAATTCCTATAGCGAAATTATTTATAGGAATAAGGACATAGCGCGCGGCAAAAGCGCCGTAGCCCTTGCGTTGCGGGCATTAGCCGGCATTTCGGGAATTATGTTTTGTAAGGAATGTAACGAACATAGTTTTCGCTAAATGATAATCAATATTGTTTGTGCTGGTTTTTAAACTGTTTAGTGGGTTTAGGGTGGGGAAGTTGTCTTATTTCGGCATTACTGTAGGAGCTGACGAGTGAAACGAGGCTGCGATCTTTGATGTTGCTTCTAAAAAATCAAAAGATCGCAGCCTCGTTTCACTCGTCCGCAGCTCCTACAGGGTTTTGTGGTGTATGGGGGAATTGCGGGCAAAAAAACGCCCCGAACCAGTCGGGGCGTCAGGTGTGCAGCGCTGCGGTTAGCTTTCTATAAGGCCCGCGGCGGCTGATGTCTCAAGTGAAGCAGATCAGTGGAACTGTTCTTCTTCGGTCGAACCGGTCAGCGCGGTTACCGAAGACGAGCCACCCTGGATCACGGTGGTCATGTCGTCGAAGTAGCCGGTGCCCACTTCCTGCTGGTGAGCCACGAAGGTGTAACCCTTGGCAGCATCAGCGAACTCTTGCTCTTGCAGCTTCACGTAGGCAGTCATGTCGTTGCGGGCGTAGTCGTGCGCCAGGTTGAACATGCTGTGCCACATGTTGTGAATGCCGGCCAGGGTGATGAACTGGTGCTTGTAGCCCATGGCGGACAGTTCGCGCTGGAACTTGGCGATGGTCGCGTCGTCCAGGTTTTTCTTCCAGTTGAAGGAAGGCGAGCAGTTGTACGACAGCAGTTGGTCCGGGTATTCCTTCTTGATCGCTTCAGCGAAGCGACGAGCCTCGTCCAGGTCCGGCTTGGCAGTTTCGCACCAGATCAGGTCGGCGTACGGAGCGTAGGCCAGGCCGCGGGCGATGGCTTGATCCAGGCCGGCGCGCACCTTGTAGAAACCTTCCTGGGTACGTTCGCCAGTCACGAATGGCTGGTCGTACGGGTCGCAGTCGGAGGTCAGCAGGTCAGCGGCGTTGGCGTCGGTACGAGCCAGGATGATGGTCGGGGTACCGGCAACGTCGGCTGCCAGACGGGCAGCGGTCAGCTTCTGTACGGCTTCCTGGGTAGGAACCAGTACCTTGCCGCCCATGTGGCCGCATTTCTTCACGGAAGCCAGTTGGTCTTCGAAGTGAACGCCGGCCGCGCCTGCTTCGATCATGCTCTTCATCAGCTCGTAGGCGTTCAGTACGCCGCCGAAACCGGCTTCGGCGTCAGCCACGATTGGCGCGAAGTAGTCGATGTAGCCGTCGTCGCCCGGGTTCTTGCCGGCTTTCCACTGGATCTGGTCGGCGCGACGGAACGAGTTGTTGATGCGCTTGACCACGGTCGGTACCGAGTCAACCGGGTACAGCGACTGGTCCGGGTACATCGATTCGGCGGAGTTGTTGTCCGCAGCCACTTGCCAGCCCGACAGGTAGATTGCCTGGATACCGGCTTTGACTTGTTGTACAGCCTGGCCGCCGGTCAGGGCGCCCATGCAGTTGACGAAATCTTTCTCAGGACGGAAGGCTGGCTTGGCACCCTGGGTAACCAGGTTCCACAGCTTCTCGGCGCCCATTTTTGCAAAGGTGTGCTCAGGTTGAACCGAGCCACGCAGGCGGACGACGTCAGCAGCGGAGTAAGTGCGTGTCACGCCTTTCCAGCGCGGGTTCTCAGCCCAGTCTTTTTCGAGGGCTGCAATTTGCTGTTCGCGTGTCAGTGCCATGGGAGATAAACCTCGTCGCGTCTTTATGAAAAGTTGTTCTGCGGTGGAAAATTCCTGCGCTCGCTGACCAGAAGCTTAGGTGGTCAAGTCGGGTTCGGCGGGGATGGCGACGGGATGAACGATGGGCTCGAGGGGAAGTGAGCAGGTAAGGGCGAACTGGCGGGCGCATTCGGGCGTCGTGGGCCTTGGTGCGAACTTCAGTGTGATGCCGGGTTTACCTAAATACGCTTCCGTCCCTCGGGACAACTTCGTTCCAGTCGGCAACCTCGTCAAACACACCTTGTGGGCGGTACAGACACGAAGCGGTTCGCGGGGTAGATGCGAACATCGCCTCGAAGGCCCTTGCCAGGGCCCCTGATTAGCGGGAGCGAGGCCATCATGCCTTTGCTTTTTAGGCTCGTCAAACGTTTTGTAGTGCTTTTTTTCAGGCACTACATCTTTGGTCTAATACGACTCCTCAGTCAGTTTTCGGGGCTTTAGTCCAAAGTATCGACTTTCACCCGCAAGGTCATGTCGTTGCGGCTCTGGGTCGAGTAGCTGCGGCTTCCGCCCTGTTTGTCGGCCTGGGTCTGACCGTTGACCCCGGCCAGCAGGATCCACTCGCCCAGGCGGCCGGTGACGGTTGTGTCGGTGCTTTGCACGTTCACTACATCGGGACGTTCCTGGCTCATTCGGTCACGGTTTGTGCTCATCGACAGGTGAACGATCTCGCCGGTGACGTTGGCGGTGACGTAGAAGCCCTGGGTGACGTTGCGGTATTCGGTCTGGCTGCGCAGGTCGCCGTAGGAGTCGGTCTGGCTGCTCGTCAGCGGTACGCTTTGGCCCACCTGGATCAGCGCTGGCATGCCGTCGGTGGCCTGGACCTGCTGGATGCCACCGTCCCGGCTGTCGGTGCTGTGGCTGATGATGCGGGTCTGGCCCGGTTTGGCGCCGTTGACCGAATAACCCTGATTCCCTTGGGAGTTGTTTTCGTTGGTGTCGACGGTGATCAACAGGCGTTTGGGCGCGGTGTCGAGTTGACCGATCAAGGCCTTAAGTTCGTCGATCTTGCGCTGATCGGCATTGACGATCAGCTGATTGCCGTAGGCGCTGACCTGGCCTTCCTTGCCGATGAAATCCTGTGCCACCGGCAACATGTCGGCGCTGGTGTGGTAGTTCAGTGGCACGATTTCGGTGGCGGCCATGAGCGAAAAACTGCAGGTCACCAGCAGTGTGGTGAGCAGGGTGCGTAGGGACATATCCGTTATCTCCGCCAGCTTCAAAATGTTGATATTGCCAGTTTGTCGGCCTGGGATGTCTGTAGGAGCGAGCTTGCTCGCGAAAAACTTGATCGCGACACGTTGCTTCAGGCAGCACGCGTCATCGTTCACCTACATCGCGAGCAAGCTCGCTCCTACAGGTTTGGGTGATAGCAGTGTGTCGGCCTGGGAGGGGGCAAGTTTAATGCTAGACAGCAAAACGCCCCGGCATCGCGTGATGTCGGGGCGTTTTGTGGCGTGCCTACTGGCCTCTTCGCGAGCAAGCCTGCTCCCACAGGGGAATGCATTCCAATTGTGGCAGCGGGCTTGCTCGCGAAGGCCGCGACTCGCTATCAGGCCGAATGGCGAACCATGTCCACATGCGGAATCCCTGCTTCCAGGAACTCCTCGCTGACCATGTGGAAGCCCAGGCGCTCATAGAACGCCGTGGCTTGCACCTGGGCACTGAGCATCTGCTGCTTCAGCCCGCGCTCTTCGGCTTCGCCGATCACCGCGTGCATCAGTGCATCGCCGACTTTCAGACCGCGCCAGTCCTTGAGGACCGACACCCGGCCGACGTGACCGTCGGGCAGCAGGCGGGCGGTGCCCACGGGAAAGTCGCCTTCGAGGGCGAGGAAATGCACGGCCGTCACATCATCGGCATCCCATTCCAGCTCGGGCGGAACGGATTGCTCGGCGACGAACACCGCTTCACGAATGCGCCGGATCTCGGCGTTGTCTTTCTGCCAGTCTGCGACACGTACGTGAATCTTATTCATCGGCGAACCCCAGGCTACCTTGCTTGACCAGTTCGCACAGCAGGCCGCGGCCGTCTTCGTCGGCCAGCCAGTCACCCAGGTTGTCGACGTGCAGGGCGTCGGCGGCGCAGATCATCTTCAGCAGCTCGCGCAGTTTGCCCGGCAGATAACGGCTCTGGCCGCTGGCGAACAGCAGCAGGTCGTCATCGACTTCCGACCAGGCCAGGCGTGCACTCGGGTTGCGGATCAGCACCGCGCCTTGTTCCAGCGCGCCGAGGACGTCGTCTTCTTCGAGGTCTTCCGGGCCGACCACCAGTTCCGGGTAACGCGGCTCGGTCATGAACTGGCCGAACCAGGTCAGCAGCAGGCGCTCGTCGCTCATGTGCTCGGCCAGCAGGCCTTTGAGGCGATCGAGGGCGTCGTGCTGGATCTGATGCGGATCCGCCACCGGCTGGGCGTCGGCGTCGGTGTAGCGCTCTTCGTCCGGCAGGAACTGGCTGAGGAAGTCGGTGAAGTGGGTCAGCACTTCAGCGGCGCTCGGTGCACGGAAACCGACCGAGTAGGTCAGGCAGTCATCGATGGCCACGCCGCAATGGGCCAGGCGCGGCGGCAGGTAGAGCATGTCGCCCGGTTCCAGGACCCACTCATCGGTGGCTTCGAATTCGGCGAGGATGCGCAGGTCCGCGTGTTGCAGCAGCGGGCTTTCGGAGTCGCACATCTGGCCGATTTTCCAGTTGCGCTTGCCGTGGCCTTGCAGCAGGAACACGTCGTAGTTGTCGAAGTGCGGACCGACGCTGCCACCGGGGGCGGCGAAGCTGATCATCACGTCGTCGATGCGCCAGCTCGGCAGAAAACGGAAGTTTTCCAGCAGTTCGCTGACTTCCGGCACGAACTGGTCCACGGCTTGTACCAGCAGGGTCCACTCGCGTTCCGGAAGTTTGCTGAATTCGTCTTCGGCGAACGGACCGCGACGCAATTCCCAAGGGCGCTCGCCGTTCTCGATCACCAGGCGCGATTCGACTTCTTCTTCCAGCGCCAGGCCGGCCAGTTCGTCGGCGTCGATCGGGCTTTCGAAATCGGGAATCGCCTGACGGATCAGCAACGGTTTTTTCTGCCAGTAGTCGCGCAGGAACTCGCGTGCCGTGATACCGCCCAGAAGTTGAAGAGGAATGTCAGGATTCATGTGTAACCTATTGAAAAAAAGCACTTTTCATACGGGAATAAAAACGCCCGGCGCGGCCGGGCGTCTTAAACGGTTCTAGCGGTCGATCAGATGCGCTTGGCTTGCGCTACAGCGTTGCCAATGTAGTTGGCCGGGGTGAGCAGTTTCAGCTCGGCCTTGGCCGCGGCTGGCATGTCCAGGCCGTCGATGAAAGTCTGCAGTGCTTCAGGGCTGATGCCCTTGCCACGGGTCAATTCTTTCAGCTTTTCGTACGGGTTTTCGATGTTGTAGCGACGCATCACGGTCTGGATCGGCTCGGCCAGCACTTCCCAGCAAGCGTCCAGGTCAGCGGCAATCTTCTGCTCGTTGAGCTCCAGCTTGCTGATGCCTTTGAGGCTGGCTTCGTACGCGATCACGCTGTGGGCAAAGCCGACACCGAGGTTGCGCAGTACGGTGGAGTCGGTCAGGTCGCGCTGCCAGCGGGAGATCGGCAGCTTGCTCGCCAGGTGCTGGAACAGTGCGTTGGCAATACCCAGGTTGCCTTCGGAGTTTTCGAAGTCGATCGGGTTGACCTTGTGCGGCATGGTCGACGAGCCGATTTCGCCAGCGATGGTGCGCTGCTTGAAGTAACCCAGGGAGATGTAGCCCCAGATGTCGCGGTCGAAGTCGATCAGGATGGTGTTGAAGCGCGCGATGGCGTCGAACAGCTCGGCGATGTAGTCGTGCGGTTCGATCTGCGTGGTGTACGGGTTGAAACCCAGGCCCAGCTCGTCTTCGATGAAAGCGCGAGCGTTGGCTTCCCAGTCGATCTCAGGGTAGGCCGACAGGTGCGCGTTGTAGTTGCCCACAGCGCCGTTGATCTTGCCCAGCAGCGGTACGGCAGCGACTTGAGCGATCTGGCGCTCCAGGCGGTAAACCACGTTCGCCAGCTCTTTGCCCAGGGTGGTCGGCGAAGCCGGTTGACCGTGGGTGCGCGACAGCATCGGCACGTCGGCGAAACGGATGGCCAGTTCGCGGATGGCGTTGGCGGTCTGGCGCATAAGCGGCAGCATCACATCATCACGGCCTTCGCGCAGCATCAGGGCGTGGGACAGGTTGTTGATGTCCTCGCTGGTGCAGGCAAAGTGGATGAATTCGCTGACCTTGGCCAGTTCCGGCAGCTTGGCCGCCTGCTCCTTGAGCAGGTATTCGATGGCTTTTACGTCGTGGTTGGTGGTGCGCTCGATCTCTTTGACACGCTCGGCGTGCTCCAGGGAGAAGTTTTCCGCCAGGGTGTTCAGCACAGCGTTGGCTTCGGCGGAGAACGCCGGCACTTCGCTGATGGCAGGGTGAGCGGCCAGGCGCTGGAGCCAGCGCACTTCAACCAGGACGCGGGCACGGATCAGGCCGTACTCGCTGAAAATTGGGCGCAGGGCCTGGGTTTTGCCGGCGTAGCGGCCGTCAACAGGGGAAACCGCAGTGAGCGAAGAAAGCTGCATGGGGTGTTCTCGGACAGTCGGGCAACGAAATGGGGCGCGTATCATACATGAAAAAATCCGCCGGTCCGTCGCCAACTGACCGGCGTATTACGCGTATTGCTGAGTTCAGTGCTGTCGATGCGGGTTATTCGTTACGCATCAATGGGTAAAGCTCTTTGAGCAGTTTGCGGCGGCTGATCACCAGCTGCCAGCGATGACCGCCCAATTGCCGCCACAGGCGAGCCGAACGAATGCCGGCCAGCAGCAGGGCACGAATTTTCGAGGCGTTGCTCGGTTGCTGCAGGTTGCGCATGTCGCCGTGCACCTGGATGCGTTGGCGCAGGGTGCTCAGGGTGTCCTGATACAGTGCGCCGCAGGCGGCGATCACGTTTTCGTGGGCCGGGCCGAAGTGCTCGACCTGGGACTGGATCTGCGGCAGGCGTTTGCCGATCACGTCCAGCATGTCGCTGCGCTTGGCCAATTGACGTTCCAGGCCAAGCATCGCCAGGGCATAACGCAGCGGCTCACGCTGCAGGGCGCTCGGATCGCGTTCGAGGGCGCCGATCAATGCGCGATAGCCTTCGCGCAGGTTGATGTCGTCGCCGCCGTAGACTTCCAGGGTGTCCTTGGGGTCGCGGATCAGCAGGCTGCCGAGCATGCAGGTCAGGCCGGCCTCGTTGGTCTGGCCGGTCTTGGCAATCTTGTCGACCAGCACCGCGGCGAGAAATACACCGCCGAGGGCCGTCAGTTGCTCCTGAGTGGGGGTCATTGAGCCTGGCCTTTGCTGGTCCAGGGTTCAGCCACTTCAATGACGCCGCCGCCGAGGCAAATCTCGCCGTCGTAGAACACCACCGACTGACCCGGGGTGACCGCGCGTTGCGGGTCATCGAAGGTCGCGCGGTAGCCGGTGGCGGTCTTCTCCAGGGTGCAGGGCTGGTCGCTCTGGCGATAACGAACCTTGGCGGTCAGCTGGCGCGGCTGGCTCAGGTCGATCGGGTTGACCCAATAGATGTCCGAGGCGAGCAGGGCGCGGGAGAACAGCCACGGGTGATCGTTACCCTGGCCAACGATCAGTTCGTTGTGCGCAAGATCCTTGATCAGCACGTACCACGGCTCGTCACTGGCGTCTTTCAGGCCGCCGATGCCCAGGCCCTGGCGTTGGCCGATGGTGTGGTACATCAGGCCATGGTGGCGGCCGATGATTTCGCCTTCGGTGGTCTTGATCTCGCCCGGTTGCGCCGGCAGGTATTGCTTGAGGAAATCGCTGAAGCGGCGTTCACCGATAAAGCAGATGCCGGTGGAATCCTTTTTCTTCGCGGTCGCCAACTCGTATTTCTCGGCAATCGCCCGCACCTGCGGTTTTTCCAGCTCGCCGACCGGGAACAGGGTCTTGGCGATCTGCTCACCACCCACGGCGTGCAGGAAGTAGCTCTGGTCCTTGTTCGGGTCCAGGCCCTTGAGCAGCTCGGTGCGGCCGTCGATATCGCGGCGACGCACGTAGTGGCCAGTGGCGATCAGGTCGGCGCCGAGCATCATGGCGTAGTCGAGGAACGCCTTGAACTTGATCTCCCGGTTGCACAGGATGTCCGGGTTCGGCGTACGGCCGGCCTTGTATTCGGCCAGGAAGTGCTCGAAGACGTTGTCCCAGTACTCGGCGGCGAAGTTGGCGGTGTGCAGCTTGATGCCAATCTTGTCGCACACGGCCTGGGCGTCCGCCAGGTCATCCATGGCGGTGCAGTATTCGGTTCCGTCGTCTTCTTCCCAGTTCTTCATGAACAGGCCTTCCACCTCATAGCCCTGCTCGATCAGCAGGAGGGCGGAAACGGAAGAGTCCACGCCGCCGGACATGCCGACAATGACGCGCTTCTTTTGTGTGTCAGAAGGGGCTGGATCACGCATAGGGATTCAATGAGTGTCTTGAAAAAGGACGCGATTCTAACAGGCCGAAGCCCGCAAGGCTAAAGAGAAGGACGGATCAATTCGAGACCAAAGCGAATACCGGCCCGATAGTCGTCGATGCAACGCATGATCAGCTCGCTGCGCCAGTTGTCGCGCTGCTCGATTAATTCCTCGCGGGTCAACCACTTGGCGCCGACGATGCCGTCGTCCAGTTGATACTCGGGGTGGTGTTTCAGTGCTTTGGCGATGAAGCAGACCCGCTGGTAGGTCACGCCGTTGCTCGGGGCGGTATAGAGATAAATGCCCAGTACGCCGGTGGGTTCGACGTCCCAGCCGGTTTCCTCGAGGGTTTCGCGCACGGCGGCTTCGGTCAGGGTTTCGTCCGGGTCCAGGTGGCCGGCGGGCTGGTTGAGCACCACGCGTCCGTGCTTGAGCTCCTCGACCATCAGGAAGCGGCCGTTGTCTTCGACGATGGTGGCGACGGTGATGTGGGGTTTCCACTCCATAAAATGCCCTCAATGTTGAAATGCTGCCCCTGTAATTGGATGGACTCGCCCCAGCCGAGGCGTCAATGCGCCACGGTGGCAGTCTAAACAGCCAACGACAGCGAGGGCGAGTCCATGAAAAAGCATAGTTCGATTGATCAATCCCTGTCTTCTACCGATTTGTCGGCCTGCACAACCTTGGCGGTCGATCTGGCCAAGCAGGTTTTTCAGGTCGCCGGTGAAGATGTTCTCGGCCAGGTGCGCTTCGAGCAACGGATCAAGTCGCGCGAGGCGTTCTATGAGTTTCTCCAAAAGTTGCCGCCTCATGTTGTGGTTTTGATGGAGACCGGTCCGGGTGCTCAAGCCTGGGCCCGGCAACTGCAAGACCAAGGTAATTCGGCGCGAATTCTTCCAGCCGGTTTGGTGGCCAAACATCGCAGCGGGCCAAAAAATGATCGCAACGATGCGTTGGCGATTCTGCGGGCTGGTCGCGATGAAAAAATCTGCGCAGTACCGGTCAAAAGCGTCGCGGCGCTGGCCATGCAGGCGTTGCATCGCGCCCGTCAGGGCTATGTGCGTCGGCGCACGGCCGTCAGTAATCAGATGCGCGGCCTGCTGCTCGAGCACGGTGTCGCCTTGGCGCAGAGGCGATGTTGCGATCAGCCAGAAAATTCCGCGGGTGCTGGAAGATGCTACCCAGCCGGTGCCGGCCCTAAGCTGCGTGAACTGATCGACGAACTGCTGGCCGAGTGGCGCCATTTGGGCGAGCGCATCAGCGTACTGACGGGACGCCTGGAAGTGGCCGCCAACGCCGACATGACGGCGAAGCGACTGATGACTGTGCGCGGCATCGGACCAGTCACCGCCACGGCCCTGGTGGCCAAGGAAACCAAGCCTGAGCGATTTCCCAATGCCCGCAAGTTTGCCGCGTACTTTGGCATGGTGCCTGACCAGCACAGCAGCGGGGAAAAGATCCGGCTGGGGACATGACCAAGCGAGGTGATGCTTATTTACGCAGCCTGATGATCCAAGGAGCCCACGCGGTGCTGCAACAACTACGACCTGATTCCCAGCAACCCGATGACCGCCAGCTTGTTGCACTGGATGAGCCGGTTGGGTCGTAAGGAAGCTGCGATCAGGCTAGCCAACCGCAACCTGCGAATCGTCTGGGTGCTTCTACAGAATGACCAGACTTATCGTCGCCACGCCGGAGATGGCCAGCAGGCAACGATGAGCCACTGAGCGACAGAGTTCTGCCACCGAGGTACCAACTGTCCGACCCTTTGCTGAAAAAAATTGACCCCAGGTAAGACCGGCGTGGATTGATGCCTAAGCTCCTACTGGCCTTCGAGGCCTGAATGTAATCGGCATACCACGAGCTTTTCCAATTTTGGCCAGAAGCCGAAGACGGCTTCCACGAATAGGCCTTATACATAGATGCAACGGGGCGACGGTTTTTTAAAAGCGGGTAGACAGTGGGGGCGAGTCCATACATAGGAGCTGGCTTGCCAGCGAATGCGGTGGATCAGCCGCCCTCAATGTTGAATGGTAGGCCGCCATCGCTGGCAAGCCAGCTCCTACAGGGGATTGTGTGAATTCTGAAAACACAAACCCCGGCACATGGCCGGGGTTTGTGGTGCTTCCTTACAACCTTAAACCAACGCTGCAACCGCTGCGTTGAAAGTTGCGCTAGGACGCATGGCCTTGCTGATCAGCTCGGCGTCGGCGTGGTAGTAACCGCCGATGTCCACTGGCTTGCCCTGGACGGCGTTGAGCTCGGCAACGATGGTCGCCTCGTTCTCGGTCAGGGTCTTGGCCAGGGTCGCGAACTGCGCTTGCAGTGCAGTGTCTTCGGTCTGGGCAGCCAGGGCCTGGGCCCAGTACAGCGCCAGGTAGAAGTGGCTGCCGCGGTTGTCGATGTTGCCGACTTTACGCGATGGCGACTTGTTGTTGTCCAGGAACTGGCCGGTGGCCTGGTCCAGGGTCTTGGCCAGAACCAGCGCCTTGGGGTTGTTGTAGGTCACGCCCAGGTGTTCCAGGGACGCGGCCAGGGCCAGGAATTCACCCAGCGAATCCCAGCGCAGGAAGTTTTCTTCCAGCAGTTGCTGTACGTGCTTCGGAGCCGAACCGCCGGCGCCGGTTTCGAACAGGCCACCGCCGTTCATCAGCGGCACGATCGACAGCATCTTGGCGCTGGTGCCCAGTTCCATGATCGGGAACAGGTCGGTCAGGTAGTCGCGCAGGACGTTGCCGGTCACCGAGATGGTGTCCTTGCCTTCGCGGGTGCGCTGCAGGGTGAACTTCATCGCGTCGACTGGCGCCATGATCTGGATGTCCAGGCCGGCAGTGTCGTGATCCTTCAGGTAAGCCTGGACTTTCTCGATCACCACGCCGTCGTGGGCGCGCATCGGGTCCAGCCAGAAGATCGCTGGCGTGCTGCTGGCGCGAGCACGGTTGACGGCCAGCTTGACCCAATCCTGGATCGGCGCGTCTTTGGTCTGGCACATGCGGAAGATGTCGCCGGCTTCAACCGACTGTTCCAGTAGCAGGGTGCCGTTGGTGTCGGTCACGCGGACTACACCGTTGGTCTTGATCTGGAAAGTCTTGTCGTGGGAGCCGTACTCTTCGGCTTTTTTCGCCATCAGGCCAACGTTCGGCACGCTGCCCATGGTGGTTGGATCGAACGCGCCATTGGCCTTGCAGTCTTCGATGACCGACTGGTAGATGGTGGCGTAGCAGCGATCCGGGATCACGGCCTTGGTGTCGTGCAGCTGGCCATCGGTGCCCCACATCTTGCCGGAGTCACGGATCATGGCTGGCATCGAGGCGTCGACGATGACGTCGCTCGGCACGTGCAGGTTGGTGATGCCTTTGTCGGAGTTGACCATCGCCAGGGATGGACGAACGGCGTAGACCGCCTGGATGTCGGCTTCGATCTGCGCTTGTTGCTCGGCCGGCAGGGCCTTGATGCGAGCGTACAGGTCGCCGATGCCGTTGTTCAGGTTGAAGCCGATCTGCGCCAGCACGTCAGCGTGCTTGGCCAGTGCGTCCTTGTAGAACTCGGCAACGATCTGGCCGAACATGATCGGGTCGGAGACCTTCATCATGGTCGCTTTCAGGTGAACCGACAGCAGCACGCCCTGGGCCTTGGCGCTTTCGATTTCAGCGGCGATGAAAGCACGCAGAGCGTTTTTGCTCATGACGGCGCAGTCGAGGATCTCGCCAACCTGGACGGTGGTCTTTTCTTTCAGGACGGTGGTGGTGCCGTCTTGAGCGATCAGTTCGATCTTCACGGCGCCAGCAGCGTCGATCAGGGCGGCTTTTTCGCTGCCGTAGAAGTCACCGCTGCTCATGTGTGCAACGTGGGATTTGGAGTCAGCAGCCCAGGCGCCCATTTTGTGCGGGTGCTTGCGCGCGTAGTTCTTCACCGACAGCGGCGCGCGACGGTCGGAGTTGCCTTCGCGCAGTACCGGGTTCACGGCGCTGCCCTTGACCTTGTCGTAACGAGCCTTGGCTTCTTTGTCGGCGTCGCTGCTCACGGTTTCCGGATAGTCCGGCAGGGCGTAGCCCTGGGCCTGCAGTTCCTTGATCGCGGCTTGCAGCTGCGGAACCGAGGCGCTGATGTTCGGCAGCTTGATGATATTGGCTTCAGGCGTAACGGCCAGGGCGCCCAGTTCGGCGAGGTGGTCGGCTACGGCTTTGTCACCCAATTGCTCGGGGAAGCTGGCCAGGATACGCCCTGCAAGAGAGATATCGCGGGTTTCAACGGCGATATCAGCCGAGGCGGTGAACGCCTCTACGATAGGCAACAGTGAATAGGTGGCGAGGGCGGGAGCTTCGTCGGTGAAGGTATAGATGATCTTCGAGCGGGTGGGCATATTCGGATTAACTCTCTCTTCTTTGCTAAAGCGTGCGCAGAAACTCGAGGGGCGCCGGGTAAGCGCGTTCGTTCAAAGTCATCCATGAGCCGAATATCGAGATTTCGTTGCTGTGATGTTGGGTGCATCAAGTAGGGCGTCAAGTAGGCGGGCTGCGGTAGCAGACCGTCTCATCGGGTGGAAACACTCGTCGTAGAGCTGTTCAACCTGACGTGACCCTTTAGTCAGCGGCGGCATTATACATAGGTAGCTGGCAATCTGCCGATGGTTCATACACAACGTTTGTCGTCCATTGGTCTAAAGGTCGCAGGGGTGAGCAAGGCGTAAGGTCGTTCGTCGTGCTTGAGTTTGGCGCTTTTCCCTTTGATTTCAGGCTTGTAGGGCGCAGGTTGTATGGCTTTGCGGCATATCGATAGAACATAGGGTTTGCGCGCCGATTTAACTGGGTTACGCTCGAACCAAGCCAGATGTTCAATCCAATCAATGGAGTTCAGCATGGGTTACAAGAAGATTCAGGTTCCAGCCGTCGGCGACAAAATCACCGTCAATGCAGACCATTCTCTCAATGTTCCTAATAACCCGATCATTCCTTTCATCGAAGGCGACGGCATTGGTGTCGACATCAGCCCGGTCATGATCAAGGTTGTCGATGCTGCTGTGAAAAAGGCTTACGGCGGCGAGCGCAAGATTTCCTGGATGGAAGTGTACGCCGGGGAAAAAGCGACCCAGGTCTACGATCAGGACACCTGGCTGCCTCAGGAAACCCTGGACGCGGTCAAGGATTACGTGGTTTCCATCAAGGGCCCCCTGACCACGCCGGTCGGTGGCGGTATCCGTTCCCTCAACGTGGCCCTGCGCCAGCAACTCGACCTGTACGTCTGCCTGCGCCCGGTGCGCTGGTTCGAAGGCGTGCCAAGCCCGGTCAAGAAGCCAGGCGACGTCGACATGACGATCTTTCGCGAGAACTCCGAAGACATCTATGCCGGCATCGAGTGGAAGGCCGGTACCCCGGAAGCCACCAAGGTCATCAAGTTCCTTAAAGAAGAAATGGGCGTCACCAAGATCCGTTTCGACGAAAACTGCGGTATCGGCGTCAAGCCGGTGTCCCTGCAAGGCACCAAGCGCCTGGCGCGCAAGGCCCTGCAATATGTGGTCGACAACGATCGTGATTCGCTGACCATCGTGCACAAAGGCAACATCATGAAGTTCACCGAAGGTGCCTTCAAGGAATGGGCCTATGAAGTGGCGGCCGAAGAGTTCGGCGCGACCCTGCTCGACGGCGGTCCTTGGATGCAGTTCAAGAACCCGAAAACCGGCAAGAACGTTGTCGTCAAGGACGCCATCGCCGACGCCATGCTCCAGCAGATCCTGCTGCGCCCGGCGGAATACGATGTGATCGCGACCCTGAACCTCAACGGCGACTACCTCTCCGATGCCCTGGCGGCGGAAGTGGGCGGTATCGGTATCGCACCGGGCGCCAACCTGTCCGACACCGTGGCCATGTTCGAAGCCACCCACGGTACCGCGCCGAAATACGCCGGCAAGGACCAGGTCAACCCGGGGTCGTTGATCCTGTCGGCTGAAATGATGTTGCGCCACATGGGCTGGACCGAAGCGGCCGACCTGATCATCAAGGGCACCAACGGCGCGATTTCCGCCAAGACCGTGACCTATGACTTTGAGCGTCTGATGGACGGCGCGAAGCTGGTTTCCTCGTCCGGCTTCGGTGATGCGCTGATCTCGCACATGTAAGAAAATCCGGGAATGCGAAAACCGCCCGGCTCAAGCGATTGAGTCGGGCGGTTTTTTTATGACTGGATGACGCTGCTGCGTTAAACGGTAACGGTTTGTTGCGTAGCAGGGGTCACGGCATTTGTGCTATCGACAGGGTTGCCAATGTTGACGGCGTGCAGCCCCTTGGGCCCCTGGATGATCTCGAAGACGACGGGTTGACCGGCCTTCAGGGTTCTATAACCGTCCATTTGAATGGCCGAGTAGTGGACAAACAGGTCTTCTGTCTTGCCATCCTCGTTGATGAAACCGTAACCCTTGGCGTTGTTGAACCATTTCACCTTGCCACTGACCTTGACACCTGACATACCAACTCCCTCTGCAACAGACTCCATCACTGGAGTATCATCCAGTACATCCGCAGTCACTTCTTAGAAAAAAAGTTGACTCCGCGGACCTTTTTTACCCACTGTGGGCTCTATTGGTTGTAACACCGTTTTGCCGATAGTCAAGGTGACCAGGCAGTCGGAGTTGAAATCACCCAAGACCGCCCCCACCACTGTATTTGCACAACTGACGAACCTTTCTTTCCATGCATGCAATCAGCCAGATTCGACTAACATTCAATCAGGATCGCCCGACTCTCCAGAAAGATCGCCCGGAGGAACACGACGACGATTCCGCAGGCATTGCTGTTCAGGAGGCCAAGCCTGCTTTACAGGCGCCGCCGATGTACAAGGTGGTTTTGTTCAATGATGACTACACACCGATGGATTTCGTCGTCGAAGTGCTCGAGGTGTTTTTTAACCTGAATCGCGAGCTGGCGACCAAGGTCATGCTGGCCGTCCATACAGAAGGGCGGGCAGTATGTGGAGTGTTTACCCGCGACATCGCCGAGACAAAGGCCATGCAGGTCAACCAGTACGCCCGGGAAAGCCAGCATCCGCTACTCTGTGAAATCGAGAAGGACGGTTAATCGCCGACCACTTGGGTATGAGGTGAAGCTATGTTAAACCGCGAGCTCGAAGTCACCCTCAATCTTGCCTTCAAGGAGGCTCGTTCGAAGCGTCATGAATTCATGACCGTCGAACACCTGCTGCTGGCCCTATTGGACAATGAGGCTGCCGCCACCGTTTTGCGTGCGTGCGGCGCGAACCTCGACAAACTCAAGCATGACCTGCAGGAGTTCATCGACTCCACCACGCCACTGATCCCCGTGCATGACGAGGATCGTGAGACCCAGCCAACCCTGGGCTTCCAGCGTGTCCTGCAACGTGCTGTGTTTCACGTACAGAGCTCGGGCAAACGCGAAGTGACTGGCGCCAACGTGCTGGTCGCGATCTTCAGTGAGCAAGAGAGTCAGGCAGTGTTCCTGCTGAAACAGCAGAGCGTTGCCCGTATCGATGTCGTCAACTACATCGCCCACGGCATTTCCAAGGTGCCAGGGCACGGCGATCACTCCGAGGGCGAGCAAGATATGCAGGACGACGAGGGCGGGGAGTCTTCATCTTCAGGCAATCCTCTGGATGCTTATGCCAGTAACCTCAATGAACTCGCGCGCCAGGGTCGAATCGATCCATTGGTAGGCCGTGAGCTGGAAGTCGAGCGCGTCGCCCAGATCCTGGCCCGTCGCCGCAAGAACAATCCGCTGCTGGTGGGCGAGGCGGGCGTGGGTAAAACCGCGATTGCCGAAGGCCTGGCCAAGCGCATTGTCGACAACCAGGTGCCAGACCTGCTGGCCAACAGCGTGGTGTACTCCCTCGACCTGGGTGCCCTGCTGGCCGGGACCAAATACCGCGGCGATTTCGAGAAGCGCTTCAAGGCGCTGCTCAATGAGCTGAAAAAACGTCCGCAGGCGATCCTGTTCATCGACGAGATCCACACCATTATTGGTGCCGGTGCCGCGTCCGGTGGCGTCATGGATGCCTCGAACCTGCTCAAGCCGCTGCTGTCGTCCGGCGATATTCGTTGCATCGGCTCGACCACCTTCCAGGAATTCCGCGGGATCTTCGAGAAGGACCGTGCCCTGGCACGTCGCTTCCAGAAGGTCGATGTGTCGGAGCCTTCGGTGGAAGACACCATCGGTATCCTGCGCGGCCTGAAAGGGCGTTTCGAGTCCCATCACAATATCGAATACAGTGATGAGGCCTTGCGCGCCGCTGCCGAACTGGCCTCGCGCTACATCAATGACCGGCACATGCCGGACAAGGCGATCGATGTGATCGACGAGGCGGGTGCCTACCAACGCCTGCAGCCGATCGAAATGCGCGTCAAACGCATCGAAGTGCCTCAAGTCGAGGACATCGTCGCGAAAATCGCGCGTATTCCGCCAAAACACGTCACCAGTTCCGATAAAGAGCTGCTGCGTAACCTTGAGCGTGACCTGAAGCTGACGGTGTTTGGCCAGGATGCCGCGATCGACTCGCTGGCGACCGCGATCAAGCTATCCCGCGCCGGCCTCAAGTCACCTGACAAGCCAGTCGGTTCGTTCCTGTTCGCCGGTCCCACCGGTGTCGGTAAAACCGAAGCGGCGCGTCAGCTGGCCAAGGCGCTGGGGGTCGAGCTGATTCGCTTCGACATGTCCGAGTACATGGAGCGCCACACCGTATCGCGTCTGATCGGTGCACCTCCAGGCTATGTCGGGTTCGATCAGGGCGGTCTGCTGACCGAAGCCATCACCAAGCAGCCACACTGCGTGCTGTTGCTCGATGAAATCGAGAAGGCGCACCCGGAAGTCTTCAACCTGCTGCTGCAGGTGATGGACCACGGGACGCTGACCGATAACAACGGGCGCAAGGCCGACTTCCGTAACGTGATCGTCATCATGACGACCAACGCCGGTGCCGAAACCGCAGCCCGTGCTTCGATCGGTTTCACCCATCAGGACCACTCGTCCGATGCGATGGAAGTGATCAAGAAGAGCTTCACGCCGGAATTCCGCAACCGTCTGGACACCATCATCCAGTTTGGTCGCCTCAGCCATGAGGTCATCAAGAGCGTGGTGGACAAGTTCCTTACCGAACTTCAGGCGCAGCTGGAAGACAAGCGTGTATTGCTGGAAGTCACCGATGCAGCCCGCAGCTGGTTGGCGGCTGGCGGTTACGACTCGGCAATGGGCGCTCGCCCGATGGCGCGCCTGATCCAGGACAAGATCAAGCGTCCACTGGCGGAGGAGATCCTCTTTGGCGAACTGGCCGAACATGGCGGTGTGGTCCACATCGACATCAAGGACGGCGAGCTGACCTTCGAGTTCGAAACCACGGCTGAAATGGCCTGACGTCAAACCGCAACAAAGCAAAAAGGCGCCGATTGGCGCCTTTTTGCTGTCTGTCAGGTGTACACCGACCCCCTGTGGGAGCGGGCTTGCTCGCGAAGGCGGCTTAACATTCACATCGATGTTGACTGATGCGCCGCTTTCGCGAGCAAGCCCGCTCCACATTGGTTTTGTGTGCTGCATCAAATCGCAGGCAAACAAAAACGCCCGGCATAAGCCGGGCGTCTTGTATTGACCTGATTAGCGAGCGCGGTAAGTGATGCGCCCTTTGCTCAAGTCATAGGGCGTCAGCTCGACGCGCACCTTGTCACCGGTAAGAATACGAATGTAGTTCTTGCGCATCTTGCCGGAAATATGCGCGGTTACGACGTGCCCATTTTCCAACTCCACACGAAACATGGTGTTGGGCAGGGTGTCGACGACAGTGCCTTCCATTTCGAAGCTGTCTTCTTTCGACATGCAGTAAAGCCCTCGGTGTCCAATGAATGGCCCGGTGCAACTGCGCCAGGCAAAAGCGGCGTGCATTGTGCCCGAAAAAGGGTGTTCAAGCCAAGGGGTTTAGGGCCTGCTCTAGTTCAGGACGACCCAGCGCTGGTTTATCAGCAGTTCGATGGGGCGATACTGGGTCTTGTAGCTCATTTTTTTGCAGTTCTTGATCCAGTAGCCCAGGTAAACCGCATTCAGCCCCAGCCGCCGTGCTTCGGCGATTTGCCAGAGGATTGCGTAGCGCCCCAGGCTGCGGCGTTCTTCGGCGGGCTCATAGAAGGTGTAGACCGCTGACAGACCGTTCGGCAGTAGGTCGGTGACAGCAATGGCCAGCAACCGGCCCTCGAGGCGGAATTCGTAGAACCGGGAAAAGGGCAGGTCGCGCACCAGGAAGGTGGAAAACTGATCGCGACTGGGCGGGTACATGTCGCCATCGGCATGGCGTTCTTCGATGTAGCGCTGGTAAAGATCGAAATACTCTTCGCTGAAGCCCGGCTTTGCGGGGCGCACCTGCAAGTCGGCGTTGCGTTTGAAAATGCGTTTTTGCTGACGATTGGGGGTGAATTGCCCGACTGGAATGCGCGCCGGTACGCACGCATTGCAATTCTGGCAATGGGGGCGATACAAATGGTCGCCACTGCGCCGAAAACCCATTTCAGACAGGTCTGCATAGACGTGCACATCCATGGGCTGGCTAGGGTCGAGGAACAGGGTCGTCGCCTGCTCCTCGGGCAGATAACTGCAGGAGTGGGGTTGAGTGGCATAAAACTTCAAACGCGCCAACTCGGTCATGATCAACCCTCGGGATAAGCTTTTGAATAAGTGTAAGCCACGCGGACAAAAGTCGCTCAGCAAACCCAGGTTGCATGATTGGGTTGATCCAGATGCCGCGCCAGGTAGTCGGCAAACTCGCGGCGTGGAATCGCCCGGGCACCCAGGCTGTGCAAATGGTCGGTGGGCATCTGGCAGTCGATGAGCACAAAACCCGAGTCTTTCAGATGTTGCACCAGTGTGGCAAAGCCAAATTTGGAGGCGTTGTCGGCCAGGCTGAACATGGATTCGCCGAAAAACAGCTGGCCCATCGCCAGGCCGTACAGCCCGCCCACCAGTTCGTCCTGGTCCCAGACTTCCACTGAGTGCGCATGGCCGCGCCTGTGCAGCTCGATATAGGCGTCCTGCATGGCATCGGTGATCCAGGTGCCGTCCGCATACTCCCGGGGTGCGGCGCAGGCACGGATGACCGCGGCGAAATCCTGATCGAAGGTCACCTGGTAGCGTTGTTGGCGCAGAAGTTTTTTCAGGCTGCGGGACACATGCAGTTCATCGGGAAACAGCACGGTGCGAGGGTCCGGCGACCACCAGAGAATCGGCTGGCCTTCGGAAAACCACGGGAAGCAGCCATGGCGGTAAGCCTGGATCAACCGGTCGGCGGACAGGTCGCCACCGGCGGCCAGCAATCCATTGGGATCACGCATGGCCTTTTCCAGCGCCGGGAACGTCAGGGTGTTGCGTTGTAACCAAGTCAGCATGGCATCAGGGCTTGCAGAAGGGGCGGGCGGGGCGGGCGCAGGGCCCGCCGTGACGTGTGCGGTCAAACAACGGGAAGGTCGGCGCGGTATTTTTCCGCGTCCAGGGCGGCCATGCAGCCGGCGCCGGCGGAGGTGACGGCCTGGCGATAGACGTGATCAGCGACGTCGCCCGCGGCAAACACGCCTTCGATGGCGGTGGCTGTCGCGTTGCCTTCGCTGCCACCCTTGACCAGCAGATAGCCATCGCGCATTTCCAGTTGACCGGCGAACAGGTCGGTATTGGGCTTGTGGCCGATGGCGATGAACACGCCGGTCAGCGGCAGTTCGGTGATGGCACCGGTATGACTGTCGCGCAGGCGGGCGCCGGTCACGCCGCTGGAATCGCCCAGCACCTCGTCCAGGTTCTGGTTCCAGTGCAGGCGGATATTGCCCTTGGCGGCTTTTTCGAAGAGTTTGTCCTGAAGAATCTTTTCCGAACGCAACTTGTCGCGACGGTGAATCAGATGGACTTCACTGGCAATGTTCGACAGATACAGCGCTTCTTCGACGGCGGTATTGCCACCGCCCACCACCGCGACCACCTGTTTGCGATAGAAGAAGCCGTCGCAGGTCGCGCAGGCAGAAACCCCTTTGCCCGCGAACGTCTCTTCCGAGGGCAGCCCCAGATATTGTGCCGAGGCACCCGTGGCAATGATCAGGGCGTCACAGGTATAAGTGCCGCTGTCACCGATGAGTTCAAAGGGGCGCTGTTGCAACTTGGCGGTATGGATGTGGTCGTAAACGATCTCGGTGGCAAAGCGCTCGGCGTGTTTTTGCATGCGCTCCATCAGGACCGGGCCGGTCAGGCCTTCGACATCGCCTGGCCAGTTAT
The DNA here is from genome assembly GCF_046042685.1 of Pseudomonas sp. PLMAX. Classification (NCBI taxonomy): domain Bacteria; kingdom Pseudomonadati; phylum Pseudomonadota; class Gammaproteobacteria; order Pseudomonadales; family Pseudomonadaceae; genus Pseudomonas; species Pseudomonas sp. PLMAX. The sequence goes on along the minus strand of NZ_CP064949.1, from coordinate 4,885,120 downwards.
CGACTTCCACGGTGGTGGTGAGCTGGCCACCTGCCTGTATGCCGGTAATGACAACGGGCTTGAGGTTGGCGCGAGCGGCATACACGGCTGCGCTGTAGCCCGCGGGACCGGAACCCAGGATGATCAGGCGGGAATGCTTCGCTTCGCTCATAAAAACACCTCATAAGCCTTTGTCACGAAAGAGAATGCGTGCTCAAATTGAGTCGCACGTCATGTGCTGTTGACTATGCTACACCCAAGGGTTGCCAGCATGGCATCGCCCGTACAAACCCGTACAATGCCTCGCTGTAACAGTGTTTGTAACAAAATAGGCAGCGCATTTGCTGTTTATGAAAACCGATGCGCAGTGTTAAAAGTAGTCCCGGTTACGCCTGTTAACTTTTTTACCTGCCTGGATTGGGCAGTTTTTTCATAGTCATTAACAGATGGACGCGCCGTTGGCGCAGGAAAAGCAGGTTTTGAAGAAATCCACCGCAGCACCCAAAACAGTTGTTCCACTCTGGCGCCAGCACTTGCACTACCGCCTCAAGGAAGGTGCATTGATCGCCATCGGAGCGTTGTGCCTGTTCCTGATGATGGCCTTGCTGACCTATGGCAAGGACGATCCGGGCTGGAGCCACAACAGCAAGATCGATGACGTGCAGAACTTCGGCGGCCCGGCGGGCTCCTACAGCGCCGATATCCTGTTCATGGTGCTGGGTTACTTTGCCTATATCTTCCCGCTGTTGCTGGCGATCAAGGCCTACCAGATCTTCCGTCAACGCCACGAGCCGTGGGAGTGGAGCGGCTGGCTGTTCTCCTGGCGCCTGATCGGCCTGGTGTTCCTGGTGCTATCCGGTGCCGCGCTGGCGCACATCCATTTCCATGCTGCCACCGGTCTGCCGGCCGGCGCTGGCGGGGCGCTGGGCGAGAGCCTTGGCGACCTGGCGAAGAACGCGCTGAACATCCAGGGCAGCACGCTGCTGTTCATCGCCCTGTTCCTGTTCGGCCTCACGGTGTTCACCGACCTGTCATGGTTCAAGGTGATGGACGTCACCGGCAAGATCACCCTCGATCTGTTCGAACTGTTCCAGGGCGCCGCCAATCGCTGGTGGGCGGCCCGAGTCGAGCGCAAGCAACTGGTTGCGCAACTGCGTGAAGTCGATGACCGCGTGCACGATGTGGTCGCGCCGACCGTCACCGACAAGCGTGAGCAGGCCAAGGTCAAGGAACGCCTGATCGAACGCGAGCAGGCCCTGAGCAAGCACATGTCCGAGCGCGAGAAGCAGGTGCCGCCGGTGATCGCCCCGGCGCCACCCAAACCGCCAGCGCCGAGCAAGCGCGTGGAAAAAGAGAAACAGGCGCCGTTGTTCGTCGACAGCGCCGTGGAAGGCACCTTGCCGCCGATCTCGATTCTCGACCCGGCGGAAAAGAAACAGCTCAATTACTCGCCCGAATCCCTGGCGGCCGTCGGCCACCTGCTGGAAATCAAGCTCAAGGAATTCGGCGTCGAAGTCACCGTGGACTCGATTCATCCGGGTCCGGTGATTACCCGTTACGAGATCCAGCCGGCGGCAGGGGTCAAGGTCAGCCGTATCGCCAACCTCGCCAAGGACCTGGCACGGTCCCTGGCCGTGACCAGTGTGCGTGTGGTGGAAGTGATTCCGGGCAAGACCACGGTCGGTATCGAGATTCCCAACGAAGACCGGCAGATCGTGCGCTTCTCCGAAGTGCTGTCGACCCCCGAGTACGACAACTTCAAGTCCCCGGTCACCCTGGCCCTGGGCCATGACATCGGCGGCAAGCCGGTGATCACTGACCTCGCGAAGATGCCGCACCTGCTGGTGGCCGGTACCACCGGTTCCGGTAAGTCGGTGGGTGTGAACGCGATGATCCTGTCGATCCTGTTCAAGTCCGGCCCGGAAGATGCCAAGCTGATCATGATCGACCCGAAAATGCTCGAGCTGTCGATCTACGAAGGCATTCCGCACCTGCTGTGCCCGGTGGTGACCGACATGAAGGACGCCGCCAACGCCCTGCGCTGGAGCGTCGCCGAGATGGAGCGACGCTACAAGCTGATGGCGAAGATGGGCGTGCGCAACCTCTCCGGCTTCAACGCCAAGGTCAAGGAAGCGCAGGATGCCGGCGAGCCATTGAGCGATCCGCTTTACAAGCGCGAAAGCATCCACGACGAGGCGCCGTTGCTGCAGAAGCTGCCGACCATCGTAGTGGTGGTCGATGAATTCGCCGACATGATGATGATCGTCGGCAAGAAGGTTGAAGAGCTGATCGCCCGTATCGCCCAGAAGGCGCGGGCGGCGGGTATCCACCTGATCCTCGCGACCCAGCGTCCGTCGGTGGACGTGATCACCGGCCTGATCAAGGCCAACATCCCGACCCGCATGGCGTTCCAGGTGTCGAGCAAGATCGACTCGCGGACCATCATCGACCAGGGCGGCGCTGAACAACTGCTCGGCCACGGTGACATGCTCTACATGCCGCCGGGTACCAGCCTGCCGATCCGGGTTCACGGCGCGTTCGTGTCCGACGACGAGGTCCATCGCGTGGTCGAGGCCTGGAAACTGCGTGGCGCGCCGGAATACAACGACGACATCCTCAACGGTGTCGAAGAGGCGGGCAGCGGCTTTGAAGGCAGCAGCGGTGGCGGCGACGGCGATGATCCGGAAGCTGATGCGCTGTATGACGAAGCGGTGCAGTTCGTCCTGGAAAGCCGTCGTGCGTCCATTTCCGCGGTGCAGCGCAAGCTGAAGATCGGCTACAACCGCGCCGCCCGCATGATCGAAGCCATGGAAATGGCCGGCGTCGTGACGTCCATGAACACCAACGGTTCGCGTGAAGTCCTGGCCCCCGGCCCGGTACGCGACTGACCCGACACTGAAAAGGGGCGGCGTCCTGAGGCGCCGCCCGCACTCCCACGAATGTTATGAGGACTCCCATGCGTCTGATCCGCATGCTGTTGCTGCCGGTACTGGCTTTGAGCACGCTCTCGGCCCACGCCGATGACAAGGACGTGGCACGCCTGACCCAATTGCTGGAAAAATCCCAGACCCTGACCGCGCGTTTCTCCCAGCTGACCCTCGATGGCTCGGGGACCCAGTTGCAGGAAACCGCCGGCGAAATGTCGCTGCAGCGCCCGGGCCTGTTCTATTGGCACACCAATGCGCCCGCCGAGCAGACCATGGTCTCCGACGGCAAGAAGGTCACCCTGTGGGACCCGGACCTGGAACAGGCCACCATCAAGAACCTCGACCAGCGCCTGACCCAGACCCCGGCGTTGCTGCTGTCCGGTGACGTGTCGAAGATCAGCCAGAGCTTCGATATCAGCGCCAAGGAAGCCGGCGGCGTGATCGACTTCACCTTGAAGCCGAAAACCAAGGACACTCTGTTCGACAGCCTGCGCCTGTCGTTCCGCAATGGCCTGGTCAACGATATGCAGCTGATCGACAGCGTCGGCCAGCGCACCAATATCCTGTTCACCGGGGTGAAGGCCAACGAGCCGATCCCGGCTTCCAAGTTCAAGTTCGACATCCCCAAGGGTGCGGACGTGATCCAGGAATAAAACGCAAAAACCCCTTGTGGGAGCGGGCTTGCTCGCGAAGGTGGTGTGTCATTCAGCATTGAAGGTGACTGATACACCGCCTTCGCAATGTCTCCACAGGGGTTAATCATCGATCTCAGGATTAACTAGAGGTTTTAAACGTACGCCATGGACCTGTTTCGCAGCGCCCCCATCGCCCAGCCCCTGGCCGCCCGCCTGCGCGCGACCAACCTGGACGAGTACGTCGGTCAGGAACACGTGCTCGCTCGCGGCAAGCCCTTGCGCGAAGCCCTGGAGCAGGGTGCCCTGCATTCGATGATTTTCTGGGGACCGCCGGGAGTGGGCAAGACCACCCTGGCGCGGTTGCTCGCGGAAGTCTCCGAGGCGCATTTCGAAACGGTGTCGGCGGTGCTGGCCGGGGTGAAGGAAATCCGCCAGGCGGTGGAAATCGCCAAACAGCAGGCCGCGCAGTACGGCCGGCGGACGATCCTGTTCGTCGACGAAGTGCACCGCTTCAACAAGTCCCAGCAGGATGCGTTCCTGCCGTATGTCGAAGACGGCACGCTGATCTTCATCGGCGCGACCACGGAAAACCCCTCGTTCGAACTCAACAACGCCTTGCTCTCCCGCGCGCGGGTCTATGTGCTCAAGAGCCTCGACGAAGCCGCATTGCGCAAACTGGTGCACCGCGCGCTGACCGAAGAGCGCGGCCTGGGCAAGCGCAACCTGACCCTCAGCGATGAAGGCTTCCAGATGTTGCTGTCGGCCGCCGATGGCGATGGCCGGCGCTTGCTCAACCTGCTGGAAAACGCCTCGGACCTGGCCGAAGACAACAGCGAGATCGGCACCGACCTGCTGCAAAGCCTGCTCGGCGATACCCGTCGGCGCTTCGACAAGGGTGGCGAAGCCTTCTACGACCAGATCTCCGCGCTGCATAAATCCGTGCGCGGTTCCAACCCCGACGGCGCGCTGTACTGGTTCGCGCGCATGATCGATGGCGGCTGCGATCCGCTGTACCTGGCCCGGCGCGTGGTGCGCATGGCCAGCGAAGACATCGGCAATGCCGACCCGCGTGCGCTGAGCCTGTGCCTGGCGGCGTGGGAAGTGCAGGAGCGCCTCGGCAGCCCCGAGGGCGAATTGGCGGTGGCCCAGGCCATCACCTATCTGGCCTGCGCGCCGAAAAGCAACGCGGTGTACATGGGTTTCAAGACCGCACTGCGTGCCGCCGCCGAGCACGGCTCGCTGGAAGTGCCGCTGCACCTGCGCAACGCACCGACCAAGCTGATGAAGCAGCTCGGGTATGGCGACGAATACCGTTATGCCCACGATGAACCCGACGCTTACGCCGCCGGCGAGGACTACTTCCCGGAAGAACTCGACCCGATACCCTTCTATCAACCGGTGCCGCGCGGCCTGGAATTGAAGATCGGCGAGAAGCTCAATCACCTGGCCAAGCTCGATCGACTGAGCCCCCGGCAGCGGAGAAAATAGTGCTCCCCCTGATCATTGCAGTGTCCATCGGCGGAACCGCCGGCACCTTGCTACGCTTTGCCACGGGCAACTGGATCAACGCTAATTGGCCGCGGCACTTCTATACCGCGACGCTGGCCGTTAATATCGTCGGCTGTTTGCTGATCGGCGTTTTATACGGTCTGTTTTTGCTACGCCCGGAGGTGCCGATCGAGGTGCGCGCCGGGTTGATCGTCGGCTTCCTCGGAGGGCTGACGACTTTTTCATCCTTTTCACTGGATACGGTGCGCCTGCTGGAAAGCGGGCAAGTGCTTCTGGCCCTGGGCTATGCTGCCATCAGCGTATTCGGCGGGCTGCTCGCCACCTGGGCTGGCCTGTCCTTGACCAAACTTTGATAACGAGAGACCGACATGCTCGATTCCAAACTGTTACGTAGCAACCTTCAGGACGTAGCGGACCGCCTGGCATCCCGTGGCTTTGCCCTGGATGTCGCGCGCATCGAAGCGCTGGAAGAACAGCGCAAGACCGTCCAGACCCGCACCGAAGCACTGCAGGCTGAACGTAACGCGCGCTCCAAATCCATCGGTCAGGCCAAGCAACGCGGCGAAGACATCGCGCCGTTGATGGCGGACGTCGAGCGCATGGCGGGCGAGTTGAGTGCCGGTAAAACCGAGCTGGACGCGATCCAGACCGAACTGGACGCCATCGTGCTCGGCATTCCCAACCTGCCGCACGAATCGGTGCCGATCGGCGAAGACGAAGACGGCAACGTCGAAGTGCGCCGCTGGGGCACGCCGACCGCGTTCGACTTCCCGGTGCAGGACCACGTCGCCCTGGGCGAAAAATTCGGCTGGCTGGACTTCGAGACCGCCGCCAAGCTGTCCGGCGCGCGCTTTGCGTTGCTGCGCGGCCCGATCGCCCGCCTGCACCGCGCCCTGGCGCAGTTCATGATCAACCTGCACGTCACCGAGCACGGCTACGAAGAGGCCTATACGCCTTATCTGGTCCAGGCTCCGGCACTGCAAGGTACCGGTCAACTGCCGAAATTCGAAGAAGACCTGTTCAAGATCACCCGCGAAGGCGAAGCCGACCTGTACCTGATCCCGACCGCCGAAGTGTCGCTGACCAACATCGTCGCCGGCGAAATCGTCGATTCGAAACTGCTGCCGATCAAGTTCGTCGCGCACACGCCGTGCTTCCGCAGTGAAGCCGGTGCATCGGGTCGCGACACCCGCGGCATGATCCGCCAGCACCAGTTCGACAAGGTCGAGATGGTGCAGATCGTCGAGCCGTCGACCTCCATGGAAGCGCTGGAAGGCCTGACCGCCAACGCCGAGAAAGTCCTGCAGCTGCTGGAATTGCCTTATCGCACCATTGCCCTGTGCACTGGCGACATGGGCTTCAGCGCGGTCAAGACCTACGACCTGGAAGTGTGGATTCCGAGCCAGGACAAATACCGCGAAATCTCGTCGTGCTCCAACTGCGGCGACTTCCAGGCCCGTCGTATGCAAGCGCGTTTCCGCAACCCGGAAACTGGCAAGCCGGAACTGGTACACACCCTGAATGGTTCCGGCCTGGCGGTCGGTCGTACCCTGGTGGCGGTGCTGGAGAACTACCAGCAGGCCGACGGTTCGATCCGTATTCCTGAGGTACTCAAGCCGTACATGGGTGGCCTCGAGGTCATCGGCTAAATGAACTATCTGCCGCTGTTCCATAACCTTCGCGGCAGTCGTGTGTTGGTCGTCGGTGGGGGGGAAATTGCCTTGCGCAAATCCCGCCTGCTGGCCGATGCCGGTGCGCTGCTGCGGGTGGTCGCACCTGAGATCGAAACGCAGCTGCGTGAGCTGGTCAGCGCCCATGATGGCGAGTGCCTCACGCGCGGTTACGTCGAGGCGGACCTGGACGGTTGCGTGCTGATCATTGCCGCCACCGACGACGAAGCGCTGAACGCACAAGTCTCCAAGGATGCCCATCGGCGTTGCGTGCCGGTCAACGTGGTGGATGCGCCGGCCTTGTGCAGCGTGATCTTCCCGGCGATCGTCGACCGTTCGCCGTTGATCATTGCCGTGTCCAGTGGTGGCGATGCGCCGGTACTGGCGCGATTGATCCGCGCCAAGATCGAAACCTGGATTCCTTCCACCTACGGTCAGCTGGCTGGCCTGGCGGCGCGGTTCCGTCATCAGGTGAAAAAGCTGTTCCCGGATGTGCAGCAGCGCCGCGCGTTCTGGGAAGACGTCTTCCAGGGCCCGATTGCCGACCGGCAACTGGCCGGGCAGGGCAGTGAGGCCGAGTGTTTGCTGCAGGCGAAAATCGAAGGTGAAACGCCAGTGGCGACCGGTGAGGTCTATCTGGTGGGCGCAGGGCCAGGTGATCCCGACCTGCTGACGTTCAAGGCCTTGCGCCTGATGCAGCAAGCCGACGTGGTGCTCTACGACCGCCTGGTGGCGCCGGCGATTCTCGAGCTGTGCCGTCGCGATGCCGAGCGCGTCTACGTCGGCAAGCGCCGCGCCGATCACGCCGTGCCCCAGGACCAGATCAACCAGCAATTGGTCGACCTGGCGAAACAGGGCAAGCGTGTGGTGCGGTTGAAGGGTGGCGATCCGTTCATCTTCGGCCGTGGTGGCGAAGAGATCGAGGAACTGGCGGCCCATGGCATCCCGTTCCAGGTGGTACCAGGCATCACGGCGGCCAGCGGTTGCGCGGCCTATGCCGGGATACCGCTGACCCATCGCGATTACGCGCAGTCGGTGCGGTTCATCACCGGTCACCTGAAGGACGGTTCCAGCGATCTGCCTTGGGCCGACCTGGTCGCGCCGGCGCAAACCCTGGTGTTCTACATGGGGTTGGTGGGCTTGCCGAGCATCTGCGAGCAATTGATCAAGCATGGTCGCGGGGCGGATACCCCGGCGGCGTTGATCCAGCAGGGCACCACGGTCAACCAGCGGGTGTTTACCGGCACGTTGGCGGACCTGCCACGGCTGGTGGCGGAGCATGAAGTGCATGCGCCGACATTGGTGATCGTGGGGGAAGTGGTGCAACTGCGCGAGAAACTGGCGTGGTTTGAAGGGGCTCAGTCACAAGTCTGAGCACCGAGTCGCCTCCATTCGCGAGCAAGCCCGCTCCCACATTCAATCGCATTCTTCAGTTAGAACTCGGTTAAATGTGGGAGCGGGCTTGCTCGCGAAGAGGCCCTCAAACCTTTATCAATCTCAGGCCTTGCGCCAAACTCCTTTCCCGCTCAACCGCTCCCGGTCATGTCCCGCGGTGAAATCCTGCTGCGGCCCCTTCGGCACGATCCCCGTCGGATTGATGGTCTTGTGGCTGCCATAGTAGTGATTCTTGATGTGTTCAAAACTCACCGTCTCGCCAATCCCCGGCCACTGATAAATCTCCCTTAGCCAGTTCGACAGGTTCGGATAATCCGCGATCCGCCGCAGGTTGCATTTGAAGTGCCCGTAATACACCGCATCGAAACGAACCAGCGTGGTGAACAGACGGATGTCCGCATCGGTCAGGTACTCACCGGCCAGGTAACGGTTGGCGCCCAGCAACTGCTCCAGTCGATCCAGCTCGGCAAACAATTCATCGAAGGCTTGTTCATAAGCGCTCTGCGACGTGGCAAACCCGGCGCGGTACACGCCGTTGTTGACTGCCGGATAGATCCGCTCGTTCAGCGCATCGATTTCACCGCGCAGCGCAGCCGGATAGAAATCAAGGTCATTGCCGGTCAATTCATCGAAGGCGCCGTTGAACATGCGGATGATTTCCGCCGATTCATTGTTGACGATGCGCTTCTGCTGGTTGTCCCACAGTACAGGCACGGTGACGCGGCCGGTGTAGTCGGCGGTGTCGGCGGTGTAGCGCTGGTGCATGAAGTCGAAGTGATCGAGCTTGTCGCCGGTGGAGCCGTGGGACTTGTCGAAGGTCCAGCCGTTTTCCAGCATCAAGAAGCTGACCACTGATACATCGATCAGGCTTTCGAGGCCCTTGAGTTTGCGTAGGATCAGCGTGCGATGCGCCCACGGACAAGCGAGGGAGACGTAGAGGTGATAGCGGCCAGCCTCGGCAGCAAAGCCACCGACACCACTTGGGCCGGGTTGGCCGTCAGCCGTGACCCAGTTGCGACGCTGCGCCTGTTCACGCTGGAACGCGCCGTCCTTGCTGCTTTCGTACCATTTGTCCTGCCAGCGACCTTCAACTAACAAACCCATGTCCGAGACTCCTCAACCGATAAGCGTTGGAGAAGAGTCTAGGCTGTTAGGTTCGATAAAAAAGCGCAAAGCTTGAAGGGTTATGATCGATTAAATCGATTTATCCCGCGCATCCCAGTATTGCTGGGCAGTTTCGAACGCTTGCTCGCGGCTCTGGCCCAGGCCGCGCAACGCCAGGGCCATGGTCGAGATCAGGGCCATTTGCGGGTAACTGTCGACGACATCGCCGCGCCATACCGCCTTCAAATGCGCAGGTTCCAGGCTGGCGGGTTTGACGTGGCGCTGACTCGACAGTTGCGGCCATTCCTCATCCCAGCTCTCGCCACCGCGGGTGCCGTACAGGTGGCTGTCAGCGTCGGGGTTGATCTCGATCTCGCCGCCATCGCCCTTGACCACGATCGCCGTGTCGCCGAGCAGGCCGCTGGCATCGCGGTGCACCGCCTGGTAGCCGGGGTGGAAGATGCTTTGCAGGCCGCAACGGGCGCCTAGCGGGTTGAGGATTCGCGCCAGCGAGTGGATTGGCGAGCGCAGGCCGAGGGTGTTGCGCAGGTCGATCATGCGTTGCAGCTGCGGTGCCCAGTCCACCAACGGCATGAAGGCCAGGCCGCCGTTGTCCAGCGCCGTGCCGACCTGCTGCCAGTCGCGGCACAGCGGGATGTTCAGCTCATCCAGCAGTTGTTCGCTGTAGAGCCGACCCGCAGTGTGCGCGCCGCCGCCATGCATGAAGATGCGCACACCGTTCTGTGCCAGGCACTTGGCCGCCAGCAGATACCACGGCAGATGACGTTTTTTGCCGGCATAGGTCGGCCAATCCAGATCCACCGCCAGGGCCGGCGCCTGCAAGCGCTCACGCAGGGCCTCGGTGAAACCGGCCATTTCCTGCGCGCTTTCTTCCTTGTGGCGCAAAAGCATCAGGTAAGCGCCGAGCTGGGTGTCCTCGACCTTGTCGTCGAGCACCATGCCCATGGCGGCGCGGGCTTCTTCACGCGTCAGGTCGCGGGCGCCACGCTTGCCTTTGCCGAGGATCCGCACGAATTGGGCGAACGGGTGCTCGGCGGGCGTTTCGAGGGTCAGCGCTGGGTAGTCGGTCATAGGCAATTCGTCGGTTTGGGCAGGCCCGCCAGTTTTGCGGCGAGTTTGGCAGGGGTGCCTTTGAACAGTCGGTTCAGGTGCAGGCTGTTGCCTTTGTCCGGGCCGAGTTTCAATGCGGTGTACTTGATCAGCGGCCGGGTGGCTGGCGACAGCTGGAATTCGGCGTAGAAGCTGCGCAGCAGTTCGAGGATCTCCCAGTGCTCGGGGCTCAACTCGATGTCTTCGGCGGCGGCCAGGGCACTGGCGACATCCGCCGACCAGTCGCTGAGTTCCACAAGAAAACCGTCCTTGTCCAGCTCGATGGCGCGCGCGCCGACCGTCAATACATTCATAACCAGCTGTTGACCTTGTCATGGTGGATCGACAGTTCGACGAAGGCCGGATAACCCACAGCTGTTGCCCAGCCTGGCACATCGATAGCCCGGGCCTGCGCATCTTCGGCCAGCACGTAGAGTGCCAGGCCGCGGGCATTCAGCGCCGTAAAAGGTGCGGTGCCGGGCTGCAGGGCATAGGCCGCGTCGCCGCACAGCAGCAGCGAGTCGTTGCTACCGATCAGGCGCAGGCAACTGTTCAGGCGGTCGTCGCCGAACGGGGAATGAGACAACACATGCAAAGTCGACATCAGAGGGTGATCACCTGGTCGTAACGGTCAATGAGCGCAGTGATTTCGTCGGCGGCCAACACGCGGGCTTCCGCAAGCGACAAGGCGCCACGGTCCAGGCCACGTTCGCCGGCGCTGTCGGCACAGACGAACAGTTCTTCGACGCCGAACATCGGCAGAGCCTGCAGGTTGGCGCTCAAGTCTTTCTGTTGCAGGGCCCTGGCGTCCTGTTTCGCGGCGAGCTGGAACACGCCGTCGTCGAGAAACAGCAGGCCGATCGGCAAATCGAAGGCACCGCCCGCCAGCACGATGTCCAGCGCTTCCCGCGCGCCCGGCCCGGACCATGGCGATTGGCGGCTGATGATCAGCAAGGATTTGGCCATCTCACGCACCTCCGAAGCAGATCAGGCGGTCGGCGTCCTGCACCGCATCGTGCAACTGGCCGAGCCCGGACAATTCCCACGGCGCGCCGACGGCGGCAGCTTCGCGCTGATAGCGTTTGGCTTCTTCTTCGTTCAACACCCCACGGCGCAGGGCGGCGGCGATGCACACCACACCGTCCAGTTGGTGTTCGCTGACGAAGGCGCGCCATTGTTTGGGCAAGTCCAGCTCGTCCTGGGGCGTGACCACACTGGCGGACGCGTTGTAGACGCCATCCTGGTAGAAAAACAGCCGGACAATCTCATGCCCACCGGCCAGCACAGCCTGGGCGAACAGCAAGGCGCGGCGCGAGGAGGGCGCATGGGCGGCGGAAAATACGGCGATGGCGAACTTCATGGCGGACTCGATCAGCGAAACTGCGGCCATGATAAAGCTTTATCGGCGTATGGGCTAAATCGATATCGCCTGTGCGGGCCTCTTCGCGAGCAAGCCCGCTCCCACAGGAAATGCGTCGGTCACAAAATTGCAGATCGCCACAGATCAACTGTAGGAGCTGGCTTGCCAGCGAAGGGGCCCGCACAGGCAACAACAATCAACGGGGCATATACCCCAACTGCCAACGCCGTGGAATCTTCAACGACAACAGCCCCAGCGCCGCCGCCAGCAAGCCGCTGGCAAACAACGCCTTGAGCCCGAAATGATGTTCCAGCACCGCACCGACCACCGCACCGGCAAACATGCCGGTCCAGGGGATCAATTGCACCCTCCATCCATTGCGGCGCTCGCCGAGCATCCAGCGCCCCAGCCCACGGCCGAAGCGCGACAGGGCGCCGGTGACGTAGGTCAGGCCGACCGGCAGGCCGTTGACCTCTTCCACGGCAGCATTGAGCATGCCCATGGCGATGATCGCCGCCAGCAGGGCGGGCAGTTGATTGTCGTAGGGCCAAGCCGCCGCGGCGCACAGCAGGGCGGCAATGCACAATAGCAAGGGCAGTGACCGGCGCCGGCCCAGGCGGCTGACGATAATGCCCAGCGCATTGCCGACAATGAAGGTGGCGATGAGGATCACCAGGCGCAGGGTCAACCCCAGGTCGCCGGCACTGATGGCCACCGCCATTCGCGTGGTGTTGCCGCTCATGAACGAGACGAAGTCGCCGCTGGCCATGAAACCGATCGCGTCGGTCATGCCGGCCAGCACCGAGAGCATGGCCACCAGGCTCATGCCGATTCGTCCGCGCCATTTCTGCGTGTGCAGGTGTCCGGGGCTGGCGTGGGGCCTGGAGGCGGAAGGCAGCATTGGCGGTGACGTCCTCGAGCGGTGGTCAGGGGGTTATCCCGTACAGGTCGCAATACTCCAGCCAGTCCATGCCGGCCATTTCCGCCACTTCCTTGTGCACTTCCAGGCGCTGGGCCTGGTATTCCTCTGGTGTGGCGGCGGTCAAAAGCAGCGTCAGCTCCCAGGCAAACAAACCCTGTTGTTCGGCTTCGGCTTCGAAGGCCTCATGCAGGCGTTCATCGCGAAACTGCGCGAGGGTTTCGCCCTTGGCCTGGGCCAGCAGCGGGTTGAGGTTGTCGAGCTCGACGCGCAGTTCGGGACGCTCGTCGAGAAACTTCTTCAGTGCGTGTTCGTGTTGCTGCTCGGATGCCGCCATGGTCACTCCTTGGGAACGGATTATGAAGACTGTTTCTTGCTGGCCTTGGCCGCTGCCGCCAGACACTCGAGGGCGAACTGCTCGGTATAGGTCATCTGGATCGGCGTGGTTTCACCCTTGACGGTTCTTTCGCCGTCGAGGATGTAACGAATGCGCTTGTCGGTGACGCCGATTCGCTTGGCGATCCAGGAAGGTGTCTGACCGATCTGGCTGATCAGTTTGTCGGCGTATTCAGTGGTCGGTTTGTAGAATTCGGCATTGGGTGTCATGGGGCTTCCAGTGAAAAGTGCAATACAGCGCTATTGGCGCGACAGGGTGCGCGAATCGTCAGGCGCTGTCGCGGTATAAATGAAGTAAAGCAGAACGATACGCAGTGCCACGGTGATACAGTCCGCTTTTTCCTGATGAGTGAATGCAATGCGAATTCTGATGGTTGCGCTGGCCGTTACCTTGCTGGCGGGATGCGCGAGCTCGGCGATGAACGACGCTCGTACCAAGGCCCCGTACAAGACTCTCAACTCGGACAAGCCGGCCAAGGACGTCGCCCAGTGCGTGCAGTTTTCCTGGCAGGACGAAGCGGTGTTCGGTGTCGATGCTGCCGCGTACCTGGAACCGGGAGAGAAGGGCAGCACCACCGTGTACACCCGCTCGGCGGAGTCTTTTGTCGACGTGACCACCGATGCCTCGGGCACGGTGCTGAGTTACTACGCGCAGCAGGATGATTTTGTCGCCAAGCGGCGGTTGGCGGCGTTGGCCACCTGCCTTTAAGGTCAATGCAATTCCCCATGTGGGAGCGGGCTTGCTCGCGAAGCCGGTGGGTCAGTCAGCATCGATGTTGAATGAAAAACCGCTTTCGCGAGCAAGCCTGCTCCCACAGGGTTTTTGTGTCGTGGTCAGTAGCTCAGGCGTTTCTGGAAGAAGAAATGCTTGTACCCCGGCGGGTAATCGGCAATGTGCCCGATCTCGCTATAGCCGCATTTTTTGTAGAACTCCGGCGCCTGGAATTCAAAGGTGTCGAGCCACAGTCCTACGCACTTCCTCTCCCGCGCCAGCTCTTCGGCCATCTGCATCAGCCGGGTGCCCATGCCCTGTCCCCGGGCCTGTTCCGGTACCGACAGCAGGTCGATGAACATCCACTGGTAAAACAACCGGGCATAAAGGCCGCCGAGGATCGCATCGTTATCGTCGCGCACCAGCAGGGCGATGTGCTCGGGTACCGCGCCGTCGGCCTTCGAGGCGTTGTAGGCGCGCAGCGGCAGCAGGATGGCCTGGCGCTCTTCTTCCGTGGGGGTGGGCGAAAACTCTATTCGCAGGTTCATGGCTATATCCTTATGGCAGTGAACCGGCAGCCTATCGTGGTCCCTGTCATTGTTCCAGCACCCTCAGCCAGTGGAACCCTCGCCAATACGCAGATGTCATTTACTGTGACGCGCCATTCCAGAGTGCGACCGATGAGGACATTCCGTGAATATTTTCGAAGCCTTGCGCGAAAGCCACGAGCGCCAGCGTACCTACGCCAAAGCCTTGATCCGCACCAGCGGCGATAGCCCTGAACGAGTCGAGGCGTACAAGCAGCTCAAGTCAGAACTGCAGGCTCACGAAACCGCCGAAGAGCGGCATTTCTACATCCCGCTGATGGAGTTCGACAACGGCGTCGACTTGAGCCGCCACGCGATCGCCGAGCACCACGAGATGGATGAAATGATGGAAGAACTGGACAGTACAGAGATGTCCAGCCCGTCCTGGCTCGCGACCGCAAAGAAGCTGTCGGAAAAGGTTCATCACCATCTCGAGGAAGAGGAGCAGAAGTTCTTCCAGATGGCCGGCAAGTTGCTTGACGACAAGCAGAAAGAGTCGCTGGCGGGCCAATACGAGAAGGAATACCAGGCGCAACTTGCTTGACCGAACGCCCCCCTGTAGGAGCTGCCGGGCTGCGATCTTTTGATCTTGTTTTTAAAAAATCAAAGTCAAAGATCGCAGCCTGCGGCAGCTCCTACATAAAGATCAAAACCCGGGCAGGCGAGGTGTTCGGCTTTCCAGGCTGAGCAACGTCTGCTTCGCCTCCAGCCCCCCGGCGAACCCGGTCAGTTTCCCCGACGCGCCAATCACCCGGTGACAAGGCGCGATGATCGAAATCGGATTCCTCCCATTCGCCGCGCCCACTGCCCGCACCGCGCTCGGGTGGCCGATCTGCTCGGCGATCTGGCTGTAGCTGCGGGTCTCGCCGAAGGGGATGGTCAACAAGGCCATCCAGACCTTCTTCTGAAAGTCCGTCCCGACAAAATCAAGCTCCAGCTCGAAAGACTGGCGCGTGCCCGCGAAGTATTCGCGCAGTTGTTGCGCGGTGCGTTGCAGGAGCGGGTTGTCCGGCGCTTCACTCATCGGCCCCAGGCGCACACGGCCCGGTTTGTCGTTTTCCCAGAGGATGGCCGCCAGACGTGAACCGTTCGCCACCAGCTTCAACTCGCCGACCGGTGACGCCAGGGTGATGCAGGTGTAGGTCATGTCGCAAGCATCGCCGAATTGTTGAACAGGCGTTAAGGATACTGCTTCACCGAGGAGGCGCAATACGCAATCGCGACCATACTTGCCTACGGCTTTTGATGCGTTTTCCTACTTAAATAAGAAGAAGAGACCGACTCATGAAGTACGAACCTTTTGCCAAATCGCTGATTGCGACCTCATTGGCGCTCAGCTGCCTGATGGCCCATGCGGCCTCCGTGGCCCCGGTCGCCGCCGAAAACGGCATGGTGGTCACCGCCCAGCACCTGGCCAGCCATGTGGGCGTGGATGTGCTGAAGAACGGTGGCAACGCGGTCGACGCCGCTGTTGCGGTGGGTTACGCGTTGGCGGTGGTCTATCCCGCGGCGGGTAACCTGGGGGGTGGTGGTTTCATGACCATCCAGCTGGCGGACGGGCGCAAGACGTTCCTCGACTTCCGTGAAAAAGCCCCGCTGGCCGCCACCGCCGACATGTACCTGGACAAAGATGGCAACGTCATCCCCGACCTGAGCACCCGCGGTCACCTGGCCGTCGGCGTGCCGGGCACCGTGTCCGGCATGGAACTGGCGCTCTCCAAATACGGCACCAAACCGCGCAAGGAAGTGATCGCCCCGGCCATCAAGCTCGCCGAAGACGGTTTCGAGTTGGAGCAGGGTGACGTCGAGTTGCTGGAGTACGCCACCGACGTGTTCAAGAAGGACATCAAGGATTCCGGCGCGATCTTCCTGAGCAACGGCGAGCCGATGCAGGTCGGGCAGAAACTGGTGCAGAAAGACCTCGGCAAGACCCTGCGGGAGATCTCCGAGAAAGGCGCCGACGGCTTCTACAAGGGCTGGGTGGCCGACGCCATCGTCACCTCCAGCCAGGCCAACAAGGGCATCATCACCCAGGCCGACCTCGACAAGTACAAGACCCGCGAACTGGCGCCCATCGAGTGCGACTACCGCGGCTACCATGTGGTCTCGGCACCGCCACCGAGCTCCGGCGGAGTGGTGATCTGCCAGATCATGAACATCCTCGAAGGCTATCCGATGAAGGACCTGGGCTATCACTCGGCCCAGGGCATGCACTACCAGATCGAAGCGATGCGCCACGCCTATGTGGACCGCAACAGCTACCTGGGCGACCCGGACTTCGTGAAAAACCCGATTGCGCATCTGCTCGACAAAAACTACGCGACCAAGCTGCGTGAAGCCATCAGCCCGCAAAAGGCCGGGGTGTCCAAGGACCTCAAGCCTGGCGTAGCCCCCCATGAAGGCAGCAACACCACCCATTACTCCATCGTCGACAAATGGGGCAATGCGGTGTCGGTGACCTACACCCTCAACGACTGGTTCGGTGCCGGGGTCATGGCGAGCAAGACCGGGGTCATCCTCAACGATGAAATGGACGACTTCACCTCGAAGATCGGCGTACCCAACATGTACGGCCTGGTGCAGGGCGAGGCCAACGCCATCGCACCCGGCAAGGCGCCGCTGTCGTCCATGAGCCCGACCATCGTCACCAAGGACGGCAAAGTGGTAATGGTGGTCGGCACCCCCGGCGGCAGCCGTATCATCACCGCGACCCTGCTGACCATGCTCAACGTCATCGACTACGGCATGAACATCCAGGAAGCGGTCGATGCACCGCGTTTCCACCAGCAATGGCTGCCGGAGGAAACCAACCTTGAGACCTTCACCACCAGCCCGGACACGGTGAAGATCCTCGAAAGCTGGGGCCACAAGTTTGCCGGTCCCCAGGATGCCAACCACCTGGCGGCGATCCTGGTGGGCGCGCCGTCGCTGGAGGGCAAGCCGGTGGGCAAGAACCGTTTCTACGGGGCCAACGATCCACGGCGTAATACCGGGTTGTCGCTCGGCTACTGAGGCTTGTGTTTGGAGGGGGACGGACTTATGTTCGTCCCTGATCCACTGACTTCTTCAAGGAAGGAACCATGACCACTGCACTGCTGATCATCGATGTACAGCAAGCCTTGTGCGCAGGCGAGTACGAGTGTTTTCAGATCTCGCGTGTCATCACCACCATCAACGATCTCTCTGCCCGGGCGCGAAAGGCCGGCGTGCCGGTGGTGTTCATCCAGCACGAGGAAAAGGGCAGTCCCTTTGCCCATGAGGCGGCGGGCTGGCAACTGGCCGAAGGGCTGGAAACTTCAGCGAAGGATGCGCGCGTACGCAAGACCACCCCGGATTCGTTCTACCAGACCAACCTGCAGAAGCTGTTGCCGATCGATGACTTCGAACGCCTGGTCATCTGCGGGCTGCAAACCGATTATTGCGTCAACGCCACGGTGCGCCAGGCGTTGAAACTGGGCTACGACGTAGTGCTGGCGGCGGACGCGCACTCCACGGTCGACAACGGCAACCTCAGCGCCGAAGACATCATTGCCGAACACAACAAGGACCTGGCGCACCTGACCGGTTCGGTGGCGCGGATCGACGTGGTCCCGGCCGCAAAAGTCCTGTTTTAAGCTACGCAGTCCCCTTGTAGGAGCCCGGCTTGCCGGCGAAGGCGTCCTTGAATATTGCGCTGGTCTTGCGGGCGCCTTCGCCGGCAAGCCGGGCTCCTACAGGGGAATGCAGCGCTCGCCCAGTTCAAGTCGCAAACTTCAAAACCCTGTCTTCCCGCACCACAAACGGCACCACGCCGCCCAGCACCAGCCGGGTAATGGTCGCCGCCGCGTTGTCGTAATCCTCGTCCTGTGGCGTCCCGCGCCCGGTGATATGCGCCATCTGCCATCCCAGGTTGGTGTACGTGCGCGTCGCCGACCAGATGAACAACATCAGATGCTCCGGATCCACTGGCGCCAGAACACCCCGTTCGATCCAACTGCCCAGGCATTCGACGTTGCGCCGGGCCTCGGCGTACAGCAGGTCTCGACATTCCTCGGGCAGGTGCTTGGCGCTCAACAACAGCTCATCGCTGAACACCTTTGCAATGTGCGGGTGCTCCCGGGCGATACGAATCCGCGCCTCGATGTAGGCCGGCAGGCTCACCAACGGGTCGTCGCTCTCGCGCAGCACCGCAGAGGCTTCCAGCAGCGGCTCGACAAACCCGAGCAGCACCTTGGCGTAGAGGTTTTCTTTGCTCTGGAAGTAATAGTACAGGTTGGCTTTCGGCACGCCGGCCCGCGCCGCAATGTCGCGAGTCTGGGTGGCGTCGAAGCCCCTGGCGGCAAATTCCGCGCTGGCGGCCTCCAGGATCAGCTGCTGGTTGTGTTGGCGAATACGGCTCATGGGGACTTCTTGGCGATTTGAGTTTCGCAATATACAAAACTATATAGCGATAGAGCCAGTCTCATCCCCAAATCCGCCGGTGGACGCCATCGCGGCGCCTGTGGCATGGTCCCGGCGACAAACCATGCAGCGAACAGGATCGGCACGATGGAGCAGGGTAATCTGGGTGGCAACACCCTGCAGGCGTTCAACCGTTGCGTGCTGCACCTGGGACGTCTGGCACGCGAACGTGGCGCTGCCGAATTCATCGCCGACGGCTTGCAGGCGTTCCGTCAACTGGTTCCATTCGCTTCGGCTTGGTGGGGCGAGATGTCCACCTCGGTCGCCAGCGCACCGCCGCAAAGCTGGATGCACGGGCGCATCGACCTGCCTGACTCGTTTGCCGGCGAATGGCAACAGAACGCCGGCAGCGACAGATTTTCCCATGACACCTTGAGCCGTCCCGGCGAGGTCATCCGCGACAGCGGCTTCAACGACCCCAACGCCGAAGTGGATGCATTCGCCCGGCGCCATGATCTCTATCACCTGATGTGCATCACCTTCGAGCTGCCGGAAAGCGGCTTGATGTTTTTCGTCTGCCTCTACCGTGGCGCCGATGCAATGGCCTTCAGCGACGGCGAGGCCGATCTGTTTTCCGCGTTCTGCGACCACCTGTTGCAGCTGTGGCGATTCCAGGTGCAGGACATGATCTGCGTCGACACCGGCAACGGCGCCAGCGATTTTGGGGTCGCACGACGCGACGGTGGCCTGCTCTACATTGGCGCCGGGTTGTGCTCGGTCATTCAACGGGAGTTGCCCGGCTGGAATGGCTCGACGCTGCCCGACAAAATCATCGCGCACTTGCCCAAAGCGCCCTGCGTCATGCACCTGGGCCGCTCGGCACTGACCCTCAGCCCGAACGCCGAGCACGTCATCCTGTCGCTGGAAACCCAGCCACGCGGTGCGGTGCTGGCACCTCGGGAGCGGACGGTGGCGATGTTGTTCGCGGCGGGTCATTCCTATAAGGAGATTGCCAAAATTCTTTCCCTCAGCCCCTCCACAGTGCGCACCTACCTGCGCAACTGTTACTTGCAGTTGGGCGTGAAGAGCAAGGTGGAACTGGGTTCGGTGCTGCGTTCGCCAAATGCGCTTGCGGTGCCCCGGGATTGAATGTCGCGGGTCGGGGACTTCGGTGGGTGATCCGGTGCTTTATCAGCCCGTTCACCTATCAGTTCTGCTAGTTCCCATCGTGAGTAGAACCGTCAATACTCGGTCCATCTGACGTTCGATCTTCAGGAGTGCTCACCGATGTCACGTCCGCGTGAAATGCTGATGTACCAGTATCGCTACGACGCACTGGACCGACTCATCGGTCATACGCTGACAGGTACCTGCGAGCGGCAACTCTTCTACTGCAAAAGTCACTTGGCCACCCAGGTGCAAGGAACAATTAGTTATTCACTGTTCCAAAACGGCGACCAGTTGTTGGCGCAACGACGACTCCACGGTGTGATAGATGAAGCCGCGTTACTGGCCGTTGATCAGCAACGCTCGGTGCTGCATTCTGCCACTGCCACTGCCACTGCCACTGCCACTGCCACTGCCACTGCCACTGCCACTGCCACTGCCACTGCCACTGCCACTGCCACTGCCACTGCCACTGCCATTGCGCCCAAGGCCATGGCCTACTCCGCCTATGGCTACCGCCCTGGTGTTGACGAATTGGCCAGTCTGTTGGGATTCAACGGCGAACCTGTGGATCCACTGACCGGGCACTATTTGTTGGGGAAGGGGTATCGGGCGTTCAATTCGGTGCTGATGCGGTTTCACAGCCCGGACGGTTTCAGTCCGTTCGGGCAGGGGGGCGTGAATTCGTATGCCTATTGTCTGGGTGATCCGGTAAATAATAGCGATCCGAGTGGGCATTTCATTCTTCCATCCAGAGTTAAAGCATTAGTGTCGGGATGGGTAGGGAAAGCCAGAGCCAACTTATCTCTTCCGGTCGGAGGAAGAATCAGTCGAGAATATTTTGTTAGTCCTGCCGCAATAGAGAATCTAGGTATTGCCACAATGGACCAACACGTCTCGACGGCTGGTACCTCCAATCGGTTGAGAAGTTATTCTACGAGGTACGCTGATACACCAAATATCGTACTGCATAACTATACCTCCAATCTGCACCGCCGAAGGCTGGTTTACCCAACAAGAAACCAAAGGCAATTCGATGCAGCATCGGGTTCAGAGCTGGACGCCATATTTAGAAACCCACGCCACCCGCAGCACGAGGCAGTATTAGGCGTGTATCAACAAAATTCCGAAATCAATATTCGCAATCTTCTATCTGTTCCGTCTCCCAGCACGTCCAATGTTAGTCCTTCCATAGACCCCGACCGTGTATTGGCACGAATTGATAGTGGGCTGACAGGTAATGTTCCAGGCGTTATGCCAAGCATGTTGATCCACAGGATCAGGACTGGGCGTATTAACCCGCTAACTGACGTACAACTTCGGCAGCGATATCTTCAGTTTTTCAACCGAAATGCTCGACGCGAAGGGTAGTGCTTGCGCTAGCGCTCCACACCCTCCTATGCAAATCTGGGCAGGAGGGTATGCATACATCACAAACCCCAAACTTTATTCCTACCCTCCTCATTTGCAGAGGTCCATTCGAATGCCGTGCCCTATAGGGTATGCCCTGCATATCAAGGGCTTGCGCGGCAGACTGGCAGGGCCCTTCAAAAACTATAAAAACAGAGGTGAGGCCATTGAAATTCTCCGGGCTATTTATCGCCGTTGCCGGTGCGACGGTCGTGTCCTGCGTGGCGCTGGTGGGGTGCCAGAGCCAGGGTTCGACCAGTGCCGACATGGTCATGCGCAACGGTTACGTGTACACCGTCGACGGCAAGGATTCGGTGCAGCAGGCGGTTGCCGTCAAGGACGGGAAGATCCTGTATGTCGGCAGCGATGAGGGCGCTGCTTCTTACATCGGCACCCAGACGCAAGTGATCGATCTGGCCGGGCGCATGCTGATGCCGGGCTTCATCGATGCGCACATGCATCCGGGGGACGGCGGTCGCGCCATGACCTTGTGCGATCTGAAGTACCAGACGATGACCCGCAAGGTGTTCCAGGAAACCATCCAGGCCTGTCTGGATGCGGACAAGGACAAGGGCGACGACGTCTGGCTCGAAGTCGGCAGTTGGGATCGCATGGGCATGACCGGCCTCGACGGCGATGCCGACAAATCGACCCTCGATGCGCTCAAGACCCGGCGCCCGATCCAGGTGCGCTCCACCGACTTCCACACCGTGCTGCTCAACTCCCGCGGCCTCGCGGTGGCGGGCATCGACAAGCGCACGGCCAACCCCGGCGATGGCAAGTACGTGCGCGACAGTGCCGGCAATCCGACCGGCATCTGCGAGGACGGCGCGGCGGATGCCATGGCCGCCGTGGTTCCGCCGGCCACCGACGCCGAGAAGCTGATGCAAAGCCGCGCCGCGCTCGACGCCATGCGCCAGCAGGGCATCACCAGTTTCTTCGATGCCATGTCGGGACCGGAGAACGCCAAGGCATTCACCTCCCTCGCGCAGTCCGGCGAACTCACCGCCCGGGCCTTGCTGGCGATCAAGCTGGACCCGGCCGCCGCCACTGCAGACCCGGATAAAACCATCGCCGAGGCCAAGGCCCTGGCCAGCACCTACGACCAGGGGGAAACCAAGGTCGCGCCGGGCGTGAGCATGCGTCACGTCAAGTTGTTCATGGACGGCATCATCAATGCGCCGGCCGACACCGGGGCGATGTTGACGCCGTACCTGCACAACGCCGGCACCGAAATGGCACCGAAATGGGCGCCGGGCAAGAACCGTGGCGAGCTGTATTTCCCGCCCCAGGTTCTCAATCCGCTGCTGCTCAAGGCCGTCCAGGCCGGTCTCGATCCGCACCTGCACGCCACCGGCGACCGCGCAGTACGCGACTCGCTCAACGGCATCGCCTACGTGCGCCAGCAATTGCCCGGCAACCCGTTCCGCCCGGCCATCACCCACGCCGAGTCGGTGGACCCGGCCGATTACGGGCGCTTCAAGGCGCTGGACGTGACCGCCAACATGTCTTTCCAGTGGGCGCAGCAGGCACCGTCCACGGTGGACGGGACCAATGAACATCTGGGCGCCGAGCGATTTTCCCGCATGGAACCCTCGGGCAGCATCGCTCGCGCTGGTGGCCGGGTGGCGTATGGCAGCGACTGGCCGGTGGACCCGCTGGACGAGTTCCTCGCGCTGAAAATCGGTGTCACCCGCGCGGGCGATCCACAGAACCCGCACAGCTATGGCCCCCAATACGCGGGCAGGCTCAACGATGCCCCGTCGCTGTCCCGTGCCGAGGTGCTGCGCACCATCACCCTGAATGCGGCCGAGCAACTCAGGCTGGAAAAAGTGACGGGCTCGGTCGAGGTGGGCAAGTTTGCCGACCTGATCGTCCTGGACAAGAACTTCATGCAGGTGCCTGAGGACGAGTTGGGGCGCAATCAGGTGTTGCTGACGCTGGTGGGCGGCAAGGTGGTGTGGGCGAAGGCACCGTTTGTGGGGCAGGTGGCCAAACGGTAAAGGCTTTTTGTAGGGCTGCCGCAGGCTGCGATCTTTTGATCTTGTTTTTAAAAATCAAAGTCAAAAGATCGCAGCCTGCGGCAGCTCCTACAGGGGCGGTGTGCGGCGTGCACGATTGTGCTTTTAACAAGAGAACAACAATAATGACCGATAGTCAGCAACGAAGTCCCCTGATCGAGACCCGCTCGATCGATTACATCCCCGAGGCCGAGCGCCACGGCAGTCTCTATAGCCAGTTCACCCTGTGGCTCGGCGCCAACCTGCAGATCACCGCGATCGTCACCGGGGCGTTGGCCGTGGTGTTGGGCGGTGATGTGTTCTGGTCACTCATCGGCCTGCTGATCGGCCAAATACTGGGCGGCGCCGTGGTGGCGCTACACGCCGCCCAAGGGCCGAAGCTCGGGTTGCCGCAGATGATTTCCAGCCGCGTGCAGTTCGGGGTGTACGGCGCGGCGATCCCGATTGTGCTGGTGTGCCTGATGTACCTCGGCTTCAGCGCCACCGGTGCGGTGTTGTCCGGGCAGGCGATTGCCCAGTTGATCAGCGTCAGCGACAGTGCCGGCATCCTGATTTTCGCCGCCTGCATCGCACTGCTGACGATGTTCGGTTACCGGGTGATCCACCTGGTCGGGCGGGTGGCCAGCGTGTTGGGCGTGATCGCGTTCGTCTATCTGTTCAGCCGCTTGATCAGCCTCAACGACATCGGCCTGTTGCTGGAAAACCGCCACTTCAGCTGGAGCACCTTCCTGCTCGCGGTGTCGCTGTCGGCTTCCTGGCAGATCGCCTTTGGCCCGTACGTGGCGGACTATTCGCGCTACCTGCCGAGCAACACCTCATCCTGGAAAACCTTCGCCGCCGTCGGCCTCGGCACCGTGCTGGGCGCCCAGGCGTCGATGGTGTTGGGCGTATTCGCCGCGGCGTTGGCGGGGGCGAACTTTCGCGGACATGAAGTGGCGACCATCGTCGGCCTGGGCAGTACCGGGGTGATGGCTTCCTTGCTGTACCTGAGCGTGGTTTTCGGCAAGGTCACGGTGTCGACCCTCAATGCCTATGGCAGCTTCATGTGCGTGGCCACCATCATCAGCGGCTTTCGCCGTCGCCTGGAAATCAGCGCCGGCCAGCGCATGCTGTTCGTGCTGGTTATCGTCGCGGCGTCCACCACCCTCGCACTGCTGGGCCAGTACTCGTTCCTCAATTCGTTCAAGTACTTCATCCTGTTCCTGCTGACGTTCTTCACCCCCTGGAGTGCGATCAACCTGGTGGATTACTACTTCATCAACAAGGAGCGTTATGACATCCCGGCATTGTCCGACCCGGCAGGGCGCTATGGTCGCTGGAACATGCTGGGCATCAGCGTGTACGTGATCGGCGTGTTGATCCAGCTGCCTTTCGTCGACACCCATTTCTATTCCGGACCGATGGTCGCGCAACTTGGCGGCGTGGATATTTCCTGGATCGTCGGCCTGGTGGTGCCAGGAATCCTGTATTTCCTGATGGCCAAGACCTCGACAGGGGTTGTGCCAGTTGCCGAAATTCAAAGACCTGAATAAGATACATCCGCAATAACATTCTGTAGGAGCCGGCTTGCCGGCGAAGGCGTTCTCAAGGTCGTCATCGCCGGCAAGCCGTGCTCCAGCGATAAGCGTTTTTCGAACCTACCCAACGCTCTACTTGCGCAGGGGGCAGCCTTTCATGGATGTTCTCGCACCGATCGACCAGTACCTGCACCGGTGGCTGATCGCGCCTGTCAGCGACCAGTTCCTGGGGCTCTTCGACCTCAATGGTCGTCTCTGTGTGGCCTTCCTTTTCACCTCTTACGCCGTGGCCTACGGCCTGTTTCGCTGGCGCAGATCCCGCGGGCTGACCGACGCTCCCACCTTCTGGCAGTTCATCGGCGGCAACCGCGTGCATTTTCATCCTTCGGCGCTGCTCGATTACCGTTACTACTTCGTGCGCGCCATCCTCAAAGTCCTGCTGGTGGTGCCCATCGTCGGCCTGGTCGATCCGTACGTATTGCGCTCCGGGGACTACATGCGCTTTTTCACCCGGCTGTGGGGCGCACGGGTGCAGGTCGAGGAGCACCTGGCCCTGTCCTTGCTCTATGGCCTGGGCGTGTTCCTGCTGCAGGACTTCATCCATTACTGGGCCCACCGCGCTTACCACTCGCGCTACCTGTGGGCGTTTCACAAAGTTCATCATTCGGCGACCGTGCTGGTACCGGTGACGGCGAGCCGGGTGCATTTCCTCGAGAAGGTGGTCGAGCGCTTGATCGATATCGTGTTCGTCAGCGCCTTTGCCGGCATCTTCTGGTACGCCTGCGGCGGGGAGATCAGCCGTTACACGCTGTTCGGCGTGACCTACATGGTGTTCATCCTCAACGCCCTGGCAGCCAATCTGCGCCACAGCCATGTCTGGCTGTCATTCGGGCCGCGGGTCGAGCACGTGCTGAACAGCCCGGCCCAGCACCAGATTCACCACAGCGACGCACCGCGACATTTCAACAAGAACTTCGGGGTCAACCTGTCACTCTGGGACTGGATGTTCGGCACGCTGTACGTCACCCAGGCGCAACCGGAGCCCATCCGCTTCGGCACCGGCGAGGCGGATCATGGCCGTTACTTGAGCCTGTACAGCCTGATCGTCACGCCCTTTGTCGACACGCTGGGCAAGATCCGCCTGGCCAGGCGCCCGCTGGGGGTCAGCGCGGTGGCAGGTGCCAGCGATCCCGCAACTGCTCGTATTGCGCCTCGGGCAATTGCACCAGCAGCGGAGCCTGGCGCGGGTCGAGCCAACTGAGCAGGCGTGCGATATCCGTCGGGTCCATCGCGGTGCAACCCCGGGTCGGTGCCGTGGGGCCACGCCAGATGTGGAAGAAGATGCACGAGCCGGCCGCCGGGGATGCCGGTGTGTTGTGCTCGATGAAGATGCCCTGGCGATACAAGTCATCCTTGCGGCGCATGCGTTCGGCGCTGTTCCAGTCTTTTGTAATCGTGGCGCCGTCGACCAGTTCGTTGTAACGGGCGGACCGACTATCATCCACGCATTCGATGGTCGAGGTCAGTGCGAGGTAGGGCAGGCGAGTCTCAACGGAAGCGTCGTAGCCAAAAGCGCTGCCCAGTTTGAACAACCCCGCTGGCGCCTTGCCGTCGCCTTCCTGTTTCACCGGCCCCTGAAGTGGCCGGGTGTCGAGCAGTCCCTTGCCCCAGCCCATGCCGTGTTTGCCGAGAACCACCGCAAACGGCGCTTCGACCTTTTCGAAGGTGCTGCCGCGGCGTTCATACCGTTGGGCGATGCCCTGGATGGCATTCCAGTTGTTGCTGGTGACCACGATCAACTGACCACTGCCATCGAGCCCTTGCGCCATCGCAGCACAGGGCAGCAGCAGGAGCAGCCACGCGCAGATTTTGCCAAGCCTGTTCATGGCGCGAGCGGGGTAATGGGGAAGTCCATGACGGTCTTCAACGACGCATCACGGGTATAGGTGAAGTGCCACCACTCGGCGGAGTAACCGGTGAATCCCTCCTGTTCCATGGCGCGGGTCAGTCGCTGGCGATTTTCCATGGCCGCCTCCGTGATCGACGTCGAATCGGTATGGGCGCGCTCATCGAAGCAGTCGAAACCGGTGCCCATGTCGACTGCGCCGTCGTGCCAACGCTGACCATAAGGTGCCGTGCAATCGACTGGCGTGACTGACGGCGTCCAGGTGTCGGCGGGCAGGGCGCCCGGCCCCGTCATGCTGAGGTCGACGGTGCCACCTTTGGAGTGGTTGGACACCCGCGCCACATAACCCAGGCGCCAGAAGTCCTGCTTGTCCACCCGTGGATAGAATTCGGCCTTGCGCGGATCGCCCGGCTCCGTGGCGAAGCGCCCCATGTCGGCGACCGCGCGGCTGGGGCGATAACAATCGAACACCTTCAAGCCATAGCCTTGCGCCTGCAGCGCCGTTTGCACCCGGCCGAGGGCCTTGGCGGCCTCCTGGGACAACAGGCACTCGGGCGCTTCATAGCCGTCGAGCGGGTGACCGGTGAAATTGTGGGCGCTGGCATAACGGATGTCCTGCTCGATGCCCGGAGCGATGGTGCGCAAATACACCATGTACTCGGGCTTCGGCTCGGCACCGGCGAGGCTCGGTAGGGCAAGACTTAAAAACAAAAGCGATGATCGAGCGGCAAAGGGCATCGGGCCGGGCCTCCTGAAATCCATTACAAGTCACCTCATCATGGCTTGAAAGCCGCCACACCTCCATGAAGTTGTTGATCGGCATGATAGGACGAACGCACCAATGGCCCGGACGCGACGTTCCTGAAGCCCATCCGCGCGCCTTCCTCGGCGAACCAGGCAAACACGTCCGGGTGCACGAAACGCTGCACCGGCAAGTGGCTGCGCGACGGTTGCAGGTACTGGCCGAGGGTGAGCATGTCGACATGGTGCTCGCGCAGGCGCCGCATGACTTCGATCACTTCCTCGTCGGTTTCCCCAAGACCCAGCATCAGCCCGGATTTGGTGGGGACGTGCGGCACCCGCTGCTTGAAGTTTTGCAGCAGGTCCAGCGACCACTCGAAATCCGAGCCCGGCCGAGCGGCCTTGTACAGGCGCGGCACGGTTTCCAGGTTGTGGTTGAACACATCGGGCGGCTCAAGCGCCGTAATCGCCAGGGCCACGTCCATCCGTCCGCGATAGTCCGGCACCAGGGTTTCCAGCTGGATGCCCGGGGATAGCTTGCGGATCTCGCGCAGGCAGTCGACGAAGTGCTGGGCGCCACCGTCGCGCAAATCGTCGCGGTCCACCGAGGTGATCACCACGTATTTGAGGCGCAGTTCGGCGATGGCCACGGCGAGGTTGCCCGGTTCATCGACGTCCAGCGGTTTCGGACGCCCGTGGCCGACATCACAGAACGGGCAGCGCCGGGTGCAGATGTCGCCCATGATCATGAAGGTCGCGGTGCCCCCGGAAAAACACTCGCCCAGGTTCGGGCACGAGGCTTCCTCGCAGACACTGTGCAGCTTGTGTTTGCGCAGCAGTTGCTTGATCCGGTCGACCTCGGGGGAGGTCGGCATGCGCACGCGGATCCAGTCCGGTTTGCGCGGGAATTCATCGGTTGGAATGATCTTGACCGGAATCCGCGCGACCTTTTCCGCGCCGCGCAGTTTGGTGCCCACTTGCACTTTGTTCATAGGTTTCCCATGGTCTGTCAGACAAGAACCGGACCTGTAGGAGCTGGCTTGCCAGCGAAAGCGGTCGAACGATCAACATCTATGTTGAATTTGCCGACGTCTTCGCTGGCAAGCCAGCTCCTACAGGTTTTGCGGTGTGTGCTTAGTCGCGGTAGACCGGGAAATCGCTGCACATCGCAGCGGCCTGACGGGCGACCTGAGCCTCGACATCGGCATCGCCGAGGTGATCGAGGATGTCGCAGATCCAGCCGGCCAGCTCGATGCTCTGGGCTTCCTTGAACCCGCGGCTGGTGATCGCCGGCGTACCGATGCGCAGGCCCGAGGTCACGAACGGCGACTGCGGATCGTTGGGCACGGCGTTCTTGTTCACGGTGATGCCGGCACGGCCGAGGGCAGCGTCGGCGTCCTTGCCGGTCAGGCCCTGGCGGATCAGGCTGACCAGGAACAGGTGGTTGTCGGTGCCGCCGGACACCACGTCATAACCGCGCTCGATAAACACCTGCGCCATGGCCTGGGCGTTGCGGATCACTTGCGCCTGATAGGTCTTGAACGCCGGCTCCAGCGCTTCCTTGAAGCACACGGCCTTGGCGGCGATCACGTGCATCAGCGGGCCGCCCTGGCCACCGGGGAACACGGCGGCGTTGAGTTTTTTCTCAAGCTCGGGATTGGCCTTGGCCAGGATCAGGCCACCGCGCGGGCCGCGCAGGGTCTTGTGGGTCGTGGTGGTGACCACGTCGGCGTAGGGCAGAGGATTCGGGTACAGACCGGTGGCCACCAGCCCGGCGACGTGGGCCATGTCGACGAACAGATAAGCGCCAACTTTGTCGGCGATCTCGCGAAAGCGCGGGAAGTCGAGGGTCTTGGAGTAAGCGGAGAACCCGGCGATGATCATTTTCGGTTGATGCTCGACGGCCAGGCGTTCGACTTCGTCGTAGTCGATCAACCCGGTCGCGGTATCGATGCCGTATTGCACGGCGTTGTAGAGCTTGCCGGAAAAACTCACCTTGGCACCGTGGGTCAGGTGACCGCCGTGGGCCAGGCTCATGCCCAGCACAGTGTCGCCGGCCTGCAGCAACGCCAGGTAAACCGCGGCGTTGGCCTGGCTGCCTGAGTGCGGCTGGACGTTGGCATAGTCGGCGCCGAACAGCCGTTTGGCGCGGTCGATGGCCAGTTGTTCGACCACGTCGACGTGTTCGCAGCCGCCGTAGTAGCGCTTGCCCGGATAGCCTTCGGCGTACTTGTTGGTCAGGCCGCTGCCTTGTGCCTCCATGACCCGTTGGCTGGTGTAGTTCTCCGAGGCGATCAGCTCGATGTGGTGTTCCTGCCGCGCGTCCTCGGCGTTCATCGCTGCGAGCAGTTGGTCGTCGTAGCCTTTGATCTGGTCGTGCTTGCTGAACATGGTGAAGGTCCTCTGTTGTTCTCGAAAGGGGGGGGGCGCACACACCTTGTAGGAGCTGGCTTGCCAGCGAAGGGGCCATCAAGGCCGCCTAAAGCTTCGCTGGCAAGCCAGCTCCTACAGGGGTTACGCGCAGGGTTATGCGTCTTGGTAGTCGGCGATGGATGGGCACGCGCAGATCAGGTTGCGGTCGCCGAAGACGTTGTCGACTCGGCCTACGGGCGGCCAGTATTTGCTGTCGATCAAGGTGTCCAGCGGATAAACAGCCTGCTCGCGGCTGTACGGATGCGACCACTCGCCGACCAATTCCGCTGCGGTGTGCGGGGCGTTCTTCAGCGGGTTGTCGTCCTTGTCCAGCGTGCCGTTTTCCACTGCGCGGATTTCTTCGCGGATGCGGATCATGGCGTCGCAGAAGCGGTCCAGTTCTTCCCTGGATTCGCTTTCGGTCGGCTCGATCATCAAGGTGCCGGCCACCGGAAAGGACATGGTCGGGGCGTGGAAGCCAAAATCGATCAGGCGCTTGGCGACGTCATCGACGCTGATGCCGCTGCTGTCTTTGAGCGGGCGCAGGTCGAGGATGCATTCATGCGCGACCAGGCCGTTGCTGCCGGTGTAGAGCACTGGGTAGTACTCTTCCAGGCGACGGGAAATGTAGTTGGCATTGAGGATCGCCAGCTGCGAAGCACGTTTCAAGCCAGCGCCGCCCATCATGCGGATGTACATCCAGGTGATCGGCAGAATGCTCGCGCTGCCGAATGGTGCAGCGCAGACCGCGCCTTCCTTGCGGGCCATTTGCGCATGGCCTGGCAGGAACGGTGTCAGGTGCGACTTGACGCCGATCGGGCCGACGCCCGGGCCGCCACCGCCGTGAGGAATGCAGAAGGTCTTGTGCAGGTTCAGGTGCGACACGTCGCCGCCGAACTTGCCCGGGGCGCACAGGCCGACCATGGCGTTCATGTTGGCGCCGTCGATGTACACCTGGCCACCGTGGTCGTGGATGATGCCGCAGATTTCGCGGATGCCTTCCTCGAACACGCCGTGGGTCGACGGGTAGGTGATCATCAGCGCAGCGAGGTGTTCGCGGTGCTCGATGGCCTTGGCGCGCAGGTCTTCGATGTCGACGTTGCCGCGGGCGTCGCAGGCGGTGACCACGACACGCATGCCAGCCATCTGCGCAGTGGCCGGGTTGGTGCCGTGGGCCGAGGACGGGATCAGGCAGATGTCGCGGCGGTCTTCGCCACGGCTCTGGTGGTAGGCGCGGATGGCCAGCAGGCCGGCGTATTCACCCTGGGAACCGGCGTTCGGTTGCAGCGAGATCGAGTCGTAGCCGGTGGCGGCGCAGAGCATCGCTTCCAGTTCATCGGTCAGTTGCTGGTAGCCGGCGCTCTGTTCGGCCGGGGCGAACGGGTGCAGGGCGCCGAATTCGGCCCAGGTCACCGGGATCATTTCGCTGGCGGCGTTGAGTTTCATGGTGCACGAACCCAGCGGGATCATGGTGCGGTCCAGCGCCAGGTCCTTGTCGGCCAGCTTGCGCAGGTAGCGCATCAGCTCGGTTTCCGAGTGGTAGCGGTTGAACACCGGGTGGCTGAGGATCGGCGATTGGCGCACCAGGGTGGCCGGGATGGTGCTGGAGACGGAAGCGGCGAGGGCGGCGAAGTCCGGCAGGGTTTTGCCGTCGGCGAACAGCGCCCACAGCGTTTCCACGTCGGCCTGGGTGCTGGTTTCGTCCAGGGACAGGCCCAGACGCTCGCCATCGACCACGCGCAGGTTGATCTGTTGGGCGTGGGCCTGCTCGTGCAGCTTGGCGGTGTTGGCGCCAGTGGCAATCGTCAGGGTGTCGAAGAAGTTTTCTTGCTCGACGTTCAGACCGATCGCTTTCAGGCCTTGGGCCAGAATCGCAGTCAGGTGATGCACACGCTGGGCAATCTGCGTCAGGCCTTTCGGACCGTGATACACGGCGTACATGCTGGCGATGTTGGCCAACAGTACTTGCGCGGTGCAGATGTTCGACGTGGCCTTCTCGCGGCGGATGTGCTGCTCGCGGGTCTGCATCGCCAGGCGCAGGGCCGGCTTGCCGAAACGGTCGACCGACACGCCGACCAGACGCCCCGGCATGTCGCGCTTGAACGCGTCCTTGGTGGAGAAGTAGGCCGCGTGCGGGCCACCGAAGCCCAGCGGCACGCCGAAGCGTTGCGCGCTGCCGATGGCCACGTCGGCGCCGAATTCGCCTGGCGGGGTCAGCAGGGTCAGGGCCAGCAGGTCGGCGGCCACGGCCACCAGGGCGTTGGCGGCGTGCAGGCGCTCGGTCAGTTCGCGGTAGTCGAACACGTCACCGTTGCTCGCCGGGTATTGCAGCAGGGCGCCGAAGAACGGCGTCACGTCGCTCAGTTCACGCTCGTCACCGACCACCACCTCGATGCCCAGCGGCTCGGCACGGGTGCGCAGCACGTCGAGGGTCTGCGGGTGGCAATGCACGGAGGCGAAGAATTGGTGGCTGCCCTTGTTCTTGCTCAGGCGCTTGCAGAAGGTCATGGCTTCGGCGGCGGCGGTGGCTTCATCCAGCAGGGAGGCGTTGGCGATCGGCAGGCCGGTGAGGTCGCTGATCAGGGTCTGGAAGTTCAGCAGGGCTTCGAGGCGGCCCTGGGAAATTTCCGGCTGGTATGGGGTGTAGGCGGTGTACCAGGCCGGGTTTTCCAAGAGGTTGCGCAGGATCGGCGACGGCGTGTGGGTGCCGTAGTAGCCCTGGCCGATGAAGGTCTTGAACAGCTGGTTCTTGCCGGCGATGCCTTTGATCATCGCCAGGGCGTCGGCTTCGCTCAGGCCGTCTTCCAGGCCGAGCACGCTGGTGCCCTTGATGCTGTCGGGGATGACGCTGGCGCTCAGGGCTTCGAGGGAGTCAAAACCGAGGGTGTTGAGCATGGCCTGCTCGTCACCGGCGCGGGGGCCGATGTGGCGGGCGATGAATTCGTCATGGGTGTCGAGGCGGATGGTCATGGGGTGTCCTCACGCGTCGGTCTGGTCTTGGATCAGGCGCTCGTAGGCAGCCTGGTCCAGCAGTTGACCGACCGCCGCAGCGTCAGCGGGTTTGAAGCGGAAGAACCAGCCTTCGCCCAGCGGGTCTTCGTTGACCAGCTCCGGGGTGCTGTCCAATTCCGAATTCACTTCCAGCACCTCGCCGTCCAGCGGCATGCCGATGCTGCTGGCGGCTTTCACCGATTCCAGCACCGACACTTCGGCACCGGCATCAAAGCTGCCCAGCTCGGGCACCTGAACGAACACCACATCCCCCAAGGCCTGCTGGGCAAACGCCGTGATGCCAACGGTGACAGTGCCGTCAGTTTCGGTGCGCAGCCATTCGTGATCGACGGTAAAACGCAATTCGCTCATATCAACTCCTCATTGTTCAGACTCATCCGCTGCAGGTGGCGGAGGGCGATGGGCAGGCTCGCGTTGAGCTTGGCTGGAGGAGAGATAGCAAGGGCGGTGCCAAGGTTGGTTTGTTGTTTTAAATCAATGGCTTAGTGTTTTATAAGGCTGTTTCGGGGGCGGCTGGCGTATTGAAATCAATACAGGCAGGAGAGGGGAAGGGGCCAAAGCCCGGGCCAGACAGGTTGAGAGGGTATTGTCTTGATTTCGATACGCTGTATCGATTCGAAGACTATATCGAATGCCACTCAATCCCTGTGGGAGCGGGCTTGCTCGCGAAGGCGTCGGGTCAGCAACTCTGTAGGTGCCTGACACACCGCCTTCGCGAGCAAGCCCGCTCCCACATTTGATCGAGGCTGTCTTACGATTTGTTGGGTATGCCGTATTTGCGCAGCCGGATGGCGATCGCGCTATGGGAGGTTTGCAGGCGCGCCGCGAGCAAGCGGCTGGACGGATAGCTGCGATACAGTTTTTCCAGCAGATTCTTTTCAAACCCTTCGACGGCATCCTCGAGGCTGCCCACCTCGCCATCGTTCTGCCGCTCCACCGCCGTCCTGGCAATATCGAGATCATCAATATCCACCAACGGATTCTCACAAATCGCCGCAGCGCGAAAGATCACGTTTTGCAGTTGCCGTACGTTCCCCGGCCAGCGGTTGCCGAGCAGGGCGGGAAAGGTGCTGGGCGCCAGGCGGCAGACCGGGCGCTGGATCTGTGCGCAGGCTTGTTGCATGAAGTGCTGGGCCATCAACAGGATGTCGTGGCCCCGTTCGCGCAGCGGCGGTACTTGCAGGTTGAGCACGTTGAGGCGGTAGAACAGGTCTTCGCGAAAGTGCCCCTCGCTGACCATCTTTTCCAGGTCGCGGTGGGTCGCGCTGAGGATCCGCACGTTGACCTTGACCTCACGATCGCCACCGACCCGACGGAAGCAGCCATCGCTCAAGAAGCGCAGCAACTTGGCTTGCAGATACGGCGACATCTCGCCGACTTCGTCGAGAAATACCGTGCCCTGGTCGGCCAGTTCCAGCAGCCCGAGCTTGCCGCCCCGTTGCGCCCCGGTGAACGCGCCGGGGGCGTAGCCGAACAGCTCGCTTTCGGCCAGGCTTTCGGGCAGCGCCGCGCAGTTCAGGGCCAGGAAGGGCGCGTCCCGCCGACCGCTGATGGCGTGACAGGCGCGGGCCACCAGTTCCTTGCCGGTGCCGGTTTCGCCCTGGATCAACAGCGGTGCATCGAGGGCCGCCACCCGTTGCGCGCGGGCCTTGAGCGAGCGGATCGGCGGCGATTCACCGAGCAGCGCATCGAAACCTTCGGCGTGATCATGGTGCAGCGCCGACAGGCGCTCGCCGATGCGGTTGGGTTGGTACAGGGTGAGCAGGGCGCCGGCGTCGGTGATCGGCATGGCATCGAGTAGCAGGGTGTGGCCGCCGAGGCTGACCTCGTGCATGGGCAGGCGGAAGTGGTGGGTGATCAAGGTGCGTTGCAGATCGGCGTCGTCGAACAGTGCGCTCAGGGATTCACCGGCCGGTTCGCGACCGCACAGGGCGATCAATGCCGGATTGGCCAGCAGCACATGCCCGCGATCGTCCACCGCCAGCACCGGGTCGGAACTGGCGGCGAGCAGGGCATCCAGTTGCAGGCGCCGACGTTGCCCCGGAAGGATGTCGACCATGGTCACCGCCTGCACGCCGCGCACGCCGAACAGCGCCTCGCGCAACTCTTCCAGCACTTCGGCGCCGAGGGTCGGGGCGTCGATGTATACGTTCGGCGGCACCATCTCCACGGCGTCCAGATTGAAGCTGCGCCCGCCGAGCAGGGCCAGCACTTCCTGGGTGATGCCGACGCGGTCGATGAAGGTGACGTGGATGCGCATGACGGACCTGCAAAATTGGCAAACGAAAATCAGTATGCCGGGGGCTCTTGGAATTTGGCGAGCGTGATGTCACGGGTTGCCGGTTTTACGCGCACTGGCCGCCAGGTCCTCGAGGAACGCCTGCAGGATCGGCGGCGGTGCCACGCCGCGCCGGGTGATCACGTCGAACGGTGATCGCAAGCGCAAACTCCCCGGGGCCAATTGGTGCATCTCGCCACTCTTGACCCATTGCGCGGCGAAGTGCTCCGGCAGGAAACCCAGGTAGGCGCCGGAAATGATCAGGATCGCAGTGGCTTCGATGTTGTCCACGGTGGCGGCCGCCTTGCTCACGCCCAGGTGTTCGAGGTCGTATTGCTGCATGTAGCCGCGCACGACGATCCGCCCGGCCGCGACTTCTTCGAGCAGTTCCTCACCCTCAGCCTGGCTGCCATACAGCGGATGCCGGCGCCCGCAATACAAGCCCAGCGCTTCCTGGTACAGCGGCGATTGCAGCAGGCCCGGCACATGGATCGGAAAGTGCCCGATGGCCAGGTGCAGGCGACCGTCGAGCACCCGTTCTTCCAGCTCGGCGGGGGTGCCGACGTACACGTTCAGGTGCACGTCATGCCCGCGCGACACGAACCGCTGGGTGGTGCGCGGAATGGGCGAGTCCGGGTCGGTGATGGTGGTGTCGATGATCCCCAGGTTGAGCTTGCCGCTGATGTGCTGCTTGAGCACGTCGGCGTCCATGCAGAAATTTTCCACCGCCGACAGCAGGCGCTGGGTCGCCTCATGGATCGCCACCCCTTGCTCGGTCAGGCGGAACCCGCTGCGCCCGCGCTGGCACAGCTTGACCCCAAGGCGGGTTTCCAGATGGGTCATCTGTTCGCTGATCGTCGACTGCCCGGCATTCAACGCCGCCTGGGCGGCGGAGAAACCGCCGCAGCGGACGATCGTGGCAAACACCCTGAGCAACTTCAGATCGACATCGTGCAGTTGAATCACGTTGACCTCCGGCCTGTGGATGCATCGGTAATGCCGATATGAGTATCTGATGTTTAGCATTTTTTCCACGAAAACCTGCGCCCATAGTCACTCCAACGGCGGTCGCCTTGCAGTTCCGCCAAGCCGATAACAAGAAGTGGAGAGGCTAGAAATGTCGAACAACGGTTATGAATCCGGTCGTCTGAACCTGCCATTCGTGGGTCATTGCACCTTTGGCAAATCCCCGGTGTGCACCGATTGGGATGCCCTGGATGCCGACGTCGCGGTGCTTGGCGTGCCCAACGACATGGGCACCCAGTGGCGCTCCGGCGCACGCTTCGGACCACGCGGGATCCGTGAAGCATCGACGCTGTTTTCCTTCGGCCACGCCGGCGCCTACGATCACGAAGATGACGTGATGTACCTCACCGCCTCGGACGTGCGCATGGTCGACGTCGGTGATGCCGACATCGTCCACACCGACATGGCCACCAGTAACAAGAACACCGAATACGCCGTGCGCAAGATCCTCGATGCCGGTGTGATGCCGGTGGTGCTCGGCGGCGATCACTCGGTACACGCGCCAGTGATCAAGGCCTTCGAAGGCCGTGGCCCGATCCACATCATCCACTTCGATGCGCACCTGGACTTCGTCGACGAGCGCCACGGCGTGCGTTACGGCCACGGCAACCCGCTGCGCCGCGCCTCGGAAATGAACCACATCGTCGGCATGACCCAGATGGGCATCCGCAACGTCTCGTCGTCCAACCGCGACGACTACGAAGCGGCCCACGAAGCCGGCTCGAAGATCCTCTCGGTGCGCGATGTGCGTCGCCTCGGCGTCGACGGTGTACTGGCGCTGATCCCGGAGAACATCAACTACTACATCACCATCGACATCGACGGCTTCGACCCGTCCATCGCCCCGGGCACCGGCACTCCGAGCCACGGCGGCTTCCTCTACTACGAAGTGCTGGAAATCATCCAGGCCCTGGCCAAGCGCAGCAAGGGCAACATCGTCGGCATGGACCTGGTGGAGGTTGCACCGGTGTACGACCCGACCGGCATGACCTCGATCCTCGCCGCGCAACTGCTGCTCAACAGCATCGGTTTCATCTTTCACGAGCGTGGCTTGGTACGTGCGGCCGCCGAGAGTGAAGCGACACTGGCTTAAGAGCAGGCCTGAACATCGAAACCCATACCCCGGCAGTGCCTGACTGCCGGGCAGAGAGAATAAAAATGGACACGATCGTCAAGAGTTACCTGCAAAAATTCGGCGTGAGCGAAGCCACCCAGACCTTCCTCAGCAAAGTGCAGAAGATGTTCATCGGCGGCGCCTGGGTCGAAGCCAGCGACGGCCAGACTTCCGATGTGATCGAGCCCTCCACCGAAGGCCTGATCACCCGCATTCCCATGGGCACCACCGCTGACCTGGACCGCGCGGTGTTAGCCGCCCGTGCGCAGTTCGACGGTGGCGAATGGAGCCAGGCCAAACCGGCGCAACGGGAACGCCTGATCCAGCGCCTGGCGGACTTGATCGAACAGAACGCCGCCGAACTCGCGCAAATCGAATCGATCGACATGGGCAAGTCGGTCGCCTTCGCCAGGGACGTCGACATCCAGGGCACCGTCGATACCCTGCGCTATTTCGCCGGTTGGGCCACCAAGCTCCACGGCCGCACCGTCGAGCCTTCGCTGCCGGGCAATTACCTGGCCTATACCCGCAAGGAAGCGGTGGGCGTGGTCGGTGCCATCGTGCCGTGGAACTTCCCGCTGCAAACCATGGCCTGGAAACTCGGCGCGGCGCTGGCCACCGGTTGCACCGTGGTGGTCAAGCCCGCCGAGTTGACCTCGCTGTCGGCCCTGCGTTTCGCGGAACTGGTGCAGGAAGCGGGCATTCCGGACGGCGTGATCAACATCGTCACCGGACGCGGCAGCGTGGTCGGTGCGGCCATGACCACCCATCCCGGCATCGACAAATTGACCTTCACCGGTTCGACCCCGGTCGGCCTTACCGTTGGCCGCGCGGCGCTGGACGACATGAAGCGCCTGACCCTGGAACTGGGCGGAAAGTCACCGGTCATCGTGTTTGCCGATGCCGACATTCCGGCGGCGGCACAAGCGGTCGCCAACGGGGTGTTTTTCAACTCCGGGCAGGTATGCGACGCCGGCACGCGGGCCTATATTCATAGCAGCGTCTACGAACAATTCCTGGGTGAGCTGATCGCCTATACGCGCACCCTGAAAATGGCCCCGGGCCTGGACCCGGACTGCTTCATCGGCCCACTGGTCTCGGCCCTGCAAAAGCAGCGCGTGACCGAGTACATCGAGACCGGCAAGGCCGAAGGCGCCGAACTGGTCTACGGCGGCCAACCGGTGGATGGCCCTGGCTTCTTCGTCGAG
Organism: Pseudomonas sp. PLMAX; assembly: GCF_046042685.1. Taxonomy (NCBI): domain Bacteria; kingdom Pseudomonadati; phylum Pseudomonadota; class Gammaproteobacteria; order Pseudomonadales; family Pseudomonadaceae; genus Pseudomonas; species Pseudomonas sp. PLMAX. The sequence goes on along the minus strand of NZ_CP064949.1, from coordinate 4,846,625 downwards.
CCGACCATCTTCGCCAATTGCCGCAACGACATGCGCATCGTCCAGGAAGAGATCTTCGGTCCGGTGCTGGTCACCGCACCCTTCGACGATGAGGAAGAGGCGCTGGCCCTGGCCAATGACTCGGTCTACGGCCTGGCGGCGGCACTGTATTCCAACGACCTGGGCAAGGTGCACAGCCTGATTCCACGCCTCAAGGCCGGCTCGGTCTACGTCAACGCCCACGGCACCCTGGACCCGTCGATGCCGTTCGGTGGCTACAAGCAGTCCGGCTTCGGCAAGGACCTGGGCGCGGAGCAGCTCGACTACCTGCTCGAAACCAAGGCGGTGTGGATCACGCTGCCAGCCTGACGCCTGCCCTTTGTAGGAGCGAGCTTGCTCGCGAAGAGGCCGGCACATTCGACAAATATGTTGCCTGACCCACCGCTTTCGCGAGCAAGCTCGCTCCTACAGGTTTTTCGTCATTTACACGTTTGAACATCAGGAACGGCATGGAGGCCCCCCGGGCGTCGTTCACCCGAAGAATGCGGTTATCTCGTCATGATCTTCCAACAATAAGAGTCCATCATGAACACAAACGCCAAGTCCGCCACGAGTGTGTCCTCCCTCGATGACAAGTCCGTCGTCGAGGGGCATTCGATTGACTTCATCCCCGAGGACGAACGCACCGACAAACTGTCGAGCCAGGGCCCGTTCTGGTTTCTCGGCAACTTCACCTTCTTCACCATGACCATCGGCTTCGTCGGCCCGAGCGTCGGCCTGACCGCGCTGTGGACCACGCTCGCCGGCACCCTGGGCATCATGTTCGGCACGCTGTTCATGGCGTTTCACGGATCCCAAGGCCCGCACCTGGGCTTGCCGCAGATGATCCAGTCCCGTGCGCAGTTCGGTTACCGCGGCGTGATCCTCGTGCTGCTGGCGACGCTGTTCGTGTTCGCCGGGTTCAACATCGTCAACCTGGTCCTGATGATGCAGGGCCTGCACACGCTGTTCGGTTTCAACCCCGCAGTGATCGCGGTGGCGGTGACCATTCCGGCGGCGGTGTTGGCCATCCTCGGCCATGACTGGATGCACCGCAGCTTCAAATGGGCGTTGTACCTGTCGCTGCCGCTGTACGGCCTGGTGACCCTGGCGGTGGTGATGGGCTGGGTGCCGGATGCGGTCTTGCCGGCACTGGCCGAAGGCGAAGTGGCCCCGGCGCCGCTGGGCTTCAACTGGACCGGTTTCATCGCCCAGTTCGCGGCGGCGGCGAGCTACAACATCGCCTATGCCCCGTACGTATCGGACTACTCGCGCTACCTGCCGAAGAACACCTCCAGCGGCAAGTTGATCGCCGTGGTGTTCCTCGGTGCTTCGCTGTCCGGTGCGTGGATGATTTCCGTCGGTGGCTGGCTGGCCGATCACCTGCACTCAACCGACGTGCTGGTGGCCCTGGGTCAAGTCGGCAACACCGTGTCGCCGCTGATCGGCACCGCGGTCGTGGTGGTGACCATCCTGGCGTTCCTGCCGGTGATCGCGATGAACATCTACAGCGCCAAGCTGACCACCCTGACCTGTGTCGATTCGATCAAGCACATCGAACCAACCCGCAAGGCGCGGATCCTCGCCATCGCCTTCGTGATCCTGTTGCAACTGGGCGTGGCCCTGAGCATCCAGAGTTCCGGCAAAGGCCTGTCGGTGCTCGGCATCTACCTGGTGGTGATGCTGTACTTCCTGGTGCCCTGGACCTCGGTCAACCTCACCGACTACTTCTTCGTGCGCAAGGGCCGCTACGCCATCCCGCACTTCTTCATGCCCCACGGCAACATCTACGGCAGCTGGGGCCTGCGCGGTATCGCCGCCTATGCCATCGGCTTCCTCTCGATGATTCCGTTCTTCTACATCTACGACGGCGTCGAGCAGCGCGAAGTCTATGTCGGCCCGCTGGCCAAGGCGCTGGGCAGCATCGACATCGCCTGGCTGGTGGGGCTGATCGTCTCGGGCCTGGCGTACTACTGGCTGAGCCGCTCGATCGACCTCAAGCGCGAAGAAGCGGTGATCCAGCAGATCGAGAAGACCTCCCCGCAATACACCACCGGCGACACGCTGACCCACAAACAGTCACCACAACCGGTATTCACTGAATCGACGGTCGGGAGATAGCTATGACCACGCAAAGAATGTCTACACAAAAATACGACTACATCATCATTGGCGCAGGCTCGGCAGGTTGTGTGTTGGCCAACCGCCTGAGCGAAGACCCGGCCACCTCGGTGCTGGTCCTGGAGTTCGGCGGCAGTGACAAGAGCGTAGTGATCCAGATGCCCAGCGCATTTTCGATCCCGATGAACACCAAAAAGTACAACTGGCGCTACGAAACCGAGCCGGAAACCTACCTCAACGGCCGGCGCATCCACTGCCCACGGGGCAAGGTGCTGGGTGGTTCCTCGTCGATCAACGGCCTGGTGTACATCCGCGGCCACGCCCTGGATTTCGACGAATGGGAATCCCTTGGCGCCCAGGGCTGGGGCTACAAGCATTGCCTGCCGTACTTCAAGCGTGCCGAAAGCTACGAGTCCGGTGGCGACAGCTATCGCGGGCAGACCGGGCCGCTGCACACCACCAACGGCAACAACATGAAGAACCCGTTGTACGGAGCCTGGGTCGAAGCCGGTGCCGAGGCGGGCTACATCAAGACCGAAGACTGCAACGGCTACATGCAGGAAGGTTTCGGCGCGATGCACATGACCGTGAAGAACGGTGTGCGCTGTTCCACCGCCAATGCCTACCTGCGTCCGGCCATGGGCCGTCCGAACCTGACGGTGATCACCCATGCGATGACCCGCCAGGTCATTCTCGAAGGCAAGCGTGCGGTGGGGGTCATGTATGACCACGGTGGCCAGACCCACCAGGTGTATTGCAACCGCGAAGTGCTGATCGCGTCCGGGCCGATCGGTTCGCCGCACCTGCTGCAACGCTCGGGCATTGGCCCGGCCGCAGTCCTGCGCAAGGCCGGGATCGGCGTGCGCCATGACCTGCCGGGGGTAGGGGAGAACCTGCAGGATCACGCCGAGGTGTACATCCAGTTCGGCTGCAAGGAACCGGTGACCCTCAACAGCAAGATGGACCCGCTGAGCAAACTGATGATCGGCCTGCGCTGGCTGCTGTTCAAGGACGGCCTGGGGGCCACCAACCACTTCGAGGCCGGTGGCTTCATCCGCTCCGAGAAGGGCCTGCGCTGGCCGGACATCCAGTTCCACTTCCTGCCGGCAGCGATGCGCTACGACGGCAACAAGCCGATCAAGGGCCACGGTTTCATGGTGCTCACCGGTCCCAACAAACCGAAAAGCCGGGGTTATGTGCGGGTGCGTTCGGCCGATCCGTATGAGCATCCGGAAATCCGCTTCAACTACCTGGAGCGCGAAGAGGACCGCGAAGGCTTCCGCCGCTGCATCCGCCTGACCCGCGAGATCATCGGCCAGAAAGCCATGGACCGTTTCCGCGACGGCGAAATCGCCCCCGGCGCGCTGGTGACCAGTGACGAAGACCTCGATGCCTTTGTCCGTGACAACCTCGAAAGCACTTACCATCCGTGTGGCTCGTGCCGCATGGGCGAGGACGACATGGCGGTGGTGGATTCAGAACTACGGGTGCACGGCATCCAGGGGTTGCGGGTGATCGACTCCTCGGTGTTCCCGACCGAGCCGAACGGCAACCTCAATGCGCCGACCATCATGCTTGCCGAGCGGGCTTCGGATCTGGTGCGTGGGGTGCAGATGTTGCCGGCGGCGGATGTGCCGGTGGGGCTGGTGGAGAACTGGGAAAACAGCCAGCGCACGACATTGCCGGGGCGTAACGTGCGGGTCTAACTGCTTTCCGCGATCCATTGTGGGAGCGGGCTTGCTCGCGAAGGCGGTGTGTCAATCAATACATGTGTCGACTGACACTCTGCTTTCGCGAGCAAGCCCGCTCCCACAAGGTTGCGATGTATTCAGGAAGATTTCTATTGTGGTTGCTAGGCTGTAGATCCTCGAGACCGCAATGGAGCACCCTCATGCCTATCCTGGCCCTGCGCGCTGACGCCTCCCACATCGAAAAAATCGCCCCCTTGTTCGACGCCTATCGCGGCTTCTACGGCCAGCCGTCGAACCTGCCACAGTCGCGCAACTTCATCGCCGAACGCATCGCCCGCGATGAGTCGGTGATCTTTCTCGCCGAGGATACCGACGGCGAAACCCTGGGTTTCGTGCAGATGTTCCCGACCTTTTCCTCCATCGACGCACACCGCACCTGGCTGCTCGGCGACCTGTTCACCACGCCCGCCGCCCGGGGCAAAGGGGTTGGCACGCTGCTGATGAACACCGCCCGCGACTTTGCCCGGTTGATGGGCGCCAAGGGCATGACCCTGGAAACCGCCACCGACAACTTCAGTGCCCAGCGTCTGTATGAGTCCCTGGGTTACGTGCGCGATCCGGGCTACTACACCTACTGCCTGGACTTGCAGCGTTGATCGTTTTGCAGGCGGTTAATCGCGCCGCGCCGATCGCCTCGCGACGCCGGCAACACTGACCGGCGTCAGTGGACGCCCGACCACCGCTTCGGCTTGAGGGATAACACTGTGCACGCCGGGAATCGACAAGGTTTCTCCAAGCTCCAGCGCGCACACCGCTACCAATCCCACCAGCAGGAAGCCGCAGGATTTGATCAAGAGGTTCATTTGGTTTTTCCTCGCACAAAGTTGCTGGGCAGGTCCTCGGCGTTGGGCAGGTCTTTCAGTTCGATTTTCTGGGCATTGGTCGAATTGTTGAAAGCGAAATCATCAGCCGGTGCGGCATCGCCACTTTTAAAGTCGCTGAGCTGAATGCTGTACTGCGGACTGCCGGCAATGGTTTTTGAAGTGATGGAATAACGGCAAGGGTAGGGATTGTCGCCCTGGGCGATCCAGATCTGCCAATCAACTTCTTTCTTCCTGAAAGCCAGGTGATCGCATTCGGTACCGCCGATAACGCCACTGCCCAGATCCTTGATGTCGGTCACGCCGGCCATTAATTGATCCTGGGGATTGGACATGAACAGGTCTGCGCCGGGAAGCGGCCGGTTGTATTTATCCCGTAGCGTATCGAGCAAATGATCCAGCGTGCCCGGGACTTCGACCTGGGTGTAGATATTCTTGCCTTTTCCCAACAGGGTCAGGGTCTTGCCATCAAACACCATCTCCAGGTCGGCAAAACCACTGGCGCGGGTACTGCGCAACTTGTCAGGCCGGGTGAGAGCGACTGTGCCGGAACCTGCCAGTGCCAGTCGTTGCTTATCTTTGGTGACCACTTCAAGGATGGTGTCATAGTTGAACGATATATTTTTTTGCGCTGACATATAGTCGGACATCTTCTTGATCAACGTCTTGGCATAGGCCTCATCGGCCTGTGCTGTTGGTGTACTCAATCCGATGGTCAGGGCAAGAACTGTTCCAGTGATGCGGGTGACAGAGATGTTTTCCATGGGAGGTCACCGCGTTAAGAATGCCGGGTTGGCAATGCGGACTTATAAAGTTAGTCCTACCAATGGCAACTCGCCCTGTATTGGCTGACCATTCATCTGACGTTTTATTGCGCAGTGACAGCCCATGTTCGAGAAATAAAAAATGCCGCCCGACAGGCGACATTTTCGTTGACTACGATTGAGCGGTTTACTGTTTCGGCTCACCGAACACGGGCCGAAAGAAGGAGCGTTCATAACTGAGGATGCAGCGGGTTTCTTCTGCGTACTTGAAGGCGGCGATACATTCAGCGTCGTTCATCGACTCTTGGCGATAGGTTTCGTAGGCCGCCAGGCTCGGGAAGGTGAACATGGCCAGGGCGATATTGTTGGCGCCCTCGGACGGCAGGAAGTAGCCGTGATGCTGGCCACCGAATTTCTCCACCAGTGGAATCCACAGTTTGCCGTAGTGTTCGAATGCGTCGAGCTTGTACGGGTCCAGCACATATTTCAGGTAGCAGGTGACCATCGTTTTTTTTCTCACTGACTGGGTTATGAAGTGCTTGCCGCCGATGGTAGTCAACAGGCCTGGTGGACGCCATGGCGCAGAGCGATTTTGTGGGAGCTGGCCTGCCGGCGATGGCGGCCTGACAGACGACCTGATCTCAAGAGAACACATTCCCCCGTGCGGTACGGGCAAACTCGATGAAAGCCTTGAGCGCTGCGGGCACATGTCGTCGGCTTGGGTAGTACAGATGCAGGCCGGGGTAGTAGGGGCACCAGTCACCCAGCACCTGAACCAGGCTGCCGTCGGCGATCTGCGTCTTGACCATGTCCTCGAAGACGTAAGCCATGCCGACACCCTGCAACGCCGGGCCGACCATCAGGCTCACGTCGCCCAGGGTCAGCGGGCCATCCACCTCGATTTCCTGGGTGATCCCGCCACGTTCGAACTCCCAGCGATAGAAGGTGCCACTGGGGAAGCGATGGCGGATGCACGGCAGGCCATGCAGGTCTTCGGGTTTCTGTGGAACGGGATGCTTGCGGAAAAATTCCGCGGAGCCCACGACCACGGAGCGCAGGGTGCTGCCAATCGGCAGGGAGACCATGTCCGCCTCCAACCGAATACCGAAGCGCACTCCGGCGTCAAAGCCCTGAGCCACCACATCGACCAGCGCGTCGTCTGTCACGATCTCCAGTTTCACGTCCGGATAGGCTTCCAGGAACCGGCCGGCCATTGGCAGCAGCACCAATTCGGCGGCCTGGCGACCCGCGGTGATTCTCAGGTTGCCCGAGGGTTTTTCGCGAAAATGGTTCAGGTCTTCCAGGGCATCGTCGATATCGCGAAAGGCCGGTTTCAATCGTGCAAAGAGACGCTCGCCGGCCTCGGTCAGGCCGACGCTGCGGGTGGTGCGGTTGAATAGCCGCACGCCAAGCCGGTTCTCCAGGGTGCGCACCGCATGGCTCAGCGCAGAAGGGGTTAGCCCCATTTCCACCGCCGCACGGCTGAAGTTCAGGTGGTTGGCCACGCACAGGAAGGTCGAGAGATCTGCCGCCGAAGGGGACTTCATATGTGAATACCGTTCACAAAGTCATGCAAAATTACTGGGATTATCACATCAGTAATGCAGATTTAAAGTTGCGTCAACTCATCAAGAAGGCCCGGCAATAACGTTCGGGTCGCTGCCAGGAGGAGTTGAAATGCGTACTTGGTTCATTACTGGGGCTTCCCGTGGTTTTGGTACTCTCATCGCAGAACGTGCTCTGCGTGCCGGCGACGCGGTCATTGCCACCGCCCGTAAACCCGAAGAAATCATCGCCAGACTCGGCGATCATCCAAACCTGCTGGCCGTACGTCTGGACGTGACCCGCGAAGCAGAAGCGCATCAGGCCGTGGCAGAAGGCATCAAGCGTTTCGGCCGAATCGACGTGCTGATCAACAATGCCGGATTCGGTGTGCTGGGCGCGGTGGAGGAAACCAGTGCGAGCGAGACCGAGCGCCTGTTCGCCACCAACGTCTTCGGCGTACTCAACGTGACCCGCGCGGTGCTGCCGCACATGCGTCGCCAACGCGGCGGGCATGTCATCAACATTTCCTCCATCGGCGGCTACCAGGCCTACATGGGCTGGGGCGTCTACGGTTCCACCAAGTTCGCGGTGGAAGGCATCAGCGAGGCGCTGCACCAGGAACTGGCGCCGCTGGGCATCCACGCCACGGTGGTGGAACCGGGCTTCTTCCGCACCGACTTCCTCGACGAGCAGTCGTTGGTGAAGACCGCGCTGGAACTGTCGGACTACGACGACACCGTGGGCGCCATGCGCAAGCATGCCGAGGCCGCCAACCACGCCCAGCCGGGTGATCCGGTGAAATTCGCCGAGGCCATGCTCGCTCTGGTCAATGCGCCGAAACCGCCGCAACGGCTGGCGCTGGGCAGCGATACCATCGCGCGCATAGAGGCGAAAAACCGCTTTGTCGCCCAGGAACTGGCCGAGTGGAACGAGCTGGCGCTGTCCACCGATTTCAAGGACTGACTCAGGTGAAACCCTGTAGGAGCCAGCAAGCCGGCTCCTACAGGTTTTTGATCAGCGGCATTCCATACAGAAATAGGGCATGACGTCGGAGCTGGCATCGTAGCCATTGCTGCCATCTGCGTAATGGTTCTGCCGTAACCGGTCAGAGCCGCCTTCTGCAACCCGAGTACCGCGCATCGAGTTGTAACCGCCCGCGGCAACGCTGTTTTGCTTCAGCCGGTCGGAACCGTCCGATGCCAGTTGCCGCTCTCTCAAACGATCGGCACCACCCTCGGCCAGTTGCCGTTCCTTCAGACGATCAGCGCCACCTTCAGCGACCTGATCCTGCTTGAGGCGCTCCGCCCCGTCGGCGGCCAGTTGTCTTTCCTTGATGCGGTCGGTGGCGCCTTCGGCGACGTTATGGGCAGCGGTGCCGCCGCCGGCCGTTCCGGCACCGGCTTCAGCAGCGTGTATCGCCGAAACACTGAAACCGAAGGCTGAGAAAAGAGCAATGCCTAGTGCGAAGGCGGGGGTGTTCATCATGTTCACCTAATGGGTTCGGGGATTATTCAAGCCACAACCTGACAGGCGTGAAGGCAGTCGCTTCAGCCCTGGCATTCGAAGCGGCTATCTTGATTTGCCTGAATAATCCCGTCACTCACACCTGGGTTCTCTCGATGAACACCTTGGTCTTGGCGCCTTATACGCAAGTATGACCAGCGACCGTCAATCGACCGGGAGGACGGGCGGCTTGCCCTGATCCTTCAACAGAAAGACGACGAATTTCGCCGGCTTGTCCTTGCTCGCATTACGGCCCACGGTGTGGATGTCATTGGGGCCTTCGTGGAAGCTTTGCCCGGGCATCAGCGTGACTTCCTTGCCACCCTTGACCCCCATGACGATCGAGCCTTCGAGCACATAGATGAAACCGTGGGCGTCGTGCCGATGAACCGGGTCGGCACCGCCCGGCGGGTATTCGACGGTGAGCATCAGCACTTCCTTGCCGGGGTAATCGGCAAGCGCGGTGACGGATACCTCCTTGACGTCCGGGGGCGGTGCGTCGGCGGCCAGGACCTGGGGCGGCAGGGTGGACAGTGCAAGCAGGGCGAGGAGAACGTGGGTTCGCATGGGACGCTCCTGATGAAGTGGGCGGGCTGACTGTCAGGCGCCGGCGCTCTTGAGCCATTGATCGAAGTGGGTCTTGCCGACGATGGGATTGGCGCCCGGGGTCAGTGACTGGTCGTTGATGATCGCGCCGAAGTAGCCGGCGTTGTCGTCGGTAATCACTTCCCGCTGATCCTTGTTGTGTTGCAGCCAGGTCTTGGCGAACGAGACCAGCGGCTGCTTGTCTGGACCTGCCACTTCCGAGGTCTTGTTGGTGGGCGCCGCCACGGCAATCGTGGCCAGTGCCGCGGCGACGTCGGCCGAGGCGATCGGTTGCAGGGCGGCGGAAGTCAGGCGGATGCTGTCGCCTTGTGCACCGGATTGAGCAATGGCGCCGATGAACTCGAAAAACTGCGTGGCACGCAGGATCGAATAGGGCACGCCGGCTTTCTTGATCAATTCCTCCTGGGCCATCTTGGCGCGGAAGTAACCGCTTTCGAGCATCCGCTCGGTGCCCACCACCGAGAGTGCGACGTGGTGCTTGACCCCGGCGGCCTTCTCGGCAGCGGCGAGGTTGCGCGCGGATTTTTCGAAGAAATCGAGCACGGCGGCATCTTCGAACGAGGGCGAGTTGGCAACGTCGACCACCACGTCGGCGCCTTGCAGGGCAGCCTGCAAGCCTTCCCCGGTCACCGCGTTGACCCCCGATTTCGGCGAGGCGGGCAGGACATCATGCCCATCCTCGCGCAGCCGTTCGCAGAGCTGGGTGCCGATCAACCCGGTTCCGCCGATCACGACAATTTTCATGATGTTTGCCTCCGTCTGTTGGGTGTGCGTGAGCTTGGTGGAGATGGACTGACCTTCAAGTCTAGGCGGGGATAACAACGCGATGCATTGGCGGGATGGACGGCAGGCATTTATTTCGCAGGAAGCCGGATCATGATCAAATGGCGGCCATTTTTGCGTGGGTACTGGCTTGATGAACAAAACAGCGATGATGACCCTTGCCCTGAGCCTGGGTCTGTTCGGCATGCAGGCGCACGCACAAGGGGACGCAGAAGCGGGCGGGAAACTGTTCAAGCGGGTGTGCGGCGGCTGCCACCAGGTCGGCGAGGGCGCACGGGCGTTTTTTGGTCCGCAGCTCAACGGTATTGTCGGACGCACCGCCGGGAGCACCACGGACTATCAATACTCCGATGCCATGAAATCCTCCGGCATCGTCTGGACCCGGGATAAACTCGCCGCGTACATCGAGGATCCGAAGGCGGTGGTGTCGGGTACGCGGATGATTTTCTGGGGGATCAGCGATCGGGAAAAAATCGATGATCTGCTGGCCTACTTACAGACCTTCCAGACACCCTGATCCTGGCGGATGTACCTCGATCCCGTAGGAGCTGCCGCAGGCTGCGATCTTTTGATTTGCTTTCAAGGGCAAGATCAAAAGATCGCAGCCTTCGGCAGCTCCTACAGGGGGGGGTGTTATCGACGAAATTGCGCGCAGTGGTCCTGCTCCGGTTGCGCTGCGGTGTACCACACGTAATCCGCGCTATCGGCGCTGACCGTCTTGCCCACCTCGGCCAGCACCAGCACCGCGTTACCTTCACCCGCGCCGAGGTCTTTCAGGTGCAACGGCACGCCCAGGTCCTTGCGCACATGAAACGCCCCGGCCAGCAACAGGGCCGGTGTCGGTGCCGCCAACAGGCGCTCGGCCATGCGTCGGTCACGCTGCTGTTGCACGGCGAGCATCGCCGGCATCTGCGCTTCGGGCAGCATGCCGCAATGGGATTCGCGGATGTCGTCCAGTAATGTCGCTTGCACCTGTCGGGTGGTGGACGCTTCGCCACTGAGCGTCGGCCGCTGTTTATAAATCTGCATGATCTGCGCCCGGTCCAGGTTGGCCGACAGCAGCGGGTAGGGTTGGCGCAGGGCGTAGGTCACCAGTGCGCCGTATACGCTCCAGTCCCAATTGGCTTGCCAGGACAGCGCCTGGTACGGGTCGGCCGGCGCTTGACCGGCACGGCTGGCGGACTGTGCCGCATCGACTTTCGCCTGTTGGTCGGGGTTGAGCATTTCCATCAACAGGCTACCTTGCGGGCGTTGCGCCGCCAGTTGGCGCAGCAGCCACAGTTGCAAGGCATGGTGGTCGGGATTGTCGTGTTGTTCACCGACCAGCACCCGCGGCGCAGCGGCCAGGCGCTCCACCAGCTCTTGCGGGGCGAGGGTGCGCCCGCTGGCGAGTTCGAGGATCACCCCGAGATCGGCGTGATCTCGCCCTTGCGAGGCGATCGCCGGCGGTGGCGGTGTGACGTCATGGGATTGGCAGGCAGCCAGCAGGCTGACCAGGCATAACAGCAGGATGCGCATCGGATCTCCTTGTTGGACGGTAGACGTCTATCAGCGCGCAATAATCAACGGGTGACCGCGCTCCGGGTGCCGCTGAATCAGTACTTGCAACCCGTACACCGTCTGCAGTGCTTCGGCGTTAAGTACTTCATCCGGTGGACCGTAGGCGTGCGCACGTCCCTCATGCAACAGCAGCAACTGATCGCAGTAACGTGCCGCCAGATTCAGGTCGTGCAGAATCACCAGCACCGCCGCACCGCGCCCGGCGAAGTCGCGCACCGCTTGCAGAATAGTGTGCTGGTGCAAGGGGTCGAGCATCGAGGTCGGCTCGTCGAGCAGCAGGGTCTGCCCCTCGGCACCCGGCCACAATTGCGCGAGCACCCGCGCCAGGTGCACGCGTTGGCGTTCGCCACCGGACAAGGCCAGATAACTGCGCCCCGCCAGGTGCAAGGCGTCGGCGGCACTCAGGGCTTGGGCGACGATTTCGGCATCGCGCACACGCCCGCTGGCATGGGGCAAACGACCCATGCCCACCACTTCATTGACCGAGAAGGCGAAGTTCAGGCTCGAACTTTGCGGCAATACCGCCAGGCGCCTGGCCCGTTCCTGCCCCGGCCAGTCCGCGAGCTTGCGCTGGTCGAGGCTGACTGTCCCTTCACTGATCGGCAGCTCATCGCACAAGGCGGCGAGCAGGGTGCTTTTACCGGCGCCGTTGGGCCCCAGCACGCCAAGGACTTCACCCGGACGCAACTCGATATCGATGTCCGCCAGCACAGTGCGACTACCGCGCCGCACCAGCAAATTGTTGGCCCGCAGCATCAGGAACGCCCCCGTACCAGCAGATAAAGGAAGAAGGGTGCACCGATGAGTGCGGTGACGATGCCGATCGGCAACTCGGCCGGTGCCAGCAACAGGCGGGCGACCAGATCGGCCAGCAACAGCAGGCTGGCACCGGCGAGCAACGACGCCGGCAACAACACCCGATGATCCGGGCCAACCAGCAGGCGCATCAGGTGCGGCACCACCAGACCGATAAAGCCGATCAGGCCCGCCGCCGCCACTGCGGCCCCGACGCCCAGCGCCGTGCACAGCACCAGCTCAAGCTTGATCCGCTCGACATTGAAACCCAGGTGACGAGCTTCCGATTCTCCCAGCAGCATCGCATTGAGCGCCGCCGCGCGCCGCGGCAACCACAACGCCACACCCACCGCCACAATCAGCAACGGCCACAGGCGCGGGTAGCTGGCGCCATTGAGGCTGCCCAGGTTCCAGAAGGTCAGGGTGCGCAACGTGGCGTCATCGGCCAGGTAGGTGAACAGACCGACGCCGGCTCCGGCCATGGCCGTCATCGCCACGCCGGCCAGGAGCATGGTGGCGACGTTGGTCTGGCCATCGCTGCGGCCGAAGCGATACACCACCGCCGTGACGATCAGGCCACCGACGAAGGCGCTCACCGACAACAGGTAGGGTTCGACGGCAGGCGGCACACCGCCCATCAGGCTGCCGCCGACAATGGCGACAGCCGCACCCAGCGCCGCGCCGCCGGACACGCCGACCAGCCCCGGATCCGCCAACGGGTTGCGGAACAACCCCTGCATCGCCACGCCCGACAGCGCCAGTACCGAACCCACCGCGATGCCGAGCAGACTGCGCGGCAGGCGGATCTGGCCGAGGATCAGCTCCGCCTGTTGCGTGTCACCACCGTCAACCGGCATCCCGAGCAAGCGCAGCCCGGCCAGCAGAGTATCGCCCAGCGGCAGGCTGACCGGCCCGAGGGCCAGGGACAGCCAGAACACCAGCACCAACAACAGACCCAAAGTAATCAGCATCGACCGCGGCCGAACGATGGCCGTCATCGGTTGCGCTCGGCAGTCTGCACCTGTGCCGACGGATAGAATGCTTTCGACAGTGTGTTCAACGCGTCCGGCACACGCGGCCCCAGGCCACCGACCAGCAGCGTGGGGTCGATCACCAGCACCCGGCCTTCGCGACCGGCCGAGGTTTGCGCCAGGACCGGATTCTGCTCCAGCAGCGCTGCCCCCGCGGCATCGCCTTCAAGCTTGGCGCCGGCGAAAATGATCACCTGAGGGTCCAGGGCCAGCATGGCTTCGTTGGAGACCGGCTTGTAGCCGTTGTGCTCGGTTAGGTTTTTCCCACCGGCCTGATCGATCATCCAGGCGGCCAGGGTGTCCTTGCCCGCGGCCTGGAGATTGGCGCCGGCATGGCTGAGCAGCAGCAACACCCGAGGGGCGCGATTGTGCTGTTGCACTTGCTTGACCCACGCCGCCTGCTGCTCCAGACGCTGCTGATAGCCGGCCATCAACGCCTGTGCTTCAGCCGGTTTGCCGAGCAGTTGTCCGAGTTCGGTCAGGTTGTGTTGCAACGAGGGGACGTCGGCCTTGGCCGAGAGCAGCTCAATGCGCACGCCGGCGGCCTTGAGTTGCGCCAGTACGGGTGGCGGGCCCATTTCGGCGCTGCCAACCAGGATGTCCGGCTTCAACGCCAGAATGCCTTCGGCCGCCAGCGCCCGCTGGTAACCGACGCTCGGCAGGCTGTGCAAGGAGCGCGGGTGCTGGCTGGTGCTGTCGACACCCACCAGCTTGCCCTCGCCACCCAGGGCGACCACCCATTCGCTGAACGCGCCACCGGCGCTGACCCAGCGTTGGGGCAGGGCGTCGGCCATGGCCATTTGGCTCACGAGCACGCTGGCGCAGGCCAGCAGTGATTTGATACGCATCAGGACGCTTCCTTAGTCGTTCAGGACGGTGGCGGTTTCGGCCAGGGCACGCCGAACAACGGAATGACCCGTTCACCGTCGGCATCGAAACCTTCGAAGCGGGTGATGATGCCATCGACGCTCGGCTTGCGCATCCGTGATCCCGATGCCACCTGTGGGAGCAGGCTCATTCCCACAGGTCATTTTGTTCACCAGCCGATGCTCGCCAGTGCTTCAAGCCTCCCAGTTTCGTGCCGCACTGAGGATTTGAATCCACTGATCATCCTGTGGGAGCGAGCCTGCTCGCGAAGAACCTGAGCACGCCTCGGGGTGTCAGGTTTCCAGCGTTATCGTTAGCGACCATCGCGAGCAAGCTTGCTCCTACAGGGTGTGTGTGTTTACCGGTCGAGTTCTGCCAACGCCCTGGACACCCCGGCCCCATAGAACGGATCTGCCTTGGAGCAGTTCGCAATATGCCGTTGTTGAACCTCCTGGGACACACCACTGAGCGAACGTGTAGCGCGTCACATCGTGGGTGACGGTAAAAGTGCCGTAGGCGCCGGAGCCTTTGGCATGCATGCGCCGCTCAGGAATCACCTCGCGATCGAAGTGGGCGAGTTTTTCCAGCAGCCAGACATCCTGCAACAACGCGGGGCCACGGGGGCCGGCAGTCTGGATGTTGAAGTTGTCGACGACCGGTGCGCCGTTGATCGAAGTCAGTTTATTCCTGGGCATGGCACGGTTCTCCAAGTTGGGATTTTAGTTGAGTGGCAAGAGTGAACGGCTTAACTAACCGAAAGCTGAAAAAGAAAACGTTATTTGTTATGGCGGCGTCTTGCAGTTCACTCGGGAACCCGGCGCTTCAAGGCCCGTTCAATACACGCCAGCAGCGCATGGGTGCAGAACGGCTTGGGGAAATAGCCTTCGGGTTTATGCACGCTGGCACTGAATTGCGGCGGCAGGCCGGGCTTTCCTGTAATGAACAGCGTAGGGATGTGGATGTTTCTGCGCGCCAGCGTTTCGTACATTTCCACCCCGCACATGCCGGGCATCTGAATATCCGAAATCAGGCAGTCTGTCTGCGCAGGTCCGCTGGATTCAAGAAAGGCACAGGCACTGTTGTAGGTGATTACCCTGTAACCGTAAGAACGCAACAAACTGTCCAGTGAGACAAGAATAAGTTCGTCATCATCAACAACCGAAATAATAGCTGAGTTGAACATGTAGAAACCTTGCGTTGTTGCGGGTGGCGCTAAGTGGCGCCCGCCATACTTGCAAGATACGCGCTGCAGAAAAGTGCAATAGTATACTTGGGTATGTTGGGTTGTTATTTCGCGTTAGTTGCGATGGGTTATCAATATCATTGAGCGGTTTGCCTCACCCTGGTTGTTCATGGGGCAGGTTGTCCCCGATCACCGACAGAAAACGCGTGTTGTGCCGTGCGCATGCTTCGAAAAAGCGTTTGCTGGCGTTGTCCTTGTTGGCGATGGCGCGTTCAAGGCAATCGCGCAGCAAGGCATCTACGGCCCGCAGTCGCTGCTTGCCCTGGCAAATACCAGTCAGGCAGTCGGCAAAACACTGCGGCTCGCGGGTGTCGTTCAGGCTGTAGAGCGCCGCGGTTTCGATGTGGCCGCCCAGGTCGGTGATGGCGCTGGCGAGGAAATCGGCATAGTCGGCATTGGCGCGCACCAGGCGGCGGAACAGCTGTTGCACTGGCAGGAAGCTGACATTGCGCAGTTGCTGCTGGCCCCGCTTGAGTTGCGCGAGCATGCCCAGGGTGGTGCCCAGCGTCTGCGTCAATGCATCGATGACCTCCACGCGCTCGGCGGTGGACAGGGAGGTATGCGCACCATAACGACTGATGCGCAGCGGATGACTGACGATGTACAGCTTTTGCAATGCGTTCATGGCAATCGTCCCCAGGTCAGCGCATCGGCGCGATGAGTTGATTCATTCGAGGTGACCAGCCTAAATCGACGGGTGCGCGATAACACTCCTACCTCAAGACAGCGTGTTAGCACATCGGGTCAGGCCCGTCATACCTGGGTATGAGCGGTGGGGTACTGCGAGCGCAACAGCGGGCTCCATTGTTCCTGGTTGTCCGGGCGTCGGTAGTACACCACCATGCGCCGGGCGACCTGCATCGCCACATCACGACCGTGATCGGCCTCGACCAGTGCCAGGGCCAGATCGATCCCGGCGCTGACACCGGCAGAGGTCCATATCGTCCCTTGCTGGACGAAAATCGCTTCGCGGTCGAGCTCGACCTGCGGGAACAGGCGCTCGAACAGGTCGGCCATCACCCAATGAGTCGCCACACGCAAGCCATCGAGCAAGCCGGCCCGGGCCAGAAAAAACGAGCCGCTGCACACCGACGTGGTACGCCTGGCCGAGCTGGAAGCGGCGCGCAACCAGTCCACCAGCGGGGCGCTCTCGATCATGGCCTGGCGGATGTGCGGGGAGCCTGGAACGATCAGCGTATCCATCGGGCTACCGGCCAACTCACTCAGGCGCCGGGTCTGCACCTCAAGGCCTTCGCCCGTGCGAATGGACCCACCGTCCAGACTGGCCGTGTGCAAGGCATAACCTTGCAAACCGCGTTCGGCCAGGCTGCGGGTCGCCGCCCAGAACACGGTCTGGGCACCGGTCAGGTCCAGCAAGCCCATTTGCGGATAGGCCACGAAGATGATGCTGCGAGGTTGTGCCGTTCCAAGGTTGTCGCTCATTTCATTGATGGGCACTGCTTGTCTCCAGGTCGCCGAATCGTGGCGTCAGAGGTGGATGAGGTTATTCATCGTGTACGGGGGGTGTCAGCGCAATCGCAAACAGCATCTGCGTGCCGACCCCTTCGGTGCTGCTGACCCAGATTCGGCCGCCATGAAATTCAATGATCGAGCGGCAGATCGAGAGGCCCATTCCCAGGCCGGTGGGTTTGGTCGTAAAGAACGGATCGAACAACGAGGGCAGAACGTCTTCGGCAATGCCGGTGCCGGAGTCGGCGATTTCGAGCACGGCCTCGTTGTCCTGTACCGAGGTGTGAATCCGTAGCGTTCGCGCGCGGTCATGCACGTTGGCCATGGCCTGGCAGGCATTGATGATCAGGTTGATGATGACTTGCTGCAGCTGGATCCGGTCGCCTTTTATGTGCGCGCCGGGTGCGCCCAGTTGCAGGTGTGGGCGAACCTGATGGTTGCCGATGTCATGTTGCATGAGCGTCAGTGAGTCGCGGACGATTTCGTCGAATGCTTCGGCCTTGCGTTGCACCTCGCTCTGGCGCGACAGCGCCCTGATACAGGCGATCACATCGGCAACCCTGGACGAGTTTTGTATGATCCGGTCCAGCGAACGGCGGGCTTCTTCGAGGTTCGGCTCAGGGCGATTGATCCAGCGTTTGCACGATTCCCCGCTGGTGATCACCGCCGCCAGGGGTTGATTGATTTCATGGGCAATGGAGGCGGCCAGTTCACCCATGGAGGTCACCCGGGTGACATGCGCGAGTTTGGCCTGGGAGTGAAACAGTGCTTCTTCGGCTTGCCTGGATGCGGTCACGTCCATCAATGCGCCGACGTACTCAATGCGTCCACCGTGGTTGAACAGCGGGTTGGCGAGCATCTGCACGTGCTTGATCCGCCCATCGGGCATGACCAGTCGATGTTCCACTTCGATCAGGTTTTCCCGGCGTGCGGCCTGCTCCAGGACGCTGTCGATAATCGACAGGTCATCGGGATGAGTGCGCGCCCGAACCATGCCAAGCGTCGGCGTAACGTCCAGCGGGTATTCGAAAATGCGTGAAGACTCGTCCGACCACGACACGATCACCTGGTCATCGATGATCAAGCCGACACTGCCGGTATGGCTGAGTTTTTGCGCACCCAGGAAGAACGCTTCCTTGCGGCGCAACGTGTCGGTGGCGCGCTTGCTGCGCAGCGCCAGCAGGGTGATGGTGGTCAGCGCGATCAGGCAGCGCACGAAGCCGGCGATGAGCCGGTGATCACGATAGCCTTCATCGATAATGAAACTGGCGGTCAGGATGGCCACGCAACTGAAGGCGACGGCGAGGAAGACCGGCACGGAAAAGATGTTCGCCGACATGAACACCAGCGTGATGTACAGCAGCGTCGGTGCGACATCCAGGTCGAGCAACGCGTTGGTAATGAAGATCATGCTGCCGACCGCAATGGCGGCCAGCCAGGCGACCGGGTCTGAAAAAAAAAGTCTCTTGCAACGTTTGATGATAGACATTTGTTCTTCCGGATTTTTGCTATCGAACGGCAACTCGCAAGGCATCGCTGATGCCGGGCAAACTCTTTGAGGGGTTGGTGCTTGATCGGACTGAAGAAAAAACGCCCGCCAGAAAAACCAGTGGCGGGCGCTTGGGAAAGGCCCCGGTCCAGCAAGGAGTGGGCTGGTCGGGATACAGGCGAAACTTCATATCACCCGGGCGGTGCCAGGGGAGTGACGGCCGTGGTTGCCACGGCCGCATCGATCGTCTTCAGGCCACTGGAATCAACGGGTCGGCTGCCGCCAGCGCCGCGACGCGATCAGCCGCAGGCGGATAGATCCACATCGTGTTGATCTGTGTCTTGAGCTCCTTGGCTTCCTGCTTGACCAGTTTTACCTGGCGATCCCAGCCCTCGGTGAATACCGCGCCCCAGGCACCCAGGTCCAGGCAGGTGACGTACTTGGGTTGGCTGTAGGCCATTGGCTCGACCCCCAGGAGTTCGGCGGCGACGTTGTTGCCGGCATAACGCCCCAGGGCGATGGCGTGCTGGCAGGACATGGCCGCGAAGTTGCCCAGGTCATCGGTGGCGGCATAGGCCACGTCGCCGCTGGCGTACACATCGGCGTGACCGCGCACCTTGAGGTGCTGATCGACATGCAGGCGGCCCTGATGATCGCGGGTGCCTTGTACTTGCTCGGTCAGCGAGTTGGCGCGAAACCCCACGGTCCAGATCACCGTGTTGGACTCGATGCGCTGGCCATCGGCGAGGGTGACGCCATTGGCATCGACGGCGGCAACGGTGGCGTTGAGCACCCATTGGATGCCCAGGTGCTCCGAGGCTTCGACGATCGAGGGGCGAATGCCATCGCCCAGGGCGGCGGCGACTTGCGGGGCACGGTCAACCACGATTACGCGGATGTCGGCGTTTTCACCGAGTACGGCACGCAGGCGCGCCGGCATTTCGGTGGCGGTTTCGATCCCGGTGAAACCACCGCCGGCCACCACCACGGTATTGCGGGCGGCACTGACCGGCTTGTCCTTCAGCGACTTGATGTGAGCTTCCAGACGCGTGGCGGACTCGATTTCATCGACATCGAAGGCGTGCTCGAGCATGCCGTCGACCGGCGGGCGCATCAGCTTGCTGCCGGCGGCCAGTACCAGGCGGTCGTAGCTCAGCGTGCCCTGGATGCCCGCGGCGTTGGTGTAGCTCACCTGTTTGCTGTGCTCGTCGATGATCTCGGCCGCACCCTTGACGAATTTCACCCCCACAGCGTCGAACAGTTCGTTCAGCGGTGCCTTCATGGTGTGCACGTTCGGCTCGTAGAAGCGCGGGCGGATGCGCAGCTCGGCCTGGGGAGCCAACACGGTGATCTCGACGTCGTTTCGATCATGCTTGTCCAGCAGACGGGCAGCGCTCAACGCGCTCCAGACCCCACCGAACCCTGCACCAATAATCAAGATTTGCTGTTTCATTGTTTAGCTCCTGAAGAACAATCGAGGTCATGAAAAAGTTGTTGCCGCATAACCGCTGTGGCTGATCGTCTGCGATGTCGTTAAACAATGCGAAACAGTCGGCATCGGCTGGATCTGGAACAGATGTTATTCGAGGGGTTTGAAACTGGCACTGCTACATAGGGTCAGCGCGAGTATGACTAGGTATTAACCGGCTATACCAAAGTGTTAGTTGCTTGAATAAACAGATTTCAGTGGCTTCGATCGAGCACCGTTTCGATGCAGGCGAGCAACTTTTCGCTGGAGAAGGGTTTGGGAAAAAAGGCGATGGGTTTCATGGCGTGGCTGCCCGGCTGGCGCTGTGCACAGGGGTTGCCGGTAATGAAGATCACCGGGATATGCATGCCCCTGGTTGCCAGTTCCTCATACATGCTGATCCCGTCCATTTCCGGCATTTGTATATCGGAAATCAGGCAGGTGGTAATAAGCGGACCCTCTGAAATGAGAAACTCATGGGCCCTCGAATAAGTTCGCACGGTATATCCACTGGATCGCAATAAACTGTCCAGGGCCATTCGAACCGATTCATCGTTATCGACTACGGCAATCATTGCCTCTTTGTGCATAGCGGTGTCCTGCCTGGTAGCGCAGAGCACTTAGAGGCACCGCGCCATTATTGCAAGATACGCCGTCCTGAAAGGGTGCACAGTATACGTGGGTATAGTCAGCGGTTAGCGGGCTGGCACGAGATCGCCTCGGCCATGCGCACCAGATCGGCAAAGGAACGCGCGCCCATCTTGCGCATGGCCTGGCCGCGGTGGATCTTCACGGTGATTTCGCTCAGGCCGATTTCCCCGGCTATCTGCTTGTTCATCAAGCCCGAGGCCGCCAGCGCCATCACCGTCTGTTCCCGGGCGGTCAACGTCTGGTGGCGCGCAAGCAGTTGTTCGGCATGTCGCGAGGACTCGCGACGCTGTTTGTCGCGGCCATGGGCGGCGCACACCGCATCGATCAGGTCCTGTTCGCGAAAGGGCTTGGTGAGGAAATCCACCGCGCCGGCTTTCATTGCCCGTACCGTCATGGCGATGTCACCGTACCCGGTGATGAACACGATGGGTACGTTGATGCCGGCGGCGGCCAGTTCGTTCTGTAAGTCCAGGCCACTGCTGCCTTGCAACCGCACATCCAGCACCAGGCAACTGACCGTGTCCGGGCGCGGGTACTTCATGAAGTCGGCGACCGAGCCGAACAACTCGACCCGCAGGCCGATGGAGCGCAGCAGGCTGCCGAGGGATTCGCGCAGCGGCGCATCGTCGTCGACGATGAACACCAGGGACTCGTTGTGGTTGATCTTGTTGAGCGGGTGTTGTTCGTTCATGGCGGGTTCCCAAGGGTTGGACGTGCAGCCGCCCGGCGCTGTGCTCCTGGCGCGGGGCGCAACTTTAAATGCAGGTCGGGCTGGCGGCACTCATACCTGTGTATCAAATGGCCGCGGCGTACCCCGCATCGTTGGCGACCCGTATCGGCAGGGCAAACAGAAACGAACTGCCCTGGCCTGGTGTGCTGGTGGCCCAGATCCGGCCCTCGTGGAAATCGATGATCGAGCGGCAGATGGCAAGCCCCATGCCCAGGCCGTTTTCCCGGGTGGTGAAGAACGGCGTGAACAGTTGCGGCAGGACCTCGGCGGCAATGCCCGGCCCCTGGTCGGCCACTTCCAGCACGGCCTCGTTGTCCTTGACCCAGGTGCGAATCGACAAGGCCCGTTGCGCGCTGTTGATCGCGTCCATGGCCTGGCAGGCGTTGAGGATTAGGTTGATGATGACTTGCTGCAGTTGCACGCGATCGGCACTGACCTGGCCGCCGAACGCACTCAGCTCGATGTTCGGATTGATCTTGTGATGCGCCAGTTCATGGCGAACCAGGCTCAAGGTCTCGCTGACAATGTCGTTGAGCGATTCGTTCTGGCGCAGCGGCTCGCTCTTGCGCGACAGGGCCCGAACGCGGCGGGTGATCTCACTGGCTCGATGGGCGCTGGCGATGATCCGCTGCAGTGCCTGGCGAGCTTCGAGCAGATCGGGCTGCGGGCGGCTCAGCCAGTTGCGGCAGGCTTCGCCGCTGCTGGTGATCGCCGCCAGCGGTTGATTGACTTCATGGGCGATGGACGCGGCCAGTTCACCCAGGGAGGTCACGCGGGTGACATGGGCCAACTGGGTCTGGGCGCGGCACAGCGCTTCTTCGGCCTGTTTGCTGGCGGTCACGTCCATCAGCGCGCCCAGGTATTCAAAGCATCCGTGTCGGGTGAAGAGCGGGGTGGCGAACAGGTGCAAATGCTTGATGCGCCCGTCGGGCATCAGCAGGCGGTGCCTGACCTCGATCAGGGTCGCATGGCGCGCCGCCTTTTCGAAACCGGCCAGCACCAGGGGCAGGTCATCGGGGTGGGTGCGCTCCAGGTACAAGGACGCAGAGGAGGGCATGCCCGCCGGGTATTCGAGCATGCGCGCCACCTGCTCCGACCAGCCCATGCGTGCGAGGTCTGCGCGAAAGCCGAAGCAACCGGTCTGGGTCAGGCGCTGGGCACCGGTCATGTAGACTTCCTTGTGGCGCAGGCTGTCGCAGACCCGCTTGCTGCGCAGCGCCAGAAAGATGATCGCCGCCAGCACCGTCAGGCTGCGCAGCAAATCCATGGTCGACTCCCAGCGGTGAAAGCCACCCTGATACAGGCACATCGACGTCAGCACCAGCATGCAGAACAGCGCGACCACGATCACCGCGCTGATCGACAACAGGTTGATCGCCATCAGCAGCAACGCGATGTACAGCGTGGTCGTGGCGAAGTCGGTCCGGGTTTCGCAATTGAGCAGGATTCCGCAGGCCACGATCAGGCCCATCAACCACACCAGGGCGTTTTCCACCGGCTTGAGGCTGAAACCGGACGAGAGGCGAGAGATCCTTTGACCTGAGTTGAACAGCATTTTGCTGCAGGTTCCTTTTTGGTTGTCGATCATGCGCGCCTCGTTTTTTTGTTCGGGCTGGGGCGGAGAATCGGTTCAGTAATCCTAGAAGCACGGGGTCGCCTCCCGTTAGGACAAAAAACCCGAAAAAGCTGCCATGGCATCGAATCGCCGACTGCTCGAATGAGCGCGTAAGTCATTAATCAAATTAAGGTTTTTCAGTGGGGGCTATACCGAAGTATCAAGTCGGTTATCTAACGCATGATCGCGCTGTCCCCAGGTACGACAGACGTTTTTCATCCGCTGCCATACCCTGTTCATACCCTTCCCGAACTCAATGGCCGCGTGCCGGGTAGTGAACCTCATGAACAGAAATGACCTGCGTCGTGCCGACATCAACCTGCTGGTGGTTTTCGAGACGATGATGCATGAGCGAAATGTCAGCCGCGTCGGCGAAAAGCTGTTCCTCGGGCAACCCACCATCAGCGGTGCCCTGGGCCGCTTGCGGGCACTGTTCGATGACCCGCTGTTCATTCGTTGCGGGCGGATGATGGAACCGACCGCACGGGCCGAGGAAATTTTCGCCAACCTGGCGCCGGCGCTGGACGGCATCGCCGCTGCATTGAGCCGTTGCCAGTCGTTTGACCCACGTACCAGCGAGACGACGTTTCATGTCGGCCTGTCGGACGATGTCGAATACGCGCTGCTGCCGCGGCTGCTGCGACAACTGCGAATCGAGGCGCCGAACATCGCCTTGATCGTGCGCCGTGTCGATCAACAGCAGATGGCGCAAAGGTTGGGCAATGGCGACATCTGCGTGGGCATCAGTCACACCCTCGACCTGCCGGCCAATGCCCGGCGCAAAGGCTTGCGGCCGATTCGCCCGATGCTGCTGCGGTCTGACACCCGGCCCGGGCCGTTGGGGCTGGACGCGTTTTGCCGGCGCCCTCATGTGCTGGTGTCGTCGATGGGCAATGCGTCGGATGACACCGACCATGCCCTGAGCCTGCTGGGCCGGCAGCGCAAAGTGGTGCTGACCGTGCCGCAGTGCAGTGCGTTGCCGGGATTGCTGGCGCAAACCGACATGCTGGCCATCGTGCCGGATTACGTGGCCAAGGCGATGGCCTCGGTGGCAGGCATGCGAGTCGAACCGGTACCGCTGCAATTGCCCGTGCCGGAACTTTCCATGGTCTGGCGCGCAGCGGTGCACAATGACCCCGGCCAGCGCTGGTTACGCTCGCGCTGCTGTGCGTTTCTCGGTGAGCCGGTCGAGTTGCAGGTGGTATCCAAGGTTCGACCGGCGCTGCACGATGATCAGGCTTTGCTGGCGGCCAGGTAGGCGCCCAGGCGCCGGCCCATTTCCTCGCCCAGCGCCTGCAGGCCACTGAGGGGGCGGACCATCACTTCGAAATCGACGATTTTTCCCTGTTCGTCGAAGCGGATCATATCGATGCCCTTGAGCTGTTTCTCGCCGACCCTGGCGCTGAATTCGAGGACCACATTCAAGCCGTCGGCGCTCGCCAGTTCGCGGTGGTAGGTGAAGTCTTCGAATACGTTGAACACCGTGTTGAGAATCATCGAAACCACTGGCGCGCCTGGATACGGCGTATGTGCCATCGGCGAGCGAAACACCGCGTCCGGGTCCAGCAGCGCAGGCAAGGCCTGCAAATCTCCGGTGCGGATCATCGCGTGCCACAGGCTCAAGGATTCTGCGGCTTTGGGGTGCAGTTGCAGCTCAGACATAGTCAACTCCTGTTTTTTGTTGTTGTGTGAAGCTTGCCTGGCGGGTGTGGTGAATCAGCCAGTGAATTCATCGTCGAAAATGCTTTCGATGGGCAATACAAACGTCCCGGCAATCTGAAATGCCAGTGGCAGACTATGGATCATAGCGGCCATTTTCGATGGCGTTGATGGTCTGTCACGAAACTCTGTAGGAGCGAGCTTGCTCGCGAAAAACCTGAGAGCACCGCGGGGTGTCAGGCTCCCGTGTCATCGTTGACCTCCATCGTCGGAACGCCGCCCGGAGCCGGCTCGCTCTCACAGTAGATCGAGTATGGCTGCGAGAAATGAGTTGGTTTCGATCATAGATCGGTGACGCACAATTCTCCGGTGGCGCGGATCAGCGCCTGGCCGTGCAGGGCATCCTTGATCAAGCCGGCGCGCTGCTCAGCCAGCCACTGCGGGCAATCCGGGTCGACGCGATAGGGCACGAAATCGGCGTATTGCTGCAACAGGCGGGCTTGCAACTCATCCTGCTTTGCCCGCAGTTGGGTGAGGTCCGGGCGTGGCATGTCGGGCGCCTTGTGCGCCGCTTGCCATTGCGCGATCAGGCCGTACTGCACCAGTTTGTTGGCTTCGATCTGGGCGGCAATCAAGTCGGCGGCTTCGTCCGGGTCCACGTTGCTACCGGTTGCCTGCTTCCTGGCGTTATTGATCAGCAGGGTTTCCCGGGCGGTATCCTGGATCGGTTTGCCCGTGTCCCACTTGGTCAGCGCCACCAGATCGGAAACGTTCAGGCGCTCGTTGATGGTGTTCAGCAGTGGCTGCAGCGTTTCGGGTGCCGGGGAGGGCGCAGCGGCGTTGGCGACGCTGGCGAGTAAGCCGAACAGCGAGCAAGTCAGCGCTTGCGGCAAGCGTGGGCAGTGGAACATAAGCAACCTCTTGGTGACGGGATGCGCATCAAGTCTTATGTATCACAGCTGAGACAGATGAACGATAGTTGAACGAACACTTTCGCGATGCCTCGGCCCGAATTCAGTCGCCGGCCAACAGCCGCTCGATCTGCGCCAGCTCCCAGGTGCTGAGCAAACTCACCGGGTCGGTACCGAAACGCGGCCCGCCGTCGAACGCTCGGCCGTCCGGGCTCTGGCAATGCAGGCAGTGGTGCAGGCGGCTGTCGTCGACATCGAGGCTCAAACGCCAGCCCTCGATGTCCACCTGTACCGGACCGGGTCGTTCGTCAAGGCGCTTGAGCGGGCGCAGGCCCAGGGCGGCATCGCGCAATTGCTGGTAAACCTCTCGGGCTGTCAGGGGTGGCACAGGTGTCTCCGGCGGCACGGGTAGAATCGGGCCCACAGGATAGACGATCACGAACCAGGGGAAGAACCCTGCAACGCCGTGGCTTGATTGCACCGACGAAAAAGCCCGGCTGATCAGGCCGGGCTTTTTCGTCGGTGCGGTGAAGCGATGGGGTCAGGCGACAGTGTTGCCTTGCAGGCGGTCGGAGCCGTCGGCGGCGACAGTGTTGCCTTGCAGGCGGTCCGAACCATCGGCAGCAACGGTGTTGCCTTGCAGGCGGTCCGAACCATCGGCAGCGACGGTGTTGCCTTGCAGGCGGTCCGAACCATCGGCAGCAACAGTGTTGCCTTGCAAGCGGTCGGAGCCATCGGCGGCAACAGTGTTGCCTGGCAGACGATCCGAACCATCGGCAGCGACGCGATTTTCGATCAGGCGGTCAGAACCACCCTCAGCCACACGGCTTTCAATCAGTCGATCTGAGCCACCCTCAGCGACAACAGGCGCAGCAGAGGTAGCGGCAAAAGCGTTAACTGCAAAAACCGAGAAAGCGATGCTGAGGAGGGTTTGGCGTTTCATGATCGTGTACTCCGGGGTGTTGTTGGTTGGTATGAGCCAATGTTACGCCGCAGGATTTTTAAGAGAACTTCATTGACGTGATGGTGAACATCGACGGTATTGATGTAGCAAGCGCCACACCTGTGGCGAGCGTGATGACAGGGCGTAGCCTGTCGTCAGTTGCGGCGCCGGGCCAGGTGCGCAGGGGTATGCTGGTTTTTCGCAGGTTCCGCACTCTGATCGAGAGGATAAACCGATGCACGACTATTACGATCTGGGCACCTACAGCCGCCCCGTGACGACCAGTTCACCCCAGGCCCAGCTGTGGTTCGACCGCGGCCTGATGTGGTGCTACGGCTACAACCACGACGAAGCCATCCGCTGTTTCCAGAAGGCCCTGGAACACGACCGCAACTGCGCGATGGCCTACTGGGGCATCGCCTATGCCTCGGGGCCCAACTACAACAAGCGCTGGGACGCCTTCATCGAACAAGAGCTCAAGGAGGCCGTGGCCCAGGCGCGCCTGGCGACGCAAATCGCCCTGGTGCACCTCGACGGCGCGACGCCGGTGGAAGAGGCCCTGATCCGCGCGCTGCAGCAACGCTACCAGGCCGAACAGGCGAGCAGCGTTGATGAACTCTTCACCTGGAACGATGCCTATGCGGCGTCCATGCGCGATGTCTACCACGGCTTTCCCGACGATCCCGACGTGGTGGCGCTGTTCGCCGAAGCGCTGATCGACCGCACGCCCTGGCAGTTGTGGGACCTGAAAACCGGCGAGCCAGTAGCCGGTGCCGACACCCTCGAAACGGTGGCCGTGCTCGAACGGGCCCTGCACCACATGGAGCAACACGGCGACGCACCGCACCCTGGCGTGCTGCACATGTACGTCCACACCCTGGAAATGTCGCCGTACCCGGAACGGGCCTTGCGCGCCGGTGATGTCCTGCGTGACCTGGTGCCGGATGCCGGACACCTGCGCCATATGCCGTCGCACATCGACGTGCTCTGCGGCGATTACCGCGGGGCCATGATCACCAATCACCGGGCCATCCAGGCCGACAGCCTGTATCTGGCCGAGGAGGGTCCGATCAATTTCTACACCCTGTACCGCAGCCACAACTATCACTTCAAACTCTACTCGGCGATGTTCCTCGGCCAGTACCAACCGTCCCTGGAAGCCGCCGAACAACTGGCCGATACCATCAAGGAAGACCTGCTGCGGGTGGAAAAACCGCCCATGGCCGACTGGCTGGAAAGCTTCGTGTCGATGAAGCTCCACGTGCAGATCCGCTTCGGCAGATGGCAAGACATCCTCGCCACGCCACTGCCCGCCGACCAGGCGCTGTACTGCGTGACCACGGCCATGCTGCACTACGCCAAAGGCGTGGCCCATGCGGCCTGCGGGCAGGTCGCCGAGGCCGAAACCGAGCATCACCTGTTCCTCGAGGCCTGGGCCCGTGTGCCGGACACACGCTACCTCTTCAACAACCGATGCAACGATATCCTGGCCGTGGCCGCGGGCATGCTGCGCGGCGAAATCGAGTACCGCAAAGGCAACTTCGACGAAGCCTTCGCGCATCTGCGTGAAGCGCAGTCGTTGGACGATCACCTGCCTTACGACGAGCCCTGGGGCTGGATGCAACCGGTGCGCCACGCCCTGGGCGCACTGCTGCTGGAGCAGGGCAGGGTGGAAGAAGCCCTGCAGGCCTACCGTGCCGACCTGGGCCTGGACAACACCCTCAGTCGCGCGTCCTGGCACCTGGACAATGTGTGGAGCCTGCACGGCTACGTGGAATGTTTGAAGCGACTGGGTCGCGATGCCGAAGCGGCCGCTGGGCAGGTTCGCCTCAACCTGGCCATGGCCCGGGCGGATGTGGAGATTTCGGCATCGTGTTTTTGCCGGATCGGCAAACGCTGTTGCCTGTAGTCGCTTGAATGTGCGCCCCAGCCAGCGCTCTTCCTGGAAATCGAAAACCCGTACTTGATCGACGGGCTACCCGAGCGTGCGCCCTGTCATCAGGGTGTCACTGAACCCATGGCAACATCCGCGCAACCGCCATGGGCGACAGACCCGTCACGGGCCGATGAATTTGCCAGGAACCCCCACCATGAAAGGCGACGCCTCGCTATTTGCGGCCATTGACCTGGGCTCCAACGCGTTTCGCATGATGATTGGCCAGCAAGTCCGGCGCAGCCAGCAGATCGTGATCCAGGAAGTGAAGACCCTGCGAGAACCCGTACGTCTGGCGGAAGGCTTGCAGGGCGGCGCGCTCGACGAGCTGGCGTTGGACCGTGGCTGGCAAGCCCTGGCGCGCTTCGGCAAGAAACTGCGCGGCTTCGAAGCCGGTCGCGTGCGGGCGGTGGCCACCAGTGCCGTGCGCGAAGCCGAGAACGCGCAACTGTTCCTCGCCAGCGCCGAGCGCCACCTGGGGTTTCGTATCGATGTCATCTCCGGGCATGAAGAGGCCCGGCTGGTGTACGCCGGGGTTGCGCATACGAATCCCGATCCGGAGCGCATGCGGCTGGTGGTGGACATCGGCGGCGGCTCCACCGAATTGATCCTGGGCAAGGGCGCACAACCTCTCGTCACCGAAAGCATCGCCATCGGCAGCGGCACCCTGGGGGCGCGCTACTTTGCCGGCGGTGTGATCACGGCCAAGGCGCTGCTCGAAGCCGAGCGGGTCGCCACCCTGCAGTTCGAAAAGGTCGCACGGCGTTATCGCGCGCTGGGTTGGCAGCAGGCCATTGGCTCTTCCGGCACCGCGCGGATGCTGGCCAAGGTGCTCAAGGCCAACGGGCTGAACGACGACGGCCAAAACGGTATCACCTACAGCGGCCTGCTGCGCTTGTCATTGCGGCTGTTGGAAGTCGGGCATGTCAGGCAACTCAAGCTGGCGGGCCTGCAAGCCCATCGCCTGAGCATCCTGCCCGGTGGCCTGGTGGCGATGCTGGCGGCGTTCAAGGTATTCGGTGTGTTGCACATGACGCCCTCCGAACCAGGGTTGAGACTGGGCGTGCTGCATGGGCTGATGTCCAGGCATTGAGATCGAGAGTCCAGACACAGGTCGTGGCTGCTGACCTCAGGCCTCGTTGATCTGGCTGACGCTGGTGATCTGGCCGTTCCAGACCATCTCGTAATGGGCGGTCTGGATAATCGAAGTGACAGGCCGGGGCGTCATCAGCGCCCAGCAGACACTGCCCGGCAGGCGCACCGAACGATAACGCAGGCCAGGGCAACCGGCCTTCCTGATCGCCCGGCCCAGCACGCGGGAGTGGCTGTAGTCGTCAGGTGCATACACCGGATCGTTGATCGGCAGGGCGGTGGCGTCTTTCATTCCCGTATCCATGAATGAACAGGTCAGGCCGCGGAACACAAACCGCTCATAGTTCAGGGCCGGCAGCTTCGACCAGTACAGGCTCTGGTGATGCCGCACCTCGGCCAGGGCCGTTTCCATGGAGTCGGCCAGGTACAACACGCCAAAACTGCCATCGCTGAACCGCGAGCCCGCCGGGTTGATGTGAGTGAAGGGGGCGGTGGCGTACGAGCAGCCGGCAATCCCGAACGGGATCTCGCCCCGCGGGATCAACTCAAGCTGACCGACTTCATTCTTCAGTCGTGGATTGGTCAGCGCCTGAATCTCGAACAGCACCTCGAATTCATCCGCGCTCGCCACGTCATCGAACAACGCAATCGGTGGAAACTTCGAATTGACCAGCCGATAAGCCTGCAACGCCTGCCCGGCAAAATCCGCCAGCGCGCTCAACTTCACCATAACGCGCCCCGCAGCATATCGATGCGCCGAAAGGTCTCGTACAGCGAAACCATGTCGCCCTGGGCCATGATCGCCAGCGGCGAACGCCCATTGAAAAACTCGTTGTCGTTGGCCATCGACACGAAGCCATACACATTGTCCGGGTTATCGAACACCAGGCGCAACGTGGCGTGGATGTTCAGCACAAAGCTGATGCGCTGCATCTGATCGGCATCCAGCGCCACCGCCCAATCAGGGTCATGCTGGCGTGCGCGGGTGTAGGTGCTGCGGGAAATGCGCAGGATCTGGCAGGCCTGCTCGCTGCTGGCGCGCCACTTTTCCAGAATGCCCACGGCGGCGCGCAGGCCGGTGACGCACTGGTTTTTGCTGAAAGAGCGGGGCTGGGCGGCGACGGCCATCTGCATTACCTTTCATTGAGTCTGTAGGGTCAAATGTATGTATTCTGCATCTGTAGAGCAAGGGCCTCTCGACCAGTGGCCGCTTTGCACCTGCCCTGTTGCACCGCGTTAACGTTTTTCGCGGGTAATCCTCTCCTTCCAAGACCACCCATCAGCCAGCGCCCGCGTCTGGAGCAGGCCACTAGACTTCACAGGGGGGATGACATCAACGCAACTCAAATCAGGAAACCTGTGATGAACAGAGCATCTTGGCTGGCGTTGGTAGTGGCGGTAGGGACGATTTCAGGCTGCGCGAGCAGAACTGATGTTGTCGATGTCCCCCTCGATGCTACCCCGCAAAACGCAGAACATATCGCTCGAGCCACCCTCAGCCCGGTGGGCAACCAAACCAGCATCTGGCTCACTGTCGGCGGGGTCCCCCACGACATGGCCGTATCCAGCCGCCTCGACACGGCTATCTACGCAGGCTCGTGCCAGCAATTGGGAGCACAACCGGCGTACCGGACCCGTCAGGCCAACAGTGTCGACTACCCATCGCTGGCCCCGCGTACCCAGCATTGGGCCCAGGCACCGGTGGCGCTGATCGAACTGACCAAGGGCGGCTATGCCTTGCTGGTTCGCACCAGCCCGGCAGACGGCAGTCGCGAGCTGTTCTGCGGCAACATCAGCGCTGGCTAGGGACGCATCTGGCGAGCTGTTCGGTATTGTGGCCTGCGCAATTTGCGCAGGCCATCGCTGCTGGCCGCTTGCTGTCCCTCACCCGACTTTGCACACGCCAGCCAAAAGTCTGCCGGACGCCTAGCCGCCTCCCTTCGCGATCAGGCATGATCGGGCTATATGAACCGGGACTCCCCTGACCTATGCCCGTCGACCTGCAAGCGCTCTACCCCAAACTGATCCATCTGATGCTGGACACGGTCTTCGTGGTCGACAGGCATAACCAGATCGTATTCGTGAGCGATGCCTGCGAGGCACTGCTCGGTTACCGTGCCGACGAGCTGACCGGTACCGCGATCACCGACTACATGCACCCTGACGACCTGGCGATTACACGGGCCTCCATTGTCCGGGTCATGAACGGCCAGCCTCACGTCGACTTCCGCAACCGTTATGTCCGCAAGGATGGCGGCATCGTCCACATCCTGTGGGCGGCCTTCTGGTCCGAGGAAGTGGGGGCGCGCATCGGTGTCGCGCGCAATGTGACGGCCCTCTGGCAGGCCGAGGAGGAACTGCGTTTCCTCGCCCATCATGATCCGCTGACAGGCCTGGCCAACCGGGCGCTGTTCAATGATCGCCTGGACACGGCCCTGCGCACGGCGCGCCGGCACAACAGCACGCTGGCCTTGCTGTTCCTCGATATCGATGACTTCAAGGGCATCAATGACGTCCATGGCCATGCTGCGGGCGATCGTGTGCTGAGCACGATTGCACGACGGCTGGAGGGCTGCGTGCGTGAGACGGACACGGTGGCCCGAATGGGCGGCGATGAATTCACGGTACTGCTGACGGACATCCAGTCCGAGGGCGCCGTCAGCGAGACCGTGGCGCGGATTCTCGCGGTCATGGCCGAGCCGCTGGACGCTGAATCCGGTGCAGTCAAGATGCCGTCCTGCAGTATCGGCATCGCCTGTTATCCCGCGGACGGGGAGGACGCCGATACGCTGCTCAGCCAGGCGGATGACGATATGTACCGGATAAAACGGCAGCGTTCCGGGGCTGGGTGACGAGCCGGTCACCCGCGTCAGGACAGGCGCGATTCGCCTGTCCCGCGGCTCAAGTACCCGGCAGCCACGCCGATGCGCGAGAACACCAGCCACAGAAAAAGCAGCACGCTCAAGCCAATCAGGATCGATGCGACGCCAATCAGCGGTTCGACTGCCGGGAAGCCCTTCATGCGCAGGGTCAATGCGCCGAGCATCACCGGCACGCCCAGGTTGTAGGTCCAGAACTGCACGGTGGCAACGCGACCTTCGGTCATGCACGGGTGCAGTGTGGCGATGACGCCGAACAAAGCCATCGACACCCATCCCAACAGGTTGATATGGGCATGGACCGCGAACAGCGAGTGGTCGCCGGAGGCGCCCATGGCCACCCCCAGCAGCACGCCCATGGCAAAGTAAAGGGCCGCGAGTCGAAACCAGGTTCGCGAACGGGGAGTGTGATTCATGGCATTCACCTCAAGCGCCCTGAGGCGCGCTCAGTTGCTGGAAAATCCCTGAAATCGTGATGACCGCAAGTGCGGTGGCAGGTCCGGTGCCGTGGGTCTATAATGAGACAAGAGTCTCATTACAAGACAAGGTATCATTTATTCCATGTCCAGCCCCAAGTCAAGATCCGAGCCAGGCCCGTCGGTCGGCGACGGCGATTCGCAAGGCCGCGTCAACCAGAAGCTGCGCACCCGGCAGGCGCTGATCGAGGCCGCCGTCGCCTTGCGCGACGAGGGCCATCAGCCCACGGTGGCGCAAGCAGCCGAGCGCGCCAGGGTCTCGCGCGCCACGGCGTATCGCTACTTTCCCACGGTTGAAGCATTGATCAGCGAGACGGCGGCCGATCGCGACATGCCGCCGCTGGAGCGCGTCTGGCGCCCGGGCGACGATCCGGTCAAGGGCATCGGCCTGGCGGCGAATGCGCTGAACAAACTCTTGCTCGACGACGAGGTCGGCCTGCACGTGATGGAGCGCTCGTTCATGACCGTGTGGCTCGAAAACGAGTCCCACGAGCCCCTGCGACCGGGCCGTCGCCTGAGCTACATCGAGCCGATTGTCGACTCGATGAAGGACGTGCTTGCTCCCAGGGCGCGCAAACGCTTGAAGCAGGCGCTGTCGATTGTGATGGGCACCGAAGCGTTGATTGCCGTGCGCGATATCAGTGGCGCGAGCTTCGAAGAGTCACTCGACGCCAGCGCCTGGGCGGCGCGGGCGCTGGTTCGCCAGGCACTGGCGGAGGCTGAAAAAAACCGACGAAAGCTTACTTCATGACATGGAGCCGGGACGAAGCAGGGGGGGCTGCCAATCAGGTACTCATGACGATGACCCTGTGGAGAGGGAGCTTGCTCCGGCTGCACACGAGCACGGGACGTTTGAACGGGAGCAAGCTCCCTCGCCACAGGGTCATCGTTTTGGGTTGGTTGAGGTGTGCATGCGAAATCGGGAAGAGAGTAGCTGTTTGCCATCACTCTGGAAGTGAGCGATGGCGTGGACAGCGAACAATGTCAGTTTTAGAGGCAACTAGTGCGCATTTGGCGGGTAAGGGGCTTGAGGACAGGACACTGAGTACAAAAACGGGCGCCTTGCGCGCCCGATTTCATTGACTTCGCCCGCCCAAAACTGCAGTCAATCCGGCTTCTCCTGGTCGTCCGGCACTTCCTTCCAGCTGTCATCCGGATCAAAGCGTTTCATCGCCTGCGCCAACTTTTCACTATCCGGTCCCAGGTCCTTTTCGAAGACCTGCCCGTCATGACTGATCATGAAACTCATCACCCCGGTTTCACCGTATTTTGCCGGCCAGGCGATCAGGGCAAAGCCCCGGCTCATCTTGTCGCCGATCAGGTAACTGTAGGCCCCGCCCGGTGCCGAAGGACCCTGGCCCAGCAGGATACGGAAGTGGTAGCCATGCCAGGGCTCGCCGGCAATGGTCTTGCCGAACTCGGGGCCCAACGGGCTGATCTGGCCGCTATCGTCGTCGGCCCAATAGAGTCCGTCGTGCTGGCCGGGGGTGCTGTAGATGTTCTGCGCATACTCGAGTGCGCCGTCACCGTCACGATCCACCGAGGCGTAATCCATCTGGGCATCGTGATAGGCCAGTGCCGATTGCACCGCGGCCAGCTCGTTGCGGCCAATTTGCCGGGCACGGATTTCGGCACTGCCGCCCTTGGGGTCGAAGCGCCAACCGTTCGCGCTTTTGACGATGGGAATAGGCAGCGTCCAGTGGTCAGTTCCCACCGATAGAAGCGCCTTGTTGTCCGCGATTTTTTCGATCTGGTGTTGCTGGTGGTATTGCTTGAGGAACGCCTCCACGTCTTCGCGTTCCGCGCCGTCGCGAGGGATGTAGCTGCGCCAGTTTTCACCCAGCAATTCGGTCAGGCGTTTCTGATCGGCGTTTTTCGTACCCAGCGCTTCGACGAACGCTTGAGCGGCCTTTTCCGGCGTCGCAAACTCCTGCTGCGCCGCTGCCAGGCACGACCAGGCCAGGCCGACAGTGATCGCCAGGGCCTGTACAAACACGCCCCTTGCCTTTACTCGAGGATGATTATTCAACGGCGGCCCCCCCTTGAACGCGCTGGTGGACTGGATGGCCGACTGATCTGGTGGCCGGCGGCTCGTGAGGCGCTGGGGCGCTGATAGGATGCCTGGCTGGCCCGGCCACGATTGGCTTGCATGTTGGCCTGGGACGGTGAGCGCGCGCCTGCGAAGGCATTGTTGCGGGCACTGCCTCTATTGACGGCAGGTGCGGCCTGGCGTTTTTGCGTTGTCTGGCGCGCCTGTGTGCTGCCCTGTATGCGTTGATTCGCCTGATTCCTGGTTTGCTGAGTCCTCGGCTGCTGATTCTCCCGGGTGTTTCTGGCAGTGCCCTGGCTTCTGTCGGTAGTCCTCGGTCTGTCTGCACCGGCCTGCATCCGATTGCTGGCCGAAGCCCTGGACTGGGCTTCGCGCGCCCGATCACGGGCCTCCAGATTGCTGGTGGCAGGCCGTTCGATACCGGCCCTGTCCATTGAACTGCGGGCATTTTCACGCGCCTGGGCGCGCTGGGCGTTGTTGTCGCCGCGATAGGCCTGACGTTGATTGGCACCGTCCAGCTGCCGGCCGTACTGTTCACGGCTCCTGTTGTCCCGATAGGGCACGCCATTGCGATGCGCAGCGTTATGCTGCCACTTGTTCTGATTGTTGCCGATCCGGTTGTTGGCGTTGATGTTGTTGTAGCGATTGACGTCGATGTCGACGTCGTTATTGCCCCAGTCACAGTCGCCCCACAGCGCCCCGACGATCGCCACCCCGGTACCGAACGCCAGCCCGGCCATCAGCGCCTGGCCGGGGTAATAGGCGGGCGGCGGTGGATAGTAGGCAGGAGGCGAGGCGGGGTAGGCCCAGGTGCCGTAGGTGGTTGTCGGGTTATAGGTGGGGACGTATACCACCTGCGGATCGGCGGGCTGGATGATGATGGTTGAGCTGCTGCTGGATGGGGCCTCAGCAGGGGCCGGCGCCGCAGTCGTGGTCGCCGGTGCTGGAGCCGCTGGCGCAGCATTCTGGATCGTCACGTTCTGATACTGGTTGCTCTGCAGGTTGCCGGCTGCCTGGGCCTGATGACGCAAGCGTTGCACCCCGTTCATGAGATCGTCGGGCTGCGCGAGGAAAGCATCACCCAAGCGCTGGACCCAGACCGGATCCTGCCCCAGCGTCGCCAAAACCTGCGGGAAGGCAACCAGCGCCTGCACACTCGGGTCCCAGGGCTGGTTCGCCACTTGCTTGACCGCATCATCGCCCTTGGCGTCCGGGTGCGCCTTGGACCAGGTGACCGCCTCGGCGACTTCCCCGGGGTAGGTGGACGCCATCAGTATCTGTGCCAGCAGCGGGTCCGGGTAGAGCGCAATGGGCGCCAGCATCTGGTCCAGTTGTTCCTGGGTGAATACGGGGTCTTTGGTTGGTGCCGCGACGGGTGTCGTACTGGGAGGGTTGGGCGGCGGGGTAGCGGTTGTATCCGCTGACTGCGCCATGAAGGGGGAGCCGCTCAGTAAAAGGACCGCTGACAACGCGTAGAAAAATGGAATGCGCATCACAGCTCCCTGTGGTCAGGCAGATTTGCAATAAGTGCATCATGCCGGGGAAATGCAGGCCGCCTGAGCAAACCCCGGACCTCGGCGTCGACGCCGTGCATTGATAGTAGCAAACAAAAAAAATCTGCTCGCAATACCTTCGACTCCGAGGCCAATAGTCCCACCAAGCCAACTTTACCGGCCTGTGCTTGTGGGACCGCCGGGTGGGTACTATCGTCAAATATCACATTTGCAGTGCTGTTTTTCAGGGCGCCGGCAGCCAATTCAGCCCCCAGGCGCGAGAAGTCCTGAGCCATTCTGCCCATCCAGAAAAGGTAGCGCATATGAACCAGGCACTGGGGTATTTCACTAAACGGGTCATTGCCGGCTTGCTGGTGATCATCCCCATCTACCTCGCCATCCTGGTCTTGCTCAAGGGCATGAAATCCGTCGGACAACTGGTCCGACCGTTTACGAAGTTGCTTCCGGAATGGCTGCCGGCCGAGCAACTCCTGTCATTGATACTGGTGTTGGTGATCTGCTTCCTGATCGGCGTGGCGCTGCGCACCCGATTGGGCGAGATAGCCCGCAAACGGGTAGAGACGGGCGTGTTCGAACGCATTCCCGGCTACGGATTATTCCGCAGCCTGACCCAGCAGATAGCGGGAGACAGTCGCCAGACCGTGTGGAAACCCGCCCTGGTCGAGATCGAAGACGCCCTGGTCCCGGCGTTCATCATCGAAGTGTTCGACGACGGCCGCTACACCATCTTCGTCCCCTCGGTACCCACACCCCTGGCCGGCGCAATCTACATCCTCGAGCCGAGCCGCGTGCATCCCCTCGACGTGTCCTTTACCGACACGTTCAAAGTCATCTCCAAATGGGGCGCGGGCGCCAAGGACCTGGTGGCGGCCATGGAAAAAGCTGAAAACCGGGGTGCGCCTGGAGTGGCGGTGAACAAGATGGATGCAGTGCCTTGATAGACAGGTGAAACGCAGTGAACACGAAAAAGCCCGGCTGATCAGGCCGGGCTTTTTGTTGGGTACTGCGGTGTAGCGATGGGGTCAGGCGACGGTGTTGCCTTGCAGGCGGTCGGAGCCATCGGCGGCGACGGTGTTGCCTTGCAGGCGGTCGGAGCCATCGGCGGCGACGGTGTTGCCTTGCAGACGGTCGGAACCATCGGCGGCGACGGTGTTGCCTTGCAGGCGGTCGGAACCATCGGCGGCGACGGTGTTGCCTTGCAGGCGGTCGGAACCATCGGCGGCGACGGTGTTGCCTTGCAGACGATCGGAACCATCGGCAGCGACGCGATTTTCGATCAGGCGGTCAGAACCACCCTCAGCCACTCGGCTTTCAATCAGGCGATCCGAGTCACCTTCAGCGACAACAGGCTGAACGGAGGTGGCGGCAAAAGCGTTAACTGCAAAAACCGAGAAAGCGATGCTGAGGAGGGTTTGGCGTTTCATGATCGTGTACTCCGGGGTGTTGTTGGTTGGTATGGGGCTGATGTTACGCCGCGGAGTTTTTAAGAGAACTTCATTGACGTGATTGTGAACATCGATGGGATTGATAGGGCCAGCGGCCCACCTCTGGTGGGCGTGATGATCCATGTAATGCGTCGAAGTGAAATGATCTGTCCTCGGCACAAATGTCAGTGAAGACCCAATCCTGTAGGAGCCGGCTTGCTGGCGATTGCGGATTGTCAGGCGAAGACTTGGTCGACTGTACCTGCGCTATCGCCAGCAAGCCGGCTCCTACAGATCTGCTTAAGTCCTCAGCGTCCGTTTTTATTCACGCCGCTGATTCAAGGGGCATCCAATCCCTGAGAATCAGGTCTCGGGCAATTGCGACGACCAGTGTTTCATCTCCTCGGCAATAAAATGCTTCACCAGATCGCTATACATCTTTTCGATCGCATCCGGGCTCAGCCCTTCGGCCACAGCCCACTCCCGACGAGTTACCAGCATCGAATCGAATCGCTCCCGGGCACGCACCGAAGCCGCAGAGGTCTTGAATTTCGAAGCCGCCAGCACGTACTGAAAACGCCGGCCCAGCAGCTTGATAACGGCCTGGTCGAGGGCATCGATCTCGCGTCTGATGTCCTCCATTCCTGTGCATTCTGCAGGTTGCAATGGGTTGGAAACTTCCATGTAGGTAACTCCGTCATGCCTATGTAGGAGCGAGCTCGCTCGCGAAAAATCCAAAGATGTCGCAAGTATCCGGTCAGGTAATATCGTTCACGATCTTTTCGCGAGCAAGCTTGCTCCTACTCATCCACGCTAACACCCGATCCCCCCAGTTCTTTCGGCACGTCCTTGAATTTGGGCAGGCCATCTTTAATGGGCAGCACCGACTCCTGATAATGGACATGCACCCCTGGCGAATACTCAAGATCCGGGATGACCGCGGCATACACATCGATCAGCCCCATCCCCGGATGCTCGGTGAAGAGATGCCCGCCGCACGTCCTGCACCACTTGCGGTAACTCTGTGGTGTCTTGTTGTAGGTGCCAATGTTGTCAGCCCCCCGAGTCACGTGCACCGCCTCGGGCTTCCACAAGGTGAAGGCATTGACCGGCCCAGCTGACCAATGCCGGCACGACTCGCAATGGCAATAGCCCATCCCGGCCGGCTCT
Source organism: Pseudomonas sp. PLMAX (assembly GCF_046042685.1). Classification (NCBI taxonomy): domain Bacteria; kingdom Pseudomonadati; phylum Pseudomonadota; class Gammaproteobacteria; order Pseudomonadales; family Pseudomonadaceae; genus Pseudomonas; species Pseudomonas sp. PLMAX. Next base: position 4,807,743 of record NZ_CP064949.1, on the reverse strand, counting down.
CCGCTGACGGTGAACTGGACTGCGCCGCAAAAACAACTGCCTTTGTACGTCCGTTCATTGTTCATGGCATGACTCCTTGATCAGTGGTCAGGCGAGCGCTCGCCTGAATGTTGCCTGCCTTTACCTGTCGATGTAGTGAACCGAGGTCGCCGGCGTGCGCCGCACCTGCAGTTCGAAAATATCCGGGCGCGCATAGTGCCCGGTGACGTCGAGCGCCCGTCGTGCTGGCGCCACGAGTGCGACGTCGATGTCCGCATACAGGATGCCTGCCTCGCGGTGCAATGGACCGGCCACGATCCGGCCTTGCGGGTTGACCACCACCGAGTCACCGTCGTTGATCCACTCGTCCGGATCGGCAAACAGTTGCGCACGCGCCGGAAAGTCATCGGGAATGTCGCTGCCACGCAGCGCGCTGCCACTGCCGAGCACCCAGCAACGGCCTTCGAGGGCGATGTGACGCATCGTGCTGATCCAGCCCTCGCCGGTGTCGTAGGTGGGGGCGACGTAGATTTCCACCCCTTGGGCATACAGCGCATAGCGCGCCAGCGGCATGTAGTTTTCCCAGCAGATAAGCGCACCCACGCGACCGACCGGTGTATCGACCGCACGCAAGCCGGACGCATCGCCGAAGCCATGCACCATGCGCTCGGGATTGGTCGGCATCAGCTTGCGGTGGCGGTTGAGCACGGCGCCGCTCGCACCGATAACGACTACGCTGTTATAGAGCGTGCCGCCGCCATTGCACTGGTCGCATTCATTGATGCCGCACACGATCGTCACGGCGTGGACCCTGGCAGCCTCGCACAATTGGCACAGATCACCGTGGGTGATATCGACGGCGTTGGCCAGCAGCCGCGTGTGCAACTGACCCATTACAGCACCGTCCTTTCCCGCCGCCAGCCGCCAGATCCATGACGGGTAACCTGGAATGTACGATTCGGGCAAAACGATCAGCGAGGCGCCCGCTGCCGCAGCCTCGGCGACCGATTGCACGGCCCGGGCGATCGTCGCGCTGCGATCGAGCAGCACGGGCGGGCGCTGAATGATGGCGATCCTGGTCATGGCGTTCTCCTGGGACGGTTGGCTGTTAGGAGACTTGAGCGTGCGCGTGGCGAAGTCGCGCGGCTAGTTCAGAATCTGAAGCGTTGCAGCAGCGGGAGGGCAGGCGATGGACGAAAGCTACGGTCAGTTCTGCACGGTCGCCCGCGGTGCTGAAGCGCTGTGCGAGCGCTGGACACCCTTGGTCGTGCGCGAACTGCTGTGCGGCAGCAAACGCTTCAATGAACTGCACCGCGGCGTACCCCGGATGTCCACCAACCTGCTGGCGCAGCGGCTGCGCCATCTGGAAGAGATCGGCGTGGTGCATCGCACGGCGGTTGGCAAAGTCTGGGAGTACAGCCTGACCGAGGCGGGTGAGGAACTGCGCCCGATCATCATGGCGCTGGGGCATTGGGGCGCGCGCTGGATCGGCAGTCGCCTGCGCGACGACCAACTCGACGCGGGCCTGCTCATGTGGGACGTGCGCCGGTTCGTGCACATCGAGACGTTCCCGTCCCGGCCGGTGATCATCCAGTTCAAGTTTCGCGACGCGCGACCCGGCGAGCAGCAATGGTGGCTGGTGGTCGAGGAGGGCGTGGCAGACCTGTGCCGCGACGACCCCGGGCGCGAATTGACGCTCGTCGTCGATTCCAGCGTGCGCGCGTTGACCGAAGTGTGGGCGGGTGACCGTACACCTAAGGAAGTGCTCCAGTCGCAAGAGCTGCGGGTAGACGGCGCGGCGCAGGATGCGCAAAGCCTATGGCGCTGGCTGGGTACGAGTGCGTTTGCTGGTACCCGGAGTGCTGCGCGCTAGCTCTGGAGCTGCCATCGTGAAGCGTAAGCGGTCGATGAATTCTACTGAAACCGTCGATGCAAATCCGGAAAAATATCCTGGGCAAACCACGCAGGCAGTCCGGGTGTGACGATTCGCGATTTGGGCGTTCGGCTTTCCACCAGGCCGACTTTGATCAGTCGCGACAGCTCATCGATTGCCGGGCGTGGTGTCAGGCCGGTGAATGTCTTTATTTCGTTGCGCGGCAGACTACCTTGGGTGATCAGCGCAATGATCGCTGGAGCACTTTCCGGGCGAATGCCTTGCTGTAGAAGTTTCTCGTTGAAACGAAACGCACGTATCACGCGCTCTCGCAGCTTGGACGGGTCTACCGCTGCGGTCATGTAATCCACCTGATCGTGACAAACCTGCAGCATGAACTCGATAAATTCGAAGTAGCGTCGCTGAGATAACTGGCCTCGTCGGTCCAAATCGCCTTCTCGTGGTCGGTCGGCCATGGTCAAGGCACTGTAGTAATCCTGATGCTGTCGTGCGAGTCCGCGAGACAGCGACCAGAGTGTCGGCTCCAGCCCCAGTTGCACCAACTGCAAATGAGTGATCAACCGGGCAACCCGACCATTTCCGTCAGCAAAGGGGTGAACCCATGCGAGACGATGATGGTAGGCAAGCGAAGAAACAAGCTGACGACGCGGGTCGGTCTGCCGGCCGAAGCCTGCCTGGAGATGTCGCAGCATCCCGTCAACTGCAAAAGCGTGCGGTGCATCATGATTGCCCACGACAACGTTCTGGCCTGTGACCGACCGGAGTGCGCCGGGCTGCATTACTGAGCCATCGGACAGCGTGCGTTCTGCATCACTGGCACCGCGAAAAAGCCGATCATGTGCAGTGCTTATCAGCTCAGGGGCGAACATGGCGCTCCATGGAAATGGTCCACGCTGGCTTAACGTCCGTTCGAACAATGCCTGGACCGCCATCTGCTCAACCGCCAGGCTTTTAAGCCGCTTGCGATCCTTGACCGGGGCTGCCTGCGCTTTCTGCATATCGGCAGGCTCGGTGTACTGCCCTTCGATCAGGTTCGAATAGTACGTATTGGTGATTTGCAGGAGACGGCGAAGGCGTGCGGCGGTTTCAGGCGGTAAGCGTCCAGCAAGGAATTGCGTCTTTCTGGGCAGCGCATCCGCAAAGGCGATGATCGATGGGGGCAACGCATCGGGAAGTATCGGATCGAGCCAGGATTTTGATGTGATCAGGGACATAGCGGTTTGCACTGCGTGAAAAGACTTCACATTTTATTTCACATAGTTGACCGCTTAACAAGCGCTAAATTATTGGGTTTTTGGCTGTTTTCATCCGCTTTGAGAGAAATAATCTTCACATTTTATTTCGCATTATTTTTGTGTGGCTTCTGCAAAACGGGCGCCCTTGCGAGGCGCCTGCCATTTGTGGAGCTTCACCCGCTACAGACCACTGAACATCCCAATAATCACGGCATTCACCAGATCAATGAAAAAACCACACACCAGCGGCACGATAAGAAACGCCTGATGAGCCGCACCATACTTCTGGGTCACGGTCGTCATATTGACGATGGCGGTCGCCGTAGAACCGAGCGCAATCCCGCCAAAGCCTGAAGCAATCACGCTGGCTTCATAGTTTCGCCCCATGAAGCGAAACACCACAAAATACGTATAGAGCACCGTCAACAGGACCTGCAGGGTCAACGCACAAGCAATGAACAGCAACGCGCCGCTGAGCTGCCACAACTGCAAGCCCATCAGCGCCATGGTCAAGAACATCCCTAGACAAACGTCGGAGATCAGCGACAAGCCCTGGCTGGCACCGCTCCAGGACTTCAGGCGCTGCTCGCCAATCAGTGCCCGAACAAGGTGGTGAATGACGATACCGGCGAACAGGCAACTGACGAACTTGGGCAGGGTGATCCCGCTGTCGACCAGCACCAGGTTGAGCCCATAACCGAGCATCAAGGTCAGGTTGAGCCACATCCACGCCCAGAGCACGTCGTAGTAGTCCAGTGGTTTGCTCTGCTGTTGCTCGAGAATGCCGACTTCCAGCCCCTCATCCCGGGAGGGCGTGAGTTGATGGCGACGGATCAACCGGTTGGCGATGGGACCGCCGATCACACAGGCGGCAATCAGGCCGACGGTGTTGCTGGCGATCCCCAATTCGTGCGCGTTCTGGATGCCCAGCTTTTCGACGAACAGCGGTGCCCAGGCCAGGCTAGTGCCAATCCCACCGGTGAGGGAGATGGAACCCACCATCAGGCCTGCCTTGGGATCAAGCCCGAAGACCTCGGCCATGCCCATGCCCAGCGCGTTTTGCAGGAAGATGAACACGGTGGCGAGCACCAGCAGGATCATCAGCGGCCACCCACCCTTGATCAACTGGCGCATGTCCGACTTCAAGCCGATGCCGGCAAAGAAGTACAGCAGCATGGTGTCGCGAACTTGCAGGTCAAATTCGACCTGGATGTTGAGACCGAAGTACAAAACGCTGGTGACCGCCGCACAGACAAAACCGCCGACCACCGATTCGGGAATGCAGTATTGGCGCAGCAAAGTGCTGTGCTGGACCAGCGTCTTGCCCAGGAAGAGCAGCAGGATAGCGAGCGTGAAACTCACCAGGCCATGAACAGCAAAGAGTTGGGCGGTCATCTATAGCCTATTGAAAAACCTGAAAAAAATATTATCCAGCGCTAATCGCACTGGTTTCAGACCTGAGTCAATGAAAGTGCAGATCGTGGATCAGGCCGGACTCGGCTAAGGTAGTGCTGGCGAACATCCCTGTCGTTGACCGTGTGCCGGAGTGAGTCAAGCAGCTGATCCCGGAACACGCAAACAACGCAATGGGGACCTGTATTCATTCCTGGAGCCTTGCATGAAAGTTGGCGTGATCTCCGATACCCACGGCTTGCTCCGCGCCGAAGCCCTCGCGGCGTTGCAGGGCTGTGAACGGATCATTCACGCCGGCGACATCGGCAAAGCGCAAATCCTCGAGCAACTGGCGGCGATTGCGCCGCTGCATGTCGTACGCGGGAACAATGACCAGGCGGCCCCATGGGCGGAGCACATCGCCGATCACCTGAGTTTCGACCTCAATGGGTGGTTGACCATGCTGGTTCACGACATGGCTGACGTACCGGCGGTACTGGATGCAGGTACGAGGCTGGTGATTACCGGGCATTCTCATAAGCCGCGGATAGAGTGGCGTGGGGAGCGGCTATTCCTTAATCCGGGTAGCGCGGGGCCGCGACGGTTCAAGCTGCCGGTGACGTTGGCATTGCTCGAAGTGGAAGAGGGGCTGATTGAGCCGCGGTTGGTTTCATTGTTGGAATGAGCGTTGGATGGGTTCACAGACAACTTTGCAGCGCGGCCAGGTGCTTTCAAGTTTTTTTATCCTGTAAAGGAGCGCAAACTGAGCGACCTGGCGTTCGAATGAGCTGTCGCGCTCGGCTGGCGTGCAGCCGGCTCACGCACCGGAGGAAGCGTTGTGAAACCATTCCCGCTCAAACCCGGCGACTTGACCCTGGACATGTTTCTTCAAGCCTGTCTGCCACGCCGTGACGCCGTTCCGCAAACCTTGACGGACAAAGCGGTCATCCCGGGTATACCCAATGCCCGCTACCGGTTGGACCACGACCTGACACCGTTTATCCAGGATGCGGTTCAGGCCAACAGACGTGAAAGCGAGGAGCTGGCCAAGGCCGGGAAGCCGAACGATATCCTGCCGCTGGCAAGCATGCTGGCCGTTTCCGGCGGCGGTGATGCAGGCGCATTCGCCGCGGGGCTGATTGCTGGATGGACTACCCATGGAACCCGGCCCGTGTTCAAGGTGGTCACGGGTATCAGCGCGGGTGCCCTGATCGCCCCGTTCGCTTACCTGGGGCCTGAGTACGACGGTGTGATTCGCTACGTCTCCAACGCAGTCGGGCCCAAAGACATCTTTCATTCGCGAAACGTGCTCACCCGTTTTGCCAGCGACGGTATCGCGGACAGCAAGCCACTGTCGCGGCTCATTTCCAGATACATCACTACGCGGATTCTTGCGGCGATAGCTTCGGAATACGCCAAAGGAAGAATCTTGCTGATCGGCACAACCGACCTTGATTCAGGGCGACCCGTCACCTGGAACATGGGCGCCATTGCCTCAAGCCAGGCACCGGGCGCGCTCGACCTGTTCCGCAGCATCATGCTCGCGTCGATGAGCATTCCCGGCGCGGTCTCACCCGTCATGATCGATGTGGAAGTAGACGGCCAGCAGTTCCATGAAATGCACGTGGACGGCGGGGTGATCACCCAAGTGTTTCTTTACCCGCCTGGCACTTTGGTGGGACTGAACCGTGCTGCCGGAGTCCCTTTGCGACGGGAACGGCATTTCTATGTCATTCGTAACGGGACATTGGAGCCGCAGTGGTCCGGGACGAAGCGCCGTACGTTGAGCATCGGCGGGCGGGCCATCAGTGCGTTGATCCAGACCCAGGGGATCAGCGACCTGGAGCGCATCTACCGTATGGCGCAGCAGGATGGAGCCGACTTCAACCTTGCCTACATTGGCGCCGATTTTGACTTTACGCGCACCCGCAAATTCGATGGCGAGTACATGAAGCGTTTGTTCGATTACGCCTTTCAACTCAGTTCGAAGGGCTATCCGTGGCATAAATCGTCGCCGAACGAAAGCCGGCCAATGCCCGAACTATGAGGCTGCCGACACAAGACCCTTACTTGATTTGAGTTTTGATTTCAGTTCCGGGCACGAAAAATTTACCGGGATCATCGACCTTCTTCAGGTCAACCAAGGCTCGGCAAACGCAATGCGAGAAATTTTCCTGCAAGGTGTCAGGGTCTATAGATGCCACTTGCGACAGTTGTATGTGTTGTCCCTCGGGCGTTTTATAGCAGACACAATTATCAAGTTTGGTGATGCCGTAATCATCCGACTGACAAGCAGTGGTCAGTAAAGTGATGGTAATAAGCATGACGAAGCGTTTCATTGGCTCCCCTCCGAGGCTGTAGTGAAGAGCTCACTCCAGAGGAAGCTTAGCTGTCATTTGCCATCGCTCCATACCCCGCTGCTTGCGAAGTGGCGACCCCCTGATGAAGCCGCCACGTATCGCGTCTGATCAGTTACCCGCTGGCATCGGCAGGTTGATACCTTCTTTTTTCAGGACGTCACGCACGTACTGGAATTTCTGGTACTGCGACAGCTCGATCGGCCCGTCATAACCCATGCTTTGCAGTTTGCGGGGAGGGTAATCGACGTAGGTTTTCATCAACTTGATGATCGCGGCCGAGATCGGGACCATTGTCCAGGTGCGTTCGGTAAAGTTGTTCATGAACAGGTCATAACGCTCTTGCGGGTCTTGCCACAAGTCATAGACCTGCGGCACGACGGCCACATATTTTTCGGCGCCTTTCCATCCCAGGTTAGTGTCCACCGACAAACCACCGGTTTGCGCGCCATTGTCGCCGCGCAGGTTGAACACGGCCTTGTAGTTGCCGACACGGGCCGCCCCCGGTGACAGTTCGTTCTCGGTGAAGAAGAACCACTCCTTGCGCGGAGAAGGGGCACTGCCGGTGAGTACCGGGGTCATGTCGTAGCTGTCGAAGATGATGGGCTGACCTTCGCGATCTTTCTCCGGCAACTTCACGCCAGCCACAGAAGCGAACGTCGCCATCAAGTCCAGGCCACCGAGTATTTCGTGGTTTTTGCTGTCCGGCTTGATCTTGTCTGGCCAGACGGCAATGGCCGGTACTCGGTTGCCGCCTTCACGCACCGTGCCCTTGGTGCCGCGGAACGGGGTGTAGCCGGCGTCCGGATAGACATCCTGCCAGGCCCCGTTGTCAGTGGTGTAGACCACCAGGGTGTTCTTATCCAGGCCGAGCGCCCTGAGCTTGTCCATGATGCGGCCGATGTGGGTATCAAGTTCGACGACGGAATCGGCGTACTTGGACTTGGACATGGACTTGTGAACGAACTCCGGCGCCGGCATGTTGGGCTGGTGCACTTTCATGAAGTTGACGTTGATGAAAAACGGCTTGTCCGATTTGGCCGCCGTGTCGAGAAACTCCAGGGCAGCTTTTTCGACATAGTTATCAAAGAACGGAATGCCGACCACGCCGGGTTTGCCGTCTACGACCGGCGTGTCCACGTACTGGCCATTGACCTTGAATTCCTCGACCGGTTTTTCCCCCGCCTTGCCGGACAATGCGCCCTTGGTGACCCTCTGGAACATCTCGCGGGTTTCCGGATCCATGTCCGGGAACCAGGTGGGATCTGCGTAGGTGTAGGCGTTGAGGTGGTACAGGCCGACGTATTTCATCACGTCGTAACCCTGAGCATTGGGCAGCGCATAATCGGCTTCGCCCAAGTGCCATTTGCCGGTGAAGTAGGTGTCGTAGCCGCCGGTTTTCAACACCGATGCCAGTGTCCACTCGGCGGCTGGCAAGCCGCCGCCCTGGCCCTGGAAGGCCACGGTGGTCATGCCGCTACGATTGGGGATACGCCCGGTTTGCATGGCCGCCCGACCCGGTGTGCAGCTGGGCTGGGCATAAAAGGAGTAGAAGGTGACCCCTTCTGCCGCCAGTTGATCGATGCTGGGCGTGGGCATGCCTCGACCGACCCCACCGCCGTAGGGGCCCAGGTCGCCATAGCCGGTATCGTCGGAGACGATAAACAGGATATTGGTCTTTTCCGTCTGGGCTGCGTGGGCAAGCCCGGTCAATGACAAAAGCGCGGCAAACACTATTGAGCGTTTGAAACGATCCGATAGCTGTTCCATACCAGGAATCCTCGTTGTTTCATGCTGTTGGCAACCGGGTGATGAGTGCACATCAACATTGCCCCCTTCGTGCATTGACCACCGAGTAATTAGCCCCAGGTACTGCGTACAGAATCATTTCCCCCTTGTTGCATGACCGTGCACGGATTAAGGCGCAGGAAGGAGTCTAGTGCGGTTTTTCCAAATGAACGGGCGATTGCAATGCTTTAGTGGCTGATGTAACGCCAGTATTACAAACTGGATTAACACCAACCTGGAAACGGTAAACACAATCGCCACATACAACGCGACTCAACTACTCACGGCGATGGGTGTTTCATCGAGTCGCATGTACAACATCGCCACAGAAAATATCGGCGCTGCCATCCTCGGGTGAAGTGCGCACGACGACAGCGTACTTGCCGGAAAGCAGGTCTGGCATGGCGATCGGCGCGCTCCTGTAAAACGTCCATCCACCGGTGCCTGCATTGGGTTCAGTGTTGACCTTGTCGTTCATTGCGAACGCGACTGCCCCGGGTTGCTGGCAACTGCCTTTGTTGATGAAGGTGTAGATGCGCGGCGGCAGGATGGTGCCGTTGGGAACGCCGCTCAGGTAGAAGTCAAAGTTGGTCTGATTGCCTTCGCCGGTCAATGTAGTCGTGGCGGTGTGACCGGGGTTTCGCTGGGTCGCTGCCAAAGGAAGATTCATTGACTGGTGGTGTGAAGAGCTGGAGCAGCCCAAGAGCGTTGCGGTCATCAATAGTGCTGAAAGGGAGAGACAGGATTTCATTGCCAACCTCCAATAATGGAAGAAGTGCGTTGGGGGGACTATTGGGTATAGCTCAATAATGTCGCATTGCGTTCCTGGATATATAACTCAGTTCACTCGCTGCCCATCCGGGCCAGGATGCGCTCACGCTGACAAATTTCTGCTTCCACAGCTCGCACCTCCCGCATGTAAATCTCTACCGCGGGTGGCAGTGAGCGCTCTTTCAGGTAAATGAAGCCATAACGGGTACGCAGGGCAGGGTCATGGGCGGGCAACGGCACGATTGCCCCTGCGCTGATTTCCTGCTCGAAAGTCGATAGATTGCCTAACGCAAGGGCATTGCTGTTCTCGACGAATTTGACGATTTGCATGGGCACGTCTATTTCGATCGCCGGTACAAAATCACCCGTCAAGGGATCGTAGGCGCCGGCACAGCCCAACGTTGCCGGAAGCAAATGGGTCGCCAACCGCAGCGGAATGCGCGAGGCCACCCAAGGGTAGTCGAGTGTTTGCGCCAGCGTTGGTGAACGTTTTTGCGATAGCAGGGGATGGCCGGGGCGACAAAACAGACGGCCCACATGCTCACCCAGCAACTCACAGGTGAACTCTTCCCGGCCTTGCAAGGTACTGATTTCGGCGATCCCCAGGTCCACTGCACCCGTGGCGACCTGATGAGCGACTTCGCGCCAGCCGGCGACATGGGCAGTGACCTTGATCTGCGGATGTCGGGCATGCAAACGCGCGATGCTGGCGTATCCGCTGGTGACACTCGGATAGGGACCCAAGGCCACTTTCAGCGCGCCGATATCGCCACCCGCCAACAGGGTGATGTCGCGGCGCAAATCCTCCTCGGCCACTAACAGGCGCTGGCTTTTTTCCCGTAGCAACTGACCAAACGCCGTCAATACGACGCCGTCTGAGCGTCGATCAAACAGCGTGACCCCCAGTTCGCTCTCCAGTAACTGGATGCTTTTGCTCAGCGCCGGCTGGGAAACCCCCAACGCTTTGGCCGCTCGACCAAAGTGTGCCTGCTCAATCAATGCCAGAAACTGACGTAAGCGACGCGGTGTCATCTCATAACCTTTATGTTATCGAAAATGGCTGAAACGGAATTTTTCGTAATGAAATGAATATGCTATTCATGGCCAGGCGGGTCAAGGTGACGCGTACCCAATAAATACAATCGAGCGCAAATTTCCCCATTGACGCTCATGGCCCTCTGGCGCAGGAACCCCCATGCACAACAAGACCCTTCATCTGGCATTGGCAATCACCCTTGGGAGCGGCATCAGCCCTCTGCTCTTTGCTGCCGTGGCAAACGACGCAAATCCTGAACCGGCAGCGACACAAAATTCGCACTTCGACAGCAAGGGTAAAGCGCCTTCGTCCTACACGATCGAAGCGCAAAATGCTGTACGCAAGACCCTTCCGTTCGCGGACAAACGTGATTTTGAAGAAGCCAGGAAAGGCTTCATCGCGGCACCGTCCTACAACAAGATCATGGCCGAAGCCGGAAATGTCGCCTGGAACATGGGCAGCTATGACTTCCTGCTCGGGGGCAAGGACTACGACAGTATCAATCCGTCCTTGCAGCGCCAGGCGGTACTCAACATGGCCTTCGGTCTGTATGAGGTCGTTCCGGAAAAGATTTACCAAGTGCGTGGGTTCGACCTGGCCAATATCACATTCATCAAGGGCGATACGGGCTGGATTGTGTTCGACACCCTGATGTCGAAGGAAACCGCCAAGGCTGCGCTGGATTTCATCAATGAAAAACTCGGCAAGCGCCCGGTCGTGGCGATAGTGATCTCTCACTCCCATGCCGACCATTTCGGTGGTGTCCGCGGTCTGGTCGATGAAGCCGATGTGCGCAGCGGCAAGATCCCGCTCATAGCACCCACCGGTTTCATGGAGCATGCCGTGGCTGAAAACGTCTACGCCGGCAACGCCATGACCCGGCGCGCCTTTTTCCAGTATGGCGTGATGCTGCCGCACAGCCCTTATGGCCATGTCGACATGGCTATCGGAAAAAATGCCTCGCTAGGCAACATGGGCCTGATCGAACCCAATCGCTACATCGAGAAAGATTTCGAGTCCCTGACCATCGACGGTGTGGAAATGGAGTTCCAAAGCACTCCCGGCACCGAGGCGCCGGCAGAGATGAACACCTGGTTCCCGCAGTTCAAGGCATTCTGGGCAGCTGAAAACATCGTCGGCACCATCCATAACATCTACACCCTGCGCGGTGCTCTGGTCCGTGATCCACTGGTCTGGTCGAAAAACATCAACAACGCCCTGTATCGCTACGGGCAACAGGCCGATGTCATGTTCGCCTCCCACAGTTGGCCACGCTGGGGCAATGAGCGTATTCAGGACGTCATGCGCGCGCAACGCGATGCCTATGCCAACCTGAACAATGCCGTGCTGCACGCCGCCAACCAGGGCGTCACCATCAACGAGATCCAAAACGTCTACAAGTTGCCCGAAAGCCTGAAAAACAACTGGGCGACCCATAGCTACCACGGCTCCGAAGAGCACAACAGCCGTGCCGTGATAAACCGCTACCTGGGTTACTGGGATGCCAACCCGGCGACACTGATGCCGTTGTCTCCGAAAGATTCGGCACCGCTGTACGTGGAAATGATGGGAGGCGCGGACAAAATCATGGTCAAGGGCAAATCCCTGTTCGATCAGGGCAAATACCGCGAAGCCTATGAAATCCTCAACAAACTGGTGTACGCCGAACCCCAGAACACCCAGGCCAAGGACTTGCTCGCGGACGTCTATGAGCAGGTTGGCTATCAAAAGGAAAGTGCTGGCGTGCGCAACAGCTTCCTGGCGGCGGCGTATGAATTACGCCATGGCATGCCCAAGGGAGTGCCGCCGAAACCCACCGGGCCGGACATGATCCGCGCGATGAGCACCGAGTTGTGGCTGGAATACCTCGGCATTGCCCTGGACGGCAGCAAGGTTGCGGATCAACACCTGGTTCTGAATCTCAGGACACCCGACAACGGTGAACAGTTTGTGGTTGAGTTGAGCAATTCAACGCTGACCACCATCAAGGGGCAGCAAGCGAAAAAGGCTGACCTGACCATTACCCTTGACCGCTCGGATCTTGAAGGCGTGATGGCAAGGAAAACCAGCTTCGCTCAACTCGTCGCGGCGGGAAAAGCTACCTTCGAAGGCGACCACAAACCCTTCGAACGGTTGATGGCCGCCATTACGCCTTTTACCCCTACCTTTGAACTGCTGCCCGGCACCCGGCAGTAATTCATCAGGGCCGGATGCGGCCCTGTTGCAGGCTGAGACGACCTTGCGCACCCAATGACATATCGTGCGCAAGGTGCCAAAAGCTTTCGCAGCGGGCCTGTTGCCAGCTGCATTTCACTCGAATGCGAGATGGCAGCACCGATATTCTTTTGTGGGGATATCGCGCAAGCGGTGCCGTGAAACGATTACGGTTCATCGAGGCATTCTCACACCACAGCTTCGGCGTCAGCCTTGATAACTGATTTGCGATACGTCAGCAAAACGATGCCGGTGACCACAATCACCCCACCCAGGATCTGCCCCGCACTGAGCATTTGATCCAGCACAATCCAGCCCATCAGCAACGTCGCCAACGGCTCGATGTTCATTACCGGTGCATTGCGTGGCATGTCCAGCCGAGGCACCGAAATGAACAGCACGATAAAACCGGTGCCGTACAGCACAACCAGAGTGGCCAGAGCCAGCCATCCGGTCGAGGTTGCGGGCAGGTTTAGTCCGCCTGGCAGGGCGCCCGTCAGTCCCGCCAGATTGACGCTGCTGAAGACGATGAAAATGGTCAGCAGACTGCGCACCGAACCACGCACCTGAGACAACTTGTGGTCGGTGATCCACAGCGCGCAGGCGAACACGCTGGCGGCGCAGAACGCGAGCGCGACGCCCAGCAGCCATTGCGGGCCGACGCTGGTCGTGGTCGAAAGGCGCCCGGGGACATCCAGCACAAACACCAACCCCACCAGAATCAAACCCATCAACGTAGCGGTGCGTGCGGTCGGTCTCGGGCCACCCAGCGCCCAGGTGAGCAACGCCAGCAGGATGGGAAACACGTTCGCCACCAGCAGCGCCAGCGCCACCGGGACCCGTGCGACGGCAGAATACAGACACAGGCTCTGCGCGGTAATCAGAAGGCCCAACAGCAATTGCCAGCGCCATGCACCTGCCGGCAGACGCAAACTTTGTCTTTGCCACAGCACCAGGCTTGCCAGCACCAGCAAGGTCCCGCCAGAACGCATCAAAATCGCCAGCAACACACCCGCGCCATCATCAAAAGCGACCCGCGCCGCCACATGGTTGCCGGCGAACGCGCAGCCCATGCACAAAAGAATGATCAAGGCGAGATGGCGGGGGAAGGGTGGCGGTACGGTTTGCGCAAATGTAGGGCGGGGCATGGCAGATCTCGAAGGGTGATAGGACAACTCGGGTGTGGAGTGGGAGTTTTTTATTATGTTGTCGTACAACTTGAGCGATTTGTACCCTGTTCGGGTAGGTTGGGCAAGAGAGACTGCAAGGGCGACAGGATTCAGTGCCAGGCTTCAGGGTAGTTATCAGGGGTTTCGCTGGGTCGTTGCCAATGGAAGATTCATTGACTGTTGCTGGTTGCCATTCAGAAAAATGGGCCAGGATCATTTGTCGACGGATCAAAGAAGCGGGCGCCTTGGGCGCCCTTTTCATTTACTCCGCCGCTTGGGCACGCAAGCGTCGGCCAATCACATCCATCAAATCGCAACCATCGCGTAATGGGATCGCCAGCAGTTTTGAGAAGTCGGACAACACCACCGTGTCGCAGCCAATTTCGGCACGAAAGGCGATGTTTTCCAGCACTTGCGTCACGGTGCGGATACGGTAATCCGCCATGGCTTGCAGGACGTCGAGTGGGGCTTGGGTGTCGATCAGCAGAGAGGCCGGAACCAGGTCGATTCCGGTGAGGGGCATGTATCGATTCATAGTGAAGTTCTCTATTTGATTGGCTTAAAGCCGTCACTCGGTCGTCGCCAAACGATCAGGTGGCAGCTGTGCGCAGGTTGGCGAACCGGCAACAGAGAAAACCGGCAGACCCGAAGGTCTCCCGCGCACAGCCGCCATAACAGCGGCTTTGCGGGTGCGATGATACCTGCAATGAAGCGGATAGCCTTCGCATTCTCTGTGATCAGGTCGCCAAACCTGAATCGCCATTTGGGCGACGGGACTGACTATAAGCTGCACGGGATCAGCGGGGTAGGTGAGGGATTCCGAGCTTTTTGTAGGACCCATGACGAAGAAATCTCGGACCTTTCTCTTCACTTCGCCGGGAAATTAAACATAGCGCCGAAATCTTCATTGCCCCTCGCCCGTAACTCACCGAAGCTATCCTCAATCAACACGCCCGCCGTCGAGATGGACCTCTACCCCCATGCAAACCCCAGCCCAACCGCAACGCGCCCTCTGGAAAACCTACCTGCTGTTCCTCGCGCCCATGGTCCTGTCCAATTTCCTCCAGTCGATGTCCGGCACGGTCAACAGCATCTACATCGGCCAGATGCTCGGCACCCAGGCCCTGGCGGCGGTGTCGGGCATGTTCCCCATCGTGTTCTTCTTCATCGCCCTGGTCATCGGCCTGGGTGCGGGGGCGGGTGTGTTGATTGGCCAGGCCTGGGGCGCGCGGGAGACGCATCTGGTGAAGGCCATTGCCGGCTCGACCTTGTTGTTGGGATTGCTGATCGGGCTGGTGGCGGCGGTGGTCGGGAGTGTGTTTGCGCGGTCTTCATTGGTGGGGTTGGGGACGCCGGGGGATGTGCTGGACGATGCGGTGGCGTATGCCCATGTGATGTTGTGGTTCATGCCGACGCTGTTGGTGTTCGTGTTGTTCACGCAGTTGCTGCGCGGGGTGAGCGATACGTTGTCGCCGTTGCTGGCGCTGGTGGTGTCGACCTGTATCGGCCTGGCGTTGACGCCGGCGTTGATACGCGGGTGGCTGGGGTTGCCGCCGATGGGGATCCAGAGTGCGGCATTTGCCGGGTTGGCGGGTAACCTGGCGGCGATGGGGTGGCTGGCGTGGCGCCTGATTCGCAAGGGCCATCCGCTGGCGCCGGACCGGGAATTTTTCGCGGCGATGAAGCTGGACAGGGCGATCCTCGGCAAGGTGCTGCGCATCGGCTTGCCCACCGGCTTGCAGATGGTGGTGTTGTCGCTGTCGGAGTTGGTGATTCTGGCGCTGGTGAACCAGCACGGTTCCCAGGCGACGGCGGCGTACGGGGCGGTGACGCAGATCGTCAATTACGTGCAGTTTCCGGCGCTGTCGATTGCGATCACGGCGTCGATCCTCGGGGCGCAGGCGATCGGGGCAGGGCGCATCGAGCGCATCGGGCCGATCTTGAAGACCGGGCTGATGATCAACGTGTGCCTGACCGGCGGCCTGGTGGTGTTGGGGTATTTGCTGTCGCACTGGCTGCTGGGCTCGTTCCTCACCGAGGACGCGACCCGCAGCATGGCCGAGCACTTGCTGCACATCATGCTCTGGAGCCTGCTGGTGTTCGGCTTCCAGGCGATCATCGGCGGCATCATGCGCGCCAGCGGCACGGTGATGGTGCCGGTGGCGATCTCGATCGTGTGTGTGGTGGGCGTGCAGTTGCCGGTGGCGTATCTGCTGGACGCGCGGTTCGGGCTGCAAGGGGTATGGATGGCGTTTCCGGTGGCGTATCTGGGGATGCTGGCGTTGCAGACGCTGTATTACAAGCTGGTGTGGCAGCATCAGAAGATTGAGCGGTTGGTGTAGGACTGTAGGAGCCCGGCTTGCCGGCGAAGGCGTCCCTTGAATATTGCGCTGGTCTTTCGAGCGCCGGCTTTTGTAGGAGCCCGGCTTGCCGGCGAAGGCGTCCTTGAATATTGCGCTGGTCTTTCGGGCACCCGCTTTTGTAGGAGCCATCCCATCCCTGGCACTGGTGCCGTTGTTCATCCTGTGGTTCGGCATCGGCGAATTCACCAAGATCGCGCTGATCGTCACCGGCACCACCTTCCCGGTGTACCTGAACCTGTTCGCCGGCATCCGCAACATCGACCCCAAGCTGATCGAGGCCGGCTATACCCTGGGCCTCAACCGTCGCGAGTTGATCTGGCATGTGATCCTGCCGGGTTCCTTGCCCTCGTTTTTTGTCGGCCTGCGTTACTCCCTGGGGATTTCCTGGCTGGCGCTGGTGTTCGTCGAGCAGATCAATACCACCGCCGGCATCGGCTTTCTGGCCAGTGATGCCTTGGACTTCATGCGCACCGACGTGATCGTCATCTGCCTGCTGATCTACAGCGTCCTCGTACTGTTGATCGACGGGCTGATCCGTACCCTGGAACGTTTTGCTTTGGCCTGGCGCCCATCTTTCGTGAGGAATTGACATGTCGAGCATCGATCTTTTGAATGCGCCCAAACCTGCCCATTCGAGCGCACCGGTACAACTGCGCAACGTGGTGCGCCAGTTCGGCCAGCAGCGGGTCATCGACGGCCTGGACCTGGACATCGCTCCCGGCGAATTCGTCGCCTTGCTAGGGGCCAGCGGCTCAGGAAAGACCACCTTGCTGCGCAGCCTGGCCGGGCTCGACAGTATCGACAGCGGCCAGTTGCTGGTGCCAAAGGCGCGGGCGGCGGTGTTCCAGGAGCCGCGCTTGATGCCCTGGAAACGTGCCTGGAAGAACGTGATCCTGGGCCTGCACGTGCCGGACGCCAAGGCGCGTGCGGTGCAGGCCCTGACCGAGGTCGGCCTGGCTCATCGCCTGGAAGCTTTCGCGGTCACGCTCTCCGGCGGCGAGGCGCAACGCGTGGCTCTGGCCCGTGGCCTGGTGCGCGAACCCAAGCTGTTGCTGCTCGATGAACCGTTCGCCGCACTCGATGCGCTGACGCGCATTCGCATGCACCGGCTGATCATCGAGTTGTGGCGCAAACACAATCCAGCCGTACTGCTGGTGACCCACGACGAGGATGAAGCCATCCTGCTGGCCGACCGGGTCATCGTCCTGGCCAACGGCAAGATCGCCGATCAGGACCATCGACTTGCCCCGGGCCCGCGACAGCGGCCAGGACGGGTTTCAGGCCATTCGTGCGCGGCTCCTGGGTTTGCTCGGGGTTGAAGTCGAGCCCGCGGCAGTCGCCGAGCGCCAGGCTTCGAACACTACGGTGCGGCGGTTTGCCCATGGCTGACGCCCGTCTTTTTTTGCTACAGGGAGGTAGCGCCATGTCGCTGCGCGTATGGAAATCTGCGGTGGGGTTGCTCACATTCGCCGCGCTGCTGCTCAGCGGTTGCGGCGAATCGGTCGAAAGCAAATCGGCGGCCACAGGGCAAAGCGACTTGTCCGGCGTGACGCTGGTGCTGGGGGATCAGGCCAAGGGTTTGCGCACCGTGGTCGAGGCCGCCAATGCTCTGGAGGGCATTGAATACAAGGTGGAGTGGGCGAACTTCCAGGGGGCAGCGCCCATGTTCGAAGCCTTGCGCGCCGGCGCGGTCGACCTGGGACCGGCGGGTGATATGCCGGCGCTGGCCGCCGCCACGGGTGGCACGCCATTGCATATCGTCGCGGTACGGCGTAGCCAGTCCCGGAGCATTGCGATCCTGGTGCCCGCCGATTCGGCCATCTGTAGCGTGGCGGATTTCAAGGGCCGCGTCGTGGTGTCGTCAGCCCGGGGCAGCATTTCCCAATACCTGCTGATTCGCGCACTGGCCAATGCCGGGGTCGACGAGCGGGACGTCAACGTCGCGTTCGCCTGCCGACCGACGCCCTGGCGGCGTTCAACGCCGCCAAGATCGAGGCCTGGGCCACGTTCGGCATCTATCAGGCCTTCGCCGAGCCAGGGTGCACGGGTGTTGATCAGCGGCGAGGGCATCAACAGCGGACTGACGTTCACTACCGCCTCGGATGAAGCCCTCGGGGACCGCTCAAGCGCAAGGCACTTGCTGACGTACTGCAGCGTTTCGCCAAGGCATTCGAATTGGCCCAACAGAACCCCGAGGAATACGGCCGAGTCTTTGCCAAGTTCAACGATATCCCGCTGGACGTCTCGCAACGCCTGCGCAGCTGGGGCGACGAGTCGCTGTTGCCGGTCGAGCCACAGGACGTGCAGGCCTTGCAGCAAGTCGATGACCTGTCCGTGGAAAAGAAGATCTTTCCCCATCGCGTCGACGTTGAAAAGCTTACGGATACCGCGTTGTTTTCCGCGCCGTTCCTGACGCAATCGGCGCGCTAGCGTTACAGGAGGCGCGCAGAAACCCTCACTTCTTCGGCGATTTGCTCTGCTCGGGATATGCAGGTAAGACATCACGCTCTCGGTCAGTTCAGTAGCCAGCTTGACGGCTTCCTTGTTGCGCGCCATCACAGCGGCTCACTGGCAAAACGGGCGAGTTGCAGGGTGTCGAGGGAATAGCGCGGTAGGGAGATCGCCAGCAAGACGTCCTGATTGGTGATGGCGGCCAGGAGGTACGCGGCGTTTTCGTTGCCGCCCCTCCATGCCTCGACCTGGCCCCTGAAGTTGCTCCAGTCCTCGGGAAGTATCATAGTTTAAAGTCCTACAATTAACGTGCCCATACACACTGCGAATTGATCGCGATATCACAGTGTTTTCGCCTTTTATTCAAAACTTTCCTACAGCTGGCAGCGGACCCGCTGAAAGTTCCTACATATTTAAAAGAAAGATCTCGCAAGCCTAATTTTTCCTAAATTTATCTGTGTTTTAAAGTCACTGGTATTTGAGATAAATTCAAGTTATTGACTTTGACATCTCATTTCGCACAAATAAGAATGATGAACTAACAGAACGGCTACTCAGCTGGTTCGCACTTACTTTGAGCTTAATGGGGAGGCAGGTTTGAACGCATACACTGATGATGAGGTTGGCTTTGAGGCTGTATCTAAAGCGTTAGGTAGCCAGATGCTCGGGTTTAATGCATCCGCCCCTTTTAAGAGCTCACATGTACAAAAATTAATCGAAGCCTGGCACAGTGGCCTCGTTTGTCGCATCCGTAATCAGTACCTCAGCAAAAGCGAGCTTATTGACTTTAGCAAAATCTTCGGTCTGCCAGAACGAGCTCTGCACCAAGAGAAAAAACTAACATCAAGCACCGAATTTCCCGAGCTGATGATAGTTTCAAATATAAAAAAGAATGGTCGTGCTATTGGTCACCTCGGGGCGAAAGAAGCATATTGGCATACAGATATGTGTTATACGGATGTGCCTCCGATAGCAAGTATTTTGTACGCCATTGAAGTTCCCAGCAGTGGCGGTAATACGGAGTTCATGAATATGTACAGCGTATATGACGCTATTCCTACGGATTTGATGGAAGAAATCTCGGCGCTCTCGATCAAACATGATCGTAGTTATACCGCGGTAGGTGAACTTCGGTACGGCTTCAATGATGTCACTGACGTTGCCACTTGCCCTGGATCCATTCATCCTATTATTCAGCAGCACCCTTTCACAGGAAAAAGCTTCCTGTACTTGGGGCGGAGGCTAAATGCTCATGTCGTTGGATATTCCGTGGCCGACTCCGAGGTGCTGCTCAATAAGTTGTGGAAATATGCCCGATCGCCTGAGTTTTGCTGGACCCAGCACTGGGCTGTCGGCGACATTCTAATCTGGGATAACCGCTGTACTATGCATCGCCGCGACTCCTTTGATGAAAACACAAGAAGAGTCATGTGGCGTACGCAGATCCAATCCAATCCTGAATGTTGTAGATAACGTTATGCGGTGGAGTACAAGGCAGCCATGCAAAACATATTTAATTTATTCGAGAATCACTTTGCAATCCAAGAGCAAACCAAATCAGATAGTGGGAGAAGTATAAGTATTTCTAATCCTTATGATCATAAGGTAATAGCGCAGGTGGCAAAAATGTCCTGCGCCGAGGTAAAGCAAAAAATAGATATTGCAGCAGGTTTTCGCCAGAAATTAAGTCGCTTTGAGTTGATCGGAATTTTCAATAAGGCCATTGCACTGCTTGAGGTTGAAAAGAATAATGCGGCCGGACTAATTACTATGGAGTCAGGGCTTTGCCTGAAAGACTCTCGATACGAGGTTGAGCGAGTGATGGGTGTCTTTAAAGCCACAATTTACGAGTTAACAAAAAGCAATGAGCAGATATTTTCTTGTGATGTTTTCAGTCCTTATGCGCAACGAAAAATATTCACTCTTCGGGAGCCACTCCAAGGTGTGATATCCGCCATAACTCCCTTTAATCATCCGATGAATCAAGTAGCTCATAAAATTTGTCCGGCGATTGCAACCAACAACCGTATAATTCTGAAACCGTCTGAAAAAACTCCGCTTTCGGCTCTTTTTCTTCGTGGTTTGCTTTCAGAAGCAGGCTTGCCAGAAGAAATTTTCCAGGTTGTCACTGGTGATCCGAACGAAATAGCAAGAGAGCTGATAGGCAATGAGCATGTGGATTTGGTCGCTTTTACTGGTAGCGTTACAGTGGGAAAAAGAATCGCGTTAATGGCCGGCTACAGGCGAGTGATTCTTGAGCTTGGCGGCAATGATCCGCTGATTGTCATGGAGGATGCAGACCTGGAAAAAGCAGCGTTTCTGGCGGTCAATGGATCGTATAAAAATTCAGGTCAAAGGTGCACTGCTATTAAAAGAATACTGGTGGAGAAATCAATATCCAAACGCTTTACCGAACTCCTCGTCGAAGGTACCGAACGCTGGAAAACGGGAGATCCCATGGACGAAAGTGTGGATATCGGAACCTTGATCGATAATTCCGCTGCTATCGAGTGCGAGCAACGTGTGGGTGCAGCTATAAGTCAAGGTGCTCGTCTCTTATATGGAAATCGGCGCGACGGCGCCAGCTATATGCCAACTGTGCTGGACGGTGTCGATCCAACAATGGCTATTGTTCAACAAGAAACATTTGGTCCAGTTTCACCGATAATAGAATTTTCAGGGGTAGAGCAAGCAATTGCCATTGCAAATTGCACCCCTTACGGCTTGTCTTCTGCTCTTTGTACGCATCGACTGGATTATATAACCCGTTTTATTCAAGCGCTTAACGTCGGTACTGTTAATGTCTGGGAGGTCCCTGGCTTTCGTTTGGAAACCACCCCATTCGGGGGTATAAAAGACTCGGGGTTAGGACACAAAGAAGGTATTCAGGAGTCGATGAACAATTTCACTAATATAAAAACGTACTCTTTGCCATGGGGCTGAATTAATTTCATTAAATGCGGTTCAGTGACTGTATATGTCATAAGGTCAAATCGCCCATGGCAACAAGCCAATCTTCAAATTTTCGATGGAGTGTGGTTTTTTGAACACCTACTGGTGTGGATACACAGTAATGATGGTGAGCAACAGTTATCTCTCCAAATGGCACTTTAATTTTTCCGGAATCTATATCAAGGCTCAGTGTGGCGATTGGTCCTACTCCAATGCCTAGTCCATCTATTATGCCTTGTAAGGTGACATGAAAGTGATCAAACCTTTGACGTTTAAGTCCTCTTTTATCCGCAAAATTTGCGGCGGAAAACCACTCTTTCCAATGCCCAGGTCGGGTTTCCGTCTCAAAAATTGTATGCTGATATAAATCTTCAAGGCAGCTCAAGGGCTTTTCTTTTAGTAGATGGGAAGCTGCAATCACACTGTGGTGGTCACTTAAGAATCGAAAGGATGATTGGTATCCCTCAATCAACGTTTCTTCGCGCCTTATGGCGATATCAAAAATTGAGTTGTTTGGTTGTTGTTGTGATGTAACGGTAAGTATTTGAATTCTGGAGTCTGGATTGTTTGAATGGAAATCTGTCAGTCTAGGAATTAACCAACGCATGCCGAACGTCGTCGGAACACTTACGCGCAGATTATTTTTTGTTTCTCCTTTTCCATAACGCTGTACGATTTCTACCAGATTTTCAAGTGTAGTACTCATTTCCCGAGCCATAGCCTGGGCATGAGGAGTAGCTACCATTCGATGACCGTGCCTTTCGAAAAGGCTTTGTCCGAGCCAGCTTTCCAAAGACTGGATCTGACGACTTACTGCACCATGAGTCACACAAAGCTCATGTGCGGCGGCCGTAAAATTTCCCGCTCGACAAGCAACCAGAAATGTCCGAATCGCTGATAATGGAGGAAGCTCATACATGATTGCGCACCAACTATCACTGGGAGATGAGTTTTTAGCACACTGATTCAATTTCTAAAAGTCACTAAAGTGGCTTCTTCACAAACCAAATATCCGCAGTGGATGACAAATGACAGAATATTTACTCGTTTTGTTTATCGGGGTCATTTCAGGAGTTGTCAGTGGTGTAATCGGGACGGGGGCCTCCATCATGCTTCTGCCTGCACTCGTCCTTTGTTTCGGTCCTAAGCAGGCAGTGCCGATCATGGCGGTGGCAGCAATCGTCGGCAATATCTCAAAAGTTATCCTTTGGCGAAAGGACATTCACTGGAAGGCGTTTTTAGCCTATTCGGTGACAGGAGCGCCGGCATCGGCTTTTGGTGCGCACACACTCTGGAGTCTGAAAGCGACCTGGATTGATATAGCTCTCGGGGTATTTTTTCTTCTAATGATTCCCTATCGCCATTGGGCAAAATCAAAAAATTTCACCCTTTCGCTTTGGCAACTCTCCGCCACAGGCGCTCTTGTTGGCTACCTCACCGGTATTGTTCTTTCCACCGGGCCGCTGACCATTCCGATTTTTTCCGCATACGGGTTATTGAAAGGGCCATTGCTCTCAACCGAAGCTGCCGCCTCGTTCATTATTTACTTGAGCAAGACAATTACTTTCAAAGCGATTGGAGGTCTTCCCCTGAACGTCGTACTGAAAGGAGTACTGATTGGACTCTCGCTCGCTGCAGGTATGTCGATCGGTAAGTTCATCACGATAAAAATGTCCTTGACCACATTTCAAAGACTTCTGGATGTTTTAATGTTGCTTTCGGGCATTTCTTTGATAGCAGGAGGATTGACCTGAGGAACATCAACACGATGCTTTCCGAGGGGCGGGCGTTCGGATTGCGGCCTGGCAAGATCCTCGCGCGGGTCGCCATTCGTACCTTCACAGGGTTGTCATGATCATTTTTCACGGAAGAGGAGAGGAATAATGCCCGATGAATGCTTCTCGATCGGGCACCTTTGGCAGCTACGCGCGGTTGACATTGCGCCCCGCGTTGTCATTTTCGACGAAAAATCCCCGCGCCTCACTTGTACTTGATCACGATCCCTTTGAGTTTGCGCCCCTCGATGGTCTGCACGTCGCGCGCCCATAGCGGCCCGTTGACATAGGCACCGACCGCCTGGATATGGTCATACACCACCACCACGGCATCGCCGCCGAGCTTGGCGGTTTCTTCCCGCAATTTTTCTTCAACCTCGGTAATCGGCGGGGCGGGGTCGACACTGGCGTCGATCAGTATTTCGCCCAGTCGAACGTGCGGGCGAAGGGGCTCGGTGCGCAGCACCACGACTTCGCTGGGCAGCGTCGGTGCGGGATGTTCCACGCCGACGTAGGCGGTGGTCTGGGCATCGACTGTCGCGCAACCGCTGAGTGCCAGCAGCGCGGCGGTGAGCCCGCCCGCCAGCAAGGACAGTTTGAAACGGGTGGACCATGACGCGTCATGGGCTTGCATGGTGGGTTTTCTCCGAAGGGCCGCTGCTACAGGGGTTAAAAGTTGACGGTAGCAGACGGCCCGGGAGTTGCCAGACAGCCGGTCTTCACAGTGTCACTGATCCTTTTCGCAATTGACCATCCACGACACACCAAAGCGGTCGACCAGCATGCCAAAGCGTGCGGCCCAGAACGTGGCTTCCAGTGGCATGTCGACTTTGCCGCCTTCTGCCAGTGCGTTGAACACCCGCTCGGCTTCGGCAATGCTGTCGACGTTCAGGGAAATCGAGCAACCGCTCATGCCCGGGGTCGGACGGTCGGGGGTGGTGTCCGAGGCCATGAGCATCTGGTCACCTACCTTCAGGCAGGTGTGGATGATCAGGTCGTGATGTTCCTTGGGGACGTGCTCGGCGGCGGGTGTTTCGCCGAACGTCATCATCGCCTCGATCTGGGCTTGCAGGCATTGCTGGTAAAACGTGAAGGCGGCGCGGCAATCGCCATTGAAGATGAGGTAGGGACTGATTTTCATGGTGCTGCTCCCGGTCATTGAAGATACACATCGGATTGGACGCCGGGTACCAGCGCGAATTCCGATGAGATTGACTGGGCAAGCAAAGCGCTAAATCGCGGTGGGAGCCTGGGTTTTTTTAGATGGATTCTCGATAGGCCGGGCCAGGCTTATAGCCTCGCTTGGGCGCTTCGGCGCCAGCAAACGCTCGATGGCGCCGCCGACCATGTTCTCCAGCAGCTCATTGTGCTCGCCTTCTTCCAGCGCATGGGACGCCAGCCAGCTGGGCGCGCTGTTGAGCAAGGCGGCGATGGCATGACCTGCCGCCAGCAGGCCCGATTCGCTGAACCGCGAACGGGCGCCGAGTATCACCATCAATTGGCGTTGGTACTGCTCGCTCAAATGTCGAACCCGTGCCTGTTGCTCGTCGTTCAGGCAGCCGCTGTCGCGTTCCACCAGGCGAAAATGCCAGGGCATGTCGCGATGCAGGTTCAGGTGCGCGCGGATCAGGCTGTTGAGGCGGTCGCGTTTACCCGGCGCCTTTTGCTTGATACGCCCCAGCGTGGCCAGCAGCTCTTCGTAGAACTCTTCGATCAAGTCCAGCAGCAGGTGCTGTTTGCTTGGGTAATGGTGATACAACGAGCCCGGGGAAAGCCCCAGGCACGTCGCGAGCTCGCGCATGCCGACCTGACCGAAACCCTTGCTGGCGAACAGCTCCAGCACCTTGTCCCGGTATTCGGCGAAACGCGAACAACGCTCAGGCATAGGCATGGAAGCCGCGCCCCGTCTTGCGTCCCAGGTAACCGGCAGCGACCATTTCCTTGAGCAATGGGGCCGGGCGGTATTTGCTGTCGTTGAAGCCGTCGTGGAAGGCCTCCATGATCGCCAGCAGCGTATCCAGGCCGATCAGGTCCGCGAGGGCCAGGGGGCCGATAGGCTGGTTGCAGCCCAGGCGCATGCCGGCGTCGATGTCTTCGGCACTGGCCAGGCCTTCCTGGAACACCAGGATCGCTTCGTTGATCATCGGCACCAGGATCCGGTTGACCACGAACCCCGGGCGGTTGCCGGCGCTGATCGCGGTCTTGCCCAGGCGGGTCGCCATGTCCAGCGCCAGGGCATGGGTGGCATCGCTGGTTTGCAGGCCGCGAATGACTTCGATCAGGCCCATCACCGGCACCGGGTTGAAGAAGTGCAGGCCGATGAAGCGTTCCGGCTGGCTGACACTGGCCGCGAGCTGGGTGATCGACAGCGACGACGTGTTGGAGGCGATCACGCACTCGGCGCCGACCTGTGCGGCAACCTGTTGCAGCAACCGCAGTTTCAGTTCGAGGTTCTCGGTGGCGGCTTCGATCACCAGTTGCGCGTCGCGCAGGTTGCTGTAATCGGTGCTGGTGCGGATTTTGTCGAGGGCGGCGTTTTTCTGCTCGGCGCTCAGGGTTTCCTTGGCGACCTGGCGGTCAAGGTTCTTGCCGACGGTGGCGAGGGCTTTTTGCAAGGCACCCTCGCTGATGTCCACCAGGGTCACGTTGAAACCGGCCAGGGCGCAGACCTGCGCGATGCCGTTGCCCATGGTGCCGGCGCCGATCACGCCAATGTTTTGCAGATTCATGTTGCCGTCCTTTCGATAAACCCTGCGATACCTTGGCCGCCTGTATGGCCGAAAGCGTACTATTGCCGCGAGTCTAGAGCCGGCAGGGTGGTTGTCCTATGCCGAAACTGTTCAACGGCACTGATGTTTTTTGCCATTTCGGGTGATGGGGAGCGAAGCGTTCGCATGCGGGAAAAGGACTCGGTGGCCGCCTACTTCGTGCAGGCAATGATCCAGGGGCTGGGGGACGATCCGCAGCGTGTTCGGGCTGTGCTCGAACAGGCCGGCATCGACCCGGCGGTGATTGCGCAACCCACGTCGCGGGTACCGGCCAGCGCGTTCGCAGCGCTGTGGCTGATCCAGATCCGCGAGCTCGACGACGAATTCTTCGGCCTCGATTCCCACGGCATGCCGCCGGGCAGCTTCGCCCTGATTTGCCGGGCGTTGATCCAGGAGCCCGATCTGCACAAGGCCATGCGCCAGTGCCTGGTCAACTTCGGCCTGTTCCTGCGCGATTTTCGCGGCACCCTGACCGTGCGCGGCAAACGAGCGGTCATCAGCCTGCAAAGCCAGGGGGCCAACGAAGACGTCAGCCGTTTCGGCGAAGAGACCTTCCTGGTGTTGATGATCAGCCTTATGTGCTGGCTGGGTGGACGACGCATCCCGATCGACCGCGCGGACTTTCGTCACGGGCGCCTGTCCCTCAGCGATGACCGTTTGCTCTGGGGGCCGAACCTGACCTTCGGCGCCGAGCGCACCGAAATCGAGTTCGCCAGTCACTACCTGCGCCTGCCGGTGGTCCAGGACCTGGCGTCGCTCAAAGTGTTCCTGCGCACCGCGCCACAATGGCTGGTGATCCGCTTTCGCAACCAGCACGGCCTGGCGTCACAGGTGCACCAGCGCTTGCGCAACAGCCATTACAGCGAGTGGCCGACCCTGCAGGCCTTTGCCCTCGAACAGCACCTGAGCCCCAGTACCTTCCGCCGCAAACTCGAGCGCGAGGGCTGCTCCTATCAGGAGATCAAGGACGAAGTACGCCGTGGGGTGGCGTTCGAACAGTTGCGTGAGAGCCAGGCGAGTATCGGCGACATCGCCGAACAACTGGGTTTCCAGGAGCCGAGCGCATTTCACCGGGCGTTCAAGAAGTGGACGGGGGAGAGTCCGGGGCGGTATCGGGCGCGGTTTCAGGGGGAGCGGCTCGATACCTTGGCGGAGCCTTTGGAGTGAGCCCGGTATTTGCCCGCGTCACCTCATTGCTCGACCAATCCCAGCGTGCCTTGCTGCTGGTCTGGGGCACCTCGCGCGCATTGTTTCTGGGTCTGGTGGTGGCGACCCTCATTGCCGGTGTGCTTCCGGCTTTAGCGGCATGGCTGGGCCAGCGCATTGTCGATGCCGTGGTCTTTGCCATGCAATTGCATGCGCAGCAGGGCAGTGCGTCTTTGTGGCCGGTGGTGCGTTATGTGCTGATGGAGGCGGGAGTGCTGGCCTTGCTGTCGGGTGCCCAGCGTGCGCTGTCGGTGCAGCAGTCGCTGTTGCGGGTGCAGTTGGGGCAGAAGGTCAACACGATGATTCTGGAAAAGGCCCAGACGTTATCGCTGGTGCAGTTCGAGAATTCGGAGTTCTACGACAAGCTGGTGCGGGTTCGGCGCGAAGCCTCGACCCGGCCGTTGGCGTTGGTGATGAAGTCGCTGGGGCTGATCCAGAACCTGATCGTGCTGATCAGCTTCGGGGTGTTGCTGGTGCATTTTTCGCCCTGGGCGCTGGTGTTGCTGGTGGTCGGCGCGTTGCCGGTGTTTTTTGCCGAGGCGCACTTTTCCGGCGATGCCTTTCGCCTGTTTACCCGCCGTGCGCCGGAGAGCCGACAGCAGACCTACATCGAGACGTTGCTGTCCCATGAGGGCTACATCAAGGAGGTCAAGCTGTTCGGTTTCGCGCCGCTGCTGTTGCAGCGTTACCGCGACACCTTTGCCAGGCTCTATGCCGAGGACCGGCGGCTGACCCTGCGTCGCGATGGCTGGGGATTTGTCCTCGGCCTGCTGGGCACCGCGGCGTTCTACCTGGCCTACGCCTGGGTGGTGGTAGACGCCGTGCACGGCAACATCAGCCTCGGCCAGATGACCATGTACCTGGTGCTGTTCAAGCAGGGGCAGGCGGCAGTGAGCAGCAGCCTGAGCGCCATCAGCGGCCTGTACGAGGATGGCCTCTACCTGTCGAGCCTCTATGAATACCTGGCCGAGCCCGTGGTCGCGGCCACGGGCCATCTCACGGTGGGCGCGGTGCCTGGCGATGGCCTGCGGTTCGAGAACGTCGGCTTCCGTTACCCGGGTGCCAGTCGCGACGCGCTGGCGGGTATCGACCTGCACCTGGTGCCGGGGCACAGTGTGGCGCTGGTGGGCGAGAACGGTTCGGGCAAGACCACGCTGATCAAACTCTTGACCCGGCTCTACCGTCCCGATCAAGGACGCATCCTGCTGGACGGCAGCGACTTGCAGGCCTGGGAGGAAAATGCGCTACGCCGGCGCATCGGGGTGATCTTCCAGGACTACATTCGCTACCAGTTTTCCGTCGGCGAGAACATCGGTGTGGGCGACACCCTGGCGTTCCAGGACGAGCAACGCTGGCAGCAAGCCGCCGCCGAAGGCATGGCCGCGCCGTTCATCGAGCGGCTCGATCGCGGTTACGCCACGCAACTGGGGCGCTGGTTTGCCGGTGGGCTGGAGCTGTCGGGCGGGCAGTGGCAGAAAATCGCGCTGTCGCGCGCCTACATGCGCCGCGATGCCGATATCCTGATCCTCGACGAGCCGACCTCGGCACTCGACCCGGCGGCGGAAGCGGCGGTGTTCGAGCATTTCAGCCAGCACACCCAGGGCCGCATGACCCTGCTGATCTCCCACCGTTTTTCCAGCGTGCGCAACGCCGATCACATCATCGTGCTGGATCAGGGCTCGATTCTGGAACGTGGTGATCACGACACGCTGGTCACGGGGGGCGGGCGTTATGCGCAGCTGTTCGACCTGCAGGCACGGGGCTATCGATAACCCTCAGGAATCCTGGGCGCTTCGCGAGACCATCGGCCCGGCGATCTGCGGTTTGGCCTTCATCAGGCCTTCCAGCGCCTGACGATACTGGCTGCCGCCCAGGCTCATGCTGTTGTTGTGGGTGCCGCCGGGGATCAGCAACAGACGCTTGGGTTCGTTGGCGGCATTGAACAGCTGCTCACTGAACCTCGATGGCATGAACCGGTCGGCCAGGCCATGGACCACCAGCAACGGCATGTGAATGTCGACAATCTTGTCGATGGAGTCGAACTTCTGCGACAGCAACCAGCGCACCGGCAGCCAGTTCACCGGCAGGTTGTTGTCGGCCACTTCCGCCACGGCATCGCCCAGGGAAGTGAAGGTAGACTCGATCACCAGGCCGCGCACCGGAACGGCGCCATGCTGCTTTTTCGCTTGCGCGGCCAAGTCTGCGGCCAGGTCGATGGCCACCGCGCCACCCAGGGAGTGGCCGTAGATCAGGCGCTTGCCGGGGTCCGGTTGCATCGTGCTGAAACGTTCCCAGGCAGCGCGGGCATCTTCGTAAACGCTGGCCTCCGACGGCAAGTCACCCTTGCTCTGGCCAAAGCCGCGGTAGTCGATCGCCAGCACCGAATAGCCCATGGCGCGCAACTGCTCGATGCGAAAGGCCTGGCCGGTCAGGTTCCAGCGTACGCCATGCAGGTAGAGGATCGACGGCGCGTCACGGCGCGCGGCCGGCCACCACCAGGCATGCAGGTTTTGCCCGGCTTTGAAACTGGCAGGCTTGATGTCGAATTCCTGCACATCCTGCGGCAGGCCGCGATACCAGCCGGCCGTGCCCGGCTCGATGCGGAACAGCAACTCGCGCTCTTTGTACTTGAGTGCGCCGCAACCCACGGGCAAGCCGACGACCAGCGCGGCCATGCACAGCAGCGGCAGCCAGCGCAGGCGTAGACGGGTGAGGAGGGCAGAGGGCATTGGGTGGTTCACCGGTAGGGACATGAAGACCGCGTTTTAACAGATGCGCGCGCGGGGTGGGGAAAAATGCGACGGTCGTTCACCCTGTGGGAGCGGGCTTGCTCGCGAAGGCGATGTGTCAGTCAGCACTAGTGAGACTGATGCTCCGCCTTCGTCGGAACGCCGCCCGGAGCAAGCCCGCTCCCACAGGGTTTTGCGGCGCTATCAGTCGACGCGCAGCACGATCTTGCCGATGTGATCGCCAGCTTCCATTCGCGCATGGGCCTGGGAGGCCTCGGTGAGCGCATACACCTTGTCGATCATCGGCAGGCAACGCCCGGCCGCCAGCACCGGCCATACGTATTCGCGCAATTGTTCGGCAATCGAGGCTTTTTCTTCCCGGGTACGCGGGCGCAGCAGCGAGCCGGTGACTGTCGCGCGCTTGCTCATGATCGCCAGCAGGTCGACATCCTTGCCGACGGCACCGCCGAGGAAGCCCAGCATCACCAGTCGACCTTCCATTCCCAATGCCGCGATATTCTGGTTCAGGTACGAAGCGCCCATGATGTCGAGGATGACATTGACGCCCTTGTCGGCGGTTTTTTCCTGGATGACCTGGACGAAGTCCTGATCGCGATAGTTGATCGCTTCGGCGCCCAATTGGCGGATCGCCACACATTTCTCCTCACTGCCCGCCGTGGCAAATGCCTTGACGCCGAACTCGCGGCATAACATCAAGGCGGTGGTGCCGATGCCACTGGTGCCACCGTGAATCAGCGCGCGCTGGCCTTTGCTGGCGCCGCCCATGTCGAACAGATTGGCCCACACCGTGAAGAAGGTTTCCGGGATCGCCGCCGCTTGCACCCAGTCCATGCCTTCGGGGATCGGCAGCGCCTGGCTGGCCGGGACCGCGCAATACTGCGCATAACCGCCGCCATTGGTCAGCGCACAGACCTTGTCGCCGACGATAAACTCGCTGACATCTGCGCCAACGGCGACCACTTCGCCGGCCACCTCCAAACCTGGGTTTGGGTTCATGCCGGGTTTCATCGGGTACTTGCCGGCTCGTTGAAGAACGTCGGGGCGATTGACCCCGGCAGCATGCACGCGGATCAGCACTTCACCGACGCCTGCAGTGGGCAAGGGCACCTGGCGCGGTTGCAGGACTTCAGGGCCACCGGGTTGGGTGATTTCGATCAGGGTCATGTCTTTGGGCAAATTCATTTCATATACCTGTGGGCAAAGTGTCCGTTAAATGAGACCGCGCTTTCGCGCGGAGAATCAAAAGATCGCAGCCTTTGGCAGCTCCTACATGGGAATGCAGGTTCCTTGTAGGAGCTGCCGCAGGCTGCGATCTTTTGATCTTCATGGGCAACTGACCTGAACAAGAGAGTCAGGCCGACTCGATAAACGCACCGCCAACTCCAGCAACAACGCCAAAACAATCGCCCCGGCCGCAATCACGAACATCAGCCCATGATGGCCGCCGCTGGCATTGAACAAGGCGGAATAAGCAAACCCGGAAATGGCCTGGAAGGTGGCAAACGATACGGTGGCGCGACTCCACACCACCTGTTGCTGATGATGCCCGGGGACCAATTCGTGAACCCGCGCCAGTGCCAGCGGCACGATGCCCGGTGGAAACGAACCGAGGATCACTGCCAGCAGCGCCAGTGCCGCGAAAGAGCTGGAGATCGACAGCAAGGCCACGGCAATCGCTTGCACCACCAGCACCAGTCGGATACTCGGTTTCGCCCGCAGTTGATCCGCGAGAAAACCATAGCTCACCGGCCCGACAATCGCGCCGAGGCCGTACATCACCCAGATCAGCGCGCCGACCTGTGGCCCGGCACCGAGGCCGCGAGCCACGTAATCCACCAGGAACACCATGGCTGGCACCAGCCCCGCCGCCATGAGTGCGTATTGGGCAAACAGCAAGTAGACACCCGGGTGGGTGCGGGTCGACGCGGCATCGGCCGTCGCTGTCATCGTTGCCTGGGGCGCATCCGACGGCCAGCCAAACCAGCTGATAGCGGTCAATATCAATGCCAGCAAGCCGAGTCCCAACCAGGTTTGCTGCAGGCCCAGGCTCAGCAGCGGCGGGACGATCGTCCCCGACCCGGCAATGCCCAGCCCGATGCCGAGAAAGATCGCGCCACTGGCCAGCCCTTTGCGCGAGGCCGGCACATGCGGCAACACCGTCGACGCCACCAGCACCATGATCGCGCCACCGGCGACGCCCGAGAGCAAACGCCAGCCGAAAAACCAGCTCACCGACAAGGGAAAGGCACAGGCGAAGAACGACAGGGTGACCGCCAGCATCATCAGCCGCAGCGCAGTTTTGTTGGATGTGTGACGCGCCAACGGGTGGCCGATCAGTGCACCGATCAGGTAGCCCACCAGGTTGGCGGCACCGAGGTACACCACGTCGCTGGCGGAAAACCAATGGGCCTGGATCAGCGAGGGAATCAACGGCGTATAGGCAAAACGCGCCAGGCCAATGCTGACCAGGCTGGCGCACAGGCCGGCAAAAATCGGTAGCCAGAATGCGTTGCGTGGGGTGTTCAGGGGGCTGAGCATGGGTGCTCTCCTGCAAGTTTTTCACTGGTGATCAGCTTAACCAGGTTTAGTGATGCACCAGCGCTGCGATTTCGCGTTATGGTGATGCGCAAATGCATCAGATGGAGAGCTCCATGAACTGGGATGACGCACGGGTATTTCTCGCGGTCTGCCGCGAATCAACGTTGCGCGGCGCCGCGCGAGTATTGGGTGTCGACCAGGCCACGGTGGGCCGGCGCATCACGTCGCTGGAAAAGTCATTGGGAGCGACGCTGTTCCTGCGCACCTCCGAAGGTTATGCGTTGACCGCGGTCGGCGAAGCGGCGATGCGCGCCATCGAGAAAATGGAGCATTCGGCACTGGAACTGGAGCGCCGCATCCAGGGCCTCGACGACCGGCTGACGGGCACCGTGCGGGTCACTACCACCGACTCCATGGCCATCGACTTCCTGATCCCGGCCGTCGCTCGACTGCATCAACGTCACCCCGACGTGCGGGTGCAACTGGACGCCTCGACGCAAATCCTCAGCCTGGCCAAACGCGAAGCCGACATCGCCGTACGTAATACCCGGCCGGACAATCCGGACCTCATCGCGCGGCGAATCGCCCGTTGGCCGGTGGGCCTGTTCGCCTCGCAAGCCTATGTCAATGCCCACGGTGTGCCCGAGCCGGGATCGGCGTTCGAGGGGCATGATCTGGTGGTGTATCAGCCGTATCTGCAGAGCGGCAAGGACATAACGCTGGTCAGTGAACCTGTGGGGCGCGGGCGGATTGTCGCAAGCCTGAGTTCCAGCCTGCTGGTGCGGCGATCCATTGCCGAGGGGATCGGGATCGGGGAAATTCCGGTGTATGTGGGGGAAAGGGATGGACTGGTCCGGCTGTGGCCGGAGCGTACTCGGCCGTTGCCCTATGACGTGTGGCTGGTGACCCACGCGGACCTTCGGCATACGGCGAGGGTCCGGGTGGTGATTGAGGAAATTGTCGAAGCCTTTTGTGGGAGCGAGCCTGCTCGCGATGGACGTTAACGATAACGCGTGCTCCATGGAAAACCGCGTTGTCCTTCCGTTCTTCGCGAGCAGGCTCGCACACAGGGTTATGGCATTTCTGGCAACTCATTCGCACGCAGATCGAACACCAGCACCTCGGCATCCACCCCATTGCTCAAGGTCAGCAACTGTTCCTCGCGAACCCGCACGCCGTCGCCTTCCTGCAGTGCTACACCGTTCAGCTCAACGCGACCACGAGCCACATGGACATAGGCATAACGATTGGCAGTCAGTTCCACAGTGGCACTTTCCTTGCCATCGATCAGGCCGGCATACACCCGCGCATCCTGGCGCACCGTCAGTGAACCCTGGGCGCCGTCGGGGGAGATGATCAATTGCAGGCGACCGCGTTTCTTCTGGGTGCTGAAATGCTCCTGCTGATAGCGTGGCTTGGCACCGCTAACGTCCGGCACTATCCAGATTTGCAGGAAGTGCACGGGCCGCGAATCCGAGTGGTTGTACTCGCTATGCGCCACGCCGCTGCCGGCGCTCATCAACTGCACATCGCCGGGACGGATCACCGAGCCGGTGCCCAGGGTGTCCTTGTGTTCCAGCGCGCCTTCGAGCACATAGGAGAAAATCTCCATGTCGCGGTGCGGGTGCTGGCCGAAGCCTTTGCCGGCAGCCACGCGGTCATCGTTGATCACCAGCAGATCGGAAAAACCCTGTTCTTTCAGGTTGCGATAGCTGGCGAAGGAAAAGGTATGGAACGACTTCAGCCAGCCGTGATTGGCCAGGCCACGATCCGATGCTTTGCGAAGGGTCAGCATGATGAAATCTCCTTTTGGGACGTTGATTCGTCCGAGTGAGGAGAAGGTTAATGTTAATCCATTGGTGCAATAAGTAGATGAAAACTGAAATACTGTCTCTTTCAGGTTGACAGCTGTGTACCTACGGACGCAGTACCCCTGTGGGAGCGGGCTTGCTCGCGAAGGCGGTGTTACATTCAACAAATTTGGTGACTGACACACCGCCTTCGCCTCGCTCCCACAGGTTCGGTGTTCGGCACAAAGACCTTCCTTGATTTCAGTGATTGAACCCATGAAAACCGTGGCAATGGTGCTGTTCCCCGACTTTCTCCTGCTCGACATGGCCGGGCCGATGGAGGTGTTTTCCATCGCCAATCGTTATCTCAAGCCCGACGACCACTATGTGCTGACGACCCTTGGCACCGAGCCCGGCGCACTGCGGGCGTCCAATGGGGTGAGGGTGCAGGCGGACATGCCGGTCGAGCAGGCCTGTGACGGCTTTGATCTGCTGCTGGTGCCCGGCGGCCCCGGTGCCTACAACGAAAAACATCCGCCCTTGCTCGAGTGGCTCAAGCGCAATGTCAGTCGATCGCAGACCTTTGGCTCGATCTGCACCGGGGCGTTCGTGCTGGGGCACGCCGGTTTGCTCGACGGCTATCGCGTGACCACCCACTGGCACTACACCGAACGGATGATCAAGGCATTCCCCAAGGCGACGGTCGAAACCGACCAGATCTACGTCCAGGACCGCAACCTCATCACCTCCGGCGGCGTCACTGCCGGCATTGACCTGGCGCTGGCCGTGGTCGCCGCCGACCATGGCAAGAAAGTCGCCCAGGACGTGGCCAAGGTGTTGTTGGTGGTCATGAAACGCCAGGGCGGCCAGGCGCAGTTCAGCCCGCTAATGGCGGCAGTGGCGCCCCATGAAACACCGATCACCCGGGTGCAGAACCATGTGCTCGAACACCTGGACGAAGCTTTCAGCATCGAACGCATGGCGAGCCTGGCCAACATGAGCCCGCGCCACTTCGCCAGGGTCTTCGCCCGGGAAGTGAACATGACCCCCATGGAGTTCCTGCAAAGCGCACGCATCGACTGCGCCAGGAACCTGCTGGAAACCGCTGACCTGCCGCTCAAGACCGTGGCGTTCAAAAGTGGCTTCGGCAGCGTGCGGCACATGCGTTTCCTGTTCAGTGAAAAGCTCGGCCTGACCCCGATTCAGTACCGTGAGCAGTTCAACTAGTGTCCTCTAGCCGTTACATTTTCTGAACGCTAGCTAATAGACGGATTTCCTGATCCGTAATAGCTACTGATCTTCTCCTTTTCGATGAGGCTTATCCTGAGGTGCAGGCGCATGTTCTGAAAGAAGTTGTGTGTAAAGTCGAAACGAAATGAGTTTCATGTGAGGTGTTTGTGGAAGTGCAGAGATAATTCCTACAGCGTGTTCTTCTTTTGACTTTCTTGCTCGAGTTTTGCGTTGTGTCTGTTGATTGTGTATCGGGCTTGTGGTTAGGTTGTTGGGGTTGTGAGGGCGCTGTTATTGCCGCAAGCACTAAAAGTAGGAAGTTAGGTGGGGGCGAAGATGCATGTAGATAAATATAGATGGCTTGTATTGGCTGTTGTTTCGATTGCACTTCTTCTGGTGGCGATTGATATGACGGTTTTATATATCGCGCTGCCCACTTTAACCCATGAGCTGCGGGCTTCTACCTCAGAAAAGCTTTGGATCGTAAATATGTATCCATTGGTGGTTGCGGGCCTTTTGTTAGGGGCTGGCACGCTTGGGGATCGGATCGGGCACAAACGAATCTTTATCATTGGCCTGCTCATTTTCGGCGTGGCGTCACTACTGGCGGCATTCTCACCAACTTCCGCTGTTTTGATTCTTGCTCGTGGACTTTTGGGTGTCGGGGCGGCAGCCATGATGCCGGCGACACTTGCAATCATCAGTTTGTCTTTTGAAGATGAAGATGAACGCTCTATTGCCATTGGCATTTGGGCAGCAGTTGCCTCCGGAGGTGCTGCTGCTGGTCCTTTGATGGGCGGGGCACTGCTTGAGTACTTCTGGTGGGGCTCGGTGTTTCTGATCAACGTTCCGATTGTGTTGATAGCATGTTTGTTGTCGGGATTGCTGATCAAAAATATCAAGAACGATTCTGCTCAACCTTGGGACTTGGTTGCTTCGTTACAAATCACGGTGGTGTTGATAAGTCTCGCGTATGCGATCAAGGAATTTGCCAAGCAGATGCCTTCCTATGCGGATGTCATTCTGGCATTGCTGATCTGCATTTCCTTTGCCCTGCTGTTCGCCCGTCGCCAACGCAACAGCGAATTTCCATTGGTTGATATGCAGGTTTTTCGCAACCCTGCGTTTTCCTCTGCGGTTCTGGCCGGGTTGGTGGTAGCCGGGTGTCTGATGGGTATCAACCTGGTCCTTAGTCAACGATTGCAACTGGTTCTGGAGCTTTCTCCGTTGCAGACCGGGCTTTACTTCTTGCCTTTGTCTTTAGGCGCCATTGTTGGCAGTCCGTTGTGTGGTTGGCTTCTGCCGCGCTTCAGGAGCGACCGTTTTCTGTCGTGTGTGCTGACTGTGTACGCTGCGGGCATTGCCCTGTTCATGTTCAGCTTCTCCTACTCCATGTACCTGCAAGTATCTTGTTTATTTCTGCTAGGGGCTTGTGTTGGAGCCAGTATGACGGCTGCATCAAATACGATTATGTCCGCCGCACCGCCCGAGCGTGCCGGAATGGCAGCCTCAATCGAAGAAATATCATATGAATTGGGAGGGGGGTTGGGTATTGCAATCATGGGCAGCTTGATGTCGGTTGTTTACAGTCGAACATTATTTATTCCTGAAAGCTCCATTGATGCAGAACTGGCCCGAGATGGTATCGATAGCGCGATACTGATGGCCGAATAGTTGCCGGGTGCGGTTGGTGATTCGCTGGTCATGAATGCACGACTGGCTTTCGATAATGCCGTGTTTTCGGTAATGGGAGCGACTATTGTCTTGCTATTGATAGTTGCGGTGCTGGTTCGCTTTAACTTTACTCGTTCTGTTAAATCTTTGCCTGTTTAAAGAGTGTGTCAGGAATCTGAAGCTGGCGGGTGAAGATCAATCAGTCGCTTAAAATCTAGAGAAAATGAAAACGGTCGTTTGATTTTTTTATTCAATTCGTCCAAGGTAATATCCAATAGCACTTTGTGCTCTAGAAGCTTTAGCACCTCACTACGGGAAAGCGAAAGCTTACGTGTCAGCAAATTGATCAGACGTACCGGTATAGGGTGCTCGAAAAGGACTTCAATGCGGACGGTAGCTCCATTATTAAGTGCATAGGGATCCGGGCCCTCAAGATAAAATTCCGGAGTGGGACCGAGTTTGGCGTTGTTTTTCTTCAAGGTAGAGTAGTCATAAGCGCAACGTCGAACTTGATCGAGGTTGTTATGCAGGAAGTGCTCGTGCAGTTCTGAATTGAGTTTGTTGGTGTTGATGCGGGAGAATATATCGATGTTCCACGTATAGTCACATTTTTCGCACTTGTAGATATTCCATACGTCAAGCGTCTTTTTCTGTGCGTTGACGCGAAAGCAACCTGAAGGATAAAATAATTTTCTAATTTCGCAGTTAGGGCAGCGCTTTGTTATCGATTGGTAGCCCACGGGCTTAACTAACCAATTTAGATGTCCGATTTTCATTGTTTAATCCTTGTTGGTATTTTCCTTAAGGTTTCACTTTTTTATTGTTTTGAACTGGCGCACAAAGTTTATTTTGAGGTGAGCACTGGGCTGATTCGCCGGATCGGGAATGACTGGGTTTCGATAAGGTGTATGGTTGTTTGGTATGCGATAACACACAGTTGAATTGTAAAAAAGTTGGCGTCTGCACGATTTTTTATTAGGTGAGAATACCCTCGGTGAAGCTCTCGGTGCCTCAGCTATTTGGACTGCTTAATTGCTTTTGGGAAAAGTCCTACGTCCAAGTGGTAAATGTCTGAAAGTCTTTGGCGTTAAAAGCAAAAGCAGACGGCTATCCACATGGCATTACGGCTTCGGCAGCGTGCGGCACATGCGTTTCCTGTTCAGTGAAAAGCTCGGCCTGACCCCGATCCAGTACCGCGAGCAGTTCAGCTGACACGCTTGTCCGTTGTGCGCACCCAGATGGCCGTGACGCTCCCCCCGTGACGGTTGTACCGTCACCAGAGCCTGCCAAGATACCGCTGAACTCATTGCAAGGAAGGTACGGAGCCTGTCATGTGCCGAGCAGGTTTCCAGCGGGTGAAAGCGTATGAACAGCCTCAGAAATGTAATCAGCGACACGGTGCTGCACTTTGGCCCCTACGCCTTCCACGTCAATCAGCGACTGGTTCGCCAGGGTGATCAGCCGCTGCGCCTGGGCGGGCGTGCGCTGGATATCCTGCAGGTGCTGGTTGAACATGCCGGCTCGGTGGTCAGCAAGGACCATCTGATTGCCCGGGTCTGGCCGAGAACGGTGGTCGAGGACATCAACCTGCGTGTGCACATCGCGGCCCTGCGCCGGGCCTTTCGTGACGGACACGACGGGCACGGCTACATCGTCAACATCCCCGAGCGTGGCTACAGCTTTGTCGCGCCGGTGCGCCAGGCGCTGGAACTCACGCCTTTGGCCAGCGACGCCTTTGCACCATCCCCCCACAACCTGCCGGCACGACTCACACCC
This sequence comes from Pseudomonas sp. PLMAX, assembly GCF_046042685.1. Lineage (NCBI taxonomy): Bacteria > Pseudomonadati > Pseudomonadota > Gammaproteobacteria > Pseudomonadales > Pseudomonadaceae > Pseudomonas > Pseudomonas sp. PLMAX. The sequence continues at coordinate 4,768,635 of NZ_CP064949.1, read as the reverse complement.
GTCATCGGTCGCGATGCCGTGGTGGGCAGTCTGGTGCGCAAGTTGCCAGCGCGCCGTTGCATGACCCTGGTCGGGCCCTGTGGCATCGGCAAGACCACCGTTGCCCTGCGTGTCGCCGAATTGCTGTTGCAGCACTTTCGCGATGGCGTGTGGCGGGTGGATCTGGCGATGATCGACGACCCGGCACAGGTGGTCGACTATGTGACGCGCACCTTGCAACTGGACGTGGGTACGACCCTGGACGCGCTGGGACAGTGGCATGCGTTGCTGGTCCTCGACAATTGCGAGCATCTGCTTGAGCGCTGCCGGGCACTGGTCGAGCAGCTGTTGATTTCGGCACCGCGCCTGTCGATTCTCGTCACCAGTCGTGAGCCGCTGCTGGCCACCGGCGAAGAACTCTTGCCATTGCCGCCGCTGCTGGTGCCACCGAGGTCGGCGTTACGTTGTGTCGATGAGGTCATGGGCTATTCGGCCGTGCAGTTGTTCGTCAGCCGTGCCCGCGCCCGCCAGCAAGGCTTTGCCCTGCGCGAGCAGGACCTCAAGGTCGTGCGCGAAATCTGTCGTCGACTCGATGGGCTGCCATTGGCTATCGAGCTGGCGGCGGCGCAGATCGATGCGCTGGCGCTGGTGGGGCTGCAAGCGCAACTGGACAACTGTTTTCAGCTGCTGACCCAGGGGCGGCGCACGGCGGTGCCGCGACACCAGACCCTGAAGGCGGCCCTGGACTGGAGCTATGAGCGGCTGAGCCCGATGGAGCAAACCGTGTTGCAGCGTCTGGCGGTGTTCAAAGCGGCGTTCACCCTCGACGCGGCGATCGCCGTGATCAGTTGCGCGACGCTGCCGCCGTCCAGCCTGAGCAGCGTGATGCAAAGCCTGGCGCTCAAATCGCTGCTGGCACTGGAGCAACTGCGCGGCGTGACGCGCTACCGTTTCCTCAATACCACCCGTTGTTATGCCCTGGAAAAACTCGAACAGAGCGGCGCCTTGCGCACCTTCGAAATGCGCTACGCCGGCTACGTCAGTCACACCCACCGGCCATCAAGCCGACTCGTGGCTGTGGAGCTCGCCGAGTAGGCGTTGCGCGGTGGCCAGGTCCGGTGTGGCATGGCCTTCGGTAAACCGCTGGTGGATCGGCGACAGCAGCTCCCGGGCCTGCCGGTCGCGGCCCTGACGCTGCCAAAGCCGCGCCAACGAGGTGGCGCTGCGCAGCTCCCAGGCCAGAGCGCCCTGGGTTTTTGCCACGTTGAGCGCCTTGATCAATATGATCTCGGCGGCACAGTCTTGCACCGGACAATCAGCGGCCAGCAGCACATCGGCCCTGGCACGCAGAATCTCCGCGGTGCTCCAGCACGCCGCACCGGTTTGCGCGCGTTGCAGCAAGTCGTCATCAATCAGGCGGCTGTCGAGGGTGATCATGAGTTCCTTGATCAGGCCCACAGCGGGACGCGGCGACGCATCGGCCTGGGCAGTGTCGATAACCTGCGCATAATGTCGAGCCCAGGTATGGAACAGCAGCACCGAGTGTTTCTGCGCCTGTTCCAGCAGCAGGTGCAAGAGTTCGCGAGCGGTTCGGGCGTCGCCGTTGTAATGGGCGATCAGGCAGCCCGCCAGGGCCAGGGTGTAACAGATGGACGTGCCATGGTTGATCTGCAGTGCGATGTCCAGTGCCTGCCGGGCCGTACGCCAGGCTTGCTCCGGTTGGCCCTGGATCCAGAGGATACGGGCGAGGATGGTCAGCGCGGCGACGCTCTGGTCGTATTGCACGCCAAATCCATGGGTGAAGCGATTGAGATGACCACTGTGGGCCATGCGCTGGATCACCTCTTCGGCGTTCATCCGGGCCCGCTGCTGATCGCCGGCAAAGTGCAGGGCCAGGACCCGCAGGCGGTGGGTACTCAGGGACAGCATCGGGTCACCATGCAACCCCAGGCGATCGAATTGCTCGCTCTGTTCCAGGGCCATTTGATAGTGGCCGCAACTGAGGTTGACCGCCAGGTGCCCGGAGATGGCGCGCAGTTGTCCGGCTACGTCCTTGCAGTGTTCGGCCAAAGCCCGGGCGCTGACGAAGGCCTCGACGGTTTCGACGGTGCCGCCCTGGGCGTGGTAACAGGTGCTGCCTAGGGCCAGTTTCAGCAGCATTTGCAGCCGTGGGCAGACTTCGGGCGCGGCATCGAGCAGGGCCAGGGCCTTGCGCACATAACCGCCGTACTCGTTGAGCAGCGACAGTTCCTGCCACAGCGGCGTGGACGTCGCGGTCAGGCGGATCGCCAGCGCCTGCGGCCCTGATGCAGACAGGCCCCAGTCGAGCGCCGCGCGGATGTCCTCGAGGCTGCGGGCATAACGCTCGATCCACAGACCGGTGGGGATCTGTTCCCAGTCGTCCTGCGCCTGCTGCATCAGGGCCAGGCATCGTTCGGCGTGGCGCTTGCGGGTGTCGGGCAGTTCAGTGCTCTGTTCGAGTTTTTCCAGGGCATAACGGCGGGTGGTGTCGAGCAGGCGGTAGAACACCCCTTCGTCACCGACGTCCACGATCAGCAGCGACTTGGCCACCAGTTGCATGATCGAGCCAAACACCTCGCGCGGTTCGATGTGTTCGCCCACGATCACCGCCGCGGCCGATTCCAGGGTAAAGCCACCGCGCAAGATGCCCAGGCGCCGCAGGCATGTCTGTTCGCAGGCAGTGAGCAGGTTGAAGCTCCAGTCCAGCGTCGTGCGCAGGGTTTGATGCCGGCCCAGGGTCGTCTGGCCGCTGTGGGCGAGCAGGCGAAAACTTTCCTGCAACTGCGCCAGCAAGCCGCTGAGGCCAAGGTTGGCGACTTGCGCGGCCGCCAGTTCCAGGGCCAGCGGAATGCCGTCCAGGCGCTGGCAGATCTCGATGACCAGCGGCAACTCGGTATCGGTCAGTTCAAAGCTGTCGTGGTTGGCCATGGCCCGCTCGATAAACAGCTGCACGGCGGAAAAACCCAGGGCCTGGGTGCGGTCCTGCACGGTGATGGGTGGGGGGCATTCCAGCGGTTCCAGGCGCTGGACGAATTCGCCTTCGGCGCGCAGGCTCTCGCGGCTGGTGGCGAGGATGTGCACCTGCGGCGCGCCACCCAGCAGGCTTTCACAGAGCAGTGCCACGCTGTCGATCAGGTGTTCGCAGTTGTCGATGACCAGCAGCATATGCCGCTCGCGCAGGAACGTGGCAAGTGTGCTCAGCGGTTCGCTGTCGTGCAGGGACAACCCCAGCAATGTCGCCAGATGGCCGGTGATCAACGAGGGGTCGTTGATCGGCGTCAGGTCCAGCAGGCGGATGCCGTCGCGGTAGTGGCCGATCAGTTGCTCGGCGACGCGCAGGGCGACGCTGGTCTTGCCGATGCCGCCGGGGCCGACCAGGGTGATGAAGCGCTGGCGCGGCAGTTGCGCCACCAGCCTGTCGACCAGCACCTGGCGGCCGATCAGGCGGGCGCGGCGCAGGGGCAGGTTATGGCCGCTGGATTCAACCAGGTCATTTTGCGGACGGTGTTCGATGGGCGCAAGCGACCACGGCGCGACAAAGCTGTAGCCGCGCTGGGCCACGGTGACGATGTAGCGCTGGCCGGCCTGGCCGTCGCCGAGGGCTTTGCGCAGGGCGGCCATGTGCACCCGCAGATTGATCTCTTCCACCACGCTGTCGGGCCAGACTTCAGCGATCAGCTGTTGCTTGCTGACCACCTTGCCGGCGTGTTCCAGCAGGATCAACAGGATGTCCATGGCGCGCCGGCCCAGGCGCAGGGGCCGGTCGGATTCCAGCACCAGACGTTGTCCGGGGTAGATCCGGTAGGGGCCGAAATGCACAGCCTGTTCGAGGGCGAGGGTCAACGGGTTGCTCCTGTGTGAATGCGTCTGGAACGCACTTATGGAGCATATTCCTCATATTTTTGCCGGCGCGCAATGCGTCGTTTATCACAGCGGTTCTACTCGGCGCTCGATGATCCGGGTGCTGCCCGCAGGCAGGTGATGTGGGGAGGGCGCGTACGGCCCGGCAACGCCACGCAAACGGATTGATGCCCTCGCTGCGGGTGAACATGTGGCAGAAGTGAGCCTGGTCGCAGAAGCCGCATTCGAGGCTGATTTGCGTGAGACTCAGGTCGGTGTGCTGGATCAGTTGCTTGGCCCGGGCGATGCGTTGCTGGCGAATCCATTCCTGTGGCGAACAGCCGGTGCTGCACTTGAACGCGCGGGAGAAATGACTGCGCGACAGCGAACAAGCCTGGGCCAGTTCGGTCACTTGCAGGGATTCGCCGAGGCGATCGAGGATCAGTTGTTTCACCAACTGTTCGCGCTGCGGACCGAGGCCGCTGGCGCTTTTTTCCCGGGGCTGCGCGACTGTCGCGCGAGCGGCGCTTTGCTGGAACTGAGCCATGGCGAATGTCCGAATGGGTAGGATTCATTCTTGAACCCCAAGGCTCTGGCGCGCGAGTTAAACGTTGTTAATTCCTCATGCAGGGTGGGCAGTCCTGGGTAAAGTCAGACACAATCGCCACCTCGCGCCTGGCTTGACACACAAGGGAACCGTGCCTATGAACCGTAACGATCTGCGTCGCGTCGACATGAACCTGCTGGTGATTTTCGAAGCGCTGATGTTCGAAAAGAACCTGACCCGCGTGGCGGAAAAACTGTTCATGGGCCAACCGGCCGTGAGTGCGGCCCTGGGGCGGTTGCGCGATCTGTTCGACGACCCTTTGCTGTTGCGCAACGGTAGAAGCATGGAGCCGACGGCGCGGGCGCTGGCGATTCTCAAGGAGCTGCAACCGGCCATGGACACCATTTCCGGCGCGGTCAGTCGCGCCAAGGAATTTGATCCGGCGACCAGTTGCGACGTCTTTCGCATTGGCCTGTCGGACGATGCCGAGTTCGGTCTGTTTCCGCCTCTGCTGAGCAAGCTGCAGGAAGAGGCACCGGGCATTGTCGTGGTGGTGCGCCGGGCCAATTACCTGCTGATGCCGGCGTTGCTGGCGTCGGGGGAAATCTCCGTGGGCGTCAGCTACACCACCGACCTGCCGGCCAATGCCAAGCGCAAGAAACTGCGGGATATTCCCTGCAAAGTGCTGCGCGGTGACACGCGACCGGGGACGCTGACCCTGGATGAGTATTGCGCGCGCCCCCATGCGATGGTGTCGTTTTCCGGGGACCTGAGCGGCAATATCGACCTGGATCTGGCGAAGGTTGGCCGCACCCGCCGGGTGGTGTTGGGCGTTCCGCAGTTCAGTGGCTTGCGCGCGTTGCTCGCCGGCACCGAGATGATTGCGACGGTGCCGGATTATGCGGCGTGTGCGCTGGTGGAGGGGTGTGGCTTGCGTGCCGAGGATCCGCCGTTCGAGATTGCGGCGGCGCAATTGTCGATGGCCTGGAGCGGGGTGCATGACAATGATCCGGCGGAGCGCTGGTTGCGGTCGCGGATCAGTCAGTTCATGTCGGAGCCGCTGTCGATCCCGGCGTGACCGCGGCGGCCTGCCGGCCAACCTGTATTTTCGCGGATGTACCCAACCCCTGTAGGAGCTGGCTTGCCAGCGAAGGCGGCTACCAGGCCAACCTATCTCCTACAGATGTACTCGGACCACTGTGGGAGAGAGCTTGCTCGCGATTGCGGTGGGTCAGTCAGCAACATTGTTGAATGTAAAACCGCCTTCGCTGGCAAGCCAGCTCCTACAGGGGGCTCGGGGTCCCTCGCAATAAGAGCACGTACATTCAATTTTTTCCTTCCTCGCCCCGGCATTATTCAATTCAATATTGTCTCGCCGGAGCCCTCCGCCATGCCTGATTCCAACGTGCTCGACTCGCCTTTCGAGGAGGTCGTGACCCTGGTCATCAAACACCGGGTCAGGGCCGGTTATGAAGTGCCCTACGAGGCCTGGCTGCGCAACATCGTCAGTGTCGCCGGACAGCAGGAGGGGCACCTGGGCGTGGATGTGATGCGCGGCAAGAACGCGGGCCTGGATATGTACACCTGCGTCCTGCGGTTCCGTTCCACCGACGCGATGCAGCGCTGGCTCGATTCGCCGCAACGCCAGGCGCTGGTCAACGAAGCCACGCCGATGCTGGCCGACGGCGACCAGACCGAGGTCAACCCGGTCAACGAATTCTGGTTCGCCCCCCAGGTCGAGTCGGGCTCGCCACCGCCGCGCTGGAAGCAGGCCGTGGTGACGCTGCTGGTGATTCTGCCGCACACCTTGCTGGTGCCGCTGCTGTGGGGGCCGTTGTTGCGGCTCAACGCCGTGCTCTCCAACTACGTGGTCGCGACCTTCCTGATCACCCTGACCATCGTGCTGTCGGTGGTGTACCTGTTCATGCCGATGGCGACGCGCCTGTTCGCGCCCTGGCTGTCTTCTTCCACTGCGCCCAAGGAAACGCGATGAACGCCGATCTGATTCTGTTCAATGGCCAATTTCATACCGTCGACCGTGAAAACCCACGCGCCACTGCGGTCGCCATCAGCGAGGGCCGCTTCGTCGCGGTCGGCAGCGATGCCGAGGCCATGGCCTTGCGCGGTTCTGGCACGCAGGTGATCGACCTCAAGGGCCGTTGCGTGATCCCTGGCCTCAACGACTCGCACTTGCACCTGATCCGTGGCGGTCTGAACTACAACCTCGAACTGCGCTGGGAAGGCGTGCCGTCACTGGCCGATGCGCTGCGCATGCTCAAGGATCAGGCCGACCGCACACCCACGCCGCAATGGGTGCGGGTGGTCGGTGGCTGGAACGAATTCCAGTTCGCCGAAAAACGCATGCCGACCCTCGAAGAGTTGAACCAGGCCGCGCCCGATACCCCGGTGTTTGTCCTGCATCTGTATGACCGCGCCTTGCTCAACCGCGCCGCGCTGCGGGTCGCCGGCTACACCCGCAACACGCCGAACCCGCCGGGTGGCGAGATCGTGCGGGACTCGAACGGTGAACCCACCGGCATGCTGGTGGCGCGGCCCAACGCGATGATTCTGTACTCGACGCTGGCCAAGGGGCCGAAGTTGCCGCTGGAGTACCAGGTCAACTCGACGCGCCAGTTCATGCGCGAACTCAATCGCCTCGGCCTGACCAGTGCCATCGACGCTGGCGGCGGTTTCCAGAATTACCCGGACGACTATCAGGTGATCGAGCAGTTGGCCAGGGACCAGCAACTGACCGTGCGCATCGCCTACAACCTGTTCACCCAGAAACCCAAGGAAGAACTGACCGATTTCAAGAACTGGACCAGCAGCGTGACCCTGCACCAGGGCGACGACTACCTGCGGCACAACGGCGCCGGGGAGATGCTGGTGTTCTCCGCGGCGGATTTCGAGGACTTCCTCGAACCGCGCCCGGACCTGCCGCAAACCATGGAAGACGAACTGGAACCGGTGGTGCGCCATCTGGTCGAGCAGCGCTGGCCGTTCCGTTTGCACGCCACCTACGACGAATCCATCAGCCGCATGCTCGACGTGTTCGAGAAGGTCAATCGCGACATCCCGTTCAACGGCTTGCCGTGGTTCTTCGACCACGCCGAAACCATCACCCCCCGCAACATCGAGCGGGTGAGGGCGCTGGGGGGCGGCATCGCCATCCAGGACCGCATGGCGTTCCAGGGCGAATACTTCGTCGAGCGCTACGGCGCCAAGGCAGCGGAGGCGACGCCACCGATCAAGCGCATGCTGGCCGAAGGTGTACCGGTCGGCGCTGGCACCGATGCCACGCGGGTGTCCAGCTACAACCCATGGACCTCGTTGTACTGGATGGTCAGCGGCCGCACCGTCGGTGGCCTGGCATTGCACGCCGAGGGCCTGTCGCGCCAGACCGCCCTGGAACTGTTCACCCACGGCAGCGCCTGGTTCTCCTCCGAGCAGGGCAAGAAAGGCCAGATCAAGGTCGGGCAACTGGCGGACGTGGCAGCCTTGAGCGCGGACTATTTCAGCGTCGAGGACGAAGCGATCAAATGGATCGAGTCGGTGCTGACCGTGGTCGGCGGCAAGGTGGTGTATGCCGCCGATGATTTCGAAAAACTTGGGCCCGCCAGCGTGCCGGTGCTGCCGGACTGGTCGCCGGTGGTGAAGGTACCGGGCCACTGGCGGCCGAATTCGCCGTTGCAGGCGCAGGTTCACCAGTGCAGCGGACCCTGCGCGGTGCACTCCCACAGCCATGAGCGGGCGCGTCTGTCGAATGCGCCGGTGAGTGATTTCGCCGGGTTCTGGGGTGCCTTCGGCTGCTCGTGTTTTGCTTTCTAATCAACTTAAGCGACAACCATCCACCAAGGAGTTTTTCATGAGCAACGTTCCTTACAAACGCCTGAACAAAGACGATGCAGTGGTGCTGCTGGTCGATCACCAGACCGGCCTGATCTCGCTGGTCCAGGACTTCTCGCCCAATGAGTTCAAGAACAACGTGCTGGCCCTGGGCGACATCGCCAAGTTCTTCGAACTGCCGACCATCCTCACCACCAGTTTCGACAGCGGCCCAAACGGTCCGATCGTGCCGGAGCTCAAGGCGCAGTTTCCGGACGCGCCGTTTATTGCACGCCCTGGCCAGATCAACGCCTGGGACAACGAAGACTTCGTCAGGGCGGTGAAGGCCACCGGTCGCAAGCAACTGATCATCGCCGGCGTGGTCACCGACGTCTGTGTGGCGTTCCCGACCCTGTCGGCCCTGGCCGAAGGTTTTGAAGTGTTCGTGGTGACTGACGCTTCCGGCACCTTCAATACCACCGTTCAACAAGCCGCCTGGGCCCGCATGTCGGCCGCCGGCGCCCAGTTGTTGAACTGGTTCTCGGTTGCCTGCGAGCTGCAAGGCGACTGGCGCAACGACATGGAAGGCCTGGCCAACCTGCTGTCGGAACGCATTCCGAACTACCGTAACCTGATCAACAGCTACACGACCTTTACTTCGAAGTAAGTCGACAGGCTGAAAAGATCGCAGCCTTCGGCAGCTCCTACAGGGGAACGCGTACAACTGTAGGAGCTGCCGGAGGCTGCGATCTTTTGCTTTGTAAACGTTGTAAAGTGTCGGACTGTCAATCAAGGCGCGACAATGAACCCGTTCGAAGATATGCGTATTTTTTGCCAGGTGATGGATTCCGGCAGCTTCACGGCCGCCGCCGATCAGTTGGGATTGTCCAAGCAGTTTGTCAGCCGGCGCCTGATGCAGCTCGAAGCGCGTCTGGGTGTGCGGCTGCTCAATCGCTCGACAAGGCGGCTGGATGTCACGCCCCTGGGGCAAAGTTACTACGAATCGGCTTTGCGCCTGCTGGGCGAAGTCGAGCAGGTAGAGCAGGGCATCGCCGGGCAGACCACCGAGCCGCGCGGCACCATTCGCGTGAGTGTGCCGCTGTCGTTTGCGCTGGCGCATCTGGGGTGCCTGCTGCCGCAGTTTCTGCAGCGTTATCGTGACGTCACGGTGGAGGTGGACCTGAGCGATCGCCCGGTGGATTTGCTCGGCGAGGGCTACGACCTGGCACTGCGCATCGGCACGCTGGAAGATTCGACGTTGATCGCGCGGCGCATCGCTTCCATCCAGCGCGTCTACTGCGCCAGCCCGGCTTACCTGGCCGAGCGCGGTACGCCGGACAAACCTGAAGACCTGAACCAGCATGACTGCCTGCCGTACGGCCACGGGCGTCAGGTGCAATGGCGCTTCGAAGGGCAGGGCAAGCCGTTGATGGTCAATGTCACCGGGCGGATGCGGGTCAACAATGGCGAGTTGCTCAAGGACGCGGCGATTGCCGGGATGGGGATTACCTATTTGCCGACGTTTATCGTCGGGGCGGCGTTGAAGGATGGGCGATTGGTGGCGGTGCTGGATGAATTTTGTCCCGAGCCGCTGACGCTGTCGGCGGTGTATCCGCAGCATCGCCAGGCGTCGCGACCGGTGCAGGCGCTGATCGAGTTTTTGCGCGAGCGGCTGGATCAGACGGAAGTTGTGTTGTAGGTCGGCGGTTCACACATCCACTGTGGAGCGGGCTTGTTCGCGAAGGCGATGGCACAGTCGACATTGATGTTGTCTGACACTCCGCCTTCGCGAGCAAGCCCGCTCCCACAGGGATTACTGCAAGTCAGTTGACGCGTTTGTCGTCGCCGGGTTCGCCAGCAGCATGCAGGCCGCGATCGTCACCGACCTCGCCGGAGCGGTGAACCCCATTGTCGTCATGCCCGGCCTGATGAACGCCATGCGATCGTCACCCGGTTCAGAGTGGGTGCTGCTACGTCCGGAGTTCGAGGCGGTATTGCCGGCGTGTCCCGAAGCATGGTCGCTGCCGCCATGACCGCTGCCGGCGCTATTGCCGCCGTGACCACCGCCATTGCCACCGCCGCCGCCACCACTCGCCTCCGCCGTGGCCACCACCATTACCGCCGCCACCGCCACCGCTGCCACCACCGTGACCGCCGCCGCCGCCACCACTGCCGCCGCCACCACCGTGACCGCCGCCACCGCCACCACTGCCGCCACTGCCGCCACCACCACCGTGGCCACCGCCACCCCCACCACTTCCACCTTCTTTCGCCTGGGCACTTGATACCCCGGACAGGCTGTCCGGAATCAGGACGGTAGACGCCGATAAGACCGCGCCAATCGCTACCGCCAGTAATAGCTTGTTGATGTGCATGTCGTTCTCCGTCTTTTAATTCAAGTTGGAACGTTGATGAACAATGCAACGTGCTGCCATATTCAGTGGGTAAACACGCCTGGGTCCGGCTTTATTCGTTGTCACGGGGAAAAAGACTGAGATTTTTCGGGCAGGCCCGTCCCAGAGGCGTCAGTGAATGCTTGAGGCCAGCTCGAAAATCGGGATGTACATCAAAATCACGATCACCCCGATCAGCAGGCCGATGAAAGTCATGAGCAAGGGTTCGAACAAACGCACGAACCATTCGATCCAGCGGCTGATTTCTTCGTCGTAGAAGTCCGCACTACGCTCCATCATCTGCCCGAGGTTGCCGGACTGTTCGCCAGCGCGCAGCAGGCGCAGGGACACCGGGGTCACCAGGTGATTGAGTTCCAGCGCCGTCGACAGCGATTGCCCCTCGCGCACCCTTTCGCAGGCCTGGTCCAGGCGCAGGCGGGAGGCCGGGGTGAGCAGGTTGCGGACCATGCCCATGGCGGTGACGAGGGGGATGCCGCCTTGCAGCAGGATGCCCAGGGAGCGGTAGAAGCGCGCCAGTTCGTACATGAAGATGCGTTGATGCACCGCCGGCAGTTTCTCGATCAAGCGGTCCAGGCCCCGACGAAATGAAGGCTGGCGCTGGAGGAAGGCGAGGGCGATGACGATCGTCGCCAGTGCGCCAAAGAATTCGCCCTGGTGGGCGTGCAGGAACATGCCGCTGCTCATGAGGATCTGCGACAGCCACGGCAGGTTCGAGCCCAGCCCTTCGAACACCAGGCTGAAGCGCGGCACCACATAACCCATCAGGAACAACACCACGCCACCGCCCACCACCAGCAACAGCATGGGGTAGATCGAGGCGCTGACGATCTTCTGGCGAACCTCGTCCATGCGCTGGCGATAGCTGACGTAGCGGCCCAGGGCTTCACCCACGGCGCCGGTCTTCTCGCTGGACTGGACCAGGGCGACGTAGAGCGGGGGGAACACCGCCGACAGTTGGCCCAACGCCTGGGAAAACGATTTGCCTTCGTAAAGCAGGCGCACCAGTTCGCTCAAGGTCTTGCGGGCCTGTGGCGCATTCTCTTTTTCCGCCAGGCTTTCCAGCGCATCGATCAACGGCAGGCCGGCATTGAGCAGGGTGGTCAGTTCCTGGCTGAACAACACCAGGTTGAAGGTCTCACGCTGCCTGGGGCGCAGCGCCCGCCAGTGCCGCTCGGCGTGCAGGCTGACCACCCGCAGGCCCTGGTCCTCGGCGATGCGCCGGGCTTCGCTGTCACCCGGTGCCTCGACAGTCATTGAAACCACACCGGCCTTGCCGACCGCTTTGAGGTGAAAACGCATGGTCGCCATTCCCGTCATTGCCAACTGGTGACTTCGGCGTTTTCGCCTTCGCCGCCGGGTTGGCCGTCCTTGCCCATGGACAGCAGGTCGTATTCGCCGTTTTCGCCAGGGTAGCGGTAGTTGTAGTTACGGCCCCAGGGGTCCTGCGGCAGTTTTTTCTGCAGGTACGGACCGGTCCAGCGGGTTTCGTCACTGGGGGCGGTGACCAGTGCCTGCAGCCCCTGTTCGGTCGACGGGTAATGGCCGACCTCCAGGCGGTACAGGTCCAGGGCCTTGCCCAGGCCTTCTATCTGCGCCTTGGCCACCTTCACTTCGGAACGGCCCAGTTGCGCGAAATATTTCGGCGCGACGATGCCGGCCAACAGCCCCAGCACCACCAGCACCACCAACAGTTCAAGCAATGTGAACCCGCGCTCGGCTCGAGGGGGAAAAGCACGCGGGGCGAAACGCAGACGCTGTTTCATGTTGACCTCACACAGTCGGCAGAAGGGTCGCGATATACGCCTATGCAATTGCCATGCAAAGCCCCGCTCAAGCCCACGACATCCTCGTGCAGCCCCCGTATTCCGGCCACTCGCGCTTTCGGCACAGTGCTTGCGTATGGCTGATACGCGACTGGCCATTGGGGCATTACCCCCATTTTTCGGGGCCGGTCAGGGGAGGTAGAACCATGAAAACTCTCACCACAGGATTGCTTGGCATGATGCTGCTGGCCGGTGCTGTCCAGGCCGATGTGTTTGTTTCCAGGGACGCCAAGGGCGACTTCGTTTTGTCCAACGTCCATCGCCCCGGCCGCCACTACGAACGGGTGGTGCAAGAGGTCGAAGTGGCGGCGGTCAGCCTCGATCAGCAGCCGCAAATGATCGCTTCGCGCCCCTATGCCGAGCTGGTCTCCAAGGCCGCCACGGACAACGAGTTGCCGGCCGCGCTACTGCACGCGGTGATCCAGACCGAATCGAGCTACAACGCCCGCGCCGTATCGCCCAGGGGCGCGGGCGGGTTGATGCAGTTGATGCCCGACACCGCCCGCGAGCTGGGGGTGAAAAACGTCTACGACCCCAAGGCCAACATCCAGGGCGGAGCCCGATATCTCAAGCGCCTGATGACCCTGTTCGACAACGACATCGCCCTCGCCGTGGCCGCCTACAACGCCGGGCCGCAAGCGGTGCTCAGCCGTGGCGGGGTGATCCCGCCGTTCGCCGAAACCCAGCGTTATGTGCCCAGTGTGCTGCGCCAATACCGGCGCCTGCAGGGGCTGGCGGCGGATGCCCCGCTATGACGAACAGCTTGGGGCGAGTTTCCCCAACATTGGGGCATGGTGGCCCCGACGCAAAAGTGGGGAATGGGTGGGGAATATCCCCCGATGAATTAAATGGCGACTGTAACTGTTTGAAATAACGATAAATTTTTTATGGCATACAGATTGCTCAAAGGGTTTTGTCGAGAATTATTCCCTGTGAGCACCCACAGCGAGGCCCGTGATCATGACCGGCACATTCCACGCTCCATCCGTCCTTCCCTGGCTGCTGTTGGCCGCATCGATGCTCGGCATCGAAGTCGCCGAAGCGGCAGCGCGATGTGAGCGCAACCTGGTGGCCAACGTCGTGGCGCTGGACCAGCCGCTGATGTTCAACCGCCTCGGTGCGCAGAACGTCAACGGCATGATGTTCGCCCTGCGTCGCGATGTGGTCGATGACCATGACGTCTCACTGGCCCAGGGTGGTGCGGCGGTGCCGGGCAAGGTTTCGCTGCGTCCCGACAAGCGTCCACGTCCGCTGGTGCTGCGGGTGGCCGCCGGTGACTGCCTGACCATCAACCTGCAGAACCTGCTGGCCTATCAGGCCAACCCCGGTTCCCACGACGGTGGCGAGGAAGAGGAGGGTGAGGAAGAAGAAGGCATCGAAGTGGGCGATAACGAAAACTTCAAGGTCGACGAGCAAGTGGCCGACCGCCATGTCGGTTTCCAGGTCAACGGCATGCAAGCGGTCAACAGCATCGACGACATCGCTTCGTTCACCGGGCGCAATGCCAATAGCCTGATCGCTCCGGGCGCCAGCCGCTCATACACCCTGTACGCCGAGCGCGAAGGGGTGTTCGCCGCCAGCAGCCGTGGCGCAACTTTCGGTGGTGAAGGTGCGGCCGGCAACGTCGCCAACGGTCTGTTCGGCCAGGTCGTGGTGGTGCCCAAGGGCGGTCGCACCTACCGCAACACGGTGACCGAAGAAGAAATGCGCCTGGCGACCACAGGGCGCACCCCGGCCGGTCAGCCGATCGTCGACTACCAGGCCCGCTACCCGCAACGCGAGCCGTGGGTCCGTGAAGGCAAGGCCGGCACGCCGATCATCAACATGGTCGACGGCAATGAGATCATTTCCAGCGAGAGCGACGCGATCGTCATGGGCAGCAATGCCGACGGCAGCTTCCCGCCCTCCACCTATCCATTGGAATCGGTGGGCAAACGCAACCCGGCGCTTCCCAATCGGCTGGAACCGTTCCGCGACTTCGCCTCGCAGTTCCAGGATGAAACCGCAGCGACCCAGGCGTTCCCGGCCTATTGGGCCGACCCGGTGATGGCCCACGTGCTGGAGCCGACCCGCGATTCCTTCATGATCAACTATGGCTCCGGCGGCATGGGCGCCGAAGTGGTCGCCAACCGTCTCGGCGTAGGTCCGATGCACGATTGCCTGTCCTGCGCCTACGAAGAATTCTTCCTTAGCTCCCACACCGTCGGCGACGTAGCGATGCTGGTGGACGTGCCGGCCAACGCCGGCCTGGAAGGCATCACCCCGGGCCAGACTCCGAACGCCGACCAGGTGGGCGTCAAGGCGACCATGGCGCTGTACCCGTCCGAGCCGTCCAACGTCAACCACAGCTACATCGGCGACTTCGTCAAATTCCGCAACACCCACAACGGCCATGAGCAGCACATTTTCCACCTGCACGGGCATCAGTGGCTGTTCAACCCCAACGATGACAACTCGGACTACGTGGACGCCCAGGGCATCGGTGCGGGCGCCGGCTACACCTATGAAATCGCCAACGGCGGTTCGGGCAACCGCAACCGGGTTGCGGGCGACGCGATCTACCACTGCCACTTCTACCCGCACTTCGCCCAGGGCATGTGGGCCATGTGGCGGGTGCACGACGTGTTTGAAGAAGGCACTAAACTGGAAGTCTCGCAACAAGGCAACGATGGTTTCCACAGTGAGCCCTATGCCCTGCGCAGCGGTAAACCCGCGGCGGGCGCACGGGCCTTGCCCGATGGCGAAATCGTCGCTGGCACACCCATCCCTGCGGTAGTGCCGCTGCCCGGCAAAGCCATGGCACCGATGCCAGGCAAAGTCGCCGTGGTACCGAAAATCGGCGAGGGCCTGTTGGCCGCCAACGACGATGACGATGAAGAAGAGGGCGACGATGACGGCGAGCACCATGGCGGCAGCGGCGGCGCCCAGGCCATCGGTTCCCTGGCCCTGGTCGATCGCAGTGAAGCCAACCGCAACGCCGACGGCACCCTGAAAAACCCTGGGTATCCATTCTGGATCGGCGGCATGGAAAGCTCGGTCGGCCAACGCCCACCGACTCCGCCGCTGGACATGCTCGACGCTGCCACGGCGCAGGCCTTGAAAGCCACGGGCAAAGCCTTGTGGGCCAACCTTGACCCGGCTCAGTCCGGTGGCTGGGACGGTGGCCTGGGCCGCCATGTGCTGGACGGCATGTCTGCCGGTGGCGAGGCCGAGACCATTACCACCTCGCTGGATTTCTCCAAGACGGTCACGCGTGCCAAGCCGATCTACCTGCCGGAAGAGGGCACTGAAGTCGAGCAAGCGGCCATGGCCTTCCACGCCAAAAAGGACCACCCAAGCTACGCGCTGCTGCCGGGCAACCAGATCGTCGCACGGCCTTTCCGCACCAACGGCGCCTTGCCGATGGCCGGTGCGCCATTCTATGAACCGTGCATGGACGACCGGCAGAAACGCCTGGGCAGCAGCGCCGGCATCGGTGAATTCAACAGTGGTGAGCGGCTCGACGGCATGTCCTTCATTGGCTCCTCGAGTTTCACCGCCGACCGTCCGCGCATCTACAAGGCGGCCAACATCCAGTTCGACGCGGTGTACAACAAGGTCGGCTACCACTTCCCGCAAGCGCGCATCCTCGCGCTCTGGGAAGACGCCTGGCCGGTGATCACCAAGCAGCGTCCGCCAGAACCTCTGGTGATGCGCATGAACACCTTCGACTGCGTGCAATACCAGCAAACCAACCTGGTGCCGGCCACCTATGAGATGGACGACTATCAGGTGCGCACGCCGACCGACGTGATCGGCCAGCACATTCACCTGCCGAAGTGGGACCTGGTGTCGGCCGACGGTTCGTCCAACGGCTGGAACTACGAAGACGGCGTGCTCTCCCCAGGTGCGGTGCAAGAGCGCATCCTCGCCATCCGCGAGTTCAACCAGTGCGAGGGGGCTGATCCGCGCGACGGCACGCCGGCCTGCCCGAAAGCCAAGAACCACCCGTACTTCGGTCAATATGGCCGGGCTGACTGGGTCGGCGCGCGTACCGCGATGCAGCGCTGGTTCGTCGATCCGGTGGTGAACGCCAAAGGCGTCGACCGTGGCCTGGGCACCATCTTCACCCACGACCACCTCGGCCCATCGACTCACCAACAGATTGGCCTGTACGCCACCGTACTGGCAGAACCGGCCGGTTCCACCTGGTTCCACGCCGAGACCGGCGAGCCGTTGTACAGCGGCGCGCGTCAGGACGGCGGACCGACTTCGTGGCAAGCGGTGATTAATACCGGTGACATCGACGGCGATGGCAAGAACGACAGCTTCCGTGAGTTCTTCCTCGAGTACAGCGACTTCCAGCACGCGTATGAAGCCGGTGTGTACGTCGGCGCAGGCCCGGACGGCAAGCCGAATGCACAAGCCTTCCCGGCTACGGCGGACAGCTTCCGCTACGCCATCAACCCGCCTGTGCGTAACAACGCCAGTACCTTGCTGGACGGCATTGTCGAAATGCAGGGCGGCATGCTGCCCGGCTGCCCGACCCGGCCATGCCCTCAAGCCATCTCGGTGGATGACCCGGGCATGTTCGTGGTCAATTACCGCAACGAACCGCTGGCCCTGCGGGTGTACGACCCGAACAAGGTCGGCCCGGACGGCAAGCGCGGCATGCAGGCCGATGGCCTGGGCGGCGACCTGGCGTACGCCATGCAAAGCCGTACCGACCGTGCGATCCCGGCGATGAACCTGGCGCCGAACCTGATCACCGCGGCCACCGGCCCAACCGGCGGCACCACGCTGTTCCCGCCGCACATCAACAAGGGCGGCGCCGAGCCTGGCGATCCGTTCACCCCGATGCTGCGGACCTACACCGGCGACAACGTGCGGCTGCGGGTGCATGCCGGTGGTCACGAGGAGGAGCACAACGTCACCCTGCACGGCGTGAAGTGGCTGCAAAGCGGTTCCGGTTTCGGCAACAGCTCCAACTCCGGCTGGCGCGCGTCGCAGATGATCGGCATCTCCGAGCAGATGGGCTTCATTGCGCCGGTGTCGATGCTGTCCAGCTCGGCGGCCACCACCGGTGACTACCTGTACTCGATGGATGCTTCGATCGAAGGCTACTGGAGCGGAATCTGGGGCGTGATGCGCAACTACACCACCCAGCGCAACGACCTGTTCGCCTTGCCGACCAATCCGAAACCGACCGGCATGCGCAACACCGTGGCCTTCGACGGCATCTGCCCACGGTACGGCGCCAACCCCAACGGCATCGGCACCCGTCCGACCCCGCAGCGCAACTATGAAGTGGTCGCGGCGCTGGCCAACGACATCCTCGGCAACCCGCTGGGCCTGACCATCGGTGATCCGGCGAATCTCGGCCAGCATGTCGGCGGGCCGTTGAATCCGGCCGGCGGCACCCTGGTGTTCAACTCGCGGACCGTGAGCATTCCGCAGGTCACTGTGTTCGACCCTGAAGACGGTGAAACCATCACCATCGGCGGGCAAAGCGGGCCGCTGCATGACCCGACCGCGATCCTGTATGTGCGCAAGGCCGACCTCGACCCTGCCACCGGCAAGCTCAAACCCGGTGTGCCAGTCGAACCCCTGGTGCTGCGCGCAGCGGCCGGTGACTGCATCAATGTCACCCTGGAAAACCGTCTGCCGAGCGTGATGCCGGACCTGGCCCAGACCGCGGTGATGCAAGGCATGGTCAAGCGTGATCGCAACAGTGGCACCGGTTCGACCACCTTCAGCAACAACCTGATGCGGCCGTCGAGCCACGTGGGTCTGCACGCGCAATTGCTGGCGTACGACATCACCAAATCCGACGGCACCAACGTCGGCGCCAACCCGACCCAGACCGTGCCACCGCGTGTCGGCAGCAGCGGAGCCTACCCGACCCGTACCTACCAGTACTACGCCGGGCACCTGGAGCGTGAAGGCAAACCGATCACTCAGTTGGGACGCAATGTCGACAACATCAACGCCACGGCGATCGAGTTCGGCGGGTTGAATTTCACTCCGGCGGACGTGATCAAGCAGTCGCAAAAAGGCCTGGCCGCTGCGGCGAGCATCCTGCCGGCGGGCGCCACCTGGGTTGACGACATGCGCAAAGTGAATGCCACGGTCACCGCACCAGGGCAAACCAGCTACCGCGACTTTGCGATGGTCTGGCAGAAGGCCTTGAACATTCGCTGGGCCAATGGTCGGCCTGTGGAAGGGATTGCCGCGGAAGGGTTCGGCGTGCCGAACGATCCGCAGGACAACTCGAGCATGGCCATCAACTACAGGACCGAACCCATGTGGTACCGCTTCGGCCTGGCCCCGGATGCACCGTTCGGGCGCGCCGATGGCGCGGGCTACGGCGACATGGTGAACGCGCACATGGCCTACAGCAATGCGCTGGTGGGTGGTGATCCGCAAACGCCGGTGCTTTACGCGAGGCCTGGGCAACCATTCCGTACGCACATCCTGATGCCTACCGGCGGCAGTCGCGGCACGACCTTCCAGTTGGACGGGCACGTCTGGTCGACCAACCCGTTCCTGTCGGAGAAGAGCGATACCGGCGGCTATCCGATGGGCACCCCTGGCGTGGGCTCGGTGAAGTTCGGCTACAACCCGATGTCGATGTACATCGGCGCCCGCGAGAGCGTCCTGCCGGCAGCCCACTTCAGCTTCATGCTGCCGAGCGCCGGGGGGGTCAACGCGATACCGGGTGACTACCTGTTCCGCGATTACGCCGCCTACGGCAACACCTCCGGGTTGTGGGGGCTGTTGCGGGTGACCAACGAACCAGAGCCGGCCCCGGCGCCATAGGGCAGGCAAACGCAACACCTGTAGGAGCTGGCTTGCCAGCGAAGACGGAGTGTCAGACACATCAATGTTGAATGTGCTGACGCCTTCGCTGGCAAGCCAGCTCCTACAGGGGGCGGTGAGGCAGGCAGAGATCTGTAAAGGGAGAAGTGACATGAACAGGACCATCAAAATCGCCAGCGTGGCGCTGATCGTCGGGGTCGCGCTGATCTGGTTCGGGGTGTGGCGCACATCGCCACCGACCCTGCTCAGCGACATTGCGCTGCCCGACACCTGGAGCGACCAGACCCTTGAACGCGACGGCGTCTCGGTGGCCCTCGAAGTGCGCCCGCTGGCCGAAGGCGGCGTGTTGCGCGAGGGTGAGTTTGCCGACGTGCGTTTCAAGGTCACCGACAAGGCGTCCGGCCAACCGCTGGCGGGCGTCGCCCCCGGCGCCTGGATCGACCCGGAAACCGTCGCCGCCGACCAGGCCCAGGGCCGCGAACAAAGCTGCAAGGCCCGGGTCGGGGTGTTCCTCAAGTCGAGTATCGGCGCACGGCCGCTGCTCGATCTCAACAGCTATTTCCTGATGGTGATGAACCGTGATGCCAGCGTCTCGGTGGTCGACCCGTCAGTCTCGGTGGGCGGTATCACCAGCACCCTGACCCGCATCGACATCAAGCAACCGCCGATGGATTGGGTCACCCCCAGGGACAACAAGCGGGTATTCGTGTCGATGCCGACGTCGGGCGAAGTCGCGGTGATCGACAGTGAGCAATTCAAGCTGATCGACTCGGTGGCCGCCGGGAGTAACCCGGTGCGCGTGGCCTTGCAACCGGACGAGCGCCTGCTGTGGGTGGGCAACAATGCTCCGTCGGCCGAGCAATCCGGGGTCACGGTGATCGACACCGCCAGCCTCAAAATAATCAAGCATCTGGCCACCGGCAGCGGCCACCACGAGATCGCCTTCAGCAAGGACAGCCGCTTCGCCTTTGTCACCAACCGCGACGACGGCACCGTCAGCCTCATCGATATCGCCAGCCTGACCATCGCCAAACAGCTCAAGACCGGTTCGCACCCGCTGTCGGTGGCGTACTCGCCACTGTCCGGCGCGGCTTATGTGGCCGATGGCAAGGACGGCACGGTGACCGTGGTCGATGCCGCGAGCCAGTCGGTGCGGCGGGTGATCAAGGTCAAGCAGGGCCTTGGCCCCATGGGCTTCAGCGCCGACGGGCGTTTCGGCATCGTGCTCAATACCCTGGAGAACCAGGCCGCGGTGATCGATGCGGCCAACGATGCGCTGATCCATGAACTGGACGTGTCCGCCGAACCCTACCAGGTGGTGTTCACCAAGGCCTATGCCTACGTGCGCGGCCTGGCCTCGGCCAAGGTGACGATGATCAACCTGGCGTCCCTCGGCGAAGGCCGCAAGCCGATCAGCCAGGGTTTCGAAGCCGGGCCGCAGCCACCACGGCTGGCCGGTGACCTGCCCCTGGCGTCGAGCCTGGCGGTGTCGCGGGACGACAACGCGGTGTTTGTGGTCAACCCGGTGGACAACACCACCTACTTCTATGCCGAAGGCATGAACGCGCCGATGTCCGGCTACCCCAATCGCGGGCAGGTGGCGCGGGCAGCACTGGTCATCGACCGCAGCCTGCGCGAGGTCGAACCGGGGCTGTACAGCTCGCGGATCAAGCTGCCGGCGGCGGGGCGCTTCGACGTGGCGTTCCTGCTCAACCAGCCCAACATCATCCATTGCTTTAGCGCCGTGGTGGAGACCAACGACAAACTCCCGCCCGTCGCCGGCGCGCCGAAAGTGGAGTTCATGCTCGACAAGACCACGGCCGCCTTGGGCAGCCCTTATGTCGTGCGCTTTCGTATCGTCCAGGGCAAGCAGAAGGTCCAGCGCAGCGGGGTCAAGGACGTGCAGGTGCGCTACTTCCTCGCGCCGAGTTCACGGCCCCAGCACGTCGCAGCACGGGACGTCGGCAATGGCATTTATGAAGCCCCGGTCACCCTTGACCAAAAAGGCGCCTGGTACCTGCACGTGCGTGCGGCGTCCCTGGGTGCGAATTTTGACGACCAGACTTTTGCCAGCGTTCGGGTAACCCCAGGCATTGCTCATTGAAGAGGACATCGACATGAACCGATTCGCACATCATGGACTGCTGACGATCTGCCTGTTGGCCTGCTCGTTGGAATTAGCCATCGGCCAGGCCCTGGCCCACTCGGTAGACGAACATGCCGGCCACACCCAGGCGGCCAAGAGCACCAGTTCCGAGACCGCCCAGGTCAAGTTTGCCGACGTCGCGCTGGTGGACCAGAGCGGCAAGACCGTGCGCCTGGAAAAAGACCTGGTGGCCAACAAGATCGTGGTCATGAGCTTCATCTACACCAGTTGCACCACGGTCTGCCCGGTGGTGTCCTCGATCATGGGCAAGGTGCAGAAACAGCTGGGTGCGCGGGTCGGCACCGAGGTGCAACTGGTGTCGATCAGCATCGACCCACAGCGCGACGACGCCAAGCGCCTCAACGACTACGCCCGCGCCTTCCAGAACGGCCCGGGCTGGAGCTGGCTGACCGGTTCCACGCAGTCGGTCAACGAAACCCTCAAGGGTTTGGGCAGCTTCAGTGGCGACTTCAAGAACCATGCGCCGCTGATCCTGGTGGGGGACGGAAACAGTCGCCACTGGACCCGCTACTACGGCTTCACCGACCCGAACATATTGACCCGCCAGGTGGAGAAGCTCAGCGGTGAACGCAACACCCATGCCAAACACACCGCCATCGCCATGGAGCATCAGCCATGAGACTTCTCCACGGGTTCGCCCTGAGCCTCTGCGCCTGCCTCGCCAGCGCCCTGGCCATGGCCCACGAAGGGCATGCACCCGCGGCGCCTGCCGCCGATACGGTGGCGGCCGCCGCCCAGCCGACCGCTGGCACCCGAGATGCCAAGACCTGGTTCACCGATACGCCGTTGCAGGACCAGAACGGCAATACCCTGCGTTTCTACAGCGACGCGCTGGAAAACCGCGTGGTGCTGCTCAATGTGATTTTCACCAGTTGCACCGATGCCTGCCCGTTGATCACCCAGAAGCTCAAGCAAGTGCGCGAAGTGCTGGGCGACAAGGCGGACGGCATCACCTTTATCTCCCTTACCAGTGATCCGCTGCGGGACACCCCGGCGGTACTCAAGGCTTACACCTTGAAGCAGGGCGTCGATGAGCCCCACTGGCTTTTTCTTACCGGCGACAAAGCGCAGATGGACCTGGTCCTGGGCCGTATCGGCCAGGTCATACCGTCCCCCGAGCAGCACTCCACCCAGCTGATCGTCGGTGACGTGGCGAACAAGCGCTGGAGCAAGATCCGTCCCGATGCCCCGGCCGCCGCCATTGCCCAGCGCTTGCAGTTGCTGGCAATGCCCGTGGCCGGTCGCTGAGCCAGGGCCATGAAAAACGCCCTGATCCTCAGTCTGCTTCTCCTCGGCGGCATCAGCCTGAGCGCCCAGGCGTTAACGCTGACGCCCAGCGAAAGCGCGGGCAAGCGGCTGTACCGCGAAGGTGTATCCGCCAACGGTGAGCCGATCATGGCCCGGATCGGCGCGGCGGGCATGCTGCTGCCGGCCACCAGCGTGCCCTGCGCCAACTGCCACGGCAGCGATGGCCTGGGGCGCCCGGAAGGCGGGGTGCGCCCGCCGGACCTGAGCTGGTCGCGGCTGACCAGCACCTACGGCCAACAGCAGATCAACGGACGTGCCTACCCAGCCTACACCGAGGGCACTGTGGCCCGTGCGATCCAGGAGGGGCGTGACCCGGGCAACAACCGGCTGGATTCGGCGATGCCGCGGTTCGTCCTGTCGATGAGCGATCAACGCAACCTGACGGCGTACCTCAAGCGCCTGGCCGACGAGCGCGATCCGGGCCTGAGCCCCGACAGCCTGCACCTGGGCACCTTGCTGCCGAGCACTGGCGTGTTGGGCGAGGAGGGCACCACGGTGGCGGCGGTGCTGCGGGGCAGCGTGGCGCGGATCAACGAAGCGGGCGGGATCCATGGCCGGCAGTTGCGCCTGACCATCCTCGATCCCGGTCCCGACCGTGTCAGCGCCGAGCATGCGCTCGACCAGTTGATCGAACAGGAACAGGTGTTCGCCCTGGTCGCACCGCTGGTGCCGGCGCTGGATAACGAACTGGCCCCGCGCCTGGAGCAGGCCGGCGTGCCCCTGATCGGGCCGCTGTCGTTGCAGGGCACGGCCCAGGCCAGTCGGCAGATTTTCGAGCCGCTGCCGGGGCTGCGCGAACAGATGATTGCCCTGGCCAACTACGCCGCCACCAGCCTGCGCGTGTTGCAGGGCCCGACGCTGATCGCCTACCCGAACGAGCCGGGCCAGCGCCTGGCGGCGGAGAAACTTGCCCAATACCTGCAGGACAACGCCTGGCAGAAAGTGCGCCTGCAACCCTACGAGACGGCGCAGGACGAGTTGCCACTGGGCTCGCGCTCGGTGTTCTACATGGGCAGCAGTGGCGGCTTCAGTCGTTTGGCCGCGCGCTTGCAGACCGCGGGCCAGGTGCCTTATCTGTTCGCCGCCTCGAACCAGGTGGCGGGGGATCTGATGCAGGTGCCCAGCGGGTTTTCCCGGCGGGTGTTCCTGGCGTATCCGTTCGTGCCCAGCGACTGGACGCGCACCGGGCGCACCGCCCTGACCCAATTGCGCGAACGCCAGAAGCTCGGCGGCGAACATGCGGTGCTGCAGGTCGGGGCCTACAGTTCGATGCTGCTGCTCAGCGAGGGCATGAAACAGGCGGGGCGCGATGCCAGCCGGGAAAAACTCATCAGTGCCCTGGAAGGCCTGCACGACTTCGATACCGGCCTGACCCCGCTGATCAGTTTCGGGCCGGGCCGACGCCTGGGCCTGAGCGGCGCCCATGTGGTCACCGTGGACCTGCCCGACCAGCGCTTCTATCTGGTCGCCCCCTACAAACCCATTGCCGCCACGCCCTGATCCGGAGGCCGAAGATGAAACTCACGACTGTAATGGTGCTGTTGACCCTGTGGGTGCCCGCCGCGTTTTGCAGCAATGGCCCGGCCGTGGCACGGGTCAATGGCGAGGAAATTTCCCAGCTGCGCCTGGAGCGCTATTTCGCCGAATACCTGGAGGATCAGGGCCGGGCGGTCGCCAGCATCCGCAGCCCCAGCGCCTACAAACAGCTGCGCACGGCGGCGCTGGATGCGCTGATCGACAAGGAACTGCTGTGGCAGGAAGCGCTCAAGCGCGGGGTGGTGATCAGCGATGCCACGGTGCAGGACCAGGTCGAGCAGACCCGCCAGGCCATGGGTGGCCCACAGGTGTTCGCCCGGCGCCTGGAAGACGCCGGTTTCGATGAGGCTTCTTACATCGAGTACACCCGCCGCGACCTGGCGGCGCAGCAGATGTTTACTGAACTCACGAGGGTCGGCGAGCCGGACGAAAAAGAGGTGCGGGCGTTCTATCAGGAGCACCGCGCCGAGATGAACCGTCCCGAGGAAATCCAGGTCAGGCATATCCTGATAAAAGTGCCTCAGGGGGCGGACGCTTCCACAGTCGAAGCCGCGAGACTACGCTTGCAGGCACTGCACACGAGCATCCGTGAAGGCGCCGATTTTGCCAGCGTCGCCCGCAGCGGTTCCGAAGACGCTTCGGCCAGCGCCGGCGGCGACCTGGGTTACTTTGCCCGGGGGCGCATGATGCCGGAGTTCGAAGCCGCAGCCTTTGCCCTCAAACCCGGGTCCGTCAGCGAGCCGGTGCGCACGGCGGTGGGCTGGCATTTGATCCTGTTGGAGAACCGAATGGAGGCCGCCGATGTCACACAAGAGCAGGGACTTGAAATGGTTCGGGCCTACCTTGCCCGACAGAAACAGGTCCAGGCGCGTCTGCAGGCGCTGGCGCAGCTGCGCGCAAGCAACAGCATCGAAAGAATTGACGATCAATGAGCTTTCCCCAACAGTGGGGGAAAGCTTCGCTGCACGTCCGTTCGCTTTCCCCCGCTTTTGGGGGGTGGGGCATGTGGACGAAACGGCATTGCTTTTAAATTCAAGGACATGAATACATAAAATTACCGGCACTCAGCCTGGCATGAAGTGTGCGTTAGTCCTATCAAGGCGCGCACTCCGCCAGGTTCGGTACTCGGACCTGGGGGTTCAAGGAGTCCACCTTGTTAAACAAAGTACTGGTTGTTGAAGACGAACAACTTCTTGCAGAAAACCTCCAGGGTTACCTGCAGGCGCAAGGGTTGGAAGTCCGGATTGCTCACGACGGTGCGCAAGGAATCGCTGAAGCCGGCGACTTCGCACCCGATGTGATGGTGTTCGATTACCGCTTGCCCGATATGGAAGGCTTTGAGGTGCTCGATGCCGTCCGCCAGAACAGGAAGTGTCATTTTGTGCTGATCACGGGGCACCCCACCGCAGAGGTTTGCGAAAGGGCCCGGCAACTGGAAGTCAGCCATATCCTGTTCAAACCCTTTCCGATGGCGGAACTGGCGCGTGCAGTGCTTGATCTTCTGGGGCGACAGCGCGAACCCAACGCGGCGGTGAGCAGTTCCGAAGGCTTTGTCGAACGACGCCAGAGCAGGACCGAGAGTTTCCCGCTGCAGTTGTACGACGGTAGTTGGGTGCTAGCAGATCGCCGACGAAGTACCTCGGCCTCCACAGCGCCAGACGACGAACAATTGCTCACCGGGGAGTAATGGCGCGACAAGAGGTTCCGGCACATGCCGCAATTGCTCGCCGCGCCGACAGGGCTCTAAGCCCCGGGTGTTGGAGAGCAAGCCATGGACCGTCTATCCCTTGTCGTCGATGTGCCACCGCTGGACTCTGTACCGACTCGTTTTTCCAGTGAGCAACTGGCCCAGGCCCGTTCCCGGGCCGGCAGTACCGGCGAGCGGATGCTCGAAGCCCTCGGGGTGCTCTGCGAACTGGCCCCCATGCCCTTTATCCAGTGCCTGGGCGCAACCCTTCACTACCCGGTGCTCGACACCGACAGCCTGTTCCAATCGACCCCGGTATTCGACCGGGTCACCCTGGCCCAATGCCTCAAGCGCGAGTTCATCCTGCTGCGTCACGCCGACGCGGTCATCGGCGTGTTTGCCGACCCCTTCGACACTGCACGCCTTGCCTGGATCGACGACTGCCTGCACGGCGCGCCGCTGTACCTGGTGCATGCCGACGACCTGAAAGCCTACCTGGCGCGCCATGAAGAGAGCTTCCACGCGGTGGAGTCGCTCAACGCCCAGGCCGACGGCAATACCGAGATCGACACCCTGCAAAGCCTGTCCCTGACCAGCATCAGCGAAGACTCCAGCGTGGTGGTCAAGCTGGTCAACTCGACCCTCTACGACGCGCTGAAGATGCACGCCAGCGATATCCACCTGGGCACCACCGGCAGCGGCCTGGTGATCAAGTACCGCATCGATGGCGTGCTCAACAACATCAGCAAGATCCAGGGCAACGAGTTCGCCGAGCAGGTGATTTCCCGGGTCAAGGTCATGGCCGAACTGGACATCGGCGAAAAACGCGTGCCCCAGGACGGGCGTTTCAAGATCGGCATCAGCGGCCGCCAGATCGACTTCCGGGTGTCGATCATGCCGAGCATTTTCGGCGAGGACGCGGTGCTGCGGGTGCTCGACAAGCAGGACCTGGCCGACAAGGTCTGCGGCGTGCAGTTGCAGGCGCTGGGCTTTGAAGAGGAAACCCTGCGCCAACTGCGCCGCCTGGCCGCCGAACCCTACGGCATGGTGCTGGTCACCGGCCCCACCGGCAGCGGCAAGACCACCACGCTGTACGCGATGATCACCGAGATCAACCACGGCGTGGACAAGATCATCACCATCGAAGACCCGGTCGAATACCAGCTGCCGGGCGTGCTGCAAATCCCGGTCAACGAAAAGAAAGGCCTGACCTTTGCCCGCGGCCTGCGCTCGATCCTGCGCCACGACCCGGACAAGATCATGGTCGGCGAGATCCGCGACCCCGACACCGCGCAGATCGCCGTGCAGTCGGCGCTCACCGGGCACCTGGTGTTCACCACCATCCACGCCAACAACGTCTTCGACGTGATCGGGCGCTTCACCCAGATGGAGATCGACCCCTACAGCCTGGTCTCGGCGCTCAATGCGGTACTGGCCCAGCGCCTGATCCGCCTGGTCTGCAGCGCTTGCAGCACGCCGTACACGCCGAGCGAAGAAGAGCTTTCAAGCTCGGGCCTGGACCCGCAACAGGTCGGCCACTACCAGTTTGTCCACGGCAAGGGCTGCGGTCATTGCCGTGGCACCGGCTACCGCGGCCGCAGCGCGATTGCCGAGCTGCTGCACCTGGACGATGAGCTGCGGCAGATGATCGTCGAGCGCCAACCGATTTCGAAAATCAAGGCACACGCCTGCAAACGTGGCTTGCGCCTGCTGCGCGAGTCGGCGCTGGAACTGGTGCAACAAGGCCGGACCACTCTCGAGGAGATCAATCGTGTCACTTTTATCTCGTGAGCGTTATGTCGCCGTGCTCGGCGCCAGCGGTGTCGGCCTCGGTCAGCGTCAAGGTGGCGACACCCTGTGGCTGGGCAGCGTCGGCTTCATCGATGAAGGGTTCATGGCCTGGGCGGTCGCCCTGGAAACCCTCGACCGCCTGCTGGGCGAACATGCCCGCGCCGGTGCCGAGTTGACCGTGGTGGTCTCCGGCCACTTCAGCCGGTTCTGCCTGGTGCCCTGGAGCGAGCAGATCAGCAGCCCCGCAGAGCTGCAGGGGTTTGCCCAGCTGTGCCTGGAAGACCTCTACGGCGCGGCGAACCAACCCTGGGACCTGGTGCTGTCGGCCGAACCCGCCGGTTATGACCGCATCGCTACGGCGCTGCCGCAGGATTTGCTCGAGCGCCTGCGTACCCTGGTCAGCGGCCGTGGCCTGCGCCTGCGCTCGGTGCAACCGTACCTGATGGCGGCGTTCAATCACTTCGACAAGAGCTTCGACGCCGGCGACTTCCTGTTCGTGGTCGCCGAGCCGGTGCGCAGCGTCTTGCTGCTGGCCCGCGAAGGCCGCTGGACAGCGGTGCGTTCGGTGGGCAGCAGCGACAGCGATGCCGCACTGAGCGCACTGGTCGGACGCGAATGTCAATTGCAGGCCTCTGCCAGCGAACGGCCGCTGAACGTCTACCTGCACGCACCGGCACGCATCGACTCCCATCCTGAAGTGCCCGGTGTGCACTTGCGCACCCTCGAAGAAGGCCGGACAAACGTGCGCGATTGCCTGTACGTCATGTCCCGGACGGTGGCCTGACATGCGCCCGCTGATGCTCGACTTTCAGCCACGCCGCCGCTCGAGCCCCCTGGGCTGGAGCCTGCTGGCCGGTGGCGTGGTGCTGGCGCTGACCTGCATCGTGTTTGCGCAACACCTCAGCGGTGAGGCCGAACAACAGCAAGGTCACCTGCAAACCACCCAACGGGTGCTCACCGGCGACACCGGTGGCAAGGTCAGCCTGACCCCGGCCGAAACCCGCGAGCAGGCGCAGAACCTGGCCGAGATGCGCAAGGTCTCGCAGCAGTTGCGCCGCCCTTGGGAGCGTCTGTTCGCCACCCTGGAAGCCATGCCCCGGGACAACGTTGCCTTGCTCACCCTGACCCCGGATGCCCGCAAGGGCCAGGTGCGGATCAGCGCCGAGGCGCGTGACCTGGACGCCATGCTCGACTTCCACCGCCGCCTCGAAGCCAGCGACGAGCTCTCCGACGTGTCGTTGCTCAGCCACGAAATCGTCGCCAACGTGCCGGAACACCCGGTGCAATTCAACCTGTCGGCTACCTGGGAGATTGGCGATGCAAATCCCTAGATTGATCGTCCACGAATACCTGCAAAGCCTGGGCGTGCCTGGCCTGGCGGGGTTGGCCATGCTGGTGCTGGCGCTGACCTATGGGCTGTTCGGCCTGTTGCCGGACTGGCAGTCATTGCAGCAGCTGAACCAGCAGACCCGCGAAGCCCGCGAATACCTGGCCAAGGTCGAAGAGGGTTCGGTCGCCGCACCGGTGGTACCGCAACGTCAGCTCGATGACTTCCGCAGCAAGTTGCCGACCCAGCCCCAGGCTACCGTCGCCATCGACAAGATCTATGCGCTGGCCGCCCAGGAACGCATCACCCTGTCCCGGGGCGAGTACTCCCTGGGCATCGATCCCAAGACCCACCTGGCCCGTTACCAGATCCTGTTGCCGGTG
Source organism: Pseudomonas sp. PLMAX (assembly GCF_046042685.1). NCBI lineage: Bacteria > Pseudomonadati > Pseudomonadota > Gammaproteobacteria > Pseudomonadales > Pseudomonadaceae > Pseudomonas > Pseudomonas sp. PLMAX. The sequence goes on along the minus strand of NZ_CP064949.1, from coordinate 4,739,189 downwards.
CGGGGCAGCTACCCGCAACTGCGGCGCTTCATGCACGCCTTGCTCGGCCAGTTGCCGGCGGTGGTGGTGGAAGACCTGGAGTTGCAACGCAAGAAGATCGCCGACACCGACCTCAATGGGCGGATCCGCATGACCCTTTACCTGTCGAGGTCATGATGAACAGCAAACGCACTATGGGTTGGGTGGCGTTCCTCGGCGTGGCCGCGGCGCTGACCTGGTTGCCCGACTACTTCAAGCCGGCCGACGACAGCGACCTTGCCGTGGCCGCCGTGGCCACGCCGGCCAAAGGCAAGAACCGTGGTGCGTTGCCAGCCGCGCAAGCCTCCGCTGCGCCCGTGGCGATCAAGGATCTGAGCCCGGCGGGCGACCTGTTCGCCGCGCGCAGCTGGAAGGCCGCGCCGACCCTGGCCAGCGTCACCGAAAAACCAGTCAACGTCGCGCCGGTGGTGCAGGTCCCCACTGCACCGCCGATGCCTTTCCAGTTCATCGGGCGAATCGATGACCGCACCGACCTGCAAGTGTTTTTGCAAAACGGCGAGAAGATCTACGTCGTGCGTAAAGGGGATGTGATCGACGAAACATGGAAGATCGAGGGGATTTCCGATCTGGAACTGAGCCTGGTCTATTTGCCTCTGCATTTGTCCCAGACTTTGTCTGTGGGGAGCGCGCAATGAACAAATCCCGTTTGCTGATGAGCCTCTGTCTCTGTGCCGGGCTGGCTGCGTGCAGCTCGGCGCAGGTCGCCAAGGAAGAAGCCTCCGAGTTGATGGAGCAGGGGCAGTACGAAGCCGGCCTGGCCCGGATCGAGGAGGGCTTGCGGGAAAACCCTCGCGACACCGAACTGCACATCGCCCTCAACAGCTCCCGAGCCCGGGCGATCACGGCACTGCTGACCCAGGCCGACATGGACCGCACCCAGCGTGATTTCGCGTCGGCCCGCATGGCCTACGGCCGGGTGTTGACCATCGAACCGAACAACCGCCGCGCCCAGGACGCCATGCGCCAACTCGAACACATGCGCAGCCTCGACGAGAAACTCGAACTGGCCCGCGGCGACCTGCGCCGCGGCGACATCTACGGCGCCGAGCGTCAGGTCAAACAGATTCTCGAACTGGACCCGAACAACGAAGGCGCCCTGGAACTGCAGAGCAATATCCGCCTGGTGCAGAGCCGCAACGTGGTGGCCTATCCGCAACTGCGCACCCGCCTGGACAAACCGGTGACCCTGGAATTTCGCGACGCCAACCTCAAGACCATCTTCGAAGTGCTGTCCCAGGTCGCCGGCTTGAACTTCATCTTCGACAAGGACCTGCGCCCGGACATGAAAGCCACCATCTTCGTGCGTGACGTGCGCATCGAAGACGCCGTGGAACTGCTGCTGCAACAGAACCAGCTGCACCAGAAAGTGGTGAACGAAAACACCCTGCTGATCTACCCGGATTCGCCGCAGAAGCTCAAGGATTACCAGGAACTGGTGATGCGCACCTTCTACCTGACCAGCATCGATGCCAACACCGCGCTGAACATGGTCAAGACCATGCTCAAGACCCGCGACGTGTTCGTCGATGAACGCCTCAATACCCTGACCATGCGCGACACCGGCGACGCCGTGCGCATGGCGGAAAAACTCCTGCAATCCCAGGATCAGTCCAACCCCGAAGTGGTGCTGGAAGTGGAAGTGATGGAAGTCGCCACCCAGCGCATCCTCGACCTTGGCCTGCAATGGCCGAACACCTTCGGCGTGGTCAACAGCGACGGTTCGGCGGTGACCCTGCTCGATCAGCTCAAGGGCATCAACTCCAGCCGGATCACCATCCAGCCGTCGCCACAGGCCAAGATCAACGCCCAGGACAAGGACATCAACACCCTGGCCAGCCCGGTCATCCGCGTCAGCAACCGCGAGCAGGCGCGCATCCACATCGGCCAGCGCGTACCGATCATCAGCGCCACGTCGGTGCCGTCGACCCAGGGACCGGTGATCACCGAAAGCGTGACTTACCTCGATGTCGGTCTGAAACTGGAAGTGCAGCCCACCGTGCACCTGAACAACGAAGTGGCAATCAAGGTGGCCCTGGAAGTGAGTAACGCCACGCCTCTGGAGCCGACCCGCCAGGGCACGATTCCGGTCCAGGTCGATACCCGCAACGCGCAGACCACCCTGCGCCTGCATGACGGCGAAACCCAGATCCTCGCCGGCCTGATGCGCAACGATCATGGCAGCACCGGCAACAAGATTCCCGGCCTTGGCGACATTCCTGGCCTGGGGCGGTTGTTCGGCAGCAACAAGGACGATGTCAGCAAATCCGAGCTGGTGCTGTCGATCACTCCGCGGATCGTGCGCAACCTGCCGTACCAGAGCCCGTCGGACATGGAGTTCACCACCGGCACCGAAACCAGCATGCACATCCAGGCGCCGGATCGTTCGAAGGTCGAAGTCGAAGAGGTTCGGACCAATGGCATGAGCGCCCCGATCGCGACCACCGTTACCGTCGGGAAGCCTTGATCATGAACGCCTCGCAACGCGGTTTTACCCTGATCGAAGTCGTGGTGACGCTGTCGTTGATCGGCCTGCTGGCCGGCATGGCCGCACCGCTGACCGAAACCGTGGTGCGCCGGGGCAAAGAGCAGGAACTGCGCACCGCGCTGTACCAGATCCGCGATGCCATCGACGCCTACAAGCGCGCGTTCGACGCCGGTTACATCGAGAAGTCGCTCAACAGCAGCGGCTACCCGCCGAACCTGCAGGTGCTGGTGGAAGGCGTGCGCGATGTGCGCAGCGCCAAGGGCGCCAAGTTCTACTTCCTGCGGCGCGTGCCCCATGACCCGCTGGCACCGGTCAAGCGCGACGACGAAGGTGGCTGGGGCGTGCGCTCCTACGACAGTACGGCTCAGAACCCGCGGGAGGGCGAGGACGTCTTTGACGTTTACTCCAAGGCCCGCGGCAAAGGGCTCAACGGCATCGCCTACCGGGAGTGGTGAGCATATGCGTCGGGAAAAGGGTTTTACCCTGCTGGAACTGATGGTGGTCATGGCAATCATCGCGACCCTGATGACCATCGCCTTGCCACGCTATTTCAACAGCCTGGAGGCCTCCAGGGAGACCACCCTGCGCCAGAGCCTGTCGGCGATGCGCGAAGCCCTGGATCACTACTACGGTGACACCGGACGTTATCCCGACTCCCTCGAACAGCTGGTTGAACAGCGTTACCTGCGCAATCCGCCGATGGACCCGATCACCGAACGCAAGGACGCCTGGGTCATGGTTGCACCGCCTGATGGCGTGGCCGGCGGTGTCGCCGATATCAAGAGTGGTGCCACAGGGAGGGCCCGTGATGGCAGCCTTTATTCCGAGTGGTAAGCCTGCGGGGCAAGACGGCTTCACCTACCTGGGTGTGCTGTTCCTGATCATGGTGATGGGCATGGGCCTGGCCAGTGCCGGCGAGCTGTGGTCCACCGCCTCGCGCCGCGACCGCGAACGCCAGTTGCTGTGGGTTGGCACCCAGTACGCCCAGGCACTGCGCAGCTATTACCGCAGCTCGCCAGGCCTGGCCCAGTACCCCAGGGAACTCGCCGACCTGGTGCAGGACGAGCGTTTTCCCGGCGCCAAGCACCATATCCGCCAGCTATACCCGGACCCGATTGGCGGCGGCGAATGGTTCCTGATGCGCGGCTTCGACGGACGCATTACCGGCATCAGCAGCCCGTCCACGGACAAGCCCCTGAAGCAGGCGGATTTTCCCAGCCAGTGGTCGGACTTCAACGGCATGGCCAGCTACAAGGACTGGCAGTTCGTGGCCGAGAAAGCCTTCCTCGACGGCGCCTCGGGCCCGGCCAAAGGCCAGTCCGCAGCGTCCCAGGCGGTGCAGCCATGAAGCGCTTCTGCCTGGCCTTGATCCTGGTGTTGAGCACCTCTGTGACCTGGGCCGGTGAAGAGGACGAAATGCTCGGCTTTATCGTCGACGACACGATCTCGCACATCGGCCACGAATTTTACTACTCGTTCAGTGAACGCCTGCGCGCCACCAGTCCGATGGATTTCAACCTGGTGGTACGCGAACGACCTTCGGCTCGCTGGGGCAGCCTGGTGACCGTGGAATTTCAACAACGACTGGTTTACCGGCGCTTCCTGCCGCCGAACACCGTGGAGCTCAAGGACGAGGCCTATGCCGCCGCCGACTGGGTACGCGGGCAGATTGTCCAGCGCAAGCTGGAAGCCTTGTTGCAGGACACCACGGACCTTGAGAGGGACGAACTATGAAAGCGAAAACGTTTTTGCAGCGCGCCGGTGGATGCTTGCTCGGCCTGGGCGCCTGCGCCCTGGCCCAGGGCACGGAACTGGTCTACACGCCCGTCAACCCATCGTTCGGCGGCAACCCGTTGAACGGCACCTGGCTGCTCAACAACGCCCAGGCGCAGAACGACTACGACGATCCCGACTTGAAGGATCGCACCTCGGTGGCCGGGACCTCGGCCCTGGAGCGCTTCAGCGCCCAGTTGCAATCGCGTTTGCTCGGGCAACTGCTGGACAACATCTCCACCGGCAACACGGGGAGCCTGTCCACGGACGCCTTCATCGTCGACGTGGTCGACGACTCCGGTGCGCTGACGATCAACGTCACCGACCGGGCCACGGGCGAAGTTTCGGAAATCCAGGTGAATGGCCTGGCCCCTTGAGGGGATGCGGGTTTATGGGGAGTTAAGGACATGAAAAAAATAATTGCGCTGGGGCTGATGTTGGCGGCATTACAGGGGTGCAGTCTGCGCGAGCCGATGCCGGCCGAACAGGACTCGCAAACCCCGACCCTGACCCCAAGGGCCTCGACTTATTATGACTTGATCAACATGCCACGACCCAAGGGCCGCTTGATGGCGGTGGTCTACGGCTTCCGCGACCAGACCGGGCAATACAAGCCAACCCCGGCCAGCTCGTTCTCCACCAGCGTCACCCAGGGCGCGGCGAGCATGCTGATGGACGCCTTGCAGGCCAGCGGCTGGTTCGTGGTGCTCGAGCGTGAAGGGCTGCAGAACCTGTTGACCGAACGCAAGATCATCCGCGCCTCGCAAAAGAAACCCAACACCCCGGTGAACATCCAGGCGGAACTGCCACCGCTGCAAGCGGCGAACATGATGCTCGAAGGCGGGATCATCGCCTACGACACCAACGTACGCAGCGGCGGGGAAGGGGCGCGCTACCTGGGCATCGACATTGCTCGGGAGTATCGCGTCGACCAGGTCACGGTGAACCTGCGGGCGGTGGACGTGCGCAGCGGCCAGGTGCTGTCCAACGTCATGACCAGCAAGACCATCTACTCCGTGGCCCGCAGTGCCGGGGTATTCAAGTTCATCGAGTTCAAGAAACTGCTCGAGGCCGAGGTGGGCTACACCACCAACGAACCGGCGCAGTTGTGCGTGTTGTCGGCGATCGAGGCGGCGGTGGGGCATATGCTGGCGCAGGGGATCGAGCGGCATTTGTGGCAGGTGGCGGGGGATAATTCCCAACCTGCGCAGAACGAGACGCTGGATCGCTACCTGACGCAGAATCGTGTTGTACCTGAAGGTGAGGGAGAGGACGAGTGAACCGAGGGCGGCCTTGCAGGAGCTGGCTTGTCCGGTCGCCGCATCGCAGCGATGACGGCGTTACAGCCGACCCGTCTCTCGCGGCGGTACCCGATCCCAACTGTGGGAGCGGGCTTGCTCGCGAAGGCGGCCTTATAGCCGACCAATCGTCCGCGGCTGTCCCCGATCTACTGTAGGAGCCGGCTTGCTGCGGGCGGCGTTCCGACGATGGCGTCCTGACAGCCGACCTATTATTTATTGACCGAGTACATATCCATTCCTGATCCCAAGCGAACGCATTCCCCTGTAGGAGCTGGCTTGCCAGCGAAGAGGCCCGAAAGACTCGCGCCAGACTCAAGGCCGCCTTCGCCGGCAAGCCGGCTCCTACTAGGTATATGTCGCGCACGAAACCACGGCAGAGGCACATTTTTGTAGGAGCTGGCTTGCCAGCGAAGAGGCCCGATAGAGCAGCACCAGGCTAAAGGCCGCCTTCGCCGGCAAGCCGGCTCCTACAAGGTATATATCGCGCACGAAACCACGGTAGAGGCACGTTTTTGTAGGAGCTGGCTTGCCAGCGAAGAGGCCCGAAAGACTCGCACCAGACTCAAGGCCGCCTTCGCCGGCAAGGTATATGTCGCGCTCGAAACCAGGGTAGAGGCACGTTTTTGTAGGAGCTGGCTTGCCAGCGAAGAGGCCCGAAAGACTCGCACCAGACTCAAGGCCGCCTTCGCCGGCAAGCCGGCTCCTACACGGTATATGTCGCGCACGAAACCATGGTAGAGGCACGTTTTTGCAGGAGCTGGCTTGCCAGCGAAGAGGCCCGATAGAGCAGCACCAGACTCAAGGCCGCCTTCGCCGGCAAGCCGGCTCCTACAAGGTATATGTCGCGCACGAAACCATGGTAGAGGCACATTTTCGTAGGAGCTGGCTTGCCAGCGAAGCGGCCCGATAGAGCAGCACCAGACTCAAGGCCGCCTTCGCCGGCAAGCCGGCTCCTACAAGGTATATGTCGCGCTCGAAACCACGGTAGAGGCACGTTTTTGTAGGAGCTGGCTTGCCAGCGAAGACGGCCTGATAGTCGACCAATCTCCCACGTCTGTACCCGATCCAGGCAATATCTGTAGGAAAAATACGAGGCTACATTGCCTTGCGCCGTTGCCTACAACTACGCCAGAATCCGCCGGCTTGTGTGCCTTGCTCCCCTGGCTCTACTGTTGCCGCGCCGCTGCATTTTCAGCGGTCGGGTTTAGCAGCTCGGTCAATTTCAAGGCGCGCCAGTGTCACCCCTCTATGGTGGCTGTGCGTGGGGCACTTCGGTGCGCCGGGTTCCTTGATCCCTGGTCTGCTAACCCGCGTACAGTCGCCACCCATTCCGTTTAGCAGCGATGTGTGGCGTCTCCACTGACCAAGGAGTTTCACCATGCCCAAGCCCAGCCCCAATCCCCCCGAATCAGAATCCGAAAATCCTCCTTCCAACCTCCATCTAAAACCCGCCCTCCTGAAAACCACCACACCCCACAACCCCAGCTCAATGTTCCTCATCGCCCCAGACATCAGCACCGAAGACCTGCTGGCCCACGCCTGCGAATCCCTGAAATCCGCCAGCATCATGGCCACCGATTTCGCGACATTCGTGGACGACCCCCAGCGCAGCATGCTGCTGGGTATCCAACAGGTGATCATGCTTGCGGACCTGGCGGTAAACCAGGCGCTGGATAACCTCGATCCGCAGGGCTGAGCACACGCTCACTTCCACATGGATCTACGGCAGCTCCAGGGGAAATGCGTATGGCTCACGATCAGGTCGGCTCGTAGGCCGCCTTGTGTAGGAGCAGCCGGTCGACGCTCGATTGCTCGCGAAAAACCTGAGAGCACCGCGGGGTGTCAGGTTCCCCGCGTCATCGTTGACCTCCTCGCGAGCAAGCTTGCTCCTACAGGGTTGTGTCGTCCCAAAATTGAAGGTTTGAGCGCATATCTGCAGGCGTAAAAAAACCGCGACCCTCCCTCAAGGGCCGCGGCTCTTTCACCCCATGCAATTACTTCTGCATCACAGTCGCACTGTTAGCCGTACCAAACTGCTGCACATTCGCCGTCTGTGTCATCCCACTCTGATTCACGCTGGTGATGTTGCCAGTCCCCCCCTGGGTCACATACGCCACGTTCATGGTGTCCGCCTGCTTGATGGTGATCATGTTGTCTTCGCCATACAGCTGTGTGGTGAACGCCTGGTTGCCGGTGCCTTCCTGGTCGATGTTGGTGGTGTTGTTGGTGCCGGTGCTGCTGCCCTGGGTCAGGTTGTTGGTGCCGCGCTGGTCGGCGATGAGGATGTTGTCGGTGCCGTTCTGGTCGAAGTACAGCTCGTTGTAGGTATCGGCCTGGCTGACCGTGGTCTTGTTGCCGGTCCCGGCCTGGTTGGTAGTCATGATGTGGCCGGTGTTTTTCTGGGTGAAATTGGCGACGTTGCCGTTGCCGTTCTGGTTGACGGTGGCGCGCTGGTTGCTGCCGAACTGGCCGCCCATTTGCGTGACCGGGCCTTTCCAGTTGCTGGCGTAGACCTTGTTGTCGTTGCCCGTGGAAGTGGCGTAGAGCACTTGGTCGGTGCCGGTCTGGTAGGTGAAGTGGATGTTGCCGACGCCCTGTTGATTGAGCGTCACGGTCGAGCCCAGGGACTCGAACTGGTCGGCATAGATGGCGTTGAGGTCGCCGACCTGGATCACTTGGGCCACGTTGTGGTCGCCGAAGCTCTGGTCGACGATGGTTTCGTTGGTCTGGCCGTTCTGGTCGATGGTGGTTCTGCTGGCGACCTGGGTGTCCTGCCAGACTTCGCTGCCGTTACCGTCGCCGTACTGGTTGATGGTCAGGTTGCCGCCGTCGCCGTAGCGTTGGTCACCGTAGGCATAGTTGGTGCCGCCGGACTGATTGATGTCGATCTGGCCACTCATGTGGTTTATCTGTTCGGCGGTGGCGTAGTTGGCGGTGCCGTACTGGATGATCACCGCGTTGTTGGCCGTGCCCAGCTGGATCTGTTCGATGTTGGCTTCGTTGCTGTCGCCATACTGGTAGGTTTTGCCGGAAGAGTTTTCCTGGCTGTCCTGGTAGATGAACGAGAAGTTTCCGGTGCCTTCCTGTTGCTGCAGGATCTGGCCACCGCCGAATCCGATCGACTGGCTGGCATGGCTGATGTTGGTGTCACCGGCCTGGTTCTGGATGATGGTGCTGTTGTTCTCGAACAGTTGCTCGGCGTAGCCGGCGTTGTAGTTGCCGGACTGGTTTTGCTCGATGGTGCTGGTGGCGGTGTCCTGCACGGCGGCCGCATCGTTGCCCGCACCCGACTGGTTCTGGGTGGCGGTGCTGAACGGTGCCGAAATCTGCTTCACATCGGCGATGTTGGTGTCACCGAACTGGTTTTGGGTCGACACGCTGTCGTCGGCCAATGCTTGAGCACTGACGATGACCAGGATGGCGGCGGTGAGGGGCGTCAATTTGAACATGATGAAACCTCCAGGTGGTGCAGTGCTTTAGCGATACTGGGTGACCGATACGCTCATTCCATTTCCTGCCTGGGTCACAGCGCTTTGCTGACCCGTGCCGGCCTGGACAATGCTGGCGTCGTTGTTGTTGCCGTTCTGGGATATCTGCGCGCGGTTGTGGCTGCCGGTTTGGGTAATGGACGCGGCGTTGCCGGAACCTTGCTGGTTGATCAATGCCATCAGGTCGCTGCCTTGCTGCAGGATGTAGGCTTCCTGATTGCTGCCCGACTGCACGATCTGGCCGAGCAGCGACTGGCCGTTCTGTTGCAACAGCGCGACGTTGGCCTGGCCGTTCTGGTCGATCAGGGCTTGCTGGCCGACCGGGGGTGGCAGCTCGCCGAGGTCGGCGCCGGGCGCCAGGTCGTCGTTCTCCATCAAGTCGTCGGCACGCACGCCCGCGCTGCTGCAGAGCAGAAGCAGGCAGAGCAGGGCGGCGGTCGGCGTTTTCATGGCGTTGTCCTTTGGTTAGAGGCTTGCCCCATCAACCACTCTGGCCGATGGGGCGAGGGCTCAGTTCGAGATCACCTGCACCGTGCGCACAGTGCCTTGGGACGAGGTGATGGTGGCTGTCGGGTTCGCCGACGGAATCACCGTGGTCGAGTTGCTGACGGTCAACCTCCAGCGACCGGTCAGTGGCACCGTGGTGCTACCCAGGGTCACCAGCCCGGTCGGCGTGGTCACCTGGACGGTGATGGTGTTGCCGGTGGTCACCGATGAAGTCCCCGAGAAGTCCCAGTTGAAGCGGTTGTTGGAACGGGCCGTCACCGTGGCTGCCGTGACTGCGAAGGTTTCCGCGGCTGGCCGTGGCGAGACTTGCACCGTGACCGTGGCCGGTGTCGTCGACTGGGCGCCGAAGCTGTCCCGGGCGAAGTAGGTGAAGGTCGTGGTGAACGCCGTGGTGACCGTGGCCGGAGGGTTGTAGGTCAGGACGGTGCCGTTGCTGGTCACCGAGCCGCGAGTGGCCGGTGGTTGGGTGAAGCTGGCGATGGCGAGCGGCACGTTGCCTTCCGGATCGGTGTCGTTGGCCAGCACGTTGATCGGGATCGACACACCCAGGGTCGCAATGGCGTCGGCGACAGCCACCGGAGGCTGGTTAGGCGCCACGGTGATGGTCACGGTCGTCGCAGCGGTCGCGGCCAGGCCTTTGGCGTCTTGCGCCTTGTAGGTGAAGGTCGTGGTCAGTGGAGCATTGACCACCGCTGGCGGGGTGTAGACGACCGCTGTGGTGCCGCTCAACGCCACGGTGCCCTGCTCGGCGGCCGGTTGAGTCAATGCCGTGATGGTGAGTGGGGTGTCGCCGTCCGGGTCGTCGTCGTTGGTCAGCACGTTGAGGGTGATCGGTACGCCGAAGGTGGTGCTACCGCTGTCGGCAACGCCAACCGGTGCCTGGTTCTCACCGGTATCCGGTGCCGTACCGACGACCACCACGGGCTCGGTATCGTTACCGCCCGAAGCCGATTTGATGGTCACGGTGGCCGGTGGCTGGGACAGGTCGGCGACGGTCAGGCGTTGCAGGGTGCCGGACTTGGTCAGCCGTCCGTAGCCCTGGGCAACCATGTCTGGCACCACCACTTCGTCAGACGAGGTGGCTTCGATCAGCAGGCTGCGATTGTCCCAGCTGTAGCGCGCGGTCTGGACTTTCACCACGTCGGAGACTTTGCTCGATACTGCCGTCGGCCGGGTGGTGCCACTCGGATCGGTAGCAGTGAGCACCACCACCGGAGGCACGGTGGTACCCGTCAGGCGATGGCCGAAGAACAGACCGGTGTTGTCGCCGAGCATGCTGGTCAGGCACGGCGTCTGTGGTGGGCCGGGAACCAGGGCCACGGTTTCACGGAAGCACAGGCTCGATCCGTTGGCCGATTTGCCGAACACTTCTACCCGGGTACTGCTGGTGCCCGGACCTGTAGACGTGCGGCGGTAAGTGGCGCGGCTGATTTCCGCCGGGGTTTGCGCACGGCTGTCGAGGACCTTGCCGGATACGGTGAAGAGGTTGGTTTCGATGGTGCCGGGCGGACCCTGGACACGCAGGAAGTTGGTGTTGTTGGGGCTGCCCGTTACCGCTTCGGTGAGATTCGGGTCGCCGACGAAGGTCTCGATGGCGCCAGTGTCCGGGTTCACTTCGGTATAGGGGCCGTTGACGCTGCGCAGGAATGGCCCGACCTCGCCAGTGAGAGCGCCGGCGAAGTTACCCGGTGCGCCGATGCCGATGTCACGGGTGATGTTGATCGCCCGACGCCCCGGTGTGGTGACGTTGACCGTTTCCACGCCGTATGGGTGGGTGATGGTGTAGACGCCGGCCACTGGTACGTTTATCCGCAGACGAATCCGCGCGAAACTGGCCTGATCGCCATCGACAGGGTTCTCGGACGCGAATGCCGCTTCAATCCCGGCCACGTAGGCATCCACGCCATAGCCACCGACATCGTTGATGGTGGTTTCGGCGAGGAACCAGAATGTTTCCGGTGGCCAGTTATCCGGGAACACCATCGGCAGGGTGTCGTCATAAACTCCGGGTTCCGGATTCAGGATGCACATGTAGGCAGGCGCGCCGGGAGCGCCAGGTGATCGCGAACTCGTCGCCCGCGACTGGCACAGTTCCAGCGACAGCGAATCGTTGTCCTGATACCACATGGGGAATTTCCCCGTGGCAAAGGTGTAGGGGCCGGGGTCGACGGCAGCGAGTTGCGCGAATGCACTGCCGGACAGAGAGAGAGTCAGCCCGAGCGCGTTGAGCGCGAAGCGTGGCCACTTGTTCATGATGCCTCCTGATGCGGATCTGGGCATGAGAGCGTTCATTGCACGATGACCACTTCTTCGGTGTCGCTGCCACCATTGGACGACGTCACCCGAACCTTGGCCGGCGGAATCGGCGAGATGCCGGTCGACAGGGATTTCACCGCGCCGTCGCCACTGAGCGCGCCGATGGCGGCCCCGGTGCCGGAGGTGACGGTGAGGACCGGTGGCGATGTTTCATCGCTGGTGGAGGCCACCACCGTGATTTGCCCGGAGCCCAGGCTGTACTCGGCACGGGAGATCACCACCAGGTCGGTCAAGGGCATGGACAAGGTGGTCGGCGTGCTGCTGGGGATGGCCAGGTGGTTGTCGGCGGTCACCTGCAAGGTGCTTGGCAATGACGGATTGGTGGAGGATTGCGCGTACCAGTGGCCGGTGGTGTCGGCCTCGGTCATGTTCAGCACCGGGCTGTTGCTGTCCAAGGTCACGGTGGCCGGCGGTGGCGGGGCCATGACGAATACGTCCTGCTGGGCCACCGGTGCGCTTTCCCCGGCCTTGCGCGAGTAGGTGCTGCGCTCGGTGATCATCGGGGTCGGCCGCACCACCGTCGATAACTTGCCGGAGATGGCCATCACCGTGGTGCGCAAGTCCAGTCCGTTAGGTCCTTCGATGCGGATGTAATTGGTGTTGAACGGGCTGCCGGTGAAGGCTTCCGACAGGTTCGGATCACCCACGAATTGCTCGGCTTGGCCAGTGACCGGGTTGGTCTCGGTGTAGGGGCCGTTGACGCTGCGCAGGAAGGGACCGATGTCGCTTCTGAGCGCGCCGTCGTAGGTTTTCGGCGAACCGATGCCGATGTCCCGGGTCATGTTGATCGCGCGGCCACCACCTGCGGGCACGTCAAATATGTCGACGCCGTAGGGGTGGGTGATGGTGTAGACGCCGGCGGTTGGCACGTCGACCCGGATGCGGATACGGCCAAAACTGACTTGGTCGCCCTCTACCGGATCTTCAGCGGCGAAGGCGGCTTCCACGGCACTGACATAGGTCAGGTCGATGCCCCTGGCTGCGTCGACGATTGCGCCGTCGCCCGTGAACCAGAACGTTTCATCGGGAAAGTTGCCCGGAAAAACGATCGGTTGCGTGTCATCGAACACCCCGGGAGCCGGATTCAAAACGCACATGTAGGAGGGCGCGCCGGGCGCGCTGGGAACCCTGGAACTGACAGCCTTGGACAGGCATAAGTCGAGGGTTCGGCCATGCGTGTCCTGATACCAGGACGCGAAGCCACCGGTGGCTGGCAGGTAAGGGCCAGGATCTACAGCAAACAACGCGGCCTGGGCAGAACCTTGGGCCAGCGCACTCACGATCAGGGCGATCGCGCTTTTGGACAGTAAAGGGTGCATGAGTATTCCCTCTATCAGAGTACCTGCCCCTTGGATATGGGTCAGTTGGGAGGTCTTCGGCAACTCCCATGCCAACCGTCGAAAATGTCGGTGCGAGGCCCGGTACACAGGCGTTTGCGACGCGCTCGCGGATGGAACGGCAAATGCCCGGGCGGGCCTCTTTCCCCAGCATTGGGGGTAGATCGGGGCAGCGGGGTAGTGGGGAATAGGGGAGGGCAGGACCCGGGAACGGGCAAACGGCGAGTAGTGCGCTATAAACCTATAGGGGTTTTGCGGGAACACTGTCCATGACCATGCTTGCAAAGACACTGGCGTCCGACCAGGGCGAGATTCGCTTGAGCTCACGCAAACAGCCGTTCAATCTGCTGCGCTGGTTTTCGCTCATCAGCATGGCGGTGATCGGCACGGTGGCGGTGGCGCTGGGCTCGGTGTCGACCAAATTCGTGATTACCGAAAGCGTGCAGCGCGATGCCCTGCTGACTTCGCAATTCATCCAGGCGATTGCCTCGGCCGAGGTGCGCCATGTGTCGATTCCCAATGTGCGGACCATGGGCGAGCTGCTCGACCCGCGCAAGGACCGGGACTTTTCCGACGTCGACCCGCTGGCCCGGGCCAACGCCCGGGGCGAATTCCTCGACCACATCGAACATTTGCCGGATGTGATCCTGGCCAACATCTATGCCCCCGACCGCATGATCATCTGGTCGACCAATCCGGCCCTGATGGGCACCACGATTCACGCCGACGAAGACCTCGACCAGGCCTTCGCCTCGAAGACCCCCGTGTCGACCAGTTATCACGATGTCGACCAGGCTCGCATGGAACAGAAGTTCATCACGCCGCCGGAATACATCTTCATCGAAAACTACATTCCGCTGTTCGATGCCGAAGGCAAGAACGTCACGGCGATGGTCGAGATCTACAAGGAACCCAAGGACCTGATCAACCGCATGGAGCGCGGCCTGGTGCTGATATGGCTGGCCACGGCCCTGGGCGGCGGCCTGATCTACCTGGGGCTGTACTGGATCGTGCGGCGGGCGGCGAACCTGCTGGCGACGCAACAGAAGCAGCTGATCACCAACGAAACCTTCGTCGCCCTGGGCGAGATGTCGTCGGCCGTTGCCCACAGCCTGCGCAATCCCCTGGCGACCATTCGCTCGAGCGCCGAGCTGGCACTGGAGTTCGAGAGTGGCCCGGCGCACAAGAACATCAACGACATCATCGGCCAGGTCGATCGCATGTCGAAGTGGGTGCGGGAGTTGCTGCAGTCCCTGCGGCCACTCAATGACGACGTCGAGCCGGTCAATCTGGTGGCGGCGCTGTACGACAGCCTCGCTGCGTTCGAGCAACAGATCGTCAAGGCCCGGGTCAATGTGCTGTTCGAACCCATAGGCACGCCGATGGTGCTGAGCCAGCAGGTGCAGCTGACGCAGATCCTCAACAGTTTGCTGGCCAATGCCCTGGAGGCCATGGACGAAGGCGGAACCCTGACCATCGCCATGGCGCCCATCGATGCCCAGAATGTTCGCGTGGTGGTGAGCGATACCGGCAAAGGCATGACCGAGGAGCAGCGGCGCATGGCGTTCCGCCCGTTTTTCACTACCAAGCAGGGCGGGCTCGGTGTCGGGCTGGTGCTGGTCAAGCGCATCATGGAACGATTTGGCGGGACGGTGGCCCTGGACAGCCGCGAGGGCGAGGGCACCCGCGTCAGCCTGACGTTCAAACGCGTCCCCTGAAAATGGGTGTGAACTTTCCCCGCTAGCGGGTGCCATTCCCCAATCGCTATTCCCATCGTGGCAAAATGATGTCGATAAGCCATTGTTTTATAGAATATTAATGACTTTGTATAAAGCAGTTACAACTTTGGCCAGCTCTTTGCACTAGCCCCATCACCCCCTTCATACGTTAGAGGCGGCTGGTGATGGATACCGCACGTACGCAAGCCCTGGGCATGCACCTGGTGCTGATATTGGTGACGGGCCTGCTGGCCAGCCAGCTGCTGGTCGCCAGCCAGACACCGTCGACACCCGTTCCGGTAGCCGGCGAATCCACCACGCCGTGGGGTAGCGACTATTTCCCCAACACCCTGCTGACCGACCAGGACGGTCGGCAGGTGCATTTTTTCGATGACCTGATCAAGGGCAAGGTGGTGGTGATCAATTTCATCTTCACCTCGTGCAGCGACTCCTGTCCGCTGGAAACCGCGCGGCTGCGCCAGGTGCAGAAACTGCTCGGTGACCGGGTCGGCAAGGACATCTTCTTCTACTCCATCAGCATCGATCCCTTGAGCGACACCCCCGAGGTACTCAAGGCCTATGCGCAACGCTTCCAGATCGGGCCGGGCTGGCAGTTCCTCACCGGCGAGTTCGGCGACGTCACCGAGTTGCGGCAAAAACTCGGGCTGTTCATCGAAGGCGTCGACAACGGCCGCAGCAAGGACCACAACCTGAGCCTGATCGTCGGCAACCAGCAAACCGGTAGGTGGATGAAAGCCTCGCCCTTCGAGAACCCGTGGATCCTGGCCGACCAATTGGCCAATACCTTGCATAACTGGAAACAACCGAGCATGGGCGAAAGCTACGCCAATGCGCCCGAGATTCGTCCGCCGAGCAACGGCGAAGAATTGTTCCGCACCCGTTGCGCGTCGTGCCACAGCCTCGGCCCGTTGGACGGGCAGGGCATCGGCATGCGCAGCATCGGCCCGGACTTGGTCGGCGTGACCCGCCAGCGCGATCCGGCCTGGCTGAGCCGCTGGATCCGCGAGCCCGACCGCATGCTGGCCGAAAAAGACCCGATTGCCATGGAGCTGTTCGAGCGCTTCGACAAGATCCCGATGCCCAACCTGCGCATGGATGAGCACTCGGCGCAGTCGATCATCGAGTTCCTGCAGGAAGAAACCGAGCGCCAGCAGCCGTTGCTCACACCTCTGGTCATCGACGCCGAGGAACCGCAGCACCAGCACGCCGTCGCCGCGCCCGACATGGCGCGGGTGCAATAGTGGCGAAATAGCTTTATCGGGCAGTCTGTGACGGTCAATGCCACCTACACTGATCGGGAATGCGGCTGAAAACGCTTGTCTCAAGCTACCAGGACATCCCATGCAGATACTGCAATCAACGCCGGATACGCCGGCAGCAGAGGCCAAGGATTGGCGGCCGCCGTTCAATCTGGTGCGCTGGTTTTCCGTGGCGAGTTTTTTCATCATTGCCGGCGTGGCATTGGGCCTGGGCTACATTTCCACGCGTTTCGTGGTCGAGGAGAGTATCGAGCGCGACTCCATGCTGACCGCGCAATTCGTGCAAGCCATGGGCGCCGCCGAAATTCGCCATGCCGCGATTTCGCCGAACCGCACCATGGGCGAAATGCTCGACCCGCGCGCTGACGCCGCCTATCCGGACGTCGACTCGGGCGCCCGTACCGCTTCGCGCATCGAGTTTCTTGATCATGTCGAACACCTGCCAGACCTTCTGCTGGCCACGGTGTACGCCATGGATCGTACCGTGGTCTGGTCGACCAACCCCGAGCTGGTCGGTGTGCGCATCGACAATGACGAGGAACTGGACGAGTCCTTCGAAATGAAGGAAGCGGTGTCCACCAGCTACCACGAGATCGACGAGGAGCGTCCTGAGCAACGCTTGCTGCATGACCCCCAGTACCTGTTCGTCGAGAACTACATTCCAATGTTCAACGCCGACAAAAGCAAAGTGGTCGCCATGGTCGAGATCTACAAGGAACCGGCGGACCTGATAGCGCGCATCCAGCGCGGGTTCAAGGCGATCTGGCTGACCACATTGCTCGGCGGCGCGGTGATCTACCTGGGGTTGTTCTGGATCGTGCGCCGTGCGGCCCTGCTGTTGCATAGCCAGCAGAAACAGCTGGTCGCCAACGAAACCTTCGTCGCCCTGGGGGAAATGTCCTCGGCGGTCGCCCACAGCCTGCGCAATCCGCTGGCCAATATTCGTTCCAGCGCCGAAATGGCCCAGGAAATCGCCAGCCAGCCCGCGCAGAAGAACATCGGCGACATCATCGGCCAGGTCGATCGCATGTCGCGCTGGGTCCGTGAGTTGCTGGTGTCCTTGCGCCCGGTCAACGACGATCAGGAAAGCGTCGACCTGGTGCTGGCCATCGACGACACCTTGAGCGCCTTCGCCCCACAGATCCAGCGCTCGAACGTCGAGGTGCGCTTCACGCCGAGGACGGTGCCACCGGTCGTCAGCCAACAGGTGTTGCTCACACAGATTCTCAATAGTCTGTTCGCCAACGCGCTGGAAGCCATGCCCAAGGGCGGCGTACTGAGTATCGACATTGAAACACCGGCCCCCGATCAGGTGTGCATGGTCCTCAACGACACCGGCAAGGGCATGACCAAGCAGCAACAGCAAATGGTCTTCAAGCCGTTCTTCACCACCAAACAGGGAGGGTTGGGCGTGGGCCTGGCCCTGGTCAAAAGAATAATGGAGCGCTTCGAAGGCTCGGTCGAACTGACCAGCCAAGAGCAGGAAGGAACCCGCGTCTGTCTCAATTTCAAAGTGGCAACGGGAGGGGAATATGGAGCACAGCATACTGCTGGTCGAGGATGATGAGCTGCTCGCGGAGAATATCCAGACTTACCTGGAGCGCAAGGACTTCGAAGTGACCGTCTGCCACTCGGCCGAAGACGCGCTGTCGCAGTTGAGCACCTTTCTTCCGGATGTGGTGCTGACCGACAACTCGTTGCCGGGCATGAGTGGTCACGACCTGATCCAGAAGCTGCGCATCAGCGCGCCGGATCTGAAAGTGATCATGATGACCGGCTACGGCAACGTCGAAGACGCCGTGGTGGCGATGAAAGAGGGCGCGTTTCACTACGTGACCAAACCGGTGGCGCTGCCGGAGCTCAAGCTGCTGCTGGACAAGGCCCTGGCCACCGACCGGATGGAGCGCACACTGTCGTTCTACCAGGAGCGCGAGGCGCAGAAATCAGGGGTGCAGGCATTGATCGGCGAATCGGCACCGATGGTCTACCTCAAGGGCACCATCGCCCAGTTGCTCGACGCTGAGCGACGCATGGCCAACACCGATTTGCCGCCGGTGCTGGTGGAAGGCGAGACCGGTACCGGCAAGGAACTGGTGGCGCGGGCGCTGCATTTCGACGGTCCGCGCAGCAAAGGCCCGTTCATCGAGTTCAACTGCGCCTCGATTCCTTCCAACCTGGTGGAGTCGGAGCTGTTCGGCCACGAGAAGGGCGCCTTCACCGATGCCAAGGACCGTCGCCTGGGGCTGGTGGAAGCGGCCGACGGCGGCACCCTGTTTCTCGATGAAATCGGCGAAATGGACCTGATTCTCCAAGCCAAGCTGCTGAAGCTGCTGGAAGACCGGACCATCCGCCGGGTCGGTTCGGTGAAAGAGCGCAAGGTCGACCTGCGGGTGATCAGCGCCACCAACTGCAACCTCGAGCAAATGGTCCAGCAGGGCAAGTTCCGCCGCGACCTGTTCTTCCGCCTGCGCATCATTTCGATCAAGGTGCCGCGCCTGTATGCCCGTGGCGAAGATATCCTGCTGCTGGCCCGGCACTTCCTGGCGACCCATGGCAAACGCTACGGCAAGCCGCACCTGCGGTTCAGCGAGCAGGCCGAGGAACTGCTGCTCAACTACACCTGGCCGGGCAACGTGCGCGAACTGCGCAACATGCTCGAGCAGACCGTCTTGCTGGCGCAACACGACACCATTGCCGCCCACCAGTTGAACGTCTGCCTGAGCCTGGTGGACGAGCCGGCGATGTTTACCCATGAGCTGCCACCGAGCGAACCGCGCGCGGCCTATAACGGCAACGAATCGATGAACCTGCCGGAAGTGGAGCGCGACATGGTGCGCAAGATGCTCGACAAGACCGACTGGAACGTCACCAAGTCCGCGCGGCTTTTGGGCCTGAGCCGCGACATGCTGCGCTACCGGATCGAGAAGCTTGGCCTGGCGCGGCCGGACAAGCGTCAGTGGTAGAGGAGCAGCTGTCAGTTTGCAGCCTCAAGCTGCAAGTTGTTACAAGGCCGGGCTCGGGTTGCTGAGGCAGGCGAGCATGCAGGTCGGGTCGAGGACCTCCTGGTTCACGTAGACGCCGTGTACGGCGTCGTAGGTGCGAATGAACACGCGCACGGTGGTATCGGCGACCGTTGGCAATCGGGAATCGGAGAATACGTGCTCGCTCGACACCGGGGTGAAGGTCTGGGGCGATGTCGGGATGTACGATCCCGGCGGCACCGTGCTCAGGGTTGGAGGCGCCGGATGGGCAAAGGGCTGGTCGGCGCCGTAGTAGTTGAATTCACTGCTGGATTCTTCGGTTTGCATCGCACTGTCATCCGCCTGGGCGCTGCTGGCAGCCAGGCACAGGGCAAGTAACAGCGTGGGTACGGTTGTGTTCATGGCAGCACCTGCGGCATCGGTTTTCGCGCGTTTCCCCAAGGTCATTAACTATAGCGTTCCCGTGGGCGAACGTCGGTGGTGCGCGCTTTACAAAAACGCAACACGGCGGCGGTGGGGGCCTGACAGCCACCCCATCCCCTGTAGGAGCTGCCGCAGGCTGCGATCTTTGATCTTGCTGTTAAAAAGCAAGTCAAAAGATCGCAGCCTGCGCTCCCACGTCAGCTCCAGCCGGTCCAACGCGTAATCCTTCCCGGCCAGGGTCAGTTCAAAAGTGGTGGTGCCGAACGTACCCCGTGTCACTTTTTGCCTCACAAGACCTTTGACCTGGAGTTGCTTTAGACCGGTTTCAACTTCCGACGTACTGAGTGAGACAAGTTTGCAAACCGAGCTCAGGTTCGCAATTTTTCTGAAGCTCGCGTGATAGGCCAAAGCTTCCATCAGAATCGTTTGGTCATCTGTCAACTGGGGGAACTGAGGGTTGTTCTTTTTGTAAATTCTTCGCTCTAACTCGTGTAACTCACCGTAAGCTCCATCAGTGATGCGGGCGTAGTAAATCGCAACAGACAGAGTGCTGATCAAAATCGCGATAATCATCAGCAGCGACCAGTTCGGTATTGGCGTTTCCAGCCATAGCCATTCCCAAAAAACTGGCAGCCAGCCCGTGGTATCGGCCAGCAACGTCAGGTCGAAGTGAGTGTCGAGCAGCTTCATGGCGGCCCAGGCGACAAGGAAAACTCCGGCCGAGCCGGCCATGACCTTGAACGTGAACGGGGAAGGCTTCCCTTGTGCTGCCATGCTGCTCGTCTCAAGTGCAGAAACAGGTGCTATCAGCATAGCAGCGGAAAGTGGCCCTCTCAGGGGCCCGCAAGGGAGAAACAGGAGAAATGTCGTCTGGTGTGTTTGCAGTCCTTAAAATAGCCGGGTGATCTCATTCAAGATCCGATCCTGGGTTTGAGTACTTGGCCTTTGGCGGTAAGCCACTGCAAAAAAAGCAACGCCTTCGTAGTCGCAGCGAATCGAAAAAGTCATGCCTTCACGCAACCCGTAGACTGATCTTTCTCCTGCTTCAACAAAATATCTCGCTTTTGCAAGCGCCGCCCTGGCGTGCTGCAGACAGCCAGCTTGAGTCAGTGAATGTTGTAGCCAGCTGGTCGTGACTCGCACAGACGAAGTCTCGCTGTCATCGATAGGGGGGCGAGTAATTTCTTTAGGTGCATTGTACTTCTCGTCGCTGGTACAAGCGGTCAGCCCCATTGTGATAACGCACAGTAAAAAGCCATAACGAACGCTCGAATGCTGCAGTGGATTTCGCATCGTGGGGCGCACCTGTGACGATCTGCAATGAATGAAGTGGCTACTAACGTAATAGCGGGTTTCTGATCTTTTGCTAGTTACGCTCAGTCATTGCGACACAACCCCAGCCGCCCGCGATAGACCCCAGGCGCACACCCCAGCCACCGCAAGCACGCCCGGTTGAAGCTCTGCACGTCGCTGTAGCCCAACCGGTCGGAAATCTCGACCAGTTCCAGGTCCGCCTCCTGCAAGAAATCTTCGGCGCGGCAGCGGCGGTACTCGTCCAGCAACTCGGAAAAACTCCAGCCCAGGGACTTCAAGCGCCGGGCCGCGGTGCGTTCGAGCATGTGCTGGCGGGTGCAGAACTGCTGCCAGTGGGCGACGGCGAGTTCAGCGATCACGTAGTCGCTGACCTGCTCGAGCAGGGTCGGCTCACTGTTGCGCCGGGTTTGCTCCAGCAATTCCACGAGGGTCTGTTCCAGCTCATGGTTACCGGGGGTGAGCGCGGTGACGAACAGCTGTGGATCGAGGTGAATCGCATACTGTGCCATCCCCCAGCGTACCGCTACCCGGAACGCTTGCTCGTGGTCCTGGGCGTTGGCCGGACAGGCGCCGACCAGGCTGACCGCGAGGATCGGGTCACGCGCCAGGCCGCTGGCGAGGAATTTTCGACGCAGCATGCTGCACAAGCTGATGAGGATGTAGTCTGCGGTCGCCGCACTGGCCTTGACGCTGCCGGCATCGAGCAGGCGCAGCTCGACGCCGTCCTTGTCGCGTACCACCTGTGCCTGGAAATGCCCGTTGAAAAACGGAAAGAACCGCACGAAATATTGGCAGGCGCTGTCCAGGGACGCCGCGACGTCGAACAGGTAAGTCAGGCCGTTGGTGGCGGTGGACACGAAGCGTCGACCCGCCGCCAGGCCGATCAGCGGGTCGCCGGTCTGCTCCAGCGCAAACGCCCAGAAGCGCCGCGACAGGAACAGCGGCACTCGCATGAACGGCGTGCGCAACTCGAACAGGCTGCGCCGGAACAGGCCTTCGATAGCCTCCCGGGCAACGCCGCGTGCCAGCAGTTCTTCGATGGCTGGCAGCAGGGTCGGGGCGTAGAAGGCATTGGGCAATGCCTGAGGGTGCGGTGCCTGAGGCTGCATTGGCTGATCGCTTTTTGTCATGTAGGGCTCACAGCTTGAATCAAGTCACTGGTTAGGCTGCCTGACGTTAAGCGATTTGCCGGAGCAAGACCATGCTTGATTTACGCCAGCTCGACCTGAACCTGCTGCTCGCCTTCGATGCGATCTATCAGCAGCGCAGTGTCACCCGTGCCGCCGAGGTGATGTGCCTGTCGCAACCGGCCATGAGCAACGCACTGCGCCGCCTGCGTGAGTTGTGTGGCGATCCGCTGTTCATCAAGAGCCGCCTGGGCGTGACCCCGACGCTGGTCGCGCACCGCCTGGCCGACTTCGTGCGCGCCGCCCTGGAGTCCTTGCGCGAGGGCTTGCGCATGATCCCCGCGGCGCGGCAAAACAATCCGCTGCTGCGCATCAGCTGCCTCGATTGCCTGCAACCGGTGCTGCTCGATGCACTGCTCGAGTCGCCCCATGCCGATTGGCAAGTGCGGTACTTCCAGCCGCGGCGGCGCGATGCCTTGCAGGAGCTGGCGAGCGGCAAGCTCGACATCCTGATCGACCTCGACCAACCGCTGGCCGGGCTGGCCGGCCTGTACAAGCAAGTGCTGCCCGCCGATCATTATGTGTTCGCCTTTGGCGCCGCCCTCAAGGATCCGCCGCGCACCCTCGAGGCCTATCTCCAACAACCGCAGATCCAGGTGTCCAGCCGCCGCGACGGCCTCAGCCCGGTGGACCTGCGGCTGGGCTTGAAAGGTATGCGCCGGACCCTGGCGATGAGTACGCAAAGTACCCTGGCCGCGCGCCTGATAACCGATCGCCAGCCGTTCGGCATGAGTCTGCCGAGCCGGGTTGCCAGTGCACTGGGCTTGCAGCAAGTGCCGTTGCCGCTGGAGGAACCGGTGGAGCTGAAACTGGCGTTGTACATCGAATCGCGCTATCGCTTCGAACGCAGTCGCGAGGAGGCGGTGCATTGCCTGCTGCGGGCCTTGGGTGAGCCGCGGGCGTTGCAGGCGCAGCCGGCGTTGTCGCGCCGTGCCTGATGCGATTTACCCCGAAACCGCCACCAGCAAATGCTCGTCGACCTGCATGATCGCCTCGACCATCGCCCGCGCCGCCGGCGTCAGGGAATAGCCGACGCGACTGACGATGCCGTAATGCAGGAGCAACCCGGGGTCGTCGCTGGGCACGTCGACAAAGTCCAGCAGCCGAATCAGCCCCTGGTCGACCTGTTCGGCGAGGGCTTCCATGGTGGCGATGCCCACCGCGTCGGAGCGCCTGACCACGCGGCAGATGGCGTCGAATTGCGCGCATTCGACGCTGGGGTTGAAATCGGGTTCGCCCTGCACGTCGGCGAGGATCTTGCGGATCATCGGCGGGATGCGCGTACCGACCACGGCATAGTCGAGCAGGGCACGCAGCGACAGGTTCTGGCGGTTGGCCAGAGGGTGATCGATGCGACAAAAAAAGCGTCCGCGCCGTGGCCGCAGCAGCTGGACCTGGTATTGCGGGTCACCGGTGAAGTAGCGCGAATCGGCGACCAGGAACTCGATCTGCTGCTCGCGCAACCACAGCGCCAATTGCTCCCAGTCGCCGAGATGAAAACGGGTGCGGATCGCCGGGTGCGCCTGGATGAATTGAGCCAGGGCTTCGGGCACCAGCAGTTGCGCCGGGTAAGGGCCGCTGCCGAAGTGCAGTTCGCCGCCGGTCAGACCGTTGTATTGGGTCAGTTCGTTGTGCAACGCCTGGCTACCGGCAAGCAGACGCCGTGCGTGCTGCAGCACCAGTTGGCCCTGGCCGGTCAGGCGAAATTCGCGACTGCTGCGCTCCACCAGTGCGCAATCGAGGTCCCGTTCCAGGGTCTGGATGCTGCGGCTGAAGGCCGGCTGGCTGAGGTTGATCGCTTCGGCGGCGCGACCAAAACTGCGGTAGTCGGCCAGTGCGACGAGGTGGCGAAGTTGTCGAAGGTCCATCATGCGTCTCCTGCATTCAGCGGATACTTTTAATGCATTGGATCGATATCACAGAGACTGGCATAAGTACACGCCTGCCTTCCAGACGCCGTGCGCCATGACCACTGAAACCTTCGCCTCCAGTGCATTCACCCGCACCATTCTCAGCCATGCCCAGCGTTCCGGCCTGTGCCAGGAACAGCTGCTGCAACGGGCCGGGATCTGTCTGTCGCTGCTGGAGGGGCAAGGCTTGCGCGTTCCCGCGCACCTGGTTGAACAGCTGTGGCACGAATGCGAGCGCCAGGGCGCCGGGGCCACTTTTGGCTGTGAACTGGTCAACGGCATGGCCACCACCAGCCTGCAAGGCTTGAACATACTGCTCGATTCCGCCACGACCCTGCGCGCCAGCCTCGCCTGCTTCACCGAGTTCCTGCCCCGTGTGACCAACTACGTGCAGGCGCAACTGGAGGAGGTTGAAGGACAGGCTCGCTTGCACCTGCGCGCTGCTCAGCAATTGCCGCATTTTTTCGGACTGGATGCGGCCACCTTGACCCTCGTGCGCAACATCGCCCGCCGACTCGGGCGGGCACCGGGCGAGGTGTTCCTGGGTGTGACCTTGACCCCGCAGCAGGCGGCCGGTGAGTGGTTGCGCAGTGTCGGCATCGAAGTCTCACAGGGATCGCATCCGCGCCTTGATGTTCCGCTGGCCATTCTCGACGAACCCCTGCTGGGCGCCAATCCGTTCCTGCACCAGAGCATGTTGCGACACTGGCAGACTGAAGCCGCGCAACATGTCCGCAGCGACAGTCTGGAGCTGGCGCGGCATTGGCTGACAGCGGGGGATCAGCCCATAGAGCGGATTGCCGAACGCCTTGGCTATCGGCAGCCAAGTAATTTCATAAGGGCATTTCGCAAGCAGTTCGGGATTACGCCGAAGCAGTTTCGGTTGGGGTTGTAGGAGCTCGCGGTGAGGCGATCCGACCTGGCGATGGCTCTACTTTCGGCCGCCTTCGCTGGCAAGCCAGCTCCTACAGTGGATCGGGTGCGGCCTTGGGGCATGCGGCGGTTGTGAGGCCGTCATCGCCGGCAGGCCGGCTCCCACAGTAGATCGGATACAGCCGATGATTGCTTTTTGTCAGTCATCGCTTGCGTGTGGACGATAAGGCTCAGGCACCGTGACCAGGCTGAGTAATCCTGACCGGAGCCTAATAATGATAAGAAAACGCTCGGCCACAGCCACAGTCCGCCAACGACTGAACCGGCCTGGCCACCCCCGCCCGCAACCCCTTGCGCTGGCTATCCTTGCCGTACTGGCGGGGCCTGCATCCGCGACCACCTTCGAGATCAACGAAGACTGGAGCCTGTCGACCAAGACTGCCCTGAGCCTGGGCAGCAGCTGGTCGACGCAAAACCCCGACAAGAGCCTCATGACCCGCGCCAACGCCTTGCAGGCCCAGGGGGTGCAGGCCAACGGCACCAGCGTCAGCGCCGACGATAACCGGCTGAACTTCGAGAAGGGCGACCCCATCTCGCAGGTCTTCAAGGGCCTGACCGATTTCAGTCTCGATGGTCAGGGCCAGGGCGCCTTCCTGCGCTTCAAATACTGGTACGACCACGCCTACGAAACCCGCCAGGCGCGGTTCAAGGATTTTGACGATTCAGGTTGGGACGACCTGTCGAAGTTCAAGGGCTTCGAGATGCTCGACGCCTATGTCTGGAAGGACTTCCAGGTGGCCGAACACCCCCTGAGCGTGAAGGTCGGCAACCAGGTGTTGTCCTGGGGCGAGTCGCTGCTGATCCAGAACGGCATCAATGTGATCAACCCGCTGGACATCTCGGCCTTCAACCGCCCCGGCGTGGAAATCAAGGAAGGCCAGTTGCCGGTGGAAATGGTCTCCTTCAGTTTCGGCCTGACCGATACCACCAACCTCGAAGGCTTCTACCAGTACAACTGGAGGCCCAGCGTGCTCGATGGTTGCGGCACGTTTTTCGCTGCCAGCGACGTGATCCAGAAGGGCTGCGGGCCGTTGTACCTGAGCCAGACCCTGACCGACCAGCAGATGCAGGCCGCCGGTTTGTACGCCACCTCCCGGGGCAATGAATCACCGTCGGACAACGGCCAGTTCGGTTTCGCCCTGCGCCAGATGATCCCGGCGCTGAACGATGCCGAAGCGGCGATCTACTTCATCAATTACCACTCGCGGCTGCCGTACTTCACCCTCGATGCGAAGAACATCGGAGCGCGGGGGACATTCCCCGGCGGCATCCAGGCGCCGAGTTATGCGGCGGCGTTTCCGGAGGACATTCGCCTGTACGGCATCAGCCTCAACGGCGTCGAACCGATCAGCGGGATTTCCCTGGCCGGCGAGGTGAGCTATCGGCCGAACATGCCGCTGTCGATCAACGCGCCGGACGTCAATGTCGCGGTGATTTCCGGTGCGGCAGGCAGTTCCTGGGTGGAGTTGCCAGCCGGGTTCAACGTCAACCGAGGCGACCGTTTTGACGCGTGGGAGCGCAAAGGCGTGTGGCAGATGACCGCTTCGGCGACCCAGGCCATCGATAACGTGCTGGGTGCCACGCGCCTGAACCTGTTCGGCGAGGCCGGCGTGGTGCACATCGACGACCTCGGTGATGAGCGCCTGGGTCGCAGCGCCGCGTTCGGTCGCAGCTCGACGCGCAACGGCACACCGTGCAACACCGTGGCCTCGGGCGTGACCAACCAGTACTGCACCGACAAGGGCTTTTCCACCGACTGGTCGTGGGGCTATCGCCTGCGCGCGAGCCTGGAATACAGCGACGTGCTGCCCGGCATCAACCTGATCCCGGCACTCAACTGGCGACATGACGTCGAGGGGTATTCCTACGATCCCCAAGGGCCGTTCCAGGAAGGCCAGCAAGCCCTGGGCGTGAGCCTGACCGGCGTCTACATGAACGATTACAGCGTGGAACTGGCCTACAACGCCTTCTTCGGTTCCAACGACTACAGCACCCTCGACGACCGCGACTTCGCATCCGTCAGCTTCAAGGCAGACTTCTAAGGAGAACCGTTATGCGTATGCAATTGTGCGTGCTGGCCCTGGCCTGCAGCGTCGGCCTGGCCCAGGCCAAAGGCACCGATTCGGCTGCCCTGGGCAAAAACCTGACGCCCATGGGCTCGGAAATGGCGGCCAATGCCGACGGCAGTATTCCGGCCTGGAGCGGTGGCCTGGCGAGCAACGCCGGGACGGTCGACAGCAAGGGCGGCTACAGCGATCCCTATGCTGCCGAAAAACCGTTGTTCACCATCACCGCGCAGAACCTGGCGCAGTACCAGAAGTTTCTCAGCCCCGGGCAAATCGCTTTGTTCAAGCGCTTTCCCGACAGCTACAAGATGAACATCTACCCCAGCCATCGCAGCGCCAACCTGCCCAAGGAAGTGCTGGCGGCCAGCCGCGACAACGTCGCCAGGACCAGCATGGCCGACGGCGGCAATGGCTTGCACGACTATGCGCGGGGCATTCCGTTTCCGCTGCCCACCGAAGGCCTGGAGGTGATGTGGAACCACATGACCCGTTATCGCGGCGGCAGCTATGAGCGCATCAGCAGCGCCGCACTGGTGCGTGAAAACGGCGCCACCAGCTACGTGCGCAACCAGTCGCTGATCAACTTCGCCGACACCGTGGGGGGGCTGGAATCGGGCTCGAACATTCTGTTCATGTTCAAGAGCCGGGTGCTGGAACCGGCGCGCCTGTCCGGTGAAGCGGTGCTGGTGCATGAACCGATCGACCAGGTCGCCGAGCCGCGTTCGGCCTGGCAGTACCTGCCGGGCCAGCGCCGTGTGCGTCGCGCGCCGATGATCGCCTACGACAACAGCGCCCGCTACAGCAACGGCCTGATCACCGCCGACAACATCGACGGCTACAACGGCGCGCCGGATCGTTTCGACTGGAAGCTGGTGGGCAAGCAGGAGCTGTTTATCCCTTACAACAGCTACAAGATCGGCAGCCGTGACCTCAAGTACGACGACGTGATCAAGCCCAACCACGTCAACCAGGACCTGGCCCGCTACGAGAAGCATCGGGTGTGGGTGGTGGAGGCCACGCTCAAGCCGGGCGCCCGGCACATCTACGCCAAGCGCCGGTTCTACGTGGACGAGGACAGTTGGCAGATCGCCCAGTCGGACCAGTACGACAGTCGCGGTGAACTGTGGCGCAGCGGTGAGCTGCATGCGATCCAGCAGTACGACCACGGCTTCACCTACAACGTGCTGGAAACTTCCTATGACCTGATCTCCGGACGCTATTACGCCGGTGGCCTGGCCAACGAAGAGACCGAACCGATGCGCGTCGGCTTCGCCGCCAAGACCGACGACTACACCCCGTCGGATCTGCGCCGCTGGGCCAAATAACCCGAAGTCACCGCAAACCCAATGTGGGAGCGGGCTTGCTCGCGAAGAGGGAGTGTCAGTCGACTGCGATGTTGTCTGACACACCGCTTTCGCGAGCAAGCCCGCTCCCACAAGGGAATGGTGTTTGCTGTCGTTTATCTGCAAGGAGACCTACCGTGCGCCACTGGATATCCGCACTCGCCCTGGGCGCAAGCCTGGGCACCGTTCACGCTGCGACCCTCGATCAACCGCAGGCCAAGGCGCTGGCGCAGGAGGCTTATGTGTTTGCCTTCGCCACCGTCGAGCACGACAAGGTGCTCAGCGCCATCGCTGCCAAACTGCCGTTCAACCGACTCTACAGCGAGCCGCGCCTGCTCGGCCCGCAGGACAACAAAGTGGTGTCGCCCAACAACGACACCTTCTATTCCCGCGCCTTGCTCGACCTGCGCGGCGAACCCCAGGTGCTGCAAGTGCCGGCGGTGCAGGGGCGCTACTACAGTTTTCAGTTGATCGACATGCGCACCGACAACCTCGACTACATCGGCACCCGCGCCACCGGCAACCAGGCCGGGCGCTACCTGATCGCGGGGCCGGACTGGCAGGGCGATGTGCCCGCCGGTTTCAGCGGCGTGATTCGCTCGCCGAGTCGACTGGTGTTTTTGCTCGGGCGCACCGAAGTCAAGGGCGAGGCCGACCAGCAAGAGGCGGCAAGAGCACTGACCGGTTATACCTTGCAGCCACTGTCCAAGGTGCTGGGCGGGACCTCTCCCGAGGTGCTGCCCTCACTGCAACTGCCGGCTTATCAGGACAGTAAACAGGGTGCGGCCGAGGCACTGTTCAACACCTTCAACGCCCTGGCGCCATTGCACCGATGGACCGCCCGCGAACAGGAAAAACTCGCTCGCTTTGCCGCCATCGGCATCGTGCCCGGTGCGGCGTTCGAGGCGCCGGCAGGACTCGGCGCAGCGATCGCCCAAGGCGCCGAAGCCGGCCGCGAACAGGTGCGCGCCGCGTCCAGCCAGCTCTCGGTAGAGCAACAAGGCTGGTTTCGCTCACCGACCAACGTCGGCAAATTCGGTGACGACGACCTGACCCGGGCGGCGGTGGCCTGGCGCTACATCTACGCCAACGATGCCGTGGAAGCGGTGTACCCGATGGCGCTGCACGATGTGCAAGGCCAGGTACTGGACGGCCGCCATGTCTATCGCCTGCATTTCCCGGCCGGGCAATTGCCGCCGGTGAATGCCTTCTGGTCGCTGACCTTGTATGACGGCAAGACCCAGTTGCTCGCAGCCAATGCGATCCAGCGTTACGCCCTGGGCGATCGCAGCCCCGACCTGCGCCATGACGCCGATGGCGGATTGACCCTGCTCCTGCAAACCCACGCACCTGAGGCGGCGCAACAGGGCAACTGGCTGCCGACGCCGGAAGGTCCGTTCAATTTACTGTTGCGCCTGTACCTGCCCAAGGCCGGAGCGCTCGATGGCAGTTATCACTTACCCACCATCGTGAGGGTCGAGCCATGAACGGGATCTTCACCCGTCGCCGTTTGTTGGGCTGCATGGGCGTACTGGGCGGCAGCCTGATGTTGCCACGGGGACTGCTCGCCGCCGATTCCGAAGACCTGCGGGGCATTGCCCGGGAGGCGTGGATCTACGCCTACCCGATGCTCATGCACTACCAGACGCTGGAAAAACAGCTGCTCGATCCCGCGGCACCGGAGTACGTCGGCGGCTTCAATCGCTTCCGTCACTACAGTGAGTTGTACACGCCGAACAACCGCGAAATCGTCACGCCGAACAACGACACGCCTTATTCCTGGGCCTGGCTCGACCTGCGTAGCGAACCGCAGGTGTTGAGCGTGCCGGCGGTCGCCGACGACCGCTACTACGTGCATCAGTTGGTCGACCAGTACACCCACAATTTTGCCTATGTCGGCGTGCTCAGCACCGGTCGCGGGGCAGGGGACTACCTGATCGCCGGGCCGGATTGGCAGGGGCCGACACCGGCCGGGATCAAGGCGGTGCTACGCAGCGAAACCGCGATCGTCATGGTGCTCGGGCGCACCG
Organism: Pseudomonas sp. PLMAX; assembly: GCF_046042685.1. Classification (NCBI taxonomy): domain Bacteria; kingdom Pseudomonadati; phylum Pseudomonadota; class Gammaproteobacteria; order Pseudomonadales; family Pseudomonadaceae; genus Pseudomonas; species Pseudomonas sp. PLMAX. Next base: position 4,708,758 of record NZ_CP064949.1, on the reverse strand, counting down.
GGCTGCGAAGCGCCGACGACTTGCCCGAGGTGCGGGCGTTGCAACAGCAGTATCGATTGCGCGCCTTGCACGAATACACCGGCGGACCCTCGCCCGCTGTGGCGCCGGCGATTGTCTGGCCGGAGTGGGACAGTAAAACCGGGTTGGGACCGGACTTTATCGCGGTGCTCAATCACCTCCTTACGCTGTGCCCGACGCAACCGTCCGAACAGGCTTTGCGCGCACGTTTCGCGCGGATCGGCATCGTGCCCGGCCAGGGTTTTGATCTCTCGGTCTTAGCCGCGGATGAGCGTCAGGCACTGATCGCCGGCATCCAGGATGCCCAGGCGCAACTGCAAGCGGCAGTGGCGCGGGTGCGTAGCACTGTCGGCCTGTTTGGCAACCGCGAGGCGATGCAGGGCAATTACCTCAACCGCGCCGTCGCGGCCCATGTCGGCATCTACGGCAACAGTGTCGAAGAGGCGTTCTACACCGGCACCCGCCAGGACAGTCAGGGGCAGCCATTGCAGGGTGGGCGGCGTTATCGACTGCGTTTCGCGCCGGGGCAACTGCCACCGGCCAGCGAGTTCTGGTCGTTGACATTGTACGACTTGCCGGACCGGCAGTTGGTGGCCAATCCGATCGATCGTTATTGCTTGAGCAGTCGGGATCGCTTGCAGGTGGATGGCGATGGTGGGTTGACGTTGTTGATGCAGACCTCAGCCCCGCAGGAACTGAGCAACTGGTTGCCGACGCCGGCGAGTGGGGCGTTTACCCTGGTGCTGCGGTTGTACGGGCCTGAGCGGCAGGTGATCGAGCAGCAGTGGCAGATGCCTGTGGTTGAAGCGGTTTCTGTGTAATCCGATAGACCGCTTTCGCGAGCAAGCCCGCTCCCACATTGGACCTGTGTCATACACCGGATCGAGTGTGGGAGATTCTATGTTTGGGGGGAAGCCCCCAAGACTGGATTTGGCTGATACTCGCTCTGGTTCTTCATCAGGGCGAACGCCACTCGTGCCAGCTTTCGAGCCAGGATGACCAGCACTTGAGTCGTCTTTAATCCTCGCTCCAGATAGCGTTCGTAAAATGGCTTCCAGGTCTTCGAGCGACTGGCAGCCATCGCGGCGTTATGCAGCAGACGCCGTATTTCTGAGTCACCTTTCTTGGTCAGCTTTCGACGTCCGTTCATCTGCCCCGAATCAGAGACTCTCAAATCCATTCCAAGAAACGCGATATAGGCGTCACCACTGGCGAAGTCGCCACGTTGAAATGCCATCGTCAGTGCGGTGGCGGTAAGAAAACCGACCCCCTCTACGGCCTGGCAGCGTTTGACTTGATCCAACAGACCCGCCTCTTTGACGACTTCCAACAGCTTCTTCTGGATGAGTAAATCCAATCGACCCATGGCAGCTATCTGTTGTTTGAATGCCGCTTTCAGCAGCGGCTCGTCGTTCCAGCTTTGAGTCAGGCTGACACGCGCCTGGACCAATGTCGCTCGTCTTCGAAGCAGGCTTTGAAGCTTGGTATAGACCTTCGGCGGCGGGCTCCAAGGACGTAGCTCTTCCTCTTCGTTCTTCAAGTAACGCGCCAGTAAACGCGCGTCGCTGGCATCTGTTTTGGCGCGGCCACCCACTCCTTTGCGGTAGTTACTCAAACGGAAACCGTCGATGACATAGACGACATGTCCCATTGCATGAGCCAGCTCAACCGTATCCAGGTGATAGATATTGGTGGCTTCAATCGCGATGGCGCTGTTTGCAGGTAACGTTTTCAGCCACTTTGTAAGAGACGGTTTATCGTTTGACACGGGCAACAGCAGATCCGTGTCGGCCTGATAGACCACCACTTCGGCCTTGGCGACATCCACTCCGACTACAGAACGCGAGACACTCATTGCCACAAAGAAAGCTCCGGGTTAGGGTTTAAAGGCTTGTCGGGGCTTCACCATTGCGCTGGCTTGCTTCTATCGTCGGTCATGGCCGATGCATTCCTTATCGGCGCTTTGGTGAAGGGGTGGGGCGAAGTCTCCCACGGTCTGTACTGGCTAGAGTCAGATGCTGGCTTTTAGTCCCACCACCCCTACAAGTCTAAACATACAAGCGGGCTTGCTCGCGAAGGGCGCGACGCGGTTTACGGCGTAACGATATTGAACTGCGGCCCAAAGGTGTCGAGGCTGCCCATCAACTCCCCAAGCTTCTTCCCGTTCCCTTGCAGCTTGACGGCGAATCGCCAGGAAATCGAAGCACATCTCCGGGCTCATCCCCCGCACCATGTCCACCGACACCGAGGTGCCGGCATGGCGGTGGCCGGGCAGGGCTGCAATCGGCGACGGACAAAAACCATTCCGGGCCGCTATTCTTGGCCCACGCTCATCGAACGGGTTCTCCCATGCTTGAAGTCCAGGGTGTCTTCAAAAGCTACGCCACCCCGCAAGGGCCATTGCCGGTGTTGCAAGGTGTCGACCTGAGCCTCAAACCCGGCAGCAGCCTGGCGCTGATGGGCGAGTCGGGCAGTGGCAAGAGCACCTTGCTGCACCTGATCGCCGGGCTGGACAAGGTCGATCGCGGCAGCATCCGCAGCGGTGAACACCGGCTGGAGCAGATGAACGAAGGGCAATTGGCGAGCTGGCGACGCAGTGAAATCGGCCTGGTGTTCCAGCAGTTCAACCTGATCGGCAGCTTGCGGGTGGAGGACAACCTGGCGTTTCAGGCGCGCCTTGCCGGCCGCCATGATCCGCGCTGGCAGGCGCATCTGGTGCAGCGCCTGGGCTTGGGCGATTTGCTGCGGCGCTATCCCGAACAGCTCTCCGGCGGCCAGCAACAACGGGTCGCCTTGGGCCGGGCCCTGGCCTCGCAACCGAAGTTGCTGTTGGCCGACGAGCCCACCGGCAGCCTCGATGAAGGCACCAGCGACGAAGTGCTGAAGTTACTGCTGGAGCTGCTCGACGACAGTCCGACGACCCTGCTGATGGTCACTCACAGCCCCAGCGTGGCGGCGCGAATGGCCGAAAAGGTGGTGCTGCACGGCGGTCGGCTGGCGACTGTGGACGAACGCTGAGATGCGCATTTTTCGCGAAACCCTGCGCGCGCTGCTCAGTCATTGGCGACAGCACCCGGTGCAGTTTTTCAGTGTGCTGACCGGGCTGTGGCTGGCCACCAGCCTGCTCACCGGGGTGCAAGCGTTGAACAGCCAGGCGCGGGACAGCTATGCCCGGGCCAGTCAGCTGATCGGCGGCGAACCCCAGGCCAGCCTGAGTGCGCCCGCTGGCGGGACTTTCCCGCAGCAGTGGTTTGTCGACCTGCGCCGCGCCGGTTGGCCGGTGTCGCCGGTGTTGCAGGGCCGGCTGACGCTCAAGGGCCATGAGGACCAGCGCCTGCAACTGATGGGCATCGAGCCCGTTTCGCTGCCGGCCGGGGCCGAGGTGGCGGGGCGGGCATTGGCCATCGAGCAGGTTGTCGAGTTTTTCACGGCGCCGGGCAGCACCTGGATTTCACCGCAGACCTTGCAGAGTCTGGGGCTGACGGAAGGGGAGCGGCCGTTGGCCTTGAACGGCCAGGCCCTGCCGCCGCTGCACGCTCAAGCGGATATGGCGCCGGGGGTGTTGCTGGTGGACATCGGGTTTGCCCAGCAGATTCTCGGTTTGCCGGATCAGTTGTCACGTCTGCTACTGCCCAGGGATTTCAGCGCGCCGCTGCCCGATCCGTTCAAGGGGCAACTTCAGCTCAAGAGCAGCGGCGAAGAAAACAATCTGGCGCGCCTCACCGAGAGCTTTCACCTGAACCTGGACGCCTTGGGGTTTCTCTCGTTCGTGGTCGGTCTGTTTATCGTGCATGCCGCGATAGGGCTGGCGCTGGAACAGCGTCGCGGTTTGCTGCGGACCCTGCGCGCCTGCGGGGTCAGCGCGCGGATGCTGATAACCTGTCTCGCCGTCGAACTGGGCGGCCTGGCCCTGATCGGCGGTGTGGCCGGGGTCGTCAGCGGTTATCTGCTGGCCAGCGTGCTGCTGCCGGATGTCGCCGCCAGCCTGCGCGGCTTGTACGGCGCCGAAGTGGCGGGGCAGTTGAGCCTGAGCCCGTTGTGGTGGCTCAGCGGCGTCGGCCTGAGCCTGTTCGGCGCGGCACTCGCCGGTGCCAACAGTCTGTGGCGTGCAGCGCGCTTGCCGTTGCTTGCCCTGGCCGATCCGCAGGCCTGGCATCAGGCCCATGCTCGCTGGTTGCGTCGTCAGGGCTGGGTGGCGGCGCTGGCCTTGGCCATTGCGTTGCTGGCCTTGCTGCGCGGAGATAGCCTGGCCAGCGGTTTTGTGCTCATGGCCGCGTTATTGCTGGGGGCCGCGCTGGCGTTGCCGGTGGTCCTCAATGCCGTGCTCAATGGGCTGACCCACCGCAGTTCTTCGGTGCTCGGCCAGTGGTTCGTCGCCGATTGCCGGCAGCAACTGCCGGCCTTGAGCCTGGCGCTGATGGCGCTATTACTGGCCCTGGCGGCCAACATCGGCGCCGGCAGCATGACCGCCGGTTTCCGCCAGACCTTCAGCAACTGGCTCGAACAACGGCTGACCGCCGAGCTCTACCTCAATCCCCAAAACCCGGCCCAGGCTCGGGAGATGTATGACTGGCTCAAGCAACAACCGCAGCTGACGGCGGTGTTGCCCAACTGGCAGGTCTCGATTCAACTGCAAGGCTGGCCGGCGGATGTCTTCGGCGTGATCGATCACCCGACCTATCGCCAGCACTGGCCGTTGCTTGAAGCCCTGGACGACAAGCCCTGGGATCGCCTGGCAGCAGACGATACGCTGATGCTCAGCGAGCAACTGGCGCGGCGCTTGAAGGTCAAGCTCGGCGATCACCTGACGATCGCCACGCCCAACGGTCCCTGGTCGCCGCGCATCGTCGGGGTCTACGCCGACTACGGCAATCCCAAGGGCCACCTGCTGGTCAACGTCGATCACTTGTTGCGCGGCTGGCCGCAACTGACGCCGAACCGCTTCAACCTGCGCATCGAGCCGGCATTGATAACGCCGTTCGTGACTGCGCTGCAGGCACGCTTCGCCCTGGAAGACAGCCGCATCGTCGATCAGGCCCGACTCAAGGGCTGGTCGACGCAAGTGTTCGAGCGCACCTTCGCCGCCACCGCCGCGCTCAATAGCCTGACCCTTTGCGTGGCCGGCGTGGCGCTGTTCATCAGCCTGCTGACGCAAAGCCAGAGCCGTCTCGGGCAACTGGCGCCGCTGTGGGCGCTGGGCGTGACGCGCCGGCAACTGATGCTGCTCAACCTCGGGCAAACCTGGCTGCTGGCGCTGCTGACCCTGGTGCTGGCGTTGCCCTTGGGCATCGCGCTGGCCTGGTGCCTGGACGCGGTGATCAACGTCCAGGCCTTCGGTTGGCGCCTGCCGCTGCAGGTGTTTCCCCTGCAATTGCTGCAGTTGATGGCGCTGGCGTTGCTGGCGACCTTGCTGGCGTCGGCGTGGCCGCTGTATTCGCTGTATCGCACGCAACCGGCGGACCTGCTGAGGACCTTTGCCCATGAGGATTAAGCTCGGGCTCTGCCTGGCCGCAGCGCTGCTCGCCGGTTGCGATCAGCCGGCGCCAGATGAAAAGGGCTTCGCCGGCCTCGGCAATCAAGCGGCCGCGTTTACGCCCGTCATGCCCGGTCGGGTGTTCAGCTTCCCGGCGGATCATGGCCCGCACGACGGTTTTCGCATCGAATGGTGGTACGTCACCGCCAACCTCAAGGATGAGCAGGGCCGCGAATTCGGCGCGCAGTGGACGCTGTTTCGCAGTGCCTTGAAAGCCACGCCCGAGGCGTCCGGCTGGAGCAACCAGACGTTATGGCTGGGCCACGCGGCGGTGACCTCGGCCTCGGTGCATCACGCCGCCGAGCGTTATGCCCGTGGCGGCGTGGGACAGGCCGGGGTGAGCCTGACGCCGTTCAACGCGTGGATCGACGACTGGCGTTTCAGCAGTCAGGCAACGGGCGCCGATCCCCTGGCGGATCTGCAACTCAGCGCCCGCGACAAGGCATTCAGCTATCAACTGCGGCTGACCGCGAACCGACCGCTGGTGCTCCAGGGCGACAAGGGTTTCAGTCAGAAATCCGAACAGGGCCAGGCGTCCTATTACTACAGCCAGCCGTTTTTCCAGGCCAGCGGCACCCTCGAGATCGACGGCCAGCGCTTTCAGGTCAGCGGCCCCGCATGGCTCGACCGGGAATGGAGCAGCCAGCCCCTGACCGCCGACCAGAGCGGTTGGGACTGGTTTTCCCTGCACCTGGACAGCGGCGAGCAGGTGATGCTCTATCGCATGCGGCAAAAGCACGGCGAACCGTACCTGACCGGCACCTGGATCGACGCTCGGGGCCAGACCCAAAAGCTCAATGCCGACGAGATCCGCCTCACTCCGCAGGACACCGCTCAGGTGGCCGGGCGTTCGATGCCCGTGCGCTGGTCGATCCAGATCCCCGGCAAACACCTCGACATTGTCATCAGCGCCCTCAACCCCAATGCCTGGATGAATCTGCGCATTCCGTACTGGGAAGGGCCGGTGCGTTTGAGCGGCAGCCATGGCGGGCAGGGGTATCTGGAAATGACCGGTTATTAGAATCAAAAGATCGCAGCCTGAGGCAGCTCCTACATCTTTCGTCTTCTCCCAATCCACCGGAACTCCACGCGGCGTCCACCCCTCTACCGTACGAATGCTTCTGCTGGAGCCCGTCATGCGCGAAGACCTCACACCGCCCGACCTTGACGCGTGGCAGCGCCTGTTCGAAGACGAGGCGTACTGGCAGCAGTCCCCCGACTCCTATTACATGGATTTGCAGCGTCTGGCCGACGATCTGTTGGGGCAGGGCGCCATCGATCTCGAACAATGGCAGGCGCTCAAAGCCCGGGCGGAGCAATCCCACAAAGACTCCCCGGCGATCAACGTTGCCCGGGAGCTCGACGATCCCGAAGCCTGAGGAGCACCCCATGAAACCCACCCCTGATAGCGAAAACCCCGACGAGCCACGGCCACCCGGAGAAACCGAGCGCGACAATGACGCTCTGCGCCCCACCGATCCGACTCGGCGCAAGGAAAGCGGCAAAGGGACGACCAGCGGCGAATCCACCGCGCAAGAAACTGCGAAGAATCCCTGATCAGCGTCTATGCTCATCCCTCAAACGGCGTTGAACCTTCGCTTCAACGCCGTTTGTCATCCTCCATCACAGGGAATGTTCTGCCTATGAAACTCAACGCACTGACCAAAGCCATCACCCTCGCCACCTTGCTGTCTGCCGCCAGCTTTAGCGCTGTTGCAGAAGACATTCCGTTGTCCGCCGTTGTGGAAGCTGATCAGATCAGCACCAAAGTCGTTTCGGTCGATGCCGCCAAACATCAAGTGGTGCTTGAAGGGCCGGAAGGTCGTCAGGTCCATGTGCAACTGACCGACAAGGCGAAAAACCTCGACAACCTCAAGGCCGGCGACCAGGTCGACATCAAGGTCACCCGCTCCGTCGCGGCCTACCTCGATACCGACGTCGACAAGGGTTTGCCGGGTAGCTCGGAGCGTGCCGGTGAAGCCCGCAACGCACCCGGGAACGTCCCTGGCGGCGAAGCCTATCGTCAGGTACAAGTCCAGCTGCAAATCACCGACATCGACCTGAAGAAAAACCAGGTGTCCTTCAAAAACCCGCAGGGGCAGACCAAGACCATCACGGTCGAAGATCCGAAAGTTCAAGCCAAGCTCAAGGACCTGAAAGTGGGGCAAAGCGTCTACGTGACATACACCGACATTCTGCAAGTGACCACCAAAGCCAAAAGTTGAGTGTTCTATCCATTGATTGTTCCTGTACAACTTTTGTATAGGAACAATCAACTACTTTGGTCGAACTGGTGGGTTTAAGTTGTTGGTTCCGAATTGTATTTCAGGTGAAATATTATAAAAGTTCGTATCATTAAATTTCATGTTTCAGGCACGGACATATCCATAAACATCTATTAAAATACACCCCGTTCGCCCAGTGTCAGGGTTCTTTACCAGTGCATGGATTGCCGAGGCCATAGCACTGGGCGAACTCTTTTCTCGACAGACGACTGCATTTTCAATCGAATGAAAGGCGCAGTTGTTGTGCTCTGCAATATTCCCCCCGGGTTTAAACTTGTAACTGATAGTTATCTGTTTGCCTGCAGCCCCGAGATGGAGTGACGATGACATGAAAATCCTGATGGTTTTAACGTCCCACGATCAATTGGGTAACACCGGCAAGAAAACCGGCTTCTGGCTGGAAGAATTCGCTGCACCCTATTACGCCTTCAAGGATGCCGGCGCACAACTGACCCTGGCCTCGCCCAAGGGCGGCCAGCCACCGCTTGACCCCAAGAGCGACGAGCCGGACGCGCAAACCGAGGCCACCGAACGCTTTCGCCAGGACCCTGCGGCGCAATCCGCATTGGCTTCGACCGTCGTGCTGGGTACGGTGAAGGCCGGGGACTTTGATGCGATCTTCTATCCAGGTGGCCATGGACCGCTCTGGGACCTGGCTGAAGACCCTCATTCGATTGCGCTTATCGAAGCCTTCTACAACGCCGGCAAACCGGTCGCCGCCGTCTGCCATGCGCCGGGTGTATTGCGTCATGCCAAAGGCGCCGACGGCCAGCCCCTGGTCAAGGGCAAGCAGGTGACGGGGTTCACCAACAGCGAGGAAGAAGCGGTGCAACTGACCAAGGTCGTGCCGTTCCTGGTGGAGGACGAGCTCCAGGCCAAGGGCGGGATTTTTTCCAAGGGGCCTGATTGGGCGAGCTACGTGCGAACCGATGGGCTGCTGCTGACGGGGCAGAACCCGGCGTCTTCACAGGCCACGGCTGAAGCGCTGTTGGCAAAATTGAAATGATCACTTTGTAGGAGCCGGCTTGCCGGCGAAGGCGTCTTCGAACATTGCGTAAGTCTTGCGGACGCATTCGCCGGCAAGCCGGCTCCTACAGGAGGTGTTGTCAATTAACCAACGTGGCAAGACACTGCTCGATCGAGCGCTGTTGGGTTTGTGCGTACAACTGCAGTTCGTCAATGGTTGAACGCCCCAGGGCTTTTTCGAACGCCTGCTGGTTGGAGTGCTCGCCATAGTGGCTTTGCGCGGCATCCCCCAGGTTTGACTGGAAAATCCCCGCCGCACTGACCGGCAGGAAATCCTCGTACACCAGCGGTTCAACTCGCAGATACCCAACGCTGACCAGATCTTCGAGGCTCAAGGTTTTCAGGTCAGCCGCAGCCAGCCCTTTTTCCGTCACAAAGTAGCGAAAGAACGCCAGTTCCTGTTGGCGCATGCCCTCATGGGTGTCAGGAAATTCGCTGAAGTGCTGGGCCATCAATTCGTTGTAGCGGGCGGCGTTGGCTTCGTTGGGGAAGTCCTTGAGTTCGTCCCGGGCGGCATTGAGCAGACGGTCGTACAGCGCCCGGCCCTTGGGTGTCAGGGCCGCGCCGCGTTGTTCGATTTCCCCGAACCGGGCGCTGTGGCTGCCGCGCGTGTCGGATTGATCGGTGAACGCGATTGGCTCGTCCAGTGCCTTGAAACTGGTCTGGCGCAGCAGGATAGGGCACTGACGGCGGGGCGGACCTTCGATCACCGCTTTGGGGGTGATGCCGTGCGCCGGCATTTGCGCCTGCACGATGTCGATGTCCAGGGTGCGCGGCGTCAGGTGATTGATGTGCGGTCCCTTGAACGCCACCACATCGGCAATCAGCCGATGCTGGGCGCTGAGTTGCTGGTATTGCCCGGCGGTGACCGTGGCGCTGTGGTGCCAGCGGAAGGTTTCCAGGGCCTGTTCGACGAACTCGTCGGCCTCTTTTTCGGTCAGGCCTCCCTGGGTATCGGCGCGGTCGATGAGGGCGAGGGCAGTGGGGGTGAAGATCGAACGCTTGTCCAGCACCGACTGGGCAAAGGCCCGCAGCTCGAGGTCTTCGATCAGCTCCAGGCGCAACAGCGAGGTGAACACCCGGAACGGGCTGACCTGCAGCGCCGCCTCATGCACCGCACGGAAAGCGGTGGAATGCACCGGCACCCCGGCCGGGGTCAGGTCGTAATAACCCACCGGCTGCATGCCCATGACCGCGAACAGGCGAGCGAGGGTGGCCAGTTCAGCGGCGGTGCCGACCCGGATGGCCCCGTGGCGCTCAAGGTCGAGGCGCTCGATTTCCCCGGTGCTGTTCAGCTGTCGGGCCACTTGCGGGTCGTTGTCCAGCACGTGGCGGTTGGTCTGTTCCACCAGTTCCATCAGCGCGCCGTACAGCGGCACTTCTTCACGGTACATGTCGGACATCGCTTTGGAAAAGCGTTGGCGGATCAGGTTGGGGCTGACGAAGCTTTGGTGGCTCATGAATACAATTCCTGGCGCGTGGACGTGAAGGATGGGAGAAAAGATCGCAGCCTTCAGCGACGCCGGCAAACGAAGTTTCTGACGAACTTCATTCTGCAAAGGACTGCCAGGTCAGTGCAGTCGTTGATCCTGCGGGCTTTCCGAGCGCAGCGATGCCAAAAACTCCCGATACAGGTGGGCCGAACCGGCAGGCGCTTCGACCATCGGCATGTGCCCGATGCCTTCCCATATTTCCACCCGCAGATCCGCCAGACCTTTGCTCCAGATGGCCACGCTGCTGACATCGATCAAGCGATCCTTGCGCCCCCACAGCAACAGCGCTGGCGCCTTGATCGCCGGCAGTTTCGGTTCCATGGGCGGGCTGGCGCGAAAATCGCGAAAGATTTCTTCCAGTTCGTCGCGCGACTGTTGATAGCGATGGGCGATGGCGTCGAGTACCACGCCCGGCATCCACGGTGGTTCGGCCATGGTCATGCCATAGAAATACTTGAACTCTTCCCGCGAGTGAATCAGGAACGGGTTGTGGCCCTTGGCCAGATGCCGCTCCAGGTCACTGGGTTCCGGCGAGGTCACCCCGGCAGGGTCGAACAGGGCGAGCGAGGCAATGCGTTCCGGATAGTTGGCCGCCAGCCAGGCGGCGATGTAGCCGCCCATCGAGTTGCCGATGACATGGACCTTGTCCACCCCGCAGACATCTAGCAACTGGATCATCCGCTTGGCCTGCAGCGGGATGTCATAGCCGCCACCGGCCTTGAAGCCGGTTTCGCCATGCCCGGCGATGTCGGGAATGATCACCCGGTAGTTGCCGACAAAGTGCCGGGCAAAACGCAGCCACAGGTTCTTGTCGGCACTGAAGCCGTGCAGCATCAACACATTGCTGGACGCCTCATACGGCCCGCCTTGCCAGGTCGAGACAGTCATCTCGGGGATGGGCACGACGATCTTGTGCAGTTTGTACAACTTGGCCTCGACGGCCACGCTCAAGTCATACAGCCAGTACCCGATGGCCGGGTAGCTCAGCCAGCTCCAGGCGGCGAACACCGCGATAGCGACAACCAGTAAAAGCATCAGGCGCCTTCCTTCTATCTGATCAGGACACGATGTGATCGGCCGGTTTCAGGGTTCGGGTCAAACGGTGAAAGCTGAAACTGAACCCTGGAAACATGGCAATCACATGACCGCTCTTGCTTTGATACCAACTGTGGCAGCCTCCGGACTTCCACACCGTGCGCTGCATTTCTCTATGGATCATTTCAGTGTAGGTACGTTCTGCCTCGGGGCGTACTTCTATGCTGCGCAAACCGCGTGCTTTTAACGTGCGAATGCAATCGAGGATGTAATTCATCTGCGATTCGATGATGAACAGCGCCGATGTGTGGCCGATACCGGTGTTCGGGCCGGTGACGATAAACAGGTTGGGAAAGGCCGGCAGGCTGGTGCCGAGGTAGGCCCTGGGGTACTGCGCCCAGACGTCTCTGAGACGGATGCCGTTTTTTCCGCTGACGGGGTAGGAAATCACCCCGTCGGTGGCATCGTAACCGGTGGACCAGACGATCAGGTCCAGGTCGATGTGCTGGCCGTCCTGCATGACGATGCCGCTTTCATCGATGGCTTTGATGCCCTGTTCGCGGCTGTGCAATGTCACGTTAGGGCGGCCCAGCGCAGGATAAAGCGTACTCGACAGAATCACCCGCTTACAGCCAATGGTGTAGTCCGGTGTCAGTTTTCGCCGCAGTTCGGCATCCGGCACCTGGCGCTTGAGGAAGCGCAGGGCCTGATGTTGCACCACGCGGATGGCCGGTTTCGAGTATTTGAAGGCAATTACCCGGGTTTCAAATTGCCAGTAGATCAGCCAGCGCAGCAGCTTGTAGGCCGGTTTGAGCCCGAGCAGCCAGCGCTGGAAGCGGCCGAAGGTGCGGTCGGCCCGTGGCAGCACCCAATGCGGCGTGCGCTGGAACACATGCAGGTGCGAGACGTGCGGGGCTATCGCCGGTATCACCTGGGCCGCACTGGCGCCACTGCCGACGATGGCCACGCGCTTTTGCCGGTAATCGTAGGAATGATCCCAATTGTTGGTGTGAAAGCTCTTGCCCTGGAAGCGTTCCTGGCCTTCGAAGTGCGGGACCACCGGTTGGCTCAGGGGCCCGGTGGCATTGATCAGGAATTGCGCATGAAAGGTGCCCTTGGCGCTGTGAACCGCCCATTGTTTCTGCACGTCGTCCCATTCGACGCGCTCGACATTGGCTTGCAGTTCCACCCGGTCCCGCAGGTCGAAGTGCTCCATCACGTAGCGGGTGTAGCGGTGCAGTTCAGCCTGTTCGGCGAACATCTGCGTCCAGCGGTAAGGAGCGAACGACAGCGAATAGAGTGGCGAGGGCACGTCGACCGCGGCGCCCGGGTAGGTGTTCTGGCACCAGGTGCCGCCGAAGAAATCCCTTCGTTCCAGCAGGCGAAAGTCGGTGATGCCGGCCTTGAGCAAATTGACCGCCGCGCACTGGCCGCCAAAACCGCTGCCGATGATCAGTACTTGAAAGGTCTGCATGGGCCTCCTGTTCAGCGTCGTGAATCAATCCTTATCTTCATGTATAGCCGTTTCTGCAGGCGTAACGAATTTGCAGGAGAGGGGAGTTCGCCCCGCCAGCCGGTGATGGCTATTTGACGTTGCCCTGTTAGACTTCGGGCACACCTGCTATCCCGGTGTGAACAGGTTTCGTTCTGTGGTGCAGAGGTCCCAATGGGAAAGAAGGGAGGAAAAGGACTTTCACTGGCCAGGAGGCTCTACACATCGCGCGTCCTCGGCCTGGTATTGGGGCTGATATGCGTGGCTGTGGCGATGTACCCGCTGAACCCGGCAACCTGGGTATGGGGGCTCATGTTGTTCAACGGCCTGCTCTGGCCGCACTTGGCCTATCAATGGGCGCGTCGGCGCGAGAGACCCTACCACGCCGAACACCGCAACCTGCTGGTCGACGCGTTCATGGGCGGCTTCTGGGTCGCCGCGATGCAGTTCAATCCGCTGCCCAGTGCAACGACCATTTCCATGATGGCGATGAACAACGTGGCCATCGGCGGGCTGCGTTTTCTGCTGGCGGGCACGGTCGCGCAGGTGCTCGGGATTGGTGTCGGCTGGTTGATCTTCACGCCGCTGTTCATCCCTGAAACATCCCAGCTGCAGCTCTACGCCTGCTTGCCCCTGATGTGTTTTTACCCGCTGGCGCTGGGCCTGATCTGCTTTCGCCAGGCGCATACCCTCGGCCAGCAAAAGCGTGAACTGCTGGCCCTGAGCCGCACCGACAGCCTGACCGGCCTGCTCAATCACGGCGCCTGGAAGGATCAGCTGGAAATCGAGTTCCAGCGCTGCCAACGTCAGCATCAGGGCGGCGCTATCGCGCTGATCGACATCGACCACTTCAAGAGCATCAATGACACCTACGGCCACGTGGCCGGTGACCTCGTGCTGCGCCAGCTGAGCAAGATGCTCAAGCAGAACCTGCGGGCTACCGATGTGGCCGGGCGTTATGGCGGCGACGAGTTCTGCGTGATCCTTCCCGACCTGCCCCTGGGCAGCGCTGCCGCGGCCATGGACGCCCTGCGTGACCGCTTCGCAACCCTGGGCTACGAGCAGAACCCGGCCCTGAAAGTCAGCCTGAGCATCGGCCTGGCGGCCTTCAACACCCGCCATAGCGACGCGACCCTGTGGCTCAACGACGCTGACCAGGCGCTGTACGAGGCCAAGACCACGGGGCGAAATCGGGTTATCTGCTGCAGCAATGACCGGCCTCAGCACGAATTGCTCGACTCGGTCTGACCCTCACCGCAATCCCTGTGGGAGCGAGCCTGCTCGCGAAGGGGCCGTAGCATTCAGTATAAATACCCAGGCACATGTGTGTTCCTTTCGGGATGGAGCTGTGCCGCCTGGTCAGGTAGGGTTCCTGTCCCGACACGCATCAAGGACCCGATCATGACGCTCAAACTGTCTCGTTCGCTGCTGGCCGCCAGCCTGACCCTGGCCCTCGGTACCTTCGCCCCCGGCGTATTCGCCGAGCCTCATGCACAAGTCCTTGCCCACGCCGAGCAATACAAGGGGGAAGCCTTGAAGCTGCTGGAACGGTTGGTGAATATCGACTCCGGTTCCGGCTACGAACCCGGCTTGACCCAGGTCGGCGACATCGCCATCGAAGAGTTGAAAAAGCTCGGCGCGACCATTGAGCGAGTACCCAATACCCCGGACAAAAGCAGCCATGTCATCGCGACCCTCAAAGGTACCGGCAAGGCGAAAATCCTGCTGATGGCGCACATGGACACCGTGTTCAAGCAAGGCTCCGCTGCCGAACGTCCGTTTCATATCAAGGACGGTCGCGCCTACGGGCCGGGCGTGATGGATGACAAGGGCGGCATCGTAGCCGGCATCTATGCCCTGAAAGTGCTGAAAAATATCGATTTCAAGGACTATGCGCAGATCACATTCCTGCTCGACGCCAGCGAAGAAACCGGCTCGGACATCGCCACTGATCTGATCAAGAAAACGGCCAAGGCCCACGACGTAACCCTCAACCTCGAACCCGGTCGCCCGGCGGACGGTCTTGTGGTGTGGCGCAAAGGCAGTGCCACGGCGTTGGTCGAAGTCAAAGGCAAGGCCTCTCATGCCGGTGTTGCGCCGGAACTGGGGCGCAACGCGGCCATGGAAGTGGCGCACCAGATCCTGCAGTTGGGCAAACTGGGCGATGAAGCGAAGAAAACCACCATCAACTTCACCGTGCTCAATGCCGGCGACCGCAAGAACGTGATTCCTGATCAGGCAACGGCCGCGGCGGACGTGCGCGCAGCAGTGCCGGAGGAATTCGACCGGATCGAGAAAGATCTGGCACGGGTTTCCCAGGACAAGCTGATTGCCGATACCGAGGTCACCACGACGCTAAAGCGTGGATTGCCACCGATGCCACAAACCGCCGAATCCGATCGACTGATGGCCATGGCCCAAGGCATCTACGGTGAAATCGGCCGCAAGTTGACGGAGGAGGGCAGCGGAGGCGCGGCTGATGCCAGTCTCTCGGCCAGCGTCGGCACGCCGACGCTGGATGGTTTCGGAATTGTCGGCGGCAATATTCATACGTCAGAGGAATACGCCGAAATCGACAGCGTCGCGCCACGGATCTATTTGCTGTCGCGGATGATTATGGAGTTGGCCAGCAAATAGGCGTCTTCGCGACAGTTGTTGTGCTGGCTTGCCAGCGAAGACGGTGTGTCAGGCGACGCAGGTGTTGGCTGTGCTGGTGTCTCGCTGGCAAGCCAGCTCCTACAGGTTTTTTGGATGTTGCCGGGATTTGTGCCTGGCGGTGATCCCTTGTAGGACCTGGCTTGCCAGCGAAGGCGGTGAGTCAGGCGACGGAGGTGTTGGCTGTGCTGGCGTCTCGCTGGCAAGCCAGCTCCTACAGGTTTTTCGGGTGTTGCCGGGATTTGTGCCTGGCGGTGATCCCTTGTAGGACCTGGCTTGCCAGCGAAGGCGGATCAGGCGACGCAGGTGTTGGCTGTTTGTGCCTGGCGTCAGCTGGCAAGCCAGCTCCTACAGGTTTTTGGATGTTGCCGGGATTTGTGCCTGGCGGTGATCCCTTGTAGGAGCTGGCTTGCCAGCGAAGGCGGTGTTCAGGCGACGGAGGTGTTGGCTGTGCTGGCGTCATCGCTGGCAAGCCAGCTCCTACAGGTTTTTGGATGTTGCCGGGATTTGTGTCTGGCGGTGATCCCTTGTAGGACCTGGCTTGCCAGCGAAGGCGGTGAGTCAGGCGACGGAGGTGTTGGCTGTGCTGGCGTCATCGCTGGCAAGCCAGCTCCTACAGGTTTTTTGATGTTGCCGGGATTTGTGTCTGGCGGTGATCCCCTGTAGGAGCTGGCTTGCCAGCGAAGGCGGTGAGTCAGGCGACGGAGGTGTTGGCTGTGCTGGCGTCATCGCTGGCAAGCCAGCTCCTACAGGTTTTGGATGTTGCCGGGATTTGTGTCTGGCGGTGATCCCCGCTAGCGAAGGCGGTGAGTCAGGCGACGGAGGTGTGTGCTGGCGTCATCCCTGGCAAGCCAGCTCCTGACAGGTTTTTGGATGTTGCCGGGATTTGTGTCTGGCGGTGATCCCCTGTAGGAGCTGGCTTGCCAGCGAAGGCGGTGAGTCAGGCGACGGAGGTGTTGGCTGTGCTGGCGTCTCGCTGGCAAGCCAGCTCCTACAGGTTTTTTGGATGTTGCCGGGATTTGTGTCTGGCGGTGATCCCTTGGGAGCTGGCTTGCCAGCGAAGGCGGTGAGTCAGGCGACGGAGGTGTTGGCTGTGCTGGCGTCATCGCTGGCAAGCCAGCTCCTACCAGGTTTTTCGGGTGTTGCCGGGAACCCAGCGCTTTGTGCCTGGCGGTGATCCCTGGCCTGGCTTGCCAGCGAAGGCGGTGAGTCAGGCGACGGAGGTGTTGGCTGTGCTGGCGTCATCGCTGGCAAGCCAGCTCCTACAGGTTTTTTGGATGTTGCCGGGATTTGTGTCTGGCGGTGATCCCTTGTAGGAGCTGGCTTGCCAGCGAAGGCGGTGAGTCAGGCGACGGAGGTGTTGGCTGTGCTGGCGTCATCGCTGGCAAGCCAGCTCCTACAGGTTTTTTGGGTGCTGCCGGGATTTGTGCCTGGCGGTGATCCCTCGTAGGAGCTGGCTTGCCAGCGAAGGCGGTGAGTCAGGCGACGGAGGTGTTGGCTGTGCTGGCGTCATCGCTGGCAAGCCAGCTCCTACAGGTTTTTTGGATGTTGCCGGGATTTGTGCCTGGCGGTGATCCCTTGTAGGAGCTGGCTTGCCAGCGAAGGCGGTGTGTCAGGCGACGGAGGTGTTGGCTGTGCTGGCGTCATCGCTGGCAAGCCAGCTCCTACAGGTTTTTTGGGTGCTGCCGGGATTTGTGCCTGGCGGTGATCCCTTGTAGGAGCTGGCTTGCCAGCGAAGGCGGTGAGTCAGGCGACGCAGGTGTTGGCTGTGCTGGTGTCTCGCTGGCAAGCCAGCTCCTACAGGTTTTTTGGGTGCGATTACTCTTTGACGTGCATGAACTCTTCCGCCCAACGGATGTATTCCTCCGGCTGGGTGTAGGTATGCGTCAGTTCAGTCGCGCTCAGGTCCGATGCCTGGGTAAAGATCTGACGCTGTTCGCGCAGGCTGTCGTACGTCGCCTTGATGGCGGCGAAGTAGGCACCGTGGCCGTCGATGACGACGCGCACGCCCAGTTCGGCCAGGCGTTTGTCGTCACGCAGCAATGGATTGCCGTAGGTCACCAGCATCAGCGGCACGCTCAGGTGCTCGGCGATTTGTTCCAGGTGGTCGAAATCCTTCACCCCCACCATGCAGATGCCATCCGCACCGGCGGCCTGGTACTGCTTGGTGCGGCTGATGATTTCCTGGACCGGCAGAATGCCCGCGTGGGTGCGGGCGATGATGGCCATTTCCCGGTCACACCGGGCTTCCAGTGCCGCGCGAATCTTGCCGACACCTTCGGCGACGGTGATCAGGTCCGTGGACTTGCGGCCAAATTGGGCTGGCAACAGGGTGTCTTCGATGGTCAGGGCGGCCACGCCGGCCCGCTCCAGTTCGACGATGGTGCGCATGACGTTGAGTGCGTTGCCGTAGCCGTGGTCGGCGTCGGCGATCACCGGCAATTGGGCGACGCGGCCGATACGGGTGGCCTGTTCGGCGAACTCGCTGAGGGTGATCAAGGCAAAATCCGGGGCGCCCAGTACCTGCAATGACGCGACCGAGCCACCGAGGATCCCCACCTCGAACCCGAGGTCTGCGGCGATGCGTGCCGACATCGGGTCGAAGACCGATGCGGTGTGATAGCAGGTGTTGGACGCGAACAGTTGACGAAAATTGCGGCGCAAATCTTGATGAGAAAGCCTGGACATATGAGTTCCACCAATGGAAATGGAAGGGCTTGAGCAAAAGTGTCAACGCCGAAGATGTGAAAGGCTATCACGGGGGCAGGTCAGGAATGATGACGAATTTAGCGGTTTTCCGGCCACAGGCGTCAATCTTGTGGCGAGGCAGGGCGCCTTTACGCCGCCACGGCCTGCTGCTGTCGGTTGGGCAGCGCCACTGCTCGCACCGAGTCGCCGGGTTGCAGCTGCAGGCGTTTGGCGGTGAGGCGGTCGACCAGCAGGCTGTCGCCCCTCAATTGCGCCGGGGCGGCGGTGATGCGGCAGTTTTCCAGGCGGCGATTGTGGATCAGCCAGGTCGGTGCCTGGTCGTCCGGGGTGCCGATCGCCAATGCCAGGTGTCGGCTGTCGCGCACGGTGCGAATGGCCGAAACCGGCGCTTCGATGACCGGGCCCGCGTCGAAGATGTCGATGAAGCCCTGGTGGGAGAATCCTTCGGCCGTGAGGATTCTCAGTGCCGGCTCGGCATCGTGATGCGGCTTGCCGATCACGGCTTGGGCCCGTTCGGTGAGCAGGCAGGTGTAGAGCGGTAGCCGTGGCATCAGCTCGGCGATGAACGATTTGTTGCCCAGCCCCGACAAATGCTCGGCATGACTGAAATCCATCTTGAAAAAGTGCCGGCCCACACTGTCCCAGAACGGTGAACAACCTTTTTCGTCGGCACTGCCGCGCAGCTCGGCGATCATTTTCTCGCCGAACAGATGTGGGAACTCCGCCGCCAGCAACAGGCGTCCCAGCGTGAGTAGGCGGCCGTTGCTGCCCCGGCGCTGGTCGGGGCGCAGGAACAGCGAGCAAAGTACCGATTGACCGGTCATTTCATTATTGAGGAACAGGGTCGGGATTTGCCGCGAAATACCCAACGCGGGTGAAGAACTGACCGTCAGCCCGAGCCGATAGTTGTACCAAGGCTCGCGCAGGCCAACCGCGCCGGTCATGGCGCTGACGCCGAGCACCTGCTGGTCGTCGTCTTCAAGAACAAACAGGTAATCGGCGTCGGCGCGTTCGACCTGCTCGGCGAAGGTTCTTTGGACCCAGCGCAAGCGGTGGGTCAGGCGCTCTTCATTGACCAGGGGCGTCAAGTCGCGACCGGCCAGGCGGCTCAGCGCCAGCAAGGCGGGCAGGTCGGTCACCTGGACCGGGCGCAGGATCATGCGGGCGTGCCTTGTGCAAGCCCGTTCGGGTGTTGTCGACGGGGATCCTGGCGTTTGCTACTCACAGCGCGATCAGCCGGACGTTGCTGCCTTCAGTCACCTGCAGCGCCTGGCACATCTCGCAGTCCAGCCCCACGGGTTGACCGGCGCGGTAGTCGAGATCGGAGACGATGGCGCGATAGTGCCCAAGCGCATCGTTGCTGACCAGATACCGGCCGCGGGCATCGATGGATGAAACGGGCGAGACCAGCGCGGTCTGGCTCTGCGCAATCGAGCGAATGTCGCCGGTGCGTGCCTGCAGGGTCGGGCCGCCATCGAACAGGTCGACGTAGCTGGTGGTCTCGAACCCTTCGCGTTCAAGGATATCGAAGGCTTCCTGGCCATCGGGGTGGATGCGCCCGATGCAGTCTTGCGCGGCCTGGGGCAGCATCGGCACGTAGATCGGGTATTGCGGCATCAGATGGGCGAGGAACGACCGGCTTTCCAGGCCGCAGAGCCGCTCGGCCTCGACGTAGGGCAGGTCGAAGAAGTGCTTGCCCACGGCATCCCAGAAGGGTGACTGGCCGTCATCGCTGCTGAAGCCGACGATTTCGCTGATCACCGCGTCGGCAAAGCGTTGTGCATGGGCCGCAATGAACAGCAGGCGTGCCCGCGACAACAGTTCGGAGTGGGGCGTGCGCACCAGTGCCGAATCGATATGGAAGCCGCGCAGCAAGGTGTGGCCGTTGAGGTCGTGGCACAGCGACAGGGCAGGCACGCCGTGCTCGATGTTCAGCTCGCGCGAGGCGCTGGTGAAAGGGCGGTTGCGCAGGCTGTAGAAGGGTTCGCTGAAACCGGCCGTGGCGACGATTTCCGAGCAGCCCACCAGGCGCCCGTCCGCCTGGTTTTCCAGGACGAAAAAGTAATTTTGCGGGCCGGGACACTCGGCGTTTTGATCCAGCGATGTGCAGGCGTCGACAATCCTGTCACGCAATCGGGCGCTGTCATCGGGCAAGGACGTGACGCCCACCAGGCTTTCGCGGGCCAAGCGCTGCAATTGGGGCAGGTCGGTGGGTTGCACGGTGCGCAAGACCAGCATGGGTGCACTCCTGTATCAAAGAGCTCGGCGACCGGCCTTCGCATGAGGGCATCCCGGCTCCTGCTGGATGAGGTGTTTCGTTAATCCGTTGAAAACAGTATTTGTATAGAGCGCACTACATGTCTAGTTAATTTTGACGGGACTTTTCCAAGGTCGAACAGGCGGGAAGTAGCTGTCAGCGGGGGATGAAGGGGATGTTGAAGAATCGTGTAGGGCGTCGCCCTTGAAGCGTGTTCGAATCGTTGAAATGACAACCCCTGACGAACTTTCTTACGGCACAATTGGGCAATGACTTACGGCCAGGTGCCGATTTTCCTTTCTATCCAACAGAGTGATTTTTTTTTCGTGCAGGCGACCCGATTGACCCTGATCTGCCACGCTCGAACCCTTGCACAGAAACAGGCACGCTTTCCCGTGGACGAACCCCTGGAGATGGATTGGCAAGCGGCGCGGGGTTCCCGAGGGGCAAGCTTCAAGGAGGCCTCGCGCTTGTTGTGCGGGCCGGAGTTGCGCACCCGACAGACTGCCGAGCTGTTCGGCAAACCAGTGGAAGTCGTCGCAGACCTGCGCGATTGTGACTTCGGCGATTGGCGCGGTAAACGCATCAACGACCTGCAAAAAAACCAGGCCGAATCACTAAAGGACTGGCTCGCCGACCCGCGCTCAGCGCCCCACGGCGGCGAGTCGGTGGTGCAAGTCGGCGAGCGCGTCGCCGCCTGGTTGAAAACCCTGGAAGCGTTGCCCGGCCATGTGCTTGCCGTGACCCATCCATTCATCCTGCGTGCCGCGTTGATGCATGTGCTGCAGGGGGCGGCCTTCAACCTGATCGATGTCGAGCCGCTGTCGACGATAGATCTGCAGTTTCATGGTTGCTGGCGGCTGCGACTGCCGTGCAGCGATAACGAGGGCATGTCCTGATGAAAACACTATTGGTCATCGGCATCGGTGCCGGCAACCCCGACTACATCACCCTGCAGGCCGTGAAGGCGCTGAATCGGGTCGATGTGTTTTTCATCATGGACAAGGGCCAGGACAAGGACAAGTTGATCGACCTGCGCCGCGAGCTATGCGAGCGCCATATCAGCGATCCGCACTACCGCTTTGTCGAGGCACGGAGCCCGGAGCGCGAGCGTGGCGAGGTGGACTACAAGACCAGCGTCGATGAGTTGAACCTGGCCAAGCAGCGGACCTTCGAGCGCCTGATCAATGAGGAGCTGGCGGATGACCAGTGCGGCGGTTTCCTGGTGTGGGGCGACCCGGCGCTGTACGACAGCACCATTCGTATCCTGCAGGCGATCCTGGCTTCAGGCACCTGTACTTTCGAGTTCGAGGTGATCCCCGGCATCACCAGCGTCCAGGCCCTGGCCGCGCAGCACAAGGTGCCCCTCAATCAGATCGGCCGTTCGGTCGAGATCACCACCGGCCGGCGCTTGGCAGCGGGGCAGGTGAGCGATGCCGACAGCCTGGTGGTGATGCTCGATGCCCAGGATGCCTACCAGCATGTGGCGGACCAGCAGACGCAGATTTACTGGGGGGCCTATCTGGGCACGCCGGATGAAATCCTCATCAGCGGCAAGCTCGGGGACGTGGCGCAGCAGATCGAGCGGGTACGCAAGGCGGCCCGGCAGGCCAACGGCTGGATCATGGACACTTATCTATTGCGCAAGCCCTGAAGCACGGGTGCGCCCAAACCGTTCCCGGTACACCGACGGCGGCACGCCGACCACATTGCGAAAGGCCACGCGGAAACTTTCCACCGAACGATAACCGCAGTGCCGGGCGATCTGCTCGGTGTGCTGGTCGGTGCTTTCCAGCAATTCCGGGCGCGGCCCAGGCGTTCATGTTGCAGCCAGGTCTTGGGCGACAGCCCGCTGGCTTCGGTGAAACGGCGCAGGAATGTGCGCTCGCTCATGGCGGCTTCGCTGGCCAGGTCGCGAACCTCCAGCGGTTCGTGCAATCGCGCCCGTGCCCACTGCATGACACGCGAAAGATCACTGCGTGGCGTCGGGCTGACCGGCGTCGGGATAAACTGCGCCTGGCCCCCGGTACGTTGCGGTGACATCACCAGGCGCCGCGCTACCGAGTTGGCGACCTGGGTGCCGAAGTCCCGCGCCACCAGATGCAGGCAGGCGTCGATGCCGGCTGCGCTGCCGGCCGAGGTGATCAATTGGCCCGAATCGACATAGAGCACGTTCGGGTCCACCAGGATGTTCGGGAAGCGTTCGGCCAGTTCCGTTGTGTAGCGCCAGTGCGTGGTGGCGCCGCGACCGTCGAGCAAACCGGTGGCGGCCAGCACGAACACCCCCGAGCAGATCGACAGCAACCGCGCGCCCCGGGCATGGGCCTGGCGCAGGGCGGTCAGCAGCTCCTCGGGTACTGTAGCCTGGCGATCGCGCCAGCCGGGAATGATGATGGTCCGCGCCTCTTGCAGCAGTTCCAGGCCGCCATCGGCCAGTACCTGGATGCCACCCATGGCGCGCATCGGGCCTTGATCGACGGCCGCGATCTGATGGCTGTACCAAGGGAAGTCGAACTCCGGCCGGGCCAGGCCAAAGATCTCCACGGCGATGCCGAATTCGAAGGTACACAGGCCATCGTAGGCGAGGATCGCGACCAGTCCTGGAGAAAAATGCATTTGGCGGAAAGTTCCCGGTGAGTGTCTTGTGCGCCACTTTAGCCGTTGATGGTGGGCAGATAAAGTCTGTTCACACCCACCGACATCCCGGAGCCTTGCCCATGACCAGCCTCGTTCGCGAAATTCCCGCCGCCCCTTCGGCCATTGCCTTGATGCATTTCAGCAACCGCCTGACATTCGAAACCGATTGTTCCGATGTTTACGCCAGCCAACAGGCTGGGGAAGTCGATTTCATTCTGGTGGATGTGCGGGGGCCGTTGGCCTTTGATCGGGGGCATGTGCCGGGTGCGATCAACATTCCGGGGCGACTGCTGACTGCCGAAGGCTTGCGCGGCTATCCGAAAACCAGTCTGTTTGTGGTCTATTGCGCAGGTCCCCACTGTAATGGCGCGAACAAGGCGGCGGTAAAACTGGCGGCGCTGGGTTACCCGGTGAAGGAGATGATTGGCGGCGTGACCGGGTGGCTGGATGAAGGGTTCGAGTTGAGTGCGGCGAATGCCGCTATTGGCTGCGCCTGCTGACCCCCCTGTAGACGCTGGCCTGTCGGGTTGGCGCATCGTAGCGTTGGCGGCGAAACGGTCACCATCGCATCGCCAGCAAGCCGGCTCCTACAGATTCGCGTAACGCCACAGATTCAACATAAGCCCACAATCCTGTAGGAGCCGGCTTGCTGGCGATGAGACCCGAAAGACCAACGCAATGTTCAAGTCCGCCTTCGCCGGCATGTCTGCCGCATGCCGGCCACTTTCTATAACTATTTGTCGCCTCGAAATAATTTACCCTGTGATAGCCGCTCTAGACTGCCGGCCTCTTCGGTCCCCCGGCCACAAGCCAACGACCGAAAGCTGCCAATAAAAGTCTCCGCACACAGGAGTTATAAATGAAGAAGCTAATGATGTTCGGTGCCCTGGCACTGTCGATGTTGTCCCTGACCGCCGTGGCCGCGGATGCCAAGCCGATCCGCATCGGTATCGAAGCCGGTTACCCGCCATTCTCGATGAAAACCCCTGACGGCAAGCTCACCGGCTTCGACGTGGACATCGGCGACGCCCTGTGCGAGCAGATGCAGGTCAAGTGCACCTGGGTCGAGCAAGAGTTCGACGGCCTGATTCCGGCACTGAAGGTCAAGAAGATCGACGCCATCCTGTCGTCCATGACCATCACCGACGATCGCAAGAAAAACGTCGACTTCACCATCAAGTACTACCACACCCCGGCACGTTTCGTGATGAAGGAAGGTTCCGACGTCAAGGACCCGCTGACCGAGCTCAAGGGTAAGAAAGTCGGTGTACTGCGCGCCAGCACCCATGACCGTTTTGCCACCGAAGTGCTGCAACCGGCGGGAATTGTCCTGGTGCGCTACGGCTCCCAGCAGGAAGCCAACCTGGACATGGTGTCCGGTCGCGTTGACGCGCTGCTGGCCGACTCGGTCAACCTGGACGATGGTTTCCTGAAGACCGACGCCGGTAAGGGTTTCGCGTTCGTGGGGCCTGAATACAACGATCCGAAATACTTCGGCGGTGGTGCCGGGATTGCCGTGCGCAAGGGCGATACCGCCTTGGCCGAGCAGTTCAACAAAGCCATTACCGAAATCCGCGCCAACGGCAAGTACAAGCAGGTGCAGGACAAGTACTTCAAGTTTGACGTCTACGGCGAGTAATCGAGCCGTTCAAAAAAGTGGCCCCGTTGACGCGGTGGCCATTTTTTTTCGCTCATGATTTATCCTGCAATCACATTTCCCCCTGTAGGAGCTGCCGCAGGCTGCGATCTTTTGATCTTTCTTTTAAATAATCAAAATCAAAAGATCGCAGCCTGCGGCAGCTCCTACAGAGAAATCGGAGTTCTGCCATGCAACGCATCGACCATTTGCTGCCCTGGAGCCACCTGGGAACCGAGCGCACCCTCAGCGTATTCCGTTATGGCGCGGGCACTCGCAAGGTCTACATCCAGGCCAGCCTGCACGCCGACGAGCTGCCGGGCATGCGCACCGCCTGGGAGCTCAAGCAGCGCCTGGCTGAACTCGAAAGCCAGGGCCAATTGCAAGGCGTGATCGAACTGGTGCCAGTGGCCAACCCCATCGGTCTCGACCAGCACCTGCAGGGCAGCCACATGGGCCGCTTCGAACTGGGCAGCGGCAAGAACTTCAACCGCGCGTTCGTCGAGCTGAGCGCTCCGGTCGCGCAGCGGGTGGGTGATCGTCTGGGCAGCGATGCCGAGGCCAACATCGCCCTGATTCGCCAGGCCATGGGCCAGGTGCTCGACGACCTGCCGGCCCCGGCGTCTCAGTTGGAAGCGATGCATCGCCTGTTGCTGCGTCATGCCTGCGACGCCGACATCACCCTCGACCTGCATTGCGACTTCGACGCGGCGATTCACCTCTACGCCTTGCCGCAGCACTGGCCGCAGTGGCAATCGCTGGCGGCGCGCTTGAAAGCCGGGGTGGCGTTGCTGTGCGAGGATTCCGGTGGCAGTTCCTTCGACGAATCCTGCTCCTCGCTCTGGTTGCGCCTGGCCCGGGCTTTCCCCGAAGCCGCCATTCCACCGGCCAACCTGGCGACCACACTTGAGCTTGGCAGCATGGGCGACACCCGGGTCGATCAGGCCCGGGCCAATTGCGAGGCGATCCTGGGCTTTCTCGCCGAACAGGGTTTCATCAAGGGCACCTGGCCGGCGGCTCCGGACGAGTGCTGCGAAGGCATGCCGTTCGAAGGCACCCAATACCTGTTCGCACCGCATCACGGCGTTATCAGCTTCCTTCGCGATGCCGGTGAATGGGTGGAGCAGGGCGATGCGCTGTTCGAAGTGGTCGACCCGTTGAACGACAAGCTCACCACCGTGCGCGCGGGCACCAGTGGCGTGCTGTTCGCGCTTGATCGCGGGCGCTACACGCAACCGGGCACCTGGCAGGCGAAAGTGGCCGGGCGCGAGCCGATTCGGGTTGGGAAGTTGATTAACGATTGAGGAGGGGGAGGGTCATTGCACCCCGCGTGATCGGTGGATGCCTAATGTGATGAGGTAGCGCTCTTCCGTGGGGCGTTTTACATCCTTGAAACGGCTAACTACCAGCATCAGTTGGTACTTGTCACCTGCACGCCAGTAAGCTTTTCCAACGTTGTTTACATCTCGCAATTGGGGACGCCATTGCGGGGTGTCGGCGAACGATGGGAAGTCTTGGACCCGGATGGGTACCCAGCCAGCGTTGCGCCATTGCTCCTGCAGATCGAGTACGACCTTGAGGGTGTCGTCGAGCAATAGTGGCTCGACTTGTGGGGACATGCGGACACCGTCGATCCGTTCATTACGTCCAAAACCCACTGTGAAGAAGCGGGCCAGTGGAGTCACAAAACCATACTCAGGATCTGCAAAACGCAGTCGGGCATCAGACTTGGGAACATTGAACCAGGAGTGCCCTGGTATCACGGGATCGATTCTTGCGCTGGAGCGCTGGCGCATGGCTTCGTACGGCTCGCCAATTACCAGCGAAATTTCCGGTTCATCCGATAGCGCCTCAATCGCTGTCCACGTAAGGAAGGCAGCGACCGCCAGTGCCAACACGCCGCGTCGCCGCCCGATGCGATGCATCAGCCTCATCGGACGCCTCCACCCCAGGCGATATCCCGAATGGATCGCTCAATCTGCTCGCGCTGGTCGCCGTGCAGCAGATCATCAAACTGCTGCGCCGCCCTGAGCACGAAGGGCATGCGTTGGTTGATATCGGCCAGGTTGGCAACGGGGTTGTTGCCAAAACCAATAGTGCGTCCGTCATCGACGGAGCCATCGAACTGACCATCATGGTCAATTCCGAATTTTAGTGTTTCCTCTCCGATCGGCCACAGCACCGGATGCTGACCACTCCCATAAATATTCTTTCTTGAAGCCAGGCAATCCTTCAGCGCCTCCAACCCCCGTTCCCTGTAGAACACATGCAGCGGATACACATCCAGGAACAGCGTGGTATTGCCCATGGCCAGGCGAAGCCAAACATCATGATGCAGGTATCGGTCTCCAGCACCTCGCCACCGCAACTGGTCTTGTCGCCCTTGCGAATGAAATATCCCTTGGCCATTACTCCAACTCCTTGTCTGATGACGATCAAATTGCCCGCGTTCCAGGGGGATCGAGGCATGGCAAAATGCCGCGCACAGGGTTCTACGCGAGGTTGTCAGGCGTAAATAAGACCTTTCCTTGTCTGCTGTAGGCTGATTCCGTAATCGGGCCGGTGGTGGGAGTCGCTGGGACGAAGGTGTTAGGCTCTATCCGAATCCTGCGCACGGTGAAGGAAGGTTTATGCTGAAGTTTCTCGCTCTGTTCACGTTGCTGGCATCCGCCACTGTCCACGCTCAATCCCCCCTGCAAACCGATCTGCCGCTCAAGTACCTGGAGCAGGCCAACGCCGATTCCCGCGAGCAGCCGCTGGTGATTTTTCTCCACGGCTACGGCAGTAACGAGCAGGATCTGTTCGGCATCAAGGATGAGTTACCCAGCGCGTACAACTACCTGTCTGTGCGGGCGCCGATGGTGATGCAGGAGGGGAGTTACCAGTGGTTTCGCAAAAAAGGCGAGGGTGCCTACAACGGCGAAACCGATGACCTGAAGTCCAGCGGCCAGTTGCTGCTGGATTTCGTCGTACAGGCGACGAAGAAATATCACACACAACCGGAGAAGGTGTTCCTGGTGGGTTTCAGCCAGGGGGCGATCATGTCCTACGAAGTCGCCCTGCGCCATCCCGAGGCGGTGGGCGGGATAGCCGCGTTGAGCGGGCGGATTCTGCCGGTGCTCAAGTCTGAGTTGAAACCGGATGAAAAACGCCAGTCGCTGGCGATTTTCATCGGCCATGGCACGGCGGACCAGCGTCTTCCCTTCAGCGATGGCACCGAGGCCAACAGCCTGTTGCAGAGCGTGTCACTGGAACCCGAGTTCCACGCTTACCGGGGTGTCGGCCACAGCATCAGTGCCGAAGAATTGCAGGATTTGAGCGCCTGGTTGCAGCGTCGTAACCCCTGAGGCTCATTTGCCGCTGACGATCTGCTTGATCAGGGTTTCGTGGGCAGCCATGTCGCCGGGGCGGGAAATGACCTGAATCACCGTCATGTGGTTGCCCGAAGCCGCCATCAACGTGGTGTTGAGGGTCATGCCACCGCCCTGGGTGGCGGTGCTGTCGACCTGGCGCACGCCCAGGCCTGTTTTCTTCAGGGTCAGGCTTTTTTCGCTGAGCTTGTTGTAGTCCGCCAGGGCCTTGTGTTGCGCCGCGTCGAAGTCGGCCGCCGTGCCGTCGAGGAACTCGCCGTCGTTGTCCTTGACCTTGACCCCTTCGGGCAGGTTGTTCTGCGCGGCGATCACCACAGTCTTGGTGGTTTCGTTGGAATACATGGTGCCGCTCGCACCGGTGGGGCTGGCTGGCAACGGGTTGTCCACGAAACCCTTGGGCAGGGTGAAGGTGAACTTGCCGTCGAGCATCGAGACTTTCTGACCCTGCACCGTCTCCTTTGCAGGGGCCTTGGCCGCCTGCACATTCAAAGCCCCCAGGCTGGCAGCCGCCGCCAGCAACAGGACAACGGCTTTTTTACTCAACAGTGACATCAAAATCTCCAGGGATGGTCGCGCGGTGGGGCGTGATCATCCCATGGGGGCTGCGAGATGTTCCAGCATGGGCTAACGGACGGTCGTTGATGCTTCGGAATCAGGGGTATTCCTGCCGGGCATGTAACACACTCAGGATCTGGATTTGATCCGTCACTCGATAGACCACCAGGTAATTGGGATGCACAACAATTTCTCGTGTACCGGGAAGTCGGCCACATCGATAGAGGTAGGGATATTCGGGGAGGGCTGATGTAACCGTTTCTATAGCCTGATGGAGCTCCAGAGCCGCTACGAGGTTATGGTCGCCAAGATAATTCAGGATTTTCGATAGATCGGACTGTGCCTCCGGATGCCACTCAACCCGCATCGCGCTGGTTGCGCTTTGACTGCAGGAGGGCGCGCATTTCGGCCATCACTTGATCATGCGGGATGTTTGGGCGCGGATCATCCAGGGCTGCCTGTACCTTGGCTCGGAACCAGCGGTTGTAGCGGTAAGCCTGCTCTTCGGTTTCAAACTCTGAAACGGTGGAGGAAGGTTTAACGTTCATGGTGATCTCCGTGATCAATGACTGCAGTCTAATGGGTATGTAGCTCGTTGTCGTTGTTGTCTGGATGAAGTACATCCCTTCCAATGGCGCCGGGTGTTGACTTCATCGATAAATCGTAACCACTTGACGTCTGACGGCCAACCGGAAAAACATGTAGGAAATAGGCTCGATTTCTTGCGCTACTCGTTCGAAATAGTTGAACGTGTTGCCTGGGGCGCGGGTTTTGCCAGCAACCGCCGGGTGACGCCGAGCATGGCCACCGAGACGGCGACGCCAACGCCGAAGCCCATCAGGCCCAGGCTGGGCACGGTCAGGGTCACGACCAGGCAAAAGGCCGAAAATGAATACATCCCGGTGGCCGTCGCCCGCAGCAACGCGGCGGTAAACGCCGGGCCCCGGGTTTGCTGGGAGAACACCGCCATCACGCTACCAAGCACCGGGAACACGGCGAGCAGGCCGCTCCAGCGATCGCCGACGGTGCTGGCAAGCCAGGTGACGGCCAAGGTCAGCAAGGCACCGGCGACCATACGCAGCAGCAGTTTGTCGGACTTCGGTGCCGGTCCGGAAACGATCGGCTGCACCGCCGGGAACAGGTACGGCGCGGCGAGCAGTGCGGTGGCGGCGGCAATCATCGAGAGCGGCAGCGACGGCGGCAGCAACGATAGGACCACGGCGATCAGGGCCCAGACCAGCAACGAGATCGTCAGTGCCAGTGGCCATTTTGCTCGTTGCGCGACCTGGGCATAGGTCACGCAGAAGGCAATCATGGCGAACATCGCCGACAGCGCGGCCATGGCCGATTGAGCGGCGAATGCCTGGCCCTGTTCGATGGCGAGGAAAAACAGAATCGGCCCGACCACCACCGGCAACCCCGACAACCAACCCGCCACGCTTGGCCCCCAGCGTTTGCCGGCCAGGGAAATCAGCAGCAGAAAGCCTGGAATCACCAGCAGTTTGAGCATCAACACGCGCACTTCTCCGTCCTGTGAGTGGCAGCAACGGTAGCATTTTGCAGGGTGATTTGCTCTATAGGTGGGCTGGTTTTGTATACAAAACCCGGCATTCGATTCGAGGCGCCAATGAGGGCGACATATACCTTGTAGGAGCGAGCTTGCTCGCGAAGGTCGTCAACGATTACGTGGAAGTTCTGACACCCCGCAGCGTTTCCAGATTTTTCGCGAGCAAGCTCGCTCCTACAGGGACCAAAAAAAAGAACCCGGTACGACGTGAGTCGTACCGGGTGTTTTGCCAGGCGGGCGCGGATCTTCGTGGGTCCCCGCGCCGTCTGTTAAACGCTGTTGGCTTAAGCGCGTTCGAGCGCCAATGCCACGCCCTGACCACCACCGATGCACAGGGTGGCGAGGCCTTTTTTGGCGTCGCGCTTGATCATTTCATGCAGCAGGGTCACCAGCACGCGGCAGCCCGAGGCACCGATCGGGTGGCCGAGGGCGATGGCGCCGCCGTTGACGTTGACCTTGTCCAGGTCCCATTCCAGGTCCTTGGCCACGGCCAGCGATTGTGCGGCGAAAGCTTCGTTGGCTTCGATCAGGTCAAGCTGGTCGATGGACCAGCCGGCCTTGTCCAGGCAGCGGCGAGTAGCCGACACCGGGCCGATGCCCATGATCGCCGGGTCGACACCGGCGTTGGCGTAGGCAGCGATTTTTGCCAGTACCGGCAGGCCCAGGGCCTTGGCTTTTTCGGCGCTCATCAGGATCACGGCGGCGGCGCCATCGTTCAGCGACGAAGCGTTACCGGCGGTCACCGAACCGTCCTTCTTGAAGGCCGGCTTGAGCTTGCCCAGGGATTCGGCGGTGGTGCCGGCCCGTGGCTGCTCATCGGTGGCGAAGGACAGCGGATCGCCCTTGCGCTGGGGGATCAGGATCGGCGTGATTTCATCAACAAAGCGTCCACCTTCGATGGCCGCCACGGCTTTCTGCTGCGAGGCGGCGGCGAAAGCGTCCTGTTGCTCACGGGTCAGGTTGTACTTCTCGACCAGGTTCTCGGCGGTGATGCCCATGTGGTAATCGTTGAACGCGTCCCACAGGCCGTCGCTGATCATAGTGTCGACGATTTGCGCATTACCCATGCGCAGGCCGGTGCGGGCACCCGGCAAGACATAGTTGGCCAGGCTCATGTTTTCCTGGCCGCCAGCGATGATCACTTCGGCGTCGCCGCAACGGATCGCCTGGGCGCCCAGGTGCAGGGCCTTGAGGCCCGAACCGCAGACCTTGTTCAGGGTCATGGCCGGCACGGCGAACGGCAGGCCGGCCTTGATCGACGCCTGGCGCGCAGGGTTTTGCCCGGCGCCGGCGGTCAGCACCTGGCCCATGATCACTTCATCGACTTCGGCCGGGTCCAGGCCGGTTTGCGCCAGCAACTGACGGATCACCGCCGCGCCCAGGTCAACGGCGGAGACGTTTGCCAGGGAACCCTGGAAACTGCCGATCGCGGTGCGCGTGGCGGCAACAATGACGACTTCTTGCATGGAATGATTCCTCACTGGTCGGCGAACTGCATTTCTGGAACGTGGTCCGGCACGATCAGTTTACCAGCGGTTTTGGCGACGATTTCCTCGACGCTGACACCCGGTGCACGCTCTTTCAAAATGAACGCACCGTTTTCGATTTCCAGATAAGCCAGGTCGGTCAGTACGCGCTTGATGCAACCGGCACCGGTCAGCGGCAGGCTGCAGTGATCCAGCAGCTTGGACTCACCGTCCTTGGAGGCGTGGGTCATGATGACGATGATGTTGTCTGCACCGGCCACCAGGTCCATGGCGCCGCCCATGCCCTTGACCAGTTTGCCGGGGATCATCCACGAGGCGATGTTGCCTTGCACGTCGACTTCAAAGGCGCCCAGCACGGTGAGGTCGACATGGCCACCGCGGATCATCGCGAAGGACTCGGCCGAGGAAAAGATCGACGCGCCGGTACGGGCGGTCACGGTCTGTTTGCCGGCGTTGATCATGTCGGCATCGATGGTTTCTTCGGTCGGGAACGGACCCATGCCGAGCAGGCCGTTTTCCGACTGCAGCATGACTTCCATGCCTTCGGGGATGTAGTTGGCGACCAGGGTCGGAATGCCGATGCCCAGGTTCACGTAGAAGCCGTCCTGCATTTCGCGGGCGACGCGTTGAGCCATTTGTTCGCGGGAAAGTGCCATTGTTGTTATTCCTTCATTCGGTCCGGGGGCAGGGGATCACTTGCGTACGGTGCGCTGTTCGATGCGCTTCTCGAACGTGCCGCAGATGATCCGGTCGACGTAGATGCCAGGGGTGTGGATCTGCGCCGGGTCCAGCTCGCCGGGTTCGACGATTTCTTCGACTTCGACCACGGTGATCTTGCCGGCGGTGGCGGCCAGCGGGTTGAAGTTCTGGGCGGTGTGGCGATAGATCACGTTACCGAAATGGTCGGCTTTCCAGCCTTTGACGATGGCGAAGTCGCCGGTGATGGATTCTTCCATCAGGTACTTGCGGCCATGGAATTCGCGCACTTCCTTGCCATCGGCAACCGGGGTGCCAACGCCGGTGGCGGTGAAGAAGGCCGGGATGCCGGCGCCGCCTGCGCGCATTTTTTCGGCGAGGGTGCCTTGCGGAGTCAGCACGACTTCGATTTCGCCCTTGAGCAGTTGCTCTTCGAACAGCTTGTTTTCGCCGACGTAGGAGGCCACCACTTTGCTGATCTGGCGGTCGGTCAGCAGAACGCCGAGGCCGAAACCGTCGACGCCACAGTTGTTGGAAACCACGGTGAGGTCGCGGGTGCCCTTGCGCTTGATCTCGTTGATCAGGTTTTCCGGGATACCGCACAGGCCGAAGCCGCCAGCGATCACGGTCATGCCGTCTTCAAGACCGGCCAGGGCTTCCTCGTAGGAACTCACGCGCTTGTCGAAACCTGCCATATGCACCTCTTTTATTCTTTGTGGGCGGCTGGCTAGCCGAATGGGATTGAGTGTCGCGCCACGAGATTCATTTGTTAAGTTGTTTTTTTGGCTTGATTGATTGATAAAGCTCATTAAACCGCTGCTTCAATCTTGCCGCTTGAAGCTTGCAGCTTACAACTGGAGCAAAGCGACCATGACCATCAAGCAGATCCGCGCCTTCCTGGCCGTGGCCCAGAGCCTGAGTTTCGCGGTGGCCTGCGAGCGCCTGCACCTGTCGCAATCGGCCCTGAGCCTGACCATCAAGGCCCTGGAAGAAAGCCTGGGCGGGCGCCTGTTCACTCGCAACACACGTAATGTGGCGTTGACTGCCGAAGGCGAAGCCCTGGTGCCGCTGGCGCGCCGCCTGATCGCCGATTGGGACAATGCCGAGGATGATCTGCGCCAGCGTTTCACCCTGCAGCGCGGGCGCGTGACCCTGGCGGCCATGCCATCGTTCGCCGGCAACCTGCTGCCGCCGATCCTCAAGACCTTCCGCGCGCGGTATCCAAAAGTCAACGTCACGGTCAACGACGTGATCAACGAGCAGGTGCTGGAAATGGTCCGTGACCGCCAGGTGGAACTGGGCGTGGCGTTCGAGCCGACCCAGAGCTCGTCGCTGCAATTCACGCCGTTGTACATCGATCGCTTCGTGGCGGTGGTGCCTGCTGATTCGCCGTTGGTCGAACTGGAGGTAGTCGACTGGCCGACCTTGCTCAAGGAACCGTTCATCACCTTGCAGCGACCGTCGACGGTGCGAGTGATGCTGGAGGAACACCTGCAGGCCCGTGGCATGAAGTTGCCGGTGGAGTTCGAAAGCCATCAACTGGCGACGGTGGGGCGGATGGTTGCCAGCGGGCTGGGCGTGAGCGCCGTTCCGGCACTGTGCGCCGGGCAGATGCGTGAACTGGGGGCGCGCTGCATCACCTTGCGTGATCCGGTGGTGGAACGGGCGCTTGGGGTACTGACGTTGCCGGGCGGGGAGTTGTCGGCGGCGGCGCAGGCGTTGTTTGATGTGCTCAAAGAAGAAAACCTCGGCGAGCGAGTTTTCATGAGCTGATCACAAGTCCCCCCTGTGGGAGCCAGCCTGCTGGCGATGGCGGTGTATCAGGCGCGGGAGATGTTGAATGTGTCGGCCTCATCGCCAGCAGGCTGGCTCCCACAGAGGGATTGGGTTGTGTCAGGTGTTCAGGCGTTGTGCCAGTAACGGTAAAAGCTGTTCGCAGGACATTTCTATTTTCATATCCAGAATCCCGTCCGCCCGGGTCTTGCCCAGGTTGATCGCCAGCAGCGGCTTGCCCTGATCCACCACCGCCCGGCACAGGCGAAACGCCGAGTACGCCATCAACGACGAGCCGACCACCAGCAACCCGGCCGCCTTTTCCACCGTGGCCATCGCTTTCGCCGCGGTGGCCTGTGCGACGTTCTCACCAAAGAACACCACGTCCGGTTTCATCCGTTCGCCGCTGCAATACGGGCAGAGCGGTACCTGAAAGCGGGCCTCGAAGGCCGGGTCGAGCAAGGTGTCGCCGTCCGGTGCCTGCACCGCGTCCACGCCCGCGAGGTAGGGATTGCGGGTTTCCATCAGGTGCTGGATCGAATCGCGCTCACTGCGTTTTCCGCAGTCCAGGCACAGCACCCGGTGCAGGCTGCCATGCAGTTCGATCACGTCATGACTGCCGGCCTGGTCGTGCAGGGTATCGACGTTCTGGGTGATCAAGCCGCTGATCCACCGGGTGCTCTGCAAGCGGGCGAGGGTGTCGTGGGCCACGTTCGGTTGTGCCTGACGCACCCGCGGCCAGCCCAGCATCGCTCGCGCCCAGTAACGCCGCCGGGATTCGGGCGCCGAGAGAAATTCCTGGTACATCATCGGCTGGCGGCCGCGCCGCACGCCCTGGTTGTCGCGATAGTCGGGAATGCCCGACGGCGTGCTGATGCCGGCGCCGGTCAGGACCGCGAACGGCTCGTCGGCCATCAGGTGCTGGAGGCGATCGAGTTGTTCGTGGATCTGGTGGTCGAGCATCTTCAACACTCCGGGGGCCACGGACGAACGCATGTAGGAGCTGCCGCAGGCTGCGATCTTTGATCTTGCTTTTTAACATCAAAATCAAAAGATCGCAGCCTGCGGCAGCTCCTACAGGGTGCGGGCGGGTTACTTGCGTGCTTCCAGGATCAGGTTGAACGGCGTTTCCGTGGCCCGGCGGAAACTCGAGAACCCGGCCTCGCTGAACACCTTGCGCAACCGCGCCTCGCCTGCCTGGGCGCCGAGGCCGAGGCCGACTTCCTGGGACAGCGAGTTGGGCGTGCAGATGAAGGTCGAGGCGGCGTAGAACAGCCGGCCGACCGGGGTGATGTTGTCGTCCAGCGAGTCGTTGGCGAAAGGTTCCACCAGCAACACCGTGCCGTCCGGCTTCAACGACTCGTAGGCGTGTTTGGCCGCGCCCACCGGGTCGCCCATGTCGTGCAGGCAGTCGAAGTAGCAGACCAGGTCATAGTCGTCGCCGGGGTAGTTCTTGGCCGTGCCCTGGAAGAACTGCGCGCGGCTGGACACGCCACCTTCTTCGGCGCGCTGGGTGGCGACCGTGACGGACGGCGCGTGGTAGTCGAAGCCGACGAACCGCGAGTTCGGGTACGCCTGGGCCATGATCACCGTCGACGCGCCATGGCCGCAGCCGATGTCGGCGACCTTGGCGCCATCCTCCAGCTTGGCCACCACGCCGTCCAGGGCCGGCAACCATTCGGCGATCAGGTGCGCCTTGTAGCCGGGCCGGAAGAAGCGTTCGGTGCCGCTGAACATGCACGGATGGTGATCGCCCCACGCCAGGGCGCCGTCGCCGCGCATGGCCTTGACCAGTTTGTCCTTGTCATGGAAAAACGATGCGACCACACCGATGCCACCGGCGATGTAGACCGGAGAGTCTTCGATGGCCAGCGCCAGGGCTTGCTCTTCGGGCAGGCGGAACTGGCCGTCGCGGTGTTCCATGTAGCCGGAGGCGGCGTGGGCGCTCAGCCATTCGCGCACCAGGCGGGGGTTGCAGCCGGTCTTGTCGGCGAGCGCTTGGGGGCTGATCGGCTGGCTGTCGGCCATGGCCCGGTACAGGCCGAGTTCTTCGCCGAGGATGACGTTGGCCAGCATCGCCGCGCCGCCCATGTCGCCCACCAGTTTGCCCATGAAATCGTTGAGTCTGGCCTCGTCCATCACGTGTGCTCCTTTGCAAGGATCACGGTCCGGAGGCTTTGTCTGTCCGGGCGGTGGTCGTGGGAATGAACAGGACGCTGAGCAGCTCCTGTGTGCATTAAGTTTAGTTTGCATACCGTGCACAGTGGCCTGGAGCGACGAAAGTCCCCTGACCGATACCGACCCCCTGTGGGAGCGGGCTTGCTCGCGATAGCGGTG
The DNA here is from genome assembly GCF_046042685.1 of Pseudomonas sp. PLMAX. Lineage (NCBI taxonomy): Bacteria > Pseudomonadati > Pseudomonadota > Gammaproteobacteria > Pseudomonadales > Pseudomonadaceae > Pseudomonas > Pseudomonas sp. PLMAX. Next base: position 4,672,196 of record NZ_CP064949.1, on the reverse strand, counting down.
TGTCAGTCTACAAATAGGCTGGATCTGCCGGCCTCTTCGCTGGCAAGCCAGCTCCTACAGGGGTATTGGTCAGCAGTGCCTGTGTGTGTATCCCACTGTATCTAACTGGCCCCTCGATACAGTCCCGCTCTATTGCTGCTTATTGCCGAACACAGACCAGATACAAACCTGCGCTGAACTGTGAGGACCGTTCGCGCCTGACACCGTAGAGGATCACCATGACAACGCTTGTGCCGCAACCCACTCTCAACGCCACGCCGGTCAATCGCCTGCGGGTCGATCGCTACACCAACGGTATCATCGGCCCGAGCCAGCCGATGCTCGGCCCGCTGGCCGACGGCGGCACGCTGATCACCGGGACGCCCCCAGGTTGCTGGGGGCCGATGATCACGCCAGCTTTCGAGGGCGGCCATGAAGTGACGCAGCCGGTGGCCATCGCCGGGGCGCAGATCGGCGATGCCGTGGCGATCACCATCAAAAGCATGCGCGTCACGTCGCTGGCCACTTCGTCCGGGGTCATGAGCTTCGTCGAGGGGCGCTACAACGGCGATCCGTTCGTCGCCAAATTCTGCTCCAAGTGCGGCACCGAGCATCCGGCCAGCCATGTCGAAGGCATTGGCGAGGACGCGATCCGCTGTAACCACTGCGGCGCCGAGGTCAGCGCCTTTCGCTTCAGCCACGGCTATGTGATTGTGTTCGACGCGCAGAATCAGGTCAGCCTGACGGTCAACCAGGACATCGCCAATCAACTGGCTGGCAAGGCCTCCGAGATGTCGGCGCTGCCGGAGTTCGCCGCGCAGCATTCGATCCTGTCCCTGGCCCGCGCCGACATCCCCGGCGTCGCCGCGCACATGCGCCCGTTCCTCGGCAACATCGGCACCCTGCCGTCCCGGGATATTCCCGACTCGCACAACTGCGCCGACTTCGGCCAGTACCTGATCAACGCCCCGCACCGTTTCGGCATGAGCCGCGAGGAGTTGCACGCGGCCAAGACCGACGGCCACATGGACACCAATTCGATCCGCGAAGGCTGTGTGCTGATCTGCCCGGTGAAAGTGCCGGGGGCCGGGGTGTACATGGGTGACATGCATGCGCAGCAAGGCAACGGCGAGATCGCCGGCCACGCCACCGATTGCTCCGGGGAAACCGAGGTGGTGGTGCAAGTGGTGAAAAACCTGACGCTGGAAGGGCCGATCCTCCTGCAAAACCTCGATGACCTGCCGCCGATGGCGCGGCCGATGAATGCCGGGCAGCGCGCGAAAGTCCGTGAGCTGGGCGAGCGTTGGGGGCAACACGAGATCGAACAGAGCGGCCCGATCACCTTCATCGGCAGCGGCGAGAACCTCAACCTGGCGGTGGAGAACGGCTTGACCCGCGCCGCCGCGGTCACCGGCCTGCCCTATGACGAAGTGCTCAATCGCGCCACCATCACCGGCTCCATCGACATCAGTCGCCTGCCCGGCACCGTGCGCGTGACCTTCCTGTGCCCGATGGACGTGCTCGACTCCATGGGCATCGGTGATCTGGTGCGCGAGAAATACGACCTGGCGTAAAGCCGGGCAGCGGGTCTGTACCAGAGTGTATACAGACCCGCTGCCGATACACGCTTTGCGGTTTTCTGTCAGCACGCCACACAGACCCGATACATCCCTTCGATTAACTGTGATGACGTTCTGACAACCTTGGAATCGACATCATGCATACCTCCATCACATCAACCAGGGCCAGCGCCGGGCTCGGCCTGCGTCGCGGCTTGATCAAGGACCTGCTGGCCGCCCCGGCCGGCCATTTCGACTTTCTCGAAGTCGCACCGGAGAACTGGATCGGCATCGGCGGCGCCCACGGCGCGGCGCTGCGGACCCTGGCCGAGCGCTATCCGTTGTCCTGTCATGGCTTGTCCCTGTCCCTGGGCGGCCCCTCGCCACTGGACGTCGAATTCCTGCGGGAGGTGCGGGTCTTCCTCGATCACCACCAGGTGCCCCTGTACAGCGAGCACCTCAGTTACTGCAGCGATGACGGCCACCTGTATGACCTGTTGCCCTTGCCCTTCACCGAAGAAGCGGTGCATCACGTCGCCGCGCGCATCCGCCAGGCCCAGGACATTCTCGGCCGTCGCCTGGCGGTGGAAAACGTCTCTTACTACGCCGCCCCGCAGCAGGACATGGACGAGGTGACGTTCACCAACGCCGTGCTGCGCGAAGCCGATTGCGACCTGTTGCTGGACGTCAACAACGTGTACGTCAACTCGATCAACCACGGGTTCGATCCGCGTACCTTCCTGGCCGGGATCGACGCGAACCGGGTGGTGGCCATGCACATCGCCGGGCACTTCGATGAGTCCGATACCCTGAAAATCGACACCCATGGCACCTCGGTCAAACCCGCGGTTTGGTCGCTGCTGGCCGACGCCTACGGCCGATTCGGCGCGCAACCGACCTTGCTGGAAAGGGATTTCAACTTTCCGGCGTTTTCCGAGCTGGTTGTCGAGTTGCAGACCATTCGCCGCTTGCAGACCGAGGAGGTGAACCGTGGCTAAGCGCACGCTGCACGACCAGCAAAACAGCATGGGCCTGTACTTGCGCGATCCCGAGCGCTACGCGCCACCTGCGGAAATGGACCCGGCGCGGGCCGAGGTGTATCGCGACCTGGTGTTCGCCAACCTGTCGTCGTTGATCAGCGGCACCTTTCCGGTACTGGTGAAGATCCTCGGTGATGAGCACTGGCGGACATTGGTGCGAATCTTCCTGCGCGACTACCGCGCCCATACGCCGAAATTCGGTGAAATCGCCGAGGAATTTGTCGAGTTTCTGGCTTCCGGGCCTGAGGCGTTGATCGATGGACCCTGGCCGCCGTTCATGGTCGAGCTGGCGCATTACGAATGGGTGGAAATGGCCCTGCAACAATCCGAGGCCGAGCCTTTGTCCGGCGGCGATGCCGATGGCTTGCTGGATCGACCTTTACAGGTTTCGCCATTGGCCTGGCCCTTGGCGTATGCCTGGCCAGTGCAACTGGTCGGGCCGGATTATCAGCCTGATACACCGCCGGATCAGCCGACGCTGTTGCTGATGCGCCGGGACCTGGATTTCAGCGTGAAGTTTTCCGAGTTGAGCCCGTTGGCGTTTCGGTTGTTGCAGCGCATCGAGGAATTTCCCGGGCAGACCGGACGTGCACATCTGCAGGGGTTGGCGGCGGAGGCGGGGATGACGGAGTCTGTGGAGTTTATTGAAAGCGGTCTGGGGTTGTTGCGGCAGATGCAGGGGGAGGGCGTCATTGCTTGAACGAACATGGATCGTTCCCACACGCGTGGGAACGATCAACAGTATCACCCGCGCAATTTCAGCTCCGCACACAACCCACCACCCTCACGATTGCTCAATGTCAACGATCCCCCGATCGCCAACGCCAGCTGCTGCGCAATCGCCAGTCCCAACCCGGTGCCACCCGTGCTGCGGTTACGTGAATTTTCCACGCGGTAGAACGGTTGCATGACCTGGCTCAGTTCCGCTTCGGCAATCCCCGGGCCGCGGTCCATGACCTTCACCGACACGCTGCCATCGGTTTGCTTTTCCACCAGCAGTTCCGCTGCTCCGGCGAACTTGAGGGCGTTGTCCGTCAGGTTCACCAGCACTCGCCGCAAGGCGTGGGGGCGGGTGTCGATGACGGCGGTGCTTTTGCCGCTCAGCTGCACTTGCTTGCCCATGTCCTGATAATCGAACACCAGGCTGTCGAGGAACGAGTCCAGGTCGGTGCGCCGGCTTTCTTCAGTGGCGCCATGGACGCTGCGGGCATACGCCACGCCTTCGCGCACCAGGTGTTCCATCTCGCCGAGGTCGTTCCACAGCTTGTCTTTCTCCACCGAGTCGTCCATGAATTCGGCGCGCAGTTTCATCCGCGTGATCGGCGTTTGCAGGTCATGGGAGATCGCCGCCAGTAGTTGCATGCGTTCCTTCAGGTAGGCGGCGATGCGCGCCTGCATGGCGTTGAAGGCCTTGGCGGCGTGGGCCACTTCGGTCGGGCCTTTTTCGTCCAGCAGCACCGGGTGGGTGTTGGGGTCGAGGCTGTCCACGGCTTCGGCGAGGCGGGTCAGGGGGCGGATGGCGATTCGCACGGCCAGCCAGGTACAGGCAATCATCAGCGCCAGTTGCCCGAGCAGCATGAAGGGCAGCCAGGGCGACAGCGGCACCATCGAAGGCCGCACGTCGATGGTCAGCGGGCTACCGTCCGCCAGTTTCATGTGCACCTGGAAGTGTTTCACCGGCCCTGGAATGTCGGTGAAGGTCATCGGGTAGTCCTTGCCGATGGAATTCTTGATCGAGGTCATGGCAATCGGTGCTTCGGGCATGTCCGTGTCCATGGAGGTACCGGGCGAGCCTTCACTCAACAGATAGCGATAATTGCGCCGGTCCAGTTGTTGCAGCCAACTGGCGCGTTCTTCGGCCGGCAGGCGATCGAGGATGGCGATGGAGGTCGAGACGTCGGTTTCCAGGTTGCCGAGCATGGTGTTTTTCGAGATTTCATAGCGCTCGTAGTACTGCGCACCGAAGGACAGCGCCTGGGCGAGGATCAGGCCGACCAGGAAGATCAGCGACAGCCTTGACGCCAGGGTGCGGGGCCAGCGAAGCGTGCGGTTCATGCTGGCGCACCGACGATTTCCACCGGCAGGGAAAACACATAGCCCTCGCTGCGCACGGTCTTGATGTAGGCCGGTTCGCGGGCATCGTCCAGCAGGCGCTGGCGCAGGCGACTGACCAGCAGGTCGATGGAGCGATCGAACAGGTCGGCGTCGCGGCCCTGGGTCAGGTTGAGCAACTGGTCGCGATTGAGCACCCGCTGCGGGTGATCGAGGAACACCCGTAGCAACCGGTACTCGGCGCCGCTGAGGGCGACCATGGTGCCGTCGCCATCGAGCAGGTGTCGGGCGGACGTGTCCAGGCGCCAACGACCGAAGGCCAGCAGGCGGCTGGATTCGGTCACCACCAGGTTCGGTGGCAGCATGCGTGTGCGGCGCAGCACGGCGTTGATCCGGGCCAACAGTTCGCGGGCGGCGAAGGGCTTGACCAGGTAGTCGTCGGCACCCATTTCCAGGCCGATGATGCGGTCGGTTTCATCGTTGCGCGCGGTGAGCATCAATACCGGGGTGGCCTTGTGTTTGCCCGTGCGCAGCTCGCGGCAGAGCATCAGGCCATCGTCGCCGGGCATCATGATGTCCAGCACGATCAGGTCCACCGGCGTGGATTCGAGGAAGCTGCGCATCTGCCGGCCATCGGCCACGACTGTGGTGCGCAGGCCGTTTTTCTTCAGGTAGTTGCCCACCAACTCTCGTATCTCGCGGTCATCGTCAACGATGAGAATGTGATCGACGTGCTCCATGGATTTGCCTCTGTCAGTGGGGGATGTCGCACAGTCTATCGAGCCTTGGCCCGCTCGCCCGTCGCCCTTTGTATTGCAGTGTATCTGGCCTGTGGGCGGATACACACCGACGCAAAAACAGGCATTTCCCGGGGTTTTGTATCCCTCTGTATCCCGGCCCGGTCCAGATACTTTCCGATTTACCCGCGCCGGTTCCCGACACATGCGGGATACCTCGCGGGCTTCTAATAGGTTCCATCGAGGCAGACCACAGCGCCTCTACCCAACCAACGATCTACCTGTCGAACCTTGAGGAAACCACCATGAACATCAAAGCCATCTACGCCGCTTGCCTGTTTGCCGCCCTGAACATCTGCACCTTGTCGGCCCGCGCCGAAGCGGATGTGACCCCGATGAGCTACAGCTACGGCACGCACCTGGACATCAAGAAAGTGGTGTCGTTGAAACAGGATGCCTCGCCTTCCTGCGGTGTGGTGAATGCACAGCTGACCTACCTGGATTCCCAGAGCAAGACCCAGGTCCTGGACTACCGCAAATTGGCTGACAACTGCAGCTCGGACAACTGAGTCCAGCGATCACGCTTAGCGCATTCCACTCACGCCAGGAAGAACATCATGAATAACGTTACCCGCTTTTTGACCGCTTTTGCTTTCTCCGTTGCCGGCGCCGCGGCCCATGCCAACGCCGCTGTAGAACAGAACGCTTGTGGCAGCAGCACCTGCTTTCAGCTGACGCCGGTGGCCGAGAAGGGCGGTGATGCCTTCCTCGCCGAGAACGGTTCCAGCCGTACACCGCAAGGCAAGTTGCTGGATGGCCAGACGGCCTGAACCCCGAATACACCGCCGATCCCCTGTAGGAGCTGGCTTGCCAGCGAAGGCGGCAGCCCATACAACCCGGGTTGTGGCCGTTAGACCGCTTTCGCTGGCAAGCCAGCTCCTACAGGGGGCGGTCCATGCCACCCAAAATTTTCAATGGTGACCCCCATGTTACTCATCGCTTTCCTGGGCGGCATATTGACCGTCCTCAGCCCCTGTATCCTCCCGGTCGTACCCTTCCTGTTCGCCGGTGCCGACCGTACGCGCTCGTCGATCATGCTGACCCTCGGCGGCATGGCCGTGACATTTGCCCTGATCTCCAGCCTGGCCGTGGTCAGCAGTGAATGGGTGATCGAAGCCAGCAACACCGGGCGCCATGTGGCCCTGATCGTGATGGTGCTGTTCGCCCTGTCGCTGATTTCCGCACGGGTCGGCGACTGGTTGGCGCGTCCGTTCGTTGCCCTGGGTAATCGCATCGACCCCAACAGCCGCAAGATGTCCGGCCCGCTGAGTTCGGTGATGATCGGCGTGGCGACCGGGCTGCTCTGGGCGCCGTGCGCCGGGCCGATCCTCGGGGTGATTCTGACCAGCGCCATGCTGCAAGGCGCCAACGCCGGGACCAGTCTGTTGCTGGTGGCCTACGGCCTGGGTAGCGCATTGTCCCTGGGCACCTTGATCTTCGCCGGTCGTGGCCTGGTCAATCGCCTGAAGCCGTCGATCCCGGTCACTGGCTGGTTGCGTCGGGGTGCCGGTGTGGCGGTGTTGGCCGGGGCGGCGGTGATTGCCACCGGCACCAACGATGTACTGCTGGCCAATACCTCGTCGCAAGGGGTCGGCAGTGTCGAGAAAGGCTTGCTGGAAAACGTGCCGAAGGTCGTCGATTACTTCGTCAGCAAGGTCAAGGCCGAGTCCATGGACAACGCCCAGGGCGCCATGCCGTCCCTGACCGGTGCGGTGGAGTGGATCAACTCGCCAGCGCTGACCAACGAATCGCTCAAGGGCAAAGTGGTGCTGGTGGACTTCTGGACCTTCGACTGCATCAACTGCAAGCACACCCTGCCGTACGTCAAGGACTGGGCGAAGAAGTACGAGAAGGACGGCCTGGTGGTGATCGGCGTACACACCCCCGAGTACGGGTTCGAGCGCATCATCGACAACGTCAAGGACAAGGTGAAGGAATACGGCATCACCTACCCGGTCGCGATCGACAACAATTATGCGATCTGGCGCAACTTCGACAACCAGTACTGGCCGGCTCACTACCTGATCGATGCCAAGGGGCAGGTGCGTTATACCCACTTTGGCGAGGGCAGCTATGAGACTCAGGAGAAGGTGATCCAGCAGTTGCTGGAAGAGGCGAAGGCCGCTGCTCCAGCGGCTTGAGATCAAAGGACCGCATCAATGGCTCACCTCACCGTGGGCCATTGTGCGTTTCTCCTGACTGCGCCGCCAAGCAGCTGGCGGCGCTCCATACTCTCGGCGAAACGCTCGACTGAACGCCGTGTCAGTCTGGTAACCCACCTCTTCGGCGATGCGTATCAACGAACTGTTACTGCTGCGTAACAGATTGGCCGCCAGCAGCATGCGCCATTGCGTCAGGTACTGCATCGGCGAAACCCCCACCAGTTGCGCAAAGCGTTCTGCCAGGACCGATCTCGAGGTGCCGGCCGTGCGCGCCAGTTCATCCAGGGTCCAGGCGTGGCAGGGTTTCTTGTGCAGGGCGTTGAGGGCCGCACCGACGATCCGGTCGCTCACGCCGGCCAGCCAACCGGTACGACCCTCGCCGTGTTCGTGCATGTACAGGCGCAGCACTTCGATGAACAGCACCTCGGCCAGTTTCGCCAGCACGCCTTCGCCGCCAGGCCTTGGCGAGCGCGCTTCGGCCAAGGCATAACGCACCGAAGATTCCAGCCAGATGCCGGCGTTCGAGCCACGCACATTGACCCTGACCACGGGCGGCAGCCCTGCCAGCAACATGCCGGCCAGACGCGTGTCGCAGGCCAGGTAGCCGCACACCAGGCGCGTCACCGCGCCGCCACCGCCATAACTCAACTGCCGCGGGCGCCGCGCCAGTACCTCGTCGAGCCGCGCACCGCTGGCGGGCGTCAACCCGGGGCGCGAACTCATGCGATGGGCGTGCCCCTGGGGGAATATCACCACGTCGCCGGGGTTGAGCAGCAGCGGCGGATCATCCCCCAGTTCGACGTAGCACTCGCCTTCGGTGATCAGGTGAAAGATCACCACCCGTTCGGCGCCAGGCTCCAGGAACGGCGCCGCCGTGTCTGCGCTGGGCGACTGATAGCACCAGGGTGCGGTGAACCTGGCGTTGATGAAGATCGCGCCGACCAGGCGGACGACACGCAGGGTCTGTGACAGGGCGTCCATGGACGTTTTTCCCGTGTGGGGGTTTCCGATTGTGAACGCGTCACGGCTTAACGTGAATTCTCCGGACGATCGGGCAGTGTTGGCCGACGATCGGACAGGACGCCAGTCAGCGGCAGAGAGATAGTTCGCACACAGGGCCACCGGGTCCTGTCATCAATAACAATAAAGTGAGGTTGCCATGCCCAAGTTCGTCATTGAACGCGAGATTCCAGGCGCCGGAGCACTGTCAGAAAGGGATTTGAAAGCCGTCTCGCAAAAATCCTGCAGGGTGTTGCGCGAGTTGCCAGAGGTGCAATGGCTGCAGAGTTATGTCACGGGCGACAAGCTCTATTGCGTGTACATCGCGCCTAACGAAGAGCTCATCAGGGAGCACGCCAGGCAGGGCGGCTTCCCGGCCAATCGCATTTCCCAGGTCATGAACATCATCGATCCGACCACGGCTGAGTGAGCGTGCGCCCGATCCTGTTCCAAACCAGAGATTGTCTCCATGAGTACACCTATTGATCTTGCTGCCTTGAAAACCCGTCAAATGGCCGCGTGGGCCAGTGGCGACTACGCCGTGATCGGCACCACCCTGCAGATCGTCGGCGAGCAACTGGCCGAGGCCTGCGACCTGCTGTGCGATGAGCAGGTGCTGGACGTCGCCGCCGGCAACGGCAATGCGACCCTGGCCGCCGCGCGTCGCGGTTGCCGGGTTACGTCCACCGACTATGTCGCCGCACTGCTCGAACGCGGCGAAGACCGCGCCCGTGCGGAACGCCTGAACGTGACCTTCCAGGTGGCTGACGCCGAGGCGCTGCCTTTCGCCGATGGCAGTTTCGACGCCGTGCTTTCAACCTTCGGCGTAATGTTTGCCCCCGACCAGGCCAAGGCCGCCGCGGAGCTGGCGCGGGTGTGTCGCCCGGGAGGGCGGATCGGCCTGGCCAACTGGACGCCGGAAGGTTTCGTCGGCCAGATTTTCAAGACCCTGGGGCAGCACATGCCGCCACCACCCGGCGCGCAACCGCCGTCGCTGTGGGGTACCGAAGCCTGGCTGCGCAAGCACTTCGACGAGCACGACTTCCTGCTGCAGGTCACTCGCCGGACCTTCAACTTCCGCTATCGCTCGGCCGAGCATTTCATCGACACCTTCCGCAGCTGGTACGGTCCGATCCACAAGGCCTTCGCGGCACTGCCCCCCGATGGCGCCAAGGCCCTGGAAGACGACCTGACCGAACTGCTCAACCGCCTGAACCGGGCGGGGGACAAGTCGATGGTGGTGCCCAGTGAATACCTTGAGGTGGTGATTACGAGGCGTTGAGCCCTCTCGGCCACGGATGGCCGATGGCGGCGGGGCCCCTGTATGAGCAGCCGGTCGACGCTCGATTGCTCGCGAAAAACCTGAGAGCACCGCGGTGTATCAGGGGGCCCGCGTCATCGTTGATCTCCATCGCGAGCAGGCTCGCTCCCACAGTAGATCGGGTACGGCCGCGGTAGATGGGGCGTCTGGCAGGACGCCTTCGCTGCGATGCGGCGACCCGACAAGCCAGCTCCTACAGTAAATCGGGTACGGCCGTGAGCTACGTGGACAACCTCCGCCCCGGTTTGCGCGGGGAGCCGAGTCGTACGATATGGATAGGCATGGCGTTATTTGAGCCGCGATTCGCCGAACCACTCAAGCGCCGTGCGCCAGAAGCAGATCCCCAGAAAATACGCCGACATCAGCAGCCAAAGCCCCATGACCAGGGGATTGATCACCGGGTGGTTGATCACCAGGGACAGGCTGCATAGCAGCCAGATCGCGGTCACGGCAATGTTGATCGGCATGAAGCGGCGCACCCGGAACGGATGCAGGAATTTCATCCGGGTCAGCGTCAACAGCGCCAGGCCGATCACGGTGAGGAAGGTGATCCAGGGCGACGGCGCAATGATGTACAGGCACAGGGCAACCACGTTCCACGCCGCGGGGAAGCCCTGGAAGTAGTTATCCTTGCTCTTCATGTTGACGTTGCAGAAGCAGAACAGCGACGACACCAGGATCAGCGACACGGTCAGCAGCAGCGTGTAGTCCGGCAGCGGGATATAGCGATAGATGAACAGTGCCGGGATGAACACATAGGTCAGGTAATCGATCACCAGGTCGAGAATCGAGCCGTCGAAACTCGGCAGTACCGTCTGCACATTGACCTTGCGCGCCAGTGCGCCGTCCAGGCCATCGACGATCAGGGCCACGCCCAGCCACAGCAGGCAACGGGTCGGCTGGTTTTCGAGCAGGGCGAGGGTGGCGAGGAAGGCGGTGACCACGCCAGTAGCGGTAAAACCATGGGCACCCCAGGCTTTGAGCCTGGCGATGTGTAGGGTTGATATCACGGGGGCGCTCTCCAGAAAGTGCAGCAAGCCAGTCATCGCCCTCTTCTGGCGGGCGGCGGCAAACCGGGTGGGGTTGCAGGTATCGACCGGGTATCCGGGAATAAGGTTCACCCCCTATGAATCTTAGCTGCGCCACAAGAAAACACTGCGGATATAACGGCGCTGTGTCAGCCAGACGGTGGTAGCACATTTACCCGCGAAGGCTATCGTTGTCTGACTGGATCACTCCCTTCGATGAGGACGTCGTCATGAACACCAGCGATCTGCTCGAACAATTACTGCGGGCCGGCCAGGGCTCGAGGGCGCAACAGGGCGGCGGTGGGGCGTCGGCTCAAGGTGGCCTGGGTGACCTGGGCGGACTGCTCGGCGGCCTGTTGGGCGGTGGTGGCGCCAGCAGCGCCGGGGCAGGCGGCATGGGCGGCCTGGGCGGGTTGCTCGGCGGTTTGCTGGGTGGAGGCTCGCGAATGGGCGGTGCGCCGCAATCGCGCTCCGGGGGTGGTGCCAATTATGCAGCGCTGGCCTCGCTGGGGATGATGGCCTTCCAGGCTTACCAGGCCTGGCAACGCAGCCAGGCCACGCAGCAACAGCAGGCGCCGCAACAGGCGATGCGCACGGTGGACATGCTGGCGGGGCCGGAAGTCGAGGAACACAGCCATGCGATCCTGCGTGCATTGATAGCGGCGGCCAAGGCCGATGGCCGGATCGACGAGGCCGAAACGCTGATGATCAGCAAGGAAATCGGCCGTCACACCGACGACCCAGAGCTTCAGCAATGGCTGGATGACGAAGTCGCCAAACCGCTTGACCCTTGCGAAGTGGCACAGTCGGCAACGGATTCCGGCATGGCTGCGGAGATGTACCTGGCCAGCGTGATGCTGGTGGATGATCAGCAGGATGCCGAACGTAGTTACCTGGTTGAACTGGCAGCGGCGCTGGGCATCGAGCCGGATCTGCAAGTGCATCTGGAACAGCAGGCCCACGGCACCGCCTGACGAGAACCCTGTAGGAGCTGCCGAAGGCTGCGATCTTTTGATCTTGATTCTTTAAAATCAAAGATCGCAGCCTTCGGCAGCTCCTACAGGGGCGACGATCACGAATTCGGGGGGGTTGGCACCAGGAACGTCACGCCAAAACGCTCGGCCACCTCGAATATCCGCGGCAGGTCCCCGGGGACCTTGAACTGATCCATCGCCGTGAAAAACTGCCCGCCCCGGGGATCGGATACCACGCCGATCATCTTCGCGGTGGGGCTGACGTTCTTGTAGGCATGGATCGCCCCGGCAGGAATGTGCACATAGCCCCCGGCCGAGACGATGCTGGATGTGCCTTCGACGGTCACTTCGACCTGCCCCTCCACCACATAGAACGCCTCGTCCCACGGGTGAAAGTGCGGGGGCGGGCCGCCACCTTGCACGCCTTCCTGGATATGCATTTCAAAGGGTTTGCTCAGATCGCCGCCGGCCAGGACAGTGATCGTTTCGCCCACGACATTGACCGATGCCGGTGGGGCCTGGAGGACATGGACCGTGCGCATGATTACTCTCCGCAGATGAGACGGCACCTGCCGATTGTAGGCTTATTTGCCCTTCCAGTACTTCTGCATTTCCAGGAACAGAAAGGACGCGGTCCATGAGATGAGCACCAGCCCGGTAAGGGCTTGCAGACCGGTCAAGTACTTGAGGTCGCCGACAGGCGAAATATCGCCGAAGCCGATCGTCGTGTACGTGGTGAAGGAGAAGTAGACGCAGTCCATCAGCGAGCCGTCGAAGTTGCCTGTCAGGCTGCCCCATTTGCCGGAATGCACCATCAGGTAATAGACCAGGGCAAAGCACCAGACCTCTATCGCGTGGGCCAGGAGGGCGCCGAATACCCCGACGACAATTCTGAAGCGGCTCCACAACTTGAGCCGTGGCAGCCAGTCATTCATGCGCAGCAAACATTCGTAATGGATCACCACGGTGATGATGACCACCAGCGTATTGATCAGCGTGACTGCCAACATGGCAAATCTCCAGCGAAAAAGGACTGAACCTTCGCGCACTCATCCGGGGTCTCATGACAATAACGGTTTGACTCAAGTCATGAACCCGGCGGAGGCGCCATGGACAAGCCGCTCGAAAAATACAACGACATGCGGGACTTCGACAAAAGCCCCGAGCCTTCCGGTGTTTCCAGGTCTCGCGGTCGAAAGGGCAAGGCCCATGCGCTGCTTTTCTGCATCCAGAAGCACGATGCAACCCGGCTGCATTACGACTTCAGGCTGGAGCTCGACGGTACGCTCAAAAGCTGGGCGGTGCCCAAGGGACCGTCGCTGGACCCCAAGGTCAAGCGCCTGGCGGTGCATGTCGAAGACCATCCGCTGGATTACGCTACCTTTGAAGGTAGCATCCCCGAAGGCCACTACGGTGCCGGTGATGTCATCGTCTGGGACCGCGGCGTGTGGATTCCCCAGGAGGATCCGGCCAAGGCCTACGCCAAGGGTCGGCTCAAGTTCGAACTGCAAGGCGAGAAGCTCGCCGGATTGTGGAACCTGGTGCGCACGCACATGCCGGGCAAGCAGGAGCAGTGGTTCCTGATCAAGCATCAGGACGGTGCCGCCCGGCCGGAAAGTGATTACGACGTGGTGGCCGCCGAGCCCGACAGCGTGCTCAGCGAACGGACCCTCATTGCCAAAACACCCAAGGCGGCCAAACCCAAGGCCGTCAAGCAGCCCGCTGCGCCAAAGCATAAAGAGCCGCGCAAGGAAAAATCCGCACCCCTGACCGGCGCACACAAGGCCAAGCTGCCGGACCAGATCAAACCGGAACTGGCGACGCTGGTGGAAAAGGCCCCGGGTGGCCAGTGGAGTTATGAGGTCAAGTTCGACGGCTACCGGATCATGGCGCGCATCGACCACGACGAGGTCAAGCTCTTCACCCGCAACGGCCACGACTGGACCCACAAGCTGCCCGGCCAGGCCAAGGCGCTGGCCGGCCTGGGCCTGGAATCGGCCTGGCTCGACGGCGAAATGGTGGTGGCCGACGAGCAGGGCGTGCCGGACTTCCAGGCCTTGCAAAACGCCTTTGAGGCCGGGCGCAGTGGCAACATTCTCTACTACCTGTTCGATATGCCCTATCTCAATGGCGTGGACCTGCGCGAGGTGCCTGTCGAGGAACGCCGGGCTGCGCTTTCGACGGTGCTCAAGACCAGCAAGGACCCGTTGCTGCGCTTCTCCGAGTCCTTCGGTGAAGACCCGGAGGCCTTGCTCAACAGCGCCTGCCAGATGCAAATGGAAGGCCTGATCGGCAAACGCCTGGGTTCACCCTATGTCTCAAGGCGCAGCAGTGACTGGGTCAAGCTCAAGTGCAAGCATCGGCAGGAATTCGTCATCGTCGGCTTCACCGACCCCAAAGGTTCACGCAATGCCTTCGGTGCGCTGCTCCTGGGGTTGCATGACAAGGACAGCGGTGAGTTGCGCTACGCCGGCAAGGTCGGCACCGGGTTTACCGAGGCGACCCTCAACAGCATCCATGAACAACTCAAACCCTTGCAGACGAAGAAGCCCGCAGTGGTCAACCCGCCCAGCGGTGCCGAGTTCAAGGCCGTGCACTGGCTCAAACCCAGCCTGCTGGCGGAAGTGGCCTTTGCCGAAATGACCAAGGACGGTTCGGTGCGCCATGCGGTGTTCCATGGCCTGCGTAACGACAAACCTGCCAAAGACATCACCGAGGAGCGTCCGACTGCCGTGAAAACTGCCCCTGGAAAAAAAACCGCCGCCGCCAAGCCTTCCCCCGACAAGGCATCCGCCGCGAAGAAGAAAGCCGAACCCGCGCCTTCGCAGATCGGCCTTGACCAGGGCAAGGTGCGTATCACCCACCCGGACCGGGTCATCGACGCCAGTAGTGGCGCGACCAAAGTGCAACTGGCGGAGTATTACGCCAGCGTCGCCGAGTGGATTCTGCCGCAGCTCAAGGATCGCCCCGTGGCGTTGGTGCGTGCGCCGGATGGCATCGGCGGCGAACTGTTTTTCCAGAAAAACGCCGAGCGCCTGGCCATCCCCGGCATCACCACCCTCGACCAGAAACTCACAGGCCAGCCGATGATGGTCATCAACAACGCCGAAGCCTTGATCGGCGCGGTGCAGATGAGCACCGTCGAGCTCCATACCTGGAACGCCACCTCGGACCACCTCGACAAACCCGATCGGTTCGTCCTCGACCTCGACCCGGACCCGGCGCTGCCGTGGAAACGCATGGTCGAGGCCACCCAGTTGACCCTGACGGTGCTCGATGAACTGGGGCTCAAGGCGTTCCTCAAGACCAGCGGCGGCAAGGGCATTCACCTGGTGGTGCCGCTGACTCGCAAGCTCGGCTGGGATGAGGTCAAGGACTTCAGCCATGCGATTGTCAGCCACATGGCCAAAATGCTGCCGGAGCGTTTTTCCGCGGTGTCGGGGCCGAAGAACCGGGTGGGGCGGATCTTCATCGATTACCTGCGCAACGGATTGGGCGCGACCACCATCTGCGCCTACGCCGTGCGTACCCGCGAAGGGTTGCCGGTGTCGATGCCGATCTTTCGTGAAGAGGTGGAAGAGCTCAAGGGCGGCAACCAGTGGAACATTCACAACGCGCATGAACGCCTGGCCGAAGTGGGCGATGAGCCTTGGGCGGACCTGAAGAAAACCCGGCAGACGATTACTGCGGAGATGCGCCGGCGGGTGGGGATGAAAAAAAACTGATACCCCTGTACACCCCTGTAGGAGCTGCCGCAGGCTGCGATCTTTGATCTTGATCTTAAAAATCAAAATCAAAATCAAAAGATCGCAGCCTGCGGCAGCTCCTACAAAGGCCGCGGGTTATTTATTGATGAACGCCTGGAAGTCGCTACCCAACTTGTCGATCGCCGTCTTGAAATCCTGGGCGGTGATTTTCTGTTTGTCATTTTCCAGCGTGGTGCCAAAGACCTTGCGCACGACCCGGCCTACGGACTGATTGTTCTTGGCGTCGATGAACTCGGCCTCGATATACAATTCAGTGTTTTCATCGCGGATACCGGTCGCTGCGGACACACCGCCCACGACCGCTGCGATAGGCACCACTTCATACCAGTGCATGCCTTCGGGAGAGGCACTGACCCCGGTGATCGCTGCACGCATGACCAGGGTCTTCGAACCGGCCGGCGCGGCGGCCGGGCTGGAAACGACCCGGTACTTCTGCCCCAGCGTGGTCTTGGCCTTGTTGGTCATGTAGTTCTGGATTTCGCTCAGCGTCTGCTGGTTGACCCGCTCATTGGGCTTGGGCGCCGGGTACATTTCCAGACGGGTGAAGGCCACGGTGTCATAGGCATTCGGGTTGAATGACGGGCTTACCCAGCGCATTGCTGTACCGCCGCTGGGCGTCTCGACTTCCTGCAGGTTGTTGTAGGTGGACAGGTAGCCGGAGTACTGCTCCTTCTCGGTGACTTTCGACGTACAACCGCCGAGCATGAGCCCGGCCAGGGCAGTGCCGACAAGCAATTTGCGGGTCAGGTTCATAGTGCTGTTTACTCCTTGGTTAAAATCGTTCTTTTTTTTAACTATCAGAAACGCCAGGTCATGTTGCCGGTCAGGGCCGAAATCCAGGCAGTGTCGAACTGACCGGAAACTCGATTGCCCGACGTGGATTTGGTCTGGTCTACCGGCATATCCCCAAGATAGACCATGGCCCAACTGACGTTGACGTCGGTGTCCTTGTTCACAGCATAGGTGGCTCCTGTGGCAATGCGCCAGGATTCGGCCATTGGCACGGTCAACGTGCGGTCGCTGTCCGAAACGGGACTGCTGTCGTATGCCACGCCGACGTTCCACAGCAGTTGCGGCGTGGCCTGGTACTGCGCGCCGAGCGCCAGTTGCCAGGTGTCCTTGTAGTTGGCATCGATTGTAGTCGAGCGCGCATCGATGGATGTGGTGTCGACCTGCACGCCGACCTCGCCGAACTCCGACCAGTCCTGCCAGTTGACCGAGGCGAGCAGGGCCCACTGCCGATCCAGTTGCTGGAAAAGGCTCAGGGTCACGGTTTGTGGCACCGTCAGATCGAGCTGGGTGTTCAGGCCATTGAGCCTGTCCAATGCCGGGCCATTGCCTTTGATGTCCAGCCCGTCTTCGAAGTCCAGATCGACCTTGCTGGTGTAGGTCAGGCCAATTCGCGTGCCGGTTTGCGGGGCGTAGATCACCCCCACGTTCGCGCCAAAACCCCAATCCTCGTCCTTGTACTTGAACTGGCCGTCGCCGCGATCGGTGAAGCCGAATGGCGAGCGGTCGATGGCAGTCTGGGCCTGCAGCATGCCGTACATGGCCTTGACGCCGACGCCTACCGACCATTGCTCGTTGAAGCGGTAAGCCACGCTTGGCACCAGAGACAGACCACCGAGGCTGGCGTTTTGCGAGAAGTAGCGTCCGGACCAGTCGTTGTCGTAATTGACCGCCAGGCCAAAGTCGGCGTACTGGCCAAAGCCGATGCTCCAGTGGTCGTCCAGTTCATGGGTGATGAAGAAGCTGCCGCCGGGAATCGGATCGAGGGCGTTACCACTGCCACTGCCCGGGACATTGGTGTCGCCGTCGCGATTGAACTCCAGGTTACCGTAGAGCACCTGCAAGCCACCGGTGATTTGCGTGCCCGGAAGATAGCTCATGCCCGCCGGATTGCTGGCGATCGTCGAGGGACCCTGGGCTCGGGCAGCGGCACCGGCGTTGGCGAGGCCTGCGTTATCGGTGCCGATTTCGTAAAGCATGATGCCGCCGGCGTGGGCCTGCTGGCAGCACAGTGCTAACAGGGTGACGGCGGGCAGGGCGGATGTTTTTACCTGCATGGGATCACCTGCGCAAATGACCATGATGTACTGGCGTTAATCCCCTGGAAGAAGTCCCGTGACGGCCCCAGGATTTTGGATCACTCGCGAAAGAGCGTAGGTATTTATGCTGAAAAATCCAGTCATTGGGTAAGTTAAACCGCCAGCTCCAGCCTCCCCGAGTCAAGGCGGCGAGATTGCCTCGCCGCCTCGATGCCATTACCTGCCGGCAGTGGCTGCCAGTAGAGGCGCTACCTGTTCGTCGGTCAGTGCCGCCTGGACCTTCATGGTCATCAGGTCGCTCCATTGCAGTACCCACTGCTGGATCGGTACCGCGTCGTTGGCCTCTGCAATGCCAAAACCGGCCGCGCCGCCGACGGCGTGCCAGCGCCCGAGCATCTTGACGCCGTCCGGTGGCGCGCCGCCGGTCTTGAGAAAGCGTTCGATCGTACTGTTGCGATTGGCCGTACTGATTTTCCAGCTGACGATGAATAACATCTGCCACCTCCTTCCAGGGATTGGCACCTGTGTGTCTGCGCGCACCGGGTTGGCGCCGGGACCACGGTCACGTTTGCCTTGCCAGGGTCATCCTGCCTGGCCTGAAACGCTTGCTCCCTTGAGAAGGCATAGCAGCGCCGCGCACTTCACGTACGACCGTCGATCTTGTTCGGGGTGTCAGGTATCGCGCAACAGGTCGTTGGCGTTGAGCAGGTCGTAGGCGATTTCCGGGCGTTTTTCCATGGCGCGACGAATCGCGGCCGGGATCGAGGCGCGGGTCTTGCGGCACAGCCCCGGCAGTTCGCCGACCTGGATGCCGATGCCGCGCATGGTCCGCACTTCGTTGAAGCTGGGCACGATGTCCACGCGGATGCCCAACTGCTCGAACATCCGCCGTTGCAGGTGCTCGAGGTCCTGGAGGCTTTGCAGGTTTTCCAGGCGGTCGACCAGGCGTTTTTCTTCGGTGCGGGTCAAAAACAGGATGCGCAGGTCCGCGCCGGGTGTTTCCAGCAGCGGGTCACGCCCGCAGTCGCAGGCGCCGGGCGGGCAGGGTTGGCGGATCGGAGCGGAGGTGGTCATGGGGTTCAATCATAGAGCGCTGTGATTGAATTTGCCCATAGGCATTTGGACCGACGTTAATCCAGATGTGGAATGAGATCCCTGTGGAGCGGGCTTGCTCGCGAAGGCGGTGTGTCAGTCAACTGAAATAGTGACTGACACACTTCGCGAGCAAGCCTGCTCCCACTTTGGTTTTGTGCAGCCCTGTTATTTCAGTACCAGCATCCGATAAACCCCGGCCTCGGCTTCAATCCCGTGGGTGTCATGGGTGAACCCTGGGAAGGACCTGTCGAAGGCCTCCTGCCCATAGGCATTTGGACCGACGTAGATCCAGATGTGGAATGAGATCCCTGTGGGAGCGGGCTTGCTCGCGAAGGCGGTGTGTCAGTCAACTGAAATAGTGACTGACAGGACGCCTTCGCGAGCAAGCCCGCTCCCACTTTGGTTTTGTGCAGCCCTGTTATTTCAGTACCAGCATCCGATAAACCCCGGCCTCGGCTTCAATCCCGTGGGTGTCATGGGTGAACCCTGGGAAGGACCTGTCGAAAGCCTCCTGCCCATAGGCATTTGGACCGACGTAGATCCAGATGTGGAATGAGACCCTTGTGGGAGCGGGCTTGCTCGCGAAGGCGGTGTGTCAGTCAACTGAAATAGTGACTGACACACCGCCTTCGCGAGCAAGCCCGCCCCACATTGGTTTTGTGCAGCCCTGTTATTTCAGTACCAGCATCCGATAAACCCCGGCCTCGGCTTCAATCCCGTGGGTGTCATGGGTGAACCCCGGGAAGGACCTTCGAAGGCCTCCTGCCCATAGGCATTTGGACCGACGTAGATCCAGATGTGGTGAGATCCCTGTGGGGAGCGGGCTTGCTCGCGAAGGCGATGTGTCAGTCAACTGAAATAGTGACTGACAGGACGCCTTCGCGAGCAAGCCCGCTCCCACATTGGTTTTGTGCAGCCCTGTTATTTCAGTACCAGCATCCGATAAACCCTGGCCTCGGCTTCAATCCCGTGGGTGTCATGGGTGAATCCAGGGAAGGATTTGTCGAAGGCCTCCTGCCCATAGGCATTTGGACCGACGTAGATCCAGATGTGGAATGAGATCCCTTGGAGCGGGCTTGCTCGCGAAGGCGGTGTGTCAGTCAATTGAAATAGTGACTGACAGGACGCCTTCGCGAGCAAGCCCGCTCCCACATTGGTTTTGTGCAGCCCTGTTATTTCAGTACCAGCATCCGATAAACCCCGGCCTCGGCTTCAATCCCGTGGGTGTCATGGGTGAACCCCGGGAAGGACCTGTCGAAGGCCTCCTGCCCATAGGCATTTGGACCGACGTAGATCCAGATGTGGAATGAGATCCCTGTGGGAGCGGGCTTGCTCGCGAAGGCGGTGTGTCAGTCAATTGAAATAGTGACTGACACACGCCTTCGCGAGCAAGCCCGCTCCCACTTTGGTTTTGTGCAGCCCTGTTATTTCAGTACCAGCATCCGATAAACCCCGGCCTCGGCTTCAATCCCATGGGTGTCATGGGTGAACCCCGGGACCCTGTCGAAAGCCTCCTGGGCATTTGGACCGACGTAGATCCAGATGTGGAATGAGATCCTGTGTGGGCTTGCTCAAGGCGGTGAGTCAATTGAAATAGTGACTGAAGGACGCTTCTCGCGAGCAAGCCTCCTCCCACATTGGTTTTGTGCAGCCCTGTAGTACCAGCATCCGATAAACCCCGGCCTCGGCTTCGATCCCGTGGGTGTCATGGGTGAACCCTGGGAAGGACCTGTCGAAAGCCTCCTGCCCATAGGCATTTGGACCGAGTAGATCCAGATGTGGAATGAGACCCTTGTGGGAGCGGGCTTGTCGCGAAGGCGGTGTGTCAGTCAATTGAAATAGTGACTGACAGGACGCCTTCGCGAGCAAGCCCGCTCCCACATTGGTTTTGTGCAGCCCTGTTATTTCAGTACCAGCATCCGATAAACCCCGGCCTCGGCTTCGATCCCGTGGGTGTCATGGGTGAACCCTGGGAAGGACCTGTCGAAAGCCTCCTGCCCATAGGCATTTGGACCGACGTAGATCCAGATGTGGAATGAGATCCCTGGGGAGCGGCTTGCTCGGGCGGTGTCAGTCAATTGAAATAGTGACTGACTGGACGCCTTCGCGAGCAAGCCCGCTCCCACATTGGTTTTGTGCAGCCCTGTTATTTCAGTACCAGCATCCGATAAACCCCGGCCTCGGCTTCGATCCCGTGGGCGTCATGGGTGAACCCCGGGAAGGACCTGTCGAAAGCCTCCTGCCCATAGGCATTTGGACCGACGTAGATCCAGATGTGGAATGAGATTCTGTGGGGGAGCGGGCTTGCTCGCGAGGCGGTGTGTCAGTCAATTGAAATAGTGACTGACAGGACGCCTTCGCGAGCAAGCCCGCTCCCACATTGGTTTTGTGCAGCCCTGTTATTTCAGTACCAGCATCCGATAAACCCCGGCCTCGGCTTCGATCCCGTGGGTGTCATGGGTGAACCCGGGAAGGACCTGTCGAAAGCCTCCTGCCCATAGGCATTTGGACCGACGTAGATCCAGATGTGGAATGAGATCCCTGTGTCGCGAAGGCGGTGTGTCAGTCAATTGAAATAGTGACTGACAGGACGCCTTCGCGAGCAAGCCCGCTCCCACATTGGTTTTGTGCAGCCCTGTTATTTCAGTACCAGCATCCGATAAACCCCGGCCTCGGCTTCGATCCCGTGGGTGTCATGGGTGAACCCCGGGAAGGATTTGTCGAAGGCTTCCAGCGCCTTGAGATAGGCCAGCAACGGACCGTCGGCAGCCCCGGCGTTCTCACCCGGCATCAGCAAGGGAATGCCCGGCGGATACGGCACGATACCGGTGGCGGCGATGCGCCCGGCGGCCAGTTCCAGGGTGACCAGTTCGATCTCGTTGCGCACCAGTTTCTCGTAGGCCTCCACCGGGCTGAACACCGCTTGCGGCAACGTGCCGAATGCCTGGGACATGGCCGAGGTGGTCTTGTGTTGCTTCATGGCGGCAAAGATTTCGTCAGCCAGGTCCTTGAGGCCCATGCCGGCGTAGCGGGTCTGGTTACCGGCCAGCAGATCCGGCAGGCACAGCTCCAGTTCGACGTTGTCGTCATAGTCGCGCTTGAAGTCCAGCAGCGCGTTGACCAGGGTGCCCCACTTGCCCTTGGTGATGCCGATGGAGAACAGGAACAGGATGGTGAAGTCGGTGGTTTTCTCGACGACGATGCCCTGGCGCCCCAAGTACGCGGTCAGCACGCACGCCGGGATGCCGGTCGGGAGTAGATTGCCGTCATCACCCATGCCGGGGCTGAGCACCGAAACCTTGATCGGGTCCAGCATGCAGTAGCCTTCCTCGATGTCACCGAAACCGTGCCACACCTCGTTCGGGTGCAGGACCCAGCAGTTCGGCTCGGTTTTCAGCAGCTGCGGATCGACTTCGTGGAACGGCACCGTGGCATTGCCCACCTGCACGGTCGGCGGCTGCCAGCAGGTGAAGAACCAGTCGTCTTTGCTCAGCATCTCGTGGTGCATGCGCGAGATGACCTGGCGGAAAGACACGGCTTCCTCGATGGATTCGCTGGTGAGGATCTGCCCGCTGGGCGCTTCCATCATCGCCGAGCTGACGTCGCAGGAGGCCATGATCGCGTAGTTCGGCGAAGTCGAGGCGTGCATCATGTACGACTCGTTGAAACGCCCGTGTTCGATCGGATTACGGCCGTTTCGCACGTGAATCATCGAGGCCTGGGACAGGGCCGCCAGCAACTTGTGGGTCGACTGGGTGGCGAACACGGTCGGCTTCGACGCATCGTGATCGTCCGGGCTGCCGTGCATGGCGTGGCGGTCGCGGTACAGCGGGTTGAAACGCGCGTAGCCGTACCAGGCTTCGTCGAAATGCAGGCGGTCGACGCTCTGGCCCAGCAGCTCTTCGACGCGGGTGACGTTGTAGGTCAGGCCGTCGTAGGTGGAGTTGGTGATGATCGCGTGGACCGGCGTCGGGTCGATGCCGTCCTTGACCATCGGGTTGTTGGCAATGGCCGCTTTCACGCCTTCGGCGCTCAGGGTTTGCGGGAGGATCGGGCCGATGATGCCGTAGCGGTTGCGCGTCGGCACCAGGTAGGTCGGCAGCGCCCCCGACAGGGTCATCGCGTGCTCGGCGGACTTGTGGCAATTGCGGTCGCACAGGGCGATCTGGTTGCGCGTGACGCTGGCCATGAGGATCACGCGGTTGGACATCGACGAGCCGTTGGTGACGTAGTAGGTGCGATGGGCACCGAACACCTTGGCCGCGTAGCGCTCGCCCTGGCCAATGGGGCCACTGTGATCGAGCAGCGAACCCAGCTCACCGACCGAGATCGACAGGTCGGAACGCAGCAGGTTTTCCCCGAAGAACTCGTAGAACGCCCGGCCCGCGGTGCTTTTGAGAAACGCCGTGCCACCGGCGTGACCGGGGGTGTGCCAGGAATATTCGTAGGACCTGGCAAACTTCACCAGCGCTCCGAACATCGGCGGCAGGGCGGCCTGGCGATAGCGCTCGATGGCCGCCATGATACGTCCGCTGAGGAAGCGGCTGGTGTCTTCGGGCAGCCAGATGAAGTCGTCGGCGTGTTGCATGACCAATAAAGGAATGCTCGACGCGGTGGTCCGGTCGCTGATCAGGAACACCGGCACGCGGGTGTTGCGTTCGCGCAGTTTGACCAGCAATTTGATGCAGTCTTCGTGATCTTTGCTGGTGTCCATTTCCCAGCTGATCAGCACGCATTGCACGGCCGGGTCCGAACGCAGGATCGACGCCGCATCGCTGAGGCTTTCCGAGGCCAGTACGCTGACGCCACGACCCTCTACGTCGCTGACCAACTGATCCAGGGCGCGGCCAAACACCGTGCGCTTGTCCGCCGGGTCGCTGACCAATAGCGCGAGCATCCCGAGTGAATGTTTATAGTCCGTCATGCGTTAACCTCCAGAGTGGCTTTATTCAGGCTGTTCACCGGCACCGGTTTGCCAGTGAGGTGCTGCGCGCTGACAGTTTGCGTCGGCACGCTGTTGTTGAGCGCTTCGAGGCGAATCAGGCGGTTGTTGACGAAGCCGAAAAGCGTGTAGCCGAAGATGGTCGCCACGCCGCCGAGCATCAGCGCCTGCTCGCCCGAGCTGTAGAGCGCCAGGTAGCTGTAGGCCGCGGCCACCCAGGCAATGATGTTGGTGGCCAGCGCCTTGCCGGCCGGTACGTTGGACACCTTCTGCATGGTCATCAGCGCGGCCATGGAGAGGATGTAGGGCACCAGGTTGGTGACCACCGCGAGGTTGACCAGGGTGTCGAACTGTTTACTGAGGTCCGGGCTGATGGTGAGGAAACCCAGCGCCGTTTGCGCGGCCAGCAGCACCAGCATGCCGACGATCGGGGTTCCGGCCTTGTTGGACTTGGCGAAGATCGACAGGAAGTAACCGGTGTCCGCCGAGCTTTTGTAGACCTGGGCAATGGTGAACTGCCAGCCCAGCAGCGAGCCGATGCAGGCCAGCACCATCGCGGCCATTACGATGTCGCCCACCAGGGGGGTGAACATCTTGGCGAAGACCAGGCCGAACGGAGCGGTAGAGGCGGCCAGTTCCGGGTTGTCGACGATGCCGGCGATGACGTTGGTGGACACGATGTAGATCACCGCCGCGCCGAGGGTGCCGCCGAGAACCGCGATCGGTACGTTCTTTTCGGGGTTCTCCACCGCATCGGTGTTGGCGCACGCCGATTCCAGGCCGAGGAAGGCCCACAAGGTGATCGCTACCGAGGCCCCCGCGGCGTCGAGCCAGCCCATGTTGTGCGGGTTCCAGCCAGCGGCGTACACGCTGCTGTCGAACCAGAACCAGCCCACGGTGGACACCAGCACCACCGGCGCAATCACGCCCCAGACGGTGACTGCCCCAATCCGGCCGGTAATCCGCGCACCGCCAAAGTTGGCGAACGTGGTGATCCACAACAGCGCAATGGTCGCCAGGCCCACTTGCAGCGAATCCAGTTGAATGTGGAACAGCTCCTGGATATAGCCGACCGCGGTAATGCTGATCGCCACGTTGGCAATCAACAGCGAGAGGCCATAGGTGTAGTTGGTGATGTAGTTACCGGCCTTGCCGAAGGTGTACTCGGCGTATCCGCCCATGCCCCCCGTTTTTCGGCTGAGCATCCCGCATCGTGCAAAGGCATAGGCCAATGCCAGTGAACCGGTGGCAGTGATCAGCCAGGAAAGTATCGAAATTCCCCCGACTTCCGCGAGTTTAGAGGGAAGTAGAATGATCCCTGAGCCCAACATGTTGACTGCGGTCAACATCGTCAGTTGCCCCACACTCATTTTCTTTGCGACTGACATTCCGTTGCCTCTTTAGTTGGCGGAGAGAGCTTAGCTATAGCAAAGTTTTGAAATGTCGCAAGAAAATGACTTTCGTTTACTGATGCAGGTCAAGGAATTGCACAGAAGGCATTATGCTGGCCCCCATGTTCTTCGCTTGTCGCCAGAATCGCTTCATTTTCAGGCGGTTAGGTGGAATGCAAATGCGCAATGTCTGGGTCGTGCTGATCTCTTTCGGCGTCGCGGGTCTTACGGTTTCTGCCCAGGCCAAGGAACTGAAGCCCGGTGATACTTATATGTGCAGTTGGGGCGCGGGCACCGCGGCAAGAGCCCAGGAACTCAAGTTGTCCGGGGTTTCGCTGTATGCGGCGCGGCAAAAAATCCAGTCGTACAAGTTCGCCAAGTCGTGGATGCGGATGATGGCAATGGGCATTACCGAACAAACTTACGACAGCCCGACGCGGATCAAACCGGCGGCGGTTCGGCAGAGTTTTTATGATGATTGTTTGAAGTACAAGTTGGCGCGTAAGTAAGATCAAGAGATCGCAGCCTGCGGCAGCTCCTACAATACCGTGGCCTGTAGGAGCTGCCGCAGGCTGCGATCTTTTGATTTTATGGCCTTTGTCGGATCGGGCGCCAGGTCGGGCAACGCCGTCTATATTGAATGCCTGGCACCCAGCCGGAAGGCCGATTCACCTGACATTGCATGAACCTCAATTCAATCAGGAGATCATCATGACCCAGCTCGACAAAGTCCTGTACACCGCAAAAACCCACACCACCGGCGGCCGGGATGGCGCATCGCGCAGTTCCGACGGCATTCTCGATATCAGGCTATCGTCGCCTGGCGCCGGTGGCGGCGGCACCAACCCGGAGCAACTGTTCGCCGCCGGTTGGTCAGCCTGTTTCATTGGCGCGATGGGTGTCGCCGCCAAGGAACTGAAAGTTGCACTGCCCAAGGACGTTGCCGTCGACACCGAAGTCGACCTGGGCACCAATGAAGGCGGCTACCTGCTGCAGGCACGGCTGAATGTGAGCCTGCCGGGCCTGGATCGCGAAACCGCGCAAAAACTCGTGGATACCGGCCACAAGTACTGCCCGTACTCCAAAGCCACCCGCAACAACATCAACGTCACGGTCAATCTCGTTTGATTTGAAAAAGGTCCTGGCGACAGTTCAGGGAAGAGCATCGCCAGCGCCTGCAATAATGGCTATTTACCCAATCCAGGTCTGCGTCTGAAGCATCCGGCAGCGAGCTATCGATGCCGCTGTCCACCCGCTACGGCAGGGGCTAGACTGCCGCGATAAAACATAATAACGACGTGACCTGCCTTGTATGAAAATCCACCCTTTACCGCCACTCAACAGCCTGGTCGCGTTTGAAGCGGCAGCGCGGCATTTGAGTTTTACCCTGGCTGCGCAGGAATTGAACGTCACCCAAGGGGCAATCAGTCGACAGGTTCGACTGCTTGAAGACTATTTGGGCAAGGTTCTGTTCGAACGCACCACCCGCACGATTCACCTGACACCGGCAGCCAGCCAATATTATGAAACGGTCCGTGCGTCATTGCTGCAGGTGGCCCAGGCCACGGGTGAAATTCGCCATTGGCAGGGCGCCGGGCAAGTGACGGTCGCCACCAGTACCGCGATGGCTTCACTTTGGCTGTTGCCTAAAGTGAGTGAATTCCAACGGGAAAACGAAGAGATCGACCTGCGGATCATCGCACATGACCAGGTCAAGGATTTCTCTCGCCTGGATTGTGACCTGGCCCTGTATTACTGCCGGACGCCGCCCAGGGACATGCAGGTCACGCCGTTGTTTTCCGAAGAGGTCTTCCCGGTGTGCAGCCCCGCTTACCTGGCCAAGCATCCAGACTTGAGCAAGCCTGAGGACCTGGCAGCCTGCACCTGGCTGTTCCTCGACGACCCGCAGCGGGACTGGATCGGCTGGCCCGAATGGTTCCGCAGCCTGGGTCTGAAAAACGTCGAGCCCAAGCGCCGGATCAATATCAATAGCTACTCGATGCTGATCCAGTCGGCTATCGGCGGACAGGGTATTGCGCTGGCCTGGTCGAATCTGGTCGATGATCACCTGCACAAGGGTGCCCTGGTACGACCGCTCGACACCGTGTTACGCACAGACGCCCAGTTCTGTTTGCTGGAACCCTTGTCGCGTGGCGGCATGCGGCAAAGTGTAAAACGCTTTCGCACTTGGCTGATGAATCAACTTCCAGCGCCGCAGGACGACGAGTAACGAAGTCGCCATGGCTGTCATTCAGACCCACTGAATCACTCTAAGTCTCATATCTCGAACCCTCGGTATTTTTAATGCCGAGCGGCCACTTCGCATGCGTATATTTATGACAAAAAGTCATGAGTCGCGCCGCAAATATCGTTTGTCGTGACACCCCCTGTTTTCCCAAACTGGCTGCCAGCGGACCTTGGCCAATGCGCCTGCCGACCTTCCAATACCGTGCCCAGCAGGGGAGAACAATAATGAGCAGCATCCAGCAAATTCCTGTGCATCAGCTTGAAACCGTCCTCAATCCGATCCACGAAGCGACCGGCCTCGGCAACGAGTTCTATACCGAGCAACGCTACTTCGAGCTTGAGCGCGATCAGGTCATGGGTAAAACCTGGGCCTGTGTCGGTTTCGCGAGTGATCTGGGCAAGGCCGGTTCGGTCAAACCTGTCGATTTCATGGGCTTGCCTTTGCTGCTGATGCGCAACCGCGAAGGCCTGGTGCAGGTGTTCCATAACGTTTGCAGCCACCGCGGCATGAAGCTGGTGGAAGAGGCCGGTGAGGTGCAGGGCGTCATTCGTTGCCCTTACCATTCCTGGACCTACGACCTCAATGGCGGGCTGCGCGGCACTCCCCATGTCGGCGGCATCGACCAGCACAAGGACGATCGCTTCGCCTGTGAAAAACACGGCTTGAAAGCGATCCGCAGCGCGATCTGGATGGACATGGTGTTCATCAACCTGTCCGGCGACGCACAACCGCTCGAAGACATGCTGGCGCCCTTGACCACGCGCTGGACGCAGTTTCTCGGTGAGGACGGCATGAGCCTGCTGCGCCGTCGTCCGGGACATGACGCCACCACGCTGGACATCAACTGCAACTGGAAGCTGGCGGTGGAAAACTACTGCGAAGCCTACCACCTGCCGTGGGTGCACCCGAGCCTGAACTCGTACTCGCGCCTGGAAGACCACTACAACATCATTTTTGACCAGCATTTCGCCGGCCAGGGCAGCTACGCCTACAACCTGTCGGACGTTGCCGGCACGCATCTGCCGAAATTCCCGGCCTGGCCGCTGGATCGCCTGCGCAACGCCGAATATGTCGCATTCTTCCCCAACGTGCTGCTCGGCATCCAGGCCGACCATGCCTTCGCCATGCAGCTGGAGCCGGTCTCGCCGGGACGCACCATCGAACACCTGCGCCTGTTCTATGTGGGCGACGACGCGGCCGGCAGCGATGAGTTCCGCGCTTGCCGCGAGGCGATCCTTGAGTCCTGGAAAGTGGTGTTCGCCGAGGACATCAGCTCGGTCGAAGGCATGCAGAAAGGCCGTCATTCCCCAGGCTACAAGGGCGGGGCGTTCTCTCCGGAAATGGACATCCCGACGCACTTCTTCCACCAGTGGGCCGCGCGTCAGCTGCTCGCCACCACACCGTCTGCCTGAGGAGGTCCCATGTATCCGATAGCCTCCCACTGGCTCAATTACATCGACGGTCAATGGTGCGACAGCGACCAGCACCTGGCGGTGCACAACCCGGGAACGGCCGAGCCGGTCGCGACCATTGCCCAGGCCAGTGTTGCCGATGCCGAGCAGGCGTTGCTGGCTGCCCGTCGCTGTGCCGACAGTGCTGAGCTGACCCGTGCGCGTCCTGCGCAGCGGGTCACCTGGCTGCTGCGCATTGCCGAGGAAATTCGCGCTGTGGCCGATGAGGGCGCCTGGGTGCTGTGCCAGGAAAACGGCAAGCGTCTTTGCGATGCCCGGGACGAGTTCATCGAGGCGGCGCGCTACTTCGAGTATTACGCCGGCATGGCCGACAAGATCGAGGGCACGTCGATCCCGCTGGGCAATGGCTACATGGACTTTACCCTGTACGACCCGATGGGCGTTTCGGCCCAGATCGTGCCGTGGAATTTCCCGGTGTCGATCTGCGCCCGTTCGCTGGCCCCGGCCCTGGCGGCGGGCAATGCGGTGGTCATCAAGTCCCCCGAGCTTTCACCGCTGGGCGTGTGCGTGCTGATCCGCGCCATTGCCAAGGCCGGCTTGCCGGACGGCGCGGTCAACCTGATTTGCGGCCGCGGTCGCGAAGTCGGTGCGTATCTGGTCAGCCATCGCGCTGTCGATCAGATCGTGTTCACCGGTTCCGTACCGACCGGCCAGTCGATCCTGCGCGATGCCGCCCAGCATGCGATTCCCAGCGTGATGGAACTGGGCGGCAAGTCCGCGGCGATCGCCTTCGCCGATGCGGACCGCGAGCAGCTGCTGGCCAGCGTCCAGTCGGGCATCTTCTTTAATGCCGGCCAGGTCTGTTCGGCGATGTCGCGGCTGCTGGTGCAGCGCGAGATTTATGAGGAGGTGGTCGAGGCCGTCGTCGCCATGGCCCAGGGGCTCAGCGTCGGCCTGGGTCAGGACGACGCCGACCTCACTCCCGTGGTCAGCGCCGGGCAACTGGCGGGCATCGAAGACTTGTGCCGTCGCGCAGTGGAAGACGGCGCGATAGCGGTCACCGGTGGTGAAGCCTTCGCTGATCGGGCCGGGCATTTCATGCGCCCGACCGTGTTCCGCGACGTGACCCCGCAGATGTGCATTGCCCAGGAAGAGGTGTTCGGGCCGGTATTGGCCATCATGCCGTTCGACACCGAAGACGAGGCGATTGCCATCGCCAACGGCACTGAATTCGGCCTGGTGGCCGGGGTGTTCACCCAGGACATCAGCCGCGCGATGCGCTGCACCCGCCGCTTGAAATCCGGCCAGGTGTTCGTCAACGAATGGTATGCCGGCGGCATTGAAACACCGTTTGGCGGCGTCGGTCTGTCGGGCTTTGGTCGGGAAAAGGGCCAGGAAGCCTTGTACAGCTACGTGCGCACCAAGAACGTAGCCATCCGGGTGGCGGGGGAGTGAATAGTATGTTCAAGACCTGGCTTTGCATCGTGTGTGGCCTGATCTACGACGAGGCCCTGGGCTGGCCGCAGGACGGCATCGCCGCCGGCACCCGTTGGGAAGATGTCCCCGAAGACTGGATGTGCCCCGAATGCCACGTGGGCAAGGCCGATTTCGAGATGCTCGATATCAGTGAGTACACCCAGGCGGCCGCTGTCGCCAGCGTGCCGCTCAGCGCGCCGCCGCTGCCTGTCGCCGCACCGTCGCCGCGTCAGCCGATCGTCATCATCGGCAGCGGTTATGCCGGTTACGGCCTGGCCCAGGCGTTGCGCAAGGTTGACCCCAAGGTGGAGATCCGCGTGCTGACCCAGGAGTCCGGTCACCTGTACTCCAAACCCGCGCTCTCGATCGGGCTGTCCCAGGGCAAAAGCGCCGAGGCTTTGTCCGGCGAATCGCCGCTGGCCATCGAGCAGCGTCTGAACCTGCGTGTCTATCCACACTGCAAGGTACTGGGCATCGACAGTTCGGCGCGGCGCCTGCGCACCAGCTTCGGTGACATGGAGTACGGCCAGCTGGTCCTCGCCAGCGGTGCGCAACCGATCCGCTTGCCGATCCAGGGCGATACGTCAGCGCTGATCAGCGTCAATAATCTGCAGGACTATCACGGCTTCCGTGAGCGCCTGGGCGGCGTGCGACGTGTTGCGATCCTCGGGGACGGCCTGATCGGCTGCGAGTTTGCCAACGACCTGGCCCACAACGGTTTTGACGTCGATGTCATCGGTCTGGGCCGCTGGCCGATGGAGCGCCTGTTGCCCGTCGACGCCGGGCAGATGCTGCAGCACGCGCTGGGTGAACTGGGCGTGACCTGGCATCTGCAGAACACGCTGCACGCCATCGACGCCAGCGAGCAGGGCTATCGCCTGACACTCGCCGATGGTCGCACCCTGGAGGCCGACCTGGTGTTGTCCGCCGTCGGTCTGCGCCCCGACCTGAGCCTGGCCGAAAGTGCCGGCGTGGCGGTTGGACGAGGCATTCAAGTGAATGCGCAGCTGCAAACCTCTGTGCCGGGCATCTACGCCCTGGGTGACTGCATCGAGATTGGCGGACAGCTGCTGCCTTACCTGGCGCCGATCAACCAGGGCATCCAGGCGCTGAGCAAAACCCTGCTCGGCCAACCGACCGCCGTCGACTACCCCTTGATGCCCGTCACGGTCAAGACCCCGGCCGCGCCGCTGTGTCTGTTGGCGCCTGCCATCGCTTGCGAAGGCGAATGGCGCTGCACGCCGACCGAGGATGGCTTGTGCGCCGGTTTTTATGACGCCCAGGACCAGCTCAACGGCTTTGTCCTGCTCGGTCGCCAAGCGCAAACGCAACGCAGCGCATTGCTGCAATCCTGTCAGCACACCCAGCAGGCTGTCGCCTGAGGCCAGACCCATGAAAAACACGATCAACCTGCCTTATGACGATGCGAGTTGCGGCTGGTATGCAGCGCTGCCCGAACAACCGGCCTGCAAGCGCCTGTCCGGCGAACAGCGTGCCGACTACGCCGTGATCGGCGCAGGCTTTGCCGGCCTGGCCGCGGCCCGTCGCCTGGCCGAACATCATCCGCAAGCCCGTATCCTGTTGGTGGATGCGCAACGGGTCGCCCATGGGGCTTCCGGGCGCAACTCGGGCTTTGTGATCGACCTGCCGCACAAGTTCGCGCTGGAGCATCCGGACCCCGCGCACAAACAGCGGTTGCTGTCGCTCAACCGCTCCGCGATTGCCCAGCTGCAAGGCCTGGTGCAATCCCGTGGGATCGAATGCCAATGGTCCCATGCCGGCAAGTACCAGGGCGCCGTCGGCGAACGTGGCCTGGCCTACCTGGAGCATTTCGAACGGCTGATCAGCGACCTTGGCGAACCGTTCCGCCGGGCCGATAGCGCCGAGCTGGCCAAGGTGCTGGGCACCGGTCATTACAGTGGCGCGATCTACACCCCCGGTTGCTACCTGATGCAACCGGCGGCGCTGGTCACGGGGCTGGCCCGGACCTTGCCGGCCAATGTCGAGTTGCTGGAAGAATCACCGATCCAGCGCCTGGAGCGCGACGGCCGTGGCGGCTGGATCCTGCACGGCACGGCAGGGCAGATCCGTACCCCACAGCTGCTCCTGGGCACGAGTATCTTCACCCAGGAGTTCGGCTATCTGCGCAATCGCCTGTTGCCGGTCATGACCTTTGCCAGCTGGACCCGCCCGTTGACCGATGCGGAACTGGCCACCTATGGCGGCCAACTGGACTGGGGACTGACCCCGGCGGATCACGCCGGCACGACGGTGCGCATGACCCAGGACCGCCGCCTGATCATCCGCAACACCTACAAGCACGTGCCCAAATACGGCCGCAGCACCAGCGATGCCATGCGTTCGAAAATACAGGACTCGCACCGCAAGGCTTTCCTGGCGCGTTTCCCGCAGCTGGCCGGGGTGCCTTTCAGCCATACCTGGGGCGGCGTCTACGCCATCTCGCGCAACTTCACCAACTTTTTTGGCGAACTGGAAAACGGTGTCTACGCATCGGCGTGCGACAACGGCGTCGGCGCGGCCTGGGGCACCATCTCCGGGACGATGCTGGCCGATCTGGCGGTGGGTGCCGATTCGGTACAGCTCAACGATATCCGCGCGGTGACCGGCATGCCGTCGCTCAACCCGCCGGAGCCTTTTCTCGGCCTGGGCGTTCGCTCGCGCATTCGCCTGGCGGCCTGGAACAGCCGGAGTGAGCTATGAGCCAGGCGGATAACGGCAACCGCCGGGTGCTGCGCATCGACCATCAGGACCTGGACTTCACCTTTCGCGGCGGCCCGCCAGGCGCCGCGTACGTGGCGCGAGCCCTCAGCAACGAAGTCTCGCCGAACATCGGCGTGGGTTTTGCCCGCTGGGAAGATGCGCAAGTGGCCTGGACGGTGCTGTACGACGAGGTGATTTTCGTGATCGAGGGTTGCTTCGAATTGCGCGTTGGTGACGAGCTTTTTGAGGTCACGCCCGGGCAGTTGCTGTGGATTCCCGAAGGCACCGAACTGGTTTATGGCGGGCATGCGTTGTTCGGGTATGTGGTTCACCCCGGCAACTGGAAGCAAATTCACGGCTTGGCTTGAAGCGCAATTCTCGGGGATCGCACGGTGATAAGACTGACAAAAACCTTCGGTGCTCTTTATCTGGCCAGCCTGTTGATGCAGCTGGGATCGACTTTGCTGATGACCTATCTGGCACTGCGCCTCAATGCGATGGGGGCGAGTGAAACGGCTGGTGGTGCGTTGATGGCCGCCAATGCCCTGGGGATGGTGCTGGGTGGCTGGGTCGGGCGCAGCCTGATCGCACAGGTCGGGCATATTCGAACCTATGCGGCCTGTGCCGGACTGATTGCGGCAGCGGTTCTGGCGCATGAGTTCAGTACGTCCCTGCCTTTCTGGCTGGTGCTGCGGGGGCTGGTCGGGCTGGCCATGATGTGCCAGCTGATGGTGCTGGAAAGCTGGCTCAACGACCAGGCCCGGACCGAGCAGCGCGGCAGCGTGCTGGCGCTGTACATGGTCGCCAGCTACGTCGGCATGATGCTTGGTCAGTTGGCCTTGAGTCTCGACGAGGGGTTGGGAATCCGTGCGCTGTTGGGTGTGGCGATGGTGTTTGCGCTGTGCTCGGTGCCGGTGGCACTCACTCGCAGCGCCCATCCGACGGCGGTGCCCGCGGCTTCGATCGACCTGCGATTGTTTGTGCGGCGCATTCCGCAATCCCTGGTGACGATTCTGGTGTCCGGCATGATCAATGGAAGCTTCTACGGGCTGGCGGCGATCTATGCCAGCAAACAGGGACTGGAAACAGCACAGGTCGGCCAGCTCATGGCGTTGACCATCGGTGCCGGGCTGTTGGCGCAGTTGCCGTTGGGCTGGCTCTCGGATCGTCTGCCTCGGCCAAGTCTGATCCGCGCGGTGGCGGTCTTGCTGGTGCTCATCAGCCTGCCGCTGGGCTTCAATCAAGCGCCTGCATTCGTGACTCTGCTGTGGTTCGGCTCGGCGATCGGCTTTCTGCAGTTCTGCCTCTACCCGTTGGGCGTGGCGTTGGCCAACGACAACATGGAGCCGCAACTGCGCGTTTCGCTGTCGGGCATGTTGTTGATCACCTTTGGTGTCGGCGCCTGCATCGGTCCGCTGATTGCGGGTGTGCTGATGGAGTTCTTCGGCACCTCAAGCTTCTACTTTTTCTATGCCGGCAGCGCCGCGTTGCTCGCACTGTGCGTAGGCCAGGCGAAAGTCACGGGCAAGCACCTGCAAAAGGATGCGCCGCTGCATCATCCGGTGACGCCAAACGGGATTGCCAGCTCTAACCTGGTTTCGGTGGCTGACCCCCTGGGTGAGTGCGTCGACGGGCGTTAAGTGGAGGAGGGCGAGCCGGATTTATTGATGCGTTTTTCTCATGAGTCGGTGATTAAAAATGGTTTGAACGATGGTCAGGTTTCAATCATCTTGGCGATGCTGCCAAAACCGAGTTAGACCGGAATTAATCTGAAGATATACAGCGCCCTGATGTCATTCGATATCAAGGGGTCAGTATCTTGCGGAATACTCTCTAAAACCCTTAAACAAAAACAAAAGGGGAAAACAATGCGTGCGCAATCAGGCGTGTTAAAAGGCTTGAACCCGAATGTAACAGTCGCTTCGATATTGGCGGTGATCTCATTTGTTCTGTTTTGTGCATTTAAAGACGAGCAGGCAGCCAAGGCCTTTGAAATGGCTTCGGTGTTTATCCTGCATAACTTTAAGTGGTATTACATCGCCCTGATCAGTGGCGTACTCGGTTTGCTGCTGTATATCTCCGTCAGCCGTTTCGGCAATCTCAAACTGGGCACCGAGCACGATCGGCCCGAGTTCAGTTTCGCTTCATGGATTGCCATGCTGTTCAGTGCGGGCATGGGCATCGGGCTGATTTTCTGGTCCGTGGCCGAACCCATGCTGCACTATGCCGACAACCCGTTTTCCAAGGGGCTGACGGACGAGTCGGCTACCCTGGCGATGCGCATCACCCTGTTCCACTGGGGCCTGCACCCATGGGCGATCTTCTCCATGATCGGCCTGAGCCTGGCCTACTTTGCCTACCGCAAAGGCTTGCCGCTGGCCCTGCGTTCGCTGCTTTACCCGCTGATTGGCGACCGCATCTACGGCTGGATCGGCCATGTTGTCGATATCATGGGTGTCGTCATTACGGCCTTTGGTGTTTCGCAGTCCCTCGGTCTGGGCGTTGCGCAGATCAATACCGGGCTGCATCAGGTATTCGGTATTCCGGTCAGTATCGGATTGCAGTTATCGATCATTCTGGTTGTGAGTATTATTGCCTGCATTTCGCTACTTGCCGGGCTGTCAAAGGGTATGAAGCGTATTTCCACGCTTAATATGTACCTGTCATTTATTTTGATGTTGGCGGTACTGGCTATCGGTCCAACTCGTTACATCCTCAACTTGATGTTCGAATCCACCGGCGACTATGTACAAAACATCGTCGGCCTCAGCTTCTGGATGGACACGCAGAAAGACAGCGAATGGCAAAACTGGTGGACGGCGTTCTACTGGCCGTGGTGGATGACCTGGGGTCCTTTTGTCGGCCTGTTCATTGCGCGGATTTCCAAAGGCCGGACCATCCGGGAACTGGTGATCGGGGCGCTGGTGGTACCGACCATGGTGACCATTTTGTGGATGTCGGTGTTCGGTGGTGCTGCGCTGAAAAACGAACAGCAGGATCGCCAGGCTTATCAGGCATCCGTTGCCAGCCAGGTTGTGGGTCAGGAGCAACCGAAGTTCGAAGGCGGCACGGTGCTGCTTGCCACCAAGAAAGAAACCACGGCGGCGATGTTCACGCTGGTCCAGTCACTGGATGGCCCTACTGTTGGCGCCGTTCTCTCGATACTGGTGTGCGTGTTGCTCGGTGTGCACTTTGTCACCACGGCAGATGCCGGAACCCAGGTGTTGTGCACCTTGTGTGCCCTGGGCAGCACCAATCCGCCCAACTGGATCCGGTTGCTGTGGTGCATTCTGGAAGGGGCGATTGCGGCGGGCCTGCTGCTCGCCGGGGGACTCAAGGCCATTCAGATGGCGAGTATCGCCGCCGGATTGCCGATCGCCATGTTGCTGCTGGTGATGTCGTACACCCTGATTCACAGCTTGCGCAAGGAGATGCCGAGTGTGCCGGCGTGGACGCCTGCGGCAGAGGTTTTGCCGGGAATTGAGCGCCGTGAATCGGAATCGAGTGGGGTGCTTGTGGCTTCGTTGGCGTCTGCACAGGCTTAAGGCGCGCCATCGTTGGGGTATTCCCCCCCATGTTGTTAACAGTGTTGGTCCGGCGCTGCGCTGTTTGGCGCCGGGCTAAATCCCTAGCATCGTCTCTACCGAATGAACCAACCCGGTTGGGTCGACACTCCATCCTCAGAGGTTTTTAGTTTTTTTTGAAGAGCGAGCAATTTTGTCATCGGCAGCCAACAACCCGGGCAGGCAGTCCTTGAGAAACTCCACCCAGGTTTTTATTTTTGCATCGACGAATTTTCGTGAAGGGTAGATCGCAACCAGATTCAACTCTTCAAAATGAAATTGCGGCAATACCCGTACCAGGGTGCCTGCCTTGAGGCCGGCCCGCGCTCATGAATGGCCCGGGACCGAACTCGGTGGCGACCAAGGTTTTCTTGCGGGCAAAATCCCTTCTGGTCGAAGTCCGCCGACTCCTTGGCCGATTGCCGTTCAACCTGCTGTTGACGGCAGCTGGCCTTGAGCCCATCGATGCGCCGCCGCGCCACACTCAATTGCGCCTGGGCACGCTCGATCGTGATCTGCAGAGGCGTGGGGTCGAGGCGAAACAGCACTTCGCTTGAACAAACATGAATCATGGAATTCGTGGTTCCTTATTTTTGTGCGATGGTGTAAAAATATCCCTGCATCCACCTTCCTGCAAGGATGTTGTACGACATGGCACAAAATAAAGTGACAGAGGGCAAACGCCGTGGCCGGCCCCGCGCGTATGACCCGCAGACAGCGCTGCAACAAGCCCTCGGTGTGTTTTGGAGCACTGGCTATTCCGGCGCCTCCCTGGACAGCATCGCCACGGCGGCCGGAATGAATCGCCCGAGCCTCTATGCGGCCTTCGGTGACAAACATGCTCTTTACATCAAGGCGCTCGAGCAGTACTGGGAGTTTGCCGCCGCCGACATGCAGGCCGCGCTGAGTGACAGCACACTGACCTTGCGCCAGGCACTGATGCGTTTCTATGAGGGGCAGCTGTCGATCTACTTCTCGGGCGAGGGCCAGGCACGCGGCTGTTTCGCGATTGGCACGGCAACGACCGAGGCGGTCGAGGATTCGCAGATCCGTGAGGTGCTGGGCGATCGCCTGGGCAGGCTGGATGCGGACCTGGAGGCGCGCCTGCGCACCGCCATTGAAGCCGGCGAATTGAACAGCGATGTCGATGCAGGGGCGCTGGCCGTACTGGCTTCATCGCTGCTGCACAGCATTTCGATCCGTGCGCGGGCGGGCAAGTCCCGGGCAGAACTGACGGCGCTCGCATCTAATGCGGTCGATGTGATCTGCGGTGGGTGAGGAGCTCGACGATATATTGGCGCAGCAACTGGACGTGGTTTTTTGTGGCATCAACCCCGGCGTGACGGCCGCGGCCCAGGGGCACCATTTTGCCGGGCGCGGCAATCGCTTCTGGCGCACCCTTTACCTCGCCGGTTTTACGTCACAGCAACTGTTACCGGAACGAGACAGGTCCATCCTCGAATATCGCTGTGGTTTGACCGCGGTGGTCGAGCGACCGACGGTGCGGGCGGATCAGCTGTCGACCGATGAATTTGTCGCGGCCGCGGCGGCCTTCGAACAAAAGATAAGCAGGTTTGCGCCACGTTTCGTGGCATTTCTCGGCAAGGCGGCGTACTGCGCCTTGTCCGCCCAGCGCGACGTTGCCTGGGGGCCGCAGCCGAAAACCTTTGGCAATGCCGCGGTCTGGGTCCTGCCCAATCCCAGTGGGCGAAATCGCGCCTTTACCCTTGAGCAACTGGTGGATTCCTACCGCCAACTGTACGTGGCTGCAGGCGCGCGCCTGTTTTAGCGCGAGGGCGTCGCTTGTCCCATACGAAGCGATCAACGTATCACTCGACGGCATCTTCATTGCATTCTTTTAAGTGAACGTCGTGCGTTTGACAGCGTTTTTTTGCGAGGCTGCTGCACACAGAATCACTTGCTGTCTCTGGCACATTGCTTGGATCCATTGCGGCGTTTTTTTGACGTTATCCGGCCGGGTTTTATATTTCTATTTATTATTGTGACGTGCTATTGACGTACTGGCTATCTGCTTATAGGCTCCATTTAGCCTGATTCAGATTTCTTCAACCGACCAATTGCAAACCCTCAGCGCAGGGAGGCGGTTATATGCGGACGACAGTTTTCATTAAGTTGATGGTGTTATTTGCGACTCTGAATGGAGTAGCCGCTTCCATTGCCCACGCGGCCAATTTGCCCAATGAAATTAGTCGCATAAGCAGTGCTTGCGAAGGGGCACGGGCTCAAGCCGCCGTGGCTTCGACAGGGGCTGCCACTGCTGCCACTGCCAGCCTTGGCACAGACCTTGGTGGCTCTTCGCCAGATACCCAAAGTGCTCAACTTGCGAGCGCTGATACTGGATCCAAGTCGGGAGCAAATGCTTCCGTCAATACTTCAGCGTGCGACGGTTTAATGGCGAAAGTTGCCACGCAGGCATTCGCGATCGATCCAGTCCAGGACAAGGGACTGACTGGAGAAACGGCGTTCCACGACACTCAACCCAATGCACTGCCGGTCTCTGCGGTTGTATGGTTATTCTCTTCCGCACTATTGGGATTCATCGTTGTTGCCAACCGGCGCAAGATCTAGGTGCCAGTTTTACGAGACAGGTTTTTCCAGGTGTTACAGCTTTAAAGAGGACGCTGATTGTTACGGTTGATCCTCATTAGATGTGCTAACCAGGCGGAGGAATTCAGATGCTGCGTTTACTGTTACCTGCACTGTGTGCGCTGGCTATTGTGCCCAGCGTGGCCCGTGCCGCCGAAGACAGCCCCTATCTCCTGAATTCTGGAGATAAGGTTGAAGTGTCCATCTGGGGCGAGCCAGTGGAGAAATTAGAGCGCGTCGATGTGCTGCCCAATGGCTACATCACTTTGAAGCTGGCAGGGCCGGTCAAGGTCAAAGGGCTTGATACGTCTCAAGCTGAAAAGATAATCACTGAAAAACTCACCAAATATTATCCCGATCCGGTGGTCAGCGTTGTTGTCACCGAGGCCAAGGGCAATGTCGTCTATGTCCAGGGCAAAGTACTCAAGCCTGGCAAGGTGCAGTTGGCCGGTGATACCGATGTCCTGCAACTATTGGGCGAAACCGGGCCCCTCGACAAGTTTGCGGACAAGGACGAAATCAAGCTCTTGCGGCGCGAAGGGAAAACCCAGAAAGTAATGCCCGTTGATTACAGCGCTCTCATTTCCGGGAGTGACATGTCCACTAACTACGAACTTAAGGCCGGCGATACGCTGGTCGTTCCCTGACATTGCGCGATGCATTAAGGATTAACTTGCGTTCATTGCAAACAACCGGAGTGGTGATGGCAATATTGACTTTGCCATGTTCCGGCATGACCTACGCCGGCACCTGGCAGTCGGAAGTTGCGCTGCCCATGACAGTCGAGCACGACAGCAATCCATTGCTGTTGACGAGTGACGAGAAAGCGGTGACTCGAACGATCATTGCCCCCGATTACACGCTGGTGGGTAATTTTGATCGGGATCAGTGGAAGTTTGGCCTCGGTGTCAATGTCGAGCGCTCGTCCGACACCGACGTCGTGTCCAATCGAGAAGATCCGAGGCTGTCGTTTGGCTGGCAGCGTGAGACCGAAAAGGGTAGCTATGGACTCACGGCGAGATACATCGAGAGTTCGACGCTTTCCACGGAAGTCCAGCAGACCGGTGTAACAGACTCGACCGACGGCACGCAGAAGCTCTCGAACATCGGCGGTAACTGGCGAAGTGCGGTGACCGAGCGCAGCACCCTGGTCAACGAAATCGACCTCACCCATGTCGAATACGACACCGATTCGCTGACCAACTACGATGAGCTGACCAACCGTTTCAGCTGGCTTTATCAATGGAATGAGCGGACCGAACTGTTCACCCGTTTCGAAGCGACGCGCTATGAGCCCAAGGACGAGACCACCCTTGGCTCTTCGAACAGCTACACCCCGGTGGTCGGCGTGAACTACCAGATCTCGGAGCGGTTCACGGGATCGGTGTACGGCGGCGTCAACAAGGTTTCCGACAGCGACAGTGGCCCCACGGGCCAGGGTGGCGTGAACCTGCGTTACACCGGTGAGCGTTTCGAGTCCTTCGTCGAAGCCAGTCGTAGCACGATCGCCAACGGCGAGGACGGCTTGGTCGAATCCGATGAGCTACGGGGTAATGTGAGTTATCTGCTCGACGAGACCAGTCGTGTCGGTGTCGATGGCTCCTGGCAGGAAACCAAAGGGGATGCGCCCAGTACCTTTCGCACATACGGCGCTTATGTGAGTCGCGAACTCTCGCCTTTTTGGCTTGCACGCCTATCCTTCACCTACAAAGAGCGCGAGCGAGACGGCTTGCCAAACGCCGATGCCAACATCATAGGGATGACCTTGATCTATAGTCACCCCGACTTCTGACCTTCAGCAGCGTGGTATTTATGTCCTCTGAATACGAAATGTCGGTCAACGACTACATTGCAGTAATCAAACACCGGGCCGTGCTGTTGATTGTGACTGTGGCCGTGATAATCGGGGCGAGTGTATTGGTGGCGACGTCCATGCCACCGATCTATCAGTCGTCCGGGACTATCCTGGTCGAGTCGCAGCAGATATCACCGGACCTGGTGGCGGGGAACAACAATACCTTTGCTGACGAGCGCATCGAGGTCATCCGCCAGCGCGTGATGACCCGCGAGCATCTGGAGGCGATCATCAACAAGTACAATCTTTTCGAAACGGGCAGCCGGCGACTGACCCTGACCGAAAAGATCGAAGAGATGCGCAATGCGATTTCCGTCGCCCTGGTCAGTGCGGCGGTCAAGGGGCGAGGCGAAGTGACGATTGCCTTTCGCCTGGCCTTCGAGCACCGGGAGCCGGAAGTGGCCAACGAAGTGGCCAAGGAACTGGTGACGCTGTTCCTCAACGAGAACATCAAGCAGCGCACCGAGCGCGCCAGTGAAACCACCGAGTTCCTGACCCAGGAAGCGAACAAGCTGCGCACCGAGCTGGAAGTGCTGGAGAACAAGCTGGCGGACTTCAAGCAGGCCCACGGCAACGCGCTGCCCGAGCATCAGGAACTGCGCATGAACATGTTGTCGCGCTCCGAACTCGAACTCAAGGATATCGACCGCGACTACAAGGCGGCCAACGAAGAGTTGCGCTTCCAGGACCTGGAACTGTCGGCGGCCCATGCCGGTCTGGCGACCAGGGCAGCTACGGCGGGTGCGGTGGCTGAACCCGTGCAGGACCTGGCCAGCCTCAAGGCCGAGTACGCCCGGTTGCAGACGATGTATACGGATGCCCACCCGGATGTACGGGCGGTCAAACGCAAGATTGCCGCCATGCAGGCAACCCAGGGCCGCGGCAGTTCCGTCACCCCGGTCAGCCTGGACGTGGCCAGGGTGCAGGCGCGCATCGCCGGCTCGGAACAGCGCATGCGCTCGCTGGCTTCGCAGAAGCAGGAACTGCTCAACAAGATCGCGACCCTGGAGAGCCAGATTCTCGAGGCGCCGCAAGTGGAGCGCGGCCTGGTCACGCTGATGCGCGACCATGAAAACGCCCGCAAGAAATACGAGGAAATTCGCACCAAGGAGATGAGTGCGAAGATTACCGAAAGCCTCGAGCAGGAAAACAAAGCTGAACGTTTTGTGCTGCTCGAGGCGCCGCTGATGCCGGAAAAACCAGTGCGGCCGAACCGCAAGAAAGTCGTGGCCCTGGGCTTTGTGCTCGCGCCGGTAGGGGCGGGTGCACTGGTCATGCTGCTCGAGATGCTGAGCCAGCGGGTACGTGGTGTCGACGCGCTGACCAGTGTACTGGGCAGGCGCGTACTGGTTGCCATTCCCTACATTCATACCCAGGCGGAACTGGATCGTCGCAAGCAGTGGCGAACGATACTGGTGCTCTGTGGCATC
Source organism: Pseudomonas sp. PLMAX (assembly GCF_046042685.1). Lineage (NCBI taxonomy): Bacteria > Pseudomonadati > Pseudomonadota > Gammaproteobacteria > Pseudomonadales > Pseudomonadaceae > Pseudomonas > Pseudomonas sp. PLMAX. The sequence continues at coordinate 4,629,730 of NZ_CP064949.1, read as the reverse complement.
GTGATGATCGTGGTCTCCCTGGTGCTCCTGCACGTCCTCTACATGCCACTGGATCTGCTGATGTTCAAAGCTCTGGCGCGGTTTGAATAAGGAATATTGCGATGGAAATTATTAAGCCACCTCTGGGTAAGGGCGAACAATCGCCTTCGTCAGGCCTGGTGATCTCTTCATCCGGACAACCTGCACCGGTCAATGCGCTCAGTTACGTGCAAACCAGGGTTGTACCGCTGCGGGCAGAGCACCTGGAGCGCCATCGCATTGTCGCCTACAACAAGAATTCGAACATGGGCTGGGCGTTCGACCTGCTGCGTACCCAGGTCCTCAAGGCCATGGAGGAAAATGGCTGGCGCACGCTCGCCATCACCTCGCCGACGCCGGAGGCGGGCAAGTCGGTGTTGGCGATCAACCTGGCCATGAGTATCGCGCACCACACGACCAAGACAGCGCTGCTGGTGGATTTCGATTTGCGTTGTCCCAAGGTGGGTAACTACCTGGGGCTGCCGATGGAAAAATCGCTCAATGAGTTGCTGACCAACGAAGCGGAACTGCAGGAGGTCCTGGTCAATCCGACCTTGCCGCGTTTTGTGGTCCTGCCAACACGCGAACCGGTCCCGCTGTCCACCGAGGTGCTGTCGTCGCCGGCGGTGGGGGAATTGATCATGGATTTGCGCGATCGCTACAGCTCTCGCGTCGTGATCTTCGACTTGCCGCCGGTGCTCAGTTCGGACGATGTGATTACCATCCTGCCCAAGTTCGACTGCGTGCTGCTGGTGGTCGCCAATGGCATGAACACCAAGAAAGAGATCGAGGAAAGCCTGCATCACCTGGGCAGGGCCAATTTGATCGGCACGGTGTTGAACAAGTCCGGGCCGGCGAAACGTCCTTACTAATGCTCTGGCTTCTCGGGTCGCCGCAGAAGGCGGCCTGACAGCCGACCCATCTTCCACGGCCGTACCCGATCCACTGTAGGAGCTGGCTTGTCGGTTCGCCGCATCGCAGCGAAGAAGGCATAACGGCCACCACCGCATCGCCAGCAAGCCGGCTCCTACAGATCTGTGTCACGCCACAAACCCAACATACCCCACAAATCTGTAGGAGCTGGCTTGCCAGCGAAGGCGGCCTCAAGGTCGACCAATCTCTCACGGCTGTATTCGATCCCCTGTAGGAGCGGCTTGTCGGGTCGCCGCATCGCCAGCAAGCCGGCTCCTACAGATCTGTGTCACGCCACAAACCCAACATACCCACAAATCTGTAGGAGCTGGCTTGCCAGCGAAGGCGGCCTCAAGGTCGACCAATCTCTCACGGCTGTATTCGATCCCTGTAGGAGCGGCTTGTCGGGTCGCCGCATCGCAGCGATGGCGGCATAACGGCCACCACTGCATCGCCAGCAAGCCGGCTCCTACAGATCTGTGTCACGCCACAAACCCAACATACCCACAAATCTGTAGGAGCTGGCTTGCCAGCGAAGACGGCCTCAAGGTCGACCAATCTCTCACGGCTGTATTCGATCCCCTGTAGGAGCGGCTTGTCGGGTCGCCGCATCGCAGCGATGGCGGCATAACGGCCACCACCGCATCGCCAGCAAGCCGGCTCCTACAGATCTGTGTCACGCGGCGTTTTTCAAGGTAGTTGTCGCATCAACCGTCTAACTATGCCGCTTTTTTCTCGAGTTGCTGCTCTCGATCCGGGTTCAACAGCACGGTGCCGATCGGCTCCCAGTTTCGTGTTCGACCCGACCACCGTTCCGGCTTTTGCTCCTTGGCTTGTTCGTACAGCTCATGTCGCCGAGCCAGGACCTGATGGTCAAGTCCTCGATGCCGCTCAGCCGGTGTGACGAAGCGGATACGGCTATGCCGGTGTTCATTGTTGTACCAACGCATGAAATCCCTCACCCACGCTCGTGCGGCGTCCAGACTGCCAAAACCATCCTGCGGCCATTGCGGGCAGTATTTTAGCGTTCTAAACAACGACTCCGAGTAGGGATTATCGTTGCTCACCCGCGGTCGTCCCCGTGAGGGCGTGATGCCCAGTTCGTACATCTTGCTCAACAGCGTCACCGATTTCATCGGCGCGCCGTTGTCCGAGTGCAGCACCAGCGGTTCGTGTAAACACTGTTCGCCGATCACGCTGCGTTGCAGCAGCGCGGCAGCTTTCTCGCCGCTTTCCGCGTCATAGACCTCCCAGCCCACAGCCTTGCGGCTGTAAATATCCTCGATCAAATAGAGGTAGTAATACTTGCCACGTACCGGCGACGGCAGGTACGTGATGTCCCATGACCACACCTGATTGGGCCCTATGGCCGCATGCGTCGTTGGTGCGGCGTGCCGCCTGGGGCGTTGGCTACGGCCTCGGTGTTGCTGTTGACCCGCCGCTCGCAAGACGCGATAAAACGTCGCCTCCGATGCCAGATAGCGGCCTTGGTCAGCCAGGCGCGGCACGATCTGGCTCGGCGGCAGATGAGCGTAATCAGAGCTGTTGCACAGCGTCACAATCGTCTGTCGCTCGAGCTCGCTTAGTGCATTTCGCGGCGTTGGCCGTGTGACAGTCGTTCGGGCATCGGCCTGGATAACGTCTGTTTCATTCCACCGCTGCAAGGTCCGCAGCGATAGACCGACCTCCCGGCAGGCCCTGATTTTTCTGGCTCCCGCCGCGACCGCTTGGCTCAGCCAGTCAACCAGTAACTGCCGTTCTGGCAAAGGCGTCAGTTGTCCTCGTTGTCGGTCCCCCAGTAGTCGTTGAGCTTTTTTCGCAGCACCAACAACGCCGCTGTTTCAGCGAGCGCCTTGTCTTTGCGGCGCAGTTCGCGCTCAAGTTGCTGGATGCGTTTCTTGTCTTTGCGCGACTGCTCCCGGTCTTCTTTTAGCTGGGCCTTTTCCGACTTCTGGCCGGCGATGAAAGCTTGTCGCCAGGCCGTGATTTGCTCGGGGTAAAGGCCTTTGCGGCGACAGTACTCACCCAGGTCGATCTCGGACAAACTGGCGGCTTCAAGCACGACAGCAAACTTGGTTTCGGCTGACCAGTTCTCGGTCAATGGCTTGTTTTCGGACACTGCACTTCCTTCAGAACTGAGCTGCTTGCGCCAGTTGGACAAAGACATTTCGCTGACCCCTTCGCGCCGGGATACCTCGGCCATCGACAGGTTCAGTGGGGGAAGCAGCATCTTGAGTAATGCGGCTCTGCGTTCAGGTGAATAATACGGCACGACCAGTCTCTTTCCGCCCCCGATATGCTTTTTTAGGAAAAACCGGAGAGGCGACAACTAACCTGACACCGGGGGCACGCCACAAACCCAACATACCCACAAATCTGTAGGAGCTGGCTTGCCAGCGAAGGCGGCCTCAAGGTCGACCAATCTCTCACGGCTGTATTCGATCCCCTGTAGGAGCGGCTTGTCGGGTCGCCGCATCGCAGCGATGGCGGCATAACGGCCACCACCGCATCGCCAGCAAGCCGGCTCCTACAGATCTGTGTCACGCCACAAACCCAACATACCCACAAATCTGTAGGAGCTGGCTTGCCAGCGAAGGCGGCCTCAAGGTCGACCAATCTCTCACGGCTGTATTCGATCCCCTGTAGGAGCGACTTGTCGGGTCGCCGCATCGCAGCGAAGACGGCATAACGGCCACCACCGCATCGCCAGCAAGCCGGCTCCTACAGATCTGTGTCACGCCACAAACCCAACATACCCCACAAATCTGTAGGAGCTGGCTTGCCAGCGAAGGCGGCCTCAAGGTCGACCAATCTCTCACGGCTGTATTCGATCCCCTGTAGGAGCGACTTGTCGGGTCGCCGCATCGCAGCGAAGACGGCATAACGGCCACCACCGCATCGCCAGCAAGCCGGCTCCTACAGATGTGTGTCACGCCACAAACCCAACGTACCCAACAAATCCTGTAGGAGCTGGCTTGTCGGGTCGCCGCATCGCAGCGAAGGCGTCCTTGAAGCCGACTAATCCCTCACGGGTGTACCCGGACCTACTGTCCCACCGCAGCAACCCCAGCAGTACATTCAATGCCACGGATACTTCTTCTCCCACTCCCACGCATGCGCCACGATCTGCTCCAGTGTGGCGTATTGCGGTTGCCAGCCCAGCAAGCTCTTGGCCCGTCGAGCATCCGCCACCAGCCGTGGCGGGTCGCCAGCGCGGCGGGGCGCTTCACTGATGTAGATGTCCCGGCCAGTCACGCGGCGTGCCGTGTCGATCACTTGCTGCACGGAGAAACCCTGGCCATTGCCAAGGTTGAAAGCCGTGCTGGCCCCCCCCGCCAACAAATAGTCCACCGCCTGCGCGTGAGCGGCCACCAGGTCGACAACGTGGACGTAGTCGCGGATACAGGTGCCGTCCGGCGTGTCGTAGTCAAAGCCAAAGACAGTAATGGTCTTGCGCCGCCCGGAGGCTGCCTGCAGGACCAGCGGCAGCAGGTGGGTCTCAGGTTCGTGGCGTTCGCCCAACTGCCCCTCAGGGTCTGCGCCGGCAGCGTTGAAGTAGCGCAGGCAAACCGACCTGAGCCCGTAGGCGCGGTCGAAATCTTCCAGCACCTGCTCCACCATCCACTTGCTGCGACCGTAGGGGTTGATCGCGGCCTTGGGGTGCGCTTCATCAATTGGCACATACGCCGGGTCGCCATAGACGGCGGCGGTGGAGGAGAAGATGAAGTGCTTCACCTCGGCGCGAACCATCGCCTTGAGCAGCGTCAGGGTCGCCGCCAGGTTGTTCTGGTAATACTTGGCCGGTTCAGTGACGGACTCACCCACCTGGATGAAGGAGGCGAAGTGGAACACCGCATCGAAGCGGTGGGTGCCGAACAGCGTGTCCAGGGCCTGGGCGTCGGCGATGTCGAGTTCGACCAGTGTGCCGCCCAGCACCGCGCTGCGATAGCCGGTGGAAAAGTTGTCCGCCACCACCAGTTCGTGCCCCGCGCCAAGGAGCTGCTTGACCATGTGCGAACCGATGTAGCCTGCGCCGCCTATCACCAGGAATTTCATGCCGCTCTCCTTGATATCGATGCGGTGTCAGCGCGAGGCGGCCGACCCGTCCTTTAAAAGATCTTTGCTGTCACTTGAGACTGTCACTCGCTTGCGATGCTCGCTTGCGATGCTTTTTTCAGGAACAACCAATTGGACGCCTGCAGGCCGTCGAACTTGATCGTGTAGCGCCCATCCAGGTAAGTAGCCGGCAGTTTCCCAGGTCGTCCTCCGGGGCCGCCCTGGGTGTACAGGGTCAATCCCGCAGGGGCCTGGAGGGTCAGGGTGCCCTCCAGAGGCTCCACGTAAAATGGCGTCTTGTCGCCGTCCTTGGGGATGGCCCGGCTGCCCAGGGAAATCAGCAGGTCAGCGGACTTGCCGACGGGCGCGCCGTCCAGGCTTTGCACGACAACGCTGGCGTAGGCGGTCTTGATCTGTACCTGGATATTGCCCAGCTTGATCGACTCGCCGCCGATCCAGCCGGTGGCTGCCTGGGTGCGGGGCGTATCGATGGTGTAGATGCCTTGTTTCCAGTTGCGCTTGAGCTCACCTGTGTCCGTGGTGGACTCGGTGGCCGAGGCGTCCAGTAGCGACTTTGCCGGGTCATGAAACACCTGGGCGTTACTGGCGATGACGCCCGGTTGCAACCAGGGCAGTTGCGGCGTCCGGGGCATGGCGATCTGCAGTTTGCCTTTCTCCATGGCGGTGCGCAGCAGGGCCGAGTTGGCCGGTGTAATGCTCTGGTTGAACAGGGTCTCTGGCGTCGGCGCGAAGACATAGGTGGTCCTGGCTTCGTGAACGTCGGCGCGACGATAAAGCAAGGCGGCGGCGGGCAGGGTGGCCAGCATGGCCGGGTCGTTATAGGCGTGCCAGTTGCCCGCCGACATCCCTTGCTCGGAGAGCCCTTCCTGGCTATAGGCATATTGCATCAGCGCGTCCCAGCCCTGATGGCTGGCCGTGCCGGCCACATAGAGTGGCAGCGAGTGGCGGTCGGCGATCGGGAAGGGCTCGTTGTTCCATTCCGTGACGGTCAGGGGTTTGCCGACGACCTGGCCGGCGCCAATCCAGTCCACCAGGCTGGCGCTGGTCAGCGGGTTTTTCTCCAGCGACCCCGGGCCACCGTAGATATGCACGTCGACCACGTCTCCGGCGGTCAGGGCCGGCAGGGCGCTGAGGCCGTTGCCGCCCCAGCTGCTGGTGGTGGCAATCGGCACTTTCACGCCGGTCTCGCGCAGGGAAGCGATCATGTCGACGTTGAAGCGCCGTTCCAGGTCATTGAGAAACAGCTTGGCGGGGCCAGGCTCCCAGGATCGCCAGGTCTGGTCTTGCGACAGGTCGTGCTGTTTGGCAAAGGCCTTGGCCGCGTTCATGTACAGCTCGGTGTGCCGGGGTACTGATTTGTCGGGCAACAGGGCGTTGCCATAGTGTTGGGTGATGTCGTTTTCGTTGGTGATCAGCACCGCGGCAATCGCCGGATCGTCCTTGTAGGCAAGGCCGGTATAGCTGTTGACGTGGCTCAGGTAATCCCTGGCAAAGCGTTTCATGGCCTGCTGGATTGTGACGTTTACGTAGGCGTAGCCCTTGAGGTCGGCGATGCCATACTGGCTCTTCGGCAATTCATCGAAGCCAAAGATGTTGTCGTTCGCCCAGAGGGCTCGTTCAACGTGCATGTCGAGCCAGACATAGATGCCCTCGTCCTTCAGGCTCTTGATCCACAGATCGAGCTTCTTCAGCGATTCTTCGTTCAGGTGCTGGGTATCGTGCACGACCCTGCCGTCACCGAAGATGTTGGGCAAGACCCACGGCGAGTCATGGTGGTGCAGTCGCACCAGGTTGAACCCCAGGGCCGAGAGGCGCTTGGCCTGCAGCTTGATCGCATCGTCCGGTGTGCGAAACAGCGTATAGGCCGAGAGGTTGGTGCCCCAGAAGCGCGCCGGGGTGTTGTCGGCAAACAGCAGTTGCTCGCCGACCGCCTTGACGAAGCCACGCTTGCCCGCAGGCTTTTCCTGGGCATTGAGAAAGGACAGGTCGACCGGCGCGGTCTTCCAGTCCAGCCGGTCGCTCGGCCAGCTCTTCGGGTCCGCGACGCCGAAGCGCTCGGCGGCGGTTGGCCCCAGCGCCACATCGCCGGACACGCTAAAGGTGGCCTTGACGGTTTTTCGACCGGGCTTGATCCGGTCCTTGTAGAAGAACGCCCGCACCTGGGACTTATCACCCGGTTCGAAATACACACTTTCCAGCGCGGGCTCAAAAAGCATCTCCATGCGCCGCCCCTGGGCATTGCCCCAGGACCAGCCACGGTTGCCGGGCAGCAACACCGGCACGCCCATTTCTTCGGCCAGGGCCGGGTCGAAATTGAAGACGATGCCGCCGCCCATCACGTTCGACTTCATGCTGCGGGCATTGAGGACAAGGTCCATGCTCAACGTCTGCTGGTCTTCCTTGCGAATCTGCCCGGTCGCGTCGAAATCCAGCCTTTGGCTCTTGCCTTCCATGGCGTAGACATAGGGCGAGATCACCTTGAGCGAGGGGGTAAAGTCCGCCCAGTCCCAGTTGCTTCCCCAAAACACGAATTGAGAGGCCATGGCAGGGCTGCCGCCGCGCGTGACCTGGGGCAGGCCACTGCGTTCATCGACGCTGACGACCCACTCCGCCGCCCGGGTGCCGGACGGCCAGATGACAAGAAACAGGAGAAAGACTGATAGCAGAGGCATGCGGTGAACAAAACACGTCATGAGCGTTACCAGGTCTGTTGAAGGGCACTCTTGCTGCTTGCAGTCTCCGCGCGCTTGAGCCTGCGCGCCATCTGAGCATAGGACACGCCCAGCCCGGCCACCGACCAATACACCACGGGGATGACCGTGATGCTACTGACGGTGATGATGGTTATCAGAATTCCGGCCAGGGTCGCCAGCAGCGCCCGTCCCAGTCGTCGCGACTCATCATCCTTGTTGGGGTACGAACGCATCGCCTTGCGGATGCCGAGCACAATGGTGGCGAAAAACGCCACGAACAGCGTGAGCCCGATCAAGCCCATTTGCAGGGCGATGCCGATATAGGTGTTGACGATGTCGATGATGCCCTGGCCCTGGATCAGTGACTGCATTTCCGGAGTGCTGCGGTAATCGAAGGATCCCAGCCATGGATTACGCTGGATGACGATCACCGAGTTATCGATCAGCCGCTGACGGTAAGTGATGTTCTCGGCTTCTACCGAGCCGATGAAGGGCAGCAGATCAATGATTTTTTGTCCGCCAGGCACAATGGCCAGCAGCGGCAGGGCGAGTACGGCGGCGACTCCGAGCAGCATCAGGCGCCTGACCGCATAACGGCCGGTGCCGATGAACATGATGATCATGACCGCGGCACCGATCCACGGGCCGCGCGACAGGGGCGCGAACAAGCCCCCGGCGAGCAGGAGGGCGCCGAGCCGTCGTTGCAGTTTGCTGCGCACGCCCTCCTGCAGGAACAGGTAAAAGCCGATGGCCACGGCAATCACATAGCCCAGCGCAATGGCCTGGCCCGTGGTGACGCTGGCGCGCAGCGAGCCGCCACGGCTGAGATAGGTGGAGATTTCCCATTGCACGCCCATGGCGTAGGTCAGCGCGTTGTAAAGCAGCCAGCGGCGGGAAAATTCGAACAGACCGATCAGCGACAGCACCATGGCGGCGAGTAAAAAGCCCAGCATTACATCCTTGAAGTCGCTGACATTCTTCACGGCTCGACTGGCCACGTAGTAAGGCAGGAAAACGTCGAGGAACAGATAGAGCGATTGGCGCAGGGTGTCTGTGGGCGTGGTCTGGCGCAGGAAAAGAGCGGACGTCAGGAGCAGATAGGCCAACAGGAGTTTGTCCGGCCAGGTGCGCCCGAAGGGCAGGGTGTCTGGTCGCCTGCGCAACGCCAGGAAAGCCGGGAGCAGTATGCACAGTGACAGTAGCCGTACATGGTTCAGGTCAAACAGATAGTTGATCAGGCCGAAGCCGGGGACCTGCGCCGAGGCGGGTGGAATGAGAAACAACAGCAGGAAAAATAACGCCATGGGGTTGCGTTCGCGCTGCCGCGACACCGTCAGGATGATGGCGGTAACGCCCGCATACACCCAGAAACTGTGGGAAAAAAAGGCCACCAACGTCAAGGCAAACCAGAGGTTGCGCCGCCGCGTGAAATCACTGTGAGGGATCAGGTCTGCCGCCGGTCGCCGTGCAAAAGCGAAGACGATACCGGCAAGGACCAGGATGACGACTAACGCGCGAAAGTGCTCAGGCATGGGCTACCGATTTATTTGATGAGAGAGCGATGGCTAATGGCTAGTGCTTTGCCTAATAGCGACTATAGTACCTTTCGAGTCATCCAATACCGGGGATTGATGTTATGCCTTCAGTTCACATATCGCCATCGTTTGGCCTTCGTCGTAAAGCGATATCTGCTGGGGCATGGAACCTCGGGGCGCTGGTCACCTCGCAAGCGATTCGCCTGGGTGGCAACCTGGTGATGACCCGTCTGCTGATGCCGGAAATGTTCGGCATCATCGCCATTGCCACCACCGTCTTGTTCGTCCTGCACCTGCTGTCCGACGTGGGGTTGCGCCAGAACATCCTGCAGAGCACGCGGGGCGACGACCCGGAGTTTCTCAATACCCTCTGGACCGTGCAGATCGTGCGCGGCTTTGTGCTGTTCGCCTTGACGCTGCTTCTCGCCGCCGCGGCCTGGTATTCGCAAGCCATCGATTTCTGGTCGCACAACTCCACCTATGCCTCACCGCAATTGCCGGCGGTGCTGGCCTGGACCGGCGTTACCGCGATCATCTACGGGTTCCAGTCGACAAAAGTCGACCTGGCCGTTCGCGCTTTCCAGCAAAAGAAAGTGGTGATCGCCGAGTTCGCTTCCCAGGTCGTCGGCTTGCTGGCGATGCTGGTCATCGGTTATTTCACCCATTCCATCTGGTCGCTGGTGGCTGCCGGGCTGATCACGGCGCTGGTCAGCACGCTGCTTGGGCACTACTGGTTCGAGGGGCCGTCCAACAGCCTGCGCTGGGAACGCGCAGCGCTCGACGAACTGGTGGTCTTCGGTCGCTGGATCCTGTTGTCTTCGGCCGTGGGCGTACTGTCCATGCAGGGCGACCGGATCATTTTCGGCGGCAGCATGACAGTCACCGAAATGGGCGTGTATTCCATTGCCGTGCTGATCCTCGGCGCGGTCCAGACCGGTGTACTGAAAGTGGTCGGGGCCGTGGCCCTGCCGGCCTTCGGTGAGGCCGCGAGAACCAATGACTTCGATCGTCTGCGCCGGTTGTATTTCAAATTCAAGATGCTGGTCGACGTTGCGCTGCTGTTTCTGTGCGGGCTGTTCTGGGTCACCAGTCCATTGATCATCAGCATTTTGTACGATGAGCGTTACCACGATGCCGGCAAGATGATGGCCATTCTGTCGACGTCGTTTTTCATGATGCGCTACATCGTGGCCAACCAGATCTGGATCGCCCTGGGGCTCACCAAATACCAGGCCATCGACAACATCATTCGTGTCGTTTCGTTATGGGTGGTGGTGCCGGTATTGCTGGCTATCGGTGGGGTCGAATACGCGATCTGGGGGGTCGCGCTGCATACATTGCCGACCCTGGTGCTGGTTGTGTATGTCAATCGTCGCGTGGGTATCCTCGATATCAAGCGCGAGCTGATGGTGTTGCCTATGCTGGTGGTAGGCGCCTTGTGTGGCGAGCTGGTGCTGGTCGTTTTCCGCTGGCTGTTCGGTTGAACCGGTTGGCCGGGAACGTTGAAGCACCCTTGAAATCTGCGATGCAATCTCGATCCCATGGAGCCGTGAGTGATGAGTGAACGCGTGTTGAATAACTCTGCCATCAGTCGCAGAGGACTCATTCGGGCATTTGCCCTGTTAAGCCTGGGGGGGCTGGTAGTGAAATTTTCCGGGTTTGGGGCCCGGTCTCCTGCAGGAAAATCGGAGTTTGTCGTGATCAACGGGTGGGTGTTACCTGCCGCGCATTTCCGGTAACTGCACCTATGATCAAAGACTACCAAACGCAGAAAGACCTGCGCGATCACTATGATTTCTGCATCGTTGGCGCAGGCCCGGCTGGCATCACGCTGGCCTTGCGTTTGGCTGGCAATGGCTGGCGCGTCGTGCTTCTGGAGGGCGGGGGGCGCGAATATGCCCCGTATTCACAAAGCCTCTACAAGACGTCGTCCACGGGGCTTGAGGCCTACACGGAAGAAACCCGCCTGCGCTACCTGGGCGGCACCTCCAACCATTGGGCCGGGCGTTGCCGACCCTTGGTGCCTTCGGACTTTACCCTCGCCCCGCAGGGGAATCTGCCCGGCTGGCCCATCGCGTTTTCCGAGATGGAGCGCAATCTGCCAGCGGCCATGGCCATTCTGGACCTGCCACTGGACTCGGGGTTCAAGACCGTCAACGCGGCCTTCAACAGCGACGAATTCGAAGCCGACCGTTTCCTGCTCAGTCCGCCGACGCGGTTTGCCCAGAAATATGCCAAGGAACTTGACGAGACCGAGGGCCTGGACGTCTTCATCAACTGCAATTGTGTCGACCTGGATTTCGACAAGGACACTGGCCGTATCGTCGCCGTTGTCGTGTCCGATTACGAACGCAACCAGGAGCGCATCTCGGCCAAGCAATTCATCCTGGCCACCGGCGCGATCGAGAATGCCAGGCAGCTGCTCAACAGCCAGTCATTGGCCGCCGCCGGCGTGGTCACCGAGGATGGCATGGTCGGTCGATGCTTCATGGAACACCTGAACATTGCACTGGGTAACTTCATCCTCAACGACGGCGAAAGCAGGGAATCCAGGCAGTTCTTTACCAAGGATGCCTTTGTGATCGAGCATCATTCCGGCAAAGGCAATGTCACCGCTTCCCTGGTGTCGCACGTGGAAACCTATGGGCGCATGGCGGCCATCAAGGGCTTTTTCGAGAATCTGGCCTGCAAGGCTGGCGTGGCGCACAAGATCGAGTTCATTGCCAAGTTCAACTGTCCCGGTGACGGGGAACTCGCGACGATGATCGAGCAGTTTCCCAACCGCAAGAGTCGCCTCTCATTGACTGAAGAGCGCGATGAACTGGGGATGAGAAAGGTCAACCTCAACTGGGAGCTCGCCCCCGAAGACCGCGAGACCATTAAAAGCATCGGCCTGGAGGTGGCCAAGTGTTTTGCCGAAGAGGGGCTTGGCTATGTCAAGCTGGACGAAGCGGTCTATGACGTTTCCTTGCCGCTGAGAGTCGGGCCGCATGCCCATCACATGGGCACGACCCGGATGGCGACTTCCCCGGAATTCGGAGTGGTTGATCAGAACTGCAAAGTGTTCGGCACCAACAATCTGTACGTCACCGGCAGCAGTGTTTTTGCCACGGCCGGCGCGAGCAATCCAACCATGCCGCTGTTGCAGCTGACGCTGCGGCTGGCGGACTACCTCAACCATCAAATGGGTCCTGCGCAGGGCAGATATTCTTCAGTGGAACAGTCTTAGGGAGAGCAACCAAAGCAGGGTGCCACTACAACAACAACCATGGTGCATCTGGTCTTGGTACCGATGTGAAACGCTGAAATTTGTGAGGCTGACAGGATGATTGGGCTAGCAAAGCGTGCAATACGTTACTACGTAAACAAAACGGGTCGGGGCAAGGGGCTATTCAAGAAGTTTTGCCACCCCACCGGCTATGAATGGGCAGATTACCTGGCGCGCTGGGGAGGCATATATTCGGTCGGCAAGGGCGTGTGGATCAATCCCGGCTGCAACATCCCCGACCCTTCGCTGTTGCGCATTGGCAACAACGTCGGCTTGTCCGATTGCACGATATTCGGGCACGACGGACTCATTGGCGTATTCGAGATCAGCGCGGGTAAACAGCTCGACTCCGTCGGTGCGGTCGATATATTCGACAACTGCTTTATCGGTTATCAGTCCATCATCATGCCGGGTCGCAAAATCGGTCCGAATTCAATCGTCGCCGCCGGTGCCGTCGTCACCCGGGATGTTCCGCCCGGTGTCGTGGTGGGGGGGAACCCGGCGAAGGTGCTCTGCACCGTTGAGGACCTGATCAAGAAAATCGAAGAGCGTTGCGAAGACTATCCGTGGATGGAACTCATCCGCCAGCGCGGCACTCACTTCGACCCGGATTACGAGCCCAAGCTCAAGGCCATGAGAGCGCAGTACTTCTTCGGCGAGAAAGCCAATGAGTAGCGCGCCCCTGGATGTGCTCGTGGTCAACTACAACACGGCGGGCCTGTTGCAGCCGATGTTCAATGCACTGCGCCAGTCCAAGCGTGCCGATCCGGCGCGCTACCTGGTGGTGGACAACGCCTCGGCGGACAATTCGCTGGATTGCCTGGGCGATATTTGCCCAGAGGCCGTGCTGCTGGCCAATAAAGACAATGTCGGTTTTGGCCGGGCCAATAATCAATTGGTCGAACACCTGCAGGGCAAGTACGCGTTGCTGCTCAACACCGACGCATTCGTCTCCGACGACACCTTGGCCAAGACCCTGGAGTACATGGAGGCCCATCCCGATTGCGGAATCCTCGGTGTACGCCTGGTCGGTCGGGATGGAGAAATGCAGCCATCCTGCCGCTATTTTCCGACGCCGCTGAATGTGTTCCTCGTGACGGCCGGGCTCGAACGGTTTTTCCCGTGGGTGAAACTGGTCGACGACCTGGAGTGGGATCATGCCTCGGTGCGTGAGTGTGACTGGGTGCCAGGCTGCTATTACCTGATCCGCCGTGAAGTGATCGACAAGGTCGGCTTGTTCGACCCGCGCTATTTCCTCTACTACGAGGAAGTCGATCACTGCCGGCGCGTCAAGCAGGCGGGGTGGAAGGTGGTCTACTACCCCCACACGACGGTGGTACATATTGGTGGCGAGAGTGCCAAGTCGGTCGACAAGCTGAACATGGACGGTCGCCAGCTGCAGACGCTGCAAATCGAAAGCGAGCTGTTGTACTTCCGCAAGCATCACGGTGTGTCGGGGCTGGCGTTTCACATGCTACTGGTGTGCCTGTGTGACCTGATCCTGGGGCTCAAGGCCTTGTTGAAAGGTCGCGGCCGGGCCGCCATCAAGGCCTGTTGGCAACATACACGGGTGACCTGGGCGCTGCTGCGCAAAACCAGACTCGGTAGCCAACCCACACGGTAGGACAGTCCATGTTCGATAACATACGTGCGGACTTGCGAGCATACGAGGGTGACTGGGGCGCCCAGGGTTTCTGGGTGATGCTGGTGTATCGCTTCGGGCGCTGGCGCTATGGCGTGCGCCCGGCGCCGTTGCGCAAATTGCTGTCGTTCATCTACAAAGTGCTCTTCAAGCTGGTGCAGATCGTGACGGGTATCGAGCTGCCGTGTGAAGTGGTGGTCGGGCGCAACTTCGTCATCGATCATTTCGGCGGCATCGTGATCAGTGGTTACGCGCAGTTTGGCGATGACTGCCGGATCCGCAATGGCGTGGTCGTGGGACTGAAGAACGTGAACGAGCCGATTGCTCCGGTGATGGGCAACAACGTCGATATCGGCACCGGCGCCAAGGTGCTGGGCAACATCCGCATTGGCAACAATGTGGTGATCGGTGCCAATGCCGTGGTGTTGACCGACGTACCGGACAACTCGGTGGCCGTCGGTGTGCCGGCGACGATCAAGCAGCGCAAGCTCGTCGATGCCGGGGAATACTCATGACCACGACGACGGGGGTGGGCGTCGTTGTCATCGGTCGCAATGAAGGCCAGCGCCTTGAGCGTTGCCTGGCGTCGCTGGTCGGCGCGGCGCAGCAGATCGTCTATGTCGACTCCGGGTCGACCGACGGCTCGGTGCAGATGGCGCAGAGGCTGGGCGTCGAGGTGGTCGAGCTGGACATGAACATTGCCTTCACCGCGGCCCGGGCGCGCAATGAAGGGTTTGCCCGCTTGCAACGCTTGTTGCCGTCGATGCGTCATGTGCAGTTCGTCGATGGCGATTGTGAAGTGGTCGCCAGTTGGTTGCCCCATGCCCAGGCCTTTCTGGATGCGCAGCCCGAGGTGGCGGTGGTGTGCGGGCGGCGCCGCGAACGGTTTCCCCAGCGTTCCATTTATAACCTGATGTGCGATCTCGAATGGGATACGCCAACCGGTGCGACCAGCGCCTGTGGTGGCGATGCCCTGATGCGCGCGGACGCCTTCGCCACCGCGGGCGGGTACCGGCCGGACCTGATTGCCGGCGAAGAGCCGGAGCTCTGTGTGCGCCTGCGAGCCAAGGGCTGGAAGGTCTGGCGCTTGCCTGCGGAAATGACCTTGCACGATGCGAGCATGACCCGTTTCGGCCAGTGGTGGCGGCGTACCCTGCGCGGCGGTTATGCCTTTGCCGAGGGCGCGTTTCTACATGGCGGCGCGCCTGAGCGCCATTGGCGCCGCGAGTCGCGCCGTGCCTGGTTCTGGGGCCTGGGCGTGCCGCTGGTTACGCTGATTGCCACGCTGATACTCGGTTGGCCGGGGCTGCTGGTGCTGCTGGTCTATCCCCTGCAGGTCGCGCGCCTGGCCCGGCGCGGCGCTGGCCCGGCGCGGCAAAACTGGTTGCTGGCGTTCTTCCTGGTGCTGGGCAAATTTCCCGAGATGGTCGGGCAGGTCAAGTTTCTTTTGAACAGGTTCGGTGCCGGCAAATCCGCACTGATCGAATACAAGTGAGACTTCGATGGACTATTGGTTGATCGTCAAAAGCGTCTTCTCCGTGCACGCCGGCTATTCCCTGAGGGCATTGAAGAACAAACTCAAGTTCCTGCTGTTGGTGGCCAGGAACCGGACCGAGCTGGACCTGTTTTTCGGGCGCATGTCCAACGCGCTGGGCAGTACCGGTATCGAGAAACTCGGCGGCGATGCCCTGGGCGTCGTGCACTGGCCCTACATCAGCAAAAGCTGGGGCGCCCAGGACAAACTGGGGGTCATGGCCTCGCACTACGAGGTGGTCAGCAAGAGCTGCCCGCAATTGCTGCTTTTCGGTCGCGACGACAGCCTGGTCCTGAGCGATCTGACGGCCTGGTCGCCAGGTTGCACCCTGGTGCTGGACCGCCCGTTCTGGTTCATGCGTGAGGGCGAGCTGGTGCTGAACCTGTTCCAGGGCGATCTGCGCATCGCCTCGATCGCCTTCACCCTGTGCTTAACGGACGATGAGCTGTGCATCTTTATCGGCGCCGTCCAGGGCATCCATAAAGGCATCGAGAGCGACAGGTCGCTGGCCATCTACCGGGATGTCACCAAGGACTTCGAAGGCTTGCGCCCCCGGAGCTTCCTGATTGAAGTGACCAAGTACATTGCCGGCAATATCGGTGTCGGCAAGATCTACGCGGTGGGGGACGTCTATCGTCACCATCGCCACCCTTATTTTGGTGCGCACAAAGCCCAGGAGCTGGCCGCCAATTATGATTCGATCTGGCTCGAACACGGGGCGACCCCCTCGGAGCGCGAAGACTTCTTCGAAATTCCCATGGCCTCGTCCAAAAAGCCCCTTGAAACCATCGCTTCAAAAAAACGCGCCATGTATCGCCGGCGCTATGAGCTGCTGGACGATGCCTTTGCCCAGGTCGACAAGGTGCTGGCAGGCAGCTACGCAGTGCATTGACGTCACCGGTTACTGGACTACTGTGGGGGGACCTGCAGTAACAAATTCGACGACAAAAGCCGGGTGCCCATGCGTATCGCTTACTTCATCAATCAATACCCGAAGGTCAGCCATAGCTTCATTCGTCGCGAGATCCTGGCGCTGGAACGCCAGGGCTTTGAGGTACAACGCATCGCGCTGCGAGGCTGGGATGCCGAGTTGGTGGACGCCGAGGACGAGTCCGAGCGCAGCAAGACCCAGTATGTGCTGGAGGGCGGCGTCAAGGCACTGTTGAAGCCTGCGCTCGAGGTGTTGCGCGCCCAGCCGAAACGGTTTTTTTCGACGTTGTGGCTGGCGTTGCGCATGGGCCAGCGCGCCGATCGATCCTGGCCGTACCATCTGGTCTATTTGCTCGAAGCGTGCCGCGTCCTGGCGTGGATGCAGGCATTCGGCGCCCGGCATGTGCACGCCCATTTCGGCACCAACTCGACCGAAGTGGTGATGCTGGCCAACGCCCTTGGCGGGCCGGCGTACAGTTTTACCGTGCATGGCCCGGAAGAGTTCGACAAGCCGCAGTTCATTCATCTGGGCGAGAAAGTCCGGCGCTCGGCGTTTGTCGCGGCCATCAGCGCCTATGGGCGTAGCCAGCTGTATCGTTGGGTCGACCACGCGCACTGGGCTCGGGTCAAGGTCGTGCATTGTGGCCTGGAGCGGGCCTTTCACGACGTGCCGGCGGTGGCGGTGCCGTCCGCGCCGCGGTTGGTCTGCGTGGGGCGCCTGTGTGAACAGAAGGGCCAGTTGTTGTTGCTGGAGGCCGCGCGCCGCTTGGCTGAGCAAGGCGTGGCGTTCGAGCTGGTCCTGGCCGGCGACGGCGAAATGCGCCCGCAGATCGAAGAACTGATCACCCGGCATGGCTTGCAATCCCATGTGCGAATCACCGGCTGGATCAGCAGCGAGCAGGTGCGCACGGAAATTCTCGCCGCGCGGGCCCTGGTGCTGCCGAGCTTCGCCGAAGGCTTGCCGGTGGTCATCATGGAAGCCATGGCGTTGCGCCGCCCGGTGCTGACCACCTATGTCGCGGGCATTCCGGAACTGGTACGCCAGGGCGAGAACGGCTGGCTGTTTCCCGCAGGCGCGGTGGACGAGTTGACGGCGGCACTGGCGGACTGCCTCGCGCAACCAGTCGAAGTGTTGCAGCGCATGGGCGAGGCGGCTTACCAGCGCGTGCTCGAGCGCCACGATATCGATACCGAAGCGACCAAGTTGGCTCATCTGTTCAAGGCGCAAGCATGATCACATTCCTCAATTGGCTACTGGGCGTACCGCTGGCAATCCTCCTCCTGCCGGTGCTGGTGCTGTTCGTGCAGGTGCTGCTGGCGGGCTTGCCGGTGCGAGCGTCGGCACCGGCGCGACGCCCGCGACCGCGGGTGGCGGTGCTGGTGCCGGCGCACAATGAGTCCTCGATCATCACGGCCACCCTGGATTCCCTGCGCCCGCAACTGCTGGAGGGCGACCGCCTGCTGGTGGTGGCGGACAACTGTTCCGACGACACCGCGGCGACGGCTCGCGCGGCGGGCGCCGAGGTGGTGGAACGCAGCAACGATCAACAGCGTGGCAAGGGCTATGCGCTGGATTTTGGCGCGCGTCATCTGGCCAGCGATGCGCCGGACGTCTTGATCATTGTCGATGCCGATTGCCAGGTCAGCGAGGGCTTCATCGAGCGGCTGGCCATCCGCTGCATCGACTCCGGGCGGCCGACCCAGGCCCTTGATCTGATGCGTGCGCCGCCGGGTTCCGGGTTGAAGGTGCAGATCGCCGAGTTTGCCTGGTGCGTGAAAAACAAGGCACGCCCGCTGGGCTGGGCCCGGTTGGGATTGCCCTGCCAACTGATGGGCACCGGCATGGCGTTCGTCTGGCGCGACCTGCCCTTGATCACGCTGGCCAGTGGTCACATCGTCGAAGACCTGAAAATGGGCCTGGATTTCTGTCGTGGCGGCAAGCCGCCGTTGTTTTGCCCCGACGCCCTGGTGACCAGCTATTTCCCGCGCAGTGACGAAGGCCTCACGACCCAGCGCACGCGCTGGGAGCATGGGCACCTGGGGGTGATCCTGGGAGACGCGCCAAAATTGCTCGGCGAGTCGATTGCCCGCGGCAACTTCAACCTGCTGGCCATGACCCTGGACCTGCTGGTGCCGCCGCTGGCCTTGCTCACATTGTTGCTGGGCGCGGCGTTTACCTTGTCCTGGCTGGTGTTCTTCCTGTTCGGCGCCTGGCTGCCGGCCTTGATCGCTTCGCTCGGGGTGACCCTGTTGATGGTGACCATCCTGCTGGCGTGGAGCCGGTTCGGTCGCGACATCATCGCCTTTTCCGCGTTGCTCTATGCGCCGTTCTACGCGCTGAAGAAAATTCCCCTGTACCTGGGCTTCCTGGTTAAACGCCAGGTTGAATGGGTGCGGTCCAAGCGAGACGACTCCTGATGCGCGCTTTGACCTGGCAGCACAACTGGCAAACGATCATCCAGTCACTCAGGGTCATCAGCGACGCCAATGAAGAACAGCGCTTGATCGAGACCTTGTCCAAGCCGCAAGCAGCGACGGTGCTGGGGTTCGTCAATGCCCATGCGATGAACCTGATCGCCAGGGACAACGACTACTACCAGGCACTGTCGGCCGCCGACGTGTTGCTGCGCGATGGCTCCGGCATGTCCATCCTGTTTCGCCGAATGGGCCGGGAGCCGGGGCTGAACATGAACGGCACGGACTTGATCCCCAAGTTGCTGGCGGCGTACAAGGGACGGCGCGTGGCCTTGTGGGGCACGCAGGAACCTTTCCTGGCCAATGCGGCCAGGCATTGCGAGGCGGCGTGGGCGGTCAATGTGGTGTCTGCCCACCATGGTTTCGCCGAGGTGCAGACCTACCTCGACCTGGCCCGGCAACATCAGCCGGAACTGGTGGTACTGGGCATGGGCATGCCCAAGCAGGAAGTCGTTGCGGCCAGGCTGGCGGCCAGCGGCGTGCCGTGCCTGATCGTGTGTGGCGGGGCGATCCTGGACTTTCTCGGCGGCAAGGTGAGTCGCGCTCCGCAATGGATGCGTGGCCTGGGTTGCGAATGGGTGTTCAGGCTGGCCAGTGAGCCCAGGCGCCTGTTCAGTCGATACGTAGTCGGTAACCCAATGTTCATCCTGAGGACGCTTGCCTGCACGGCACCGACTGGCGGGTGAGTCGGGGGCCAATATATACAGGGTCGGCGCTGTAATATCTTGCAAAACTCTGGCGCAGCATCTTTACTGCTCATATACGCGACGACTTGCTGGCGCGGTCGGTACTTGTGTCGTAATTAGTGAAAAAAACGACGAAAGTTTGACGTCAACCGCCACCGTATCGAAGCCTGGGTTGCAGTGTCTTATTCCTTGATTCGAACTTTCGAATAATCTTTCCTTAATTAATTAGTGTTAATACCAAATGAAAGAATATGTGAAGGCACTGTTGCGTCAGTTGATTACGCCGTCGGTACGCTTTGAACTGAGGAAAGCCCACGCCTGGCTGCGCGATATTGCCGGTCGAGCCTGTTTCTGGCGCTGGGAATTTGTCAGGTTCAAGCTGCGCGAAGAGAGCGCTTACGACATTCTCTATGTGGGTCGCAAAGCCCAGCGCGACTTTGTGAAAGTTCTAATGGGCGCTGAACC
This sequence comes from Pseudomonas sp. PLMAX, assembly GCF_046042685.1. Lineage (NCBI taxonomy): Bacteria > Pseudomonadati > Pseudomonadota > Gammaproteobacteria > Pseudomonadales > Pseudomonadaceae > Pseudomonas > Pseudomonas sp. PLMAX. The sequence continues at coordinate 4,609,495 of NZ_CP064949.1, read as the reverse complement.
TCAGGTCGCCAATCAGCAAGTTGAACCGGATAAATCGGGTCGAACGGTATTTGTCAGTGAAATACCGACGCCGGGCGCACTCTGTGTACCGCAGTATCTTAGCGCTGTTGTACCCCTGGGCAGATCGATCGAGGATATAACCGCCAGATACAACTCCGAATTGCGCCGCAATCTTCGCAAGAACCGCCTGCGATATCGCCTGAAACAGGCGTTGAACGATGACGAAATCGAAAGCGCCGACCAGGGCATGCTGCAACCCTACGCCAGCGCCAGGCATGGCACGTCCGCTTCGCAAATCGAGCAGCAGGAAGTGCGTCGGGTGGCGAAAACCGCCGCCGGGCGCCTGGATCTGGTGCTGCTCGAAGACGAGGTTGTCGCCTGCCACCTTGGCTGCGTGATCACCCGCGCGGGCAAGCGCTACTGGAGCACGATCCGTTTCGGCTACCCGGAAACGGTCTACTCGGATGCGAAGAAGCTGCGCGAGATCAACTCCATCACCACCTTCATGGCGTTGGAATGGGCCTTGGAAAACGGTTTTGATTATTACGATATCGGCACCTGCCTGGCGCGTCCGGACGATGGCTTGCTGGAGTGGAAAAGAAGGCGCGGCGGCGATGTCGATACGCTGAACAACCACGGTTATCTATTTGTCCGATTGCCCAAGGTAGGCGTTGCGCAATTTCTCTGGGAAACCCCTCTGTTTGCCGTAGAGGGTAAAAAACTGACCTTGCATCTGGGTTTGCCGGACGGGCCGAGCGATGAGGAAATCGCCGAGCGTTATCGTGAAATGGGTTTTGGTGGGCTCTCCAGGGTCTATCTGCATTGCGCCAAGGCGCCACCGGAAAAACTGCTCGAGACCCTACGCGGTCGCTACAGTCATCTGAAAACGCCCCCTGCCATGGAAAGCCTGATGTGCAACTGAACCTGATGTCGAGCAAGCGATGACAAGCGTTATTGGTAGTTAAACGTATTCAGAGTGGTAATCCTTATGTCGCAATCGAACCTGTTGGTGAGCGGCGCTGGGGCGAAATGGAGTTTTGCTGCGTACAAACACATATTTAAAGAGAAACTTGCCAGGAAACCGCCGCTGGATCTGCAAAGTGTCGCGGTGAAAAACTGGGAAATGGCCCCAGCGGATGCATCGGTCGCGCCGCCTGCGTTTTACCTGCCCAACCAGCTTGAGCGGGTGACAGGATGGCAGTTTTATCCCTTCGAGCATCCCCGTCGCACCATGGAGGGTAACGGTCTTGTCCAGCACGGCCCGACACGCGCGTTTCTGCTCAAGGACGCCTGGTTGATCGACGGCGCGCTGTACAAAGGTGATGCCAAAACCTGGTTATCGCCCAGGTCCGGGTGGTTGCCGAAGGTTCGCATAGAAAACGAAATCGATCGCGGGGCGATGTATTGCACCGTGGGTGGGAACAAGTGGTTTGGCTCGTGGATGGTGGATGACTGCATCACCTATCCAATGGCCGCCCAGGAGGGCATCCCGGTCACCACGTCGCTCGCTGAAACCTCCATTTCCGCCGCCAGGCACGGGATACTTCACGCGCCGGGTTATGAAGACTGGCTGGGGATGAATCCGGTTCGTGTGCGCAATGCGTTTTTTCGCGAGCTGGTGATCTTTGACGACATCAGTCACAACCGTCATAAGCACCTGCGATTTCGCGGAATGTCTGAAAAGTTGTTGTCCCATGTCGATGCCAGTTCTCACCCAGGCGTATTCGTCCTGCGGGGCAACAAGGGCGAGTTGCGTTTGTTGCGCAATGAACTGGAGCTGGCCGAACGTCTGCGTGAGCGCCGGGGGTTTCGCATCATTGACCCGTCCAAGTGCGATGTACCGACCATCGTCGCGGCCTGTGCCGGGGCCAGGACAGTGATCGGCATCGAAGGCAGTCAGCTCATACATGGCGTCAATCTACTGCAGCCCGGCGGTTCGCTGCTGATCCTGCAACCGCCTGATCGTTTCGTCTGCTTCTTCAAGTACCTGACGGATCGCGATCAGCAGAACTTCGGTTTTGTGGTGGGTACCCCGGACGGCGAAGGTTTCCGCATCGACCCCGACGAGGTTGAGCGCACGCTCGATCTGTTCCCGGCCTGAACCCCTGTCTCGTTTGTAACCCGGTAGCGCTGATAACCAGCGCTACTCGAGGTTATGCATCCATGACGCAACTAGTAGGCATGCTTGCCCGAGAAGGCGGTCACCGTGCGGGCAAGAATGACGAAGTCGAGCCACAGCGACCAGTTGTTGATGTATTCGATGTCCGAATCGACCCGACGGATCATCTGTTCGATATCCTTGGTTTCACCCCGGTAGCCGCGCACCTGGGCCAGGCCCGTGATGCCGGGCTTGATGTTGTGGCGCGCAAAGTAGTCGGCGATGTCGGGTGAATATTGCGCATCGTGCTGGATGGCATGGGGACGAGGCCCGACCAGGGACATTTCGCCCATCAGCACATTGAACAGCTGCGGCAGTTCGTCCAGGCTGGTCTTGCGAATGAAGGCGCCGACCCGGGTCATGCGCGGATCGTTCTTTTGCGCTTGCTTGACCACGCCGTCTTCAGGCTGGTGGACCTTCATGCTGCGAAACTTCCAGATGCGAAAGGGCCCGCCACTCCAGCCCATCCGTTGCTGGCGGAAGAACACCGGCCCCGGGCTGTCGAGCTTGATCGCAATGGCGACGATGGCCAGCACCGGTGCGGCAAACAGCAGGATGAGAAAGGCCAGCACGCGGTCTTCCAGGTTCTTGAGCAGCAGGCGCATGCCCATCAGTGGCGTTTCGGACAAGGTCAGCACGGGAATGCCGGCAATTTCGCGAACGCTGTGATTGATCAGGCGCAGGGAAAAGATGTCCGGCACCCAGTTGACCGAGATGTGCTTGTCGAACAACTTCAGATACACATCCTTGATCACCTGCGAACCGTCCAGTGGCGTGACGAAGTAGACGGTGCGAATGGAATGTTGCGCGACCAGGTCATCAAGGTCGGACAAATTGCCCAGTATCGCCAGGCGGTTGGGGTTCTCCGAGCCATCCTTGCCATGGTCATCGGCCGCTCCGATCAGTACGGAGCCGACGACCCGTTCACCCAGCCAGGGATTGTTACTGATTTTCTGGTGGAGGAAGTCGGCCAGTTCTCCCGAGCCAATGATCAGCGCGTTGTCCCGTTGGGTGGGATGCGCCAGGAACTTCTTTTGCAGTTCACGCGTCCCGAGGTGCAACAGCAGCTGGGCAAAATAACCGATGACGAACAACTCACCGACCAATAGTCGTGAGTAGGTTTCGCTTTGTTTCGTAAGAAAGGCCATGGCGACGAGAAAACAAAAGGCGGCGGTCCATGCCTTGAACAGTTTGAAGGCCTTGACGGCGAACCCGACGTTGCTTCGATAGATGGCGTAGTGGTCGTACACGACGGCCAACGCCCCCAGCAACAGCAGGACCATGATCACATAGGCCTGGGTGATGTAGCCGATGTGATAATCAATCAGGTACCACGCGACACCGGTGACAGCCAGGCTATCGAGGCCGGCCTGGATAAAGATACTGGTGCTGCTTCTTCGCTGGAGTACGGAACGGCTACTGCTCGGCTCAAAAATCATGATCAGATCCCATTTTTGCTACCCCCTCGCGCCCAACAGGAACGCGATCCAGGTCAAAACTACCCTCGTTTCAGAGCTTTAGCCTCAGCGGCAAGCTACTTATAGTCGAGAAATCCACCCTCCACCGAAAATCCCGAGGCAGGGGAGAATGCGGGTCCCGTGCTATCACTTTAGCAGCACTGTGGATTCATTCACGTTATGGACGAAGTTTAGTCGGGAGCAGTGATGCAGGCGCCGGCTGGCCTGCTTTTCGGGTATCTGGACGACCATCGGTCGCAAGGGGATTATTCGGGCAGGCGCGAAGGCCTGGGCCCCGGTTGTGTCAATGCGTTCGCTGCTGTCAGTTGTTCATCCCGTCTTCGATGGCGATGCCTTGGGCGCGCATCCTGTCGATCAGTTCGGCGCGGGTGCCCGGCAGATTGAGCATGGTCTTGGCCCGCAGCGCCGCCACTTCGTCGGCACTGTAGGGCTGGTAGTCGGCGGGTCTGCTTTTGCCGGCCATGCCATCCTCGCGCATCAGCCAGTTGAGCAGGTCAGCCAGTTGCGCGTTGTTCAACGCCGATTGCGACATGCCTGGCACGCGCACCAGGAATTCACGGCCGCCCGGCACTTTCAGGAAGTTGCCGACAAACCCGGTCATTCTCGGCGTGTCATTGGCCGCCGAGCCCATGCCGTTGCCCAGGTGGCAGCCGGCGCATTGCAGCTGGTAGTTCACGCCCACGCTGTAGCCGGCTTCGGCGATGGGCTTTTGCAGTTCTTCGTTGCCGGGGGCGTGACGCTGCGTCGGGTCCGGGATGGCCCGGGCATGGACGAGCGGGGCGCTCAGGGCGCAGACGAGACCGAGGACCAGCAACTTGCGCATAGATGTCTCCTTTTGTAGGAGCCCGGCTTGCCGGCGAAGGCGTCCTTATAAACGCCTTCGCCGGCAAGCCGGGCCCTAAATCAAATGCCGGTTGCCAGGGCAACCGGCGGTGGGTGTCAGACCGCCACGCCACGGATGATTGAAACGGTGCAGTGATAGATGTGCGATTTGGCCGCCAGGCACCAGTTCACATCGTTGTTGTTGAACGGGCGGTAGGCCGGCTCTTCACTGTCGTTGCGGGTGCAGGCGCACTGGGCGCAGCTTTGCTTACCGCAGCAGTCGTTGTACGAAATGATGTAGTCCTTGCCGTCGGCCGGGTTTCGGCAGGTGCCGATCCAGGTCACTTGCGAGGCTTCGGTGCCCGGTGGGCAGGACGTCACCGATCCGCCGCAGCAGCTGCACAGAAAACCGTCGATGGAACAGTAGCGCCAGTAGTCGCAACTGTTCGGATCACCCGGGTCACCGGCCTTCGGGTCAGTGGCAGCCAGCGCCTTGCTGGTGCGATCCAGGGGCAGCAGCAGCGGCAGGGCGGCACCGGCCACCATCAGCGAGCCCATGCGCGACAGCAGTTTGCGGCGCGAAGTAGTGTCGGCAACACGGCGCGTCGAGCGCTCGAACAACAGATCCAGCAGTTTCATGAAGGTCTCCCTGCCTTATCAGTGGCTATGGCCGTGGCTGTGGTCATGGTCGTGGGGCTGCGCGTTGAGGTATTGCTGCAGCGTGGCGTGCTTCAAGTGCTCAACTTCGAACAGGCTGTCGAGGTGTTCGCGGGAGTTGACCAGGCCTTTGGCGCGCAGGGTGCCGGACTTGTCGATCAGGGCGGCGTACGGCAGCTTGCCGATCTGGTAGGTCATGCCCACTTCCGGGCCGACCACGTAGGTGGCGTCTTCGAGCTTGTGTTCGCGAATCAGCGCTTGCTGGGCATCCATGTCTCCATCGCTGACGAACACCACGTCGAGCGTACCGGCCTGTTCTTTGGCGATGGACTTGATCGCCGGCAGCAAGGACTTGCAGATCGGGCAGGTCGGCGAGAGGAAAAACAGCAGTTGCGATTTTTCGCCGGCATAACCAAAGTTCACCGGGCGGCCCTTGCGGTCGGCGGCGGTGATTTGCGGTGCGGCTTCGTTGACGGCCACGCCTTTGTCGACCATCAGCGCGCCGGCCGGCGCCAGGCGACCGTGCAGCACGCCAATCTGACGGACCAGGCCCATGACGACAAACGCCACGGCCACCAGCAGCACCCAGAGCAGAACATTGGAAACTATCAAGCCTTCCATTTCGATTACCTACCAATCAATTTGAGCAGAAGAGGGGAGTTCGCCAGCAGGCCATCGGCCGCGGCGTAAATGAGCAGCGCGACAGCGGCGGCGGCCACGGTGACGAAGCCATCGAACACAGTCATGTCACGCACCACCGGCGCCACGCTGGCCAGCAGCGCCAGCGCCACCAGCACGCTGTTGCGCAGCAGCAGCACCGGGCGCAGCGGTTGTGCCTGGTCTGGACCTGCACAGCCGCAGTCGATGTCGCGACGACCGCGCCACAGGTTGATGCCGATGGCGGCGGCGTACAGCGCCAGCAGGCTGGCCGCACTCAACGCCGCCCAGCCCCGGCTGACCGGGACCAGTAGCGCGAAAGCGATGGCCAGTTCCAGCAGCGGGATAAGCCTGGCGCTCGGGCGAATCAGTGCGGCAGGCAGCAGTTGATAATCCGCCAGCTGTTTGGCGAAGCGCCCCGGGGCGCGCACCTTGTGAGTCGCGGCACTGGCCAGCAGCGCCGAAATGGCGAGGGCGCAGGCATTAATGAAGATCGGATCTGATTGCATGGGCCGAATCTCGTTTAGTAGCTCATGACCTGGGTCGCGGTTTTGGCGACCTTGGCCATGCTGCCGGTGTGCTGGTTGGTCTTGAGGTCGAAGATCTGCAAGCCACCTTCAACGTCGGTGCCCAGCAACAGCGGCTTGTCGTCGCCGGTTGCCTGCATGCTCCACACCGGTGCCGGGGCTTCCAGGGTGGCGACTTTCTTCATGGTCTTGAGATCGAAGGCCCAGATGAAGGTGCTCGGGTCTTCCCACTTCATCGGTTCATGGGCGTCATGCATCAGCACGTACAGGCGGTTGAGCTTCGGCGCGACGGCCATCAGCTGCCAGCCGCCCGGCGCCCAGCCGGCTTTCTTTTCTTCGTCGGTGGTCAGCGACCAGCTCGGCAGGATTTTCGGCGTGTCGCCGGAGAAATCCACGGCGCGCACGGTGCCGGTGGTGGTGGTGAAGTAGTAGGTGTCGCCGACGTTGACCGCGCGCTCTACCAGTTTTTCCGCGTTCGGGTCGAAGAACGGCGTGCGGTTGCGCGCGGTTTCCTGGCCCTGGTCGTTGAGGGTCACCACCTGCAGGCTGCCGTCGCCGCACAGCGAGGCGAAACGGCGTTTGCCGACCGGGTAGTTGAGCACGCAACCGGGGATCGAGACTTCGCTGGCGACGGCCTTGCTCTGGGTGTCGACCACGGTCACCGAGGTCGAGGGGGTGAAGTTGTAGACGTAGACGAAACGGTCATCGCCGCTGGTCTTCAGGGCGTAGCGCTGGGTCAGCGACTCGGCGCGCTTGTTCGGGATCAGCACTTCCCAGGCCGGCGACAGGGTCGAGCTGTCCCACGCGGTCAGGACGTCGGTGCGGGTGCCGCGGGTGCCGCGCGAATACCAGATGTCGGCGCTGTAGAGCAGCTTGCCGTCGTGGCTCAGGGCCGAAGGCGCGGCGAAACCGGTCGGCACCATGCCCAGCACGCGTTTCTGATCCGGGTCGACCACGGTGACACGGCCGGCGACGAAACTTTCGAACTCGACATCGACGACAAACGCGCGGTGCGGTTCAGCGGGGAAGGCCAGGGTGGTCTGGCCGATGCCGGTGTCGGCCGGCAAGTCCGCGCGGGCACTGTTCAAACCGAGTACAAGCAGGCTCAGGCCTAGCGCTGACTGTACGGAGATCCTGTTTGTTCGCATAAGGGGAACTTCCTGAATTGTTGGTAACGCGGATCGCGGGTGAGTGGGCAGATTCTGACCATCGAATAGTGCCTCGCCCGGCAATCCCAGGAATTGCCCTGCCTGCCAAGTGTTTGTGTATCTGTGCCAGTGTCATGTTGCAGGAGCGAGCTTGCTCGCGATGGACGTCAACGATAACGCGCGCTGCCTGAATGACCGGATCGTCCTGACGTTTTTCGCGAGCAAGCTCGCTCCTACAGGGGGCCGGGGGTGGCCAGGGGAAGGGAAAAGCTGAATACGGCACCGCAAGGCTTGAGGTTTTGCGCCCAGATATCGCCCCGGTGACGGCCGATGATGTTCTTGCACAGCGCCAGGCCGATGCCGTTGCCGCTGACCTTGGACGAGAAGAAACCGTCGAACAGCTTCTCCTGCGCCTGGGCCTGGATGCCGCGGCCGCTGTCCTCGATGCTCACCAGCGCCATGCCGTTGTCGGCGCGGGCATGGATGCGCAGCAAACGGCGTTCGACGGGGAGGTCGGCCATTTCTTCGATCGCATTGAACGCCAGGTTGAGGATCACCTGGCCAATCAACACCTTCTCGCAGCTCACCCGCAGCGGCTCGGGAGAGGTGATGACGTCCACGCGCACCAGGCTCGGGTCGGCCCGCAGGCTGATGAAGTAGCGGGTTTCGCGCAGCAACTCGTTGAGGTCGATCAGCTCTTCGCTCTGCTCCAGTTTCACTACGTAATCGCGCACGCTCTTGATGATCACCGAGGCGTGCTCGATCTGCCGCACGGCATTCTGCAGACCCCAGGCGACGCCCTGATCTGCATCGGCGGCGTTGCCCAGGCGAATCACCGCGCCCTCGATGAAATTGCGCGTGGCGGCCAGCGGTTGGCTCAGTTCATGGGCGATGGCCACGGCCATTTCGCCCATGGCGTTGTAGCGCGCCAGGTATTCGAGTTTCTGCTCGCTGACCCGCCGCGCTTCTTCGGCCTGCACCTGTTCGGTGACGTCGCGGAACAACAGCAGGTGCCCGACCAGATCGTCCTCAATCTCGATGTAGCGGCAGGTTGCGTCATGCCAGCGCCACTCGCCGTCGCGCCGCTGCACTTTGTAGTGAACGCTGAACGGCGCGTGCTCCGGTGTTTCGTTGGCGAGCTGTTGCAACAGGCGCTGGCGTGAAGCGTCGTCGCACCAGCCGAGAAAATTCTTGCCCATCAGCTGGTGCACTTCGCTAGCGAGCAAATGCGCGCCGGAATCGCTGATGAAGCGGATATCACCCTCGGGGCCCAGCACCGCCACGCCTTCGGCCAAGTCCTGCATGAAAGCCTTGAGCCGACTTTCGAAACGCTTGAGGTCACGCTTGACCCTGTCCTCCTTGGAGATGTCGCGAAACTGCACCATCAGCACATCGCGACCGTCCAGGTGCACCAGGGTCGCCACCGCCTCGGAAAGAATCTCGACGCCTTGCTTGGAGCGATAGCACCACTCGATGGCGCGCTGGCCGGTGCGCGCGGCGCCTTCCAGCCAGCGCAGCCCCACCGAGCGCCGATACTTCGGTGCGTCGCGGGTCATGTCCGGGGCCTTGAGCGGCGTCAGTTCCTCCAGGGTAAAACCCAGCGCCGCCAGGGCGGCAGCGTTGGCCCAGAGAATTTCCTTGGTCTGCGCATCGTGAAGAATGATGCACAGCGGCATGGCTTCGATCAGCGCATAAAAATCGTTTGGTTTTGGCAAGTACATCGCACGGCCCTTGGCGGCAGAGATTTGCAGTATGGCGTTTTATACCTGCTCGCACAGCGCGATGCGCTCAGAGGTAACCGGTGGGCATCTAGGGGTTTTCTTTATTCGGGGAGCTGCACGCACCAATAGTTGCGCCGGCATGCGGTTTTTACACTGGACCGCAATGCAAGGGTGACCACCACCCATTACCTGTAGGAGCGAGCTTGCTCGCGAAAAGCGTCAACGATGACGCGGGCCGCCTGATTGCTCGCGGTGTCTGGTCGGCCATCGCGAGCAAGCTCGCTCCTACACAATAAGAAAAACGGAGAAAGCCCATGCTGCGTTCAGCGGTCGTGCAACAAGACGCAACGATCGGCGTTGACGAGAATGTCGTCGACAGCCCGGCCTTTGCGCAGGTACTGGAAGAAGTACGCCAACGCCGCGACGATTTCGACGCCGGCTCCCACGTGCCACGGGACATGATCGAGCGCTTCAAGCAGGTGGGCATCTACCGCGCCGCCACGCCGAAATGCTACGGCGGCGACGCCCTGGCCCCGGCAAAGTTTCTGCAAATGATCGAGCGCATCTCCGAAGCCGACGGCTCCGCTGGCTGGGTCGCGAGCTTCGGCAGCGCCGGCGTCTATCTTGCCGCTTTGCCAGCAGAAACCCTGGCCGAACTCTATTCGCAAAGCCCTGACCTGGTCTTTGCCGGCGGCCTGTTTCCGCTGCAACCGGCCGAGGTGGTAGAGGGTGGCTATCAGGTCAACGGCACCTGGAAATTCGCCAGCGGCTGCAAAGGCGCCGACCTGCTGGGTGTGGGCATCGGTGCCGCAGGCGGCAAGCCGCGCACAGCGGTATTGCGTCCGGACCAGGTAGAGATCGTCGAGAACTGGGACGTGGTTGGCCTCAAGGGCACAGGCAGCCACGACTTGCGCGTCACCGACAAGCGCGTCGACGAGCGCTGGACCTTTATCCGGGGTGGGGCTGCAACCATTGATGAGCCGCTGTTCCGCTACCCGTCGATTGCCTACGCCGCGCAAGTGCTGGCGGTGGTCAACCTGGGCCTGGCCCGTGCTGCACTGGATGAAATCAGCCGCATGGCTGGCGGTTCGGGTATCACCGGCGCGCCGAAATTATCCGACCGCGCCTACGTGCGTATCGAAATCGCCAAGGCTGAAGCCAAGCTCAGTGCTGCGCGCGGTTTCTTCTACAACGCCACCGAACAGGTATGGAACTCGATCCTCGCGGGCAACCCGGTCACGCCGGAGCAGACCAGCCTGCTGCGCCTGTCCGCCATCCACGTGTCCCAGGCCGGTGCCGCCGTGGTGCAGAGCGCCTACAGCCTGGCCGGTACCACTGCCATTTACCTGCGCCATCCGCTGCAGCGTTACCTGCGCGACTCGATGGTGGTGACCCAGCACGCCTTCCTCAGCGAAGGGCTGTACGACGGCGCCGGCTCGGTGTTCCTCGGCGTACCGCCGTTCCCGGGCTACATCTGAATTCTCTATTTCAAAAGGATCGACACTCATGACCCAGACCACTCAAGAACCCTTGCGCGTCGTCTTCTGCATCGGCATCACCCAGAACTTTTTCGACCTGCCCACCGGCGAAGGCCTGAGCGTGTGGAAAGGCTTCAGCCAGATGATGGGTGACCTCGGTGCCATGCCCGGCATCACCGTGCTCGGCGCCATGGATGACGACCGCCTGATGGTCGGCCCGTCGACCACCTCGCCCTGGACCGTGTACATCATGGCCGACGTCGACTGCCACCAGTCGGTGATCGACGCCTGCAACCTGTTCCGCACCACGCCGGTCGGCCAGTACAGCCTGTGGCGCTACGCGAAGATCGAAGCGCGCATCGGTCGTCCGCTGACCATCCCTGATGCGGCCAGGGTGTAAGCCATGAACGAGGCCTTGCTGCAGCGTCTTCAGACACTCGAAGGGGAAAGCGTAGTGCGCCGCTTGATGGCGCGCTACATGGACCTGTGCGATGTGCCGAGGGCGGTGGTTGAAGTCAGTGAGTTGGCCCGGTTGTTCACCGTCGATGCGATCTGGGAAGGCGTAGGCAGTTCCACTGCGCAGACGTTTGGCCAACATCGCGGACGTGAAGCAGTGGCCGCCTTTGTCGGTGGTTACCTGCCGCCATCGGACCACTTCCGGTTGAACCTGCATTACCTCACCAGCGAATCGATCGTGGTCGACGGCAGCACGGCGCAAGGGCAGTGGATCATGCAGCAGATCTCCACCTACGCCGATGGCCGCAACGAGCTGTTCGGCACCCGCCTGAACATCGATTTCCGCTGTGTCGACGGTACCTGGCTGATCGCGCATTTCCGTACGCAACGGCTGTTCAACACGGAGCTGAATGCATGAATACTTTCATCAGCGAATTCCTCCTCGGGGGCAACGGCAAGCGCGTCGCCATCAAGGACTCCATCGACATCGCCGGCCATCCGACCCGCTCGGGCAGCCGTGCCTTTGCCGATGCACCGGCGGCGACAAAAAACGCCGAAGTGGTGGATGCGATTCTCAACGCCGGCTGGCAGATCGTCGGCAAGACCAACCTGCACGAACTGGCCTTTGGCGTCACCGGCATCAACGACTGGACCGGCACACCGATCAATCCGCAAGCGCCGGATCGTGTTCCTGGCGGCTCGTCCAGCGGTTCCGCTTCGGCGGTCGCGGCCGGGTTGGCGGATATCGCCATCGGCACCGACACCGGTGGTTCGGTGCGGGTGCCGGCGGCCTGCTGCGGCATCGCCGGGCTCAAGCCGACTTACGGTCGGGTCAGTCGTGTTGGCGCACATCCGCTGGAATCCAGCCTCGATTGCGTCGGGCCGTTCGCCAGGACCATGGACGACCTGATCGCCGCCATGCAGGTGATTTGTCCGGGTTTCGCCGTGCAAGGTTTGCCCGGTGACGGTGCCAGGGTCGGCTTCCTCGACGTGGCCTGCGACGCGCATCTGCAAGCCAGCCTCGGTGCTGCCGCCGACCGCGCGGGCTGGCGCCGCAGCCACCTGCAATTGAGCGAATTCGAAGCTGCATTCGCCGCCGGCCTGACCGTGATCAATTTCGAAAACTGGGCAGCGTTCGGCCACCTGACCGGCAAGGGCCTGATTGGCTCCGATGTAGAAACACGCTTGCTGGTGGCCAGCCGCACTACGCGTGACGAGCTGGCCCAGGCCGAAGCCGTGCGCACAGCGTTCACCCAACAAGTGGACGCGGCGCTGGAAGACTTTGCCGTATTGCTGCTGCCGACGATGCCAAGCCTGCCACCCACGCTGAGTGAAGCGCGTAGCGGCAGCAAGGCCGTCGCCGGTATGACTCCGCTGGTGCGCCCCTTCAACCTCAGCGGCCACCCAGCGCTGAGCGTGCCGGTGGAACTCGATTGCGGCGGGCTCAAAGTCGGCCTGCAGATCGTCGGTCGCAAAGGTCAGGACGAACTGGTCTGCGCCTTCGGTGCGCAGCTGCAAGCCTCAACTAATCAATCATAAAAAGAAGCCATGAGGAGAACCGCATGAGCACTCATGAATACCGGCTGATCGCAACGTCGAAAAGCCCCGAAGACCTGGTCCAGCATGACCGCGTCGACGTCTCGCTGTACAACGACCCGGCGCTGTTCGAAGCCGAGCTCGAGAAGATTTTCTACCGCACCTGGGTGTGGGTTGCCCACGAAAGCGAAGTGCGCAACAGCGGCGACTTCAAGACCGCCACCATCGGCCGTCGCCCGGTGATCGTCGTGCGCGACAAGAAGAACAACATCAACGTGCTGGAAAACCGTTGCCGCCACCGTGGCGCCACCGTGTGCGAGAAGCACAAGGGCAACGCCACCGGTTTCACCTGCCCGTACCACAGCTGGTCCTATGGCCTGGACGGCAAGCTGCGCGCGTTGCCGTATCCGGATGGCTACGAAGGCATCCTGGAGAAATCCGAACTGCCGCTGACCAGCCTGCGCGTGGAAAGCTACGCCGGCATGGTCTTCGCCAGCTACAACGACGAGATCGAACCGCTGGAAGACTTCCTCGGCGGCGCCAGACACTGGATGGACCTGTTCATGAAGCAGGGCGCCGGTTACCCGATCAAGACCCAGGGCGAACACAAGTTCAGCTTCAAGGGCAACTGGAAGATCCAGCTGGAAAACACCACCGACGGTTACCACTTCCCGATCGTGCACAAGTCGTTCATGTCGTCGGTGGATGAAGAAACCTCGGAAATGCTCTCGTTCATGACCGACGAGCAAGCCGTGACCCACTCCCTGGGCAACGGCCACAGCGTGATGGTGATGGTGCCGGAGCACGTCGATCTGGATCACGATGACGGCACCGAGCAGTTGCAGGAACGCTTCGCCCACGTCACTGAAGAACTGTCCAAAACCATGCCGGCGGATCAAGTGCGCCGCATTGTACGTTCGCTGCACGGCGCCGGGTTCAACCTGAACCTGTTCCCCAACATCGCCATGTCGATGTCGTTCTTCCGTGTGCTGCGTCCGGTGTCGGTCACCGAAACCGAGATCCGTCACGTCGCCCTCGGTATGGACGGCGGCCCGGAAATCGCCAACCGCGAACGCATGCGCATTCACGAACACTTCCAGGGCCCGTTCGGTTTCGGCAGCCCCGACGATGCTGAAGCCTGGGACCGCGTACAGCGCGGCTCGTACGCCGGCGTCGACGCGCCAATCCTGGTCAACCGCGGCCTGAACCGCGAAATCACCGCTGAAAACGGCGACAAGGTCAGCCACGCCACCGACGAGGGCGGCATGCGCGGTGCCTACGACATGTGGAAAAGGATGATGAGCCAATGAGCAATCACGACACCCTGAACGGCTTTTCCGGCCCGCTGGCCCAGGCCATCGAATTCATCTGGCGCGAAGCCGAACTGCTCGACCACAAGAGTTACGCCGAGTGGGCGACCCTGTGGAGCGAGAGCGGCAAGTACATCGTGCCGATCGATCCGGACACCGAGGATTTCGAAGCGACGCTAAACTACGCCTACGACGACGCACGCATGCGTGACCTGCGCATCGAACGCCTGACCGCCGGCTACTCGCCGTCGGCGGTGGACGCGGCGAAAACCATCCGCACCGTCTCGCGTTTCCGCCTGGTGGAAGCGGCTGGCGACATCGTCGAAGTCAACTCGGCGCAGTTGCTGTACGCCTACAAGCGCGGGGTGCACACGCCGTTCGTGGCCGACCTGAACCACCGCATCCGCTTCACCGATGGCGTGCCGACCCTGGAGCGAAAAGTGGTTCGGCTGATCAACTCTACTGACAGCCTGAGCGCGCTCGGCTTCCTTCTGTGAGGGCAACATCATGAGTCGAGTAGCCCTCGTGACGGGTGCCTCCCGCGGACTGGGCGAGTGCATCGCCCGCCGTCTGCACGCCGTCGGTTATCACGTTGGCCTGGCGGATGTGCGCCTCGATGGCGTGCAGGCGTTGGTCGCCGAGCTGGACGGCAGCGGCGCCACGGCCGTCGCCATCGAGCTGGATGTACGCAGCAAGGCCGACTTCCAGCGCGCCCGCGACCTGCTCGCTGCGCACTGGGGCGGCACTGACATTCTGGTGAACAACGCCGGCGTGTCGAAAGTCGCGGCGCTGATGGACATCACGCCCGAAGAGTTCGACGAGTCGATGGCGATCAACCTGCGCGGCACCTTCGTCGCCTGCCAGGTGTTCGGCGCGCATTTCGCCGAACGTGGCTTTGGCCGCATCGTCAACATCGCCTCCCTGGCCGGGCAGAACGGCGGCACCGCCACCGGCGCCCATTACGCGGCGGCCAAGGGCGGCGTGGCGACGCTGACCAAAGTCTTCGCCCGTGAACTGGCGTCGCAAGGGGTGACTGTCAACAGCATCTCGCCAGGTCCCCTGGACTTGCCGGTGGTGCGTGAAAGCGTGGCCCCGGAGCGTCTGGAACAGATCCTGAAAATGATCCCGGCCGGCACCCTCGGCGACCCGGCGTTCATCGCCGACAGCGTGCTGTTGCTGATCGCCGACAACGCAACGTCCGTAACCGGCGCGTGCCTGGACGTCAACGGCGGCCTGTTCATGCGCTGATGTCCAACCCGGAAAATAACCCTTGTAGGAGCCGGCTTGCCGGCGAAGGCGTCAACATAGGCGATGCAAGACTGAAGGCCGCCATCGCTGGCAAGCCAGCTCCTACAGGGGGCTGTGTTTAACAAGAAAATAAATAGTCAGGTGATGCAATGATGAAGGTGAAGATCGAAAGGATCGTCGACGAAGCGCTGGATATCCGTTCCTTTCGCCTCGTGCGCAGTGACGGCCAGCCGCTCGACACCTATGAACCGGGTGCCCACGTCGACCTCACCGGGCCGACCGGCGTGACCCGCCAGTACTCGCTGTGCAGCCCGCCAGAGGATCGCCGCGCTTACCTGGTGGCGGTAAAAAAAGAAGCGCAGTCGCGCGGTGGCTCCCTCGCGCTGCACGAGCAGGTGGAAGAGGGCATGGAGCTGGAAATGGGGGCGCCACGCAACCTGTTCCGTCTCGATGAAAGTGCCCGCGAACACCTGTTGTTCGCCGCCGGTATCGGCGTGACGCCACTGCTGAGCATGGCTTATCGACTGGCGCAGAGCGGCCAGCCGTACCGCCTGCATTACTTCGCCCGTTCGGCGCAATACGCGGCGTTTACAGAGCTGTTGGCGACGAAGTTCGCCGACAATGTGCAATTCCACTACGGCGTGGAACCGGCGGACCTGGACGGCGCATTGAGCGCCTGCCTGGAACACGCCAATCCTGCGGCGCACATCTACACCTGCGGCCCGGCACCGTTCATGAACAAAGTGGTGGAAGTGGCCGCGCGCACCCGTTCCGACGACGCCATTCACCTGGAACACTTCGCCGCCGACCCTGCCGCCAACAGCGCCCCGGCCGGCGGTTTTGAAGTGGAGCTGGCCAGTTCCGGCGTGGTGCTGCACGTGCCGGCCGACAGCAGCCTGGTCGACGTGCTGCAGGCTCACGGTTGCGACATCGACACCGAATGCCGCGAAGGCATCTGCGGCACCTGCATCGTCGAGGTGCTGGACGGCGTGCCGGAGCACCGCGACAACTGCCTTTCGAACAAGGAAAAAGCCTCCAACAAGCAGATCTGCGCCTGCGTTTCCCGGGCACTTTCCGCTCGTCTGGTATTGGACATCTAAGCGCTTTCTTCACTGGAAAGCTGACGTCGGAGCCTGTTGAATGGCGCCCGGCGGCCATCGAGGGAGGTGATGGCTACAGAAAAACCGTGTTAGCGAACCGCTCGACGAAGCGGTCGAGAAATAACAACAAAAAACCTGAGGCTTTGCGGACATGACTACAGCATCGACGGTGCGCAATGAGGCGTTCGAAAGTTGGTTGAGCCAGGTGAACCAGGCCTGCGGGCGTTTCGACGCCCGGGCGCTGGACACCGACTTCTATGGCCAATTGACGGAATTTCGCAGCGGCGCGATCAGCCTCAGTGTGGTCGACATGGCGCACGTGCATCTGTATCGCACCAGCAAGGACGTCAGCACCAGCAGCGACGGCCACTACTACGCGGTGTTCCAGCTGCGCGGCAGCTCGCACCTGGAGCAGGGCGACAACCGCGCGCAACTGGGCTGTGGCGACATCGCCCTGATCGACGCCAGCCGCCCGAGCGACATGATCTACAACGACGATTGCCGACAGCTGTCGCTGATTCTGCCGCGCCAGGTGGTGGAGCGTGGTTCGCACTTCAACGCGGTCAACTGCGCCACGCGCATCGGCGCCAACAGCCCCCTGGCGGCGATGGCCAACAGGCTGGTGCTGGAGACTCGCCAGCAGGAAGGCCTGGACATGCAGGAAAGCGAAGCGGTGCTCGACGCCCTGGCCAGCCTGTTGCTGCCGGGGATCAGCGCCCGTGAAAGCGCTGCCGATTCCCATGAGCGGCAGTTCCGCAAGATCATCGCCTTCATCGACGCGCACCTGAGCGACGAAGAACTGTGCCCGGAACTGATCGCCCGTGAAGTGGGTATTTCCGTGCGCGGCCTGTACCGGATGTTCTCCAAGCGCGGCCTGGTGGTGGCGCAATACATCAAGCACCGACGCCTGGACTTCTGCGCGGAAAACCTGCGCCGCAGCGATGTCGAGCAGAAGCTTTCGGCGCTGTGTTATGCCTGGGGGTTCTCGGATTCAAGCTACTTCTCGTCGGCCTTCAAATCGCGCTTTGGCGTGTCCCCGGGTGCCTATCGCAAGCGCTACAGCCAGCACTGACACCCGCCATTGATGCTGAGACTACTGGCCCCTTCGCGAGCAAGCCCGCTCCCACATTTGATCCGCGTCGTACATAGATCCAATGTGGGAGCGGGCTTGCTCGCGAAGGCGGCGGGACAGTCAACCTGATTTTTGAGACTGTACTCGATAGTCAATGCCGCGCCGGCTCATCCACCGGCAAATGCAGCACTTCGCGCACCAGCATGGCAATGCTGCTCACGCCCATCTTTTCCTTGATCTTGGTCCGGTGCACGTCAACGGTCTTCACGCTGATGTTCAGCTCCCGGGCGATCACCTTGCTGGCCTTGCCATCGATCACCAGCATCAACACTTCACGCTCGCGGCTGGTCAGCAGCGCCAGCTTGCCCTGCAGGTTCTGCCGCTGTTGCTGGTCGGCCTGGGCGTGCACGGCGGTCTTGAGCGCCGCCTGGATGCGGTCGATCATCTGCTGCGGGTTGTAGGGCTTCTCGACGAAGTCCAGGGCGCCGTTCTTCATCGCCGTGACCGACATCGGAATGTCGCCATGGGCCGAGACGAAAATGGTCGGCAAGGTGCTGCCGCGCTGGTTGAGGATCTCCTGCAACTGGAAACCGCTGGTTTCCGGCATGCGCACATCCAGCACCAGGCAAGCGGGCTGCTGGGGGTCGTACTGGCTGAGGAACTCATCGGCGCCGGCGAAGCACTGCGCCTGCACGCTGACCGACTCCAGCAGCCAGGCCAGAGAGGTGCGCAGGTCCTTGTCATCGTCAACGATGTAAACAATCGGTTTGCGGGTTTGCATCAGGGCTGCCACGAAAATTCTAATTATTGTTTTCGCACGCGAACGCGCGGCACGCATCGGCTGTGTGTTTTCCAGCCTGTAAGCAGAATACCCACTGTCGGCGGCCCTTGCGATAAAGAAACCACCTAGTCGACTAGCGGAAACCCAACCTCGCCATGGGGATCGTCAGAATGGTTGCAGCGCGCGCGCAGCCTTAGTCTTGTTCCATCACCTACGGGCCGCTTCAAAGCGGTCCTCCTGAAGGAAGGGGCATCGACATGGCCGACCTGAGCCAGCAGCAAATCGACTTTCGCAACGCCATGGCGCAGCTGCCTGCTGCGGTGAACATCATCACCACCAATGGCCCGGGCGGCCGCTGCGGCATAACCGCCAGCGCCGTGTGCTCGGTCACCGACTCGCCGCCCACGGTGCTGGTGTGCGTCAACCGCAACAGCGCGACCCACGACGTGTTCCGCACCAACGGTCGCCTGTGCGTCAACGTGCTGTGTGGCGAGCAGGAAGAGCTGGCCCGGCACTTCGCCGGCATGACCCAGGTGCCCATGGCTGAACGTTTTGCCTGGGACCTGTGGGACGACGGCGCCGCCGAAGTGCCGGTGCTGCGCGATGCCCTGGTGCAACTGCAGGGGCGGATCAGCGAGTGCAAGGAAGTGGGTTCGCACTCGGTGATGTTCGTGGAGCTGGATAATGTCGGCGTGCGGGAGCCGCGCGATAGCCTGGTGTATTTCAACCGCTTGTTCCATCGCCTTGAGCATGCCAGCGCGGCTTGATTGAGACCACGTCATCGTTCTTCGCGAGCAAGCCCGCTCCCACACTCGATCTCCAGTGAACACAAAGTCTGTGTTCGACGAGGACCAAATGTGGGAGCGGGCTTGCTCGCGAAAGCGGTGGATCAGGCCTGCAGATACTCCCGAGCCAACCTGCACGCCCGCTCAATCAACATCGGCGCCATTTCAATCGCCGTCGGCGTCCCTTGGCGGGTATGAATCCAGCCCAGGTACGTGGTGCCGCGCAGCATCAGGAACAGCGCCAGCGTCTGTCGATCCGCCTCGGTCAGCGGCTTGAGCACGTGGTAACCCTCCAGCAGCGCCGCCTTGATCTGTTCATAACGCGGGTCATCGAGACAGAAGTACAGGGCGGTGGCCAGCTCAAACATGTGCCAGCCGAACCCGGCGTCGTCGAAGTCGATCAGGCGCAACTGCGGGCCTTCGATCAGCAGGTTTTCCGGGACCAGGTCGGCGTGGATCATGCCGAAGTTGCCCAGGTGCCGGCCGTATTGCCGCAAGTCACGCCGGGCCGTGCGCCGGGCCTGTTGCAGCAGGTCTCGTTGCTCATCGCCCAGATGCTCCAGCTCCCAGAATCGCCCCCAGAACGGATTCGCCCCGATCAGGCCTTCCTCGTCCCAGGCATGCCGGACAAACTCGTCCGGCTGCTGCCAATCAGCCGAATGCAGATGAATGCGCGCCGCCATCTTGCCGGCCTCGGCAAACAGAAAGTCGATCTCGGTGTCGGCCTGCACCCCAGCCTCCGAGGTGCCGGCAGTAGCGCCCGGCAACCAGGCGAGCATGTCGACATGGCGTTGGCCGATCTCGACATGGCTCACTTCGATCAGGTGGCGCTGGTCCTGGGCGCGAATGATCTGCGGCACGGTAATCCCCGCGCTTTCCAGCGCTTCCATCCATTGCAGCTCGGAGCGCAGCGCCGCTTCGCAGTGATAGCCGTTGCGATGGATACGCAGGGCCACCCGTTGGCCGTCGTGGCGGCGGGCAGAGAACACCGCGTTCTCGCGGTATTTCACCAGTTCAATGTCGCCGAACTCACCCTCCCAGTGTTGCAGGGCGTGGCGCGCCAGATCGTGCAACCGGGCGACTTGCTGATCATGGTTCAGGGTATGGAATTCAGTCATGGCAGAGGCCTCAAATTGCGCTCAGGGCGTGGTCCAGGGTGTCGACGAACAGGTCCGCGTGTTCGCGGCTGAACACCAGCGGCGGGCGCAGCTTGAGAATGTTGTCGCCGGCGCCGATCTTGCTGATCAGCACGCCGTTCTCGCGCATGTCATTGACGACCTTGCGCGCTTCCAGCCCGGCGGGTTCCTTGCTGGCGTGGTCGCGCACCAGCTCCATGGCGAAGAACAGGCCCTTGCCACGCACGTCGCCGATGATCGAGTGCTTGCCTGCCAGCCCTTGCAGGCGTTGCTGGACGTAGGCGCCGACGTTTTGCGCGTTGCGCAGCAGTTGCTGGTCCTCGATCACGTCCAGCACCGCCATGCCGACTGCCGCCGCGACGGGTGAGCCGCCAAAGGTGTTGAAGTACATGGCGTTGCGGCCGAAGGACTCGACCAGCGCTTTGTGCGTGATCAGCCCCGCCAGCGGGTAGCCGTTGCCCATGGGTTTGCCCAGGGTGACGATGTCCGGCACGACGCCGTGGGCCTGATGGCCCCAGAGATGATCGCCGGTGCGGCCGAACCCCGATTGCACTTCATCGGCGATGAACAGGCCACCGGCGGCGCGGATCAACTCGGCGGCCTTGGCGACGAAACTCGCCGGCACCCGGGGCAAGCCTTCGTTGGCGAACAGGGTATCGATCAGCAACGCGGCCGGGCGAATGCCCTGGGCCTGCAGCGAGGCGATGGCGGCCGCGATGTTGGCCGCGTATTGCTCGGCCAGCTGCGTTTCGGCGGTGCCGGCCGGCGCGTGGTACAGGCAGGGGATCGGCACGGCGCGGGCATGGGCGGCGAAGGGTTCCGGTGAGGGCAGGGCGGTGGTGACTTCGGCCAGCGACGCCGAGTTGCCGTGGTAGTTGTAGTCACTGACGATGATGCCGGTGCCGCCGCTGGCATAGCGCGCCAGGCGCAGCGCCAGTTCGTTGGCCTCGGTGCCGGTGCAGGTGAACATCGCGGTGTCCAGCGGTTGGCCGAAGGTCGCGGTCAAGCGCTCGGCATAACGCACCACCTGCTCATCGAGGTAGCGGGTGTGGATGTTCAGCGTGGTGGCCTGGCGGTGCATGGCGTCGGTCACGTGGGGGTTGCAGTGGCCGACGCAGGGCACGTTGTTGTAGACGTCGAGGTAGCGGCGCCCCTCGACGTCGAACAGCCACACGCCTTCACCGCGCACCAGGTGCAGGGGCTTGTCGTAGAACAGTGGCGAGGCGCTGCCGAGCACGCGGTGACGGCGTTGCAACAGGGTCGCTTCAGGCATGGTCTGGAACCTCGATGACAGGGCTGCGACGGGCGCGCAGCAGGAAGTTGAAAATGCACAGGACGAAGGTCACCCCGAGGGCGATCAGCATCAGCAGGTCGAGCTGGAAGCAGGCGGCGATCACCACCAGCGTCAGCGCCAGGCCCAGCCAGGCGACGACTGTGCCGCCGGCCAGGGTGAACGGGCGTGGCAGGTCCGGCTGGTTGCGCTTGATGCGCAGGTAGGCGCCGAAAATGAACAGGTAGCAGACGTTGAGCAGCAGGACCACGGCGAGCATCACGGTGGCCGGATCGACTTCCGAGAGCGGGAGGCCGATGGCGCCGATCAGCAACAGCGCCGGCCAGGGCGTGCCGCGCTTGCCGGTCTTGCCCAGCCACTGCGGGAACAGGCCGTCGCGTGCCATCGCGAACAGCTGCCGGGAGGCCGCGTAAACCAGGGAGAAGAAGGTCGCGATCAAACCGAACACGCCGCCGCAGCCAATCACCTTGGCCAGCCACGAGTCCGCACCGAACGCGCTGTTGCTGGACATCGCCGCGTACAGCGGATCGCCCGCCGAGCCCACCAACTCGACACCGCCAGCGCCCGGTGCGCACACCAGCACCACCAACGCGGTGACCAACAGGGTGGCGATGGCGGCAAGAATGCCGCGTGGCATCGTACGGCCGGGGTTTTCAGCTTCTTCCGCCGCCGAACCGGTCTGCTCGACGGTGATGAACAGCCAGATCGCGAAAGGCACGCAGGCGAAGACGCCGCCGAGGCTGACCGGGGTGGCGACATTGGCGGGCAACGCCAGCAGGTTGGCCAGTTCGACATGCGGCGCCATGGCCACGCCGAAGGTCAGCAGGGCGACGACGGCGATCACACCGGCAATGAACGTCAGGCCCATGGCCTCACCCACGCCGCGCAGGTGGATGCCAATGATTACCGCGAACAGGACGATCTTCACCGGCCAGCCACCAAGCCCGAAAATCGACTCGGTATAGGCACAAATGAAGGTCGCCGCCGCGCCGGTGCCGATGGTCAAGGCCAACGCACAGGCCACCCCGACCAGGTAACCCACGAACGGCCCGAAGGCACTTTGCGCATACACGAACACACCGCCGGCGCTGGGCAACGCGGTGGACAGTTCCGCCACACACAACGCCAGCCCACCGCACAACAGCGCCATCAACAAAGTGGCGACCAGCATGTTCAACCAACCACCGGCTGCCAGGCCAAAGTTCCAGCCGGAAAACTGCCCGGCCACCACCAACGCAATTCCAAGGCCGGCGATCTTTGGCCAGCCCAACGCACTTTTCTTGAGCACAGAAGTCTCCCGCGACCCGAGGGCCGATTTATTGTTTTAGTGAGGAATGGAGGGGTTCAGCGTTGCTTTACGCGCTTCGATACTACGCGTGGGGTGCGACGCGGCATGTTTGTGCGCATGCCAGGTGGTTGGTTGTGGGTGCCAGATTTCACCTGGCTCCGTGTGGCCACAGGAGTGCCATGAGCAAGCCTGCCCGGTATGGAAATATGCCTCCAGATTTGCGTTCCGGTACGGTCGTCATCGGCTGAGTGTCCCTGCCAATCGACCATCAAGGCTACCGTCTGTCGTATTTTTACGAGTGGAAAAGGCAAGTTCAAAAAGGATTTCATGGGGAAAGCAAGAAACTTCTTACTCCGTCCTACAGATGGCTATACCTCGCCGCTATTCGCCTTGTTTCAGTTTTGCGAAAGCAATGTGGCGAATTTTTAAGAAGTTAAATAAAGATATTAATTAGACGTGGTTTTTTAAACTTAAAACCAACAGAAATAACCCTTTCTGCCTCTGTACGAAATTTCCTGAGAGATTGAATGAATTTTCCTGCATGCAGAAAACTCAGTCTCTTGCGTTCAGTTCTCGAAGCTATTAGAAATAAAGGCGTCACCAAATACCGGTGGCACTTTCTCTAACAGCGAGTAATTAATTATGAACACTGAAAATCTTGGTGAGATTCTTTACTTTGGAGATGAGTTTGACTATGGCTTATGCCCACACATGGCTGGAGGCTCAGGTGGTCAAGGCGGATGTGGGGGAAGCGGAGGATGCGGAGGTGGCGGCGGTTGTAGTGGCGGGAGCGGGGGTAGCGGCGGGTGTGGAGGGAATAATATAACCACACCAATATCATCCGATAACGATTAAAAAACCAAAAAGCTATGGCTTTTCTGGTATTTACCAGAAAAGCCATTTTGAGGGATTTTATGATGTTGACTATACAAAGCTACGACATACTAAATTTTCCTACTGATAGTTTGATTGTTTCAAGACGGGGCGTGTCAAAGATAAGCTCGCCCGATTTGTTGGCAGCGTTAACGAAACTGAAAAAATACACAAACATTTCAAAGGTCGAATTCGACCAAATACTGATGGATCACGGCTTGAATCCGGAGTGCGCTTATGAGTTTTTAGAAAAAGCACTTTCCATTAAGGATTGCACCAACTTGTACTTCGAAAAAACGATCGTGGCTCATGATTGGGGTAAGGACAACGACCTGGAAAAACTACTAAAAAGTGAAATAAATACGCCGTTGGAAATAAGCGAAATCTCAAGTTCGCTCACAGATGTCGTTTCAAATAAAAAATACTACATTGTTATCATGTGTGTTAACTATGATTATGATCTTCTGAAAAAACTATACTTTGATCTAGTAGTTGCGGCGCCTGAAAGTGCGATTAGCGTCTGCTATTGTGTGGGTAGTTCTTATTGCATTAGTCAGCCATATTTGCCGAAGGTCGGAAATCCGTGTCATTTTTGCAGTGTGGATAGGCTTATGAACTACGAGGATTATCAAAGTAGCAGGAACGCCTGGTCAAAGCTCGTTCAATTTTGCAGAAATAAACACGTTGCAGTACCTTCAAGTCCGTTGAATGTTCTTCAGCGCTCACTATTGGTCGGAGCGTTGATTAGGAAGATAAAACTGCTGACGAGTTCCGACAGCGACTTTCGCTATCAGGACAACATTCTGCAAGAGACGCATATTGACTTTGCTAGTAATTTGGTGAGAGAAGCTTCGGCTGCCCATTGGAATATGTGCGACTGCTTGAGGATGCAAAAATGAAGTACATTCCTCATGATTACTATCTTAGATTCATGGATTCGAATGTTCATGCAGAGACTTTAGCTTTTCATGCAAGGGGGAACTATACAATTCATGATGCCTTCAGGCACGCTACTCGTCTGCACAATATCAGTGATAAAGATCTTTCTCAGTTGACTGGGAACGAGTTGCGACTTTATCCAGATATGGATTTAACCTTACCTATAAACATTAAGGATAAAACTATTCCGGCTATTTGTCGTAATGAGTCGTGTGAAATCTTCTCGGACAAATCTATAGATTTCTCTAGAATCGAAAAGTTGGTGTCCCCGCTTCTGTGCCCAAAAAAAGATAGCTATAAGAGGGGGTACCCAAGTGGCGGTGCGCTATACCCCGCTGAAATATTTATCTGTTCGCTTATGAATGACAGCGAAAGTTGGCCGTGCCCTGAGAAAGTTTTACACCTCCTACCTCAGTCAAAAGAGTTTGAAGTAGTTCAGGGCACACATGATGTCGAAGACCTGAAAAAAGCAATCTTGTCTGCTCCAGGCAGCATTGGTACACCTAGTGTCGCAATAATTTATGCTGTATATATCCCTAAAACTTTATTCAAGTATAGGTGTAGAGGATATCGACTTGCATTAATGGAGGTCGGCTCAATTTATATGTTGATCGAATTGCAAGCAAAAAACCTAGGCTTGCGGTGCAGGTTATGGTCAGCATATACCGATACGATGGTGTGTAAAGCAATTGGTCTTAACCCAACAATTTTCTTCCCGATGTGCGTCCACTTTATTGGTGAGCAGCATGATCCTGAATAATTCCAGTCACTATTCAATATTACCTGGTACGCTTATTTGTCAACCATCGTGTGTATTGTCTTTCCCGTCATCGGTCGAAGTGGAGGATTCTTGGTTAAATGGAGGGTCTGGTGTAGGAGATGGTTCCTCATCTATAAAAGCGGCGATAGGGGAATATTTTGAAAGACGTCACTTCTACATGGAGGTGATGCCGAATGTTGTTGGAAATATCAAACATTCGCTGACGAGCGTGGAAGCTGAAAAATTTGTCTTTGCGTTCTCTCAAACGAATGATAATGACTTGACCTCCGCACAGCTCTTCAGCCATTCATATAATTTAACCAAGGTTTCTCGTACGTCGGACTTTTCCATTTGCCACATACCCACTGCGTGTATTTCTCTAAATTATCATAAGATCGAAAGCGAAAATCCAATATACCCGCTTCGAGATACTTGTGGTTGTAGCTTTCACTGGTGTTTTGAAAGTGCGAGTTTTGGAGCAATCAAAGAATCTTTGGAAAGGCAGTTTTTGTCTAGATTTTGGCTCACAAGAGAATGCCTAAGCTTGATTTCCGATCAAAATGTCAAAGAGGCGTTATTTGGGAGTGGTGCTAAATCTCTGTACGAGGCACTTAATAAATCAGGTGAGCTTTCGGTCATGGATATATCCGATCCTGACTATCCTGGTTTCTGCATATTGACCGTTTACGGTCAAAATAATAAACAGCGACATGTCCAGTATTGCGCAGGGATGTCGTATGCAAAAACGCTTGCTGGTGCACTTGAAAAATCAATATATGAGCTTTGGCAAACTTACAGGTTTATTGATTTGTTTCGGGCGACTGAGCGTGATATTGGCGAAGTAAAAGATCCATACTTGAAACATTTTCTGAACTGTAATACTTATGATACGTACGAGGAGATAACTCGTATAAAGCTTCGCGGTATGGCTATCACCGAATCTCGTTTTGACTTTAGCCTCTCAGGTCTTTTAGCTGCACTCAAGGTTCGGCGAATTGATGGCTATTTATATGTTCATTCACTCATTTTGAATGATAATATATTCTTCTTCTGCAAGTTTGTTTCTCCGGATTTTTTTCTGCATATGAATAATTCCAAGGGGATAAATACTCATAATAAGTACTCTCAAGGTTTTGTCGATCAGATGGTTGTAGAGAGAAAAAATATTATGGTTCCATTTCCATGAAAGGGGGTGTTTATGCCAGTTTGCACTATCTCAAGGTCCCTTGCGCTTGCGTTGCTTTTTATAAAGGAGCAATTAAAGGAGCCTGTCGCGTTATTTTGGATGATTATTTCCCCTGTAACGACTTACTACTTGCTTACTTATTCTAGAGGAGGGCTTTCTCCTTCGGGGGTGAGCTACATCGAAAGTACATCCTGGTTCTATGCTTATATTTCTTCAAGCGTCGCATTCTTTGGGTTTTCCTTTTATATCGTAGGCAGGCGGGAAAGTGGTTATATACGGTCATTCGTTTATACGTCAGACGCAAAGCTGATATTTATGGTGGCGCAGTTTTTAGCGTACTCACTAATTGCCTTGATTTACTGTGCCACTTTCTATGCGCTAACCTATTTTTCATTCGGATCTTTCAATCTGTCCGATCTCTTGCAAGTTATTTCTCGTTTCTATATTTGTTATATCCTGTTTGTCGTGCCAGGGATTTTGTTGGGGTTTCTGCCATTAAGTTTTCAAAATGCTAATACAATTTTTTCAATCGTGTCATTTTTAATGCTGGTTTTTGGTATTCTAAGTGCTGGTGGGTTGCACCCTGTAGTTGAGGCTGTCAATAAAGTTAATCCTCTATTTGTTGCGAATAAGCTTATGGTAGGAGGCTATGAAAAGTACTATATTTTAATTTTTTGGATTATTGGCTCGTTTGCAGCGATTTTTTTGTTGTCACTGCGATTTTTGCGCATAAATCCCGTATGGAGTCGGTATTGATGAGTATTCTAGAAACCAAGTCCCTGTGTTTCGGGTATTCCGATAAAGTGCTATTCAATGATGCGTCTATCCAAGTAGTTCCGGGGAGCATTACCGGATTGCTGGGGCCAAACGGTTCTGGGAAAACTACTTTTTTCGATATTGTCTGCGGGCTAAAAAAAGTAAAGGAAGGGCAGGTTTTCAATAGATTTGCCTCCCAGGTCTATTTATCGCAAACGATCATGACGCCGCCAGTGCTGCGTATGTCCGATATATTTAGAATGACGACGTTGCTTTGTTCTTCGACCCGTACCTCGCAAGAGCAAGCGTTGAAGAAACTCACTGCCTGGAGTCCAGAGATAGTTCAGCGATATAAAGAGATCTGGTCAAAAAAATCTTCTGTTTGCAGTTATGGTGAGAAGCGTTGGTTTTTTACTCTTTCTTTGCTGGCCATAGAAGCGGATCTAGTGATACTGGATGAGCCAACCGCTGGCGTTGATCCTGAATTCAGGCATTATATTTGGAAGTGTCTACGTGGTGCGGCTAATGAGGGAGCGGCAATTCTAGTGTCGTCCCACAATGTCGAAGAGGTTGTGGGTAACTGTGACATCTTCTACATGATTAGCCAGCAACAGTTCAAACCGTTTAGCTCAGGTGGTGAGTTCGTGAGACGTTACGATGCAAGCAGTTTGGATGAAGCTTTTATCCGTGCGGCCGCGGAGCCTGTGCGCATAGCACGATAGGTGTTTAGGCATAAGTGTCAGTCATTTCGTGCCCGATGAACTGAACGAATTGAAGTTTTCAAAATCATTCGGCAGTTCAGCTTTCAGCAAAGAAAGCCTAAGTCATATACCGGCCATAAGGGCGCCTTCACTGGCTCGCTTCTACAGGAATCTTCGACGAACACCGGTAAATCGTTCGACGCTGATCAGATATAGGTAGCTCGCCAGCGAAGTCGATTTTTCAGACAACTCCGTTGTTAAATCCGAAAACTCCCCACCAACTGATTCAACCTTCCCGCCTGCTGCTCCAGCTCCGTACAAGCCCGCAACGTCGCCTGCAGGTTCTCCACCCCTTGCTGGTTCAGCGTGTTGATCCGGGTGATGTCGACGTTCAAGGCCTCGACCACGGCGGTCTGTTCTTCGGTGGCGGCGGCGACGGATTGGTTGACGTTGTCGATCTCGCCGATGCGTTGGGTCACGCTGCTCAAGCGGGTGCCGGCGAGGTTGGCGATGGTGACGCTTTCTTCGCTGTGCTGCTGGCTTTCGGTCATGGTGGTGACCGAGTCGCGGGCGCCCACTTGCAGCTCCTCGATCATTTGCTGGATCTCCAGTGCCGAGGTTTGGGTGCGGCCAGCGAGGCTGCGTACTTCGTCGGCGACCACGGCAAAGCCGCGGCCGGCTTCACCGGCACGTGCCGCTTCGATGGCGGCGTTGAGTGCCAGCAGGTTGGTCTGCTGGGAGATGCCCTTGATCACTTCGAGGATCTGCCCGATGTTCACGGTCTTGTCGTTGAGCACTTCGATGTTGCTGCACGACGCGCTGATCTTGCCGGACAGTTCGTTCATCACGTCTATCGTGCGCTGCACCACCTGGCGACCGTCTTCGGCTTGTTGTCGGGCGGAAGAAGCCTGCTGTGAGGCATCGGAGGCGTTATGCGCGATCTCCTGGGCAGCGGCGCCCAACTGGTTGATGGCGGCGGCGACGCTGTTGGTGCGGCTCGATTGATCGTCGAAATTGCTCAGGGACGAATTGGAGGCGTCCAGCACGCGGCGGGCACCTTCGTTGACGCCATGGGCCGCCGACGACACTTCGCGGATCGACTGGTGAATGCGCTCGACAAAACGGTTGAACGCCGTGGCCAACTGGCCGATTTCATCCCGCGATTGCACTTGCAGGCGCCGGGTCAGGTCGCCTTCGCCGAGGGAGATATCTTCCATGACCCGGGTCAGCACTTTTAGCGGCCGGGTGATGCGCTGTGCCGTGTAGCCCATCAGCAGCAGGCCGAGCAGGGCCGAGCCGCCACCGAGCAGCAGTTCCAGCGCAGTGCTTTGCATGCTTTTGGCATCGAGTTGTTTTTGCAGGGTGGTGACCGGTGCCAGCAATACGTCTTGTGGTACACCCACCAGCACACCCCAGGGCGCGGCACCGGCAATCGGCGGCAGCGGTTCGAGGACCTTGATCTGCTGCGGGTCGACAAACACCTTCGGCCGACCCTGGCGCAAGGCGTCCATCACCTGGGCGTTGTCCATCGGTTGGCCGAGGCGACTGATGTCCTGGCTGTTGGCGGAGATCACGCCACGGGGACTGACGATACTGATCTGGCCATGGCCGTCGAACAGCTGCAGCGCGCTGGCTTCGCTGTTCTTTTGCAACGCGGCGAGGTTGATGTCGAGGCCGACCACGGCGATGACTTTGCCGTTCTCCAGCAGCGGGAAGGCGACGCTGGTCACCAGCTTGCGACTGCCCGATGCCTCGTCGAAGTAGGGCTCCAGCACGCAGGCCTGGCGGGTGTCGCGGGCGCAGGTGTAGAAGGCGTTGTAGGGTGCGCCGCTGGGGCCCGGCTCGGTGTTGGCCAGCAGGCCTTCATCGCCGATCACCGCTTGCAGTTCGCCGGGGTTGCCCTGCACCCAGTACTGGGAGAAGCGTCCGGTTTCGTTGCTGCCCTGGTCCGGCTTGTCGGCGAAACCGGCATCGGCGCCGTCCAGCGCGTCGGGTTCGAAAATGACGTAAAGCCCGAGCAGGTCGGGCTTGTCGATCAGGGCTTGATGAAGCTGGGTACTCAGCGCCTGGCGCAGTTGTTGGCGGGTCAGGTTGCCCTGTTGCTGGAGTTGCCTCAGATACAACAGGTACCGCGACAATCCCTGGCCGTATTCGTGGGTCTGCATGAAGGTGCGTTGCACTTGCATGGCCTGCACTTTGCCCAGGGCCTGCATGTGTTCCTTGGCCGCGTCGGCGAGCATGTCGCTGCTGGCCCGGGCCACTTGCTGGCTGCTTTGGTGCGTCTGGTAGAGCGACAGGCCCATCAACAAGCCCACCACCAACACCAGGCAGAGGCCGGCGAGCAGGGTGATCTTGCTCTGTATCGTGAGAAATCTTTTGTGCATTGGAAATACCTTTTTCCCTGCAATGCATTGGCGCTGCCATCACGAACCTGTAGGGAGGTGCCGCAGGCTGCGATCTTTTGACTTTCAAGATCAAAGATCGCAGCCTGCCTGCAGCTCAGGGCCTCGAGATTAGAAAGTAGTGGCGAATATCAGCTGGCTGTAGAGGTTCTTGTCGTTGTTGCCCAACTGCGTGCCGCCCTGGTCGGCGCTCTTGTCCGGCTGGAACAGGCCCACCAGTGGCATCACCGTGAGGTGGTCGTTGAGGTGCCATTCGGCGTACAGGTCGACTTCGTGGCCATCGGTGTTGCCCAGGTCGCGGTCGATGGTGTCGAAGTTGAAGTACATCGCACCGACGGTCAGGTTCTCCAGCGGCGAGACGGTGAACTTGAGTTGCTGGATGCGCGAGTTGCTGTTGAACGGGCCAGCGTAGTTGCCCGCCACTTCGCCCTGGAACCAGGTGCCGAAGCCGCGGCTGAAGCCGTAGAACAGTGTGTCGTAGCCTTCCGAGAAACGGCTGTAGCGGTAGCCGGCATAGGGCGTCCAGGGTGCTTCGGAAAAGGTCCAGCCGGCTTCCAGGTACCAGGCATCCTCGGTGGCCGTGTGCGGTTTGTCCTGCTTGGCGTATTCGCCGGAGAGGAACAAGTCCTTGACCCCGGCGTTACCGGTTGCGCGCAGGCTGTAGGTCTTCATGCCGTCGCGCTCGAGTTGCGCGGGGGAGGCGTATTGCTCGTCGACGTCCGTGGTGTCGATGTAGGTCAGGCCGACAGTGCCGGCCTCGGACACGTGTTCCAGGGTGCCGACGTACATTTCGGTCATGGCTTGGGCGCGGTTGTTGGATTTGAGCCACATCAGGTCGCTGCGCCAGCCTTCCTTGCCGCCGATGCGCAGCACCGCGGTTTCGTCGAAGGCCTTGCGCGCGGCCAGCCAGTAGGCGCCACCGCGATTGAACTCGCCGTCGGCCAGGCCTTTGCCCAGGTTCAGCGCATCGCCGTTGATCAGGAAACCGTCGCCGACCATGATGTTCTGGCGGCCGAACGACAGGTCGATGCCGTCAGCGCCCAGTACAGGGAACAGGTCGCTCGAGCGCCAGCCAAGGTAGGCGTCTTCGAACTTGCTGGTGCGTTCCGAGCCGTCGGTGAAACCGGCGGCATCACCGTCGCCCCAGGTGCCGGAGCTGAGCATGTTCGCCGCGCCGTAAGCCGTGCCGACCCCCGCCAGGCCCTGGTCGAAGCTCAGGCCGTACTTGATGTAGCCCTCGCGCCACGACGACGAACCTTCGTCGAGTCGACCCGACAGGGCGTAGTTTTCCTGGCTGTGGAAAACGCCGAAAACCGCTTCCAGGGTGGCGTTCAGGTGACTGTCGTCAGTGGCGTAGAGTTCGTAGGCGCTCGCTTGGCCAGCACTGATCATCAGCGCCAGGGTCGAGAGGCGAAGCAAGGGGGACTTGAGCATGGTGTGGCATCCGTTCTTGTTCTTGAGCGCAGGTTTGCGTCCCGCCAGATACTAATGCCGGGATTTTTTGCGCCTTGTTGCCACGGTGCCAAAGAGTTGGTTGTGCTTGCCAGATTGCAGGGCGGGGTGACAGTGCACAGGTCCGTGCACTGATCGGGAAGGGGCTTTTTTCGATTTAGCGAATTCGTCTCAGGTTCCTGGCCTTCAACTTGCGGAGCATGCCCATGACATCCCGCAGCACAGGAGTCCTGTCGAAGAGGGACAGTGCATGCAGGTCGGTGCGTGAGGGTCTTTGATAGCCAAGATTCCAGGTGAAGTAGTAGGCCTGCACGTCTTTGTTCGAATGAATGAGCGTATTGAGGGCCGCGTCATAGTGCATCGGACCGCCGTCCGGATGCCCCGGCGGGCGCTCGAGGATCTGCAGCAGAAAGTCCCTCAGCCTGACAATGCATTTGCCGTTTACCGCATAGAAATGCGACAGGTGTATGGGTTGGTCGACCGCTTTCCAGGAGGGCGAGCTGGAGTCGCCTTCAAACGGATGGCCGAAGTAGGCGATGTCCCACTCCATGCCTTGCAGGGACTCGATGGCCTGTTTGCCATACTCGCCAATGCGCCTGGAAAACTGAATGTCATCCTCCAGGATCAGGATGTTGCTTACGTTCAGGCGGATCGCCTCTTCCAGAATGCCCAAGTGACTCATGAAGCAGCCCCGGGCGCCGATGCTCGGGAAGCCATCGTCCTCACTGGGCGTCACCGCCTGGAAAAAGCTGACTTTTTCATGATCGAAGGGAAAACCGTTGCGCGCGAATTCTTCCACCGTTTCTACACGACGATCCTTTCTCGACGAAATATTGATGATTCTGGCTCGATCAAAATAGTCGGTCACATTCATCCAGCAATTCCTCAGCGCAGGTGATCAGGGCGGCTGGGTTGCAGTATAGGCAGAACTTTGAATGTCGCTTTGCCATCACCCGTCATGCCCATGCAGCAGTTTGGCAGAACCGCCAACACAACTGGCACGCAGGGCAAAACCTGCGAATCGCGCAGCACCGACAATCCCTCTCAACCTGCCGAAGCCCCGTCGCCTCGGCGCTTTCTGTGTTGACGTTCGCCGGCTGGCGAACGCGTGGATTTTCAAGGTCGTTTCCCATGTTCGCCACCCTGCGTTTGCCCCTCGTTGGTTTGTTGACCTTCACCCTGGCCCAGGCCGCCCTGGCGGCCGATTGCGCACCGGTGAAGAGTCGTGGCGCCGAATTGTTCGCCAATGAATGCGGGGTCTGCCATGCGGTGAGCAAAGGCACGACCGGCATGATGGGGCCGAACCTGGCGGGTGTGATCGGGCGCAAGTCCGGCTCGGTGGAAGGCTTCAACTACTCGCAGGCCATGCGCAACAAGAACATCGACTGGCAAGCCGAGAACATCGCGCAACTCATCACCCAACCCCAGGCCTATGTGCCTGGCACCTACATGCCTTACATGGGCATGGCTTCGGCAGATGATCGCCAGGCGGTCGTGTGCTTCCTCAAAGAACAACAGAACTGAAGGTGATTCATGAGCAACGTTGAAATCCTGCCGCAGGTTGCTGCATTCCTCGATCGCCAGCACGGCTGCTTCATCGATGGCCAGTGGGTGTTTGCCGAAGGCCCGAGCATTGCCGTGGTCAACCCGGCCACCGGGCAAACCCTGTGCGAAACCCTCGACGCGCCCCTGGAAATCGTCGAGCGCGCCGTGCAGTCGTCGCACCAGGCCTTCAAGTCCGGCGTGTGGTCGGGCCTGCGTCCGGCGGACCGTGAACGCATCCTGCTGAACTTCACCCGCCTGGTGGAGGAGCATGCTGAAGAGCTGGCCCAGCTGGAAACCCTGAGCCAGGGCAAGTCGATCAACATGGCCCGCGCGCTGGACCTGAACGCCACGGTGGAGTTCATGCGCTACATGTCCGGCTGGGCGACGAAGATCGAAGGGCAGACCTTCGATGTGTCGATCCCGCTGCCGCCGGGCACCAAATTCACCGCGTTCACCAAGCGTGAGCCGGTGGGCGTCGTGGTCGGCATCGTGCCGTGGAACTTCCCGCTGCTGATCGCCGCCTGGAAACTGATGCCGGCGCTGGCCACCGGTTGCACGGTGATCATCAAGCCGGCGATGGAAACCCCGTTGACCGCCATGCGCCTGGCCGAACTGGCCCTCGAAGCGGGCATTCCGGCGGGCGTGTTCAACGTGGTGACCGGCGGCGGGGCCTCGGTCGGCGGCGTACTGACCGCGCACCCGCTGGTGAGCAAGGTGTCGTTCACCGGCTCGACCGCCGTGGGCAAGAGCGTCGGTGTGGCGTGCATGGAAAACATGACGCGCTTCTCCCTGGAGCTGGGCGGCAAGAACCCGATGATCGTGCTCGCCGATGCCGACATCGAAAAAGCCGTGCAGGGCGCGATCCTCGGCGGCCTGCTGAACAATGGCCAGGTGTGCGCGGCGGCCTCGCGCTTCTACGTGCATCGTTCGATCCACGACCAGTTTGTCGAAGCCCTGGCGGCGGCGGTCTCGGCGATGCCGATCGGCGCAGGCATGAACGGCGAAGCGGCGATCAACCCGTTGGTGTCGCGCAAGCAGCAGCAAAGCGTGCTCAAGCACATCGAGCTGGCCCGCCAGGAAGGTGCGCGGGTGGTGGCGGGCGGCGAGTTGCTGGAAGGCGAGGGCTTCTTCGTCCAGCCGACCATTCTCGCCGACATCGACCACAGCATGGCCGTGGCGCGCGAAGAGGTATTCGGTCCGGTGCTGGGGGTGATGCCGTTCGACGATGAAGACGCGGTCATCGCGCTGGCCAACGACAACCGTTACGGGCTGGCCGCCAGCCTGTGGACCAACGACCTGGGCAAGGCCATGAACCTGGTGCCGCGCATCGAAGCCGGTACGGTGTGGGTCAACGCCCACGTGCTGCTCGACCCGGCGATGCCGTTCGGTGGCGTCAAGCAATCGGGCATGGGGCGCGAGTTCGGTCGTGCGGTGATCGAGGCCTACACCGAGCTTAAATCGGTGTGTATCGCCCACTGATGAACCTGTAGGAGCTGTGTAGGCGCTGACGAGTGAAACGAGGCTGCGATCTTTTGATTGTAAAAAAGCAAGATCAAAAGATCGCAGCCTGCGGCAGCTCCTACATAAGCCGCGTTACGCCGTTGGCGGTTTCGCCAGTTCAATCCCGGCGGCGCCCAGCCGCTTGAGAATCTCGAACAGCAGCTCGCTCTTGATCGAAACCACCATGCGTGGGCTGCTGACATAACCGGTGACGGTCAGGGTAATGCCTTCAGGCTTGAGCTGGCTGAAGCGCACCACCGGTGCCGGCTTCTCCAGGATGGTCTCGTGCTCGCGGAAGCTGTCCAACAGCAGGTTGCGCACCTGCTCGGGGTCGATGTCCAGCGGGAACATCAGCTCGAGTGACGCCACCCCCTGGGCGCTGCCGCCGAGGGTGACGTTGCGCAGGTTCTGCGAGATCAATTGCGAGTTCGGCACGATCACGATCGAGCGGTCGGCCAGCTGTATTTCGGTGGCCCGCACGTTGATCCGGCGGATGTCGCCTTCGACCCCGCTGATGCTGATCAGGTCGCCGACCTTCACCGGGCGCTCGGTCAACAGGATGATGCCGGAAACGAAGTTCTTGACGATCTCCTGCAAGCCGAAGCCGATGCCCACCGAGAGGGCGCTGACGATCCAGGCCAGGTTGGTCCACTTGACCCCCAGCGACGACAGCATCAGCAGCAGCACCAGGGCATAGCCGATGTTGGAAAATAGCGTGCTGAGCGAGGCACACATGCCCGGGTCCATTTCGGTTTTCGGCAGGAATTCGTTGTCCAGCCAGCGCCGCAGCGAACGAATCAGATAGACGCCGATGATCACGGCGAGCAAGGCATGCAACAGGTTGGCCGGGACGATGTTCAGTCTGCGCAGGCCGTCGCCACCGAGGATGGCGAGGATGTTGGTGGCCAGTTGTTCGAGGGTCGACCCGATACCACCCACCACCAGGGTGATCAGCGCGATCAGCAACAACGAGGCGCGGCCGGCACCGGAGAGGATGATCGAAATCTGTTCCAGCCGCGTATCGCCAATGCCCAATAGCTGTTTCAGGGACTTGCCGGTGGAGGTGCGGGGGGAAAACAGGTGTTCGCAGCCGTCTTTGACCAGCTGGGTCAGCAAATAAAAGCCGGCGAAGATGATGTAGAACCACACCAGTTCGTAAGTGATGAAGCGCGACAGCGATACGTAGCCGGCGAGCAAGGCCAGGAGTGAAATCACGATCGCAATGCTGGCGAACGAATAGATCAGCCCGGCGAAGGTCCGGCCAGCCTCGGGGGCGACCCCCGCCATGACCATGTCCCGGCGGGTTTTGCTGACGCGAAACAGCAGCATCGCGATCATGACCGAGACGATCAGGGCGACCGCGCCCCGGACCGAGATCACCAGCTCCGCGCTCATGCTGGTGGCGTTGGTCATCTGCGCCAGCGATACCAGCAACAGCAGTGTCCAGGCCAGCCGTGCCGGGTAGGGCTCCATCGCCAGGGCGAGCGGATCGGCAAAGTTTGGCAGGCGCCATGAGGGGTGCTGCGTGGACAGCAGTGCGCGACTCAGGCC
The DNA here is from genome assembly GCF_046042685.1 of Pseudomonas sp. PLMAX. NCBI lineage: Bacteria > Pseudomonadati > Pseudomonadota > Gammaproteobacteria > Pseudomonadales > Pseudomonadaceae > Pseudomonas > Pseudomonas sp. PLMAX. The sequence continues at coordinate 4,573,181 of NZ_CP064949.1, read as the reverse complement.
GAGGATCAGCACGCAGGTATAGACGATCTTTTCGAAGTCCTGGGAAAACCCCGTCAGCTGTGGCGTCAGCGGCAGTTCGCGGGTGAAGGCAAAAAACAGCAGGCGCAAGGCTATCCAGGCCGTCAGCACCGTGGCGATGACCGAGGCCAGGGCCAGGGCGCTACGCCGCAGGCGACCTTCCGGCATGCGATGGATGCACAACCAGGTCAGCCCGCGTTCGGCCAGCCGCCGTCCCACGACCCAAAGCAGCACGGCCATCGCGATCAACAGGCTGGTCAGCAGGCGCGCGCCCGGTTGCCAGGTGGCGTCCAGGGTGTCCTTGATCTGGTGCAGGAAGGCGCTGAATTTTTCCCGGTCATGCTCTGGCGGATTGAGCAGGGGGGCCCAGAACCAGGGGTTGAGTACGCTCCTGGTCCGCTGGGTCATTTCGGTTTCCAGCAGGCTGCGGCGGATGGCGGCAATCTGGGTCAGCAGTTCGGCGGCGCTGGCCTTGAGCGCTACCAGGGTTTTCAGTTTGGCGTCGACCCGGGATTTCTGTTCGGTCAGGGTGATTCTCTGGAGGGCGATATCGGACTTCTCGGGCGCGGCATCCGCCACTGGCGGCGGGCCCAGCACGCCCAATTGCGCCTGCAACTGGTCCTGCTCGGGCAACAGCAGTGCCGAGAGGCGATCGACCTCCTTGACGAGCGCCTGCACCAGATCCTGCGGGCTTTCCAGCTGGCTGTAGTTGATGGCCTGTGACACTTGCTGCTTGTAGCTGCCGAGTTGGCCCTGCAGCGCCTCCAGATCGCTGTCGGAAACGCTGGCGGAAGCGGGTGCCTGGGCGTTTGTGGGGATATCGGGCATGGGCGCCGCCGATAGCCATCCGGCGCTCGGCCCGAACAGTAAAGCGATGAGAATCACGAAGCTCAAGGCATTGCGCATCGGCGTGCTCGACTGGTTATGTGTCACTCCAACCTATGAGGTTAGGTCATGACTCAACGTTATCGAGGCTTTTTTGGTCGCAAGTGCAACGGCAAGATCAAAAGATCGCAGCCTGCGGCAGCTCCTACAGGGGATCGCATTCGATTTGCTGGCGTTATTCGCCCGCTCGCCGGGCCGGAAAGAACAACTCGAAACACGTCACACCATCAGCACTCGTGACGCTGCACTGGCCATTGTGCAACTGCATGATCGTCGCCACGATCGACAACCCCAGGCCGTTGGATTGCGCCGAGCGCTCGCGGGATTCGTCGACGCGGTAAAAGCGTTCGAACAGCCGGGGCAGGTGTTCGGCGGGGATCGTCTGGCCCTGGTTGCGCACCTGCAGGCGGATGCCATCGGCAGTGGGCGTGGCGCAGATGAATAGCTCGGAGTTCGGCGCGCCGTACTTGATGGCGTTGGCGCACAGGTTGGCCAGGGCGCGGCGCAACAGCATCGGCTCGGCCCAGATCACACCGCTGCCTTGGGCGTTGATGGCGATTCCGACATCCCCCGCGAGCCCTTCGAAATAGTCGGCCATGCGTTCCATTTCATCCAGGGCGCCCAGTTCCTGGCGTTGGCGCAGGGCACTGGCCGGGTCGGTGCGGGCCAGGAACAGCATGTTGTCGAGCATGCGTGCCAGGCGCTCAAGTTCCTCGACATTAGAGGCGAGCAACTGTTGATAGTGCTCGATGCTGCGGTCTTGCTGCAGGGCGACCTGGGTTTCACCGAGCAGGTTATTGATCGGTGTGCGCAGCTCATGGGCCATGTCGGTGGACACCTGGCCCAGTTGCACGAAACCTCTGCCGAGGCGGTCGAGCATGGCATTGAAGGCCTCGATCATCGGTAGCAACTCCAGCGGCGCGCCCTGGCTGTCCAGGCGTTCGCCGAGATTACCGACGCCGATGCCCTGGGCATGCCGGGCCACGCGCCGCACCGGCAACAGGCCGCGCTGCACCAGCACGTAGCCGGAAAGTGCCAGCAGAATCGCCGCCACGCTGGCGAACAGGTAGACGTTGAGCCGGTAACTGGCGAGCACCGCCGTGCGTTCAGTCATCAGGCGCCCAGTCACCACTTGCAGCGTGCCCTGGTCACCGGAGGCGATGGTCGCCGCCAGTGCGGAAAAAGGTACGCCATTAACGTTGGGCAAGTGTTGCACGTCGCCGAGGCCCAGTGGGTGGTCCATGGCCATGGGGGTCAATACGGGCATGTCCAGATTGCCCGGATTCACCTGCAGCAACGGCGGTTGCCCGGGCGCGCCGATACTCAACAGGGCTTCGCGGTTGCCGAGCATGTTCTGGAACAGCGCGGGTTTGCTGCGGATCAGCTCCAGGGTGTTGCTGTCGTTGAGGAACGTGCGCAGTTGATCGATGCGGGTGATCAGCGCCGCGTCATCACGGCGGACCAATTCGCGCTCCAGGTCACGGTACAACGCCACGCCCAGGGACGTCAGCGAGACAAACGCCAGGAACGCGAACACCAGCGCCAGGCGCAGCGTCAGGGAGTGGCGCAGATGCGACAGGCTGTTCATGGCTGCGTATCGAAGCGATAGCCGATACCGCGCACACTGTGGATCAACTTCAGCTGGAAGGGATCGTCGATCTTCAGCCGCAAGCGCCGCACGGCGACGTCCACCACGTTGGTGTCGCTGTCGAAATTCATGTCCCAGACCCGTGAGGCGATCATCGAGCGCGACAGCACTTCACCCTGGTGCGTGGCGAACAGGTGCAGCAGGGCGAATTCCTTGTTGGTCAGCGTAATGCGCGTGCCGGCGCGGGTAACGCGGCGCTTGAGCACGTCGATCGCCAGGTCCTCGATGTGCAACTGTTCTTCTTCGCGGGTGGGGCCGCGACGGGTCAGGGTACGCAGGCGGGCCACCAGCTCGGCGAAGGAAAACGGCTTGATCAGGTAATCGTCGGCGCCCAGTTCCAGGCCCTTGATGCGATCGGCGATGTCATCGCGGGCGGTGAGGAACAGCACCGGGGTATCGGCTTCCTTGCGCAGGCGCCGCAGGACTTCCCAGCCGTCCATTTTCGGCATCATCACGTCCAGCACGATCACATCGAAATCATGTTCCAGGGCCAGGTGCAAGCCATCGACGCCGTCGCGGGCCAGGCTCACCGTGTAACCGAGTTCCTGCAAGCCGTTGAGCAGGTAATTGCCGGCCTTGGGTTCATCTTCGACGACGAGAATGTTCATGGGCTTCTGCCTGGTTCGGGGTCAGCAGGATTGCGCGCCGCGCAGGCGGGCTACTGCGGCATGCCGCTGCCGCCAGTGTAGCCCGGTCATCCGCCGGTATGCAGGGATGACGATCAGTGATCATTGATGCACCCGCTGCCCTGGACCAGGTAATCGAGCTCATGCTGGCGACCCTGATGGTCGAGGTAGTTCAGTTGGGCCGGGATGATGCCGCATTGTTGTGAAATGTCCGTTTCACCCAGCACTTTGGCGACGTCGAGGTGGACGAAGGCTGCGTCCTTGTCGTGGATCACTGGGGCGGAGCTTTGGGTATCGGCAAATGCAGAGCCGGTTGCGAGGAGGGCGGCGAAACCGAGGATGTACATTTTCATGACGGTGATCTCTATTCAGGTTTGAGTGGGCTGTCGGCAGGTTGCCTGGCAGTGAGTTCAGGTTAACCAGGCGATCCGAACAGCCCACCAACAGCTCGATGACAAAGTTGTAATAAATAGCCGCCGGTTAAGGCTGGCGACCGGTGGCCGCAAGGATCAGGTCGGCGATTTCCTTCGAGTGGGACACCAGCGACAAGTGGCTCGACGGCAATTCGATGGTGGTGGCGCCCATGCGCTTGGCCAGGAAGCGCTCAAGGTCCGGGTTGATCGTCTGGTCCTGGCTGGAGACGGCGTACCACGACGGTTTGGTGTGCCAGGCCGCGGCGGTGGTGCGGTCGGTGAACAGGGTCTTGGCGATCGGTTGTTGCACGGCGAACAGCTGCATGGCTTTATCGTGAGGGACGTCGCCGGCGAAGTACTTGAGGAAGGCGTCTTGCTTGAGGCTGACGAAACCGTCGTGTTCTTCGGTACCGGCGCGTACCGGCATGGTCGGGTATTTGGCCGACAGTGCGACGAAATCTTCCCCGGCATCCGGCGCACGCGCGGCGACGTACACCAGCGAACTCACTTTCGGATTGATCCCGGCCTCGCTGACCACCGTGCCGGCGTAGGAATGGCCGACCAGCACGGTCGGGCCGTCTTGCTGATCGAGCACGCGCTGGGTCGCGGCCACATCATCGGCCACCGACGTCAGCGGGTTTTGCACCGCCGTAACGTGCAGGCCGGCCGCCTGCAAGCGGCTGATCACATCCGCCCAACTGGAGCCATCGGCCCAGGAACCGTGCACCAGCACGACGTTGTTGGCCTTGACCGGTGCGGTCGTGGTTGCAGCCATGGCGGACCCGCTGCCCAGTACGAAGAGGCTGGCGGCGATCAGGCAGAGTTTGCTCAATGGATTCATGGTATCGACCCTTGTCATCATCAGTGGGAGGCGTGTCACCCGGTGCGGGTGACTGACGACTTCACTGTATGAAGCGAGGGTGCTGGCTACGCTGACAACTCGATGACAAGTCTGTAATGCAACAAGTCCTTCAGGTGTAGGCCAGCAATCGGCCGCAGAGGATCACGCTGACCCAGAGCGCGATGGAAAACAGGGCCTGCACCTTGGCCACGCCCGGTGCCGGGTTGGCGGTATTCCACGCCGTGACGGAACGGTACACGCCGACATGGAACAGCACGGCGTTGAAGCCCGCCGCGGCGATCAGGCAGAGCTTGAGGATGAAAATGTCATTGGAGGCGAAGTCGTGAGGGTGGGCGGAAAACATCATCAGCCCGGCCGGAACGATCAACAGCAAAGCCGCAACGGACCATGGCAGGAAATGGCGGGCGAGGGCCGTCACCTGGATATTGCGTGATACGCCGAGTACCCGCAGGTCGAACATCAGCACCGAACCGACCAGTATCGTGAAGCCGAGGATGTGCACCACCTCCACCAACGGATACAGCCATAAATCACCGCGCATGGCTGAGCCAAGCGACGAATCATTGAGCCAGTCCATCCAGCCCTGGTTGGTTTGCATCAGCGCAACTCTATGGTTTTGTCGCCGATCGTGATGCTTTCTGCACGCAACTCATCGGGTTTGTTGCGGTTCTGATAACCGACCACGCTGGCTTGGGTGCCGACCGCCAGCATGTCCTTCGCCAGCCCACGGTTTTCCATGCGCGAGGGCGGTGCGAGCACCACGTTCCAGGTCTTGTCCGCCGTCTTGAGGTTGACGAAGCCATGGGGATGGGAGTAACCGGACGCTTCGATGGTGCCGCTCAGTTGCAAGGGTTTGCTGGAGTCGTACTCGCTCCAGCCGTGATGGGCGAATGCCGCAGTGGCCACCAACAGCAATGACACGCCAAAGCCCTTGAGCATGATGGTCATGACAGGGTTCTCCTGTTGCAGAGGGTTGGGTCGACGTTTTTCAGGATAGTTGGCGCATTTCGCGGGCTGGAACACCCCGACCAAAAGAATGTTTCAGTCTGTGACGCAGGACTCGCAGGGCTCGGCAGGCCTTAGACGGAACCATGTTCTACGCTTACCCGCAGATGGCACCCATAAAAACAATGCTAGAGGGAGAGACACCATGTCCGCTTTGTTTCGTCGCGTCGGCCATTGCCTGGCTGCAGGCCTTGTTGCTGCCGCAATCAGCACCCCCGTGCTGGCGCTGGACACCGTCAAGTTCATGGCCCCCGGTTCCGTGGGCGGCGGTTATGACCAGACGGCCCGGGTGCTGGGCAAAGCCCTGATCCAGGCCAACGCTGCCAAATCCGCGACCTTTGAGAACAAGGGCGGCGCAGGCGGTACGCTAGGGCTGGCGCAGTTTGCCAACAGCACCAAGGGCGACCCTAATGCGCTGCTGGTGGTCGGTGCGATCATGGTGGCGGGCATCGAGCAGAACAAACCGCAGATCAGCCTGAAGGACGTGACGCCGATCGCCCGGTTGTTTACCGAGTACAACGTGCTCGCGGTGCGCAAGGATTCGCCGTACAAGACCCTCGATGACCTGATCAAGGATTTCAAGGCCAAGCCCACCAGCGTGACCTTTGGCGGTGGTTCCAAAGGCTCGATCGACCACATCGGCATCGCCGAACTGGCCGGCAAGCTGGATGTGCCGGTCAACAAGGTGAATTACATCGCCACCGGCGGTGGCGGTGAAATCGTCGCCCAGGCCCTGGGCGGCCAGATCAAGGTGATCACCGGTGGTTACGCCGAGCTGGGTCAATACATCAAGAACGGCCAGTTCCGCGTGCTCGCCATCGGAGCGCCCGAGCGCGTGCCCGGGATCGACGCGCCGACCCTCAAGGAAAGCGGCTATGACGTGGTCATCGGCAACTGGCGCGGTGTCTATGGTGCCGCCGGCCTCACGCCCGAGCAGCGCAAGGAAGTGACCGACGCGGTGGTGGCCGCCAGCAAAAGCAAAGTCTGGCAGGACAACATCAAGACCAACGCCTGGACGGAGAGCGTGCTGACCGGTGACGATTTCGGCAAATTCGTCGACGAAGAACACGTGCGGTTGCGCGCGATGCTGGTCAAGGTCGGGTTGCTTTGAAATGGCCGGATCCCGCGCAGTCGTGCCGACCCAGTTGGCCATCGGCATCGGCCTGATTACCCTCAGCGTGGTGCTGGCGGTGGGCGCCTGGCGCTTTCCGCCGGAGATGGGCTTCGTGATTCTGCCGGCCTATGTCTACCCCTGGGTGGTCGCGGGGTTTCTCGGGGCAGTGGGCGTGTTGTTGAGTTATCAGGCGGTCAGCGGCGGTTTTCGCGAGCTGGATAACCAACAGACGCACACAGTGGCGGGCGGCAAGGCCGGCGCAGCCTGGGTCACCGCAGGGTTGATCGGTGTGGCCGTGCTCATCAACGTCATCGGTTTCGTGCTGGCCGCCGGGCTGCTGTTCGCCTGTTCGGCCCGCGGTTTTGGCAGTCGTCATCCACTGCGCGACTTGGCGATCGGCATGGCCCTGACCCTGCCGATCTACTGGTTGTTCAACGCCGGGCTGGGGGTTTCCCTGCCGCCGCTGGTCAACGCCTGGATCTGATCCAAGGAGATCGACAGCATGGACATTCTCGCCAGCCTGGCGATGGGTTTTTCCGCAGCGCTGACGCCGATCAATCTGCTGTGGGGCTTCATCGGTTGCCTGCTGGGCACCGCCATTGGCGTGTTGCCGGGCATCGGGCCGGCGCTGACGGTGGCCTTGCTGCTGCCGATCACTGCCAAGGTCGATCCCACCGGTGCGCTGATCATGTTCGCCGGGATCTATTACGGCGCGCAGTTCGGCGGTTCAACCACTTCGATCCTGCTCAATACGCCCGGAGAGTCGTCGTCCATGGTCACGGCCCTGGAAGGCAACCTGATGGCGCGTAATGGTCGGGCCGGGCCAGCGCTGGCCACGGCGGCGATCGGCTCCTTCGTCGCCGGCACCATTGCGACGGTGCTGCTGACCCTGTTCGCCCCGGTCGTGGCCAGGCTGGCGCTGAATTTCGGCCCGGCGGAGTATTTCGCGATCCTGGTGCTGTCCTTCACCACGGTCTCGGCGGTACTTGGCGCCTCGATGCTGCGTGGTTTTGCTTCACTGGGGATCGGCTTGACCATCGGCATGATCGGCCTCGACTCGACGTCGGGCATTGCCCGCTACACCCTGGGCGTGCCCGAACTGGTGGATGGCATCGAGGTGGTGCTGGTGGCAGTCGGTCTGTTCGCGGTCGGCGAAGCCCTGTACAGCCTGCTTTATCAAACCGAGCAAGCCGAGGGCCGGCATCGCCTGACGTCATTGTGGATGACCCGCGCCGACTGGAAACGCTCGGTGCCTGCCTGGTTGCGGGGCACCTTTATTGGCTTCCCGTTTGGCTCGATTCCGGCGGGTGGCGCGGAGATCCCGACCTTTCTGTCCTATTCCACCGAACGCAAACTGAGCAAATACCCCAAGGAGTTTTCCGCTAACAAGGGCGAGGGCGCCATCGAAGGGGTGGCCGGCCCGGAAGCGGCCAACAACGCCAGTGCCACTGGTTCATTGGTGCCGTTGCTGACCCTGGGCATCCCGACCTCCGCCACGGCGGCGATCCTGTTGGCGGCCTTCCAGAACTACAACCTGCAACCGGGGCCGATGCTCTTCGAGACCTCCGCTGATTTGGTGTGGACCCTGGTGGCTTCGCTGTACATCGGTAACGTCATCCTGCTGGTGCTGAACCTGCCGCTGGTGGGCCTGTGGGTCAAGCTGCTGCAGATCCCCCGGCCTTATCTGAACGCCGGGATCCTGGTGTTCGCCACCATCGGCGTCTACGGCATGCGCCACTCTTCCTTCGACCTGCTGCTGATGCTGGGGATCGGCTGGGCCGGGGTGTTGATGCGCCGTTTCGATTTCCCGGTGGCGCCGGTGATCGTCGGCATGCTGCTGGGGCCGATGGCCGAGAAACAGCTGCGCAATGCCCTGTCGATCAGTGAGGGGGATTGGACGATATTCCTGACCCAGCCGATTTCGGCGGCGTTCATGGCGCTGACGCTGTTGGTGCTGGTGGTGCCACCGCTGTTGCATGCGCGTGGGATCAAGTTGCATGAAGATGACTAATGCGTCGGTCCCCCTGTAGGCGCTGGTTTGCGATGGCGGCCTCATAGCCGACCAATCACTCGCGGCTGTCCCCACTACCGTGGGAGCCAGCCTGCTGGCGATGGCGGCCTTACAGCCGACCAATCACTCGCGGCTGTCCCCACTACTGTGGGAGCCAGCCTGCTGGCGATGGCGGCCTTACAGCCGACCTATTGTTTGTTGACCGCGTACATATCCATTCCTGCGGTAACGGCCACTTATGGTTTCGCTCTTACAGCGAGTTACTTGGAAAAACGGAACGCCGCCCGGCCCCAAGTAACCAAGGGCTCTTGCCCCTGGCGTTCGGTGCCTCGCTGTGGCTCGGCATACCCTCGCTCCGGTCCTGCTCCGTGGGCCCGCCGCGATGGGCCATCCATGGCCCAGCGCGGCTAAACCGGCATCCATGCCGGTTTACCCACTGCGCAGAACCTCCACTCGGCCTCTCGATGGGGCAAGAAAATCAAGATCAAGATCAAGATCAAAAGCCAAAGGCAAAGGCAAAGCGAAAACCAGCCGATTTTAAGGTTGCAGGGTTCCCCAACCATAGAATCTCCCACAGCGTTTTAAGCGAAGAGCAGCTGCTGAAAGCTTGACTGGCAACAGAGTTTCTACAGGTTGGAGGGTGTTCCTGCCTGCTCGGCAAACCACTGCAAGATCGCCCCGCACGCCGGATGCGCGGCCGCTGACGGCTGCAGGCACAGGGCGTAAATCCCCCGGGTCTTCAACGGCTCGCCGAACGGGATGACCAGCGCGCCGCGTTCGATCGACTCGCCCGCCAGGGTCATGTCGGTCATGGCCACACCCAGCCCGCGGGCGGCGGCATCCAGTGCCAGTTCGTCGAGGTTGAAGGGAAGGTGGCGAAACTCGTCCAGTGAGTTGCCGCCATTGGCGGCCAGCCAATACCGCCAGTCGTTCCTGTCGCTCGAACGGTGCAGCAGCGCAAAGCCGGCGAGATCCTCCTGTGATGCCAGCGCCAGTCCGGGCGCACACACCGGCACCAGCGTTTCCTCGAACAGGGTCAGGCAATCCGTGCCCCCGGACGGTTCGGGCAGGTAGAGGATGTAGGCGTCGCTGTCGCTGGCCGGTTCCACCACCTCGGTGGCGACGGTCTCGATCGCCAGCGATACCTGCGGATGATGGCGGTAGAAATCATTCAGCCGGGGCAACAGCCAGCGCACTGCCAGGGACACGTGCATACGGATGCGGAACGGGCGCTTTTGCGGGGCGATCCGGTCTTCGAGGGCCTTGAGGTGTTCAAGGATGTGCCGCGCACTGGCGAGCACCTGTTCGCCTTCGGCTGTGAGCTGCAGGCTGCGGCTGGTCCTGAGGAACATCGAGGTGCCGAAGTGACTCTCCAATTGCTGGATTTTGCGGCTCACGGCGCTTTGGGTCAGGCACAGCGTTTGGGCGGCCTGGGTGAAGCTGCCCGAATCCGCGACCTCGACCAAGGCCTGCAGGCCCTGTAGCGAGGGAACGTGGCGAATGTTATCCATGCGTTTTCAGAATACCTGGATGATTTAATAACGTTGGTTGCCGATGCAATGTCCCTTTAGATTCTAGTCATAGCGGCCGTCATCTGAAACCACCCATGCAAATACCGCATGCGGTATTGCGAGAGGCCGGCACAACGACAGGCTACGAGGTGAAGCATGGAAAACGTATGTGGCTGGATTGCGCAAGCCGGGGACAGCCCGTTGCGCGATCCGCTCAAGGGCACGCAGCAGGCCGATTGGCTGGTGATCGGCGCCGGCATCACCGGGCTGAGTGCCGCTCATTCACTGGCTGAACTGCATCCCCAGGCTCGCATTGTGCTGGTCGACCGCCAGCGCGCGGCGCAAGGTGCATCGGCGCGCAACTCTGGGTTCGTGGTCGCCCACGAACATCCCGGCCATGCCGAGTTGCAAGGCACCCCGGGATTCGCTGGCTACCAGGCCGATACCGCAATTGGCCGTACCGCCAGCGGCGAGGTGCGCAAGCGCATTGCCCGGCACGGCATCGAATGCGATTTTCGCGAATCGGGCTATTTCTTTGCGGTGAGCGATCCGCGCAAGTTGACCCAGGTCGAGTCCAAGCTGCAGACCTTGCGCGCCGTGGGCGCCTCAGCAGAGTTTCTGCAAGGAGACCGGTTGCGCCAGAAGTTGGGAACCCGGCACTACCAGGCGGCGATCTGGTGCGGCAATGGCAATGCGCTGCTGCAACCGGCGAAATACGTCAAAGGGCTGCTCGATGCATTGCCGCCACAGGTGACCCTGTTTGAAAACACTGAGATCAGCGGCCTGCAGCGCCTGGGCAATGGCCGCATCCGCGCCAGCGGCGTCCATGGCTGCATCGAGGCCAGGCAAGTGCTGGTTTGCCTCAATGCCTTCATTCCCCGTTCCGGCATCAGTGACAGCGGCACCTTTGCGATGGAACTCAGCGCCAGCCTCACCCGGCCCCTGAGCGACGAAGAATTTCAGGCCCTTGGCGCCGTCGAGCCCTGGGGCGTGCTGTCGACCCGCCCCCTGGGGGCCACGGTGCGCCTCACCCCGGATCGCCGGGTGATGATCCGCAACACCGCCGAATACCGCGCCCAGGACTTGTCACCCGGCGAACTGGCGACCCGGCGCCAGCACCATGTCCTGGGTTTGCAGCGTCGTTTCCCGATGTTGGGCGCGCAGGACATCCAATACACCTGGACCGGCCACCTCAGTGCTTCGCGCTCCGGGCAGCCGTATTTCGCCAAGGTCGAGGAGGGCGTGTTCGCCGTGGCCGGGTGCAACGGCTCCGGCGTGGCGCGCGGCACGTTGTGGGGACGGCTGCTGGCGGAGCTGGCGTCGGGCATCGACTCGCCGCTCCTGCAATCGGTCAAAGGCCGCGCCCAGCCCGGCTGGCTGCCGCCCAAACCCTTGCTCGATATCGGTGCCATGCTGCGCATGCGCGTAGAGACGGCCCGGGCCAGAAGCGAAATCTAGAACACCGCCTTTCACATACAACAAAAGCACTTCAACACGAAGGTGATCGAACATGCGCGTCAATACTGTTTCCCTGGTGGCACTGCTCTCAACGTTGAGCGCCACCGCCTACGCCGATGAAACCGTGAACATTTCCAACTGGAACGGCTACATCGCCGACGACACCCTGGCCACGTTCACCAAAGAAACCGGGATCAAGGCCACTTACGACATCCATGACAGCAACGAAGTGCTGGAATCGAAGCTGATGACCGGCAATACCGGGTATGACGTGGTCAGCCCGTCGAACCATTTCCTCTCGCGCCTGATCAAGGCCGGTGCCATCCAGAAGCTCGACAGGAGCCAGTTGCCGGGCTGGAGCAACCTCGACCCGGTGCTGATGAAAAAGCTCGAGGTCAACGACCCCGGCAACCAGTACGGTTATCCCTACATGTGGGGCACCGCGGGCATTGGTTATAACGTCGAGAAGATCAAGGCGATCTTCGGCAATACCGACGTCACCCGCTCCTGGAGCCTGTTTTTCGATGAGGCCAACATCAGGAAGCTCAGCGAATGTGGCGTGGCGATCATCGACAACCCGACGCAAGTGCTGCCGATCACCCTCAACTACCTGGGGTTGCCGCCCCACAGCCACACGCCTGCCGACTACAAGAAAGCCGAACAGGCGCTGCTGAAGATCCGGCCTTACGTCCAGTATTTCCACGCCTCCAAATACATCAGCGACCTGGCCAACGGCAACGTCTGCGCGGTGATCGGCTTCAACGGCGACATCGTGCAGGCAGCCGCCAGCGCCCAGGAGGCGAAAAACGGCATCGACATTGCCTATTCGATCCCGGATGAGGGCTCGACGTTATGGTTCGACATGGTGGTCATGCCCAAGAACGCGCCGCACCAGAAGAACGGCTACTCCTACATGAACTACCTGCTGCAACCGCAGGTCATCGCCAACATCAGCAACAGCATCCATTACGCCAACCCCAACAGCGCAGCGGACGTTGATGTGGTGCCGGCGGTGAAGCAGGACCTGGCGATCTACCCGCCCAAGGCAGTGATGGACAAGCTGTTCACGGTAGAAGACCTGCCAGCCTCCATCGCCCGCTTGACCACGCGGCTGTGGACCAAGTTGAAGACCAATACCTGATTGCTGGTGATGCGATGGTGGCCGTTAGGCCGCCATCGCTGGCAAGCCAGCTCCTACAGGATTTGCGGGGGCATGTTGAATGGAGGCATTACGCGCATCTGTAGGAGCCGGCTTGATGGCGATGCGATGGTGGCCGTTACGCCGTCATCGCTGGCAAGCCAGCTCCTATGTATGGACTCGCCCCCACTGTCTACCCGCTTTTAAAAAACCGTCGCCCCGTTGCATCTATGTATAAGGCCTATTCGTGGAAGCCGTCTTCGGCTTCTGGCCAAAATTGGAAAAGCTCGTGGTATGCCGATTACATTCAGGCCTCGAAGGCCAGTAGGAGCTTAGGCATCAATCCACGCCGGTCTTACCTGGGGTCAATTTTTTTCAGCAAAGGGTCGGACAGTTGGTACCTCGGTGGCAGAACTCTGTCGCTCAGTGGCTCATCGTTGCCTGCTGGCCATCTCCGGCGTGGCGACGATAAGTCTGGTCATTCTGTAGAAGCACCCAGACGATTCGCAGGTTGCGGTTGGCTAGCCTGATCGCAGCTTCCTTACGACCCAACCGGCTCATCCAGTGCAACAAGCGGCGGTCATCGGGTTGCTGGGAATCAGGTCGTAGTTGTTGCAGCACCGCGTGGGCTCCTTGGATCATCAGGCTGCGTAAATAAGCATCACCTCGCTTGGTCATGTCCCCCAGCCGGATCTTTTCCCCGCTGCTGTGCTGGTCAGGCACCATGCCAAAGTACGCGGCAAACTTGCGGGCATTGGGAAATCGCTCAGGCTTGGTTTCCTTGGCCACCAGGGCCGTGGCGGTGACTGGTCCGATGCCGCGCACAGTCATCAGTCGCTTCGCCGTCATGTCGGCGTTGGCGGCCACTTCCAGGCGTCCCGTCAGTACGCTGATGCGCTCGCCCAAATGGCGCCACTCGGCCAGCAGTTCGTCGATCAGTTCACGCAGCAGGGCCGGCACCGGCTGGGTAGCATCTTCCAGCACCCGCGGAATTTTCTGGCTGATCGCAACATCGCCTTGCGCCAAGGCGACACCGTGCTCGAGCAGCAGGCCGCGCATCTGATTACTGACGGCCGTGCGCCGACGCACATAGCCCTGACGGGCGCGATGCAACGCCTGCATGGCCAGCGCCGCGACGCTTTTGACCGGTACTGCGCAGATTTTTTCATCGCGACCAGCCCGCAGAATCGCCAACGCATCGTTGCGATCATTTTTTGGCCCGCTGCGATGTTTGGCCACCAAACCGGCTGGAAGAATTCGCGCCGAATTACCTTGGTCTTGCAGTTGCCGGGCCCAGGCTTGAGCACCCGGACCGGTCTCCATCAAAACCACAACATGAGGCGGCAACTTTTGGAGAAACTCATAGAACGCCTCGCGCGACTTGATCCGTTGCTCGAAGCGCACCTGGCCGAGAACATCTTCACCGGCGACCTGAAAAACCTGCTTGGCCAGATCGACCGCCAAGGTTGTGCAGGCCGACAAATCGGTAGAAGACAGGGATTGATCAATCGAACTATGCTTTTTCATGGACTCGCCCTCGCTGCCGTTGGCTGTTTAGACTGCCACCGTGGCGCATTGACGCCTCGGCTGGGGCGAGTCCATCCAATTACAGGGATTTGTGGTGTGGTCAGAATTGTACCGTCTGCCTGAGCATCTGCGCCGCCGGCGTATCCACCGGGCTGACCATCGCATGTTTACCTGGAAGCCGCCGGTGGCGTGGCCAGTTCGCTGGACATCTTCTACAAACGCGATTTCTAAACCGCCATGCAACCCTGTAGGAGCTGGCTTGCCAGCGAAAGCGGTGGATCAGGCAGCATCGTTTTTGACGGGAAGGATGCCTTCGCTGGCAAGCCAGCTCCTATGTATGGACTCGCCCCCACTGTCTACCCGCTTTTAAAAAACCGTCGCCCCGTTGCATCTATGTATAAGGCCTATTCGTGGAAGCCGTCTTCGGCTTCTGGCCAAAATTGGAAAAGCTCGTGGTATGCCGATTACATTCAGGCCTCGAAGGCCAGTAGGAGCTTAGGCATCAATCCACGCCGGTCTTACCTGGGGTCAATTTTTTTCAGCAAAGGGTCGGACAGTTGGTACCTCGGTGGCAGAACTCTGTCGCTCAGTGGCTCATCGTTGCCTGCTGGCCATCTCCGGCGTGGCGACGATAAGTCTGGTCATTCTGTAGAAGCACCCAGACGATTCGCAGGTTGCGGTTGGCTAGCCTGATCGCAGCTTCCTTACGACCCAACCGGCTCATCCAGTGCAACAAGCGGCGGTCATCGGGTTGCTGGGAATCAGGTCGTAGTTGTTGCAGCACCGCGTGGGCTCCTTGGATCATCAGGCTGCGTAAATAAGCATCACCTCGCTTGGTCATGTCCCCCAGCCGGATCTTTTCCCCGCTGCTGTGCTGGTCAGGCACCATGCCAAAGTACGCGGCAAACTTGCGGGCATTGGGAAATCGCTCAGGCTTGGTTTCCTTGGCCACCAGGGCCGTGGCGGTGACTGGTCCGATGCCGCGCACAGTCATCAGTCGCTTCGCCGTCATGTCGGCGTTGGCGGCCACTTCCAGGCGTCCCGTCAGTACGCTGATGCGCTCGCCCAAATGGCGCCACTCGGCCAGCAGTTCGTCGATCAGTTCACGCAGCAGGGCCGGCACCGGCTGGGTAGCATCTTCCAGCACCCGCGGAATTTTCTGGCTGATCGCAACATCGCCTTGCGCCAAGGCGACACCGTGCTCGAGCAGCAGGCCGCGCATCTGATTACTGACGGCCGTGCGCCGACGCACATAGCCCTGACGGGCGCGATGCAACGCCTGCATGGCCAGCGCCGCGACGCTTTTGACCGGTACTGCGCAGATTTTTTCATCGCGACCAGCCCGCAGAATCGCCAACGCATCGTTGCGATCATTTTTTGGCCCGCTGCGATGTTTGGCCACCAAACCGGCTGGAAGAATTCGCGCCGAATTACCTTGGTCTTGCAGTTGCCGGGCCCAGGCTTGAGCACCCGGACCGGTCTCCATCAAAACCACAACATGAGGCGGCAACTTTTGGAGAAACTCATAGAACGCCTCGCGCGACTTGATCCGTTGCTCGAAGCGCACCTGGCCGAGAACATCTTCACCGGCGACCTGAAAAACCTGCTTGGCCAGATCGACCGCCAAGGTTGTGCAGGCCGACAAATCGGTAGAAGACAGGGATTGATCAATCGAACTATGCTTTTTCATGGACTCGCCCTCGCTGTCGTTGGCTGTTTAGACTGCCACCGTGGCGCATTGACGCCTCGGCTGGGGCGAGTCCATCCAATTACAGGATTTGTGAATGCTGTTGGATTTGTGGCATGACACACATCTGTAGGAGCCGGCTTGCTGGCGATGCGATGGTGGCCGTGACGCCGTCATAGCTGGCAAGCCAGCTCCTACAGGATTTGCGGGGAGCATGTTGAATGGGGCATTACGCGCATCTGTAGGAGCCGGCTTGCTGGCGATGCGATGGTGGCCGTGACGCCGCCATCGCTGGCAAGCCAGCTCCTACAGGATTTGTGAATGCTGTTGGATTTGTGGCATGACACACGTCTGTAGGAGCCGGCTTGCTGGCGATGCGATGGTGGCCGTGACGCCGCCATCGCTGGCAAGCCAGCTCCTACAGGATTTGTGAATGCTGTTGGATTTGTGGCATGACACACATCTGTAGGAGCCGGCTTGCTGGCGATGCGATGGTGGCCGTTACGCCGCCATCGCTAGCCGCCAGCAACAAGGTGGTTCAACCGTCGATAGCCGGAAAATCGATATCGGTCAGGGCGACGTTGTTCAGGTAGTTGGTCAGCGATCCTGTTGTTGCGCCACATCCTGAGCAGTCGCGATCAGCAGCCGGGCATGATGGCCGGCCTGGCCGATCCACGCCTGGCGCGCCCTTTGAACCAAATGCACGAAGCGCCCGGCAAGGCCTGGAGCGTGGCCGAACTGGCGGTGGCGGCCAACATGTCCAGGGCCAGTTTCGCCGAACACTTCAAACGGGTGGTCGGGCAAGCCCCGATGGATCGCCGAAGAGGTCGGTTATGAAAGCCCTTCGGCACTGGCCCGGGCGTTTCGCCGCAAGACCGGGGTCAGTCCCCGGCAGTGGAGAGGATAACGCGGCCGGCGTATGTTGGCCGGCGCACTGGCGGGCCACGGCAGCTGTGCTAGCTTCTTGGGGGGGAATCTCTGGTTTGCCAGCGTCCCGTCGTGTCTACCTCGTACAGGCCCTGGGGAGTCGATCAATAATATGCAGGATGCGCGCCCAAACCCGACGCTGGACCTGGAGTATTGTGTCGAACGTCCGATTTTCATGGACTTCCTGCAGCACGCCGGACGCACGCCCGATGCCGTGGCGGTGGTTTCCCAACACGCCACGTGCAGCTACGGCGAACTGGAAGCGATCAGCCAGCGCCTGGCGGGCTTTCTGCTTGAACAGGGCGCGAGGCCATCCGACCGGGTGGTGATCGTCTCCGGGCGCTGTGCGGGGCTGGTCTACGCCATGCTCGGTGCCTCGCGCGCCGGCTTGACCTTCACCGTTGCCGACATGGCCTATCCCCGTGCGCGCATCGAGCAGATCATCCATGTGCTCGAGCCGAGTTTTGTACTCGTTTGCGGCGAGGCCGCGTTCGAGCTCGATCCCCGGCGATCATCCGCGATACGCTTGGTCAATATCCCTGAAATGCCCGGCGACGTGCTGAAGGCCTTCGCCGTCGAGCCAAGGGGCTTGCCAGAGGTCAATCCTGGAGACCCGGCCTATATCACCTTCACCTCGGGCAGTACCGGCGAGCCGAAGGGGATTGTCACCCATCACTCGCCCCTGGTGCATTTCATCGAATGGCATAGCCAGCGACATTCGTTGACCAGGGACAGTTGCTTTTCCCTGCTGTCAGGGCTGGGTCACGATCCGGTCTACAGGGACGTGTTCACGCCGCTGTCCATTGGCGCAAAGGTCGTGATCCCGGCCCAGTCGACCGTTATCGATCCAGCCGCATTGGCCAAATGGATACACCAGCACGGGATCTCCGTCATTCACCTCACGCCGCCCTTGGGCAAACTCATTGAAACCGGGGCGAAGATCAGTGGCTTGCAGTTCGATGACCTGCGCTACCTGTTCTGGGGCGGGGATGCCTTGAGCAACACCCTGTACCAGCAAATCTGCGCCATCGCCCCCAACGCCATCAGCGTCAACTTCTACGGCACGACCGAAACGCCCCAGGCGATGGCTTACCATCAGATCGATCCTGCGCTCGACAATTCAAGGATCCCGCTGGGCAAAGGTATCGAAGGCGCGCAACTGTTGCTGGTCAATGAGGCCGATCGGCTGGTCGGCGAAGGCGAAGTCGGGGAGATCCTGATACGCAGCCCGTATCTGTCCCTGGGTTACTACGGTGATGCAGCGCTGACCAAGGAAAAGTTCGTGGTCAACCCCTTTACCCGGGCCGAGGGTGACATCTGCTATCGAACCGGCGACCTGGGCACTTATCTGGCCGATGGCAGTGTCATGTTCCGGGGGCGCGGCGACAGCCAGGTGAAGATTCGCGGTCATCGCATCGAGCTCGCTGAAATCGAAGGTGCGATCTCCAGGCATCCGCGGATCAAACAGTGCGTGGTGCTGGCCGACAACGACCGTTCGAACGTGAAGCTGGTGGCCTGCTGCGTTGCAGCCAAGCCGGTTGCAGCGGTTGAACTGCGTGAGCAGGTGGGGCAGGCGCTGCCCGACTACATGGTGCCGGCGTTGTTCGTGTTCGTGGAGTCCATTCCACTGACGCCCAACGGCAAGATTGACAAGCTGGCATTGCAGGCGCTGGTCGATAGCCAGGCGGCCCCCGTCAATGCCAGCCAGGACCTGTCGCCGCTGGCGCTCAAGTTGTCCCAGGCATGGGCGGAAATTCTTGAAGTGCCGCGCATCGATCCGCAGTTGACGTTCGTTGAACTGGGCGGGGATTCACTCTCGTTCGTGCAGGCTTCCATGGTGCTGGAAGAGCTGATCGGCCATCTGCCCGATCAATGGGAAATGATCCCGGTCGTTGAATTGTGTGAACTGGCCAGCGACACCAAGACCTCGCGGTTTTCGATCCGGGCCATGGAAGTGCCGGTGTTTTTACGCGTGGTGTCCATCGTGTTGATTGTGATGGGGCATTTCAATGTGTATTCACCGTGGCCGGTGTTCGGCGAAACCATGGCCCTGTTCCTGATTTCCGGGGTCAGCCTGGCCAGGTTTCAGTTCAAGGCCATCAATGAGTACGGGAGCGTGCGCACGCTGGTGAAGTCCGTTGCCAGTATCGCGGTGCCAACGATCCTGTACACGGTGTTGGTGCAACTGCTGTTCGACAAAGTGCATTGGCAATCACTGTTGCTGATTTCCAATTGGTTTACAGCGGATAGCGTCGGTGTCTTCACCTATTGGTACATAGAACTGCTGGTGCAGATGCTGGTGATCATCGGGTTCGCGCTGTCGTTCGAGCGCGTGAGAAACATCATCAGTGCAGACCCGTTTCGTTGTTTTGTCATCGCGTCATGCGTGTTGGCGGTGGCTGACGTGCTGATCAGTCTCTATGTGTTCGATGCGAGCGCGCTGTTCAATCGGGTGCCACAGCATTACCTGGCGATCATGGTGCTCGGCATGGCCATTCACAGTGCCAGTACGACCACCCAGAAGTGGATCGTCAGTGCCGTTGCCGTCCTGGTGGTGGGTTGGCAGGACATAGTGGCCATGTTGGGGTATGGACCGTTCGCCGGCGAGATCTGGAGCCATTTCGATATCGCCCTGCCTGCCGCGCTCCTGGTGATCTGGGTCCGGTCCATTCCCGTACCCGGTCTGATGGCGCGGGGCATGGCGTTGATTGCCTCCTCGACCCTGTATATCTACTTGACGCACTTCCAGTTCCTGTCGGTGGCCCGGCGCCTCGGCGATTATCCGCTGCTCGCGGTAGTGCTCGCTGTCGTCGGTGGCGTGGCGGTGGCGTATGTCTGGAACAAGGTGGTGCGCTGGGTGATGATGCGCGGCAATGGCGACGGCAAGAAGCGTGGTGCGGATAAAATCGAGCGGGTGGCGTGACGGTTCCGTAAACTGGCGGCGCAACAGGCGTTGCGCCGTGCATGCCGCTGCTGACATGCGCGCGCCGCCGACTTACCACCTCAAGCAAGAGACCCCCATGGCAAACCAAGACCTGACCTTCGTTCCCGATCCCGATGCGGACTCCATTTCCTCAGACGTCGCCGGTTTCGCCGGCATGCTGGTCTCCACCCAGATTCCGACCCGTGCCGATGGCAGCCTTGAACTGGGCGATATCACCCTGCAAAGCGAGTGCACCCTGCAAGCGCTGAAAGTGGCGCTGGAGCGCGCCGGCAGCTCCATGGGCCGGGTGCTGCACCTGACCATCTACCTCACCGACATGGCCGACCGCGCCGCGTTCAACGAGGTCTACAAGCGCTTCTTCGCCAAACCGTGGCCGGTGCGCGCTGCGGTGGGCGTGGCGTCGTTGGCGGTTGAAGGGATGCGCGTGGAAGTCACCGCAATGGCCGCCAAAGCCTGATCTCAAGTGGACGCATTCCCCTGTAGGAGCTGGCTTGTCGGGTCGCCGCATCGCAGCGAAGAGGCCCGAAAGAGCAACGCAATACTCAAGGCCGCCTTCGCTGGCAAGCCAGCTCCTACAAGGGGTTTTTGGTACGCGCAGCTGCATCTTCGCACCCGGAAGCCGCCACCTGGCAGTACACGGGTGCCCCTCAGGCATTTCATCGCTACAATGCGCGCCTCGACCGTGACAGCCTGACTAAAAAATATTATGTCCCTGCCCAAACATCACCTGGAATTGCTCAGCCCCGCCCGTGACGTGGCGATCGCCCGCGAGGCCATCCTGCATGGCGCCGATGCCGTATACCTCGGCGGCCCGAGCTTCGGCGCCCGGCATAACGCCTGCAACGAGGTGAGCGATATCGCCGCCCTGGTGGAGTTCGCCCATCGCTACCACGCCCGGGTATTCACCACCATCAACACCATCCTGCACGACAACGAACTGGAGCCGGCCCGCAAGCTGATCCACGAACTGTACGATGCCGGTGTCGATGCGCTGATCGTCCAGGACCTGGGCGTGATGGAACTGGACATCCCGCCGATCGAGCTGCATGCCAGCACCCAGACCGACATCCGCACCCTGGAGCGGGCGAAGTTCCTCGACCAGGCCGGTTTCTCGCAACTGGTACTGGCCCGCGAGCTGAACCTGCAGGAAATTAGCGCCATCGCCGACGAAACCGACGCGGCGATCGAGTTCTTCATCCACGGTGCGCTGTGCGTGGCGTTCTCCGGCCAGTGCAACATTTCCCACGCCCACACCGGCCGCAGCGCCAACCGCGGCGACTGCTCCCAGGCCTGCCGCCTGCCGTATACCCTCAAGGACGAGAAGGGCGGGGTGATCGCCTACGAGAAGCACCTGCTGTCGATGAAGGACAACAACCAGAGCGCCAACATCCGCGCCCTGGTGGAAGCTGGCGTGCGCTCGTTCAAGATCGAAGGGCGCTACAAGGACATGGGCTACGTGAAGAACATCACCGCCTATTACCGCCAGCGCCTGGACGCCGTGCTCGAAGACCGCCCGGACCTGGCCCGCGCGTCCAGCGGCCGCACCGCGCATTTCTTCCTGCCCGATCCGGACAAGACCTTCCACCGTGGCAGCACCGACTACTTCGTCAGCGAGCGCAAGATCGACATCGGCGCCTTCGACTCGCCGACCTTCACCGGCCTGCCGGTGGGCGTGGTGGAAAAAGTCGGCAAGCGCGATCTGCTGGTGGTCACCCACGAGCCGCTGTCCAACGGTGACGGCCTCAACGTCCTGGTCAAGCGTGAAGTGGTGGGCTGGCGGACCAACATCGCCGAGCCAAAAGGTGAATTCGAAGAAGACGGCGAGAAACGCTATCGCTACCGCGTCGAGCCGAACGAGATGCCCAAGGGCTTGCACCAGTTGCGCCCGAATCACCCGTTGAGCCGCAACCTGGATCACAACTGGGCCCAGGCGCTGCAAAAGACCTCCGCCGAGCGCCGGATCGGTCTTTCCTGGGTGGCACACCTGCGTGAAGAGCGCCTGGAACTGATTGCCACCAGCGAAGAGGGCATCAGCGCCAGTGTGGCCCTGGACGGTCCGTTCGGCGTGGCCAACAAGCCGGAGCAGGCCCTGGAGCAGCTGCACGATCTGCTCGGCCAACTGGGCACCACCGAGTACCACGCCACCAACATCAAGCTGGACGCGCCGCAGGCGTTCTTCATTCCCAACTCGCAGCTCAAGGCCTTGCGCCGCGAAGTGATCGAAGCACTCACCGTGGCGCGCATCGCGGCCCATCCACGGGGTGGCCGTAAAGCCGAGACCACACCGCCACCGGTGTACCCGGAATCGCACCTGTCGTTCCTGGCCAACGTCTACAACCAGAAGGCCCGCGACTTCTATCACCGTCACGGGGTCAAGCTGATCGATGCGGCCTACGAGGCCCATGAAGAGACGGGCGAAGTACCGGTGATGATCACCAAGCACTGCCTGCGGTTCTCCTTCAACCTGTGCCCCAAGCAGGCAAAGGGCGTGACGGGCGTGCGCACCAAGGTCGCGCCGATGCAGTTGATCCACGGCGACGAAGTGCTCACGTTGAAATTCGACTGCAAGCCTTGCGAAATGCACGTGATCGGCAAGATGAAGGGGCACATCCTCGATCTGCCGCAACCGGGCAGCGTGCAACAGGTCGTCGGGCACATCAGCCCCGAAGACCTGCTCAAGACCATCCACCGCGCGCCCCACTGAGTGATCGGCGAGCGCGCAGTCAAAGGCTGCGCGCTCGCCAACTCACCCCTCGCAGTTCAGCTCACTTCAGGTCGAAGCGGTCAAGGTTCATCACCTTGGTCCAGGCCGCCACGAAGTCCTTGATGAACTTCTCCTCGCCATTACTGGCATAGAACTCCGACAGCGCGCGCAATTGCGAGTTGGAGCCGAAGACCAGGTCGACTCGGGTGCCCGTCCACTTTTTCTGGCCGGTCTTGCGATCGCTCGCTTCAAACTCTTCCTGGGCGTCCGACACCGGTTTCCACTCCACGCCCATGTCCAGCAGGTTGGTGAAGAAGTCGGTGGTCAGTGCCTCGGGCCGCGTGGTGAAGACGCCGTGGGAGGTGTTTCCGGCGTTGGTCTTGAGCACGCGCAGACCGCCGATCAGCACGGTCATTTCCGGCGCGGTCAGGGTCAGCAACTGCGCCTTGTCGATCAACAGCGACTCAGCCGATACGCTGTACCTGCCCTTGAGGTAATTGCGGAAGCCATCGGCGATCGGTTCGAGAAAACCGAACGACTCGACATCGGTCTGTTCCTGGGAAGCGTCCATGCGCCCGGGCGTGAACGGCACCGTGATCGTGTGCCCGGCATTTTTCGCGGCTTGTTCAACACCTGCACAGCCGGCGAGGACGATCAGGTCGGCGAGGGAGATTTTCTTGCCACCGGCGTTGAACTCCTGCTGGATACCCTCGAGTTTCGCCAGCACGTTCCCCAGTTGGTCGGGCTGGTTGGCCTGCCAGAACTTCTGTGGGGCCAGGCGCAAACGTCCGCCGTTGGCACCGCCGCGTTTGTCCGAACCGCGGAAGGTGGAAGCCGCCGCCCACGCCGTCGAGACCAGTTGCGAGACCGAGAGGCCCGAGGCCAGCAGCTTGCTTTTCAGGGCCGCGACGTCACTGTCGTCGACCAGTGGATGATCGACGGCAGGAATCGGGTCTTGCCACAGCAGTTCTTCATTAGGCATTTCCGGGCCGAGGTAGCGTGAGAGCGGGCCCATGTCGCGGTGGATCAGCTTGTACCAGGCACGGGCGAAGGCGTCGGCCAGTTGATCGGGGTTCTCCAGGAAACGCCGGGAAATTGGCTCGTAGATCGGGTCGAAGCGCAGCGCCAGGTCGGTGGTCAGCATGGTTGGATTACGGCGTTTTGACGGGTCGTGCGCGTCGGGGATGATCCCGGCACCGGCACCGTTTTTCGGCGTCCATTGGTGGGCGCCCGCGGGGCTCTTGGTCAGTTCCCATTCGAAGCCGAACACGTTTTCGAGAAAGTTGTTGCTCCACTGGGTCGGCGTGGTGGTCCAGGTCACTTCCAGGCCGCTGGTTATGGTGTCCGGGCCTTTGCCGCTGCCGAATTTGTTCCTCCAGCCCAGACCCTGTTCTTCCAGGCCAGCCGCTTCGGGCTCGGGACCCACGTTGTCGGCGGGGCCGGCGCCATGGGTCTTGCCGAACGCGTGACCGCCGGCGATCAGCGCCACGGTTTCCTCATCGTTCATGGCCATGCGGCCGAAGGTTTCACGGATGTCCTTGCCGGCGGCCACCGGGTCCGGGTTGCCTTCCGGGCCTTCCGGGTTCACATAGATCAGGCCCATTTGCACGGCCGCCAGAGGGTTTTCCAGGTTGCGGCCCTGATCGGTACGGCTCTCCTCGTTTTTCCCAGGTTCCGCAACGAGCGGGCCTTCGCCGGGTTCCTGCACGGGTTTTTGCGCCTTGTCGTAGCGCACGTCACCGCCCAGCCATTTGTTTTCCGAGCCCCAGTAGACATCCTCGTCCGGTTCCCAGACGTCAGGCCGGCCGCCGGAAAAGCCGAAGGTCTTGAAGCCCATGGATTCCAGCGCGACGTTACCGGTCAGGACGATCAGGTCGGCCCAGGAAATCTTGTCGCCATACTTTTGCTTGATCGGCCACAGCAGGCGGCGGGCCTTGTCCAGGCTGACGTTGTCCGGCCAACTGTTGAGCGGTGCAAAACGCTGCTGGCCAGAGCCGGCGCCGCCACGGCCATCGCCGGTACGGTAGGTGCCGGCGGAGTGCCAGGCCATGCGCACGAACAGCGGGCCGTAGTGACCGAAATCCGCCGGCCACCAGTCTTGCGAGTCGGTCATCAGGGCAGTGAGGTCACGCTTGAGCGCGGCAAAATCCAGGGACTTGAATGCCTCGGCATACTTGAAGCCCTCGTCCGTGGGGGTGGATAGGGACGAGTGCTGGTGCAGGATCTTCAGATTAAGCTGGTTCGGCCACCAATCGCGGTTCGTCGTGCCACCACCAGCGGCGTGATTGAACGGGCATTTCGTTTCAGTTCCCATCTGTGAGCTACCTTTGGTCGTGTTCATTCAGCCATCGTCCCGGTTGAGGTCCGATAGCGGTGAGTGAAATCAATGACTCAGGCTGTTGGCCCAGCAAGTCGATCAACTGATCATCGTGGCCAAACGGGCATCGCGGCACTGGCAAGCGAGTAACCAACGCGATGACCCAGGTATGCCTAGTCGGTTTCTGACTCCTGCTTTATCTTCTTATCAGGTCTGGGCCGGCCAGACCGCACCGGCGCTAGTTAAGGCTAGACCGCCCTTGGGCAGACGGCTAATAGCTGGAGTATTTGTAGTCGATAGGTGGAATCTTTCAAGGCGCCTGAAAATTACGCCTCGAAATGTTTCCTATGAAGGCGTCAGTGGCGTATCGCCAGCGAAGAGGCCCAAGATACCAGCGCAATACCCAAGACCGCCTTCGCCGGCAAGCCGGGCTCCTACAATGTTGTGTGTTGGGCATGAATCCGTGGTCGTCCTCGGACCTGTAGGCGCTGGCTTGCCAGCGAAGAGGCCCGAAAGACCAGCGCAATATTCAAGACTGCCTTCGCCGGCAAGCCGGGCTCCTACACTGTTTTGTGTTGGGCATGAATCCGTGGTTTTCCGCGGACCTGTAGGAGCTGGCTTGCCAGCGATGGCGATCTGACGGGCGCCTTCGCCGGCAAGCCGGGCTCCTACAATGTTGTGTGTTGGGCACGAATCCGTGGTTTTCCACGGACCTGTAGGAGCTGGCTTGCCAGCGAAGAGGCCCGAAAAAACAGCGCAATACTCAAGGCAGCCTTCGCCGGCAAGCCGGGCTCCTACAATGTTTTGTGTTGGGCATGGAACCGTGGTCGTCCTCGGACCTGTAGGAGCTGGCTTGCCAGCGAAGAGGCCCAAGAGACCAGCGCAATATTCAAGACCGCCTTCGCCGGCAAGCCGGGCTCCTACAATGTTGTGTGTTGGGCATGAATCCGTGGTTTTCCACAGACCTGTAGGCGCTGGCTTGCCAGCGAAGAGGCCCGAAAAAACAGCGCAATACTCAAGGCCGCCTTCGCCGGCAAGCCGGGCTCCTACAATGTTTTGTGTTGGGCATGAATCCGTGGTTTTCCACGGACCTGTAGGAGCTGGCTTGCCAGCGAATAGGCCCGAAAGAGCAGTGCAATACCCAAGACCGCCTTCGCCGGCAAGCCGGGCTCCTACAATGTTGTGTGTTGGGCATGAATCCGTGGTTTTCCGCGGACCTGTAGGAGCTGGCTTGCCAGCGAAGAGGCCCGAAAAAACAGCGCAATACTCAAGACCGCCTTCGCCGGCAAGCCGGGCTCCTACAATGTTTTGTGTTGGGCATGAATCCGTGGTTTTCCACCGACCTGTAGGAGCTGGCTTGCCAGCGAAGAGGCCCGAAAGACCAGCGCAATACTCAAGGCCGCCTTCGCCGGCAAGCCGGGCTCCTACAATGTTGTGTGTTGGACATGAATCCGTGGTTTTCCACGGACCTGTAGGAGCTGGCTTGCCAGCGAAGAGGCCCGAAAGACCAGCGCAATATTCAAGACCGCCTTCGCCGGCAAGCCGGGCTCCTACAATGTTTTGTGTTGGGCATGAATCCGTGGTTTTCCACGGACCTGTAGGAGCTGGCTTGCCTGCGAAGAGGCCCGAAAAAACAGCGCAATACTCAAGGCCGCCTTCGCCGGCAAGACGGGCTCCTACAATGTTCCAACCACTCAATAGACATCCCGCAAATAACGCTTCTGCTCACTCATCTGGCGCCAATAATCAGCGGCGTCTTGCGGATCCAGTCCACCATGTCGTTGCGCGACCTGGCGCAAGGCCTGATCGACGTCCCTGGCCATGCAGCTGGCATCGCCGCAGATGTACAACCGGGCGCCGTCCTGCAGCCAGCGCCAGAGTTCGACGCCTTGTTCGCGGATGCGGTCCTGTACGTAGATCTTCTCCGCCTGGTCACGGGAAAACGCCAGGCTCAGGTGCGTCAGCAGGCCATCGTGCTGCATGCCTTGCAGTTCATCGCGGTAATAGAAATCGCTGGCGGCGTGCTGTTCGCCGAAGAACAGCCAGTTTTTGCCCTGGTCGCCCCGCGCGCGGCGCTCTTGCAGGAAGGCGCGAAAGGGTGCGACGCCGGTCCCGGGGCCGATCATGATCATCGGTACATCACCGTCGCTGGGCACGCGAAAATGTTTCGACGGCTGGACGAAAACCGGTACCTCGGCGTCCTGCGCGCGGTCGGCGAGAAAGGTCGAGGACACGCCCTTGCGTTTGCCGTAGCGCACCGCGGCCACGGTGAGATGGACTTCCCGGGGATGCGCCTTGGCGCTCGACGCAATGGAATACAGGCGCGGTTGCAGGCGTTTGAAGGTGCCCAGCAGCTCGTTCGCCGAGCAGTCGAGCGGATACTCCTGCAGCACGTCCGCCAGTTGCCGTCCCCACAACCATTCTTTCAGCTCAGCCTTGCGGTCACTGCCCAGCAGCTGTTTCAAGCCTGGGTTGGCGCTGCGCTCGGCGATGAAGGCCAGGGTGTCGCTGTTGGGCCGGGCGATTTCAAAGTGTTCGGTCAGGGCCTGACGCAACGACACCTCGCCGAATTTATCGATACTCACCGGCGCCTCGGCCTTCAACCGGGTCAGGTCGAGCAACTCGTCGACCAGTTCAGGACAGTTGCGCGGATGGACGCCCAGCGCATCGCCCGCCTCATAGCCCAGTCCCGAATCCGCCAGGTCCAGGGAAAACATCCGTGTTTCCTTGTGCGGGCTCTGGTTGTTGAGGTGAAGATTGACCAGCAGCCGCGAGGCATGGGGCTTGGCCTTGGCGGGTGTTTCGGCGGGGCTGGCGGCACCGTGCGTCTCGACAGTGTCCGCAGGCTCGGGCCTGAGGGTCTTCTGCAATTGCGCCAGCCAGGTATCGGCGCGCTCTTCGAATTCGGTGTCGCAGTCGACCCGTTCCAGCAGGCGGGTTGCGCCCAGTTCCTGCAGGCGCTGGTCAAGTTGCCTGCCGTGCCGGCAGAACTGGTCGTAGGCCGGATCGCCCAGGGCCAGTACGGCAAAGCGCAGCGATTCCAGACGTGTCTGGGTGGTGCTGAGGGTGTGCCAAAAACCTTCGCCGTTGTCCGGCGGGTCACCATCGCCGAATGTGCTGCTGATCAGGGCCAGGTTCTGCGTGCTGGTCAACTTGCTGGCCGGAAAATCGGCCATCGCGCTCAGCTCCACGGCGAAGCCGCCGTCGCGCAGGCGCGCGGCCAAACGTTCGGCCAGGGTTTCGGCATTGCCGGTTTGCGAGGCCCAGAGCAATGTCACGGCGGGTGCGTTGGCGGCGGCTGGGGTTTCAACCTGGTTGCCCAGCGCAACGCCCGCATCGACCCGGCTGAACAACCCACCCAGAAGCCCGTCCAGCCACAGCCGCGTCTCGGTGGCCAGCGGCGCGCCGGGCGGCAGCACCGGCACACCAGGCGCCTGGCGACCGGCGGGGGATTGCAGGCCACTGAGAAAACCGGCCAGGTAAGTGCGTTCGCTGTCGTTCAATGTCGGGGAGGGCAGGCGACGGATGCCCGCCAGATCAGCGAAGGTCTCGATGCTCGACATGGCGAGTTCCTCTGGCAAGGGGGAGGGGGCGACGGCGGCAGGCGCTGGAGTTTGCAGGAACTGATGGTCGATCAGTTCGACCCGTTGCAGGGCGACCGCACAGAATTTGAATTCCGGCTGCTGCGATATCGGGTCGACGGCATCGTTGGTCACGGCATTGATCGCCAGGTTTTCGCCAAACACATCGTTCCAGTGAAAAGGCGCAAAACAATTGCCCTGGCGCACGCGGTCGGTCAGCACCGCCGGCAACACCGCGCGACCGCGCACGGAACGTACTTCGACCGGGTCCTTGTCCTTGATGCCCAACGCACTGGCATCCTCGGGATGGATTTCGACGAAGGGGCCCGGGTTGAGCTTGTTCAGGGTCGCCACCTTGCCGGTCTTGGTCAGGGTGTGCCACTGGTGCTGCAAGCGCCCGGTGTTGAGCACGAAGGGAAAGGCTTCATCGGGCATTTCTACCGGCGCCATGTGCGGCCGGGCGAGGAAGATGCCTTTGCCGCGCTCGGTGGCAAACACGATCGCCGGCTGGTGGCCATCGGCTTCGACCTTGAGCGTCTGGCTCACGCCGTTGTTGAGGTAGCGAATCGGATTGCGCTGCGGGGCAGCCTCGGACGCGCAGGGCCATTGCAGCGGTTGGTCGCGCAGGCGCGGGTAGCTGGCGCCGCGAATGTCGTAGCCGGTCCTGGGATTCCAGGCACGCTTGATCTCTTCGAACACTTCCTCGGCAGCGCTGTAGGTGAACCCGTCGGCGAAGCCCATCGCGCAGGCCACCCGGGCGATGATCTGCCAGTCGGGCAGCGTCTCGCCCGGGGCCTCCACGGCTTTTTGCATCAGCGTCAGGTTGCGCTCGGAGTTGATCATCACGCCCTCTGCCTCGGCCCAGAGCGCGCCGGGCAGGAGGATGTCGGCGTAACGGTTGGTCTCGGTGTCGAGGTAGGCGTCCTGGGTGATCACCAGTTCGGCCGCTTGCAGGCCGTCGATGACTTTCTGGCGGTTGGGGCCCGACGCGACCGGGTTGGTGCAGATGATCCAGCAGGCCTTGATCTTGCCTGCGCTCATGTCTTCGAACAGGCCCACGGTGCCGCCGCCAACGTTGCGCGGCAGGCTGTCGCGCGGGATGCGCCACAGGTCCTCGATGAATGTCCGGTCCGCCTCCACCAGCGCCGAACGCTGGCCGGGCAGGCCTGGCCCCATGTAGCCCATCTCGCGGCCGCCCATGGCATTGGGTTGCCCGGTCAGGGAAAACGGCCCGCTGCCCGGCCGGCAGATCGCCCCGGTGGCCAGGTGCAGGTTACACAGGGCGTTGGTGTTCCAAGTGCCGTGGGTACTTTGGTTCAGGCCCATGGTCCAGCAGCTCATCCATTCGGCGGCTTCGCCGATCCATGACGCAGCCTTTCGAATATCCGCCTCGGGCAGGCCGGTGATTTGCGCGACCGTGGCGGGAGGATAGTCCTCGAGGAATTCGGGCATGGCTTCCCAGCCTTCGGTGAACGCGGCGATGAAGGTCGGGTCGGTATGGCCGTTTTTCACCAGCAGGTGCAGCAAGCCATTGAGCAAGGCCAGGTCGGTCCCTGGCTTGATCGGCAGGAACAGGTCGGCTTTGTCCGCGGTGGCGCTGCGCCGTGGATCGACCACGATCAGCTTCGCCCCGGCCTTGACCCGGTCCAGCATGCGCAGGAACAGGATCGGGTGACAGTCGGCCATGTTGGCGCCGATGACGAAAAACAAATCAGCATGATCGAAGTCCTGGTACGAACCCGGAGGGCCGTCAGAACCGAGGGACAGCTTGTAGCCGCTGCCGGCGCTGGCCATGCACAGGCGGGAATTGGACTCGATGTTGTTGGTGCGAACAAAACCCTTGGCCAGCTTGTTGATCAGGTATTGGGCTTCCAGGGACATTTGCCCGGACACGTAGAACGACAATGCATCGGGACCATGGCGGTCGAGGGTGTCGCGCAACCGGCTGGCCGTCTCGCTGATGGCCTTGTCCATGGCGATGCGCACCGGGTCGCGCTGGCGTTCCTGGCGCAGGTAGGCATGCTCCATCCGCCCCGACTCGGCGATGGCCTGGCCGCAGGTGGTGCCTTTGGTGCAGAGCCGGCCGGCGTTGGTCGGGTGGGCCTTGTCGCCGCTGACCTTGACGACCCGGTTGTTTTCCACCTGCATGACGATGCCGCAGCCCACACCACAATAGGGACACACACTGCGTACGGTTTTACTTGCCATCCTCGCCCCTCGAATCTCTTGCCGGCCGTTACCGATGCCGGAAACAAAAAAGGCGCCATGCGGCCCACCGTCATAAAAAACGGGGGACACACGGCGCCTTTGTCGTATGCATGCAATCAGCGTTGACTGCAGGGTTGAGATGTACCTAGCAAGTCACGCGCCAGAAATGCCTTTCAGGCCGTGATCGTTGTCGATACGTGGGCGGGCAAGGGGAGATCGTCGAGCGTCGGTGCAAATGAACGCTGCACCCTGCACTTTTATAAAGCGCCACCTGCACCCGGTTGCACCAGACGGTGGCGGTGGCGGGACTGGCACCTGCAGCGCGCCAATCCCGCCCGCGCTGTCACTTGCCCAGCGCTGGGGTGCGCGGCGGGATCAAGCGCTTGGAACCGGTGGCCTCGAACGCCGAGGCCAGGCGCAGCAGGGTCGAGTCGTCATAGGCGCGACCGGCAAAGGTCAGCCCCACGGGCATGCCGATGTCCGGCATGACCCCCATCGGCACGGTGACCGTCGGCACCCCCAGATGGCGTATCGCGAGGTTGCCGTTGGCCACCCAGACGCCGTTGCTCCAGGCGATATCTGCCGCTGCCGGGTCGACATCGGCATTGGCCGGGCCGACGTCGGCGACGGTCGGGAAAATCACCGCATCGAGCCCCAGCCGATCCATCCACTGCTCGAGATCGATCTGGCGCGTCTGTTCAAGGCCGCGCAGGCCGTCCGGCACCGTCGGGATCTGGTCCCACGGGGTGATGCCGCGCTCAGCCATGCGCACGTACTCGTCCATGCCGGCGGCAAGGTCGCCCTCGCGGTTGGGCAGGGTGCCCGGGTCATGGGGGAAAATCAGCGGTCCGTCGACATCCACCAGGCGGTTCAACTGTGGATCGCCGTTGGCCTGCAGGAAATCATCGAAGGCCCATGCCGTCAGGCCCCACAACTCGTGATGCAGGAACTCCTTGGACACGATTCCGCGATTGAACACGGTCGGCGCACCGGGACGATCGCCCTCGCAGTTGGAGACCAGCGGGAAATCCACCTCGATGACTTCGGCGCCGGCGGCTTGCAAGGCCTGGCGGGCCTGCTCCCACAACCCGATCACCGAAGGCCGGGTGTGGATGCGCTGCCCGGTCGGGCCGCCGATGCCCGGGGCCTCGCTGGTGCCGGCTTCCGGATCGGCGTTGATGTACATGCGCGGAACGCCCAGGCGCTTGCCAGCCAGGGCCGCGGCGTTGGCGGCCAGGTCCTGGTAGGAAGCGGGGCGCACCGAGGCGACAGATGGAATCGGCACCCAGGGTTGCAGGCGCCACAGGTCGCCGCGGGTGTCGGGGTCTTCGGCCACCACCACGTCGAGCACCTCGAGCAGGTCCGCCATGGTCCGGGCGAACGGCACGACGACGTCCATGGTCGGCGTCAACGGCCAGTTGCCGCGCACCGAGATCACCCCGCGTGAAGGCGTGTAGGCGCACAAGCCATTGTTGGAGGCCGGGCCACGACCGCTCGACCAGGTTTCTTCAGCCAGGCCGAAGGCGGCAAAGCTGGCGGCGGTGGCGGTTCCGGCACCGTTCGACGAGCCGGAGGCGAAGGGGGCGGTGAGGTAGTCGGCGTTGTACGGGCTTTCTGCGCGGCCGTAGACGCCGCGCTGCATGCCGCCGTTGGCCATCGGCGGCATATTGGTCTTGCCCAGGCAGATGGCGCCGGCGGCGCGCAGCCGTTCGATAGTGAAGGCATCGCGACAGGCGACCAGGTCCTTGAAGGCCGGGCTGCCGGAGGCTGCTGTCAGCCCCTTGACCAGATAACTGTCCTTGGCCGTGTAGGGAATGCCATCGAGCGGGCCCAGGGCCTGGCCCTTGGCGCGCCGGGCATCGCTGGCCTGGGCCTCTTGCAACGCTTCGGGGTTGCGCACCACGACCGCATTGAGCGCGGTGGGCGTCTGGGGCGTGTCGTAGGCATCGATCCGCGCGAGATAGGCCTGGACCAGTTCAACGGCGGTGGTCTGGCCGGATTCGAGCGCAGCGCGCAGTTGGGCTATGGAAACTTCGGTGACTTCGATCATGCGGTGACTGCCGGCTGTTGATGGGGGATGCGCGGGTTGAGGCATCCGGGTACGCCCGTCATGTTAGCACCGCGATCGCCGATGTCAGCTGCCGGCTTGAACAAGCAGGCGCTGGCTCGCCGGACTGAAGGCGGTGCGCAAGCGCTCGATGACCCGGTCGATCGAAGGGCCTTCAATGGCCGGTGGTTGCGGGCTCTCGCCGAACTCACGCCAGATGAACAGGGTCATCTCCGCGCCATCGGTCAGCGTGTGTGCGCTGGCGCTGTCGCCGAAGTTTTCCAGCAGCCGATAGCGCTCATCCTGCCAGAACAGGTCCTCGACCCACGGGTACACCGGGATGTAATGGAAATGGATGGGGAAGCGCGGATCGTGGCCGAATCGGCTGATGTAGAGCCACTTGGGCTGCAACTCCGCTTGCAGGGTTTTCTGCACCCTGGCGAGCAGCCCGCCCATCTCGGCCAGGGCCTGCTCGGGAAGGTCGGACAATGAATTGGCGTTGTGCCGGGTGCCCAGGACCAGATAGCCGGGGAGCGCCGAAGACATGTGGTGGTTGAGGATCCAGTGGGCGGTTTCATGGATGATGAAACGGGGTGCTATGTCCATGGGTCAATGTCCGTTGGCGACGCTGCCAAAAGGGGCGGGTGGGTTGGCCTCGACTGATTCTAAATCCAGCAAAGCTCCGTGGGATACGCTTTTTGCGCTGGTGCCATGAGCGCGGGCAATGTAGGGGCAAATCCTGCCGCCGACCACCAGACCTGGGTGTAGCAGGTTAACGCTTTGGTATGAAGCCGGGGGGTTCACAGGTCCAGGTCAATCACATGGGCGGCCTCGAACTGAGCGTTTTCATTGATGCCGTTCCTGGCATAGCCCCGGGCGTTGCACACGACCCGGGTGTTGCCGATACGGTAATCGAAGCTGCCATGGGTATGGCCATGCAACCAGAGTGCCGGCTGCCACGCCTTGATCTGCTCTTCGAGGTCTGAAACGAAACTTGCGTTGATCGGCGAGTCGGTGAAAGCCGGGCTGATGCTCGAGCGGGTCGGTGCGAAATGCGATATCACCACCGTCGGGATATTCCGGTCGGCGGCAAAACAGTCTTCCAGCCAGGCGACCGTCTGCAGGAAAATCAGTTGGGAAATCGCCGGGGTGAACAGATCTGGAAAATCAGGCGCAACCCTGATGCGGCTGAAGTCGCGGATCAGACTCGTGGCCATGTCGATTCCCTGGGCCCGATCTTCGGCTTGATCAAAAAGACGGTAGTCGGACCACAGGGTACAACCGAGGAACCGTACGCCGTTGTGGACGTGCGCCGTACGTTCCAGCACGTGGATCGATGTGCCTTGGGACAAGCGGTGCAGTTGCTCGTAGGTCGAGATCAGGTCGCTGCCGTAGAATTCGTGATTGCCCGCCACGTACAGCACCGGTGTCGGGCATGCCCTGGCCCACTCGATGGCGGCGGCCGGCCGGGAGATGTCGCCGGCCAGGACCACGATATCTGCCTCCACCGCCGGGAACGGCAGGGCATCGACGGACAAATGGATATCGGAAAGCAGGGCGATGCGCATGGAACGGTTCCTGGCAGTGGGGTGCTATTTACTTGAGGGGATGACGCACCAGGATCGATTCGTCGATCTGGTCGATGGAGGTGACCCCCGTCAAGGTCATGGCCACGCGCATTTCCTTGGCGAAGATATCCAGCATGTTTTCCACCCCGCGTTGACCGTCGGCCGCCAGGGCATAGGCCATGGAGCGTCCAAGCAGTACCCCTTTGGCTCCCAGTGCCAACATGCGCACCACATCCAGCCCCGAGCGGATCCCCGAGTCGACCAGCACCTTGAGGTCATTGCCCACCGCTTGCATGATTGGCGGCAGGGCTTGGGCCGTGGAGAGCACGCCATCCAGCTGCCGGCCGCCGTGGTTGGAAACGATGATACCGTCGGCGCCAAAACTGACCGCATCCCTGGCGTCCTCGGGATCGAGAATGCCCTTGATGATCATCGGGCCCTTCCAGAAATCACGAATCCACTCCAGGTCGCTCCAGCTGATCGACGGGTCGAAGTTGTTGGCCAGCCAGCCGATGTAATCTTCGAGCGTAACGGCCTTGCCCAGATACTTCGAGACATTGCCCAGGTCATGGGGCCGCCCCATGAGGCCGACGTTGAAGGCCCAGTCGGGCCGGGTGATGGCCTGCAACATTCGCCGCGACGATGCATAGGGACCGGACATGCCCGAATGGGCGTCGCGATAGCGGGCGCCGGGCGTCGGCATGTCGACCGTGAACACCAGGTTCTGCACGCCGGCGGCCTTGGCGCGTTCCAGCGCGTTTCTCATGAACCCGCGGTCCTTGAGCACATACAGTTGAAACCAGATGGGCTGTTGAGTGTTCGCGCGGACCTCTTCGATCGAGCACACCGACACGGTGGACAGGCACAGCGGGATGCCTTTGTTTTCGGCGGCCTTGACCGCCTGCACTTCGCCACGGCGGGCGAACATGCCCGTCAGCCCTACCGGCGCCAATACGATGGGCATCGACAGGCGTTGATCGAACAGGGTGGTTTCCAGGCTCAATGCTTCGACGTTCTTGAGGATGCGTTGGCGCAGGCTGACGTCTGCCAGATCGGCGCTGTTGGCCCTCAGCGTGTGCTCGGCATAGGCTCCGCCATCGATGTAGTCGAACAGGAAACGCGGGAGCTTGCGACGGGCTGCCTCGCGATAGTCGGATGCGGACGAAATGATCATATTGCCGATGCCTTGAGCTGATGGGGGACGGTGACGCCTGTCGAGCTTGAGGGCAGATTAGCCCATGCAATTGCAACTCTGTTGAAAAGCCGTGCAAACCTTTGGTGGCTGCAACATGGACGAAACATAACGCGCCTATGATCCGCCTCAACCAAAACCGAGGGAGCGACCCATGAACAGGCCATCAAGAAGCATCCGCAAACTGCTCGACTCCGTGGCCTCCAACAACGAGGGCGCGGCGCTGGATGTGATGCGCGCCGCTGAACAGCTCAAGGACGAGGTACTGCGCCAACGCTTGCTCAACCTGATTCATCGGCTCAACCAGGACGCCATCGACTTGCGCATTGCCCGTGACGAGATCCAGGGTGGCGCTATCAAGCTTGCGTGACGGGCTTGCTTCAACCTGCGTGAGCCAGGTAATAGGCAACCAGAGCATTGGCGTGGCCATGACCCAGGCCATGCTCGGTCTTGAGCCAGGCGACCATTTCCATGTGCTTCTTGTTGCTGACGGTCTTGAGCAAGTCCAGCCAGTGGCTGACCGGGTGCCCGTACTTTTTTTCGATGGAAGGGAAGTACGAGGCGGGTCCTTTGGTTTTTGTATCTTCAGTCACGTTGCAAACTCCATTTTTGCTGGGTGATCAGGAGAGCCGGGAAATGCTCCCGACGCAGCATCGGTAACGGTACTTTTTAGCCTGTGCTGAATCCGCCGTCCACTCCTGGTATCGCATCACAGCAATCGCGGCCTGACAGCCGATCCATCTCTCACGGCCGAATCGGATCTACTGTAGGAGCTGGCTTGCCAGCGATGGCGGCACCAAGGCCACCATCGCATCGCCAGCAAGCCGGCTCCTACAGATGCGCGCAATGCCACACATTCATCATGGCCCCACAAATCCTGTAGGAGCTGGCTTGCCGGCGATAGCGGTGTAACGGCCACCATCGCATCGCCAGCAAGCCGGCTCCTACAGATGCGCGCAATGCCACACATTCATCATGGCCCCACAAATCCTGTAGGAGCTGGCTTGCCGGCGATGGCGGTGTAACGGCCACCATCGCATCGCCAGCAAGCCGGCTCCTACAGATGCGCGCAATGCCACACATTCATCATGGCCCCACAAATCCTGTAGGAGCTGGCTTGCCGGCGATAGCGGTGTAACGGCCACCATCGCATCGCCAGCAAGCCGGCTCCTACAGATGCGCGCAATGCCACACATTCATCATGGCCCCACAAATCCTGTAGGAGCTGGCTTGCCGGCGATGGCGGTGTAACGGCCACCATCGCATCGCCAGCAAGCCGGCTCCTACAGATGCGCGCAATGCCACACATTCATCATGGCCCCACAAATCCTGTAGGAGCTGGCTTGCCGGCGATAGCGGTGTAACGGCCACCATCGCATCGCCAGCAAGCCGGCTCCTACAGATGCGCGCAATGCCACACATTCATCATGGCCCCACAAATCCTGTAGGAGCTGGCTTGCCGGCGATGGCGGTGTAACGGCCACCATCGCATCGCCAGCAAGCCGGCTCCTACAGATGCGCGCAATGCCACACATTCATCATGGCCCCACAAATCCTGTAGGAGCTGGCTTGCCGGCGATAGCGGTGTAACGGCCACCATCGCATCGCCAGCAAGCCGGCTCCTACAGATGCGCGCAATGCCACACATTCATCATGGCCCCACAAATCCTGTAGGAGCTGGCTTGCCGGCGATGGCGGTGTAACGGCCACCATCGCATCGCCAGCAAGCCGGCTCCTACAGATGCGCGCAATGCCACACATTCATCATGGCCCCACAAATCCTGTAGGAGCTGGCTTGCCGGCGATAGCGGTGTAACGGCCACCATCGCATCGCCAGCAAGCCGGCTCCTACAGATGCGCGCAATGCCACACATTCATCATGGCCCCACAAATCCTGTAGGAGCTGGCTTGCCGGCGATGGCGGTGTAACGGCCACCATCGCATCGCCAGCAAGCCGGCTCCTACAGATGCGCGCAATGCCACACATTCATCATGGCCCCACAAATCCTGTAGGAGCTGGCTTGCCGGCGATAGCGGTGTAACGGCCACCATCGCATCGCCAGCAAGCCGGCTCCTACAGATGCGCGCAATGCCACACATTCATCATGGCCCCACAAATCCTGTAGGAGCTGGCTTGCCGGCGATGGCGGTGTAACGGCCACCATCGCATCGCCAGCAAGCCGGCTCCTACAGATGCGCGCAATGCCACACATTCATCATGGCCCCACAAATCCTGTAGGAGCTGGCTTGCCGGCGATAGCGGTGTAACGGCCACCATCGCATCGCCAGCAAGCCGGCTCCTACAGATGCGCGCAATGCCACACATTCATCATGGCCCCACAAATCCTGTAGGAGCTGGCTTGCCGGCGATGGCGGTGTAACGGCCACCATCGCATCGCCAGCAAGCCGGCTCCTACAGATGCGCGCAATGCCACACATTCATCATGGCCCCACAAATCCTGTAGGAGCTGGCTTGCCGGCGATGGCGGTGTAACGGCCACCATCGCATCGCCAGCAAGCCGGCTCCTACAGATGCGCGCAATGCCACACATTCATCATGGCCCCACAAATCCTGTAGGAGCTGGCTTGCCGGCGATGGCGGTGTAACGGCCACCATCGCATCGCCAGCAAGCCGGCTCCTACAGATGCGCGTAACGCTACACATTCATCATGGCCCCACAAATCCTGTAGGAGCTGGCTTGCCGGCGATAGCGGTGTAACGGCCACCATCGCATCGCCAGCAAGCCGGCTCCTACAGATGCGCGCAATGCCACACATTCATCATGGCCCCACAAATCCTGTAGGAGCTGGCTTGCCGGCGATGGCGGTGTAACGGCCACCATCGCATCGCCAGCAAGCCGGCTCCTACAGATGCGCGCAATGCCACACATTCATCATGGCCCCACAAATCCTGTAGGAGCTGGCTTGCCGGCGATAGCGGTGTAACGGCCACCATCGCATCGCCAGCAAGCCGGCTCCTACAGATGCGCGCAATGCCACACATTCATCATGGCCCCACAAATCCTGTAGGAGCTGGCTTGCCGGCGATGGCGGTGTAACGGCCACCATCGCATCGCCAGCAAGCCGGCTCCTACAGATGCGCGCAATGCCACACATTCATCATGGCCCCACAAATCCTGTAGGAGCTGGCTTGCCGGCGATAGCGGTGTAACGGCCACCATCGCATCGCCAGCAAGCCGGCTCCTACAGATGCGCGCAATGCCACACATTCATCATGGCCCCACAAATCCTGTAGGAGCTGGCTTGCCGGCGATGGCGGTGTAACGGCCACCATCGCATCGCCAGCAAGCCGGCTCCTACAGATGCGCGCAATGCCACACATTCATCATGGCCCCACAAATCCTGTAGGAGCTGGCTTGCCGGCGATAGCGGTGTAACGGCCACCATCGCATCGCCAGCAAGCCGGCTCCTACAGATGCGCGCAATGCCACACATTCATCGTGGTCCCACAAATCCTGTAGGAGCTGGCTTGCCGGCGATAGCGGTGTAACGGCCACCATCGCATCGCCAGCAAGCCGGCTCCTACAGATGCGCGCAATGCCACACATTCATCATGGCCCCACAAATCCTGTAGGAGCTGGCTTGCCGGCGATAGCGGTGTAACGGCCACCATCGCATCGCAAGGTGAACTGACCGTATGATGTTGGCTTCATCGTCGATAAGGAGATCGCCATGTCGCCAAACAAGGCTTGCCCCGTCATTCTCTCCAGCAATGCTGGCCCCCGCATCCTTCTGTTCCGCCATCCCCTGGCAGGCGTGCAATTGGTCAAGGGCACAATCGAGCCAGGAGAAACACCCGCCGAGGCCGCTCTTCGTGAGTTGAGCGAGGAGTCTGGAATAGACGACGCCTCGGTTGTCCGTGACCTGGGTTGCTGGAACGCCGAGCATCTCGAGCAGGTATGGTCGTTTCATCTGTGCCACGCACAGGCGCCGCTGCCCGAACAATGGACCCATCAAACGCGCGATGACCATGGCCACGCCTTCAGCTTTTTCTGGGCCCCGCTTGATGAGTTGCCGATTGCCGATTGTCATCCGCTCTTCCGTCGGGCATTACGGCACCTGACGGCCACGCTTCGGCCTGAACACAGGAGAGTTGATGAATGAAGACATTCAAGATTCGCGAGCTGAAAAGCACCGACACCGAAGCGTTGCTCGCATTCGAAGTCCGCAACCGTGAGTGGTTCGAATCCCATATCGATGCCCGCGACCCTTCTTTTTACTCATTGCAGGGCGTCGCCGAGCATATTCAAGGCTACTTATCCGGTTTCGCCATCGGCGCCTGGCATCCGTTTGTCATCGAAGACTGCAATGAAAAAATAGTGGGTCGAGCCAACCTGAAAAGCATCGACCCAGCGACGGGGTCTGCGGAGGTGGGCTATCGAATCGATCGCGACGCTTGCGGCCAGGGCCTGGCGACACAGGCGGTCCGACATCTGATCGAGCAGGCACAGCGCCGTTGGCAACTGATGCAACTGATAGCTTATGTGTTCAAGGAAAATGTGGGCTCGAGAAAAGTGCTGGAACGCTGCGGATTCGTGCCTGAACAACCTTACGGCAACGAAGAACCGGGAGCCGAATGCCGATTTGTCCTTTCGGTTTTTCCCGGCACTAATGCTCAGCCAGCGCAGTGACCACCTGTTTCTCTATTTCCTGCTCGTCCAGCCCTCGCCCGAAGTGCTTGAGGTAGCGGCCCTGGCTGTCGAGTAAGAACAGGAGGGTCGAGTGGTCCATCATGTACTGGTCCGGTTTATCGCCGGTCGGCACTTTCTTGTAGTACACGTGGTAGACATCGGTGATGTGGGCGATCTCTTGCACCGAGCCGGTCAAGCCGACGAAATCACTGGCGAAGTATTTCACGTAGGCCTTGAGTTTACCGGGGGTGTCGCGCTCCGGGTCGATGGTGACGAAGACTGGCCGCACCCTGATGCCTTGCTGTTGTTGCAGTTGGCGGCTGATGCGGGCCATTTTCGCCAGGTCAGTGGGGCAGATGGCCGGGCAGGTCATGAAGCCGAAGTAGAGCAACACCGGCTCGCCGAAACTGCGCTCGTTGACCCGCTGGCCATTCTGATTGGTCAGCTGGAACGGCCCGCCGATATCGGTACGCGTCGCTGCGGTCGTAATGGCTGCCAACCCCATCAATAGCAGTGTCGCTAGCCACTTCATCGATCAATATCCTCCGGAATAGGTCAGCGCCAGCCCGACGAGTTCCGACATCTGACCGTCTTCTTTCTGGGTGCCAGCCGAGAGGCCGAGCTTGATCTGCCCGGTGATGTTGTAGGTCAGGCTCAGCTCGTTGAGGTAATCCTGGCGATCCGCGCCTCCTGTCGATTCGCGATGCTTGTCGGTGCGGGTCGCGCCCAGGGCCCAGTCGCCGAAATCGAAAGTCAGCGAGGTGGTCAGGTAGCGGGTATCGTTGCCTTGAATGCCGTCTTCGTTGTCGACATCGGCAAACTCGATGAAGGGCACGATATCGAAGTAACGTCCGGCCAGCGTCGGCTCCAGATCAGTACTCGGTTCATAGGCCCAGATGTAGCGGGCAGAGGCGATCTTGATGGTCTCATCGTCTTCGCCAGGTGGATCTGGCTGCGTCTGATCCTCGGCCTGTTTGTTGAACATGTAGCCCGCCTGCATTTCCAGATAAGGCACCGCCGGAATCGCTATCCAGTTCACCGTCACGGCGTAGGAATCGAGTTTGCCGGTATTCGACGGGCCGCCGTCGCTGCGCTGCAGCTTCTCGCCATGGCGCAGATACGGCCGGCCGAGGAATGAATTATCCGCGGTATAGAGACTCAGGTTCGGCTCGATCATGCCCAGTTGCTGATCGAAAAACCGATACGCCACAGTGCCGCCGAGCATGCCGTCCAGATCATAGGTACTGACGAAATCCTCGGTATAGAGGCCGGGCGCCTGGTCCTGCGCGCGCCCGAACGGCACGTGGTATTTGCCGACCGAAAAAGCCGAGTTGGCGTTGTTCTGGTAATAATTGAGGTCGTTGATCACCAGGCCCACGCCTTCGAAAAAACGCTTTTGCCCCGGTTCCGGCCCGTCGACGGGATTGATCTCGGTGGACAGCTGGATCTGCTGATCATGGGTGAAGCGGAAGTAGAAGGTGCTGTTGATGTCCGGGTAGGCGTCCGTGCTGTTGCGATTGCCACCCTGGGGCACGTCGGCATGCACGTGGTCATACTGAAAGGTCGCATCGTAATCCATGCCGACATTGGGGTACTGCCCGTCATCGGCCAGCGTCGTCTCGACACCGCACACCGATCCCAGCAACAACACAGCCAAGCGATAGTTGCTCATGGCGCCCCCCCTTTACTTGATGAGCGGGCTGGACGCTTTCGGGTCCTGTCCGGTGTTGCGCAGGTAGGAGCACAACTGGTTGTTTTCACCGTACAGGCCGCCCAGGGGTTCGAGCTTGACCGCCTGCTCGTAATCCTCGGGCTTGACCACCTGGATCGCCTGCATCATGCCGCCGTCCTCGTGTTCGAGGATGTGGCAGTGGTAGACGAACTTGCCGAGGATCACCGGATCGCGAAAAGGGATTCGTACGGTGATCGAACCGGTGGCGGGGATGAACACGTTGTCCCGATAGCCGCTGAATTGCACCGGTTTGCCATTGATCTCGGTGACCTGGAAGTCCACCTGGTGGATATGAAACTGGTGCAGTTCCTGGGACGGATTGAACAGCCGCCATTCTTCGACATCACCGAGCTTGACCGTGGTGTTGACCCGGTCCAGCTCGAAGCGCGTGCCATTGATCAGGAATGCGTTGGGGTCGGTGTCCGAGTCCTGGAAGGCGAACTGACGAGTCTTGTTCACCGCGATCTTGCTGAAGTCTTCGGCGGTTGGATAGGCGCTGGTGATCTGTCGGGTCGCGACCCGCTCGCCGCTGGAACGCAGCACGGCGAGTCTGGCCGCCGGGTAATCGTCACCTGCCGGGCCGGTGTTGCCGGAACCCGTTTCGACTTCGTAGGAACCGGCCGGTGGCCCGACCACCAGCACACTGAAACGCGCCGACGGCCCGATCAGCACCTGGTCGGTGTCGACCCGGCGCGTAACGGTATTGCCGTCGCGCGACAGCACCTGCATCGACTGACCGTTGATGCGAATGCGGAAGTACTGGTTGGCGGCAATGTTGATGAAATGCCAGAGCTGCGTTTCCCCCGGCTTGATGTCGATGATCGGCACTTCCTGGCCATTGATGGTGCGAATCGACGGGGCGCTGGTGATGATTTCGCTGGCCACTTTGCCGGTCAGGGTCTTCTGGAAATTGCGCAGGACCAGCACTTGCTCCTTGATGCCCTTGAGCTCGGGAAACGGATCGAGCATGCCATCGACCAGGATCGGCCCGGCGATCCCGGCCGACACCTGGCGCTGCGAGCCGCCGTGAAAATGACTGTGATACCAATAGGCGCCAGGGCTGTGTGCGAGCGGCAGCTTGACGTTGTACTCACCGACCTGATGAGGCGGGGTCACGCGAAAAATGTTGTCCCCCAGATCCAGGGGCGACACCTGCATGCCGTGGAAATGCAGGTTGGTGATCTCGTCCATGCGGTTATCCAGGCGGATCGCCATGGTGCCGCCGGGGCGCGTTCGAATCAGCGGCGAATTGTAATCGCCATTGAACACCAGGGAGACGTAGCGCTCATTACCCACATTGACCTGCTGCTCGGCCGCGGTCAGCGTGGCGTGGGTCACGCCGCTGGCATCGTAGGTGAATTCGGGATTCTGCCGCAGAGGAGGGGATGCAGGTTCAGCGGAAGGGTGGGTCGCACAACCGCTCAATGCCAGGGAAACTGCGCTCGCGCAGAGTGCAAGGGAACGGACGCTGAAAGCTCTGGGCATGATCGCGACCTTCGGTGCGCAAGGCCACGTCCGCTGTGGCGCTCAGTAGTATTTGCGAATCTTTCGCAGTGTAGAACAGGGCGGATGACTCGCAAGTTTTTTGGACCCAGCGTTACGCCAAAGCGATGAAGTGAGCTTTTTTAGCCGGGAAATGCCCTCATTCGGCGATGTTCGACCGTCAGAGATGCTTTTTCTCTTCTTTGTCCAGAT
The DNA here is from genome assembly GCF_046042685.1 of Pseudomonas sp. PLMAX. NCBI lineage: Bacteria > Pseudomonadati > Pseudomonadota > Gammaproteobacteria > Pseudomonadales > Pseudomonadaceae > Pseudomonas > Pseudomonas sp. PLMAX. The sequence continues at coordinate 4,529,711 of NZ_CP064949.1, read as the reverse complement.
GACGATCTTCCTTGTGACGTTCCTTATCCAGCTCCTTGGCTTCCTTATCAATATCCTTGCCGTCGCGGTCGACATCCTTGTCCACGTCACGAACGTCATCCCTGACGTCCTTGGCAATATCACCTTCAGCCTGCGCGGTGCCCATATAAGAAAACAGCCCCGCGCCCAGCATTAGAATCACGAGAGTTGCCTTGAGGATTCGCATGGGGGTCGCTCCTGGTTCGTCAACGCCATCGTTTGCTCAGGAACTGAAAAAATAGGTGCAAACGCTTGTTATTTCCAATCCGTTGGTCTTTCTGCGCCGAAGCAGGCTTCAACCTCTGGCCCGGTGCCGCAGGCGCGAGTAGGAAATCAGCATGCTGGTCAGTTCCTGGGTCACTTGGGTGAAGGGCGACACTCGACGGCTGATCAGGCACACCTCACGGGATTCCAGAGGCTCGCGAATATCGATGCTGACCAGCGAGGAGGAAAACAGCTTCATCTCGGCGAGCATGGCGGGTTCGATGGTCAGGTAATCCGTCTCGCAGATGATCTGCAGGATTTCCAGGAGCGATTCGGTGGTGATCGCGATCTTTGGCGGTGGCAGGCCCTGGGTGCGGAACAACTCGAGCAGATGCTTCTCCGCGCTGCCTGCAACCCCGGCCGGGCGCACGCTGACCCATTGGCAATCGACCAGGTCGTGCACCGAGCGCGCATTCGCCAGGGGATGCCCCTTGCGCGCAATGACGCTGGCTTTGGAGTGGTAGAGGCGCTCTATGTGCAGGTCGATGTCGCAGACGTTGGGCGTAAGAGGGCACATCACGAAGTCGAGTCGGCCAGCGCGAATCATCTCGATCAGCATCCTGCTCGCGCCACTGGCGACGTGCAGGTGCACCTGGGGAAAGCGGCGGGTAAAACTGCTGAAGACAGGCATCAGGCACCCCGTCAGGGGTTCTGCGGAGACACCCAATGCGATCTGGCCTTCGTGCAGGCCATTGCACTGTCGCACATCTTGCACCGCGCGATCGCAATCGAGGACGATCGAGCGCGCCCGGGTCAGGAGCACCTTGCCGGCCGGGGTCAGGCTGATGCCTTGATTGGAGCGTACCAACAAGGTGGCCCCCAGTTCTCTTTCCAGGCTTTGAATCGACTCTGTCAGCGTGCTCTGGGCTATATCCAGTTCTCGTGCCGCCGAACGCAAGCTGCCCATGTCGACCACTGAGCAAAAGGCTCGAAGCTGGACCAGCTTCATGCAGCACAGCCGCCGGGACGGAGGTGGATACGCTCACCGCCAGGTGCAGTGATCCAGTTGTTACCGTTGTGGCCATGGCAAGCGTGAGCGGTAGGGCTAAACATTTTGTGGCTGGAATTCATGGCCAAATCTCCAAGGGTTAGCTGTCGCTATCGATTTAATCGCATGCGATTAATATTCGACTAAACACTGGATGAAGTCAAAGCCAATGCGGTGCCCTGGCGACAGGCGGCGGTGGGCGGAAAAGGCGAAGGAGATCGTTTTTTCCGTTCTATTCGCACCTTTGGCGTGCCTATAAAATCAACTCTGTCAGTTAGATAGCTGACTTTATTAAACCTTAATCTCAATAAATCCAATAACTGCAGCCAATCAAAAGTTGGCTCTGCGAATCACTTCGCGCCCAGGAATCTTGACGCTATGAGCAACACTTCAATAAAAACAGAAATCCGTCCGTTTCATTTTTACGCCGAGGAAGCCGATCTTGCGGAGTTGCGCAGACGCATTACAGCCACCCGCTGGCCGGACAAGGAAACAGTCGATGACGCCTCCCAAGGCGTTCAACTGGCGACGATCCAGAAACTGGCCAGCCACTGGGCAACCCGGTATGACTGGCGCGTCATCGAATCGAAAATAAACGCGGTACCAAACTTCATCACCCATATCGATGGCCTGGATATCCATTTCATCCATGTCCGCTCGAAACACGAGAACGCCTTGCCACTGCTGATGGCGCACGGCTGGCCCGGCTCGGTGATCGAGTTGATGAAAGTCATCGGGCCACTCACCGATCCGACGGCGCACGGTGGCAGTGCCGACGATGCGTTCAGCCTGGTGATTCCATCGATGCCTGGTTACGGTTTCTCGCAGAAACCGACCGAGGCCGGCTGGAATCCCGAGCGTATTGCCGATGCCTACATCGAGCTGATGCAGCGTCTAGGCTACACCCGCTACGGGGCACAAGGCGGTGACTGGGGTTCGATCGTCGTTGACCTGATGGCGGTCAAGGCGCCCGCCGGCTTGATCGGCATTCACTCGAACATGCCCGGGGTTATCCCGCCTGAACTCGATGCGGCGCTGTTTCGCGGCGAACCGGTGCCGGCTGGTCTTTCCGTGGAGGAGAAGCGCGCGGCGGATCAACTCGCCTTCACCTATAAGCACATCGGCTACGCGATCATGATGGGCGACAGGCCGCAGTCGCTGACAGGTCTCTCGGATTCACCCGTCGGCCTGGCGGCCTTCATGCTCGATCACGATCCTAAAAGCCAAGCGATGATCGCCCGCTCCATTGACGGGCAAGCGGAGGGGCTGACCCTCGATGACGTCCTCGACAACATCACGCTGTTCTGGCTGACCAACACAGCCATTTCCTCCGCCCGGTTGTACTGGGAAAACCGGTCGACCTTCTTCGCGGTCAAGGGCGTCAACATCCCGGTGGCGGTCAGCGTGTTTCCCGATGAACTGTATGCGGCGCCGAAGAGCTGGTCGCAGCAGGCCTATCCCAAGCTCGTGCACTACAACGAAGTGCCAAAAGGCGGGCACTTCGCTGCGTGGGAACAGCCGGAGGTTTTCTCAGGCGAAGTGCGGGCCGGATTCAAGTCGATGAGGTAAGCGACGACCCCTGCGTACGATTGAACCGCAATTGACCGCGATCCCTGTAGGAGCAGCCGGTCGACGCTCGATTGCTCGCGATGGTCGTTAACGATGACGCGGAAAACCTGACGCTCCGCGGTGCTCTCGGGTTTTTCGCGAGCAATCGAGCGTCGACCGGCTGCTCCTACAGGGGTCCACGACAACCCGCGCCAGCGGGTATGTCAGTAGTCCCAGAAAGCCGCGACCCAGCGAAAGGCGTCCCCATTGACGGCCACCCGGCCAACGGAGGGGAACGGCAGGTGCGTGGCGACAAAAAGCTCACCGCTCGCCGCCGCCTCTCGCATGAGTCGCACCCGAACGCGAACCGACTCCTCAGGGTCGTGTTCAAAACCGTTGTGCCAGTCGGGATGCTCGAAGGCGACCGGGAACAGGGCGTCGCCGGCGAACGTTAACCGCTCGCCGCCGGACGTCACGTAGACCACGCTGTGACCCGGGGTGTGGCCGCCGGTGAGCTTGACCACCACGCCCGGTGCCACCTCGTACTCGTCTTCGAATGTCCGCACATTGCTGCGGTAAGCGTTTATGAACTGATTGGCGGTTGCCCGCAGGACGTCCGGTACCGGTGAAGGCATGTCGGTGTGGGTGAAATCCGGCGACTCCCAGAACGCAACCTCGATAGCCGCAACGTGGATGCGCACGTCTGGCCGCAACTTGTTCTTCACCTCATCGACCAGCAACCCGCCGATATGGTCCATGTGCATGTGGGTAATCACCACGTCGGTTACCGCCGAAAGCTCGATACCCGCGGCCTCCAGTCGCTTGGGGAACTGCCCGGCCCGTGGAAAGCCCGGGAACTGTCCACCCAGTCCTGCGTCGACGAGAATGGTCTGCTCGCCACTGCGCACCACCAGTACGTTCAACGCCCAATCGAACGCGTCCGGCCCCAGGAACATCTCCTTGAACCAGGCCGCGCGGGCGGCCGGGTCGGCATTGGTGGACATCGTCGCGGTCGGCAGCGGCAGCACCCCATCGCTGATCACCAGCACGTCGATCTCGCCGACCCGCAGCGCATAGCGCGAAGGCACCAGTTCCTGCGACCCCGATCCACCGGAGTACGGGGTGCCGGGCAAGCTCGATTCTGACGCCGGCTGGCCGCTGCTTTTCTGCTGTGTACCAGCCGTTGGGGTGGGGTAGTCCAGATGCGTTGTCATGGTCGTTCACCTATTGCCAGGATCAATCGGGCAATCAGTGTGCAACGCCACACACCGCCCTCGATACCATACGGGCGTATAGCGGGCTTGCACTTTAGCGTGAGCGTTTCCCACCAAAAGATACTGCGGGGGCCTTTCGTGCAGGCCTCAACCAGAAGCGGTCTGATCGACCAGGCGCATGCTGTCGCGTCCGCCACGCTTGGATTGATAGAGCGCCGCATCGCTTTGCTCGATCAATGCCGCCAGACTGGCGGGCGGATGGTCGAACAGGTTGGCGCCGATGCTCAGGGTCACCGCTTCCGGGGTGGCGAATGACTGGGCGGCAGCGTGGTGAAATTGCTCACGCAGCGCGCTGCCCAGCCCGACGATTTGCTCATTCGAGGCGTTGCGCAGCAGGATCACGAACTCGTCACCACCGAGTCGCGCCGCCAGTGCGCCTTCGGGCAGGATTGAGCGGATCATCTCGCTCAGCGTGACCAGCAGGCGGTCGCCAGCGGTATGGCCGTAGAGATCGTTGACCTGTTTGAAGTTGTCGATGTCGATCAGCAACAAGGCACCGGGGCGCGCTGGCGAGACGTCATCGAGCAGACGCGTTGCCCGCACTTCGAGGGCGCGGCGGTTGTACAGGGCGGTCAACGGATCACGGGCGGCCAGCCGGGCGATGTGTTTCTCGCGCCGGTAGCGTTCGGTGCCGGTCATGGACAAGGCGATCAGCATGATCGCCATCGCGCCCTCGACCAGGGATATCTGAATGATCTCGCCACGAAAGGCGGCAAGATCGATCAGCGTCCCGGGAACGATGGCGGTGATCGACTTGGCCAGATAGAACAGCCCATGCACCAGCAGCACATAGCGCAGTTGCACCGCGCCCACGCTCAACGACTTGCCATGGGGACGCAGGAGGAAACTGGCCCTGAGTGTCGTCACCGCCACCAGCAGCGAATTGGCCAGCAGCATGACCTTGGACCACGACGGCTCGTCCGGTAACAACAGCAAGGCCATCCAGGCAACGAAGATCAGGTACCAGGCACGGGACAGGCGCGTCTGCGTGAAGCGTGCGACACCCAGCAGGAAACACCAGTGGGCCACCACCAGCAGGCCGTTGGCGAACCAGATGCCGACCAGCAACAGCCCGGAGCTGCGCAGCAAGGCGAGCGTCGAGCCCAGGGTGATCGTGGCGAAACCCGCGCTCCAGAACAGCAGCGAGGGCTCGCGAATGCTGCGCCATTCGATTGCCAGGTACAGCGCGGCAGCCGCTGCGAGGGCGATCGAGAGAGTCAACATCGTGGGAGGGTCGAGCGCCATAACCTGGAGAACCTTTCTGATCTGCGGTGAAAGGCGTGATTGTAAATGCTCGGGCCGGTTTTTCGCAGATCCTGCTGCCCATCAATGACTCAGCGGGCCTGCCAATCACGCAGCCATTGCAGACCTTCGCTGGTGTTGCCGCGTGGCCGGTACTCGCAACCCACCCATCCGCTGTAGCCCAGTTCATCAATCAGATTGAACAGGTAGGGATAGTTCAACTCGTTGTGCAGGTCCGGCTCGTGGCGATCCGGCACGCCCGCGATCTGGATATGACCGATGCCGGCGAAATCCCGACGCAGCTTCGTCGCCACGTCACCCTCGACGATCTGACAATGGTAGATGTCGAACTGGACCTTGAGATTGGCCTTGCCGACCGCTTTGCAGATCGCCTGTGCCTGATGCTGGTGGTTGAGGAAGAAGCCCGGAATGTCGCGGGTGTTTATCGGCTCGAGCAATACCGTGACGCCGACTTTGGCGGCTTCTGTTGCGGCGTGGCTGAGGTTTTCCAGGTAGGTCTCCTGGTGTCGGGCACGGTCGGCTTCGCTCGTCAGCAGGCCGGCCATGACGTGGATGCGGTCATTGCCGAGGATCGCGGCATACTCCAGGGCCTGGTCGAAACCGGCGCGAAACTCCGCTTCACGGCCAGACAAGGACACGGTGCCTTTTTCGCCCGCCGCCATATTGCCCGGCGGCGCGTTGAACAGGGCCTGGACCAGGCCGTTGTCATCGAGCCGCTGTTTCAATTGTTGCGCGCTGTAGTCGTAGGGGAACATGTATTCCACCGCCTGGAAACCGTCGGCGGCGGCCGCGGCGAAGCGGTCGAGGAAATCGTGTTCCGGGTAGAGCATGCTGAGGTTGGCAGCGAAACGAGGCATGGGTACTCCTGAAATCAAAAATAAAAGCGTAAGGCTTTTGTAGGAGCAAGCTTGCGCGCGATGGAGGCCAACGATAACGCGAAAAACCTGACACGCCGCAGGGCTCTCAGGTTTTTCGCGAGCAAGCTCGCTCCTACAATTGAACAGCCTAAGGCCAAGGTGTTACCACTGCACGCCAAAAACTTCGCGCAACTCGTCCAGTGCCGCCTGGTCGAGCGGAGCCGGTTTGGGGTTGCTCATCAGCCACAGGCGCGCGGTTTCTTCCAGCTCTTCCAGGGCGTAGCTCGCCCTCGACACCGAGCTTTCCCACACCACCGGACCCAGCCGCTCGAGCATGACCCCGCGCACGCTGTTGGCCAATTGTGCGACACGCTCGGCCACCTTCGGCGAGCCGGGGCGCTCATAGGCTATCAACGGGATGTGCCCGACCTTCATCACCTGGTAGGGGGTCAGCGGCGGCAGGATGTCATCCTGCTGCCAGACCCCGGCCAGCGTCAACGCCACCAGGTGCGTCGAGTGGGTGTGGACCACGCCGCCGACCCCCGGGTTGCGATCATAGACCTCACGGTGCAAGGCCAGGGTCTTTGACGGTTTGTCGCCGCTGACCCATTCCCCCGCCAGGTTGACCTTGGATATCGCCGCCGGGTCCAGACGGCCGAGGCAAGCGTCCGTGGGCGTGATCAGCCAGCCATCGTCGAGGCGGGCGCTGATGTTGCCGGCACTGCCGACCGTGTAGCCGCGGCTGTATAGCAGGCCGCCGACGTCACAGATTTCTTCGCGCAGGGCGTTTTCATTGTTCATGCTGGAACTCCCGCCAGGTGCTTGAGCGCCTTGGCGAAGAAGTCCGGGCCACCGAAGTTGCCGGACTTGAGCGCCAGGGCCATGGGTTCCCCAGGCGTGCTGACACAGGCGGGCACGCCCGGGTCAATTTGCGCACCGATCTGCAATAGCTGGATATCCAGGGCTTGCACCACCGCCCCGGACGTTTCTCCGCCGGCGACCACAAAGCGCCGGACCCCGGCCTGGTGCAGCCCGCTGGCGATTCGGCCCATGGCCTGCTCGACCATGTTTCCCGCGCGCTCGGTACCCAGCTCACGTTGTACGGCCTTGACCTCATCCGGGGAACTGGTGGCGTAGATCAACACCGGTTCGGCATGATCAGCAGCGAAGGCTATTGCCTGCTCGATGACTGGCTGTCCCGCCGCCAACGCCAGCGGATCGATACGAAAGGCCGGGCGACCTGCCTGCAGCCAGGTCGCCACTTGCCCATTGGTGGCTTGCGAAGCGCTGCCCGCGAGCACCACTTCGCCGCCTTCGACCGCAGGTACCCGGGCGGCATCCAGGTCGCGCAGTTTACCGGCACGGCGGAAATTATCCGGCAAGCCCAGTGCCAGGCCTGAGCCTCCCGTCAGCAGCGCCAGACCGGCGCAGGCTTCGCCCAGCCGATGCAGGTCAGCATCGGACACGGCATCGGCAACCGCCAGGCGCACACCCTCGGCGCGCAGCTGCGTCATGCGGGCGCGAATGCGCTCGACGCCCTGGGTCACGCTGTCATAACGCAGCAGGCCGACCTTGCCTTGGCTCTGCGATTGCAGGACCCGAACCAGGTTCGCGTCAGTCATCGGGGTCAGCGGGTGATGCTGCATGCCCGACTCGCTGAGCAACTGGTCCTGGACGAACAAATGCCCGCGAAACACCGTGCGGCCGTTTTCCGGGAAGGCCGGGCAGGCGAGGGTGAAATCGCTGTCCAGTGCCTCCAGCAGGGCTTCGCTGACCGGGCCGATGTTGCCGGCGGCGGTCGAGTCGAAGGTCGAGCAGTACTTGAAGAAAATCTGTTCGCAGCCACGCTCACGCAACCAGCGCAGTGCTTCGAGCGACTCCTTTACGGCATCGGCGGCCGGCACGGTCCGGGACTTCAGGGCGATGACGATCGCGTCGGCATCGAGTTGGCCGGCGACCTCGGCAGTGGGGATGCCGATGCTTTGCACGGTGCGCATGCCGCCGCGCACCAGCATGTTGGCAAGGTCCGTAGCACCGGTGAAATCGTCCGCGATGCAGCCCAGCAGGGGGCGGGCAGGGGCATTCAACATGTCGGGCTCCTCCATCGGTTTAGCCGGGCAGATATTCAGTGATGAACTGCTGGATCATGGCGCTGAACGCCTCATCCGCCTTGAACCCCAGGTCCCGGGAGTAGGTGGCGCAGAACGACCCTGGCCATGAACCGACGATGCGCTCGATCGCCGGATTGCGCTCCAGGCGAATCCGCGCGGCCACTTGCGCACCCGCGATCTGGCGCAGGGCATCGATCATCCGTTCGACGGTAATCGACAGGCCCGGCATGTTGATCACCCGGCCCTCGGTCAATTGCGCGCCGGATAGCTCATGACCATGGATCAGGTTTTCAATCGCCAGCCTTGGCGACATCAGCCAGAGCCGCGTATCGAGGGCTACCGGACACACGCTGGGCTGGCCGTTGAGCGGTTCGCGGATGATCCCGCTGGCGAAGCTCGAAGCGGCCAGGTTGGGTTTGCCCGGGCGCACCACGATGGTCGGCATGCGCAGGCTGCGGCCGTCGACGAAACCGCGGCGGCTGTAGTCAGCGAGCAGCAGGTCGTTCATGGCTTTTTGCGTGCCATAGGAACTCTGCGGAGCCCAGACCTGATCGTCACGCACCTGTTCCGGCAATTGCCCGCCGAACACCGCGACGGAGCTGGTCATCACCCATTTCGGGCAGGTGCCGAGCAGGCGAATGCGTTCGAGCATGCTCTGGGTCGCGGTGAAATTGATGCGCATGCCCAGTTCGAAATCGGCCTCCGCCTGGCTGGAAACCACCGCAGCCAGATGGAAGATGCTGTCGGTGCCGGCATCGATCAGGCTGTCCAGCACTTCAGGGTCGGCGATATCGCCACACACCACCTTTACCCGCGGATCATCGATGCCTTCGAGCGCGACCATGTCGAAGGCGACGATTTGCCTGATCGGTTGAGACTGGCCTGCGCGGTCGGTGAGCGAGCCACGGGACAGCAGGGCCTGGATCAGACGGCGGCCAAGGAAGCCGGCTGCACCGGTCACGAGAATTTTCATGAGTTACTCCATACGTCAACGGTTGACGAGCTTTCCGGGAATTCTGAAGACCAGCAGGGCACCGAGGAACAGCGCGCTTGCCATCACATACATGCCGATCGTGGTGCTGTGGGTGGTGTCCTTGAGGAAACCCATCAGGTACGGCGAGACGAAGCCCGCCAGGTTGCCCCAGGAGTTGATCAGGGCAATGCCGGCGGCCGCAGCGGTGCCGCCGAGGAAGGCAGTCGGCAGGCTCCAGAACAGCGGCAGGGTGCTCATCGCCCCCATGGAACCGAGGGTCAGGCCGATCATGGAAATCGTGAAGTTGTCGCTCCAGGTGGCGGAGATGAACAGGCCGATGCCGCCCAGCACCGCGGTCAGCGCCAGGTGCCAGCGACGCTCGCGCAACCGGTCGGCGCTGCGCGACACCAGGATCATGGTCATGGCCGCGGCGGCATAAGGGATGGCGGTGAGCATGCCGACCTGCAATACATCGCTGACACCGGCCTGGCGGATCAGCGTCGGCAGCCAGAAACCGACGGTGTAGAAGCCGGCGATCATGCAGAAATAGATGGCCGTCAGCAGCCAGATGCGCGGCTGCAGGAACACCTCTTTCAGGCTGTGGGTTTGATGGCCTGCGGTTTCTGCGTCGATGCGGGTCTGCAGCAGGTGTTTCTCTTCGCTGGTCAGCCAGCTCGCTTTGGAGATCCGGTCGCTGAGGCAGAAGATCACCAGGATGCCGACGGCGATCGAAGGCAGCCCTTCGAGGAAGAACAGCCATTGCCAGCCGGCAAACCCATGGTCACCGTTGAAGGCGCTCATGATCCAGCCGGACAGGGGCGCACCAATCAGCCCGGACAGCGGCACTGCCGTGGCGAACAGGGCATACATCTTGCCGCGGCGATGGGTCGGGAACCAGTAGGACAGATAGAGGATGACACCCGGGTAGAACCCGGCCTCGGCGATGCCCAGCAGGAAGCGCATGATGTAGAAGGACATCGGCGTGCTGACCAGGGCCATGGCCGAGGAGATGATGCCCCAGGTGATCATGATGCGCGCGATCCACAACCGCGCGCCGACCCGATGCAGGATCAGGTTGCTGGGAATTTCCACGAGGAAGTAGGCAATGAAGAAGATCCCTGCGCCCAGGCCATAGACGGCCTCGGAAAATTGCAGATCGTCGGACATCTGCAATTTGGCGAAACCCACGTTCACCCGGTCCAGATAGGCGACGAGGTAGCACAGCAACAACAACGGCAGGATTCGCCACGCGACCTTGCGATACGCCAGGTCCTCGAAGCGATCGGCGGGCGCGATGGCACCGGTTTGAATCACTGATTCAGTCATGTGTTTCCCCCATCCTTATTTTTGTAGTGGGTGACGTTTTTTTATCGGAGTAACATGAAGGTCGGTTTTTTATCATAATACGTCATACGAATTCAAGGCGCATAAGTCAGGGAGGACGACGGGTCTAAAATGCAGTACCGTTCACCGATTTGAGCCCAGAGATGCCCATGCCCACTCCTGATAAATCCCCCTGTTCCGCCGAGGCGCTGGCCGTTCTGAAGGACTCCGCCAAGGGCACGCTGTCCGATCAGGTGACGGCGGCCCTGAAGGCCTATATCGCCAACGGCGAAGTGCTGCCGGGCGCTCGCCTGCCCACGGAACCCGTGCTGTCGGAGCGTTTCGGGGTCAGCAGGACGGTCATCCGCGAGGCGATCTCGCGCCTCAAGTCTGCCGGTCTGGTCGAGGTCCGCCAGGGCAGCGGCACTGTCGTCAGCGAAGGCGCGCACATCAAGGCGTTTACCATCGACCTGGATGTCAGCGGGTCGATCGAGGCGGTATTGCGGGTCACCGAGCTGCGCCGCGGTATCGAAGGGGAGGCGGCGGCCCTGGCGGCACAGCGGCATTCGCCGGCGCAGCTGGAGGCCATCCACCAGGCGCTGAAGGCCATCGATGCCGCCGAGCAGGCGGGGCGCGATGGCGTCGAGGAAGACCTGGGCTTCCATCACTCCATTTCCAGGGCAACGGGCAATCCTCTGTACCCGTCACTGCACGAATTCATCGCGCAGTACATCAAGGAGGCGATTCGCATCACCCGTTCCAACGAGGAACGCCGCCGCGACCTCGCCAAGACGGTGCGGGTCGAACACTTTGCCGTCTACGCAGCCATCGCCGCCCGCGACCCCGAAGGCGCACGCCATGCTGCGCTCAACCACATCAATAATGCGGTAGAGCGACTCAAGAGCGCCGATCCCGCGTTCTGGCAGAACCCGGGGGCGAGAACCTCGTAACTCCGCGCGCGTTCACCGCGAACCTGTAGGAGCCGGCTTGCCGGCGAAGGCGTCTTCGAACATTGCGTTGACCTTTCGGGCCTCATCGCTGGCAAGCCAGCTCCTACAATGTTTTGTGTTGGGCGTGGAGGCGTGTTCGCCGCGGACCTGTAGGAGCCGGCTTGCCGGCGAAGGCGTCTTCGAACATTGCGTTGACCTTTCGGGCCTCATCGCTGGCAAGCCAGCTCCTACAATGGTTTGTGTTGGGCGTGGAGGCGTGTTCGCCGCGGACCTGTAGGAGCCGGCTTGCCGGCGATGGCGGCCTTGAATAGTGCGGTGATCTTTTGGGCCTCTTCGCTGGCAAGCCAGCTCCTATGTATGGACTCGCCCCCACTGTCTACCCGCTTTTAAAAAACCGTCGCCCCGTTGCATCTATGTATAAGGCCTATTCGTGGAAGCCGTCTTCGGCTTCTGGCCAAAATTGGAAAAGCTCGTGGTATGCCGATTACATTCAGGCCTCGAAGGCCAGTAGGAGCTTAGGCATCAATCCACGCCGGTCTTACCTGGGGTCAATTTTTTTCAGCAAAGGGTCGGACAGTTGGTACCTCGGTGGCAGAACTCTGTCGCTCAGTGGCTCATCGTTGCCTGCTGGCCATCTCCGGCGTGGCGACGATAAGTCTGGTCATTCTGTAGAAGCACCCAGACGATTCGCAGGTTGCGGTTGGCTAGCCTGATCGCAGCTTCCTTACGACCCAACCGGCTCATCCAGTGCAACAAGCGGCGGTCATCGGGTTGCTGGGAATCAGGTCGTAGTTGTTGCAGCACCGCGTGGGCTCCTTGGATCATCAGGCTGCGTAAATAAGCATCACCTCGCTTGGTCATGTCCCCCAGCCGGATCTTTTCCCCGCTGCTGTGCTGGTCAGGCACCATGCCAAAGTACGCGGCAAACTTGCGGGCATTGGGAAATCGCTCAGGCTTGGTTTCCTTGGCCACCAGGGCCGTGGCTGTGACTGGGCCGATGCCGCGCACAGTCATCAGTCGCTTCGCCGTCATGTCGGCGTTGGCGGCCACTTCCAGGCGTCCCGTCAGTACGCTGATGCGCTCGCCCAAATGGCGCCACTCGGCCAGCAGTTCGTCGATCAGTTCACGCAGCAGGGCCGGCACCGGCTGGGTAGCATCTTCCAGCACCCGCGGAATTTTCTGGCTGATCGCAACATCGCCTTGCGCCAAGGCGACACCGTGCTCGAGCAGCAGGCCGCGCATCTGATTACTGACGGCCGTGCGCCGACGCACATAGCCCTGACGGGCGCGATGCAACGCCTGCATGGCCAGCGCCGCGACGCTTTTGACCGGTACTGCGCAGATTTTTTCATCGCGACCAGCCCGCAGAATCGCCAACGCATCGTTGCGATCATTTTTTGGCCCGCTGCGATGTTTGGCCACCAAACCGGCTGGAAGAATTCGCGCCGAATTACCTTGGTCTTGCAGTTGCCGGGCCCAGGCTTGAGCACCCGGACCGGTCTCCATCAAAACCACAACATGAGGCGGCAACTTTTGGAGAAACTCATAGAACGCCTCGCGCGACTTGATCCGTTGCTCGAAGCGCACCTGGCCGAGAACATCTTCACCGGCGACCTGAAAAACCTGCTTGGCCAGATCGACCGCCAAGGTTGTGCAGGCCGACAAATCGGTAGAAGACAGGGATTGATCAATCGAACTATGCTTTTTCATGGACTCGCCCTCGCTGTCGTTGGCTGTTTAGACTGCCACCGTGGCGCATTGACGCCTCGGCTGGGGCGAGTCCATCCAATTACAATGTTTTGTGTTGGGCGTGGAGGCGTGTTCGCCGCGGACCTGTAGGAGCCGGCTTGCCGGCGATGGCGGCCTTGAATGTTGCGGTGATCTTTTGGGCCTCTTCGCTGGCAAGCCAGCTCCTACAATGGTTTGTGTTGGGCGTGGAGGCGTGGGCACCGCGGACCTGTAGGAGCCCGGCTTGCCGGCGAAGGCGGCCTCGAATATTGCGTTGGCCTTTCGGGCCTCTTCGCTGGCAAGCCAGCTCCTACAGTGATTTGTGTTGAACATCGGCCTCACAGCAGGCTCCACGACACCCCGACATACACCGCCATGCCCTCACCGGGAGTCGACCGCGCCGCATCCAGCCCCTTGTCGTCGTAGCCCGGCGTGACGGTGGCGGCGTAGTGCTTGTCGGTGAGGTTGCGCATGTCCACCCACGTCTGCCAGTCACCCTTGGGCGCGTTGTAGCCCAGGGTCGCGCCAAACAGCGCGTAGGGATCGGCGTAGTAGCTGTTGGCGTAATCGACCGCCACCTTGGACACCCATTGTGTGTTGAGCGCGGCGAAGAAGCCCTGGGGCCAGTCGTAGCGCAGTTCGCCCTGGTAGTAGTGCATCGGCAGTCCCGGCAGGCGGTTGTCGCCGAAGCGTTCGTCGTCGCGGTAGTGGAAGTCGCTGAAGGTATAGCTCTGGCGCAGGCTCAGTGCACCGCCGTCCCCGCCCGACCACAGGTTGCTCAGCAGGCTGGCTTCCACGCCCTGGTGCACGGTCGGGCTGGCGTTGAGCTCGTAGGGCGTGCTGGCGTTGGCGTCCGGCAACACCGAGAGCAACTCGTGGCGCACCTGGGCGTAGTACCAGGCCAGGCTCCATTGGCCCATCGCGCTGTCGCCGCGACCGCCGAGCTCCAGGGTGGTCGCGGTCTGGTTCTGCAGTTCGATCGGATCGCGCTGGGTGCCGGTGGCGGGGCCGCTGCCGGCCGGGAAGCGAACGTTGGAGCTGTAGATCAGCGACCAGGGGTGCGGCGCCTCGACCGAGCGGCTGAGGTTGCCGAACAGTTGCAGGTCGGGTGTCAGTTGGTAGCGCAGGCCCAGGCGCGGGGCGTAGTCCCAGTCGCCCATACTGGTCTTGCCACCGCCTTGCGGGTAAGTCACCGCGCTTTCCCGGCGGGTGTAGATGGCCGCCAGGCCAGTGGTCAGCCACAGGTCGTCGGCGATTTCCAGGTCATTGCCCACGTGCAGGACGCTGTCCGAACCCTGGTAGGTGAAGTTGCGCATGGCCGTGCCCGGCGCATAACCGGCAGTGTTGCCGCTGGGGATGCGTACTTCCTCACTGGCACCGGCGTTGGGCAGGTGCTTGGTCACGCGCAGGCCCAGGGTGCTTTGGCTCTGCAGGCCCCAGAGGGTGTCGCGACGCTTGTAGTCGAAGGTGCCGCTGACATCGGTGTACGCCACTTTCAGGCGGTTGGGACCCTCGCGCAGGTCCATGGGGTAGTCATGGTAGGCAAGGCCGGCCTGGATGCTCGAATCGTCGTCGATGTAGTAGGTGGTCTTGTTGCCGATAAAGGTGCTGCCCGGCTGTTCGCGGCGATCGTCGCGCGCCACGTAGGCGGGGTTGGCCGCCCGCGGGTCGTGCTCGATGGAGTGCTTGGTGACCCGGCCGGCGAGGTCGTTGTCGGTCTGGCGATAGCGCAGGTAGAAGCGCGTTTCCAGGTTCGGGTTGAAGCGATAGCCGAAGTTGGCGATGACGCCCTGGCTGTCACTGGCGGTGTGATCCTGATAGCCGTCCGCGCGTGCATCGGTCAGGGCCATGTAGTAGTCGAAGTCGCCCAGCACCTGCCCGGAACTGACCTGGCGCTGCTGATAGCCGTGGCTGCCCGTCGCGTAGCGCACCTGGAGCTTGGGTGCGTTGTAGCCGGTGTGGCTGACGTAATCGATGGCCCCGCCCAGGGCCAGGGCGCCGCGGTCGAATCCGTTGGCGCCGCGCAGCACCTCGACATGGTCAAGCCACAGCGGCTCCAGCAGTTCATAGGGCGTGCCGCCAGGGCCGGTCAGCGGCAGACCGTCAAGCATGGCGTACAGGCCCGAGGCATGGGCGCCCGGCGCACGGTTGATCCCCGATCCGCGGATCGAGATCTTCACCCCTTCGTTGCCCGCCGACTGGGCATAGACACCTGGCTGATAGGCCAGCACATCCTGATTGCTCGCCACCCGGCCCTGCAATGGGCGGCGCATGTCGACCACGTTGGTGCCGCCGGGCACCTGTTCGAGTCGGGCCCTGGCGTCTTCGATCCCCTGCTCTTCGTCACTCTGGTCCTCGGCCCCGATCAGCACTTGCCCCAACTCCAGGCCCTTTGCCTCGGCCATCGCCGGACAGACGAGGGCCAGGCCGAGCAACGCGGCGGACAGGGAATGGGGCGAGGGCATTGGGAAAACTCCGGACAGGGGGAAACGGGCAGTGAAGTCTGCGACGTATGAAAGGACGAAGGGAGCACATGGGGATTTTGTTATTTTGTCGGGGGGGATCGGCAGGGGCGAGCTTGCCGTGAAATTGCGACCGCCAGCAAGCCGGTTCCTACAGATGTGCATATTGCCATGCATTCAACATGGCCCCACAAATCCTGTAGGAACTGGCCAGCGATGGCTGCCTGACAGCCGCTCCATCTCTCGCGGCTGCTCCTACAGTGTTTTGCGGTTCAACGCCGCTTCAGCCGCGGCGATTTCAGCCTGGCGCTTGACGATCACGTCGCCCACCGGCGGGCCCTGGAAGCGGCGTGCTTCAAAGCCGAACCAGACGATGGCCGTCAGCACCAGGAAGCCGATGGTGATGTACAACGCCCAGTCGTTCGGTGGCTGGATGCCGATGACGAAGATGATCACCATCGACAGCACCGAGAGCAGGGCAAACACCGTGTACCAGAAGCGCCCGATGTTCCACGGTCCCATGGTTGGCCACTTCGAGGTCCCGTAGGCAAACAGGCCCAGCACGATGGGAATGATGAAGGAGAAGAACAGGAAGATCACCGTGCAGGACACCACGATGGTGTAGACCGGAGTCTCGCCGACCGAGATCACCGATGAGCCCCAGTCGAACAGGACCGCGAGGGTAGCGCCGGTCCAGATCGCCGCCACCGGGCTGCGAAAGGTCGGCGAGACCGAGGACAGGGCTTTCGAGAAGGGCAGGCCGCCGTCACGGGAAAACGCGAAGATCATGCGCGAAACCGAGGTGACAGTGGCCAACCCGCAGAGCACCTGGGAGATGAAAATCGCCACGTACAGCGCGTCCTTGAGCAGCGGATTGACCTGGGTGTTCATCGCCCAGAAGAACACGTTCCAGCCTTGCTTGGCCGCCTCGTCCATGCTCGGCAGCATCAGCACGAAGGCGCTGAGCATCACCCAGCCGAACAGCAGCGACCAGACCACCGACATGACCATGCCCCGAGGCACCGACATGGCGGCATTGCGGGTTTCCTCGGAGGTGTGCGCGGAAGCGTCATAGCCGGTGATGGTGTAGATCGGCAGCAGCAGGCCGAGCATGAAGATCCAGCCGTTGGACACCTGTGGCCAGACGCTGCCGCCGGCCTCGCCGGAATAGTTGCCGAAGGTCACCAGCCGGGAGAACTCGAAACTGGGGGCCGAGATCAGGCAGACGATGGTCAGCGCCAGTGCGGTGGCGAAAATCAGGTAGCCGGAAAAATCCGTGAGCCTGGCGGTCAGGCCGATGCCCAGGTGATTGCACAGGGCCTGGAGCCCGGTGAGGATGGCGAGGAAGATCACCCGGGTGGTGGTGGTGTCCTCCATGCCCAGTGTCGGGCCGAAGGCGCCGAAGAAAAAGTAGTAGGTGCCGACGTTGATCGCACCGAGCACCGTGACCAGCCCCAGCAGGTTGAACCAGGCTGTGAGCCAGCCGGTGAAACGGTTGCCGAGGATCGAACCCCAGTGATACAGGCCGCCAGCGGTGGGGTAGGCCGAGGAAATCTGCGCCATGGCCAGGGCGAACACCCCGGAAATCAGGCAACCGATCGGCCAGCCGATGCCGATCGCGGCACCGCCGGCGCCCGAGGTGCCCTGGGCCAGTGAGTTGATGCCGCCGGAGAGGATGCAGATGATCGAAAAGGAAATCGCGAAGTTGGAGAAAACCCCCATTCGTCGCGACAACTGCTGGGCATAGCCCATGCTGTGCAGCACCTTGACGTCATCGTCGTGCGGCGCGTCGGTGCCGGGCTGGCTTGCTGGGTTCATGCTGGTGTGCCCCTTCAGGTTTTGATACGCAGCCATCCGGGTCTCCGGATGGGTTGGCTTTCAACCCCTTGTCGTACTGCTCCTGTTTACAACCGCTAACCTGTTGCTGTTTCGATCATGGACCCTCGATCGAGTCAGAGTCGGCCGTGGAAAGCCGCCTGGAAAATTTCCGTCACGCCGGCCTTTGTCAACGGCAGCGGGTTGCCGCCGGCACTGGGGTCGACTATCGCCATGTCCGCG
This sequence comes from Pseudomonas sp. PLMAX, assembly GCF_046042685.1. Lineage (NCBI taxonomy): Bacteria > Pseudomonadati > Pseudomonadota > Gammaproteobacteria > Pseudomonadales > Pseudomonadaceae > Pseudomonas > Pseudomonas sp. PLMAX. The sequence goes on along the minus strand of NZ_CP064949.1, from coordinate 4,511,894 downwards.
ATCAGGTCAGCCTGCTGGTCATCCACTCCCAACTCGAACAGCGTATGCGGCACAGCAATGTCCTTGCGCAATTTGAGGACGAAGGCCAGGAAACTGTCGAAGCCCGGGGAGGGCAGGTGCAGATACGCGGCCAGCCGCGTGATGCGTTCCTCGATGGCCGGACGATTGAACTTCAGCACGTAGGGCATCAGGGTGGCGTTGGTCATGCCGTGGTGGGTGTCGTAGAGGGCGCCGATCGGATGCGCGAGGGCGTGCATCCCGCCCAGGCCTTTCTGGAAAGCAGTGGCGCCCATCGCCGCCGCCGCCAGCATTTGCCCGCGTGCATCGAGGTCCGACGGGGTGTGGACGGCGCGCACCAGGGCATTGCTCACCAGGCGCATGCCCTCGACGGCGATGCCATCGGCCATGGGGTGAAATCCCGGGGCACAGTACGACTCCAGGCAGTGCGCCAACGCGTCCATGCCCGTGCCGGCGGTGACTTTGGCCGGCATGCCGACGGTCAGGGCCGGGTCGCTGATGACCACTCGCGGCATCATTTTCGGGTGGAAGATGATGCGTTTGGTGTGGGTGCGATCGTCGATGATCACCGCCGCACGACCCACTTCGGAGCCCGTACCCGCGGTGGTCGGCACCGCGATGATCGGGGCGATGCGGCTTTCATCGGCGCGGGTCCAGTAGTCGCCGATGTCTTCGAAATCCCAGACCGGACGGGTCTGGCCACTCATGAAGGCGATGAGCTTGCCCATGTCCAGGCCGCTGCCACCGCCAAAGGCCACCACGCCATCGTGGTTGCCCGCACGCCAGGCCTCGAGCCCGCCCGCCAGGTTGGCTTCGACCGGATTGGGCTTGAGGTCGCAGAACAACGCAGCACCCAGCCCCGCGTTACGTAAAGCGTCCAGAGCAGCCGTGGTGATCGACGCACGCCCCAGGCCACTGTCGGTGACCAGCAGCGGGCGCTGGATACCCTGGCTGCGACAGGTATCGGCCAGTTCCGCGATGCGGCCGACACCGAAGCGGATGCTCGTGGGGTAGTTCCAGTTTCCAGTCAGGCTCATGGCTCAGGTCTCGTGGCGCAGATGGAAGGATTTGGCGCGGGTCAGGTGGTCATAGCCCATGGGCGACAGGGTGACGCCGCGCCCACTGTTCTTCACCCCGGTCCAGGCCAGGGCCGGGTCCAGGTAATCGCAGCGATTCATGAACAGGGTGCCGGTGTCGATCTCGTCGCCCAGGCGTTCGGCGGCGACCAGGTCCCGGGTCCAGATCGACGCGCTGAGGCCGAACTCGCTGTCGTTCATCAGGGCGATGGCTTCTTCGTCGCTGTCCACCGGCATGATGCCGACCACCGGACCGAAGCTTTCATCACGCATCACCGACATCTGATGATTGACCTCGACCAACACTTGCGGGGCGAGGTAGGCGCTGCCCGGCAAGTCGGCGGCAAATGCATGCGGATCGATCAGTGCCTTCGCGCCCAGGGCCTGCGCATCGGCAATCTGCCCGCGGACGAAATCCGCCGCGCCCGGACTCACCAGCGGGCCGAGGGTGGTGGTTTCGTCCAGCGGGTTGCCCAGCACGTACTGACGGGTCAATTCGGCGAAGCGATCGACAAAGGCCGGGTAGATTTTCCGGTCGACGTAGATACGCTCCACGGCGCAGCAGCTCTGCCCGGAATTGAAGAAACTGCCGTCCACCAGGTTCTCCACCGCATGCTCGAGGTTGGCATCGGCCCGCACGTAGGCCGGGTCCTTGCCGCCGAGCTCAAGGCCCACGCGCAGGAAATCCTCGACCGCAGAGCGTTGCATTTCCAGGCCGGCCGCCACTGAGCCGGTGAAGTTCACCTGCTGCACCTGTCCGGAGCCGATGACCACCCCGGTATGGATGTGACTGAGCAGCAGGTTCTGGAACAGCCCTTCAGGCAGGTTGGCGCGGCGCATGGCCTCGGCAAAACGCTCGCCCACCAGCAGGGTTTGCGAAGCGTGCTTGAGGATCACGCTGTTGCCGGCCATCAGTGCCGGAATGATCGTATTCACTGCGGTGAGGTAGGGGTAATTCCACGGTGCGACCACCAGCACGGTACCCATTGGCTCGCGTTTGATATAGCGGCGAAAACCCGTGAGCGGATCGGCTTCGAGCGCCGCCAGGGCCTGCGGCGCAATGGCAATCATGTGCCGGGCACGCTCTTCGAAGCCGCGCAGCTCGCCGGCGCCATAACGCACCGGTCGACCCATTTGCCAGGCCAGTTCCGGGACGATTTCATCCTTCATGGCCAGCATCGCGTCCACCGCGGCGCTGCAAAAAGCCGCGCGTTCGCTCACTGGCCGGCGCTTCCATTGCGCCTGGGCGGCTGTGGCCGCCGCCAGTGCCTGCTCGATTTGCACGATGTCGGCGTACTGGCGCTCGGCGAAGACCCGGCCATCGACCGGCGAGATGATTTGAACAGTGTTGGTCATGGTGCTCTCAGTAGCGCTCGAAGCCGCGCTGCAGTTCCCAGTCGGTGATGCGCCGGTCGTATTCTTTCTGTTCCCATTCGGCGGTGTGCACGTAGTGGTCGACCACCTCGTCGCCGAAGACCTCGCGCAACATGCTCGACTTCTGCAGTGCGGCACTGGCCTCGCGCAGGGTCTTGGAGACTTCTGGCAGATGCTCGTCAACGTAGGCATCGCCCTCGAAAGGCGCGGCGAGTTCGAGTTTTTCATCGATGCCCGCCAACCCGGCGGCGATCAACGCGGCGAAGGCCAGGTAAGGGTTGAGGTCGGCGCCGCCGATGCGGCATTCGATGCGGATCGACTTGCTGGCCTCGGCGCACAGGCGAAAGCCGGCGGTGCGATTGTCCCGGCTCCAGACCGCCCGGGTAGGGGCGAAGGTGCCGGCCTGGAAGCGCTTGTAGGAGTTGATGTAGGGCGCGAGGAAACAGGTGATGTCGTTGGCGTACTTGAGCTGTCCGGCCACCCACGATCGCATCAGTTTCGACATGCCGAACTCGGCCTTGGCGTCGAAGAACAACGGCTTTTTGGCGTTCTTGTCCCACAGCGAATTGTGGATGTGGCTGCTGGAACCGGCGGCGTCATAACGCCACTTGGCCATGAAGGTGATCGCCTTGCCCTGGAGTTGGGCGATCTCCTTGCAAGCGTGCTTGATGATGACGTGATGGTCGGCCATGGTCATGGCGTCGGCGTAGCGGATGTTGATTTCTTCCTGGCCGGGGCCCCATTCACCCTTGGAGTTTTCCACGGGAATGCCGCTGGCCTGCAAGTGCTTGCGAATCGCCCGCAGCACCGGCTCTTCGCGGGTGGTCTGCAGGATGTTGTAATCCTCGATGTAGTGCCCGGCGGTCTTCGGCTTGTGGTAGTTGCGCTGGTGGATGGCCTCGTAGCTCTCGTCGAACAGGTAGAACTCCAGTTCCGAGGCGAACATGCCGGTGTAGCCGCGTTCACGCAGGCGCTCGACCTGTTTTTTCAGGATCGCCCGCGGGCTGTGGGGCAGGTCCTGGCGATGGTGATGGTCGAGCACATCGCACAGCACCAGCGCCGTGCACTCGAGCCACGGCACCTTGCGCAAGGTGCGCATGTCGGGCTTGAGCACGAAGTCGCCGTAGCCCTTGCTCCAGCTGGCGGCGGCATAGCCCGGCACCGGCTCCATGTCGATGTCGTCAGCCAGCAGGTAATTGCAGCAGTGGGTTTCTTCATGGCCGCTGTCGATGAAAAACTCGACCTGGAAACGCTTGCCCACCAGGCGGCCCTGCATGTCGACCATGCACACCAGGACAGTATCGATTTCGCCAGAGGCGGCAGCACGCTTGAGTTGGTCAAAACTGAGTAACGGCTCGGTCATCACGGCAATCCTGCGCAAATTGTCTGGGCCAGTCTGAGATAGCTGTTGCAGACGCTCTCCAGAAAAACCAACAACTGCCGCCGCGAGCATCAAGGGCAATAAGCTGACGTAAGCTTAGCCTACTGTCGCTTTTCGCAAGTTTTTGCTGTGAAGGCTTTGTTAGCCTCTTACAGTCGTTGAATGGCTACTTTCGAATCCAGGAAGAGGAGGGGCGGCATGCAGCAATTTACGGGTGGTTGTCTGTGTGGCGATGTCCGGCTTGTGGCGTCGGGGCAACCTTATCGGGTAGGCCTTTGCCACTGCCTGGACTGTCGCAAGCATCACGGCGCGCTCTTTTACGCCTCGGCGATATTCCCCGAGGACGCGGTGACGATCGAGGGCGAAACCCGGGACTATGCCGGGCGGCATTTCTGCCCTCGCTGTGGCTCGTCGGTGTTTGCCCGTAGCGATGACGAAATTGAAGTGAACCTGGGTTCATTCGATGCGCCTGACCAGTTCATGCCCACCTACGAAAGCTGGACGGTGCGTCGCGAGGCCTGGTTGCCGGCGTTCCCGCTTGCTCGGCACTATAAGGGGGATCGAGAGGGCAGCGGTCGTCTGTAGGAGCTGGCTTGCCAGCGAAGGCGGTCACCCGTGATGTTGGATGTGCCGGCCTCATCGCTGGCAAGCCAGCTCCTACAGTTGCCCGCAGCGCACACAAAAGCTGTGTATGGCACAAATTCCCTGTAGGAGCTGGCTTGCCAGCGAAGGCGGCGTATCAGTCACCCGTGATGTTGGGAGGTGTCCGTTAGGCGCTATCTCCTGGCTTATTAGCGTTAGCCGGCAATCTGGGCGCGCGCTAGAGTGGTCACAACGCTCCCGGCCGCCTGGATAACCCTCATGACCCGCCCCCGTTTCTTGCCCGACAACTTCACCCTGACCCTGGTCGGCGTGGTCCTGCTCGCCAGCCTGCTGCCCGCCAGTGGCCAGGTGGCCGTAGGCTTTGGCTGGTTGACCAACAGCGCCATCGCCCTGCTGTTTTTCCTCCACGGCGCTAAACTGTCCCGCGAATCGATCATTGCCGGTGCCGGCCACTGGCGCCTGCACCTGCTGGTGTTCGGCCTGACCTTCGTCCTGTTCCCGCTGCTCGGCCTGGCGCTCAAGCCCTTGCTGTCACCGATGATCGGCGCCGACCTTTACATGGGCATGCTCTACCTCTGCGCACTGCCGGCCACAGTGCAGTCGGCGATTGCCTTTACCTCCCTGGCGCGAGGCAACATCCCGGCGGCGATTTGCAGCGCGGCGGCGTCCAGTCTGTTCGGGATCTTCCTCACGCCTTTGCTGGTGACCTTGCTGCTGGACGTGCACGGCGATGGGGGCTCGACCCTCGATGCGATCGTGAAGATCAGCGTGCAGTTGTTGCTGCCCTTCATTGCCGGCCAGATCGCGCGGCGCTGGATCGGCGCCTGGGTGGCGCGCAACAAGAGCTGGCTGAAATTTGTCGATCAGGGTTCGATCCTGCTGGTGGTGTACGGTGCTTTCAGCGAAGCGGTGATCGAAGGCATCTGGCACCAGATCCCGTTGCGCGACCTGGCCGGGCTGGTAGTCGCCTGCTGCGTGGTGCTGGGGCTGGTGCTGGTGGCGTCCACCGTGCTGGGCAAGGCCTTGGGTTTCAACCAGCAAGACCGCATCACCATCCTCTTCTGTGGCTCGAAGAAAAGCCTGGCCACGGGCGTGCCGATGGCCCAGGTGCTGTTCGCCGGCAGCACCATCGGCGTGTTGATCCTGCCGCTGATGCTGTTCCACCAGATCCAGCTGATGGTCTGCGCGGTGCTTGCCCAGCGCTTCGCCAATCGCCCGGAATCGGTGCCCGAACTGATGGGGCAGGTCGATCCTTGATGGTAAGTCGCTGTTTTAAAATAAAATAATTTGGCGAGGGGGTTCCCAGGCGGCAAGAATGTTGGTAAATTGCCGCCCATTCCTGCTGAGGGCCTTCCCCGGCTCTCCAGGCAGCAGCTACAGGGGCGTCGCCAAGCGGTAAGGCAGCAGGTTTTGATCCTGCCATGCGTTGGTTCGAATCCAGCCGCCCCTGCCATATTTCTGATAAGCAGCACTCGCGCACTTCGCGGGTGCTGCTTATTGCATTCTGTTCATCCCCTCCGTAACAAAACACCTTCCCGCCGCACAACCTCCTTTGCAGGTTCGTTCCTCGATCCGTCTGCGGGTGATGGCGAGTGGATATCTGCAAGAAGCCGATTATGCTCAATGAAACCTTGCAGCGATGCGAGGCCGTCAGCCTGTGTGCATGCTTTGCGCAATCCGTAATCCAATGACATCAGCCCCAGGGCCAGGGTGCGGCAACAAGAAGGTAGTGGGGTACTCCGGCCTATAACAAGAGAAAGACGGAGAAGACTCATGGCCGCAATCGACAACACCACCGCGGGCAACACGCCTCACCACGGCATCACCAAGGAGGAGCGCAAGGTTATTTTTGCCTCGTCCCTGGGCACCGTGTTCGAATGGTACGACTTCTACCTTTATGGCTCCCTCGCCGCGATCATTGCCAAGCACTTTTTCGCCGGCGTCAACGAGACCACGTCCTTCATCTTTGCCTTGCTCGCGTTCGCCGCCGGCTTCGCCGTACGCCCCTTCGGTGCCATCGTGTTCGGTCGACTGGGTGACATGATCGGGCGCAAGCACACCTTCCTGATCACCATCGTGATCATGGGTGTCTCCACGGCGATCGTCGGCTTCCTGCCCGGCTACGCGACCATCGGAGTGGCCGCGCCGATCATCCTGATCACCCTGCGCCTGTTGCAAGGCCTGGCCCTGGGTGGCGAGTACGGCGGGGCGGCGACCTACGTGGCCGAACATGCACCCAAAGGCAAGCGCGGCTATTTCACCTCGTGGATCCAGACCACCGCGACCCTCGGCCTGTTCCTTTCGCTGCTGGTGATCCTCGCCTGTCGCACCGTGCTTGGCACCGAAGCGTTCGAAGCCTGGGGCTGGCGGATTCCCTTCCTGTTGTCGATCCTGCTGCTGATCGTCTCGGTCTACATTCGCCTGCAGCTCAGCGAGTCGCCGGTGTTCCTGAAAATGAAGGCCGAGGGCAAGTCCTCCAAGGCGCCGCTGACCGAATCCTTCGCCCGCTGGGACAACCTCAAGATCGTGATCATGGCGCTGCTCGGCGGTACCGCCGGCCAGGCCGTCGTCTGGTACACCGGGCAGTTCTACGCGTTGTTCTTCCTGCTGCAGACGCTCAAGATCGACGCGCAGACGGCCAACCTGCTGATCGCCGGTTCGCTGCTGATCGGCACGCCGTTCTTCGTCATCTTCGGGAGCCTGTCCGACCGCATCGGGCGCAAGGGCATCATCATGGCCGGCTGCATCCTCGCGGCGCTGACCTACTTCCCGATCTTCCATGCGTTGACGCAGTACGGTAACCCCGACGTGTTCATCGCACAGGAGAAGAACCCGGTCACGGTGATCGCCGATCCAGACCAGTGCTCGTTCCAGTTCGACCCGGTGGGCAAGGCCAAATTCACCAGCTCCTGCGACCTGGCCAAGACCGTGTTGGCCAAGCGGGCCATACCCTACAAGAACGAGAAGGCCGCCCCGGGCACTGTCGCGCAGGTGCGCATCGGCGACAAAGTGATCCCCAGCTTCGAAGGCACCGGCATGCCAGCCGCCGACTTCAAGACCCGCAACGACGCCTTCGTCGCGGCCCTGGGCACCTCCCTCAAGGAAGCCGGCTACCCCGAGAAGGCCGACCCGGCCAAGACCAACTACCCGATGGTGCTGCTGCTCCTGACCATCCTGGTGATCTACGTGACCATGGTCTACGGCCCGATCGCCGCCTGGCTGGTGGAACTCTTCCCGGCACGCATCCGCTATACCTCGATGTCACTGCCATACCACATCGGCAACGGCTGGTTCGGCGGCTTCCTGCCGACAGTGGCCTTCGCCATGGTCGCGGCCACGGGCGATATCTACTATGGGCTGTGGTATCCGATCGTCATCGCGGTGATGACGGCAATCCTGGGTATCTTCTTCATGCCGGAAACGAAGGATCGGGAGATTCATCACACCTGAAATTCTGTAGGAGATCGGCTTGCCGGCGAACCAGGCGTTGCGGTGTATCTGCCGCAGCGCGTAATCGCCTTCGCCGGCAAAGTCGGATCGTCGGAGTTTCTTTATTATTCCGTTGATTAAATCCTATTACTCCTGCGAAAAAATCTCTTCCAAACCATTATTCAATAGGGCGCGGATGATTAACTACGCAGCGAGCTGTTTTATCAGTGAGTACCAACAAATCACCCGTACCAGACAGGCTGGCCATACTTCCATCTGGACTTCTATAACTTCTGTGTACGTTTACGCCTCCTCCCCACTGCGGATCTGCATAATCCTTGCCGCGAAGTACCTTTGCATACTTGTAATTCGAAGGAGGATCTTTATATGCAGGGGCGCCCGGACCTTGCGGATCTTTCAATGGGGAGCTCTCGTAATATGTTGGATCATACCAGTCCTTGACCCATTCAAACCCATTATCGGACATCGAATATAGACCGAGTGGGTTAGGTGGAAATCTATCCACAGGCAACGGGGTGAGAGTATCAGTCTTCCACCCCATCTCTTTAGCAAATGTTTTGCGATCCCAAGAACTGGAAATGTTGATGCCCTTGGGACCATCTTCCCAATCTTCGGTTACAGGGTCATCAGTCGCCTTATAAGTACCATCATTGGTTGCCACCATTAAAAATTGCCCACGGCTGCGCGCTGCATATTCCCACTGGGCTTCGGTCGGTAAACCGAACGGTAACTCGCTGACCTTTGTCAGCCAATTGCAATATTTTTCCGCCTCGAACCAATCCAGGTGTGCGGGCGTGTTTGGAGGTCCACTGATGACGGCAAACTTGTCACTGGAGTCCCGGCGAAGTTGCAGATCATTGGAGTTCAGGTAGAACTGATATTCCCGATTTGTAATTTTGTATTTGGTGATAGAGTAACTACTTAACTCAATCTTATGCAGCGGCTTACTATCCTTATCAGCATCGTAGGGAAGTTTTTCAGGTCCGTATTGCACACCATAGTCCCCCATCAGGAATTCTCCACCTTCGACGAAGACGAGGTCGCCTTTTACCCTTTGGATAAAACCCTGCAACTCTTGCGATGATCTATTAACTTCAGCTGTGCCCACGGGCATGGTGCTCTGTTCGCAGCCCGCCACTAATACAGCAGGAAGCATAAATGCAAGCTTAAACATTTTCATAAAAAAACCTTGTATCAAACCCAACGATCCGTTTCTGTTTCACGCGAACCAAAAGAACAGCGGCTGGGGTAATGAAAGTTGTCATCGGAATTGATTTGATAGTAGGGTGAATCATTCATGGCCAGCGCATACCCCCAAGCAACACCAGATCTTATCCGATCATAAATAATTGATAGCTCACGTTTCGCCCTAAGCAAATCCTGATCACGATTAAACCCCTCTCGCAGAAAATCCACTAATTTCTGTTCCTGCTGCTCGATTATCAGGAATTCATTTTCGGCTGTAGTCAAACTTGAGCCATCAGGCGTCATTCGGCAAAACACCTTTCGCCACTCGATACGGGTCTGGATACTTTTGAGTATCCAGATCACCGCTTCTTTACGATCTTTGTAGATATCGGGTGCCAGTGCCTTCCCGTAGTTGTGTGGATCGAGATGATCCCAAACGCCATGGCGGGTGAGAAGGTAAAGTAAAATCCCTTTTGCCTCTGGGGTGAAGCTCAAGAGCTTTTCTGCGTTGGCATTAACACTGGTCGCCAGCTGATTACGTCGCTTCGAGGCATCCAGATTCGTTTTACTTTCATCTATAATGGACTTTACGATCTCTTTAAAATAATATTCAACAGAGTCAACGCTCCCCCCTAACGTCATGAATTTTTTATATAAGTTGCTCTGCATATCATCCATTTGCATTACACAATACTGACTATATGCATTGAAGGCATCTTTTTTCACCAAGTCAAAAAAACTATAATTCAGTCGATACAGCTGATAAACCAACCAAGCCCCAAACTCCGTAATCGTATTGACACCCACTTCGCCAATAAGCCCGCCCTTGGCCCCTATTCCCCAACACAAACTGGCCGCCACATGAAAACAAAATTTCCCGTTTATAAAAGTGCAATAGAACTTGCCACCGGCCCCTGCCCCGGCCAAACCGGCAATGCTGCCACCAATACTGCAGAACTCTTTGAATTCGCCGCTGGACTTCAATAGTCCGGCGAGACCGGGATTGATGTCCGCTGGCGGTGTGGGTTTAAGCCATTGCAGTCCGCCTTTGAGACTGCCCTCGACCCGGGCGCCGGCAAAGGCTTCGCCGGTGATTTGCAGGCCTTCATCTTCGGCGGCCATTTGCTGATGGAACGCCGCCCCCCTGGTTCTTCTTTCCTTGAAACGGGGTAATCGGCCATTGGGCTGACCAGCGAGAAATTGCTGATCACCTTTGGTCACCACCTGCAATTGCCCTTCGAGTTGCACCGAGGCACCGACGAAACCAGCCAACTCAGGTGTCAGATACAAGCGCAACATTCCCATGTCGAAGTCATTGCCTTTAGCATTGGTATAGGACAATGACCAACCCATGCGGTCCGGCACATAGATAGGGAGGTTAACCATGCCGGAAGCGACGGTCATGACGGCCTTCGCTTCGCCCTTGATCGCGACATTGCCTTTGTTTGGGGCGAATTCGGTGCTGGCCCCGACGTTGGACACCAAGCGCATGAACTGCGCGGCACCGGAAACGTCGACGTTCTTGCCCAACTCGGTCTTGCCCACTAGGCTTTCGTTCCAGCTTTCAGCCCAGTCGAACAAGGTAACGTCCTGATTAAAGGCTTCAGGATCGAAATCCAGGCCGGTCCACTTGATGACGTCGCTCAACTCCAGCTTAAGTTTTGGCCACTCCAGGGTGGTCAGTTGCTCCTTGAGCTTCAGCGTATCGATGCGTCGGTTACCATGCTTGTCCTTACCGTAGATGCTGTTCTCGGCGCCTTTCTTTTTGTTGCCTTTCAAGGACACCGTGTGCAGCGTGCGGCCATCCTGGCCTTTGCTGAAGTAGCCTTTTTTGACATAGGCATAGCGGTTGGCCTTGGTCCCGTTTTTGTGTTTCTTCCCCGTACCGGCTACTGGAAGCAATTCGACGACATCGTCATAGCTCATTTTTTCCTGGGAAAAACTGCCGAGCTTTTTGCGGAGCGCCTCTTGTTCTGCCTCGAGCCGGCTTTCCGCCGCCGTCACTTCCTTGGCATGCGCTTCAGCTTCCAAGGGAGACAGCGTGGTGGTTGAAACCGCCTCGACATACTTTTCAAGCACTCTGGTGTAGCGTTCCTTGGCCAGGTGGAACTCATTCACCCGGTGGGCCATATCTTGCCAGTGGTTTTCGAACTCGCCCGCCTCGGCGTCCGCAATAAAGACCAGCTCTTCGGTCTCGGGGCGAAAGTAGCACTGGGTTGACTGGTGATACGCAACCACAATGGGGTGTTGCTTGCTGGTCCGGTTTTCAGCGACAGGGGCATTGGCTTCGGTCAGGTCGTTCACGTTAAGTCCTCCTTGGTATGGATAGGCATACGGGGGAGGCTTCATTTCCACCCTAGTTCAAGTACACGACAGCTTTCAAGAAGCGGCCAGAGGTCGAAATAGGACACTTCCGAGTTGCGCGTAGGATGCGTCCGAGATGGCGGCGCGTCAGATCTGTAGGAAGTTTGTGGGTTTGACAAAAGGAGGATACGCGGCGGTATCCCACGGCATGCAAGCGTTTGGAGCAAGGGTTGTTCCAGCTCTGTTGGCAGTGCTTTTTCGAGCAATTTGCAGCGTGTTTAAACGCCAGCCAGGTTACTTCCCGAAAGCCACAGCGCCTTGCGCCGTTGCCTACAGTTACTCCAGAATCCGCCGGCTTGTGCGCCCTGAGGCCGCTCGGTAACTTGGTTCGCGTCACTGAGGGTCAGTGATCGGGTTTAGTAGCCCGGAAAGTAATATCGGTTGCACAAGCGTCATTTGTCAGGTGTTCACACCTGTACTTGATGGTGGCTGTGCGCTTGGCGTCTTCGGATGCGCCGGTTTGTTGCTTTCCCGGTCTACTAACTTGCGCACAGCCGCCACCCTATCGTTTAGTAGCGAGATGGTTGCCGCTCAACTATGAGAGAAGCAACTATGATCCAGCCGACACCAAACCCGCCGGACACTGATTCGGCAGCGCCCTCATAAACCATCGATTCAAACAACTCCCACCCACCCTCCGAACGCATTCCCTCTGCCGCCGACATCCAGGCCACGCCGCGCAAGCTTTGCACCATGTTCATCGTCAACCCGGAACTCGATACCGAAACCCTGCTGGCCCATGCCTGTGAGTCGCTGGCTTCGGCCAATGTGATGACGCTGGATCTGGCGGATCATATGGAAGGGACGAGTCGCAATACCCTGTTGGGGATTGCCCAGGTCATCATGCTCGGCGAGCTGGCGGTGAGTCGGGCGCTGGATCGGATTGATCGGGCTGAATAGAAGATCAAAAGATCGCAGCCTTCGGCAGCTCCTACAGGGGGATGCGTTCACTTGGGAACAGGTCGGCTGTCAGGCCGCCATCGTCGGCAGGCCCCACAATAGGTCGGGTACAGCCGCGAGAGAGTGGTTGATTGGGAGGGCGCCTTCGCCGGCAAGCCGGCTCCTACAGTAGGTCGGGTACAGTCGCGAGAGATTGGTTGATTGGGAGGGCGCCTTCGCCGGCAAGCCGGCTCCTACAGTAGATCGGGTGTAGCTACGAGAGACTGGTCGGCCAGGGGCGCCTTCGCTGGCATGTCGATCTCCTGCAAGGGTGTATGCCGCTCGTCTACTCGAATGCACGCAATCCCCTGGACGCCTTCAAAGCTGTACGACCCGGAAAACCCGGGCACAGTTTGTGAGGTGAGACATGTCCAGCGAGTCGACTTTCCAGGACAACAAACAAGACCCGGACAAGACGCTACCCACGTCGGACGATCCGGGCAAATACGATCCCCTGAAACAGGCCGACCTCGACGATGAAGAGGGCGAGCAGGAATGGAACGAGCGCGACAGGAAGCTGCCTGAGGCAGATGAGCAAACACCTTTGTCCGACGACAGGCGCTAGGAAAAGCGCCCGGTGATAGATCGAAGTACTGCCCAGGAGAACAGCCAATGACCCTATTCACGCCCTTGACAGGTTCGCCTTCGACGCTTGCGGATGCCGACGCCGGCGGCCAGTACCGCGAACTCTACGATCTGCTGTACAGCAACGACCCACAAGCAGCAGCGCTGGGCGAGCAGTTCCTGCGCGAGCAACTGGCCGAGGTCGCTGAACTGCCCTGTGATCTGCCCGAAGCGCCAGCACAGCTGGCGGCATGGTCAGAACAACATTGTGCCGACGTCGCGCGCGACTATGCCCTCTACCTCGAGGAACGCAAGCAGGGCGGGCCACGTCGGTATTTCTCGAACAAGGCCCATGCCCTGTTTTTCCTGCAACGGGTAGCGCCGACCAAGGAGGTCGACGGCGCCTGGCTGGCCGGTGTGCTCGAGCACTGGCAGGACCTGCGTTATGACGGGCTTCTGAGCACTTATCTGGAAGAGCTGGGCAACGGCGATCCACGGCAGAATCACGTGGTGATCTACCGCAAGCTGCTGGCTGCGCACGACTGTGGCGACCGACAGGGACTGCTCGACGAACACTTTCGCCAAGGTGCGATTCAACTCGCATTGGGGCAGTGCAGCGAGAGGTTCATGCCCGAGGTGATCGGCTACAACCTCGGCTACGAGCAATTGCCGCTGCACCTGCTGATCAGCGCCTATGAACTGCGTGAACTGGGGATCGACCCGTACTATTTCACCCTGCACGTGACCATCGACAACGTCAGCAGCGGGCACGGACGCAAGGCGATTGAAGCGCTGCTCGATCTGATGCCCGTGGAGCAGGGACGGGAGGAGTTCTATCGGCGTGTCGCCATCGGCTATCGACTCAATGACCTGGGGCCGGGCTCGACGGCGGTGATTGCAGGCTTCGACCTGCAGCAGGAAGTGATCGCCATGCTCGAGCGCAAACGCAGCTTCGGCCAGCACATGCATTCCGATTACTGCAAGGTCGAAGGCCAGACCGTCAATCAGTGGCTGGCGACTCCGGGCCAGATCGAAGAGTTTCTCGGCGCGCTGCAACGCAAGGGCTGGATCAAACGCCATGGCCCGCCCAAGGAGAGCCGATTCTGGCAATTGATCGAGGGCGATACGGCGGCCATGTTCGGCGTGTTCAGTGGCTATGAAAAACAACTGCTGCACGACTGGATCGCCGGTGACTGGCAAGACCCGCAGCGCCAGCCTGTGCCACGCCGGGCGCCATCCGACGATGCCTTCGCCGATGAAGCCTTTGCGAACGACCCTGAGCTCAAGGCGTTGCAGGATTCCCTGCGCGACCAGTCACCGCGGCAACAACTGCAATTGCTGATCCCGTGGCTTTCGGCACAGCGCCATTGTCGACCCGCCGGACTTTACGCCACCCGACGTTTCATTGAATGCGTGGCCCGTTTGCGCTGATTTCAGGAGAGTCATGCATGTCAGGACAACAGATAGCCGATCGCACATTGCTGGAGCTGGGCAGGCTTCTCGCTGCCGAGGACTACCGTTTCATCACCCCGACGCCCTTGACCCACGAACGGGTGTGCCAGCGCTTTGTGCCGCTCTTGGCCAAGGACCTGCGTGATGTGTTCGGCTGGTCGATGCCTTTCGAGCACGGGCTGTTTTCACCGCAGCAACTGGCTGAATTGGAACAGGCGGGCATCGTCGAAAAGGAGGGATCGCTTTGGCGCAGCACGGTGCGCTGGTCAAGCCTTGGGCGCTTGCTGATTGCCCATTCGGCGTATCCGACCACGCAGAGCGACTCGGTGTTCTTCGGACCCGACAGCTATCGTTTTGCGCAATTGATCGAAGCCCATCTGCAGCAGCGCGCGGAACCCGTGCGGCGAGCGGTGGACATAGGCTGCGGGTCCGGCATTGGCGCGCTGGTTATCGCCCTTGCCCGGCCGGAGGCCGAAGTGCTGGCGGTGGATATCAATCCACGGGCGCTGCGCCTGTCGGCGGTGAATGCCGAGCTGGCCCAGGCCAGTAATGTCAGCGCCTACCACAGCGATGTGCTGGGCAGTGTCGAAGGGCAGTTCGACCTGATCATCGCCAACCCGCCCTACATGAACGACAGCCAGCAACGCGCCTATCGCCATGGCGGTGGTGCGCTGGGCGAAGCCTTGTCTGTGCGCATCGTCCGCGAATCGCTGCCGCGCCTGGAAAAGGCCGGCAGCCTGGTGTTGTACACCGGGGTGGCGATGGTCGCCGGGACGGACCCCTTCCTGGAGTCCGTACAGCCGCTGCTGAGTGACGACAGGTACGACTGGACCTATCGAGAGCTGGACCCCGACGTGTTCGGCGAGGAACTGCTCAAACCCGGTTATGAACGGGTGGAGCGCATCGCCGTGGTGGCGTTGATCGTGACCCGGCGGCATTGATGCAGTGCCGGATCAGTTGCCGTCCGCCACCTTGCGTTGTATCTCGTCAACTTTGCGCCGCAGGTCTTCGGCTTGCTCCTCGGTGGTTTCGGGGGGCGAAGGTTCGAGGCTTTCATCCTCCTCGGTCGGTGTGGCAGCAGGGGTAATGCGGTCATCGTTGTTCATGGCGCTGGCCTCCAGTGGGTATACATTGGATCGAAGCCCGGGCTACGAGTTCTAGATTTTTCTCGGCTGGCCTTTAGACCAATACTCGCTCACCGCGCCGTGGGAACCTTGTACCGGGTCCTGCTCGGGGAACGGCAGCGTGTCAATGCTCTGCTGTTGCACGGCGCTCGGCGCTTCACGGCAAATGTCGGCGTGCTGGCCCGGCGGGTAAGCACCGACAACCAGGAAGTCGTCGCTCGAATCCAGGTTGCAGTGACCGGTGCCGGCCGGCAACAGCAGCACATCCCCGGCACCGACTTCCAGCACCAGGCCATCGGGCCCGCCCAGCATCAGGCGTGCATGCCCGCTGGCCACCCCAAGCACTTCATGGCCTTCGGTGTGGTAGTGGTGATAGTCATATACCCCATAGCGCCATTGCGGCGGCCAGCCGTTGGCACTGAAGGTCTGCTCGAACAGCGCCGCTGGATCGTTGCCTTGGACAGCGATGGCCTTGGGATAGATCAGCACCGGCAGACGCGGGTTGTTCGGCACCCAGCCATTGCGTTCGAACATCAGTTTTTGCGCTGGAGCATGCGCTTGTGAGTTGCTCATTCGAGCTCTCCTCCATTGTGAAGGGTGTCTATAGAGCAGAGACATTGCCTTGGCCCGGGTGGTTCTAAAAACGGGCTCAGCGATACACGTACAGATGCAATGAACTCCTGCAGGCTGCCTGCCTCTCAACTTCAAGTCATGAGTTTCAAGAGCACTCAGAAGGGAGAATGGGCCATGAGCAATGCGGCAACCCTCGAAAGCCTGCTGCAGCCGTTTGCCTGCCGACCGGCGATAAGCACCGCGGACGCTGCGCTGCAACCGCTGATGCAGCAACTGATCAGGGCTGGATTTGCTGATCTGCCATTGCCCGGGCAGGGCCGTACGCTGGAACGCTGGCGCACCCTGGCCACCGTCTCCGCCAGCGACCTGCGGCTGGCCAAGTTGTTCGAAGGCCATACCGACGCGCTGGCAATCATGGCCGAGCTCGAGCCCGATTCGCCTGCGGCCGCGGGCAGTTGGGGAACCTGGGCGGCCGAGCCTCCCTTTGCCCGGCTCGAGATTGTCGATCGCCGTGCAGGCAATGTTTACCTGCAGGGTCGCAAGGCCTGGTGTTCCGGCGCCGCCATGCTCGATCAGGCGCTCGTGACGGCGTGGGATGAACAGCAGCGGCCGCAGTTGGTAGCGGTCACGTTGCGCCAGCCCACGATCAGGCTACTCGAGGATGGCTGGCAGGCGGTCGGCATGGGCAGTACGGCCAGCATCGACCTGCTGTTCGAAGGTGCCCTTGGCCGTTGTGTCGGGTTGCCCGGACAGTATGTCGACCGACCCGGCTTCTGGCAGGGCGGGGGTGGAATAGCCGCGTGCTGGTACGGCGCCGCCTGTGCGCTCGCCGGTTACCTTCGCCAGCACTGCACGCAGCCGTATCACGACGCCCATGCCGAGGCGCATCTGGGGGCTGTCGATGCGGCGTTGTGCATGGCCAGGGCGGCGCTGCGGGAAACGGCTCGCTGGATCGATGACAACCCCCAAAGCTCACCGCAACTTCCGGTCCGGCGCCTGCGCGCCCAGGTCGAAGTTGCGGTCGACAGCGTGCTGGCCCATGTCGGGCGCGGGTTGGGGGCCACGCCGTTCTGTCGTGACAGTCACTTCGCCAGGCTCGCCGCCGACCTGCCTGTATTGGTGCGCCAGAGCCATGCCGAAAAGGACCTGGCGCAGCTTGGACAGCAGGTCGCCGCGCAACCGCTTGAGGGCTGGGAGCTGTGAGCGCCGAGTCGGTATCTCAAGCGGAGAATCTCATCCAGGGTCCCGGCACATCGCTGGCCCAATGGCAGGCCAGTGACTGGCTGGCGCGGGTGCCCACCATCACCCACCACCAGCTGGTGCCTGCGGGCCAGCGCCTGGTGGTGGTCGCCCCGCATCCTGACGATGAAGTGCTCGGATGTGCTGGCATCCTGGCCGGGATGAAGGGCAGGGAGGCCGACGTCCTGATGATCGCGGTCACCGATGGCGAAGGCAGCCATCCGCAGTCGCACCACTGGACCCCGACGCGTCTGCGCCGCGAGCGCCCGCTGGAAAGCACACGCGCGCTCGCCCGCATGGGGCTCGATGTCACTGCCCTGGATTGGCAACGCCTGGGTCTGCCCGACAGCGGCGTAGCGGGCCAGGAGGGGTTATTGATCGAGCGGCTGGCGGCCTTGATTCGCCCGCAGGATCGGGTGATCACCACCTGGCGCCTGGACGGCCACTGCGATCACGAGGCGACTGGCCGGGCGACCGCCAGCGCGGTCGCCCGGCAAAGGGCCTGTCTGATCGAAGCGCCGGTCTGGGCGTGGCATTGGGCGCGGCCGGACGATGCCCGGATCCCTTGGGCACGGGCGCACAAATACCTGCTGGATCCCCAGGTGTTGGCGCAAAAGCGCCAGGCCA
This sequence comes from Pseudomonas sp. PLMAX, assembly GCF_046042685.1. Classification (NCBI taxonomy): domain Bacteria; kingdom Pseudomonadati; phylum Pseudomonadota; class Gammaproteobacteria; order Pseudomonadales; family Pseudomonadaceae; genus Pseudomonas; species Pseudomonas sp. PLMAX. Next base: position 4,493,922 of record NZ_CP064949.1, on the reverse strand, counting down.
TTGCCGCCCATGTCTCGCAGGTCAGCCCACCGGCGGTGTTGAGTCGAGAAACCCTCGAACGCCTGATGCAACCTTTTGAACTGGTGTTTCTATGAGCCTGCCGCCCGACTACTTCGAACAAATGTTCAGGGCCAGCGATGACCCCTGGTCCTTTCGTACCCGCTGGTATGAAAAGCGCAAGCGCGAGCTGACGTTGGCCAGCTTGCCGCGCCAACGTTATCAACGGGTTTTCGAGCCGGCCTGCGCCAACGGTGAACTCAGTGCGCAGCTGGCCGAGCGCAGCGACGCGTTGCTGTGCCAGGACATCAACGCGAAGGCGGTGGCACTGGCGCGCCAGCGCTTGAGTGGCCTGCAACATGTCCGCGTCGAGCAGGCCCGTATTCCCCGGGATTGGCCGGACGGCGAGTTTGACCTCATCGTGCTGAGCGAAGTGGGCTACTTCCTCGATGCAGGCGAATGGCATCAGGTCATCGAGCAGACCTTGCGCAGCCTGGGCCCGGCGGGCAGCGTGCTGGCCTGTCACTGGTTGCATCCGATCGAAGGCTGTTCCCAGGACGGCCGCGACGTTCACGCAGCGCTTGCCGAGCGTCTGAATCTGCATCGTCTGATGCGTCATGAAGAAGCGGATTTCCTCCTTGAATACTGGAGCCGTGACGCGACCTCGATCGACCTTGCCGAGACCTGCCAATAGTCAAAAGGCCAACGACTTCAGGTAGTCGCCAAAACCTTCCCGGCACCGGCAGTGCTGGCGGGCGCTGGTGGTGACCCGGTTCCTCGCCGTCCACATGATGCGCGCGCCGCTGCGCTCCAGATCGGCCACCAGCTGCACATCCTCATGAGCGGGCAGGGCCTGGAATCCGCCCGCCTTGCGGTAAGCCGCCGAAGAGACGCCGAGGTTGGCGCCATGGATATGCCGGTGACCGTCAACGGTGTGGTAACTGGCGTGATAGCGCTCGCGCACCCGCTCCGGATGTTCGGACCAGTCGGCGACTTCCACCAGGCCGCAAACCGCATCCGCGTTGAAGCTGATCTGCTCTGCCAGCCAGGTATCGGGAACGACGCTGTCGGCGTCGGTGAAGGCCAGCCAGCGTGCATCCTTCGCCAGCAGGTGTTCGGCACCTTGGGCCCGGGTCTTGCCAACGTTGCGGTGGTTGCAGCTCAGCGTCCACACGTCATAGGCCTGGGCGATGTCGAGTGAAGCGTCCGTGCAGTCGTCCAGGACGATCAGGATCCTCACTTCCTCATCGTCCAGATCTCGGTGGAAAGACGCCGCCAGCAGCGACTCGATGCATTCTTCAAGGCGCTGCTCCTCGTTATGCACCGGCACAATCACTCCTATCATCTGCAAATCCCCATGGCTGGCTTTTCGATGTCGACCGGGGTTGATGACCATTGGTTGCAACTGTTTTCACGCGAAGGCGATCACTTATGGCGCTCGACCATTGATCCACCGTCGTGAACGAAAAAAGGAACCGCCGCAGCCGCTTTGTGCCCTTAGACATAAGCAGGGGGGAGGTAGATGGATGTGAATGTTCAGTCAATTTTCACAGGGTGCGCCGGATGGAGCCTGGGCCGGGAATATTCGGCCGCCTTCACGGCAGAGGGCACCCACTTGCAGCGTTATGCGGCGCGACTGAACTGCGTTGAGATCAACAGCTCGTTTTATCGCCCGCATCGCGTCCAAACTTACCAGCGCTGGGGCGCCTGCGTGCCGGCCGGCTTTCGCTTCAGCGTCAAGGTGCCCAAGCAGATCACACACGTGCAGCGTCTGCAGGACTGTGACCAGGCGCTCGAGGAATTTGTGCTGCAGTGTTCCGGGTTGGGCGATCGCCTGGGCTGCCTGCTGGTGCAATTGCCGCCGTCCCTGGAGTTTGCCCCGGCGGTGGCCGAAGCGTTTTTCATCAGTCTCAGGCGGTGTTTTGCAGGGGATGTGGTGCTTGAACCCCGACACGAATCCTGGACGGAGGCTGAGGCCTTGTTGGTGCACTATCGCATTGCGCAGGCTGCGGTGGATCCTTCGCGCATCAGCACCGACTCGACTCCACGGGGATGGCCGGGGCTCAAATACTGGCGGCTGCATGGCTCGCCACGCATCTATTACAGCCCCTATGACGAACAGCGGCTGGAACGCCTGGCGGGCGAGATGCACGCAGCTACGGCCGACGGGGCGTCCACCTGGTGCATCTTCGACAACACCGCCAGCGGCGCGGCACTGGGCAATGCCTTGACGCTGGCGCAAAACCTGGCCGCTAAACGCCTTTGGTAGTCGGCAACAGGATCGTCAGGATGCCCAGCAGCGGCAGGAACGAGCACAGCGTATACACGTACTTGATGCCGTGGATATCCGCCAGGTGCCCGAGCAGCGCGGCGCCGATGCCGCCAAAACCGAACATCAGGCCGAAGAACACCCCGGCGATCATGCCGACGTTGCCGGGCACCAATTCCTGGGCGAAGACCACGATGGCCGAGAAGGCCGAGGCGAGGATGAAGCCGATGATCATGCTCAGCACGCCCGTCCAGAACAGGTCGACATAGGGCAGGGCGAGGGTGAAGGGTGCGGCGCCGAGGATCGAGAACCAGATCACCTGCTTGCGCCCGATCCGGTCACCGATCGGCCCGCCGAAGAAAGTGCCGGCTGCCACGGCGCCGAGGAACAGGAACAGGTACAGCTGCGAGCTGGCCACCGACAGGTCGAACTTCTCGATCAGGTAGAAAGTGAAGTAGCTGGTGAAGCTGGCCATGTAGAAATACTTGGAGAACACCAGCAAGGCCAGGACCACCAGGGCGAAAGTCACCCGTTGCCTGGACAGGCCATGGGTGGCTTTGGTGCCTTGCTTGAGCTTGAACAGGTTCAGGTGATTGCGGTACCAGCGGCTCAGGCCGTATTGCACGAGAATGGCGAAGACCGCGAACAGGCCGAACCAGGCGACGTTACCCTGGCCGTAGGGGATGACGATGGCCGCCGCCAGCAGCGGACCGAAGGCGCTGCCGGCGTTGCCGCCGACCTGGAAGGTCGACTGGGCCAGGCCGTAGCGTCCGCCCGAGGCCAGGCGCGCGACGCGGGAAGTCTCCGGGTGGAAGGTCGAAGAGCCAATGCCCACCAGTGCCGAAGCCACCAGGATCGCCCCGAAGCTGCCGACCATCGACAGCATCAGGATGCCGATCAGGGTGCAGACCATGCCGGCCGGCAACAGCCACGGCTTGGGGTGGCGGTCGGTGTAGTAGCCGACCCAGGGTTGCAGCAGCGAAGCGGTCAGTTGAAAAGTCAGGGTGATCAGGCCGACCTGGGTGAAAGTCAGGCCATAGGTGGCCTTGAGCATCGGGTAGATCGACGGCAGCACGGCCTGGATCAGGTCGTTGATCAGGTGCGCCAGGGCACAGGCGCCGATGACGCGCATCACCAGCGGGCTGGCCTGGCTGGCCACCGAGGCGGTGGCCTTCTTGGAGGTAGTGGCGGAGGCGGTTGTACTGATGGACATGGGATCCTTCCAGAGTAAAAGCGCGGCCGGCGCGGGGTAAAAGCGCTGGCCATTTCAGGGTTCAGCGCTATCCTAGGGGGCGTCCGATTGCCTGTCTCGCGCAATTCGGGAATCGACTATCGCAAAAAGGGCATCATGATTAAGTCGCTGGATGAATTCCTCAGGGAGATCGACGGCCGCGCCTGCGCCGTGAGCAGCAGCGCCACCGACTACCCGGAGAACTGGGTGATCGAAGCGCACTCCCATCAGGCCCACCAACTGATCTACGCCATCGAAGGCGTGATGGTGGTGCACTCGGGATTGAGCCAGTGGACGGTGCCGCCCAGCCGCGGGATCTGGATGCCGAGCCGGCATATTCATTCGATTCGCTGCGTCGGCCCGTTGAAAATGCGCAGCCTGTTCGTGCGTCCCGAGGCGGCTGCGGATATGCCAGCGGAACCCCGAGCGGTGAGTATTTCGGCGTTGCTCAGTGAGTTGATCAAGGTCTCGGTGGAGATCAGCGGACCCTACGAGGCGGACTCGCGCGAGGGCCGGGTCATGCGCCTGATCCTCGATGAACTGCGGATCCTGCCGACCTTGCCTCTGCACCTGCCTCAGCCCACGGACCCACGGCTCAAGGTGGTGTGCTCGGCGTTGCAGCGCGATCCCGGCGATGGCTCGACCCTGGCGCACTGGAGCGCACACCTGGACCTCGATGAGAAAACCATCCAGCGCCTGTTCCGCAAGGAAACCGGGATGACCTTCGGCCAATGGCGTCAGCAGGCGCGCCTGCTCCTGGCCTTGGAGCGCATTGCTGTCGGCGAGAAGATCATCGACATTGCCGGGGAGCTGGGCTACGACAGCCCCAGTGCGTTCACCAGCATGTTCAAGAAACAGTTCGGCAAGACCCCGAGTCATTTCTTCCGGTAGCCGCGCTCCCGCAGCAACACCCGATCCACTGTAGGAGCTGGCATGTCGGATCGCCGCATCGCAGCGAAGGCGGTGTGTCAGTCACCAGAGCTGTTGGATGTGCCGGCCTCTTCGCTGGCATGCCAGCTCCTACAGGTGTCCGCATCGCACACGAAAGCTGTGTATGGCCACAAATCTCTTGTAGCGGTGTGTCAGTCACCCGTGATGCTGGATGTGCCGGCCTCTTCGCTGGCAAGCCAGCTCCTACAGGTTCCACAGCGCACACGAAAGCTGCGTATGGCCCCAATCACACTGTAGGAGCTGGCTTGCCAGCGATGGAGGTCAACGCTGACGCGTGAAGCCTGACACCCCGCGGTGCTCTCAGGTTTTTCGCGAGCAGGCTCGCTTCCACAGGGGCCCGCCGCCCAGCCGGCCTGATCGTGAGCGTATGTATTAATCTTTTATGCCATGCCCGAAAACTCCTGCATCGCATCCAGCAATGCCTCCTGAAAGTAAGCCTTCGATGCCCGGTCACAGAGGATATATAACCTCGGCTGTTGCGCAGCCGTGGCGTTGATCACAATCACGTTAATGCGCGCAGCCGATGTCTGCGCCACGGCACCGGGCCCGAACACCTGCGCGCTCAGATCCACGCCGCAAAGTTTGGCCATGACCTCGGACAAATACTCGCCACTGAGCTGGAACCATGCATGGCTGTCCTGGCGCGGCAGCAGGTAGTTGGCTTGATGGTCCAACTCCCACCTGGCTTCTTCGTCGGCAATGCGTTCACCCAGGTCCTGGGCGCTGCCCAGCAGCAGGTATTCGGTCTGGGACAGACGCACCACCCAGCTGCCATCAACCTGGTTGACAGCACGGTTGGGCGCTTCCGGCAGCACGAAGTCCCGACTCTGCAAATAGTGCGCGCTGCCGGCGCCGCGAAAGCCGACCCGGGGCAGGTCGGTAAAGTCGGTCAGCGCACAGCTGGACAGGAGGGCGAGGGCCGGCTGACCGGCGCTGTGTTGTTGTGTCAGGCTGGTCATGGCTCAAAGCTCCTGGCGCAGGTTGGCGGGATCGAAAAAGGGTAGCGACACGACTTCGGCCTGCACCACGCGGCCACCTTCGACGCGGATCGGGATGCGTTGCCCGGGTGTGCTCTGGTCGATGCCGGCGTAGGCCAGGCCGATGATCTTGCCCAGGCTCGCCGAGTACTCGCAGGACGTGACGTTGCCGCTGATGTCCGGGCCGTTGAGCACCAGGTGACCTTCCATTGGTTGCGCGCTGTCCCTGGGCAAGGTGAAACCCACCAGTTTGCGGGTTTGCGGCTGGGCTTCAAGGATGTCCACCGAGCGCCGTCCGACGAAGAACGGCTTGTTGCGACTGACGGCCCAGCCCATGTCGATTTCCCCCGGATGAGTCATGCCATCGGTGTCCTGGCTGATGATCACGTGGCCTTTTTCCAGGCGCAGCAAACGCTGGGTCTCCACGCCGAAAGGGCGGATGTCATGGGCCTTGCCGGCCTCCATCAGTGCGTCCCACAGCTTGAGCCCATGGCGCGCCGGTACGTGAATTTCATAACCCAGTTCGCCGACAAAACCGACGCGCAACAACCGGGCCTTGATGCCGGCCACGGTGCCCTGGCGCACGCCGAGGTAGGGGAACGCCGCAGCGCTCAGGTTGAGGTCTGTGCAAACTTTTTCCAGCACTTTGCGCGAGTCGGGGCCGGCGACATTGACCGCGCAGATCGCAGCCGTGACGTTGGCGACATCCACGTCCAGGCGCCATTGCGCGTTCCACTTGAGCATCTGCTGGTAGATGCGATCCACACCGCTGGTGGTGGCGGTGACGTAGAAGTGGTTTTCGGCGAACCGCGCGCAGACGCCGTCGTCGATCACCACCCCGTGTTCATTGGTCATCAGCGCGTAACGGGATCGACCGATCGGCTGCTTGAGGAAGGCAAAGGTGTACATGCGGTTGAGCAGCTCGGCGGCGTCCGGGCCGCGCACATCCAGGCCGCCCAGGGTCGAGACGTCGATGATGCCGACCTTGTTGCGCACATGCAGGGCTTCGGCCTGCATGCAGGCCTCGCGGTCCTTGGCATGGCCGTAGTAGGCCGGGCGCTGCCAGATGCCTGCCGGCATCATCTTCGCCCCGGCTTGCAGGTGCCGGGCATGCATCGGAGTTTGCCGATACGGATCGAAGGCGCGACCGGCGACGTGGGCCAGTTTTTCCGCGACAAAGGGTGGGCGCGCGGTAGTCACCCCGGTTTCGCTGATGTTGCGCTGGGTCGCCCAGGCGACCAGGCGCGCGGTCGGCAGCGCCGAGTGACGGCCTTGCGAGGGGCCCATGCCCACGGTGGAATAACGCTTGACCAGTTGCACGTCGCGATAGCCGATGCGCGTGGCATTGACGATGTCCGCCACTTGCAGGTCCTCGTCAAAATCGACGAAGTCCTTGCCCTTGGGGTGCGGGAAGATCGGCCAGTTGAAGTTGACCCGCACCTCGCTGCTCAAGAGCGTCCGATGCACACCGACCGCAATGCCCAGCGCAGCGACGGCGTCGGCACCGGCATTGACGCCGTCGGCGATCACGTTGTCGAGGCGGTGACGGCCATTGACCGAGCCTGCGACCGCGAGGTTTTGCGGTAGCCCGCTGAGGGTGAATTCGGCGCGCTGATCGTCGTAGGCCAGCTTGCCATCGGCCTGGCACAGCAGTTGATAAACCGGCATGTAGCCGGCGGACATGCACAGCAAGTCGCAGGCCAGGCGTTGCCCGCTCTCGGCGACCTGGCCCTGGGCGGTGATCTGGCGCACGTCGACGCCGTTGACATGGCGCAGGCCTTTTTCGTGCAGGGCTTCATACACGGTGCTGTTGCGCAGGCAGGGGATCTTGCGTTGCGCCAGCGCGCCAAGTAGGGCTTCATCGCTCGGGCCATGGCGCAGGTCGACCACTGCGGCGACTTCCACGCCCTGATCGAACAAATCCAGGGCGGCGAGGTAACCGTCATCGTTGCCCGTCAGCACCACGGCGCGCTTGCCCGGCTTGACCGCGTAGAGCTTCATCAGGCGCTGTGCGGCGCTGGTCAGCATCACCCCGGGCAAGTCGTTGTTGCGAAACACCACCGGCTGGTCGAACGCACCGCTGCACACCAGGCACTGGCGGGCGCGCACCTTGTACATCCGTTTACCCTGGATCACCGGCAGATAGTTGTCGGTGAACCAGGCGTTGCAGGTCGCCTCGGTGAGGATGCGGATATTCGCATGCTGCTGCACCGCCGTCAGCAGTTCGCGGCGCAAGGCGTCGGCGCGTGTACCCGCGATGTCGAAGCGCGCATAGGTCAGCGACCCACCGAGGACCGGCTGTTGCTCGATGAGCAGCACCTTGGCCCCGGCATTGGCCGCGGTCAGTGCGGCGTGCAGCCCGGCGGGACCGGCGCCGATCACCGCAACGTCCGTGAACAGATAGGCCTTGTCGTAGTATTCGGGCTGGAACTTCAGGTCCAGTACGCCCAGGCCGGCCTTCTTGCGAATGATCGGCTCCCAGACTTTCCACATGCCCTTGGGCTTGTAGAACGAGCGATAGTAGAAGCCCACCGGCATGAATTTCGAGAACTTGCCCAGGTACGCATCGCGGTCGTTGTCCAGCGAGCCGTTGACGTTCTGCGCCGTCACCTGCAAACCGGCCTCCAGCGCGTGTGCATCGGCCAGGACGTTGGGTTCCTGGGGCAGTTGCACCAGGCTGTTGGCGTCCTGCCCGGCCATGGTCAGCGGGCCACGCGGGCGATGGTATTTGAACGAACGGGAAATCAGGAAGCGGCCGTTGGCGAGCAGGGCGCTGGCGATGCTGTCGCCTTGCAGGCCTTGGTAGGGTTGGCCATCGAAGCTGAAATCGAGCGGCTGGTCACGGTCGATCAGCAGGCCCATCGGGGCGGGTAGGCGGTTCATCCGGCGATCTCCTGGGCGGCGTTGAAGTCGACGCGGGTGGTGAAAAGTTCCTTGGGGTCGAAAGTGCGCAGGATTTCGTCGGTCACGGTGTGACGTTCCGCGAGAAACCAGTAGCTCGATGGCGTGTGCATCCACCATTCGCGCACCACACCGGCGAGGTTGTCGGTGTTGAACACGTAGTCGGCCCACTCGGCATCGCTGCAGGTCACTGGATCCGGCATGGGTTTGAATTCACCGCCATAGGTGAACTCGCTGATATTGCGTGGCCCGTTGAGCGGGCAATTGATGATTTTCATGGTCCGCTCTCCCTCAGTGACTGGCCGCCGTGGCGCCCATTTCGTTGACTTGCCGGAAGGTCGAGAAGCGCTCCAGGCCGAAGGGCTTGATCAGCTCCGGGACCTTGCCGCCGCTGGCCACCAGTTCGGCCATGGTCTTGCCGCAGATGGGCGTGGCCTTGAAACCCCACGTGCCCCAACCGGCGTCCAGGTAGTAATTTTTCACCGGCGACAGGCCCATGATCGGGCTGTAGTCCGGGGTCATGTCGGTGATCCCGGCCCACTGGCGCATCAGCTTGGCGTTGGCCAGGAACGGGAACATCTCGATGGCGTGGGCCAGCAGGCTTTCCTTGAGGTCCAGCGTCGAACGGGTATTGAACAGCGGGTAGGGATCGGAGCCACCGCCGAACACCACTTCGCCGCGGCTGGTCTGTTGCACGTAGCAATGCAGGGCCGAGGAGCTCACCAGCGGATCGAGGAAGGGCTTGAACGGCTGGGTGACCATGGCTTGCAGCGGAAAGGTCTGGATCGGCGAACGAATCCCGGCCTTGGCCATCAGCAAGGAGCTGTGCCCGGCAATCGCCTGCACCGCGCAGCCGCACTTGATGGTGCCGCGGTTGGTCTTCACGGCGGTGATCGCACCGTTCTCGATGATCAGGTCCTGCACTTCGGTGAGCTGGTGGATTTCCACACCACGCTTGGCTGCCTGCTTGGCGTAGCCCCAGGCCACGGCGTCGTGGCGCGCGGTGGCGCCGTCGATGTGCCAGAGGCCGGCGATCACCGGAAGGTGGCCGGGGTCGAGGTTGAGGCTGGGCACCAGTTCGCGGATCTGCTGGCGGTCGATCATTTCAGTGCGCCCGCCGAAGTGCTTGTTGACCTCGGCGCGTTGGCGGAACGAACGCACGGTGGCATCGGTGTGGGCCAGGGTCAACTGGCCGCGCTCGGAGTACATGATGTTGAAATCGAATTCGTTGGAAAGGCCCTGGAACATCCGCACCGACTCGGCATAGAAACGCACGCCTTCGCTGGTGAGGTAGTTGGAGCGGATCACCGCCGTGTTCCGCGCGGTATTGCCACCGCCCAGATAGGACTTTTCCAGCACTGCGATGTTGTTGATGCCGTGGTACCTGGACAGGTAATAAGCGGTGGCCAGGCCATGGCCGCCGGCGCCGATGATCACCACGTCATAGCTTGATTTCAGTTCCTTTGGTGGCGGCAAATCCACGTCCACCGGGTATTCCGAACTCAACCCGTACTTCAAGAGATTGAAGGGCATACGGCCTCCGATTGGCTGTGGTGTTGCATAAGGGCCGCGGTCACGGTGTTTTTCATCAGGAAGGCAATGGTCATCGGCCCGACACCCCCGGGTACCGGGGTGATGGCCGCGACCTGGAGCAGGGCACTGTCGAAGTCGACATCGCCGACCAGGCGGCTGCGACCGGCGTCGTCGATGCGATTGATGCCGACGTCGATCACCACCGCGCCAGGCTTGAGCCAACTGGCGTCGATCAGGCGCGGGCGCCCCACCGCGGCGATGACGATGTCAGCCTGGCGGCACAGGGCTTGCGGGTCCGGGCTGCGCGAGTGGAGCACGGTCACCGAGCAGTCGGCCTTGAGCAACAGCGCGACCATGGGCTTGCCGACGATGTTCGAACGGCCGATTACCACCGCGTGCTTGCCGCGCAGATCGCCGCAGGTCTGTTCCAGCAGGTACAGGCAGCCGCTGGGCGTGCAGGGCGCAAGCACCGGACGGCCCTGGCTGAGGCCACCGACGTTTTCGCTGTGGAAACCGTCGACGTCCTTGCCTGGATCGATGGCTTGCAGTGCCCGCAGTTCATCGACATGGGCAGGCAAAGGCAGTTGCAGGAGAATGCCGTGGATCCCGTGATCCGCATTCAGGCGGGCGATCAGGTCGAGCAGTTGTTCGGTACTGGTGTCGGCGGGCAGGCGATGTTCCAGGGAGCGAATGCCGACCTCTTCGGCGCGCAGGATCTTATTGCGCACATAGACCTGGCTGGCCGGGTCGCTACCGACCAGGATTACCGCCAGGGCTGGCTGGATGTCTCTCGCGCGCAGACCGTCGACGTCCTTGCGGACCTCGATCAACACCCGGGCGGCGGCGGCTTTGCCGTCAATCAGTCGAGGGCTGTTCACCGGAAGATCACCGTTCGGTCCTGGTTGAGGAAAACCCGGTGTTCCAGGTGGTACTTGACCGCCTTGGACAGGGCCACGGTCTCGGTGTCACGGCCGGTGGCCACCAGGTCGTCCGGCAAATAGACGTGATCTACCCGCTGCACCTCCTGCTCGATGATCGGCCCCTCATCGAGATCGCTGGTGACGTAGTGGGCGGTGGCGCCGATCAACTTCACGCCGCGCTGGTACGCCTGGTGATACGGCTTGGCACCCTTGAAGCCGGGCAGGAACGAATGGTGAATGTTGATCGCCCGACCGGAGAGTTGCTTGCACAGGTCGTCGGAGAGAATTTGCATGTAGCGCGCCAGCACCACCAGTTCGGTGCCGGTGTCGTCGACCACCTTCATCAGCTCGGCTTCCTGGCGGGCCTTGGTGTCCTTGGTGACCGGCAGGTAGATGAACCGAATGCCCTCGCGCTCAGCCATGGGCCGCAGGTCGAGGTGGTTGGAGACGATGGCGGTGATGGTCATGTCCATCTCGCCCTTGTGGTAACGGTAGAGCAGGTCGGTCAGGCAATGGTCGAACTTGCTCACCATCAGCAGCACGCGCATGGGCTCGCGGGTGTCGTGCAGTTCCCAGTCCATGTCGAAGGCCTGGGCGACGTCGCTGAAACCGTCCTTTATCTGCTGGATATCCCCGGCGTGGCCATCGTTGAAACGGAACACCGCGCGCATGAAAAAGCGGCCACTGAAATCGTCGTCGAATTGCGCCATCTCCCCGATGTAGCAACCGTTGTCCGCGAGGTAAGTGGTGACGGCCGCGACAATGCCGGACACCGCGGGACAGGTGATCTTGATGATGAAATGGTTTTTCTCGTGTTGCATGACACGTCCTCGGGATGATGGCGGCAGCTCATCGCATAGCGAAAAAATGTCAGAGGACAGCGAGGCTCATTCCTTGAGCGCATTTTCTTGGTGGGAATAAAATATTCCTGTTGGTGGCTTTATAGGGGAAAGGGCGGGGGTGCGTCCAGAGGTTTTTGTGAAAGTTTTTTAACTGGTGGGAAATTTATTGGCTGGGCAAGGTGTTGTTGAAATGCCTGTAGGTGCTAGTTTGCAGGAGCCGGCTTGCTGGCGATGGCGACCAGCCGACTGATCTCATGCAGATGTACTCTAATCAAACTGTGGGAGCTGGCCTGCCGGCGATGGCGGCCTGACAGCCCATCTGGATTTTATTGACTGTTCACAGATCCATTCCTGCGGTAACGGCCAACTATGGTTTCACCCTTACCTGTAGGAGCAAGCTTGCTCGCGATGGAGGTCAACGATGACGCGGGGTATCAGGCTCCCCGCGTCATCGTTGACGACCATCGCTGGCAAGCCAGCTCCTACAGTGGATCGGGGGCGGCCGTGGGAGAGGGGGCATCTGTCAGGCCGCCAAGTCAGCCCCTAAGGATACCAACCTTGCACGCATGAAATTAAACCTGTATTTTTTCATGAAATTAGAACTATAAAATTTCATGGAGCCGGTAATGTTTCAGCAATCCACCCAGCATGTCGCCAGCTACTACGCCCACTCCTGCGCTGATCGCCTGGTCAATCGAACGGCATTGGAAGGCGAGCAAAACACCGATGTGCTGATCATCGGCGCCGGCTTCAGCGGCTTGCACACGGCACTTCGTCTGGCCCAGGCCGGCAAACGCGTGACCTTGCTGGAAGCCAGCCGCGTCGCCTGGGCAGCATCGGGACGTAACGGCGGCCAGGCCATTCTCGGTTGGTCCTGTGACATGCCACCGCTGGAAGCCGCGTTGGGTCACGAACGCGCACGGCGGCTGTGGGACGGCATGCGCTGGGCAGCAAAAGAGTTGCGCCAATTACCCGTACGCCATGGCTTCGATTGCGACTACCGCCCCGGCCACCTATGGACTTCCGTGATGCCACGCCGGGTCAGCCTGCTGACCGAATGGCAACACGAAGCCAGCCATAAATGGGGACATGACGGTTTGCGCTTCATCGAGCGCGCCCAGTTGCCCGAGTGGGTGGCCAGCGAGCGCTATCAGGCCGGCTTGTACGACCCCGAAGGCGGGCACCTCAACCCCTTGAAGCTGGCGCTGGGGCTGGCCGCCGCGATCGAGAAGGCCGGCGGCGTGATTCATGAACAAAGCAAGGCGTTGAATTATCGCGAGGACGAAAACGGCTACGTGGTCACCACCGACCGCGGTCGCATCCGCGCCGATGTCCTGGTATTGGCCTGCAATGCCTACCTGGACCGACTCGACCCGCAGCTGGCGAGTTGCGTATTGCCGGTGGGCACCTATCAAGTGGCCACGGCGCCGATGTCCGAGGCCCAGGCCACCGCGCTGCTACCGGGCAATGTCTGCGTCACCGACAACCAGTTCGTGCTCGATTATTTCCGCCGCACGCCGGACAACCGGCTGCTGTTCGGCGGCGGCTGCACCTATCTGGGGGGCATGCCCAAGGACATTGCCCGTGCCACCCGGCCGTGCCTGGAAAGGGTGTTTCCACAATTGAAGGGCATTGAACTGGAGTTCGCCTGGGGCGGGCACATTGACCTGACGCTCAAGCGCACGCCCGACATCGGTCGACGCGGCGACCTCTACTGGTTGCAGGGCTACTCCGGGCACGGCGTGCTGCCGACCCTTGCCGGAGCCCGGGCGGTTTCCGACGCCATTCTCGGCCAGCCGGATGAGTTGGCGTTGTACCAGGGTTTGACCAATGGCAGCTTTCCCGGCGGAAAATACATGGCAGCACCCTTGGAAGCCATCGGCAAAGCCTGGTACCGGCTGCGCGACAGCATTTGAATCGGCCACTTCTGGAAGCCTTTAGATGGACATGCAAGAAGAGATTTCGGCGCTGGCGATCCTGATCCAGGACCTGCGCAAGCACAAGAAGTACACCTTGAAGGACCTGGCCGACAAGATCGGCCGCTCCGTGGGGTTTCTCTCCCAGGTCGAGCGCGGCTTGTCCCGCCCGACGGTGGCGGACTTGACCGCCATCAGCGAGACGCTCGGCGTGCCGACCACCTATTTCTACAGCCTGCCCAAACCCATGGCGCTGCCCTGGGTGACCCGGCCGGATGAGCGCCGCACCCTGTACTACGCCGACGGCATCACCGACATCCTGGTCTCGCCAAAAATGCGCGCGTCCTTTTCCATGCTCGAAAGCCAGCTGGAACCCGGTGCCAGCAGCGGCGATCGGCACATGAAGGACAGCTCGGAGCAGGGCGGCTATGTCCTCGAAGGGGAGCTGACGCTGTGGCTGGATGACAACGACCCGGTGACCCTACGCACCGGCGACAGCTTTCAACTGGCCAGCCATGCCCACTGCCGCTACGGCAACCTCTCGGCCCAATTGACCCGCGTGCTCTGGGTCTACACCTGATAAAAACAATCAAGGAACAAAACGATGGATGCTGTGTGCTCTGATCTGCTGGCCGAAGTGCGTGGGTTTCGTCAGCGCTACCCCGAGGTGCGCTACGTCGACCTGATTTCCCTGGACATTCCCGGGCATTTCTACGGCAAGCGCTACCCGATCGAAATGCTCGAAAAAGTCGCCGCCGGCAGTGCCCTCAAGTTGCCGCAGAACTGCGTGCTGCTCGGCACCCAGGGCGGGCTGTTCAAGATCGGCGACTACTGCTTCAACGACGGCGATCCGGATGCGCTGCGGCGCCTGGTGCCGGGCACGCTCAAGTTGGTGAGCTGGGAGAAGCAACCCTTGGGGCAAATGTTGATCACCTCCGACGGCACGGAAAAACCGATCGTCTTCGAGCCGCGCGAAGTGTTGGCGCAGGTACTTCAGCGACTCGCTCGCAAAGGCATTTTTCCGGTGGTGGCGTTCGAGCTGGAGTTCTATCTGTTCGACAGCCAGTTGCGCGATGGCTTGCCGCAGTTTGCCCGCGACCCGCTGACCGGCGATGCCGATGACCAGCCGAACATGCACATCGAACGCCTATCGCGCTTTGCCCCGGTGCTCGATGAAATGGTCGAGACCGCGCGCGCCCAAGGCATTGATGCCACGGTGATCACCGCCGAATTGGGCCCCGGTCAGTTCGAAATCAATTTCGGTCATCTCGACGATGGCCTGCGCGCCGCCGACTGGGCCGCCTTGTTCTGCCGCAGCACGCGCGGCGTGGCCCTCAAGCACGACTACCGCGCCAGTTTCATGGCCAAACCTTACCTGCAGCACCCCGGCAGCGGCATGCATGTGCACGTGAGCCTGTACGACGAGGCGGGCACCAACCTGCTGGCGGCGAACGGGCAACAAGCGTTGCGCCATGCGGTAGCCGGTTGCCTGGATGTGTTGCCGCACTGCATGCCGATCTTCGCGCCGAACCACAACGCAATGCGACGCTTGAGCGCCACGGTGAACGTCGCTTCGCGCGCCAGTTGGGGTTTCGAGGATCGGGACGCGTGCCTGCGGGTGCCGGAGTCGGACGCGAGAAACCTGCGGGTCGAACATCGCCTCGCCGGCGCCGACGCCAACCCGTACCTGGTGCTCGCCGCGATCCTGGTGGGAATGGAACAAGGCCTCGAACAAGCTCGCGAACCGATCGCCCCGCTCAACGAAGATCGCAACAGTGGGATCGACTTCCCGCTGGAAATGCTCGAAGCGGTGCAGTCCATGCAAAGCCATCAAAAATTGCGTGAAGGTTTGGGCGCGGAATTCGTCCATGTGTATTGCGAGAACAAGCGCCAGGACCACCTGGCATTCCTGAATGACATCAGTGCCCGCGAGTACCGCTGGTTCCTGTAGTTAAGGTTGTTTCGAGGTTAACCGTAAAAAATATCAGGATATATAACGGCTTAGAGAGTTTAGTAACTGACCGGTTAACGAAAATATCTTGTTACAGGGCGAAACATTGCGTAATATGCGCCCCGCGTTCACCACCACGGTTTATGCATTTTTAAGTCCCGGGCGTCCATCAGCTGCCCGGGATTTTTTTTGCCTGCAGTTTTCCGGCCTGTCATCAAGACTTCGTCCCCAGCACATCGCGGATGTTGTCCACCACATTGCTGTCCTTGATCACATCGCTCAGCCAGCCCTCCAGCGGCATGTTGCCCCATTTGATCGCGCGTTCGATCAGGTAGGGGACAGGGCTCTGGGGCTCGGTCTGCTTGAAGTACTGCGCGATACCCGCCAGCAGGGTGAATGCCTCGTCGCGGGTTTGCGGTGTGGTGCGCAGCGGCGTGACGGGAATGTCTTGCTGGGGCTGGGTCATTGCTGCACCTTCAGGTTGTGCGCCAGCGCTTTCGCCGACGACCGCGGTGGGCGCGACAGGGGCCGGGTGTAGATCGATACCGCGATCTTTGAGCAGTTTCTCGGCCAGTTGGCCGGCGCGGGACAACACGTCATGGAGCCCGGCAAAACTCGGCGCATCCTGGCCGAACAGCCTGTCGGCGGTGCTCTGCAGTTGCTCGCAGGCATTGAGGCTGGCGGCGATTTCAGCGGCTTTGTGGCGCAGGTGATCGGAGTCGGTCAGCACCACCGAACGCTGGAACACCTCGGCGTTGATCTTGCCTTCGTCGAGGGCCGCACGCATGGCCTGGGGGTTCTGCAACGCGAGGTTTTCGACGTGCCGGGATTCGTCATAGCGCAGCAGGCCGTACGCTTGGCCCTGGGTGATGGGCAGCCCACCCACCACATCCGCCAGGGTGGTTTTCATCCACGCCAGGCGGGCCGCGCGTTCATCGACCCCATCCTCGAGGGAAGGGAAGAGGCCGGTCCAGAAATTGTCCAGCAGGCGTTCGGCCAGGGTCAGGCCAAAGGTGATGCCGGTGAAATGGTGCTTGTGCGCCAGGGCTTCGCTGAGCCAGGCGACGAGCATCAGGTCCTTGCTCTGTCGAGCCAGGCCCTGGGCAGCCAGGGTGAGGGTCAGGTCCCAGTCCGAAGACTTCAGGTCCGTTTGCCAATCACCCTGGGTCAGATAATCGGGGTCTGCTCGCCGCGCTTCTTTCACCTGATCGAACAGGGTGGAAAAGCTCAGGTCTTCGCCGCTCCCGCCGTTGATGGGCGCTGTCAGTTCGGCCAGCGAAAGGTCGTTGAGAAATTCAGACATAGGCAACTCGGATCGGAATGAAAGAACACCGTGCCCGCTTTCGCGGGCGCAGTGCTGAAACCGGACCGCTCTCGCGGTCCGTTATTGCCCAGGGTTTACGCGAAAACCTTGTTGGCAGTGCGATCCCAACCACCGGTGACGTTACCGCCGCCCTGGCCGTCGGCACGGCTCTGCTGGGTGTAGGTGGTCTTGATGCGAGCGAAGTTGAAGCTGATTTCTTCGATCGGCAGGTCGCCCACCGCTTTGTCTTCGCCGTTCTGGCTGCCGCCAGCGACCGCTTTCACGGACGACACCACGACTTCTTCCAGGTTGATGGTCAGGTAGGTCACCTTGTCGCCACCGGCGCGGTTGACGTTCAACTGGATCTTGGCGATGTGCGTGCCTTTGCAGCAGGCTTCGAACAGCTTGGCGGAAGCCTTGTCCACGGCTTTGCGGATGCTGAAGTCGCTCAATGCCACACGCTCCGACGAAGCACCGCCCGAAGAGCTGGCAGTCGCGGAGGTCGCCTGGGTGGCGCCGTACTCGTAGCCCAGCACCTCGATCCAATCCTTGTGCTTGTCGTCCAGTACTTCGCCTGGAATGCCGTCGATCTGGATGTATGCGTCAAATGCCATTTTTACTTTCTCCTTACCTTCATTAAAAAGGATGTCACCTGCAAACAGATCACAGCCCTTCGCTTTAACCTCTTTGAATCGATCAACAGAGGCTTGTTGCGCCAACCCGGTTTCGACCCGGGCAGCGGTATTTCTTCATTGAGTGCGGCGCTTCAGTTGAGCGCCCGCACCTCGATTTCTACCCGTCGGTTAGGCTCCAGGCAGCGGATCAGCTGGGCCCTTGGCTGTTGCATGTCGCACTTGACCAGGGGCCGGGTGCTGCCTTCGCCGACGGCCTCGACCAGTTCGCCCGGTACGCCTTTGCCCACCAGATAGGTCTTGATGGTTTGTGCCCGCTGCCGGGAAACCTGCAGGTTGCCCTGGGGATCGCCGAGTTGATCGGCGTGCCCGGCGATGATGATTTTCCCGACGTTGGGGGTGCTCAGAAGCTTGCCGGCGATCGCACTGAGCTGGCCTTGACCTTCATTCTTCAGGCTCTGGAAGTCGGCTCGGCCAAAGGCGAACAAGGTGTCCGACTCCAGCGTGATGGTTTCGATCGAGCGCAACGACTGGGTCAGCAGGCTGTTGATGTAGTTGCGCGAGCTGGAGACCAGGAACGCGTTGTCGAGGATTCGCGGCACGTCGGGCTCGTGAATCTGGTCGCTGTAGAAGTTGATCTGGCGGCTGGCGAACTCATAGTCCGCGGCGGCGACACCGGCGTTGCCGACCTGGCGGGCAATCGCCGGGTACCAGTAGTCCGGGATCTTCGCTTTCAGGAATGCCGGGTCGGCCTTTTCACGCTGGGCACGCGAGAGCATCACGTAGGTGTCAAGTGTCGCCTTGCCGAACTGCGCAATGGACTGCGCCCGGTTGTCATTGGGCAGCGCCTTGGGTTCGACGCTGTCCACGCCGGTCACCGGCAGCAACTCCTTGGCATTGCGCTGATAGACCTTGAGGGTGGTCAGCAAGTACAACGAGCGGGTCAGGTTGTCGGCCGTGGGCTTGAGCATCACGCTTTCCAGCCGGTCGAAGTAGCGGCTGCGCACCAGTGGTTCTACCTTGTGGCCTTGATAAAGCCCCAGGCGCATACGCAGTGGCACACCTTCGTCGTGGTGCTGGGCGTAGTAATGCGCGGTCCAGAAACGCAGGCGATCGAGGGTTTGCCAGGCGGTGTATTGCCCGGTGGCGGAGCGGTCATCGGCGGCCGCCCGGGTCAGTTCTGCCGAGAGGCTGTGCAAGGTGTTCCGGTTGTTCACATACGACCAGCCCAACAGGCTGCACAGCAGCACCGCGACCATTGCGGCAGCGCCGATCCAGGTCGCTTTGCGCCGACGTTCGCGGTGGTTGGTGGTGTACAGCGCCACCAGGTGCTGGTCGGGAATGATGACTTTGCGGAACAGGCTGTTGATGAACAGCGGGCGCGGTTGCGCGTTGCCGTTGGCGAACTCCCGCTCACCTTCCAGCGAGAAACGTTCGGTCACCTGCCGCGCGTGCCCGCCCGATTCCGGCTGGTCGGCATCGAGGGCACTGGTGAAATAGAAACCGCGCAGCAGTTCCGCATTCTGATAAGGGTTGGCGCGCAACAGGGCGTCGACGAACAATTGCAGCCGTGGTTTGAGGGCCGCCAGTTCCAGCGGGAAGCGATACACCGCCGAATCCTGCCGGGTGATCTGGATATCCTGCGTGACCAGCTGCTGGCTCGCCACCTGTTGCCAATAGCTGACCAGTTCGTCCATCGCCGCGCCGAAGCGCTGCCCCCAGTCGGCCTGCTCGTAACCTTTGTGGGAGAAGGTCTTGCCCATCACTTCGCCGCGGGCG
Organism: Pseudomonas sp. PLMAX; assembly: GCF_046042685.1. Taxonomy (NCBI): domain Bacteria; kingdom Pseudomonadati; phylum Pseudomonadota; class Gammaproteobacteria; order Pseudomonadales; family Pseudomonadaceae; genus Pseudomonas; species Pseudomonas sp. PLMAX. Next base: position 4,474,720 of record NZ_CP064949.1, on the reverse strand, counting down.
GTCTCGTCCAGTTGGCGATAGAAGGGGGTGAAACCCGGCACCAGGTCGCACTTGGTGAACACCAGGTAGACCGGCAGGCGCACTTCCAGCAGGGCATGGGTTTCCTGGATGCGTTCGCGCAGGCGCTTGGCGATGCGCTCCTGATCTTCCAGCGAGGTCTGCAGGATGTCGTGGATGCTGACGGTGACGATCAGGCCGTTGAGTGGCCGGCGCTGACGGTGCTGGCGCAGCAGCTGCAGGAACGCGCGCCATTTGCCGGCCTCTTCCTGGTTGTTCATGTAGCGCCCGGCGGTGTCCAGCAGGACGGCCTCGGAGCTGAAGAACCAGTCGCAATTGCGCGTGCCACCCAGGCCTGCGACTCGCACACCTTCACGCTCGGCGTAAGGGAAATTGAGGCCCGACTGGTAGAGCATGGTGCTCTTGCCTGCCGCCGGCTGGCCGACCACCAGGTACCAGGGCAGGGCATACAGCGCATCCTTTGGATTGCTGCCCCTTGGCTTGTTGCTGTGCAAGCGCTCGATGCTCTGCAACAACCGCTCGCGCAACAGGCTGACTTCCTCGCGATCCGCCGGGCTCGCGTTCAACACGGCCTGGTCGGCATCCTCGCGCAGCAGCCCTTCGAGGTTGTGATGCCGGGACACGCCCCGATAGAGAAGCAGCACATAACCGGCGGACAGCAGCAGGAACACGCCGATGCCGGTCAGCAGGCTGTTGAGTGAACTGAAGTCGAACGCACGCCCGATGCCCCACACCACGAAGATCGTGAGGAAAAAGCACACCCCCAGGATGTAGGGTTGATAGCGCAAGAAGTAATACTTGATCTTGTTCATACGGGCTTCGAATCCAGGGCATCGACAAAACGGTCGATAACGTCACCCAACGGGCGGTCGATTTCGGCAAAGGTGTGTTGGCGGTGGTGCTCGTCAAAGGCATCGAAAGACGCCAGCACGTCATAGCTCTGCGAGCGCTCACCGATACCGGTCAGCAGGCGATAGGCATCGCAGGTACTGCGTGAGGCAAAACAGATCAGCCGGGGGCGCATGAAATCGTCCGCCAACAGGCTGATTTGCGGCACGGCGCGCTCCGGGGTCATGTGCGTCAGCCAGGTGACCCACAGATCGGCGGTGGGGTTTTTCAAGCCCCTTTCCGCCGGCAAGGGCAGCGCGATGCCGATCGGCGTTGCCTGGTCGAGGTGCTTTTTCAGGGCCAGCAGCCGGGTCAGCACGGCGTTGGTGACGAACTCCGGGTAGGCGCCTTCGAGCGCGGTACTGATATCGCGCAGGTTGAAATTCACCAGGAATTTGTCATGCACGCGTCGGAACAATTCGAAGTCCTGGCCTTGCAGCGGGCGCAGGGCCTTGATGCGCTCGAACAGCGCCGAAGTGCTTTCGCCCTGGACGGCCATGTGCAGCAGCGGCCTGATCTGCCCGCAGAACAATTCGCCCAGGGTGAACGGATTGACCAGCGGCTCGGCTTCGCTGGCCTTGAGGGTCTGGAAAATGAAAAACGGATAGCGTCGCCCACTCGAATCCCGGGAGCTGATCAGCCCGCCCAGCAACCAGTTGCCGCTGCGTGCGCGGTAGCTGAAAAAGCACAGCGGCAAGGCGTCGAACAGCTCGCGCCAGTCTTCGCGATGCTGCAGGGCGGCCAGTGCGCCTTGCAGCCAGCCGTCGAACTCGCAGACGTCGTCGCCCGCACCTTGCAGGCTGACGAAGTCCGGGCTCGCGGGGACCTTGCCGAAGCAGCCGATCATTGGCCGCTTCCCGGGTTCAGGTTCTGGCGGCTCACAGCGGGCGAGCCTCTGCGCCATTGAGCGCGCTCAGCGCCTTGACGTTGGCCAGGTCGGTCAGCTTGACGCCGCCGTAGTTGCGCACGGCGAGGCTGACCGGGCCACTGCCGGTGTTCCAGCTGAAGCGTTGCTGGATACCGTCCAGGTCGCTGACCCGGGCGCTGTCGTTCATGCGCAGCAGGCCCCAACGGCCCGGGTAGTCGAACACCGTGATGCGCTCGCCGCTCAGGGTCACCACATCCAGGCGTGCGCCCGGCGTGTTAGTGGTGCCCGGCCACGAGAAACGGCTCCAACTGGTCCTGCCGTTTCGGTAGTGCTGCTCCTGGCCGTCGAGGGTGAAGATGATGTCGGTCAGGTTGGCGGAAGGTTCGAGCATGATCTCGAAGCCGTTCTCGCGGTCCGACAGGCTGGCGATCACCTGGCCCAACGAACTGGCCTTGTCGATGCTGTTGACCATGTTCGGGTTGACCAGCGGCGCTGCCTTGCTGTTGCTGCTCATCCCCAGGCCTTCGCCACCGGACAGATTGCCGATCTCGTTGCGCTTGAAGTTCGGCAGCAGCCCGGATTCCGGGTCGACGAAACGCTGCAGATCCTTGACCGAGGCTTCATTGCGGCTACCTGGCGCGATCGGATAACGGTGCGCCATGACCTGCTCCCAGGGCTTGGCGATCTGCTGCGCCCAGGCTTTGGCAATCTGTTGGCCGGCCGGGTCGCGCAGGGTTTCCCAGGCAAACTGGATCGGCAGGCTGAACAGGCCCTGCAGCGAATCGGACAGGCTGCCCTGGCTGGTGTCGACGGTGGTCTCGACGTAGTTGCGCACGCTGGTCACTTCGCTCGGCTGGCCTTCGAGGGTTTCACTGATCAGCTGCTTGCTGCTCTTGCCAACGTCCTGGGAGCGCTGGATGTTGTTCATCCGCACCTTGAGTTTGCGCAGGGCCGCGAGGTAGCGGTCCATGATCGTGCTGTCGGCGCCCTCGGCGTTTTGCACGGCGAACACCCGCGATACCGGTTCGAAGCGCTTTGCCAGGCTGCCGTCGTCGACCGCCGGCAGAGGCGATACCAGCGCACCTGGTGCCGTGTTCTTGCCATCGAAGATCCCGCTGACGCTGCTCCAGAACCCGTCATCGGGCTTGCTGCCTGCTGGCAGGGTTTCGCGGGGGGCAGGGACGTCCCATTGGGTGTTGTCGTTGACCGCCACCAGGAGGGTTTTCACCGGCGAGTTCTGCACGTCGCTGAGCAGCGACAGTTGCTGGGTAGCATTGGCCATGTCGGTGAAGTGACGCACGCCAACGCTGTCGACAAAGCCGTACCAGGCCTGGGTGTAGTCGCGCTTGTAGCGCGTCATGAACTCGCGGATGAAGTTGGCTTTCTGCACGATGCTGTCGCCGCCTTCGCCATCGAGCACCCAGTCCGTTTCGTTTTGCAGGTTGCCCGACACCAGCTTGATCAGCTCTGGCTTGACGAACTGCTCCCAGCCCTGGCGGGTGAAAATCGCCGGGACCGCTTCGCTGCCATACAGCAGCTGACGGCCGGGCAGTGGCACCAGGTCGCTCAGGCCGATGGCCGGGAACTGACGGCTGGATTCCAGTTGCAGGCGCAGGTATTCGCGGTCCACCAGCGAGCTGGAAATCATGAAGGACTTCAGGCTGTTGCGGGTTTCGCTGATGAGCTGCTCGTTACGCGACAAGGCGGGTGCCTGGCCATTCTTGAGCAGCTGCACGTAGACCGGCGAGTTGTCCTCAATCACCTCAATGCTGACAGGATGGTCGGCACTGGCGGTATTGGCCCAGGCCACCGGCAATGCAGCGCCGACGAATTCCGGGTCCGGGTGGGTGCCCGGTTGCGTGAGCATCAGGTAGAGCTTCAGCGCGTTATAGGACTCGATGATGGAGGCGACTTGGCGCTCATCCAGACGGCCGAGCATTTCTTCGGACAACGACAGCCCGCCGGTGGTAGCCGACAGATCCGCGGCATCGCTCGCGGTGGCAGGGTTGCGCAGTGCCGTCAGCGCTTCGCCCCGTGCCTTGTTGGCGGCACCTTTGGCGGCACCGGTCAGGCGACTGGCGACATCAGCGCTACTGCGCGGCAGGTTGTTCAAGCGGGTCGGCAGTTTCTGGCCCGCGCGGGCTTTGGTTGAGTCGGCCTTGTTTGGCGCGGGCGCAAAGCTGTTTTGCGCATCCATGGTCCGGGCGAACTCATTGAAGGCACGCATCTGCAATTGCAGTTGCAAGGTGACGGGTTCCAGCGCCTGGGTGCGCAGTTGCTGCAAGTAAGCGGTCTGCGCAACGAGGTAGATGTCGTCACCACGATAGAGACCGGCGCTCAACTGCAGCGGCACGCCGTTGGCACGGTGCTTTTCGATGGCTGTGAGTTGCTCGCGCAGCAGCTCCAGGCCCTGGCCCGAGGCGAGCAACCCGGCGCGGTCCGGGGACTGTTGCAGTTCGGTCAGTTGCTCGCGCAATGCAGCCAGCCACTGACGGTTGTTCTGGAACGACAGGGCTTGCCAGCCAATGAACGCAACCCCGGCCAATACCGCCAGGCCCAGCAGGGCAGGGCTGGCGGAGTTGTTCTTGCCCAGGCGCGACTGATAGAGGGTCAGGTCGCGATCGGGGAAGATCACCCGACGGAACGTGTCAGTGATGAAGTAGCTGCGGTCGCTGATTTTCCTGCCGCTGCTTTGCTGCGGTTGCTCATGCTCCGCTTGCAGGGCGAACGACTCGGCCAGGTCGTCTTCATACACCTGGCTCAGTTGCTGGTCGGTCTGCAGGGCGCTGGTGAAATACAGCCCGCGCAGCAACAGTGGCGCACCGCCGCGACGGGTTTCGGCGAAGTGCTGGAGGAACTGCTCCAGCACCCCCGACAGCTCGGCGAAATAGTTCGGAAAGTTCAGCAGCGCACTGTCGGCATCGGCACCCAGGGCAATCATCTGGGCGTCGACGTGGCGACGTATATGACCGTGGAGGTTGGCCAGCTTCGCATCCAGCACCGGGCGCAGGCCCTGGTTGCGGATCTCGGACAAACCGAAGGTCATGCCCAGCGGTTGCTGCCGTTCGTTCAAATCCAGGCCTTCAAAGGCCTGGCTGAAGCCGGGCAGTTGATCGGTCTTGCTCAGCATCAGGTAGATCGGTGGATTGGCGTCCAGGCAATCGTTGTATTCCTCGATGCGCGACACCAGTTGTGCGGCGAGTTCGTTGCGCTCGGCCGTGGTGCACGCCAGCAGTTCAGGCAGGCTCACCACCAGCACCAGGCCGTTGACCGCGGCCTTGCTGCGCTGCTTTTTCAGCAGCCGCAGGAAGGCGGCGAACTCACTGGCCGACGGGTCGTCGCGCAGGTAACGGCCGGCCGTATCGATCATCACGGCCTCGGGGCTGAAATACCAATCGCAATGCTGGGTACCGCTTTCGGTGTCGTTGGCGCTGCTGGCAATGCTGGCGGACAGGCCCGAGCGGGTCAGCAACGAAGTCTTGCCCGCCGCGGACATGCCGATGACCAGGTACCACGGCAGATCGTAAAGCGCCGACGAGCCGCCGCCACCGGCCGAGCGGTCGGTGCGCAACATCGCGATGGCGTGCTTGAGGCGTTCGCGCAGCACGTGCTGGTCGCGGAACTCACCCGAGGATTTGAGCGAACGATCGACTTCGATCTGCACCAGGTTCTCAAGGTTGTGCTCGGCGCGGATGCGCTTGTACTGACGCAGCACAATGATCAGCAGGTAGAAGGCGCTGATCAGTGCCATCGCCTCCAGCGCATAACCGCGCAGCCAACTCACGTGCGGGGCCACGAACCAGCAAACCGCCAGGCTCGCCAGCCACAGGACGGGGACGAGGAACCAAAAACTTTTCAACGAACGCAATAATGTCTTCATGTCTTCCTGACTCGGTTACCTGACCTGTGCTCAGGCACTGAACAGCTGGCTGATTTGTTCGGACAACGCGGCTACGTCTTTGCCCAGCAGCCAGTCCAGCGTCAGGTAGACACCCGCGCAGACCAGCGCAATCAGCGCCAGGTAGAGCCACAGGGGAACTTCATGGCGCAGCATCTGCGAAACCTGGTCGGGCAACGCCCAGTCAGGCGAGAGGGCCTTGGGGGTCTTGCGAAAGCGGGCGATGTCCTGGCCGAGGGTGTTGGCCAGGTAGCGCAGCTGGTCCTTTTGCCCGAGGCTGAACTTGCCTTCGAAACCCAGGGCCAGGCACAGGTGGTAGACCTCAAGCACATCGAGGTTCTGTTTCACGTCACCACGCAGCGCATCGATCTTTTCGAAGAAGCCTTCACCGGCCAGGTGCACGCCGAAATAGCGGAACTGCAAGGGTTGCAGTTCAAAGTGCCGCCGCAGTTCGTTGTCCCCGGAGCGCAACACGCTTTCATCGAGGAACGCACACAGGGCGTACTGGGTGTCCTTGACCTGTTCCACGCTGTAGTTGGCGCCACGGGCATCGAGCTCCAGCGCCTTGAAGAAGCTGTCGACGCTCGCCTCGAAGGCGCTGACCGACGTCACCTGGCGACCCTTGCGCACGATCAGCGCCATGCTGATGAAGTCCTGCACCAGGTCCTTGAGCGTCGGTTTTTCACGGGCGGCCGCAACGGCGCCTTGCAGTACGGCTTCGGTCATTTGAGTACCGCCATCAGTTCAAGCTTGAGGTTGGTGAACGCGCTGGGCGCATAGAAAGAGATGGCCTGGGCACTCATCATTCGTTCGTACACCCGGCCGTGGGGCTCGATGGAGAAGTAGTGATTGTCCAGGCGCACCGGAATCGCATTGGGCAGGCGGGTCGAATGGTTGAGGGTGACGCCCGGCATGGCGCTGTTGACCACCACTTCGATGTCTTCCGGCGAGCCGACCTTGAACGCCCTTGGTACCAGTTCCAGCAGGCTCGCGCCCGGCATGTCGGCGTGCACGGAAATGTAGAAATCCGCCTCCGCCAGCCGTGGATCGTGCAGCTGCCCTTGCCAGTAGGAGGGTTTGGTCTGGGTCAGGTTGATCACCACACACTGGTTCGGCACCACGTTGTCGAGCAGCACGCGAATCATCTCGTCGAGCCTGACCAGCGAGGCCGCCGGGTCGTGGTGGTCGTACTCGGGAATGTCGTTGAGCTGGGTGTCCAGCGAGAACGTCAGCAAGCCGCCGGCGAGTTCAGCCAAAAACAGATACAGGCGCTCGGGGTGCAGGCGCGGGTGCGCGAGCAGGTGCGCCAGGGCCGGGTGGGCACGGTTCACCGTGTTCAACAGCCAGAACAGGGTGACGTCGCTCGAGCCGAACTCGGCAATCTGGTCGGCGCGCTCGCGACGCCGGCCCGACAGCGCCTTGCTCTTGGATTGCAGGGCACCGAGCAAACGCTTGCCCAGGCCGATCAGGGTGTCATGGGTGCCCAGGTGCAGCGTCGGGTGCACGAAATGCCCGTCGAGGTTGAAGCCGCCGATGTTGTTGCGTGACAACCGGGCGATCGGGCACCAGGTGTAGCCATCGAGGTTGTCGCCGTCGATCAGCATCACCACGTTCAGGCGCAGGCTGGTGATTTCGTTTTCCAGGTCGCCTTCGTTGAGGTCCGGCAAGGTGTCGAACTGCTTGCGGTAGCGCCGCCCGGTCTTCTGTTCCTGGCCGTCTTCGACGTAGTTCAGGCCGAAGGGCTCCGGCAGTTTCAGCGCGGCGTAGACCTTCAGGTCGTTGCCCTTGAGCAGGTCCTTCAAGTCGCGGGCGGCCGGCAGCGGATCGTGCTGCGGCGCGTCGAACAGGCTGCCGTCGGGGAACACCAGTTTCAGCCGCTTGAGCTGCAGGGAGCCGGTGGCGAGGGCTTCCTCGTCCACTTCCAGCAACTGCACGCCCCAGTGAAAGGGAGTGTTGCGCAGGGTCGCCTGCGCCAGCTGATGCTGGTGGAACTCATCCTGATACTGGAAATGCTGGGGCAAAAGGAACATGCCTTCGGACCACATCACCCGGCTTTGCTTACTCATTGAGCGCCTTCCAAAAATGAATTCAATTTCGAGTCCACGGCTTTTTGCGCGGAGGCACTTGCCTGGTCCTGGGCCTTCTGCACCACGACGTCCTGCACGCGCTCGGTCAGCGTCGGCTCGGCCGGCTGGTCGGGCAGGGCGGCGGCTTTGGCCAGTTGCTCCTGGGTCTTGGGTTTGTCCAGGACGTCGACACCACTGACGGCGGATACCTTGTTGTTGTCCACCAGCACCCGCAGGCCGTCGGAGGAGAACCAGATGCCGTCCTTGCGCAGGGAGTTGGCGTCAAACGCGACCTTCCAGCGGCTGTTCTCGTCGGTGCGGAAAAACGCGGCGACGCCGACATAGCCGGTGGCCTTGTTCAGCGGCCACTTGTCGACCTGGCCCATGCCCGGCAGCAGGGTGATTTCGCGGTTCTCGATCAGGGTATTGCCGAGGGCTTTTTGCGGGTCGTCCCACAGTGTGTCGGCGTCGACCGACGCAAAGCGCTCCAGTGAGGTCAGCTGGTACACGCGCAGCACCACCGAAAGCGGTTGGCCGGACGCGTCGGGATTGAGCTGGTTGCCGCCGTCGGAGGTGAGGATGACCTTCTCCTGGTCGTCGAACAGCATGTCGCCCGCCCAGGTGTCGTCGACCCGCTTGCCGACCCGGTCGGTGACGCCGCAGGCGCTCAGTACCGCCATCATCGCCACCGCCGTCAGGCATTTGGCCAACGCCGTCTTTTCGAGACGCTTCCCTGAATTTTTCTTGTCCATGACCACTACCTGTAGATGCCCGGTCAGCACAGGCGATAGGCGAAATCGCCGTCGCTGCCCAACTCGATGTTCAGACTCTGGATCGGTTTGTCCTGCGCCATGCGCTCAAGGACCCGCTGCGCCAGCTCCGGCATCAGGGTCTTGGACAAAATGTTGTCGATGTTGCGAGCGCCGCTGTCGACCTCGGTGCAGCGCGAGGCAATGGCTTTTACCAGCGCCTCGTCATAACCGAGGACGGCCTGATGATTGCGCTCGAAACGCTGGCGAATGCGCGCAAGCTTGAGCGAAACGATGCGCTCCAGGATCGCGTCCTGGACCGGGTAGTAGGGGACGATGGTCAGGCGGCCGAGGAAGGCTGGCTTGAACACCTGGTTCAGCTCGTCACGCAGCCCTTCGACGATTTCTTCGGGCTGCGGTTGCGGCTGGGCGTTCAGGCACCACTGCATGATGCGCTCGGTCCCGGTGTTGGACGTGAGGATGATCACGGTGTTGCGGAAGTTGATCTCGCGACCTTCACCGTCGTCCAGCACGCCTTTGTCGAATACCTGGAAAAACAGTTCAAGCACGTCCGGGTGGGCCTTTTCCACTTCATCGAGCAGCACCACGCTGTACGGCTTGCGTCGCACGGCTTCGGTCAGCACGCCGCCCTCGCCATAACCGACGTAACCCGGTGGCGAACCCTTGAGGCTGGAGACGGTATGGGCTTCCTGGTACTCGGACATGTTGATGGTGATCAGGTTTCGCTCGCCGCCATACAGGGTGTCGGCCAGGGCCAGTGCGGTTTCGGTCTTGCCGACGCCGCTCGGGCCGAGCAACAGGAACACGCCGATGGGCTTGTTCGGGTCTTCCATGCGGGCGCGGGAAATCTTGATGCGCTTGCCGATTTCCTGCAGCGCGTGGTCCTGGCCGAGCACCCGCTCGCCCAGCAGCGCAGGCAGGCGCTGCACGGTGTCGATTTCGTCGCGCAGCATCTTGCCCAGCGGGATGCCGGTCCAGCCGGAAATCACTTCGCCGATGGTGCCGCCATCCACCAGGGCATGCACCAGGGGTTGCTCACCCTGGACGCTGGCCAGTTCGGCGCGCACCGCGGCAATTTCTTGTGCATCCGGTGCCTGATTGTCCGGGTAGCTGAGAGCGCCGAGCTGTTCCACCAGTTGCAGCTCGCGTTGCCACTGTTGCTCGAGGGCATCGCGGGTCTGCTGTTCGGTCAGCAACTCGGCGTTCAGGGTGGCCAGGCGACGGGCATGGTCGCTGCCTTTGGCGGCTTCCTGCTGCAGTACCGAGATTTCCGCCTGCAGGTTGTCGATCTGGCGCTTGCAGTCTTCCAGCGGCCCCGGCTGCGCCGATTGCCCCAGGGCGACCCGGGCGCAGGCGGTGTCCAGTACGCTGACGGCCTTGTCCGGCAGTTGGCGCCCGGTGATGTAACGATTGGACAGGCGCACGGCCTGCACCAGCGCTTCGTCCATCACCGTGACCTTGTGGTGCTCCTGCATCTTGGCCAGCAAGCCGCGCAGCATGTGGATCGCCTTGTCTTCGTGCGGCTCTTCGACCTTCACCACCTGGAAGCGGCGGGCCAGGGCGGCATCCTTCTCGAAGTACTTCTTGTACTCGGCCCAGGTGGTCGCCGCGATGGTGCGCAATTCGCCGCGAGCCAGGGCTGGCTTGAGCAGGTTGGCGGCATCGTTCTGCCCGGCCTGGCCGCCCGAACCGATCAGGGTGTGCGCTTCGTCGATGAACAGGATGATCGGGTGCAGGCTGCGTTTGGTTTCTTCGATCACCGACTTGAGGCGGTTTTCGAACTCGCCCTTCACCCCGGCACCGGCCTGCAACAAGCCCAGGTCGAGGGTGTGGATGGCGACGCCCTTGAGCACCGACGGCACGTCACCCTGGATGATGCGCAGGGCCAGGCCTTCGACCACGGCGGTCTTGCCGACGCCGGCTTCACCGGTGAGGATCGGGTTGTTCTGGCGGCGGCGGGTGAGGATGTCGACCATCTGCCGCACCTCGAACTCGCGACCGAGCACCGGGTCGATCCGGCCTTCGCGAGCGCTTTGCGTGAGGTTGATGGTGTATTGATCCAGGGCCGGGGTCTTGCCATTGCCCTTGACCGTGCTGGCGACATCACTCGGCGGTTTGGCCAGGGCCGATTCGGCGCTGCCTTCCACCAACGCGTTGAGGTTCACGCGCAGATCGTCGGCGTTGATTTTCTCAAGCTCAGCCGCACCCGCGATCACCACCCGGCGCAGTTCATCGTCGTCGAGCAAGGCCTGCAACAGATGGCCGGTGCGGATCTGCGCCTGGCCGAACTCGATGGAGGCCAGGACCCACGCCTGTTCGATCAGGCGGGTCAGGTGCGGCGACAGCGCCGGGGTGCGCGTATTGCCTTTCTTGAACGTCCCCAGTGCCGTGACCAGCTGCGCCTGCAAGCGCTCAGGCACCACGTCGTAATGACGCAGGATGGCCGGCAGGTCGTTGTCGTGGCTGTCGAGCAACTGCAACAACAGGTGCTCGATCTCGACATCGTAGTGGTGTTCCGACAGGCACAGGGCCGCAGCGCTTTCGGTGGCGGCACGGCTGGTGTCGTTGAGCTTGGCAAACAGGGACTTCAGGTTCACAGGGAGACCCCATCAAAAGGAATGTGGAAGAGGGCGCAGCGGGAAGGTTCAACATCGACGCCCGGTCGCTTGAGCCAGCCGAGCCGGCCCAGGGAAACGGTGCCCAGGCGGGCGGGCGGTACGGCCTTGGGTTTGAGCTTGGGTGCCAACTGGAAGTCGAGTTCCGCACCGACATAGAAACGCACCAGTTCCACCAGTTTTTGGTAGTCCTCGGTGCCTGGCTGGAAGCGTTGATAGTCGGCCAGCTCCAGTGGACCCAACTCGATGCGCACGCACGACTGGTAGTCCCAGACCCGGTTACCGGCGACGGCGCTTTGCCCGAGCACGGCGTTCTTGCGCCCCAGCTGCGTGCACTGGCTGGCGTCGAGTTTCAGCCAGCGACCGGCAAACGGCTTGACCTTGAACGGCAGCGAAAAATAGAAAGACAGCATCGCTTCCAGGTTCAGCGCGTTGCGCGGTTTCTGCGCGAACAGTCCGGAGAAATAGCTGAACAATTCCCGGCGCAGGGGCGAGCCTTGTCTGTCGAATTTCTGCTTCTGCGCCTCGGGGCCGAAACCCACCAGGTTGAGCAGGTAGCGATCGAAATCCGAGGTGCCGTTGCGTTCGTACTCGATGTAGAACTTGTACTTTTGCCAGGCCTCGTAGAACAGCGTGGTCATGCGGTGCGAAAAGATGTCGAGGAACGCGTGGGCCGCGTCATCCCGGTACTGGATGTGCCGCTCGATCAACAGCTCGGTGTACGGGCGCGGCAATACGCCCGACGGCCCGACCAGCCCCATGAAGGTCACTTGCATCTCGGACAGCGGCAGGCCGGCCACGGACACCTTGCCTTCACGCTCGAACTGCAGATCGCTGACTTCACTGGCCGGGAAGTTGAGCGACAGCTGCGAGCGAAAACGCAAAGGGTCTTCGTGCGGTCGGGTCTGCAGGTCCATGCGCCCGGTCCTGCTGTAATGCAGGCGAAGCAAGCGCACCAACTGGAAAAACTCGAATCGGTGCGGCTCAGCCCGTGCCTGGTCGATCAGACCAGGGGTTGATCGCCGGTTCGCGGTGGCCATTGGACGACTCTCTTTTCGCGCTGCAAGGTGCGAAGGGTTAATTGGGTAAAGCTGTTCATGGAGCAGTACTGACCAAAGAAGTGATCGAGCACCATGCCGAACAGAAACACACCGCTGCCGGTGTATTGGCTTTCATCGAAGTTGAGGGTGATGCCAACACCACGGACGAAGTTCGGGCGCGGGTGGCCGATGCGCGCGACCACAGGCTCGCTGCTCACCGAGACGATGCCGTTGATCTGTTTGCGGATCGCCGACACATTGCGGTAGTTGTAGAGCGACAACAGCTCCAGCAGCACTTCGCGGCCACGGGACACCAGCGACATGTGGTTGAGCGACAGATGCGAAATCAGCCGCCAGATCACGCCGTTGCCCAAGGGCACGCGCGCGGTGGCAGTGGGCTTGCGCAGGCAGCGGATGTCCTTGATCACCGAGTTGCCCGGGATATTGAAATCGCCGCGCTCACCCCCGAACGGCAACAGCAGGGGCAGGTCACGGTTGCTACAGGTCAGGCGGATGCTCAACGCGTCGTTGTTGGCCTCCATCAGGCCCAGCTCGCGATCCACGATTCGGATAAACACGTTCGAGCCATCGCGCTGGCCGCCCTGTACCGCACGGCGCCGGGCCATCCAGAAACTTTGCCCCGGGCCCTGATCGCCACGGGGTTCGAAAAACGGATGACAGGTGCCGACCTGATCGATACCGCCGACCTTGCGAACCCGTCGTACGCGGTCGATGGACACCACCTCGGCCGAGCCTTGCAGGCGCACATCCGGCGTCACCGCGTACTCGTGCTGGGCGTGGGTCAACTTGATCGGCTCCGCCTGCTGGCGGAACAGGTTGATGATCGGCGTGCAGTTGAGCTTGAAGTTATTGCGCCCGATGTTCTGCGTCAGGCGCGCGAGGCGGTCGCTCAGGTCGTAGTCGGAAAAGTAGAAGTTGACCTCGACTTTCTCGATCTCCTTGCCCGCCAGAATCCGTGTAAAGCCCGACAGGTCGAAGAACATGAACTTGTCGGGGAAGGTGAAGTATTCGTGCAGCAGGCGATAGCCGAGGAACGAGCGCTCGGAGTAGTCCACCAGGCCTTCATCCAGGCTGTAGCCGACGGCTTTCAACGCGTTGGCCGGCAACACGACCTCACGGCTGCGCCCTTCATCTTCGAAGGTCAGCGTGGCCTTGGCCAGGTTGTTGAACAGCAGCTCGTACAGTTGCAGCATCAACGTGCTTTCGCCGTCGAGGAAGAACCGCAGGCTGTCCAGTTCCAGCTTGCCGAACTTCACATCGGAAGTGGCCACCAGGCCGATGCGCAAGCGTGCGACCAGGTCAGCGCTGTGGCCGTTGAATGCCGAGCGTTCCATCTCGATGAACGAGGCCTGTTGCACCGCCACCGGCCACAGCTCGACCGGGTAGCAGGTGCGGAATTTACACACCACGCCATCGATCGGGTTGGCACTGAGTTCGGTATGCCGGGGCACACGGAACGCTTCGGTGACTTTTTCCTGCTTGCCCAGGTTGAACTCGACGATCGACATCGACGGGGTAGGGCGCAGGTAATGCGGGTACAGCACCTCGAGAAACGACTCGACGATTTCCGGCAGCTCGTCGTCGAGTTTTTTATGCACCCGCGCCGACAGGAACGAGAACGCTTCGATCAGGCGCTCGGTGTGCGGGTCTTCGCAGTTATCGCCCTCGATGAGCAACCGCGACGCGATTTTCGGATACTGGCTGGCGAACTCCTGGCCCAAAAAGCGCAGGTGCGACAGTTCCTTTTCGTAATAGGGCAGCAGATCGTCGAGCATCAGTTGAGGTTCTGCACTTTGTATTCCTGGGTATTGACCTGCAGCACCGCGTCGAAGGACACCTGACGGGTGACGTCTTGCAGGCGCAGGACCGCGTCCACGCGAAAGGTCAGCATGCGTTGGCCGGTCTGTTGGGCGAGCAGTTGCACCTTGACGCTGCGAAAGCGCCGGTCGCCGACCGTGATGGCCTTCTCCAGTTGCCGCTGGATCAGCAGGCGATCCTTGGGGTCAAGCACGCTGCGACTGGTGAAGTCCGGCATGCCATAGTCGAGGATGCTGCCGCTCAGGTTGGCGAAACCGTCCAGCTCGTTGGCGATCAGGGACTGGCGGGTGTTGACCAGGACTTCCAGGTCGCGAACGATGCTGGCCTTGTAATCGGCCAGCGAACACAAGCGCTGCGATGACGCTTCGATGGACTGATGCGGACGATCGTCCAGCAATCGGTCCAGCAGCGATGGCAACAGCTTGTGTTGACTGGTCATGTTGCCTCCCTGGCAAAGTTGGCGATCAGGCGCGAGTCGATTGCGGCAGTTCGGCGACCAGGCGCAACGAAGCGGTCAGTTCGTCCAGTTGGTAGTGCGGGCGCAGGTAGGTCACGGCCTTGTACACCCCCGGCTTGCCCGGCACCTCGAACACCTCGGCGCGGGCTTCGCGCAACGGGAACTTGGCCTTGGCTTCCTGGCTGGCGGTGTCGTCCAGCAACACGTAGCTCGACAGCCACTTGTTGAGGAACAGCTCGACGTCCTTGCGCGAAGCGAAGCTGCCGATCTTGTCGCGCATGATCGCCTTCATGTAGTGGGCGATGCGCGAGGTGGCGAAGATGTACTGCAACTGCGCGGAAAGCCGGGCGTTGGCGTTGGCAATGTCGGTGTTGTACTGCTTCTGCTTCTGCGTCGACTGGGTGCCGAAGAACGCCGCGTAGTCGGTGCCTTTGCAGTGCACCAGCGGAATGAAGCCCAGGTCCGACAGCTCCTTCTCGCGGCGATCGGTGATGGCGATTTCGGTCGGGCACTTGAGGGCGATTTCACCGTCATCGGTCTTGAACGTATGCGTTGGCAGGCCTTCGACCAGACCGCCACCCTCGACACCACGGATCGCCACGCACCAGCCGTAGCGGGAAAACGCATCGGTGACCCGGGTGCCCAGCGCGTAGGCGGCGTTCATCCACAGGTACTTGTTGTGGTCGCGGCCATCGACGCTTTCGACGAAGTTGAATTCCTCGACCGGCGTGGTATCCGGGCCGTAAGGCAGGCGACCGAGCACGTGGGGCAGGGTCAGGCCGACGTAACGCGAGTCTTCGCTGGCGCGGAACGACTTCCACTTGGCGTATTCGACGGTGTCGAAAATCTTCGCCAGGTCCCGTGGGCCGGACATGTCGGTAAACGAATCCCAGCCGAACAGCTCAGGCGAGGCCGCCGAAATGAACGGCGCATGGGCAGCCGCAGCAACGTGGGAAATCTCTTCGAGCAGGTACATGTCTTCCGGGCTGCGGTTGAACTCGTAGTCACCCAGCAGCATGCCGAACGGTGCACCACCGAAGGTGCCGTACTCTTCTTCGTAGATCTTCTTGAACAGCGCGCTCTGGTCGAATTCGGATGCGGCCTTGAGGTCGCGCACCAGGTCTTTCTTCGACGCATTGAGCAGGTGGATCTTCAGCGTGGTGCTGGTCTCGGTCTGGTCGACCTGATACTTCAGGCCGCGCCAGGATGCTTCCAGCTGCTGGAATTCACTGGCGTGCATGATCTCGTTCATCTGCTCGGAGAGCATCGCGTCGATCTCGGCAATGCGCGCATCGAGCACGGCGATCAGGTCCTTGCTCGGCGTCATTTCGCCTTCCAGGATCTGGTTGACCAATTCACCGATCAGGTCGCGGGTGCGGGTCCGTTCGGTCTCGGAACGGGCCACGCGGCTTTGCGAAATGATGCTGTCGAGCAACGAGGATTGCGCGGTGAAGCTGTCCACTTCAACCAGCGTGCTGTCCTGTTGAGTCACGGTTTGCTTGTCGTTCATCGTCAGGCTCCTACGCTTTGTCGTCGGTGGCTGGAACGGCGGCTTCGCGACCGAATTCCTTGCCCAGGGTTTTCAACTTCTCGGTGTTCTGCAGCACGTCCATCAGCAGTTCTTCGAGCTTGTCGTTGCCGCCCATCTTGTTGCGCAGGTCCGCCAGCTTGTTGCGCACTTCCAGCAGCTTGCGCAGCGGCTCGACCTGCTTGACCACGTTCTGCGGTTCGAAGTCTTCGAGGGCGTTGAAGTTGAGCTCCACACCCAACTGCGTGCCGTTCTTGGCCAGGGTGTTGTCGACGCGGTAGGTCAGGCGCGGCTTGATGCCCTTGAGCACGCCGTTGAAGTTGTCGCGATCGATGAAAATGAACTTGCGGTCCTTGAGCTTCGGCAGCGGCTCCAGCGGGTTACCGGAGAAATCGCCCAGCACACCGACGACAAAGGGCAGCTCTTTCTTTTCCTGAGCGTCACCGATATCCACGTCGTAGGTGATATGGACCCGAGGCGCGCGAACGCGGTCGAGTTTATGCTGGGTACTTTCCTTCTTCGCCATCGTGATCTCCTGTGCGAACAATTCGCTGCAAGTCGTTTGCGTGTCGGTTCAATGGGTGGCCGAGCGCGTTACATTCCTTCGATCGTCAGCAGCAGGCGCTGACGAATTTCATCGTTCATTTCCATGATGTTTTCGTGTCCCACCAATTCTTCGAAGCTGGTGTTGCCGGCGATCTGGGTGCTGCTGCGGATCACCGCCTCGTCGGGCAACTGCGAGCGCACCGGCGAGCTGATGACGCAGAAGGGCAGGTCGCCGAAGTCTTTCAAGCGTTCGAAGGTGACGGGAAAACGCAGGCCTTCAAGCAAGCGGCTGATGCCGGGGGACTTGCTCAGGCAGTAGAACAGCACCAGGTAATGCACCACGAAGCGGTACAGCTCGGCGCTGCTGCGATTGGGGTCGTTGATGACGGTGCGAAAACGGGCCAGGTCGAACGAACTGAACCCGACCACCCAGCGCACAGGGCTGGTGATGCGAATGGATTGGCCGCTTTGGGACAGCACCTTGTCGTACTCCAGCGCAAACAGTTGCGGGGTGGTACTGAGCAGGTTGAGGGGCACTTCGAGTTCGTTGACCAGTTGGAACGGAGCGGCCGAGCCGATGCGGTCGTAGAGCGCCTTGAGTTCCTTGAAATGGTGCTGGGTCTCACGGCCGCTGCTGCGCTGCGCACCTTGCAGGTATTCACCGAAAAACGTCTGCGGACGGATCAGCAAAGCCAGGGTCGCCAGGTAGTCCGAAGCCTGCGCCTTGAGCGCGTCAGAAATGGCCCGGGTCTGGCTTCGCAGCTTGATCAATGCTTCAACATCAAAAAACGTCTGAGTCATCGGTAACTTCGTCCTTGAACACTTCGCGACGACTACCCGGATATACAGGGGAGTACGGGCGCAGTGACTAATTTCTCGACCAGTTCACAGTTGTGATCGCTGATGTTTGACATCAAGAAATCACACTGCCAGGAATCATTGGGAGTGCGATGCTGGCATATGGATATCGAGTTGCCAGTAACGTCGTGTATGGCAACGGGATGTGTAGGAAAGTTCCTACGAGGCGCGGATTTTTTCTTTTTTTTGTGACCTGCCGCAATGATGTCTGCTTGCCACTATTTGCCGGATGTCCATGGCTCAAGTGCCTGAAACCCAATGGATTCAATGGTTTCCGGAAGAAAATGGATCCAATTTTTAACTAAAAAAAATTGAAAAAAGGTGAACCGGTTCACCTAATGCCCGCTTGATTATCCGGTAAGGAAAAAATTGAAGGATAAGTGTCATATTACTGGCACGAAGTGATGGCATCCCGAGATATCCGTGGATATACAAGGCAACCTTGCGCTGTTGAACGAGTGTTCGGGCAATACGGAGTTACATATCGCCGTTATTTCTGTATAACGCGCCAGGTACGACTGCGTCTCACAACTTTCATGTGTCGGCCGTGCATTAGCGTGAGGGCTTTCGGGCCTTCGTTAAATGGAATTTATGCTCGCCACGGATACAAGGCGACGCGACTATTGAGGCCCTGTCTCATGAGAACGTTGAAACTCATTGCCGTGCTGATTCTCCTGCCGCTTTTCCTTGGCTTGTTTGGTGTCTGGGAGTTACAGCGCAGCACCGAGAGCATCAAGGAGTTCGCTGATATCAAGGCCGAACTGAGCGAGATGCATGTCGAAATCGAAGCGATGGTTGCCAAGCCGTTCTCACGCTCGGCCAAGGTCGATATCAACGGCGAACGCATGGGTGTCCACGAGGCGTTATCGCGGGTTACCCAGGCCGAACACGAACTGACCATCGTGCAACCGGTGGCTGGCGTGATGAACAACCTGGCCAAGGGCGCCATCGCCCTCAGCCTGCTGGCCTCGCTGGTCGGCGTGCTGGGGCTGCTGGGTTTGCGTTGGGCCGGCGCCCGCGCGAGTCATTCCCGTGAACGATTGCTGCACACCTTCAGCCGGGTGAGCCGTCTGTTGCCGTACCTGCTGGTGGGGCACATCGTCGCCATGGGCGCAGCGGTGGCGGCCATCCTCGGTTTCGAAGGCCTGGGGCTGTGGCACATGGGGAACATGAGCACCGGTGAATTCAAGCTGATGCTCGTCGTGCTGATGCTGATGCTCGGTTTCCTGTATTCGATCTGGCAGATGGGCAAACAGCTGCCGGTCATGCTGCACATGTTCCAGTCCACGCCGATGAGCGTTCTCGGCCAAGTTGTCACACCGGAGCAGGCGCCTGCGCTGTGGGCCCGTGTTCGCGAGCTGGCGGATCAACTCGGTGCGCTGGCACCCGAGCACATCGTGTTGGGCATGACCGAAGGCTTTTACGTCACCTCCAGCGACGTCAACCTGCTGCCGTCAGGCACCGCGCTCAAGGGCCGCACCCTGCACGTGCCGATGCTGTACCTGGGCCTGCTCGATTCGGCGGAAACCGGCGCGGTCATCGGTCACGAACTGGCCCACTTCGCCGGTGCCGATACCGAGTACAGCCTGCGTTTCGTACCGATCTACGAGGGTATCGGCCGCAGTCTCGGCGTGATTGCCGAAACCATGCTGCAAAGCGATGTGCTGCAACGCACGACGCTGTGGCCGGCGTTCATGCTCGGTGAGTATTTCATTGAGCGTTTCGATCACGCGGTGAACCATTGGAGTCGCGTGCGGGAGCTGGCGGCGGACGCGGCGGGCGCGAAGTTGACGGGGAATATCGCCATCGCGTCGGCGTTGGTGCGCATCGCTGCCATCGACCCCTTGTTGCAGCAGGGTGTATCGACCCATGTAGCCCGCGCGACCAACCCCAGCGCCGAACACGTGCGTACCGGCGATTTGCCTGGCAGCCTGGTGCAGGAGCTGGCCGTGCAGCCGCTGACCCTGCCCGAGGAGGAAATGGCAACCAGCCTGCCTCATCCGTCGGACACTCACCCCTCCAATCGCGAGCGGCTGGCGTCCCTGCAAGTCACGGTCGAAGAGGCCGTCAGCCGCGGCACCCGTCCGATCAACGCGGCACAAGCCTGCGCCGCGATGGATAACTACTTCGCCGATCCCCAGGCATTGCGTGCGCGCATTACCGAGGACTTTCTCGGCCATTACGTGGAGCAGGATGCGGCGATTGTGCAGGAGTTGCGTAGCCATGCCGGCAATGCCACGGAGGAAGTCCGACTGCATGAAGGCGCACGATTGCGCGGGTGGATTACCTTGGGTTGCTTCTCGTTCTTCATGCTGTTGGGTCTGGGCCTGCTGGTCTTGCCGTACCTGCTGCCGCAGGTTTTCGTGGACGCGAATTCCACAATGAAGTTGGTTGGCATTCTGCTCTTGATCTGCATGGCGTTCCTGCTGCCGCTCTCCTTGCGCATGCTCACGCGGGCGAACAAGACCGCGTTGTTGCTGACGCCCGAGCACTTCGTATTCGCCAACTTCAAGGCGCCATTGCCGATCCGGCACGTCGCCGATTTTGGTCTGCAAGTGGGGCAGGGGGTGCACTTGAATCTGTTGCTGGAAGACGACGCCCCGATGCCTGAGTTGGCCTCGCGCTCGTTCTTTTCGCCGGATGCGAAACTCAACAGGAAAAAGCGCTGGGTCCAGCTGCACTTGCTGCAAATCTGCCGCGACGACAAAAAACTCAAGGACCAGGAGTTGGCGGACCTGATTGGCACCTACCTGAATGCAGGCACTGCGCGGCACTTGCTGCAGCAGCGATTCGAGCAGGCCTGAAGGCTTTCAGCATTGGCAAGCGTGGGGCGCCGGATTCAATGGCGCCCTGCGCAAAGCCGATGAAGATCTGATAGCAGCCCTTGCAGTTCGTTGTTTTCGTCCAGCAAGGGCTTTGCGTTCTCATACAGAACAACGTCGTTGATCGAGCCCATGCCGCCGTACAGCGACATCAATCGAGACAATGCGTACGTCGTATCCCGGGGCAGCGCAAGGCTGCACTCCTCGAGTCTGTCCGCCCATTGCGGGTGGCCGAATGTCCTCAGCAGTTCTGCCGTTCGGGCGATGTTCGAGGAGATATTGTGGAGGTCTTTCATGGCTACAGTCCTGAGCCTTCGTGCTTTCGGTTTATCACTTCTCAAAGTTCACAACGCTGACGGAACCATTGTGCCAATCGACCGAGTAACTGAGGCCATTCCAGTTACCAACGATCAACGCCCCGTTTTTGTCGCACTGAAGACTCATGTAGGGCTTGTCTGCTTGCGTGCCGTGGGGACTTTCCTGGATGAACCAAACCACCTTTCCATGCCTCGATAGTGCAAGGATGTTTTTGTTGAAAATGACATTTGAAGGGGACTCGATCAGGACCGCGAGCCTGTCGTCATGCTGCAAGGCGACTTTGACCGGGTGAGGCAGGTGAATGGATTGATCTGCTATCCAAAGGGTGCCGTTGTCAACGTGGTACCAGGTTTCGGTCATGACGTTATCTCTAGCGTTATCCCTGAAGTCGCAGCAATTTCATGTGCGAGGAAGACTTTCCGGTGGCAACCCGTTAGGCAGCTGAATCTTCAGGCCGCGTGCGATCTGAATGCCTATGTAGAAGGCATCCCCCAGTACGCCAGCAAGTTCAGGATCGTCGGCTTCAAACTCTTTGCTGGCCCAAACGCCGATGGTCAATTGGTGCAACCGGGCTTTATCTTTTTCAACGCCCAGCAACACGTTTTTGATGAATTGCAATTGGATCAGCGAGCTTGAGTAAATCTGGAACTCTGGACAGCCGTTGTACCTCAGGGCGGTGATGGTTATCGCATTGTCAATGTAGTCGAGGGCAGTTGTCGGCGTTTTCAGAAGACGGTCCTTCCCGGCTCCAGCGGTTTGATAGCTGCGCGACGCTACGTACTCATCAAACATTCGAACCTGCTCACCGGTCTGGGCAGAGTCTCGATCATAACCAACGCGTTTTCTATAGGTCAGGAATTGTTCTGATTCTGGTCCATGGGACAGCAGCGAAACAATCGCCGCACATTGCGTGAGCCAATAGATCTCGAACGAGGACTCAGTGCCTCGACAATAACCAAGATCTGTCGCTTTGCCGTACAAGTCACTCGCCAGTTGGCTGGCGTAATCGCGGTTTATCGTAGTCTCTGATGTCCGGTCGGCCGGGTCATTCGCTATGACGAAAACCCGATAACGCTGCAACAGGAGGGCATCCACAAGCGTCAGGTCCGGGCAGGCCGGGGGCATCTGCGGGACAAACACTTCTGGCTCACGATTGATCGGTAGCCAGGACAGGTTCCTTTCCACTCGGGAAAGTGGCTTGTCCACTTCGGTCTGGGGGGCTGCATCGACAACCTGCTCGGTGGAGGCGGGTGGAGGAGCGGTCTTTTGTCCGAAAAGGGTTTTCAAACGATGCAGTAGTTTTGACATGGGGGTAGCCGTTCAAGGGTTTTGATTTTGAGGGCAGCGGTCCACGGGGACGAAGTGACGAGCTTGCCTTAGATAGCCGTTCCTCTATTGGCCCCCGGTTGCACAATCAGCAGATCATCCAGCTCTCTGCGGCGACATCTCATGGCAAACGCCAGGGCTGTATCAAGATCCGTTTGGAAAAGATCGAAGCGTGCCCGGTCAATTTGGTAATACTCCTCGTAGTCGACCATGCCGTTGCTGACCGGAATCGACAGGTAAAGGCGACCTGTAGTCTCCTCGACGCCTAAGGCAAACATGTGTTCACGGCACGTGAATACGTCACTGAATTTCATCGTGTCCTTGATCTGGTGGCTGGGGTATTTATCCGTGTCGTTTCAACGATTCCCATAAATCACTACGTCCATCTCGTCATGGAGTGGGGCGCTTTCGAATAGCTTTTGCGCCAGGTCTTGAATGTGTTCTGACCAGGCGACCGTTTTGACCCATTCTTCAGGCATGCCCGTCACCCCGTACAGTGCCCCGGCTATCTGGCCGGCGGTAGCTGCCACGCTGTCGGCGTCGTCCGCCAGATTGGCCGCCAACAGGATTGCATCCTTGAAGTTGTCGGTGTTCCAGACCGCCCACAGAGCGGCTTCCAGCGTATCGATAACATAGCCGGAGGAGCGGATCTGATCGCGGGTTTTTTGTTTGTATTCGCCAGCGTTGATGATCAAGGGGCGGGGATATAACGCGCGAACCATTGACGACAAGGCTTCCTCCTTGTCCGCGCCATTGAGGGCCAGGTGCAGTTGAGCGCCGAGCAGTTCGCAGCAATTTACGGCTTCTGCTGCCCTGTGAGTGCAACGACTTTGTGCCGCGCTTTCCCGCCAGGTACCGGACAAGGAGTGGCGACGGTAAATGGCGGTCGGTGCCAGCCTGATGATCGACCCGTTGCCGGCTGTGGATGGATGATCGTTGCCGTACCAGTCGACGCCCTGCGCCAATCGACCTTCAAGCGCGGTACGAGTGGCGTTGCCAATGTCAAAGCACTTTCCGTTATGGCTGTTTTCGCCATTTTTATACCAGCGACAAAGCCTCTGCGTGTAGTCGCGGAAATCGAATTCCTTGTTTGCCACGTAGGTGTCTGCGAGAGCCAGTGCCATGCTCGTATCGTCAGTCCACTCTCCCGGTTTCAGCTTGAAAGGGCCACCGCCAACCATGTCACTGACATGTTCACGATCACGGGGCAGAAACTCGAGCGTTGTACCCACGGCGTCGCCAATCGCGAGCCCCAGCAGGCAGCCCTTTGCGCGGTCCAGCGCCTGCTCCTGAGTGACGGTGCAAGGCCTTGAGGTCAGCCACTCTGGCTTCCTGACCGGAAATCTGGGTGCGTCCGGCTGCAATATAGGATCCATGCGCTGACGTAGTTGAGGAGAGGGCGGCGGGAGCAGGTGGTCGTAACGCTCGGTGTATTGGGTGAGCGCTTCGTTTGAGCTTCTGAGATCAATAAGGTTTTTTAACATCTTGGCACCAGGCAATGATCTGTCACGATGTATCTGAGTTCAGACTCGTTCAAATGCGTCCCACAACATCTGTCGAATTGTATCTAGTCTTGCGTTAGCTGCGATTCGCTGCTCCGCGGTACCTCGATCAATGTAGACGTCGGAGAAACCTGATTTACTGCCTGCCATTGTTCTATACATTGAAGTCGCTTGTGCCCATTCATTACTGTCCGGTAAAGGGTCAACGGACAGTAGGCGGATTATCGTGTTTATTCCTGAATCAAAGTTCTAGCAGCTCTCACTGTGAAAGATTTCTTTGAACGTAATCAGCAGTTCTGTCAGGTTTGAGTTTGTCATGCGCTTTTGTACACTCAACTCACTCAGGTGAGTAATGTTGTATAGACCGAGAGCTGTGGGCATCTAACGCCTATCAGTTGTGAGCATGATCGTTTTTTCGACATGCTCAAGTGGCGTTGTTAGCTCCATGCTGTGCTTGTGTTGACTGAGTTCGATAATTTTTCACCTGGCGGAGCGCTCCGAAGAAAGGTGCTCTTATGGCAAGTGCGCTTTAATTCTCTTGGCGAGATACTCGTAAAAATTGTTCGCGTACAATAAATTTTCCCCTGAAGGGATTCTAACGAAGATCTGACATTCCTCGCCGTTATATGTGTCGTAATCGAAGAAAAAAACCTCGCCAAAGTCGGTTTCGCTGATAACTACTTTTTTTGCGGTTGTTGATTTATGTTTGAGGCCATTAATGTGCTGAAAAACTATATCGCCACCATTGATGTCGTCGAAGTCCATTCCATAGATGCTATATATTTCCTCCGATCCGACTTCTCCCCCTGCATAGTTCTGAAGGAACCATTTGTAGGACGTAGGTAGTTTATGGCAGATTCTTTGCTCGGCCTTTACTAACCAATCATCAGTCACTGCGTCAGCGGGGGATCCAAATGCAGCAATATCCGGATGTTTTTTAATCAGGTCTTCCAGCTGAGAGAGTGTCATGTTTTTCAATTGCCTTTCGCGTAGGTTAGTGCTCGATTGTTCCAGTAGTCGCTTTTCCATCGATCAAACAGAGATCTGTCGATCCCAGAGGGTATTGTATTCGGGTTTATATGTATAACAGAACTAAATTTTTGATGGAATGTTTGAGTGAGCTCAGCTATTGCCCCGTTTTGAGTCTGTATCATGTGATGAAGGTTGATTGATTTCCCATCGATGCCTATAGGTGCTCGTCCGCTTGCCATGCGCTCAAGATTGGTACCGGACACAAGTTTTCCGCGCTCTCTCCAGGTGGTCATCAAATCTGGGTCAAACAGATCATCTCTCTGAAACACTTTGTTGCCTTCAAAGTCAACGGGAGGCTTGGACCAGTATTTTCGTAGTTGTCCGAGGTATGTATCGACTTTTTTTTCAGGGATCTGGCTGGTTTTTGGAGCAGTGGTAAAAGGAGTATCCATTATTGGCTCAGCCTTGACCAAAGGCGCCGGCTCCCTCACCCGCAACTCATCCCGAGCCAGCAACTTCTGCTCATTCCTTGCCAACCAGCCCGCCAACTGCTTGTTCGATATCTCCGCCTGAAGCTTCGCACTGCGGGTCGCGATGCTTTCCATGCTGTTCATCACACCGGCTTTCATCTGGCCCCGGGTCAGGTAGGTGACGATGGCGGTGAGCAGCAGGAGTACAAGCTGCTCCTGCCCGCGAGCCAGTTGTCGTGCCGCGCGTTCGACGCGCTCCTGTACCAGTGCAGCGGAGCCGCCGCTGGGGTCGAGGCCGGACGGCTTGAGGCCTTCTTCGGCGTGCCAGGCCGTGGCGATGCCTTCCTGCAAGGTCGAGAGGCAGGCGGGCAGGCCCTGGTAAAAATATTCGGCGATGGCGGACAGGCCCAGGGCCATGAGAATCAGGTTGCCGACTTGTAACCCGATTCCGCCACCCACCATTGCTCCAGGGCCAGCGCCGACGCCAAATGCGAAGGCCCCCGCTGCGCCGCCGGCCACGGTGCCGATCGCCACGCTGCCGCCGAGAATCATTGAGACTTCTTTGACCAGTTGCAGCAGCACCGGCAGGATCTGCTCGATTTCAATCGAGGCCCACTTGCGCTTGAGGTCCATCTGGATGATCGGGTAGGAGAGGGTCATCGCCTGATGCACCGCATCGATGCGATGACCGCCCATGTAGCCATAGGCCTGGCTCGCGCCATTGCTGACACGCCGGGTGAAGCCGTTCCAGTTGTCGTGAACGCTCTGCAGGCCGTCGTTGACGCCCTGGTTCAGCTCGTTGAATTTCTGGTCGAGGTTGCGTTCGACATCGGCCCAGCTGGGCACGTTGGCTAAAAGATCCATTTACTCGTCACTGTCCTTGGGGGGAAAGGCGCTTCCTTGTTGCTGCAGTGAAACTGTCGATTATCCGACTTCACAGCATTGCCTGAGTGATGGCAATGGGCCGCACTTCCGACTGCGGGGCGAGTTGAAAGTTTCAACATGGATCCCATTTTTTGTTATTCGCGTTACATTCGGCAATGATGGCAATAAGGCATTAGCCGCTAATTGACAGCGCTTAACTTCCCGTTTGTCCTTGATATATCGGCGTTTCTGGTTGGCCAGCGTGGCGATAATTATTTTTCAGGATTATCCGGAGCTGAGTTCGAAGCGCGTGGAAGCGCCCGCATGCACTGCCTGCGACTTGACAGGGCGCATGACATGCGTGTCTCCTTCCCGCGTTCGAGTACCTGTGATATTCGTAAAAGTGTGACAAATTTCTCAATTATTTAGCCGGGTAATGGCACTTTCATACTGCCTTGCGGTCGCAGTTCCTGACGCACAATGGTGTGTAATGGATTTCATTCGGTGTTAAAAAAATCGATGAAAATCAAGAATTCATAGTTGCGGTAAACAGGGTTTTGAGCCTTTTATCTGATTCGTGCGCAGTGGTTGAGAGAGGGCGGTAGCTTTCCACTGTTTTCAAGGAGATACACATGTTGATGGACCTTGCCGCAATGCTTTCCCCGCAGAATCGGCGCCTGTTCAAGTTCAAGAACTTCGCCAACCCCGAACAGCAATTGTTGCTTGAGTCCTTCAAGGGGACCGAAGGTCTGTCCCGCGCGTACAACTTTGAATTGCTGCTGGTGTGCCAGGACTCCGGCGTCGAGTTGAAGTCGATGATGGGCCAGCACGTGGTCCTGGAAATCGAACTGGCAGACGCCACGCCTCGCTACCTGGCAGGCTACCTGACGCGGTTTGCCAGCATCGGCAGTGACGGCGGCATGGCGCGTTATACGGCGACGCTGAACCCCTGGTTCTCCATGCTGAAGAACCGCTTCGACACGCGCATTTTCCAGGGTTGCACAGTCGAGGATGTCGTCACCCAGGTGTTTGCCCTGTGCACCGCGTTTTCCCGGCACGAATTCCGTCTGAGCAAGCCGCTCAAGCATTACACCTACATCACCCAGTACCGTGAATCGGACTTCAATTTTGTCCAGCGCCTGCTGGAAGAAGAGGGGATGTTCTACTACTTCGAGCACACCGCCGAAGGCCACACCATGATCATCTGCGACGACTCCAGCACGCTGGTGCCGTTGCCTGAACAACCGCAGATCCGCTTCCACACGGCATCGGTCACCGAGACCGCCGACTCCATTACCCAATGGAGCGGCAACCGCCAGTTGCAATCGGGGAAAATCGCGGTCCAGACCTTCGATTATCGACAGCCGTCCAATCGCTTGCCGGTCGCCATGAAGAGCCTGAACAAGCAAGGCGACGTCGACGACTTCGAAATCTATGATTTCCCTGGCCAATACACCCACGGCACCTACGACGAAGGTGAAGCGCTGCTGCGGTTGCGGGTCGAAGCGCTTGAACTCAAGGGCAAGAGTTTTCATGGCGCCAGCAACTGCCGGGCGATGAAACCCGGCTACACCTTCGAACTGCTGCAGCATTACGATCACGATCAAGGCCCCGCCGATGATCGTCAGTTCCTGCTGATGAGCGTCGAGAGCGAAGGCCACAACAACTACCTCAGCGGGCAGCAGGCGAGCTACTACAACACCTTCTCCTGCGTGCGCAAAAAGATCGTCTTCCGCCCTCAACTCACCACCCCGCGACCGACCATCTCCGGCCCGCAAACCGCGATCATCGTCGGCCCGCCGGGGGAGGAAATATTCACCGACGAACTCGGCCGCGTGAAGGTGCAGTTCCACTGGGACCGCAAGGGCGAGCACAACGACAAGAGCTCCTGCTGGGTCCGCGTTGCCCAGGCCGGCGCCAGCGGCGGTTTCGGCAGCATCCAGATTCCCCGTGTGGGCGATGAAGTCGTGGTGGTGTTCCTCGATGGCAACCCCGACCGCCCATTGGTCATGGGCAGCCTCTACAACAGCCAGAACACCCCGCCGTGGTCGTTGCCGGCAAACAAGACCCAGAGCGGGTTCCTGACGCGGTCGATGAAGGGCGACGGCGGTACGGCGAACTTCTTCCGCTTCGAAGACAAGTCCGGCGCCGAGCAGATCATCATGCATGCCGAGCGCAACATGGACACCGAGATCGAGGTCGACGAGACCCACAGTGTCGGCAGCAACCGCACGATCACGGTCGGTGGCACGCACACCGAAACCATCAAGAAAGACACGGTGATGAATATCCAGGAAGGCTCGCTGACGATTCAGGTCGACAACCAGTTCATTCAGGTCAGCGCCAACCAGCACATCATTCTCCAGGTGGGGGACAGCAGCATCACCCTCACGCCGGACGGCATCGAGATCAAAGGCAAGGCGATCACCACCACCAGCACCGGCACGACCCAGATCACCGGTTCCGAGGTCAGGGTCAATGACTGAGGTAACGGTGTCATGACCAGGGTCAGTCTCTACGATCGCATTTCCGAAAAGCGTATTGCGCGGGAGGAAGCCGAACGCCTGGCTCAACAGAACGCGCTCCTCGTGCAGCCTGAGCCCGAGCCGGAACTCGAGCCCGAGCCTGTGTTGGCGCTGCAAGACACGCCCAGCAGTTTCTCCTTCGGGGGTTTCAACCTGGCTTTTCCGGCGGGCTTCGATTTCCGTGAGGTCCAGACCACCCTCGAGCACCAGGGTGAGCCGATCAGCCTGACGATCAAGCGTCGTGATGTGCAGCAGGGACAGACGCTGGAGCAGCTTTTCGAGGCCTCGGTGCAGGCGTTTCGCCGGGAGCATCCGGACGTGCGCATCATCCGTCAGCGCGATGTCAGCGTGGCCGGCAATGCAGCGAAATCGGTGGATCTGCATTTCAAGTGCGGTCATGCCGATCGACATGCGCGCCTGGTGGGTGCGCTGGTGCCCGTCGCCGGGCGTGACGATGGGCAGTGGCTGAGTATCGCTTGCGAGATCGATCCGGCCCGGCCCGCGCTCAGTCTCTGGCTGGTTGATTTTGACGGCATGCTCGACGGCCTTGCCGTGCGCTGAACGCCACATTTTTTTGATTCAAGGAAGTTACCCAGAATGGATTATGAGTTGCAGGAAGGCAGCATCGCGCTGCCGCAAGGGTTCCAGGACCGCACGGTGAACATGTTCGTGCTGGGGGCAAGCATTCCGGCACCGTTGAGCATCACCGTTTCCCGAGACACATTGCTGCCCGGTGAGGCGCTCAAGGCCTACGTCGAGCGTCAGGTCAAGATGCTCGCGTCCAAGCTGCGCGGCTATACGCTGTTGGGCAAGAAGGCCGTTGCGCTGTCGACCTCGGCACCGATCGACGGCGTGCAGATCGATGCGTATTACATGACCGATGGCCGACCTTTCTATCAGCGCCAGGCGGCGTTCCTGATCGAGCCTGGACGCGCGCTGATTTTTTCCACCACAGCCCAGGCTGATTTCAGCAGCGAGCAGAATCAGAACTGGAATGACCTGCTGGCCAGCTTTCAGCCTCGCCAGCCCGGCGGCACCAAGACCGACTCCAGCACACAGGAGTAACGGTCATGTTTGAAGCCGCAAGGTTTGGCGATGAACTGTCGCACACCAGCGCCCTGGGTGGGTTTCTCATCGGCGCAGCGCTCGGCATTGCGCTGGTCGCCACGGTGGCGATCGCGACGTTCACCTGTGGGTTTGGCGTGGCTTTGTTGGCGGGTTTGGTCGCAGGCGTCGGAGGTAGCCTGCTCACCGCGGCCGGGGAGAAAATCGGCAGTATGTTTTCTTCACCCGCGGGGACCATCGTCACCGCGTCGCCCAACGTGTTCATCAATAGCCGCAAGGCCGCCCATGTCGAAAAAAGCACGGGAGCCTGCGACAAGCATCCCGGCCCGGTGAAGGTCGCCGAAGGCTCGACCAACGTCTTCATCAACGGCACGGCGGCCGCCCGCAAGGGCGACAAGATGACTTGCGGCGCGACACTCTCCAGCGGCTCGGACAATGTCTTCATCGGTGGCGGTACCCATCGCTACCTGCCGGTGGACGACGAGATCCCGGGTTGGTTGCGGACCACGGTCGACATCCTCATGGCGGTCGCCGGCGCAGCGGGTGGTATCGCCCAATTGATCAAGGCCGGGACCCAGGCCGGCATGAAAGCCATCATGCCTTGCGCACTGAAATTCACCGCCGGGTTTGTCGCCGGTGAGGTGGCCTCACGTTATGTCGTGGGGCCGGCCATCGAGCGAGCGGTGGGTGGCCTGATCGGCAACCCCGTCGACGCCACCACCGGCCGCAAGGTCATAACCGACGAAACCGACTTCAGTTTGCCGGGCCTGATGCCGATCCAATGGTCGCGGTTTTATGCCAGCGACCTGAGCGTCGACAGCGTGCTCGGCAAGGGCTGGGTCCTGCCCTGGGAGCAAAGCCTGCGTCGCAGTGGCGCCTTCGTTTATCTCACCGACAATCAGGGGCGCAGCGTTCCATTCGTGGACGTGCAACCGGGGGAGCGCATCTACAACCCCCATGAACAGGTCTATCTGGTCTGCACCGAAGGCGGCCACTACCTGCTGCAAACCCTCGACAACACCTTTTTCTACTTCGGCGAAGTCGCGGACGACAACAACCCGGTGCCGCTGCAACGCATCGAAAACGCCCTGGGCCACTTCCTGCATTTCACCCGCACCGCCCAAGGTTCGCTCACCGACATCAGCGCCACCGGTGGCGTGCGCGTGCACCTGCATTACGACAACCCGCTGGGCCGCCTGACCGACGTCAGGCGCGTGGTCGACAACGAAGCCGTTGAAACCCTGGTGCAGTATCGCTATGACGACAATGGCCAACTCGCCGAGGTGATCAACCGCAACGGCGATTCCGTGCGCCGCTTCAGCTACATCGACGGGGTAATGGCCAGCCACAGCAACGCCCTGGGCCTGACCTGCAACTACCGCTGGGAATCCATCGACGGCCAGCACCGGGTAGTGGAGCACTGGACCAGCGATGGCGAACGTTTCCACTTCCGCTACGACATCAAGGCGCGCACCACACGAGTCACCGACGTGCTCGGGCGCGAAGCCGAGATTCACTACAACACCGATCACCGCGTGATCGCCAGTCGCGACTTCGGTGGCGAGCACTACGTCATCGACATCGATGACAAGGGCAACATGACCGGCCTGACGTTACCTGACGGCAACAGGATCACCCTCAAGTACGACGAATACTCGCGCCTGCTCGAAGAGACCGACCCGCTCGGGCGCTCGATCAAATACCGCTATCACCACCTGACCCCGCTGGTCACGCAGGTGGACTACCCCGACGGCAGCACCTGGCAAGCCCGCTACGACGACATGGGCAACCTCATCGCCGAAGTAGACGCCCTCGGGCATGTCACCGAATACCTCAATGGCGACGACGGCCTGCCACACACCATCATCGATGCAACCGGCAAGTCCAAATACCTGTGGTGGAACTCCCTGGCCCAGGTCGAACGCTTCCAGGATTGCTCCGATAAAAACACCACCTACCGCTTCGACGAGCGCCACCATCTGGTCGCCGTCACCGACGCGCTGGGCCAGACCACCACGCTGGAGCGCAAGCCGGACGGCGAAGTGCTGCGCATCCATCACCCGGATGGCAGCGCCGAGTCGTTCACCTACAACGCTCTCGGCCAGGTGCTGACGCACACCGACGGCAAGGGCCAGACCACCCGACTGCTGCGCACCGCCCGGGGCCTGCCGAGCAGTCGCCAGGACGCCAAGGGCCAGCGCATCCGCTACGAATACGACCCGGCGATTCGCCTGACCGCGCTGATCAACGAAAACAACGCGGCGTACCAGTTCGCCTACGATGCATCCGACCGTATGATCGAAGAAAAGCGCATCGACAACCTGACCCGGCGTTTCAGTTACAACCTGGGCGGGCATCTGACCCAGGTCGACGAAACCGGCTACGGTGAACGCGGCGAGCGACCACAACGTCGCACCGAATTCGAACGCGACAGCATTGGTCGGCTAATGGCCAAACTCAATGCCGATGCCCGTCAGGATTATGTGTACGACGACGGCGATCGTCTGCTGTCGATCCAGCGCCTGCCGACCGCGCAGGGCAAGCAAATTGGCGTCAGCGAAGAAACGCTCGAATTTTCCTACGACCTGCTCGGCAGGTTGGTCCAGGAGACGACGGCTCAGGGCGCCTTGTCCTACGAATACGATCCACTGAGCAACCTCACCACCTTGACGTTGCCCACCGGCCAACACCTCAATCACCTGTACTACGGCAGCGGTCACCTGCACCAACTCAACCTCGACGGCCAACTGATCAGCGACATCGAGCGCGACGACCTGCACCGCGAAGTCCTGCGCACCCAGGGCACGCTCACCAGCTGCTTCGGCTACGACGCCATGGGCCGCAAGAGCTGGCAGTTCGCCTCGCGCCTGCCGGCGGAAAAACTCTCGCGCCTGCACAACCCCGGCATCCAGCCCGACCTGCTGGTCGAGCACGCCTACAACCCGATTCACCGCCGTCACCAATACGACCCGGCTGGCGAACTGACCCGCACCCTCGACAAACTGCGCGGCGAGATCAAGTACGAGTACGAAGCCAACGGCCAGTTGCACAGCCGCGACACCGGCCAGTTGATCGACAGCGAAGAATTCCGCTACGACGCTGCGGCGAACCGGTTGAACTTCAACACCAGCCAGTTTGACCACGTCAAAGACAACCGCCTGAAGCGCTGGCGGGATCAGGAATATGCTTACGATGCGTGGGGCAACCTGATTGAGAAACGCAGTGGGATGGGCACGCTGCAGACGTTTGTTTATGACTGTGAAAATCGGTTGGTGCGGGCTGAGAAGTTGGTGAATGGCAGGCTGGAGAGTACCGGTGCGTATCGGTATGACAGCCTGGGGCGACGGGTTGGCAAGGTTTCAGAGGTCAACGGCAAGACCGAGCAGAAGCACTTTTTGTGGCAAGGCCTGCGGATGTTGCGTGAAGAGCGACCGGGGCAGAGCAGTCTGTATCTCTATGAGCCGGGGAGTTATGCGCCGCTGGCTCGGGTGGATCAGGAAGAGGGTGGGGAGCAGGAGCTTTACTACTTCCATACCGACCAGATTGGTACGCCGTTGGAGATGACTGACGCGCACGGGAGCATTGTCTGGCAGGCGACGTACAAGGCGTGGGGTTCGGTTGAAAGGCTGGCGGTCAATGACATCGAGCAGAATTTGCGGTTTCAGGGGCAGTATTTCGATGACGAGACGGGGCTGCACTACAACACGTTTCGGTATTACGATCCGGAGGTGGGGCGGTTTGTGGCGCAGGATCCGATTGGTTTAGCTGGCGGAGTCAATCTGTATCAATATGCTAATAGCGCTATTGGTTGGATCGATCCATTGGGGCTTTGCTCCAAAGCGCTAAGCAACAATATGACAAAAAGTGGAACTCCCCGCCCCGCAAACTCCGCTGCTCATCACATCGTTGGTGATACTGCCAAGCTTGCAGCTCCTGCGAGAGCGGTCCTGGCAAAGCATGATATTCATGTGGATGATGCAATCAACGGAGTGTTTTTGCCTAATCGTAATAACGTTGACTCGAGCGTGCCAGGGATCCTGCATAATGGTAAGCATCCAAATTCTTATTTTGAGAATGTTAACCAGCTTATAATTAGTGCAGATAAGGCTGGTGGCAAGCCGATGGTTTTGAAGACAATCGATAGAATCCGAAATACATTACTAACGAGTCCACGGGACGCTCAGTGGTCCGGATTATTTGGGTGATTTATGAAAATTTATTCAATAACGCAAAATGACAAATATAAAACATTGGTCGATGCGGATCAAGTGGAAAGTCTGCAGGAGTTCGCTACAAAGCTTGCATATGGTGACGCAATTTTGGAGTCTGAAAACCAGTGTTATCGCGTTGTATATAATAGTGATGATAAAAACAAACCGGCACTTTCTGATTTTTTTACATTTTTCAGGCCTATCTTGGTTGTCTCTGAAAAAGCATATGAGGCGCTTGGTTTTTTGCAGGTTTTTCCTACGGTTAAGTTGCTCGGGCCGCGTGCGGGGGATGTCGCAGTATTTGTTGCCGAGGTTCTATCAGATGCATTTGATGTTGATCAATCCGATTATCATAAGGGGGAGGGTGGGTATGTAGTTTACAAAGCGGTGTTAAATATTCCCGAGAATTACAAGAGTGAGATTTTTCGCATTCCTGAAAATCCGCAAGTTCTATATGTCAGTCAAGTGTTCAAAGATGCTGTAGAGTCGCAGGGCCTGAGAGGGGTCGCTTTTAAGGAGGTTGCACAGGGTTGTTGAGTGAATAAGCGGAAAAAGGGGACAAGCGGAAAAGAAGCGGAAAAGGGGACAGATTTATTTTAAGCGGAAAAGGGGACAGATTTATTTTGGACCGTTTTTCGTTTTTCCCTAAATAAATCTGTCCCCTTTTTCGGTCCCCTTTTTCGCCGAAAGCGATGTGAGTAAGCTCAATACTGCATTTAGAGCTGGCCGATTGTCGGATATGGACCTGGCGTTGGGGTTGAAATCTATCCAGAATAAATGGCGTACTAATATTCTAGCAAAAAATGTCCCTATTAATGCGAAGGGGCGACTATGCTAAGTGCTATGGAGAAAATCATGTTTACGATTGCCTATAAAGGTGGTGAAAGCGGTTGTCCGGAAGGAGGGGTTTACGGAGAATTGGTTGGGTATAATTGGAACTCAAATAATTTTGAGGATGATAAATTTCCACCTGAAGGCGCGATTCTAGATTTTTACGCACAACATAAAACTGTAGTGACGGACTTCTTTTATTTTGGTAGTGAGTTTATTTGTTCCGGTGATTTTCTTGCATTGATTAAATCATCTAATTGTGGTGTTGTGGATGTCAGGGAGATTCGACTCCATCAGGAGAGTAAAGTCTCCCCGATTTCACCAAAAAAATACTTTTTGGTGCGTAGTAGAGAAATTCATAAGATTTTGGATATGGAAAAATCTAAATACGAGTTACGGCTTGATCCGGTTACTAAAGATCCAGAAGAGGATGTGTTTCATCCAGGTAGAGTGATTTTTGACACTATATCCGATTTTAGTATAAAAAAAGACATTTGTGATTTGGATTTTTTTATTTCTTCTGAGATGCTGAGAGAAGAATATGTTTTTTCAGTCGAACTTGGAGAGAGAATTATTAGGCTTGAAATGAAAGGTGTGATGCTAATACCATCGTCTGAGTTAGTGTACGATGCGAAATTAGATTTTTAGTGTTGGGCGGTTTTTATGGTGGTGATTAAATTTTGAGAGCGTGCCTCTGAAGGCTGTTTGTGAAGGTGGTTGGTTCTTAATTAGTTGCGGTGTTCTTTAATAAGTTGGTTTTCGGAAGGGGTGAGATAATAACTCGGCCTCTAATGTTTACGCTGTTATTGCGAACAATAAAGCACGCAGCACACGGATCGCCGACCCGCTCGGGCGCACGATCAAATACCGCTATCACCACCTGACCCCGCTGATAACACAGGTGGACTACCCGGACGGCAGCACCTGGCAAGCCCGCTACGACGACATGGGCAACCTCATCGCCGAAGTAGACGCCCTCGGTCATGTCACCGAATATCTCAACGGCGACGACGGCCTGCCGCACACCATCATCGACGCGACCCACAAGTCCAAATACCTGTGGTAAAACACCCTGGCCCAGGTCGAACGCTTTCAGGATTGCTCGGGTAAAAACACCACCTACCGCTTCGACGAGCGCCAGCATCTGGTCGCCGTCACCGACGCGCTGGGCCAGACCACCACGCTGGAGCGCAAACCCGACGGCGAAGTGCTGCGCATCAATCATCCGGACGGCAGCGCCGAGTCCTTCACCTACAACGCCCTCGGCCAGGTGCTCAGCCATACCGACGGCAAAGGCCAGACCACGCGCCTGCTACGCACCGCCCGAGGATTGCCGAGCAGCCGCCAGGACGCCAAAGGCCAGCGCATCCGCTACGAATACGACCCGGCGATTCGCCTGACGGCGCTGATCAACGAAAACAACGCGGCGTACCAGTTCGCCTACGATGCGTGCGACCGGTTGATCGAAGAAAAACGCATCGACAACCTGACCCGGCGTTTCAGCTACAACCTGGGCGGGCATCTGACCCAGGTCGATGAAACCGGCTACGGCGAACGCGGTGAACGGCCACAACGTCGTACCGAATTCGAGCGCGATAGCATTGGCCGGTTGCTGGCCAGACTCAATGCCGATGCCCGTCAGGATTATGTGTATGACGACGCTGATCGCCTGCTGTCGATCCAGCGCCTGCCGACCGCGCAGGGTAAGCAACTGGGTGTCAGCGAAGAAACGCTCGAATTCGCCTACGACCTGCTCGGCAGGCTGATCCAGGAGAAGACAGCGCAAGGCGCCTTGTCCTACGAATACGATCCACTGAGCAACCTCACCACGTTGACGCTGCCCACCGGCCAACACCTCAATCACCTGTATTACGGCAGCGGCCACCTGCACCAACTCAACCTCGACGGCCAGCTCATCAGCGACATCGAGCGCGACGACCTGCACCGCGAAGTCCTGCGCACCCAGGGCACGCTCACCAGCTGCTTCGGCTACGACGCCATGGGCCGCAAGAGCTGGCAGTTCGCCTCGCGCCTGCCGGCGGAAAAAACTCTCGCGCCTGCACAACCCCGGCATCCAGCCCGACCTGCTGGTCGAGCACGCCTACAACCCGATTCACCGCCGTCACCAATACGACCCGGCTGGCGAACTGACCCGCACCCTCGACAAACTGCGCGGCGAGATCAAGTACGAGTACGAAGCCAACGGCCAGTTGCACAGCCGCGACACCGGCCAGTTGATCGACAGCGAAGAATTCCGCTACGACGCTGCGGCGAACCGGTTGAACTTCAACACCAGCCAGTTTGACCACGTCAAGGACAACCGCCTGAAACGCTGGCGGGACCAGGAGTATGCCTACGATGCGTGGGGCAACCTGATTGAGAAACGCAGTGGGATGGGCAAGCTGCAGACGTTTGTGTATGACTGTGAAAATCGCTTGGTGCGGGCTGAGACGTTTGTTCATGGCAGGTTGGAGAGTACCGGATCTTATCGGTATGACAGCTTGGGGCGGCGAGTTGGCAAACCGGTAAGACCACTATGCAGTTAGTAAAAACCGCAGCACATGAAGCGACATTTCCACATGGCGGCTCTGTTGCTCAGTTTGAAAAAACATTTCGGTCTACCTTCAGGGTCATATGGCAATGCTGATGCAGTGGGCATATCGCATACTAAGGGCTGGTTGAAAGGGCGTGCTCCAAAGGCTGCATCTACAAGTTGTTAGTAAGGAGATAAAGATGGGTGTACTACAAATGTCAAAGTCCGATCCGAAAGTGGCTAATTCTGATTTAGAGTTGCTGGAAAACGAAATCGGGCACGCGTTACCTGAAAATTTTAAAGATTTTTATTTGAGTCATAACGGCGGAGTTCCAGATAGAGATTGGTGGGATAGTGGTGATGAATATGAGCCTGTCCGAGTAAAAAAATTTAAAGCAGTTGCGGCGAGTGGTGTATTGGATGCAGCGGAGACCAGGTATTTAAACGGCTGTTTTGCAGTGATGGTTTCCAAGAAGGTGATACCTAACACCTTGCTGCCGTTCGCAATTGATGACGGTGGTAACTTTTTCTGTCTGGATTTGACCGATGGCAACATATGTTTTTATGCAAATGATTCCTTTGATTCGGATAGCAGTTATGCCGCCAGTCATGCAAAGGCCTATCGATGGCTTGCAAGTTCGTTTGACGGTTTTATCAAGGGTTTAAAGGACGAGTCAGAGATTGACCTGTAATTCGAATTTTGCAGGTGCGATGAGCTGTGACAGAAATTGCGATGGTCCGCACAGCGAGGTGGACACTGATTGTCGTTTTTTTGCTTTTTAACTAACACCCGTCTGGCTTCGGTGTTTTTAAATCAACTACTAGGGAAGTAACCATCTCATGCAGCAATCGACCACACCCGCTCCAACATTGACGGGTCAACTGATCTCTACCTTCCGCCACGGCAAAGGGTTTCTGGTCTTCATTCTGTTGTTCGCAATCGTCTTGCTGGGTCTGGCAGGATTTGTGTTGTACCTGGGGACCCTACTGCCGACGGGCAGTTCCGGGGCGAACTCCAGTAGTGGTTCCAGCCCGCAGTTGCTGATCTATTCCGTCAGTGGCTTGCTAGTCGTCATTTCGGCGGTCCTGTTCGGACTTTATACGTGGCAGAAGAAGTTACGCGGAACCCATTACGAGGTTTACGAGCGCGGCATTGTTGCTGTCAGTGGAAAGCAGCAGCAATTTATGGCTTTTGCTGAGATAGAAGACCTGTATCTGTTTGGCTCGGGGCAAGCGGGATTCACCGGCCTGATCACCAACCTGGCGTACCGGCGTAATGAAAGTGAGCCATTTCATCGCGTGATCGAGTCGCTGAAAGGCTTTCAGGATTTTCAGCAATTGGTGCGTGATTTGCACGTGCGCGAGCGTCTGCCGGTTGTGATGAACAAGCTTGAGTCTGGCGCAGCAGTCACTTTTAAATATGTACCTACCGGCCAGGTATGGCGCAAACGGATCGCGGGGGACTTCCTGAATGTCGTCACTCAAGCAATTAGTGTGACACGCGAGTTTCTGCAGGTTGACGGGCGTAAAGCTCCGGTGTCGACTCTTACTTCCGTCGATTTGAATGCCTGGAGTGAGAAAGTCACCATCAAGGACGAGACCGGGAATCCGATGCTATCAACGGTGTGCACCGGCATCATGAGCCATGACCTGTTTCTCTCCACTCTGGATGTATTGCTGGATGCTGAGCGCGCCAGCAACGATGAGGCGGCGCCAAGCCTGGCCTGAGGATGTATATATTCTTTAATGGTATAAATAGATAATTATTTATTCCTTTTGTTGTTGTGGCAGGCAGTGCACCTTGGAGGCCTGCCCCTTCATGTGCAAGGGTCGACGTCAGACAGGAAGCCTCAACATGACCATCAAAGCGATCAACGTCCGCAACCAGTTCAAGGGCATCATCAAGGAAATTCTGGAAGGCGAAGTGGTGTCCGAAATCGACGTGCAAACGGCATCCGGCATTGTCACCTCGGTGATTACCACCCGCTCGGTGCGCGACCTTGAACTGAAGGTTGGGAGCGAAGTGATTGCCTTCGTGAAATCCACTGAAGTCTCGATTGCCAAACTCTGAATCCGAGGTTCAACGCCTGACTAATTATCACAGGTACAAAAAGCCCGGCTGATCAGGCCGGGCTTTTTGTTGGGTACTGCGGTGCAGCGATGGGGTCAGGCGACGGTATTGCCTTGCAGGCGATCGGAGCCATCGGCGGCGACGGTGTTGCCCTGCAGGCGATCAGAGCCGTCGGCGGCGACGGTGTTGCCTTGCAGGCGGTCGGAGCCATCGGCAGCGACGGTGTTGCCCTGCAGGCGATCGGAACCATCGGCGGCAACGGTGTTGCCTTGCAGACGGTCCGAACCATCGGCAGCCACACGATTTTCGATCAGGCGGTCAGAACCACCCTCAGCCACTCGGCTTTCAATCAGACGATCCGAGCCACCTTCAGCCACAACAGGTTGAACAGAGGTAGCGGCAAAAGCGTTAACTGCAAAAACCGAGAAAGCGATGCTGAGGAGGGTTTGGCGTTTCATGATCGTGTGCTCCGGGGTGTTGTTGGTTGGTATGGAGCTGATGTTACGCCGCACAGTTTTTAAGAGAACTTCATTGAGTTAATGGTGACTATTGACGTAGTCAATGGAGGATTCGGTGATCCTGGTGGGAGCGCGAAAGCGGTGTGCCAGTCACCATCATCGTTGATTGACACACCGCATTCGCGAGCAAGCCCGCTCCCACAGGATTCGTGGCGTTAGCGGGAAATCAGTCCGTGATCGAGGGCGTACTTGACCAGTGCCGCCGGTTTGTCGATGTTTAGCTTGCGCCGGATGCTCAGGCGATGGGTTTCCACGGTGCGCACGCTGATGTCCAGTTCCCGGGCCATTTCCTTGTTGTTCAGACCCTGGGCCATTTTCGCCAGCACCTGGCTTTCCCGCGGTGTGAGTTCGTTGTCGGTGTTCCTGTCGGCAATCAGCCGCTGGGCGATGTCGGCGCTGTAGAAGGTGCCGCCGCTGGAGATGGCTTCGATGGCGGCGATGATTTCCCGGGACGGGGCATTCTTCAGCACGTAGCCGCTGGCGCCGGAGCGCACCGATTCACTGACGTATTCGTAATTGTCGTACATGCTCAGCACCAGCACCTTGAGCGACGGGTACTGGGTGCGCAGCACGCGGGTCAGTTCCAGGCCGTTCATGTCCGGCAGGCTGATGTCGACCAGCAGCAGGTCGGGCTGGCAGCGCCCGACCATCTCGATGGCCTCGGCGCCGTTTTCCGCTTCGCCGACCATTTCCAGGGGCGACATCACGGCCAGTAGCGCCTTGATGCCGTCGCGGACCAGGGAGTGATCGTCGACCAGGGCGACGCGGATCGGGGAGGGCAGGTTCATGCAAGGTTCACTCTTGTAGTTTTGCGCCAGGTTTCATCGGCAGCCGTACGTCCAGCTCGCTTCTGCCTGGCATCGAGATCAGATCGAAACGCCCGCCAAAATGTTCGACGCGTTCGCGGATGTTACGCAAGCCAATGCCGGCCTGGCGACGTTCGACCTGGGCAACATTGAACCCCATTCCGTCATCGACCAGCGTCAGCCGCACGGACTGTTCACAACCGCGCAGGCTGATGGACACGTTTTTCGCCTGGGCGTGACGTTCGATGTTGGTCAGGCCTTCCTGGACGATGCGGAACAGCGCAACAGCGGCGCCGTCGACCAGTTGGCAGTCGAATTCATTTTCGTCGTAGGTCACGGTCAAGCCGCTGCGCTGCTGGAATTCCGCAGCCAGTTGGCCGATGGCGGCTGGCAGGCCAAGGGTATCGAGCAAGGATGAGCGCAGATCATGGGAGAGACTGCGCACTTCGCCGATGGCTTCGCCCAGGCGCTCGGTGGCGTCTTTCAACGTGTTCAAGCCTTTGTCGTGGTTTTGTCCGCTTTCCAGCAAGTGGCTGGCCAGTTCGAACTGGAACTTGATCGAGACCAGCACCTGGCTGATGCCGTCGTGCAGTTCACGGGAAACCCGCGAGCGCTCTTCCTCCTGCAGGCTGACGATGCGCTGGGTCAGGCGCTGCAGTTTCTTGTCGGCCAGGCGATGCTCGCTGACGTTGAGGGTCATGCCGGTGGCGAAGACAAACAGCACCGCCACCAGCGCCACCACGGCAATCGCCATCATGGTCTTGCGGATGCCCTGGGCCACTTCGGCACGGGCCTGCTGGGTGGCGCGCTCGACGTCTTCGAGGTAGATGCCGGTGCCGAGCATCCAACCCCAGCGATCGAGCATCACTACGTAGGCGAGCTTGTCGGTGACCTGGCCGGAGGAGGGCTTGTTCCAGGCGTAGCGCTGGAAGCCTTCGCCCGATTGCGCACTCTTGAGCAGCGCCTGGATCACCGGCAGGCCGTGGGGGTCCTTCATGTCCCACAGGTATTGGCCCACCAGTTCCGACTGGCGCGCGTGCATCAGGCTGCGGCCTTCATGGTCGTAGACGAAGAAATAGCCGTTGATGCCGAAGCTGAGCTTGCGCAGTTCTTCGAGCACCTGTTGCTGGGCGCGCTGATCGCCCTGGCCGTTGTCGTACAGCGGCTCGATCAGGCTTTTCGCCATTTCGACGTAGTTTTTCAGTTCCGCGCGCTTGCTCATCAGGATGCTGTCTTCGATCAGCTGCGCCTGTTGATCGCCCAGTTGGCGGTTGAGCGAAATCACCAGGGCGCAGATGACGGCAATGGCCAGCACCAGCGGCAGAATGCCGAGGGCGACGATCTTGTGTTTGAGCTGCATGTTCACTCCTGCCCGCGCGAGGGGTGGGGATCATATGCCAAAGAGAGGCCCGGCCTGTAGCGCGACGAGACGGAATGACTCAAGGCTGGGATGAAACGCAAACCAATGTGGGAGCGGGCTTGCTCGCGAAGGCGGTGGATCAGTCAACATTTCTGCTGCCTGACACACCGCCTTCGCAGCAAGCCTCTCCCACATTTGATCGGGGGCATCTACGTAGAACTACGTAGGTGGTGTGTACGTAGTAACGCGGATTTATTTGTGGACGCCATGCGCGGATATTGGGCCAGCTCCGCTCAGCGGACACAATTATAAAAATTACCGCCGCAGTCACGAGCTGTCGGCAGGAGACCCCCTATGCCCCGTCTGGCTAAACACCTCGCCTGGTTTGCCGTGGCTGTCCTGGGAGCGATTGCGCTGAGTGTCGTGGCCCTGCGCCGCGGCGAAGCGATCAACGCCCTGTGGATCGTCGTCGCAGCCGTCGCCATCTACCTCGTTGCCTACCGCTACTACAGCCTGTTCATCGCCAACAAAGTGATGCAGCTGGACCCCAATCGTGCCACTCCCGCTGTACTCAACAATGACGGTCTGGACTACGTGCCGACCAACAAACACGTACTCTTCGGTCACCACTTCGCGGCCATCGCCGGCGCGGGGCCGCTGGTCGGTCCGGTCCTGGCGGCGCAGATGGGCTATCTGCCCGGCACGCTGTGGCTGATTGCCGGCGTGGTGCTGGCCGGTGCCGTGCAGGACTTCATGGTCCTGTTCATGTCCACCCGCCGCAACGGCCGTTCGCTGGGCGACATGGTCCGCGAAGAAATGGGCCGCATCCCCGGCACCATCGCGCTGTTCGGCTGCTTCCTGATCATGATCATCATCCTCGCGGTGCTGGCGCTGATCGTGGTCAAGGCCCTGGCCGAGAGCCCGTGGGGCATTTTCACGGTGATGGCGACCATCCCGATCGCGATGTTCATGGGCATCTACATGCGCTACATCCGCCCGGGCCGCATCGGTGAGATCTCGGTGATCGGCGTGCTCTTGCTGCTGGGGTCGATCTGGCTCGGCGGGCAGATCGCTGCTGATCCGGTGTGGGCCAAGGCCTTTACCTTTACCGGTATCCAGATCACCTGGATGCTGATCGGTTATGGTTTTGTCGCCGCAGTGTTGCCGGTGTGGCTGATCCTGGCACCCCGTGACTACCTCTCTACTTTCCTGAAAATCGGTACCATTGTCGCCCTGGCTATCGGCATCCTGGTGACCATGCCCGAGCTGAAAATGCCGGCGCTGACCCAGTTCATCGATGGCACTGGCCCGGTATGGAAGGGCGGTCTGTTCCCGTTCCTGTTCATCACCATCGCCTGTGGCGCGGTGTCGGGTTTCCACGCGCTGATCGCTTCCGGCACCACGCCGAAGCTGCTCGCCAGTGAAGGTCACGCCCGTTACATCGGCTACGGCGGCATGTTGATGGAGTCCTTCGTGGCGATCATGGCCATGGTCGCTGCCTCGGTGATCGATCCGGGTGTGTACTTCGCCATGAACAGCCCGGCCGCCGTGGTCGGTGCCGACGCGGTTGCCGTGGCGCAAACCGTCAGCAGCTGGGGTTTTGCAATCACCCCGGAAGCGTTGCAAGCGGTGGCCCACGACATCGGCGAAACCACCATCCTGGCCCGTGCCGGTGGTGCGCCGACCCTGGCGGTCGGTATCGCACAGATCCTGCACCAGCTACTGCCAGGTGAAAACACCATGGCGTTCTGGTACCACTTCGCGATCCTGTTCGAAGCGCTGTTCATCCTGACCGCGGTGGACGCCGGTACCCGTGCCGGCCGTTTCATGCTGCAGGACCTGCTCGGCTCTTTCGTCCCATCGCTCAAGCGCACCGAATCCTGGACCGCTAACCTGATCGCCACCGCCGGCTGTGTGGCGATGTGGGGTTACCTGCTGTACCAGGGCGTGATTGATCCGTTGGGTGGCATCAATACCCTGTGGCCACTGTTCGGCATCTCCAACCAGATGCTGGCGGGTATCGCGCTGATGCTCGGCACCGTGGTGCTGATCAAGATGAAACGCCAGCGTTACGTGTGGGTCACCTTGTTGCCTGCCGTGTGGCTGCTGATCTGCACCACCACTGCCGGCTTCATCAAGCTGTTCGACGCCAACCCGGCGATCGGCTTCCTGGCCCTGGCGAAGAAGTATAGCGATGCGCTGGCCAATGGTCAGGTACTGGCCCCGGCCAAGAGCATTGACCAGATGCAGCACGTGGTTTTCAACGCTTACACCAATGCGACGTTGACCGCGCTGTTCCTGTTCGTGGTGTTCAGCATCCTGTTCTTTGCACTCAAGGTCGGCATCGCCGCCTGGGGTACCAAGGAACGCACGGACAAGGAAGCGCCGTTCCATGCGCTGCCGAAGGCCTGAGCATGTTCAATGACTTGAGTCGCCTCGGTAAATACCTCGGTCAGGCCGCGCGCCTGATGGTGGGGATGCCGGACTACGACAACTACGTCGAGCACATGCAGACCAAGCACCCGGATAAACCGCTGATGGACTACGAGGCGTTCTTTCGGGAGCGCCAGGAGGCTCGGTACGGTAGCAAGGCTGGGCCGAAGTGTTGTTGAGCTGAGGTCTGGTTGACGCACCGTTCCTGTAGGAGCCCGGCTTGCCGGCGAAGGCGATCTTCAGGACGCCATCAGCCGGCAAGCCGGCTCCTACAAGT
Source organism: Pseudomonas sp. PLMAX (assembly GCF_046042685.1). Taxonomy (NCBI): domain Bacteria; kingdom Pseudomonadati; phylum Pseudomonadota; class Gammaproteobacteria; order Pseudomonadales; family Pseudomonadaceae; genus Pseudomonas; species Pseudomonas sp. PLMAX. The sequence goes on along the minus strand of NZ_CP064949.1, from coordinate 4,430,425 downwards.
CCGCGTCGACCACAACGCCCCCGCAAACTCTGTATTGGATGGACTCGCCCCAGCCGAGGCGTCAATGCGCCACGGTGGCAGTCTAAACAGCCAACGACAGCGAGGGCGAGTCCATGAAAAAGCATAGTTCGATTGATCAATCCCTGTCTTCTACCGATTTGTCGGCCTGCACAACCTTGGCGGTCGATCTGGCCAAGCAGGTTTTTCAGGTCGCCGGTGAAGATGTTCTCGGCCAGGTGCGCTTCGAGCAACGGATCAAGTCGCGCGAGGCGTTCTATGAGTTTCTCCAAAAGTTGCCGCCTCATGTTGTGGTTTTGATGGAGACCGGTCCGGTGCTCAAGCCCGGCCCGGCAACTGCAAGACCAAGAAATTCGGCGCGAATTCTTCCAGCCGGTTTGGTGGCCAAACATCGCAGCGGGCCAAAAATGATCGCAACGATGCGTTGGCGATTCTGCGGCTGGTCGCGATGAAAAAATCTGCGCAGTACCGGTCAAAGGCCGCGGCGCTGGCCATGCAGGCGTTGCATCGCGCCCGTCAGGGTATGTGCGTCGGCACGGCCGTCAGTAATCAGATGTGCGGCCTGCTGCTCGAGCACGGTGTCGCCTTTGGCGCAAGGCGATGTTGCGATCAGCCAGAAAATTCCGCGGGTGCTGGAAGATGCTACCCAGCCGGTGCCGGCCCTGCTGCGTGAACTGGATCGACGAACTGCTGGCCGAGTGGCGCCATTTGGGCGAGCGCATCAGCGTACTGACGGGACGCCTGGAAGTGGCCGCCAACGCCGACATGACGGCGAAGCGACTGATGACTGTGCGCGGCATCGGCCCAGTCACTGCCACGGCCCTGGTGGCCAAGGAAACCAAGCCTGAGCGATTTCCCAATGCCCGCAAGTTTGCCGCGTACTTTGGCATGGTGCCTGACCAGCACAGCAGCGGGGAAAAGATCCGGCTGGGGACATGACCAAGCGAGGTGATGCTTATTTACGCAGCCTGATGATCCAAGGAGCCCACGCGGTGCTGCAACAACTACGACCTGATTCCAGCAACCCGATGACCGCCGCTTGTTGCACTGATGAGCCGGTTTGGGTCGTAAGAGAAGCTGCGATCAGGCTAGCCAACCGCAACCTGCGAATCGTCTGGGTGCTTCTACAGAATGACCAGACTTATCGTCGCCACGCCGGAGATGGCCAGCAGGCAACGATGAGCCACTGAGCGACAGAGTTCTGCCACCGAGGTACCAACTGTCCAACCCTTTGCTGAAAAATTGACCCCAGGTAAGACCGGCGTGGATTGATGCTAAGCTCCTACTGGCCTTCGAGGCCTGAATGTAATCGGCATACCACGAGCTTTTCCACTTTGGCCAAGCCGAAGACGGCTCCACGAATAGGCCTTATACATAGATGCAACGGGGCGACGGTTTTTAAAAGCGGGTAGACAGTGGGGCGAGTCCATACATAGGAGCTGGCTTGCCAGCGAGGGCCCCAAAGCTCGCTGCCGAGGACGTTGCCGGCGCCGGGCCCTGAAGTCCGCGTCGACCACAACAGCCCCGCGCAAACCTTTGGAGCTGGCTTGCCAGCGAAGAGGCCGCAAACTGACGCAATATTCGAAGCGCTTGCCGGCCGGGCTCCTACAAGTCCGCGTCGACCACAACGCCACGCCCGGCGCACCTTTGTAGAGCTGGCTTGCAGCGAAGGGCCTGAAAGCCCGCTGCAATATTCGACGCCATCGCCGAAAGCCGGGCTCCACAAGTCCGCGACCACAACGCCACGCCCGCGAACCTTAGGAGCTGGCTTGCCAGCGAAGAGGCGTAAAGCTCGCTGCAATATTCGAGGACGCCTTCGCCGGCAAGCCGGGCTCCTACAAGTCCGCGTCGACCACGCAACGCCCCGCGCACCTTAGGAGCTTGCCAGCGAAGACCCGCAAACCACGCAATATTCGAACGCCTGCCGGCAAGCCGGGCTCCTACAAGTCCGCGTCGACCACAACGCCACGCCGCGCACCTTTGTAGAGCTGGCTTGCCGGCAGAAGACCAGGACGCCATCGCCGGCAAGCCGGGCTCACAAGTCCGCGTCGACCTAACGCAACGCCCCGCGCACCTTGTAAGGACTGGCTTGCCAGCGAAGAGGCGAAAGCCTGTTGCAATATTCGAGGACGCCATCGCCGGCAAGCCGGCTCAAATCCGCGTCGACCACAACGCAACGCCCCGCACCTTTGTAAGACTGGCTTGCCAGCGAAGAGCCCGCAAACTCGACGCAATATTCGAGGACGCCTTCGCCGGCGCCGGCTCCCAATCCCGTCGACCACAACGCAACGCCCCGGCGACCTTGTAGGAGCTGGCTTGCCAGCGAAGAGGCCCAAAGCTCGCTGCAATATTCGAGGACGCCTTCGCCGCAAGCCGGGCCCTACCAAGTCCCGTCGACCACAACGCCACGCCCCGCAAACCTGTTAAGGCTGGCCCAGCGAAGAGCGCCAAAGCTCGCTGCAATATTCGAGGACGCCTTCGCCGGCAAGCCGGGCTCCTACAAGTCCGCGTCGACCACAACGCCACGCCCCGCGCAAACCTTTGTAGGAGCTGGCTTGCCAGCGAAGAGGCCCGCAAACTCGACGCAATATTCGAGGACGCCTTCGCCGGCAAGCCGGGCTCCTACAAGTCCGCGTCGACCACAACGCAACGCCCCGCGCACCTTTGTAGGAGCTGGCTTGCCAGCGAAGAGGCCCGAAAGCCCGCTGCAATATTCGAGGACGCCATCGCCGGCAAGCCGGGCTCCTACAAGTCCGCGTCGACCACAACGCAACGCCCCGCGCAAACCTTTGTAGGAGCTGGCTTGCCAGCGAAGAGGCCCCAAAGCTCGCTGCAATATTCGAGGACGCCTTCGCCGGCAAGCCGGGCTCCTACAGGTCCGCGTCGACCACAACGCAACGCCCCGCGCAAACCTTTGTAGGAGCTGGCTTGCCAGCGAAGAGGCCCGCAAACTCGACGCAATATTCGAAGACGCCTTCGCCGGCAAGCCGGGCTCCTGCAGTTTCAAGGGTCATTGCAGGGATAGCCGTTTATCAGGCGTATCGGTATGCTCAGCGCACAGCCGAAATGCCCATGATAAACAACCACAGTGACGTTATGAGCTCATCAGAAACGCGTGCGAATGTCCTAGCGCTGTATCCGGAAGACTCCCGCGAAGCGGCGGCCCTGCTCAAGCAGGCCGTGCCGCTGATGGTTCGCCATAACATCCCGCCCAATCCCGTGCACTACGCCCTCTGGTACACCTACAGCCAGGGCCAGGACCCGGAGCTCAATCGTCACCTGGACCGCGTGGTCCGGGACTTCGACGGTTGCCCGCCAGAGTCGGCGACTCTCCTGTTTCGCCAGTACATCATCCGTGACGAGCTGGAAGATGCCCGCGCCGAACAGCATCAGGTCATCAGCCTGGTCGATGGCATGGAGCGCGACGTCTCGCAAAGCGTGGAAGGCAGCCTCAACTTCCAGAACCGCCTGGGGCAGTGCCTGGAAATGCTCGACGAACCGGCCAATGACCGCCTGCCGGGCATCTTGAGCGAGCTGCAGCAGAGCACTCGGCTGATGCAGAGCCAACAGGAACACTTCCTCACCCAGTTGCACTCGGCACAGGACGAAATCAAGACCCTGCGCGACAAACTGCAGCGCGCGCAACTGGCCGCGACCCTCGACGGCCTGACCGAACTGTTCAACCGCACCGCGTTCACCCGCCTGCTGGAACAGGCGCTGGGCAAGGCTTCCCGTGGGGTGGCCCTGTTGATGCTGGATATCGACCACTTCAAGCAATTCAATGATCAGTACGGTCACCCGCTGGGCGACCGGGTCCTGCAGCATGTCGCCCAGGTGCTGCGCGGGGCATTGCCAGCCAATGCGTTCGCGGCGCGTTACGGCGGTGAAGAGTTCTGTGTGGTCCTGCCCGATTGCGCCGACCTGGGCAGTGCCTGTGCCTTCGCCGAGCACCTGCGCCTGAAGGTCCAGTCGTTGCGGATCAAGGCGCGCGGCACCGACACCGTGCTGGACACCGTGACCGCGTCGTTCGGCGTCGCCCTCGCACAGCCCGGCGACAACCAGGAAAGTCTGCTGACCCGCGCCGATGACGGGTTGTACCAGGCCAAGCGCAATGGGCGGAATCAGGTGTTTGCCTTGCAGGAAGGGGCGGCGACGACCTTTTCCTGACCTGACCTGACCTGACCCTGATACCTGTGGGAGCGGGCTTGCTCGGGTAAAAACCAGGGACATGCTTCTCTACCATCGGCGCCTGCGGATGCGTTCCGATTAGTTGCCTGTCCTCAGACCAATATTACTGTGTCCTAGTCCATTACCTACAATTTTGTGGGATCTCCCCGACTTGCGATAGTTGCCTAGCGTGGATAATTTGATAACTCATTGAATGGGGGGCACAGGCAGTGCCAAAGGGTTTTTATGCTCGACATTTTGCGTGGCACACCACTATGGGTTTACGCAGTTTTTTTTATCGTGACGTATTACGGCGTCATTGCCTGCTTCAAGAGTTATGAAACGAAAAAATCGTTACTACTGACACCGGCGATATTCGTCGCTATTTCCGTGCCCTCGCTGAAAATCTCCCAAGGATTTGTGGTTCCGCTTTCGGTTTATGCGCTGGGGTTGCTGGTTGGGTGGTTGCTGGCCTTACGCTTTTACTCGTACCACAACGTGAAACATGAGGGTGGGGGGCTGGTGCTGGATGGCACGATCAGAGTGCTGATTGTGTATTGGTGCTTCTTCGCCTGGCGTTACTACAGCGGTTACCAGGAGGCTGTGCATCCGGAACTGGCCAATGAAGTTTCGTTAGTGGCCTGGTCGTCATTGGGGTCTGGGCTCATCAATGGTTTGATCGTTGGACGGAGTTTCAGGTTATTGCGTTTTTTCAAGTCCGATAATGTGCCAGCGGTGTCTTCTAAATGATGGCTTGCGTCGACACAGATCTTATATCCACCATCGAACCTCGTGGAGCGGGCTTGATGGCTAAGAGGGCGTGTCAGGTTAATTGATGTCGACTGACACTCCCTCGGAACGCCGCCCGGAGCAAGCCCGCTCCCACATTTAGAATTTGCCTGGCGCGAAAACTGCTTATTGACCGTCGACGCTGCGCGGCACACCGAGCGGATTGCCCTCACGCAGTGCCTCGGGCAGCAACGCATCGGGAAAACCCTGGTAGCACACCGGCCGCAGAAAACGCTCGATGGAACTCATGCCCACCGACGTGAAACGGCTATCCGACGACGCTGGAAACGGCCCGCCGTGCACACTGGCGAAAGACACCTCTTGCGGATGGGCAAAGGCGTTGACGACGATCCGCCCGGTGCGCCGCTCCAGGATCGGCAGCAAACGACGGGCCAGCGCCAAGTCCTCGGCTTCCATGTGCATGGCAGCACTGAGCTGTCCGCGCAGAGCCCGGGCGACCGCGAGCATTTGCGCCTCATCCTCGACCTTCACCAACAATGCTGCCGGTCCGAACACTTCCTCGGCAAGACTTGCTTCGCTGAGAAAGCGCTGACCGTCGACCTCAAGCAAGGCGGACTGGCCGTCCAGCGTCGCAGTGGCGGCCGGGCCATCGGCAACTGGCGTGGCGCCGGCGCCGTGCAACCTGTCGAGACCGCTCAAGTAAGCCCCATGGATGCCCGGCGTCAGCATTGGCCGCGCCGGTGCCGTCGTCACGCGACTGATCATGGCCGCGCGCAGGGACTCGTAACCGGCCCCGGCGATGGCGATCAGGATCGCCGGCTTGAGACAGGCCTGCCCGACATTGACCAGCATGCGCTCGATGAAACCATCGCCGATCTGCGCGCCACGCTCTGCCAGTGCCTGGGGCAGGATGAACGTGGGGTTGACGCTGGCCATCTCGGTGAAGACCGGGATCGGCTCAGGGCGTAGCTGTGCCCGGCGATACAGGGCCATGCCGCCCTGTTCGGAACCGGTGAAGGTCACCGCCTTGATCAACGGATGGTCAACCAGGGCTTCGCCGATCGCGTTGCCGGCGCCGCGCACCATCGAGAACACGCCTTCAGGCAAGCCGCTGTCCTGCACGGCCTTGCGGATGGCCCGGCCCTGGATTTCCGAGGCTCCCGGGTGAGCGTTGTGGGATTTGACGACTACCGTCGCGCCCGCCGCCAGCGCCGCGGCGGTGTCGCCGCCGGCCACCGAGTAGCTGATGGGGAAGTTGCTGGCGCCAAACACCGCCACCGGGCCGAGGGCGATTTTCTGCAGGCGATGATCCATGCGCGGGCGTGGCTGGCGCTCGGGCTGGGCCGGATCGATGGCCACCTGGAGGAAGCGTCCCCGGCGCACCACCTCGGCGAATTGCCGAAACTGCGTCGCGGCCTTGGCCACTTCGCCCAGCAGTTGGGCTTCGGGCAGGCCGGTTTCCAGGGCGGCCCTTGCGGCCAGCGGCTGGGCGACGGCGTCCAGATTGTCGGCGATGCGTTCGAGCAAGGCCGATCGCTCGGCGAGCGAGGTGTGGCTGTAGTGGTCGAACGCGGTGTCGGCGAGGTTCGCCGCCAGGTCCACTTCGGCGGCGCCACCGAAGGCGAATTCCGGCTCGATCAGCTGATGGGTGGCGGGGTTCAGCGCCTTCATCGTCCCTGCGCTGGCGGCGACTTCGTTGGCGCCGATCAACAGGTTTCCAGTCAGTTTCATGGTGTGCTCACGGCTTGAGGGTGGCGATCAGTTGCTCGGTGGTGACAATCGAATGGGCGAAGGTCGGGCCGTTCAGTTCATGGGCGGCGTGCATCATTTCCGGCTTGAAAGCGGCGGTGGCGTCGCGCACCAGGGTGACGTGGTAGCCCAGTTCCTGGGCGTAGCGGGCGGTGGCCTCGATGCAGGTGTTGGCCAGCAGGCCGACGATGATCACGTGGGTGATGCCTTTCTGCTTGAGGCGAAAATCCAGGTCGGTGTTGGCAAAGCCGCTCGAACCCCAATGCTCCTGGATGACGACGTCGCCAGGCTGGGGCGCGAAATCGGGATGCCATTCGCCGCCCCATTCGCCGCGGGCGAAGTGGTGCATGTGCTGGATCTTGCATTGAGTAGGGCTTGGGTGATCCCAATTCTCGTAGTCGCCTTGTTCCCAGCGCCGGTGCGGTACGATGAATACCGGTATGTCCAGGGCGCGGACGGTACGGTCGAGGGTGCGCAGGTTGTCCAGCAGGCCGACTTGCCGGGCGATCGGTTCGAGCAGCGGGAAGATCTTGCCGCCTTCGGACAGGAAGTCGTTGTAGGGATCGACCAGCAGGTAGACGGTTCGATCCAGCGGGTAGGGGGTGTTGGACATGACCAATGCTCCAGGAAATGGACGGATCGCTGCCATGGGCTTGCCGTGGCATCGTGTAGATATGATAATCATAGTTAATTGGAAAGAGGCAAGCCCGTATGGCGTTAAAAAAGACTAGTCCTGAAACCCTGTGTCCGATTGCCCGGGCCGAAGACGTGGTTGGTGATCGCTGGACCGTGCTGGTGTTGCGCGAGTTGTTCATGCGCAATCACCGCTACGATGAGATCCAGGCGCAGACCGGCGGCACCCCGCAGATGGTCGCGACCCGCCTGAAAAGCCTGGAGGCGGACGGCATGGTCGAGCGCCGCGCCTACAACGAGCGGCCGCCGCGCTACGAGTACCACCTCACGGCCAAGGGGCAGGCGTTTTATTCTGTGGTGCTGGCGTTGCGGGCCTGGGGCGAAACCTGGTGCAAGTCGCCGCAAGAGGGTTTGGCCGTGCGCTACACCCACCAGCGCTGCGGGCAGCCCGCGGGGCTCGGGCCGTTGTGTGAGCATTGCGGCGAGTTGTTGCGCCGTGACGAGCTGAGCAGCGAGCCCAGTGCAGCCTATGCCCTGGAGCGCCAGGAGCGGCGCGATGCGGTCAAGCGCGGGCCGGTGGTCAAATCCGCTGAGTGAACCGGCGACTATTCGTTGCACTGATAGTCACAATCATCCATCACAAGTTCTGTTGCTGCCGGCAAACAGGGAACATGCCGTGCATTGAAAACGCTTTGCGGAATCCTGTGATGAAGATGCTGACTCGACTGGCGCTGATCGCCCCCTTGCTGCTGTCCGGGTGTGCTTCTGCACCCAATGACCCGACACTGACCCTGCAGACGAAAAAGGCACCGGCGGACTACGCCCAGTGTGTCTTGCCGAAATTGCAGGAAGACGCGCTGAGCGCAACGATTTCGCAGACCCAGCGCAGCTATCGAATCGTCGTTTCGAGCAAGGTCGCCGCCGACGATGTGCTCGAAGCCTACAAGGCCTCGAATGGCGGCAAGGTGTTCCTGTACGAACGCACGTTGCTGGCTTCGACGTTCGGGCCATCGCGGCTTGAACGTGCTGCTCAGGAGTGCCTTTAACCAAGCCCCGCAACCCCTCCCATCGGTGCAAGCAAATCCACTGTATGCGAGCCTGCTCGCGAAGAGGCCGGCACATTGAGCATGGATGTCGACTGACCCACCGCCATCGCGAGCAAGCTCGGTCCCACATTTGATCTTCAGTGAATTCAAAAAACAGGCACGATACAGATCCATTGTGGGAGCGGCCTGCTGGCGAAAGCGGTGCCAGTGGTCTTCTAAGTTGTCTGTTGCACCGCCGCCGTGCTGCCGCGCAACGTCAGCTCGAACGGCAACACCACATGCCGCTGTACCAGCGGTTTCTTTTCGATCAGCGCAATCAACATTTCGACGGCTTTCTGGCCGAAGACTTCGGCGGGTTGTGCGATGGTCGTCAGCGGTGGGTCGCAGTACTGTGCAAAGGGAATGTCGTCAAAGCCGACCAGCGAAATGTCCTCGGGTACCCGTAAACCCTGTTGCTTGATGCGTTTCAACGCGCCGATGGCCATTTCATCGTTTTCGCAGAACAGTGCAGTGGGACGCTCGGGCAGGTCCAGCATGGCGGCTGCGCCGTCATCACCGGCCTTCAGGCTGAAATCTCCATGGCAGATCAGCGCCGGGTCGCAATCGATGCCGGCCTGACGCAAGGCATCCTGATAACCAGCCACGCGATCGCGGGTCAGCGGGCTGCTTTTCGGGCCCTTGATCAGGCCGATCCGGCGGTGGCCCAGTTCGATCAGGTGTTCGGTCATGGCCTTGGCGGCCGCGCGATTGTCCAGGCTGATGGTCGGATGACGGCCGCCTTGAATCACCTCGCAGGCGTTGACGATGGGCGGCAACTCGACGTTGGGGAAGGGCGCCTCGAACGGGTCGAAGGCACGCAACTGGATCACGCCGTCAGCCTGATGGTTGTACACCAGCTCGGCGAATTCCCGTTCGATCTCTTCGCGGCCCTGGGTGTCGCACAGCAGCAGCCGATAGTTGGCCGCCTGCGCCGCCTGTTGCGCGCCGCTGATGACCCGGGCAAAAAAAGTGTTGGCGATGGCGGGCACCAGGATCACCAGGTTGCCGGTGCGGCGCGAGCGAAACTGCACTGCCATCAGGTTCGGCCTGTAGCCGGCCTGTTCCACGGCCGCGTTGACCTTGTCCCGTGTCTCGGGAAGCACACGCTCAGGCGATTTCAGGGTTCTGGACACCGTGGCCACCGAGACGCCGGCCAGCCGGGCTACTTCACGGATATTGGACAAAATCACCTCGTTATCGAACCGCGCGGGCGGCGAGCTTAACGCAGTTAGCCTTGGGCTGAAATGTTAATGGAACCTAATCCGGGGTTTGACAGGCAACGAAACTGAGCCTAAATTTCCGCCACGATGTAACCGGTTACATCATAGCCGGGATTCAAGTTTGAAAAGCCGCTTCCAACAGAGAACATTGCGATGAACGCTGCAATACCAAAAATAAGATTGGGCTTTGTCGGGGGCGGCGAGGGCGCATTCATTGCTCAAGCCCACCGCCAGGCCGCCGGCCTCGATGGCCGTTTTGAACTGGTGTGCGGCGCGTTCAGTCGCGATGCACAGAACAACCGGAACACTGGCGCAGCATTGGGCTTGCCGGCCTCGCGCTGCTACAGCGACTGGCAGCAGATGCTCGAGGCCGAGCGTGTATTGCCCGCCGAGCAGCGCATGGAGCTGCTGGTGATCGTCACGCCCAACCACTTGCACGCGCCGATCGCCAGCCAGGCGCTGAGCGCGGGTTTTCATGTGTTCAGTGAAAAGCCCGCGGCGCTGAACCTGGCCGAATTGCTCGCACTCAAGGACGTGGTCGAACGCAGCGGCCGCCTCTACGGCCTGGCCCATACGTACCTGGGTTACCCCATGGTCTGGCAGGCACGCGAAATGGTGCGCAGCGGCGTAATCGGTGCGGTGCGCAAGGTCATTGTCGAGTACCCCCAGGGCTGGCTCAGCCAGGATGTGGCCGGGCAAGGCAACAAGCAGGCGCAATGGCGTGACAGCCCTGAACAGTCCGGTTTGGGCGGCTGCATTGGTGACATCGGCACCCATGCCTTCTCTTTGGCCGAGTTCGTCGCGGATCAACCGATCCAGCACCTGTGCGCAATGTTGGGCGTTCACATCGCCGGCCGTCAGCTGGACGATGACGCCTCGATGCTGTTCAAGATGGCCGGCGGCGCCAGCGGCGTGTTGATCGCCAGCCAGGTCTGCGCCGGCGAAGAAAACCCGCTGAAAATCCGCGTCTATGGCGACAAGGGCGGGCTGGAATGGCGGCAGGAAGAACCCGCCAGCCTGATCCACCGTGCCCCCGATCAACCCATGCGCATCCTGCGCTCCGGCGTCGGCCAGCCGTGGCTGTGCGCAGCCGCCAGTCAGCGCATGCGTTTGCCGGCCGGGCATCCCGAAGGCTATCTCGAAGCCATGGCCAATCTCTACGGCGAATTTGCCCGCGCCATCCGTGGCAATGTCGCGGGGCACGATGCTCCCGGGGTGCCCGGGATCGACGTCGGCCTGCGCGGCATGGCGTTCATCGAGACCGTGATCGCCAACCATCGTGGCGACGCCAAGTGGACCGAACTGGTCTGCACCCCATGACTCTGGAGACTCCCATGACCGACCTTACTCAAACCGGCATGCGTGGCCCGGGGATTTTCCTCGCGCAGTTCATGTCCGCCGAAGCACCTTTCGATACCCTGGCCAACATCGCCCACTGGGCGGCCTCCCAGGGTTACAAGGCCATTCAATTGCCGACCCTGGGCACGCAGTTCATCGACCTTGCGCGCGCCGCCGAAGACCAGGATTACTGCGATGAACTGAAAGCCGTCTGCGCCCAGGCTGGCGTCGAAATCAGTGAACTCTCGACCCATCTGCAAGGCCAATTGGTGGCGGTACATCCGGCGTTCGACACGCTGTTCGATGACTTCGCACCGGCACATTTGCGCGGTCAACCCCAGGCACGCACCGACTGGGCCATCGACCAATTGAAGCTGGCGGCTCGCGCCAGTCAGCGCTTGGGCCTTAAAGCCCACGCGACCTTTTCCGGCGCGCTGCTCTGGCCCTACATCTACCCATGGCCGCAGCGCCCGAGTGGCCTGGTCGAGCAGGGTTTCGCCGAACTGGCCAAGCGCTGGTTGCCGATCCTTGATTGTTTCGAAGAGGCCGGCGTCGACCTGTGCTACGAGATTCACCCCGGCGAAGACCTGCACGACGGCGCTTCCTTCGAGCGCTTCCTGGAGGCGGTCGATCACCATCCCCGCGCGGCGATCCTGTATGACCCCAGCCACCTGCTGCTGCAGCAAATGGACTACCTGGGCTTCATCGATCGTTACCACGAACGCATCCGCATGTTCCACGTCAAGGACGCCGAGTTCCGGCCCGATGCCCGTTCCGGGGTCTACGGCGGTTATCAGGGCTGGGTCGAGCGGCCGGGGCGATTCCGTTCCCTGGGCGATGGCCAGATCGATTTCAAATCGATCTTCAGCAAACTGACCCAATACGACTTCGCCGGGTGGGCCGTGCTGGAGTGGGAATGCTGCCTGAAGGACTCTGCGCAGGGCGCCGCAGAAGGGGCGGCGTTCATCGAGCGACACATGATCAGCAAGACCCGAAAGGCTTTCGACGATTTCGCCAGTGTGTCGTCAGACGCCGCTTTCAATCGACGATTGTTGGGGCTAACTGACGCCTGAACACATTTCTCTCGCACAAAAACAACAATAAGACGGTGACTGTCATGACCACGATGACCGCGCGATTAAGCGCAATGATGTTCCTGCAGTTCTTTATCTGGGGTGGCTGGTTCGTCACCCTCGGTACTTTTCTCGCCAGCAATCTGGGCGCCACTGGCGGGCAGATCGGCATGGCGTTCTCGACCCAGTCATGGGGGGCGATCATCGCGCCGTTCGTGATAGGTCTGATTGCCGATCGCTTCTTCAATGCCGAGCGCATTCTCGCCGTGTTGCACCTGGTGGGCGCGGTGTTGCTGTATCAGCTGTATCGCGCACCGGACTTCAGCACCTTCTATCCGTTCGTGCTGGCCTACATGATGATCTACATGCCGACCCTGGCCCTGGTCAATTCCGTCGCGTTCCGCCAGATGAGCGACCCGGCGCTGGAGTTCTCGCGCATCCGCGTGTGGGGCACCATCGGCTGGATCATCGCCGGCGTGGTGATCAGCTTCGTGTTTGCCTGGGACTCACAGGCGGCGATTTCGTCAGGCGGGTTGCGCAACACCTTCCTGATGTCGGCGATTGCCTCACTGCTGCTGGGCCTCTACAGCTTCACCTTGCCGCGCACCGCACCGCTCAAAGGCGAAGCGAACGGCGGCCTCAAGCAGATGCTCGGGCTGGATGCCCTGGGTTTGCTCAAGGATCGCAGTTATCTGGTGTTCTTCATCGCGTCCATCCTGATCTGCATTCCGCTGGCGTTCTACTACCAGAACGCCAACCCGTTCCTGGCGGAAATCGGCGTGACCAACCCCACGGCAAAAATGGCCATCGGGCAAGTCTCCGAAGTACTGTTCATGCTGCTTCTGCCACTGTTCATTCATCGCTTCGGGATCAAGCTTGCGCTGCTGGTGGGGATGCTGGCCTGGGCCTTGCGCTACCTGTTGTTCGCCTATGGCAACAACGGCGACCTGGCTTTCATGCTGTTCACCGGCATCGCCTTGCACGGCATCTGCTATGACTTCTTCTTCGTTTCCGGACAGATCTACACCGACGCCAAGGCTTCGGAACGCTTCAGGAGTTCCGCCCAGGGCTTGATCACCCTGGCGACCTACGGCCTGGGCATGCTGATCGGTTTCTGGGTGGCGGGGCAGGTGACCGACCACTACGCCGCGACGGCGGGTAGCCATGACTGGAAAAGCATCTGGCTGTTCCCGGCCGGGTTTGCCCTGGCGATCTTTTTCTGTTTTTCCCTGGCGTTCAAGGGACGAGAGAAGGTGGCGGTGCAACCCACGGTCTGACCCCTGTAGGAGCTTGCTCGCGATGGTCGCCAACGATAACGCGTCCTTTCAGGCAGCACGCGTTATCGTTGACGACCTTCGTCGGAACGCCGCCCGGAGCAAGCTCGCTCCTACAGAGAGCCCGGCCATGCATTGATCACCGAGGTCAGGAATTGCTGGGACAGCTCCGGCTTATCCAAGGCCCTGGCAACGAGCATGGCACCGGCAATCGAGGCAATGACCCGCAACGCTTCCTGGCGTTTTTCCTCCGGGTTTTCGCCCTCCACCAATGGCATCAGTATCTCGATCAAGCGCTCGATGCCCTTGGTGAAGGACTGGCTGACCGCGCCGCCGGTACGCGCGACATCGGTCGCCAGGGCGGGAATCGGGCAGCCCTCGGTCCAGTTGTCCAGATGCTTCTGGGTCAGGTAACCCTTGACCAGCTCCGGAATCGATTTGGCGTCCTGCCATTGTTGAATGTTGGTCTCGAACGTCCTGCTGACGGCCTCGCAAGCCAGCTGCTCCTTGCCGCTTGGAAACTGCCCGTAGAACCCGCCGTGGGTCAGCCCGACCGAACGGGACAGTTCGCCGATGCCGATCCCGTCGATGCCTTTCTCGCGGTACAGCCGGGAGGCGGCCGTGAGGATCGCTTCCTTGTTGGCCGCAGCCTTGTCTTTCGTCACTTTCATGGGGTGCTCCTGTGGCCGGTGGGCATGGCCCTTGGCAAGTCGTCGCTGAGAGGCTAGTAATTATGATAGTCGTCATATATTGTTGGCGCAAATGTGTGACGGCCAAATCTCTTTTTTTGCCCTTATACATGATGGCTATCATCAAAAACAATGCTCAAGGCGGATACTCCATGGAACAGTCCCTCAAACCTCTGCGTTATCCACTTGCCGCATTGGCACTCACGATGCTTGCCGCTTGCGATCGTGCGCCTGTCGCCGCCAATGCACCGGGGGCGCCGCACGTGACTGTGGCCAAGGTGATCGAGCAGCCTATTACCGAATGGGACGAGGTGACCGCACGACTGGAAGCCCCGGAAACCGTCGAGGTGCGTCCACGGGTATCAGGGCAGATTGAACGGGTCGCCTTTACCGACGGTGCGTTGGTGAAGAAGGGGGACCTGTTGTTCCAGATCGATCCGCGGCCCTTCGAGCACGAGGTCGAGCGTTTCCAGGCCCAGTTGCAACAAGCCCGGGCGACGCTGCTGCGCACCGCCAATGAAGCGCAGCGCGGGCAGCGCTTGCTCGGCAGCAATGCGATTTCCGCGGAACTGGCCGACAGCCGCACCACCACCGCACAAGAGGCCAAGGCCGGTGTCGATGCGATCCAGGCGCAGCTCGACCTTGCCCGGCTGAACCTGAGCTTCACCCGCGTCACCGCGCCGATCAGCGGCCGTGTCAGCCGCGCGGAAATCACCGCCGGCAACATCGTCACTGCCGATACCACGCCGCTCACCAGCGTGGTCTCCACCGACAAGGTGTACGCCTATTTCGACGCCGACGAACGCCTGTTCCTCAAGTACGGCCAGCTCTCCCGCCAGGGCCAGCGCGGCCAGAGCACGCCGGTGTACATGGGCCTGTCGAACGAAGAGGGCAACAGTCACCTGGGGCAGATGAATTTCGTCGACAACCAGGTCAATCCCAAGACCGGCACCATCCGGGGTCGTGCAGTGTTCGACAACGCCGACGGCCAATACACCCCCGGGTTGTACGCCCGGCTGAAACTGGTGGGCAGCGCCGCCTATGCCGGCCTGCTGATCAAGGACGAGGCGGTGGGCACTGACCTTGGCAAGAGGTTCGTGCTGGTCATCGATCAGGACAACAAGGCGGTGTACCGCAGCGTCGACCTGGGCCCCAAGCTTGAAGGCCTGCGCATCGTGCGCAGCGGATTGCAGAAGGACGACCGCATTGTCATCAACGGCCTGCAGCGGGTCCGTCCCGGTGCCGTGGTCGCCCCGCAGGACGCGCCCATGGCCGACCCGGAAACGGTGGCGACACTGGCCCGCCAACGCCAGGCCGTTGAGGCAGACAATCAACCCGCAAGCCCATCCTCCGCCTCCGTCAAATCACCAGCCCTGGTGAAAACGGATGCGCCTGCCAGCCCTCGCGGATAAGGGAGCACCGACATGAAATTCTCACAGTTCTTCATCACGCGGCCGATCTTCGCCGCGGTGCTGTCGCTGCTGATCCTGATCGCGGGCGCCATCTCGCTGTTCCAGTTGCCGATCAGCGAATACCCCGAAGTGGTGCCGCCGACCGTGGTGGTTCACGCCAACTACCCCGGGGCCAACCCCAAGGTCATCGGCGAAACCGTGGCGGCGCCGTTGGAGCAAGCCATCACCGGCGTCGAGAACATGCTGTACATGTCCTCGCAGTCCACGGCGGACGGGCGCTTGACGCTGACCGTGACCTTCGCCCTGGGCACCGACCTGGATAACGCCCAGGTCCAGGTGCAGAACCGCGTGACCCGCACCGAGCCGAAATTGCCGGAAGAAGTGACGCGCATCGGCATCACCGTGGACAAGGCCTCACCGGAATTGACCCTGCTGGTGCACCTGGTGTCGCCGGACAAGCGCTACGACATGCTGTACCTGTCCAACTACGCGATCCTCAACGTCAAGGATGAGCTGTCGCGCCTGGACGGCATCGGCGATGTGAAGATGTTCGGTATCGGTGACTACTCCCTGCGTATCTGGCTCGATCCGGACAAGACCGCCTCGCGCAACCTGACCGCCACCGACGTGGTCAACGCGGTGCGCGAGCAGAACCGCCAGGTCGCGGCCGGGGCACTGGGTTCGCCACCGGCGCCGAATGCCACCCACTTCCAGATGTCGATCAATTCCCAAGGCCGGCTGGTCACCGAGCAAGAGTTCGAGAACGTGATCATCCGCAGTGGCCCGAACGGCGAGATCACCCGCCTCAAGGATATTGCCCGGGTCGAGCTGGGATCCAACCAGTACGCCTTGCGCGCCTTGCTCAACAACCAGGAAGCGGTGGCCATGCCGATCTTCCAGCGCCCGGGGTCCAACGCCATCGACATCTCCGACCAGGTGCGGGCGAAGATGGCCGAGCTGAAGAAAAACTTCCCCCAAGGCATGGACTACGAGATCGTCTACGACCCGACCATCTTCGTGCGCAGCTCGATCGAGGCGGTGGTGCACACCCTGTTCGAAGCCCTGATCCTGGTGGTGCTTGTGGTCATCCTGTTCCTGCAGACCTGGCGCGCCTCGATCATTCCGCTGGTGGCGGTGCCGGTGTCGCTGATCGGCACCTTTGCCGTGATGCACCTGCTCGGTTTCTCCCTCAATGCACTGTCGCTGTTCGGCCTGGTGCTGGCCATCGGCATCGTGGTGGATGATGCGATCGTGGTGGTGGAGAACGTCGAGCGCAATATCGAATCGGGCCTGGAGCCGGTCGAGGCCACCAAGAAAGCCATGGGCGAGGTGACCGGCCCGATCATCGCCACAGCACTGGTGTTGTGCGCGGTGTTTGTGCCGGCGGCGTTCATATCCGGGCTCACCGGGCAGTTCTATAAACAGTTCGCCCTGACTATCGCCATCTCCACGGTGATCTCGGCCTTCAACTCCCTGACCTTGTCGCCAGCGCTGGCAGCGGTGCTGCTCAAGGCCCACGGCGCGCCGAAAGACCGCTTCTCGAAAGTGCTGGATCGCTTGCTCGGCGGTTGGCTGTTCAAACCCTTCAACCGCTTTTTCGACAAGGCCAGCCATGGCTACGTGGTTGCCGTGGGCAAGATCATTCGTGGCAGCAGCGTCGCCTTGCTGGTGTACGCCGGCCTGATCGGCATGACTTATATGGGCTTCAGCACCACGCCGACTGGCTTCGTGCCGACCCAGGACAAGAAGTACCTGGTGACGTTCGCCCAGCTGCCGGATGCGGCGAGCCTGGATCGCACCGAATCGGTGATCCGCCGCATGAGCACCATCGCGATGAACGAGCCGGGGTTCGACAGTGCCGTGGCATTTCCCGGGCTGTCGATCAACGGTTTCACCAACAGCCCGAACGCCGGCATCGCCTTCATCGGCTTGCGCCCGTTCGATGAGCGCAAAGACCCGAGCTTGTCCGCCGGGGCGATTTCCGCGTCGCTCAACGCCAAGTTCGGCGACATCCAGGACGCCTATATCGCCGTGTTCCCGCCACCACCCGTCCAAGGCCTGGGCACCATCGGTGGTTTCCGCCTGCAGATCGAGGACCGCGGCAACCTCGGCTACGAAGAGCTGTACAAAGAAACCATGAACATCATCGCCAAGAGCCGCAGGGTTCCGGAACTGGCCAACCTGTTCACCAGCTACACGGTCAACGTGCCGCAAGTGGAAGCGGCCATCGACCGGGAAAAGGCCAAGACCCACGGCGTGAAGATCAACGACATCTTCGACACCTTGCAGGTGTACCTGGGCTCGCTGTACGCCAACGACTTCAACCGTTTTGGCCGCACCTACCAGGTCAATGTGCAGGCCGAGCAACAGTTCCGCCAGGAGCCGGAGCAGATCGGCCAGTTGAAGGTGCGCAACGATCGCGGCGAGATGGTTCCGCTGGCGACCTTCGTCAAGGTCAGCCCGACGTCGGGGCCGGACCGGGTCTCGCACTACAACGGTTTCGTCACTGCGGAGATCAACGGCAGTGCAGCCCCCGGCTACAGCTCCGGCCAGGCCCAGAAAGCCATCGAGAAACTGCTCAAGGAAGAACTGCCCAACGGCATGACCTACGAGTGGACCGACCTGACCTACCAACAGATCCTGTCCGGCAACACGGCGCTGCTGGTGTTCCCGCTCTGCGTGCTGCTGGCGTTCCTGGTGCTGGCCGCGCTGTATGAAAGCTGGAGCCTGCCGCTGGCGGTGATCCTGATCGTGCCGATGACCCTGCTGTCGGCGATTGCCGGGGTGATCATTTCCAAGGGCGACAACAACATCTTCACCCAGATCGGCCTGATCGTCCTGGTGGGCCTGGCGTGCAAGAACGCGATCCTGATCGTCGAGTTCGCCAAGGACCGACAGGCCCAGGGCCTGTCGCCGCTGGACGCCGTGCTCGACGCCTGCCGCATGCGGCTGCGGCCGATCCTGATGACCTCGTTCGCCTTCATCATGGGCGTGGTGCCGCTGGTGACGTCCACCGGCGCCGGCTCGGAAATGCGCCGGGCCATGGGGGTAGCGGTGTTCTCCGGAATGCTCGGGGTGACCTTCTTCGGCCTGCTGCTGACGCCGGTGTTCTTTGTCCTGATTCGCCGCTACATAGAACGCAAGCAAGCGCGCAAACGCGCCAATGCACTGAACCTGGAGGTGCAACCATGAAAGCCCTGAAGTTGTTTTTGCCGAGTCTCCTGGTGACGGCACTGGCGGCGTGCACGGTCGGGCCAGACTACAAGACCCCCGACACCCCGCGAGCGGTCAGCGTTTATGCCAAGGCGGCCAACTACGATCAGGCGCGTTTCGAGCGCCTGTGGTGGCAGCAGTTCGACGACCCCACGCTGAACCAGTTGGTGAGCAAGTCCCTGGAAGGCAACCGCGACCTGCGGGTGGCGTTTGCCCGCTGGAAAGCCGCCCGGGCTATTCGTGACGATGTCAGCAACGACAATCTGCCCGTGGTCACCAGCCGCGTCAGCAGTGAGCAAGGGCGTGCGCAGGTGCCAGGGCAGACCGAGCACCGGGTCAACCTGGAGCGCTACGACCTGGGGCTGGACATGGCCTGGGAGATTGATCTGTTCGGGCGCATCCAGCGTCAGCTCGAATCGAGCGATGCGCGGGAAGACGCCGCGGCGGCGGATCTCTACCAGCTGCGGGTGTCGATGATCGCCGAGCTGGTGGATGCCTACGGGCAACTGCGCGGCGCGCAATTGCGAGAGAAAATCGCCCTGGCCAACTTGAAGAACCAGAGCGATTCGCGCAGCGTCACCGTGAGCCTGCGCGATGCCGGGGTCGGCAACGAACTCGATGTGGTGCGCGCCGACGCGCGCCTGGCCGCGGTGGAGGCGAGCGTACCGCAGCTGCAAGCGGAGCAGGTCCGGGAGAAAAACCGCATCGCCACCTTGCTCGGTGAACGCCCGGAGCAACTGAGCGTGTCCTTGAGCCCGGCGGACCTGCCGGCCATCGCCAAGGCGCTGCCGATCGGTGATCCCGGCGAGTTGTTGCAGCGGCGTCCCGATGTGCTGGCGGCTGAACGCAGGCTGGCGTCGGCGACGGCGGATGTCGGCGTGGCCACTGCCGACCTGTTTCCCCGTGTCAGCCTCAGCGGCTTCCTTGGCTTCACCGCCGGGCGCGGTTCGCAGATCGGCTCCAGCGCCGCCCGCGCCTGGAGCCTGGGCCCGAGCATTACCTGGGCCGCCTTTGACCTGGGCAGCGTGCGCGCCCGCATTCGCGGCGCCAACGCCGACGCCGAAGGCGCCCTGGCCACGTATGAACAGCAGGTGCTGCTGGCGCTGGAAGAGTCGGAGAATGCCTTCAGCGACTATGGCAAACGCCAGCAGCGGTTGTTGTCGTTGATCAAGCAGAGCGAGTCGAGCCGCGCGGCGGCCAGTCTGGCGGCGATCCAGTACAAGGAAGGGTCGGTGGATTACCTGGTGCTGCTCGATGCCGAGCGCGAGCGCTTGAATGCGCAGGATGCCCAGGCCCAGGGTGAAGTCGATCAGTACCGGGGGATCGTGGCGATCTACAAGGCGCTGGGGGGAGGGTGGGACAGTGGCGGCAACAAGCTGGCCGCGATGAACTGATGCCAGTTTATCGTGAATGATTATATTCACGGAGTATTGCGTGACTACTATTTATAGATTGGATCCGCTGCGTTATTACAGAGGTGAAAGAGATGAATAAGATAATGGCCTGCTCAATAGTTGTACTGTTGCTGGCGGGTTGCTCATCCTCTGGTCATCAAGCTGCCATGGATGCGCATGCTGATGCCCCACCGACTGCGAAACAGTTAAACGCAAGCGAGATAAATTCGACGGTAATAGGTCGCAAGCACTCCAGCGTAACGTCCACCGGATATCCTTTCTCTGAAACATTGAATCCTGACGGCACCGCAACCATCAAGATTTCCAGCGAGCCCATGCAAACCGGTACCTGGGTGATTACTGAGGACGTCATTTGCGTGAGTTATCAAAAATACGGCAAGGAATGCAATAAGGTTCTCAGTGACGGCGTCACGATCTGGTTTGTCGATAGTGTAAAAAACAAAACCAACAACAAGTTTACAGTTCAATAAGAGTTGATGCGCGAGGTGCAGCATGAACAAAGAATATTGGAGCTGTGTATTCCTGGCCCTTGTCTTGTCCGGTTGCGCTTCATCTGGTGGACATACGATAAAGCCGGTTTCGCCTTCGGCGGTTGCGCTGGATGACGATCAGGTTCGCAGCACACTGATTGGCAACAAGTTGCATAATGTCGGGCCTACGGGCTTGCCATATTCATTGAGCTTTAATGCCGACGGCACCGAGATATTCAAAATGTCCGGTAACCCACCCGAAACCGAACATTGGACCGTCAAGGATGGCGTGATCTGTTTCACCTCGCCCAAGATCCCCAAGGAATGCTATCGGCTGAAAAAGGACAAGGACGACTACTGGCTGGTAGATCCACAGACGGGCGCAGTGCACTACCACTACACCCTGACTGCGCAATGAACTCGCTGGCTCCTACAGCGGGGTGTCACCCAGACCCAGGGGAAAAAGCCGATCGTCGAACTGACTCAGGCGCGGGTACTCGATGGCCTCATCCGCATCGATGTTTTCCAGGCGCTGGCGATAGCTGAGCAAAAACGCCTGTCGGTCCTCAGCGCTGATGTACGGCACATGCCAACCGACAAAAGGTGGTAGCACCTCCAGCCCGACATAGGCCAAGGTCCCACGCAACAGCGGACGCAACATGTCTTCCAGGGGGCCATGGATCGCGTTGTCGCCGAACATGTGCTCACGCCCGCCCAGGGTCACGGTCACCAGGGCTTTCTTGCCGCTCAGGCCGCCTTGATCATAGAAGCGCTTGCCGCCGTAGCAGATGCCGGACACCAGTACCCGGTCAATCCAGCCCTTGAGAATGGCCGGTGTCGAGAACCAGTAGATCGGGAAGTTGAGGATCAGCAGGTCCGCCCACAACAGCTTGTCCAGCTCCTGCCGGATATCGGCGGCGAGGGTCTGCTCCTTGCTGTTGCGTCGTTGTTCGAGGGCGTAGACCAGGTATTCGGGATTTTCCCTGATGCAGAAGTCCTCGGCACTGGCCACCGGGTTCCAGTTCATCGCGTACAGGTCCGATACTCGCACCTCATGCCCTTGGGCTTGCAGGGTCTCGACCGCCTGGTCGCGCAGCGCAGCGGTAAAGGATTTTGGCTCGGGGTGGGCATGCACGATCAAAACATTCATGGCGAATCCTTGGAAGGAGAGATCAAAAGTAGGTCGGCCAGGTACGCATTTCGTGGCGTCCTATACCGTTGTTGAAACCGCGTCGTTGCGCCGCCAGTGCCTCGACCAGAAAACGCCGGGTTTCTCCCGGAGCAATCACCTCGTGGGTGCCCATGGCGCCGGCCAGGGCAAAGGCCGAGGTGTCTTTTGCGAACTCGGCATGCAGGCGCTCGTAGCGTTCCGGGTCGCTCTCGCGTGTCACGCCATGCACGACGCTGACCGCAACGCCGGGGTCGACGAAGCTGACGTCGGCCATGCACCAGGCGGCCGACTGGTCGCTGTTGCGGCCACCGCCGAAATTCAGGTACGCCTGACCGAAACTCTTGCGCACGATCACCGAAAGCTTGGGCACCGAACAGAGTTGCACCGCGTGAATCATGTTCATGATGTGCGCCGGTGCGCTGCGTTTCTCGCCTTCGATACCCACCAGGAAACCGGGGGTGTCGACCAGAAATACCAGCGGGATATTGAACGAGTCGCACAGGGCGATGAAGCCGGTGGCCTTGCGGCAGGCATCGGCGTCCAGAGCCCCGCCTTTGAATAACGGGTTGGAAGCGACAATGCCGATGCTGGCACCTTCGAGCCGAGCCAGGGCGGTGACGACCGAGCGACCGAAACGATCCTTGAGTGGAAACAGGCTGGCGCGATCGACCAGGGTGGCGAGCAGCTTGCGCATGTCGTAGGTCTTGCTGCGTTCTGCCGGGACGATGCGTTCAGGCCCCGACGAGTCCGGGCGGTCCTCGGGCGTGCAGGGCAGCTCGGACGGCAGCTCATTCGAATGAGAGGGCAAGTAGCCGAGAAAACGCCGGATGGCGCTCAGCGCTTCCTGGTCATTGTTCACAACCATGTCGGCCAGCCCGGTGATTTCAGCATGCATGCGCCAGCCACCGAGTTCTTCGGTATCCGAACTCTCGCCGATGGCCACCGAGGTGACTTTGGGACTGGAAACAGCGAGCATTGCGCCTTTGCGCATCACGGTGAAATCCGCCAGGCACGAATACCAGCTCGCCGAACCGAAGCAAGGCCCGAGCACTGCGCTGACCCACGGCGTCTCGCGCCGCCGGCAGTATTGCTGGGCATCCTGGCCGCCACCGGCCATGCTGCCCGCACCCATCGCATCCTGCATGCGCTGGCCCGACGATTCGCCGAGGAAAATCAGCGGCATGCCGTTGCGGGTGGCGCATTCCTTCATGTAGGCGATCTTGCGCGCATTGATCCACGAGGACGACGCGCCTTTGACCGTCATGTCGTTGGACACCACGGCGACACGGCGCGAGTCGATGCGGCCAAAGCCGGTGATCTTGCCGTCGGCGGGGGTGCTGTCGCGATCCTCGGGGCGGGCGGAGTGGGCCAGCATGCCGATCTCGCTGAACGACTGCGGGTCGAGCAGACCCTCCAGCCGCTCACGGGCGTTGAGCACGCCGGCATCGCGGCGCGCCTGGAGCCTGGCTTCGCCGCCCATGTTCAAGGCGGTGGCGCGACGGGAGTGCAGCTCTTGTTCGGGTGAAGTGTGTTCGCGGGTCATCGTGAAGTCTCTTTGGGAACCATGACGGCACGTCCGACGATTTCGCCGCGACGCATTGGCAGCAGGACCTCAATCACCGGGTTCGTTCGCCAGCACCATGTACATGAATGCCGACATGACGAGCCCGCCGGTCTGGACCAGGCAGCTGCTGGCATTGGCGACCTGGCGTGCGCCGCATTCGCCGCGCAGCTGGCGAACCGACTCGATCATCAGTTGCATGCCGAACTGACCGGAGTGGTTGAAGGCCAGGCCACCGCCCGAGGTATTCACCGGCAATGCACCGCCGGGCGCGGCAATGCCGCTGCGCAGGAACGCGCCAGCCTGGCCAGGTTCGCACACACCCATGGACTCGAGCCCGACCAGCACATTGATGGTGAAGGCGTCATAGATCTGCACCATGCTCAATTCGCTGCGCGGGATGCCGGACATGCACAGCGCACGCTCGACGCAGGCGCTGGTAACGCCATCGTCGAGCCAGTCGTTCGTATTGATCGGCGTGACGTGGCCCCGATAGGTATCGGCAAATCCGCGGATGAACACCGGCGGCCTGGCCAGGGTGCGGGCGTATTCGGCCTTGGTCAGGATCAACGCACCGGCGCCGTCGTTGACCAGGCAGATATCGGCCTTGCGTAGCGGGTCCGAGATCAGCGGCGAAGCCAGGTACTCCTCCATCGTCAGTGGTTGGCGCAGCGTGGCCTGGGGATTGAGGTGCGCCCAGCGCCGCGCGTTGATCGCCACTTCTCCCAGGTCCTCCGGGCTCGCCTGATAGCGATGCAGATACTGCTGGGCGAGCATCGCGTACCAACTGATCGGGCTGAGCACGCCGTAGGGCGCCACGAACTGGCCGGACGGGGAGCGCGGGTCGGTGACCACGCCGCCACGCTGACGACTGTGATCCAGGCGCTGGGTGCTGCCGTAGGTGACCAGTGCCACCGAGCACAGGCCGGCGTCGATGGCGGCCATGGCGTGGATCAAGTGGGTGAGCGGCGAGCCGCCGCCCACCACCGTGCTGTCGACATAGCGCGGGGTGATGCCCAGGTATTCGCTCACCAGCAGCGCATTGGCGCGGTCGTCCCAGTGGGCGAATACTCCATCGACATCGGCCAGGGTAAGCCCGGCCTCCAGCAGGGCCGCGCGGGCCGAGCGGCATTGCAGCGACAGCGCGGTGTCGCCTGGCTGCGCCTTGCCGAGGCCGGCTTCGCCGACACCGACGATGGCATAGCGGCCGGCCAGGCGGGATGCGTCGAGCGTCATGGTCGAGGCTCCTGCGCGATGAGCTGTGCACGCACGTCTTTCTTCAACACCTTGCCAACCGGGCTGCGCGGCAGGCTGTCCCAGAACAGCACGTGCTTGGGGGTCTTCAGGCTGCCGAGTTTTTCCCGGCAGGTGGCGATGAATTCCTGCGCGGTTGCACAGGCACCCGCCTTGAGTTCGATGACCGCGATGACTTTCTCGCCCCAGTCGGCATCGGGAATGCCGACCACCGCGCAGTCCATCACCGCCGGGTGCGCCCAGATCACTTGCTCGATCTCGCTCGGGTAGAGGTTGAACCCGCCGGAGATGATCATGTCCTTGGTGCGGTCGACGATGTACAGGTAACCGCCTTCGTCGAACACGCCGATGTCACCGGTGTGGTGCCAGCCGAACCGGCGTGCCTCTTCGTTGGCTTGCGGGTTGTCGTAGTAGCCGGGGGCGACCAGTTCGCCACGGGCGACGATCTCGCCGCGTTCGCCGGTCTCGACGATCCGCCCGTCATCATCCATCAGGGCCACTTCGCAGGCGCCGGTGGGACGGCCGGCCGAACCCAGGTGCTTGCCGTCACGCAGGTGGTCTTCACGGGTCAGTACGGTGATCACCCCGGGCACTTCGGATTGACCGTAAAACTGTACGAACACCGGCCCCCACAGGGCGATACCCTCGCGCAGCTTGTCCACGGACATGGGCGCGGCGCCGTAGATCACGTATTCGAGCGAGGAGCAGTCGCGGGTCCTGGCGTCCGGGTGCGAGAGCAGTCGGTAAATCAGGGTTGGCGGCAGGAACAGGTGGGTGATGCGCTCCCGTTCAATGGTTTCCAGTACCACGCCGGGGTCGGCGGACGCTGCAATCACATTGCGCGTGCCGAAACTCGACAGGGCCACGGCCGTCGCGCCTGCCGCATGGGTCAGCGGGGCCACGACCAGGTGCGCGGGGCTTTTTGCCGGTGGCATGAACTGGTTGCCGATGCGGTAGCAGGCGAGCAACGCGCGATGGCTTTGCATGATCGCCTTCGGCCGCCCCGTGGTGCCGCCCGAGGACTTGATCAGGGCAATGTCGTCGAGCCCCTGGCGCACTGTGCACTCTTGGCCGGCATGATCGCGGCACCAGGAGGCGATGCTCAGCCCGTCGATCGGCTGGTCCAGTCCGATCAGGGTTTTCAGGCTGGGCACGCCGGCGCGAATGCGCTCGGCATGCTCGGCGTACTGGGAGTGCAGCACCAGTACCGAGAGCTTGGTGAAACTCATGAACCAGATCAGGCTGTCGATCGAGTCCCTGGCATTCAAGGGAATGAAGGTGCTCCCGGCGCGCAAGGCGCCCAGCATGGCGACAAAGCTCAGCGGGTGATTGGGCGCCAGCACGCCGACATGCGCGCAGCTCAGGCCCAGCAGCGTCAAGGCATGGCCGATGGCATGGGAATCGGCCTGGACCTCGGCGTAGGTGAGGCTCAAGCCGGGGCCTTGCAGGCAGACATTGTCCGGGTGGCGATTGGCGCCCGCGTCGAAGTGGTCGGTGATCATTTGCATGGTGACGGCTAATCCAAAAGAGTGAACTGGGGCAGCGTGCAGGTTTCGCTGACGGGCTCGAAGCAGACGCTGACGCGGGCGCCGATGGCGACGCGGGTCAGGTCGGCATCGAGGATGTTGGCGACCACGCGCACACCTTCATCGAGGTCGATCAGCGCAACCACATAGGGCAGCCGGGATTCGAAGGCCGGCGAGGGCGCGATCCGGCAGACCGTCCAGGTGTAGATGCGCCCATGGCCGCTGGCGTTGATCCAGTCGAGGCGCTCGCACAGGCAGCTGATGCAGAAGGCCCGAGGGTAAAACTGGCAGGTCCCGCAGCCAGCGCAGCGCTGGATCACCAGTCGCTGTTCCCGGGCGGCCGCCCAATAGGCGGCCGTTTCGGCGGTGGGTTGCGGCAGGGGCCGAGCAGAGAGGGGAGTCGACATGGCAGCCTCAGTGAGTACGCAGTTCGAAACCGGCCATGGCGATATGCACATGGCGTTGCTCCGGGAGCTTGGCCAGCCCGGCGATCAGCTCATGCAGCGGACGACGCACGCTGAAGGTATCGTCGACCAGAACAGGGACCAGCCCGGTGATTTTTTCGTCGCCGTACATGGCACGCAGCAGCAGTTCATCGTCCGACAGGCCGGGGTAGCGGCTACGCAGTTCGGGAACCCTTGGCAACAGCACCGGCGGTGTGGTCGCCACCTCGCGGGAGCCGTTGGCGAGCACAAGAGCCTTGACGTCGTGATCGACCGGCAACGGCAGTGCGCCGAAGTAGCCGCACACGTACTTCTTCACTTCGTCGGGTACCACCTTGTAGCGCTCGCCGCTCAGTACGTTCATCACCGCTTGCGCGGCAATCATGGCGGGGAAGGGCGTGGCCATCACGGGCGAGCCCAGTTCCACGCGCACGCGCGCGATCTCTTCGAGGACCACCGGCAGCTTGTCGGCGATCCCCGCCAGCTGCAGTTGCGACTGTAGGTTCGACATGGCGCCACCGGCATATTGGGTGACGAAGTGCGCCGGGTCGTATTCCGCCGGGATACCCAGGGGAAAACCGTTCTCTTCGGCCACACCGGCGAGGTACTCGCCGATCTCGTCAGCGGCGCGGTCATCGAAGTCGACCTCGAAACCGATCTCGCGCAGGTTGCGAGCGAGCATCTGGGCCGAGGGCCCGGCATTGCCGTGGGCCAGCGGATCGATCGAACACAGCAGACGGTCGGCGCCGTGCACCGCGGCTTCGATGGCCACCAGCGAACCGGTCGCGTTCAGGCAGTGGGTGAGCACTTCGAGCGGTCGATCGCCGATCACTGCCTTGATCGCCGGCACGATGCTGCGCACCTGTTCCACGGTCATGCTGCCGCCGGCATCGCCGAAGGTAAAGGCGTCGATGTCGAAGCGCTCGATGGCTTCGCGCGCCTTGGCGGCGTAGAACGGCGCGTCGTAGCCAGGGGCCAGGTTGTAGATCATGGCGAGGTTGGTGGTGGCGCCGAGGCGCTTGGCGGTGGCTATCGCCGGCACCAGGTTATCCCAGCAATGCAGTGAGTCGAGGAAACCGATGTCGCGGGCACCGTTGGCGACCAGGCGCTCGACGTACAGCTCGCTGAGGTCGTCCGGCTCCGGGTAGAAGCTGCGCAGCATGTTGCTGCGCACGATGCCGCGCAACGGCGTACGGCGGATGCGCTCGGACAACAGGCGCAGGCGCTCCAGCGGGTTCTGGTTGAGGAACAGCACGCTGGCGTCGAACTGCACCAGGGCAACGCCTTCTATCGCATCGAAACCCAGGGCATCCAGGCGCTCGGCCATCGGCAGCATGTGCTCGGTGCGCATGCGCGTGGCCCACAGGCACTGGTGCGCATCACGCAGGGTGGCATCGACCAGCTGGATGCGCCGCCGTTTGCCGGTGCGGACAAATTCCGCGTGCACTTTTTCGCGTAGTTGGTTCAGCACATGTCACCCCTTGCTGTGTTCGAGATGGATGGACAGGCCGGGGCCTGTGACACTCAATACGGTGTAGTCGGGCCAGCGTTGCAGCAGCCCCTGCGTCAGGGCTTGTTCGGGTGTGCGCACTTCGTAGTGAAGCCGGTGCGCCGGCGGCAGCGCGGGGCAGCCGCAGACCAGTGCTGCCAGCGCCTCATCAGAGGCGGGCACTTCAATCGCACGGCACGGCTGCGCAACCGCGCCGATGCGTTGTTGCAGGCTGTTCAGCGACGTGTCGATCGGGCCGTAGCAGCCTTGCAGCCAGCGACGCAAGGTTGGCTGCAACGTGGCGTAGCGTGGGCCGCCGTCCAGATGCTCGAGCGCCTGTCGCGCAATGGCCCGGGCGAAAGGTTGCAACATCGGCGGCTGGCCCAGCTCCTGGCGAATGCGCGTGCACTCGCGGGCAAACTCGAACAGATCGGCCAGGCGTCCGCGCTCACGCAACGCTTGCATGGCCTCAGTGGCGATTTCGCCCGGCAACTGGTGCTCGTATGGAGCCAGGTCGAAGGCCCAGGGCACACTTTCGGCAAAGCCTTCCTGATCCGCCACTGCAGCGAACTGAGCCTGGGCTTCTTTCAGACGATCCTGATCCGGGGTTTGCAGCGGCAATTGCAGCAGCGCCGCCGAACTGATCAACCGTGCCAGTGACGGTACCGAGGCACCATTGGCGACACAGGGCAGCGCCGCATCGAGGCGGTCGATGCCGAGGCGAATCGCCTCCAGCGCCACCTGCGGGCCGAGACCGGTGTGGCAGCGGGTGTGCAGGTCCAGAGGGGTTCCATCAGCGCCGCTACGCAGCGCCGCGAGCAAGCCGGGCAGGCGATCGACATGCAGCAGGCCGGCTTCGTCGCGCAGCATGATGCGCTGCGCACCGGCCTGGGCCAGCCGCGCCGCGCAGGCCGAATAGTGGGCGTTGCCATGTTGATGATCGTCGACATAGGGCAGGGCGGCGATGGCGCTCAGGCCGTTCGCCAGTGCCAACTGCACCGCGTTGCCCAGGCGCTCGAAATCCAGCTGCGGATCGATCAACACCACCTCGCTGATGCCGGACCGGGCGAGCACCCGCAGCCAGCCGTCCAGCGTTTCGCCAGCGAGCACATCAATACGGCCATGGGCGGGCAGCAGGTTCACCGTGGCGCGCAGGGGCGTGCCATTGGCGCGTTCGCGCAGTGCCGTGAGGCGTTGCAGCGGATTTTCACCGCGGCCCAGACATTGCGCGATCACGGCGGGACTCAATACCTCGATCGCCGCCAGCCGGGCGTGCCCCAGTGAACTCATGGTGCCGAGCAGCATCGCCGTGCCGGGGGCGCCGACCCAGGCGGCGGTCTGGCCGTCGCTCAGGCTGACATCGACCAATGTTGTCATGCTCATGCGCGCTCCTTGGCTTGTTTCAAAGCCTGTTTGCGGGCAGGTACGAAGACGTCTTCGACCCAGCGGGTGGTGACCAGGCCCGCGACGAAGTCGGGGTGATCGAGCACGGCATGGTGGAAGCGGGCGGTGGTCGACAGGCCTACGACTTTCATGTCCTCCAGCGCCTTGCGCATCAGCACGATGGCCTCGTTGCGGGTCGGTGCATGCACGATCAGCTTGGCCAGCAGGGAGTCATAGAACGGTGGCACGGTGGCGCCGCTGTAGCAGTGGGTATCGACCCGTACGCCCGGGCCCTTGGGTGGCAGCCATTCGCTCACCAGGCCCGGGCTTGGGAGGAAATGGCGGTCCGGGTCTTCGGCGTTGATCCGGCACTCGATGGCATGGCCGACCAGCTTGACGTCGGCCTGGCTGAACGACAGTGGCAGGCCGGCGGCGATGCGAATCTGCTCGGCCACCAGGTCCAGGCCGGTGATCATCTCCGTCACCGGGTGCTCGACCTGGATGCGGGTGTTCATTTCCAGGAAATAGAATTTGCCATCGCGGTCATCGACCACGAACTCGATGGTGCCCGCACCGAAATAACCGACATTGCGCGCCAGGCGTACGGCGCACTCGCCCATTTGTTCGCGGGTGTGCGGCGCGAGGCTGGGGGAGGGTGCTTCCTCGATCAGTTTCTGGTGCCGGCGTTGGGTCGAGCATTCGCGCTCGCCCAGGTGCACAACATTGCCATGGCGGTCGCCCATGATCTGGATTTCGATGTGACGCGCCAGTTCGATGAACTTCTCGACATACAAGGTCGGATCGCCAAAGGCCGCTTGTGCTTCCGAGGAAGCGGAACGGAAGGCGGCTTCGGCCTCATCGTCGCTGCGCACGATGCGCATGCCGCGCCCGCCGCCCCCGGCGGTGGCCTTGAACAGCACCGGGTAGCCGATGTCGCTGGCGATGGCGCGGGCAGTTTCTGCATCGGCCACGGCATCAGAGCCCGGCACCCGCGGTACTTCGGCTTTTTCCGCCAGACCGACGGCGGTGATCTTGTCGCCCATCGAATCAATGATTTCGGCCGATGGACCAATGAACGCAATGCCGGCATCTTCGCAAGCCTGGGCGAAGTGCGAGCGCTCGGAAAGGAAGCCGTAACCCGGGTGGATGGCGTCGCAGCGCTGTTCCAGTGCCGTGCGCACCAGCAGGTCGGCGCACAGGTAGCTTTGCGCGGCCGGCGCGGGGCCGATGACCACGTACTCATCGGCCAGGCGCGCGGCCAGGCTGTCCTGGTCCGCTTCGGAGACGGCGGCAACCGATTCGATGCCCAGGGTTTTGCAGGCGCGCACGATGCGCACCGCGATTTCGCCACGGTTGGCGATCAAGACCCGGCGAATGTCGCGGGTTGCCACGGGAATGCTGCTCATCAACGTGCCTCCGGTTCAAGAATCATCAAAATCTGGTCGCGCTGCACCATCTGCAGGTCTTGGGCGACGATGCGCACGACGCGGCCTTTCAGCGGCGACGCGAGGGTGTTGAAGAGTTTCATGGCTTCGACCAGGCACAGCGGCGTGCCTGCCTCCACCAGCGTGTTCTCTTCGACGAAGGACGGTTGGTCAGGGCTGGGTTTGCGATAGAAGGTGCCCATCATGGTGGCGCGTACGGCGATCTGACCGGCGGCGATTTCGGGTTCGCGGGTGGCCGCCACAGTGGCCGGCTGCGCTGGTTTTGCGGGTTTTACACCTTGCGCAGGCGCCTGGGACCGCTCGATCGTTCCCGACTTTCTGGCAGTCAGGGTGGTGTCACCGACGCGGACTTCCAGAAAGTCCAGATGCCTCGTGTGATCCAGTATTTCCAGGATTCTTCGTGCTTCTTTATGAGTGAGCGACATGCCTTCTGGCCTCTTGTTGTTCGAATTGCCTTGACGGATATGAACATCGATACGTAGGATTGTCAACAATCAGACAATCATGTAATTTGCTGATCGTGATCCAGGGCGTTTGCGCAGGCCTTCATCAAAAAGCGTAGCGCGCGGCGGCCAAGGGCTCGGTCATTAAAGAAATCAGTAGTGTTTTGGAGGGGGCGAGAATGAGTACAATCGCGGTTAAATCAGATGTCGCCGGAACGGTCTGGCAGATCCATGTCGGCGTGGGCGATGTCGTTGAAGAAGATCAGATACTCATCGTCATGGAATCCATGAAAATGGAAATTCCATTGATGGCGGTCGAGCCGGGGCGCGTTGTCAGCGTTCTAGTTGCCGAGGGCGACGTGGTGAAAGACGGCCAGGATGTCTTGCTTATGGAGTGCGATTGAAGTCTATGTCAATGAATGCAGGTTCGGCGTCGGCCGCCAAGGGCGGTAGTGCAATAGGTATCATGCGTGCGGGTCGCCAGCGCGTCCTGACGATGCCGGAGCAGATTGCCGAAAGCATTACGCTTGCGATTCTGCGAGGTGAATACGGGCCGGGCGATTCGGTGCGTGAACAGGAACTGGCCGACCACTTCCAGGTCAGCCGCGGTCCGATTCGCGAGGCCCTGCGCATTCTCGAGAAGGTCGGCGTGGTGACCATCGTGCCGCAGCGCGGCGCGCATGTGACCTCATTGAGCAGGCAAGAGATCGACAATCTGTTCGAGATCCGCGCGGTTCTGGCCGGTTTGCTGGCCAAATACCTGGTCGATCTGGATGGGTCGATCGTCAATCAAATGGACGCCATCGTTACCCGGCTCGAACTGATTGCCTCGCAAGCGGATGCCCTGGACGAGTATGCCCAAGGCAGTTATCGCCTGAGCACCCTGCTGTTCCAGTCCTGCGGCAACAAGCAGCTGGCAGAACTGATGGGGGCGCTAGGTATCCAGACCGCACGCTACACGCGGTTGGGCTTGCGTTCAGCGGAGCGTCGCCAGGCTTCCGCCAACCATTGGCGCCAACTGGTCGAAGCGCTCAAGCAAAACAGCAGTTCGGTTGCCGCGAACATGATGGTCGAGCTGATCAACGCTTCCCATCAAGCCGCATTGAATCACCTGGAATAATCCACACGGGGGCACAACACTCCCGAGTGCTGTGTCAGGTTGTCGACAATAAGACAAAAAATCATGACAAAAAAACGCACCGCAGGACTCATGCTCAGTTGGGCAGCCAAGCAACACCGGGGCCGCACCGCCCTGATCTTCGGCGAGAACGGCCTGACCTATGACCAGGTCGAGACGGGCAGCAACCGTCTTGCCCATGCCTTGATTGCCCTTGGGCTGCAGGTTGGGGAGCGCGTCGCCGTGCTGCTCAACAACTCGCCCGAGGCGATCGAGAGCGTTTTCGCGGTCGAGAAGGCCGGCCTGGTTTACGTGGCGCTCAATGCCCGGCACACCCTGGCCGAGCAGATCGCGATCCTCGACGACGCCGGCGCCAGCCTGCTGGTGGTGGGGCCTGAATTTCGCGAGATCGGCGAAGGCGTGCGTGATCGCGTCGCCGGTTTGCGCCAGGTGATAGCGCTCGATTGGCAGGCACCGCAGGTACTGGATTACCGCCAGTTGCTCGCCTCGATGCCAGCGCAGGCGCCGAATGTCCAGGTGTCTCCCGATGCCTTGCTGCGCATTGCCTATACCTCGGGCACCACCGGCAAGCCCAAGGGCGTCACCTACACGGTCAAGCGCTGGTATGAACGCCTGACCAACCATTTCTACGCCATGGAATACAGCCTGGGCGTGGAGGATGCGATGTTGCATGTCGGTCCCTTGACCCATGCCGCCGGCGTGCATCTGTTGCCCTGCTACTTGCGCGGGGCGCGCAATGTGATTCTCGAGAAGTTCGAGCCACTGGACACGCTGCAACAGATCCAGCGGCACCGGATCACGCAGATGATGTGCGTGCCGACCATGCTCACCCGGTTGCTCGACGCCCTCGACAGCGGCGCCGAAGCGGATCACTCGTCGCTCAAGTGCATCCATTACGGGACGGCACCGACCTCGGTCGACCTGATCCATCGCGCCATCGCACGCTTCGGCCCGGTGATGCGCCAGCAGTATGGAATGACCGAGGCGGTCCAGCCGCTGGCGGTGCTGTATCCGCACGAACACGCCGAAGACGGCGTGCTGCGCTCCTGCGGCAAACCGACGGCCAATGTGCAGATCAGCGTGCGCGATATTCACGGCGCAGAACTGGCGGTGGGCGAGATTGGCGAGATCGCCATCGCTACCGACGGCATCGGCGAAGTGGCTTTCTGGCGCAGGCCGGATCTTGAAGCCGAAGCCATTCGAGATGGCTGGTACTACTCCGGTGATCTCGGTTACCTCGATGCCCAGGGCTTTCTTTATATCGTCGGGCGTAACAAGGACATGATCATTTCCGGTGGCTTCAACGTGTATGCGCGGGAAGTCGAGGATGCCCTGGAAAGCCATCCGCATGTACTCGAGGTGGCGGTCCTGGGCCTGCCCGACCCGGAGTGGGGCGAGCGTATCGCCGCCTTTGTGGTGCGGCGCGAAGGCGCCACGCTCGACAGCGAGACCCTGGGCAGCCATTGCGCGGCCCTGATCGCCGGCTACAAGAAGCCGCGCCTGATCGAATTCGTCGAGGCCCTGCCGCGCAACAACGCCGGCAAGGTGGTGAAGAACATTCTGCGCGATGACTATCTCGCGCGCATGCAGAGGACATCATCATGAGCACGCCTGTTGCCCCTGAATGGTCGCTGGAACTTGCGGACATCCGCGCTCGCCGTGAAATCGCCTACGCATTGGGTGGCCCCGAAGCGGTGGAGAAACACCACGCCCAAGGCAAACTCACGGCCCGTGAGCGCATCGGGCATCTGCTCGATGGCGAAAGCTTCGAGGAGTTCGGCATTCTTGCAGGTGCCGTGAAGTACACCCCGGAAGGCAAGATGGCCTCGGCCACGCCGAGCACGGCAGTGGTGGGTGTGGGTCAGATCGATCGGCGGCGCACCGTGGTAGCGGCCGATGATTTCACCATTCGTGGCGGTTCGTCGGAGGCGGCGGTCGCTGAAAAGTGGATCTATGCCGATCGCTACGCCTGGGAATACAAGTTGCCGATCATCCGCATGATCGACAGCGCCGGCGGCAGTGTGAAGCTGCTCGACAAGCTCGGTCACACCAAGATCCCGGGCTATGCCCTGTTGCCGATCACCAACCTGCTGGGCGCGGTGCCGGTGGTTGGCATTGCCCACGGCGCCTGTGCCGGCCTGGGTGCGCTGCGGGTTGCCGCCTCGCACTTGTCGATCATGGTGCGTGGCCAGAGCCAGGTATTCGCGGCCGGCCCGCCGGTGGTGAAGCAGGCGTTCGGCATCGATATCGACAAGAATGACCTGGGCGGTTACGACCAGGTGCATCGTCACAGCGGCATGATCAACCTGGCCGCCAACAGCGATGCCGAGGCGCTGGACCTGGCCAAGCGTTTCCTGTCCTACCTGCCGGGCAATGTCTGGGAGCAACCGCCGCGTGTGGCCTCGGCCGACGCGCCCGGTCGCCGTGACGCCTGGCTCAACGACGCCATTCCCCATGACCGGCGCAAGATCTTCAACCCGCACAAGATCCTCAAGTCGCTGGTCGACAAGGACAGTCTGTTCGAGATGTCGCCGGATTTCGGTGCGTCGACCATCACCGCGTTCGCCCGCCTCAACGGCTATTCGGTGGGGATCATCTGCAACAACCCGCGCGTCGGCGGCGGTGCGCTGACCCGGGCGGCGGCGCTCAAGCAGACCCGCTTCATCGATCTGTGCGACACCTTTCACCTGCCGCTGATCTACCTGGTGGACCAGCCGGGCGTCATGACCGGTCAGGAGGCGGAAATGCAGGGCACGCTGATTGCGGCCATGCAGGCCGTGCATGCGATCGAACAGGCGAGCGTGCCGGTGATCACCATTGTCCTGCGCCGCTGCGTCGGGCTCGCCGGTGCCATGGTCAGTCCCTGGCATGGCCCGACGGGCACCGCGTTGCCGCACCGGTTTGCCTGGCCTTCGGCGCAGTGGGGTTCGATTCCGATCGAGGGTGGTGTCGCCGCTGCCTACAAGCAGGAAATCGCTGCAGCGGATGATCCGCTGGTGCGGCGCAAGGAACTGGAGGCCCATTACCAGGCCCTGGCGTCACCGCTGCGCACGGCCGAGCGCTTTGGCGTGATCGACATCATCGAGCCGGACAGTACCCGTCCGCTGCTGTGCAACTGGGTGGGTGACGCGTATCGCATCACCGCGCTTTCCCTTGGGCCGAAGCGGCGGACCATGCGCTAGTCCCCCTGGGACGGGTGGCATCGCGCCTTACCTTCATAAAAACAACTCAAAGGTACTGACGAATGTTCTGGAAAAAGAGTCCCTGTGCCGTCCTTGCGACGCTGATGGTGATCCACCTGTTGGCCCAGGTGGACCGCAATATCCTGCTGGGTTTTGCTCCGCAGATCACCGGTGAGCTGGCGATCAACAATGCGCAGTACGGTTTTCTGGTCGGCGCGGTGTGGGTGCTGAGTTATGGCGTGATGGCGGTGTTTCTCGGCGCCCTGGCCGATCGTCACAGTCGGCCACGGGTGATCGGCGCGGGCATGCTCGTCTGGAGCGTCTGTACGGTGGCCTCCGGTTACGTCCAGAACTTCGAACAAATGGTCGCGGCACGTTTTCTGGTGGCCACCGGAGAGGCTGCGCTGGTGCCCGCCGCCACGGCCCTGTTGATGGAGCTGTTCTCGGAAAAGCGCCGGGGCACCGCGGTGGGACTGTTTTACCTCGGCATTCCGTTGGGCATTGGCTGCAGCTTTCTGCTGGCGGGCACGCTCGGCGCTGCCCACGGTTGGCGCACCACGTTCCATTTCCTCGGCATCGCCGGGGTGATCATTGGCTTGCCGTTGATGCTGATGAGCGACAAACGCAGCCATTGCACGGTGCAGGAGCGGGGCGAACCCCTCGCCGCACAGATGGCCGCCGTGTTCAGTGAACTGCGCAGCAACCGCGTCGTGCGCTACACCGTGACCGGGTTCGTGCTGGCCCACCTGGCCTATCCGGGCATTTCATTCGCGCAACTGTGGATGACCCGGGAGAGGGGACTGGACCCGGCCTCGATTGCCATGACCCTGGGCGCGATGCAAATCGTATTCGGCTCGTTGGGCGCCTTGGCCGGCGGCATTCTGAGCGACCGCCTGGCCCCTCGTTTCAAGGGCGGCCACGGCAGTGTGCTGGCGTTGCTGATGTTGGTGTGCGCGCCGTTCATGATCGCTTATCGCCTGGTACCGGTGGATTCACCGCTGTTCTACGTGGGAATGGCGGTCGGCATCTTCATGCTGATGTCGCTCTACGGTTCTGCGACCACTGCCATTCAGGGCGCGGTCCCGGTGCGCATGCGTTCGACGGTCATGGGTTTTTCGATGCTGCTGCTGAACCTGTTTTCGGTAGCACTGGGCACCTTCGTTGTCGGCTGGATCAGCGACGCCTTGACGGCTGCCGGAGCGGACTCGCCGCTGACCCATGTGTTGTTGGTCAGCGACATTCTCGCCCTGGTACTGGGTGGGGTTTTCTTTTATGTGGCGGCGCGTATCAAGCGTGGAAGCGCGTGTGCGATGCCGACAATGGGTATCAAGGTTTAGCTTATGGCCAGGTCCGCGGTCCTTCAATTGCAGTCGGTCACCAGCCTGTATCTGCCGGGTGTGCTGGCGAGCATCGTGGTCGCCATTGCCGCGCGCTTCCTGGCTGACCAGTATCACGCGCCGGTGATGCTGTTGGCACTCTTGCTCGGCATGGCCATGAACTTTCTGGCGGCGGGGCCGAGCAGAGCCGGTATCGACTTCAGCGCCCGGGAAATCCTGCGCGTGGGCGTGGCCTTGCTGGGCTTGCGTATCTCGCTGGAGCAGATCGTGGCGCTGGGCTGGCATCCGGTGCTGATCGTGGTCGTGTCGGTGGTGGTCACCATCGTGGTGTCGATGCTGGCGGCGCGTGCCCTGGGCTTCAATGCACTGTTCGGCCTGTTGTCCGGCGGCGCCACCGCGATCTGCGGCGCGTCGGCGGCACTGGCCCTGGCGGCGGCGTTGCCGGGCCACCAGGCCAAGGAACGGGCGACACTGTTCACGGTCATTGGCGTGTCCAGCCTGTCGACCCTGGCGATGATCGTCTATCCGCTGATTGCCCGGGCACTGGACCTGGACCCGCTGCAAGCCGGGGTGTTTCTCGGCGCCACCATCCATGACGTCGCCCAGGTGGTCGGTGCCGGGTACAGCATGTCCCATGACATCGGCGATACCGCCACGGTGGTCAAGTTGATGCGTATCGCCATGCTGCTGCCGGTGATTGTCTGCGCGGTGTTGATCACCCGCGTCCAGGGCGGGCAGGGCACGGGTGAGCGGCCACCGTTGTTGCCCTGGTTCGCCGTGGCATTCGTGGTGCTGGCGACGGTGACCAGCCTGGGTTGGTTGCCACCGGTGGTGCAGGGCCTGGGCAATCAATTGTCCAGCTGGTGCCTGGTCGTGGCCATCAGTGCGCTGGGGATGAAAATCCAGTTGAAGGAACTGGCCACGGTGGGGTTCAAACCCATCCTGTTGATGGTCGGTGAAACGGTGTTCTTGCTGGGGTTGGTGTTGATGATGATACGACTCTGAAGTTGAGTCTGGTCGTTCAATAACGCGGATGTACTGACACCGGCGCTATTGACTGGATCTCGTTGAATGAATTGAACGCTCCCCTGACGGGGTTATGAGTGGTGGGCACTGTCACGCCCGAATTTTGAATAGCCAGGTGTATTTCCATGAACGCAAAACAACAACAAAAACCACAGAGACAACCGATGCGGGTAATCAAGACTCATGGTGCTGGCGTGTTCGAGCCAACGCTGCTGGCCTCGGCGCTGTTCATCGCCATGTTGCCGGCGGCACAGGCTTTTGAATTGAACACCGGCAGCGAAGACTGGACCGTGCGCTTCGATAACACCTTGAAGTTCAACTACGCCCAGCGGGTCGAAAGTGCTAACAGCAAGTTGGCCAATTCATGGAACAACAACGACGGCAACCGCAACTTCTCCTCGGGCAGTGCGGTGTCCCAGCGCCTGGACGTGCTGTCCGAACTGGACGTGACGTACCAGAAGAAAGCCGGTTTTCGCGTCAGCGCCAACAGCTGGTACGACCATGCCTACGACAATGTCGGCAGTGACAACGCGGCGACCAACCAGCTCAACGATGGCCGGCCGGATTCGCGACACGTCAGCGGTTATGTCGATCGTTACTACAACGGTCCATCGGCCGAGATCCTCGATGCCTTCGTCTTCGGCAGCACAGAAATCGGCGAAGACTCGATCCTCAGCGCCAAGCTCGGCAAGCACACCCAGTACTGGGGCGAAAGCGTCCTGGCCTTTGCCCATGGCAACAGCTACGGCCAGTCTGGCCTGGACATTACCAAGGCGCTGGCGGTGCCCGGCACCGAAGCCAAGGAACTGTTCATCCCGCGCAATCAGTTGTCAGTCAGCTTCACGGTCAACCCGGAACTGACCCTCGGCGC
Organism: Pseudomonas sp. PLMAX; assembly: GCF_046042685.1. Lineage (NCBI taxonomy): Bacteria > Pseudomonadati > Pseudomonadota > Gammaproteobacteria > Pseudomonadales > Pseudomonadaceae > Pseudomonas > Pseudomonas sp. PLMAX. Next base: position 4,391,650 of record NZ_CP064949.1, on the reverse strand, counting down.
GCAGTACTTCCTCGATTGGGACGCTTCGCGCCTGCCGGAGTCCGGTACCTACCTGGGCTTCAACGACGGCATCCAGAACGGCGGGCACAACCTGTCGCTGATCGGTGGGCAGAATCCGTTCTTTGGAGCCCCAGGCGCGATCGGTGCCAACCAGTTCCTGCGCCTGAGCAATGGCCATACCTTCGAACCGGACAAGCGCGGCGACTTCGGCCTGATGGCCAAGTGGAGCCCGGAATGGCTCGACGGCACGCTCGGCATCTACTACCGCAACACGTCCGACATCCTGCCCAACCTGGTGCTGCAGCCGACCGCTGTCGGCCCGGCCCAACTGATCTCCGGCAACATCGGCAGCTACAACCAGTTCTACGTCGACGACATCGATATCTATGGCATCAGCCTGTCGAAAAGCGTCGGCGACGTCAGCGTCGGCTTCGACCTCAACTACCGGGAAAACATGCCCCTGGCCAGCGTCGCCGGTACCGTCAGCCCGGCCGCGGCAGCTGCCGGCCGGCCAGGCTTCATTGGCGGCTTCGATGGCGAAGACGGCGTGGCCCGCGGCAACACCGTGCATGCGGTGCTCAACGGCCTGACCACATTTGGCGACACACCGCTGTGGGACAGTTCTTCATTGCTGGTCGAGCTCGGCTACAGCCGCTGGCTGAAGGTGACCGACAACAAGCAGCTGTTCAAGGGCGAGGACTGGTACCGCGGCACCGACAAGGTGACCAAGGACAACTACATCATTGGGGTCAACTTCAACCCGACCTGGTACCAGGTCTTCCCGGGCATCGATATGTACCTGCCGATGACCTACAACGTCGGCCTCAACGGCAATTCCGCCGTCCAGTTGGGGGGCAACGAAGATTCCGGCAGCTACTCGGTCGGCGTCGGCTTCGACGTGCACAACCAATATCGCTTCGACCTGAAATACGTGGACAACTTCGGTCCATTCGACACTTGCAGTTCGCCAGGCAGCGCTGGCAGCCAGGGAGACGGCGCTGCGCCGGGTGCCAACGGGCAGTACAACTGCACGCCCGGGCAAACCACCGCCTTTGGCGGTACACCGGCTCAGCTCAAGGATCGCGGCATGGTAACGGCCACCTTCAAGACAACTTTCTGATTCGCGATTGCTTAAAAGCAATCAGGAGAACGACACCATGAAATGCATGCACAATCTGTTAACCGCCTCCGTCGCGCTGGCCTTCGCCGGCCTGGTCCAGGCCGCCGTGCCCGCCGCCGACGCGAGCAAGCTGGGCAGCAACCTCACCGCCGTGGGCGCCGAAAAAGCCGGCAACGCCGACGGCTCCATTCCGGCCTATACCGGCGGCCTGACGACCGCGCCAGCAGGTTTCAAATCGGGCGATACCCTGCGTCCCGACCCTTACGCCAGCGAGAAGCCGCTGCTGGTGATCGATGGCAAGAATGTCGCGCAGTACAAAAACCAGCTGACGGCCGTCACGGTCGAACTGGCCACGCGTTTTCCGAGCTTCCGCGTCGAGGTCTATCCGACTCATCGCAGCGTGGCCCTGCCTAAGAGCGTACTGGACAACACCTTGAAGAACGCCACCGGCGCCAAGTCCCTGGAGGGTGGCAACGCCATCGAGAACGTCCTGCCGGGTGTGCCTTTCCCGATTCCGCAGTCAGGTGCCGAAGCCATGTGGAACCACCTGCTGCGCTATCAGGGGGTGGCGTATTCGACCAAGTATGATTCCTGGAACGTCGATGCCTCAGGCGCGCAAATCCTTGCCACCAGCGGCGAGATCGTCAACTCGTTTCCGATCTTCGAAGACCCGGGCAAGGTCATCGATGGCAAGGACACCTACTTCCAGACCCGTCTGTTCTACACAGGTCCCGCGCGCCGGGCGGGGGAGGCGATCATGCTCAAGGACGCCGCCAACCCGCTCGCCCAGGCACGTCGTGCCTGGCAGTACCTGCCGGGGCAACGCCGGGTGAAGCTGGCGCCGACCCTGGCCTATGACACACCGAACCCGGGCACGGCAGGCTCGGGCACCTATGACGACGTGTATGTCTTCAACGGTGCGCTGGATCGCTATGACTGGAAACTGGTGGGCAAGCAGGAAATGATCGTGCCGTACAACACCTACGCGCTGAGCTACATCAAGGACCCGAAAGCCTTGACCACACCCAACCACCTGGCGCCGCAATTCGTGCGTTGGGAGAAGCATCGTGTGTGGGTGGTGGAAGGCACGCTCAAGGCCGGTGCCCGTCACGTCTATGCCAAGCGTCGCTTCTATCTGGACGAGGACAGCTGGGTGGCTCTGGCCTCCGATCAATACGATGCGCGCGGCCAACTGTACCGTGGCTCTTTCAGCTTCCTCTCGCAAAGCTACGACGTGACCACCCCCAACACTACGCCACACGTGATCTATGACCTGGTGGGCGGGACCTACAACATCAACGGTTTGTCGGGCGCCTACGGCGGCATCAAGTACATCGCACCCCTCACCAAGGCGCAGTGGTCACCGGACGCACTGGCCGGTAACGGTATTCGCTAAGCGCGTTACACCAGCAGGCCGACTGCACCCCGTGTGCAGCACGGCCCGGTTTTGCCAGGAGGACGCACTATGGGTTCATTGAACAAGCGCAGGTTGCAGGCGCTGGTGATGCTGTTGGCGCTGTGGCAGACGGGTGCCCAGGCGAGTGCCTACGTCGATGTGCTGGACCTGCCCGCCAGGCTCAGTGCCTTGGCGGTCCGCAGTCCCATGCTCGACGTTGCGAATGCGGGGCCGCGCCTGGTCGCCGTTGGCCAGCGCGGCCATATTCTTTATTCCGACGACGCCGGCAAGCAATGGTCGCAGGCCAGCGTTCCGGTCAGCAGCGACCTGAATGCCGTTTACTTTTCTTCCCGGGAACAAGGCTGGGCCGTGGGCAACGATGGCGTCATCCTGCACAGCAGTGACGCTGGCGTGACCTGGAAAAAGCAACTGGACGGTCGTGAGATCGGCGCATTGCTGGTCAAGCATTACTCGAAGCTGGCCGGTGCCGAGCCGGCCAACGAACAGTGGCCGCTGCTGGTCGCTGAAGGTCAGCGGCTGGAGGAAGAGGGCGCCGACAAACCCTTGCTCGACGTCTGGTTCGCCGACGACAAGCTCGGTTACGCGGTCGGCGTGTTCAACCTGATCCTGCGTACCGAGGATGGCGGCCAAAGCTGGACGCCTTTTCAGGATCGCACCGACAACCCGCAGAACTTCCATTTGAACGCGATCAACTCGACCGGCGATGCCTTGTACATCGCGGGAGAGCAGGGGTTGCTGCTCAAGTGGGATAGCTCGCAGCAGCGTTTCGCTGCGTTGCAAACGCCGTATCAAGGCAGCTTTTTCGGCGTGGTCGGCAAGCCTGGCGAAGTGGTGGTCTACGGCCTGCGCGGCAACGTATTGCGCAGCACCGACGGCGGGTTGAGCTGGACCCCGTTGGAAAGCGGATTGCAAGTGAGCATCACCGCCGCCGCCGTCGATGCTCAAGGTCACTACCGGTTTTTCACCCAGGCCGGTCACATGTTGCTGGCCAAGGACGACAGCGTCCGCTTGCAGTGGGTGGCGCAGCAATCCCCGTCCCCGGTGGCTGGCGCGACAGCGGTTGGCGAGGGTGCGCTGGTCGTGGTCGGCAGCCGTGGTGCCCGCACGCTTCTCGAAGAACAAGAGCCAGAACAATAGAGCGAGTACTCACACATGGCCCCTACCAAGCAAGACAACATGCCGGTGATCCGCGATCTGCGCGACTTCGATCGACGCTCCGGCAATCTGCTCGAACGGCTGGTGTTCAACCATCGCCCGCTGTTCATGCTGCTGATGGCGCTGGCCACCGTGGTCCTGGGCTACATGGCCGCGACCCGCCTGGAACTGCGCCCCAGCTTCGAAAAAATGATCCCGCAGAGCCAGCCGTACATCCAGAATTTCCTCGAGAACCGCGCTTCGCTGCGCGGCCTGGGCAACTCGGTGCGGGTGGTGGTGGAAAACACCCAGGGCGATATCTTCGACCCGAACTACCTGACGGTCCTCAAGCAGGTCAACGACGAGCTGTTTCTCACCGAAGGCGTTGATCGCGCCTGGATGAAATCGCTGTGGACGCCTGCGGTGCGCTGGACCGAAGTCACCGAGGAAGGCTTCCAGGGTGGCCCGGTGATGCCCGATACCTATGAGGGCAAACCCGAGCAGATCGAACAGCTGCGCCAGAACATCGGGCGTGCCGGCATCGTCGGCAGTCTGGTGGCCAGCGACTACAAGTCGAGCATGTTGGTCGTGCCGCTGCTGGACAAGGCCTCGGCCACCGGCCAGGGCATCAACTACCACGCGTTTTCGCAGATGCTCGAAGAGCGGCTGCGCGACAAGATCGAGTTCGCCGGGGACAGCGCGGCGCGTAAGGCCGGTGCTGAGGGCAAGGGCCCGTACAAGGTCCGGGTGATCGGTTTCGCCAAGTTGATGGGCGACCTGATCGATGGCCTGATCCAGGTGATGATGTTCTTCGGCCTGGCCGTGTTCACTTCGTTGATCATTATCTACGCCTATACCCGTTGCGTGCGCAGTACCTTGCTGGTGGTCGGCTGCTCGCTGATCGCGGTGGTCTGGCAACTGGGCATCGTCGCCTGGCTGGGTTATGCCATCGACCCGTATTCGGTGCTGGTGCCATTCCTGATCTTCGCCATCGGCGTGTCCCACGCGGCGCAGAAAATGAACGGCATCATGCAGGACATTGCCCGTGGCACGCATAAGCTGATCGCCGCGCGCTATACGTTTCGCCGTCTGTTTATTGCCGGGGTCACCGCGTTGCTGGCCGATGCGGTGGGCTTCGCCGTGCTGATGCTGATCGACATTCCGGTGATCCAGGACTTGGCGATCACTGCCAGCATCGGTGTGGCGGTGCTGATTTTTACTTCCTTGCTGCTGATGCCGGTGGCGCTGTCCTATATCGGCGTCGGGCGCAAGGCCGCGGAGCGCGCGCTGAAAATCGACACCCGTGCCGCCGAACATCGTGGCTTCGGCAAGTTGTGGGACCTGCTCGACCGTTTCACCACGCGCAAGTGGGCCACCGGCACGGTGCTGGTCGCCGTGTTGCTGGGCATCGGCGGTTTCGTGGTCAGCCTGCAACTGAAAATCGGCGACCTCGACAGCGGGGCACCGGAACTGCGGGCCGACTCGCGCTACAACCGCGACAACGCCTACATCACCCAGCATTACGCGCTGTCGAGCGACCTGTTCGCGGTGATGATCAAGACTCCGGCGGAAGGCTGCCTGAACTACCAGACCCTGATCCTCGCCGACCGCCTGGCCTGGGAGCTGCAACAGTCTCCGGGCGTGCAGGCGACCGCTTCGCTGGTCAACGCGGTACGGCAGATCACCGCCGGTACCTTTGAGGGCAACCCCAAGCTCAACAGCATCCAGCGCAACCAGAACGTGCTGAACTATGCTGCGCAACAGGCCTCGGTCAATGCCCCGGAGCTGTTCAACACCGACTGCTCGCTGATGCCGGTGATCGCTTTTCTCAAGGACCACAAGGCCGAGACCCTGGACGCCGTGGTGGCGATTGCCGACAAGTTCGCCAGGGAAAACAGCAGCGACGATCGCCAGTTCCTGTTGGCCGCCGGCAACGCCGGGATCGAAGCCGCCACCAACATCGTGGTGCGCGAGGCCAATCGCACCATGCTGCTCTATGTTTATCTGGCGGTGACGCTGTTCTGCCTGATCACCTTCCGCAGTTGGCGCGCCACGCTGGTGGCGCTGTTGCCGCTGGTGCTGACGTCGATCCTCTGCGAAGCGCTGATGGTGGTCATGGGCATCGGCGTGAAGGTCGCGACCTTGCCGGTGATCGCCCTGGGCGTGGGGATCGGTGTGGACTACGCCTTGTACCTGCTCAGCGTTCAGCTGCAGTATCAACGCCAGGGCCTGTCGCTGTCCCAGGCCTATCGCCAGGCCGTGGCCTTCACTGGGCGGGTGGTCGGGCTGGTCGGTATCACCCTGGCGGCCGGCGTGGTGTGCTGGGTCTGGTCGCCTATCAAGTTCCAGGCCGACATGGGCATCCTGCTGACCTTCATGTTCCTGTGGAACATGCTCGGCGCGCTGATCCTGATTCCGGCGCTGTCGTACTTCCTGCTGCGCAAACAACGGAGTGGAGGAGCGCTTGAAGTCGCTGATCGCGAGGCGGTCGTTGCCCCGGGCAAGCGTGTGGAACTCGCCGCCAGTTCCCTGCGTCGATAGGCGCTGGACCATCGCATCCAGGCGGGCAGCAATGCGCCGTCTGGATGCGAACAGGGATCTACCCGATCAGCCCTGGCAGAAGCGGATCCGGTTGCCGAAAGGATCGTAGACTTCAAGCACTTGCCCCCAACCCTGCTGGACAATCTCCGGACGCCCGTAGCCGTAGCGCTTGGCGAGCAACTCGTCGCGCAGCTGTTCGATATTGTTCATTGGCACAAACACTGTCGAACCCGGGCTGGCGTCGCCATGATGTTCGGACAGGTGCAGTTGCAGACCGTTGCGGCTGATGCCCAGGTACAGCGGCAGGTCGGCTTCGAAGCGGTGTTCGAATTCGACGCTGAAACCGAGGAAATCGAGATAGAACTCACGGGCCTTGGCTTCGTCGAACATGCGCAATATGGGAATGGGCTTGTCGAAGGTCACGGTGGAAGCGGGCGGGGTGTCGGCCGGGGAAAGCATCGCGGATGCGGTGTTCCAGTCCTTGTAGCCCAGTTGTTGCGCGACCAGTTCCAGCGCGGTGGAGTGAGACAGGCTCTGGTTGCGCTCCTCCAGCGAGGCGCGCAACTGTTTGGCCATTTGCTTGGCTTGCTCGATTGAAAACATCGTTGCTCCTTTAGCCGAGATCCTTGGGTGCCCGCGTTGCCAAACCTCGACCGTCAAGAGATACGACAGGGTTCGTATGAGGAAGCGATGCTTTCACCTTTCCCATCGGGAGCGAGCGGCGGGCAGCATCGGCCCGGTGGCGATAGTACATAGCCGCTCCCGTGACGGGAAGACCTGCGCCTGTGTATCGCTGTGTATCCAGGCCCGTCGTACGCAGGTTGGCTTACAAATGCCCCTGCAACCGGATACATCCGGGATACACGGTTACCGTCAAATGGCCCTGCCTCAGCGAGAAAGCAAACGCGCCTCGCACCACGGCTTATCGCACGACCTTAGCGGCTTGGCCGCACACAGTATCCGGAGAATCACCATGTCCCGTATGTCGAACAAATCTCGTATTGGCCTGATCGCTGTTGCACTGGCCGGCAGCCTCAACCTCGCATCCACCGCCTTTGCCGCAGACGCGTTGCCCCAAGGCTACCAACTGGCCGCGGCGGAAAAGACCAGTGAAGGAAAGTGTGGCGAAGGCAAGTGTGGCGCAGATGAAGCCGGCGCCAAAGTGACCAAGGCCGGCGAAGGCAAGTGCGGTGAAGGCAAATGCGGCGATGCTTCGTTCGCCCGTACCGACACCGACCACGACGGCCGCGTTTCGCTCAAGGAACTGCTGACCGTAGCCCCGCAGGGCGGCGAAGAGTTCAAGGCCATGGACACCAACAACGACGGTTTCCTCTCCGAAGGCGAGGTCTACAAATTCCGCACCAACCAGTTCACCTCCAATGGCAAGAAAGTGCCTACCGAGCTGTTCACCCAGATGGGCAAGGCGAAGAGCTGATAACGCGATTCGGCGGTAAAAAATCACCTCCCTTGGGTTTTTCCCTGGGGAGGTATTTTTTTTCGATTACCAGGCCCAACGCGTCCAGGCAGCCGACCCATCTCTTGCGGTTGTACCCGATCAAACTGTAGGAGCGAGCTTGCTCGCGAAAAACGTCCGGTCAACGCAATCACCCAGACAGCGCGCGTCATCGTTGACGTCCATCGCTGGCAAGCCAGCTCCTGCAGGGGAGACGCGTTCGCTTGGGATCATGCGTACGGCTCTCAGTCAAAGGCGCTCCGATAGGCAAACAGCCCAGGCATCCCGCCGGTCATCACAAACAGCAGATTGCTGCCCGCCGGGTAATCGCCCCGGCGTACGGCGGCGAGCAGGCCGGCGAAGGCCTTGCCGCCGTAGACGGGGTCGGTGAGCAAGCCTTCCTGGGATGCGAGCAGGCGCAGCGCTTCGAGCATCGCTTCGGTCGGCGCGCCGTAGGCGTCGCCGCGTTGGCTGCCATCCACACGAATCGAGGTGTCGGCCAGTGTTGAGGACGGGGCAAGCAGCTGTAGAACCTGACGGGTTTTTTCCAGGGTCGTGGTCGTGGCCTGTTCCTCGGTCGCCAGGACCGAGTAGCCGAGGATGTGCGACGAAGCGCCCGCCAGGGTGACACCGGCCAGCAGCCCTGAGTGGGTGCCAGCACTGCCATTGGGCACGATGATCTGCTCGAAATGCACACCCAGCGCATCCGCCTGGCGCAGGATTTCCGAAGCGCAGGCGGCATACCCCAGGCTGCCCCGGGGGCTGGACCCGCCTAGGGGCATCACGAAGGGCTTTTTACCTTGCCCCTTGAGCGTGTCGACCAACTCGGCCGCATAGGTATCAGGCACGACTCCCCGCGCCAGCCGATGAATCTTCGCGCCAAACAGTGCGTCCAGCAGCACATTGCCGTTGTGGCAGAAGTCATCGTCGCTGCGCACGGCCGAGGGGGTCAGGATCAGCTCGCAGGCGAGGCCGTGACGGGCCGCCGCGGCTGCGGTCAGGCGCGCATGATTGGATTGAAAACCGCCCCAGGTTACCAGCGTGTCGGCGCCTTCGGCCAAGGCTTCGCCGAGCAGGAATTCCAGTTTGCGCAGCTTGTTGCCGCCGCCGCCGAGACCGGTCAGGTCATCGCGCTTGACGTAGAGATTGCAGCCATTGAGATCGGGCAAGCCGCTCAATCGGGACAGTTTCTGGATCGGGGTCGGGCCTTCAAGCAGGGCCACCCGTGGGTAGGCGGCCAGCGCGGTATCAAGAAGATTCAAGTCGTGGGGCATGAAGGATCGCTCATGGAGTAAAGGAAGCTCGGTGGGCTGAACGCCATCTGCCACTCTAGAAAGCCGTGGATTGAAGATATACCGCTGGCAAGGAATTACAGTTGATACACCGTGTAATGGACGGTGGTATCTCTGATGCAGATAACTGTGATCTTGATTATTCGTTTATTGAGATATCATCGCGCGAGATAAGGTCTGCCCGACTGAAGAAGGGAAGGGCAGACGATGAACAATGTAAAACCCGCGACTACCGCCAGTGCGCCACATCCCGCCAGCCCATGGCGCGGCACTCTTGCCGGTTTTTCGGCGAGTCTGGTCGGGATTGGCCTGGCGCGATTTGCCTATACGCCGCTATTGCCGGCGATTGTCGGCGCCCACTGGTTTGACGCCTCCAGGGCGGCCTACCTTGGCGCGGCAAACCTGGCGGGGTATCTGGCCGGAGCGATCTTCGGCCGCACACTGGCGGCCAGAACTTCTACCCGAGCGACCCTCAGGGCCATGATGCTGCTGGCCAGCATCGCCTTTTTCGCTTGCGCCTGGCCCCTGTCCTTTGCCTGGTTCTTCGCCTGGCGATTCCTCTCCGGTGTCGCCGGCGGGGCGCTGATGGTGCTCGCCGCGCCGACTGTGCTGGCGCACGTGCCGCCCTCGCGCCGGGGCCTGGCGGGCGGGGTGATCTTCATGGGCGTGGGCGTCGGGATCGCGGCGTCCGGGACCTTGGTACCGCTGCTGCTGCAACAGGGCCTTGGGCAAACCTGGCTGGGTCTGGGCGTGATCGCGCTGTTGCTCACCGCCATTGCCTGGCGCGGCTGGCCGACGGAAAACGCACCGGTGGTCAGCACGGTCCAGCACCATCGCCCGGCGCCCAACGGCACCCTCAAGGCGCTGTATGTGGAGTACGCGCTGAACGCCGCCGGGTGGGTGCCGCACATGATTTTCCTGGTGGATTTCGTCGCCCGGGGCCTGGGCCAGGGCCTGCAGACGGGCGCGCAGTACTGGGTGTTGTTTGGCATTGGCGCCACGGTCGGCCCGCTGCTGGCAGGGGGGCTGGCGGACCGGGTCGGCTTCGCTCGCGCGTTGCGGGTGTCGTTCCTCATCGAGGCCATCGCCGTCGCGGTACCGGCCTTCGCACCGGGCAGCCTCTGGCTGATGGTGTCCAGCGTGACGGTCGGCGCCTTTGTCACCGGGACCGTGCCGCTGGTGTTGGGACGGGTCCAGGAAATTCTTGTCCGCCATCCTGCGCGGCAAAGTGCGGCCTGGCAGACCGCCACGGTGGGTTTCGCCCTGTTCCAGGCGGTCGCCGCTTATGGGCTGTCGTTCCTGTTTTCCTACAGCGGTGGCAACTACAGCCTGCTGTTCCTGATCGGCACGGCGGCCATGTTGCTGGCCTTTGTGATTGACCTGCTGGCGGCGCTGCGAAGCTCGCCTACCTCGGTGACCCCATGAATTACGCCGAGCGCAATCTGGCCTATTGGCGGCGCAACCTGGCTGTCTGTGTGTTCGGTTCGTTCACCACCCTGGTGAGCCTGAGCATGCTGTTGCCGTTCCTGCCGCTGTATGTGCAGCAACTGGGCGTCACGGCCCAGGCCGACGTGGTGCAGTGGTCCGCCGTGGCCTTCGGTGCGACGTTTTTTGGTACGGCGATTACCGCGCCGCTGTGGGGGCGGCTGGCCGATCGTTATGGGCGCAAACCGATGCTGGTGCGCGCGGCCATCGGCATGGCGGTGGTGATGTCGCTGATCGGGCTGGCGCGGGATGTGACTGATCTTGTGGTGCTGCGCCTGGTCGCCGGGCTCATCGGTGGTTATGCCTCGGCGTCGATTGTGATGATCGGATCCCAGGTGCCACGGGAAAAGGCCGGGTGGGCACTGGGCGTGCTGTCGACGGGGGCGTTGTCCGGCAACTTGATCGGGCCGCTGGTGGGCGGTTTCCTGCCGCAGTGGGTCGGCATCCGCGGCACTTTTTTCGTCGGTGGCGCCATGATCGCAGTGGCCGCGATCGCCACTCTGGTGCTGGTTCGCGAGGATTTCAGCCGGCAGTTGGACGGGGCACGGCGGGTCGCTACATCCAGGCACGAGGCTGACAGTGCGCACTGGCCAATCATCGCCGCGTTGTTGATGACGGCGATGATGGTTTTGCTCGCCAACATGTCGATCGAGCCGATCATCACCGTCTACATCGGTGACCTGGGCGTGGCGCTTGATGATCAGGCGCGGATTGCCGGGATTGTGATGGCCTGTTCGGCGCTGGGCAGCATTCTCACCGCCGCCCGGCTGGGGGCGTTGGCCGATCGGGTCGGCAGCTGGAAGGTGATCATCGGTTGCCTGGTGCTGACCGGCATCGTCATGGTGCCCCAGGCATTCGTCACGCAGTGGTGGCAGCTGGCAGTGTTGCGCGGCCTGATGGGCATGACCCTGGCCGGGCTGCTGCCGGCGATCGCCAAGCTGATCCGGCAGTCGGTGGCGGAGCATAACAGCGGAAAAATCCTCGGCTACCTGCAATCGGCGCAGTTTTCCGGGCAGGTGATCGGGCCCTTGATCGGTGGCCAGATCGGTGCGCATTTCGGCCTGCACCAGGTGTTCCTCGTCACGGGCGCGCTGCTGGTGTCGTGTGCCGGGGTCAACGGTTGGATCAGGTCACGGGTTGGTACGCTGCAGAGCGCTGCAACGCCAAGGTAACGGGTACGCCATCCATATGCACGCGGTGCAGAAAGGTGGAAAGCGCACTGGAGAAATAGCCGTCGAGGCGCCGCACGAACACCGTTTCCACTTCAGCCAGCTGCGGGGACAGTTCGTGCACTGCCACCAAGCCCTCGCGCGCCGCGTTGGCAACAACGCCCCTGGGCAACAGCGTGACCCCGACCCCGGCCGACACGCAGGCAATGATCGCTTCGATTGAACCGAACTCCAGCGGCTCGGGGGTGGGGGCGCCAAGGCTGGTCAGCAGTGTGTCCAGGCGTTGGCGATAGGAGCAGCCAAGACGGAAAACCACGGTCTTGAGATTCAAGGCCGCGGCGACATCCGCCAGGCGGTGCAGGGCCGGTGAGGTGACCAGCACCAGTTCTTCGCGAAAGACCACTTCGCTGTGCAGCTGCGGGTGATTGACCGGCCCGACCACGAACGCGCCCTCCAGCTTACAGTCGACGACGTCCTGGATCAGGCTGCAGGTGGTGCCGGTGCGCACCACCGGGCGAACCTCGGGGTAATCCCTGGCGAACCGGGCGATCAGGTGTGGCAGGCGCAGGGCGAGGGTGGTCTCCAGCGTGCCGATCTCGAGCTCGCCCCTGGGCTGGCCGTCATCGCGGGCGGCGCTTGTGGCATCGAGGAGCAATTTCGCCAGGCGGTCGGCAAAGGGCAGGATGCGCCGTCCCGCGGGCGTCACCTGTACACCCTTGGCGCTGCGCTGGAACAGGGCCACGCCGAGCTCGTCCTCCAGCGAGCGAATCCGCGCCGACACGTTCGACTGCACGGTGTTCAGTTCGCTGGCGGCCTTGTTCATGCTGCCGTGGCGGGCTACCGCGGCCACTACCTTGAGATCCGTGACATCCATCGAACTCACCTATCTGAAAAAACATTAACCAATACGCAATTCAAGGCTCATTAGAGATTAACACGCAAGCGGAAATCCACGGGGAGTTGATTCACCAAAAACGATCAACTGGATCATTAATGATCATTTTACATGATCCTGTACCGGGCATAGGTTGAAAGGGCACAGATACCGCAGCCAGTGGCGGATCGAGTCTGAATCTGAGGCTGTGGAACAACAATAACGCTACCACTGCTACACGGAGTCAACGTGAACCATGCAACCGAATCAGCCAGGATCCGCAACCATCCCCGGTACAAGGATCTGGTCTCGCGCCAGCGTACGTTCGTCGCGAGTCTTACCGCTGCAACCCTTGTCCCTTACTTCACGTTCATCCTCGTCGCCGCCTTCGCGCCCCAGCTGCTGGCAACGAAGCTGTCGGCGACCAGCATCATCAATATCGGTTGGCCGCTGGGTGTGGTGTTCATCCTCGGCGCCTGGCTGTTCACCGGTCTCTACATCCTGCGTGCCAACGGTGAGTTCGATGAACTGACCGCGCAGATTCGCGCGGGGGCCATCGTATGAAACGCATCCACTTGATCCTCGGCACGCTGCTCGGTGCAGTCGCCACCAGCGTTTTGGCCGGGGATGTTTTGCAGAACGTCGAGAAACAACCGATCAACATCACCGCGATCGGCATGTTCCTGGTCTTCGTCGTCACGACCCTGGGCATCACGTACTGGGCCGCCAACAAGACCCGGTCGATGGATGATTTCTACACGGCCGGTGGCGGCATCAGCGGTTTCCAGAACGGCCTGGCACTGGCCGGGGACTACATGTCGGCGGCGGCGTTGCTGGGGGTCACCAGCATGATCTTCTTCAACGGCTTCGATGGTGTGCTGTACTCCATCAGCTTCTTTGTCGCCTGGCCGCTGTTGCTGTTCCTGTTTGCCGAGCGCATCCGCAACCTGGGGCGCATCACCATCTCCGACATCGCTTCCTACCGCCTCGATCAGAATCGCATCCGCACCCTGACGGCCTTCGGTTCGCTGACGGTGGTGTGCTTTTACCTGGTGGTGCAGATGGTGGGGGCGGGGCAGTTGATCCAGCTGTTGTTCGGCTTGCCCTACAATTACGCGGTGATTGCCGTGGGCCTGTTGATGGCGGTCTACGTCACCTTCGGCGGCATGGTCGCCACCACTTGGGTGCAGATCATCAAGGCCGGGTTGCTACTGGTGGGCGGAACCTTGCTCGCGATCCTGGCGCTGAGCAAGTTCGGTTTTTCCTTCGACCTGTTGTTCGAGCAAGCCGTGGCCGCGCACCACGATGGCGAGCGGATCCTGCTGCCGAGCAAACTGGTGGCCGACCCGCTGTCGCTGATCTCGCTGTCGCTGGGGCTGGTGTTCGGCACGGCAGGATTGCCGCACATCCTCATGCGCTTCTTTACCGTGCCGGACGCCAGGCAAGCGCGTAAATCGGTGTTCGTCGCCACGGGCTTCATCGGTTTTTTCTACCTGATCGTGGCGGTGCTGGGCCTGGCCGCCATCGTGATCGTCGGCCAGGACCCGGCCTTCTACGAGTCCGGCATCGTCGGCGGCAAGCTCATCGGTGGCGGCAACATGCCGGTGATGCACCTGGCCAAGGCCGTGGGTGGCGACCTGCTGCTCGGCTTCATCTCGGCGGTGGCGTTTGCGACGATCCTGGCGGTGGTGTCCGGCCTGACCATGGCCGGCACCTCGGCGATCTCCCATGACCTCTATGTGATGGTGGTGAAAAAGGGTAAGGCTGAGGCCCGGGACGAGCGCCGCGTATCGCGGATCGCCTCGGTCGGCATCGGCATCGTCGCCGTGGTGCTGGGCATCCTGTTCAAGGACCAGAACATCGCCTTCCTGGTGGCGCTGACCTTCGGCGTGGCGGCTTCGGTCAACTTTCCGATCCTGGTGCTTTCGATGTACTGGAAAGGGCTGACTACCCGGGGCGCATTGATCGGCGGCATTGCCGGGCTGGTGAGTGCCGTCGGCCTGGTGGTGCTCTCGCCGGCAGTGTGGGTCAAGGTGCTGGGCAATGCCGAGGCGATCTTCCCCTATGACTACCCGGCGATCATCTCGATGAACGTGGCGTTCCTCTTTACCTGGCTGGGCTCGGTGACGGATCGCAGCCGGGGCGCGGTGCTCGAGCGCGAGCGTTTCGACGATCAATTGATCCGCGCCCAGACCGGGCTCGGGGCCGCGCAGGCGGTCAGTCACTGATCCTCCACCTTTTTGATGTGCGTCTTTTGCAAGAGGAGCCTGTCATGCAACTTAAAGACAATGGCCTGAGATTTTCACCTGTCACCGTCGTAACGCACTGGATCGTGGCGTGTTCACTGCTGGCGATTTTCGCGCTGCAACTGCTGATCGATCACGCCTCGAGCGCGGCACTGCAACAGCCACTCGGCCGGGTGCAAAACCTGCTGGGGCTGATCCTGTTCCTCGTCTCGATCTATCGATTCTGGGCACGGATCACGTCCTACCATCCGCTGCCGGTGGGCACGCCGAACCCCATCGAAGTGATCGTCAGCCGCTCGGTGGCGGTCGCGCTGGCCCTGGCGATGGTGCTGCTGCCGATTGCGGTCTGGGCTTCCCGCGCCGCCGCCGGCGAGGTGCTGCAACTGCCTGGCGGATTGTGGATTCCGGCGCTGCTGCCGGCCAACCCGACCTTGAAGCATGTCGTCGATGTGCTGTTCGACATCGGCGCCTCGACGTTCCTCGCCGGTCTAGCGCTGCATGTCTTCGGCGCGCTGAAGAATCACTTTCTCCTGAAGAACAACACGCTCAAGCGGATGCTTGGAAAACATGTGGAGCTGTGAGCCATGAACCAGGACAGAATCGATTTCGCGGGTAACCTCATCACCCGGCTCTGCGGCGTGAAATACCCGATTTTCCTCGGCGGCATGGCCGCCATTTCCGGCCCGCAACTGGTCGCGGCAGTGGCCAATGCCGGGGGCATGGGCGTTATCGGCGGCTTGCGCCTGCCACCCCTGGCCCTGCGCCGCTGGATCGAGGAAACACGGGCACTGACGGACCGGCCCTTCGGCGTGAACCTGGTGCCGCAGTTTGGCGGCCCTGAGGTCTTTGAAGCTCAGTTCCAGGTGATCCTCAAGGAAAAGCCCAAACTGCTGTCGCTGTTTTATGCCGAGAAGTACGCCGCCGACATCATTGCCCGGGCGAAAGATGCCGGGCTGCTGGTCATGGTGCAGGCGGGCTCGGTGGAGCTGGCTCGCAACGCCATCGCCCAGGGTGCGGACATCATCATTGCCCAGGGCAGTGAAAGTGGCGGGCACCTCAATCGCGGCACGATCGGCATCATGCCGTTGTTGACCTCGATCCTGGCGGTCGCCGAGGGGCGGCCAGTGCTGGCGGCGGGCGGTATCGCCCAGGGCGACGATGTGCGCGCATTGATGTCGCTTGGTGCATCGGGGGTGGTGGTGGGTACGGCGTTCATTGCCACTGATGAGTCGAATGCCCATCCGCTGTACAAGCAGAAGATTGTCGAGGCAACCACCGATGACACCGAGTACCGCACCGGTTATTCGTTCGGCTGGACCTACGGCACGCCGCACCGGGTGATTCCCAATCGGGACAAGTGGAACCTGCTGCGCCTGATCGGTGGCGGCGCCCGGGCGATCGACAAGCCGCGAATGGCGCAGAAACTGTCGCTGTATGCGGGGCAGGGGGTGGGCAAGATTCACAGTGTCGTGCCGGCGGCCGAGCGGGTGGCGGAGCTTGCCCGCGGACTGGTGACTGCGCCGGATCAGCTGCCGAATAAGCAGAGAAGGGCGCTAGGCGTGTAGGAGCCGGCTTGCCGGCGAAGGCGTCCTTGAATATTGCATCGAGTTTGCGGGCCTCTTCGCTGGCAAGCCAGCTCCTACACGGGTTTGCGCAAGGCGTTGCTTTGTGATCGCGCGATGTGCTGTTGCGCCAGGCCGATGAAGGCGCTCATGGCCGAGGTGATCATCGTGTCGTTGCGGCGGATGAACACCGTGGAGACATTGGCGAACTCCGGCGGCAGGGTGTGGCAGCGGATGGCATGGCGCACGCTGCAATTTTCCGCGATGGCCTTGGGCAGCAGGGTCACACCCATGCCCGCGGCCACGCACGAGAGGATGCCATCGAGGGTGCCCAGTTCCATGATCTGGTTCGGCACCAGGCCCACCTGGTAGAACCAGTTTTCCAGGGTCGAGCGATAGAAGCAGCCGGTGCGGAACACCAGCACGGTCTGCTGGGGCATTTTCTCGATCAGCGCCGGCAGCGTTTCGAACTGGTTGCTGCTGACCAGCACCAACTCTTCGCAAAACACTTCCTCCTGGGCCAGCGCCGAGTTTTGGTGGAAGCCACCGACAAAGGCACCGTCGAGGCGATGGGCTTCGATCGCCTTGATCAGCTCGACCGTGGTGCCGGTCAGCAACGACAACTGCACTTGGGGAAACTGCTCGCGGTATTTGGTCAGCACTTGCGGCAAGCGAATGGCCGCGGTGGTTTCCATCGAACCCAGCCTCAGCAGGCCGGTCGGGCTGCCGGTGTCCATCAGGGCGCTGCGGCTCTCGTCGGTCAGTTGCAGGATGCGCCGCGCATAGCCGAGGAACGTCTCGCCCGCCGACGTGAGCACCACCCCGGACTTCTTGCGGATGAACAGCTCGCGATTGAGTTCGGCTTCCAGTTCCTTGACGCGCATGGTGACGTTGGACTGCACCGTATTCACCTGCAACGCGGCGGCGGTGAAGCTGCCCAGCTCGGCCACGGCGCAGAATATCTTCAGTTGGCGCATTTCCATGGTTGTCACCACCCATCTTTAAAAGTGATTGTTGACATACTTATTGATCACTTTACGGGCTTTTCCGCTGATTAGTAAAGTGGCCGAAACCCGGTATTTATTGCAGGTCGACCCATGACACTGACTTCGAAAATTGACCATGTCTTCGCCGGCGGCCTGGGGGTGTTGGAACCCGAAGGGCAGCGTACCGGCATCTTCAAGCAACGCCGCGCTGGCCCCGTACGCGTGGAGTTGCACGGGATCGTCGGCGACCAGCACGGCGACACCCGGGTGCACGGTGGCCCGGAGAAGGCGGTGCATCAGTATGCGGCGCAAAACTACTCGCGTCTGGCGCAGGCCTTTGTGCCCAGTGCCGGGCAACTGGTGGCGGGGAGCCTGGGGGAGAACATTTCCGCGTTCGGGCTCTCTGAACTCAACGTGCACATCGGCGACGTGTTTCGCGTCGGCAGCAGCGTGTTGCAGGTGTCCCAGCCACGCAGCCCGTGCTGGAAAATCAACCATCGCTTTGACGCCGAGCACATGTCCATGTTCGTCGCCCGGGAGCGGATCACGGGGTGGTATTACCGGGTGCTCGAGCCGGGATTCCTGGAAGCGGGGGACCCCATCGAATTGCTGGAGCGGCATGACGAACGCTTTTCCATCGACCAGTTCTGGCAGGTGCAACTGTCGCACCGGCCGGTGATCGACGATCTGCTGGCGCTGGCGGCGAGCCCTGGCCTGTCCGCGGACTGGAAGCGCCGCCTGGGTGAACGGGCAAAGTGGCTGCTTCATAAAATATGATCCATAAGATCATTAATCATCATTTTACATGATTTATCGGCGGGCCTACCTTGGCCATGTCGGGAGCACTCAACAGCCCCGGCCTGACAACAACAAGAGATGGCTCTTATCCACCACCAGGGGACACCCGCCATGAGCACCCAGCCTGCAGACATCGCACACTACATTCACGGTCGCCTGACGCCCGGCACTTCCAGTCGCTCGCAGTCCGTCACCAACCCTGCCACCGGTTCGGTGATCGGCAAGGTGGCCCTGGCCAGCGCTGCTGACGTCGACGCCGCGGTGCAGTCCGCCGCCCGCGCATTCCCGGCCTGGTCGGCGACGCCGCCGCTGCGCCGCGCGCGTATCCTGTTCAAGTTCCTCGCGCTGCTGAACGAGCACCGCGACACCCTGGCGCGGATGATCACCACCGAACATGGCAAGGTCTTCACCGATGCCCAGGGCGAAGTGACGCGCGGCATCGAGGTCGTCGAGTTCGCCTGCGGCATCCCGCAACTGCTCAAGGGCGACTACACCGAGCAGGTCTCGACCAACATCGACAACTGGACCCTGCGCCAGTCCCTGGGCGTGGTGGCCGGCATCACGCCGTTCAACTTCCCGGTGATGGTGCCGATGTGGATGTTCCCGGTGGCCATCGCCTGCGGGAACACCTTCGTGCTCAAGCCGAGCCCGATCGATCCATCACCGGCGTTGCTGATCGCCGAGCTGTTCAAGGAAGCCGGGCTGCCGGACGGCGTGTTCAATGTGGTGCAGGGCGACAAGGAAGCCGTGGATGCGCTGCTCGACCACCCTGAAGTCAAGGCCGTGAGCTTCGTCGGCTCGACGCCGATCGCCAACTACATCTACGAGACCGGGGCTCGCCACGGCAAGCGCGTCCAGGCGTTGGGCGGGGCGAAGAACCACATGGTGGTGATGCCCGATGCCGACGTCGACCAAGTGGTCGACGCGCTGATCGGCGCGGCCTTCGGTTCTGCCGGGGAGCGCTGCATGGCGATCTCGGTGGCGGTGTTTGTCGGCGACGTGGCCGACAAGGTCATGCCGAAACTGCTGGAGCGCACGCGCACGCTGAAGATCCTCGAGGGCATGAACCTGGCCGCCGAAATGGGCCCGATCGTCTCGCAAGCGGCGCACGAGCGCATCACCGGCTACATCGAGCAAGGCATCGCTGAAGGTGCCGAGCTGCTGGTCGACGGCCGCGGCTTTGATGGCTCGCAGGCCGGTGCCGATTGCGCCGGGGGCTTCTGGCTGGGTGGCACGGTGTTCGACCATGTCACCCCCGAGATGAAGATCTACAAGGAGGAAATCTTCGGTCCGGTGCTGGCCTGCATGCGGGTCCAGGATTTTGCCGAGGCGGTCGATCTGGTCAATGCCCATGAGTTCGGCAACGGCACCGCGTGCTACACCCGCGACGGTCACATCGCCCGTGAATTTGCGACCCGTATCCAGGTGGGCATGGTTGGCATCAACGTGCCGATTCCGGTGCCGATGGCGTGGCACGGATTCGGTGGCTGGAAGCGCTCGCTGTTCGGTGATGTGCACGCCTATGGCGAAGAGGGTGTGCGGTTCTACACCAAGCAAAAGTCGGTCATGCAGCGCTGGCCGAACAGCATTGCCAAGGGCGCCGAGTTCGCCATGCCGACTTCAAAGTAGGCATTATTCGAGTTGGAAGGCGTGCAGGCGAGGCTTGCACGCTGCCCCTGGCTCCAGCGTCCACTTTCATTTATCAGGTTCAGGTGCTGCCATGTCCAATCCTCTGTTGTCCCTTTTGCAGATCGAACTGCCGATCATTCAAGCGCCGATGGTGGGCGTCTCCACCCCCGGGCTCGCGGCGGCGGTGTCCAATGCGGGCGGGTTGGGTTCCATCGGCATTGGCGCGAGCACTGTCGAGCAGGCGCGGGTCATGCTGCGCGAGACGGCGGCACAGACCGGCAAGCCCTTCAACGTGAATGTTTTCTGCCACCAGCCCGCAGTCCGGGACGCCGTGCGGGAAGCGCAGTGGCTGCAGTTTCTGGCAGGGTTTTTCGCCGAGTTTGGCGCCACGGCACCCGGGTCGCTGCGGGAAATCTACACCTCGTTCGTCGAAGATGCCGGGATGCTGCAGATGCTGCTGGAAGAAAAGCCGGCGGTGGTCAGCTTCCATTTTGGCCTGCCCGGGCAAGCGGCCATCGATGCACTCAAGGCCGCCGGCATCCTGCTGCTGTGTTCCGTGACCAGCCTGGCCGAAGCGCAGGCGGCGCAGGACGCGGGTGTGCATGCACTGGTGGCTCAGGGGTACGAGGCCGGCGGGCATCGTGGGGTGTTCGATCCGCAGCAGGATGTGCAGATGGGCACCTTGGCCCTGGTACGGGTCCTGGTCGATGCCTGCCGGCTGCCAGTGATCGCAGCGGGCGGCATCATGGACGGTGCCGGCATCAACGCCGTCATGCAGTTGGGTGCCAGTGCCGCGCAACTGGGCACGGCGTTCATTCTCTGCCCGGAGTCGTCCGCGAACGGCGCCTACCGTGAAGCGCTCAAAGGGCCGCGGGCGCAGCAGACGCGCGTCACCAGCGTCATCTCCGGCCGCCCGGCCCGGGGCATGGTCAATCGCAACTTCACCAGCCTCGAGGTGCCAGGCATCGTCTTGCCGGACTACCCGCTCACCTATGACGCCAACAAGGCGCTCAATGTCGCAGCAGCGACCCGGGGCAATAGCGATTTTGCCGTGCAATGGGCCGGGCAGGGCGCGCCGCTGGCGCGGGAACTGCCGGCTGCGGCGTTGGTGGAGTTGCTGGTGGCCGAGATGCAATCCGGTCATGGTTTTGTTGTAACTTAGGCGACAGGACTGAATCGGTTTCCAAGGGATGAACCATGACATTGACGGCCGAAAGGTTGGTCGGCATCGCAATGACCAACCCGATCAACGCGCAATTGATTTCACGCTTGCCTGGGCTTGGCCTGGATCAATGCCTGCTCACGGCGGGCTGCCTGTTCCAGGCGGTATGGAATGCAAAGGCGCAACGGGATCCTGGCTGGGGCGTGAAGGATTACGACGTTTTTTACTTTGATACAGACCTGTCCTGGGAGGCTGAGGACGAGGTGATCCAGCGGGCTCGAGCGCTGTTCGAGGACCTTGGGGTCAATGTTGAATTCAAGAATCAGGCGCGCGTGCACCTTTGGTACGAGCAGCGCTTTGGCGGGACTTATCCGAGACTTGAATCGGCCAGGGACGGGGTTGATCGCTACCTGGTGGCGGGTACCTGTATCGGCCTGGATGTCTCCACCGGGGAGGTTTATGCCCCCTATGGCCTCGCGGATGTCGACGAGGGCGTGCTGCGCATCAACCCGGCAAACCCCAGGCCTGAGCTGTTTGAACAGAAGGCGAAAAGTTATCAGGATCGCTGGCCGTGGTTGAAGATTGTGTAACCCTGTAGGAGCTGCCGCAGGCTGCGATCTTTTGACGTTGATTTTTCAAGATCAAAAGATCGCAGCCTGCGGCAGCTCCTACAGGGGAACGTGTTCGCTTGAGATCAGGCCACGAACGCCGATGCCAGGGCAAGGTTGCTGTCCTGGGCCGCAGCGACCAGGTGCAGAGGCACATGCGGTTGCTCGATCGGGGTGACAATTTCAAAGCTTCCTACAATATGCAGCTGTCGCTCGCTCAGTCCGGTCGACTCTTGTTCCTTTGCCTTAGCCATTCTCGCGTGGTTCGCTGCGATTTCGTTGAGAGTTGACACGTTACATCTCCGGTGACTGACCAAGCGTATTGCTGGAGTCCTTTAGCGTTGATTGGATGGCCTTCGCGTCAGTTTTATGTCGTTCGCGCGGCTAACGCGGGCCGGTGCAATCCCCACGCCAGAGAAGGCCGGGTTTCACCTGGGCGATTTCATTTGCGACGAAAGGTTATGGGCACGGTTGGCATCGGGTCAAAACACGATGCCTATCTTCGCGCCATACTCGTCTCGGGTCTGTTTATCGAAGTCTGTGAACTGAAACTGACCGTCCGTTTCATATTCGTACCGGTTGAAGTAAAGGCTTGCAATCACGGGAACCGACCCTTGCTGGTTGAACAGCCAACTCAGCTCTACAAAAGGATTGGTGGTGTCTTCAAGGTCCAGTTCCTGGTTGCCCACATCATTGATTTCCAACCGCGAGTCGCCGTCAATAACCTGCCGAACCCCTGCTTCCAGGCGCAAAGTCGAATTGCTGAAGGCGTGGTTGTAGCCCAGCGCCAATTTAGCGAAGGGGGTGCGATTGGTGAGGTTGATGTCGTACCTGTTGAAGTCCGGGTCATAACGGTTCCACTTATAGCCCGCTCCGATCAAAACGTCTAAAAAATTCTCGGTATCCAAAGCCAGCCTCCAGCCAAGGTCCAGGTCGGCCTGGCCATCGCTGACGCGCTGATGCTTTTCTTCAGAGTACTGACCGGTGATTTCCGCCTGATACACAAGGCCGGGCCCGCCGGTCATCTTGTTGCCGAAGTTGAGGAACAGGCCCGCCTCGGGGATATGCTCTGTACTGGTGGTTCCACGGCCGGTGAACTCCAGTTCGCTATAACTTCCCAGCAGCCCGACGGCAAAAACAGGCGCTTGGGAAGGTGTTGCGCTAGTGAATGGCGGGGCGAGACCCGCAAGCAGGGAAGTGACAACAGCAGCAAGACTGGTTCTATTCATGAGAACTCCATCAGCGCAGTACCGGTCCGTGGTGGACCTGTCACTAACAACAATAGTCGGTTTTGGTGCGGCGTTAGACCGGTCGTCGGCGCGAACGAAAAAAAGATGGCATTTCGCCTTGACGTCATCTTTTTGTCGCGTGCAGGTGCCATGGTGCAGGGTCGTCAGGGGAATCCTGTCCGACGAACTGCGCTTCTGCTCTTTCGATCTGTGCCCAGTGCGGGCACAATGCGCATCCTTTTTTTGGCTGGCCTTGCCGGAGGCCTCGAAATGATCAAAACGCCGTACTACCTCATCGACAAGCAAAAGCTGCTGGGCAACATGGAAAAGATTGCCTACGTGCGTGAGCAGTCCGGGGCCAAGGCCCTGCTGGCGCTCAAGTGCTTTGCCACCTGGTCGGTGTTCGACCTGATGCAGCAGTACATGGATGGCACCACCTCGTCGTCGCTCTACGAGCTCAAGCTCGGCCGCCAGAAGTTCGCCGGCGAGACCCACGCCTACAGCGTCGCCTGGGCCGATGACGAAATCGAGGAGATGCTCGACAACTGCGACAAGATCATCTTCAACTCCATCGGCCAATTGCAGCGCTACACTGAAGCATCTGCAGGCAAGGTCCGTGGTCTGCGGGTCAACCCCCAGGTGAGCAGCTCCGATTACCTGCTGGCCGACCCGGCACGCCCGTTCAGCCGCCTGGGCGAGTGGGACCCGGTGAAGATCGAGCAGGTCATCGATCAGATCTCCGGCTTCATGTTCCACAACAACTGCGAGAACGGCGACTTCGGCCTGTTCGACCAGATGCTGTGCACCATCGAAGAGCGTTTCGGCCATCTGCTGCACAAGGTCGAATGGGTCAGCCTCGGTGGCGGTATTCACTTCACCGGTGAAGGCTATGCACTGGATGAGTTCTGCGCGCGCCTGAAGGCGTTCTCGCAGAAGTACGGCGTGCAGGTGTACCTGGAACCGGGCGAAGCGGCCATTACCCAGAGTGCGTCGCTGGAAGTCACCGTGCTCGACACCCTCTACAACGGCAAGCACCTGGCGGTCGTGGACAGCTCCATCGAAGCGCACATGCTCGACCTGCTGATCTACCGCCTGAACGCCAAGCTGGCCCCGAGCGCGGGTGAGCACACCTACATGGTGTGCGGCAAATCCTGCCTGGCCGGGGATATTTTCGGTGAGTACCAGTTCGATCGTCCGCTGGCCATTGGCGACCGCCTGTCGTTCGTTGACGCCGCGGGCTACACCATGGTCAAGAAGAACTGGTTCAACGGCCTGAAAATGCCGTCCATCGTAGTGAAACAACTCGACGGTACTGTCGAGGTGGTTCGTGAGTTCGGTTACAACGACTATATGTCCAGCCTCTCGTAAGCTGGCTGAGAAGGAGAGAGAGAAAAATTGAAGAAGAACGTACTTATCATTGGTGCAGGAGGTGTCGCCAAGGTGGTGGCCCACAAGTGCGCGCAGCACAACGACGAACTCGGTCGTATTGCTATCGCGTCGCGCAACATCTCCAAATGCCAGGCCATCATCGACAGCGTCAAGGCCAAGGGCAGCCTCAAACAGCCCGCTGAAATCAAGGCATTCACCCTCAATGCCCTGGACGTCGAGGCGACCAAGAAGCTGATTCGCGAAACCGAATCGCAGATCGTCATCAACGTCGGTTCCGCTTTCCTCAACATGTCGGTGCTGCGCGCCTGCATCGATACCGGCGTGGCCTACCTGGACACCGCCATTCACGAAGAACCGGGCAAGATTTGTGAGACGCCGCCCTGGTATGGCAACTACGAGTGGAAACACCTCGAGGAATGCCAACAAAAGAACGTTACCGCCATTCTTGGCGTGGGCTTCGATCCGGGCGTGGTCAACGCCTATGCGGCCCTGGCCAAGCAACAGTATTTCGACAGCATTGATTCGATCGACATCCTCGACGTCAATGCTGGATCCCATGGCAAGTACTTTGCCACTAACTTCGATCCGGAAATCAATTTCCGCGAGTTCACCGGGCAGGTGTGGAGCTGGCAGGACAGCCAGTGGACCAGCAACACCATGTTCGAAGTCAAGCGCACCGACGACCTGCCGGTAGTAGGTTCGCAGAACCTGTACCTGACCGGTCACGACGAAGTGCACTCGCTGTCGAAGAACCTCGGCGTGCCCAACGTGCGCTTCTGGATGAGCTTCGGCGAGCACTACATCAATGTGTTCACCGTGCTCAGGAATCTTGGCCTGCTCTCCGAGCAACCGGTCAAGACCGCCGAAGGCCTGGAAGTCGTGCCGCTCAAAGTGGTCAAGGCCGTACTGCCTGATCCGAGCTCGCTGGCCCCTGGCTACACCGGCAAGACCTGCATCGGTGACCTGGTCAAGGGCACCAAGGATGGCAAGCCACGCGAAGTGTTCATCTACAACGTCGCGGATCACGAGGAAGCCTTTGCCGAAACCGACAGCCAGGGCATTTCCTACACCGCCGGCGTACCACCGGTGGCTGCAGCGCTACTGGTAGCTCGCGGCGAGTGGGACGTGCAGCGCATGGTCAACGTCGAGGAGCTGCCAGCCGAGGCGTTCCTCAAGGCGCTGGACGTGATGGGCCTGCCGACCCGCATCAAGGACGAGCACGGCGACCGTGCGTGGGACTGCAACGCCTGAGGCATTTCAAACGAAAAAAACGCCGCTCATTGAGCGGCGTTTTTGTATCAAAGACAAGATCAAAGATCGCGGCCTGCGGCAGCTCCTACAGGGATTTTGCCGATACCGAGTCAATGTAGGAGCTGCCGCAGGCTGCGATCTTTGGCGGATCAGTGGCGATCCAGCCACACCGTCTGCGCATTGCAGAATTCGCGCACGCCGAAGTGCGATAGCTCGCGACCGAACCCGCTTTTCTTCACCCCACCGAACGTCACCCGCGGGTCGCTGGCGCAGTAGCCATTGATGAACACCCCGCCGGTTTCCAGCTCGCTGGCCATCTGCTCGGCCTGCGCGACATTGCCGCTGTAGATGGTGGCAGCCAGACCAAATTCACTGTCGTTCGCCAGCTCCAGCGCATGCGCTGCGTCGCGGGCGGTGATGATCGAGGCCACCGGACCAAACAGCTCCTGCTTGAACGAGGTCATCTGGTCAGTCACGCCAGCCAGAACCGTGGGCTCATAGAAGTTACCCGGGCCCTCGGCTTTCTGGCCACCCAGCAACAAGGTCGCGCCTTCCTCGAGGGTGTCGCGCACCTGTTGATCCAGTTCGTCACGCAGATCGAAGCGGGCCATCGGGCCGATATAGGTTTCGGCGGACAGCGGATCGCCGATGGCCAATTGGCGTGTGGCTTCGACAAAGCGGCGGGTGAACTCCTCGACAATGCCTTGCTCGACAATCAGGCGCTTGGCCGCCGCACAGACTTGCCCGGTGTTCTGGTAACGCCCGATCACGGCCGCCTTGACGGCGTCGTCGAGGTTGGCATCGTTGAGCACGATGAACGGATCGGAGCCGCCCAGTTCCAGGACGGACTTCTTCAGCACTGCACCGGCCTGGGCGCCGATGGCCATACCGGCGCGCACGCTGCCGGTCAGGGTGACGGCGGCGATGCGTGGGTCGGTTATCGCTGTGGAAACACCGTCCGGCGTAACGTTGATCACCTCGAAAACACCTTCGGCGAAGCCTGCCTGCTTGAACGCATCAAGCAGCAGGTAGGCGCTGCCCATCACATTCGGCGCGTGCTTGAGCACGTAGGTGTTGCCGGCCAGCAGGGTTGGAACGGCACCGCGCAGCACTTGCCAGATCGGGAAGTTCCACGGCATGACCGCGAGAATAGGCCCCAGTGGGCGATATTCGATACGTGCCTTGCCGCCTTCGACCAGGGTCGGTTCGGCGCTGAGCATGGCCGGGCCGTGTTCGGCATACCATGCGCAGAGCTGCGCACATTTTTCGATTTCACCGCGGGCCTGGGCGATTGGCTTGCCCATTTCCAGGGTAATCATGCGGGCCATGGCCTCGGCGTTGTCGCGCAATGCCTGGCCCAGGGCAAGCAGGCGCTGCACGCGTTGTGCCACCGGTTGGCGGCTCCAGACACGGAACCCGGCTGCAGTGCGCGCCAGGGCGGCCTGCAATGCCTCGGCGGATTCGAAAGGGTAGTGGCCGATCTGTTCACCGGTAGTCGGGTTGATCGAAATGGCGTGGGTAAGGCTGGATACGTGGGTCATGGCACCGTCCTGCGGGGTGGGAATGCGCTCAGGTTACGGTGCTGTAAGTTTTCTTGAAACTGAATAATAATGAGCGATATGTTCACGTTTGGAGAATGCATTGGACCTGGTTCAGCTCGAGATTTTCAAGGCTGTCGCCGAGCACGGCAGCATCAGCGTGGCCGCGCAGCACATCCATCGGGTGCCTTCGAACCTGACCACGCGGATCAAGCAACTGGAGCAGGACCTGGGCGTGGACTTGTTCATCCGTGAAAAAAGCCGCCTGCGCCTGTCGCCGGCCGGATGGAGTTTCCTCGATTACGCGCGGCGGATTCTCGACCTGGTCCAGGAAGCCCGCGCCACGGTGGCGGGCGAAGAACCCCAGGGCACCTTTCCCCTGGGCTCGCTGGAGAGCACCGCGGCGGTGCGGATTCCCGCGCTGCTGGCGGCCTACAACCAGCAGTACGCCAAGGTCGAGTTGGACCTCTCCACCGGACCTTCCGGGACCATGATCGACGGGGTGCTGGCGGGCCGCCTGACCGCCGCTTTTGTCGATGGCCCGGTGCTGCACCCGGCGCTGGAGGGCGTACCGGCATTCGAGGAAGAAATGGTGTTGATTGCACCACTCAACCACAGCCCGATCCTTCGCGCGCAGGACGTCAACGGCGAAAACATCTACGCCTTCCGCTCCAACTGCTCCTACCGCCACCACTTCGAAAGCTGGTTCGCCAAGGACGCGGCAGTGCCGGGCAAGATCTTCGAAATGGAGTCCTATCACGGCATGCTCGCCTGCGTCAGCGCCGGCGCCGGCCTGGCCCTGATGCCGCGCAGCATGCTGCAAAGCATGCCCGGGTGCAGCACGGTCAGCGTCTGGCCGCTGTCGGAGTCCTTCCGCTATTTGCGCACCTGGCTGGTGTGGCGCCGGGGCACGGTGTCCCAGAGCCTGACCATGTTCGTGCGGTTGCTCAAGGAGCGCTGTGAAGTGACGGATTAGTCGGGCGCACGCCAGAAAAAATTTGACATATGTTATTTGTGATCACATATTGGACCCATAAGAACGTCCAATGTGAGCTCACTCATGACAGATCAACCGATCCTCCTGCCCACCATGCGCCAGGTTTCCCGCGATACCCTGCAGGACCAGGTCTACCGGCAGATCCGCGAAGCGCTGATGAGCGGCCGCTTCCAGCCGGGCCAGAAGCTGACCATCCGCGGTCTGGCCGAGGCCCTCGGCTCCAGCCCGATGCCGGTGCGCGAAGCGCTCAACCGCCTGAGTGCCGAGAACGCCTTCGAAGTCACCGAAACCTCCCGCCTGCGTGTGCGCATGATGACTCCCGAACGCCTGCGCGAGATCCGCGACGCGCGGGTAGCGCTTGAAGGGCTGCTGGCCGAAAAAGCGGTCATCCTGCTCGACGACACCGACCTCAAGGACATCAGCCACCTGTGCGACCAGATGCAACAGGCCGCCGACAGCGTCGACGTGGCCCGTTACCTGTGGACCAACTTCGCTTTCCACCGGCGCATCTATGCGGTGGCCAAGGCCGAGCTGACCGTCGCTGCCGTGGAGAATTTCTGGCTGCACATGGGCCCTTGCTTTGCGCTGGTCGCCCCCGACAAGGCGCACCTGCAGCGCTCGATGGAAGCGCACCACCGCATCGTCGAGGCCCTGGCCGCGCGTGACGGCGCAGCGGCCCGGGCGGCAGTCACCGACGACATCATGCAGGCCGCCGATTCCCTGGCGCGCCTGATCGTCAAGAGCGACCGTTCACGGTCGTCTGTCTCTGGAGTAAAAAAAGCATGAGCGTTCTCAACCGACTGGTTCCTTACACCGGCCTGCGCGTCCTGATCTCCGGCGGTGCCGCCGGGATCGGCGAAGTGCTGGCGGCGGCCTACATGGAAGCCGGTGCCAAGGTGCATGTGTGCGATGTCAGCGAAGCGGCCCTGGCGGCGTTCCGCGATCGGTACCCGGACAGTGTGGCGACCCGCGCAGATGTGGGTGACCCGGCGCAGATCGAAGCGGTGTTCAAGGTGCAGCGCGAACAGTTCGGCGGTCTCGATGTGCTGGTCAACAACGCCGGCATCGCCGGGCCCACCGCCGGGATCGACGCGATCACCGACGAGGAATGGCAGCGCACCGTCGACATCAACCTCACTGGGCAATACCGATTTGCGCATCACGCGGTGCCAATGCTTAAAGAATCACCCAACGCGCACCTGATCCACATCGCGTCAGTTGCCGGCCGTTTGGGTTACGCCTGGCGCACCCCGTACGCCGCGACCAAGTGGGCCATCATTGGCCTGATGAAATCCCTGGCGTCGGAGCTTGGCGAAAGCGACATCCGCGTCAACGCCTTGCTGCCCGGCATCGTCGAAGGCCCGCGCATGGACGGTGTGATCCGCGCCCGCGCCGAGCAGATGAACGTGCCTGAAGCCGAGATGCGCGAGGAGTACCTGAAGAAGATCTCGCTCAAACGCATGGTCACCGCCGAGGACGTTGCCGCCATGGCGCTGTTCCTCTGTTCACCCGCCGCACGCAACGTGACCGGCCAGGCCATCAGTGTGGATGGCAACGTCGAGTACCTGTAGGCCCCTCGACCCCTGATCGCAACAACGACCGGACACATTCCGCGTCGAGTGACCCCCCAAGAACTTTCTCGTCAAGAACAAGAACGGAGAACACTCATGTCCAAAAAACGCCCGATCATCATCACCTGTGCCGTCACGGGCGCCATCCACACGCCATCGATGTCGCCGCACCTGCCGATCACGCCGCAGGAAATCGCCGATGCCGCCATCGGTGCCGCCGAGGCCGGCGCGTCGATTGTCCACCTGCATGCGCGTGATCCCATTGATGGCCGGCCGAGCCAGGATGTCGACCTGTTCCGTCAGTTCCTGCCGCAGATCAAGGTCAAGAGTGACGTGGTGATCAACATCACCACCGGCGGCGCGCCGACCATGGGCGTGGAAGAACGCCTGCAGCCCGTGGCGCAACTCAAGCCGGAACTGGCTTCGTTGAACATGGGCTCGATGAACTTCGGGCTGTACGAAATGCTCGATCGCTTCACCGAGTTCAAGCACGACTGGGAGCGCCCATACCTGGCCGAGAGTGACGACCGGATCTTCCGCAATACCTTCCGCGACATCGCCCATATTCTCAATGCCTGCGCCGAGAACCGCACCCGGTTTGAAATCGAGTGCTACGACATCGGCCACCTCTACACCGCCGCGCACTTCCTGCAGCGCGGGTTGCTCAAGGCGCCGATTTTCATCCAGTCGGTGTTCGGCCTGCGCGGCGGCATCGGTGGCCATCCAGAAGACCTGGCGCACATGCGCCGTACCGCCGACCGCCTGTTCGGCGACGCGTACCAATGGTCGATTCTCGGCGCCGGGCGCAATCAGATTCCGCTGGGCACCATGGGCCTGTCGATGGGCAGCCATGTGCGCGTCGGCCTCGAGGATTCGCTGTGGGACGGCCCGGGCAAACTGGCGGCGTCCAACGCCGATCAGGTCAAGCGCATCCGCACGGTGATCGAAGCCCTGGGCGGGCGCGTGGCGACCCCGGATGAAGCGCGGGAAATGCTCGACCTCAAGGGCAAGGACCAGGTCGATTTCTAACTTCGCACTTCTCGAACACTCGAAAAGGTTAGTCCGATGACAATAATAAATAGAACTGACGCGCTTTCCGAACCCCGCGATTCGGCGACGTTGAACAAGCTGATGTTTGTAAAACTCATGCCCTTGCTGATTGCGGCCTACGTGCTGAGCTTTCTCGACCGCACCAACATCGCGTTGGCCAAGCATCACCTGGATGTCGACCTGGGCATTTCAGCCGCCGCCTACGGGCTGGGTGCCGGGTTGTTCTTCCTCACCTACGCACTGTCGGAAGTGCCCAGCAACCTGATCATGCACAAGGTCGGCGCGCGGTTCTGGATTGCGAGAATCATGGTCACCTGGGGCCTGATATCCGCGGCGATGGCGTTTGTCCAGGGCGAAACCTCGTTCTACGTGTTGCGCTTGCTGCTGGGCATCGCCGAAGCGGGCCTGTTCCCTGGCGTCATGCTGTACCTGACGTACTGGTTCGGCCGGGAACAACGGGCCCGGGCGACCGGCTACTTTCTGCTGGGCGTGTGTTTCGCCAACATCATTGGCGGGCCACTGGGCGCCGTGCTCATGCAGCTGGACGGTGACTGGGGCTGGCGTGGCTGGCAGTGGATGTTCATGCTCGAGGGTTTGCCGGCGGTGTTCTTCGCCATGGTGGTGTGGAAAAAACTGCCGGACCGTCCCAGCAAGGCGCCGTGGCTGAGCGCCACCGAAGCCCGGCAGATCGAGCAGCAATTGGCCGCGGAAGAGGAGGAGGGCGCCGGTGCCGGTGGTCACTCGCTCAAGCAATGCCTGACCCCGCAGATCCTGTTGGCGATCCTGGTCTACTTCTGTCACCAGATCACCATCTACACGGTGATCTTTTTCCTGCCCGGCATCATCGGCAAATACGGCGACCTGAGCACTTTGCAGATCGGCTTGCTGACCTCCCTGCCTTGGCTGGCGGCAGCGGCGGGGGCTATCGCACTGCCGCGATTCGCCACCACGCCGGCGCGGTCCCGGCAGATACTGGTAGCCGGTTTGCTGACCATGGCCGCGGGACTGGGAATCGCCTCGCTGGCGGGACCGGTGATCAGCCTGCTGGGCTTCTGCATCTCGGCGGTGATGTTCTTCGTCGTGCAGTCGATCATCTTTCTCTACCCGGCTTCGCGACTCAAGGGCGCCGCGCTCGCGGGAGGCCTGGGGTTCGTCAACTCGTGCGGCCTGCTGGGCGGTTTCGTCGGCCCCTCGGTGATGGGCTTGATCGAGCAAAGCACCGGCAATGCCATGAACGGCATGAAGGTCGTGGCGATCATCCTGGTGCTTGCGGCGATTGCAGCGCTGCGACTGCGCCAGGGCCATGAGCAGAAGGTGGATAAACAGCGGCTGCACGGTCGGCGCCAGCCGGTATGAGTGCCATCTGTGCCTAGTCCCGAATAGGTTTACACCTGTTTCACCCTAACGCCCGATTCTCCGAATCGGGCGTTTTGTATTTATGGACGGGAGCGTCGTTCCTGGTTGTAGGTTCCCCCATCGACCTGTGCCAAAAATTCAAAGCTGGTGTGATTTTCTAGCTATATCCATCAAATCTCGCCGAGCCTTAATCTTCACAACGGTGGTTTCGAACGCTCCGAGCGTTCTGGAGCCGCCGGTAAACCTGAGGTGGTCAGTGCTTGGCACTGATCACCCGTCGGGACAATAAAAAGATAATCCAGCTATGGGTGGCCCAGTGCGCTGACGCCAAACCAGGAGATAACAATGAGTACAAAAAACTGGGTTAAAACCGCCTGTGTCGTGCTTTCCCTGAGTACTTCAATCGCCGCTCATGCGGACATCAAGATCGGTGCGCTCTATCCCCTCAGTGGTTCCCTGGCTCTGCTCGGCGATGAAAGCTACCGCGGCCTGGAAATAGCGGTTGCAGAACGTAACGCGGCGGGAGGCTTGAAAGGCGAGCAGATCAAATTGCTCAAGGCCGATGCGGTTGACGCAGGGCAAGCTGTGGGTGCCGCCCGAAAGCTGACTTCTGTTGAAAATGTCACCGCGGTGTTCGGCAGTTATTCCTCGGCGTTATCGTTCGCCGCTACGCAGGTCACCGAAATCGCCGGCGTGCCGTTTTTCGAGCTCGGTGCGGTCTCCGACACCATCACCGAGCGTGACCTCAAATACGTAATGCGCAGCAATCCAACCGCGAGGAATTTCGCTGAAGGGACCATCACCGCGGTTACTCAAATCGTAGCGCCGTCCCTCAAGATCGACCCCAAGCAACTCAAGATTGCCATCATCCATGAGGACGCGCTGTATGGCACGACCATCGCCGGGTTCCAGAAAAAACTCGCACAAGAGCAAGGGCTGAACGTGGTCGAGGTGCTTCCGTATTCGGCCAAGGCCGTGGACCTCTCGTCGCTCATTCTTCGCCTGAAAGGTGCGCAGGCGGACGTGGTATTGCAGACCAGCTACCAGAACGACACGACCCTGTTTTTCCGCCAGATCCGTGAGGCCGGTTTCAAGCCCAAGGCAGTGGTTGGTGCGGGCGGTGGGTATTCCATGCAGGACACCGTTGCGGTAGTGGGTGCCGAAAATATGGAAGGCATCCTGGACGTGGACTTTCCTCAGTTTCAAACCAATGAAAAGGGCGCTCCCGGTATCGGCGCGTTCGCCAAGGCCTACAAGGAACGTTTTGGCAGCGAGCCACGTTCAGGCCACAGTCTGATCAACTATGTCGGTGCGAAAGTTTTCCTCGACGCCATGGAACAAAGCCAGTCGCTGGACGCCGATGCGATCCGTGCCTCTGTTGCGAGTGTGGACATTCCCGTCGGTGGAACAGCCGCAGGCATCGGCGCCAAATTCGGTGATAACGGGCAAAACCTGCGAGCCGATACGGCGATCATGCAGTGGCAGGGCGGGGTGCTGAAAACCGTTTACCCTGAAGCTGCGGCCGTGGCCAAAGCCCGTTTTTCCGATCAACCCTGAAGCCTGTAATCCAGTTGAAGCTCGTTAGTTGAGCTTCACGGATTCGTTCGCTCGCGGGAGGGCGCAAACCGTGGAAATTTTCATCCAGCTTCTTTTGAACGGCCTGTTGCTCGGTGGCACGCTGGCCATCATCAGCATAGGCCTGACGCTTATTTTCGGAATTGTCAGGGTGGTCAATTTCGCCCATGGCGAGTTCTTGATGATAGGCCTGTATGCGGTGTATCTGCTGAACGCTCACTTCGGGATTCACCCCTATGTGGCGATCATTCCCACAACGATCCTTTTGTTTGCCGCTGGCGCCGCGATGCAGCGGTTCATCATTCAGCCTTTGCTCAGCGCCGAAGGGCATATCCAGATATTCGCGACAGTGGGTGTCTCGATCGCCTTGATGAATGGCGCGCTGTTGGTCTTCGGCGCGGACGTCATGACGGTGCAGAACGTCAGCTTCGGCACCGGCACTGTCAGCCTGGGCGCCTTTCGCGCAAGCAGCGGTCAGTTGATCACCTTCGCGATGTCCCTGGTCCTGGTCGCCGGGTTGCACTGGTTCCTGCAAAACACCTTCCTGGGCCGAGCTGTCCGGGCCACCGCGCAACATCGTAATGCGGCGCAGTTGATGGGCGTCAATGTGAAGAAGATCTACATCTTCGCATTCGGTCTGGGCTGTGCCTGCCTGGGTGTCGCATCGGGTCTTATCGCGCCTCAGTACCCGGTTTTCCCTACGGTAGGGACCTTCTTCGTTTTGACCGCATTCGTGATCGTTGTACTCGGTGGCCTCGGCAGTCTGTCCGGAGCGTTGGTGGGTTCGATGTTGATCGGAATCGTCGACAGCCTGGCGGGTTACTACATTGCGCCGGACCTCAAGGAAGTCGTCTATTTCTCGATCTTCCTCGGCATCCTGGTGTTCCGTCCGACGGGTCTTTTCGGCGCCGGTCGCGGGTCTGAATAAGGAAAATGTTCATGAATATTCTGCATCCGCGGGTCTATGTCAGCGTATTGGTCCTGGCCTTGTTATTGGTCATTCCACTCACGGTTGGCTCCCCCTTCGTTTATCACTTGTTCATCCTGATTTGCAGTTATGCGGCGCTCGCGAGTGCCTGGAACATTGTCGGAGGTTTTGCCGGTCAACTCTCGCTGGGGCATGCGGTGTTTTACGGAGTCGGGGCTTACACCAGCACGCTGCTGATGATCAAGTTGGGCGTGAGTCCCTGGATCGGGATGCTGGTGGGGGCGTGCCTGTCGTCAATCGTGGCCGTGTTGATCAGCTGGCCTTGCTTCAGGTTGCGCGGGCCGTTTTTTGCCCTGGCGACGATTGCGGTACTGGAAGTTGTGCGGTTGATGGCCATCAATCAACATGACGTGACGGGTGGCGCCGCAGGCTTGGGCGTACCGCTCAAGTTGGGTGTCGAGTGGATGTTGTTCCGGCCGCGCTGGCCCTATTTGCTGATCGCCTTTGGCTTCCTGCTCATCACCCTGGCGGTGTCCTGGAAGATCAAGAACTCGCGATTGGGTTATTACCTGATTGCGGTTCGCGAGCGTGAAGACGCCGCGCATGCGGTCGGCGTGAACTCGGTCAAGGTCAAGCTGATAGCGGTCGTCCTGTCGGCATTCCTCACCAGCCTGGTGGGCAGTTTCCATGCGATGTACCTGACCTTTATCGAGCCCGGCTCAATGTTCTCGCTGGACATGTCGATTCAGATCGCCATGTTTGCGCTGATCGGCGGCCTGGGCACTGTCTCGGGTCCGTTGATCGGTACCTTGCTGGTATTGCCATTGGCAGAACTCGCGCGCGGCTGGCTTGGCGATATGGGCAGTGGTGTTCACGGCCTGGTCTACGGGATTGTGCTGGTCGTTGTGGTGCTGACGATTCCCCAGGGTCTGGTGGGGCGATTCGGGGCGCGTGTGTTCGCCTGGATCGACGCCTTGCCCGGTGGACGTCGGCCCGTTGTACCGGCTACCAGAGTCGTTGAATCCCAGGTGCCAGAACCGCAAACGGTAAAGCGCGGCGAGCCGATTCTGGTGGCGGAAAACCTGCACAAGTTCTTTGGTGGGCTGCACGCGACCAACGATGTGTCGCTGAGCCTGGCCGAAGGCGAAATTGTCGGGGTGATCGGGCCCAACGGCGCGGGCAAGACCACGGTGTTCAATCAGCTCTCGGGTTTCCTGCTGCCCTCCAAAGGGCAGGTCAAGGTTCGCCTGCGCAATGGGCAATGGATTACCCCGGGTAGCCCTGCTGAGTTTGCCAAGGCCGGCATCGGGCGCACCTTTCAGATTGTCCAGCCCTTCGCTGATCTGAGTGTCTGCGAAAACATCATGCTCGGTGCTTTCATGCACACGGCGGATGCCAGGGAGGCGAGGGCGATCGCAGAGCAAGTCGCTGAATTGACCGAACTCACCGGTCTGCTGGACACCCGGGCGCGCAACCTGACCGTCGGCGGGATGAAGCGACTTGAAATGGCACGCGCCCTGGCAACCCGTCCGCGGATCCTGTTGCTGGACGAAGTGATGGCCGGGCTCAACCCAACGGATGTGGCCAGGGCGATCGCCGTTATTCGCCGGGTCCGCGATTCCGGTGTCAGCGTCTTGATGATCGAACACCTGATGCAGGCGACCATGAGCCTGTCGGACCGCATCATCGTCATCAGCTCCGGGACTCTGCTCATGGAGGGTGCACCGAAGGATGTCATCAGCGATCCGCAGGTGATCGAAGCCTATCTCGGCAAGGAGTACAGCCATGCTTAAACTCGACAATATCCATTGCGGATACGGCGGTACTGAAATTCTCCGTGGCGTTTCTTTCGAGGTTAACGCCGGTGAGGTGGTCACCATCGTCGGTGCGAATGGCGCGGGTAAAACCACGACCTTGCGCAGCCTGTGCGGCATCGTCACTCCCACCAGGGGCATGATCGAATTCGAAGGGCAACGCATAGACGGCAATCGACCGGATCAGATTGTCGATGCCGGCCTCACGCTGATACCGGAAGGGCGCCAGTTGTTTCCGTTCATCAGCGTGCGCGACAACCTGTTGATGGGCGCCTACAAGCGCAGTGCCCGTGCGGGCTACAAAAAACGTCTCGACGATGTCCTGGATCTCTTCCCCAGGGTTCGCGAGCGTTTGGATCAGAACGCCGGGACACTCTCGGGAGGCGAGCAGCAAATGGTCGCCATTGCCCGGGGCCTGATGGCCGAGCCCAAGCTGTTGATGTTCGACGAACCCTCCCTGGGCTTGTCACCCCTGCTGGTCTCACAGGTTTTCGAGATCATCAACAAGATCCTGGAACTGGGCACGACTGTGCTGATCGTCGAGCAGAACATCGTCCATACCCTGCGTATCGCCCATCGCGGATATGTGCTGGAAAACGGCGAAGTGGTGCTCAGCGGCACCGGGCAGGAGCTTCTCGATAACCCCCACGTCAAGCGCGCCTACCTGGGCCTCTGATGAGGTGGACCCGCATCGGGACACTTGTTAAACCCACAACAAAAGACGAGAACAGGCTATGACAAATTCCAGACACTTCGGGCGCGTCGTTTTAGTCAGCGGGGCAGGCGGCGGCATTGGCGCTGCCATCGCCGAGTTGTATTGCCAGGAAGGCGCAGCGGTCGCCCTGGTCGATGCCGATGCAGCGAAGGTCGAGCAGCAGGCCGGCCTGCTGCGAGAAGCGGGTTATACGGTCGCTTGGGCAACAGCCGATGTGGCGGATTATCAAGCGTGCGCTGATGCCTGTGCCCGTTTGAGCAGTGAGCTGGGCGCCATCGATACCTTGATCAATAACGCCGGTATCTCGCCCAAGCACGATGGCGCTCCCACGCCGATCTGGACAATGGCTCCCGAGGAATGGCAGCGGGTGGTCAATATCAACCTCAATGGCTCCTTCAACCTGGTCCGGATTTTAACGCCTGGCATGGTGGAGCGACGCTTCGGTCGCATCGTCAACATGTCTTCAGTGGCGGGCAGCGCATTCTTGCCGATTGTGGCGGCTCACTACAGCGCTACCAAGGCGGCCATCATCGGTTTTACCCGTCATCTGGCTGGTGAACTGGGCCCGTACGGCATCACCGCGAATGCGTTGGCGCCCGGGCGGATCGAAACCCCGTTGCTGAAAACCGTTTCGGCGCAGGCCAACCAGGCGGTTGTCGACGAGACGCCGTTGCGTCGTCTGGGAACACCGCTTGAGGTCGCCAGGGCGGCGTGTTTCCTCACCTCGAATGAAAGCGATTTTATAACGGGGCAAGTCGTCGATGTGGCGGGTGGATGGCTGATGCGCTGACCGTGCAAGGTCAAGAACAACGGGTTTGATCACTCGGTTTCAAGCGGTAATCACTGGTTTAGAGAACGTCGATCATGGTCAAGACAATGGGGTTCCCAGGGCGCTACGAGCAAGGCCCGGGGGCGTTGAAACAGTTGGGCAGAATACTGACCGACATGGGGCGCACTCGTCCTCTGGTGGTGTGCGATGACTTTGTCGCCAGGCATTTATGGCCGCAGGTGAGCGATGCCTTGCACAGGCATGGCTTCAAACCGTTGCACATCGAGTTTCCGGGCGAATGTACACACGCAGCCATTGCCCAGCTGTCCGGGCAAGCCTCGATCCATTCGCCTGACACCATCATTGCGCTGGGTGGGGGGAAGACGATTGATACGGTCAAGGGACTGGCTGTCAATCTCGACGTCCCGATCATTGTCTGCCCAACCATTGCATCGAGTGACGCGCCCACCAGTCGGCTGATCGTGCTCTACGATGAAGATCACAAGGTGGTGGGGGTGGAGTACCTGAAGATGAACCCCTCGGCGGTCATCGTCGATACCCATGTCATCGCCCAGGCGCCGGCGCGTTTTTTTGCCGCCGGTATTGGTGACGCCATCAGCAAGAAATTCGAAGCCCACCAATGCCATTTCGCGGGGGGCAACAACTCTTTCGGAACACCTGCGCTGCATACCGCGTTGATGCTGACAAACCTGGTGTTCGACACGCTCATGCAATACGGCGTATCGGCTTACCAGGCAGTGTGCCGTAACGAGGTCAATGACGATGTTGAGCGGGTCGTCGAGGGCACCGTGTTACTCAGTGGCGTGGGTTTTGAAAGCGGCGGGTTGTCGTTGTCCCATGCGCTGGTTCGCGGCCTGACCGCCATCCCGACCATGGCCTCGATGCTTCACGGAGAACTGGTTGCCTTCGGCACGTTGGTGCAGATGGCCGTGGAGGGGCGTCCTGTCGACGAGATCGACAAGGTCGCCCGACTGCTGCATGCCGTGAATCTGCCCGTCACGTTCGCGCAATTGGGTCAGGACGTGCCGCTGACTACGATGCAGATCAACACCATCGGTGAAGCCACCTTGTCGGCTGCCTACGCGAAAAACATGCACCCACCCTTGGACCACGAGCGCCTCGTAGGTGGTTTGGCGAAGGCTGACAACATCGGCTCACGCTTGACCAACGCAACGTCCTGCGCCCTGTGAGTTATCAAGTAATCGCAATCTTCAGGGGATCTTCGGATCCCCTTTTTTACGAGCGTGCCCCCTGCAAATCCCTATGACCGTGCGTCACAGCTGGTTTGAAAATGTAGCTATTTTCACTGTGGGACCACTGCCATAACCTTTGAACAGCCGAAATCAGGGCGCAATCACCGCACTGAAATTCGTGACACCAAAACTGTGAGGCCCCAAAAAAATGAATACTCCCGCCAAGCCCGATGAGCTAGCGATTCCGTACCAGTTGCCCCAGGTTCCGTTCATGACGCCAGATATGGTTCACCCGGGCGTCATGACCCAATGGCTGGAAGATGACGAGCTGTGGGTGCCGGTCACCAAGACCGTTTCGTTCAAGCCTCTGCTACTCAATACCAGCGGTGGCTACTACATCAACCTTCTGCGGGTGCGGCAGGCCGGCGTGCTGTCTCGTCACCGCCATAGCGGCGGCGTGCATGCAATCGTGCTCAAGGGCCGCTGGTACTATCTGGAGCATGACTGGGTGGCGGAAGAAGGTTCCTTTGCCTACGAGCCGCCGGGTGAAACCCACACGCTTTTCGTGCCCGAGGATGTTGAAGAAATGATCACTTGGTTCCACGTCCAGGGCGGTTATACCTACGTTGATCCTCAGGGTGTCGCGGTAGGCTACGAGGACGTTTTCACCAAGCTTGAAGCGGCGCGCGATCATTACAAGTCCCTGGGTTTGCCGGACGACTATATCGAGCAGTTCATCCGCTAATCCGGATGGCATTAAAAGCGCGCTTCGGCGCGTTTTTTCTTGGCCGTCCAAGGCGCATGAATCGGCTTGATTTACGTTAGGATAAGGGATGGACAATTACTCTCAGCTACTCGCGTTTATCTGGTCTACCGAATGTGGCAGCTTCTCGGCGGCTGCCCGGGTTCACAAAATTACCCCGTCAGCAGTGAGCAAGTTGATCTCCCGGCTGGAAGACCGGTTGCAGGTCCGGCTTTTCCAGAGAGGCTCACGCGTTCTGACGTTGACGGAGGAGGGGGCTGCTTACCTGCGCAGTGCCAAGGCGGTCGTCGAAGCCATGAACGAGGCGGACTCCCTGGCTGAAGGTTTACCCTCAAGGGTGAGTGGGACGCTGCGAATCCATACCATGACCTCTTTTGCCAAGCATCAGATAGTGCCCTGGCTTCCCGAGTTCCTGGATCTGTATCCATCGCTCGATGTTGAAATTCAGTTGGGCGCGCAGTTTGTCGACCATTTTGAACAAGGGCTCGATATCGCTATCCACAGCGGAGTGCTGCCCAGTTCTTCACGTGTTGCCAAGCGGATCGGGGAGTGTGAATGGCTGATTTGCGCCTCGCCCGACTATTTGGCCGAGAAGGGTGTACCCGCTGTTCCAGCGGATCTTTTGAACCACAGATGCTTTAACTTCAGCTTTGTCAGCCCGTGGAACAAGTGGTCGTTTGTTCAGGATGGAGAGGGGGTTTCGGTGCCCGTGACGCCGAGCGCGTCTTTCACCCAAGGTGATCTTCTACGGGACATGGCCCTGTCGGGGGCCGGTGTGGTCAAGCTTGCCGATTACCACGTTGGGCTCGACGTCAAGGCCGGCACACTGGTGCCACTGCTGGAGGAATTCAAGTCGGGCATCATTGAACCGATTTATCTGCTGTATTCAGACAGAAAACACCTCAGCCCACGCATCCGGGTGTTCATCGAGTTCTTCCAGGACAAGTGGCGCCAGCATCCCTGGAAAGTAGGTATGTGAGCCCAGCCTCGGGTGCTGTAGCAGGAGGTTCAGCGCCCTGTCTGTTGTACAGTGTCGAGCAATGACCTGGCCGAACTGGAATGACCAATGTCTCAACGCCGCTCAACATGGATTGCTCTGCTGGTAGCCGTCACGTTCTTCATGGAGAACCTCGACGCCACGGTGATCGCTACGGCGTTGCCCGACATGGCCAGGACCTTTGGCGTCGCGCCGGTGGACCTTAACATTGGCATGAGCGCCTACATGCTCGCGGTGGCGGTGTTTATTCCCATCAGCGGCTGGTTGGCCGATCGCTTTGGTACGCGCTGGGTATTCTGTTCGGCGATCGTGTTGTTCACCCTGTCCTCGTTGATGTGCGGGTTGAGCAATAGCCTGGAAACCTTTGTCGCCGCGCGTGTACTGCAGGGTATGAGCGGCGCGATGATGGTACCGGTGGGGCGTCTGGCGGTGCTGCGTACCACCGAGAAAAAAGACCTGGTGCGTGCGATCTCGTTCATTACCTGGCCCGGCCTGGTGGCTCCGGTACTCGGTCCTCCGGTGGGCGGCTTCATCGTCACACATGCTTCCTGGCCGTGGATTTTTTACCTCAATCTACCCTTGGGTGTGCTGGCCCTGATTGTCGCGCTGGTCCTGCTGCCCAAACGGGACGACGCCAGTGCCAGGGCGTTCGATTTCAGTGGATTCCTGCTGGTGGGCATCGCCAGTGCTGCCTTGTTGTATGGCGTTGAGATGCTCGGGCAAAGCCAGGACGATCTGTTGCAAGGGCTGGCGCTGAGTGGTGCCGGTGCGGTGCTCGGTGTTGTTGCCTGGCGACATATGCGTCGGCATGCGCACCCACTTTTGGCGCTGGGGGTAACCGGTATTCGTACCTTCAACGTCTGCCTGTGCGGCGGCTCGATTTTCCGGATCGCCATCAGCACCTTGCCGTTTCTCCTGCCGCTGATGTTTCAACTGGCGTTCGGTCTTTCCGCGTTCGATGCGGGGCTGCTGGTATTGGCGGTATTTGCCGGCAACCTGGCGATGAAACCCTTCACCACCTGGGTGATGCAGCGTTGGGGATTTCGTCCGGTGCTGATGGTCAACGGCATCCTGGGCGTCCTGGCGATAGCGGCCTGTGCCTTGCTGGATGAGCGCATGAGCCCGGCGCTGATCCTGTTCATCCTGTTCGTCGGCGGCCTGTCACGCTCCATGCAGTTCACCGTGTTCAACACACTGGCCTTTGCCGAAATCCCGAAGGAACAGATGAGCGACGCTTCGACCTTGTTCAGCATGTTCTTCCAGTTGAGCATGGCGATGGGCGTGGCCATCGGCGCGCTGCTGCTACGCCTGGCGATGAACATCCATGGCACGCCAGGGCACGCCGAGACGGGCGACTTTCAGTTGGCGTTCCTGTGTGTGGCGGTGATTGCGGCCATCGCCTTGCTGGACAATCTGCGACTGCCGCCACAGGCGGGCGAGTCGGTGTTGCAGCGTGCTCGGGCCAAGGATTAGTCAATGGCGGATTTGTGCGGGAGCGAGCAGGGGATCACCCCCCAGACACAAATCCCGGCAACACCCAATAAACCTGTAGGAGCTGGCTTGCCAGCGATGACGCCGGCACATCCAACATCTTCCTCGCCTGAAAAACCGCCTTCGCTGGCAAGCCAGCTCCTACAAGGGGATCACCGCCAGACACAAATCCCGGCAACACCCAATAAACCTGTGGAGCTGGCTTGCCAGCGATGAGGCCGGCACAGCCAGCATCTCCCTCGCCTGACACACCGTCATCGCCAGCAGGCTCGCACAGTTCAGGCTGAAAGCGATATCGCAAAATCAACCGCGGTAATGGGCACATAAATCAGGGTGATTATCGAATACGCTTTGCGCGATTTTGCATAAAACGCGCAGACAGGAAGCACGATCATGATGACATCCAGGGCGCCCCAAAGCGCTATCGGCGATGCCCGGAATAAAACGACGTTCACGACGAGCCCGAGGAAAAGATAAGTCGACAGTGACAGGAGGGCGTAGCGGCCATCCTGTTCAAAGTAGACACGAAGACCCTGTTGCTCGTCCTCGCTTCGGCTTGGCAGCAATAATGCGGCAGATACAAAAAGCGATAACGCCAACAAAACGAGCAATAGAAACTCAAGAAACGAGAATGTCCCTTTTATCTCGGGCAGCGCGTTGACGGCCCACCAGAAATCCAGCTGTGTGGCGAAAAGCATTGCCGCCCAGACCAGCGCAACCCAATCAGGCTTGGCCACACGACGGATGCGGAACACCGTCAACGCCCCCAGAAGCAGGCGCGTCACGGACAGCCCCAATATCATCGAGAGTACCGTGGCAACGATAGGGAAGTTGCTCATGATCGCTCCTGAACACCCATGATCTGGCAAGCGTAGACGATGGCTGCGGGGTGGCCATACCGGCGGGAGGCGCCGCAAGACGGGGGCTTTCAGGTGGGATGGTGGTCGGAAACAGCCGCTTGGGGTCCTGACAGGGACATGCGCAAGGGCGAGCACTTTGGTCTACGCTCATGTCTGATAGTGAACGTGGATGTCGGCGCCAGTCTGAGAGCGGGGTTATTTTTCAGGGGCGGACGAATGCTATCAACCAGCGCGAAATGATTTCCTGGGGGTTTGAGTCACACAAGGCTGGATTGATTCTCTGTCCTGTCATGTTGGCTTTGCACGTCGATCAGCCTCGATTTTGCGCAGACCTGTATACGTATACAACGCCTGAGAGTGTCGGCGATTTTACAGCCCGCTTGAAAAGGTATACCGCACATGCACGGCGCACTGCTTCGTTCCGGTAGTCTGCAAGAATTCAACGTGTTGGGGGTCGAAGGTCAGCCGGTGCATAGCGCTGCCTTGCAGTTGCGTGAAGCCATCCGGTTGAAAATCGGGCGTGAGGCCGCCGACTGCCTGGCCATTCCGCAGAAAAATGAAAGCGGCGATCGCATCGACTGGTATGCGCCTTTCGAGGGTGATGTGGTGCCTTGGTCTGCTGCGGTCAGTGAAGAGCGGGACTCGGCCTATTCCCGTTTGGAGCGTTTGCACGCTCAACTGCGTTCAGCCAGCGAGTTGATGCGTGCAGCGTCGCAGAGCCGGGAGAATCAGGTCTTTGGACGGTTGTTGGAAAAAACCGTGCATTTCCCCGCCAACGATCATGTCTACCTGGTCGATGGCCGGCCCGTGGTGACGTTCTGGGGCTTCACTGATCCAGAGGGCAACCGTGAGCGGGATCCTTTGTCCGGCTTGCGGCCCGCTCCGAACTTGGTTCGCGATCCTGGTATGGAAACGCCCAAGCATGAAGTGCCGATCGACAGCAAGGGTGTAACAAAACCTTGGTGGCGCTGGCTCTGGCTGTTGCTGCCTGTGCTTCTGCTGTTGGCACTGCTGTTCCTGATGCGCTCCTGTTTTCCGTCAGTACAGTTGCCCTTGAACCTTTCTCAAGTCGACTTGCCTGGATTGCCGCCGCCACAGGTTCAACCCGTGCCGATTGAAACTCATGTCGTGCAGGGCGCGGCGACCGGGACTGTGGGTACCGTCGGCGTCAATGGCGTGCAAGGAGGAGCGGGGAGTGCGGCGGAAAACACCGCCGCCGAGGTCGAAAAAACGCTTCCTGCCGATGCCGGGTTACCGGCGAGTGATCCGTTGGCGCCGCAGGTTCCCGGTTCACCGGTACTCCCTGCCGATTCGACTGCCTCGCCACCCGAGCAAACCCCAACTCCGGCCCAGCCAGAATCCGTACCGTCGGCACCGCAGCAAGCGGGCCAGAAGAGCGGGGCCGATGCCGCACCCTTGGCCATCCCTGCCGGGGCACAAGCCAACGGTTCGACCGATT
This sequence comes from Pseudomonas sp. PLMAX, assembly GCF_046042685.1. Classification (NCBI taxonomy): domain Bacteria; kingdom Pseudomonadati; phylum Pseudomonadota; class Gammaproteobacteria; order Pseudomonadales; family Pseudomonadaceae; genus Pseudomonas; species Pseudomonas sp. PLMAX. The sequence goes on along the minus strand of NZ_CP064949.1, from coordinate 4,347,208 downwards.
TTCTCAATGGCACCTGGAAGGCCGGTGCCGGTATCCAGGATGCCAGTACCGGGCGCCCGCTACAGTTGGAGTACGACTTCAAGAATGGCGCCGGCGAAGTACGGGTGCGCACCAGTAATGGCGTCGAATGCGTTGGCAAGGCCCAGGCCTCGATGAAGGGTGGCAACCTGGCGATCAATAACCAGGGCGTGGCCACTTGCAAGGATGGCAGCAGTTACACGATGCCCGACGTCAAGTGTGCGCCGGGGGCGAAAACGGTGGCGCAATGCACAGGTAACTACGGGAGCCAGCAGTTCCCGATGTCGATGAAACAGGGCAGCCAATAGCGCGGAAGAACAGCACTATGTTTCCAGACACGACCGATTATGAAGAAAGAATCACCCTGATCATGGGAAGCGGCATCCAGTTCCTGGATTTCGCGCTCAAGCTCGACCTGCGTCATGAAATGCCTGGCGAGTTCGCCCGTCAGAGCGAGAATGGCCCGATGGCTCGCCTGCTGCTGGACGAGCGCAGCGACAGCTACTTTCACCCGGCGCTTCCCGGGCGTGCGGTCAGTCCTGATTACAGTGTCGCCATCGATCAATCGTTGCGATTGCTCAAGGGCAACTGGCTGCCGCTGCCGTTCTTGCGCTTCAGTCCACCGCGGCGGTTTGACGACGGCCCTTCGAACTGGGCACGGGTGCGTATCGTCGAACTCAAGGACCCTGATCAGGACGGCAACACCCACCGTATCTGCTTTGCTTTCGATACCAGCGTCCTGGTCAGTCGCAGCGATACCACCTACCTGGCGCCGACTCAGAGTGACGTCAAGGTGGGGGCCACGTTCGCCTTGGCCCATCGGGCTGACGAGATGGGATGGTTCCTCGACCTTCGCTGGGTCGACGGCTGGTTGCGCGAGGTGTTTACCGAACAGGCGCAGAACCCGCCGATTCGCATGCAACTGGATGACATCGAAGAGCAGTGCCGCGAGTTCTACCACCAGGCGCACTACCTCAACCTCCTGCATCTGCTGGGGACCCTGCTGCGAGTACCCGAGATCAAGGTGGTGTCCAACCGTGACAGCGACATGCAAAAGGCCATTCCCGTGGACATGGTGCTGGACGTGGGCAATTCACGGACATGCGGCATCCTGATCGAGGATCACCCCCAGGAGAGCGACGGCCTGAGCAAACGCTACGAGCTTGAATTGCGCGACCTGACCCAGCCGGAACAGGTCTATCCAGAGCCGTTCGAGAGCCGCGTTGAGTTCTCTCAAGCGGTTTTCGGCAAGGATCATTTCTCGGTCCAGAGCGGTCGCAGCGAAGCCTTTCGCTGGCCCTCCATTGTGCGTGTCGGCCGCGAGGCGGGTCGTTTGGCCAGCCGTCGACGGGGCACCGAGGGTTCGACAGGCTTGTCCAGTCCCAAGCGTTACCTGTGGGATCAAGACCTCTACGAGCCGGGCTGGCGCTTCAATTGCGCCTTTGTGAAGACTGAGACCGAGCCCCATGCGACTGCCGCGCCCGTGGCCGGGCTCATCAACGAGATCGGCCAGGCGCTCTATAACCTGCCCGTCGAAGATCGCATGCCGGTCTTCCATCCACACTACTCACGCAGCTCGTTGATGACCTTCATGCTGTCGGAGGTGCTGGGGCAGGCGCTGATGCAGATCAACAGCCCTTCGCAGCGTTCGCGCATGAGCCACTCCAGGGTGCCACGACACCTGCGCTCGATCATCCTCACCATCCCGCCGTCGATGCCCAAGCCCGAGCGGGAGATATTCTCGAAATGCATGGAGCAGGCCATCGGCCTGGTCTGGAAAAGCCTCGGCTGGCATCCCGAGGACGAGTCGATCAACATCAAGGACCCGAAGAGCCGTGAAACGGCATGGCCCTGGCTGCCCGAGGTGCACGTCCAGTGGGATGAGGCCACTTGCGGCCAGGTGGTCTACCTGTTCAATGAGACGCAAAACAATTTCGCCGGTCGCCCCGAGGAGTTCTTCGCCACGATGTCGCGGCCCGACAAGGCCGACAAGAGCCGTTTGACCATCGCCTCGATCGACATTGGCGGTGGTACCACGGACCTGGTGATCACCGACTACAGCCTCGACGACGGTAAAGGCGACAACGTCTACATCAAGCCCGAACAGTGTTTTCGCGATGGCTTCAAGATCGCGGGCGACGACATCCTGCTGGACGTGATCCGCCTGTTCGTGCTGCCTGCGGTGAACGACGCCTTGCTCAAGGCCGGGGTCGAGAAGCCCGAACCGCTCCTTTCCAAGCTGATCGGCAGTGAACCGCTGACCGTACAGGAAGCCGTCTTGCGCCAGCAGTTGACCCTGCAAGTGTTCAGCCCCATCGGCTTGTGTCTGCTCAAGGCCTATGAACACTATGACCCGCTGGAGCCGAGCAGTCTGGTCAGCGCTACGTTCGGCGAGCTGCTTGGCAACGAGCAACCCACCGCGGATGTGCTGGATTATTTCAGTGCGGCGGTGCGCCGGCAGCTGGGTAACGGGGCGGGGGGCTTCGACCTGCTGCAAATCCCGCTCAATGTCAGCTTGAGGCGTATCCATGAAGCTTTCATCGGCGACCGGATGAACATCGGCAAGAGCATCCAGGCACTCTGCGAAATCGTCTATAGCTACCCTTGCGATGTTCTCCTGCTGACGGGACGTCCGTCGCGATTGCCAGGCATCCAGGCGCTGTTTCGCAAGCTGCTGCCGCTGCCGCCGGGCCGCATCCTGCCATTGAACCAGTACCGAACCGGTGGCTGGTATCCGTTCAACAAACAGGACTGTATCGACGATCCCAAGACCACCGCGGCGGTGGGCGCCATGCTCTGCCTGTTGAGTCGCGGCATGCGGCTGCCTAATTTCTTTTTCCGGGCGGCGGCCTTCAAACCGTACTCGACGCTCAAGTACCTGGGGTTGATCGACAACAACAACGTCATCAAGGACAGCAACATCTATTTGTCCGGGATCAACCTGGACGATCCGGACTACAGTCTCCCCGATACCGCCTTTGACATGCGCGGCACCATGCGCCTGGGCTTTCGCCAGCTCGACAGTGAACGCTGGTCGGCTGCGCCGCTGTACATACTCAGCATCGATAACCCACGTTTGCGCGAGGACGTGGCTGCCAAGGGGCTGGTGCTCAAAGTGCGCCTGGGCATCACCCGGTCACGTAACCCGGCCGAAGGCAGCGAGAGTTTCGAGTTCGTCGGCGCCGAGTCGACCCAGGGCGCGATCAGTCGCAGTCACCTGCGCCTGAAGCTCAATACCCTGTCTGATGCGGGGTTGGGCGAATCCCAATATTGGCTCGACAGTGGGAGTGTGTACCGCAAATGACCACTCGTATCTCACCCCAACACCTGGCCCGGGATTGGGCTGCAATCCACGCCGGCGCCGGTGACGCGATCAACTGGATCAGCGAAGTACGCCGTAGTGCCCCGAGGCTGGACAACGAGGCCGACGATCTGATCCTGAGCCTGCGCCGGATACGCAACAGCGCAACGAGCCTGGGCGCGGCCTCTGAGCGCCCCATGACGGTGGGTTTTTTTGGCCTGTCGCAAGCGGGCAAGTCCTACCTGATCTCGACCCTGGCTGCGGGTACCAATGGCATGCTGGAGACCGACCTGGGCGGCCAACGGCTGGACTTCCTCACACATGTCAACCCACCCGGCTCCGGCAAGGAAGCGACGGGGCTGGTGACCCGCTTCAGTCGCACGGCCAAACCGGGCCCGGACGACTTCCCGCTGGAGCTCAAGCTGTTCGCCGAGGTCGAGCTGGCCAAGGTCCTGGCCAACGCTTACTTCAATGATTTCGACACGGAAAAGGTGCAGTACCGCATCAACGAAACGGCCGTATTGCAGTTGCTCAAGGAGTTGGGCAAGCGACGCCAGGAGCGGGTGGTGCCTGGTATGAGCGAGGACGACGTCGTCTCGTTGTGGGACTATCTGCATAGCAGTTTTCCTGGCTCCCTCGCCGTACTCAATGGCTACTACTGGCCCGTGGCGGTGGAGCTTGCACCCTATCTGCGAGTCGAGGATCGCGTCAGGTTGTTCGCGATTTTCTGGGGTGAGCTGGCCGAGTTGAGTGCGGCTTACCTGGAATTCGCCCGGGCGTTAGCCAGTCTGGGCAACCCGGATCGGGTCTATGCGCCCGCTGAAGCCTTGGTGCGCCCTACAGCGCAGGGCGGGTTGTCCCAGGCCGACAGCATCATGAACGTGGACATGCTGGAGCGCCTCGGTACACCCACCGACTTGCGAATCAAAGTCCGCCCATGGCGCGATGGCGTGTTGCACGCAGAAGTCGAACTGTCATTGGCGCAACTGGCGACACTGACCGCAGAGATGGTTTTCCCGCTGGCCGAGCCCACCAGCGAGCCGTTGTTCGAGGAGGTCGACCTGCTCGATTTCCCCGGCTATCGCGGTCGCCTCAACATTGAATCCCTCGACGATGTGCGACGCGCATTGGGCCGTGATAAAGCCAGCCCGGTAGCCCAATTGATTTTGCGTGGCAAGGTGGCCTATCTGTTCGAGCGTTATACGGACAGCCAGGAAATGAACGTGCTGGTCGTATGCACGCCCTCAAACAAACAGTCGGATGTCACCAGCGTCGGTCCGGTGCTCAGCAGATGGATCGACAAGACCCAGGGTGCAACACCGCAAGAGCGTGCCCGGCGCAAGAACGGTCTGCTCTGGGCCATCACCATGTTCGACATACGCATCGCCAATGACCTGGACACAGGCGAGGATCTGCTGCGCATTGGCTGGGGCAGTGGCGGCATGATGAAAATGACCATGCTGGAGCGCTTTGGCCAGTACGCCTGGCTTCAGGAGTGGGCGGCCGGGAATGCGTTCGACAATACCTTTCTGGTGCGCAAGCCGCGGATGAAAGTGGCCTTTCTTGACCTGAAGGACGGGCAGGAAGTCGGCATCAACGGTGCGTTGGATGATCACTTGAAATTGATGCGGCAAACCTTCAGTGAAGACCAGACGGTGCGTCAGCATGTGCGTGATGCCGGCGTCGCCTGGGATGCCATGCTGGCCTTGAACGATGGAGGCATTGGGCGCATCAGCGCCTACCTGCGACTGGTAGCGCTGCGCGAAACGAAGCTGGTGCGCATCCGCGAGCAAATGGACGACGTACTGCACCAGCTGGAGACGCGCCTGGGGCGCTGGTACCAGGCTGAAGGCGCGGGTGAGCTGGAGAAAAAACGTGGCATCGCCAAACAGATTTCCGAGGCTATATGGCCGCGTCGGGCACTTCTGGGCGAGCTGCTCCAGCGCATGCAACTGGCGGATGACAAACTGCGTGGCCTGTACCTGCGGGCGGGTGAGGAGGATCCCGGCGTACCCGCCGCCGAGGGTGTTGGCAGCGCGGTAAAACTGGGCGCCGACCTGGGCGGCGACGATGGCTTCGACCTCTTCGATGAACCGCAAGTGCCGGCGGCACCGGCTGACACGGTTGTGCGCTCCAGTGGCAGCGACTCGCGTTTCGCCCAGGCGGTCTTGCGTGAGTGGATCGGTCATCTGCGCCACATTCCCGAGGACGTGCGCCTGATGACCTACCTGGGATTGGCCAAGCCTGCGATCGAAGCCCTGGTGGATGAAATCATCACGGGTGCGACTCGCCTCAACCTGCAGCAGCGTCTGCTGCAAGCCATCGTGCGCACCGAACAGGTGGGCAGCAAGCGCGAACAGCTGGTCAGTCGTCAGGTGCTGACGGCAAAAATGATCCTGGCGGACTTCATCGGTTGGCTGGGCTTTATCGATATGGAACTGGAACAACGACCGCAGAGCCGCGCGAACCCGGGGGCAAAACTGTTCCAGCCGCCCGAGAGAATCGCTGCGGGCCAGTTGCCGAAGTTGCTGCCCCAACCGTTGGAGCATACCCGCGGCTATGTGGGTGATTGGCTGGTGGCACTGGCCACCATCGCTACGGACAACGCCGGTCATAGCGCAGGGAGGGAGATCACGCCGCAGCAGAACGAGTCACTGGGGCGGATCATCGCGACCTTCGCAGCGGCCAGGGCGGTCTAGCCATGATCATCACGCTCAAGGCCGCAGCCAGCGGACAACCCGGCCGGGGCGAGTTGAGCGTGCCTGGCTGGAAGGGCGGCGAGACCGCTTTGGAGGTCACTGTCCGGCGCAGCCAGGATGGTCGTTACCTTGACTCCGATGGGACGTGGAGCAGTACCCCTGTCTGGCATGCCCTCCAGGGGCTGGCGTTTGCCAAGGATACGCTGACCGGTGAAGTAGGGCCCTGGCTGGTCGATCCCTTGTTGCTTGATCACCGGATGACCTACGAGGTGCAGTTGCGCGATGGTGTCGTCAGCGACAAGGGCGTACTGCGTATCTCCGGAACCATCCTTTCTTCGCTCGCCGCTGGAAACCCTCAAGGTGGGGAGAGTCGGGACAAGCCTGTCATTCACCTGCCCGAGAAGGTTCCGCTCAAGGACGATCAGGAGCCGGAAGAGATTATTGCGCTACGGGACGAACCGCGCGAAGAGCCCAAGCCACCCAGGCCTTGGTGGCCATGGGCAGTGCTTGCTGCTTGCGGAGTGTTTGCGGCCGTATTGGTCGGGTACTTCTATTGGCCTTTCACTGCGACGCAGGCTCCAGAACATCTGGCCCAGTGCAGTAGCGAGGTCCTCAAGCAAAGCAGCGATGACATGGCGTTCATCCAGGCCTGCCTGAAAACCAAACCGAGCAGTGAACAAGTGCTGGAGGTCATTGCCCGCGCCAAAGAAGCCGGCCGCTGTGAATTGGCCACGCGGTTGTATGCCTATCAGGGCCAGGCCGGCGATGCCGACGTCGCGTTGGCTTATGCGCGCGAGCTCGATCCGAAAACATTCACCCCCGGCGGTTGCATCAAGGAAGCCGATGCGGAAACCGCGGCCTACTGGTACGAGATCGTGGAGTCCAGGGATGGTAAGAACCTCGAAGTCAAACAGCGTCTGGAAGAGTTGCGAAAAAAATGATGGAACACACCAGAACGAGTACGTGCCTGCATGGGTTGGCCTGGCTTGGGTTGCTGCTGATGGGCGCTTTCGCCACCCCGTTGGCCGCCGAGGAAAAACCCCTGCTGCAGGAAGGCAAGAAAACGCTCTACCAGCGCGTGCTGACCACGCCCGGTTGCCAGCTGCGCGAGAGCACCGGCGCGAGCACGGGGAAGGCTGTCCCCACCTTTACCCGGTTCTACGTTTATCAGCGTGACAAGCAATGGCTGCGGGTCGGCCCCGACAGCCTCGGCAAGAGTATCGGCTGGATCGACAAGGCCTGTTCGGTCGAATGGAAGATGCAGATGACCCTGGTCCTGACCAACCCGGCCGATCGAGAACCCCTGCTGTTTTTTCGCGAGCGCAAAACCCTCGATCAGATGGTTACCGCGGCGGACGCGAGCGCATTGCTCAAGCCCATTCGCGCCAACATGAAAAGCTCGGGACGCGATCCCAAGGTGATCGCCCGCGAGCCTGACTACTACGTCGATCCGGCGAAAAACTTCTATCTGTTGCCGGTGATCGAGGCGCAGGAAGTCATGACGAAGAAGGGCTACAGGCTACGGGTGCTGAACATCGCCTCGGTCAGTGCTCCGGCAAAAGCACAAGATGCCGAGAAGCCCGACGCGAAGAACGAAGCCAATATGCTCAAAGGCTTTTCTGCCGCAGTGGTCTTTGTCATCGACTCGACCAAATCGATGGGCCCTTACATCGATCGCACCCGGGAAGCGGTGACGAAGATCTACCAACGCGTTGAACAGGAGCAACTGCTCGATCGAGTCAAGTTCGGCCTGGTTGCCTACCGCTCCAGTATCAAGGCGGTGCCGGGCCTTGAGTATGTCAGCAAAATGTATGTCGACCCTTCAACCGTGAAGGGCGGCAGCGATTTTCTCGGCAGGGTCGCGGCGTTGAAACCGGCCAGGGTTTCCAGCAGCCGGTTCGACGAAGATGCCTATGCAGGTGTGATGCAGGCCCTGGACCAGGTCGCCTGGAACGAGTTCGGCGCCCGCTATATCGTCCTTATCAGCGACGCGGGGGCGCTTTCCGGGGGCGACGAGTTATCGGGCACCGGGCTCGACGCCGACCAGGTGCGCCTGGAAGCCAAACATAGAGGGGTGGCCATTTACACGCTGCACCTGAAAACCCCGAGTGGGGTCAAGAATCACGACTCCGCCCAGGCCCAATACACTGATCTGGCACTCAACCCCTACCTCAATAAACCCCTCTACTACCCCGTCGACGCCGGCGATGTCAGCCATTTCGGTGCCAGGATCGACGACCTGGCGAGTGCTATCACCGATCAGGTCAAGGCCGCCTACCGTGGCGACATGGCCGCCGGCAGTGCCCTGGGCGCGGATGCCGATTACGGCAAGGCAACGCCGGTGCCCACCAAAGCGGTCGCGGGCCAGCCAGCCGATGACAGCATGCTGGCCGACGCCGCATTGCTGGGACATGCCATGCGCCTGGCCTACCTGGGCGAGAAAACGGGGGCAAGCGTGCCTCCGGTATTCCAGGCCTGGATCAGTGATCGCGATCTCCTTGAGCAGCAGGTGCCGACCACGGAGGTTCGCGTCCTGCTGACCAAGGCCCAGCTCAGCGATTTGAGTGACGTGGTCCGCCGTATTGCCGATGCGGCCAACGAGGGGCTGATCTCGCCGGCCGATATGTTCGACCGCTTGCGTTCAGTGGCCGCGACCATGGGGCGTGACCCCAACCAATTGGCCAAGGGCGATTCGCCAACGCTCGGCCAGTTGGGCCTGATGGGGGAATACCTGGACGGGGTGCCCTATCCGAGCGAGGTGCTGAGCCTGGATGAAGATGAGTGGAAGCGCATGACCGGTACGCAGCAACAGGAACTCATCCGGCGCCTGAACACCAAACTCAAGCTCTACCAGCGCTATAACGCGGATGTTGATCGCTGGGTGTCACTGGCAGAAGGCAGCGACCCCAGCGAGCACGTCTACCCGGTGCCGCTGGACGCGCTGCCCTGAATGGAGCGAGACCATGCTGCTGATCGAGGACCTGGGTATCAAGCGTGGCGTGGGCGCCGACAGCCTGATGATCAGCTTGCCGCGGCTGGCCTTGCACAGGGGCGAGATCGCAGCGATCACGGGTGCCAGCGGCAGTGGCAAGAGCACCTTGCTGGAGATGATTGGCCTGGTCCTGCGCCCTGAGCGGCTCGGCACCTATCGTCTGGCCACCGAACAGCCACTGGATATCGCCCGGTTGTTGCGCGAGGATCGCCATGGTCTCCTGGCCGACATTCGCGCCCAACGCCTGGGCTTTGTGCTCCAGACCGGAGGGCTGTTACCGTTTCTGCGTGTGCGGCAGAACATCGACCTGCCGCGGCGCATGCTTGGGCTGCCGCGCGAAAGCGAATTGGTCGAGACCGCCATTGAACGCCTTGGATTGAGCCATTTGTTGCGAAAGTGGCCGGCCCAGCTGTCCATAGGCGAGCGGCAGCGCGTGTCGTTCGTGCGCGCCATCGCCCACCAACCGGCGTTGCTGCTGGCCGATGAGCCCACGGCAGCACTCGACCCGATCCAGGCGCGCAAGCTGTTCGAGTTGATTCTCGAGCTTGTCCAGCGCTTCCAGATAGCCGCGTTATTGGTGACCCACGATTGGGACCTGGTGCGCGACTGTGGCGTACGAAATATCGTCGGCCGTCCGACTACCGACGCCGACTGTGCTGGCACGGTGTTCCATGAGAGCGCCTGAAACACGCGGCCGACGGCGGCTGCTGCTGGAGCTGGCGGCGCGTGATCTTTGGCACGACCGCAATGTTTCCCTGTGCATCGTCGCCTCCCTCGTGGCCGTGATCGCGCCGTTGCTGCTGCTGTTCGGGCTCAAATACGGGGTAGTGACGCAACTGCGTGACAAGTTGCTCCGCGACCCGAGCAACCTGCAAGTTCAAGTGCTCGGCAACTACAAGCTTGATCGGCAGTGGTTCCAACAACTGAATGGGCTACCGGGGGTCGGCTTCAACCTGCCGCTGACCCGCTCGCTGAATACCGTGGCCGACCTTTTCCTTGACCCTGTGCATTTCGTTTCGGGCGCAGAGGTGATTCCCAGCGCCAACGGCGATCCCCTGTTGGGCGAACTGGCAGCGCCCCAGGCCTTCGACCAGGTCGTGCTGAGTGCCAGCGCGGCGCGCAAACTCGGGGTCGGCACCGGCGAGCGCATTCACCTGCTCGTGCAGCGAAAGCTCCATGACCAAGAGGAAACCGGGCAACTGGAAGTGAACGTCAGCGGCATCCTCGCCGAAGGGGCTTTCCCGCGGCCTGGGGTACTGGTCACCCTGGAACTGCTCGAAGCTATCGAGAGCCTTCGTGATGGCGACCTGTCGCCGTTGTTTGGCCTGGAGACGGGCAACGGGCCGGCGTTGCCCCGTGAGTTCTACTCCAGTGCACGGATCTATGCCAAGGGGCTGGACGAGGTCGCCGGTATCGCCCAATGGTTGCAGCAGCGCAATATCGAGAGCAAAAACAGCGTTCATGAAATCGAATCGGTCAAGGCCATTACCCGGGTGCTGGGCCTGATCTTCTCCGTCATCGCATGGACAGCGGTCATGGGGTGCACGGCGTCGCTGGCCGGCGCCTTCCTGGCCAACATCGACCGCAAGCGCAAGGGCCTGGCGTTGTTGCGACTGCTGGGCTTTCGCCGGGCAGGGGTGGGCGCTTTTGTGATGATCCAGGCTGCGCTGCTGACATGCCTGGCCTTCATTTTGGGCTATGGCGCCTACCTGGCGGGAAGCGCGGTATTCAACCACGCGCTGGGAGTCGATATGGCAAAGGATGAGTTCGCCTGCCGATTGGAAAATATTCATGTGCTGCTGGCTTTTGTCAGTGCCTTGCTGCTCGCGGTGCTTGTCGCGGGCATAGGAGTGCTTCGTGCGATACAGATCCAACCGTCCGAAAGTCTGCGCGACATTTGAGCGTTATTGGCTCGCTGCGCTGGGTTGCCTGCTGGCCTTGGGCAGCCTGGACGCGCAGGCGGCCTGGGAGGCCGAGTACTTCAACCCCATGCCGCAGGAACAGGACGTGGTCCTGCCCATGCCGTGCGACGGGTCCATGGTCTTTCGCAAAATCAACGTGCCGGCGGCAAAAGGGCCGCTGGACGACTACTCCATCACGCTGGGGCAGGACAGTGACGAGTGGGGCTACCTGGAGCAGGCCCGACCCACCCAGATTGCCGGCAGTTTCACCGACAATACCGCGAAGTCGACCCGTTATTACCTGCTGGCCAAGTATGAGCTGAGCCAACTGCAGTACCAGGCCGTGATGGGCGATAATTGCCCGGTACCTGCGCTCATGTTGCGCCTGCCGCAGACGGGGGTGAGCTGGTTCGATGCCACCCATTTCGCCGACAAGTACACGCTGTGGTTACGCAAGAACGCTGCGAAGGCCTTGCCCAAGGAAGATGACGTCGCCGGCTTCCTGCGTCTGCCAACGGAAGTCGAATGGGAGTTTGCCGCGCGCGGCGGCATTGCCGTGTCGGCGGCCGAGTTCCGTGACATGCGCTTTCCCACGCCAGAGGGGTTGAACGCTTATGCCTGGTTCGCCGGATCACAATCGGCCAATGGCAAGCTCCAGCTCGGTGGCCTGCTCAAGCCCAACCCGGTCGGGTTGCACGACATGCTCGGCAACGTCGAGGAAATGACCTTCGAACCTTTTCACCTGAACAAGCTGAACCGCCAGCACGGCCAGGCCGGCGGCTTCATTCTGCGCGGCGGCAGCTACCTGACGCCCCAGGCGGATCTGCGCACGTCGATGCGCCATGAGCAGCCGTATTACAGCAATACTGGCAGTGAGCAGAGTCGCTTCAAGACCAGTGGTTTTCGCCTCGCCCTGGTGGCCCCCACGCTGACTTCACTCGAACGGGTCAAACAGATAGAAAGCGATTGGAAAACCCTGGGTGTCCGGCCTGAAACCGCCAGTTCCGAGGGGCAGCAGTCGGCCAGCAAGGATCCGGTCAAGGAGATCACCAGCATCGCCGCCGGCGTCGAAGACAATGCGCTCAAGTTGCAGCTGGAACAGCTGCGCAGTGATCTGCGCGCCAACACCCTGGCACGTGACGAGCAGCGCGACCACGCGATCCGTTCGGAGCTGCAACTGGGGACATTTCTTTGCACCAAGATGAAGGATGATGCAGAGCTTCTCGACTTGAACGAGAAGCTCTTCAAGATGACTTGCGCAGCGCAGAGCACCCTGGACAAGTCGACCTGTCCTACCCGTCGCAAGCGGCTTGATGAGCAGGGTAAAGTGCTCGACTTCCTGCAAAACTACTACGCCGATACGGTCGTCAACGGTGCCCTCAACTACAGTCAGGCGACGGTAGAGCCGCAGGTGGGTGTGGTGGCCCAGCAAATGGCCGCGCGCGGCAAGAACAACCTGCGCACTTACCTCGACACCTACTGGAACCACCTGCAAGGCTACATGCAGAGTGGCAAGGTCGCCCGCAGTCTCTGGCTCGAGAAGTGCAAATCCATCCCGACCGAAGGAGCAAAAACATGAACCCGGCACCCACTCGTCAACGCGTTCTGACAGGCCTCCTGCTGGTTTGCTTCCTGAACCTGGCGGGCTGCCAGGGTTCGGGGTCGATGTATTCCGATAGCCAGGCACCGGTGGATCCGCGCATAGCCAACAGCCGCTCAGCGGAATTCTTCAGCACCTCGGGGTGGCAGGCTTGCGCGGGGGGGGCAGGGGTCGGAATCCTCGGTTGCATGTTGGGCAACCCGAGCAACCAGACCCAATGCATGCTGATCTCGGCCGCTGTCATGTGCGGCGTCGGCATGGGCGCCAATTACTATCTGGATTACCTTCGCACCCGATACGCCAATGACGAACAGCGTCTGGATGCCATGACCGCCGACGTACGCAAGGACAACCAGGAGTTGCGCGCCCTCACGCAATCTGCCCGCAGCGTGATCAACGACGACAAGCAAAAGATTGCCCAGATAAAAAAGGCCAACACAGCCAATCAGCAGCAGCGCAGCAGAGCCCAGCAACAGCTGGCCGAAATCGATTCCAACACCGCCTTCCTCAAGGACAAACTGGCCAATGCCCAGGCCAAGCACCAGGAGTGGCAGAAGGTGGCGGTTTCCCAGCATGGCTCGGGTGCACGAATGGATGCCCTGAACGCGGAAATCAACAACATGCAGCAGCAGATTACTGCCTTGCAGAACGAAATCGACCAGCTGTCCCGGCAGCGTTCCTCCATTCGATTGGGCTGAGGATCGAGCCATGCACGCACTCATTCGTTGCACGCTGGCTTCCGGCCTGATCGGCCTGGGTGGGTGCGCGGTCACTGCTGCCGATTGTGACCCGAACAATGCAGACGCCAGCTTCAACACCAAGTTCGGTTGCAACGTGCAAGGCGTCTATGCACAGCGAGTCACCGAGAAAGAGAAGGTTCTGCTCGATGAACAGGAGGCCAATCGGTTGTTCCGCAACGTTTACGCGGCCATCGAAAAAGAGCGCGCCAGCGTCAGCAGCGAGCTTGGCCAGCAGCAACGGGCCAACGACGAGCTGAACCGCTCGCTGAAAGCCTTGCTCGCCAGGCTCAACGAGAAGTCCAAGGGCAACCAGCGCGTCCAGGCGCAGATCAGCCAACTGGAAAAGGACATGGCCAAGGTCAACGACTCTGACGAAAAAGCCGTGATGCAGAAGCAGTATGAGTTGCAGCGTTTGCGCGACAACGTGGCCGATCTGGAAAGCGGCCTGGGATTGCGTTGAGTACCCTGAAGCCAAGGCAGGAATCACTCGAACATGAAACGAATCGCTCGTCAGTCCACACAAAACCAGAGTGCCGCCGATGTACTGGCCGGCCACGAGGAACTGATCGGCATTCTGAAACGCCACTTGCCGCCGAGCACGGCGACCCTGTTTGCCAAACCCAAAGCGGTTGAAGGGGACGTCATCGAGTGGTACAGCGACCTGGGTGGGCAGCCTTTGCCTTTCACCCAGTTGCCGGCCAGGGAGGCGGCCGAGGTTCGCCATCTGCTCGGTGAACGTCTTGCAGCGGTGGAGCGTCTGGCAACGCAGCTCGAAGGGCAGGGCGCAGATGGCCAGCGGCAGGCAAGCCTGTTGCGCCAGGCCGCTCGCTACCCGGCCGACAGCAACCTCTTCAGCCTGAACGGGCAACCGGTGCTGACCTTCTGGGGCGGTGGACAGCCACCGCCAGCGATCATCCCAGGGCGGTCCGTCGCGGCTGTAGAGGGTGCGGGCGCGCAGGAGAGCGCCGCGGTTGAGGGGCGGCCGCCCCGTCGTTGGTGGCTCTGGGCATTATTGCTGCTGCTTTTGCTCGCGCTCCTGGCAGCGCTCTGGTGGTGGCTGTTCTGCCGCGAGAAGCCGGTGGAAGTGCCGCCGCCCGTGGTGCCTCCTCAAGTCGAGGAGCCCAGGCAAGTGCCACCGGCGCCTGAACCAGAACCTGAACCAGTGGCTAAACCTGAACCTGAGCCTGAGCCTGAGCCTGCGCCTGCGCCTCAACCGGTGCCTGAGCCTCAACCGGAGCCCAAGCCTGCGCCGCCGCCAGCACCGCCGCCACCGCCACCCAAGCCAGTACCACCGCCTAAACCTGATCCAGTCGAGGCACTGGCCAAGCGTGTTGATGCGGCCGGCAGCAACTGCACCACCTTGCAGGGCATGTTGACCCAGGAGCCGCTGCTCAAGAGCAACCCGGCCCTGAAGACCCGGGTTACCGAGCAGCTCCAGCGTCACTGCAAAGAGCAGATGATCACCAATGCCAAGAATCTCTGTCCGGATCAACGCCCCAAGGAACTGGCCCCGGAATTGTTGATTGTCTTCGATGCATCCGGGTCGATGGACATCAGCCTGCTGGCCACCGATGAAGATCTCGAAAGAGCCGGTATGGAGGAGAAGATGGACAGGTTCGCCCGGATGATGACCGGGACGTCAGACACCAGGGCCCGGGAGTATGTGGTGCGTGAGCCCAAGCGCATCACGGCAGCCAAGCAGGCCACCAGCGCCGTCGTGCGGCAACTGTCCAGTGACATCAATGTCGGCCTGGTGCTGGTCGAGGACTGCCCACAGGCCACGAGCGTGGGTTACTTCTCCCCGGGGCAGCGCGGCAATTTGCTGTCGCGCATTGCGGCCATTCAACCCGTCAAGAGCACGCCTCTGGCGGATGGCATCGCCAAGGCCGGGCAGATGCTCGATGGCGTCAATCGTGAGTCGGTGATGCTGGTCGTCTCCGATGGCGTCGAAAGCTGCGGCCGCGACCCTTGTACCGTGGCACGCGCCCTGGCCCGCAGCAAACCCCACTTGAAGATCAATGTGATCGACATTCTCGGCACCGGCGCGGGTAACTGCCTGGCGCAGCTGACTGGCGGCAAGGTCTTCACGGCCAATAACGTCAACGAGTTGTCCTCGATGACCACGCGCGCAGCTCAAGACGTCATGGTCCCCGAGCATTGCAAGCGTTGACGGGAGCTAGGGACAACGCTTCAGCAGAGCGTTCTCCTGTCCAGAACCCTGAACCTCAAGTGCACGGATGTGCCCTGTTTTTCCTGGATGGTCAGACTCGCTTCGCCGCCGAAGCTTTCCATGATCTGCTTGACCATGATGAACCCTATACCCAGCCTGCCGTGTCGGGTGGTGTAGAAAGACTTGTAGGCCATCATTTGCTGTTGTCGTGCAGAGCCACCCCCGGTGTCGCCAATGGTGAGGTTCAGCCACTGTCGGGCTTCATCCACGCTCGTCTGGATGGTCAGTTTTCCTGCTGTCGGCATCGCTTCTATGGCATTGGCAATGACGCTATTGAAAATCTGCGAAAGCAAAAGCGGATGACTGATTATCCAGGGCGAGGGCTCATTCTTGAACTCGACCTGGATTTTTGCATGACGCAGTTGTGCGCTGAAACTGTCGAGTGTGGCCTGTAGCATCGGCATCGGATCCACCCGTTCTGCCTCGCCGCGGATCGGGCCCAGGCACAGCAGTAATTCCTGCACCCAGCGCGACATCCGATCCACCTGGCCGACAATGTCTTCGATCTGCTTCTTTGCAGGCTGGCCTTCCATGTCTTTCGCCAACTCTGCGCTGGAACGGATGCAGGCCAGTGGATTACGAAGGCTGTGGGCGACGGCGGTGGACATTTCACCCAAGCCAACGTAGGTCTTGTTGGCAACGACTTGTTCCTCTTGCGAGGCCAATTGAACCGAGGTTCGTCGAGCAATCCGGTAAATCGCGAAATAAAGCAGCAGGCCGCCCATCGTGGTCAGCCAGATTATCCAGTGCCCGCGATTGAGGCGTTCAATCAGGTCGAAGGGCTCCCGGTAAATTTCAACCACCGCCAGAATGTTGCCCTGGCCATCGGCGAGAGGGATGTAACTCTCGATGAAGAACTTTTTCGGCGGGTGCAGGAATTTCTGCTCGCTGCGGCCTGCATCAACCTTACTGTATCGAGTGGATATACGTTCTTTAGAGTTGAATGCCTCTTCCAGCTCGTCATTCAAGAATACTTGCCCAACCAACTTCGGGTTGGTGGACCAGATGACGGTTCCAAGGGGAGAGTAAATGGAGATCAGGAGCGAGTTTGGCAGACGCGATAGATAATCCACGAGCTCGGAGCTGACAGCCTGGCTGCTCTGCCTGGTTTCTTGTGACGTCCTCTCATGTTGAACGAATGGCCGGCCTTCCTCGATCTGCATGGCCGCCAGCCCGCGATGACGTATCTCGCCTTTTGCAATGGTCTGGATGAACTGCGCCGACATCAGGGCATCGCGTTCAAGACTTTCCGCGACCAGGAAGTTTGTCGAAAAAGAACCCAACCCAAACGCTATGACGCTGATGAGCAGGAAACTGGCGATCGAAAACCAGCGCAGGAGATTGAATTGTCGAGTGGGTGCAATCGCGTCAGCCGTTCTACGGTGAAAGCGTTTATGCAATACGTCGATTGCCGGCATAGGGCGTACTCCTGGGTATGCTGTGGAAGTTCCAGCAACTTCAACCACTCAACCAAGCCCTGCAGGAGCAGCACTATCCATGCCAATGATTTGTCCGGATGACATGCCCAACACCTGTGCAACGCCGCGCTTGGTGGTGCGCCTTGCAATCATTTCGCCAGGAAAAACGCCAGGCACCAAGCGGGTTTCACAACCCATGTTCGGGGGGATTTCCCCTGCGTTTGGGATAGCGATTGCTCAGGAGGCGTTCACGCTCACGCCTGATCCATCGCCTCGGCCATCCCCTGGTCCTCACCCAGAAAACCACCACTCTGATGCTGCCAGAGCCGCGCGTAGGTGCCGTTTCTTTCCAGCAGTTGAGCGTGGGTGCCTTGTTCGATGATGCGTCCCTCATCCATGACAATCAGCCGATCCATGGCTGCAATCGTCGACAGCCGATGGGCGATGGCGATGACGGTCTTGCCCTGCATCATTTCATCGAGGCTTTCCTGGATGGCGACTTCGACTTCGGAGTCCAGGGCGCTGGTGGCCTCGTCGAGTAACAGGATCGGAGCGTTCTTGAGCATCACCCGGGCGATGGCGATGCGTTGGCGCTGGCCGCCCGAGAGCTTGATGCCGCGCTCGCCCACCAGGGTGTCATAGCCGCTATGGCCTTGCCGATCGCTCAGTTGGCTGATGAAACCGTCGGCCTGGGCATTGGCCGCGGCGCTGCGGACCTGCGCGTCGGTGGCGTCCGGTCGACCGTAGGCGATGTTGTCGCGAATGGAGCGGTGCAACAGGGATGTGTCCTGAGTGACCATGCCGATGGCGCTGCGCAGACTGTCCTGGGTCACCTGGGCGATGTTTTGCCCGTCGATGCGAATCTCGCCGCTGTCTACGTCATAGAAACGCAGCAGCAGGTTGATCAGCGTCGATTTGCCCGCACCAGAACGACCCACCAGGCCGATCTTTTCGCCTGGGCGGATGTTCAGGCTCAAGCCGTCGAGCACCTGGCGTTCACCGTTGTAGTTGAAGCTCACCTTGTCAAAGGTTACCGCGCCGCCAGAGGGCACCAGCACGCTGGCGTTCGGCGCGTCCTGCACCTTGGGGCCCCGGGTCAGGGTGGCCATGCCATCCTGCACGGTGCCGATGTTTTCGAACAGCGAAGTCATTTGCCACATGATCCAGTGCGACATGCCATTGATACGCAACGCCATGGCCGTGATTGCCGCCACGGCACCTGCACCGACCTCACCCTGGTGCCATAGCCACAGGGCATAGCCGCCTGCTGCCATGATCAACGCCACCACCAACGCCTGGTTGACGATCTCGAACTGGCTGACCAGGCGCATCTGGCGAAAGCCGGTTTGCTTGAAATCCTCCATCGCCGCGCGCGCAAAATGCGCTTCACGATTGGAGTGGGAGAACAGTTTCACTGTGGTGATATTGGTGTAGGCGTCGGAAATACGCCCCGTCATTGACGATCGCGCATGGGCCTGTTCCTGCCCGACTTGCCCCAGGCGAGGCACGAAGTACAGCATGGCCAGCCCGAACAACGCGACCCAGGCAATAAAAGGCAGCATGAGTTTCAGGGCGAAGCCGCCGGCCAGTGCGATGATCGCAATGAAGTAAACGCCGATGCCGGGGGCGATTTCGATGAGGGTGAACAGGACTTCGCGCACGGCCAATGCCGTCTGCATCACCTTGGTCGTGACCCGGCCTGAGAATTCATCGGAAAAGAATGAGAGGCTTTGACGCAGCATCAGCCGATGGAAGTCCCAGCGCAGGCGTAGCGGCAGATTGATCGCCAATATCTGGTGCTGCACCATGGTGCGCAGCGCCACCAGCCCGATGCTGGTGAGCAATACAATCGCGATCCCCCACAGCACTCGACTTTCCTGCCCGTTCGCATCGCCACCGGCCTGCCATGTCGAGAGCAGGTCCACGACCTGCCCAAGAAAGGAAAACAGCCAGGCTTCGTAGATCGACACACTGGCACTGAGCAGCGCAAGCAAAAGGACATAACCGCGGGCGCCTCGCATGCAGGCCCACAGGAACCGCATCAGGCCGACAGGCGGTGGTGGAGCTTCGTCGGGGGGAAATGGGTCGAGCCTTTGTTCAAACACGCGAAGCATTGTGGTCTCCGAATTGGTCAGCGTGAGGGGATTCTGCCATTTAATGGTTGCTTTGCGGGTTTGCAGGTTGAGTAATATGGCTAGGGGCTATGCCTCTGCACTAATCAGTTACCATTGGTATAAGGTAATAGTTAGCGACTACTCGCAAGCGTTCCACATGGAAGGGAATCAATAAACATGGATGGTGTGCATTCTGTGCAGGTTATTGCCGTGACCGGCGCAAAGGGCGGCGTCGGCAAGACGACTGTGGCGGTGAATCTTTCGTTGGCGCTGGCGAAACTTGGAAGGCGAGTGGTATTGCTTGATGGCGATCTTGGCTTGGCCAATATCGATACGCTGTTGGGGCTTTCCCGTCAGTACACGCTTGCCGATTTGATCGAAGGTCGCTGTGAGCTGTCCGATGTGCTTGTGCAGGGTCCGGGCGGGGTACGAATCGCCCCCGCGGCTTCAGGCATCCAGAGCATGGCTCATTTGTCTGCGGCCCAGCACGCAGGCCTGATCCAGGCCTTCAGTGAAATCGGGGACAGTCTCGATGTGCTGGTCATTGACACGGCTGCAGGCATCGGCGCGTCGGTGATCAGTCTCGTCCGGGCGGCCCACGAAGTCCTGTTGGTGGTCTGCGACGAACCGGCTTCGATCACCGATGCCTACGCACTGATCAAACTGCTCAATCGTGATTACGGCTTAGTCCGCTTCCGGGTGCTGGTCAATATGGCGCGTAGCCCTCAGGAGGGTCGCGCCCTGTTCGCCAAACTGGCCAAGGTCACCGATCACTTCCTCGACGTTTCCCTGCGGTATGTGGGAATGGTGCCATACGATGAATATGCGCGTAGGGCGGTGCGCAAGCAGCGAGCGGTCTACGAACAATTTCCGCACTCGAAGTGCGCCCAGGCATTTCAGGAAATCGCTTTGAAGGTTGACGCTTGGCCTTTACCGGATTCCCCTGGAGGGCATATGGAGTTCTTCGTCGAGCGACTTGTCGAACATTCGAGAAAGCCGTAAAGAGCCGCAAGAGATGGAGTAGAGAAAAGGGATAGATGTATTTTTCTGGATTTATTTTTTCTGGAAATAATCCGTCCCGTTTTTGCGCTGCGTTTTCGCGCTGTCGCAGCCTTGTCGGGATTTTCAGGCTAGTAATGTAAGTCGTCTTCGTCATCTCGCAGGTGGCAGTACCACCCATACAGCGAAGCAACAACGATGACAACGATCATAGCTATCAGGATGAAGATCAGATAACGCATCGTACTCGGCTGCCTTTTTGGTGCGAGTGTATGGTTGGGATGCGTCCTTGCTGGGGAGCGAATTTAAGCCACGTGGGTAAACTGCTGTCTGTAGGGCAATGCCCTATATGGCGGCTTGTTTTCCTTAGAAGGGGCTAGGGGGTTGCGGTGGGGGTGGCCATTAAACGGCCAGTACCTTTTCTTCAAGGATTTTTCGTAGAGCACGGGGGCGCTGTAGAGGCAGCAGGGGTCGAATGTGCAGCAGATTGACGCTATGCTTCCTGAAACCTATGATCAGGTTGAGCTCATCAAGCTCCTAACCGAGGTCGACAGAAATGACTGCAGCTAAGACCGGAAAAACCAGTCCTATGGCTGAATTTTTCTGCAATGCGTCCCCAGAGACGAAACGGGGCGTGTTCAAAAATGTGATCAGCAAGGCCATTGCTTCTCAACGCGATGTTGTCGAGAAAGCAGAGGCCATCAAGAACGCACACAAAACTGAGAAGACTTCAGCTTACTCGGATCGTGAGACTGACGAAAAAGCTCAGCTCAGCAAAGTGTCGTAATGCTCTTATGCGTTCGAATCGCAGCAGGTTTCCCCGAAAATCCGATACCGGATCTCTGGCATCGGATTTTTTATGTTTGTTCAGTAGGATCTGCTCGAGATCGACGACCTTTTCAACTTCTGCAGCGCGACGCCAGACTGCACAAAACCACTCAAAGCGAAGCCGGTACCTGTGGTGAGCGTACCAGCGTCCCCGCGCAGCCCACCCGGATCCGCGAGAGTGATAATCTTTGAAGTAGCGAGAGAGCGATCGGGCTGCCACTACATATCAAGCAGGATGACCCTCGAACGATTTCGCAAGGAAATCAATCAATGCCCGCACTGAGGGCAGTAGTCCTCGGCGTGACGGGAATACTGCCGTAATGACGCCCTCAACGGGTTGCCACCGTTCAATCAATCGAATTAGACGGCCATCAACCAGCTCCTGACTGATCGTTGTCAGCGGCAACACCGCCATGCCAACGCCTTCGAGTACCGCACTTTTGAGCACGGCGATATCGTCGCTTACCAGGCGCGGAAAATGACTGACCTGAGCCGTTTCACCCGTTGGTCCGTTTAGTTGCCAGTGGTAATGCGACTGAACCGTGCCCCAGGCCACGCTGGGTAGTTCGCTGAGGTCCGCCGGCAACGCGAGATCAGGAAAAAGTTGAACAAGGGCCGGACTTGCAACCAGTACCTGCGGACTTTTCGCCAGCACTTTCATTACGAGTTCGCTGTCCTCCAACGGCGGAAAACACAGACTCAGGGCCAGATCGTAGCCTTCGCTGATGACGTCGACTCGACGGTTATAACTTTTCACGTACAGCTCGACCGACGGGCACTGCGCCATGAACCGACCCAGTACCGGGGCGAGCCAGAAGTTCAGCAATGGCGTAGTGCAACTCAAGCGGATCACACCTCGCGGTTCCGAGCGATTCTGCTCAATCACATCCTCTGCCGATTCCGCCTCGGCCATCATCGCCACGCAATGCCGGTAGTAAGCCTGGCCAATGTCTGTGACCTGAAACTGCCGTGTCGAGCGCTGGATCAACCGCACCCCCAACCGACTCTCCAGCTGATTGACCCGGCGACTCAACGTTGACTTGGGTATGTCCAATGCGCGGCCAGCAGGGGCGAAACCACCGTGCTCAACCACTTTGGCGTAGATAAAGAGTTCGTTGAGATCAATCACGGTTGGTTTCACTGTTCCATTTTTGAGACTGTGAAGTCTAATCCGCTGACTACCGATATCCAAGTTCGGCAACTAAGGTATGTGCTTGGCTTCATCACAGGCGATGATTCCATGAAGAAGATTCTGGGTATCTACGGCGGTCCCAAGCGGCACTGGATGGGCGATGGCTTTGCTGTGCGGTCATTGTTCACGTACAGCATATTGGGGCGCCATATCAGCCCGTTTTTAATGCTCGATTATGCAGAGCCCACGGATTTCCCGGCCTCGCGACACAGGCGAGGGACTGGCCAGCATCCGCAGCGCGGGTTCGAAACGGTGACAATGGTTTATCAGGGTGAGCTGGAGCATCAGGACTCCACGGGTGCGGGCGGCAAGATCGGCCCCGGAGATGTCCAGTGGATGACAGCGGCGGGCGGGGCACTTCATGAGAAGTATCACTCAGCGGATTTCAGTAGCACCGGTGGAACACTGGAGTTGGTTCAACTGGGGGTGAATATACCCGCGAAATACAAGATGTCCGGGCCTCGAAATCAGACGATTTCGAATCGCGACATCGTGCAGGTCAGCCTGCCTGACGGTGCAGGTCAAGTACGCGTGGTAGCCGGTGAGTTCGCCGGGCGCAAAGGCCCCGCTCAGACGTTCACACCCATGGATGTATGGGACATACGTCTGAACGCAGGCAAGAGTGTTTCCCTGCAATCAAGGGCTGGCTTTACCTGTGCAGTCGTCCTGCTCACCGGGGCCGTTGGTCTGAATGGCAGCACAGTTTTGCGGTGCGCACAGGTGGCGCTGCTTGATCCTGCTGGCGTCAAGCTAGTGTTGGAGGCCAGTAGTGACTCGAAACTGATCCTGCTCTGTGGAGAGCCCATCGATGAGCCCATCGTTGGTCAAGGTCCGTTTGTCATGAATAGCAAAGCGGAAATTGAACAGGCCATCACTGACTTCGACAGCGGCCAGTTTGGACAGATTCCTCCGTGATTGTTTCGGAGTGTCATTGGTTGACAGTGCGAAGGTCTATCGGCGGCCAAGCCGTCTTTTCTCAAAGGAGAACCCCATGAGTACCCCGGCTAATTTCAACAACCAGAGACCCGTCATTGACCCATCCAATGTCGCCATGCTGCTGATCGACCACCAAAGTGGTCTGTTCCAGACAGTTGGCGATATGCCGATGCCAGAACTTCGTTTGCGTGCAGCAGCGTTGGCCAAGATGGCGACGTTGGCCAAGATTCCGGTCATCACCACCGCCTCCGTGCCACAAGGCCCAAACGGCCCGCTGATCCCCGAAATTCATGAAAATGCTCCACACGCCCAGTACGTAGCGCGCAAGGGCGAAATCAATGCCTGGGACAACCCGGATTTCGTCGGCGCCGTCAAAGCCACGGGCAAGAAGCAACTCATCATTGCCGGCACCATCACCAGCGTCTGCATGGCCTTCCCTTCCATCAGTGCCGTATATGACGGATATCAGGTCTTCGCTGTGGTGGATGCTTCCGGTACCTACACCAAAATGGCCCAGGAAATTACGCTCGCGCGAGTGGTGCAGGCAGGTGTGGTCCCGATGGATACCGGCGCTGTCGCGTCTGAGCTGCAAAAAAGCTGGAACCGCGACGACGCACAGCAGTGGGCTGAGGTTTACACCAAAATTTTCCCGGCCTATCAGTTGCTGATCGAAAGCTACATGAAGGCTCAAGCGGTGGTGAGCAACCAAGAAGTATTGGACTCCCAGCGCAAGTAACTGAATCCAACATGAGGGGAGTTCACCCTCATCAGTGGAGGCCATCGGGGCTTCCGTTGTCACCTGGAGAATGAAAATGTCCACTGCCTACAAGCGTCTCGATAAAGATCAAGCGGCTGTGTTGCTGGTCGACCATCAGACCGGTTTGCTGTCGTTGGTACGCGACATTGATCCGGACAAGTTCAAGAACAACGTGTTGGCGCTGGCCGATCTGGCCAAGTATTTCAAACTGCCGACCATTCTCACGACCAGCTTTGAAACCGGCCCGAACGGTCCGCTGGTGCCGGAGTTGAAAGCCTTGTTCCCGGACGCGCCTTATATTGCGCGCCCAGGGCAAATCAACGCCTGGGACAATGAGGATTTCGTCAAGGCCATCCAGGCCACGGGCAAAAAGCAACTGATCATCGCCGGTGTGGTGACCGAGGTCTGCGTGGCGTTTCCGGCGCTGTCGGCGATTGAGGCCGGTTTTGAGGTGTTTGTGGTGACCGACGCATCCGGCACGTTCAACGCCTTGACCCGGGATTCCGCATGGAACCGTATGTCGTCTGCCGGCGCACAATTGATGACCTGGTTCGGTCTGGCCTGCGAGCTGCACCGTGACTGGCGCAACGACATCGAAGGGCTGGGGACGCTGTTCTCCAACCACATCCCGGACTATCGCAACCTGATCACCAGCTACACCCAACTGACTTCCGACAAATAAGTCCGAGCCAGAGGCCATGTCAGCATCAGTGGCCTTTTCAAGTGTTGAACAGGCCCTGATCCGTCGGGGCCTGTTTCAGTCGATGGCGTTTGCTTGAGGCTTTTTATGTCTGGATCCTCAAGGACTCCGCTTGACCGCAGGAGAGATAACAATGAGCAATCAAGAGTCCCAATGTCAGTTGTCCTCGTCGTCGGATTGCCCGCCGGAAGAGGGCATTAAAGCGATTCAGCGAATCACTGCGCGCTCCGCCGAAGTCGGTGGCGGGATCACCGTCAACCGATTGATGCCCTCGCGGCAACGACGGATGATTGGCGCCTGGTGTTTTCTCGATCATGCCGGCCCTGCGGTGTTTGAAAAAAAAGCCGGCCTGCGCGTCGGCCCCCATCCGCATATCGGTTTGCAGACCTTCACCTGGATGATCAAGGGTGAGGTGCTGCACCGCGATAGCCTGGGCAACGTCCAGATCATCCGCCCAGGCCAGATCAACCTGATGACCGCCGGGCGAGGTATCACCCACACCGAAGAGTCGCTGCCTGACGAGCACCATCTTCACGCTGCACAGTTGTGGATTGCCTTACCGGAAGGCGATGCGAACTGTGCTCCGGCGTTCGAGCACTATCCGGACTTGCCTGCCTGGGATGAGGGCGGTGTGAAGATCACTCTGCTGGCGGGGAACTTCGCCAGTCGCACCGCCCCGAGCCGGATCTATTCGCCGCTTGTGGGGCTGGATCTGTCGAGTCGGGGCGCCGCTTCGATTCGACTGGCCGTGGAACCGCGGTTCGAATACGGCATCCTGCCGCTGGAGGGCACGTTCACCATCAACGGCCAGACGTTTGACAGCAATGAGCTGGCCTACCTGGGACGCGGCCTCAATCAGATTGAGTTGTCATCCACACAGGGGGCGCGTGCCTTGCTGCTGGGTGGCGAACCTTTTGCCGAAGAAATACAGCTGTGGTGGAATTTCGTCGCCCACAGCAAACAGGAAATCGGCCAGGCCCTTGAGGCGTGGAACAGTTGGGACCTGGAGCGCTTTGGTGAGGTAGAGGGTTTTGACGGAGAGCGTCTAATCGCGCCGCGGTTGCCATGGTAATGCGTGTGATGTTCCGGGCCAGAGATTTGCTCGAAAACATCGACAACAAGCAAGAGCAGAGATGATGGCCGATTCGTTGAAACGACTGCTGGGAGTCCCGATTTCGCTTGGGCTGTTGCTGGCCACGGGGAACACCTGCGCGGATAACTCGCTGGGTCAACGGGATAACCTCAGTAGCGGAATCAATGATCGACAAAAGGCAGAAATGGCGGTGCCGGCCGGCTTTGTCAGTGGATCTTCGCTCAATGGACTGTTGCGAAACTACTACTTCAGTCGCGATAACCACGACACGCCCGCCAGGCTTGACCAGCGT
Organism: Pseudomonas sp. PLMAX; assembly: GCF_046042685.1. Taxonomy (NCBI): domain Bacteria; kingdom Pseudomonadati; phylum Pseudomonadota; class Gammaproteobacteria; order Pseudomonadales; family Pseudomonadaceae; genus Pseudomonas; species Pseudomonas sp. PLMAX. Next base: position 4,321,398 of record NZ_CP064949.1, on the reverse strand, counting down.
GAGTGGGTACAAGGTGCGTACCTGTCCTTTCGCTCCGGTTATACCGATACGCCCATCGGCGTCGGTGTTGATGTTCATGGGTTTTATGGGCTCAAACTGGATGGCGGAGGGGGCAGCGGAGGTGCCGGACTGCTTCCGGTGAATACCAAAAGAGAGCCGGAATCGGATTTTTCCGCGGCCGGCGCAGCGTTGAAGTTCAGGGGCTTTGACAGTCTGCTCCAGGCGGGCGATCAATACCTTGAGAACCCGGTGATTGCCGGTGGAGTCAGCCGGGTGTTTCCTCAGACCTTCCGTGGCGTAGCGTTAAAAAACTACAGCGTGCCGGACCTGACCCTTGATGCCGGCTGGATCGATTCCACTCGCTTGCGTAATCAGAGTGGTCAAAGCCATCTGGTCACCAGCTATGGCGCGAGCGACAAGGCGGGGGTGCCTGCCGACCGTGAAAGCCCGCACATGGGTTGGCTCGGGGGTGTTTACAGTGTGCCGGGCGCCATAACGGTGACGCTCTATGGCGGGCAGTTGAGCGATATCTGGAATCAGTACTACGCGGGAGTGAGCTGGCCACTGAAGCTAACCCGGGTGCTGACGGTGACGCCCTATCTGCACTATTTCAAAACCCGCGATCAGGGCCGTAGTCAGCTCGGTAGTATCGACAATGACACCTACAGCAGCGGCCTTACGCTGTCGGGCGCTGGCCAAAGCCTGACCCTGGGCCTGCAAAAAGTCGATAGCAACACGCCCTTCGATTACGTCGCACAGGATGATCGGTCGTTTCTCTACTTGAGCAATTCTCAGCAGTACGCCGACTTCAACGCGCCGGGGGAGAAGTCCTGGAAGCTTCAATACCAGACCAGCCTGAAGTTTCTGGATGCACCGAATGTCCAGTTCAGCACTTCCTATACCCGAGGCGAAGCCGACCTGACCCGTGTGGATCCGGCGAGTACAGGGTATGGCTACATCTACAACGCTTCCGGAAAGGATGCTCGCCATTGGGAGCGCGACGTCGCGCTGCGTTATGCAGTGCCCGACGGCAAGGCCAAGGGGTTGAACCTGACCCTGCGTTGGGCCGCGCACCGCACGGGTGACGGCTACACGGCTCCGGGTAACACCCGGGGCAATTCGAACGCCGATGAGTACCGCGTGATTGTGGACTATCCGTTCAGTATTTTTTAGCAAGTAGCGTAAGAAGGCAGGAAATGCGACAGCAGGCAGGGTTAATCAAGGCACTCGGTATCAGCTCGTTTTTTGTTTGTTCACCGAGCGAGGCCGATAGCGTCAGTCTACCGCCTTTGGCATTAGGCAATGCGAGCTTCATGGACGGTGTGTCCGGCCCGGGGATGCTCTTCGAATTGCCCACGCAGATCTATCGCAGCAACTCGGCGAACGATGCTCAAGGCCACTCCATACCGGGATCGCAAAAAGTCCGCAGCACGACCGTGCTTCCGCATTTTGCCTACATCAGTTCCAACACTGTTCTGGGGGCAAACTATGGTGCGGAAGTGCTATTGCCACTCGTGCATCTGGACCTGGATATCGACCACGGGCCTGACGGCAGTCGTACCAGGCAAGGCGATATGGTTATCAGCCCGCTGCTGTTACAGTGGGCTCCGCGTTCGGTACTCGGCAGGCCTTACTGGCAGCGGCTGAATTTTGTTTTTTCGTTGCCGACGGGTTCCTATAGTGCCAATTCGGACATTAACACCGGCAGCAATGTCTGGGTCTTCAACCCCCACTACGTGTTCACCTGGGAGCTGACTGACCGCCTGGAAGTGAGTGGTCGTTTCCACTATGCATGGTCAAGTCGCAACAACGATCCGGTGTCCGCATCAGAGGCAGGCAGCATCCAGCCGGGCGAGGCGATCCACAGCAATCTGGCGGTTTCCTATGCCGTATCCGATACCTGGCGGGTAGGGGTGGCCGGCTACCAACTCAAGCAGATCAGCGATGACCGGATCGACGGACATCGGCAGAAAGACTCTCGGGAACAAGTCGTGGGCATAGGGCCGGGTGTGATGTATAGGCAAGGCAAGCAGACCCTGTTTGCCAACCTGTATTTTGAAAGCGGTGCTGAAAATCGCTCTGAAGGGACTCAGTTAACGCTCAGGTATCTCAATACCTTTTAACGAGGAGACAGCGGCTTGTGGCCACTGCCGTTGTTGCCATGAGGGTTTGAGATAAAAAACATCGCCCGGCGTTCGTGGCTCCGGGCGATGGCATGCATTTGCTGTGCATGGCTCGCGAAAGGACCTGATCTGGTTATGCCGCTTGCGCGTTGGCTTTGGTTTTCGACATGACGCGATGAGGTGCCGTTTCACGCAGGAACAATGCAACGACCAGGCCCAGCACCGCACCACTCAGGGCCAGATAGAGCGTATTTTCAATACCGTGGTGCTGGGCAATGTAACCCGCTAACGCCGGCGCAACACCGCCCCCGAATACCTCCCCGATTCCGACGACCAGACCCGTAGCCGTAGAGACCAGCGCCGGAGGCACCGACTCGCTGGTGAGCGGGCCCACAGTCATGCAGATCATGCTGAAATTAAAGAAGGTGGTCGCGAACAAAAGCAGGAATAGCTTTACTGGCTCAGCCCCCGTTTGAATCATCAGCCAAAGTGCCAAACCCGTGGCAAGGCAAGAAAGCAGCGCAACAGGTTTTCGCCCCAGACGGTCGGAGAGGGCAGGCATCACCACCATGCCGAAGAAACCACCGAAACCGATGGCCGACATGACGAACCCCATCTGCTGCATGCCCATATGCAGGTAATCCGTCAGATAGTTGGGCAGCATGACCGAGCTGACGAACAGGCAGGTCAGCATGCAGAACATGCAGGCGATGTTGAGGAGTACATTGCGTTGGCGCAGCACCGTCGTCCAACGAGTCCCGGGAACCGCTAGCTGTTGCACCGTCGCCGCAGTCTCGCGAGGTTCGCGCAGTACACGGTAAAGCAACCAGGCGATCAGAAATCCGGGCACCGACACCAGCACGAATACCCAGCGCCAGGACGGCACGATCAGCAACAGTTGAGTGGCTACGATCGGTGCCAGGCCGAGACCCAACAGGGGGAAAAAGGCCTGCTGGATGCCGATGTTCATGCCGAGCCGACGAGGATGCGACGCCTCGGCAGTAGCGGCGATAGAGGTCGGCGTGAAGGCACCCTCGGCCACGCCCATGACTGCGCGGATCAGCAGCAGTGCACCGACACCGGTGGCCAGCCCGGACAAACCGGCCAGCAACGAGAACATGATCACCGAGGGGATGATCACCTTGCGCCGACCGATCCGGTCGGAGAGTCGCCCCATGAACATCGAGGAAATCCCCCAGGCGAGCGCCAGCACCGCAGAGATGTTGCCGAGGTCCTGATAATTGAGATTGAGATCACGCATCATCACTGGGAACAGCGGCAGAATGATGAAGCGATCCAGGCCGACCAGACCGAAACCCAGCGCGAGCAGCGCGACGGCCTTCCATTCGTAAGCTGAGTCCCATTTCTTGTTATTCATGGCAGTTCTCCGCCCTTGCGGGCATGGGTGGACATGACGCCGACAGCCGCCGGCGCCCAATGGAAGGGTTAGAAATAGACCAGTGCCTCGACCAGCCCGGTCATTTGCGTACGGTCGCGGCCGTTGCCGTATATGCGATCGTGATCAAGCGGCTCGAACCAGTCGTATCGCAACTCGGGGCGCAGGCTGAGGTTTTTGCTGACGTCCCAGCGCAGGCCGACGGTCAAGGCATTGAAATCGCCTCGCGCTGTGCTGGTGGGGAACAGCACAAAACCGTCATGGTCGCGAAAGTGTTCACCGCGCAGCGAGAATGCCAAGTCAGGGCGTGATTGGTAGGTCAGCACGCTGTTGACGCCCCACCAGGAAGCACCGTCGAAGCCCGGTCCGGTGACGATGTCCACGGTATCGGTTTTGCCGTCGCCGGACTGTCGGCCGTAGACCAGCTCGGCGCCCATCGACCATTGCTTATCGAAAGCATGCCAACCATTGAGCGAGTGCTGTTGGCGAAGCTGACCGTGGGGTGAGATCAGTCGTGCGGTGGGCGCCTGTACGTCATCGACGTTGTGGTTCTCTTCGTCGCCAACCATGAACTCGTAGTCGACCCAAGTGCTCATATCGGCGGTACGCCAACGCAGGGCGCCCATCAGCGACTTGCCATGGTTGTTGTCGCGCAGGTTGTTCCAGCCTTGCACCACTCCCAGCTCGGCACCCAGCAGTCCGCTGTCGCCACTGAAAAGACGGGTACTGGCGAGGACGCCGGACACGGTACTGGGCTCGGTGACGAAGGCGTAGGTCTTGCTGGCGAACGGGTTGCGTGCCTCACGAATGTTCGGGGGAATCTCGTAGCCGATGGCTGGGCCGAAAATGCCGGCGATCAGACTCACGCCGGGACCGTAGGGCATGTACATCAATGCAAACAGGTTGGGGGTGGCGACGAACTTCTGTTTGTGGCGCTTGGCCGAGTCGGGGTTGTCGTCGCCGGGCGAATTGGCATCCCAGTGCATATCCCAGCCGAACGTGCGGGCGAATTGCCCGTTGCGCCCGTAGAGGCTTTCCATGCTGAAACCAAAGGAGAACTCCTGAGGGCTTGGCCCCGGCAGAGGGGTGACGCGGGGGATAACGTTGGCAACCAGCGGCTTATCGATGAACAGATGCACCGAGGCCAGTTCCAGGCCCTCGTCCGAGTACCCGGTCAGCGGCAGGTTGCTCAGGCCATCGTCGCGCTCATCGCTGGTCGAACGATTGTTGCGCACGTAACCGATGTCGATCAGCCCTGAGACCTTGATTCCATAATCCTGCTCCAGGCTTGGACCGAAAAGGCTGCGTACCAGCGAGCCTTCACCCTTTTCCTGTTCTTGCGCCTGCACATGCAGTGATGCGAGGGCGAGCAAACCCGCACCGAGCATTTTTTTGCCGATGTTCAACATGACCAGCCTCTTTTATTGTTGTTATTGCGGGGGACGCGAAAGCCGTTGCGCATGCTTGTTTTACGGGCAGACGAGGCCCGTGGCGGGCCGTTTCCGGCCCGCGCGAACGTTCATGCGTTCAGAGGATGTAAAGGACTAACGGCGGTCGAGCAGGCTCTTGAGCACGTCGAGCAGGACCGTCCCATTGGCATGCCTGGCGCTCTGTGCACGCCAGCCGATGTGATTGTCGGGACGCACCAACAGGCAGCCGTCCTCTTCAATTTCGCGTAAGCGAGCCCAGTCGCCATAGCTGTCGGCGTAGTCCAGGCCGATACCGATACGCCTTACTTGCAACTCGATGCCCAGCTCACGAGCTGCAGCCTCGGCGGCCTGGCTCCAGACCCCACCGCCGTGACCGGTGAGTAGGGTCAGACGGCCCTTGCCGCAAATATCCAGCGTCGACATCCGCCGACCCTGCGCATCATGCAGCCAGGCATGGGGCAAGCGCGCGCCGGGCCAGATGGTGGCGTGGTAATACAATTCGCGGTCTCGTGTATAGGCCGGTTGTTCGCTGCCATCATCGATGACCGCCGAGCTGCGATAGCGCTGGCCCAGTTCCACGCCATGGCAATTGAACTGATAGTTCTGCAGGGCGATAGCCTGGTTCAGCTCGGCGCGGCGCTCGCGACCGACTTCGCTTTCGGCATACAGCTCACCCAGGCTGGCCCAGCCTTCTTCTTCGCTCTGGCCTGGCTTGAAGCCGAGGGCATTGGCAATCGGCAGCATGTTGCGCACGCTGCCCATCGCTCGGTCAACGACCTGCCGGCCGACTGGCTGGCGCTCAGTGTTGTAGCTGTCCAACAAGCCGGGACCGGCCGCGCCATTGAGCACCATGGCGAGCTTCCAGGCCAGGTTGTACACGTCCTGCACCGAGGTGTTTGTGCCCAGCCCATTGGCCGGTGGATGGCGGTGCACGGCATCGCCCGCACAGAACACCCGCCCCTGGGAATACCGGTTGGCGACAACATGGTTGATCTGCCACTTGCTGGTGGAGAGGATTTCGACAGGGATTTCAGCGTCGCCAATCACCCGTCGAGCGCGCTCGATGATGGCCTCTTCGCTCAGGTCCGGCTCGCCCTGGGCGGGATCGTACATATAGAGCATCACCCATTCGGTCCATGGTTTTACGCAGATGAAGGTGCCGCTGCCCACCCAGTAGTCGTTGCCCGGCTGGACCATCCAGTACAGCACGCCGGGACGCGTCTCGCAGTAACGGCGCAGGTCGGCGCGCAGCCAGACATTGACCGCGCAACCCAGGCCCATTTCACCTTCCAGGGGTATTCCGAGCAGTTCCATCACACGACTGCGCGCCCCGTCAGCGCCGATCATGTACTGGGTGCGAACCTGATACTCGTGGCCCACGGTGCGATCGAGGACGCGCGCGGTGACGCCGTCTGCATCCTGGGTAAAGTCGAGCAGTTCGCTGTTGAAGCGCATCTCGCTACCCGCTCGCAACGCTTCATTGGCAATGATCGGCTCAAGCACGTGCTGGGGAATGTTGCACATCGCCGAGGGGCTGGACGTCTCATAGTCGGACTTGCGCTCGATGGCGTTGCCCCAGGTCAACAGGCGACCCAGTTCCTGGCCCGCAAAACTGGTGGCCCAGACATTGTTGGCCATCAACTCATGCGGCGTGGCGGCGGCGACGACCGAGGCTTCAACACCGGCATCGCGGTATACCTCGACGGTGCGCTGGTTGGTGATGTGCGCCCGTGGGCTGTTGGCGGTCCAGCGATATTTGTTGATCAGCAGGCTTTTGATGCCATAGCGCGATAGCAGCAGCGAGGCGGCGAGACCGGCAGGCCCTCCGCCCACGATCAATACGGGTACTTCAAGGATTTCGGTAGAGTTTTGCTGGTTCATATCGTTGCTCCGCAATCTTCTTCTTGTGTAACGGACCGGTTCACTGAACTTCGTAGTTGACGACGAACTCGTCGGGCACATCCGGCCCCCAGAGGTACAGAGAATCCTCGGGTGGATGGTTTCCGGCTTGCCAGTCGATACCCGCCGGGACGAAGTCGATGTCGCAGGAGTACTCGCTATAGCTGCCCCATGGGTCACGGACGTAGTAGAAATAGTTGGACCCCAGCACATGTCTGCCGAAGCCCCATCCTTGCTTCCAGCCCTGATCGGCCATGCGCATGGCGCCCAGGCCCACCTCGTTGACGGACGCGACGTCCCAGCTGCAGTGGTGGAAGCCGATGGCTTCTGATTGCACAAAGGCAACGGTGTGATGGTCGGCGCCGTGAACCGTATGCATAAAGGCGACGATGTGTTCCGAGCGGTCCGACAGGCGAAGACCCAGTGCCCGTTCGTAGAACTCGATGGTCCGCGCCACGTCCGGGGTGAACAGCATGATGTGTGACAAACGTCGTGGCCGGACTTGCGGCGCATGACGGCGATAGGGTGAACCGCGCTCGCCACCGGCGCAGCTTTCAAAACTGACGGCGGGTTTGCTATCGGGCGTGACCTTGGCAGCAAGCCGCACCAGGACCTGCGTGCCATCCGGGGCGACAAACCGGAATCCTTCGTCGGCGAGCGGCGATACTTCGCAGCCCTCTGACGTTACTTGTTCCTGCAAAGCCCTCAGATCGGCTGCATAGGCTCCGAAGGCGATGTGCCGCAGCTTTTTTCCAGGGCCTTTGTAAAGGTAAGCCCAGGGGTGCGGATCACCGAAGGTGCGCAGCACCAGCGTACCGGCTTCCTCGCGGACATCCAGGCCAAAGCAGGTGTAGAAGTCCCGGGCGGTTGCCAGGCAGGGCACATCCAGGGCGTAATGGTCCAGAGAGTGGACCCCCAACGGGCGGGGCGAACCGTCCAATGCCTTGTCTAACAAGGTCATTACGTATTCCTCCAACTGTCGCGGCCTGCATCGGGCCGCTTTCTTGTTGTCGAGCCATGCGGGTCGGCATGGCCTGTTTTTACCACTACGCTTCGTCGATCACGGGATTGACCAGCTTGCCAATGCCTTCGATCGACACCTCGACCACATCACCGGGTTTGAGGTAAACCTTGGGATTCATGCCAAAACCCACGCCGGCCGGAGTGCCACTGACAATCACATCGCCGGCTTGCAGCGTCACAGCTTCGCTGAGCGTTGAAATGACAGTCGCCACATCGAAGAGCATGTCTTCGGTGTTAGCTGACTGGACGACCTTACCGTTTACCCGAGTCTCCAGCAGCAGGCCCTTACCGCCGGCAGGCAGTTCGTCGGCTGTGACCAGGTCCGGCCCGAATGCACCGGTGTCGTCGAAGTTTTTGCCCACGGTCCATTGCGGCGACTTGAACTGGTAGTCGCGTACCGAACCTTCATTGAACAGGGCATAGCCAGCGACGTGCTCAAGCGCCTGGTCTTTTGGAATATGGCGACCACCGCTTTTCAGGATCACGGCCATTTCGCCTTCGTAGTCCAGGGTGTCGGATATTTTTGGACGGATCAGCGGTTTGTTGTGGGCCGTCAGGCTGCTGTTGAAGCGTGGGAAAAGTGTCGGGTAGTCCGGCTGAGCGTAGGGCGACTCCTTGGTGTGATCGGCGTAATTCAAGCCGACACAGATGATTTTTCCCGGTTTGCGCATCAACGGCAGGTAGTCCTGCTCACCGATTTCGACACTCGGGCCTTGGGCGTTTGCACCATAGGTGCCCAGATCCACACCACGTTCGAGCAGTGATTCCAGCGTCTCCTCACCCAGCACTTTGACGCCATCGGCAGTGCGAACGCCAAGCACGGCGCGGCCTTGATGATTGAAAAATACGTATCGCATGCGGGGAACCTCTTGTTGTGGTTAGAGCCGCCAGAAGGCGTTGGCTTGTTGGATAAAAAGCTAACGCCATAAAAATATACCGTCAACAATAAAATATATTTTCTGGTTATTTTCTATTAATCGTAGCCCTGTGTATGATTTGGTCACGACCGTCGCAGGATGATGTTTTTCCATGAATCAACCCGAACAATGGCCTGATGGAAGCGAGGCTCCCGAGAAGCGCACCATGGCGTCGCAGCTGGAAGTGCGCGTTCGTCAGGACATCATCAACGGGCGGCTGATGCCCGGTAGCCGATTGCGGCTCAAGGAGCTGGCGGACTTCTATGACGCAGGGGTGATTCCCTTGCGCGAGGCGCTATCGCGGTTGGCGGCGACGGGATTCGTCGATGCCGAGGACCAGAAAGGCTTCAGTGTTGGCCGCATCTCCGCTCAGGAGATCCGTGACATCACGGACACACGACTGCACATCGAGTGCAGGGCGCTGGCCTTGTCGATCAGTCAGGGCGATGTGGAGTGGGAGAGCAGGGTGATCGCCGCGCATCATCGCCTGGATCGTTTGCCTGTCATCGAGGGGGCGGAGCGTCTGCTTAAACCTGAGTGGGAACTCGCCCACGACGCCTTTCACAAAGCGCTGTTGTCCAGCTGCGGTTCATCCTGGCTGTTGCGGTTTGCCGCAACGCTGCGCGACCAGACGGCGCGTTATCGCCTGCTCTCCATGCATTACGCCGACAGTGAGTCACGCGACGTAAGGGGAGAGCACAAGAGCCTGCTTGACGCGGCTTTGAGCAAGGACATCAAGGCGGCCTGTGAGATTCTTTCTGCACACTATGAAGAAACCACTCAGCGGGTCCTGAGCCATGAGTTGCTTCAGGGCAGCGCGGGTTCGGCATTGAAAAACCGGAAGATCTCCTAGCGCTCTATCGGCAACAACCCTTTGATGAAAATGGAGATGGTCTCTGTGATCAGGTGCTCCCTTTCCGATTTCGAAGGGCACTTGCCAAGCCCGAGCAAACAACGCAATTGCAGGTCGCCTGTCAGCGCATCGAGGAAAATCTTCGCGCGGGTATGGGCGTTGCCTGGCGTGATCAGCCCGGCTTCTTCAGCCCATTTGAAGTACTCGGCCAGGCAGTTATAAGCCGTCGCCGGTGCTGCGTCAAAGAACGACTGCGCCGCCTCCGGAGCACGTAGCGCTTCGGCAACAATCAGGCGGTGCAGGGCGATGGTGCGAGGCGATAGCACAACATCCAGAAAGATCTTCGCAATGCTCGACAGGGCTTCCTCCAAGGGCTTTTGCTTGAGATCCATGTGGGTGAGGGGGCTGACGTTCTCCGCACAGAGCTGCTCGATAATCGCCGAAAACAAGCCCTCCTTGCCGCCAAAGTAGCTATAGATCGTGCGCTTTGATCCGCCGGTTTTCGCAATAAGTCCGTCGACACTGACCCCTGAGTACCCATCCGTGAGGAACATGTCGGTCGCTATTTTGAGAATGCCTTGACGCTTTGCTGCCTGTTTGGGGGTAGGGGATTCCATGTGGTTCGGGTATTCCTGAAAAGTACGTTGCGAAGTTCGCCATAGCCTACGCCGCTCCAGGTATGCCTTCCAGCCGCGCAGACATCCATCGTGCGCATCAATCAGGCAAAAAATTTATAAAAAAGGGGTTCAGCACTCTTGACCAGTTTTTCTTTTGGGTGCACCTTTCGTCACAAGGGTACGGTAACGTACCGTACCATTACGAAAAACATAAGAACAATAGAGGTACAGATCATGCGTTTTGTACAATTCGTAGAGGGCACTTCCAAAGGCCTGGGTATTGAGCAAGCGGGCATTCTGCGCGGCTTGAACGAAAACCAAGCCGGCTACCCGGGCTCGCTCCATGACCTGCTCGCGGCAGGCGAGGGCGCATTGAAAGCCGCCCATGAGCGCTTGAGCGATGCGCGTTTGCTTGATCCGTCGAACATACGTTACCTGCCACCTCTCGAACGTCCGGGCAAGATTGTCTGTGTCGGCCTGAATTATGCCGATCACACCAGGGAAAGCCCGTACGAGCAGCCTTCCTACCCAACGTTTTTTCCTCGCTTCGCCTCGAGCCTGGTTGGCCATGGCGAACCCATCATTCGTCCCCGTATCTCCGAGCAACTGGATTTCGAGGGTGAACTGGCGGTCGTCATCGGTACCGGTGGCCGACACATCACCAAGGATCGTGCTCTGGAACATGTTGCGGGTTATGCGATCTTCAACGAAGCCTCGATCCGTGATTACCAGTTCAAATCGCCGCAATGGACGATTGGCAAGAACTTTGATGCCACCGGCGCGTTTGGCCCGACCTTCGTCAGTGCCGACGAACTACCACCAGGGGCAAGCGGCCTGAATCTGGTGACGCGCCTCAATGGGGCAATCGTGCAGCAGGGCAACACCGCCGACATGGTCTTCAGCGTCGTCGACCTGATTTCCATCCTCAGTGAAGCGGTCACCCTGGAGCCCGGTGACGTCATTGTCACCGGTACGCCGGCGGGGATCGGCTGGGCGCGTCGTCCGCCACTGTTCATGAAACCTGGCGATCTGTGCACCGTAGAGATCGAAGGGCTCGGCACGCTGAGCAATCTGATCGCCGACGAACAATCACCGGCCTGAAGCCAGGCGTCAGCCTTACTTTCGAGATAGCGGAGTAACCGCCCCGACTGGGTCGACCGCTGATTCTCCGATTCATGGTGGCCACCTTTCTTGCGAATTGCTTTGCAGTTCACGGACCCGGCCGCCTTGATTTTTGCTGACGGCCCGTTTTTAGAGACAGCACTCTGGAAGCGGCCGTGGAGGAACTATCGTGTTGCAGATAAAAGACATCAACCACGTCGTCTACCGTCATCCCGATCTCGCGGTGATCGAACGCTTCCTGACTGATTTCGGTCTGGTCGTCATGCACCGAACCGAACGACGGCTTTACCTGCGTGGCGCTTGTTCGCTGCCCTATGTGTATATCGCCGAGAAATCCGAACACAGCAGCTTTGGCGCCATTGCGTTCGCCGTCGAGCGTCTCGACGACCTGCATCAGGCAACACAGCTGCCTGGTGCATCCGCCATCCACGCACTGGATGGTCCCGGAGGTGGGCAATGCGTCGTGCTGCACGACCCGTCCGGCCGCCGTATCGAGTTGGTCCACGGCATTGAACCGGTGGGTTCGTTAACCCTGCGCGCGGCGTTGACCCTCAATTCGGCGCAAGAGAAACAGCGCTTCGGTGATGTGCAACGGCCCAATAAAGGCGCCGCGCAAGTGTTGCGTCTCGGCCATGCGGCAATCGGCGTGCAGGACATGGTCGCGCACCTGGACTGGTACAAGCAGGTGCTTGGCATGCTGCCCTCCGATCTGGTGGTTGAAGAACCCAATCGAGACTGCCCGGCAGCGGCCTTCCTGCGATTGAATCGTGGGAGTGCATGGACCGACCATCACACCATTGCACTGTTCCAGGCGGAAAAGGACTTTGTCCATCACGTGTCCTACGAGGTTCAAGACTTCGACGCGCAATGCCTGGGACATGCCTGGATGACCCAGCAAGGCTGGTCGCCGTTTTGGGGGGTTGGCCGGCATGTGTTAGGCAGCCAGATCTTCGATTACTGGAGTGACCCGTCCGGCAACCTCATCGAGCATTTCACCGACGGCGACTTGTTCAATCAGGACTCACCTTCGGGCTTCACCCAAGCCTGCGACGACAGTCTCTATCAGTGGGGGCCGCCCATGTCGGTGGAGTATTTCCTGGGCGGTAAATGCCAAACGCAGGACACAGCTCCCCGTACTGCGGCATCCCGCCAGCGGCGCAGTTGATCAATACCGACAGGACAGATGCCATGAGCAAAGCAATGACAGAACAGGGACTTGACCTGCTGTTTCGGCAGGCCCGAAGCCAGAACGGCTGGCTCGATCAGCCCGTGAGCGATGACACGCTCAAAGCACTCTACGACTTGGTGCGCTGGGGGCCGACCAGCGCCAACGGTTGCCCTGCACGTATCGTATTTTTGCGCAGCGCCGAGTCCCGGCAACGCTTGCTGCCGGCATTGAGCGCCGGCAATGTTGAAAAGACGTTGAGTGCGCCGGTGACCGCCATCATCGGTTATGACACACGCTTCCACGAGCAATTGCCCAAGCTGTTTCCACACAACCCCGGCGTGCGCGACTGGTTCGCCGGGCAGCCGGAATTGATCGAGTCCACAGCGCTACGCAACAGTTCGATGCAAGGCGGCTACTTCATCCTCGCTGCGCGCGCTCTGGGGCTGGACTGCGGGCCGATGTCCGGCTTCGACCATGAACAGGTCGACAGGGCATTCTTCGCCGCCGATAACGGCCAGGCAGCCAGCTTCCCGGGCATGCAGGTCAAGTCGAACTTCCTCTGCAACCTCGGTTATGGCGATCCCGCCAAGCTGTTTTCGCGAAGTCCTCGCCTCGGTTTCGAGGAGGCCTGCACGCTGCTGTAACTCTCCACCCACCCTGTAAACAAGCAAATCCTCCAGCCTGATTGATTCGCGCTGCGGCTCATCGCGCCCGATCAATCGGACTGGCAAAACAACAACAAAAACAAGGAAAACCACGATGAAATCCATTTCGAAATGGCATGTGCTTGTCGGTGGTTTCCTGGCGTATCTGTTCGACGCCATGGAAATCATCCTGCTGACCATCGCGCTGCCGGTGATCCGTCAGGATCTTGGCCTGAGCTTCAACGAGGCCGGTATGCTCGCTTCAGCGACACTGCTGGGTATTGGTTTCAGCAGCATCACCACCGGCTGGTACTCGGATAACTTTGGTCGACGCAAGGCACTGCTCCTGTCGCTGATTGTGTTTGGTGTACTGACCACTCTGGTTGCAATGACTCACAGCTGGGCATTGCTCCTGCTGCTTCGCTTCCTTTCCGGATTAGGGCTGGGGGGTGTCTGGGGAATTGTCTCGGCCTATGTGACGGAGACCTGGCCTGCGCACCAGCGTGCAAGAGCGACCGGTTTTGTGCTGAGTTCCTTCCCGGTCGGTGCCGCCATCGCGGCAATGGTTGCGGCAAGCTACCTGCCGGACTGGAAGACGCTGTTCATGGTGGCGGGTATCTCGACGCTGATCCCTGTGGCGTACCTCTTTTTCTTTGTGCCTGAATCCCGGGAATGGCAAGAGCAGCAAGCCAGGAACCTTGCCAACCCCAAACTGCATAGGCGCGTTTCGGTCAGCGAAATCTTTTCCCCTGAACTGCTGCGGCTTACCCTGTTGGGTACCCTGGCAGCCAGTTGCGCAGTCATCGGCTTCTGGGGCGCGAGCACCTGGTTGCCGACTTACCTGGTGCAGGAGCGGGGCCTGAACATCGGCATGATGGCCACCTTCATGGCGATCATGAACATCGGTGCTTTCATCGGGATCAATGCGTTCGGCTTCATTGCCGACCACATCGGCAAAAGAAACGCTACGTTGCTTTCGCTGCTGGGCAGTGCCGTCATGCTGTCGATTTATGCGCTGACCACACAGAACGCCATCCTGTTCTGGCTGGGGCCGGTCTATGCCTTCTTCTATGCCTTTGCCAGCCTGTTCGCGTCCTACTTCAGCGCCCTTTACCCCACCCGGGTACGCACGATTGGTGCCGGCTTCTGCTTCAACTTCGGCCGCGGCCTGGCGGCATTTGCGCCCTTACTGCTGAGTGGCATTGCCACCAGTTACAGCCTGGCATTGGGGCTGCTGGTCTGCGCAGGCTTCTTTGCCCTTGGCACGATCACCATGTTCTTCATGCCCCATGCGCAAATCCCCCAGGCAAATCCAGCACAGGGTGCGCCACTGGAAACCAGTCATTCGTAGTCGAGCTTCCTCATCCGGTTGTTCCGCTTTTGTGCGTACGCGCGATCAACTGCCAAGCACGGAGTTTTATGCATGTTAGAGCCACAGGTAAAGCAACACATCGAAGCACTTGAAGCGCGCCGTCGTCAGGCAATGATCGACCTGGACATGGACTTTCTGGAAGGCATCTATACCGACGATCTCACCTATAGCCACTCCGATGGCAAGAGCGATAGCAAGAAAGGGTATCTCCAGGGGATGCGCGCAGGGATCTGGATTTATCGAAGTTTCGAAAGCAGGCAAGAGCACATTCGCAGGGTGGGGGCCTGCGCCGTGATCACCGGGCTGATCGATATGGATGTGATTATTCGGGGTGAGCCCACGCTATTGAACTCGCGCTATATGAGCGTCTGGAGAGAAGGGGACGCGGGCTGGCAAATGATGGCCTGGCAGTCCACTCGATACTCCAAAGCTTGAAGTTGGTTTGAACGCGCAGCTGTTTCATGGCCTGCGCCCCACAGTTTTTCAGTCACTGACAGTGCATTTGATCGTTTGATCCCGGTCGTTATGGCTAAGCGGGCACGGCACGCTCGTGCCTGAAATCCATGGCCCTGGAAGCACTGTTGATGCTGCCGACACACGGCTGAACTCATTGGAATCTTGACCATGTACGTACAACAACTACAAAAAACGTATTTCAAGGCACTACTGGCTGCTGGCGCAATGAGCCTGGCCACGACCAGCGCAAGCGCCAAGGACTGGAGCGATACCTTTGTCGGGTTTCGCTATGGTACCGACTTCACCGAACCCAGCGTGCGGGGCAAGGTCCAGAAGGAAATCTATCAACTGGGCCATGTCAGCGGCAATGACACGGGGGCCAACTTCTTCAATTTGGACGTTCTGAAGTCCGACAGTAATGACCCGAAAAAGGACAGTGACTCCGGCGCGACAGAAGGCTACCTGGTCTATCGCCATCAACTCTTTCTGAGCAAGGTCTTTGACCGTTCAATGACGTTCGGTCCGGTCAAGGAAGTGGCGCTGAGCAGTGGGGTCGAACTCAACTACAAGAATACTGAGTTCGCCACCCGTAAGCGCATGCTGGTGGTGGGCCCGACACTCAAGTTCGACGTACCCGGCTACCTGGACATCAGCCTGCTTTACGCCATGGAGTGGAACCATTGCGGGTTGAACGCTTGCCTGACCGAGAACATTCAGTTTGATCCTTACTACGTGCTGCACATGGTGTGGGGTTTCCCATTTCAGATGGGCAGCGTGCCGCTCAAGTTTCAGGGCTTCGCCAGCTACAAGACGCAGAAGGGTAAGGATTACTTTAAACAGGACACCGCCGAGGAAAGCCTGGTTCGGGCTTCGTTGATGGTCGATGTGGGGCAAATGACTTTTGGCAGCAAGAACAAACTGCTGATCGGACCGGGCTACGAGTATTGGAAACACAAATATGGAGCGATCCACAAACCGGGAACCGACACCTATGCACCGACCGTGCATCTGGAGTGGCACTTCTGAGCCGACTTGCATAGTGCGGGCGAATCCTGTTCAGCGCGTTCGGTAACCAGGCAGTACCGCTTCCTTTTTGCTCCCATGGTTGGGAAGCGGTTTCAGGCGTCCTGGTGGCGCCTTTTTTTCAAGTTCGAAAATATCCCTTGTAGCAGCTGCCGAGCTCGCGAGTCTGCGTTCGGCTCGGGCAAGCGGCGCAGGTCCAGATACACACATAGGTCGGAGCAGATGCTCCCCTGTCTTTGCGAAACCCCTTGGAAGATGCGGGGGCATGCTTTTTTGCACGTTTTAAAAACCAGTTTTTTGAGGCCGGAGTTATCAGCTTGTCTGAAGCAGAAAGGCGAGCCCTAGGTCTCTACGCTTAAAAAGAGGAATGCTCCTCCGATCCTTGGTATGCCAAGAGGTATGGGCTGGTAGGTTTTTTAAAAAAAGCCAGAAACGACAAAGCCCTGAATAATCAGGGCTTTGTCGTATCAAATATGGCGGAGGCGATGGGATTCGAACTCATGGACCTGTTACAGTCGACGGTTTTCAAGACCGTTGCCTTAAACCACTCGGCCACACCTCCGTTTGTGTTGCGGGCGCCATAATACCTGAATGAAACACACTGTCAAACTCTCTGCATAGCTTGTTACAGGGCGTCTGTTATGATCTTTGCGACTGAACGTTTCAAACCAACAGGAGTGTCGCCATGCGCGAACAGGATTACGCAGTTAATAACAGCGTGCAGGCTGAGCAGCTAGAGGTTAGCCGCGTCCTGCGCAACACATACGGCTTGCTCGCTCTCACCCTCGCATTCAGCGGCGTGATGGCGTTTGTCGCCCAGCAGATGCGTGTCGGCTACCCGAACATCTTCGTGGTGCTGATCGGTTTCTACGGCCTTTTCTTCCTCACCAACAAGCTTCGTGATTCCGCCTGGGGCCTGGTGTCCGCCTTTGCCCTGACCGGTTTCATGGGCTTCCTGCTCGGCCCGATCCTCAACCGTTACCTGGGCATGCAGGGCGGTGCAGAGGTCGTGAGTTCGGCGTTTGCGATGACGGCCCTGGTGTTCGGCGGTCTGTCGGCCTATGTGCTGATCACCCGCAAGGACATGAGCTTCCTCGGCGGTTTCATCACGGCGGGCTTCTTTGTGCTGCTGGGTGCGACGCTGGCGAGCTTCTTCTTCCAGATCAGCGGCCTGCAACTGGCGATCAGCGCGGGCTTCGTGCTGTTCTCCTCGGTGTGCATCCTGTTCCAGACCAGCGCCATCATCCACGGCGGCGAGCGTAACTACATCATGGCTACCATCAGCCTGTATGTATCGATCTACAACCTGTTCATCAGCTTGTTGCAGCTGTTTGGCATCATGAGCCGCGATGATTGATCGCCAGCCATGATTGAAAAAACCCGCTTCGGCGGGTTTTTTTACGTTCGGCTTCTGTACCGGCGGCTATGCCATTGGCGGCAGGCGGCGCTTGACCGGGGTTTTCTTGACGATGGCGGTGTTGGTTTCGGCGTGGGTGTTGAGGCGGTCGAGCAGGGTGTCCAGTTGTTCCATCGAGCGCACATGCAGACGGGCGATGAAGCAGTCGTCGCCGGTGACCTTGTCGCACTCGGTGAACTCGGGGATGGCCATGATCTGCCGTTCCACTTCCTGCAACTGGCCGGGCAGCGGGCGGATGCGCACGATGGCCTGCAGCTGATAACCGAAACACTTCGGGTCGATTTCCACGGTGTAGCCCTTAAGCACACCGCGTTCCTCGAGACGGCGCAGGCGCTCGGCGACGCTGGGCGAGGACAGGCCGCTGATCTGCGCCAGGGCCTTGAGCGAACGTCGCGAGTCTTCCATCAAGGCGGTGATCAGCACCTGGTCGATGTCATCGGTCATGGCGAAACCTCAATTAGGCAGTTTTGTAAAATCGCCTTCGCATAAAAGGCAGATTCGAAGTTTAGCCTGCTTTTTGCACTGGAGCAGCGCCCCGGTCGATTGGCATACTTTGCCCATCAATCACAGGAGTCTGATGATGGACAACTCGATACGTCGCGGCTCGTTCGAAATGACCGCCGCCATGCTGATCTCCGGAACCATCGGCTGGTTCGTGCTGGTGTCCGGGCAACCGGTGCTGGATGTGGTGTTCTGGCGCTGCCTGTTCGGCGCCGGCACCTTGCTGTTGATTTGCGCGGCCTTCGGTTTTTTGCGGGCAGACATCCTGACCCGCACCACCTTCCTGCTGGCGGTGCTCAGCGGTGTGGCGATTGTCGGCAACTGGGTGCTGTTGTTCGCCTCCTATTCCCGGGCCTCGATTGCCATCGGGACGGCGGTCTACAACGTCCAGCCGTTCATGCTGGTGGGGCTGGCGGCGCTGTTTCTCAACGAAAAAATCACCCTGCAGAAACTGGCTTGGCTGGCGGTTTCCTTTCTCGGGATGCTGGCGATCGTCAGTGCCCATGGCGGGCAGGGCGAAAGCGGCAGCCAGTACCTGATCGGCATTGTCCTGGCGCTGGGGGCAGCGTTCCTTTACGCGATCGCGGCGTTGATCATCAAGCGCCTGACCGGGACGCCACCGCATCTGATTGCGCTGATCCAGGTCAGCACCGGCGTGCTGCTGCTCGCGCCATTCGCGCATTTCTCCGCGTTGCCGCAAGCACCGGGCGAGTGGGGCAGCCTGGTGACGCTGGGCATCGTGCACACCGGCGTGATGTATGTGTTGTTGTATGGCGCGATCCAGAAACTGCCGACGGCGCTGACCGGCGCGCTGTCGTTCATCTACCCGATTGCGGCGATCTTCGTCGACTGGTTTGCCTTCGGCCATCGCCTGGAACCGCTGCAATGGATTGGGGTTGCCGCGATTCTGCTGGCCGCTGCCGGCATGCAGCAGGGCTGGAGTTTGAAATTCCGGCGCACAGTGACCCCATGAAGCCGTCAGATGTTCCAGTTCGGCGCGGTCCTGGCCAGGCGCTGGCGCATATCGCCGATGATGGCGGCCAGTTGCTCAGTCAATAAACGGTAACCGTCCAGGGCGTTGTACACCGGTGCTTCGAGACTGACGACCGGTAACGCCATGGGGCGGTTCAGCCGCTCGGTGACGCCGGACTTCAGCGCCCGAGCCATGCCGATCAATTGCACGCGAATCAGCCGATGCTCCGCTTTCAATACCGTTTGCAGGTCACTGGCGTCCGGCCGGGTGTTGCCCAGTATCTCCAGGGTGCTGACACACAGACGCAGTTGGCGCTGGATGGCATCGAGTTCGGTCATGGAAATCTTCACTTCCTTGGACACCGATGGCATCAGTGAGCGCAGCTGCACCATCACGGTGTTGAGGCGGCCCATCAGCTTGAGGTGTTCGTCGGCCGTCACCGATTGGCCGCTGATGATGCGCCCGTAGAGCGTCGCGCAATCTCGCAGGGCGTCCGCCAGGTTGTAGCGCCAGGAATAGACCGCATAGAGCGGCAGGGCGAAGGAAAACGCCAGGGCCAAGGCAATGCCGATCAGGATGTCGACCCCGCGCCACAGCCCGTCGGAGACTGGATTGTCGCCATGGCCGGCGACGATGAAGACGGTAATGCCGGCCAGCAGCGCGGTGTAGCCGCCTTTGCCGATGGCGTGGTACGAGAAAAATCCGCACACCACCGCCATGGCGAAATAGGTCAGCCACGGCAGGCCCAGAGTGTGTCAAAACATCCAAGCCAACCCTTGCTATGATTCCCCAGGATTTCATCGCAAGGGTTGCCCATGAAACGCTTTATTCAAGGTGAACACCGAGGTCAAAGTACCTTGCTCCCCGAGAGCCTGGACGATTACGTCAGCGACACCAATCCTGTGCGTGTTGTCGATGTCTTCGTGGATGAACTCGACCTGATCGCCTTGGGTTTTCAAAGCGCCGTCCCTGCTGAAACGGGCCGACCGGCTTACCACCCCGCAGTCATGCTGAAGATCTACATCTACGGCTATCTCAATCGCATCCAGTCGAGCCGGCGCCTTGAGCGCGAGGCGCAGCGCAACGTCGAACTGATGTGGCTTACCGGTCGGCTGATGCCGGACTTCAAGACCATCGCCAACTTTCGCAAAGACAACGGCAAGGCCATTCGAGGCGTCTGTCGGCAGTTTGTCGTGCTGTGTCAGCAACTGGGGCTTTTCTCGGAAAACCTCGTTGCGATCGACGGCAGTAAATTCAAGGCGGTGAACCACCGCGACCGCAATTTCACCAGCGCCAAGCTGAAGCGTCGGATGGAAGAAATCGAATCGAGCATTGCCCATTATCTGAAGGCGCTGGATGCGGCTGATCGAGAAGAGACCAAGCCTTCAGGGCCCAAAGGGGGGCTGGAGGAGAAAATCGCCAAACTGAAGGAGCAGATGAAGGCGCTTCAAGCGATTGAAATACAGCTTGAGGCGTCGCCGGACAAACAGGTCTCACTGACCGACCCGGACGCGCGCTCCATGATGACGAGCGGCAAAGGCATCGTGGGTTACAACGTCCAAGCGGCGGTCGATACCAAGCACCATCTGATCGTCGCGCACGAGGTGACCAATGAGGGTCACGACCGTGATCAGCTCAGTTCAATGGCGCTGCAGGCCCGTGAGGCGATGAAACTCCAATCGTTGTCGGTGGTGGCTGACCGAGGGTATTACAAAAGCGGGGAGATCCTTGCCTGCCACGAGGCAGGGATTAGTGCTTATGTACCGAAGACGCTGAGCTCGCGCGCCAAATACGAAGGTCGCTTCGGCAATAATGAATTTGTTTACGACGCGGATAACGATGTGTACGTCTGCCCAGCCCATGAAGCGCTGATCTGGCGCAACTCTTACGTCGATAATGGCAGGACGTTGAACAGTTACTGGAGCTCTAACTGCCGGTCCTGTTCGATCAAGGCGCAATGCACTCCGGCCAGAGAGCGAAAGATACGTCGCTGGGAACATGAAACTGTGCTGGAGGAAATGCAGGTTCGCCTGGCCAATACGCCGCAGATGATGAGCATCCGCAAGCAGACCGTCGAGCATCCCTTCGGGACGCTCAAACAATGGATGGGTGCGACACACTTTTTGACCCGACGGCTTGCCGGAGTGAGCACCGAAATGAGTTTGAATGTGCTCGCTTACAACTTGAAGCGAGTGATGAAAATCCTCGGTGCGCAGAACCTGATGAAAGCGTTGACGGCCTGAAAGGGCTCCTGTTTTGCTCGATGGACGAGCAGAGAAGCCCTACGAGTGGCATTGAAGCGTAATGGAGCTACGGAGAGCACTTTAGGTGTAATTAGCCAGCCAACCACCGTCGGCGCTACGCGCCGACCATGCTTGAATCAGTTTTTACACACTCTGGGCCGAGCCAGGCCTGTTGCACGACCAGCACCAGGCCGACAGCAGCCCCGACCAGGGTGCCGATGGCGCGCTCGGCGGCTTTTTTACCGATGTTGCCATGGTGCTGCAAGCCGCCGATCACCACCAGCATCGTCACCGAGGCCCACTCGCCGTGGGGCAGGTGGATGCCGGTGGTCAGCAGGATCGACGCCAGTAACCCGAGCGACACGCGTACCGCATGGATCATCCGCGCATGGCGATAGCGCCGGTACGGGTCCAGCAACGGACGCAGTAACCGACGCAGCAGCGGTGGCAGGCGAAGGGCCGTGGATGCGCTCAGGTTCGCTCTCCTCAGAAGATGTAATCAGTGGTCAGGAAGCTGGAACTGCGGCCGCTGATGATCTCGCTGATGAGATCCTTGTTGGTCTCCTGGAACTTGGTCGCCACCAGCGTGCGGATCGAAAACACCCTTAGGGCGTCATGGACCGACAAGGTGCCCTCGGCGGAATTTTTCCGGCCGTTGAACGGGTAGGTGTCCGGGCCGCGCTGACATTGGGCGTTGAGGTTGATGCGCCCGACCTGGTTGGCGAAGGTATCGACCAGTCGGCCGACCGCCACCGGGTTGGTGCCGAAGATGCTCAGTTGCTGGCCGAAGTCCGATTCGAGGACGTAATCGATCACCGTGTCCAGATGGCGATAGGGCACGATCGGCACCACCGGGCCGAATTGCTCTTCCTGGTAGACCCGCATCTGCGGCGTCACCGGGTACAGCACGGCAGGGTAGAAGAACGACGCGCGGGCCTCGCCGCCATGGGGGTTCACCACTTTGGCGCCCTTGCTTTCGGCGTCGGCCACCAGTGAATGCAGGTAATCGACCTTGGATGACTCCGGCAGCGGCGTCAGGGCCACGCCGCTGTCCCAGGGCATGCCGGGCTTGAGCGTGGCGAGCTTGGCGTTGAATTTCTCGATGAAGGCATCGACTACGTCTTCATGGACAAACAGAATCTTCAACGCGGTGCAACGCTGGCCGTTGAAGGACAGGGCGCCGGTGACGGCTTCGTTGACCGCGTTGTCCAGGTCTACCTCCGGCAGGACGATACCGGGGTTCTTCGCATCGAGTCCCAGCGCCGCACGCAGGCGATGGGGCCTTGGATGCAGTTTCTTCAGGTCGCTGGCGGCCTTGTTGGTGCCGATGAAGGCAAAGATGTCGATGTTGCCGCTGGCCATCAGCGCACTGACCGTCTCGCGCCCGCTGCCGTAGATCACGTTGATCACCCCGGCCGGGAAGCTGTCGCGGAAGGCCTCGAGCAATGGGCGAATCAGCAGAACGCCAAGCTTGGCCGGCTTGAACACCACGGTGTTGCCCATGATCAGCGCCGGGATCAGCGTGGTGAAGGTTTCGTTCAGCGGATAGTTGTAGGGCCCCATGCACAGCGCCACGCCCAGCGGTACGCGGCGGATCTGGCCGAGGGTGTCCTGTTCCAGCTCGAAGCGGCTGGAGCGACGGTCGAGTTCCTTGAGGGCGTTGATGGTGTCGACGATGTAGTCGCAGGTGCGGTCGAATTCCTTCTCCGAGTCCTTGAGGTTCTTGCCGATTTCCCACATCAGCAACTTGACCACCGCGTCGCGCTGTTCGCGCATGTGGCCGAGGAAGGTTTCGACGTGCTGGATGCGCTCGGCCACGCGCATGGTCGGCCACAAACCCTGGCCGCGATCATAGGCGCGCACCGCGGCATCGAGGGCGGTCAGGGCGGTGGCGGCATCCAGCAGCGGCGTGCTGCCGAGGATGACTTGTTCATCGCCGCCGGGTCCGGCGAGGTACACCGGGCTGCGGACCTGGGCGAGGGGACCTGGCCAGGTCTTGAGGACGCCGTCGACCAGGTACTCACGTTGTTCGGTCGGGCCGTCGAGACGGTATTTTTCCGGGATGCTGGCGGCATCGGGAAACAGGTTGCCAAGGATCTGTGCTGTGGTCATGTCGCTACCCCGTGTGTAGTGTCAGCCGTGCGCTTATGGCTAGCCGTTGAAGAATCCGGTTCAAGGGTTATACGCCTTGTTGATGCGGTGTTTTAGCTGCAATCGAGCGCTGATGGGCAGAATAGAGGGGGTGAAGCTGTGGTTGTTGTGCTTCAAGCGTAGACCGCAAACGGCGTTGGGTGAAACGCGATCTTTTGACCTGGGAGCACACAATGGCGGGTGTCGAGGTTAAACTTCGCGCTCTTTCATAAGGAGTTCACATGAGTCACTACCAGCCGGGCATCCTCGCCACCCCTGTTCCGCCTCTCGCTCGTCATATGTTTTTCGCCCTGGAATCGGTGGCTGCACTGCCGGCTGCGCTGGACAAGCTGATGCAACTGGTGGACGGCAAATCGGCGGTGGTCGGTTTCGGTGAGTCCCTGGTCAAGGCCCTCGACGGGCATATCGAAGGCTTGCGGCCGTTTCCGGCGCTGGCCGGTGTCGGTGTCGATAACCCGTCGACGCAACAGGCGCTGTGGTGCTGGTTGCACGGTACCGACCGTGGCGAACTGCTCAACCGCAGCCACGCCTTCGAGGCGGCCTTGGCGCCCGCCCTGCGCCTGGTGCAATTCACCGAGGGTTTCCGTCACCGTGACGGCCATGACCTGACCGGCTACGAAGACGGCACCGAAAACCCCCGTGACGAAGCCGCCGCGGCCGCCGCGCTGGTGGGGGCGGGCGTCGAGGGCACGGTGGGTGGCAGTTTTGCCGCGCTGCAGCAGTGGCAGCATGACCTCAAGGGCTTTCGCGCGATGCCGTCCCATGAGACGGATGACATCATGGGCCGTCGTCTGAGCGATAACGAAGAACTCGACGACGCACCGATCTCTGCCCACGTCAAACGCACCGCCCAGGAGAGCTTTGCCCCTGAGGCGTTCGTGGTCCGCCGCTCGATGCCGTGGATCGAAGGCGACCGCGCCGGGCTGATGTTCCTGGCCTTCGGTTTTTCCCTTGATGCCTTCGAGGTTCAGCTGCGGCGTATGAGTGGGCTGGAGGACGGGATTACCGATGGTTTGTATCGCATCAGCCGGCCGATCACTGGCGGCTATTATTGGTGCCCGCCGTTGAAGGATGGTCATCTCGACATGCGCGCGCTGCGCATCGGCTGAGACATTATCTGTAGGAGCCGGCTTGCCGGCGAATAGGGCGAGGCGGTGAGTCAGGCATACCGCCTTCGCTGGCAAGCCAGCTCCTACAGTGAATCTAACCTTATGCTCAAACGGTATTTCTCATCCCCGTACTTAGAACCATAAGATCACGTCATAACTCGTTATGACAAGTGATCATCATGACCGATAACGTTCTATCCCTCAGCCCTCTTTCACACAGCAGTGTCCCGCTGCACACCCAGCTGCGCGACATCCTCCGTGCGCGCATCCTCGACGGTGAATACCCGCAGGACAGCCAGATGCCTTCCGAAAGCGAGCTCGGCACGCTGTTCAAGGTCAGCCGCATCACGGTGCGCCAGGCCCTCGGCGATCTGCAGAAGGAAGGGCTGATCTTCAAGATCCATGGCAAGGGCACCTTCGTCGCCAAGCCGAAAACCTTCCAGAACGTCAGCACCTTGCAAGGCCTGGCCGAGTCCATGACCGGTCGCGGTTATGAGGTGATCAACCGCCTGCGCAGCTTCAAATTCATCGCCGCCGACAAGCTGGTCGCCGAACGCTTGCAGGTTGCCGAAGGCGAGACCGTGGCGCAGATCAAGCGGGTACGGCTGATCAACCGCGAGCCGATTTCGCTGGAAATCACCTACCTGCCCAAAGCCCTTGGCGAACGCCTGGAGAAGGCTGACCTGGTCACCCGCGACATCTTCCTGATCCTGGAAAACGACTGCGGCCTGGCCCTGGGTCACGCCGACCTCGCCATCGACGCGGTGCTGGCCGACAGCGACCTGACCCAGGCGCTGAACGTCGAGGCCGGCTCGCCGATCATGCGCATCGAGCGCCTGACCCACGACGCCGAAGGTCACCCAGTGGACTTCGAACACCTTTACTACCGTGGCGATGCCTTCCAGTACCGCCTGCGGATCGACCGGCAAAAAGGGGATCAGGCATGACCCGAACGACACTGGAACAGGAATACGACATCGTCGTGATCGGCGGCGGCACCGCGGGGCCCATGGCGGCGATCAAGGCCAAGGAGCGCAACCGCGATCTGCGCGTGTTGTTGATCGACAAGGCCAACGTCAAGCGCAGCGGCGCGATCAGCATGGGCATGGACGGCCTGAACAACGCGATCATTCCCGGCCACTCGACACCGGAGCAGTACACCAAGGAAATCACCATCGCCAACGACGGCATCGTCAATCAGGCCGCGGTGTATGCCTACGCCACCCACAGTTTCGAGACCATCGAGCAACTGGACCGCTGGGGCGTGAAGTTCGAGAAGGACGAAACCGGTGATTATGCGGTGAAAAAGGTCCACCACATGGGCGCCTATGTGCTGCCGATGCCGGAAGGGCATGACATCAAGAAAGTGCTCTACCGGCAGTTGAAACGGGCCCGGGTGAGCATCACCAACCGCCTGGTCTGCACCCGCTTGCTGACTGACAGCGAGGGGGCGGTCAACGGCGTGATGGGGTTCGATTGCCGAACAGCCGACTTCCATGTGATCAAGGCCAAGGCGGTGATCCTCGCCTGCGGCGCCGCCGGGCGCCTGGGTCTGCCGTCCTCGGGGTACCTGATGGGCACCTACGAAAACCCGACCAATGCCGGCGACGGTTACGCCATGGCGTACCACGCCGGGGCGGAACTGGCGAACCTGGAATGCTACCAGGTCAACCCGCTGATCAAGGACTACAACGGCCCGGCCTGCGCCTACGTCACCGGCCCCTTGGGCGGCTACACCGCCAACAACAAGGGCGAGCGCTTCATCGAGTGCGACTACTGGAGCGGGCAGATGATGTGGGAGTTCCACCAGGAACTGGAAAGCGGCAACGGCCCGGTGTTCCTCAAGCTCGATCACCTGGCCGAGGAAACCATCCAGAACATCGAAGAGATCCTGCACAGCAACGAGCGGCCGAGCCGCGGTCAGTTCCACGCCAATCGCGGCACCGATTACCGCACGCAGATGGTCGAGATGCACATCTCCGAAATCGGCTTTTGCAGCGGGCATTCGGCGTCGGGGGTGTGGGTCAACGAGAAGGCCGAGACGTCGGTCAAGGGCCTGTATTCGGCGGGTGACATGGCCGCGGTGCCGCACAACTACATGCTCGGTGCGTTCACCTATGGCTGGTTTGCCGGCAACAATGCGGCGGACTTCGTCGCCGGCCGCGAGTTTTCAGCGCTGGATGCCGAGCAGATCGAAATCGAGAAACAGCGGGTCTATGCGCCCCTTGATCGCGAACACGGTCTGCCACCCGCCCAGGTCGAGTACAAGCTGCGCCGCTTCGTCAACGATTACCTGCAGCCGCCGAAAGTGACCAGGAAGATGCAGATCGGCCTGCAACGCTTCAGCGACATCCAGCGCGACCTCGATCAGATCAAGGCCCATAACGCCCATGAGCTGATGCGTGCCATGGAAGTCAGCATGATCCGCGACTGCGCCGAAATGGCCGCCCGCGCTTCGCTGTTCCGCGCCGAAAGTCGCTGGGGGCTTTACCACTACCGGGTCGATCATCCGCAGCGCAACGACAGCGAATGGTTCTGCCACTGCCACCTGAAGAAGGGTGAAAACGGCCTGATGACCAGTTTCAAGAAAGCCGTCGAGCCTTACATCATCCCGCTGGACGCCGATGAAATGCAGGCCTACGACCGGTTGCGGGTCGGTGCCGATGCGGCTTGAGCATGACACTAGAGAGAGACCGTGAAATGGCCTACCAACCCCAGGAAATATTCTTTCGCTCCAATGCACCGGTCACCGTCGATGAGGACCTGTGCATCGCCCACAAAGGCTGCACCGTGTGCGTCGACGTCTGCCCTATGGACCTGCTGGCGATCAACCCGGCCACGCAAAAGGCCTACATGGCCTTTGATGAATGCTGGTACTGCATGCCCTGTGAAAAGGACTGCCCGACGGGGGCGGTGAAAGTGGACATCCCTTATTTGCTGCGTTGAAACACAATCAATGTGGGAGCGGGCTTGCTCGCGAAGACGCCGGCATGGCTGGCATCTCCATTGACTGAAAGGACGCTTTCGCGAGCAAGCCCGCTCCCACAGGGGATCGCGTACAGACAAATCAAAACGCCATCCGGCCACCCCCGGACGCTTGCTTCAAGACACCCCTCGTTTCCCACCACGCCCTGATCGTGGCGGAGACGAACATCCTATAAATGATTCGAGGGGAAACACTCATGCTCTTACGTGCAGCGATTGCCGGTCTGGTACTGGCTTCATTCACCTTGTCGGCCCAGGCCGAAACCATCCGCATTGCCATCGGCACCCAGGACACCACCATCAACTGCGCCGCCGGCGGCCTGTTGATTCGCGAGCTGGGCCTGCTGGACAAATACCTGCCCCACGACGGCCAGTACAAAGACGCCCAGTACGACATCGAGTGGAAGAACTTCACCAGTGGCGCGCCGCTGACCAACGAGATGGTCGCCGGCAAGCTCGACTTTGGCGCCATGGCCGACTTCCCTGGTTCATTCAACGGCGTGGCGTTTGAAACCGCCGGCAAGCACAGCCTGTTCATCAGCGTGCTGTCGGGCAGCACCCAGGGCAGTGGCAACGGCATCGTGGTGCCGAGCGCCTCGGGTGTGCAATCGCTGGCCGAGCTCAAGGGCAAGACCATCTCCGTGCCGTTTGCGTCCACCGCCCATGGCATGTTGCTGCGCGCGGTGGCGGCCCAGGGCTGGGACCCGCTCAAGGACGTGAACATCATTGCCCAGCCGCCGGAAGTCGCCGGTTCCGCGTTGCAGGCCGGCAAGATCGAGGCCCATGCCGACTTCGTGCCGTTCGCCGAACTGTTCCCGAGCCGAGGTTTTGCCCGCAAGATCTACGACGGTTCCCAAGCCGGCGCGCCGACCTTCCACGGGGCGCTGGTCGACCAGGCCTATGCGAAGAAATACCCGGAAGTCGTCGTCGCCTACCTGCGCGCCAGCCTCGAAGCCAATCAGCTACTCGCCGCTGAGCCTGAGAAGTACAGCGAACTGATCGCCAAGGTCACCGGGGTCGACGCCGAGGTCAACTACCTGTTCCACGGCCCCCTCGGCGTACAGACTCGCGACCTTACCTGGAAACCTGAATACCGCCAGGCCGTCGGCACCGCTATCGACACCCTTAAGTTGTTGAAGAAAGCCGATCGCGGGCTCGACCTGAATACCTTCATCGACGACCAGTACATCCGCGCCGCGTTCAAGGCCTCGAACCTGGACTACAACGCGCAGCTTGCGAACTACCAGCAGACGCCGCTTAAAACCGTCGATGCCTCCAGCGGCGAAGCCATCACCGACTTCAGCCATGTGGCCGAGATCTGGGTGCGCGGCGAGCCGAAAGTCCGTCAGTACGCTTCGGCGCAAGCGGCATTCACCGCGCTGGCCGCGCTGAAGCAGGAAGGCAAGAACATCCGCGCGGTGTATGCCCAGGCCGCTGACAGCGGGATCAAGTTGCTGGCGGACCAGGCGTGGTTTGCCAGTGATGCCAAGGGGCGTCTGAGTGCACTCCTGCTCAAAGGCCAGGCCCAACAATTCGCCACGGCACAGGGCGGCAAGGTGTTCGATTTCACCGACGCCACTACCCAGGCCGTGGCCGCCCGCTAACTGCAGAACACCTCAATCAATGTGGGGGCGGGCTTGCTCGCGAAAGCGGTGGGTCAGTCGACATCAGTGTTGAAAGTCAGACCGTATTCGCGAGCAAGCCCGCTCCCACAGGGTTCAGGGTTGAGAGGAAGAATTGTGTACCGATCATATGCACGTTGGATCCCCCGAGCCGCCTCACTGCTGCTCTGCCTGCTGTTCTGGCACGTCGCCGCCAGCCAACACTGGAACCTTGGCCTGGTGACCTTCGCCAACGTCCCCACCCCCGTGGCCGTCATTGAAGCGGCGCTGGGCCTCGGCGACTCCGGCAAGCTCGCCCGGCACCTGGGCAGCAGCCTCAGCCGGGTATTTGCCGGTTACTTCGCTGCCCTGGTCATCGGCGTTGCCCTGGGCCTGGCCATCGGCCGCTCGAAGTGGGCCGAAGATTTGTTGCTGCCACCCCTGGAAGTACTGCGCCCAATCCCCGCCGTGGCCTGGATTCCCCTGGCGATCCTGATGTTTCCCTCGTCCGAGCTGTCGATGGTCTT
Source organism: Pseudomonas sp. PLMAX (assembly GCF_046042685.1). Classification (NCBI taxonomy): domain Bacteria; kingdom Pseudomonadati; phylum Pseudomonadota; class Gammaproteobacteria; order Pseudomonadales; family Pseudomonadaceae; genus Pseudomonas; species Pseudomonas sp. PLMAX. Next base: position 4,291,848 of record NZ_CP064949.1, on the reverse strand, counting down.
CATCACCTTTACCGGCGCCTTGTTCCCGATCCTGCTCAATACCGTGCACGGCGTCGAAGGCGTCGACCCACGGTTGATCGCCTCGGCGAAAAGCCTCGGGGCAGGGCGTCGGGCGATGTTGCTCGAAGTGATCCTGCCGGGCGCCGCGCCGAGCATCATCACCGGCCTGGCCATTGGCATGGGCACCTCGTGGTTCTGCCTGGTGACGGCCGAGATGATCTCCGGCCAATACGGCATCGGTTATTACACCTGGGAGTCCTACACCATCCAGAACTACCCCGACATCGTGGTCGGCATGCTGCTGATCGGCGTACTCGGGATGGGCAGCAGCCTGCTGATCAAACGCCTGGGCGGCGTGTTCACGCCCTGGCACCGACCACGAGGAAAAGCCTGATGAGCGTTTTTCAACAGCCTGAAGGGCGTATCGATATCCGCGCTTTGTCGATCAGCCTGGGCGAGGGCAGTGCAGCATTCGAAGCCGTGCAGGGCCTGGACTGTCTGATCGAACCGGGGCAGTTCGTGTGCATCCTCGGGCCGTCCGGTTGCGGCAAGTCCACCTTGCTCGGCGCACTGGCCGGGCATCTGACAACGTACACCGGGACCCTGAATGTCGACGGTGCAAAAGTCTCGGGACCGTCGCCGCAACGCGGCATGGTGTTCCAGCATCACACGCTGTTCCCCTGGCGAACCGTGCGCGACAACGTGGCTTTCGGCCTGAAAATGCGCGGTGTCGGCAAATCAGAACGGCACCGGGCCGCCGACGAAATCCTCGCCCTGGTGGGCCTGCAAGACTTCGCCGAGCGCTGGCCGGATCAGCTCTCCGGTGGCATGCAGCAGCGGGTGGAAATCGCCCGGGTGCTGGTCAATCGGCCACGGCTGTTGCTCATGGACGAGCCCTTTGGCGCCCTCGATGCCCTGACCCGCCTGAACATGCAGGAGCTGTTGCTGGACATCTGGACGCGCATCCGCACCACCGTGGTCTTTGTCACCCATGACATCGACGAAGCGCTGTTCCTCGCTGACCGCCTGCTCGTCATGAGTTCGCGTCCCGGGCGGATCATCGAAGACTTGCGCCTGGAATTCCCCCGGCCACGCACGAGCGAACTGGTGACCAGCCATGAGTTTTCCCGCTTGAAGCGACACTGCCTCGAATTATTGCGTCACGAAGACGGTCGGCAATTACCGCGCCTGAACCCTCTCGGACTGCCCCCTGAAAACAAACTGCCGCGATTTGCCCTATGACCTCACTATTCGATGTAACCGACAACGACGACATTCTCGCCCTGCAACCGCGACTGACCGATGACGATGCCGGCGTGCGCCGCATTGCATTGATCGAACTGGCCGACCTGGAAGAGCCGGATGGCCTGCTGTGGCTGGTCAATCGACTGGCTGAGGACCCGGCCGAAGAGGTCCGTGCCGAAGCCGCACGCTTGCTGGAGGCCTGGGAAGATGAACCCGTGGTCGAGGCGCTGTGCCAGGCGCTGACCGATCCATCCGCCACGGTGCAAACTGCTGCCGCGCAAAGCCTCAGCCTGCTCAAGAGCGAAGCGGCGGGCCGGGTGATCCTGCCGTGGACCGGGCATGCCGACATCGGCGTGCGCATCGCTGCGTTCAGGGCCTTGCGCGAATTGCGCTATCCACAGGCGGCTACGGCGGCGCTGTTGGCGTTGGGCGATCAGGACGCCAATGTCCGCCGTGAAGCGGTGGGTGTGCTGGGCTGGCTCAAACAGCTCGACGCCTTGCCGGCCCTGGCGCGCCTGGCCAGCGCCGACCCGGACACCGAAGTGCGCCGCGCCGCCACCGGCGCCCTCGGCCTGGCGTCCGACGCGCAGGTGCTGCCGGCCCTGCGCCAGGCCTTGCAGGACCAGGCCTGGCAAGTGCGCGAGGAAGCCGCCACCACCCTGGGCAAGGTTGGGCACGCTGACGCCGGCCCGGCATTGGTCCAAGCCTTGAGCGACGATTACTGGCAAGTGCGCCTGCGCGCGACCCGCAGCCTGGGTCGTTTGCGTTACGCCCAGGCTTTAGACGCGCTGATCGACACCCTTGGCCACCGCATCAGCAACCTGCGCAAGGAAGCCGCCCTGGCCCTCGGCGAGTTGAACGATAAAGGCGCCATCGCGCCGTTGCAGGCGGCGCAGGACGATGGCGATCCGGAAGTGCGCAAGGCGGTGCGCATTGCCCTGAGTCAGCTGCAATGAACCCGGTGGCGGTGGGCAATTCCCAAAGCAAACAACAACTGCGCTTGAACTGGCCGGATGGCCGCGAGCAGTTGCTCAATCACGCAGAGTTGCGCCGGCAGTGCCCGTGTTCGCAGTGCCGGGCGTTTCGATTGCGGGGGATGACGCCGTTGGTGGACGACCGTGTTCGGCTGGTCGAGGTGAATGCCCAGGGGTATGGGTTGCAGTTGGTATTCAGTGACGGCCACGAACGCGGGATCTACCCGTGGGCTTACCTCGCCGGGCTTGGTCGGTGAATGGAATGCCGCTTTCGCTGGCAAGCCAGCTCCTACAATTTATCGGTGTTGCCACCAATAATGTGGTCACCTGGGTCCCTGTAGGAGCTGGCTTGCCAGCGAAGGCAATCTCAAATTCAGCACAAGATTCAAAGGCCAACTACAGAGTGGGCATTCAGAAGGATTTGCTGATGCTTGCCACCACCGTCGCGCTGCACACGTCGTCGAAGCCCCAGTTGCTGGTGCATTGGCTCTTGGACAAATCGGTGTCGATATAGCTCAGGCCCAGTATCACACCCGCCAGTTCGTGGGTCAGCTTGACCTCCCACTCCCGGTACGAATCCTCGGCTTCACCCGAGCTCGAATACAGGTGCGGGTCTTTGAAGTCCATCAAGCCGTAGCGCAGTTTCAGGCCGGTGTCGTAGGGCAATTCGGTCTCGTAGCCGACATAGCTGTAGAGCGAGTTCTGCTCGCTGTCGATGCCCGGTGCATCGTCGGAATAATAGGCGCCGAGTTTCACCCCATAGACGCTGAGAATCCCGTAGACCTCGCTCTGATTGAACTGGCTCTCTTTCGGATACGAATACTTGAGATAACCCAGGTCGAGGTTGATGGCGTCTGTGGCCTCCCAGAACCAACCGGCGTAGTAATCGACTTCCTGCCGGGTCTTCAGGCCGTAGCCAAAATCGACGTTGGACGTCCACGCGCCCAGGTACAGGCCGCTGCTGTGCGCCAGGGTGGCACCGGCTTGCAAGGCGGGGTCATTCTGGGTTTGCGAGATGCCGCGGGTGCGGTAGTCGCTGGCCAGGGTCACGTCCAGCAGCAAGGAGAAATCATCGTTCAAGGGCACGGCCTGGCTGCACAAGGGCAGCAAACTCAAGGAACCGAGGGCGAACAGGGTGAAAGCTTTCATGGGGGTACGTCCCGTTGCTTTTTATTGTTAAGGGCAGGATTGTTATGGGCAGATTTCAAGCAAGGCTGCGCCGGGCCTCGTGTCGTAAAACACGAGGTCGGGCAGAAGGGGTGTTGCAGGATTTTGTTAGAGGGTTGCTGCGTAGACCTGCCGACCGGCGAACCAGGTCTGCAGCACCTGGGTGTCGTGCAGGGCTTTTTCGTCGACGCTGAATACATCGCGGTCGACCACGATGAAGTCGGCCTGTTTACCGGCGCTCAGCGAGCCGATCTGTTTGTCCAGGCCAATGGTGCGGGCGGCGTTGAGGGTGTAGGCATAGAGCATGGTTTCGCGGTCGATGCGCTCCTCGGCGTTGAGCACGCCCAATGGACCGACCCGGGTCATGGCCTGGGCCATGGCGTTGAACGGGTTCGGCGTGGACACCGGCCAGTCGCTGGCCCCGGAAAGGGTCGCGCCCTGTGTGAGCAGCGAGTGCGCCGGGTACTGGTAACGGAACGCCTGGGCACTGACGTACGGCTTGATCATGTCCGTGGTGTAGTCGTCGGCGCTGGCCCAGAGCAGTTGCATCGAGGCGATGACGTCGAGGGGTTTGAAGCGGGCGAACTCTTTCGGGTTGACGATCTGCAAGTGGGTGATGGAGTGGGGAACGCCGCTCTGCCGGTCCTTGCGCGCCTGGGCAATGCCGTTCAGCGATTCGCGCACCGCACGGTCGCCGATGGCGTGGATGTGCACCAGCCAGCCGCGCTGATCGATGGCGCTGACCAGCTCACCGAAGTGCTTCGGATCGATCAGCAGTTCGCCCGGTTTGTGCGAGTTGGTATAGGGGTCGATCATCGCTGCGCTTTGTGCCGGGTACTCGATCACGCCATCGGCGAAGATCTTGATGCCGGGCAGCGTAAGGTTGGGAATGCCCTGGAATTGCTGACGGACCTTGTCGAGGGTGTCGAGATCGGCCGGAACGCTCTTGCCGTTGGCCACCAGCAGCGCGGCGACGTGGGCGGTCATGCCGCCACTTTCTGACAGGGCCTTGTACACCGGCAGCACGCCGACGGTTTTCTCCGTGGGTTTGAGGGCGAAAACCGGCTCGCCGGGCGCAGCGTTGGCGGCGGGGTCCATCCAGGCGGTGATGCCGAGGCTGTTGTTGTAACTCACGGCGGTTTGCGCCGCTTTCAACATGTCGGCGGCACTCGGCGATGGCATTTTCGAGGCCACCCGGTCCCACCCGGCGTCCACCAGGAAGCCGTTGGGGCTGCCGTCGGCGAGTTTGCCGATGGTGTCTTTCTCGGCGTCTGGCAGGGTTTTGAGCAGCGCGGCATCGATGCCGCCCCGCTTGAGCATCACGTTGTTGGCCCAGGCCGTGTGGTGGTCGCTGCCGGTGAATACCACGCCGACGTCGGCCCATTCGCCGCTGTTGAATTTTTTGCCCAGCGCTTCGGCCTGGGCCCAGTAAGCCGAACTCATGCCGGCCACGCTGAGGACATCGCCATGCTTGGCCTTGCCGTCGTCACGCCAGGCGCGCAGGCGTTTTTCCAGTTCGTCGAGTTCGACCACCTCGTCTGCCATGTTGGCCGAGACCATTTCCAGGCCCCCGAAAATCGCGTGGGAGTGGCTGTCGATCAGGCCGGGCATCAGGGTCTTGCCGCCCAGGTCGATGACTTGGGTGCCCGACTCGATCAGGGCCTTGATCTGGGCATCGCTGCCCACTTGCAACACCTTGCCATCCTGTACCGCCAGTGCCTGAACCTTGGGCTGGTTGCGGTCGGCGGTGAAGATCTTGCCGTTGAACAGCACCAGGTCGGTCGCTGCCATGGCTTCCAACGAGGCAAAACTGACTGCCACCATCAACAGATTCGGGATGAATCTTTTCATTGAATGTTTCCTTGTTATTGCGTCTGATGGCCAGATTAGTGGCTTGCCGCGCTCGGTAGAACGCCTCACTCACGAAAAACGTTTTTGCCTGAATGGAAAAAGTATGGACAAGCTGGGTGCACTGAAAATGTTCGTGGTCACGGCGCAACTGGGCAGCTTCAGCCGCGCCGCCGAGCAATTGGGCAAAACCCCGTCGGCGCTGACCAAAGCGGTCAACCACCTGGAGGCGGAACTCGGCGCGCGTTTGTTCGAGCGCAGCACCCGGCGGATCCTGCTCACGGAATCCGGGCGGCTGTACCTTGAAACTGCGCGCCAGGTGTTGCAGCGACTGGACGAGGCCGGCGAGGAGATCGAGCAATTGCAGCATGGTTTGCGCGGCAGCCTGAAAATCACCGCGCCGCTGGCCTATGGGCAGGCCTTCCTCGATCAGGTATGTGGCGGTTTTCTTGACCAGTACCCGCAGATCAACCTGCAGGTGGACCTGTGCGACGACTTCGTCAATCTGCTGGAGAGCGGCCATGACCTGGCCTTGCGCGAAGGGCACGACGACTTGCCGGGGTTGATCGCGCGCGTGGTCGGCAGCAATTGCCTGGCGCTGTGCGCGAGCCCGCAATACCTCGAACGCAAGGGGCAGGCGGTCACCCCGCAAACCCTCGACGAGCATGACTGGTTGCTGTATTGGCATCCGTTGCTCAGTCGCGAATTCTGGTGGGTCGAGCGCGACGGCCAGCGCCTGAGCCTGCCGCAGCCTCAGGCACCACGCCTGCGCAGCGACAACTACGACCTGCTGCTAGCCAATGCCCTGGCCGGACGCGGCCTGCTGCATACGCCCTTGTGGAGCGCGGCGCCGTACATCGCCGATGGCCAGCTGGTGCGGTTGATGGCCGACTACGACATAGACCCGGACAGCTTCGGCCCGCACATCCTGGCGGTGTACCCCAGCCATCGACGGGCCACGGCCAAGGTGCTGGCGTTCATCGATTACATCGCAGGTTTCCTGGCGTCCCGTGGTTTGGGCGTACCCGTGATTCCCCCTGTAGGAGCTGTCTCGTGAAACGAGGCTGCGATCTTTTGATTTTGTTTTAGAGAGCAAGATCAAAAGATCGCAGCCTCGTTTCACTCGTCAGCTCCTACACACAGGTGCTTGTCAGATAATTCACACAGGAGTACAAATGTACTCCATGACGACCCTGACTCCCCGCCGTACCGCCATCCTGACCTTCATCCGCGAACGTATCGCCGAGCACGGTCAGTCCCCGAGCCTCGCTGAAATCAGCGAGGCGTTCGGTTTCGCCTCCCGCAGCGTGGCGCGCAAGCATGTGCTGGCGCTGACCGAAGCCGGGTTTATCGAGGTCAACCCGCATCAGGCCCGGGGCATTCGCCTGCTCGGGCAGCCGCCGCGCCCTGAGCTGCTGGACATCCCGGTACTCGGCCGGGTGGCGGCCGGTGCGCCGATCGGTGCCGATGCCGAGGTCCACAGCCGTTTGCTGTTCGATCCGTCGATGTTCTCCCGGGTGCCGGACTACCTGCTGCGGGTGCGCGGCGACTCGATGATCGAGGATGGCATTCTCGACGGCGACCTGGTGGGCGTGCACCGCAGCCCCGAGGCGCTGAACGGCCAGATCGTCGTGGCGCGCCTCGACGGCGAAGTCACCATCAAGCGCTTCGAACGGGTCGGCGATCGGGTTCGCCTGTTGCCGCGCAACCCGGCCTATCAGCCGATCATCGTCGAAAGTGATCGAGACCTGGCCATCGAAGGGGTGTTCTGCGGCCTGGTGAGGCAAGGCTGATGGGTGCCGTCGTTGCGCTGGATACGCTGTTCAATGGCGGCCAGGTCTGGCGAGGCCGACCTGCGCCGCCGGCCGTCAGCCCGCAACCCACCGGGCATGCCGCGCTGGATGCGGCGTTGCCCACGGGCGGCTGGCCGGAGGCGGCCCTGACGGAAATCCTCCTGGCCGGGCAGGGTGTGGGCGAATTGCAACTGGTGTGGCCGGCGCTGGCGCGGCTGTCGGCGGCGGGCGAACGCATCGTCCTGGTGGCGCCGCCGTATGTGCCGTATCCCCAGGCCTGGCAGAGCGCCGGGGTCGATCTGCGCCAATTGTCGATCATCCAGGCCAGCGAGCGCGATGCGTTGTGGGCGGCGGAACAGTGCCTGCGTTCGGGCAGTTGCGGCGCGGTGCTGTGCTGGCCGCACAAGGCCGATGACCGCGCCTTGCGCCGCTTGCAGGTGGCCGCGGAAACCGGCTCGACCCTGGCGTTCGCCTATCGCTCGCTCAGTGAAGCGATCAACCCGTCGCCAGCGGCCCTGCGCATCGCCATCGATGCCAGGCCGGCACAGTTGCGGGTGCTCAAGTGCCGGGGCGGCTTGGCCCGTTCGGCGCCGATTGCCTTCGCCGTGGGGCATTGAGGTTGCCATGCGCTGGGTGTGTATTCTGTTCCCGCAATTGGCGCTGGACGCGGTACTGCGTCAGCGCGCCGACCCCGACGAACCGCTGGCGCTGTTGACCGGCCCGGCCCAGCGTCGGGTGTTGCAGGCGGTCAATGGTCCGGCACGGGCCCTGGGCTTGCGTCCCGGCCAGTCCATGAGCGCCGCCCAGGCCTTGAGCAAGGGTTTTGCCACCGCCGAGTACGACGTCGCCGCCATCGAACACTGGCAGCAATTCCTCGCCGCCTGGGCTTATCGGTTCAGCTCCCAGGTCAGCGTGCATTACCCGCGGGCGCTGGTGTTCGAAATCGAGTCCAGCCTGGGCCTGTTTGGCGGCTGGGCGCCATTCGAGGCGCGTTTGCGGGCAGAACTCGGCGAGCTGGGGTTTCGTCACCGCATCGTCGCTGCGCCCAACCCGGTGGCGGCGCGGATGCTGGCCAACGCCCATGACGGCCTGGTGGTGCCCGACGAGCAAGCCTTGCAGCATCACCTCGGGCAATTGCCCGTCGACCGTATCGGGTTGCAAGCCAGCGTGGCCACGGCGTTGTCGCGCATGGGCCTGCGCACCTTGAACCAGGTGCAGGCGTTGCCCCGGCATAGCCTGGCCCGGCGTTTCGAGGCCGAGGTGCTCAAGCACCTGGATGCCTTGCTGGGCACGCGGCGGTTGGCGCTGACGTTCTACCTGCCGCCGGACCGTTTTGATGTGCGCATCGAGCTCAATTTCGATGTGCAGTCCCATCAGGCCTTGCTGTTTCCATTGCGCCGATTGACCGGTGACCTGTCGGCGTTCCTCTGCGGTCGGGACAGCGGCGTGCAGCGTTTCGACCTGCACCTGGAACACGCCGGGCTGCCCGACACGCTGATCAAGGTCGGCCTGCTCAGCGCCGAGCGCGATCCGGCCATGCTGTTCGAACTGGCCCGGGGGCGACTGGAGCAAGTCCAGGTCGAGGCCCCGGTACGTGGTTTTCGTCTGCGCGCCGAAGACTTGCCGAGCTTCGTTCCGCAGTTTCAGGAGCTGTTCGACGATCGCCCGCAGCAGACCTTGCCCTGGGCGCAACTGCGCGAGCGCCTGCGCGCGCGGCTGGGGGATGACGCGGTGCATGGCCTGGGCTTTCAGGCCGATCACCGCCCCGAGTGCGCGTGGCAGGCCAGTGCAGACAACCAGCCCTGTACGGGCTTGCCGACCGTGCAGCGGCCGGGCTGGCTGCTGACCGAGCCGCTGGCGGTGCACGAAGGCTCGGCGCGCATCCTCATGGGGCCGGAGCGCATCGAGTCCGGTTGGTGGGACGGCGATGACGTGCGCCGCGATTACTACCTGATCGAAACCCGCGCCGGCCAGCAGGGTTGGGCTTATCGCGCGGTGGGCGAGGGTGGCCCGTTGTGGCTGCAGGGCTGGTTCGCATGAACGCCGGATATGCCGAGCTGCACTGCCTGTCGAACTTCAGTTTCCAGCGCGGTGCTTCCAGTGCCCTCGAGCTGTTCCAGCGGGCGAAAAAACAGGGCTACCAGGCCCTGGCGATCACCGACGAATGTACCCTGGCCGGTATCGTCCGTGCGTGGCAGGCGGCGAAGTCGGTGGAGTTGCCACTGATCATCGGCAGTGAAGTGCGCATCGAAAATGGCCCGAAACTGGTGTTGCTGGTGGAGAATCTCGAGGGTTACCAGACCCTGTGCCGACTGATCACCCGCGCCCGACGCCGTACACAGAAAGGCCAGTATCAAGTGCTGCGCGAAGACTTCGACGAACCCTTGCCAGGGCTGTTGGCGCTGTGGGTGCCGGACGCGGTCGATGACGTTGAACAAGGCCAGTGGTTGCAGCAGGTCTTCGCCGAGCGCCTGTGGCTGGCGGTCCAGTTGCATCGCGGTCAGGACGATAGCCGGCGCCTGCAGGATCTGCTGGCGTTGGCCAGGGAATTGCGGGTGCCTGCGGTGGCCAGCGGCGATGTGCACATGCACGCGCGCGGACGCCGGGCCCTGCAGGACACCATGACCGCGATCCGTCATCACCTGCCGGTGGCCAATGCCGGGCTGCGCCTGCACCCCAACGGCGAGCGGCACCTGCGCGGCCTCGATGTGCTGCGCGAGCTCTATCCGCCTGCCTTGCTCGACGAAACCCTGAACATTGCCCGGCGCTGTACCTTTGATCTTGGCCAGCTGCGTTATCAGTATCCGCGGGAGCTGGTGCCCGATGGTCACAACGCCGCGTCCTGGCTGAGGGAATTGACCGAGCGCGGCATTCGCGAGCGCTGGCCCCAGGGAGCGAGCGATAAGGTGCGCGGGCTGATCGACAAGGAACTGGGGCTGATCGCCGAGCTCGGTTACGAGAGTTATTTCCTCACCGTCCAGGACATCGTCGCCTTCGCCCGGCGCGAAAAAATCCTCTGTCAGGGCCGGGGCTCGGCGGCCAACTCGGCGGTGTGTTTCGCCTTGGGCATCACCGAGATCGACCCCGACCGGATGAACATGCTGTTTGAACGCTTTCTTTCCAAGGAACGCGACGAGCCCCCGGATATCGATGTGGACTTCGAGCACGAACGCCGCGAAGAAGTCCTGCAGTACGTATTCCAGCGTTATGGCCGCACCCGCGCGGCCTTGACCGCCGTGGTCAGCACTTACCACGCGGCCGGCGCCGTGCGCGATGTGGCCAAGGCCTTGGGGCTGCCGCCGGACCAGATCAATGCCCTGGCCGATTGCTGTGGACACTGGAGTGATGAAACACCGCCCGTGGAGCGCCTGCGTGAAGGCGGTTTCGATCCCGAGAGCCCGGTGCTGCGCCGGGTGTTGAGTTTGACCCAACAGTTGATCGGTTTCCCCCGGCACCTGTCCCAGCACCCTGGCGGCTTCGTGATTTCCGAGCAGCCGCTGGACCACCTGGTGCCGGTGGAAAACGCCGCCATGGCCGAGCGCACCATCATCCAGTGGGACAAGGACGATCTGGACGCGGTCGGCCTGCTCAAGGTGGATATCCTCGCGCTGGGCATGCTCAGCGCGATTCGCCGTTGCCTTGATCTGCTGCGGCGTCATCGCAACCTCGACTTGAGCCTGGCGACCATCCCCTCCGAGGACTCGCTGACCTACGACATGATTGGCCGCGCCGACACCATCGGCGTGTTCCAGATCGAGTCCCGGGCGCAGATGTCGATGCTGCCCCGGCTCAAGCCGCGCGAGTTCTATGACCTGGTGATCGAGGTGGCCATCGTGCGGCCCGGGCCGATCCAGGGCGGCATGGTGCACCCGTACCTGCGCCGACGAAACAAGGAAGAGCTGGAAAGCTATCCCTCCGAAGAATTGCGCGAGGTGTTGAAACGCACCTTGGGCGTGCCGCTGTTCCAGGAGCAGGTGATGCAGATCGCCATCGTCGCCGCCGACTACAGCCCCGGCGAAGCCGATCAGTTGCGCCGCTCCATGGCCGCCTGGAAACGCCATGGCGGACTGGAGCCACACAAGGAACGCCTGGCCGCCGGGATGAAGAAAAAAGGCTACAGCGCGGATTTCGCTGCGCAGATCTTCGAGCAGATCAAGGGCTTTGGCAGCTACGGTTTTCCCGAATCCCACGCCGCCAGTTTTGCCTTGCTGACCTACGCCAGTTGCTGGTTGAAATGCCACGAACCGGCGGCCTTCGCCTGTGCCCTGATCAACAGTTGGCCCATGGGCTTCTACAGCCCTGACCAGATTCTGCAGGACGCGCGTCGCCACCATTTGCAGATCCGCCCGGTGGACGTGCGGGCCAGCGACTGGGATTGCAGCCTGGAGCCGATTGCCGGCGCGCAGCCGGCGATTCGCATGGGCTTGCGCATGATCAAGGGCTTTCGCGAGGACGATGCCCGGCGCATCGAGGCGGCGCGGTCCCACGGTGCGTTTGCCGACATCGCCGACCTGGCCGAACGGGCACGCCTGGATGCCCGCGCCCAGGAACAACTGGCCGATGCCGGTGCATTGCGCGGGCTGGCCGGCGACCGGCATCGGGCGCGCTGGGAAGTGGCGGGGGTGGAAAAACAGCTCGGTCTGTTTGCCGGCCTGCCCCGTCAGGAGGAGGACGCGGTGGCGTTGCCCAGACCCACGGTGGGTGAGGACCTGCTGGCCGATTACAACAGCCTGGGCACCACCCTCGGGCCGCATCCGTTGGCCTTGTTGCGCGGCGAATTGAAAGCCCGGCGCTGCCGCAGTTCCAGGGAGTTGCTGGAGGTTGAGCACGGGCGACCGGTCAGCGTCGCCGGGCTGGTGACCGGTCGCCAACGGCCGAGCACCGCCAGCGGCGTGACCTTCGTCACCCTGGAAGACGAGTTCGGCAACGTCAACGTGGTGGTCTGGCGCGACCTGGCCGAGCGCCAGCGCCAGGTGTTGGTGGGGTCGCAGCTGCTCAAGGTCGATGGGCGTTGGGAGAAGGAGGGGGAGGTGCGGCATTTGATAGCCGGACGCTTGAGCGACCTGAGCCCACTGCTCGACGGCATCACCGTGCGCAGCCGCGATTTCCACTGACACACGCAACCCCCTGTAGGAGCGAGCTTGCTCGCGATGGACCTGAGAGCGCCGCGGGCTGTCAGGTTATCAGCGTTATCGTTGACGACCATCGCGAGCAAGCTCGCTCCTACAGGTTTTGGGGTGTGTCTGGTTATTTGGTGGCAGGCCAGAAGCGTTCGCCACCGCCGGGTGCATCCGTCCACGCCTGCAACGAACGGGTTGGCAGGTCAAAGTAATCCCGCGTGCGCGCATACCCATGCCCACCCATCCGCCCGATCGCGTCAAGCCCCAGTTGATCGATGTACAGCGTTTTCGGGTCGATCAGCTCATCGCGCACATGGGCCATCAACACTTCACCAAGGATGATCTCCCGCGACTGGCCGATGGACAGCGCCATCATCCGTCGGCATTCCAGGGCCACCGGCGCCTCGCCGATGCGTGGGCATTTGACCGTGGTGCCGGGGATGGCGGTGAGGCCGGCGGCGGTCAGTTCGTCGAAACCCGGGGCGAAGGGCACGGCGCAGACGTTCATGGCTTCCACCAGGGCATCGCTGACGATGTTCACGGTGAATTCCTGGTTGAGCTGGATGTTGCGCGTGGTGTCCTTGGGGCTCTGGTCGCCGTAGTTTTCCACGCCCAGCGCCAGGATCGGCGGATCGGCAGACAGCGCGTTGAAGAAGCTGAATGGCGCGGCATTGACGCGGCCTTCAGCGTCGACGGTGGTGACCAGGGCAATCGGCCGTGGCACCACGCTGCCGATCAGGATCTTGTATTTGTCTCGCGCACTCAGCGTGCTGAAATCGAAGCTTTGCATAGGCAGGATTCTCTAAAGGAGTGGATCGATGGCGCTGAGCGGCGCCTGTGCGCTGTAGTCGTCGGCGAACGGGATAGCCGGCTGGAACAGGGTCTTCCAGTCCGGTTGGCCGAAGGCCCGGTCGCTGTGGCTGCGCATCAGTTTTTCGAATTGCCGTTGGGCCTGGCGCTGCAGGGCGGGGTAGTCGACGCCCTGCACCTGACGGTCCTGCATCACGCAGCGACCGTCGATGTAGCTGGCGATGCAATCGTCACCGCGCCCGGCCAAAACCAGGTTTTTCAGTGGGTCGAACAGTGGCCCCAGGTGCAGGCCACGCAGGTTGAACACGGTGATGTCGGCCTTGGCCCCCGGTGCCAGGCGCCCGAGATCGTCGCGTCCCAGGGCCTTGGCGCCGCCGAGTGTGGCGGCGTTGTACAGGTCCTGGGTGCTGGTCAGGGAGTTGCCGCCCTCCATCAAACGCGCGATGTTCAAGCCCTGGCGCATGTTGTCGAGCAGGTCCGCCGGCCAGGTGTCGGTACCCAGGGCGAAGTTGATGCCCTTGGCGCGATAGCGACCAAAGGAATTCAGCGCCTCGCCATCCCGGGCGAACACCACCGGGCAATGCACCAGGCTGGCGCCACCATCGACCAGCCGTTGCAGATCATCATCGCCTCGGGTGTAGATGCCATGGGGCAACAGGCTGCGCGGGGTCAGGAGGTGCAGATCCTCCAGCCAAGCCAGCGGCGAAAAACCGCGCAGTTGTTCAACCATCGCCACCTCGCCGAGCCCCTGGCAGCAGTGCAAACGCATCGGCGCGTTGAGTTCGCGGCTTAGTGCCGCGGTGCGTTGCAACAGCGCCGGCGTGCAGGTCTGGATGCGATCCGGCAGCAGCGCGCCGCGAATCAGGCCGCCATGAGCGCCGTCGAAATTCCGGAAAAACCGCTCGGCCGCCTCGAGCCCTGCCATGCCCCGGGCTTCGTCCCAGTGATGGGCCAGCGTGCCGTCTGCCTGCCAGTAGCTCATGCCGCTCATGTAGCAGGGGCCAAGGTAAGTGCGCAGCCCCAACTCGGCCGCCACCCCGGCCACCGCGGCAAACTCGTCGTAGGTTTCGGCCCACTCGCGGTAGTACATCGAGGTGATCGGCATGGCCGTGGTGATGCCGTTGCGGATCAATTGGGTGAAGGCGTAGCGGTATTTGAAGACTTCTTCTTCGGCGCTGTAGCTTTCCCGTGGACCGCGCGCCAGATACTGCGCCGACCACATCCGGCCCATGGCGCGCTCGTCGCCGTTGTCCAGGGTCAGCACCGTGGAATCGAGATCGCCCAGCGCATCCAGATCGATGAAACCCGGGCCGATCAGCGCGTTGCCATGGTCGATCCACTGATCCACCGGCCCGGCGTAATCTCGCCCGACAAACAGGATGCGCGCGCCTTCGAACACCACTTCGCCGTCTCGCCACAGCACATGTTGCGCGCCGTCGAAGCCGACTACGCAGCTGGCCCGCAAGCCGATGCGTTTCACAGGCGGCTTTCCAGCAGACGACCGCCAGACGCGATCAGTTGACCTCCGCGATACACCTGGCGAACCGGCCGCGAAACCACGGCTTCGCCCAGGGTCTGAACCGGCATCAACAGGAAATCCGCTGGCCGACCAATTTCCAGGCCATAGTTTTCACAGCCTAGCGCCCGAGCGCCATAGTCCGTCGCCGCCGCAAACGCCGCCGCCAGTTCTTCGTCCTTGTTCAAGTCGAAACGAAACGCCAGCAGCATCGCCCGCTCCAGCATGTCGCCGTTGCCCATGGGCGACCAGGCGTCGCGAATCCCGTCGGAACCCAGGCAGACGTTGACACCGGCCTCGCGCAACGCCAGGAACGGCGGCACTGCGCAGTCGGCCGGCGCCGAACTCATCAGCGAAATACCCAGCGCCGCCAGGCGTTCGGCCACAGGCTTGACCTGGCTCCAGGGCAACATGCCCAGGCAATAGGCATGGCTGATCATCACCCGGCCGTGCAGCCCGAAGCGCTCGGTGTAGTCGGCGATCAGCGCGATCTGCCACAGGCCCAGCTCGCCCTTGTCGTGCAGGTGGATATCGACACCACGCTCGAACTCGCTGGCCAGGTTGAACACGAAGTCGAGCTGCGCCACGGGGTCGTTGTCGATGCCGCAGGGATCAAGACCCCCGACGTTCTCCACGCCCAGGGCCATGGCTTCGCGCATCAGCTCGGCGGTACCGGGGCGGCTGATGAGGCCGGTTTGCGGGAACACCACCAGTTGCAGGTCGATCAGGTCGCGGTATTTTTCCCGCAGTTGCTGCATGGCTTCGACATGGCGCAGGCCGAATTCGGGGTCGATGTCGACGTGGCAGCGCATGGTCAGCGAGCCACGGGCGATGCAGTTTTCCAGCAGGGCGCCGGCCCGATGTGCGATGGGGGCGGTGACTTCCCGCAGGATTCGGCGTTCGTTGGCGATGTAGTCCTTGAGGGTGGGACCTGCGCTGTTCGGGCGCCAGGGTTGGCCCCAGAGGGTCTTGTCCAGGTGTACGTGGCTTTCCACCAGGGCGGGGGTGAGCAGCTGGTTCTGGCCGTCGATGTCGGTGGCCAGCAGCTCGGTGTTCGAGGCCGGGCGACGTTGGGTGAAGTGGCCGTTTTCGATCAGCAGGTCTTCGGCGGTTGAGCCGTAGGGGCGTACGTTGCGTAGCCAGCGGGGTTGGGTCATTTAAACCTCGAATTCTGTGTTGTTAAGGAGGGCCTCTTCGCGAGCAAGCCCGCTCCCACATTGTCCGTGTGAACACTGGAGATCCCTTGTGGGAGCGGGCTTGCTCGCGAAGGCCGCGACTCGGTCCTGGATCAGCCCTTGAGCTTCGCCCAAATGCGGTCCTGCAGCTCCCGCGCCTTGTTGCTGCATTCCTTCTCCGGGCGCAGGCGCGAGGCGAATTCGTCGGGCATGTTGATGGCGTCCATCACTCGCCACTTGGCGTCGATCAGCTTGTCGCTCTGGATGCCGTTGTCATAGGCGATGGCGTTGGACACGGCCGCGGCGTTTTCCGGTTTCATCATCCAGTCGATGAAAATCTTCGCGTTGCCGGGATGCGGCGCGCTTTTCGGTACGGCGAAGTTGTCCTGGAACATCGCCAGGCCTTCCTTCGGGTACACGTACTTGATGGTGCTCTTCTGCAAGGTGGCCCGGGCCGTGGAGCCGTTCCAGTTCTGCATCATGATCACTTCACCGGAGGCCATGCGATCGACGGTGTTGTCCGAGCTGTACATCTTCAGGAAGGGCTTCTGCTTTTGCAGCAGCTCCAGGATGCGCTTGGCGTCCTGGGGGTTTTCGCTGCATTCGTCGACATTCAGATAGTGGCTGGCGGCGTTGATCACGCTGCTGGAGGTGTCGAGGGCGGCGAGTTGGCCTTGCAGTTCCTTGCGCGGCTCGAAGAACTCTTTCCACGAATCGTCCAGTTTGCCGCCCGGCACCCGCGCGCTGTCATAGGAGAACCCGGTGGTGCCCCACAGGTAGGGTGCCGAGAACTTGCGGCCGGGGTCGAAGCTCGGGTCGCGGAACGCCGGCTTGACGTGCTGGAAGTTGGGCAGGGCCGAGGCGTCGATTTCCAGTAGCAGGTCCTGGTTGATCAGGGTGCGCATGATCGATTGCGACGGCACGATCACGTCGTACGCCGCGCCGCCTGCCTGCAATTTGGCCAGCAGGGTTTCGTTGCTGTCGTAGCCGTCCATGGTGACCTTGATCCCGGTCTCCTTTTCGAACTTGGCCAGCAGGTCGACCGGGTAATAGTCGGTCCAGTTGTAGAAGAACAGTTCCTTGGGCTCGGCGGCCTGTGTACTCAACGCGGTGAAGCAACTCAGGGCCAGACCGGCAACAGCGAAGCACATGCTTTTTGTTTTCATGGTTGAAGCGCTCCAGGATTATTGGTTTTTGCCGCGCTGTCCCAGCCAGAAGGCCAGCACCACCAGCACGATGGAAATCACCAGCATCAGGGTCGAGATCGCGTTGATCTCCGGCGTCACGCCGGCCTTGATCGCGGAGAAGATGTACACCGGCAACGTGGTCGAACCGGGACCGGCGACGAAGAAAGTCATGATGAAATCGTCGAGGCTGACCACGAACGCCAGCACCGACCCGGACAGCACCGCCGGCCACAACAGCGGCAGCGTCACCCGGCGAAACACCTGCCACGGATTGGCGTACAGGTCGTTCGCCGCTTCCAGCAGGCTCTTGTCCAGGTCATTGAGCCGCGCGCGGATCGGCAGGTAGGCGAAGGGAATGCAGAAGCCGACGTGCGCGACGATCACCGTCAGCAAACCGAGCTTGATTCCCAGCGCCATGAACAGCAGCAGGGTGGCGACGGCGGTGACGATCTCCGGCAGGATCAGCGGCAGGTTAATCCCGCCTTCGACCATTTTCTGCCCATAGAACGGCCGGTAGGTCGCCAGTGCCGCAAGCAGCGCAATTGCCGTGGCACATACCGTGGCGATGCTGGCGACGATGATCGAGTTCAGCGCCGCGGTCTGGATCGACGGATTGGCCAGGATCCGTCCGTACCAGGCGAACGAGAACTCGGTCCACACCGTCGCCGAGCGGTTGGCGTTGAAGCTGTAGGCGATCAGCACGAAGATCGGCAGGTACAGATAGGCCAGGATCAGCAGGCTGACTTCCCGGGTCATCGGCAGTTTTTTCAAGTGCAGGGCGATCATGCGGTGGCTCCTCGGCGAAGCGTTTTGGCGGCGCTGCGGCTATAGAGGGCGTACAGCACCAGAGACAGCAGCAGAATCCCCAGCAGCAGGAACGACAGCGAACTGCCCAGGGGCCAGTTACGCGCGGTGCCGAACTGTTGCTGGATCAGGTTGCCGATCATCAGCGTCTTGCCGCCGCCGAGAATCGCCGGGGTGATGAAGGCACCGAGGCTCGGTACGAACACCAGCAATGAGCCGGCAATCACCCCCGGCATCGACAGCGGCAAAATGATCCGCCGCAGCGCATTCCAGCGATTGGCACCCAGGTCATAGGCAGCTTCCACCAGGCGCCAGTCGAGTTTTTCCAGGGTCGAGTAGATCGGCAAAATCATGAACGGCAGGAAGCTGTAGACCAGCCCGACGCTGACCGCGAAGTCGTTGTAGAGCAGGGTGATGCCACCGGCCTGGGGCAACAGCGCGTTGAGGCTCTGGGCGACCCAGCCCTGTTCACGCAGGATGATCAGCCAGGCGTAGTTGCGGATCAGCAGGTTGGTCCAGAACGGGATGGTGATCAGCAACACCATCAGGTTGCGCCGCCGCGGAGTCAGGCTCGACATCCACAGCGCCACCGGAAAGCCGAACAGGAAACACAGCACCGTGGTGCCGCCGGCTTGGAACACCGAGCGGATCAGCGCCTGGGCGTAGACCCAGTTCAGCTCCAGTTCGCCGTCGAAACCTTCCTGGAAAAACAGCTGCACGTAGCTTTGCAATTGCCAATCGGCCTGCCAGTCGACGCCGCCATAGACGTTGCGCGGCAACAGGCTGATGTAGCCCATGATGCCCAGCGGAATGGCGATCAGAGACAGCAGGGTCAGGACCACCGGGCTGAGCAACAGCGCGCGGTTGAGGGCTGGGGAAGTGCTGCTGACGCTCATCTCAGGCCTCCATCAACAGGCAGGCGTGGGGCGGCAGGTTGACCGCGACACGGTCGCCGACCCCGCGATTGCGGTTCAGGCCTTCGTTGTTCTCGCGCAGCATGACCTTGATGTCGTTGTTCAGGCGGCACTGGTAGAGGGTCGCGGTGCCGACATACAACACCGCCTCGATCACCCCGCGCAGGTGGTGCGGTTGCGTCGGGTCGACCAGTTGCGAACGCTCCGGGCGGAACGCCAGTTGTACGCTGGAGCCGTCGAAGCCCTGGGCCGGGCAGGGGATTTCCACCGGCATGCCGTTGGGCACGAAGAGCTTTTCGTTCTGCTGGCCACGTTTGATATGGCCGGGAAGGAAGTTGATGTCGCCGATGAACTGGGCGACGAACCGATGCTGGGGGTTTTCGTAGATGTCGTTGGGTGTGCCGATCTGCAGGATCTTGCCGGCGGACATCACGGCGATGCGATCGGACAGGGTCAGGGCTTCTTCCTGGTCGTGGGTGACGAAGATGAAGGTAATCCCGGCTTCCTTCTGCACGCGCTTGAGTTCGACCTGCATTTCCTTGCGCAGCTTGAGGTCCAGAGCCGACAACGGCTCGTCGAGCAACAGCACCTTGGGCTTCGGCGCCAGGGCCCGGGCCAGCGCCACGCGCTGCTGCTGGCCACCGGATAATTCCGCCGGTTTGCGCTGGGCCAGGTGTTGCATTTGCACCAGCGCCAGCATCTCATCGACCCGTTGCGGGATCAGCTTGCGATCAAGACCCTGCATCTCGAGGCCGAAGGCGATATTCTGCGCGACACTCATGTGCGGAAACAGCGCGTAGCTCTGGAACACCGTGTTGACCCGACGCTTGAACGGCGGCAGATCGTTGACCGGTTCGCCCGCCAGGCGAATCTCGCCTTCGCTGACGTGCTCGAAACCGGCGATGGTGCGCAGCAGGGTGGTCTTGCCGCAGCCGGAGGGGCCGAGCAGGGTGAAGAATTCGTTGTCGGCGATGTCGACCGAGACATTGTCCAAGGCTGGCGCCAGTCCGGGATCGTCGGAATAACGTTTTGAGACGTTTCGCACTTCAATTGCAACTGGATGACCCATAATGGTGCATTCCTCTAATTATTGTATGCAAAATCTGGATGCAATTTAGAAATACCCGGATTAACCTGCTTGTGCAACCCCCTTTTGCAAGGCTGTGGATTCGCCTGGAGTGGGTTGCGTAGCGATCAAGGAGTCATCGAATGGCGGAAAAGAAACTGGAAACCACGGTCGACCGCGTCTACCAAGGGGTTTACGAGGCGATCAGCAAACGCTCACTGCGTCCCGGCATGAAGCTGGGCGAGGCTTCGTTGGCCGAACTTTTCAATGTCAGCCGCACGTCGGTGCGTGCCGCGCTCAAGCAATTGGAAGCCGATGGACTGGTCACCACCGAGCCCAATAAAGGTGCGTCGGTGTCGCTGCCGAGCGACGAAGAGATCCGTTCGTTGTTCGAAACCCGGCGCCTGGTCGAGATCGGCATCGTCAGCGAACTGTGTCGCCGACGCGATACGGCGGTGACCCGGGATCTGCGCGATCACCTGCTGCTGGAGGACGAGGCGCATCGCAACGGTGACCACGAACGCTTGATCCACCTGCTTGGCGAGTTCCACATCAAGCTGGCCCGCAGCCTGAACAACCCGGTGCTGCTCGACTGGTTCCAGAAGCTGATCTCCCGAGCCTCGCTGTACGCCGCCGCGCTGGACGACGACAGCCACGAAGCCTGCCGCGACGACGAACACCTGCGGTTGATCGAGTACATCGAGGCGGGCAACCAGAGCGCGGCGATCGAGCTGACCTGCATCCATTTGAACGGGATCGAGAAGGCGATTCTGGATGTGGCGGCCACGTTGAAAACGGGGTATCACCCGCTAAAGCATCTGATTGAGGTGTAATGCTCCCCGCACGCCTTAGGAGCTGCCGAGAAGCTGCGATCTTTTTGATCTTGCTTTGAGAAAATCAAGTCAAAGATCGCAGCCTTCGGCGCTCCCAAGCTTGTCGGCAGCTCCTACAGGGGGCTGCGTCAATTTATCGGGCTCAACTATACCTCTATGAAACCATTGCCATCCGCGATGCTCGAATCAAAGCGGTGCAATAACCGGGACGCAGAGCCAGTCGATGCAGTTTCTAGAAGATAGCCACGGGTGTGCCGGCTGGGACGGCGAAATGGCCGAGCGTATTCGTGCGTTCGACTGGAGCCGAACCGAGCTGGGCAGCCTCGATGCCTGGCCGAGAAGCCTGGGCAGTTCGGTGCAGTTGATGCTCGCCTCGCCGTTGCCGATGGTGATGTTGTGGGGGCGGCCCGGCTACATGATCTACAACGACGCCTATTCGAAATTTGCCGGCGGGCGCCATCCCTATCTGTTGGGGGCGCCGGTGGAACTGGGCTGGCCGGAAGTGGCCGAATTCAATCGGCATGTGGTCGATACCTGCCTGGCCGGCGGCACCTTGTCCTACCGTGGCAAAGAGCTGGTGCTGCTGCGCGACGGCGTGCCCGAAGACGTCTGGATGGACCTCTATTACAGCCCGGTGGCGGACGATGACGGCAAGCCGGCCGGGGTCATGGCGATGGTCGTCGAGACCACGGAGCATGTGATTTCCGAACGCCTTCGGCAGGTGGCCGAAGATGCTTATCGCGCCGATAACGAGCGGGTACGCCTGGCATTGAATGCGGGCGCCTTGCTCGGTTCGTTCGTCTGGGACGTCAAGGCCAATGTGCTGAGCGGTGACGAGCGTTTCGCCCGGACTTTTTCCTACCCGGCCGAGCAAGACCTGGCCGACTTGCCATCGGACATTGCCGAAGCACGGATTCATCCCGACGACCTGAGCTGGATGCAGGAACAGGTCCAGCAATCAGTGGAAACCGGCGAGCCCTTTAATGCCGAATACCGGGTGCTGCGCACCGATGGCAGCTACTGTTGGGTACTCGCCAGTGGCTGCTGCGAGTTCAATGCAGAGGGCGAACCGTTTCGTTTCCCCGGGGTGCTGATCGACATCCATGAACGCAAGAGCGCCGAAGAATCCTTGCTCAGGTTCACCCGCAATCTGGAGCAGCGGGTCGCCGACGAAGTCGAGGCACGTCTCGCGGCGGAAGAGCAATTGCGCCAGTCACAGAAACTCGAGGCCATTGGCGGCCTGACGGGGGGCGTGGCCCATGACTTCAATAATCTGCTGCAAGTGATCGCCGGCAACCTGCACCTGCTGGCCCGGCATGAGCCGCAGAACGCCAATGTCCAGCGTCGGGTGGCGGCGTCGATTGCCGCCGTCGAGCGTGGGGCAAAATTGTCTGCGCAATTGCTCGCGTTTGCCCGTCGCCAGCCGCTGTCCCCGGCCATTTGTACGCCGCAGCAGATCTTCGACGAACTGGGCGAACTGTTGCAGCGTGCGCTGGGGGAAACCATCCACGTCCATATGAGCGCGCCACCGGATTCCTGGCAGGTCTTCGTCGATCGCAATCAACTGGAAAACGCCATCCTCAACCTGGCGATCAATGCCCGTGACGCCATGAAGGGTGAGGGGACCATCGACCTCAGCGCCGACAACATCGGCCTTGACCAGGGATTTTGCGCCGGCAAGGGCATTGCCGCCGGCGACTATGTGCGGGTGTCCGTGGCTGACAGTGGTGCGGGTATGCCGCCGCAGGTGCTGGCCCAGGCGTTCGAACCGTTTTTTACCACCAAGCCCGACGGCCAGGGCACGGGGCTTGGGTTGAGCATGGTGTTCGGTTTCGTCAAGCAGAGTGGCGGGCACATCGAGATGTCCAGCGTTGAGGGGCAGGGCACCCGGGTGCAGATGTATTTCCCGCGCAGCCTGCGTTCGATGGACAGTGAAACGCCCCGTGCCGAAGTGCCGCAACAGGGCGCCAACGAGCGGATCCTGGTGGTCGAGGACAATGAGGCGGTGCGCGTTTCCACCGTGGAGTTGTTGCGCGAAGAAGGCTATCAGGTGCTCACCGCCGCCAATGCCGACGTTGCCATGCAGATGTTGCTGGAGGGCGCGGCGGTGGACCTGATCTTCACCGACGTGGTCATGCCCGGCCTGATAAAAAGCTCGGACCTGGCGGCATGGGCCAAGGTACAGGAACCCCCGGTGGCGGTGTTGTTCACCTCCGGCCACACCCGTGACATCATCTCGCGCAACCACCAGCTCAGCCCGGATACCCATTTACTGAGCAAGCCCTATGGGCCGCAAGCGTTGACGCAGATGATTCGTACTGTTCTCAACGGCTGAGCACAGTACACATGTGGGAGCAGGCTTGCTCGCGAATGCGATATGTCAGGCACATCAATGTTGAATGACACACCGCATTCGCGAGCAAGCCCGCTCCCACAGTCATCATATTTTTCAAATCCTTGATCGAGGCTGGCCCCATGACCTCCACTCGCACCTCCAACCCTCCCTCCGGCATGGTCAGGGTGCGTGGCGCCCGGGAGCACAACCTCAAGAACGTCGATGTCGACATTCCCCGCGATGCCCTGGTGGTGTTCACCGGGGTGTCCGGCTCGGGCAAGTCGTCCCTGGCGTTTTCGACCCTGTACGCCGAAGCCCAGCGCCGCTATTTCGAATCCGTGGCGCCTTATGCGCGTCGCCTGATCGATCAGGTGGGCGTACCGGATGTCGATTCCATCGAGGGCTTGCCGCCCGCGGTGGCCTTGCAGCAGCAACGGGGCACGCCGAGCACGCGGTCTTCGGTGGGCAGCGTCACGACCCTGTCGAGCCTGATCCGCATGCTGTATTCCCGTGCCGGCAGTTACCCGCCGGGGCAGCCGATGCTCTACGCCGAAGACTTTTCTCCGAACACGCCCCAGGGCGCGTGCCCGCAATGCCACGGCCTGGGCAGGGTGTATGAGGTCACCGAAGCACTGATGGTGCCGGACCCGAGCCTGACCATCCGCCAGCGGGCCGTGGCCTCCTGGCCCATGGCCTGGCAGGGCCAGAACCTGCGGGACATCCTGGTGACCCTGGGCTATGACGTCGATGTGCCCTGGCGCGACCTGCCGAAGAAGCAGCGTGACTGGATTCTCTTCACCGAAGAAACCCCGACGGTGCCGGTGTACGCCGGGCTCACCCCGAAGGAAACCCGGGTCGCCCTCAAGCGCAAGATGGAACCGAGTTACCAGGGCACCTTCACCGGCGCCAGGCGCTACATCCTGCACACCTTCACCCATTCGCAAAGTGCGTTGATGAAGAAGCGCGTCTCGCGCTTCATGCTCGGCAGCCCTTGCCCATTGTGCGACGGCAAGCGCCTCAAGCACGAAGCCCTGTCGGTGACTTTCGCCGGCTACGACATCGGCGAACTGTCCCAAATGCCCTTGCTGCAAGTGGCAGAAGTACTCAAACCAGTGGCGGCCCGGCATTACCTCGAAGAGGGCGACGAGGCGGGTGAGGTATTAACTCACCAGCAAACCCGCGAGGCCCGTGAACAGCGCGTGACCCACGGTGCCAGTGGCCATGCCAACGCCCCGGATGTACGCCACACGCCGAATCTCTCGGTGGAAAAACGCCTCGCCGCGCAACGCATTGCCCAGGATTTGCTGGAGCGGGTCAGCACCCTGACCGACCTGGGCCTGGGTTACCTGGCCCTGGACCGCAGCACACCGACGCTGTCGTCCGGCGAGTTGCAACGCCTGCGCCTGGCGACCCAGCTGGGCTCGCAGTTGTTCGGCGTGATCTACGTGCTGGACGAACCCTCGGCCGGTTTGCACCCGGCCGACGGTGAAGCGCTGTTCGAAGCCCTGCAACGCTTGAAAGCGGCGGGCAATACCCTGTTCGTGGTCGAGCACGACCTGGAAACCATGCGTCGCGCCGACTGGTTGATCGATGTCGGCCCGGCGGCGGGCGAGCATGGCGGCCGGGTGCTGTACAGCGGTGCGCCGGCGGGGCTGGCAGCAGTGAAGGATTCGCAGACCCGCGCCTACCTGTTCGCCGAACACGCCAACCAATCCCGTCGTCCGCGTAAGGCCAGCGACTGGCTGCGTCTTGAAGGCGTCACGCGCAACAATCTGGACAACCTCAGCGTCGAGTTTCCGTTGGGCTGTTTCACGGCGGTGACCGGGGTGTCGGGCTCGGGGAAATCCAGCCTGGTCAGCCAGGCGTTGCTGGAGCTGGTCGGTGCGCATCTGGGGCGTCCGGGCACTGAGAGCGAGCCGCAGGAACTGAGCCTTGAAGATGAAGCGCCGACCGTCAGTGGCGGGCAGGTCGCGGCGGGGCTGGCGTCGATCAAGCGTTTGGTGCAGGTCGATCAGAAGCCCATTGGTCGTACGCCGCGCTCCAACCTCGCGACCTACACCGGGCTGTTCGACAATGTGCGCAAGCTCTACGCCGCCACGCCCGAGGCGCAGGCGGCGGGTTACGACGCCGGGCAGTTTTCCTTCAATGTCGCCAAGGGCCGCTGCCCGACCTGTGAAGGCGAAGGTTTTGTCAGCGTCGAATTGCTGTTCATGCCCAGCGTCTACGCGCCATGCCCGACCTGCCACGGCGCGCGCTACAACCCCGAGACGCTGGCGATCACCTGGCAGGACCTGACCATTGCCCAGGTGCTGCAACTGACCGTGGACCAGGCCGTGGACGTGTTCGCCGAACAAGCGGCGGTGCGCCGGTCCCTGGAGGTGCTGCGCGATATCGGCCTGGGCTACCTGCGCCTCGGCCAACCGGCGACCGAGCTGTCCGGCGGCGAAGCCCAGCGCATCAAGCTGGCCACCGAGCTGCAACGCAACCAGCGCGGGGCGACGCTCTACGTGCTCGATGAACCGACAACGGGCCTGCACCCGCGCGACGTCGATCGTCTGCTCGAGCAGTTGAACAACCTGGTGACGGCTGGGCACACGGTGATCGTCGTCGAACATGAAATGCGCGTGGTGGCGCAGAGTGACTGGGTGATCGATATCGGCCCGGGGGCGGGGGATCAGGGGGCAAGGTTGTGGTGGCGGGGGAGCCGCGGAAAGTCGCGAGCAGCAAAAAGAGCCGAACAGCGCCATTTCTCGCCAGGGTTCTTGGGCATTGAAGATCAAAGATCGCAACCTGCGGCAGCTCCTACAGGGAAACGCGTACCCTGTAGGAGCTGCCGCAGGCTGCGATCTTTTAATCAGGCACCGTTGATCGTGCGCCGTACCTTGTCCAACAGCTCATTGATCTGGAACGGCTTGATCAGTATCTCCATGCCGTCGCCGAGAAACACCTGGCGGTTGATCGCGGTTTCGGCATAGCCGGTCATGAACAGGATCGGCAGGTGCTCGCGCCAGCCCCGAGCGATGTCGGCCAATTCCCGGCCGCTCATGCGCGGCAGGCCGACATCGGTCAGCAACAGGTCGATGGATTCGTCGTTCTGCAGGCGTTCGAGGGCGCCCTCGATGTCGGCCGCCTGGGTGCAACGATAGCCGGCATCCACCAGCACTTCGGCGACGAACATGCGCACCGACGGCGTGTCCTCGACGATCAGCACATGTTCACCGCCGCCCTCGGCGGGCATCGTCGTCGATTCGACGGCGGCGGCGGTAGGGTCGGCGCTCGCCGGCAACATGATGGTGACTTCGGTGCCGCGTCGCGCCACGCTGCGGATGTGCGCATCGCCACCTGACTGGCGAGCGAAACCGTAGATCGTCGACAAGCCGAGCCCGGTGCCCTGGCCCAGGGGCTTGGTGGTGAAAAACGGGTCGAACACCTTGTCGATCACATGGTGTTCGATACCGGTGCCATCGTCGCGCACCGACAGGGCGACATAGGCACCATCGGCCAGGTTGGGGTCGCCGTGGGAATAGGCGGCATAGGTGTTGACCCAGATATTGCCGCCCTGGGGCAGGGCATCCCGGGCGTTGATCACCAGGTTGAGCACAGCGCTTTCCAGTTGAATCGGATCGACCAGGGCGATGGCGGGTTTGCTGGTCAGTTCAAGCTTGAGGGCAATGCGTTCGCCGATGGTGCGCACCAGCAGTTCCTCGAGGGAGCGGATGTGCTCGTTGATGTCCACGGGCCGGGTATCGAGGGGTTGCTGACGGGCGAACGCGAGCAGGCGATGGGTCAGGGAGGCTGCACTCATGGCCGAGTTCAGCGCCGCTTCGGCATAGAACGCGACCTTGTCGGTGCGTGACTCGGCAACGCGCTTCTGGATCAGTTCCAGGCTGGTGATGATGCCGGTGAGCAGGTTGTTGAAGTCGTGGGCAATGCCGCCGGTCAGCTTGCCCAGGGCGTCCATTTTCTGCACTTGCAACAGCTGGGCTTCGGTGCGCGCGCGTTCGGCGACTTCGTTGGCCAGTTGGGTCGTGGCGTCGTCCAGTCGCGCCAGGTGCGAGCGTTCGCGGTGCCGGTGTTCGGTGACATCTTCGACGAACACCAGGCTCAATTCTGGCGTGCGGTAGGGTGAAATCTGCCACTCGGTTTCGCGAATCTCCCCCTGCACGCTCATGCTCAAGGTGCCTTTCCAGCGTTCGCCATAGGCCAGGCGCAGGCGCAGTTCCTCGATGACCGCGCACTGGTCGTCGGCGAAACACTGGCGCAGGGTTTCGGGGTCGAGGTTGTCCTGGATCAGTTGGGCGAACGCATGGTTGCACTCGTGGACCTTGAGTTGGGCATCCAGCACGGCGATGGGGGCCGAAACATTGACGAAAATCTCGCGAAAGCGCGCCTCGCTTTCCCGCAGGGCATTCTCGGTTTCGCGCACCCGCAGCAAGGTGCGCAGGGTCGCCAGCAGCACATCCGGGTCCACCGGGTGGATCAGGTAGGCGTCGGCGCCGGCGTCGAGGCCAGTGATGATGTCGCCGGTCTGGATCGACGCTGCGGACACATGAATCACCGGGAGCAGGGCGGTAACAGGCTCCGAGCGCAGTTTACGAACGATGTCGAAGCCACTCATGTCCGGCAGGTTGACGTCGAGGATCAAGGCGTCGATCGCCACGCTGGCGATCAACTCCAGGCCTTCGCTGCCCGTGCCGGACTCCAGCACCTCATAGCCGTGGCGTTCCAGGCGCCGGCGCAAGGCGTAGCGCGTGGCGACGTTGTCGTCGACGATCAGCAAGCGCAGGTCACGTTTCATCGGCAGGCTCCATGGCGATGGCCAGCGGGATGATCACGAAAAAGGTCGAGCCCACGCCCGGTGTGCTCTGGACCCCGACTTCGCCCCCCAGCAGCAGCGCGAAGCGTTTGCACAGCGACAGCCCGAGCCCGGTTCCACGCAGGCGTTTTTGCAGCGGAGAGTCGACCTGGGAGAAGTCTTCAAACAATGCGCCATGTAGCTCTGGAGCGATACCAATTCCGCTGTCGCTGACGGCGAAACGTACGTAGTCATCGTTTTCCAGGCGCGCCGAGACCCGCACTTCGCCGCGGGTGGTGAACTTCAACGAGTTGGCAATGAAGTTGCGCAGGATCTGCGCGAGCTTCTTGTCGTCGGTGTACAGCCGGGGCAGGCCCACCGGTTCCTCGAAGATCAGGTCCACGGCGCTGGTATCGACAATTGGCCTGAACATGCCGCGCAGGGCGGCGAACAGGTCGAACATGTCGAACCAGGCCGGGGAAATGGTGATGCGCCCGGCTTCGATCTTCGCCAGGTCCAGCAGGTCGTCGACCATGTCGCTCAGCTCCCGCGCGGCATTGCTGACGAAGGCCACCTGCTTGTGCTGCTCGTCACTGAGGGGGCCGTCGAGTTCATCGCTCAGCAGGCTGGCGATGCTCAGGATCGAACCCAGGGGCGTGCGAAACTCATGGCTCATGTAGGACAGGAAGCGGCTTTTCAGGTCCGAAGCCTGGCGCAGCTGTTCGGCCTGGTTGTCGAGTTCGGCATACAGCGCCAGTACGCCCTGGTTGGTTTCATCCAGCTCGGCGCGCAGGGCGTTGGCTTCACCCTGCAAGCGCGCGATCATGGCGGCTTGTTCGTCGATTTGACTCATGGGCATTTCAGCCATGGGCTGCCTCCAGGGCAATGACCAGTACAGTGACATCGTCTCGTCCACGGCAGAAATCGCGGTGAAGGATGGCGGCAATCACGGCCGGATGGCGGTGCACCAGGCCAGGGTAGTCCGCCAGGTTCCAGCGCGACTGCAGGCCGTCGCTGTACATGATCAGCAATTGTCCGCTCACTTGAGCATAGTCAAAGGGTTGCGCCTTTCGATATTGCCCGCCGACGATGCCGGGGTGAGAGGCCAGGCCGCGGGACTTGTCCGGTGCGACCAGGCAGGCGCCGATGTTGCCGATGCCGACGAACTGCAACGCATCGCGGCCAGCGTCGAACTGGGCAATCGCCAGCGCACCGCCACGGGTGCCAATCATGGCCTGATGAATGTCTTCCAGCGCCAGCAACGGTGAGGCGAAGGGCTGCAGCGCGTAGGCTTTTTCGCCAGCGCGAGCGGCGAGTTCGGCTTCTTCGCCATGGCCCAGGCCATCGATCACCAGGGCGCTGATGCGTGGTCCGTCGAACGCCAGGTGCCAGGTATCGCCGCAGGCGGGATCGTCGCGCAACGAATGCTGGCTGACACCGATGCGCAGGTCCCGGGCCTTGTCCGTGCGTGGGTACAAGCGCGTGAGCAGCACGGCACCCCGTGAATCGGCATACACATCGAACACCTCGGTCTGGCGCGACACGGCGCCCAGGCCGATGCCCTGGGTGCCGCCGGTGGAAAATCCGTCGGCCAGGCAGGCCTGCAGGTCAAAGCCCTGGGCGCGGTCGATGGCGAGCATCTCGATGCCGGTACCGCTAACCCGGGGCAAGACCCTCAGGTGCAATTCGCCCCGGGTGGCGTGCTTGAGAATATTGCTGGCAAGTTCGGTGGCGACCAGCGCTACCCGTCCCGCGTCCGTGGTGTCGAAGCCATGAAGCTCTGCGAGTTTTTGCACGGTGCGCCGTGCATGTCCGACCTGGCTGTTGTCCTCGATGACCAGCACTTGGGTCATCGTTCCACCGAAGTTCATGTCCATCGGGTAATCGTCACGCGAGTACCCTTTCCTGGCGCAGTGTCGAGTTCGAATTCATTGACCAGGCGCTTGGCGCCGGTCAGGCCCAGGCCCAGCCCGGAACCGGAGGTCCAGCCATCGGTCATGGCCAGCTTGATGTCGGGGATGCCCGGGCCTTCGTCACGGAAGACCAGGCGCAGGCCAATGCGCGGGTCTTCATCGAGAATTTGCCAGTCCATGTCGCCGCCACCGCCGTACACCATGGTATTGCGCGCCAACTCGCTGACCGCGGTGACCATTTTGGTCAGGTCGATCAGGCGCATGCCGCATTCCTGGGCGAGTTTGCGCGCCAGTTGTCGGGCCAGGACCACGTCCTGCTCGATGTGAATCGGATGAGTGCCGCTGCTGCGCACAGTCATTGTTCGCGTACTCGTGCCTGAAGCAGTTTCATCCCGCGCTCGACGTTCAGCGCGGTACTCACGCCGGGCAGGGTCAGGCCCAGCTCCACCAGGGTGATGGCCACCGCGGGCTGCATGCCGACCAGCACGGTCTGGGCGTCCATGATGCTCGACAGCCCGGAAATGGTCCCGATCATCCGGCCGATGAACGAATCCACCATGTCCAGGGCGGAGATATCGATCAGCACGCCGCGGGCGGAGGTCCGGCTGATGCGCTCGGACAGGTCGTCTTGCAGGGTCAGGGCCAACTGGTCATGCATGTCCACCTGGATGGTCACCAGCAGGAAGTCGCCCATTTGCAGAATCGGAATGCGCTCCATCTCAATGCGCCTTGCTGACGGTCAGTCCCAGCCGGGTCAGGGCCAGTTTCAGGGCATCGGCCAGGTTGGCCTTGGTCACCACGCCTTGCAGGTCCAGGCCCAGGTGCACGATGGTCTGGGCGATCTGCGGGCGAACGCCGCTGATGATGCAGTCGGCCCCCATCAGGCGGATGGCGGTGACGGTCTTGAGCAGGTGCTGGGCCACCAGGGTATCGACGGTCGGTACACCGGTGATGTCGATGATGGCGATCTCCGAGCCGGTGTCGACGATCCGCTGCAGCAGCGATTCCATCACCACCTGGGTGCGTTGCGAGTCCAGCGTGCCGATCATCGGCAGGGCGAGGACGCCGTCCCACAGCTTGACCACCGGGGTCGACAGCTCCAGCAGTTCTTCCTGCTGGCGCTTGATCACCGCCTCGCGGGATTTCTGAAAGGTGCGGATGGTGTGCATGCCCAGGGCGTCGAGCAATTCGGAGATTTCCCAGAGTTGCTCGGCCAACAGCGCCGGGCTGTCCTGGTAATGGTTCTGCAACAGGGCAAACAGTGGACCCTTGAGTGAGAAGATGAAGCTGGCGGTCTGGTGAGAATCCTGGCCGAGTTGGGCACGGCTCTGGGAGAGCTTGTCGAGGAACTGGCGAATCTCATCCCAGCCGGACGTGGCAATGTTCTGGCCGTTGCCATTTTGCAGGCCCGAGATGACCAACTGCAGGAATTCCGAGGCCTGCTGTTGCAGGTCCTGCTCTTTGAGATTGCGCGTGGCGCCGCTGGACTCCAGGCCGTTTTTCCATTCGGTCAGCAGTTGTGCCTGGTTGTTCTTCATCGCATCGAGCGTGCTGGTTTGCAGTGCCGCCATGGGACTTGTCTCCTTGAATGTGTGCGGCCGATTCCCCAAAAAATGACCGGCGCAATGCAATGACATTTGGCGGATGAAATAGTTGTTGCGTTCGACAGGTATTTTCATCCGATACACAAGGACTGTAGGACAAAGACGAAGGGAACGTTGGTCGCGTGGTGGAGTTCGAACGGTTATGACCCGACGGTTTCGAACGCGACGCACGAGGTACTTATGAAAGATGAAAATGAACCAGGCGAAAACGCCAAGACCCCCGAGCCGGAAAGTGCCGACAAAGCGGTCGATCAGAAAAATGTGCACAGCGATAACGACAACGAGTTCAGCCCGGGCTTCAAACCTGATCCTGATCGCCCCAAGCCTGGCGATGACACGGATGCCGATATCGATACCGACGGCGGTTAGGCTCGGCCCCAAACAAAAAGACCGCATGGATTCATGCGGTCTTTTTGTTTGATGAGCGGATTACTTGTCCGGATGCGCGGCTTGAAGCTTCTTCGCCATTTCCAGATGTTTTTCCAGCCCCGGCAACATTTTTTGCGCAAAGCCCTTGAGCTCCGTGGCGCCTTTGGTCTTGTCGTCGGTCACGGTATTGGCTTGTTTCTTGAACAGTTCGATGGTGTTTTCGTGTGCCTTGACCTGGTTGTTGGCGTAGGCCGAATCGAAGGATTCGTCACGCATGTCGAGGAGCTTTTCCTTGGCCTGTTTCACCAGTGTCGTGGTGTCCGGCACTTCAATGTCATTCTTTTTCGCGATGGTCGCCAGTTCATCGTTGGCCTTGGAATGATCGGTGATCATCATGTTGGCGAACGCCTTGATATCGGCTGACTGGCTTTTTTCCAGGGCCAGGCGGCTGGTCTCGATCTCGGCGATGCCGCCTTCGGCTGCCTTGTCGACAAAATCGTTATCGGTTGCCGCGAATGCCGCGCCCATGGTGGTGCTCAGGGCGATGGCCAGAGTGAGGTGGCGCAGGTTAAATCCGTCCATTGGTTCTTCTCCACACGGTAGTTCATGGGCGATCGAGTTGATCGTTATGCTGTGGAGGTCGCGGGTGGGGCAAAGGTTTTATCGCATTTGCGACAGGACGACGAACGGACACCGCTGGTCTGACAGGTGGTCGACAGAACGGGCCAACCAAGGCCATTCTGATAGTTGGCGAACGCAATCAATCGCGTTTGCTACCGATTAACAAACGGAGGTGTTCCATGCCGGTGCCCCATGACCTTTATCAGGATTTGAGTTGCACAAAGGAAGATATCCAGCAGAAACGCACCAAGGATCCGTTACTGGATTCACTGATCAACAAATACTCCCAGGCGGACGCCGAAGTGGTGAAGGCAGAGCAAGCCAAATCCAGTGATGACACGGTGACAAAGCTCAAGGCGAAGCGCCTGGAGGTCAAGGACAAGATCGTCAAGCAACTCCAGTTGCGGTGAGCCACCGACAATCGGTGGCTGAATAATTGGAACGGCGATATTGACCGGCACCTCGAATGTCTAGAGCCCGATGACGCGGCTTCATGCGAGGTGCCTCATGTCCGACCCAAAATTTCCCAGCGAAGAACAAGGGGGCTACGACCCCATTCCGACCCATCCCGAACCCTTGAGTCCCGGCCGTACTGCGGTCAATCCGGAGGACGAGCCGGGCATTGATGAACTGCCGAACAATGAAGGTGCCATTCCCATGGATCAGGACGACGGCACTGACATCGATCGGGAGCGGGTGCGGGAAGAAACCGATAATGCGGTGCGCGATGACGAGGCCGATCCGCGATAACCCAGAAACCACAGATCCCCTTGTGGGAGCGGGCTTGCTCGCGAAAGCGGTGTCCCATTCAGCATAGAAGTTGAATGTAATGGCCTCTTCGCGAGCAAGCCCGCTCCCACATTTGGATCTGCGTTAATTCTGCAACGCCGTGCTCAGTGGCAATCGCGCCATGTTTTTCGCTTTCAACGAGCCCAGATACAACCACTCCCCATATTCGCGCACGGTGGTGATCGGCGAGTAGCTGTCGCTGCTGCCGTCCTGCAGGTTGGCGATCACCTTGCCCTCAAGGTCCAGCCCCAGCACAAAGGCGCGTTTTTCCACCGGCCTGGGAAGGACTGTCATCGCTCGGGCGATCATCTTGCGCACGAAAGGGTGCGCCGCCGTTTTGTCGAGCAGGGCATTGCGCGGCGCATACAGCGCCACCCAGAAGCGATCGCGACCATTGAAGGCCAGGTTGTCGGGAAACCCCGGCAGGTTGTCGATGAACAGGTCATGATTGCCGGCGTTCGGCCCGCTCAGCCAGTAGCGAGTGATGCGATAGGCACCAGTTTCGTTGACCAGCACATAGGCATCGTCCGGCCCCAGGGTGACGCCATTGGCAAACTCCAGCTTGTCCAGCAGCACCGAGGTCTTGCCGGTCTGGAAGTCATAGCGCAGCAAGCGCCCGTCGCCGCCATGTTCGATGATGGCCTGGCCGTCCTTGCCGTAGCCGAACCGGCTGGAGGCGTCGCTGAAGTAGGCGTAGTGCCCGGGCTTGTCGATGGCCACATCGTCGGTGAAACCAAAAGGCACACCGTTGGCACTGGTGGTCAGTGCCACCAGGCGCCCCTGGGCGTCCAGCGACAACAAGCCCTTGACCGCATCGGCGATCACCAGCAAGCCATTGGGGTGGCGGGCCAAACCCAGGGGGCGGCCGCCGGTATCGGCCAGCACCTTGGTGTCCTGGCCGTCCAGGCTGGTGCGAATGACCCTGCCATCATGCAAGCCGGTGATCAGCGCGTTGTTTTCCATGAGCAGCGCTTCGGGGCCGTCGATGTCTGCGGCGCCGACGCGCTCCACGCCCTTGAGGCGCTGGTTGTCCGCGTACGGGCCGCTGCTGAGGGACGGCGCCGGTTGCGGGGTCCAGGCGACGGGCTTGACCTTGGTCGGCATCAACAGCAGGAAGGCGACGAGGACAACGATCAGCAGCAACAGCCAATGATGAAACCTGATCGTTCGGCTCACGCACGCACTCCTGTCGACGCCAGGTATCTTTCTGCGGTTTCGCGAAGTGCCAGCATCGACGCCGCCGATTCCCGTTCGATCCGTCGCTTGAGCAGCAACTGGTTGGCCATGCGCATCGCCAATCCACTGAACCGGTATTCCAGCGTGCGAACAAAGCGCGTGCCATCGCCCTCGGCCGCGCATTCGTAGGTCAGCAACAATGACAGACCATTATCGCCATGGGCCCGGGCAATCCAGCGGCGTCCAGGCAGATACTCATCGACCACCCAGCTCAAGTGTCCGTCACGCCCACCGGCGCGGATGTCCTCCTCGAACCGCGCGCCGGCATGCAAGGGCCCGTTCTGGCCATCGATCCTGAGGGAAGAGGGATGCCACTCCGGCCATCGGGTCACGGTGCTGGCATAGGCCAGCACGGTAATGGGATCACCGGCGATATCGACTTTATGTTGCATGCGGGTCATGGGCGTTCTCTTCAGGTGCTGGAAGTCCGGTTCCGGTTCCGGCTCCCAATAGAGGGTGCCGAACAGGTAATCCATCAACGGAAAAACGATGTTGAAATTGCGCTGCTGCATCATTTCGCGGCGGTGATGCAGTTCATGCAGGCGCCGCATCTGGCGGATCCAGGGCAGGCGCGTGATCCGGTTGTGCGGCGGCAAATGCTCACAGGCATGGAACACTTCATAGGTCAGGTACCCCAGGACCAGGCAGCCGCCAACCAGTCCGGCAACGTTCGCATCCAGGGGCTTGAGCAGCCACCACAGGGGCAGGGTGACCAGCAGCGTGTGCAGCACGATCAGCCAGGCCGGGAACAGGATCACCCGCCAGTCGCGAGCACTCTCGTAGGTCATGTGGCCGGGGGCGAAAAAGCTGTGGTGGTCGCCGGCGTGGCGGGCATAGAACATCCGCGCGAAGCTTTTTTTGTGATGACCCAGGTGCCGATGCACCAGGTACACGACGAGATTGAAGAACAGCAAGGCCACCGGTACCGACAGCCATTCGAGGAGCGTTACCTGGTGCACGGTGCTCCAGAAAACGCCGATCGCCACCAGGCCGAACACCAGTACGAAGGTGCCATGCAGCCAGGGGTTATAACGGGGATGAATGTCGCAACGGTAACGAGCGCGGAATGCTTCGGTGGTCTGCCTCACTGCAATCACCTGTCTTTTTTGTTATCTCCAGCAGATTAGCCGATCCCGCGGTTTTGGCTGGCAGCTGCTGGATTTTATTGCCGCCCCATCTCTAGGGGCTGTACCCGATCCACATACTGTAGGAGCTGGCTTGCCAGCGATGACGGCCTCACAACCACCCCATCCCTCGCGCCCGTACTCACGTCAGCGGATTCCACCGCTGCGACCAATCATCATCGCTCCTGATCACCTCGCGCAGCAGGTCGAAGGCCCGTTGCAGCGCCGGCGAGTCGCGGTCGCGGGAGTAGACCAGGTAGGTCGGGTAACTGAATTCCGGGGCCTTGGGCACGAGCTCAAGCATGCCGCTTTCCAGGTAGCTCTGGACCACCCGGGTGCGGAAGTAGCCGCTGCCACCGTGTTCGAGGATGTACTGCAACCCCAGGGGGCCAAGGTTGAAACTGAGCGCCGCCTTGGCTTTTTCCGGCAGGGCGGCGTCGTGCTGGCGGCGAAAGTGCTGGCCCCAGTCGATGTACACATAGGGTTCGGGGCGCTCGGGGTGACGTACGAGGATGAGTTTTTCCTCGAGGATCTGCTCGACCTGCAGGCGCGGCCAGTATTCGGGTTGATAGACCAGCGCCGCATCGAGCACGCCCAGCTCCAGTTGGCGCAGCAGGTTTTCGCCGTCGCGGATTTCCATGCGCAGCGCATGGCCGGGAATCCTGTCGCGCAGCACGCCGGCCCAACGGAGCATCAACGGATTGCACAGGCTGACCTCGCCACCGATGTGCAGGACGTCGTGGAACCCCTCGGGCAAGGGCAAGTCCCGGCGCGCGGCCTCCCAGGTTTCCACCAGTTGATTGGCATAGATCACGAAGGCCTCGCCATTGGCCGTCAGGCGGGCCCCGGCGCGGTTGCGCACGAACAGCGTGCTGCCCAGGTGGCTTTCGAGCTTCTGTACCCGCGCGGTGATCGCGGTCTGGGTGACGTGGAGTTTCTCGGCGGCCGCGGCAAGGCTGCCGTGGCGGACGATTTCCAGGAAGGTGCGGGCGAGGTCGATGTCCATGGGGTGGCCGGTGCAGGAAATGCTCGCATTGTAAGAGCAGGCTTCGCCAGCTGTCACAGGTGGTGTTCAGCGATGAAGAATGCACCTTCCCCGCAGATTCAATGTGGACGGGCTTGCTCGCGAAGGGCCGCGTCAATCAACGGAAATGTTGACTGAACTACCGCCTTCGCGAGCAAGCCCGCTCCCACATTGGGTTGCGATGCTAGCGAGATTGTCGTCTAGAACGCGAAACACGAACAGCCAAACGCCCCCCAGAACCCACGGAAGTCACTGACCGGCGCATTCGACAAGCGCGCCCGCTCATGACTGTGCGCATGCACCGCACACGCCCCGACGCATTGATGAACCTGGGCCGTCAGCGGCACCGATGCTTTCCAGTGCCCAGGCACCTTGGTCACTGGCGACCACTCCGGTACCACGGGGATGGGCGGCGGCCCGAGTTTTTCGAACTCGACGCTGGCGTAGACAATCTTTCCATCGACCAGGGTCAGCACCGATTCGATCCCCTTGATGCCTTCGGCCTCCATATGGAAATAGTCCCCTGACAGGGCAATCAGGTCCGCCAGTTGCCCGACCTTGATCTGACCCTTCTTGCCTTGCTCGGACGAGAACCAGGCGCTGCCATGGGTGAACAGCTCCAGCGCGGTGTCACGGCTCAAGCCCTGCGGGTACAACGCCAGGCCGCCGACCGTGCGGCCGCTGACCAGCCAGTACAAAGACGTCCAGGGGTTGTAGCTCGAGACCCGCGTCGCATCGGTGCCGGCACCCACCGGTACGCCTTCGGCCAGCATGCGGGCAATCGGCGGCGTGTGTTCGGCCGCCTTGGCGCCATAGCGGTCGACGAAGTACTCGCCCTGGAACGCCATGCGATCCTGGATGGCGATGCCGCCGCCCAGCGCCTTGACCCGCTCGATGTTCTGCGCGGTGATGGTTTCGGCGTGGTCGAAAAACCACGGCAAGCCGTCGAACGGAATGTCGCGGTTGACCTTTTCGAACACGTCGAGCATGCGGCTGATGGATTCGTTGTAGGTGGCATGCAGGCGAAACGGCCAGCGTTGCTCCACCAGGTGCCGTACCACCGGTTCCAGGTCCTGTTCCATGGAAGCCGGCAGGTCCGGGCGCGGTTCAAGGAAGTCTTCGAAATCCGCCGCCGAGAACACCAGCATTTCCCCGGCACCGTTGTGCCGCAGGAAATCGTCGCCCTGGCCGTAGCGCGAGGTACTGGTCCAGTTCTTGAAGTCGGTCAGTTCTTCCTTGGGCTTCTGGGTAAACAGGTTGTAGGCGATGCGCACGGTCAGTTGCTGGTCCTTGGCCAACTGCTGGATGACCTGGTAGTCGTCCGGGTAATTCTGATAACCACCGCCGGCGTCGATCGCGCTGGTGACCCCCAGGCGATTGAGTTCGCGCATGAATTGCCGGGTCGAGTTGACCTGGTACTCCAGCGGCAGTTTCGGTCCTTTGGCCAGCGTCGAATAGAGAATCATTGCATTGGGCCGGGCGATCAACATGCCAGTGGGATCGCCATTGCCATCGCGCTGGATTTCGCCGCCTGGCGGGTTCGGCGTATCGCGGGTATATCCCACCACTTTCAGCGCGGCGCGATTGAGTAAAGCACGATCGTACAGGTGCAGGACGAACACCGGCGTGTCGGGGGCGGCCTTGTTGAGTTCGTCGAGGGTGGGCAGGCGTTTTTCGGCGAACTGGAACTCGTTCCAGCCACCGACCACCCGTACCCACTGCGGCGTTGGCGTGCGGTCGGCCTGGTCCTTGAGCAGGCGCAAGGCATCGACCAGCGAGGGTACGCCTTCCCAGCGCAGTTCGAGGTTGTAGTTGAGGCCGCCACGGATCAGGTGCAAGTGTGAGTCATTGAGGCCGGGGATCACCGTGCGCCCGTGCAGGTCGATGACTTGCGTGCCGGGGCCTTGCAACGCCATGGCCTGGGCGTCGCTGCCGACCACCACGAAGCGCCCGTCCTTGATGGCGACGGCACTGGCCTGGGGTTTCTTGCGATCTACGGTGTGCAGGCGTCCGTTGTAGAGAATGAGGTCGGCGGGGGTGTCTGGCATGGTTTTACTCCCTGCGAACAGCGGGCTGATCCAGGCACCGACGGCGCCTGCGCCAAGACCTTGCAGTACGTGACGGCGGTTGACGCCGTTGTGTTCCTCGGGTGGGCTCATATCAGTGCTCTGCGCAACGTGAGTTGAGGGCAAACAGCTGAAGCCAGCCGCATGCGGCCAGAAGGAATATAGTCGGCAAATTCGCAGTGAGTGGTTTTCAAACGCCGAAAACGACGAATCCCGCCACAAGGGGCGGGATTCGTTTGCAGCCAGGCGCGCTTGCGAAAGCCGCAAGCGGTGCGTTTAGGCCGGGAACAGCTCGGACAGTTTCATCGCCAGCATCATGTCGCCTTCAGCGCGCAGTTTGCCGCCCATGAACGCTTGCATGCCGTCGGTTTCGCCGCTGACGATGCCTTGCAGGGTTTCGCCGTCCATCACCAGGGTCACCTGGGCGTCCGGGTTTTCGCCTTCCAGCAGCTCGCAGGTGCTGTCCTTGACGACCAGCGAGAAGTTCTTGGTGTCGTCGATGCGGAAACCGAAGACCAGGTCCAGACCGGCAGCAGCGGCTGGGTTGAACTTGGCTTTCATTGCTTGTACGGCATCTGCTACGGAGGTCATGGTTTGATCCTTTTTGTGGTAATTAGAGCAGGGTAATTAGAGCTGGGTGATTACAGCCAGGGTCACAATAGTCCGGACTCAGCGAAACGTGATGAGTTCGGGGGTCTTCAACAGTTGCAGGTGCGCATGACTGTTGAAGGAAGCCAGGGCCACCTCGCGACCACGAAACTTCAGGTGGTTGAGCGAGGTATTGACGATTTGCCAGTTCAGTTCAAACGCCTGTTTGGCAGGCATTTGGGTAATGAGGTGGAGCAGGGCGGTAATGGTGCCGCCGGAGGTGAACACGGCGATTTTCTGGGTGTTGTCGGCTTGTTCGAGGATGCGCTGCAAGCCGGCTTGTACCCGCTCGACAAAACCCAGCCAGCTTTCCAGGCCCGGCGTGTCATAGGTGCCGGCGAGCCAGCGTTCGATGATCAGGGCGAAGATGCGTTGGAACTCGCCTCGGTTCTGTGCGGCGTTGCGCAGGATGTTCAGCGCGTCGGGCTCGTCCGGCAGCATGGCCGGCAACAGCGCGCGGATCACCGCGTCAGCATCGAATTCATTGAACGCCGAATCGGTCTCCAGGATCGGCACCGGCAGGCCCACGGCGGCGTATTGTTCCAGTGCGCTGTTGGCCGTATGTTGCTGGCGACGCAAGTCGCCCGACAGGCACCGATCGAAGCTGATACCGAGTTCGGCGAGGTGCTGGCCGAGAATTTCCGCCTGGCGAATACCGGTGGGCGACAGGACGTCATAATCGTCTGCACCAAAGGAGGCCTGGCCATGTCGAATCAAATAGATGCTGCCCACGTCCGCGTCGTCCCGGTACGTTGAAGGTTTGGCGAGGTTATGAGGATGGCGCTGA
Organism: Pseudomonas sp. PLMAX; assembly: GCF_046042685.1. Classification (NCBI taxonomy): domain Bacteria; kingdom Pseudomonadati; phylum Pseudomonadota; class Gammaproteobacteria; order Pseudomonadales; family Pseudomonadaceae; genus Pseudomonas; species Pseudomonas sp. PLMAX. Next base: position 4,252,085 of record NZ_CP064949.1, on the reverse strand, counting down.
GCTGTCAATGAAAAAACATACGCTTGTTTGAAATGCCCGTTACAGCCCTGTTGCCAGAGGTTTCACGACTGGTCGCAGGGGCGGCGCATGGGTATGCTGGTGGTATCCCGCGCACTTGCATGCCGCGCAACGTTTAAGGAGTCCCTGTGGAGTTTTTGTCCGAGTACGCCGTTTTCCTGGCCAAGACCGTGACCCTGGTGATCGCCATCCTGGTGGTGCTGGCCAGCTTTGCGGCCTTGCGCAGCAAAGGTCGACGCAAATCCGCCGGCCAGTTGCAGGTCAGCAAACTGAATGATTTCTACAAGGGGCTGCGCGAACGCCTGGAGCAAACCTTGCTCGACAAGGACCAGCTCAAGGCCTTGCGCAAGTCCCAGGTCAAGAGCGAGAAAAAACAGAAGAAGCAGCCCGAGGCCAAACCGCGGGTGTTCGTGCTGGACTTCGACGGCGACATCAAGGCCTCGGCCACTGAAAGCCTGCGCCACGAAATCACCGCGCTGCTGACCCTCGCCACGCCCAAGGACGAAGTGGTACTGCGCCTGGAAAGCGGTGGCGGCATGGTCCACAGCTACGGCCTGGCGTCCTCGCAGTTGGCCCGTATCCGTGAGGCCGGCGTACCGCTGACCGTGTGCATCGACAAGGTCGCGGCCAGCGGCGGCTACATGATGGCGTGCATTGGCGAGAAGATCATCAGCGCGCCGTTCGCAATCCTCGGCTCGATCGGTGTGGTCGCGCAGTTGCCCAACGTCAATCGCCTGTTGAAAAAGCACGACATCGACTTCGAGGTGCTGACCGCCGGCGAATACAAACGCACCCTGACGGTATTTGGCGAAAACACCGAGAAGGGCCGGGAGAAATTCCAGGAAGACCTGGACATTACCCATCAGTTGTTCAAGAACTTCGTTGCCCGCTATCGCCCGCAACTGGCCATCGACGATGTGGCCACCGGTGAAATCTGGCTGGGCATTGCGGCGCTGGACAAGCAACTGGTGGACGAACTGAAGACCAGTGACGAGTACCTGGCCGAGCGCGCCAAGCAATCCGAGCTTTATCACCTGCATTACGCCGAACGCAAAAGCCTGCAGGAGCGTATCGGCATGGCGGCCAGCGGTTCGGTTGATCGTGTGTTGCTGAGCTGGTGGAGTCGCTTGACCCAGCAACGCTTCTGGTAATTTCCTGGGTCGTTGAAAAAAAACCGTGGGTGATTCCACGGTTTTTTTCTTTCAGGGCGATCCAAATTCCTTGCGAAGAAGGGAAGTTTCCTAAGCCCCCTGACGATTGCTCCCGCTTTTAGGGGGATCGGGGCCGGGTATGGTGGTGTTCCTGAAATGAGCGCAAAGGAATGCACCATGAATGAAATACCTCCCGCCAATGCTGCAAGCCCTGATCCCTCGCCGCCTCTGCGAATGCGCGATGAACTGAAAACCGCTTTGGCCATCTCCCTGCCGCAAACCCCCGGTCAGTTTGGCGAGCAGTTGATCAAAAAACAGTGGGGCCAGTACATCGATCCGGCGACAGCCCAGCTGGTGACCCTGGATTACGATTACAAGGGGCATCCTGCGCAGAACGGCATCCACCAGGGACGGGTGGCAAGTTCCATGTCCCTGGTGCAGGCGTTGCTGTCCAACTACCAGACCGTGGGCGACGGGCGCTTCGGTGAATCCGCGTTTGGGTTGTACACGCCACCGGATGTCGGGCCGTCGATAAGGATCGTGGCCCACGTTGACGAGTTTGCCGATATTGGCAGCGGCAACCACGACAGCTACGAAGGCATCTACCGCCAGACTGTGCCGCAAGGCTACGGCCCCGCCACTCAGATCGCCGTTAGGCCCGCCGATTTCAAGCAGTGGGTCTGGCAACTGAATCTCCAGGGCCTGTACCAGGCCTATCTCGGGCACGCATGGCCAGCGGACGCCGAGATTGTCGCAGCCCATCCGCACGGCCTGAAAACCTCGGCCAAAGCCGCCCTCGTCATGGCTGCTTTTCTGCAGTTTCGTGAGAAAAGCCTGAGCCAGAAAGGTCTGGAACTGGCCCTGCAGGCCGCGGGACTGCCGCCTGACCAGGCATGGGCAACCCTGAAACTCGAACAACTGCAGGCACCGGGTCGCAGGCTGGCGCAGCTGAAGTCGGGTCGCCTGAAGCTCTATCGTTACAGCTCGAAGGATATCTGGGGCTGGCGTGATCCGAATGGCCGGATTGTTTTGTACATCCCCGGTAACTCTTCTCCGCTGCACATCTTCGGCGATGCCGGGCAACTGCATCAATGGGTGGTGGAGCAGGGCACAAGTGACGCGACGAAACTGGCCCTGGCTGCGCACTTTGCCGAGGAGGACCGCAAGGACGGTACGTTCCACGCGGGTGTGGTGACGGCGTTGGACGGCATGGCGGTCTATCCGCGGCAACACCGGTTGACCAAAGAAGCGGGTTTCTTCAACGACGACGGTTTCTGGGAACCCGCCCGCTACATCGGTTTCGATGACTCGCCAGCAGGCGCCGACCCGTTTGCCCAACTGGTGCTGGCCATGAAGGAGGCCTCCCTGGCCAGTGTCAAAACCATTCGTGACGATGCCCAGGTCAATCGGGATAACCTGAGTGCCGTCGTCGAACCTGTGGTGCAGTGGATCAACCGTTTTGCCCCCCTGGCGCTGTTCGTCCCCGGTGGCGAAGGATTGCTGGCGCTGGCCGGCATCATCGACGCCGGTTATGGTCTTGATCAGGCGGTCAACGGTGAAACCGCGGATGATCGAGGGGCGGGCGTCACCCGAACAGTGTTTGGCTTGCTCAACGCGCTGCCGCTGGCGGGCGTAGGCGCGGTGCTGAAGGGCGATGCTGAGGCAGGCGCCATTGCCGAGCGTTCCCGCGAACCGGGCCAGAATGCGGGCGATGCCAGGCCATTGCCGGATCAGGCCGCGGAGCCTTCAGCGCCGGCGGATCCCGCAGCGCTGAACCGTGTGCAGCTTCTGCGCGGAATCGGCCCCTCAGTGGCATCCTTGAGCGATGAAGTGCTGGCGCAGATCGGCAAGGTCAGCGAAATCGATGATGACATGCTGCGCCTGATGAACAGTGGGCGCTCGCCGACGCCCTTGCTGGCCGATACCATCAGCCGATTCAGGATCGATCAGGAACTCGGGCAGGCGGCAATGTCTCAACGCGCGCGCGCCGAGCTGTTTTCCACCCGGTACCAGGCGCTTCAGCACTCGGAACATCAGTGGGTGCGGTTGTTCCAGCGGCAATACCCTGGCCTGCCCAGGAGCGCCATCGAACAAATGCTCGAGCGCTATGGCGTGGACCTCCAGAGCCGGGTGGACGCTGCACGCGTGCGGCAAGCATTCAAGCAGCTGAACCAAAAGGCCCTGCAATATCAGGAGCATGTGCGGCTCAATCGTGCCTATGAAGGCTTGTACATTCGCTCGCAGGTCACTGCGGAATCGGACACCCTGGCCCTGCATTCGCTGAAAAACCTGCCCGGATGGCCAAGGAGCCTGCGAATTGAAGTGCGCGAGCACTCCGTCATCGGCCCAATGCTGGATCGTAGCGGCGCGCTTGACGCCTCGAGCGTCCGTCGACTGATCAAGGTGGATGGCCATTACCAGGGGCGAGCCGGGCAGATGGACTTTTATGCAGCGCTTGTCGAAGTCTTGTCCGAGGACGAGCGTTCGGCATTGCAACTGTCTGCGGGTGACCCGGCATTGGCGTTGCGGCTGCAAGTCAGTGAGCGGGTTCTGCCACGCCCTGAGCTGGTGCTCGGACTGCACAGGATGGACAGTGGCCTGCCCTTCGAGACGCAAGGGCTGCGTGGCGGCGGTTTCCCCGGTACGCCGCAGGGCGCAGCGCTGACCCACGAAATGATGAGGCTGCAACTCAAGGAGATCTACCCGGATTTCACCGATACTGAAGCCGACGAATTGCTACAGCGTACCGGTGGCGGTGCGCAGGCACACATTGATTGGCTGAAACAACAGTTCCAGCAGCTCAACACGGACTTGAATGCCTGGATCGATCAGGTGATGGACGACATCGAGGACATGGACATTGACTTCCTCGACGCAGACGATGACGGGGCAGAGGGACTGGCGGATGAGGAGATCGAAGAGCATAACGAAGAGCTGGTCCAGAACGCGATCAACTACGAACGGGAAACCAGGATCGAGCTGGCTGACGAGCTTAAAGACATCTGGCAAAGGCGTGCGAAAGATGACCTGCGCGTCTATGAAGGCGCAGAACTTGTTGGATTCAGGCTGCACATGGGCTTCGAGAACTATCACCGATTGCCGGTCCTGAACATCCGGTTCAACCATGTCGTCGAGTTATCGATGCCACGCTTCCATGTGGCCGAACGTGGAACCTTGAACGGGTTCCTTGAGTGTTTTCCGAATCTGCAGACCTTGGATCTCGAAAGTGCCGAACTGATTGAATTCGACGCCCAGGGCAATGGGCAGACTGTACTGCCGACAGCCATCTTGAGCCTGACGCGTCTCAAGTCGCTGAGTCTCAAGTCCACCGGCCTGAAGTTCACCGTAGAGACATCAGGGCAGTTGAGCGGGCTGGTCAGGCTTCACACCCTGGACCTGAGTGACAATCCATTGGAAGTACCCCCTGTGCTGCTGCGGATGAATGACTTGCGGCGGCTGAACTTGAACAACACCCAAATTACCCGGTGCCCTTACGGCATCAGGGATGAGCCGTACATGATCTCACTGGATTTGCGTGACAACCAGATTGCGCGGATTCCGCCCGCGGTGATGAATCAGGCTGTGTCGGTGGATCGTGTGCTGCTGTGGGGCAATCCGTTGACGGACGAGGACACGCTGCGCCGACTGATTACTCATCGTGAGCAAACCGGGATCAATTTATGGCTGGGCGTGCCAGGCGCTGACTACGGACAACCGATGGCATGGCTACGAGACTGCGACGCCACGTTGCAACAGTTCCGACAAGCACTTTGGCAGCGGTTGGCAGGCAAACCCTCAGGTACGCGGTTCTTGAGCGCAATAGACAGGCTAAGCCTGACACCCGACTTCCGGGTCGCTTATCCGATGCTTCAGGCACGGGTCTGGCGACTTCTGGAGGAGGCCGATGCTTCAGACGCCGTATGGAGTCGATTGATCGCGGTGCGTGGGCGGCTGGAAAACCCATGGGTGGCTTTCAGGATGCTGGAACAAATCGCAGGCCTTTGAACGGATTTTATCCGTGGTGCCTGCAAGGAGGGAGCCTTGAACCCCGAACGGGGTTCAAGGCTGGACAATCAGCGGCGACGGAACAGCGGCAGCGGTTCGTCGGTGGCGGCCTGATAGGTCACCGAGAAGTCCTTGAGACCTTCCAGGGCTTCGTACGGGTCTTTATCGGGGCGAATCGCGAACGCATCGAAACCGCAGCGGTGCAGGTAGAACAACTGGTCGCGCAGCACGTCGCCAATCGCCCGCAGCTCGCCTTTGAAACCGTAACGGTCACGCAGCAGCCGGGCGTTGGAGTAGTTGCGGCCATCGGTGAAGGCCGGGAAGTTCAGGGCGATGACCTGGAAACTCGCCACGTCTTCACCGATTTCTTCCGCTTCTTCATCGGCGTCCAGCCAGATGCCCAGGCCGCCGTCGCGGGCCAGGAGCATGCGGCTGTGTTCACGCCACAGCTGCAGCGGGACGATGTAGTCGTCGCAGTTGGTGATTTCGTCGATGCTGAAATCCTTGGGCAGCAGGTGCCAGGTTTCGTCGACGACTTCGTTGTTCTTAATGATTCGCTGCATAGACGCGTTCCTTGAAGAGGTCGATGCCAATACGCTGGTAGGTGTCGATGAAACGCTCGTCTTCGGTACGTTGTTCGATGTACACGTCGATCAGCTTCTCGATCACGTCAGGCATGGCTTCCTGGGCGAAGGACGGGCCGAGGATCTTGCCCAGGCTGGCGTCACGGCTGGCGCTGCCGCCGAGGGACACCTGGTAGAACTCTTCGCCTTTCTTGTCCACCCCGAGGATGCCGATGTGGCCGACGTGGTGGTGACCACAGGCGTTCATGCAACCGGAGATGTTCAGGTCCAGTTCACCGATGTCGAACAGGTAGTCCAGGTCGTCGAAACGGCGCTGGATCGATTCGGCGATCGGGATCGACTTGGCGTTGGCCAGGGAGCAGAAATCGCCACCCGGGCAGCAGATGATGTCGGTCAGCAGGCCGATGTTCGGCGTGGCGAAACCTTGCTCGCGCAACTCGCCCCACAGGGTGAACAGCTTTTCCTGCTCGACGTCGGCCAGGATGATGTTCTGCTCGTGGGAAGTGCGCAGTTGACCGTAGCTGTAGCGCTCGGCCAGGTCTGCCACGGCGTCGAGCTGCTTGTCGGTGATGTCGCCCGGGGCAACGCCGGTCGGCTTCAGGGACAGGGTCACGGCGACATAACCGGGCTTCTTGTGGGCCAGGGTATTGCGTGCGCGCCAGCGGGCAAAGCCCGGGTGCTGTTGGTCGAGTTCGGCCAGGGCGGCGGCCTGGTCGTCCAGCGCCTTGTAGTCCGGGTCGACGAAGTGTTTGGCGACGCGATGGACTTCGGCTTCGGTCAGCGTGGTCTGGCCACCGCGCAGGTGCTCCATTTCCGCATCGACTTTCTGGGCGAAGACTTCAGGGGTCAGCGCCTTGACGAGGATCTTGATCCGCGCCTTGTACTTGTTGTCGCGACGACCATAGCGGTTGTAGACCCGCAGGATGGCGTCGAGGTAGCTCAACAGGTCCTGCCACGGCAGGAATTCGTTGATGAACGCACCGACGACCGGCGTACGGCCCAAGCCACCGCCGACCAGCACGCGGAAACCCAGTTCGCCAGCGGCGTTGTGCACCGGCTCAAGGCCGATGTCATGGACTTCGATGGCGGCACGGTCGGAGGTCGAACCGTTGACGGCGATCTTGAACTTGCGCGGCAGGTAGGCGAATTCCGGGTGGAAAGTGGTCCACTGGCGGACGATCTCGCACCATGGGCGCGGATCGATCAATTCGTCGGCAGCGACACCGGCGAACTGGTCGGTGGTGACGTTGCGCAGGCAGTTGCCGCTGGTCTGGATCGCGTGCATCTGCACAGTCGCCAGTTCAGCCAGGATGTCCGGGATGTCTTCCACGGCCGGCCAGTTGAACTGCACGTTCTGCCGGGTGCTGATGTGCGCGTAGCCCTTGTCGTAGTCGCGGGCAATCCTGGCCATCATTCGCATTTGCCGCGAAGTCAGCTGGCCGTAAGGCACGGCGACTCGCAACATCGGCGCGAAACGCTGGATATAAAGGCCATTTTGCAGGCGCAGGGGGCGGAATTCTTCTTCGCTCAGCTCGCCTGCCAGATAGCGTCGGGTCTGATCACGGAACTGCTTGACGCGGTCCTCGATGATCCGCTGATCGTATTCGTCGTATACGTACATATAAGTCCTGTTCTCAGGCTTGGGTCGCTCGGATACCGCTGCGTTTTTGTGCTTGCCGGAGTCCGATAAACCTCTGCAATTCTGCGCGCACGGCCGCGCACTCCCTACGGAGCCGGGGCAAGATACCAGTTTGCGGTTATGCGCAAAAGTGATGTTTGAGTATATGTAAAGAACCAAAAGAACTAATGAGAATCGTTGTTGCAAAGACCCTGTTTGTGGTGCGGGCAATCGTCGTCTTTAATGTGATCGAGTCTTTATGCAATCACCGATAAAACCGACAAGAGGCGATGCAATGAGCAACCCAACAAAAGCAACGAAAAGTGATAGTTCGGTCGATGCTTGGGCGATCCTGTTCCTGATCATCCTGGTCGTTGGCACTGCGGTATTCTGGGTCAGTCACCAATAAACCAACCCGTCCGGGTCCCATTCCGACGATTGTCGGACAAAAACCCGAATAAACGCCGTTTTCCGGGGCTTCGCTGGCTATAATGCGCGGCGAATTTCCGGGGGCTCGGACGATCAATGCTGAATTTCTTCTACTCCTTCCTGCTGCTGTTCGGCGCGGTTCACGGCACTGCTGCCCGAGCGGAATCGGTGTTGTTCCTGAACCCCGGAACGACCGAAGAAGCCTTCTGGGTCAGCTATTCGCAGTTCATGCAGGCGGCAGCCACGGACCTGGGCATCGACCTGCGGATTCTCTACTCCCAACGCATGCCGGAACTTACCCTGGCGCAAGCGCGTGTGGCGCTGCAAGGCCCCGGGCGTCCGGACTACCTGGTGTTCGTCAACGAACAATACGTCGCCCCGCAGATCATTCGCCTGGCCGAGGGCAGCGGGGTGAAGCTGTTCATGGTCAACGCGTCCTTGACGGCCAACCAGATGAGCCTGCTGGGCGAGCGCCCTGAGCGCCTGGGCAGCCTGGTGCCCAATGACGAGGAGGGCGGCTACCTGATGCTCAAGGAACTGATTCGCCAGCATCCCCCCGTGGCGCCCGGGGAGGTGATCGAGCTGCTGGCGTTTTCCGGCCTGAAAATCACCCCTTCGGCGCAGCTGCGCGAACAGGGCATGCTGCGGGCCCTGGCCGAGCACCCGCACGTGCGCTTGCGCCAGCTGGTTTACAGCGGCTGGACCCGGGAGCGGGCGTATGAACAGGCCGGGCTGCTGTTCCGGCGTTACCCGAAGGTCTCGCTGGTGTGGTCAGCCAATGACGAAATGGCGTTTGGCGCCATGCAGGCGTATTCGGAGACGGGCGGGGTTGCGGGCAAGGATGCCTTGTTCAGTGCGGTCAACAGCTCGCCGACGGCGTTACAGGCGTTGCTCGACGGACGCCTCAGCGTGCTGGTGGGCGGGCACTTCACCCTGGGTGGCTGGGCGTTGGTGGAGTTGCATGACCTGGATCAGGGTGTGGATCTCGACCATTACGGCGGCCGGGACCGGCGGATCCCGTTGCTGCAACTGATCGACAAGGCACAGGCCCGGCGATTGCTGGCCATGGGCGAATCACCGGCCTACGGTGTGAACTTCCGTCGACTGTCAGCCAAAGGCCGGCCGACGTCGTATCGCTATCCGTTCAGCCTGCAAACCCTGATGCGTTAAATGCCGGCCAGATGCAGCACCAGTTGCACGATGCCATACAGCGTCAAGGCGAACACCGCCGTGAACACAATCCCCAGGACCACGAAATGGCTGGGCTTGCCGTGGGTAAAGTCCCGCGCCCGGTTCTTCCCGCTCTGCACCCCGAACGCCGCCGCCATGACGCTGTGCAGCATCTGCCAGAAGGTCGGCGGCTTGTTGTCGGCTGGATCGTCCATAAACCCCTCTTCACCAAGGTGTGAGAGCTAAGCATAGCCAAACCCCATAACTATGTACCGCCACGCCGGCGGATGGCCGTGATGTCCTGACCCGCTCTCAATCGAGCAACAGGAATCACATCATGCCGGACCTTTCCACACCCGCTGAATCCGGGTTTCATGTCCCGTTTATCAAGAGCCGTGTTCCCGACTGGACGCGTCACCTGGCCACCCCCCATCTGCAGGCCATGACACTGGCGCGCAATCCTGCCCAGCGTTTCATCGAGGCTTACCCTGAACTGTATGCCAAGGCGTCACCGGCGTTGCGCCAGGCTTTGCTCGACAGCCAGGCACGGAGCAATGTTTCCACCCAGGTGCTGGCCACGACGCTGAAGGATTTGCAGGGCATTACCGAATTTGCCAAGCCATTGCTGACCGATGCGCTACAGAAAACATTCGGCCAGGCGCCGGATGTGACCGACACGGCGCTGTTTCATCTGCGCTCGCCCAATCGGGCCGAAGAGCAGTCATTGTTGCAGGCGGCGCTGCGCAACTTCGAAGAGGAGGAGCCCTTTGACGAAGTGGCCTTGCAGGAGACCAGCGCGCTGGCGCCTGCAGGGGCACTGGAAAGTCACCGCTACGATCAAAGCGAGCATTACCCGTTTGCGAAGGTGCGCTACAGCATCCGTGACAAGTTGTCGATCGAGCCCGCGGCGTTCGCCAGCCTGTGCCGGGAGCTGGACGTGGGCAAGCAGTATCAGGACCACCTGAGTGCCGTGTTCGATGCGCCCGACAAGGCGGCGACTGTCCGCCAGCAGACGATTGCGGCGAACAAGGACAGGATGCGCGTGCAGGCGCACATCGCGTTGATACAGTCGAATATTGACCCTGCGGACCATGCCACGGTGTTGGCGCTACTCGACGGAGCCTCGCCCGTGCGGCTCGATGGGGCCTTGGTCGCCTACAGTCGGCTGCACGTTTTTGGCTCGGAACTGAACGACGTACTGATCATTGGCGCTGCGTCGCGCCGAGCCAGGGCGGCCCTGCAGAATCCCTGGCTCGGTCTTCTGCCGTTTTCATCCTTGCTACCCACTCTGATTGAGGATACCCGGATCATCGTCTACATCCCGGGCGATCCCGTCAGTCCCCTCAAGGCGTATGGCTCGGGCCGCGAGTTTGCCCGGGACCTTGCGATCAAGCTGCGTACGTACAGTTACCAGCGGTTCTTCACCAGCTTTGTCGCACAGGATGAATCGAGCCGTTTCTTTCGCCGGCTCAAGGCCCAGCTCAAGGTCCAGAAGTGGGACCCGGCCCCGGTTTATCCGGGCCCGCCCTATAACCGGGACGCGTTCCGCGAGGGCATGTATGTAGAAGTGTGGAACGAGGAGGTCGACCTGGGCATGGATGAAACCTTCATTGATGGCGAGGTGTTTGGCGCCTGTTATGAGTTTCATCTGGCCCGGGTGAAGTCCAACGCCAGGTTGCTGGCAATACCCACCGCCGAGGTTGACCACGAGGCCTGGATTGCCCGGCTCGAACACTATGCCGAATGTGGGCTGAGCGTCTTGAACGTGGCAGCCTTTTTCGTGCCAGGGTTGGGCGAGGTCATGCTGGCCGTCACCGCCGTGCAATTGACCTACGAGGTTTACCAGGGGATGCAAGCGTGGAAAGAGGCAGACGCCGAGGAGGCCTGGGGCCACCTCAGTTCGGTCTTGCAGAACGTGGCGTTCATGGCCGTGTTGGGTGCGGTGGCACACAAGGCACCGCCGATCACGACCTCACGGTTTGTCAATGGCATGACCCGGATCGCCACGCCTTTTGGCGAGCCGCGTTTGTGGAGTCCGGATCTGGCCCCCTACAAGAGCAGTGTTTCCCTGGATGGAATCGAGCCGAACGCTTTGGGGCAGTACAAGATCGGGGGCAGGACCTACATTCGACAAGAGGGCAATGTCTACGAAAAGACCTTCGACCCGGCGCTGCAACAATGGCGGATCAAACACCCCAGCGACCCCCGGGCCTATCAACCTGTCTTGCGGCACAACCAGCACGGCGCCTGGCGCCACACGCTGGAACGGCCACTGGAGTGGGATCGCTCGACACTGTTGCGGCGGATGGGGCCGCAGATGGACGGTTTTTCCGATGCGCAGTTGCAGCAGATTGCCGAGGTCAGCGGCGTCAGTGATGACGCGTTGCGCCAGATGCACATCGACCACCAGCCACCGCCGCCGCTGTTGGCCGAGACCATCAGGTGGTTCAGAGGCGATCGACAGGGGAGTGCTCACGAGGCTGTTATCGAGCGACTGCAACGCAGTTTCCCGACGCTGTCGCCGGAGGGCGCGCGACAGGTGCTGGACAATGCCAGTGCTGCCGAGCTGGCCCAATTGCGCGACACCGCGAAAATACCCTTGCGCCAGGCCAGCGAGATTTGCGCCCATCTACAGCAAGCCGGCCTGAATCGGGCGCTCTGCGGTTTGCATCTGCAAGACATGGCGTCATTGGCCAGCGACCGTCTGGCGCTGCACTGTCTGGAGCAGTTGCCCGGCTGGTCGGCTGATATACGCGTGGAAATGCGTACCGGTTCGATCAAGGGCCCATTGCTGGACAGCGTCGGCAGCGACAGTGCGACGATTCGCTATTACCTGGTCAAGGGCGACGGTTACTTTCGCGCCTATGACGCGCAGGGCAGGGCTCTCAACAATTTGCCCGTCCATGGCCGCAATCTCTTCGAATCGCTACTGGAGTACTTGCCCGAAGCGGCACGGGCGAAACTGGATGGCAATCAAGTCCAGGCTTTGCAAAACAAACTGGCGAATTATGCCGGTGCTCATCGCCACGAGATGTCGCTGATCCTCAAGCAGCGCCCGTTGAATGGTCCCGGGCCGTCGCTGCGTCTGCCCGATGGCCGCCTCGGTTACCTGGCCAGCGGTCGTGGGGTCGGCTTCCCGGACGGCGCATTGGTCTCCCGGGTGCGAGACCTCTACCCGAACCTTTCCGATGCGCAAGCCAGTCAGTTCGTCAGAGGCCGCCTGAGCGCGGGAGACACCGATCAGCAAGTGTTCAATCTGTTGAACAACCGTCAACGGGAATTCGAGGCTTTGGACCGCGCGTTGAACAACTGGGTCTACGCTGGCGAGCAGGCCCCTGCGGGTGGGCCGTCGCGCCGGGTCATCGCCGATCGGTTGATCCAGTGCTGGCGCAACGGTCTTTACCGAGGATTGGAGCCCGCTTTTGAGCTGAATTTAAGCGGGGCTGACGCGTTGCCCGAGTGGGATGCCGACTTCACTCATGTGCGCAGTGTACGACTGACCAGTGATCAGCTCATCGGTGATTCGGGCGTTGCGCTGCTGCGGCGGTTTGCGAAGCTCAAAAAACTGGAGATTTCCGTGCGAGGGCAGGATATGGCTGCCTTGGCCGAGAAATTGCCGGGATTGACCGCGATTACCGAGCTGGCGCTTGAAAGCCCATTGCCGACCTTTGCGCCGCCCTTGGTGCAGGCGCTCGAAGGGATGACTCAGCTTGAGCAGTTGTCGCTCACGGGCAATATGGGCGCCATGGACTTCAGCACGCTGACCAATCTGCGGTCCTTGAGGTTGGCGGGGGATCTGACCGAATGGCCGAACGGGGTGTTCGGCTTGAACAGGCTGGAAACCCTCGATTTACGACGGATGCCGATCAGGTCGCTGCCTGACGAGCTGTTCAGTGGCAATGAATCGCTATGGCGACGCATGCAGCTCAATTGGGCTGCGCTGGAACCGCAGGCCTTCAAGAAAGCCTATGGTTATGTGCACGACAACCCGGCCCATTTACTCAACGAGCCGCAAATGGTTGCCAGGTACTGCAGGGGGCGATTGTCAGAACTGGCACCCAATGATGACACCTTTGCATCGGACGCAATGGCGCAATTCAGTAAAGACGGGCTGTCCGGACGGGCATTACTGGATCAGGTCGAGGCACTGCATCAGCAGCAGCTGGCATTGAGTCAGTCGTTGGACGCCTGGAAGGACAGGGTTGTTCGGGTTGACGGCAGGCAGATGGAGTTGCACCACCGCGCGCTGATCGCTGAAAAGATCCGCGAATGCTTTCTCAAGGGGCTGCGTGCCCGGTATGCACCCGCCCAGCCTGTGGCGGGTCCGTCGTGGGGGCAAGGTGACGCGCTGTTTGAAGTGTTGGACCTGACGGGATTTGGACCGTTGGGCGATTTACCCGAGCTTGGCGATACGGTCTTTGCTCATGTGCGCAGCCTGAAGCTCAGTAACAGCGCGCTATCGACCGAGCACGTCAACGATTTTCTGAGTGGATTTCCCCAGCTGCGCGCACTCGACCTCAGCGCCAACCGGCTGACCGGGCTGCCCCAGGCACTTGACAGGCTCGGGCAACTGCGCGAGTTGAACCTCTCATATAATCAGCTGACGATCACGGCGTCGGCGCAAGCGCGGTTGAACCGTATGACCGCCTTGGAAACCCTGAACCTGGCCTACAACCGGGTCGGCACCTTGCAGGTCGGTTCGATGACGGGCCTGCAAAGCCTGGACCTGAGCCATAGCAATATCCGCAACTGGCCCGAGGGTGTGCTGGCGTTGCCCAACCTGCGCCGTCTGGCCCTGAATCACAGCGGCATCACGGACATCCCCGCGGCGGCCCTGGCCGGGCATGACCAGCTGTTGGCGGCGACTTCGCTGCAAGGTTGCCGGCTGAGCCCGCAAGCGTTGACGTCGGTACGGACATACGCTGACCGCACGGCGTCGCGCAACCCGCTGGGTATCGAACGATTGCACCTGTCTGCCGGACGAACCGGAGGCGATCCGGAGTTCTATCCGGTTGAAGTATCGGAGCGCCCGGACCTGATACTGCCGTTGCACCTGGAACCGGGCGAAGGTGACGTGCCCCGGACAGCGGCCGCCAGGCTGCAACGTCTTGATCCTCAACTCGGCGCCGCTCAAGCCGTTGAACGGATTGATGCCTGGCTCACCCGGGGCATGAGCGCTCTGGAAATTGAAGCCCGGCTGGTCCAGTGGCAGCAACAGCGGACGCAATTGATCAAGCAGTTGAATGACTGGATCGATGTCCCGGCCTTTCGCAGCCATCAGGGCTGGGTAGGTGCGTTGGACCGCCGCCGGGCGGCTAACCAGCTCCTGGAGTGCTGGCGGGCGACCTTGCGCGAGGCGCCTGCGGCCGAGGGCGCAGCGACTGATGCCGTGCTGGACTTTGCCGGCCTGGTCATCGGTGATTTGCCGGCCTTGCCGGTTTCGTTCGAGCATGTCGGTGCATTGGACCTGAGCGGTGTCGGGCTCACGGAAAACTCGGATGGGTTCCTGCGTGCATTTCCCAAGTTGCGCAGCCTGACGCTCAATCACAACCGCCTGGGCGCGTTGCCCGACGCAGTGGGGCAATGTGAACACCTCATCCGCTTGAGCGCCAGCTATAACGATCTTGGCGCCAGTGATGAGTGGCGGCGCCAAGTGCGTTCCCTGAGGCATTTGCAATCGCTGGACTTGAGCGTGAACAGGCTGGTCAGTCTCGATGTCACCGGTCTTGAGCAGCTGCAAGCGCTGGATGTGAGCGGTAACCATCTTTGGGATTGGCCGCAAGGTGTGCTGCAAGCGCCAGCGCTGGCAACCCTCGACCTGAGTGGCAACCGAATACAGATCATTCCTCCCGATGCGTTTCTGCCAGGGCACGCAGCCTTGATGGCTGGCACCAACTTGTCCGATAACATTTACCTGGAACAGGTGGAACTCATACGATTGCAGGAGTACCTGCAGGAAACTGGCCGAGGCCTGGGCTTTACCTCGCAACAGATTGAACGCCATCTGGAGGGCTTCGGGCCTGAATCTTCCGAGGGTTCCGAGGCCTCCGACGAGGAGGATCATCCCGACCATGAATCGCCGCAGGCACAGAAAGCCCGATGGTTTTCCGGCGTGGCGGGCGACTCGGAAAAACACCAGGTGTGGAGCGACTTGATGGAGCAGGACACTACCCACGACTTTTCTTACATCCTCTCGCAACTTCAGCACACCCAGGACTTCGCCGCCGATCGCCTGGACCTCACGCAGCGCGTGTGGCGTGTCCTGGAAGCCGCCCATGGCGATGAAGCGCTGGGCAGGCGCTTGCTGGACCTGTCGAGGGCATTGAGGAATCGCGTGACCTGTGGCGATGGTCGGATCCTGTTGTTCAACGAGCTGGAAGTCGAGGTCCATGAGTTCAATGCCTTGAAGTCCATTGCCCCGGAGCACAAGGGCCGCGAGCTGCTGAAACTGTCCAGGGAGCTGTTCCGCCTGGCGCAGGTCGAAGAGATCGCCAGTACGCGTATCCAGCTCAGACCGAATATCGATCCTGCCGAGATTCGCCTGGCCTATCGAGTCGGCCTGGCCCGGCGTCTTGGATTGCCCAACCAGCCCAAAGGCATGTTGTATGAGAACCTGGCGCAGGTGACGACAGGTGATCTGGACCAGGCGTACGTATCGATCCTTGTCAGGGAACGGACCCCGGTGTTCATCGAGCAACTGACGGCGCGCAAATACTGGCGCGATTACCTGGAGGAGAAATACCCGGGGGAATTTACCCGGGTGCAGCAGGGCTTCCAGGCCAAGGCCAGTGAGCTGGAGGATAAATACCCGCAGCTCAATTCGGCCTACCTGCAGGAGATGGAGGCGCTGGATACGGCCAATAAAGCCGAGCGCCTGCAACTGCTGACCACACTCAGCGAACGTGAGGTAGCCGAGTTGGGCGCTCAGGCCTGATCGTCAGCGCAAAAAACTCTGGAGTCGGCGCAGGTCCGCCTCCAGAGCCCAAGGCTGCAAATCAATCAGTTGTCATAACCAAGGTTCGGCGCCAGCCAGCGCTCGGTCACGCTCAACTCCTGGCCTTTGCGCGAGGTGTAGCTCTGCACCTGATCCTTGTCGATCTTGCCCACGGCGAAATACTGCGCCTGTGGGTGAGCGAAGTACCAGCCACTGACGGCAGCCGCGGGGAACATCGCGTAGTGCTCGGTGAGGAACACGCCGCTGCGGCCGGCTTTCATTTCGCTCGCCTCTGGGTCGAGCAACGCGAACAGCGTGCTTTTCTCGGTGTGATCCGGGCAGGCCGGATAGCCCGGAGCAGGGCGGATGCCGCTGTATTGCTCCTTGATCAACGCCTCGTTGTCGAGCGTCTCGTCCTTGGCGTAGCCCCAGTGTTCCTTACGCACCTGCTGGTGCAGCCACTCGGCGCAGGCCTCGGCGAGGCGGTCGGCCAGGGCCTTGACCATGATCGAGTTGTAGTCGTCGCCAGCGTCCTGGTATGCCTTGGCCACTTCTTCAGCGCCGATCCCGGCGGTGGTGATGAAGCCACCCACGTAGTCGGTGACTTCGCTGTCCTTGGGCGCGACGAAGTCGGCGAGGGAGAAGTTCGGCTTGCCGTCGGTCTTGATGATCTGCTGGCGCAGGTGATGCAGCTTGGCCAATGGCTTGCCGTCATCGCCGTAGACTTCGATGTCATCGTCGCGCACCTGGTTGGCCGGCCAGAAGCCGAACACCGCGCGGGCGCTGATGAGTTTTTCGTCGATCAACTTGGCGAGCATTTCCTGGGCGTCGGCATACAGCGCGGTGGCGGCTTCACCGACTACTTCGTCTTCGAGGATGCGCGGGAATTTCCCGGCCAGGTCCCAGGAGATGAAAAACGGCGTCCAGTCGATGTATTCGGCGAGCACTTTCAGGTCGATATTATCGAGCACTTTGGCGCCGGTGAACGTCGGCTTGACAGGCTCGTAGGTGCTCCAGTCGAACTGCGGTTTTTTCGCAATGGCGGCGGCGTAGCTCAGGCGTTCGGTGCGGGCGCTGCGGTTGGCGGTGCGCTCGCGGACTTCGATGTATTCCTCGCGGGTTTTCTCGACGAAACCGGCCTTCAGTTCCTTGGATAGCAACTGGGTCGCCACGCCGACAGCACGGGAGGCGTCAGTGACATACACCACCGCGTCGTTGCTGTACTTGGGCTCGATCTTCACCGCGGTGTGCGCCTTGGAAGTCGTGGCGCCACCGATCATCAACGGCAGGTGGAAGTCCTGGCGCTGCATCTCGCGAGCCACGTGGACCATCTCGTCCAGTGAAGGGGTGATCAGGCCGGACAGGCCGATGATGTCGCACTTCTGTTCCTTGGCCACCTGCAGGATCTTCTCCGCCGGCACCATCACGCCGAGGTCGACGATATCGTAGCCGTTGCAACCGAGCACTACACCGACGATGTTCTTGCCGATGTCATGCACATCGCCTTTTACGGTCGCCATGAGGATCTTGCCCTTGGCTTCCGGCTTGTCGCCTTTTTCCGCCTCGATGAACGGGATCAGGTGGGCCACGGCCTGCTTCATCACCCGGGCGGACTTCACCACTTGCGGCAGGAACATCTTGCCGGCGCCGAACAGGTCGCCAACGATGTTCATGCCGGACATCAGCGGGCCTTCGATCACTTCGATCGGGCGGGCGAACGACTGGCGCGACTCTTCGGTGTCTTCGACGATGTGCGTGGTAATGCCTTTGACCAAGGCATGCTCCAGGCGCTTGTTGACGTCCCAGTTGCGCCACTCTTCGGTCTCGGCTTCCTTGACGCTGCCGTCGCCCTTGTACTTGTCGGCGATGGCGAGGAGGGCATCGGTGCCTTCCGGGGTGCGGTTGAGGATCACGTCTTCGACGGCGTCGCGCAGTTCCACCGGGATCTGGTCGTAGATCTCCAGTTGCCCGGCGTTGACGATACCCATGGTCAGGCCGGCGCGGATCGCGTACAGCAGGAACACCGAGTGGATCGCCTCGCGCACCGGGTTGTTGCCGCGGAACGAGAACGACACGTTGGACACGCCGCCCGACGTCAGGGCATAGGGCAGCTCGTCGCGGATGTAGGCACAGGCGTTGATGAAGTCCACGGCGTAGTTGTTGTGTTCTTCGATGCCGGTGGCCACGGCAAAGATGTTCGGGTCGAAGATGATGTCTTCCGGTGGGAAGCCGACATCGTTGACCAGAATGTCGTAGGAGCGTTTGCAGATCTCTTTCTTGCGTGCTTCGGTGTCGGCCTGGCCGGCTTCGTCGAAAGCCATCACCACCACGGCGGCGCCGTAACGCTTGCACAGCTTGGCGTGATGGATGAACTGCTCGACGCCTTCCTTCATGCTGATCGAGTTGACGATGCCCTTGCCCTGGATGCACTTGAGGCCGGCTTCGATCACTTCCCACTTCGAAGAGTCGATCATGATCGGTACGCGGGAGATGTCCGGTTCACCGGCAATCAGATTGAGGAAGGTCACCATGGCCTTCTTCGAATCGAGCATCCCCTCGTCCATGTTGATGTCGATGATCTGGGCGCCGGCCTCGACCTGCTGCAGGGCGACTTCCAGGGCTTCGGTGTAGTTGTCTTCACGGATCAGCCGGGCGAACTTGGCGGAGCCGGTGATGTTGGTGCGCTCGCCGACGTTGACGAACAGCGAGTTGCGATCGATGGTGAACGGCTCCAGGCCGGACAGGCGGCAAGCCTTGGGGATTTCCGGAATCTGCCGCGGCGCATAACCGGCCACGGCCTTGGCGATGGCTTCGATGTGACCCGGCGTGGTGCCGCAGCAGCCGCCGACGATGTTGAGGAAGCCACTTTGGGCGAACTCTTCGATGACCTTGGCGGTTTGCGCCGGCAGTTCGTCGTACTCGCCGAACTCGTTGGGCAGGCCGGCGTTCGGGTGCGCGGAAACGTGGGTGTTGGCCTTGTTCGACAGCTCTTCCAGGTACGGGCGCAACTCGCTGGCACCCAGTGCGCAGTTCAGGCCTACCGAAATCGGCTTGGCGTGGGCCACGGAGTTCCAGAAGGCTTCGGTGGTCTGGCCGGACAGGGTACGGCCGGAGGCATCGGTGATGGTGCCGGAAATCATGATCGGCAGCTCGATGCCCAGCTCTTCGAACACGCCCTGTACGGCGAAGATCGCGGCCTTGGCGTTGAGGGTGTCGAAGATGGTTTCGATCAGGATCAGGTCGGCGCCGCCTTCGATCAGGCCCTTGGTGGCTTCGGTGTAGTTTTCCACCAGTTCATCGAAGGTCACGTTGCGATAGCCGGGGTTGTTCACGTCCGGCGACAGCGAGCAGGTGCGGCTGGTAGGACCGAGCACGCCGGCGACGAAACGCGGCTTGTCCGGGTTCTCTAGGGTTTTCGCATCGGCGATCTTGCGCGCCAGGCGAGCGCCTTCTACGTTCAATTCGTAGGCCAGTTCTTCCATGCCGTAATCGGCCATGGAAATCCGGGTGGCGTTGAAGGTGTTGGTTTCCAGAATGTCGGCACCGGCATCCAGGTAGGCTTTCTCGATGCCACCAATCACGTCCGGGCGGGTGAGCACCAACAGGTCGTTGTTGCCTTTGACATCGCTCGGCCAGTCGGCGAAGCGTTTGCCACGATAATCCTGCTCTTCGAGCTTGTAGCTCTGGATCATCGTGCCCATGCCGCCATCGAGAATCAGGATGCGCTCTTTGAGGGCGTGCTTGAGGGCTTGGAGGCGAACGCTGCGATCGGACATTGGGACTACTCGGAAAGACCATGACGAAGGGCCGGGATGATAGCAAACCTGTGCGCTTTTAGAGCATGTCCGGGTTTTCCATGAATATCGCTCATGTTGGTGTGGCGGCCAGCCCGGTAGAATCGCGGCGTTTTCTAAAGGATCGGGACCAGGGACATGTCGTATCACGTCGTCATCAGCAGTGTATTGCTGCTATTAAGCTGGGGCGCGGTTGCGCAAGACCCGGCGCTATCCGCCGGCATTTCCTACAGTCGCGACATCCAGCCGATCTTCACTGAAAAGTGCGTGGCCTGCCACGCCTGTAACGACGCCGCCTGTCAGCTCAACCTGGGCAGCGGGGAGGGCGCGGCCCGTGGCGCGACGAAAGTCCCGGTGTATGACGGCGATCGCAGCCAGGCGGTCGCGCCGAGCCGGCTGTTCTTTGACGCATTCGGCAAGCGCGCCTGGCAACAGAAAGGCTTCTATTCGGTGCTCGACGCCCAGGGCAGCCAGGCCGCATTGATGGCGCGCATGCTGGAACTGGGGCACAGCAATGCGTTGCAACCCAATGCCAAATTGCCTGCGGACATCGTCCTGGGTCTCAATCGCGAGAACATGTGCGCCTTGCCGGGCGAGTTCGACGGATATGCCAGCGCTCACCCCAAGGAAGGCATGCCCCTGGCGGTCACCGGCCTGACCGATCAGCAATACCAGACGCTGCAACGCTGGCTGGCTTCCGGTGCGCCGATCGATGAACAGGCCCTGGTGCCCAGCGCCAAAGAAGCGTTGCAGGTGGTGCAGTGGGAAAACCTGCTCAATGCGCCGGGCGCACGGCAGAGCCTGGTAGGGCGTTGGTTGTTCGAGCACTGGTTTCTCGCGCACATTTATTTCAAGGATGGCGAGCCGGGGCATTTCTTCCAGTGGGTGCGTTCGCGCACGCCCACCGGCCAACCCATCGACCTGATCAATACCCGTCGGCCGAACGACGACCCCGGCACCCAGGTGTATTACCGCCTGTGGCCGGTGCAGGGCGTGATCGTGCACAAGACGCACATCACCTATCCGCTGAGCGCGGCGAAGCTGGCGCGGGTCAAAAGCCTCTTTTATAACGGCGACTGGCAGGTCAATGCCTTGCCGGGTTACGGCCCGGAACGCCGGGCCAACCCCTTTTCCACCTTCGAAGCGATCCCGGCCCAGGCGCGTTATCAGTTCATGCTCGATAACGCCGAGTATTTCGTGCGCACCTTCATTCGTGGCCCGGTCTGCCGGGGGCAGATCGCCACGGATGTGATCCGCGACAACTTCTGGGCGCTGTTCCAGGCGCCGGAACACGACCTCTACATCACCGACCCGAACTATCGCGGCCAGGCCACGCCGTTGCTGGCGATGCCTGGGCAAAACGACGACGTTGGCAGCGTCCTCACCCTGTGGCACGACTACCGCGACAAACGCAACGAATACGAGGCGCTGCGTCGGGACAGCTACGCCGATCTACCGGCGCCAAGCTGGTCGAGCCTGTGGGCCGGCAACGAAAACGCGCTGCTGAGCATTTTCCGCCACTTCGACAGCGCCGCGGTGACCAAGGGCCTGATCGGCGACGTGCCACAGACGATGTGGCTGTTCGATTTCCCGCTGCTGGAGCGCACCTATTATCAGTTGGCGGTGAATTTCGACGTGTTTGGCAATGTGTCCCACCAGGCCCAGACGCGCCTGTATTTCGACCTGATCCGCAATGGCGCCGAGCAGAATTTCCTGCGCCTGATGCCGGCTGACTCGCGGGAGGGGTACCTCGACGACTGGTACCAGAACAGCGGGAGATTCAAGATGTGGCTGGACTATGAATCCATCGACGACGACACGCCGACCGCGCTGAAACTCAACGAACAGGACCCCAAGCGCGACTTTGCGATGCAGTTGCTGGCACGCTACGGCGAGCTGGATGCCAGGCCTGATCCGATCAACCGCTGCGACGGCGCCTATTGCTCGCGGCCGAACATCGATCCAGCGCTGCAGGCCGCCGAGCAGTCGTTGAGTCGCCTGGCCTCACGGCCGGCAGCCGGGCTCAGGGTCATCGATCTACTGCCGGAAGCGACCATGCTGCGGGTCGAAACCGCGAGCGGTCAGCGTGTGGTCTACAGCCTGCTGCGCAACCGCGCGCACAGTAATGTGGCGTTCCTGATCGGTGAGTCGCTACGGTACCAGCCGGGGCTCGACACGCTGACCATTTTCCCCGGGGTTCTGAGCAGTTACCCGAACTTCATGTTCAATATCCCCGCCGATCAAGTGCCACAATTTGTCGATGAGATGGAGAATGCCAAGGATGCCAATCGTTTGGAGAAAATCGTCGAGCGCTGGGGGATCCGTCGCAGCCACCCGCAGTTCTGGCAGTATTTCCATGATTTGAGTCGCTATATCCACGAAACCGAACCGGTGGAAGAGGGCGTGCTGGACATGAATCGCTACGAGAACCTCTAAAACCCCGAACCCCCTGTGGGAGCGGGCTTGCTCGCGAAGGCGTCATGTCAGACAACATCAATGGTGACCGCTCCACCGCCTTCGCGAGCAAGCCCGCTCCCACAGGGGTAAGCTCCGCATCTTTTCCCGACAAAAATACTAGGACTTTGTCCGCGGCGATGATTGGCGTAAACTGCGTCCAAGCCTGCGAGGAGTTTCCATGACCGCTATTACCATCACCGACGCCGCCCACGATTACCTGGCTGATCTGCTCTCCAAGCAGAACACCCCGGGCATTGGCATTCGCGTCTTCATCACCCAGCCTGGCACCCAGTACGCCGAAACCTGCATTGCCTACTGCAAGCCGGGCGAAGAAAAACCCGAAGACACCGCGCTGGGGCTGAAAAGCTTCACCGCCTACATCGACCATTTCAGCGAAGCGTTCCTGGACGATGCCGTGGTCGACTACGCCACCGACCGCATGGGCGGCCAGCTGACCATCAAGGCGCCAAACGCCAAAGTGCCGATGGTCAACGCCGACAGCCCGGTCAACGAGCGCATCAACTACTACCTGCAAACCGAGATCAACCCGGGGCTGGCCAGCCACGGCGGCCAGGTCAGCCTGATCGACGTGGTCGAAGACGGCATTGCCGTCCTGCAATTCGGTGGCGGTTGCCAAGGCTGCGGCCAGGCCGACGTGACCTTGAAGGAAGGCATCGAGCGCACCTTGCTCGAGCGTATTCCCGAGCTCAAGGGTGTGCGTGACGTGACTGACCACACGCAGAAAGAAAACGCCTACTACTAAGGTGTTCGCTGCGGCATAAAAAAACGGCGCCCCGTGAGCGCCGTTTTTTTATGGGTGAAATCCACTGGCCCTATCGCGGTCAACACAAAATCTGTAGGAGCTGGCTTGCCAGCGAAGAGGCCCTATGGCCGATACAAATGCGCATGTCCAGCACGATACAGCGACGACTCACTGAAATGCTCACTGCCCAACACCCGACCCACGAGAATCAACGCCGTACGCCGAAACCCCTTGGCTTCAACCTTCCCGGCAATGTCCTCAAGCGTCCCCACCACCCAATCCTGATCCGGCCAGGTCGCCCGGTGAATCACCGCAATCGGGCAGTCGGCGCCGTAAAACGGCAGCAGCTCCTCGACGATTTTTGCCAGGTGATTGACCCCCAGATGAATCGCCATGGTCGCCCCGTGCTGCGCCAAGCTGGCCAGTTCTTCTCCGGCGGGCATCACGGTCTTGTCGGCATAGCGCGTCAGGATCACGCTCTGTGACACGTCCGGCAAGGTCAGTTCTGTGCCCAGAAGCGCCGCGCAGGCTGCCGTTGCGGTGACACCGGGAATGATTTCGAAAGGAATATCCCGTTCACGCAAATGGCGAATCTGCTCACCGATGGCGCCATACAGGCTCGGATCACCGGAATGCACGCGAGCCACGTCCTGACCCTTGGCATGGGCCGCGCTGATCAGTTCGATGATCTGTTCCAGGTGCAATTCGGCGCTGTTGACCACCCGTTCGGCGCGGTGTCCTTCCAGTACCGCGGCGGGCACCAGCGAGCCGGCATAGATGATCACCGGGCAGCTGCGAATCAGCCGCTGGCCCTTGACGGTGATCAGTTCGGGGTCGCCGGGACCTGCGCCAATGAAGTAGACGGTCATCGTCAGTTCCTGTTGGAAATAGGGGGATGGGCAGGCTTCAGATGAAGATTGCTCATGATCGAACGTGTGGATTATCGGGGATTTTACGCGGCGCCGGCCAATGCCAGGGTGGCCTGGGCATATTTTTGTCGCGGGATCAGCAATTTGGCCGGGGCGTTGGCCAGTTGTTCGGCCAGCGCCAGGGCGGCGCTTTCTGCCACGCCATAGCACCCGGTCCGTTCAAAGGCGATATCCGAATGGTGACTGAGTCGGGGTTGATAGCCCGCCAGTTGTTCACTGCTGAAATACATCATCTGCAGCCCAAGCTGCTCGGCCAGTTCGCTCAGGGCCGGTTCGCCGCGCTTCTGGTCGATGCTGGCCAGGGCCTTGATCTGATGCAGTTCGATCTGGTGCGCCTGCAATGCCTGGTCGAGCAATGCCCGCAGCGTGCTGACGGGGCAGCCACGCTGGCAGCCCAGGCCGACCACCAGGGTCGGCGCTGTGCCAAGTTCAGTCATGCTTGGTATTGACCGTCGCTTTTGCGGCGGAACAACCACGCACTGATCAGGCCCAGGGCCAGCCAGAACGCCACGTTGGTCAGCTGCGAAGCGATCTTGAACTGAGCTTCCAGAGCTTCTGGAGCGAGCATCGAATGCACCTCAGGTTGCGGTGCGCCAATCACGTGCGGAACGGCGAGGATGGCTACGCCGAGAATCTTCATCAGCCAGTTTCGGCTGAATACGATCAGGGCGATGCCGACTGCGGTGGAAGCTGCAGTACCGATCCACCAGATCTGCCGTTGCGCCAGATCCGCCGCCGCGGTGCCCGGCAACTCGGGCGGCAGGCCGAGCGTCGGCGCCAACACGAAGGTAACGTAACCGGCCAGGCCCCAGAGCAGGCCCTGGGAGGTCTTGGTCGGCGCGCGCAGGGTATAGAGGCCGGCGAGCATCAAGGCGAAGCCGACTGCCACCACCAGGTTACCGCCGGTGGTCGACAGCACGCGCTGCCAGCCGTCTTCCGGCTCCCAGGCTTCGGCGTCGTGGCTGTGGGCAGCGACGCCCGCGGCGTGTTCGTGGACTTCAACGGCGGCAGGTTCCGATTTCTCGTAGGTTTCGGCCTGCAAGATCAGCGGAGAAACCCAGAAACTCTGCAGCAGGGTCAGCAGCAGGGCAGCCAGCAGCCCGCTGAAACCTGCGGTTTGCGCAATACGCTTGATCATGTCGGCAGGTCTCAATGGCACGGGAACGCTGAGCTGTGGCGGGTATCGTGAGCGGCGTTGTGCACCGCTTCGATGTGCGAGAAACCGGCGAAATACACCAGGCACGCGCCAAGGATCGACGCGCAAGCGGCGGCGGTAAGGCGTTGGGACAGGGTAGTGGTGCTGCTGGCGGTGGTGCTGTGGCCGGTGCTGCTGATGATCGACATGGCGCTTCCCTCTGTTCTGTCAGCGGGGAATAAGAGCGCAGGCAGGCCCTCGCACGACCGAGCGCGCAGAAGTCCGAACAGCGCCCGCCCACCGCGGGTTTGTTGAGTCAGTGATCGTGTTGGTCACTTTGTGTTGCGGGCCGGTCTCCGGGCTCACGAGGGGCGCAGGCGTTAGCCTTGACCTGCAAGCGTCACCTTCCCATGCCACGTTGGCACAGTGGATCTGACGCTTCGCTCGCTTACCGTTGCGGGGGCAGCACCGGACTGACATGGGCTTGAGTAAAGCACATGATTCACCGGTTTCCCGTTTCACCCTGTGAAGGGCACCCGTAACAAGGTGCGTAGGAGAGCATGGGCGAGGGGCGGGCGTCAATTGGCAAGGGTTCTCAACTCGGGACCGAGTCGACCCCATCGCGAGCAAGCTCTCTCCCACAGGTGATCGCATTCCCATGTGGGAGCGGGCTTGCTCGCGAAGGGGGCGCCGCCAATCTCATGTGAACATTGACCCGCCCCAATACCATGCGTAGCCTTGCGCATTCGAGGTTCTTCGGCATTTGTCGAAGCTAAGAAGGGAACGCGGTCAATGCCGCGGCTGCCCCCGCAACTGTGAACGGTGATGTTCGCTGCCACGCCACTGCACGCTCAAGTCCGAGCCCGCGGGAAGGCGCAGCGAATGCCAGGCTTGAAGGCCAGCACACCGTCAGCCAGGAGACCTGCCTCGATACAGATTCTCACTACAACCGGGCGGGGTGATCCGGTGGCGAACGCTTCTGGCGCGCTTGTGCGTGGCCGGTCCTCGTCCCGTATGCCCGCCACCTTGCCAAAGGGCATCCGATGAAAACACTGGCCAAACTCCCCGTCACCATCGTCACCGGTTTCCTCGGCTCGGGCAAGACCACCTTGCTGCGGCACATGCTCGACAACGCCCAGGGCCGCCGCATCGCGGTGATCGTCAACGAGTTCGGCGAACTGGGCATCGACGGCGAAATCCTCAAGCAGTGCTCCATCGGTTGCACTGAAGAAGAAGCCAACGGCCGTGTCTATGAGCTGGCCAACGGCTGCCTGTGCTGCACCGTGCAGGAAGAGTTCTTCCCGGTAATGCGCGAACTGGTGGCCCGTCGCGGCGATCTCGACCACATCCTGATCGAAACCTCGGGCCTGGCCCTGCCAAAACCGCTGGTGCAAGCCTTCCAGTGGCCGGAAATTCGCAGTGCCTGCACCGTCGATGCGGTGATCACCGTGGTCGACAGCCCGGCCGTGGCGGCGGGCACCTTCGCCGCCTTCCCGGACCAGGTCGACGCCCAGCGCAAACTCGACCCGAACCTGGACCACGAATCGCCGCTGCACGAACTGTTCGCCGACCAACTGTCCAGCGCTGACCTGGTGATCCTCAACAAGGCCGACCTGATCAGCCCGGAAGACCTGGCTCGCGTGCGCCTGGAAGTCGCCGAGGAATTGCCGCCGGCGGTGAAAGTTATCGAAGCCAGCAGCGGTCGCTTGCCGCTGGACGTGCTGATCGGCCTTGGCGCCGGTTCCGAAGAGCACATCGACAGCCGTCACAGCCACCATGATCATCACCACGATGGCGATGATCATGACGACCACGATCACGACGCCTTCGATTCCATCTCCATCGAACTGCCGCAAGCCGACGAAAGCCTGCTGATGGATGCGTTGACCCAACTGGTGGTCGAGCACAGCATCCTGCGCGTCAAGGGTTTCGCGGCGATCCCGAACAAGCCTATGCGCCTGCTGATCCAGGGCGTGGGCACCCGGTTCGACAAGCATTTCGACCGCCAGTGGGGCGCTGTAGAGGCACGTACCACGCGCCTGGTATTGATCGGCCAGGCACTGGACGCCACCTTGCTCGAAGCGCAATTGCGCGCCGCGCTCAGCGTGTAACCCATGCACCTGCTCAGGACCCAGCCCGGCGGATTCGTGTCGGATGACAACATTGCCGACCTTGGACAAACCCCCGCCGAGCTGGTGATCCTGTGCAGCGGCGACTCCAGCCTGGCGCTGCTCGCCGAAGCGGCTCAGCAGTTGCCCGACGACTACCCGAGCGTGCGCCTGGCCAATCCGATGCAGGTGCAGAATCATGCGTCGGTCGACCTGTATGTCGACCAAGTGTTGCGCCACGCCAAAGTCATTCTGATTTCGCTGCACGGCGGCATTGCCTATTGGCGTTATGGCGTCGAGCGGCTGGTGGAGCTGTCGCAGCGCGGCGTGCAGCTGATACTGGTACCGGGCGACGATCGCCCGGACCCGGAGCTCAGCGATCTCAGCACCGTGGGCCCCGAGGAACGTGACCGTCTTTGGCAGTTTCTGCGCCAGGGCGGCATGGGCAATGCCCTCGACTTTTTCCGCTGCCTGGCCAATCGCTGGCTGGATCGCGACTACGCCTGGGCCGAACCGCAAACCCTGCCGCGAACGGCGATTTACCACCCGCGAAAAAGCCCCGCGCAACTGACTGACTGGCAAGCCGACTGGCAGGCCGGTCAACCGGTGGCCGCGGTACTGTTCTACCGCTCGCATTTGCAGGCGGCGAACACCGCGTTCATCGATGTTTTCTGCCAGCGCCTGCAGGCGGCGGGGTTGAACCCGTTGCCGGTTGCGCTGGCCAGTTTGAAAGAGCCTGGCTGCCTTTCGGTGGTCGAGGACTGGCTGGATGAAACTTCAGCCTCAGTGATCTTGAACACTACCGGTTTCGCCCAATCGAGCCCTGAAGCACCGCACTTGCGACCGTTTCGCCGCAATATTCCGGTGATCCAGGCCATTTGTGCCCAGGACAACGAGCCGGGCTGGCGCGCCAGCGAACAGGGCCTCGGCCCGCGAGACCTGGCGATGCACATTGCGTTGCCCGAACTGGACGGGCGCATCATCAGCCGGCCGATCAGCTTCAAGGACCTGGCCTGGCGCAGCGAGCGCAGTCAGTCCGACGTGGTCTGCTACCGCGCGCAGCCGGAACGCATGGACTTTGTCGCGCAACTGGCGCGGCGCTGGATCGAGCTGGCGCGGGTACCCAACGGGCAAAAACGCATTGCGCTGATCCTGGCCAATTACCCGACCCGCGATGGTCGTATCGGCAATGGCGTTGGCCTCGATACCCCGGCCGCAGCGCTGAACATCTTGCGTGCGCTTCACAGGGAAGGGTATCCGCTACCGGCGCAGTTGCCAGGCAGCGGCACCGCGTTGATCCAGCAATTGCTCGGCGGTGTCAGCAACGACCTCGATACCCTCGACCAGCGTCCGTGCCAGCAAAGCCTGGCGATGGACGACTATTGGCTCATGTTCAACCAGTTGCCCGAAGCCAACCGCCAGGCCGTGCTGGACCGCTGGGGTGCGCCGGACAGCGATCCGATGTGCCGTGGCGGGCGAATGATGATCGCCGGGTTGCGTTTTGGCCTGACCTTCGTCGGCATCCAGCCCGCGCGGGGTTATCAGGTGGACCCGAGTGCGGTTTACCACGACCCGGACCTGGTGCCGCCCCACGGCTACCTGGCGTTCTATTTCTGGTTGCGCAACACCTACGGTGCCCATGGCGTGATCCACGTCGGCAAGCACGGCAACCTGGAATGGTTGCCGGGCAAGGGCGTCGGGCTGTCGGAGCACTGCTGGCCGGATGCACTGCTCGGGCCGCTGCCGAACATCTATCCGTTCATCGTCAACGATCCGGGCGAGGGCGCCCAGGCCAAGCGCCGCACGCAAGCGGTGATCATCGATCACTTGATGCCACCGCTGACCCGCGCCGAAACCTACGGGCCGCTACGCAACCTCGAACTGCTGGCCGACGAGTATTACGAGGCGCAATTGCTCGACCCGCGCCGTGCCCGGGAATTGCAGCGCGATATCCTGCAACTGGTGCGCGACACGCACATCGATCGCGAATTGCAGCTGGACGACCAACTGAACAGCGATGCCGATGCGGCGATCTGGTTGCCGCGCCTGGACACCTACTTGTGTGACTTGAAAGAGTCGCAGATCCGCGATGGTTTGCACGTGTTTGGCGAATCCCCGGTGGGACGGCTGCGCATCGATACCTTGCTCGCGCTGCTGCGCATTCCACGGGGCGATGGTCGTGGTGCGCAGTCGAGTCTGCTGCGGGCGTTGGCCAAGGCGTTCGAATTGGGCTTCGATCCGCTGGATTGTGCGCTGGCCGACCCATGGAGCGGACCGCGCCCGAACGCATTATTATCGCTAAGCGAGGAACCCTGGCGCACCACCGGCGACACCCGCGAACGTCTCGAACTTTTCGCCACACAGCTGATCTCCTGTGGGAGCGGGCTGTTGCGCGAAGCGCGTGTCAGCCACATCACCTTTCATTCTGACACCGTTGCGAGCAAGCCCGCTCCCCACAGAGCGCGAGTTGGTCTGACGTGAACGCCATCCTCGACCACCTACGCGAAGTGGTCGCCCCCAGACCGGACGCGCCTGTGGTCCCGCAGAGATGCGCGGCCTGCTCGACGCCCTCAGTGGCCGTTTCGTCCCCGCCGGCCCAAGCGGCGCACCCAGTCGCGGTCGCCTCGACGTGCTGCCGACCGGGCGCAACTTCTATTCGGTGGACGTGCGCAACCTGCCAACCACTACCGCGTGGCGCATCGGTTTCCAGTCGGCCAACCTGATTCTTGAACGCCATCTGCAAGACCATGGCGATCATTTGCGTCAACTCGGCCTGTCGGTCTGGGGCACCGCGACCATGCGCACCGGCGGCGACGACATCGCCCAGGCCATGGCGTTGATGGGCGTGCGCCCGGTCTGGGCCACCGGCAGTCAGCGGGTAGACGACTTTGAAATCCTGCCGTTGAGCTTGCTTGATCGACCGCGGGTGGACGTTACCCTGCGTGTATCGGGTTTCTTCCGCGATGCCTTTGCCAACTTGATCCGGCTGTTCGATGCCGCCGTGCAAGCGGTGGCCGAGCTGGACGAGCCAGACGACCTCAATCCCCTGGCCGCCAAGGTGAGCGCCGAACGTCAGGCGCTGCTGCAATCGGGGATGGATGAAGACGCTGCCCGGCGACAGGCCGGATGGCGCATTTTCGGCGCCAAACCCGGCGCCTATGGCGCGGGCGTGCAGGGTACGATCGACGGTCGACTGTGGCAAAGCCGCGAGGACCTGGCCGAGGTCTACCTGAACTGGGGCGGCTACGCCTACGGCGGTTCCGACGAAGGCACCGCAGCCCGTGAGCAGTTCTCCCAGCGCCTGGGCCAGATGCAAGCCGTGCTGCAAAACCAGGACAACCGCGAGCACGACCTGCTCGATTCCAATGACTACTACCAGTTCCAGGGCGGCATGCTGGCCGCCGTGGAAAGCCTGCGTGGCGAGGCAGCGGCCAGTTATCACGGCGATCACAGCCAGCCGGACTTGCCGAAGATCCGCACACTGAAGGAAGAGCTGAACCGGGTCATCCGCTCCCGGGCGGCCAATCCGAAGTGGATCGACGGGGTCAAGCGCCATGGCTACAAAGGCGCCTTCGAAATGGCGGCGACGGTGGACAACCTGTTCGCCTTCGACGCCACCACGCAGTTGATCGACGATCACCAGTACGCGCTGCTGGCGGATGCCTATTTGCTCGATCCGGGTACGCGGGATTTCGTGCGTGAGCATAACCCTCATGCCCTGCGCGACATGACCGAGCGCATGCTCGAAGCGCAGCAGCGGGGGATGTGGAAAGAGCCGGGGGATTACCGCGAGGCCCTGGAGAACCTGTTGCTGGATATAGAAGAAGACAGCTGATAAACACCACCGACCATGACCGAGATTGAACAATGACCGACACCCCCCATTTCCCCCTCTCCGCCGTGGTCGGCGCCGACGATCTGAAGCTCGCGCTGTACCTGACCGCCATCGACCCGAAGATCGGCGGCGTATTGATCGAAGGCCCGCGCGGCATGGCCAAGTCGACCCTGGCCCGCGGCCTGGCGGACCTGTTGGCCAGCGGCCAGTTCGTCACCTTGCCCCTGGGGGCCACCGAAGAACGCCTGGTTGGCACCCTCGACCTCGACGCGGCCCTGAGTGAGGGTCGCGCACAATTTTCCCCGGGTGTGCTGGCCAAGGCTGACGGCGGCGTGTTGTATGTCGACGAGGTCAATCTGCTGCCCGATCACCTGGTTGACCTGCTGCTCGACGTGGCCGCCAGCGGCACCAATCTGGTTGAGCGCGACGGTATTTCCCATCGGCATTCGGCGAAGTTCGTGCTGATCGGCACCATGAACCCGGAAGAGGGCGAGTTGCGCCCGCAATTGCTCGATCGCTTTGGCTTGAACGTCGTCCTCGGTGGTCACACCGCCCCGACCGAGCGCGGGCAGATCATCCGTCGACGCCTGGATTTCGACAGTGATCCGCAACGATTCTGCGCCGAATGGGAGAGCCAGCAGCAGTCGTTGCGTGAGCGCTGCGAAAAAGCCCGCAGCACATTGGCGGGCATTCCCCTCGACGACGAAGCGCTGGCGCAGATTACCGAGCGCTGCTTTGCCGCCGGTGTCGATGGCTTGCGTGCCGATCTGGTCTGGTTGCGCGCGGCGCGTGCGCATGCGGCGTGGCGCGGGGCTGCATCGATTGATGTAGAGGATATCGACGCGGTCGCCGAGTTTGCCCTGCGCCATCGTCGTCGAGAGCATACGCCACCTGCACCACAACAGAACCAGGCCCAGTCCGGGCAGAATTCCAACCCCAGCGAAGGCCAGGGCCAGTGGGGCGTAATGCCCGCTCAAGCGCTGCCGGTCGGCGCGCGGCGTGAAGTGCCGAGCTGGCCAAAAAAGCCCTAGGCATTCGCCCTCGATCTGACGCGGGGGCGAATGCCAGACCCCGTGCCGGACGGCTCGATTCCGGCAAACAGGGTAAACGTCACGCGGCCGATGGTGGCTCGATCAATTGGCCAGGCACGCTGCTCAACGGTCGGCCGCGGCAGCGCCAGGACGTGTTGTTCCAGCAACGCACGCGTTCAGCTCATGAACTGTGGCTGGTGATCGTCGATGCCTCGGCGTCCACCCGGCGTCATCAAGCCTTGAGCGATGCCAAGGGTTTGCTGGCGCAATTGTTCGACGACGCCTACCGCCAGCGCGCGCGCCTGGCCTTGCTGACGGCCAGCGGTGCGCTGCCGAAGTGGCAGGTGCAGGGGCTGAAAGCGTCGACGGGGTTGCGCCCATGGCTCGATGGCCTGGGCGCCGGTGGCGGTACGCCGTTGCTGGCGGCGCTGGGTGAAGCGGGGCGCTGGCTGGCCGCGCGGCAAAAGCGTTTTCCGGCGGAGCAGCAGCGCTTGTTGCTGGTGACCGATGGCCGTCTGAAAGAATGGCCGTCGTTGCCCACGCTCGATTGTCCTGCATTGGTGATCGACATCGAGCGCGGGCCGATTCGTCTCGAACGCAGCAAGGTATTGGCGGCGCAATTGCAATCCGAATATCGGCATATCGACGAACTACTTCCGGGCTGAGTTCTGCGTTGTCTGTGCTGGCCCAATCGCCAGCAGGCTGGCTCCCACAGTGATCCGGGTGAGACACAGAAATCATAAACGCCGGATTCCCCTGTGGGAGCCAGCGTGCTGGCGATGAGGGCCTCAGGTTCAAAGCTGAAATTGCCAGGTACGCGTCACTCAAGCACCAGTGCAGTCCGGGGCACTGGAATCGGGTTGCGCATCAGCAAGCCCACCACCAACGCACCAAACAATCCCGCCAACCCCGCGACCCAAAGCAAGAGACTGAAACCACCCACAAACGCTTCTCTCGCCAGCGGCTCGACCACCGACCGCGCAGCCTCCGGCACCAGACTCAACGCCGCCGCCATGTCACCGGCCACCACCCGCGAGGCAACCCCTTGGGTCTGTTCAAGCCATTGCCCACCCTGTGCCGCCAGGCCGTCGTGCAGCAACCGTTCGCTATGCCCCGAAAGCAACGCGCCATACACGCCGATGGCCAGCATCACCGCGCTGAAGCGCATCGTCGTACTCATGCCCGAGGCCATGCCGGTGCGTTCCCTAGGCACGCAGGCCATGATGTTTTTCTGCGTATCGCCATTGAGCAGTCCCGCGCCGGCACCCGTCACGGCAATCGCCAGGGCGAAGGGCAGGTAACCGCCGCTATTGACCGCCCAGGCGCTGAGCAAATTACCGCTGCCCACCAGGGTGAGTCCGATGGCCATCATGTTTGCCGGCGTCACACGTCCCGCCAGGCGTGCACCAATGCGCGGAAAGATCAGCATGGTCACGGCAAACGGCAGCATGCCCAGCCCGGCGGAAATGGCGGTAAAACCCAGCCCGTTCTGCAGGTAGAACGGCAACATGGTCATCATCACCTGGGCGCACGCGGCGTAGGAAAACATGCCGAGCAGCGCGCCAATGAAGCGCGGATGCCTGAACAGTTGCAGATCGATCATCGGCCGCTGTTGCAGGCGCTCGATCACCACGAACAACCCCAGCAACAGGGCGCCGCCCACGAGGCGGGTGTAGGTGACGGGGTTGTCCCAGCCGATCCGGTTGGCTTCGATCAAGCCCCAGATCAGGCACAACAGGCTGGCGCTGAAGGCCAGGCTGCCCCACGGATCGAGGCGCGCAGCCTGGGCATCGCGGGATTCCGGCACCGCGCGCCAGACCATAACCATCAGCAACAGCCCCACAGGCAGGTTGAGATAGAAGATCCAGCGCCAACCAATGTATTCGGTGATCAAGCCGCCCAGGGTCGGCGCCGCCGTCATCGCCACGCCCATGCAACCGCCCCAGAACGCCCAGGCCTTGGCCCGTTCGACTTCATCGTGGAAGGTGTGGCCGATGGAGGCGAGCGCTGAGGTCAACAGCAGCGCCGCACCGACGCCCTTGATGGCGCGGGCAATGTCGAGAAACAGTGCATTCGGCGCCGCCCCACAGCCAATCGACGCAAGGATGAAGATGCCCAGCCCCCACATCAGCATTTTCTGCCGGCCAAAGCGATCGGCCAGGCTGCCAGCGGGCAGCAACAGCGCGGCGAAGGCCAGCATGTAGGCGCTGACCACCCATTCGATGTCGGCGAAATTTGCTCCCAGGTCCCGGGCGATGCTGGGCAAGGTAACGGCGACGATGTTGGTGTCGAGCACGATCAGCGAGCACACCGCAGAGGCAGTGAGCAAGGTCAGGCGCGGGCTCACCTTGGGTTTGACGGACATGGCCAGGGTTCTCTACTGTGAGGTTGGGTGCAGCTTATCGCTGGCTGACGCGGCCTTTGTTAGGCGCGCACCGTCACTTCATTACCTTTGAGCTAATGCACCGATGGACATCCGTCATTTCCGCTATTTCCTCGCTGTTGCCCGGCAAGGCAACTTCACTCGCGCCGCCGAACAACTCGGCATCGCACCGCCGACCTTGACTCGGCAGATCCAGGACATGGAAAACGAACTGGGCACGCGCCTGTTCGTGCGCCAGACCCGTGAAGTCAGCCTGACCGAAGCCGGCGCTGCACTGTTGATCGAAGCCGAGGCGACGGTGCGGCAATTCGAATACGCCCAGCAAAACGCCCAGCGTGCCGGGCGTGGCGATATCGGCCACATCGAACTGGGTTATGTTGCGTCGGCGGTGTATTCGGGGCTGCTGCAAAAACAGGTGCAGGGATTTGCCGCCGAGTACCCGGATGTCAGCCTCAATGTGCGGGAAAGCCCCATGGCCAGCCTGGCGAACATGATCCTTGAAGGGCGCTTCGACCTGGGCTATATCCGTTGCCCGCTGGCCCTGCCCGAGGGCATCGAGGCTGTGCAGTTGAGCGACGAAGGCTTTGTGTTGGCGTTGCCGGTCGACTCGTGGCTGAACCGTTTGCCGGTGATCAATTCGGCGCATTTACAGAATGAAAACTTCATTCTCCCGGAACAGGTCGTGGGTACCTTGCAAGTCGCTTCCCAAGGTCATTTCGTCCCGAAACTCGGTGCGCAGCCTGGTGGGCTGGTGGCGGTGATTGCCTTGGTTTCCCTGGAGCAGGGCGTGGCGGTGGTGCCGGAGTCGGTGGTCGGCCACGTCAGTTTGCCGAATGTGGTTTATCGCCAGATCAACGACTGCAAGGCATCGTCATGGCTGGCGTTGATTCATCGGCGGTTCGAAAAGTCTCCGGCGGTGGTACGGTACATCGAGCGAGTGAAGAATGGTTGAAAAGCATCGCCTCCAGAACAACACAGCTCCAGGGTTGCTACAGATCTTGAAATAATTTCAAGCTGTAGGAGTTCTCGGTATCACCTGTACGATTCAAGTCCTTTTTCCTTTTCAGGACTTGCATGAACACCTCTACGGAGCCCCCCAGTTATCCTTTCCCCTCGCGCGAACGCGCGGTCTTGATGTACGCGAAACATCCGGTCTTCTGGCGTCCCGATCTCCCTGTCATTGCACTTCCCCGGCCTCTGCGCCGTGCCTTGCCGTGCCCGGCATTCTGAATTCACTGAAGAGATCGAGACGTTTAAATGGAATGGTTAGCTGACCCCACCGCGTGGCTGGGCTTGTTGACGTTGATTGTGCTGGAGCTGGTGCTGGGCATCGACAACCTGGTGTTCATCGCGATCCTGGCGGATAAATTGCCACCCGAACAGCGCGACCGCGCGCGAATCATCGGGCTGTCCCTGGCCTTGTTGATGCGCCTGGGCCTGCTGGCGAGTATTTCCTGGCTGGTGACCCTGACCCAGCCGCTGTTCGAAGTGTTCGACAAGAGCTTCTCGGGGCGTGACCTGATCATGCTGTTCGGCGGTGTGTTCCTGTTGTTCAAGGCGACCATGGAGCTGCATGAACGGCTCGAAGGCCATGTCGGCGAGCGCACGTCCAATACGACTTACGCGCTGTTCTGGCCCATCGTGGCGCAAATCGTGGTGCTCGATGCGGTGTTCTCCCTCGATGCGGTGATTACCGCCGTGGGCATGGTCGACGAGCTCGCTGTGATGATGATCGCGGTGATCATTTCCATTGGCCTGATGATCGTCGCCAGCAAGCCGTTGACCCGCTTCGTCAACGCGCATCCCACAGTGATCATGCTGTGCCTGGGCTTCCTGATGATGATCGGCTTTGCGCTGACCGCCGAAGGCCTGGGCTTTCACATTCCAAAGGGTTATCTGTACGCGGCCATCGGTTTCTCGATCCTGATCGAAGTGTTCAACCAGATCGCCCGGGCACGCCGCAAGCGCTCGATGCAGGGCTTGCGACCGATGCGTGAGCGTACCGCCCATGCGGTGATGCGCTTGCTCGGCGGGCGCAAGTTGGCGGTGGAGGAGGTCGGTGAAGACATTGCCGACATGCTGGATAACGGTGAGGCACCGGGCGAACAGCTGTTCGATCGTCGTGAGCGGGTGATGATCAGTGGTGTCCTGCAACTGGCCGAGCGGCCGATCCGCAGCTTGATGACCGTACGCGCCGACGTCGATCACATCGACCTGGCTGAAGACGCCGAGGCGATTCGTACAAGGCTGATGCATTCGTCCTACTCGCGGCTGCCGCTGATTCGCGACGGCGCGGTGGATGAGCCGCTGGGCTTCGTACACAAGAAGGAGCTGCTGAAGGAATACCTGGGCGGCAACCAGCCCGATCTTGCACACCTGGCGCGCCAGACCATCAACCTGCTGGACAGCTATTCGATCCTCAATGCCCTGGAACAGATGCGCAAGGCCTCGACCCACATCGCGTTCGTGGTCAATGAGTTCGGTGACTTCGTCGGCGTGCTGACCATGACCGACATTCTTGAATCGATAGCCGGTGAGCTGCCCGACGCCAGCGAAATCGAAGGCCCGGACGTGGTCGAGGAGAAGGGCGGTTTCGTGGTCAGCGGCGCATTGAACCTGGCGCGGGTGCATCAGCGGACCGGGTTTGCGGCACAACCGACCGACGACTATCAAACCCTGGCCGGTTTGGTGGTGAGCCTGCTGGATCGGCTGCCGATGATCGGTGACAGCCACGAGTGGGAAGGCTGGCGGTTGACCGTCATGTCGGTTGAAGAGCGGCGGGTGACGCGGGTATCTCTGGTGCGTTTGGGCGGTTGATTCATTGCCTACTTCTAATAGCACTCTAAGGAACACTTTCATGCCGCATATCGTGCTTTCGCATGTAGTAGCGAGTATCTCGGAGCTCAAGAAAAACCCGATGGGTACAGTCGCAGCCGGTGGAGGGTCGTCCGTCGCGATCCTCAACCGCAACGAGCCCGCGTTCTATTGCGTCCCGGCCAAAGAATACGAGGCGATGATGAACCGGTTAGAAGATCTGGAGTTGGTTGCCCTTTGTAGAGAGCGAGAAAACGATCCGACGATAAAGGTTTCGATTGATGACCTATGAGTTGGAATTTTCCGAAAAGGCCTGGAAGGAGTGGAGGAAGCTGGGGGTAAATCTTCGAGAGCAGTTCAAAAAGAAGCTTCAAGAGCGACTGGTCAATCCACACGTACCGGCGGACCGTCTGAGCGGTCTAGGAAACGCGTACAAGATCAAGCTGCGTGACTGCTCGTTTCACAAGCAAGGGCGCACTAGTTGTGAACCTGCTACCCGCCCCCCGTAGCCAACGGTAGCGCTTCTAAAATCGTCCCTTTCGCTGAGTTGTTTCCCGGTTTTCACGCATCCACCTGATTCAAAACACTTTTCATTCCCCCTACATCTCGTCCACAACCTGTGGCACACTTTCTGCTGTCTATTCCGTTGTTACATACCGTATTCCGGTATAGCGGAATAAACATCACCCTGGAGTGCTTGCCATGCATCGCCGACCTTCTTTGTTCAAAGCGTGTGTTCTTCTTTTTGCAGCGTCTGCCGCTGCCGTGGGCGTGGCCCAGGCGGCGGACGGCAAGCTCGA
This sequence comes from Pseudomonas sp. PLMAX, assembly GCF_046042685.1. NCBI lineage: Bacteria > Pseudomonadati > Pseudomonadota > Gammaproteobacteria > Pseudomonadales > Pseudomonadaceae > Pseudomonas > Pseudomonas sp. PLMAX. The sequence continues at coordinate 4,214,127 of NZ_CP064949.1, read as the reverse complement.
CAGTGTTCTTGCCCGCGGCAAGCTGATCGTGGGCACCGGCAGTACCAACGCGCCTTGGCATTTCCAGGGGGCGGATGGCAAGTTGCAGGGCTTTGATATCGATATTGCGCGCATGGTCGCCAAAGGCCTGTTCAACGACCCAAGCAAGGTCGAGTTCGTGGTGCAGTCGTCCGATGCGCGGATCCCCAACCTGCTGACCGACAAGGTCGACATGAGCTGCCAGTTCATCACCGTCACCGCCAGCCGTGCCCAACAGGTGGCCTTTACCCTGCCGTACTACCGCGAAGGCGTCGGCCTGCTGTTGCCGGCCAACAGCAAGTACAAGGAAATCGACGACATGCAAGCCGCGGGTGACAGCGTTACCGTGGCGGTGCTGCAAAACGTCTACGCCGAAGAGCTGGTGCACCAGGCACTGCCCAAGGCCAAGGTCGATCAGTACGACAGCGTCGACCTGATGTACCAGGCGGTGAACTCCGGCCGTGCCGATGCGGCGGCCACCGACCAGTCTTCGGTGAAGTACCTGATGGTGCAGAACGCTGGCCGCTATCGCAGCCCGGCTTATGCCTGGAGCCCGCAAACCTATGCCTGCGCGGTCAAGCGCGGCGATCAGGACTGGCTGAACTTCGTCAATACCACCCTGCATGAAGCCATGACAGGCGTTGAGTTCCCGACCTACGCGGCGTCGTTCAAGCAGTGGTTCGGTGTCGACCTGCCGACGCCTGCCATCGGTTTCCCCGCCGAATTCAAATGATCCCGTGAGGGCGGGGCGTTCGCGCCCCGCTCAAGGTACTGCCGACCATGAACTATCAGTTGAACTTTGCCGCCGTGTGGCGCGATTTCGACAGCTTGCTGGCGGGGCTCGGCCTGGGTCTTGAACTGGCGCTGGTGTCGATCGCCATTGGCTGCGTGATCGGCCTGCTGATGGCGTTTGCCTTGTTGTCCAGGCATCGCGCGTTGCGGGTGCTGGCTTCGGTGTATGTCACGGTGATCCGTAACACGCCGATCCTGGTGTTGATCCTGTTGATCTACTTCGCCTTGCCGAGCCTGGGGATTCGCCTGGACAAGATTCCGTCGTTCATCATCACCCTGTCGCTGTATGCCGGGGCCTACCTGACCGAAGTGTTCCGCGGCGGTCTGCTGAGCATTCCGAAGGGCCAGCGCGAAGCCGGCCTGGCTATCGGCCTGGGCGAATGGCAGGTCAAGGCCTACGTCACCGTGCCAGTGATGCTGCGCAATGTGCTGCCGGCGCTGTCGAACAACTTCATTTCCCTGTTCAAGGACACCTCGCTGGCGGCCGCGATCGCCGTGCCGGAGCTGACTTATTACGCGCGCAAGATCAATGTCGAGAGCTACCGGGTGATTGAAACCTGGCTGGTGACCACGGCGCTTTATGTGGCGGCCTGCTACCTCATTGCCATGATGCTGCGTTACCTCGAGCAGCGCCTGGCGATCCGCCGATAGGAGGCCCCATGTACGAATCCCCCAGTTGGCTGCATGAGTTATGGGTCGCGCGCGAGCCGCTCTGGCAAGGCTTCCTGACCAGCGTGCAGGTGTCTGCGCTGGCAATTTTGCTGGGCACGCTGCTCGGCGTGTTCGCTGGCCTGGTGCTGACCTACGGCAAGTTCTGGATGCGCGCACCGTTTCGTTTTTACGTTGATGTGATTCGCGGTACGCCGGTGTTCGTGCTGGTGCTGGCCTGTTTCTACATGGCGCCGGCACTGGGCTGGCAGATCAGCGCGTTCCAGGCCGGAGCGTTGGGGCTGACGCTGTTTTGCGGCTCACACGTCGCCGAAATCGTGCGCGGTGCGTTGCAGGCATTGCCGCGCGGGCAGATGGAGGCGAGCCAGGCCATCGGCCTGACGTTTTACCAGGCCCTCGGCTACGTGCTGTTGCCCCAGGCGATGCGGCAGATCCTGCCGACCTGGGTCAACTCGTCCACCGAGATCGTCAAGGCGTCGACGTTGTTGTCGGTGATCGGCGTGGCCGAGCTGCTGCTCAGCACCCAGCAGATCATCGCCCGGAATTTCATGACCCTGGAGTTCTACCTGTTCGCCGGATTCTTGTTCTTCGTCATCAACTACGGCATCGAGTTACTCGGCCGGCACATTGAAAAGCGGGTGGCCTTGCCATGACTCAGACTCAAACCCACGCACAACACGGCCAGCCGCTGCTGGACATCCGCGGCCTGCACAAGCGTTACGACCAGCTCGAAGTGCTCAAGGGCGTCGACCTGAGCATGCAGCGCGGCAACGTGGTGACGCTGATCGGTTCCAGCGGTTCGGGCAAGACCACGCTGTTGCGCTGCGTGAACATGCTCGAAGAATTCCAGGGCGGGCAGATCCTGCTCGACGGCGAATCCATCGGCTATGACGAAGTCAATGGCAAGCGCATCCGCCACCCGGAGAAGGTCATCGCCCGCCACCGTGCCATGACCGGCATGGCGTTCCAGCAATTCAACCTGTTCCCGCACCTGACCGCGCTGCAAAACGTCACCCTCGGTTTGCTCAAGGTCAAGAAGTTGCACAAGGATGAGGCGGTTGCCCTGGCGGAAAAATGGCTGGAGCGGGTCGGCCTGCTGGAGCGCCGCGATCATTTTCCCGGGCAGTTGTCCGGCGGTCAGCAGCAGCGCGTGGCGATTGCCCGGGCGATTGCGATGAACCCGAGCCTGATGCTGTTCGACGAAGTAACCTCGGCGCTGGACCCGGAACTGGTGGGCGAAGTGCTCAGCGTGATCAAGGGCCTGGCCGAAGACGGCATGACCATGCTGCTGGTGACTCACGAAATGCGTTTCGCCTTCGAGGTCTCGGACAAGATCGTCTTCATGAACCAGGGGCGTATCGAGGAGCAGGGGCCACCCAAGGATCTGTTCGAACGCCCGCAGTCACCGCGTCTGGCTGAATTTCTTAAAAGTACGCGGTTTTAAACACTCGATTTTCAATCAGGAGAAACACCCATGAGCATTACTCGTTACGGCACCGGCAGCACCGCCGCGGGCGGCCAGCCTCGCCCTTTCGCCCGCGCCGTTGAAGCCGATGGCTGGCTGCACGTTTCCGGGCAGGTGCCGGCGGTGGACGGCGAGATCATTACTGGCGGCATTGTCGAGCAGACCCACCAGACCATGAAGAACCTGGTCGCGATTCTCCAGGAGGCCGGTTACGGCCTGGAAGATGTGGTGCGTGTTGGCGTGTGGCTGGAGGATCCGCGGGATTTCACCAGTTTCAACAAGGTCTTTTCCGAGTACTTCAAGCCCGAACACGCCCCGGCGCGGGCCTGTGTGCAGGCGAACATGATGGTTGACTGCAAGGTCGAGATCGACTGCATCGCGTACAAGAAAAAGGCCTGATTTTTGTGGTGATCTCTTCGCGAGCAAGCCCGCTCCCACAGGGGATCGCGTTCCAAATGTGGGAGCGGGCTTGCTCGCGAAGGCGGCCTGACTGTCGCCACCGCAGTCCGTTAAAATCCCGGCGAATTTGAAGGGGAACCACTGACATGACTGAAGACACCATCAAGCGCCGGGCACGCGGTCTGGACCGGGCGTTCGATATCCTCGATTTCCTCAAGGAGATCGGCCAGCCCCTGCGCCCGAACGACATTGCCAGCGGCATCGGCAGCCCCAAATCCACGGTCTACGAGCTGGTGGCCTCGTTGCTCGAACGGCGGATCCTCGAGCCGGTGGGCAAGGACGGTCACGTCTACCTCGGTCGCCAGCTGTACTTCCTCGGGCAGGCGCACCTGCGCCATTTCGACCTGAGCCGCGAGGCCGATCACGCCCTGCAGGACATCGTCAGCCAGACCCATGAAACCGCGCAGATGTGCCTGCTCAACGGGCGCAAATACACCGTGGCGCTGATGAAGGAGGGCGAGCGGCATTTCCGCATTTCCTCGGACATCGGCGAGAACGCGCCCATCCCCTGGACCGCGTCCGGGCGCCTGTTGCTGGCGCATTTGAGTGACCAGGAAATCGTCGACCTGATCGACCACGACGACTTCATCCTGCCCAACGGTGAACGCTTGCCGCTGGAGCAGTTTCTCAAGGAAATCCGCCAGGCCGGTATCGACGGTTTTTTCTCCTTCGATAGCGTGGCCGACACCTTTACCCATTGTTTCGCCGCCCCGGTCAAAGACCCGAATGGCGTGGCCATCGCAACCCTGTGCATCGTCGCCCCCCGGGCCGATGCCAGGAACAATTACAACGACTACCGCCGGGTGCTGATCGACAGCGCCAACAGCCTGGCCCGTCGCATCAACGAATAACAGCGGCTGCCCGCGGCCGCGAATGTGAGGAGTTCGACCATGTCTTCTGCGAAAAATACTGCCGCCGTGGAAAAGGGCTTTGCCCACACCGGCGCCAACCTGGTGCGCGACGTCAGCCTGCCGGCGCTGGTGCTGCATCGCGAAGCGCTGGAACACAACATCCGCTGGATGCAGGACTTTGTCAGCAACAGCGGCGCTGAACTGGCGCCCCACGGCAAGACCAGCATGACCCCGGCGCTGTTTCGCCGGCAACTGGACGCCGGCGCCTGGGGCATCACCCTGGCCAGCGCCACGCAAACCCGTGCGGCCTACGCCCACGGCGTGCACCGGGTGCTGATGGCCAACCAGCTGGTCGGCACACCAAACATGGCGTTGATTGCCGATCTTCTGGCGGACCCGGCGTTCGACTTCTATTGCATGGTCGATCACCCGGACAACGTCGCCGATCTCGGCGCCTATTTCGCTTCCCGCGGCGTGCGCCTGAACGTGATGATCGAATACGGCGTGGTTGGCGGTCGTTGCGGTTGCCGCAGCGAACAGGAAGTCCTGGACCTGGCCAAGGCGATCGCCGCGCAACCGGCCTTGGCGCTGACCGGGATCGAAGGGTATGAAGGCGTGATCCACGGCGACCACGCGGTGAGCGGCATCCGCGCGTTCGCAGGCTCGTTGGTGCGTCTGGCGGTGCAGTTGCAGGACAGCGGTGCCTTCGCGATCAGTAAACCGATCATCACCGCTTCGGGTTCGGCCTGGTATGACCTGATTGCCGAAGAGTTCGAAGCGCAAAATGCTGCCGGGCGCTTCCTCAGCGTCTTGCGTCCCGGCAGCTACGTGGCGCACGACCATGGCATCTACAAGGAAGCGCAATGCTGCGTGCTCGACCGTCGCAGCGATCTGCAGGAAGGCCTGCGCCCGGCGCTGGAAGTCTGGGCGCACGTGCAGTCGTTGCCCGAACCTGGCTTCGCGGTGATTGCCCTGGGCAAGCGCGACGTGGCCTATGACGCCGGATTGCCGGTGCCGTTGCTGCGTTACCAGCCCGGTGTGGTACCGGCCAAGGGCGATGACGTGAGTGCCTGCAAGGTCACCGCCGTGATGGACCAGCATGCCTTCATGACCGTGGCGCCGGGGGTTGATCTGCGGGTGGGCGACATTATTTCGTTCGGCACTTCGCACCCCTGCCTGACGTTCGACAAGTGGCGCACGGGGTGCCTGGTGGATGAGCAGTTGAACGTCATCGAGAACATGGAAACCTGTTTCTAAGGCTTGAGACCGAGGTGCGGCCTTCGCGAGCAAGCCCGCTCCCACAGGGGGAATGCATTCCAATGTGGGAGCGGGCTTGCTCGCGAAGGGGCCCCGTCAGACACCACGGCAATACCAGAGACCCCACAATAATGAACACCATCAACACCCCACGCATCGCCCTGATCGGCGAATGCATGATCGAGTTGCAGCACCGCGCCGACGGCACCCTGCAACAGAGTTTCGGCGGCGATACCCTGAACACCGCGGTCTACCTGTCCCGGGAACTGGGCGCCGCTGGCACGGTGGATTACGTCACCGCCCTGGGCGATGACAGTTTCAGCGATGCCATGTGCCAGAGTTGGGCCGCCGAAAACATTGGCCTGGGCATGGTCCAGCGCTTGCCTGGCCGCTTGCCCGGGCTGTATTGCATCCAGACCGACGCCGCCGGCGAGCGGCGTTTTCTCTACTGGCGCAATGAAGCGGCGGTGCGCGATTGCTTCACCACCCCGGCCGCCGTGCCGATCCTGGCGGCGCTGCCGGATTACGACGTGTTGTATTTCAGCGGCATCACCCTTGCGGTGCTGGGCGTGCAAGGTCGGGAAAAATTGCTGGAAACCCTGATCGAGGCCCGCCAGCGCGATGCCCGAATCGTCTTCGACAACAACTACCGCCCGCGTTTGTGGGCCTCGGTGGAGGAGGCGCGGGCGGCTTATCGCAAGGTCCTGCCCTATGTCGACATGGCGCTGCTGACTGTCGATGACGAGCAGGCGCTGTTTCATTTCTCTGATTGTGCGGCGGTGTTTGCCGCGTACGAGCAGATCGGCACGCCCGAGGTAGTGCTCAAGCGGGGTGCCGAGGCGTGTTTGATTCGGTGTGACGGCGAGTCGTTCGAAGTGCCGGCGCAGAAGGTCGAGCGGGTGGTGGACACCACGGCGGCGGGGGATTCGTTCAGTGCGGCGTACCTGGCTTCGCGGCTCAAGGGGGGGAGCCCGGTTGAAGCGGCGGAGGCGGGACATCGGTTGGCGAGTCGGGTGATTCAGGTGCCCGGAGCACTCATCCCCAAGTGAGTGCTGGATGGCCGCTGGCTGCGCCATCGGTTCGCGAGCAAGCCCGCTCCCACAGGGATTTGTGAGCTGCCACAGATTTTAGCCACACCCGAAAACCTGTGGGAGCGGGCTTGCTCGCGAAGAGGCCCAAAAGCCAACGAGTCAATCCCGGTAAAACACCTGTACCAGGTGATACCCAAACTTGCTTTTGATCGGCCCATGCACCACCCGCAGCGGTTTTTTGAAGATCACCGCATCGATCGCACCGACCATCTGCCCCGGCCGTACTTCCCCCAGGTCGCCGCCGCGTTTGCCGGACGGGCAGGTGGAGTACTTCTTGGCCAGCACATCGAAGGCTTCACCCTTGGCGATGCGTTGCTTGAGTTGTTCGGCTTCTTCCGAAGTTTTCACCAGGATATGGCGGGCTTGAGCTTTCATGGGGCAGGTACCTTGCAACGGTCGTGACAGCGGGGCGGGCGATTATGCCCTAACTCACTGCGCTTGACCGATCATCGTGCGAATCTTGTTGGCCAGCAGATCGATGGAAAACGGTTTGGCCACCATGTCCATGCCTTCTTCGAGAAAGCCCTGGCGTTCGGCGGCCATTTGCGCGTAACCGGTCATGAACAGCACTTTCAGTTCCGGGCGATGCTGACGGGCAATCTCCGCCAGTTGCCGGCCATTCATCCCGGGCAGCCCGACATCGGTGACCAACAGATCGACTCGCAAGTCGGATTCGAGCAAGGGCAGGGCCGTCTTCGCATTTTCGGCTTCATAGGCGTGATAACCCAACTCCTTGAGCAGATCGAACACCAGCATTCGCACCGCCGGGTCGTCCTCCACCAACACCACCGTTTCGCCGGCAATCGCCGACGGTGCTTCGCTGATCACCGGCGACAGCACGTCCTGCGGCTCAACGTCGAGCAGTCGCGGCAAGTACAGGCGCACGCTGGTGCCCTGGCCGGGCATGCTGAACAGGGTCACGTGGCCACCGGACTGCTGGGCAAAACCGTAGATCATCGACAAGCCCAATCCGGTGCCCTGGCCGATGGGTTTGGTGGTGAAGAACGGGTCGAACGCCTTGGCCAATACCTTGGGGGTCATGCCGGTGCCGTTGTCGCTGACCGCGATCATCAGGTAATCCCCGGCCTTGACCGGTTCCAGGGTGGTGATGTCACTGCCGTCGAGATAGACATTGGCAGTTTCGATGCACAACCGGCCACCATCGGGCATGGCGTCCCGGGCGTTGATCACCAGGTTGAGCAGGGCGTTTTCCAGTTGACTGACATCGGTACTGACCGGCCACACGTCTTCGGTCAGCTGCAGCTTGAGTTCGATATGGTCGCCCTTGGTTCGGCTGAGCAGGTCTTCCAGGGAGTGGATCAGGTCATTGGCGTTCAGCGTCTTGCGATCCAGCGACTGGCGCCTGGAGAACGCCAGCAGCCGATGGGTGAGGGCAGCGGCGCGGTTGGCCGAGGACACCGCGGCTTCGGTGAAACGGGCGATTTCGGCGGCGCGGCCGTCGGCGATGTAGCGTTGCATCAGGTCCAGGCTGCCGATGATGCCGGTGAGCATGTTGTTGAAGTCATGGGCAATGCCCCCGGTGAGCTGGCCCACCGCTTCCATCTTCTGCGCATGGCGCAGGGCTTCTTCGGCGCGCTCGCGTTCGAACATCTCGCTGAGCAGTTTTTCGTTGGCCTCGGCCAGTTGGCGGGTGCGGGCACTGACCCGTTCTTCGAGGGTTTCGTTGAGGTTGCGCAGGGCTTCTTCGGTCTGTTTGCGCTCGGTTTCGTCGATGACGAAGATGTAGAAACCATTTACCGCGCCATCCGCACCGTGACGTGGCAGGTAATTCATCAGCGCCTGGCGGATGCTGCCATCGCGGTGCGGGGTGCTGATGCTGAAGCTGCAGGCCTTGCCGGCCAGGGCCTGGGCGATGTACCCGGCGCGCAGGGCATAGGCCTCGTCGCCCAGCACTTCGCGGACGGTGCGGCCGAAGAGTTCCTGGGGCGTGAGGCCATACCAGTCGAGGTAGGCGGCGTTGTTCAGGCGAAAGCGTTCCTCGCGGTCGACGTAGCTGATCAGGATCGGCATGGCGTTGATGATCAACTGCAGCTCGGTCTGGCTCTGGCGCAAGGCCTGCTCGGTGTTCTTGCGATCGGTCAGGTCGAGGGCGGCGCCGAGGAAGCGGATCGGCCGGCCATGGTGATCCTTGTAGCAACGGCCGCGGGCGAACACCCAGCGCAACTGGCCATCGGCTAGCAGCAGACGGTATTCCTCGGCGTATTCGGTGCCGTGGGTAATGCAGTGCTTGATGCTGCGGGCAATCAGGGTGCGGTCTTCGGGGTGGACGCCGTGCAGGTATTCGCTGATCGGCAACTGGCCGGACAGGGCCGGTTCGACGCCGTGCAACTGGGCAAAATGGGCGTCGGCGATGAAGCGGTCCTCGCTGATGTCCCAGTCCCAGGTGCCGACCGCGTCGGTGGCGGCGAGGGCCAGTTGCAGGCGTTCTTCGGTGTCTTGCTGGGCCTTGAGGCTCGCGGCGGAGCGCTGTTCCAGTTCGAGGGCGATGCGCCGGCGTTCGTTGGTTTCGATGGCAGTGACCAGGATGCCGGCGACCTGGGCGTTTTCGTCGCGGATGGGGCTGTAGGTCAGGTCCAGCCAGAAGTCGGAATCGATGCCGTCGCGCTGAAGGGTGAAGCGCTGTTCGCTGTAGGTTCGCACCTGGCCTTGCAGGACCGCGCTGTAGATCGGGTCGGTAAAGTCCTTCAATTCGGGCCAGATCAGGTGGGTTGGCTGTCCGAAAGCGTGCGGATGCTTGCTGCCGGCCAGCAGCGCGAAGCCATCGTTGTAGATCTGCGTCAGTTGCGGCCCCCAGAGCAGCAGCATCGGCATCGGCGAGTGAATCACGATGTCCACGGCGGTACGCAGGCTCTGCGGCCAGGTGCCGGCGGCGCCTAGTGGGCTGCTCGCCCAGTCGAGTCTGGCAATCAGGGCCTGGGCATCGCTGCCGGTGGGTGATGCGTTCATCTGGTTGTCCTGAACATGATTCGGTGTGGCGGCCTCTACTATTCCTGCAGGGCAGTAGACGCTGGATGGCCTGCTTCAGGTCATTCTTTTTATCATTGAATGCTCCACAGATATTTTTTGCCATGGAAATCGAACCCCTGCAGGTGTTTCAGTCCTGGAGTTCAGGGCGGTTGCGGAATTGCTCGAGCGCTTGGGGATTGGCCAGCGCATCGGTGTTTTTCACCTTTTGCCCGTGCACCACATTGCGCACCGCCAACTCGACGACTTTGCCGCTGATGGTCCGGGGAATGTCGGTGACCGCGACAATCTTCGCCGGCACATGCCGGGGTGTGGTGTTGGCGCGAATGACCTGGCGAATCTGCTGCTGCAACGCCACATCGAGTTCCACGCCATCGCGCAGGCGCACGAACAGCACCACCCGTACATCATCCTGCCATTGCTGACCGATGGCCACGCTGTCGAGCACCTGCGGGACCTTTTCCACCTGGCGATAGATTTCCGCGGTACCGATGCGCACGCCGCCGGGGTTGAGCACCGCGTCCGAACGGCCGTGGATCATCATCGCGCCATGAGGCAGCTGTTCGGCGTAGTCGCCCTGGGCCCAGACCCCGGGAAACTGGCTGAAGTAGGAAGCCTCGAGCTTTTCGCCGTCGGGGTCGTGCCACAGGCCGATGGGCATCGCCGGAAAGTGCCGGGTACACACCAGCTCGCCTTTTTCACCAATCACCGGTTGACCCTGGTCGTTCCATACCTCCACGGCCATGCCCAGGCTCTTGCCCTGGATCTCGCCACGGCGCACCGGCTGCCAGGGGTTGCCGTTGACGAAACAGGAGACGATGTCGGTGCCGCCTGACATCGACGCCAGGCACAGGTCGGCCTTGAAATCGCGATAGACGTAGTCGTAGCTCTGCGGCGACAGCGCCGAACCTGTGCAGAGCAGGGTCTTGAGGTTGCCCAGGTCATGGCTTTGCGCAGGCTTCACGCCGCTGCTTTGCAGAGTGGCGAGGTACTTGGGGCTGGTGCCGAATACCGTGATGCCCTCGTCGTCGATCAGATCGACCAAGCGATCGGCATCCGGCTGGAACGGCGAGCCGTCGTACAGCACCACGGCGCTGCCCACCGCCAGGGCCGAGACCAGCCAGTTCCACATCATCCAGCCGCAGGTGGTGTAGTAGAACAAGCGGTCACCGGGGCCGAGATCGCAATGCAGGCCGTGTTCCTTGACGTGTTGCAGCAGCACGCCGCCGGTGCTGTGGATGATGCATTTGGGCACGCCAGTGGTGCCACTGGAGTAGAGGATGTACAGCGGATGGGCGAAGGGCACCGGGACGAAATCCGGTTCGCCGCCAGGCTCATAGAAGTCGTTCCAGAGCGTGACGTTCGCCGGGGTACGGAAGTCTTCGATGTGAGTTCCGGGCTGTGCGTATGGCACGATGACCAACTGCTGCAAGGTCGGCAGGCGCTCGAGGATTTCGTTGACCTTGGCGGTCTGGTCGATCTCCTTGCCGGCGTAGCGATAACCGGCGCAGGTCACCAGCACTTTCGGTTCGATCTGGCCGAAGCGGTCGATCACCCCCTGGGTGCCGAAGTCTGGCGACGAGCAGGACCAGATGGCCCCGAGGCTGGTGGTGGCAAGCATGGCCACCAGGGTTTGCCAGGTGTTGGGCATGCACGCCGCCACCCGGTCGCCGAGGCCGACACCGGCCGCGATCAAGCCGTTCTGAAAGCCGGCGACATGCTCGGCCAGTTCAGCCCAGGTCAGGTGTTCACGCTGACCGTTTTCCGCCACGGCCACCACGGCCACGGCATCGTCGCGACGGCTCAGCAGGTGTTCGGCGAAATTCAGGGTCGCGCCGGGAAACCACTGGGCGCTGGGCATCTGCGCGCCTTCGAGCAGCACCGCGTCGGGTTGCTCATGGAAGCGGATGTCGAAGAAGTCGACGATGGCCTGCCAGAAGTCCGGGCGCTGATCGATCGACCATTGGTGCAGGGCGGGGTAGTCGTCGATGTGCAGGTGGTGGCGTTGATTGATGAAGCGCCGAAAGGCCTCCATGCGGGTCTTGCCGATGCGTTCGGCGCTGGGTTGCCAGAGGATGTCGGACATGAGTTGCCTCTTCTTTATTATTCACGCACAAGCCGAGGTAGACACATTTCACCTGTGGGAGCGGGCTTGCTCGCGAACGCGGTGAGTCAGACACCATAAATGTCGCTGATAGACCACATTCGCGAGCAAGCCCGCTCCCACAGGGTGGATGGTTACTGCGCCAACCACCCCCCATCGACATTCCATGCCGCGCCGCGCACCTGGGTGCCGGCTTCGCTGCACAGGAACAGCACCAGTTCGCCCAATTGCGGTGGCGTCACGAATTCCAGCGACGGCTGTTTCTCGGCCAGCAAATCATGCTGCGCCTGCTGCGGGTCGATGCCGGTGGCGGCGCGGTCGTCGATCTGCTTCTGCACCAGCGGCGTCAGCACCCAGCCCGGGCAAATCGCGTTGCAGGTGATGTTGCTGGTGGCGGTTTCCAGGGCGACCACCTTGGTCAGCCCGATCACCCCGTGTTTGGCGGCGACATAGGCGGCTTTGCCGGTCGAACCCACCAGGCCATGCACCGAGGCAATGTTGATCACCCGGCCCCAGCCCTTGGCGCGCATGCCCGGCAGGCTCAGGCGGGTGCTATGGAACACCGACGACAGGTTGATGGCAATGATCGAGTCCCAGCGCTCCACCGGGAACTCGTCCACCGGCGCTACATACTGGATGCCGGCGTTGTTGACCAGAATGTCGACGCCGCCGAATTCACGCTCGGCGTAGGCGATCATGTCGGCGATCTGCGCCGCGTCGCTGACATCGGCAGGATGATGGCCAACCTTGCCGCCGAACTGCTCTACCTCGGCGATCACTTTGGATGCATCGCCAAATCCGTTGAGAATCAGGTTGGCGCCCGCCTTGGCCAGGCTCAGGGCAATGCCCAGGCCGATGCCGCTGGTGGAACCGGTAACCAGTGCGGTCTTGCCCGAAAGAGTCGTCATCAATACCTCACACAATGCCAGTGGCGTAGAAAGTGCCGATCACTACGAAAACCGCGAGGGTCTTGATCAGCGTAATACAGAAAATGTCTTTGTAGGCCTCGCGGTGGGTCAGGCCGGTCACCGCCAGCAGAGTAATCACCGCGCCGTTGTGCGGCAGGGTGTCCATGCCGCCACTGGCCATGGCGGCCACCCGGTGCAGGACTTCCAGCGGGATGTTGGCGGCGTGGGCGGCTGCGATGAAGTCATTGGCCATGGCCGCCAGCGCAATGCTCATCCCGCCCGACGCAGAACCGGTGATGCCGGCCAGCAGGGTCACGGTAATCGCTTCATTGACCAGCGGATTGGGAATGCTCTTGAGCCAGTCGGCCAAGACCAGGAAGCCCGGCAAGGAGGCGATCACTGCGCCAAATCCATACTCCGACGCGGTGTTCATCGCCGCCAGCAACGAACCGCCGACCGCACTTCTACTGCCCTCGGCGAGTTTGCCGCGAATCGCCTGGAAGCCGAACACCAACACCATGAGGATGCCGACCAGCAGCGCGGCTTGAACGGCCCAGATTGCCGTCAGCTTGGCGATTTCAGTGGTCACCGGCGCGGCCATGCCTGGCAGTGCGAGGCTGTGGGTCTTGCCGTACCACTGTGGGATCCATTGGGTAAACAGCAGGTTCATGATGCCCACGGCCAACAGCGGCGACAGGGCGATCCAGGGGTTGGGCAGCTTGATGTCGGCAGCGGTTTCCGGCTCGTTGCGCAGTTCGGTGCCATAACCCTCACCGGCCAGCTGAGCCTTTTTGCGTTGGCGCTGCAGAAACAGCATGCCGGCGCAGACCACGAAGATCGCGCCGATCAAGCCCAGCCATGGCGCAGCCCAGGCGGTGGTGTTGAAGAAGGTACTGGGGATGATGTTCTGGATCTGCGGGGTGCCGGGCAGGGCGTCCATGGTGAACGAAAAGGCGCCGAGGGCGATGGTCGCCGGGATCAGGCGCTTGGGGATGTTGCTCTGGCGGAACATTTCTGCGGCGAACGGATAGACCGCGAACACCACGACGAACAGCGAGACGCCTCCGTAGGTCAGCAGGGCGCAGACCAGCACGATCACCAGCATCGCCTGGCGGGTGCCAAGCAGGCGAATGGCCGCCGCGACGATCGAGCGCGAAAAACCCGACAGCTCGATGAGCTTGCCGAACACTGCGCCGAGCAGGAACACCGGGAAATACAGCTTGATGAAGCCGACCATTTTTTCCATGAACACCCCGGTGAAGGCAGGGGCGACGGCAGAAGGGTCGGTGAGCAGGACGGCGCCGAGGGCGGCAATCGGGGCAAAAAGGATAACGCTGTAGCCACGGTAGGCAGCCAGCATCAGCAGCGTGAGGGCTGCCAAGGCAATGATCACACTCATGGTGTGTCTCCTGGATTGTTATTTTTTTAAGGTAGTACGTTGTGGGGAGGGGCTATAGCGAGATTTGTGCCAAGTGGTTAAGTTGTTGAAATATAAAGAAATAGTAAAGAAGGCCAGGTTGCGATGGTTTGAGTTGTCTCGGTTTTGAGATTTTCGGTGGTCTTTCCGGCCTCTTCGCGAGCAAGCCCGCTCCCACAGGGATACCGTATGGCAGGAAGAATACGATCCCTGTGGGAGCGGGCTTGCTCGCGAAGAGGGCATATCTACCAATGGAGATTTATGTCTCTTTATAGAGACTCGGCAATCCCCAACGCCACCATCTTCTTGTACAACGTCGACCGCCCCAACCCCAATCGTGCCGCCGCTTCAACCACCTTGCCCCCGCATTGCGCCAAGGCGTTTTCAATCAATTGCCGATCAAACCGTTCCCGCGCCGCACTGAACGTCTCATGCGCCACCGGCTCGATACTCAACGGCGCCACGCGCGCAACCGGCATGAACGTGCCTATTGCAGCGCGGATATCAGTTTCCGTCAGCCGCAAATCATCACTAAGCAACGCCGCCCGCTCCAGCACGTTACGCAGCTCGCGAATGTTCCCCGGCCAGGCGTGTTGACCCAGCAGCGCCAGCGCTTCGCCGTTCAGTTCGTGCTGGCTGCGCAGCTCTTCAAGGATCGCTTCACTGAGGGCGGGCAGGTCGTCCAGACGGTCACGCAGGGGTGGCACCTGGATCGGCAGGACGTTGAGGCGGTAGTACAGGTCGGCGCGAAACTCGCCGCGTTTGATCGCCGCTTCCAGGTCGGTCGAGGTCGCGGCGATGACCCGCACATCGCTCTGGATCACCTCGTTGGAGCCGACTGGCTCGAATTCTTTCTCCTGCAGCACCCGCAGCAATTTGCTTTGCAGCGGCAACGGCATGTCGCCTATCTCGTCGAGAAACAGCGTGCCGTCCTGGGCGATCTGCAACTTGCCGGCGCGGCCTTTGCGGTCGGCGCCGGTAAAGGCGCCAGGGGCGGTGCCGAAGAATTCGGCTTCCAGCAGTGATTCGGGGATCGCGGCACTGTTGATGCTGACAAACGCCTTGTGCGCGCGCGGCGAGGCATTGTGGATCGCCTGTGCCAGCAGTTCCTTGCCGGTGCCGGTTTCACCGAGCAGCAACACCGGCGAGTCGGTGCTGGCGCTGCGCCGCGCGCGGCGCTTGACTTCCAGGCTGGCGGCGCTGGTGCCGATGAAGTGCGCGAAGTTGTAGCGGGTCTGGCGCGCACGCAGCAGCGAGCGCGTGGAAGCCAGCTCTTGCTGCATGCTCATGTAGCGCTTGAGCATCGGCGACAGGCTGCGCAACTCGTCGAACAAGGCAAAACCGATGGCGCCGATCACCTCGCCGGCATCGTCGTGAATCGGCAGGCGCATCACCACCAGCGGTTCCTTGGGGGTGTCCTGCATGTCGAGCAGGATCGGTCGGCCGGTACGCACCACTTCGCGCAACAGGCTGCCGGGGATCACGCTTTCGCAGGCCTTGCCAATCGCGCTTTCGGCCGATTGCAGGCCGAAACGCTTGGCATAACGTTCGTTCATCCAGACGATGTTGGCGTCGCGGTCGACGATCACCGTGCCTTCACTGGACTGCTCGATGATCTCGAACAGCGAGCGGATCGCCAGCAGGCGTACGCGCTGGTAGTCCTTGAGGCTTTCGGTGGTGTTCATGCGCAAGGTCCTGGATGTGTATTGCCGATAAGGCCGTCTTCGCGAGCAAGCCCGCTCCCACAGGTGATCTGTGTCGGTCACAAATCCCCTGTGGGAGCGGGCTTGCTCGCGAAGGCCGCGACGCGGTCTGACTGGATTATGCCTGCCCCACATGTGCCGCCGCCAACAGCTCCTTGGTGTACGGATGCTGCGGCGAATCGAACACGTCGTGGCTGGCACCGCTTTCGACCACCTTGCCGTCCTTGATCACGATCATGTCGTGGGCCAGGGCGCGCACCACCGCCAGGTCATGGCTGATGAACAGGTAGGTCAGCCCGTGTTTTTCCTGAAGCTGGCGCAGCAGGGCGACCACCTGCTTTTGCACGGTACGGTCCAGCGCCGAGGTCGGCTCGTCCAGCAGGATCAGCGCCGGCTTCAACACCAGCGCCCGGGCGATGGCGATGCGCTGGCGCTGGCCACCGGAGAACTCGTGGGGGTAGCGATGACGGCTTTGCGGGTCGAGCCCGACTTCCTGCAGCGCCCGGATCACCTCGGCGTTGCATTGCTCAGTGGTCAACTGGCTATGCACTTCCAGGCCTTCGCTGATGATCTGCGCCACGGACATGCGCGGGCTGAGGCTGCCAAACGGGTCCTGGAACACCACCTGCATTTTCTTGCGCCACGGCCGCAACTGTTTCTGCGTCAGGCCATCGAGTGCCTGGCCCTGGAAGCGGATGCTGCCTTCGGAGTCCAGCAGGCGCAGGATCGCCTGGCCGAGCGTGGACTTGCCGGAACCCGATTCGCCGACGATGCCCAGGGTCTTGCCCCGTTGGATATTCAGGCTGATGCCGTCCACGGCCTTGAGGTAGGTCTTGCGTCGGAACAGTCCGCCACTGACCGGAAACTGCACCCGCAGGTCGTGCACCTCCAGGACTTTCTCGCGTTCGTCCCGGGGCAGCGCTACGCCTTCCGGCTCGGCATTGAGCAGCACGCAGCTGTAAGGGTGTTTCGGTGCGGTGAACATCGTCTCGCAGGTGGCCTGCTCGACAATTTCGCCGGCCTTCATCACGCAGACACGCTGGGCAATGCTGCGCACCAGATTGAGGTCGTGGCTGATCAGCAGCAGCGACATGCCCAGTCGCTGTTGCAGCGACTTGAGTAGCAGCAGGATCTTGCGCTGCACCGTCACGTCCAGCGCTGTGGTCGGTTCATCGGCGATCAACAGTTCCGGCTCGCAGGCCAGGGCCATGGCGATCATCACCCGCTGGCGCTGGCCACCCGATAACTGGTGGGGATAGGCCTTGAGCCGCTCCTTGGGCTTCTGGATACCCACCAGGTGCAGCAATTCGAGAATCCGCGCCTGTGCCGCCTTGCCGGCCAGGCCTTTGTGCACCAGCAGGGTTTCGCCGATCTGCTTCTCGATACTGTGCAGCGGGTTCAGGGAGGTCATCGGCTCCTGGAAGATCATCGCGATGCGATTACCCCGCAGTTTGCGCAATTTGCTCGCATCGGCGCCCACCAGTTCCTGGCCGCGATAACGGATGCTGCCGGTGGTCTCGGTGCCGCATTCGGGCAGCAGCTGCAGGATCGAGTGGGCGGTCACCGACTTGCCCGAACCCGACTCGCCGACCAGCGCCAGGCATTCGCCGGGGCGGATGTCCAGGCACAGGTTGCGCACCACGGTCTGGCCACTGAAGGCCACGCTGAGGTCACGGATTTCGATCAGGTTGCTCATATCAACGGTCCGCTTCACGCACGAGGGTCAAAGGCGTCGCGCAAGGCTTCGCCGATGAACACCAATAGAGAAAGAATCAACGCCAGGGTGAAAAACGCCGTCAGCCCCAGCCAGGGCGCCTGCAGGTTCTGCTTGCCCTGGCCGATCAGTTCGCCCAGGGACGCACTGCCGGCCGGCATGCCGAAGCCGAGGAAGTCCAGGGCGGTGA
The DNA here is from genome assembly GCF_046042685.1 of Pseudomonas sp. PLMAX. NCBI lineage: Bacteria > Pseudomonadati > Pseudomonadota > Gammaproteobacteria > Pseudomonadales > Pseudomonadaceae > Pseudomonas > Pseudomonas sp. PLMAX. The sequence continues at coordinate 4,196,504 of NZ_CP064949.1, read as the reverse complement.
GGGTCGAGATGGCCCCGGTCAGAATGAACGGCAGGTAACTCAGGGTCGCGTTCATGGCGTTGGGCAGGATGTGCCGCACGATCACTTTGCGATCGCTCAGGCCCAGCGCACGGGCCGCCTTGACGTATTCCAGGTTGCGCCCGCGCAGGAATTCGGCGCGCACCACGTCCACCAGCGCCAGCCAGGAAAACAGCGCCATGATCCCCAGCAACCACCAGAAATTCGGCTCGACGAATCCCGAGAGGATGATCAGCAGGTACAGCACCGGCAGCCCGGACCAGACCTCCAGCAGCCGCTGGCCGAGCAAGTCGACCCAGCCACCGTAATAGCCTTGCAACGCGCCGGCGGCGATGCCGATCAGCGCGCTGACGAACGTCAGCATCAAGGCAAACAGGATCGACACCCGCGCGCCGAAGATCACCCGCGCCAACACGTCCCGCGCCTGATCGTCAGTGCCCAGCCAATTCACGTTCGATGGCGGGCTCGGGGCCGGTTTGTTCAGGTCGTAGTTCGGTGTGTCGTCGCTGAAGGGGATCGGCGGGAACAGCAGCCAGCCACCGTCCTTCTTGATCAGGTTCTGCACATAATCGCTGCGGTAATCGGCCTGGAAGGGCAGTTGTCCGCCAAATTCCTGCTCGGTGTAGCGCTTGAGGGCAGGGAAGTACAACGATCCCTGATAGCTGACCACCAGCGGTTTGTCGTTGGCGATCAGCTCGCCGCCCAGGGTCAGCAGGAACAGCCCGACAAACAGCCATAGCGACCACCAGCCGCGGCGGTTTTTCTTGAAACGCTCGAAGCGGCGTCGGCCCAGCGGTGAAAGCTTGAGCATCAGGCGTTCCTCGCGGCGAAGTCGATGCGCGGATCGACCAGGGTGTAGCACAGGTCGCCGACCAGTTTTATCAGCAGGCCGAACAGGGTGAAGATGAACAGCGAACCGAACACCACCGGGTAGTCCCGGGACACGGCCGCCTCGTAGCTCATGCGGCCCAGGCCATCGAGGGAGAAGATCACTTCGATCAGGAGGGAGCCGGCAAAAAACACGCTGATGAAGGCCTGGGGAATCCCCGACACTACCAGCAACATGGCGTTGCGAAACACGTGGCCGTACAGCACCCGGCGCTCGCTCAGGCCCTTGGCGCGGGCGGTGACTACGTACTGGCGAGTGATTTCGTTGAGAAACGAATTCTTGGTCAGGATGGTCAGGGTCGCGAAACCGCCAATCACCAGGGCGGTCACCGGCAGTACCAGGTGCCAGAAGTAATCGGCGACCTTGCCCAGGGTCGACAGCGACTCGAAATTGTCCGAGACCAGCCCGCGCACCGGGAACCAGTTCAGCGAGGTGCCGCCGGCGAACACCACGATCAGGAACATGGCGAACAGGAAGGCCGGCATGGCATAGCCGATGATGATTGCGGTGCTGCTCCAGACATCGAAGTGGCTACCGTGGTGCACGGCCTTGCGGATCCCCAGGGGAATCGACACCAGGTAGGTGATCAGCGTCGCCCAGAGCCCGAGGGAGATGGTGACCGGCATCTTCTCCAGGATCAGGTCGGTGACGGTGGCCCCGCGAAAGAAGCTCTTGCCGAAGTCCAGGCGCGCGTAACTGGTGAGCATCAGCCACAGGCGTTCCGGTGCCGGCTTGTCGAAGCCGTATTGCTTTTCGATGTCCTTGATCAATTGCGGATCGAGGCCGCGGCTGGCCCGGGAATGGCCCATGGTCTCGCTGGAACCGCCACCGACATTGGCGCCGCCGATGCCCTGAAGGTGCGCGATGGCCTGTTCCACCGGACCACCCGGGGCGGCCTGGACGATGACGAAGTTGACCAGGAGGATGATCACCAGGGTCGGGATGATCAGCAGCAGGCGCCGTACGATATAAGCCCACATCAGTGCGGTCCTCCGGGGCTGCCGCGACGGATTCGCTCAGCGGTCATCTGCTGGTTGGTCAGTGGCGTGGTGCTCATTTCCCACCAGCTCTCGATGGCTTCGTCATTGCTCGCCTGCACGTTCGGTATGCCGAAGCGATTCCACCACACGGTGGAGCTGCCCGGCGGGTAATAGTTGGGAATCCAGTAATAGTTCCATTGCAGCACCCGGTCGAGCGCGTGGGCATAGTGCAGCATGTCGGCCTGGGTGTTGGCGCGGATCAGGCCATTGATCAAGGTGTCCACCGCCGGGTTCTTCAACACCATGTAGTTGTTGGCACCGGGGTCGGTCGCCGAGACCGAGGCGAAGTAGTTGATCAGTTCGCCACCGGGGGAGGTGGTGACCGGATAGCCGGTGACGATCATGTCGTAGTCGCGGCTCATCAGGCGATTGACGTACTGCGACGAGTCGATGCGGCGGATGTTCAGGTCGATGCCGATCTGTTTCAGGGTGCGCTTGTAGGGCAGGAGCAAGCGATCCATGCCGTTCTGGCTGACCAGGAAGGTGAAGCTCAGCGGCTCGCCCTCGGCGTTCACCAATTGATCGCCCCGGGGTTTCCACCCGGCTTGTTCCAGCAGCTCCAGGGCTTGCAGCTGCTTGTCACGAATCAAGCCGCTGCCATCGGTTTTCGGCGGCTCGAACACTTGGCTGAAGACTTCATCGGGGATCTGTCCGCGCAAGGGTTCCAGGATCGCCAGCTCACCGGCATCAGGCAAGCGCCGGGCCGCCAGCTCGGTATTGGAAAAGTAGCTCTGCTGGCGGATGTACAGGTTGCGCATCATCTGCCGGTTGCTCCATTCGAAGTCCCAGAGCATCGCCAGGGCCTGGCGCACCCGGCGGTCCTGGAACATCGGTTTTTGCAGGTTGAACACGAAGCCCTGGGCCGATTGCGGCGCTTCGGTGGCCAGGTGGGCCTTTTGCAGGCGACCGTCGCTCAGTGCGGGGCTGTCGTAGCCAATGGAGTAGCCGGTGGCGGAGAACTCGCGGTTGTAGTCATAGGCGCCGCCGCGCAAAACCTGGCGCGCGACATCTGTGTCGCCGAAGTACTCGATGCTGAAATGGTCGAAGTTGTACAGGCCACGGCTGACCGGCAGGTCCTTGCCCCACCAGTCGGGATTGCGCTCGAAGGTGATGCTGCGCCCCGAATCGATCTTGCCGACCTTGTAGGGCCCGCTGCCCAGGGGCGGCTCGTAACCGCCGCCATCGGCAAAGTCACGGCTCTTCCACCAGTGTTCGGGAAACACCGGCAAGGTCGCGATGTCCAGCGGCAGGGTGCGGTTTTCGTTGTTCTTGAAGTCGAAGCGCACGGTCAATGGCGATTCGACTACCACGCCTTTTACGTCGGCGAACTGCGTGCGATATCGCAGGCTGCCCTGGGTCATCAACAGGTCGAAGGTGTAGCGCACGTCCTCGGCGGTGATCGGCTTGCCATCGGCAAACCGCGCCTTGGGGTTAAGGAAGAAACGCAGGGACAGGCCATCGTCGGAGCGCTCCATCTGCTGCGCCACCAGGCCGTACACCGTGTAAGGCTCGTCCAGCGAGCGCTGCGCCAGGGGCGAGTAGAGCAGGCCATCGATCTGGCTCACGCCGATGCCCTTGTCTATGTAAGGCAGGACGTGATCGAAATGCCCGATCTCGATCGCCGAACGGCGCATCGTCCCGCCCTTGGGCGCCTGCGGATTGGTGTAGGCAAAATGACTGAAGCCGGCAGGGTACTTGGCGGGCTCGCCGTAGACGGTCAACGCATGTTGCGGTGCGGCATTCACACCGGCGGCGCCCAGGAGCAGGGCCACGGCAGTGAACAATGAAGTCGGGAAAGCCAGTCGCATTTTCAGCCTTAGAGCCGGGTGGTCGTCAACCACGATTTGTACGCTAGCGGCGCGTCCCTCGCCAGCCGTATTACGTATCTGAAACACGACGGCCCACCAGAAGGCGGGCCGCTGCACAGTAAATCCAGGCGTCTATCAGTCCTGGCGGCTGGTCACTTCCAGCAGGTGGTAGCCGAACTGGGTCTTGACCGGACCTTGCACTACGTTGAGCGGTGCGCTGAAGACCACGGTGTCGAACTCCTTGACCATCTGGCCTGGACCGAACGAGCCCAGGTCACCGCCCTGGCGGCTGGAAGGGCAGGTGGAGTTGGCTTTGGCGACTTCGGCGAAGTCTGCGCCACCCTCGATTTGGGCTTTCAGTTCGTTGCACTTGGCTTCGCTGGCAACAAGGATGTGACGGGCAGTGGCTTTGGCCATGGGGAAACTCTCCATTCAATGTACGGTAAAGTGCTGAGCCTACCGGATTCAGTGGGCTATTTCTCCCCAAAGTTCCGTTGCCAGCGCTCTGGACGGCGGGCCTGGGTCAAAGCCCGGCTTTTTTCAGGCGCTCGGCGTGCTGCACATACAGATCGATCGGGTCGACGCGCCTTACACTTTGACCGCCTGACTGGCGAAGGGTGCCCAGATGGTCCAGCGGATAGTCCGAGCGGATGACGGTGCCCAGGTGGGAGCTGTAGCGGCCGACCAGGCCATCGTTCTGCAAGGGCTCGAGGGAGAAATAACGTGAGAGCGCGCGCATCAGTCCATGGGATGGATCAGCTACCTCAAGTCCTTCAGCCCGCCGCTTGCCCTGCAGGATGCCACTCCAGGAATAGTAGCGCACGCCGTTGACCTGCTCGCGGCCCTTGCCACCCCAGGTCTGCGGCAACCCCTGGGGGTACTTCTGGTTGAAGGCGTTCACGCCTTGCGTGGTCAGGGCGTTCAACGCGGCGACGGCATTTTGCGGCATCCGGCCTTTGCCACTGAGTAACGAAAGAAAGTCGGCGAACAAGGTGGCAATGGTCTCGGCCACGATATCCGGCAGGTGGCCCGGTGTCAGTGCCTTGCGCAGCAGGTCCGCCAGTTCCGAGCCGTGGTTGGGGCCGCTGACGGACGTCACCGAGGCCACCTTGCCGGGCGCTGTCGCGGCGGCATAGCGTGCGGCCAACGCCCCTTGGCTGTGGCCGATCAGATTGACCTTGTCGGCCCCGGTGCCCTCCAGTACCCGCTGGATCTGCGCCAGCAGCTGTTCGCCGCGTACTTCGTTGCTGTGGGTGGCGGACAGATGCGGGACGAACACCCTCGTGCCAGCGTTGCGCAGGGCCTGCCTGACGTCGTGGAAGAGGTGCACGCTGGCGATCCGCTCGAAGCCGAACAGCCCGTGCACCAGCAGGATGGGATAATGAGTCTTTGCATTCCGTTGCATGTTCATTCCTTTTCCAGGGTTCAAGAAAGTGACTTCGACGTCACTCTAAAGACTCCAGCGCCGCAGCGATGCATGAAATGGCCGCTGTGGCCTGGGGAAAAAGGCATAGGCAGGGTACGAATCCTGATGGCTGCCGACCCGTCTGCGGATGAAGACGGGTTGGTGCAGCCCGAAAATGCGGTGGTCAGCGGGTTTGCTGTGCCCGCAGCCGATCCGCCGCCTGGCGCAACAGTTGCTCTGTCGCGCTCCAGCCCAGGCAGCCGTCGGTGACCGAAACGCCGTACTTCAGCGACGGGCTCAGCGGTTGGCAGCCTTCGAACAAATGACTTTCGATCATCATGCCGATCAGCGAGCGATCGCCCTGCAGGCGTTGTTCCAGCACGTCGTTGAACACGGCGGGTTGGCGCAGTGGATCTTTGCTGCTGTTGGCGTGGCTGCAGTCGACCATGATCCGGGCCGGGATCTTCAGTCGGGTCAAGTCGCCGTGGACGCGGGCGACGCTGGCGCGGTCGTAGTTCGGTCCGTGATGACCGCCGCGCAGCACCAGGTGGGTGTCGGCATTGCCCGGGGTCTGGATGATCGCGGGGTGACCCTGGCTGTCGACGCCGAAGTGGCGATGTGGATGGGCGGCCGAGCGCATGGCGTCACAGGCGACGCCGACACCGCCATCGGTGCCGTTCTTGAAGCCTACCGGCATGCCCAGGCCGCTGGCCATCTCGCGATGGATCTGCGACTCGGTGGTGCGGGCGCCGATGGCCACCCAGCTCAGCAGGTCGTCGAAGTACCCGGCGGCCATGGGTTGCAGCAGTTCAGTCGCCACCGGCAGGCCGAGCATGAGCATTTCCCGCATCAGCTCGCGGGACAGGGTCAGGCCGCCGGCCATGTCATCGCTGCCATCGAGGTGCGGGTCGTACGCCAGGCCTTTCCAGCCCACCGTGGTGCGAGGTTTTTCGACGTAGGCGCGCATCACCAGGAGCATCTGGTCGCTGACGTCGGCGCTCAGGCGGGCCAGGTTGTCGGCGTATTCAAGTGCGGATTGCGGGTCGTGGATCGAGCAGGGGCCGACGATGACCAGCAGACGGGAGTCTTCACCGTCGAGGATTGCGCGAACCGCCTGGCGGTGAGTCGCGACTTGCCGGGCCAGGGCGTTGGTCAGTGGCAATTGCTGCTTGAGTTGCAACGAAGTGGGCAGGCGCAGGGTCAGCGCTTCGTTGGCAGAGGTAAGGGTCGACAGTGGCAGAGCAGAGACGGACGAATTCATGTTCAGGCTTCCTGGGCGGCGGCGGGTTCACTCCCGCGCGCTCGGCCCTACTGGGGTGTTCGACAATTGGCCGGATTGGCTGCGTGTGTGTGCTTGCCACCTGTGGGTGACCGATCGGAGGCGGCAGGCTGTCCCGAGCGGAGGGTGGTAAATCGCCAGGCGGTAAAACTGTCGTGACGGTAATAAGTGGCGTAGTTCATTTGTAAAATCCTCTTGATGGCGGTGTGTCGCTAAAGCTGTGTGGTGGCGGGCCCAAAAAACAAAACCCCCGGTCGGGAGGCCGACCGGGGGTTGAGAATTCTCTGGTGGCGACCCGTTTGAAGTGGGCGCCGTGTGGGTATCAGGCGCGCCAGTGGCTAAACCAATACCCAAAATAAAAGTTTGCCGGAGTGCACACGTCATTCACCCGGGCAGCCGCAACCGAGCGCGGGGCGCTGGCGGTATGAAGCGATGGGCGGGCGTTGAACATGGTCTGTCTCCGATGAATGCACCGAGCTTACTAGAGGCTGGTACGAGGTTTCAATCAGAAAATGCTATCGCTCGGCGCCGGCGTTTTCTATCGCTTGAGCGCCGATGAAGATGTGGCACACTTCTGGTTTTTTGCCACGGGATCAGCATGACGCCATTGATCGAAGTTGACTGGCGCCCGGCGACCGATCACGACCTCGATTTCGCCCGGGACCTGACACGCATCAATATGCTGCGCTATTACATCCAGCACGATCTGTTGTGGCTGGACGAAGCGTTCGATGTCGCCTGGGCGGGGCGTGACAACCGGGTGATCGTGCACTTTGATCGTCGGCTGGGGTTCGTCAGCCTGAGCCGCGATGCCCGGGCGCTGTACATCCGCGAACTTCAGGTGGGCCAGGCGTATCGAGGGCAGGGGGCTGGTTCCTGGGCGATCGATCAGGTATTGGCGCTGGCGTGCAGGGAAGGGCGCGGGGCCCTGCGCTTGACGGTGTTTGAAAATAATCCGGCGCGAGCCCTGTACGAACGCAAGGGCTTGAAAGTGGTGGGCAGGGACGAGTGTTTCCTGCGCATGGAGCGTGAAGCCTCCGCGGCAATGCGCTGAAACACGCTGGCGACAAGCCCTGCAAGACGAGTGGAAACTTTTTATATAACGCTTGCCGCTAGGTCTGCCAGTTGCTTTTTGCTAAGGTGGCGGGCAATCCAACAAGATCATATCGCGGGGTGTCTGCTTGATTAGGGTGCTAGTAGTCGATGACCATGATCTCGTTCGTACAGGCATTACACGAATGCTGGCTGACATCGATGGCCTGCAAGTAGTCGGCCAGGCAGAGTCCGGGGAAGAGTCCCTGCTGAAGGCGCGCGAGTTGAAACCCGATGTGGTCCTGATGGACGTCAAGATGCCCGGGATCGGCGGTCTTGAAGCCACCCGCAAATTATTGCGCAGCCATCCCGACATCAAGGTCGTCGCGGTGACCGTGTGCGAGGAAGATCCGTTTCCCACGCGACTGTTGCAAGCCGGTGCGGCAGGCTACCTGACCAAGGGCGCCGGATTGCCGGAAATGGTCCAGGCCATCCGCCTGGTGTTTGCCGGTCAGCGCTACATCAGCCCGCAAATTGCCCAGCAACTGGCGATCAAGTCTTTCCAGCCAACCAACGATTCGCCCTTTGACGCCCTCTCGGAACGGGAAATCCAGATCGCGTTGATGATCGTCGGCTGCCAGAAAGTCCAGATCATCTCCGACAAGTTGTGCCTGTCGCCAAAAACCGTGAACACCTACCGTTATCGCATTTTCGAAAAGCTTTCGATCAGCAGCGATGTCGAGTTGACGCTGTTGGCGGTTCGTCACGGCATGGTTGATGCCAGCCTCTGAAAATGACTGAAATCTTCGATCCAAGCGCCTTCCTGTCGACGGTCAGCGGGCGACCCGGTGTGTATCGCATGTTCGACAGCGACGCACGCCTGCTCTACGTCGGCAAGGCCAAGAACCTCAAGAATCGCCTGTCGAGCTACTTCCGCAAAACCGGCCTGGCGCCCAAGACCGCGGCGCTGGTGGCCCGCATCGCCCAGGTCGAAACGACCATCACGGCCAATGAAACCGAGGCGTTGCTGCTTGAGCAGACGCTGATCAAGGAATGGCGGCCGCCGTACAACATCCTGCTGCGCGACGACAAATCCTATCCTTACGTGTTTCTCTCTGACGGCCAGTTTCCGCGCTTGAGCATCCACCGCGGGGCGAAGAAGGCCAAGGGCAAATACTTCGGCCCCTATCCGAGTGCCGGCGCGATCCGCGAAAGCCTGAGCCTGTTGCAGAAGACCTTTTTCGTCCGTCAGTGCGAAGACAGCTACTACAAGAACCGCACGCGGCCTTGCCTGCAATACCAGATCAAGCGCTGCAAGGCGCCTTGTGTCGGCCTGGTGGACCCGCAGGTGTATGCCGAAGACGTGCGGCACTCGGTGATGTTCCTCGAAGGGCGCAGCAATGCACTGACCGACGAGTTGTCCGCGGCCATGGAAGAGGCGGCGATCAACCTCGAGTTCGAGCGTGCTGCCGAACTTCGCGATCAGATTTCACTGCTGCGCCGGGTCCAGGATCAACAGAGCATGGAAGGCGGCACGGGTGACGTCGACGTGATTGCCGCGTTCGTCAACCCGGGCGGTGCCTGCGTTCACCTGATCAGCGTGCGCGGCGGGCGAGTGCTGGGCAGCAAGAACTTCTTCCCGCAGGTGGGTATCGAGGAGGACGTTTCCGAGGTCATGGCGGCGTTTCTCGGTCAGTACTATGTCAGCAGCCCCGAACGCGACCTGCCGAGCGAACTGATCGTCAATGTGGTCCACGAAGATTTCCCGACACTGATCGCGGCCATTCACGAGCTGCGCGGTCGCGAACTGACCATCAGCCACAGAGTGCGCGGTACCCGTGCGCGCTGGCAGCAACTGGCGGTAACCAATGCCGAGCAGGCCCTGGGTGCGCGCCTGGCCAACCGGCAACACGTTGCCGCGCGTTTCGATGCCTTGGCAGAAGTGCTCAAGCTGGACGAACCACCCCAGCGCCTCGAGTGCTATGACATCAGCCACTCCAGCGGGGAGGCGACCGTGGCCTCCTGCGTGGTGTTTGGCCCCGAAGGCCCGATCAAGTCCGATTACCGGCGCTACAACATCGAAGGCGTTACCGCGGGCGATGACTACGCGGCCATGCACCAGGCCCTGACCCGACGCTTCAGCAAGCTCAAGGACGGGGAGGGCAAGCTGCCCGACATCCTCCTGGTCGATGGCGGCAAGGGCCAGCTGTCGATGGCCCGCGACGTGCTCAACGAGCTGGCGGTGCCCGACCTGATCCTGCTCGGCGTGGCCAAGGGCGCGACGCGCAAGGCCGGTTTTGAAACCCTGTACCTCAACGACGCCGCCCACGAATTCACCTTGCGCGGTGATTCCCCCGCGCTGCACCTTATCCAGCAGATTCGCGACGAAGCCCACCGTTTTGCGATTACCGGGCACCGCGCGCGCCGCGGCAAGACCCGTCGCACCTCGACGCTGGAAGGCGTTGCCGGGGTCGGGCCGACACGCCGGCGCGATTTGCTCAAACATTTTGGTGGATTGCAGGAGCTGTCTCGTGCCAGCATCGACGAAATCGCCAAAGCCCCCGGGATCAGTAAAAAGCTCGCAGAGTTGATTTATGCAAATCTGCACAGCGAGTAGAATGCCCCCTCACCTCGTAGCCAGTTGTGCCGATGAATATCCCTAATCTGATTACCGTTCTACGCGTCCTGCTCATACCGATCTTCATTTTGCTGTTCTACCTGCCGTACCACTGGAGTTACCTGGCGTCAGCCTCGGTCTTCGCCTTTGCCGCCGCCACCGACTGGCTGGACGGGTACCTGGCCCGACGCCTGGAACAAAGCACGCCGTTCGGGGCTTTCCTCGACCCCGTGGCCGACAAGCTGATGGTCGCCGTGGCCCTGGTGTTGCTGGTACAGGAACACGGCAACCTGTGGCTCACGCTGCCGGCTGCGGTGATCATCGGTCGCGAGATCGTGGTCTCGGCGCTGCGCGAATGGATGGCCGAACTCGGCGCCCGTGCGCACGTGGCCGTGTCGAACCTGGGCAAATGGAAAACCGCCGCGCAAATGCTGGCGCTGGTGATCCTGCTGGCCAATCCATCGGACTTCAGCTTCTGGGTCCTGCTGGGCTACACCCTGCTGATGGTGTCCGCGGGCCTGACATTGTGGTCCATGGTCCAGTACTTGCGGGCGGCCTGGCCGCATCTGCGTACCGACGTGCAAAAGAAATAAAACTTTTTTGAATCAAGGGGTTGACGGCGCTTCTGATTTCTATAGAATGCGCCACACCAAGCGGGAATAGCTCAGTTGGTAGAGCACGACCTTGCCAAGGTCGGGGTCGCGAGTTCGAGTCTCGTTTCCCGCTCCAAGTTTTACGCATTTGATGTCGCGCTACTGACAACAGATGTTTTGAGGCCGAGTAGCAAAATGGTTATGCAGCGGATTGCAAATCCGCCTACGCCGGTTCGATTCCGACCTCGGCCTCCACTATTGAAAGCCCCGCAGATTAACGTCTGCGGGGTTTTTTATTGGGCGCAGGAAAGTGAAGGAGTTCCGAAACTTTAGGGGGTGGAGTTCCGAAACTATTTCATTTTGACGGTTGAGCGATCGCCCCGATACGACGATATACACGTTTGGTGATTTCCTGCTCAGAGTGGCCCAGCAGGAGGCTCGCATCCGCGATGTCGGTTATTTCGGAAGCTGCTTTTGGTCGAATATCCTTGAACTGGAATTGGCGAATCTTTTCTGCGTCATCACTCCGGCCCTCTCTGACTGCCAGCGATCGTGCTGATTCCCGAGCGTCATCCCATCTATTACGCAGCATCTGCTGAGAAACGCGCATCCCTGACTTGCTGAGGATGAAGTGCGACACGCTGTGCTGTTTGTTTCTCTCAATGATTTCCTCTATGAGTAGGCCAAGGCTATTCTTCACGCCATCGGCCTGCATCTGGATTCGAAGGCGTTTACTCGTTTTTCCTTGTTGCACAGTCAAGTAATCCCCCTCAATGTCTCCACGTGTCATTGCGATAACGTCAGCTGGGCGCTGTCCCGTCAAATAGGCCAAGTCCATTGCATCCCTCAGCTCCTGCGGAGCTTGTCCATACACTGCCGACCAGACCATATCGTTGGCGTAGTAGTCCCGGACCTTTTCCTTGTTTTTCCGAACTCCTGCGCACGGGTTCTCCCGGTCAGTGAAACCCCATTCCCGCGCAATGTTGAATACATGGGACAGGAGGGCAATTTCCCTGTTCGCCCTGGTCTTGGCCGTCCTTGCATCCCGGTACTGCGCAACCATGGATGGGGTAATTGCGTCGATTGGCGCGTCTTCAAACCCTTTGCGCAGATGCTTGAGCTCAGCCCTGTTGTCCTTTTGCGTGCGCGGCGCCTTCTTCGGGACAATGTCCCGCTCGTATCTGTCAAAAATCCCCTTCATGACCTTTAGGTCAGCCGGTTTTGCCTTGGCTTCCAGTTCAGCCCATTTCAGCCTTGCCTTGTCGAAGTCCCCGCCAAGCGACAGCTCCTTGCCGTTCGCATCCCGGTAGTAGTACCCAACCCAAACAGTACCGTTCTTGCGGGGGCGTTTACGCCGCACCATCCCTGGCGGCAAATCCCTATTTTCTGTCTTGCGGGGGCGCATATCAGTTCACTCTGGAGAAGTCTGGCGTCCAGGCCGGACGCGTCGGGGGCGGGTTTGGGTCAGCGATAGACGTGGAGTGCATGCCCAATTTCATGCGAGCGTACATCCGGCCAACCAAAGGGCGCTTGCCGCGGCTTTCGACGAACACCCACTGACGATCAATCAGCCAGCGACGTTGGTAGGCCCTGGCCTTGTAGCCGGTGAGTTCGGCCAGTTCCTCGTCGGAGAGAATTTCAGTTTCCATGGCGATGCTCCATGTCGCGCGTGGCGGCAGAAGGTGGTTGGTGGGGTGGGTGGATTGTGGAAATCAGATGAGGGGTGGGAGGCTCGTTGAGTGGTTGAACTATGGTCTATTCGTTCGTCTCGCCAGTTGCGTAACTCGCAGCTCCCCTTCCTGAAGTGACTGGTGGGGCGAACCCTTAGGGTCGAGGCTGCTTGTAGTAGTACACGTAGGCGAACCAGGCGAGGGCGATCATGGGATCACCCCGCGGCGTGCCCACTGCACATACGGACCGTCTTTAGTGTCGAAAATACCGAGCAGGAACCAGTCTTGCTCCGGTGGTGTTTCGGGCTCCCATCCGAAGCAGTGGCAGGCTTCATCATCCCAATAGGGATGAGCTTCCAAGTCCGAATCCATGTGCCAGCCGATCACTTCAAGACCGTGGCGATCGAGCCACGCTTCGTAGGCTTCGTGATCTTCGTCGAATTCTCGGATGCCCGGGTGATACCAGTATCCGTCCTGGTCACGCACAACTTCTGCGGGGCCAATCAACTTTTCTTCAGGCATGACTGTTCCTTTGCCGCTATAGCGGCTGACTTTGAAGGGGGAGGGAGTCGAGCGAATATCTTTAAGGTTTCAGCGCGTTTTCAGCGTGACATGGATCTTGCCGATACCTAGAATGATGGCACTTCAATGTTACTGCTAATTGAGCTTTAGAATAATGATAAACAGGATGCGTAGATTCATTTACCGACTTAAAAATAGTGAACTCTTTTCAATTTTTATCGGCGAAGATTGGCCACGTGTCACTAGGGAAGAATCTCGTCAACTACGGTTTGGAAAAGCAGACAAAAGAAACGAAAACGGCTCGCATTCTGGCGGGGAGTGAGAAGTAACGTTTTCGGCGCGCCTCAACTCCCGGACTGACCCGGGTGGTACGCTCTCGAATCGCTCGAAAATGCCATCCCTCATCCAGCACGAGCCCAAAACCTCGGCCGTATGCGATCACGCTCTGGCGCTCAACCTCTTTGGGTTGGCATAGGTATCAATTCGTTGATCCGCGGCGTTCAGGCGCAGCTGCAAGGCGTCACGCTCGTCTTGCACACGCTTCTCGCTCATCCTGCAATCTCCATCTATTCCTGATCATGGGCATTCGCAACCGGCTTCGATGAGTAGGTCAGCGTGCCGTCGAGGATCGCCGCCTTGATGGCTTCAAACTCCCAGGCGTAATACTGCGATTCGACGTAGACGCGCATCTCGCCGTAGTCGTGCTTTTTCCGTCGTATGAACGCTTCGGCGGCGTCCTTGGTGAAGTGGCTGTTCACGATCTCCCAGCGATGGTTCCAGCCGGTGACGGTGTGGTCGTCGAGTTCGCGAAGGATGTCCCATTGGTCATCTTCGTCGAGATCGAGGAAGCCGCATTCCCGGTCTGCCATGACCTGGTCATCCATTTCACCGCGCTCGTCATCATCTAGGTCGTCCCAGTATTCCTTAGGACTGAACCACGTTTGGTCTTCGAGGCAGACCGCCAAGCCTTCCGCATAGTCCGGCTCAAAGCCGTATTCGATGCGCTTGGTCTGGACGGTGAACAGCGCGGCGGCAGTGTGGTGCCGTTTGACGCCAGCCCCATTGCAGTCATAGCGAAGGCGCTGAACGAAGTCGGCCCAGGTTGATTCGTTTAGGTCGTGGCCGGTTGCCAGGCTTGGTGACGGCTCAGCGATTTTGTTTTCTGTGGGCATGGGGGATACCTCTCCTTCTGCATAAACTGAAGTGGCTGCTAATCTTTTCTGGAATCAAATCAACGGAAGTTAAGGTGCTGTAATGAACATACTGCTGCGCTTGAGCGTCATTTTTTGCACTATTTGGCTTTCCGGATGTGATACTAAAATGCAGCTTGCAGCTCCCGAAGCTTGCATTTGTAAGACGTCAACCATTTCACAGCAGTCGTCAATGATTGCGAATTGCAGCTGCGGAGCGTTGCAGTGCGTAACCGTAATGGCAGCAAATAACTCAGGTAATAACCCGCAACCAACAGCACTCTATTGCAAATAAACTTTGAAGTGACCTGCTCAATATACTGCTCCCGGGTGAGTTTGTTTTCTGTGGGCATGGGGCGTCCTATGCCGGGTCATGCCCGGGCGGTGGAGAGTTGGTTATGCGGCGTCTTGAACTTCTTGTTTTTGCGGCCACTCTGCGAATCCGACCTTTGGCGCCTTGGTCTTCGGGTTAATGATTGGCTTGCCTTTGGCGTCAACCAGAACAGCTTTCGTTCTTATCCTCATGTCTCGACATTTTCCCGACTTGCGAGCCAAGTCAATGAACTGCTCGGCATACTGGGGGGCGTCGAATAGGGGGCTGAGCTGCTTCACCTTTGTGCCGGCCATGATCTGATCGGCGCGAACACCAACCTTGTGCAGCCATTCATCGACAGTCAGCTCGATTGTTTGGCCGTTTCTCTTCGGATCAGGCCGGGTTGTTTTGACTGTCTTCTTGGCCTCGGCCATGGCGACATCGCGGGTCATACCAAACACTGCAAATGTGCTCATCGGTTATCTCCAGGCAGACGCCTGCCTCGCCGGCTGGCGTAATTCGTTGAAGTGGGGGTATTTGTGTTTGGCCCAGCATGGAGCCAGAGGGGTGACGTCAGCTGCTGAAACTTTGGCTGCTAGAACACTTGACGTATGCTTTGCCCCTTTCGTACGGAAGTAGGGAGGCACTAGCTTGAGTAAGTACCGGCCATTAGGCATTTATTTTGAGGGCCTAGCAGATGATGTTGTCACGCTTACGTTCCAGCAAATGGAGGACATCCTTGGTTTCGAACTACCGCCTTACGCCCATACCGCTAGCGCTTGGCTGAATGCAGACATAAGGAAGCGGCCTCAAGCTCAACAGTGGATTCGTGCTGGGTGGGAGCGTGGAAAATTAGATCTCGAGCGGAAAGAGGTTTCGTTTTTTCGCGTCAAGACTCAGGCCCCCAAAATTTCCTTAGCGCAGACCGAGCTCGATGAGCTGGAGCAGGCTGATGAGCAGCAGCTAAAGATCGAGCAGGATGCCGGTCTATCATCGACCGAAAAGAAAACCTTGATCAATGCGCGGATCGGTCAGGGACAGTTTCGACAGTCTGTGAGCCGGAGTGAACAACGCTGCAGGCTAACGGGTGTTTCCGATCTGGAATTCTTGATCGCTAGTCACATAAAGCCCTGGAAGGACTGCGATAACAGAGAGCGTCTGGATGGTGACAACGGCCTTATGTTGGCGCCGCACGTCGATAGGCTGTTCGATCGTGGTTGGATCTCCTTCGAGGATAATGGGGATATTTTAGTTACAGACAGCGCCAAGGCTGTCATCTCTGTTTGGGGGCTGAGCGGTATCAACAACGCTGGGAAATTCACCAAAGACCAGCAGGTCTTTCTTCGTTACCACAGAACACACGTTTTCAAAGGCTAGTCGGTTAATTCCAAGCCATGGTCGCAGCCCCTGTGCCTGATCGGATTGAATCATAGGTATTTGCCATGCGGGATCCTCCCCGGCTGGCGTGATTCGTAAATTGGGAAGATGATTTGCACCTGGCGCAAACCTGACGGTGGCTGCGATGAGTGCGAAAACCGATGTGGAAGCGATTCGGCTTATTGGTGAAGAGGTAGTGCGGCTGCTCAGCCTTCCAGAGGAAAAGCTTGAGCCCGAGGTTAGGGAAGGACTTCGCCTTATTGCTGACCTCGCGCGGTGGCGTGATCTCGCCTACGGGAGATCTGAACAATCTGTAATGGCAATGGACTTCGAAGTATTCACCTGCGGCGTCGATGAAACCAAGCCGCTGCTCTACTTGTGGCAGATTGAAGATGAAAACGGCCAGGTGCTTTATAGGTACGTCGGCAAAAGTGAGCGCGGTGCGAGTCGACCACTAACTCAATACCGGCGGAATGTCGTAAATCATTTGGCCGAGAGGCCTTACCGAAAGGGCAAGCCCGACGCTTTTCGAGCAGTTCATTTGCGCATGTCGGACGCCGTTACCAAGGGGCATCGAATTACCTTGTACTTACTGCAAAACGTAAGTGACGTTGCGCAAATTTTCTCTGCAAAGCGCACTGAGCAGGAGAAATTCTGCTCAACCCCGTATTGCGACCTTCCACCAGCGCAGCTCTTCGTTCCGCGCAGGCTGGCATGATTCGTTGAAGTGGGGTATTTGTGTTCGGCCCGGCATGGGGCCGGATCAAGGAGAGAGGTTGTGGGAAAATTGAAGGTCGAACATCTGACGATAGGGACCGGGTCTAGGCTGGCGATCTACGATCGAAAGCAAAGTCCAGAGGAGCTATTCCTCGAAGATACGGCTGAGCTTGATGTGTACAAGGTCACTCTTCGAGATGGAACCTATAGCCATATCGATCAGGAGTTCAAAGAAGGCCATTTTGAGGTAGCCCTATCGGTCGGTAGCAGCTGGCAGGGTTATGTAATTACCCAAATGCCCGACATGACTCCAGAAAGTGAGCCTGAATCGATTACCCTTACACTGAAGGTTGAGCGGTAGGCGGCAAAGCTTCATCACCAGGATCGCGAGCCAATTCGGCCATGCTCTTTTCGTAAAATGCTCTCGACACCTTTTCGCTTGGTTCGTAAGGTGTCGTGACACAGCGAAGCATCCGGGCGGCAGTGTCGAAGTCGGCGGCGATTACATTCTGCAGGAGGTTCTGATACACCTCCTGCTGATTGTTGAAGCCGTGCTCCTTCATCAGGCGCTTGAGGTCCGGCATGAAAACACCGGCCACCTCAACCTTGAAAACCCCCACACCCTTGGCTGCATTGTCGGCATTCTTCTTCTCGCGCTTCTTGCGCTGCTTGATGGCTTCCGCCGTCGGCTCCTGCTGTTCCTCGGCCATGGCCCGCCTCTTCAATTCCGTGGGCTGGTAGATCCAGCCATGTCTGTCGTCGGCGCTGGCGCACCTGGTTGCTGATGCGCCTCATGCGGCGACCTTCACTTGGTGCCAGGCCCCGGTGGCGTAGAACAACTTCGCGGCCTGGGCCTCTTCGAGCGATACCTCCGCGGGAACGGCGATCCAGCCTGACGCCATTAGGTGGTTTGGGTTGCAGCTGTTTCGCAGCTCCAGGTAGTAATGCTCGATGGCATCGGTCAGGCGTTCGACCTTGTAGATGCCCTCGGGCGATATCTCGACCGACTTGACGTACTCGACGCCGCGCTCGTCTCGGCACATGGCGCTGATGTAGATGGTCCAGCGGTAGGAGAAGTCGAACAGGGCGTTGGCAATGGCCAGGCTCCGGATCTGCCTGCAGTTCTTCCAGTTCGCCAAGATCTGCGTACCGCTGGGGTCGATGTTCACTACGGCGACGTGGTTGATCCTGAGCAGCGCCCGGCAGCTTCGTTCGGCCCGGGTGAAGCCGTTGTTCGCTTTGCGCTTGCTCATAGCGCCTCCGTGATACGCCTCAGCGCGATCCGTTCTGCATGAGATGGGGAAGGGCGCCGGCGCTTCAGGACGGTATCGGGGTCGATCTTGTCCGAACGGGATGGCCGGGGTTCAGGCTTGAAGGCGGCCGCCGGTTCAGCTTTGCCGCCGGTACTGAAGAACTGATCCAGCTTTCGGTTCAGATCTTCGATCATCGAGTCGCGGGGGTTGGGCATTGGGGCGCCGATCACTGCGCACCCCCGGGAAGGCGATTGGCCTTTTCCTCGAGCTGGATGGCGTAGTCGACGGCGGCGGCGTGCTCGAAGCGAAAGCCCCGGGTTTTGCCAGTGACCAGGTCGACGATGTGGTACGCCTTCGGCCCGACCGTCTTCACCTGGAAGCGCACCTTCTGTACGGGCGCATCCTTGCCGATCATGGAGTAGAACTCGGAGGTGGCGATAACTGCGCGAAGACGCAAGGCCTGAAGCCCGTCGATGCGCTGCTGCATGAGTGATTGCATGGCTGATCCCTCGGGGTGGGTTGCGTGTATTCGTCAGCACTCGGACCTCCCAATGGTCGCCATTTGGCGCAGGGGAGAGTGCTGACGGATAAAGGCAGGCGTAAAAAAGCCCGATCGGAATCGGGCTTTTGACTGCGTCATGAAGATCTCCCTACGTGAGGAAGGAGCCTTCTATGGAAGGGCTTTGATTGCCGTTTGGTGGATGCGGCACGCGTTCGTCATGATGTGGCTGGTATGCGTTACTGCTTGGTAAGTGTTGCCTCGTTCGTTGTGAGCCAGCCGCTGCATTTTTTAACGAGGGATGTAGCGCTGATTAGCGTTAGCGAGCAGTTTATGGTGCCACCATCTACTGGGTAGGAAAGTACTTTGCCATTCGCTGCTCCACTACCATTGCCGTGGGTGGCTGTGCCCCCCGCAATATGAACCTGTGAAATTTGATACTGATTGTTGCCGGTCGGAGTCACCGTTACAGTCATATCTTGCGAAAATCCAAAGCTATTTCTACCAGAGCCTGTCCATGTTCCTGCGAAATCGTTTGCAGGAGGCTGTTTTGCGTCTCCATTTTTTGCTGCCCCTTTATTCGGATCGACGTTCGCACAGATCTGGCAAGAGCGATACGTAACGGATTTCTGCGTTATGGGTCTGGTTCCGAAGAGGCTCTCGGGCTCCTGGCTCCGATTTACCAACAGCGTCTGGTGAGGTGTGCCGTCAACGTAATACTCCACTTTCGAGCAGACTTTTTCAGAGCTATGTACGACGATCTCCGCACCGAAACTTGGCTTTGAGCCATAGCTCTTGATGAAGTCTATTGCCCCGCTACATTGGCCAACGATTTTCTGGCAATCACATTGCTCGGCGAGTGCTGCGGAGGACGCGAGCAGAAGTATGAGAAGTGGTGTTCGCACGGCGACGCTCCTGAGTAATGGCCATTGGCTTCAGACAATTGTAGATAGAGGCGAAGTTTGTGCATAACGGAAGCGGTTTTCCATCAGCAGCGTGGCGCGTCTCGCTGCGGTCCAACAGGTGCAGGGCCGGCGACATCTGCCGCAGTTACACCCGGGCCGAGGATCTTGATGCGGCCCTCGTCGAACCATTCCGACTTCTGCACCTCATTGATGCCTTGGCGAATGGGCGGCGCCAGGCAGTACTGATCGCAGCCAGTGAGGTACTGTGCGCGGCCTGTGATCGTTCCGTAGAAACCGGTGATCTTGTCTTCTGCTTTCTGTCCGAGCTCGATCATGATTTTTCCTTTGAGGTGAGTTACGCCGCGCGCTCCAGCGTTTCGGCGCGGCGGGTGATGCGTATCTGAGCAATCCGAACCGAGGGCGGCCGGCGGTCGCGGCGGGCGGGTTCGACTGACTGGACGTTGGTCACGGCGTTCATGGTCATCAGCGTGGCCAAGACAAAGCACATCGGGGAGATGATCTGGCGGCGCATCGCTTCGGCGACCAGGGCTGCACGGCGGGTGACGCCGAGCTTGAACATGGCGTTGGTAAGGCGTTTCGCCACAGTGGCCGGCGAGATGCCGGCCTCCCGGGCGATTTCCTTTGCGGTCAGCCCAAGGGCAACCCACAGCAGGAACTGAAGTTCTCGAGGTGCCAGGCCACGACCCAGGTGACCCTTCCATGCGCCATTTACGATTTCTGATTCCATCGTCGTGACTCCCGGTTGTTTTCCCAATGCACCCGGCCAACCAGGTGCATCAGTGAAACTTTCCGTCCTATTGCCGCCGGAGGGGCGGGGCGCATTGCTTGCCGGGTCATTCACTCGGTCAGGGTTTGTAAGGGCGTTTCACCTCGAGCAGCCGTCCAGGGTGTTCCTGTCGTTGGCAGGCTTTCGGGCCTGTCTGCTCGCCGGTCGCCGGTAGAGGCATTGCGGTCTGTTGTTTGTTGCGCTGATTGTTAAAGAGCGGCGGGTCTCTTGAGGCCCTTCGCTGCGGTTTGTAGCTGCGATAGATATAAATTAGCAATCGCTAATTATAACCGCAATAGCAAATGCTAAATAATTTTTCGAAAACACAAAAAAAGCCCGCTTTATGGCGGGCTGATTTCTGTATTTTTTAACCTATGCTGCTGATTTTTCTAGATTATCTAGAGACTTTGCGCCCTCTGTAGGGCTGCTAACCTGGATTAAGTTGAAGTGGAGATCTTCAACCATATCTTGGAGTAGAAGAATTTTTTCGTTGAACGATTTGCGACTGGAGGCTTTCAGGCTAGCGATCTGTAGTTCCGATGGCGTCACAAGGAGAAGGGAGGCTTTTTGATCGTGGCCGATCAGAGAGTCGTGCCTCTTCAGCTGCTCGAGACGGGTAATGCGAGAACTAGCTATGTCAAACAAATTACTTTGCCTGGCACCTGGGAGCATTCCGCATATGTTAACCGCCAGCGCCGAAGAAAAATAATCACAAGGCAGAGAAATCTCAGCCCCTTTGATTATGACTGGAACATGCTGTCCAAAATTTCTCGCCAAGCCTGGATTGACCCGGGCCATCGCGACTCTCATGCGCTGCCAGTAGCTAGTCCGATCATAGCCATTCACAGCTACACCATCAGCATGGAGGTCGCACAAACTCGATGTAAGGCTAACCCCCTGGAGAATGATGTCGTCCAGATCTTCTCCGATCCCCTCCCGGCGCTTGCTGATCGATACGCCGTGGATACCACTTGAGAAAACTCCGTTGAATCCGGATCCGGCGAACTCAAGAGCTCGCTGGAGTGCGAGCTCCATCATTGCCCTCATGCCTGGAGCGGCTTCGCCGTAGAGGCACTCCATGGCTTTTTCGGAAATCGCCAATTGACCGGCCAACTCGTTGCCGTCAGTGGCAACCACTCCGATGGTGAGCCTCTCCCCTGACTGGACAATGGGCTCCATATACACAGCCGCCCAATCAGCGTGATAAGAGGGAAGGTCAGGAAATCCGGTGAAATCTGTCTCTTGCTCGATCATTGGGCTAGTCCAAGTGTGCCTTGCCTTAGGTGCATTCCTCCACCAATCAGGTTGGGAATATGATGGACTCGGGCTTGCAAAAACGCCACCACCTCCCGGACGTGCTCGACAGAAACTTGGCAAGGTCCAGGCAGCGCAATCTCTGCATGAGCTTCAAAGTCACAGTCATTCAGGGCTAGCGCTTCATCATTGATCATCTGTGCGCTTCGGCGTTTTTCGAATTCGCTGACATCTTGGATTAGTCTATTTAGCAAGTGGTTGCAAATAACCCGATGAGGTGCTGTTAGGGAATCCCCTAATGCCTCCTCATGATCAATAAGCCAAAGTTTTCCGTCGGCGCCAAGCAGGACATTTCTGAGGTTTCGATCAGCATTTGCTATCAGCTCGTCAAAGACAACGGAAACTCGTTTGCTGGACCAGGTATTCAATACGTGACTGACTTCGTCCGGCCTGACGATTCTCGCAATCGGTTTCGCGCCCGTGTCGACGCTGGCGAGGCATATGACTCTTGGCGTAGTTACCCCGACCTGTGAGCCGCGAGCGACCACCACAGAAGTGTATGGAACAGGGAGGCCTAGGTATTGCCCAAGTAGCGCGCTCAGCACCTCGGAATACATCTGCTTTGGAGGTAGAAGCTTTACGTAGGCGTGGTACTGATGACCGCCAGGAAATCGTACAAGCCCGTAAAAAAGCGGGTGTTGCCCGCGTAGCTCTTTATCTTCGATGGCGTCGCCATTCACATATACGCCAAGAGATGGCTCAGTTAGAACGCTTCTTTTTGCTGACTTCATTTGGTTTTGAGCCTTCCTTAGGCTGTGACTTCTTCATGCCGTGCGCAACCATTTTGAGCATATCGTCAACGTTCTCTCCCGACTCGGCACCTTCCAATACTGCATCCACCAAGCCATCAAGTTGCGCAGGTACGGCTGTTGCCGATCCAGCAGAGGCTTCGTTCTTTTTTATCAGGTGGATGGCCAAACGACGGAGTTCTTCGACGTCGCTCGCGTTCAGTTTCCCTTCGTGGATGGCCTTGGCAATGATCGCTACCGCAACAGGAGTCGCGTAGGAGGTGCCACGGACTGCAATGGCCGCAGCGGAAGATTGAACCGCAGATACTCCATCGGGAGCGACTAATGAACCTGGCGGCAGGCCAGCTTTAGATTCAAGGGTTCTGGCCGCTTTCTCCCCAAGCTTTCGATGTCCATTCAGCAGCTGCGAAAGATAGGACGCATCCAGACTGTGCTGGTTCGCAAAGTCCTTCTGACTAATGCCACCCATAGCTTGGCGTAGGGCGCGGATTCTGAGTTCGTAAATATCCATTGGCAAATAATCGCCTCCTGTTAGCAAACAGTAAATTACCGATTGCTATTGCGCACCACATTAGCAAACGCTAATCTGCGTTCAGCTCTAGGAGGTGCGTATGAATCTGCACGACTACATCAAGCCATTCGACAAACACATGCTGGACAGATTCGCAGCCAGTTGCGGCACTACTGCCGGCCAGTTAAAGCAGGTCGCATATGGCTATCGGCGCCCAGGCGCAGCTCTTGCTATCAGCATTGAGCGCGAATCTGCGCGTGCAGTCACCTGCGAAAACATGCGCCCAGACATCGACTGGGCGTATCTGCGCAGCACCGAGCCCGCCAAATCCGCTGCTTAACCCATTGAGACAAGTATCGGCGGGAAGTGGCGACTGGGGCAGAACACCGGATTAGCTGTGAATTTAACCAGTATTTCATAGGTGAACGATGGACCAGCAAAGCGAAAGGAAGGTAGTGGTCGGCGGGATCGACGTTCAAGCGAACGGTTACGAATTTGCGCTGGCGTTCGATCGAGCTGAAGTTCTCGAAAAGCAGGCTCATGCGCTTTACGACGAGGCGCGCGCATTGCGGGCCAAAGCAGAAGTCAGCGTCCTGATAACTCCCGCGATTGGAATGCCAGGACAGCACAGCGTTACCACTCGACTTGGTGGGGAGTATTTCTCAGGACGCTTGGCGAGATCGGCCGAAGAGGCTTGCCAGATCGCGTTTCACATCATTCAGGGTTTTCGAGCACCACTTTACCTTCCGCCGTTCGGTACACCCGTGGATCAAACACTGCCTGTACTCGATTGGGCGACCGACATGTGTACTCGAAATCAATGAATTCAAGTCCTGAGAAGCTGATTTCAGTTCCGATTGGGAGTTCTTGCAGTTTTTGCAACAGAAACTCGCGGGTGATGGTTGGAATTCTTTCGTTTGTCATGTCCGGCCTCCTAGGCCTTTTCGTTGGGAAGCAAAAAGCTACCACGGATGCGCCGGACACCTACACCGCCTGAATTGCAGGCACAAAAAAACCGACGTACGAGGTCGGCTTTTTCAACAGCGGCAAAACTTTGTGGAGATGATTATGCATAACCAGATCACCCCCGGCAATACCCACCATGTCGCGACACTTTTGGGTAGTTCGCAAAACGTGTCGTGTCACACCATGTCGTCGCGCGAAATCGCCGAACTCACCGGCAGTACGCATGACAACGTTCTGAAAACAATCCGCGCCTACGTTGCGAGGGGTGTCGTTTCCTCAAACGACACCCCCTATGTGCATCCGCAGAACGGCCAGGTCTATCGGGAATTCCTGCTGTCTCAGCGTGACACTCTGGTGGTCGTCTCTGGGTACAGCGTCGAGTTGCGTGCACGGATAATTGATCGCTGGCAGGAGCTGGAAGCGCAGGTCGGCCAGTTCCAAATCCCGGCAACTTACGCCGAGGCATTGCAGGCCGCCGCCGATCAAGCCAAGGACAATCAATCGCTACGTCTGGTCATCCTCGACCAGGCGCCGAAAGTTGCTGCCATCAAGCGCCTAGCCGCGGCTGGTGGCGCGATCTGTATCACCGACGCGGCCAAGCATCTGCAGGTCCAGCCTTCGAAACTCTTCGCATGGATGGAGCAGCATCGCTGGATTTTCCGGCGCCAAGGCTCTGGCCGTTGGACCGCATACCAGCCGCGCATCACCGCCGGCTACATGATCCACAAAGTCATTTCCCTGAAGGCTGATCCTGAAACCGGCGCCGAGCGCGCAGCCTTCGATCCATTGGTCACGCCGAAAGGTCTTGCCCGTTTGGCTGAAATCAATATCGGAGCCTCGCTGTGAGTGTCCAAGCAATGTCCTGGGCGCTCTCTCTGCCCAGCGAATCCCTGAAAGACTCAAGCGCGCGTCATGTGCTGCTGTGCCTGGCGAACTACGCCGGGTCGAACGGAGCAGGGGCCTTTCCCTCTGCTTCAACCTTGGCTCAGGACACCGGGCTTTCCGAGCGCACCGTGCGTTACAAGCTGGACGATCTGGAGAAGGTCGGGCTGATCCAAAAGGGCAATCAAGCCATCGCCGCCGTGCACATCGATCGTCATGACCGCCGCCCAGTTGTTTACGACCTTCAACTATCGCGGGGTGCAAATCCTGCACCCCGTACAAAACGGGGTGCAGATGACGCAACGGGGTGCAACTCACAACAGAACGGGGTGCAGCCTGAGACAGAACGGGGTGCAGCGGCTGCACCCAATCCATCACTTAACCATCAGGTAACCGAAGAGCAGCAGCAGCGCGAGTTGGATGATGAAATTTCTCAGCAGGAACAGGCCGCCATCGAGTCGCTGGATGAACGTCAACGCTTTGCCATGTTTGCCACTTGGGAACCGAGCGAGAAGGCACTGGCCGATCAACTCATGATCGCCCGGTTGCCCGCTGAATCGGTTACCGATGAATTGTTCTCTGACTTCAAGGGCTTCTTCGTTGCCAAGCCTGCGACCGTCGACAGCCAGTCCGGCTGGTGCTTTCGATTGGTTAAGTGGGTCAAGCGCGAACAGGTGAGGGCGGCCGGGGCTGCATCAACTGCCGATTCGGACGAGTTCGATGATGACGACACCCAGTGGATGAAAGGAGCTTCGAAATGAGATCAGTCTCCAGCGTTGCCGCCCGAGCCATGGCGCAGGTGCACCACGGCGAATTCGTCGAAGCGAACACCGAAGTGACGGTGCAGGCTCAGCAAGATCAGGCCCGAGAAACGGGCAAGGTGATCAATCAGTTGTTCCGCCAATTGCGATCGATCCGGACTGCATGGCGCCAGGCTTGGCCGGACAAGAAGTCCTACATGGAGTCGAAAGCCACGTGGTTGAAAGCGTTCATCGAAAACGGGATCTGCACCCAGGAGCAGATCGATATTGGCCTGATCCGGTGCCGTGCCGAGCCTTCCGACTTCATCCCGAGTGTGGGCAAGTTCATCCAGGGCTGCGTGCCTTCGCCGGAAATGCTAAATCCACCGCTTCCGAGCGTGGAGTCGGCCTACAAACAAGCTCTGCGCAACTGCTATCCAGCCATGCGTGATGTTGCGAAGTGGTATCACCCTGCCGTCTACCACGCTACGGCGGCTGCTGGATTTAACAGCTTGCCACTGCTCAGCCGTGAGCTGGGTCTGATCAGCTTCGAGAAGCGATACCTGGAACAGGTCCGCAAAGTCTGGATGGGTGAGAAGTTGGGCCCGGTACCCGTTGGCGAGCTCGCCGCGCCATCGACGCGCACGCCAGAAGTTGGCAATCAGGCGCTGGCCGAGTTGCGGGCCATGCGTTCGCGAGGTGGCACCCGTGCCTAATCCTCATCTCGTGACCACGGATCCGGCTGATTACCGTTTCGCCGTGCACTGCTGCAGCTACAAGTGGGAGCTCACCGACAAGCCAGACCGTGCCGTGGCGTTGTTCGAGCACTCATCGGCGGCCTTGAAGTTCGGCCAGGTGATGTGGCCGTCCACCTACGAAGTAATCGATCGCACCACGGGGGAGCGGGTATGCGCGTGACCTCGAAGAAACTCCGCGCCTCGGCCAATGGCCAGGAATGCACCGTCCGCCTGCCGAGCATCTGCAATTTCAACCCAACCACCACCGTGCTTGTGCACTTGCCTTGCGGGCAGAAAGGCATGGGCATGAAGGGCTTCGACACTGTGGCGGTTTACGCCTGCAGCGCCTGCCATGACGTCATCGACGGCCGCGCCGCCGGCGACGTGGATTGGTCGGACATGCCCCGGGCTATAGCTGAAACACATGAGGCCCTGATCGGGGCCGGAATTCTGACCGTAAAGGGGGCTGCATGAACGACATTCTGATCCACCTGTGGTTTGCCTTCCTGCTGATCACCTTCGGTGGCTGTGTCGAGGGTATTCGCCGATTAAGTCGGCGTGAACGGATTGCGCGAGGTGAGCGCAATTGAAGGCCCTGACTATCAAACCATTTGCTCTGAAGCCGGTGCGCAAGCAGATCATCGACCGCGAAGGCCAGGAGCAGGCCGCACTGCTGACCGAGCTGCGCATTCGCCTGCCTGAAGTCGCTGACCTGATCTTTCACGTACCGAACGGCGGGCATCGGGTGAAGGCTGTTGCTGCGAAGTTGAAGGCCCAGGGCGTGAAGGCCGGCATCCCTGACCTGGTCCTGCCGATGGCGCGAGGCGGGTTCTTCGGCCTGTACATCGAATTCAAGGCCACGCCGCCGAACGACGCCGCGATCTCCGACAGTCAGCACGAGCGCATTCGCAAGCTCAATGCCCAGGGCTATCTGGCGGTCGTGTGCCGTGGCCACTTCGACACGATGGAGCAGATCCGCGCCTACCTGCGGCTCGCTCCTACAGTGGTGGCCGCATGAATCAACCCAAGACGCTGACCGTCACTCTCTCCGATGCCGAGATTCGCCGGCATGCCGCCAGTGAGGTACGCGACCTTCGAGACGCCCGTCAGCCTGCCTTCCGGTTCCGGTATAAGCAGGATCGCACTAAAGGCTCTTGGTACTTGGTCGTGGGTAGTGCGTGGAACAAGATCGCAAATTACCCCGACCTGAACACCAAGCATATGCTCGCGGCCCTGCCGGCGGTACGTGCGCGCCTGGTAACTGAGCCCGAGGCAGGCACGGCGATAGGCACATGGGTGACTGTCGGCGAATTGCTTGCGTGGTTCGACGACAGAATGGGGAGCGACCGCAATTTGTCTGCCAAGCGCAAGACCACCGCCCGGTCGGTGATGAGCAAGCATCTTCGCCCGCGCCTCGGCGACCTCCTGTTGTCCAGCGTGAACAAATCAGAGATCGATCAGCGACTGATGTGGCCATTGCAGGCCGAACTGTCGCTCGAGTACCTGCGCCTGATCTTCCGTCTATTGGTGTTGGCGTTCCGCCAGGCAGCGCGGCTTGGCCTGATCGAAACGAACCCCATGAACGCGATTCGGTTCAGCGATTTCTCCAAAACGAAGATCAAGCCCAAGGCCGCTCGCCTGCGTGACGTCCAGGTGGAGGAGGTGCTGACCGGTCTGGCGACCAAGTTCAGCTCGGCGCCGGCTGATGCAATGTTGGCGTTGATGATGCTGTGCCATGGCTCCCGTGCCGGCGAGACGCGGATGGCTGAGTGGTCGGACTTTAGTTTCGAGGAGCGTCAATGGCACATCCCGGCCGAGCACACTAAGACCCGCTGCCAATTGACCCTGCCACTTACCGATCAGGTCTGCGCCTTGCTGAAGCGCTATCACGCTGCCCAGGCGGCCACAGGTTATCAAGGCAAATATCTGTTCCCGTCTCGTGGCGGCAAGCCACTAACCGACAGCCAGGCATGTGCCGTCTTCACGCGGTTGGCACAGGGCGAGTGGACCAGCCACGACCTTCGCAAGGTGGCCCGCACCGGTTGGGTCGATTTGGGCGTGGACTTCCTCATTGGTGAACTGCTGCTGAACCACGCGATGGGTCACAACGTGCAGGCCTACATCCACACCTGGGTAGAGGCGGGCAAGCGAGAGGCGCTGGAGAAGTGGCACGAGTGGTTAGACGGGCGCGGGTTCAGTGCCATCCACACCATTGCCGAGCCATTACGCGAAGTTTCACGAAATCCAGCAGAGGCCACGGATTGCGCAGCCTCCAGCCAAATCAACGACAAACCATAGGCGAGGTTTAAAAATGATGAGAAAGAGTCATGGCCCCGACTTTGTGCGATGCCTGATCCCGCTCACCGACTGCCCGTCGTGCGCCGGGAAGGGGGTCATCAAAGGTGTTTTCCATCAGCTCGATTGTATCGGTTGCCATGCCTCTGGCCAGGTGCATGCGGTGACGCTGGAGCCGCTGCTGGTGGAAGAGTTGGTAGTCCAGTTGGGCATGCAGTTGCGCCGGGAGCGCCACATCGGAAAGGTGGCGCCGGCGGCGAACGGAATTGTTGAGCAATACCAGCAGAGCAACCGCCGCGGTCCGGGCGCTTCGAATTTTAAAGGGGATTGAGAGAATGATGATTCGTAAGCCGGCTACACGAGCGTTAGGAGATACCGAGTACCTTTTGGAGCAATGGGGTTGGTGGCGAATGGATGGTATGGGTGTGCGAGGGTATACATCTCCATCGTTGGCTTTGATGCGGCAGGCGGTAACGCAGCCTTGTGCAATAAAAAACTATTGCATCACAGACGAGTGGGCCGAAGTCATCGATGGCGCGGTGGCGAGACTTTCGCGCCGTGACCAGCAGATGGGCGACATCATTTGGCTCTATTTCGGAGCCAAATGGCCCATGGCTCGGGTCGGTAAACACTATGGGATAAGCGAGGGGAAGGCTCGCGAGCTCGCTCGCGCTGGAGCTGCCTGGATTGATTGCGCGATCGAAGAGAAAAGAGATGCAGCGTAGTTTAATGTGCTAAATCATAGAGTTGCATTTCATTTGATACCGCAGGGAAGCATCGGATCAGCCCTCTACGTCGAATTTTGCTCGGAACGGTCTACCGCTAGTTCTGGCTGGGTTACTGCCATTGAACTAGCATTGAAACTCGATAGTCCTCATAAGCTAGCTGGAGTGCTTATTGTGATACTACATCATCGAAAACCACCAATTGGTCCTGGGCTCGTAATCGGACTTTTGGTAATAGTTGGGTTCCTTTTTTATCTGTTATTGCTCTAATGTTCAGCAAAATGAGCAATTGGTTAGGTCGCAATCGTGGTGCTTTCGTATTTGCGCTCACGCTGTTAATGGTACTTTTAGGGTTGGCAAATGCTTGGAAGCATGATTTGGTCTCAGTTCAGTGGCTCCGTGAGCAGAAAGATACCCTCGCAGCGCTGAATAGTGCGGTGACGATTGCGCTGTTGATAGCCGGTGCAATGTTTTCTTATTATCGTTTTTTTAGGGGACGTACTCTCTCTTTGAGGTTAGAGCTCTCGATTGATGTCTCGGTCCATGAGACACCTCTCGATAAACGACTCCATGCAATTACTGTTACGGCCAAGAACGTTGGTACGTCGACTGTTTGGAACCCACATCCTGCGTTACAAATTCGAATTCACGGCCCGTCGGAAGCCGTTTGGAATATTAACGAATGGCAATCAGTGGATGGGCAGACAAGTACCCTATCTGTTATTGAATCCGGGGAGGCGACAACCTTCTTTGCACTTAAGAGTATTTCTAAGGAGGCTTGGGCTGTTACCTACACTGCCTCAGTAAAAGCGGATGAAGGAGATACTTGGTTTGTGTCGAAAACGATTAGTAATCGAACGGGGGGGCATGAATAGATTGTAGCCTGCAAAAAAAGAGCTTTTCCGCGCGGAATGTGTCTGTTTTTATAGCAGCGTGTATTGCTGTGAACGCAGCGTGACGCAGTTTTCGAGCCTCGGCATTTGCCGGGGCTTTTTCGTTTTCGGCTCCTCCACACCCATTGCTCCGAGCTGGGAGTGCTGCTGGGGCCGGATCTAATGCACTCCCCGCAAGGGAGGAATCGAGATGCCGAACATGCCCGAGAAGGATCCTGGCCTGTGGGCCGCTGTGCTTGCCTGGTTGGTGATGCACCAGCCACAACTCTTCGCTGCCGGCTTGTCAGTTGGCATCGCTGTTCTGCGGGTGATGTATGGCGGCGGGACGCGTCGCCAGATGTATCTCGAGGGCGCACTGTGTGGCCTGGTCACGCTCTCGCTGGTGCCATTACTTGAATGGATGGGGCTGCCGCAAAGCATGGCAACCTTTGTCGGCGGAGCGGTTGGGTTCCTTGGCGTAGAGAAGGTTCGCGGGTACTACGAGCGGGCAGCCGCTCGAAAAGTAGAGGGCTGATCGGGTAACTGATGAGGTGAAGAACGTGGTCAGGATCGACGCCAGTACCAATGTGGAAGAGCTTTCGAAGGCCTTGCGTACCTTGGTTAGCAAACAACTTCCTTTCGCATTAGCGCTCACGGCAACACGATTGGCCATGCTGGTGAAGCAAGGCGAGCTTGCGGTGATGCGGGAGCGATTGGATAGACCGACCGCGACCACCATGAATAGCCTTTATGTAAAGGTCGCCAATAAGAGCAACCCTGAGGCGCGCACCTTCTTCAAGGATGCCTGGACATCTGGCGTTCCTGCCGACACTTACCTGCAACAGCCCGTGAAAGGTGGACGGCGGCCTCACAAGCGTTTCGAAAAGGCACTGATCGCTCGCGGCATCATGCAACCGGGGCAGTACGCGATCCCGGCGGAATCTGCACTCAATCAGTTCGGTAACGTACCGCGCGGCACGATCATGAAGATTCTGTCGGGGCTCGGTGCGGCCGAGACTGTCAGTGGTGTGCAGGCCAACGCTACAGGCAGCAAGCGCAGTAAGCGCAAAGGTAACGCAGACAGGTATTTCGCTGGTGATGTCGATGGTACACAGGGCATCTGGGAAAGGAAGAAGTCCGCGTTCGGTGATGCCGTTCGACCTGTCTTCATCTTCAGTGATGGTGAGCCTGGGTACCGGGTGATCATCCCTTTCTACAAGATTGCAGAGAACATCGTGAAGGCGAACCGAGCGAAGGAATTCGCCAGCGCGATGGATCAGTCGCTGTCGACAGCCCGGGGCTGACGGTCAGGGCAGGGGGGCCCCCCTTTGGGTCCTTCCCAGGCCCCCAGCCTCTTGCGGGTAATTCGGGCCCCGCGCGCCAAATATGTATGACCTTTTTCCCACGGTTGGTTGTTGTTTAATCATGGCCAAAAACGAAACAACCAAACAGCGCGGGTGGTTGAACAAATCCGAGATGGCTTCGAGCCTGGGGATTTCCCCGCAAGCCTTTGACAAATGGGGAGTTACGCCTGTCGCACGCAGCGGTCGAGAGGCGTTCTACACCGTGCAGAACGTGGTCGAAAACCGCGTCGAGCATTCGCAACGGAAACAACAACCTGCAGGTGAGGGAACCGAAGGCGTCGACCCGATGATCGAGTACAAGCTGCTCGAGGAGCGTCGCGGTCTGACCGCCGCACAGCGAATAGCCCAGGAGAAGAAGAACCTGGTGCTGGACAAGCAGCTGGTCCCCGTCCCATTCGCCACATTTGCTCTTGCCAAAATCGCCGCCCAGATCGGCTCGAAACTGGACACCGTCGGCAAGACCGTCACTCGACGTCACCCAGAGGTTGACCCTCGAATCATCGAGTCGGTGGAGCGGGAGATCGCGCTTGCTCGAAACATTGCGGCCAGCTTTGGCGAGCAACTTCCGGAATTATTAGATGAGTACGTTGAGTCCATGGCTGAATGATCTGCGCAAGTCGATCAAGCTAGGACTCCAGGCGCTCTACAAAGAACCGCCGCAAACCGCCGTCGAATGGGCGGACGCAAATTTCTATATGTCTGCCGAGTCCTCCTACAACGAGGGCAAGTGGACGACCGAGCCGTTCCAGGTCGCGATCCTGAACAGCATGGGCAACGACTTGATCAACGTCGTCAACTTCATCAAGTCGGCGCGAATCGGTTACACCAAGCTGTTGATGGCGAACATCGGTTACAAGATCCAGCACAAACGCCGCAACGTGATGATGTGGAGTCCGACCGACCCGGACGCCGAGGACATCAGTAAAAGCCACGTCAACGGCATGATCCGCGACGTTCCTGTCCTCGGCGACCTGGCCCCGTGGTTTGGCCGCAAGCACAGCGACAACACCCTCGATCAAAAGATATTCGCGAACCGCCGAACCCTATGGATCAGGGGTGGTAAGGCCTCGCGCAACTATCGAGAAAAGTCTGCCGACGAGGTGATCTACGACGAGCTGTCGAACTTTGACGAAAGCGTCGAAGGCGAGGGCGCGCCAATCACCCTGGGCGACAAGCGATTGAATGGTGCGATCTACCCGAAGTCGATTCGCGGCTCCACTCCAAAGCGAGTGGGCTCCTGCCAGATCACCAAGGCCGTTGAAGAGTCACCCTACCTGCTCAAGTTCCATATTGACTGCCCGCATTGCCGGCAGGAGCAGACTCTCAAATGGGGCGGCAAGGATTGCGAGTTCGGCCTGAAGTGGGAAAAGAACGCACTCGGTGAGGCCGAGAAAGCCTGGTACGTGTGTGAGCACGCTGCCTGCATCATCTGGCACAACGAGATGGTCGAGGCGTCCAAGACTGGCCGGTGGATCTGCGAGCACACCGGTATCTGGACCCGCGACGGCATGGACTGGTTTGGCGCGGATAACGAAATCATCCGCACGCCACGCTCGGTCAGCTTCAGTATCTGGGCGATCTACAGCACCTGGAGTACCTGGCTCAGCCTGGCCGAGGAATGGCTGAAGATCAAAGGCGATGTGTCCAAGCTCATCACCTTCATCAACACGACCCGCGGCGAAACGTGGGACGACGACCAGGGCGAGAAGCTCGACTCGGAAGTTCTGTACGGCCGCCGCGAAGTTTTCCCACAGGTACCGGCCCTCGGTCTGGTCCTGGTCGGTGGTATCGATACGCAGGACGACCGTTTCGAGGGTCGCGTATGGGCGTTCGGTCCCGGCGAGGAAGCCTGGTTGGTCCATCGCTTCATCTTGATGGGCGACCCAGCCAGCGAAGAACTACGCCGCAAGGTGGGGCTCGAACTCCACCGACAGTTCACCCGCGCTGACGGCACCATCATGAAGGTGGAGCGCTGGACCTGGGACGCCGGCGGCCACTATGCCGACGAGGTCTATGCAGAGAGCCGCAAGCACGGCGTGCACTGGGTTGTTCCAATCCGTGGCGCGACTGTCTACGGCAAGCCGATCGCGAACTTCCCGCGCACAAAGAACAAGTTGCACAAGGTCTTCCTCACCGAGGTCGGTACCGACAACGCCAAAGAGCTGCTCTACAGCCGGATGGGGCTCCCCGTCGATACGGCTGCGTCCCAAGCGGGTGTGTCTCAGCCGGGGGTGGTTCACCTTCCGGCCAACGACGCGATCTGCGACGAATCGGAAGTGAAGCAACTCACCTCCGAAAAGAAGAAGGCAGCCATCTCCAAAGGTAAGCGTGTGATGCGCTGGGACAGCGGCGGCCGCCGAAACGAGGCGCTCGACTGCTTCGTGTACGCGCTCGCCGCGCTGCGCATCTGCCAGCAGCGGTTCGGTCTTGATCTCGATCTGCTGGTTGCTGCTGTCACTGGCGGCAATGAGCCGGACGCTGAAGAACGGCCGCGGAAGAAATCCTCTCACTGGAATAAAAACTGATGGCCTACACGATCGAGCAATACAACGCCCTGCAGGCGGCCATCGCTGAAGGGGCGTTGTCGGTCCGCTATGCCGACAAGAGCGTCACCTACCGTTCACTCGACGAGATGATGCGGATCCTGAAGCTGATGGCTACCGAGCTTGGGCTGAACGCCCGCAACGACGGGGGCCGCCGTTACGCCTCATTCTCGAAGGGGTACTGACATGGGGATGATTGACGATCTGTTCCCCGGGTTCGCGGCCAAACGTTCGGAAATGCGGTTGAAGAAAGCGCGAACGGATATGGCGCTCAAGATGATCGAGCGCCGTTTTGAAGGCGCCGCTGGGGGTCGCCGTAATGATGGTTGGCGTGCGACTGGTGCTGACGCCAACGTTGAGAACGCTCCGGCCCTGGCCAAGCTTCGCAACCGGGCCCGCGATCAGCGCCGCAACAATCCGTTCGGTGAGCGCGGTATCACGGGGATTGCCGACAACGCTGTTGGTGCCGGCATCGTTCCACTCCCGTTGGCGAAACGCGATCGTGATGGACTGCGGCTGATGGATCTGTGGAAGGCCTGGGCAGAGACAACTGATTGTGATGCCGACGGCCTGGATAATTTCTACGGCCTGCAGCACATGATCATGGAGGCAGTCGCCGAGAGCGGTGAGTGCCTGGTTCGCCGGCGTCGTCGCTTCAGCTCCGACGGTCTTCCCGTCCCAGTACAGCTTCAGGTGCTGGAGGCCGACTTCCTCGACGAGTCGAAGGCGGACATCGTCGGGCTCAACCGAATCATTCAGGGCGTTGAGTTCGACGCTCTTGGCCGTCGGGTCGCGTATTGGTTGTTCGATGAGCACCCGGGCGCGAACGCCGTCTGGGGTTCTCTGCAATCGCGTAGGGTTCCGGCCGAAGATGTGATTCACGTCTTCCTGCGCAAACGTCCAGGACAGGCCCGCGGTTACAGCTGGCTGGCACCGGTCATCCAGCGCATGCGCAACTTCGATGAGATGGAAGACGCGGTGATGGAGCAGGCGAAGATCGCCTCTTGCTTCGCGGCATTTGTCACCAAGGACGAAAACAGCGGTACGCCTGGCGGCAAAAAGCCGCCGCTGATCGATCGAGTCGAGCCCGCAATGGTGCAGGAACTTGGCTTCGGAGAAAGCGTAACGTTTGGCACGCCTCCGACATTCAACGGTTACACGGCGTACTCCTGGCAGCAACTGCACGCCATGGCTGTCGGCCTGGGCGTTCCATATGAATTGCTCACGGGCGACCTCAAGGGTGTCAACTTTTCGAGCGGGCGCATGGGGTGGCTGAACTTCGCTCGGCGGGTGGATGTATGGCAATGGCGGATGTTGATTCCACAACTGTGCAATCAGGTCTGGCGCTGGTTCATGGAAGCTCAAGTACTCCTGCCTGGCGGTGTGACTGACGACGTCAAGGCCTATTGGGTACCGCCGCGCCGCGACATGGTCGACCCAAAAGCAGAAACGGAAAACGTCATCACGCGCGTGCGCAATGGTTTGACCACCTGGCCCGACGCTTTGCGAGAGCTCGGCATCACGGACCCAAAACGTCACGCCGAGCAAATCCAGAAAGCAAACGAAATGATCGACGAGTACGGGTTGGTGCTGGATTGCGACCCGCGCCGAGTTGCGGCCGCCGGTTCTCCGAGCCAGCCACCAGCCACACAAGAGAAACCAGAAGATGCCAACTCCGAATCAGGCGACGACGAACAAGACGCATGAAACACCAATGCTCAGCCTGCGCGCCGCCGTGCGTGCGGGATCGGTAGACGTTGACGCGCGGACTGTCGAGCTGACCTGGACCACTGGCGCAAAGGGGCGCCGTTGGTCCTGGGATGTCGGCAGTTATATGGAAGAACTGGAGGTCAGCGAGGACGCGGTCCGGTTGGATCGCCTCAACAACGGCGCCCCATTCCTGAACGCTCATAACTCCTACGAACTCGACGACGTGATTGGCGTTGTGGAGAAGGCCTGGATCGATGGGGCAGAGGGTCGTGCTCTGGTCCGATTCAGTAAGCGCGACGACGTGGAGAAAATCTTCAGCGACGTCCAAGACGGGATCCTTCGCAACATCAGCGTCGGCTATGCGGTGCACCGATACGAGGTGACTGAAAGCGCCGACGACAAGCTGCCGACCTATCGCGCTGTCGATTGGGAGCCCATGGAGCTTTCACTGGTTCCGATCGGCTTTGATGACGGCGGCAAGTTCCGCAGTGCCAAGACTGCCGACGAATACAAAGGGCAGCGTTTCAACACCATTTTTGAAGTTCGGGAGGCAAACCAGCCAACCGGAACAACGGCCGCCGTGCCTACGACCCAAGAGGAAGATGCAATGACCGAAGAAGAGAAGCGCGCGGCGGAAGAAGCAAAACGCGCGGCCGACGAAACCTTGCGCCGCGAATCTGCCGAAGCGGAGCGTAAGCGCAGCCTGAACATCCGCACCATGGCTCGCAAGGTGCAGCTGGATGACGAAGCCTTCATCGATGATCTGGTTGAACGTGGCGTTTCCGTTGCCGATGCCAGCATCGCGCTGATCGACAAGGTTGCCGAGAAACAGGCCAAGGATCAGCCGAACACCCGCAGCAGCCAACCGACTGTTGTGACCGGCGCCCTGGACGTAACCGTCCTGAACGCGAAACGCGCTGCCATGCAGAACGCCTTGCTGCACCGCTGCGACGTCAGCGTCAAGTTGGAAGACGCCGGCCGCGAGTTCCGCGGCATGCGCCTGGTGGATATGGCCCGCGAGTTCGTCGAGATGGCCGGTGGTAATGCGCGCGGCATGACCCCGCAGGAACTGGCCAGGGCAGCATTGGGCTGCGACCGTCAGGCTGTTCGCGCTGCCGGCATGCACTCCACCAGCGATTTTCCGCTGCTGCTGGGCAGCACCGTCAATCGCACCCTGCGTGATGCCTACACCAACGCGCCACAGACCTGGCGTCCGCTGGGCCGCCAGACCACTGTGCCGGACTTCCGTGCCGTGACTCGCGCCGCGCTGGGCGACATCGCTGCGCTGGAGCAGGTCAAGGAACACGGCGAGTACAAGTACGGCACGCTGTCGGAAGACGGGGCTCCGATCAAGGTTGCCAAGTTCGGTAAGATCATCGCCATCACCTGGGAAACCATTGTGAACGATGACCTCGGAGCGCTCACTCGCATCCCGGCTGCATTGGGCAATGCGGCTGCTGCGACTGAGTCCAACGTGGTCTGGGCACTTCTGCTCGGTAACCCCAACTTCACTGACGGTACCCCGTTCTTCGACTCGGCCCATGGCAACGTTGCAGGGAGCGGCGGCGCCATCAATACCACCACCCTGGCTGCGGCTCGCGCTGCGATGCGCAAGCAGAAGAGCAAGGCGGGCGAGTTCCTCAACCTGGCGCCTGAGTATCTGGTTGTCGGTCCTGATAAAGAGTTGGAGGCATACCAGTTCACCAGCTCCAACTACGTGCCAGCGAAGAACGCAGACATCAACGATGTCCGCAACGCCTCGCTCACCGTGATTGTGGATGCTCGCATCACCGGTAACCAGTGGTACCTGTATGCCGCACCGGGAGCCGTCGACACCTTTGAATATGCCTACCTGGAAGGCGAGCAGGGCGTGTTCACCGAAACCCGCGAAGGCTTCGAAGTAGACGGCATGGAAATCAAGGCCCGTCTGGTGTTCGGCGCCGGCTGGATCGATTACCGCGGCGCGTACAAGAACCCAGGCGCATAACAGTCCAGTTCGACCTGAACCCCAAAGGGCGCCGCTTGGCGCCCTTTTTGTTATCCAGTTTCTGTCTCTGAAGGGGACCTTGCATGAAGACTTTCATCCAGCACGGTGACTGCATCACCGTTCCTGCACCGGCCGGAGGCACCACCTCGGGCGAGATCTACAAAGTCGGCGCCATTATCGGTGTGGCTGCCACGACCGAAGTTGCCGGCGCGCCTGTGGTGCTTAAGCTTGACGGCGTGTTTGGCCTGAACAAGACCAGTGCCCAAGCCTGGGCAGTGGGCGACCTGCTGTTCATGAACACCACCAGCCGAGCGCTGACCAACGTGTCCGCCACCGGCCTGGTGCTGGTCGGCATGGCCACCGAGATTGCGGCCAACCCGAGCGCGACCGGTGCCTGCCGACTCAACGGCGTATCTGCCCCGGCGCCTGTGTAAATGGGCTGGGCCTCAATGGCCCAGCGCATGCTCGGCGTTTCGATCCGCACCTTCAGCGAGCCGTCAGCGACCCTCGATCCTGAGGGCGCTGTGTACTGGTTGACCGATGGAGCCGCGCCCGGTGTGCCTCTGGCCCAAGCCGTGTTTGATACCGCTCATGTCTCCGTTGACCCGGAAACAGGTGCGCCGGTATCGAGCAACAACCCGATCCTCGGCGTTCGACTGATCGACTTGCCCAACAAACCAACGAGTCGGGACCGCGTCCAGGCTCGGGGCGTTCTGTACACCATCAACGACGTGCAAGCCGATGGTGTTGCAGGCGTGACGCTCTTTCTCCGTAAGGCTTAAACATGGCCCACCCACGAGAACTGATCCGCAAGCAGGCCGTTGCGGTCTTGCTGGGCGCCACCAATGCCGGGGCTAGCGTTTATGCCAGCCGCGTGGCGCCGTTGATTTCCAATGAATGGCAGAGCGAGCTCCCTGCAATCATCGTTTACACGATGGATGAGGCGGGCGAGATCTTTAACCAGGCTCCGCGCGAGTACCTGCGCAAGGTCGAGCTGGTGGTGGAAATCCACGCTGAAGGCAATGCAGCGCTGGACGACACCCTGGATACGCTGGCTCGGCAGGTCGAACGTCTACTGCTCATGGACGACACCCTCGGCGGCACGGCAAATGATCTGCAATACGTGCGCTCGCGCATGGTGCTGCTCGATCAGTCGGAGCAACTCACCGGTGCCTGCCGCCTGATCTTCGAGGCCGAGTACTTCGATCGTCACCCTGACGACCTGTTCAACCAGAGCTTGCCGGACCTGAAGACGGTCACGACCGAGTACAGCCTGAGTAACGCGCAACCCAATCCTGCGGATCGTGCCAAAACGATCATCGAGGACCTGAACCCATGACAACGCAACAGCACGTTAAACCCGCCGTCGGCTGCCTGGTGCGCGAGCCGGTGACTTATGAGGCCCTGCCGGTGGAAGGCAAGCTGGTTGAAATGAACAGTTACTGGGTCCGCAAAGAAGCGGCCGGTGACATTGAAATCGTCGAGCCTGCCGTGCAGGACCTGAAACTCAAGGGTGACAAACAATGAGCATCGGATTTAACACAATCCCGGGCCCCGGCGCCCTGCGCAAGCCAGGCGTGTACAGCGAGATTGATAACAGCCAGGCAGTGAGCGGCCCCCAGGCCGTGACTTATCGCCGGCTGCTGATCGGGCAAAAACTTGTCGCCGGCCTTGCGCCTGCGGGCGCGTTGATCCGTATCACCAGCGCTGCACAAGCCGACACCCAGTTCGGTGCTGGTTCGATGCTGGCCGGTATGGTCCGTGCGGCTTTGGCTGTGGATAGCTACACCGAGCTGCAGGTCATGCCGTTGGCCGATAATGCCGCCGGCGTTGCAGCGACCGGTACCCTGGTATTCACCGGTACCGCCACAGCCTCTGGCACTATCGAACTGATGATCGCTGGCCGGCGTGTATCCGTTGGCGTGATCAGCGGCAATACTGCTGCGATCATTGCCACTGCTGTCGCTGCGGCAATCACGGCTGCCACCGATATGCCGGTTACCGCTGCGGCCGCTACCGGCACGGTCACGCTCACCAGTCGTCATAAAGGTGAAGCTGGCAACAGCATCAACGCACGCGTGAATTACTACGCTGGCCAGGCGCTCCCTGCGGGGGTGACGCTGGTCATTACTGGGCTTGCCGGTGGCACCAGCAACCCTTCGCTGGCCACGGCACTGGCTGCTATCGGTGATGAGTGGTTCCACGCCTGGGGCGTCGCGTATTCCGATGCCGCAACGTTGGCCGAGCTCAAAGTAGAGCTGGATAGTCGCTTTGCCTGGGGCCGTGAAATTGAGGCGCATGCCTTCACGGCCGCACGCGGTACGCAGGGTACGCTCAGTGCTTTGGGGCGAACCCACAACAACGAGCACCTAGTGATCGCGATGGCCAACGACGAGCCAATGCCGGCTTACGAAAAGGCCGCTGAAACGATGGCGATCGCTGCTTATTACGCGGCGATTGATCCAGCTCGTCCGATTCAGAACCTCCCCTACGTGTGGTGCCTGCCACCGGCAGCCGCCAATCGGCTGACCAACCAGGAACGCAACCTGCTGTTGTTCGACGGTATCGCGACCACGAAGGTGAGCACCGATGGCGTGATGCTCATCGAGCGCTTGATCACCACCTACAAAACCAATGCAGCTGGCGCGTCGGATATCAGTTACCTGGACAGCGAAACGCTGTTCACCCTGATGTACATCCGCCACGACTGGCGCGACTACGTCCTGCGCAAGTACCCGCGCCACAAACTCGCCGACGACGGCACCCGTTACGGCATTGGTCAGGCTGTAGTCACCCCGGTCGTAATGAAGGCGGAAGCCATCGCCAAGTTCCGCGAGTGGGAGGATTTGGGCCTGGTCGAGAACATCGACGACTTCAAGGCCAACCTCATTGCCGAGCGCAATGCCAGTGACCCGAACCGGATGGATGTGCTCTTGCCTCCAGATCTGGTCAATCAACTGCGGATCGTCGCCAACAAAATTCAGTTCCGCCTTTAACGGCGGCGGCTAGGAGAGACAAGACATGGCAGGCAAAAACCGCGTCGGTGGGCTCATCGCCTTGAAGATCAACGGCGATATGTATTTCGCCAAGGGCAACTTCACCTACAACCTCGGGAAGCCGAAGAAAGAGGCCGTGATCGGTAGTGATCGCGTTCACGGCTACAAGGAAGTGCCGCAGGTGCCTTTCATCGAAGGCGAGATCACCGACCGTAATGAGTTGAATCTCGAGGACCTGATCACTCTCGATGACGCCACCGTCACGCTGGAGCTGGCGAACGGCAAGGTCATCATGCTGCGTGAAGGCTGGTACGCCGGTGAAGGGACCGGCAACACCGAAGAGGGCAACATAGCTCTTCGCATCGAAGGCATTTCGGCTGAGGAAGTTCGCTGATGGCAAAGGAAAAGGTTATCACGTTGATCGAACCAGCTGAGTTCGGCAAGCAAACGTTCACCGAGGTCACCGTCACCCGAAAGTTGAAGTACCTGCGTGGACACGCGCTACGCATTACCTCAGACGGGAAGGGCAGCGGTGGCGTCGACATGGACTTCGCCACCCTGATTGACCTGGCGGCCAAGATGGTTGGCCAGCCGCCTGCCATGATCGAAGAGCTCAGCGAGGATGATCAGGCGGTACTGATACAGGAAGCCCGAGATTTTTTACTGAAGCACCTCGGGGGTGGGAGTCAGGAGTGACTGTCGTCGTCAAGGTGATGGGCGTTCAGCCCACGGAAGTCATGGAAATGGATTTCGAACAGCTGGACTGGTGGCTTGAACGCACTGAGGAATGGGTCGGATGGCAAACAAAGGATACTCCCTAGACGTCGTCATCAAGGCCGTCGACAAGCTCACCGCTCCATTGCGCGGCATTTTCTCCAAGGTTAGGCAGGCCAGTGCCGGTGTGTCCGGCGCACTTGATCGTACCGGCCTGCCCGTGTTCGCGAACAGCCTCAAGGGTGTTGGTGGCGCTATTGGTGAAATAGGTACGGCTGTCAGTTCGAGTGCAAAGAAAATCCTGGGATTGGGGGCGACACTGGGCATCACCGGTGCTGCCTTGAATCTGTTCTTCCAGGGTTTCGCTGATGCCACTGGCGCGATCGGCGACACCGCCGAGCGCACGGGCATCAGCCGCGAGCGGTTCCAGGAGCTGAGTTTTGCGGCGAAGCTGACGGGGTCGTCAGCCGAGACCTTGGGCGGTGCGCTGCAAAAAATGCAGATCAACGTCGGTAAGGCGACAGCAGGCTCGAAAGACTTGAAGGAGATGTTCAAGGGACTGGGCATCAATATCAAAGACTCTTCAGGCAAGCTGAAAAGTACCGATGCTTTGTTCGACACGTTCGTTGACCGAATCTCCAAGATCAAAGACCCGTCGTTGCAGGCGGAAGCAGCGGTGAAAATCTTCGGCAAGAGTGCTACTGAACTGCTGCCACTGATTCGTGGCGGTGGCGCGGGTATCAAGGACATGGCGGACGAAGCTCGTCGCTTGGGTATCGTCATCTCCGATAGCGCCGTGCGCGAGGGCGAGACCTTCGGTGACACGCTGGACACGCTCCATACCGCTCTGAGCGGTGTTGGCAACTCAATAGGCAGTTCGCTGGTGCCGCAACTGAACATTCTCGGTTCGAAGTTGATCGACAGCATCGTCAAGTACCGACCGCAGATCGAGGCGTTCGCGACCAGCTTTGCTAAAAATTTGCCCGGCAACATTGAAAAGGTCACGGGTTTCATCGGTGATCTGTACGGTGGAGTCAAGCCACTGATCGATCTTGTCGGCGATCTGAGTGACGTGTTCGGTGGTGCGAATCTGATCTTCGCGACGCTCGGTTTGTACATCGGCGGCGGGCTGGTGATGAGTGTTCTGAATCTGGCGCTCGCCTTGAAGGGCCTGGGCGTAGCAATTGCGCTCACCCCGGTCGGCTGGTTCCTGGGCGCGGTTGTCGCGATCGGTGCAGCGGCGTTTGTCATCTACGGAAATTGGGATGGTATCGTCTCGTTCTTCACCGAGAAGTGGGCAGGCGTGAAAGCGGCGTTCAGCGACGGCATCATCAACGGCATTGTGAAGCTCTGGCTTGAGTACAACCCGGTCACCTTGATGATGGAGGCTTTCAACGGGCTGGTCCAATACCTAACGGGATGGGACCTCGGCGCAATCATTGGGGCCAAGTTCAGCGCCATTGTTAAGGT
Organism: Pseudomonas sp. PLMAX; assembly: GCF_046042685.1. Taxonomy (NCBI): domain Bacteria; kingdom Pseudomonadati; phylum Pseudomonadota; class Gammaproteobacteria; order Pseudomonadales; family Pseudomonadaceae; genus Pseudomonas; species Pseudomonas sp. PLMAX. Next base: position 4,154,015 of record NZ_CP064949.1, on the reverse strand, counting down.
TTGGAACGAGAACAACCCGGTAACTTTGATGCAGGAGTCCTTCGGGGGGCTGATCAAATATCTGACCGGGTGGGACCTGGGAGCAATCCTCGGTTCGAAAATATCGGATGCCGTTGCGGCGATAAAAAATGGTCTGCCCGACTGGGCGAAAAAGCTGCTGGGTATCGACGGCACCTCGATGGGTGACGCGACGGGTGATGAACCCGGAACCACCAACGTCGCAGCAGCCTTGGCCGCCGATCCAAACGCAGCGCTTGGGCCTCGCCGTTCAGTCAATGAGTTGGGCCAGCGCGCAGCTCAGGTTGGTCAAACCGCGGCGCAGGCAGTCGAACAGCCAACGCAGAAAGTGCTGGTACAAGTCGACATGAACAACCTGCCGCCAGGCACCAAGGTTAAAACCGAGGGCAGCCAGGGCGCGACGTTCGATACCGACCTCGGTTACTCAATGATGGCCCCCTAACCGGAGTTTTCCATGACTTGGCGAGACACCTACCGCGCCGCGACTTTTCGCGGCGTGGCCTTTTTTGTGGAAAGTGCGGACAGCAGCCACGGTCGGCGTCAAGCCGTGCACGAAACTGCACAGCGCGACACTCCGTACACCGAAGATCTGGGTCGAAAGTCCCGCGAGTTTTCGGTCATCGGCTATCTGCTCGGCAAGGACTACCACCTAAACCGGGACGAACTGATCAAGGCCTGCGAAGTTGCGGGACCAGGTGCATTGGTTCACCCGTATCGCGGGGAAATGAATGTTGTTTGTCGCGGCCTGAACGTCAGCGAGACCGCGGCAGAAGGTGGGAAGTGCACTATCGCTCTCACTTTCTTGGAGGCAGGGGAGGCGGCCTACCCGTCGGCGAACGTTGATAGCGTCAATGCGATCAGCGCCAAGGGCAACACCGTCACCGCTGCGGCGGAAAAAAGCTTTGTGTCTGACTTCCTGACCACAGGATTTCCCTCCTACGTGGCGGAATCTGCTGCGTCCGGGCTGGCAGCCCTGGGTGATTACATGGCGGCGCCTGGCTTGAGCTTCTCCGGTGACTTGAAGGCAGCGTCTGACTTTTACCTGCAAGCGCGTGGGCTAGCATCCGACGCTTCAAGTCTGGTCCAGAAGCCATTGAATATGGTCAGCCGTATTACAGGTTTGATCGGTTCGGTCCGTTCAGCTTTTGGTATAAACGCTTTCAGCATGCTGACCAGTTTGTTTGACCGTTCGCCGACGACCTATACCGGCAGTACCGCAACGCCAAGTCGCCAGCAGCAGGCCACCAATGCAATTGCGATGAATGCACTGGTGCGCCAGGTGGCTGTAGCCGAGGCCGCCAAGGCGGCGGTCGTCACGCAAACCCCGGTGGTTACGACGGCGAACTCCACTCAGGCGGCGACGGGGGCGATCGGGGCGGCGCCGGCAACGACAGGAGCAACTCAAACAGCGCCTGGTGTTACCCAAACACTCCCTGTTCCAACCGTTTACGAAAGCTACCAGGCAGCAATCAAGGTCCGCGAGGATCTGGTCGACCGTATAGACGCCGAAAGCGAAGTCACTCCGAACGATGAGGTGTACGTCGCACTGTCTGATTTGCGTACCAGCGTGGTTCAGGCTGTGCCAAATCCTGAGCAAAACCTTGCCCGGATTGTTCAATACGTACCGCGAGAAACGCTGCCTTCCCTGCTGGTGGCTTATCAGATCTACGGCGACGCCGGACGCGCCGATGACATCGCTACGCGCAATTCAGCGCGACATCCGGGGTTTTTAATGGGCGGACAACAGCTCGAGGTACTCGCAGATGGATGACTTGGAGCTGCTGGTCAACGGTATGAAATATGCCGGCTGGACTTCTCTTGGCGTCACCCGTGCGATCGATGCGGCGACCACGGCCTTCACGGCAACGCTCACCGAAAAATGGGAGGCGGGAAACCGATCGTTGGCACAAGTAGAACCCTGGCCGATTCTCCCGGGTGATGCGTGCGAGGTAAGGCTAGCCGGCTTTCCGATGGTGATCGGCTACGTTGATATTTTCAAACCGTCCTACAGCGCGAACGACCACACGATCAACGTGCAGGGCCGGGATAAGGTTGCCGACCTAGTGGATTGCAGTGCAGTGCACGCGCCGGACGAATGGAAAAACATCGACCTGCTCAAGTTTGCGCAGATCCTCGCGGCTCCATTCGGCGTGACGGTAAAGGCGGATATAGCCGTTGGTGAGCCATTCCAGATCTTCAAGCTTCAACAGGGCGAAACAGCCTTTAAAGCGATCGAGCGCTACGCCCGGCAGCGCAAGGCACTGTTAATGCCCGACGGCGCTGGCGGGTTGTTGATTACCCGTGCTGGCGTTCGGCGCGCCACAACTGCGCTGGTGCAGGGTGAAAACATCCTCAATGCCAGCGGCACGATCGATCATAGCCAGCGATTCAGCAGCTACCAGGTGAAAGGTCAGGCGAGTTACAGCCCAGATAGCACCGGAGAAACTGAGGCACACATACAAGGCAGCGTTACCGACAGCGGAATCAAGCGCTATAGACCGATGCTGCAGGTCGCCGAGATCGGTGGCACATCCGCGAGCCTGCTCGATCGCGCTACGTGGGAGGCCAATAGCCGCATCGGCAAGTCTGCGGCTGCCAGCGTTTCGGTTTATGGCTGGCGCCAAAGCCCGGGCGGTGCGCTGTGGGAGCCTGGTTTGCTGGTATACGTCCGCTCATCCTGGCTTCGCATGGATGGGTGGATGCTGATTCGCCAAGTTACCTACGAGCGAGGCGAAGGCGGAACTACGGCCAAGCTCGAGATCGTCAGCCCGCAAGCCTTCGACCCTGAGCCGCCAGACGGGAAGAAATCGAAAAAAACCAAGACCGGTAAAAAGGGCCAGCGGAATATCTGGGCCGAGGCTATTGGCGAAGAGGATCCACCGAAATGAAGGAAGCGCTCCGCGAGATTGGCAGCCGCGTAATGATGATGTTCTCCCGTGGCGTGCTGCGGGACGTCAATGATTCAGGCCCCAGGCAGCAGGTACAGGTTGAATTGCTTAAGGACGAGCTTCGCGATGGCCTTGAGCACATGCAGAACTATGGCTTCACCAGTCACCCGCTGGGTGGTGATGTAGCCGTGGCTTTCCTCGGTGGCAACCGCGAGCAAGGGATTGTTCTGGTGGTCGATGACCGTCGGTACAGAATCCCCCTGCTGGCTGGTGAGGTCGCCATCTATGACGACCTTGGCAACAAGATCGAGCTGCTGCGTGAGATGGTGAAGGTCACTGCCGTTCAGCATCTCGAAGCCCAGGCCCCTACGATCAAACTCAACGGCGACCTTGAGGTGATTGGCAACGTCAAAACCACTGGCACCATCACGAACAACGGCAAGAACATCGGCAGCACTCACCAGCACAGCGGCGTTACCGCCGGCAGTGGAAACTCAGGAGTGCCTATCTGATGGCCGATGCCGCAATGGTAATGACCGAAAGCGGTGGGGAATTGCTCCTGTCGGGCTTCGACCTGGCGCGCGACGACGGCCTGCAGACTGCCGTGATTATCAGCCTCTTCACTGATCGCCGGGCCAGCCCCGAGCAGATCCCCGTCGAGCTCCCACAGGATGATCTGCGCGGCTACTGGGGTGATGTCGCCAACGATACACCTTCTGACCAAACCGGTTCACTGCTGTGGCTGCTGGCTCGCGAAAAGCAGTTGCCGCAGATCCTTGGCCGCGCCCAGCAGTATTGCCGCGAGGCATTGGCCTGGATGGTAGAGGACCTGGTCGCCACGCGCGTCGAGGTCACCGCCGAGTTTGTGGCTCAGGGCTGGATGCTGATCCTCGTCGATATATTCCGGCCAACCGGATCTCCGGTTCGCTATCGATTTAATTACGAATGGGCGGCTCAAGCCGCGAAGAGGTCTGCCTGATGCCATTTGCTCGACCAACACTGACTGAGCTGATCGACCGCGTGATCACCGACATCAGCAGCCGAGTAACTGGCGTCGACAGTGCCGTGGTTCGCCGCTCGTTGCTCGGCATCGTCGGTCAGTCGGAAGCCGGTGCAGTGCACATGCTGTATGGCTACCTCGATTGGATCGCCAAGCAGTCGATTATCGACACCGCCGAAAAGGAATACCTGGAGCGCTGGGCGGCGATCTGGAAGGTGATTCGCAAAACAGCGGGTTTTGCTTCCGGGCAGATCGCACTTTCCGGAACCGCGGGCGCTTCGATTCTTGACGGCACAATTGTGCAGCGACAGGACGGCGTTCAATACAAGGTGCTCGGTGATGCTGTGTTTGGTGGTGGTCCGCTGATTGTGCCGGTCTTGGCTATTGAGGCGGGTGAACTCGGCAACTTCGGAACAGGCTTGCCTATCTTCTTGCTTTCGCCGATCGCAGGTGTCCAATCCACGGGCACAACATCCAGCGCGCTTGTGGGTGGCATCGACGTTGAGTCTGACGAAAGACTACTGGCCCGTCTGCTCGCACGAATTCAACAACCACCGCACGGCGGGGCCAAATCTGATTACGAGTTGTGGGCCTTGGAAGTGGCAGGTGTGACCAGGGTTTGGGTGTACCCACTTCAGATGGGCGCCGGAACGGTGACGGTGTTGTTCGTGTGCGATGAGGACGTGCCCATCATTCCTTCGCCCTCCAAGGTTGCCGAGGTTCAAGCCTACATCGATGCTCCCACGCGTCGGCCGGTGACTGCTGAAGTATTCGTCGCGGCACCAATTGCCGATCCACTGAACATGAGCATCAATCTTTCGCCGAACACCGCTGCTGTTCAGAACGCCGTGCGAGCGGAGTTGGCTGACTTGGTCGATCGCGACTCTGCTCCAGGCGGAACGATTCTGATCAGTCGTCTACGCGAAGCTGTGTCCTTGGCTGCAGGAGAGGACAACAACCAGATCGTTACGCCGACAGCAGACGTTGCGCACGCTACAGGCCACATGGCAACCCTCGGGACACTCACCTTTTCCAGTCTGTAGGAGGCGCAATGCCAACAGCTGCTGAATACAGGGAGCATCTGAAAGCGCTGCTACCACCAGGTCAGGCGTTCCCACGAGACCCGGGCACCACGCTACACGACCTTCTTGAGGGCATGTCGATAGAGTTAGCACGCGTCGATGCTCGGGCTGGCGTACTGCCCCAAGAGGCGAACCCTGCTACGTCCGCCGAAATGCTTACTGACTGGGAGCGCGTAGCTGGCTTGCCTGACAAATGTTCGGGCGTCCTCGAGGAAACTCTGCAAGGGCGCCGCAATGGGTTGCTCACAAAGCTCACCAGTACAGGCGGCCAGTCGCCAGCCTACTTCATTGAGCTGGCCGCATCGCTTGGCTACACGGTGACGATCGAGGAGTTCAGACCGTTTCGTGCCGGCGTATCGGTAGCAGGTGATCTCCTAACAAATGGCCCTTGGGTCCACACCTGGTTGATTCGGGCGCCAGAGGTGAGCATCACCGAGTTTCGTTCCGGTCTTTCTGCTGCCGGGGAAAGGCTGCGCACCTGGGGTAACGACGCCCTCGAATGCAAAATAAATCAATTGAAGCCCGCGCACACGATTGCGCTCTTCGCTTACGGAGATTGAAGCATGCACAGAATAGACGGGCCTGGCGCAACAGTTGATAAAAAATTCACTGAAGGCGATCCGGTTGGAGGTGTGCCCGCAACGGTTGTCACCGCAGCCTGGATGAACGATGTGCAGGAAGAGCTGGTGAGCATTTTGGCTGCTGCCGGCATTACCCCGGTGAAAGGCACGCAGGACCAAATCCTGAAAGCCATACGTACTATTACCACCGGCGCAGTTGGCGCAAGCGTAAATGCGCGTATGTCGATCACGGCCGCAAATGCCAGTGCCACTTTCACCGCTGATGAAGTGGTCGTGAAGTCGGCGCTCGGCGGTCTTGCCTGGCTGCTGTCGGGACCCTCAAAAGTCATCAACCTGGCAACCATCGGCGCCGGCGGTATGGACACCGGTACTGCGCCGGTTAGCGGGTATGTGGCCATTTATGCCATCTACAACCCAGCGACAGGTGTATCAGCACTATTGGCTACAAACGCCACTGCGGCAGTTCCGGAAGTCTATGGCGGGGCGAACATGCCTTCTGGCTATATCGCCTCCGCCCTTCTGACAGTGGTTCCCACGAACGCTAGCAGTCAAATGATTCCGTGTACGGTGTCTGGTAAAAAAGTCGCTGTTGCATACCGGCCGATGATCAACAATATTGCTGCACCGCTATCATCGGCAAACGTTTCTGCGGCCATTCCTGCAAACGCTAAAAAAGTCAAACTTATGATGTCGATGTTGTCTAGTACAGCAAATTCGATTATGACTTTCGTTATCGGCCCGCAAAATTCTAGTGTGGGTCAAGCTAACTTCACAGGTTCGCCAAACGTTGCTTCAAATGGATGGAGTATTTATGCAGAGGTAGACATCGCGACTCCACAGACTGTTTGGTGGGCCGGTACAAGCAGTTTAGGTACACCATCATTTACGGCTGGTGCGATTGGTTACGAGATATAGAAATCCACCTCCACTAAATATTGGTGATATTCAATGGCAAAAATAGTGTTTCTTGGAGACAGCATTACGAAAGCGACTGACTATGGCAGCGTTACGTTAACTGACTGTTTCGCCTTCAAGGTCGGAGCCCTTGCAGGGTATGCCCCAAGTGAGATTTTCAACGCAGGCGTGTCATCTGACACCTCCGGCGGGATGCTGGCAAGGATCACAACCGACGTCATTGATAAGGCACCAGCTGTTTGCGTCGTCATGGCCCTCGTAAATGATGTGGTTCAGGATGTACCGATTTCAGCTTACAAAGAAAACCTTAGGGCAATAGCAAGTCGCATGATAGTGGCTGGTATAAAAGTTGTTTTCGTGTCGCCGCCGCTCGATCGCGGAAGTCAAGCGTTACAAGAAAAATGCCGATCATATCTTGAAGCATTGGAAGCAGTAAGCATTGAGTTTTCCGCACCATTCATTGATTGCTATCGTGAATATGCATTCATGTATTTGTATGGTGTTGGGGATTTTTATGCCTGCTACGTAGATAATATCCATCAGACAAAAATTGGTCATGACAAGCTTGTTTCGATTCTGACGCGTGGCACACGCATCAGAGCATTTTGTCCCCCAGGTATTACTCCAGTCTCACAAGATCTCAAGTCATTAGTGCTTTCAATATCAGATTATTTGCTGAGCTGTCGGACATCATCGCTATTAAGCAATGTCGCCAATGAGAGAGCCAAGTTTTAATAATTGGAGTTTGATATGTCAATCACCGCGCAACAGCTCCTGCAGATCCTTCCGAGCGCCGGTAAACAAGCCGGCGTTTTTGCGTCTGCGCTGAACCTGGCCATGGACCGGCACCAGATTAACACTCGACTGCGCATGGCTGCGTTCATTGCTCAGGTCGGGCATGAGTCAGGACAGTTCCGCTACGTGAAGGAGTTCGGCGGCGACCTGTACCTGAGCAAATACGACACAGGCCCGCTGGCCAAGCGCCTGGGCAATACGCCAGAGGCGGACGGTGACGGGCAGAAGTACCGCGGCAGGGGCTTGATCCAGATTACGGGTCACGACAACTATCTCGCGTGCAGCAAGTCGCTGTTCGGTGATGACCGGCTGCTGCGTACGCCAGAACTGCTCGAGCAAGCCGAGTGGGCGGCGAAGTCGGCGGCGTGGTTCTGGAATTCGCGGAACCTGAATGCCCTGGCGGATGCCGGCGATTTCGTAGGGATCACCCGGCGCATCAATGGCGGAATCAATGGCCTTGCCGAGCGCCAGGCCTTCTACTCGACCGCGCTGAAGGTGATGGAATGAACGCCATCCTTCTCCGGCGTCTTCCTTATATAGCTGCGCTGCTGATCGGTGCTGGTGGTGCCTGGATGTGGCAGGCCAACAGCTATGGCAAGCAACTTGCGGAACAGGCGTTACTGCATCAGTCCGACCTAGACACCATTAGCAACGCCGCCGCAGCCAAATTGCGTACCGATCAGGATAAGCGCCACGCACTTGAGCAGAGACTGTCGGCCAGCGAACGAACCCATTACAAGGAACTGAGCGATGCTCAAATCAACCAGAAACGCCTTCGTGATCACCTTGCCACTTCTGATCTGCGGCTGTCAGTCCTACTCGACTCAACGGAACCAGCCGGCGGTTGTGCAATGCCAGCCGGTACCGAAGCCGTCTGCGTGGTTCATGGAGGAGCACGCGCCCAACTTGACCCAGCGCATGCTCAACGAATTGTCGCCATCACTGACGACGGAGACCAAGGATTGATCGCGTTGCGTGCGTGCCAAACCTACGTCCGGGAAATTTCGCGCTGACAGACCTGGGGCTGAGATTGAATCTGCTTCTGTTTACTGTGAGGCGGTAAGCGACCGAGGTGCATCCTTGCATACCTCGGACAACAGTGTAGAAGGCACAAAAGCGTCACCCACTCTCGAAAAGTATTTATCCTGCTGCTCAGCCTTGAAGCCGGTGGGAGTGGCGCTCGACCCAAGGTAACGAACCGTCGAATCAGTGCAGTTGAATTCGCGTTTCACGTAAGTCATGTAAGCGCCGAAATCTCTTTTCGTGACGACGATTCGGGTGTGGTCGGTTTTGCTGATCGAAACGGTCGAATCCTGGCTGAGTGACTGAGAAGTCATGGTCGCTAATTCAGCGCCATGAGCAGCAGAGCAGGAAAATATGACGCAGGCAATAAGAAAGCGACTCATGAGAAACCTTCCGTGGGAACATGACCGAGTGGATGATAATAGCCATTTCTTGGACATTACATAGTAATTATTGCAACTGCATTTCGAGCTTAAATGATCGTTTTGGTCCGGGGCGTCAGGCCCTCCAGTATTCCCTTGAGCCGATCAGCTTCGCGCTTGTGACCTCTGGCCGAGATTTCGAGGTCGTACAGTTCCTTTCGAGCGCTTGCCAGTTGAGCTGACCTCTCTCGTAGGTTACTCATTGCGTCGTCGCGCTGCGTGATCGCTTGGTCATACATCTGCACCAGGCCGAAGATATCCTCTCGCGCCTTCCGAAGGTGCAGGTTTAGTTCTTGGACCTCGTTTTCCAGCATGCACAAATAGTGGGTGCACATTTCGAGCTCAGCGGGGCTGCCGAGCCAATCGCTGGTGTCTTCTATTTCGTAGAGGGTCCACGGTCGCGCCTTGCACTGTTTGTATATACAGTAATTGAGTTGCGGCCTTATGGCGAATGCTGGCAACGGAATGCCAAGCACATCACACCGGGATCATCATCACCGCGAGCGTCATTTTGATGAACTCCTCATTCTTGTCGATGGTGTCCAGGGCGCCGCGAACGTTGTCGCGTTGAAGATACGCAGATCGGACCGAGGCGCTGTACTCCAGTTTCACCCTGCTGACCACGCCCCGATAATGCAGCAGTAGTTCGGGAAATGGCTCGCTGGCCTTGAGATTCAACGGTATGAGTTCATCTCTATTTTCGAGGTTAATGGCTCGTGGCAGAAGATAGTAGCTGCAGCAAAGTTCATGCTTTTAAAGCCCAAGAAAAATTTGACTTACCTATTTGAAGGTTGATGGCAATTCGTCGTGGCTGGGAGGAACTCATAAGTTAGCTGCTCAGTGACAGTAGTAGGGTCTCAGATGAAAGGGCTTTAGGTATGCATGTTTTTTGAACATCTAATATGTCCAGTAGTAGTTTGGGGAGATAAGGGTCGATCCAAGACTGAACGTGAGGAGAAAAGAAATATAAAAGTGTCATAAGTGTTGCAGACCAGAAGGTGAGGCAAAAGTATGGAGTGTAAAGTGAAAGATATATTCCTTTTTTTGTTGCATTGGGGTTGCCACCACCTGTTAATTTTGGCAGATAAGTAATTTTTTTGTTTTTTATAATGTCGTCCCAGCTGTCCTCCAACTGTTTGAGGGCTACTTTTGCTGCGCTTATGGAGGCTATAGCTATGATGCTCGTCATAATTCCAATGAGGGCAAGTGCAACCATGAGTCCACTGAATTCGACATTGACGATTCCAATGTCGGAAAGATTTTTTATTTGCGAGCAGTTAGCGGCCACTTCGAATCTTTTCTGGTAACAAATTCCAAGAGTTGCGAGTGTGAAAGACTGGATTGTAATAAGCGTGGTTGTTCTCTGGTGTATCAGCTCATCTTCGTGCTCTACATAATTTCGATAGATTAAATAGATCGCTTCCGCGTCAGGGTCTCTTTTTGGTTCTGTTTCGTCGCACATGGATTCTTCTCTTGAAAAAAAGCCCATAATGAAAACCACGGCATATAAATAAAACTACTCCAAGCGAAATGTATGCTTACTTAGTGTAGAGTACTTTTTGGTTTTTTTTGCGTTTGAGTGTTATGGAGACCAATATGGATTGGGATTCCGACCAGCGGCGGGAACTTCGTAAAAGCAATCCAGTGCTAGCGCTCACATAGCGAGGGATTCTACAAATACGGGTCAAATGCACCACACCATCACTACTCAGAAATGTTCGATGACGGAACTTCGATCGCCTAGAACGACGTCGAGAACAATCTGACCCTAGAATAAACGATGAAAGCGAGCGAACCGTTGATGTCTCGCTCGGTAGAACCGTTGCAATTGCGCAAAACCTCCTCTGGAGGCCGCGTGTTTCCGTTTGCAAAAGCACAAAAGAACGGATGTTTTGCCACCATCGGAATCGACGATTATCCTTATAAAACAGGTGCTTGGGTCGCTACAGTCCCCAGCATGGGGTGCTAGGGGCCTAGCATGGCGATTGATTGCCGTCACTCGGGGGTCATCATTACCGCAAGCGTCATCTTGATGAATTCTTCATTGCGATCGATTGCGACCAGGGCGCCGCGCACATTGTCGGCGACATCCGCAGCGCCGCGCTGCTCAATCCAAAGCGTGAGCTCCATGATGGCAGCCTCGAGGGCGAGCTGGTTTTCGTTGAGTTTTGAAAGTAGGGAAGGGAGCAGGTCTGCATTTGGCATCGTGAATCCTCCTTGAGTCTTCAGCGTAGCAAGGGGAACTGTGGGGGGCGAAGGTCGGCAGAACACCGGGGGTGGGGGGTAAAATCAGTTCCTAAACTCAAGGGCGAGCCCGCATTCTACGCGGTCTGTAGAGCATCTGCTTTGCCTTTGTTTCGGAACTAAAAAAGGCTACAGGCTGCAGCCGGTATGCGTTTCACTAGCGGATTGCAAATCCGCCTACGCCGGTTCGATTCCGACCTCGGCCTCCACTATTGAAAACCCCGCAGATTAACGTCTGCGGGGTTTTTTATTGGGCGCAGGAAAGTGCTGTGTTCCGCAACTTTTGCAAGGCTTTCCGCAACCACCACACCGATTGCTCATTGACTCACCCACCCATCAGATTTTTCCTACAAAAAAATTGACCGCAAGGCCTTCTGGACGTTAACTGTATATTCGTACAGTATTGGAAGTCGTGCGTCATGAGCTTTGCAATTTTAGGACCTATCGGCCAGGGCGGTCGGAAACTGCCGCTCTGCCTGTTCCAGGTGCCGGCAGGTTTTCCATCGCCGGCAGCGGACCACATCGAGGCGCACATCTCCCTGGATGAGGTGCTGAACATCCGTGCACCGCACGTCTACCTGGTATCGATCACCGGGGAGAGCATGCAGGGCGCCGGGATTTTCGAGGGGGACCTGGCGGTAGTGGATCGCTCGCTTGAACCGGCCCATGGCCATATCGTCGTTGCCTTGCTGAACAACGATCCGGTGTGCAAGCGCCTGTGCATTCGCGGCAAGGACGTGATCCTGCTGTCGGAGAACCCCAAATACCCGCCGCGTTATGTGCTGGAAAGTGACGAGCTGTCGATCTGGGGTGTGATCACCGGCAGTGTGCGCAGCCATGTCTAAGCCAGCGCCGGTCTTCGGTCTTATCGACTGCAACAGCTTCTATGCCAGCTGCGAGCGGGTGTTTCGCCCGGACCTGGCCAAGGTTCCGATCGTCGTCCTGTCGAACAACGACGGGTGTGTGATAGCTCGATCCTACGATGCGAAACCGTTCGTAAAAATGGGCGAACCATATTTCCAGATTCGAGACAAACTGAGGCAGCACGGAATCGTGCCGTTTTCCAGCAATTATGCCCTGTATGGCGACATGTCTGAACGCGTCATGACCATTTTGGAATCTACAGTCGACTCCTGGGAGCGGTACTCGATCGATGAAATCTGGCTAAGCATGGGTGGTATGCCCGGTAACCTTGAGGCATTCGGCCGTGATCTTCGGTCCCGCGTATTACGGTGCACGAGCATCCCGGTCGGTGTTGGAATAGCATTTACTAAAACCCTTGCCAAGTTGGCCAACCACACCGCTAAGCGCTTGCAGGCTCAAACTGGAGGCGTTGTAGATATCCGTGATTCTTTCAAGCGAGACTGGGTTTTGCGTAACACCGCGGTAAGGGAAGTCTGGGGAATTGGTAGGCGAATGACAGCGCACCTGGAATCCATGGGCATCCTGAGGGCTATGGACTTGGCAATGGCTGATCCCAAGATGCTGCGGCAAAAATTCAGCGTGGTGGTGGAGAAGACCGCTCGTGAACTGGCGGGAATATCATGCTTGGACGTTGAAGAGGTCGAGCAGCCAAAGCAAGAGATCTGCTGCAGTCGGGCATTCGGCAAACGCCTCGTAGAGATTGAGCCGATCAAGCAGGCAGTGGCCACTTACGTTGGACGCGCAGCGGAAAAACTCCGAGCTCAAGGTTCGATGTGCAAGCGCATGCGAGTGAGCATCCGCACTGGTATGTTCAATCCTGGCGAGGCCCATTACGCCCAGGGAGTGATGGTAGAACTGCCTTACCCGACATGTGACACTCTGCTCATGACGCGAATGGCTACCGACGCAGTGGCTAAAATCTTTCGTCCGGGCTTCCGTTACAGCAAAGCTGAGGTGCTTTTGATGGATCTGAGGCAGCCAGGTGAGTTTACCGAAGATCTGTTTGCCCCCAAGCAATCTGCAGAATGCGTTCGGCTGATGCAGGTTATGGACAATATCAACGGAAGGTGGGGCCGGGGCACACTGCGGGCTGCCAGTGTTCCAGCATCACCTGACTGGGGGATGCGCCGTGAGATGATGAGCCGATCTTATACGACCAAGCTGGACGAACTTTGGATGGTGCGCTGCGATTAGAGGTGTCAGCGGTCGAGGGATTCTCATTGCCGTAAAATCCACAGTGCCCTGAACCAATTCTGACACTGGGATTTTCAGATGGTAGCTTTAGCCATTTTTACCAAGCAAATACTCAGTCGTTCGAGTGACCCCCAACGAGGCATTCTGCTTCTGGCCACAGCAAAAATTTCGAGTCAGATGATGGCTATTCTCCGTCAAGACTTCGACTAGATGGTTAGTGTCGTTTATTTACTGAATCAAGGACCATCAAGGCGAGCGAGCTTGATTGAAGCATCGGTGAATGGGCAGCAGTGGACTAAGTCCAACGCTCGAGGTCGCGTAGGTGCCGTGGGTGCAGCGTTCACCTACCAAGCCATGGAATATCGAGATGAAGCATTCTGGCAGCTCCTTGATGACTACCGGGTGCTCGTTGTCTTCGATGAAATCCACCATTGTGCCGGCCATGATTCGCTGCTCAGCAACGCTTGGGGGCAGCAAATACTGCAACGAATACAAAATCGCGCAGCCTTCACTCTGGCACTCTCCGGTACCCCGTGGCGTTCTGATGATCGAGCCATTGCCCTGGCAAGATATTCCACACCCGAAGGGCATTTGATCTGCGACTACCGCTATGGCTTAAAAGAAGCCGTTGACGACGGAGTTTGCCGCTCCCCTCGAATTGTCTTGCTCGACAATCAGAAAGTGAAACTCACTGAGGAGTTGGGAGCTGATAGTTCCGTCAGGCTGTTGACTTGAAGGCCGGCCGACACGATCCAAATAGGCCGGGCTTGCCACAAGCGTGGCACGCGACCAGCCCAGTGACCTACCCGTGTATTCAGAGTGAATCGCCCCTAGTTTCGTAGACGACTTGATCGGCCCCTTTGGTCGAATCCCATGCCACTCACTGGTCGGGTTGAGTGCAAACGAGTGAGAGCAATTACGAGAATGGGACAGGAAGTCCGTTATGAATTCCTTGGGCTGCCGTGATATGAAGACCGCGTGGCGCTAAGTCGACACCCCTACACCGTTCGGCGACTGTCAAAAGCATAAGGATTTTGGTCGATGACGGCGCCGGGCCCGGCGGCCGTCTCGCGTGGGCCTAGCGACGATACCGTGCAAGCTCGCAGGCTTCTACCGCGGCAAAAAACCGCCCAGCAACTTGGCGGTTCCTGTTACAAGACTTGTCAATAACCCTGATGCCCGTTCGAGAAGCGGCGTCAGCAACAGCATAACTTCCGGCGTCTTGACCACAAAAACGTAGCCCGTGATAGCCGTCAGAACAAAGGAGAGTACGGTGAGCGACCACGCCATTTTCAGGTTCAGATTGCAATCGGCTTTCAAGCTGTCGAAGATCGTGGTCACTTCAGCGAATAGCTTTGGCAACTCCTGACGGAAGCGCTTTTCCTTCTGCACGATTTCATACCTGATCGCCTTAATAGCGATCATCTGGCTTTTGATGAGCCACACGATGATCGTCAGGAAAAACAGTGACGACACCATGACCGTGCAGTTGATGATGAGATGGCTGTCGTCTGCCGCGTCCTTTAGCTGCGTCGTAGCTAGGATCGTAGACACCGGTATCGCCAACAGCTTTCCCTGGATACCTATAAGCAGTCCGTTGAGTTTGACGCTGAACTCTCGTTTCTGCTCGTTGAGCTTGTCGAGGTCGTTGTTGAAAGAAAAATTGGAAATGAACAGCTCATAGTTGTTTTGCGCATTTTCAAGTATTTCGTCGCAGTGACTCAATAGGTGCGCCAACCGGTTGGATTCTTCGCAGGACTTCAAGCTGGTGATCAGCGCGTTACGTATGAGCCGTTTCTTTTCGGTGCCATGCAACGTATCAGACAGCAAGTCCTCCAGCTTTTTAAGGCCATTGGCGACGATGCCGGCGGCACGCCGCACGGTCGGTGCGCTGACACCGTAGGTCAGATAGATCTTCTGGTCGTAAGTCATCAGTGTGAAGCGACTGCCTGTCACTTCTAATATAGCATTGCGCTCAAGCTCCTTGATGAAACTGGACGCCTGGATCACCGCGGGAGGCTTGACCGTCGACTGGTCGCTCCAAGTTTTGTAGCCCGAGTCGAGCAGTGCGAAATGCTCAGGCAGACAGTGCAGGTTGAATACAGCGAGCAGATCTTCCTCATCTTTGGCGAGACAATGCTGCGACCCACGAGGGGGACTGATGGCGATGTCAACGCGCTGCTCTGCGACGGCGCCGAGCGTAATCAGCCGTCCATTTTGGCGCACCTCAACCTCGACTGTTTCACTCTCGTTCAACCTGTCCAGAATCGCGCGCTGTGGCGCTTGCAGGTGCAACGTAGCGGTGAGTTGATGATCGGACCATTTCAGCGGACATATGCCGTTCACCCGCAGAATGTAAGTGTATAGCCAACACACCTTCACATGACTGACGGTGTGTGGTTCAGTCAGTCGACTGCATCGTAAGCGTCTGGCAGATACACGTTGTCAGCAATATGATGGCTGCCTACATCAGCTGTTGCCTAGCTGCATGGCATGGGTAGTATGAGGAATATCTGTTCGTATGAAACCACAGTGCAGATAAAACGCATCGCCCTCGGGAGTATCAGTAGAAAGGTGCACGCTCCGAAAGCGAAGAGCCGCATGTGTCAGCAGCGCTTTTACTAAAGCTTGACCAACATGATGCCCTCTTGACGCAGCTGCGACATATACCCTGCGTAGCCTTGCCGTATTGGTCTCCGCATATGGATCATTGGACAAGCCCCCGACGCCTATCAGTTGCTGGTTCAAGCACGCCACCATAAGGCACTCGCCGGGAGCATCGAAACGGTTCGTCCCCGAGTGCCACTCGTCAATCAACCGGGTGATAAACCTGAAACCTTCCTCAACCGCCTCTTTTTCCAATGCCAGAATCTTCGGTGGCAAGTGCGTGATCTGATGGATCTCGAATTGTTTCATTCATCGTCCTTGTTTTATTTGGGGGGGAGACTTATTGGTAATCGTACTTGGAGCATGTCTCACACAGATCAAGCGGGCATCCACTCATGCAGTTTTTCAGCGATGGGCACCGCCGTTTCCTGGCGTAACAGCAAAACACGCGTCCGAGATTGAAATCTTTACTTTTGGCAGAGGCTTCCGGACTCGGATTTAACGTAGCAGCGTGCAAAAAAGACGTTTTCACCAGCCAATGAGCAGGCAGTTTGGGCAGACCGATTTTTTCAACAGAATCGGTCGAATGCTGCCTGTCGCGAAGGGCTGCAACCGACCGCGGTTACGGCCAGAAACGGACACTTACGGGCGGACGGGGCCTTTGATTGAGTGCAAATTTAGTAGATGCAAAAATTGAAGAGAAAATGAAGGTGCTGCTGTGAGCAATTAAGAGCCGTTCCATCCGCACAAATCTGACAACTATTTAACGCTGAACTACGCTGCGATACGTACCCCTGACCTGAATTTTGTGAAGTAAGGAACTGGCGCATGCGCAGCAGGTTGCTCGCAACATTGTTGGTTGTTTTGGGAGTGTTCTGGTCTGTGCTCCTATGGGCCGAAGACACTCCGAAACCGGTTGATGCTCCAGCCGTCGAACTGAAAATCGCCAATCGCAGCATCATGGTGTTCCGCGCTACGTTGCTGGGCGAAGCCCCCGAAACCCGGGTCAAGAGGGCGAAAACCGCAATCAATGAAGCCCTGGATGATGCTGACGATCTGCGTGTTACTCTCGATTCGATTCAGAATAGTTATCTGGTGCTGCTGGGCGCCAAGCGTGCCTTTATCGTTTCGCCCCAGGATGTCGATGCAACTGAATATGAATCGGTGCAGCAGGCCGCTGAAGCGGCAGCTGAAAAACTCCGTCAGGTTGTAACCGAAACCCACGAAGCGCGCAGCTTGCGCCTGATTCTGCGGTCCTTGGTGGCGACAGCGCTTGCCACCGGTATTTTTATCGCTTTGCTCTGGGGCATGGCGTATCTGCGCCGTAGATTGCTGAGGAAACTGCCTGACTTGATGCATCGGCACACTCAAGCGTTGAAAGTCGGGCGTGTGCAGTTGATCGATGCCAATTACCTCTATCCGCTGGTTAGTCGTTTGCTCGGGGTGCTGCGCTGGCTCGTCGTTTTGCTGCTCACCTATGAATGGTTAGGGTTTGTCCTGTCGCGCTTTCCCTATACCCGACCCTGGGGTGAAAGCCTCAATAACTACTTATTGGAACTCGTCGACTATTTGCTGCAAGGCGTAGTCGGGGCCATCCCAGGCCTGGGCGTGGCGGTGGCCATTTTCTTCATTGCCCGGGGTATAACGGCTTTTGCTCGGCGGATTTTGCGGCGCATGGCGACGCCCGGTACTTTCAGTTGGCTGAATCATGAAACTCTGCAACCCACCCAGCGCCTGACTTCGCTGGCGATCTGGCTGTTCGCATTGGCCATGGCCTATCCCTATTTGCCCGGCGCCGGTACAGATGCCTTCAAAGGCTTGTCGGTACTGATCGGTTTGATGATTTCTCTCGGTGCCTCCAGTGTGGTCGGGCAAGCGGCAGCCGGCTTGATCCTTACGTACACCCGCACCTTGCGGCCGGGGGAGTTCGTGCGTATTGGGGAATACGAAGGCACGGTGACTGAATTGGGGATGTTTACAACACGCATCCGAACAGGGCTGGGGGAAGTGTTGACGCTGCCCAATTCGATGATTACCGCAACCGTCACCAAGAACTATTCGCGTGCTGTGCAAGGCCCCGGTTATGTGGTCGATACGGTGGTAACCATTGGCTATGACACGCCGTGGCGCCAGGTGGAGGCGATGCTGCTGGAAGCCGCCAGGCGCACGCCGGGTGTTCTCGAAGAACCGCCCGCCCAGGTGTTCCAGACCGCTTTGTCCGACTTCTATCCCGAATATCGACTGGTGGCCCAGGCCATTCCAAGTCAACCCCGGCCGCGCGCAGTGTTGCTCAGCATGTTGCACGCCAATATTCAGGATGTATTTAACGAGTACAGCGTGCAGATCATGTCCCCGCACTATCTGGGCGATCCCAGCGAAGAGAAAAAGGTACCGAGGGACAAGTGGTTTACCGCACCCGCGCAAGAATCGAAGGAATTTGACGGCCATTGAAGGGAGTTCACACAATGCTTGAGTTTCTGCTTCATGCGTTGCGTACCGATCCGGAAATTGCGGTGTTCCTGGCCATCGCACTGGGCGTATTCATCGGTCGCATTCGTATCGGCAGTTTTCACCTGGGGTCGGTGGCGGGCGCTCTCTTGATGGGACTGTTGATCGGCCAGATCGGCCTGGAAGTACCGACTGGTTTGAAGTCAGTATTTTTTGTGATGTTCATCTACGCCGTCGGCTTCAAGAGTGGGCCAGAGTTCTTCGGCAGTCTCAACCGCGGTACGTTGAAGCTGGTGGTGCTGAGCGTAGTGCTGTGCGCAACCGCTCTCGGCTCGATTTTGTTGATGAACGCGATATTCGACTTCGATGCCGGTTTCACCGCCGGGCTCGGTGCCGGTGCGCTCACCGACACGGCGATCATGGGCACCGCCACCAGTTCGATCAATCAGCTGGCGATCGATGCCGCGGCCAAGGCGCAGCTCAACAGCCATATGGCGATTGCCTATGCCATCACCTACCTGTTCGGCACCATCGGCCTGATCGTGTTTGTCGGCAGCATTGCGCCGAAGCTGCTCGGCGTGGATCTGCGTGCTTCGGCGCGGGAACTGGAGCTGGAACTGGGCATCGCCAAGGACGAGGACACCATTACCGTGCCCTACACGCGCATGGTGGTGCGCGCGCATCAGGTGGCGGGCAACAGTGCCGCGAATGGACTGAGCATTGCCGACTTTGAAAAAATGCACGAGTCTCTGACCATCGAACGGGTAGTGCGCGATGGTCTGATTATCGAGCGTGATGAAGGTTTGACCCTCAAGGTCGGCGACATCGTCGGAGTCTACGCCTTGCGTGAAGTCGTTGGCCCGCTGTCGCAGTGGGTGGGGCCGGAGATCGACCATGCCGAATCCCTTTCGTTTCCGACCCGCGAGGTCGATATTGTCCTGACTTCACCGGAGTTTGCCGGCAAGACCATTCACCAGGCCAAATCCCGGTTGGAAAATACGCGGCGCCTGGGCTGCTTTATCATCTCCATTACCCGCCAGGGCTACGAATTGCCGTTGCTGCCCAATACCGTGTTGCGTCGGGGCGACGTGCTTAAGCTGACTGGCCGCACCGCCAGCGTCGAGGCACTGGCCAAGCGCTTGGGGCGGATTCGTGAGAGCAACTACAAAAGCGATATTGCCGTGCATACGCTCGGGATGGTCTTGGGTTCATTGCTGGGGTTGTTGTCCACGCATGTAGGGATGATCCCGGTGGAACTCGGCATCGGCGGTGGCGTGTTGGTCGCCGCGCTGTTTATTGGCTGGTATAACTCGCGCCACCCGGAAGTCGGCGCATTGCCGCCGGCCGCGCAATGGGCGTTCTCCGAGTTCGGCTTGACCGCCTTCGGTGCGGTCGTCGGTTTGCTTGCGGGCCCGGCGGCGTTCGCCGCCATGCGCGAGCAGGGCCTGGCACTGCTGTTGTCTGGCGCTGTGGTGACAATTGTGCCGCCGCTGGTGGCACTGTACTTCGGTCGTTACATCCTGCGCCTGCACCCAATGATCCTGTTCGGTGCCCTGGCCGGGGCGCAGACCGAGGCGGCGTCGATGAACAAGATCATCGAACAGTCCGGCAGCAACACCCCGGTGATCGGCTTTACCGTCTGCTACGCGATTTCCAACGTGCTGCTGGCGGTGTGCGGGCCGATCATCGTGTTTGTGGTGGCCGGCTGAGGGGCTGGCCTAGAAGCCACTTTCGCGCATGAACACCGCCATCACATGGGTGGCGCCGTCGGCCAGCAGGCTGCGGCGCTCGCCTTCGATTTTCAGGTGACCACGGGTTTCGCGCAGGGCCGGCAAGGGTTCGTCGAGCTGGATCAAGACCTGGAACAGCGCCGCACTGGGAATCAGCGAGTGTTCTGCGTTCGTGGTCGGCACCGGCCCGCCATAGCGCGAAGACAGCATGCGGTGAGACAGCTGGCTGGCCCGGGTGCTGCCGATCTGCAGCACATGCCCGCCAAGCGGCGTAGTCTGGCCGTCCGGGTAGAAACGCACGCGATCGCCAGCAGCCAGGCGGTGTACCTGATCCTGGGCGACATAGGCATCCACCTGCCAGCTACGCGGATCGATCAGGATGCCCATAGGCTCCTGACGACCGATCCACTGGCCGGCTTTCCAGTCGGGATTGACGTCCAGCCAGACCCCGGCGAAGGGCGTTTGCAGATTGAGCCGGGCGATTTCCGAACGGGCGGCCCGGGCTTCTTCGAATTGTACGTTGAGGCGCTGGCGGGTCACCGCATCTTCAGCGAGGCCGCCGGGATCGGCCAGCAGCCCGGACAATCGGGCTTCGTAGCTGCGCGCGTTGGCTTCACTGCTGCGCAGGCGTGAGGCGATGTCCGGCTCATCGAGCACCATCAGGGTTTCCCCGGCCTTGACCAAACCTTCGGAATGGATTGATTGCAGGCGCGCCGGGTAGGGCGCATAGACCCGCAACTGTTGCTCGGCGCGGGCCACGCCCACGGCGTCGATCTGGCTGCGCCAGGGCATTGCCAGGCTGATCAGCAACAGTGCCAGTGCCGCATAAAACAGTACTTTGCGCCGGGGCGGGACGCTCGCGCGATGTTGCCACCAGTGGCTGAGTTCGCGCACCACCGGCAGGGCGATAAACCAGGACAGTTCGACCATGAACAAAATGATCCCTAACAGTTTGAAGAAGAACAGGTAGACCGCCAGGGCAATCCCCAGGAACAGCACCAGGCGATACAGCCAGGTCACGATGGCAAAGGTCACCAGCAGCCGCCGTTGCCCGGTGGGAAAGGTTTCCGGCCATGGCTCCTGCAACCCCAGCAGGTTGCGCCGCAAGGTGACGCGCGCCAGCGCCGAGGAGCGCTCGTGCAGGTTGGGGAAGTCGAGCAGGTCGGAGAGGATGAAATAACCATCGAACCGCATGAACGGACTGGCGTTAAGGGCCAGCGACAGCAGCCAGCTGGTGGTTGCCAAGTAGAGCAGGGCGTTGCGCAGGGCGCCCGGATCGCAGATGGCCCAGCCCAGGGTCGAGAGCCCGGCCAGAGACAGTTCGGTGACGATACCGGCCGAGGCGATGGCCAGGCGTTGTCGCGAACGGCTGAGCTTCCAGCTCTCGCCGGTGTCGGTGTAGAGCATCGGCCACAGCACTACGAAGGCGATGCCCATGTGCCCAACGCGCAACCCCAGCCGCGTCGCCACCAGGGCGTGCCCCAGTTCATGCAGAGTCTTGGCGACGATCAGCGCCAGGGCAAAACTGAACAGGCCCTCGGTGGAAAACGACTCGACCACCGCATGGGTAAACACGTCCCACTGCTGCAGGACCAGAATCACCCCGAGCAGGCTCAGGCTCAACACCAGCAGACCGGTGAGCGGATGGAACAGCCAGCCGAGCATCCCGGCCAGGCGTTGCAGCGGTTGTTGCGGGTGCAGCAGTGGAATGCGGAAAAACAGGTAGTGATGCAACCACCAGCGCCAGCTCAGCCAGCTGCCTTGTTCGCCCTTGGCTTTCAAGCGTTCCAGGGCTTCGGGACCGGAGCGCAGCAACTGGTGCTGTTCAAGGAATTGACGGAAGTCGAGGACCTGTTCGACCGCAGGCTTGAGCGCTGTGACTTCGGCAATTTGTTCGCTGATCTGCCGTGGTGACTGGCCCCAGCGCAGCAGGCACTCGAATTCCAGCCAGCCAATGCGGTAGAAGCGGTTGATCACTGTGTCCTGGATGACCCAGGCCGGTTCGCCGTCGCTGCCATCGGCCGCTTCGCTAAGGCGCAGGTCTTCTCGCAGGGGCGGCAGGGGCAGGTCTGCGGGGTCGTTCATCACCAGCCACTCCACGCCCGCAGCGTCGCCAGCGGTCGGCGTAGCAAGTAATAACCGAGCATCACCCGCCCGCCATAGAGCTTGGCGGTGCCGTGCAGGCCGAGGCGCGCATGTGCAGGCTCACCTTCAATACTGGCCAGCAGGCGGTAGGCGACCACACCTTCATCGCTGGGGCGGGCCTGATAGCTGGTTTCGAGGATCTTGCCCTTGAGCGGTGTCAGCGGGTAGGCGGTGAGAAACAGGGTGACTTCGGCCCCTGGTTCCAGGGCAATGGCGTCCGCCACCGCCAGCTGGATCAACATGGCCGGCTGGCTCGGATCGGCCACCTGCATGATGCGCTCGCCAGTCACTACCGGCTTTCCCAGCCAGTCGTTGGGATCACTGAACACCGCCACGCCGGCCCGCGGTGACAGCACCTGGGTACGCTTGAGCTGTGCCTGTACCGCCGCCAGTTCCGCCCGGCGTTGTTGTGCGCGGCCTTCGAGCAGGGTCAGTTCGTTCTTGCTCTGGGGGTTGTCGAAGGCCCGCTGGCTGGCGGCGAGCAGCTCGGCGTCAGCCACCATGACTTCCTTGCCCAGGACCTCGGCACGACTGCGCAGCGTTGTTTCGTCGAGGACGAACAGCGGCGTGCCGGAGTCCACCGGCTGGTTGGGGCGAACCTGGATCTGTTCGATCACCCCGTCGATGGGCGAGCTGATGATCTGTGCCTGGCGCGAGACGATCTCTGTCGGCGCCAGGGCAGTTTGCCGCACGGGCAGCAAGAGCAGGGCGCCCAGCACGATCAGGCCCAACAGCAGTTGCTTGCGATTGGGCCACCAACGACCCAGGCGCCGGCGCCGGCTCAGCGCCGCCCAGCAGTAGCCCCAGGTGTTGACCAGGCCCTTGAGGTGCGGCCAGAACATCGCTGGCGGCTCCTGTTCCAGCAGCAGGATCAACAGGCCGAGACGTTGCCCGCCACGGTCCTCGACCGGCACGCACCACAAGCCCGCCGGCCACCACTCGTTCCAGCCTTCGGCTATTTCCTCGGGTGCGCTGACCTTGTCCTGGCTCAGCCACACCGGCTCGCCCGCGGGCACCTGAGCCGCCAGCCAGCGACTGGCGCGCCGCAACCAGACCAGGTAAGGCGAATCCTCGCTGGGCCGCGCCAGACCGGAAACATTCAACAGCTCCAGTGACGAATCGCGTTGGGCAAACACCAGTGCTTGATGAAACGGCAGCAGCGGGTACAGGTCGTTGGCCATGCTGAAGGCCAGGGCGGGCAGGGTTTCGGCCGCCATGGCCTTGTCACGCAGGGCATCGAGTTGCAGCAGCAGATTAGGGTGCGGCAGTGGCTCGTTCATGGTCATGGCTGAGCACTTTTCTGCTGCGCCGTTTCCTCGTTGAACCGTGCGGTGCCGCTCATGCCGGCCATCAGGTCGGGGTATTTTTCGTCGAGGCGTGCTTCGAGCTCGACGGTCTGGGCCACGGCATCGACCCGTGAGTTGATGGCGCTGACATGGGCCGGGTAGGTTTTCCCGGTTTCATGGATGCTGACTTGCAACGGCAGGCCGGGCTTGAGGGATTTGAGCAGGTTGGACGGTACGTTCAGTCGCACTTTCAGGGCGCCGTCGCTGACCAGGTCGAACAAGGGCGTGCCGGCGGTGACGGTCTGGTACGGCTTGACGTAGACCTTGGCGATGCGCCCGGAGAACGGCGCGAGCACGTGGCAGTAACCGCTCTGTGCCACGCCCATGGCCCGGGCACCCTCGGCCTTCTGCACTTCGGTATTGGCCGTGGACACTTCGATGTCGCCCACGGCATTGAGCTGGCGCAGTTGCTTCTTCGCTTCGAGGTTCTGTTTGGCCATGGCCAGTTCGGCCACGGCGACCTTGCTGCGGGCTTCGGCCTCGTTGCAGTTGAAGCGCGCCAGCACCGCGTTTTTGCCGACATGCTCGGCGAAGCCGGTCTTCAGCTCGCCGAGGGTGCCGGCCATCTGGCTCGACAGGGTGGTTTCCAGTTCCGCGGCCAGCAGCACGCGAATGGCACTGGCACCTTCCATTGAGGGGGCCATTGAAGGGGCCGACGGTGTGTCGTCGGCGTTGACGGGCAGGATCAGGCAGGCCAACAACAGGGCCCCGCAACGGGACTCAAGGGCGGTTTTGCGCATTCGGCGTTCCTTGCTGAGAGATGAGCAGGCGTTGCTGTTCTTGTTCGTTCAAGGTGCGCTGGATTTCCCGGGCCAGGGTCTTGACGTCGTGTTTTTCGATTTCAGTGGGCAGCACGTCCAGGCCGACCGAGTTGTACAAGCGACCCCATGCCGCCTGGGCACTGGAGAACGCCGCTTCGCGCTGATAACGCGAGAGCAGGTAACGACCTTCGGAGCGAATCACTTCAAGCTCGGAACCCAGCGCGCCGGTCTTGGCCGCAGTGGCATAGTCGAGCAGGCTGCGATCGACCCGCAGGCTGTCTTCGGTGAACTCGACTTCCTGGCGCGCCAGTTGATAACGCAGGGTGCCGACCCGCACCTGGGTGAGGATCGCCATGGATAGCGCCACGCGGCGGGTATCGTCGGTTTCGCTCTGGGACTTCTGGGCGGCATTGAGCGACGGCAGTTGCAACAGGCGCAGCAGGTTCATCGAGACTTGCAGGCCGGTGGCGTTCCAGTCGTTGTTGTACAGGTATTTGTTGGAGTCGTAGCGGTAGCCGAAATCGACGCTGACGTTGGGCCACAGCTGCGCCTTGGCGATGTCCAGGTCTTTCTGGTTGACCCGCTTGCGGTACCACTCTTCCATGATTTCCGGGCGATGTTCGAGCGACAGCTGCTCCAGCTGCGCCATGCTCTGGCGCACCTCCGGCAATGGCGGGTCCGGCATGTCGGCGAGGACCATTTTCGCCCCTGGTGGCAGCGACATCAGCGCGGACAGCTCGGCCTGGGCGAACTCCAGGTCCTGGCGGCGCACGGTCAACAGGTAGATCGAGTCCAGCAGGGCGCGCTGGTAGGCGAGGATTTCCTGGCGCGGCAACAGGCCACGGGTCTCGGCTTCCCGGGCCGAAGTCAGGGCGGTGTGGGTGCGCATCAGCAGCTTGTCCACTTCCGGTAGCAGGCGCTGGGCGCCCAAGGCGCGCCAGTAGGCGTTGCGCACATCCTGCAGGACGTTCTGCGCGACTTTGCGCCGGCGTTCCTCGGCCATGAGGATCTGGTCGGACTTCTGCTGGGTGCGGTAGTAGGCCACGCCGAAGTCCAGCAGGCTCCAGCTCATGCCAAGGCCATACAACTCGCGATAGCGCTCTTCGGAGGTGGATGCACGCAAGCTGACCTGACGGTCTTCGATGCCGATCGAGGTACCGCCGGAGTCATTGTTGCGTCCGGCATAACCGGCCGAGGCCACCAGGCGAGGCAGCATTTCATGGCTGGAGACGTCGCGCAGGTCCGACGCGAGGGCGCTTTCCATCAGCTTGAGGCGGTAGTCGAGGTTGTATTTCAACGCCCGGGCTGCCGCATCGTAAAAGGTGATCGGCGCGGTCACCGGTTCCTGGCCGGAATACATGCGCGTCTGGTCGGCGATCATCCGCTGGCGGTTCTCTTCGTCAGTGGCGGGCTTGGGCTCCAGCGACGAACAGGCACTGAGCAGCATGGCAGAGGCGATGGCAGTGCTGATAAACCGGTTCGAGTTTTTTGGCATGTTCAATCCTTTATGCTCTTCGTATCGATTCTGTTCGAACACTTCAATTACCCCGGCTGTCGGGACGCAGGCGTTGGGCGGCGTTGCGCAGCTGTGCACTGAATCCTCGGGCCGGGCGTTGCTCCTGACGCGGCTCCTGATGCTGCTCCGTCTGCGCCGGGCCACGGGTCAGTTCCGCTGGATCAATGGCGAACAGCGACGGATCGCTGAGCAGGCCGTCGGCACTTAGGCCGATGCGGCCGTGGCGGCCGAGTATCCAGGTCATTTCCATTTCGGCATCGAGCCTGCTCTGGCGCACCGCATCCGCAACGTATTGGCCCGGCACCAGACCCAGGCCATTGCCGAGGGATTCGCTGAGGAATTCGCCGTTGGAGGCCAGGCGCAAATTGCTGCCATCGGCGTTCCAGGTCGACAGTTCCAGGGCCAGGGCGGCGCGTTCGACCACCGGGGTGACGAAAATCGCCGGCACCGGATCCGGCAGCAGCAGGCTGCCGTTGCGGTTGCCCGTATCACGGTCGAAGAAATTACCCTGGGGTGCCGGAATGAACGGCGTGGCGACGTCCAGAAGGATCACCAGTTCGGCCTGGTCGGTGGCGCCGTTGATGTCACTGATGGTGTAGGTGAACACATCCCGCAGCACCTGGCCCAGGCCGGCGGCGGCGAGCACCTGCGGGTTGCTCTGGTCGATGGTGTAGGTGTAGCTGCCATCGGCATTGAGCACCAGGGTCCCGTAGAGGCCACGGATCGGCTGGCCGATCACGCCCGCCGTACCGCTGCCGTCCTCGGCGCCGGTGCGGATGCCAACCACTTGCAGGTGATCGTTGCCATCCACGTCGCTGTCATTGGGCAGGACATTGCCGCTGGTTTGCGGTGCAGGGACCTGGTCACTGGCGGTGGCGCTGTCGTTTTGCGCCACCGGGTTGTCGTTGGCGCCCTGGATGACCACGGTCAGGCGCGCATCCGAGGTGGCGCCGGCGGTGTCGCGCACGCAGTAGGTGAAGGTTTCGCTGAGGGTTTCGCCTGCTGTGCGCAAAGCCTGGACAATAGGATTGCTGTTGTCGATCAGGTAGGTGTAGCTGCCGTCGGAATTGAGGATCAGTTGCCCGAAGCGACCGGTCAACACTTGCCCTGCGCTGGCGGTCTGGCCGTTCTCGCCGGTGACGGACTGCACCTGTTTGCTTTCGCCATTGGCCACGCTGTCGACATCGCTGTCGTTACCCAGCACATTGCCCGTGGCGTTGCTGCCCGGCGTGCCGTTGGCTACGCCGCCGGCCTCGATGGCGGTGGATTGGTCGTCCTGGGCGATGGGCGTGTCATTGCTGCCGTCGACGGTGATGCGCAGCTCGGCGACGCTGGTGGCGCCGAAGAAGTCGGACAGGGTGTAGCTGAACACATCGGTCAGGGTCTGGCCGCTCTGGCGCAGCGCCTGGACCACCGCCAGGTTGTTGTCGACCGTGTAATGCCAGCTGCCGTCGGCATTGAGCACCAGATCGCCGTAAAGCCCGCGCAGTGTGCTGCCGAGGGCGCC
The DNA here is from genome assembly GCF_046042685.1 of Pseudomonas sp. PLMAX. NCBI lineage: Bacteria > Pseudomonadati > Pseudomonadota > Gammaproteobacteria > Pseudomonadales > Pseudomonadaceae > Pseudomonas > Pseudomonas sp. PLMAX. The sequence goes on along the minus strand of NZ_CP064949.1, from coordinate 4,126,869 downwards.
GCTGGTGCCGGTCCCGGTGATGCCGCCGGTGCGAATCTCGCTCACGCTGAGGGCATCGTCTTCGACATCGGTGTCATTGCTGATCACATTGCCGCTCGGGTCGATGCCCGGCTGGCTGTTGTTGAGGCCACCGGCTTCGACCGCCGTGCCCGCATCGCCATTGGCCACCGGTGCCGAGTTGCGCCCACGGATGATGATATGGATTTCCGCCAGGTCGGTTTGCCCGCCACGGTCGGTGACCTGGTAGGTGAAGCGTTCGTTGAGGAACTGCAGCGGCCCAAGCGCCAGTACAGTGGGGTTGTTGGAGTCGACGATGTAGGTGTAGTTGCCGTCGGCGCCGATGATCAACTGGCCGAACAGCCCGTTGACCAGGGTGCCGTTGGTGTTGTCGGTACCGGCGTTGACCAGCGTCAGGCTGCCGCCCGCCGCTTCGGTACCGAAGCGGATTCCGGTGACGACAAGACTGTCGCCCTGGTCGACGTCGGTATCGTTGGGCAACACGTTGCGGGTTGGGTTGATGGCGTTGCCCTTACCGTTGTCGGCCACTGCGAGGGCCACATCGTCATTCGCTACCGGAGCATCCCAGGCACCGTCGATGCGGATGCTCAGTTGGGCGATGTCCGTGGCGCCTGCGGTGTCGCGCATCCGGTAGGTGAAGGTTTCCACCAGGGAATCACCGACCTTGAGTGCCTGTACCGCCGCCAGGTTGTTATCGACCGCATAACTGTAGGTGCCGTCGGCATTGATCGTCAGGGTGCCGTACAGGCCACTGAGACTCTGGGTGGCGCCCAGGGTGGTGAAGGTGCCGCCGGCGGCTTCGCTGCCCGTGCGGATGTCGGTGACAGTCTTGGTGTCGCCGCTGTCGATGTCACGGTCGTTGCTCAGTACGTTGCCGCCAGGATTGACGCCTGGCGTGCCATTGAAGGTGCCGCCAGCCTCCACGGCCAAGGTGCTGTCGTCCTGGGCCAGGGGGTTGTCGTTGGCACCGACTATGACGATGGTCAGGGTGGCGTTGTTGGTGGCGCCGAACAGGTCGCGGATGCGGTAGGTGAAGGTCTCCGTCAGGGTATTGAGCGGTGTGCGCAAGGCCTGCACGCGCAGGTTGTCGTTGTCGACCACGTAGGTGTAGCTGCCATCGGGATTGAGCAGCAGGGTGCCGAACTGCCCCCTGAGGCCGCCGCCGAAGGTGCCGAACGTGGTGCCCTGGTTGAACTCGATGACGCTCAGGGTCTCGCCGTTGCCATCGACGTCGGTGTCATTGTTGAGCACGTTGCCGCTTGGGTTGAGCCCTGGCCGGTCGTTGTTCAGGCCGCCGGCCTCGGTGGCCAGGTTGATGTCGGGGCGGGCCACGGGCGTGTCGTCGCGCCCGACGATGGTGATGCTCAGGCTCGCACGGTCCTCGGCGCCACTGGCATCGATCACCGTGTAGCTGAACAGGTCGGCCAGGGTCTCGCCGAAGCGCAGGGCCTGGACCTCGGCCATGTTGTTGTCGAGCCGGTAGTTATAGCTGCCGTCGGCGTTGATCGTCAGCCAGCCATAAGTACCGCGCAATTCGCTGCCCAGGGTGCCCGCCGTGCCGGTGGCGAATTCGCCGCCGGTGCGTATGCTGGAAACGGCCTGGGTCTCGCCATAGTCATGGTTCGGCAGGTCGGCGGGTACTTCGCCACCGTCGACGTCGGTATCGTTGGTCAACACATTGCCGATCGGGTCCTGGCCCGGGCGGTTGTTGTTCAGGCCGCCGGCCTCGATGGCGACGGAGGCGTCATCGCCGGCGACCGGGGTGTCATTGCGGCCACGGATCAGGACGATGATTTCCGCCGAGTCGGTTTCCGGCACCGGCCCGACGCTGTCGCTGATGGTGAAGGTGAAGCGCTCCAGCAGCAGATCGCTGCCGGTGCGCAGTGCCTGCACGTCCGCATTGAGGTTGTCGAGTGCGTAGCTGTAGCTGCCGTCCGGGAAAATCGTCAGCGTCCCGTACAGGCCTGCGAGCACCGTGCCACCGATGTCGACCGCGATCGGCGTGCCGCCGTCACCGGTGCCGCCGGGCTGGATCAGGGTGACTGTCAACGGATCGCCATCCGGGTCGGTGGCATTGACCAGGACATCGCCGGAAGGGTCGACTCCCGGCGTGCCGTTATCGATGCCGCCGGCTTCCGTCGCCAGGCCCACCACCCGTTGCGCAACGGGTGGATCGTTGACCCCGTGCACGGTGATGACCAGCTGCGCGGTGTCGGTCAGGCCGTTGGTGTCGGTGATGCGGTAGGTGAAGACTTCGTTGAGGGTTTGTCCCGCCTGCAGTCCCTGGACAAGGGTGTTGGTGCTGTCGACATCGTAGAAATACGAACCGTCGGCGCCGATGCGCAAGGTGCCGTAGAGGCCGGTCACCACAGTGCCGTTGGCCTCGGTGGTGCCTGCAGTGACGCCGCTCAATACATCGATGGCCGGGTTGTAGGTGGCTTCGCTCTTGTTGATGACGCCATCCACCCGCAGCTGGGTATTGGGGCGGTCCGCCGAGTCGATGTCCTGGTCGATGCCGTTGCCACCGGCCTGGTCGATGGTGCCGGGCCGGCTAGGGAACAGGATGACGTTGCCGGTCGGGTTGCTTTCCGGCGTTGTGCCGTTGGTTGGGGCTGCTTGAGCTTCGGCGGCGTCGTCACTGGCCACCGGGTTGTCGTTGGCGCCCTGGATGACGATGCGCAACTGCGCCACGTCGTCGAGGCCGCCGGCATCGGTGACCCTGTAGCTGAAAAACTCGACCAACTGCTGGCCCGGACTCAGGCGCTGCACCGTCAAGTTGTTGTTATCGACTGCGTAGCTGTAGGTGCCGTCGGGATTGATGGTCAGGGTTCCATACAGGCCGATACTCGGGGTGCCCGCGGTCACTGGCAGAAATGCACCCGATGCGGCCTCGGCGACGGGCCGGATGCCCGTCACCGTGCGGGTTTCGCCGTTGGCAACGCTGTCGACGTCGGTGTCGTTGGTCAATACGTTACCGATGGCATTCTGGCCCGGAGTGCCATTGGCAACGCCACCGGCTTCGACCGCGACGCCATCTTCATCCACGCCGACCGGGGTGTCGTTGGCGCCCTGGATGGTCACGGTCAGGGTGGCCGTCGAAGTGTCGCCAGCGAGGTCGCCGAGGACGTAGTTGAAACTGTCCTGCAGGGTCTGCCCGGTCAGGCGCAGGGCCTGCACCGTGGCATTGTTGTTATCGACCACGTATTCATAGGAGCCGTTGCTGCCCACCAGCAGTTGCCCATACAGGCCGTTGATCACCACCACGCCGGTGACGGGCGTCTGGATGCCGGCACCGGGACCTACCGAGACCACACGCAACTGGTCGGCGTTGGTGGTGATATCGACGTCGGTGTCGTTGGCCAGCAGGTTGCCCCGCGGGTCGATACCGATCACGTTGTTGTTGGTGCCGCCGGCTTCGAGGGCGGTGGCGACGTCGTTGACCGCCACGGGTGCGTCATTGACCGGGTCGAGGATGATCTGCAGGGCGTCGGTATCGCTCAGGGCATCGCCTGCGCCGCCCGGAGAGCCGTCGCCATCGGCATCGCCATAGTTGCCCTGGTCGTTGCTGGTGACCGTCAGGGTATCGGTGCCGTTGAAGTTCGCGTTGCCCAGGTAGAACAGACCGGCCAGCGCGGTATTGACGTTGGCCAGGGTGCCACTGAGGGTCAGGGTCGCGGTATTGGCGCCGCCGACGGTGACGCCGGGCACCGTGGCGCCGAGGAACAACGTGCCATGGAGCACCTGCAAGGTCACCGTGACATTGCGGTCGTTGACGTTCGGGTCGCGGTCGACATCGATGTCCGCCACGCTGATGCCAGCGATGCCCAACGCCACATCTTCCTGGCCGCGCTGGGGGCCGGGCAGGGTATTGACCGGGGCGTCGTTCTGTTCGACGTAACCGGCATCGGCACTTTGCGTGGCGGCATCGCCCAGGCTGATGGTGATCTGGCCGAGGGTCCCGGCATCGGTGTCGACCCGTACACGCAAATCCCCCAGTGGCTGCGGGTAGCTGACCAGGCCGGGCGGCACGTCGATGCGGAACACGCCCAGGGGCAGCACGCCAAAGTGGTATTGGCCGTTGGCGTCGGTGACGGTGGTGAACTGCAGGTTGTCGGCGGTGGTGGCCAGGTTGCCGTCGAGCCCGGCCCAAGTCAGGGTCACGGTCTGGCCGGCCAGGCCGGCGCCGTCGGGGATGGTGCTAGCGGTGGGTGAGGCGGTGTCGTTCCACAGGGTCCCGGTGATGACGCCGAGCCCGGCGTTGTCGCGCAGGATGTACTGGTTCGGCCCGACGGTGCTGCCGGTGCGCTCGCCATTGACGGTACCGTCGACGCCGACAAAGTTGCCGCCCCAGCTGGTGAAGTCTTCAGGCAGGCTGCTCCAGGTCAGGGTCGCATTGCTGCTGGCGACGATGGCCGCGTTGGGCAGGGTGACCTGGTAGCGCACCTGAATCTGTGCGCCAACGTCCAGTTGATCGAAATTCACGCTCACACCGCCCGTGGTGCTGAACGTCACGCCAGCGGGCAGGTTGCCCGGGCCATAGGTGGTGCCGTTGATGGTGACGCTGACCAGGCTGTAGTTGGTGCCGCCGGCGAAGCTGTCGCTGACTTGCGCGTCGAAGGCTGGCAGGCCGCCGTTCTGGGTGAAACTCAGTTGCACCGTGGCACTGCCGCTGGTGCCACTGGGGTTCGGGTCGAAGGCGACGATCTGTTTGTCCAGGCCGCTGAAACTCGGCTCGACGATACGCTCCAGCACCGTGTCGCTGTTGGCGCGGCCCGCGCCGTCGACGATCTCGTGGGCGGAGACGGCCAATTGCGCACCGGCGATGTTGCTGGCGGTGTTGGTGACCCGTACGTTGAACTCCAGGGAGATGCCTTCCAGGTCGTCATCGTTGCCGTTGCCATTGACCACGTTGCCGAGGTTGAACGTCACCATCTGGCTGCCGTCGGCATTGGTGACGACCGTGACCCGGCTGGGGTCGAACACACCCTGGGGCGCCAGGCCCGAGAGGTCGGGGGTAATCGGCAGCGCTTCCGGGCTGTTCTCGTTGCCATTGATGTCGAGGGTACCACCTACGATCAGGTTGGCATCGCTGACCAGGCCGCCGTTGGAAATGAAGGCGATGCGTAAGGCGTTGACCAGCGCATCGGGGGAGATGAACTCCAGGCCGTTGGCCAGGGTGATCTGGATCTGATAGTTGGGGTTGTTGCCCTCAGGCACCAGCACCACCACGCGGTAGCGGATCACTTCGCCGATGGTCACCTGCTCGGTAGGGGCGGTGGTCGGCGCCGGTGCGGCGGTGTCGGGCAGGCCACCGACCCGCGAGATCTCAATGGCCTGGGCCACCGGGACGATCAGCGTGGATATGTTGCGATAGTCATTGAGCGTGCCGCCGTTGAGCGGGCCATCGACCCCGGTACGCTCGCCGGCCTGCGGGCCGTCGAGGCTGGTCCATTGCACGGTGGCGACGTTGGCGAAATTCGACTGCGCGGCCGCCGAGGCATTCACCACCCCGGTCAGGCTCAGCACGATGCTGCCACCCTTGGCGATGTCGATGTTGGCACCGTTGACGGTGCGCAACTGGCCACCGACCAGTTCGAAGTCGACGCCACCGTTATTGGTTGCACCGTTCTGATAGAACACGCCGACCAGGGTCACGTTGTCGAGCTGGGTCGGCAGATTGTCGAGGAAACTGATGTCGAAGGCGTTGAAGTCGCTGCCACCGGCACCGTTGCTGATGGTGATGGTAAAACTGACCGTGTCACCCTGGTCGTAGCCGCCGACGCCGGCAGTGGACGTCAATATCTGGGAGACCTGCAGCGTCGGCTCACGGATGATCACGGTGGGCTGGCCGCCGCTAAGTGCGACGGTGCGGTCCACGGCAACGGCGCCATTGGGCGTGTCGCTGTCCGGGTCGGAGAAGACCAACTGCGCGCTGTTTTGCAGGGACAGGTTGGCCTGGTTGCCGATGACGTTGTTGGCTACCAGCTGCAGGCGGATCACGAAGGTGTTGTTACCGGTCTGGTTGTCCGCCGACACACTGGAAACACTGAAGGTCCAGCGCGCATCGGCGCCATCGACTGCGGTGCCGTTGAACGCACCGATCACCACGCTGCCGGCAAAGTCGGCACCCAGGGCGCCACTGCCGGCGCGGGTGGTGATGATCTGGTAACCCAGGCCGCCGTTGAAGCTGGTGTCCAGGCGCATGCCCGGTGGAATCAGGTCATCAATGCGCAGGTTCTGCGTGCTGCCTTCGGGCAGTGTCACGACGATGTCGTAGCGCATGCTTTCGCCGATCACCAGGTCGCTGCCGGTGGTGTGGCTGGCACTGGAATCGCCGTTGTCGAGGCTGCCGTCGGCGAAGACCTTGCTGATGACCGGCGCCGCGACCTGCTGGTTGGCCAGGTCGCTAAGGTCGGTCGGGGTGAAGTCGCTGCCGCCGTTGACGCTGGCGTAATTGCTCAGGGTCGCATTCGATTGCAGGGTACGGCTGGCTTCAATGGTGCTGCTGACCAGCACGTCATAGCTGATCACGACCAGATTGGTGCCGCTGGTATCGGCTGCGGTGCCGTTGCGCCCAGCGAGGAGAGTGGCCTGGCCGCCGGCGTCGAGGAAGGTGATTTGGTTGCCGGTCACGCTGTAATCGGTGCCCAGCACCAGTAACGTGCCGTCGCCCCGGTAAATCTGCAGGTTGGCCGCCGCCAGGCTGCCGCCGACAAAGCTCAGGCCGGTGGGCAGGGTGATGCTGGTGGTGACGTCGTACGCGCCGCCGCCGCCGGTGTTTTCCAGCGCCGTGACCAAGCGCAGGCTGTCGCCACCGTCGATGTTGACGATATTGCCGTCTACGGCCGCCAGATCAGTGACGCTGCCATTGAAGGGCACTCCGGTGCTGCCCGGTGGGTTCCAGCTGCCGGTGGTGTTGCTGACGCTGCCATTGGTACCGGAGACCACGCCGTGCTTGATGTTCAGCACAGGCTCGGCCACCGACACAATGGCCACCACATCCGAGGAAATTAGCGTGCGGTCGGTGAGGGTGGTTTGCTGGGTCGATTGCGCGAGCACGTCGAGGGAGCGCTGGTCGGCGAACGGCTGATCGCCCACTCGCACGCTGAAACGGATGACGATGCGGCTGCCCGCGGTGTCCTGGGTGGCAAAGCTGCCGAAATCGAACACCAGCGAGTTGCCGACGCCGCTGGTCACACTGACCACGCCGCCGGCATTGGTATTGCCGGGGCCGATTTGCCACTGGCCGACATCACTGCCCACGGTCCAGGCGATGCCAGTGACGTCGAACAGCGGCAGCGGCAGGTAAGCGGTGAGCTTGAACTGTTCATAGTCCCCGGTGACCAGGTCGTAGCTGAGCTCGAAGGTCACTTCATCGCCGGGGCGCAATTCCCCGGTGGCCGGCGGCGTGCCGTTGTTCACTTCGACCAGGTTGATGTCCACGGTGCTGGTGGGGATCACGCTGGTGGTGGCGGAGGTGTCGGTTTCGCTCTGGCCGGTGAGGTTGAACGGGTCTTGCAGCAGGGTGCCGTCGACCACCGCCGAGTTACCCAGTTCGTCGCCTTCGTTGATGTCCGGCTGCGGGTTGCCCGAGGGCGGCTTGTAGGTCTGGCCGACGATGGCCGAATAACTGAGCACCGCCAACACCGCGCCTTCGATGCGGTCATCGAAGGCCAGGTCGCCGTTGAGCCAGCCGCGCACATTGAAAAAGGCATTGCGCAGGGACTGGCCGATATCGAAGGCCATTGAGGTGCTGCCGTCGGCATTATTGACCACCGTAGTGACGAGCGTGATGGTCTGCGCGACGCCGTTGATGGTGACGGTCATGGTCGGCGTGCCGCTCAGGGCCTGGCCGTCGCTGAGCTGGTCGCGCACGATCAGTTGGCCTTCGTTGAAGAAGTCCTTGCCGAAGGCGAAGTAGTCGGAAATCGCCAGGTCGAGGTTGTACTGCAACGTATCGCCGGGTGTGATGCCGCTGTGGCCGATGTCGGTCTGCAGCGTCGCGGTCTTGAGCAGGGTGATGGATTTGGCGATGAACTCGGTGGGGCGCCCAGTGCCGCTGAAGTCGATGGTGGTGTTTGGTGCCGTGACGTCCCGGGAGTCCAGCGGCACCCATTGACCGCTGCCGGTCGGGGCGCCGAGGGTGATGGTGACCGCATCGCCGGTGACCGGGTTGATGACCGGTGCACCATTGGCATCGACTTCCGGCACATAAAACGCCACCAAGGTATCGGTCTTGCCCGTGAGGCTGGCGTATTCCACGGTGAAGGAGTTGATGTAGACATTGTCGGCGGCAATCAGCGCGGCGATTTCCGTCGAGTTGGTCACTACCCTGCCGTCGTGCAGAGTGATCGAGGTCAAGCGTCCGCCGGCGGCGGGGGTAATCGCGGTGACTTGCACGTTGTCCGGCAGCGGCTGGGTAATCACCACGTTCGACAGAGTTTGGCCCGGGGCCGGCGTCGCGGTCAGCGTCAGGGTGCGGCCAAAGTTGGGGCCGGTTGCGGTTTCGCCCTCGGGAGTGTTGAGGGTTTCATTGAAGGTAATGATGGTCGGATGCACCACGAACGCAGCGGTACCGGCCTGGATCAGGCTCGGATCGTTGAGCGGGTTATCCAGGGCATCGTTGCCGAACTGGAAGCCGCCGCTGGCGCGCAGGCTCAGGTCGGGGCTGCCGTCGGAGAAACTGGTGTCGGCCAGGTTGCTCAGGCTGGCGTTGATCTGCACCGAAATCACCGGTTGCTGGTTGGTGACGCTGGCAAACGGCAGTTCAATGACCACCAGTTGATCGCCAGGGCGCATGCCGTAGGTCGATGCGTTGATGATCAGGAAGTTGCCGTTGGCGTCCTTTGCCAAAGGATGGGTGGCGTTGCCGGACGCATCGAAGGTCACCAGGTGGGAGATCAGGTTCTGTCCCAGGTAAGTGGCGGAGATGAAGTTCACTCCGTCGTCGCCGTCCTTGCCGGTGGTCGGGATCGCAAGGTTGATGAAGGGCGCGAAACCGGTCTGGGTGGAGGTGTTGCTGAAATCCACGGTGAAGCTGAAGTTATCGCCCAGCAGTACGTCGCTGCCAGCGGTGGGCAAGGTGGTGGTTGGTGCGGCGTCGGCGAGCAGGCCGTCGAAGCCGGCCATGGCGAAGCTGCTGATGGCGGTGCTCTTGTCGATGTCGCCGACCCGGGTTTCCAGGGTCCAGTCGCCACCGGCGCGGGTGTTGCCGGTGTCATTGCTGGAAGCGGCCACGTCGGCGCCGGTCCAGCGCGCCAGTTCGGCGACCAGGGTTTTACCGGCCGCCCCGGCGCCGACGTCGCAGCCATAGAGCTGGATATCCGCGCCCTGGGTCAGGTTGTTGCGCCATTGTTCGAGGGTCTGCCCGAGCTGGGCGACGTTATCGGCGGTGACGGTGCGGTTGCCAAGGGTGAATTGCCCTGCGGCACCATGGGACATGACCTGGATCGAATCGACCTTGCCCAGTTGCGCCAGCGCCGCGGAGATCGCTGCCAGGCCGTCTTCGCCCGGATTGACCACGATGGCGGTGACGTTACCAGGCAACTGGGCGACCAACTGCTCTCGGTTTTCGATGCGGCTGTCGAGCACCAGTAGCGTTCGAGCAGCTGACGGCGCCGGTTCAGTGGCCGGATGGCCCTCGTTTGGCGTGGCATGGGGAACATCGACTGCGGCCGGGGCAGGCGGGGTACCGGCCGGATCATTCTGATGCTGATCCACGGCAGCAGAAGCCGCTGCGCCGTCGAACAGAATTCGGGGCTCCAGTGCGAGCGCCTGACTTTGCGGACGCAAATGAGAGCTGGAAAAACCACGCCGCGACTCTTGCATACTAAATCCCTCAAGACAGGGTGAACTCATCCATTGACACCCTCCCCACTATTGGGGACAGGTTCAGCGTAGGACTTTTCCTCGGTATTTCCAGATTTTTCAGCGATGATCGGACGATGTGCCCACGCTCTAGCCCCGGGTTAGAGCGTCCGGGATGTCAGAAGCGCCAGGTGGCTCCACCGCCAATGATGTGCAGGGCCGAATTGCGATAGGTGCCTGACAGTGTGTCTCCCGAGCGTGATTTGGTTTGTTCGACGTCCATGTCACCCATCCAGACCAGGGTGTAGGCCGCATGCAGGTCCAGTCCCTCATCGACCTTGTAGTTGATCCCGGTGGCCAGGCGCCAGGCGTCCCCCATGGGGTTGTCGACGGTGCGATCCTTGTCGTCCACCGCTGAACTGTCGTAGCCAAGGCCCATGCTCCAGCGCAGCTTTGAGCTCGCTTGGTATTGCGCCCCGAGGGAGGCATGCCAGGTGTCTTTGTATTGGCGATCGGCGGTACGGTTGACGTCGGCGGCATTGGCGTCGACCTCTACACCAATGTCGCCAAACTCGCTCCAGTCCTGCCAGCCGAGGCTGCCCAGCAACTTCCATTGCGGGTCGAGATCGTGCGCGATGCTCAGCAGCACAGTCTGTGGCACCGACATGTCCAGCTCCAGAGAGTCGACATCCAGACGACGCAATGCGGCGTTGATGATCGGGTTGTCGACCTTGCGCACGCTGGGGCTGTCTTTGAACTCCAGGTCGATCTTGCTGGTATAAGCAAGACCAATCTGTGTGCGTTCGCTCAGTCGATAGAGCAACCCGAAGTTAATCCCTGCACCGACATCGGTGTCCTTGTATTCAAGCTGGCCATCGGGACTGTCTCGCAACCCCAACAGGTTGTTGTTGATCGCTGTTTCGTTGCGGTAATAGGCGTACATGATGCGTGGGCCAATGCCGATGGACAGGTCGTCGGTGAACTTGTGCGCCAGCGTCGGCTGGAAGGATACCCCGATGATTGCCGCCTCCTGGTTGAAATAGCGGCCAGCCCAGTCATCGTCGTAATCCAGCGCCAGGCCGAAGTTGCCGTACATGCCGAAGCCGATGGCCGAGCGTTCATCAATCTGGTGGCTGATAAAAAAACTGGCCCCAGGCAAGTATTGCAGTGCGTTCCCGCCTTCATTGCCGTCAAACTGGTTGTGGCTGTCGCGAGAGAAGCTGAGATCGCCAAGAATGACCTGCGCATTGGCGCTGATCTGGGTGCCCGACAATTCCGTGAGACCTGCCGGGTTGCTCATCAGTACGCTGGGGTCTGTCGCCAGCGCAGCGGCTCCCGCGTTGGCCAGGCCGTTACCTTCCTGTCCCGCTTCGTAGATCAGGATTCCACCGGCACAGGCATTACCAGTGAACAGACTCAAACCGAGAGCCAAGGCAGATAAGTGAAACCGGCGTGTCTGGTTGTTTCGATACATTACGCGTCCTCTGCGAAACCGTCAGGCAATAAGGGGGAGATCCCCGAACTCGTAAAGCTCCTGGCGGGAAACGACCAACAGTGCTGCACTTGCTTGTTCTGACCGCCTCACAGGTAGCGGGCAGTTGCACAAGACAAACCTGTTGGTCGAACAGGCACTACTTCGTTTTGAGTTGCTTGTATGAATTGACGATGTCTTGCGCCCAGATATCGAGCACCGCCTTGAAATCTTTGGCTTGCACGACTTCTGAAGAGTTTTCCAGATCAGTACCGGCGCCTTTGCGAACCATTTTGGCAACTACCTTGTTGTCGCCACCATCGAGAAACGCGGCTTCAGTGGCCAGGCTTGTGTCCTGGTCGCGGATGCCGGTCGCCGCACTGACGCCGGCAGCGACCAAAGCGATCGGGATAATTTCGTAGGGACGCAGCCCCTTGGTTTTGGCACTGACGGCCGTAATGGCCGGACGCACAACCAATACTCCCGGCCCCGGGCCGGTAGCCAGCGGAAGCTCCCTGGCAAACGCATTTTTCAAGGCCTGATCGTAATACTGCGTAATGCCATTAAGGCTGCTCTGCGGGATTTTCTCGGTCGCTTGTGGTTGGGGGTACAACTGGCTACGTTCGACGTAAACGCTGGTAAACCGACTCACGTCCACCTTCGGGTCAATCCAGCGCATGACATCCGCACCGGATGGTGATTTCTCCTCTTTCAGAACGCTGTAGTCCTTCAAAAAGCCTGAGTACTGCTCAGGATCGACGTAGGGACTGGCACAACCCGCTAGCGCCAGGGTCAATACACATGCTGCGAACGATTTCATCTGCATAAAAGCTCCAGAGGGATCTGTGAAGGCCAAAAGAAGCGTCGTCGGCAAGTCAGAATGACGGCAGCTTTTCAAGCGCTGCCGTTTTCTGAGAACGTGTTCTATGGGCGGTACAACCCCTTAAATTGATCCGTTATGGCGTCACGATGTTGAACCAGAAATCGAAGTTATCCATATAGGACACCAGCTCTTCCAGCTTGCCTTGCGCCCCGTCTATCTTGATATCCCCCGAGGCCAGCGCATCTTTCAATGACGTCTCTTTCAGCACGATCTTGTTCAGCGTGTCGCGGGTCAGGGTCACCTTCGCATCGGCATCTTTTGCTTCAACACCTTCGGTGTGGTTGAGCACGCCATTCTCCATCTCCACCGAGTATTTCTGTTTGAGGTCGGTGAAATCGAAGTTGAGCGATAGACGCTTGCCTTCGGCTTTTGGTCCGTTCAAGCGCATGGCCAGGAAGTCAAAGAACAAGTCCAGATCCATGGCCCGAACCGTATCCGGGCTGGCAGTGTCGGGTGTCGGCAGCTTCATCACGCCTTCGCGCAGTTCCTTGGCGCCGGTGAGATAGAAGTTGCGCCATGGCCCGCTTTCGGCCTGGTAACCCATTTGCTCCAGGGCATCCGCTTGCAGATTCTTCGCCGCCTGGTTGCTCGGGTTGGCGAAGACCACGTGGTTGACGACTTCGGCGACCCAGCGGAACTCACCCTTGTCGAAATACTCCTTGGCTTTCTTGAGCACCGCTTCTTCGCCGCCCATCATATCGACGTAATGCTTGCCGCCTTCCTCCGGTGGCAGTTCGTTCAAGGTGGCCGGATTACCGGTAAACCAGCCCATGTACAATACGTAGGTAGCTTTGACGTTGTGGTTTACCGAACCGTAGTAGCCACGGTTGGAGAATTTGTTGGCGATCTCCTTGGGCAGTTTGAACTGCTCGGCGATCTCGACCATGGTGTAACCCTTGTTGATCATCCGCAGGGTTTCGTCGTTGATGTAGCGGTACATGTCGCGCTGGGAAGACAGTTGCTCGCGCACTTCCTTGTTGCCCCAGACCGGCCAGTGGTGCATGGCATACATAACCTGGACATCATCGCCCCACAGTTTGAGCGCCTCATTGAGATACTTCGACCATGGCAGCGGTTCGCGAATCTTCGCGCCGCGCAGCGAGTAGGTGTTGTGTAGGGTGTGGGTGGAATCTTCGGCGGTGTTGAGCGCTTTCTTTTCCTTGATGTAATAGAGCATCTCGGCAGGCGCTTCACTACCAGGCGCATACAGGAACTGGTAGGTCAGGCCGTCAATGACACGGGTTTCGCCGGTCTCCTTGATGATGTCCGTAGGCGGAATCAGCGTCACCGAACCCGCCGAAGTCGTGGTGCCCAGGCCTGCGCCCAACTGACCGGTCGGGGTGGGCGGCAGCAGGTTTCCGTACATGTAGCTGGCACGACGACTCATGGCCGTACCGGCCATGACGTTTTCGGCTACCGCATGCTCAATGAATCCAAGGGGGGCATAAACCTTCACCTTGCCGGCTTTCACATCTTCTTCATTGATTACGCCTCGCACACCACCGTAGTGGTCAACGTGGCTGTGGGTGTAGATCACCGCCACGACGGGCTTTTTCGGGCGATGCTGATAGTAGAGATTGAGTGCCGCCTTGGCGGTTTCGGCGGAAATCAGCGGGTCGAAGATGGTGATTCCCTCCTTACCCTCGACGATGGTCATGTTCGACAGGTCGTAGTTGCGGACCTGGTAGATGCCGTCTGTCACTTCAAACAAGCCGGAAATGTTGATCAGCTGGGACTGGCGCCAGAGGCTGGGGTTGGTGGTGTCTGGAGCTTCTGCGCCTTCCTTGATAAAGGAGTATTTCGCCGGGTCCCAGATCACATTGCCCGACGCGCCCTTGATGACCGTCGACGGCAGAGGCGCAATGAAGCCTTTGTGCGCCAGCTCGAAGGACGTCTTGTCGTTGAATGGCAGTTCCTTGAGCAGCGCACTATTAGCGGTTTTGGTGGCTTCGGAGGCGGGTTTTGGTTTCTCTGCATCGGCTGCAATCGCTTGGGTGGCCAGTGCAATGGCTGCAAAGAGTGAGCAAAGGGTTCCGGCTACTTTGAAGGGTCGCCAATGATCCATAGTGCGGGCGAGTTGCTTCGACTGTATCTCGTACGTCATCTTCCAGTTCCCTCTAGTGGCAAAAAGCTATACCAAAAGCGGTAATAGCGAGCTCAACTAAAACTAGTAGGAACTGAGAAAATTTCGAGTAATACGGTTTCGATCAGATAACTGCCGCGTAAAAAATGTTTCGCATATGCTCCTCGCTTTAAGAAAAATTGCATATTGATCACTGTTGCCTACGCTTATTCCTTGCTGCGATTTTGTCGACTACAGGTGATGAGCAATGGAATTAAAAGAGCAATGGAGTTACACCTTTTCGGCATTTGCTGCTTGGTTGTGCGTCGTGCCCATGGCCCAGGCGGAGGATTCGGCAGAACTGGCCAAACAAGCCCTCAACCCGGTGGCGGCGATGTACAGCCTGCCGGTACAGTATAACTGGGACCAGAAAATGGGGCCGACCGGTGAAGGCATGCGTAGCCTGACCAACATCCAGCCGGTGCTGCCATTTACGCTCAACGATGACTGGAACCTGATTTCGCGGACCATCCTGCCCGTCATCGATCAACACGGCCTGGCACCCGATGGCGCAGCGGACAAGTCCGGGGTCGGCGATATCACCCAGAGCTTTTTCTTTTCGCCGAAAAAGCCCACAGACAGTGGCTGGATACTCGGCGTTGGTCCGGCAATCCTGATTCCCACCGGCAGTGATGAATTGCTCGGCAGCGAGCAGTGGGGGATCGGTCCGACCGCCGTTGCGCTGCAACAAGCCAATGGCTGGACTCACGGGATACTCGCCAACCATATCTGGGGGCTGGACGGCAGTCCGCCGGACGACAAGGACAAGGTCAACCAGACTTTCCTGCAACCCTTTCTTTCCTACACCAGCAGCACCCTCACCACATACGGGGTGAACACCGAGTCCACCTACAACTGGCAATCACGCGAATAGGCGGTGCCGGTCAACCTGACGGTCACCCAACTGTTGAAAATCGGTGGACATCCATTGACGGTGCAAGCCGGGCCACGTTACTGGCTCGATAGTCCGGATGACGGTCCTCAAGGCTGGGGATTCCGTGCAGCCGTTACTTTTTTGTTTCCACGTTGAGAACGATGCGACTTCAGAGGTTGGATGTTCCCAAAGCGGACGGTGATCGCTTACCTGCCAATCAGGGATAATTGCGGGAGTATGAACGATGCACAGGATCAGAAATTTCACCATCAACCTGCTTGCTATTGCGGTGTTGGCTAGCTCCGAGGTCGGTCTTGCCCAGGAGGGAATGGAAACCCAGGGCGGGCAACCAACTCCTGGCTCGCGCAGTTCCATCCAGGATTAAAACAAGCGTTTCTCTTTTGAATACCTTGACAGCATTGACCTGATCGGGCGCGCGGCGGAGTACTTCTGGTGTACCTATATGCCGAAAGAGTTGAGCGACTCACCGGCCACCCAATACCTGATGGCCATGGCGGATAAAAACGGTAAACCCCTCGAAGCCGGGCAGACCTACAAGATCGATGTACCCGCCAAGATGCCGGTCAAGCAGTTCTGGGCATTGACCGTTTATAACCGTGACACCATGTCCTTCATCTACAGCGCTACCAATCGCACGACGTTGTCCTCGTACGATCTGGATGCCATGAAGAAAAATGCCGACGGCAGCGTCACGATCTACATCGGCCCCAAAGCGCCTGCCGGACTGGACAGCAACTGGATTCCCACCGCCGGGAAGCGGCCGCTACCAGCCATGCGCTTTTATGGCGGCTCTGAGGCACTCAACGACAAGAGCTTCAAGCTGCCGGATTTCGAACGGGTTGAGTGAGCCGTTGGCCTGGCGGCAAATGCTAAACACCTGACGGGAAATGACAATTCTTCAGCAGGTAACAGCCGCAGTATGGGAGGACGCAATAACCCATACCCGCTGTCGCCTGCATGAGGAAAACAATAATGCCAATGCCTGTGCCGTCCTTCGATCACAAGGAACTGCTGAGCCTCAATACCAACGAACTGCCGATATACAAAGATGCCATGGCACCTTATTTCCCGGGCGTCGATGTGCAGCCGCTGTATCTCGACCCGAATCTGGGGGTCTGGACACTGCGCGTGATTTTCCAGCCTGGCGTGCGCCTGCCCTGCCATTACCACACGGGCCCGGTTCATCTGTTCACGATGTCGGGCAAGTGGCACTACGTCGAGTACCCGGATCAGCCCCAGACGGCTGGTTGCTACCTCTACGAACCGGGCGGCTCGATCCATACCTTCATGGTCCCAGCTGATAACACTGATCCCACTGACACCTTCATGGTGGTCTATGGCGCCAACATCAATTTCGACCAAGACGGCAACTTCGTGAACGTCATGGACGCCACCGATATCATGCAAATCATCGATCGCCTGGTGAAGGAGCGTGGCCTGGAGCCGGCCCGTTACATTCGCCCCGGCAACGCCGGTTACACCGTCGGTTGAGCACTCACGACGCACGCATCGGCGTGCGTCAATCCGGTCAATTTATGGGGAGTGCTCAATGAGCCATGCTGCCATGCCAACCGGCGTCGAAGGCCAGACGCCTGACGTGCCGCGTTCGGTGTTCATTACAGGTGCCAGCGGTTTTATCGGTCAGGCCCTTGCCCGTCGTTATAGGGCACTGGGGGTCGAGGTTCGAGGTATGGACCTGCGCGCCGACGCGGCAAATGGTGTAGTCGCCGGCGACCTGACCCGCCCGCAGCAATGGGCCGAACATGCCCACGGTTGCGAGTTGTTCATCAATACTGCTGCGGTGGTGTCCCTGGCCGCACCGTGGAAGCAGTACCGCGAGGTGTCGGTTCGCGGTGTGCGCAATTGCCTGGACGTCGCGATCGAAAGCGGTGCCCGACGCTTCGTGCAGTTTTCTTCTATCGCGGCCCTTGGTTGGGAATACCCCGAACAGGCGGACGAACGCTGCGATGTCGTCATCGGTGAGCACTATCGCTACGGCGTGGCCAAAGGTGCGAGCGAGCACGTGGTGCTGGCGGCGCACGCGGCGGGGGAGATCGACTGCACCGTGGTGCGGCCGGGTGACGTCTACGGCCCGGGCTCGCGGGCATGGCTCAGCGAGCCGTTGAAGATGGCCAGGGCCGGCGCGCTGATCTTGCCCAATGGCGGCAAAGGTCGTTGGACACCGGTGTACATCGATGACCTGCTCGATGGCGTGATGCTGGCCGCCGGATTGCCACAGGCCGTCGGACAGATCTTCCACGTCAGTTCGAGCGAGTCGGTCAGTTGCCGCGAGTTCTTCAGTCATCACTGGCATTGGGCGGGGCGCAGCGGTTTACCGCGCAGCCTGCCGTTGGGGCTGGCGGTGACGCTGACCTGGCTGATCTGGAACGTTAATCGACTGTTGCGCCGCCATGATGAAGTGACGCCCGACACCATGTTCATGTTCTCGCGCACCGGAGGTATTTCCATCGACAAGGCTCGGCGGATGCTCGGTTACGCGCCGAAGGTGAGTCTTGATGAGGGATTGCGTCGCTCCGAAGCCTGGCTTCGTGAAGTCGGGCAATTGAGCTGATACCTGCAGGCCGCCGGTTGCGGCGGCCTGATCTGATAGGGGATTTTTCATGAAAGCCGTTGTCATGCGTGACAAGCAACTGCTGGTGGATTCTATCGCTGCGCCCACGCCGGGGCAGGGCGAGGTGCTGGTCAGGACACTGGCCTGCGGTATCTGCGGTTCGGACTTGCACATGTTCCATCATTGCGAGCATGTGCTGGCGAACTTCAAGCGCGGACACATTCCGATTGACTTCGATGCCCTACAGGACGTGGTGTTCGGTCACGAATACTGTGCCGAGATCCTCGACCACGGGCCGGGCAGCGACAAGACGTTGAAGGTGGGGACGCGGGTGTGTTCATTGCCGTTCGTGATCACCGCGCAGCATTTTCACCACATCGGTTTCTCCAATCGATATCCGGGTGGTTATGGCGAGCAGATGGTGCTGGCCGAACAGATGTTGATGCCGGTACCGGGGGATTTGCCGCCGGACATCGCGGCGCTGACCGAGCCGTTGACCGTGGCCGCACATGCCGTGAATCGTGCGCGCCTGGATGGCAGCGAAGTGCCGGTGGTGATTGGTTGCGGCCCCATCGGCCTGGCGTTGATCGCAGTGTTGAAGTCCCGTGGCATCGGCCCGATCGTGGCGTCGGACTTCTCCGCAGGGCGCCGTGACCTGGCAGAGAAAATGGGCGCCGACGTCGTGGTCAACCCGGCCGAGCAGTCGCCGTATCAATCGTGGCTGCAAGTGGCAGCACCCCAGGGTTACGATATCAACGGCCCGATGGCGCTTCTGGGGCTGGGGCCGCAGCCAAAGCCTTGTGTAGTGTTCGAGTGCGTGGGCATTCCGGGATTGATCCAGCAGGTGCTGCAGAGTGCGCCGCCGCGCTCACGCCTGATCGTGGTCGGAGTGTGCATGGAAAGCGACCGGATCGAGCCCCTGATAGGCATCAGCAAGGAAATGAATGTGCATTTTTCCTTCGGCTACACCGGGGAAGAGTTCGCCCATACCTTGCATGGCCTGGCTGACGGCACGCTCGATGGCGCGCCGATGATCACCGGACGCGTGTCGCTGAACCAGGTAACCGGTGCTTTCACTGACTTGGCCCAGCCCGATGAGCACGCGAAAATAATCATCACCTACGACTGAGGCGTCATCGCCCTGAGGTGCGCGCCGGCCTGAGACTCGGCGCGCAGTTGCGTACGGCGTACCCGCGGCGGCACACCGTACCAGCGCTTGCAGGCACGGTTGAACGAACTCTGTTCGGCATAGCCCAGCAGCCCGGCAATCTGTGCCATGGGCATGTTCGCTTCCGCCAGGTACAGCTCTGCCAGTTCCTGGCGTGCCTGTTCGACCATCTCTTCAAAGACCAGGTCGCTTTCCGCCAGGCGCCGTTGCAGCGAACGTTCGCGCAGGCCAAATTGTTCGGCAATCAGCGGCAGGGCGCAGCGGTGGGTGGGCAACAAACGGCGGATCGAGGCTTCGACCTGGCTGCCAATGTCCAGTGGATTGGCCACGCCCATGCTGATGACGTAATCCATCATCGTGTCGTGCAGCTGGATATTGTGCTGGTCGATTGGCTTGCTCAAGCAATCCGGCATCAGCACCAGGGCATTGTGCGCCTGGCCGAAATAGGTGCGGGCACCGAAGAAGCGCTGGTAACGACTCTGCGGCAGTCGTGCTTCGGTGCGCGATAGCACGGAATGCGGGCGGAATCCCGGCCCGTAGAGCATTAACAAGGTCTTGAACATGACCCCAAGCGTCAGCTCGATGATCTGGCGTTGGCGAGGCGCAGGACGCAGGCGCAACTCATAAATCAGATACGGATGGACGGCGTCGATTTCGGTGTCCAGGCTCACCTGCACGCCAGGGCTATAGGTGTGCAGGAAACGGGTGACCTCCGACAATGCTTCGCCGACGTTGCGCGCATTTTGTGCGATCACCGCCAACGGACCGAGGATCTGGATGCTTTGTCGCTCGGCCAGGCGCAGGCCGAAGTCTATGCATTGAAGCTGTTCCGCGCTTAATTCAAGCAGGTTGATCATCGCCCGGTACGGAATCACTGCCGAACCGTTGTCCAGCAGCCTGGGGTCGATCTGCATCTGCCGCAGCAGGTTCTCGGGGTTGCCGCCCAGGTCTCGTACAAGCTCGGGGAACCCGGTCAGCGAGGTAGTTTTGATCAACGCAGTCATGTTCGGTTTTTTGGGCTCTTGTTCTGTGAAACGGGCGCTTTGCCAGGTCGTGTTCGATCCCTTCAATTGGGCACTGCCATCCTCTATGCATTTTCCATGGACGAACAGTTTAATTCGACCGCTGACGCCTAATGACAAACTTCTGACGTGAACGGACAAATGATTTTTCTGCCTCTCTCTGCATGCTTGCGCAAACAAACAAGAACGCTCAGCCAAGGGGGCAAGTCCGGCCCCGCACGGTAAGGGCGATGGCGGAGATCTGCATGCACAATAAAAACTGCAAGGTTGGGACATGGGTAAAACCCTTGGCGCTGGCGGTTTCCTGCGCGTCGGCCGGGGCCGTGCAAGCCATGCCGTTCCAGCTGGAGAACGGCTGGGAGGGGGAGTGGAACACCACGCTGTCGGTGGGCTCGCAATGGCGTGCGGAGAATCAGGACAGCGCACTCTACAGCGCTGCCAACGGCGCGCTGGTGGGCAAGTCCGGTGGTACGGCAGGCTCGGTCGACGCCGGCAACCTCAACTACGACAAAGGCGACCGCGTTTCGACCATCGCCAAGTTCGTCACGGACCTGTCCCTGCGCAATGGCGACATGGGCGGCCTGGTACGCGTCAAGGGTTGGTATGACGAGGCGCTCAAGGACGAAGACGTCAACTTCGGTAGCGCCTCCAATGGCTACCGCAAGAAGCCGCTAAACGACGATGGCTATGCCGACCTGCAGAAATTCAGCGGGGTCTACCTGCTCGATGCCTACGCCTACAACACTTACTACTTCGATGAGACACCGGTGCAGGTGCGCCTCGGTCGCCAGGTGGTGAACTGGGGTGAGAGCGCTTACATCCAGGGCATTAACCAGATAAACCCCTTGGACGTGCCGGCGTTGCGCCGGCCAGGCACGGAACTCAAGGAAGCCCTGATCCCCGTCTGGATGGGCTACATGAACATCGGCCTGCCGGCCGGGATTTCCATGGAGGCGTTCTACCAGCTCAAGTACGAAGCAACCGCCATCGAAGGTTGCGGGCATTACTGGTCGGTCACCGAGAGCGCGGTCGGCCAGGACTTTGGCGATTGCCAGCTGGGCACCTTCCTCGGTGGCACCAATCCGTCGTCACCGACGAAGATTGCCGCCGGCGCCTATTTGCCGGAGATCAAGGGCAAGGAGCCCCACGACAGCGGCCAGTGGGGCGTGGCGTTTCGTTTCCCGCTGGATGCTCTCGATGGTGAGATGGGTCTGTACTACCTCAACTATCACTCACGTACACCGTACCTGGGCCTGCGCAGCACCGGTAGCGCAGCCCAGTCGGAATTTCCCAACGCCGGGACACCGGGAGCGGTGGCACAGAATGCTCAAGGCCAGTTCGTCGGGCCCAGCTGGGAATACCCGGAAGACATTCGCCTGTACGGCCTGAGCTTTACCACCACCCTGGGAGGATGGTCGATCGGCTCGGAACTGAGCTACTCGCCTAACCAGCCTGCGCAGATCAATGGCGGGGATTTGCTCAACGGCGCCCTGGCCGGTGTCGGCCCGGCGGCCGACCTCCTGCAGTTGGTGAAAGTGCAAAGCCAGTCGTTTACCGCAGGCTGGGATCGCTATGAGAAAACCCAGTTTCAGGTCAATGGCGTGAACGTGTTCCCCAACGTGCTCAAGGCCGAAAACCTGACGGTGGTCGCCGAAGTCGGCTTCCAGTGGAACAACATTCCCCAGGATGACACTGACCGCCGTTACGGTCGTGGCTTCATCTATGGGATGGGTTCCTCACCGACCATTCCCGCCGGTGGCAACACCTGTACCAGCCCGGTGCCAAGCCTGGTCAATTCCAGCGCTGCCGGCTGCAAGAACGATGGTTACGTCACCGACTTCGCGTGGGGTTATCGCCTGCGCGGCCAGTTGGACTACAACAATTTCCTCGGCACCAGCGTCACCGCTTCGCCTTATGCCTTCGTCGGCCAGGACGTCGACGGGGTCTCGATGGATGGCCAGTTCAATGAAGGTCGCATCACCAGCGCCCTGGGCATCACCTTCGATTACAACAAGCAGCACAAGCTCGACTTCAGCTACGTGAGTTTCGACAACAGCGCCGAATACGACCCGCTGCACGACCGCGATTTCTACTCCGCCAATTACAGCTACAGCTTCTGACAGAACAATAAGAGGTAAGTCCGATGAACACGATTCTTCATGCCGCGCGTCTGGGCGGCATGGCATCTGCCTTGCTGCTCGCCCTGAGCAGCACGGCGCATGCCCAGATCACTGCCGACCAAGCCGCTCGCCTGGGCAAAGACCTGACGCCGCTGGGTGGTGAGATGGCCGGTAATGCCGACGGTTCCATTCCCGCTTACACCGGCGGGCTGGCGCAACCACCGGCCGGCTGGAGCCCGGAACAGGGCTACGTGGACCCGTTCGCCAGCGAGAAACCCCTGTTCACCATCACGGCCGCGAACATGGCGCAGTACAAGGACAAGATCACGCCGGGCATGCAGGCGTTGCTGGCCAAGTACCCGAACTATTCGATGCCGGTCTATCCGACCCATCGGACCGCCATGGTGCCGGCGGCGGTCGCCAACAAGGTCAAGCAGGAAGCGGTGCACGTCGAGCTCAACGGTTTTGGCGTGAATAACCTGAATGGTTCCACCACGCCGTTCCCGATCCCGAAAAATGGCCTGGAAGCCATCTGGAACCATAACGTGCGCTACCTCGGCGGTGGCCTGCAGCGCACCTACGCCTCCTTTCCGGTGCGGGGCGGGGGCGACTACTACGCCTTGCGCATAGAAGAAAACCGCGTATTCGATAGCAACATGGACAAGCCATCGGACAACTGCCTGCTCAACTACTCGGCGCGCTTCATATCCCCGGCTACCCTGGCCGGCACCGTGCAACTGGTGCAGGAACCGATCGACCAGGTCAAGGAAGTGCGTTCGGCGTGGATCTACAACGTCGGCCAACGCCGAGTGCGCCGTGCGCCGGACCTGGCCTACGATAACGTCAACGACGGTACCGAAGGCCTGCGCGTAACCGACGACTTCGATGGCTACAACGGTGCGCCCGATCGTTTCGAGTGGAAGCTTGTGGGCAAGCGCGAAATGTACGTGCCGTACAACGACTACAAGCTCGGTTCGAAGCAGGCCAAATACAAGGACATCCTCACCGCCAACACCCCCAACCCGGACTTCATGCGCTATGAATTGCATCGCGTGTGGGTCGTGGAAGGCACCCTGCGCCCTGACGCCAAGCACGTCTATGGCAAGCGTGTGATGTATCTGGACGAAGACTCCTGGACCGTACTGGCCAGCGACGCCTACGACACCCGTGGCACCTTGTGGCGCATCGGCGTGCATCCGCTGATCCAGTTCTATGATGCCCAAGTGCCGTGGTACCGCGCCAACATCTGGCACGACCTGAGCAATGGCGGCTACTACCTCGCCGGCCTGGCCAACGAAGAGACGAACCCGTGGAAATTCGGGATCAAGGGTCGATTCGTCGACTTCCAGCCTGACGCGCTGCGCCGCATGGGCAAATGATCGAGATCTGCCTTCGTCAACCTGCTGCGAGCGGCCAACGGTCGCTCGCCTGCTCACTGGATTTTTCTCATGTCCTTACGCCACCTGGATTGGTTGGCGGGTGTTGGCGTGTGTCTGTTGGCCACCGCAGTGTGCGCCGAACCGCCCAAACTCGATTACCAGATCAGCCCGAACCATGTCCTGCTGCTAAACATCGCCGACAACGGCCAGCACCTTGTTGCCGTTGGCGAGCGCGGTGTCGTTTTGATCGCCGATGAGCACGCGCAAGCCTGGAGCACTGTGCGCACGGCAACCACCCGCACGCTCTCCGGCGTCGCTTTCGCCAATGCACAGGTCGGCGTCGTCGTGGGTCATGGCGGCGCGCTGTTGCGTACCGAAGATGGTGGCCGGCATTGGACGACGGTCGAAGCCGACACCAATGGAGACGCGCTGTTGGGCGTTGTGGTGCTGGGTGAAGGGCACATGGCCGCCTGGGGCGCGTTCGGTCTGTACCTGCTGTCCAGGGACAATGGTGCGACGTGGGAGCGTATGCCCATCCTGGACGGCGATTTTGACCGGCACATCTCGCGGATCCTCCCGCTGGCCAACGGCGAATACCTGTTGGTGGGCGAGAGCGGCACCCTGGCGAAATCTGCAGACCGCGGCGAAACCTGGCAGGCCATGCAGAGCCCTTATGCCGGCAGCCTGTTCGGCGCCCTGCAACTGCACAACGGCGATCTTCTGATCTACGGCATGCGCGGAAACCTTTGGCTTTCCAGCGATGGCGGCCAGACCTGGACCCGGCGCGACACGGCAACCACCTTCGCCTTCAATGGCGCCGTCGAGTTGAAGTCCGGACGCGTTCTGGTGTTCGGCAACAGCGGCTTGCTGCTGGCCAGTGATGATCAGGGACACAGCTTCAAGCCGCTGCCCTCCACCCATGTCAGCCTGGCAAAGGCGATACAGCTGGGCGACGGACAATTGCTCGCGGTCGGTGACCGGGGTGTCACGCCGCTCGCGGTGAACGCGACCGAGCGTCAGGAGTAACCCATGAGCATTCAGGAAAAATACGTGGCGAATGCCGATGAGCTGGCGCACAAGGACTTTGCCCGGGGCCTGGTCGGTAAAGTGTCCTACTGGATTTTCCATCAGCGCAAAGCCTTGTTGGCGCTGTTCATTCTGATTACGGTGGCGCTGGGCTACAGCGCGACGAATCTCAAGGTCGAAGCGGGCTTTTTCAAGATGATTCCGCTGCACCACGAGTACATGAAAACCTTTCTCGAATACCAGAAGGATTTCGGCGGTGCCAACAAGGTGCTGGTGTCGGTGAAAACCGACAAGGGAGAAATCTTCACCCCCGAAGCCATGGCGGTGCTGCGAAAGGTGTCGGACGAAGTCTTCTTCATCAACGGCGTGGAGCGCAGTTCGGTGACCTCGCTGTTCACCTCCAATGTGCGTTACACCGAAGTGGTCGAAGACGGTTTTACCGGCGGCAACCTGGTGGACTCCAGCTACGGCGGCACGCCGCAGCAGATTGCCCAGGTGCGCGAACGCACGCTGAAGTCCGACTGGGTCGGGCGCATCGTCTCCAATGACCTGTCGTCGGCCATGGTGGTGGCGAACCTGCAGGAGACCGACCCGATCACCGGCAAGCGCCTGGACCTGCAGGACGTGGCGAACAAACTGGAAAAAATTCGCCAGGACAATCAGGGCGCCGGCATCAGCATTCACATCATCGGTTTCGCCAAATCCATTGGCGACATCGCCGAAGGGGCCTCCGACGTACTGGTGTTTTTCATCATCGCCTTCGTGATCAGTGCACTACTGTTGTACTGGTATTGCGGTTCGCTGATGTTGACGGGCTGGGCGCTGATCTGCGCGATGGTCCCGGTGGTCTGGTTGCTGGGGTTGTTGCCGCTGCTGAAACTGACCCTGGACCCGATGTCGATCCTGGTGCCGTTCCTGATCTTCTCCATCGGTGTGTCCCATGCCGTGCAGATGACCAACGCCTGGAAACTGGAAACCCTCAATGGCGCTGACGGCGTCACGGCCTCGCGCAATTGTTTCCAGAAACTCTTCGTTCCCGGTGCCGTTGCGTTGTTGGCCAATGCCTTGGGCTTCATGGTGATTGCGTTGGTGGACATCGAGATGGTCCGAGAACTGGCGATCACCGCGACCCTCGGTGTGTCGGTGATGATCGTCACCAACAAGATGCTGCTGCCGATCCTGTTGTCGTTCATGCGTCTGTCCGCGGCCGACGCGCAGAAGCTGCGTGGCAAGGAAACCCTGGGTGCCGGCTTGTGGGAGCGCCTCGGTGTGCTGGCCACCCGTCGCGGTGCTGCGTGGGCCTTGCTGTGTGCGGCGGTGTTGCTGGGGTGGGGGTTGATCGAAGCCCGGCACCTGCATGTCGGCGACATTGGCGCCGGCGTGCCGGAACTGCGCCCGGATTCGCGCTACAACCAGGACGTGGCAACCATCACCCGTGACTTCGCCATCGGCGTCGACCTGTTGCAGGTGATCGTTAAGGCTCAGGGCGACGAGACGCCCTGCGTCAAACGCGAGGTGCTGGATCCGATCAACGAACTGGAGCTGTACCTGCGTCAGGATGACGGCGTGTCTTCGGTGCGCAGCCTCGCCGGTTTTGTCGGCAACATCACCCAGGCCTATGCGGAAACCGACCTGAAATGGCGAGTACTGCCCGAGCCGACCGCGCAAATCGCCCAGGGTGTGGGTTTCGCCACACGGGTCGGCACCGAGTACATGAACAGTGCCTGCAATGCGATCCCGGTGTCGATCTACACCAAGGATCACCAGGCCGACACCATCAGCAACCTGATGAACAGGATCAAGGCGTTCAAGGCGGCCTATGACAACGATCAGGTCACGTTTGAACTGGCCTCGGGCAACGTCGGGGTCATGGCGGCGACCAACGAGGTGGTGCATGCCGGCGACAGGCTGGTCAACGTTGCGCTGTTCGCGTCGGTGACGCTGCTGTGCCTGTGGATGTTCCGTTCCCTGCGCATCACCCTCTGCGTGATCATTCCGCTGGCGCTGGTCACGGTGCTGTGTAACGCGCTGATGGCGTTGCTGGGCATCGGCGTCAAGGTCAACACCTTGCCGGTGGTGGCATTGGGCGTGGGCGTCGGCGTGGACTACGGCATCTACCTGTTCGAGCGGATCAAGCATGAGATGGATGACGGCGGTATTACGCTGCGCGAAGCCTTCGTTGAAGCGCTAAAGCAACGCGGTACGGCGTCGGTGTTCACCGCCGTGACCATGACGTTGTCGATCGCCACCTGGGCCTTTTCAAACCTCAAGTTCCAGGCCGACATGGGCATCCTCCTGGCCTTCATGTTCCTGGTCAACATGCTCGGCGCCATCCTGTTGTTGCCGGCACTGGCCGCCTGGCTACTGCCGAAAGGGAAGGCCCGCAACCGCTGAAAAAAAAACGAAGAACCGAGCTGCCGCGCGCTGGCGGGTCGGGCTACACGGAAGCTATCGACGCTTGTCGGAGTTATTGCCGAGATACCCGGCTTATTGTTGAGCCGGGTCTTTTTATCCATACAGAACTTGAACCCGATGAAGAACACCTTCAGGCACTCCTTGTTGACCCTTGCCATGGCCGTGGTCCTGACGGGCGGCGCCCTGGCTTGCGAGAACGCCACTGACAAACCGGCCAACGAGGTCCCGGGTATCCCGGTCGGCACCGTCATCACAGCGTCCAGCGCCACGGTCATTGCCCAGGATGCCTACCTGTGGGGCTGGCCGATCGTGAATGCCTTCAATCGTCGCGCGTCGTTTTCCAGAGCTCCTGAACCCGGGTTGATGGGCGGCATTCTACCCGCAGCGCCGACCGGTTACATCAGCATGCTCACTGACTACATTTCACCGGACCAGCACTGGATCGCACACCCTAACCAGGACGTGGTGTATGGCTTTGGCTATGGTGCCACCGACGACGATCCGATGGTGTTGCAGGTACCGGAGTTTGGCGACCGCTTCTGGGTGAATGCGCTGTATGACGCGCGCAGCGAAGAATTCTCCAGATTGGGCAAACAGTACGGCACCCGACCCGGCAACTATCTGGTGGCAGGGCCGAACTGGAAGGGCGCCGTGCCTGAGGGCATCACCCAGGTCATTCGGGCACCCACTGAACTGGTGGCTGTCGGCCCCCGTGCATTTCTGGACGACAGCGCCGAAGATCGCCAGGCCATCCAGGCCGTCCTCAACCAGGTGGTGGTCTACCCGCTGAGCCAGTACACCGGCAAGACCATCAACAAAGACTGGAAAGCCACGCCGCACTTCCCGGCGGCGCAAAAAACTTCTGCGGAAGTGAACCCGCAGACGTTTTTCGACCAGCTACCTGAGGTACTCGCCAAGGTGCCACCGCTGCCTGGCGAAGAAAGCCGCTACGCGATGATAAAGGCGTTGCTCGACGCCGCCGCGAAGGACCCGGCGGTCAAGGCCGCCATCGTCAAGGCCGCCATCGAAACTGAAGAACAGGTGGTGTCGCCGCTGTTCTCGTTCCAGACCAATGGCTCGCGTCTGCCCAATGGCTGGAACTCGCCGACCAACGTGGCGCGCTGGGGCCATGACTACCTGACGCGCACGGCCACCGCCAAGTCGAACATGTACACCAACCAGCCCGAGGAAACCCGTTACTTCTTCCTTGAGGTGGACCAGAAGGGCCTGCGTCTGCATGGCGATCATTGTTACACCCTGACCTTTGCCAAAGGCCAGACACCGCCGGCCGAGGGCTTCTGGTCGCTGACGATGTACGACCCTCAACACTTCTTCGCCCCCAATACGCTCGACCGCTATTCCCTCGGCACGAAGAACAGCAAAAGCATGAAGTACAACGCCGACGGCTCACTGACCCTGTATGTGCAGCACGGCTCCCCAGGCAGGGATAAGGAAGCCAATTGGCTCCCGGCACCCAAAAGCGAATTTGAGCTGACCATTCGCACCTATTGGCCAAAGGCCGAGGTACTCAGCGGCGCATGGACGCCCCCGGGCACTGTGCGTCTGGACTGACAGTTACCCCCATTACAACCAATAAGAATCAGGAGAAAGGCATGATGTATGTGAGCTCCAGGCTCAAGCGCTGGTGCAGCGCGGTCGCCTTGCTGGCGGCAGGCGTGTCGTCACAGGCCATGGCCGCAGACAAGCCGAACATTCTGGTGATTTTCGGTGATGACATCGGCATCACCAACATCAGTCGGTACAGCAATGGCATCATGGGCTATCAAACGCCCAACATCGACCGTCTCGCCAATGAAGGTGTGATGTTCACCGACTACTACGGCGAGCAGAGCTGCACGGCGGGACGGGCTGCGTTCATTACCGGCCAGCACCCCGTGCGCACGGGCTTGACCAAGGTCGGCATCCCGGGTGCGACAGTGGGCCTGAAGCCTGAAGACCCGACGATCGCCGGGTTGCTCAAACCGCTCGGTTACACCACCGGTCAATTCGGCAAGAATCATTTGGGCGACCGCGACGAATATCTGCCGACCAACCACGGTTTTGACGAGTTCTTCGGCAATCTCTATCACCTCAATGCTGAAGAAGGTCCCGAAGACCCGGACTGGACCAAGAACCCTGCGATGGACAAGATGTTCCGTCCTCGTGGCGTGATTCGCAGCAGTGTCGACGGCAAGATCGAAGACCTGGGCGCCTTGACCAAAAAACGCATGGAAACCATAGACGAAGAATTTCTGGCCGCGTCGACCAAGTTCATGGACAAAGCGGTCAAGGCCGACAAACCGTTCTTTGTCTGGTTCAACTCAACGCGCATGCATTACTACACCCACGTCAGCGACAAGGTCGCCGGCAAGTCGGGACAGGGCGAGTACAACGACGGCATGCTCGAACACGATGGCCAGGTTGGCCAACTGCTGAAAAAAATTGATGAGTTGGGTGTTGCCGACAACACCATCGTCATTTACTCCACCGACAACGGTGTGCACTTCAACCAGTGGCCGGACGCCGGCATCACCCCGTTCCGCGGCGAGAAGAACACCAACTGGGAAGGGGGCTTTCGTGTGCCCGCCATCGTTCGCTGGCCGAACCACATCAAGCCCGACACCATCTCCAACCAGGTCATGTCGCACCAGGACTGGATGCCGACCTTGCTCGCCGCCGCCGGGGTCACCGACGTGAAAGAACAGTTGCTCAAGGGCTACAATGCCGGTGTGAAAAACTTCAAGGTGCATCTGGACGGCTACAACTTCCTGCCGTATCTGGAAGGAAAGGAAGACAAGGGGCCGCGCACCGATTTCTACTACTTCAGCGACGACGGCAAACTGCTCGGTGTGCGCGACGGCGACTGGAAACTGGTGTTCGCCGAGCAGCGGGCGCACCAATTCGATGTGTGGCGAGATCCTTTTGTCGAACTGCGCATCCCAAAGGTTTTCAACTTGCGACGCGATCCGTTCGAGCGAGCGGACACTGACTCCAACAACTACAACCAGTGGTGGGACAAGAAAGTCGGCATCGTCGCGATGCCGGCTTTGGTGCGGGTTCAGCAATTTTTGGGCACCTTCCAGCAATTCCCACCCCGCCAGCGCCCAGCCACTTTCACCGCCGATCAGATGGTCGAGAAATTCATGCATTACCAAACTCAGTAAATGGTCGGTGGTCGGAGGCTCTGATAGCCGGCCAGCACTTATTGCAACGCTGCACATCTACCCACGTTCGTTTGACGAGCCAGAACCCTGTGACTAGGGTTCTTGCAGACCTTTAGTCGTCAAACTGGCGCGCCAGACCGCTCGCACCTGTCGAAATACCTAATGAAAGGACGCTCGTTATGGCTTCACCACGTAGTTTTCTGTTTTGTGTTCTGCCCCTATGTGTTGCGCTCGGTAGCGCGATGCACGCGCAAGCCAGCACACCGGATTTACTGTTGACCACACCTGCCACACCCGATGCAGTAGAAAAAGGGATGCAGGCTGATGGCTACAGCCTGGCGATCTCGGCTTACAACTGGGGTTATCCGCTGGTTCGCATGGAAAGAGTGGCACGTGAATACATCAACGTTCCCTCACCCAAGCCCGACACCAGCTATCGTGCAGGTCTGAACCAGATCGGCTGGGCCACTTCGCTGGCGTCACCGTCCGCCAAGGACATGCCCACTGCCAACAATGACACCTACTACATGAGCGCGGTGCTGGATCTGACCGAGCCCTACGTGTTAACCGTGCCCGACACCCATGACCGTTATTACGTGGTCGATGTGTTCAACATGTGGCAGGAACTTGAACACTATGTCGGACGGCGCACAACCGGCACCAAGGCCGGAAAATATGCATTGGTGCCGCCAGGCTGGAAGGGCGAACTGCCAAAGGACGCGAAGCGCCTGGACGTCTCGACCAAAAAAATCTGGTTGTGGGGGCGCATTCACGTCAAGCAGGGTGAAGATGTAGCACCGATCCTCGCCTTGCAGAAACAGTTCAGTGTCGTGCCGTTGAGCGGCAAAACCCATAAGGATGAAACCTTGCCTACGTTGCCTCAGACCGGCGACGACCCGCTGGGGTTCTTCACCGAACTGGCTTCGGCACTCAAGGACAATCCGGTCAAGCCTGCCGACGCTGCCTTGTTTGCCCAGTTCGCCCGCATCGGCCTGACAGAAAAGGGCTTTTCACCCGATAAACTCAATCCGGCCACTCGTAAAGGCCTTGAGGAAGGTTTGAAAGTTGCCCCCTACGTTGCGATTGCATCGTTGGCCAGCACGTCGGAAGTGCGCAATGGCTGGAACTGGGTGACCGGTCTTGACAGTTTTGGCTACAACTACCCGCTGCGCGCCATGGTGGCCGGGCCCTATCTCGGCGGCCAGGGTGAGCATGAAGCGATGTATCCACTGCGCTTCACCGACAGCAAAAATCAACCGCTCACTGGAGCCAATCAATACGAAATCAAACTGGCTTCGGCCCCCCCTGTGAATGCCTTTTGGTCGCTTACCATGTATGACGCCAGCGACAAAATGCTGGTCGATAACGAGATCAGTCGCTACAAGGTCGGCTCCGATACGCAGGGGTTGAAAGTCGCGGAGGACGGTTCGATCACCATTCCCATTTCCCACAAAAAGCCCCAGGGAGAGAATGCCGCCAACTGGCTACCGGCACCCGAAGGCGGTTTTTATGTGATGTTGCGCCTGTATCAACCTTCTGATGATGCTCTCTCGGGCAAGTGGCAGCTACCACAGCTGAACAAGGTCAATTGAGTACCTGGGACGTCCTGTCCTGATCATCGGCCAATAGTCTGAATTTGACCGTCCGCTATTGGCCGATTTCGTTGAAAAGTCGGTCCTTCCAGGCAGTCCCCTATTCTGACTGCTGAAAATGCCTTTTTTGCGCGTAGCTACGCGAAATCTAAGCCCCGAACCCTATGCTAAAAGTCAAGATTTCAATCTCAAGCACGTAGATTTCAGCCTTGAAAACCACTGCCGACTTTTTTCAACAGAATCGGCCGTTTTCTGCCTGTCGCGACCGACTGAAAATGCCCAGAAGCTGCCTTTCGTATGACGCGCCGCTGGATCGCAATAATGAATGCGTGAGTAACAAAAAGAGACGCGAAGATATCGGAGCGGAAGCAGATCATCTGTGACTAGCATCTGAGGTGCCTTGCACATTTTGCCATGACTTTGAGTGTGGACAGATTGACCCGCAATAGCGAAAAAAGCTTGTTGCTATGGACATCGGGCATTCCATGTATATCGACAGCTGCATTGGCATGCATAGATGTCCATGGGTTGATATCTTTCCTTTACGTCGATGAGGCGTTTGCCGACCTGACCGGTATCGAAGGCCTGGACGTACTGGGTCGACGGATTCGCAGCCAGGTTTTGCGCTGCACCGGTATCCCGGTCGGCGTTGGCATCGCACCCACCAAGACCCTGGCCAAGCTGGCCAATCACACGGCGAAACGCTTGCAGGCGCAGACTGGCGGCGTAGTGAACATCTGCGATCCGGTAAAACGTGACTGGGTACTGCGCAACACCGACGTGGGTGAGGTATGGGGTGTGGGCCGGCGCATGAAAGTGCACTTGAACACACTGGGCATCAAGTCGGCCATGGACCTGGCCAAGGCGGACGCCTGGTCGCTGCGCAAGCACTTCAGCGTGGTGATCGAGAAGACCGCCCGGGAACTGGCCGGCACCCCGTGTCTGGAACTGGATGAACCAGATCCGCCGAAGCAGGAGATCTGCTGCAGCCGAATGTTCGGCATGCGGCTCAAGGAGCTTGCACCGATCAAGGAGGCCGTCGCCACCTACATGATGCGCGCCTCGGAAAAGCTCAGGGCGCAGCATTCCCTGTGCAAGAAGATCCGGGTCAGCATCCGGACCGGCATGTTCAACCCCGAGGAAGCCAAATACGCCAACGGTGTGGTGGTGGAGCTACCGTATCCAACGGATGACGTGCGTCTGCTGACCAGGACGGCGGTCGACGCGCTTGATCGAGTATTCCGCCCCGGCTTCGCCTACAGCAAAGCGGAGGTCATGCTGCTGAACCTGTGCCAGCCAGGCGAGTACACCGATGATTTGTTTGCCACCTCGCAACCGGCCGGGGCAAGCCGGGTCATGGCGGTGCTGGATCAGATCAATGGCAGGTGGGGAAGGGGGACGCTTCGCGCGGCCAGTGTGCCGACCAATCCCGACTGGGGCATGCGCCGGGAAATGATGAGCCAGAGCTACACCACGAGGCTGGATCAGCTATGGAGGGTGTCATGTGTTTGATTTCGCGCTGCAGCAAGACCACCCCATGGGCGCGGTCCTTGTGAGGGTAGAAATCGGAGACTTCCCCGGTGTCAGGCATTGGCTGGCGCGGCGGCTGGATGTGCCTGGGTTATGATGATAAGCTGTTGAAATATAAAGTGATATTCCGGTTTTTGCGATGTGCTGGGCGCGGGGTCACCATCGATCTTGCCCAGCACTGTAAAAAAGCTCCGTAGACCCATGATTTAAGAAGCTTTTTTTTACCCAATCGGCTCGATCCAATCGCCAAAAAACACCGTCGCAAACTTGCTTCACCCGGACGGGATGTATATATTCCCCCCTCTGCTTCACCGCGCTACCGCCCGAATGGCGAAACTGGTAGACGCATGGGACTTAAAATCCCCCGCTCGTAAGGGCGTGCCGGTTCGATTCCGGCTTCGGGCACCATATAAATCAAGGGTTTGCGAGTGAAAGCTTGGCAAGCCCTTGTTCGTTTCTGGTCCGCAATTATCGGATTGGTCCGCAATTCATTTGGTTGGTGAGACTTTCTTTCCCTTTCTGTTGCGGATGTACTGCTCGGTCATCACCACGGTCGTATGCCCAAGCTGATCCCTGGCCCTGCAGAATGTCACCGCTCGATTCGGCCTTGAATAAGGCATCCTCGATGTAAATGTCTCCTTGTTGACTTTGATACCTGAGCAGGGCCTTCTCTCGGTTCGCTCGAACTGGCGCAGCCCTACGCCAGGTGAGGTACTGACGGACGTGAAGCGGCTGGATTGTCTCCAGGGGCGCTGGATGATCGTCAAAAAAAATGACATCAGGTTTTTCAGTTCCCTGACGTTGTCTTTCTGTGTGGCTGGCTTCTTCGTTGGAACGATGTCGACCATGTCTTTTCGGCGACATAGCGGAAGGTGATCGCCTTCGCGACCAGATCGGAAGCTGTGCGATCCCGTTCCAGCTTCGCGTACTCAATCGCTTCCCAACGGAATTTCTTTGCGGTTCTTACCGACTGTGTCGTAGTAGTAGAAAACCCGGCCGCTGGTTTTCTTGCGTTCTCTCAGCCAGGCGATAGATCCGGGTTTGCTTGGTCGTCGTCCCCAAGCTGAACACCGTCACCAATGTTCTTCAGCACTCGCTCGTTGAGTGATCGCCGCGTGACCGTCCTGCTGCCTTCCATGATGGCGCGCACCATCGGGGCCGAGAACAAGATCGGCCGTTCCTTTATCTCAGACATACGGATTCCTTGCCGCTATAGCGGCTGACTTTGAAGCGCGAGGGACTGATTTCGCGGGTGGAGCACACATGTGCTCCATGAAATTTGCCACAGAACCTGTACAGATTTTGATTGTTTGTATAGGTTTTTGTGCGACACTCCAACGGAGGAGAATCAAGTCTGCAAAATCGACCCGTATGATTGCTATAGCAAGTCGAGCGTTACCATGATCCCCAAAGACGACTTTAGATTCCAATCACACGTTCTTCTTGTAGAGCTCGACGCTGCAACAACCAAGTTGATGATGCTGGTAGTCGCTGGCGAGCTCTCTGGAAGTCGTTGGGATGAAGCCTTCGCACAACAAAGCGCGGCCTATTCGGCGTGGGTGAGTGTCGCGACAGGCGTCCAAATAGACCCAATGCCGGTTCTTGATGGTCGACCTGTTGACGGGGCGCCTACTTAGTAAATGTGAGAACCCTGGTACCTTTTGCCGATGCGCTTGGCGATGGCTTCGAGCTGCTCGGCCATGCGCCACATGTCGATGTTGTCGCGGCGCGATATGACAGCTGCGCGTTGCACGTTGCGGTCGATCAGGATCTTCGCTGCCAGCAGGATCAGCCAGGCTTCGAGTTTGCGGCGGATGAAACGCTTCATGCTGCGTCCGCGGCGGGCTGACGGAAGACGGGAAGGGCACCAGCCTGCTCACGCAACCTTCATGCCGACCTCATCGTAGCCCCAATGTTGCTGTCGTTGAAACGCTCAGGTCTGAGATAGCCAGGGTGGATCGGTTCACCCGATTGGTTTCAAGGTTAGGACTTCTCAACGAGTAAGGCCTTGAAGGCTGGTATATGATCGTCTCCCTGCAGACTCTTCGATTCTAGCGTAATCATTACTGGGAAATCGTCAAATGCGAGGAAGAAGTACTCGTTGTCTATTAGCACCTCCCAAATACGCACATCAGCTCCGTCAGACTTGCTGATGATCGCCCCCCCAAGTAGTCCAAGAATAAACTCTGCATAATCAGGAAAACATACCCAATCGACACTCGATGTCAGGTTCAGACACGATCGGCCGGAGTGCATTTTTTCAATAGTCAGCTCACTTGGCATTATTTTGTTTTTCATCAGAATATATCTCCACCACCAGCTCTGGTTGCGCTTTCGATGATTTGTTCGAAAGATTTTCCTTTGCTAATCAGTGTTTCAAATGTTGGGCCAATTTTATAGACGAGGCTGCTGCAGCTTACTACCAGAGCCTGCAGTTCATGCCCTCCAAGGACAACCCACTTCGCCTTGTTTTGTCTGCGTCGACGATCATCCAAGGGATGCGCGAGCAGGAGGCCCGGCATGGCTGAGTTTTGTTCGAGTACTTCACTAGCGCTTCGGCGAACGTTGATGTGAGATACAGGCCTTGAAGAGCTCTTTTAGGAGCCCAGCGCTCTAACTCGCGGCTTGCGCCAACCACTGTCGCAATACTGTAATAATTCAGTCATAGAATTGACACGACTTCTTACAGTTTCCCTCAGTCGGCCTCTGGCCTTTTCATGGATGAGCAAGTCCCATGCGTCGTGTCGTATTCAATCAGAAAGGCGGTGTCGGAAAATCCAGCATTGCCTGCAACCTCGCCGCCGTCAGTGCTGCCGAAGGTTACCGGACGCTGCTGGTTGATCTCGATCCCCAGGCTAATTCGACCCACTATCTCACCGGGCTGATGAACGAGAACATTCCTGCGGGGATCGCCGATTTTTTCAAGCAGACCTTGTCCAGCGGGTTCGAGGGCAGGAAGAATCGCGTGAACATCACCCGCACGCCTTACGCCAATCTCGACCTGGTGACGGCCAGTGCCGAGCTGTCCGAGCTGCAGTCAAAACTGGAGAGCAAGTTCAAGATCAACAAGCTGCGCAAGTTGCTGGTCGCACTGTCCGAGGACTACGAGCGCATCTACATCGACACACCGCCGTCACTGAATTTCTACACTTTCAGTGCGCTGGTGGCGGCGGACCGGTTGCTGATTCCGTTCGATTGCGACAGGTTTTCTCGCCAGGCGTTGTATCGTGTCATCGCCCAGGTGGAAGAGTTGCGTCTTGACCACAATGAATCACTGACAGTGGAAGGGGTGGTGGTCAACCAGTTCACCGGTCACACCGGCTTGCACCAGATGCTGGTGGATGAGCTGATGGCCGAAGGTTTGCCGGTGCTGCCGGTTTACCTGAGCAGCTCGGTGAAGATGCGCGAGTCTCACGAGGTGTCGGTGCCCCTCGTGCATTTCGCCCCTCGGCATAAGCTGTCGCTGGAGTTTGCCAACTTGCTGGATGCCCTGGAACGAGCTGCTTAGGGGCTCTGAGATCAAGGGTTTGCGGACTGAAGCTAATGCAAACCCTTGTGTGTTTCGGCTTCGTCTATTGCTCTCCTTTGCGTCGTTACTCCTGTTTGTGATCAGCGTTCAAGTCTGCCTTGCGTCGATCGCTGCCGTTGGGATTGCCGACATCGATCAGTCTTCTTTCCAGCAGAATGGCTTGCAGGGCCTCGCGGTCCGACGGGGTCATTTGATGTTCTCGCTCCTTGAGTTCAAGCAGGATCGGGCTGGACCACTGGCGATAGGTTTGTTCGGCATTACGAGTGGATGACATCGCTTCCTCCATGGGCTGACTTCTGCCAATCAAGACGCCTTGGTTCGATACGCAAAGTGACCCTAGCCGAGGAAGGCCATTGTTGCCAATGCCTCACATCGGACGGTACCAGGCACCCGTCGCCGCGGTGCGTTGGACGTAGTCGCGAAAGTCACGCGCCGGACACAGGGTCCGGTCTATTGAAAGAGCTGAGGTAGCGTCCGGGCCGGGTAAGCGCCGCGACGGGGGCAATGTCTTCTACGTCGACAAAAAAGGCTTCGGGGTCGGGCCGACGGGCAAAGGTCCTCGGGCTGGTGCGCCATTGACCACCAAGGATCGGAGTCGACAGGATCGACCCCAATCCTGTTGTCTCTAGACAAATCCCTGCCCATGAAAACCCCGCGGCAGCCGTTGCAGGCCTGCCATGGCGGACAGGCGCTCGATCCAGTCCTGGCGCCAGTCTATGAGCACATGAGGGGTTCTTGCCTTGCGTGCGGCGCGGCGGGCGGCGTTGCGCTCGCTCTTGCGCGCCTCTTTGTAAGCGTCGGTGTTGCGACAGCTTCTGCATTTGACCCGATTCAGTTCCCGGGTTGAGGTGAGGTTGTTGCCTGTGTGTCCGCAGGCGAGGTGCCCGCTGACTTTGAAGTGGGTAACCATCTGAACGCCTCCTTCGTGGCGAGGTGATCATTGGACAACCCAGGCTTGCTGACGTTCGCCGCTTGAGGGCGTAAAAAATCCCAGCGCCGGGCTGGGTTGGGGGCCAGAATCGCAGAGACACACACACGCGGTGACGATAGTGTCGCCGGTCATGTGTCCCGCGTCAGGTCGTGTCTGTGCAGCGGTATCCGAATCGCAATCATCTGAACCGTGGCAGCGGCGGATCGACTGGCCGCAGCGCCGACAGGGTGTTGCGGATCAGCGGCGTATCCTTTTCGATGTCGTTCAGGCGGTCGCGGATCCTGAGCGCAGTCGGGTGTCCGCCTTGATGATCGACCCAGTCGGCGATTTCCTTGCACGCGGCAGCCAGGCGAACCTGACGGGAGTCGAGCAGGGTGAGCAGGGTGGTGATGGACTCTTTTTCGGACATGGGGAACACCTCCGTTAAGAAACCTGAAGATTGGCAGTAAAAAGCCCGCCGCCAGCGAGCTTCCACCGATGAGGCGCTGATCCTTCAGCACTGTCTCAGTATAGACCCGTAACCGCTTGGCGAATGCTCGTCAGCCTTGTCGGACCGTCATTTGCGATCGGGCGTTGAGCTCTCGACATACGTATTGGGCATCGCGTTCAAGATCGTAGCCGTCGCCGATGAAGCCATTGGTGCGAGTATCGGCGATGCGGTACCAGACGGCGGCGTCAGCGGGTTGATGCACGGTTTCTCCAGCCCGGCGTCCATGGATGATGATCTTGTTGCAGCGCTTGACGACAAAAATGTCTTCCATGGCTTCACCGCAGCTGATTCGTGTACAGATCAACTATAGAAGCCATTTGCAATCGTGCAAAAAATAGGCAGGTCAGTTCGTCGGTTCAGACGCCATTTTCTCAAGCAACATCGCCAGCGCGACTTCCTCGGCCCGCAGGCCTTTGCGCACCCTGGGCCTTGGCAATTGCGCCAGGGCGCCGAGGGGAAAACCCTCGAGCACCGCCGGGTGGATGTAGCACTTGCGGCAGACTGCCGGGGTGTTGCCCAACTGCCGGGCGACGTCCTTGACCATCGCCACCACATGCTGCTTGGCCTGTGATTCGGGTTGCCACTCAAGCTCGCGCAACACCGACAGAGCCAGGGCGCTGCCGGCCCAGGTACGGTAATCCTTGGCGGTGAAGTCGGCGCCGGTCAGG
This sequence comes from Pseudomonas sp. PLMAX, assembly GCF_046042685.1. Taxonomy (NCBI): domain Bacteria; kingdom Pseudomonadati; phylum Pseudomonadota; class Gammaproteobacteria; order Pseudomonadales; family Pseudomonadaceae; genus Pseudomonas; species Pseudomonas sp. PLMAX. The sequence continues at coordinate 4,088,067 of NZ_CP064949.1, read as the reverse complement.
TCTTGCAGGTAGGCGTTGACGTCGGCGGAAGTGATCGTGTGTCGCTCGCCGTTTTCATCGAGGTACTGGAAAAGGTTTTGCCCGGGAATCTCCTGGCAGCGCTTGACGATCCGCGCCAGTCGCCGGTCCTTCACGGTAATTTGATGCTCGATGCCACTCTTGCCGCGAAACTGGAACTGGATCGCACTGCCGTTGACCTCCACATGCCGGTCGCGCAGGGTGGTCAGGCCATAGGAGCGGTTGTCCCGGGCATACTGGGCATTGCCGACACGGATCAGCGTCGCGTCGAGCAGGGTGATGACCGTGGCCATGACCTTGTCGCGACTGAAACCCGGCGCCGCCAGCAGGGCTTCCAGTTGTTTGCGCAACTTCGGCAGGGCCAGGCCGAAATCCCGCAGGCGTGAGTATTTGTCGCTGTCGCGCACTTCTCGCCAGCGCGGGTGATAGCGGTACTGCTTGCGCCCGCGGGCGTCGCGGCCGGTGGCTTGCAGGTGGCCGCGTGGGTCGGTGCAGATCCACACGTCGGTGTAGGCCGGTGGGACCGCCAGGGCATTGATGCGCTGGATCTCCTCCGGGTCGACGATGCGCTGGCCCGAGGGCTCGAAATAGCAGAATTTGCCGCGTAGTTTCCGGCGGGTAATGCCCGGCTGGGTGTCATCGACGTAATGCAGGTCACGGGGCAGTGCATCGGGCATGGCGGTTGTCCTGGGCGAGGGATCGAGGGGGCCGTTACAGCCATTGACCCCGCGCCGCGACAGTCGTGCCCCCGGCTTTACGCCAGCACCGCCACGGCCTTGATCTGCGCCCAGAGTCGTTGGCCCGGGTGCAGGTTCAAGTGATCCCGGGAATAGCGGGTGATACGCGCCAGCAACGGGCTGCCCGCGGCATCCAGGCGCACCAGCACATGGGCGCTGTTGTCGGCGGCCATTTCACTGACCACCGTGACCGGCAGGCGATTGAGGATGCTGCTTTGTTCGTCGCCGTGCAGGCTCAGGCTGACGTCCCGCGCCTGGACCTTGCAGCGTAACGCCTGGCCCGGTGCCATCGGCGTGTGGGCCACGCGGATGTTCAGGTCGGTGTCGGGCAGTTGCAAGGTCAACAACTGGTAGTGGGCGTCATAGGCCGCGACATGCCCCTGGATCACCACGCCGGCGTCGTCCCCCAGCGCCAGCGGCAAGTCGAGGCGGGCCAGGGTCTGGCCGATGGGGCCGCTGGCCAGTGCCTTGCCGTCGCTGAGCAAGACGATGTGGTCGGCCAGTTGCGCGACTTCATCCTGGGAGTGACTGACATACAGCACCGGGATGTCCAGCTCATCGTGCAGCCGTTGCAGGTAGGGCAGGATCTCGCTTTTGCGTTGAGCGTCCAGCGCGGCCAAGGGTTCGTCCATCAACAACAGCGTCGGGCTGGTGAGCAGCGCGCGTGCCATGCCCACGCGCTGGCGTTCGCCGCCGGACAGGTGCTGTGGATGCCGATCGAGCAAGTGGCTGATGCCCAGCAGCTCGGTCGCATGGGCCATGTCGACCCGGCGCTGTTGCCGGGGGATGCGCTTGAGGCCGAACTGCAGGTTGGCCAGCACCGACAGGTGAGGAAACAGACTGGCTTCCTGAAAGACGTAACCCAGTGCACGCTTGTGCGGCGGGACGAAAATTCCCTTGTCGCTGTCTTGCCACACTTCATCGTTGACCTGGACAAACCCCTGGTCGGCCCGTTCCAGCCCGGCGATGCAGCGCAGGCAGGTGGTCTTGCCAGACCCGGAGTGACCGAACAGCGCCGTGACCCCTCGGCCGGGCAACTGCAGGTCGACATCGAGGGCGAATCCCGAATAGCTCAACTTCAGACGCGTGTGAATCATCGATCAGCTCCAGCCTGCTTTGGTTTTACGGCTGGAGTACAGCACCAGCAACACCGCAAAAGAGAACACCAGCATGACCCCGGCCAGCCAATGGGCCTGGGCATATTCCATGGCTTCGACGTGATCGTAGATCTGCACCGAGACCACCCGGGTCTTGTCGGGGATGTTGCCGCCGATCATCAGCACCACGCCGAACTCGCCGACGGTGTGGGCAAACCCGAGGATGGCCGCGGTGATGAAACCGGGGCGGGCCAGGGGCAGGGTGATGCTGAAAAAACTGTCCCAGGGACCGGCTCGCAGGGTTGCGGCCACTTCCAGTGGACGGGTGCCAATGGCGGAAAAAGCGTTCTGCAGCGGCTGGACCACGAACGGCATCGAGTACAGCACCGAGCCGATCACCAGGCCTGCAAAACTGAACGTGAGGGTGCCCAGGCCCAGGGATTGGGTGAACTGGCCGACGAACCCGTGGGGGCCGAGCGCCAGCAACAGATAAAAACCGATCACCGTGGGCGGCAGCACCAGGGGCAGGGCGACGATCGCCCCGACCGGGCCGCGCAACCAGGATTGGGTGCGCGAGAGCCATAACGCCAGCGGAGTGCCAACCAGCAACAGGATAACGGTCGTCAGGGACGCCAGTTTCAGGGTCAGCCAGATGGCGGAAAAGTCGGCACTCGTCAGCGACATTTAGATTTGGTAACCGTAGGATTTGATGATGGCAGCGGCTTTTGGCCCCTTCAGGTAGTCAACCAGTGCCTTGGCGGCCGGATTGTCCTTGCCTTTGTTGAGGATGACCGCGTCCTGTTTGATCGGGTCGTGCAGGTTGGCCGGAACGATCCACGCCGAACCGCTGGTGATCTTGCCGTCCTTGTAGATTTGCGACAGGGCGACAAACCCCAGTTCGGCGTTGCCAGTGGACACGAACTGGTAGGCCTGGGTGATGTTCTGGCCTTCGACGATCTTGTCCTTGACCTTGTCGGTCAGGCCCTGCCTGGCCAATACCTGGGTCGCTGCCAGGCCGTAAGGAGCGGCTTTCGGGTTGGCGATTGACAGATGCTGGAACTTGTTATCGGCCAGCACTTTGCCCTTGTCATCGACGTAACCTTCCTTGGCCGACCACAGCGCCAGGGTGCCGACGGCGTAGGTGAAGCGCGAGCCCTTGACGGTGTTGCCTTCGGCTTCAAGTTTTTGCGCGGTGGTGTCGTCTGCCGAGAGGAACACTTCGAACGGCGCGCCATTCTTGATCTGGGTGTAGAACTGGCCGGTGGCACCGAACGCAGTCACCAGCTTGTGCCCGGTGTCCTTCGCGAAATCGGCGGCGATGGCCTGGATCGGCGCGGTGAAGTTGGCAGCGACAGCGACCTGCACCTCGTCCGCCTGGGCAGAGCCGAAGGCAAACACGGCAAGCAGGCTCGCCAGGCAGGTGGGGGCAAAACGTGAGGCGCGAAGGGTCATGAAACGGCTCCGTCATGGGCAGGTGTTGCGAGGGGGTGATTCGTTATATAGATGAATATATAGCGAAATGCCTGTAAACGGAATGCGTTGCAGCGCGGTTATGGCGAGTGAGGTTGTCACTCGCCAAAACCCTCAGCGATGTAGCAATTTCGCCAAGCCTTCTTCGGCCAGGCGCCGGGTCAGTTCAGCGCTGCTCAACTCGACGCCCAGGGTAAACGCCTGCCCCGCCCAGAGGTTACTGAAGTCTGCCTCGCCTTTGGCGCGCAACGGCATCAACGCACCGCCCGCGAGGGGGAAGCGCGGAGCCTGGGCACTCATCGGTCCGAGTTCGCGCATCACCCTATTGATAATCCCTCGCGCCGGACGCCCGGTGAAAATATTGGTGAGCGCCGTCTCGCTTTCCCTGGCGGTGCGCAATGCCTTGTGGTGCGAGGCGCTGACCTTCGCCTCAGGCGTGAACAGATAGGCCGTGCCCACTTGCACCGCCGATGCCCCCAACATGAATGCCGCCGCCACACCCCGCGCATCGGTTATGCCGCCAGCGGCAATCACCGGTACTTTAACGGCATCGACGATCTGCGGTACCAGGGCGAAGGTGCCGACCTGGCTGCTCAGGTCATCACTGAGAAACATGCCCCGGTGTCCGCCCGCTTCGTAACCCATGGCGATGATTGCGTCGCAGCCATGCTGCTCGAGCCAGATGGCTTCTTCGACCGTGGTGGCCGAGGACAGCACCTTTGCCCCGGTGGCTTTCACCCGATCAAGCAGGGATTTTTCCGGCAGGCCAAAGTGGAAACTCACGACTTCGGGCCGCAGCTCTTCGACCACTGCGCAGGCTGCCTCATCGAATGGCGCGCGATTGGACACCGGCGTCGGCGCATCGAAGTCGACACCCAGTTCGCGATAATAAGGTTGCAGCAGGTTCTTCCAGTCCCGGGCGCGTTGCTCGTCCACCGCCGGTGGTTGATGGCAGAAGTAGTTGACGTTGATCGGGCGCTGGCATTCTTGACGGATGCGCTTGAGCTCTTCGCGCAATTGCTCGACGCTCAGCATGGCGGCAGGCATCGAGCCGAGGCCGCCGGCGTTGCTCGCCGCAATGACCATGTCCGCAGTGGTGGCACCAGCCATGGGGGCCTGGATGATTGGCAGATCGATCCCAAGCAGATCAAGCAGACGAGTATCTGGCCATTGGCTCATTTCAGCAGTCCTCCGTCGTTGATAGCGGTCCATCATATTGGCTTAAAGTCGAGTACGGTATTTTTTTGCGATATGGTATTTAAATCCCACCACAACGGGTGATCTCACTAGGAGGCAGCAATGTTCCAAGGTATTTTGATCGACAAAGACGACAGCGGTTACCGGGCCACACTGCAACAGATCAATGAAGACCAGCTGCCCGAGGGCGATGTGACGGTGCGTGTGGCGTACAGCACGCTGAACTTCAAGGATGGCCTGGCGATCACCGGCAGCAGCCCGGTGGTGCGAAAATTCCCGATGGTGCCGGGGATCGATCTGGCAGGAACCGTCGAAGCCAGCGGGAATCCGGACTACAAGGTCGGTGACAAAGTCCTGCTCAATGGCTGGGGTGTGGGCGAAGGGCACTGGGGCGGTCTGGCGCAAAAGGCCCGGCTCAAGGGCGAGTGGCTGATTGCGCTACCCGAGGCCTTCACTGAAGCACAGGCAATGGCCATCGGCACGGCGGGCTACACGGCGATGCTGTGCATCATGGCGCTGGAGCGCAACGGTGTGACGCCCGATCAAGGTGAAGTCCTGGTCACCGGGGCCAACGGCGGTGTCGGCAGTTTTGCCATCGCCTTGCTGAGCAAGCTGGGCTATCGGGTGGTCGCTTCCACCGGTCGCCTGTCGGAGCACGAATACCTCAAGCAGCTGGGCGCCAGTGAAATCATCGACCGCGCCACCTTGTCCGAGCCGGGCAAGCCCTTGGCCAAGGAGCGTTGGGCAGCGGTCATCGATTCGGTGGGCAGCCATACCCTGGCCAATGCCTGTGCCAGTACCAAGGCCGAAGGCACCGTCGCTGCCTGCGGTCTGGCCCAGGGCATGGATTTTCCGGCCTCCGTCGCGCCCTTTATCCTGCGTGGCGTGACCCTGGCCGGGATCAACAGCGTGACTCAGCCGAAAGCGCGGCGGGTAGAGGCGTGGGGGCGTTTGGCCAGGGATCTGGACTTCGACTTGTTGCCATTGATCAGCCATGAAATCGGTTTGAGCGAAGCGATCGAGGCTGCACCGCGCCTGCTGGCGGGGCAATTGCGTGGGCGGGTGGTGGTGGATGTGAATCGCTGATTGGAAAATCGCCGGCTAGCGGCCAACACAAAACATTGTAGGAGCCCGGCTTGCCAGCGAAGGCGTCCGTCAAATCGCCTTCGCCGGCAAGCCGGGCTCCTACAGGTCTGCGGGCGGCCATACCACATCAACCTCCATTCACGGTTTTTCCCGTTCCAACAATTGCCGCTTGCGCTCCACCCCCAACGATACCCCGACAAATTGCCATCGCTGCGCACCACCCGGTGACAAGGAATCGCCACCGCCAGGCTGTTCGCGCCACAGGCTTGTGCCACGGCGCGAACAGCTTTGGGAGCGCCGATGCGCTGGGCGATATCGGCGTAGCTGGCGGTGCTGCCGGCGGGGATTTCCCGCAGCGCTTGCCAGACTCGCTCTTGAAACGCCGTGCCGCGCACATCCAGCGGCAAGTCCAGGCCCAGCGCCGGGGCCTCGATGAAACCCACGACCCTGGCGATCAACTGTTCGAACGCGTGATCGGCACCTATCAGGTTGGCGCGGCGAAACTTGTCCTGCAGGTCGCACACCAATTGCTGCGGATCATCGCCCAGCAGAATCGCGCAGACGCCACGCTCGCTTTGCGCCACCAGAATCGCGCCGAGGGAACACTGGCCAACCGCAAAACGAATGTCATTGTTTTGCCCTGCACCACGGTAATCCGTGGGTTTCATGCCCAGCACCTGATCCGCCGCCTCGTAGAATCGGCTGTTGGAGTTGAAGCCGGCAGCGTACAGCGCATCGGTGACCGAGCGGCCATCTACCAACCGCTCGCGCACCCGGCGGGAACGATGGGCCGCGGCATAACCCTTGGGCGTCAGGCCGGTCACGGACTTGAATACCCGATGGAAATGAAAGCTGCTCAAACCTGCTGCTTCAGCAAGCTCATTGAGCGCGGGCAGCGCCTCGGCGGTTTCGATCTGGCGACACGCGGCAGCGACGGTGGCTGCATGTTGCGCGGCGACAGCGCTTTGATCTTTCGCCGCGCGCTTGCTGGGACGATAGCCCGCGGCCTGGGCCAGTTCGGCGCTGTCGAAGAATTCGACATTCTGTGGTTTCGGCAAGCGTGAGAGGCTGCTGGGGTTGCAGTAGATCCCGGTGGTTTTCACCGCATAGACAAATTGCCCGTCCGCGTGTGGATCGCGGGCGACCACCGCGGCCCAGCGTGGATCGTTTTCGGTGCTGATGCTTGTCGATTGGCTTGTCATGGCATTACATCCTTTGACCCGTTTGCCGCAGGTTAATCACCGGCCCCTGTGTCCACACTCCGGCGCTTGCGGTCAAACTCCACGGCGTCAGCGCGCGGTCCGAAAGGTGAAGTTGATCCGGTGTTCGCCCAGGCGCGGGTGCTGGCCATCCTTGATCGGCAGGACGCCGTGATAACGCAAGCGATCGACGCCGCCCCAGACCACGATGTCGCCATGCAGCAGCGGCAGCCGTTGGCTCTTGTCGCTGCGCGAGAAGCCGCCGAACAGGAACATCGCCGGCAACCCCAGCGATACCGAAACGATAGGTGCAGCGTAGGATTTTTCATCCTTGTCCTGATGCAGGGACATTTTCGCCCCAGGCACATAACGATTGATCAGGCAGGAGTCCGGCACGAAATCTTCAAATCCTGCCTCCCGGGCCGCCGCTTGCGCCAGCTGGAAAAAAACCTCGGGCATGGGAGGCCAGGGCAGGCCGGTCTGCGGGTCGTCGCGGCTGTAGCGATAACCGCTGCGGTCGGTGGTCCAGCCCCAGGTTCCGCAACTGCTCAGGGCGACCGACATGGTGAAGCCGCCAGGGGTGACCATTTGCCGGAACGGTGCGGCCGCGAGCACGGCTTCCAGTGCCGGCAGCAATCGCTCCAGCCAGGGCAGGGCAAAGCCCCTGAGGACGTAGGATTGTTCGCCGATCTGCTCGCGCCGGCGCTGCTGTTCGGGCTCGAAGTCGGCAAACAGGTCTAGGGTGGTCGGGTGCATGGTGCTCATGATGCGTCGTGAAAGATGATCCCAAGGGTATGCCGTTGTCCGCTGTGCAGGCGACTGACGCCGTGGCGCAGGGTCACCCGATAGTAACCGCGCACGCCTTTGACCGGGCGCTGGTTGACCGCAAAGATCAGGCCGTCGCCTTTTTTCAGACCGATGACCTGCGGGCGCGACTGCATGCGCGGACGCTGCTCGGTGAGCACGAACTCACCGCCGGTGAAGTCTTCCCCTGGTTCTGACAGAAGAATCGCCACCTGCAGTGGGAAGACATGCTCGCCATACAGATCCTGGTGCAGGCAGTTGTAGTCCTGGGGGCCGTATTGCAGCAACAGCGGTGTAGGACGCTGCTGGCCGGCGGCATGACAACGCTCGAGGAAGGCCGGGTGGCTGTCGGGAAAGCGGCTCGGCAGGTCCATCTGCTCATGCCAGCGATTGGCGATCGGCACCAGTCGCGGGTACAGCGCACTGCGCAGGCGGGCCACCAGCGGCGGCAAGGGGTAGTCGAAATACTTGTACTCGCCACGGCCAAAACCGTGGCGGGCCATGATCACCTGCGAGCGAAAGGGTTCGGTTTGGCCGTACAAGGCGCTGATCCGGTCACAGGCCTTGTGGCTCAACAGCGACGCGATGACCGCGCAGCCATCCTGATCGAGTTGCTGTTCCAGCAGGGGCCAGTCCAGCCTGTCCAGATATTGCTCGCTCATTGCCGAGGCCCTCAGGTCATTGAGGTGGCGAGACTAAGCGGCATTGCCGATTTGAACACTCCGACACTTGCGGTCAAATGTTGGCGGGGAGCAGACGTCCATGTTCGCTGGGGGCAATGTTACAGCGCTTTGCTGACGCTGATGTCGCTGATGTCGTCTTCCTGGCCATGCAGGGCGTCCAGCGCGGCTTTGGCTTCTTCTGCCGTGCCGTTTTCCAGCTGGGCGAATTCGAAGCGGCGTTCGCCATTGAGTTTGTACTTGATGACGTATTTGGTCGTCTGGGCCACGGTCATACCTGCCTGTGTGCGTAGAGAGGCGCTGCTCAGCTCAGTTTCGAGCTGGAGCGGCGGATGATCTTGATGGAGTGCGTCAGGGTCGGCTTGCGCGTCACACTGATTGGCCGGCGGTTGACCGTGTCGATGGTGATGTTCCAGAACCCGGTGCTCGGCGCGGTGATGCGGGCCGGGAAGGTGTCGAACGCGCCGCCGTGATAGGTGTGACGGCCGCCATTCTTGAAGCTGCGGAAGTTGGCGTCGTTCATCAAGCGTATGTTGCACGTTTGCGAGCATTGAATGACGACGATGTCGTCTTCGTTGAGGTGCTCGCGCTGGTGGATAAATTTCATGAGGCGCCTCCAGAAGGGCTTTTTCTACAAAATCAAAACGATAGCATGGTCGATTGGCGCAGTTTATCAGCCCTGAGGCGTTATTATCCGGCTGTGCGGGCCCGGTGGAGCAATAAAAACGCAGATTGCCCACACCCGGGAAGAAAAAAGCACTGCGCCTCGGAGAAAACCCGTGTTTGAGCTGTCGGAGGGTCTTTAACGGAGGTTTCATATGAAGTGGGGCATGTTTGGCTTGTCGGTCTTGGCAATCAGTGGTTGTGCAAGTGTCTCGGAGATCAACCAGACGTTGCCGACCATGAGTGTGATTTCAGGCAAGAAGCCCCATGAGTACGCGCAGTGCCTGAGCGAAAAACTCGCCGAGAGCCGTGGTGCCTTGCAAATCGAGGAGCAGAAAGACGGGGTGCGAGTGATCGTGCCGCAGAAGCTGTCATCCGGCCCGGCGGCGGTGTTTGATATCGAGGATCGCTCCGGTGGCAGCAGCATCAAGCTGCATGAGCGCATCTCCAACGTGCCAATTCGCCCCTTCGATGTTCGCGATGCCGCCACGGCGTGCATTTCCGGCTGATAGACTGTCGACCGTCAGCACCGATGCCGCCAAAGCAAGGCTTTTGGCGGCATTGTCATTTCTGGAGTCGAGCATGAAGCGAGAGAAGGTACGGGAGCGGCACGCAGAGGGCCACATCTGCGCCACCCATGTGATTCAGAACCCGGCGAATCCGGGTGAATGGATCGTGTCTTTCAAGAAAAGCGCCGGGCGCAGTTTTTTCCTGGTGGACGATAGCGACGAAGTCGAATCCTTCGGCAGTCTCGACGAGTTGGTCGAGACCGTACGCGGCCTGGGGATCAAGTTCGCGGAAATCCACATGTAGGGCACGCGGCCCTATTTGCAGACCACCACCACGCTGCGGTTCTTGAAGTTGCCAACGTCGACGCCCAGGGTCTTGTCGCTTTCCCCAGGGGAAGGTGTGCCGTCAGTGCCGACGATCCGGTAGCCGGTACCGGCGCAGGAGGCATCGGCCTTTTCGTAACAGGTCGCCCAGGAATTGGCCTCGCCGGAGCAGTCGATCGCCAGGCCTTGTTCGCCATTGTTCAGGTAAGTGGTTTCGGAGGTTGCGCAGCCACTGAGGGCCAGCACCGCAATCAGCGGCAAAAATTTGGTCATGTCGTTGTCGTCGTCAGGAAGAGAGGGCAAAGCCTGTGACAGCGTGGGCGGCAAAAGGTTATAGCGAAAGGCCACTTCTTCCCGGCATTCGCAAAAAAAGCCCTGCACAAGGGCAGGGCGTCGGGCCGGATCAGTTCTTGTCCTTGCCCCGTCGTTTCGGTGCCGGGTGTTCCAGTTGCAACACCGATGCCACTTCGATCGCCATGGCTTCGGATGGGAAAGGTCCGGCAATGTTCTCGCCGCCAACGCCGGCTACCCACCACTGGCCGTCTTTGGCCTTATTGATCAAGTACCCGTTGACGCTTTTTGCTTCTGACATCTATTTGCCTCGCTGGCTGGTTCAATGGCGCCATGATACCGCCAAATGCACCGTTCGGGTGCCGATGGGCGCACGGTGGTGCGCTTGCCCGTTGGTTGACTTGTCGTGCAAGTCTGGTGGACTCTGCTATCAATAACAGGCTGCTGATCCATTCGCGGTGCTCGCTGCGGAACTAACAGCGAGAATATTTCTCTATGATGGCATCGGTTAGCCAGTGCGGGGCATTGTAAGGTGTACGCCGCCTGATTAGACTGCGCCGAAACTCGTACACACAGCCCTTTCAAGGACTTATATGATCAAGAAATGCTTGTTTCCAGCAGCCGGTTACGGCACTCGCTTCCTGCCAGCGACCAAAGCCATGCCCAAGGAAATGCTGCCGGTGGTAAACAAGCCACTGATCCAGTACGGCGTCGAAGAAGCACTGGACGCTGGCCTGACGGAGATTTCCATCGTCACCGGTCGCGGCAAGCGCGCCTTGGAAGACCATTTCGACATCAGCTACGAGCTGGAAAACCAGATCAAGGGCACCGACAAGGAAAAGTACCTGGTCGGCATCCGCAAGCTGCTCGATAACTGCTCGTTCTCCTACACCCGCCAGACCGAAATGAAAGGCCTGGGCCACGCGATCCTGACCGGCCGTCCGCTGATCGGCGACGAACCCTTCGCCGTGGTACTGGCGGACGACCTGTGTGTCAACCTCGATGGCGACGGCGTATTGACCCAGATGGTCAAGCTGTACAAGCAGTTCCGCTGCTCGATCGTGGCCATCCAGGAAGTCGACCCGCAAGAGACCAACAAGTACGGCGTGATCGCCGGCGAGATGATCCGCGACGACATCTACCGCGTACACAGCATGGTGGAAAAACCAAAACCGGAAGATGCGCCATCGAACCTGGCCATCATCGGTCGCTACATCCTGACCCCGGACATCTTCGACCTGATCGAACAGACCGAGCCAGGCAAGGGCGGTGAAATCCAGATCACCGACGCCCTGATGAAACAGGCCCAGAACGGCTGCGTGATGGCCTACAAGTTCAAGGGCAAGCGTTTCGACTGCGGCGGCGCCGAAGGTTACATCGACGCGACCAACTTCTGCTTCGAGAACTTCTACAAGACGGGCAAGGCTTACTGATAGCGCCCCGGCCGCTTGTATTGAAAAGCGATCTTCGCAGGCTTTAATCAAGCTGCTGTAGACCCAACAAACGCCCCGACTTGATCGGGGCGTTTGTTTTTGTGGGAGCTGGCCTGCCGGCGATGGCGTCCTGACAACCCACCAACCTTTCGTTGCTGCACCCGATCCCCTGTAGGAGCTGGCTTGCCAGCGATAGCGGAGTGACCGCCGAAGTATCTCTCGCAGCCGTACTCGATCTACTGTGGGAGCCAGCCTGCTGGCGATGGCGGCCTGAAAGTCGACCTGGATTTTGTTGACCGAGTACATATCCATTCCTGCGGTAACGGCCACTTATGGTTTCGCTCCTACAGCGAGTCACTTGGAAAAGCCTGAAGGAGCAGCCGGTCGACGCTCGATTGCTCGCGAAGAACATGAGAGCACCGCGTGGTGTCAGGATCCCCGCGTCATCGTTGACCTCCATCGCGAGCAAGCTCGCTCCTACAGGGGTCGCCGCATCGCAGCGATGGCGCCCGCAAGACCAGCACAATGTTCAAAGACGACCTTCGCCAGCAATTCGGATCGCCGCCCGCTCGCTCCTGCAGCGCACGAAAAAGTAGGAACTGGCTTACATCCCTTACCCGGTTTTTCGAGAGAAAATTCTGATTTGCAGAAAGAGGCAGGTAAATGATGTTTGCTGCTTTTTACTAACGTACGTTTTAACTGGGATTATGGACGCAAGTGTTTAAACGATAGATGTTTTACCGCGACGGCACGTAGGGAGCGACTCGTGGGGCTGAAAACATCCCTGGTTTTTATGATTACAAGGAGGTTCGTGAATGGCTTCAACAAACGGCGCGGCACAACGCCAAACAGCGCGATGGCCAGGCCTATGCGTACTGATGCTGCCGGTATTACTGGTAACCGTTGACAACACAGTGCTTGGATTTGCATTGCCAAAGATTGCCGAGGCCCTGCGTCCGAGTGCCAGCCAGCAGTTGTGGATGATCGATGCTTACTCGCTGGTATTAGCGGGGTTGCTGGTGTCGATGGGTAGTCTGGGAGATCGGGTCGGTCATCGTAAGTTGTTGCTGACTGGGTCCTTGGGGTTTGCCATTGTGTCGGTGCTGACCGCGTATTCCGATACCGCCACGCAATTGATTGTCGGGCGAGCTTGCATGGGTGTTTTCGGTGCAATGCTGATGCCCTCCACGTTGGCGTTGATACGTTCGCTGTTCGAGGACCGGGAAGAACGCAGACTGGCGGTCGCGATCTGGGCAACGACTTTGACGGTCGGTTCGGCACTCGGTCCATTGGTGGGTGGCGTGTTACTGGAGTTCTTCAGTTGGGGGTCGATTTTCCTGCTGGCGGTGCCCGTGTTGGTGCCACTGCTGGTATTGGGGCCACTGTTGTTGCCCGAATCCGAGCGAGATGTTTCGGGTCCGCTGGATCCGGTAAGCATCCTGCAATCGATGGTTGCCCTAGGTGCCATTGTTTATGGCATTAAACACAGCGCCAGTCATGGTATCGACTGGATGGCGCTGACAACATTTGCAACAGGCCTGATTGCGGGCGGGATGTTTGTACGTCGACAGTTGCGTCTGCCAGTGCCGTTGATGGATCTGAGTCTGTTGCGCAGTGGTACCTTTAGCGGCTCTGTCGCGATCAATTTGATGAGCCTCGCGTTTCTCGTCGGCTTCGTATTCTTTGCCACTCAGTTCCTGCAGATCGTTCTTCAGATGTCGCCCTTGAGTGCCAGCCTCGCGTTGGTTCCTGGTCAGGTCATGGCGATTGTCGTGGGGGTGGCGATCGTGCCTGTCGCACAGCGATTACAGGTACATGTGCTGATACCCATCTTGATGGCGTTTGCTGGTGCGGCGTTTTTGCTGGTCGCCAGCATGGGCAGTAGCCTGACCGTTCTGGTGGTGGCTTTCGCCTTGCTGAACATTGGCGTGGGCGCGATCGCAACGGTGTCTAACGATGTGATTTTGTCAGCTGCGCCACCGGCAAAGGCGGGCGCCGCGTCTGCCATTAGCGAAACGGCCTATGAAGTGGGCGTGGTTTTGGGGACGACCGTGCTCGGCGGTGTCGTCACCGCCTACTATCGCGGTGCATTGCAGCTTCCGGATTTCCTGACTGAAGTGCAGATGATGCTGGCGAGAGAGACGCTGTCCGGCGCCTATCATGTGGCTGCAGACTTGTCGGGTGATCAAGCAGGGGAATTGATGGCGCAGGCGGGAAGGGCATTCGAAGGTGGAATCGGTTTGGTTTCGTGGGTGACGTCCGGCTTGGCACTCATGGCAATTTTGATTGCGTGGCGCACTCTGCGGATTCCGAAAACGCAATCTGTAGAGAAGCATTGACCGAAAACGGAGATTGGGCTGTGCATTTCAGCACAGCGCTTGCTCAGCAGCCGTCCGCAGGTATGCTATTGGCCTGCCGAGGAGATTGAAAATGGCCTACGATTTTGACCTTTATGTGATTGGCGCCGGTTCTGGCGGTGTGCGGGCGGCTCGGTTTGCTGCCGGGTTCGGGGCGAAAGTGGCCGTGGCCGAGAGTCGCTATCTGGGCGGCACTTGTGTGAACGTCGGCTGCGTGCCGAAGAAACTGCTGGTTTATGGCGCGCACTTTGCCGAGGACTTCGAGCAGGCTTCGGGGTTTGGCTGGAGCCTGGATGAGGCGCGGTTCGACTGGGCGACGCTGATCGCCAACAAGGACCGCGAGATCAATCGCCTCAACGGCATCTACCGCAACCTGCTGGTCAACAGTGGCGTAACGTTGCACGAAGGTCACGCCAAGATCGTCGACCCGCATACCGTCGAGATCAATGGCGAGCGCCACACGGCTGAAAACATTCTGATCGCCACCGGTGGCTGGCCGCAGATTCCGGAGATTCCCGGGCACGAGCATGCGATCAGTTCCAACCAGGCGTTTTTTCTGAAAGAGCTGCCTAAGCGCGTGCTGGTGGTGGGTGGTGGTTACATCGCCGTCGAGTTCGCCGGGATCTTCCACGGCCTGGGTGCCCAGACCACGCTGCTGTATCGCGGTGAGTTGTTCCTGCGTGGCTTCGACGGTTCCGTGCGCAAGCATTTGCAGGAAGAGCTGACCAAGCGCGGCATGGATTTGCAATTCAATGCCGACATCGAACGTATCGACAAGCAAGCCGATGGCAGCCTGAAAGTGACGCTCAAGGATGGCCGGCAGCTGGAGGCCGATTGCGTGTTCTACGCCACCGGTCGGCGGCCGATGCTGGACAATCTCGGGTTGGAAAATACCGGGGTGAAGCTCGACAAGAAAGGCTTCGTCGAGGTGGATGACCTGTACCAGACGGCCGAGCCTTCGATCCTGGCCCTGGGCGATGTGATCGGCCGGGTGCAGCTGACGCCCGTGGCGCTGGCCGAAGGCATGGCGGTAGCGCGACGCCTGTTCAAGCCTGAGCAGTATCGCCCGGTGGACTACAAGATGATCCCGACGGCGGTGTTCAGTCTGCCAAACATCGGCACGGTGGGTCTGACCGAGGAAGAGGCGCGGGAAGCTGGCCACGAAGTGCAGATCTTCGAAAGCCGTTTCCGGCCAATGAAGCTGACCCTGACCGAATGCCAGGAGCGCACGCTGATGAAGCTGGTGGTGGACGCCCAGACCGACAAGGTGCTGGGTTGCCACATGGTCGGTCCCGAGGCGGGCGAAATCGTCCAGGGCCTGGCCATTGCCTTGAAGGCCGGCGCCACCAAGCGCCACTTCGACGAAACCATCGGTGTGCACCCGACGGCCGCCGAAGAGTTCGTCACCCTGCGGACACCGGTCGGCGCTTAATCGCCCTTGGCGACGCCTGGCGCTACTGCAACGGCAGCGGCCAGGCGTACGCTTTCTTCCAGCTCTGCCTGGGTTTTCAGCAGTTCGATTTCCAGTGACTTGTTCGCCTGCGTTTGCTCCTCGACGCTCTGTTTGAGCGCCTGGCTTTCCAGCATGGCGACACGCAGGCGTTCCTGGAGGAGGGTGCGTTCGCTGTCGACCCGGTTGGCCTGGTCGAGCAGTTGATCCTGGCGGGTATTGCTTTGCTTGAGCTGCTCTTGCAATAGGCTCAGCTCGCGCAAGGTGCCGCGGTTCTCCGTCAGCAGGCGTTCGTTGTCGCGGTGCAGCTGGGTGATTTCGTCCTGGCGCACCAGGGCGCTTTGCTGAGCCTGGCGCAATTCCATCTGCAGTTGCTGTACCTGACCTTCGTGGCGGCTTTGCTCCTGCTCGCGCTGCTCCTTGACCGCGTTGCGGTAGTGCTCCAGGGCGTCACGGCTGTGCAGGTGTTTCTCTTCGAGCGAGCGAATCTGCTCGTCCTTGTCTCGCAAACGCAATTCGAAATCAGCCAATGCCTGGCTCTGTCCGGCATTGCGGGTCTGTTCGCCCTGAAGTTGATCGCGGGTGGTTTGCAGTGCCTCGGATTCCTGGGTCAGGGCCAGGCTTTGCAGTTCGTAGTGTTGCTGCAATTGCGTATTGGCTTGCTCGGCCTGTTGCAGCTGCAGTTCCAGCGCCTTGCGTTGTTGCTCGTACTGCTCGCGCGCCTGGTCGATCGGTTCCTGGGCCTGCTCCTTGAGCCGCTGCGCCAGGCGCGTCACCAGGGCCAGCAACTCGTCGTCGATCGGCTCGGACGGCGTCTCGTCAGCGTCCGGGGTGCTGTCGTCGAGCTCTTTCATATAGCGATGGATCGTGGTTTTCGAACCGGTATTGCCCATTTCGATGCGCACGGCATCGATGCTGGGGTTTTCGCCACGGGCAATGATCGCCAACCGCGCCGCTTGCACCACTTGTTTATTCACGCCGACACGGGCCATGAGAACTCCTTCATTTTTACTGTGTGGTACGTACCACGTATATACACATTGTACCATTCAGCTGATGAAGCTTGATATCTGATTATCCTGATACGGGATATACTGGTATTACCCCGTGTCATATCGATTTTGAGGCGTTCGCGCCTCCAGATCCGTACACAAACACCGGCACCGCGTACATCCACCTGGCCAGCGTCATCGTTAACGTCCATCGCGAGCGAGCTCGCTCCTACAGTTGAAGCAAGGTTATTTACATGAGCGAGCTGGATCGTTACCTGCAAGCCGCCACGCGCGACAACACCCGTCGCAGCTATCGGGCGGCCATCGAGCATTTCGAGGTGAGTTGGGGAGGGTTCCTGCCGGCAACCGGCGACAGCGTGGCGCGCTATCTGGCGGCCCACGCGGGTGTGCTGTCGATTAACACCTTGAAGCTGCGCTTGTCCGCGCTGGCGCAGTGGCATAACAGCCAGGGGTTTGCCGACCCCACCAAGGCGCCGGTGGTGCGCAAGGTGTTCAAGGGTATTCGGGCGCTGCATCCGGCCCAGGAAAAACAGGCCGAGCCGCTGCAGCTTCAGCATCTGGAACAGGTTGTGGCCTGGCTTGAACTGGAGGCGTTAACCGCCCGGCAACAAGGCGATCGACCGGGGCTGCTGCGGGCTCGGCGCGACATGGCGTTAATCCTGCTGGGCTTCTGGCGAGGCTTTCGCAGCGATGAGTTATGCCGTGTGCAGATCGAGCATGTGCAGGCCAGCGCAGGTTCCGGCATCACCCTGTACTTGCCACGCAGCAAGAGCGACCGGGAAAACCTCGGCAAGACCTACCAGACCCCCGCGCTGCAGCGGTTATGCCCGGTGCAGGCCTACATCGACTGGATCACCGAGGCCGCGCTGGTTCGCGGGCCGGTGTTCCGTGGCATCGACCGTTGGGGGCATTTGAGCGAGGAGGGCCTGCACGCCAACAGCGTGATCCCGCTGTTGCGCCAGGCGCTGGAGCGCGCCGGCATACCCGCCGAGCACTACACCAGCCACTCCCTGCGCCGTGGGTTTGCCTCGTGGGCACACCAGAGCGGATGGGACTTGAAGTCATTGATGAGCTACGTCGGCTGGAAGGACATCAAATCCGCCATGCGCTACATCGAAGCCAGTCCCTTTCCCGGCATGGCCCGTCTCGCGGAAAAGCCACTCGAGTCGTAAATTCGCTTTTCTTCTATTAATACTGTTGGCTAATAGCGAAAGCCAATCAGCGGCATGAGGTTTGCCAATGAGCCAACCGTCCGTCGAGTGGGTAAAGTCTCTCCATCAACTTCTTAACCCCTGACGGAGAGTCAACGATGCCTATCATCAACAGCCAAGTTAAACCATTCAAAGCTGACGCATTCAAAAACGGCGACTTCGTAAAAGTTTCCGACGCCGATCTGAAAGGCAAGTGGTCCGTGGTGTTCTTCTACCCGGCCGACTTCACCTTCGTTTGCCCGACCGAGCTGGAAGACCTGGCTGACAACTACGACGCTTTCCAGAAACTGGGCGTCGAGATCTACAGCGTTTCCACCGACACCCACTTCGCCCACGCTGCCTGGCACAACACTTCGCCAGCCATCGGCAAGATCCAGTACACCATGATCGGCGACCCAACCCACGCCATCTCCCGCAACTTCGACGTGCTGATCGAAGAAGCTGGCCTGGCTGACCGTGGCACCTTCGTGATCAACCCTGAAGGCCAGATCAAGATCGTCGAGCTGAACGACGGCGGAGTAGGTCGTGATGCTTCCGAGCTGCTGCGCAAGATCAAGGCTGCCCAGTACGTCGCTGCTCACCCGGGCCAGGTTTGCCCAGCCAAGTGGAAAGAAGGCGAGGCCACGCTGGCACCGTCCCTGGACCTGGTCGGCAAGATCTAAGTCTGTGACGCGCTTCATCAGGGCGGACTTCCGCACCTTCTAAGCAAGCTGCACCGCCCAATAAAAACGCCCGGGCGAGATTCACTCGGGCGTTTTTTTATGCCACACATTCAAGGAAATCGCCCGTATGTTGGACACCAATCTTAAAGCCCAGTTGAAATCGTACCTGGAACGGGTCACCCAGCCGATCGAGATCGTTGCCTCACTCGACGACGGTGCGAAATCCCAGGAAATGCTCGCACTGCTGAAAGACGTCAGCAGTCTTTCCACCCAGATTACCTTGCTCGACAACGGTGATGACGCACGCAAGCCATCGTTCTCGATCAACCGCCCGGGCGCGGATATCAGCCTGCGTTTCGCCGGCATCCCGATGGGCCACGAATTCACATCCCTGGTGCTGGCCTTGCTGCAAGTCGGCGGTCACCCCTCCAAGGCCAGTGTCGAAGTGATCGAACAGATCCGCTCGCTCAAGGGTGAGTTCAACTTCGAGACTTATTTCTCGCTGTCCTGCCAGAACTGCCCGGACGTGGTCCAGGCGTTGAACCTGATGGCGGTACTCAACCCCAACATCCGCCACGTCGCCATCGACGGCGCGCTGTTCCAGGCAGAAGTCGATGAGCGCCAGATCATGGCGGTACCGAGCATCTACCTCAACGGCGTGAACTTCGGCCAGGGCCGCATGGGCCTGGAAGAGATCCTCGCCAGGATCGATACCAGCGGCATCGAGCGCCAGGCCGAGAAGATCAGCGCCAAGCAAGCCTTTGACGTATTGGTGGTCGGCGGTGGCCCGGCCGGTGCTGCGGCGGCGATCTATGCTGCGCGCAAAGGCATTCGCACCGGTGTCGCGGCCGAGCGTTTTGGTGGGCAGGTGCTGGACACCATGGCCATCGAAAACTTCATCTCCGTGCAGGAAACCGAAGGGCCGAAACTGGCTGTCGCCCTGGAAGAGCACGTCAAGCAGTACGACGTAGACATCATGAACCTGCAACGCGCCGACAAGCTGCTGCCGGGAAAAGACGGCGAGCTGCATGAAGTTCAGTTCGCCAGCGGCGCGAAGCTGAAAGCCAAGACCGTGATCCTGGCCACGGGTGCGCGCTGGCGTGAAATGAACGTGCCCGGCGAGCAGGAATACCGCAACAAGGGCGTGGCGTACTGCCCGCACTGCGACGGCCCGTTGTTCAAAGGCAAGCGCGTGGCGGTGATTGGTGGCGGCAACTCCGGCGTGGAAGCGGCCATCGACCTGGCCGGTATCGTGTCCCACGTCACGCTGCTCGAGTTCGATGTACAACTGCGTGCCGATGCGGTGTTGCAACGCAAGTTGCACAGCCTGCCGAACGTGACCGTGATCACCAGTGCCCAAACCACTGAAGTGACGGGCGACGGGCAAAAGGTCAACGGCCTGCGCTACAAGGATCGTCAGACTGACGAATTGCGCAGCGTGGAACTGGAAGGGATCTTCGTGCAGATCGGTCTGTTGCCCAACACCGATTGGCTCAAGGGCACCATCGAGCTGTCACCCCGTGGCGAGATCATCGTCGATGCGCGCGGTGAAACCTCGGTGCCGGGCATCTTCGCCGCTGGCGACGTGACCACCGTGCCGTACAAGCAGATCGTGATCGCAGTGGGCGAGGGCGCCAAGGCTTCCCTGAGCGCATTCGACCACTTGATCCGCACCTCGGCCCCGGCATAAACCGGACGCTGAAAACACAAAACCCCATGAATGATCATGGGGTTTTTTGTGTCCGACACATTTCCAAATGTGGGAGCGGGCTTGCTCGCGAAAGCGGTGTGTCAGCCACCATCACTGCTGAATGACACACCGCTTTCGCGAGCAAGCCCTGCTCCCACAGGGGATAGGCGGTGTGCGTTAGAGTGGGGCTGGCTGGATGATTTCAACCCAATAGGCATCCGGGTCCTTGATGAACGCCAGGCTCTTCATGCGGCCGTCGTTCAGGCGCTTCTGGAAGTCGCAGCCCAGCGCTTCGAAGCGCTCGCACGCGGCGACGATGTCCGGCACGGAGATGCAGATGTGGCCGAACCCGCGCGGGTCGGTATTGCCATTGTGATAGGCAAAGTCCGGATCGTTTTCGGTGCCGTGGTTATGGGTCAGTTCGAGAATGCCGGGGATCGATTTCATCCACTGCGTACGCGCGGCGGCATCGGCCGGAATCTGGCTCTTGTCGACCAGGGCGAGGAAGTAGAGGCTGAATTCCGCTTCCGGAAAATCGCGTTTCTCCACCAGCGAGAAACCGAGGATGCGCGTGTAGAAGTCCAGGGACTTGGTGATGTCCTTGACCCGCAACATAGTGTGGTTGAAGACGAATTGCCGGGTGGCGGTGTCAGGCTGTGCGGTCACGCCGGGGAAGGTGTTCAGTTCGTGCAGGCTCATGGGCCCTCCGGAAAATAATTGGGGCTGACGAATGACGACAATGATACGCATGGACGGCGACATCACCAAACTCGAAGCACCTGCTATTGCCTGACCGCCGGTCGAGGATCAGACTTCAGGGCTAACTGGCCGGGTGTTGATTGCAATGATTCGTTTGTGCAGGGCGTTGATTCTCTTGAGTGGTGTGCTTGCGGTTGTGGCCCAGGCTGATACCGATGAGCCGGTGGTGACCTGGCCGCCAGGCTGGCAGGTCGAAGAGGTTGCCCAGGGCGATGCTGGCGCCAGTGTCAGTCGCCAGCGTGCGGTCAAGAATGATGCGCAAGGCACGCCGGTGATGGTGATGGAACTGACCATGACCCGGGTGCAAAGCGGTCATCAGGTGAACCTGGAAGCGGTGTTGCTGGAAATGCGCAAATCGGTGCAGAAAGACTTCTTCCAGGGTGGTTATCAAAGCGTTTGCAACCGGATTCACTCGACCACCTTGAGTCGCCTGGCGGCCCTGGAAACCACCTGCACCATCACCCAGAACGGCCGGCATGTGCTGTCTCAAACATTGGTCGCCGCGGTGGATGCCGATAAGGCGTACGTTCTTTCCTACGCCGGGCAGGCTGAGGCTTATAAGGCCAGCCAGAATGAAATAGAGGCGGCTCGTAACGGCTTGCAACTTTAGTTGAAGGCTTCAATGAACGCCGTTTTCATGCAGTGCCGAGAGTGCTGGATAGCCAAAAGGATTAAGCAGAAAGTTGCCCGGAAAGTACCGGTTGATCGGCCGAGATGCTTGCATTTAGATGCTGTCAATGAAAAAAGCCCTGCATGTGCAGGGCTTTGTTTTTTTTCAGTACGAAGGTTTAGCCACGCAGCCAGGAATCGACGGTGGCGGCACCGTATTGTTCCTTCCAGGCCTTCAGCCCGCGATGGTTGCCACCCTTGGTTTCAATCAGCTCGCCGGTATGCGGGTTCTGATAAACCTTGACCACGCGAGCGCGGCGGGTTTTCGGCGCGGCCTGTTGCAGACCGGATTTTGCCGGGTTCGGGTCGAGGATGGCGATGATGTCGCGCAGGCTCTTGCCGTAGGTTTTCATCAGCCCCTGGAGCTTTTCTTCGAATTCGATTTCTTTCTTGAGCCCGGCATCGTTCTTCAGGGATTCAAGCTGCTTGAGCTGCTCTTGAAGGGCCTTTTCAGCTGCACGAAATTCAGCGAGTCTGGACAATATCTTTACTCCAATAGTGTGTTTGGCTGATACCAACCGCAAACAAAGCTATAAGCCAAGAGCCTTGAAGCGACTCGGTGATAAATGGCTCACCTGCCAATCTAGCGCAGGCATGAAAAATTGTAGTAGTTAATTGATCAAGAGTAAATCATGTCTTTTTCTTCATGTAACAAGAGTTGTGCCTTGAATCATTTTGGAGAGAGTGGTTGGCTGCTAAAGGCCACTAGTTAATGATCACTTAATGCGTTAATGAAGTCTGCCGCAGGCATCGGTCGGCCAAATAGATAACCTTGCAGGTAGTTCACATGGTGGGCGGTCAGGTAGTCACTTTGTTCCGGGGTTTCCACCCCTTCGGCAACCATGGCCAGATTGAGCTTGGCCGCCAGCTCGATGATGCTGTCCAGGATGTGACTGGAGAGGGTGTCGACGCCGATCATGGCGACAAAGCTCTGGTCGATCTTCAGGAAGTCCACGTTGAACTGGCGCAGGTATCCCAGGCTAGAGTGGCCTGTACCGAAGTCGTCGATGGCGATCATCACGCCAAGGTCATGCAACTGCTCGAACAGTTGATGGGTAATGGCCGTGGGCTCGATCAGCTTGCGCTCGGTCAACTCCAGGACCAGGTGGATGGAGCCGGGGGCAAACGCGTCGAGGAACTGGCGGCAATCCTCGACCAATGCAAGATCACGGCAATGATCGGCGGTGATATTGATGCCGATGTGAAACGGCTCGGTAAAGGACGCCGACCGCGGTGCCAGCAGCAGGGCGGTCTGTTCCATGATCGAGCGGGTCATGGGCACGATCAGTCCGCAGTGTTCGGCAAACGGAATGAACAGATCGGCGCGCACCAGGCCTTCCTTGGGATGGTCCCAGCGCATCAGCACCTCGACCCCCCTGCACTTTTTACTGTGCGCCTGCACCACCGGCTGGAAATACGGCACGAACTCTCCCGCGTCCAGTGCGCGTTGCATCTCAAGGGTCGGGGACGACGAACGTTTCTGGATGACATGCCCGATAAAACCGGAGATCACACCGAAAAACAGCAACAAGCTGAACAGTGGCGGATATTCACTGCTCATGTACCGCCACACTTCGCCTGCGGGGAAACCGGCCTTCACACTGAAGGGATAACGCGAAGAGGTCAGACTGTTTTCTGCGACGGGGAACTCGGGGGGGGCGCCAACGTGAAAACTACCGTCGGCGGACAACCAGTTAGGTCCCACTTGCAACAACAGCAGTTTCTGTCGCCCGATCAGGCGCAAGAGATTGCTCAGGTGGTATCCGTCCAGCGTGCTCAGGGCGCCCCGTTTGCCGTCGCTGATTCTATAGACCAGTAAGGCGGTGTCGGGCGTTACCGGGTTGCCCTTCATCAGCAACAGCTGGCCGTCGGCAAAGTCTCCCGAAGCGATTTTTTCGTGATAATCGCCGAACAGGGAACTGCAATAGATAGTGTCGTCCCACAGCAGGTTGGTTGAGCGCACGAATGGACGCTTTGTTACCTGCTCGCGCAATGCCAGATTGACGTCAATGCAACTCTGGCCGGCCAACGGCAATAATTCGCGCGCTGCCTGGGCGGTGTTGTCGAGCATCAGTTCGAACTGGCGAAGCGCTTCTTCGGCGGTGTGCTCGGTACTGTGCCCGAGCACGCGTTCGGCCTGCATATGCAGAATGGCAAAACCCAGCAGGATCGGGAGCAGTCCACTCAACAGGGTCACGGCGACCCTCATGCGGCGTTGTCGGGCTTTGGTTTTCAGTGGCATTCGCGAAACCTGTATCTATGAAGTCGGGCTCTCAAAGGCTGGCGGTGCGTGAGGCCTCCCATGAAGAGTTCAGGTACGGGGCAGGATAGATGGCCCTTCAGGAAAAAACGATGTCTACGCGTGAACAGGGTGATCCGGGCGGGGATTTACCTGTGCAACAAACCCCTTGCACGGTGAGGGAAAAAGGGGATTTGATACAGGAGGCGGACAAATTGATTTACGCTGTGTAGAATCAGGTTACGCATACAATAATAATCGTCTTCTGGCAGCAGAAGCCTCGCCCTCAGAGCCTCGGGTCGACAATGAAGATATTCGGGTTTCAATTGATCTACGGTGACTTCCTCGCCCGCAGCGTGCGGGGCATCTCCTGCGCGCCACCCACCGGTCTCAGCATTGCTGGCAACTAACCTTTGTTAATTCCAAAAGCATGATGAGGCGCCAACCATGGCAGATTTATACGAAAACCCAATGGGCCTGATGGGCTTCGAGTTCATTGAGCTCGCATCGCCAACCCCCAATACCCTGGAGCCGATCTTCGAGATCATGGGCTTCACCAAGGTCGCGACCCATCGCTCCAAGGACGTGCACCTGTATCGCCAGGGCGCGATCAACCTGATCCTCAACAACGAACCCAACAGCGTCGCCTCGTACTTCGCCGCCGAGCACGGCCCGTCGGTGTGCGGCATGGCGTTCCGCGTCAAGGATTCGCAAAAGGCCTACAACCGCGCCCTGGAACTCGGTGCCCAGCCGATCCACATCGAGACCGGCCCGATGGAGCTGAACCTGCCGGCGATCAAGGGCATCGGCGGCGCGCCGCTGTACCTGATCGACCGTTTCGGTGAAGGCAGCTCGATCTATGACATCGACTTCGTGTTCCTGGAAGGCGTTGACCGTCACCCGGTCGGTGCCGGCCTTAAGATCATCGACCACCTGACCCACAACGTGTATCGCGGTCGCATGGCTTACTGGGCGAACTTCTACGAGAAGCTGTTCAACTTCCGTGAAATCCGCTACTTCGACATCAAGGGTGAGTACACCGGCCTGACCTCCAAGGCCATGACCGCGCCGGACGGCATGATCCGCATCCCGTTGAACGAAGAGTCGTCCAAGGGCGCCGGGCAGATCGAAGAGTTCCTGATGCAGTTCAACGGCGAGGGCATCCAGCACGTGGCCTTCCTGTCCGATGATCTGCTCAAGACCTGGGATCACCTGAAAAGCATCGGCATGCGCTTCATGACCGCGCCGCCGGACACTTACTACGAAATGCTCGAAGGCCGTTTGCCCAACCACGGTGAGCCAGTGGGCGAGTTGCAGGCGCGTGGCATTCTGCTGGACGGTTCGTCCGAGTCGGGCGACAAGCGCCTGCTGCTGCAGATCTTCTCGGAAACCCTGATGGGGCCGGTGTTCTTCGAATTCATCCAGCGTAAAGGGGATGACGGTTTCGGTGAAGGCAACTTCAAGGCGTTGTTCGAGTCGATTGAGCGGGATCAGGTTCGTCGTGGTGTGTTGTCCACTGATTAATGGGTTAGCGCTGTAAAACTGTGGGAGCGGGCTTGCTCGCGAAAGCGGTGTGTCAGTCACAAGTAACGTTGACTGATACACCGCGCTTTTCCCACATTTGTTTTGTGTTGGGTTTAAGGTCGGCGATGCCGAACGAGATGCTTGAACCCTTCAAACACCAACACCACTACCGCCATCCAGATCGGAATATAGGTCAGCCATTCACCAGGCTTGATACTTTCCCCCAGCAACAACGCCACCCCCAGCAACAGCACCGGTTCGACGTAGCTCAACAGCCCGAACAGGCTGAACGGCAGCAAGCGACTGGCGATGATGTAGACCACCAGCGCCGACGCACTGATCAGACCAAGCAATGGAATCAGCCACGCCAGCGCCGGATGCTGATCGAAGACACCGAAACCTTGCTCGCCACCGTGCACGAACCAGTAGGCGATCGGCAGCATCAGGGTCATGTCCACCCAGAGCCCGCCGAGGTTGTCGGCCTTCAGCCATTTGCGCAGCACGAAGTACAGGGGATAGCCGATGACCACCACCAGTGTCGCCCAGGAGAATCCGCCGACCTGATACAGCTCGTTGACCACGCCGAGGCTGGCGAAGAACACCGCGACTTTTTGCAGGTAGGACAGCCGTTCACCGTAGGCGATACGCCCGGTCAGGACCATGGCCAGCGGCAACAGGAAGTAGCCCAGGGATACATCGAGGCTGTAGCCATTGAGCGGGGCCCACATGAACAGCCAGAGTTGAACACCCAGCAGCGCAGCTGACAGTATCAGGCCGCCGATCAGCTTCGGGGGCGCGCCAATCCTGCGCAGCAGGTCGATCACCCGCCGCCATTCCCCGGATACGAGCATGAACACCGTCATGCACGGCACCGTCAACAGCATGCGCCAGCCGAAAATCTCCACGCCGCTCAAGGGCTTGAGCAACGAAGTGTAGTAATACATGACGGCAAACAGCACCGAGGCTGACACCGATAAAGCGATACCTTTAGACAAGCTGTCCTCGCGAGGTTGAACGTAAAACGGGGTGCGGAGGATACGTGGTTTTTGTGCTGAATATTGGCCGGATGATCAATATCTACAACGACCCTGTAGGAGCGAGCTTGCTCGCGATGAGCGAATGGTCACCGCGGGCATCCAGTCTCCCCGCGTTATCGTTGACCACCATCGCGAGCAAGCTCGCTCCTACAGGGGTGTTTAATTATTGGGTTTACGGCCGGACACGAAATGGCTCACATCATTGAACCCCGGCGTCGACGCATGCCCCGGCGTCACCAGCGAATCGATGAACGCCTCATCCTCAGCCGTAATCTTCACCGCCTGCGCCTTGGTGTAGGCATCCCATTGTGCTTCGGTGCGCGGCCCGACGATGGCCGAGGTCACGGCGCTGTTGTTCAGCACCCAGGCAATCGCAAACTCGACGATGCCCACGCCGCGTTCCTGGGTGTATTGCTGGATCTGCTGGGCGATGCGCAAGGACTCCATGCGCCATTCGGTTTCCAGGATGCGTTTGTCCGCACGACCCGCGCGGCTGTTGGCGTCCGGTTTTACGTCCGGCGCATATTTGCCGCTGAGCACACCGCGGGCCAGCGGGCTGTAGGGCACCACCCCGAGGCCGTAATTATGCGCGGCAGTGATCTGCTCGGCTTCGGCCTGGCGGTTGACGATGTTGTACAGCGGCTGACTGATCACCGGCCGGTCGACACCGAGCTTGTCGGCCACGCGAATCACTTCGGCGATGCGCCAGCCACGATAGTTCGACAGCCCCCAATAGCGAATCTTGCCCTGGCGGATCAGATCGCCAATCGCTGAGACCGTAACCTCCAGCGGCGTGTTGTGGTCCTCGCGGTGCAGGTAATAGATGTCGAGATAGTCAGTGCCCAACCGCGTCAGGCTGGCGTCGATGCCATTGAACACATGCTTGCGGCTCAAACCGCTGCGGTTCGGCGCACCGTCCGCCGGGCCGAAACCGACCTTGGTCGCCAGCACCCATTCGTGGCGGTTGCCCGCGATTGCTTCGCCGACGATTTCTTCCGAGCGCCCGCCCGTGTAGACGTCGGCGGTGTCGATGAAGTTGATGCCCTGGTCCCAGGCCTTGTCGATGATCCGCAGGGAATCCTCGGTGCTGGTCTGTTCGCCGAACATCATGGTGCCCAGGGTCAGGGTGGACACCTGCAAACCCGACTGACCCAGTGTGCGGTAGCTCATGAGGAAATCCTTTTGCCGCAGGGAAGGGCTCAAACAAATACCAGAACCCGCCTGTGGATCAAACTGATTTATCGAACACGGTGCAGCAAAAATGTGGGAGATTCTCTGGAACTACCTGTCCCATCACGCTTTTCAGGATTACCGCTATGTTCGAACTCGATCACGACCTGGCCCAGGACATCGTCGACCGGGCGATGGCCATCCTGCCGTACAACGTCAACGTCATGGACAGCCAGGGCCTGATCCTCGGCAGCGGTGAACCGGGGCGGGTCAACACCCGGCATGAAGGCGCGCAACTGGTGCTGGCCAACAGTCGCGTGGTCGAGATCGATGCGCAGACCGCGATCCACCTCAAGGGCGTGCAGCCGGGTATCAACCTGCCGCTGATGCTCGACCAGCGCTTGATCGGCGTGCTGGGCATCACCGGCGAACCCGAGCAATTGCGCACCTACGCCGAACTGGTGCGCATGACCGCCGAGATGCTGGTGGGCCAGCGCAACCAGCAGGCCGAGCAGCAATGGCGGCGCCAGCGTTGCGATGACTTGCTGGCGCTGTTGCTCAGCGAGGCCGGCAGTTCGCCACGGCTGATCGACGAGGCGCAACAGCTGGGGCTCAAGCCGCAAATGACGCGGGTGCCGTACCTGTTCGAACTGGGCACTGAGCACGGTCCTGGGCACACCGTCGAGGCGCTCAGTGCCTGGCTGGCGTCGCGCTATCCGGATAGCTGGTGCGTGACTCCGGCCAACTCGTCGTTGCTGTGGTGCAGGCCTGCCAGCCAGAGCGTCGAAAATGATCGGCTGCTGGAGAAACTCGATGGCCTGGGCTGGAACATTCTGCGCATCGCCGTGGGCGGGCAGGCCGATGGCTTGCTGGGGTTGCGCCGCTGCTATCGTCGGGTCGGCGACTTGCTGGCCTACGGGCGCGAGGTGTTGCCGCAGTCGCGCTTGTTGACCCTTGATCGCTACCGATTGCCGGTGATGCTCTGGCGTCATCGCAACGACGATGCGCTGGACGAACTGCTCAACCCGTTGCGCCAGGTCGTCGCCAGGGACAATAACGGCCAACTGCTGGCGACCCTGCGCAGCTGGTGTGAACACGATGGGCAAAGCCAGGCCTGTGCCGACGCCTTGGGCATTCACCGCAACAGCCTGCGCTATCGGATGGAGCGCATTGCCGAACTCAGTGGCGTAGATCCACTGAAGCTCGATGGCATGCTGGCGCTCTACCTCGGCGTGCAACTGCTCCCCCAGACCGTAGCCCTCCCGTAAAGAAACGACCAGCCCCCGTAGGAGCGAGCTTGCTCGCGATGGACGTTAACGATAACGCGTAATACCTGGATAAACGCGACGCCCTTGAATCCTTCGCGAGCAAGCTCGCTCCTACAGTAGGCAGCGGGTTTGTGTGAATGAACAATAATCCTCAGTGCCGCTTGTGCAGCAGCCCGGCGTTATTGTTCCGGCCGGCTGGCAGGATGAGCGCATTGGAACTGGAGAACGCCCATGAAAATCGTCATCGCCCCCGATTCGTTCAAAGACAGTCTCAGCGCACAAGGCGTAGCCGATGCCATTGCCCTGGGTTTGGCCGAAGTCTGGCCCGATGCGCAACTGGTCAAATGCCCAATGGCCGACGGCGGGGAAGGGACGGTCGAGTCAGTGCTCGCGGCATGCGATGGCGAGCTGCGCCGAACCGACGTTCGCGGGCCACTGGGTGAAACGGTCAATGCCGCCTGGGGGTGGTTGCCCCATAACCACACCGCAATCATCGAAATGGCCGAGGCCAGTGGTTTGCAGCTGGTGCCCCTCGACCGCCGCGATGCCTGCATCAGCAGCACCTTCGGCACCGGCGAATTGATTCGTGCGGCACTGGATGCGGGTGCGCAGCGGGTGATCCTGGCCATCGGCGGCAGCGCCACCAACGACGCCGGCGCAGGCGCCATGCAAGCCTTGGGCGTGAAGCTGCTCGATGCCCAAGGCGAAGAGCTCGCACCTGGTGGCCTGTCGCTGGCACAACTGGCTGGCATTGATCTGGATGGCATCGATCCGCGTCTGTCTGCAGTGCGCTTTGACATTGCTGCGGACGTCGACAATCCATTGTGCGGCCCCCACGGTGCCTCGGCGATTTTTGGCCCGCAAAAAGGCGCAACGCCTGCACAGGTCGAACAACTGGATCGCGCCCTCGGCAGCTTTGCCGAGCACTGCGCAACAGCCTTGGGCAAAGATGTCCGCGACGAACCGGGCAGCGGTGCGGCAGGTGGTTTGGGGTTTGCTGCCAAGGCGTTTCTCGGGGCGCGGTTCAAGGCCGGGGTGGACGTGGTGGCGGAGCTGGTAGGGCTGGCCGGTGCGGTAAAAAATGCCAATCTGGTGATCACCGGAGAAGGCCGTTTCGATGCGCAAACCTTGCGTGGCAAAACCCCGTTTGGTGTCGCAAGGATTGCCAGGCAGCAGGGTGTGCCGGTGATTGTCATTGCCGGCACCTTGGGTGACGGCTACCAACAGTTGTATGCCCACGGCATCGATGCCGCGTTT
Organism: Pseudomonas sp. PLMAX; assembly: GCF_046042685.1. NCBI lineage: Bacteria > Pseudomonadati > Pseudomonadota > Gammaproteobacteria > Pseudomonadales > Pseudomonadaceae > Pseudomonas > Pseudomonas sp. PLMAX. The sequence goes on along the minus strand of NZ_CP064949.1, from coordinate 4,058,253 downwards.
GCTTTGGCGAGCGGGCCGATGACACTGCAGCAGGCCTGCGCCGACGCGCCGCGCTTGCTGCGAGAAAGGGCGAGCGATGTTGCCCGGGTGTGGCGGATGGCCTCGCGCGAGCCCTGACTCACCCTTTGGTCAAACAGCTCGGAATTAAGGTCGTCGTACGCTGCGTCAGGACTGTCCAACCGCCAAAAAAACAGGGCGTACCTGTCAACTTTGACAGTATCGCGTTCTGAAAAACCGGCGCTTAATTTGCCAGGGTCTTGCGACCTGGCAGAACGACAGGGTGCTTTGAAGTTGTTGAGCCGTGCGTTGGGCTGCCAAAAAAGTTTTGACGGTCATGAACCTGTTCATGGCTAACCTAAAACGGTTTTGGAGAGAGAAGCATGGCAAGTTCATACAACAAGCTGACGGCTGAGCAGGTGCGGGCCAATTACCGTCAGCAGTCCCTCGTCGCCGATTTGCTGATTCCTAGAGTCGTGGACGCCATGGCCGGTGATCCCGACGGTCTGATTCACAAAGACAAGCTTGGCGCACCGTTGAAAGTTGACATTCCATTGTGGGATGAGCGGCCTCCCGCGTCAGCGTTGTTTAACGTGTTGACGTTGGAATGCCTGCTTTCAAGTTCGCCGGAGTGGGTGCGTATCGGCGCTCCAGAAGATATTCCCGGGCCTGACGATCTACCTGATACCGCCTTTCCTCTGTCAAAGGAAATACCGCTCGAAACTTTCCGAGACTATGAGGGCAAGTTTCTATTTCGTTACCGTGTCAAGAATTGGAATGGTCAGTCTGAAAGAGAGTCTCCACCGACCCCGGTGACCGTCGACAGAACCGGACCGATTTGGGTGGATGCAGAGCGCGCGATGATCGACATCGTTGAAAAACCCGTGATCACCGATGCTGTTTTAGCCCGGGATAAAGGGGTGTTTTGCGTGATCCCGGACTTTATTGAGGCTAAACGAGACGATGTAACAGTTCACGTCGCCTGGCTCGATAGGGTGCCGTCGCCAGGGGAGGACATTACCCAATTTATCGTGCTTTCGCGGTTGCTTCCTGCCGACCGTAGAGTGCTGGTACCTGACTCTGCGGTCACTCGCTACGGCTCGAAAACTCAATACGCGGTGGCCATCCTGGTGGACAAGGCGGGCAATCGCGGGGAGATGTCGCTTCCGGCGACGGTGCAGGTTGCATTGGGTACGCTGCCCAGTGGCTTGACGCCATGCACTGTGCCTTTGGCCGCCGATGGCGTGGTGGATCGGGCCGACGCGGCGTTTCCAACCAAGGTACATATCGAGCAATTCACGGGGTACGACAACAACGATGGCGTTGTCGTGAAGTGGGGAGATAAAACGCTCGCTCGGACCTCTGTCGGCAGTCATCTGCCGTTTCCTCTGGACATCACGATCCCATGGCTCCATATGGCTCAAGAGTACGATTTCAACTCGGCCACCCATGTGCAAACTGTTGATGTGAACTACGAAATACACAGGGGCGATTACCCCTACGTTCCGCCAAGCGGCATCGTGGTCAATACCAACTTCGCAATACCCGGGCCGGTCAACCCGGACCCTGAGCCAATCAATCCGAACCTCAATCCAGTTGTCTTTGATAGCTTCAGTGGCAGCAGCACCGAATTGACGCTGGCCGATATCGGCAAAGATGCGACCGCGTCTATCAAACTGTTTGATGACCCGGAAGTCGAGCATACCCTGACGCTTTATTACGATGGCGTTGTCGTCGACGCGCCGAATAATCCGTACGAGGTAGATGGAACTGAGTCGCCCAACCAGGTTATCGACATCGTAATACCGTGGACCGACATCGAACGCACGCCGGTCATGGAAAAATTGCCGATGTATTACACTCTGACGCACAAGGATTACGCCAACCCGCAGGAATCCAATCGAACCACTATTGATGTTCTGGTAGAAATCGTTGATCTATCTCCACCGGAATTTCCCACAAAAGACTTCCCTGGCGGGATTGCCAGTTGCACAAGTCTGAAGCAGGGGGGTGTGGGAGGTACGAAATGGGGAATCTTCTTGCATGTCCCTACATCCAGTCACCTGAAAGAAGGCGTAGATGTCAAGCTGGAATGGCAAACCTACGAATACGATGGCACCACGGAAATATCCGATACTGATTACCCGGAGACTGTGACTGTTTCTGCAGACCAGGAAAAGAACGGTATCGACTGGTTCGTTCCCTATGACAAATGTTTAAAACCTACCTATAGGCCCCCCGGCATAAGTGGTGGCAGGGGCATCGCGACGTACACCATCAACGTTCGTGGCACTCCCGTGAAATCAAGGCCAGGCAGCGTTCTCGTCGCCGTATTTGAATCCGACGGCGGCCCGGGTAACGACCACTGCGTTATTCCCAGACCTTGAAATCATCAAGCAACAGGCAGCCAGGGCGCTTTGCAGCTGCCTGTTGTTTGAAAGTGTTGATACGCAGGATAAGTCCTACAGACACACCCAAGTGATCTGAATATCTTTGCGGCCCCCGGTACGTCGGGCAAAACATCCGCTCTGACGAACTGCAGTTCAACGACTTCTTGCGGTGCTAGATGAACGATAAACGAGTCTTTGCCTTACATCCCATTTCGGCCACTTTGAAGTGGATGACGCTTCTGCCCTTGCTGCTGACTGGCACGCACTCATGGGCAAAAATTGTTGACGGGGAGACGCTGGCGATTGACGGCAGCGTTGCCGCCGATCAATACCTGCTGCGAAATCAGGCGAGCCTGACGGCCAACGGTGCGACCACCCACGATATCCGGGCTGAATCAAATTCCTCCTTGACCCTGAACGGTTCGACAGTGACTTCGGCTGTCAGCACCATCGGTCTCGACTTGGTCAACAGCAGCGCAACGATCAACGGCAGCACGGTCACTGGAAGGCGGGCTGGCTTGTCACTGGGCTCTCTCTCCAGTGCGCCTGCTGGTTCCAAGGCTACGGTGACGGACAGTGTCATCACAGGAGGTACGACCGGTATCGAGGTCGGAAGTCAGGGCGATCTGACCCTGACACGCGCCGTGGTCACGGGCAGTAGTGCCGTCGGAACGGGCGTTCAGATTGCCGGTGGCACTGTCTCTGCGACGGCCAGCACGATCCGCGGAGGCGCCCAGGGGATCCGATTCATACCCGGAGGCACGGCCGGATCGACCAACCGCCTGGTACTGGACAGTACCCTGGTGCAGGGGCAGACCGGCTCGGCGATAGTCGTCAACGACTTTGGCCTGTCGCCCATTCTGGCTTCCATCGAAGTGAACAACGGCTCCACCCTGGTGGGGGGCAACGGGCGCATTCTGCAAGTCGATGGCACGTCGACCGCCAACATGACGGTCAATAACAGCCACCTGGTGGGGGATGTCGTCGCGGGCTCCGGTGCCACGGCCAACATCATCTTGCAGAATCAATCGACCCTGACCGGCCGACTTGAGAACGTCAGCCAGCTGACCGTCAACAGCGACGCCCGCTGGGTGATGGTCGGTGATGGTGACGTTGCCAACCTTTCACTCAATGGAGGGGGCGTGCAGTTCGGCAATCCCGGCGAGTTCTTCAAGTTGACGGTGGGTAATCTGTCGGGTGAGGGTGGTACGTTCTTCATGCACACCAACTTCGGCCAGGTCGATACCCTGACCGTGACCGGTTCGGCCACAGGCACTCACAATGTGAGAATCGATGCCAGTGGTTTCGAACCGGTGGCTGCAGCGTCACTGCCCGTCATCCATATCGCTGACGGCGACGCGAAGTTCTCATTGCTCGGCGGTCCGGTGGACCTGGGCGCGTTCTCCTATGACCTGGTCCAGCAAGGCAATAACGATTGGTTTTTGAACACCGCATCACGGGTGATCAGCCCCGGCACCCAGTCGGTGCTGGCGTTGTTCAACACCGCGCCCACAGTCTGGTACGGCGAACTCACCACCTTGCGCAGTCGCATGGGTGAGTTGCGCATGGATGATGGCAAGGCCGGTGGCTGGATTCGAGCCTACGGTAACAAGTTTGATGTCAGCAGCGGCTCCGGCGTGGATTACCAGCAAACCCAGCAAGGCCTGTCATTTGGTGCCGATGCGCCATTGCCGGTCGGTGACGGACAGTGGTTGGCAGGTTTGCTGGGGGGTTACAGCAAGTCCGATCTCAACCTGAGCGGCGGCACCAGTGGAACGGTCGACAGCTACTACGTCGGTGCCTACACCACCTGGCTGGATGAACCGAGCGGCTTTTACTTTGACGGTGTGTTGAAACTCAACCGCTTCGAGAATGAGGCCGATGTTCAGCTCAGCGACGGCAGCAAAACCAAAGGCAACTACCACAACAACGGTGTCGGCGCGTCTCTGGAATTCGGGCGGCATATCAAGCTGGCCGATGACTATTTCATCGAGCCATACACTCAATTATCGGGTGTGGTGATCCAGGGTCAGCGTTATGACCTGGACAATGGGTTGGCAGCGGACGGTGATCGTACTCGCTCATTGTTGGGCAAACTCGGGACCACGGCCGGGCGCAACTTCAATCTTGGCGAGGGCAAGGTCGTACAGCCGTATGTTCGCGCCGCTTATGTGCATGAGTTCGCCAAGAACAACGAAGTCGAAGTTAATAACAATGTGTTCAACAACGATTTGTCCGGGTCTCGTGGCGAGTTGGGTGCCGGGATCGCGATGACCTTGACCGACAAGGTTTCGTTGCACGCGGACGTTGATTACAGCAATGGTGACAAGATCGAACAGCCATGGGGTTTCAACTTCGGTGCTCGCTATAGCTGGTGAACACACCGAAGGATGACACCGGGGGAGTGTTCTTCCCCGGTTTTTTTGACTTTAACGCCCGTGTTTTCGGGGCGTGCGAATCAGGTAAAGACATAACGCTGCAGCTCTGGAAACCTGCCGAAAACACCTTTCAAGGTAACCGTTTCGGCGCGTAACTGAATGAGGAAATCATTATGCCAAGGCATTCCGCGCCTTCCAGCCAGCTTGAAACAAGCCTTCCTGCTCCCGATGTCATCGGGGTTCTCCCCGGGATTCCAGGTGGCGAAGAAAATCTGTTGCCCAAAGATGCGTGGCTTCGTCCGTTACGGGTCGAATTCAAATGGTGGCAAGATCCGGTGCCAGTGCCAGGATACTACGATGATGTGCTTCTGATCTGGGATGACGATCTGGACAATCCCGTCGATAAAAAAAGCTATGACAACAGTAACTATCCCAATCCCCCCCCCGATCTTTGGCTGGAAGTGCCAGCGTCTCGACTGGATGAAGGTGTCCACACGTTGTCTTACCGGCTTTTGCCCTGGAATGGTTCTACGCCACACACTTCAATACGGGTAAACGTCACCATCGATAAAACCGCCCCGATACTCGCAACGGCCAGTCGATTGATCTTTCCTCCCGAAGTTCTCCCCCCCAACCAGATCACCGCTGCCTATCTTGCCGACCCGGCTCACCAGGACCAGGTAGTGGCAACACTCCCCGATTACACCCCCAAAAAAGTCGGGGATGTCATCACCACGTACTTTGAGCGCTCCCCGGGTGGCCGGGAGATAGCCGATACCAGGACCCTCGAACCGGGTGACATAAACAAGCCGGTGCAAGCCTTCCTCAAGGGCGACCTGTTGCGCAAAAGCATCAACAATGAGGATTACTACGCGACCTATCGGGTGCGCGACAGGGCCGGCAACGAGACGACCCTTTCCGTTGACGAGAAACTGAGCGTCAATATCCGCCCACCCACCCCGCGCAAGTTCCCCACCATCAAGCAGGCGACCAATTCGCAAAACGGCACGGGCGTGTTGAATCCTTTCCTGGGTATATCAGGTGTGACTGTGGTGGTGGCTGGCTCGGAAATCGATCCGGGTGAAGAGGTGACGGTGGACTTTATCGGCCTGGGCGGAGAGGGGGGTATAGGTTCTGCAACGGGGGTGAAGCCGACCACCCCGGGCGGCCTGGAGTTCGCCATTGCGGCGTCGGTCGTCGCGGCCAACATTCCCGTGGGGGGAGATGGACGCACGTCAGAGGTGCGCTACCGCGCCGGACGCGACATCCAGCCCTCAGCGAAATATACGCTGGCCATCACCGAGCTCGGCGGACAGACGTTTGGTTCGGTGGGCTGCCCCGAGGCGCAGATCGGTTCACCGGCGACCCTCTCCCGGAACAAGGTTGAACAGTCCGGTGCAACCATAGAGATGGAGAAATGGGCATACCATGAGGACACCCAACTCATAAACGTGTGGGCACTGGCGTCCAGCGTTCGAACAGATTTCCTCGAGGGTGCACCCACACCTCTCAATGCCAACCGAAAGTTCACCACGCCATTGCCCAAGGACTATGTAGCGGCACTGCCCCTTAACAGCACGTTTACCCTGCACGCCAGTGTCAGCTTTGATCAGGGGCAGAGTTATCGTGCCTTCAAATCGATGTCGATCAAGCTGTTCACCTAGTCGACCCTCTCCACTGGCTTCCCGGCAGGCCCCCCTGCCGGGCGAACAGATCTATTTATAGGTAATGGTAAACGCCAGCGACCCATCCGCAGAGCCGGCCACGACATCCTTCGTGGGCGCGGTCTGATAGTAGCGAGCGTTGAACTTCAACTGCATGCCGCCGGTGACCGGAATGACGCCTTGGGCGACATCGGCCTCCAATTCGACAGGGGTTTGGGCATCATCTTTGAGTATCTGAATGCCAATACCTTTTGCGGTGGAACTGCCGCCCAGGCTGAACAAACCCCTTCTAGTGTCAACTGTCGTCGAGCCCGCGGTGGGCTCCAGGCGAATGTGCGCGGTCGTCACTGTGCCGCCCGGCAGCGGGTCGGATATGCACGAGTTCAAATTGATGCTGAACGGCACCGGATCGGTGGTTTCGCCTTCGCCCTTGAACCGTGAGGTTGGCCAGTCTCCCAGCTTGACGGGGTCGGCGCTCACCGGAAGGGCCGACAGGCTGCACTCCGCCTGGGTGACGGAGCCGCTCAGCGCAAGGCCGAAGGCATTGGGAACACCGGTGAACGAGGCCTTGACCAGTTCGTTTCCTGACTCCAGCGTGTGCGTACCTCTGCCGATCGTCGCGGTCTTGACCAAAGTGACAGTGCCTTGCAACACAGAGTGCTGCAGGACAAAGGGGGTGCTGAAATCGATGTAGCCATCGAAGGGGACTGTACTGTCGGGGCCGCTCAGTTTCCAGAATCCGTTGGTGCGGCCATCGTAGGGAGAGCCGAACGTGATCTGGGCGCCGACCCCGGGAATGTTGGTCTGCAGCAAGGTGCCTCGCATGTCCATGCCATTCAATCTGGGGATTGGCCCGGATACTGGCGCGGCATTGGCCGAAGCCTTGAACGTCAGTCGCCCGTCTGTGTTTTCGCAGTGGATCGTTAACCCTGAGCCACCTTGCCTGAATGATCTCTCAATCGGGCCTATCGGATCACCGACCTTGGCATCTCTGGGAATGTACAGTGCACCCACATCGGCCACATACCGAATAGGCCCCGAAGCGCCCCCCCAGTAACAGGTATTGGAGGCGGCATACGCGGCACCGAACGGCGTCAGTGCGCTGGCGGCGAGCGTGAACAGAACGCCCGGAAATAATCTGATCGACATGCTGTGTTCTATCCTGGCAAAAACAGCTCGACGCACCGCAGGGTGCATCGAGCATGAGTGAACGAAGCGTTGGGTCAGCGGCAAGTCAGGTCCTGGACCCGATAACCTTGCTCCAGCGGCATGCTCGGGACATCGAGCTGCAACTGGCACTGCTCGGTGGAGGCGTTGCCCCAGCGCACATTCAGGACTTGCCGGGCATCGACAGTCCCCAGCAGTACCTGCCCGGCCTGGCCGACTATCCCGAGTACTTCCTCATCGTTGTTGCTGACCTGGGCCCCAAAGGGCAAAGGTGCGCCCTGGCTGTCACGGGTGGTCAGCACCAGCCTTTGTACCTTGCGTGCGGGGAATGTGGCCTTGACGACTGCACCGCGACGCGGAACCACCTGGGTCACGCCGTTATCGATCTCTATGTTCGGATCGAGCTGGTCGGTATCGAGGACTACCCGGTTGACCCGATAGGGTTGCAGGTAGGGGATCAGCGCATAACCACGGTCATTGGTCCTGGCGCTCGAGGCGTTGATCACCCCAACGCCGGCGATGTCCGGCACATGGGCCAGGCCACTGGTTTCACCCATATAGGGGCCGAACTCAAGGCCGTCGCCGTGGAGCAGCAGCGCACCACTGGCGTTGAGCGAAACATTGTTGTAGTTGCTGCCTTGAGCGATACCCGCGCCCAGGCTGGCAACAGGTGGCTGGTAGGCCAGCGCCAGTTCAGCGGATTTCTGCTGGCTTTCATTGTTGGACAGGGACGCTCGATAGTTGAGTCGATCTCCCTCGCCCCGGCCAGACAAAGACGCGCGTTGATCGAGCTGGCCATGGTTTTGCCTCAGGTCGAAGGTGGCGGTGGTCGAACGGCCGAAGTCCAGCGGCACCGAGATACTCAGGCCGAGCTGGCGGTCGTTGGATTGTTTTTCGTTAAGTGATTGTGATGCGTACAGGTTGTAGCTGACGGTGTTGTGGCGGGTGCTGAGATTGAACTGGAATTGGCGCTGCTGATAATCGGTGCGCCAGTAGTCTTCCTGGGACAGTGTCAGGTTCAGCGAGCTATGGGTCCCGATGTTCTGGAACACCGAGGCCTCCAGCAGGCTGCGTCGACTTCCGCGATAACGCTGGTCGGCGCTGCGCTCGCGCACCGCTTCGCTGAAATCGCGATAACCCTCGGTGGAGTAGCGATAACCGGCAAAGCGCAAGTTGGTCCGGGTTTCGAATGACTTGCCGTATTTCGCCGCGTAGCTCATGCCCTGGACGCTGCGGCTGCTGTCATGGGGATCGATATCGGCTGCGGAGCGCGTGACGTCGAACGAGAGTGCGCCGATCGCGCCGAGATTCTTGCCGATACCGAAGGTGCCGGCCTGATAGAAGTCATTGGCCATCAACCCGCCGTACAGGGTTGAGTTCCACCCCACGCCGGTGGCGAGAGTGCCTTGCCATAAAGAGGAGTCATCGCTGGCAAACGACGGGGAGTTATAACGCCCCAGGCTGGTGCTGTAGCGCCAGACGCCTTCGCGCAGCAGGTTGCTGAGGGTTGAATAGGGTTGGGTGAAACGTCGCACCTGGCCATCGGCTTCGGTCAGGATGATTTCCAGTTCACCGCTGCCACCGGCGGTCGTCAGGTCGTTGATCTCATAGGGACCGGCACTGACATAGGTGGAATAAATGGGGTAACCGTTCTGGCGAATCTCGAGCCTGGCCCGGGTCTGCGCAACGCCTCGAACGATCGGCGCATACTGTTGCAGCGAGTCGGGCAACATGCTCATGTCGGAAGCAATTTGCACGCCCTTGATGGGAATGCTCCTGAATACATCGCCAGGGGTGTAGGTCTCGCCCAGTGTCAACTGCGAGTGTGTACCGGGAAGATCGCGCTGGACATAGGTATAGGCGCGCGTCCATGTGCGTTCGCCCTGTGAGTCGCTACGAAAGGCATTGTTGCTGCGCAAGCGCCAGGCGCCCAGATTCAGGCCGCTGTTCAAGTACAGGTCCTGGCTGCTGCTGTGGCCTGACGAATTTCGACCCTGTTGCGCCGATACCTGATAGTTCACAAAGGCCGAATTGATGCCATAGTCCCATAATTGCGGATCGACATAACCGGCAACATCGCGACGCATGGCAATCTGCGGGATGGAGAGCGCCAGCGTCAGCTGACCGGCATTGAACTCGATTTGCGCACCGGGAATCAGCTGCTGCAGATCGATGCAACTGTTCAGTGAGGCCTCAGTCTCCTCCAGGCTGTCGAGTTTTACGCCGATCTCCTCGATCAATTGCAGCGACAGGCAGGGGGAGAGTCCATCGCCTTGGGCATGGGGGCTGAACTCGATTTCCCGGCGGTCAAAGAAGCTGCGATTGACCTCGATACTCACCAGGTAACGTCCGGGCGCCAGATCCTGGCCACTGGACAGTGTTTTCAAGGCCAGCGCACCGGCATCGCTCGCATGGTTTTGCAGTTGGCGCATGAAGGTTGACTGAAACTCCACCGGGTCAGCGGCCTGCGCCGGCTTGGTTTGCAGCAATACAATGCCGCCGCCGGTGAATACCAGAAGGTGAAACAGACGCTGCGCGCAAGTCGAACTCTGGTGCGGGAAGAAAGGCATGGTGATAGTCCGCGCAATGTTAAAGATCAAGGCCGACGGGCACGGTCATGGGGGTCGTAAAGCCGCCGTAGTCGGTGATCGCGGAAAAGCTGACCTGCATTCCCGGCACAGGCTTCAAGCCGTCCAGCTCATAGGTGCTGGAGTCCAGGGGAAGTGCCATCGGAGTGTCTTTGAGGCTGACTTTCTGCCCGCTTGCAAGGAGTTCAATGCGCACGAAAGACACGTGAAAGGGCGTGGGATTGGTCACCACCAGACGGCTTTTGCCGTCTATTTTTTTTATTGACCAGTTCAACTCTTTCAGGCTGTCCAGCGCATTGGTCTTGAGTTCCACAGGTCGGTAGAACAATTTGATGCGCGTGCGCAATGCGATATTCAACTGGTTGACTTCATTGGCTTCCAGTTGCGGTATTTCCTGAACGTTGAAATAAAACAGCGATTCGCGGTCTTTGGGCAACTTGTTGGGCAAGCCGTTGATCTGCACCTGCTGTTCTTTACCGGCGTTTAAGCGAAACAGCGGCGGTGACGCGATAAAAGGCACGGCAGTGGTCTGGTCGTCGGCTGCGGTATTCACCCAGGTCTGCACGGCGAAGGGTTTGTTGCTGGGATTGGAAACAGTCAACGAAACATTGCGCTTGTCGCTGTCGAACACGACTCGCGTGCTGCTGATGGTTAACGCCCCGTAACTAGTTGGCAACCATGTAATAAGGGCGCCAAACAACACGCAAGACAGTGCGCCGCTCCTGACTTGGGCAGGACGTTTAATCAAGCCAAACATAGTAAAAAAATCCCTGTGTCGAGGAATCGTTCTAAAACAGCAGGCGGTGAACCTGCTGTTTTAAAACGCAGGAGCGTGATCAGTTGATGCTGAGGGTGAACTCGACATCGGAATCGGCGGGGCCCGGGGTTACCGTCGCCGCAGTAGCGATATACATGGCGGTGAAGTCCATGAGGGTCGGTTTGGTTTCGTCCAGTTTGTAGACGGCGGAGGTCTCGCCATTCTTGATGAAACCACCGGTAACGTCCTTGATCGCCACGGCAATGCCCCTCGCGGGGTTACCGGTCGGCTTCAGGCCGTAATGATCACCACCACCGCCGTACACCGAGTTGAATGTCACGGTGGCGTTAAGTTTGGTAGGGTCCAGGACGCAAGCGGTGCCCGGTGTAATGCGCATCTGAAAGGCCCGTTCGCCGGCAACGGCGCCGACGTTCGGGAAGGCGCTGGAATCGACCCAGCCCAGGGAAACCAGGTTGCCCACGGCACCGTTTTCCGGGTTGACGATTTCAACGGGGCAGGTAGCGCTGCTGATCTTGCCGGTGAAGTTGATCCGGCCATCGGCCGCGAAGGCTGAAGTGGCCGCCAGGCCCAGTGCCAGGCCTAACGGAAGTGCGAATAGAGATGTCTTCATGTAACAAATCCTTTAATTGATTTAATCCGGCGTTTATTTAACGAGACGGTGCCGGGATACTCACGATCGATGCGAGTGGGGGAGGTAGTTGGGTTGTCTCGGAGGCGGGAGTTTAGAGGGTAGGGGGAGGGGGATATGAGAGAACTCTCAGTGTTGGGGGTTATGTTTGCGAATGTTTTATCTGTATTTGCGAAAAAGGCTCCACTGGTTAGAAGTGGAGCCCTTAATCTTAGTTGTTGGGGTTTCTTACCCGGCCCATTATTTCGTCTAAATTATCTAGTGTTTCGGTTGATTTAATAGGTTCATCTTCTAAATATGAGTTCGGTGCTGTTTTGTTCTTCAGGACTTCGTTAAGGTCGTCAAAATTGAACGGGTCTCTGGAAGGGCCTGCAACTGGCTCGGACGGTGCCGTTGACGCCGCAGTTGGCCGTGCAGGTGGAGATACGCCAGTTGAGGGAATACTGCCGTTCAGTCCCGGTGCCCCCTGAGGTCCTGTTGCCCCCCGAGGTCCCGCTGGCCCTTGAGGTCCTGCAGGCCCCTGAGCTCCGTCAGGACCTCGAGGACCTTGAGGACCTCGAGGACCTTGAGGACCTCGAGGACCTCGAGAAGGCGGACCCTCTACAGACGCTTGAAGTAACAAACTCCTGTTACGTGTCCCGCTTGGGATACCCGCCGTTGCACCCATCATCTCATTTATGTTGGTTAAGCTGTTCTGGAGTTGTGAACGAAAACTCTCTCGAGCCGCTTTTTTGGCTGCGGCTTTGGCTACGGCTTTGGTTTTGGCTTTTACAGCCAACCCAAGGAACAACGCAGACAAACCAGCGTCTATGCCACCAGAAATCAAGGAACTTCTCCCGTGTTTCTCCCGGTCTACCAATTTAACTGCGGTATTGGCCATGACGCCTTCATACATTGCGTAGGCGCCGAAGCCAACACCTACTGTTGTAGAAAGGACGGTTTTAATCACAGCTGCCACGCCCACAGGTGGGGCTACAAATATCGTCACACCGGAAATCACAATACCAGCACCCGCCAGTATCGCACCCCCTATCCCCTCCCAGTTAGGCCCCCGTTTGGCATGCCCGGTCGGATCGGTATAGTTGATCGGATCTCCCGGGTACACGTAAGGATTGACCCCGCCAGCACCGAACGGGCTGAGCGAGTCCGGGCTATGGAAGCGCCTCAGCGTCGTGTTATAGGCCCGATAGCCCCGGCCAAGCAGGTACCAGCCACTGTGTTCGTCCCGCACTTCACCGTTGAACCCGAGCAGACATTCCAATTTGGCGTCCGGATTGCGTTCACCATAGGCGCCATAGACCGCTTTGCGCAGTTCATTCTTACCACTTTCGGCCAGCACACTGTTTTTACCATCCGTCAACAGCAGTAACGTTTGTTCCGGGTCATCCTGCTCTTGCTGGCCCAGCGGCTGTTCGCCGAGGAACAGGTAATGAATCTTCCTGTTGCCCTGTTCGGTGTGGCTCAGCTGATCGTCCTGATAAAAACGCAAGGTTTCGATCTGCGTGCCGCGAGTGACGCCCAGCAGATGGTTATGAGCGTCGTAGCGGTACCGGCTGACGGTGTTGCCGCCGGTATCGGTGACACTCAGCAACCGGCCCTGGGTGTCATAGTGCAGGGCCTGGCCGTTTTCGTCGTGCAACAGATTGCCGTCGTCGTCGTAGTCCAGCGTGCAGCTGGCGTCATAGTCGGGGTGGCTGTGGGTGACTTTCACCAATTGACACGGATCGCTCGGTGAGAAATAACTGAAGGCATCGTCACGCGTTCCGTCGGCAAACAGTGAGTAGACCGCGGTCACGTTGTCCAATGCATCGAACTCGAACAGCTGTTCCTTGATGCCATTTTTATAGCTGTCCTGGGGCAGGGCAGGGCCGTCGCAGGTGTACTCGACCATGCGTCCGCGCTGGTCATAATTGAAGGTTTCCAGCAGTTCAGTCTGGTTGCCCACCTGCAAGTGACGCGTGTGCAGCTTGCTGTCGTCGCGGTAGGTTTGGCTGATGGTTTGCCTGGGGTGACCTTCAAGCTCCATAAGCCGCATGATTTCCCGGCCTTGATCGTCGAACGTCAGGGTAGTTCGCAGTGTCTGCGCGGTATGTTGGTTGCGGGTGGTAATTGTGCTCACTTTTCCCAGGTTGTCGTACTCGAAGCTGGCAAGGAGTTGGCCCTGAGTGATGGTCTTGAGTCGCGCCTTATCGTCATAGGTGTAGGTGCAGGCCAAGCCATTGGCATCTACACGGGTGAGGGGAAGTCCGTTCAAGGTCTGGGTGTAGGTGGTTTCCCATTGTTTGCCGGAGTGCTTGTCCTTCCATGTCTCCTTGAGCAATTGCCCGTTGGAGCTGAAGGCGAAGCCATTCTCGCCCTGGCTGTTTTGCGACAGGGTCAGTTGCGCACTCTGGTTGTCATAGTTGAAGCTCGACTGCTCGTCCGGGGCGATGCTGCCCACCGGCGACCCCACAAGGCCTGGCTTGTACTCGTAGGTGATTTCCTTTTTGCTGGCGGTGATTGCCTTGCTTACCTTGGACTGGCCACCCTGATACTCAAACGTCTGCAGGCGCGGGCCGACTTTCAAGGTCTTGCGGCGTTCCAGGCCATCGTACGTCTGGTTGCCGACACTGACAGTCACCCCATTGGAGACAACCTGCATGTCAATCGGCAATTCACCGCCACTGTGGGCCGCGTAAGTGCGGTGAATTTCAGTGTAGTCGGGCAGGGTTGTGGCCTGTATCCGGGCAAACAAATCGAACTCAAAACGCGTGGACTCGCCCATCTCGTTGATTTGCTCAACGCAGTTGCCCAGGCCGTCATACAAATACTCCCTGGTGCTGACGACTTTATCCTGTGCGTCCAGTGCTTCAATCTTGTCTTCTTTGCCGAACATGTTGAGTGTCGTGCGGCTTTTGCCACTGATGTTGAGGGGCGTGACGGTGCTTTCAGTCCAGCTGCGCAAGGTTTGTGTGCGTGGATCGACTTCGGTGATCTGTGCCACGCCATCGGCCCCGACAACTTTGAATTGCTGCCCCCAGGCGTCGTATTCGTACTGGCGGGTCAAGGGCTTGTCGGCCGCGCCTTCCCAGTCGATGACAGTATCGCTGATCAATTGGCCGCGATTGTTGTAAGTCGCTTTATAGGTGTCGCGAAACGCCAGCGGATCACCTCCCAGGGCATCGGCGTCCCGACGCTCTACCCTGACGACCCGATTGTGCCCATCGAGCCAGGTGACGGTTTCGACGCCCTTGACGTCCTTGGCGGTTTGCCTGGCCTGTTGAGCGCCCCCTCCGTTGGTCAACGTGTAGGTGTAGGTACGGCTGGCTCTGTAGTCATTAGAGTCGGGCGCCACCATCTCCTCGATCACGCGACCTATCCGGTCATTGACGTAGGCGACCATGGCGTCGTTGTCGTCATGGTTGAGCAGCTTGTAGCCGTTGAGCAATGAGTGTTCCTGGGTTTGGACCCTGCGGACCGGTTTGCCGGGTGTGTCATCGAACCCGATCAATTCAGTTTCCGTACGCATGACCATCGCGTTGGCACGGGCATTACGCGTGAAGCTGTAGCGGAACTGGGTGGAGGTCAGTGTCTGGGCTTGGCCGTGCAAGGTTTGAGTCGACCTGAGGATGCGCGCGTGGGTCAGCTTCTCTTCAGGGGTGTTGATGTAGTCATGAGTCAGTTGTCGCAACTCCGTTGCTGCACCGCCACCGCCGATGTGCACCAGCGTTTCATTGCGCAGTGCCAACCAGGGACCACTGCCGGCCAGGCCCAGTTGTTCGGTGTAGGTATAGCGGGTTTGCAGGGTCGGGGCCTTGCCATATTGGGAGGCCGCCGGGGTCACGGTCTTGCTTTTGAGGTTGCGCACAAACCCCTGTGGGTCGGCCGGGCAGCCCACCTCGCCTGCCGCCTTGTACCACTCGTTTGTTTCGGTTACGCCGTCGGCGGTGACCTGGGTCAGCAGGTTGCCGAAGTCGTCGTAGGTGGCGGTCACGGTCTCCACGTGGCGGGGCAATGTGGCGCTGACGTGGCGCCAGGTCTGGGTCACGGTTTTCGGCAGCTGGCAATAGGGCTTCTGATTCTTGAAGTCCAGGTTCGGGTCGAAGTAGTACTCGGTGTCGGTCCTCTGGTAGGTGTGGTCTTTCCCCGGATCGGTGCTGTATTGGGTGGTTTCTTCCAGGGTCAGCAGATGCAAGCGGTTGTATACCCGCCGGGTCTCCTGCGCCTTCCTGTTGCCCGATGCGTCCCAGAGAATTTCGGTGGTTTCGTAGTCGAACGGGGAGCGCACTTTATAGAGGTTGTCGAGGCCATCATCGCTCCAGGACAGACCGCTGCCAAAGCCGAGAAAGTTGTGGTCCTTGGCGTCGTATGCATAGCGGGTTTCGACGGCGGGCTGGCCGAAACCAGGGTCGCGCACGTGCTTTTCCACCCGCGGCAGGGTACGCCCGGGCTGGCCAGGAAAATAGTGCGGGCGCCCCGAATAGGTGACGGTCTCATGGCCACCGGTGGGGGTGTAGACGTGCTCAAGGCAGGTGAAGCCGTCCCGGGTGACATACTCGAAGCGCCAGGAGGCTTTGTCGTGGGTTGGCAGGACAAAGCTTTTGCTCAAGCCACCGAGAATGTTCACCTGGAACTCGGCCTCGAAGGCACTGCCCGGATGCAGCGTGAGCTTGAGCAGGTTGGTGGTGCGCACCAGGCTGAGCAACTGCGTGCCATCGGCATTGCGGATACTGCTCAACAGTGGCTCGGTGCCGAAGGCCACGTAGTCGAGCGTGACGCTGTGGCCCTGGGGCGAAAGCATTTCCACCGGCAGCGCGATATCACCCTGGCGCACCTGCAGAATCTCCACCAGCCCGGATTTATGATCGACGCGGTAGCGTTTGTTCCCCAGATCATGGAAATGAAAGGAGTCGATTTTCTTTTCTGGAATTTCTACACCATTGGCACCTGGATCGACCCTGAAGGTTTCACCGGTGTACGAGGAGAATATCCGTTTGTTGGGGTCGAACTGCGACAGTTGCAAGTTCCAGCCATTGCCGAAACCGCTGTCGGCGGTATTGAGCGGGTTGAAAGTCAGCTGCAGGGGAACTACCGGGCCACAGAGATTATTGGCCTTGAGTTCGGGTAATGAAATGGCGCAGGTGGCTTGCCCGGTGCGCGGGTCGACCTGGCTTTGGATGAAACTCATGAAGTTGAAGGCGTTGGACTGTATGGAGGTGGACGTGCTCATGGACGGCGCCTCGTAGTTTGGCGTGAAGACGAAAAGATAAAGCTGGCGGAAAAATGCGTGGGCATCATCAGTAAACCGGCTGAGAGCGTTCGATATAAACGCAGCTGATCAGTTCATCCCAGGGCTCGTTGACATCCGGCACCGGCCAGCGGTCCTCAATGCGAATAAATTTTTTCGGAACAAGATAGCCGGGATCCAGTTTTCTAAAGTCATTGAAATGCATTGTTGCAGGTGGGTTGGGGCTGGGGCTACTCCAGTCTGTGGGTTGTTTGACTGTTTTAAGTTTTACGAAGAAGTTTCCTTTCACTTTAGAATCTGAGCAACTTTGATTTTCATAAAACTGAATGAGCGTAGCCGAGGGAATGTTTTCCAGGCTGAAACTGGCAGCGTGGTTTTCAGTGCAACTCTGGGAGCCATCAGCAAGGTTAAAGGTTTGTTTGGTTTCCGGCACGGACAACATGCAATGCTTTTCGCCTTTGCCGTTGTAGAAAATAATCTGACCATAGGTGGCCTTTGGTTCGGCTTGTTTGTTGGCAGCTGTTGGTGTTGATGCAACAGCGCTTGCCCCAAAAAACGTTAAGCATGCGCAAGCAGTAGCCGCAAGTAGTGCTCTGGAATATTTCATTATCGAACGCCTCAAAAAGATTCGGGTGGCAACATCGTGATTTGCTCCTGCCCGACTTTAGCACTCATGGCGTGTTTGACAACCTAGCAGTTCTGCTAGTACCCACGGTAGTAAATCAGGCGTAAAACACAGGGCAAGATTCGAATTTCCCGGTGGATTCAAGCTCCACCTTGCATTAGCGTGAGGACTACCACTATGCCAGCGGGCGATCTAAAGGCGCCGATCATTCCACTGTTGATCAATAATACAATTGATCCGGATGCTCTGAGCGGAGGGCCACTTGATACCTATGCCAAATACACTAACCCATTGCTTGGCGATACTCTTTATCAGAGCTGGCTGGGGCTGGCAGAGGACGGAACACCAGTAGACGTCAAGGACATTCCGATCCCTGTCGACCCGTTAAATGAGGGGCCGTTGGGATTCCAGATGCAGGTCGCCAATCACTTTGTGCAGCGATTGAACAAGGGGCAGGTGTTCTATTCTTTTTTTCTGGACCGTGTCACCGGAGAGGACAGGGAAGAATCCAAGCGGATCCATTTTGGTATCGGCAAATTTGGCCTGTTATCCGGCCCCCAGATAAAAGAGTCCCATGACCTCCAACTGGACCCCGACGCAATTGACGGCAACATGACAATCGCGGTGGTGCCTTTTACCGAGGCGTCCAATGGTGATGTGGTCAGGTTGATCTGGAAGGGCGTGCGTGCTGACGGCAGCGACGGCCCTCCCGTGAACATACCACCCAAAACCTTGAGCGATAGCGATACCGACCCGACCAATAATCCAGGGCAGGTGCTGAGCTGGTTGGTTGCGAGGACGGCCGCCATGGGCGTACGTGGGGGCAAGATCATCCTGCGGTTCGAGATCACCTATGCATCGTCCGGCGCACGGGCTGACACCGTCTCGGCCGAGCGCACGATCCTGGTGACGCCACCTGCCGCTCCTGAGCTTCCCGAGCTGAGTGTCAAGGACCTGGTCGGTGACGAGATCAATCCCGGGCTGTTCCCTGACGGTATTATTACGGTAGTTCCGGTCTACGAGGGGATTCGAGTGGGCGACGACGTGCTGGTATACGGCACGCGCACCGGATCGGGCAGTGGGCCGAACAAAAACACCATCCAGCACCTGAAGATCGACATCTCCAACATTGAGCGCGGCAGGATTGAAGTAACGCTCCCGAAGCAGTGGCTGATGGATAACCGTGGTGCTGACGTCAACCTGCGTTACCAGTACGCGCGCGCCGATGCTTCCGGTTCCAGCGCTCTGTTGCAGTTGAAGATACGGGAACCGTTGGTACTGCCTACCCCCACCGTGGATCGCAGTGTCGAGGTGGGCGGGCGCAATGAGTTGAATCCGATCCTGGCCATAAGCGGTGCCTACGTCGCGATTCCTGAAGCCGCCACAATTAATGACGGGGACAAGGTCACGGTCTACTGGAAGGGGGATGGGGACAGCGGCTCCTTTGAAACACAGGAACCAAGCCAGCCCAAACCGATGAAGTTCAGAGTACCGCCCGAGGTACTACCGCCCAATTTCGGTAAACAGGTTGAAGTGACTTACAGCGTCGGGGGCGAGGATGCCGAGGCACCTTTAAAGCTGTTTATCCGTCACCTCACCAGTCATCCCGGCATCGTCTGCGACAGAGCCCAGATCGGTTCACCGGCCACTTTGAAACTCTCGGATATTCCACCAGAAGGCGCGTTGTTGAGTGTTGACCTCTGGTCGTTCATTTCCACGAAGCAGAAAGTGCGCTTGTGGTTATCGGCCAGCGGTATGACGGACGACCGAGACATTATTGCAGTACGTGATGTCAAGCCTGAAGAAGTAACCGCAGGGGTCCAGGCCCTATTGTGGAAGTCTGACCTGGCCGATATTGCAATCAACAATACATTCACCTTGCGGGTCAGCGTGAGTTTCGATGGTGGGCAATCGACCATTACATTCAATAGACCTCTGGTGCTGAAACTACTGGCTTGATAGCGAGCGAAGTGTGTTATCTATTCTTTGGAGTTGCTGAATCATGAGTCAACTAACATTTGAGCAATTGGCAGCCGAGATGCAAGGTAAATCCCTCACCTATGGTTGGGATGCCTGCGTATCGTACGACCAGCGCGCAGCCAACAAGTTGTTGATGGAGTTGTATACCGAGCGATTCAATACTGCGGATGGCAATATCGAACCTGCATCAATGGTTGCGTCGTGGGGAGACGGTTCCTATCAGGAGCATATACATGATCTTAGACTCCTTGCGCCAAGGTTGTCGTTCGAAAGTTCGGACCCCAGTCTTCCCGCCCGGGCGCGGCTGACCATGGACATGATCGGTGGGATGATCGTCAGTACTAAAAAGTATTCCGGCGGTGCTGCTTTTGTGTCGAAAATGATGAAAGTCCTGCCAATTGGCGGGCCACAGTTATGGATGGATCAGCCAGTGACCAAGGGCGTGGTCACGGGGCCAGGCAAAGTGGAGATTGACCTGAAGAATGCCGATACGTTCAGGGCAAACTTTGTCTTCGGTGACCTTGCCCAGGAAGACGTCGGAAAACGTTTCAAGGAGTACTTTGAGAAAGAAGTACCAGCTGACAAGAAAATATTCCCGCTGGGGTCGCTGGCCGGCGATTTGAATGGAGTGCTAACCCCCAAGAATTTCGAAATAAGGACAATGAAAGCAGACCCCAACGCCGTGCTTGGAGATGAAAGCTACAGCCGCGGCGCGGTGACATTGTTCATCACCTTGAAAGATGGCGAGGACAGCTCCTTTTTCCCTAATGCCAATTCGACGTTTCCAATTCCAGCAGATGGTGACGGTACCGAGTTTACAGGGTCAGTTTTGATTGCCAGTAAGGTTGTGTTTGAGAAACTGATAAAGTCTGCCGTAGAGCAAAGTGTTGGGGAAGGGTTGAGTCTTAAACTGGTACAGCCGGGCAATGATATTGCTGCGTCGCTAGAGGCGACGGCGGGTGGGGGTAACAAAAAATTCCGTACGCCGGATTATGGATATCTGGGAAATACTGGGACTCCACACGTGACATATACACGTATTGATGAGTTCCCCTATCGATTTAAAGTGGATGGGGGCGCGGGAAATGTGTTCAAAGTGGGGTCTGTCAAGGGGGCTTTGAATGTAACTTGGAACAGTGTGATCGGTGGCAAGCATATTACGCCAGGCTTTCGGGATGATTACCAGTACGATTATTCATGTCGTTATGATCTTGGCCTGGAATATACTGCTTTGATTGATTCCGAGGGTGAGATCGAATTAGGTAACAAGAAGACTGTCCTGGATACTAAAAATTGTCAATTTGCGCATCCAGGGGACCTTTGGAACCAGAACGGCGAAAGCGTCACCAGAGGAACAATTGCATTTCAAGCCGACTCCATCGTTCGCGACGTACTCAACAGAATTCAATTTCCTGGGATTAAAACATTCCTGCTGAGAAATTTACTTTTCCCCGAACACAACGCCTTGCAACTTAGCGATGCCGTAATCCCAGGGGATCTGCTGGCATGCGGCAAGATTGATCCGCTTCGCACGACCACGGCGCTGTCTCCGTCGAACTCGACAATAGAGGCGGGCAGTAAACTGCAATTCACCCTGATGCCCAAGCCGGATAACGTTCAGTGGAGCGTAAAGGATGTCGACGGCAATCTTGCCCAACCGGGGGTGATCAGTCCAACCGGCGAATACACGGCGCCAACTGCGGATAAATTGCCTGATGGCTTTGTCACCGTCATTGTGACCGCGCAGGGCACTGTGGATGGTACCCCAGTGAAAAGCTCCGCGTTGGTCTCCGTGCTCCACAGTGCCATCGTGGTGAATCCGATATACGACAGCTGCGACCAAGGTGATACCAAAGTGTTGTCTGCCGAGGCAATGGGAGACGAAGTGTTGGAGTGGAACATCGTAACCCCGCAATGGGGGTCAACCCTGACGCCGGTGGAAGGTGATCCAACTAAGCGTACGTATAAAGCGGGTGGTAGTGAAGATCTCGCTGTTCCGTTCTCAGTGGACAAAATCGAGATTAAAAAGACCGTTAACGGTGTCGTCACTTCTGCCTTTATCCAAGTTTTGATTCATAACCTGCCGATTGGCACTCCACTCCTGATGACTGAGGAAAGTGACCCGTCGACAGGGGCCATTCAGTTTGAAGTGAGGGGCAAGAATGGTCCGATAGATCCAGGTCTTTTGATCTGGAAGTTGTTGAGTGGAGAGGGCACATTCAATGATAGAACCGGTGAATATACCGAACCAAAATCTCCGGCGCCGGGAAGTTTTATTGTTGTGTCGGCAACGCTGGAAGGCCCAATTAGTGACATTCATGCGGTCGCGGCGGTTCCGCTGCCACTGAGTAAGTACGCCGATCTGATTGAGACAGTCAACCTCACACTTAGCAAAGGTTGATTTTATATAGCGCCAGCCATGTCAACGGATGGTCGGCTCTTTTTTCTGATTTTACGCACGGGAGACAGCTCATGAATTATTCCCTGGATGAACTCACTGACAGGATGCAAGGTAAATCGGTTACTCTTGGCTGGGACGCCCTGGTGTTTATGAATCGCGCCAAGGTCAACAGCCTGTTGGAGCAGCAGTATATTACCCGGTTTAATAGAACAAGTTTTTTGAAACGTATCTTTGGCAAGCCCCTGATGACGCCGGACGGTAAGGAATACCTCGATTTGAGCGGGCTGATATTGACCGCGCCGCGGATAGGTTTCCAAAAAGCCTCGTTGCGTAACTCTAGAGTGACGGCGACCATGGATATCGTGTCGGGCACGGTGTCTTATGTGCGCAAGGGCACCAATCAACTCCCCGGAGCTATCTTATACAGCTATGTGGTAAGTGCTCATCAAAAGTATACCGTCACCATGGACATTGACCTGGCGGCCAGTAAAGGCACGGTCAATGAACAAGGCAAGGTGACTCTCGATTTCGGCGACGCGTATAACTGCCGCTGCAACCTGGTAAGCGAAGACAAATCCCAGGAATTGCTGGGGGACTTCTTCAAGGCTCTGTTCCTTGAACAGAAGCCAGAAGACCGCGTTTATATCCTGGGCAAGCTGGACTTGCGCGATGTCGATTTGTTGGCACCGCGCTCATTCATCATTCGCACCATGGCCACCGAAGAAGGAAAGAATCTTGCCTCAGACGATTACGGTGAAGGCGCGGTGGTGCTGTGTGTCCAGACTAAAGGAAATCCGAAACAGGGGACTGACCCGGCGGAAGGGGCGTTTGATTACTTGATTCCCAATGATCGGGACTCGCAGGGGAAAGCCATTTATTCCGGGTCGTTGGTGTTAGCCAGTCGGGTGGTATTTGATTGGTATTTCCGAGAGGCTTTTCAAACGACTGTGGGAGGGGGTCTGAGATTTGGAAGTTCAGAATCCAATCACTTGGCTTATACACTCTCTGCGGTCGGAGGTGCTTTTGATCTTCCTGGGTTTGAACTTAATTGGCACACTGATGCAGTTCATTCCCACCATTTGCGAAATGACGGACCGCTACAATTCAAATTGTTTGACTCTGATCCTAAAAAATCATTGCGGGTGATTCCAAATGACGCGTCTTGTCTTGAATTATCCTTAACCGGTCCTAGACTGCTGCCGTTCCATCTTCATGAATGGTATCTGTTTAAGCCAGATGTAAATCATTATTGGGGGGGGATAGCCAAGGCCGATGTTAAAATAGTTCTGAAGCCAGTGCTTTCGACGGGATTTAATCGGGTGACATTCGAGCGGATTGAGGAGCCTGTTATTGATTTTGACGGTAATTGGGATCCGGAAGGCCGTATAGATCCTGTGGAATCATATTATGATGAGGTTCTGAGAAAAAGACTAGATTGCATGCTGACTCCTTCATTTCTAAAAGTACTGGAGGTGTTCAAAAAGGTAGATGTCCCCGAAATCAACGCCCTTGCGATCAGCAACCTATTATTCCCCGAACGCAACGCCTTGCAACTGATAGAGGCCCGACTGCCGGGCGACCTGTTTTTGTCCGGAAAGATCGACCCGAAAGAAACCACCTTCACCCTCGATCCGCTGACGCCGGTCATCAAGGCCGGGGAGCAACAAACCTTCACTATCCGCCAATTGGGTATCAAGGCGGACAATGTCACCTGGAGCGTGCGCAGCATCGACGGTACCCGTGCCTCGGGCACCATCGACAAAGGCGTATACACGGCACCGGCTGTGCAACTACTTGAAGGCACGGCGGTGCGCAATGTAGTGACTGCAACCTACATCGACCAGGGCACCGGCGATGAGGTGACCGCCTCTGCACTGACCACCGTAGTGCTGGCCGGTGTGGTAGTGACGCCGTCGATGACGCTGATCGACATGAGCGATCGTAAAGCCGTGACGCTCAAGGCCACATCGCTGGGCGCTGGCGTCTTGAAATGGACGCCGAGGGGGAATCTTGGCACCCTGGTTCCCAATGGTAATGAGGCCATCTACACCCCGCCACAAACGAACCTGCCCGATGGTACCCTGCAAGCGGTACTGGTCGATGTCGAAAACACAACCACTGGCGAAAAAGCCGTCGCCACGGTGCTGTTGCGCCAAGGCAACTTCGCATTGAACATGACGCCTGCGATCCATCCGGGGCTACGTGCGAAAGGCTCTGCACTATTGAAAGCCGCTATCGATCTCAAACCCGAGCAGCTGAAGTGGGAAGTGGTTGCCGGTCAAGGGACCATTGATCCACTAACAGGGGTCTTCACTGCGCCTGCAACGATCTCGGTACCCTACAGTGTCGTCAAGGTGAGTTTAGAGGGCGATTTCTTCGATACGCTTGGCTACAGCATCATTCACCTCTCTGACTATGCCAGGCAGTCGAACTGGTTTGTCCTGGATACATTCGATTTCACAGTGGAACCCTCGCCGACCCGGGTGTGGGCCAACGGTCTGCAACAGGCCAAGGTAACGGTTCGGATCAAGCCCGCAAATTATGAAGGCGCACCTGATCCATTGGAGCTATCAGAGGCTGAACTCGCCAGTGTTCGCCTGGTTTCGGCCGATGAAAAAAATCCGTTGCCGGAGGTCGGAAAGGATGGCGTGCCTGAAGGTGGCAAATGGTATTTCACTGAAACAGAAAATTTAACTTATGACAAATACCCGATACAAGCACCTGCCGGCCAACTGACAGCGCCCATGCAGCCCCGGGAGGCGAAACTATACACCAAGGAATTTTTTGTTCAGTGCCATAAGGTCGAGAACCTGCTGGTCGCAGCAACAATTCGCAGCGATAACTACGAGCATTTCTACTCAAACCCTGGCAAGGACGACGGCGAACATAATCGCAAGGCCCTCAACCTTGTTGCAGTTAAACCACCCTCGGGAGGAACGGGGGGGCATACGTTATTCGTGCTCACGGGGCCGACTCGTGTAAAACCGGAGGGCGGTGGCGCAGATGAAGATGTTCTTGTTAGCGATGATTATTACCTTTTGAAATTGCAGATTGAAAACAAGGACATTGATATAAAGAAAATTCAGTTCGTCGGCAATAACAGTATGGTCAAGTGGGAAAGCAACACCCAGCTTGAAGATGTTCACAGTATTACGGGGCACGCATTCAGATATGAAGCTGATCCGGACGACCCGAATGACAAGGGGGACCCGAATGCCAGGACATTGCATATTGACCCGATTTTGCAGCGTCGATTGCCAGCCCCTATAAGCCCCGTTGTCGATCCGAATAATCCGCTGCCCAAAGGTCAGGTACTGTTTAGCCTGCACCGCCGTCAATATTGGCAATATGACAAGTATGCGAAGTCTGATTTCGAATCAGCGCTGAATTTGATTGTTTATGATGTTTTTGGCAACAAGCACGAAGTGTATATCGGTTTCGACGGTAATGATCGAAATAAGCTCAAGATCATAGGCGCGTAACTCAAGCGGTTCTGGGTGCAGTCTTCACGGATTGCACCCTTTTATTACTACCAATTTCAGGACGTGAGCCATGTCGACATCCACTTCCATACATTCCAACGCCTTCAACTTCATGAGTTTCATTCAAAACCAGGTCGACCCGCGCACCGGGCAAGCCACCTGCGCCATTTCATTACCCGAACTCAAGGCCAATAATCTCTGTGGCCCGGTAGTTCCCCTGCAGCTGGCTTTCAACCCGCTCAATACCGCCGACAGCGGTTTCGGCAATGGCTGGAACTTGCAACTGTCGCAGTTCGACCCCAACAAACGGATATTCTCCTCTTACACCGGTGAAACCTTCAGGGTCGACCCAGGTGCCAATGGCGTAGAAATTCCAGAAAAGAAAATCGACTCCTTTCATTTCCATGACCTGGGGAACAAACGCTATCGCGTCGAACATAAATCCGGGCTGGTGGAGATTCTTCAGGTGCGCCAGGGTGATATCGCGCTGCCGGTGGAAATGCTTTCGCCCCAAGGCCAGAGCGTCACGCTCGACTACGTGGCCTTCGGCACCGAGCCACTGTTGAGCAGTATTCGTAATGCCGATGGCACGCAGTTGCTCAGCCTGGTGCGCACCACCAACCTGCTCAAGCTCACGCTGCATCCGGGCAGTGCCTTCGAGGCCGAGTTCCAGATGAACATTGTCGGTGGCTTGAGCAAAAGCCTTATCCTGCCAACCGTCGACAAAGCCTCCTGGCGCTTCGAGTATGTCACCCAGGGTGGCTTCACCTGCCTTGAGCACGTCTACACCCCCACCGGCGGCCATGAGACCGTCACCTATTCGGGGCGCCCGCACTATTTTCCTGGCCAGCCCGGGCGTACCCTGCCGCGGGTGGAAAAGCACGTGCGCGACCCCGGTTTCGGCCAGCCCGCCGTCGAAACCCGCTATGCATACGACGCCAAGGACCATAACTTTCTCGGCTTTGGCAGCGGTGTGTCCTGGAGCGATGATGGCCTGGACAACCTCTATAAAGTGCGCTCCCCGTACGACTACGAAACCACCGAAATTCTCTGGGACGCATCGAGCAACAAAAAGGTGCGTGAAACCCGGCGAGTGTTCAACCGCTTTCATCTGTTGACCCTGGAAGAAACCACCCAATACACCACTGATCCGGGGAAAGACCACACCTACCAGAGGACCGACACCGAGTACTACATCGATCCGAACCTGGGCTTCAAGGACCAGAAGCCCTATTGCCAGCTGCCGAAAACCGTGACCCAGACCTGGCGCCACGTCAGCGCCACATTGCCCCGCCATGTGCAGACTGTCACCACCACCTACGACGACTTCGGCAACCTGCTGACCCAGGTCAACGCCGACGGCGTAACCGAAACCAGCGAGTGGTACCAGGCGCAAGGCGAGGTGGGCTGCCCGCCCGACCCGCAGGGGTTTGTGCGCAATATCAAAAGCAAGACCGTGAAGCCGGCTACCTCCCAATATGGCAAGGCCCCGACCCTGCAGACCCTTTACACCTACACCGCGGAACTGGGACTGACCGGTTCCGGGCCCTGGCTGGCCATGAAGGACGAGACGCTGGGGCAGGTCATCAATGGCCAGGGCCAGGCGCTGCAGGTCACTGCCTACAAATACATCAACACGCCAAACAACCCGTTCGAGCACGGGCGCAAGTTGCAGGACGCCGTGACGCTCAACGGCAAGACCACCACCACCGCCTATACCTACAGCATGGCCCGAAATGCCCGTAGTGGTGAGGCGGTGCTGCACACGGTCAACACCCTGACTGGTTTTGACGGGCAGAAAAAAATCATCAACCTGGAGCATTCCCTGTTCAATGGCGAGCCACTGCTCAACCATGACGACAACAAGGTGGAAATCGCCTACGAGTATGACCTGTTAGGGCGTGTGACCAAGGAAACCGTGGCGCCGGGCACGCCTTATGAGGCCAGCCGTAACTACACCTACTCGCTGGTCAACGCCAATGGTCAGCAGGCGACTCAAACCGCCAGGGACGTCAAGGGTGTTGAAACCATCACTCACCTGGACGGGCACAATCGGGTCATCAAGGAAACACGCCGCGATGCCGATGCCCTGGGCGGCAATCCGCAAGCGTTTCGCGAGACCTACAAAGCCGCCTACAACCACCTGGAGCAGTTGATCAGCGAGACCGTGATCGACTGGGAAAGGGCCACGGACGTGCCCTTGACCAGCCTGTTCAACTACGACGATTGGGGTGAGCAGCGCAGTGTGATTCGACCCGATGGCGTCGAGGAGCACGAGGTCACAGACCCGATTGGCCGCACCACCACACAATGGCTCGACGGCATGGGCAAAACCGTGACGGTCAACAACCTGTTCGACAAACCCGACAGTGTTAAACGTATCGACCTGGGCGGTCAGACGATCAGCGAGCATCTCTACCACTACGATGGCATCGGGCGGACCGCCGAGGAATATGATGCCGCCAGCAATTGGACGCGCTATGAGTACGACGCTTTCGACCGGATGACCAGGACGGTTTTGCCCGACAGCAACGAAGTCGAGCGCCAGTACGCCGCGCACAGCAGTGAAGACCTGCCGGTGAAGATAAGCGTCAACGGCAGCGTACTGGGTGAACAGGGCTTTGACGGGCTCGATCGGATGGTCGTGTCGATTACCGGCGGACGTAAAAGTGTCTATAACTTTGATCCGGGGCAAAGCCAGCCGAAAAGCGTCTTGCGGCCCAGCGGTGTGGAAACCGGTTACGTCTACCGGCCGGAACTCGGTGAAGACCCGGAGCAGCGGATCGCCGTTGAAAGTACCGCCGTCTATACCTATGACGCTGAAAACGCGCGCCTGCGCAGCACTGAAGAAGTCGACGCAGCGGGCATTAAACATAGCCTTGAACGCCAGTATTTCAGTACCGGTGAGGTGAAATCGGAAAAACGTGAACAGACCGGTGGATCGCCGTACACCATGTTCTACGAATACAGCCGGCAAGCCAGGTTGATGAGTTATACCGATGTGCTCGGGCAAATCCAGACCTACGAGTACGACGGGTTTGCCCGGTTGGTGGCCACTGAGCTGGGCAGCACCCGCTCGACCTTCACCTACGACACTGTGGGGCAACTCAAGACGATTGACACCCTCGATGGTACGCAAAGGCTGAAGATCGACCTGGAGTACGATGATTTCGGCCGTGAGACGCTGCGCACGTTCGACATGGGCAATCAGGTCGTTCAGACCCTGAGCCAGGCGTACGACGAAGTCGATCGGCTGACAATGCGCTCGTTGATGCAAGGCAATCAGACCCTGCGAGACGAAACCTACGCGTATGACGCACGTGGACGCCTGGTCGACTACAGCTGCACGGGCAGCCAGCGGCCTGAAGACCCCTATGGCAAGGTGATCAAGGGACAAGTATTCAGCTTCGATGCGCAGGACAATCTCGACTTCGTGGAAACCACGTTCGAGGGTGGGCGCCACGCGATCTATTTCGAATACAGCAATCCGCAAGATCCTTGTCAACTGACCGGGCTGAGCAATGTATTGACTCCTCCAAGGCCTGGCGACCCGCTCTATCCGCCGAGAATCGACTTCAATTATGACGCCGAAGGTAATCTGCTGCAGGACGAAGTCGGGCGTATTTTGGCCTATGACAGCCTGGGGCGTCTGATCAGCGTTAGCGCCTTGGCCGGTGGAACGGAAAGTGACTATCACTATGACTCGCTGGACACGCTGAGCGGCAGCATTGTTGGCGGCAGTCACGAACAGCGTTTTTACCAGAACGGTGAACTGGCCAACCAGATCGAGGGTGCCAACAGCAGTACTTTCGTACGGGCCGAAGGAAATGTGCTCGCCGAGCACCAGGCAGGTGCTGGCCCAAAGTCCCTACTGCTGGCCAGTGATGACAAGAACAGTGTGCTGTGTGAGGTCGGGCGGGGTTTGACGAATGGCATTGCTTATTCCGCGTATGGGCACAGCAGTTCAGAGCAGCCGGTGAGCGCACGGTTGGGTTACAACGGCGAGCTTCGGGAAACGTCAACCGGTTGGTATTTGCTGGGTAATGGGTATCGCGTGTTCAATAGGCTGTTGATGCGGTTTCATAGTCCGGATAGTTGGAGTCCGTTTGGGGAGGGTTGGATTAATTCTTACACTTATTGCGAGGGAGATCCGATATCTAATTCGGACCGTGACGGGCATTCGATAGTGGGACGGATTCTGCGTATGTTCAGATCTACTACTAAGACCGTGGACGCGGAAAATATGCCTGCGGCGCTTTTGATAAACTCTAAGACGCGCCCGGCAACCGTTCGGCCCATCCAGACAAAACACGTAATTCAGTTGAATAAAGCCACCAAATTACGAAAATTGAAATATAACGAATTAATGGCAGAAACTGATAAAATGGCTCGGGATTCAGACTTTGTAAAGTCTTATGAAAAACAACATAAGGTGAGTTTTGTAAAGGAGGTAACTTCGTGGCGTAACGCTGCAGGCGAAGCTGTTAATAAAGCCCGAGACGTGCAGAAATGGGCGAATAATAATATTGGCATGCCTGGTATAACCCGAGAGGCTGAAAGCGTGCTAAAAGCTGATGCATTGCAGTACGATAAAATTGCAGCAATGAACAGTAATTTAAGAAGCTCTAACTTTGATAATTGGCAGCAAAATCAAATGTATCAAGATAATCAGCAAAGGGCTAGGAACATAGGTAAACCTAAAGGTGTGAGGAATCGCTTGGGTATTGATAATCAGAGATAGATACTGTGCCAGACGAACTGGATGGTGACGCAGGGTGCAAAGCACCATTCAGTTTTTTATCGCACACTACGTACACTTAGCGGATTTACAGCTCGCGAGAATCAAGTCTCATCCCAACCCACTCACCCGCGCAAACTCCACCAACCCACCGTCATGGCCAAGTCCCAACTTGTCCATGGCGGTTCTTTTTTGCCTGCTGATGGTTTTTTCACTGCGATTCAACTGCGCGGCAATCTGCCGGCCGGACAACCCCTGGACGAACAACCGCACCACCTCCATTTCTCGTTCCGAAAGATTCGCCGTCGCGTCGGAACGACAGTGGGGCAGGGAACGGGCCTCGAGAATCCGGGCAAAAGAAGGGCTGAGATAGCGACGCCCCTTGGTCACACTGTTTACGGCCTGTTTCAGTTCGCTCAACGGGCTGCGCTTGTCGAACAGGCCACACGCACCGTGATTGAGCAAGGCCTGCAGCAGGGAAGGGTTGCGCAACATGGTCATCACGATGAGCGGTATGTGGCCGAAGTGACGGTTCAGGTAACCCATCAATGCCAGGCCATCGGGAAAGCGCCCGTAGGGCATCGAATAATCGCTGATCAGGATGTCGCAGGGTGTGACGTCCAGGTGATAGATCAGCTCATCGGCGTTGAGCGCTTCAGCGACCACGGAAAACGGCGATCCGGGCGATGCGGTCAAGGCCGTCCTGGCACCTATCAACACTACCGGATGGTCATCGGCAAGAATGATGCGCTGGCTCATGAAGCCGCGCCCCGGTCGGCAACACCAGCGCGATGCAGGTGCATCGCGGCAGGCATTGGCCGGCCGCGGGTCAAGGCAGATGAATCAGGCCTTGCTCCAGCGCCTTGACCACAGCGCTCCAGCGCGAACTCACACCGAATTTTCGGCGGATGTTGCAGAAGTGGTAGTTCACCCCGGCTTCGGTGCATTCGACGATCTGGCCGATTTCCCAGGAGGATTTGCCGGCAGCGCTCCACTGCAAGACTTCTCTTTCCCTGTTGGTGAGTGTGATCGGCTTGGGTTGTGCGGGTTCCGGTGGCTGGAAACTGACCTGGGCTGACGATGACCGTGTTGGAGCTGGGTTGGAACGGTACATGACGGACTCTCCCAATTATCATCAATGATGGCGTGGGCACGGCAGAATCTTCCTACTTCATAAAGGCATGGTTCATGCGGCCTGCCTTCAGACACCTGATTCAGGGCTGTCGGCATGGTCCAGTTATATCGAAAGCAGACGACTTTGGAACCTGACAGAAATTACAGGTAGGCGACTTTAATGACGAAATGCCGATATGGCTGTCAGCTATCGCACCGTCTGGTGTAGGTATTTTCTACGCGATGCGCCGGTGCAACCTTTTGAACAATAAAATCCCGATTGAAGGGGATTCGAACGCCAGGGTGGCGCGCTTCGCGATTTGAGATAGGGTTGTGTCAGGAACTCGCGCGACTGGAGAAATACATGCGCTATTCAGGCTTGACCCAACGCATCGCCGGTGAAGGCGCCGCGGCCTGGCAGATTCATGACCGCGCACTGGAAATGCGCGCACAGGGCGTCGACATATTGCTGCTGTCGGTCGGCGACCCGGATTTCGATACACCCAAGCCCATCGTGCAGGCGGCCATCGACAGTTTGCTGGCCGGCGACACCCACTATTCGTCAGCGCGTGGCAGTCGGGCCTTGCGCGACAGCATTGCCCGGCGACATCGGCGCCGAAGCGGGCAGGTGGTGGATGCTGACCATGTGATCGTGATGCCCGGGGCGCAAAACGCGGTGTATTCGGTCGCGCAATGCGTGCTCGATCCGGGCGACGAAGTGATAGTCGCCGAGCCGATGTACGTGACCTATGAAGGGGTGTTCGGTGCGTGTGGGGCGAAGGTGGTGCCGGTGCCGGTGCGTCCGGAGAACGGTTTTCGGGTCGATCCGGCGGACGTGGCGGCCCGGATTACCCCCAAAACCCGCGCGCTGTTGCTCAACAGTCCGAACAATCCTTCCGGCGCCAGTCTGTCGCTGATGATCTGGCAGGAACTGGCGTTGCTGTGTATTCGGCATGACCTGTGGCTGATCAGCGACGAGGTCTACAGCGATCTGCTGTACGAGGGCGAACACATCAGCCCGGCCAGCCTGCCGGGCATGGCTGAGCGGACGGCGACCATCAACAGCCTGTCCAAATCCCATGCCATGACTGGCTGGCGAGTGGGCTGGGTGATCGGGCCAAAAACCTTGAATGACCATCTGGAGCATCTGTCGTTGTGCATGCTGTTCGGCATTCCGGAGTTCGTGCAAAAGGCCGCGCAGCTGGCGCTGGATGAAGACCTGCCGGAGGTGGCGTCGATGCGCGAAGAGTATCGCCAGCGCCGCGACCTGGTGTGTGCGAGCCTCAGGCATTGTCCGGGTATCCGTCCGATTCGGCCGGATGGCGGGATGTTCGTGATGGTCGACGTGCGCCAGACCGGGCTGACCGCCCAGCATTTCGCCGAGCGGCTGCTGGAGGGGTATGGGGTGTCGGTGCTGGCGGGGGAGGCCTTTGGGCCGAGTGCGGCGGGGCATATCCGCATTGGGCTGGTGGTGGATCAGCGCAAATTGGCGGATGCGTGTCGGCGTATAGCGCTATGTGCGATGGATCTTCTGGAAGCGCGGCGAGCCTGAGAAATTTGTGGTGGTTGGGCCGGCCCCTTCGCGAGCAAGCCCGCTCCCACACTCGATCTGTGGCGTTCACAAATCCTTTGTGGGAGCGGGCTTGCTCGCGAAGGCTGCCTGACAGGCGCCATTTATGTCAGCCCCTCCACGCCGCGCCATTCACCAGGTTCTTCGGCCGTTCACCCGCCAACGCCGCCAGCAGATTATCCACCGCACACCGAGCCATGGCCTCCCGTGTCTCATGGGTCGCCGAACCCATGTGCGGCGTCGCCACCACGTTGTTCATCTGCAACAACGGCGAATCAAGGTTCAGCGGTTCACGCTCGAACACATCCAGCCCGGCCCCACGAATCTGTCCGGTGCGCAACGCCTCGACCAGTGCCGCTTCGTCGACCACCTTGCCCCGGGAAATGTTGATGAAGATGGTTTCGGGACGCATCAGGGCGAATTGCTCTGCGCCGATCAGGCCTTCGGTTTCAGCGGTCAGCGGCAGGGTCAAACAAACAAAATCAGCCTGCTGCAACAGCTCCGGCAGGCTGCGGTACTGCGCATTGAAACGCTGCTCCACCGCCGGTTTCGGCGAGTGGCTGTGGTAGATCACCGGCATGCCGAAACCGAAGTGCCCTCGCTGGGCCAGCGCTTCACCGATGCGCCCCATGCCGATGATGCCCAGGGTCTTGCCATGCACATCGCTGCCGAAATGCGCGGGGCCGATGTTGCGGGTCCATTGCCCGGCGCGCACCAGGTTTGCCAGTTCCACCACGCGCCGGGCACTGGCCAGGATCAGGGCGAAACCGGTGTCGGCTGTGGTTTCGGTGAGCACGTCGGGGGTGTTGCTGAGCAGGATCCGGCGGTCGGTCAGGTAGTCGATGTTGTAGTTGTCGACCCCCACCGAGACGCTGGCGATGGCCTCCAGGTTTGGCGCCAGGTCCAGCAGTCCGGCGTCCAGTTTCAGGCTGGCCCCCAGCAAGCCGTGCGCGTGGGGCAGGGCCTCGCGCAGACGGGCCAGGCCTTCGTCGTCGAGGCTTTCGATCAGCGTCACCTCGGCCTGCTCGTGCAAGCGGGCCATCAGCAGCGGCGAGAGTTTCTTGTACAGAACAACCTGCTTTTTCATAGTCGTCATCCAGTCAGGAATGGGCGGCGGTACGGGTCACAGCGACCGGGGGACGCTCCCGATCACTGGCGCCGGGTTTGAGGAACATCGTCAGCACCACCGAGAACATCAGCGCGCCGCTCATCAACAGGTAGGACGCGCCGGGCGAACCAGTGGAGCTGTTCAGGTAGCCGACCAGGTAGGAGCCGCCGAACGAACCGAGCGCGCCCATGCTGTTGATCAACGCCATCGCGCCGCCGGCCACGTTGGCCGGGAGGATCTCCGGAATGATCGCGAAGAACGGCCCGTAAGGGGCGTACATGCAGGCACCGGCAATCACCAGCAAGGTGTAGGACCACCAGAAATGTTCGGCGCCCAGGGCGTAGGACGCATAGAAAGCGATCGAGGCGATCAACAGTGGTGGCCAGACGAAGCGTTTGCGTTTTTGCAGTTTGTCCGAGCCCCAGGACACCAGCAGCATGCCGATCACCGCCGCCAGATAAGGCAGCGCCGACAGCCAGCCGGCCTCGACCATGTCCATCTGTGCGCCGGCCTTGAGGATCGACGGCAGCCACAGCACGAAGCCATAGACGCCGATGCTCCAGCAGAAGAACTGCAGGGCGAGGATGATCACTTTCGGCGAACGGAAGGCTTCGGCGTAGTTCTTCACCGCCTTGATGCCGACCTGTTCGGCGGCCAGGGCGCTTTCCAGGTCCTGTTTTTCCTGGTCGTTGAGCCACTTGGCCTGGGCCGGACGATCATCGGCCAGGCGCCACCAGATAAACGCCCAGAGCACCGCCGGCAAGCCTTCGACGATGAACATCCAGCGCCAGCTGTAATGCTGCACCAGATAGCCCGAGACCACCGACATCCACAGCATGGTCACCGGGTTGCCGAGGATCAGGAAGGTGTTGGCCCGCGAGCGTTCGGCGCGGGTGAACCAGTGGCACAGGTAGATCAGCATCGCCGGCATGACGGCAGCTTCGACCACGCCGAGCATGAAGCGGATGACGATCAGCCAATAGGCGTTGGAGACGATCCCGGTCAGGGTCGCGAGGCTGCCCCAGAGGATCAGGCTGACGAAGATCAGTTTCTTCACGCTGTGTTTCTGCGCGTAGATCGCTCCCGGTACCTGGAAGAAAAAGTAACCGAGGAAGAACAGCGCGCCGAGCATCGACGACAGGCCCGGGGTGATCATCAGATCGGCGGCCATGCCGGACGCGGCGGCGAAGCCGTAGTTGGCGCGGTCCAGGTACGCCAGGCTGTAGGTGATGAACACGATGGGCATGATGTACCACCAGCGGCGGGTGGCGAGGGTTGCGGTTTTCATGGTGATGCTCCTGAGCTTGTTGTTTTTGTCGCAGCAGGTGTTAAATCTTCAGTGACTGTGCCGGCCTCATCGCCAGCAGGCTGGATCCCACAGTTTTTGTGGGAGCCAGCCTGCTGGCGATGACGGCCTCGAATTCAACGGACATCTCGGCTCGGGTCGGCAACCCCTCCATATCCCCCCGACTCTGCACCGCCCGGCTGCCAATCCAGTTGGCGCGCTGCACGGCGTCGGCAAAGCTGTGGTTTTCCAGGAGGGCGCTGATCATGCCGACGGCAAAACCATCGCCGGCACCGACGGTGTCGACCACCGTTTGCACCGGCACGCCGGCGACAAAACCCTGATCGAGGTGGGTGCGGTAATAAGCGCCGTGCGGGCCGAGTTTGATCGCCACGGCTTCGGCGCCCTGGCCTAAGTAGAACGCGGCAATGTCGGCCGGGTCTTCGAAACCGGTGAGCAAGCGACCTTCGCTCAGCCCCGGCAGCACCCAGTGGGCGAGGGCGGCTAGGCGGTTGATCTCAGTGATCATCTTTTGCTCGCTGGCCCACAGGCTTGGGCGCAGGTTCGGGTCGAACGACACGCTGCGCCCGGCCTGGCGCATGCGGGTCATCAGTTCGAAGGACATCTGCCGCGCGGTTTCAGAGAGCGCCGGGGGTATGCCGGTGGCGTGCAGGTGCCGGGCTTTGAGCAGGTCGGGCACGATCGAGTGCAAAGACAGGTGACTGGCCGCCGAACCACGGCGGAAATATTCGACCGCAGGATCGCTGCCATCGTCGGTGCGCGACTTGAGCTGGAAACCGGTGGGGTGCGCGGGGTCGATGTCGACGTGGCGGCAATCCAGGCCTTCCTGTTCCAGCGTGTCGATCACGAAGCGACCCAAGGAGTCGGCCCCCACCCGGCTCAACCAGGCCACCTTGAACCCCAGGCGCGACAAGCCGATGGCGACGTTGCTGTCGGCACCGGCGATGCGTTTGTGAAACGCGCCGACGCTGGCCAGGTCGCCTGCCTGCTCGGCGACGAACATCGCCATGGTTTCGCCGAACGACAGGATATCGATCTCAGACATGGGCGTTCTCCAGCTGCGCGTGACCCAGGTGGGCGAGGGCGGCGACGTGTTCAGTGGTCAGTTGCACCAGGTCGTCACCTTGCAGCGGATATTCCGCGGCTCGCATAACCCCTTGGGCCATGTGCCGCAGCAGCTGTTCCCACTGATGCAGGTCGCTGGCGGCGGGTGGGATGGCGACCAGCTTGCCGTCGGCGCGGCGGGTCACCGCCTTGCAGTGCACATATCCGACGTGGCGGCCGAGCAGGCGCGCGGCGCTGGCAGGCGACTGGTCCTGCCAGTGCCAGTTGCCGATGTCGAAGGTCATCTGGATGGGCAGGCTGTGTTGCTCGACTTCAGCAAAAAAACGCTGGAACGGCTCGATGCGACCGCCCTGCAGGGTCTGGTCGTTCTCGACCAGCAGATGCACCGGGCTCTGTGCGAGTGTGCGGTTCAGGGCCGCAAGGTCGCAGTTGTCGGTGAAATAGCCCAGGGACACCTTCAGCCATTTGGCCCCGAATGCCTGGGCGCGTTGCAGCACGGTGACCAGCTCGGGATTGGGTTTCGACTGGCCGGCCAGCCACAGTTCCATGGGTGAGGAGTACACGCTTTCCAGCCCTTCGGCCTGGGTGGCGTCGGCCAGTTGAGTGGGATCTTCAACGGTCAACAATTCTTCGCGCCATTCGATGCGAGTGGCACCGGCGGCGGCCAGTACCTGGATGAAACTGCCTTGGCCGCGCTGGCGCACAAGATCGGCGCCGTAGCTGGAGAGGCTGATGGAAACGTCGGGTTTGTTCATTGTTTTTTTGCCTCTGAAACCGGTTTCATTTTTGTTCAAAAAAATGGCGATCTTTAGGGCCTCTTCGTGGCAAGCCAGCTCTCTGTAGGAGCTGGCTTGCCAGCGAAGAGGCCCGTCCACTCACCGGAAAACTCCAAGGGTCGACCCCCTGACAATCAACCGCGCCGAAAAATCCAGCGTCCGCAGCGGCCCGTCATCCCCACGCAGCCGCTTGAGCAAACACTCAAACGCACTCGCGCCAATCTCGCTGGTCGGCTGGGCGAGGGCGGTGATGCCGCTGCCCACCAACGGATACCAATCCAGGTCATCGAGGGCGATCAGCCCCACGTCCTCAAACAGCTTGCAATTGAGTTCACGCAAGGAATAGGTACTGGCCAGCGCGGCGATCCCGTTCGCGCAAAACAGCGCTTTCGGGCCAGGGCCGGGCGTATCGAGGAAGGTTTTCAGATTTGCCGTCAGCTCGCTGCCGGTTTCGATGTTTGTCCCGCGAAGCGCGGGCCGCTGCTCGATCTGCGCCTTGAAGCTGGCGACCCGCTCGATTCGCGAACTGGTGCCGTCAAACGGCTCGCTCACCAGCAGCACGTCACGGTAGCCGCGTTCTTCAAGGTGGGCGAGGGCCATCGCGACGGCCGCCGGGTTGTCCAACCCGACCCTATCGCTCTCAAGGTGCTCGACCTTGCGGTCCACCAACACCAGGGGCATCTCCCGGTGCAGTTCGTGCAACGCGTCGCGGTGATGGCCGAGGGTATTTACGATCAGGCCTTCGATATTGTACGAGCGCAGCAGGGCCAGATGCTGGCGTTCCTGCTCGTCGTCGCGGTCGGTGTTGCACACCACGAGGCTGTAGCCGTGCTGACGGCAGGCGGTTTCCACGCCGTGCATCACGGCAATCGAATAGGGGTTGCGGATATCGGCCACCAGCATGCCGATCAGGCGGGTACGCCCGCGCTTCAAGCCGCGGGCCATCTGGTTCGGGCGATAGCCCAGCTCGGCGATGGCCTGTTCGATGCGCTGGGCGATGGCATCGGAGAGCAGTGCGCGATCGTCGCCGATGAACCGTGAAACGCTGGCCTTGGAGACCTTGGCGTGTTCGGCCACGTCGAGCATGGTCACGCGGCTGCGCTGGGCGGCGGAGAAATCGTTCACGGTCTGCAACCTTTTTATTGGATTTATATGGTAAAGCGTCTGGCGCTGAAACCGGTTTCAGAAGACACCAAAAACCACTGCGTCGTCAAGTATTCGATGCGTTGGGGAATGATAAAAATCGACAAATGGAGGTCAGGCCAACACGCTCAGCCAGGTTGAGC
Source organism: Pseudomonas sp. PLMAX (assembly GCF_046042685.1). NCBI lineage: Bacteria > Pseudomonadati > Pseudomonadota > Gammaproteobacteria > Pseudomonadales > Pseudomonadaceae > Pseudomonas > Pseudomonas sp. PLMAX. The sequence goes on along the minus strand of NZ_CP064949.1, from coordinate 4,019,986 downwards.
CCAGCAGCAACAGGGCCATGCAGCGGTTGAAGCGCTGCATGGCCCGGGGTGAGCGCAGCCATCGCGTGGAGCCCGCGCCGAGCAGCGCCCAGACGCCGAGGCAAGGCAGGGAAATCAGAAAGAACACCAGCGACAGATACAGCACATGAACCAGGCGCTGTTCGCCGGCCCCGGCAAACACGCTGACCACCGCCAGCGCCATCATCCAGGTTTTCGGATTGATCAATTGCAGGCTGGCGGCACCGAACATGCCCAGGCGGCGCTCGGTTTTCTGCGCGCTGATGGCGACGGTCGGGGCTCGGAATATCTGCCAGGCCAGGTAACTCAGCCACGTCACACCGGCCCACTGCATGACCGTTTGCAGGGCGGGCCAGGCGGCCAGCGACGAACCGGCACTGGTGCCCACCAGCAGCACCATGGTCGCGGCCCCGGCGCAGGCGCCGAATATGATCGGCACGGCGGCTGCCAAGCCGTATCGGGCACTGTTGCTCAACACCAGGATGTTGGTGGGGCCCGGGGTTATCGAGGCGACAAAGGCAAACAACAGGAAGGGCAGTAACGTCGGGAAAGAGGGCAGCATCGCAGGCAAACTCGGTGAAGATCAGTGAATTCGATCTTCACAAGAGCGGCATCTATCTGTCTGGAAGATTTGAGCAACGCTTGCGGTATAGCGCTGGTGTAATGCCGTAGGCACGCACGAACCAGCGGCCCAGATGGCTCTGGTCGGCAAAACCCAAGGTCATCGCCACCACCGCGGGTTGCTCACCACGGGCCAGCATTCGCCGCGCCGTGGCCAAACGTAATTGCACCAGATACGCATGGGGCGCGATGCCATAAGCCGCCTTGAAGGCGCGGGTCAGGCGGAAGCGGTCGACCCCGGTAGCGGCGGCCAACTGGTCGAGGCCGATGTCATATTGCGCGTTGGCGTGCAGGTATTCTCGAGCCTTCTGCGCCACTTGGGGCAGGCGCGGGTCTTCGCCATGGCGAGTGCGCCAGTGCAAATGGCTGGTCAAGTGTTCGAGGAGGGCGTCGAGGGTGGTCTGGCGAACGATCTTCAATTCGCCGCGGTGCAGGGTTTCAAACGCGAGGCTGGTCGCATGGGCCAGGCGCGGATCGGTTGCGAGGGTATTGGCGAAGCTCAACTCGGCGTTTTGCGGGGCATTGTCGAACACCGCCGCGAGTTCGCGCCGCAACCAGTGCGGGTCGAGGTACAACATGCGATAGGTGAAACCGTCGGCGGTCGGCGCATCGCCGTCATGAATGTCGCCCGGCTCGAGCAAAAACACCTTGCCCGGTGTGCTCTGGTGCTTCGTGCGGCGGCAATTGAATTGCTGAACCCCTTGCTCGGTCACGCCCACCAGGTAGCTGTCATGCCAATGCGGATCGTAGGCATGGCCCTGGAAATGCGCGCGCAGGGTCTCGATGCCGGTGTCGGCATCCTGGGCCAGGTCGATCCAGTTGTGGGCGGTCATGTTGCACCTGTGGGACGGATTGCCAGCGTATTTAACGCCTGCGTCGAGGGTGATGGCTAGAACGTTTGTGCAGAAACATTTCCACCCTTGGGCCATAGCACAAACAGGCTGCAACGCCACTAACTGTTCTGATAGCTGTTTTTCAAAGAGGTCGGGCTTTAGTCTCAGGCCATGGAGCTATTTGAGCAGAAGGGCAGGTCATGAATCTTTTGCTACCGCAGAAACCCGGTAATCTCCAGTTCTCTTCGATAACCTCGGATTCGATGAATGTCGCGTGGTCCTACACCACGCCATTCAACCGATTTGAAGTTGCCTATGGGCGTGATGATCAATGGCCGAACCCTGTCGATAAAAATTATACGACGACTCGAAACTTGCGCATTACAGGGTTGCAGCCGGAAACCAAATACTTCATCCAGGTACGCGCGGAAGATGGGACCGGCCTCTCGCCAGAATCGGAAGGTATCGCAACCACAAAGGCCGGCATCGCAAAGCCTGTTGCCCCGACCGGACTCAGTGCCAGGCCGACGAAAGACTCAGTGGCATTGACCTGGCAAAAGTCCACCCTTGCCTCAGGTTATCGAGTGAGTTACGGCTTGCTCCCCAATGGTCCGGTGATCAATACATTCACCGCCACTGTCGAGGCCTGCACGGTCAGCGGGTTACGCTCAGGGACCGCCTATTATTTTGATCTGGTGGCGTTCAACGCGGCGGGTGATTCGCCGTCGGTACGAACAACGGCAACCACGCTGGCGGTGCCTGCAGCCCCGACCAATTTGCGTGCAACGCCCGCCATTGTGTCGATGGTCCTGGCGTGGTCGCCATCGGCGGGGGCTATTGAATATGTCATCCGCTATGGAATCGAGCCAAACGGTCCTGCCCAGACGAAAAGTTCGGTGCAACCGAGCTTTGAGCTGACCGGGCTGACTAAAAATACGCTGTACTTTGTCGAGGTCAGTGCAGCCAACGCCAACGGCGAGTCCTCGCCTGCGCGCATCACCGAAAAAACACTGGATGGACCTGCCATTCCTTCAAAGCCAGGGATTTTGCATACGCTGGTCACCTTCGATCAGGTTCGCGTCACTTGGGGCCCGCCCCAGTCCCCGAATTATGAAGTCGCGTATGGCCTTGTGGATAAATACCCCGAGGTGATTGGCAGGCAAACAACCGCGAATCTCACTGACACCCTCAAGTATCTGGCGCCTGGTACGCGATATTTCATCGAGGTTCGAGGCTTTAACGCCAGTGGCTTTTCGGAGCCCTCCAGTGCCGAAGTCACCATCGGGCCGGACCAGACGCAACCGCGCGGCCTGCACAATCCGGGCAGGACATTTTCCGAGGCATGGTTGAAGTGGGAAAGACCGGAAGATCTCTCCTATTTCATCGATTACGAAATCACCTGCCCAGGGCGTGAACCTGTACGAACCACTGCGCTGGAGCACATCTTCACGGACTTGATCCCCGAAAAGGCCTATACGTTCAAGCTCCAGCCACGCAGGATCGAAGGTCCCGCTCCGGCGTTGCCTGTGTCGATTCAGGTAGTGACCCATGACCGAGTGCCCCCCACCAAACCGAGAGAATTGAAACTCATTGCATAAACACCAGGTAACGCAACACTGAACTGGAGTGCCCCTGAAGACAATGTGGGCGTGACAGGTTATCAAGTTCGCCGCAACGACGGGGCTTGGGTCGCTGTGAGCGGAACCAGCCATCCTGTCACTGGTTTGATAGAGGGTGCCGTCGAAAGATTTGAAGTGCGCGCCAGAGACGCGGCTGGAAATTGGTCTGTTTCGGCTGACGTGTCTACCAGGAAACAAGTCGCGCCTGGTGCTCCCCGAAACTTCCGTTATTCAACATCGGTGTTGCTATCCATACTGAGATGGGATGCTCCGATAGATGGGATGGATGTAATCGATTATCGAATCATATTGACCGGACCACAGGGACGCGATCTTCATTACACCGCAGATGGCACGATGTTGACGCCGCTCCTGCTTGCAAAAACCCGCTATGACGTGCGGATTACAGCGCGAAATGCTGTTGGGGAATCGCTGCCGTTAATCGCTGAGATGACGACTAAATGAGGCAACATCAGCCAAACAATCCCGCGGCGATATTGATCGAAAAGCCCAATATCGCTGTATTGAATATAAAACCGATCAACGACTGCGCCAGTACAATCTTGCGCATATCCCGAGTCGCCACACCGACATCCGCAGTCTGCACTGCCACGCCGATGGTGAACGAGAAATACAGGAAGTCCCAGTAGTTGGGCGTCGTCAGGCCTTCGGCAAATCGCAGCGCCGGGTCCTTGCCTTCCCAGGTATAGAACAGGCGGGCGTAGTGCAGGCTGAAGATCACCCCGATCAGCAGCCAGGAACCGGTGACGGTCAACGCGGTAAACCCGTAGTGCAGCAACTTGCGCGTGGTTTCCAGGTCTTTGCTGCCGGCCAGTTCGAAGGCGATGGTGGCAAGGCTCGCAATCGCGGCGATGCTGACCACCAGCAGCACCAGCCTGGCGTTTTCGTCTTCGATCTCGGCAATGCGCCGCACGTCTTGCGCTTTACTGCGCGCGGCGAGCCAGATCATCAGGAGCAGATAAGTCCAGACCCCGGCATTCCAGCCAAAGAGTACCTTGCTGATGATCGAATCGGCCGGCGCCAGAATGCCCACCGCGATGCCGAAGGTGGTGGCGGCCGACAGGCGAGGGTGGGTGTGGGTGAGGTAGGGCATGAAGGCATACTTTGACGGAACCTCGTTGCACCATAGCGCAGGCCACCTTCTTTGTAGGAGCTGCCGAGGCTGCGATCTTTGATCTTGATCTTAAACAAATCAAATCAAAGATCGCAGCCTTCGGCAGTCCTACAGTGATCGTGGTGTGGGTTAAGGCTTTCTGCGCACCAGCTTCATCACCACCACAAAGAACACCGGCACAAACACCACGGCCAGGGTCGCAGTGATCATCCCGCCAATCACCCCGGTGCCGATGGCTTGCTGGCTGGCCGAGCTGGCGCCGGTGGCGATCGCCAAGGGCACCACGCCAAGGATGAACGCCAGCGAGGTCATGACAATCGGCCGCAGGCGCAGGCGTGCGGCCTGCAATGTGGCGTCGATCAGGTCGTGGCCTTCGTCGTACAGGCTCTTGGCGAATTCGATGATCAGGATCGCGTTCTTCGCCGACAGACCGATGATGGTGATCAGCCCGACCTTGAAGAACACATCGTTGGGCATGCCGCGCAGCGTTACCGCCAGTACCGCACCGAGCACGCCCAATGGCACCACCAGCAACACCGAGGTCGGAATCGACCAGCTCTCGTACAACGCCGCCAGGCACAGGAACACGATCAACAGCGACAAGCCCAACAGGATCGGCGCCTGGCTGCCGGACAGGCGTTCCTGCAACGACAGCCCGGTCCACTCCTGACCCAACCCGGCCGGACCCTGCGCCACCAGCCGTTCGATCTCGGCCATGGCTTCGCCGGTGCTGTGGCCGGGCGTCGGTTCGCCGGAAATGCTGACCGCCGGATAGCCGTTGTAACGGGTCAATTGCGCCGGGCCCTGGGTCCATCTGGCCTGGACGAAGGCCGACAACGGCACCATTTTTCCGGCGCTGTTGCGCACATGGATTTTCAGCAGATCGGCCACCTGACTGCGTTGATCACCCTCGGCCTGCACGACAACGCGCTGCATCCGCCCCTGGTTGGGGAAGTCGTTGATGTAGCTCGAGCCGACGGCGGTGGACAACACGCTGCCGATGTCGGCGAAGGACACCCCCAGGGCGTTTGCCTGCTTGCGGTCGACGATCAGCTCGACCTGTGGCGCTTCGGCCAGGGCGCTTTCACGCACATTCATCAGGATCGGGCTTTTCTCGGCGGCGGCGAGTAATTCAGTGCGCGCCTGCATCAACGTGGCATGGCCGAGGCCGCCTCGATCCTGCAAACGGAACTCGAAACCGCTGGAGGTACCGAGACCGTCCACGGGCGGCGGCAGTACCGCGAAGGCCACGGCATCCCTGATCTGGCTGACGGCGATGTTGGCGCGATCGGCAATGGAGCTGGCCGAGGCGTCGCTGCCGCGCTCCGACCAGTCCTTGAGCGTAGTAAAGGCCAGCGCCGCATTCTGGCCGCTGCCGGAGAAGCTGAAACCGAGGATCACCGTGCTGTCGCCCACGCCGGGCTCCGTGGCGTTATGCGCCTCGATCTGCTCGACCACCTGCACCGTGCGGTTCTTGCTCGCGCCGGGCGGCAACTGGATGTCGGTGATGGTGTAGCCCTGGTCTTCCACCGGCAGGAACGAGGAGGGCAGGCGGCTGAAGCAAATACCCAGCCCCACCAGCAGCACACCGTAGATCAGCAGGTAACGACCGGTGCGTTTCAACGCATAGGCGACCCAACCCTGATAGCGCTCGGTGAGCTGCACGAAACGGCGGTTGAACCAGCCGAAGAACCCGCTCTTTTCGTGGTGCTCGCCCTTGGCAATCGGCTTGAGCAAGGTTGCGCACAGCGCCGGGGTCAAGGTCAGGGCCAGGAATGCCGAGAACAGGATCGAGGTGGCCATCGACAGCGAAAACTGCTGGTAGATCACCCCGACCGAACCCTGCATGAACGCCATGGGAATGAACACCGCCACCAGCACCAGGGTAATGCCGACGATGGCGCCGGTGATCTGCTGCATCGCCTTGCGTGTCGCTTCCTTGGGCGACAAACCCTCGGTGGCCATGATCCGCTCGACGTTTTCCACCACCACGATCGCGTCATCCACCAGGATGCCGATGGCCAGCACCATGCCGAACATGGTCAGCACGTTGATCGAGAAACCCAGCGCCAGCATGGTCGCAAACGTCCCCATCAGCGCCACCGGCACCACCAGGGTCGGGATCAGCGTGTAGCGCACGTTTTGCAGGAACAGGAACATCACCGCGAACACCAGCAACATCGCCTCGCCAAGGGTGTAGACCACCTTGGTGATCGAGACCTTGACGAACGGTGAGGTGTCGTACGGGATCTTGTATTCCACGCCAGCGGGGAAGTAACGCGCCAGTTCATCCATCTTCGCCCGCACCAGCGTCGCGGTGTTCAGGGCGTTGGCCCCCGGCGACAGTTGCACGCCGACGGCAGTCGAGGGTTTACCGTTGAGGCGTGTGGAAAACTGATACTCCTGGCTGCCGATCTCGACCCTCGCGACATCGCCCACGCGCACCGTGGAGCCGTCGGGGTTGGCCTTGAGCACGATGTCGGCGAATTCTTCAGGGGTCGACAGTTGACCCTTGACCAGGATGGTCGCGGTGATTTCCTGGGTGGTGCGGCTCGGCAAGTCGCCGATGCTGCCGGCCGAGATCTGGGCGTTCTGCGCGACGATGGCGGCGTTGACATCGGCAGGCGTGAGGTTGAAGCCGATCAGTTTCTGCGGGTCGATCCAGATCCGCATCGCCCGTTCGGCGCCGTACAGTTGCGCCTTGCCGACGCCGTCCAGGCGCTTGATCTCGTTCATCACGTTGCGCGCCAGGTAATCGCTGAGCGCCACGGCGTCGAGCTTGCCGTCGCTGGAGGTGAGGGTGATCAGCAGGAGGAAACCGGCGGAGACTTTCTCCACCTGCAAGCCCTGTTGATTGACCGCTTGCGGCAGGCGCGATTCGACCACCTTGAGGCGGTTCTGCACGTCGACCTGGGCCATTTCCGGGTCGGTGCCCGGCTGGAAAGTCGCCTTGATGGTGGCGCTGCCGAGGCTGCTTTGCGACTCGAAATACAGCAGGTGATCCGCGCCATTGAGTTCTTCCTCGATCAGGCTGACCACGCTTTCGTCCACCGTCTGTGCCGAAGCGCCCGGGTACACGGCATAGATTTCGATTTGTGGCGGCGCCACATCGGGGTACTGCGCCACCGGTAACTGCGGGATGGCCAGGGCACCGGCCAGCAGGATGAACAGGGCCACCACCCAGGCGAACACCGGGCGATCGATAAAGAACTGCGGCATAAACAAGCGTCCTGCTTACTGGCCAGAAACCTGGGCAAGTGGAAGAGGGGTGTCATCGATCTGCACGGTTTCGCCGGGGCGGGCGTGTTGCAGGCCTTCGATGACGATGCGATCGCCGGGCTTGAGGCCGCCGGTGACGATCCAGCGGTCGTCCTGCACGCCACCCAGCTCCACCGGCTGCAGGCCCACGCGCTGCTCGGCGTCTAGCAACAACACTTGGGCGATGCCGGCGCTGTCGCGCTGGATGGCCCGTTGCGGCACGCTGATACCTTGCTGGTTGACCCCTTGCTCCAGGCGTACGCGCACGAAGCTGCCGGGCAGCAGGTCGAGATCGGGATTGGGGAATTCGCTGCGCAGGATGACCTGGCCGGTACCCGGATCCACCGTGATGTCGGTGAACAGCAGCTTGCCCGGCAGCGTGTAGAGGCTGCCGTCGTCCTGGATCAGCGTGGCCTTGACCTGGTCCTGGCCGACCTGCTGCAACTGGCCGGAACGGAAGGCGCGGCGCAGGTCGTTGAGTTCACGGGTCGACTGGCTGAGGTCGGCGTGGATCGGGTTCAACTGCTGGATCAGCGCCAGTGGCGTGGTTTCGTTCTGCCCCACCAGCGCGCCTTCAGTGACCAACGCGCGGCCGATGCGCCCGGAAATCGGCGCCGTCACCGTGGCATAACCCAGGTTCAGTTTCGCTCGCTCCACGGCGGCTTTGCTGGCGGCGACGTCGGCAGCGGTTTGCCGCGTGGCGGCCCGGGCGTTGTCGTAGTCCTGGCCGCTGATGGCGTTGCCTTCGATCAACTGGGCGTAGCGCTGTTCCTGCAGCCTGGCCTGGAACGCATTGGCCTCGGCCTTGCGCAGCGCGGCGTCGGCGCTGTCCAGGTCGGCCTTGAACGGCGCCGGGTCGATGCGAAACAGTACATCGCCCTTTTTCACGTCGCTGCCTTCGCGAAAGGCCCGCTGCAACACCACGCCGGCCACGCGGGCACGGACTTCGGCAATGCGCGGCGCGGCAATCCGCCCGCTCAATTCGCTGCTGATCGACAGCGGGCGGGCTTCGATGGTTTCGATGCGCACGGTGGCTGGCGGCGCCTGTTCTTCGGCGTTCGAGGCGCTGTCGCACGCGCTCAGCGTCAACGCCAGTGCGATCAGGCTGAGCCTGGCAAGCAGATTTTTTGACATGAATGACCCCAATAGTGACCCCCAGCATCCTACTGGGCGACGGCGAGGGTAGCGGTGAAGCTTTGTTGGTGCTGTGTGAAATTGTGTAAGGGTTTTACTCGGGTGTGCGTGAGGGCGTATATCCTGAACAACTTGAATTTTATTGCGACTGTCCCGGCCTCTTCGCGGGCAAGCCCGCTCCTACAGTTGTCCGCGAAATCTTCGTGGGAGCGGGCTTGCTCGCGAAGAGGCCGGAACAGTCACCCTCGCATTTTGCTGGAAAACACCCCATGCCCAACATCCTCCTGGTCGAAGACGACACCGCACTCGCCGAACTGATTGCCAGCTACCTGGAACGCAACGGCTACTGCGTCAGCGTGATAGGCCGCGGCGACCAGGTGCGCGAGCGTGCGCGGCTCGATCCGCCGGACCTGGTGATCCTCGACCTGATGCTGCCCGGTCTCGATGGCCTGCAGGTCTGCCGCTTGCTGCGTGCCGATTCGGCGACCTTGCCGATCCTGATGCTCACCGCCCGCGACGACAGCCACGACCAGGTGCTGGGCCTGGAAATGGGCGCCGACGACTACGTCACCAAACCCTGCGAGCCCCGGGTGCTGCTGGCCCGGGTGCGCACCTTGCTGCGGCGCAGCAGCCTCAGCGATCCACCGGCGGCCAACGACCGCATCCTCATGGGCAACCTGTGCATCGACCTGTCCGAACGCACGGTGACCTGGCGCGCACAACCGGTGGAGTTGTCCAGCGGCGAATACAACCTGCTGGTGGTGCTGGCCCGGCATGCCGGCGAAGTGCTCAGTCGCGACCAGATCCTGCAACGTCTGCGCGGCATCGAATTCAACGGCACCGACCGCTCGGTGGACGTGGCGATCTCCAAGCTGCGGCGCAAGTTCGACGACAACGCTGGCGAAGCGCGCAAGATCAAGACCGTGTGGGGCAAGGGTTACCTGTTCAGCCGTTCCGAGTGGGAATGCTAAAGACGATGTTCAGAATCCTCTTTCGCCTGTACCTGGTGACCATCGTTTCGTTCAGCGCCGCGATCTACCTGGTACCGGACCTGGTGATCAAGGTCTTCCACGAGCGCTTCCTCACCTACAATCTCGACTATTCCCGTGGCCTGCAAACCCTCATGGTCAAGCAGTTCAAGGCCGTCCCGTCCGAACAATGGCCGGCCCTGGCGGCGCAAATGGACAAGGAGTTCCAGCCGCTGCACATCGTGCTCAGCGGCAACGACGATGCCGGGTTTACCCTCGAGGAACAGCAGCGTTTGCAGCGCGGCGAAAACGTCGTGCGCATTGGCGACTGGGGCTGGCGCACCCTGGCGGTGACGCCGCTGGACGAGCACACCGTGGTGCAGATGGTCGTGCCGCCGGACCCGATGGACGTCAGCCTGTTGTACTGGAGCATCAACGTGCTGATCGGCGCGACCATGCTCGCCTGCCTGCTGTTGTGGCTGCGTCCGCACTGGCGCGACCTGGAGCGCCTGAAAAGCGCGGCGGAACGCTTCGGCAAGGGCCATTTGAGCGAGCGCACACAGATCGCCCCCAGCTCCAACATCGGCGGCCTGGCCAACGTCTTCGACACCATGGCGGGCGACATCGAGAACCTGCTGAACCAGCAACGGGACCTGCTCAATGCGGTGTCCCACGAACTGCGCACCCCCCTGACGCGCCTGGATTTCGGCCTGGCCCTGGCGCTGTCCGACGACTTGCCGGCGACCAGCCGCGAGCGCTTGCAAGGGCTGGTCGATCACATTCGTGAACTCGACGAACTGGTGCTGGAACTGCTGTCCTACAGCCGCCTGCAAAACCCGGCACGGGTGCCGGAACAGGTCGAGGTGTCGCTGGATGAATTCATCGACAGCATCCTGGGCAGCGTCGATGACGAACAAGCCCCGGACATCGTCATCGACGTGCTGCTCCACGGCCAACTCGAACGCTTCAGCCTCGACCCACGCCTGACCGCCCGCGCCCTGCAGAACCTGCTGCGCAACGCCATGCGCTACTGCGAAAAGCGCATTCAGATTGGCGTGCAGGTTTGCCCCAGGGGCTGCGAAATCTGGGTGGACGACGACGGAATCGGCATTCCGGATGACGAGCGTGAGCGGATTTTCGAGCCGTTCTATCGACTCGATCGCAGCCGGGACCGGTCCACTGGTGGGTTTGGCCTGGGGCTGGCGATCAGCCGCCGGGCGCTGGAGGCGCAGGGCGGCACGTTGACGGTGGAGTCGTCGCCGTTGGGCGGGGCGCGGTTTCGGTTGTGGTTGCCGACGCCCCGTCTGATTGGGGGCTAGGAAAAGCTGCGAATACTTGAAGCAGATTCACTGATCGATTGCGACGATGTACTTGCGTTACTTAGTGAGTTTCGCGGTGGCTGAGGAAAGTGAAATTGTAAACTGGTTGAACCAATAGTTTGCCTGTCTGTCGGAATAAGCCCCCTGTAATAATCACGCCAGATTGGAGGTTGCGTTTCTTTAGGTAAGCTAAGTACGAATCGTCTAAACGCAATGTCCTCTGAAGCAGATCGGCCCATAATCTGGTTTAATTGCGGATTGGGGCGTTGCACCGGCCTAATTGGAGCGGGGGAAGAGTTCGGGCTCAAAACATTTCCAGTTGTGTTAGACCGATTAAGTCCGAGTTGCTTGGGACGAGCCCTCAAGATCAGCGGTAAAGCTAGCGTTGCAGCAGTTAAACCAATGGTAATACCCAACAAAACCGGTTTCCAATCTTTATCATCAATTAATAAAGTCGCAATCCCGGCTGAAACAGCACCTACAGGAAAGGCGCCGATAAGCAGCTTGCTAACAGGAAAATGCCCAGTCGGATCACTGCGGTTAACTGGATCCCCTGCGACGAACCCATACGTATTCAACCCACCTTCCCCAAACGGACTCAAACTGTCCGGGCTATCAAACCGCTTCAACCAGGTGTTATACCGCCGATAGCCATTACCTAAATCATAGTTTCCGGTCAGCGCGTCGAGCCGTTCGCCTTTGAATCCGAGCAGGCTGGGCAAGCCGTTCTTAGGGGACCGTTCGCCATAAGGGGTGTAGGCGAAGGCTTGGGATTGCGTGGCGCTCTGCGTATTCAGCACCGATCGTTGCTGATCGGTTGCCAGCAAGGTGGTATCGACCTTGGCGTTCTGGCTCGACCGTTGCGCCAATAACTGGTCGTCATGCTGGAAGATGCTGCGGTGCTGTGCACCTTGTATTTCGCTGGCCAAGCGACTTTTACAGTAAAAGTGCTGGAGGTCGGTCTGCTGGTGGAGCGTGGAGGCAACCCGACGGTCCAGAGGATCGTAGCGGTAGCGGCACAGTTCAGTTGATTGAGGGGAGGCAGGCATCTGTGGTACTCCATGAAAGGTCGAGTCCCCTAAGCATTAATCTTTTTACAGGAAATGCCCACTAGCAGAACTGCTAGTGTTTGAAAGCAACGAAAGGTCCCCTTTTCGCATTTAACATCGGTAGAACTGTAAAACCTGACAGTAGCCACACTGGCCGTTTGGGCGTTTCATTGTTCCTTGGCAGTCAGAATTTGTCGGCAGGGCAGGAGGGTAGCAATGGCCGAGCCAATCACAAGAACAATGGGGCAGGGCACCATCAACGCGATCAGGGATGTCAGGGTTGATACGATATCGACCACTTTTGCCCTGGTCCTTCCCGATGACGGGTTCGGTTCCAGGTTGGCGATCCGTATTGGGCCCAATATCACGGCAGATGGAGAGGAGTATTTCCTGGTGGGCGACAAGGTGAAGTACACCTTGCTGAAGGGGCCGGGCGGAGCGTTTCCCAAGGCACAGGACCTGGTGAAACTGCGAACGCTGCCCCGCTCTGTGTAGGAGCTGCCGAAGGCTGCGATCTTTTGATCTTGATTTACACGCGACATCAAAAGATCGCAACCTGCGGCAGCTCCTACAGGTCAGGCGCTCAATCGGGTGCGCAATTGTTTGGCCATGGCCTCAAGGTCTGCCATCGAGTTACGCCCGATCAGCATCCAGGCATGTTGCATGTCCGCCCAATAGACAATGTTCATCCCGTGCCGGCGCTCCTGGGCGAAGTGCCGGCTGCCGCTGTTGGAATGGGTGACGCACAGCGCCATGGGGCCGTGTACCGGGTCGAGGTAGGTAATCTGGGCGATGACGACGCCGTCGTATTCCAGTACTTGCGCGCGCTTGAATTCGGCTCGGGGCAAGGCCAGTTTTGCCAGTACAAGGCTGAGGCCCAGGCGCGCATCGATCGTCTGCAGCTGCGCCCGTTGCGTCGCTTCGTCATTGGGCAGATGGTCGAGGGTTTCCGGCACGTATAGCACCATGTAATCCGCCACCAGCCCGCGCCAGCTATGGGTTTGCTGACTGCTGTGCCAGCCGAGGAACAAGCGATCGGCGACCACGCCGCCCGCCACCAGCCCGGCCGCCGCTGCCAGGAACCAGCGACGGCTGAGCGCTGGCCGGGCAGGCACGGGCAAGGTGTCGAGCATGGCCTGCAGGCGGTCCACCGGTGCCTGGCGAGCCACCTCGTCATAGGCGGCCTTGAACGGCAGGCTGCTGCGGGCCAGCCATTGCAGGCGCAGGCCGAGCATCGGGTCCTGGGCGATGGCCGCGTCGATGTGGGCGCGCTGGTCGGCGTCGAGCTGGTTGTCCAGGTAGGCCACCAATTGCTCATCCGAGGGTATCGCGTTCATCGACGTTCTCCGGTGGAAGGGTTGGGCACCGTGTGCAGTGGCGGATATTCGGCGAGTTTCGCCCGCGCGGTGGCCAGCCGGCTCATCACGGTGCCAATGGGTACTTGCAGGACTTCGGCAACTTCGCGATAGGACAAGCCCTCGACGTAAGTGAGAAATACCGTTTCGCGCTGGGCTTCGGGCAGCGCGTCGACGCGGCGGATGACCTGCGCCGCCAGTACGTGGGTCTGCGCCGCGTATTCACCGTCAAACGACAAGGCGCTATCGGGCTCGACCTGCCCCTGTCCCTGATGCACGCGACGGGTGCGGATTTCGTTCAGCCAGATCGAATGCAGAATGCTCATCAGCCAGCGGTCCATTCGGGTGCCCGGGGTAAATTGCGCCGCGCGTTCGAGCGCGCGCACGCACGTCGCCTGCACCAGGTCTTCGGCGACGTGCCGTTGTCGCGACAACAGCAGGCCATAGCGCCACAACCGCGCCAGATGCTGGCCCAGTTCTGCCCTTATTTCCTGAATGCTGGCGATAAAGACCTCCGTGCGTCCGGTTGTCAGGTTTTCGATGAGTCGTTGATGGCTTCGGCCAGGTCCTGGTACTCCTCGCAGCTGGTATTGCCGCAGATCGACCGGATCTGTTGCAGCTGTTCCTGGGCGAGGTCGAGCCGGCCTTTTACCACATAGGCTTCGCCCAGGTATTCACGGACTTTGGCGTACTGCGGGTCGAGCTTGACCGACTGCAGGTAATAACCGATGCCTTCCTCGGTGTGCCCCAGTTTACGCGTAGCGTAGCCGCGATAGTTCAGGGCCTTGGCGGTGTTGGGTTCCTTGAGCGAATCGAGCAGCGCCAGGGCTTCTTCGTAGCGCCCGTGCTTGGCCAGTTGATAGGCGTAATCGGTACGGTCGGCGTCCGGCACGAGCATGCTGGTTTGCTTGACGCACTTTTGCGCCTTGCTGTCGAACACCTGCCCTCGAGGGCACTGCGGTTTGGCGGGGGTATCTTCCTCGCCGTTGGCCCACGCCAGGGAAGCGGACAGCGCGACGGCAAGCACCAGCGGGGCAGTAACGATCGAGAGGCGGCGATTCATGGGCAATGCTCCGGGGCGGGACATCGAATGGACCGAAAACGTTGCGAAGGGCGGATCCCCCACAAGCGAAACATAAACACCGCAGCGTGGACATTTATTCATTTTTTTCCGGCGAATCTTGCAAGAAAAGTCCAAGTCGCCGGGCGCTATCAGCTCAGTAACCGAATCGGTTGTCCCGCCGACCAGGCTTGAATGTCTTCGATCATTTGCGCAAAGAATAGCTGGTAGTTTTGCTGACTGACGTAGCCGACATGGGGCGTTGCCAGCACGTTGTCCAGGGTTCTGAACGGATGATATTCAGGCAAGGGCTCCTGCTCGAACACATCCAGAGCGGCGCCACCCAGGCGTTGTTTCTGCAGGGCCTTGATCAGTGCTGCCTCATCGACAATCGGCCCGCGGGCGGTATTGACCAGCAACGCGGTGGGCTTCATCCAGGCCAGCGCCTGGGCATCGACCAATCCCCGGCTGCGCTCACTGAGTACCAGGTGCACCGAGAGCACGTCGGCCTGTTCGAACAGGGCCTGTTTGCTGACGAGGGTCACACCGGCTTCGGCGGCGCGTTCGGCGGTCAGGTTTTCGCTCCAGGCGATCACCCGCATGCCGAATACCTGGCCAAACCGGGCAACCCGTTGACCAATGCTGCCCAGCCCCAGTATCGCCAGGGTCTTGCCGTGCAGGTCGCCCCCCAGGCCTTGCTGCCATTTTCCGGCGCGTAAGGCGTTGGCTTCAAGCACCAGGTTGCGGGTCGCGGCCATGATCAGCGCCCAGGTCAGTTCCGGCGCGGCATGCTTGTAGCTGTCGGTGCCACAGACCTGGAAGCCCAGCGCGGCGGCGGCCTTGAGGTCAAGGGCGGCGTTGCGCATGCCGCCGGTGACCAGCAATTTGAGGTTCGGCAGGCGGCGAAGCAGGTCTTCGTCGAACCGGGTGCGCTCGCGCATCACACAGATCACTTCAAACCCGCCCAGGCGCGCCGCCAGGCTGGCGTTGTCGGCAGGGTAGTCGTGGATGAACTCGACCTGGCCGATGGTCTCCAGTGGCGACCAGTCCACCACACCGCGGGCCACATCCTGCCAATCGTCAATCACTGCAATCTGCACCGCCATCAGCCTTACCTCATCAAGGAACGGGATTGTGTTTGTCCAGCCAGCCCAGCAAGGCCTGGTGAAACTGCGCCGGTTCTTCCATCTGTGGCGCGTGGCCCATGCCGGGGAATTCAACCAGGGTCGATTGGGGTATGAGTTTCGCCACCTGCTTGCCAAGTACGTTGTAGTGGCCGATTTTCGCCTTGACCTCCGGCGACGCAATATCGCTGCCGATGGCGGTGGTGTCGGACGTGCCGATCAACAGCAGGGTTGGCATCTTCAGGTTGGGGAATTCGTAGTACACCGGCTGGGTGAAGATCATGTCGTAGATCAGCGCCGAGTTCCATGCCACCTGCGTATGTCCCGGGCCTTTGTTCAGCCCGGCGAGCATGTCCACCCAGCGATCGAACTCGGGTTTCCAGCGGCCACCGTAGTAGGTGGCACGCTCGTAGTTGCGGATACCTTCGGCACTGAGTTTCAGTTCGCGCTCGTACCATTGGTCCACCGTGCGATAGGGGACCCCGAGGGCTTTCCAGTCTTCCAGGCCGATCGGGTTGACCAGCGCAAGCTGTTCGACCTGTTCGGGATACTGCAGCGCGTAGCGGGTGGCGAGCATGCCGCCGGTGGAGTGCCCGAGCAAAGTGGCTTTCTGGATGCCGAGGGCCTTGAGCAGTTGCTGGGTGTTACTCGCCAGTTGCTGAAAAGTGTATTGATAATGGTCCGGTTTGCTGGACGTACAGAAACCGATCTGGTCCGGGGCAATGACCCGGTAGCCGGCATCGCTCAGGGCCTTGATCGAGGTTTCCCAGGTGGCGCCGCAGAAATTCTTGCCGTGCATCAGCACCACGCTGCGGCCGTTGGCCTTGCCATGGGCGGCGACGTCCATGTAGCCCATTTGCAAAGATTTGCCCTGGGACTCGAAGGCAAAATGCTTGACCGTGTAGGGGTATTCGAAGCCTTGCAGTTCGGGGCCGTAGGCCGGCCCTTCGGCTGCGATGGCGGGCAGGGCGGCGGTCAGCAGCAGGGCGGACAGCCAGCTTGAGCGGGTTAGGGGCATGGATGAACTCCGTTGAAAATCCGCCGATGCTGGACCGGCACGATTAGGGCGACATTAAACAGGCAACCGTCGCGGCACTTGGTTCAACCCATCCACCCCAGGGTGGCCAACGCCAGTACGCCATACCGGGCGCCCTTGGCCAGGGTCACGATCAGCAGGAAGCGCCCCAGGGGTTCGCGCATGACGCCGGCCACCAGGGTCAGTGGATCACCGATCACCGGCAGCCAGCTGAGCAGCAGCGACCAGTGGCCGTAACGTTGATAGTGACGGCGGGCGTGTTCCAGGTGTTTGGGGCTGACCGGAAACCAGCGCCGATCCTGGAAGCGCTCGATGGCGCGCCCCAGCCACCAGTTCACCAGCGAACCGAGGACGTTGCCCAGGGTGGCGACCGCCAGCAGCGACCACAGCCAGTAGCGATCGCTGAGGATCAGCCCGACCAGCAGGGCTTCGGACTGCAGGGGCAGCAAGGTCGCGGCTCCAAACGCCGCCAGGAACAAGCCGAAGTAGACGCCGACAATCAATGGGCGGGGTAGTCCGCCACCACCACATCGGTACCGTCCTTTTTCAGGCCGATCACTTGATAGGCATCGCTCATGCCGTCCATTTCCATGCCCGGCGACCCCATTGGCATACCCGGGGCGGCAACGCCCAGCAGGTCATCGCGCTTGCTCAGGGCCAGCACCTGATCGGCCGGCACGTGGCCTTCGACGAATTTGCCGTTGATCAAGCCGGTATGGCAGGACGCCAGGCGCGGTGGCACGCCGTGTTGTTGCTTGAACGCGCTCATGTTGCTTTCGACGTGGTCCTCGACCTTGAAGCCATTGGCCTCTAGATGGCTGATCCATTTCTTGCAGCAACCGCAATTGGCATCCCGGTGGACCTCGATCGGGATCAGGTCGGCGGCCTGGGCCAGGGAGGAAATGAACAGGGCGCCCAAGGCAGCCAGACGGAAATGGGTTCGCATGACAGAAGGGTCTCGGATTGCGGGCAAAGGAATACATTCTGACGGGTTTTTGCCGGCGGATATTCAAGGTTTGTTTCGAAGTGCTACAGAGCTGTACGGCCTCATAAGCTGTACGCATTCCCCTGTAGGAGCTGGCTTGCCAGCGAAGAGGCCCGAAAGGTCGATGCAATATTCGAGGACGCCTTCGCCGGCAAGCCGGGCTCCTACAGGTCCGCGGCGACCAGCGCAAATCATTGTAATTGGATGGACTCGCCCCAGCCGAGGCGTCAATGCGCCACGGTGGCAGTCTAAACAGCCAACGACAGCGAGGGCGAGTCCATGAAAAAGCATAGTTCGATTGATCAATCCCTGTCTTCTACCGATTTGTCGGCCTGCACAACCTTGGCGGTCGATCTGGCCAAGCAGGTTTTTCAGGTCGCCGGTGAAGATGTTCTCGGCCAGGTGCGCTTCGAGCAACGGATCAAGTCGCGCGAGGCGTTCTATGAGTTTCTCCAAAAGTTGCCGCCTCATGTTGTGGTTTTGATGGAGACCGGTCCGGGTGCTCAAGCCTGGGCCCGGCAACTGCAAGACCAAGGTAATTCGGCGCGAATTCTTCCAGCCGGTTTGGTGGCCAAACATCGCAGCGGGCCAAAAAATGATCGCAACGATGCGTTGGCGATTCTGCGGGCTGGTCGCGATGAAAAAATCTGCGCAGTACCGGTCAAAAGCGTCGCGGCGCTGGCCATGCAGGCGTTGCATCGCGCCCGTCAGGGCTATGTGCGTCGGCGCACGGCCGTCAGTAATCAGATGCGCGGCCTGCTGCTCGAGCACGGTGTCGCCTTGGCGCAAGGCGATGTTGCGATCAGCCAGAAAATTCCGCGGGTGCTGGAAGATGCTACCCAGCCGGTGCCGGCCCTGCTGCGTGAACTGATCGACGAACTGCTGGCCGAGTGGCGCCATTTGGGCGAGCGCATCAGCGTACTGACGGGACGCCTGGAAGTGGCCGCCAACGCCGACATGACGGCGAAGCGACTGATGACTGTGCGCGGCATCGGACCAGTCACCGCCACGGCCCTGGTGGCCAAGGAAACCAAGCCTGAGCGATTTCCCAATGCCCGCAAGTTTGCCGCGTACTTTGGCATGGTGCCTGACCAGCACAGCAGCGGGGAAAAGATCCGGCTGGGGGACATGACCAAGCGAGGTGATGCTTATTTACGCAGCCTGATGATCCAAGGAGCCCACGCGGTGCTGCAACAACTACGACCTGATTCCCAGCAACCCGATGACCGCCGCTTGTTGCACTGGATGAGCCGGTTGGGTCGTAAGGAAGCTGCGATCAGGCTAGCCAACCGCAACCTGCGAATCGTCTGGGTGCTTCTACAGAATGACCAGACTTATCGTCGCCACGCCGGAGATGGCCAGCAGGCAACGATGAGCCACTGAGCGACAGAGTTCTGCCACCGAGGTACCAACTGTCCGACCCTTTGCTGAAAAAAATTGACCCCAGGTAAGACCGGCGTGGATTGATGCCTAAGCTCCTACTGGCCTTCGAGGCCTGAATGTAATCGGCATACCACGAGCTTTTCCAATTTTGGCCAGAAGCCGAAGACGGCTTCCACGAATAGGCCTTATACATAGATGCAACGGGGCGACGGTTTTTTAAAAGCGGGTAGACAGTGGGGGCGAGTCCATACATAGGAGCTGGCTTGCCAGCGAAGAGGCCCGAAAGGTCGATGCAATATTCGAGGCCGCCTTCGCCGGCAAGCCGGGCTCCTACAGGTCTGCGGTGCCCAGCGCAAATCATTGCAGGAGCTGGCTTGCCGGCGAAGAGGCCCGATAGCGCGATGCAATATTCAAGGACGCCTTCGCCGGCAAGCCGGGCTCCTACAGGTCCGCGGCGACCAGCGTAAATCATTGCAGGAGCTGGCTTGCCAGCGAAGAGGCCCGAAAGGTCGATGCAATATTCGAGGCCGCCTTCGCCGGCAAGCCGGGCTCCTACAGGTCCGCGGCGACCAGCGCAAATCATTGCAGGAGCTGGCTTGCCAGCGAAGAGGCCCGAAAGGTCGATGCAATATTCGAGGCCGCCTTCGCGGGCAAGCCGGGCTCCTACAGGTCTGCGGTGCCCAGCGCAAACCATTGCAGGAGCTGGCTTGCTAGCGAAGAGCCCGAAAACGCGATGCAATATTCGAGGCCGCCTTCGCCGGCAAGCCGGGCTCCTACAGGTCCGCGGTGCCCAGCGCAAATCATTGTAGGAGCTGGCTTGCCAGCGAAGAGGCCCGATAGCGCGATGCAATATTCGAGGACGCCATCGCCGTGATAAAGCTAAAAATCTTCATCGGCGGTAACATGAGCCCCCGTTCGCAGCCGGCCAGGCATGTGAAGGGGTACACAGCAGATACATTTTTCAGGTTCAGGAATTGCCAATGACTCAGTCGCAACGTTTGAAATACTCGATTCTGATCTCCCTCGTGGTACTGGGGACCATGTTTGGCCTTTCTTATTTGCAGAACACCGGCGTCATTAGCGAAAAACTGTTCCAGTACATCGCCATTGGCGTGGCGGTGGTCGTGGTGGTCATCAACGGCGTGATGCGCCGCAAGGTCAAGCCCTGAGCGGTGGCTCCGGCCCTGGCTTGATCAGTCGTTGTGCAGCAGGGCGGCGGCCCGGGGGTGGAGGCTGTAGCTTTTATCCGCATTGAGGACGATCACGCCTTCGCTGCACAGGCGTTTCAACACTTCGCGCACACTCAGAAACGACAGGGGAATGTCCAGCTCCAGCAAGTGGGTGTGCACGCCGCGCACGCCCAGGCTGCGGTCGTTTTCGGCGGCGGACAGCAGGGCGTCGATGACTTTGAGGCGAATCAGGCTGGTCCGCAAGCCAAAGCTCTTGAGCAGGACGCGGATCCGCTCGTTGCCGTTGCGCTCGGCAGGTTGGTCGAAAACACTGACCCTGCCCTTTGGCGCGTTGCTACCGTCCGTTGGCAGTTGCGAGTTGTACATTGCAA
Organism: Pseudomonas sp. PLMAX; assembly: GCF_046042685.1. Classification (NCBI taxonomy): domain Bacteria; kingdom Pseudomonadati; phylum Pseudomonadota; class Gammaproteobacteria; order Pseudomonadales; family Pseudomonadaceae; genus Pseudomonas; species Pseudomonas sp. PLMAX. The sequence goes on along the minus strand of NZ_CP064949.1, from coordinate 3,999,528 downwards.
AAACTCCTTTTCAGAGCCTGATCGGGAAAAATTGGGCGCTCTTACAAAACAAGACGTATGAGCGTCACAAATCATGAAGACTTAAATGTAGAAATTTCGTCATCATTGCGTGATCGCTGTGTAAGGCACCTTTGACACGCGGTCCGGGCCCGCCATCCAGTCTCCTAAATTTTTCTCGTTTGTTTCGTCCCTAACAGGATGCGCAGTGCGTGTTTGTACGCAGAACTGTGACCATCGTTTTTCGATCAGGAGCGAATGTGATTATTTCCAGCCAGTTGACCAGGTTGAGCCTGGCGGGTGTGTTTCTGGGGCTGAGTCTTGCGGCGAATGCGCGCAGTCAGCTGGAGCAGGCCAGTGCCGATATCCGCCGGACCAGTTTTGGCGTGCCCCATATCCGCGCCGCGGACGAGCGGGGCCTCGGTTACGGCATCGGCTATGCCTACGCTCAGGATAACCTGTGTTTGCTGGCCAATGAGATCGTTACGGTGAACGGTCAGCGTTCGCGGTTTTTTGGTCCCGACCAACTGACGGTCGAGGAGCGCGAAAACCAGGTCAGCGATCTTTTTTTCAATTGGTTGAACACCCCGCAGGCCGTGGCCGGGTTCTGGCAGGCGCAAACCCCTGAAGTACGCGAGCTGGTCGAAGGTTATGTGGCCGGCTACAACCGCGCCCTGAGCGAGCGTCGGGCCCGGGGGCTGCCGGCGCAGTGCCAGGGCGACTGGGTGCGGGAAATCTCTGCCACGGACCTGGTCAAGCTGACCCGCCGCCTGTTGGTGGAAGGTGGCGTCGGGCAGTTTGCCGAAGCGCTGGCGGGTGCCACGCCGCCGGCCGCGGTCGCTGGCAATGGCGGCAAACAGACAGCGTTCCAACTGGCCGACGGGCGTATGCAGCGTTTTGCCCTGGACCGCGGCAGCAACGCGGTGGCGGTGGGCAGCGATCGGTCCTTCAATGGTCGCGGCATGTTGCTGGCCAATCCGCATTTCCCCTGGGTCGGCGGGATGCGCTTCTATCAAATGCACCTGACCATCCCCGGCAAACTGGATGTGATGGGCGCCGCGTTGCCTGGCCTGCCGCTGATCAACATAGGCTTCAACCAGCACCTGGCCTGGACCCACACCGTGGACTCGTCCAAGCACTTCACCTTGTATCGCCTGCAACTGGACCCCAAGGATCCAACCCGCTATCTGCTCGACGGCAAATCCATGCCCATGGACAAGCAGACCCTGTCGGTCGACGTCAAGCAGGCGGATGGCTCGGTCAAGGCCGTTTCCCATGTGGTCTACAGCTCGCAGTTCGGCCCCATTGTGCAGTGGCCGGGCAAGCTCGACTGGGATCGACAGTTTGCCTACAGCCTGCGCGACGCCAACCTGGACAATGACCGGGTGCTGCAACAGTGGTACGCGATGAATCGTGCTGGCAGCCTCAAGGAGTTCCAGGCCTCGGTGCACCAGATCCAGGGCATCCCGTGGGTCAACACGCTGGGAGCGGACGATCAGGGGCAAACGCTGTACATGAACCTGTCGGTGGTGCCGAACGTGAGTGCGGCGAAGCTGGCCCAGTGCAGCGATCCGCGGATCGGCCTGCAGATGATCGTGCTCGACGGTTCCAACAGCGCCTGTGCCTGGGACATCGACCCCCGGGCCGCGCAACCCGGTATTTTTGCCGCGGACCAGTTGCCGCAACTGTTGCGCAAGGACTTCGTGCAGCACTCCAACGATTCGGCGTGGATGGCCAATCCGGCGCAACCGCTGACCGGCTTTTCACCCTTGATCAGCCAGGACGGCCAGCCCCTGGGCCTGCGCTCGCGTTTTGCCCTGGATCGCCTGGGAGCGCTGGCCAAGGCCGGTCCGGTCGCCGCAGCCGATTTGCAGCACATGGTGCTGGATGACCAGGTGTATCAGGCAGCGCAAGTGATGCCCGACCTGCTGCAGTTCTGCGCGGCGGACCTGGGCAGCGATGGGAAAACCCTGGCGCCGCTGTGTGCCAGTCTCAAGGCTTGGGATCGCAAGGCCAATCTCGACAGCGGCCTTGGCTTCGTGCACTTCCAGAATGTCATGGAGGCTCTGGAGCAGGCGCCTGATGTCTGGCGTGTGGCGTTCGATCCACTGGACCCGCAACACACCCCGCGCGGCCTGGCGGTCGATCGTGCGCAGGTGGCGCAAGCGCTGCGCCAGGCCATGCTGGCCTCGATCGAGCAGGTCAAGGCGTCAGGGCTCAACCAGAACAGCCATTGGGGTGACATCCAGGTGGTCAGCAGCGGCGGCCAGCAGACGCCGATCCATGGCGGGCCGGGTACGCTGGGGGTATACAACGCCATTCAAAGCGTGCCCCGCACCGATGGCAAACGCGAAGTGGTCAGCGGCACCAGCTATCTGCAGGTGGTGACCTTCGATGAAAAGGGCCCGCAGGCCAAAGGCCTGTTGGCGTTTTCGCTGTCCAGCGACCCGGCGTCGAAGTACGCCCTGGACCAGACGCTGGCGTTTTCGCACAAGCAGTTGAGTGTGTTGCCGTTCACTGAGCAACAGATCACCTCCGATCCGCACTATCAGGCGCAGACGATCCACGAGCAGGATGACAAGGCCGGGAAGGTGGCCGCGCAGTAGAATCGCTGGTATGTGAGGCAAACAATGAAGGCCGCACCCCGTCAGGGTGGCGGCCTTCAGCTTTTCGGCGGTTGCTGCGGGATGGCGTTCAGGATCGGGTTGCCGTCCTTGTTGCGGGTCAGGTAGACCGGCAGCACCTTGGGCAGGGTCGCCACCAGGGTGTTGAGCTCGCGGATGTTGTAGATGCCGCCGATGCGGATCGCGCCAGTGGCATTATCGGCCACCTGCACCGGGGTTTGCAGGTAGCGATTGATCAGCGGCAGCGCTTCGCTCAGCGCCAGGTCATCGAGGACCAGCTTGCCGTTGAGCCAGGCCAGGGAATTGTCGTCGTCGTAGGTCTGGCTGATCCGCGGAATCAGGTCGCCATGGCGAAAGCTGGCCTGCATGGCCGGGCCGAGCCGTAGCCCATCACCCGGCAGGTCATCGTTGCTGCTGACCAGTACCGAGCCTTCGACCAGGTTCACTTTCACCTGGTCTTCATACATCCAGACGTTGAAGCGGGTGCCGGTGACCCGGACCTTGCCTTCGGCGGCCTTGACCACGAAAGGGTGGCTGGCGTCGTGACTGACACTGAAGAAGGCCTCGCCTTTTTTCAAGGTGACTCGACGCTGATCCTTGTAGTTGCTGTACGTCAGCTCGGTGCCCAGGTTCAGTTCGACCTTGCTGCCGTCCTTGAGGGTGACTTGGCGAACGTTGTCGGTCGCCTCGAAATGCTCATACGAGTCAGGCAACCAGCCCATGTTCCAACCGCTGTAGGCCGCCAACGGCAAGGCCAGCGCACACACGGCGGCGGCCATGCCGAAGGCCCGCCAGGGCGTCTGCGGCCTGGCGCGAACCAGGGGCACAACCGTTTCCGGACGCGGCAGGTCGCCAGCCACTTCCCAGATCTCGAGCATGGCCTCGTATTCGGACGCATGCAGTGGATGAACGTCTAGCCATTGTTCGAACGCCTGGCGCTCCTGCGCCGTGCAGTCAGGGGCATGCAGGCGCATGCACCAATGCGCAGCGGCATCGGTGATGGCGTCATATTGGGCTGGCGAGAGTGGGGTGTCGGTCATTGACTCATCCTGATTTCGCGCATTCTAACCTTGAGGGAAGTCTGCGAGAAACATCGATCATGGCAATTACCCATCAAAGTGTAATTATTTTCGATTCGGACCCGGACAAGCGCAATGCGCAAAACTAAGGTTCTGCGCATTTTTATGGCGTTCAGGGGGTGGATACGGGCACGGGATCGAGTTGTCGACCCATTTGGCAGATCAGATACGCAATCGAGTCGGCGTTGCGCAAAATGGTGTCGATGCGCAGATCCGCGTTGACCGGGTTCCTGAAGGCGCTTCGAGCGTCTGCCATTTTCTTGCAGCCAGTAATCTTCAGGATGGCCTTGCCCGCGTTTTCGGCGCCGGGAATCGAGTCCAGGCTGATCCATTCCTGCAACTCGTTGCTCCAGCGGGCGAAGAGTTCTTCCCTCGGGGTCGCCAGGGACAGCGCTTCTCGTTGATAGCGTTCCTGCCGGGTTTTCAAAGAGGCGCCAAAGCTGGTGATCGAGCTGATCAGGTCGCTGAAGGGGCGCCTCGCTTCAAGATAGGCAATATCTGCGCTTTGTGTAATGGCGTGCGAGAATTCATGAATCAGAGTGGCGGCCTGTGCATGTCCGTCGACATCGAAGGGTTCGGTCAGGCAAGCCTTGTATTGGCCGAGTTGTTGATCGAAAAACCGCTGGGTGAAATGCACATGTCTGCGTGAATCCTCGTCGATCACGAAGGCGATCAACACGTCCTGCGGGTCTTTGGTGGAGCCGACGACAAAGCGTTCGGTGTTCATCAAGTCATCATCCGGGTCGACAAGTGCCGTGCAGATCGGCGTGATCGCCTTTTTTATCTTGTCGAGCAGGTCGGTATCGACGTCTTTGACATCAAAGACGATTTTGAATAAACCGTCCAGCCGGGTGCCCTTAACAAGATGCCGGGCCTGCGCGAGATTGTGCAAGCTGTTGAAGGCGTAATAACGGGCCAAATCGATGGCCTTCACGATTTGACTGGCTTTTGCCGGGTGACGAGCCCGGATCTGCTCCATGCCGACGGCTTCGATGTTCAGGATTCGGCTGACTTCACGGCTTGACGTGTATTCGTTGATCATCTTCGACACGGCCTTGCCGTAGTGCACGGTATGCCGGTCCGGATCGATGACGAGTTTCTCGCTCGGCGTACTGCGCAGCGCAGGGCCGTCTACCAGGGTCTTGGTGATGCGCCAGACGGCGCCGGGTTTGGCGACGCGATAAACCTTCCCGGCGATCGCCGCATAGCGAAGTTTGCCGATGGAATCATCGTAGGTGCCATCCGCCTGGTTTTTAACCAGATCCTTCAATGCCACGGTCGTGGCTTCGAAGGGTTGCAGCAAGGTGCGTGCCGGTGCGGTCGGCTTTAATTGTGACCACTGCGCAGAGGCCAGATCGGTCTTCACAGGTTCTGTTTCCACCGTGGCGGGCACGGCCTCGGTCGAGGCGTGCAGCGACAAGCGCCCCAGCGAGACCATTTGCACGGCGCCGGCAATGAACTCCTGCAGCGCCTGTTTCCAGTGGTGCTCCTGCAAGGCTTCGGCGGAATCCTTGAAGTGCTTGTAGCTATGCCACAGGAACGGCCCATAGGCGAGTTTGCCGGGTAACAGGCCCGCGACCAGTTTGATGCCCTTGCTGAACAGGTTTTTCGCCGCCTCCCATTCCGCCTGAGCGGTGATTTCGGACTGACTGCCAAGCAGGTGCGATAGCAGCGTGACGTTGTCGGTAAATAGCTGCGCCAGCAGGTTGCCTTCGAGCGGGGAGGACGCGAGGGTGATCTCGCTGGGTTGCCCGACGGTGTCCTGGAGCAAGTTGCTGAACAGCGTTCGCTGATCCTCCGGAAGGCGGCGAATCAGCAGGTCCTGTAGCGGTCCGATTTTACAGAACGCCGAGACCAGGCTCGCCTCATTCTCGAACTCGGTGAACACCGAGCCTGAATGGTAAGGCGTATACAACACTTGCGGGCCTTCCTGCCCGGGGCCGGGGCCGATCAGGTACAGCCCCAGGGTTGCAGTGGCGTTGCCACCGGCGGTCTTGATCAATTCCAGCGGCCGAACGAGGGCGTGAGCTCCTTGCACCGATGCGCGGGCCAGGCTGTCTGGCATATCCAGCACTTGCCGGATCAAATCGAACGCCGTGGAAGACAGCCGCTGTTGAAGGTGCAGTGCATGGGCATGCTGCATCAATTGCCAGGGCAGTTGAAGCATGAAACGTTGCTTGCGGGTAGCGGCTTCGTCGCTGTCTTCCAGGAGCTTGCCTGTCACTTGTTTGGCAAAGGCTGTCTGGACGTCGAGTGACAACAAAAGTTGGCGGATGGCACTTTGGTCCAGGCCTTGAGGAAGCGGCTCCCGTTCACTTGACGTAATTGTGAACCCGGTGCCTTGAGCAACGCTGACATGGTTCAAGGCAAACTCGGTCAGGGTTCGGGAGGGGCCAGCCAGGGCCAGGTTGGGAGTGATCGCGATGTTGTCGGGGTCCAGTACTGCAGTGGGGAATCGGCTACCGAGCAACGATTTCAATCGACCATGTACAAAGGTGCGCAGGGTTGGCAGCCCGTGCAGGTAATCCTTGTCGTCGGTGACGTTGTGGCGGTATTGCTCCAGCAGTTCGATGTGCAATTGCTGTTCGTCGACGCCGGCCATGCCCAGCCACGCCGGCAAGGATTGCTGGTGGTTGATGGCCCGGGCGATGGCTGCGGCCCTGTGCAAATTGGTATCGCTGACCGTTTGTGCCAACTGCTCGAGCGCGGTGACCTGTTGCGCCGATGTCAGTGTTTGCGAGCGAACGTATTCGCAGCCTGCCAAAAAACGCTCAATGGACGATTGCGCCAGCTCGTGCAGGACATTGCCTTCAATCAGCCGCAGTGACCCGAGTGAGTAACGTCGATGGAATTTACGTTGGGTGGGCGTGAGGTTTTCCAGCAATGCCAAGCGTTGCAGAGGGTCGAGCAAGCGCTGGTTCAGCACCCGTTTCAAGTCGCTGACATGGTTGAAGACTTCCAGTCCCTCGGCCGGTGTCCACAAAATGGCCCGCCCCGAATGCTGGGGGTCGAGTCCGCCACGCTCGGTCAGCACGACGCAATTGGCCAGCGGCAGGACGTTTTTTTCGCCGGAGCATTCCAGGACCAGTTTGTAGGCATCGGGCCGGAATCCATTGAGCGCGCGGCGGTTTTTCCGCTCAGGCTGATCAGGGTTGAATACCGTATCGACGATCGCCCGGTCGGCTTTGCGGAGCGTTGAATTGATCACTCGCAGATTGGCTTCCCCGCGAAGACCCACAGAAAGAGCGTGGGCCAACCGGGGTTTCATGTTCGCAAGGTAGGTCTGCTGCACCGCCTGCGAGGTCAGCGGTTGCGCCGCAAACTCCGTCTTGATCGCCGATTCAACGTCGTTGAAGGTTTTTTCGAAGGCAGCGGCTTTATCCGCCAACACCGTGGACGGTTGCTGGGAGCCCGTTAACACCGGCCGGGTACTCCAGCGCCCATTGGCCTCCAGTGCGAGTAAGCGCTCGCTGATCATGGCGCGTATATCCAGCGCCTTGTCGAACAAGGCATGGATGTCGACGGTGCCGTCGCTGTGACGAAACACTTGCAGGACGTATTCCAGGTTTTGCAGCTGTTTACGAATGATCGCTTCGAACAGCGTCGTGAATATTGCCCCGGACACCACTTCTCCGGTGACTTGCGGCTGATTGAAGCCGATAAAGCGGTTACGCTCCTCCAGGCTCAGGAGGCCGTAGATTTCGTCCTCGTGACCGCTGGCTTTGAACTTACTCAGCAAGGTGTCTTTCAAGTCCTTGTAATCTGCCAACACCTGCAGCCCTTGAGTCGGGGTGTAGAGGTAGGCGTTGGCGTGGCTGATCATCAGCGACCCCGCCAGTTCTACGTAATTGGCCTGGTATTCCCACAGTCGCACGGTCTCCAGCGTTGGGCTGCGGGCCGTGCCGGCAGCCGGTTGAATCAGTGTGTGCAAGGCGGTGCTTTGTTGCGCAGTGATGATTTCGGCTTCGCGCTTGAGCACAATATCTGCACGCGCCTGTTCGCGAATGGCTCGGGCGAAAAACTCGCGACGCGTCGCACCGTCGGCGCTGCCGCCACTCCAAAAGCGCTCGACCTGCCGCGAAAGCAGGCTGATGAGTTTGCCGGAAGCGGTTTTGACGGCAGTTTCCCAGTGTTGCTGGTCGTTACCCTGTGGCGTTCTTTTGGGGTGGAAAAATTCAGGCTCCTGCCCCGCAGGCCACCGCTGGTCGCGGTAGTACGACAGCACTGCGGCACTCAAAGACATGGATTGGAGCCAGCGCCGTACAGGTGGATTGTCTTGCTCGGTGGGAGAGGTGGCGTAAAAGTTGACCCGGGTCTGACTCTGCTCCAACCCCGGAAACGATGAACCCAGCAGCTCATCGAGAAGGGTGTCGAGCAGCGATTCGAGTGTCGGCAGTTCACTTAATTCGTCGAGCAAGGCTTGATCATTCAGCCCCTGGTTTGCGGTGAGGGCGTTTCGCTGATGCTCAAACACGTCGCCGTCGATGGTCTCGAAGCTCACTTCAATGTGCCTGGTTGCTGCGAGTGTCTTGCGCCGGGCCAGCGACATGAACACGAGCAGATCGTCGTCTTCGGTCGCGGGGTTCAGTTGTTTTTCGAGCTCCTCGATCAAGGTTTCGCGACTGTCGAGCTTCCTGATGCCGCCATAGGGCGTGTAGAGAATCAGCCCTTTATCGTCCGGGGTGTCGCTCAGCACGAAACTGCCGGCCAAGGGTGTCGGGGCATGACCTTTGATAGTCAGCAGGATACTTTCGGCGAGCATCGGCGGGCGCTGTTGACTGCGCGAGGACTGGGTGGCCAGTTCCAGGTGACTGAACCATTCGAAATCCTTTTGCGTAAGTCCATGGGTTTTGCCCAGGTCGACCCAGAACCCGGGGGACTTCAAGGCTTCGGGAAAAAGCAGTGGGACGCTAGGTGTAGGCATCGTCGAATCTCAAATAGGGCGCGGCTGCGGGCGCATAGGGTTTGAGTGTCGAGACTAAAAGTCGGTGCTGTGGCGCGGGTGGTAGATAGTTAACGCACGGGGCCAGGGGATTCGTGCAGATGCCTGCTATGGAAAGGTTGACAGGTCACTGGTGGCGCGTTGTTAATCGGCGGTCTAGCTACGCTGTTGCCCCCTCCAAAAAATAATTAGTCTGGAGCTTCAGATGTCCGCGCCACACGATCCTGTATCTACTGTTGCCTCGCAAAACCTGTCCCTCGACCAGCTGACGGCATTGCTTGAGCAGATCTTCCTGCGTCATGGCACCTCTGGCGACGTCGCCCGGGTGCTGGCGCAAAACTGCGCCGGCGCCGAACGCGATGGTGCCCACAGCCATGGCGTGTTCCGCATTCCCGGTTATGTCTCGACCCTGCAAAGCGGTTGGGTCAATGGCCAGGCCGTTCCGGTGGTCGAGGATGTGGCGAGCGGGTTTGTCCGGGTCGACGCCGGTAACGGGTTTGCCCAACCGGCCCTGGCGGCCGCGCGCCCGCTGCTGGTGGAGAAGGCTCGCAGCGCCGGCATCGCGGTGCTGGCGATCCGTAACTCCCATCACTTCGCGGCCTTGTGGCCGGACGTCGAGCCCTTCGCCTATGAAGGTTTGGTCGCGCTCAGCGTGGTCAACAGCATGACGTGCGTGGTGCCCGATGGCGCCGATCGGCCGCTGTTCGGCACCAACCCGATTGCCTTCGCCGCCCCGCGAGCCGACGGCGATCCGATCGTCTTCGACCTGGCCACCAGCGCCATTGCCCATGGCGATGTGCAGATTGCCGCGCGCAAGGGCGAACGTTTGCCGCCGGGCATGGGCGTCGACAGCCTCGGTCAACCGACCCAGGACCCCAAGGCGATTCTCGAAGGCGGTGCCTTGCTGCCGTTCGGCGGGCACAAGGGTTCAGCGCTGTCGATGATGGTGGAGTTGTTGGCGGCGGCCTTGACCGGGGGTAATTTTTCCTTCGAGTTCGACTGGAAAAGCCATCCCGGTGCCAAGACGCCGTGGACTGGCCAGTTGCTGATCGTGATCGATCCGAGCAAGGCGGCGGGGCAGGGCTTTGCCGAACGCAGCCAGGAGCTGGTGCGGCAGATGCATGGCGTGGGGCTCAAGCGCTTGCCGGGGGATCGGCGCCACACTCAGCGTGCCAGGTCCCAGGTCGAGGGCATTGCGCTGGAGGCCTCGGAGCTGGCGCACCTGCGGGAGCTGGCCGGTCACTGAGGCTTGGCCCGGTTACTGTAGGAGCTGCCGCAGGCTGCGATCTTTTGGCGGCTTCAGATGCGCCGAAAATCAAGAGCAAAAGATCGCAGCCTTCGGCAGCTCCTACATAAAGCGTATTAGCGGCGAGACAGTAGCAGGCCGACCACCAGCCCGAAACCGGCGGAAACCGCCACGGTTTGCCACGGGTGACCACCGATGTAGCTTTCGGTGGCATCGACCGCCGGGATGGCCCGCTGCCGGACGCTGGTGACCGAGTCCCGGGCCTGTTGCAGTTTCTGGGCGATTTGCCCACGCAGGGTTTCGGCTTCCTCACCGACCAGTGAGGCACTGCTCTTGAGCAGTTTTTCAGATTCTTCGATCAGCGACTGCAGCTCGCTGAAGGCTTGATCCTTGATTTGATCTTCGGCGGCTTGCAGGGCGGTTTTGCGGGCCATTGAAGTACTCCTTGCGGTGATTGGACAGTGAACAATGGAGTGTCTGGCACTGGAAAAAGTTGCAGGGATTTTGCCTGTTCGCTAGATCCGCCAGAAAAACCAGAGCAGGGCGATTCTTCCTACAGTGTAAGATGTCGCCTATTTACGCAGCAGGAAAAATCCCATGAGTTTCAATCTGGCCGACAAACCCCTCGCCGAGCGCGCCGCCCTGGAAGACGAGAAATCCCGTCTGTTCGAGCTTTGGCAAAACAATCTGGGCAAAGCCAAGGGCGAAGCCGCGCGCCTGTTCGGCGAACGCGCCAAGCGCAAGGGCAAGTGGGCCGAGTGGGTCCGCGCCGAACTGGACGGCATGTCGCCGCCGGAGTTTTCGAACATGGTGCGCAGCGAAGTCAATCGGCTGATGGCGGCCAAATAATCTCAACGGCCGTACCCAATTCACTGTAGGAGCTGGCTTGCCAGCGAAGAGGCCCGAATGTGCGATGCACTTTTCAAAGCCGCCTTCGCCGGCAAGCCGGCTCCTACAGGAAGCAGGCAACAATCGCTTCGCGCACTTTCATGACCACCGGATCCAGCTGGGCACCAGTCCGCCAGCCCATTTCGATCGGATAGCGCGGCAACACCAGGGGGCAGGGCAGCAGTGCCAGGCCGCTGAGTGCCGCGATGCTCCTGGCCGCGTGCGCCGGGATGGTCGCCACCGCCTGGCTGCCCTTGAGCAGGTGCGGCAACGCCGCAAAGTGGGTGGTGGAGGCGCAGACCCGTCGACTCAGGCCCAGCGCCGCCAGCCCTTCATCGGTGATCCCGATAAAGCCGCCCGACGACACCAGAATGTGCTCACGGGCGACGAACTCCTCGAGGCTGATGGCCTGTTGTCCCTCGGTCAGACTGATCGGGTCGACCAGACACAAATAATCTCCCTCACCCAACACCTGTCGGCTGAGCAGACGCTCGGCAAAGCCGCCGGCGGTGATCGCCAGGTCGATACTGCGTTCCATCAGGGCCTGGGCGACGATCTGGCTGTGGGTCTGGCGAAAAATCAGCCTCAGTCCGGGCGCGCACCGGGCAATTTCCTCGATCAGGCGCCGGCCGTAGGCGATCTCGAAATCATCCGAAAGCCCCAGGGTCACGGAGCGGCCTTCGAAATGGTTGGCCATCGGATCGACCATCGCCAGGCTCTGCCGGCATTTGTTCAGGGCCTCACTGAGCACCGGCTTCAACTGGTTGGCCTTAAGCGTGGGTGCCAGGCCGCGACCGGTGCGCACGAATAACTGATCGCCATACACCTCACGCAAACGCCGTAAAGCTGCGCTGACAGCCGATTGCGTCACCCCCAGGCGCACTGCCGCGCGGCTGGCACTGGATTCTTCATGCAGGGCTTCGAAGACTTTGAGCAGATTGAGATCGAGGGAGGCGATATTCATGTGGTTCATATCATTCAGCAGTGAGTTGCTCTTTATTGATGATCCGATGTCGGCCGAGAATGAGCAACACCTGATGCCAACGGAGTCACCGCAAATGCCCAAGTCAATCGTTGCCGCCCTGCAGATCGGTGCCTTGCCCGGTGGCAAGGCCGACACCCTGGAACTGATCCTGTCGTTTGAAAGGGCGATCGTCGAAGCCGGCGCCGCGCTGGTGGTCATGCCCGAAGCACTCTTGGGCGGTTATCCCAAGGGCGAGGGGTTCGGCACTCAACTGGGTTATCGCTTGCCCCAGGGACGCGAGGCCTTTGCCCGCTATTTCGCCAACGCCATCGATGTGCCTGGCGTCGAGACCGAAGCACTGGCGGGGCTGTCGGCGCGCACCGGGGCCAACCTGGTGATCGGCGTGATCGAGCGCGCCGGCAGTACCTTGTATTGCACCGCGCTGTATTTCGACCCCCAGGCCGGATTGCTCGCCAAACACCGCAAGCTGATGCCGACCGGCACCGAACGGCTGATCTGGGGCATGGGCGACGGTTCCACCCTGCCGGTGCTCGACAGCCAGGTCGGACGGATCGGCGCGCTGGTGTGTTGGGAAAACATGATGCCGCTGCTGCGCACCGCAATGTACGCCAAAGGCGTGGAGGTGTGGTGCGCGCCGACCGTGGATGAGCGGGAGATGTGGCAGGTGAGCATGCGCCATATTGCCCACGAGGGGTGCTGCTTCGTGGTCAGCGCATGCCAGGTCCAGGATTCGCCGCAAGCCCTGGGGCTGGAGATCGCCAACTGGCCGGCGGACCGGCCGTTGATTGCCGGTGGCAGCGTGATCATCGGGCCGATGGGGGATATCCTGGCCGGACCGCTACGGGATGGGCCTGGTCTGCTTTGCGCTGAAATTGACACCGATGACCTGATCCGCGCCCGATACGACTATGACGTAGTCGGTCACTATGCGCGTCCGGATGTGTTCGAATTGACGGTGGATGAGCGGGCCAAACCCGGTGTTCGTTTCACCACATGACCACTGTGGGAGCGAGCTCTCTCCCACGGGGATCCGCGCTGCGCATGGAGGCGTTCCTGTTTGTAGAAGGGCTGTGCCATCAGCGGTCCAGCCCTGAAACCTTGGTGGTCTACTGTGCGGCAGCTGCCTTTGCTGCGGGTTCAAGCCTGGTCGGCACGTCGGGGTTCTCCATGACCTGGAGAATCGAGGCTTCCGGATCGAAATCGTCTTCTTCCAGTTCGATGAATTCTTCAGGCAGGAAGATATTCAGCACGATGGCGCACAGTGCACCGACAGTGATCGGCGATTCGAAAATGTTGTGCAGCGCCTTGGGCAGCTCGCGCAACACCTCCGGTACCGCCGCCACACCCAGGCCCATGCCGATGGAAATCGCCACGATCAGCATGTTGCGTCGATGCAGTCCGGCTTCGGCGAGGATCTTGATCCCGGCCACGGCGACGGTGCCGAACATCACGAGCTCGGCACCGCCCAGCACCGGCTTGGGCATCAGCTGCAGCACCGCGCCGATCATCGGGAACAGCCCCAGTATGACCAGCAGGCCGGCAATGAAAAACGCCACGTAACGACTGGCCACGCCAGTCAACTGGATCACCCCGTTGTTCTGCGCGAAGGTCACCATTGGCATGCTGTTGAACACTGCGGCCATGGCCGAGTTGAGGCCGTCGGCCAACAGACCGGACTTGATCCTGCGAATGTACACCGGGCCCTTGACCGGTTGCCGGGAAATCATCGAGTTGGCGGTCAGGTCACCGGCTGCTTCCAGCGGCGACACCAGGAAAATCACCGCGACCGGGACGAACGCCACCCAGTCGAAGGAAAAACCATACTTGAACGGTACCGGCACGCTCATCAGCGGCACGGCGGGCAGGCTGGCGAAATCGACGTGGCCCAGCAGCCAGGCGACGACGTAGCCGAGGGTCAGGCCGATGACGATCGCGCCCAGGCGCAGGAACGGCACGTCCACCCGGTTCAACACCACGATGGTGCCCAGCACCAGTGCCGCCAGGCCCAGGTGACTGGCCGCGCCGAGGTCGGGGGCGCCGAAGCCGCCGGCGATGTCGGTCATGGCGACCTTGATCAACGACAGGCCCATCAGGGTGATGATGGTGCCCGTCACGACCGGGGTGATCAGCATCCGCAGCCTGCCGATGAACTGGCTCAAGACCACTTCGATGAAGGCGGCAAAGAAGCACACGCCGAAGATCGTCGAGAGGATTTCATCGGTGCCGCCGCCCCGGGCCTTGACCATGAAACCGGCACTGAGGATCACGCTGATGAACGAGAAACTGGTGCCTTGCAGGCACAACAGCCCCGAACCGACCGGGCCGAAACGCCGCGCCTGGACGAAAGTGCCGAGGCCGGAGACGAACAGCGCCATGCTGATCAGGTAGGGGATTTCACTCTGCAAGCCCAGGGCACTGCCCATGATCAGCGTTGGGGTGATGATGCCGACGAAGCTGGCGAGCACGTGTTGCAGGGCGGCGAACACCGTGGCGGTGAGGTGCGGGCGGTCGTCGAGGCCGTAGATCAGGTCATTGTGGCGCGGGGTTTTTTCTGGGGAAGTCATGGTTTGCGTGCCGGGAGGCGGGGCCGGGTCAGAAAATGGAGGCGCAGGATGCCAGAAAGACTATTTTGTGGCGAGCGATGAGCCTCATACCCAACACAATCCCTGTGGGAGCGGGCTTGCTCGCGAAGGCGGCGTGTCATCAAACATATACATCGACTGACACACAGCCTTCGCGAGCAAGCCCGCTCCCACAGGGACGTGGGTATTTACGAAAACGCTGCGAGCAAATCCTCTTCGAACGCTTTCTGCGCATCCCCCGGCACCTGGGCTCGATGGCGAGCCAGATGAAACGCCACCTCGAAACTCAAGCCAGCGCGACGCACCGGCCGCAGCAAACCCTTGTCTTCCCAGCTGCGGGCAAAGTGACTGGGCAGGTAGCCGATGTGCTTGCCGGACAGAATAAAGGCGAGGGTGCCTTCGACCTGCTCCGCACGCGCCGAACACAGCTTTCCTTGAAAGGGTTCGTCGCTGCGCAGGAAACGGTAGGGGTGATCGACCCGATCGCAGGCCTGCAGTGCGTCATCATCCGGCGCCTCATCGGTGAACAGCGGATGGCCCAGGGCGCAGTACAGGTGCTGGGTCTCGCTGAACAGCTGGTGGTAGTCAAACGCGCCCTGGATCTGCGAGAAATACCCGATGGCCAGGTCCAGCCGCTGCTGCAGCAGCAATCGCTCCATGTCGCCGGGCATGGCGCTCATCAACTCGATGCGCACCGATTCGTCACGCTCGCGAAAGCGCCGGATCGCCTCGGCCACTCGCTGCAGCACCGATTGATCCAGCGCTTCGGACACCCCCAGGCGCACCTCGCCGATCAGGCGCCCGGCCACACCGTTGGATTGATGACGGAACGCTTCGATGGACTGGAACAGGCCGCGCGTCGCGATGAGCAGTTGTTCGCCCTTGGGCGTGATGCGAAATCCGCCCTTGCCACGGCTGCACAAGCGATAGCCGAGGCGGGTTTCCAGCTTGGCCATTTGCTGGCTGATGCTCGACTGGCTCAAGCCCAGCTCACCCTGGGCGGCGCTGAAGCCGCCGCATTCCACGACGCTGACAAACAGGCGCAGCAGTTGCAGGTCCAGATCATGCAATTGACCGAGCATCAAACATTACTCCGGGATAATGTCAGCGTAATAATCTTTATATTTTACCAATGTAACCGAGGACGCATCCTGCAGCCACTTCCCCCGGTCAGGTGATCGTCATGGCTCCCGTGTTCAAGATGTGTATCCCCGCGCTGTTCCTTGCCATGGCCGCCGCGGCCGAGGCGGAGGACAAGGTGGTCAACCTCTACAGTTGGGCCGACTACGTGGCCCCCGAAACCCTGCAGCGCTTTGAACGGGAAACCGGTATTCACGTGCGCTACGACACCTTCGATGCGCCGGAAGTGCTGGAAACCAGACTGCTCACCGGCGGCAGCGGCTATGACGTGGTGGTGCCGTCGTCCAGTGTCCTGGCCCGCGGCCTGGCGGCGGGTGCGTTGCAGGCCATTCCCCACGAAGGCCTGAAGGGCTACGCCAACCTTGATCCGGACCTGCTGGAAAAACTCGCTGCGGTTGATCCGGGCAACCAATATGGCGTGCCTTATACCTGGGGCACCTTGGGGTTGGGGATGAATGTCCAGGCGGTGCGGCAACGCCTGCCGAACGTGCCCCTCAACAGCCTCGACCTGCTGTTCAAACCCGAATACGCGAGCAAGCTCAAGGACTGCGGCATCGCGATCATCGATTCGCCGCAGGAGGTGATCGGCCTGGCCTTGCACTATCTGG
This sequence comes from Pseudomonas sp. PLMAX, assembly GCF_046042685.1. NCBI lineage: Bacteria > Pseudomonadati > Pseudomonadota > Gammaproteobacteria > Pseudomonadales > Pseudomonadaceae > Pseudomonas > Pseudomonas sp. PLMAX. The sequence continues at coordinate 3,983,437 of NZ_CP064949.1, read as the reverse complement.
GCAAGGATCCCTACAGCACAGACAAGAAGGACCTCGACGCGGCGCAAGCGCTGTTACAGCAATTGCAGCCTTCGGTGCTGTACGTCGCCAGCGGCCGGCAGATCAACGACCTGGCCAATGGCAGCGTGTGCCTGGCCCTGGCCTACAACGGCGACGCGAGCATGGCCGCCGATCAGGCGCGCAAGGCCGGCAAACCCTATGAAATCGCCTATCGGATCCCCAAGGAGGGCACCCTGGTGTGGCAGGACAACCTGGCGATCCCCAAGGACGCGCCGCACCCCGAGGCAGCACGCCAGTTCATCGAATTCATGTTGCGTCCCGAATCCGTCGCCGCGCTGACCAATACCCTGTTCTTCGCCACCGCCAACCAGGCCGCGACGCCTATGGTCGACGAGGCGGTGCGCACCGACCCGGACATCTATCCACCCGCCGACATCCGCGGGCGCCTGTACGCCGACCGCAGCATGAGCCTCAAGGACATGCGCCAGCGGACCCGCGTGTGGACCACTTTCCGTAGCCGCCAATAACAAGGAGCCTCCAATGGACGTCCCCGTGCACAACGATCAGGCCATCACCCGTGACAGCCTTTATGGCACCGCCGCCGAAAGTACCTACGCCGGCATCACCAGTTTCATGCGTCGACGCTACAGCCGCGACCTGCGCGGCGTCGACGTAGCGGTCAGCGGCGTGCCGTTCGACACCGCCACCAGCAACCGCCCCGGCGCCCGCTTCGGCCCACGGGGGATCCGCGCCGCTTCCACCGGGATTGCCTGGGAGCGCCACTGGCCGTGGACCTTCGACCCCTTCGATCATCTGGCGGTGGTCGACTTCGGCGATTGCGACTTCGATTACGGGTCGCCGCAGTCGACACCCGAATGCATCGAAGCCCACGGCGAGCACATCCTCAATGCTGGCAGTGCGATGCTGACCTTCGGCGGCGATCACTTCATCACCTATCCGCTGCTCAAGGCCCATGCGCGCAAGCACGGTGCGCTGTCGCTGATTCACTTCGACGCCCACAGCGATACCTGGCCGGACGAGGAGGGCAAGCGTATCGACCACGGCACCATGTTCTGGCATGCGGCCAAGGAAGGGCTGGTCGATCCGTCGCGTTCGGTGCAGATCGGCTTGCGCACCACCAACGACGATCATCAGGGCTTCCAGGTGCTGGACGCGCGGCAAGTTCATCGGCGTGGCGTCGATGCGATCGTCGAAGCGATTCGCACAAGGGTCGGTGACAACCCGGTGTACCTGACGTTCGACATCGATTGCCTCGATCCGGCATTCGCGCCGGGTACTGGAACACCGGTGTGCGGTGGGTTGAGCACGGTGCAGGCGCTGGAAATCCTTGGCGGTCTGCGCGGAATCAACCTGGTGGGCATGGACGTGGTGGAAGTAGCGCCGGTCTATGACAATGCCGACATCACTTCATTGGCGGCGGCGACGCTGGCGATGGAGATGCTGTGCCTGTATGCGGCCAAACATAAGGTCGACCGGTAACACGCTCCCCTTGTAGGAGCTGGCTTGCCAGCGAAGGCGGCGCCACAGTCAACATCGTGGTGTCAGACAGGCCCTCTTCGCTGGCAAGCCAGCTCCTACAGGTAACGGGGTCAGGCGACCGGGATTTTCGGCAGATCCAGGGTCACACCCCCGGTGAACCGCGCAAACGACCCGCTAATGGATTCATGAGGCACGCCTTTTGGCACATCGCTGACACCATCGAGCCGCGACAACTGCTCGGCATCCAGTTGCACATTCAAGGCCCCCAGTGTCGCATCCAGCTGTTCACGGGTACGCGAGCCCAGGATCGGAATCAGTGTCGTGGTCGAGCGCCTGGCTTGTTCGCGCAGCCAGGCGATGGCCACGTGGGTCGGGCTCACACCCAGTTCCTCCGCGACGGCCAGCAGGGTGTCGAGCAGGGCGGTTTCCCGGGCGCTTTTCTCGGCGTGAACCAGCATCCCCAGTTTGCTCGCGCGGTTATCGCCATCGCCAGTGCGGTACTTGCCGGTAAGGAAGCCGCCGCCCAATGGCGACCATAGCGTTGCGGCCAAACCCAGGGCTTCGGCCATGGGCAGTTGTTCACGTTCGGCGGTGCGTTCGGCCAGGCTGTACTCGACCTGGATCGCCGCAATCGGGGCGAAACCGCGCACCTCGGCCAGCAGGTCGGCACGGGCGATGCGCCACGCCGGGAAGTTCGACAGCCCGGCGTAATGGATCTTGCCAGCGCGGACCAGGTCGTCGAAACCACGCAGGATCTCTTCCATCGGCGTCACGCCGTCGCTCATGTGCGCCCAGAACAGATCGATGTGATCGGTCTTCAGTCGTTTCAGGCTCTCCTCCACGGCGCGAACCATGTTCTTGCGGTTGTTGCCGGTGTGGGAAATGCCAGCGTCCGGCGTGGTGCCCAGCGTGTATTTAGTGGCGATGACCAGGCGATCGCGTTCCGCGGCGATGAATTCGCTGAGCATGGCTTCCGACTGACCAGCCTGGTAGCCGTTGGCGGTGTCGATGAAATTGCCGCCGGCCGCCAGGTAGCCATCAAAAATGCCCTTGGCTTCTTCGCGCTCGGCACCATGGCCCCAGCCGGTGCCAAAGTTGCCGGCACCCAGGGCCAGTTCGGAAACCCGCAAGCCGGTTTTACGGCCGAAAACTTTGTAATGCATGGGGAGGACTCCTGAGGACACGCCTGTTTGGTTAAATGTTGTACGTCATTTATTAAATATGATGCCAATCATATAATCCGTCAAGACACTTTTTCCCGGGTCCAATTGCGCAAGCCCGGCGCGATATTTCACAGAAGCCAGCGTCGACGGATGGCATACTGCCGCGCATGAATGTCGACTCTCCCCTCAGTGCCTGGCAGCACGCGATCGAACAGAAGGGTTTCGTCCAGGACGAGGCCCAGGAACATGCCGTCTGGGCCTTGCAAAAGTGCCATGAAGCGCTGCATGAAGGCCGCAAGCCGATCATGGGCGTCTACCTCTGGGGCCCGGTCGGGCGGGGCAAGACCTGGTTGATGGACCAGTTCTACCAACACCTGCGGGTGCCGGCCCGGCGGCAGCACTTTCATCATTTCATGGGTTGGGTGCACCAACGTTCATTTCAGCTGACCGGTACCGCCGATCCGTTGCAGGCCTTGGCTCGCGAGCTGAGCGAAGAGGTGCGCGTGCTGTGTTTTGACGAGTTGTTCGTCAATGACATCGGTGACGCGATCATTCTCGGGCGCTTGTTCCAGGTGATGTTCGAACAGGGCGTGGTGGTGGTCTGCACCTCCAACCTGCCCCCGGACCAGTTGTACGCCGACGGCTTCAACCGCGACCGCTTCATGCCGGCCATCGCCGCGATCAAACGGCACATGCAGGTGATCGCGGTGGACGGTGGCGAAGATCATCGCCTGCACCCGGGGCAGGGCTTGCAACGTTACTGGGTCACCGAGCCCGGTCAGCCCAGCGCGCTGGCTGAGGTTTTCCGGATGCTGACGGTTGGCCAAGGGGTTTCCAACGAGCCGATCAAGGTCGGTTATCGTACGCTGCCGGTGGTGCAGGCCAGCCAGGGTGTGCTCTGGTGCCGCTACGCTGACCTCTGTGAGCAGCCATTTGCCGCGATGGATTTCATGGCCCTGTGCGACCGCTTCAGCGCTATTCTTTTAAGCGACGTGCCCAACCTCAGCGCGCAAAAACGTGCCGGGCGCATTGCCCGGGGAACTGAAGACGGTGCCGTGCGGGTGGAGGCCGGGGATCGTGAGTTGCCGCAATTGTCGGTGCACGACGACGGTGTGCGGCGTTTCATCGCGCTGGTGGACGAGTGCTACGACCGCAAGGTGCCGCTGTACCTCGAAGCCCAGGTGCCCATGGACTCGCTCTACACCGAGGGCTACCTGGAATTTCCGTTCCGCCGCACCCTCAGTCGCTTGCAGGAGATGCAGTTGCAACGTTTCGCCGAGGCGTGAAATCCAGGAGGCGTGAAGATGAATCAACCTCTGTCGCATCATTTTTTGACCATGGCTTATCAGAATGCCTGGGCCAATCACCGACTGGCCAAGGCCTGGTGCCAGTTGAGCGAGGATGAGCTGGCGGCGCCGCGGGTCAATTTCTTTCCCAGTCTGCGCGCCACCCTCAACCACATCCTGACCTGCGACTGGTTCTACGTGGATGCCCTGGAGCGCGAGCTGCGCGGTGATGATCCCCATCCTGATTGTCATGTGTTCTTCAAGGACGACGAGCCGGTTACCCAAGCGCACGAGCTCAAGCGCGAACAGGCCCAGGTCGACCGACGCTTGATCGCCTACTGCGAGCAGATGCGCGATGTGGACCTGGGCAAGATCGTGACCATCGCCCGGGACACCCCGCAATACGACAGCCGCCTGCGCCTGCTGTCGCATCTGTTCGAGCACCAGCTCCATCATCGCGGGCAGGTTCACGCGATGCTCAGTGGTACTTCGGTCAAGCCGCCGCAGCTGGACGAGTTTTTTTGTGCCGGGGAGTCTTCGTTAAGGGCTGAGGATTTTGCCGAGCTGGGGTGGACTGAAGCACTGATCTGGGGACATTAAGATCAAAAGATCGCAGCCTTCGGCAGCTCCTACAAAGGCGGCGATCTTTTGATCTTAAGGTCTTGAAGCCACAACGCCGCTCGCGATATGTTCCCCAGGCCTTCCAGCGCGAACAACGTACTGGGGCAAGTCATCGAGGATGGAAATGGATTCCGCAGAAATTCTTGTGCTTCAAGCCAGCTACACCAACCCAGTGCATGCCGAGGCGATTGGCCTGGTGTTGAACAGTTACGCCGAAGATCCAATGGGCGGTGGTCACTCCCTTCCGGCCACTGTGCTGGAGCATCTGCCGGCTGAGTTGGCCAAGCGCCCCCATGCGTTCAGCGTGCTGGCCTTTGTCGGCGGCGAGCCGGCCGGGCTGGTCAATTGCTTCGAAGGGTTTTCGACCTTTGCCTGCCGGCCATTGGTCAACGTGCACGACGTGGCGGTGGTACCCAAGTTTCGCGGCCTGGGACTGAGCCAGCGGATGCTTGACAAAGTCGAGGACATTGCCCGTCAGCGCGGCTGCTGCAAGATCACCCTGGAGGTGCTGGAAGGCAATGCGGTGGCGCAGGCGTCCTACGGCAAGTTCGGCTTTGCCCCGGGCGAGTTCGATCCGGCGCATGGGCGCATGATGTTCTGGATCAAGCCGCTGTAATCCTGACTGTACCTGTACCTGTAACTGTAGGAGCGAGCTTGCTCGCGATGGGCTAGAGAGCTCCGCGTTTAGTCAGTCAACACGCGTTATCGTTAACGACCATCGCGAGCAAGCTTGCTCCTACAGAAATGCGGCAGTCAGAGGTTAATCTTTTGGCCGGTAGGACTCGGTCATTTGCGCGGTTTGATCGTCCGGTACCCGTAACTCTTTCGCCTGGTCTGGCGTGATGTTGCCTAGCGCCACTTGCTGGTTGTAGTGCAGGGTTTCGTAGTAGTAGCGCATGCGTTCGGCCCCGCCTTCGGCAAAGGCGCTGGCGGAGCCCAAGGTCATCAGTACCGCGAGGATCAAGTTGGATCTTTTCATGGTGTGCCTCCCACTTACAGATGTCGGATGCCGTTCGTCCATGAGTCGATGAATCAAAGTCGAACGGTCATTATCCGCCGATTCCGTTAAATGGGAATTAATACCTCTAGAGCTTCCAGTCGAGGCTCAAGGTCACCGTGCGCGGGTCGCCCCAATACACACCGTTGTAGAAGCCGACGTTGTCGTAGTACTTCTTGTCGAACAGATTGTTGACGTTCAACGAGGCGGACAGGTGCCGGTCGAATTCGTAGCGCGACATCAGGTTGACCACGGTGTAGGCCTCCTGCTGAATGTCCGTGCGCTCGGTGATAAAGCTGCCATCGGCGCGGCGCCCGACCGGGCGACTGGCGCTGCGGTACACGTCGCTCTGCCAGTTCACCGCAGCCCCCACTGTCAGCGCCTGCCACTCGCCGGGCAGGTGCCAGGCCGTGGAAAATCGCAGCATGTTCAACGGCTGAACCGTGTTGATCCGTTGTTTTTCACCGTCGACCGAATGGGTGTAGGTGTACCCGGCGGTCATGTTCCAACCCGCCATGACTTCGCCTGACAGCTCGGCTTCGAAGCCTTGCACCTTGTTGCCTTTGCCGCTGGATGTGTAGAACTCCTCGCCGGTCACCGGATCCGGTGGCACCGAGTCGTCCAGTTCCGCGACGTTGTCCTGCTTGCTCCAGAACAGCGCGGTCGCCAGGTTCAGGCGCTCTTCCAGCAGGCTGCCCTTGAGGCCCAGTTCATAGTTGCTGCCCACCACCGGTTCGAGGTATTTACGACTGCTGTCGCGGTTGGTTTGCGGTTTGAAAATGTCGGTGTAGCTGACATAGGCGGTGTACTGCGGCGTGAGGTCGTACAGCAGTCCGGCGTAGGGCGTCCACATGTCATTTTGTTGCTGGCTGCTGTGATCGACGCCGCTCAGTTGCAGGTTGGCGTCGTAGCTGTTGGTGGTGGTCGAGGTTTTCCAGCTGCCGTAGCGGCTGCCGAGGACGGCGTGCAGTTCATCGGTGAGGTTCAGGCGCGTGGCCAGGTAGCCGGCTTTCTGCCGGGTATAGTCTTTCGAGCCGGTCAGGCTGGTCACGGTGTCGGGGAATTTGCCGATGTTGCCCATGTATTTCCAGTCAGGGACATTTTCATAATCGGCGGCTCTTGGGCCATCCACCGTGTAAGGCGAATCCTCGCGGCGCTCGGCCTCGCCATAACCCACCATCATTTCGTGATCGCGCCCCAACAGCGTGTAGGGGCCGGACAGGTTGAAGTCATAGGCCTTCATTTTTTGCGTGCCGATCATGTGACTGACGTTGGCGATCATGCCGCTGCGGTCCGCCTCGGGGAAGCCGCCGCCGGCATAGTAGATCTTGCCGTCGGTGTCACTTTCGCGGTGGGTGTAGGCGGCCTTGAACTGCCATCCGCCACCGAGCTGGTGATCGAGGTTGGCGAACGCGGTCTTGTCCTTGAGCGGCCAGGAACTCCAGGACGTCGCCATGTTGGTCGAGCGTCCCAGATTGGCTTTGCTGCCGTCGGCATTCCAGTACGGCACCGTGCCCCAGGACGTGCCTTGCACGTGCTTGTTCTGATAGTCGTAACCCACTGCCAGCAGGGTGTCGTCGGTCAGGTCGGCCTCAAGCACCCCGTACCCGACTTCCCGTTGCTGCTGGTATTTGTCCCGGTAGGAATCGCTGTCGCGGTAGGCCACCACCCCACGACCGCGCAGTCGTCCGTCGAAGGCCAGCGGACCGCCGACGTCCAGGTAGCTGTAGTAGTCGTCATAGCTGCCGCCGCTGACACCGCTCTTGGCTTCCCATTGTGCAGTCGGTCGCTTGCGCACCATGTTGATGGTGGCCGAAGGATCGCCCGCGCCGGTGGTCAAGCCCGTTGCACCGCGTACCACTTCGATGCGGTCGTAGATGATGGTGTCGGAATCGGACTTCATGTAGCTGAAGGTATTCAACATGCCATCGACCTGGAAATTATTGATCGAGTAGCCGCGCGAGGAATAGCTGACCCGGTCCGAGTCGTTGTGCTGGACCACGATGCCGGTGGTCTGGCTCATGGCTTCGGACAGGCTGCCGAGTTTGAAATCATCCATTTGCTGGCGCGTGACCACGGAAACCGATTGCGGTGTTTCCTTGATCGACAGGGGTAGCCGGGTGGCCGTGCTCATGGAACCTGTGGTGTACGAGTCGGTATTTTCGGTGGTGCTGCCCAGGCTCTGGGCGGTGACGTTGGTCGCACCGAGCATGAGGGTTGGCGCCGAAGGCGCTTTCTCGGTCTCGGTTTCAGCGAGCAGGTCCGGGCTCAGTGCGGCGCCGCACAGGCCAAGGGTAAAAGTCATGGAACGGGTGATAGGCGCGAACATCGCGGCCGACTCCTTGTCGTGAGGGAAAAATCCGTTGATTCAAGGACGAAGGAGGAGGGAGGGATTTAGGGGTAAACGAGAATAATTATTATTAGTAGATATTTCCTACAACAAAAACAACTGTGGGAGCGGGCTTGCTCGCGAAAGCTGAGTGTCATTCAACATTGATGTCGACTGACACTCCGCTTTCGCGAGCAAGCCCGCTCCCACAGGTTTGAACGGCGTTGAATGGGCTAGTTTTGCACGACTTCAGGCGCTTTTGGCTTGATCAGGCTGAAGTCAATCAACGGCCGCTGCTGACGCTCGTAAGGGTTGCCGATCAGCAAGGGCCGTGGCTTGAAGCTGTCGCTGACCACGCTCTTGCTGCGATCGAGTTCATCGAAGCTCAGGCCTGCCAGGTCTGCCCAGGTATGGATCAGGTGCGAACTGCTGTACGGCCGCCCCAGGTCAGCGGCGAAGTTCCAGTCGTGGCTTTCGCGCCATTTTGGCGAGGCCCACGCCATGAACGGGATGGTGTACATCGGCGCCGTCGGTTTGCTCTCGTTGCGTCCCAGGGTGCCATGGCCGGGGGAGTCGAACACGTCTTCACCGTGGTCGGAGAGGTAGAACAGGAAGCCGTTCGGGTCCGACTTGGCGTAGTCCTTGATCAGGCTCGAGACCACGAAGTCGTTGTACAGCACGGCGTTGTCATAGCTGTTGTACGTTGGCAGTTGATCGTCACGCACGCCGGCCGGAACGCCATTGCGGTCCTTGAACTTGTCGAAAGTCGAAGGGTAGCGGTACTGGTAGCTCATGTGCGTGCCGAGCAGATGCACCACGATCAATTTGCGCGGTGCCGCGTCGGCCAGGGCCTTGTTGAACGGCTCGATCACGTCGCCGTCGTACTGGGCGGCATTCTGGTTGCGGTTGTTGTTTAGGTACACCTGTTCGTCGGCCTGCTCGGAGAAGGTCGTGAGCATGGTGTTGCGCTTGGTCATGGTCTGCTGGTTGGTGATCCAGAACGTCTTGTAGCCGGCCTGTTTCATCATGGCGACCAACGACGGCGTGGACAGGTACAGCTCAGGGTTTTCTTCGTCCGCGAAGGTCAGCACCTGTTGCAACGCCTCGATGGTGTACGGGCGCGGCGTGATGACGTTATCGAAGACCGTCAGTTGATCCTTGAGCTTGTCCAGCTCCGGCGTGGTTTGCCGAGGGTAGCCGTACAGGCTCATGCGCTGACGGTTGGTCGACTCGCCGATCACCAGCACCAGCGTAGCGGGCTGGTTGGCCGTCGCATCCTTGAAGTTGTGCAGCGGCGCCACCTTGCTCGCGCTATGAAGCATCTGCTGCATGTTGGCCAGGGTGTCGAGGTAGCGGTGATAAGCCACTGCCATTTGCCATGGCACCGCCGGCTCGATGCGGGTTTCGAATTTCTCGAAGCCCTCGGCGAAGCTGCCGGTACGCAGGGTTTGTTTGACCAGGGGATAACCGACCACGGCAACCAGAATGGCGGTTGCTGCCACCAGTGCCTTGGTGCGGGGCAGGTACACCGGGCGCAGGCGTGTCCACAGGAAGTAGCCGACCGCGGTGTGCGCGAGGAAGGCCGGGACCATCCACCAGGCAAAATACTGGGTCATGTATTCGCCCGCTTCAGACACGTTCGATTCGAACATGATGAAGATGACGCTTTGCGAGAATTCCTGCTGATAGATGAAGAAGTAACCGAGGCTGGCCATCGAGCCCGCCCACAGCACCACGCCGATGACCGCGGCCATCACTCGTGTCTGACGGGGGAACAACAGCATCGGCGCCAGCCAGATGGCACTCATCACGAACGCCTGGCGAAAGCCGGTGAAACCGGAGGTGCCGGTCAGCTGGATCAACAGTTGGGTGATGCCGGAAAAATACCAGAAGAACAGGAACAGCCAGAGAAGTCCTGCCCAATCGAAACCTTTCGCAGACGAATCGCTGCGTTTAAACCAAGTCATTCAACGCTCCAGCCAGTAATCACAGCACCACCCAGTCCCGCAGACGCCGAAAAGGGGCGGCCGCGCACAGTCCAGGCGGCGCACATTGCGCCGGAGTATCAATAGGCGGATGTGAAAATTTCGTGAGTTGCCGAAGGTAAAGGGGGATATGGCGTGTCGGAAGCAGTGCAATGCTGCTTCCGGATCAGGCCAGGGGGATCAGGCGTGAGGTGCCCGCTGGGGGAGGGGCAAGGGCTGTTGGCCCTGGACCAGCAAGCGCAATTGCGCCAGCTCCTGTTTCAACTGGTCGCGCTCGTCTTTCAACTGACGCAATTCCTCGCGACGGATAGTGACGTAAAGGGTTTGTGCTGGCAGTGCGTTGTGTACTGTGCCCATTGCTCACCTCGCAAATGGCTATCTCAACTGTAGGTCTGCCGCCAGAATCGGTGGCTGATCTACTATCGGCGCCAATTTTGATTTCTTTTGCCCACGAAGGGAACTTTTTTATTTTTCATGGTCGTTGTGTCTTCGGCACGATTCCTGACGTTATCCATCAGGATCGGGCACAATGCCCGGAAACTTCATGCCAACGCTCTGGACTAACCTCATGAGTCGCGTTGGGCTATAACCTTTGACACACTTTTATTTGTAGTAGGGAGCATCAGCACATGCAACTCGGGATTATTGGACTGGGCCGCATGGGCGGCAATATTGCGCGGCGCCTGATGCTCAACGGACATACCACCGTTGTGTACGACCGCAATACCGCCTTCGTCGATAATTTGAGCAGCGATGGCGCCACCGGCGTCGCCGATTTGCCGGCCCTGGTCGCTGGCCTGGCCAAACCACGAGCGGTGTGGGTCATGCTGCCGGCAGGCGCACCGACCGAAGACACCATCAACACCCTGAGCACCTTGCTCGAAGCCGGCGATACCATCATCGACGGCGGCAACACCTTCTATAAGGACGACATCCGCCGGGCGAAAACCCTCGCGGAAAAAGGCCTGCACTACATCGACGTCGGCACCTCCGGCGGCGTCTGGGGCCTGGAACGCGGCTATTGCATGATGATCGGCGGCGATGCCGAGACCGTGACGCGTCTTGATCCGCTGTTCAAGACCCTGGCGCCGGGCATGGGTGACATTCCGCGCACCAAGGACCGCAAGTCCGATGACGATCGTGCCGAGCACGGCTACATCCACGCCGGTCCCGCCGGTGCCGGGCATTTCGTCAAGATGATCCACAACGGTATCGAGTACGGCATGATGCAGGCCTTTGCCGAAGGCTTCGACATCCTGAAAACCAAGTCCAGCGACATCCTGCCGCCAGACCAGCGTTTCGACCTGAACGTTGCCGATATTGCCGAAGTCTGGCGTCGTGGCAGCGTGGTGTCCTCGTGGCTGCTGGACCTGACCGCCGATGCCCTGGCCAGCGATTCGAAGCTCGACGGTTATTCCGGTTCCGTAGCGGACAGCGGCGAAGGTCAGTGGACCATCGAAGCCGCCATGGAACAGGCGGTACCGGTGCCCGTGCTGTCGAACTCGCTGTTCTCCCGCTACCGCTCGCGCGGCCAGGGCACCTTTGGTGACAAGATTCTTTCCGCCCAGCGCTTCGGCTTCGGTGGCCACAAGGAGACTGCGAAAAAATGACCCATGGGATCCGCAGGAAATCCAAGACTGAACCCGCGCCACCCACCACGCTGTTCCTGTTCGGCGCCCACGGTGATCTGGTCAAGCGCCTGCTGATGCCGGCGCTGTACAACCTCAAGCGCGACGGTTTACTCGGGGATGGCCTGCGGATCATCGGCGTTGACCACAACGCCATCAGCGATGAAGGCTTCGCAAAAAAACTCGAAGACTTCATCCGCAGCGAGGTGGCCGCCAAAGTCGGCAAGGGCGATCAGTCCCTTGACCCGTTCGTGTGGGCCAAACTCGCCAAAGGCATCAGCTACGTCCAGGGCGACTTCCTGGACGACAGCACTTATCAAGCGCTGGCGGCGAAAATCGCCGACAGCGGCACAGGCAACGCGGTGTTCTACCTGGCCACCGCGCCACGCTTTTTCAGTGAAGTGGTGCGCCGTCTCGGCGCGTCCGGCTTGCTCGAAGAAAGCCCCGAGGCGTTTCGCAGGGTGGTGATCGAAAAACCCTTCGGTTCCGACCTGCAAACCGCCGAGGCCTTGAACGCCTGCCTGCTCAAGGTCATGACGGAAAAGCAGATCTATCGCATCGATCACTATCTGGGCAAGGAGACCGTGCAGAACATCCTGGTCAGCCGGTTCTCCAACAGCCTGTTCGAAGCGTTCTGGAACAACCATTACATCGACCACGTACAGATCACCGCGGCCGAAACCGTCGGCGTGGAAACCCGTGGCAGTTTCTACGAACACACCGGCGCCCTGCGGGACATGGTGCCCAATCACCTGTTCCAGTTGCTGGCAATGGTGGCCATGGAGCCACCGGCGGCCTTTGGTGCCGATGCGGTGCGCGGCGAGAAGGCCAAGGTGGTCGGCGCGATTCGTCCCTGGTCGGTGGAAGAGGCCCGGGCCAATTCGGTTCGCGGCCAATACACGGCTGGCGAAGTCGATGGCAAACCACTGCCTGGTTATCGCCAGGAAGACAAGGTGGCACCCGACAGCAACACCGAAACCTATGTCGCCCTCAAGGTCATGATCGACAACTGGCGCTGGGTCGGCGTGCCGTTCTACCTGCGCACCGGCAAGCGCATGAGCGTGCGCGACACCGAGATCGTCATCTGCTTCAAGCCGGCACCTTATGCGCAGTTCCGTGATACCGAAGTCGATGAGCTGGCGCCGACCTATCTGCGAATCCAGATCCAGCCCAACGAAGGCATGTGGTTCGACCTGCTGGCCAAGCGGCCTGGCCAGGCGCTGAAGATGGACAACATCGAACTGGGGTTTGCCTACAAGGACTTCTTCGAAATGCAGCCGTCCACCGGCTATGAAACGCTGATCTACGACTGCCTGACCGGCGACCAGACGCTGTTCCAGCGCGCCGACAACATCGAGAACGGCTGGCGTGCCGTACAGCCTTTCCTCGATGCCTGGCAACAGGATGCCAGCGTGCAGGGCTATGCCGCGGGTGAAAACGGCCCCGAGGCCGCCGAAGAACTGCTGACCCGCGACGGACGCGTCTGGCACGGCCTTGGCTGAGTGACCTGTAGGAGCTGCCGCAGGCTGCGATCTTTGACTTTGCTTTTAAAAAACAAGATCAAAAGATCGCAGCCTGCGGCAGCTCCTACAGGGGGTGGTGTTACAGCCAGAAGCTCACGGCGTACCAACCCAGAATCCCCATCACCACCGTATACGGCAACGCCATCCACACCATCCGCCCATACGACAGGCGAATCAGCGGCGCAATCGACGAGGTCAGCAGGAACAGGAACGCCGCCTGGCCATTGGGCGTCGCCACGCTGGGCAGGTTGGTGCCGGTGTTGATCGCGATCGCCAGGGTCTCGAAATGCTCGCGGCTCATGTGCCCGGACAGGAAGGCCTGTTTCACTTCGGTGATGTAGATGGTCGCCACGAATACGTTGTCGCTGATGGCCGAGAGCAGGCCGTTGGCGATGTACAGCATGCCCGGTTGTTGCTCGGCGGGCAGGGCCAGGACCCACTGGATCAATGGCGTGAACAACTGCTGATCATGGATGACCGCCACCACGGCGAAAAACACCACCAACAACGCGGTGAACGGCATGGCGTCCTTGAACGCGGTGCCCAGGCGGTGCTCATCGGTGATGCCGGTGAACGCGGTGATCAGCACGATTACCATCAGCCCGATCAGGCCCACTTCCGCCACGTGCAAGGCCAACCCGGCAATCAGGATCAGCGCGGCCACGGCTTGCACGATCAACGCTGCACGCTGGCGCGAGGAGCGCTCGGCATTGTCCTGGGCGGCGTAACTGGCCAGCACGGTGCGTACGTTGTCCGGCAGCAAGGTGCCGTAACCAAACCAGCGCAGTTTTTCCAGCAGGACGCAGGTGACCAGGCCTGCGACCAGCACCGGCAGGGAAACCGGGGCGACCTTCAGGAAAAATTCGGCGAAGTGCCAGCCCATCTCATGACCGATCAGCAGGTTCTGCGGTTCGCCGACCAGCGTACACACGCCACCCAGCGCCGTACCCACGGCACCGTGCATCAGCAGGCTGCGCAAAAATGCGCGGAACTGCTCGAGGTCGGCGTGATGCAGGGTGGGCAGGTGCCGATCATCGCTAAATTCGCTGTCCTGGCGCGGATCGCTACCCGAGGCGACGCGGTGGTACACCGAGTAAAACCCGACGGCGGCACTGATGATCACCGCGGTCACCGTCAGGGCATCGAGAAACGCCGACAGGAACGCCGACAAAAAGCAGAACATCAGCGCCAGCAGGGCTTTGCTGCGCACACCCAGCAACAGGCGCGAGAACAGGAACAGCAGCAGGTCTTTCATGAAGTAGATGCCCGCCACCATGAACATCAGCAGCAGGATCACCGGAAAGTTGTGCAGCAACTCGTCATAGAGCGCCTGGGGCGTGGTCATCTTCAGCAGCAGCGCTTCGACCAGCAGCAGGCCGCCGGGCATCAGCGGGTAACACTTGAGGGCCATCGCCAGGGTGAAAATGAACTCCAGCACCAGCATCCAGCCCGCGACCACCGGGCCTGCGGTCCATAACACCAGGGCGTTGAGAATCAGGAAACCGACAATGCAGGCCTTGTACCAGCGCGGTGAGTTGCCGAGAAAATTGTGCGCGAACGCCTGGACCATCGAGCCGGACATCGGCTACTCCTTGTATTAAGAAGCGCGCAAGTTGCCGTAAGCCGGAAAGAAGATCAAGCGTAGGAAAAATCCATCGAATCAGACCAGGTAGCGTGCGACGATCGCCCGATAGTTGCCGTCCAGCGAATAGCCGCCGACGAGGACGTTACCGTCGTCCTGTACCGCGACGGAAGTGGCTGTATCGAGACTGCGGCCCAGGCGGGTGCGCAGCCATCCACTGCCGTTGCCGAAATCGCTGTCGAGTTGCCCGCCTGGCAGGTATCGCCCCAATACGAAGTCAGCCTCGACGCCGCCAATGGTGGCGCCGGCGGTCACTACGCTGCCGTCCGGTTGCATTTGCGCGGCGGTCCACTGGCAGCCGTTGTGGCCGATCTCCAGCAAATGCGCCTGGCCGCCGTTGCAGTGATGATCCGGGCGACCATTGAGGTGCAGTTTCAGGGCCAGGCAGCGCATGGGGTCGCGGCTGCTGCCAAAACACTGGATGTCGCCATTGTCCTGCTGGACGATTTGACTGACCTGGGCACCTTGCCCGTTCGCCGTGAAGCTCATGTAGCCGTCCAGGGCGAAACTGCTGTCGAGGCTGCCATCGGGGTTGTAGCGGGCCACCAGGCCTTCCTGCGGAAAATTGATCGAGCCAGCCACCAGGATGCGACCGTCCCGTTGCACCGTCACGTTGCTGAGCCAGGTATTCATCAGCAGGTGCCTGACCATGACAAAACCACGGCCATTGAAGCTGCTGTCCAGCGAGCCATTGGCGTCCAGCCGTATCAGCATGGCAGCATGATCGGCCAGTTCGAAGTGATGATTGGCCACCAGCAGTATTCGACCGTCCTCCTGCACGTCGACACTGCAGGCCTCGGCGCCCGGTACGCCCGGAGGCAGCCAGACATCGCGCATGCCCCGGGACAAATGGCCTGGCAAGCGCACCACGCAGCGGCCATTGTCGCCAAACCGTTGGACCGGTTGACCCTGCGGGTCGAACAGTGCCAGTGCCGGAAGCGTGCGGTGCTCGCTTTCGTATTGCAGGCCAGCGATCAGGATGTTTCCATCGGGCAGCACCTGCACCTTGCCCGCCATGGCCTCGAAACCCGGTTCGAATTGGCCGATGACACTGCCTTGTCTGCCAAAGGCCAGGTCCGCCGAACCGTCCTTCAGCAAACGCGCCAGGCCAAAGCGGCTGCCGCCAGGCATTGTGACCTTTGCCGCCACCAGCAAACGACCCTGTGAGTCAATCGCGATGTCATTGGCCAGGCTTGAAGTACTGCCGAAGAAATACACCTGGGTGGTGCCTTTGGCAGCGAAGGTGGGGTCGAGCTTTCCGGCAGGCTGGACGGTTGCGGGGAAAGCCAGAACGGACTGGATTGACATGCACGCATCTCCTTGCGAGTCGTCCAGATCCAGAAGTTGGGGGTGGCGACTGTTAAGAGATTATTCAATCCCTGAATGATTGATTGCACAACTGTCAGAACTAACAGGCGGAGGGTCGTTGTGTGCCACAACACTGTCTTTTCGAACCAAAGGCAAGCCAGCAAAGAGTCCGGAGCACGCCGAAGTTCAAGTAAGAAAGCGTCTTGAGTGCACTTGGCATGAAAAGACCGCTAACTAACAACAGGGGGAGGGCGCGGATTACCCCGGAGTAATCCGCAATACAATTATTGTGGCATCGACCAGGATTGCAGCGTGTAGCCTTCTTCGCTCAATTCGGCGCGGGCCTGTTCCAGCAAGCTTTCAAGCTGCGCCGGATCGCTGTAGGCGCTGCTCGGGATCTGTTTGCGCCCTATTTTGTTACTGGTGCGGTCGATAACGGTCAGGGTCAGTTCGCCATTCCCGTCCTGTGGGGCCCAGGCCACGCATTTGAACGGTTTAAATGCGCGATCGGCTATCAGCAGAGCTTCGTTGACACGGAGCGGGGCGTTCATAGGTCGTCTCTCTGTAGGCCCAATCAAGTCAATTGCCGTCGGTTGGGCTTATACCGTTCGGCTGGTTACTTGTACTGATGCGCGCAACCCGGGTCCAGGTCACACACAATCAGAAGAAATTTCAACTTTCTTGTATATCCCTGTAAATCGGGCGCGTGTTGAAAGCTTGATGAAAGGAAACATTCGTCAGGTCGCTGGAAAACCCTGTTTCTTATAACGCTTTGCGCAGCAGGCCTATAGTCAATCGGTACAAGCGCCCGTCAAATTCTTGCTAACGTTACAGCCAGGTCCGCCAAATGACTGTTTTTAATAAAAAATCCTAAAATTTGGCGTCAAGGAAATCACATGAGCGAAGCGCCTGCGTTACGACGTCTATTAGTGGTAGATCCCTGCGACGACTGCCATCGCCTGTTACCTGGATTACGCTCCGTGGGTTGGGATGTTGACAGCTGCTCGCTGGACAACGCCGCCGATCGTAGCTGTGACGTGGGCTTGTTACGACTGCAGCCCTTTCACCTCGAGCACCCGGATACGGTCAAGGAGGTGATCAGCCGCAGCGGTACCGAGTGGATCGCCGTGCTCAACCAGGACGTTCTGCGACTTCAGAATGTCGGGGACTTCGTCTGCGAGTGGTTTTTCGATTTTCATACCTTGCCGTTCGATGTCTCCAGGGTCCAGGTGACGCTGGGTCGGGCCTTTGGCATGGCGCGCCTGCGCGGGCAGGGCACGGTGCACATCGATCAGCCCGAACACGAACTGCTGGGGGACAGCAAACCCATCCGCGAACTGCGCAAGCTGTTGAGCAAGCTGGCGCCCACCGAGTCGCCGGTGTTGATTCGCGGTGAAAGCGGCACAGGCAAGGAGCTGGTGGCCCGTACGCTGCATCGGCAATCCCTGCGCCACAGCAAACCCTTTGTCGCGATCAACTGCGGGGCGATTCCCGAGCACCTGATCCAGTCCGAACTGTTTGGCCATGAGAAGGGGGCCTTTACCGGCGCCCATCAACGCAAGGTCGGGCGGATCGAAGCGGCTCACGGCGGCACGCTGTTTCTCGACGAGATCGGCGATCTGCCCCTTGAGTTGCAGGCGAGCCTGTTGCGCTTCCTCCAGGAAAAACACATCGAACGGGTTGGCGGTAGCCAGCCGATCCCCGTGGATGTACGGGTGTTGGCGGCAACCCATGTCGATCTGGAGGCGGCGATCGAGAAGAAAGGCTTTCGCGAAGACCTGTATTACCGCCTGAACGTCTTGCAAGTCGTGACTGCGCCCCTGCGTGAGCGCAATGGCGACCTGTCGATGCTGGCCAACCACTTTTCCCATTTCTACAGCCATGAAACCGGCCGCCGCCCGCGCAGCTTCAGTGAAGACGCCTTGATTGCCATGGGCAAACACGACTGGCCGGGCAATGTTCGCGAGCTGGCCAACCGGGTACGTCGCGGCCTGGTGCTGGCCGAAGGCAGGCAGATCGAAGCGCGAGACCTCGGGCTGATCAGCCACCACGCCATTGCCGCGCCAATGGGCACGCTGGAAGACTACAAGCACCGGGCAGAGCGCCAGGCCCTGTGTGATGTACTCAACCGTCATAGCGATAACCTGAGTATTGCCGCCAAGGTGCTGGGCATCTCCAGGCCGACCTTTTACCGCCTGCTGCATAAACATCAAATACGTTAAAAGATCGCAGCCTGCGGCAGCTCCTACATGGGAATACGTTCACCTTGTAGGAGCTTCCGCTGCGATCTTTGCTTTGCTACAACAAAGCCCCGTTGCGATCGAAGTCGCAACGGGGCTCTGTTTTGGTTCAGAAGTAGTACGGGAATTTCAGGCTGAAGGAGAAGTCCGGCGAGTCGTCGGTCAGGCCAATGGCCAGGTTGGGCACGATCGTCAGGTTGTCGGAAGCTGCCAGGGTCATGCCGATGTTGAAGTTGGCCGAGTTGTAGTCGCTGTTGGAGATCGATTGCCAGTCGCCGCCGTCCGGCTTGATCTTGCTCTTGCGGGCAAACTGGTCGGTGAAGGAGAACGACATACTCATCTTCTCGTTCAGGGCAAACGCAATACCGGCGCCAACTTGCCAGGAATCGCCCAGTTTCACGTCCCCGGGCACCTTGGTGTTGACCGTAGGGCTGATGTCGCTGAAAGAGTCCTCCATGTTGTAGGTGTAGGCCAGGCTGCCGAACAGCACGGCCGGGTCGAAGGTCTTGACCAGCGAGATACCCGGGGTGATCGCCCAGACACCGTTACCGGTCGGCAGGTCCTCGGGGACCGCGAGGTTATCGTTGCCAGGCACCTCGACCAGCTTGATGCCGTAAGGGTCATCCCCGGTCGGCGCCTTGACGCGCAGGGTAACCACCGCGTCGGGCAGGTTGGCCGACTCATCGAGGAACTTGTAGGCAACGCCAACGTTGATATCGCCGATGTTCGGGTCGCGGGTAACGGTTTCGTCTGAAACCCCGTTGGCTGCGCCACCGGCGCCACCGGATGAATACGTGGATTCGCGGTAGATCACGGGGACGTTAATGTCGAACTGCCAGCGTTGCGCCACGTTATAACGGGCGGTCAGGTCCAGGGTCCAGTTATCCGACTTGATACGGTCGAGGTTGATGTTGCCAAGGAAAATCGAGTCCAGGGCCAGGAAGCCATTGAGCGTCAGCGCCCGGGTATCGTAGTGGGTGTAGGTCAGGCCGGTTTCCACGCTGAACTTGCCGCCGCCGAAGAACCCGCTGGCCTCGTCGTACAGGTTGGAAACGCTTTGTGCCGGTTCCGAGTCATCCTTGAGCGACTGCCCATAGGAACTGCCGGTTGTTCCGGGCGCGCCGGCAGCCACCGTCTGGCCACTGTTGGGCTTTTCGGCGGGGGATTTGGTCAGGCGTTTGGGAGCAGGTGTGGCCGGTGCTTCTTCGACTTGGCGAACGCGCTGCTCGAGGACCATCAGCGCGTTCTGTTGTGCTTCGTACCGCTGTTTCAGCTCCATGAGTTCTTGTTTTAGTGCTTCGACCTGGGGATCCGGTGCTGCGTATAGCAATGAAGCCGGGGCCAGGCTACTCAAACAGACAATAGCTCTGAACGTTAACATTCGGTGCATGGGTTAGCCGTCCCTTCTGACTACATTTGATGAGACTGAGCGTAGATCAGAATCCTTGAGTGCGAAGACCTTTAAGCTGGTCGAGATTCCCGTTCAGAGAGCCGGCTGTTGCCACGTTGTCACGCAGCACGACATTGAGGGACGTGAGGTTCCTCACCTGGTTGCTGCTGCCGAGCAAAGTGGTGTTCTGCATCAAGCCACCCTGGGCCAGGCGTTGTACGGTACTGCCCTGGTTGTTGTTGGCCACGATGTTCATTTGCACACCCGTACCGCTCGAGGAAACGCTGAGCGAGCCCGCCCCATTGGAACCTACCAGCGTCGAGCCCGCGGCCAGGGCCTGGCCTTGCGGTTGCATGGCTGGCGCCTGGTTGGCCTTGGAGACGTTGATATCAACGTTGTTATAGGCGCTGTTGTTGTCGCCGGCAGCCCGCACGACCTGGGTGACGCCCTCGGTGCTGTTGAGGCCGGCGCCGCCCGTGACGGTGCCGGTGCCGGCGCTTTGGGTATGCGCCGAGCCATAGCCTTTTTCGTCGATCATCGTCACGTAGAACTGTGGCTTGATGGTCGATTGCTGAATTTGCATCGAGGACGTCGCGCCGATCACCTCACCGTTGGCATTTTGCCAGGTGCTGCTCATGGCGATGCCGAAACTGATGATCCGCCCCGGCATGACATAACGACCGCGCAGGCTTGCCAGTTCCTGGTCATTCAGTTCAATGGGTTTCAACAGTTCCGCATGGGTCGGCAGGCTGGCGGCCAGGCAAACCACGGCCAGCCAGATTGGAGTCTTCATTGGATACTCCCGGAGCATCGTGCTCCATTGTTATTAGAAGAAGTCGCTTTGGATAAATCCGAAATCCATTAACTCAGCGTCCTGCACCGGGCTGAAGGCGTTGACGCGGTTCTTGGCGGTCAGAGGCAGCGGCGGGTCGAGCAACGCATTGGTTTTGTCGTAGCCCTGGCCGATGACGGCAAAGATGATGCCGTTCCAGCCTTTGGCGAACTCGTCGACTTTGTAGCGTTTATGACCGAGTACCGGATCGCCGATGTAGACCCAGCCTTTATGGACTCTTTGCATGACCACAAAATGTTTGTAGCCACGGACATCCATCAGTACCACCACCGGAATCTTGATCTCGCTCAAGGTTTCCGTTGCTACCCGATAGCCACGGGCGCGCATGCCGAGACTTTCCACGTAGCGCTTCATGTCGAGCATGGAGAAGCCCTGGACGCGGACAAGGTCCTGATCGGAGTGTGACAGCATGCCTTCGATGATCTGTTCTTCGTCCACGTCAAGCCAATAGGCCTGGCGCAAGATGGTCGCCAGCGCCGCGGCGCCGCAACTGAAGTCGGTTTTCTGTTGCACCAGGTCGGAAAATTTGCGTTCGCGTATGCTCTGGATCGGTTTGTACACCAACCCGCCACCCGGTAGTACGGACAGCGGCAGTTGTGCAGCCTCGACCACACTGGCCACGCAAAGCAAAATTGCCAAGGCGATAATACGCATGGTGGGGACGCCTTCTGGTTGGGTTGAAAAAGGCCCCCGGAAGGGGGCCTCCAAGACAGCATTAGAACGATTGGTTGGAGATGGCCAGCGAGTTGCTTTGTTGGTTGCCCACACCAGCAGCCACGTTGACACCCAGGTTGCCGCTGCCACCGTTCACCGAACCGCTCAGGGTTGCAGTGTTGGTCACAGGGTTGGCCCAGCCAGTTGGAGTCAGCACTTGATAAGAGTAGGTGTTGCTCAAATCATAAGAGCTGCTTTCACTGTAGCTTTTCGCTTTGTCGTACGCAGATTCGGCCGACTTGCTGCCCGATTTATCGTACGAGGACGCGGTCGATTTCTCGAACGAAGCATCGAACGCTTTCTCGAACGACGATTCGCGAGACTTGTCGTACGAAGACTCGGCCGAACGGTCGTACGAGGAGTCGCGCGAATGGTCGTACGAGGAGTCGCGGGTACGGTCGAACGAGGAATCGCGTGAACGGTCGAACGAGGAGTCGCGCGAACGGTCGTACGATCTGTCTACCGCTACGTCAAGGGTTGCATCAAGCGAAGCGTTGACCGATGCATCGGAACTGCTGCTGCGGGTGCGATCGCCAAAACCGAAGTTGACGGTAGTGGAGTTGGAAGACGCAGCTTCAGCGTCCAGCGTAGCGCCCAGGGAAGCAGTCAGAGAAGCGCTCGAAGAACCGCTGGCAGTGCTGCTGTTGGAACCGCTGGCAGTGCTGCTGTTGGTACCGCTGGCAGAGCTGCTGTTGGAACCGCTGGCAGTGCTGCTGTTGGAACCGCTGGCAGCGCTGCTGTTGGAACCGCTCGCAGCGCTGGCGGTAGAACCGCTCAGATCAATGCTAAGCGAACCGCTGGCATCAGAGCTTTTGGATCCGGCCGCGGCCCAGCTCGAAGAACTGCTTTGACTGCCGCTGGCTTCGAACGACTTGTCAAACGAGGCACTACCAGACCGCGTATTGGTAACGGTGATCGTATCAACACGGTAGGTCCGATCGGCAGTGTTGTTCACTGTCAGGCCAGGACCGCTTTGGTTGGCGGAGGCGGTGGCTCTTGCGCTACCCAGTGGAGCATTGGTATTGGCAATTGCCATGGTGTTTTTCTGTTGGTTCAGATCGCCACCGGCAATGTTGACACCCACGTTACCGCTGCTGCCGTCGGCGGATCCACTCATCACGGCAGAGTTGGTCACGCCAAAGTTGCTGACGCGGTTATTGTTGCTGATTTGCGTGACGTTCGCGGTGGCAGTGGCCGTGCCGAACACGAAGCTGTTATCGATCGCGGCGTTGTCGGAGGCTGCGTTGGCGATGGCGGCGGCGTTGTCTTGCTGGTTGCCGGAACCTGCCGCCACGTTGACGCCGACGTTACCGCTCGCGCCTGCGGCCGAACTGCTCATCTCGGCCGAGTTTTCTACCCCTTCATTCCAGATGCGGTTGCCGGTGCTGCTCTGTCTGTCCGTCGCATTGGCAGTCGCGCTGATGGGGACCATCCTTGCAGGAGGGGTTTGTTGTTGGCCACCATGGTTATGGTGGTTGCCACGCCTATCGTTTTGCCCAGCTTGTACAGCAACAGCCATGACCGCAGCAATTGCGAAAACCAGAGGCTTTAATGCCATCGAAGGTTTCATGGTGATTCTCCGTACTTATTTTAGGTTAAGTGTTGTTGTTACCTATTTGGGTCAATCCACGACCCGTACGCTCAGGGTGTTGGCCATTCGGTTTCCCACCCCGGCGCTCTGATTCAACTGAATCACCCCACGGCTACCGGTGAATGCCTGGTCACTGGTAGTGACCTGGCGATAGCCGGGTGCAGAGTCAGTCGGATCGGAGTTGTAGAGCAGCGTCACGTTCTGTTGCATGAGGACGCTGTCGTCGATACTTTGCGGCTGCTCACTGGTGCTTATGCGCAGCGCATTGGCTTGCTGGTTGCTGGCGCCCGCGCTCTGGTTGACGCCCAATGCGCCATTGCCATGGCTGAAGGAGTCGCCTTGAATACTGGCGTGGGCATCGATCCTGGGATCGACAATGGTGCGCAACCGTTGGCGAATATCCGTGGTCGCGCTGGCGTCACGGCCAATGGCGAAGGCCCTGGCGTTCGCCTGTTGCTGCAAGTCGCCGGCTGCCTGGTTGACCCCGACGTTGCCCTGGTACTGCGCGCCCGAATTGTCGATGGTGGCGTTATCAATGACGGGGGATTGGGCGAAGGTCGATGCACTGCAAAACATGGCGATCATCAGCAGCGAACGATTCATCTTAACGGTCTCCCGTTATGATTCTGAGGGCACCCAGGCCCTGCTGGACGTTGGAGTTGACCATGTTGGCAATGCCGCTGCCGGAGTTGCCCGACCGCCCGGCGGGAAGGTTTGAAAGCTGGTTCTGGGTGCTGATGTTGCCGCCCAGGTTGTTGGTGTTTTGCGTGACCAGGCGGGAGATGCCTGCACCACTGGCGACGCCGGCAAAGTCCCCGTCGCTCAACTCGTTGGTTTGGGCGAGGACCTGTTTGGACGGGTTGGCGTTGACAGTCGTGGGGTTGGGATCGGGAACGAGCGGCGGGATCGTTGCGTTGCGTACCTGGACATCGCGTTTGATGATGATGATGCCGTTGTCCGCCTGGACAGGCAGGCAAGCCATTGAACTCAGAGCGCATCCGACCAGCAGGAGACTATGGATGTTGTTATGAAATTTCCCCACGGCGGCAATTCCTTCTGTAAGTGGAACGCTGGCCCTTATCAGCGTTGCGAAGGAAGAGAGCAGAAGCTGTGCCGGTTTTTGCTTTTCTATTGAAAACAGTGGCTTGGCTTTAACTGTTGAGGTGGTGAAAAACACTTTGTAACGCCCCTGAGACAGAAGCACGCAAAAGTGCCGTCCTTGCTGGCGGCATTGCTCGCTGAGGGCGTTTAAGGCAGGTTGTATCAGTGGCTTAACATTTTCTGGTGAAAATGCTCGAATCGCTCTAGCTCGCGGGTTTTCGCTGGGGAGGGTGTTTCAGGAATGGACATTTCCGGCAGGGCGTGGCCGTCTTGTCAGGCCTTGAGCAAGCGCGTTACAGCCTCGAATGCCGCGTCCTTGCGCTGTTGCCAGTCACCTTGGACTATCTGGTAAGGCTGGCGATGCAGGTCAAGCCACTGGCGGCTGGCCTGGAAAAACGCCTGGCGTTCTGCCAGCTGCGGTTGGCAACGCTGCCCATCGTCGTGCCAGGCCACGGTTTCCGGGCTCAGCAGCAGATGCAGGTCGTAGTGCCGTACCTGCAATGCCTGCTCAATCCACACCGGGCAAGCGCCAAACAAGGTGCGGCTCCAAAGGATGTTGCTCAACAGATGCGTATCGAGAATCAACAGGGACGGCTGTTGGGCCCGTGCCTGATCTTCCCAAGACAGCTGGCCAAGTGCTATTGGTGTGATGTCTTCGTAGCAGGTTACCCGGGCTTCTTTTTCGATGAAATGCCGAACGTACTCGCCGACCAGTATGCCGCCGAAATTGGCGTGAATCTCGTTTGATAGCCAACTTTTGCCGCTCGATTCAGGTCCTGCCAAAACCAACACCTTCATGGGCACAACACCGGATCGCTGCGCCATGTGCGCCAGCCTTGTATGGCCAGCAGGGTGAACAGGCCATACAGGGCAGCCGTCAGGTACATCCCCTTATAAAGGAACAGGCCGACGAACACACAGTCCAGGAGGATCCACAGCGGCCAGCACTGCAGGCGTTTTTGCGCCATCCACCATTGAGCCACCAGGCTGAAGGCCGTGAGGGCAGCATCGAGCCAGGGTTGCGCGGCATCGGTCCAGTGCGCCATGGCGGCGCCCAGCAACAGACTGCCGAGCGCGCCCAGGGCCAGCCCCGACGCCACCGCTGATGCGTCCAGTCGGCTGACTTCGCGCCCGTGATGGGCCTGGCCCGCGCGGGTCCACTGCCACCAACCGTAAACTTGCAGCCCGGCATAGATCACTTGCAGCAGCATGTCGGAATACAGCTTGACCTCGTAAAAGATCCAGCTGTAGATCAGCACCATGACCAGGCCGATCGGCCAGCACCAGGGATTCTGTTTGACCGTCAACCAGACGGCAATGACGCCGAGGGTGGCGGCAAACAGTTCAAGCCCGGACATGCAGGTTCCTTGGAGAAATCGAAGAGGGGCGCGATTGTAACCGGATTATGGCCGAGAGGCTTGTAGCAGCGGGTGCCTTCGATGCCGACTGCACGGCAGCGTAAAGCGCACTTGTCTGCTAGGATTTCGTCCCGCACGCAAAAACCTGAAATCAAACTGATTTTTCACGAAACTCGCGACGTTTTTTGCGTAGGCTTGTGCGCGCGGACTCAACGACGCTGATGACAGTAAACGGCTTTGAATAAATTAACGGGGCATGCGTCGACGCATGGCCTTTTGGGGGATTGATGGATCTTTGGACGGCCTTTCAGGCTTTGATTCTTGGCGTTGTAGAAGGGCTGACGGAGTTCTTGCCCATTTCCAGTACCGGGCACCAGATTATTGTCGCCGACTTGCTCGACTTCGGTGGCGAGCGGGCCATGGCTTTCAACATCATTATCCAGCTCGGCGCCATCCTGGCGGTGGTGTGGGAGTTTCGCCGCAAGATCTTCGACGTGGTCGTCGGCCTGCCGACGCAGCCAAGTGCCCGGCGCTTTACCGCCAACCTGCTGATTGCGTTCCTGCCGGCGGTGGTACTGGGGGTCATTTTCGCCGACCTGATTCACCACTACCTGTTCAACCCGATCACGGTGGCCACGGCCTTGGTGGTGGGCGGGGTCATCATGTTGTGGGCCGAAAAGCGTCAGCACGAAGTGCATGCCGAAAGCGTCGATGACATGACCTGGAAAGACGCCCTGAAAGTCGGCCTGGCCCAGTGCCTGGCGATGATTCCGGGTACCTCGCGCTCCGGCTCGACGATCATCGGCGGCCTGTTGTTCGGCCTGTCGCGCAAGACCGCTACCGAGTTTTCCTTCTTCCTGGCCATGCCGACCATGGTCGGCGCGGCGGTGTACTCGGGCTACAAGTACCGCGACCTGTTCGTACCGTCTGACTTCCCGGTGTTTGCGGTCGGCTTCGTCACTGCGTTCATTTTCGCGATGATTGCGGTCAGGGGCTTGCTCAAGTTCATCGCCAGCCACAGCTATGCGGCGTTTGCCTGGTACCGCATTGCATTCGGCTTGCTGATCCTGGCGACCTGGCAGTTCGGTTGGGTCGACTGGACCGCCGCCAAGCCATGAACGATACCCGCGCGCGCAACGACGCCGGACGCCAATCCGGGGCAGGCATCCGCCATCTGCGCCTGAAACTGCTGGTGTTGGCGATGTTGTGCGCGCTGCCGCTGTTCGGTTCGATGTCGTTATGGCTGCAGGGGGTTTCGCTGATTCCCATGGCGGCCTACTGCATCGTCAGCGTGCTGGCGTTCCTGCTGTACTGGAGCGACAAGCGCAAGGCGCGCGCCGATCAAAGGCGTATCCCGGAAAACGTCCTGCATGCGCTGGAGTTCGCTGGCGGCTGGCCGGGCGCCTTGCTCGCGCAGCAAGTGTTTCGACACAAGACGCGCAAGCTGTCCTTTCAAGGGGTGTTCTGGATCATCGTGCTGCTGCACCAGGTGTTCTGGATCGACCGGCTGTTCCTCGGCGCGCAGCTGTTCTCACTGTTCTGATCAGAGCAACAGCCCGACCTGGGTGCGCTTGGGCAACTTACTGACGACAAGCTGATGGGAGCGCCGTAGCAAGCCTTGCAGTTCCTCGGCGCCGAGCGGGTAGGGCGTGGCCATGATGATCCATTGGGCCCGCGCCAGATAGGGCGCCGGGTGAATGCC
Source organism: Pseudomonas sp. PLMAX (assembly GCF_046042685.1). NCBI lineage: Bacteria > Pseudomonadati > Pseudomonadota > Gammaproteobacteria > Pseudomonadales > Pseudomonadaceae > Pseudomonas > Pseudomonas sp. PLMAX. The sequence goes on along the minus strand of NZ_CP064949.1, from coordinate 3,956,506 downwards.
CGGGCGGTCGCAATGACCGAGAAACAGGTCCTTGTCGACCTTGAACGCCAAGGAGTCGCCGCGCAGGTTCTGCAAGGCGAACATCTTGGTACCGGCAATCGAAAACACCCGCACGCCACCCCATTTGTAGTCTTCCCGCGCACCCGGCAATGCCAGGCAGAAAGCCGCCACGTCGGCCTCGTTCATGCGTCCTGCCTTCATATCAAACGGTCCCCACAGGCATTGAAGGTTTCGATCAGATGGTCGAGCCAGGCACGCACGGCCGGCATCACCCCGCGTCGGTGAGGGTAGACCGCCTGCAACCAGCCCCCGGGCAACGACCACTCGGGCAGTAACTGTACCAGTGAGCCATTGGCCAGTTCCTGCTCGCAATACATCATCGGCAACGTGGTGAACCCCTGGCCGGCGAGGGTGCAGGTCTTGCGCACGATGAAGTCGTCGATGCCCAATCGCGCTTCAAGGGCCAGCTCGTGTTTCTTGCCCTGGCGATCGACCAGGCCAATGTGCACCAGGCGATCGGGCTCGAGGGCGCCGAGCACCGGCAGGTTCTTCAGGTCATCGGGGTGATTGATGTCCAGTCCCTGGAGAAACGCGGGGCTGGCGACCATCAGCATCTGCGCCTGACGCAGGCGGCGGGTGACCAGCAGCGGATCTTCATCACCCGGCTCGCGTACGCGCAACGCGACGTCCACCCCTTCGGTCACCAGGTCGACGCGGCGATTGACCAGCATGACCTCCAGCTGCACTTGAGGATACTTTTCCAAAAAGTTGCTGATCACCCCCGGGAGCATTTCATGGGCCAGGCCGACCGGGGAAGAAACCCGCAAGCGTCCGCGCGGTTCACTGGACATGCTGGCCACGGCTTCGTCAGCCATTTCCGCTTCCAGCAGCATTGCCTGGCAGTGGCGCAGATAACGTTCGCCGACGGCGGTGAGTTTCAGCTGGCGGGTGGTGCGTTGCAGTAGCCGCGCACCCAGGCGCTCCTCAAGTTCAGCAATGCGCCGTGACAGTCGCGACTTGGGAATCCCCAGCAATCGCCCGGCGGCCGCGAAGCCACCGGCCTCCACGACTTTGGCGAAGTAATAGAGGTCGTTCAGGTCTTGCATGGCACTTTCTCGATCGTTCTATCAGTGGGACAAACTATCGCATTGTTGCAGTCTAATCAGCTATTGGTTTCGTCTGTAGGATTGTTTCCATCAGATCGCCCTGGCGGCGATCCTCACCTGGAGATCCCACATGAAACTGCTGCATATCGATTCGAGCATTCTTGGTGACAACTCGGCTTCCCGTCTGCTGAGCGGCGAAGTCGTCAAAGCCTGGCAAGCCGCCGAGCCGTCCGCCGTAGTGACCTACCGCGACCTGGCTGCCGACGCCATCAGCCACTTTTCCGGGGCCACCCTGGTTGCAGCAGGTACCGCCGCTGAACTGCGCAACGCCGCCCAACAGCACGAAGCCGAGCTGAGCGCCTCGACCCTGGCCGAGTTCCTCGCCGCCGATGCCGTGGTGATTGCCGCGCCGATGTACAACTTCACCATCCCGACCCAATTGAAAGCCTGGATCGACCGCATCGCCGTCGCCGGCCAGACATTCCGCTACACCGAAGCCGGCCCTGAAGGCTTGTGCGGTGGCAAGAAAGTCGTGATCGTTTCGACTTCCGGTGGCCTGCACGCCGGCCAGGCAACCGGTGTTGCCCACGAAGACTACCTGAAGGTCCTGTTCGGTTTCATCGGCATTACCGACATCGAATTCGTCCGTGCCCACGGCCTGGCTTACGGTGACGAAGTGCGTGGCAAAGCCATGAACGACGCCCAGGCGCAAATCAGCGAGCAATTGTTCGCCGCCGCGTAAGGCTTGCGTTAAGACCCATTGCCGCTGCAGGCAATTCCCATAAAACTCTGTATTCTGATCACGCAAGTGGCAGATGCGGAGTTTTTTGTTTCTGGCTGTTGCAAATTGTGGCCCGAGTTATGCTGTCGAGGCTTAACGTCTCTGTTCCGGTAACAAGGTGGGGCATCCCATGGTGCGTCTTTGTGCAGCTTTACTGATCTGCCTGCTCGCCAGCCTGAATTCAGTGCACGCCGCGCCTGCGCCGCATCCGCACTGGAGCGTCGGTTATCACGAACTGAGCTTTCTCGACCCGCTCGACCTGCAACCGATGCGTGCCATTGCCTTCTATCCTTCAAGCGCCAAGGAACATTCCAGCCTGCTTGAGGGGTACAACGTCGAAGCCGGCGAAGACACCAAAGTCGCTATCGGCCGGTTTCCGATGCTGCTGCTGTCCCATGGCAACACTGGCACTCCCCTGGCCCTGCACGACCTGGCCACATCCCTGGCCCGCAAGGGTTTTGTGGTGGTGGCGGTGATTCATCCGGGCGACAACTCCAAAGACCACAGCCGCCTCGGCACCTTGAGCAACCTGTACGGACGGCCGATCCAGATCTCCGAAGCCATTACCGCAACGCTGGGCGATCCCATGCTGGCACCCTTCGTCAATGCCGAGCAGGTCGGGGTCATCGGTTACTCGGCCGGCGGCGAAACGGCGTTGATACTGTCCGGCGCGACCCCGGACCTGGATCGTCTGCGCCGTTACTGCCAGGAGCGCCCGGACGACCGTGATGCCTGCAATACCCAGGGTGAACTGATCGTCGACCGCGGCGATTTGCAGCCGGTGGCCGACCCACGGGTCCATGCACTGTTGCTGATGGCGCCGCTGAGCCTGAAGTTCGGCCGTCATACCCTGGCCGATGTGCATGTACCGGTCCTGCTTTACAGCGGCGATGGCGACCAGCTGGTGGCCCCCGACAAGAACGCCGCTGCATTGGCGCGCAAGCTGCCCGTCGCCCCGGACTTCAAGCTGCTCGCCGGGGCCGGGCATTTCGTGTTCATGGCGCCGTGCAATGACGAACAAATCGTCATCATGCCGGCCCTGTGTACCGATGCAGAGGGCGTCGATCGTGCGGACATTCACCGTAGCCTGATCTCCGAAGCCGGGCGCTTCTTCTCTCGTACCTTGGGCAAACCGACGCGGGCGGGGATGCAGACCGCCGATCAGTAATCAGGTCGTTGCACGGTGCTTGAGCAAAAGGGTCAAGCCCAGCGCACACACCGACAACAACGCCGCACTGAAGAAGATCCACGCGTACCCCAGGTTCAGCGCCACCGCGCCCATCAACGGTCCGGCAATCGCCAGCGCCAGGTCGAAAAACACCGCATAAGCGCTCAGGCCGGCGCCTCGGCTGGAGTTGGGCACCTGCTTGATCGCCTCGACGCCCAGGGCCGGATACACCAGCGACAAACCGAAACCGGTCAGGCCGGCACCGATCAAGGCATAGCCGGTCGAAGGCGCCAGCCACAACAGCACCAGGCCGACGGTCTCGATGGACATGCAGGCAACGGCCGAGGTGAAACCGCCAAAACGGCTGATGCTGGAAATGAAACACAGCCGCGCCAGGATGAAGCACACCCCAAACACCGTCAGGCAGTACGCCGCGCCGCTCCAGCCCCGGTTAACGTAATACAGGGTGATGAAGGTGGTGAGGGTGCCGTAGCCAATCGAGGCCAGGCTCAGGCTTGCACCGAATGGCGCAATCCGCCCGAACACCGCCCAGAACGGCAGCCGTTCACCGCGTACCACTGGCACCGACGGTTTGTTGCGAATCAGCAGCAAAGCCAACAGGGCCAGCACCGACAGGGTGATACCCAGGCTGGCAAACCCCAGCTGCCCGACCATCACCACCCCCAGCGGCGCCCCGATGGCAATCGCACCATAGGAGGCGATGCCGTTCCACGAGATCGAGCGCGCGGTATGTTCGGCGCCTACCTGGCCCATGCACCAACTGATCGTGCCAACCCCGATCAGCCCTTGGGCGATGCCCAGCAACAAACGTCCGGCGATCAGGATCAACAGGCTGATCAATGGAAAGCTTTGCAGCAAGGTCGACAACAAGGTCAGCCCGCCACTCAAGACGATCCCCGTCAGGCCGTAGATGATGGCGCGCTTGGTCCCGACACTGTCGGACATGCGCCCGGCCATGGGCCGGCTGAGCAGGGTGGCCAGGTATTGCGAGCCAATGGTCAACCCGGCGATAACGGCACTGAACCCGAGCTGCTCATGGACATACCCCGGCAACACCGCAATCGGCAGGCCGATGCAGATGAAGGCGATGAAGGTATAGAAAACGATGGAAACGATCTGCAGGGTGATCGCCATGGAGCTTTGTGGTGGCTGTTCTTGCGCAGACATGAGGGCTCGTTCGCGGGCGGCGGAGGGAGAACTGCATGATGGCGCGGCTGTGGGATAAAAGGAAGCAGGCTAACTAATTATCGCTGTTCTTGAAGGCCTCTTCGCGAGCAAGCCCGCTCCCACATTTGGAATGCATTCCCCCTGTGGGAGCGGGCTTGCTCGCGAAGGACTCGGCACCTGAACAAATACTGACCCTGAATGCAAAAAGCCCCGTCACGTGGACAGGGCTTTTCACTTGCAGCTAATAGCAGTTTTTAGAACACCACACCCTGGCTACGCAGGTAATCGTCATAGGTACCGCTGAAGTCAGTCACGCCGTTCGGGCTCAACTCGATGATGCGGGTGGCCAGGGACGACACGAATTCACGGTCGTGGCTGACGAAGATCAGCGTGCCCGGGTAGTTTTCCAGCGCCAGGTTCAGCGCTTCGATGGATTCCATGTCCAGGTGGTTGGTCGGTTCGTCCATGATCAGCACGTTTGGCTTTTGCAGGATCAGTTTGCCGAACAGCATGCGACCTTGCTCACCACCGGAGATGACCTTGACCGACTTGAGGATCTCGTCGTTGGAGAACAGCATGCGACCCAAAGTACCGCGAATCATCTGCTCGCCCTGGGTCCACTGACCCATCCAGTCGAACAGAGTCACGTCGTCTTCGAAGTCGTGCGCGTGATCCTGAGCGTAGTAGCCCAGCTCAGCGGCGTCGGTCCACTTGACGCTACCGGCATCCGGGGTCAGTTCGTTGACCAGGGTGCGCAGCAGGGTGGTCTTGCCGATACCGTTCGGGCCGATGATCGCCACGCGTTCGCCGGCTTCAACCTGGAAGCTGAAGTCCTTGAACAGTGGCTTGCCGTCGAAGCCTTTGGCCATGCGCTCGACGATGACCGCCTGACGGTGCAGCTTCTTGTTTTGCTCGAAACGGATGAACGGGCTCACGCGGCTCGAAGGCTTGACCTCGGCCAGTTGGATCTTGTCGATCGCCTTGGCGCGGGAAGTGGCTTGCTTGGCTTTCGAGGCGTTGGCCGAGAAGCGGCTGACGAACGATTGCAGTTCCGAAATCTGCGCTTTCTTCTTGGCATTGTCCGACAGCAGCTGCTCGCGAGACTGGGTCGCCACGGTCATGTACTCGTCGTAGTTGCCCGGGAACAGGCGCAGCTCGCCGTAATCCAGGTCAGCCATGTGGGTGCATACGCTGTTCAGGAAGTGACGGTCGTGAGAGATGATGATCATCAAGCTGGAACGCTGGGTCAGAACGTTTTCCAGCCAGCGGATGGTGTTGATATCCAGGTGGTTGGTCGGTTCGTCGAGCAACAGCACTTCCGGATCGGAGAACAGCGCCTGAGCCAGCAATACGCGCAGTTTCCAGCCCGGGGAAACTTCACTCATCGGGCCGAAATGCTGCTCGATGCCGATACCCAGGCCCAGCAACAGTTCGCCAGCACGGGACTCCGCGGTGTAACCGTCCATTTCGGCGAATTCGGTTTCCAGCTCGGCCACGGCCATGCCGTCTTCTTCGGTCATTTCCGGCAGCGAGTAGATGCGATCGCGCTCGGCCTTGACCTTCCACAGCTCTTCGTGACCCATGATCACGGTGTCGATTACGGTGAATTCTTCGTAGGCGAACTGGTCCTGGCGCAACTTACCCAGGCGCACGTTCGGTTCCAGCATGACCTGGCCGCCGGAGGGATCGAGATCGCTACCGAGGATTTTCATGAAGGTCGACTTGCCGCAACCGTTGGCGCCGATCAGACCGTAGCGGTTGCCCGCGCCGAATTTGACCGACACGTTTTCGAATAGCGGCTTGGCGCCGAACTGCATCGTGATGTTAGCTGTAGAAATCAAAGGTTTTTCCTGCGAAGCATTCAGAGTAGCTAGGGTTGCGGCAGTACCGAATCAGTACCCGTTTCCGTCATTCGGATCACGGGAAATGCATCCCGGTCAGAAGCGGAAGATCCATCTGGCAATAAGTGGACAGCAGCATATGGAGCGCTTGGCCCGAGTCGAAGTGCGCTGAGGCCGGGATCGTTCCCGTCATCAACCAAGGGGGGCGCGTAAAGTTTGGCGGCGATTGTACTGGTCTGGCTCTTTAAACGATAGGGCAATAAGGCCGCACCGACGCATTGCCGGTATCAACGGACAGATTTTCACATTTGAAAGCTAACAATTGGTTACAGACGATGGCTAAAATGCCATCTTTCACTTGATGCCGAACGTCGGCATCGGCTCAAGGACGGGTCATCGGGCCCGCTGTTTGGTTTTCAGACGCTGCACAAGCCCCACAGGCCATTGGCCGCCAAGGGGCGCAGTTTGTTCACCTCTGACGTGTGACGATTTCCGTGAAACTCATCATTGCCGCTGTCTACCTTGTATCCATCGCGTATGTCCACCTGCGCGGTCGCGTGCGCCACAAACTGGGGCGCCAACTGAGCGACCACTCGTCGTTCCTGGCGCCAATCAATTGCTTCCTTTATCTGTTCTCGAAGATCCCCAACAAGCCGTTTCTCAACCCGGCGGATTTTCCCGACCTGACGCCGCTGCAGACCCACTGGGAAGAAATTCGCGCCGAAGGCCAGAATTTGCTGAAGGCGGGGGAAATCAAGCGCTCCAACGATTACGACGACGTTGGTTTCAACTCCTTCTTCAAGACCGGGTGGAAGCGCTTCTACCTCAAGTGGTACGGCGACAGCCACCCGTCGGCGATGAAACTCTGCCCGCGCACCACCGAACTGGTGCAGGGCATCGGCTCGATCAAGGCGGCGATGTTCGCCGAGTTGCCGCCGGGGTCGAAACTGGTTCGCCATCGCGATCCGTATGCCGGTTCCTATCGTTACCACCTGGGCCTGGAAACGCCCAATGATGCCGGTTGCTACATCAATGTCGATGGCGAGAACTATCACTGGCGCGATGGTGAGGCGGTGATGTTCGACGAAACGTTTATTCATTACGCGCAAAACACTACCCAGCAGAACCGCATCATCCTGTTCTGCGACGTCGAACGCCCGATGAAATACCGCTGGGCGGCGGCGTTCAATGGCTGGTTCAGCCGCAATGTCATGTCGGCTGCCGGTGCGCCGAACGAGGCGGGGGACAAGACGGGTGGGATCAACCGGCTGTTTGGCAAGATCTACAAGGTTCGCCTGCATGGCAAGGCGTTGAAGAAGCGCAATCGCAAGCTGTATTACCTGCAGAAGTGGGCGTTTTTTGGTGGGTTGCTGGCGATTTTTGTTGTGATCTGAGGACGCCTTCGCTGACAAGCCCGCTCCTACAGAGATTGGCGGTGCACGCAAAACCTGTAGGAGCGGGCTTGCTCGCGAAGAGGCAGGAACATCCAACACATCACTTGCTGACTTTCTTCCTCGCCGCCGGCTTGGTCGTCGACTTGGGCTTGGCAGGCGCCTTGGCCGCCCCCTTGCCCCCCAGGCTGCGCTTGAGCAACTCGGTCAAATCAATCACATCCGCCGTCTTGCGCTCCTCTTCGCCCGTGGCCGTTTCAACATCCTCGATCTTGCCTTCATGGGCTTTCTTGTCCACCAGGGCCATGATCTTGTCTTCGAATTCGTCCCGGTAATCCTCCGGCGACCACTCGACACTCATGTCCTGCACCAGGCGCTTGGCCATGTCCAGTTCGCCCTTGGCCAGCTCGGCCTTTGTCACATCGGGGCCCAATGCCAGTTCGTCCAGGCTGCGAACCTCCGCCGGCCAGCGCAGTTTGACCAGGACCATGGCCTTTTCCAGCGGCATCAAGGCCGCCAGGTACTGGCGGGTATGCAGCACCACGCGGGCGAGCGCGACTTTGTTGGTCTTGGTCAGGGTTTCGCGTAACAGGGCGTAGACTTTGCCTCCGCGTTTGTCCGGTGCCAGATAATAGGGCGTGTCGATGTTCTGCAGCGGGATCTGCTCGGCGTCGACAAAGGCAAAGATATCGATGGTCTGGGTCGACAGGGGATGCGCCGAGCGAATTTCTTCTTCGCTGAGCACCACGTATCGGCCTTTTTCGTACTGCACGCCTTTGACGATGTGCTCCTTGGTGACTTCCTTGCCGGTGACCTTGTTGACGCGCTTATAGCCCACCGGGTCCATGCTGCGGCTGTCGAGCCAGTCAAAATCCACCCCTTGGGAGGACGTCGCCGAGACCAGCGCCACAGGAATATGCACCAGCCCGAAACTGATCGCGCCTTTCCAGATTGCCCGTGCCATGGTCGTCTTCCCGAAAGTGATGATCAGGTGACCTTGGGCTCTGCGCAAAAGTTTCAGCGGCCTGCGGCCCGGTCCTGGCCGCGCATCAACTTCGTGTTACATCTTGCCGGCAAGGTTTGTGTTAACAAATCCGAACCCCAGGCGTAGCGTGCTATCGAAGACTGTATTCACGCACAGGTCGAGAGGCATCCCATGAATCGATACGTACCTGGCCTTATCGTGCTGGCATTGAGCGGCGTACTCGGTCATGCGGCACAGGCCGACGTCGCTTCGCCCGGCGCTCCGTTGCAGGTGGCGCAAAACCTTCCGGGCAGCACCAACAATAATCCCTACAACAGCCCGATCCGCCGGGCCAATCCAAACAGCATGCAGGGCACGCAACCCAGTGCCCCGGCCATCCGTGGGCCGAATACCGTGCCGGTGCCACGTCCGCCCACCCTCGACAACGGTGGCATCGGCAATCGCTACCCCCAAGGCTCGGCCCCCACCAGTGCCCCGAAGTTCATCCCCAATCCACCTCCCCGCAGCCCTTGAAAGAGAGGCAGCTGCCTGTATCCCATGACAAAAGGAATCGTGCATGTTGCGTAAAACCCTCCTGGCCACTTTCTGCGCCAGCACCATGTTCGCCGTCAGCCTGCCTGTTCTGGCAGCGACTGACCGGGACATGCAAAGCGAGCAGGGCACCCTTGAGCTCACGCCGATCGCGACCGGACTTGAGCATCCCTGGTCATTGGCCTTTCTGCCTGATCGCCAGGGAATGCTGGTCACCGAACGTCCGGGCAACCTGCGCGTGGTAACGGCCGAGGGCAAATTGTCGGCGCCACTCAATGGCGTGCCCAAGGTCTGGGCCAAGGGGCAGGGCGGCTTGCTGGATGTGGCGCTGTCACCCGACTTCAAGCAAGACCGGATGATCTACCTGTCCTATGCCGAAGGTGGCGGTCAGGGTGACAAGGCCGGTACCGCGGTCGGTCGCGGACGGTTGTCCGAAGACCTGACGACGCTGAAGGATTTCCGGGTGATCTTCCGCCAGGAGCCCAAGCTCTCGGTCGGCAACCATTTTGGTTCGCGGCTGGTGTTCGACCGGGATGGCTATCTGTTCATTACCCTGGGGGAAAACAACGACCGGCCCACCGCTCAGGACCTCGACAAGTTGCAGGGCAAGGTCGTCAGGATCTATCCGGACGGCAAGGTGCCCGAGGACAACCCATTTGTCGGACAAGCCGGGGTGCGCCCGGAAATATGGGCCTACGGCGTGCGTAACCCGCAAGGGGCGGCGCTCAACCCCTGGACCGGCACGCTCTGGGAAAACGAACACGGTCCGCAGGGCGGAGATGAGGTCAACATCATCGAGCGTGGCAAGAACTACGGCTGGCCGCTGGCCACCCACGGCATCAATTACTCGGGTCAGCCAATCCCGGAAGCCAACGGCAAGATCGCCGAAGGCACCGTCGGGCCGCACCATGTCTGGGAAAAATCCCCTGGCCTGAGCGGCCTGGCTTTCTACGACGGCGACCGCTTCAAGGCCTGGCAGCACAACGCGTTCATTGGCGCGCTGGTCACCCGGGAGCTGATTCGCCTGCAGTTCGACGGCGACAAGGTGGTTCACGAAGAGCGCTTGCTGGGCGAATTCGACAAGCGCATCCGCGATGTGCGACAGGGCCCGGATGGGTTTTTGTATGTACTGACCGATGAAGAGGATGGTGGGCTGTACAGGGTCGGATTGAAGTAAAGGCATGGCTCCCACATTCGACCGAGATCAAGTGTGGGAGCGAGCTTGCTCGCGATGGCTATCTTGAAATCGAACCATTGACTTGCCATCCACGCCCGGATATTTTCCGGACATGACTTCCACCGTATTGCGCTGCCAGCCAAGCATTATTACCGCCATTCCTCATTTGGCGGGCTAGCTCACGACTGCAGCACCCAACCCGCCCTTGAGGCGGGTTTTCATTTTCTGTCTCGGGGCTCTGATCAATGTCAGGAGACGATCATGACCAGTGTGCCCGCCCAACAAACCCTGCTTGAGCATTACGTCAAGAAAATCCTTGCCGCGCCGGTCTATGAACTGGCGGTGCGCACTCCCTTGCAACCAGCTCCGGCGCTGTCCGCAGCCTTGGGCAATCAGATCCTGCTTAAACGCGAAGATTTGCAACCGACCTTTTCCTTCAAGATCCGGGGTGCCTACAACAAGCTCGTACAATTGAGTGCTGAGCAACAGGCGCTGGGCGTGGTGACGGCTTCGGCAGGCAATCACGCCCAGGGTGTGGCGTTGGCGGCGCGTGAGCTGGGGATCGAAGCGACGATAGTGATGCCCGCCACCACACCTGAGCTGAAGGTGCTCGGAGTGAGCAGTCGTGGCGCACAGGCGTTGTTGCACGGCGAGAGTTTTCCGTTTGCCCTGGCCTATGCGCTGGATCTGGCCGATAAAATGGGGAAGACCTTTGTTTCGCCCTTCGACGACCCGGATGTGATTGCGGGGCAGGGCACCGTGGCCATGGAGATCCTGCGCCAGCACCAGGGCCCGCTGGATGCGATTTTTGTACCGGTGGGTGGTGGCGGTCTGATCGCCGGCATCGCGGCGTACATCAAATACCTGCGGCCAGAAGTGCGCATCATCGGCGTCGAGTCGGAGCATTCCGCTTGCTTGAAAGCGGCGCTGGAGGCCGATCAACGTGTCGTCCTGCCCCACGTCGGCACCTTCGCCGATGGGGTGGCGGTCGCCCAGATCGGTGCCCATGGTTTCGAAGTGTGCCGGTTTTGCGTCGATGAGGTGCTGACGGTCAGCAACGATGAGCTCTGCGCTGCAATCAAGAATATCTATGACGATACCCGCTCGATCGCCGAACCTTCCGGTGCATTGGCGGTGGCTGGCATCAAGAAGTACGTGGCGAGAAGCAAGACCCGTGGCCAGACGTTTATCGCCATCGAGTCGGGCGCCAATATCAATTTCGACAGTTTGCGCCATGTCGCCGAGCGTGCCGCGTTGTGCGACACGCTTGCTTGATGCATGTAAGGCCTACTCCGCGACGGCTTTATCGACCTTGCTGGAGGCTGACCAGACCCGGTAGCGCACCTCGATGTCCTTGGGCACGTAGAGCACGATCGGCAGCTTGCTGTTATAGCGCAGCATGAAACCGTCGCCGACCACCGGCACGAACGCCTGCGTGCTCTTGCCATCGGGGCAGGCCATCAGGGTGCTCATCGGGCCGATGACTTTGTCCAGGCGATAGAACGGATAGCCCCAGCCTTCGAGGTTCTTCTCTTCGAGAATGCCGCCCAGGCGCTGGCGATTGCAGTCGACTGCCAGGGTCTTGCCGGCAAGGATCTCGACCTGGAAGTCGTCTTCACGGGTTTGTGGCGTGAGGTGGATGACCTGGCGGGTGAAACCGCTGTCCGGTTTCGGGAAGGGTGCGACGTCTTCGAGTTTTGCCCCATGGACGATGCCGGACAGCGTGACGGCAATCAGCCCGACGGTGGTACTGATGGTCGATGAACCCATGATGCCTCCTTGCGAATGTGTGGGGTGAGCGGATACTGGATCGGCTGGCGGCCATTCTCGACGGCGCCGGCGGTCAATGCAAATCCTTCGCCCAGCGTGCAAATTGCAGGACTGGCACAAGCCGTTTTTGCAGATTGCACGACCATTTTTACGAGACCTTACAATAAGCCCTTGATTTACCGATGAGCTGCACAGCGAAATTCAGGGCATGTTTTATGCTGTAGCTGTTCTCAAGCTGACCGGGATTCCATATGAGTCAGTGTCGATAGTTAATTGGCAGTCTCACAACGGAGAGGGTCGCCATGTTTCTTTCTGCCTTGGAACTTCGCAATATCATTGAAAGCAGTTTTCTACCAAAACGCTGTCAATGCACGCTGTCGCCGGACTTGTCCATGACTGTAAAAGTGTTTGCCGATGGTGAAACCGATCAACTCGATCTTTTGAAAACCGGTATCGACGCCCAGCAACTCAATGGCTGTCGGGAAATCAACGAACTGATCGCCGTTCTGCGTTCCGATCTCCAAAACCACTACACGGAACCCGGGCATAGCCAGGGCATGCGTAAAGCACTTTAAGCAGTTGTTTCAAATTCTGCCGATTCGCGCCGGGTCTGGAAAAACGCCAGGCCCAGCGCCAGTTCAACCCCGACTGCCAGCAGGATACCCGGACCGGCATGGCCATTGAGCCATTCGCCGAAACCCAGTATCGCCAGCCCCCAGCAGCCCACCACAAAGCCAATGGCCAATGCCTGGCGAGCCGCGGAGGGCGCCTGGTTGCGCACCAGATAGAACATCACGCCTAACGCTGCGAACAGCACCGCTATGCGTCGTGCAATGAGGCCTGCGGTCGGCGAGTATTCAATATCCCAGGTGGCCAGCAGCCAGTCGGGCATGACGCCCCAGGCCAGTGCCAGCAGCAAACACAAAGCGGCGGTTGATGTCGATAACGTACGAAACGACAACTGCATGGCGAATCCTTGCGGCAGTGAGGAAGCGCCTGAGCATAGCGCCTGAAATTCCCCACGAGTACCGCAAGGCGTTAAATCAGAATTTTCCTTCAGTTCTGATAACTGCAAGCGTCAGACAGTTTTCGGTAGGCGACTTCTGCAGGCTGGCCCGATTGTGAGTCGATGTACTTCATCGTCGCCGTAATCACTTCGCAGTCCAGGGTCGTGGGTTCGCTCAGCGCAATCACTTTGCCCACGTGCAACGGCATGCCGTAGTGATAGGAGGGCACGTTTTGTGTGGCGGGGTCATTGGCCTGGGCAATGCCGGTCGATGAGGCACAGACAAGGGCGATTGAAACGAGCAGGGCGCGCGAGTTCATGGGGTTATCTCCAGTGCAGGTGCAAGTGAGCTCGACGTATCGTCGAGCCTGCCGCACTGGGCGTCAGAGGACTCTGAGGGCGTGCGGTCCAGTAGAGTGTTGGACTGCGCGATTAAGCATTGGTTAACGCCAGTTGAATGCCGCCTGTCGTCAAACCACTACCGTTCGGCGAAAAACAATACGGTCACTTTTCAGACTAAAGTCGTCTGCTGCAAGAAAAAGCGTTCTGCCATCATTGTCGTTCACCCCGCGTTTCACTTCATCCGGTCTGTTACCTGACCGGATGAAGGCTATTTCTGGCTGATTGCGCCCTGGCGCAAACGCTGCATTGTTGGAGCTTTTTAATGCGTCCCCCCTTTACGTTCATCTTCGCGCGCCAGTCATTCGGCTTCGGCGCCCTGGTGCTGTGCGCCGGTTTTGCCGGGCCGGCCCAGGCGAGCGGCTTTATCGACGACACCAGCGCGAAAATCGAATCACGCACGGTGTATTTCAACCGCGACTTCCGTGACGGCCACACCTCCAACGAGCAGGGCGCGTCCAAACGCGAAGAGTCGGCCCAGGGTTTCATTCTCAATCTGCAATCGGGGTTCACCGAAGGCACACTGGGTTTTGGTGTCGATGCATTGGGCATGGCGGGGTTCAAGCTCGACTCCAGTCCCGACAGCAGTAACAGCGGCCTGCTGCCGTCCAGCGGCAGTAACCCGCGGGGTTCGGCGGACGAATACACCAAGCTCGGCCTGACCGCCAAGGTGCGCGTGTCGCAGAGCGTACTGAAGTACGGCGCGCTGCTGCCGGATGTGCCGCTGCTCAAGTACAACGATGGCCGCCTGCTGCCGACGATGATCAATGGCGCGATGCTCACGTCCAGGGAAGTGAAGGACCTGAATGTCATGGCCGCCCGCCTGGACAAGTACACCGCCCGGGACTCCACTGATTCCCAGGACATTCGCGTGCACTGCAAGAACAAGCGTTATGCCTGCAACATCACCGCCGATCATTTCGACATGTACGGCTTCGACTACAAGATCAACGATCGGCTGACGGGGCAGTACCACTATGCCGAACTGGAAGACATCTACCGACAGCACTTCCTCGGCTTGCTGGCCAACCAGCCGCTGGGTGGCGGCGTGCTCAAGGCCGATCTGCGTTTGCTCAAGAGTGCCGACAGCGGAGAGGCCCGCGCCGGTTCCATCGACAACCGCGCCCTGAGCACCTTGCTCGCCTACGCCATCAGCGGCCATACGTTCAGCGCTGGCTGGCAGCGCATGAACGGCGATAACTCGATGCCGTACCTGGATGGCAGCAATCCGTACCTGGTCAACTACGTGCAGGTCAACGACTTCGCCGCGGCGCAGGAACGCTCATGGCAGTTGCGCTACGACTATGACTTCAAGGCAATCGGCCTCAACGGCCTGACGTTCCTGACCCGCTATGTCAACGGAGATCACATCAAGGTGCCGGGTAGCGATCAGGAAGGCAAGGAGTGGGAGCGCGACAGCGAGCTCAAGTATGTGGTGCAGGGCGGGACGTTCAAGGATGTCAGCCTGCGGTTGCGCAATGCGACGTATCGCAGCAATTACGCGCAGTACGCCCGGGATGTGGACGAGACGCGGTTGATCGTCAGCTACAACTTCTCGGTGTTGTGACCTTGAGTTTGGCGGTGTGAGGTATACCGCTTTCGCGAGCAAGCCCGCTCCCACACTGGATCGGTGTTGAACACAAAATTCGTGTCCACCGATATCCATTGTGGGAGCGGGCTTGCTCGCGAAGGGGCCGTCACATTCAATGCAAATCCAGCTGATGCCGATATGGCAAATCCGGCCCTGTCTTGCTGCATGTCAATGCCGCCGCCTGCACCGCAAACCTCAGCATCGCCTCGATCTGCTGGCGACTCAATTGCCGCACCCCCTCGACCGAGTCCAGCCGCTGCTCGGTCAACCAGGCAATCAACGCGGCCTGGAAGGTATCGCCGGCACCCACGGTGTCGGCAATCTTCACGGCACAGGCCGGCACCGACCACGAACCATGGACCCGACTGAACACCGTCGCACCTTCGCCACCGCGGGTGAGGAACACCAGTTGGCAGCGGTGTTGCAACCAGCCCTCGATCACCCGCGCCGGGTCCTGTTCGGGGTACAGCAGGCTCAGGTCCTCATCACTGACCTTGATCAGGTCGGCATGTTCGACCAGGGTGGCCACCCGCGAACGCCACAGCTCGATGTTCGGCTCAGGGTTGAGCCGCACGTTCGGATCAAGGCTGATCAGGCGCTTGCCGCTTTCCCGGCGTACCAGCTCCAGCAGCGTGTCGCCGATCGGTTGCACCATCAGGGAAAACGAACCGATGTGCAAACCCCGCACTTCAGGTCCCAACGCCGGCAAGTGCCCGGGCTGAAGTTGTCGATCGGCGCAGCCTTCGCCGCGGAAACTGTAGTGCGGCGAGCCATTGGCCCCCACGGCGACCATCGCCAGGGTGGTCGGTGCGGCGAAATCCACCAGATAGTCCGTGCATACGCCTTCCTCCTCCAGCACCTGGAGCAAACGCCGGCCGAGGTAGTCGGTGGACAACCCGGCAAACAGCGCAGCGTCCACGCCCAGGCGGCACAAACCCACCGCAACGTTGAACGGCGAGCCGCCGGCAATTGCCTTGAAATTCACTTTTGAAGCCAGGCCGCTGACCTCGTTTTCACTGAAGAAATCGAACAGCGCTTCGCCACACACCAGATACATAGTTGCTCGCTCTTTAAAGGGTTGCGACATGCCGTTGATAGCGTTCGTAGGCCAACTGGGAGGCGGCCACGTTTTCTGCAATGGGCCAGGTTTCACTGGCCGGATCGAGCCTCACGCAGCGTTCGCACAGATCCGCCAGACTGTCCTCATGCCCGTTTGCCGAGGACGTGCACCACGCCGCCTGGATCGCCGCGCCCAGGGCGGCGGCTTCGCTTTGCTCGGGGCAGACGACGGGCATGTTCAGGGTGTCGGCGACGATCTGCCGCCACACCGCGCTTTTCGAGCCGCCACCGATCAGGCTGATGCGCAGGCTTTGTAAGCCATTGTGGTGCAGCAGGTCCAGCCCATGACGCAAACCGAAGGTCGTGCCCTCGACCACGGCGCGACACAGATTGGCCCTTGTCAGGTTGCCCATGGTCAGGCCCAGCACGCTACCGGTGGCGTGGGGCAGCGCGGGGACACGTTCGCCGTTGAGGAACGGCAGCATGCTGACCCCTTCGGCGCCAATGGGGGCCTGGGCAACGAGGGCGTTGAAAGTTTCGATATCCAGTTCGAGCAGCTCGCGAACAGCCGTGGTGGCGTTTGTCAGGTTCATGGTGCAGATCAACGGCAACCAACCGCCGCTGGAGGAACAGAACGTAGCGACGGTCGTGTCCGGGCTGATCTTCGGTTGCTCGGCGTAGGCATACACCGTGCCGGACGATCCGAGGCTCATGGTGATGGCGCCAGGCTTGATGTTGCCGGTGCCGATGGCGCCCATCATGTTGTCGCCACCGCCGCTGGATACCAGCGCATGCGGGTTGATGCCCAGGTGTTCGGCGATCCCCGGCACCACCGTGCCCACCGCGTGGTGGGCATCGATCAGTTCCGGCAGCGCGGCTTGCAGACGCCCGGTGGGATCGATGTCGCGCAGCAGCTGCAAATCCCACTGGCGGGTGCGCACATTGAAATAGCCGGTGCCCGAGGCATCGCCGTACTCGCTGCAACGGCGACCGGTGAGCCAGAAATTCAGGTAGTCGTGGGGCAGCAGAATGTGTGCGATTCGGGCAAATACCTCGGGGTGCTGCTCTTTGGTCCAGAGCAATTTTGACACCGTGTAGCCCGGCGCAATGACCACGCCGAGGCGTTCCAGCGAGCCTTTTTCGCCGCCCAGATGCTTGAGCAGTCGATCGTTCTCTGCTGTGGTTTCGGTGTCGCACCAGAGCTTGGCCGGGCGCAGGGCCTGGCCTTGATCGTCGAGCAGTACCAGGCCATGTTGCTGGCCGGAAACGCCGATGCCGAGGATGTCCTGGCCGTCGACCTGCGCCGCCAGCAACGCACGACGGGTGGCGAGGGTGAATGCGTCCAGCCACTGCGCCGTGTCCTGTTCGCGACGACCGTTGGCGCCGCTGATCAGTTCATGCGCGGCGGCACCCTGGCCCAGCACCTGGCCGCTGAGCGCATCGAGGATGATGGCTTTGGTGCCTTGGGTGCCGCAGTCGATGCCGAGGAATAATTGTTGGTTTGCCATGGCAGGTCCTTGGTGTGTCAGGTCGATTTCGGTGAAGTCATTCGCGAGCAAGCCCGCTCCCACAGGAGATCTTCAGCGGACACAAATAATGTGGGAGCGGGCTTGCTCGCGAAGACGGCAATGGCTACACCACCGACATCACGCCAAAATCCGCTCCAACGTCCGCGTCACCCCAACCTCGCGCAAACTGTTGCAACACCACTCAAACGCCGCCACAAACTCCGGCGAGCGCGGAATCGCCTTACCAAAAATCTCCTCAACCGCCAACAATCGTTGGGTAATCAATACATCATCCACCACCAGCGCCTGACAGAACGCCGCCCGCGGGTCCGCAATGGCGTAGGTATCGCCATTCTCATCCACCCCCTTCAGATACAAGGCCCACGCCGCCACCACCAGCGCCGCTCGCCGGGTGTCCCGGCCATCGGCCAGCAAGCGGTTGATGGTCGGCACGGTGAATTTGGCAAACTTCGACGAGCCGTCCGAACACACGCGCTCCAGTTGATCGGCAATCGCCTGGTTGGAGAAGCGCGCCACCAGGGTGTTCTTGTACTCGGTCAGGTCGATGCCCGGCACCGGCGACAGTTGCGGTGTGACGTCCAGGTCCATGTAGGCACGCATGTAGCGCACGAACAGCGGGTCATTCATGGTCTCGTGGACGAAGCGGTAACCCTTGAGAAAACCCAGATAGGTCAGGGCCAGGTGACTGCCGTTGAGCAGCTTGATCTTCATCTCTTCATAGGGCGTGACGTCGTCGGTGAACTGCACACCGACCTTTTCCCAGGCCGGGCGACCGTTGACGAACTTGTCCTCCAGCACCCACTGCACGAACGGTTCGCAGACCACCGGCCAGGCGTCGTCCACTCCGTGTTGGTCGGCCAGTTGCAGGCGGTGTTGGGTGCTGGTCATCGGCGTGATGCGATCGACCATGGCGTTGGGGAAGCTCACGTAGCCCTCGATCCAGTCGCGCAGATCGCAATCGCGCAGGGCAGCGAAGGCCAGCAGGGCCTTGCGGGTGACCGCGCCGTTGTGCGGCAGGTTATCGCAGGACATCAAGGTGAAGGCCGGTGTGCCTGCCGCGCGGCGTTTGGCCAGCGCGGCGCACAGGAAGCCGAACACGGTTGTCGGCGCATTCGGGTGCGCCAGATCGTGCTGGATCGGCGGCAGGTGGGCCATGAACTCGCCGTTGCTGTCATCGATACAGTAGCCGCCTTCAGTGATGGTCAGCGAAACGATGCGGATCTCGGGGCTGGCGAGTTTGTCGATCAGCGCCTGGGCATCGTCTTCGGCCAGCAGCATGTCGCGGATCGCACCGATGACGCGCACTTGGGTGTCGTCGCTGTCGCCGAGTTCGAACAGGGTGAACAGGTAATCCTGTTCCCGCAGGTCATCCCGGGCGCGACGATCTTCGCTGCGCAAGCCGATGCCGCAGATGGCCCAGTCCAGGCCAATGCCGGTGTTCATCAACGCATCGGTGTAATACGCCTGGTGGGCGCGGTGGAAACCGCCGACGCCGATGTGCGCAATGCCCTGGCGGGTGTCACTCAGGGCGTAGGCGGGCAGGACCACCTCGGGGGCGAGGCGCTGCAGGTGGTTTTTATCGAGTTTCATCACAGGCTCTCTGAGTCAGGCGGCGATGCGCAACGGGCGGGTCAGCGCCACGCCGTCGGCATCGAACAAATGGCAGTGGCTGGCGTCCAGGTGCAGGCTCAGGGTCTCGCCATAGCGGCTGGCCAGGTCGCCGCGAACGCGCATCGTCAGCGCTTCGCCGGACGCGGTGCGCACGTGGCAGAAGGTGTCGCTGCCCAGGCGTTCGCTGACGTCGGCGGTGACTTGCAGCGCGCAGTCGCCGGGCGTGGCCAGTTGCAGATGTTCCGGGCGAATGCCCAGGGTGACTGCGCCGCCGACCGTCAGGCTGGCGCCGCTGAGCGGCAGGCTGATGCGGGTGCCGGCGTCCAGTTGTACTTCGCAGCCCTGGCCGTCGACCCGGCTGACCTGGCCCTTGAGGAAGCCCATTTTCGGTGTGCCGAGAAAGCCTGCGACAAACAGGTTGGCCGGCTGGTGATAGAGGTCCAGTGGCGAGCCGACCTGTTCAATCTTGCCGCCGTTGAGCACCACGACTTTGTCGGCCATGGTCATCGCTTCGACCTGGTCGTGGGTCACGTAGATCATCGTCGCTTGCAGGTCCTTGTGCAGGCGCAGCAGTTCCAGGCGCATCTGCACCCGCAGTGCGGCGTCGAGGTTGGACAGGGGCTCGTCGAACAGGAAAATCTTCGGGTTACGCACGATCGCCCGGCCAATCGCCACGCGCTGACGTTGTCCGCCGGACAGTTGCTTGGGCTTGCGTTCGAGCATCGGCCCGAGTTCAAGGATGCGCGCCGCCTCACCGACTTTTTTCTCGACCTCGGCTTTTGGCACTCCGGCCAGGTCGAGGGCAAACGACATGTTCTTGCGCACGCTCATGTGCGGGTACAGGGCGTAGGTCTGGAACACCATCGCCAGGTCGCGTTTGGCCGGGCTGACTTCAGTGATGTCGCGGCCGTCGAGTTCGATGGTGCCGCCGCTGACTTCCTCCAGCCCCGCGATCAGGCGCAGCAGGGTGGACTTGCCGCAACCTGACGGGCCGACGAATACCACGAATTCCTTGTCGTTCACTTCAAGGTCGATGCCCTTGATGATGGAAAAGCCTTCGAAACCTTTTTGCAGATTCTTGATTTTCAGGTTGGCCATGATCATGGGCCTCCGATTGTTGTTATTCGTTACACCGGACGGTTTTCTGTAGGAGCGAGCTTGCTCGCGAAAAACATCCAGACAATGAGTTCTTTCAGGCAGCGCGCGTCATCGTTCACGCCCATCGCGAGCAAGCTCGCTCCTACAGGGGATCGCGTGGGGCCGGCAAATCGCGTTATTTCACGGCGCCAAACGACAGCCCGCGGACCAATTGTTTCTGGCTGATCCAGCCGAAGATCAGGATCGGTGCACAGGCCAGGGTCGACACCGCCGACAACTTGGCCCAGAACAAGCCTTCGGGACTTGAGTACGAGGCGATCAACGCGGTCAGGGGCGCGGCTTTCGAGGAGGTCAGGTTCAGCGACCAGAAGGCCTCGTTCCAGCACAGGATCAGCGACAGCAGCACGGTCGAGGCCAGGCCACCCTTGGCGATCGGCAGCAGGACCCGGAGCATTTCCTGCGCCAGCGTTGCGCCATCCAGTCGAGCGGCTTCGAGGATGTCCCTGGGGATGTCCTTGAAGTAGGTGTAAACCATCCAGACCACGATCGGCAGGTTGATCAGGGTGTAGATCACGATCAGCGCGATGCGCGTATCGAGCAGGCCGAAACTCTTGGCCAGCAGGTAGATCGGCATCAGCACGCCCACCGGTGGCAGCATCTTGGTGGAGAGCATCCACAGCAGCGTGCCCTTGGTGCGCTGGGTTTCGTAGAACGCCATGGAGTACGCCGCCGGCACCGCGATCAAGAGGCACAGGGCCGTGGCGCTGAAGGAAATCACCACCGAGTTCCAGGCGAAACTGAAGTAGTCGCTGCGCTCGTTGATGTGCAGGTAGTTCTCCAGGGTCGGGGTGAAGATGAACTGCGGCGGCGTGGCAAAGGCATCGATTTCAGTCTTGAAACTGGTCAGCACCATCCAGAAGATCGGGAAGAAGACCAGGATCGCGATGGCCCAGGCCAGGGTGCCCAGCAGCAGGCTTTGCAGGCGACGGGATTGTTGAAGGGTCATGGCGCGGGCCTCAGGCTTTGTCAGTCAGGTTTTTGCCGATCATCCGGATCAGGACGATGGCCGCGATGTTGGCGATCACCACGGCGATCAAACCGCCTGCGGACGCCATGCCGACGTCGAACTGCACCAGCGCCTGGTTGTAGATCAGGTAGGCGAGGTTGGTCGAGGCGTAGCCGGGGCCGCCGTTGGTGGTGGTGAAGATTTCGGCGAACACCGAGAGCAGGAAGATGGTTTCGATCATCACCACCACCGCGATCGGTCGCGCCAGGTGCGGCAGGGTCAGGTGCCAGAAGATCGCGATCGGCCCGGCGCCATCGAGGCGCGCGGCTTCCTTTTGTTCCTGGTCGAGGGACTGCATTGCCGTCATCAGGATCAGGATCGCGAAGGGCAGCCATTGCCACGCGACAATGATGATGATCGACAGCAGTGGGTAGTGCGCCAGCCAGTCCACCGGTTGCGCGCCAAACAGCTTCCAGACGTAGGCGAGAATTCCCGACACCGGATGGAAGATCAGGTTCTTCCAGATCAGCGCGCCGACCGTGGGCATGATGAAAAACGGCGAGATCAGCATGACCCGCACGATGCCGCGACCGAGAAACTCACTGGACTCCAGCAGGGCACTGATCAACACGCCGAGCACCACACTGATCAGCAGCACGCTGCCCACTAGCAGCAAGGTATTGGTAGCCCCGGGCATGAAGCCCGAGTCGGTCAGGAAGTAGCTGAAGTTTTCCAGCCCGACGAACTCGTTTTCACCTGGATTGAGCAGGTTGTAGCGAATCAGCGAAAAGTACAGGGTCATGCCCAGCGGCACGATCATCCACAACAGCAGCAACGCTACCGAAGGGCTGACCAGGAACCAGCCGGGGTTTGCCAGCCGGCTTTTGCGCAGTGGCTGAGGTATTTCCATGTGAGCTTTGGCAGTAGACGTATTCATGGTGATCACAACCGATTTATGGCAGGCATATGAAGATCAACTGTGGGAGCGGGCTTGCTCGCGAAAGCAACATTCCAGACGCTGAAGATGCATCGGATGTAACGGCCTCTTCGCGAGCAAGCCCGCTCCCACATTGAATACGGGGTTATTTAGGATAACCGGCGCGCTTCATCTCGCGTTCAGTGGTTTGCTGGGCCGCGGCCAGCGCCTGGTCAACGGTGGTCTGGCCGATCAGCGCCGCCGAGAACGCTTTGCCCACCTGGGTGCCGATGCCCTGGAACTCCGGGATGGTCACCAACTGAATGCCGATGTAGGGCACCGGTTTCAGGGTCGGCTTGCCCGGGTCCGCCGCCTTGAGCGATTCCAGCGTGACCTTGGCAAAGGGCGCGGCGCTCAGGTAGGCCTCGCTGTAAGTAGACGCACGAGTGCCTGGCGGCACGTTGGCGATGCCGTCTTTTTCCGCGACCAGTGCCCCGTATTCCTTCGAAGTGGCCCACGCACTGAAGGTCTTTGCCGCCTCCTTGGCCTTGGAACTGGTGGGGATCGCCAGTGCCCAGGAATACAGCCAGGCCGAGCCTTTGTCGGTGACCTCATGGGGCGCGTAGGTGAAACCGACGTGGTCGCTGACCTTGCTCTGGGTCTTGTCGGTGACGAACGAGCCGGCGACGCTGGCATCGACCCAGATCGCGCACTTGCCGCTGTTGAACAGCGCCAGGTTTTCGTTGAAACCGTTGCTCGACGCACCCGGCGGGCCGGATTTCTGCATGGTGTCGACGTAGAAGTTCAGCGCATTTTTCCATTCAGGGCCGCTGAATTCCGGCTTCCACTGCTCGTCGAACCAGCGCGCACCATAGGCATTCGCCACGGTGGTGATCAGGGCCATGTTCTCGCCCCAGCCGGCCTTGCCGCGCAGGCAGATGCCGTACTGTTCTTTGTCCTTGTGGGTGAGTTTGGCGGCGAACTCGGCTATCTGAGTCCAGGTCGGGCGCTCGGGCATGGTCAGGCCGGCGTCCTTGAACAGGTCGGTGCGGTAATAGGTGATCGAGCTTTCAGCGTAGAACGGCAAGGCATACAGCGAACCTTTCACCGACAATCCTTCGCGCACGGATGGAAACACATCCTCCAGATCGTAAGTGGCGGGCAAGTCCTTCATGGGTTCCAGCCAGCCCTTGGCGCCCCACAGCGCCGCTTCGTACATGCCGATGGTCAGCACGTCGAACTGCCCACCCTCGGTCGCGATGTCGGTGGTCAGGCGCTGACGCAGGACGTTTTCCTCGAGCACCACCCAGTTGAGCTTGATGTCCGGATGCTCGGCCTCGAAAGTTTTCGACAGCTTTTGCATGCGAATCATGTCGCTGTTGTTGACGGTGGCGATGGTCAGGGTCTGGGCGCCAAGGCTGACGCTGCTGAGGGTCATGCAGGTGAGGGCGAGCAGGGCTTTTACAGAAGGTTGCATCGTGCACTCCTTTTCTGCACCCGGAGGGCCACAGAAGGACAGTTATTGTTTTTGTGTCTTCCGAAGGTTGGAAGAATGTGCAGCGATTACAGCCTTGAATGGCGGGCGAGACAAATCATCCATCGCACTTGGATTGGTACTATTTTGCACCTGCAAAAGCAAAGATCGCAGCCTGCGGCAGCTCCTACAGGGGAATGCATTCCAATGTAGGAGCTGCCGAAGGCTGCGATCTTTTGATCTTTGCGCTATCCGTGATTCTGCTCAGTCAACCGCTGCACCACCAACCGCCGATAATGCGAAGGGGTCATGCCCTTTAGCTGCTGAAAACGCCGGTTGAAGTTGGAAATATTGTTGAAGCCCGATTCGAAGCAGACATCGGTCACGGGTTTGTCGCCATCGGCCAGCAGCTCACAGGACTTGCTGATGCGCAGCCGATTGACGAACTCGATGAAGCAGCGCCCGGTGGCCTGCTTGAACACTCGACTGAAGTAGGTCGGCTTCATGCCAAGATGCCCGGCAACTTCCTCCAGCGGCAACTCGCGGGCGTAGTGGGCGAAGATGTAATCCACCGCACGGTTGGTGCGGTCGATGCTGTGCTCGTCGGCCAGCTGCGGCGTCGTAGCGCCGGACAGCAACTGGTAATCGTCAGAAGCGGCCAGCAGTTCCAGCAGAATGAAAAAGTGCCCGAGGCGGGTCACGCCCTGGGTATCGGCGATGCGCTGCATCAGCTCCATCGCCTTGCCGATCGTGTGCTTGCAGCGAAACTCGATGCCGTACTGTGCGCGCTCCAGCAGGGGCGCCAGGGTCTTGAGCTCGGCAAATACCTGATAGCCACTGTCGAACAACTCGTCGGTGAAGTTGACCAGCATGTCGCGCTTGGGCACCACTTCATCTTCGGCCACCTGGCTGATCCAGTTATGGGGCAGGTTGGGGCCGGTGAGGAACAGGGTTTGCGGGTGGAAGTTACCGATGTAGTCGCCGATGAACACCTTGCCTGAACTGGCGACGATCAGGTGCAGCTCGTACTCCTTGTGAAAATGCCAGCGCACCAGGGGACACGGGAATCCGTGCTGGCGATAGATGATGGACAACCCGTTATGGTCGTCCATCAGTTCATAGGAAGGGTCGGTAACGCGGGTGGCTCGGCTCATGTCGGGACGCTTTTATTGTTATCGCACCTCGATCATGCCTCTTTCAGGGGCGAATAGGCCAGGGCGTTATGTGGATAGAGGTCGCGACAACAGGGCGCTGCCATAAACGGCCTTCATGCTCGTGGCACTCCAGCAATAACGCACGATGTTGGACTCTTCGAAGAAGTCGAGGTTGATGATGCTGCAGCGTGTGACCCAGTCGCGTGTTGGATTGAACCAGTCGTTGATCTCGTCCTTGATCTTCTGCGGCCCGCCCAAAAAGCCATAGCTGGTGGCTGACAACGACCAGAGGAAGGATGTGAAAGGTACGGATGCCAGCGTGCTGGAGATGTGGCGCTTCAGGTCCCGGGTATCGGCAAAGGACATTCCGCTCCACTTGTGGGTGATGGAAGGCCAGAAATAATCATCGTCCAGTTCGCGGACGACAGGTGCTGCCAATATCACCCTGCGTCGAGTGCTGGTGCGCATGAGCTCGGCCACCGTTTTAGTGGCGTCGCCAGGGGGGATGATGCGTTGTCCGAGACGGCTTATCAGCAGGTCACTCAGCTTTTTATGGGCAAAATACTTCTGGCCGTCGCCCAACTGATGAAAGTCGAACACGATGAACTCGTCAGGATTCTGATCAAGGAAAGCTGTTGTTGCGTCGATCAATTCATCGAGGGTGCGATGGGACTGGTGACCATTGTGATGGAAGTAGAAGACTGGTTGGTCGAGACCTTCGGTATAGCCAAGTCGAATATCAAACACCCGCGCGCCTTTTGACAATTGCCAGGCAAACGAATCGTTTTGGCAAGTGGTCCAGTTGCCGACGACGACTTCGTAGTTGGGGGCTTGTTTGTCCATGCCGGCGTTATGGGCGCCTGGCCAGACAATGTCAGTCAGTTTCAGGCGTTCGATTTCGAGGCAGTTACTCATCCATCTGTTGGTGTCCAGAGCCCCTCTTTCAGATTGTGTCATTGTCATTCCTTGTGGTTTATTCCACCCCTGCCTTGGGGTGGAGAATAATAATGGCAGCCATTTATAACCATGTTCAACGGCTGCAACCAACCAAGGCTTGATGCAAGAAATGTCTTTTGCTGTCAGCCATCTGCCTTGTGGCGATTCTTGGCTTCAATCCATTGCGCCATGTATTGGGTACTCTTGTGCTGATGATGACGCAGCATACTGCCGGTAAAGTTGTCTCTTCTGATGGCCGTCAGGTGTCGGCGGCAATCCTCGAGCCGTGCGATCAGTGCCGGGCCATGAATACGTGGCTGATAACGACTCGCCAGCAAGTCCAGGCCCAGGGCCTGGGCGCTGAGCCACTGCGCCTTGTCCTGGTAAAGCTCAACGGCACTGTCGGCAAAGGACCGGGCAGTGCGGGTGATCGCCCCCGGCCAGGGTTCGCCTGAGTGCATGGCTTCGGCGCCGACGGGCGTGGTGACATTTGGCGTGCCACAGAGCATTGCATCGACAATCTTGCCTTTGATGCCCGCGCCAAAACGCAACGGCGCCATGCACACCCGCGCCGCCGACATCACTTGCAAGGCGTCTTCAGCCCAGTTCATCACATGAAACCCCTGTGCCGCGTTATGCAGCGCGGTGGCCTTGGGCGGTGTGTAGGCGCCGTAGATGTGCAGCTGTGCAGCGGGTAATTGCTGGCGAATCATTGGCCAAATGGTGGTTTTCAACCAGAGCACCGCATCCCAATTGGGGGCATGGCGAAAATTGCCGATGTGAATAAAGTGCGCCCGGTCTTCGAACGGCGCAGGCGCATGGGTGGGCAGGTCCACCATCAGCGGGCACCAATGCAGCAAGCTGCGCGGCAGCTTGAAGTGCTCGACCAGCAACTCGATCTCCACTTCGGAGATCATCAGGTTCAAGTCGCAACGATAGATCGCGGCGATTTCCCGCTTGGCCACGTCGGTCACGGCCATGAATTCGAACTCCTGGCGCAGCGCCGGCGCGAACAGATCGTTGAAGTCATTGTCATCGTCGCTGCCCTTCAACCGATCCTTGAGCCGTTGATGACGGGCATGGCGCAGGCTTTGCAAATCCTGGGTCCCCAGCACGCGCAAGGCATTCGGGCAGTGCGTTTCGACCCGCCAGCCGAATTGTTCTTCCATCATGAATTGTTCGAACAGCACGATATCCGGGGCCAGTTCGCTGATGAATCGGTCGAAACTGCTGTCGTTCAGCTCGATCGGTACTTCGCGAATGCCCAGCTCCGTCAGGTCTTCCTGATGCTCGCCAGCCCCGGCGGGGCTGCTGAAGGTGACGTCCCAGCCCTGTTGCAAGAAAGCCTCGAGCAGTTGCATCACATACCCACCGGCCGCAGAAGAGCGAGGCTCGGGCCAGACGTAACCAATGACCAGGATTTTGGTTGCGCGGGGCTGATTCATGATTGCGAATTCCTTGATGCGGCCAGGGGCGGGGGGAAAAACGCGCGCATTAAACCACAGCCGGCGAACAGGAGACGGATAGCTGAGCTGACGAAGGGCAGCGCCCTTGATGTGCACCGCCCGTCGACGTCGCTGTTGGGTCAAGTCACACGTATTGACTCACTCCGCTTATCTCCCGGAAATTGGTGATCTTCCCGCCTCTGGCTCGATTGGAATTAAGTGAGAGTTGGTACCAGTCGTTCGCTGTGTTGCAGATCAGTACATCCGTTGCCTGAGAAAGCTCGCCAATATCCCCCAGGCGGGCAACTTTCACATCCGCAATATTCAAGGACTTTGCCGCGCTAAATGCATCGAGCGTTCCGCTTACGGATCGAATTTGTCGGGTGGCTTTGCCGGAGGTCTTGATGCCTTGACCCGTGATGAGCAACACGCCATTTTTGGTAATCTTCCCGCCCTTTTTCAAGAGGCTCGGGATGCCATCCAGTGGGTTAATCAGACTCAACGCAAAATTGCCACTGAGCCTGACCAGTTTTACCGATTTTGAAAGAAGGCTACCCGACTTCAAAGCGACGCTGGCAAATTTAGAGGCGACGCCTGCTACAGAGCCAACAACCGCCAGCGCGTCCAGTGCGCATCCAAAAATTCCGGATGCTTCACGGTCAGGGTCAGCCGAAGTCAGATCTTCGATACAGCCCTTGAACGGAATAATCAAATTGAGAACCAGGTCTATATTGTCTTTTGCATTCTTTCGCGCAGCTTCAAGGGGAGCTATGCCATAACCGGCATCGAAAAGTTCATTGTATGTGGCCGGTGGGAAGTGTGAAAGTATTCGCGCTACAGTGCTGCTTGTTCTTTGCGAAAAGAAAGTTTCAAGTTGGCTCCTGGTGTGCGGGGCGTGTTGTGGGGTTTCGTTGGATTCCCATAATTTTTCGACCACCAATTTACCGGTGGTGTTTTTAACGGGTGCCGTGCCCTTGATATAGGCGTTTATATCCAAAGGCCAATCAAGGGCTTGCGTCTGCCATTGCAACCGGTCTTTATCAGTATTGATGCTAGGCTCGAAATATTCAATGGAAGTAGTCAGGAAAATATCGCCAAGATCCTGTCGACTGTAGCATTCGGCTCGCAGGGTAAATAGTTCATAATAATATTTTCGAAAGTCGTGTTCAGCGCAGATGATGACGCCATAGCGCCCTCTGTATTTGTCTCTCAATCGTTGTGTCTCGTGTGTTGCGTGATCGGAGAATTTTTCGCGGACTGTATAAAAGGTCAGGGCACCATATTCCAGGCGAATTCGATCTGCCACGGGAATTTTTGATAAGGCGAGCTTTAATGCTGTAGATGTTCCTTGTTGTATTTTTTTGAAGTAGTCGTCGAATGTCCTGGCGTATAGAGTCTGGATGTTTTGAAGCATGTAAAAATAAGGTTGGGCTAATTTCAGTCCGTCATGGTAGTCAAGAGTAAAGATGTCTGCGGACATATGGGTTCCAGTCCAGCCCTTATGCATCAAGTCTCCCGACATAAACAACTCATGAATCGATATTGCCTTGCTCCTTGGAAGGTCCTTGTGACCGTAACGTTTGTCGGTCAGGTATTCACCATCCGGCAAGGCTCTTTTAAGTTCGGCCAAGGCGACTTCTTCGCGCGTAGGAAGGGGGGTATTTATGGCATTGCTGCATTGCTCCAAGGCCTCGGTGTATTGGTTGTAATGAGTCTCGGCGGTGCAGAAGTTTTCAACGGTGTATTCACCGTCAGGACTGTAGGGAAAAAGGCCGTTCACTGCGCCCCAATTAAGCATGTGTGTTATCACGCCGAGCCCGAACAGTTGCTCGAGTTGCTGATCGAAGGGCCCCAGGTCGGCGTAAGACTGTATTTGGTCATAGGTCATGCCCCGCGATGAACCTGGGGCAATGATTTCAACTTTTGCGACAGCAAAGGTATGCATGACCCACGCCGGTGAGCTGATTGTCATGCTGTCCGGAATTTCGTTTACAAGGAATTCAGGTGCCTCGTCAGCCACTAGAATATACGCGGCGAGGGGCGATGCTTCAGCAAGAACAATATTATTGGCAACAAGATGCTCTTCCAGGTTCAGCAAGATTTGAGTGGGGTGTAGATCCGCATTGGCCGGTTGGTAAAGCTCGTAGCCCTGCACACGACCTTTGCTTTCAATTTCACCTATATTCGGATCGATGTTCAGTATGATAGCTGCGATGAGGAGTTGTCGGAGATCCTCATGACTGGAGGGTTCATCCGAGTCAGTGCCGTACCAATCTAACGCTTCAAGGCAGTCCTGCGCGAGGTTCATGCCGATCATGCCTTCCATGAACTCGTTGATGTATCGATCCGGGTCGACTTTCAAATCGACTTGTGAATTTTTGTTTTGCTCGACCAGGCTATTAAGTAATTGGCCTGTTTCACTTAGTTCATACGTTGCCGTTGTGTTTATGATTTTTTCGCGCTGGACAAGCGATAATGCAGTTGCGGAGATTTCCGGGTCTTTTAGAATCTCATAATAGTTTCCTGTGCCTGATAATGCAGGGCGTTCTTTCTTGAAAAAGTCCGTGAGGTTTGCAAGTTGCTGCGCCGTGGACGGCAGAGGATGCCCATAAAATCTGATCCACTGCTCTACGTTGATTTCGTCGGAACTGTAAATGAAGCCGCCCGCGTTTTTCGCGTATTCACTGAGCTCCTCCAGGTGTCGATTGAGAATTTCATTCTCCTTGAGAAGGTCATCGATCTGCATGGGGGTGTCGTCAATCATGACGTGTAGCTCTTTGTTCGAGTTGCACACGTAGATGGCGGATTCGGGCAGGCTGGATAATTCATTCAGGCGATTGAATTCGTCGCTGTTCAATAAGTCGTTCAGTTTCGCTTGCCCCGCACGTTGAGCTATCTCTAAAGAGCTTCCAGGGGTGGCAGGGATAAGCAAGTTACAGAGTTTGAATTCGGCGTTTACATCGGGAAGGTCATTCACATAACCCTCCAGCGACTCAGTGATGAAATTTTTTTCCAGTTTGTTTACCGTCATTAAGGCATCGATATCGGATTTTAAATTGTCAATAGTCGATGTTTTGCGGAAGTCGTATTCAAGGGTGTTCATCAATAAATCCTTTTTTTGATGATCTCAAAACCGGGTGCGAGTCCGTGAAGATAACTGGGTAGTTGTATTGCAGGAGGTTTTTGGGGTTTCGATGCTCAAAGGGTCAGCTGGATATTCATCTGCGAGGGGCTTTAAGTCGATCAGCAAGTACGCCTTTGACCTTGTCGAGCAACTGGTCGATGGGCATCAGGTCGGCATAAGACTGTACTTGGTCATAGGTCATGTCCCGCGATGATCCCGGGGAAATGATTTCGATTTTTGCGACAGTAATACTATGCGCGACCCATCCAGGCGAGCTGATGGTCATACTGCCCGGAATGTTTTTCACAAGGAATTCAGGTGCCTCGTCAGCCATTAGAATATAAGCGGCAAGGGGCGCTGCTTTAACGAGAATAAGATTATTGGCGACAAGATGCTCTTCCAGGTTCAGCAAGATTTGAGTGGGGTGCAGGTCCGCATTTTTGGGTTGGTAAATTTCATAACCCTGCACGCGACCTTTGCTTTGCACCTCACCCATGTTCGGATCAATGTTCAAAACGATCGCTGCCATGAGGAGTTGTTGCAGATCCTCTTTGCAGGGTGGCTCATCCACGTCGCTGCCGTACCAGCCTAACGCTTCAATGCAGTCCTGCGCGACATTCATACCGATCATGCCTTTCATGAACGCGTCAATACATTCAGCCAAGTCCAGTTTCTCGTTGACCAGCGTGTTCTGGTAATGTACGAAAAGGCTATTCAAGAGCTGGCCTGTGCCACCCAGCCCAAACGCTGTCGTTATGTTCCTGATTGTTTCGCGCTGAACGAGAGACAATGCAGTCGGGGAGATTTGCGGGTCCTTGAGTATCTCGTAATATTTTCCCGTTCCAGATAATGCAGGGCGTCCTTTCTGGAAAACAACCATGAGGTGGGCGAGTTGCTGGGCCGTGGAGGGCAGAGGATACCCATAAAATCTGATCCACTGCTCTACGTTGATCTTGTCAGCGCTGTGAATGGAGCCACCCGCGTTGTTCGCGTATTCACTGAGTTCCTCCAGGTGTCGGTTGAAAGTTTCATTCTCCTTGAGAAGGTCATCGATTTGCATGGGCGTGTCGTCAATCACGACATGAAGCTCTTTGTTCGAATTGCACACGTAGCTGGCGGATTCGGGAAGGATGGATAACTCCTCCAGGCTCATGAACTCGTTGCTTTCCAACAGGTCGTTCAGTTTGGCTTGGCCCGCACGTTGGGCTAACTCCAGAGCGCTTCCAGGGGTGGTAGAAATAAGCAGGTTGCTTAGTTTGAATTCGACGTTTGCATCAGGGAGGTCATTGACATATCCCTCCAGCGACTCAATGATGAGGTTTTTTTCTAACCTGTTTGCCTCCAGCAAGGTATCGATGTCGAATTTTAAATTTTCAATAGTCGATGTCTTGCGAAAATCATATTTAAGAGTATTCATCAATAAATCCTTTTGTTGATGATCTCGCAGGCGAGCGCGAGTCTGTAGATAACCGGGTAGGACGGTTTGCAGGGTGTTTGTGATTGTTCAGTTGCAGAGTAGGGCCGGCGATATTGAATTTGCCAGAGGGTATGTTGTGCTTTTTGTTTCTTGCGGGGATTTGGTTTTCAAGTCGGCCAGGTTTCTGGCCGGCTATGGCAATGCTTATAAATAAATGGGGTATTCATTTGGGCAGGGTTGTAAACGGCTCAGCCAGTATACCTTTAACCTTGTCGCGCAACTGATCGATGGAAAAGGGTTTGCCAATCAGGTGCATGCCATCCGGAACATCGATATTTTCTGCGTAACCACTGGCGAACAGGATGGGCAGGGCGGGGCGCAGGGTACGCGTTTCAACGGCCAGCTCGCGGCCGTCCATGCCCGGAAGACCGACATCGGTCATCATCAGGTCAATGTGCTGGCCCATGTCCTTGATCAGCTCCAGCGCCTGTTCGCTGCCATCTGCTTCAAGCACCTTGAACTCCAGCTCCTCCAGCACGTCGACAATCAACATGCGCACGATGGCATCGTCTTCGACGACCAGGATGGTGGGGGCGTTGGTGATCATGATGGCGCTCTCGAAAGGGTGGGTAGGTTTTCGGCCGATCAAAATCGCCGGCTCTCTTGCATGAGTAAGTGACGGATCCCGACAAGTTCCCCATGCGCTATAAAAAGAATGGCGGCATACGCCTGGGCAAAGGATAACCCCTGTGCAGGCGCGGCAGCAGTGGAATGTGCGATTTTGCGCCCAGCGCTGTGAGAAAATTCGATCATTACGTCAGTTTTGGGGCAAACTCTTTGGTTTTCATCGGTTCAACAAGGTTTAACTATGACCTCTGAGTCTTCGGTTGATGAGCAGCGATTCCGTAAGCTCCTGAGTCGCAACATCAGCCTGCCGCTGGGCGTCGGCGCCATCAGTGCGGTTTTCTTCGTGTCGCTGATCACCTATCTGCTGTCGACCATCCAGTGGGTCGAACACACGGACCGGGTGATCAATAACGCCAATGAGGCGGTCAAGCTCACAGTCGACCTGGAAACCGGCATGCGCGGTTTCCTGCTCACCAGCGATGACAAGTTCCTTGAACCCTATGAAACGGCCAAGCCGCGCATCGATGTCGTGCTCAAGACCCTGCTCGAGCTGACCGCCGACAACCCGGTCCAGACTGACCGCTTGCACAGGCTGGAGTCCTTGCAGCAGGAGTGGGCCGGTTACGCGCAATCGATGATCGAACTGCAGCGCGCCAACGGTGACTACCGCGGGGCGGTCAGGGCCGGGAAAGGCAAGCGCCTGACCGATGAGATCCGCAAGCAGTACGAAGACGTGATCGACATGGAGCAGCAGTTGCGCGCCACGCGCAACGAGGAAGTGCGTCGTACCACAATCTGGAGCATCACCCTTTATCTGTTGTTCATTGCCGCTATCAGCGCATTGCTGGCGTACATCGGTCGTCGCGATCTGGTCAATCTGTCGCAAAGCTACGCGGCGACCCTGGCGGCGCAACAGGCCAGTGCCCACCGGCTGGAGCAACAGGCCTGGCTGCGCAACGGCCAGACCCAACTGGCCGAACAAGTGCTGGGGCAACTGTCGCTGAACCTGCTCGGGCGCAACATCCTGCAGTTCTGCGCGCAGTACCTGGGCACTGCCGTGGCGGCCATTTATGTACGCGAAGAACACGGCGGTCTGCGCCGCGTGGCGTCCTATGGGTTTTCCCGTGAGCAGCAGGAGCGTGAGCAGCAGATCTACAGCGACGAAGGCATTGTCGGCCAGGTGGCGCAACAGGGCCGCCTGATTCGCCTGGACGATGTGCCCAGCGACTATTTCAAGGTCAGTTCCGGTCTTGGCGAAGGCTTGCCGCGCAGCGTGCTGGTGGTGCCGACCAGCGACGACGACAGGATCAACGGCGTGATCGAATTGGGCTTCCTGCGCCCGCTGACCGAGCGGGACATCGATCTGCTGGAGCTCATCGCCGGCAATATCGGCACCTCAATCGAGGCCGCGCGTTATCGCCAGCGCTTGCAGGAGGTGTTGGCCGAAACCCAGCAGCTCAACGAAGAACTGCAGGTGCAGCAGGAAGAACTCAAGACCGCCAACGAAGAGCTTGAAGAGCAGTCAAGGATTCTCAAGGAATCCCAGGCCCATCTGGAAACCCAGCAGGTCGAGCTGGAACAGACCAACGAACAGCTCGCCGAACAGGCGCAGGTACTGGCCGACCAACGCGACGCCATGGACCTGAAGAATACCGAGCTCAATCAGGCCCAGACCCAGCTCGAAGAGCGTGCCGAAGAATTGCAGCGTTCGAGCAAGTACAAGTCCGAATTCCTTGCCAACATGTCCCACGAGCTGCGCACGCCGTTGAACAGCTCGCTGATCCTGGCCAAGTTGCTGGCGGAAAACCCGCAGGAAAACCTCAGTGCCGAACAGGTCAAGTTCGCCGAGTCGATCTACTCGGCCGGCAACGACTTGCTTAACCTGATCAACGACATTCTCGATATTTCCAAGGTCGAAGCCGGCAAACTGGAGATACGCCCGGAAAACACCAGCGTTGCGCGCCTGGTAGACGGCTTGCGCGGAATGTTCCAGCCCCTGGCGGCGGACAAGCAACTGGAGTTTGCGG
Source organism: Pseudomonas sp. PLMAX (assembly GCF_046042685.1). Taxonomy (NCBI): domain Bacteria; kingdom Pseudomonadati; phylum Pseudomonadota; class Gammaproteobacteria; order Pseudomonadales; family Pseudomonadaceae; genus Pseudomonas; species Pseudomonas sp. PLMAX. The sequence continues at coordinate 3,922,149 of NZ_CP064949.1, read as the reverse complement.
TCGAGTTGCAGGACGGCGCGCCATTGATGATGTATACCGACCGCCAGCGCGTGGAGCAGGTGATCAAGAATCTGCTCTCAAACGCCGTGAAGTTCACCGAGCGAGGCCGTGTCAGCCTGACCGTGAGCGCGGCGCCGAACAACGGCATAGCCTTTATTGTCAGCGATTCGGGGATCGGCATTGCCGACGATCAACAGGAAATCATTTTCGAAGCCTTTCGCCAGGCCGACGGCACCACCAATCGTCGTTATGGCGGGACAGGCCTGGGCCTGTCGATTTCCCGCGACCTGGCCGCGCTGCTCGGCGGCTCGATCAACGTCACCAGCACGCCGGGGCAGGGCAGCGCGTTCAGCCTGATCCTGCCGCTGCAATATGTCGAACCGGGCGAGGAGCCCGTCGAGCCGATGCGTGCCTCGCCCACCCACACGAGCACCCGGGTTGCGCCCGTCGCGATAGCGCAGGCACCGGTCCAGGAGATCGCGCGTTTCGACGATGACCGTCTCAAGGCACCTTTCGACGTGCGCTGTATCCTGGTGGTGGAGGACGAGCCGAATTTTGCCCACATCCTCTATGACCTTGCCCATGAACTGGGTTACCAGTGCCTTGTGGCCCACGGCGCCGACGAAGGCTACGACCTGGCCCGGCAATTCGTTCCGGATGCCATTCTGCTGGACATGCGCCTGCCGGACCATTCCGGGCTCACCGTGTTGCAACGCCTCAAGGAGCACGCCGAGACCCGGCATATTCCGGTGCATGTGATTTCCGTCGAAGACCGGGTCGAAGCGGCGATGCACATGGGCGCCATCGGTTATGCGGTCAAGCCGACCACCCGCGAAGAACTCAAGGAGGTGTTTGGGCGCCTGGAAGCCAAGCTGACCCAGAAGGTCAAGCGCGTGTTGCTGGTCGAGGACGACGATCTGCAACGCGACAGCATCTCCCGGCTGATCGGCGATGAAGACATAGAGATCACCGCCGTCGGTCTGGCGCAGGATGCCCTGGCACTGCTGCGCACCACCGTGTTCGATTGCATGATCATCGACCTCAAGCTGCCGGACATGCTCGGCAACGATCTGCTCAAGCGCATGTCCACTGAGGACATCTGCTCGTTCCCGCCGGTGATTGTCTATACCGGGCGCAACCTGACCCGGGACGAAGAGGCCGAACTGCGCAAGTATTCGCGCTCGATCATCATCAAGGGCGCGCGTTCCCCCGAGCGCCTGCTGGACGAAGTGACACTTTTTCTGCACAAAGTCGAATCACGGTTGTCCCATGACCGGCAGAAGATGCTCAAGACCGCCCGCAGCCGCGACAAGGTGTTCGAGGGGCGCAAGGTGCTGCTGGTGGACGACGATGTTCGCAACATCTTTGCCCTCACCAGTGCGCTGGAGCAAAAGGGCGCCGTCGTGGTCATCGGCCGAAACGGTCGTGAAGCGATCGAGCGATTGAATGAATTCGAAGACATCGATCTGGTGTTGATGGACGTGATGATGCCGGAAATGGATGGTTTCGAAGCCACCACCTTGATCCGCAAAGAGCCGCGCTGGCGCAAGCTGCCGATCATCGCGGTGACGGCCAAGGCCATGAAGGACGATCAGGAGCGCTGCCTGCAGGCCGGCGCCAACGATTACCTGGCCAAGCCCATCGACCTCGATCGCCTGTTTTCGCTGATTCGTGTGTGGTTACCGAAGATGGAACGCATTTAGTGGAGCGTGATTATTCAGGGGAGCGCAGCAGCGAAATCGAACTGCGCTTGTTGATCGAGGCGATCTACCTCAAGTACAGCTACGATTTTCGCGATTACTCCGGCGCATCGATCAAGCGTCGGGTGGCGCACGCGTTGAGCCAGTTCGAATGCAACACCATCTCGGCGTTGCAGGAAAAGGTCCTGCACGATCCGACGGCGTTCATGCAGCTGCTGCAACTGCTGACGATCCCGGTCAGTGAAATGTTTCGCGACCCGTCGCACTTCCTGGCGATCCGCCGCGAGGTGGTGCCGTTGCTCAAGACTTACCCGTCGATCAAGATCTGGATCGCCGGGTGCAGCACCGGTGAGGAAGTCTATTCGATGGCCATCCTGCTGCGCGAAGAAGGCCTGCTCGAGCGCACCATCATCTACGCCACCGACATCAATCCGCGCTCGCTGGAAAAAGCCAAGCAGGGGATTTTCTCCATGGAGAATGTCCGCGCCTACACTTCCAACTACCAGCAGGCCGGGGGCCAGTGCTCCTTCGCCGACTACTACACGGCGGCCTATGGGTACGCGATTTTCGACAAGTCGTTGTGCGAAAACGTCACCTTCGCAGATCACAGCCTGGCAACGGACAGTGTGTTTTCAGAAACTCAATTAATTTCATGTCGCAATGTATTGATTTACTTCAATAAAAAACTACAGGATCGCGCCTTCGGGTTGTTTCATGAGTCGCTTTGCCACCGTGGTTTCCTGGTGCTGGGCAGCAAGGAAACCCCGGATTTTTCGGCCTTCGGCAACCAGTTCGAGCCGTTGGTCAAACAAGAACGGATCTATCGCAAAACATGAACAGTGCAACGGGCTTACCTTCCATTGAAGCGATTGTGATCGGTGCGTCGGCCGGCGGGGTAGAGGCGCTGCTGAACATCCTCGGACCCCTGCGTGAGGGGTTCGCATTGCCGATCATCGTGGTCCTGCACCTGCCGGACGAGCGCCGCAGCCATTTGGCGGAAGTTTTCGCCCGGCGTGTGTCGCTGCCGGTCCTGGAAGCCCGGGACAAGACCCCGGTCGAAGCCGGGACCCTGTATTTCGCCACGCCCGGGTATCACTTGTCGGTTGAACGGGACCGCAGTTTTTCCTTGAGCCTGGAGGACCGAGTGCATTATTCGCGGCCAGCCATCGATTATCTGTTCGAATCGTCCGCCGATGCCTACGGTCCGACCCTGGCCGCGGTGTTGCTGACCGGCGCCAACCAGGATGGCGCGCGAGGCTTGTCCCAGGTCAAGCAGCGTGGCGGGCTGACCATCGTCCAGGACCCGGAGGACGCCCAGGTCGCGACCATGCCCCAGGCGGCGCTGGATATCCTGCAACCCGACCACATACTCACCCTACGCGGCATCGGCCGTTTGCTTGTCGAGCTGGAAAGAATCGCATGCTAAGTAATATTCAGGCCAAACTGCTGATCGTCGACGATCTGCCGGAAAATCTGCTGGCGCTCGAAGCGCTGATCGCCCGTGAAGACCGTCTGGTCTACAAGGCGCTGTCTGCCGATGAGGCCTTGTCGCTGCTGTTGCAACACGAATTCGCGATGGCCATCCTCGACGTGCAGATGCCCGGCATGAATGGCTTCGAGCTGGCCGAGTTGATGCGCGGTACGGAAAAGACCCGGAACATCCCGATCGTGTTCGTCAGCGCCGCCGGTCGCGAATTGAACTACGCGTTCAAGGGCTACGAAAGCGGCGCCGTCGACTTCCTGCACAAACCCCTGGATATCCAGGCGGTCAAGAGCAAGGTCAACGTCTTCGTCGACCTTTACCGCCAGAGCAAGGCCATGAAACAACAGGTCGAAGCGCTGGAGCGCAGCCGCCGCGAGCAGGAAGCGCTGCTCCAGCAGTTGCAGAGTACCCAGCTGGAGCTGGAGCAGGCGGTGCGCATGCGCGATGATTTCATGTCCATCGTTGCCCATGAGGTGCGCACGCCGCTCAATGGCCTGATTCTCGAAACCCAGTTGCGCAAGATGCACCTGGCCCGGGACAACGCCGCGGCGTTTACCCTCGACAAGATGCACGCCATGGTCGATCGCGACGAACGGCAGATCAAAAGCCTGATCCGCCTGATCGAAGACATGCTGGATGTGTCACGCATCCGCACCGGCAAGTTGTCGATCCGCCCCACACACTTCGACCTGGCGGCGCTGGCTCGGGGTTTGGTACAGAATTTCGCCCCGCAGATCGAGGCCGCCGAGGCGTCGGTCAGTCTTGACGCCGAGCGACCGGTGATGGGCGATTGGGATGAATTTCGCATTGAACAGGTGATTTCCAACCTGCTGACCAACGCCTTGCGTTATGGCGCCAAGAGCCCGATCAGCCTTAAGGTGTACAGTGAGAACGGTGAGGCACGGGTCGAAGTCCGTGATAGCGGAATCGGCATCAGTGAAGAGAACCAACAGCGAATTTTCCAGCAATTCGAGCGCGTCTCGGCCAACCATGTTGCCGCCGGGCTGGGCCTGGGGTTGTTTATTTCCGAACAGATAGTTGCCGCCCATGGCGGCACCATTACCGTCGAAAGCCGGATTGGCGAAGGCGCCCTGTTTCGCGTTTGTCTGCCGCTGTAGGAAAACAGCCAGATAAACGCAACCTCTGATCGACCCCACGGTCGTATCAGCAGCTATTGACCGAACAAAGGCTTCCCATGAGTGAAGATGCACAAGATGTAGTCCTCGTCGTCGAGGACGATCCCTCTATCCTGATGGTGCTCTCGGCCTACCTGTCGGGGGAGGGCTACCGGGTCCTGCAGGCCGAAAACGGCGAGCAGGCCTTTGAGATCCTCGCCAGCAAGCCGCACCTGGACATGATGATCACCGACTTCCGCCTGCCGGGCGGGATCTCCGGCGTGCAGATCGCCGAGCCCGCGGTGAAGCTGCGACCCGAGCTCAAGGTGATTTTCATCAGCGGCTACGCCCAGGAAATCCGCGAGACGGACAGCCCGATCACGCGCAAGGCACCGATTCTGGAGAAGCCCTTCGATCTCGACCGTTTGCAGGAAATGATGCAGGAAATGCTGTCGTAGGAGCTGCCGAAGGCTGCGATCTTTTGACCTTGCTTTTTTATAGATCAAGATCAAAAGATCGCAGCCTGCGGCAGCTCCTACACAGGGAGTGGTGTGTTCTGAACGGGATCAGGCGCGAATCATCTCCTGCACCTTGGCCGTCAACAGGTCGAAGGTGAATGGCTTGGTGATCATCTGCATGCCCGGATCGAGGAACCCGCCGCGCACCGCCGCGTGCTCGGCATACCCGGTGATGAACAGGACCCTCAGGTCCGGCCGCAGCTGCCGGCCGATTTCCGCCAGTTGCCGGCCGTTTATGCCGGGCAGGCCGACGTCGCTGATCAACAGGTCGATGCGCTGGGTCGAGTCGAGGATCGGCATTGCCGTGTCGGCATCGCACGCCTCGACGAAGGCATAGCCCAAGTCGCCCAGCACGTTGCTGACCAATTGCCGCACCGCCGGATCGTCCTCGACGATCAGCACGGTCTCGCCGTTTTGCGCGTAGGGAGGATGTTCCGTGTCGATCGGCTGGTCCTCGGGCAGGTCTCCGCCAAAACGCGGCAGATACAGGTTAACCGTGGTGCCTGTGCCGACTTCGCTATAAATGGCGACATGCCCGCCCGATTGTTTGCTGAAGCCATAGATCATCGACAACCCGAGGCCGGTGCCCTGGCCAATGGGCTTGGTGGTAAAGAACGGGTCGAAGGCTCGATTGATCGTACTTTGCGGCATGCCGCAGCCATTGTCGGTGACGCTCAGTACCACGTAGTCGCCGGGCTTGAGGTTGCCGTGGGGCTGGGTGAATTCGGCGTCCAGGTGGCGGTTGGAGGTCTGCACCAGCAGTTTTCCGCCATTGGGCATGGCGTCGCGGGCATTGATGACCAGGTTGAGCAGGGCGCTTTCCAGTTGATTGGGGTCGGCTTCGGCGACCCACAGCTGCTCGTCCAACTGCATGTCCAGGTGAATGCTTTCGTTGATGCTGCGCTGCAACAGTTCGCCCATGGACACCACCAGGGTGTTCATCTGCACGGGCTTGGAATCGAGCGACTGGCGCCGGGAAAACGCCAGCAGCCGGTGGGTCAGGCTCGCGGCGCGGTTGGCCGAAGTCACGCCGAGGTCGATCAGGCTGTCGAGATCCTCGGTGCGCCCCCGGGCCAGGCGTCGGCGCAACAGTTCCAGGCTGCCGATGATGCCGGTCAGCATGTTGTTGAAGTCATGGGCGATGCCACCGGTGAGTTGGCCGACCGCTTCCATTTTTTGCGACTGACGCAACACTTCCTCGTTGTGGCGCAGTTGTGCGGTGCGCTCTTCGACCTGCTGCTCCAGGGTCTCGAGGGTATTTTGCAGGCGCAGCTCGCTTTGGCTCAGGTCCACCAGCCGATCCCTGGCTTCATATTGTCGTCGGCGTCCGCGCAGGGCGGCGGCGACCATGCTGATCAAGGTTTCCGGGTGGAAGGGCCGTTCCAGGTACGTGACATTGCCCAGGAGGGGGCCAAAGCGTGACGCCGGATTTTGTTCCGGGCCACCGTGGTGGGTCAGCAGCACGATCGGCAAATCGGACCAGGCCGGTTGTTGCTCGATCAGCCCGAGCAGCGGCTCAAGGTCGCTGTGCAGCAAGGCTTCGCTGGACATGAGCAACAAGCCGGCGCCTTGCTCCAGTTCCTGGCAAAGCCCCGGCAGGTCGTTGCTGACGACTCCGGCGAAGCCTGCCTCGTTGAGCAGCATCATGGCGATCTGACTGTCGCGCCCGAGCGGTGCAAGAATGATCGCTCGCTCGGACGTCGCTTCATGGACGGTCACGGGCTTTCATCCCCGAGCAGGGGATTGCTCGCGCCCAGGTAGGTTGGCACACCGCGCAACACGCCCTGGAAGGTTTCCAGCGGCTCGCCGATGGTCATGCCGTTGCCATTGATCTTGTATTCGCGGATGGTCGATTCATGGCTGCCGGTGCGTTTCTTGATGATCGAAATGGCTCGCCGTACCTTGCCCAGGGCTTCGAAATAGCGCAACAGGATGACCGTGTCGGCGAGGTAAGTGATGTCCACCGGGGCTTGCATGTCACCGACCAGGCCATGCTGGGCGACCGTCATGAAAGTCGCCGCGCCTTTGCGATTGAGGTACAGCAGCAGCTCGTGCATGTGCAGCACCAGGGCGTTTTCTTCGGGCATCGCCGCTTGATAGCCGTTGATGCTGTCGATCACCACGGTCTTGATGTCGCCCTCGTCGACGCAGCGCCGCACCCGGTGGGAAAACTCGCCAGGAGAGAGTTCGGCAGCATCCACTTGCTCGATCAGCAAATTGCCGGTGTCTTGCAAGACTTTCAAGTCGATGCCGATGTTCTTCATGCGTGCGAACAGCAGGCCCAGTTCTTCATCGAAGATGAACAGGGCCGCTTTCTCGCCTCGGGAGACGGCAGCGGCGGCAAAAATCATCGAGATCAACGACTTGCCAGTGCCGGCCGGGCCGAGGATCAGCGTGCTTGAGCCGGTCTCGATGCCGCCGCCGAGCAGCGCATCCATTTCGCGGATGCCGCTGGTCAATTGTTGGCGCAGGTAATCGCCCCGGTGCTCGGCGGCCACCAGGCGGGGGAACACGTGGACGCCGTCGCCCATGATGGTGAAGTCATGAAAACCGCCGCGGTATTTCTGGCCACGGTACTTCACCACGCGAACCCGGCGGCGCTCGGCGCCATAGTTGGGCGTCAGCTCCTCCAGGCGAACCACCCCGTGGGCGACGCTGTGCACGGTCTTGTCCAGGGATTCGGTGGTCAGGTCGTCGAGCAGCAGCACCGTGGCCTCGTAGCGCACGAAGTAGTGCTTGATGGCGAGGATCTGCCGGCGGTAACGCAGCGAGCTTTGCGCCAGCAGGCGAATCTCGGAGAGGCTGTCGAGCACCACGCGGGTTGGCCTGACGCGTTCGACCACTTCAAAAATCTGTTTGGTGGCCTCGCCCAGTTCCAGGTCCGAGGAATACAGCAGCGATTGCTGGTGCTCGGCCGTCAGCAGGCTTTCGGGGGGCGTCAGTTCGAAGATATGGACATTGTCGTCCAGCTCCCAGCCATGGGAGCGCGCACCCTGGCGCAATTCGCGTTCGGTTTCCGACAGGGTGATGTACAACGAGCGTTCGCCGGCTTTGGCGCCGGCCAACAAAAAGTGCAGGGCGACCGTGGTCTTGCCGGTACCGGGTTCTCCCTCAAGCAAAAACACGTGGCCGCGGGACAGTCCGCCATTGAGGATGTCATCGAGACCATCAATCCCTGTGGCGGCTTTTACGCTGATCAACTCGTTGGATGTAGACAAAAAATGCCCTCTCATGACTAGGGGAAGCGAGGCAGCAGGTAAAGCATAGCCGGCTACCTGTTCACTTGACCTTTGGCGGCAATGAGCGTTCAACTTTTGTAAGGAGATGGCGTTGGGTGTTCGCAACCATTGTAGGAGCCGGCTTGCCGGCGAAGGCGATCTCAAGGACGCCTTCGCCGGCAAGCCGGGCTCCTACAGAAGCGCGCAGAAACATGGCATGGTGTTGTGTAACGGATCTCCTAGAGCCCTTGCTGCAACGCCGGATCATCCGGATTCATCTGTTCCAGCTGCGCCAACAATATCTGCACGTTCTGCAACTGCCCGCTTTCCTTCCAGTAATTGATCAGCAGCACCCGTGCCCGACGATCGTTCGGATGCCGCTGAACGATTTCCTGCAGCTGTTTCTGCGCCGCTTCCAGTTCCTGTTCGTCATGCAGCATCGTGGCCAGGTCGTAGCGGTAATCCCTGTTGTTCGGCTCCAGCTCCACCGCCTTGGACAAACCCAGCAGGGCGAACTCGTTTTGGCCGTGATGCAGCAACCACATCCCCAGCGCATGTTGCAGATAGGCCGAATCGGGTTGGGCCTTGAGTTGTTTGGCCAACAGTTGGCGGGCGGCGTCGGCCTGGCCCAGTTTGTCCAGGACCTCGATCTGCATCACCAGTGCCGGCAGGTTGTCTGGCGCAAGGCGCAAGGTGTGTTCAAGGGCCTGCTGGGCCTCCTTGAATTCGGCATTGTGCAGGTACAACCGGGCCAGCTGATATTGGTTGTCGGCGCTTTCCGGGGCGCTTTTCAGTACCTGTTGCCAGGCATCGATGGCCTGCTCCAGCGGGCCGAAATACAGGCCAAGATCATCGGGCGACAAGCCCAGCAGCGCATTGACGGCGGCGAAGCGCACGCGCTGCTCGCTGTCATCGAGCAACGGCCCCAGCAACAGGCTGCGTTGACCACTGGGCACCAGCCCGCTGATGCTCCTGATCGCCGCGACACGGACCTGCGGCGCCTCATTCTGCAAGTCTGCATCCGCCAGTTTCAGCGCCACGGAACTGGGGTAGTTGGGCAGTTCGGCATGCAGCCAGACGCGCCGCTTGGGCGAAATGTCCGGGCGGGCCAATTGTTGGTAGAGCACCCGCGCGGCCCCCGGTTGGCCATTGCGGGCCGCCGTCAGCGCTTCGCTGTAGCCGCGCTTGATCGCTTCGGGCACCACCGGGGCGCTGCTGCGCAGGAACATCCAGGCAAGGCCGACGGCAAACAGGACACAGAGGCTGATGAGCAGATAGCGGCGGGACTGGGGCATGCAGAATCCGGAAGCTGGCAGGCTTGGGCAAAGCTGTCAGCTTCGGTCAGGCACGGCCTGGAGTCAAACCCTGACTGCGATACTCAAACCTGTCGAGACTGCGCCGCAGTGACTACGCTTGCTGGATTGGACTGGACAGGCGTGCCCATGCAAGCGCTGTTGTTATACTTCAAGGCAATGCTCAACCCCGGGCGCGGCGTGCTGCTGTTCGCCCTGCGCACCATCGCGGCCGGCCTGTTGACCCTGTACCTGGCGTTCGTATTCGATCTCGAGCAGCCCAAGTGGTCGATCATGGCCGTGGTCATCATCAGCCAACCCTTGGCCGGCATGGTGCTGGCGCGCAGTTTCGGCCAGGTCATCGGCACCACCCTGGGGGCGGCGGTGGCCGTGGTGATCATGGCGATCTTCCCCCAGGCGCCGCTGCCTTTCCTCATCACCTTGTCCCTGTGGCTGGCGCTGTGCACCGCCGGTGGCACCTTGTTGCGCTATACCAGTTCCCAGGCCTTTGTCCTGAGCGGCTACACGGCGGTGGTCGTGGCGCTGCTGGCGGTGCCTGATCAGGATGGCACCTTCATGCTCGCCGTTACCCGCGTGACCGAGACGCTGCTGGCGGTGGCGTGCGTCTGCGTCGTCAGCCTGCTGACCGCGCGCCCGGAGGCGGTGGCCAAGGAGTATTTCGACAGGATCGATCAGGTCATCAAGCTGCTGGCAACCCATGCCAGTGCCGTCATCCGCACCGAGGAAAGCGAGGCAGACTTTCACCGTCGGCAAATGCAGCTGCTGGGGCAGATCAGTGCGCTGGAGGGGGTACGCCGGCATCTGTATTACGACGCGCCGCGACTGCGCAGCGCCGACGACCTGGTGCAATTGCTCGGCAACCAACTGTTGCTGCTGACCGCCCGACTCACCGCCTTGCGCCACCAGCGCGAGTTGCTGCTGGAGCGCTGGGAAGGCGAGATCCCGAGCGAAATACAGCATTTGCTCGGCGAAGAACTGGTGTTCCTCGATGAACTGGCCCGCCAAGGACGTGCGCTGCCGGCTGAGCAGCGGCGCCAGTTTGCAGCGTTGCAGCAGCGTTTCGATGCACTGGCCTACCGCTCCGAGCAACTGACCGAGCCTTTGAAGGCGACCTTGCGCTCACTGTCCTGGTCATTGCGTTGGGAACAGGCGCGAATGCTCGAGCAGCTTGAAACGATTCTGGAACTGAGCGATGTGATCCAGAGCGGACGCAAGGCCAGCAGCGTGTTTCGCGGCCAGGCCAATCCGCTGCACCTGGATTTCACCCTGGCGACGATGAACGCCATCCGCGCCTGGTGCGCCCTGATGGTCGCCGGCCTGATCTGGATCGAAACCGGTTGGGACGGGGCGCGGGGCGGGATGGTGGTGACGGGGATCCTGTGCTCGCTGATGGCGACGTTTCCCCGGCCGTTACTGGCTGTGCAGAGCTATGCCCGGGGGCTGGGCCTGGCGCTGGTGGTGTCGTCGGTGCTGCAGTTCGCGCTGGTGCCGATGATCAGCAGTTTCGAACTGCTGGCCCTGCTGCTGGTGCCGTTGCTCTATGCCGTCGCGGTGGGGTTGTCCAGCCCGCCGACCACGGGCACGGGAATTGGCCTGGGGTTGACGACTTTCCTGTTGCTGGGCCCGACAAACACCGGTCTGGGGCAAAACACCGCGATCCAGTGGTTCGAGTTTGCCGGTGCCTACACCTGCGCCGCCGCGCTGGCATTGAGTGTGTATGCCTTGATCTTTCCGTTCCGGCCGGTCCTGCGCCTGCGCCGGTTGCATCACGAGAATTGCGAGCAGGTCTACGCGTTGTTGAAATCCCCGCCCACCGATAAAAACCAGTTCGCCTTCGAAAGCCGCATCGTCGACCGCCTGACCGCGATGCTCGGCCTGCTGCCGGCCATCCAGGACAAGCCAACAAAGGACCTGTTCGAAGTCAGTCTCGGTTGCATGGCCTTGGGCATCGCCTTGAACCAGCTTCGGCAGCAGGGGCAGGGCAACGCGCTGCTGAGTCCCGAGACGCAGGGTCGACTGTCCGCCACCGTGCGCGAAACCGGTCGGCTGGTCGCCGGGCGGCCCGGCATCGAAGTCGATCGCGTGCTCGACAGCCTGCACGGCCTGGGCGATGAACTGGACGCGCTGCACTGCAGTGTCCATGAACAGCTGTGGTCAGTGTTTCGCATGCGCGTGGCGCTGTTGATCGTGGTGTCGTTCCTGGAACGCCACCGTGCTCACTTTGAGCCCGAACCCTCGCCAGGAGTACCTGAACTTGCCCATTGATGTGGAAATAGGCGGCGTCTACCTGCCGCCGATCGCCCAGGCGCTATTGCTGGGGCTGCCGATTTTCCTGGTGCTGGACTGGCTGCTGCGGCGCCTCGGTGTGTTGCAGTTCGTCTGGCATGAAGCCTTGTTCGAAGGCGCGTTGTACGCCTGCGTGTGCGCGACGCTGATCCTGGTGATGGGAGCCTGATGCCGTGAAGAAGATCCTTGCCCATCTCACCACGCTGGCGGTGGTACTGCTGGCCTTCGTGCTCGGCTGGTTTGCCTGGGAGCATTACACCCGCGCCCCCTGGACCCGCGACGCACGGGTGCGGGCTGATGTGGTGACCCTGTCCGCCGATGTCGCCGGACGCATCGTCAACCTTGCCGTGCACGATAACCAGCATGTAGAGAAGGGCCAGTTGCTGCTGGAAATCGATCCCTCGCGTTATGCCCTGGCGGTGGAACACGGCAAGCGCGCGGTGGAAGTGTCGAAGGCCTCATTGGGGCAGTCGCAGGCGACCATTGTCGCCAGCCAGGCGTTGCTCAGGCAGCGGCAAAGCGAGGAGCGTCGCCGGCGGACGCTCAAGGAGCGTTCGGCGATCTCCGGCGAAGAGTGGGAAAAAGCCAGTACCGATGTGGCGGTGGCCGAGGCTGATCTGCTGCGCAACCAGGCCAACCTGGGGTTTGCCCAGGCCAATGTGCAACTGGCGAGCGCCGCATTGGCCGAAGCCGAACACGACCTGGAACGCACCCGGGTCGAATCGCCCATCAGCGGCTACGTCACCAACCTGCTGACCCGCCAGGGCGACTACGCCACCGCAGGCGGTCCCTTGGTGGCATTGGTGGACAGCGATTCGTTTTATGTCAGCGGCTACTTCGAGGAAACCAAACTGCCGCGCATCGAGGAGGGTGATCGGGTCGACATCGAGTTGATGAGTGGCGAACGTTTCGGTGGCACCGTGCAAAGCATCGCCTTCGCCATCGCCGACCGGGAAAACCTGCCGGGTGGACGCTTGCTGGCGAACATCAACCCCAGCTACACCTGGGTCAAGCTGGCGCAACGGGTGCCGGTAAGGATCAGGATCGACGATGACTATGCCGGTAAAGCGAAATTACGGGCGGGAACAACAGCGACCGTCACCGTCCAGGAACACCACTAACCCTGTAGGAGCTGGCTTGCCAGCGAATGCTAACCCTGTAGGAGCTGGCTTGCCAGCGAATGCGGTGGTTCAGTCACCTCAATGGTGAATGTGCCTCCGTCTTCGCTGGCAAGCCAGCTCCTACAGGGGGTGTTGTGGATTCAACACCGCGCACGCAAAAAAAGCCCCGCGACCGAATGAGACGCGGGGCCAAAAAATTGGTTGGTTGCGGCCAACCAAAGGAGCTCTGTAGAAAATCGTGTTACTTGCTGGCGACCGTCTCCGGCTGCCAGCCACCGCCAAGGGCCTTGTAGATCGCGACAATGCCGCGGTACAGGTCGACTTCGGCCTGGGCCTGGGTGTCTTCCGCGGCCAGGCGCTCACGCTGGGCATCGAGCAGCACGAGGAAGTCGGCGGTGCCTTCGCGGTAGCGGATCTCGGCGAGGTCGGCAGCCGAGCGGCTCGATTCGCTCTGGCGGATCAGCGAAATCAGCCGCTGCTGGCGTTTGCCGTAATCGCTGAAGGCGTTCTCCGATTCTTCCAGGGCCAGCAACACTTGCTGCTCGTAAGTCGCCAGGGCGCCTTCGGCATCGGCATCGGCGCCGCGCAAACGGGCGCGCACGCTGCCCAGGTCAAAGGCCGCCCAGGTGATGCTCGGGCCCAGTGCCCAGGCATTGGCCGCCGAGGAACCGATCTGCGAGCCACGCCCGGCGGTAAAACCAAGGAAGCCACTGAGGCTGACGCGCGGGAACAGATCCGCCTTGGCCACACCGATCCGTGCCGTGGCCGATGCGAGTTGGCGTTCGGCACTGCGAATGTCCGGACGGCGTTGCAGCAGCTCGCCCGGATCTCCGATCGGCAGGGCCTTGGCAATGGCCGGCAAGTCCTTCGGACGCAAGTCGACCGTGAGCTTGTCCGGACGCTCACCCAGCAGGGTCGCGATGCGGTTTTTCTGCCGCACCTGCTCGGCCTGCAATTGCGGCACGCTGGCTTCGACCGAGGCCAGGCGCGCGTCGGCGCGTTCCACGTCGAGCTGATCGCCGACGCCGGCATCGCGCAGGCTGATGGTGATCTTGCGCGACTCCTGCTGGTTCTGCAGGTTGGCCAGGGCGATTTTCTCACGCAGCTGCGCACCTCGCAGTTGGCCATAGGCGTCGACCAGTTCGGCAATCATGGTCACTTGCAGTTGGTACAGGTCGGCTTCGAACGCCTGTTGCTCGGCGTTGGCCGATTCCAGGTTGCGCTGGATGCGGCCGAACAGGTCGATCTCCCAGGCCATGTCCAGGCCCAGGTCGTAGCGCTCCTGATTGACCCGGTCGGTGGTCTCGCCCGGAATCTGCCCTTTGCCAATGTCACTGCTGACGCGGCTGGTGATGGTCGGCATGGCGTCATTGCTGACGTCATCACGAATCGCCCGGGCCGCTTTCCAGCGGGCAAACGCGACGCGCAAGTCGCGGTTGCCTTTCAGGGATTCAGTCACCAACTGGTTGAGCGTCGGGTCTTCGAACTGCTGCCACCAGATGCCTTCGAATCGCGAGCGGTCGAAGTTCTTCTGGCCGGCAGCGCCGTCGGTGGCCGTGGTGATGTGGGCCGGTTCAGTGGCTGGGGTCTGGTAGTCCGGGCCCACGGCACAGGCGCTCAGCGCCAATGCCAGCAGGCTCGGCAGGAAAGCTTTCAAACTCATCAGTGCGACTCCAGCTTCAAGTTGGCCTTGGCTGCTTTGCGCGCTTGGCCGCGTTCGACAAAGTTGCGAATCAGTACGTAGAACACCGGCGTCAGCAACAGACCGAAGAAGGTCACCCCGAGCATCCCGGAGAACACCGCTACACCCATGGCGTGACGCATCTCGGCACCGGCACCGCTGGAGAACACCAGGGGCACCACACCCATGATGAAGGCGAACGAGGTCATCAGGATCGGCCGCAGACGCAGGCGGCAGGCTTCCAGGACCGCGGCCAGCGGGTTCATGCCTTCGAGCTGTTTGTCCTTGGCGAACTCGACGATCAGGATCGCGTTCTTACAGGCAAGCCCCACCAGTACGATCAAGCCGATCTGGGTGAAGATGTTGTTGTCGCCGCCCGAAGCAATCACCCCGGTAATGGCCGACAGCAGGGTCATCGGCACGATCAGGATCACCGCCAGTGGCAGGCTCCAGCTTTCGTACTGCGCCGCGAGCACCAGGAACGCCAACAGTACGCAGAGCGGGAACACGAACAGCGCGGTGTTGCCGGACAGGATCTGCTGGTAGGTCAGGTCGGTCCACTCGTAGGTCATGCCGTTAGGCAGTTCTTCCTTGAGCAGTTTCTCGATGGCTTTTTCCGCCTGGCCGGAGCTGTAGCCGGGGGCTGCGGCACCGTTGATTTCCGCGGTGACGAAACCGTTGTAATGGGAGACGCGATCCGGGCCCGAGGTGTCGCTGACCTTGATGAAGGTCGCCAGCGGGATCATCTCGCCCTTGTTGTTGCGCACTTTCAACTGGCCGATCTGGTCGGACTCGAGACGGAACTGCTGCTCAGCCTGGACGTTGACCTGATAGGTGCGGCCGAAGCGGTTGAAGTCGTTGGCATACAGCGAACCCAGGTAGATCTGCAGGGTGTCGAAGATGTCGCTGACGGCCACGCCGTGGGTCTTGGCTTTTTCCCGGTCGATGGCGGCATCGACCTGCGGCACGTTCACCGTGTAGCTGGTGAACAGGCCCGCCAGTTCCGGAACACTGTGGCTCTTGGCGATGATGTTCATGGTTTCCTTGTACAGTTCTTCGTAGCCCAGGTTGCCCCGGTCTTCGATCTGCAGGCGGAAACCACCGATGGTGCCCAGGCCTTGTACCGGCGGCGGCGGGAAGATCGCCATGTAGGCTTCCTGGATGTCCGCGTACTGGCCGTTCAAGGCACCGGCAATCGCACCGGCGGACATGCTCGGGTCTTTACGCTCATCGAACGGTTTCAAGGTCACGAACACGATGCCGGCGTTCGGGCTATTGGTGAAACCGTTGATCGACAGGCCAGGGAAGGCCACTGCGCTTTCCACGCCTGGCTGTTTCAGGGCCAGGTCGGACATGCGCTTGATCACGTCTTCGGTGCGGTCCAGGCTCGAGGCATCCGGCAGTTGCGCGAAGGCCACCAGGTATTGCTTGTCCTGGCCGGGTACGAAACCGGTCGGGGTGCTGGAGAAACCGAAGAAGGTCAGCACCATCAGGCCGGCGTACAGCAGCAGGGCGATGCCGCTCGAGCGGATAACCCGGGCAACGGTGCCGACATAACCATGGCTGGCCTTTTCAAAGAAGCGGTTGAACGGACGGAACAACCAGCCGCCAAACAGCTTGTCCAGGACCTTGGAGAAACGGTCTTTCGGTGCGTCATGGCCTTTGAGCAACACGGCAGCCAGGGCCGGTGACAGGGTCAGGGAGTTGAAGGCCGAGATCACCGTCGAAATGGCAATGGTCAGGGCGAACTGCTTGTAGAACTGCCCGGTGAGGCCGGAGATGAACGCGGCCGGTACAAATACCGCACAGAGCACCAGCGCCGTGGCAATGATCGGGCCGGTCACCTCACGCATGGCGCGCTTGGTGGCTTCCACCGGCGTGAGTCCAAGTTCGATGTTGCGCTCGACGTTCTCCACCACCACGATCGCATCGTCCACCACGATACCGATCGCCAGTACCAGGCCGAACAGCGACAGGGCGTTCAACGAGAAGCCGAACAGATGCATCACGGCAAAGGTACCGATCAGCGAGACGGGCACCGCCACCAACGGAATGATCGAGGCGCGCCAGGTCTGCAGGAACAGGATCACTACCAGGACCACCAGGATCAGCGCCTCGAACAGGGTATGAACCACCGCCTCGATGGAGCCGCGCACGAAGATGGTCGGGTCGTAGACGATGCTGAAGTCCATGCCTTCGGGGAAGCCCTTCTTCAGTTCGGCCATTTTCGCCCGGACTTCATTGGAGATCTCGATGGCGTTGGAGCCAGGGCGCTGGAAGATCGGGATCGCCACCGCCGGCTGGTTGTTCAGCAGGGAACGCAGGGCGTATTGGCTGGAACCCAGCTCGACGCGGGCGATGTCCTTGAGGCGAGTGATTTCACCGTTTTCGCCAGAGCGAATGATGATGTTCTCGAACTCTTCTTCACTGACCAGACGGCCCTGGGTGTTGACCGACAACTGGAAGCTTTGCGCATTCGGGGCAGGGGGAGCGCCCAGTGCACCCGCAGCCACTTGACGGTTCTGCTCACGAATGGCGGTTACAACATCAGTTGCAGTCAGGTTACGCGAAGCGGTCTTGTTCGGATCGAGCCAGACACGCAGCGAATAGTCGCCCATGCCGAACAGCTGCACATCACCGACACCGCCCAGGCGCGCCAACTCATCCTTGATGTTGAGGATCGCATAGTTGGACAGGTACAGCATGTCGTAGCGTTTGTCTGGCGAGGTCAAGTGCACCACCATCGTCAGGTCGGGCGACGCCTTGTCCACGGTGATACCGATGCGCGTCACTTCCTCGGGAAGTTTCGGCTCGGTGCGGGTCACGCGGTTCTGCACCTGTACCTGAGCGTTGTCCAGGTCCGTGCCCAACGCGAAGGTGATGGTCAGGGTGATCTTGCCGTCGGCGGTCGACTGCGAGGACATGTACAGCATGTTCTCGACGCCGGTGATCGCCTGCTCCAGGGGAGCGGCTACGGTTTCACCGATGACTTTCGGGTTGGCACCCGGGAAGTTGGCGCGCACGACAACGGTCGGCGGTACCACTTCCGGGTATTCGCTGATCGGCAATTGGAACAGCGAGATCGCACCGGCGATCAGGATCAGCAGCGACAGCACCGCTGCGAAGATCGGCCGTGAAATGAAGAATTGGGAAAAATTCATCGGAGTCGTTATCCCTTAACCGCGTGGAGTCGCGGCAGCCACTTTCACAACCGTACCCGGCGCGACCTTGGCAGGCGCGACTTGGGGCAGGTTGCTGGCTTCCAGCGCTTGTCGTTGTTGGGCCAGGGCCGCGAGGGTTTGCTCGGTGGCCATCGGGATCACTTCAGGGGTGACTGGCGAGCCCGGGCGTACCCGCTGCAGACCCTTGACGATGATGGTGTCGTCCTTGTTCAGGCCGTTGCGCACGATGCGCAGGCCTTCGATTTTCGGACCCAGCTCCACGGCGCGATACGCCGTTTTGTTGTCAGCATCCATCACCAGCACGAATTTCTTGCCCAGGTCCGTACCCACCGCCTCATCGTTGATCAACATGGCGTTGTAGGTGCCGCTGCCCACCAGTTTCAGGCGCGCGTAAAGGCCAGGGGTGTAGCTACCGTCGCTGTTGTCGAACACGGCGCGACCGCGGATGGTGCCGGTCTTCGGGTTGACCTGGTTGTCGACGAAGTTCATCACACCCTGGTGCGGGTTGCCGTCTTCGTTGGACAGACCCATGTACACCGGGGTGGTGGCGCCGCGTTTGCCCTGGCGGGCGAGCTGGGTGTACTTGAGGAACACACGCTCGTCGGCATCGAAGTAGGCGTAGACCTTGTCGGTGGAGACCACACTGGTCAGCGGGGTGGTATCGGCAGTCACCAGGTTGCCGGCGGTGATTTCCGCACGGCTGACGCGACCGCTGATGGGCGCGGTGACACGGGTGAAGCTCAGGTTCAGTTTGGCCAGGTCGAGCTGTGCTTGCAGGGCACCAACGGCGGCGCGGGCTTCCTGGGCAGCGCTGGTCCGCGAGTCGGCCAATTCGGCGGAGATCGCATTGCTGGTGCGCAGGCGTTCGCCGCGCTGGGCTTCGTTTTCGCTGCGGGTGGCGTTGGCGCGGGACTGGGCGACCAGGGCTTCGAGGCGACGAACCTCAGCCTGGAACGGGCGCGGGTCGATCTGGAACAGCAGGTCGCCTTTCTTGACCAGGGCGCCTTCAGTGAAGGCCACTTCATCGATCTGGCCCGAGACCCGTGGACGAATCTCGACGGTTTCCGGCGCTTCGAGGCGTCCGGTGAATTCGTCCCACTCGTTGACCGGTTGCTCCAGCACCTTGGCCACGCTGACCTTGGCTGCGGGCAGGCTGGCGGCAGTCTCTGGCGCCTTGCCGCAGGCGCTCATCACCACGACGGCCAACAGGGCCAACGGCAAGCGCAAATGTTTGAATGACTGTTCCATGGATGCATCCGCCAATGTATTAAGATTGGCGAATGATGCTCGGCAGGGTGGTATCGCACGAATCGAATGGGGCGAAGGTAACTATCATTCGGAATGATAGGAGAGGCCTGGGCAGCTCTCTAGCCTGCACCTTGCGTCAGGAGGCAATCAACCCGGTTGATGGAAATTGTGTGTTTCCGGATTCGCAATGGTCCCTGTGGGCTGGCTTGCCGGCGATGGCGGCCTCAAGGTCGACCAATCTCCTGCGGCTGTACCCGAGTAACTGTAGGAGCGAGCATGCTCGCGAAGAACCTGAGAGCACCGCGTGGTGTCAGGATCCCCGCGTCATCGTTGACCTCCATCGCGAGCAAGCTTGCTCCTACAAGGGCCCGACGCATCGGGAGTCTTCAGTGCCCTGTGGGTTTTCCAGCGAAGGTTTGCCCATCGGGTTACAGGTGGTTGGCGCGCGGTTTAACGATGATCAGGTGCTGCGGGTATGCCGGGCCTTTGAACAGGCGTTTCCAACCACGCATCCGCCGGCGCCAATAATCAGGAACTGACCTAAGCTGGCTGACACCTGCGGACCTTCTTTGACGGAACGACAAGACCATGACTGCACCTGTATCTCTCGCCCGGCTGATTGATATCGAAGCCCTGGAACAACAACAGCCACTGGCACAGCGCGACCTGCCTTCCAGCACCTATGAACTGTTGCAACGTTCGGCACGCCGCTACGCCGAGCTGCCCGCCCTGAGCTTCCTGCCGACCGGCAGTATCGAGGACCAGCCCTGGACTATCAGTTACGCCGAGCTGTTCGCCAAGGTCACGCAAACCGCCAATGCCCTGCATCGCCTGGGTGTGCGTCCAGGCAAGGCGGTGTCCTTCCTGCTACCCAACCTGCCACACACCCACTTTGTCATCTGGGGTGGCGAAGCGGCCGGGATCGTCAATGCCATCAATCCGCTGCTGGAGCCGCAACACATCGCCGAACTGATCCGCGCTTCCAATACCACGGTGCTGGTCACCCTGGCGCCGTTCCCCGGTGCTGACCTGTGGCAGAAGGTCGCCACGTTGCGCGAGAGCCTGCCAGAGCTGGCGACTATCGTGACCGTCGATCTGGCGAACCTGCTGCCAGAGCCGCAACGCAGTGCCGTGAAGGCCCAGCGCCCGGCCATGCCGGAAGGTGTGCTGGACTTCGACGATCTGCTGGCTGCCTGTCCCGATGACCATCTGGAAAGCGCACGGGTGATCCGCCCGGACGACATCGCCTCCTACTTCCACACGGGCGGCACCACGGGCACGCCAAAGCTGGCACCCCACAGCCATGCAAACGAGGTGGCGATGGCCGAGATCATTGGCCTGCACGGTCGCTATGTGCCCGATGACGTGCTGCTATGCGGGCTGCCGTTGTTTCATGTCAACGGGGTGATGGTCTCCGGGCTCGCCGTCTTTGCCTATGGCGCCCAAGTCTTGCTAGCCGGTCCGCAGGGCTATCGCAATCCGACCCTCATCAAGGATTTCTGGAAGCTGGTGGAGCGATACCGGGTCAGCAGTTTCAGCGGCGTCCCTACCATCTATGCGGCACTGGCCCAGATCCCCAACGACGGCATCGATGTCTCGAGCTTGCGCTTTGCCCTGTGCGGGGCGGCCCCCATGCCCGTGGAACTGATCCGTCAGTTCGAATCCCGCACGGGACTGAAAATCATCGAAGGCTACGGCTTGACCGAAGGCACCTGCGCCACAGCGTGCAACCCCAGCGACGGAGAGCGCCGGCCCGGCTCCATTGGCCTGCGCCTGCCGTATTGCCAGGTCAAGATCGTCGTGCTCGATGGTGACGGCCATTACCTGCGTGACGCCGCGACGGATGAGGCCGGCACCTTGTGCCTGCGCGGCCCCACGGTATTCAAGGGCTACCTGCAAGCGGACATGAACCAGGGTCTGTGGCTCGACGGCGACTGGTTCAACACGGGCGACCTGGGGCGCATCGACCGCGATGGCTACATCTGGTTGACCGGTCGCAGCAAGGACTTGATCATCCGCGGCGGCCACAACATCGACCCGCAGGTGATCGAGGAAGCCCTGCATCACCACCCCTCGGTCGCGCTGGCCGCTGCGGTGGGCAAGCCTGACATCAAGGCCGGCGAACTGCCGGTGGTCTACGTCCAGCTCAAGGCCGATGAGCAGGTGGGCGAAGCCGAGTTGATGGAGCACGCCATACAACACATTCACGAGCGTGCCGCGCTCCCCAAGAATATCTGGCTGATCGACCGGATCCCGTTGACGGCCGTGGGCAAGACCTTCAAGCCCGCCTTGCGCCTGGATGCGATCCGCCGGGTGTTCGAGGAGGAGGTCTGGCAGGTGGCAGCCGATGGCCAGGTGGAAGTGCTCAGTGACGATCGTCATGGGCAGCGGGTGGATATTCGAGTGGCTGGTCTGGATGCTGGGCAGCGCGAACAGCTGGAGCAACGGCTTGGAGGCTACTCCTTGCACTATGTGCTGCATTCGGCGTGAGCCATTCGGCAGGGTGAACCCAAAGTAATATTAATTCCTGAATTCTGTGGTTTATCCGGTTCTTCAGAAGATAAGCCACAGTTAAAGGGAATTATGTTTCTTGAGTTCGATGGAGGATAATTCTATAATTTTGGGTATTAAGTGCCGTAAATCGACGGAAGACCCGTTATGTTGGATTTAAGCTTCAGTAAGCCGAATGAGATCGTCAAGCGGCTCTGCGAGCGCCTGCGCACGGAGCGGCTGGCTCAGCAGATGACACAAGCCGATGTGGCCGGTCGCGCCGGTATCGGCACCAATACCGTGTCGAACCTCGAAGCCGGTCGCAATGTCGGGTTGGAGAACGTGATCCGTGTGGCCATGGTCCTTGGACGAACCAAGGAGCTCGAAGCACTGTTCTTGCCAAAGCTGGACAGCATTGAAGACATTCGCCGCTACGAGAACACCGTCAATCGTCATCGGATCAAAAGGAAGACCGACCATGCTTGAGCAGGTTGACGTCTACTACGATGGTTGGGGTGAGCGTTGGTTGTGGGGCACGCTCGTGTCTACGACTGCCATCACCGGTCGCCCGCAGATTGTGTTTGAGTACAGCAATGAAGCGAAGACTAGAGGCCTGGAGCTTTCGTCCTACACGCTTCCATTGGCGGGACCCCAGTTGCGTCGAGGCTTTGCGTCCCACCAGCTGGCACTGCCAGGGCCAGTTTATGACTCACTGCCTGACGGCTGGGGCATGTTGCTGATGGACCGGTTGATCCGGCGCCGCGGCCTCAATACGGCACGCATAGGACCTCTGGAGCGGTTGGCTTTTATTGGCAACAACGCCATGGGGGCAATGTCGTTCGAGCCCGTAGCGCCCGAGGGGCAGCAGCCGCAAGCGCATATCCCCCTTGAGTTGCTGGCGGCTGAAGTTCAGGAAGTTCTCAAGGGTGAAGGCGGGGAATTCCTGCAGACATTGCTTCTGGTGGGGGGCTCGCCACAAGGCGCAAGGCCAAAGGCGTTGGTCTATCGCAATCCTCAAACGGGAGCGTTTACCACCGCCGCCAAGCCGGACCTCGAAGCCTGGCTGATCAAGTTCCCGGCAAAGGAAGAGCATCCTGAAGTCTGTGCTATCGAAATGGTCTATGCCGAGTGCTTGCGCAGGTGCGGCATCCAGACCCCGGACACGCAGCACTTCAATCTGCCCAATGGGCTGGCAGCCTTCGCGAGTAAACGCTTTGATCGCCTGGACGGCCAGCGCGTGCCCATGCAAAGCCTTGCAGCCTTTACCGGGGCTGACTACAGGTCGCCGGGAGCCCTGGACTATGTCAACTTCTTGCGGGCGACACAGATGTGCACCAACGACGTACGAGAGAAAGCTATCGCCTTCGAGCGTGCCATCTTCAATGTCGCGTTCAACAACCGGGACGACCACCCCAAAAATTTTGCCTATGTCATGTCGCGGTCCGGTGCTTGGCAGCTGGCGCCAGCCTACGACGTGACGTTCTGCGAGGGACCGGGCGGTTATCACCAGATGGACGTGATGGGCGAGGCCCTGGAGATTGATCGAGGCGCGATGCTCAGGCTAGCAGATGAGGCAGAGGTCTCAGTGGAGATTGCTGGCGGCATCATTGACAGCATTTGCCGCGTCGCGAGCCAGTTCGTTGCCATCGCGCAGGACATGTACCCGCGCGATATTACCCAGGACACCCTTGATACCATTCAAGGCCGAATCGATGAGAACGTCGAGTTGCTGAGCTAACGCCGTTTTAATTCGGCCAGCGTCATGGGTGACGCTCAGGCGCCTACGCCAAGCTATCCGGATCCCCAAAAAACATTTTGACTTGGCTCTAGGACGGTAGTTTCAGTTTGAAAAAATCTTGATATGCCCCCAATTTTGCCCCCAATCCTATGCCGTACACGAGCGATCACGAATGGCGACTCCTGACGAAATCCAGTATGGCTCTGGGTGCGTAACCGGAACATATCGCTTAAGAGGCGGGCATGATGTCTCTGCCAACCAGTGGTTTGATGCTGATATGAATCGACTTCCCTAATCGGAGATAAGCACGAAACCTGCGCCCTCAATAGAGCTCATTTACTGCGGCGCGGTGAGTCAGAGTAGGGCTAACGTACGCATAACCACATAAGCGAGGTTAACTGACACCAGCCATTGGAGCATTCGCACCATCAGTCAGGCGACCGGTATTTCTCCTGTCAATGTAATGCGCATATGGCATGCTTTCGAACTCAAGGCTCACCTTGAAAACACCTTCAAGCTTTCGACCGATCCAGCATTCGTCGACAAGGTTCAGGATATCGTCGGGCTCTATCTCAACCCGCCTGAGAAGGTTCTGGTGCTATGCACCTCAAGAGCGATTTACGGGCATATTCGGTTCAGAGGAGCCCGTGTATCGCCATGCCTGAGGTATGGTAGGGATGAGCAAAAATGCCTTTATCAGGTTGGTTTTGCATCGGCTGCAGTATTTTTGTGAGCATGTCGGTTGGCAGATGCTTTTCCAGCAAGGATTCCAAGTCGCTTTTACGCATACGATGTAATCGTGCGATAGCACTGGCTAGTGCAGATGATGGGGCCAGGCCGGAGTGCAGCGCTTCACCCACCGAAATCGAGAGGGCGAAGCTTACGATGTCAAAGACCTTCCAGGAACCTGCTAGCGCAACTGCATGTCCGTTGAGCAGGAACAGGTTTGGGATAGCAACTGAATCGTTTGTGACAATTTCCCCTATTCCATTTTTCGTGGATCGCGAGCCTGAGTAGCAGGTATTGAGGAGCGCGATTTTCAAGCGAAGATCGGGTGCAGCTGCCTGCATAGAGGACACCTTGATGAGGTGTGGCTCGCCAGGGTTTCCAAGGTGCGCGAAGTAGGCGTCCTGAAAAAATTTCAATGAATGCCCATGGGTCGACACAACCAAAGCGTCGTATGGTCGCAAGACATCCAGCAGACTCCCTTCTCCGTTGGTGTGTAGAGTGGCGGGGGATCGCAAGCCCGCGGCCCTGGAGAAGGCAGCTGCTTCATAAGGTGCGAGGTGCAAGTCGCCTTCAGGGTCGATGATCGCTACCGGAGCCACAACTGGCTCGACGGGGCCGGCGCCTTGTAGAACCGGTGTCGGCACCATACGAAATTCAAACGTCCCCTTTTCCATCTTGGTCGCTAGTTCGGCATTACGTAGCACTAACGCCATCAGAGGCAGTTCGCAGTGTCGATCCTCCAGGAATCGCACTGTTTTGCACCCACTTGCGCTGACTTGCTGGAACACCGGATCAAGCAAAGGAGCCAAGCAGTTGATGGCCTCCAGGAGCGAGCGTTGGAAGCCCGCGCGGTCAAGGAATTGCTGGGCGTGATCCACTTGCGCCTTGCTCCAATTGGTCACCACGTCCAGAGGAATTTGAACCCGCCGGTATTGCCCCTCAAGGAAGTACCATAGGAGGACTTCTTCCTTGGAGGAAGTCATCAGCATCACACAATGGTGTTCCTGAAGGCGCTGAAGGCAATGAACAACCTGGTGCTCGGAGGTGGCCAGGTCGAGCGGTCGCTTGCCTTTGGCATAGATAAGTGCGGCTACATTCGATAGTTCATCCCAGGCTTGCGCAGCATTCTCCTCATTCCAGGCGTCGTCTTTCTGCTCATGCCCTCCGAAAAGGTGAGGCGCTCCAATTTCCCGGATACGCATGAGGGTGTCGTCGATCTTTTTGAGTACAGCAGGATCGACTGAGGCGTCGGCACGTGTGCGATCAGCCCACATGAGGATCGTAAGCCAATCACCCATGGCGTTTCCTTTGAGCGAAATCAACGGGGCTAAAACGTCATGGGTAAAGCCTGACGCGGGCAGGGAGGCGAGCAACTCTTCAATTCGCCAGAAATATCGGGCTCTCAGGCCCCGGCGGTGGTGAAGGCGGAGAACATCCTTGAGGACACTGTCGAGGCACGTCACAACTTCTTTGAGTCGGCTAATTAACAGAGGTGTATCACCGAGGAGTTGGACAATCTTTGCATCGCTCAGCGCCATTTCAAGCAGGCCTTCAGGATCCTTAAAATCCTGGTTTGCATGCTCGATAGCAATCTCCATCATTGACGCTGCTTGAGCAATGAGGCCGCAGCGACGTAGACAAATTGCGTAATTGGTGCGTACCTGGGGAAGAACATCTGTCGGCAAGCTCGAATCGCCCAACGCTAGCTCGTAACATCTGATGGCGTTTTCGGGATCATTCAAGTTCATGTAAGCCACTCCAAGGTTCGCCATGACCACGGCTGGAACTGGCTCCCTGGATTGGGTCAGGATGTCGATAGCTAGGTTGGCAGCATCGACCCCTTGCTGATATTCCTCGGCCTCGCAGTGAACAGCCAGCATGGTGAGATGACATTTGGCAACCAAACTACTGCATTGCATCTGCTCTGAAATGGATTTTGCACTGGTTACACACCTAGTAGCTGCCTGCGGAGCTCCGTGCCTGGAATACAGATTAGCCGCTTGGAGATACAGATCGACAATACGCTCTGATTGCTCGTACCGGCTGAAAAACGCCGCTACAGAGCTCATTATCCGGGGACGCTGGTCGATGCTGACGCCGAAGGTATCAATGTCCCCCAAGATATCGTCTGCCAGTTCTAGGATGGTGTCTTCGCTACGCTCATGATCCATTTGCGCGATCGACTCAAGGACAGTAAGGGCCGTACCAACATCTTTACGAATCAACTCTGTTCGAGCGTAAAGCTCCATATAAAGGATGGCTTCATCGGCCTCTCCTGTGCGAGGTAGACATCTATAGCAGCCTTCGCTAGGGACACTACCTCTGACGGATAGTCAACGCAGCTGCGCATGAGGGCGTTGTAAACCTCGATGATGTAGATGCCATTGCAATCGAAGTAATCCTCATCTACAAGCCTCGCGAACTCCGTTGGTGGTAGTGAGAAGAGTTGACTCAGGTCCATGTCGCTAGTCTCTCCAGGAGCTGAAGCTGAGCGGGCGTGGAGGTTACTCCGGCTTGCAGGGCAATATTACGAGGGGTTAGAGCACGCATATTCCACATAGGGCAGCGCTAGTCTACGCAGTCCACATTTTTCCAACGCTCGGCAGGACATAAAATTTTTACGATCGCCGCCCCACCGTTCACCCCAACCTTTTTGAGTTATGCAGTGGTCTGAATCACATATTTTGTATGTCATCTGGCCCCAAATAGACTATGTCGACCATGTTGCCGTTTCGTGCCATCTTCGCACGCACCAGTCCGGCTCGTGCGGGATTTAACGCAGCCTGAACCGTACCAAGCGGTGCGCCATCTGCTGCAAGAACGCGTGGTTGGCCGGCCCACTCGTAAATCTGAACAGGAGTTTCTGGAGGCGGGGGCGCGCCGAGCCATTCAACAGGTGCCTGATATTGTCGGTTAGCCCAAGTTTGTTGATCTCGGGGAGAGAAGCATTTCAAAAACTCTGCCCACATTGATTTTGTCTCTGCAGTGGGCCAATCGGGTGAGGCGCTCCAGATGGCGATAGCTTCTGAGTTGAGCCATTGCCGAAGTGCCAGGCCAGTCTGGAACGTTGCGCCCGTATCGTTGACTACTTTGATAGCTGCTAGTCGCGAATTGAAGCCCGCCTGGATGAGAATTGAAACCGAACGGTTCAGCGTCCCGGTTTCAACCGCGGCTGCGGCCAATCCGAGCTCATACTCATCGAGTAATAACCCGTCGACGGTGTCGCCATTCGCCGCCGCACGGACACGAATGGCCTCCATTGCCCAAGGAAGGCGAAAGACGAGCCCGCTCTCAAGGAACTGCAGTGTCTCCGATTCCTGCCCTACGGCAATTGGGGCAATAGGCTGTCCCAACAGCCATGCGCGTAAAATATCTCGCCAATTGAGTGGTATGGGGTCGGGTGTAAATGGGTAGAACGTGAAAGCGCGCTCGGCAATGCCGGTTATTGCTGCAATCGCAACTTCTGCGTTAGTTGTAAGGATGCCTCCGTTCGCTTGTATAAGAAGCGGGTTGACGTCCATGGCGATGGCATCAAGTGAATGTCCGGTTTGCAATCCCACTCCCGCCAGGAAATAGCCTCGACGTTGCTCCGCCGTCGACTGGTTCCAAATGAGCCGGGTACGTGAAACGAGGCCGGCCTTGAGTGCCTGCTGTGCATTTTCGTGTTGCCGCAGCAGGCGACGTTGCCAGAGAGAGGACTGAAGAATGGAATCCAGTGCAGTTTCAATATTTGCGTCTGGGATGTCATTCTCGCCAATCAAACTGAGGATAGCAGTGTCGAGTGTTGCGACGTGACGTTCCCAGTCGGCTATGGCACGCTCGCGATCCTCCAGCTTCTCATTCGCGACTTCGGGGAAGGACCAAGCTGCAGCGTTGTTAACGACATATTCGGTAAGTTGATTAAGGTCCCCTCCGATGCGGGCATGCATACGGCTAAGCAGCGTGACGACGAGCCGCACTAGGCCGCTCTCCATATTACGCGCTCCAAGATCGTTGATTAGAGCCTCCCAATTACGCCGCTTTTTCATGACGTCTTCGAACATAGGGAAGAGCACTATGCCTTCGATGTCGACATACGCTCGACCCGCTCGTCCAATTACATTCTTGAACTCTGAAATCTCGATCCTTTCACCGGCGCGATGGAGAGAATTCATGATGACGGCTGTAGCTGACAGGTTGAGTCCTTGGGCTAATGTTGGCGACGAAATCGTTACTTTCACTACGTTGTCGCGTAGTAGCCGTTCTACCTCTTTGCGATAAGGGGTCGGCAAGGCGCCATGGTGCAAAGCAACGCCGAGACGAAGGCATGCGAGGATAGGACTGTTCGGTCCAAGCCATTCCTCCCCTAGTGCGATAGCGGTGCTGAGGACTAAGGGGTCAGCCTCAAGCAATGTTCGGATCGCCCCACGTTCATGGAGATCGACGATGGCATCTGCGTAAGGCTCAACGCTGCGACGCTCAGGGCAAAAGATAAGAACAGTCTGTCCATCGTCGACCAACCGCCAAGCTGTGGCGATACAAAGCTCTCGCTGATCGCAAGGAAACAACTTGGTACGTCTACGCTTGGGTGGCGCCCAATTTGGTGGTGCTGCTCCCGTCAGGAACCTCTGTATCCAGGGGCGTTCATCGCCGACTCGTAAATTTAGGCGCGCGGTAGGTGATGACCATACTACCTCGCCGAACCGCAGTCTTGTCGGGCGCCAGTCGTGCCTAACGAGGCCGCCCGGCTGGTCTCGTCGTAGCCATCCGGCGAAATCATCTAATTGCTCGCCATCTGGCAGAATTGCAGATAAGCAAACAATTCGCCGCTGGTGCGCATCCGGGCGACGAAGCAACCGCTGGATCTGTACCTCATAACGGACTTCACGCTCGTTGAGGCCAATCATATGGCCTTCATCAAAAACGATCAGGCCTACATTATCGAGAAGTGACGGATCGTTGCGAAGTGCGAAATCGAGTTTCTCGGGGGTCGCAACGACAATGTCACGCTCTCGAATCGCATCCTCATCAAACCCACTGACCCCGATGCTGCCGTATAGCGCAGAAATTGTCATACCGAGCGGAACAAACGTCTTCTGCAGAGTCGCTTCTGTCTGGGCTGATAGCGCGCGCAGTGGCGTAATGAAAGCCACGCGCTTGCCGCTGGCCAGGCAGCGCAAAATGCACAGTTCGGCGATACGAGTCTTACCGGCGCTGGTGGGAAGTGATACGACAAGGTCATCAGTTTGGTCTGCCGCACGAGCAGCGGCCTCGATTTGAGATGGCCACAAATCGATTTCTGCCTTCGGACGCTGATGTAAGAGCGCGATAAACAACTCTCGAAGCCGTGGCCATTCTGCCGCTTCACCACCAGCGGAAAGAAGGGGTACCCTCTCGTGGAAGGTACTCGACCAGAGGTCGTTCAAGAG
The DNA here is from genome assembly GCF_046042685.1 of Pseudomonas sp. PLMAX. Taxonomy (NCBI): domain Bacteria; kingdom Pseudomonadati; phylum Pseudomonadota; class Gammaproteobacteria; order Pseudomonadales; family Pseudomonadaceae; genus Pseudomonas; species Pseudomonas sp. PLMAX. The sequence continues at coordinate 3,892,919 of NZ_CP064949.1, read as the reverse complement.
GTGGATTGTTACACGGTGGACCCACCACTGAGGCAGTAGGTTGAATTCGCTACAAATGCCTAGGTTAATACGAAGTCGTTCTAGTGCTTGGTCGAGCAACGCTCGCTCGCCGCGCTCTGAGGCGAGGAGAAATAAGGACATGGCTGCCATGAATGAATCGGTCAGCGCTGTGTCGAGCCCGTCGAGCAGGAAGTCGTGACCATCCTCTACAAAGGCTTCTGCAACCTCTGCTTGATTCAAGTCAGCCTGAATCTGAGCAGTGATATTGGCATCACTGCCTTGTCCAGATGCTCGATAACCGAGCACGCTAGAGCTAAGGGTATCGAGGTCTCGCCGCATCAACAGGGCGAGCATCCGTTCTGTGGGCGCGAAATTGTGGTCGGCTTGGACGATTGCGAGAAGTGAATAAGCGCGTGCTGAAAGATGCGCCAGATGATAGCTCGCAGCTGCCATGATGAAGTGGAAATCGCGGTCAACCTCTTGCTGGCTTCCCTTGGCAATAACAGCTTCAAGAGCGGTGGCAGCCTGCTCAAAGGCAACACGCGCCTGGGCAGGTTCGCCGCCAAGCTCGCGCAGACGAAGGCCAAGCCCGAGAAGCGTATAACCGTAGGAGTTCAAGTCATAGCTAAGTTGCGATGCGAAGGCCGGAGCGTCCGGCGGGAGTATGCCATCCCGCCATATGACTGCGCGCGCTTGGCCTCGTGCGATAAGACGTCCCCGGAAGCCGGCGGTCGCTGCTTCCGCGATATCGGCTGCAATTGCCTCAGGCGTTGTTGGCATTAGCGATCACTCCGTCGTAAACCGCACCGATGAAGGCAGCATGACCTTCTACGTGCAACCCAACCCCCCACTGATTGATCGGCCCTGGATACCCGTGGAGAGCGGCAACAAGCATATTGCCTGGCGCATTACCAGAGAACGTAAAAAGCAGATGCCGGACGTTCTGTATCGGTATGCCATGCTTGAGCAGTGCTTCATCGATTGCGTCGGCGAGAGGTAAGTCGTTCAGCTCAAAGAGACGTTCCGAGATAAAGGACAGCGCATGGGGAGACGGCTTCCCGCCATCCTTATCTAACCCGGCTCTGGCTTCTGTGAGGGTTCTAGCGGTGAGAGTTGCGCGGCTCTTTGCTTCGACTTTTAAGAAACATAACTGCTGGGTTTGGGGGTTTAGAAAGATACCGATAACGTCATCGCCACGCATTGCCATATTGCGATGGTCTTTCCAGCGGAGACGTTTGATGGGAGCGCGATATACGCTGAACTCAGCGATCCACTCTGTTGCATAGATCTCGCCTAGGTCACCGGATCGGATCGATTTAGTCGTTGGGAGCTTTCCTTGTATCAACGCTGCAGCAGCAGGCTTGCCGAGACGGGCGAGTGCACGTGCCACATGTTCTTCTGATGCATAGTGCTCGGGCACGATGGCCGTCGTCGCATTGATTCCTACCGGAAGGTTGGCCGGAAATGCAGTTAATACACTACGGAAGTGATCACCCACATGCTCATCAACCGACTGGCACCAATCGTTGAATTGCGCCACGTTCTTCCTCCCTGTTAGCGTGGAAATAGATCGCGGACGCGAACGAATGGTGAGCCGGACTCCGCAGCACGGCGAACCTTGCGCGCGAGGATCTGAGTAAGTGAGATCTCACGATCCAACATATCGTAAAGATCTAGGCCGTCCATGCAGATCACCCGCTTCCCCCGTCCGAAGGCGGTAAGACCGTCCTCTGTAAAACCGCTATTGCTGACGAAAAGACCACGTGTCCACGCTGCTTTTTGCTCGATCTTGCCATGGAAAGTATGTAGCTCCGCGACCCCGATGGGCTGGCCGTGCCATTTGGCTTCGAGCAAGTAGATGTCACTTTCAAGTTGGAAGCTACCATCGATCTGCTCGCCTCGTAGCCGAAAAGGTTCGTGGGCGGCAAGGCCGAACGCGTCGAATAATTTCTTGAGAAAGGCCTCGAAAGCATAACCGCGCGCCTGTGCACTGAGCGATGTGACTTGCAGGAGCTCTGCCTTGATCTTTGCGAACGTTAGCCTATTAACCACGCTGGCATTTGAGTTTTCCGCTGTCGGCGGTGGAGGGGAAAAGCTCGAAAGCCGAAGGATGAGCGCTTGATAGCGGGACTCTGAATTGATGACAGGGTCTTGATCGCCAGTACGAGCTAGGTACTCAGCACGGTATTCCCAAAGTGCTGTAAGGGCGCGAACCGCGGTGACGTCATTGCACATTTGCAAGAAGTAACGCAGGCGCTTTCCCTTCGATCTGCCATTCACCGTGAATTTGGGATCGTCGATGTCGATCTCCAATTCAACGGCGAAAAAGCTCGAGAAGCTGGAATCGGAGAAATCCAGCACGTAGCCTGGACCGCGGACGAAGTCGACGAGGTCATCTATAAGGCGTAAGTCGATGGGGCGTATTGAGCTAATGATAGGTTCCTTCCGATGGATCGCATTCAGCTGTCAACTGATCTTCTCCTAACATTCCAGAACAATGCAACTGGGGGCGCCTAAGCTCTTGCTCAGCTATGTTGACGATTTGCCGGTGCCGCTCAATCCGTAAATGATGTTGATCTTCCCATCCTCAAAGGAATTCACTGGCTTTCTAGAGGCGCGAACTCGCGTCATAGGGGGCCTCTCGTTAAGTTGCTCCGGTTGCTTCGACGATGGACCAAAGCGCGTCAGACTTGGCCAGGCATGACTGGAGGCCGTCGGACCATACGGCACTCTTCCCGCGTGGATCCATCGTCCAACCGTCCTTCGCTCTGACGTCTTGCTCTCGAACCTGAGTCAGGTCCACATGAAGTTGATGGAAAAGTTCAATGTCGCGATCCTCGAGATCAAAGCCCTTGATCGCGCCAACGAAGTCGTCAGGCATTTCGTCTGCATTTTCGCCTGGGGTAGCCATTTGGCGATGCCAATATCCGATGTAGAGCAATGGCAGCTCCGGGCGCTGTGAGCGTGCGGCGTTGATCCAGGTGTTCAGGTGGCCGTCCGCCAATCCACTGCCGATCACTATGATCAAGTCCGCCTCCACAACCTCGCGGCTCAGGCCCGCGTAGTAGAAGGCAAATGGCAACTGTTGCAGACGGCTAAGTTTATCCAGGCCGGTCAGAATTGCTCCGCGTTGGAATGTTGTGCCATCCATTCGGCTGACGCCGGAGTTTGAAGCACTAATGCACTTCATGGCTTCACTCCGCTCGGGATACCAGACGATGTCCCCAATTGGGCCAGATGGGAAGTCCAAGCATTCGGCCATATGGATCGATCCATGCAGGTGAAAAATGCCTGGAACATCCCAGTTGGCCCAGTAGTCAGGCGCACTGAAGCGCAGGAAGCTGCCACGGTCGTCAGTAAAACCGTTGAAGTAGCTATCGCCGGTTGCCTGCTGCACGAAGTCGTCGTAGTTGGTCGTGTAGATCCGAGGAACGAAACGATCTTCTAATTGATGGAAGAAGTTCTTCATAGAGTCCAGTGGCTTCTTCGGTGCGTCGCAGAACTTCGAAGTTTCCCGGTAGATGGACTCGAGCATGCATCGGCTGGCGGCACGAAGCGCATTCTGAGATTGTTTCATGACAGGTGTCAGGAACGGCAACATGACAGGGCTGAATTTGGGTACAGCTCCAGGCGTACGGTGGAAGGCATCGAGCTCGTGCAGGACATGGTAGACCCGCTCGAAGTGGGCCTCAGCGGCATCACCGTGATAGTACTCAATCAGCGCCTTCTTAACGTCCTCATAGGCTTGAGAGCCGCCGGTACGCTGGCACCACTCGTCGCCGGCAACATCCGCGTCGATGACTTTTCCAAACCCCACTGTAGTCGGAATGCCAAGCTCAACGGATGCTCCTGCTCCCATGATGACCACGGCGCGCTTCTTCGCTTTCCCTGACATTCCCAATTCTTCCTACTACATAGGGGGGGCGACATTGTCCTCGGTCGCCGCGAGCCGCCCTGCATGCTAAGGCACTCCTCGGGCAAGAGTCTGCAACTCTATCCCACAGAGCAGCGGCATACCAAAAAAGATGAAGACCAGTGCTGCTGCCAAGAGATACCGCGTGCTTGGCGTGAAAGGAATGTTTGGTGGGGGGGGCGGTTCGATGCGGCGCTCGGTACGGAGCTCCGCTTGCTCGCTCATAAAGGCAAAAATGACCAGATCAACAGCCTGCCAAACTATGCCTAAAGACTCTCAGGCAAGCCAAAAAACATTTTGACTTGGCTCTAGCATGATGGTTTCAGGCTAAAAATATTTGGTCTTGCCCCCAGTGTTGCCCCCAATCGCCGCCGGTAGGTTCCTGGTGTAGATGTCTCTTGTAGGTAGCTCTTGTTGATGCCCAGATCGGTAGCTAGGGTGCGGTTCTGCGGTTCATGATGCATTCCTGAAGCAGGGACTTTTAGCTCACTGGATCATCGGTTCGTGTGACCAGACCACCAGGATTGCAGAGTCGATTTACGCGTTTATTGGGAGGATAGTGATCAAATATCCGAACAATTCACGTCCCGCCATGATCCGCAACCTGGGCGACATCTTAGAAGGGCTCGCTATTTCAGGTAGCATGGTGGAAGCCTCTGCGGGCCCGGCCGGGCCTGCCCATGAACTGTTTAGGACTTACATATGAGTAGGCATTCGGACGCCTTCATTCAGCTCGATCGTACATTCTCCAAAATCCTGCTCGCTTCTGATGCTACCGATGACACCGACCTAGGCGGCCTCCATGGTGGGCAAGGGGAACTCTCCTGGCTTGACCTCCTGGGTCACAATCGAGTGGTTCTGTTGTCCGAGGCGGGTTCAGGAAAAACTGCTGAAATCCGTAATGTCGCTTTAGAGCTTCGCAGCCAGGGCAAATCCGCATTCTTTCTTCGCATCGAGAACGTAACCGCGGACGTTGAAGACGCCTTTGAGGTGGGCACGCATGAAGAGTTCGAGGCCTGGATCGATTCAGGCTCTGAGGGCTGGCTGCTCATGGATTCCCCCGGTGTCAGGTTAGTTGTCGCCTCTCCGGTTTTTCCTAAAAAAGCATATCAGGGGCGGAAAGAGACTGGTCGTGCCGTATTATTCACCTGAACGCAGAGCCGCATTACTCAAGATGCTGCTTCCCCCACTGAACCTGTCGATGGCCGAGGTATCCCGGCGCGAAGGGGTCAGCGAAATGTCTTTGTCCAACTGGCGCAAGCAGCTCAGTTCTGAAGGAAGTGCAGTGTCCGAAAACAAGCCATTGACCGAGAACTGGTCAGCCGAAACCAAGTTTGCTGTCGTGCTTGAAGCCGCCAGTTTGTCCGAGATCGACCTGGGTGAGTACTGTCGCCGCAAAGGCCTTTACCCCGAGCAAATCACGGCCTGGCGACAAGCTTTCATCGCCGGCCAGAAGTCGGAAAAGGCCCAGCTAAAAGAAGACCGGGAGCAGTCGCGCAAAGACAAGAAACGCATCCAGCAACTTGAGCGCGAACTGCGCCGCAAAGACAAGGCGCTCGCTGAAACAGCGGCGTTGTTGGTGCTGCGAAAAAAGCTCAACGACTACTGGGGGACCGACAACGAGGACAACTGACGCCTTTGCCAGAACGGCAGTTACTGGTTGACTGGCTGAGCCAAGCGGTCGCGGCGGGAGCCAGAAAAATCAGGGCCTGCCGGGAGGTCGGTCTATCGCTGCGGACCTTGCAGCGGTGGAATGAAACAGACGTTATCCAGGCCGATGCCCGAACGACTGTCACACGGCCAACGCCGCGAAATGCACTAAGCGAGCTCGAGCGACAGACGATTGTGACGCTGTGCAACAGCTCTGATTACGCTCATCTGCCGCCGAGCCAGATCGTGCCGCGCCTGGCTGACCAAGGCCGCTATCTGGCATCGGAGGCGACGTTTTATCGCGTCTTGCGAGCGGCGGGTCAACAGCAACACCGAGGCCGTAGCCAACGCCCCAGGCGGCACGCCGCACCAACGACGCATGCGGCCATAGGGCCCAATCAGGTGTGGTCATGGGACATCACGTACCTGCCGTCGCCGGTACGTGGCAAGTATTACTACCTCTATTTGATCGAGGATATTTACAGCCGCAAGGCTGTGGGCTGGGAGGTCTATGACGCGGAAAGCGGCGAGAAAGCTGCCGCGCTGCTGCAACGCAGCGTGATCGGCGAACAGTGTTTACACGAACCGCTGGTGCTGCACTCGGACAACGGCGCGCCGATGAAATCGGTGACGCTGTTGAGCAAGATGTACGAACTGGGCATCACGCCCTCACGGGGACGACCGCGGGTGAGCAACGATAATCCCTACTCGGAGTCGTTGTTTAGAACGCTAAAATACTGCCCGCAATGGCCGCAGGATGGTTTTGGCAGTCTGGACGCCGCACGAGCGTGGGTGAGGGATTTCATGCGTTGGTACAACAATGAACACCGGCATAGCCGTATCCGCTTCGTCACACCGGCTGAGCGGCATCGAGGACTTGACCATCAGGTCCTGGCTCGGCGACATGAGCTGTACGAACAAGCCAAGGAGCAAAAGCCGGAACGGTGGTCGGGTCGAACACGAAACTGGGAGCCGATCGGCACCGTGCTGTTGAACCCGGATCGAGAGCAGCAACTCGAGAAAAAAGCGGCATAGTTAGACGGTTGATGCGACAACTACCTTGAAAAACGCCGGATTCTGTCGACGAGGCTCGGCTGAATGATCCAAAAGATTTTGAACGGGCAGTTAAAAAGCTTGCCCGCCTGACCCGCAACATTGCATCCCATATGCACGTACTCATCACCGGACGAAGTACAGCATGGCGCGCAAGGACAGATCTTGCGCTTTGCGAGACGGCCTTTGCATTTGAACCTGCAGCTCGGCAAACATTTGTCACAACGGATGACGGCTCTGGAAATGTTGTTCAGACGGTACCAAGCCAATCACAACCGGATACGGCGTTCCTCCTGGTGACGTTGGATGACATCCATGGTGAGCAGGTTGATCGCTTCCTAACGGCCACTGGCGTTCAAGACATCAAAGCATTTCGTGCAGCAGTGGATCGCAAAGAAGCATGGTCGCTCACCACACGCCCTCTGGACTTCCTGGAACTCGTCGACTTCTGGCTTGAGCACAACCGAATAGGCTCCCGCTTGGAACTGATGCAGAGCAGCATTAACCGCCGCTTCGAAGAACGAGACCAAGATAGGGCGGAACAAAAGCCCATCGCCCCGGATAGACTCAGGGAGGGTGTTCGCCTGATCGCAGCGGCCACCACACTGGGGCAAACTTCTGCAATTCGCGTCCCGGATGGAGACGCCAATAAATCTGGAATTCCGATTCGCGACGTCCTTAAGGATTGGAACGACACAGAATCAGCAGCATTGCTGAGCCGGCCAATTTTTGAGCCTGGTATCTACGGGACAGTGCGTTTTCACCATCGAACTGTCCGCGAATATCTAACAGCCGAATGGCTCCACACGCTCATTCTTGGTGCGGCGTCACGAGTTAAGATCGAGAACCTATTCTTCCGGACGCAATACGGGCTGGAGGTGATCAATCCATCCATGCGCCCAGTGCTGCCGTGGTTGGCGCTCTTAGATGAGCGCATATGTGCTCGGCTAGAGGAAGTTGCTCCAGAGGTGTTTTTTGAGGGAGGCGATCCAGGACAACTCCCTCTGAGCACTCGTCGTAGAGTGCTGCGCAAAGCGTGCGAGCACTTGGCGCAGCCGGCTCACAGCTGGACGATGACTGACTATTCGGCCGTACAGCGATTCGCGCACCACGATCTCACTGAAGACATCAAAGAACTTCTGGCGCAATACGGTACCTACGATGACATCGCCTGGTTCCTTCTAAGAATGGTCTGGCAGGGCGAGGTGATTGGCGCGCTCGAAGAGACGAAGCGATTTGCCCTCAATTCCCCGCACAAACACACCCGCATAGCTGCAATCCGAGCAGTGATCGATCTTGGGACGCCGCAAGATCTCGCAGACATCCGCATAGGCCTGTTGACGGGTGACTCGAAGGTGAACCGGGACTGGTTAGCTGAGCTTGTGGATGGACTGCCGCTCGACAACCAGTGGCTTCCCTGGCTGGTGGAGGCGCTAGAGCGATCCGCGGACAAGGAACGTTTTAGCGGTAGGGACGACTTGGCGACCAAGCTTTCATCATTGGCAGCAGAATCGCCGCTGGAAAGTCTTCCCAACTTCATTCGCGGAATCAGTGCGCTGCTGAACAAACCACCCACTGAGACCCAGGGTTTCAGCACTATTTCTCAGCGATACAGCTGGCTTGTCGAGATTGCCGGCGTAGGCGTGCTTCGTTTGCTCCAGGCACGCGATCCGTCAGCGCTCGACGAGTCAGTTCTCGCGATCCTGAGTATCCTTGCCCAGATGCATAGCCACGAAGAGCGGGCCGCTCGTGAGCTTGGCGAAGCACTCAGGGAAATCGTGACTACGTGGCCTCAACTCGACTACCACCTTTTCTGGTACGACGTTGCCTTGGCTCGGAAAGGACAAGTACATCGCGAGCCTGTAGTTAATGTTTGGCAATTACTCGGTTTCCAGCCATTTTGGTCGCTGAATAGGGAAAACTTCGACGTCGCCTGTGATCAGATCGTTAGCCTGACTGAAAATGACGACCGCCTGATGGCGCTCAGCATGGCATTCAATATCTACTCGCAACATGGAACCCCACCCTCGTGGAAGGTCAAGCTCCAACAGGTGACCGAGAACCACGTCGACCTCCGCGAGAAGCTTGAGCTGCTGCTGCATCCACCTGAACGGCCCGTGAAGGAGTGGGAAACCCAACAGGCTCGGTGGAAGCAAGAAGCGGCCAAACGCAAAGCTGAAGAAGAGGGAAATCGACAGGCGTGGAGAGAAGGGCTCGCGGCCAATGTGGGGTTGATTAACAGCTCTAATCCAGGCGTCATGAACCGTAATCAGGCGTATCTGATGGAACGGATGCGTGAAGACTCCTCGTCATTGAACACTCGAAGTACCGGGCATTGGCAATCACTCATCGCGGAATTCGGCACGTCGGTGGCACAGGCATTCCGAGACGGTGCCGTCAGATTTTGGCGGGAATATCGTCCGAAGTTGCCCTCCGAAGGGGCTGCGCCGAATTCAACGCCATATCAGGTGATATTTGGACTGATTGGTCTGGCTATCGAGGCTGAAGAACAGCTATCTACGTTCTCACAGATGTCCACTGAGGACGCAAAACTCGCTATCCGTTACGCCCTGCGCGAGCTGAATGGCTTTCCAGATTGGCTTGGGGAGCTGGCTAGGATTCACCCACTGCAGATCCAAGAAATTGTGTTGCGCGAGATCGAATATGAGTTAGACGCAGAGTATTCGGACTCTTACAACAACGAGGCGATTCGCAAAGTGCGCTCATCTGGTGACTGGATGTGGGAGGTCTTAGCTGTCCCACTCCTAGCCCGGCTAGGACACCCCATCAAAACCCTCGAGGCGCTGCAGCGAGTGTTGGGCATCGTACAGAACTCGTCAGTTGATGATGAAACCTTGGCGGATCTTGCTTCCAAGCGAGCAGTGGAAGAAGTCGACCTGGAAATGGCGCCGAGCTGGTACGCCGTGTGGATCGGCACGAATCCTGGGATTGCTATCCTAGCGCTGGCTGCCCGAATCGACTCGCTGCCATCAGACGCAGAAAAGGCGAAGTTCGCGATGCTTTGCTTGACGGCCATCGTGGGGAGCTACACTAACAGCCGCTGCCGCCAGAACTACAAAACGGTAGAGCATGCCAAGACTCTGTACCTGCTGACCCATACTCATGTACGGATCGAGGATGACATTGACCGGACGGGGGGAGGTGTCTACTCACCAGGCCTGAGAGACGACGCCCAAGACGCTCGTGATGGACTTCTGGCATTCATTCGCGAGACGCCGGGGAAAGAAGCATTTCTTGCCTTGGAGGAAATCGCCCACGCACATCCCGCGGAACGGCTGCGGCCATGGAGCGCTTATTACGCGCAGCAGAAAGCTACGGCTGATTCGCAGACACCACCCTGGGAACCCGCAAAGGTCATCGAATTCCATAACTCATTGGAAAGCACGCCGTCCACCCATCGAGAACTCTGGAACTTGGCCATCGATCGGCTGCTGGATTTGAAGCATGATCTCGAAGATGGCGACTCGAGCTACGCGGAGCTTTTGTTACTGACCAATCAGGAAACCTCCGTCCGGAAGTTCATTGGTAACTGGTTGAGAGATCGCGCGGCCGGGCGGTACGTCATTCCGCAGGAAGAGCAGCTGGCTGACGACAAGCGCCCTGATTACCGATTCGAGAACAGCCAGGTGTACGCGCCAGTACCCGTGGAGCTGAAGCTGTCGCAAAACTGGAGTGGGCCTGCACACTTCGAACGGCTCGAGAATCAGCTCTGCAGAGACTATCTGCGCGATGTCAGCTCAAGCTGCGGCATCTTTTTGATTGTCGATCATGGCGGCCAGGCTACCTGGGAGACCCCGAACGAGGGGCCGGTAAGGTTTGAAGGCCTCGTCACGGCACTGCAGGAGCACTGGCTGACCATTGCCTGGAGGTTTCCCAGCGTTGAGGACATCCAGGTCATCGGAATTGATCTTACTAAGCGAGGGGGGCGGGCAGCGTTGAAAGCCATAGAGGCCAACCGAGCTCAAGTGGAGGCGACCCGAGGGGGCAGTGGGATGAAGCCTTGAGTTAAGCGGGGCTCTGGTCACTGAGAAATAAGTGCCACGACCAAGACGCAATGTTTTATAGGTCTGATTGAGTGACGATGGCAAGACTCCAATCGTCACCAGCTCACTGAGCATGATGAGATCGCTCGGGCGCAACCCTTTTTGAGCCCACCTTGTTTCAGGGTAACCGTCCGGCCATCCCGCGTTACGGTGCCTTCCGATAACTCGTTCCCACACGTTCATTCAGTCGTGATTGAGATATCGGGAGCAACGGGACAGGCTACTGGCTGATTTTGAATGACCCACATGTTGCCTCCGAAATCACCCGTAAGGTCATCATTTTTTGAATGCTAGGGTGGGCCAATGAATTCCGGTAGCCTGGTTCACAATCCCATCAGCGCCGACAGACAGTGATCATTGGCGCTGCCCAGTAACCAGGAGTGGACGGCATGTTGGTGAAGCTTGACCTGAATACAAATGACCTCGAAACCCTGCTCAGGCAAGCGCGAGGATTTCACCCCGAAATGGATGATGCGCGAGAGAAGCAGCGTCTCACAGAGGCTCTCGACCAGCTGGCCGACGCTTTGGAAATGGCAATGGGTCAGTCACAGCTATAAAAAGCCATCTACACGGCACTGCAAGGCATGGCATGGCATGGCATGGCATGGCATTATGCCTCTATCGATCTGGGCTGGTTAATCAGTCCAATCTCCAGACGCGCTTGATGGCGCCTGCGACCACGCACCCTGTATTCGAATTCATGTTGATGTTTATAAGGACTTAAATGGACTTTTACGTTGTTGGTCGAGATGATCGATTTCCCCCGACCGCCAGAAACTGCGCATATTTAAAATATGACCGATGGAACGACTATGATTTCGTGACGATGTTTTACGTCATCATCTACGACCAAAGCGGCGTCGAGCATGACTTAGGGAATGTGAAGATAGGTTTTCGCGGGCAGACCAAAGACACCAGTACCATGTCGAAGCTGCAGCTTCACTTTCCTGAACTGTCGGATGAGTTCTTTTCTCTTGGCAATAACGTTGAGTACTACAACAAGCTTGCCAACAGCGTACCTAAGCCGCTCGCAAAAGAGTACGTAGCGGGCATGAGAGATCTCGCGGCAAACCCTGAATTGCTTGAAAGCGTGATCGATGAGGAAGTTCTTTCTATATCACTGCTACGAGACGTGAGTCTGCCGAGCATCAAGCAGCAGTTCGTGCGCGTCTTGAGCGGTGGTGCGGTACGTACGAACTATGACTTCATTTATGAGAAATCAGGAGGGGAGGATACGGCAGGCATTGAGCTGAAATTCAGTGTGGAAGCCGAATCGGCACCTTCCAGCAATGTCCATGCACTCATTGGGCGAAATGGCATTGGTAAAACAACGATTCTCAACGGGATCGTAAAGGCCGCTCTCGGCCAGGGGAATACTCAAGATAGGCTGTACCATACTGGGCAGTGGCATATGGAGCGTATTCCCATCACGCGTGAATATTTCAGCAGCGTGGTCTCTGTGTCCTTTAGTGCCTTTGACCCATTCAGTCCGCCGCCAGATCAACCTGACCCATCAAAGGGCACATGCTTTTATTACGTGGGCTTGAAACGCCCCACTGAGCATGGTTACGAACTGAAGGGATCTTCGGAGCTTAAAAGCGAATATGTAAAGGCACTGCAAGCGTGCTTCAGAGATGATTATAAAAGGCGCATGTGGGAAAAAGCCGTAAAGAGCCTGCAGTCGGATGACAATTTTGCCCAGATGGAAATGCTGACCCAGGTGGAGCTGTCGAGTGCCAAGTACATTGATGCAGCCGAATTGCTTTTTTCCACGCTCAGCTCGGGGCATGCCATCGTCCTCCTGACCATTGCCAAGTTGGTTGAGCGGGTAGAGGAGAAAACACTGGTTCTGCTGGACGAGCCCGAAAGCCACCTTCATCCGCCTTTGCTGTCCGCTTTCATCAGGGCCCTGAACGATTTGATGCTCGATCGCAATGGCGTGGCAATCATTGCCACACATTCGCCCGTCGTGCTTCAGGAGATTCCGTCCTCCTGTGCCTGGAAAGTCAATCGAAAGGGGCTCTCTGCCGCCGCCAAACGCCCGCAAATTGAGACATTTGGAGAAAATGTTGGCGTACTGACGCGCGAAGTCTTCGGCTTGGAAGTTCAGCTGTCCGGTTTTCACACCATTCTTCAGGCTGCGGTAGACGAAGGCGAAACGTTTGACAAAATTCTTCGGAAATTTGATGGGAGATTAGGCTTCGAGGCCCAAGCTATCCTGCGAGCGCTTATTGCAGACCGTGACTCGAAGGCGAACGACAGTCATTCGAAGGCGACCCCATGAAGAGAATGAATATTCAGGACTACGAGCCTGACTTCTCCTTCCGCCAATGTGTATCGGCAATTAACGAAGTATCTGACAGAGATCGGATGCTGAGCGAAATAGAATTTTTCAAGACCGCGGCGCTGGCTTACCTTGAGCATGCAAAAGCAGGCTCAGCCTGTACGATTCCTCCTTTACGAACAGCGAGAGGGGAGGATCCAATTGTCGTCGCTGACATAAAAAAGTCCGAGCTTGTCAAACTGTATGAATACTACATGGTGAAACGAGAGCCTGGACGCTCCCTTTATAACGCCATTCTAGTATCTGCTCATGATGTTTGCCCTCTTTGTGGGCTGGCTACGGATGTTAAGACACTCGATCATTATCTGCCAAAGGCAAACTACCCGCAGCTTTCCGTGCTGCCTTACAATCTCGTGCCTGCCTGTAGGGACTGCAATACTGATAAGGGCAATCCGATCATCACCAATCCTGCGCAACAGCATATCCACCCTTATTACGATCAGGCGTGCTTCCACGAGGACACATGGATCAAAGCCGAGGTCACTCACGAAACGCCCTGCGCTATTCAGTATAAAGTGTGCCCGCCTGATGAGTGGCTGGAGGTGAATAAAAAGCGAGCTTCGAATCACTTCGATTTTTTCAACATCGCACGGCGTTATCGAGTGCGCGCTGCCGAAGACTTGGGAACCCTGGTTGATCAGCGAAGAGGCCATATGAAAAACCTGGCGCCTGAGGTGTTCCGTGAGCAACTGCGTTCCGTTGCGCAAAGCCAAAGCCTGCCCGCTAATCATTGGAGAAAGGTCATGTATAGGGCTTTGGTGGATGATGAATGGTTCTGCAGTGCTGAGTTATGAATCGAGCCGTAGTTATCGCAGCAGGACTGATGGCCCGGGAGCGTAAGCTTTGACCACCAAGGTGGTCGTGAACAAGTGAATGAGTGGCAGGGCGCCAAGCCAGCGCCCGATGCTTTTGTCCAGTTTGAGTTGAGGCGCCTACCACTTGGTACCGCGCCGCAACTCATGACCGACGCACATGAGTCGAAGGACGACGGAGCATCCACCGTCTTTTCAGAGCAGGTCTGCATGTCAACCTGCGGGCGATACTAGACCGCAGTTGACTCTGAAAATCCAGGGGCAAGCAGTGCGTTATCCACGCCTACAAGCACCTCATGATTCCTGAGCCACAGTCGGTACTCTGGGCCTCTGAGGCTGTGATCAGGTGAGCAGTCAACACTCCACTGGCGCAGGGTGTAGCCGGCAGTCAGCGCTTGAACAGTCATCCTCAGCACGCCCTCCTGCATCTCGTAGTCCAAGTGAGTTACTTCAGGCCGAGGTTGGTCAGGATGATGCACCATTTCCAGCGTCACCTGATGGTTCCATTGGTTATCGGATTCCCGCGTTTCATAGTCCAGTGGCACGTCGTTATCGAGAGTCCGCGGCTCGATGATCCGGGTGACAACAAAGTCTCGGAACTCTTGCGTTTTTCGATCAAAGCCACGTACATGCCATCGCAGCCCGTTGTCTACCAGCACATGCGGCACAATTACGCGCTCGCTTGCACCGCTTAAAGACTCGTAGCGGATGAGTAGGGGCTGCCGTTGAAAGATGGCCCGCGTCACTACGCCCAGCGTTTCAAGGCTTGGATTACCCAGGCGTGCGGGCTGCAGAGCAGGCACCCCTGCGGCCCACACACCAGGAAAACCGTCCGCAAACCCCTGAGACAGCCAAGTCATTACCCGTTGCGAGCTGAAGCTGTACATGGGCTTGAAGCTCGGGGTTATGAAAAAGGTCTTGGCTCTGACGTCGTAGCTCAAGTTGCCTGGATTCAAGCTGGTATACAGGGCCAGATCCCGGGTCGCTGACGCAGCCTTTATCTGGAAACGCCTCACCAGCATCTGCCGTCGCACTTCCCCTAGAAACCACAGGTTCAGCTCGATGTAGGCAAGGCGCTCCTGCTGCGCCTGCGAGTGATCTGCAATGTCTTTGGTCATCAAATCGTCTACGTTCTATTTTCTGGTTGCGATGCTTAGAGGCATAAAGCTAGTATCCGTCACACCACCTCATAATGATTCGGTTCTGGCTTGGCCGGTGCCAACGGCTCGACAAGGAATTCGTGGGCTGAATATGAACGACCTTTCTAACATGGCAGAGCCTCCTAACACGAGGAATGGTGACCTGGTCGATCTGACAGCCCACCAACGCAACTTGCTGCTCTTGCGCCCGATTTTGCGCCTTGACATCAATAAGTCGATGCACCGCGGTGACGATGATTCCAAGGTGTTGGAGGGGCTGGATACCAATTACCTCTGCCTTGCCTCGCTTTTCTACATGATGGAAGGTGCTGCAATTAATCAGGGGTACACCCTCACCGAGGTACGTGATCACTTGATGGTCACCGCCGGCAGTATGCGCGCCGAGCTCAGCGAGCCCGCCAGATTGCGTGTGGCGGAAGTCGTGCTGGATACGTTGAGTAACGCCACCAATAAATACGCAGCACACCGTGAATCGTATTTTCACGCGCCCTCCGGTGAGACCAAAGAGTTCACCTTCAAGCTGGTTCGCTTGGAGCAGGATCATGAAGGTACCGTGCGCTTCACCCCGACCGAGCAGGGCTATGTAGTGCTCATGGGGATGCTAGATCTTGAAATTGAGGATTATCAGGTTCTCATCGAAAAGATGCTGGTTCACCTCATCGAAAACGGACGTTTTGAGCAAGCACTGGAGCTCGCGAATCGCGCACGTTTGCTGTCAATTGAGCACCGACAAATGATCCGAGAGATGATTCGCCAGGCCAATCGTTCACCGGGCACTGTAAATTGGCGCAAAGACATCAGCCCGCGGTTGAGTGAAGCACGCCATCACGTCTCAGAGCGCCAATCGGTCGATCATCACATGATGGAGTCGCTTGCCACCAAAATTCGCGGCATGGACAACCCGAACGCCATCGCCCCACTGGCCAAGCTCAACCTTCAACTGCAACGCGCCAACCTGCAGCGTTTGAACCTGCTGAATGACATTGGAGGGGCGGGTGATCGTTTTCTTCAGGGGCAGGCGTTGGGCTTTCGGGCTCGGCGCCGCTCTGGCTTGCCCGACATAGACCTTCAGCTGCTGCCAGCGCTCATGGAAAAGCCTCTGAGTGCAATCTCCAGCGTCACAGAAGACCTTTTACTCAGCTTCTACCCTGCAGTCCCCCCCAAGATTTTTGATTTGTCGACCTTATTGGATGCGCTTTTGGAGCGACGGGACGCTTACGTGTACGAGGGCGACGAAGAGGAAGTCGATGGGGAAATTGCAGAGTTTGTGCAGATCCCCAATCCCTTCTCGACTGAGGTTATTGCAACGGCCCTCGCATGGCTCGACGTGAAGATGCATTCCGGGCAGACCTGGCACCTTGGGCAACTGATCGAACTCGCTGAGCGTGAAGGCCTGTCGTTCGTGGAGCGTAAAGCTGTTGCCTACGAGCTCTATCGAGCCTACGCCGACAGCGAGTCACGCTACCCCCATCTTCATGCCCACGTGAGCGGTGAGTTCGAAACTTCCGTGGTATCAGGCGACGACCTGAAATATGTCATCAAGCAGGAGAGCAGTAATGAGCAGCAGTGATAGCCAGGATGCAGCCACGCTGCTCTACAAGGCAATGGCGGTCGCGGCCAATCCTGCAAACGACGCAGACTACCGGCATTTGGTGGCAAGGTTTCGCGGTGAACGCCTGTTCGCGGAGGTGGTCAACGGAGTCGCTGCCGGCATGGAGTTGGTCATTCTCGACGTGAGTGAGCGAGGGTTGGTGATTGCTCCTACGGGCAGAAACAGCCGCTTTTCACTGCGCCCGTCTGACTTGCGGCGATCCATGTCAGAGCAGGACAAGGTAGCCATGGTACTGATCCATCTCGCGATTGCTGCAGTGTTCTATCCCACTACAGACCACATAGAAGACGAGGGGCGAGCCCCATTTCCGAGCACCTTGGCCGAGATAAGAGACAAGGTTCTTGCCATCGCGAATTCCCTGCGTTCATCCGCTGAAGGCGATAGTTACGCCGCGGAACAGCTTCGCCCGGGCTGGAGCTTCCTTCTGGATCTTCCAGTGTTCATACCTGGTGCTGAGCGGGCGTCAATGAAGTCTGTGGATGGGATCGTGAGGGTTTGCCTGCTTCGGCTGCATGACTATGGGTTGGTCAGAAAGGAGGGCAATGAGGAAATGCGCGACAAGACCATTTTTACGCCCACACACCAGCTACGCGTGCAGTTGCGCGAATTGACCCTACCGAACCTCTTTAAAGCTGTCGCCGCAGCTGCCGCTCCCTCCAATCAAGGATGACCTATGCGCATTTCAAGGATCTACGTAGACCGGTTCGGATCCCCCACCAGCTGGTATGAGGAGATGACGTTCGACCTGTGTGACCCTGCAACAGGCGAGCCGATCGACAGTTGCATGAACCTTGAGAATGCTGGGGGCAAAACCTCACTGCTCTCTTACATTTTCAGCTGCTTTGAGCCCAAGCAGGAGCGCTGGTTGCAGCATCTGCAGTCCAAATCCCACAGTTTCAGGGATTACTTCTCCCGCGATGTCAGGCCATCCTTCATCGCCATTGAATGGGTGATGCCTCCACGTAGCGCTAACGGGCAGTCTTACCGAGTGGTCATCGGTCAGGCAGTTCAAGTGAAGGAGGCCGCAGACCGGGCGTCAGAGGTTGATCGCCGTTTTTTTGCTTTTGAAGCCAGCTCTGGCCTGGCATGGGAAGACTTGCCGGTTCCGGGCCTTTCCCTCGCGCCGGTTCAGTCGATGCAGGCCTTCTTGAATTGGGCACATCAAAACGCTCGGCTGGAGAGCCAGGGCGACTTCTACCTCAGCCACAACCAGGGAGAGTGGGTTTCGCACCTGGAGCAGCGCCGACTGATCGACGTTGAACTGCTGAGCATGCAGCTGTCCTTTAACAGCCGTGAAGGCGGAAGCGAAGAGGGTTTTCTGTCTTTCAGCTCCGAAAGCGACCTCGTTACGAAACTGTTGAATTTGTCGATGAATCAAGAGCACACCAGCGCGCTCAGAGACATGGTCGTCCAGACGATGGATAGGCTTAAGTCAAAGCCAAAGTATGAAGCCCGCTTGTACGAACTGCAGCGCCTTCAGCAGGCCATGACACCCTTCGGAGAAAGCGCAGCTGCCTTCCTTGGAGCCAAGGCCGCTCTGTTGGCCGTGGAGCAGGATGCGGCTGACATCGTATTCACGATGCGTGATCAGATAAGTGCCCTGGATGTGCGGTTGACGAAGGCGAACAATGCAGTCGACCAGCTTGAGCAACTCGCAAGCAAAGCAGATGACGAGGCGGCTTTTGCCAAGCGTAATCACTTCTCGCTGCAGAGGCTCAAGCTGTCTCGTGAAGATCAGGCCGCCAAGCAGCGTACCGATGAATTGCAGCAGACATTCAAAGCTGGATTGGTGCGGCTTGACTGCCTCAACGGTGCGCTGGTCAAGCGAGACATCTTCAACGTGGAGAAGGTGATTGCCGAGCTGGAAAGTCAAACAGCTGCGCTCAAGGAAGAACTGAGGCCTTTTGAGAACGAGGCCTCTCAGAACGGCGCCATGCTTCGTTTCCTGATTCAACAGCACACTGACAGGTACCAGCAAACACGCTCTTCAATGCTTGCGCAGGAGACAGAACTGAAAGCGGGCCTCTTGCGCATCGCTCAACAGCGAAACCAGTGCAGCAGCAGGGTGGCTGAGCTCAGTGGCACGAAGGGGAAGATTGAAGAGCGTATTCGGGCAGCGAACCAGATACTGGACGGGTTGATCGAAAATGGCTGGCTGCTGCCAACCGATATCGACGTGAGCTCAGCGATTACGCGTCTGAGGACAGTCATCACCGAGCTTGAATCCACGCTCGATGAGTTGCGTGAGCAGCGGCTGGTGAAAAAAGCATGTTTAGATGATGCGCAAGCGCAAACCTCTTCGGCCCAGCAAGACATCACTCATGCGCAACATGCATTGACTACGTTGAAGCAGCGCCTGAACGAATATGATCGTAACGTTGAGAACTTGCACAATGACCCTGTTTTGACCTTGTTGGTCGACGGTCAATGTGATCCTCACTCGTCCGCACTGGTCACTCATGTTCAGCAGTTTATCGAGTCGACCCGAAGCGAACTCTCTAACTGCGCCATCCGCCTCAAACAGCTGCACGAACAGCAGGAGTCGATCGAACAGACCGGCTTGGCCGGGCGCAGTGATGACGTTGATAGGGTAGTGCGTGCGCTCAACTCGGCTGGCATACGCTCTGCCAGGGCAACCAACACCTATGTCGCTGATCTGCGAACCGACGCTGAGGAGGCGAGGGCGCTCGTCTTGTCAGATCCGGCGCGGTTTCTCGGTGTCAATGTCGCGAAGGAAGAGTGGAACAAAGCGATTCAAGTCGGACAGTCCCTGCAGCTGCCCCTCTCCCTGCCTGTGACGCTGGCAGTGGCGAGCCTGGATGCCGAACCTGCTTCTGAAGATCGTTACGTCTTCGGGCCAGAAAAGGACTCGCTTTTCAATAAGGCCGCTGCCGCCCAGTTGTTGGTAGATTGCCAGGCCCTGATCGAGCAGACTCACGTCGAGCATGACGCTTTCTCTGCCCGGGAGAGGCAAGCTCAGTCGGCGCTTGCCTCCCTTCAACGCTTTCAGCGCGATTACACGCGCGAGGCTATTCAACAGATCGAATTGGAAGTTGAGCAACGCCAAGAAGAAATCGAGTCTGCGACGGCGAAGCGGACTGCGCTGATTGAGCTCACTGACCGCTTGACTCATGAGCTTGAAGCGCTGAGTGCGCGTATCGAAGCGCTCCCGGCTCAGATTCAGGCCCACGAGAACGGCCTCAAGCGTCTGTCTGATTACGCGGCCAGCTGGGAACCCCAGGTTGAAGCGGGGCGTCGAGAACTGCTAGAAATCAACCGAGAGATGAATCAAATCACCGCGTTGCTGGATGAGCTTCGGGAGGATGAAGGCGTTCACTCACTGAGATTGGAAGAGGTTCGCCTGGATCTGGTTGACGTTGCCGCTACTGTCTCCGAGCTACAGCGTGAGTTTGGGCAAGTTACGCGGTATGACGCCGATTTCGACGCCGAGGGCTGTCTACAAGAAACGGGATATGACCTCAGCGTCATTCGGACGCTGTATTCAAACGCCATGAGGATGCTGACCGCGGAGGAAAACCATAAGCTCGGCGTCGTCAGTTACCAACTGAGAGACCAGCGCGACCGATCTACTCAATTGGCAGCGCTATTCCTCAAGGAGTATGGCCGTCTTGACGACGCGTTCATCACGGAGCTCGCCCTGAGTGAGATCGACATCGGAGCAGAAATCGACTCGCAGAAAAAGCTGAACACACGGCTTGATGGCGAGAAGGAGAGAGCGGTTCATGACGCAGCTGTAACGGGCTCAGTGTTGAACAGTTTCATCCGCGAGCACGCCCCTGAAGAGCCTTCAGAAGACATGCGCAGACTCAGTGATGAGGAAGTCTCCAATGCCTTGGAGCGTGAGTTGGCTGCTGCGGTGGCGCGAGGCGCTGAGGCCGAAACTCTTCGCCGGCAAATCACTCAACAACGTATCGACAGCGCCGCCGATGAGAAGCGCAAGGATGCCCTGGTCGTCCAGGTCAATTTTGTAGCGTCGGCATTCCCTGCTACCAATGCCGAACCCAAACTGATCCCGCTGGACGGAGATATCCAACGGCGCGTAACCGCTTTGGTAGAAATGCGAACCGCGCGAGATGCAGCAGTGAAAAACTGCAGTATCGAGACAAGCAGGGCGCATCGAGACTTGGTCAGGGTCGCCACGCACAGCGATTTCATTGCCGTAGAGCCTGAGGTCTCGATGCACATCAGTCAGGACGATTTTGACAAAGCATGTACCGACCATGATCGCTTGGCTGAAATGATCCATGACCGGATTGCTTCGGTCATGGATCAGCTGAACGAAATGATTCCTGACTTCGAGAGCTGCGTGAATGAGGTCTACAACCAGGCGACGTCGGCGAGCTCTTTGGTCAAATATGCCTCAGGAATCACCATGCCCGCCGGAACGCCTTATGTGGGTGGCAAAGAAATCCTGAAGATGTCGGCCAACCTTTCTGCGAAGAGCTCGGAGCAGCGCAAGCTCGAAATCCGCCACTATCTGAACAGTCAGATCGAGGATGGCGTCGTCCCAAGCAGTGGGGCGGACATCATCACGCAGTGCCTGTTGCGCTTTACGAACGAGAAGTCGTTTGGGCTGCACATGCTGAAAATGGAGCAGAACATCGATTTTCAGTATCAGCCTGTGAATGCCATGAAGAAGTCAGGTGGCCAAGGGACTGTCATCGCGACGTTCCTCTACATGCTGGTCAGTCATATGCGTGTGAGCACACAGACACAAGCAAAACGCGGCGGTGGCGGGCCCTTGCTTCTGGACAACCCCTTCGCAAACGTCCAGACCAGAGCCCTCATCGATGCGCAGAGAAAGCTGGCAACCAGCCTCGGTATCCAGCTGATCTGCTTTACCGCCAATGCGGATGCCAACATCCTCGAAGGGTTCAGGCGGATCATCCGGCTTCGTAAGGCCGGCGTTAATAGCAAGACAAAACGCACGCATATCGAGATGGCCAGGGCGACCTTTGCTGAGGCGGCGGTATAACCATGAGCGCTGCATTTTTGAAAACGCTTGGGCTGGAAGCAGGGAAGCGCGTGACGCTACCGACGCTCAGAACCCTCTGGCTTGCAGCTTATCCGGAGCAGGTCGAGACGCCGAACCGGGATGCTCAGTTGCTCGAAGCGTTGCGGCTAGGAGAGTCTGAGGGTTTGCTGAAATTACCCGGCGCGGGGGGCTTCGAAAAGCTTGGCCACCCTCCAATGCCCAAGGCCATTACCTTGTTGCGAGAAGAAAAGCAGAAGTCGACATTCGACTACAACAGCGTTTCATGGCTGCCGGAGATTGGGTTCTGGCCTAGCCTGTCATTGAGCGAGCAAGCAACAGCTTTTATGGTCAACGAGTGGCTGATCAAGCGCCGCGGTCGATTCCTGCAGGTGCCGTTGCGTGAGCGGTCGCTGGAAATTTTCGGGGATGAGAAATTTCTCGACGCCCGGGTGCGCAATGGAGCGCTCTTTGGTGGTCGCATGCCCTTAAGTGTCATCGGAGCGATGCGGGTTGAGCACCCGCTTGCTTACCGACCTTCAGACGCCGTTGGAGCACCTGTGCTCGTGGTCGAAAACCACCACACGTTCTGGAGCCTGGGAGAGTGGAACGAGCAGGCCAAGCGCTACAGCGCCATCGTCTATGGTGGTGGAAATACGATTTGCGCGTCCGGTCTGGCTTTGCTGGAGGTCATGAGAGAGCGAGATGCCCAAAGTGCAGAATACTTCGGTGACATCGATCCTGAAGGTCTGAATATTCCCTTGAAATTCAATCATTTGCATCGACTTCAGTTGACGCCGAGCATTGGCTTTTACCGCCTATTGCTAGAAGTGGGGCGGCGCCGGGATTCTGTGTCACTGAACGCTGAACACCGACATTTAGTGAAATCTTGGTTGCCGGATTTCTCTGGGCAGATCACTGAGCTCTGGGAGGAGGGGTACTGGTTACCTCAAGAAGGTGTAGGGCTGGAACAACTGATGGAAAGCTGATACTCAACGCCAACGCGTAACGCTGGAAATAACGTAATGAAGGTTCTAGGACGGGGAATCCGAGACTCGACCTCAGCCATTGTTTCGCTATCCTCCAGATCGCAAATGATAGGGAACCTCGCTGTGAACATTGCTGATCTCATTGACAACGGGTGAGTTTTCGATGAAGGAGACTGTTGGACCTTAGGCTGAGGGCATCCTTTTCAAACCATCCAAAGCATGCCCTCAGATGTGCCCCCAATGTAGCAATCTACCGGAAGTGAATGGAGCTCCATGGTTTGTGGAAAGGCAGAAATGATCAACCGAACAGCCTGCCAGACGACGTCTAAAGACTCTCAGGGTCGCCAAAAAACATTTGAACACGGCCATGGGGCGGCCTTTCAGGCTGGTTTTGTTGGAGAAATGCCCCCAGATTTGCCCCTATTTTGAGTGACTGGATGGGGGGCGTAAATGGGGACTCGGGCATTTTTAGCTAGCCACCGCTCTCTCATGATTGTATGCCCCATGTTCGTTTACGGCCATTCATCAAAACGAGCAGAACTGAGCAAAGCGCCGTTTCAGAATCAGCTGTTATCCCGCTAGTACATGGCGAGCGGATACGTGGTGGCGCACGTATCCGCCAGCAGAACTGCGCGCTCAGCATCCGACGCCGCTTGACCTATAGTTCTAATCGGACTGGATGTATGTGAGCTAGTCTCTCAATGGGAAGAAACCATATCGGCCGTGGCCCCGATTTTTAGTGAAGTGTTGATAATTTAGCGCCGGGATTACGGACATATTAGGCTCTTGGTTCTCAAAAATTATGATTTGAGAGTCTTTGAAGCTGTCCGCAATATCGCGATAGAAAGCGTAGATGAGGTCACCAGAGACTTCGTCGCGCTCGTCCTCCGGTAGTTCGTCTCCCTCTTTGTAAGTAGTCAGTGGCGAGTCGAGCACCACGAAGCCAGGATGCCGACCAGAGAGCTTCAACAGATTCATTAACCCCAGAACAAAGGCAGAGAACGCAACAGCCCGATACCCCTTACCAAAATGACCTCTCGCGCTGCCACCGATAGTGATGTCCCTCGTTTTGAAATCGAAGTCCACTGGAAGGTAATTTGGGAATCCCCAGCGGCCAAGGATTGACTGAATCTCCGAAACCAGTGGCTTCACGGCGTCTTCAAAGCTATCAGCGGTGTACCCATCTTGTTCCTCCAGCAGAAGAAGGCCCAGCCGTTTCAACTCTTCGGTTAGTTTGGCCTTAGCGGCTACTCGCTCATCCAGAGCAGTCAAATCATGCTTGATGCACGAGGAAAGCTCCTTGAGGTCACTGACGGCCTGTACTGAATCCTGGAGCTCTGAGGCTATCTGCTTCTCCAATGTAGCAATAGCGGCTTTCGAGGACTGCGCGCTGGAGGTGTTTCGTTCAATTGCCGCAGACAGGGAGCCCTGAGCCTCCGAAAGCTCATGAATATTCTTCGAAATACGATCGAGCTCGAAGGAAACACCCTTCCGGATGTCATCTACATCAGATGTACACGTGTCAGAGTCGAATTTGTTACCGCAGGTGGGACAGAGCACCGTATCGGAAGCATCAAGCAGGGTTGCCGCTTGTTCAATTCCAACAAGTCGTTGCCGGTCTGATTCATACTTTTGGCCAAGCATGCTGAATCGGCTTAGGAGCGCCTTATCCTCAGATACTTTGACTTCGGCCACCTCTAGTTCGGAGATGCGCCGTGCTTTCTGTTCAAAAAGACCACCACTTGACTCGAAAGCACTTTTCAATTCGGCCTCAGCCAAGCCCAATCGAACAGTCACTTGGCTTTTGAAGGAGTTCAGCTTTTGAAGCTCTTGAAGTTGAGCGCCGTCATCATCCGGATAGAATTTCCTTACAATCTCTTCAACGGCATCTACCTTGTGCTTTAACAATGCTTTTGAAGCCAAATCCCTCTTTGCACTCTTCACCGCAGAATCGTCCTGCCCTGTGAGCAGCAATTTCAATATTGACTTCTCTTTGGTTTTTTCCGAATTCTGGCCGGTACCCAATGGTGAATATTCAGCAACGATCCTTGACTCATCAATCAGAAGAGTCTTTTCAAAATCACGAAATGAAAAAGAGCTGCTATTCAGTGATTCGGCACCTGAAAGCAACAACTTCCCATCGAGTCCCATCTTGTGCAAAAAATGGCTGGATATGGTATCTGTTCTTTTTGCACTGTGCTTTGCGCCTAGAACCGAAACTATTCCATTTTCATCTACGAGAGTGGCTTTCGCGTTCGTTACTAACGGTCGCTCTAGGGTAAAGAGGCTTCCATCATCGTTTTCAAACTTGAGTCTAACGGAGGTATAGCCCCTCGAAAGAGCAATTGGCTTTGGCGGTTCGGTCGCACCCAAAGCAAACTTGATGCATTGAACAATATAAGACTTGCCCGTGTCGGATCCACCTTGAACGACATTGGCACCTTTCGTGAAATAAACAGAAGCATCGGGGAGTTCAGGGCCACTAACAACAACACTTTCAATAAACATCAGACCACCCTGTCAATTTTATAAATAGTGCTGCGCTGAGCCGTGAGGTGGTCAAAATTCGCCTCAATCCACGAAACCCGACGCCGAAAATCGGTGTGATAATCAGAAGAGAGCTTGCCGGCAAAATCACTGCCTTCCTTGGTTGTATAATATCGAACACCAAGTTCATCCACTTGGGAGCTAACGAGCCCTTTCGAAGTGAAGAGCTTTATGGCGGCCGGGAAAATTTCACGCCTTCGAACAAGTTCAGCTAGACGATTCAGCAATACTGGATGCAGGCTTGGCTCACCCTGAAAGTCACCACTATAAATCGACGCATAGTCAAAAAATACAAGGTCATCCACATCAAGTTTCCGACCAAGCCCAGCAAGCAACAGAACGATTCTCGCTCCGACTTCTACAGAGCTATTAAACACATCCCTGGAACTCATGACCTATCTCCTGACCCACTTAATTTTTTTATCATTCACCAGTTGATGACACAGCCCTTTTCGATCGGAGGGCCGGATGTAGTGAACAAGCGGATGGGAGTCATAGGGAACATTAACCGCCTGGGTGCTTACTTGAAGAAATCGCTCATATCCATTTTTGTGATCCTGACGCACTACACTGTGCAAACCTTCATAGCAATCATCTTTTAGCTCTCGATAACAACCTTCGGGAAATGCGTCCCGCGAAAACACCTCTAAAGATTCGGCACTGAAGAAGTTGATCCTGGCCCGCTCAAGATCCTCTGCATAGTCACTGCTCAAAGCGTCTGCATGTGAATACTCTTTTCCATCAACATCAGAAAAAGCATGCAAAAGAGCTTCGATATAAATTTTCTCATTATCCCCGACTGACTCAGGGACACCTTTTTTCAACTGCGGACGTTTTAGATGGTAACTACCGAAACGTGATGAGTGGTACGGGGTCTTCTGATGCTTGTCGACTAGTTCTTGGGCAGACATTTCGTCAATAAAAGAGAAATCAATAGCATTCAGATAATCCAGTAAAGCACCCTCAAGCAGGATCGACTCTGTCTTCGTGATTTTGTCACGGCACTCGACATCCCACCGCTGTATGATCTCCGTCTTGATACGAGACTTGTTGACCAGCATATCAATGCAATCAGAGCTACAACCTTTAGGCGTGACGAAGCGATAATCCCGCGGAAGGGTATAGTCCCCTCTCCATGTGTAGAAAACCAGTTTGCCGAGTTCAGCCACAACATCTGCAACGCTTAATTTTCTACCATAGTGCTTACACTGGTAATTGTCCCATCCCGATGAGAACCGAGCGATAACGTCTCGCCCTTTGTCTCCGGCACCCGCGCAACGAGTGACCTTCTCGTATTCCTTATCAAAGTAAAAAACTAGCTCTAGGGTAAATATCTCCCACTCATCAGCCGACATTATCATCAGGCGATCCAAGGGATGAACCGGCTCTCCTTTTTGCACATCGAGCGCCGTGAGCATAAGCTCTGGGGCCGGGGGAGTTTTTATGGAATTCTCACCGATAGACATTGGCCACCCTGTTCCACGTAAATGCCTTATGCGTCAGAAACAGATCAAGATTAATCATAATCCGAGATCGCGCTCAAACTGGCAACCCTTGATGCGGTTTGGCATGTCGCCGAGTACCTTGCTAGAATTTTTCCGCAAGGCGCCAGAAAGCACTTTCAGAAATTCTTGATTCAACTCCATGTTTTCTGAAAGCTCGTCAGTAACAATATCAATATAAACGTCAGCCTTTTCCAAGGCCACCGTCAATGCTGCCCGTGCGGCGCCAATCGGCTTATCCATCGCATATTCGACGAGATCTGCAGGATTGAATATATAGCCTTGGTCAGGTTCATTCATCTATATGTCCCCTAGATGCTATTTGAATGTTATTCATCAATTTTCAGGCACGACAAAGACGCCCGATTGGAAATCGTCGGGATACATTCGAAGTTTGTATTATCAATTGCGTGTTGGTGCAGCTGATCCATGCTGATCTCCAGTTGGGGGCCCTTCTTCCTCACGGGAAGGTTAACTGGGCACCCGAGCGTCCTTGAATGATGGCACGATAATATCTCTTTACGCAGAACTGTGATACCTGGCACACGTCAGGCGCTGGTGACGTCGGATGCTAGCCACTGCATTCTGGCATCGTGCGCCGCTATGCTGTAAGCGGTCTGCCCACCGCGCAGGAAAGCGGCCTTACAAGCTTAAGCCCCACCATGCACGGCTTGCTATCCATGCAGCGCATACCATCAGTGCATTCGTTATCGAACTTGGGACGAGAAAAGCGCACTTAAAAAAGGCCTGTAGTGCGACTGTGGGCGATCTACGAGCGCAGTTGGCCCGGCGACCTCATTCGTAAGGCAGCTCACCAAGAAGCCCTATCATCAGATCCCCACTGAGGATTTCAAATGGCAGCTCGATATACTCGTCCGGATGCCGAGGAATGGCTTTACCGTCATGGCTTGAGTTCTTCGTATGACCCTGCACCTTTTCACCATTTTCCTTGATGTAGGGGAGCACGACGATACGGCCATGGTTCTTCGAGATGATCGTGCCCTCGTGCCAAATAGTTTGGCCGCTGCCGCTCGCTGAGTCGCCGCCGATGGTTTTGACTACCCAGCCTGGTTTACCATTTTCCTCGTACCAAAAAACGAAGCCACTCATGACCACCACACGCTGACCGCGGGCTTTGGCATCAAGCAGAATCTTCTGGATGCTTGCATGTTGTAGCAGCTGGTTGGCCCGAGGTAGCAGCAAGGCGCGGATCGCGGCTTTGGTCTTCCCCCAATGGTCAGTACCTGAGAAACCAAACCCCCTAGCTATTTTTTCGCGAGCGCAGTACACCGCACATTTTTTGGATGGGCTTAAGCGATTCGTCCAGTCGAATTCCTTCGTCCGAGCTAAGGCGACTCGGTAACGCGGGAAGTTGATGATCTGCAGGTAGGGGGCTTCCTCGAGTTGACGGAACAGATCGGCGCGCAGCCCCTGGAGTTCAGGGGGAAGAATGAGATCTTGCGCCGCAGGGCGTGGAGTGGAAGCATGCCTGCGCAATGCCTCAGTGAGCATCAGAAGTTCTTCATCAGCTAGGCGTTCCTGCACTGTGATTTCTTTTTCAGCCTTGAGGGTCACTGATGTTTTGAACGAGCCCCATGAAAGACAGGACACCGTTTCCCCCTTACGATAAGGGATAGGCAAACGGTTATGTTTATGACTAACAGCAACGATAAGAGTGGGGAGCTTTTGGGCCAGGAGCGGCGGCGCCGCTGGAGCCCGGAGCAGAAGCTGGCGATGGTTCGCGAGAGCCTTGAGCCAGGACAAAGTGTGTCGGTCGTCGCTCGGCGCAACGGCATCAATGCCAACCAGTTGTTCCTGTGGCGCAAGCTCTATCAGGACGGCAGCCTGTCGGCGGTCAGTGCTGGTGAAGCCGTGGTGCCGGCCTCTGAGCTGAGCGATGCACTCAAGCAGATCCGTGAACTGCAACGGATGCTGGGCAAGAAGACGATGGAAGCAGAAATCCTCAAAGAGGCCGTGGAGATCGCCCGGTCGCGAAAATGGATTGCGCACTCACCCTTGTTGCCGGGGGACGACCAGTGAAGCTGGTCAGCGAATGTCTCGGTGTGGCGCGCTCGCAATTAACGGTTCGAATCAAGCAATCGGTATCGCCCAAGACACGGCGAAGCAGGCCTGTGAACGATGTAGAGCTGGTCGCTGAAATCCAGCAAGAGGTCAGCGAACTGCCCAGCTATGGATACCGTCGCGTCTGGGGACTGCTGCGTCGCGCACGTGAAAAGCGGTCGCTGCCCGCGATCAACGTGAAACGGGTTTACCGGGTCATGCGTGATCACAATCTGCTGCTTGAACGCCGGATCAAACAGCCCGGCGTGCCGCGTCGGCACGAAGGCCGTATTGCGGTGGAAACCAGCGATACGCGTTGGTGCTCGGACGGCTTTGAGTTCCGTTGTGAGGACGGCGCCAAACTGAGCGTGACCTTCGCCCTCGATTGCTGTGATCGCGAAGCCATCGGCTGGGTTGCGAGCCCGACCGGGTACAGCGGCGATGATATTCGCGACCTGATGTTGGAAAGCGTGGAGAAGCGTTTTGGTGATCGACTGCCCGCCACGCCAGTTCAATGGCTAAGCGACAACGGCTCGGCGTACACCGCTGAACAGACACGCCTGTTTGCTCGACAGATCGGCTTGCAGCCATTGACCACACCGGTGCGCAGCCCGCAGAGCAACGGCATGGCCGAGAGCTTCGTGAAGACGATCAAGCGGGATTATGTGGCGCACATGCCCAAGCCAGATCGAGAAACGGCGCTACGTAACCTGGCAATTGCCTTTGAGCATTACAACGAGCAGCATCCGCACAGCGCTTTGAACTATCGCTCACCGAGGGAGTTCAGGCGCTTGGCAGCTGCATCAATTTAACGGGGAGTTGGTGTCCGGTTTTGTAGGGGCAAGTCCACCAGATACCTACCAGCCATTTTCCTCGAGAGAGCGAATGATGCGATTCGCGTCTTGATTCCGCATTTTCAGCATTTCTTTGAGCCGCTCTTGGGCGCGCTGGAAAACGACCAGCACACGGCTTCATGGGCCATCTTAGCGATCACGTGGGCAAGGCAGATGGAGGTTGATTATGGCTGAATCCTGCAAGCGTGGATGCTCGCGATGCGATCACGCAGACAGCGTCGGACCTCAAACATTCCGGGGAAACCGATTCCGAGTTTGTCCTTAAACGGGGCCCTACAGGCGCCTGAGAGTTTATTTTCGGCATTTGTGAGGCGTTCAGATTGAGCGTGACCGTGATTTTAAGTACCGTTTGCAGCCGGAAGCATGGCGTGGACATTCGGATGGTAAGGAAGGATGCATGAGCCCCCTATTTAGGACCATGTCTAGCGCACTAGAGCATTTCATTCCACCCAAGAGTGGGGATGGGTTTGAAGACTTGTGTCTTGATGTTTTTGAGTATGTTTTGAAGAAACGAGGTATTCCTCTTGTTGGGGAAGGCTTTTCCCATATTGACGCTCGGGGCGTGAGTGGTGATGCTCAAGCTGGAATTGATATTCTGGATCCCGCGACCTTAGCGGTCGCTCAGTGTAAAAATCAAAAAGTTATATCCCCGAGCAATCTGCAGTCTGAAGTTGAGAAGCTGATTTTATATGATGATGGTGTTTCTCACTATTTTTTCCTGATCAGCCATGAGCGAGTACGGAAATCTCTTCAGGATTGGGTGAAAAATACCAATAGAAAAAATCAAGCTGGCGCTGATGGAGTGCCCCTGACTCCCTATCGGCCAGCACAACGTCTTCCAAAATTCCATATAGTAGGCTGGGGAGAGCTAAAGGGGTATCTGCTTGAGAGTAACTTTTTGATGTGGAAGTGGGGTCTGGCTCACCCAGTTATTCATCAATACCCCTACTTGCCTGCGCTCGATGTTAGATTTCTTGTAGAAACCATTGAAGCGATAAAGAGCAGATCAATTAATGCTTTAGATCGGCGTGAATCTAAGGATGCCGTTGTAGGCATGCTTCGTAACGTCGACCTAGATGCGCTTGCTAACATCGTTGTGGATGAAAAGGTGCATCGAGAGGTTTTCGATAACCTCGGGCAACTTATTGACGAGTGGCGTCAGGTACGGAATGTCGTAAAAACTTATTCGACCGCGGTTATAGAAGTTAATAGTCGAGACCCTATTATCATGGAGCAAGGTTGTGCTCTGATGAATGACTTGGCCAGGTATCTGCCAAGGATGTCTGTATTGCTTTATTTGCGTGAGATCTGTCGAGCCAGTGACGAGCTGCTGAAAATGTTTCAGGATGAAGAAAGTCGCGATTGGGAATGGATAACCGTCAACGTGGATGGTGAGGAACGAGAAGTCGAAGGGGATACTACACTTTTGTTTAATTTTTCTCATACAGACTGGAATAACCCTTACTACGTCGATCCCCAGCGCGTTGATACGCTGGTTAGTGAAATAGTTAGTAGAATTGATAAGGCCCGGTTTGAAGCATCCTATGAGCAGGTTTAGCTCAGCTTCTTGTTTGATGCCAGACCAGTGCTGCTGGGGCAGTCACTGTTCGCGGGGGGGTAGATTGGGCCTCGTTCAGCAAACGAACACGCTTCACCACTGCCCACAATTATGTGGTCCAGTGCTCGAGCTCCCACCTGAACCAAGAGAATTGTAAGAATCAGCCAGGTACCTCTCGTCCACGCTGGGCTCGGTATTACCAGAAGGATGGTTGTGCACCAAGACCACAACCGAACAGAAGCGACGGGTTGGCAATCGACAGTTGGATGTTGTCGGGTCTCACGCGGTTGGGCGCGCTGTGGGGTTAGGTAGTCCCGGATGCAGATGCGCTGCAGGTCTTTAACTCCTAAAGCGACCTTTCGTGTTTTGTAGTATCTGAACATGCTCGCGCCACTCGATCCATAGGAATGGCACGATCATGTGATGTTAGCTGTTTGAGCTCTGCTATCAACCCGGTCGAGCTATGAACCGAATTGATACCGGGAGTTAGGCGGTAGAGTGCTAACGCTAGATCTGCACCTCGACTAAGGTATCCGTACCACACTAATAAGGAAGTGTAATGAGCCAGTACCTTTTGAGTTTCGCAAGGCAGAACCTTGAAGGAAGGTCTGATGCTTACCTCATACTCCTCTGGTGTATGTACAAGGCCAATCAGAGTAAAGGGCGCTACTCCGACCACATCAAGTCGCACATCACCACGATGGCTGATGAGCTGCTGGGCCGTAACTACCAACTGGCTGCTGCACGCTTCAAAAGAGTTCTCGACAACAGACCTGAATTGGATTGGGTGGCACCATCAGGTCTGAATCCGCTGGCTCATCTGCGAGTAAAGAATTTTCGAGGGTTCGGAGAGTTCGGCTCCGATGATAAAGGCACTCTCCTTCACTTTAGCCCTCTCAAGAACATCTTCTACGCCCCTAATGGGGGCGGTAAATCATCACTGTGTGAGGCATTGGAAATCGGCACTACCGGGAGCATCAAGGAGGCCGGCCGCCGCAAGACCAAGGTCAAACAATACGTTGCGCGTGGAGCAGCCAGACCTCAGCTAAGCCTGATCGACACAAACAAGGCGCCGGTGACGCAGAGCCTCAGTTGGTCGAGTTGCTTTATCGACCGCAACCGTCTTCAAGAGTTTTCGCTGCTGGGCTCGAAGGATACGGGAAGCGCCGAGGGCGATGTCTTGGCTACCTTGTTTGGGCTGGAAGAGTTCCAGGAAGTCATTTCCCGATTTGTCAGGCCTGAGAGTTTCGTCCTCAAGCCCTTCATGCGCCCTGACCAAGCTGATGCGCTGGCGGCCGTGGAGCGTGATCGGGTTGCTCTTGGGAAGACCCGACGAATTCATGCTGCTGCGGTGGGAGCCTCAACCTCAAAAGTTTGTGAGCTTCTGGGGCTGCGAGCCGACCAAGATTACGCAGTGCGTCTCAGATGTCAGAGGCTTCCTAAATTAATCGAGCTGAGGATTCGTAAAGCCGAGCGCCTACGAGTAGCGCAAGGCCCGAGCGTCATTCCCCCGAAGCAAGTGAGTCGTGCCTGCGCCCTCGCCAATCGTCTGTTTAGGCGCAAGGCAACAATCGAAGCAGAGTTTCTTCGACGAGCCTCGGACGTAAACTATCGGGCGATTTACCAAGCCCTTGAAGCAATCGAAAACTCGGAAACAGGCGACACTTGCCCGGCTTGTTTGACCCCGTTGGATAGAGTTTCTGTGAACCCTTTCGAGCGGGCACGGCATGAGCTTCAGGCGTTAAGTGCTTTAGAGCAATTAAAGCATTCGAAACGACGGAATAACGAGCGAATCGCGCTCTTGGCGTCTAGGGTTGCCACAGGGTTGACCATCGTGAGAGCCAATGAACAAGCTGGCGTTCCATGCGTTTTGCCTACAGATGATCTTCAAGCGGCACTTTCTGACTTCTATGCAGCGACGGATCGTGCTGAGGTAGCGTCGAGCGTTCTCCGCCTGTTCCTGAAGCTCCGCTCTGAACACACCAGCGAGCTTGAGGCGTATCTCCAAGCCTGCCAACGCAAGCGCAATGAAGTGGCTCAGGCTGAGGCTCAGGCAGCAGGTCTCGAACGTCAGGCTAAGGAACTGAGTCAGCTTGGTGAGTTGCTACGGCGGCTATTCGACGAGAAGAGAACCGCCGAAAGCGAATTTAAGATCGTTAGCAATAAGATGGCCGATCTCTCAGCGCAAAAAGCTGAGCTGATGAATGATGCAACTGACAACCGTCACTTTAACCTGCTGCTAAAAAATCTTGAGATTGAGTACGGCAACCTTTATCGCGATTTGCTGACTTTCAAGTTGGCATTGGAAAAGTCCCGTATCTCCGGGATCGAAGCTAAAGCGGCAGAGTACTATCGAGCCATCAATAATCACGACGACGAACATGAGCAAATTGATTCGTTGAGTTTTGACAAGGTAGCTGACAGCTACAGGATTAAGATATCAAATGCAGACGGATCCTCGTTAGATGCGTTCTCAATATTGAGCGAAGGGCATCTAAGAGCACTCGGGTTGTCGTTATTGCTCGCGATGGCTCAAAAGAATAAGTTTCCCTTGATAGTCTTCGACGACGTGGTCAACGCCATCGATAGCGATCACCGCTCGAATATCATCGATCTGTTTTTCTCTGACCCCTATCTCCGTCGGATTCAAATGGTGGTTACCACCCACGATCGACTTTTCTGGGAAAGGTTTTGCATCATTGCGGAGCGTCATACCCAATGCGATCAACATACCAGCAACGTGCTGAGCTATACGAATAAGGGCATCGTAGTTATTGATCACGCAGGAGGCTTTCAAGAGAAGGTATACCGTGCGTTAGCTGTCTACGACATCAGACAGGCCTTGATATATTGTCGCATCTGGTTTGAATCAATGGTGCTGGAGTACTGCATTGAAAAGGGCGTAAGTGTCACTGCTCACTTTAATAAGTCTCAGCTTAAAAAGAGTATGTATCTTCAGGTCAGTCTTGAAACGACGTTTTCACTCGTTGAACCCTATATTGATTACGATCTTACGCATTTTAACGTTATCAAGAATGATCTCGTGAACTGGGGTGGGCAGAACCAGGAGCATCATGCTTTCGATGAAGGAAGTCTAAATTTCGTGCACTCCAAAACCAGCAAGGAGGTCGTCAGGATTTATGATGCAATCCGCTTGCTAGAGTGTCAGTTGTTTACCGCGAGGAAAAAAGATTCCGGGGAAAAACTCCTTGCGGATATCAATGGAAAAATCGAGTGGGGCAAGAGAAAAATGGCGTCGCTTGCTCGGGCGCCGGATCCTGTCCAGCAGGAGCAACAGACGAGATTGAGCGCGCTCGAAAAGCGTGCAGCCGACCTTGTTCAAGAGCTTGAATTTATCGACCGTTGCCTTGCAAGCGTGACTCAACGGAATCAAGTCCCAGAAGACCAGCAGCTGCAGACTGAAAATCCTTTCCTTGAGGAGCAATAGCCCAATGCAGCTGTTCAGGGTTTATGTTGGCCCTGAGCAAATGATGCCGGTACCAGGGCTGAAACAGGGCGGCGGCTCGCCACCGAAAAAATCGGTGGCGGCCAAAGTAACGGCATGCCGCCTAGGCGCTGCGTTATGTCCAGTTGCTGTACGAAATCGAACGCGAAGCCCGCGACCTGGAGCCGGACTTGCGACGCAAAATGCGGCAGGAAAAAGCCGTCCCGGTGATAGATAGGCTGCATACCTGGAGGATCGCCCGGCGCGATCTCGTAGCCGAAGTTTCGGCCAT
Source organism: Pseudomonas sp. PLMAX (assembly GCF_046042685.1). Classification (NCBI taxonomy): domain Bacteria; kingdom Pseudomonadati; phylum Pseudomonadota; class Gammaproteobacteria; order Pseudomonadales; family Pseudomonadaceae; genus Pseudomonas; species Pseudomonas sp. PLMAX. The sequence continues at coordinate 3,858,070 of NZ_CP064949.1, read as the reverse complement.
CAGCAGAGCGTTGTATTACAGCCTGAAACGCTGGGCAGCGCTGTCGCGCTACCTCGATAACGGGGCCGTACCCATTGATAATAATTGGGCCGAGAACCAGATCCGCCCGTGGGCTCTTGGGCGTAAGAGCTGGCTCTTCGCCGGATCACTACGCAACGGAAAACGGGCGGCAGCGATCATGAGTGATCCAGTCTGCGCGACTGAATGGGCATGATCCGTATGCTTATTTGAAGGACGTGCTCACGGCTCTGCCGACACAGCGGGCGAGTGAGATCGATCAGTTGCTGTCGCATAAGTGGCAACCGGTTCAATCACGCAAGGCGTGATGCCCGGACGCATACAGTTCTGCCCCCAGTGACACGGGGGGCACGAGCGATCGCGAACGACGACTCCTGACGGACTCTACTATGGCAGTGGCTGGTATTCAGTGAGCCTTCGTATACTGGATGACAACCTTTATCTGGCAAATCGGTGGTCGTTCGGAAGAGGATATGGGCGGTGAGTCGATACCATAAAGCAAAGTCTGTGAGTCTGGAACGAGTCGAGCTTGCTCAGGGGGGCCTATGAATTTTACCTCACCCATAAAAAAGATTCGTCTAGGGCTGTAAAGAAGGCAAGCCGGCGCTACCATGGTGGCAAAGTGTCATTGTTCTATTCGAGCATAGTCAGGTACGACGATTGACGATCCATAGCCAATACGCGTGCGCCATAGAGGGCAGCTTGCGTGTACATGTCCCCGTTCGGCTTTATGAGCTAACGCTTAAGCACCACCCTCTGAAATACTCGTGCCAATAATGTAGGGCAACCTAACTGTAGGTTCGATAAACCAATACACGCCAGCGAAGAGTTGTGAACTCCAATACTGCGATCAACCTAACGCGAGGTGCTACGTTTGAAGGATTTATTGGCAGTCGATGAGTCAGATGCGTCGGAAATCACGACTGATACCAAGACGTCTAACCGACCTGCACGTAACCAAGGAAAGGCACGCATCCTTCAACCCTCAGCAGAAGAAGCCGAATACGTACCACCTGACTTCAGCGGGAGCCGGCGAACCAGGATTGGCTCAAGTTTCATTGAGCAGTTTGTTGCAGGACATGATGCAAGTGACGTACTGCGCGAGCTTGTCCAAAACGAATATGACGGCGGCGGAGCTTCACTGACGCTCAACTTCGGAGGCCATTCGCTTGAGGTAGTCGGTACCGGACGAAATATAGAGCGCAATGGGTGGGAGCGGCTCTCTGTGATTGTCGGTACGGGCAATGTGCTGGGCAGCGGGCAAGAAGAGGTCGTGGCGCCGAAAGCAAATGGTATAGGTTCCAAGAATTTCGGATTACGCTCGTTGTTTCGTTTTGGCGATCAAATACACGTACGATCAGGCGGGCAGGTCGCATTGCTTGATCTTCAAACACAGGAAACAGGTCGCGAACGAGACCCGGCGTCGTCCTGGCAGAAGGGTGTTCGCGTTCACGTGCCTTATAGGCTTAAGTCGACAGAGCTGCTTGAGGCGTTTAGCGTCGAAAGAGAGGCACATGCCCTCGATATGATGGCTGCAGGCATGCCGGACACGCTAGTCAAACTAGCACTTACTGGAAAAAAAAGCGGACTGCGTGAGGTCATTATTCGATCGGTCCGCACAGGTCGTGTGCTTTATTGGAAACAGGACGCCAAACGCGAGCGCTCCTCTGCTGCGCGCGTCACTATGACGAAGAGGACAGGAGCGCTCGTCGATCAGGATGGCAAGCGAATACAGATCCAGGAGGAGGAGTTTTTGCGGACGGTCGAAATTCCTGAAAGGTTTTCAGGACGACCTTTTCCGGCATATTACAGACAGCCTGGCGGAAAGTTGTGTATCGCGGTGTCGGTCCCGATCATTCGCCGGCGAATCGATCTCCGGCAGTTCGGTCACTTCTATTATCCATTGAAAGCACCCTCGTCCGTCACTGGCTGTGCCGTCAGCATTAGTGCTCCATTCGAACTCAACACGGATCGAAGCGGGATAAACGACCACGTCTGGAATGACTGGCTTATCGATCAAGCCGTCGAGCTGACGATTGATCTTCTCAAAACTGATTGGTTCGACAGATATGGTGCGGACGCATTCAAGGCACTCGTTAGCAACGGCAACCCCAGCTCGACGCGCTTTTCTAATGAAATAGCTCAGCGGCTTGCAACGGACGCTTGCTGGCCTACAGGGGATGCATCCAATCCTCACTTCGCCCGTGCAGCAGAGATCGTGCTTCCTACGGATCCCGAGCTGCACGGTTTTCTCAGTGCTAATCGCTATCTGGTCCCTAAGCTTTCGGGCGACGAGGCGTTGTCCAGTTTAGCGGTAGAATGCGGTGCCAAGCGATTCACAATTTCTTCGTTAGTAAGGCTGCGATGTGCAGGTGATGATTTAAAGGGACTTGAGACCAAAATTGGCAACGACGCGAATTACCCCTTCGCGAATTACCTTGGTGCCATGACCGCCATAGACATGCAGAAACGCCAAGCTTTGGCGTTGTCGGCATACCCGCGACGATTGAGTAAGCTCAATAAAGCCGACTTGGGTAATACCGCTTCGACTTTGAGTGCTGTTGGTGAGCTCTTACCCGCTGTTCGACTGATGATCGTAAGCCCAGATCTTTGGATTGATTGCCCGGAACCTGAAGCCAACCGGCTCCATCCAGAACTCATTCAATACAAATCAATTTCAACTCACTGCCGTACATTCGACGAAGAGCAATGGCTGATTGATGCCGCTGGCCGCGCCGCCTCCGCAGTGGGCGATGACCGGGAGCGAGAAACGCTCTACCGGAAGTTACTCACCAGCGAGAAACCGATCAGCCGTCTCGCTCTATCAGCATTACGCAACAATCCTGTTGTCAAGAATCAGCGTGGCCAGTGGGTAGCGCCGTCTACCATGGCGCACCTCAAAAAGCCTCTGGCAACGCAGCTCAATGCGGCGATAGATGCCCCGTCGAAGGAGATGCTAAAGGCGTCAGGATTGATCGCGCGCTTGCGGATCCGTAATTCGCTAAATGGCTCGGATCTCGTCCGTTACGCTCGATTGGTTGCCGAGCGTCCTGAGATAGCAGAACGATTTGAAAAGCTGCTTACCGAAAATTTCAAATTGCTCGTTCCTGCGGTCGTAGATGAACTGCAGGTGATTCCCTGTCTGATGTCGCGATCAGGGCAGCCTATGGCTCCTTGCATGCTTCACCTCGACACGAGGGCCAATCGGTTATGCATCGATGACGACCACCGAATTGTCGGAGGGAGTCATGATCTGCTGTATCGTAAGCTGAAACTCTCAGTCGCACCTGGTTCGGAGATTTTGGTCGATATTCTCAATCGCCGTATGCAAGAGGGACGCGCTCCTAATCGGCCTGATTTGATATATCCGGCACTTGTGGAGGCCATTAAGCGCGAGCGGCGCAACAGAGCCGAATTTCTTAGTATGCGGATTTGTTGGGTTCACGACGGCTTCTACCCGCCCTCCGAAATCCTAGTTGGTTCCAGGACAGCAACCCCGCTAGGCGAGGTGTACCCTCTCTACAAATATTCCGACGCAGTCGGAGATGCATATCTTGCGCTTGGCGCTGCAGGTCAACCTAATGATACGCACTGGTCGCGCTTCTTCCGAAATGTGGGAGCCGCATGGGCAACTGACACACCCTTAACATCGGATAGACGGGCCATCCTACTAGATGCCTACCGCCTGCGTAGGAGCTTTGGCTTACCCTCGGGGCTTGAGGATGTTCGCTGCTTGATCGACGATCGAGCGCGACTCTTCACTCTTAGTGAGTTGCGTTCTGGAAAACTCCTCGAACCAGATTTTCCAGCACTCGAACAAGCACTTCGAAATGCCGACAGTGCCACCGGAGTCGTTGACAGAACCGAACACGCTCGTTCATTTTTTGCAGTTCTCGGCATTCGTCCACTGTCAGCAATCGCTGGTACAAGTGAGGCGGTACTCGGTTCTTCGTGTCGACCACCACTTTGGTTCAAGCCTAAACAGGCCGAGCGCGTCATCGCCATTCTGCATAGACCGCTTTTTGCGCGCGCACTGTTTGAAGTTGCCTATCGAAATCGGCATGGTCATTCAGGTTTCCAACCAGCGTCACTTTCCATGATCAAAAGGGACCTCCTCAGTATTCGTGACATTGCTTTTTTTTCGAGTATGGAACGTCGCTACAGCGTGGCTGGGACGAGCGTTGTCGTTCCTGCTCAGGTGGCGGTCAGTGCTGGACAGGTCTGTGTCATTCCACCGAAGACCAAAAGCAGATTTCAACTATTGCTTGCTGAAGCGCTTGCAGAAGTCGCTGGCGCTACCAGCGTGGCAACGATGCGCAGCATCGCCAACGCATTTCTTCCGCTTCTTCTTTGTGGAACGCTTGAGGAGTTAAGAGAATATCTAGAGCAGATGGGGCTTTCCAATAGCTTCCGATCGATCGCGGATGATGAGGAGGCCAACGAGCTCGAAGACGATGACGAAAGTGATGAGGATTTTGAGGAGCTTGCATTGCGTCAGGTCTTCGACAATCTCAACACCTCTGGCTCCACTAGCAGCGACGCGGTCCAGCCCGTTCATACAGTTACGCCGCGCATTATTAACGAGCCGTCAACGCTTCCACCTGCGGCACCTACTTTCGCTTTACCAAATCTCGAAGATGTCTTACTAACGGTTGCGCCGACCCGAGGAGTAGAAATAGAACCACGCGTAGGAGGGGGCGGCGGTGGCGGTGGAACCACGAATGTCTGGCTACCACCCACGGCTGCGGAGAACGAGCGCGCTAGTCGCGTGGGGCAACGTGGCGAGGAACTGGTCTATCGCATGGAGCTTCAGAAAGTGCGAGATATGGGCTACGCGAATCCTGAGCTGTACGTCGTATGGACATCGCAAAACGAGCCGGGCGCCGACCATGACATCCGCTCCATTGACATCAACGGGCAGCTGCGATGGATTGAAGTGAAGTCAACTACAGGTGTGGATGGCAGGTTTGAATGGCCCCGCAGAGAGTTTGAAAAGGCATTACGTGAACGGGACCGCTACGAGTTGTGGCGCGTTTATCGCGTCGCCGATAAGGAACCCGTGGCAAAGTGCTTCACCAACCCATCGCGCATGCTTGGGGCGCGACAGATCACGCTTGAGCTCGGCATGTTGCGCGCCAATATCGAAAAGTTGGATTGAATCTCTCTAGGTCAATTGCAAAGCGTTCGACGGCGAGCAGCGAGTGATTTTTCAAGAAGGGGATTGTTGAGCGTTAGGCTGGGGGCATCCTTCTCAAACCATCCAAAGCATGCCCTCAGATATGCCCCCGAGTGTGGCAATCCTCTGGAATTGAATGGATCTCCATGGTCTACGAAAAGGCAGAAATGATCAGATGAACAGCCTGCCCGACGACGCCTAGAGACTCTCAGGGTCGCCGGGTCGTAACCAGTGCATAACAGAAAGGTGGGCACCACATTGCCTCCGGCTTCTTGGCTAGATACCTATCGCAGACGTAACGGAAGTTAGGACTTCCCCCATTCACTGTTGCGTAGGCAGCTCACATGCTGTTGCATGCTCTTCCGGGTGTGAGCTTGGGTGCTTTCGACGAGTTTGCCTCGATGCATTACAATAGGCACATGTGCCTACGAGGCTTTCCATGTACTCTAAAGACAAGCTCCTGTGGCTTATTGAACAATCGGGCGTTACTCAAGCCCAAGCGGCTGAGCTCATTGCCCAAGAAACTAAGCGTCCGTGTAGTGTACGTAGTGTGCGAGCGTGGCTGGCGGACTCAAACAAAACCAGCGCAAGGACATGCCCAGCTTGGGCGGTCAACGCATTGGAGACACGCCTACGTTTCCTCAAAATGATTGCTTGATAATAGGTACAAGTGCCTTGTTGGCGGACAGCGCCCACGGTTTTGGGAGCATCACATTGCGCCTATGAGTCGGCGCCTTAATGCCTGAATGATTGGAGACACCGCCCATGCTTAAAAACCTGACGTTCGAAGGTGTTGGTCCTGCAGAGAGGCTCGCCATCGACTTCAAACCGCGTCTGAATTTCCTGACCGGCGACAATGGCTTGGGTAAAAGCTTTGTTTTAGACATCGCCTGGTGGTCACTAACGCGCACTTGGCCCAGAGACGGCATAGCCACTCCGCGTAAGGACGCCAGTCAGTCGAGTATTGCTTACTGCTACGAAGGTAGCACCGGCGAATTTGTCTACAAAAGTAATTTCGACCATGAGTCTCAGCAATGGTCGGTTAAGCAGAGCCGTCCGGCAATTCCAGGAGTAGTGATCTATGCAGGAGTCGACGGCAGCTTTTCTGTCTGGGACCCGGCCCGTAACTACTGGAAGGGGGACAGGGGAGAGACCGCAGCACCGAACCGTCCACGTAGCTTTGACTTTTCACCTGATGCGGTCTGGAATGGTTTGCTTTCCAGCGACGGCAAAACCCAACTGTGCAACGGGCTGATCAGTGATTGGGTTCTGTGGCAAGAAGGTAGCAAGCCTGCTTTCGATGATCTGGTCAAAGTGCTGGATGCTCTGTCACCTTCTGGTGTAGAAAAAATGAAGCCAGGGGAGCCGATGCGAGTGGGCGATAGTGTCCGATACATTCCCTCGCTACGCATGCCTTACGGACAGGATGTGCCGTTGACCCAGGCTTCGGCAGGGATGCGTCGTATTGCAGCATTGGCCTACCTGCTGGTATGGACTTGGCGAGAGCATCAGTTAGCTTATGAGCGTTACCGGGTCCAACCGGCAAGAGAGATTATCTTTCTAATTGATGAAATCGAGTGCCACCTGCATCCGCAATGGCAGCGCCGTATCGTCCCAGCGTTGCTCAACGTCATGAATGCACTCACTGGTAGTCGTGAGGTGCCTGTGCAGCTATTGGCAGCGACTCATTCACCGTTGGTGCTGGCTTCGGTCGAGCCTGATTTTGATAGTGCGCGTGACTGCATCTGGGATTTCGACTTGGTCGGTGCCGAAGTACAGGCATCGCTCTATCCCTATTCGCGTAAAGGGGATGTGAACGCTTGGCTCTCTTCTGAGGTTTTCAATCTGAAGGAGCCCAGCTCCGTGGTTGCCGAAGAAGCGCTGGGCCGTGCCCGAGCATTCTTGCGGCAAGTCAGCCTGCAGAAGGCGCCTTTGACAGCTGAGCAGAAGAGCACACTTAGCGATATTGACTCGGCACTTCGGGGTAGCTTGAGTGATGTCGATTCTTTCTGGGTTCGCTGGAGCAACTTCCGCGAGCAGAGGTTGGGCAACGCATGATTCGAGTCGAGCCGGCGAATGAGCCTGAGAGCTTTGATGAAATAGTCAGAAAGCCTGGTCATCGAGCCATTGCCGAACTGGTAGGTGAGGAGGGCTTGCCCGCGCGTAGAGGGCGGCCCAGGAAGGTAGTGGCGCAAACACGCGAAGATATTCCGGCTGACAAGTTTCCACCTGTGTGGACCCATGCTCTACCGGACTTGATGGAGGCGTACGGCCGTCTCTGCGCCTATATCTGTATCTATATCGAGCGAGTCACGGGCGGTGGTTCAGTGGACCATATGCTAGCTAAGTCTCATGCGTGGCAGGACGTATACGAATGGCAGAACTATCGCTTGGCCTGCACGCTAATGAATGCCCGCAAGAACAACTACCAGGATGTCCTAGACCCTTTCGAGGTCGAGGATGGGTGGTTTCGTCTCGAACTGGTCAGCTACCAGGTTATTCCCGGCGAGGGTCTTGATCCCGCGATTGAGGCGCGGGTGCTCGCTACCATCACACGCCTGAACCTGAACGACCATGATTGCCTGAAGGTCCGTGAAGAGTACGCAACAGCATTTTTCGATGGCGACATCAAATTGGACTATTTGCGGCGGCGCGCGCCGTTTTTGGCAAGGGAAATTGAAGGGCAGGGTGCGGTTGACCCCATGGAGAGACACGAGGAGTTGGGGGCTTAACCACGTCGACTGACGCTTCTTGCATCCTTATTCCCTTTGGCAGTTCAGACATGCTGCTTTCTAGGGGGGCTTGAGGTCGACAGGCAAATTACCGGTTAGCTGCCCCAGAATGCCTTCGCGCGATTGGTGTTGCTGCGCCAAAGCGACCAGAGCGTTGACTGCTTTCCGGGTACGCTGAAGTGCGGATTCTGGCGGCGCTTAACTACGTCGAGGGGTAGGTCTTGTTGTGGCCTTAGACTGGGGGCATCCTTTTCAAACTAGCCAAAGCATGCCCTCAGTTACGCCCCAGAGCGTGGCAATCCACTGGAAATGGACGGAATACCATGGCCTATGGAAAGCAGAAAAAAGTGATGTGCGCATTATGCCCAACGACCCTTACAGACTCTCAGGGTCGCCAAAAAACATCTGAATCCGCGACCGCAACCAACGCTCCCCCGGATCATTATCCTGGGACCCACGCCACGCCATGTGCAATTCAAAGCTGCGTACCGGCAACGGTGGATCTTCCGCCCGCACCCCGCCAGCCGCCGTCAGCGCATCGGCCGTATAGTCCGGCACGGTGGCGACGATATCGGTACCACTCAACAGGGTACTCAAGCCGTTGAACTGCGGCACCGCCAGCACCACGTGGCGTTTGCGCCCGAGCTTTTCCAGCTCTTCGTCAATAAAGCCACTGAGGTCACCGGCGAACGACACCAGCGCATGGGGGCGCGCGCAGAAGTCATCCAGGCTCAATGGGCCAGGCACGGTGTCGGCGCGCAACAGTTTTGGCATGCTGCGGCGCAATACCTTGCGCTTGGCATTGGCGGGCAGGTCGGTGGTGTAGCTGACGCCGATGGAAATTTCGCCGGAGGCCAGCAAGCCGGGCATCAGGATGTAGTTGACCCGTCGCACCACCAGCACGATGCCCGGCGATTCGGCGCGCAGGCGCTTGAGCAGCATGGGCAGCAAGGCGAATTCGACGTCGTCCGACAGGCCGATGCGAAACACCGCGGTGCTGGTGGCCGGGTCGAACTCGGCGGCACGGCTGACGGCGGTGGAAATCGAATCCAGCGCCGGAGAGAGCAGGGCGAAGATCTCGACCGCCCGCGCGGACGGTTCCATGCTGCGACCGGTGCGCACGAACAACGGGTCGTCGAACAGCCCGCGCAGGCGCGAGAGCGCCGCACTGATGGCCGGCTGGCCGAGGAACAGCTTCTCCGCGGCGCGGGTCACGCTGCGTTCGTGCATCAGGGTTTCGAATACGATCAACAGGTTCAGGTCGACACGACGCAGGTCATTACGATTCATCTTGAGTCCTGGCAGAGTCAGCAAACTTGACGTGAGCGGCCATATGGGAACAATGACCAGCAGGAATATTACGGGCAAAGGCTGGTACTCTGCACCGGGTAATTCAGTTTTCCCAAAAAGGCTGCTTCGGTTTCTTGCGACATTTGACGATGTTGCCGCAGCTGCGGAATCAATGACAGGCATGTCGACTATTAATAGCCACTGATAGTGTTGGGTTGAAAGCCCAGCTAGAGTTCAAGGCATTAGAGGTTCAATTGGCGAGGTTTGCGATGTCCCGCACGATCCGTTTTCACAAGTTTGGTTCAGCCGAGGTGCTCAAATGCGAAGAGCATGCGGCGGCCCTGCCTGCACCGGGCGAAGTGCAGGTGCGCGTCGAAGCCATTGGCATCAGCTGGTACGACACGCTCTGGCGGCAGAACCTGGCGTCGTCACACGCTCGCTTGCCAGCCGGTATTGGCCAGGAAATGGCCGGTATCGTCACCGCTGTCGGTGAGGGTGTCGATGACCTTGCGGTCGGTGACAAGGTCGCCAGTTTCCCGGCCCAGAGCCCGAACGATTATCCGGTCTACGGCGAGCTGATCGTGCTGCCGCGCTCGTCGCTGTCGCGTTACCCTGACGTGCTCAGCCCGATCGAAGCCAGCGTGCATTACACGCCGCTGTTGATTGCCTATTTTGGCTACGTTGATCTTGCGCGGGTCAAACCCGGGCAATTTGCCCTGGTCACCGACGCCAGTCACTGCGCCGGCCCTTCGTTCGTACAATTGGGCAAGGCCCTGGGTGTTCGAGTGATCGCCGCGACCAAGACCGCGGACGAGCGTGAATACCTGCTGTCGCTGGGTGCCGAGAAAGTCATCGTCACCGAGGAAGAAGACCTGCTGATGCGGATCAACAAGATCACCGACAACCGCGGCGTGGACGTGGTGTTCGATGGTTTGGGTGGCCCTCAGATGTCCCTGCTCGGCGACGTACTGGCGCCTCGCGGCAGCCTGGTGCTGTACGGCCTGCAAGGCGGCAACCAGACGCCATTCCCGGCGTGTGCGGCGTTCCAGAAGAACATTCAGTTCTTCGTGCACTGCATCGGTAACTTCACCGGCAAGCCGGAATTGGGCATCATCCAGGACCAGGTCGCACTGCAACGTGCCTTGCGCGACATCAACCAGATGACTGCCGATCGCGTATTGCTGCCGCTCAAGACCCGGGTCTTCCCGTTTGCCGAGTTTGTCGAGGCGCACCGCTATATGGACGAATGCCCATGCCGGGAAAGGGTTGCCCTGCAAGTCGAACCTGCCTGATCCCCCCTCAAAGAGTCCGTGCCTGCACGGACTCTTGCGTTTGAGCGCCTTTCCCCCCGACATGAGACGTCCCACCAGCCTGAAGGTGGGTCGGTTCAGCAACTGAACCGGTTTTTGCTCTCGATCTGTAGCTTCTAATCAACATCCAAGTACTGATAATTGCATGATTACTTTCATCTCAAGGAATGAGTCATGGCCAGGTATCTAGCCGAAACTTTTCAATGCGCGTCGTTGACCCATGTTCGACAACTAGTGATTCGTTGTGCGGTCGCCACATTATTTCGAGAAGCTTCTTTCCTCATTATTTGTATTAAATGTCTGTGGGACGCTGTCAGACATTTCCTAGGATGCCGAAGGCAATCGTCACAAGCTGCGGCCAAGAGCCTGCGCGCAAGCCCTTGCGTGGCTGTCTCGCTTCTGGCGATCAATTATTTCAAATGTTGACCAAAAACTTTAGCGTTAGCATTTGGTAATAAAGTCCAGTAATTAATCCCCATTCAGGCATCCCTTTGCGCTGTGCGTGCAGTTGTTTGCGCTGTGTCGAACTTACGAATATCAGGTAAATAGAAAATGACCCATATCCATGATCAGGCGATGAACTATGTCTATCAACAAGTGCTGCAACGACTGCTGAGTTTTTTTTCCCGTGCCGAGCGCACGGCATTGCAGTTATTGATACAGCGCCTGGCTGTCGCCGCCGGAGGAATGGATCGGATCGGTGGCTTCAAGGTATTGGCCATCCAGTGTGGCTCGCGTGACAGTTGCTACACCTTGGCACTGCTGCGTGCCGCGCAGCTGACGATCGCCAGTCGGGCGCCCGCGACATTCCAGTTGCGGGTCGCGACCCTGCGGCTCAATGGCATGAGCCAATTGGCGCTGGATAACATCCATCGCAGCTACAGCGCTTTGTTCCTCTACGACGATCCCCGAGTCGAAGTGCTGATGGTGGATAACCGTGAGGTGCTGCCGTTCGATCACCAGGCACCGGTGTCCAGCGCCGGGCGTGAAGCCAACCGGACGAACCTGCTGATGATCGGCCATCGTCGTGCCGTGGACGGACCTCTTGACCTGTTGGACGACGGGTATCTGGCCACGGGCGAGTTCCATGGACAGATCGCCCGCTGGAACCATGGCGTCGATGCCTTGGTCAGTGGCGACTCGCCGCGCCAGCAGAAGCGCTTTATCGAAGGGCTCAAGCGCGCGGCCGCCAAGGCAGGTCTCGAGACGTCGAACCGTCACGAGGCGGATTACGGCGGGTTGTTCATGCTGCTCGATGAATTGGGCAGTGACTGTTACCAGGCGTTTTATGCCGACTACGGCCAGGAGACCTGGCGTCCGGCTGAACAGTTTGAAGCCTGTCGTCGTACTACCTACATCGATATTCACGACGTACTGGTCAGCCATCTTGAAGATCGTTGGCCGTTGCTGACCGAGTTTCTCGGCTTCCAGGCCGATGAACTGGCGGTTCATCTTGGCGAAAACCAGTTCGTCAGCGTGGCTGTCTCGGCGCACCTGCGCGGATTGCAAGCCGGCTTCGTCCAGGGCGGCACCTATGAGGCAGGTGTTGCCCACTACCTGCAGCGCGCCCTGGTGATGATGCGTCGTAACCAACTGGAGGAATACTTGTACGAACGGGCAGAGGAGGCGTACGGCAACCCGGCGATCCTGGCCGGCCAGCGCGCACGCATCGCCGAGGAGGCGCAGCAGAACTTTGGCCTGAACGAGGCGCAATGGGTGTGCCTGCTGTTTGCCCCTTTTGTCGAGCAGGGCGCGGCCCTCGAGCGCTTCCTGCGTCTATGTCACCCGGGCATGCTCGTGGCCTTGCCCGAGTTGCACCGGGCCATGCAGGGGCATCCAGTCGCGGAGCAGATCCTGCAGTGGATGGTCGATGTCAGCGGCTTGCCTGTGAGCCTGATCGGCAGGTTGTATCGCATGGGGCCGGTGGCAGAGCAGGGCAAGTCGATGAACCCACCCGCGAGCGAGGCCTCGGTGCCAGTGCAGGCAAGCGACGAGGCGTCGATGACCGCTCAATGGTCGGCAGGACGTTGATCATGCGCATGTTGACGGCCCTTTCGAATGTGCGTGGCGACCACCGCCACGGATGGGGCCCCCTGTCATGAAAGGACAGCGTGAAACCGATTTCGCCTACCAGGCGGTCTACCGTTACCTGACCTGCCTGATCAGCGAACCCGTGAGCGACAGTCGCGTACGCCTGCCATCCTTGCGTGAGCTGTCCGAGCGCCTGGGCGTGTCGATCTCGACCATCCAGTACGCTTATTCGCTTCTGGAAAAGGAGGGGCGGGTCTATTCGGTGGCCAAGTCCGGTTATTACGCGCTACCGGTCGCGCCCAGCAGCACGCTGTACGATGGCAGTGACTTGCTCGAGAGCGTCTATGTCAACGCCCGTCTTCCCGCCATGCTGGTCCTCAGCGCGGATGAACCGGCCTTGCTGCAACCGCTCGACAGCCCGCTGTTGCTGCTGGAAAGGGAGCTGCTGCGCCAATACCCGCGCCAGCCGCAGCCGTCTGCGCAGCCCTGCGGCGAACTGGAGCTGCGTACCGCGTTGGCGGCGCGCTATACCACCTCGCCGGTGCGCTGCTGGCATGCCGATGATGTCTACATCGGCGCCGATCTACGCGGTGTGCTGGAAATACTGATCGTCGTATTGGCTCTCAAGGACGCCACGGTGGTGGTCGAGTCGCCGTGTGACTGGGCGATCCTGCGCCTGTTCCAGGCAGCCGGCGTGAAGGTGATCGAATGGCCGCTGCTGGGCGACGGTGGCCTGGACTGCAAGCGCCTCAGGGACTTGCTGGAAGAGCAGCCGGTGCGATTGGTGATGGTGTCGTCCGGGCTGAACATGCCCCGGGGCAGCAAGGCACCCGATGATAACCGGCAAGCGATCGCGCAATTGCTGGGACGACATGACACTTGGGTGCTGGAAAACGATAGTTATGGCGAACTCGGGTTTGAGCCCGATCTACTGCGATTTCGCGAACTGTTGGCCCCGGAGCGCCTGATGGTGTTCTCCGCATTCGAAAAGATCATCGGCCCGGAAGCGCCTTACGGTTATCTGCTGTCTCGCCATATGGGCGGCGAGCTGCAGCGGCAATTTCTATTACGAGCCTTTCGCCTGTCGCCGATTCGCCAGAAAGCCATCGCTCGCCTGTACAGCAACGGGCGCATCGATCAACACCTGCAGGTATTGCGTCGGCGCCTCAAGGACGGCAAGGACCAGATGACCCGGCTGCTCCAGGAACGACTGGGCGACGCCTTGCAGTACGTCGAGCCCCAGGGCGGCGCGACGATCTGGTTGCGTTCGCTGCGCCGGGTCGATATGAGCCGGGTGTTCCAGCGTTTGCTCAGGCAACAGGTGGTGGTTGCGCCCGGCGAGCTGTTCAGTCTGCAAGGCTTGCATGGGCAACACTTGCGTTTGAGCCATGGCGTTGGCAGCGATCAGGACCTGGCCACCGCGCTGGGCTTGCTGGGGGACGCCTTGCGCCTGGAAGCCATTGATTGAGCCCAGGTAAAATCATGCCGATGGATCGATTCCATCGCGCTAAGGTCAAACTGCCAGTAAACTCCGTTCCAATTCCTGAACTCTATCTCAGAGGTTGCGCATGACACTCAGTCCTTTTGCGGGCAAGCCGGCACCGGCAGAATTGTTGGTAGACATCCCGCGACTGGTCACGGCCTATTACACCGGCCAGCCCGATGCCGCCATCTCGACCCAGCGAGTGGCCTTCGGCACCTCCGGGCACCGGGGCAGCTCGTTCGATTTGAGTTTCAACGAATGGCACGTCCTGGCGATCAGCCAGGCCATCTGCCTGTATCGCGAGGCCCAGGGCATCGATGGCCCCTTGTTCGTCGGCATCGACACCCACGCCTTGTCCACGCCGGCCGGCGCCAGCGCCCTGGAAGTACTGGCTGCCAATGGCGTGACGGTGATGATCGCCGAAGGTGACGAATACACGCCGACCCCAGCCGTTTCCCATGCGATCCTGTGCTACAACCGCGGGCGTACCTCGGGCCTGGCGGATGGCATCGTCATCACCCCGTCCCACAACCCGCCGCAAAGCGGGGGCTACAAATACAACCCGACCAATGGCGGCCCTGCCGATACCCACATCACCAAGTGGATCGAAGCCAAGGCCAATGAGCTGTTGGCGAACAAACTCGCCGGGGTCAAGCGCATCAGCTACGAGCAGGCGCTGAAGGCCAGTACCACCCATCGTCACGACTACCTCAACACCTATGTCGCCGACCTGATCAATGTGATCGATTTCGACGCCATCCGTGATGCCAAGCTGCGCCTGGGCGTCGATCCGCTGGGAGGCGCAGGCGTGCGCTACTGGTCGGCGATCGCCGAGCACTACCGTCTGGACCTGGACGTGGTGAACAAGCAGGTCGACCCTACCTTCCGCTTCATGACTGTCGACTGGGATGGCCAGATCCGTATGGACCCATCGTCCAGCCACGCGATGCAGGGGCTGATCGGCCTCAAGGAACGCTTCGACGTGGCCTTCGCCTGTGACCCGGATCACGACCGTCATGGCATCGTGACCCCCTCTGGCGGTCTGCTGGCGCCGAACAACTACCTGGCCGTGTCTATCGATTACCTGTTCCAGAACCGCCCGCACTGGCGAGCAGATGCCGCAGTGGGCAAGACCGTGGTCAGCAGCGGCTTGATCGACCGCGTGGCCAAGCGCCTGGGACGCCGCCTGTACGAAGTGCCGGTGGGCTTCAAGTGGTTTGCCGATGGCCTGTTCGACGGCTCCCTGGGCTTTGGTGGCGAAGAAAGCGCGGGGGCTTCGTTCCTGCGCAAGGACGGTAGCGTCTGGTGCACCGACAAGGACGGGCTGATCCCGGCCTTGCTGGCGGCTGAAATGACCGCCCGTACCGGTCGCGACCCAAGCCAGGCTTATCGTGCCCTGACCGATGAACTGGGCGAGCCGTTCTCGGTGCGGGTAGACGCCAAGGCCAACCCGGAACAAAAGGCACTGCTGAGCAAGCTGTCGCCGGATCAGGTCACCTCGACCGAGCTGGCGGGGGAAAAGATCCAGAGCATCCTCAGCAAAGCACCGGGTAACGACCAGGCCATTGGCGGCCTGAAGGTCATGACCGAAAACGGCTGGTTCGCGGCGCGTCCGTCGGGCACCGAAGACATCTACAAGATCTATGCGGAAAGCTTCGTGAGCGACGACCACCTCAAGCAGTTGGTGGCTGAGGCCCAGACCCTGGTGGATGGTGCTATTTCTTCGAAATAAATGATGGCCCCTTCGCTGGCAAGCCAGCTCCTACAGGATTGATGCAACCTTGTAGGAGCTGGCTTGCCAGCGAAGACGGTAGTCCAGGCACCAACGGTGCTTAGGATTTACCGAATCAAGCCAGATCCACCAACACAATCTCACTGTCCTCAATCGCCGTCACCCGCAACAGCTGCTCTTGAGCAATCGCAACACCGTCTCGAGCTTGTGCTCGCAAGCCATTGACTTCAATGACCCCCGTGGCCGGAACAAGGTAAGCGCGACGGCCGTTGTCCAAGTGATATTCCGCCGTTTCACCCGCCTTCAGGTTCGCCGCCACCAACCGCGCATTGGCGCGGATTCGCAGGCTTTGATCGTCCCCGGCCTTTCCGCTGGCCAAGGTCACAAACCCTTCGCGCTGGCCCTTCGGAAACGGCTTGGCGCCCCAGGAGGGTGCCAGGCCGGATTCGTTCGGGATGATCCAGATCTGGAAAATTCGCGTCGGTGTCGCTTCCAGGTTGTATTCGCTATGGGCGATCCCGGTGCCAGCACTCATGACCTGAACGTCACCGGCTTCAGTGCGACCCTTGTTGCCCAGGTTGTCCTGGTGGGTAATCGCCCCTTCACGGACATAGGTGATGATTTCCATGTCCCGGTGCGGGTGCTGCGGGAAACCGGTGCCCGGGGCGATCACGTCATCGTTCCATACCCGCAGGTTGCCCCAGTTCATGCGCTTGGGGTCATGGTATTCGGCGAACGAAAAGTGGTGATGGGCATCCAACCAGCCATGGTGAGCGCCGCCGAGCGAGTTGAAAGGTCTGAGTTCAAGCATGATCGTCTCCTGAAAGGTTCGTCATGGGGCGCAAGGGCCTGGCCACGAATCGAGACCGGTGGTTGATGACGGGCATCATCCATCAGGCAACAATCGATAAAAAGCGTAAAAAGTGCCTCATAATCATCGAATGGTTTGATAGGAAGCTACCTCGAATGGATCTTATACAACCTTCAATATCGCGCATAAGCCGATGAGTCCTAAGCATTTCACTAGAACTGAGCGGCAAATAAAGACACCATAGCCCTCAACAGCCTCACACCCTGGAGTCCGTCCGCGTGCCGCAACACACCCCCGATCTTCCGCCTGAACTTCGCCCCCTGGCCGAAATGCCACTGCTCAAACGCCTGGCCGCGCGCTTTTTTGGCCATGGCCTGACACGCCTGCGCGCGCAGCACCGCGCGTCCTGGTTGCATGGCCAGGCAGACGGTTTTCGCAGTGGGCATAGCGCCGGGGTGGATTACGGATATAAGGAAGGCAAGCTCGAAGGACTCGAAGAGGGCCGGCAGGTCCTGCTGATTCGCGACTCGCGCAGCACCGAGCACCGGCCACCGAACATCGATGAGCATCTGTTCGACGATTGGCGCCTGCCATTGAGCGCCGAATTGAAGAAGCGCGTGAAGGCCGACGTCGCCCGGCTGCTGCCGGCATATGCCCAGCCCAGCGCCGCGCAGTGGAAGATGATCTTCAGTGACACGCCTTCGACCTCGGTGATTGCCGGAGCGGGCGCGGGCAAGTCGACGACGTTGGTCCTGCGCATTTTGCTGCTCCACCACTACCTGGGGTTCGAGCTGGGCTCGATGACCGTGGTGACCTTTACCCGCGAGTCGCGCAAGGATTTCATCAATAAGCTGATCGAACTGTTCGCGCTCTGGGGGCGGGCAATCAGCTTCAGGGACGCGCGTGACCTGGTGCGCACCTTCCACTCGCGGATCCTGCCGATGGTTCGCAGCCTGCCGGGCTTCGAACGGCTGCAAGCCTTCGAAAACCTCAGTCACCGCACCCAAGGCGCGGATGACGAAGTGGACAGCAATCCGTTCGACCTGCGCATCAATGACGCCCAGCGGCAGCAACTCAACGCCTGTTATCACGCCTTGCACAGCCGCGATCAGCGTTTTCGCGAGCTGATCCAGCCGTTGTCGCGCCACGCCTTGCAACTCAAGGAGCTGGAGCGCGACCACCCCGATGTGCAGAAACGCGTGGCCGTCACCGAGTTGGCGGCCAAACGCGATGAAGAACTCTGCGACCTGGTGGAAGACCTGTGGTTCCGCGCCGGCGCCTGGCCGATCAAGGGTATCGAACCCAACCGCCAGGCTTTTGATATCAATGGCAGCGCCTTTCATTGCCACGGTTACATTCCGTCGCTTGATGCTTGGGTGGTGCTGGGTTTCGACCCTGGGGAAAATCCACAACTGACCCGGCCCAACGCCAAGCTCACACTGCGTGCGGAATCGGCGGTGAAGCGTACCCTGTTTCAAGCTTTCTGTCGTAAGCCATTGATATGGCTGGATAGTTATGAATCGTCGAGGCGTGTCCTCGCCTCCCTTGGCGGCGACGCCAGCGCCGGGCCTGGCTTCGATTACAAGGTCAAGGGAGAGCTTGCGTCTGCGCCGTTGCTGGACTGTTTTGTCGCCGCCGCCGGGTTCATCGAAAACCTCGGCCTGGATGTGCCGACGGCGGTGGGCCAGATGAGCTTTGCCAAGGATGACCCGGACCGGTTTTTCTTCGAGGCCCTGAGCCTGTACTGGCGAGCCCTGGAAGATCACTTGCTCGACCAGAAACCGCCGGTCATGACCTACAACCGCATGTTCGCGTTGTTCAGCGAGCATTCCCCGGAGAACCTCAAACTGCTCAGCGACGAGCTGTTGCGGCCGCTGTCGCACTTGATGATCGACGAGTTTCAGGATGTCTCGCCGCAAATCGTCTCGTGGATCCGGGCCAGCCTGGTCGAGATCCGCAGCCGCGGCCCGGCCCTGCACACAGGACGCGGCGCCCAGCACTCGTCATTGCTGTGCGTGGGGGATGACTGGCAGTCGATCTACGGTTGGCGCGGCAGTTCGCCCACCTATTTCATGGAATTCAACAAGACGTTCTCGTCGCCCAGCACCACCAAGGTCATGCTCAGCGACAACTATCGCAGCCACCAGCACATCATCGACGCCGCCGAACACATCGTGCGGGCCGCGCCGGCGATTGCCGGCAAGAAGGCCAAGGCCAGCGGCGAGCCGAAGGCGTTGTTGCCGGTCAATGTGCTGGACCGGGATGACCAGGGCATGGCCCAGCGCCTGATGGAGCACTACCGCAAGGGTGATTCAATCTTGATGCTTTATCGAAAAAGCAGTGATAAGTCATTGATTGAGCAGCATATTCAATCCATAGTTAATGTGGATTCTAGCTTGCCGTATGAAGCCCGGCGCCTTAAGCAACTGACCTATCACAGCGCCAAGGGGCTTCAGGCGGACGCGGTGTTCCTGCTTGGCGATTGCCAGCACTTGACCCGTTCACCGTACAAGAACCAGGTATACCGCATGGCGGGCCTGGGCAAGGCTGGCGATAGCGAGCCTTACGACAATGCGCAGAAAGACGAGATCCTGCGCCTGGCCTACGTGGGCATTACCCGGGCCGTGAGCCATTGTTATTGGTATGTAGACGCGCAGGACACCCAGGCGGTGAACATGCCCAAGGCGTCGGATCGGATCAGCCAGGGCAAGGCGTTCTTTGCCGATCATCGAAAGGCCAAGACCCCGGCGTAATCCATTCAATCTCCCGCGGCCGTACCCGATCTCCTGTAGGAGCTGGCTTGTCGGGTCGCCGCATCGCAGCGATGGTCGACAACGATGACGCGTGCCGTCTGAATGAATGCGTTGTACAGATGATTTTCGCGAGCAAGCCCGCTCCCACAGTTGATCGGGTACATCCGCGAGTGATGGTTCGGCTGTGAGGCCGCCTTCGCTGGCAAGCCAGCTCCTACAGTTGATCCTCGGGAGACGGTCTGCACCCCGATCCATAATCCTGTAAAAAACAAAAAAGCCCACCATATCGTGTAATGCTGTTCACTTAAGCATGGTGTTGTTAAGAACTGGATTGGGGGATATCCATTGCTGCGGTAACGGCCACTTATGGTTTCGCTCTTACAGCGAGTCACTTTTGGAAGAGCCCAAAAGTAACCAAAAGGCTCTTGCCCCACCACTCGGTGCCTCGCTGTGGCTCGGCATGCCCTCTCTCCGGCATTGCTCCGTGGGTCGCCGCGATGGGCCGTCCCTGGCCCAGCGCGGCTAAACCGGCGTCCTGCCGGTTTACCCACTACGCAATGCCTGCGTTCGGCCATCGTGGTTTAACGGGGCGCCACGATCAAAAGCAAAGCGAGGCGGCCTGACAGCCGACCTGATTTTAAATGAGCACGTTCCCCTGTAGGAGCGCCGCCCGGAGCCGGCTCGCTCCCCACAATTGGATCGTAGACAGGTCCCTTAATCAGGTCGGCTGTCAGGCCGCCTCGCTTTTGCTTTGGCTTTTGATTTTCTTGCCCCATCGAGAGGCCGAGTGGAGGTTCTGCGCAGGGGCAACCCGGCATGGATGCCGGGTTAGCCGCGCTGGGCCAAGGATGGCCCATCGCGGCGGGCCCACGGAGCAGGACCGGAGCGAGGGCATGCCGAGCCCTAGCGAGGCACCGAACGTCAGGGGCAAGAGCCCTTGGTTACTTGGGGCTTTTCCAAGTGACTCGCTGTAAGAGCGAAACCATAGGTGGCCGTTACCGCAGGAATGGATATACACCTAATCCAAATATCCACCTGAAGCCCTCCAACCTAAAGTGAACAGCATTACACCATATCGTGGGCTTTTGGATGGGGGAAAGCCTGCCTTCAGGCATAACTCCTGAGGGCCACCGGAGGAATGAACGCTTCAAGCTCATCCTCCACGGCTTCGATTATTCGCTCGACGTCGGCGGCATTCATGACCGTCGAACAGGGAATACCGGCGATGGCGATCATGGTCTCGCCACTGGCCCGATCAAACAAACGGGCAATCATGCTGCCCGGGGCGTCCATGCTTGCCTCGAAACCCATGGGATGGAAATGCCAGCGCATCAGCTGGCAGGCATTTGGAAAAGTGACCTTGCTGAACCCTCTATTCATGTGTTGCCCGCCTTCTTTATCGAGCGCTTCCGTTAGCTCACGTTAGGTGGGAAGAACCTTCATTGGCTCAACCAGTGACAGTCTTTAAAAGTAGCAGCTGGATGTGAAAAAAATGTGTTTTTTTCAGGCCGTTTGGCAATTGCTGCGATTCTTTTGATGCAGGTCACGTGCGCCAACGTTTGCGCAACGACCAGCCACCGTTAGCCATTGAAGGCGCGAGCAAACTTGGGCAAGCTCGGCACTTTTTAACGAGACTTACCATGCATGCCGAGGATGATGGCCCGCTGCAAACCCAGGCCACGGGCGAGACGGTCATGCGTTATCACTTGCGCTGGAAACACCGCGATCTGGACGGGGTCATGGCGCTGTATCACCCCGAAGTCCAGTACAGCGATTTTTTCCAGAACCGGGTGATGGGGCTGGCTGAGTTGCGGGACTATGTGCACAGCAGCATGCCCCGTGACCCGGACGAAGCCCTGGAACACACGGACCGCATCCGCCTGGACGGCAACACTGCGTTCATCCAGTACCGCATCACCCTGCGCGGCGGTGAGGGGCTGGTGTCGTTTCGCGCCAGTGAAGCGATTACCGTGAAGGACGGGCTGATCTGGCGGGTCAACGAATACGCGTCGCTGGTTCACGAACAGCCAACCGGCAAAAACACCGCCAGCCAGCGCCCGGCGGTGAGTCGGCTGGGCCTGTCGCCGCGGCAGTTGAGCTTCATGGCCGACGACCTGCAACAGTACTTCCAACGCCAGCAGCCTTATCTCGACCCTGAGCTCGACCTGCAACGGGTGGCGCAGGAGTGCGGGTACAGTCGCAACCAGATTTCCTATCTGCTCAACCAGGTGCTGGGGCAAAGCTTCTATCGCTACGTCAACCAGGCACGCCTGCAGCACCTGCTCAGCGCCCTGGACAGCGCCACGCCACCGGTGCGTATCGACGAGCTGGCGTTTGCCGCCGGTTTCAATTCCCTGTCGGCGTTCTACAGCTGTTTCCGCCAGCACACAGGCCTGTCGCCCAAGGCCTACGTCAAACAGATTTCCTTGCGTGCACGCGCGCAAGACAGTGCCTGAGCCCGCGCATTAGGATCAACGCCATCGAAGTCTGAGTGGCGGAGTCTTGCATGTCGGCGTGGCGCACTATCAGTTTGTGGATGGACCAGCTCGACGAGCCCCTGGTGGCGCGTGCGGCGCTGGAACAGGATCTGGACGTCGACGTCGCCATTATCGGCGCGGGGTATACCGGGCTCTGGACCGCGTACTACCTCAAGCGCCAGGCGCCCGACCTGAACATCGTCATCATCGAGGCGCAAACCGCCGGTTTTGGCGCCTCGGGGCGCAATGGCGGGTGGTTGATGGGCAATCTGCTGGGCGAAGACCGGCTGCTTGCCGCCTCGTCACCCGAGCAACGTCGCGCCTCTTACGATTTGCTTCATGGCATTCCCGATGAAGTGAAAAATGTCATCGATCGTGAAGGCATCGACTGCGATTATCGCAAAGGTGGCGCGCTTTATTGTGCAGCTCGCTATCCGGAGCAGGAGGCCAGCCTGCGCCAGTACCTGGACAAGCTGTACAGCCAGGGGCTCAACGAGAACGATTACCGCTGGTTGAGCCCGGAACAGTTGGCGCAACAGATCCGCGTGGCCAAACCTTACGGTGGTATCTACGCGCCACACGTCGCGACCTTGCACCCGGCGAAACTGGTCCGCGGGCTGGCGCGAGCGGTCGAGCGCCTGGGCGTCAGGATCTACGAGAACAGCCCGGTGAATCATTGGCAGTCCGGCAGCCTGCGTACGCCCCGGGCCTCGGTGAGCAGCCGCTGGGTGGTGCCGGCGGTCGAAGGCTATTCGGTGACCTTGCCGCCGTTGGGGCGTTATCAGTTACCGGTGCAAAGCCTGATCGTGGCCACCGAGCCATTGTCGGCCGCCACCTGGGACGAAATCGGCCTGAGTCGTGGCCAGGCTTTCAGCGAAAGCAGTCGCCAGGTCACCTACGGCCAACGCACGGCAGACAACCGGTTGATCTTCGGCGCCCGTGGCGGCTACCAGTTTGCCGGCAGGCTGCGCCATGACTTCGACCTGACGCACTGCGAAATCGAATTGCGCCGGTATCTGTTCGGCGAACTCTTCCCACAGCTGCGCAATGTGCAGATCACCCATGGCTGGGGCGGCAACCTGGGCATGTCGCGGCATTTCAAGCCACACATGCTGTGCGACCAGGCCAGCGGCATCGCCGTGTCCGGCGGTTATGGCGGGGAGGGCGTCGGCGCCAGCAACCTGGGCGGCAGGACCCTGGCCGACCTGATCCTGCAGCGCGACACCGAGCGGGTCCGCCAGCCTTGGGTGTTAACCCGGGGTGGACTGAACGCACTCAAGGCCTGGGAGCCCGAACCCTGCCGCTGGCTCGGCTACAACGCGATCATCCGCAGCTTCGTCCATGAAGACCAGACCCTGGCCAACCCAACCAGCGCGCCCTGGCGGCGAAAGCTCGCCAGCGGGGTTGCAGGGTTCATGGAAGGTTTCATGCACTAAACAGCGTTTTCTTCACTGACAGGTACTCCCATGCGCATCACCCAATTCAAGAACACCGCCACCCTGCAACTGCAAGAGTCGAACCCGGTCGCCGTGCCTTTGGGCACGCCGGTGGCGGTGGCTTCGACCACCAGCGTCGAACGCGACGACGGCGTCGAGACCGGCGTCTGGGAATGCACCCCGGGACGCTGGCGGCGGCAGATCGTCGCCCAGGAATTCTGTCACTTCATCCAGGGGCGTTGCACCTTCACCCCGGACGAAGGTGAAACCCTGCACATCGAAGCGGGCGACGCCCTGATGTTGCCGGCCAACAGCCTCGGCGTCTGGGATATCGAGGAAACCGTGCGCAAGACCTACGTCCTGATTTTCTGAGCGCAGGTCCCTTGATTGCCTGCCGAACTCCAACAACAAAAACAGCCCCACAGGAATCGACCCATGTCCCCAAAGTCACTAGTCCTGGCGCCGCTGATGCTGTGCGCTGCCATCAGCCAGGCGGCCGAGACCGTCAAGATCTACAACTGGTCGGACTACATCGCGCCGGACACCACGAAGAACTTCCAGAAAGAGACCGGCGTTGCCTTCACCTACGACGTCTACGACAGCAATGAAACCCTCGATGGCAAGTTGATGACCGGAAGGTCCGGGTACGACGTGGTGTTCCCGTCCAACCACTTCATGGCGCGGCAAATTGAAGGCGGCGCCCTGAAAAAGCTCGACAAGGCGCAGTTGCCCAACTGGAACAACCTCAACCCGGTGTTACTCAAGGCGTTGCAGGGCAACGATCCGGGGAACGAACACGGTTTCCCTTACCTGTGGGGCAGTACCGGCATTGGCTACAACATAGCCAAGGTCAAGGCGGTCCTTGGCGAAAACGCGCCAGTGGATTCCTGGGACCTGATCTTCAAACCCGAGAACATGCAGAAGCTGCAGAAGTGCGGCGTGGCGATCCTCGACAATGGCCCGGAACTACTCCCTGCGGCACTTAACTACCTGGGTCTGCCACACCACAGCAAAAACCCGGAAGACTACAAGAAAGCCGAAGCGCTGCTGCTCAAAGTGCGGCCTTATGTCAGCTATTTCCACTCGTCCAAGTACACCAGTGACCTTGCCAACGGTGATGTCTGCGTGGCGGTCGGTTTCTCCGGCGACATCCTGCAAGCGGAAAACCGCGCCAGGGAAGCCAACAACGGCATAGAGATCGGCTACGCGATTCCCAGGGAAGGCGCCGCCATCTGGTTCGATATGGTTGCCATGCCCGTGGACGCCCCGGATGAAAAGGCCGGTTACGCCTTCATGAACTACCTGCTGCGGCCAGACGTCATGGCCAGCATCAGTAACCATGTGCACTACGCCAACGGCAACGAACAGGCCGACAGCCTGATCGACCCGGCCATCAAGAATGACACCAAGGTTTATCCGAGCCCGGACATGATGGGGAAACTGTTTGCGCTTGAGGCGATGCCGTTGAACATCGACCGCATTCGCACGCGGGTCTGGAACAAGATCCGCACTGGCAGCTGAAAACTGACCCTGGCCATCGGGACGGGACGTCCCGGTTGCCTTTTATTGCCAGCGCGACGCAGATCAAGCTGCCGGATCGACCGTACAAGTCATTGCTCCAGCGCCCGGCATTTGTAAAAGGGTCTCACTGCCGTTTTGCCAGAAGCTGTAGTCGCCGCGGAAGTCCTTGCCCCTGTATTGGGTACCGGAATAGTTCGACACCTGGTCAAGGATGACTGAGGCGTTCGCCCATTTCAGGTAGACGACGCCCGGCCCTGCATTGAAGAAGGTCGCGGTGAGCACCCCGTTGAATCCGGTGCAGCGATAGGCGACCGGGCCTTCAGTGAGTCTGCTGGGATCCTTGGTCCGCGCAATCGCCGAGCCTTGACGCAGTTGGTGCGCGCGCTCGGCATAGCTGCGGACCACGCACGCCTTGGCTTGTGCCCCGGCACACTGATTGCGGGCGTGGACCCAGAACTGCTGATCAAGCTCGACTTTGTCCGGGGGCGGTACCGAATGTGCATCCGTGAGCGCCAGCAGATAAAGGCGTTGCAGCTCCCTATCCATTTGCGCCAGTTGGCTATCGCGACAAATCAGCTTTTCAATGGGCTCCCTGGCCGAGGCGCAATCGAAGCTGGTGTTGAAGGTTCGCGCGGGCGTCGCGGCATTTGCACAAAGACTCATGGAAGCCCAGGCGCCGACCGCGAGGAGGGAAGTCAAAAGTGGCGTGACCATTTTCATTTCGACACCATCATCCGGTCGCACTGGGTCTATCGCAGTGTAAGGCAGTGCTCGAAACCTGCCACACCAGCAGAGCAGAGCAAAAATGATTCGCGGACTCAGTCTTCCTCTCGAACCGTGGCCACTTCATCAGCCCTGACCTTCACCGTCGCCCCGGAAATATCCTCGAACTCGTAGAAGCCGTCCTTGCTCTTGGTTTTCGGCATGTCCTTGGTCAGGTACTGGGTGCCGTTCTGCAGGGTAACCACCGTGGGTGTCGAGCAGCCAGCCAAGGCAAAAAAGGCTGCTACCGCCAGGGGAAAACCCAGAGTCTTGATGTTCATAGTCACCTCTCATTGTTCATTAAAACCGGACGGCTGCCGCAAGCGAGTGCAGCTCCATGGCGATTGGTGCGATGGAACGGCGGAAAGTTCGCTGCCTGGGATAAAAAACCCTTACAGCGCCGCCGCTTATCCTTTTCCATTTGCATGGGGCAGGGCGTTACTGGTATCTGTATGCATAACCAGTGCTCGCTCTACATGGCCCTTTTTCCCGTGACTGCAAATCCGCTCGACGATCCGTTCTACTACCTCAACAACTTCATGCAAGTGCTTGATTGGCTTGAGCATCGCTATGCCGACGTGTTGAGCGACGAAGAGCATCGCTTCATTCGCGACTTCAATGGCTTGCCCCGCGAGTCACGTGCGCTGCTGGTCAGGATGGTCATGCGCAAGGGCGTTCATTTCAGGGCCAGCAAGCTGTATTACGCCGAGATCGGTGACATCCCCAGCGCCGCCCAGCCATTGCTGGCGCTGGGTTGGCTCGACGACCGCCAGCCGTTACCGGTAGAGGCGTTGTTTGAAGTGTTGCTCAAGGCGGAAATACTGCAATGCCTGGGGAACGCGATTGTTAAACCCAAGGGTAAAAAGACCGACTGGCTGCCGGATTTGTGCGCGCAGTTTCCTCAAGCGCAGCCCTTCGACGACTGGTGTCCGGCGCTGAACGACCGCTTGTTCAGCCTGACCATCATGAGCCTGTGCGATCGCCTGCGCTTGATGTTTTTCGGCAATGTCTACCAGGACTGGTCCGAATTCGTCCTCGCGGACCTGGGTATCTTTACCTATGAAAAAGTGCAGTTTAGCGACGATTCCCGGGGCTTGCGCAGTCGTGAGGACGTCGATGCCTGCCTGTTCCTCTACCAGTGCCAGCAGCTGTTCGAGGCTGGTGAGGCGGTGGCCGACATCGCCCTGCAGATCAAAGGCCTGGCGCTGAGCAATCCCTGGCTGCAGAGGCGCCGCGACAAGCAGTTGTTCCAGATGGGCCAGGAGTGCGAGCGCGTCGGTGATTTCTCTGCCGCGTTGAGCCTGTACCGTGACTGCGCGTATCCCGGCGCGCGGGTGCGCATGATCCGGGTGCTGGAGCGTTGCGGCGAGTACCAGCTGGCCCTGGACCTGGCTTGTATGGCCGAACAGTCACCGCAAAACGCCGCGGAGCAGCAGCACCTGTTGCGTGTCCTGCCCAGGCTGCGGCGCAAGCTGGGCGGGCCGGCGGTCAAGCGTGTGGCTCCACGGGAGATGTTGCGCCTGGACCTGCAACTGAGCAGGATCGACCCTTTGTTGTCGGTCGAGGACCATGTACAGGCGCACCTGGGCGAAGAGTCGGCACCGGTTCATTACGTCGAAAACAGCCTGATCAACTCGCTGTTCGGCCTGCTGTGCTGGCCGGCGATTTTTGCCCCGCTGCCGGGGGCGTTTTTCCATCCGTTCCAGCGCGGTCCGGTGGACCTGTTGAGCGAAGACTTCCATGACCGTCGGGCCGAGTTGTTCCAGGCCTGCCTCGGCGAACTCGACGACGGGCGCTATCGTGCAACCATTCGCGCGCGTTATGCCGAAAAATGGGGGGTACAGTCGCCCTTCGTGTTCTGGGGCGCACTCAATGAGGCGTTGCTGGAGCAGGCGTTGGACTGTTTGCCGGCCGAGCACCTCAAGCACTGGTTCAACCGCTTGTTGCTCGACATCAAGGCCAATCGCGCGGGCATGCCGGACCTGATCCAGTTCTGGCCGCAGGAAAAAACCTACCGCATGATCGAAGTCAAGGGGCCGGGGGATCGCCTGCAGGATAACCAGCTGCGCTGGCTGGCGTTCTGTCATGAGCACCGGATGCCGATTGCCGTGTGTTATGTGCAATGGGCGGAGCAGGGCGCTTGAGCTACAGCATCGCGGTACGGGCGTTGTGTGAGTTCACCGCCAAGGTCGGAGACCTCGACTTGCGTTTCACCCCGTCGCCGACCGCGCTTGAAGGTATCGTCGGGCACCGCACGGTGGCGTCACGGCGCAGTGATGGCTACCAGAGTGAAGTCGCTCTCGAAGGTTCGTTTCAGGGCCTGACGGTCAGGGGCAGGGCGGATGGCTACGACCCCGGGCAAAACTGCCTGGAAGAGGTCAAGACCTACCGCGGCGACTTGAGCAAGCAACCGGCCAACCACCGTCAACTGCACTGGGCACAGGCTAAAATCTATGGCTGGCTGATGTGCCGCAAACTCGACCTGGCGCAGATCAACCTGGCGCTGGTGTATTTCGATATCGTCAGCGAAAAGGAAACCTGTCTGGTCGAGGCCTTCGACGCCGCCGAACTCGGGCAGTTCTTCGAACACCATTGTGGCCTGTTCCTGCACTGGGCCGAACAGGAAACGGTCCATCGCCAGGGGCGTAACCAGGCGGCACAACAGCTGGCGTTTCCCCATGCCGACTTTCGCCCGGGGCAGCGCCACCTCGCCGAATCGGTGTTCAAGGCCGTCAGCACCGGCCGCTGCCTGATGGCCCAGGCCCCCACGGGGATTGGCAAGACCATCGGCACCCTGTTTCCGCTGCTCAAGGCCCTGGCGCCGCAGCAACTGGACAAGGTGTTCTTTCTCACGGCGAAAACCCCTGGACGCAAGCTGGCCCTGGACGCCGCGCAGGTGATCCTGGCGCGCGCCGATGCGCCGCCCCTGCGGGTGCTGGAGATGATCGCCCGGGACAAGGCCTGTGAACACCCGGACAAGGCCTGCCACGGTGAATCCTGCCCGTTGGCCCAGGGCTTCTATGATCGCTTGCCGGCGGCGCGCCAGGCCGCCAGCGAGCTGAGCCTGCTGGACCAGAGCGCATTGCGCCAGGTCGCCCTTGAGCATGAGGTCTGCCCGTATTACCTGAGCCAGGAGATGGCCCGCTGGGCCGACGTGGTGGTAGCCGATTACAACTATTACTTCGATTTCAGTGCGCTGTTGTTTGGCCTGGCCCAGGCCAATACCTGGAAAGTCGCGGTGCTGGTCGACGAAGCTCACAACCTGGTGGAGCGCGGTCGGCAGATGTACAGCGCCAGCCTCGATCAATCGACCCTCGATAGCGTACGAAAAACCGCCCCCGAGGCTTTGAAAAAGCCGCTGCAGCGGGTCAACCGCGAATGGAATGCCCTGCATGACCAGCAACTCGGTGCCTATCAGGCCTACGACAAGCCGCCGGAAAAACTGCTCCAGGCCTTGTCGTCGTGCAGCGCCAGCATCGGTGATTACCTGAACGATCATCCCCAGGGGCTGGACAGTGCATTACAGAGCTTCTACTTCGAGGTGCTGCAGTTCTGTCGGGTGGGCGAGCTGTTCGACCAGCAGTACCTGTTCGACATCAGCAAGCGCGACCTCGAACGCAAGCGCAACCTTTCACAACTGTGCCTGCGCAATGTGGTGCCCGCCGGCTTCATCGGGCCGCGCCTGAGCGCTGCTCGCAGCACCGTGCTGTTCTCGGCGACCCTCAGCCCCCGCCACTATTACGCCGATTTGCTGGGTACCCCGGCGAATACCGTGTGCATCGACGTCGAGTCACCCTTTCATGCCGATCAGTTGCACGTGCAGATCGTCAACCAGATCTCCACGCGCTTTGTTCATCGCCAGGCCTCCCTGGGGCCGATCGTCGAGTTGATCGCCCAGCAGTTCCGGCAGCGCCCCGGCAACTACCTGGCGTTCTTCAGCAGCTTCGATTACCTGCAGCAAGTGGCGCAGTTGCTGGCCGAGCGCTATCCCGCAATCAACCTGTGGTCACAGTCCCGGGGCATGGCGGAGGCGCAGCGCCAGGAATTCCTCGACCGCTTCACCGCCGAAAGCCAGGGTGTGGGCTTCGCGGTGCTGGGCGGGGCGTTTGGCGAAGGCATCGATTTGCCAGGCGCACGCTTGATCGGCGCGTTCATCGCCACCCTGGGGCTGGCGCAGCTCAACCCGGTCAACGAGCAATTCAAGCGACGCATGGCAGCCCTGTTCGGCGCAGGCTACGACTACACCTACCTGTACCCCGGCGTGCAAAAAGTGGTGCAAGCCGCCGGCAGGGTGATTCGTACCCAGCAGGACCAGGGCGTGGTGATGTTGATCGATGACCGGTTTGGCGAGAGCAAGGTCAAGCACTTGTTGCCGCGCTGGTGGTCAATTGCACCGGCGACTGTTCAAATGGACGGTTTATCGCATACTTCAGAAAAACAGCAGTGGATGTGAGGGATCAATGAGCGAAGTTCGAACCCAGGCCGAGATCAACGAAGACAGGCGCCTGCGCCTGCTGATCGATGCAGTGGTGGACTATGCGATCTACATGATTGATCTCGATGGCATCATTACCAGCTGGAACGCAGGGGCCCGGCGTTTCAAGGGTTATGAGGAAGTGGAAATTCTCGGCCAGCATTTCTCGCGCTTCTACACCGATGAAGATCGTCGTGCCGGCTTACCCCAGCGGGCGCTGGACACGGCCATCCGCGAGGGGCGTTTCGAAGGCGAAGGCTGGCGCGTGCGCAAGGACGGCACGCATTTCTGGTCCCACGTGGTGATCGATCCGATCTACGACCCGACGGGCACGCTCCTGGGGTTTGCCAAGATCACCCGTGACCTGACTGACCGCAAGATGGCCGAAGAGACCCTCAAGCAGAGCGAGCAACAGTTTCGGTTGCTGGTGCAGAGCGTCACCGACTATGCCATCTACATGCTTGCCCCGGATGGCCGTGTGACCAACTGGAACCTGGGGGCCCAGCGCATCAAGGGTTATTTGCCCGAAGAAGTCATCGGCCAGCATTTTTCCATGTTCTACACCCCCGAAGATCAGGCTGCCGGCTTGCCAGCTTGGGCACTGGAGATTGCGACGCGCGAGGGACGCTTCGAGAACAAGGGTTGGCGGGTACGCAAGGATGGCACGAGGTTCCTGGCCCATGTCGTGGTCGACCCGATCCGGGGAGACACCGGTACCTTGCTCGGGTTTGCCAAGATCACCCGCGACATCACCGAAGCGACCGAGGCGCAGCAGGCGCTCGAGCAAACCCGCGAAGCGCTGTTCCAGGCGCAGAAGATGCAAGCCATCGGCCAGCTCAGCGGCGGGATTGCCCACGACTTCAATAATCTGCTGACCGTCATTCTCGGCAATCTGGAAATTGTGCGTAAACGCCTGGCCGACGACCCGAAAATAGTTCGGTTACTCGACAATGCCACCCAGGGTGCGTTGCGCGGCGTATCCCTGACCCAGCGCATGCTGGCCTTTGCCAGGAAACAGGAGCTCAAGTCCGAGCCTGTGGATCTCGCCGATCTGGTGCAAGGTATTTCGGGCCTGCTTCGCAGCTCTCTCGGGCCTTCGGTGGCATTGGAAACCCGTTTTCCAGCGCAGCTCGAGCCGGTCATGGCCGACGTCAATCAGCTCGAACTGGCGGTGCTGAACCTGGCCACCAACGCCCGCGATGCCATGCCCAATGGCGGCAGAATCGTCATCAGTGCCCGGGTCGAAACCATCCCTGTTCAAAATAGGTCTTTCCCGAAGGCGGGACGTTATGTGTGCCTGAGTGTCACTGACACCGGCGAGGGGATGGATGAAGCGACACTGGCCTCGGCGATGGATCCGTTTTTCACCACCAAAGGGCTTGGCAAGGGCACAGGACTGGGCTTGTCGATGGTCCATGGCTTCATCGAGCAATTGGGTGGGCGATTCATTTTGAAGAGCCAGAAAGAACAGGGCACTACCGCGGAGTTGTGGTTGCCAGTGGCCTCGGCAAACGCCGTGATGGCACCCGTTATCGAAGAGCCGGCAGAGCCGGAAGTTCCTCGGTTGTGCATACTGGTGGTGGATGACGACAGCCTGGTGCTGACCAGCACCTGCCTGTTGCTTGAAGACCTCGGCCACCGCGTGATCACCGCGACGTCCGGTGTACAGGGCCTGGAGCAATTCGAGAAGAATCCGGCCATCGATCTTGTCATCACCGACATGGCCATGCCGCACATGAGCGGCGCGCAGCTGGCGGATGCGATCCGCACGATCAAACCCGGTATGCCGATTATCCTGGCCACCGGTTATGCCGATCGCCTCGAAGGCTTTGCGTCGGGGCTGCCGCGATTATCCAAGCCATTTACCCAGCTGAACCTGGTGGAGATCATCGCGTCGGCCCTGTAGGAGTCCGGCTTGCCGGCGAAGGCGTCGCTGAACATGGCGTTGGCCTTAGGAACGCCTTCGCCGGCAAGCCGGGCTCCTACAGGTATGGGCTGCCGCCGTTACAACACACCATCATCAAGCAGCCATATGCGAAGCCGCCATTTCCTTTTTCAGGCGGGCCTTCAAAGCCTCCATTTTTTCCCCAAGCTCATCCAGAGTCGCTTTCCCCAGCAATTTTTTAGCCTGGGGAAACATCTCGGTCTCTTCCTCTTCAATGTGGTGTTCGAGCAATTCCTTGACCACTTTGACGCGACCGGCGAACTCAGGTGTAGACGGGTCGGTGACTTTCAGGTCCGGCAGTACCAGGGAATCCACGGTGCGGTGTTCTTCCTTGGCTTCGTAATACATGATGTCCTGCTCCTTGCCGCCGGCTTCCTTGTAGGCCGGGTACAGGATGTCTTCTTCCAGGCGGGTATGGATGGAGATTTCCATTTCAAGCTTTTGAAGGAGATCGGTGCGCTTTTTCAGGCCGCGCTCGGTGGACTCGCTCAGTTGGCTGAGGATGCCTTTTACGCGTTCATGGTCGGCTTTCAACAGGTCTATGGCGTTCATGGTCAGGTCTCTCAAGTTGAGGGCAGCGCGAACGGTTTGTACCGCAGGTCACTCATCGTTGTAGAGCATTTGTCGTGCCGCTTTAGCTGCCTCAACAAAGTGTTTTGAAATCAATTGGTTATTCGCGCTAATGGCCAATTGGGGCCATGCAGGCTGCATGAGGCCGGGCTTTGACTCATGCACTTCGCCACGGCAAAAGGATCCGTCAGGCCGGTGGCGGCTTGTGCCGTTCATAGTGAGCTAGGATCGGTTGAGTACTGATCCCGTGAATCAGGATGCTCAGCGCCACCACCGAGAGCGTGAGGTCGGTGCACAGGGTCGCCATCGACGGCGCAAGGTCGTGGTTCAAGGCGTAGAACAGGTAATAGAAGCTGCCGATGCCGCGAATGCCGAACCAGCCGATCAACAGCCGTTGCTTGCCGTCCAGCAGATTGCCCCAGGGCGCCAACCCTACAATCAGCGGCCGGATCACGCAGAACAGCGCCAGCGCAATCGCCAGCGCGCGCCAGTCCCAATGACCCACCAGCACCACCCCGAGCAGCGTCACCAGAAACACCTCCATGGCCCGCTCGACCAGGCTGCCAAATGACAACATGTCGCCCATCATGATCCCGGCCGCCACCTGCGCGTCCTCCAGATTCGTCACATCGCCATGCACGGCGGCATCGGGCTCGACGTTCTGATGACCGACCACCGGCTGCACCAGGTGTTCGGCCGGCACCTGTGAATGCCCCATCGACTTGACCTCGGCCCGACGCAAGCCCAGGGCCGCCGCGAACACCGACAGGAATCCGTAGCCGTGCACCGCCTCGGCGGCGACATAGGCCAGGGCGATCAGGGCAAAGGTCAGGTAGTCGTTGGGCGACAGGGTGCTGTCGGCATTCCTGATGCGCATGGACAACGTCAGGCGCCCAATGACACGGCCCATGATGTAGCCGACCAGCAAGCCGGCGGGCACCGCCCACAGCAGCCGCTTGAGCGCCCAGTCATCGAGCCAGGCGGTCGAATCACCGCCGCCTTGCTGGATAAACAGCAACCCCAGGATCACGAAGGGAAACGCTATGCCATCGTTGAGCCCGGCCTCCCCGGACAGACCGAAGCGCACGGCGTCGTCGTCCTTGGCATCGTTGACCTGCACCAGCGAGGCCAGTACCGGGTCGGTAGGGGCCAGAATCGCGCCGATCAGCAGGGACGGCCCCCACGGCAGGTCGAAGGCGTAATGCAGCAACAGGCAGACACCAATGATGCTCAGGACCATCACCGGTCCCGCGAGCCCGAATGCCACGCGCCATTTGCGGTCCCTGAGGGGCAGGCGCAGCTTGAGTCCACAGACGAACAACGAAAAGAGCACCGCGACTTCCGTCAGGTGCTCCATCCAATAGGCGGCATCCTTGATGTCCAGCCTCAGCCAGCCCAGACCCGCCGGCCCGATGGCCACCCCGAGTGCCAGGCACACGGCCGAGGTGGTCACCGGCATCCAGCGCAGGAATGACGAGGTCAGTGCCAGCGTCAGCAGCACGGCGCCCAGCACCGCGACCCAGACAATGAAGCTCATGGCCCGGGGGTCATTGAGTGACGGTAGCGCGCAAGTACTCCGGCGTCAGTACGTTGAACCACAGCAGGATCATGCTCACCAGAATGGTGACCAGGACCAGCAAGCCGACGCCCCAGACGCAAACGGCATTGAGCACGCCTTGCTCCTTGCGCTCGTGCATGAAGGTCGGCAATCCGACAAACAGCAGGAATGTCGAGTAAGCCGAAGCCGCCGCCAGCACCAGGATCGCCAGCCAGCGACTCGGGTACAGGCCGGCAATGCCCGCCAGGAAAAACGGCGTGACCGTGTAGGCGGCAAAACCGATGCACTGGTTGAGCGTCGGGCGTGCGTCGAAGGTGCGCGACATCCAGCGGATGAACACCCCCATGACGGCGACTCCAGCGAGCGTGCACAGATACAGCAAGGCGCACAGGTGCAGCGCGCTACGGTGGCTGAGGCGGACTGTTTCGTTTTCCGCCAGGCTCCAGCCGACGTAGGTGGTGCCAATGAACAGGCAGACGGCGGGGATCAAGGCCAGCAGGATCAAATGGGCGAGGTAGTGGCGAGGATGCGCTTCTTCTTCCTTGCGAATATCCGTCCACGCGAAGTTCGGCTGAGTGAACAGTTTGACGATAGGTGCGGACATGACGACCTCCAGGTATCGAAAGGCCCGCCGGGGAGGGCCCATGAAGAGTGGAGCGCTGGAGGCCTCGCCAGGTTCCATTTTTAAGGTGCGCTGTGCATCACAGGATCGGTTTGCCCCCGGTTACCCCGAATCGCTGGCCGGTGATGTAGCTGCCTTCGTCCGAGGCCAGCAGCACGTAGATCGGCGCCACTTCCACCGGCTGGCCCGGACGGCCGAGCGGGGTATTGGCGCCGAAATTCTGTACCGTATCCTCGGGCATGGTCGAGACGATCAGCGGCGTCCAGATCGGTCCCGGCGCCACGCTGTTGACCCGGATACCCTTCGGCCCGAGCATCTGCGCCAGGCCAGCGGTGAAGTTGGCGATCGCGCCCTTGGTCGTGGCATAGGCCAGCAGGGTGGGGTTGGGCATGTCGGAGTTGACCGAACTGGTGTTGATGATCGAGCTGCCGGGCTGCATGTGCTTGAGCGCCGCCTGGCAGATCCGGAAAATGGCGGTGATGTTGACGTCGAAGGTCATCACCCATTCTTCGTCGGAGATGTCCTCGAGGTTCTCGTGGGTCATCTGGAACGCCGCGTTGTTGACCAGGATGTCGATGCGGCCGAATCGCTCGACCGTTTTCTCCACCAGTGCCTGGCAATGTACCTTGTGCGCCAGGTCACCCGGCAGCAGCAGGCATTGCCGGCCGGCCTGCTCAACCCAGCGTGCGGTTTCCTCTGCATCTTCCTGCTCATCGAGATAGGCCACGGCCACGTCGGCACCTTCACGGGCGAAGGCAATGGCCACCGCGCGGCCGATGCCGCTATCGCCCCCGGTGATCAGGGCAATCTTGCCGGTCAAGCGACCGGAACCCTTGTAGCTCTGCTCACCGCAGTCCGGATAGGGATCCATTTTGCGTTGGGAGCCCGGGACGGGTTGCTGTTGTTTGGGGAAGGGTGGTTTTGGGTAGTCGTTCATCATCGATCTCCGGGTTCAAGGATGGGGGAGTCATAGGGTTGACCCTGGCCTTTTGTGCGGAGTTCGGTTGGATAATGTCCTGCTGGCGGATGAAAACCTTGTAGGAGCTGGCTTGCCAGCGAAGGCGCCCGAAAAGACCAACGCAATGTTCAAGGACGCCTTCGCCGGCAAGCCGGGCTCCTACAGGTATCTGCGCCGACCGGGCGGCTGCGCTAATATGCCCACCACTCAACAAGAACAAGGCTCGCCTCGCGCAATGTCGGAAAAAGACACCATTTCCATTCAGCTGGTGCGTGAAGCGCTGCTGCAAAGTTGCGCCCCGGGCGCGGCCACCGATGAGGTGTTGGGCAAGGTCGGCATCGATCCGGCGTTGCTCGGCAGTAGTGACGCGCGGGTTCCCGCCAGCGCTTATGCGCGCCTGTGGCGCTTGCTGGCCCGGCGGGGGGATGACGAGTTCTTTGGCATGGACCCGCGCAAGCTCAAGTCCGGCAGCCTGGAGTTCCTCTGTCGCTGTGCCATGGTCCAGCCGAGCCTGGCGGCCGGGCTCAGCAGCGGCCTGGGTTTCCTGTCGTTGATGCTCGAACGCATGCCCGCTGAGCTTGTGCATCAGCAAAGCCTGGCGGAAATCGTGTTGCTCGAAGACGACCATGAGCCGCGCCGGGCCTTCACGTACTTCACCTATTGGATGATCGTGCACGGCGTGGCCTGTTGGCTGGCCGGACGGCGAATTCCGATCCTGGCGATCGAGCTGCGCTGTGCCCAGCCGGATTTCTGCGATGATTATCAGGTGATGTTCTCCGAGAACCTGCGCTTCGACCGACCGCGCACGCGGATGATCTTTTCCGCGGACTGCCTGGGTTTGCCGATCAAGCGCAGCGTCGAAGAGCTGCGGCGCTTCCTGGCCCATGCGCCGGCCAACATCCTGGTCAAGTACCGCGATCCGCAAAGCCTGGCCAGCCGGATCAAGCAGGACTTGCGGCAACTGCCCGCGGAGCACTGGCCGGAGACCGACACCCTGGCGCAACGCCTGTGCATGTCGGCCTCGACCCTGCGCCGGCGCCTGGCCGAGGAGGGGCAGACGTACCAGGGGCTAAAGGACAGCGTGCGCAAGGAGCTGGCCATCGCCTGGCTGGCCGAACCGGCCATCAGCTTCGCCGAAATCGCCACCCGCCTGGGGTTTGCCGATGCAAGCTCGTTCTACAAGGCGTTTCGCAAATGGTCGGGGTCCAATCCCGGGCATTACCGCAGTTTGATTCTCAACGAAGCCAGTTGATCTGGATTTCTGGTCGTATGGGCGGGCCTCTTCGCCTGTACCAGCGAGCAAGCTCGCTCCTGCAGCCTTGGCCAAACCAGTCAGACAACTTGATAACTTTGACCATTGCCCGACACCCCGCGCAGAGCGAGTATTTCCCTGTTGGTTACGGTTCCCCCCACCTAACAAAAAATACAGAGGGATTCTGGCAATGCGCGATTACTTGTCTGCCGTTTCACAGTTCAATTATCAGCACACCGTCGATGCCGCACTCGCCGGCAACCTGACTGCCATCAACGCCTGCATCGAATGTTGCGACCGGCATGCGCTGCCGGGGCGTATCGCGCTGTTCTGGGAAGGCCGTGACGGCACCGGCGCGACCTACACCTTCAACGAGCTGCAGGACAAGGCCGCGCGTTTTGCCAACTTCCTGCTGGCCCAGGGCGTGAAGAAAGGCGACAAGGTCGCCGGTCTCCTGCCACGCAACATCGAATTGCTGATCACCGTGTTCGCCACCTGGCGCATCGGCGCGGTCTATCAACCCTTGTTCACCGCCTTCGGTCCCAAGGCCATCGAACATCGCCTGGGCAGTTCCGGGGCGAAAGTGGTGGTCACCGACGCGGTCAATCGCTCGAAACTGGCGGAAGTCGCCGACTGCCCGACCATCGTCACAGTCGCCGGTCCCAAAGGGCAGGGCATAGTTCGTGGGGACTACAGCTTCTGGGCCGAACTGGCCAACCACTCCAATGTCTGCGAACCGGTGCTGTTGACCGGCGAAGACCCGTTCCTGCTGATGTTCACCTCGGGTACCACCGGCCCTTCGAAAGCCCTGTCGGTGCCGCTCAAGGCCATCGTCGCCTTCCAGAGCTACACCCGTGACGCGGTGGACCTGCGCCCTGAGGACGCCTTCTGGAACTTGGCCGACCCGGGCTGGGCCTACGGCATCTATTTCGGCGTCACCGGCCCCCTGTCCATGGGCCACCCGATCACCTTCTACGATGGCCCGTTTACCCTGGAAAGCACCTGCCGGGTGATCAACAAATACGGGATCACCAACCTCACCGGCTCACCGACGGCGTATCGCCTGCTGATCGCCGGTGGCGATGAATTCGCCCGGTCGATCAAGGGCAAGCTCCGTATCGTCAGCAGCGCCGGCGAGCCGTTGAACCCGGAAGTGATCCGCTGGTTCGCCGATAATCTGGACGTGGTCATCCATGACCACTACGGCCAGACCGAGCTGGGCATGGTGCTGTGCAATCACCATGGCCTGGAGCACCCGATCCACATGGGCGCCGCCGGTTTTGCTTCGCCGGGCCATCGCATCGTGGTGCTGGACGACGATCACCAGGAACTGGGCGTTGGCCAACCGGGCATCCTGGCCATCGACCGCACCCAGTCGCCGATGTGCTGGTTCGCCGGCTACGAAGGCGCACCGACCAAGGCCTTTGTCGGCAATTACTATTTGAGCGGCGACACGGTGGAGTGGAACCCGGACGGCAGCATCAGCTTCGTTGGCCGCAGTGACGATGTGATCACCACCTCCGGCTACCGCGTCGGCCCGTTCGATGTGGAAAGCGCACTGATCGAGCACCCGGCGGTGGTCGAAGCCGCGGTGATCGGCAAACCCGATCCGGAGCGAACCGAACTGGTCAAGGCCTTCGTCGTGCTCAGCGCGCAATACCGTGCCGCGCCAGAGTTGGCCGAAGAGCTGCGCCAACACGTGCGCAAGCGCCTGGCGGCTCACTCCTATCCCCGGGAAATAGAATTTGTCAGCGAGTTGCCGAAAACCCCAAGCGGCAAATTGCAGCGCTTTATCTTGCGCAACCAGGAAATCGCCAAGGCTCAAGAGGCCGCCGCGAAGAACGTTTCAGCTTGAATCGAAGGACACAATGATGCAGATCGAAAACAAGGTTTTTCTCGTCACCGGCGGTGCTTCCGGCCTCGGTGCGGCCACCGCTGAAATGCTGGTCGCAGCCGGCGCCAAAGTCATGCTGGTGGACATGAACGCCGAAGCCGTCGCGGCCCAGGCCCAGCGCCTGGGCGCGCAAAGCGTGGTCGCCGATATCAGCAACGAAGCGGCGGCAGAAGCGGCGGTGCAGGCAACGGTCAAGGCATTCGGTGGCCTCAACGGGCTGGTCAACTGTGCCGGCATCGTGCGTGGCGAGAAGATCCTCGGCAAGAACGGTCCGCACGCGCTGGCAAGCTTCAGCCAGGTGATCAACGTCAACCTCATCGGCAGCTTCAACATGCTGCGCCTGGCGTCGGCGGCGATTGCCGAAACCGAAGCGGACGCCGATGGCGAGCGCGGCGTGATCATCAACACTGCCTCGGCGGCGGCCTATGACGGCCAGATCGGCCAGGCGGCATACGCCGCGTCGAAAGGCGCCATCGTCAGCCTGACCTTGCCGGCCGCCCGTGAACTGGCGCGCTTCGGCATCCGCGTGATGACCATCGCCCCGGGCATTTTCGAAACGCCGATGATGGCCGGCATGACCCAGGAAGTGCGCGACTCCCTGGCCGCCGGCGTGCCGTTTCCACCGCGCCTGGGCAAACCTGCCGAGTATGCCCGGCTGGTAAGGCATATCATTGAAAACAGCATGCTCAATGGCGAGGTGATCCGTCTCGACGGTGCCTTGCGCATGGCCGCCAAGTAAGGAGGATTTGTCATGACCCTTTCCAACGATCCGATTGTTATCGTCAGCGCCGTGCGCACCCCGATGGGTGGTTTCCAGGGCGAACTGAAAAGCCTCACCGCACCGCAACTCGGTGCCGCTGCGATCAAGGCCGCGGTGGAACGAGCCGGTGTAGCCAGCAATGGCGTCGACGAAGTGTTGTTTGGCTGCGTACTGCCGGCCGGCCAGGGCCAGGCCCCTGCGCGTCAGGCGGCGCTCGGCGCCGGGCTGGATAAATCGACCCGTTGCACCACCCTCAACAAGATGTGCGGTTCGGGCATGGAAGCGGCCATCCTGGCCCACGACATGCTGGTGGCTGGCAGCGCCGAGGTGGTGGTCGCCGGTGGCATGGAAAGCATGTCCAACGCGCCGTATCTGCTGGACCGCGCCCGCAGCGGCTACCGCATGGGGCACGGCCGGGTACTGGATTCGATGTTCCTCGATGGCCTGGAAGACGCCTACGACAAGGGGCGCCTGATGGGCACCTTCGCCGAAGACTGCGCCGAAACCAACGGCTTCAGTCGTGAGGCCCAGGATGCGTTCGCGGTGGCTTCGACCACCCGCGCCCAGCAGGCGATCAAGGACGGCAGTTTCAAGGACGAGATCGTGCCCTTGACCGTCACCGTCGGCAAAGAGCAGGTGACGATCAGCCATGACGAGCAGCCGCCAAAAGCCCGATTGGACAAGATCGCTTCGCTGAAACCGGCGTTCCGTGATGGCGGTACCGTGACGGCGGCCAACTCCAGTTCGATCTCCGACGGTGCGGCGGCACTGGTGCTGATGCGCCGTTCCGAGGCCGACAAGCGTGGTCTCAAGCCGCTGGCGGTGATCCATGGTCACGCGGCCTTCGCCGATACCCCGAGCCTGTTCCCGGTGGCACCGGTTGGCGCGATCGAAAAACTGATGAAGAAAACCGGCTGGTCGCTGAATGAAGTCGATCTGGTGGAAGTCAACGAAGCCTTCGCCGTGGTCAGCCTGGTGACCATGACCAAGCTGGAAATCCCCCACGAAAAACTCAACGTGCACGGCGGCGCGTGCGCCCTCGGCCACCCGATCGGGGCGTCCGGCGCGCGGATCCTCGTGACCCTGCTCTCGGCCCTGCGCCAGAAAGGCTTGAAGCGTGGCGTTGCAGCGATCTGCATCGGTGGCGGCGAAGCCACGGCCATGGCCGTGGAATGCCTGTATTAATGCAATCCATTGTGGGAGCGGGCTTGCTCGCGAAGGCGGTGTGTCATTCAACATTGATGTCGACTGGCACGGCCTCTTCGCGAGCAAGCCCGCTCCCACAGGTTCAGTGTTAAAACCAGGCATTTTGTATGAAGGCTTATTTTTAAGGATTCACCATGATCCCCAATGACGAACAACAGCAGATACGCGACGCGGCCCGGGACTTTGCCCAGGAACGCCTGAAACCCTTCGCCGCCGAATGGGACCGTGAACACCGCTTCCCCAAGGAAGCCATCGCCGAAATGGGCGAGCTGGGCTTCTTCGGCATGCTGGTGCCGGAGCAGTGGGGCGGTTGCGAGACCGGTTACCTGGCCTATGCCATGGCCCTGGAAGAAATCGCCGCGGGCGACGGTGCCTGCTCGACCATCATGAGCGTGCACAACTCGGTCGGTTGCGTGCCTATCCTCAATTACGGCAATGCCGACCAGAAAGAGCGCTTCCTCAAGCCCCTGGCCAGTGGCGCCATGCTCGGTGCTTTCGCGCTGACCGAACCCCAGGCCGGTTCCGATGCCAGCGGCTTGAAAACCCGTGCCCGTTTGGACGGCGATCACTACGTACTCAACGGCTGCAAACAATTCATCACCTCGGGGCAGAACGCCGGGATCGTGATCGTGTTCGCCGTGACCGACCCGACTGCCGGCAAACGCGGCATCACCGCATTCATCGTGCCCACCGATTCGCCGGGCTACAAAGTTGCCCGGGTCGAGGACAAGCTTGGCCAGCACGCCTCGGACACCTGCCAGATTCTCTTCGAAGACGTGAAA
The DNA here is from genome assembly GCF_046042685.1 of Pseudomonas sp. PLMAX. Taxonomy (NCBI): domain Bacteria; kingdom Pseudomonadati; phylum Pseudomonadota; class Gammaproteobacteria; order Pseudomonadales; family Pseudomonadaceae; genus Pseudomonas; species Pseudomonas sp. PLMAX. Next base: position 3,816,517 of record NZ_CP064949.1, on the reverse strand, counting down.
GTGCCGGTGGCCAACCGTTTGGGCGAAGAGGGTGAAGGCTACAAGATCGCCTTGGCCAACCTCGAAGGCGGGCGCGTCGGCATTGCCTCGCAATCAGTGGGCATGGCCCGCGCCGCATTCGAAGCGGCCCGCGACTACGCCCGCGAGCGCGAGAGCTTCGGCAAGCCGATCATCGAGCACCAGGCCGTGGCGTTCCGCCTGGCGGACATGGCGACCCAGATCGCCGTGGCGCGGCAGATGGTGCATTACGCGGCGGCCTTGAGAGACAGCGGCAAGCCGGCGTTGGTGGAAGCCTCGATGGCCAAGCTGTTCGCCTCGGAAATGGCCGAGAAGGTATGCTCCTCGGCGCTGCAAACCCTTGGCGGTTACGGTTACCTGAACGACTTCCCGCTGGAGCGGATCTACCGCGACGTGCGGGTCTGCCAGATCTACGAAGGCACCAGCGATATTCAACGCATGGTCATTTCACGCAACCTCTAAAATGGAACCCCTGTAGGAGCTGCCGCAGGCTGCGATCTTTTGATCTTGATCGTTAAAATCAAAAGATCGCAGCCTGCGGCAGCTCCTACAGGGATCGAGTGCTTAGCAGGAGTCATTTACATGAGTTATGAAACGATTTTGCTGGAAACCCACGGCCGTGTGGGTCTGATTACTTTGAACCGCCCACAGGCGCTGAACGCGTTGAACGCGCAGATCGTCAGCGAACTGAACCAGGCCCTCGACGGCTTCGAGGCGGACTCGAACATCGGCTGTATCGTCCTGACCGGTTCGAAAAAGGCCTTTGCCGCCGGTGCCGACATCAAGGAAATGGCCGAGCTGACCTATCCGCAGATCTATATCGACGACCTGTTCAGCGACAGCGACCGCGTGGCCAACCGCCGCAAGCCGATCATCGCCGCCGTCAACGGTTTCGCCCTGGGCGGCGGCTGTGAACTGGCGCTGATGTGCGATTTCATCCTGGCTGGCGACAACGCCAGGTTCGGCCAACCGGAAATCAACCTCGGCGTGTTGCCGGGCATGGGCGGCACCCAGCGCCTGACCCGTGCCGTGGGCAAGGCCAAGGCCATGGAAATGTGCCTGAGCGGGCGCTTGATCGATGCCGTGGAAGCGGAACGTTGCGGCATCGTGGCGCGCATCGTGCCGAGCGATGAGCTGTTGGATGAAGCGCTGAAAGTCGCGGCGCTGATCGCTAAAAAGTCCCTGCCGATCGCGATGATGGTCAAGGAAAGCGTCAACCGGGCTTTTGAAGTGAGCCTGTCGGAAGGCGTGCGCTTTGAACGTCGGGTGTTCCATGCGGCGTTCGCGACGCAGGATCAGAAGGAAGGGATGGCGGCGTTTATTGCCAAGCGTGAAGCCCAGTTCCAGGGCAAGTGATGTAGCGTTATTGCGTGCCTCTTCGCTGGCAAGCCAGCTCCTACAGGTTTCGGTGTGTACACAATATGTGTGACCGACCGAGAACCCTGTAGGAGCTGGCTTGCCAGCGAAGCTTTTAAGGCTTCAGACCAGATAGTTCTTCAGTTCACGGGCAATCACCATCCGCTGAATCTCGCTCGACCCTTCATAGATCTGCGTGATCCGCGCATCCCGGTAATACTTCTCGACCGGGTAATCTTCCAGATACCCATACCCGCCATGAATCTGAATCGCTGAGGAGCAGACTTTCTCGGCCATTTCCGAAGCAAACAGCTTGGCTTGCGAGGCCTCCGACAGACACGGCTTGCCCGCCGTGCGCAGGCGAGCGGCGTGAAGGATCATCAACCGCGCGGCGTTCAACTGCATGTGCATGTCGGCCAGCAGGTTGGCGATGCTCTGGTGTTCATTGATGGTTTTGCCAAACTGCACACGATCGCGGGAGTAGGCCAGCGCCGCTTCAAACGCCGCGCGAGCAATGCCCAGGGCCTGGGCGGCGATGCCGATGCGGCCGCCTTCGAGGTTGGACAAGGCAATGGCCAGGCCCTTGCCGCGCTCGCCGAGCAGATTGGCCTCAGGGATGGTGCAATTGTTCAGGGTGACCGCACAGGTATCGGAGGCGCGGATGCCCATCTTGTGTTCGGTGCGGTCGACGATGAAGCCAGGGGTGTCGGTTGGCACCAGGAACGCCGAGATTCCGCGCTTGCCCAGGTCCGGGTCGGTCACCGCAAACACGATCGCCAGCTTGGCCCGCTTGCCATTGCTGACGAACTGCTTGGCGCCATTGATCACCCACTGGCCGTCGCGCAATTCGGCGCGGGTGCGCAAGTTGTGCGCTTCGGAGCCGGCTTGGGGTTCGGTCAGGCAGAAGCAACCGATGACCTGGCCGCTGGCGAGGTCCGCCAGCCAGGTCTTTTTCTGTTCTTCGCTGCCGTAGTTGAGCACCGGCCCGCAGCCGACCGAGTTGTGGATGCTCATGAACGCGCCGGTGGCGCCGTCGCCGGCCGAGATCTCTTCTACCGCCAGGGCATAAGCGACGTAGTCGACATAAGTGCCGCCCCATTCCTCGGGCACCACCATGCCCAGCAGGCCCAACTCACCCATCTTCGCCACCAGGGCGTCGTCGATCCAGCCGGCCTTTTCCCAAGCCTGGGCGTGGGGCGCGATTTCGCCACGGGCAAAGTCCCGGGCCATGTCGCGGATCATGACCTGTTCTTCGGTCAATTCGAGATCGTGCATGGTTCAGCTCCCGCTCTCATCGAAACCGTTGAAGAAGCTCGCCACGTGTTCGGCGTCCAGCGCCTGCAGGGTAGGCGGGTTCCAGCGCGGGTTCTTGTCTTTGTCGATCAGCAAGGCGCGCACGCCTTCGATCAGGTCGCCGCGCTCGAACCACTGGCGGTCCAGGTGCAGCTCAAGGGCAAAACATTGTTCAAGGCTCAGGTGCCGACCGCGCCGGAGCATTTCCAGGGTTACGCCCATGGCCAGGGGCGAGCGGGTCTGCAGCAGGTCGGCGGTGCTCAACGCCCACTCATGGCTGTCGGCGACCGTGACCTCGCGCAGTTGCTCCACAATACTCGGCACATCGGGCAAGGCGAAGAAGTGGTCGATAGCCGGGCGCAAGGCGGCCAGCGGTGCATCGGGCAACTGTTGCACGGCGAGTTTCGCCAGCAGGCCCTGAAGATCCTTCAGGGGTGTGTCACGCCATTGCAGTTGATCGAGTTTTTCATCAAGCGTGGCGAGTTTGCCGCTGTCCAGGTACCAGTCGGCCAACCCGCAGTACAGCGCATCGGCCGCGCGGATCTGCACGCCGCTGACGCCCAGGTAGATCCCCAGTTCACCGGGGATGCGCGGCAGGAAGTAGCTGCCGCCCACATCCGGGAAATAACCGATGCCGACTTCAGGCATCGCCAGGCGACTTTTCTCGGTGACCACCCGCAGGTCGGCGCCTTGCACCAGGCCCATGCCGCCACCCAGGACAAAACCGTCCATCAAGGCCAGCACCGGTTTGCGGTAATGATGAATCGCGAGGTCGAGGGCGTATTCCTCGACGAAGAAATCTTCGTGCAGCGTATCGCCGCCCTTGAAGCTGTCGTACAGCGAGCGAATGTCGCCACCGGCACAAAAGGCTTTTTCGCCGGCACCGCGCAGCACCACCGCATGCACCTGTTCATCCTGTGCCCAGGCGTCCAGCTGACGCTGCAGGTTGCGCACCATCTCGAGGGTGATGGCGTTAAGGCCGGCGGGGCGGTTGAGGGTCAGGTGACCGATGTGGTTGCGAACCTCGGCCAGCACTTCGTTTTGCGTGGCATCCATTGACGAAGTCGCTGGAGAAGAAACCTGAGCAGTCATCACTAACTCCCTGCTTTTATTGTTCTTTATTAAGAAGCTCGCGCGCGAGCGATGCTGGATCGTACCAGTGCAAATTTGCCTTGTACAACCGGGATATGTGCAGGTGCTGTCTGCATTTTTGCAGCGGCTTTTGTAGGAGCGAGCTTGCTCGCGATGGTCGTGAACGATAACGCGTAAACCATTGGTGCAGCGGTGCCTTGATGTTTTTCGCGAGCAAGCTCGCTCCTACAAGTAAGGTGATTCAGGCGCTACGGCTCAACACCTCGCCAATACTGCGACGCCTGGCCTGCAACTCAGTGGCATGGATCAGCTGTTCAAGATCTTCGGGGGTGACGTCGATGAAGGCTTCCATCTGCGCCAGGGCCAATTTCAGATCCTGGGCGGTGATTGCCTGGCTGTCGATTGGAGGGTGGTCAGCCGGGACCACGGCGACCGGCTCGCTGGCACGCTTGGGATATCGAATGCGCGTCAGGTTGTTATAGGCCAGGGCGCTGAGCAGCATGGTCGATGCGGCCAGCATCACCGGACCCAGGGCTTTCCAGTCCATGGCAATGGTCGCCGGGTCCGCCAGGACCATTAGCAACGCCAGCGCCCCGGCCGGTGGATGCAGGCAGCGCAGCCAGCACATCAGGATCAGCGCCATGCCCGCCGCCAGGCAGGCGCTGCCCAGGGTCCGTCCGAGCACGTGGGCCACCAGCAGCGCGACCACTGCGGCGCTCAAGTAACCGCCGAGTATCGACCAGGGTTGCGCGAGCGCGCCGGAAGATACCGCAAACAGCAACACCGCCGAGGCACCCAGTGGCCCGACCAGGTGCTGCGCCACTGGCATGCCGAATACCTGGGCGCACAGCCAGACGCTGAACATCGTCCCTAGCGCCATGCCGATGGCAGCACGACTCCATTCTGAAGGGCGGGTGTTGACGGCGGCGGGCAACCAGCGAGCAAGCATGATGAACAGCGTTCCTTTGAAAACCTGAGGAAAAAAAAAGGCTTGCCTGGGAAATCCAGAAAGCCCTTGAAGTCGTTCCAACTATTGGGGGAGGAACGACGACAGTGTGCCGATCATTGCCGATGATGACAAATTCATATTAATGAAGCTTCAGTTCATTATTTCTGATGTATCGCCACACGCCGTCCACTCATGAAACACAGGAACCCACCCAGGGCCGTCAGCGCGCTCAAGGCATAGAACATGGTCGGGGCCGGGGTGTGCATCAACAGGAAACCGCAGATCACCGGGCTCAGCGCGCCACCGAGGGCGGCCAGGTTCTGCGCGCCGTAGTAGCTGCCGCGCAGTTCTTCCGGGGCCAGGGTGTCGACGAAGAGGAATTCGGCCGGGTAGATGATCATTTCGCCGAGGGTGAAGATGAACATCGCCACGCACCAACTGACCATGCTGTCGGCCACGCTGAAGCCGATCAATCCGAGGATGAACAGACCGGTGCCGCCGGCAATCCAGAAGCGCAGTTTTTCACGGTTGAGCAACCGACCGATCTGGTACTGCAACAGGATCACGCTGATGGCGTTGCAGGCCAGCAGTGCCGCCATGATCTCCAAAGTGCGCCTGGAATCCTGGGTCACCAGCAGGTATTGCGACAGGTACAGGGTGAAACGCCCGTGCACCACGGTGCTGAGCAGGCAGCCGCAGGTGAACATGATCAGGGTGCGGTCGTTCTTCAGGGTGACCAGGGTCTTGAGGAAGCTCTGCGGTTGGCCGATGGTCGGTGCCTGCGCCGAATCCCTGGGGATGCCCAGCATCAGGAAGATGCTGGCGAAGGCGATACCGCCTGCGATCAGGAAGGGTGCGATCGGATAGACCCCGGCCATCACCACGCCGAACATTGGGCCGGTGGCGTAGCCGATGTTGGTCAGGGTATAACGCAGCGAAAACGCCTTGGCGCGCTGGCCCACGGGCAGGTTTTCGCTGAGGATCGCCTTGGAGCCGATGAGGAACAACGCCGAGGCTGTTTCGGAAATGACCAGCGTCAGGGTGGCCAGGTAAAGGTTTTCGGCAAAGGCCAGCAACACGAAGCCGATGGCGCTGGAGAGCATCGTGAGGATCAGCAGCCGGCGTTTTTCCAGGCGGTCGATGACGTAGCCGCCGTACAGGGCGAGCAGGGTGGCGATGAACACCGCGATGCCCAGCAGCAGGCCGACGTCCTGTTGGTTGAGGCCCAGTTTGTCGCTTAGAAACAGGGTGAGCAGCGGACTGATGATGGCGCGGCTGACAACGATGGTCAGCGAAACGATCATCAGCCGGCGAACAACGAGCGAGTAGGTGGCCACGGTGGGGTAAATGTCCTTATTCAGATGGCAGCTTCCATGCTTGCCATCCTCAGGCAGATGCGGGCTCACTTCAAGGCGAATTCACACTATCCCTGTTGGAGCTGCCGCAGGCTGCGATCCTTTGATTTTGAAAGCAAGATCAAGAGATCGCAGCCTGCGGCAGCTCCTACAGGGGGATTAGGCGACCACCAGCGCCGCAGGCCATTGCTGATACGGAATCGGCAACTTACGTGACTCGCCGCGGCCCATCGGGAAGTACATGAAACCATTGCGCGCCAGGCGCTCGGCATCGTACAGGTTGCGGCCATCGAAGATCACCGGCGCATTGAGGCGCTGGCGGATCAGATCGAAATCCGGCGCCTTGAATTGTTGCCACTCGGTGCAGATGATCAGCGCGTCCGCACCGTTGAGCACCGATTCCGGCGTGCCCATGAGCATCAACCGGGTTTCATCGGGGTACAGCTGCTGGGTTTGCTGCATGGCCTCGGGGTCGAATGCGCGAACATTGGCACCGGCGGCCCATAACGACTCGAGCAACAGGCGGCTCGGTGCATTGCGCATGTCGTCGGTGTTGGGCTTGAAGGCCAGGCCCCAGACGGCGAAGGTCTTGCCCCGCAGCTCGCCTTTGTAGAAGGCCTTGAGGCGCTCGAACAGCTTGTGTTTCTGCCGTTGGTTGATGGCTTCCACCGCTTGCAGCAGGTCGCTGGAACAATGGGCCTGTTCGGCGCTGTGAATCAGGGCGCGCATGTCCTTGGGGAAGCAGGAGCCGCCATAACCGCAGCCGGGGTAGATGAAGTGGTAGCCGATGCGCGAGTCGGCGCCGATGCCCAGGCGCACCGATTCGATGTCGGCACCCAGGTGTTCGGCCAGCTCGGCGATCTGGTTGATGAAGCTGATCTTGGTCGCCAGCATGCAGTTGGCGGCGTATTTGGTCAGCTCGGCACTGCGCAAATCCATGAACATGATGCGTTCATGGTTGCGGTTGAACGGCGCGTACAGGTCACGCATCACCTCACGCACTTCTTCGCGTTCACAGCCCACGACGATACGGTCCGGGCGCCGGCAATCGGCCACGGCCGAGCCTTCCTTGAGAAACTCGGGATTGGAGACGATATCGAACTGCAACAGGCGTCCGACCTTGATCAGGCATTTGTCGATATGCGCGCGCAGGGCATCGCCGGTGCCCACCGGCACCGTGGACTTCTCCACCAGGATCAGCGGTTGTTCACGGTGCCGTGCCACCGCTTCGCCCACCGCCATCACCTGGCTCAGGTCAGCCGAGCCATCGTCCCGGGACGGTGTGCCGACCGCGATGAACAACACCTGGCCATGTTGCACCGCGAGTTTCTCATCGCTGGTGAACTGTAACCGTCGGGCATCCAGGCCTTCGCGTACCAGGCTGGCCAGCCCCGGTTCGAAAATGCTCACGTGGCCCTGTTGCAGGCATTCGACCTTTTTCTCGTCGACGTCCATGCAGACCACGTCGTGGCCGACTTCTGCCAACACCGCCGCTTGCACCAGGCCTACATAACCGCTACCGAACACACTGATTCTCATGGTTTGCTCCTGCCCCGATCGAGTCCGGTCAAGGTTTAGCAATGCCATGTTTCAATTCGGCTATCGGCGTCACACCGGCCGTTGGTCGGCAGGGCATTTGACTTTCCCGGCCACGACCGGCAGCGTAGCGGCCATTCCTGTCGCCATGGCGTTTTCTGTTTCCTCTTTATCCAAGGCCGTTTCGTTTGACTGACTTACCCGCTACTGATCCAAGTGCCCTCAGACCCAATCCGCTAACCCTGTATCTCGCACGACTGGCGCCCTCCAGCCAACTGACCATGCGTTATGTCCTGCAGGACGCCGCCGATCGCCTGGGCTTCGAAGAAATGAATGTCGAGGAAATCGCCTGGCACAACCTGCAACCCGAAGATGTCATCGCCCTGGTCGCCGCCTTGCGCACCGACGGTTATGCGCCCAACACGTCGTCGTTGTACGTCAATGCGGTGCGCGGGGTAATGAATGAAGCGTGGCGCATGAGCCTGATCAGCCAGGAGCACTTGTTGAAAATGCGCTCGGTCAAGGGCATCGCCGGTACGCGCCTGTCCCAGGGGCGCAACCTGCGGCGCTCATTGATCCAGGAACTGATGGAGGTTTGCGCCGCTGATCCTCGGCCACAGGGCAAGCGGGACGCCGCCGTTATCGCGATCCTGTACGGTTCGGGCATGCGTAAATCGGAGTCGGTGAATCTCGACCTCAATCAGCTCGACTTCAATGAGCGCAGCCTGCGCGTCACCGCCAAGGGCAACAAGCAGTTGATCAAGTACGCCCCGGCCTGGGCGTTCGCCAAGCTCGATGCCTGGCTGGAACTGCGCCGCTCGATGCTCAAGGAAGGCGAAGAGGACGACCCGTTCCTGTTCAATCGCATCCGCCGTGGCAGTCACATCACCCGCGAGCGCATCACCAAGCACGCGATCTATTACATCGCCCGGCAGCGGGGCGCGCAGGTGGGGGTGAAAATCATGCCGCATGATTTTCGCCGCTCGTTCATCACACGGGTGATCGAAGAACACGACCTGTCCATCGCGCAAAAACTGGCCCATCACAGCAACATCCAGACCACCGCCAACTACGATGTGCGCGACGACAACGAGCGCCGTCGTGCGGTGGATCGCTTCGATCTTTGACGGCCATGCTCCAGGTTCGAGGGATCAGGGCTCGCTCAGCACATGCGCGTGGCCAATGGTCGAGACCTGCACGGCGCTGCCGGCAGGCGGTGCATACAGGCCGGAGCTGCGTACCAGCAATGATCGGCCGATGGGCTGATCGGCGGTGCGCGAATGCAACTCCACGGTCAAGGTGCAGGTGTTGCCGCTGAAATCCCGGTCGACCACCTTGGCACGGCAGCCCGTGACACCCGTGGCGTCGGGCAGCACGCTGGTCAGTTGCAACTGTTCGGGCCGTAGCATGATCTGCGCCGAGTGGTTGTTGCGGTGATTGTTGACCGGTATCCGGCCCAGGTCGCAATGGGCCCAGCCAGCCTCGATCCGCGCTGGCATGACCACGGCGTCGCCGAGAAACAGCGCGGTCTGTTCGTCGTCGGGGTAGCGATAGAGGTCCAGCGGATGGCCTGACTGCACCAGCCGGCCGTGGCGCATCACCGCCAGTTGATCGGCGAAGGACAAGGCTTCGCTCTGGTCATGGGTGACCAGGATGGTGGTGACCCCCGCGTCGGCCAGCAGGCGGGCGACCATCTTGCGCATGACCGCGCGCAAGCCGGTATCGAGTGCCGAAAACGGCTCGTCCAGCAACATCAGCCGCGGCTGCTGCGCCAGCGCCCGTGCCAGCGCCACACGCTGCTGCTGGCCGCCGGATAATTCATGGGGCCAGCGCATGGCCATGTTCGCATCCAGTGCCACGCTGTCCATCAATTGCGCGACACGCTCGCGCTTTTCGCGGCCCTTGATCGACAGGCCGAAGCCGATGTTGTCGGCCACCGTCATGTGCGGGAACAAGGCGCCGTCCTGCGGGACGTAGCCAATCAAACGTTGGTGCGCCGGCACTTCATGGGTGCTGTCGACCAGGGTCTGGCCATTGAGTGACAGGCGGCCGGAGTCAGGAAACTCGAAGCCGGCAATCATCCGCAGCAAGGTGGTCTTGCCTGAGCCCGAGGGGCCGACAATGACCGTACGGCTGCCGCTGGGCACCGACAGGCTGACGTTATCCAGGGCTCGCTGGGAACCGTAGGCTTTGTTCAGTGAATGCAGTTCAAGAGTGTTCATCGGCCAGCCGTTTTTTTCGATTGGTGATACAGGAGCCCGGTCAACGGCAGCGACAACAGGATCATCAGCAGGGCATAGGGCGCCGCCGCGACATAGTCGATTTCGCTGGTCATGGCCCAGAACCCGGTCGCCAGGGTCCGTGTGCCATTGGGCGCGAGCAACAGGGTGGCGGTCAGTTCATTGGTGATCGCCAGGAACACCAGCGCCGCACCGGCAGCCGCACCCGGAGCGGCCAGGCGCAGGGTGATCAGCCATAACGCGCGGGCAGGGGAGCGGCCCAGGCTGCGGGCCATGTTTTCCAGCTCCACCGGTGCCTGAGCGATGCCGGCGCGCAGGCTCACCAGGGCCCGGGGCAGGAACATCAGCAGGTACGCCAGCAGCACGGTGACGGTGGTCTGGTAGATCGGCCGGGCAAAATGAATGGTGACGGTCACCAGCGCCAGCGCAACGACGATGCCCGGCAATGAACTGGTGATGTAGTTGCAGCTTTCCAGCAGCCGCTGCAGGCGTCCGGGATGGCGGATCGACAGCCAGGCAATCGGAATGGCGGCGCAGGTGGTCAGGGCAGCACCCCCCACGCCCAGCATCAGGGTCTGTTGCAGCGCCGGCAGCAGCTCGCCCAGGTTCCAGGCCTGCACGCCGCCGGCGATCAGCCAGCCGCCCAGGGTGATCAAGGGCACACCCAGCGCCAGGGCGCAGGTGGTGCTCTGCAACGCCAGTGCGAGCACCCTGGCCGGGGTTTTCAGGCCCACGATCCGTTGCTCACGGGCACTCCCGGAGCCCACGCGGGCGTAGCGTGCATGGCCCCGTGCGGCGGATTCCACGGTCAGCATCACCAGGCAGCACAGGGCGAGCACGCTGGCCAGCATGTGGGCGGCAGGCCCGTTGAAGGTGGATTTGAACTGATCGAAGATCGCGGTGGTGAAGGTGTCGAAGCGGATCATCGCGTACAGGCCATATTCGGCCAGCAGGTGCAGGCCGACCAGCAACGCGCCACCGCAAATGGCCAGGCGCAACTGCGGCAGCACCACGCGAAAAAACACCGCCCACGGCTTGAGCCCCAGCGATTCGGCGACATCTTCGATGGCCGGGTCGAGGCGCCGCAAGGTCGCGGCAATCGGCAGGTACAGAAACGGGAAGTAGGCAATCACCGACACCAGCACCCCGGCGAACAAGCCGTGAATCGGCGGCACCAGGCTGACCCAGGCATAGCTGTGGACGAAGGCCGGCACCGCCAGGGGCGCCGTGGCCAGCAACGACCACCAGCGACGCCCCGGCAGATCCGTGCGCTCGGTCAGCCAGGCCAGTGTCACTCCCAGCGCGATACAGAGGGGAATCGTCAGCACCACCAGCAACACGGTGTTGATCAACAACTCGCCCACCCGTGGCCGGAACACCAGGGTCACCACCGTGGACCAGCCGGTCTGCAGGGACACGCCGATGACGTAGGCAATCGGCAGCAGCGCCAGCAACGAAACCAGCACCGACAAACCGACCACCCACGCGCCACCGCGGCTCGCGAACACGCCGCGCGATCGTCTACGCAAATTGGCGGGTAGCGCTTGGGCGGTACCCGCGGGCAGGATTTCAGGCATCAATTAAAGCAGTCCTGCCTGAGTCATCAGCTCCACGGCTTTTTTACTGTCGAGTTTCGAGGCGTCGACGGATGGGGCGTCGAGCTGCTGCAAAGGCACCAGTTCAGGGTTGGATTCGGCGTTCTTGCCCACGGCGTATTCAAACGATTTGCCATCCTTGAGGATGGCCTGGCCGTCCTTGCCGGTGATCCACTTGAGGAACGCCTGGGCTTGTTCCTTGTGCTTGCTGGAGGCCAGTACGCCGCCTCCGGAAATGCTGACAAACGCCCCCGGATCCTTGTGCTTGAAGTAGTGCAGGGCGGTGTTCTTGCTGTTTTCGCCGGTCTTGGCCTGATCGACGAAGCTGTAATAGTGGTAGATCACGCCGCTGTCGATCTGCCCGGCATTCACCGCCTTGAGCACCGAACTGTTGCCCCGGTACGCCGTGAAGTTAGTCTTCATCGCCTTCAGCCAGTCCAGGGTCGCGGCTTCGCCTTTCTGTTCGAGGATGGCGGCGACGATGGCCTGGAAGTCGGCACCACCGGGCGAGGCGCCCCAGCGGCCTTTCCACTCTGGCGCGGCGAGGTCCATGATCGACTTGGGCAACTTGTCCTGGGGCAGTTTGCTCGGGTTGTAGACGAACACCGTGGAACGCGCCGCGATCCCCACCCATTTGCCGTGGGCCGGGCGGTAGGCCGGGTCGACCTGCTCCAGGGTGGCCTTGTCCACGGGGGCAAACAAGCCTGCGCCGTCGACCAGGACCATCGCCGGGGAGTTTTCGGTGAGGAACACATCCGCCGGCGAGTCGGTCCCTTCCTGTACGATCTGGTTGCCCATTTCGGTGTCGTCGCCGTTGCGCATCGTCACCGGAATGCCGGTTTCCTGGGTAAACCCTTCGACCCAGGATTTGGTCAGGCTTTCGTGCTGGGCGTTGTAGACCACGATGCCGACGGTATCGGCGGCGTATACGTGACCTGCGCTCACCAGGGCGGTGACCAGCAAGGCTTTTTTGAGGAACGAAGGGATCGTTGACTTCATGCGGCGTCAGCTCCTGTTATTGTTGGTCTTGCAGGCTGATACGAGCGAATCGACAAAAGAAGGTCGTCAATTATTCTAGATCAATACGAATCATTTGCAGCCTGTGGGAGCGAGTTTGCTCGCGATGGTGTATCAGACACATTGATGTCGCCTGACACACCATCGCGAGCAAGCTCGCTCCCACAGGGGGATGGTGTTATGGGCTGGTACTTGCGGATGGGCAACCTTTTTGCGTGGAGGCCGCTGTCTGGCTGATCAGTGCGGCCAGGCGCCTGACGTTGTTCTGCTGCGCCGCCACCAGCTCATCGATGGACGGTCCCGACGGTGTCTGCAGGGTACTGCGGCAGGTGTCCGTGAGGCTTTCACTGCCATTGTTGGTGCGCAGGCGCCATTTCACGTCGAGCAAACCATACTGGCCGGGAATCGAATCGAAGCGCTGCACCTCCAGCCGCACCGATACCCTGCGTTGCGGATTGTTGTTGATCATCTGGTCGGTCAGGGCACTGCGCAACTCATCCACCAGGCTGGCCCCCCACCACTCGGTTTCCAGGATCGCCATGCCGGTATTGCCCTCGCGCACGACGATCTGCGGGCGATCGACCTGGGGCGGTACGGTGAGCATTTCAATCTGGATACCGGCGGTACTGCGTGAATTGACCGCCGGCTGGGCCGGGGTCAGGGTGTGAAACTGGATCGGGTCGCTGCGGCAGGCGGCGAGCAACGACAACGCGGCAACCAACGTGATTTTCAGCGGAAAAGCCATGAATGTTGCTCCTGTGGTCATTTGCTCGGCGGCCCTTGCATATCCATCGGTGCGGCATTGTCCGGACGACCGCGAATCAGCGATTCCGGATGCCGGCCAAGGTAATCCGCCAGGTCACGCAGCGAACGCGAGGTGCGCCCGAGTTCGTCCAGGGTCTGCCCGAGTTTTTCCCGCTGCGGCGAGTCTTCGGCCAGAGTCGAGTTGGCCGATTGCAGGGTCTTGCTCACATCGGTCAAGGTGGTTGACACGCCAGGCAGGGTCTTGGCATTAAATTGCACCAGGCCTTTGCGCAGTTCGACGAGGTTGCTGTCCAGATTGGCGGCAATGCGGTCGATAGGCAGTTGGTTGATCTTGTTGACCATGGCTTCGAGTTTTTCCTGCAATTGTTCGAGGCTGCCAGGAACGGTCGGAATACTGACCGGACGGGCACTTGGATCAAACGCGACTTTCTCCGCCTTAGGGTAGAAATCCAGGGATATGTACAGCTGGCCTGTCAGCAGGTTGCCGGTGCGAGCCTGGGCGCGCAGGCCGTTGTCGATAAAGGTACCGATTACGCGTACGGCGGCGGCTTCATCCTTGGGATCGTGATTGAGGGTCTGGAGCATCTTCGTGTGCGCTCGGCCCAGGCGCTGCGGATAAATCATGATGCCGACGTTGACCGGGAAGGTGCGTTTTTTCGCGTCGAAATCCAGATTGACCGACACCACCTTGCCGATTTCGATGCCGAGGAATTCCACCGGGGCATCGACCTTGAGGCCGCGCAAGGCCTGGTCGAAACGCAAGGTCATGAACTGTCCCTTGCCACTGGGCGGGGCGAGGGCCGTTTGCTGGTCCTGGAACAGTTCGTAGGCATATTCCTCCGGGGCCGGTTTGTCGTCGGGGCTGTATTCCGGCGCACGGAACGCAACGCCGCCCACCAGCAAGGACGACAGGGACTCGGTCTTGACCGCAAAACCATTGGCGCCGACGCTCACGTCAACACCGCTGGCGTTCCAGAATCGGGTGTTCTCGGTGACGTACTTGTCGTTGGGTGCGTGGATGAACAGTTCGATGTTCACCCCCTTGCCATCGGGGTCCAGCGCGTAGGCCACGACCTGGCCGACCGGAATCTTGCGGTAGTAGACCGGCGAGCCGATATCCAGTGAACCGAGGTCCTGGGTATGCAAGGTGAAGCGTTTGCCCGGTTCGCCATAGGTGATGGCAGGCGGGTTTTCCAGGCCTTCGAAGTTCTTCGCGCGGGCATTGTCCTGGCCGATATCGGCGCCGATGTAATCCCCTGACAACAGGGTATCGATTCCCGAAACCCCGCCAGCGCCGATCCGCGGCCGGACCACCCAGAACTGCGAGTCCTTGCGGGTAAAGCTTTCAGCCTGTTTCACCAGCTTGATCGTCGCATCGACGCTCTTCTGGTCGTTGCTCAACGCCACGTCCGACACATGGCCGATCACTACGTTGCGGTATTTCACCTCGGTCTTGTTGGCGGTCAGGCCGCTGCCGGTCTTGAACTTGACGGTAATGGTCGGCCCCTCCTGCAATATGCTGTGGACCACCAGCGATATCCCCACCAGCACCGCGACAATCGGCACGATCCACACCATCGAAAAGCTGAAACGGCGGGTCTTGATCGGAGCCTGCCCCGGGACCAGCGGCCCGTCAGTGGCTTGTGACTTCATCCGTGACCTCCTCATTTTGTGGTTGTTGCCGCTCTTTATCCCAGATCAGTCGCGGATCGAAACTCATCGCCGCGAGCATGGTGAACACCACCACCAGACCAAAGAACAGGATGCCCGGGCGCGGTTCGATATCGGCCAGGGCCTGGAATTTCACCAGCGAGGCCACCAGGGCGACCACGATGACGTCCAGCATCGACCAATAACCGATAAGTTCGACGAACCGATACATTTGCGAGCGCTGCCTGAGCGCCCATTGACTGTCGCGTTGAACGGTCACCAGCAGCAGCGTCAGGGCGACGAACTTGACGCCCGGTACCGCAATACTGGCGATGAAAATGATCAGGGCAATGTCCCAGGCGCCGTGCTGCCAGAACTCGATCACGCCGCTCATGATCGTGCTGTCGGCACCGTCGCCGACCATCTTGGTGTTCATCACCGGCAACAGGTTGGCCGGCACATAAAACACCAGGGCGGTGATCATGTAAGCCCAGGTTCGGGTCAGTGAGTTGGTTTTACGCCGATGCAGAGGGGCACCGCAGCGCTCGCATTCGTGGGGATCACCGGTCATGTCGCAGGCCAGGCCGCAGCTGTGGCACAGGCACAGGTTGAGGTCGCGGGCAAAGGGAGGCATGGTCATACGAGGTCCCACAGTTCACGAATATCGCGACCGGCAATGCGGATCATCATCAGGCTGAGGACGGCCAGGGCGAACAGACCGATGCCGGGCAGCACATCCAGCAACCCGGCGAGCTTGATCACCGCAACCATCGCGCCCAGCAGGCAGACCTCCAGCATGCTCCAGGGCCGCAGGGTTTCCAGCCAGCGCATGCAGAAGCTGAAACCCGGCGCGCGCTGGTGCCTGAGGGCGAAGCCCAGCACCCAGATCAGCAGCAACAACTGAAAGATCGGTGCGATGATCATGGCGATCGCCGCCACCAGGGCAATGAAGGTGATGGGCCCCAGGCTCAGCGCCACCACCGAATCCCAAAGCGTTGCACTGTTTTTCAGGCCTTTGAGGCTGATGCTCATGACCGGATAGAAGTTGGCGAAAATCCACAGCATCAACGCGGCGAAAGTCAACGCCAGGCGTTGCTCCACGGTCAGGCCGTTATAACGCTGAAGCACGCCGCCGCAGCGGGTGCACAGGGTTTTCTGGTGTTTGGCGAGCGTCACTTTTTCGTACACGCTGTCGCAGTGCTCGCAGATGATCAGCTGATCAGTAATTGCCATGGGCCAGGCTCAACAGGAGGCAGGAAATTCAGAGCACCCCCTCAATATAGAAGTGACTCGCAATTGAGCAAATCGAAAGGCTGAACAAAGAGATGGGAAATAACCTTGTAGGAGCCGGCTTGCCGGCGATGGGTCCTTGTGGATGTTGGTGATCTCGAGGACGCCTTCGCTGGCAAGCCAGCTCCTACAAGGGGCGTGGTCAGCCGAGGAGTTCGCGCATGCGGTACCAGAGCATGCCCAGGGCCAGCAGCGGCGAACGCAGGGCGCGGCCACCAGGAAAGGTCATGTGCGGCACGGCACTGAATACGTCGAAGCCTTTGCTGTGACCGGCATGGATCGCTTCGCCCAACAATTTCGCGCACCAGTGGGTCACGTTGACGCCATGACCGGAGTAACCCTGGGCGTAGAACACGTTCGGGTATTGGCTCAGGCGCCCGACCTGGGGGAAGCGATTGGCGGTGATGCCGATCTTGCCGCCCCATTGGTAGTCGATGCGCACATTCGCCAGTTGCGGGAACACCTTGAGCATCTGCGGGCGCATGTAGGCGCTGATATCCGCCGGATCACGCCCGGAATAATGGCAGGCTCCGCCGAACAGCAGGCGCCGGTCCGCCGAGAGTCGGTAGTAATCCAGGCCGACTTTCTGGTCGCACAGCGCCAGGTTGTGCGGGATCAACTGTGCGGCAAGCTCCGCCGACAAGGGTTCGGTGGCGATGATGTAGCTGCCCGCCGGGAGCACTTTTCCGCTGAGTTTCGGTTCAAGTTCTTCCAAATGCGCATTGCAGCCCAGGACCAGACTGCTGGCGCGTACCGTGCCACCTGCACAACGAATTTGAACAGTACTGCCATGGATCAACTCCAGTACCGGGCTTTGCTCGAAAATCCGCACACCAAGGGATAACGCGAGTTTCGCTTCGCCAAGCACCAGGTTCAGCGGGTGCAGGTGCCCCGAGCCCATGTCGACCAGGCCGCCGGCATACACGCCGGAATTCACCACCTGCTCACGGATCTGCGCAGATTCGACCAGACGGGTTTCATGGGCGTAACCCGATTCCTTGAGCGCAGCGTGTTCAGCCTGCAAGCCGGCGAACTGCGACGGGGTGTTGGCCAGCTCGCAGAAACCCCAGCGCAAGTCGCAATCGATGCTGTGTTCACGGATTCGATTGCCCACCAGTTGCACCGATTCAGTCCCGGCATGCTCCAGGTAGCGCACACCTTCAACCCCGACATGCTTGGCGAAACCGCTGACGTCATGGCCGATGCCGCGAATCAGCTGCCCGCCGTTGCGCCCGCTGGCACCCCAGCCGATCCGCCGGCCTTCCAGCAGGATCACCGAGAGCCCGCGTTGGGCCAGTTCGATGGCCGTGTTGACGCCGGTAAAACCGCCGCCAATCACGCAGACATCGGCCACCAGGTCTTCGGTCAGCGTGGGGTAGGGCACCATGCCATTGGCCGACGCGGCGTAATAGGAATGGGCGTGTTCGTGGGTGTACTGGTTCATTGGTTGGACTTCACTTTGCTCCAGGAGCGCGTCATCAAGCGCATGATCGACTGCGGCGGCGTGGTTGAGATGTAGAGCTTGTCGAGCACTTCCTGCGGCGGGTAAATTTCAGGGTTGTTGACCAATTCCGGGTCCATGTACTGCTTGGCGGCCGGGTTCGGGTTGGCATAACCGACCGAGGCGCTGACCTTGGCGATCACTTGCGGGTCGAGCAGGTAATTGATGAAGGCGTGGGCTTCTTTCGTATTGCCAGCGTCCGCCGGGATGGCCAGCAGGTCGAACCACAGGTTCGCGCCTTCCTTGGGAATGGCATAGGCGATGTTCACGTTGTTCTTGGCTTCCTTGGCGCGGTTGGCGGCCTGGAACACGTCACCGGAGTAACCGAACGCCACGCAGATGTCGCCGTTGGCCAGGTCCGAGACATACTTGGAGGAGTGGAAATAGGTGATGTACGGACGGATGCTCAGCAGCTTGGCTTCGGCCTTTTTGAAGTCTTCGGGATTCTCGCTGCGCGGATCCATGCCCATGTAGTTGAGCACCGCGGGGAACACTTCATCCGCCGAGTCCATCATCGACACGCCGCAGGCGCTCAGCTTCTTGATGTTTTCCGGCTCGAACAGCACGGCCCAGGAATCGATGTGGTCAATGCCCAGCACCTGCTTGACCTTGTCGACGTTGTAGCCGATGCCATTGGTACCCCACAGGTATGGCACCGAGTGCGCGTTACCCGGGTCGTTTTTTTCCAGCAGGGCCAGCAGTTTCGGGTCCAGGTTCTTGAAGTTCGTCAGTTGCTCGCGGTCGAGCTTGAGGAACGCGCCGGCCTTCACCTGGCGGGCGAGGAAGTGGTTGGACGGCACGACCACGTCATACCCGGTACGCCCGGCAAGCAGTTTGCCTTCCAGGGTTTCGTTGGAGTCGAAAACGTCGTAGATCACCTTGATCCCGGTTTTGGCCTGGAAGTCGGCGAGGGTGGTCTCGCCGATGTAGTCGGTCCAGTTGTAGACACTGACCTGTGGCTGAGCCTGGGCAACGGCGCTGAACAAGACCGCGAGCGCGGCCGGGACCATGGATTTCAACAGACGCATAACGATACCTTCTTGGAATTATTGGATTCTTCAGGCGTTGGCGTTCCCCTTGTGGGAGCGGGCTTGCTCGCGAAGGCGTCAGGTCAGTCACCCTTAATGTTGAATGACACACCGCTTTCGCGAGCAAGCCCGCTCCCACAGGGGGACGTGGACTCATGCAGGGAGATGGTTGTCAGACGCTCAGCAACAGGAACTCGCGCTCCCACGAACTGATGACGCGCTTGAAGTTCTCGTGCTCGGCACGCTTGACTGCGACATAGCCACGCACGAACTTGTCGCCCAGGTAGCGGCTCACGGTGTCGCATTCTTCCATCTGCGTCAGCGCGTCTTCGATGGTGATCGGCAACCGCAGGTTGCGCCGCTCATAAGCCCGACCCTGTACCGCGGCGCTCGGTTCAATGCGCTCGACCATGCCCAGGTACCCACACAGCAGGCTGGCGGCGATGGCCAGGTAAGGGTTGGCATCGGCCCCCGGCAAGCGGTTTTCCACGCGCATGGCATCGGGGCTCGAGGTCGGCACGCGCAGGCCGACGGTACGGTTTTCTTCGCCCCATTCGACGTTCACCGGTGCCGAGGTGTCCGGCAGGAAGCGGCGGAACGAGTTGACGTTCGGTGCGAACATCGGCAGCACTTTGGGGATGTACTTCTGCAAGCCACCGATGTGGTGCAGGAACAACTCGCTCATGTTGCCGTCGGCATCGGCAAAGATCGGCTGGCCGGTGGCGATGTCCACCACGCTCTGGTGAATGTGCATGGCGCTGCCCGGCTCATCGCCGACCGGCTTGGCCATGAAGGTCGCCGCGACGTTGTGCTTGAGCGCCGCCTCGCGCATGGTGCGCTTGAACACGGTGATCTGGTCGGCCAGGTCCAGGGCATCGCCATGGCGGAAGTTGATTTCCATCTGCGCCGGGCCGTCTTCGTGGATCAGCGTGTCGAGGTCCAGGCCCTGGAGTTCGCACCAGTCATAGACGTCTTCGAACAGCGGGTCGAATTCGTTGGCGGCGTCGATGGAGAACGACTGGCGACCGCTTTCGGCGCGACCGGAGCGGCCCATCGGGGCCTTGAGTGGCAAGTCCGGGTCTTCGCAGCGCTGGGTCAGGTAAAACTCCATTTCCGGCGCTACAATCGGCCGCCAGCCTTTGTCGGTGTACAGCTGCAGGACTTTCTTGAGCACGTTGCGCGGCGACAATTCGATCGGGTTGCCGAACTTGTCAAAGGTGTCGTGAATCACGATGGCGGTCGGCTCGATCGCCCAAGGCACTACGTACACCGCGTCGGACACCGGCTTGCAGACCATGTCGATATCGGCAGGATCGAGCAGGTCGTAGTAGATGTCGTCGTCGACAAAGTCCCCGGTTACCGTTTGCAACAGCACACTTTCCGGCAGGCGCATGCCTCGCTCATGCAGGAACTTGTTGGTGGGTGCGATTTTGCCGCGTGCAATGCCGGTCAGGTCGCTGACGACGCACTCGACTTCGGTAATCTTGTGATCTTTCAGCCAAGTCAACAGCTGATCGAAAGGGGCATTCATAAAGACCTCGTTATTGGTTTTGTTAACGCGGGAGAAAGTCGATTCATCTGTAGGACGCTTCCCCTGTAGCGCGTTGACGTCTATCTTGGGCGAGGCTTACGGTTCCATCTATCCACTTTTAGCAACACAAAACGCACCAAAAGAGTGCGTAAGGTCACCCATGACAGCTTGCAATTCGTTACAGGTCCAAGCATTCAGTACCGTTGATGTCGCCGAGCAAATCCGCGCCACGCCGGGCTGGGTCCAGCATTACCAACAGATGTCGCCGGGACATTTCGCAGGATTGGTGCGCTATCTGGATCTACAGGGCGTGGAGATCTACGAGGAACAGATGAACACCCGGGTCGAGCAGAATTTCAGCGCGCCACAAGGCTCGCTGGCGTTCTGCTTCGACCGCAGCGACAACGCGCTGTACGTGTTGAACGGTGAAAGCCGCAACATCTGGATCACTCCGGAGAACTACCAGGAAATCGCCGTGGTGTTCGGCCCGGACTTCGTCAAGCGCCATGGGCTGGACGTCGCGCGGCTGGAGGGGTTGTTCCTGGCGCCGCTAAACTCGCAGCAGAATGCCTTGTTCAGTCGCTGGCTCAGCGCAACCCTCACCCAGCTGTCGCAGACCTACGACCCGCCCAGCCGCGAAGCCTTGACCCAACAGTTGCTGGAGGACTGTCTGTTCATCCTCGATAACGCCTGCGTGCGCCTCGACCAAGGCGCCCTGCAGCGTCGGGCCGGGGAGCGGGCGATCATGCAACGGGTAGGGGAATGGGCGGCGGACAGCCCGGAGGAACAGCTCAACCTGCTGGAGTTGTCCCGGGTCGCCGGGGTTTCGCTGCGCCAGCTGCAACACGCGTTCAAGACCTACACCGGCATGGCGCCGACCCAATGGCTGCGCCTGCGCCGCCTCAACAGTGCCCGCCGCGAACTGCTCAGCCGCACGCCGACGCAAACCACCGTGGCCGAAGTGGCCATGCACTGGTCGTTCTGGCATTTGGGACGGTTTTCCAGCAGTTATCGCGCGCTGTTCAAGGAACTGCCGAGCGACACCCTCAAGCGTGCATGTGTCGCTCAGGCAAGCGGGCGCGGCCGGCGTTAGAAGGTCGGCGGGGTGATCACCCAGATCACCACGGCATCCACCTCGCCAGGGTTACCGTAGCGGTGCGGCTCCTGGCTGGAGAAACTGAAACTGTCGCCTTCATTGAGCTGGAAGTAGCGCTCGCCGACCCACAACTCGAAGCTGCCCGACAGCAGGTAACCGGCTTCTTCGCCGTCGTGGCTGTAGCTTTGCTGGCTGTAGGTGCCGGGCGGGAAACGCGAGTGGAGCATTTCCAGCTGGCGGTTGACTTGCGGGGTCAACAGCTGGTCGACGATGCCGTCTTCGTAATGCACGTTCAGGCGGCTGTGCTTGCGCACGACAATACCGTCGTCTTCAGGATCGGTGATCGCCTCGCTGGCGAAGAACCACTGGATAGTCACGCCGAGACTGCGGGCGATGTTGAACAGCGCCGGGATCGACGGATAGGCGAGGTTGCGTTCCAGCTGGCTGATGTAGCCGGCGGTCAGTTCGCTCTGTTGCGCCAGTTCCGCCAGGGTCATGCCCCGACGTTTGCGCAGGCCGCGGATGCGCGTGCCGAGGAAATGCGGTTCGGCGCTACCTGATGCGGCCTGGGTCTTGCTGCTGTTGCTCATGGCGAATTCCAAACCGGGTAGAACGTGAACCCTTGTAGGAGCTGGCTTGCCAGCGATGGACTCGATAAAACCGCGATTATCCGGTAAGCACGCGTTATCGTTCACGACCATCGCTGGCAAGCCAGCTCCTACAAGGGTGTTTCAAAGCCCCGGAGTATAAACAGGCTTAAAGCTCCCACGCGACTTTCAACCCTTCGTAAATCGCTTCTTCGGCGGTACGCGGCGCCAGGCAGTCGCCGATGCGGCGAAATTCCACCAGGCCTTGCAACTCTGCACCCAGGGTATCCACCGGTTGATGGCCCTGACACAGCACCAGCGTGTCGATATTTTCCAGCAACATCGGCTCGCCGCTGGCGGTGTGTTGCAGGTAGACCGTGTTGTCGTCGCAGCCGTACAACCGGGCGTAGGGGATGATGGGAATGGCGAGCTTGTGCAGCTCGCCAGCCAGTTGATCGCGCACGTACAGCGGCAGGTTCTCCCCGCAATGGGTACCGTTCACCGCCAGTTGCACCTGATGCCCGGCCCGGGTCAGGCGCTCGGCAATGCCGGGGCCGATCCAGTCGCAGCGCCAGTCGACCACCACCACGGAACGGCCGATCTGCACCTCGTCGCGCAGCACTTGCCAGGCGTCCACCACCTGCAATTCACCGCCGCGTTCGAAGGGCGGCCAATAGGGCTCGGCACCGGTGGCGACGATCACCATGTCCGGTTTTTCCTGCTCCACCAGGGCGCGGTCGACGCGGGTATTGCGCACCACACGCACCCCGGCCAGTTCCATTTCCCGCTGCAGGTTGGTGCTGGCGCCGCCGAACTCGCTGCGCCGTGGCAGCAATTGCGCCAGCAACACCTGGCCGCCCAGTTGCGAACTGGCCTCGTACAATGTCACGTCATGCCCGCGCTGGGCCGCGACGGCGGCGGCCTTCATGCCAGCCGGGCCACCGCCGGCGATCATGATGCGTTTGCGTTTTGCAGTTGGTTGGCGCTGACCAAAAATCAGTTCACGGCCGGTTTCCGGGTGCTGGATGCAGGAGATCGGCAAGCCCTTGTGGAAGTGCCCGATGCACGCCTGATTGCAGGCAATGCAGGCGCGCACATCTTCGACGTGGCCGGTGTCGGTCTTGTTGGGCATCTGCGGGTCGCAGATCAGCGCCCGGGTCATGCCGCACACATCGGCCTGGCCCCGAGCGAGAATCAACTCGGCCTCCTGGGGTTGGTTGATGCGCCCGGTGACGAACAAGGGAATGTTCAAGCCAGCCTTGAAGGTGCCAGCCTCCTTGGCCAGGTACGCCGCTTCGATCGCCATCGGCGGCACGATGTGCACCGCACCACCGAGCGATGCCGAGGTGCCGGCGACGATGTGAACGTAATCCAGCTGCCCTTGCAGCGATTGTACGGCGGTCAATGATTCGTCTTCGGTCAGCCCTTCAGGATCGCGCTCATCGGCGGAGATGCGCAGCCCGATGATGAATTGCTCATCAGTCGCCACGCGCACGGCGGCAATGACTTCGCGCAGGAAACGCAAACGCTGTTCCAGCTCACCGTTGTAGCCATCGGTACGGCGGTTGACCCGCGGGTTGATGAATTGCGCCGGCAGGTAACCGTGACTGGCGACCACTTCCACGCCATCGATGCCGGCCTGGTGCAGGCGTCGGGCAGCAGCGGCATAACCGGCGACGATCTCGTCGATCATCGCCTGGTCCAGCGCCCGTGGCATCACCCGGAAACGCTCGTTGGGCACCGCCGACGCCGAGTAGGCCACCGCCAGCAGGCCATCGCTGGACTCCATGATTTCCCGCCCCGGATGGAACACTTGCGACAGCACCACCGTACCGTGGGCATGGCAGGTTTGCGCGAGTTTGCGGTAGCCCTCGATGCATTCATCGTCGGTGGCCATCAGCACATGGGAGGTGTAGCGCGCACTGTCATGCACCCCGGCCACTTGCAACACGATCAGCCCGGCACCGCCTTCGGCACGCGCCTTGTGATAGGCAATCAGTTGCTCGTTGACCAGGTTGTCGGTGGGCATCGAAGTGTCGTGACCGCTGGACATGATGCGGTTTTTCAGGCGCTTGCCACGGATCTGCAAGGGTTCGAACAGGTGCGCGAAGGCAGGGGTCGGGCTCGGCATGGTGCGGTTACTCCGGCGGCTGACCTGTAGGAGCAAGCTTGCTCGCGATGGACGTTAACGATGACGCGTGTTGTCTGGATAAACGCGTCGCCCTCAGGTCCATCGCGAGCAAGCTCGCTCCTACAGAGGCATCAGGTTTTCGTTGTTGTTGTTTGGTCTATAGAAATTTACCTTCAGTAAAAAATCAACTTGTTTTTTTACTGGGCCTTGAGTAGTTTCGTCTCGAGCCCGCTCCTGGGGCCACCCTCACCAACAATAAAAAAGGGCCATGCCGACCTGCAGTCGCCTGGCACCTGCACGAGGAATCACTGATGAAATCGAATACGCTCAAGCACGGTTTTTATCCCTTGGCGTTGACCTTGGCCATGGGCCTGGGCAGCGCACAGGCAGCATCGGAGATGGTGGTGGTCGGTTACGGCGGCGCCGGACAAAAAGCCCAGGACGTGGCGTTCTTCCAGCCTTTTGCCGCCGTGGATCAGAGCAAGGTGATCCAGAGTGAATACAACGGCGAGATGGCGAAAATCAAAGTCATGGTCGACACCGGCAACGTCGACTGGGACGTGGTGCAGATCGAAGGCCCGGACCTGATGCGCGGTTGCGAGGAAGGCATGTACGAGCGGCTGGACTGGACCCGTGTGGGGCACGCCGACCAGTTGATCCCCGACGCGGCGCAGGAATGCGGTTCCGCCGCGCTGGTGTGGAGCGTGGCCATTGCCTACGACACCGACAAACTGGCCCAGGCCCCGACCTCCTGGGCAGACTTCTGGGACGTGAAGAAAACCCCCGGCAAGCGTGGGCTGCGTAAACGTGCGGTGTACAACCTTGAATTCGCCTTGCTGGCCGACGGTGTCAAGGTCGATGACGTCTACAAGGTGCTTGGCACCCCGCAGGGCGTGGACCGGGCATTCGCCAAACTCACTGAGCTCAAGCCTTACATCCAGTGGTGGGAGGCGGGCGCGCAACCGCCGCAATGGCTGACCGCTGGCGATGTGGTGATGACCTCGACCTACAGCGGGCGCATTGCCGACGCCGCGCAGAAAGGCAGCCACCTGGGTCTGGTCTGGCCCGGCAGCCTGTACGGCATGGACTACTGGGCGATCATCAAGGGCTCCCGGCACGTCGACCAGGCCAAGCGCTTCATCGCCTTCGCCAACCAGCCGGATGCACAGGTGAAATACGTCGAGCAGATCCCCTACGGCCCGACCAACATCCAGGCCGCCGCGCGGCTCGATGACAAACTGGCGCAGTGGGTGCCCACGGCGCCGCAGAACCTCAAGGGCGCGTTGTCGATGAACGTCGAATTCTGGGTCGACCATGGCGAAGAACTGGAAGAGCGCTTCAACGCCTGGGCCAGCAAATAAGTCGCGAGGATGGCTGGACGTGTCGAAGCGTCCAGTCTTTCTGTCTGCCCAGCCGAACTGCCTGGAGAATCCGCCCGATGAACAACATCGCCACACCCCTGACCACCCCTGAACGCAGCGTGACCGAACAGCGCCTGCGCGAAGAACTGGCGGCCTGTTATCGCCTGATTGCGCACTTTCGCATGACCGACCTGATCTTCACCCACATCTCGGTGCGTATTCCGGGACCTGAGCATCACTTCCTGATCAATCCCTACGGGCTGATGTTCGACGAAATCACCGCGTCCAACCTGGTCAAGATCGACCTCGATGGCCGCGCCGTCGAGCCGTCGCCGTACCCGGTGAACCCGGCCGGGTTCGTGATCCACAGCGCCATTCACGGCGCCCGGGAAGATGCGCAGTGCGTGCTGCACACCCACACCAAGTCCGGTTGTGCGGTGGCGGCGCTCAAGTGCGGGTTGTTGCCGGTGAACCAGATTTCCATGGAGTTCTATGGCCGGGTTGCCTACCACGACTACGAAGGCGTGGCGCTGGACATGAGTGAGCAGCAACGGTTGGTGGCGGACATGGGCGACAAGCCGGTATTGATGCTGCGTAACCATGGCCTGCTGACCGT
Organism: Pseudomonas sp. PLMAX; assembly: GCF_046042685.1. Classification (NCBI taxonomy): domain Bacteria; kingdom Pseudomonadati; phylum Pseudomonadota; class Gammaproteobacteria; order Pseudomonadales; family Pseudomonadaceae; genus Pseudomonas; species Pseudomonas sp. PLMAX. Next base: position 3,790,510 of record NZ_CP064949.1, on the reverse strand, counting down.
GGGCGAAACCGTCAGCCAGGCATTTTTGCGCATGTATTACCTGGAAAAGGCCTGCGAAATCCAGCTGGCGGCGCAGGCGGCTGGCGAGGTGGTGTTGCCACCGGATGAGGTTTGTGCGCATACCGAGCGGCAGTTCAATGATCCGGGGCGGCCGCTTGAGGAGGGGGAGTTGAGCGATCCGGATGCGATGCAATTGGCTTGGGCGGCGTTGTTGAGGTTGCTGGAGCGGGTGGCGCCGGGTTATCGGGATTGATCTGAATGCTCGGTTGTACGGGCTGGCCTCATCGCTGGCAAGCCAGCTCCTACGGGGTTATGGGTGTACGCAGAATCCGTGACCAACGCGTAACCTGTAGGAGCTGGCTTGCCAGCGATGGCGGCGGACCTGCCAACTTCACAACCCTGGCCTGGCCCCAAGGCACGCGTGTTTCAACCCTTGATTGTCTTGCGGCAACGAAAATGTAGCGGTCAATGGCTTGCCACCGGTTTCTGCAGGGGCCAACGCAAGTTTCAGCGGTTGACCCCGCGAAGCATCGCTCAGCCAATACTCCAGCTCAGGCGCTGGCATGTCCGTACTGATCGAAAACACGTTACCCACCTGGAAAGCCCCGCCAGCGGTCCAGCTGCCGGAAACCCGATGCTCGACGCTGGGACGTGTTCCCGTCGTGATCTGCAGGGGCCCATCGGCGGTTGCATCGGGACCTTCAAAGGGATCGCTGTCAAAACCCAGGGATGCCGGTGCGATCTGCAGGGTCAAACGGGCTGTTTGGGAACAACTGATCTGCAACGTGGCATTGACGCGATTATCCCCATAGGCACTGTCCCCGAAGGTCCGTGCGGTGAGCAGGGCACTCTCGGCGTAGGGTTGTTCCAGCAACCACACCGGGTGCACCTGTTGGATCACCTCGATCCCGGCAGCGGCGAAGGGTGACAGGCACAGGGCAGCCAATGCGGTATTGCGAAGTGAGCAAATCATGAAGGTGTATTAAATGGCGAGGCGGACGGTGAGGGTAATACGCAATCTAATGTAGGAGCCAGGCTTGCCTGCGAAGAACGATTACACGATGTGGCAGCCAAACCGCCTCTTGCTGTACAGTCGTTCAACGATGGACAAACCAGGAGCGTCGCCCATGAACCAGGAAGCCCGTTTTTCTCGCATGGAACCGGAGTTGCGCAAAGCCAACCTGATCGAGGCGACGCTGGTGTGCCTCAAGCGCCATGGCTTCCAGGGCGCGTCGATCCGCAAGATTTCCGCCGAGGCGGGTGTGTCGGTGGGGCTGATCAGCCATCACTATTCGGGCAAGGACGAACTGGTGGCCGAGGCCTACATGGCGATCACCGGGCGCGTCATGACCCTGCTGCGCGATGCCATGGAGCAAGCGGCCCCCAATGCCCGCGAGCGCCTGTCGGCGTTTTTCCGCGGTTCGTTCTCCGCCGAATTGCTCGACCCGCAGCTGATCGACGCCTGGCTCGCCTTCTGGGGCGCGGTGAAAACCGCCGAGGCGATCAATCAGGCCCACGATCATTCCTATGGCGAGTACCGCGCGATCCTGGGCAAGGTGCTCAGGGAATTGGCGCAGGAGGAGGGCTGGGAGAATTTCGATGCCGACCTGGCCGCGATCAGCCTCAGCGCACTGCTCGATGGCCTGTGGCTGGAGTCCGGGCTCAACCCCGGGACCTTTACCCCCGAGCAGGGCATGCAGATTTGCGAGGCCTGGGTCGATGGTTTGCAGGCCGGCGGCCGCCAGCGTTTTTGCGTGCAGACGAGCAGCTGTTGATCACCCGTTCAGCAGTGGCTACTCTCTGCCGCTGATGCAGTCCCCCTAATAAGAAACAAGCAGGACACCCAGCAATGACTCCTCGGGTACTGATCGTCGATGACGATCCGCTGATTCGCGAACTGTTGCATGCCTACCTGTCCCAGGAAGGCTACGACGTGCATTGCGCCGCCACGGCGGAACTGGCCGAAACCTTCCTGGCCAGCCAGGCCGTCGACCTGGTCATGCTCGATATCCGCCTGCCGGGCAAGGACGGCTTGACCCTGACCCGCGAACTGCGGGTGCGCTCGGAAGTCGGGATCATCCTGATCACCGGTCGCAACGACGAAATCGACCGCATCGTCGGCCTCGAATGCGGCGCTGACGACTACGTGATCAAGCCCCTCAACCCGCGGGAACTGGTGTCCCGGGCAAAAAACCTGATTCGCCGGGTCCGCCATGCGCAAACGCCACAGCCGGTCGCCGCCGTCGCCAAACCGGTCAAGCAGTTCGCCGATTGGGCGCTGGACACCGACCGTCGGCGCCTGATTGACCCGGCCGGCTGCGAGACTTTGCTGACCCACGGCGAATACCAGTTGCTCAGCGTGTTCTTGCGCAACAGCGGCCACACCCTCAGCCGCGACCAGTTGATGGACCAGATCCGCAACCGCGAATGGGTGCCCAACGACCGCTCGATCGACGTGCTGGTCGGGCGCCTGCGCCGCAAGTTGCACGACGATCCCGCCGAACCGCAGCTGATCATCACCATCCACGGCGCCGGTTACCTGTTCACTGCCAGCCTGGCGGCGTGACGGCAGTGGGGCGCTGGCTCTGGGTGGTGCTGGTGTTGTTGGCGGGCACGGTGCAGGCCGCGGAAAAAATCCGCTACTGCGATTACCCGGTGTATCCGCCGATTTCCTGGAGCGACGGCAAGCAGGTCCGCGGCCTGGCGCCGAGCGTGGTCAAGCAGTTGTTCGGCCAGCTCGGCTACGAGGTCGAGGTCGTGGTGTTGGGCAACTGGAAGCGCTGCCTGCTCGACGCCGCCGAAGGCCGGGTCGATGTGGTGCTGGCCTACAGCACCGCGCAACGGGAACAGAGCATGCTGTTTTCCAGCGTACCGGTGCTGCGCGAAGAAGTGGCGTTGTTCATCAATCGCCAGCATCCGGTAAAGTTCGAACACTTGCAGGACCTGGCCCATTACCGTGGCGGCCTGCTGTTCGGTGAAAGCTACGGCGTGGCGTTCGATCGCATGGTCGCGCAGCACAACAACATCGAATGGGTCGCCAGCAGCCGGCAGAACTTCGGCAAGCTGATTCGCGGGCGCATCGATTTCATCACTCAGGAGCGCCGCACCGGCGAGCTGTACGTGGAAAACCTGCCCGGCGCCGAGGACATCGTCGCCTTGCCCAAGGCCCTGAGCGTGGACTACCTGCGGGTCGCCGTTTCCCGCCGCTCGCCACTGGCCGCACAGATGCCGCAGATCGATGCGCAGTTGCAGCGCATGGTCGATGCCGGTGATGTCGAGCGCCTGCTCAATGAAAGCGAAGTCACCTACCGCGACATGATCAACCTGCCGGCGGACGCGCAATGATTCGCGCGCGTCCCGGCGGACTGTTGCGGCGCCTGCTGCTGTTCATTCTGCTGTTCAGCCTGTGTTTTACCGTGCTGGCCAGCAGCGTGCAGCTGTACATCGAGTATCGCCGGGAAATGCGCGAGATCGACTCGCGCATGGAGCTGATCCGCGCCGGTTACCTGGCCAGCCTGGAGCGCAGCCTCTGGGATCTGGACGAGGAGCAGTTGAAGGTGCAGTTGCGCGGTCTGGTGGATTTCTCCGACGTCGCCAGGGTGCATTTGACCGGGGCCGATTTCGACCTGGTGCAAGGCAACCCCGCGCCTGCAGGGCCGTTGCGTATCGAGCGTTTTGCCCTGGATTACCAACCGCCTTCGGGCCCGTTGCGTCATCTCGGCGAACTGCAGGTCAGCACCGATTTGGGGGCGGTGTATCAACGCCTGTATGCCACCGGCCTGACCAACCTGTTGTGGATGGCGGTGTTTTTCTGCGGCCTGTCGGTGGCGCTGTCGGGCCTGTTCTATCGGCTGGTGACCCGCCACCTGAAAGTCATGGCCGAATTTGCCCGGCGCATTGCCGCCGGGCAATGGCACGAGCCGTTGCGCCTGGACAAGCGGCGCAGCGCGCAGAACGACGAGATCGACACCGTGGCCCATGCCCTCGACGACATGCGCAGGGCGATCCTCAGTGACATCGACCGCCGGGAAACCGACCGCCTGGCCCTGCAGGACAACCGCGATGAATTGCTACGAATGGTCGAGCGCCGCACCGCCAGCCTGATGCGCGCCAAGGACGAAGCCGAAGCGGCCAACCTCGCCAAATCGCGGTTCCTGGCGACCATGAGCCACGAGTTGCGCACGCCGCTCAACGGCATCCTGGGCATGGCCGAATTATTGCGTGGTGCCCGTCTCGACCCGCAGGACGGCAAGCGCCTGGATGCGCTGCACAAGGCTGGCGAGGGGCTGCTGACCATCCTCAACGAAGTGCTGTATTTCGCCAAGCTGGAGGAGGGGACCAGCCTGCCTGAACCGGTGAATTTCTCCATTCGCCAATTGCTCGACGAAGTCCTCACGTTGCTCGAACCCAAGGCGCTGGACAACGACACGGTCCTCAATTGCCGGGTCGATCAGCAGGTCGCCGAGCATCACCACGGCGCTGAGCAGTACTTGCGGCAGGTGTTGAGCAACCTGTTGGCCAACGCGATCAAGTTCACTGAAGGCGGCGACGTCAGTGTCGAAGTGGCGTTGCTTGCGCCCGGACAACGTTTGCGGGTGAGTGTCACGGACAATGGCATTGGCATTGCCCCGGCGATGCAGGCGAAGATCTTCGAACGCTTCACCCAGGCCAGCGAAGAAGTCGCCCAGCGTTATGGCGGCACGGGATTGGGCTTGGCCATCTGCAAACACCTGGTGGAGAAGATCGGCGGTTGCATCGGCGTCAGCAGCGAAATCGGGCGCGGCAGTTGTTTCTGGTTCGAAGTGACGCTGCAGCCGGCGATCGCTGCTGTGAACCCGGCGCCGACCCAGATGGCGGGCCCGGCGCTGGACATCCTGGTGGTCGAGGACGTGGCGCTCAATCGTGAAGTCGCCGAGGGCCTGCTGCGACGGGACGGGCATGGGGTCTGGCTGGCTATCGATGCTGAACAGGCTTTGGTGCAATGCGCGGCGCGGACGTTTGACCTGATTTTGCTGGATGTGCACCTGCCGGGGATGAGTGGCGTCCAGTTGTGCCAACAGATCCGTAGCGACGACGGACCGAACCGGCAAACACGTATCTTTGCCCTGACCGCCAGCGTGCAACCGGCGCTGGTGCGCGGTTACCTGGATGCCGGCATGGATGGCATCCTGGCCAAACCCTTGAAGCTGGAGAACCTGCGACAGGTGCTGGCGGGGCAGGCCACTCCCGCCCCGTCGCCGGTAGACGATGAAGCGATGGACTGGCCCTTGCTGCAAACCCATCGCACCTTGCTCGGCGATCAGAAAGTACAGGGCCTGCTGGCCGTGCTGCGCGATTCGATCCTGCAACACCGTGAGGCACTGAGCGAAGCCATCGAAGCCGACGATTGCACCGAAGTTGCACAGCTTGCCCACCGTTTGGCCGGCAGCAGCGATTCCCTGGGGTTTCGTGCATTGGCCTTGGTATTACGCACATTGGAAGAGGCGGCGCTGGGCAATGATGAACCGACGATTCGAGCGATGGTGCCCGCCGTCGAAGTACAACTGCAACGTTCACTGCATACCCTCAAAGGCCTGTTGCAGAGCTGACGTACATTTTTGTTACGACTTTCTACAACTTCGATCTTTACGTACAACGCGACCTTACATGGCTTTCCAATAATCGACGCAACCGCCGCAGCGCGGTCTTCGAAGCTTATTGGAGATAATAATAATGAATTGCCGTAAAGCTCCTTCCTCCCTGCGCCGTGACGAGCTGTCATGCGCTGTCCGTGCCACCGACTCGAGGTGCCGGGCATGAGCGAATCCACTGATCGTAAAGGCATCCAACTGACCCGCGCCCTGAAAAGCCGGCACATTTTCATGCTGTCCCTGGGCGGCGTGATCGGCACCGGGCTGTTCATGGGTTCCGGCGTGACCATCAACCAGGGCGGGCCGGTGGGGGCGATCCTGGCGTACCTGGTTGCCGGTTTCCTGATGTATCTGGTGATGGTCTGCCTGGGCGAACTGTCGGTGCAGATGCCGGTGTCCGGTTCGTTCCAGACCCACGCCACCAAATTCATCGGCCCGGCCACCGGCTTCATGATCGGCTGGGTGTACTGGATGAGCTGGGCCACCACCGTGGGCCTGGAATTCACCGCCGCCGGGATGCTGATGACCCGCTGGTTCCCGGCGGTGCCGATCTGGTACTGGTCGGCGCTGTTCGTGGTGGTGCTGTTCGGTATCAATGCCCTGGCGACCCGTGCCTTCGGTGAAGCGGAATACTGGTTCTCCGGGATAAAGGTCGCGGCGATTCTCGGGTTCATCGTGGTCGGCGTGCTGGTGATCTTCGGTGTGATGCCGCTGAGCAGTGGCGCACCGGCGCCGATGGCAACCAATCTGATCGGTGATTCGCTGTTCCCCAACGGCCTGTCCGCGGTGTTCGCGGTGATGATGACCGTGGTCTATGCCTTCCAGGGCTGCGAGATCATGGGTGTGGCGGCGGGTGAAACCGATCAGCCGGAAAAAAGCATTCCCCGTGCAGTGCGCAACGTGGTGTTCCGTGTACTGATCTTTTACGTGCTGGCTATTATCGTCTTGTCGGCGATCGTGCCGTGGCAGCAGGCGGGGCTGATGGAAAGCCCGTTCGTGCAGGTGTTCGACATGGTCGGCATTCCCTACGCCGCCGACCTGATGAACTTCGTGATCCTCACGGCGATCCTGTCGGTGGGCAACTCCGGCCTGTATGCCTCGACGCGCATCCTGTGGGCCATGTCGAAAACCGGCATGGCGCCGAAAAGTCTTTCGCCACTAAGCAAGCGCGGCGTGCCGTTGCGCGCCTTGAGCATCACCCTGTGCTTTGCGCTGGTGTCGCTGATGACCAGTTTCGTCGCCGCCGACACCTTGTTCATGGTGCTGATGGCGGTGAGCGGGATGTCGGGCACCGTGACCTGGATTGTCATCGCACTGGCGCAGTACAAGTTCCGCAAGGCCTACCTGCGTGACGGCGGCCAACTCAGCGACCTGAAATACCGCGCACCGTGGTTCCCGGTGTTGCCGCTGATGTGCATCGCACTGTGCTGCTCGCTGTTCGTGTTCCTGGCGCTGGATGAAACCCAGCGCCCGTCGCTGTATTGGGGCTTTGGATTCATTGCGCTGTGTTATGGCGCGTACTTCCTGATCCATCGCAAGCGCGGGGCGGTGCTGGCGCCGAGCCTGCCGACTGTTTAATTCCTTCTATCACACACATTCCCTGTGGGAGCGGGCTTGCTCGCGAAAGCGCTGTGTCAGTCACCAATAATGTTGACTGACAGGGGCCTCTTCGCGAGCAAGCCCGCTCCCACATTGGTTTTGTGGTGGGCAATAGATCTGCGTCCTGTCGCCAGTTGTTCGAAGTTGTAACAGCAGCAGAGGCGCATCCCTCGAAATCTGAAAAAAAACTAATAAAACCAATGTGTTATTGAATATTCGAGCGTGTTACAGCCCATTTCTCCACCGATTGCCGCCTTACTGAACACTCGTTTAGTATGGCCTCAAGTCGCATCACCTCAGACCAATCACAATAATTCGAGGACTCGCATGACTACTCATGATTCGCTGCTCAGTCAGGTCGAAGCCGGCGTTGCCTGGATCACCCTCAATCGCACGGCCCAGCGCAACGCGCTGGACATTCCGACCCTGCAAAACCTGCACGCCTTGCTCGACACCTTCAACGCCGATCCGGCGGTGCGCGTGGTGGTCTTGACCGGCAGCGGTCGCAGCTTCTGCGCCGGCGCCGACCTGGCGGAATGGGCTGAAGCCGAAGCCCGTGGTGCCCTGGAAACCTACGGCTGGACCGAAACCGCCCACGCCCTGATGACCCGCCTGCACAGCCTGGAAAAACCGACCATCGCCGCGATCAACGGCACCGCCGTCGGCGCCGGGATGGACCTGACCCTATGCTGCGACCTGCGCATCGCCGGGCAGTCGGCTCGGTTCAAGGCCGGCTACACCAGCATGGCCTATTCGCCCGACGCCGGCGCCAGCTGGCACCTGCCACGGCTGATCGGCACCGAACAAGCCAAGCGGCTGCTGTTCCTCGACGAATTGTGGGGCGCCGACCGCGCCTTGGCCGCCGGGCTGGTCGGCGAAGTCTGCGCCGACGAGCAACTGCTGAGCGTCACTGGCGAACTCGCCGCACGCCTGGCCGCCGGGCCGACCTTTGCTTTCGCCCAGACCAAAAAGCTCATGCGCGAAGGCGCCGAGCGCAGCTTGCCCGAGCAACTGCAAGCGGAACTGGCCGCCGGCCTGCTTTGTGGGCGCAGTGAAGACGGCAACGAAGCCCTGCGCGCCGCCACGGAAAAACGCCCGGCACGTTTTATCGGTCGCTAAACCTCGGCAAACCTCTCATTGCACACGAACAACAGGTAGCAGCATGAATTTCCAACTGACCCAAGAACAAGAAATGTTGGTGGACTCGGTACGCAGCTTCGTCGAGAAGGAACTGCTGCCCTATGAAACCGAGGTCGACCGCGCCGACGAAGTCTCCCCGCAGCTGGCCGCGCAGATCCGCGGCAAGGCGATCGCCGCCGGTTTCTATGCTTTCAACATGCCGGAGGAGGTGGGCGGTGGTGGCCTGGACTACCTGTCCCAGGCACTGATCGAACGTGAGCTGTCCAAGGTCTCCTGGGCGCTGCACGTTTTCGTTGCGCGGCCGTCGAAAATCCTCATGGCCTGCACCGGCGAGCAGATCAACGACTACCTGTTGCCGTGCATCCAGGGCGAGAAAATCGACTGCTTCGCCCTGACCGAACCGGGCGCCGGCTCCGACGCCAACGCGATCAAGACCCGCGCTGTGCGTGAGGGTGACGACTTCGTGCTCAACGGCAGCAAGCACTTCATCAGCCACGCCGGCCACGCCGATTTCGCCATCGTCTTCGCCGTCACCGACACCTACGAACACAACGGCCGCAAGCGCAACGCCGTGACCTCGTTCCTGGTCGACCGCAACACCCCGGGCATGACCATCCGCCGGGGTCCCAAGTGTGTGAGCAACCGCGGTTACCACACCTTCGAAATGTTCTTCGACGACTGCCGCGTTCCGGCCAATAAAGTGCTGGGCGAAGTCGGCAAGGGTTGGGACGTGGCCAACGCCTGGCTCACCGCCGGCCGGGTCATGGTCGCCGCCAACTGCGTAGGCCAGGCGCAACGGGCACTGGACGTGTCGCTGCAATGGGCGGCGGATCGCAAACAGTTCGGCCAGGCCATCGGCAACTTCCAGGGCGTGTCGTTCAAGCTGGCCGACATGGCCACGCAGATTCGCGCTGCCGAGCTGCTGACCCTGCACACCGCCTGGAAAATGGACCAGGGCACCATGACCGACGGCGAGGCCGGCATGGCCAAGCTGTTCGCCAGCGAAGTGCTCGGTCGCGCGGCTGACGAGGCGGTGCAGATTTTCGGTGGCATGGGCCTGATGGACGAAAGTCCGGTGGAACGCATCTGGCGTAACGCGCGGATCGAGCGGGTCTGGGAAGGCACCTCGGAAATCCAGCGGCACATCATTTCCCGCGAACTGCTGCGGCCGCTGCTGCGCTGATCGGCCCGGAGAATTCCCATGTCCCAGACCATTCGTGACAACCTCAAGCGCATGCTCGCGCCCCGCCATGTGGCCTTTGTCGGCGGCCGCAGCATGGCCCGCGCGCTCAAACGCTGCGCCGAGGGCGGCTACCCAGGACAGATGTGGCTGGTCAACCCGCAGCACGACAGCCTCGAAGGCGTGCCGTGCGTGCGCAGCGTTGCCGACCTGCCGTGCGGGCCCGACGCGGTGTTCATTGCCACCAACCGCGACCTGACCCTGACCTGCGTCGCGGAGCTTGCCGCCATCGGCACCGGCGGCGCGATCTGCTACGCCTCGGGTTTCGCCGAGACCGGCGCCGAAGGCCAGGCCCTGCAACAGCAATTGCTCGAAGCCGCGGGCGACATGGCCTTGCTCGGCCCCAACTGCTACGGCCTGCTCGACTATCTGCACAGCAGCGCGCTGTGGCCGGTGGCCCATGGCGGCAAAGCGGTGGAGAAGGGCGTGGCGGTGCTGACCCAGAGCGGCAACTTCGCCTACAACCTGTCCATGAGCGACCGCTCGCTGCCGGTGGCCTACATGGCCTCGGTGGGCAACCAGGCGCAACTGGGCGTGGCCGAACTGATGGACGTGCTGCTCGACGAGCCGCGTGTCACCGCCATCGGCCTGCACCTGGAAGGCCTGAAGAACGTCCCGGGATTCGCCCGCGCCGCGCACAAGGCGCTGGAGAAGGGTATTCCGATCATTGCGCTGAAAACCGGCGTGTCGCAGATCGGCGCTGAACTGGCCCTGAGTCACACCAGTTCGCTGTCCGGTTCAGATGCGTTGTACGACGCGCTGTTCGATCGCCTCGGGGTGATTCGCGTCAGCGGCCCGGTGAGCTTCGTCGAAACCCTGAAAGCCGCCGCCTGCGGCAACTTGCCGGCGGGCAACAGCCTGATCGCGCTGGCCTGTTCCGGTGGCGATGCTGGTTTGATCGCCGACTACGCGGAACGCAATGAACTGGCTTTGCCCAAGCTCGATGCCGGGCAAGTCGGCGAACTGGCCGAGGTCCTGCCCAGCTACGCCAACCTGGTCAACCCGCTGGATTTCACCACGGCGATCTGGGGCGACGGCGAGGCGCTGAACCGCATGCTCGACAGCGCCCTGCGCACCGAAGCCGATGCGGCGATGCTGGTGCTCGACTATCCGGCGGAATTTACCGGCGAGCGCAAGGAGTGCGACCTGCTGCTGGACCTGTACTGCAAGGCGCTGGTGCGGCATGGCAAGACCGGATTCGTCACCTCGGCATTCCCGGAACTGTTGCCGGCCCACGCCCGCGAGCAGCTGCATGCCCAGGGTGTGGCGGCATTGCAAGGCGTGGAAGACGGCTTGGCTGCCTGGGGCCGCATCGCCGGTTATCAGCGAAACCGCCAGGCGTTGCTGGCGCTCGGCGAATCGGCCCTGGTGCCGCTGTGTCCGCAGGCGCTGGAAGGCGAAGGCCATCTGCTCAATGAGTGGGACTCGAAACAGGCGTTGCGTGCGTTCGGTCTACCGACACCCAATGGTGTATTGAGCAACCCGGACAACGCGCTGAACGATGCCCAGGCACTGGGTTATCCGCTGGTATTGAAAGCCGTGAGTGCACAGTTGCCGCACAAAACCGAAGCCGGTGCCGTGGCCCTGAACCTCAAGGACAGCGCCGCCCTGAGCGCTGCCCTGGACAACATGCGGGCGAACATTGCCGCGTACGCGCCGGGCGTGCCCTTCGATCAAGTGCTGCTGGAGCCGATGGCCAAGCCACCGCTGGCCGAAATGATCGTCGGCATCAAGCGCGAAAACGATTTTGGCCTGGCGCTGGTGATTGGCGCGGGCGGGATTCTGGTGGAGTTGCTCAAGGACAGTCGCAGCCTGTTGCTGCCGACCAGCGACGGCGCGATTCGCCAAGCCTTGCTGAGCCTGCGCAGCGCCCCGTTGCTGCAAGGTTTTCGCGGGCGCGAAGTGGCGGACCTGGACGCACTGGTGGCGGCGATCCGCGCCGTGGCCGACTACGCCTGCGAAAACGCCGCGCAGTTGCTCGAACTCGATGTGAACCCATTGTTGGTCGGCGCCCATGGCACGACCGCGGTCGATGCGTTGATTCGCATCGCTCATGCGTGAGGACCTGAACATGCAAGACAAAACCTTGACCGGTGGCCAGGCGCTGGTGCGTCTGCTGGCCAACTACGGTGTCGATACCGTGTTCGGCATTCCCGGCGTGCACACCCTTGAGCTGTATCGCGGCCTGCCCGGTAGCGGCATTCGCCACGTGCTGACCCGCCATGAACAGGGCGCCAGTTTCATGGCCGACGGCTATGCCCGGGTCAGTGGCAAACCCGGGGTGTGCTTCGTCATCACCGGCCCCGGCGTGACCAACGCCGCCACCGGTATCGGCCAGGCCTATGCCGACTCGATTCCGATGCTGGTGATTTCCAGCGTCAACCACACCGCCAGCCTCGGCAAGGGCTGGGGCATTCTGCACGAGTGCCAGGACCAGCGCGCCATGACCGCGCCGATCACCGCGTTCTCCGCCGTCGCCTTGACCGCCGAAGACCTGCCGCAATTGATCGCCCGTGCCTATGCGGTGTTCGACAGCGAGCGTCCACGGCCGGTGCACATTTCGGTGCCGCTGGACGTGTTGTCGGCACCCGTGGCGCGAGACTGGAGCAATGACGTGGTGCGTCGTCCGGGGCGTGGTCCGGCGTCCGCCACTGCACTGGATCAAGCCGTGGCCAAGCTCAACGGCGCAAAGCGTCCGATGATCATCGCCGGTGGTGGCGCATTGAATGCGGCGAAAGAACTGAATGAACTCAGCACTCGACTGGCCGCGCCGCTGTTCACCAGCGTTGCCGGCAAGGGCCTGTTGCCTCCCGACGCGCCGCTCAATGCCGGTTCGTCCCTGTGCGTAGAGCCGGGCTGGAACTTGATCGCCGAAGCCGACGTGGTGCTGGCGGTCGGCACCGAAATGGCCGATACCGATTACTGGCGCGAGCGCCTGCCGCTCAACGCTGAACTCCTGCGTGTGGATATCGATCCGCGCAAATTCAACGATTTCTACCCCTGTACGGTGGCGTTGCAGGGTGATGCACAACAAACCCTCAGCGGTTTGCTGGAGCGTCTGCCAAACGATGTACGGGATGCCAGCGCAGCGGTTGCCTCGGTCGCCGCATTGCATGAAGCGGTCAAGGCCAGCCATGGCTCGTTGCAGTCGATCCATCAAGCCATCCTTGATCGCATCGCTGCCGAACTGCCGCAAGACGCCTTCATCAGTACCGACATGACCCAGCTGGCCTACACCGGCAACTACGCCTTCGCCAGCCAGGCCACCCGCAGCTGGTTGCACCCGACCGGTTACGGCACCTTGGGCTACGGCTTGCCGGCCGGTATCGGCGCCAAGTTCGGTGCACCGCAACGGCCAGGCCTGGTGCTGGTGGGCGATGGCGGTTTCCTCTACACCGCGCAGGAACTGGCCACCGCGGTCGAGGAGCTGGATAGCCCGCTGGTGGTGCTGCTGTGGAACAACGACGCCCTGGGGCAGATCCGCGACGACATGCTTGGCCTGGACATCGAGCCGATCGGCGTACTGCCGCGCAATCCGGATTTCGCCGCCCTTGGCCGTGCCTTCGGTTGCACCGTGACCCAGCCGCAGAACCTCGCCGAACTGCAAACCGACCTGCGCCTGGGCTTCAAGCGCAACGGCGTCACCCTGATCGAACTCAAGCACGCCTGCGTTCGTTGACGTTCAACTTTCAAGAGGGAGTAGGGCCATGCGCTTTTCCGATCTGACGCAACGAATCGCCGGTGACGGCGCCGCCGCCTGGGATATTCACTACCGCGCGCTGGCATTGCGCGAGCAGGGCGAAGACATCCTGCTGCTGTCCGTGGGCGACCCGGATTTCGACACGCCACAACCCATCGTCCAGGGGGCGATCGATAGCCTGCTGGCCGGCAACACCCATTACGCTGATGTACGCGGCAAGCGCGCCTTGCGCGAAGCCATCGCCAAGCGTCATCAGCAGCGCAGCGGCCAGGCCGTTTCGGCCGATGAGGTCACGGTGCTGGCCGGGGCGCAATGCGCGTTGTTCTGCGTCGCCCAATGCGTGCTCAATCCCGGTGATGAAGTGATAGTCGCCGAGCCGATGTACGTCACCTACGAAGCGGTGTTCGGCGCATGCGGCGCCAAGGTCGTGCCGGTGCCGGTGCGTTCCGAGAACGGTTTCCGTGTCCTGCCCGAAGACGTCGCCGCCCGCATCACACCGCGTACCCGTGCACTGGCGCTGAACAGTCCGCACAACCCGTCGGGCGCGAGCCTGCCGCGCAGCACCTGGCAAGCCCTGGCGGAACTGTGCATCGCCCACGACCTGTGGCTGATTTCCGATGAGGTCTACAGCGAGCTGCTGTTCGAGGGCGAGCACGTCAGCCCGGCGAGCCTGCCGGGCATGGCCGAGCGCACCGCGACCCTCAACAGCCTGTCGAAATCCCACGCCATGACCGGTTGGCGCGTCGGTTGGGTGGTGGCGTCGCCGTCCCTGACCGCGCACCTGGAAAACCTCGCGCTGTGCATGCTCTACGGCTCGCCGGACTTCGTTCAGGACGCCGCCGTGGTGGCGCTGGAAAGCAACTTGCCGGAACTGGACGCCATGCGCGAAGCCTATCGCCAGCGCCGCGACCTGGTGTGTGAATCCCTGGCCGATTGCCCGGGCGTGCGCGCCCTGAAGCCCGATGGCGGGATGTTCGTGATGGTCGATATCCGCGAAACCGGGCTCAGCGCCCAGGCGTTCGCCGATCGCCTGCTCGATCGCCACGGTGTGTCGGTACTGGCCGGTGAAGCCTTCGGCCCGAGTGCGGCCGGGCACATTCGCCTCGGCCTGGTGGTCGGCGCCGGTCCGCTGCGCGATGCCTGTCAGCGCATCGCCCGTTGTGCCCATGAACTGATGGAGGCCCAGCTGCATGCTTAACCACAAGGCACTGTTTATCGATGGACGCTGGTTGACCCCGTCGGGCCAGGGCATCGCCGAGGTGATCAACCCGGCCACCGAAGAAGTCGCCGGCAGCGTGCCCCTGGGCGACGAACGCGATGTCGACAACGCCGTGGCTGCTGCCCGCAGGGCCTTTGGTCCATGGTCGCGCACGCCGTCGAGCGTGCGTGCCGGCTACATCCGCGCACTGGCAGAACAACTGCGCGCCCGCGCCGATGAAATGGCCGCGGTGATCACCACTGAGCTGGGCATGCCGGTGCAATGGTGCCGTTCAGTGCAGGTGGACGGGCCGATCGTTGGCCTGGAGCAGTACGTCGAACTCGCCGGCCTGTTGGACGAAGTGCGCGAAGTCGGCAACTCGCTGGTGATTCGCGAGGCGGTGGGCGTCTGCGCGTTCATCAATCCGTGGAATTACCCGCTGCACCAGTTGATCGGCAAACTCGCTCCGGCCCTGGCGGCCGGGTGCACGGTGGTGGTCAAGCCGAGTCAGGAAACCCCGCTGCACGCCTTCCTGCTGGCGCAGATGATCGAGGCCATCGGCCTGCCGGCCGGGGTGTTCAACCTGGTCAGCGGGCCCGGTTCGAAAGTTGGCGAAGCGTTGGCCAAACACCCGGATGTGGACATGGTGTCGTTCACCGGCTCCACCGGCGCCGGGGTGCGGGTCGCGCAAGCGGCGGCGCCGTCGGTCAAGCGGGTGTGCCTGGAACTGGGCGGCAAGTCGCCGCTGCTGATCGCCGAGGACGCCGACCTGGCTGCCGCCGTGCGTTATGGCGTGCAGGACGTGATGATCAACTCCGGCCAGACCTGCACGGCGCTGACGCGCATGCTGCTGCCGGCCAGTCGGTATGCCGAGGCCGTGGAACTGGCGTTGGCAGAAACCTTGAGCCTGCGCATGGGCGATCCCCTCGACCCGCAAAGTTTTCTCGGCCCGATGTGTTCGGCCGGCCAGCGCCGTACCGTGCTCGATTACATCAAGGTCGGCCAGGAGGAAGGCGCGCGGCTGCTGTGCGGCGGCGATTCGTCCGCGGCGTTCGAACGGGGTTATTACGTCAGCCCGACGCTGTTCGCCGATGTCGACAACCGCATGCGCATCGCCCAGGAAGAGATCTTCGGCCCGGTGCTGTGCCTGATCCCCTATGCCGATGAGGTGCAGGCGATCCAGCTCGCCAACGACTCGCCGTTCGGCCTGTCCAGCGGCGTCTGGGCCGGCAGTGCCGAACGAGCCCTGCAATTGGGCCGGCAACTGCGGGCGGGCCAGTGCTTTGTCAATGGCGCGGCATTCAATTACCAGGCGCCTTTCGGCGGCTACAAACAATCCGGTAACGGACGTGAATGGGGGGAAGAGGGGCTCAACGAATTCGTCGAAGTGAAGGCGATCCAGGTGTGACTGTTGGCGATTCAAAGGTTATGCGCACCGGGCCCTGGCCCGGTGTCTTGCGTGGTGTTGAACCGGTATTCCATTAGTTTTTGATCAGGGGCAATGCAATGAGCGATAACAAAAACAAGATTACTCAAGCGAACCAAGAATTCAGTTTCCCGCGCAGAGACTTCCTGAAGTACAGCGCGGCAGCTGCGGCGGTGGCCGGAGCGTTCTCCATGGGCCTGCCGTTTGGCGCCATGGCTGCAGAGGCGACACCGAAACCCGGCGGCGTGCTGCGCCTGGGCCTGGCGGGTGCCAGCACCACCGACTCGAAAGACCCCGGCTCCTGGGTCGACACCTTCACCTTTGTCGGCTTCTCGGCGATCTATAACACCCTGACTGAAATCGCCGTAGACGGCTCGGCCATCCCCGAACTGGCTGAAAGCTGGACCTCGACCCCCGACGCCCGCGTCTGGACCTTCAAGTTGCGCCAGGGTGTGACCTTCCACAACGGCAAGACCCTGACCGCCGACGATGTGGTCGCCTCGATCCAGCATCACCTCGGAGAAAAATCCAGCTCGGCGGCCAAGACCGTGTTGGGCGATGTGGCCAAGGTCAGCGCCAACGGCAGCGACAGCGTGGTGTTCGAGCTGCATTCGGGCAATGCCGACTTCACCTACGTGGTCGCCGATTACCATCTGGTGATCATGCCGAGCAAGGACGGCGTGCCGGACTGGCAAGCCGGCGTCGGCACCGGCGGTTATCGTCTCAAGGACTTCGAGCCGGGTGTGCGCATGACCCTGGAGCGCAGCCCGGATTACTGGAAGGCGGGGCGGGCGCACTTCGCTGGCGCCGAACTGGTCGCGATCGGCGATGGCGCCGCGCGAATCAACGCGTTGGTCACGGGCCAGGTAGACGTGATCAACAAGGTCGACCTCAAGACCGTGGCCCTGCTCAAGCGCAACCCGAACCTGGTGATCGAAGAAACCAAAGGCGCCCAGCACTACACCTTCCCGATGCTCACCGACAGCCAGGTGTTCCAGAACAACGACGTGCGCCTGGCGATGAAGCACGCGATCAATCGCGAAACCTTGCTGGCGTCGGTGCTGTACGGCTATGGCCTGGTGGGCAACGATCACCCGATCCAGCCCGGCAGCCGCTTCATCAACACGGCGCTGGAGCAACGTACCTACGATCCGGACAAGGCGCGCTTTCACCTGAAGCAGGCCGGCCTGGATTCGCTCAAGGTCCGCCTGCAGGCCTCCGACGCGGCGTACACCGGGGCTGTGGATGCCTCGGTGCTGTTCAAGGAGCAGGCGCGGGCGGCGGGGATCGACATCGACGTGGTGCGCGAGCCGGCCGACGGTTTCTTCTCCAACGTCTGGATGAAGCAACCCTTCACCACCTCGTTCTGGTACAGCAGCCTGACCGCCGACCGCATGTTCAGCATCGGCTACGCCAAGGGCGCGGCGTGGAACGAAACCCATTGGGACAACCCGCGTTTCAACCAACTGCTCAACGCCGCCCGGGGCGAAATGAACGAGCCGCTGCGCCGCGAGATGTACAACGAAATGCAGGCGCTGTGCCGCGATGACGGCGGGGCGATCGTGCCGCTGTTCGCCAGTTCGGTGGCGGCGCGTTCCAACAAGGTGGCACACGGCGGACAGACCGCGCCTTACGGTGAACTCGACGGTTTGCGCGTCATCGAGCGCTGGTGGCAGGCGTAGTTCCGGCAACGCTGGAGATCCCTGTAGGAGCTGGCTTGCCAGCGAAGGCGTCGGCACAGGCAACAATTGATGTTGGATGACCTACCGCTTTCGCTGGCAAGCCAGCTCCTACAGGGGGAATTCGCAGAATTCGAAGACGTGCCCATTTCAAGGAACCGCACGATGAGAAGTATTTTCAAGCTATTAGGGCAGCGCCTGGCATTAGGCCTGTTATCGCTGTTTGCCGTTTCAGTCATCATCTTCCTCGCCGTAGGACTGCTCCCGGGCGATATCGCCCAGGCCATGCTCGGCCAGTCCGCCACCCCGGAAACCGTGGCGGCCTACCGTGCGCAACTGGGCCTGGACCTGCCGCCCCTGACCCGTTTCGGCCACTGGATCTGGCAATTGCTGCACGGTGACCTGGGCGTGTCGCTGGCCAACCAGCGGCCGATCGCCGATCTGGTCGGCAATCGCCTGGGCAACACCTTCAGCCTGGCCTTGCTGGCGGCCATGGTCTCGGTGCCGCTAGCGTTGTTGCTGGGGATGCTCGCGGCCTTGTATCGCAACAGCTGGTTCGACCGCCTGCTCAACACCTCGGCCCTGAGCGCGGTGTCGTTCCCCGAGTTCTTCGTCGCCTACATCCTGATCCTGGTGTTCGCGGTGAAGCTCAACTGGTTCCCGAGCATTTCCAATCTCTCGCCGAACGCCTCGCTGGGCGAGGTACTGGAGCGCTCGGTGCTGCCGGTGGCGACCCTGAGCCTGGTGGTGATCGCGCAGATGATGCGCATGACCCGCGCCTCGCTGATCAACCTGCTGGCCAGCCCCTACATCGAAATGGCCCGGCTCAAGGGCATCAGCCAGTCGCGGATCATTTTCCGCCATGC
Source organism: Pseudomonas sp. PLMAX (assembly GCF_046042685.1). Classification (NCBI taxonomy): domain Bacteria; kingdom Pseudomonadati; phylum Pseudomonadota; class Gammaproteobacteria; order Pseudomonadales; family Pseudomonadaceae; genus Pseudomonas; species Pseudomonas sp. PLMAX. Next base: position 3,772,032 of record NZ_CP064949.1, on the reverse strand, counting down.
CTTGCCCAATGCGCTGGCACCGATCGTCAACGTGGTGGCGCTGAACCTGGCGTACCTGGTGGTCGGCGTGGTGGTGGTCGAGGTGGTGTTTGTCTATCCGGGCCTCGGCCAGTTGCTGGTGGACTCGGTGGCCAAGCGCGACATCCCGGTGGTGCAGGCCTGCAGCCTGATCTTTGCCGCGACTTACATCCTGCTCAATACCAGCGCCGACGTGCTGTCGATTGCCAGCAACCCACGTCTGATGCATCCAAAGGGGTAGACCATGAGCCTGCTTAAAACTTTGCTCCGGGCTCCGCTGAGTGCGCAGTTCGGCTTGCTGGTGATCGTTGTGTACATCCTGGTGGCGTTGTTTGCCCCGGTCCTCGCACCGTTTGGCGAAACCCAGGTGGTGGGCGAGGGCTTCGCACCGTGGGGTGGGCAGTTCCTGCTGGGCACCGATAACCTGGGACGCGACATGTTCAGCCGCCTGGTCTATGGCGCGCGCAACACCTTGGGCATCGCCTTCCTGACCACGGTGCTGGCGTTCCTGTTGGGCGGCACCTGCGGCCTGATTGCGGCGATCAAGGGCGGTGCGATCGACCAGGGGCTGTCGCGGGTGGTGGACATCCTGATGGCCATTCCACAACTGATTTTTGCCTTGCTGATTCTCAGTGTGGTCGGCACCAACGCGACGTCGCTGGTGCTGGTGATCGCGCTGCTGGATGCGACCCGGGTGTTTCGCCTGTCCCGGGCGGTAGCGATGAACGTGGTGGTGCAGGACTTCGTCGAGGCTGCGCGCCTGCGCGGTGAAGGCCTGTACTGGCTGGTGACCCGCGAGGTACTGCCGAATGCGGCGGCGCCGCTGATTGCCGAGTTCGGCCTGCGGTTCTGCTTCGTGTTCCTGTTCATCAGTGCGCTGTCGTTCCTCGGCCTGGGCATCCAGCCGCCCACCGCCGACTGGGGCAGCATGGTGCGCGATAACGCGGTGCTGATCACCTTCGGCGACATCAGTCCCTTACTGCCTGCCCTGGCCGTGGCCTTGATCACGGTCAGCGTCAACTTCGTCGTCGACTGGATGCTGCACAAATCCAGCGGCCTCAAGGAATGCTGAACATGACGACCTCCAAACCCTTGCTGGAAATCCGCAACCTGCACATCGAAGGCCATTACGAGGACGCCTGGCATCCGCTGATCAAGGGCATCGACCTGACCCTGCAACGCGGTGAGGTGCTGGGGCTGATCGGCGAATCGGGGGCGGGCAAATCGACCCTCGGCCTGTCCGCCATGGGTTATACCCGCGACGGCTGCAAGATCACCGGCGGTACCGTGCATTTCGACGGCATCGACCTGCTCAAGGCCAAGCCCGAAGCCCTGCGCAAGTTGCGCGGTTTGCGCATCGCCTACGTCGCGCAAAGTGCCGCGGCTTCGTTCAATCCGGCTCACCGCCTGATCGACCAGCATGTGGAAACGGCGGTGAAAAACGGCGGCATCAGCCGCGAACAGGCCATGCGCGAGGCTGTGGAGTTGTATCGCGTGCTGCGCTTGCCCAACCCCGAACAGATCGGCCAGCGTTACCCGCATCAGGTCTCCGGCGGCCAGTTGCAGCGGGTCATGACTGCCATGGCGATGGCCTGCCACCCGGACCTGATCATCTTCGACGAACCGACCACCGCCCTCGACGTCACGACCCAGATCGAGGTGCTGGCAGCGATTCGCGATGCGGTGAAGACCTACGGCAGTGCGGCGATCTACATCAGCCACGACCTCGCGGTGGTGGCGCAGATGGCCGACCGCATCATGGTGCTGCGCCATGGCAAGCTGGTGGAAGAGGCCGAGACCCGCAAGATGCTCGGTGACCCGCAGGAGGACTACACCAAGTCGTTGTGGGCGGTGCGCAGTTTCCGTACCGAACCCAAGGCGTTGCCGCAGCAGGAGCAACCGCTTCTGGAATTGCGCAAGAGTTGCGCCAGTTACGGCCATCAACCGGTGCTGCACGACGTTTCGTTGAAGTTGTACCGTGGCCAGACCCTGGCGGTGATCGGCGAATCCGGCAGTGGCAAAAGCTCCACCGCGCGCCTGATTACCGGCTTGCTGCCGCCTAGTTACGGCGAGGTGCTGTATGACGGCCAACCGCTGCCAGCGGACTTCCGCCAACGCAGCAAGGAGCAACTGCGGCGCATCCAGATGATTTATCAGATCCCCGACACGGCGCTGAACCCACGCCAGCGCATCGTCGACATCATCGGTCGGCCGTTGACCTTTTATCTCGGGCTCAAGGGCAAGGCCATGCGTGCGCGGGTCGCCGAGCTGCTGGAGATGATCGAACTGGATCCTGCGACCTTCATGGAGCGTCAGCCCCGTGAATTGTCCGGTGGGCAGAAACAGCGGATCTGCATCGCCCGGGCGCTGGCGGCCGATCCGCAGCTGATCATCTGCGACGAAGTCACCTCGGCCCTCGATCAGCTGGTGGCCGAAGGCGTGCTCAAGCTGCTCAACCGCATTCAGCAACAGCTCGGCGTGGCCTACCTGTTCATCACCCATGACGTCGCCACCGTGCGGGCGATCGCCGACGAAGTGCTGGTGATGCAACGGGGCAGGGTGGTGGATCATGGCTCGCGCAGTGCTATTTTTACGCCACCGCATCAGGACTACACCGGATTGCTGTTTTCCTCCGAACCGCAAATGGACCCCGACTGGCTCGACCGCTTGCTGGCCAGCCGTGCTACCCCGAATTCAAACCCTACGCTGGAAAAAGTCTAAGGAATTACCATGAAAGTACTGATTGTCCACGCTCACCCAGAGCCCCAATCGTTCACCGCCGCCTTGCGCGACCAGGCGATTGCCACCCTCCAAGCCCAGGGCCACGAAGTGCAGGTCAGCGATCTGTACAAGATGAACTGGAACCCGGTGGCCAGCGCCGATGACTTCTCCTCGCGGGAAAATCCCGAGTACCTGGTCTACGCCCTGGAACAACGCCTGGGGGTAAAAAGCCAGTCCCTGGCCGCGGACATCCAGGCGGAACTGGACAAGCTGCTGTGGGCCGACCTGCTGATCCTCAACTTCCCGATCTTCTGGTTCTCCACCCCGGCGATACTCAAGGGCTGGATTGACCGGGTACTGGTATCCGGGATTTGCTATGGCGGCAAGCGTTTCTATGATCAGGGCGGGCTCGCCGGCAAAAAAGCGTTGGTCACAGTGACCTTGGGTGGCCGTGAACACATGTTCGGTGAAGAGGCGATCCATGGTCCGTTGGAGGACATGCTGCGGCCGATCCTGCGCGGGACGTTGGCCTATGTTGGCTTCGACGTGCTGGAACCGTTCGTGGCCTGGCATGTGCCGTACATCAGCGACGAGGCGCGCCAGCAATTCCTTGCCGATTACGACCAGCGCCTGCAACAACTGAGCGACGACCAGCCCCTGGTGTTTCCGAAACTGTCGCAGTTCGACGAACAGCTTTATCCGCTGCCGTCGAAAGCCTGATCAGCGCCACAATACCTGTAGGAGCAAGCTTGCTCGCGATGAGGCCATCAGCTTCACCACCTGAGCTGACTGACCCGCCGCCGTCGCCAGCAGGCTGGCTCCCACAGTTTGATCTCCAGCGCACACCAATTCTGCGGCCACCCCAGATCCGACCGGGCGGAGCACCAGCGTGGGCTCACCAAGACGCATACCTTGCTTTAGGCCGCCCTTTCGGTGTGGTCCGTTGGAGGACATGTTTCGGCCGATTTTGCGCGGGACGTTGGTGTATGTCGGATTCAACGCACTGTAGCCGTTTGTGGCGTGGCATGTGCCGTACATCAGCGATGAGGCGCGCCAGCAATTTCTGGTCGATTACGACCAGCGGTTGCAACAGCTGAGTGATGATCCGCCGCTGGTGTTTCCGAAGCTTTCGCAGTTTGACGGGTTGTTTCATGCAATGTGTAAGACTACCGCTACAGATGCCAATGCCTGATCTAATCGATCTGTCGATCGCTCCCACGCCTGGGAACGATCGACAGGTTTTTACTCGACCTTAATAAGTTTACCAATAAACGAAAAATTCTCTTGCTCTTGGGTTATCGTTCGCGGACATTTTAAAGTATTTATTCATAAGCTCTGCACTAGCCGAACGTACTTCACCGAGGCGATCTAAATCGACCTGTCTACGAATTTTGAAATTAGCTACCATTGTTAGCTGTTCAGGGTTTAAACCTTCCGTGTTAATGCCTCTCCCAGAGAATTGTCTTCGCCCCGTAATAACGTCCTGATAAAGGCCATCTGCGGTTATACTACGGATCTTTGGTGGGCGAAACCCAATAGGGAACTTGGTGACCTTGAGTTGTGTAGTTTTCAGGATAACACTCATCGCTCGCTGTTTTAAACTTGCATGCTTTGATAATGGTGCATAAAAATTCATCTCGGCATCTGCATCAAGGGATTTAGACAGTCTTGTTTTGATTTCGACTTCTTCTAGCAGATTTTTTTCTATGATTTTTTTCGCGCGTAGAGCTTTTGAAGCTTTTGTTCGAGAGAACATTTTAAAGGAGTGGCCCTGGATTTTAACTTTCTTTTTGAAGAACGCTCTTAAAAAAGCAGTAGCCGATCTCCCATTTCGATCGATTTTGTTTGCAGGATCTCCCGAACAATACCCATAAGAGTTCAATCCACCTTCTCCGAACGGGCTCCAACCATCCGGACTATTAAACCGCATTAACTTCGTATTAAATACGCGATAACCGTTACCCAAAAAATAGTTCTCGGTCACCGCATCCGGCCGTTCTCCGTTGAATCCCAGCAAACTGGTCAGTGCGTTTTCTGCAAGGCGATGTCCGTAAGGAGAATAGGCAATGTGTTGCGGTTGCTGGTTCCTCGTGAGCGTGTGCAGCACCGAGCGTTGCAGGTCTGTGGCCAACAGGGTGGTATCGAGCCCAGTGTTGTGGCGCAGTTGCTGGGCCAGCAGCCATTCATCGTGCTGGACTATAGAGTGCCCGATTGCACCCTGAACCTCGGTAACTAGTCGATTTTTGCAGTAAAAGCGATGACGTTCCGGGTTGCCTAACTGAGTGTGGCTGGTCAGTTGGTCCAGTGGATCGTAGCTATAGCGGATGAGCCAGGGTTGCTGTGGGTTGGACATTGGGCGCTCCGAGCTTTCAAGGACTGGGAGAGCTTGAGTATCAAGGAGTTTGTCGGAGTGGGGAACTAGCAGAACTGATAGGTGAAAACCTGTGTAGACCAGAAAATACGGTGGGAGCCAGCCTGCTGGCGATGGGGGATACAGCTTCACATCCAGGCTGACTGGAACTGCGCCATCGCCAGCAGGCTGGCTCACAGATGATCTTCAGCACGTTCAAATCCCAGCGCCATTGTTCTGAATACGCAAACACTGAAGTCGCCGAGAATGGAATTGTTGGTGCAGTGGCGGGCTTGTAGCCTCCATCACGCCGAACACCAGGATCGGCCAACGATCCGGTGGAGCTCCAGCCAGGGCTCATCAAGACGTCATACCTTGCTTTCGGCCTTACGCCCCTTCGGGGGTTTGGCTCCTATAAAAATAAGGAAGGCAGGTATGAGTATTCGTGCATGGGGTTGCGCTGTGACCCTGTTCGCTCCCGTTCTGGGGGCTGGCATTTTGTTTCCCATGATGGCGCAAGCATCAGGCATTCCTTATGCCAGCAACCGGCCGCAAAGCTTCCAGTTCAGTTCGGACTTCACCGAGCCCTACAACTCCGTGGGCCAGGAGTTTGAATACAACGACGACCGCAAGCGCTTTGACGATCACGGCAACAAGGTCGCCGGCAGCAACACCGAGACCTACGTTGGCCTGACGTCGTTGTTGCACTACTGGAAGATGGACGGCCTGCCCAATACCGGCTTCATCGCCAGCATTACCCTCCCGGAAATCGCGGTGCGCGGTAACGGCACGCGGGTCAGCGGGTTGGGCGATCCGTTGGTTGGCGCCCTGGTCTGGTACAACCCGACGCCGCTGCGCACCATCGGTGCGCAAGCCTATGTGCAACTGCCGACCGGCGCGGACTCGGTCAGCAGCGACACCTACGCCTTGTGGCCTTCGTTGTTCTACAACGAATGGCTGGGCAAGGTGAACATCGATCTGCTGGTCGGCGCGATCCTGCGCGGTGATGGTCCGCACCACACCGAACCTGGCGACACCGGCCACGCCAACCTGCGCCTGGGCTACAACATCGTCGATCGCCCGACCTACCAGATCACGCCCTTCGTCAGTGCCGATTACCAGAAAACCTTCAGCTCCGATGATCGCAACAACGATTCCATCGCGTTCTCTGAATCCAACGAAACCGCGCTGGGCGCCGGTGTGCTGTTCCAGCTCAAGCCCGGCGTGCAGAAGGTGTTCGCCCAGAAAATGTGGGACCAGGTGTCCATCCACTATTCCAAAGGCGTGGAAGGGCGCAACACCACCGTCACGGACGGCTTGTTTGTGCAGCTCTGGCATTACTGGTGAGTCACCGACGCCTGCCTGCGTCCGTTGATTGACCTGTGTCGCCGCTACTCATTCCGGAGAATAAAAAGTGAACGAAGAACACCAGAAACTTGCACTGTCACGCCGCAACTTCATCAAGGCCGGCGCCGCCGGTACGGCTGTCGCCGCCTTGTCGGGCGTCGCGGCACGGGCCATGGCCAGCGACGAACTGCCCTTTGACCGGGAACACGACATAGTCGTCGTCGGCGGTGGCGGCAGCGGTTTGCCTACCGCGCTGTTCTCACGCTGGCTGGGCAATGACGTGGTCATCCTGGAAAAGGCCGGCAGCCCCGGCGGCACTGCGGCCAAAGCGGCGTTCTGGTACTGGGTGCCGAACAACAAGCCGATGCGTGACGCCGGCATCGTCGACGACAAAACCGACTACATGCGCTACGTCGCGCGCCTGACTCGCCCGCAATCCTACGACGCCTCGTCGCCGAAACTGGGTCTGTCGGATTGGGAATACGAGATGTGCGAAGCGATCTACGAGAGCGCCTCGCCGGCTGCCGAACTGTTGGCCGAGCGCGACGCGCTGCCTTACCGCCATTGCCCGGACGTGCCGGACTATTGGGCCGAGTTGCCCGAAGACAAGGCCAAGAAAGGCCGGGTACTGGTGCCCAAGGAAGCCCGGCCAAGCATGTCGGACGGCGGTCGTGTGGCGATTCGTACGCTGACCGCCGCCGCCAAGCGCGACGGCGTGCAGATCCGCACCGGTGAACGCGTGGTGAAAGTGATCCTCAACGGCAAAGGCGAAGCGGTCGGTGTTGAAGTCGAAACCGAAGAGGGCACGCTGCAACGGGTCAAGGCGCGCAAGGCGGTGATCTTCGCCACGGGTGGTTTCACCCACGATCCGGAACTGCGCCGCAACTTCCTCAACGCGCCGGTCTACGGCGGCTGCGCGGCCCTGACCAACGAGGGCGATTTTATCCGTATCTCCAGTGAACTGGGGGTGGAGTTGCGCAACATGAACTACGCCTGGTCGTGCCCGATCCTGCTGGAAAAAGCACTGGCCAAGGACGGTTCGATGTCCGGCATCTTCACCATGAACGGCGATTCGATGCTGATGGTGAACAAGTACGGCAAGCGCGTCGTCAACGAAAAGACCGTCTACAACGAACTGGTCCCGACCTTCTTCCAGTGGGACGGCGACAAGGCCGAATACCCTAATCTGGTGATGTTCTCGATCTGGGACCAGCGCGCCCAGGACTTCTGCAGCAGCGACGAATACGGCTCGCCGATCGTGCCCAAGGGCGGCAACGACCGCCATGTGGTCAAGGGCGAAACCCTGGAAGAGCTGGCAAAGAACATCGCCGAACGCCTGGATAAACACGCCGCCGACATTGGCGGGATGAAGCTCAGCGCGGATTTCAATCTGAACCTGAAAGCCACGCTCAAGCGTTTCAACGACCTGGCGAAGACGGGCAAGGACCTGGACTTCCATCGCGGCGAACTGGTGATCCAGGGCGTGTTCACAGGCCCGGTCAAACCCGACCGCAGCGGCAACCTGACGATGTACCCGCTGGCGGCGAAAGGTCCGTATTACGCGGCGCTGATCACGGGCGGCAACCTCGACACCAAGGGCGGGCCGAAAACCAACTCGGTCGGCCAGGTGTTGAACAACGCCAATGCACCAATCCCGGGTTTGTATGGCGTCGGCAACTGCGTGGCGTCGGCCTCCGGTCGCGCCTATTGGGCCGGTGGATCAACGCTGGGCCCGATCATCGCCTTCGCCTATCGCGCGGCGAACCAGGCGCATAAAGAACCGAGCCGAAGCTGATGATTGCTTAACCCTCGACTGCACGAGAACGACGATATGACGCACTTCACATTTTTCCCGCGAGCTCCGGCGCTGTTGATGCTGGCAGCAGGTTTTGGCCTGACCGGCAGCGCTTTGGCCGATGACCTGGCAGTGGCACAGAAACTGGCGACCAAGCACTGCGCGGTCTGCCACACCTTCGACAAGGGCGGCCCGCCGGGGCAGGGACCGAACCTGTTCGGGCTGTTGGGGCGCAAGGCTGCCAGCGAATCCAACTTCACCTACAGCGACGGCTACGCCAAAGCCATGTCCGGCAAGGTCTGGGATGAGCAAATGCTCGACGCCTGGCTGACCGATGCCCAGGGCGTGGCGCCGGGCAGTGCCATGGTGTATTCCCAGGGCGACCCGGCCAAGCGGCAGAAGATCATCACCTACATCAAGTCCTTGCAATAAACCCGGCAATGCCCCTGTAGGAGCAGCCTGCGGCAGCTCCTACAGGGATTTTCATTATCCCCAATACTCCGGAGACAACCATGATCAGCACCCTGACAATGACCGACGAGCAACGCAAATCGGTCGCCCTGGAATACCTCAAGGCCTTCGACAACGGCGGTGTCACCTCCACCGGTGGCAGCATTCTCGAGCTTTTCGCCGAGGATGCGCAGGTCCTGTTTCCCAAGTGGGGACTGGCCACCGGCCGCGACCAGATCGGCCAGATGTTCGGTGACCTGGGCAGCCGCTTGAAGTCGATTACCCACGACTACGCGCACTTCAACTGGATTCTCACGGGCACCGACACGCTGGTCTGCGAAGGCACGAGTTTTGGAGAGCACGTCGACGGCCACTGGCGTGCGGGCGTGCCGTCACCGGCCGGCGCCGGCTACTGGGCCGACGTTTTCGAGATCCGTGATTTCAAGATCCAGCGCTGCTTCATCTACCTGGACCCTGACTACGGCAGCCAGGACACTGCGCGTTATCCCTGGCTCAATCGCTGATCGTCGGCGAAACACCCTGGCCTGGGCCATGCAGGTTCTACACTCAATGGCAATTCCCAGGAACCTGCCCCCATGGATCGTTTACTCAGTGTCGAAGCCTTCGTGCGGGTTGCCGAAACCGGCAACTTCGCCAGGGCGGCCCAGCAGCTGGGCGTGACCCGTTCGGTCATCACCCATCGCATCCAGCAGCTGGAGCAGTTCATCAATGCGCCGCTGTTCCATCGCAGCACCCGCCATGTACGGCTCTCCGAAGTGGGGGAGACGTACTACAAGGAGTGCGCGGACATGGTCGCGAGTTTCAACTCGCTGACCGAGCACATGCGCGAACTGCGCGCCAAACCCACCGGCAAGCTGCGGGTGCAGATGCTGCCCGGTTTTGCCATCGGCCATTTTGGCCGCATGCTGGCCGAGTTCACGCGGCTTTACCCGGACATTGAAGTAGACGTCATCGTCAACGACCGGGTGGTGGACCCGATCGAAGAAGGCTTTGATGTGGCGTTCCAGATGTTCCCGCCGATGGCGGAAACCCTGATCGAGCGCAAATTGTTCAGCGTTCGCCGCTTGTTCTGCATGTCCCCCGATTACGCCAGCGAGTTCGGCGTGCCGACCCATCCCCAGGAACTGCTGCAACACAAGATCGCCCTGTATGAGGGTTATCCGTCGCGCAACCGCTGGCTGTTCAACCGCGAAGACGAGCAGGTGGAACTGAGCCTGCCGGGTCAGGTGCGCTCAAACTCGGTGCATCTGTTGCGTGATTACGCCCAGACTGGCGTGTGTATTGTCTGCTTGCCGACGCTGGTGGCCAGTGACGACCTGCTCAGCGGGCGGCTGATTCCGGTGCTGCCCGAATACGCGTTGTCCTCCTTCAATTTCTCCGCGGTGTATCCCGCCACCCAACGCCGGGCCTTGAAAGTCCGTACGTTGATCGACTTCCTGGTGGAGAACTTCGGCGATGAGCCATGCTGGGACAAGCCCTTGCTCGAACGCGGCTGGATCCGTTGAGTCACACCAAACCTGTAGGAGCGAGCTTGCTCCCACAATGACCCCAGTGTTTGCGTTTCGCGAACACTGTTGTCGCTGACTCTCTAATTGTTCCCGCAAGGCCTCAGACGTACTGTTGCCTCACTGTTACTACAACAACAAAACGGTGAAAACCATGAGTAGCGCGGCAATCGAAACGGTCTTCGGCTCGCTGGACAAGTACACCAAGGGCTCGGTTGAAATCATCAGCGGCCAGGCCAGTCACTACGCCTTTTCCAACGTGTTCGAAGTGGCGGAACAATCCCGGCCTTATGAAAAGGTCGTGGTGGGTCTCAACCTCGGCTACGTCATCGAAACCCTGCGCGCGGAAGGCCAGTCGCCCTGGTACACCGCTGCGCACGACGAATTCGCCGTCGTCATGGACGGTGAAGTGCGGGTGGATTTCCTCAAGCTCGATGCGCCATTGATGGCAGGCGAGGGCACGCAACTGGCCGGTGATGTGCCGGCGGGCAAACCCATGGGTTACGTCCTGCTCAAGCGCGGCCATCAGTGCCTGCTGCCGGTGGGCACGGCCTATCGCTTCGAAGCCAGTCGCCCGGGCGTGATCCTGCAGCAGACGATCAAGGGCCCGTTGTCGGTCGAGAAGTGGGCCGACATCTGCCTGAAGTGATCTGCCCAGCCGACCCCGCCAACAAAAACAAGAGGAACTCTGTCATGGCCATGCTTGAAACCGCAGCCCTTACCCCACTGTTTGCCGATGAAGACGTCCAGGCCAGCGCCGCCGACGTCGTCACCGGCTACCGCGCTTTCAAACTCGGCGCCTTCGAGCTGTCGCGCGACGAGTATTTCGCCCGTATCACCTGGCCCGCCAAAGGTCAGACCCGTTCCCATCTGATCCCGGTGGATGCCTTCCTGCGAGCCTTGATGCGCGACGTGGCCTGGGGCTTTTTCTACGGTTGGGTCAACTTCGACCACGTCATCGGCACCCGCAACTACTACGGCAAGGTCGACCTGTACGCCGGCACCTTCAATGGAACGCTCAAGGCGGCAGGGGTCAACTACACCGAAAACTTCGAGACGCCGCTGATCATGGCGACGTTCAAGGCGATCCTGCGCGACTGGACCAACGCCACCTTCGACCCGTTCGCCGCCCCGGAAGAAACCGGCAGCGCCTTCGGTCGCAAGAACGGCAACAACATCGAAGCCATCGAACGCTTTCGCATCGCCACCAAACGCATGCCCGGCCTGCCGGATGACTCGCCGCTGCGCAACGATCTGCCGGTCAACCGCCAGTTCATCGACGTGCCCCAGGACGAGCCGGAAATCCACGCCGCCGAAGGTTTCGAAGGCCAGCTGCATGCCTTCAACCTGCACAAGTACCTGTCGCGCTCCGACGTGACCTGGAACCCCTCGGTGACCTCGGTGTGCAAGGCCAGCCTGTTCTGCCCGACCACCGAAGAATTCATCCTGCCGGTGTTCCATGGGAACGACCGGATCGAGTGGTTCCTGCAGCTGTCGGACGAGATCATCTGGGATGTCGGCGACAAGGACGACGGCAATCCGCGTGCGCGCATCACCATGCGGGCCGGCGACATCTGCGCCATGCCCGCCGACATTCGCCATCAGGGCTATTCGACCAAGCGCTCGATGCTGCTGGTCTGGGAAAACGCCACGCCGAACCTGCCGCAACGCTACGAAAGCGGCGAGCTCAAGCCGTACCCGATCGAGTTCTAAGAACTCCGGTCTTGCCCGGCATCGTGTCGGGCCACGCACTCAGCTATCCAGTCAGCCACTGCGCCTAAGGCGCGGTGTGAGGAAACCATTATGCAAAATCAGCTCTATATCGATGGCCGCTTCGTTGATGCGCTCGCCGGCGGCACCATCGACGTCGTGTCGCCCCATGACGGCTCGTTGATCACCCGCATCGCCGCCGCCGAAGCCGCCGACGTCGACCTCGCGGTTGCCGCCGCCAAACGCGCGTTCCCGGCATGGTCGGCGCTGGGCGCTGCCGAGCGTGGACGCCTGTTGCTGAAACTGGCGGACAGGATCGAGGAATGCAGCGAAGAACTGGCGCAGCTGGAATCCCTCAACACTGGGCACCCGATCCGCGATTCCCGTGGCCTCGATGTCCCGCGCACCGCTGCGTGCTTCCGCTACTTCGGCGGCATGGCCGACAAGATCGAAGGCACGGTGATTCCGGTCGAAGCCGGGTTCCTCAATTACGTGCAGCGCAAGCCGATTGGCGTGGTCGGGCAGATCGTGCCGTGGAACTTTCCGCTGATGTTCACCAGCTGGAAGATGGGCCCGGCGCTGGCGGCGGGGAACACCGTCGTCATCAAGCCCTCGGAAATCACACCGCTGTCGACCTTGCGCATTGTCGAGTTGATGACCGAGGTCGGCTTCCCCACAGGCGTGGTCAACGTCGTGCCGGGCTACGGCCATACCGCGGGCCAGGCGTTGGCGGAACACCTCGACGTCGGCAAGATTGCCTTTACCGGCTCGACCGCGACCGGTCGGCGCATTGTCGAAGCCTCCAAAGGCAACCTCAAGCGCATCCAGTTGGAGCTGGGCGGCAAGGGGGCGAACATTGTGTTTGCAGACGCCAATCTGGAAGCGGCGGTCAACGGCGCTGCCTGGGCGATCTTCCACAACCAGGGCCAGGCCTGCATCGCCGGTTCGCGGCTGATTCTGCACAAAGACATCGCGGACCAGTTCCTCGAGCGTTTCATCGCCCTGGCCAAGTCGATTCGCCTGGGCGACCCGATGGACCCGGACACCGAAATGGGCCCTCTGACTTCGGCCCTGCACCGCGACCGTGTCATGGCGTACATCGACATCGCCATCGAACAGGGCGGCAAGGTTCTCGCTGGCGGCAAGGCACCGGACGACCCGGCGCTGGCCAAGGGCTTTTATGTCGAGCCGACCGTGGTCGAGGCCAAGCCTGGTGATCGCGTGTGCCAGGAAGAAGTCTTCGGCCCGTTCGTTACCGTGGTGCGTTTCAGCACCGACGAAGAAGCGCTGGCCATCGCCAACAGCACCGAGTACGGACTGGGCAGTGGCCTGTGGACACAGAACCTGAGCCGTGCGCACAAGATGGCCGACGCCATCCATGCCGGCATGTGCTGGATCAACTGCTACAAACGCGTCAGCCCGGGCAGCCCGTTCGGCGGCGTCGGCCAATCCGGTTATGGCCGGGAAATGGGTTTCGAAGCGATCCACGACTACACCGAAGCACGCTCGGTATGGGTCAACGTCGACGCAAAAATCCCGCCACATTTCAAGCGTTGAGGCCGGCCATGAATCCTTTTGTCTACCAAAGCCTGCCGACCCGTGTGGTGTTCGGCTGGGGCAAGCTCTCGGCGCTGGCTGAAGAAATCGAACGGCTGGGAGCCCGTCGGGCGCTGATCCTCACCACGCCGGAACAGCACGGCCTGGGCGAGCGCGTCGCGGCGTTGCTCGGTGATCGCGCCGCGGGTGTTTATCCGCATGCGGTGATGCACGTGCCGCTGGAAGTGGCGCAAGCGGCACGCGTCGAAGCGGCGCGCCTGGATGCCGATTGCTGCGTGGCCATTGGCGGTGGCTCGACCATTGGCCTGGGCAAGGCGATTGCCATGGATTCGGGGTTGCCGATCGTGGCGGTGCCGACCACTTATGCAGGTTCGGAGATGACGCCGATCTACGGGCTGACCGAAAATCGCCTGAAGAAAACCGGACGCGACCCTCGGGTCCTGCCGAAAACCGTGATCTACGACCCGCAATTGACCCTGACCCTGCCGGCGCAGATCTCCGCCTGTTCGGGCATGAACGCCATGGCCCACGCGGTGGAGGCGCTGTACGCCGAGGACGCCAATCCGATCGTCGGTTTCATGGCCGAGGAGTCCATCCGCTCGCTGGCCCAGGCCTTGCCCGGCGTGGTCAATGATCCCAACGATCCTCACGCTCGCAGCCAAGCCTTGTATGGCGCCTGGCTGGCGGGCATTTGCCTGGGCTCGGTGGGCATGGCCTTGCACCACAAGCTCTGCCACACCCTGGGCGGAACCTTCAATCTGCCCCACGCCCAGGCCCACGCCATCGTGCTGCCCCATGCCGCGCATTATAACCGCGAAGCCGCCGCCGAGCCGTTGCAACGCGCCGCGCGCGCCCTGGGTGGTAGCTCGGCCACTGAGGTCGGTGCATTGTTGTATGCACTCAACCAGAAGCTGGGTATTCCATTGGCACTGGCGGACATCGGCTTGCCTTCAAACGGTCCGGCCGAGGCGGCAAAAATCGCCTGTGCCAGCCCTTATTACAATCCACGGCCGTTTGAACAAGGCCCGATCGAAGCACTGCTGACCCGTGCCATGAATGGCCAGGCGCCAGCCCGACCCCGGCAGCGCAGCCAGCCCATGTCGGAACAAGAACAATGACCGATCAAGACAAAGTGGTAGAAAAACTGATTTCCGAGCAGGCCGTGAACAGCTTCGCCGACGCCCCGGATGCCCGCTACAAACAGATCATGCAAAGCCTGGTTCGGCACCTGCACGCATTTGTCAGCGAGGTCGAACTGACCGAACAGGAGTGGTTCGAGGGCATCCGCTTCCTGACCGACACCGGCCACACGTGCGACGGCCTTGTGCGCCAGGAATTCATCCTGCTGTCGGACACCCTCGGCGTGTCGATGCTGGTCGACGCGATCAACCATCGACACAGCGCCACTGCCACCGAAACCACGGTGTTCGGGCCGTTCTACATCGAAGGCATGCCCGAGCGCGCATTCGGCGAAAACATGGCCTTCACCCCGGGCGAGACGGCGCTGGTGCGCGGCCGGGTGGTCGACACCCAGGGCAATGCCTTGGCCGGTGCGGTGCTGGACGTGTGGCAGACCGCCGAAAACGGCATGTATTCGGGCCAGGACAGCGAACAGCCGTTCGGCAACCTGCGCGGTCGTTATCGTACCGACGCTGACGGCTGCTTTGCGATTCGCACCATTGTCCCGGTGGCCTACCCGATCCCCACCGATGGCCCGGTTGGACGCATGCTCAATGCCGCTAATCGGCATGCCTGGCGACCGGCGCACCTGCATTTCATGGTCGAGGTGCCGGGGTATCGCAAACTGGTGACCCACCTCTTCAATCACGACGATCCGTACTTGGGGTCCGACGCGGTGTTCGGCGTGAAGCAGTCGTTGCAAGTGATCTATGAAGACCGCACCGCTCACGATGAAGTGTCCGCACGCCTGGGTATGCCATTGCCGTTCAAGCGCGCGTGTTATGAATTCGTCATGGAAGCCGGGTGAAGCATGGGCCAGTTTTTTGCGGTATTCGCCACCGACCACCCGGATTCCCTGGCCTTGCGCCAGCGCCTGCGGCCCAGCCACCAGGCGCATCTGCGGGCGACCGATACCCACCGGGTGGTGGTACGCCTGGGCGGTCCGACCCTCGATGATGTCGGCGCGGCAATGAACGGCACGCTGCTGGTGATCGAAGCCGGCAGCCTGGCGGAGGTGGAAGCCTTCATCGAGGACGACCCCTACGTCCAGGCCGGGCTGTTTGCCAGCATCCAGATACGCGCCTGGCACTGGAGCCTCGGCAACCCGGAACTGCGGGGCTGACCATGACCCTCATCACCTTGTGCCAACGGGAAGACATCGCCGACTGTGGCGCCCTGGGCCTGCCTCAGCACCAGCACCTGCATCCCGCCGGCCTCGTTGCGGTGCGCCAGGGCGAGCAGGTGTGGGTGTACATCAACCGCTGCCCGCATTTTTCCGTGCCGCTGGACTATCGCCCGCAGGAGTTCTGCACCTATCGCGGCAAGGTGCTGATGTGCGCGCATCACAGCGCGATGTTTCGCTTCGAAGACGGGCACTGCATCGATGGACCGTGCAAAGGCGCGAGGCTTGAGCCTGTACCGGTGCGGTGGGTGGAAAACAGCCTGGTCATGGAGGTCCCGGAGGAGGGGTGATCTACAGTTTTTCACAATGCCGAGCGCAAAAAAACTACCTCGGTGGGTGGGTGGGTTGCTGGCACGAT
The DNA here is from genome assembly GCF_046042685.1 of Pseudomonas sp. PLMAX. Classification (NCBI taxonomy): domain Bacteria; kingdom Pseudomonadati; phylum Pseudomonadota; class Gammaproteobacteria; order Pseudomonadales; family Pseudomonadaceae; genus Pseudomonas; species Pseudomonas sp. PLMAX. Next base: position 3,755,838 of record NZ_CP064949.1, on the reverse strand, counting down.
GCGACGGTTTTCCTTCAGCCAATCAAACATGTGCTCAATGAAGTTTTGCTGCTGGTACCTGGAGCGATCAAATAGTATTGCTAAGTTCGGCCTCGTCTTGCGCTTTATTCTGAGCAACGGGCGCGTTACCGGTTGCATCCGGTAATGCGTCCGTTGCGGCGGATTTCATTAAATATGACTGCAACCAAATCCAATGCTGCGTCAGGGCGTTCGTACCGTTTGACCATCGTGGGCTCCTACCTTTGATGGACGCGGCCTCAACTAAGTCCCGACGATGGGGAGCGAATAAAATTTCAGTGGACTTAGTCCAGAACGTAACAGCCCACACCTTTACTGCCTGTCGAGTCCGATCTGATTAATCGTGTAACCGTGTCTAGAAGAGCTTGCTGTGAGAAGTGTGGCGGGTGCTTTTCAGCGGGGGTTACGCCATAGTGGATAGACAGAAGAAAGATTTATTTTTGTAGTGTAATAGTTATAAAGATGAAAGGGTCGATCCAAGACGATTGGGTCCAGATGCGCAGTCCGCTTTGCTAGAGCGGCACGCATCTCTGGGCGATTGGAGTTAGAGTTCCAAAGACCATTTTGTTCAGCCACACAAACCAGAGAAAAATCGTTTTCGATCGCAAGATCCTTTGCACAGGCAATGACACAATTCAGCAGCTCATCGACCAAACAAGCGGTCGCATAGTTTTTTATCGGGTTTATGCCGCGAATAAGCAGCGCTTTTTCATTATGGATGTATACGGTGTGTAACTGTACATTGCCTATGACTCTCCCTAAATGCTCACTGAATACATTCAAATGAAAGTGATCAGCTCTTTTGAAGAGCTCCAGATTAGTATCGGTGCAAATTCCGGTCGTTGACTTTGCAAAAAAAGAAGCTGCATTTTTAGATAAGTAAATACGGATGTAATCATGGATTTGCCGCCGTTGACCGATAATGTAGCGATAGCAATGCAGGTGTGGATTAAATTCCAAGTTGAATTTCCTGAATCCTGCGCGCTCTATGTGGGCGCAATGGTCTTGCAATTCAGACAGCGCGTGTTTCAACTCGCTAATGCCCGCGGTGACTGGTCTGAAGAGCGTGTAAATAATTTCGGCGAGTGGCAAGCTCTCGTGGTCACCGGCAATTTCGTCATCATCCATATCGAAGCTATTTTCTGATAGTGGAGAAAAAACAGGGCTGTTGCCGAGTATCCGCTGACTGAACTGCAGATTGCTGATGCGTAGCGAATTGATGAGTGGGGTGAGGTCTTCGCAACCTAAACAGAGAGACATCCAATAAGGCGTGGTAAGACCGTGCTTCACGGCACTTTCGAGTTTCTTTGGTTCTGCGATTGCGGCGTTTATGCTGGCGGGCTCCATCGCGGCTAGAGTGGTAAGTAACGTCGCAAGCTCGGTTGGAGTTCTGGCGATCACGTTGCGCAAAAGTGTGCGAAGGCGTCCCAGCGTTTCTTTGTCACGTATGCGGTCCAGTAACAACTCCAAGGCGTCAATCGCGGAGGGATGGATAAACACCAATTGGCGAATATCGGTGAGTATCCGTTTATTGACAAACGTGAACACCAAGCGGTCTCGGTTTGTGTCGCTCTGCAGTAATAATTTGGCCGAAGGGTTGCCCAGCACCGTCCACAGCAGTTGGAACAACGCGATGGGGCAAACAGCACTGCTGGAGTCCCCATGTAGCTGGGCCTGGAGCGAGAGAAATCGATGCGCCATGGCCGGATCAATTCCGTAGTGATGCAGGGCAGGTTCCATGTAATGCAGTGCTGCCAGGGAGGAGAGTCGGGCCGCATCAAAGTCTTTTGCTGGGTTGAACGCCTGTAAGGATCGTTCGACCAATAGCATCTGATGCTCAGACTCCAGCTTTGAATAAGCTTCGTAAGCTGTACCGTTTTCAGTGTCCATGTCTGCCAGGACCTGCTGTGCGGGTGGCTTGAGCTGCTTAGCGGCTTTGATTGCATCCAGCTCTTCTTTGAGCGGCCCCAGAACCAAACTCATGGCAGTAGCGATACTGCCCGACGCTTCTTGCGCGCCTCGCAGGCACCGACGTATTGCAATCCGTTTGCCATTATTCGTGCTGATAAGGGGCAGTGTGACTGTCGACCCGGTGTAACTGCTGGCTATTCGAAGCGACGGAAAGGTATGAAGAATCAAGTCTTGCCAGCGAGCCGTGGCCTCATCCGGTTCCCAATGAATATCAGGCGCGAGCAGCTCGATAATATGTCCAATGATGGCGGTCAGTAAGTCCTCATGCGCGTGGAGACCAGGTTCATGATGAGCAATCACGATATGCAGCAAGTCGGGCAGGGCGCCTGCTCCCTCGACAAAAAAATAAAATCGCTGCGTGCCATGCATCAACTGTTCGGTCGTGTAAGCGCTGAACAGGGGAGAACTGAAAAAGCAGTTATCGCTTAGAGCCGTTAACTCACGTACTCGTTGCTGCTCATGGAAGTCCGTCGACAACGGAGCCTGAAGCTGCACAAAGCCTTGCTGCTCAAGGTGAAGCCTGACCAACGATATGAGTTGGCTAGCCTGATGATGGCGATGCCTGAGGGATTGCCGACTTTTTGCATCCTTCTCCGTCAAGAGATCAATCTTTTGCGATTGAAGAATGATGGAGAATTGCTGGAGAACGACCTCGTATTTATTCGGATCTATTCGCGGGCTGGCTGGACGCTCATGGGCATCCGGCCTTGATCTTAACAGGCCGCTCACCGAGACGATGTCTCCCTGGCGAATCTCGGCCGTGGCGTTTCTGAGTGTCGAATCCAGAACAATGACCTGCAACGAAAAATATTGGCTGGCCACTCGCAGGAACGTGAGGCCCCCCAGTTGCCGGACAGCCTCGCAGCGGCCACTGAATTTCACTATCTTCTCTACAAGCTCAGGCAGTTCATCTAAATGCAGAAGTAACGATGTATCACTGTTTTCAGGTGTTTGAGTGAGCTGGTCCATCACAATGATAGTCTCCTGTAAAGAGTGTGCCTTAACACTGCACAACTACTTGCTATCACTTCCCGATGGCAAGTAACTCATTCAATGCCTGCTTGAAGCTGACCAACAGGGCTTCCACGCAATCGTCAGGAATGGCGTCGCGATAGTAGGAAAGACTACCGACCAATCCGCTTTCGGTACGTAGTGTGTTAAGCGAAACATCGGTCTTAATCCCGCTCGACGGAACCCCGATACCGTGGAGCTGTGATGTGCCTAATTGGCGCTGCCGTGAAGGATAGTTATGGTGGTTATACCAATAGGGAAATCGGGAGCCGTAAGCGACATCGCGGGGCGAACAGTTGGCCTCAAAAATATGCGGCGGCAGCATGGCGTGACCATAGGCATCCAACACACAATGATTGACCTGCTCCAACAGCCGCAGAGAAGGAGACCAATCAGAAAGCCGGGGTCGAATCACCATGGGGTGAACAAAATACCCCACTACCGGCTCCAGGGCCGCGTCGGTCCGGTTGGCTACCGGAGAGCGTACGTAAAGGTCGGTCATGCCTGTGTTTCTGGCGAGAGAAACCAAGAACGCAGTGAGGATAACGGTATAAAGGCTGAAGCCCGTTCGGCTGCACAATTGCGCGATTGCGGGGTATTGCGCATCCAGGTTGAGCGGTAGAACGGCACTGCGATAGGTAAATTGCTGGGGCCGCTGAATAGCGCCGCGCAATGGAAAGGGTTCGGGCAGCTGTTTCAGTGTCTCTTGCCAAAAAACGCTATGTTTATCCAGCAGGTTTTCAGCCAAACGTTGATGTTGGGCATCGGTATAATCTGCGTATTGCAGGCAGTATTTGGCTTCGTCAGGCACGCCGGTAGCGAGTAACGACTGATAGTGCGCGCAAAGCTGGTCCACCAGAATCGCACCTGACCAACCATCAAATGCAATGTGATGGGCGGTGATGATCAGCACGTCATCCGTCCCTTGGCATTCAAGGTAGGTTGCCCGAATCAACAGTGGATGCCTCAGGTCAAAAGCGGTCGATGATTCTTCAACGATCAGATCGGCCACGGTTCGGCTGATATTGCTATCAAGCGCCAGGTTTATCAGGTGAAAAGGCAACGGAAACTCATCAAAGGCGTGTTGTAAACGACGCCACTGGCCGTGTGAGTTGAATTCGAAACTGCAACGTAACGCCGGTTGCTGTTCAAGTACGGCGCCGAAGGCTTCGCGAACCCTGGCCACTGAACACTCGCCTCGAATGTAAAACGCCATCACCACATTTTCCAGATAGGCTGGGGTTTCGGGGGGCTTTTCAAGGATTTCGCGTTGGGCTAGTCCGGGTGTATCTTCACTTTCGCGCTTGCGCCATGCATGGGCGTCCAGCAATAGGCTGTTTTCACCACACTGGCGTGCGCTGCCGTTGAGCAACTCCGCCTGCTGAGCCAGTATCGGATGGTCGAAAATATCTTTGGGGGTAAGGTCAACATTGAAGAGGTTGGCAATTCTGCCAAGCAGCATCATCACCGAAAGGGAAGTCGCGCCGCATTCAAAAAAATGGCTGTCGGCCGAGATCGCCTGATGGCTGAGGATTTCCTTCCAGATAGCTTGTAATCGATCCAATGTCGAAGCGTCGCCGGCGACTGACGGCGTGATGACACTGGGATTTGCATTCATCTCACGCAGCGCGTTGTGATTGACCTTGCCGTTAGGCAAAAGAGGCAGATTGGCAAGCGAATACAGCTGGCTGGGGTGCATATAGGCGGGGAGTTGGGCTGAGACTGCCTGTTTGATCCTTTGCTCAAGCAAGTGAGTCTCAACATTGGCCTCAACTACGTAACACGCACAAATCTGTTTTTCTCCGCTGGCGAGGATGTCGAGATAGACGGCGGCGCAATGCACTCCAGGTGTTTGTTGGACGACTTGCTCAATGGCCAATAGCTCGACTCTGTGCCCATTCACCTTGTGCTGGCTGTCTCGCCGGCCCAAGAAGGAGAGTTCTCCGGAGGCTGAAACAATCCCGATGTCCCCTGTTTTATAGATCCGTACTGGCTTTCCATCGACGTTGAGCGTCGAAAAACGCAGCGCGTTCTCGCTAGGCGTATTCACATACCCTATCGCTACGCCTGGACCAGCGATCGCTATTTCGCCCTCTTGCTCCTGTTTGACGGGAGCACCGTGTTCATCCAGCAAATAAACTTGCATTCCGCGAATGGGTTTACCAATGGGCGGAGGCAAATCTCTGCCGCCACCCTGTTCCACGCGCCAAAAAGTCACGTCAATGGTCGTCTCGGTAGGCCCATAGAGATTGACCAGCTGACTTCGAGTCTTTGAAAAGAACTGATCGACCAACTCCCAGGTTAATGACTCGCCGCCGCAAAATACCAAGCGGCAGGGCATATGCTCGAATTGCCTTAATCGCACTAATTCACGTAACAGTGTAGGAACAAATTGCGCAATCGATATGTGCTCTTGTTGCAGTGTCAACAGTATGCCAAGCGGATGTTTAGCATAAGCCGTAGGGAGGATGACCGTACAGGCGCCAGCCGCCAGCCCAGTCCATAGCTCCCATACAGACGCGTCAAAAGCGATAGAGGTTCGTTGCAATAGAACGTCAGCTTCGGTAACGCCAAATTCATCTATAAACCATTGAGTATGATTCAATAGCCCATCATGGCTTATTAGCACGCCTTTAGGTTCGCCTGTCGAGCCAGACGTATAAATGCAGTAAGCCGGCGTCTCCTTATTTGGCAGATTCGAACTTTTCCGTTGATAGCAACTATTGATAATGTCTTGCGGATTTATGATCCCCTCAGAAAATTGCTGAGGAATAGATACAGGGGCGTCGCAAAAAATATGCTCTATCTTGGCGTTATTCAACAAGCTCTGGATTCTTTCCTCGGGGTATTCGATGTCTATTGGAAGATAGGCACTGCCATGCTTCATGATTCCCAGGCAGACGCTTACCAGTTGGACTGTTCTCTCCATGGCAACAGCGATAATGCCGTGGCTTACGGCACCCTTTTGCTCCAGATACGCAGCCACTCGATCCGATTGTTCGTTCAGTTGTCGATAGGTTAACCGCTGTGCCCCGCATTTAACGGCGACGCGATCAGGGGAAGCGCTTACGTGGTATAGGATCATGTTTATAATACTGTCGTAAGTACAATTGTTCATATCAAACTTTTCCCTCGGCAGGCAGATGAACGATGGCTCGCAGTTATCCTGCTGACTGCAAAATCAATGTGCAACTACCAAAATTGGTAGTTGCACGCCTCCACACAGGTACTATTCTGCTGTCCATTCGCACTGCAGCAAGGCACTCCTGCGTAGCGCAGTAATGCCGTTAGAGTGAAAGGCTATGTTTGCTGATTATATAAAGGTCGCAAAGAGTATTTCGCGCATGTCAATTCCCATCGGGGTGGGAATTGTTATTCAATCCCTATATCTGGTTATTGATTTATTCTTTGTCAGTCGGTTGGGCGCTGATGCTATAGCAGGGGTCACCTCAACAGCCACCGCTGCTTTGCTTACCGGCATGCTTGGCCAACTACTGGGGATAGGTGTTGTGTCCTTGATTGGACAGGCGTTGGGGGCGGGGAAGTATGCACAGGCGCGTATATTTTTTATTCATGCAGGGCTGATGGCTATCGCCTGCAGCATATGTGTTGTCGTTGTGGGCTATATGGGCGGCGGGCGCGCCTTGTCAGTGTTAGCCTCGGGTGAGGCCGCACAAGAGATGGGCGAATCCTATTTATATGGCTATATGCCTGGATTAGCGCTGCAAATTATTATCACCGTGGGAACGTTCGGGCTGCGTGCAGCTGGCGAGCCCTATGGGCCGTTGGTTGCTCAATGTATTTCCGTTCCAATCAACTTGGTTTTGGCGCCGGTACTGATCTTCGGTGTACCGGGTGTCACGGGGCATGGCACGTTGGGCGCTGGATTGGCTACAACCCTGGCAACCTCGGTTACAGCGGCGATTATCCTATATAGAGCCGTTGATTGTTATCGTCATTTTGCACAACCGAGAATAACGTTTCGCTGGGAAAGCATTATCGCACGACGAATCATCACAGTCGGCCTGCCAGCAGGATTGGAAACGTTTGTGATTTATGTGTACACCGGACTGATGTATTGGGCAGCTGCAAAACTGGGCGCGCAAGTGCAGGCGGCAGTCGGGATTGGGTTAATGTTAATCCAAGCACTTTTTATCCCATCCGTTTCGGTTGCTTATGGATGCGTCCCAATAGCTGCATACTATTTTGGCGCCAACGACATTGGAAAAGTCAAAAAAATATATGCTGTTTCGTTGGCGATGGTAGTGAGTACTATGCTGTGCTTGACGGCAGGGTGCTTTTTGTGGGGAAGCTCCATGGTGTCTTTTTTTTCCAACGACAGCCAAGTAGAAGGTAAGGCCGCCTACTTCCTGGTATGCATGTCGTTGAACTTTGTGACGTCAGGCCTAATACATATCAATGGCTCAATATTGCAGGCGTCTGGGCGAACGATCTGGTCGCTGCTGGCAATTTGTACTCGCTTGGCAACATTTGTCATCCCTCTGTTATTCCTGGTTAACCTGAACAAAGTCACCCTTCAATGGTTATGCTTACTCTCGAATTTTGCATTTCTATCTCAGGCGATAGTTAGCATTTATGCGGTGAACCTTGTCATAAAGCGACTTATGCAGATTACACCAGAGCCTGTAGCCGCTGCTTCGCTGGGATTTGATACTTTGTTAATGAACAAAGAGGGACGTGAATCATGAGCAGCTTAATGGGTTTTTCAAACAGGTGGCGTTCAGCATCTGAGCTAAAACAGAGCGATCATCGCTACGCAATCCGTACCACTCTATTAAGAGAGTACAAAATTTTGCTTTCTGACAATATATTTTCAGAAAACTCTGATTTGCTGGAATCTACCGTCGACACCGGCTCTGCCATGGTCATTTACACCCCGACCGTAAATGCTCTATATGGAGAAGCGATTCGCAGAAAGTTCTCTCTGTTGAAAGGAGGCGAGCGTGTCAATTTTTTTGAGCTTGCCGTAACCGAGGAAAATAAAGAAATTGAGATGTCGCTGGAAGTGTGTCGCCTGGCGAAGGAAGTCAACTTGCCAAGAAATGGCCAGATTATTGCCGTCGGTGGCGGCGTATGTCTGGACATTGTCGGGTTTGCAGCATCGATATACAGGCGCGGTGTAAAGTGCATAAAGGTTCCGACCACACTCATTGGCATGATTGATGCTGCGGTCGGCATAAAGAACGGAATTAACTATGAGGGTAAAAAAAATGTCCTGAGGTCATTTTACCCGGCGGAGTATACCTTTGTTTGCCCTTGTTTTTTAAAGACCCTCGCCGTAGAGCATTTAAGATCCGGTTTTGCGGAAGCGATCAAGATAGCGGTCATCAAGGATGCGGTACTTTTCAGGCAACTGGTCAACGTCTCGGCTCATATAAATGAGGAGAATCTCCAAGGCGCAATCGGCTGGGAGATTATTGACCGCTCTGTGGCTGGCATGCTGACGGAATTGTCTGAGAATTTGTATGAGCTTGATAGTTATCAGCGGTATGTCGATTTTGGTCATACCTTTAGCCCTCACATTGAATCGGCGACGAACTATAAAGTGAGTCATGGTGAAGCCGTGGCTATCGATATTGCCTTATCTGCCGTCATCAGTGCCCAACGCAATCTGCTGGCGTGGGATACCTGCCATGTCATTGTTAATACGCTGAAAAGTGCAGGCTTGAGAGTGACCGTCCCCGGAGAGGTCGAGACAGCAGCCCTGTATGAATCCTTAGTGGCGATTGTTGCGCATCGTGCCGGAGCGCTGAACCTGGTTATCCCTGTAACGATTGGCACGGTTGCTTATATTGAACACTGGCGTGAGCTTTCTTGTGGGCAGTTACAGCAGGCGGTTACTTACCTGGAATCCTACGATGACTAATGTCGGTTGCGCGGCCTGGAGCTTGCCCGAATCCGGCCTGCCTGGCACGTTGCCTGACGGAATGATGATGCACGTGGGCATCCAGACGCTCACCCAAATGCGTATGTTGAGGGAGTGCCGTTTCGCCAATGAGCAACAACTACGTCAATGTCTGGGGTGTAGCGATAGTCGTCAAAAAATCAGTGCCATAGGATTGAACCTAGTTGAGGATTTTGGCCTGAATAGTTATGTCGGGAAAAAATTCAGAACTGAATTTTTTCAATTCTGCCTACATGTTGTCCGCGCAGCAGAGTTTTTGGATGTACCCGTCGTGTATATCCCAAGCTTCAATAAAAATGAAATAGTGGGGGCTGATGACCTTGCCGAAACGGCAACGTTCTTCAAAGAATTATGTCAGGCGGCGCAACGACACTCGGTCTTGATTGCCAGTGAAAACAGTTTGTCGGCGGAAAAACAGTTAGCGCTGGTGTGTCAGGTTGGCGAACCCAGTTTCAGAGTGCTTCTGGATATCTTTAATCCACTTCGCTGGGGCCACTCAGTTGAAGAGATTATTTCTTCAGTTCATCCCTACTTACTCTCCCAAGTCCATGTAAAGGATGGTGTGTTGCCCGGTTATGATAATGCCCTCCTGGGGCATGGCGAAGGAAATGTTTCTGCCATTATTGAACGAATAGAGCAACTGGGATTTTGTGAAGCCTACATCCTTGAAAATGACTACTCCAAACTTTCCATGGAGGAGATGAACGCCGATATCGCTTTTCTGCGCTCATGTATTTCCGGTACGCAAGGGTAAATATCAGAGGATGTAGCAAATGTTTAGCAAGAAAAATCTGCGCCAAACGTTGGAGCAATCGGCGTCAATCAGAATGGGTGCATCGCATCCGTTTTATAAAGAGATCGACTGGGCGGACAACTATCACGTCTTTGTCAATCGGATACCTGTTGGGCCGGAAAGTGATTTTCCTGTTCATGCAGCGTTGAAACGTTGGGGCGGAGTACTGTCCGGCATAAATTATATTGTCAAGGATAGCATTGACGTGGCTGGGTTCCCGACAACTAACGGTACTCTAGCCCTGAACAGCAATTACCCGTCAGTTGATAATTCATTGGTTGCCCGCTTGAGATCCCTGGGTGCCATGTGTATCGGCAAAGCTAATCTGGATGAAATGAGTTATGGCTGGTCATCCGATAACCCCTACTTCGGGCGCGTGGTCAATCCTGCTTACCCTCATCACTCGCCGGGTGGCAGCAGCGGCGGATGCGCGGCAGGAGTAGCGGGCGGTGCTGCCTATTTCGCCGTCGGCGAAGATACAGTGGGTTCTTTACGTATTCCGGCGGCGTTCTGTGGCGTTTCTGCTTATCGAGCACCTCACCCAGGGTTTGCCACAGATGGAGTTTGTCCGCTGACATCTTCCGGTTACGATCAGTTAGGGCTGATCGCCAACACCCTTGACGATATTTCGTTGTTGGACAGTCTCATCCATGAGTACGAAGAATTGCCCGCCGTAGAGCCTATCAATTTGCATATTGCTGTTGCGGCAAACTTTTCTCTGGCGGCATTGATGCCGAGTATTGAAGAGAGCATGTACGAGGCAATATTTAAACTTTCCGCCGCAGGTGCCCATATTGTCATGCAAGAGGTGCCTGCTTCATTCGAATTGGCTGCCCATGCATTAGCAACGATCGTCAACCATGAGTTGTTAACAGCGTTTAATCGTTATCTCGGTTCTCGATCACAGGGGCCCGCGACACTGGAAGATCTACTTCAAAATCGTGATACCTCGGCAGCCAATAAAATCAAGGTGCTGGCTTTTCCACCAGGCAGACCAAGCTTACCCGTGTATGAACGCGCTCAGGCGGTCGCGGGGAAAATAAAGCAAGACGTTGTGGATTATTTCAATACAAGTAAGTGCCAAGTGCTAATACATCCCACTGTGGGAATAACACCGCCTGCGATAAATCATCGAAATGAATTTTCAACTGATCAGTTGGTGCTGGCCCGCCATGTTTCGGTTGCCACTTGCGCTAAAACTGTCGCAATGAATTTCTCCGTGATGGGCCCAGACGCGTTACCGGTCGGTATTGAAATGTTGTGCTCCCCGGCTATTGATCATCAGCATGTATTGGCGATTTGTCGCACTATCGAAACCATCGTCAAAGGATGAGGCATCTCCAGGGTCGTAGTAAATCCTGTCATTTAAACATTGCGAGGCAAGGTTTATGAAGCTTTTGAATGTTGAAATTGAAATCAATTCTCGGTGCAATCGAAAGTGCAGCTATTGTCCTGTGTCGATTATGCCTCTCCCTCATGTGCCCCGATTAATTCAGGAGAATGTGCTGTCGTCGTTTATTTTTCGGCTGGAGGCAATAGACTTCGATGGGAGAATCTCATTTCATTTATATAATGAGCCGTTAATACATCCGGGTTTGGAAGATATTGTCAGGCGTATTTTACAGGCGGTGCCAAAATGCCGCCCTGTACTGTTTACAAACGGTGATTTGCTTACTCAGCAGCGGTATGACTCGCTGGTCGATGCCGGCATGCAAATGATAGTTATCACTTCCCACAGCGGAAAATCACACCCACCCAGGCCCAAACAAGTTGTCCAGTTCTCTGACGATCTGGTGCTGACCAATCGTGGCGGAAAAATGATGGAGCTGCCCAAAGCCACGGAACTGGACATCTCTCAACGGTGTTTTGCCCCTACCGAAATGTTGATCGTCACGATCACTGGAGATGTTGTTCTGTGTTACGAGGACGCTTATCGAAGCCATGTCATGGGCAATATATGCGACCAGTCCATTGCCGAGATTTGGAACAGTGATAACTACTCGCGTATTCGAGGAGAGTTGGAAATCGGCAATCGAAAAGGTGCGTGCGAGATGTGCACAAACTGTACCAATCGTGCCCATACCACACCGGGTAAGTCCGATCGCTCCGAACCCTTTTGGGATCTGATTTCTTGAACCATTTCTTTTATCCAAACCACAACCTGTCATCAGGAAACAGTCATGAATATTCATACTACTGATACGACAACTTCAATTGGCTCCAACACACCTGTGACAACGCAGGCTTGGCCAAAATGGCCTTCCCACGACAGCGGTACTCTGAAAGTGATTACAGAGGTGCTGGAATCGACACGGTGGACGATAAGTGGAGCTTATAGCGGCCAGGAGGCCTATGAGAGACGATTTGCAAGGGCTTTTGCCGAGTACTGCGGCACTCGATATTGCACGCCTGTCACTAGCGGAACCTCTGCGCTGACGATTTCCCTGCTGGCATTGGGCGTAGGGGCGGGTGACGAAGTATTGGTCCCTGGCCTGACCTGGGTTGCCTGCGCTTCCGCTACCTGCAGCGTGGGCGCAGTCCCGGTGCTGGTTGATATTGATCCCGAGTCCATGGCGATGTCACCGCAAGCGGCCGAATCACGGATTAACGCGAAAACAAAGGCGATCTTACTCGTACATCCCTACTGCCGAACGGCGGACATCGACGCGTTCCTGGACATTTGCGAGCGTTACACAATCCCGCTGATTGAGGATTGCTCGCAGGCTCACGGGGCAATGTGGCGTGGCCGTAAGGTAGGGGCATTTGGTGCCCTGGGATGTTTCAGCATGCAACAAGCCAAGGTGCTGACCTCAGGAGAGGGGGGAGCCGTTGTGACATCGGATCCCGTACTGGCGCAGAAGCTTGAGCAACTGAGGGCTGACGGCCGGCTGTTTTCGGGGGCGCCTGGAGTGAGACGTTTGGAACTGGTAGAGCGAGGAACGGTTCAAGGGCAGAATTTTTGCCTCACGGAATTTCAATCCGCCATATTGCTCGACCGGCTGCAGCACCTGGATCGGCAGAATGCGCAGCGTGAAGAGTGCGCAGAGACCTTGCAGGCGTTGTTCGAAGGAGAGGGGGACTTCGTCACCTTCTTGCGACGTGATCCACGTAATACACGGTGTACCTATTACAACCTGGTAATGAAAGTAGGGCTCGAAAAGTACTTTCCTGGATGCACGATAGACGCCTTGGCCCAGGCAATGACCGAAGAGTTGAATGTTCAAGTCAGCCCGCTTTATCAACCGATGAATAAGTTCACTGGACTTGCCCCTACAAAACCGGACACCAACTCCCCGTTAAATTGATGCAGCTGCCAAGCGCCTGAACTCCCTCGGTGAGCGATAGTTCAAAGCGCTGTGCGGATGCTGCTCGTTGTAATGCTCAAAGGCAATTGCCAGGTTACGTAGCGCCGTTTCTCGATCTGGCTTGGGCATGTGCGCCACATAATCCCGCTTGATCGTCTTCACGAAGCTCTCGGCCATGCCGTTGCTCTGCGGGCTGCGCACCGGTGTGGTCAATGGCTGCAAGCCGATCTGTCGAGCAAACAGGCGTGTCTGTTCAGCGGTGTACGCCGAGCCGTTGTCGCTTAGCCATTGAACTGGCGTGGCGGGCAGTCGATCACCAAAACGCTTCTCCACGCTTTCCAACATCAGGTCGCGAATATCATCGCCGCTGTACCCGGTCGGGCTCGCAACCCAGCCGATGGCTTCGCGATCACAGCAATCGAGGGCGAAGGTCACGCTCAGTTTGGCGCCGTCCTCACAACGGAACTCAAAGCCGTCCGAGCACCAACGCGTATCGCTGGTTTCCACCGCAATACGGCCTTCGTGCCGACGCGGCACGCCGGGCTGTTTGATCCGGCGTTCAAGCAGCAGATTGTGATCACGCATGACCCGGTAAACCCGTTTCACGTTGATCGCGGGCAGCGACCGCTTTTCACGTGCGCGACGCAGCAGTCCCCAGACGCGACGGTATCCATAGCTGGGCAGTTCGCTGACCTCTTGCTGGATTTCAGCGACCAGCTCTACATCGTTCACAGGCCTGCTTCGCCGTGTCTTGGGCGATACCGATTGCTTGATTCGAACCGTTAATTGCGAGCGCGCCACACCGAGACATTCGCTGACCAGCTTCACTGGTCGTCCCCCGGCAACAAGGGTGAGTGCGCAATCCATTTTCGCGACCGGGCGATCTCCACGGCCTCTTTGAGGATTTCTGCTTCCATCGTCTTCTTGCCCAGCATCCGTTGCAGTTCACGGATCTGCTTGAGTGCATCGCTCAGCTCAGAGGCCGGCACCACGGCTTCACCAGCACTGACCGCCGACAGGCTGCCGTCCTGATAGAGCTTGCGCCACAGGAACAACTGGTTGGCATTGATGCCGTTGCGCCGAGCGACGACCGACACACTTTGTCCTGGCTCAAGGCTCTCGCGAACCATCGCCAGCTTCTGCTCCGGGCTCCAGCGGCGCCGCCGCTCCTGGCCCAAAAGCTCCCCACTCTTATCGTTGCTGTTAGTCATAAACATAACCGTTTGCCTATCCCTTATCGTAAGGGGGAAACGGTGTCCTGTCTTTCATGGGGCTCGTTCATTCACGTTGTACAACCCACTCTCGAGCCCAAGAATAAAGAACTTTAGCAATAAGGGCGATTTCGAGCCGACGCGTTATCAACTACCCCAAGCTGACTCAGCAAGGCGTCATCACATCACGCTGCCAAACTGGGTTTTGCTGGGAGGCGCCGACGCGGCGCAAACCATTGCCCAGGCCTTGAGAACATTGGTTGCTCAGCCGCGTAAGGTCCTCTCCGCTCGCCAGGCACCGACATCCGACGCGTTTTAACGTCACTCATAAGGTCACATGCCATGAAAGCCGTGAGTATCACCATTATCGGACTGGGTCCTCGAGGGCTTTGCGTGCTGGAGCGTATTTTGTCGCTGGCCGCGCAACAGCCTGAGCAACAGGTACAGATCGTTGTCGTTAATAAAGGCATGCCGGGGCGGGGCGTTCATGGGCAGTCCCTCTCCGACAGGTTTCTTCTGAATACTGTGGCAGGCTTATTGACCCTGATCCCCGGGGGTGAATTTCAGCCATCATTGCTCAAAGGCACGTTTGCGGATTTCTTGCCCTGGCTGAAGCAAAATGGGATCGCGGCGGATGCCGGCTCTTACGTGCCCAGACGCCTGTTTGGGGCTTACTGCCATGAGCTGTATCTGCACTTGTTGGAACGTTGTCCGTTGAATTGCCAAGTGGAATATATCGAAGACGAGGCTATCGATATACAACAGGCCGGGCGGAAAGAAGTCACCTGTTTGCTTACGCGGCGCAAGATTGTCAGTGACCATGTAGTGGTTGCTATCGGTCATATGTTTCCAGTGGCCAACAGCCAAGAAACGATCGCTGATATCTACACCGCTGAACTCAGTAGCCTGAACATCCCTGCAGGCAGCACTGTCGGGATACAAGGTTTTGGTTTGACGGCCATGGATGCTATCGCTGAATTGACCCGGGGTAGGGGAGGTGTTTTTTCCGATGGCGTCTATAAGCCGTCAGGTAACGAGCCAAATATCATCCTTTTCTCTCGTAGCGGACTGCCCTCACGGGCACGTCCTGTCGATGATGGTCGCGCTGCCTTTGCTCCGACGCTCCACTTCAATGAGCAAGCCGCAATGGCGTTGCGCAAGCAGCGGGGGCAGGCAGCTATCAACTTCATGACGGAAATTTATCCGCTGCTCGCCCAGGATGTTGCACAAGCCATGCTGGACCGGGAGGTGCCGACGCAGGCCTCCATGGAGTTGATGAATGGCTTGCTTTGGCCTGATTTGTCATAAAAAAACAGCGAGGAATACAGTGCTTCGGTCGTTGAATTCGTAAAACAAGATCTGTATGAGGCTCATTTGGGGCTATCAGGAAGTGCCATGAAACGTGCAGTTGAAGTCTTGATGAGCGCAAGGGATTCCATCAGGACCGTTGTGAATTACGGGGGACTGACGCCATCCTCCCATAGTTGGTTCTACAACCACTTTGCTTCAGCAATTAATCGCACTGCAATCGGTCCGCAGCATGACCGCCATGAAGAGTTGTTAATGTTGCTCCATGCGGGGATTGTTTCAACGCCACTCGGTCCCGCTCCCGAATTGCAATGGGCGCCAAAGAGGCGATGCTGGAATGTGAAGTCAACCGTATTTGACACCCCAGTATCTTTTGATCTCAATCACCTTCTGCAAGGCTATACCTCTCAACCGACGTTGCAGAAAAACACCTCTGTGTTACTGGGCGCACTGGTTGACGGAGGGCGAATTCATGCTCGTTATATTGATTGGCTCGCGACACCAGGGTTCGCCGTGAATGCTGAATCAAAGGCCGTGTCGACGCATGGTGTAGTACAAGAACATTTGTTCATTACAGGGGTCATGAGCGAGGGCAGCACCTACTACAACTGGTATGTCCCTACGATAAACGGCAAATCCACACCTTTCGTTGAAGCGCAGAGAATCGCTTCTGCTGTATTAGAGTACGACAAGGAGACGTCCGATGAGGTCTCTGGAGAGTAAAACAGCATGGGTGACGGGCGCCAGCTATGGCATTGGTCGGGCTATTGCTGACGCGCTCAGGGAGGCAGGATATGCAGTTGTTACCTTGCAGCGGGGTGGCGGAGATGTTGCCTGCGATCTTTATAAAACAAAGAAGATAGAGCAGGTTTGGCAAGCGGCTGAAAAAATCAAAGGTATGCCCGATCTGCTCGTTTTAAATGCAGGAGCCTGTGTTGATGATGAGTTCATAAACACTCATTTACCCGGACTGCAGGCGATCTTTGCGCTTAATGTATTCAGCCCTCTCTTATTGGCACGGCTGGCTATACGCCGGTGGCAGGAGGAACAAAGGGCAGGACATATCGTTTTCATCGGTTCACAGGCAGCTTTGCCCGGTGCAAAGCAGACAGGCAACTCCCTATACACTGCCGCCAAAGGTGCATTGCACGCCATCATCGGTCCCTTGGCTTGGGAGTGTGGCCAGACGATCAGGATAAACTGCATCGCTCCTGGGGATGTCATGACACCCGGAGAAGAAAAGAGCCTGAAAACAAGATCGAACAAAACGGGCACTGATGTGAAGGAGTTGATCGCCTTGGCAGCAAAAAATAGCGCACTCAATCGCTGGGTAAAGCCAGAAGAGATTGCGCAGGCGGTGATTTTTCTTGAACATTGCACTGCAATGACTGGGACGATAATGAACCTGAGTGCCGGTGCAACCATCCATTGATATTCTGGATTACAGTGATTTTAAATCTGGAGTCACCGAATTGATTTTATAGTAGCTATAAGGCTATGTACTCATGGTATTGCCTTAATCACACTGAAGCTATGTTCATTTTTACATGAACTTCAGCTTGCACGTCTCATATGTAGCCTTTGACTATTGCATGGGCAATGGCCTGTGCTCTGTTGGTTGTGCCCAACTTCTTTTGTATTGTTTTATGGTGGAAGTTTATCGAGTCTTGCGAAAGCCCGAGGATTGTTGCGATTTCCTCTGAAGTTTTCCCATCTGCACCCCAGAGTAGTATTTCTCTCTCTCTTGGTGATAAAATTGGTTTTTGTGGAATAGGTTTATTGTGCAAGAAAAGCTTATTATACATTTCTTCTGTCATGATTTTTGTTAGTGTGCGTGAGATTTTTAGTTCGAGGCTTTCAATTTCATGATTTGCTCTTGCTAAAAGAAAATTCTCTCGTACACCTTCTGCTCTTTGAGTTGATTGAGTCATGAAGAAAATCGAATCATTTAGATTTATCGTATGTTTTACTTTTTGATTTGGTGTTTGGCTAAGGCTTGCTAAGTGTTCTGGGCTGACTTGGAATTGCCCTATAGTTCTCTGATGGATATTTCTAGTAAAAATGCATGATGTATCAAGGGGATAATTGCCATAAGTATACGTTTTTGGGTTTGAAAAAGGGGTCGGATGCTGAATACGGTAGGAGAAATACTCAAAATTCATTTTTTTTATCACTTCAAGGCATGTGATCCATAAGTCTTCGATTGTTTCGCTGCCACGGATAACGGTGCGTATGTGGTTTTTTAGGGAAAGTAGATCGGTGCTGTTCATAATGGTCCCCTTAGCAACTTAATTGTTCGTAGGCTGGGGCTACTATTCACGACTGTAGAGAAATTGTTAAGTCAGATTCGTCCTGCTTTTTCATTCCGTTTTCCACTTGCCGGGAGAGATAAATCCTACAGAATACGTGCTCGATTCAACTGTCTGGTTGGATAATGTAGGAGTTAGTCGATGCGCGTAACAATATGGCGGTTCTCCTTCAGCCACCCGAACGAGCGCTTGACTCCCCCAAACCTCGAATTCCTTAACCCCCCCGAACTGGAGCAGTTAGGCGAGGAGGGCTGAACTACACTCTTTCGGGTGAATCATGCCCATCAGGAGATCATCATGAAAAGGTTGTCACCCATCGGCCTGTGCGTCGCACTGGCGTTTGTCAGTGCCCAGGGCTGGGCCCAGACGGTAGTACCGCTGAAGGGCCAGACTTCGCAACAGACCCAACTGGATATCAATGAATGCAACAGCATCGCCGCCAGTAGTGCATCGACCACGTCGACACCGTCGGGCGGACGGTTGAAGGGCGCCGCGGTGGGCGCTGCGGCCGGTGCGGCCGGGGCCCAGGTGCGCGGGCGTCAGCATGACGAGTTTTATGATCGTGTCGATGACGATAACAAGCAGGACTACCGACAGGACCGCGCCAAGCAAACGGCGGCGGCAGGTGTTGTGGTCGGCGGTTCGCGCCAGCGCCAGGAGCGCCGGGAGCAGGAGAAAACCAACGCCGCGACCACTTCGACGGCGTATACCAGTTGCTTGCAGGGCAAGGGGTATCAGGTTAATCCATGATCAAACTAAATCTGTAGAGGCGAGGCTGGTGTTTTGCCGCTGATCCAGCAAATACACCATCAGGCAGGCATACAGCGTCACGGCGATGAACAGCCCCATGCGCACCGCAAAAGCGGTGTAGACGTCCTTGCCCGCCAGGCTGTCCTGCACCGATTGCCCGAGCAGGATAATCAGGGTGACCAAGGTGTTGAGCCAGAAACCCGGACTGAACCGCCCCGGGCTCAGGCCATAGAGCTTGCGCGCCAGGATCAGGGCGAACAGCAGCATCCACAGGAAGAACATCCACAGGTGCACAAAGACCGTCAGTGCGCTCCAGAACGCAATGGCCAACAGGCCGCCGAGCAAGGTCGAGCCTATCAGCTCGCGGGCGGCGTCGCGGGCGTTGGTGGTGGAGCTCTGCTGTCCCAGGCTCACGGCCTTGAGCACGATCGGCATGTAGCTGGCGGGGTCGATCAGGGCCAGCAGAAACGTCGGCATTACGATCAGGGTTGCGCGCAACGCCACCCGGTCGACGTTTTCGGTGGATAGAGCCGGGGCGGGTGGGGGGCGTCGGGGTATTGGCCGGTTCGGGGAATAGCCAGTGACTGACTCGGCCGATCAGGACCGCCAGGAGCAAGCCGCTGGTCAGCGCCTTGATCACCGTCGCCGCCAGGCCGAAGTCGGCGACGCCGGCCGCGGGGATCATGGTCAGGCCGATCACCAGGAAGGTCACCACCAGGTTGTTGCCGCCCCGTTGGCCATACCGGAAAACCATCAGCAGGCCGAGGCCGATCAGCAGCACGCCGCTGAAGGCGTAGTAACGCAGCAGCGGGATCAGCAGCAGGCCGATGCCGGTGGTCAGCATGGCGGTCAGCGCCAGCACCAGGGTGGCCTTGAATGGCAGCGGACGATTGATGCTGACCAGCAACAAGGCTCCCAGCACCGGCGCCAGGAACGGGATCGGCATCCCCAGGCCAAAACTCACTGCCAGGCACAGCGCAGTGCCACTGGCCAGGCGCAGCGCGCGCTGCACCCTCGGCGAACGCTTAGTAGGCATACGACAGCCAGCTCATCAGCCACAGGAACAACCGGCCCAGTGGATTGAGCACGTTGCCTTCGGTAGGGAAGGCCATGACTTCGGCCTGGCCACCGGAGCGGATCGCGCGGTTGTCCTTGAGCATCGACAAGGATTCGGCCGAGAACTCGATGATCACCGGAAAACGCTGGGCGGGGCGCAGCCAGTCACGGCTGTTCTGCACCGTCGGCAGGCTGCCGGGCGCAGCCGGGGTGCCCACGCTGACGCCGTAGCCGACGCTGCGCACCCGGCCCTGGAACACTTCGCCGGGCAGCGCATCGAGGGCAATGGACACCGGGGTCTCGGGCCTGACCAGGGCGAGGTTGTTCTCGGTCATGTCGGCGCTGATCCAGACATCGTGGATTGCAATCAGGGTCATGACCGGGTTGCCGGCCGCGGCGAACTGGCCGACGTCGGTGCGCAGGTCGGTGATCAACCCGGCCGAACGGGCGCGGATCTGCGTGTTGGAAAGATCCAGTTCGGCTTTTGACAGGGCGGTGGCGGCGCTGCGCAGCAGGGCGTTGTCTTCCTCTTTGCCACCTTCCTGCTCCTTCGCACGCTGGACTTCAGCGCGGGCAGCGGCGACCTGGCTGGTCGCCGCTTCGCGGGCGGCGCGGGAAACCTCCAGCAGGCGCACGGAAACGGTCCCGGGGTCTTCACGGTACAAGCCTTCCAACCGCTGGTTATCCTGTTTTGCCTTGAGTTCGTTGGCTTGTGCCGCGCGCAGGCTGGCTTGGGCCGAGGCGATACCGGCGGTGCTGGCGCCGATCTGCCGGCGAGTCGATTCCAGATCGGCACGCGCACGGTCAACGGCGATCTGGTAGGGCTGCGGGTCCACCTCGAAAATCACCTCGCCAGCCTTCACGTCCTGGTTATTGCGCACATTGACGCGGATCACCCGGCCGGCGACTTCCGCCGCCACCGGAATCACGAACGCGCCCATCCGTGCCTGCTGGGTGTACGGTGTGAAACGGTCAGCCAACAGGTACCAGGCCAGGCTGAAAACGATCAGCAGTAACACCCACTTGATGCCTTTTTTCGCGGGATCGGCGGCAGGCTGCGCTGGCTGAGGGGAGGGCGCGGCTTCAGTCATGGTTTTTTCACCTGATTGGGCAAGGGGGAGGCAGGCTGCTCAGCCGGTGGATCGTTGAGCAGGTCGCCCCAGTCAGTCCGTTGTTCCATTTGCTGGCGCGTGGCGGCATCGACCCTGGGCTGGGCGCTGTACCAACCGCCGCCCAACGCCTTGTACAGGGCAATCACATTGCTCACCGCATCGCCACGGCTGACCAGGTAATTGTCCTGGAGTTCGAGCAGCGCGCGCTGGGCGTCCAGCACCCGCTGGAAGTCCGAGTAACCTTCGCGGTACAGCGTGTTGGCCAGGGCCAGCGAACGTTGTGCGGCGCTTTCGGCCTCGCGCAGGATGCGTTCGCGCTGCAGGGAGCGGGTCAGGCCGTTGGCGGCGTCATCCGCTTCGCGTGCAGCCTGGCGAACCTTGTCGCGATAGGCTTCGATCAACTGCTGCAAGCGCGCATCCTGCACGCGTATGTTGTTGGCGATGCGGCCATAGTCGAACACGTTCCAGCGCAGGCTCGGCCCGCCAATCAGGTCGAGGCTGCGCGAGGTTGCGCTCAAGGAATCGGTGGACCAGACGATGCTGCCCAGCAACGTCAGGGCCGGGTAGTAATCGGTTTCGGCCACCCCGACCAGCGCCGACTGCGCCGCGACATTCAGCTCGGCGGCGCGCACATCGGGCCGGCGCAGCAGCAGGTTGGCCGGCACATCCTGCAGCACGGCGCGATCCACCAGCGGGATCAACCGGGTGTTGTCGACCACCAGTGGCAGCGCACCGGGTGCCTGGCCGATCAACACGGCCAACGCATTGCGGGTGCGATGGAGCTGATCTTCCAGAAGGGGGATGGTGCTCAACGTGCCCAGGTATTGGGTCTTGGCTTGTTGCAGGTCGAGTTCGGCGGTCTGGCCGCTGTTGAACAGCTTCTCGGTGATCTCGTAGTTGCGATGTTGCTGCTTGGCGTTTGCATTGGCGACGCGCAGGCGCGCCTCGGTGGTGCGCAGGAAAAAATAGCTGTCGGCGACTTGCGCCCGCAGCAGGACCAGCACGTCGTCGTAGTTGGCTTCAGACGCGAAATAGCTGGCATCGGCGGCCTCGATGGCACGGGCGAAGCGACCCCAGAAGTCCAGCTCCCAACCGACATCGAACCCGGCGCTGTGTTGCCATAAATGGCTGTCCACCGGGTTATCCCCGCCGGACTGATGGCGGTCGATGTACACGCTGTCAGCGGCGATCTGTTGCAGCTGCGGGTAGCGCCCGCTCTCGGCGATGCCCAATTGTGCGCGGGCTTCCATCACCCGCAGGCCGGCGATCTTCAGGCTGGAGTTGTGCGCGTCCGACTCGGCAATCAGGCGGTCGAGCACCGGGTCGGCGAAGATCTGCCACCACTGGCGGATGTCCGGGTACTGCGCGCGTTGACTGGCGTGTTCAAGGGCCGGGGTGTTCCAGTGGTCGACCCAGGGTTCGCCGGGCGGCTGGAAGTCCGGACCCAGCCGAACGCACCCGCCAAGGACCGCTACCCCAAGCAGCAGCAGTCGACCATGCCGCATCCGTGTGGATGTACCTGATTGCATTGGGTGTTTTCCAACCAAAGGACATCACAGCAGCATAGCCGTCTGTATGCCTTCTGCATGGGCCTGGAGAGTCGGTACGCAAAAACGTCGCGACTGTCGCAAAAACGACCTGTTTACGCTGAACGCGAACCCTCGACAGTTTTCTGTTGAACGAGTGTTCAGCTTGGACTATGTTCGTTCCACCTTCTCTCCCGGCTGGTTGCGGGCTTGCGTTTCTTCATATTGAACGAGGCACTGGCATGCGGTTTTCACCCTTTGTTGAGCGGACGCCCGGTGTTGGCACCGCGGATTTCATCACCGATGCCGCTCTTGATGTGCCTGCTGAAGGTGACACACACAACAGCGAATCTACCGACCGACTTGCCTTGCGCGAAGCGCTTGCCGACCACTACGGCAAGCAGCTCAATCGAGAGCCGAAGACCGCGAGCGTGATCACGCTGGACGGGGCGCAGAACGCCTTGTTTGTCACGTCGATGTGCCTGCTGGCCGCAGGTGACGAGGTGATTGTCCTCGATCCGATGGTCCTGACCTGTGAGGCGTCGCTCAAGGCCTGCGGCGTCAAGCTGGTGCAGGTGGCGATCTCGGCGGATGCCACAGCGCTGGCCAAGGCGATTACCCCGCGGACCCGGGCAATTTACCTGTCCGGCCCGAAGCGCAACCCTGAAGCCTTGCAAGCCATCGCCGGACTCGCCATCGCCCATGACCTGTGGGTGGTGATCGACGAGGTCCATGACGACCTGACGCTGCAGCATCCACACCTTAGCCTTGCAGCAGCGCCGGGCATGGCCGAGCGTTGCGTGGTGATCGGCAGCCTGGCGAAATCCCACCCGATGGCCGATTGGGCCATGGCCTGGATCGTCGCTGATCCCGCCCTGGTCGCGCATGCCGAGTCCCTGGTATTGGCCAAGGCCTCCCAGCGTATCCGCGATTTTGTCCAGGCGTTGCAAGCGCCAGCACCCAAGCCTGTGATCAGCCGCGTGTCGAGCGAACCAGTCAGGGAGCCGGTCACTGCGCGAACCATGATCGAAGTCGACCGCCTGCACAAACGTTTTGGCAACATCGAGGTGCTCAAGGGCGTGTCCCTGACGGCCCGCGAAGGCGAGGTAATCTCGCTGATCGGCGCCAGCGGCTCGGGCAAAAGCACCTTGCTGCGCTGCATCAACATGCTCGAAGTGCCGGACCAGGGGCGCATCCTGGTGGACGGCGAAAGCATTCACCTGAACCACACCCGACCCGGCGCACCGCTGGTGGCTGACGCCAAACAGCTGGTGCGCATCCGCTCGAGCCTGGGCATGGTGTTCCAGAATTTCAACCTCTGGCCCCATCGCACGGTGCTGGAAAACCTCATCGAAGCGCCGACCCAGGTCCTTCGTGAGAGCAAGGCGGAGGCCACCGAACGTGCCGAAGCCTTGCTCGAACGGGTGGGCCTTGCGGCCAAGCGCAACGAGTACCCGGCGTTTCTCTCCGGGGGACAGCAACAACGGGTGGCCATCGCCCGGGCCCTGGCCATGCGGCCCAAGGTCATGCTGTTCGATGAACCCACCTCGGCACTCGACCCGGAACTGGTCGGGGAAGTGCTGCGGGTGATCCGCTCTCTCGCCGAAGAAGGTCGGACCATGATCCTGGTAACCCATGAAATGGCCTTCGCCCGCGATGTCTCGTCCAAAGTCGCCTTTCTGCATCAAGGGCTGATCGAGGAAACCGGTTCGCCGGACGAAGTGTTCGTACACCCACGCAGCGAGCGTTGCCGGCAATTCGTCAACGCTCATCAAACTCGCTAACACCAATAAAAAGACGGGAAAACACCATGGGAAATCGACGTTTTGCACACTGGTTGACCGGCGCCGGCTGTTTGCTGCTGGCCGCCATGAGTTCGGCACAAGCCCAGCCGATCCGCTTCGCGGTCGCCGCCGAACCCTATCCGCCGTACACCGAGAAACAGGCCAACGGCGAGTGGAAGGGCTTTGAAGTGGACCTGATCCACAAGCTGTGCAGCGAAATGAAAGCCGAGTGCGAGATCAAGGAAGTGGCGTGGGACGGGATCATTCCGTCGCTGCTGGCGAAGAAGATCGACGTGATCTTTTCCTCGATGTCGGTGACCCAGGAGCGGGAAAAACAGATTGCCTTCAGCAAGGCGTACTACGACTCGGTCATCGCCGTGGTCGGGCCCAAGGACGCTTCGGTGAAGAAGTACCCGGACGACCTCAAGGGCAAGACCATCGGTGTGCAGAACTCCACGGTCAGCGCCAGCTACCTGAAGACCTACTACGAAAAAATCGCCGACGTGAAGTACTACGACACCCAGGACTCGGCCAACGCCGACCTGATTGCCGGGCGCCTCGACCTGATGATGGCCGACGGCACCGCCATGGCCGCCTTCGTCAAGACCCCCGACGCCAAGGACCTGGCCTACCTCGGCGCCGTGCCGTACGACCCGATCTTCGGCAAGGGCGTGGGTGCCGGCCTGCGCAAGGATGACACCGAGCTCAAGGCCAAACTCGACAAGGCCATCCAGGAGCTGCTGGCGAGCAAGGACTATGACGATTTGTCCCAGAGCTACTTCGGCACGAGCGTGAAGCCGGCGTTCTGACCTGGAATAGAAGCTCTGGCGGAACACATATCCCCTGTGGGGCGGCTTGCTCGCGAAGGCGGATTGGCATTCAACAATGATGTCGACTGACACACCGCCTTCGCGAGCAAGCCCGCTCCCACAGGGGGCAAGTGGCGCCTTCGAGGTCACTGACTGGAGACTCAAATGCCAGCAATGTTCGATTTGATCAGTTTCAGCGAGCAGGGATGGGGCACGGCGCTGCTCAAGGGCCTGTGGATGACCCTGCAGATCTCCGCCGGGGCCTTCGTGGTCGGGCTGGCCATCGGCCTGGTGGTGGCCTGCCTCAAGTTGGGTGGGCCAAGACCCGTTGCAGCGCTGGCTCGCGGCTACACGACCTTGTTCCGCGCGGTGCCGGAGCTGTTGCTGATCCTGTTGCTGTACTACGTCGGCTCCATGCTGCTCAACTCGCTGATGGCAACCCTGGGTTACGACGCGGTGAATGTCAGCGGGCCGCTGGCGGCGATCGTGGTGCTGGGCCTGGTGCAGGGCGCTTACGCCTCGGAGATTTTCCGGGCGGCGATCCAGGCCATTCCCTTCGGCCAGATCGAAGCGGCGAAAGCCTTCGGCCTGCACGGTTTCGGCTTGTTCCGCCGCGTCACGCTGCCGATCATGGCGCCCTATGCGATGGCGGGCATGGCCAACCTGTGGATCAATCTGATCAAGGACAGCGCCCTGATCAGCGTGGTCGGCACCAACGAGCTGTTGTACACCGCCCGGCAAGGGGCGGGTTCGACGCGTCATTACCTGTTGTTCTACCTCACGGCCGCGGCGCTGTACTACGCGGTGACGCTGGCGTCCAACTACCTGTCGGGACGGCTCGAGCGACGCATTCGTCGCTGGATGCCTCTTGCTGACTAAATCGGCAGAGAGAATGAAATGATTCCAGCGTGGATAGTTGAATACGCGTCGCTGCTGGTCCGAGGGCTGCAGACGACCCTTTTGATCCTGGTGATTTCCAGTGTGTTCGGTTTTGTCCTGGCGGTGCTGGTGGCGCTGGCGCGGATCTCGAAGAACAAGGTCATCGCCAAGCTCAGCCTGTTCTACACCAGCGTGACCCGCGGCACCCCCTTGCTGATCCAGATCTACATTTTCTACTACGGCCTGGGCAGCCTGTTTGCGCAGTTCCCGCTGATTCGCGGCAGTTTCCTCTGGCCGTACCTGCGTGACGGCTATTGGTACATCGTGTTCGCCCTGGTGGTGTCGGTGGGGGCCTATGTCGGCGAAGTGATCCGCGGTGGCCTGCTGGCGGTGCCCAAAGGCGAAATGGAAGCGGCTTCGGCGTTTGGCATGACCCCGCGCCAGACCCTGTTGCGGGTGCGCTTGCCCCGGGCACTGCGCCTGCTGTTGCCGACGCTGGCCGGGGAAACCGTGATGCTGCTCAAATCCACGGCCCTGGCCTCGACCATTGCCGTGATCGATCTGTTGGGCGCGGCCAACGTGGTGCGCGCGCAAACCCTGCAAGTGTATGAGCCGTTGCTGCTGGTGGCCGGTGTCTACGTGTGCCTGACGTTCCTGATCGAGGCGCTGTTCGCCTTCTTCGAGCGCCGTGGCACCCCGGTTCGCAGGTCCGCCTGATGAAAAGCACGCCAATGGTTGACCGCTCCTTGCAAGGCATTGGCCTGTGCACCCTGGGCTACGCGTTCCTGTCCTTGCAGGACGCCGGCATCAAGTGGCTGGTGGCCGATTATTCGGTGTTCACCATTCTGTTCTGGCGCGCCCTGGTGGTGGTGCTCGCCTGTTTGCTGATCGGGCGTCTGCAACTGGTGCGGCGTGCCTGGCGCTCGTCCAGCCGGCGGCTGCTGGTGGTGCGCGGCCTGCTGTCGATCGCGGCCTGGCTGCTGTACTACACGGCGGCCCGCGACCTGACCCTGGCGGAGATGACCACCCTGTATTTCTCGGCACCGATCATGGTCACGGTGCTGGCGACGGCGATTCTCAAGGAACGGGTCAACGGTTGGCAGTGGTTCACCCTGATCATCGGGTTTATCGGGGTGGTGATCGCCTGTCGCCCGAGCAACATGGCCGATCCGCTGCCCATTGTGCTGACGCTGCTGGCGGCGATGTGCTGGGCGTTCACCTATATCCAGTTGCGCCAGGTGGACGAGCAGACCTCGGTGCTGGAGCAGATGCTGATCACCAATGTGGTGTTTGTGATTTGCATGGCGCTGGCGTTGCCTTGGACCCATACCCCGGCACCGGTTCCAGCCTGGCTGGGCATGCTCGGCGCCGGCCTGATGGGCGGCATCGGCCAATTCCTGCTGTTCGCCAGTTTCCAGCGCGCCACCGCGACCGTGCTGGCGCCGTTCGAATACACCGGGCTGATCTGGGCCTTCCTGCTGTCGAGCCTGATCTGGGGCACGCTGATGGATGTGTCGTTGATGATCGGCGCCGGGTTGATCGCAGTCAGCGGCACCCTGGCGATGATTTTCGGTCGGCACCCGTCGCAGGACGTCGTCGGCGCCGAATGTTCCGTGTCGCAACCCCTTTATCCCGAAGCGGACGAGATCAAACCCGATGGCGGCCGGACGGGTGTCGCGGATCAATGACAGGAGGACAAACGGATGGCGCAGGATATTTCGTTCAGCGTTCGCAACAACAATGGCGATCCGGTGCAGGTCGGAGTCTGGCGCTTCGAGGGTTCCAAAGGTGGACCGAAGGTGCACTTGCAGGCCGGGGTGCATGCCGATGAAATCGCCGGCATGCTGGTGCTGCATCTGTTGATGCAACGCCTTGAAGCGGCTGAGTCGCAAGGCCGGCTCAAGGGCAGTGTGACGGTGGTGCCACAGGCCAACCCGCTGGGCATCGACCAGTTTCGCCAGGGGCGGATTCTTGGGCGCTATCACGATGCGACCGGGCATAACTTCAACCGGGGTTTCGACCAGTCGGCCGCGATGCAGCGACCTTCTACAGCCGTCCAGGCGTGGCAACAGAAACTGGTGCAACTGGCGGCGCCGGCGGATGTGGTGCTGGACCTGCACACCGATGACGAGGCGCTGCCCTACCTTTATGTGCACCGCAGTTTCTGGCCCCGTGGCCGTGAACTGGCGGCGGCGCTGCGCATGGACGTGGCGATCATCTGGGATGACGGCGACGATGGCTCCTTCGAGGAAACCATCATTGCCCCGTGGCTGCGCGAGGGCACGACCGCGCAACGCATGGCCGCGACCCTGGAGCTGCGCGGGCAGGGCGACGTCAGCGACCGTTTCGCCGAACAGGATGCCCAGGGGCTTTACGCCTGGCTCTGTGGCCAGGGGGTCATTGAGGATACGGTGGTGCCCGCCGACTGGCCGGTCGAGGCGTTGGAGATGGGCCACATGGAGACCGTTCTCGCGCCGCAGCCCGGGGTGCTGATCTTCGAGAAGGAGCTGGGCGATCGGGTCGAGCAAGGTCAGCGCTTCGCACGCATCCTGCGCCGCCCCGGCGATCCGTCCTCCGAAGTGGTGCTGTATGCCGAGCAGACCGGGCGCCTGGTCACACGCTATCGCGATCGCCTGATCGCCCAGGGCATGGGGGTGGCGAAGTTCACCGGCAGCCGCCCGTCGCGCAACTGGAGCGGTGGGTTACTCGACCCCAACTGAGTGGCGCCTATCTGACAACCGCTCATCGCTGGACTACGCTGCGATACGTACCCTTGTCCAGAACCTGTGACGTAAGGAAACCGATGCATGCGGAGCAGGCTGCTCACCCCATTGATCGTCATGTTCGCGATGTGTTGGTCGGTACTGCTGTGGGCCGAGGACGCGGCGAAACCGCTGGATCCTGCACCTACGCCAGCGGAACTGAAAATCGCCAATCGCAGCATCATGGTGTTTCGTGGCGCGCTGCTGGGTGAAACGCCGCAGACCCGGGTCAAGCGGGCCAGGACAGCGATCAACGAAGCACTGGATGACGAGGACGACCTGCGGGTCACCCTCGATGCTGTCCAGGACAGCTACCTGGTGCTGCTGGGTGCCAAGCGCGCTTTTATCGTGTCCCCAAAGGATGTCGATGCCAGCGAGTTCGAATCGGTCAGGCAGGCGGCAGAAAGTGCCGCCGACAAGCTGCGCCAGGTGGTGGCCGAAACCGGGGAAGCCCGCAGCCTGCATCTGATTTTCCGGTCACTGGCGGGCGCAGCGATTGCCACCGGTATTTATGTCGCCTTGCTCTGGGGCATGGCCTACCTGCGCCGCCGCTTGCTGAAGAAACTGCCGGACCTGATGCACCGGCACACCCAGGCCCTGAAAGTCGGGCGGGTGCAGGTGATCGATGCCAACTACCTGTATCCGCTGGTCAGCCGCTTGCTGGGGTTACTGCGCTGGCTGGTCGTGCTGCTGCTGACCTACGAATGGCTGGGTTTTGTCCTGTCGCGGTTTCCTTACACCCGGCCCTGGGGTGAAAGCCTCAACAACTACCTGCTGGAAGTCGCAGGTTACTTGTTCGAGGGTATCGTCGGCGCCATACCGGGACTGGGCGTGGCCCTGGCAATCTTCTTCATTGCCCGGGGCACCACGGCCTTTGCCCGACGGATCCTGCGGCGCATGGCCACGCCCGGCACCTTCAGCTGGTTGAACCAGGAAACCTTGCAACCGACCCAACGCCTGACGTCGCTGGCGATCTGGCTGTTCGCCCTGGCGATGGCCTATCCCTACCTGCCGGGCGCTGGCACCGATGCGTTTAAAGGCTTGTCGGTGCTGATCGGCCTGATGATTTCCCTGGGTGCTACCAGCGTGGTCGGGCAGGCGGCGGCCGGTTTGATCCTGACCTACACCCGCACCTTGCGCCCCGGCGAGTTCGTGCGCATTGGCGAATACGAAGGCACGGTGACTGAACTGGGCATGTTCACCACGCGCATTCGTACCGGCCTGGGCGAGGTGCTGACGCTGCCCAATTCAATGATCACCGCCACGGTCACCAAGAACTATTCGCGCACCGTGCAAGGCCCGGGTTACGTGGTCGACACTGTGGTGACCATCGGCTACGACACGCCGTGGCGCCAGGTCGAAGCGATGCTGCTGGAAGCGGCCCGGCGCACTCCCGGCGTCCTCACTGAACCACCGGCGCAGGTGTTCCAGACGGCCCTGTCGGATTTCTATCCCGAATACCGCCTCGTGGCCCAGGCCATCCCCAGCCAGCCACGCCCGCGCGCGGTGTTGTTGAGCATGTTGCACGCCAATATCCAGGATGTGTTCAATGAGTACGAGGTGCAGATCATGTCGCCGCACTATCTGGGCGACCCGGACTTTGAGAAGCGGGTGCCCAGGGACCAGTGGTATGCCGCCCCGGCGCAGAAAGAAGGGCAGCGCTGAGGTGGGCCGCGAGTGACCAGACGCCACCGTGCTTTCGCCGGTTTCATTCTCCTGGCCGTAGGCCTGATGGGCATGTCTGCGCTGTTGTTGCTCAAGTCCGAGACGCAACGGCGGGAAACGCGTTTTTCCGAATACGTGCAGAACATTTCCGGCATCGTGCGCAATCAGCTCGACACAAACGAAGCGGTACTGGCCGGGTTTTCCGCTTTTCTCCAGGCGGTCGACCAGAGCGATACCGAAGCGGCGGCGCGTTATGCCGCTGCGGTGATGTCGGCGTACCCGCATCTGTACATGCTCGAAGCGGCACGCGCGGTGCCGGTGGCCGAACAGGCAGCCTTCGAAGCGCTGCTGCGCCGCACCTGGCGACCGGACTTCACCCTCAAGGATTTTCCCACCCTGACTCGGCAACCCGCCCGGCACCAGGCCTTTCTGCGCGAGACCTGGCCGGTGCTGTTCATGTACCCGGTGCTGTCGGAGGCCAATGCGATCTACGGCGTCAGGCTGGAAACCGTCGGTTATCTGTCCCATGCGCTGGCCCGCACGTACAACAATCCCAAGCCGGTGGTCTCGCCGGTGTTCTCCATGTACGAGGGCGGCGATGCGTTCATTCTGATGCAATCGGTCAACCGGCCTGAACGGGTGCGCGAAAGCTCCCGACCGAATTTCTTTGGCAGCACCATGGTCGCCTTGCTGTTGATCAGGACCGGCTCGCTGCTGGATGCCGTGATTCATGCCAACGTCGACTCGCGGGTGCACATCCGCGCGGTGCTGCAGACCGCCGCCGGCACGGAAAGCCATGTCTTCGCCACGGGGACCTCGGATGCCGGATTGATCGATGGTTTTTTCCTGCCCCTGCTTGAAGAACGGGTGGAGATTCACAGTGCCTCGCAGCCGATGACGTTGCTGTTCGAGCGTCAGTTGCGCCTGGCCGACGTCCTGACCGGGCAAGCCTTGGCACTCCTGGCGATACTGGGTGCGGCGTTCGTGCTGATCCCGCTGCTGCTGATCCGGCATTTCAAGGCGCTCGAGCGGGCAGACGCCGAGCACCTGCGCTCGGCCTACCTGGCCACCCATGATGTGCTCACCGATCTGCCCAACCGCTACCTGTTTGCCGAACGTTTCGAGCAGGCGCTGTCCCGCTGGAAGGGCGACCGGGTGCCGTTTGCCGTGCTGTTGATCGACCTGGATCATTTCAAGGACATCAATGATCGGTATGGCCATGAGGTCGGCGATCAGGTCTTGCGCGCGCTGGCCAGTCGCATGCTGGGGGCCACGCGTACGGGGGACACGGTTGCCCGCTATGGCGGCGATGAGTTCGTGGTGCTGGTTACCGACCTGGCCGACCCGGATATGGCCGAGGTCAAGGCTTCGAAGATGTTCGAGGCGATTGGTCAGTCAATCGTTACCAGTGCGGGGGAGATTTCACTCTCGTGCAGTATCGGCATTGCCCTGTGTCCGTTGCATGGGCAGACGCTCGACACCTTGCTCAAGGCGGCTGACCAGGCGATGTATGGGGTCAAGCAACTGGGACGAAAGGGCATTGCCGTGACCAGGGCCCTGTAAGAGCTGGCTTGCCAGCGAAGGCGGCCTTCCACGGGTGCACCCCGGTCAAGCTGTAGAACCTGGCTTGCCAGCGATGGTCGTCAACGATGACGCAAACTGTCTGAATGACTGCGTTGTCCAGACGTTTTTCGCGAGCAAGCTCGCTCCTACAGGAGCGAACACCGCCAGATCAATGCCTGCACTCCGACAATACCACCTGGCAGGTACGGGGTGTGCCACCCGACCGGCCGGCATAACGTATGCAGTTATTCAAGGATTTCTGCCGCGCGATGCTCAAGGTGTTGCCCCAGGCGAGACCACCCTCGCCGGCAGTGGGCAGTGCCTTGGCATAGCAGCTTGAGCCCATGTTCGAGGCCGAGTAGCGGGCCGTGGACGACTTGCCTGAACATCCCGCCGTCAGCACCAGGTTGATGGCGATAAGGGAGGGCAGGACCCATGACATGCATTGGCTCGCGGTGATTGCGGTCATCCCGTTTCCCCTGGATCAGGCGGCTGGAAACCTGTGGTGTGCCTGATCAGTCTAGACGGCCGGGGCCCCGGCGGGCGTGCGGCCGATCAACAGTCATGGCGCCCTTGTCGCATGGATTTGAAATGCACGGCATTACCCGACAGAATCGCCTCCGTTTCGGCCAAAGGTGCCGGACGTTCGCGGTGAAAAAGGGGCTGCAGTTGAACGAACAGACATTGTCCATGCGCCTGGAGCGCGTGGCGGCGCATGTGCCCGTCGGGGCGCGCCTGGCCGATATCGGCTCGGATCACGGCTACCTGCCGGTGGCGTTGATGCGCCGTGGTCTCATCGCAGCGGCGGTGGCCGGCGAGGTGGCGTTGACGCCGTTCCACGCGGCCGAACGCACCGTGCGCGAGAGTGGCCAGGCGCAACGGATCACCGTACGCCTGGCCAATGGCCTGGCGGCGATCGAGCCGGGAGACGGGATCACGGCGATCACCCTGTGCGGCATGGGTGGCGAGACGATCCGCGACATCCTCGACAGCGGCAAGGCACACCTGAGCGGCCAGGAACGCCTGATCCTGCAACCCAATGGCGGCGAACAGCCCCTGCGGCAATGGCTGATGGACAATGGCTATCGCATCCTCTGGGAGGATGTGCTGCGAGAAAATCGCTTCGACTACGAAATCATCGTCGCCGAGCGTACCGGACCGGTGGTGTATAGCGCCGAGGAGCTGTACTTCGGCCCGCTGCAGATACAGGCCCGCAGCCCGGCGTTCCTGGTCAAGTGGCAGCGAATGCTGCGCGTGAAGCAAAAGACCCTGAGCCATTTCGGCCGGGCGCGGCAGGCGGTGCCTGAGGACAAGGTGCAGGAGATTGCACGGCAGGCCCGGTGGATCACCGAGCTGCTGGCTTGAGCCTAGTACCGCGTGCTTTCACGCAACTGCGCCGGACTCACGCCAAGGCGCTGCTTGAAAGCGGTCGTCATGTGCGCCTGGGAGTTGAAACCGCAGGCGTGGGCGATCTCCGCCAGCCGCGCGGTCGAGTCGCGCATCAGGGTCCGCGCCTTGGCGAGGCGGCGGTCGATCAGGTAACTGTGGGGGCTTCTACCCGTCGCGGTCTTGAAGGCCCGCATGAAATAGCCTTCGGACAATCCGAGCAGTTGCGCCATCGCCTGTACACCCAGCGGACCGCCGAGGCCGGCGTCGATGAATTCATCGAGCAAGCGCATGCGGCTGGCGGTTATCGAGCCCTGCAGCGGTGCCGACAACGCGTCGTCATCCTGGGCCCGTTCAGCCAATGCGAGGGCCCAGGCCTCCCAATCGTCCGCCACTCTGGGCTGCAAAAGCGCGCCACGCATGCGCAGGGCGAGGGCGGTCGCTTGCGGATCGATGCGATTGTTGAAGGCACGATGCCCCGGCAGCGCCAACCCGTCGGTGCGCAGCACCCGTAGGTACTCACCGCCCGTGGGGGATTCGGACAACACATCACACCCCGCAGGGACAAACGCCAGGCCGTTCGGCATCGCGACGAAGGGCAACACCCGATCGCTGCCGATGGCGTGCAGGCCTTGCTGGCTGTCGAAAGCGAAGCCAATTGCCGACTGAGTCGCTACATAGCGGGTCGCGTAGGCGCTGCCGGGCAGTAGTTCGATCGCCCAGGGCCCGGCCTCGATGCGGCGCACCGGTTCAGACGGGAAGGGCGGTTGCTGGCGGTTGTGACGGTTCATGAACACCATAGTAGAGAAAAGAGGCCGCAAAAGTCAGGTCGGTTTTCTGAAAGCCGGCCAGTGGCGCCCGTGTCTACACTGGGCAACACCTCAGGGAGACGCCTCATGTACAGACTGACTCGCGACGATATCGAACAAGCTGCCGGCCTGGTCTACCAGGTAATGCCTGCCACCGCGCAGTACGCCTGGCCCTTGCTGGCAGAGCGCTTGGGTTGCACGGTGTGGGTCAAGCACGAAAACCACACGCCTACCGGTGCCTTCAAGGTGCGAGGCGGCATTACTTTCATGCACTGGCTCAAGCGCACCCATCCCGAGGCGCAGGGCATTGTCACCGCTACCCGCGGCAACCATGGCCAGAGCCTGGCGCTGGCGGCGACCGCACTGGGTTTGCGCTCGCTGATTGTCGTGCCGCAGGGAAACTCACTGGAGAAGAACAATGCCATGCGCGGCTTTGGCGGTGAAGTGGTCGAGTATGGTCGCGATTTCGATGAGGCCCGGGAAGAGGCCGCCCGCCTGGCGAGCGCCCATGGCCTCTACCTGGTGCCGCCGTTCCACACCGAGCTGGTCAAAGGCGTGGCGACCTATGCGCTCGAGCTGTTCAAGGCCGCGCCGGACCTGGATACCGTCTACGTGCCGATTGGCTGTGGCTCGGGCATCTGCGCGGTCATCGCCGCCCGCGATGCGCTGGGCCTGAAAACCGAGGTGGTGGGCGTGGTTTCAAGTAAAGCGGCGGCCGCGAAGTTGTCGTTTGAAGCGGGTGCAATATGCGAAACCGCGTCAGCCGATACCTTTGCCGACGGCCTGGCCGTGCGCAAGCCCATTGCTGAAGCCTTTGCCGTCTATGCGGCAGGTGCGGCGCGGATCGTGTCGGTCACAGACGCGCAGATTGCCGAGGCCATGCGCGTGTATTACACCGACACCCACAATCTCGCCGAAGGGGCAGGCGCGGCGGCCCTGGCAGCGCTTATACAGGAGCGTGAAACGATGGGGGGCAAAAGGGTGGGTGTGATTCTGTCCGGGGGGAACATCGACAGATCAGTGTATGCGCGAGTGATTGGGTGACGGCAATTGGCGTCGTACACAAATGCCATGCCTGGCAAAAATCCCCTGTAGGAGCTGGCTTGCCAGCGAAAGCGGTCTGACATTCAACATCGATGTCGACTGACCCGGCGCCTTCGCTGGCAAGCCAGCTCCTACAGTTGATCGGCGTTGTACGCAAATGCCGTGCCTGGCACATCCCCTTGTCTGGGGCATCCTACTGCCATCGCCGGCAGGCCGGCTCCCACAATTGGTCGGCGTCGTTCACAAATTCCGTGCTTTGCGAAGATCTCGGGTCTGACGAAGATCCCCTGTAGGAGCTGGCTTGCCAGCGAAAGCGGTCTGACATTCAACATCGATGTCGACTGACCCGGCGCCTTCGCTGGCAAGCCAGCTCCTACAGTTTATCGGCGTTGTACACAAATGCCGTGCCTGGACATCCCCCTGTCTGGGGCGTCCTACTTGCGTTTTTTCGTCGAAGGTTTCTTCAGCTCGAACATCAGCATCGAGCGGCCCGTTACCTGATACTCATCGCCAAACGAAAACGATTCCCCAGGGTCGAGCTGCGCCTGGTTGGTGTCCAGCTGCAAAATCCACTGTTGGCCCTGTGGCACTTCCGGCAGGGTGAAATTCACCACGTCGTGATGGGCGTTGACGATGATCAGCAGCGATTTATCCACGCCTTCGCGGCGAATGCCGCTGGTCTGGGTACGTCCATCGAGCAGGATTCCCATGCAGCGGTTGCTGCCGTCATGCCACTGTTCCACACCCATTTCCTCGCCACCCGGCTGCAACCAACTGACGTCCTTGACGCCCAGGCTTTCGTCATACTCGCCCGTGAAGAAACGATTTCGCCGCAGCAATGGGTGGCGGTTGCGCAGCTCGATGAGGTAGCGGACAAACTCTTGCAGCTCGCTGCTTTGTTCACTCACATTCCAGTCTATCCAGCCGATCTCGCTGTCCTGGCAGTAGGCATTGTTGCTGCCGCCCTGGGTCCGGGCAAACTCGTCTCCCGCCAGGAGCATGGGCGTACCCTGTGCAAGGAACAACGTGGCGAGTAGGTTGCGCATCTGCCGATAGCGCAGTTCGATGATCTCAGGGTCCTCGGTCGGCCCCTCGACACCGCAGTTCCACGACCTGTTATCGGAGTGCCCATCGCGGTTGTCTTCGCCGTTGGCCTCGTTGTGCTTTTCGTTGTAGGAGACCAGGTCATTGAGGGTAAAGCCGTCATGGGCGGTGATGAAATTGACCGATGAAGCCGGCTTGCGACCACGCCGATTGAACTGCTCGCCCGAGCCGAGAAAGATCTTGGCGAAGTCGCCCAGCATGTCATCGTCGCCCTTCCAGAAGGCACGGGAGACGTCCCGGAACTTGTCGTTCCACTCCATCCACCCGGGTGGGAAGTTGCCCACCTGATAACCGCCAGGGCCACAGTCCCAAGGTTCGGCGACCAGCTTGACCTTGGCCAGGACCGGATCCTGGCGACAGGCGTCGAGAAAGCCACCGCCCTCACTGAACCCTTCAGGCTCGCGACCGAGGATGGTCGCCAGATCGAACCTGAATCCGTCCACGCCCATCTCCGAGCTCCAGTATCTCAAGGAGTCAGTCACCATCTGCAATACGCAAGGGTGGCTCATGTTGAGTGTGTTGCCGGTACCGGTGTCGTTGATGTAGTAGCGCGCATCGTCGGGCATCAGTCGATAGTAGCTGGCGTTGTCGATGCCCTTGAGCGACAGGGTCGGCCCCATCTCGTTGCCTTCGGCCGTGTGGTTGTAGACCACATCGAGGATCACCTCCAGCCCGGCCTTGTGAAAGCGCGAGACCATGATCTTGAACTCGCCGATCGACTGACCCGCCATGTAGCGCGCATGGGGGGCAAAGAAGCCCAGGGTGTTGTAGCCCCAGTAATTGCGCAGGCCTTTTTCCAGCAGGTGGTTGTCATCGAGGAAGTAATGCACGGGCATCAGTTCCACGGAGGTCACACCGAGTGAGCGGATATATTCCACCACGTCGTTCTGGTGGAAAGCGGCGAAGGTGCCACGATCAGGCTCTGGCACCGAAGGATGACGTTTGCTGAAGCCGCGTACGTGGGTTTCGTAGAAAACCGTATTTTCCCAAGGCACGTTGGGTTTTGCGCTATTGCCCCAGGTGAAGGCCGGGTCGATGACCCTGCAGCGGGGCATGAAAGGTGCGCTGTCGCGTTCATCGAATGACAGGTCGCCGTCTGCATGGCCGACGGTGTAGCCAAACAGCGCATCGTCCCATTGCAGTTCACCCGAGATCTGCTTGGCGTAGGGGTCGATCAGCAATTTGTTGGGGTTGAAGCGGTGACCATTGGCCGGATCGTAGGGGCCATGCACCCGATAGCCATACAGTGTTCCAGGCCGGGCGTCGGGCAGGTAGCCGTGCCAGATCTCGTTGGTGAATTCCGGCAGGGCGATGCGCTCGATTTCTGCCTGGCCGTCGGCGTCGAACAGGCACAGTTCGACCTTCGTGGCATTCGCGGAAAAAATCGCGAAGTTGACGCCCGAGCCGTCCCACGTTGCGCCCAACGGATAGGGCAGCCCCTCGCTGACACGGCTGGCGGGACGTTCTTGGCTTGATGCACTGTCGCTCTGTGGTTGATCCGTCATGATCAAGCGCTCCGGAGTAGGTTCTGGGATGGATGACCAACGCGGTCTACCGATAGAAGCCTGCGGCGCGCAACAGTTCAGGAAATTTGCTGCCCGATCGAGATATACCCCTCACTCATCATTCTGTTGGAACTCCCCATGACGTCGCTCCGTCATCAGCAGTAGGGGGGGCTGCGGCTGATTCGTGGCGAACCCTGCTAACGCTTTTTCTTCAATCAGAAGGCGAGGGACGACATGAATACTGCAGACAGCACGACCGGGAGCCAGGCAGACAAACCCGACTCCCCAGACTTTCAACACCTCAAGGAAAACGTAACGGAGGCGCTTGGCGGAGCAAGACAGCAGGCGGATGAACAGTTTGGTCAATACCGTGACACGGCAGCAGACCAGATAGAGGCACTGGCCGAAGGGGCAAAATCCTTCGTTTCAGAACTGCAGGACAAGGACAGGCTGGGCATGTCCGACTACCTCGCGGACATGGCGGAGTCCATGAGCGGGCTGGCGGGCAATCTGCGCGGGAAAAGTGCGGAACAGCTGCTGCATGACGGCGCCGAGCTGGCGCGCAACAACCCGGCCCTGTTCATTGCCGGCAGCATTGCGCTGGGCTTTGGCCTGTCGCGTTTTCTCAAGGCCGGGGCCGCGCCGGCAGCGACGCTCAACGATGCGGGCGACCCGGCAGCAGGGCATTCAATGCCGCCGTCAGGTGGATTCGGCGCGCAACGCCCCTACGAAACCTCCGTTCCATCACGTACTGATGAAAACCCTGGCCTGGCCACCGGCATCACGCCGGCCTCGCCGAATGCACAGGATCATCCATCAGACTTCGCAACGAACTCGACACCCGCTTCCACACCCTATAAAGGAGCGCTGTGATGAACAGAGAAGATCAAGATTTGCCGGGCGTCAGACCGGTGCCCACCCCGGAGCCTGACGCTTCGGTCGTCGGCCTGCTGCGTCAGCTGACTCGCGAAGTGCCGGCGCTGTTCACCAAGGAACTGGCGTTGGCCAAGGCCGAGCTGCAGGAGAGCCTCACGACGCTGAAGGCCGGCATTGCCGGTGTCGCCGGTGGTGCGATCGTGCTGCTGGCGGGGTTCATCATCCTGCTGATGTCCGCTGTCTACGCCTTGAGCATGTTCATGGCGCCGTGGTTGGCTGCGCTCATCGTTGGTGTCGTGGTGATGATCGTGGGGTTCGCCATGCTGCAGTCCGGAAAAAAACAGTTCGAGCCGTCCCACTTCAAGCCTGATCGCACGCTGGACGCCTTGAACAAAGACCAGGAAGCGCTGCGGAGGAAAGTCTCATGACCACTGAATTCGACATCGAGTCGCAGAAAAGCCCCGAGACCATCGAGCGGGAAATCGATGCCCAGCGTGCCAGCATCGGCAACATCGTCGACGCGCTGGAAAGCAAATTCACCCCGGGACAGTTTTTCGACCAGGCGCTGTCTTTCATGCAGAGCAACGGCACGACGTTCCTGAGCAACCTGGGCACCAGCGTTCGCAACAATCCCGTCCCGGCGGTAGTGACGTCGGTGGGTCTGTTATGGCTGATGATGAGCCAGAACCGTCCGCCGACTCCTCGTCCGGCTTATCCCGTAGCCCCCACACGGAACAAGGTCGGGGAGTGGACCGAAGGCCTGGGCGAGGGCATCGACAGTGCGCGCGAGCATTTGCACGAGACGGCGGACACCTTGAAGGAGGGCTACCAGAGTGTGAAAGACAAAGCGGCGCACCTGGGCGACAACCTGGGCGCTGCCGGCGAAAACATCAGCCATGCCGTACATGACGCCAGCGACCGCCTGGTGCGCAGTACGCAGGTGATGAGCAATCAAGTCAGCCAGTTGCTCAAGGAACAGCCGCTGATGGTTGCCGCCGCGGGCATCGCCTTGGGAGCCATGCTGGGGGCGGCGTTACCCTCGACGGCCACCGAGCAGCGCTACATGGGCAAGACCAGCGCCGGGCTGGCCGACAAGGTCAAGCAGCAGGCGCGGGAGGGCTACGAAGCGGTGCGCGATACGGTAACCAAAACCACGGAACATACAGAGGTGGAGAAGCCGCAAGGGAATGGCCACACAGCCTCCAGTCCACCGGCGGATCTGTCCCGCGGATTGGGCACGTCTTAAGGCGTCAAATGCAAAGCGGGAGGTCGAATGCCGGCCTCCCTTTTTGCAGCAGGCACCTCTGGTCGGCCCTCGTGAACCTGGCTCGAACCCTGTTGATCCATTCAGAAATGACTCCGGGATTGCACTGCCATGAACGCCTTCAAGAACCAGCTGACGCCGTCCCAGGAACGAAGATTGTGTGCACTGGACGCCTGGCATCGAGCACTCGATGACATCGCGCTACGCATGGAATCTCCCGATGCCTATCACGAAGAACTGCTGCGCCAATCGGATGAGATGGATCGCCAGCGCATTGTCAGTTGGCAAGAGTGGCGCGATTTGCGAATTAAGGCGGACGAGGCGTTTCTGCGCGCCGTAGCGGGAGAGGACTATCACTGAGGGCCCATCCATGGACAGACAGCTGAGGTTCGGCATTGAAGAGGAATACTTCATCACCGATCTGGACACCCGGCGCATGACCGATAAGCCACCCAAGGCTTCGATTGAAGCGTGCGAGGCGGCGATGGGGGCTTGTTTCGCCTATGAGATGTTCCAGGGCCAGATCGAAGTGGCTTCGCCGATCTTCACCTGCATGGATGAAGCAGGGGACTACCTTGTGGCTGCTCGCAAAAGCCTGCGGCGTTCGCTCGAGTCTTATGACCTGGGACTGCTCTGTGCAGGGAGTCATCCTCTGGCTGACTGGCGCGTGCAACAGCCCACTGAGCAACATCACTTTCTTCAACTGTTTGCAGACTATCAACGGGTCGCTCGGCGTAGTCTGCTTTGCGGTCTGCATGTACACGTTGAAATTCCGAGTCACCTTGATCGTATACAGGTCATGAACGAAGTCTTG
The DNA here is from genome assembly GCF_046042685.1 of Pseudomonas sp. PLMAX. NCBI lineage: Bacteria > Pseudomonadati > Pseudomonadota > Gammaproteobacteria > Pseudomonadales > Pseudomonadaceae > Pseudomonas > Pseudomonas sp. PLMAX. The sequence goes on along the minus strand of NZ_CP064949.1, from coordinate 3,715,278 downwards.
CCGTGGACGCCGCTTTTGCTCGCACTGAGCAGCTCGTCGCCCTTTTGGGACGGTGCCGACAGCGGCTTCATGAGCTACCGGCAAACAGCCTGTGACGAGTGGCCGAGGATGGGCATTCCGGAGTTCTTCGAGGATACGCCTGCCTATGACGCCTACGTCGCCTTGCTGATACGTACCGGCACCATCACCCAGGCCAGCGAATGCTGGTGGGGATTACGGCCCGCTTGCCGCTATCCGACCCTGGAATTGCGCATGACGGATGCCTGCCCACGGCTGGAAGATGCCTTGTGCATTGCCTCATTGTTTCGCTTGCTGGTTGCCTATGCGATTGATCAACCTCGACCAGGGTTGGCCTATTCGCAAACGTCCCGCTTGATCCTCAAGGAAAATCGTTGGCGCGCGAAACGCCATGGAACACAGGCGTCATTCATTGTTGAGGGGTACGATCGAACCTTCTCGGCCGAGCAGTGGCTTTTTCTGGCGCAGCAGATCCTTGGCGATACGGCGCGCAAGCTGCGTGTGGAAAACGTCTTCGCCCAGGCCCGGCTAATTCTGCGCAACGGCACCAGTGCAGACCGGCAGCGAGACCTTTACCAACGAGCCCTGCGTAGCACTGGGGATGTTCATGCCGCCCTGGCCGAAGTAGTGGATCAGTTGCTGCTGGAAACGTCGCAAGAGCCATGCAAAAGCGATGACCTGCAACCCGCGGTGTGTGAAACCTGAGCAACAGTTGGAAAGAGGACGAAAATCTCGTCCTCTTTTTCGGGGAGCATTCTCAGGTCGCCAGGACTGCGGCGGTGTCGTCGCTCTCGGGCAACGCAATCCGGTTATCGTCCGGTGTCAGGATGACCTTCCTGCAATCGTCTTCCTTCTTGTCGAACATCCTGTAGCCCTCGGCGGCCTGCTCCAGCGACAGTCGATGGCTGATAATGACCTCAGGGCTAAGGCGCCCCATCTCTATGTGTTCGAGAAGCTCCGGCAGATAACGCTGTACATGGGTCTGGCCCATCCTGAAGGTCAGCCCTTTATCGAAGGCGTCGCCAAACAGGAAGCCATGGATGAACCCGGAGTACACACCCGGCACGCTCACCACCCCGCCACGTCGTACCGCTGCAATGCACTGACGCAATGCCTTGCCGCTGCTGCCTTCGAGCTTTAGCGTGGCGAGCACGGTCTCGGTGGTGCTGCCCTTGGCTTCGAAACCCACCGCATCGACCACGCCATCCACGCCGCGCATGCCTTTGGTCTGGCGCACGATGGTGTCGGCGGGGTCGGCATCTTCATCGAAGTTGATCGGTATCACGCCATAGGTCTTCTGCGCGTAAGCCAGGCGGTAAGGGTGGTGATCGACCATGAAAATCTGTTCTGCACCGAGCATTCTGGCGCAGGCTGCACTCAACAGGCCGACCGGACCTGCGCCATAGATGGCGATGCTCGAGCCGTTGCCGATGCCGGTGTTGGTCACGGCCTGGAAGGCGGTAGGCAAGATGTCCGAAAGGAACAGCACCTTCTCGTCGGACAGGGTGCCCGGGACTTTGAACGGCCCGGTGTTGGCTTTGGGCACACGCACGTATTCCGACTGGCCGCCAGGGATGCCGCCATACATGTGGCTGAACCCAAACAGCGCGGCACCCGATGGAATGGCTTTCTTGTTGAGGATCGCGCCACGCCCCGTGTTGGTCTTTTCACAGGCGGCGAACAGGTCCATCTGGCAGAAAAAGCAGCTGCCGCAAGCGATAACGAAGGGGATCACCACTCGGTCGCCGGGTTGCACGGCAGTGACGGCCGAGCCCGTTTCTTCAACGATGCCCATGAACTCATGACCGAAGATATCGCCATGCTCGACGGTCGGGATCTTCCCGCGATACAGATGCAGGTCCGAACCACAGATTGCCGTGGCGGTGACGCGAAGGATGATGTCGTCGCTGTCCTCGATAACCGGATCGGGGACGGTGTCGACTTTGACGCTATGCGCGCCGTGATAGGTGAGTGCTCTCATGACGTCCTGCCCCTCTCATGGGTTTGATGGTAAGCGGGAGAGGAGTGCAGACGGAGGTTAGTTCAGAAAAATTCAACTGATCCATTTGAAGTCAGCCGGGAATCTTGCGACGAAACAGGTGCCTGCTTCCAGCGTCGAGGTAACGCTCAAGCTACCTTTGTGCGCGGTGGCGATCTGGGCAGCGATGTAAAGTCCCAAGCCCAGGCCTTCGCCGCGCTGCCCAGCTTGCGACCGGGTAAAGGGTTCAAACAGCAATGGCATCAACGCCGGTGGAATCGGGGCACCCTGATTGCTCACCGATATGACCATCTCATTCCCCTCGGCATGGGCCTGCACGCGGATAGGTTCCGCTGTCGAGCCATGGGTCACTGCATTGCCCAGGAGATTTGAAAGCAACTGGCTGATGCGCAGCGCGTCGCAATAGACGCCGGTCGGAACATCCAGGTCGTGGGTCAATTTCGCTTCGGGGTGAGAGGCCTGTACTTCGTCCAGCGTCAGTTTGAGCGTGCGACCCAGGTCATCGACCAGTTGGCGCTTGACCGGAATCCCGCCACCCATCCTTCCCCGGGCAAAATCCAGCACGTTCTCGATCAGTGCACCCATTCGAGTCGAGCTATTGCGGATCGCTGCAATCAGGTTCAGTGAGCGTTTTTCCGTTGCCCTGGTTTCCAGCAGATCAGCGCTCATCCGGATCGCGCTCAGGGGCGTGCGAAGGTCATGGCCGAGGACGGCGACGAACTGCTCGTGCAGCCTTGCGTGTTCATGGGCATTGACCAGTGCGGTTTGCGTCGCCTGCAGATGGCTTTGGGCGTCGAGACTCATCGCGATCAGTTGGGCGAAGAGGGTGAGTGACTTGGCGATCGCGGGCTCATCGAGATTCGCCGGCACGGAGTCGATGGCACACAGGGTGCCGAAAAATTCGCCATTGGCCCTGATGATGGGAATGGAGATATAGCTCTCCAACGCATAGGTCCTGGGGGTGTGGTGCAACGAGAAAACCGGGTGCGCACTGGCGTGGCCGAAGATGACGGGCTGCCGGTGCTGGCGAATCTCGTGGCAGATGGTTGACTCGACGACCAGCTCGCCGCCGGGCTTGAGGCCGAAATCGATTGAATCATCGACGGCGCAGGCCACCCAGCTTCTTTCGGTGACTCTCGCTACCGCGGCGAAGCGCATGCCGGTGAGATGCTTGACCATGCTCAGGATGACTGGAACGGCATCGATGGTGCGGATGGCTTCAACGTCTGGCGAAAACTCTGCGCGGGTCATGGCTCGGCTGTTCGAAATAATGTCGCTCAGAGACTATCCCGAATCTCACGACCTGACCACTTGGGGAGCGCCAGCAGCTGTCTATTTGCTGGCCTGCCCCAATTTCTGGTTATCCCGGGCGTCAGCCCAACAAAAGGCCTGCAGCCCGGGCTCGCAAAGCCATCACCAGATTGGCTGGCATCTTTTTTATTTCGTCAGGCCAGAGCGCCAGGTGCCCGCGAAGTTCTCTCGATTCATCATCGTATCTTGAGATATCAGCCAGCACAAAGCTGTACCGACTGAGGTAGGCCGCAGACAAATCATCGGCCAGGGCCCTGGCAGGCTCTCCGGCTAACGCCAGGCACCATTGCGCAATTTCAATGATTCGTTCACCCGGCGTTCGAGGTTCCAGGCCATGAAGGAAGTTCAGGATGTATTGGTTATAGAGCAGGGCGCCTTGCTCAGGCTCATCCGTAGGATTACCAGGGCAATGTCGGCGTTCCCAAGGCAGGATGTACACCATTTTGTCCATTGCAGTCTGAAGAACATAATCCGACGGTTTAACCAATCGATGCATAATCTTCTCCCGAAAGAAAAAAAACGGTTTAGCTATGGTAGCTCATCCATGGAAGCCAATAGCCTTCATGAAAAAAAACCGGCACTGCCGGGAACTATCGCAAAATATCGCAATACCGCGCTTGAACGGGGCTTTACTGAAGTAAGTCAACACCCATCCCGTCGAGGTTGAGGACGAGCCCCTTGTCCATGTCTTTGTTCGTCCCCGCGCTGTTGCTCACCCTGCTGCTCGCCGGCTGCGCCACCCCAACGCGCTTGCCCCACGAGTTCAGTAAGGCCATACCCGCCAGCGAATCGGCATTCGGGCGTTCGATCCAGGCCGCGGCCGCCCAGCATGAGGGACGCTCGGGTTTTCGCCTGCTGCCAAACAGCAGTGAAGCGTTCCGGGCGCGTGCCGAGTTGATCCGCAATGCGCAGAAAAGCCTCGATGTGCAGTACTACATCGTGCACAACGGCCTGAGCACCCGGGCGCTGGTGTGGGAACTGCTGCTGGCGGCCGATCGCGGCGTGCGGATTCGCGTATTGCTCGATGACACCGCCAGCGATGGCCAGGAAGAAGTCATTGCGACCCTGGCCGTGCACCCTAACATCCATATCCGCGTGTTCAACCCTTTGCATCTGGGGCGCAGCACACTGGTGACCCGCACCATGGGCCGCCTGCTCAATCTGTCGCAGCAGCACCGGCGCATGCACAACAAACTGTGGCTGGCCGACAACAGCGCGGCGATCGTCGGCGGCCGCAACCTGGGGGATGAGTATTTCGACGCCAAGCCCGATCTCAACTTCACCGACATGGACCTGCTGTGCCTCGGTCCGGTCGCCGATCAACTGGGCCACAGCTTCGACCAATACTGGAACAGCGCCCTGAGCCGGTCGATCAGTGACTTCCTGATCGTCAAGCCGACAGCTCAAGACTTGCAGGAGAGTCGGCAACGCCTGGAACAATCACTGCAGAGCACGCGTATCGAAAACCAGGCCCTGTACGACCACCTCATGACCTACCGCACTCAACCGCAACTGGCGATTTGGCGTCAGGAGCTGATCTGGGCCAATGCCACGGCGATGTGGGACGCCCCGAGCAAAGTCCTGGCCGACGACGAACCGGCTCGCGCGCTATTGATGACCACGCAACTGCGGCCTGAGCTCGATAGAGTCAATAAAGAGCTGATCCTGATCTCGGCATACTTCGTCCCACAACAATCCGGCATGCGCTACCTCCTCGGGCGTGCCGATGCCGGGGTCGATGTGCGCCTGTTGACCAACTCACTGGAAGCCACCGATGTGCCGGCGGTGCATGGCGGCTATGCGCCTTATCGCAAGCGCCTGCTCGAACATGGGGTGAAGCTCTATGAGCTGCGGCGCCAACCGGACGACCCCAGCGGTGGTTCTTCTTCCTTTGGCCTCAGTGGTGGCTCGGACTCCAGCCTGCACACCAAGGCCATGATCCTCGACCAGCAGAAGGTGTTCATCGGCTCCTTCAATTTCGATCCGCGCTCAGTGCTGTGGAACACTGAAGTCGGGGTGCTGGTCGACAGCCCTGAACTGGCCGGCTACGTGCGCAAGCTGGCGCTTGAGGGCATGGCGCCAGCGGTGAGTTACCAGGCCCGCCTGGAAAACGGCGAAGTGGTCTGGATCGCTGAGGACGACGGCCGCCTGCGTGTCTTGCGCCAGGAGCCCGGCAGCAAATGGCGCAGCTTCAAGGCCTGGCTCAGCGACAAGATCGGCCTGGAGAAAATGCTCTAGACCGTATAGGCCCCCGAGCTTGTGGGGTTGCCTGTATCGACTATCGTTAAAACTCCCACTCCAGAGGATCTTTTTGGAAAGTGTGTTTCCGGTCAATGATCGGGAAAAACCAGTGATTGAGTACTCTTGAACAGGAGAAAGCTCATGATTCGCAGGTTTTACATGGCTGCACTGGCGTCACTGGCCCTCGCGGCTGGCGTATACGGCGTGTCGTTGCCGGCCTACGCGACCGACCAGGCTGACCAACGGCAGGAATCGCGTGACACCAAGCAGGAAGGGCGCGAAGCCTCAAGGGAAACCAAGGAAGAATGCAAAGAGGGTGATGAAAAGAGCCGTGCCGATTGTCGCCAGGACAAGCGCGACACCAAACAGGACACCCGCGACACGGCCCGGGACGTTAAATATTAATAATAAGTTGGACAGGACGGCTTGCTGGCGATGGCGTCGGTGGGATCGCCATCGCTGGCAAGCCAGCTCCTACAGGATTTGCGGGGTATGTTGGATTTGTGGAGTGACACACCTCTGTAGGAGCCGGCTTGCTGGCGATGCGGTAGTGGCTGTGATGCCGCCATCGCTGGCAAGCCAGCTCCTACAGGATTTGCGGGTCCATGTTGAATTTGTGGAGTGACACACCTCTGTAGGAGCCGGCTTGCTGGCGATGCGATGGTGGCCGTGATGCCGCCATCGCCGGCAAGCCAGCTCCTACAGGATTTGCGGGTCCATGTTGAATTTGTGGAGTGACACACCTCTGTAGGAGCCGGCTTGCTGGCGATGCGGTAGTGGCTGTGATGCCACCATCGCTGGCAAGCCAGCTCCTACAGGATTTGCGGGTCCATGTTGAATTTGTGGAGTGACACACTTCTGTAGGAGCCGGCTTGCTGGCGATGCGATGGTGGCCGTGATGCCGCCATCGCTGGCAAGCCAGCTCCTACAGGATTTGCGGGGTATGTTGAATTTGTGGAGTGACACACCTCTGTAGGAGCCGGCTTGCTGGCGATGCGATGGTGGCCGTGATGCCGCCATCGCTGGCAAGCCAGCTCCTACAGGATTTGCGGGGGTATGTTGAATTTGTGGAGTCACACACTTTTGTAGGAGCCGGCTTGCTGGCGATGCGGTGGTGGCCGTGATGCCGCCATCGCTGGCAAGCCAGCTTCTACAGCCGCGACTCGGCCACCAACAACAACGACTGCGGCACGGGACTTTGCGGGTGCTGTGGCTCCTGAAGGCCGGCCAGCCGAAAACCGGCCATGTCCAGCGCATTGATCCAACTGGACAAGGTTCGCAAGTACCACGGCATGGGTTGCCACTGCCCGTCGAATCCACTGAACGTCTCTTCCCGCCAGCCATCCTGATAGTCGCCCGCGGCCACGGTCCATGGATGCAGCGTCTGGATCACCAGCGCGCCGTCGGGGGCGAGCAGGGCGTCCGTGGCCGCGAGCAAGGGGATGATGTCCTGGTGCAGCAAGGCAAAATTGGCGCAGATCAGGTTGTAGTCGCGGCCAACATCCACTCTCGCCTCCACCAGTTGTTCATAGCTGGCCAGATGCACCGGTGAAGAACCCGCCGCCCGCGCCGCCTCGACCAGCGTCTCATCGCCATCCACACCGACCGCCTCGATGCCACGTTCCGCCAGTGCCCGCAACAGCCAACCCTCGCCACAGCCGAGGTCGAGCACGCGCTCTGGCTGGCGGCCCAGTATTGCCAGCAGGATTGCCTGGTCCGTGACCTTCAGACGGCTTTCTATGGCGCCGCTGCGGATAGCTTCGATCCAGGCCTGGGCGTTGTGGTGCCAGCTTTGGAGAAGGGTGGTTTCGTCGGCGAGCATTTCGATGTCCGGAGTGGTTGGCTGCATACAAGCATAGTGTCTCTACGCCTGATTGGGACAATGCGCCCTGTGCGTTGTCGAATGGAGTGACAAGCGAAGGTGGGTAATCTGGAAGTTGGCACACCCTCGTTTCGCAATCCCGTTCAGATTGAGAGGTGGACTGATGAACAGCATTATTTACATCGTTGGGCTGGTGGTGGTCGTCGTGGTCGTCCTGTCGTTCCTTGGATTTGCATAGTCCTGTGCACCAGCGACGGGCTGAGCCAGCCCGCCGCTGAACTGACGGTTATCGGTTAAAACGCTCCGCCAGGCTGTGCAGATACTCGGCCATCTCTTCAAGGTCCTGACTGATGGCCGCACCTTGCTTGGCCTGTCCGGCACTGTGATCGCACAGCTGCGCAATGCGCGTGATCTGTTGATTGATGTCTTCAGTCACGTGACTTTGCTCTTCCGACGCCGATGCCATCTGCTGGCTCATGTCGGTAATCCGACTGACGGCCTGGCTGATGCCGACGAGGGCAGCCTGCACCGCCTCGACACGCTGCATGCTTTCTCGGGAAATCTGCTCACCGCGGGTGGCCGTCGAAACTGCGCGATCAGCTCCTTCGTGCAGCGAAGCAATGATGCCGTGGATCTGTTCGGTGGAGGTGCGGGTGCGCTGGGCGAGGGATCGCACCTCGTCGGCCACTACGGCAAACCCGCGACCTTGCTCTCCGGCCCGCGCCGCCTCGATCGCCGCATTCAGCGCCAGCAGGTTGGTCTGTTCGGCAATGGACGTAATCACGTCGACGACGCTGCCGATCGATTGCGTCTCGCTTGCCAACGCGTTGACCGCCTGGCCGATTTCATTGACGGCCGCGTTCATGGCCTCCATGGCGCGCAGACTTTGCCCGGCCAATTCGCTGCCGTCCCTCGTCAACTGGTCAGCCTCCGAGGCGGCATGGGCGGTATTGATGACGTTCTGCGTCACTTCCTGGTTGGTAGCAGCCATTTGCGAGATCGCGGCGGCGGACTGATCCGTTTCGTTGCGCTGGCGATCGAGCGATTGCGCCTGCAATCCCGACAGCTCGGACGATTGTGCCGCCTTGGCCTTGACACTGACCCCGGCATCGACGAGCCGGCTCAAGGCTGTCTGCAAACGGGCTTCCTCACTGAGCATGGCCATGTCCAGTTGACCCTGGGGACCATGGTTGTCGCTGTAGGTGAGGGCGACCAACCGATCGGAAAATGCCTTCGGATGCTCGGCCAGGGTGCGCTTTATAGCGCCGCGTTGTCGGGACTCGATCAGGTACCAGGCAATCCCCAGGCTCACCACCAGCACCCCCTGGGCCGACGCTTTTGGCAGCCACTGATCAGCCAGCAGCGAAACCGCGCCTGCCACCAGCAATGGCCAACCGTGCTGCAGTGGCCGGAAAATCCGCGCACTCAGCGCGACGATCGGCTTGCCCGCACGCATCCTTGCATAGAGCGCTGATGCCCGACGCACCTGGTCGCGGGTGGGCACCGAGCGAACCGACTCGTAGCCACTCATGCGGCCGTTTTCATAGATAGGCGTGACGTAGGCACTGACCCAATAGAAATCACCATTTTTCGCCCGGTTTTTCACAATCCCCATCCAGGGTTTGCCTTGCTTGATGGTGTGCCACATATGAATGAACACCCCAGGCGGCATATCGGGGTGCCGGACCAGGTTATGGGTCTGGCCGACCAGTTCGTCGTTGGTGAAACCGCTGATGTCGACAAACGCGTCATTGCAGTAAGTGATTCGACTATCAAGGTCGGTGGTGGAGATCAGGCGTTGTTCGGCGGGAAACAGTCTTTCATGGTCGGTTACGGGCAAATTCACGCGCATTAAGGGCGATCCCTGGTCGGATTATTATTATGGTGTGGAGCATATAAATCAGAGGAATACGCGACGTGTTCTACGCGGATTTCGTGGTCGGCGACCCTGCATTCGGCGACAGTTTCTTTTCATTTGGTGACAAGTGCAGGAAAATCCCAGCCGTGCCTGGAAGTTGGTGATCAAGGCTCAATATGACTTCGCATACAGTGCCCAGGTTTTGGTGAGCTGACCTGTAAACACGGCAATCGATGCGCTGGAAGACCGCCTGGGTCCATAGACATTCTGATCAACAACGCCGGGCTGCAGCATCGTCAGGCGTTTGAGGACGTGAATGCCGAAGACTGGCACGGGAGCCAGTACCTTCTTGCCTGCGAGATGAATTGATTAGTGTGCTTACGACTTGGCTTGGTATTTGCTGTCCAATTGCCATCTCAATGTCGCAGTGGATTAAGTGGATGTCGCTATCAAGTCATTTCATGCCGTTGTCCGCAAGCGAGAAGCGCTGGCTACCCTGGTTCGGCAAGGCCGGAAAACTCTCGATGGGCTGGTCGTGCTGGCTCAATCGATCGGCATACCCGGTGATCGAACAAACCTTCGAGGCTATCGCTGAAACCCGGGTGCAGTTGCTGCAGAACTGGACGCGGGAACAGTGGGAGCACCTGGCGGAACTGGCGGATAACCTCGGTCGTGATTTCGCCAACCTTGACAGCACTGCGCTAACGGACAAGCTCGACCAGGCCGCAGATTTTTCCGAGTTATTTGTCGTTGATGCCAGCGGCCAGGTCATCGTGTCGACCTGGAGTCGCCGCGGCAAAACCCGGCTCGAGCACACCCGTGCCTTGGCTGAAGGCTTGAAAGCGCCGTTCCTCCATGGTCCTTACAGCGATCCGTTGACCTTGCCAATCGGCCCCTCGTCTTCGCGCTTCCACGACGAAGTCACGCTGATGTTCTATCAGCCCCTGCGCGTCAATGGAAAAGTCCTGGGCTGCCTCTGCGGGCGCGTGCCCAACGATGTGTTGGGCGATCTCATCCAGCGCGAGGCCGGGCACATTTTTGCCGAGTCGGGTGACAACTATCTGTTCATGGCGCAATCGCGTTTTGATCCGGCCATCGAGCCCGGAACCGCCTTGTCACGTTCGCGTTTCGAGGACGGCACCTTCAGCCACGGCGAGAACCTCAAAAGCGGTGTACACACCCCCTGGAAGACCGTGCAGATCCAGCGCCACACCGAACTGGAGCTGCGCTTCACCGACCCGGCGACCCAGCAACTGCACCCGGGCGTACTCGAAACCATCCGCGCCGGCTCCAACCTGTTCGTGACTTACCCCGGCTACTCGGACTACCGGCACATTCCGGTAGTCGGCAAGGGCGTGACCTTCCAGCTGCCAGGCTCACCTGATCGCTGGGGCATGATGTGCGAGGCCGACCTGGAGGAGGTCTACCGCCGGCGCTCGCTCAGCCACGGCCTGATGAAACCCTACGTTGCGACCATGACCGGACTCTTTGCCTGCAATTACCTGGTCCAGCATTACAGCGGCCTGGGCCAGGGCGTGATCGATAGTGTCGAGGTCTTCAGCATGTTGTGTGCCACGCTGCTGTTCAGCCGGCTCGGACCCAAGCGTCTCGCGGCAAGGCTCAACGAGATGACGAGCGTGATCAGGACCATCGCCGAAGGCGAGGGCAACCTGCGTCAGCGTCTGGACATCAAGCGCATGGCCAACGATGAGACCGGTGATATGGGACGCTGGATCAACAGTTTCATCGATAACCTGGACTCGGTGGTCGGGCAAGTGGTGAAGGCCAGCAGCAACGTCGGCACCACCAACCAGATGATGCTGGGCCGCAGCCAGGAAGCCGGTGTCACGTCCACCGAGGTGGCCGAAGCGGTGCATCGGATGATGATCATCGTCGAAGACCAGTTGGGCGAGATCCAGCAGGCCTCTGCCAGCGCTGAACAAATGAAACAGGCGATGGACGAAGTGGTCACCCGCGCCCGCGAGCAATTTCTCGCCGTGCAGGAAGGGACGCAGTCCATTCGCGATGTCGTCGAGCGTTCTTCTTCGAGCGTGCAGTTGCTCGATAGCAGAATGACCGAGATCGGCAAGATCACCGGCCTGATCAGCGACATCACCAACCAGACCAATCTGCTGGCGCTCAATGCCGCCATCGAGGCCGCACGGGCGGGTGAACACGGGCGAGGTTTCGCGGTGGTTGCCGACGAGGTCCGCAGCCTGGCCTCACGCACGTCACGGGCGGCCGACGACATTCGGCACATGGTCGAAGGCTTGCAGAACGAAACGCAAAAAGCCGTCAGCTTCATGGAGGAGGGCGTCAAGGACGTCGATAACAGCCTGCGCCTGGCCGAAGATGCCTCCTCGGAAAACGTGCAGTTGCACCAGGCGGTGGAAAGCATGTTCGCCATCATTCAGCAGCTCAACAAGCGCAGCCTCGACTGCGGCAAGACGATCAGCAAGGTCGATCACTGCTCCACGCAAATGCGCCAGACCGTGGTGGTGCTGCAGAACAGTGCGGAAACGGTGCGGCTCAATGCCAACAAGCTGCAGAAACTGGTGGGGCAATTCGAGGTGAGCAGCAATACCGAGCGAGTGGCCGCCGCATGATTCGTAGGACGGTGAGGCGCTCTCCACCCACACCGTGGGCATGACCTCCTACATGTTGCATTCCGATGGCATCGGGCCGGATCGAAGTCCGGATCGACCCAGCCTTTTTTCAGCTCGTGGCACCAATGTATTGATGAAAGCCTGGCTCCTAGGTATGTGGCCGATGGTTATGGTGTTTGTACGGCCAGGAGAATGCGGCAGTATCTGTCGAGATACTGGCTGACCGGGCGGCCAGTTCCTCCAGGTGGGTAATGATGTCGTCCGGTTTGAGCACCAGTACATCAGTGTCCAGGGTGTCCAGAACCATCTCGACGGTGTTGCCGATCAATGCGCCGGACAGCCCGGTACGCGCGACGCTACCGATCACCGTGAGCACGGCTTCGAGCTTGTGCGCCATGTACGGAATCAGCACGTCGGCCGAACCTTCCTCGATATGCAGGCGCTCGTCGCTGACGTCGAATTCGGCCTGGTATGTCCTGCAAAGTTCGCGATAGAGCGCCTCGATGCTCTCTTTGAGTTGGAGTACGGGGTCTGGCGCCGACAGCATGGGGTAGGGGTGGGCGCTCATGATGTGCAGCGTGCCGCCGGCCAGCGCGGCGATGTCGTAGCCGTGGCTAACGACGCCGGAATGCAGGACGCGATGCTCTACATCAGTGCTCCCCGCATCGATGGCTGCGAGGATGGTGCCACCGGTCCAGGGTCTTGGGGTTTTTACCATCAGCACGGGGCAGGGGCAGTATCGCAGCAGCTTCCAGTCTTCGGGGGTGAGAAGGGCCTTCATCAGCGGGGAGTCGGACAGGTGCTGCGTGATCACCAGGCCACAGCCCTGCGCCTGTTGGGTGGCGATGATGGTCTTGTGTGAACTCCCATGCCAGGCCTGCTGGGCGCTGACGCTGTAACCCTCCTGTACCAAGGCGCCTTGCATGTCGTCCAGGCAGGCGCAATGGTGATCGCCCTTGTCGCAGGCCAGCAGGTGCAGGTGCGACTGGGTGGCGCTGGCAATCATTTTGGCTCTGTTCAGGATCAGCTCTTCGGACTGCTGCGAATCCACCACCACCAAGGTGTTGCGAATGGTGTGCATGAGTGTGTTCCTGTGCGTAAGTACAGTTTTGTGTGGGGCGGCTGGCACAGGTGTCTCTGGCCAACTCTTGCCCGCCCGCCAACCGCAAGTTCGCTTACCGACATCACGCACGCGACAGCTAACATCGAATTGCGCCCGCTCAGTTCGATTGTTAACCCTTGAATGATCTGCCATTGATAACCGCAACAGCAGCTGATCGCTCTTGCAACTGCGAAAGTTGCCGCCATGGCGCTGGTGCTGTTGTTCCATTGCATCTATATTGAGTTGTAACGCGGCTGGTACACTGGGTGTCGGATGAACTGCGTTTCTTCTTGCTTGTTGCGTTCAATGCCGTGCCTGCATACGCCTGTCTTCTCGCGAAATACTGCGCTCGAGTGAATACCTCCGTCCTTGGCGGATTCAATCGAGTTGTTCTGTTGTGGGCGTTTTCCGCGCGCTCAACTCAATGGCTAATTATGGTGGTTATTCTGTATTAAGCTCAGGTAGCTGGTCGGCTGAGTTAGTTGATTTTCACCTAAGGATACTCAGAACAAACCCCATTCGATCTGATGCACACAGTAGAGCCAGATGTTCGAACGCATGAACGAAGAGTTGATAGTTCAGGCCATTAGAGAGGGGGCGCGACTAATACTCAATTATCAAAATGCGCTGATTGCACCAGGGACGCCCAGGAAGAATCGGCGTTCAACGCGTGTTTTTCACGCCGCTGGATTGGCAGTTGCTGTGCGATTGCCCTGTGCCGGTGCATTTGGTGACGACGCTCCTGAATGCCCGCCCACGCAACGTACTGGCCATCATTGATGTATTGCGCGATGAGGGTCAGGATCGGGTGTTCAATGACCAGTTCATTGTCATGGGAACAGTGCAGCGCAAGGGGTTGAATAAATTACTCGGCACCACGGCCGAGCGACTCCTGCATCGGGCGCCGTACAGTGTCTTGGCGATCAAGCCAGGAAGGATGCTGCAATCCTGAGCGCTTGCCGGCATTGGTTGGCGTGTGCTTGATGTAAATCAAGCTGCGCGAGGTGAGGGAGCGCAGTCTTGAACCAGGCCGTTTCTCGATGGCCGGAATCGAATGGAGATTTATCATGAGCCAGTACCAACGCCTGTTACTGATCATCAACCCGGTCCTGCGCCATTCCCCCGCCATGAATCATGCCGCAGCGCTGGCCAAGGCCAGCGGCGCGAGTTTGCATATTGCGGCGCTGATCCCCTCGCTCAAATGGTTGTCGCTCCTTGAAGAGGGCGATCGGGAACTCGCTCGGCGGCATTACCTGCAGGACCATCGCGATTGGCTCAAGACCCAGGCGCAGAATCTGCACGGTAGAGGGATCGAGGTGACCACCGAGGTGACGTGGGCCGAGGACATGAAGCAGGACATCATCGATCACGTCACGGACCTGCAGCCCGACATGCTGATCAAAGAGATTGAGCATGAGTCCGCGCTCAAGCGGGCCTTCTTCACCCCGTTGGACTGGCACTTGCTACGTCACTGTGCGGTACCGGTCTATCTGGTGGGCGGGAGCGGCTTCGTGTTACCCCGCAAGGTTGTAGCAGCGGTCGAAGTATCGGACAGCGAATCAGCCGACAACGAACTCAATGAGCGAATCATCAAGCAGGCTTGCAGCCTTGCCATGCAGTGCAATGCCGAGCTGCATTTGCTGTACGCCTGCGATATCACGGCCGCCTATCTTGCGGACATGGAAGGCCTGACGCTTGCCGACCTTACCCAAGCGTTGCGCAGTGACTTGGAGAAGTCGTTCCTCAGGTTGGCAGAGCAGTTCGGGGTGCCCGCCGATCGTCGACATTTGATCAAGGGACATCCGGTCACGGCATTGAGCGAGTTTGCCCATGAGCACAACGTGGATGTGATCGTGATGGGCCGGATCCAGTCCCATGGGATGGACAAGCTGCTGGGCAGCACGACCGAACATGTTCTGTATCAGGTGCCATGCTCCGTCCTGGCGGTCTAGAGAGTACTTCTGCATGTTAACGAGAACCCCTGACGGGAAGTCGTGTTTGCATTCTGGCATGCAGGTTTCAGGGCGAGGCAGGCGAGGCTCAAGCCCAAACGCATTCTGTTGATAGCCCCCAGCGAAATGACCCTGACGCCAGCGTCCGAGCGTGCGCCTGCACTGGCTTGTGCAACGGGTGCCCAAACGCTCAACTTCCTGGCTGGTCATGCCGATGGGCATAACTCCATCACAATTCAGCTAGAGCACGCGGCCTTGAGGAAATGTGCTGGCAAAGCGCGGGCGTCAGGCATGAGCAGTGAAGTCGATAGTGATTCACTAAGGATAGGCGGCGAGGAGTCCTGGACTCAGCGGATTCCCGGGCTTGTTGGTGCAATCGACGAACGGAAGATCCTTGTTAGTCCGTAAGCAACAGGGAGGGGCGTAAAATCTATACACTAAGCTAATCTTGTATAGATTTTCCCCAAAAGCCGAGATGCTGATGAACCTGGCCGATCCCAGACGCTTTCTCAAACACTGCCTGTCGAGATGCTGGCTGTTGCTGCTGGTACTCGCCATACCGGCTTGGGCGGATTGGCGTCCCGCGTTGCCTGATGCTCGCCTGGTGGGCAGCGGCGACTTCACCTGGTTCGGCATAAGCCTGTACACCGCACGGTTGTGGAGCCCGGGATTGCCGATGACCTGGGATCAACCCTTTGCGCTCGAACTGACCTATCACCGTGACTTTTCCAGGGACACGCTGGTTGAGGCCAGCCTCAAGGAAATGCGTCGCATGGGACCGGCTCGTCCAGAGGAGTCCACCCTGCAGCGCTGGTCCGATGAAATGCATGAAGCCTTCGTCGATGTCCGGCCCGGAATGCGCATTACCGGGGTCTACCACCCAGGCTTTGGCTGCACGTTCTACGTCGACGGCCAGCTGCGCCGGCGGGTCGACGACCCTGTATTTGCCCGCGCCTTCTTCGACATTTGGCTGGATCCGCGCACGCGGGACAAGCCGTTGCGTCAACGACTGCTGGGGATGACCGGGCCGGCTGATTGAGGAGGTTGAGATGCGTCGAATACTGGTACTGCT
The DNA here is from genome assembly GCF_046042685.1 of Pseudomonas sp. PLMAX. Lineage (NCBI taxonomy): Bacteria > Pseudomonadati > Pseudomonadota > Gammaproteobacteria > Pseudomonadales > Pseudomonadaceae > Pseudomonas > Pseudomonas sp. PLMAX. The sequence goes on along the minus strand of NZ_CP064949.1, from coordinate 3,699,297 downwards.
CGTTTGCTTATTGCTGGCCAGCTGCAACAACGTTGGCGTGGAGCATTACGCCCAGGAGCGACCGGCGCTGGATCTGGTAGCGTTCTTCTCCCGGCCGGTACAGGCCTGGGGAATGTTCCAGAATCGCTCGGGGGAGGTGGTCAAGCGTTTCCACGTGCAGATCGAGAGCCGTCTCGAGGGGCAGCAATTGATTCTCGACGAGCGTTTTCTCTACAGCGATGGCACGCGCCAGCGCCGGGTCTGGACGCTGCAGCCCGCCGGCGCCGGGCGTTGGCGTGGGCGTGCGGACGACGTCATCGGCGAGGCAAGCGGCGAGGCCGCAGGCAACGCGCTGCGCTGGCGCTATCGCCTTGACCTGCCGGTCGACGGCAGGCATTGGGAAGTGGATATGGACGACTGGATGTACCTGATGGACGAAGACACCATGATCAATCGCACGAGCATGAGCAAGCTTGGCGTCGAGGTGGGACAAGTGACGCTGTTCTTCCGTCGCCAGCCGTAAACGGATTCACGCGCGGGGTGCAGCCATGCGCAGGATCAGCGGCAGCCACACTGCCCACAGCGGCGCGAGCAGCAGGGTCGTGCCAAGGGTGCCCAAAGGCAGGCCGACACCGGCCAGCTTTGCGCCGGCGAGGTAAGCCAGGGGGCCACCGCACAGGCCCAGTAACGCTCCGTACCACACCGGGCGTCGCGCCCAGGCCAGGCTGTTGCGCAGCCCGCTGGCCAGCACCAGCCACAACAGGGCCAGCCACAGGGGCAGGGGTTGCGAGGTAAAATCGAAGACGCCCAGCGCACCCAGGCCGGCATCCAGCAGCCAGCCTGTCAGCCCCACGCAGACCAGTGTGGTTGCTTCGTCCCGCGGCCGTGGGCAAGCAGCCAGATGCACCAGCAAGCCCGCCACCACTGGCAGCAGCAGCCAGGGATGCCGCTCGCTCAGCACGCAAGCCCACCAGGCGGCCTGCATCCACAGCGCGTTGCCGATCAACCAGGCCCGGCTCAATTCAGGCGGCCGGCAGCGAGGCGCGGCGGGCGGCCGGGGCTGCCCAGAGCAGTTGCGCGACACCGATGGCGCGCTCCTCGAAACCGCCCTGGCAATAACACAGGTAGAACTCCCAGAGGCGCTGGAAAGTGTCGTCATACCCCAGTTCTACCAAGGCGCTGCGCGACTGGCGCAAGTTGTCGCGCCAGTGCTGCAGCGTGCGCGCGTAGTCCAGGCCGAAGTCCTCCATGTGCACCAGGTTCAATGCGGTGTGGCGACTGGCTGTCTGCAGCATGACGCTCAAGGAGGGCAGGGCTCCGCCGGGAAAGATATGGCGCTGGATGAAATCCACCGAGCGCTGGGCCTGCTCATAACGCTGGTCGCGGATGGTGATGGCTTGCAGCAGCATCAAGCCGTCGTCCTTGAGCAGCGAGGCGCAGCGGCGAAAGTAGAGCGGCAGATAGCGGTGCCCGACCGCCTCGATCATCTCGATCGAAACCAGCTTGTCGAAGCGCCCGCCGAGGTCGCGGTAGTCTTCGCGCAGGACGGTAATGCGCTCTTGCAGGCCAAGCGCCTGGACGCGTTGCCGGGTATGGGCGTACTGCGCCTCGGACAACGTGGTGGTGGTCACCCGACACCCATGGCGGGTGGCGGCGTGGATTGCCAGGCTGCCCCAGCCGGTGCCGATCTCGAGCAGATGGTCGTCGGGGCGCAACGCGAGTTTGGCGCAGATACGCTCGAGCTTGTTCAATTGGGCCTGCTCCAGGCTCTGCTCCTGACTGTCGAACATTGCAGCGGAGTACATCATGGTCGGGTCCAGCAGCCGCTCGAACAAGGCATTGCCCAGATCGTAATGGGCCAGGATGTTGCGTCGCGAACCACGCCGGCTGTTGCGGTTGAACCCGTGCAGCAGGCGCAGGATCGGACGACCGAGGCGCGCCAGGCCGCCCTCGAGGGCGTCGAGCACCTCCAGGTTGGCGACGAACAGGCGGGTGACCGCGGCCAGGTCCGGACTGCGCCAGTAGCCGTGGGTATAGGCTTCGCCGGCACCGATCGAGCCGTTGGCAGCCACCATGCTCCAGGCGGCCTCGTCGACGATCTCGACCTCTGCATGCAGAGTGCTACCGATGTCGCCGAACAGCCACTGCCGCCCTTGGCAGATCAGCCGCAGACGGCCCTGGCGCAGGTGGCGAAGTTGCGAGAGCACGGCGCTCCTGGCCAGGCCACCGAACAACGGCGCCAGGCCAAAGGATTTGCTAACGCTCAGGGTTGGATCGGACATGCTCGGACTCCTCGATGACAGGGGTTTCGCTGCTCTGACAGGGCGTGTGGGTGTAGAGCGGGGTGCGCTTGAGCAACAGGCGCAGGGCTTGCCAGTAAATGGCGCCGAGGGTGCGCAGGCTCATCCAGGGGAAGGCCAATACGTGGCGTCGAAGTGCGGCGGCATCCAGTGGCTGGCGGCGCAGGGCCAGGTCGGCCTCAAAGACTTTTTGCCCTTCGCGGCGGTTTTCCATGTGGATGCGCAGGTGCTCGCCGTCAATGTCAAAGCGCATGTGGTACTGCATGTCCAGCGGCAGGAACGGCGAGACATGGAAGGCCTTGTTGACCGAGAACTGTCGGGGCTGACCGGGCAGCACCGACAACACGTAGTGAAAGCGCTCACGCCAGGGTGTGTTACGCACCTCCAGCACAATCGCCGCCAGCAGCCCGTCGTTGTCGTGGCAAAAGTAGAAACTGACCGGATTGAACGAAATCCCCCAGCTGCGCGGCTGGGTCAGCAAATGAATGGCGCCGCCCGGAGCCTGGCCCAGGGCCTTGGCCACCACTTCGCGCACGGCATCCTTCAAGGGCATGCCGCGACGAGTCCAGGCCGGCAGGTAGTCGGTTTCCCGCCAGCACAACGGCGCCAGGCGAGAAGCACCGAGCAGCGGGGACAGGCCCAGCAGCCGTTCCTGTTCGTCCAGGTCCAGGTAGAACATGCCGCTGCGATAGCGGAAGCCATGGAACCGCGGCGCCAGGCGCCGGTGGCTCACCCAACCGTAGCAAAGGCTGCTGTTCACAGTCGCTCCCCGAAGCTTTGGGCGACGTCCAGTGCGCTGACCACGCCATCCTCATGGAAGCCGTTTGCCCAATAAGCACCGGAGAAGTAGCTGTGCTGGTTTCCCTGCAGCTCACCCTGGCGCGCCTGGGCTGCCATGGCGGCCAGGCTGTATTGGGGATGGGCATAATTGAAGCGTGCCAGCACCTTCGACGGGGCCACGCTGTCGCCCTGGTTGAGGCTTGTGCAGAAGGTCACCGGGGCGTCGAGGCCCTGCAGGATGTTCATGTTGTAGGTCACGGCCGCCGGGGCGTGGGCGGGTCCGCCGAGGCGATAGTTCCAGCTGGCCCAGGCCTTGCGCCGGCTGGGCAGCAGGCGGGTGTCGGTGTGCAGCAGAACTTCGTTGTCGGCATACTCGAGGGCGCCGAGCACCTCGCGCTCGGCGATCGACGGTTGCTCCAGCAACACCAGGGCCTGGTCGCTATGGCAGGCGAACACCACCTTGTCGAAACGCTCATGGCCTGCGGCGCTGTCGATCGTCACCCCGCTGTCGTCCCGGCGCACGCTCAGCACCGGGCAATTTAGCCGAATGCGCTCGCTGAAGGACTCGCACAACGGTTGCACGTAGCTGCGCGAGCCACCCTCGATCACTCGCCACTGAGGCCGCTGGCTGATCGAGAGCAGGCCATGGTTACGAAAGAACCGCACGAAGAAGTGCAGCGGAAAGTGCAGCATGTCGGCCCTTGAGACCGACCAGATGGCCGAGCCCATGGGCACGATGTAGTGATGGATGAAACGCTGCCCGTAGCCTCGCGAGTGCAGGTAATCGCCCAGACTCATGCCGGGCTCGATGCGCTGGCCGTCCAGGTCGGCCACCGCCTGGCGGTTGAAGCGCAGGATATCGCGCAACATGCCCCAGAAGCCCGGCGACAGCAGATTGCCGCGCTGGGCGAAGAGGGTGTCGAGGTTGTTGCCGTTGTATTCCAGGCCACTGTGCGGATCGTTGACGGAAAAGCTCATCTCGGTGGGGCGCGAGGCGACGCCGAGGTGATTCAGCAAGCGAATGAAATTGGGGTAGGTCCAGTCGTTGAAGACGATGAAACCGGTGTCCACGGCATAACGCTGTCCCTGCCATTGGACGTCGACCGTATGGGTATGACCGCCAATCCAGTCAGCCGCTTCAAACACAGTCACCTCATGACGACGTGACAGCAGATAGGCACAGGTCAGCCCAGAGATCCCGCTACCGATGATGGCGATGCGCATGTGCCGCTATTCCTGTTCGGTTCGCGCCAGGCGACGGCCCAGGGCCAGGCGCCAACGCGCTGGCAGGGCGCCGAGCAGGCGCAGGACGAGAGTGAAAAGCCGTGGAAAGTTGATCTCCAGCGGACGGCGCGTCAGGCGCGCGATCACATGCCGCGCGGCACGGTCGGCGCTCCAGATTTGTGGCATGGCAAAGGTGTTGCGCCGGGTCAGCGGGGTGTCGATGAAGCCCGGGCTGACCAGCGTTACATCGATGCCTTCGGCGTGTAGATCCAGGCGCAGGGACTCGACCAGATACCTCAGGGCCGCCTTGGACGCGCCATAGGCTCCCGCCCGCGGCAGCGCCAGCCAGGTCACCGAGCTACCGATCACGACCAGGTGGGGTCGATGTCCGCGGCGCAGCAGGGGAAGGGCCGCCTGCAGGCAGTAGCTGACCCCCAGCAGGTTGGTGCGTATCACACGCTCGACGGTCTCGGCCTCGAACCCGCCGGGCACCAGGTACTCGCAGGTGCCGGCATTCAGGATCACCAGGTCCAGCGCGCCCCACGCCTGCTCGATATTCTCGCAAATCGCCTCGACCTGGCGTGGCTCAGTCACATCGCCTGTGGCGAGCAGGGCCCCGGGGTAGCGCAGCATCAGCGGCATCAGTGCTTCCGCGCGCCGGCCACCCAAGGCCACCTCATGGCCTTGATCCAGAAGGCGTTCGGCCAGGGCAGCACCGAGGCCGCTGCTGGCGCCGGTCAGCCAGCAGCGGCTCATGCCAGCCTGCCCTTGATCCAGCCGATCACCCCGCCAAGCAGCGGGACGTGCTCGTAGAGCAGGGCGCCGGCATCGAAGTAGTCGTGGTGCAGGTAGACCTGTTGTGCCCAGCTCAGGTGGCTGCACCCTTGCAGGCGGATCGGCCGGCCGCGGGACAGGCGTGGATGACGAAAGTGCAGGTTCCAGCGAAGGTAACCGTGGCCAGGCGCGGTTTCATCCACGTCAAGGATGTCGTAGCGAATATCCTCGACGTTGCTGTACAACTTTTCAAAGTAACCGCGCAGTGCCGGCAAGCCATCCACCTGATGCAGGGGATCACGAAACTGCACGTCGTTGCTGTAGAGCTCGCCCAGCCTGTGCAGGCTATCAGCGTTCAGCGTGGCGAACGTGTCAGCGAAATGGCGGAGATAGGCAGACATGACAGGCTCCAGGCAAAATTGTACAAGTCGACAAAACTGTACAGGTTTATCTGTAGCCTAGGGCGAAAATTGTACAAGTCAATATGCTTGTACACTTTTTGTGGCGGTCGTGGTGTAACTGGTGTCAGCCACCGAGCCTCGCCAGTTGACGGCGAAGATCGGCCACTTCGTTCTCCAGTGCCTGGATTTTTTCCAGGGCGGCCATCTTGTCGCTGACGTCGTGCTGTATGCCGATGTAGTAGGTCAACTGGTCGGCTTCATTGTGCACGGGGGTGATCGACAGCTCGTTCCAGAACAGGCTGCCATCCTTGTGATAGTTACGCAGCACCTGGCGGCAGGGCTGACCGAGGCGGATGGCATCGCGGATGACCGCAAGGCCTGCCTGGGCATGATCGTCGGCCTGCAGGAACCGGCAATCCTGGTAGAGAATGTCGTCGGCACTGTAGCCGGTCAGGCGCTCGAAGGCAGGGTTGGCATAGATGAGGATGCTGTCATCGCCTTCCTGCTCGGCCACGACGATGCCGTCATTGGAGGCTTCGACCATCAGTTGCAGGAGTTTGGCGTCGATCATGGTCTGGGCTCGCGGTGGTTCGTGGGTTTGCCCCACAGCGTAGTCGTCAGCGACAGCGATGCCTAGATGGCAGGGCGCAGGAGCCGGTCTTCGATGGAGGCTGGTTTAAAAGTGCCGGGCCTGGTTTAGAATGCCGACACACTCAGCAGGCACCCCCTTTCAATGACCGAGCCCAGCGAATCCGCCTCCGACGACGTCTTGCTCCCCATGCGCGAAGTCGCCAGCCTGACCGGCGTCAACCCGATCACCCTGCGGGCCTGGGAGCGCCGCCACGGGCTGATTCGACCAGTACGCACGGTGGGCGGTCATCGCCTGTATTCACAACAGGACGTCGAACATATCCGCAGTATCATGCTCTGGACGAGCCGGGGCCTGCCGATCAGCAAGATAGGCGCTTTGCTCGTGCGCCAGCAGGACACCCCCGGTATCGCTGGATCAGGCTCGGTCGAAGCGCCCCTGGTCCAATGGCAAGAGGCAATTCATCGCGCCACCCAGGCGTTTGATGGCGCCGAGCTGGAGCGTCTTCACGGGCAACTGCTCACCCTCTACCCGAAGGCTACGGTGCTGGAGACTATCCTGCTGCCGGTCTGGCGCAGACTGGCAGCCGGCAATGCTTTCGGCCGCCGCAGCCAGTGGCTGTTCCTGGACGCCTTCCTGCGTGCGCGGCTGTTATTGCGACTGCAGATGAACCCGGGCAAGGGTGCGTGCGTGCTGCTGGCAGACGGCTCGGGTCATGCACACGAACTGGAGCTGTTGTGTGCCGGTGTGTTGATGAGCAATGACCAGCTGCGCATCGAGGTGCTGGGCCCGGGCCAGCCCCTGGAAGAACTGCCGTTGCTGTGTAAAGCGATGAAGCCCGCCGCGCTGGTGCTGTGGGTCCAGGCGCCTCTGCAGGCCGATGCGCACCAGCGCCTGCGCGCCCTTCAAATGGGCGTCGCGTGCCCGGTGGCGTTGGCCGGTGACGCAGCTGCCACTTCGGCGGCAGGCTTGCGCGGTGCTTCGATTGCCATTCTGGGCAATGACGAAGCGAGTATTTTGCCCAAGCTTGAAGCCTTGGTCAGGGGGACGCTGCAAATTTGAATCCGGTTGTTCCAGTTCGAGTCAGGGAACACGACGGGGTTTCGGATCGAAACGGGTTCCCGCCAGCCTGATGAGCACTGGCAGTATGCGAATCACCGGCAGACTGAGCACCCCACAGCACCAGGCCTCATGAGTTGCCGCTCATTGGCAGTACCTTGTGGAAAGCAAATGGCGTATAGTTCATTTGACTGAAAAAATTATTCATTTGGAGGTAGTGATGATGAGCGCTTCAACGGTTGCTCCGCGTCCGACCAAAACCAAAGAAGAGCCTCGTGAAGCCGGAATTGCGGCCTTTTGGCGATTCAGTTCCGCCCGCGAGTTTCTCAAGGACTCCGAGCGGCTGAATCAGATCAGGGAGGGATTTCCCGCCTATCTCGTTTACGCGGTCAGGCAGACCTTCGACCTCCATGAGCGCAATCTGGAAACGCTGCTCAATGCCTCCTTCTCGACACTGGAAAGACGTCGGCGTGAGCACAAGAACCTGGATTCCGTTGCCTCCGAACGCTTGGATCGGATCGCCACAGTGGGTCACCTGGCCGAGGAGGTCTTTGAGAGCCAGGAGAAAGCGGCTCAATGGATGTCGACTGCCAATAAAGCGCTCGGCGGTGCCGCACCGATCATGCTCTGCGAAACCGAGATAGGCGCCAGGCAGGTTCGCCGTGTCTTGCATGCCCTAGAATGGGGTGGTGCAGCCTGATGCGGGCTTGGCGAATCGCGAAAGCGAAACGTGCGACCGATCTATCAGGTATGGGAGCTGCCATCGAAGGAGGGCGTTGGAACGATCAGGATGTACCAGCTGTGTACATGGGACTGACACCGGCTATCTGCTGCCTTGAAACATTCGTCCATGCGGGGGGCGAGCCTACTTTCCCGATGAAGATCACCTGCTTCGAGCTGCCCGCCGATGCCGCGCTTTACTGGGAGCCTGATCCAAAAACCTTGCCTGAAGGCTGGGCGAGTCTTCCCGCTGACCGTCCAGGCATGGACTTCGGCACTACCTGGCTGAAGGCTAACACTCACCTTGGCTTGATCGTGCCGTCGGCAGTGTTGGTGCTGGAGCGTAATGTGGTGATCAACCCCAATCATCCGGCGGTCAGCCAGATCAAGGTGGTCGATGTGTTTGACTTCATGTACGACCCTCGCATGTTCAAATAGGGCATCTCACCGAACCAGTGCCGGCTGTCTCGTTCGATTGCTGACAGGGGATGGGTATTTTGAACCTGCTCACGGTGGGGGGAAGGGTTCTTGACGGGTGCATCATGTACCTACCAGCGGGGAGTGAGTATCAGGCACACCCTGATCTTTTGCTGCTTGGTACTGCGCTGCCAAGGCCTTCTCATAACCGGGTCTGTGTTGTAATCGAGTCCAGTACTGTTGAACCCGTTCTGGAAACTGCTCATTCAGGCCAATGAACGAGGCCAGCATCAGGGCATAGCCGACCGATATGTCTGCAGCAGTGAATCGCTCCTGGCAGAGGTAGGTGCGTCCGGCCAGCGCCGAGTCGATGGCTCTGAGCCTGCCAAGAAACCAGCGTGTGTAATCTTCCGCTACCTGAGGGATACGACGTGGCGGTGTTTCAAAGCGGTCGTAGCGCAATACAAGCGTTTGCGGAAAGGTGAGGGTTGCTTCGCCAAAATGTAACCAGTTCAGATACAACCCAAAGTCCGGTTCATTAGTCGAAACGTGCAGGTCTGCCGGGCTATGGCGCACGGCAAGGTATTCACACATGGCCGATGATTCGGTCATCAGAAGTTGACCGTCAATCAGCGCCGGCACCGTCCCCAACGGATTGATTTCCAGGTACTCCCGTGCATGAGCACGGGGCGGGAACGGCAGCATTTTCAGTTCATAAGCAACCTGCAATTCTTCCAGCATCCACAGCGGACGAAATGAACGTGCGCTCATGCAGTGATACAGGGCGATCATCGATACGCAGCCTCCTGGTGAGTCGATATTTTCTAAACTTTGGGTGTCGAGATCATGCCCAGTGTCTAGAACTGCGCAGCATCCAGCAGGAACAATGACTTGCTACCGGCCTTCACCGATGTGCTCAACGAGTGAATACGCGGCAGCAAGCGGGCGAAATAGAAGCGTGCGGTGCCCAGTTTGCTGGCGTAGAAATCGTCCTGGGTTTCTTTGCCCAGGGCGGCCTTGGCCATCAACGCCCACATGTAGGCGTAAGCGACGTAACCAAAGGTTTGCAGATACTCGACCGACGCCGCGCCGATTTCATTCGGGTTGTTTTTCGCCCGATCCAGCAGCCATGAGGTCAATTCGTCGAGTGTGGTCACCGCATCGTTCAGTGGCTTGGTGAACTCCGCCAGGTCCGCACTGGCGGTGGCGGTGAAGTGACGAATCTCGTCGGCGAACAGGTTGTAGAACGCACCGCCCGTGCCGACGATCTTGCGCCCGACCAGGTCCAGCGCCTGGATGCCGTTGGTGCCTTCGTAGATCTGGGTGATGCGCACGTCGCGCACCAGTTGCTCCTGGCCCCACTCGCGGATGTAACCGTGGCCGCCGAACACCTGCTGGCCGTGAACCGTGGTCTCCAGACCGAGATCGGTGAGGAACGCCTTGGCCACCGGGGTCAGCAAGGCCACCAGGTCTTCCGCGCGTTTGCGGGTGGTGGCGTCTTCGCTGAACTTGGCGGTGTCCAGTTGCATGGCGACGTAGGTGGAGAAGGCGCGACCGCCTTCGTTCGCGGCTTTCATGGTCAGCAGCATGCGACGCACGTCCGGGTGAACGATGATCGGGTCAGCCACTTTGTCCTTGTTCTGCGCGCCGGTTGGCGAACGGCTCTGCAGACGATCACGGGCGTACTCGACGGCGTTCTGATACGAGCGCTCGCCGGTGGCCAGGCCCTGGATGCCGACGCCCAGACGCTCATAGTTCATCATGGTGAACATCGCCGCCAGGCCTTTGTTCGGCTCGCCGACCAGATAGCCCACGGCTTCGTCGAAGTTCATCACGCAGGTCGCGGAGGCCTGGATGCCCATCTTGTGTTCGATCGAGCCGCAGTTGGCCGGATTGCGCGCGCCCAGGCTGCCGTCGGCATTGACCATGAACTTGGGCACCAGGAACAGCGAAATGCCTTTCGGTCCGGCCGGTGCGTCCGGCAGTTTGGCCAACACCAGGTGGATGATGTTTTCGGTCAGGTCGTGTTCGCCGCCGGTGATGAAGATCTTGGTGCCGCTGACCTTATAGGAACCGTCGGCCTGAGGCTCGGCCTTGGTGCGGATGATCCCAAGATCAGTGCCGGCATGCGGTTCGGTCAGGCACATGGAACCGGCCCAGACGCCGGCGTACATGTTCGGCAGGTAGGCGGCTTTCAGCTCTTCACTGGCGTGGGCGTTGATCGACAGGCAGGCACCCGCAGTCAGCATCGGGTACAGACCGAACGACAGGCTGGCCGAGTTGACCATTTCTTCGACCTGGGCCGAAACGGCCTTGGGCATGCCCATGCCGCCGTAGGTCGGATCGCCACCGACACCGACCCAACCGCCTTCAGCGTAGGTCTGGTAAGCCTGTGGGAAACCTGCCGGCGTGGTGACGGCACCGTCCGCCCAGTGGCAGCCTTCTTCGTCAGCGGCACGGCTGAGGGGTGCGATGCTTTTGCTGGTGACCTTGCCGGCTTCTTCGAGAATGGCTTCGACCGTTTCAGCATCAATGGTCTCGGCCAATGCTGGCAGCTCGGCCCAGAGTTTGGCGACCTCGAATACTTCATTGAGGACGAAGCGCATATCGCGCAGGGGCGCTTTGTATTCAGCCATGTGTATACCTCGTAGTCATACAGGTGGCACAGCATCGGCGTTCGTCCGGTACTACCTCTCCAGGGGTAATACCTTTTGTGATTTTTTCACAAGCAGATCATGACTGCCGACTAGCTGTGCGCCTTAGGGGGTGTTTGAGTGCTACCCCCATAGTGGACGCCCTTGCAATAAATACCCCCCTCTTGGTGAGGGGGGCGATTCCAGCCGTCACCAAATTGCATCTACCCCCTCGTCACTGGGGGTAAAACCATGGGGGCGAGCCCCTATTCTTACCCGGTCCACAAGCGATGCGGTTTTGGCGAACACGTCATGCCGTCTGGCTGCACTCAAACAACAATATGACTGGAGCACAAAGCCATGCTGGGCTTGATGCAGGATCAACCACTGCTGATTTCATCGGTTCTTGAGCATGCGCTCAGGGCTCATCCGCACAGCGAAATTGCTTCGCGCACGGTCGAAGGGCCGATGCATAACTGTTCCTACACGGATATTGGCCGGCGTGCCAAACAGCTAGCCAATGCCCTGACCACGCTTGGCCTACAGCCAGGCGAGCGGATCGGTACCCTGGCCTGGAACGGTTATCGCCATATGGAGATGTATTTCGGTGTGTCGGGCATGGGCGCCGTTCTGCATACCATCAACCCGCGTTTGTTCCCGGAACAGGTGGAATTCATCGCCAACCACGCTGAAGACCAGTATCTGTTTTTCGACCTGTCGTTCGCCTCGCTGGTCGAGCAGATTGCGCCGAAGATGAAGACCGTCAAAGCGTTCATTGCCCTGACCGATCGCAGCCGGATGCCGGCTATCGAGGTGCCCAACCTGCTGTGCTACGAGGACTTGATCCAGGGCCAGAGTAGCGAGTTCTCTTGGCCAGTGCTTGATGAAATGACGGCCTCGTCACTGTGCTACACCTCGGGCACGACGGGTAATCCAAAGGGCGTGCTGTACTCGCATCGATCCTCAATTTTGCACTCTCTGGCACTGTGTACTCAGGACGGCTTTGGTCTGTCGGTGGCGGACTCAGCCCTGTTGGTCGTGCCGATGTTCCACGTCAACGCTTGGGGCATGCCTTATGCCGGGGCTATGAGCGGTGCCAAGCTGGTTCTGCCAGGGCCGGCGCTGGATGGTGAGAGTATCTACGAGCTGATGCGGACCGAGCAGGTGACCCTGGCGCTGGGCGTGCCCACGGTATGGATGATGTTACAGCAGCACGTCGAGACCCGTGGTTTGGACCCCGCGACCGACCTCTGCCTGAACCGCGTCGTGATCGGCGGATCGGCAGTACCAAGAGCTCAGATCGAGTTCTTCGAACTCCGTTTTGGTGCGCGCGTAATGCAAGCCTGGGGCATGACCGAGATGTCGCCACTCGGCACCGTCTGCAACCTGCTGCCCAGACACCGCGATGCTTCGCTGGCCGAACGGCTTGACCTGCAGGCCAAACAGGGGCGGGCGATGTTCGGTGTTTCCATGAAGATCGTCGATGAAGAAGGCGTCGAATTATCCCGTGACGGCAAGGCCTCCGGTCATCTGCTAGTCAAGGGCCCCTGGATCGCCAGCGAGTATTTCCGGGGCGAGGGCGGGCCAATCCTCGATGACGCCGGTTGGCTCGATACCGGTGATATCGCCACTATCGATCCAGATGGCTACATGCAGATCACCGATCGGGCCAAGGATGTCATCAAGTCCGGTGGCGAGTGGATTTCCTCGATCGACCTGGAGAACGCCGCCGTCGGTCACCCAGCGGTGGCCGAGGCGGCCGTTATCGGTATTCCCCATGCTAAATGGCAGGAGCGGCCACTACTGATAGTGGTGCTAAAACCCGGCAAGGTAGCCTGCAAGGAAGAGCTGCTGAACTTCCTTGAAACCCGGGTGGCAAAGTGGTGGTTGCCTTCGGATGTCGCCTACGTTAGCGAATTGCCGCACACGGCAACCGGAAAACTGCAAAAAATGAAATTGCGCGAGCAGTTCCGGGACTATCGTTTAGCAGAGGAGAGTTAAGCGGGGAGTGAAGTAGTCGTCGCGCTTGCGACCTACTACATTGGTTAGAGCGGCAAAATGCCTATGCCTCTTTCATGACCTATGCAAGAGCACTCTGAGAAGGCATTGATGCCAGTAGCCATCGCTTCCCCGTCTCTGTCTCGCAGTGGGCTGGGCTGCAGAGAGGAATTGCCAATATGGATCGCATAGAGCCCGAGCTAGTCCTCAAGACCACCCCACCTCGAAGCCCGAAAACTGCACAGGTGCGTGAGCGACTCAGCATTGGCGGCCCAGAGCTTTCGGACAAGGTGGCGATTGCGGTCCATGCCCCGGCCGGATTCGGCAAAACGTTTCTGCTGACCCAGTGGCGCAGGGAGTTCCTTTCGCGGGGGGCGGTGGTCGCCTGGTTGACGCTGGACAGTCATGACGATGGTACCCGCTTTGTCCAGGGGCTGATGGCAGCCATGGCCATCGGCAGTGGCCGCCAATCTTTCGCCGGTTCTTTCGAACGCATGCCGGGCCGGGATGAGCTGGAAGGATTGACGGGCTGGCTGGCGGAAGTCGCCGACCTTGGCAGTGAAACCATATTGATGCTCGACGAGGCGGATGCACTGCCCGAGGTAACCGTTCGTCAATCACTGGCCTACCTGCTGCACAACGCCCCGGCTAATTTGCGCATTATCATGGCCTCGCGCAGTCGCTTGAGCCTGCAGGTGGCAGACCTGCTTGCACGGGGTTTGTACGTCGCGATAGCGGCCGATTTGCTGCGTTTTCGTACCGAGGAAACCGTGACTATTCTCAGCAACCGTTTCGGTGCGCGCATCGACCCGGACCTCTGTGTACGCTTGCAGGAAATCACCGAAGGCTGGCCACTGGGGCTGCAGCTGGCGATTGCTGCGATCGAGAAAAGCCCAAACCTGGGCGCGGCCGTCGAACAATTGTCGGCCTGCTCGGGCGATATCCAGCGTTATTTCGTTGATAGCCTGGTCGTCCGTCTGCCTGTCGAACAGGTTGACTTCCTCACATGCATCGCCCTGTTGGAGATGGTTAATCCTTCTCTCTGCATTGCGCTCACACACAATGAGCGGGCAGGCGAAACGCTGCTCGAGCTTTGCGGTTCGACGCCAATTTTCGTTGAAAGCGTCAACAGCGAATGGGTGCGTATTCATCCTTTGGCCAGAGAGTTCCTCCTCGGGCGGTTTTCCGATTTGTCCCTGATGCAGCGCCAGACTTTCCATGAGCGAGCTGCAATCTGGCTGGAGGAACATGCGTTGTTCGAAGAAGCGGCGCGACAATACCTGTTGGCCGGACATACCACTCAGACCTACGAGATGGTCGAACAATGCCTGTACGAGATCATGTTGCGTGGCCAATTCAGCCGGGTGTTGGAGTGGGTCGAGAAGCTCCCGGCGCAAGAAGTGGAATCCCGCCCGCGCATGTGTCTGGCTGCGGCCTGGTCACTGGCTATGAGCGACCGACATGTCGAAGCGGCGAAGCTGATCGCACATCTCCAGCAGGATCCGACCGCCGATGCGGAAACGCATTGCGAAGCTGCAGCGATAGCGGGCGCTGCGGCGTACTTTGCCGACCGCCCCGATGAGATATTGGCCATCATAGGGCCTTGGGTTGAGGCACCGCGGTCCGTGTCGATCAAACTGCAAGCCATCATCGCCAATCAAATCGCCCGGCTGATGCTGTTCCAAGGGCATCCGGAGAAAGCCCGGCGCATCGTCCAGCGGGCGCCACACTACGATTGGACCCCAGGGCTCGATGCCATTCGCGGGTTCGGTGAATGGGTGGTGGGCATGAGCTACCTGAGCGAAGGGCGCATCTTGCGAGCCATAAGCGCGCTGCGAAATAGCTTGTTGTGTGCCGAGCAGGACATCGGTCGACGTAGCCCTGTGGCGGTTGCGCTGGCCACCAGTCTGGCCACTGCGCTGCTCGAACACGACGAAATTCAGGAGGCCGCGACCGTGCTGGCCAACCGGCTGGATATCGTCGAGCGGCTGGCTTCGCCGGATGCGATCGAGATGGGCTTTCTCACTGCCGCGCGCCTGGCTGTGCTGCAAAGCCAGCCTCATCGTGGCGAAGACTTGCTGGACGCTCTGTTCGCGCTCGGCGAGGACCGTGGCATTGTCCGCTTCTGCCTGGTGGCGCTGGGTGAGCAGATTCGAATGCACGCTCTGCAAGGCCGGGTCGATACCTGTCAGGCTCTGTGGCGACGTTTGGACGAGTCAGTCCCGGACGTTGCCCGTGAACAACGCGGTTTGCTTGGGCCGGAGCTTGGTTTGGTAGTCAAACTGGCCGGTGCCTATGTCGCTCTTGTGCAGCGCGACTGGCAGACCTTACTCGATGCACTGTCCAATGTTAACAAGACTGCCGAGAGCCTGCGGCGTGGTCGTGAGATCGTTCAGATCAAACTGCTCAAGGCACTGGCACTCAGAGAATCAGGAGGGGACGGACTTTCCTGCTTGTTGGAAGCCATCAGTCTGGCCGAGGAATATGGCCTGCAGCGCATTGTTCAGGACACCCATCCCGAACTGGTCAAGTGGTCGAAAATGGTCACAAGCGAAACGACCAGACCGGCAATGCAGGCCTCGCTTCACGCAGGTCCGGTAGTGCGCCCAGAGCCCCCACCAAGCTCTGTTTCACCCAGCCGCCTGCTTACACCCAAGGAGCGAGAAGTCTTGCAGCTGCTCGCACGCAACCTGTCGAACAAGCAGATTGCCCAGGCGTTGCATGTCGGTGAAGAAACCGTGAAGTGGCACTTGAAAAACCTCTTTGGAAAATTCCAGGCAGGCACTCGCAAGCATGTCGTGGACCGCGCTTACATGCTGGGTATCCTCGAGTCGGCTGGATAACACCCAGCCATCACCCTTTCTACAACTCCCTCCTCTCAAAAAACCCCCCACCTGAATCCATGCCCCCCTCTTCGATGGGGGCGGCTGGCTGTCAGTGACGCAATAGTCTGAGTTCCAGGTTGTGAGGTTCTGCTCCCGATGGGGTTATCCCGTCTGGTGTAGCGATGCGTCACAACATCTATCGACAAAAGACTTGCCGGCGCGTTCCGGCTATCGAGGAGCAGGCTATGAGTCAAAGAGTGCTGGTTGCGGGGGTGGGCATGGCCCCGTTCGTCCCGTTGAGCGCTCGCGATAGCGCCGCATCGCTTGCAGGCCGGGCGATTCGCTCGGTGCTCGAAGACGCGCGCATCGACTTCGATCTGGTCGACCAGGTGTTCTGTTCTTGTGTGCACAACGAGGCCGGCAGCGCAGAGCAAGTGCTGGCGCAAATCGGCCTCACCGGCATTCCGATTTTCTCTATCAGCGATGGCTGCGTATCCGCCAGCAGCGCATTCCAACTGGCCCGTAACAGCGTGTTGTCCGGTGAGGTCGAATGCGCACTGGCCTTGGGGTTCGAGCGCATGCCAGTGGGAATCTCCAATCGGGCCTTCTTCGGCCTGGACGAAATGTCCGTGCAGGACTGGGGCAGCGCCGACTACGCAAGCCGTCCAACGGCATTTCTCGAGCGCCGCCAGCATCCGGCCGCGTTATTCGCCGCCCAGACAAGCTGGCTGTTGACCCGAATGGCGATAGCCGAAAGTAGCTTCGAGCGGGTGATCAGTCATGCCAGGGCGCAGGCACGGTGCAATCCCTTTGCTGTAACAAATCGCTCGTCGGATCGCGATGACTGGCTGGCGCCCTATCTCTGCCCACCGGCTTGCGGGGCGGCGGCGGTCTTGCTCTGTACTCCGGCATTCATTGCGCGTTATGGCGCCCGTGGCGGAATTGCGGTCCTGGCCAGTGTGCGTAGCAGTGATACCGCTTGCGAACAGGAGTCCGCAAATGTGCTTGATGTGCTGGGCCGTGCCGCAACTCGTCGCGTCGCCCAACAAGCCTACGAGCGCGCCGGGCTAGGCGCCGACGAAATCGAAGTGGTCGAGTTGCACGATCAGAGTGTCGGCGACTTCATGGTGTGCAGCGCCGCTCTGGGTTTGTGCGAGGAAGACCAGATCGACACATTCGTGCACGAACGCCGCAACGCCCGCGGCGCACAGATTGCTGTCTGCCCCTCGGGGGGGCTGCTCGGTCGCGGTCATGCACCCGGTGCAACGGGGCTGGCACAGATTGCCGAGTTGGTCTGGCAACTGCGTGGTACGGCCCCGGCCGGGCAATTGAACGGTGCCCGCACGGCACTGCAACACAGCGCGGCGCTTGGCCGCTCTGTATCGGTAACCATTCTGCAGCGCACCTGAGGACAGAGCCCTGTCGATGCAATGCATGACTTTTTCGTGAACCATAGAGAAGGTGAGCCAGTTAGATGAACAACAATAAGATCTGCCACGCAAACCTGCGTAAAGGGCTATTGGCGTCCGCGATCCTTGCCGGGCTGGGGATCGCTCCGGTGCATGCCGTGGAAATCGATACGGGTAATGAAGACCTGTCGGTGCGTTTCGACAATACCTTCAAGTTCAACTATGCCCAGCGGGTCGAAAGCCCCAACAGCAAACTGGCCAATTCATGGAACAACAACGACGGGGACCGCAACTTCTCTTCGGGCAGTGCAGTGTCCCAGCGGCTGGATGTGCTGTCCGAACTGGACGTGGTTTACAAGGAAAAGGCCGGTTTTCGCGTCAGTGCCAACAGCTGGTACGACCACGCCTATGACAATGTCGGTAGCGACAACGCGGCGACCAACCAGCTCAACAACGGGGTTCCAGACTCACGCCATGTGAGTGGTTACGTCGATCGCTACTACAACGGTCCATCAGCCGAGATTCTCGATGCCTTTGTGTTTGGCAGCACTGAAGTCGGCGAAGAGTCGATGCTCAGCGCCAAGCTCGGCAAGCACACCCAGTACTGGGGTGAAAGCATCCTGTCCTTTGCCCATGGCAACAGCTACGGCCAGTCCGGTCTGGACATTACTAAAGCGCTGACGGTGCCAGGCACCGAGGCCAAGGAGTTGTTCATTCCGCGTAACCAATTGTCCACCAGCTTCACGGTCAACCCTGAACTGACTCTCGCGGCGCAGTACTTCCTCGACTGGGATGCCGCACGCCTGCCGGAGTCCGGCACGTACCTTGGCTTCAACGATGGCATTCAGAATGGTGGGCACAACCTGTCGTTGATTGGTGCACAAAATCCCCGCTTTGGTACGCCCGGTCCATTGGGCGCCAATCAGTTTCTGCGCCTGAGCAATGGCCATACCTTCACTCCGGACAAGCACGGCGACTTCGGTTTGATGGCCAAGTGGAGCCCGGAATGGCTGGACGGCACCCTCGGCTTCTACTACCGCAACACCTCCGACATCTTGCCGAACCTGGCCCTGCAGCCGACCGCTGTCGGTCCGGCGCAATTGATCTCGGGCAACATCGGCAGCTACAACCAGTTCTACGTCGATGACATCGATATCTATGGCATCAGCCTGTCGAAAAGCATCGCCGGGGTCAGCGTCGGGTTCGACCTCAACTACCGCGAAAACATGCCCTTGGCCAGCGTGCCGGGCAGTGTCAGCCCGGCGGCGGCCGCCGCGGGATTGCCGGGATTCATCGGCAGTTTCAACGGCGAAAACGGTGTGGCCCGCGGCAACACCGTGCATGCGGTGCTCAACGGCTTGACCACCTTTGGCGACACGCCACTGTGGGACAGTTCCTCGTTGCTGGTCGAGCTCGGCTATAGCCACTGGCTGGACGTGACCGAGAACAAGCAACTGTTCAAGGGCGAGGACTGGTACCACGGCACCGACAAGGTCACCAAGGACAACTACATCCTCGGCGTCAACTTCAACCCGACCTGGTACCAGGTGTTCCCTGGCATCGATATGTACATGCCGATGACCTACAACGTCGGCCTCAATGGCAACTCCGCCGTGCAGTTGGGCGGTAATGAGGACGCTGGCAGCTATTCGGTCGGCGTCGGCATGGATGTGCGCAGCCAGTATCGCTTCGACCTGAAGTACGTGGACAACTTCGGTCCTTTCGATACCTGCAGTTCGCCAGGCAACGCTGGCAGTCAGGGAGACGGCGCCGCACCGGGCGCCAACGGGCAATACAACTGCGTGCCCGGTCAAACCACCGCCTTCGGCGGCACTCCATCGCAGCTCAAGGATCGCGGCATGGTCACTTTCACATTCAAAACGACTATCTGATCGAACCGTTGCTCAGCAACAGGAGAGACCCTATGAAATTCGCTCAAACTTTACTGGCCACCACTTTGACGCTGGCCGTCGCCGGCGGCGCGCACGCGGCCGTATCCCCTGACCAGGCGGCGAAGCTCGGTACCACCCTGACCGGCGTCGGCGCCGAGAAGGCAGGCAACGCCGACGGCAGCATCCCGGCCTACACCGGCGGCCTGATCACGCCGCCGGCCTCGTTTCAGAAGGGCAGTTCCATGCGTCCCGACCCGTTCGAGTCGGAAAAGCCGAAGGTGGTGATCACCGGGAAAAATGCTGGTGAGTTTTCCAGCAAGTTGACGGTTTCAACCCAGGAACTGCTTAAGCGTTATCCGACGTTCCGCGTCGATGTCTACCCGACCCATCGCACCGTGGCCTTGCCGCAAAGACTGCTCGATAACACTGCGAAGAATGCCGTAGGAACCAAGTCTCTCGAGGGCGGTGTGGCCCTGGAAAATTCCTTGCCGGGCGTGCCGTTTCCGATCCCCAACGATGGCTATGAAGCCATGTGGAATCACTTGTTGCGCTACCAGGGGTACGCCACGAACTTGAAGTACGATTCCTGGAACGTCGACTCTTCCGGTCACGCGAGCCTGGCCACCACCGGCAATGCGTATCTCGAGTACCCGCTGTACGACCCGGCCCGTACCACGCCGGCCAAAGAGAGCGACATCTACTTCAAGACCAAACTCTATTACCAGGGACCGGCCCGTCGCGCCGGTGAAGCGATCCTGGTGCAGGACGCGGTCAACCCGTTGAAGCAGGAGCGTCGCGGCTGGCAATACCTGCCGGGTCAACGGCGGGTGAAACTGGCGCCGGACATTGCCTATGACACCCCGAACCCGGGCTCGGCCGGCAGCTCGACCTATGACGACGCCTGGGTGTTCAACGGGGCGCTGGATCGCTACGACTTCAAGCTGGTGGGCAAGAAGGAGATGATCGTTCCGTACAACACCTACAAGCTCAACTATCACGAGAAGGCGGCCGACATCACCACGCCGAACCACGTCAACCCCGACCTGGTACGTTGGGAGTTGCACCGTGTCTGGGTGGTCGAGGCGACGCTGAAGCCGGGCAAGCGCCACATCTACAACAAGCGCACCTTCTACCTCGACGAAGACAGCTGGATCGCGCTGGCCTCTGACGAATACGACGCCAATGGCAAGCTCTACCGCGGTGCTTTCGCGCACATGGCCTACAGCTATGACGTGCAGGCGCCGAACTCGGACAACCACATGTTCTACGACTTCGTCTCCGGGAATTACAACATCCTTGGCATCTATGGCCCCTATGGCGGCGTCAAGTACATCGAGCCGCTTTCCAAAGCCCAGTGGGCACCGGAGTCGCTGGCCGGCGCGGGTATCCGTTAACCGACCGCCATAGAGGTATTTCCATCGGGAGGCAGTACGCCTTCCGGTGGCTTTTTTATCCTGGAACCCCCTATGAAAATCTCGAATTGGATAAAGCTCATTGCATTGGGTTCGGCGCTGACACTGCCTTTTGGCAAAGCTGTCGTAGCGGCGGACTTTATCGATACGCTCGACAAACCGGCGATCCAGACGGAAAAGGCCGTGCACGGTATTTTCACGGGGCTGGCGGCTGCCGGCGAGCGTTTGATTGCCGTCGGTCAACGCGGCCATATTTTTTACTCTGACGATGCCGGTGTGCACTGGCAGCAGGCTAACGTACCGGTCAGCTCTGATCTGGTTGCCGTGCATTTTCCAACGCCACTCCAAGGTTGGGCCGTTGGGCATGACGGGGTAGTGCTGCATAGCAGTGACGCGGGCCAAACCTGGATCCGCCAGTTTGATGGGCGTCAGGTCGGCCCGGTTATGCTCGCGTACTACCAGCGAATGGCCGCCGCACAGCCTGAGAACAGCGACTTGCAAACACGGGTCGCCGAGGCCCAGCGCATGAGCGACGAGGGCGCGGATAAACCGTTCCTCGATGTCTGGTTCGAAAGCGATCGCGTCGGCTACATCGTCGGGGCCTTCAACCTGATTTTTCGCACCGACGACGGTGGTCAACACTGGAGCCCCTGGCTTGATCGCACAGAAAATCCTGCTGCGCTGAACCTGTATGCGTTGCGTCCCGTCGGCAATGAGCTGTTCATCGTCGGCGAACAAGGCCTGGTGCTCAAGCTCGACCCGGTAGCCGAGCGTTTCAACGCCATCCCCACACCGTACAACGGCACCTTTTTCGGCGTCACCGGCAAACCCGGTGCAGTGCTGGTCTTCGGCCTGCGCGGAAATGCGTACCGCAGTGTCGATGGCGGCGTCAGCTGGAGCAAGGTCGAGCTCGGCCTGCCTTTAAGCATCACCGCCAGTACCGTTACAACCGATGGGCGAATCGTCCTGCTCAGCCAGGCCGGTCACGTGCTGGTCAGCGTTGACGACGGCGTCAGTTTCAAATTGCAGCCACAAAATGGCCTGGCACCGGTGGCCGCGGCCCAGGTATCGGCTTCGGGAGCACTGGTGCTCGCCGGTGCACGTGGCCTGCGTCAACTGCCCCTCGAATAAGCCCACTTGCGTATAACAAAAGAGACAAGAACCGATATGGGTACCTACGAACTCGATACGATGCCGGTGGTCAAGGAGCTCAAGGGCTTCGATGCACGCTCCGGTAACCTGCTCGAACGCCTGATCTTCAACAATCGCTTGCTGGTAGTGCTGACCTGCCTGGTGGTGACCCTCCTGCTCGGTTACTTCGCGGCCACCCGGCTGACGCTTACGGCCAGCTTCGAAAAGATGCTGCCGCAGAGCCAGCCATTTATCCAGAACTACCTGGACAACCGTCAGTCCCTGCGCGGGCTGGGTAATGCGGTGCGGGTGGTGGTAGAGAACAGCGAAGGCGACATCTACGATCCGAAGTACCTTGAGGTACTCAAGCAAGTCAACGACACCTTGTTCATAACCCCAGGCGTTGACCGGGCCTGGATGAAGTCGTTGTGGACCCCCTCTGTACGCTGGACTGAAGTGACCGAGGAGGGTTTCCAGGGCGGGCCGGTGATGCCGGACGCCTATGACGGCTCGGCCAAGGGCGTCGAGCAACTGCGGCAAAACATTACCCGCTCGGGCATCATCGGCAGCCTGGTCGGCAACAACTTCAAGTCAAGCATGATCTTTGTACCGTTGCTGGAGAAGGACCCGGTCACGGGCGAAGCCATCGACTACCATGCCTTTTCGCGCGTGCTCGAAGAGCAGCTGCGCACTAGGTTTGAGTTTGCTGGCAACAGCGCGGTACACGTTGCCGCTGAAGAGGGCAAAGGCCCGATCAAGATCCGTGTGATCGGTTTCGCCAAGCTGGTCGGTGACCTGATCGACGGTCTGGTGCAAGTGATGATGTTCTTCGCCGCCGCCGCGTTGATCGCGACCGCTATCATTTTCTTCTTTACCCGCTGCGTGCGCAGCACCACGCTGGTGATCCTCTGTTCGGTCATCGCGGTGGCCTGGCAGCTCGGCCTGGTCACGCTATTGGGCTATGCGCTTGATCCTTTTTCGATCCTGGTGCCGTTCCTGGTCTTCGCCATCGGTGTGTCCCACGGCGCGCAGAAGATGAACGGCATCATGCAGGACGTCGGACGCGGAACCCATCAGTTGGTGGCTGCACGCTATACCTTCCGCCGCCTGTTCCTCGCCGGCCTGACCGCACTGCTGGCCGACGCCGTCGGCTTCGCCGTGCTGATGCTGATCGACATTCCGGTGATCCAGGACCTGGCCGTTACCGCCAGCATTGGCGTGGCGGTGCTGATCTTCACCAACCTGGTGTTGTTGCCGGTGCTGTTGTCTTATTGCGGGGTGAGCCGTAAGGCGGCAGCCCGTACCCTGCGCCAGGAAGGCAAGGAGTTACAGGGCAAGGGCCTGGGCAATCTCTGGAGTTTCCTCGACCGCTTCACCGAGCGTCGCTGGGCAACCGGTGCAGTCGTTGTGGCGGGCCTGCTGGCAGTCGGCGGATTTATGGTCAGCACTCATCTGAAGATCGGTGATCTCGACCCCGGTGCACCCGAGCTGCGTTCGGACTCGCGCTATAATCGCGACAACGCTTACATTACCGCCAATTACTCGCTCTCCAGCGACCAGTTCGCCGTGATGATCAAAACCGCCAGCGAAGGCTGCCTGAAGTACGAAACCCTGGTCGAGGCCGACCGCCTCGGCTGGTTGCTGCAGCAACAGCCGGGCGTGCAAACCACGGTGTCGCTGGTCAATGCCGTGCGGCAGATTACGGCGGGCTCTTACGAGGGCAACCCGAAGATGCTGACCATCGCGCGCAATCAGGACGTACTTAATTACGGCGCGCAACAAGCCTCGGTCAACAACCCTGAGCTGTTCAATAACGACTGCTCGATGATGCCAGTGGTGGCTTACCTTGCCGATCACAAGGCCGAAACTCTCGATCATGTGGTGAAGATTGCTGATCAGTTCGCCCGGGAACACAGCAATGATGATCGCCAGTTCATGCTCGCCGCCGGCAGTGCGGGGATCGAAGCGGCGACCAATATCGTCGTACGCGAAGCCAACCGCACCATGCTGTTCTACGTGTACGGCGCGGTCATCGTGTTGTGCTTCATCACCTTCCGCAGCTGGCGTGCCGTGGTCGTGGCGGTGGTGCCGTTGATGCTGACCTCGATTCTCTGCGAGGCTCTGATGGTCTGGCTGGGCATGGGGGTGAAGGTGGCCACGTTGCCGGTGATTGCCCTGGGTGTGGGCATCGGCGTGGACTACGCGTTGTACCTGTTGAGCGTGCAACTGGCGCAGCAACGTGCCGGTCTGTCCTTGACCGAGGCTTACAAGAACTCCGTCGCCTTCACCGGCAAAGTCGTGGCCCTGGTGGGTATCACGCTGGCGGCGGGCGTCATCACCTGGGCCTGGTCGCCGATCAAGTTCCAGGCCGACATGGGCATCCTGCTGACCTTCATGTTCATCTGGAACATGATCGGTGCACTGGTGCTGATCCCGGCGCTATCGCACTTCCTGCTCAGAAAAGCCAACTGATTCAACGCAAAAAGAAGCCCGGCATGCAGTGCACTGCATGCCGGGCTTTTTTACGACGGTTGTCGCGTCCTGAACAAGATTGAGACCTGCGGTGTTTTAGCGATCAAGCGGTACGAGGAGTGGGCCGCTGAAGGCCTGCATGATCAGCGAAGCCGGCTGGTTGTGGCTGATCAATTGGGCCATGGCATTCATGTAGGGCGTCAAATGGCGGAAGTACTTCTTGTAGCCCGGGCACAGGTAGTTCAACCCGGGTTCGCCATTGGGCGCCGTCATGAAGCGGTTCTTCGGGCACTCGCCATGGCAGGCGAAACGGTAGTCGCATTGCAGGCACATGGCCGGAAGCGTTTGCTCCTTGGCCGCGCCGAATGCTTGTTGGGCGGGGGAGGCGAGCAGGGTGGCGGGATCGTCGGTCTGGATGTTACCCAGTCGATATTCCGGGTACATGAAGTGATCGCACGAATACACGCTGCCGTCATGCTCGACAATCGCAGCCTTGCCACAACGCGGGCTGAACAGGCACACCGACGGCGCCAACTGACACCAGGAAGCCAGCGCCCACTCGAAGTTCATCACATGGATGTCGCCAACGTCCTTGCATACCCATTCGTTGAAGATCGCGATGAGGAAATCGCCATAGCTGTCGGGCTCGACACTTTGCGAGGTCACCACAGAAACTTCGGGAACGGCGTGTAATCGCAGTTCCGGTGGCGTGGCGAAGCTCATACCTTGCTTGATTTCAGGAGCGCCGGGCTGGCGCTCCACCACCGGGTTGAACTGAATGTGCCGGACCCCTTCAGCCTTGAGAAAGCGATAAATCTCTAATGGATACTTCGCAACATCACGGGCTACGGTAACCAGCACATTGAATTCCACTCCATGCTGCTTGAGCAGTCCGAGACCGCGCATCACGTCGTCGAAGCTGGAGCGGCCACGTTTGTCTGGCCGATAGAGGTCATGGACCTCGCGCGGCCCGTCGAGGCTGAGGCCGACCATGAAGTTTTCGTGGGCGAGAAAGGCGCACCACTCGTGATCGAGCAGGGTGCCATTGGTCTGCAGGGTATTGCGGATGATCTTGCCATCGGCGAACTGACGCTGATAAGCGACCGCCCGCTGAAAAAAATCCAGCCCCAACAGCGTCGGCTCACCACCTTGCCAGGTGAATTCCACTTCAGAGCTGTTCTGCGCCGCGATGTAACGCTGCACATACGCTCGCAGCACTTCGTCGGGCATACGGAAGCGCTCGCGGGGCGGGAACAGCTGTTCTTTTTCCAGATAAAAGCAATAGCTGCAATCGAGGTTGCAGATCGGCCCGACCGGCTTGGCCATAAGGTGCAAGCCTTGGGAGTGGGGGTCGAAAGTCAACATACAGTAGGCCTCGTGCTGTGCCGACCGAGTTCGGTCAGGCTCACAGGCTAGAGGACTCTCGATAATGCGGCGCCCCCCATGGCCGGGGGGCAACCAAGGGTCACAGATAACCGATTTTGCGCGCGTCGTTGAGAACGATCCGGCGCATCAGCCCAAGGGAAATACGCTTGATGTTGAAAATCAGTTTGGCGAATGGCCCGACCAGCAACAGGTCCTGGCCTTTTTGCACGGCGCGCACCATGCCTTCCGCGACCAGCTCCGGGGCGCAGCCCTTGGCCATGTAATAGGCTTGCAGGCGGTTGAGCTGGGCATCGCTGACCGAAGGCGAGATATTGCTGCGCGACTGAGTGATGGGCGTATTAATGATGCCCGGGCACACCGTGGTGACGCCTACCTGAGTCCCGGCCAGTTCCATCTTCAGCACTTCGTTGAAGCCGAACACGGCGTGTTTCGAGGCGGCATAAGCGGCCATGGTCGGCGATGGATAAATGCCGGCCGCCGAGGCGATGTTCAGTACATGGCGCGCGCCACCCGCCTGGATCATCTGCGGGATGAAGTGATAGCAACCATGCACCACCCCCATCAGGTTGATATCCATCACCCGTTGCCAGTGGGCCAGATCGCTCTTGAGAAACTGGCCGAGGTAGCCGATACCCGCGTTATTGATCAGTACATCGAGAGGGCCGAGGGTCAGATGCACCTGCTCGGCAAACGTCTTCATCGCACTTTCGCTCGAAACGTCCAGTACCTGCACCAGGCAGGATGCACCGAGGTCGGTCATCTCCAGCTCGACGGCACTCAACGCTTGCGGGTTGATGTCGGTGGCGATGATGTAGGCGCCACGCCGGGCGAACGCCAGCGCCGTCGCCCGACCAATGCCGGAGCCGGCTCCGGTGATGAGGATTTTTTTGTTTTTCAGTTCAGGGATGGCCATGCAAACACCTGTGTAATTAATTAGAGTGAGTCGGGGCGCGCGACTCAGCAACGTTCGATGTAAGGTTTCAGGCGCTTGACCAGCGTCCCTCCGAGCGCGCCCGGCGCAGGCCGACGCGCTTGCGGCAGCGGCTCGAAACCCCAGGCACGGTCAGCCTTGCCAGGCTTCAGCCAAAGGACCTCATAAGAAAATCCTTGCGGATCGTTGAGGTAAACCACGCCGACATTGAATAGCGGAAGGTGCACGGGGCGACAGTTCGGTTGTGCGCCAGCGGCGCAGGCACGACGGTAAACGGCCACCATGTCCTGTTTGTTGTGCGCACCGAAGGCCACATTGAGGATGCCCTGGTCGCTGAGGCGATAGCCTTCGGGCCAGGCCTTGCCGCGTGGTTCCAGGTATTGCACGACTTCCAGCAACACGTCACCGGCAAGAAACAGACAACTTTTCTTCGTCGCGCCGGGCAGGGCCCAAAGCGCCTCGTGTAGAGGGCTGTGCAGCGACGTCTCGGTTTCAGCCAGTCCCATGCCGTGCCGCAGGAAATCGCAGGTTGATTGCAGATCAGGGACGGACATGGTTACCGACCGGATCGCGACAGGGCTGTTATGCCCCGGCGTGACATGGCCGGCCAGTGGATCCGCTTCCATGATTTCGACATAAACCCCATCGGGGTTACGCACGCAGGCCCGGCGCTCGCCAGCCTGGCCCTGCACGGTGGACAGCGGTTGCGAGCCGAGTCGGGCGAGACGGAGCAGCGTCTCATCAAAATCAGCCACCCATAAACCAATGCGCGTATAGCCGATGTCGCAGGGGCGAAAGTCAGTCGGCAACGGACGCGCCAGCGGACGCTCGAACTGAAACAGTTCCAGTTGCGCCCAAGGGTTGCTGCCCACCAGCCACCAGCAGGTCGAGGCTGCCTTGGGCAATCCTTGTACCCTTGAAGCCAGGGGGCCACGCATCATCCATCGACGACCTCCGGCGGGCAGCAGGCCAACACCTTCGCGGAACCAGCGTTCGGTCAGGCGCAGATCGACTACGGACAGGGCAATCTGATTGAGTGGGGGAACGAAACGCATGTCGGTATCCGTCGTTCAGGAAACAGGGGTTGCCAAACCGTTGCAAAAGCCGTCCCAGGGAGCCCGGGACGGTCGTTACCACTTAGGGCATATAGACGACATGCACATCGTTGATCTTGCCGTTGAAGGCAAACGGTGCGCGGTCAAAGTAGTCGAGGGCCACTGGTGAGCCGAGGTCCTCGGCTACATCGAAGGTCTCGCTTGCGGTAAAGAGTATCGGTGGTGTGAAAGGCGTGACTCCCTTGGCCACTTCCTGGCCATTGAGGCGCAGGTTGAGGTTCGCCGGCGAGCCAGGTTTAGGCGCGGTCATGCTGGTGAGCACCTCGATACTGACTTTTCCGGCCGGCACTCTCTGCTCCGAGCGCAACTTGACCCGGGCGACGGCGAGCGCGTTGTACTCATAAACCAGGTAACCATCATCGAGATACAGGCTCACACCGCCGCCAATACCACCCAGGGCGTACAGTACGCCATTAGCGTTGCCTGGTACGACTGCGTCTACCACAACCTTGTTGTTCTGGTTGCGCAGGTTCGGTGCAGTCAACTCCGGCATACGCTTGGTTCGGTCGCTGAAATGCCATTCACGTTGGCTAGTGGCGATACGCGCTGTCGGATCGAGAAACGGGTAGAGGCCGGCTCCAATCGGGTAAACATGGTTGGCCTTGGCCTGAACGTCGAACTCGGCCTTCAACTCGGCGAGTTTCTCTGGGTGGCTGGCCGCCACATCAGTGGCTTGCGAGTAATCGTGGCTGAGATCGTAAAGCGCCCACTGGTCGTTCGCAGGATTCCACCCCATGAATTGTGCAAAGCCTTGAACCCAGGGTTTGCGTGGCCCGAATACCGAGGCGATCCAGCCATCCTTGTAAATGCCGCGACTGCCGAGCACTTCGAAGTATTGCGCCGGCTTTTTAGACTTCGCCTCGGCGTCGCTGAAGGTGTAGCGCATGCTGATGCCGTCCAACGGATCCTGGACGATGCCATTGACTTCTCTGGGCGCGGTGATGTTCAGGATGTCGTAGACCGTCGGAGCGATATCGTTGACATGGTGGAATTGACTGCGGACGTGGGCATCAGGCTTGATCTGCTTTGGCCAGGACACCGCCAGCGGAGTTCGGGTACCACCGAAATAACCGGCCACCAGTTTGGTCCCGGGGAACGGCCCCGAGCCAGCCCAGGCCCAGGCGGCGTTATACATGCTTTCCAGCTTGGGTCCACCGAGCGCCGGCAGGCCACCGTACATGTCGTTGAGGGTTTTCAGTTGCTGCTCTTTGGGCACCGGAATGCCGTTCTGAGCCAGCAATTCGTTGATCGTGCCTTCCATGCCTTCGGCTGACGCGCCGTTGTCGCCGAACACATAGAAGATCAAAGTGTTGTCGCGCTTACCCTCGCGCTCCAGTTCATCGAGAACTTTCCCTGCCTGGGTATCGGCATGCTCCATGAAGCCTGCATAGACTTCCATCAAGCGTGCCTGGTATTGCTGTTGTTCCGGCGTCAGGCTTTCCCAGGCCGGCAGTTCCGCCGGACGAGGCGTGAGCTTGGCGTCTTGCGCAATGAAGCCCAACTCTTTCTGGCGGGCGAAGGTCTGCTCACGATAGGCATCCCAACCGCCAGCGAACTTGCCTTTGTACTTGTCTGCCCACTCGGCGTTCACCTGGTGCGGGCCATGCACGGCACCGGGGGTCCAGTAGAGGAAAAAAGGTTTGTTCGGCGCATAGGTCTGCTGATCCTGCAGCCAGTTCACCGCCTGATTCGCCAGGTCTTCGCTGAGGTGATATTTCGGATCGCGCGGTGGTTCGATTGGTGTCGTGTCGCGGTACAAGCGCGGTTCGTACTGGGACGTTTCGCCCGCCAGAAAACCATAGAAATGTTCGAAGCCATAACTGGTCGGCCAGGTGTCGAAGGGGCCGGCAGCCGTAGTGTCGAGCGGCGGAGTGTTGTGCCATTTACCGAAGGCGGCGGTGCTGTAGCCGTACTGCTTGAGCACCTCGGCCATGGTTGCCGAACTCTTCGGGATCTCCCCGGTATAGCCATCCCAGTCAGTCGCCAGTTCTGCAATAACGCCGTTGCCAACCCGGTGGTGATTACGCCCGGTCAACAGCGCGGCGCGAGTCGCCGAGCTGATCGCCGTGGTATGAAAGGCGTTGTAACGCACACCGCTATCGGCAATCCGGCTCAGGGTCGGCGTATGGATGGCGCCGCCGACGGTGTCCGACTGCGCGAAGCCGGCATCGTCGAGCATGATCACCAGAATGTTCGGTGCGTCGGCCGGTAAATGCGATTGCTGCTGGCGCTTCTGGTGTCTGGACTCTTGCAGCGTCGGCTTGGCGTCACTGGCCGAAGGCGTAGGCGGGAAGGGCAGTGTGTCCTGTGCGGCGGCGATCGAACTGGACAGCAGCATGCACAGCTTCAGCGCGAAGTGCCCGGAGCGTGGCATCTTCTGGGACATAGTGTCTCCATCAATTGTTGTTTTTCTGAAGAGGTTACGCTGTTGCCGGGTATGGAGGCTGGGCCTGTATCAATCTGATACCTGCCGCGGCAGCGTTAATCCTGCGCGGATTGCAATTCGTTGCGATCCCTTCAGGGGGAGGGGATCGCAAGGGCTGGGTCATATCGAGAAGCTGGTGATGTCCTTGGCTTCGATACCGTTGGCTTCACAGAAGGCTCGGTACCGCTCAACACCGGTTTTCCAGTTTTCGATGGCGCAGACGTTGTTGTTCTCGTCGAAATACACCAGGTCGCCCATGGTGATGTTCAGTGTAATGATTTCGTCACCGTACTCGGTGAGGGCAATCGGGGTGTGGCTGGTGGCAGCGGTTTCGAACACCACGCCACCGGGTGTGGCGATCCAGTCGTGCTCGAGGTACTTCCAGCTGCCTTTGATGGTATAGACGATTACCGTGCCAGAGTGGTGGTGCTTGAGCAGCCTGGTGCCGGCCGGGGCCTTGAGCAGGGTGATGGTTTCACCGCGAACCGGGTCGCACTTGAAGTATTTGATGAAGACATTATCGTCATAAGGCGTGAAGGGGACCCACGGCAGGTCGTTATCGTTTATGACGGCAGTATCGATGTTCTCGTACAACATGGTGATGCTCCTCTGGACTGCCAATAGCGGCAAGGTGAAAACTCTGAGGGCCATCCTGAAGATGTCGAGCAACTATTACCCCCCCGGCGGCGAGGGGGGAGCGTCGGTGAAGTGAGAAACTCTATATCACGCTCGTTGGCGTAGCAGTGGTGATAAAAAGTGCGTGCGCAACGACATCGAAAGGGATCCTGAACAGAGCCATTTTTTTGTTCTCTTGATATTGTCGGGAATGCGAGGCCGGCGGAGCAAAGCACTGGACACTTCGGATTGATGGTTCAAGCCATCGATACAGGCAAAGATGACGCCGCTTCGGCACTGCGCAAAAGTAGTAAGTTCCACCTCCGTCACGCCCCCCACAGTGGGGGGCAGTGACAGAGCCGCACTAGAACGGTCATAAATCGAGGATTCATAGGAGCGAGGAGGGTGATGACGCGCGCTGGTGCCTTCAAGAAAGGATATGAAGATGCGAGAATTTAGAGATATCCAGCGATGTCTGGCAAAATTCGCTACACATTGTTAGATAGCGCTAGACCTTCCCATATTTTGTTGGCCACTTGGTGTGCCGATCTTTGTTGGTGGATACCTTAGGAGCAAAACAGAACTAACTCAACTAAATGGATGTTTAGTTGAGTTAGCTCATGTTCTCCATATAGAACCTGTCAAGGTGCTTCCGACCGTTGGTGGTGCATTGACTATCATCAAGAGCACAAATCATTCGTCTGACATGACGCTCTGATGAGCTCCAACCTAATCTAGCAGGGTGCCAAAAAATGCAGAAGCCCATTGAAATTTGCACGTTTGAGCTTGACGTTTTATTGGTGGTAAGGATGGGCAACGCCTACTGAATCCGATGGTTACGGTCGCTGTTGACGGTGAAACGCGAGTGATAATAGGGGTAAACATTTCGACAGGTAAACCTCGGAGCTCGAACAGCATTACAAAGTCTTGAAATCCCAGGCAAGCTAGGTAAATCAAGGTTAAAACGCAGGTTCAATATAGCTCTGTTAGCCTGTTTTTTGACTTGTTAACTACGGTGGTTAACACGTTAGGTTTGTGGTTAACAAACGATACCTGGCTAGCATTTTACTGAGCTATGCATACTGCCGGGCTTTGGTGAGCTTCCAGGGCATTTGGGGCGGGATAGCTCAGCAGGCTTCAAGCACAAGGTGTGCACCGCAAACCTTCAGCATTTGCAAGTAAACTAGCTGGCGTTTATCTTTTGCACGTGTGGCAGCCCTTGAAATCTGCGCACCAACTCCACGCTGAACGCTGCAGATTTCACACAGCGACGTGTTTACGGATGGGCCTGCCGTGAAAGTATGCGGTAAACGAGCGAACTGGTCCCAAAAAAGCTCCTTTAATCAAACGAATAGGCGAATCCGCATACGGTGTGCGATCACGCTCATCAAGGGCGACATTTCTGGACTTTCCGCTCAGACGTAAAATCAGGCACGATGACGGTCACAAAGCCCGCGCCAGAGCCTGTACCACGCAGATCACAAGGTTACTTCCCGTTTTTACACATATTTACTTCTGAGAACTGCTGCCTTGATCTCCAGCGCAAGTATTTCCGCGCAATATTCGCATTCTGTGTAGAAGATTCAGGAACAAGAAAAATGGCATGGGCCGCACGTAATCGGCTCCGAAGCCTGCAGAAGTAAAGTCTTTCCCTGGCAGCGAAGCACCCACGCAAGGGATTTAGTTCTCAAAATGAAAAGAGATTACTTCCGAGAGCTTGAAATGTACCTTGGAGACGCCCTGTGTGGAATACCTATGGGTACGCATAATGTATATTATGTTAAATCGTGTATTAGAGGGTCCCCGCTTTATGTGAGCTGCACCTGGAAACCTGAGATTTCGAATAAAACCTGGATCTGAAAATCAAGGCGTTACCTGGTGCGGCGAATCCGTGTGCGCGGCGCACTGGCAACGACCTCTCACAATATTTTCACATCGTCTTACATACAGTCGATCTAGCTCCTTTTGTGATTCCCAGCCCGCGCTCCCCATCGCGGGTTTTTTTTCGTCCGCAAAAACTGCGGACCGCTTGGAATTGTGAACTGTCTCATATCAGTTGACAGTCAAACGCATTTCACCTGCTTTTTCCGCACCCTCCAGATCCTTAATCTGAGCCCATGTTGAACGACAACATTCACTCACTTCAAAAGGACTTCATCATGAGCAACGCTACCTACAACCGCTTGAACAAAGACGACGCAGTAGTGCTGTTGGTCGACCACCAGACCGGCCTGATTTCTCTGGTTCAGGATTTTTCACCCAACGAGTTCAAGAATAATGTGTTGGCGCTAGCTGACGTCGCCAGGTTTTTCGAACTGCCGACCATTCTCACCACCAGTTTTGAACAAGGCCCAAATGGCCCATTGGTGCCAGAGTTGAAGGAGATGTTTCCTGAGGCGCCTTACATCGCTCGACCCGGTCAGATCAATGCCTGGGACAACGAAGATTTCGTCAAGGCAATCAAGGCCACCGGTCGCAAGCAATTGATCATCGCTGGCGTAGTCACGGACGTCTGCGTAGCGTTTCCGACCCTGTCGGCACTGGCAGAAGGTTTTGAAGTGTTCGTGGTGACTGACTCTTCCGGTACGTTCAACACCACTGTGCAACAGGCATCCTGGAACCGAATGACACAGGCCGGTGCGCAAATGATGAACTGGTTCTCGGTGGCCTGTGAGCTACAGCGCGACTGGCGCAACGACATCGAAGGCCTGGGTAATCTCTTGTCCCAGCGCATTCCAAACTATCGCAACTTGATGAACAGCTACTCGGCGTTGACCGCACGCCGATCGTAAGTCTGGTTTGCAACCCAAGGCCCGCTTTTGCGGGCTTTGGGCATAGGTTTCATGGTGAACTCTCGCCCATTGCGCTTGATGAAACTCCCCTCCCCCCATACGGCTTGATTCGATTATTCACAATTCGTACTGAACGCAATTTTACAGCCGCCACCGCACCATATCCGCACCAACCTCATGCTCCTGCCGCCTGCAGCTAACGTCCGATATGTCGGATTCATCCACTCACTGAATAAAGACCTAAAGATCTCTCTGTATGGTTCAACGCTCGCGGATACCTGGAATCAGTATGACGCCGGTGCCAAAACCAAGCTTCCACTGGGGGAGGATTTCGATTTGTGACTATTGCGCCGGTACTCCCTCGATCAAGTAGACATCCGTCTTGGCTGAACGCTGGCGGACTTTCCTCAGTTCGGTGTACTCCGCAGAGTTGTACCAAGCCTGGGCTTTTTCGACGCTCGCAAACTCGATGACAACACGGCGTCGCTTTGGCGCTTCACCTTCAAGCGAGATGGTCTTCCCGCCACGCACGATGAAATGCCCTCCATAGGGTTTGAAGGTTGATTCAACCTGTGCACTGTAGGGCTTCATCCCCTCGGGATCGGTAACCTCAAACTCCGCGACATAGTAGGCCGGTGGTGCTGCCGCATGGTCGTCCGATGCCATTACGCGACAACTGCCCGCCGCAAAAAACGCCAGTCCCGCCAATGCAATTGCCATCACCTTTAAATTTTTCATCGCTTTGCTCCATTGAAAAACCAGCTTGCCCAGCGCGCAAATCTCTTTCGAACTAGCCGGTTACGAGCCAGGCCGCGGGCTAAGCTCGATTGGCGTGGTTTCAATCAAGCGCTTCGACAGAATCATCGACTTCGTTGTAACAGCGTACTTTTTGAAGTGCGGCGATTCGATATGGCTTCGGTATGCCGAGTCGCTGGCGTAGATTTCGAAGAAATGGAACCAATTTGGGCGGTCGACTTCGGCGACGGCGTAGATTGATATGACGCCCGGCTCTACTCGAGTCGATTCTGAGATCTCTTCTTTGACTGCGGCTTGATAGGCCGCAACCTGTGCAGGATCGATTTCGAGTTGCGCGATGCGTACCACCAAGCCAGTTTCTTCGGCGGCCAGCGCTTGTCCCGCAAGTAATCCAACCAATGCGACCACTCCTAATAAACGTTTACCCATCAGGTTTCCCCCTCCTTCACTGCGGCAGCGCATTCGCCACCACGTAATCACCCTTCTGCGTCGTGGCTGAATTACCGCCAGCGCTGACGATTAAGTATTGTTGGCCCACCGCGAGTTGGCATGCCGATTGGCATAGGTAGGTGGGTGGCGATTCCGAGATGGATTGGCCTGTGACATAACTGGAGGCGCTACTGCTTAACCAGAGAACCGCGTCGGCGATCTCCTCTGGTGAGGCCACCCACGCTAATCAAGGAGTAAGAAGATGAATATGGGGCGAATGTGGGATGTTCTGATGAGTGTTACTCAGCAATCCAGCTAGCGACTGCGCTAGAGGGCTCGAGTCAGTGGAAGCAGGCGCACAGCCGGACTAATGAGAGATATTCATTGCTTCATGTCGGTTTTACCGCGTAGTCCTCAGGAGGGTCTTGCAATAGTTTGTCAGCTCTATCGCATATCCAGCAGGAGCTTGCCTCATGAGAACACTCGTCACCGCCTCGATGCTGACTGCCGCAATCCTGTCCGACGCATCTGCGCATGCAGCGGATCTTCCGAAGGATCAAGCCATGAGCATTGTCAGGAATGGCGACCAAGCCTCACTGATGGGGGCTCCAGGCAATTTCGTCGGCAACGCAAGGATCGACCCTCTTTTCGCTGCGCGTGAACCCTCTACTGTTTCTGC
Organism: Pseudomonas sp. PLMAX; assembly: GCF_046042685.1. Lineage (NCBI taxonomy): Bacteria > Pseudomonadati > Pseudomonadota > Gammaproteobacteria > Pseudomonadales > Pseudomonadaceae > Pseudomonas > Pseudomonas sp. PLMAX. The sequence continues at coordinate 3,664,154 of NZ_CP064949.1, read as the reverse complement.
GGGTGCGGTGACATTCCAGCCGGGGGCTCGATCGGCTTGGCACACACATCCCAAAGGCCAAACGTTGGTAGTCACCACAGGCGTTGGCTGGATTCAGCATGTGGGCGGTGAGAAAACTGTCATAAAGCCAGGCGATGTAATCTGGACACCGCCCGGCGTTAAACACTGGCACGGGGCGACCGCGACCACGGGAATGACCCATATCGCGATTCAAGAGGCTGTGGATGGAAAGAATGTCGTATGGATGGAGCCAGTCAGCGAAGCGCAATACGAGGCATCGCGATGAGGCCTTTTCAAGCAGGCGTCGCCTGCCTTGGCCTGCTCCTGGCCGCTTGTGCCTCAACGGATCGCGCCGGCCACCGCTAGCTGATGATCGCTGGCTCATCAAGGGGCTGCAGCTCGCGGATCAGGTCGATAAGCAGACGCAGCCCCATCGGTAACTGCCGGTGACTCGAGTAGTACATGTGAAAACCAGGTGCGATGCTGGCCCAATCATCAAGAACAGTTGTGACGTACCCGCTCGCGATAAGAGGCGCCATGGCCGGCTCTGGCGCATACATCAATCCGGCCCCCTGACGGGCTAAAGACAGGCCGACACGGGTTTCGTCAATTGTAATCAACCCAGGAACCGCAATCGAAACTGCTTCCTCGCCCTTCTCGAACTCCCAGTCGTACATACAGCCGTTGCCCAAGCGAATGCGCAAACAGCGGTGCTTGAGCAAATCCTGCGGATGCTCTGGAACACCAAAGCGCTTCAGGTATTGCGCAGCGCCAGCCACGACCCAGCGAATGTCCGGCGACAAACGTTGAGCGATCATGTCCTCCGGAACAGTGCCGCCGTAGCGTATACCTGCGTCATGGCCTCCGCCGATAACATCGACGATCAGGTTGGTAACAGTCAGGTCAATCTGGATTTCCGGGTAGCGGTCGTTGAAGACGGGCAATACGGGGCCGAGCAACAGATCTGCGGCATCGCTGAGCAAGTTCAATCGAATACGACCAGTTGGCTCATCTCGGAAACGATTGAGAACCTCCATGGCCTGCCCCATCTCAAGCATGGGCTCGCTTATCAGGTTGTGCAGCTCTTCGCCCGCCGCAGTGAGGGTGACGCTGCGAGTGGTGCGATTGAGTAGACGAACGCCGATTCTGGTTTCCAGACCCTTGATAGCATGGCTCAAGGCGGAGGCACTGATCCCAACCTCTATGCCAGCTCGATTAAAGCTCTGATGGCGAGCAATTGCGAGAAAGTAGACAAAGTCTGCGAGGTTGGCGCGGCTTATATTCATGAGGCCTCACAACTTGGATTTGGGATGGAAGCCAGACCAGCGACCACGTCAGAGGATTCTACCGTCCACATAGATGTATATTTGATGAGTGTTTCTCATCAAATAGTCTCACTTTACTCATCAGTTGGGCGATCGCTGGTCAATGCATGGGACAACGAAGACTCTGATCAACACCACCGCGTTGACAGCCATGGCTACCAGCAAAAATAACCGCAAGATGTGAATTTTTTCGTGCCTTCCTGTATCTGATCAAAAAGAAGCAGTGCTATCAAAAAGATGGCATCGGTAAAGGCAAGCTCGTCTGGCCTGCGCCACACCGCAGCGCAGTGGTGTGCATCAGGACAAATCAGTTACAGGGTGGCTCGCATGAAATCACCTGAGAAAGCCGTTAATCCGATCGGATTGGAAGACATCACCATTGTCGACGACGCGAAAATGCGCAAGGCGATCACTGCCGCTGCACTCGGCAACGCGATGGAGTGGTTCGATTTCGGCGTCTATGGTTTTGTTGCCTATGTTCTCGGCAAGGTATTTTTCCCCGGTGCTGATCCCGGTGTGCAGATGATTGCCGCGTTGGCCACCTTCTCGGTTCCGTTCCTGATCAGGCCTCTGGGCGGTTTGTTTTTCGGTACGTTGGGCGATAAGTATGGTCGGCAGAAAGTCCTGGCGGCCACTATCGTGATCATGTCGCTCAGCACCTTCGCCATCGGGCTGATTCCGTCGTATGCCTCGATTGGCATCTGGGCGCCGATCCTCCTGTTGCTCGCTAAAATGGCCCAAGGTTTTTCAGTGGGAGGTGAATACACGGGTGCCTCGATCTTCGTCGCCGAATATGCTCCGGATCGCAAGCGCGGTTTCCTAGGCAGCTGGCTGGATTTCGGCTCTATCGCCGGCTTCGTCTTCGGCGCAGGTCTGGTCGTGCTGATTTCCACCATTCTCGGTGAAGAGCAGTTTGAGGCATGGGGCTGGCGCCTGCCCTTCTTCCTCGCCCTGCCCCTGGGCATGATCGGGCTCTACCTGCGTCACGCGCTGGAGGAGACACCGGCGTTCCAGCAGCATGTCGAGCAACTGGAACAGGGTGATCGCGAGGGCCTTGCCACTGGCCCGAAAGTGTCTTTCAAGGAGGTGGCCACCCAGCACTGGCGCAGCCTGATGACCTGCATTGGCGTAGTGGTGGCGACTAACGTCACCTACTACATGCTGCTCACCTACATGCCGAGCTACCTGACACACAACTTGCACTACAGCGAAAATCACGGCGTGTTGATCATCATCGCGATCATGGTCGGCATGTTATTCGTCCAGCCGGTAATTGGGCTCATCAGCGACAAGATTGGCCGCCGCCCCTTCATTATCTTCGGTAGCGTCGGCCTGTTCTTCCTCGCCATCCCGGCCTTCATGCTCATCAACAGCGGCAAGATCGGCCTGATCTTTTCCGGTTTGCTGGTGCTGGCTGTGCTGCTCAACTTTTTCATCGGCGTAATGGCTTCCACCCTTCCGGCGATGTTTCCCACTCACATCCGCTACAGCGCCTTGGCCAGTGCCTTCAACGTCTCGGTGTTGATCGCGGGTCTTACCCCTGCCGCCGTAGCCTGGCTGGTGGAAAGCACGGAAAATCTCTATATGCCGGCCTACTACCTGATGGTGATTGCCGTGGTGGGGCTGATTACCGGCGTAACGATGAAAGAAACAGCCAACAAACCATTGCGTGGTGCAGCTCCGGCGGCTTCCGACATTGAGGAAGCGCATGAACTGCTTCAGGAACATCACGACAACATCGAGCAGAAGATCGAGGACATCGACAAAGAAATTGCCGAGCTGGAAGCTAAACGCGAGCATCTCGTGCAGCAGCATCCGCGAATCGAATAACGCGGCGACTGGACGTGAGATCCACTGCCGGCACCCCGGGGGGGTGTCGGTGTTCCAAAATTATGAACCTGTCCCGACGAAACGGAGCGTGCCCTAGCCTAACGCGGTATCGAGAAACATCATCACGCCAAAACCCAACATCAGTCCCAAAGTGGCGGGCGTTTCATGACCGTTGCGATGCGTCTCTGGTATGACTTCATGGGAGACCACGAAGATCATTGCCCCCGCAGCAAGGCCAAGTGCGATGGGGTAGCCCAGGGCAAAGCCACTGGAAATGCCAAGGCCTACGAGGGCGCCAAAGGGCTCCATCAAGCCAGACCCCACTGCAATCAGTGCCGCGCGCAGCGCCGAGATGCCGGTCACCCGTAAAGCCATGGCGACGGCCAAACCCTCGGGTATGTCCTGGATGGCGATCGCGGTCGTCAGCGGTATACCGACCTGCATGTCGCCGGTGGCAAAGCTGACACCAATCGCCATGCCTTCCGGCAGGTTATGCAGGGTGATCGCCAGGACGAAAAGCCAGACTCGATTGATACGCTTGGCTTCAGGCCCGCGCCGGCCGGTTTTCTCATGTTCGTGAGGAACAAATCGATCAAGGCCGATCATCAATGCAACACCGAGCGCCAATCCCAGCACCACGATACTGGCCGCCAGCAAACCGTTACCGGTGAGTTCCTTGGCCGCTTCGATGCCCGGCAAGATGAGCGAGAAAGAACTGGCAGCCAGCATCATCCCTGCAGCGAAGCCAAGCATGATGTCCTGAGTGCGCGCCGCAATATCGCGCAGTGCAAGCGCGACGACAGCCCCCACGGCTGTCGCAGCAAAGCCCGACAGCCCACCAAGAAAAGCGAAACGCAGATTGTCCTTGTTGGCCCCGGCGAAAGCTCCGTAACCGCTGACCATCAGCACTATCATCACGGACAGTAGAGCCAGCCAAAACACCATGCCGCCCCATCCCGAACGGGTCAGCTGCACAAACAAGGCGCGTAAGGGGGCTACAAATGAAGAAGGCGGTTCCGACATGCAGGGCCCCTTACTTTCGTGTTGCGCGTTCAAGGGCGCATCCGAAGGTTCGAATTTTATGAGCGGTGACAAGCCCCGCTGGATACAGGGCTGGATCACGTTTTTTACCGGGGATCTTGCTGTCTGTCCATTACCGCATTGTCCGTTTCTTCACGCACCCGGTCGGGATCCAGTCCGGTGCTGTCATCATCAAGCGGACGCTCACCTTCGTTATCAGGTATCTCGTCTATGCCCTCCTCCTTCATCGGGTCGACTTCAGTGCGACCAGGACTCAGTGGATCGGGTGAAGTTGGCATCGGGTCGTCTTGTCCCGCACCGCCCTGCAACTTTGGATCATTATTCATACGCACCTCTCAGCACCCTCACCGTTGAGGATGTATAGCTTGGAGATGCTTCGAATTTCGAGCGTTCGATTTATCCGCGTACCGATCGTCGACGTCCTCCGGGGCAGCCATTGAGTCATCTCGATGGAACATTGCGCGAAGCGTCGTCCTCTATCGCAACACCAAGACACTCTGAGGACGCCGCCATGATCGATCCAAAAACCGGTATGAAGCCAGGCGAGCGGTATGTCGTCGAAAGCCTGGAGCGTACGCAACACTTTCCAGGATTCTTCCTCGATGGAAAGTATTACCTGGGGCCCGAGTTGATGACGACGGTCGGATGGCTGGAAGGACAGACGTTTTTTTACGATCAACTCGACCCTACCGGAGAACCGGTGTTTGCGAATCGGGTCGCTGGCACTATTGAAAACCTGACGCTCATCCTGGCAGATGGTGCACGTCTGAACCTGAACGAGGTGAGGTACAACGCTCGAGAAGAACCCACCCCACCCGAAGTCGATAAAAGTCCCGATGTGCTCGTTCACCCTGTGTCCTCGGCGCTCAATGAAAAACTGGTGGTGATCACGGGAGCTTCAAGTGGGATAGGTCGTGCAGCAGCCCATGCATTTGCTGACAAGGGCGCACGCTTGGTGTTGAGTGCGCGTGACGAGGCCGCACTTGATGACGTTGTCGAAGAATGCACAGCACGTGGCGCTTCAGCCCTGGCCGTGCGCACCGATGTCACGAACAGTGAGCAGATGCGCGCTTTGGCAGACCAGGCCGCTGTTTTCGGCGACGGACGCATCGACATCTGGATCAACAATGCCGGTGTCGGGGCGGTAGGCAGTTTTGAGGAAACGCCGCTGGAAGCGCATGAGCAAGTACTGCAGACGGACCTGTTGGGTTACCTGCGCGGCGCCTATGTGGCATGGCCGTTTTTCAAAGCGCAGAAACGTGGAATCCTGATCAATACGTTGTCACTGGGCAGTTGGGTTGCACAGCCATATGCCGCTGCCTATTCCGCCAGCAAGTATGGCTTGCGTGGTCTGAGCGAAGCGTTGCGCGGTGAACTGTATGACTATCCAGATATTCATGTCTGTGACATTTATCCGGCTGTCATGGACACCCCAGGATTTCGTGACGGTGGCAATTTCACTGGCCATGCGCTGAAACCCCCGCCGCCCGTTTATGACCCACATCTCGTCGCCGAAGCCATGGTGGCTTGCGCATTACGTCCGAGGCCGAGTACTACCGTCGGCGCAGCTGCAACGATGGCACGGATAGCGCATTTTTTGCTGCCGGGCTTTGCGTATCTGTCGGGCTGGTTGACTCGCTTAGGCTTGCAACACAGGCCGCAGACTCAGGCCACGTCGGGCAATCTGTTTACCCCATCGAATGCTCAACGCCAGGTTGAAGGTGGATGGCGAGTAACGACGCAAAGGCCCTCGCTCGCTGTCGTAGTGGGCGCGACGCTTTTGCTGGGTGGCTTGATGTTCGCTTTGAAGCGCCATGGTCGGCAGTCAGATCGGCCGCGAGGTAAAGGTCGCAAAGTCAGCTGAGGCGCGCAGGCCGTCGTTCAGGCGCGCCATTGAGCAACGAACTACGCTTCATTCAGAATTTATGGTTTAACTAGATAGTTACCTAACTATATAATGCCCCCCTCATTTCAACGGGACATTCAACGTGAAGCAGAGTCAACGCCTCTCGGGCGTATCAAAATTCATTCTGGTCGGGCTGGGCGTGATCATCACCCTCCTCGGCCTGGCGCTGGCTGCGGGCGGCGTGAAGTTGGTCAGCCTGGGAGGATCCTGGTACTTCCTGGTGAGTGGCCTGGTGATGGCCGTTTCCGGTCTGCTGATCGCTCGCTTCAAGACGGCCGGTGCCTGGTTGTTCGCCGCGTTTCTGCTGGGCACGGCGATCTGGGCGGTGAGTGATGCCGGGCTGGTGTTCTGGCCGGTCTTCTCGCGCCTGTTCATGTTCAGCGCCGTTGGCCTGGCGGTCACGCTGGTCTACCCGCTGCTCAAGCGTGCCAATGGTGGCGTGCCAGGTCGCGGTGCCTATGGCATCGCTGCGGTGTTGGCGATTGCGCTGGCGGTGGCGGCTGGCAACATGTTCGTTGCGCACCCGACTGTCGCCGCCACGGGCACTGGCCCGGGCCTGACGCCCGTCGAGCCAGCCAACGCGCAAAAGGACTGGGCGCACTACGGTAATACCGAGGGCGGTAGCCGCTTTGCTGCGCTGGATCAGATCAACCGCGACAACGTCGACAAGTTGAAGGTCGCGTGGACGTACCACACCGGTGACGTCGCCGAGAGCGATGGCAATGGCGCCGAAGACCAGCTCACCCCGCTGCAGGTCGGCAACAAGGTGTTCATCTGCACCCCGCACAACAACCTGATCGCACTGGATGCCGACAGCGGTAAGGAACTGTGGAAGAACTCGATCAACGCGCAGTCGAAAGTCTGGCAGCGTTGCCGTGGCATGGCGTATTTCGACGCCTCCACCGTCATCGCCCAGCCGAGCAATTCGACGATCATCGAAGCCAAGCCCGCGCCGGCTGCCAATTGCCAGCGTCGTCTGCTGACCAACACCATCGATGCCCGCCTGATCGCGGTCGATGCTGACACCGGCGAGTTCTGCCAGGGGTTCGGCAACAACGGTCAGGTGGATCTGAAGGCTGGACTGGGTAATGTCCCGGACAGTTACTATCAGCTGTCCTCCGCTCCATTGATGGCCGGCACGACTGTCGTGGTGGGTGGTCGCGTGGCTGACAACGTGCAAACCGACATGCCGGGTGGCGTGATCCGTGGTTTTGACGTGATCACCGGCGCCATGCGTTGGGCGTTCGACCCGGGCAATCCGCAGGATCGCAATGCGCCGGCAGAAGGCAGCACTTATGTACGCAGCACGCCGAACAGCTGGGCGCCGATGTCCTATGACCCGGCGACCAACACGGTGTTCCTGCCGATGGGCAGTTCTTCCACCGACATCTATGGTGTCGAACGCAGCAAGCTCGATCACACCTACGGCGCCTCGATCCTGGCGCTGGATGCCACCAGCGGTGAAGAACGCTGGGTCTTCCAGACCGTTCACAACGACCTCTGGGACTTCGACCTGCCGATGCAGCCGAGCCTGATCGACTTCACCAAGGACGGCAAAACCGTACCGGCGCTGGTCATCGGCACCAAGGCCGGGCAGATCTATGTGCTCGATCGTGCCACCGGCAAACCGCTGACCGACGTTGAAGAAGTGCCGGTCAAGGCGGCCAACATCCCCAACGAACCGTACTCGCCAACCCAGCCGAAATCGGTGGGCATGCCGCAGATCGGTGCCCAGCACCTGACCGAATCCGACATGTGGGGCGCGACCCCGTACGACCAGCTGTTGTGCCGTATCGATTTCAAATCGATGCGTTATGACGGTCTGTACACTGCGCCGGGCATGGATAAATCGCTGAGCTTCCCAGGCTCGCTGGGCGGCATGAACTGGGGCAGTATCTCCACTGACCCGGTGCACGGTTTCATCTTCGTCAACGACATGCGCCTGGGTCTGTGGATTCAGATGATCCCGTCGCAGAACAAAGGCCAGGCCACTTCCGGTGGCGAAGCGTTGAACACCGGCATGGGCGCTGTGCCGCTCAAGGGCACGCCGTATGCGGTGAACAAGAACCGCTTCCTGTCGGTGGCCGGCATTCCTTGTCAGGCACCGCCGTTCGGCACGCTGACCGCCATCGACATGAAGACACAGAAAGTCGCCTGGCAGGTTCCGGTCGGCACCGTTGAAGACACCGGTCCCCTGGGTATCCGCATGCACCTGCCGATCAAGGTGGGTCTGCCGACCCTCGGCGGCACCCTGTCAACGCAAGGTGGCTTGATCTTCATCGCCGGTACCCAGGACTTCTACCTGCGCGCCTTCAACAGCGGCAACGGTGAAGAGGTGTGGAAAGCTCGCCTGCCAGTCGGCAGCCAGGGCGGCCCGATGACCTACGTCTCACCGAAGTCCGGCAAGCAGTACATCGTCATCACCGCCGGTGGTGCACGCCAGTCGACCGATCGCGGCGACTACGTGATGGCTTACGCCTTGCCGTAAGCCGCCGTGCCCGCCTCACTGGCGGGCAACTCCTCTGTGCGCGGCACCTGCGGGTGCCGCGCCGCTTTGCGCAATCATTCAAGATTCCACCTGGAAGACTCACATGTTTTTGGCTGTTCGCTTTTCTCATGCACGCTGGCTCAACGGCTTACTGTTGGGCCTGACCTGCAGCGCCACCCTGCCCGCCTTCGCCGATACCGATTCGAACCTCTTGACCCGCAATACCCTGACCGGTGATTGGGGTGGTCTGCGCCACCAGATGGATCAGGACGGCATCAAATTCACCGGCGATTACAGCGGCGAAACCGCCTACAACGCCGATGGCGGCCTGCACCGTTCGGCCCGTTACTCGCAGAACATCAAGCTCGGCGCGCAGTTCGACCTGAGCAAACTGTATGGCGCGGATAACGCCGGCAAGATCCAGCTGACCATCAACGACCGACGCGGCAATAGCGCCTCCGAGGATCTGGTCGGCAACCGTCTGCCCATCCAGGAAAACTACGGCGGTCTCTACACTCGCCTGACTGAACTGAGTTACGAGCGCAGCCTGTTTACTCCGTCGCTCAACGTGAAGCTGGGCTATATGGCCATGGGCAACGACCTCGGTGGCCTGGACAGCGGCATTCTCTGCAACTTCATGAACGCCGGTTTCTGCGGCCATCCGCTGAACATGTCCGGCGGCAGTGGCTGGACCAACTACCCCAACGCCCACTTGGGCGTGCGCGTGAAGTACGACCTGTCGTCGTCCTGGCAGCTGCGCGTGGCGGCCTTCAATGTCGATCCCGAGAGCAACGGCAATTCCAGCCGTGCCTGGCACCTGGGCCCGAAACATACCACCGGCACCGTGGTGCCGATCGAACTGGTGTACAAGCACGCGGGCGAGTTGCCCGGCGAGTACAAGGTTGGCTACTACTACGACAGTTCCGATGTGCAACGCATCGGCAGCGATAAGGAAGTGTCCGGCCGCAGCGGTCATTACCTGCTGATCGATCAGGCCGTGTGGCGTTCGCAAACGTCCGAGGGCCGCAGCCTGCACGCCTTCGGCCAATACTCGGCGGCCAGCGAAGCGGCTTCACCGTTCAGCAAGTGGTACGGCACCGGCGTGGTGCTGTACAAACCGTTCGAAGGTCGCCCGCGTGACACCGTCGCCCTGGGTTATGGCCGAGCTGTACCTAACCCGCGCAGCCGCGATGTGCAGCAGGACGCCGCGCTGGCCAACGGCACAACGTTGCCGAACCTGGACAGTGCCGAACAATTGGTCGAACTAGGCTACGGCTACCAGGCCACTCCCTGGCTGACGCTGCGCCCGAATATGCAATACATCATCGAACCGGGCGCATTTTCCGGGCAGGACATCGACAATGCACTGGTGCTCGGTTTGCAGGTGAAAGCTACGCTCTGAACGGTCGATTTCCATCGCCAGTGGTGATAACACCATTGGCGGTGAAGTCCCGACCGCCAAGGACTTTATAAATCTCGGAAACCACCTGCATCGTGGCGTCTTCGATCGTTCCTTCATTTCGGCATAAAACCCAGCCGTGATCTGCAATCGCCCGCTCGAACGACTGGGTACAAGCGACCTGTTCTTCCAGCTTATGGATCACCGTACTGCTCAGCCCACGCCCTCGTGCCGCTGCCCTTGCCCATGAAATATCCGGTTCGGTGACAACGCCGACATGCAGGTCTGGCACTTGCACGTTTCGATCAATGTTCAACTGCAGAATCTCTGCAAACGGGACTATCCGGCGAAACGCGGCATCAGACGGGTACCAGCGATCGATCAGGATGATGCTGCCTGGTGGCTGTTTAGCCAGCACGTGCCGGGAAATCCAGCTACGGCTATCAGCCAGGCGCTCACAAACTTTCAACTCCAGCTCCCGGGTGGGATTTCTGACGAGCTTGTTGACGAGGGCCATTGTTTCACCCCTGTGGGGATCGCTTTTTTTCTCGCAAAGCCGGATCACCTTTCTGTTGTCTGCCCTCAGTGCTTTCGTAACGGCTTCCAACAGTGTGGTTTTACCGGTTCCCTTGGGCCCATCCAGAGAAACAAACAGCGGACGATTCATTCATCACTTAACGATTGATAGATTGATGAACACTCTAACCTGATTAGATCAAACTATGGCTGAGGATCCACGCATCCGCTGGCGATTCGTCAGGCCTGCCTGACCGGTTTTGCGTGATCACGCGTTGCGCTTGCGCAAGCTCGCCACTCTCATAGAGCACCAGGGCACGCACACTATCGGCTTGCGTGCCAGCCGGGGCAAAACACTCCAGGCGCAGGCGCGCCGTCGCCAGGCATCCCTGGCTCAGGTCGATGAGGCTTTCCAGCGCGGTCGCCGCGCAGGCCAGGTCATCCACACCCTGCCCGATCGCCACGGACAGCCTGCACCTTGCCTCGTCGAACCGCCCGAGGGCCATCAGGCGCGAGGCCGCCCGCAGGGTGATGGCGACGTCCAGAGGTTACGGCTTCCAGACGGCCGCAAGATCGCCGACGTCGAGTGCGCTCATGATCCCTGCCGTGTGCTCGCCACGCGCCGGGATCGAACCTGGTACCTCGACCCGACCATCGAACCGTGGCGCGGGACTGGTTTGCAACAAGCCGTCGCGTTCGAAGTACACGCCCCGCTCCACCATATGGGGGTGCTGCGAGGCCTCGCGGGGGCTCAGGACCGGGGCGAAACACACGTCGGTGCCTTCGAGCAGGTCGCACCAGTGTTCCTGCGGCTGGCTGGCAAACACTTCGGCCAGCAACCCGCGCAGTTCCTCCCAGCGGCTCATGTCCCACTGTTTGGCGAAACGCGGGTCATCCTCCAGGCCCAGCTTGTTCAGCAGCAGTGCATGGAATTGCGACTCCATCGAGCCCAAGGCCACGTACTTGTCGTCGGCGCAGCGATAGGTGGCATAGAAATGCGAGCCGTCGTGCACGCTCTTGCCGCGCTGTTCCTTGAGCAACCCGCGACCCTGCAGCGACAGCATCAACTGCATCATGTGCGCCGAGCCGTCGACGATGGCCGCGTCGACCACCGTGCCCTTGCCGGTCTGCCGCGCATTGAGCACACCGGCCAGGATGCCGATCGTCAGGTACAGCGCACCACCGCCGATATCACCGATCAGGGTGATGGGAGACGACGGCGCTTCGTTGGCTGTGGGAGCCAGCCTGCTGGCGATCGCGTCGGGTCAGTCAACCTGGATGTTGAAGCTGATGCCCTCATCGCCAGCAAGCTAGCTCCCACAGGAGATCTGTGGTGGCTGCAGGACTTGCGTACGCTGAAGATCACACTATGGGAGCCAGCCTGCTGGCGAGGCGTCGGGTCAACATCGTCGAAACGAGTCGGTTTATCGAACCCCTCCCGAAGCGACAGGTCTTATCCTATATACCTCCTCGGAATAATCCAATGTCCGCTCAACACACCCTTGTCGTACTCGCTCGGGGCGGATATGCCGCTCGGGGCGTCCTGTATCTGATCATAGGTATCTTCGCTCTGCTGGCGGCTCAAGACTCGACAAAACCCAAGGACAGTCACAAAAGCCTTGAGGCACTGTTAAGCCAGCCTTTCGGTTATGTCCTGGTAGGACTGGTGGTGGCGGGCCTGATCGCCTTCGCCGGGTGGCGAATATTGCAAGCCATTCGCGACGTCGATCATCACGGTTCGAAACTCAAGGGGTTGGTGATTCGTGCAGGTTTGTTGGCGGGAGGTTTGATCAACGGCGCTCTTGCGTTTTTTGCATTGGGCCTGCTCATCAGCGGCGTCAGAAGCTCAGGCAATTCCGCAGGTGGCGAGACAAAGGATCTACTGGCCCATCTTTTATCCTGGGATCACTCAAACGTGCTGGTCTACCTCGTGGCGCTGGTCCCACTCGGCGTAGGCATTGCTCACATCATCAAGGGATGGAAGGCCTCGTTCGAGAAATATTTTGAGGCTGATGAGGACGTGATGCGCTACGTACGACCGGTGGCTCGTTTCGGACTCATAGCCCGAGGCGTGGTGTTTATCGAGATAGCCCTGCTGCTGGCAATCAGCGGCTCCCGTTATAAAACCGCTGATCCTCCAGGCATGAAGGAGGCCCTTGATGCGCTCCAGAACCTGCCAGCCGGGGTTTTGATCCTGATGGTGATGGCATTTGGTTTGATTGCCTTTTCGGCTTACAGCTTTTCCGAGGCTGCCTGGCGCAAGATAAACATGGATGTGCCGGGAGTATCGGGATCCTAGTCGCTACGGGATGGCAATTCAGTAGGAGGTAAGGCGTTTGGCCTATCTTGATTGGGTTCAATGGCCGGCGATGGTTGTCACTGTGCTGGCCGCATGGCTGATCGGATCTCAGCAGCCAAAAAGGCGAATGATCGGGTTCGTTTGTTTCAGCTTAAGCAATGTGTTGTGGGTGATTTGGGGCCTGTATGCACACGCCTACGCGCTTATCGTCCTGCAGATTTGCCTCTTCCTCATGAACCTTCGCGGGTTTAAAAAGAACTATAAAGGGCAGTAGAACTAGTGTTCCCGGGACGTTCGGGAGCCGTAAAGATTCTTTCTGAAACCTCGGGCATTCATGCCCAGGAGTACACACTCAAGGACGATCAACGCCTGAGCGTTGGAGTGTAGCCCCCAAACAACCCACAAAACATTGCTCACGATGAAGCCCCAAAAGGCGATCATCCGCCGACGTGGTCGTTGCGAACCAATGAACCAGGCCGAGATCACTGTCACAATCATCGCGGGCCATTGCAGAAAATCGGCGTATTCCAAGGTATTTCCCTCCGCTCGCTCCCGCAGTCACCTCTTACTTCTTGTGCGGTAGCACCGCTCCCAATACCTGCTTGGCGGTTTGCAAGATCACCCCGGCCTCGTTCGGGTCACCCTTGAGCAACGTCGTGGCAAACTTTTTCGCCTGTTCGAGCTTGATGTGTGGCGGCAACGGCGGCACGTCGGGATCGGTCTTGAACTCGATCAGCACCGGAACATCCGAGGCCAGCGCCTGTTCCCAGGCGGCGGCGACGTCTTCCTCGCGGTCTACGAAAATTCCTTTCAGCCCAATCGAAATGGCGAACAGGTGGTACGGCACGTCTGGAATGCTTTGCGATGCCTCGAACTTCGGATCCCCCTCCATCACCCGTTGCTCCCAGGTGACCTGATTGAGGTCCTCGTTGTTGAACACCGCACAGATCCATTTTGGGCTTTCCCACTGTTGCCAGTATTTGGCGACGGTGATCAGCTCGGCCATGTTGTTCATCTGCATGGCACCATCACCCACCAGCGCAATCACCGTGCGTTCGGGAAACGCAAACTTCGCCGCAATCGCATAGGGCACCGCTGCGCCCATTGAGGCCAATCCGCCGGAAAGCGAGCACTTCATGCCGCGACGAATTTTCAGATCGCGGGCGTACCAGTTGGCGCACGAACCGGAGTCGCTGGTGATGATCGCCCGCTCCGGCAAACGAGGTGACAGCTCGTAGACCACCCGTTGTGGATTGATCGGTTTGGCTTTGACCATGGCGCGTTTTTCCAGGGTCTTCTCCCAACTACCGCGCCAGCCTTCCACTTTTTTGCGCCATTTGCGTTCGGTTTTCTGTTCGAGCAACGGCAGCAATGCAGCAAGTGTTTCTGCAGCATCGCCCACCAGGTTGACCTCCATGGGATAACGCAAGCTGAGCATGTCCGGTTGCAAGTCGATCTGCACGCCGCGCGCCTGCCCTTCTTTGGGCAAGAACTCGGAATACGGGAAGCCCGAGCCGATCATCAGCAAGGTGTCGCATTCGCTCATCAGCTTGTAACTGGGCTCGGTGCCGAGCAAACCGATACTGCCGGTGACCCAGGGTAAATCGTCGGGCAGTGCGGCTTTACCGAGCAACGCCTTCGCCACACCGGCGCCAAGCTTCTCCGCCACCGCAATCACTTGATCGGTGGCCTGCAGCGCGCCGGCCCCAACCAGGATCGCGACCTTCTGTCCCGCGTTCAAAACGTCTGCCGCTCGCTGCAGATCCACCTCGTAGGGCACCACTCTCGGCTTGCTGTAACCAACGCCCGAATGCGCCGTGCCATGGGCACGGGCCGGCGCCTCATACTCAAGATCTTGCACATCATTGGGCAAAATGATTGCCGTCACGCGCCGTAAACCGATGGCAGTGCGCACGGCCCGATCGATCAAGTGCCGTATTTGCGCCGGCGCCGAAGCCTGCTGGACAAAGGCTCCGGCGACATCCTTGAACATCGACAACAAATCGAGCTCTTGCTGGTAATGGCTGCCCAGCGCCGTGCGCGCCTGCTGGCCGACGATGGCCAGCACTGGCATGTGATCCATCCGGGCGTCGTAAAGCCCAGTGATCAAGTGCGATGCGCCAGGGCCCGAAGTGGCAATGCACACGCCCAACTCACCGGTGAACTTGGCATGCGCCGACGCCATGAAGGCAGCCATTTCCTCATGCCTGGCCTGAACGAATTCAATCTTCCCCTTGGCCCGGCTCAGCGCTCCGAACACGCCATTGATGCCATCCCCTGGATAACCAAAGATCCGGGTCACACCCCATTCGCTGAGCCGTTCAATCAGAAAGTCGCCCACTGTCGTCGTCATGTCGTTCCTCGCCTTCAACCCGTGCATCGAGCATTTCCGACAGAACATCCCGTCGGAACGTGTAAGGGTCTGGACACTCGGGTGCAGATCGAAGTTCTGCCGGATGTCAGTCAGTCGCGTTGAACTCGTACCTTCCCGCTAAAGACGCTGAAGCCATAGGTGTTGTAGATGAGCGTTACCGGGATCAGCACCGCGAAACCGACCAGCATGAAGATCTGGCTGTTGGGGCTTGAGGCAGCCGCCTGCAAGGTCAGCTGCGGCGGCACGATCATTGGAAAGAGCGCCGCGATCATCAATGCAAACGCCACTATGAAAACGCCCAATGCACAGAACAGTGGCAGAAAATGACGACGGCTTCGAAACCCCAGGACAAAACCAATCGGCAGTGCAACCAGCAGCGTCATGGCCGGCATCCACACCTGGGGATCTCCCAGCCGTTGTGCATAGCGAGTATCCAAAGTCGCCGTCCAGGCCACCAACAGGCTCAACAACACGATGGTGACGGCCGCCAGCCTCTTAGCCTGCAAGCTGGATCGCCTCTGGAGTTCCCCTACTGTGCGCCAATAGAGCCAGCAAGCCCCCAACCACGTATACCCCACCACGAGCACTGCACCACAGAACAGCGGGAACGCGTTGAGCCACTCCGCGCCATCACCACTGTATTGGCCGCCATGATTCGGTACACCTTGTACGAGGGTTCCCAAGATGATTCCCTGTGTCCCGCCGGCCAGCAATGAACCGCACGACAGCAATCCATCGACCATGCGCTTGAGACCATCGCTGGGGGCGTAATCACGAAATTCCAACGCTACGGCGCGCAGAATCAGCGCCAGAAACATCAAGATAAATGGCCAATAAAGCGCCGGAAGCAGGATGGCGTAAGCCAACGGGAACAACGCCAGCAGACCGCCTCCTCCCAGCACCAGCCACGTTTCGTTGGCATCCCAGATCGGCAAGATTGTCACGGCCATCGCCCGTCGATCCTTACCGCAAGGCGTAAGTCCCATCAGCACCCCGACGCCCAGATCAGTGCCGTCGAGCAGCACATAGTTCATCACCGAGAAGGCCAGGGCCGCGGCAGAAAGCAGGACGATCCAATCAGTGTCCGGCATGGATTGAGCTCCTCAGGATTGCCCTGTCTCGTCTGCCAGCGTCGGTTGCGGCCCGGCTTCACCCTTTCGCGGTGGCTCGCGCAAAATTCGCAACAGCACCCAGAGACCGATACCGAAGATCAGCAGGTAAAACACCAGGATCGTCCACGTTGCGCCTATCACCTGCTGGCGCGACACCGACGACAGGCTGTCAGCTGTGCGCAGCAAACCATAGACGGTGAAAGGCTGGCGACCTACCTCTGTCACTACCCAGCCACAAAGCATCGCGAGGAATCCAGCCGGGGCCATCAGCACACACCCGCACAGCATCCAACGCGCGGTGTACACCCTATGGCGCCAGCGCAACACCAAACTGGTCAGTCCCTGCCCCACCATCAACAGCCCCAGACCCACCATGAACCGAAACGCGAAAAACACAATCGGCACCGGCGGAATGTTTTCAGGAGGGAATTCGTCCAGCGCGGCGATGGTGCCCGTCAGATCGTGCCGCAGGTACAAAGAGCCAACACGAGGAATCGCCACTTCCCAATGATTCCGTCGTTCGGTCATGTCGGGAATGGCAAACAGTCGCAACGGTTCACCCGCGCCGTCAGGCGGACGCGTCCACGAGCCTTCAATAGCAGCAACCTTCAGAGGTTGGACCTTGAGACTGTGTTGCCCATGCAGATCGCCCACCAGGATTTGCAGAGGTGAGAGTACGACGATCATCCACAACGCCATGGAAAACTGAAGGCGTGCTCTAGGGTTTTCCGGCTGCCGCAATAGTTGCCAGGCGCTGATGCCGGCCACCAGGGTGGCGGTGCCGAGAAACACCGCCAGCGTCATGTGGGCCAGCCGATAGGGAAACGATGGATTGAAAATGATCGCCCACCAGTCCTCGGCCATGAAGCGGCCATCAGGGCCCAGGGTGTAACCGGCGGGCGTCTGCATCCAGGAGTTGGCCGACAGGATCCAGAACGCGCTGATCAATGAGCCCACGGCAACCGCACAGGTGGCGAAGAAATGCAGACGAGGGCCGACCTTCTTCAGGCCAAACAGCATGATGCCCAGGAAGCCCGCCTCCAGGAAAAAAGCGGCAAGCACTTCGTAGAACATCAACGGGCCCAGGATATCGCCTGCCTGGGTGGACAGGCGCGACCAGTTAAGTCCGAACTGGTACTCCAGAATCAGACCCGACGCCGTGCCCACCGCCACATTGAGCGCGAATATCTTGAGCCAGTAGAGGTAAACATCCAGATAGATTTTTTGCCCGCGCCACAGCCAGAGACCTTCCAGCACCATCAAAAAATTGGCCAGCCCGATGGTGAGTGCAGCCAACACGATATGAAAGCTTATGGTGATCGCAAACTGAGCACGCGCAGCCATCAGCGCCGAATCAACGGTGTCCATGCCCTCAACGCTCTAACGGGATGACAGAAATCTTGCCGTTGCGCTCCAGGATCGCAAACTTGATCTGGTCAATGGTTTCTATGCCTTGGCTTGAGCGGGCCGCTTCCATCACATCTGCTTCGACCAGCCGGGCATGCCGTAGGCGCTTACTTAAAAGCTTTCCGTTTTCAACGATGATGGTAGGGCCGCCATCAATGAGTTTTGACACCCAGCCCGAGCGCTGCTTGAGCAGTGAAAGGCCGACATCGATGGCGATCAACGTGACGATCACCAGGACAGAATTCGTCAGGGAAAAGTCATCCCCCAGCAATGCCTGCTGCGTGGCTTCGCCAATGATCATCAACAACACAAAATCGAATGTCGTCAGTTCCGCCAGTGAACGCCTGCCGGCGATCTTGAACAGCACCATCAACACCAGATACATCGCGAAGGCACGCAATACCGAATCCATATATCACCTCAAGGGAAAATGAATTGATCCATGGCCACAGGTGCCGCGCCTGGTGATGACACGCGGGTACTGAACAGTCCCAATCCGTCACCACGCAACGTCATATACAGATTCGCGCGTCCTTGGGCATCCGCTTGCAGCCATAGCTTCATACCCTCCCCGACACTGCTGGCGCGGCCTGGCTCCGGCAGCATTGACTCGATGCTGAAACCATCCAGTAACGCCCCGGATAGCTCGAGCTCGACCATCGCATCCGGCGCGCCGACTACACTGATCACCATTGGATTGGTCGAACCGTTACGGTGAAAAACCTCGTACTGCACTCTGAGTCTGCCATCGCTGCCCTTGACGTCTCGGGAGCTCATCGGCCCGCGTGAAAACATTCCGCATAATCCCAGCACAACCAACAGCACCAACACGTACCAACCGCATCGCTCGAACCGCCAAACCTTGATCTGACAGGCCATGTCTTCACGAACGGGATAGTCTCGGTTCTTGTAGTCGTCGTGGCTGCCTTTATCACTCATGGCATGTTCCTACCCTCGTTCACCCGCCAGTGCGCGGCGGTGGAAGTCCGGTAAATGCTTCAACGCGTATTCGGCGGCTTGGCGCTGCACCTGGCAACGAGTGTCGAAAAAACGATGTTTACGACTGAACACACTTCGGCCCTGCTCCGATTGAAAAGCCCAGGCGAAGCAGACTGTTCCTGCCGGAATACCATCGATATCTTCCGGACCCAATATTCCAGTGGTCGCCACGGCAACATTGGCCGTGCTGTCGTACAACGCACCCAGGGCCATCTCTCTGGCGACCTCGCAGCTGGTGAGATTGAAGGTCTCGATGGTCTGGGGATTGACTCGCAATAGACGCTGCTTGGCTTCAGGGGAATAAACCACATAGCCACTTTCGATCAGCTCACCGCTTCCCTCGATCTCCGACAAAAGCGTCACAATTTTTCCTGCCGTACACGACTCTGCGGTTGTGAGCACAAGATTGTGCTCACGAAGATAATCAACAGTCATGGCTGCAATGGACATCACATTTTTTCCGATGAGGTCTTCGCAGTTGACCCTTGCAAGGCTCGTTCATTCCAAGTTCTGCTCACGGGACATGTACTTCCCTGTTTCGAGCGAATGCGCTGAGTGCTCAAAAAACAGGACGATTTGATAAAGTCAATAAAATCAAATAGTTAAAATGCCATGAAATAGCTTTGAATTTTTTCGTGCACTGCCACTCTATGAGCAAATGGAGGGGAATCCATTGATGGACCGCCTATTTTGTGAGCAAACCAGTGTAGGAGGTTTCATGAGCGCGCAGCCAATTGAGTACTCTTTCGAGGTCTATGAGGAGTCTTTCGCTAATGCCCCTGTCTGGAGCGTTGAAGCAACAACGCCCTTCCCGGCTGTGTCGATAGGTGATCGTTTCAATCATCTGGGCCTTGAGGTTGCCTGGGGCAGAACGGCCTCCGAGGAAGAGGAATATCGAGTAGTCGACATCGACCATGTTTTTTCGAATAGCGCAGGCAAGCTTGCTTACAAAAGCAGGGTGAAACTGATGCTGACACACCGCAACCAGGTATTTTGAATAGCCTGGTCAACGCCGTGATGCCAGCCGCTCGACAGAAATCTCAATTCAATCCCGCGCCGCTTGTCATTTGCCAAGGCTTAGGGCAGGGTCGATACCACCGAGATTTCTGTCAAAGGAGTCACCCATGTCAAAGCTATATCCCAGTATCGATCCCGAAGGACTGGTCGAGTACTCAGTGGTCTACACCGACCGCTCGCTCAACCACATGTCGCAGTCATTTCAAGGCGTGATGAAAAACATTTCCAAGACCCTGAAACAGGTATACAACGCCCAGGGTGTTGCGGTGGTCCCGGGCAGCGGCACATTCGGCATGGAAGCGGTGGCGCGTCAGTTTGCCACCGACCAGCGATGCCTGGTGATACGCAACGGCTGGTTCAGTTATCGCTGGAGCCAGATCCTTGAGATGGGCAACATCCCGGCGGCCACCACGGTGCTCAAAGCCCGACCGCTCGACACCGGTCGCCAGGCGGCCTACGCCCCCCCCCCTCTGGACGAAGTGCTGGCAGCCATTGAGGCGTCGAGGCCACAGATTGTCTTCGCCCCCCACGTTGAAACCTCATCAGGGATTATCCTGCCCGACGAGTACCTGCGGGCCGTCGGCGACGCCGTGCATGCGGTGGGTGGCCTGTTCGTGCTGGACTGCATCGCCTCAGGCACGCTTTGGGTCGATATGCACAAATGCGCCGTCGACCTGCTGATCAGCGCACCGCAGAAAGGCTGGAGCGCCTCCCCTTGCTGCGCCCTGGTGATGTTCAGTTCCCTGGCCCTCGCGCGCATCGAGAAGACGCAAAGCAGCAGCTTCGCCTGCGACCTGAAAAAGTGGCTGCAGATCATGCAGGCCTACGAACAGGGCGGACATGCCTACCATGCGACCATGCCCAGCGATTCCCTCGCGCGATTCAACGAAGTGATGAAAGAGACGCAAGCCTACGGTTTCGACAAGGTCCGCGACGAACAGCAGGCGCTGGGCGATCGGGTGCGCGCCATGTTGACCGGCAAAGGTTTCAAAAGCGTGGCCGCCGCCGGCTTCCAGGCTCCTGGCGTCGTGGTGAGCTACACCGATGATGCCGACATCAAGAACGGCAGGAAATTTGCCAACCATGGCCTGCAGATCGCCGCCGGAGTGCCGTTGCAATGCGACGAGCCGGCCGACTTCCAGACCTTCCGCATCGGTCTGTTCGGGCTCGAAAAGCTGCACAATATCGAGCGCACGGTCAGCACCCTCGAGCAGGGACTGGACGAGGTGATGGTTGACTAAGCCCTCATAACGATTTAGCCAATCTGTTGCGTTGACCGGTTGAATCCACAGCCAATAGCGGACATTCAGTCCCGCTATTGGCCAATCATCAGGCCTCCCTATTCCGAATCTTCAATTGACCTTGTTCGATTGCGGCAGCTGCCATTTGCCCAAGAGCCGATCGTGGACATTGCGCAGCCACAAAACGTCGTTCAGGCCTGGGGCAAGAACGCGAGTTATCACTTCGTCTTCACCAGGCAAAACCGCGGCAAGCTTGATGAGTTGAGCGCACTGGTAGAGCGCGGTCGGCTTCGACCACACGTTGGCGCTGTCTATTCGCTTGCCGACCTTGCGCTCGCCCATGCCCGGCTGCACGGAAAAGGGGGCGGATTTATTTTCGGAAAAAAAGAGGTCGAAATAATAAATCCGTCCCCTTTTCACCTTTTCACAAGTCCATGCGCTTCGGATCATTGAGGTCGATCAAAGCGAGGCGACTTGCGAGACGCAGGTGTGGTGCTTCCCCGTGTCCTGGATTTTCACTCGGCAGGCGACTTTGCAGTAAAGCGCTGTGTGTTCCACTTTTGTCCGCCCCACAATCAAACTGTGCAGCTGGTAAGGTAATCATGACTTTCGGATGTTATTAGCGACGTCCTCGTATGATGGAGGCGCGTCGTGGTATGACGGAGTATCACTCAGGGAGTAAAGAGGGCGAGAGTGAGGCGGAACGTTCGCTAAAGCCATGATTCTATTATAAGTCATTCGATTAGCTTGATCCAGGGTTGGGCTAATACCGCGATACACCGATAACGACTTACGATCCGTTTCCATATCCATTAGGCGATAGTCCAATACCTGAAGCCTAAAGTCTCTACTCTTACTTCCGAATTGTGCCAACTCAAAGTTATTCATCATTGCGACTTCAGGAGAACTGGCCATGTTAATACGGTCTTTAAGTCCATCCATTAATGTTTTTTGTCTATCCAGTTCCTTGTTAACGGTTTGATTGAATAGATACTTCTCAGGGCTCGTTTTTTCCAATCTTGCCGCTTCCCTTATTACATTATTGCCGCCCAATGCCTTTTTCATTTTACCTAATTCATGTACAAACCAGTGATCATCCAAGGTGAAGTCAACTGGCGACTTCAACATAGCCACGAGATTTTTTAATAGCGCATGCCCTGTTGGATCCACCCTGTTGATTGGGTCTCCTTCACAGTATGCATAAGCGTTTACTCCCCCCTTCCCAAACGGACTCCAACTGTCCGGGCTGTTAAACCGCTTCAGCACGGCGTTGAATTGGCGATAGCCATTACCCAAATGATAATGCCCTGTCACCGGATCCGGCGGTTCGCCGTTGAAACCGAGCAGGCTGAGCAAGCCGTGTCCTGGAGAGCAGTGGCCGTAAGGTGTGTAGGCAAGAGTACGATGCGGCGCTGCGTCGAGTGTGTTCAACACCGAGCGTTGATGATCGGTGATGAGCATGGTTGTTGCTACTGTGCCGCCCTTGCACTGTTGCTGCGCCAACAGTTGACCGTCGTATTGAAAGATTGAATGCTGCACCAAGTCTTGGATCTGGGTAACCAGGCGGCTTTTTTGATAGAAGCGTCGGGTACTTGCCTTCTCCGTTGGCGTGCAAAGGACCAGGCGATCCAGTGCGTCATAGTGGTAGCGGCAGAGCGGGGTTTCGCGGTTCGTTCGCATTGGGTCGGGCTCCCTGAAAGGTCCGTCGTTTCAAGCTACTAGTCTTGCGCAAAGTGGCCAGCGCTGCCTACTGGCAGAACTGCTAGTCCTGAAGTCATCTGCATTCAACCAGGTCGTGAAATACCGTGATGGCGCAGTTTGCGATAGAGCGTATTGCGACTGATCCCCAGGCGGGCGGCAACATGGGCGATATGCCAGTGTTCCGCCTCGATCAACTTCAGTAGCGTCTGCCGTTCGGAAAGTCCAAGCGGATTTTCGGCCAGCGCGGCTGACGCTGGCGCTGCCGGCAGCAGCTCCGCCAGGTCATCCAGCGTGACACGCCCCTCCCACGCCAATGCCACCAGTGTGCGCAGGCACGTACGCAACTGTCGGACATTGCCTGGCCAAGGCTGCGCCAGCAAGCGCTCCCTGACACCCGCTTCCAGCCGAACCTTCACCCCTGCTGCCTCCTCGCGCAGCAACAGGTCGAGCAATCGGCCCTTGTCTGAACGCTCGCGCAACGGCGGGAGCTGCACGGCGAAGCCGGCAATGCGATAAAACAGATCTTCGCGAAAACGCCCTTCGGCCACACAGGCTTGCAGATCCTGGTGGCTGGCACTGACGAGGCGTATGTCGAGCGCACGGGCCGTCGCGCCGCCCAGCGGCACCACCTGGCGCTCCTCCAGCACACGCAGCAGGCGAGTCTGTAACGCCAGTGGCATATCGGCGATCTCGTCGAGAAATAGAATGCCGCCATGGGCCTGTTCCAGCTTGCCGATCATCCCGTCCTTGCGTGCGCCGGTGAAGCTGCCGCCGCGATAGCCGAACAGCTCGCTCTCGATCAACGACTCTGGAATGGCCGCGCAATTGATCGCCACAAACGGCTGGCTCGCCCTGGCGCTGGCGCGATGCAGCGCCGCCGCAAAAGCTTCTTTGCCGGTACCGGTTTCGCCCTGTAGAAACACCGGTACATCACGCTCCAGAACACGCAATGCGCGCGCAAAGCCGCGTTGCAGGCGCGGGTCTTCCAGGCACACGTGCACGTCGTTGATCCTGGGAATTGCAGGCGTGACTGAAGGCTCGTGGCGCAAGGGTTCGCGCAACTGTCCGTAGAGCAGGCGCCCATCCATCAGGCGCATTGGCCAGCAGACACTCGGCTGAGCGCTGGCCTGACTCATCACCTGATCGATGGGTGTTTCCAGCAGCATCGTCAGCGATTGTCCAAGCACCTGCTCACGGCTGAGACCCAGCAGCTCCAGCGCAGCCTGATTGACTGAGCAGATACGGGCACTCTCGTCGAAACCGAGCAGGCCTTCGCCCAGCAGCCCAACGAAACCGGCCTCAGGATGAAAGCGCAGCAAGTAGCGCTGCGGATCATGCCCCAGGAAAAAACTGCTCTCGATCAACCTGGCGGACAGGTTGGTCAACGCCATGGCCTTGAAGTGTTGCGCCAGACTGTGTTCCTCCCGCACCGAGGAGAGGTTGAGCACGGCAAGCAATTCTCCGCTCGCATCGAATAGCGGGCTGGCCGAACACGTCAGGCCGACGTGCTTGCCGCGGAAATGTTCATCACGACGGATGGTGACGTGCTGCCGCTCGACCAGGCAGGTGCCGACACCGTTGGTACCCTCGCAATCCTCGCTCCATACCGAACCGAGCCACAGTCCGGCACGCTGGAACTCGGCGCGTTCGGAGTCGTTGAACACACTGTCGATCGCCACACCGCGAGCATCGGTAAGCAGCACCACGTGGCCGTCACGCCCGAGCTGCTGGTGCAAACTGCTCATCTGCCAGTGCGCCACGGACATGATGCTTTCCAGCGGCGCGCGGTGATCCTGCAGGCGTGGGTGCTCCACTACATTAGGCGCGCGGCGGCTGGCGGGATCGAGCTGATGCTGATCCAGGCAACGGCGCCAGGACCGTGTGATTGCCAGGTTGACGGGAGTGTCGTGGCTGGCGGGCGTGCCCTGCACGGCTTGGAGCACTTGTTGTGCATGGGCGTTGATCAAGGCCGGCTTCATCGTTCTTGTTCTCCGTTACGGTCAGGACACGGGGCTGTTCGAAGCTTATATGAAAAGATCGCAACGAGCGCTTTTTGCACCGGGTGACACTCTGTCATCCGCCATTCCCAAAATCGTGACATGAATCCGCGCCACAGCCTGGGCGGTACTGCGCCAACCGCTCTGCAACGGGGCTTTCATGAAGATGGCCCGAGCCTTGCTCAAGGGCAATTGTTACCACAACAACAAGATCGGGAGAGGCTCCATGAACATCGCTGTCGAAACCCCTCTGCAAACGCCAACTGCCCAGCTCGCCGCCTGGGTCGAAAACCTCGGCGAGCGTCTCGCCCAACGTGATCTGGACGGCGCGCTGGAACTGTTTGCGCAAGAGTGTCACTGGCGTGACCTGCTGCTTTTCAGCTGGAACCTGGTGACCCTGGAAGGCCAGCCTGCCATCCGCGACATGCTCGAAACACGCCTCGACCCGACGCGTCCCGAGCAATGGAAACTCGAAGGTGAGGCGACGCTCAATAACGGTGTGCTCGAAGGCTGGATCAGTCTGGAAACCGAGGCGGCGCGAGGTAAAGGCTACGTGCGTCTGAAGGAGGGCCTGTGCTGGACGCTGCTGACGACCATGCGTGAGCTCAAGGGCTTTGAAGAACCCAGGGGCCGCCGGCGTCCAATGGGTGCCAATCATGGTCACGCCCACGCCGACAAACGCAACTGGCTGGAACGCCGACGCGATGAAGAAGCTTCGCTGGGCATCACCACCCAGCCTTACTGCCTGATCGTGGGCGGCGGCCAGGGTGGGCTGGGGCTCGCTGCGCGGCTCAAGCGAATGGGCGTGCCAACGCTGATCGTCGACAAGGCCGAGCGTCCTGGCGATCAGTGGCGCGGTCGCTACAAGTCGCTGTGCCTGCACGACCCGGTCTGGTACGACCACATGCCTTACCTGCCCTTCCCCGATCACTGGCCGGTCTTCACCCCAAAGGACCAGATTGGCGACTGGCTGGAAATGTACAGCAAAGTGATGGAGCTCAATTATTGGCCGCGTACAGAATGCGTGAGCGCCAGCTTTGACGAGCAAAGTGGCACCTGGAAGGTTGAAGTGCAGCGCGATGGCGAGCCTGTGACTTTACAGCCGACCCAGTTGATCCTCGCCACCGGCATGTCTGGCGTACCCAATGTTCCGGATTACCCGGGTGCCGAGGTTTTCAATGGCCAGCAGCATCATTCCAGCCGCCATCCCGGCGGAGATGCCTGGCGCGGCAAGCGCGCGGTGGTCATCGGTGCGAACAATTCGGCCCACGATATCTGCGCCGACCTGGTGGAGAACGGCGCCGAGGTGACCATGGTGCAACGCTCCAGTACCCACATCGTGCGTTCCGACAGCCTGATGGATCTTGTCTTCGGCGGGCTCTACTCCGAAGACGCCGTGGAAACGGGGCTGACCACGGACAAGGCCGACATGCTGTTCGCCTCTATCCCCTACAAGGTGATGCCAAGCTTTCATCAACCCATCTTTGAGGCGATCAAGGAGCGTGACAAGGACTTCTATGAGCGCCTGGCCAAGGCAGGTTTCATGCTCGATTTCGGTGACGACGAGTCTGGCCTTTTCATGAAGTATGTTCGCCGTGGTTCCGGTTACTACATCGACGTCGGCGCCAGCGAACTGATTGCCAATGGCACGATCAAGCTCAAGAGCGCGCCTGGCCTGGGTGTCGAACGCATCGAAGCCGATGCCGTCGTGCTCAACGATGGCAGCCGACTCCCGGCAGACCTGATCGTCTATGCCACGGGCTATGGCTCAATGAATGGTTGGGCGGCGAAGCTGATTTCCCAGGAAGTCGCTGACAAGGTCGGCCGCTGCTGGGGCCTGGGTTCTGGCACCACGAATGATCCTGGCCCGTACGAGGGCGAGCTGCGCAACATGTGGAAGCCAACACAGCAGGACAACCTCTGGTTCCACGGTGGCAACCTGCACCAGTCACGGCATTATTCGCTGTATCTGGCGCTGCAGTTGAAAGCGCGTTTCGAAGGCATCGACACCAACGTCTATGGACTTGCCGAGAGTCACCATACGGGCTGAGTCAAGGGGCGCCCAGCCTTGGTTGGGCGCCTCTTCACACGATTCAAGATCAATCAGAAGCTGCTTGGGCACAGCCTTGCCAAGGCATCAGACTCCACACCTCTTACGATGTCATTCACGGATTATTGAACACAGGCTGTCATCGGACTGCGCCAGGCCGTTGCGCTCTGACATGCTCAGGTGAAAGATACCCCCGCGGGCGTCATAGGCGGTCTTCGCCGACATGATTGCGTGAATTCTCATCAAAAGCCGACGCCAGGTTGAATACTTTGATATGGATCCACCTTTGCACTTCGATGTGGCGTATGTTGAAAATTCAAAACCCGCTATCGGTACCGGAGATTCTCCATGTTCTGGTTTCGCCATCGTCAACCAACGCTCATACGCCTGGCCATAGTGCTTTGGGTGCTGGCGTTTGGTCTGGCAGCGGGCCAGGGATGTCTGACGCAACCCAGCCAAAGTCCGGCTACAAGCCATGCCTCGCTGAACACCACGCAAGAACACGATAGCCAGGACGCCCGTACCTTTGGTTGCCTTCAACACTGCGCAGACACGGCGATAGCCGTGAGTCTTCTGCATCTTCTAATGTCTGTGCTGACCAGTTGGATATTTCTGTTGCTGCCCCCCGCGTTGTTGATTTTGTATCTCGCCAAACCCTCTGCTTTAGCCTTTCTTGCATTACGGCATCCTGTACCCGCCAGACCGCCCGCCCGCCTGATCTTCGTCCGTTTCAACGATTAAACCGACCTGCTTCGCGCCGATTTCCGGCGCCCTGTCTGACTGCGCCCAACCTGACGCGGCTTGGTAGCGTTGTCCTCACCCTTTGGAGATTGCCATGCATGCCTCACTGAGATTGATCCTCGTCACCTTGCTCGCGAGCAGCCCATTAATGGTCTCGGCCGCCGATGAACATCACCCGGACCAGGCGTCGCCCTCACCCGTTCAAACAAGCGAAGCGGCCATGTCCATGCAGAACAAGGCGATGACCGAGCAAATGCAAAAGATGCAGGACGCACATGACAAGGCAGCGGCAGCCAAGACGCCTGAGGAACGGCAGGCAGCCATGCAGGAGAGCATGAAGACGATGAAGGACAGCATGGCGATGATGCACAAGAACTGTCATGGCATGGACATGACAGGCAACAAGGACGGCATGGGAATGATGAACATGATGATGAAAATGATGGATCAACAGTCGAGCATGATGAAGATGCCGATGAGCAAGTGATGCGCACGAGCCCCTAGCCAATGGGACGGCGGTTTTGACCTTGGGCAATATGCCAAGGGTAAAAATCTGCCGCCCATTGAACCTGCGCGACGTATTACTGGATGCCAGCCCCTCAGTCATACAAATCCGGTTCTATCGGCACTGCTCACTCGCAGCACAGCCAAATCACAGTCGCCAACCTGACGGAAATGTAATCACGCGCCGCCTGATGATGTGACATCTTGCTCGCGAATGGAGGCTGGCAGCGACTCCAACGAACGAGGCCTGGCCGTACTGTGACAGCGGATCCGTATCTGCCTGGATTCTGACTTATTGGATACCCTCCATGCATCCCAGAACATCAAGACGCACTTTCGTAAAAGCCCTGGCGGCAGGCGGAGTACTTGCAGGCTGTGGGTTGTGGCGCAGCCCGGTGTGGGCAATTACCAGCCAAGGCCAGCCGAATGTGCTCGCCGGCACGGATTTCGACCTGTTCATTGGTGAGATGGGGGTGAATTTCACAGGCACGCCCCGCACCGCCATGACCATCAACGGCAGCCTACCCGGCCCGACATTGCGCTGGCGCGAAGGCGATACGGTGACGTTGCGGGTCAGGAACCGACTCAAGGAAGACACCTCGATCCATTGGCACGGCATCATTCTTCCGGTGAACATGGACGGTGTACCAGGCCTGAGTTTTCACGGCATCGAACCGGGCGGTCTGTACGTATACTCCTTCAAGGTCAAACAGAACGGCACCTACTGGTATCACAGCCATTCCGGGTTCCAGGAGCAGGTCGGCGTCTACGGCCCACTGGTTATCGATGCAAAGGATCCCGAACCCTTCAGCTATGACCGCGACTATGTGGTGATGCTGTCCGACTGGACGGACGAAGACCCCGAGCGGGTCATGAAAAAGCTCAAGAAACAATCCAGTTACTACAACCAGCACAAACGCACCGTTGGCGACTTCATCGATGACGTCGGCAAGAACGGTTGGTCTGCGACCCTCGCGGATCGGAAAATGTGGGCTGAAATGAAGATGAACCCCACTGATCTCGCCGACGTCAGCGGCGCCACCTACACCTACCTGCTTAACGGGCAGGCGCCCGACGGTAACTGGACTGGTATTTTCAAGCCCGGAGAACGGCTGCGCCTGCGATTCATCAATGGCTCGGCGATGAGCTATTTCGACGTGCGAATTCCCGGTTTGAAGATGACGGTCGTCGCCGCAGACGGGCAATACGTGAATCCGGTCAGCGTCGATGAGTTTCGCATCGCCGTGGCCGAAACCTTTGACGTGATCGTCGAACCCACCGAGAACGCCTACACCTTGTTCGCCCAGTCGATGGATCGCACCGGTTTCGCCAGAGGCACGCTGTCTGTACATGAAGGGCTCTCGGCGCCTGTGCCACCCCTGGATCCACGTCCGTTGATCACCATGAGCGACATGGGCATGGGTGATATGGCCGGGATGGATCACGGTGATATGACGGGCCACACCCAGGACTCGATGCAAGGCATGGAGGGTATGGATCACAGTCAGATGGCGCCCGCTGGCGGTATGCAGGGCATGACCGGCATGGACTCGCTGGAGCCGCACCCGGCCTCGGAAGCGAATAACCCACTGGTAGACATGCAAGCGATGAGCCCCACGCCGAAACTCAATGACCCCGGCATGGGCCTGAGAAACAACGGTCGCCGGGTACTCACCTACGCGGACCTGAAGAGCGCCTTCCCGGATCCCGATGGTCGGGAACCCGGCCGCACCATCACCCTGCACCTGACCGGACACATGGAGAAGTTCGCGTGGTCTTTTGACGGTGTCAAATTCGCGGATGCCCAGCCGCTTCTTCTCAAATATGGAGAACGCATCCGGCTGGTGCTGGTGAACGACACCATGATGATGCATCCCATTCATCTGCATGGCATGTGGAGTGACCTGGAGGATGAAAACGGTGACTTCATGGTTCGCAAGCACACCATCGACATGCCGCCAGGCAGCAAACGCAGCTACCGCGTGACCGCCGATGCCCTGGGGCGATGGGCGTATCACTGCCACCTGATGTACCACATGGAAATGGGCATGTTCCGCGAAGTCCGTGTGCAAGAGTAGGAGCCAGACATGAACTTCGAAAGAACCGCCAAACCGCTACTCGCCGGCCTGGTCATCCTGGGCATGGGGGGCGTGCCGCTTGCGTACGGGCAGAGCGAGCCGATGCAAGGTATGGACGGCAAGCAGATGCAGGGTATGGATCACTCCCAAATGCAGGGCATGGATGACACCCAGATGCAGGGTATGAAACCCGCCGCGCCCCAGCAAAGCCGGACACCGATCCCGGCGCTCACCGATGCCGATCGCGCGGCGGTGTTTGCAAGCCATGCCGGTCATCAGATGCACGACCGCTCGATCAACTCGTTTTTCCTGGTCGATCAATTCGAATGGCAAGACGCTGACGATGGCAGCGCACTGCGTTGGGAGGCCAACGGCTGGATTGGCCGCGACACCGATCGCCTCTGGCTGCGCACTGAAGGCGAGCGAACCAATGGCGTGACCGAAAGCGCTGAGCTCC
This sequence comes from Pseudomonas sp. PLMAX, assembly GCF_046042685.1. Lineage (NCBI taxonomy): Bacteria > Pseudomonadati > Pseudomonadota > Gammaproteobacteria > Pseudomonadales > Pseudomonadaceae > Pseudomonas > Pseudomonas sp. PLMAX. Next base: position 3,633,672 of record NZ_CP064949.1, on the reverse strand, counting down.
AGGCACTCTGGGGCCACGCCGTCAGTCCCTGGTGGGAGGTGGTCAGTGGTGTGCGCCAGGACTTCAAACCTGGCGCCCCCCAGACCTGGGCGGCGCTGGGGTTGCAAGGCATGGCGCTCTACGGCTTGGAAACCCAGGCGACCGCCTATTTGGGCGAAGCCGGCCAGACCGCGCTGCGGCTCAAGGGCGACTACGACATTCTGCTGACCAACCGTTTGATTCTACAGCCCACTGCTGAAATCAACCTCTACGGTAAAAACGACGCCCAGCGAGCCACAGGTTCCGGGCTGTCGGACGCCGAGGTCGGCCTGAGGCTGCGCTATGAAATACGCCCCGAGTTTGCACCTTATATCGGTGTGACCTGGAACCGCGCCTACGGCAAAACAGCGGATTACCTCCTTGAAGAAGGCGAAGACCGCAGCGATACGCGCTTTGTCGTCGGTATGCGAATGTGGTTCTGAACCCGAGAGATTTGCTGAAGCAACTCGAACAATAATCCCCCGACCACGGCTCAGGCCGTCAGGAGCTTGGCATGTCACCCCTGAAAGCCCTCATCTCTGTTTCAGCACTCAGCGCCGGTCTGTTGTTGAGTGCGGTCACCCAAGCGCATCCAAAACTGCTGTCCTCTAACCCCAGCGACGGCGCCACGGTGACTTCACCGGCAAAAATCGAACTGAGCTTCTCGGAAAAGCTCACCACCCAATTTTCCGGTGCGAAACTGATCATGACCGAAATGCCGGGCATGTCTTCCCACTCCCCCATGGGCATCAAGGCCACTGTAGCGGGCAGCGCCGACCCGAAAATGATGGTCATCACCCCGGCAGCACCGCTTCCACCAGGCACCTACAAGGTCGAGTGGCGGGCTGTTTCTTCGGATACGCATCCGATCACAGGCGCCGTCACCTTCACAGTCAACTGATTCATGGACGACTTGATCCCTATCAGTCTTCGCTTCGCACTCTACATCGACCTGATGTTGCTCTTCGGGCTGGCACTGTTTGGCCTGTACAGCCTCAAGGGAAAGGAACGGGCGCATGGTGCCGTGTTGAACTTTGGGACGTTGCTGGTGGGCACTGCCCTATGCGGCATACTGCTATCGATGGCGGCCATGCTGCACATGGCCAAGACGATGAGCGGCATGGCCAGCGTCATGGAACTGCATCAACACATTCTGCAGATGATGCTGATGGAGACTGACGTCGGGTTGACCTGGATGGTTCGGATTGCCTCGTTGACGGTGGCGGTCCTCGCCACCGCTCTCAATCGACGAGCCCCGACATTGAGCCTCTGGCTGGTCACACTGTGCGGGGCCGTCGCCCTGGCGACGCTGGCCTGGACCGGGCATGGCGCCATGGATGAAGGCCGCCGACGCTACCTGCACCTCGCCAGCGATATTGTCCATCTTCTGGGTGCAGGCAGCTGGCTGGGCGCGCTCGCCGCCTTCGCGCTGTTATTGCGCTCAACCAACCTGACAGGCGACCGGCAGGCAAGGTTGCTGGCTCGAACACTGACGGGGTTCGAATCCGCAGGGACGCTGATCGTCGTAACCCTGGCGGTCACCGGAATCGTCAACTATCTGATGGTTGTCGGGCCAGCATTCGAGTCGTTGACATCCAGCACATACGGGGCCTTGCTGTCGTTGAAGGTAATCTTGTTTGCCGGGATGCTGGTGTTTGCGGCGGTTAACCGTTTTCACCTGAGCCCGCTGCTCGAGCGATCCCTTCAGGCAGGTGCTCAAACCGTTGCCATCAACGCCTTGCGGCGCAGCATGATGCTGGAGCTTTCGGTCGCGGTCATCATCATGGGCCTGGTCGCCTGGCTCGGCACACTCAGCCCGGAGATGGAGATGACATCTGAGTAGGCCGTGAAGGCCTTGCCAGGAGTCACCATACGGGCTGGGTCTAATGACGCCCAGCCTTGGCTGGGCGTCCTCTCCACAGTACCCTGCACGCAGATCCAACTTTCGAATGACCATTCAACGCTGTGTTCGATAATCGATTTGTGTTCGTTAATCGCACGACATCGCGTCTCGGGGCACCCTCCTCGACCCATTGTTTGGCACCCTATGCTCCATTGCATTAACCGTGATTCACGCGGTTTTCCCTTGGATCATTCTGTTCAGCCGAATAAAAACAGGAGTACGCCTTGATCAATAAAACATTTGAATCCGTCGCTGCCGCACTGGACGGCATTGCCGATGGTTCGGTCATCATGGTCGGTGGCTTCGGCACTGCCGGGATGCCGTCGCAGTTGGTAGATGGCGTGATCGCTTCGGGCGCTCGCGACCTGACCATCATCAGCAACAATGCCGGCAACGGTGAAATCGGCCTGGCCGCATTGCTCAAGGCCGGGCGCGTTGCCAAGGTGATCTGCTCGTTTCCACGCCAGTCCGATTCCTATGTTTTCGACGAACTCTACCTGGCCGCAAAGGTGCAGCTTGAGGTCGTACCGCAAGGCAACCTGGCCGAACGTATTCGTGCGGCAGGCTCTGGCATCGGTGCGTTTTATTCGCCGACCGGTTATGGCACGCTGCTGGCCGAAGGCAAGGAAACCCGGGTGATCGACGGTCGCAACTATGTGCTGGAAATGCCGTTGCACGCCGACGTTGCACTGATCAAGGCGGAAAAAGGCGATCGCTGGGGCAATCTCACCTATCGCAAGGCTGCGCGTAATTTTGGACCGATCATGGCCATGGCAGCGAAAAACACTATCGCCCAGGTCAATCAGATCGTCGAGTTGGGAGAGCTGGACCCGGAACACATCATCACCCCGGGGATCTTCGTCCAGCGCGTGGTCGCCGTGCCGCGCGCCACTTACTCGAACGCCAACGTCAACTGAGGCCCGCCATGACTGTCATGAAAAAACTATCGCGTAGCGAAATGGCCCAACGTGTGGCCGACGATATCCTTGAAGGTTCCTACGTGAACCTGGGCATTGGCGTACCCACGCTGGTGGCCAACTACCTGGGTGACAAGGAAGTGTTCCTGCACAGTGAAAACGGTGTACTGGGCATGGGCCCAAGCCCTGCACCGGGTGAGGAAGACGATGACCTGATCAACGCGGGCAAACAGCACGTGACGCTGCTGGCCGGTGGCGCCTATTTTCACCACGCCGATTCGTTCTCGATGATGCGCGGTGGGCACATCGATATTGCCGTGCTGGGCGCCTTCCAGGTCGCGGTCAACGGTGACCTCGCCAACTGGCACACCGGCGCCGAAGGTTCCATCCCGGCCGTGGGTGGCGCGATGGACCTGGCGACAGGCGCACGCCAGGTGTTCGTCATGATGGATCACCTGACCAAGACCGGCGAAAGCAAATTGGTGCCGCAATGCACCTACCCCCTGACCGGCATTGGCTGCGTGACGCGGATTTATACCGACCTGGCTATTCTGGACGTCACTTCAGACGGCTTGAAGGTCCGGGAGATTGTTGCCGATATCAGCTTTGAAGACTTGCAAACGCTCAGTGGCGTGCCGTTGATTCGATAACAGATCGATTGCGCCGTTTGCAACGGCGCAACTTTCCAGCGGTCGTGGTTGCGAAGCGCTAGCCGGCGAATCATTGCCAATGCGCGCGCAGCAATGCAAAAAACCGCACGTCTATCCAATTCTCCCTTTCCAAAATGCGCGACCATCTCTTCGACTTCCGTGAGGCGATGGACATGCAAGCGATGAATACAACACAGGCTAAAATGAGTGGGTCGCGCCGCCAACCCCAGCCAGTGAGCTGACCCATGCTGGTTGCATCGAAAGCCCTGTTTGCCGCTCAAGAGCTGCGAGTCGCTTGCGCGCTTGTTCTGGTCACCTGCACCCCCAGTGGAACAGCCTTGGCGTCGCAAGCGGCGCAACCGTCACAAGGGTTTCAAGAAGGCTCTTCACTTGAAGTGCTCAGTCGAAACTTTTACTTGAGCAATGACTATCGCTCACCTTCGCCTTCAGGCAAAAACTACACCCAGGAATGGGCCCAAGGGTTCATTACGTCGTTCGAGTCCGGATTTACCTCCGGTGCGATTGGTTTTGGCATCGATGCCCATGGGTTTCTCGGATTGAAGCTCGACGGTGGCAAGGGGCATTCCGGGACGGGATTACTGCCACTCGACCAAGAGGGACGTAGCGAAGACGATTATTCCAGTGGTGGCGGCGCCCTCAAGCTGCGCACCTCTCGCACCACCTTGTCGTTCGGTGAAATGACCGTGGAAACGCCGGTATTCGACACGGCGGACAAGCGCCTGCAACCCGAGTACGCCACCGGCCTGCTATTGGATAGCCGGGAAATCGATGACATGCACTTGCTGGCAGGTCACTTCACGGCTTTCAAGAACCAGGACGCATCGACCAGTAAAGGCGATTTCGCAGGTTACGGTGTGAGTACCCGAACGGGCGGCATCGATTTCATTGGCGCCAACCTGTTTGAAGAACGCCCGATAGGGGGTGCGCTTTATGTCTCACAGCTGAGTGACACCTGGCACCAATACTATGGCAACTTGCACCTGAAGCAGTCCGGCGTATTCGTCGACGGCAACGTTTACCACACCAGGGATTATGGCGAGTCGGTGGCCGGTGCCATTGATAACACTGCCTACAGCCTGGCTGGCAAATACACCGCCGCAGGCCATGGTTTCACCCTCGCCTACCAAAAGATCAACGGCGACACACCGTTCGATTTTGTCGGCGGCGACTCCATCTACCTTGCCAATTCGATCAAGTATGCCGACTTCAATGGCCCCCATGAACGTTCCTGGCAGGCCCGTTATGACCTCGACCTGGGCAGCTACGGCATACCTGGATTGAAATTCATGACGCGTTATGTCAACGGGCGCGGTATCGACGGAACCCACGCGCCCCAAGGCGGGAGGCTATAACCCTTTCGACGAATCGACTGGAGAGTACGTTCCTCAACAAGGCGATGGTGGACGACACTGGGAGCGCGATATCGATCTTCGGTATGTGCTGCAGTCAGGGCCGGCCAAGGACTTGTCTGTGCAGCTGTCCCACGTGGTCCATCGGGCAAACAGCGCCCAAGGCGGCGGTGACATCGACAGGCTCTACATTGTGATCGAATACCCGCTCAGGTTTGAGCGGTTTTAAACAGCTCAGGGACAACCTGTGGTTCCGTTCAGTCGTCCGTTTGCATCCACGTCTCAACTCATCAGGCGACTGCTCGCCAACCTAATTGGGCACGCGCCTCTTGCAGGTCGGCCTGCATGTCGTGGTTCCACAGCCAGTCGAACCGCTGGGCGAGGGTCTTGCCCAGCAGTTGTTCGTCGTTGGCTACCGCCGGGTCACGCAGTTCATACAGCTCCCCCGCTTCCCAGGAGGTGCGCTGCACGCGGCAGGCACGGGGACGACGGATGGCGTCGTAAGCCGCGAGCACCGCTTGTGGCTGGCTGTCCAGAACCTGCGGATCGGCCAGCAGCCTCGCCAGCAGCCAGGCGTCTTCCAGGCCCTGGCCAGCGCCAGCGCCCTGGTGCGGCAACATAGCGTGCGCGGCATCGCCGATCAGCCCTACGCGGTCGTGCACGTAGCAAGGCAACTCGTCGAGTTCATGCAGCGCCCAGAGGGTCGGTGCCGGAATGCATTCGAGCAGCACCCGGGCAGCATCTCCCCAGTGATTGAAGGCAGAGAGCATTTCTTCCTGGCTGGCATTGCGCACCCAAGGAGCATCGCTTGGCCAGGTCGGATCAGGGTGGCTGCGATCGGAGATGAAGGCCACGACATTGATAAGGCGGCCTTGTTTGACCGGGAATGTGAGGATATGGGCATCCAGTCCCAGATACATCTGCGGGACATCGATCAAGTGCTCATCGACCCCGCGAGCCCGGTACGCTGCACGCAGCTGTTCGCTGTCGATCATCCCGCGGTAGGCGCAGGTACCGCTGAAACGCGGTGCCACCAGCGGTTGGCCAAGACCGTTGAGCACATGATCGCGAATGGAAGACTTGATGCCGTCTGCGGCGATCAACAGGTCGCAGCGATGCTCGGTGCCGTCGGTGAACAGTACGCGAGCCTGGTCGCCATCCTGCTCCACGCTGACGGCACGCTTGCCGAACCGGGCGATGCCTTCGGGCAATTGGCTGGCCAGCGCGTCGAGGAAGTCGGCACGGTGTACCGACGACTGCCCTACCCCTTCAGCCAGGCTGGCGCCCAGATAACCGGCATCTTCACCCCGACGCCATTCGAACCAGATGTCCTGCCAAGGGTCCTGGGTCTGGTCGGCAATCTTGCGGTAGGGTTCGGCAATACCCAGGCCCGCGATGGCGCGCACGGCATTGGCGCCGAATGAAACACCTGCCCCCACCTCGCCAAAGGCAGGCGCCGATTCGAACAACTGCACGCTCAGGTGGGAATGACGGCACAGGTCCAGGGCCAGGGCCACGCCGGCAATACCGCCGCCAACAATGCCGATTTGCAGTTTGGATTGAGAAGTACGCATAGCAAGTTACCCATGAGGCTGATTGTTATTGGTGTAGCCAGATCATCGCTATCCGAGCGCTATTGATAAATACCGCAACTGCCATACATTTCATCACGGGTATGAATATTCCTTTTGTACACGAGCAGGCATTGGCCAGTGCGCCCCTCCGTGGGCTCTGGCCTTCGTTACTGCGACACGGTTTGCCGGGATGAATCCGCCTGACGGCTTGAAGCGGTCTGCATGAGAAAGACCAAAATAGCGATCGCGCCTATGAGTCCTGGTACGGCAAAGATGAGGAAGCTCGCCTGCAGCGGCAGTGACGAGGCGTGCAGCGCGCCGCCCAGCAAGGGACCGATGATGGCGCCGGTGCGCCCGATGCCCATCGCCCATCCCAGCCCCGTAGAGCGTATGTGTGCGGGGTAATACTGCACCGTGCAGGCGTTGGCCAGGATCTGCGTGCCAATGGTGCACGCCCCGGCGATGGCAATGAGCAGATAAAGCACCGGTAACGGCGCCTTGAGCGCCAACAGGCTCAGGGCCAAGGCGCCACAGGTGAAGAAGGCGAACAGGACCTTGGCAATGCCAATCCGGTCCCCCAGCCATCCGCCAGCGACCGCGCCGATGATCGCACCGAGGTTCAGTACCAGCAGGAACGCCAGGCTGGAGTTCAGTCCATAGCCTGCGGCAGTCATGAGTTTGGGCAGCCACGAGCTCAGTGCATACACCATCAGCAGGCAACAGAAAAACGCCAGCCACAGCATGAAGGTGTTCACCTTACGCCCGTCCTGGAACAGCTGCGCAATCGACACACTCGTGCCTTTGGCGACCCTCTGGGTCAACTGGTCACTGGCGCCTGGTTGATAAGACGGCGCGGCTTGTGCCAGCAGGTGTTGCGCCTTGACGGTCTGTCCGGTGCGCAGCAGGAAATCCATCGACTCGGGCAATTGGCGTATCAGCAACGGCAAGGCCAACAGCGGAATCAGCGCGACATAGAACACGGCCTGCCATCCCCACTGCGGGATCAGCACCATGCCCAGGCTCGCCGAGAGCATTCCGCCAAACGAGTAACCACTGAACATGATTGCGACCAGGGTGCTGCGCGATTTCTTCGGCGCGTACTCGTTCATCAACGCCACGACGTTGGGCATCACCCCGCCGATGCCCAGGCCGGCGATGAACCGGCATATCGCAAACGCCTCGGGGCTCTGGGCCAGGGCATTGATGGCCGTGACCCCGCTGAAGATGGCGACGCACATCATGATGGTTTTGCGTCGGCCTATCCGATCCGACAACGAACCGAAGAACAACGCCCCCAGCATCATGCCCACCAGCGCGCAACTGCCCAGCGCCCCAGCCTGCAATGAACTGAGGCCCCACTCGGCCATCAATGAGGGCAGCACGACCCCATAGATGACCAGATCGTAACCGTCGAAAATGATGATCAGCGCGCACCAGAACAGCACGCGCGCATGGAAGGTATTGAAACGTGCCCCGTCAATCAGGGCCGATACATCTATCGTACGCATGGCATCGCTCTTCTTGTCATTGTTATAGAGCCGGAGGATCTGTCGCCTCCGGGAATAGCGCGGTGCCCAGAACGTGCAAAATTGGGCATGGAGTCGATCATGGGCAAACCATCAACCCTGATAAATGCAGCCAGGCGAATACGCAGTATTTCGAACGTGAATAAAGATCGAAGGAGAGCAAAGTCCCATCGATCCCACGATGGACGCGACGGTCTGGCACTTGTTAGGCTTTGGCGCTTGCAGCGGTGATTTCAGAGCGGTGCAGAGCCATCCACGGGCGAAAATCTTTGCCCACATGAGCGCGCAATCTGCATGAGGCGATATGGAATTACGTGAAATTGATCTCAACCTTCTGCTGGTCTTCAACCAACTGCTGATCGATCGCCGGGTATCGACGGCGGCGGATCATCTCGACCTGACCCAGCCCGCTGTCAGCAACGCGCTCAAGCGACTGCGTATCACCTTGAACGACGAACTGTTCGTTCGGACCTATCAAGGCATGGAGCCCACCCCCTACGCCCAGCAGCTGGCTGAACCGGTCGCCATGGCCATTCAGACCTTGCGTGATGCGCTTAACCGCCAGGACACCTTCGACCCGCTCAACGGCAATCGCCGCTTTACCATGGCGATGACCGACATTGGCGAAATCTACTTCATGCCGCGGCTGATGGACGCCCTGGCTGAACGTGCCTCGGGTTGCTCGATCAGTACCCTGCGCAACACCTCCGATACCCTGGCCGAAGGCTTGCAGAACGGGGCGATCGACCTCGCCGTCGGATTACTGCCGCACCTGCAGGCCGGATTTTTCCAGCAGCGCCTGTTTCACCATCGTTATGTCTGCATGTGCCGCAAGGACCACCCCGCTACCCGGGAACCGCTGACCCTGGAGCGTTATTGCAGTTATGACCACGTTCGCGTCGTAGCGGCGAACACCGGGCACGGCGAAGTCGATACGTTCCTGGCGCGGGCCGGCATCGAGCGAAATATACGCCTGGAGGTCCCCCATTTCGTCGCAGTAGGCCACATCCTGCAACGCACCGACTTGATGGCAACGGTGCCTGAACGATTCGCCAGCAGTTGCGAACATCCCTTCGGGCTCACGGTGCTGCCGACGCCGGTAGAACTGCCCAACATCGAAATCAACCTGTTCTGGCATGCACGCTATAACAAGGATCCCGCCAATCGCTGGCTGCGTCAGCTGATGTTCGAGTTGTTTTCCGATTAGGCACCTAGATGCGAGGAGCTCTGACGCCAACAGAAATGTCGTGCCTTATGACCGTATAGTATTTGTTGAATAGCGGACTGTCTGCGTTTGGGCGATCTCAATCCAGTAAAACACTAGGGATGCGCTCGGCCCGTCTGGAGGATTGGTCTAGTTTGAGTGGTAGAGGAACTTCGATGCGTGTCGTGGACGTCGACGGATTGCTCACTGCTACGAAAAGTAAACATACAATAATTTCCATTATTTAAGTTTAAACACCATCCATTGAATAAATTTCAAGTAAATTTTATAGGTCAAGCGGAATTAGCACAAAGCTCCAGCAAAATCAAATACAACTTGAAACCAATAGAACTTTATAATAAAATAGATCTCATATTGCCATCCTTGGAGAAGCACCATGGAGACAAAAGAGAAAATCCTACATAAAATTCAACGAACACAGAAGTGCATAATTCTTCGTTGCGAATTCGACAAATTTGGCGGACGCACACAAGTTACAGAAGCCTTAAGAAATCTGGTAACCAGCGGCTATTTAGACAGGGTTGGCAAAGGTATTTACGAGAAAACAACTCATTCGCCCCCTGACTCATCCAGTGATTATATATTGATTCTGGTCGAATCGTTATTCAAAAGGCTTGGCGAGCCCCTTTGGAAAGCTGAAATTGAAAAGCGCAACAACGATACAGTCTGTGTTGTTTATACCAAAAACACTCGTATCTCACGAAAACTAATACTCCATGGCATACCCATTTGTTACGCCCACAGTAGACATTTGCAAACTCACCATCACAAGGATGAATGGAAATTACCTGTTGATGTTGATGACCTTCCAAAGTCAGATGTGCGCAACTACATTGAGCGATTGGCTGAGCACTACAATATAAAACACCAGAGAACTGGACTCGATGAATTTGCTGAGGCCGTCACGAGAATGGCTGGCGATGACATAAGGCTTGACGCAACTGAAAAACTTCTGGTTACGCTAAAGAAAAAAAACCTGATCAACGCAAAGCAACTAGCCCGACTGCTGAGCAATTATTTAAAGGATGCAAGTAATGTTCGACCCATTCGGGGACTTCGAGACCCGCGGTTATCTGCGCAACATTGAGCGCATAAAAGATCTGGATATATTGAAGCGACTGGAACATGTTTTCTTTGAATCCAATATCGAGAAGGCCTTGCGCTATCTTTTTAATGTGAAAGGCCATATCCGCTATGAGGACTTTCTCAGTGTACACAAAATATTATTCGAAGAATTCTACCCTTGGGCGGGACAGGACAGGCATACGCTTAATGTGGCGCGACTAGTGAGCAAAGGAGGCGCTATACAATTTGAAGCTTCTGAGTTGTGCCGGCGTGCGGTCGAGTGGGGATTAGAAATGGGAAATGATATTCATATCATCCGTGCTCGTCCCGGTGAGATAATGGGGGCATTCGCTTGGGGGCACCCCTTTCTGGATGGTAATGGTCGAACCATGCTTTTGATTCACAGCGAACTGTGTCGTCGAGCAGGTTTCTCAATCGACTGGGTTAACTCCAACAAATCCAGCTATCTAACTGCGCTAACGTATGAGTTGGACAATCCCGCAGGGAAACATCTCGATAGCTATTTGATTCCGCTCATATGCCAAACAGCCTCGCACGATGATCTGCTCAATCGACTGCTGGACATGCCCGGACTGGACGGACAAGGAAACAATAGCGCTGCGGACATTTCTTATAAAGCTGATGATCAGGCAGCAATTATGGCCTATGAAGAAGCTAAGCGCTCGCGAGGGGAGTATACCAATTAATCGGTATGCTCAATGCTGCAGACCGTCATCTGGCTGCGGCTTTTATCTAACCAAAACGCGGAAGCGATTCTCCAGCAATCGGCTCTACGGAGTAATCGCCACCTTCATCACCCCATCCCTCTGATGAGCAAACAACTCATACGCCGCTTCAATGTCATCCAGCTTGTACCGATGGGTCACCAGTGGCGATAGATCCACCCCGCCACTTTCCACCACCGCCATCAAGCGCCGCATGCGTTCTTTGCCGCCGGGGCACAAGGTCGTGATGATGCTGTAGTCGCCCAGACCGGCAGCGAAAGCGTCCAGCGGAATGCGCAGGTCGCTGGAGTAAACCCCCAGGCTGGAAAGCCGACCACCCGGACGCAAAACCCGCAGTGCCGACTCAAACGTACCCTGGGTGCCCAATGCCTCGATGGAGACATCGACACCACGCCCATCGGTCAGGGCCATGATCTGTTCAACCACATCGCCGTCCTTGAAATTGACCACATGGGTTGCACCCAGTTGTTTGGCGACGGTCATGCGTTCGGCGACCGCATCGACGCCGATGATTGTGGTCGCGCCTTTAAGGCGTGCGCCGGCCACCGCGCAGAGCCCGATAGGCCCCAGCGCGAACACCGCGACAGTATCGCCAATTTCCACCCCGCCTCGCTCGGCCCCGGAAAAGCCGGTGGACATGATGTCCGGGCACATCAGCACCTGTTCGTCGCTGAGGCCGTCCGGTATCGGGCACAGATTGGCCAACGCATCCGGCACCAATACGTATTCAGCCTGGCAACCATCGATGATATTGCCGAACTTCCAGCCACCGGTGGCCCGAAAGCCGTGACGGGTGTCCGGGCCATCCTGTGAACCGCAGCCGCACAGGCAGGCGTAACTTTGCCCGCTGGGGGTGATTGCGCCCGCGATCACTCGCTGGCCTTCGGCAAAACCGCGCACCTGCGAGCCCAGTCGTTCGATGACGCCGACTGGCTCGTGGCCCACTGTCAGGCCTTTGGCGACAGGGTATTCGCCACGCAGGATATGCACGTCGGTGCCGCAGATCGTGGTGGTGGTTATGCGAACCAGGGCATCGAGCGGGCCGACTTCGGGGATGGGTTTGTCCTCGAGCACAATCCGGTTTTTCTCGACGAATACTGCGGCTTTCATGGTGGCCATGGTGATCCCTCCTGATCAGTGCTGCGATTGAGTTCAGCACGAAATCGCGAGGCTGACGGATTGCCGGATCAAAGGTTGATCACGTGCTGTATGCCCTCAGCTACACCGCGTTATCGTTCATCGCGGGCAAGCCACGCTCCTACAGGGGAGGCGCAGAGGTATCGGAATGGCTTTCCAATACATCAATAAATCCAGATGTCAGCCTCAATACATATGAATTTTCTTTGATGTTTCCCCGCTTTAAGCTCCTTGTCACTCCTTTCCCGAAGGAGCTCGATTCGTCGGTACGCCTGGACGAACAAGGCGATCCTAAAAATAAATGTGTCTGCCGACTCAAGGAATTCCTATGTCATCTACACGGCAAAGCGCCGATGAACACCTGCTGCACAGCCAGGGCTATGCCCAGGAGCTGCATCGGGGGCTGTCTCTGTGGTCATCATTTTCGGTCGGCTTCGCCACGGTTTCACCCGTGGTCGGGATCTATTCGGTCATGTCGCTGGGTGCCATGAGTGTCGGGCCCTCATGGGTCTGGATCGTGCCGTTGTGCCTGGCGTTGCAATTGCTGGTGGCCCTGGTCTATGCCGAGCTGGCCTCGCAGTACCCGCTTGCCGGCGGTTGCTACCAATGGGTCAAGCGCCTGGCGGGCGATCGCTGGGCGTGGTTTACCGGCTTCATGTACCTGGCATCCGCACTGGCCTCGTTAACCACCGTGGCCTATTTGGGCGGGTTCTGGCTGTGGCTGTTTTTCACAGGCTTACCGCCTTCCGCCAACGCCCAGGTGTTCAGTGGTGCAGTGTTGTTGCTGCTGGGTCTTGGGGTGAATCTGTTCGGGATCAACCCGCTCAAGTATTTCGTCAATGCCGGCATCATCGCCGAGGCGATTGCCTCCATTGGCATCGGCGTATTGTTGCTGCTGTTCTTCCGCAACCATTCGTTGTCGCTGGTGTTTGAAGGCCTGACGTCTACGCAGGGTTCCGACGGTTCCTACCTGTCGGGCTTCCTGACAGCCATGGCCGTGGGTGGATGGGCGTTCCTCGGTTTTGATGCCTGCTCGCAAGTGTCCGAGGAAACCGCCGACGCCCGCACATCGACCCCACGGGCCATCTTGCGCTCGATGATTCTGGTCGGGCTGACCGTGATGCTGACTGCGTTCGCCGTCACCCTGTCCTACACCGACACGGCGGCGATGGTGTCCGGCCAGGTCGTCGACCCGGTCACGCCTGCTGTCGTCGATGCCTTTGGCGCCTGGTCGGAACGGCCGTTCGTGGGCATCGTGCTGGTCGCGTTCATCGCCTGCGTCGTCTCTGTGCAGACCTACATCGGCCGCGCCGTATTTGGCATGGCACGGGACTCGATCCTGCCCGCATCAAAGCTGTTGCGCCGCGTGGACAAGCGCAAAGTGCCCTTTGCCGCCATGCTGTTCAGCACGCTGTTTGCCAGCTTCGGCCTGGCCCTGGGCTTGAACGCAACGGCCGTCGGCACCCTGATCGCGTTTGGCAGCGGCGGTTTCTTCGTGGTGTTCCTGATCGTGGTCACCTGCGCCCTGCTCGCTCGCCTGAGCGGTAAATGGAAAGCCGAGCCTGGCGTGTTCAGCCTCGGCCGCTGGGGTGTGCCAATCAACCTCGCCGCGTTTTTCTGGCTGGTGTTCGAAAGCATTAACGTGGCCTGGCCACGGGAATCCCTCGCCCCACCCGGTGCGCCATGGTTTCAGGTGTGGGCGGTGATCCTGGTGTTCTCGATCCTGGCGGTACTGGGCCTGATCTACATGGTCTACGCCAAACCCTATCAACGCACCGTCAGCCCCCACCTGCACGTTCAATAACGCCCTTGTCTTGCCAAGCAAGGCGCACCCACCCTGCGCCTTGCCGATCTGGAGTTTCAGATGTCCCTTCACTATTGGAATTACCCCACGGATATTTTCTGCGGACCGAGTGCGCTCGATGCATTGGCAGAGCGCTGCACCTTGCTGGGCATGCGCAATCCCTTGCTGGTCACCGACCCTGGCATGTTGTCCCTGGAACCCTTGGTGCTGCTCAAGGCTCACCTGACCCAGGCCGATATACCGTTCAGCGTGTTCAGCGAAGTCGCCAGCAACCCGAGCATGGCGGACGTGGCCCAAGGCGTTGCTGCGTTCAAGGCCGGCAAGCATGACTCACTGATCGCCCTGGGCGGCGGTAGCGCGATGGATGCCGCCAAGGGCATCAGCCTGGCGGCCGTCGACGGGCAAGGACTGCAACGGTTCGAATGGTCGCAGGTCATTGCCAACTATCCGACACTGGCGGACTTTCCGCGCCTGGGGTTGCCACCTTTGATTGCCTTGCCGACCACTGCTGGCACGGGTTCGGAACTCGGCCGCGAAGCCGTGTTGACCCAGAGCGAAGAGAACGTCAAACGGGTGATCAGCCACCCGGAACTGCTCCCGGCCACCGTGATCCTCGATCCGATTCTGACCCGAGGCCTGCCGCCCACCCTGACGGCGGCCACGGGCATGGACGCTTTGACCCATCACATTGAAGCCTTTTGCTCGCCCCTGTATCACCCGATGTCTTCTGGCGTTGCGGTGGAGGGCATTCGCCTGATCCAGCAGCACTTGATCAATGCCCATGCCGATGGCCAGGACATGGTCGCGCGCGAAGGCATGCTCGTGGCTTCCGCCATGGCTGCCGTGGCCTTTCAGAAAGGCCTGGGCGGTGTGCACGCCCTCGCCCATCCACTGGGCGCCCGCTATCACAAGCACCACGGCTTGTTGAACGCGATCCTCCTGCCCTATGTGCTGATGGCCAACCGGGAAACGATTGCCCCGGACATCGCGCGCCTGGCGCGCTACCTGGAGTTGCCACAAGCGGATTTCGACGGCTTTCTCGATTGGGTGCTGGACCTGCGCAAACGCCTCGGCATTCCTCACTCATTGGCTGAAATCGGTCTTGATGCCGACGCCGCGTCCTGGGTGGGAGAACAGGCGCTGGCCGACATTTCTTCATCGGACACCAATGCCTGCGTCCTCAGTGCTGACGACTACAGCCAGATTTTCCGCAACGCTGTACAGGGCGTGCTTCAGGGAGTACGACCATGACCGCCGCCCATTACATCGACGGCCGTTGGATGGCCGGTGAGGGTTTCGACTGCATCACCGTCTTCGACCCGGCACTGGGCCAACCCTTTGCCGAGCTGACTGCAGCGAGTGCCGCGCAAGTCGATCAAGCCATTGCCGCCGCGCGCCAGGCACTCCCCGGCTGGCGCAACCTCAGTGGCTCGCAGCGCGCAGCTTATTTGAATGGTTTTGCCGAACAGATCGAAACGCGCCGCGAAGCACTGATCGCGCTGCAGATGCAGAACAACGGTAAACCCCGCCATGAAGCGGTGGTGGACATCGACGATGCCGTTGCTACGTTTCACTATTACGCAGGCTTGGCTGAAGGACTCGATGCCCGGCAGGACCGTGATGTGCCGCTGGCCGTACCGGGTTTCAATGCCTACACGCGCCTTGAGCCGGTGGGTGTGGTGGGCTTGATCGTGCCGTGGAACTTCCCGTTGGTCACCAGTGCCTGGAAGCTCGCACCGGCACTGGCCGCCGGTTGCACGGTGGTGCTCAAGCCGTCGGAGATCACGCCGTTGATCGAGCAGGCCTACGGCCACATAGCCGACGCGCTGGGCCTGCCCGCGGGCGTGCTGAACATCGTCGGCGGTAAAGCCGAAGTCGGCGCAGCGCTGAGCAACCATGCCGGTCTCGACAAGCTGTCGTTCACCGGCAGCAACGCCGTCGGCAGCCAGGTCATGCGCAGCTCCGCTGCCCATTGCCGCCCTCTGACGCTTGAGCTGGGTGGCAAGTCCGCGATTGTCGTTTTCGACGATTGCGACCTCGATCAGGCCGTTGAATGGATCGTCGCCGGTATCTGCTGGAATGCCGGGCAAATGTGCTCGGCGACCTCCCGTCTGCTCGTCCAGGACAGCATCGCCGATGCACTGATACTGCGCCTGAAGAGCGCATTCGAAACACTGCGGGTCGGCAATCCGCTGAACGGCGAAGTCGACATGGGCCCACTCACCAGTCAGGCGCAATGGTCCAAAGTGTCGGAATACTTTGCTATCGCTCGCAGCGAAGGCTTGCACTGCGTGACCGGCGGCGACGTGCAGCGTGACCCGGGCTGGTTCGTCAACCCGACCCTCTATGCGGACGTGCCGGTGACCAGCCGCTTGTGGACCGAAGAGATTTTCGGCCCGGTGTTGTGTACCCGTCGCTTCTCAACGGAGCAAGAAGCACTGGCAGTGGCCAACGACAGCCGCTTTGGCCTGGTGGCTACCGTCATCAGCGCCGATCTGGTTCGCGCCGAACGGGTCGCCCAGGCGCTGGAAGTCGGCCACGTCTGGATCAACTCGATCCAGGCGGTGTTCGTCGAGACGTCCTGGGGCGGCACCAAGGGCAGCGGCATCGGTCGTGAGCTGGGCCCGTGGGGCCTGGCCGCCTATCAGTCGGTCAAACACATCACCCGCTGTCTTGGCTGACAGGCTTAGAGGTTGTGCTCGGCCAGCAAGTCATCGATGAAGGCACGCACGGCTTCGCTTTGCGGGTGACCGACGTGGGTGATCATGCTGTGTTGTACCTCGTAGCGCAGCGTCGCCGGCTGCAACGCGCGCATTTGTCCGCTCGCCAGCCAGGGCCGGGCGTAATGGGCCGGGAGATACCCCAGGTGTGTCCCGGCCAGTACGCCATGGGCCACCGCTTCCATATGATGGGCGGTGGCTGAAGCGCGCTCGGGCGTCACCGGCAGGACCTGGTCGGCCGGCAGGAAACCATGCCTGATCCAGTCACTGGCCTGCAGTTGTTCGACAGTGGGCGCATCGACCGAGAACAGCGGGTGCCTATCCCCGCAGAAAATGCCGATTTCTTCCTTGTACAACGGCTGGTAGGCCAGCGTCGGCAACGGCCGGCTGAAATAGGAAATCGCCAGGTCCAGTTGCCCATCGATGACCGCCAACTCAAGCTCCGTGGGCGAATTGACGAAGATGTGCACGTGCATGTCGTGGTCGCGCTGATAAAAACGGCCGATGGCCGCATCGATCCGGGCGGTGGGCAAGGTCGCGATGTTATCCGCCAGGCCGAGATACAGATCACCCACCAGGCGCCCGGCCAGGTCCTGTGCCTCGTCGCGAAATGCATCTACCGCGCCGAACAACGCTGACGAAGCCTTGAGTATCCGCTGGCCTTTTTCGGTCAAGCGAAACCCGCCCTTGCCGCGCTCGCAGATGCGATAACCGAGGCGTTTTTCCAGGCTTGAAATGTGCGTGCTGATGTTGGACTGGCTCATGTTCAACTCGGCCTGCGCAGCCGTAAATCCACCGCACTTCACGACGATGGAGAAAATGCGCAACAGGCGCAGATCCATGTCCGTCACATTTCTGAGCACCGATGATCTCGCTTTCAGTTGAAGGGGCGCGCGTTGTCCGGCGCCAATGGAAGAAGGCCATTCAACGATCGGGGCCTGTTGCGCGTCAATCAAAGTTTGTGCAAAAGCTCGAAAACGCGTCTCGAATCGATCTCAGCTGTCATGCCACAGCAGCGTCTCCTGCGCGGGTGCTCGCGTCGTGTAGAAGCCATTGGCAGGTGAATCGTGGTCGGCATACCCAAAGGAAACACCACAGACCACGAGCCGGTCCTCGTCGATGCCGAAATGTCGACGCACAAACCCGGCGTGGCTGGCCAGCGCGGCCTGGGCAATGATCCCCAGGCCCAGTGCCTCGGCGGCCAGCAGCAGGTTGGCTACGTAGCCGCCGCAATCGACTGCACCATAAGTACCCAGTGTGCGATCACTGGTAATGATCGCGACATGCGGCGCGTCGAACAGTGAATCCGGGTTGCCCCACCCTTGCATCCAAGGTTGCTATCAAACCATTTGCGTTCCAGGAGGGTCTGTTTGTCGACACTTCAATCCGCTTGCACGGTCACTTGTCGCTGCTCGCCCAACCCCGTGATGCCCAGCCGAACCGTCTGCCCCGCACGCAGGAACACCGGCTGTGGCTTGATGCCCAAGCCGACACCCGGTGGCGTGCCGGTGGAAATCACATCGCCCGGTTGCAGGCTCATGCAGCGGCTCAGGTAGGCAATCAATTGCGGCACATTGAAGATCAGCGTGCGCGTGTTGCCTTGTTGGTAGCGGTGTCCGTCGACCTCCAGCCACAGGTCCAGCACATGGGGGTCGGCAACTTCATCGCGGGTGACCAGCCACGGGCCGAGTGGGCCGAACGTATCGAAGCCTTTGCCCTTGTCCCAGGTACCGCCACGCTCCAGTTGCCATTCACGCTCCGAGACATCGTTGATCACGCAGTAGCCGGCGACATGCTCCATGGCGTTGGCTTCATCGATGTAGCGCCCGCCTTTGCCGATGACCACGCCGAGCTCCACTTCCCAATCCGTCTTGAGCGAGCCCCGCGGGATCTCGAGGTTGTCGTTCGGACCGCAGATGGCGCTGGTCCATTTGTTGAAGATGATCGGCTCCTTGGGCACTTCCATGTTCGACTCGGCCGCATGGTCGGCGTAGTTCAGGCCGATGCAGATGAATTTCCCGACCTGCCCTACGCAAGCGCCAATCCGCGGCTGCCCGGCAACGATCGGCAGGCTGGCCGGATCGATCGCGGCTAGCGTCGCCAGGCTTTCAGGACTCAGGGCCGGCCCGGCGATATCCGCCACGTGGCCCGAGAGATCGCGGACCTGATTGTCGGCATCCAGCAGGCCGGGCTTCTCCGAACCTTTTTCGCCATAACGCAACAGTTTCATGTGCTTCTCCTGCTTAAACTGAAAAGTGCAAACCGGGTTTCAGATGCTCATGCCGCCATCGATGACGTGCACGCCACCGGTGGTGTAGGTCGACGCATCACTGCCCAGGTACAGAGCCAACCGGGCAATCTCTTCGGCGCTGCCGATTCGACCCATGGGTTGGCGCTCGAGAAATTGCTGAAACACCTGTGCTTCGTCGACGCCCTGCTGCACGGCCTGGGCGGCAATGCGCTGGCGCAGCGACGGCGATTCCACGGTGCCAGGGCAAATCGCATTGCAGCGAATGCCCTGGCCGATAAAGTCAGCGGCAACGGCTTTCGTCAGCCCCACCACGGCCGCCTTGCTGGCAGCATAGGCAAAGCGGTTGGGCACGCCCTTGACGCTCGATACCACCGAAGACATGTTGATGATCGATCCGCCGCCCCGTTCCAGCATACCCGGCAGAAAGGCGCGAATCATCCGGTACATGGCCGTGACATTGATGTCCATCGAGCGCGCCCAGGACGCTTCGTCACACTCCAGGATATTACCGCTGGCCACATACCCCGCGCAGTTGAACAACACGTCCAGTCCACCGATACGCTCGCTGGTTTCGCTGATGGCACTGGCTGAGGTGACGTCCAGGGTGATGGCGGTGATGCCTTCAACGCCCGCCAGCCCGCGGATATCGATGTCCGTGGCAAACACCTCGGCGCCGGCCTGGGCAAAGGCCTTGGCGCTGGCCAGGCCGATTCCCTGCCGCGCGGCTGTGATCAGCACTCGTTTGTTCTGCAGGTTCATGCCGTCTCCAGCTTCGCGTTGATGGTCGCGGTTTTAGGGGTTCGGCCGAGCATCGATGCGGGAATGGCAAGGATCAGCCCGCCGCTGACGAACAGGCACAGCGCCAGGACATAGGTACCGTTGTTGATGTTGCCGGTGAGGTTCTCCGCCACGGCCGTGATCATCGAACCGGTGAAGCCGGACAGATTGCCGATGGCGTTGATCATGCCGATGCCGGCAGCCGCCGCGACTCCCGACAGCACGGTCCCCGGCAGGGTCCAGAAAATCGGCATCAGGCTGAGAATCCCGGAAGCGGCGATGCTGAGGAAGAACACCGACAGCACCAGATTGTCGGCAAAGAAGGCGCTGAGGATCAGGCCGACGCCACCGATGAACGCAGGAATCGCGGCGTGCATGCGGCGCTCGCCGGTGCGGTTGGAGTGGCGGGCGTTGAGCAGCATGGCCACGACGGCCACGGCATAGGGAATGGCGGTCAGGAAGCCAATGTGCAAGCTGTTGGTGATACCGGTGCTCTTGATGATCGAGGGCATCCAGAACGCCAGTCCGTAGAAGCCGGTGTTGAAGGTCAGCAGGATCAGCACCAACAGCCACACCCGCGGATTGAAGAACACTTCGCTCAGGCGCGAGGCCTTGCCCTGGTTATCGGTTTGCAGATTGGCCTTGAGCAAGGCTTTCTCCGCAGCGGACAGCCATTTGGCGGAGTCGATGTTGTTGGCCAGGCAGGCGATCACGACGAACGCCATGATCACCGAAGGAATGCCTTCGATGATCAGCATCCATTGCCAGCCGGACATGCCGTGCACGCCTTGCATGCTGTTCATCAACCAGCCGGACAGAATGCCGCCCAGGGTCAGGCTGATCGGCATCGCCATCAGGAACCCGGACATCACCCGGCTTTGCCGATGGGTCGGAAACCAGTAGTTGAGGTAGAGAATCACACCGGGGAAGAAACCGGCTTCACAGATCCCCAGCAGGAAGCGCAGCACGTAGAACATGGTGCTCGACTCGATGTGGAAGAAGCCCGCCAATGGCACGGTGAATGCCACGGCCATGGAGATCACGGCCCAGGTCAACATGATGCGGGCGATCCAGAAGCGTGCGCCGTAGCGATGCAGCAACAGATTGCTCGGCACTTCAAAGAGGAAGTACCCCCAGAAGAACATGCTGGCGCCCAAGGCATAGACGGTATTGCTGAACTGCAGCTCGTTGAGCATGTCGAGCTTGGCAAAGCCGATGTTGACCCGGTCCAGGTACGCGGCCATGTAACACAGGAGCAGGACGGGAAGTATGCGCCAGATGACCTTGCGGTAGGTTCGGTCTTCAAAGTCGAGCTCGCTGGCTTGCGCCTGCGCAGGTATCTGCTCGGATATCGTTTGCATGAGGTAACCCCTGGGCATGTGGACACGCCTGATTGTTTTTATCGACGGGGTCACTTTACTGGCGCGAATCGATTCATTCCCAATGGCATTTTCGGATTAACCGATAACGATCTGTTATCGAAAACGCCTGCAAACGTCGCCGTTTTCAACTGGTCGGATCCCGGGCCAGCCGGGCGTTGTCCTTCAATATCTCGGCAAACTCCAGGGCCGCCCCCACCAGCTGCTCGCCCTTGCGCGTGAGGATGCCGTAATCCTGCGGCACCAGGTGCAACGGCGTATCCAGGATCTTGAGCTGGCCGCTCTCGAGGAGCGGATTGACCATGGCGTTGGGCAGCATTCCGATCATGGGCCCGCGTTGCAGCACCTGCAGGAAGGTCTGCATGGAGATGGTGTCGACGGTGTTTCGCGGCATTCCCACGCCAGCTTCGGCGAACGCCAGTTCCATGCGGCCGCGAATGGGTGTGCCCACCGGGTAGAGAATCCACGGCAAGTCCACCAATTGCTGCAATGAGAGGGGGCCGGCAGCGGCCAGCGGGTGTCGGTCGTTGACCACGATGCAGAACGGTTCGGGCGCCAGTGGCTGGAAGTCGTAATGCTGCTGCTGGCTTTGATCGGTGAAACGGGCGATGGCCAGGTCGAGTTTCTTTTCTTCGAGCATTTTCATCAGGTGGTTACTGGTTTGCTCCACCACCTCGATCGACAGCAATGGCCAGCGTTCCTTGATCTGCAAGATGGCTTCGGGCAACGCCACGGCGGTGGCGGCGAAAATACCGCCGATCCTGAGGTAGCCATGACCGCCTTCGCGCAGGCTGCTGATTTGTTCGACGAACGAGCGCGCGTCATTCAGGGCAATCTGCGCATAGCGCAGCACATGCTCTCCCAGTGCCGTGGGTGGCATGCTACGCGGCAGGCGTTCGAATAACGCAAAGCCGAGCAGGCTTTCGATTTCCTTGAGCATCTTGCTGATGGCCGGCTGGCTGAGATTCATCTGTTGCGCCGCCAGGTGCATGTTGCGGGTGCGCCCCAAGGTGTCGATCAGCTGCAAATGCCTGAATTTGAGCCATCCGCAAAAGTGGGTGAATGATAGTTCCGACATGGGCACACCTCGCCAGGCGATAACTGTACGTTATCAATTATTGAAATTATCTCATTGGAGTTTATCGGCTGCGCGCCCTAGCGTGAAGTCTTTACGAACCAGGAAGACTGCCATGTCGCTAATGCTTACCCCCGAAAACACCCTGCCAGCCGATGGTGTAGCCGGAACCCTGATTGGCCGTGCCTGGGTACCAGGACGAATCGCCGGACCTTCGCCAATCGTCCTGCGCGCCGACGGCGTATTCGACCTGTCGGAGCATTTCGCGACTTTGAGTGACTTGCTGGAATCCGATGCTCCCCTTTCGGCAGTACGCGACGCGCCCGGCATTTTCATCGCCAGCGTCGAAGCCCTGCTGGCCAACACGGGGCCCGACGCCGATCCATCCAGACCGTACTTGCTACCGCCCCTGGATTTGCAAGTGATCAAGGCTGCCGGCGTGACCTTCGCCGCCAGCATGATCGAGCGTGTGATCGAGGAGCAGGCCGGTGGTGATGCCGCCAAGGCTGAAGCCGTGCGGGCCACCGTGCACGGGGTGATCGGCAACAACCTGCGCTCGATCGTTCCAGGCTCCGAGCAGGCCATGCGCTTGAAAGCCTTTCTTATCGAACAGGACATGTGGTCGCAGTATCTGGAAGTGGGTATCGGTCCGGACGCGGAGATCTTCACCAAGGCACCGGTGCTGGCCTCTGTCGGCAGCGGCAGCCGGATTGGCATTCACCCGGGTTCGCAGTGGAACAACCCGGAACCGGAAGTGGTGCTGGCGGTGAACAGCCGCGGGCAGATTCACGGTGCGACCCTAGGCAACGACGTCAACCTGCGGGACTTCGAAGGCCGTAGTGCGCTGTTGCTGAGCAAGGCCAAGGACAACAATGCATCCTGCTCGATCGGGCCTTTCATCCGCCTGTTCGACGAGCACTTCAGCCTGGACGATGTCCGCGCCTGCGTGGTCGACCTTGAGGTACAAGGTGAGGACGGTTACCGGATGCACGGATCGAGCTCCATGAGTCAGATCAGCCGGGACCCGCAAGACCTGGCCGGCCAGACCCTCAACGCCAATCACCAGTATCCCGATGGTTTCCTGCTGTTCCTCGGTACGCTGTTCGCCCCTACCGCAGATCGCGATCATGCCGGCAGCGGTTTCACCCACAAACTCGGTGACCGGGTCAGTATCAGCAGCCCCTTGCTTGGCAGCCTGCACAACCAGGTGACCCACAGTTCCGAGGCAGCGCCATGGACCTTTGGCGTGGGTGCCTTGCTGCGTAACCTGGCCGCCCGAGGACTGCTTGCACGCTGAAGCCACACCAGATTGTCGATTCATCCAATGACAAGAGAGAAATGAATCATGAGTGATACCCCTGGTCGTCGCCTGCGCAGCGAACAATGGTTCAACGACCCTGCCCACGCCGACATGACTGCCCTGTATGTCGAACGCTACATGAACTACGGCATGACCCGAGAAGAGCTGCAATCGGGCCGCCCGATCATTGGCATCGCCCAGACTGGCAGCGACCTGACCCCTTGCAACCGCCATCATCTGGAACTCGCGCAGCGGGTCAAGGCGGGCATTCGCGATGCCGGCGGCATTCCCATGGAATTCCCCGTCCACCCCATCGCCGAACAATCACGCAGGCCTACGGCCGCACTCGACCGTAACCTGGCCTACCTGGGGCTGGTGGAGATTCTCCACGGCTATCCACTCGATGGTGTCGTGCTCACCACCGGTTGCGACAAGACCACCCCGGCCTGCCTGATGGCCGCCGCGACCACGGATCTTCCCTCCATTGTCCTGTCTGGCGGACCGATGCTCGATGGCCACCACAAGGGTGAACTGATCGGCTCTGGCACCGTGCTCTGGCATGCGCGCAACCTGATGGCCGCCGGGGAAATCGACTACGAAGGCTTCATGGAAATGACCACAGCGGCATCGCCCTCGGTGGGTCACTGCAACACCATGGGTACCGCCTTGTCGATGAATGCCCTGGCTGAAGCCTTGGGCATGTCGTTGCCGGGTTGCGCGAGTATTCCGGCGCCCTATCGTGAGCGTGGACAAATGGCCTACGCCACCGGCAAGCGCATCTGCGAACTGGTACTGCAGGATGTGCGTCCATCGCAGATCATGACCCGTGAAGCCTTCGAAAATGCAATCGCCGTGGCTTCGGCACTGGGGGCATCGAGTAACTGCCCGCCTCACCTGATCGCCATCGCCCGCCATATGGGCGTCGAGCTGAGCCTAGATGACTGGCAACGCATCGGTGAAGACGTCCCCTTGCTGGTCAACTGCATGCCGGCCGGCAAGTACCTGGGCGAAGGTTTCCATCGTGCCGGCGGTGTTCCGGCGGTCATGCATGAACTGCAGAAAGCCGGGCGCCTGCACGAAGACTGCACCACGGTCAGCGGCAAGAGCATCGGCGAAATCGTCAGCAGCACGCTGACCAGTAACGCCGACGTGATCTACCCCTTTGAAACGCCGCTCAAATACCGAGCAGGTTTCATTGTGCTCAGCGGTAACTTCTTCGACAGTGCGATCATGAAGATGTCGGTGGTGGGTGAAGCGTTTCGCAAGACCTACCTGTCCGAGCCAGGCGCGGAAAACAGCTTCGAAGCGCGGGCGATCGTGTTCGAAGGGCCGGAGGATTATCACGCCCGCATCGATGACCCGGCGCTGGACATCGATGAGCGTTGCATCCTGGTCATTCGAGGCGCAGGCACCGTGGGCTACCCGGGCAGTGCTGAAGTCGTGAACATGGCCCCGCCGGCAGCGCTGATCAAGCAAGGCATCGACTCCCTGCCCTGCCTTGGCGACGGCCGCCAGAGCGGTACGTCAGCCAGCCCTTCGATCCTCAACATGTCGCCGGAGGCCGCCGTGGGCGGTGGCCTGGCGTTGCTGAAAACCAACGACCGCCTGCGCGTGGACCTCAACGCGCGCTCGGTCAACCTGCTGGTCGACGAAGCCGAAATGGCCCGCCGCCGCGCAGAGTGGACGCCGAACATCCCGCCCTCGCAAACCCCTTGGCAAGAGCTGTACCGGCAACTGGTCGGCCAGCTCTCCACGGGCGGCTGCCTGGAGCCGGCCACCCTGCATTTACGGGTCATCGCCCGCAGTGGTGGCGAGCCACGGCATTCGCACTGATGGCTGTGGTTGTACTCGAGCTACTTAGGCAGCTGGCCTGCCGGCGATGGCGTCCAGGCAGGCTTTAACCCGGCGCGGACAAACGTTGGTAGAGTCGCCGATGGAGACACTCACAGGATGACGGACAGGCTCAGGGCACGCCCTGTAGGAGCAAGCTTGCTCGCGATGGAAGTCAACGATAACGCGGGAAACCTGACACCCCGAGGCGCCCTCAGGTTACTCGCGTGCGAACCCGCACCTACGCCCCTGCATCATCCCCTGCGGCAGGCGTCGCAGCCGTGCCTGCCAAGAGCCCGCCGTCGATATTGAACTCGCTGCCGGTGACATACGTCGCCTCATCCGAGGCCAGCAACAATGCCACCGCTGCAACCTCTTCGGGCATGCCGAACCGCCTGAGCGGTGTATCTTGAACCAGCGCATCCATTTGCGCCTGACGATCGGTGCCCGTGCCCAACATGGGCTCCCACATGGGTGTGAGGATGGCCGCTGGATGAATCGAGTTGCAGCGCACGGTGAGTCCTTGCTCAGCGCAGTACAGCGCCACCGTCTTGGTGTGATTACGCACAGCACCCTTGGACGACGCATAGGCCGCCGCACCCGGAATGCCAACCAGGCCCGATCGAGAGGAGATGTTGATAATGGAACCGGTTCCTTGAGGCCGCATGGAGCGAATGGCGTACTTGCAACCCAGGAACACGCCATCGAGATTGGTCTGGTGCACGGCGTGCCAGTCTTCCAGGCGCGCATGCTCCGGGTCATGCCGTACGGCGCCGTGCTCAAATCCGGTGATGCCTGCATTGTTCACCAGGATGTCGAGCCTGCCGCGTTCCTCGAGGATTTGCGTCGTCACTCGCCGCCAATCTTCTTCGCTGCGCACATCAAGGCGCAGATAGCTGGCGCGATCACCGAGTGAATCTGCAAGGGTCTTGCCGAGCTCGTCATTGATATCGGTGACGTAGACAAAACAATCCTCTTGCGCGAAGAGTCGCACAATCGCTGCGCCAATCCCTTGGGCGGCACCGGTGACGATCGCGGTCTTGGAAGTGAGTTTACCGGTCATGAAAGCGGATGCCCCCACCTGGTTGCCAAATCGACCCCGAGTATAGACTGCCTCGGCAAACGCCACCCTGCTCATCGCCAACAGCGATATGCACTGCGCACCTCTCCTGTAGGAGCGAGCTTGCTCGCGAAGAACTTCAGAGCGCCGCATTCACCCGGGAAGCACGCGCCTTCGTTGACGACCATCGCGAGCAAGCTCGCTCCTACATTGGATCTCTGTCGGCCGCAGGTTCGGCGTTCGCCGACAAGGGCAGATCTCGGGCAGGCTGTTTGCTCGCTATAATCATTTGCTCGGGTCAATCCGGACGCCAATTCCCCCAAATATGCGACACAGTACAAAAAAGGGAGCGAAGGCCATGACAGTCAAGCGAATGGACAACGTGCTGATCGTTGTCGACGATCTCGAAGCGGTGAAGGCGTTTTTTATCGGGTTGGGCCTCGAGCTTGAGGGCCAGACCACCGTTGAAGGGCCTGCTATCGGCAAGCTCATAGGGCTTGAAAACGTGCGAGCCACCCTCGCTATGCTGCGCACAGCCGATGGGCAGGGAGTTGAACTGGACAAGTTCCACACGCCCGACGCAGTCAGGTTCGGGCCCGTGAATACGCCAGTGAACGCGCTGGGTCTTCGCCGCATCATGTTCGCCGTCGATGGCATCGATGCTGTCGTTGCGCGGATGCAGGCCCATGGCGCAGAAGTCATTGGCCAGATGCAGTACGAGGCATCGTACCGGCTCGCCTATATCCGTGGGCCCGAGGGCCTCATCGTCGGGCTGGCCGAGAAGTTAATGCCTGAATAAAGGATCGACCATGGATCTGATTTTTCTTGGCACATCCTCAGGCGTTCCCACCCGCAGTCGCAATGTGAGCGGCACAGCCCTTATCGAATCATCAGGCAAAGGCTGGTATCTGGTGGATTGCGGTGAAGCCACGCAACACCAGGTGATGCGCACCTCGCTGTCTTTGCACGAGCTGCGTGGGTGTTTCATCACCCATGTACATGGCGATCATTGCTTCGGCCTACCCGGTTTGTTGGCCAGTGCCGGCATGTCCGGTCGAGTCGAGCCCCTGGACATTGTATCGCCCGCTGCGCTTCATCCCTGGGTGCGCCTGAGCCTCGCCGTCAGCAAATCCTGGCTACCCTTCGAATTGCACCTGCATGCGAGCGAAACTTTCAGTGGCTGGCAAAACGGCAAGGTTCAGGTCAATACCGTTGCCCTCTCCCATCGTGTTCCCTGCCATGGCTATGTATTTGACGAAGCTGATCCCAATCCGCGCCTGGATATCCAACGCCTGGAAGCAGAAGGTATTCCCCGTGGCCCCCTGTGGGGCGAGTTGGCCCACGGACGCGAGATCGAGCACGCCGGACGAATATTTCATGCCGAGCAATACCTGCGCCCTTGGCGCCCCGCTCAGCGCTTTATCATCTGCGGCGATAACGATAGCCCTGAACTGCTGGCGCAAGTGGCCGCCGGCGCTAATGTGCTGGTCCATGAAGCGACCTTCACCCAGGCCCTGATCGATCACGCGCACGAGCATTACGGGCACAGCAGTGCCGCCGCCGTGGCGCGTTTTGCCGAGTCGGCAGGCATTCCCAACCTGGTGCTTACCCACTTCAGTGCACGCTACCAGAACAATCCCGAGCGAAGTCCGTGCATCGAGGATGTACAACAGGAAGCGGCAGCGCACTTCACCGGCGAGCTGTTCCTGGCGCGGGATCTGCAGCGTTATCACCTCGACCGGGACGGCAGGTTGAACGTTGTCTTGGGCAGGTAACAAACCGATGTGACTGCGTTTGATCAAATCGGTTGAACCTCGGCGAACCCGCGATCCTCGGATACTAAAACGCCCATAGGTGACGACATGGCAACCGAGGATACACTTCTGCGCCAGCGCAAAGTGCTCGCCACATTTGGCGAACTGGCCTTGGCGTCAGATGACCTGGAGCACATTCTCAACGAGGCATGTCGTTTGGTCGGCGATGCCCTCCAAACCAACATGGCCAAATTCATGCTCCTGCAGGAAGACGGCATCACCTTCCTGGTGCGCAATGGTGTGGGCTGGGCACCCGATGTGGTCGGAAAAGTTCGGGTACAGGCCGGCGAAGGGAGCCCGGAGCGGCATTCCCTGGACACCAACGGCCCGGTGATATCGACGGACATATCCTCGGAAACGCGTTTTCGCTATCACGACTTTCAACTAGCCAACGGGGTAAAAGCCTTCGTCAACGTGCTTGTCCAGGGTGCCGATGGAGAGCGCCCTTTCGGCATCTTTGAAGTCGATAGTCGGGTTCCCCGCGAGTTCACCGAAAGCGATATCGATTTTCTTCGGGGCTACAGCAACCTGCTTGGGGCAGTGTTGAAGCGCTTCAAAACCATGCTGTCCATGCATTTGACCGAGAAAAAACTGCGTGAAAGCGAGCGGCACTACCGCATAGCTGCCGAGCTCAATCCACTCTGGCCCTGGACGGCGGACACCCATGGCGACCTTATTTCCATTGATCAGCGCTGGTTTGAATACACCGGCCTGACCCCTGAGCAAACGTTAGGGCGTGAATGGGCCAATGCGGTTCACCCTGAAGACAAAGCGTCGTTGATCCTGCTTTGGGATCAATCATTGACCACCTTGCAGCCTTTCGACTCGCAAATTCGATTGCGCAAACACACGGCAGATTACCGATGGTTCAGAGTCCGCGCGCTGTGCAGTTTCGGCATCGACGGACGCTGCGAACAATGGTACGGCACCATTGACGACATCGACGATCGCGTTCAGTTGGAGAGCGCATTGCGTGACTGGAACGACCTGCTCGAGGATCGCATCGTTCAACGCACCCAGCAGCTTGAAGCCGAACAACACGAACGCGCGATGGCCGAACTCAAGCTTCGGCAAAGTCAGAAAATGGAAGCGGTAGGCCAGCTCACCGGCGGAATCGCCCATGATTTCAATAATCTGTTGGCTGGCATCATCGGTAACCTGGAGCTGATGCAACGGCGAATCGATGCCGGGCGCTACGAGGAATTGAACCGATACAACGCCATCGCCATGACCTCCGCCTCCCGCGCTGCCGCTTTGACGCAACGCTTGCTGGCATTTTCAAGGCAGCAATCACTCGATCCCGAACTGCTCGAACCTCGCAAGGTCGTGGCGGATCTGGAAGACATGATCCGGCGTTCAGTGGGCCCGAGCATCGCAGTTGAGTGTTCATTCAAGGCCAATGACCGTATCAAGTGCGATCTCAACCAGCTGGAAAATGCACTTCTCAATCTCGCGATCAACGCGCGGGATGCAATGCCCAACGGTGGCAGGCTGGATCTTCTGGTCGACCGCTGCGTCATTGATCCAGCGTCGTCATCCGACAAAATGATGCCGCCAGGATCCTATGTGAGCATTTCCGTCACGGACTCCGGCACGGGCATCAATCCGGACATCCTGTCGCGTATTTTCGATCCGTTTTTCACCACCAAGAAAATTGGCGAAGGCACCGGGCTTGGCCTTTCGATGATTTATGGGTTTACCCAGCAATCGGGGGGCCAGGTGCGCGTTCACAGCAAGGTCGGTGTGGGAACCTCTGTGACCCTGTATTTTCCCGTCGATGATTCACAGCCGGTCGAGATCGGGACCCGTTCGGACACCTCCCAAACCACGGAGACCACCGGTCACAACGAAATCATATTGTTGGTGGACGACGAAGCGGCCGTACGCCAAATGGCCTCTGAGCTTTTGAGCGAAACCGGATACCGCGTCGTGGAAGCCGTGGACAGTGTGTCCGCGATCAACCAGGCGGAAAAACTGGAACACCTGGATTTACTCCTGACCGATATCGGCTTGCCAGGCATGATGAACGGCATCAGCCTGGCCGCCGAACTCAAGCTCAAACACCCTCGGCTCAAGGTGCTCTTCATCACCGGTTTCGCGGGCGGCTCCAACCTGGTGTCGGTCGATGCAACCACGCGGGTCCTGGCCAAACCCTTCAGCTTGAATGAACTCAGTTCACGCGTGCATGCGCTGATTCGATCCTGAGGGAGTGGCAATACCTTAGATCTGGACGAGGTACCGGTTGCGGATGGAGGCCCTTGGAGCTCGCCGTGAGCGAGCTTGGAACGCCGATCAGCCTTCCACTTTATCGACGTAAGATTCAAAGAACCAATCAGGGATTTCTTCGGTACCGTACTCAAGACTGATCCCGTCAGTTACTTCCGCGAGTAGAACTGCGCTGGTACCAGAGTTATCAAAGATGTACGCCCGGTTGCTTACTGCAATGGCTTCTGGAAGTAATGCTAGAGATTTGTGATACCGATCTCTCACCCTATCGGGAGCTACGGGATGACCACCCTCTCGCACCCTGATCTCCACACGGTCGATGTTGATTTCCGGATTTTCCGTAGAAACAAAGTAAAGGTATATCCGGTAGCCAAGAGCTTGTGCCGACCTCATGAAGTCGACCTTACTGCGGTGCGACATTACCATCTCGAAGGTAAAACTTACCCCTTTTTCCAACAGACGTTGTCGCAGGAAATCAGAGATCACGGATGCAAAGTAGGAATTGATTAGCCACATTTCGATAATCAACTTTCGAGCCTTGCATTCCTATTTTTTCAACCTGATCATTCAGTTTTTTGTTTCTGATGAGGTAATGCTCGGCATGAAAAAATAGTAGCTCGGGTAAAGTTGTCTGGACGTCAAACGCGGTCAGATCGATAAAGCCAGTAGCTTTCGCTTCTTTTTCCAGCTCATCTGCATTCACGTAGGTTTTAATTAGAGCGGGATCGATGACATCCTTGATCGTGCTCTTTCCTGAGCCGTTTGGCCCCGCAAAAACCCGGAGTCTAGGCACGACCAAGTGCCGCTTTACCTTCTACGCGGCGCACTGTAATTACTTCACCCAATTTGACCTTGCGACGTGGCTTTGCTTTGGCAACAAAAACCTTGTTCCCATCCGGCGACACCCGCACCAAATCCCCAGAATCCACGCGAAGCACGCTACTGCTCACCAACAATGCACGAGCATAAGCAGTCATGGTAGCCATCTTGGCCAGGTCAGGCACCTCGCGCTCAAGAACGTCCATTTCTTGGTCCGAGAGCGTTTTAGTTGTCACAATCATCGGGAATCTCCGTACGAATTGTTGCTCTGGTACTTCCTGCTTAAATCATACCGCCTTTACGCGTTCACGACAGGAAAAAGGGACAAAGGAGCTGATGGCAAAGCGGTTGCAGGATCATGCTTTACGAGCCACGGGGCATACAGGTGCGATTACTGTCTCCTTTTCATCTAGATCCGGATAGCAGGTAATTCTCGTTAGGTTGTAGGCAAAGTCCGAGAGATACGTGAGCTAGTCAACCTCTGCGCCTCCTTGGCAAGCCTGCGGCTCTGTCATGAATAGTCAAGCAACTGTCGTCAAATGCGAAGCGCCCCCGAATCGGGGGCTTTTTAATGGGGGTACTAAAAAGTCTCTGGCAATTGAGTCGACGGATCCCTCCGCGACCCCTGAGTCACGAGTTGCCTGGTACGCCAGGCAGGAGAATAACAATATGAAATCCGTGAAAAGCCTGCTGGCCGCCATCCCCCTCATGGCGCTGGCCATCGATGCTCATGCCTATGTATCGAGTCAGGAAGCCGCCCGCCTGGGCACCAGCCTGACGTCGGTGGGTGCTGAAAAGGCCGGCAATGCCGATGGCTCCATTCCGCCCTACAGCGGTGGCCTGACCACTGCCCCCGCCAGTTTCAAGGCCGGCGACAGCATGCGCCCTGACCCCTTTGCCCATGAAAAACCGCTGCTGGTGATCAACGGCAAGAACGTTGACGCCTACAAGGGCATGCTGACCGCCACCACCCTGGAGTTGGCCCGGCGCTACCCTGGTTTTCGCGTCGACGTGTACCCGACCCACCGCACGGCATCGCTGCCCCAGGCGGTCCTGGACAATAGCCGCACCAATGCCACCAACGCCAGGACCCTCAACGGCGGGACCGCCATCGACAATGTGATGCCCGGGGTGCCGTTCCCGATCCCGAAATCGGGCGCCGAGGCGATGTGGAACTTCCTGCTGCGCTACCAGGGTGTGAACATCCATTCCAAGTACGACTCCTGGAGCGTCGACACGGCAGGCGTACCGAGCCTGGCGGTCACCGGTGAGGCATTCGTCTCGTTTCCGATCTACGAGAACATGTCGAAGCCGTTCAACAGCTCGGACATTTATTATCAGTTGAAACTGTCCTATACCGGGCCTGCACGCCGCGCCGGTGAATCGATCATGCTCAAGAACGCGACCAATCCCAAGGAGTTTCCCGGTCGTGCCTGGCAGTACATGCCGGCACAGCGTCGGGTCAAACAGATTTCGATCCTGGCCTACGACACCCCCAACCCCGGCACCGCCCGAGCACTGGAGCTGTACGACTGGACGCTGGTCGGCAAGCGGGAAATGATCGTGCCCTACAACACCTACAAGCTCACCTACGCTCGCGACGCCAAATCGCTGACCACCCCCGATTTCATTTCCCCGGACTACGTACGCTGGGAAAAACACCGGGTCTACGTCGTGGAGGGCAACCTCAAGCCCGGTGCCAGGCACATCTACCAGAAGCGCCGTTTTTACCTCGATGAAGATACCTGGGCCGCGGTGGCGTCCGATCAGTACGACACCCGTGGCCAGCTGTATCGCGGTTCCTTCGCTTTCTTCAGCCAGAGCTATGACAAGCAGGTCCCGGATGCGACCCCTTTCATGACGTACGACCTGTCGCGTGGCACCTACAACATCAATGGCGTGGTCGGTCCCCATGGCGGCATCCGCTACATCGAGCCGCTGTCGACGGCGCAGTGGGTGCCGGAGTCCATGGCGGGGACCGGTATTCGCTAGGTTCGCGGTGAATCGTCCCCCTCTGTCGACCGCCGCCGAACCCTGTGGGAGCCAGCCTGCTGGCGATAAAGGTTCAGCCGACGCCACTTGGCGCCTGGAATACCATCGCCAGCAGGCTGGCTCCCACAGTGGATCGGGAACAGCCGCGAAAACACCTGCTGAAAGCTTGACCGGGAACAGAGTATCTACAGGATCAAACGGATCGCCCGCCCAACCATTGATCAAGCTTGGGCCACATCCGCTTGACTGCGGCCGGCCCCGCCACCAGGCTGACATGACCGCCCGGCAGCATCAGTTCTTCCTTGTCGCGTGAACCTGCGCGGGCCACCAAAGGCTGCGCGCAGTCCGGTGGTACCAGGGAGTCGTATTGCGCGATGACGTGCAGCAGCGAGACCTCGATTTTCTTCAAATCCACCGCTTGGCCACTGATACGCAAGCCACCTTCGTACAGCGAATTCCTTTGCCCCAGTTCCTGATGGATCTGCCGGAAATAATCGCCGGGAAGCGGCAAGGTCTCGTCATTGAAACGCGCCATCATCCGGTAACCCTTGACGTAGTCTTCATTCCACAGGTTGTCCAGGAGCCTGGCCTGGCCGGCGATTTTGCCTGCGGGGCGATGCAGTTCAATGGCCTTGATGATGGCCTGTGGCGGGACAAGGCCCGTGGCATCGATCAAGCGCTCAGCCTTGAAGTGACGTTGTTTGGCCAGGGGCATCTTCGTCCAGTCGATGGGCGTGGTGAAACACACCAGGTTCTTCAGCGGCCCACCGGGATGCAGTGCGGCGTAGAGGGCCGACAGGACACCCCCCATGCAGTAGCCGATCAGCGTGATGTCTTCCACGCCCGAGTCTTGTTGCACTCGGCGGATACAATCGGGAATGAAGTCGAGCACGTAATGCTCGAGCTTCAGATGGGATTCTTCCTGGCTCGGCGCATGCCAGTCCATGACATAGACGTCGTAACCGCGGGCCAGAAGAAACTCGATCAGGCTCTGCCCCTTCGTCAGGTCGAAGATGGCGGCCTTGCTGGTCGTCGCCATGACGAACAACAGCGGCACGCGGTAGATCTCGTCAGAGGTCGCATGATAGTGGTACAGGCACAAAGTGCCGCGACGGTGCAGCAGCGTCTTGGGCGACAAACCAACGGCCGGCGGCGGCGTGCTGAGATATTCCACTGCGTTGCGGCTGCGCTGGACCATCATGCTCACCTCTGAGCGCAGTCTATCGACCAGCGACATGCCGGTGCCCCTGTCGTCATGCGGCCGAGTCATCGCCAACTCCTTCCTTTCTTTTACGTTTGGATGCTGGCTTGAGCGGCATTGGGTGCACTTCAGCCAATGGACGTCGCGTGCGGGGTGGGCGTGGTGCAATGGCCGTACTGGTCGGGGTGGGAAGCAATTGGTCGAGCTTGTCTTCCACACTCCGCAAGGAAGCGGCAAGGGCGTTGACTTCGTTGCGGCTGGGCAGATCCAGGCGCTTGTACAAAAGCTCCAGCGAAGCCTGCGACAGATGCTGCAATCCGAGCGTGACCCTGGAATATTGGTCGATCACCACGCCAAGCTCTTTTGAATCGATATTGCGGGCGGCCAAGGCATTGATGCCGTTTTCGAAGCGGGTGATCGCTTCACGATACAGTTTGAACGGATCAGGTAATGCCATGACGTACTCCTCGATCAAGGGTTCACAGTGCAGTTTTTTTCTGTGGGAAAGGTTTGGCGTGCGCACAGCCGATCAAGGCCTGAAATGGCTTTGCGCCGAATGATTACAGTGGGCAGGAGCCAGGGCTTGATCAGCAGCCGGCAGGCGCTGGCCGCCTTTGGCGTGAGCAATCGCAGCAAGGTGCTCCCCCACCGTTCGGTGACAACCCAGGTGGTCAGGGTATAAGTCGCCACTTCGTCGGCGGTGGCGAGCAGGCGCGAATGTCGGCGTGGCATTCGGTCGGCGATCTCGATCGTCCTGTCCGCGGCCGGTTGCCGGGCAAACGCACTCGCCAGCGCATCGCCGATACGTTGCAGTGCATCGCGGCTGGCACCGTTGACTGAATCGAAATTGAGGAACCCGTGGAACTGTCCCCGGTAGTGCAACAGTTCCACCGGCACATCGGCAGCGCGCAGGCGGGCCGCATAGTCCAGGCCATCGTCGCGGATCGGATCGAAACCGGCACTGACGATGACTGCCGGTGCCAGGCCGCGCATGTCCGGATTTCGGCGTGGCGAATACCAGGGATCGAGCAGGTCCAGCGTGCCGAGCGACGGGGCCAGGGTCTTCTCGATCCATTGCACCGCGTGGTCGGTCAGCAGCGTGCGACCGAACGCGTTTTGCGCGTAGGAAGGGAATTTGTCCACCAGCTCGGTTGCCGGGTAAACCAGCACTTGCAAGCTCAGCGCCGGGCCACCGCGGCGCAGGCTTTCCTGGGCAACTGCGGCGCAGAGATTGCCGCCCGCCGAATCACCGCCAATCGCCAGGCGGCTGGTATCGATACCCCATTGCGCACCGTTTTTTGCCACCCAGTCGAGCGCTGCAAGGGCATCGGCGCGGCCGGCAGACAAATCGTGCTCCGGCGCCAGGCGATAGCGCACGGCAATGACGATGCAGTTGGCGGCCAGAGCAATGCTGCGGCAGATGCCATCGGCTGTGTCCAGATCGCCGATGATGAAGCCGCCGCCAAAAAACCACATGAACGCCGGCAGCAACTGCTCTCCATGGTCAGGTTTGAAGACGCGTACCGCTATTGCGCCACCGGGCCCGTCGATCATTTTCTCGGTCACCGAGCTCACCGGCGGGTTGCGCCCCAGAGCAAGCGCCGTCAATCGCCAGCCCTGGCGTAGCCTTGACAGCGAGTAATCCTCTGCGGGGCGCAAATACATGGAAAAATTGGCCAGCCGCAAGAAGGCACGCGCCTCTCGATCGGGCTGGTGTGCGCGCAACACACGGGGCATGCCGATGGCCTGTCGCTCAGGACTCGCCT
The DNA here is from genome assembly GCF_046042685.1 of Pseudomonas sp. PLMAX. Taxonomy (NCBI): domain Bacteria; kingdom Pseudomonadati; phylum Pseudomonadota; class Gammaproteobacteria; order Pseudomonadales; family Pseudomonadaceae; genus Pseudomonas; species Pseudomonas sp. PLMAX. Next base: position 3,597,527 of record NZ_CP064949.1, on the reverse strand, counting down.
GTAGTTTTTTGTTGATTTTCATTGCCGCTCCGTTCGCACGGAATCCATGTACCGCGCATCAGCGATAGCTTACGAAGCAAGCAGGGTTTCGGTCGCTACCCATGATGGGGGGTAAAGCAACGAGCCCTACCCCACAGCAGCGAGCCGGCTCCCTACCTGTCAACGGTGTGCAAAAGCATCCTGGAGTGTCTTTGCGCCCAGGTACGGGATCAGAACGATCCCGTGCGCACCTCGCCACTGCGCACGTAACGGCCGATCAACACACCCCCGGGCGTGCAGGTCGAATGCTCCAGCGTGAACGCCGAGGCTTGCGCCTTGTCGTCGAACAGGCGCTTGCCGTTCCCGAGGACGATGGGAAACGTCATCAGCCGAAGCTCGTCCACCAATCCGGCTGCCAGCAATTGGCGCACCAGATCAGCGCTGCCCTGGGTCAACAGGTGGGCGCCGTCCTGTTGCTTGAGCGCGCGTATGGCGTCGACGAGGTTGCCCTGCAGTGCTTGGCTGTTGTGCCCTGATTAGTCCTCGTTCAGGGAACATCGACCCCAATGCATTCCCTGACCCATAGTCGAACGGGACTCTGCGAAATCGACGGCAGTTGCTCGTATTGCTTGCGCGACATACTGTTTTACCCCAACGCGATCGCAAGCGGTCAATGTCATCACTACAAACAATGGGGTCCATCTCGTGAGCAAAGCGTCTTATGTTCCGCCCAAGGTCTGGAAACACAACGCGCCGTCCGGCGGCCAGTTCGCCAGTATCAACCGCCCGGTTGCCGGCCCGACCCATGACAAGACGCTGCCGACCGGCAAGCATCCGTTGCAGCTGTATTCGCTGGCCACGCCCAATGGCGTGAAGGTGACCATCATGCTCGAGGAGCTGTTGGCGCTTGGGCATGTCGGTGCCGAGTACGACGCCTGGCTGATCCGCATCGGCGAGGGCGATCAGTTTTCCAGCGGCTTCGTCGAGATCAACCCGAATTCGAAGATCCCGGCACTGCTGGACCGCAGCGCCGAGCCGCCGATCCGCGTGTTCGAATCCGGTTCGATCCTGCTTTACCTCGCAGAAAAGTTCGCCGCCTTCCTGCCCACCGACCTCGCTGGACGCACCGAAACCCTGAACTGGCTGTTCTGGCAAATGGGTTCGGCACCTTATCTGGGCGGCGGCTTCGGGCATTTCTATGCCTATGCGCCAGAGAAATTCGAATACCCGATCAACCGCTTCACCATGGAGACCAAACGTCAGCTGGATGTCCTCGACCGTCGTCTTGCCGAGAGTCCCTACCTGGCAGGTGACCACTACACGATCGCCGACATCGCGGTCTGGCCCTGGTACGGCCAGTTGGTGCGCGACAACGTGTACTCGGCGGCCGAGTTTCTATCGGCCCACCAATACACCCACGTGCAGCGCTGGGCGGAAGAAATCGCCAAGCGGCCGGCGGTCATTCGTGGTCAGCGGGTCAATCGGACGTGGGGGGATGAGGCGACGCAGGTGCCTGAGCGGCATCAGGCGCAAGATTTGGGCTGAAGACCGTAGTTGGTTTCAGCCCTGCCCCGTGACGTCTCGACACCGGCTAAGCTTCTACGATTGAGCTTCTTTTCCTGAGGAGGTCTTCGTGAGCAGCCTGCCCCTGTCCGAACTCGATGCCGCCCTGCCTGGCCTTGTGCGCAAGATTCGCGTGCTGGACGCCCTGTCCTGGCCGGATGGGGTCGAGGAAGCGTTCCTGGCGAGTTGGCGCGCCGGGCAGCCCGAGTTGCCCAGGGTCCAACTGCAACCGCGTGATCACAGCGCCGACATTGACGCGCTCGAAGGCTTTATCGACCGCTGCGATGTGGGCCATCCGGCCGGGCGCCACCTGGCCATGACTGCGCGCAGTTACGCCACGGCCGGGCACATGCTCGGAGCCATTGGCACGCCCGCCTTCACTCAGTATTCGTCGGCGCTGTACCGGCGCCCGGACTTCTCCTACCCGAATCTGAACCTGAGCATGCTGGACGCGGCGAACTTCTTCCTCAACACCACCGACGCCCTTATTGGCGGTGCGCGAATCCCGCCGAGCCCGGCGGAGATTCCGGCCGAAGCCTTCGCGGCCTGGATGCAGCCGGAACTGGACCGCTTCTTCGGTCCCGGCCGGATCACCGTGCTGCTCGATCCGACCCTGGCGGCCAAGGCCATCGCCGGCATGAGCCGCATCCGCCTGCGGGCCAGCGCGCTGTTTTCCGAACTGGACAAGAACCAGCTGTTGCAGCACGAGGCGTTCGTGCATGTGGCCACGGCGCAGAACGGCGCGCTGCAATCGAACCTCAAGAGCCTTGGCCTGGGCGCGCCGCGTACCACCCAGACCCAGGAAGGCATCGCCACCCTGGCCGAGCTGTTCACCGGCAGCATGGACATCAACCGCCTGCGTCGCCTGGCCTTGCGCGTGCTCGCGGTGCAACAGGCGCTCGATGGCGCCGATTTCATCCAGGTGTTCGAAGGTTTTCTCGCTGCCGGTCAGACCCAGGAAGAGTCCTTCCGTTCGACCCAGCGGGTATTTCGCGGCGCCGACCTGCGCGGCGGTTCGGCGTTCACCAAGGACGCGGCCTACCTGACTGGTCTGCTCGGCGTGCACACCTTGCTGCGCATCGCCATCCGTGACAACCGACCGGAGCTGGTCGGCTATCTGTTCGCCGGGCGCCTGAGCCTGGGGGACACCGTACGCCTGGCCCCGCTGTTCGAGTCCGGCTGGCTCCGGGCACCGGTCCATGTGCCGCCCTGGGCCTGCGACCTGCGCCTGCTCGCCGCCAACCTGGCGTTCTCGGCGTTTATCTCGCGAATCAAGCTGGATGTGCTTGATCTGGACGTGCTAATGGCCTTCGCCGATGGGCATGAAGCCGATGCCAGCGCCTAGGCGAATCTGCAGTCCAGGCATCACAAGGTAATGGGTTGGAGCGGATACAGCCGATCATCGAACTGACTCAAGCGTGGGTATTGGATGGGCTCATCCGCTTCGATATTTTCCAGGCGCTGGCGATAGCTGAGCAAAAATGCCTGTCGGTCTTCAGCGCTGATGTACGGCACGTGCCAGCCGACAAAAGGCGGCAGCACCTCCAGCCCGACATAGGCCAGCGTCCCGCGCAACAGCGGGCGCAACATGTCTTCCAGGGGACCATGGATGGCTTCCTCGCCGAACATGTGTTCACGCCCGCCCAGGGTCACCGTCACCAGGGCTTTCTTGCCGCTCAGGCCGCCTTGATCATAGAAGCGCTTGCCGCCGTAGCAGATGCCGGATACCAGCACCCGGTCAATCCAGCCCTTGAGAATCGCCGGCGTGGAGAACCAGTAGATAGGGAAATTGAGGATCAGCAGGTCTGCCCACAACAGTTTGTCCAGCTCCTGCTGGATATCGGCGGCGAGGGTCTGCTCCTTGCTGTTGCGTCGTTGCTCGAGGGCGTAGACCAGGTATTCGGGATTCTCCCTGACGCAGAAGTCCTCGGCACTGGCCACCGGGTTCCAGTTCATCGCGTAGAGGTCGGATACCCGGACTTGATGCCCTTGCGCCTGCAAGGTCTCGACCGCCTGGTCGCGCAGCGCCGCGGTAAAGGATTTCGGTTCGGGATGGGCATGCACGATTAAAACGTTCATGGAGGTTCCTTGAAATGGGGTTGATGGGTTCGTCACGTCAGAATTGATCGGCATCGAGCAGGAACAGGCTCTCGCTACCGGCCCTGACCGCAGCGGCCAGGGAGTGGACCCGAGGCAACAGGCGAGCGAAGAAGAAGCGCGCAGTTCCCAGTTTGGTCCGGTAAAAAACATCCTGGTCCTGCTTTTGCATCGCGGTACGCGCCATCAGCGCCCACATGTAGGCGTAAGCGGTGTAGCCCAATACGTGCAGGTACTCGACTGACGCCGCACCGATTTCATTCGGGTTGGATGCCGCCCGATCCAGTAGCCATGCGGTCAGTTCGTCGAGGGTCTGCACAGCGGCGTTCAGCGGTTGGGTGAACTCCATCAGGTCAGCGCCGACCGACGCGGTGAATTGCCGAATTTCGTCAGCGAACAGGTGGTAGTACGCCCCGCCACTGCCGAGTACTTTACGACCCAGCAGGTCGAGTGCCTGGATGCCATTGGTGCCTTCGTAGATCTGGGTGATGCGGCAGTCGCGGATCAGCTGTTCCTGGCCCCATTCACGGATAAAACCATGACCGCCGAAGATCTGCTGTCCATGCACCGTGGTTTCCAGCCCCATGTCGGTGAGGAACGCCTTGGCCACCGGCGTCAGCAGGACCACCAGTGCTTGCGCGTGTTGGCGGGTGGCGGCGTCTTCGCTGAATTTTGCGCTATCGAGTTGCAGGGCGACGTAGCTGGAGAACGCGCGGCCGCCTTCGTTCAACGCTTTCATGGTCAGCAACATGCGACGCACGTCCGGGTGCACGATGATCGGGTCGGCGAGCTTGTCCGGATCGGCCGGGCCGGTTGGCGCCCGGCTCTGGATTCGGTCGCGGGCGTACTCGACGGCGTTCTGATAGGAGCGTTCACCGAGGGACAGGCCCTGGATCCCGACGCCCAGGCGTTCATAGTTCATCATGGTGAACATCGCTGCCAGGCCCTTGTTCGGCGCATCGATGATGTAGCCGGTGGCGCCGTCGAAATTCATCACGCAGGTGGCCGAGGCCTTGATGCCCATCTTGTGCTCGATCGAGCCGCAGGACAGGCTGTTGCGCGCGCCCAACGCACCGTTGGCATCGACCAGGAATTTCGGTACCAGGAACAGCGAAATGCCTTTGGGTCCTGGCGGAGCATCCGGCAGCCTGGCCAGCACCAGGTGAATGATGTTTTCAGTGAGGTCGTGCTCACCGCCAGTGATGAAGATCTTGGTGCCGCTGACCTTGTAGCTGCCATCGGCCTGCGGCTCGGCCCTGGTACGGATGATGCCCAGGTCGGTACCGGCGTGGGGCTCGGTCAGGCACATGGAACCGGCCCAGACACCGGCGTACATGTTCGGCAGGTACGCAGCCTTCAGTTCTTCGCTGGCGTGGGCGTTGATCGACAGGCAGGCGCCAGCGGTCAGCATCGGATACAGGCCGAAAGACAGGTTGGCCGAGTTGAGCATTTCTTCGACCTGGGCGCAAATCACCTTGGGCATGCCCATGCCCCCGAACCGTTCGTCGCCACCGACGCTGGTCCAGCCGCCAGCGGCGTAGGTCTGGTAGGCCTCCGGGAAGCCCTTGGGGGTCTGCACCGCGCCGTCGGCCCAGGAGCAGCCTTGTTCATCGCCGCTGCGGTTCAGCGGGGCAATGGTACCGGCGATGACTTTGCCGGCTTCTTCGAGAATGGTGCTGGCGGTGTCTTCGTCCACCACATTGGCCAGGGCTGGCAGTTGCGCCCAAAGCCTGGAAACCTCGAACACTTCATTCAGAACAAAACGCATATCGCGCAGGGGTGCTTTGTAGTCAGCCATGATGAAATCGCTCGCTTGAAAATTGGACAGTGCAGATTCAGGATTCGGAAGTGCCCGTATCGTAGTGAGGCTTGAGGCCGGTGACTTGACCCTGGACTACCGCTTCCTGGCGGCGCCGATCGCCGTTCAAAAGGAAATACGACAGCGCCGGAATCAGGATCAGCGCCCCAAGCATGTTCCACAGGAACATGAAGGTCAGCAGGATGCCCATGTCGGCCTGGAACTTGATTGGCGACCAGACCCAGCACACTACGCCGGCGGCCAGGGTGATACCGACCAGCCCGACCACCCGGCCGGTGAAGGCCACGGCCTTGCGATAGGCCTCGGACAGCGACAGTCCCTGGCGCTGGTACTGCAGTTGCACGCTGAGCAGGTACAAGGCGTAGTCCACCCCGATCCCTACGCCCAGGGCAATCACCGGCAAGGTCGCCACCTTCACGCCGATGCCCATGGCCACCATCAAGGCTTCGCAAAGAATCGAGGTCAGCACCAGCGGCAGCAGCGCCACCAGCGTGGCGCGCCAGCTGCGGAAGGTGATCAGGCAGAACAGCGTCACCGCCAGGTAGACGTACAGCAGCATGGTGCGGTTGGCCTCGCGCACCACGATGTTGGTGGCCGCTTCGATGCCGGCGTTGCCGGCGGCCAACAGGAACTGGCGATCCTCGCTGCTGTTTTCCCTGGCGAACTGCTCGGCGATCGCCACCACGGCGTCGAGGGTCTCGGCCTTGTGATCCTTGAGGTAGGCGATCACCGGCATCAGCGAGCAGTCGGTATTGAACAGCTCCGGGGCGTTGACCGAGGCCTGTTGCGCGGCGTAGTTCAGCACGTTTTGATTGCGCTGGATGTTGTTGAGCTTGGGGTTGCCTTCGTAGGTGCCGGCGGTGATCTGGCGCACGGCATTGACCAGTGACACGGTGGTCTGCACCCCCGGGTGCTGCTGCAGCTTCCAGGCCAGGCGGTCGGCCAGGATCAGGGTCTTGTAGTCCAGGCAGCCTTCCGGCGCGGTCTTGATCATCACCGCGAACTGATCGCTGGATAGTGCGTAGTGGCTGGTGATGTAGGCGTTGTCGCGGTTATAGCGCGAGTCGGCGCGCAATTCCGGCGCCCCGCTGTCGAGGTCGCCGATTTTCAGTTGCAGGCTGACCATGAAGCCGCCGATGCCCAGCAACACGGCGACCAGCACGGTGCCGGTGGCCCACTTGCGCGTGGTGAAACGGTCGAGCAGGTCCCACAACCTGCCGAAGCCACGATGTTCGGCGGCACGGGTGTCGATCTTCAGTGCGCGCTCCGCGGCCTTGCGCCCGACGCCGATATAGGACAGCGCCACCGGCATCAGTAGCAAGGAAGTAAAAATCAGCACCGCCACACCGATGCTGGCAGTGATCGCCAGGTCCTGGATCACCGGGATATCGATCAGCATCAACACGGCGAAGCCCACGGCATCGGCCAGCAACGCGGTGACACCAGCGATGAACAGACGGCGAAACGTATAGCGCGCGGCGATCAGCTTATGCGTGCCACGGGCAATGTCCTGCATGATGCCGTTCATTTTCTGCGCCGCGTGGGACACGCCGATGGCGAAGATCAGGAATGGCACCAGCACCGAATACGGGTCGATGGCATAACCCAGCCAGGCGACAATGCCCAGTTGCCAGACCACCGCAATCAACGAGCAGCCGACCACCAGCAAGGTACTGCGCACGCACCGGGTGTAGGCGTAGATGATCAGCAGCGAGGTGACCACGGCCAGGCCGAAGAACATCATCACCTGGATCAGGCCGTCGATCAGGTCGCCCATCAATTTGGCGAAACCGATCACACGGATCTTGTATTGACCTTTGCCCTCCTCCCCGGCCTTGTGCACGGCGTCGCTGGCGAACTCGATCCTGTCGCGCAAGCGCTCTTCGAGCTGGCGGGAAAAGGCGTGGTAGTTGATGCCCTGGCCGGTGGCCGTGGCCTTGTCCAACAGCGGCACGATCAGCATGCTCGACTTGTAGTCGCTGGCCACCAGGCTGCCGACGATGCCGGCACGGTTGATGTTCTGGCGCAGTTGCTCGATGTCCGACGCAGAACCCTGATAACTGTCAGGCATCACCGGGCCGCCCTGGAAGCCTTGCTCGGTGACTTCGGTCCAGCGCACCGCCGAACTCCACAGCGATTTCATCCAGGCGCGGTCGACGCCCTGCATGAGAAACAGCTCGTCATTGACCTGCTTGAGGACCGTCAGGTAGTGCGGATCGAAGATGTCGCCCCGGGTGTTTTCCACCACCACCCGCACCGAGTTGCCCAGGCCGCGCAGCGACTGGCGGTTCTCCAGGTAATTCTGGATGTAGGGCTGGCTCTGCGGAATCATCTTTTCGAAGCTGGGGCGCAGTTCCAGGCGGGTCATGGCCATGTAGCCCAGGACCACGGTGGCCAGGGCCATGAGCAGCATGAACAGCGGTCGATGGTTGAACACCAGCCGTTCCAGCAGATTGCCGGAGCGCCGGTCGAAGTCCGGCAGTTCGCGGATCACCGGCAGGGTGTCTTGCTTCAAATTGCCCATGTCTGGGTACTCACTCTGGTTCTTATCGTTATTCGACGGGCAGCGTACGCACACCACGACCGCCAACCAGCACCAGCGCACCATTGACGGCCAATGCGGCACCGGCCACCGGTGACTGTTGGGCTTGCGGCATCAGTTGCAGCGGGGCATTACCCCCTCGGCTCATGAGCATGTGCCCGGCCTGGGTGAACAGCCGGAAGCGGCCGTCGACGTCAAGCGTGGCAGCGGTGACGCTGACCTGCAGGTCGTTGTCGAGCCGGGTCCAGCTGAGCCCGCCATCGGCGCTGCGATACACATGACCGCGCAGGCCATAGGCGAGTACTTCGCCGGGCTGGCCGACCACACCGAAAAAGCTGCCCTCATAAGGCGTCTGCAGTGCCATGAAACGCTGGCGGGCGTCATCCCATTTGAGCAGCAGGCCTTGTTCGCCGGCGATGTACAGCGCATCGCCGGTGGAGGTGATGGCGTTGAGGTGGAAACCTTGCGGGTTGTCGGTACGATCCTGGAATGGGGTCCAGGAATGGCCGCCGTCTTCGGTGCGCAGGATCAGGTTGAACACGCCGACCACATAGCCGACCTTGTCGTTGGCGAACCAGACGTCAAGCAGCGGTTTGTCGGCACCCTCCTCCATCAGCCGCTGGCCGTCGGCGGCCAACAGGGCCCATTGCTCGACCTGCGGCTCGGCCTTGGCCAGGGCGCTGTAGTGCTTGAGCATCAGCTCGCCGATCTGGCGGCCATCGAGTCGCCGGGTCCAGGTGACGCCGGCATCGCTGCTGTGCAACACCACGCCGTCATTGCCGACCGCCCAGCCGTGGGTTGCCGAAGGGAAACTCACCGCCGTGAGGTCAGAGCTGACCGGCACGTCGGCTTGCTGCCAGCGCAGGCCGGCGTCATCTGAATAAAGGATATGGCCACGCTGGCCCACTGTGACCAGGCGCTGCCCTGCCTGGGTCACCCCGAGCAAGGGGCTGCGCTGCACCAGCGCACTCGACTGCGCCGGCAGGTCCAGCACGTCAACGTAGGATGATGCCTGCGCGCCGCCCTGCAGCAATACCAGCAGCATCCCCAGCACCCGTGGCGCGATCTTCTTGTTACAGGAGCCCATGTTGCGCCCTCTTGGCAAAAAGGCGCCGGGTGGTACCTGGGTACGACCCGGCGCAAAAACTGCGCGATCAGCAATCGGCAGTAGCGGCGAAGCTGTCAGCGGATACCGGAACCCGCCAGCGATTCAGGAGACCACTGGGTCTTGCTCAGCGCCTCGCTGTACTTGATGCCGCCGTAGGGGCCTGGAAAGCCGACGGCGCTGTAGGTGCCACCGACCAGGTCATAGCTCAGGTAAGGCGAGGCATCCGGCACTTGCTGGTCGTAGCTTTGGCTGAGGAAGGTGAAGACGCCGCGGTAGAGCTGGCCGTTCGCGTCGTATTGGTCGGATGCCAGGGCGACCCAGCTGTCCTCATCCAGGTAGAAGCGGCGCTTGGCGTAAATGTGCCGGGCGCCTGGCTTGAGGGTCGCCTCGACCACCCACACCCGGTGTTTTTCCCAGCGCACGAACTCGGGCGCCAAGTGGTTGGGGGTCATCATCGGCTTCAGATCGTTCTGATAGGTCACACGGTAAGTGTTGTACGGAACGATCATTTCCTGCTTGCCGACCAGCTTCCAGTCGAAGCGGTCCAGGGCACCGTTGAACACAAAGGAATCATCCCAGGTCGAGGCGCCCGCGCTGCCCGGGTTAGGCGTGTCGTAGGCCAGGCTCGGCGCCAGCTTCACGCGGCGCTGGCCCGGCAGGTATTGCCAGCCACGGCGCGGTTGCTCCAGCGGATTGACCGCATCGCGCACCAACACAGCCTCGCCGGCACGACGGGCAGGACCGGTGAAGGCCAGCTTGATCTGGTAATAGGTGTCTGCGGCGGCCAGCGGTTTGGCCAGGTCGTCATAGGCGGCATAGTTGATCTGGGCGATACCGGTGGTGGCCAGGCTGGCGACGCCGGCGGAGTCGACATTCCAGTTGTCGTACTTGGTCTGCAGGTTGACGCCCTGATAACGCAGCAAGTGGTTCCAGATCGCCTCGGCACCGGTCTTGGGGATCGGGAATGGAATGCCTGGCAGCGCATTTTCGATGGAATTGCCGCCTTCGGTGGAGCGTGCCGCCGTGGCATTTTTTACCGTATTGTCCAGCACGCCTTTAGGCAACGCGGCAGTGCGGTGGGTCGGGAAAACCTCGATTTTGAAGCTGGGATAACGTTTGGCCAGCTCGGCGGTCACCGCGGTCAGTTGGCCCTTGTACTGGTCGACGTTCTTGCCATCGATCACCAGCAGCGGCTTTTCGGCAGCGAAAGGGTCTGGGCGCAATTTGTCGCCCGCCTTGAAGCCGGCCGGGGGCGTGCTCAGGCCACCTTGATAGGCCGGAATGGAACCGTCGGCATTACCGGCTTTTTCGGCGCCGACCTGGGTCAACTGGTTACCCAGTTTGGCGGCTTCAGAGGCATCGACGGCGGCGTGGGCAGGCCCGGCAAGGGCCAGGGCCAGAGAAGCGGCCATCAGGGTATAGGCGAATTTCATCTTATTGTTCTCCTGCTTTCGCGAGGCTGGTTGAATCAGAAGGTGGTTTTCAGGGTCAGGTAAACCGCGCCCCGGTCCTCGGTGGCACCGGAACCGGAGGCCGAGGCAAGACCGCCCGCATAGCAGGTGTACCGCTGCGTGCCATCAAGGGCGTTAGGGGTCGCACCATCGGTGGCGCCGTCGTTGCAGTCGGTGGTTTTGCCAAAGGCGTCGACGTACTTGAGGTCGACGTAGTACTTGTTGTAGATGGCCGCGCTCACTCCGACCGCATAGTTGCCGGCATCTTCCGCACCGCCCGCTACCACAGGCGAAACACCGTCGATACCGACGTTGACCGACATCGGCGCGCTCAGGTCCACACCGGGAAGCACCTGGTACCAGGTCGGCGTGAAGTTGACGGCAATGCCCCAGTTGTCGCGGGTCGGCTTGTCGACACCGCGATAGGTGTCTTCGCCCTTGTAGAGCGCCTTGTTCTTGCTATCGAGGCTCAACAGGTTGCTGTAATACAGCTCGCCCAACAGGGTCGCCGAATCGAACAGCGGCGTGTCGGCGATGGCGACCAGGCCGTTGATGGTCCAGTGCAGTGTGTCGCCCGTGGCGGCCAGGCTGTCACCGTCGCGTGGCACATCAGTGATCACGCCGGTACCCGGATTACGCGCCGGCAGCAAGCCAAGCCCGGCCTGCAACCCGCCAGGCCCTGCGGCGCTGATGATTGCCGGAATGCTGGCCAGCGGCATGTTGTGGCGAATGTTCAAATCACTGCCGATGCTGACGCCGCCCACTTCCTTGGACAGGCTCAGGCCGTAGATGTCGATGTCATCGCCATAAGCGAATTCATAGGTGGCGGTGCCGATCGAGTTACGCAGCCCTGCCACTCCCCCGACACTGGTCAAGCCTCGGGTGTCGAGAACAGCTTGCGGGAGGATGTCCGAAGTCTTGCGATAGTAGGCACCCAGGGTTCCGTCCAGCCACTCGGGCGACCATTTGAGCATCAGGCCCCAGTCCCCGCGGTTGTCCGGGGTGTAGTCATGCCCGCGTCGAACGGTGGTCAGCGTGCCGTTCGGCCCCGCCAGTCCCGCACCGCCGGTATGCCCCAGGAGGAATGACTGAGCGCCGAAGCCCACCACGTCGGACCCACTGTAGAAGGTCCCGGCCTCAGGCAAGCGCGCGCCTTCCCAATCGAGGAAATACTGGGCGCCGAAGGTCAGTTCGGGGTTGAGGGTAAAGGTCGTGGAGATCTGGTTGCGTGGAACGAACAGCTCCTTGGCTTCGGTACCGGGCGATGCGGCCGCCTTTGCCAGGTCGAGGGACGCCTGGCCATAGCTCAGCGAATGCACCGGACTGAGTACCGTCTCGCCCCAGAACACGTTGTGCTGGCCAGCCTTGATACTGAGCTGGGAATCGTCGCCCACCTGGGTGTTGTAGAACACGAAGGCATCGAGCACTTCACCGGACGGCCCGTTGTAGTAGCGCTGGGCATAGTTGCTCAGGTGCGGGCTGCCAAACACGGCCGGCGCGCCTGGACGACCGCCAAACCCGGCGATCGAAGAATAATCGTCGTTGCCATTGGGGAACGGGTTGGCGTTCGAACCGGTATTTTCATACGCCTTGTCGTACCAGCTCGCCGTGCTGACACGAAAACCGGTCTTGTTCTGGTAGACCACATCCAGCTCGGTCAGGAGGTCGACACGGTTGGTGATGTTGGTGCCGGACTTGCGGAAGTTGTAATCACCGTCGTTACTGTTGGGCGTACCCAGGATGCGCGTGTCGGCACTTTCCGTCCGCACGCCATAGTTGTACTTGACGGTGTTGTCGAAACGGACCGACCAGTCCTCGCTACCGGTATCCAGCTCGAAAGCGTGGGCAGCCGGCAGGCTCGAGGCCAGGATAGCCGTGGCGAGCAATTGGCGTCGCGCAGACAGGAGATTGCGACTCTTCATCGGGTGATACACCTTTATTGTTTTTGTTGTGGCTTGGCGTCAGCCATGGCGGCTGACGACGGGTAATTGGGGGTCGTGCTACGGGTGGGGTTAGCGCTGATCCCGGAATTCACTTTAAGAAAATCGCTGTGAACCGGATTGACTTGCCGGGGCATGGGTTTGACATTTCGGGACGCCGGACAGGCGGTCGTTAAAACCGGTCAGGCCGGCCGGTCGCCCCATCATCGAGCGGCATTCGCAAGACCTGTGGATGGGATACAGCCGCGAGAGATTGGTTGGCTGTCAGGACGCCTTCGCCGGCAAGCCGGCTCCTACAGTTGATTGGGGACAGCCGCGAGAGATTGGTTGGCTGTCAGGACGCCTTCGCCGGCAAGCCGGCTCCTACAGTGGGACATCGAGCGGTCAGGTGGAGGAATCGCTGGCGAGCTGTTTGTTGCGGTTGCGCCATTCCCGTGGTGCACAGCCGAATTCGGCGCAGAACCAGCGCGTGAATGAGGTGGGAACGGTATAACCGAGCATCATCCCCACACGCTGCAGGGAATAGTTGCGGTTTTCCATGTAGCGCAGCGCCAGTTCGCGACGTACCGCATTGAGCAACGCGGAAAATGTCAGGCCTTCTTCGTCGAGTTCCCGTTGCAGGGTTCGCACGCTGACCGCTTGGGCGTAAGCCACCTGATGGATAGTGGCGCGTCCAACCGGCATCAACAGATAGATCGCCTTGCGCACGTCGAAAATCACCGAGCGTTCGTTGGCGCCTGCCATCGAGTCCATGAACTGACGGGCATAGCCGGCCATCGCCAGGTCGGCCTGTGGGTTGAGTTGATCGATGTCCTCTTTACTGCAAAAGATGCCATCGAATTCGGCGTCGAACACCACCCGGCAGCGGAAGAATCGCGTGTGTTCATGCGCGCTTGCCGGCGCTTCATGGCTGAAATGAACACTCTGCGGATTCCACTGGTTGCCCATGACCGACTTGCACGTACGGTGCAGGATACCAATGGCCAGTTCGGTGGCTTGACGCTTGGGCATGCCCGCCTCTGCCATGATCTCCTCGCGGATCAGCACCATATTGCCCGTGGTCTCCAGGTTCATGGCCAGCGTCCGGTTGAGCAGGTGCCGATACTCGATACTGGTCAGCAACATGTCCCGCAGCGTGCGCTGATGGCTGAGCAGCAAACTGACCACTCCGATATCCGACATGCGCCGCGCTTGTGCCATGCGCAAGCCAAAGGTCGGGCACGCTGAACGCTCGGCGGAATTCTCCAGCAGCCTGAGCGCCGCATCCAGCGGCAGCAAGGATTCCGGGTCGTCGAGCAGGGTTGGCAGCAAGCCGACGTCACGCAGCATCTCGCCGGGATTCAGAGCCAGAGTCTGCGCCACCTCCATGTAGTGCTTGAGCGTTGCAGCTCTTACGAACGCGTCCATCTCATCTCCCCTGCCTGATGTTTACCGCCTGCAATCGATTATATGGCACCGATTGCCAGCACCGCGGTTCCTGGCACGAAATGAAAGCTTTTTGGCATGACATGAGAAGTTTGCAGCGGTCAGCTGGCCCAGAGTGAAAGCCATAAACCCGCGTCACAAAAACAACAACAGATTGGAGTCATGCATGAACTTTCTCGACGGATCCCTGCACCCCGAAAATCAACAGAAGCTCGTCATCACCGTTGCTCCCTACGCGCCGGAGTGGATGCCTTCGGACTTCCCGGAAGACATCCCCGTCACCATGGCAGAGCAGGTGCAGATGGCGGTCGACTGCTACAACGCCGGCGCTACTGTGCTTCACCTGCATGTCCGTGAGCTCGATGGTAAAGGCTCCAAGCGACTGTCCAAGTTCAATGAACTGATCGCCGGCGTACGAGAAGCGGTACCGGACATGATCATTCAGGTCGGTGGCTCGATTTCCTTCGCCCCGGAGGGTGATAGCGACGTCGCCAAATGGCTCTCCGATGACACCCGTCACATGCTTGCCGAACTCTCGCCCAAGCCCGACCAGGTGACGATTGCCATCAACAGCAACCAGATGAACATCGTCGAGCAGATGTGCGAGGCCGATCTTGCCGGCACCAGCATTGCCACGCCAGAGATCTATCGCGCCTACCGCGAAATGACCATTCCGGCCGGCCCGGAATGGGTTGAAGAGCACATCAAGCGCCTCTCGGCAGCTGGCATTCAGACGCAATTCCAGCTCGGCAACATCCCCTCGTTCGAAACGGTCGAGCGCATGATGCGCCGTGGCGTCTGCAACGTGCCGTTGGTCCTGACCTGGGTGGCGATTGGTGGTGGCTCCGACGCGCCCAACCTCTACAACCTGGCGAACTTCGTGCGTGCCTGTCCGGACGGTGCCGTGCTGACTCTGGAAACCGCCATGCTCAATGTCTTGCCGCTGAACGTGATGGCGATTGCCATGGGCATGCATGTGCGTTGCGGCACCGAGGACAACCTTTGGACCCAGGGCCGTGATCGCAAGATGAGCAACGTCGAGCAGATCGAGCAACTGGTGCGCATTTCCCGGGAAATGGGGCGCGAAGTGGCCAATGGCAAAGAAGCCCGCGAGATCTACAAGATCGGCACGTTCTACAAGGACGCCGACGAGACGCTGGCCGAGAACGGCTTTGCGCCGAACCGTCAATCCGGTCAGAAAGGCTTTACCCAATTCGGCTGAGCTCACCCTGCGGGGGGCACGCTTGCCAGACCGGCGTGCGTCCCGCAAACCCCGCAACACGTCATTTCAAGAGCTGCGAATTGCACGCGGCCGTAACAAGAGGAAAGACTCCGTGACTTTGCATGCACCAATGGAAGTACGCAGTGACACCTGGCGACGCGTCGCAAGGCCCTACGCCTGGGTGGTCTTCGCCCTCACCTTCGGCCTGCTGCTGTCAGACTTCATGTCGCGGCAGGTGCTGACGGTGGTTTTTCCGCAGCTCAAGGCCGAATGGGGCCTCTCCGATTCCGAGCTGGGCGCGCTGTCCGGCGTCGTCGCCATTGCCGTCGGTGTGCTGGCCTTTCCGCTGTCGGTGGTCGCCGATCGCCTGGGACGCATCCGCAGCCTGATTCTGATGGCGGCGATCTGGAGCCTGGCCACCCTGATGTGCGGTTTCGCCTCCGACTATCAGGAAATGTTCGTCGCGCGCTTCTTCATCGGCGTCGGCGAAGCGGCCTATGGCAGCGTCGGACTGGCCGTGGTGCTGAGCATCTTTCCACCGCAGCAGCGGTCCACGGTCACGGGGGCCTTCCTGGCCGGGAGCATGGTCGGTTCCGTGCTCGGCATTGGCCTTGGCGGAGTGCTCGCGAGCCATTTTGGCTGGCGAGCGTCCTTTGTGGGCATGGCCATCTATGGCATTGGGCTGACGGTCGTGTACGCGTTGGTCGTGCGCCCTGGCCGCCTTGAATCGCCACGCACTCGCTCGGGCTCGAGCCCGGCCAAGGCTCATCCTCCACTCAGCAGCCTGTTCTCGACGTCGTCGGTGCTGAGCATCTACATCGGTAGCGGCCTGCAGTTGTTCGCCATCGCCGCCTTGCTGACGTGGTTGCCCAGCTATCTGAATCGCTTCTACGACATGCCGCTGACCAGCGCCGGTGCCATCGCCGCCCTCTTCATGCTTTGCACGGCGGTCGGCATGCCACTGTGCGGCGCCATCGCCGACCGGCTTTGCAACGGTTCGCCAACCCGCAAGATCCGCTTGACCATGGGCTATTGCCTGCTCTGCAGTGCGCTGTTGACCCTGGCCTTTGCGCTGCCGGTGGGTATTGCTCAACTGGTGATGATCGGCCTGGCGATGTTCGTGGGCGGCGGCATCGTCGGCCCCTCCGGCACCATGGTCGCCGACCTGACGCCGCCGGCCCTGCACAGCACCGCCATGGCCACACTGGCCATTGCCAACAACCTGCTGGGCATGGCCCCGGGCCCTTTCGTCACCGGCTTGCTCGCCGATCGCATTGGCCTGGCCTCGGCCCTGCAACTGCTGCCCCTGGCGGGGATTGCCGCCGCGTTGGTGCTGATGGTCGGGGTTCGCAACTATCGCACTGATCTTGAGCGCATCTGCCCGCAACCCTGTTCCTGATCGGGCGCCATCGCAAGCGCCAGTCGCCGGCCAAGCCCCGCCACACTCTGGAGGCAAAACATGACGCATACCCTGGATGTGCCCGGTTCCGTTGACCTGGGCATCGGCAAGCGCGCTCGCGTGCGATCCGACGGCATCGATATCGCAGTGTTCAACATCGATGGCCAGATTTACGCCATCGACGACAGTTGCCCCCACAGCGGCGCCTCGCTGTTGTTCGGCAAACTCGAGGGTCGCTTCGTGCGATGCCCCGCCCATGGCCTGAGCTTCGACCTCGCCACTGGCTGCATGCGCGGTGGTGGCATGAACGTGCGCGCCTATCCGGTAGAGGTCGTCGACGAACGCATTCGTATCACTCTGCCCCAACCCATCACCCGCCACCCATAACTTCAATAGCAGGTTGATCATGACCACACCCTTCACTCCCCCTCGTCATTGGCAACAGAGTTACGACGCCCGCGTACCTGCCGATATCGACCCGGATGCCTGTCCTACCGTTGTCGCCATGGCCGAACTGGCCATGCAGCGTTATGCCAGCCACACCGCATTCCACTGCTTCAAGCGTTCACTCAGCTATGGCGATGTAGACCAGCAGTCACGCGCAATGGCTGCCTACCTGCAGCACCTGGGCGTGCAGCGCGGGGATCGTATCGCGGTCATGCTGCCCAATATCCCGGCGTTTCCAGTCGCCATGTTCGGTATCCTGCGGGCCGGTGCAGCCCAGGTTAATGTCAACCCGACGTACACCCCGCAGGAGCTCTTGCACCAGCTCAATGACGCCGGGGTCCAGACCATTGTCATCATCGCCAGTGCCCTCCCTACACTGGAATCGATACTGGTCAGCACCACCATCAGGAAAGTCATCGTGGTCCACCCCGGCGACACCCTGGACGGGCCCGTGGGGAACGGCGAGTTCGACCTCCCCTCATCGCCGGCCTTTCCGATAACGCGTTTCACCGATGCCCTGCACGAGGGCGGCCAGCTGGCGTTGACACCGGTCGAGCTGACGGGCGACGACTTGCTCTTTCTGCAGTACACCGGGGGTACCACGGGCCCCTCGAAAGGTGCGGCGCTGTCACACCGCAATCTGATCGCCAACATCCTGCAGGCGCGTGCTTTTCTGCCTGACATGTTCGACACCGAGGGTGCCAACGTGGTGGTGACAGCGCTACCGCTGTTCCACGTGTTCGCCCTGACGATCAATCTGCTGATCGGTTTTTCGGCCGGCGCCGAGAACTGGCTGGTCCCCGATGCGCGTAACAGCGATGACCTGGTCGACACACTGATCAACGCCCGGCCGACGCTGTTGACCGGGGTCAATACGCTGTATGGCGCGCTGGTCCGCCACCCGCGCATCGGTGAAGTGGATTTCTCGCGCCTGCGCCTGGCCATTGGCGGCGGCGCGGCGGTTCTGCCGGCCACCTCCACACAGTGGAAGACCATCACCGGGCAGGAAATCCTCGAAGGCTACGGCCTCTCCGAGACGTCGGCCATCTTGTGCCTGAACGTCATGGGACGCAGCCAGTTTTCGGCGGCTGTGGGCTTGCCCCTGCCTTCGACCGACATCGTGCTGCTCAAGGACGATGATCAACCCGCCACCCTCGGCGAGGCCGGGGAAATTTGCGCCAAGGGGCCGCAGATCATGTCCGGTTACTGGCAAAAACCCACTGCCAATGCCAAGGCGTTTACCGCCGATGGTTACTTTCGCACCGGAGACATTGGCATCTTTGCCAACGATGGTTTGCTCAAGATCGTCGATCGCAAAAAGGACTTGATCATTGTCTCGGGTTTCAACGTCTACCCCAACGAAGTGGAGGTCGTTGTCGCCAGTTGCCCAGGCGTCAGCGAATGCGCGGTGATCGGCATGCCGGATGAGCGCAGTGGTGAATCCGTTTGCCTTTACGTCGTCAAGGCGGCCAACGTCACACTCGACGAAGCCACGCTGGTCCAGCACTGCCGCGCACACCTTGCGGCCTACAAGGTACCGCGCCAGGTGCGGTTCCTGACGGCACTGCCCAAGTCCACGGTGGGCAAGATATTGCGCAAGGACTTGCGCGTACTCGCCACCGCGGGCAGTTCGCCTGAATCGATCCTGGTCGGATGAACGACGCTACGCCGGGTCCATGGCGCCCTGCTTGACCCGGCAATCCAGCGGCCGAATCTGGCATCAATTGAAAGGTCGCTGGCATCAAATGAGAAGTTCTCCAGCGGCCATCGCCTTAGAGTGAATCATCTGCCGCACTGGCAGTTGCTCACCTCCCCATGGCATCGCCTGCGAGGACAAAACTCCATGAGCTCTATCGCTCTCGTCAATATTCACACCCGCGCACTCGACCTTGCGCCGGGTTTTTTCGTCAGCGTGATCGTTGCCATCGCGGCGACCTTCCTCGCCGAGCACTATGGCGCACCGGTGATGCTGTTCGCGCTGCTGCTCGGTATCGCGATGAATTTTCTGGCAGGCGATGGCAAGTTCGTGCACAGGGCGCGGACGCCACTGGCAAGTGCCCTCCGCTGCTGCCCATGTTCGCCGTGGGCTTCCTGCTCCTGGCCTGTATCAACAGCACCGGCTGGATCGCGCCGGCGGTGCAAGGCCTCGTCAACGAACTGTCGCGCTGGTGCCTGGTGATCTCCATCAGCGCCCTGGGCATGAAGACGCAGCTCAAGGAGCTCGCCACGATCGGCCTCAAGCCGATCCTGCTGATGGTGGGGGAAACCGTGTTTCTGGTCGGGTTGGTGCTGCTGTTGCTGCACTGGGGATTGTAAAGCGCGGATCAGCGAAGGCCGATCCGGCCTTCGCATCAGAACAGGAGGAGTCTTGATGATTTCAGAATGTGCCTTGTACCGGTCCCTCGTCGGCGAGTCTTTTGGCTTCCTCGATGAGGATCGGTGCGCCGAGCGCCATGCTGTGGATGCCCAGTATCGAGGTCAACTGCAGCACCGCGAGGATTTCCTCGATGGTGACACCCAGTTCCAGTGCCTTGCGGATGTGGCGACGCACGCCCGGGGCATACATGTGGGTACAGGAGGCATCGACGGCGATGGCGATCAATTCGAAGGTCTTGGGTTCCAGTACCCCTTTGCGTATCGGGTGTGTGGCCATGCCGAAGAATTTTTCCACCCATTGCGCATCCAGCTCGGTCAGTGAGTCCCAAGCGGGATTCCAGTTGCCGGTTTCACGCATGGCATCGCAGGTTGGGGTGTCGGTCCGGGTTTGATCTTCGTTCATCTGCAGTTCCTCAAGGTTGAGTGGTTGCTTTCAACTCTAAGCATTCCAGTGCCCCTCGTATTGACTCCAGGGGGCACGGGCATGACATCTCGGGACATGTGCAACGTATGGGTAACGCCTCAATGAAAGGTCTTGTTCGCAGTGCCAGCCTCACTAATTACGCGGAAATTGCCCGCTCGATGAACGTCGATCCCATGCAGCAATTGCGTGCTGTCGGTCTTGATCCGCGCTGCTTGCTGCAGCCAGACCTGAAAATTTCCATCGATGCGGTGGCGCGGTTGCTGGACAGTTCGGCGCGGCAAGCCGGCGTGGAAGATTTCGGCCTGCGCCTGGCCGAAAGTCGCAAAGCCTCCAATCTCGGGCCCCTGGCACTGCTGTGGCGCGAGCCAACCCTGCGCTCGGCCTTGAAAGCGCTTCAGGAATTTCTTTATCTGCACAATCAGGGGCTGGTCCTGGAGATCGAAGAAAACGCCGGCGTGGCGGTGCTGCGGCTTGAACTGGTGACCGTGAGCCACTTGTTCGTACGCCAGTCCGTAGAGTTGGCGGTAGCGGTGACTCACCGGATGCTCAAGACCTTGCTGGGCGACCACTGGCACCCAACCGCCGTGTGTTTTCGCCACTGCGCGCCACGGGAAGATGGCCGGCATCAGCGTGTGTTTGGTACCGCGGTACAGTTCAACTGCTTGCTCGATGGCATTGTCTGTCGCAGCAGTGATCTGGATCGCGCCCTGCCCAGTGCCGATCCGGAAATGGCCCGGCACGTTCATCAGTACCTGAAAAGCATTCACGAAGATTCCAGGACCGCCGTGCTGGAACAGGTGCACCAGATGATCTGGACCCTGCTGCCTACCGGGCGGTGCTCCGTAGAACAGGTGGCGGCCCACCTTGGACGTGACCGCCGGACGCTGCACCGGCAACTGACGCGCGAGGGTGCAACGTTTTCTTCGCTGCTGGATCAAGTGCGCAGGGAACTGGCGACCCGTTACCTGGCAAACCCCCACCATCCCTTGAGCGAAATTGCCGGAGTCCTCGGCTTTTCCGAATTGAGCGCCTTCTCCCGCTGGTTCAGTCGGCTGTTCGCCTGCAGTCCGTCATCCTTTCGGCGTTTCAATGCTCTTTGACTTTTTTGATATGAAGGATGATCCACGCAAGAATCCCGATCGCTAGCGGCGCCATGGCGAACATGGCCTCGCGCGGGGTCAGCTCGACGCCGAGCAGGTGCAGCCCCGAGTAACCGAGCTTGAGGAGACTGAGCAGGTAGTAGCTGATGGCAATGATCGACAGGCCTTCCACGGCGCGTTGGATCTTGATCTGCGCGTCGGCGCGGGCGTTCAGGCTCTTGAGGATTTCCGAGTTCTGTTCTTCCATTTCGACCTGGACCCGTGCCTGCAGCAGATCGCCCAGGTTGGCCACGCTTTCGGCCAGATGCTCCAGTCGCTGCTCGGTGGCGGTGCAGTACCGGACGGTGGGCTTGAAGCGGCGTTCGATGAACACGCCAAGGCGCTGGCAATCACCCACATGACTTTCGCGCAATTCACCCAGGCGCTCGAACACCAACTGGGCATAGGCCTGGGTGGCACTGAAGCGGTGGCGGGTTTTCGCGGTGCTGCTGACCACCTGGGCAGACAGGTTGGAAATATCCGCCAGCAGGGCTTTGGCATTACTGCCGTCGGGGTCGGCGTTACGTTCCGAGAGGGTGACCAGGGTCTTGTCAAAGACATCCAGCAGCGCGCTCACTTCCTTGGCCATGGTCAGGGATAACGAGGCCATCATCCGGTAGGTCTCGATTTCCAGCAGGCGGCGGATCATCCGCCCCTGGCGGTACGCGTTCAGGCGCCGGTTGATGAACAACAGGTGGTTGCTGCCATCCTCGCTGATCCGAAAATCGCTCCAGTCCACCGCATCGCCACCCCCCACGCAGGAACCGCACGGGTCCTTGAAGCCGTAACGGGACAGCTCCAGCTGCGCTTCACCGCGTACCACGATCTGCACCGAATTGATCAGCGCCGGCAAATGCGCCTGGATTTTTTGCGCCAGTACGTCGGGCAGCGCCGTCCAGGACAGCTCATCGCTGGAGGAAGTGACCACCAGGGTCAGGGTGAAAAACTCGGCATGGCGCTCCCATTTCAGCGCGTGGCCGTCGAGCTGGGTAATGCCCTGGACGGCAGTCAGATCGAGGCCGGCCAGGCAGCACTCCTGAAGAAAGGCATTGCACACCTGTTCGCTGCCGAGGAAAGCCAGGTGAAACACATGGGCCGGTTCATCGAAATACAGTGACGGGCGCGCGTGCAGTTCGTTGTGCAGGCTTTGACGTAGCGGGTGCATGGGGTAGGACCGTGTTGGAGTTGTTTTGGGTGGGACAGGTTCATGGCCCCACGAGTCACTACCGCAGGCTGCGATCTTTCAAGGCGACACCTGTTTCTGATCCCGCACCGCCCGCCTGACCTCGGCCTGTATGGCATAAGCCGGCGCCTCCACGGCATTGAAGTCCTGTGTATAGCGCTGGGAAAATCCGTCTACCCCCCATTCCTGGTACTGCTGCACATGCTTCAATTCGTGGGCCCAGAGCGCGACGTTCTGTTCGGCGGTTTCGGCGTCGCGAAAGAGGATGATGTCGATCAATGTCACGGCACCGACGTCGGGGTTTTGCAGCATGGCGGTGGCGGCGCTGAACTGGCCGTTGTCGCTGACTTTGTAGCGCGCGGCATCGAGGACGCCAGGGTCGTACCAGCGCAGCAGTTGTAAACGGATCTGCGGTGGAATGGGTTGGATGCCGGCGTTGGCAGCTTCGGCGCGGGCCTGGGTCAGCCACAGCGCCAGGGCCGGTGCCGCGATCTGGTAGATTTCATCAGGCAACTGCCACACGTCCGGCAGGCAGATGCAGCCGTCCAGGCACACCTGCTTCTCGCCGGCCGGGCAGGCGCTGGTCTGGGCTGGCAACTCAAATGTCAGACAAAGAAGCAACAGCGCGAGCCATGGCGAGAAAGCGGAATGTTCAGCCAAGGGTTTTTACTACCTGTCGAAGTTGGCAATCACCTCAAGAATACTGAATTCTACTCAATCGCTCACGGCCGTACCCGATCCACTACTGAAGGCGCCGGCTTGCTGGCGATGGCGTCCACCGACGCCATCGCCAGCACATCTCGATCGTGTCAAACCCCAATCAACACACACCGCAAATCCTGTAGGGCTGGCTTCCAGCAGGCGTCCCCGACGCCATCGCCAGCAAACCGGCTCCCAGATCTGTCGTCATATCGCACACCGCAAATCCTGTAGGGCTGGCGCCGGCAGGCGATCCCAACGACGCCAGCGCCAACCGGCTCCACAGATCGGGCCCCAATCAACACACCCCAAATCCTGTAGGAGCTGGCTTGCCAGCGAGGCGATCCCAACGACGCCATCACAAGCCGGCTCCACCAATGACGTCACATATCCAACACACCGCAAATCCTGGGCTGACGCCGGAAGGCGATCCCAACGCCATCGCCAGCAAACCGGCTCACGATCGGTGTCAAACCACCAATCAACACACCGTCTTGAGGGCCAGCGAGGCGCACGACATCGCCAGGCGGCTCCAGATCGGTGTCTCATCCACACACACCGCAATCCTATTGGATGGACTCGCCCAGCCAGGCGTCAATGCGCCACGGTGGCAGTCTAAACAGCCAACGACGCGAGGGCGAGTCCAGCATAGTTCGATTGATCAATCCTGCTACCGATTTGTCGGCTACTTGGCGGTCGATCTGGCCAAGCAGGTTTTCAGGTCGCCGGTGAAGATGTTCTCGGCCAGGTGCGCTTCGGCAACGGATCAAGTCGCGAGGCGTTCCGTTCTCCAAGTTGCCGCCTCATGTTGTGGTTTTGATGGAACCGGTCCGGGTGCTCAAGCCTGGGCCGGCAACTGCAAGACCAAGGTAATTCGGCGGTCCAGCCGGTTTGGTGGCCAAACATCGCAGCGGGCCAAAAATGATCGCAACGATGGTTGGCGATTCTGCAGGCTGGTGCGATGAAAACTGCGGTACGGTCAAAAGCGTCGCGGCGCTGGCCATGCAGCGTGCATCGCGCCGTCAGGGCTATGTGCGTCGGCGCGGCCGTCAGTAATCAGATGCGCGGCCTGCTGCTCGGCACAGTGTGCCGGCAGGCGATGTTGCGATCAGCCAGAAAATTCCGCAGGTGCTGGAAGGCTACCCAGCGGCGGCCCTGCCGTGCTGATCGACCGACTGCTGGCCGAGCGCCATTTGGGCGGCATCAGCGTATGACAGGACGCCTGGAAGTGAACGCCGACATGACGGCGAAGCGACTGATGACTGTGCCGGCATCGGCAGTCACAGCCACGGCCCTGGTGGAAGGCAAGCCTGAGCGTTTCCAATGCCCGGTTGCCGCGTACTTTGGCATGGTGCCTGACCAGCACAGCAGCGGGGAAAAGATCCAGCTGGGGGACATGACCAAGCGGTATGCTTATTCGCCTGATGATCAAGGCCCACGCGGTGCTGCAACAACTACGACCTGATTCCAACAACCCGATGACCGCCGCTTGTTGCACTGGATGAGCGGTTGGTCGTAAGAAGCTGCGATCAGGCTAACCGCAACCTGCGAATCGTCTGGGTGCTTCTAGAATGACCAGACTATCGTCGCCACGCCGGAGATGGCCAGCAGGCAACGATAGCCACTGAGCGACAGAGTTCTGCCACCGAACTGTCCGACCCTTTGAAAAAAATTGACCAGGTCCGGCGTGATTATGCCTAGCTCTACGGCCTTCGAGGCTGAATTATCGGCTACACGAGCTCCAATTTTGAAGCCGGACGGCTACGAATAGGCCTTATCATGATGCAACAGGGCGACGGTTTAAAAGCAGGTGAACAGTGGGGCGAGTCCACATAGGAGCGGCTTGCCAGCGAAGGCGATCAACGACGCCAGCGCCAGCCGGCTCCTACAGATCGGTGTCAAACCACCAATCAACACACACCGGTCCTGTAGGACTGGCTTGCCAGCAGGCGATCAGCGACGCCATCGCCAGCAAGCCGGCTCCTACAGTCGGTGTCACGTCGTCAACACACCGCAAATCCTGTAGGAGCCGCGGCGGGCGTCCACCGCGCCATCGCCAGCAAGCCGGCTCCACTCATGTCACGTCCATATCAACACACACCAAATCCTGTAGGAGCTGGCTTGCCAGCGAAGGCGATCCAGCGACGCCATCGCCAGCAAGCCGGCTCCACACGAATCGGTATCAAACCACCAATCAACACACACCGCAAATCCTGGGAGGGCTGCCAGCGAGCGATCCACCGACGCCATCGCCAGCAAGCCGGCTCCTATAGATCTCGTCACAAATCAACACACCGCAAATCCTGTAGGAGCTGGCTTGCCAGCGAGCGTCCAGCAGCCATCGCCAGCAAGCCGGCTCCTGCAGTCGGTAACCACCAATCAACACACACCGCAAATCCTGTAGGAGCTGGCTTGCCAGCGAAGGCGATCCCAACGACGCCAGCGCCAGCAAGCCGGCTCCTACAGATCGGTGTCAAACCACCAATCCAACACACACCGCAAATCCTGTAGGAGCTGGCTTGCCAGCGAAGGCGATCCCAGCGACGCCATCGCCAGCAAGCCGGCTCCTACAGATCTGTGTCAAACCACCAATCCAACACACACCGCAAATCCTGTAGGAGCTGGCTTGCCAGCGAAGGCGATCCCACCGACGCCATCGCCAGCAAGCCGGCTCCTACAGATCTGTGTCAAACCACCAATCCAACACACACCGCAAATCCTGTAGGAGCTGGCTTGCCAGCGATAACGACCTCACGCTACTAGGAAGTGGTCCTTGACTTCTGGCCAACATTGGTTGAGCTCGCTGGTTGCCCAGCCGTCCATCGACTAGAGTCAAGCGGCACCCCATTGCTGCAACTCCCGGGTGCCTGGGTCGATGTCGACGGAGGAACACCCATGTCTTCAAACATCCTTTTCGCCTGGGGGCTGGCGGTCAGTACGGTGATCGTGCACGCCGTCGGCATCGCGCTGATGCTCAGGCTTCTGGATCGCCGCAAGGCTGCGACGCAACTCTGGGCCATCAGCTGGAGGCTGGCCTGGGTGGCGGTCTACCTGGTGATTCTGCACCTGGCGGAAATTTCGATCTGGGCCGCCTTTTATCTGTGGCAGCAATGCCTGCCCGATCTCGAAACGGCACTCTACTTCTCGGCAGTCACCTACGCGACGATTGGCTACGGAGAGGTGGTGCTGGCAACGCCCTGGCGCTTGCTCGCGCCGATCGAAGGCTTGATCGGCATCCTCATGTGCGGGTTATCCACGGGCCTGTTCTTCGCGATGGTCAACCACATCTACCAACAGGCTCACACGAGAACCCGGGACGATCTCAAGGACTGATGGTGGCCGATTGCGGAACGCATGTACGACCGCAGGTGTCATTTGTACTAGACACCCCGGTGTCGCATTCCCTTGAGAGACAGAGGTGGTCCCCATGAACAATATTATCTACATCGTTGGTGCCGTCGTAATCGTCCTGGTTATCCTGTCATTTGTCGGCATTGTATAGCCCAGGTTGCGTTCGGCGAGCCCAGATCGCTCGCAAAAGGAGAAGTTGATGCCTGGACGCAAGCATCCACCAACCCTGGTTGATGGCGGCGTTGAAACTGTCTCTGCGAGAACGCTGCGAGCTGGGGCGGTCTTCCGGCTCACGGTGAGCTTCATGCTGGTGGTGGTCCTGGCCTTTATCGCGGTTGAGGGTTGGCGGACGTGGCGTGATTACCGGTCAGCCTTCGCCTCTGCGCGCGACTCGGTGACGAACCTGGCGCGAGCCACGGCGCAGCACGCCGAAGATGCCATTCGCCAAGTGGACGTGCTGACCGCCGCGCTCGGCGAACGGGTCGAAGGTGACGGCTTGCAGAACATCGACGTCCCGCGTATCCACAAACTGTTGGTCCAGCAATCGAACATCATGCCGCAGCTGCATGGCCTGTTCATCTACGGCCCTGACGGGCAATGGATCGTGACAGACAAGGACGCAACGCCGGAGCTGGTGAACAACGCCGACCGCGATTACTTCCAGTATCACCGCACGCACACGGATAAAAACGTGCGCATCGGCGAGGTAGTCACCAGTAGATCAACCAACGACCTGATCATCCCCATCTCCCGGCGCCTGAACAATCCAGATGGCACCTTCGCTGGCGTTCTGCTGGGAACGATCAAGGTCAGCTACTTCGTCGACTACTACGGCGACTTCAAGATCGATGACAAGGGTGCCCTGGTGCTGGCCACCCGCAGCGGCACAATCCTGGTTCGCCGACCCTTCATTGCCTCCGTGGTCGGCAAGAGCCTGGCGGGCAGCGAGATTTTCCAGCGTTACCTGCCCAATGCCAACCAGGGCATCGCCGAAGTCAAGGCCGTCGTGGACGACACCGAGCGTCTGTACGGTTACCGGGCCTTGACCACCTACCCGTTGGTGGTGGAAGCAGGACTGTCCCGGGATTCGATCATCGCCCCCTGGCGTCGCGATCTGCTGAAAACCGGCTGGGTGCTGGTGGTGCTGATCGGGGTGCTCGCGGTGTTCGGGATCATCGTCTTGAGTCAGTTGCGCCAGCGAATGGTGACGGAAAGAAAGTTGCGTCACGCGCACCAGGCCATGCGCGACATGGCGCTGACAGACAGCCTGACCGGCCTTGGCAATCGTCGCCGCCTGGACACTGCGCTGCCGGAGGAGATCCGCCTGGCTGCACGCCAGGGCTCCTCGCTGTCACTGATCATGCTCGATGTCGATTACTTCAAGCGCTATAACGACAGCTACGGCCACGCCGCCGGCGATGATTGCCTGGGTGCGGTAGGCGCCGCGATCCAGCAGGCGGTCAAAAGACCCGGGGACCTGGCCGTCCGCTACGGTGGCGAGGAATTTACCGTGCTGCTTCCCAATACCGATGGCGCGGGCGCAGCCCAGGTCGCCGAAGAGATCCTGCAGGCCATTCGATCAATGGACATCGAGCACAACGCCCATCCCCTGGGCAGGGTCACGGCCAGTGCGGGTATCACCACCCATCGGCCGAACGTCGAGGACGTGACGCCGGCCACCCTGATCAAAGCCGCTGACGCCCTGCTTTACGCGGCGAAACGTCAGGGGCGAAATCGCTGGTGCGCCGCCAACCCGTCAAGCGAAAGTAACCCTGCGTAAGCGCGAACTTTCTCCTGCAAAGCCTTTCTTGCGAACCAGATGGCACTTGGGTGCCACCCAGTCTGCTACGCTTTTCATTCCCCGAACGGATTCGGGCAATCATTGCCAAAGGCTGTTTCGTGGCCACTTGAGGGGATGGAATGAAAGCCAAGTTACTGGGGGTCGCTGTTACCGTCGTCGTCATCGGTACCGCTGTCTATGGACTGAACACTTGGAAAACGCTGCAGAGCGAGCGTCAGGAAGCGGTCTGTACCTTAGCGCGCCAGCACCTCAAGGACCTGGAAGTACAGGCGCGGGCCCTGGCCGCCGGGTTGTCGGTCGAGGCCTATGCCGAAGCCGAAAAGGCCGAGGCCGGCAAACTGGTGTCGGCGCTGGATACGGCAAAAAACGAAGCAGAGGTCGATGCCGTGATCGACCAGCATTCTGCCGCCATCGAAAAGCAGATCCATGCTGAAGACGCAGAGGTCAAATCCCGGGGTGAGCAGAAGTTCCTCGTCCAGGAACGCAAGGAACAGCGCATCACCACCGACATCAAGCAGGAAATCCAGCGTGCCGAGAAGGCCGTTGCCGATGACTGCGATTAGCCTGGCCAATTCAAATTTTTAAATGCGCATGCTTATCAAAGTGACTAACGCGTTCTAGACTCCACTACTGGCAGGTTCATTCAAGCTCCGCGTCCCTGACAAAAAGCCAATAAAAACCAGGAAGTCCAGCCTTGAAAACTTCAACTATCGGCGTTGTGGGGAGTCTGCTGGTCTCGGGCGCGGTTTGCGCCACGGGGATTGCGCCGGTGCTCGATCTGGACTTCTCCCGCACCGCCATGGAAACCCTCAAGAAGCGTGGGATCGACGACGCGTGCATCGTCGCCGCCCAAAGCCCCGGGACGTTCACCTACTGCCGGGAAGGATCAACGACGCTCTGGCAGTACCAGACCCTGGACCTGGTGCAACAGGCCGGGCTGCTCAATGAGGGCGTACGGCCTTCGACCGATCATGGGCAAATCAGTGTCGTGGAAGTCGACAGCGCGGCCTGCGAAAATGACCACGGGAAAGCGGCGGCCGGACCTGCGACCTTCGCCACCCTGCTCCTCAGCCTGGCGAGCCTGTTCCTGTTGATCGGGTTGCGCTACACCTACCTGGCAATCATGCGCGGGCCCTATCAACCGGTGGCCGTCTCGGATCCCCGCCTGCAGCCCGTGATCAACCCCGAGTCCACGCACCCCTTGACCATCAAGGCGCTGGGGGCCTTCGGTGTCGCCGCCGCATTGGCCCTTGTCTACTGCT
This sequence comes from Pseudomonas sp. PLMAX, assembly GCF_046042685.1. NCBI lineage: Bacteria > Pseudomonadati > Pseudomonadota > Gammaproteobacteria > Pseudomonadales > Pseudomonadaceae > Pseudomonas > Pseudomonas sp. PLMAX. The sequence goes on along the minus strand of NZ_CP064949.1, from coordinate 3,568,300 downwards.
GTTACCTCGGATTCTGAAGCAGGAACCGGCCGACGGCGCGCCGGTCCCTTTTCGATCCTGTCTACAGTCGTTCTTCCACCACCGGCGGCGGCGGATCCTGCACCCACTGCCAGAACAACTGGTAACCCACCGCCAGCACCACCGGGCCGATGAACAAGCCCAGGATGCCGCCGGTGACCATCCCGCCCAAGGCCCCGATCAATATCACCGGCATCGGCACGTCGACCCCGCGCCCCAGCATCAACGGCTTGAGCACGTTGTCCACCAGGCCCGCGACGAAGACATAGATGGAGAAGATGATGGTCACGGTATTGGCCCCTTCGGTCGCGATGACAAAGGCAATGACCGGCACTGTGATCAAGGTTGCCGGCAGCTGCATGATGCCCAGCAGCAGCACCGCCAATGCCAGCAACCCGGCGCCGGGAACCCCCTTGAACACGAACCCGAGCCCCACCAGCAGCATCTGGATGAACGCGATGCCGACCACCCCGAGCGCCACGGCGCGGATGGTTGCGGTGCACAAGGTGGCCACTTGGGGACCTTTTTCAGGTCCGCTGATCCGCGAGGCGATCTGCACCGAGGCGCGGCTACCCGCTTCGCCATAGGCCATGAAGATCCCGGCGAGGATCAGCGCGACGATGAACATCAGCAAGCCCATGCCGACGCCGGCCACCTTGCCCAGTACCGACAGGCTGACGTCCTTGATTTGCGGAATGTACTTCGACGTCAGTCCGGGAAGGTCGGTAGACGCCTGCAGCCACAGCGCCGACAGCGGTTTACCCACCAGTGGCCAGCTGGCAACGGAATCGGACGGAGGCGGAATGCGGATGCCTTCGTCCCGGACCACGGTCATGGCATTTTCGACCGAGTCGGCAATCGAGGTGCCCAACAGGTAGATCGGGACCATGAGAATGGCGATGGCCACCAGCACGATCAGCGTCGCAATACGTCCGTCCTTTTCTCCCATCGGTCCCCGGAGCCGTTGTTGCAAGGGGTAGAGGGTGATCGCCAGGATCACCGACCACAGCATCAAGTCGCGAAACGGGCGAAAAATCTCAAAGCAGAACAGCACCAGCACGACAATCAGTCCGGCGCGGATCAAAATATCGAGCAACCCGCGGGACAAGGCCTTCTCTGACAGCGGCATGGGTACCATGGACGTCTCCTGACAGTTCACTGGGAAGGAAAACCGGTTAGCCCAGCATAGACGCACAATTCACAACGTGAAGGATCAACGCAGTTTAAGTGGATCCACCAAGTCTGCCGCAATCGCCATGCCCACCAGGTCCGGCAGTGTGTTGGCCTGCATGCGTTTCATGACGCGAGAGCGATACAGATCGACGGTTTTGGCACTGACCCCCAGTTGCTCGGCGATTTCACGGGTGGTGTAGCCCTGCACCAATGGCAGCATGACGTCCCGCTCTCGCGGCGTCAGCGTGAGCAAGCGGGCCTGCAACGCCTCCTGGCCCTGATTGCCGCAGCGTTGCGCGGCGCAATTGCCCAGCGCCTGTTGCACGCTGTCCAGTAGCAACTGCTCGTTATAGGGCTTCTCGATGAAATCATGGGCACCGGCCTTGAACGCACGGACCACGATGGGCACATCGGCGTGCCCGCTGACAAAGATGATCGGCAGATTCAGCTGGCGTACGCGCATTTCCTCCTGCACGTTCAACCCGCCCATGCCGGGCATGCGCACGTCGAGCAGCACGCAGGCATCCAGACTGGCATCGCAGGCCTCGAGAAACTCGATACCACTGGTAAACGGCAGGGCTGTAAGGCCGACCGACTCCAATAACCAGACCGTCGAATCGAGCATTCCCTGGTCATCGTCGACCACATACACCACGTGCTCCGCCACACCTGCCATTACGTCATTCCTGTTGTTGTTTTGTTGGGCCGGCCAGCGGCAATCGGCAACACATCAGCAGCCCGACAGGCTGGCGCCGGGCATTCAGTTCGCCGCCGAAACCTTCGATGATGCTGCGGCTCATGGACAACCCGAGCCCCAGGCCATCGGGCTTGCTGGTATAGAACGGGGTGAATATCTGCTCGAGCTCGGGCTCGCTGACGCCCGGGCCCTGGTCTTGCACACTGATTTCCACGGTGGCGCCACTGCCCTGCTCCACCGCCATTACGATCAGCGAAGGCTCGTGCGGATGCTGGTCACGGTTGGCGTCGATGGCATTGCGCAACAGATTGAGCAGCACCTGTTCCAGCAACACGCGGTCGGCATACACCGGCGGCAGATTATCCGGCAGTCGATCCTCGATTGTCACTTCGCAATGACTGGCCTCCCACGCGCATAAACGCACGGCTTCGCGGGCAATGTCGGTCAGGTTCAGCGCCTGCATGCGCCGCTGGCCCTTGCGCAAAAACGAGCGTAACCGGCGGATCACTTCGGAGGCGTGGGTGGCGTGATGGGTGATGCGTTCCAGGCCTTGCGCCACCCGGACGGCGGCCTGCGGATTGGAACCCAGTGTTTGTAGATAGCGTTGGCTGGCGTTGGCGTAATTCACCACGGCAGCCAGCGGCTGGTTGATTTCGTGGGCGATGCCCGAGGCCAGTTCACCGAGTGTGACCAGGCGCGCGGTGTGGGCCAGTTCGTCTTGATGGCGGCGCTGTTGCGCTTCGCGCAGTTCCCGTTCGGTCATGTCCCGCGCCACCAGCGAGTAATAACGCTCGCCGCCGGCGGAACGGTGGGCCAGTAACACCAGCGATACCGGCACGGACGTACCGCCGCCTGGTGGTTGCAGACGCGCATCGGTGCTCCAGACGCCATCGCGCTCGGCGCTGCTCCAGCCATCCCGTTGCAGGCGCGCAAGGTCGCCGCTGGCGAACAGATCGGCCAGGGCCGGCATGGATTGCTGCTCATTAATCCCGAGGATGCGGCGCGCGGCGGGATTGAGGTAAGTGACCAGGCCCTCGGGAGCGATGAACAACACCGGATCGATGTTGGCCTCGACCACTTCGGCCAGGCGTCGTTTGTTCTCCTCGGCGAGCACCCGGGCCGTGATGTCCCGGGAGACGCTCACCACTTCGACCACCGCCCCGGTATAGGTTTCGCGGATCGCCCGGCTGGCGGATTCGAACCACAGGTAATGGCCGTCGCGATGGCGGATGCGATAGGTCATGGTGTGATAGCCATCCTGTTCCAGCGCATCCCGTGCACGTTGCATCAGGCCGGCCAGATCCTGGCCATGGAACAGGCCCTGGGCCATTTGCCCGCGCAATTCCTCCGGCCAGTAGCCGAGCAGGGTCCAGGACGCGGGCGATGCATCGAGGAAACGCCCGTCCGGGGTGTGGCGGGAAATCAGGTCGGTGGTGTTTTCGATGATCAGCCGGTAAAGCCGGCGTGCGGTGGTCGCTTCTCGTTCCGCCAGGACCTGGGTCGTGGCGTCGCGGCAACGGGCGAGCACGCGGTTGTCCTGCGGGTCGGGAATGAATGTCCAGATCAGGATCTGCGTTTCGAACTGAGCCTCGACACCTTCGATGGCCCGTTGCTGATCCAGACAGGCGCGCACCAGCACCCGATGATTGACTGGCAAAAAACCCAATACATCAGGCAGTGGCTTCTCGGCCAGCAGGGCCAACAGCGCCGCATTGAACTCCAGCGGTCGGCCCTGTGCATCGAGCAACAGGCTCGGTTGTGGATCGTGGCCCAGTAGCGGCGAGCCGCGGAGCATGCCGTTGACGCTGCTCAACAGCGTCGTCAGCAAATCCCGCACCCAGCCCAGCCAGTCAAGACTCACCCCCTCGCACACTTCCACCAGCAGCAATCCCGCCTGCCCCGGCTGCAAGGCCAGGTCGAATACCTGGCCATGGCTGATGGCGGCTCGGCGCAGGCGACCGGCCAGCCAGCAGTCCAATTGCCTGACTTGCGCCAGGTCCAGGCGCCCGGCCTCGATCAGCTGCTCGAACAATAACTGATCGCTGGCCAGCGCCGGGTCGCCCAGGCCCGGCGGGAAATGCTGGGCCGCCCCCTCATGGCTGTAGATCCGCGCATTGGGCTGCCAACTCAAGTAAACCGCCCGCTGCACTTCCGGGCAATCCTGCAGCGCATGACACAGCGCGTCGGCCCGGGCAGCCAGGGACACGCCTTCACGTTGCAGGCGCAACCAGCTGTGCAGTCGAACGGGAGTCAGGGTCATTGCCGGTCCACTTCTTCAATAAATCCAAGCATATACCGGCTAAGGAAGTCCGGGGGCAAGTGATTTGGTACCGGACTAATTGAATATAGTACATTTACTATATTGCTTAGGTTGTACTTCCATACCAATGGATGAATGTTATATAAAGTAAACCGGACATAAAAAAGGCGACCCCGGCGCGTACACCGCAGGGGCTCCCATAGAGCTAACAATCAGCCACCGAGTACCCGTACATGTCGATCTATGAACAAGGGCTAGGCCCTTCGGCTGTCAACCATATTGCCCTGTCTCCGCTCAGCTTCATCGAGCGCACCGCCAACGTCTACCCGGACTACCCCGCCGTCATCCACGGCTCGATCCGCCGCACCTGGGCGCAGACCTATACCCGTTGTCGGCGCCTGGCCTCGGCTTTGGCCGGGCGCGGTATCGGCAAGGACGACACCGTGGCAGTGATGCTGCCCAATATTCCGGAAATGCTTGAAGTGCACTTCGGCGTGCCGATGATCGGCGCCGTGCTCAACCCGCTCAACGTGCGCCTGGATGCCGAAGCCATCGCCTTCATGCTGCAGCACGGCGAGGCCAAGGTGCTGATTACCGACCGCGAGTTCCACAGCGTGATTCACGCAGCCATCGGCATGCTGGATCACCCGCCCCTGGTGATCGACGTCAATGACCCGGAATACGGCGAAGGCCAGGCCGTCAGCGACCTGGACTACGAAGCGTTGCTGGCCGAAGGTGACCCTGCCTTCGACTGGAAGTGGCCAGTCAATGAATGGCAAGCCATCTCGCTGAACTACACCTCCGGCACCACCGGCAACCCCAAGGGCGTGGTTTACCACCACCGCGGCGCGTACCTTAACGCCTTGGGCAACCAGATGACCTGGGCCATGGGCAACCATCCGGTGTACCTCTGGACCCTGCCAATGTTCCATTGCAACGGCTGGTGCTACCCCTGGACCATTACCGCCATGGCCGGTGTGCATGTGTTCCTGCGCCGGGTCGACCCACAGAAAATCCTCACGCTGATCCGCGAGCACCAGGTCACTCACCTGTGCGGCGCGCCGATCGTGCTCAATGCCCTGGTGAACATGCCGGAGTCGGCGAAAGCGGCCATCGATCACCCGGTCAACGCCATGGTCGCCGGCGCGGCACCGCCGGCCAAAGTGATCGGCGCCGTGGAAGAGATGGGCATCCAGGTCACTCACGTCTATGGCCTGACCGAAACCTATGGCCCGGTGACGCTGTGCGCCTGGCACGCGGAATGGGATGAGCTGCCCCTGGATGAGCGGGCGCAGATCAAGTCCCGCCAGGGCGTGCGCTACACGACGCTCGAAGGCGTGATGGTCGGCGACTCGACGACGCTGGAGCCCACCCCGCGTGACGGCCAGACCATCGGTGAGATCTTCATGCGCGGCAACACCGTGATGAAGGGCTACCTGAAGAACCCGACCGCCACCGCCGAAGCGTTCGAAGGCGGCTGGTTCCACACCGGCGACCTGGCGGTCTGTCATCCCGATGGTTACGTCGAGATCAAGGACCGGCTCAAGGACATCATCATCTCCGGCGGCGAGAACATCTCCACCATCGAGCTCGAAGGCGTGCTCTACCGGCACCCGGGCGTGATGGAAGCGGCCGTGGTCGCCCGCCCCGATGAGAAATGGGGCGAAACGCCCTGCGCCTTCGTCACCTTGAAGGCCGATCACCAGGACGTTCGCGAAGCCGACATCATCAGTTTCTGTCGCGAACACCTGGCCGGATTCAAGGTACCACGCACCGTGATCTTCACCCTGTTGCCGAAGACGTCCACCGGCAAGGTGCAGAAGTACGTGCTGCGCGACCGGGCCAAGGCGCTCTAACCGAAAACCACGTTGTACCCCACGGTGGCAGGTGATTGACCTGCCGCCTCGGGCTCGTGCACGCCGAATTCGGCTGCCCGGCCCCCACAGACCGATAACAAGAACAAAGTGGAGCTAGCGATGACCGACATCCATTCAACCGATACGCAACGCTGCGAACGCATTCGCGGCAATCCGAAATTCCTCCAACTGGTGAGCAGCCGGTCCCGCCTGGCCTGGTCGTTGAGCGCCGCCGTGCTGGGCATTTATTACCTGTTCATGCTGATTGTCGCCTTTGCCCCGCAGTGGCTGCATGCGCCGCTTGGGGAACATCGGATGTTGACGCTGGGGATGCCGGTTGGCGCGGCGATCATCGTGTTTTCCTGGTTGTTGACCGGCTGGTACGTGTACAGCGCCAACACCCGCTTCGACGCACTGGGCGCCGCCATTCTCGAGGAGAGCAAGTGATGAACCTGTTCCGTACGCTTGCCCTCGCCGCTGCCGGCCTGTTGCCTGTTTCCGTCGCCATTGCCGCGCCCGCGCTGGGCGCGGTGGAAAAACAACCGCTGAACCTGAATGCCATCGGCATGTTCTTCGTCTTCGTGCTGGGCACGCTGGCCATCACCTGGTGGGCTGCGCGCCAGACCAAGTCCACCTCCGATTTCTATACGGCGGGCGGTGGTATCACCGGGTTCCAGAACGGCCTGGCGATTGCCGGTGACTATATGTCCGCGGCCACCCTGCTGGGGCTTTCCAGCCTGGTGTTTGCCAAGGGCTACGACGGCTTCATCTATACCATCGGTTTCTTCGTCGGCTGGCCGATCATCACCTTCCTGATGGCCGAGCGTCTGCGCAACCTGGGGCGCTATACCTTCGCCGACATCGTTTCCTATCGACTGGATCAGAACAAGGTGCGGATCTTCGCGGCCTTCGGCTCGTTGACCGTGGTGTGCTGCTACCTGATCGTGCAGATGGTCGGCGCGGGTCAGTTGATCAAGCTGCTGTTCGGCCTCGACTACCCGGTAGCCGTGGTGATCGTCGGTGCGTTGATGCTGGTCTACGTGATCTTCGGTGGCATGATCGCGACCACCTGGGTACAGATCATCAAGGCCGTGCTGTTGCTGGCCGGCGGCACCACGCTTGCGGTCATGGCGATGTCGCAGTTTGGTTTCAGCTACGAGACCCTGGCCGACAAGGCCGTCCAGGCCCACGCCAGTGGCTGGAACATCATGGGGCCGGGCTCGATGCTCGCCGACCCGATCAACACCGCGTCGATGTCCCTGGGCCTGGTGTTCGGCATCGCCGGCCTGCCGCACATCCTGATGCGTTTTTTCACCGTGCCCAATGCCAAGGAAGCCCGCAAGTCGGTGTTCTATGCCACCGGCTTCATCGGCTTCTTCTTCCTCGTGGTCTGCACCCTCGGTTTTGCCGCGATGGTGATCATCGGTACCGATCCGCAGTACTACGTCAACGGTGAAGTTGGCGGCGCCCTGATCGGCGGCGGCAACATGGTTGCCATGCACCTGGCCAAGGCGGTCGGCGGCAACCTGTTCTTCGGTTTCCTCGCGGCTGTGGCGTTCGCCACCATCCTCGCGGTGGTCTCCGGGCTGGCGCTGGCCGGTGCTTCGGCGATTTCCCACGACCTCTACGCCACCGTGTTCAAGAAAGGCAAGGCCAGCGAGAAACAGGAAATGCGCGTCACGCGCATGGCGACCGTGGGTCTGGGCATCATCGCGATCCTGCTGGGCATCCTGTTCGAGAAGATGAACGTCGCGTTCCTCGTGGGCCTGACCTTCGGCATTGCCGCCTCGACCAACTTCCCGGTGCTGATCATGGCCATGTACTGGAAAGGGCTTACAACCAAAGGCGCGATCATCGGCGGCTTCGCCGGCCTGATCTGCGCACTGGTGCTGGTGATCCTGTCGCCTGCGGTCTGGGTCACGGTGCTTGGCAATACCCACGCCATTTTCCCATATGACCACCCTGCCCTGTTCTCCATGCCGCTGGCGTTCCTGGTGATTGTCGTGGTGTCCCGGCTCGACCGCAGCGTGCGCGCCGAGAAGGAACGTGACGCCTACGCCGACCAGTTCGTGCGCGCGCAGACCGGCCTGGGTGCCGCCAGCGCTTCCAGTCATTGATTGCAAGGGCACGGCATTCGCTGCCGTGCCCATCGCACAACCGTCCTTTTGAGGTTCACGTTATGCCCGATTTCAAAGCCCCGCTGCGCGACCTGCGCTTTGTCCTGCATGAAGTCTTTGACGCCCCGGCCTTGTGGGCGCGCCTGCCGGCCCTGGCCGACAGTGTCGACGCCGATACCGCGGACGCCATTCTCGAGGAGGCGGCGAAAGTCACCTCGCAGTTGATTGCGCCCTTGAATCGCAGCGGCGACGAAGAAGGCGCGCAGTGGCATGCAGGTCGTGTCACCACGCCTGCTGGATTCAAACAGGCCTACGCCACCTACATCGAAGGCGGCTGGGTCGGGCTGTCCGGCAACGCCGGGTTCGGCGGCATGGGCATGCCGAAGATGCTGGCGGTGCAGTTCGAAGAGATGCTCTACGGCGCCAACTCGAGTTTTGCGCTGTATTCGGCATTGAGTTCCGGCGCCTGCCTGGCGCTGGATGCCCATGCCAGCGAGACCCTGAAAAACCTCTACCTGCCGCCGATGTATGAAGGCCGCTGGGCCGGTTCCATGTGCCTGACCGAAGCCCATGCCGGCACCGACCTGGGACTGATCCGCACCCGTGCCGAGCCTCAGGCTGACGGCAGCTACCAGATCACCGGCAGCAAGATGTTCATCACCGGCGGCGATCAGGACCTGACCGAGAACATCGTGCACCTGGTGCTGGCCAAACTGCCGGATGCACCTGCGGGCCCGAAAGGTATTTCGCTGTTTGTCGTGCCCAAAGTGCTGGTCAATGCCGACGGTTCCCTCGGTGCTGCCAACGCAGTGAGTTGCGGCTCGATTGAACACAAGATGGGGATCAAGGCTTCGGCGACCTGCGTGATGAACTTCGACGGCGCCAGCGGCTGGCTGGTCGGCGAGGAGAACAAGGGCCTGGCGGCGATGTTCACCATGATGAATTACGAACGCCTGTCCATCGGCATCCAGGGTATCGGCTGTGCCGAAGCGTCCTATCAGAGCGCCGTGGCGTACGCCCGCGAACGCCTTCAGAGCCGCTCGCCGACAGGCGCCATGGCGCCGGGCAAAGTGGCCGACCCGATCATCGTTCACCCCGACGTGCGCCGCATGCTGCTGAGCATGAAGGCCATGACCGAAGGGGGTCGCGCGTTCGCCAGTTATGTCGGGCAACAACTTGACCTGGCGAAGTTTTCCGACGATATCGGGGAACGGGAAAGCGCACAGGACCTGGTCGCGCTGCTGACACCGGTGGCCAAGGCATTTTTCACCGATACCGGCCTGGAAAGCTGCATCCACGGCCAGCAGGTGTTCGGCGGGCATGGCTACATTCGTGAGTGGGGCCAGGAACAATTGGTTCGCGATGTGCGCATCGCGCAGATCTACGAAGGCACCAACGGCATCCAGGCGCTGGACCTGCTCGGGCGCAAAGTGCTCGCCGACAAAGGTCTCGCGCTGCGCCAGTTCACCGGCGAGATTCGCCGCTTCGCCGCCCGGCCCGATGCCCCCTATGCCACACAACTGCTCGATGCCGTGCAACGGCTGGAGGACATCAGCGACTGGCTGCAGGATCGGGCCGCCACCAACCGCAACGAAGTCGGCGCCGCCTCGGTGGAGTATCTGCACCTGTTCGGATACGTCGCCTACGCCTGGCTGTGGGCGCGCATGGCCCAGGTTGCCGGGCAGAAACGCAGCGCGGACGACAGTTTCTACGGTGCGAAAATCGCCACCGCCGACTTCTACATCCACCGCCTGTTGCCACGCATCCTCGGCCTGGAGCAATCCATTCGTGCTGGCAGCGCCTCGCTGTATGGCCTGTCGGCCGAACAGTTCTGACGATTGAACCACCGCGGCGTCGGCTCCTCTCTTTTGGCGTCGCGGTTTTTACTTCCCGAGCCCTTGCCATTGCGGCAGGGGCTGCTGTGCCCGTCATTTCAAAAATAAAAACCAAGGGGCTTCACCATGGACCGCAGCACTCGTATTCTCGCTACCCGTCTCCTGTTGGCCGGCGGCGTCATCAGCCTCACGGCGCCTGCTTCTGCTGACTTCATCAAGGACAGCAAGGCCAGCCTGGAACTGCGCAACTTTTACTTCAACCGGGATTATCGTCAGACCAACGCCGCCCAATCGAAACAGGAGGAATGGGCCCAGGGGTTCCTGCTGCGCTATGAGTCAGGCTTTACCGAAGGTTTGATCGGCGTCGGTTTCGACGCCATCGGCCTGCTCGGGGTCAAGCTCGATTCCAGCCCTGATCGCGCCGGTTCCGGCCTGCTCAAACGCCACAGCGACACCAGCAAAGGTGCCCAGGACGAATACGGCGAGCTGGGCCTGACAGCCAAACTGCGCGCTTCGAAAAGTACGCTGAAGCTCGGCACGCTGCTGCCCAAGCTGCCGACGGTACTGGCCAACGATTCACGGCTGTTGCCACAAACCTTCAAGGGCGGTCAGTTGACCTCGCTCGAACTCGAAGGCCTGACCGTGGATGCCGGTCGGCTGACGCAGGTCAACCAGCGCGACTCCTCGGACTACGAGGACATGGGCATCACCCGCACCGGCGCCAAGGGCATCACGTCCCGCCATGTCACCAGCGACAGCTTCGATTTCGCCAGCCTGAACTACAAGTGGACCGGCAACCTCGCCACCGGCTACGCCTACGGCCATCTCGACAATTTCTACGACCAGCACATGGTCAACCTGACCTACGTGTTGCCGGTGACCAGCGGCCAGTCATTGAAGACCGACCTGCGTTACGCCCGTTCTACCGACGATGGCGGCAGCAATGTCGACAACAACGCGATTGGTGCCATGTTCACCTACAGCCTCGGCGGGCATGCCTTCGGCCTTGGCTATCAAGGCATGAGCGGCGACACCGGTTTCGCCTACATCAACGGTGCCGACGCGTTCCTGGTGAACTTCGTGCAGATCGGCGACTTCGCCAGCAAGGACGAACAGTCCTGGCAGGCGCGCTACGACTACAACTTCGCGGCCATGGGCGTGCCCGGCCTGACCTTCATGACCCGCTACCTCACCGGCGACAACATTGACCTGGGCAACAACCGTCCCGAGGGCAAGGAATGGGAGCGCGATACCGACATTGGATATGTGGTGCAAAGCGGTGCGTTGAAAAACGTCGGCGTGAAATGGCGTAACGCGACGGTTCGCTCGACCAACTTTGGCAGCGACCTGGATGAAAACCGCCTGATCGTCAGCTATACGTTGCCGATCTGGTAAGCCTAATCAAGATCAAAAGATCGCAGCCTGCGGCAGCTCCTACTGGATGATATGTAACTTCAACGCACACGTTACCCTGTAGGAGCCGGCTTGCCGGCGATGGCGGCCTCACAATCTCCCCATCTCCCACGGCCGTACCCGATCCACTCACAACCGACCCTTCTCCCACGGCCGTACCCGATCCACTGTAGGAGCTGGCTTGCCAGCGAAGGCGACCTCACAACCAACCCATCTCCCACGGCCGCACCCGATCCACTGTAGGAGCTGGCTTGCCAGCGAAAAAACTAAGGGCGCCGCGGGGTGTCAGGCTTCCCGCGTTATCGTTGACCTCCATCGCGAGCAAGCTTGCTCCTACGGTGGATCGGGCTAAGGGCGCCGCGGGGTGTCAGGCTTCCCGCGTCATCGTTGACCTCCATCGCTGGCAAGCCAGCTCCTACAGTGGATCGGGTACATCCGCGGCGGTGGCCATAGTAGGTTAAGATGCCTGCAAACCTGGCTCGCCACGAGACACCCCGCATGACCGACCCCACACCCCGCCTGATCAAGAAGTACCCCAATCGCCGCCTCTACGACACCCACACCAGCAGCCACCTGACCCTGGCGGACATACGCCAGCTGGTCGTCGATAAAGTCGCGTTCCAGGTGGTGGACGCCAAGAGTGGCGAAGACCTGACTCGCAGCATCCTGCTGCAAGTCATCCTGGAAGCCGAAAGCGGCGGTGAGCCGATCTTCACCAGCGAAATGCTGATGGGGATCATCCAGTTCTACGGCCCTTACCAGGGCGTACTCGGCAGCTACCTCGACAAGAGCATCCAGACCGTGATCGACATCCAGTCGCAGACGGGCGCGCAGTCGTCCGAAGCCTGGAGTACCTTCATGCACCAGCAGGCGCCGGTGATGCAGGACCTGATGCGCCAGTACGTCGACCAGTCCAAGGCGCTTTACCTGAATACGCAGAACATGTTCGGCCTGTTTGGCGCCAAGCCGACTACCGATGGCAGCGACAAAAAAAATGGCGATGGGGAATAAACCCATCGCCATCGGTGCAGCCTTACTGATTTGACTTACTTGTTACCGTTGGTGGCCTTGTTACTTGCTTGCGGAGCAGCCTTCGCAACAGCGTCCGCAGCGGCGGCGGAGGCGCTGTCAAAATTACCCTGAGCGGCCTCTGTCGCCTGTTTTGCGGTTTTTTGCGCGCTTTCAAACACCGTACCGGCATTCGCCAGGCCCGATTTGAATGCCGCCACCACAGGCTCGGAACCGGCCGGTGCGTTCTTGCTGATCTCTTCTACAAATTCCTGAACCTGCGCAGTACCCGCCTCGACCTGATTCGACGTCAATTGGGCGATGTCCGACTGGGTGCCCACGATCAGTGCCTGCACCTGACGGTTGAACTCGGCCAGGCGTTCGGTCTGTGCGCCCGGCTGGCTGAAAGATGCCTGCAAATCGGCGAAGCCCTGGGGATCGCGCACGGCCAGCAGTTTGCGCACACCTTCGAATTGCTCTTCGGTGGACTCACGCAGTGCCTTGAACTGCAACTGGCTCAGCTGCTCAACGCTGGCGAAGACTTTGCCGCTGATCTGCTGCAAAAGATCGAGGTTGGCTTTCTGGACGGTTTGCAGTTTTTCCGGGTTGAAAAAAGACATGCTTGAACTCCTGGTACTGAAAGGCCCCGAAGGGACCTGAGGACGCGACAGCGATCCGGCAGTCATCGCGCTGGACTTCATATTGCAGCGCACAAAAAAGTTTGGCAATGCTTATTTTGTGCGGTGCAAAATAAACCTTGCCCACCCCACGCCTGTTAGCGCTAGACTCCTCAACTCAGACGGTCACGCACCAAAGCCCGCTTAATCGACGAGCTTGGCAACAACCGTTCCCCGTGTAAGGCATCAGGAGATCATGATGGGCCAGGAAGAAATTACCGCGCCGCACAATAAACCGTTTTGCACCGTTGCGGGTCCGTTCGACCACCTCAATCATCTGCAGCGCCTCAATGTCCGCAACATCCTCGACGCCATGCACAAACGCCATGCAACGACCTATGCAGCCTCGAGCCTTGGGCCACTCGGGCAACCCAGTGCCGCTGACTGGCAGGAGTACCTCACGGATCTCGGCCAGCGCAGCGTATTGTTCTGGGATACCTTGCGGCAGCGCGGCGACAACTCGCTGGCCCACGAACGTGCCGGGTATCCGTTGCTGTTGAAGTTCGATCATCAGACCCTGGTCGACGGCATGGACCTGTCGCGACCGGTCAACTACTCGCTGCTGCAGATTGTCCCGGGCCCCGGGCAACCCGTCGACAGTAAGCAGCGGCCAGTCATCATCATCGACCCCCGTGGCGGCCACGGCGCCGGCATTGGTGGATTCAAACAGGATTCGGTCATCGGCGAGAGCCTGCGCGCCGGTCACCCCACCTACTTCATCGCCTTCAGCCATGCCCCTGCACCCGGGCAGACGCTGGCGGACATCGTCAGCGCCCAGGCGCGATTTATCGAAGTGGTCAGTGAGCGCCATCCACACAGCGCCAAACCCGTGGTAATCGGCAATTGCCAGGCAGGCTGGGCGCTGATGGGCCTGGCGGCGGAGCGGCCGGAGTTGCCGGGCCTGATCATCGTCAACGGCGCGCCGTTGTCATACTGGGCTGGCGTCAACGGGCGCAATCCGCTGCGCTACACCGGCGGTCTGCTGGGCGGTGGCTGGATGGCGCGCCTGGGCAGCGACCTGGGCAATGATCGTTTCGATGGCACCTGGCTGGTGGGGCAAGTATTACCACCTGTTCAGCGAAGTCGACAGCGAAGCGCCCCGGTTTCTCGATTTCGAGCGTTGGTGGGGCAGCCCGACCCTGCTCAATGGCGAGGAGATCGAGATGATCGTCGACGACCTGTTCATCGGCAATCGCTTGTCCGGCGGCCCCGGACGCAAGAGCAACGGGCTCGATCTCAAGCGCATAGAAGTCCCGGTGGTGGTGTTTTGTTCCTATGGTGACAACATCACCTCACCGCAACAGGCCCTCGACTGGATCGCCGACGTCTACCCAACCGACCTGGCTCTGCACCGCGCCGGGCGCACTATCGTGTATCTACGCCATGCCACCATCGGTCACCTGGGCATCTTCGTTTCCGGCGAAGTGGCGCGGCGCGAGCACCGTCAGTTGCTGGGCGCGGTCGAGTCCATCAATGCGCTGCCGGCCGGGCTGTATGAAATGCTGATCGATGACTTGCCGCAAGACGCGCAAGCCCCCTACTCCGTGCGCTTCGAAAGCCGGCGCATAACCGACATCCATGGCGACGTTGCGCCGCAGCGCGATGACGATCGCGAATTCGCCCTGGTCGATCGCACGTCCGCGATCAACAACAACCTGTATGACGGCTTTGTCCGGCCATGGTTACGTCAGCTGATCAACGAGCCCACTGCCGAACTGTTGCGCAAGGCCCATCCCTTCCAGCAACAGCAGGTGCTGTGGAGCAGCGCCAACCCGGGGCTGGGGTGGCTGGCCGATAGCGCCGCGCAGGTGCGCCATGATCGTCAGCCCGCCAGCCCGGACAACCCGTTGCTGGCCTGGCAGGCGTTGTTTTCCAAGCAGGTCCACGATGCCCTTAACGGCTACCGCGATCTGCGCGATGCGACTCAGGAACTGTGTTTCTATGGTGTCTATGGCGTGCTCGGCAGCCTGCAGCTCAAGCATTGACGAGCACTACCTCAGGGTGAGAGGTGAGCGGCACAGCACATGACTCATCGGCGCGATACTGGCCGGGGGTCATGCCAAACCAGCGGCTGCACGCCTTGTTGAAACTGCTGTGGTCATGAAAACCAAGGAGATACGCGACATTCTTCATGTTGAAGTGAGAATGGCGCAGGTAGAAGTCGGCCAACTCTCGTCGTACCAGGTTCTGCACGTCCTTGAATTGCGTGCCGTCCTTTTCCAGTGCGCGTTGCAGCGTTCGTTTGCTGATGTTCATGGCGCCGGCGATCGACTCCATGTCGCATTGTCCCTGGCCATGACTCAAGCGCTCGGTGATCAGTGCGCGGAGCCTGCCGACGATGGAAGAACCGGACAACAGGTCCAGCTGCGCCTCGGCAAAGCTGTCATGCAGCACCGCCAGCGCCTCGTTGGCCATGCTCAGTGGCCGCAGGATCTCCTGACCGTCGAACAGGATGCTGTCGTAGGCCGAGCCGAATTGCAGGTCGCAACCGAACAAGCGTCGATGCTCCGAGGTGTCCGCAGGTTCCGGATAGCTGAATTCCACACTCAAGGGTTGCGGCAGCTTGCCGTCTCCCAGCCAACGGCAAAAACCCAGCAGGGACGCCAACCCCGCATCCACATACTGGCGTGGCTTGATCGAGCCCGGTTGTTGGTGATCGAGCGAGGCCAGGCGGAAATGCTCCTGTTCCGGGACGAAAAAAAGGCTGAAGCCGGTGCCGATCAATGGACTGAAGCGCACCAGGCGTTCAAGTGCCAGTTTAAGGTTGAGGCTCGACATCATCGTGTAGCCGACGATCTGAAAGGTGCCGGGATGGAAATGCCCATAGGCCTTGAGGCCGATGTCCGGATCCCCTGCGGCTTGCGCGGCCAGTTGCCACAGGCGATAGAGCACCCTTCTCTCGCACCGCGCCCCGGGCGTGTTGGCGAGTTCCAGGTCCAACCCGGCTTCCCGACACAGACTGGCGACATCCAGCCCCTCGGCCGAGAGCGTAGTGACCAGTACGTTGGCGTAGCCTGAACTCATTCTGAACATGGCGTCCTCGATGACGACTGAAAGCGGACATCCTGCCCGGAGCACGACTGATTGCGGCTTGGTGAATACTGAGTGTCCGCTCATTTTGAAGTATTGATACAGGTTTGGTTTATCGGTGTTTTGCGCTGCATCCGACCGGTGACCGGGCGTGGCACCGTTGGACACCGAACAGTCACCCCGCAACACTTCCGCAACGCTCGCCAATGCCCAACACTCCGCTTCTTGCAGCGCAAAACAATACTGCCCGTTCTTTCTCTGCGGGCAAGGAGCTCCATGGACAACAACACGCAAAACTTCAACACTTTCTGGTCTGGCCAGATCCCGTTCGTCGCCTCCTTTGCAGTGCAACAATTACGCCTCTGGGTCAGCAGCAATCCCTGGTTTACCGGGCAGCCGTACAACGACTGGTTCGACTTGCCCCGGGAAACCCTGGACAGCCTTCAGTCCGACTATCAAGCGCAATGGGCCGGACTCGGCCAGCAGCTGCTGACCGGACAGCCGTTCACCTTCGATGATCGACGTTTCGCCAGCGGCAACTGGAGCACTCCACTGTTTGGCTCCCTCGCCGCGTTCTACCTGCTCAACGCCGGGTTTTTGCTCAAACTGCTCGACCAGTTGCCGATCAAGGACAAAAAACCGCGCCAGCGCCTGCTGTATCTGGTGGAGCAAGCCATTGCCGCCGGCGCGCCCAGCAACTTTCTGGCGAGCAATCCCGATGCCCTGCAGCGCGTCGTCGATACCCGCGGTGGCAGCCTGCTCACGGGCCTGTTGCACCTGGCGAGCGACCTGCAGGAAGGCAAGATGCGCCAGTGCGACAGCGGTGCCTTCAAGGTCGGTGAAGACCTGGCCAGCACCCCTGGAAAAGTCGTATTCGAAAATGAACTGTTCCAGCTGATCCAGTACCACCCGCAAACCGAAACCCAGTATCAACGCCCGGTTTTCATCGTGCCGCCGTCCATCAACAAGTACTACATCCTCGACCTGCGCCCGGACAACTCGATGGTTCGCCATCTGTTGCAGCAAGGCCATCCGGTGTTCCTGATGTCGTGGCGCAACTTCGACCAGGCCCACGCCGGCACCACCTGGGACGACCTGATCGAGAATGGCATCATCAAGGGCCTGCGAGTGACCCGCGAAATCAGTGGCCAAGAGCGCCCCAACTGCGTGGGGTTCTGCATCGGCGGCACGCTGCTCAGCTCGGCGCTGGCGGTCCTGGCGGCACGTGGCGACAAGGCCATCGCCAGCGTGAGCCTGTTGACCACCTTCCTCGATTACCTCGACACCGGCCCCATCGACATCTTCGTCGACGAACAACTGGTGGCCCACCGCGAACGCACCATCGGCGGAATCGACGGCCCCATCGGCCTGTTCAAGGGCGAGGACATGGGCAACACCTTCTCGCTGCTGCGCCCGAACGATCTGTGGTGGAACTACAACGTCGACAAGTACCTCAAGGGCCAGAAACCGAACGCGCTGGACCTGCTGTTCTGGAACAACGACAGCACCAACCTGCCGGGGCCGATGTACTGCTGGTACCTGCGCCACACCTATTTGCAGAACGACCTGAAATCCGGCGAACTGGACTGCTGCGGGGTGAAGCTGGACCTGCGCGCCATCGATGCGCCGGCCTACATCCTCGCCACCCATGACGACCACATCGTGCCCTGGAAGAGCGCTTATGCCAGCACCGGGTTGCTCAGCGGCAGCAAACGCTTCGTTCTCGGCGCCTCGGGGCATATCGCCGGGGTGATCAACCCACCCGCCAGGGAAAAACGCCACTACTGGACCAACGACCACCTGACGCAAGACCCGGACACCTGGTTCAACAATGCCGAGCAGCATTCCGGTAGCTGGTGGAATGACTGGTTCACCTGGCTGGCCGAGCATGCCGGAGAACGCGAAGCATCGGTACCGAGCGCCGGCAATGCGCAATACCCGGCGCTGGAACCGGCACCGGGGCGGTATGTGATGCAATGAGCAGCGAGCGACCTGATCCTACAGACCACACCTGAGCAGCAGGCTCTCATTCGCCTGCCCCAATTCCTCACAACCGCGCTCTTGCAACAATCCCTCGGACAGGTTGCGCAAGCGCAAGGAGAGGTAAAACCTGCCATCGCCAGGCAACGCGTCGATACTTCCAACGCGCCTGGCAGCACCGGCACTGTAGAATTCTGCCGAGTAGGATCTTCTGTCCAGGTAGAACAACTCTCCGGGCGCATCCGCACTGTGCTCGTTCCACAGGCTGACGATCTCCCGCTGGTTCTGCGGCCTTTCACTCAGGGACCCTTGCAGCACCAGGGCCCCACCCGTTATTGGCAGGCAAGCTGACAACAGGTAGATGATGGTCTGGCGCTTGTACATTGAAATGCTCTCGGCCAACAAGATGGCCCAGGCGGGTAATGCAGGCAACACATAGGTCCAGAGGATATTGCCCGCCAAGGTAAAAAACAGCGGGGTTGCCAGCGCCCATCCCCAAAGGAAGGTGTAGAAATCAGGGTTCCAGCCATAGCGATTGCGCGCCTTGTGCAGCATCCACAGGCAGAGCGTCCATGGAAACAGACTACCGATCAGATATATCCAGATCGTCCCTAATGTTTCTGCATGGGCACTGCCATAAAGGTCACCCTGCCATTTCGAAATGACGTATCGACTCCAGTGTTCCCCAACAAAGAAGTAATTCAAGAATCCCGGGGTCTTGTTTTCAGCCAGGTAATACCAAGGCACAGACACCGCGGCCAGCAGAATCAAGCCGGACAACCAGGGTAGATGAAGAAAACGTTTCCAGTTCCGAGTCGAAGCCGCCCACACCATTGCCAGCATACCCACCAGAACAATGGATAAGGGGCCTTTGGCCAACATGCCCAAACCCAAGCCTATAAACCCGATTCTGGCCCAGGTCAGGTCATGATAAGTAACCCCTCTCCACAAGCCATACGCAGAAATCACCATGGCGAAACTCAGCGCAGGGTCAGTCAGGACAACCCCACTCGCTATAAAGCCGAGCGCGCAACTGGAATAGATGATCGAAGCGATCAAACCTGTCCTCAGGTCGCGCTCTTCGCGACAGAACTTCAGGATCACCGCACAGGTTGCGACGTGAATGAGCCAGGCAGGAAAACGGCTGGCAAACTCACCCACACCCAGAATTTTCATGCTCAGCGCCTGGGTCCAGAACGACAGGGGTGGCTTACCCCAGAACGGAACGCCATGATCAAACATCGGGGTGATCCAGTCATCGAGGGTCACCATCTTGCGAGCGACCTCCGCATAACGCGCCTCCGACGTATCCATCAACGGGTAAAACGCCAATCCCGCCAGCCTGGCAAGACAGATGGCAACCAGGATCAACCATAACAAGCGGTTCTGATCAACCTGAGTCATGCCGACCGCTCCCGCAGGGCACTATCCGCAATCCGGGAAGTCGACTTTCTCAGAAAATAATGCGGCCTGCCCTTTGCCTCCACTTTCAGAATCCCGACATACTCCCCAACCAAGGCGATACCGCAAGTCATCAATGCCAGTACAACAAGGATGAAGTTCTCATAACCCACATTGCCCGTTAACAAGGCACCGACAAAAGCGATAACGGACATCGTCATGACCAGGGCGGCGCAATAGCTGAACCAGCGCAGCGGGCTGTGTGAAAATGAAAGTGAAGAGTCGATGGCCAGACCCAGGAGGTTTGGCATATTCCACTTGGTCTTTCCCGCTTCCCTACCCTCGCGATCATATTGCAAACAAATACTCTTGAACCCAATCCACCCGGCCAGCCCTTTCAGAACCCGAGACCTTTCCTTCAGTTCGATGAGCGCTGCCAGCGGCGCGCTGCCTAACAGCCGGAAATCGCTGACTTGCGAGGGGAAAGAGAAATCCTTCACCAATACACGCATGATCCGATAGTAGGCAGTAGCGGTTGTTCGTTTCAGCCAGGAATCACTGTCACGCTTTCTGCGCTGCATATTGACAACGTCGTAACCCGCCACCCAATGCACGATCATTGAAGGGATCAACTCTGGAGGATCCTGGAGATCCGCATCGATGAAGATAATGGCACGAGCGTTTGCGTGTTCCATTCCCGCCCACATGGCGGCCTCCTTGCCAAAGTTTCGACTCAGGTGTAAACAACGCACATCCGGTTCGCGCGCAAACTCATCAAGCAGATCAGAGGTGTTATCCGCACTGCCATCATTTACATAAAGCAGTCCGATTCGCATGTTTAATTCACGCACTACATCAGTGATTCGCCGATGAAATATCGGCAATACATCTTCTTCTTCAAAACAAGGAATAATTACCGTCAAGTCATAACAAGGCGGGCTACTTGAGTGTGGTTGCTGCATATTTGAATATCCAATTGTTAGAAATTGTAAAATTTACGATCATTACCAGCAGAGAAGACAGTATCTGGGCGGGCAATACACCTGCCCCCAGCCTTAAAATCACGGCCATGAACAGTGCATTGAAGGCAACACTCACTACACACAAAGCCGCGTAGTTGACGGGCCGGGCTGTTCTGTTGCGGAACACCCAGGCCTTGAGGATCCAGTAGTTGACGACAGCGCCCGCTATCGCGCCAATGGTGCTACTGAGCAACCCGCCGAAAACTGGCGCTAGAAGGAGCAAGAGTGCAAAATGCACTGTTGTCGCAGTCAAACCAGATATCAGGTAACGGGGAAACAGTAATGTATTCATGCAGCCAACATTACACGGCCCCGTGTGAACGGATTATCACATTCACAATCGGTTCACACTTTACTCAGTACAATGCCTGACAAGCATTAACGCGAGCATTGTCCATGCATGAAATATTATTGGTTGAAGACGACGTCGCGTTGGCCGGCACACTATGCGACTATCTTTCGGAGTTCGAAATCGATATAGATCATGCCTACGATGGGCGATCCTGCCTGGAATTGTTGAAGTCCAATCATTACGCCGCCATCATTCTGGATGTCACGATGCCGCGACTGAACGGGTTCGACACCTGCAGGCGGATCCGGGAACAAGGCAATACCGTGCCCATCATATTCCTGACGGCCCGCGACACCTTGGCTGACAAGCGGGACGGGTTCGAGGCGGGTGCTGACGACTATCTGGTGAAGCCATTTGAACCTGAAGAACTCAGGCTCAGGATCAACGCATTATTACGCCGGCAACGACCCGGGCCGCGTTCGACTCCGATAATGTGCGGGGACCTGGAGTTGACTGAAGCAACGTTCATGGTCAGTCGTGGAGAGCTGCGGACCCAACTTCCCGATATACAGTTTCGAATATTGAAGATGCTTGTCGAGGCAGCTCCCGGCCCCCTCAGCAGAAGACAGCTTGAACTCGCGATATGGCCTGATTCAGACCCACCCGAGAGCGACCCACTGCGCACCCACATCTACCGCCTCAGACGGCTACTCGCCAAGCTGAACCTGGATCACTCACTGGTCACCCTCCACGGAAAAGGATACCGGCTTGCGATCCCCCACTAATTCCTTTTTTGTCCGGATCCTCTCCATACTGATCCCCTTTTCTACCCTCGTTGCGATCATCTACAGCGTGTTGATCTGGGCCTCGATCTCGATGACAGAGGACTACATCGTCAAACATTACCTGAAGCGTGAATTTGAGGCGTTTGAGCGCGAGTACGTGCAAGACGCAAGCGCTACACCGTTACCCAATACAAGTTATCTGCAGACGTTCTGGGGGGATAGCCTCGAATTGCCAGACTTTGCCAAACCACTAAGCGAGGGACTGCACGAAATCGGCGATACGCACGTTCTCATCAAAAAAATGCCGGGCACAGCCAACAAGATCTACATGATACTTGACGAGTCCAAAATGAGTTCCCTGGACAGCTTTGCGCCAACAACAATCAGTCTGCTCTGGGCACTGGCCGGACTCATTATAATAGCGGGCGCAGTAGTTGCGATTGTCATGGCGCGAATCATATCCGCGCCGGTTGTGCAGTTAGCCAAGGATCTGTCCCGACACCCCCTCAAGACCAAACAGCTCGAAAGCAATCATCGCAAGGATGAAGTAGGTGTTCTAAGCCGAGTGATCAGTGGAGCACTTGAACGCCTGGAAAATACACTGGATAGAGAGCAAGCCTTCACCCGACATGTGAGCCATGAGTTAAGAACTCCGCTGAGCATTATCAGAAACTCCCTGGCTGTCATTAAATTGCCCGGCTGCGACGAGATAAAAAAGGCGCGCAATCTTGAACGCCTGCAGCAGGCATCAAGAGACATGGAAGATTTGATTGAACTGTTCCTTTGTCTAAGCCGCGAGAAGATCGGTCAAAAATGCGCCAACATTAATCTACAACAACTGCTGAACGACGCACTGCTGCGACACCAACCGAAAATCGACTCGATGAGTGTCCAGCTTCAGGTAAAACAGGACCTGATGATCAGCGCCGACCCAATACTGCTGAAAAGCTTGATTCACAACCTCATCAACAACGCCATCCAGCACGGCGGACAGCGCCTGCTGATTGCCGCCAACCAGAACAGCCTGGTTATTTCAAATACACTCACTGAAGTTGAATCAGTTGCGGGATATGGATTCGGCCTGGAAATCGTTTCGAGGATATGCCGATATGCCGGCTGGAGCTTGCACATACGCTCTACCTCGACAGTTTACTCCGCTAAAATAAGCCAACTTGGCTAGCGCTGGATGCTCACCCCAAAGTTTTGCGCGAGCCAGGGAAACTGGCGGAAGGTAGCCGGAGTCGAACCTGCCCGGGAACGGATGCCGTCCCCAACCGGGTTTGAAGCCCGGCCGCGCCACCGGGCGCGATTACCTTCCAAAAAATCAATGATCCGTGGACCGGGCCAGGGCATTGTCCGGGCGGATGTGGCGCCTGTCGCCAAAACGCCGGGTCAGCCCGAGCCGATCGAAATATTCGAGAATCTGGATACTGCGCTTGCGCCCCAGTCCCACCGCATCGCGAAACGCCGACACCTGGATCACCGGGTTATCCTCGGCCAGTTGCATGAGCATAGCCGCCAATCGCCGGATCACCGCATCGGTGTAAAACAGGTCGCGGACCACTTGATGCAGCAGCCCCAGCCGGGCCATCTTGCGCAACAGCAAGCGCACGGTGGCCTCATCATGACCCAGTTCGCGCACCCACGGCGAATTGAACCCGGCGGCGTCGAACCGCGGCTGCAACTGTTGCCAAAGGGCTTCGTCCTCTTCACTCAAACGCACTTGATGACTGGGCAGATGCAGCCATGGCCCGCTGGTAGTGATGACCCCATCGGCCAGCAATTCGTCGAGCAGGCTGATGAAGGACGGGCGATCGAGTGCCGTGCCGCTGAATCGACGCAGGCGATCGCGGTCCGGCCCCATCTGGTCCGGCTCCAATTGGTGAAAGCGCGCCAGATGTTCCAGCACCTGCGCTTTCAAGGCCTGCCAGCGGCCGGCGCTGAACAACAGCGGACCCTGGCGGGTGTCGATCAGGCGCACGTCATCCGGCAGCACCCAGTTTGCCCGCGGATGGTTGAACTGGCGTTCCAGGCGTTGCAGGTCAAGCCCGCTGTCACTGTTGGCCAGCAGTGTCGGCATGACGGCTTCCAGGCCAGTGCTCGCCCGCAACGCCTGTAGCTGCGCCAGTCGCTCGGGACTGCGCCGTTGTCGGCTCGGTGCGAACGGATCGAGCACTCGACCGCCGCCCAGGGTCCGTTGCGCGCTCTGGTCACGCAGGATCAGCGGATCGCCCTTCACGGCCTGCACCGGCGCATTGAGCAGGATCTGCGCGAACATCCGCTCACCCGGCGCCAGGCTGGAGCCCTCCAGCAGGGCCACGCGCCCGGTCACGTCTTGAGTGCCGATATGCACATGCACAGGTTGAAAATGCTCG
Organism: Pseudomonas sp. PLMAX; assembly: GCF_046042685.1. Classification (NCBI taxonomy): domain Bacteria; kingdom Pseudomonadati; phylum Pseudomonadota; class Gammaproteobacteria; order Pseudomonadales; family Pseudomonadaceae; genus Pseudomonas; species Pseudomonas sp. PLMAX. The sequence continues at coordinate 3,544,361 of NZ_CP064949.1, read as the reverse complement.
AAGGCGCGAGGCTCCCCGGGCAACAACCGCAGGTCGATATCCAGGCGCTGCGTCGGTGCGTACAGCCACTGCGTCGACAGCCACTGGCCGCGATGAATCTGCTCCAGCGCCAGGCGATCCGCGCTCAGGTTCAAGGCAACGCGCTGTCCTGCGGTCGCACGTTCGGCGGCTTGATTCTGTGCATGCAGGCCACGCACCCGCACGGGTTTGCCGAGGGGACCGAGCAACAGCGTATCGCCCACCGCCACCTCGCCGGACAGCGCCGTGCCGGTGACCACGATCCCGGCGCCTGCGACGCTGAATGCCCGATCGATCGCCAGGCGAAAGCCACCAGCGAGGCTGCGTTGCCGCACCTCACGCTGGGCATCGAGCAAAGCCTGGCGCAGGGTGTCGATGCCCTGCCCGGTCACGCTCGACAGCGTGATCAACGGTGCATCGACATAGGGCCCGGGCGCCAGCAAGGACTGGATTTGCTCGCGTACCTCTTGCACTCGATCTGCTTCGACCCGGTCGCATTTGCTGATCGCCACGAGTGCGCGGGGAATGCCCAACAGTTCGACGATGGCCAGGTGTTCCCGGGTCTGCGGCATCACGCCGTCGTCGGCGGCTACCACCAGCAACACCAGGTCGATGCCCTGTGCGCCGGCGAGCATGTTGTGGGTGAAGCGTTCATGCCCGGGTACGTCGATAAAACCGGTGAGGGCCGCGCCCGGCTCGAGGGCGGCGTAAAGGTAGCCGAGGTCGATGGTCATGCCGCGTTCGCGCTCTTCGCGGCGTCGATCACCGGCCTGCCCGGTCAGTGCCTCGAGCAATGCGGTCTTGCCATGGTCGATGTGCCCGGCAGTGCCGACGATCATCTCAGGTCACCTGCAATTGATCGAGTTGCGCCAGCCAGGCCAGTTCGTCGTCCAGTTGCCGCAGGTCCAGCCACAAGGCGTCGTCGTCGATGCGCCCGAGCACCGGGATCGGCAAGGCGCGCAGCGCTTCTTCGAGCCCAAGCAGGCTTCGCCCGCGCAGACGTTTGGAGGTTAAAGGGCGCAGGCACAGCGCGGCACTGGGCAAGCGCGCCACCGGTTGGCTGCCGCTGCCGATCATGCCCAGCGCCGGCACTGCGCTGACACTCCAATGAGCGCCCAACACCCGTGCCAATGACGGTTGCAGACGTTCAGCCTGGGCGAGGATGTCGGCCTGCGGACGCGTCAGCAGGCGCAGGCTCGGCAGGCGCTCAGCCAGTCGATCCGGGTTGCGGTACAGCCCCAACACCGCTTCGAGTGCTGCCAGAGTCAGCTTGTCGACCCGCAGCGCACGTTTGAGCGGGTTTTTCTTGATCCGCGTGATCAACGCCTTGCGCCCGACAATCAACCCGGCTTGCGGGCCACCGAGCAACTTGTCGCCGCTGAAGGTGACGATGTCCGCACCATCGAGCAGGGCCTGGCGCACCGTTGGTTCGGCCGGCAAGCCCCAGCGGGTCAGGTCCAGCAGGCTGCCGCTGCCGAGGTCTTCGAGCAGCGGCAAGCCATGTTGGTGCGCCAGTTGCGCCAGCTCGGCGGTCGGCACCCGGGTGGTGAAACCCTCGATGCTGTAGTTGCTCGCATGCACCCGCATGATCAAGCCGCTGCGCGGGCCGATGACGGCTTCGTAGTCGCGGGCGTGGGTGCGGTTGGTGGTGCCGACCTCGACCAGTTTCACTCCGGCCCGCGCCATGATGTCAGGGATGCGAAAGGCGCCGCCGATTTCGATCAGCTCGCCCCGGGAGATGATGCCTTCCTTGCGGGCGCCCAGGCTGTTGAGGGTCAGCAGCACCGCGGCGGCATTGTTGTTGACCACGGTCACCGCTTCGGCGCCGGTCAGCTCGCGGATCAGGCCCTCGATCAGGTCGTCGCGGTCGCCGCGCTTGCCGCTGTCCAGGTCGAATTCCAGGTTTAACGGATAGCGCGCGGCCATTCGCACGGCGTCGATGGCTTCCTCCGGCAACAAAGCGCGGCCCAGGTTGGTGTGCAGGACCGTGCCGGTGAGGTTGAACACCCGGCGCACGTGGCTGCGGTGCTGGCTGGCCAGACGCTCGCCCGCCCTGCCCGCCAACACGTGCGGGGTAAGTTCGACCTCGTTGAGAAGTCCTGCCAGGACCGGTTCGCGCAAATCATCGAGCAACTGGCGCAGGCTGGCGAGCAAGGCGTCGCGCCCATAACGTTCGGCCAGCGACTGGCAGGCCGGATGGCGGAGCAGGCTGTCGATCGAAGGCAATCGCAAGGCTTGGCTGGCAGATCGGGCGGACATCAGGCGCTCCGGCAAAGGTTGACCGCCTGAGTGTAGACGCTCGCTTCAGTCGCCCCCGGGTGCCAGCAACAGATTGGGCGCAGGACGCACAAAGCCCTCCTGCTCCAGGCGCATGTCGAGGATCAGGCTGCTCAGGTCGGCGGACAAGGCTTCGGCTTCGGCGTCGCATTCGAGATAAAGCTGCTTGAGATAACTGTGGCAACCAGGGCAGGTTTCCGCGCGCAGCGGTGCCTTGTCCGCGGCGTGGCGGTCGCTGTCGAGGCTCACGTATTGCAAGCCTTTGCTCTGCTCGCAATACACGCACTTGACCCGCACCACATGCCATTCGCAGGCACACAGCGAGCACACCAGGTAGCGCAAGCCGTTGTATTTGCCGCGATGGCGGATCACCCCGGCCATGGCCGGTGAACCGCAAGCCGGGCATTGGTTGAGGCTGTTGCCGGGTTTCAACGTGAGGTCCTTTGTACTCAGCAACCAATGGCTCCAGGCGACTTGCAAGGCGGCACCCAGAAATGGCACCAGCGCCGCCGCCAGCAAGGCGAACTGCCCGCTGACCAGGGCAATGGCCCAGGCCTTGAGTTGCCCGACGTTGGCCTCACGCAAGGTGGCCACGGCGTTTTCCACCGCCGGTTGTGGCGGTGGCTGATAGTGCTGCAACAGCCCCTGCAGATACGCCAGCCACGCGTCCTCGCGCACCAGGCTGTCGGCGGCAAACGGCGGCAGGCCATGCTCCAGGCACAGGCGGATGCGTTGCGGGTCCGGCACTGCCGCCGCGGGTGGATCGTCCATCAGCTGCTGCTGTACGTTGCACAACCCCGCGACCAGGCGCAGGTAATCGGCCAGCGGATGCCCTTCGGCAAGGCGCTCCAGGCGCAGCGCGCGCAAGGCGAACAGGTTTTGCGGTGGAAGGTGCAGAAACGGCGGCGATGTCGCCGCCGCTTCGATCTGTCCCGGCTCCAGGATGGTGGCCAAATCGTTATCCTTTTTTGCCCAGCGGTGGGTCGGGACGCGGACGCTCGTCGTCACGGGTCACTTCGCGGTACCAGAGTTCGTGATGTTTCCTGGCCCAGGCGCGGCTGACCCAGCCATGCAGCATGGCGTTGACCGAGCCCTTGATCCAGATGCCGGCGTAGATGTGCACGATGATGCAGAGGATCAGCACGAAACCCGCCAGCGCGTGCAGCAGCATCGCCCAGCGAATCGTGGTGATGCCGAAGTACTCGCTGAAATACGCGCGCCAGATCACCAGCCCCGTGAACAGCAGTCCCAACATGCACAGCAGTAAAGTCCAGAACAGCAGCTTCTGCCCGGGGTTGTACTTGCCGATGGGAGGCACGCCCTCCTCTTCGTTTTTCATCACCCGGTCGATGCGCCGCAGCCACAGGCGATCGTTGTCGATGAAGTAGTTGGCGCGCCAGAACTGCACCACCAACCCGAGGAACAGCACGAACATCACCACGCCCATGAACGGGTGCAGGATGCGCGTCCAGGGCCCGCCGCCGAACAGGTGGCTCAGCCAGAACAGCGCCGGATGAAACAGCGCCAGCCCGGACAGCCCCGCCATGAAAAACAGGATCGCCACCAGCCAGTGGTTGGTGCGCTGGTTGGCGGTATAGCGCAGGATCTGTTTGCGGATCATGGCCTGTCCTCCCGCTTCGGATCATAGGTGTGCACCGTCGGATCGACTTCATGTACGGCAGGATCGCCCCGCGGCGGCAGTTCATCCTCCTCGACCACTTGTGGCCCGACACGCACGTAGTGGAAAAAGCCGGCCAGGACCGCCAGCCCCATGGCCAACAGGCCCAGGGGTTTGCTCACACCTTTCCACAGATCGACCAACGGGCTGATCACTGGATCGCTCGGCAGGCCGGCGTACAGCTTCGGCGTGTCGGCGTGGTGCAACACATACATCACGTGAGTGCCGCCGACACCGGCAGGGTCGTACAGCCCGGCGTTGTCGAAGCCGCGACTCTTGAGGTCGACGATGCGTTCGGCGGCGTGTTCCTTCATGTCCTGCTTGGAGCCGAACACGATGGCGCCGGTCGGACAGGTTTTCACGCAGGCCGGTTCCAGCCCCACCGCCACCCGATCCGAGCACAGGGTGCATTTGTAAGCCTTGTGGTCCTTTTGCGAGATGCGCGGAATGTTGAACGGGCAACCGGTGATGCAGTAGCCGCAGCCGATGCAGTGATCCTGGTTGAAATCGACAATGCCGTTGGCGTGCTTGATGATCGCCCCGGGACTGGGGCACGCGGCCAGGCAACCGGGTTCGGCGCAGTGCATGCAGCCGTCCTTGCGGATCAGCCATTCGAGGTTGCCGGCGTCGGTTTCGTGCTCGGTGAAACGCATCAGGGTCCAGGTTTCTGCAGTCAGGTCCTGGGGGTTGTCGTAGGTACCAAGGTTGTGGCCGACCTCGTCGCGCAGCTCGTTCCATTCCGAGCAGGCGACCTGGCAGGCCTTGCAGCCAATGCACTTGGTGGTGTCGATCAGCTTGGCGACTTCCTCCTGGTCGCGTACCGATGGGGGCACGGTGGTGGTGGCCGAGCGGGCAATGATGTCTTGGCTGGCCATTTAGACTTTCTCCACGTTGACCAGGAATGACTTGGATTCCGGGGTCTGGGTGTTGCCATCGCCGAGGAACGGCACCAGGGTGTTGGTCAGGTAGCCGTGGCGCGTGAGCCCGGTGAAGCCCCAGTGCAACGGGATACCGATCTGGTGCACCACCTGGTTGTTGACCTGCAGCGGACGAATCCGCTTGGTCACCACCGCCACCGCTTCGATGAAGCCACGCTTGCTGCTGACCCGCACCCGGTCGCCGGCGACGATGCCTTTTTCCCTGGCCAGCACTTCGCCGATCTCGACGAACTGCTCGGGCTGGGAGATCGCGTTGAGCTTGCAGTGCTTGCTCCAGAAGTGGAAATGCTCGGTCAGCCGGTAGCTGGTGGCGGCGTACGGGTAGTCCTTGGCCACGCCGAGGGTGTCCCAGACCGAATCGAAGATCCGCGCCGCCGGGTTGCTGGTGGCTTTCTTGTTCTGCGGGTGCAGCGGGTTGATGCCGATCGGTGTCTCGAACGGCTCGTAGTGCTCGGGGAATGGGCCCTCGTTCATCTTGTCGACGGCGAAGAACCGCGCCACGCCTTCGGGGTTCATGATGAATGGATTCATCCCCGCTTCCGGCGCTACGTCAGCCTTGAAGTCCGGTACATCGGTACCGGCCCAGGCTTTGCCGTTCCACCACACCAGGCGCTTTTTCTCGTCCCAGGGCTTGCCTTGCGGGTCGGCCGAAGCGCGGTTGTAGAGAATCCGCCGGTTCGCCGGCCAGGCCCAGGCCCAACCCTGGTGCTGGTGCATGCCATAGGGGTCGTTGTTGTCGCGCCGGGCCATCTGATTGCCGGTTTCGGTCCAGCTGCCACAGAAAATCCAGCAACCGGACGCCGTGCCGCCGTCGTCCTTGAGCTGGCCGAACCCGGCCAGTTGCGTATTGCCCTTGATCAGCGCCCCCGTGGCGTCGGTAAAGTCGGTGACAGCGTAGCCGTTGACCTCCTTGGCCAGTTCTTCCGGTGACGGTTCGTCGGGCACCTTGTACGGCCACGACAGTTTCAGCAGCGGGTCGGGATAGGCCCCGCCATCGGCCTGATAGCGCTGGCGCAGGCGCAGGAACAGCTCGCTCATTATACGGATGTCGGTGTACGCCTCCCCAGGGCCGTCGGCGCCCTTCCAGTGCCATTGCAACCAGCGACTGCTGTTGACCAGCGAGCCGTCTTCCTCGGCAAAACAGGTGGTGGGCAGGCGAATCACTTCGGTCTGGATGTCGGCGCTGTTGACGTCGTTGTATGGCCCGACCTTTTGCCAGAACTCCGAGGTTTCGGTGGCCAGCGGATCCATCACCACCAGCCACTTGAGCTTGGCCAGCGCGGCCATCACGCGGTTCTTGTCCGGCAACGCCGCAATCGGGTTGAAGCCCTGGCACATATAGCCGTTGACCTTGCCCTGGCCCATCAGGTCGAACACCTTGAGGATGTCGTAGTTGGGAATGTCCAGTTTCGGCAGATAGTCGTACGCCCAATTATTTTCCAGTGTGGCATTGGCGCCGTACCAGGCTTTCATCAGGCTCACGTGGAATTTGCTGTAGTTCTGCCAGTAGGACAGTTGCCCGGGCCGCAGCGGTTTCTGCGTGCGCTTGAGGATGTAGGCGTTGTAGTCCTGCTCGGCATCGCCGGCCAGCGTGAGATAACCCGGCAGCGCGTTGGACAACAGGCCCAGGTCGGTCAGGCCCTGAATGTTGGAATGCCCGCGCAAGGCATTCACGCCCCCGCCCGGCATGCCGACGTTGCCCAGCAACAGTTGCACCATCGCCGCGCTGCGGATGATCTGCGCGCCAATCGAGTGCTGGGTCCAACCCAGGGCATAGAGGATGGTCATGGTCTTGCCCGGCGTCGAGCAAGTGGCGATCTCCTCCCAGATTTTCTGCATCGCATCGACCGGCATGCCGCAAATCTGGCTCGCCAGTTCGATGTTGTAACGGCTGTAATGCTGCTTCATCAGTTGATAGACGCAGCGCGGGTCCTGCAAGGTCGGGTCGACTTTGGCAAAACCGTCTTCACCGAGTTCATAGCCCCAGCCGGACTTGTCCGTGTACGTACGCTTGGCCGCGTCATAGCCACTGAAAATCCCGTCCTCGAAGCCATAGCCGGCCTTGACGATGAACGATACGTCGGTGTAGTTGCGCACGTATTCGTGCTGGATCTTGTCCTCGGTCAGCAGGTAATTGATCAACCCGCCCATGAAGGCGATGTCGGTACCGGTGCGGATCGGCGCGTAATAATCGGCCACCGAGGCGGTCCGGGTAAAACGCGGGTCGACCACAATCAGCCGCGCCTTGTTGTGCGCCTTGGCTTCGGTCACCCATTTGAAGCCACATGGGTGCGCTTCTGCTGCGTTGCCGCCCATCACCAGGACCAAGTTCGCGTTGGCGATATCGGTCCAGTGGTTGGTCATGGCTCCACGGCCGTACGTCGGGGCAAGACTTGCCACCGTCGGGCCGTGTCAGACACGCGCCTGGTTATCGAACCCCAGCATGCCGAGGCTTCGCACCACCTTGTGGGTGATGTAGCCCGCTTCGTTGGACGCCGCCGATGCCGCGAGAAAACCCGTGGTGAGCCAGCGGTTGACCGTCTGGCCCTGGTCGTTCTTCTCGATGAAGTTGGCGTCGCGGTCGGCCTTCATCAGGTCGGCGACGCGATCGAGCGCTTCATCCCAGGAAATGCGCGTCCACTCACTGCTGCCGGGCTTGCGCACCTGCGGGTATTGCAGGCGGCCGGGGCTGTGAATGAAGTCGAGCAAACCTGCGCCTTTGGGGCACAGGGTGCCGCGGTTGACCGGGTGGTCGGCGTCGCCTTCGATATGGATGATGTTTTGCGCGACGTTCTTGGCAGTATCGCCCTGGCTGTACATGATCAACCCGCAACCGACCGAGCAATACGGGCAGGTGTTACGGGTTTCATGGGTGTGGGCGAGCTTGAAGTGGCGCACCTGCTCGGCGAAGGCGGCAGTCGGGGCCATGCCCAACGCGCCCAGGCTCGAGCCTGCAAGGCCGATACCGGCGACCTTGAAGAACTGACGACGGCTGAGGTCCATCGTGCACTCCTGATCAGGTGGAAATCCGCTGCTTTGGCGGGTTTTTCTGGACAATCACGGTGGCGGCAGTCTGGCTACCGCCTCTTGAATTTTAGACAAGGCTGTCGAATTCACCATGAGAACCGACCGTCGGGCGACGCGCCCCCTGTAGGAGCTGCCGAGTGCAGCGAGGCTGCGATCTTTTGATTTTTTTAAAGCAAGATCAAAAGATCGCAGCCTGCGGCAGCTCCTACAGGTCCCGCTCGCTCCCACAGGGATTGGCGCTTATCATGGCCACCATGATTACCCGGCCTTTATGAGATTTGCGCATGACTTTCGATTTTGATCAGGTGTTCGATCGCCACGACACTGGCAGCACCAAATGGAGCCGCTACCCGGCCGACGTGCTGCCGATGTGGGTCGCCGACATGGATTTCGCCGCGCCGCCGGTGATCGTCCAGGCCCTGCAAAAGCGCCTGGAACACCCGCTGCTCGGCTACAGCATGGCCAAGGACGATTTGCGCGAAGCCATCGTGGCCGATTTGTGGAACAAGTACGCCTGGCGTGTCGAGCCGCAGGAGCTGATCTTCCTGCCGGGCGTCGAGTCGGGCTTCAACATGGCGCTCAAGGCGCTGGTACAGCCGGCACAGAACGTGGTCGTGCAAGTGCCGAACTACCCGCCCCTGCGTCACGCGCCAGGCCATTGGGGCCTGAACAAGGTCGAACTGACCTTCGACCCGCAGCCGGACGGCACCTACGCCACGCCACTGTCGACCTTGAACGAGTCCCTGCAAGGCGGCGGCGCGCTGCTGCTGAGCAACCCGCACAACCCGTTGGGCAAAACGTTCGACCGCGAAGAACTGCTGGCCATTGCCGACATCTGCCTGGCCAACGAGGCCTGGATCATTTCCGACGAGATCCACGCCGAACTGTGCTTCGACGGTCGCCAGCACTTGCCGATGGCGTCCCTGAGCCCGCAAATCGCCCAGCGCACCATCACGTTGATGTCGGCCAGCAAGGCCTACAACATCGCCGGCATGAAGACCTCGTTCATGATCATCCAGGACCGCCACCTGCGCGAGAAGGTCAATCATGCCCGTTGCGGCATGGTCGACAGCGTCAACCCGCTGGGCATGGAAGCCACCCGCGTCGCCTACAGCGAAGCCGCGCCGTGGCTCGCCGCATTGAAAGACTACCTGCAGGCCAACCGCGATTACCTGGTCGACGCCGTGCGCAGCCGTTTGCCGGGCATCACCCTGAACGTGCCGCAAAGCACTTACCTGGCCTGGCTCGATTGCTCAGCGCTGGGGCTGGATAACCCGCAACAGTTCTTCCTCGAACAGGCCAAGGTCGGTCTGAGCCCCGGCCTGGATTTCGGCGATGACTGCAAACAGTTCGTGCGCCTGAACTTCGGCTGCCCGCGGTCATTGCTGGAGGAAGGGATTGCGCGGATGGAGCGTAGTTTGCGGCATCGTAACGGCTGATCAAGCTGCACCAAAACCCTGTAGGAGCGAGCTTGCTCGCGATGATCGTCCGGGCAACGCGTCCATCGACAGCACGCGTTATCGTTGGCGACCATCGCGAGCAAGCTCGCCCTACAAAGCGGCGCCTAAAACCTGATGCAACACCCAAGGCTCCACCTCCAGCGTGAAGATCTTCAAGATCGTTCAGCTTAGGTTCAGGTAACTGTCAATCACTCCCATATGGGAATGGGTGTCATTATGTTACAACTTAGCACCCTATCTAATTCCCCACGGTGCTGAATGCTCGTTCCTTTCCTGATCATGCTGCGCGAAGGCATTGAAGCCGCGTTGATCGTCGGCATTATCGGCAGTTATCTCAAGCAGACCGGCCGCGGCCAATGGATGCCCGCGGTGTGGATCGGGGTGTTCCTCGCCGCCGCCCTCGCGCTGTTGGTGGGCGGTGGCCTGGAGTTGGTCAGCGCCGAGTTTCCGCAGAAGCAGCAGGAGCTGTTTGAGGGTCTGGTCGGCTTGGTAGCGGTCGGCATTCTCAGTTCCATGGTGTTCTGGATGCGCAAAGTGGCGCGTTCGATCAAGCACTCGCTGCACGTTTCCCTCGATCACGCGTTGGCCGGCACCCGGAACCAGGTGTTCGCGCTGATCGCCATGGTGTTTTTCGCCGTGGCCCGCGAAGGCCTGGAGACGGTGTTTTTCCTGCTCGCGGTGTTCCAGCAAAGCGAAGGCCCGGCGGCACCCTTGGGCGCCCTGCTCGGCCTGGTGCTGGCCATCGTCGTCGGTTTCCTGATTTACAGCGGCAGCATGCGCCTCAATCTCGGTGCGTTTTTCCGCTGGACCGGGCTGTTCATCCTCGTGGTGGCGGCGGGAATCCTGGCCAACTCGGTGCAGGCGCTGCATGAGGCCGGGATCTGGAATCACTGGCAAACCGTGCTCTTCGATTTCAGCACCTCGCTGCCGATGGACGGCCCACTGGGCTCGGTGCTGGCCGGGATGTTCGGTTACCAGGACGCCCCGACCGTCAGCACCCTCGGGGCCTATCTGATTTATCTGCTGGTGGCGGCGGTCATGTTCTTCATGCCTGCACCGCGCCCCTGTAGGAGCGAGCTTGCTCGCGATGGTCGTGAACGATAACGCGCCAAACCAGATTTCCAACGGCGCCCAATGGTTTTTCGCGAGCAAGCTCGCTCCTACAGGGTTAGTCCATTCCCCCGCTTCCAGTCAGTAAGGGCAACCATGCCAGATCAAACTCCACCCCAGGTCTCCCCACCCCGAGCCTTGCGCTGGGCGGTGGCCGGTTCGGTGATCGTGATGATCGCCGCCGCCGGCCTGTTCTACTATGCCGCGCAATTGGCCGCGGCCAAGCGCGAACGCCAGGCCAACCATGACCAGGTGCTGGTGACCATTGCCGGCCACAGCTGCGAGCCGAACGCCCTGACGGTGCCGGCCGGGCGTTCCAGCTTTCGCATCGTCAACCGTTCCGATCGCGCCGTCGAATGGGAAATCCTCGACGGTGTGCTGGTGATCGAGGAACGGGAAAACATCGCGCCGGGACTGAGCCAGGTGATCAACGCCAACCTGCTGCCCGGCGATTACACCATCACTTGCGGCCTGCTGAGCAACCCGCGCGGCACGCTGCACGTTACCCCGACGGCGGCGTCGGAAGCCGCCGCCAAGGCCGGGCCTGCCTTACTGGCGTTTGTCGGGCCGCTGTCGGAGTACCGCGTGTACCTGAGCAGTCAGGGTACGGCGCTGATCAAGGCCGTCGCGGCGCTGGAGCAAGCCATTGGGGCCGGCGACCTCGAACAGGCGCAGGCGCTGTACCTGCCCGCGCGCGCTGCATATCAGAGACTGGCGCCCGCCGCTCAACGCCTGGGGCAATTGGACAACGCGATCAACGCCCGTGCGGACTACTTCGAAAAGCGCGAACAGGATCCGGGTTTCGTGGGCTTCCATCGCCTCGAATATGCGTTGTTCGAGCAACGCAACCTCGACGGCCTTGCACCGCTTGCCCAGCGCCTGCATACGGACGTCACGGCGCTCAAGCAACAGTTACTGGCCCAGTCCCTGGCGCCGGAGCAACTGGTGAGCATCGTGGTACGCAATCTCGACAACATCGCACAGGTGCGAGCCAACACGGGCGAAGAGGAGCGTTACAGCCACAGCGATCTCAACGGCTTCGCCGGCAACCTTGATGCCAGCCGCAAAGTGGTCGAGCTGCTGCGCCCATTGCTGGGCAAATCCGCCGCGCCACTGCTGGCAAACATCGACAGTGCCCTGGCCGACTTCGATGGCGAACTCAACGGCTTCAAGATCGGCGGCGGTTATGCCAGCTACGACAGCGTCAGCGCCGAACAACGCCAACAGATCGCCGACAAGGCCAAGGCACTGGCCGCCGCACTCGATGCCATAGACCCCGCCCTTGGCCTTTCCGGCCTGTAAGCAGAAGACGACTTTCAGATGAACGATCCAGAGCAATTCAACCTTCAGCGCCGCCGGGTCCTGATGAGCATGGGCGCCGCCGGTGTCGCACTGGCAGGTGCAGCCTTGAGCTGCCCCGCCATGGCCGCCAGCCCCGCGCAAGTGACCGAGGCGCCCAGCAGCGAGCGCACCCATGACCGCCATGATTTCCATGGCAAACACCAGAGCGGCATCGTCACCCCACGCCCGGCGTCCGGCATGCTGGTGGCCTTCGAAGTGCTGGCCAGCGATCGCGAGGACCTGGAGCGGCTGTTTCGCACCCTGAACCAACGCATTGCTTTTTTGATGAAGGGCGGCCCGGTGACCCAGGTCGATCCGAAACTGCCCCCGGTCGATTCGGGGATCCTGGGGCCGGTGGTCACGCCGGATAACCTGACCATCACCGTGTCTGTGGGCGCATCGCTGTTCGACGAGCGTTTCGGCCTGAGCGACGTCAAGCCCACGCGTTTGATCCGGATGGTCGGCTTCCCCAACGATGCGCTGGAAGCCGATTGCTGCCACGGCGACCTGAGCATCCAGTTCTGCGCCAACACCGCCGATACCAACATCCACGCCCTGCGTGACATCGTGAAAAACCTGCCGGACTTGCTCCTGGTGCGCTGGAAGCAGGAAGGCAGTGTGCCGCCTCAGGCCCCGGCCAAACCGGGTATGCCGGCACAGAGCGGGCGCAACTTCCTGGGTTTTCGCGACGGCTCGGCCAACCCCGATTCCAACAATGCCCAAGCCATGGACCGCATCGTCTGGGTTCAGCCCGGCAGCGACGAGCCGGCCTGGGCGGCCAATGGCAGCTATCAGGCGGTGCGGATTATCCGCAACTTCGTCGAGCGCTGGGACCGTACGCCGCTGCAGGAACAGGAAAGCATTCTGGGCCGGGTCAAGGCCAGCGGTGCGCCCATGGGCGGCCAGCATGAATCGCAAGTCCCCGACTATGGCAAGGACCCCCAAGGCAAGCTGACCCGGCTCGACGCGCATATCCGCCTGGCCAACCCGCGCACCGCCGCGAGCCAGGCCAACCTGATCCTGCGCCGGCCGTTCAACTATTCCAACGGTGTAAACAAGAACGGCCAACTCGACATGGGTCTGCTCTTCATCTGTTACCAGGCCGATCTGGAGAAAGGCTTCATTGCCGTGCAAACCCGACTCAACGGCGAACCGCTGGAGGAATACCTCAAGCCAGTCGGCGGCGGATACTTCTTCACCCTGCCGGGTGTCACCGGTGACCAGGATTTCCTGGGCCGCTCGCTGCTTGAAGCCACACAAGCCAAAACAACAATCTGACCACCACAACCCCGACGGAACCGCCCCATGAAAAAGTCGCCACTCGCGTTATTGCTGACCCTAGGCTTGCTCAACTCCCCGCTTTCGGCATTCGCGGCAACGGCGCCGCTGGAGTTGGTGCAGCCGATTTCGGACTACAAGATCTACGTCACCGAGCAACTGGATGAACTGGCCAGCCACACCCGCCAGTTCACTGACGCGGTGAAAAAAGGCGACCTGGCGACCGCGAAAAAACTCTATGCGCCGACGCGCGTCTACTACGAGTCGATCGAGCCGATCGCCGAGCTGTTCAGTGACCTCGATGCCTCGATCGACTCCCGCGTCGACGACCACGAAAAAGGCGTGACAGCCGAAGACTTCACCGGCTTCCACCGCATCGAGTACTCGCTGTTCTCGCAAAACAGCACCCAGGGCCTGGGGGAACTCTCCGATGGCTTGAACAAGGACGTCGAAGACCTGCAAACCCGCGTCGCCGGCCTGACCTTCCCGCCGGAAAAAGTCGTCGGCGGCGCCGCGGCCCTGCTTGAAGAAGTCGCCGCGACCAAGATCTCCGGCGAGGAAGACCGCTACAGCCACACCGACCTTTATGACTTCCAGGGCAATATCGACGGGGCGAAGAAGATCGTCGACCTGTTCCGGGCGCAGATCGAGCAGCAGGACTCGGCGTTTGTGGCCAAGGTCGATAAGAACTTTGCCACGGTGGACAAGATCCTGGCGAAGTACAAAACCCAGGATGGCGGTTTCGAGACTTACGACAAGGTGAAGGAAAATGATCGCAAGGCGTTGGTTGGGCCGGTGAATACGCTGGCTGAGGATTTGTCGACGTTGCGGGGAAAGTTGGGGTTGTTGTAGCGTCTGGGCGGACGCTTTCGCTGGCAAGCCAGCTCCTACAGGGTTCCGAGTCGACGCAAAATTATGAGATCGACATTAAACCCTGTAGGAGCTGGCTTGCCAGCGAAGCTTTTTTCGGCCTTAAAGAATGCGGTAAAGCAACCGCTCTACCCTCACCCTGCTCACCCGCTTGAGAAACTTCGCCACCCCCGCCGGGTAATCCGGCAGGGTTTGCAGGTCCTGGTAGCGCTCGATACGCCGGGTGTGCTGGAAAATCTGCGCAAGCTCCGTGCGACGCGGTTCCAGCAATTCGTTGTGCGGATCGTCGATCAGCAAGGCGTTTTCCAGGTCGAGACGGAACGCTCGCGGGTTGAGGTTATTGCCGGTCAGAAGGGTGTAGCGCTGATCGACCCACATGCCCTTGAGGTGATAAGTGTTGTCGCCGTCCTTCCACAGGTGCAGGTTCAACTGGCCGCTGTCGATGTTGCGCTGATGCCGCTTGGCAAAACGGCGCAGGCTGATCTCGTACAGATACGGCAGCGCCGAAATCACCTTGAACGGTTCGCTCGGCGGGATGTAGAAATCGTTGGCGGTCTTGTCACCGACCACGATGTCGATCTTCACCCCCCTGGCCAGCGCCCGATTGATCTCCCGGGTCACCGCCAATGGCAGGTTGAAGTAAGGCGTGCAGATGGTCAGCTGATGCCGGGCGCTGGCGATCAGCTCGATGATCACCCGACTCAACGGGTTGTTCTTGCCGACGCCCAGTAACGGGCTGACCGACAATCCACTTTTATCCGTAGAGCCCTGGGTGGTGTCGTAGGCCGCGTGCTTGAGGCGGCTACGCAGGTCGCCGATGTCATTGCGCAGGCTGCGGGTGGTCGGCAGGTTTGGCAGGTCCAGCCGATGCACCGCCTTGGAGGCCACCAGGCCGTGTTGCACCAGGTGATGCATCGAGTCGGCCAAGGCGCGGTTGTGCAGCAGGTGGTAACGGTCGTAACGGTACTTGTCGAACTGGTGCAGGTAGACGTTATTCAGGCTCGCACCGCTGTAGAGCACGCAGTCATCGATGACAAAACCCTTCAGGTGCAGCACGCCGAACAGCTCGCGGGTCTGCACCGGTACGCCATACACCGGCACGACGCTTTCACGGGTGCGGGTCATTTCCTGATACCAGGCCGAGTTGCCCGGCTGCTTGCCGGCACCGATCAGCCCGCGCTGGGCGCGCAGCCAGTCAACGACCACCACCACGTCCAGGTGCGGACGCGCCAGTTTGGCTGCGTGCAAGGCATCGAGAATTTCCTGGCCGGCCTCGTCCTGTTGCAGGTACAGCGCGACGATATAGATGCGCTGGGTGGCGCTGGCGATTTTTTCCAGCAGGCAACGACGGAACTCGGCGGCGCCAGAGAGGATGGTGACGGCATCGGCGGTCAGCGGAAAACTGCGCAGTTTGGGCAGCAGGGAGCGTTTGAAAAGCGACGGCATAGGGCTCGCAATGGGTCGAATCCGAAGAGCTTGAGAGCTTACACCATCGTTCGGTTTGGGTCTTGTTGGTGTCTGATCGGACGCCTTCGCTGGCAAGCCAGCTCCTACAGTTTGGTCGCACTACCCTGTAGGAGCTGGCTTGCCAGCGAAGGCTTTTTAATGAACACCGCAAAAATAACATTTGACCAAGGAGAACGGTCGTTCTACTGTTGGCCGCATGAACGAAATCAATAGCAATGACACCCGCGACATCATCCTGGATGTCACCGAAAAGTTGATCTACAAAAGTGGCATTTCCGCCACTGGCATGGATCTCCTGGTGAAAACCGCCGGCGTCTCCAGAAAGAGTATCTACCGCTACTTCGCCAACAAGGAGGAGCTGGTCGTCGCTGCCCTGCAACGCCGGGACCAACGCTGGATGCACTGGTACAGAAGCGAAGTCGGCCAGGCACCCACCCCGGCCGAGCGCTTGCTCAACCTGTTTACCGTGCTCAAGGCCTGGTTCGCCTGCGAAGGCTTCCGCGGCTGTGCATTCATCAACACCAGCGGCGAAACCGGCGACCCGCAAGACCCGGTTCGCCTGGTCGCCAAAGACCACAAACAGAAGCTGCTCGACTACGTGTGCGAGCTGTGTACCGAATATGGCGCCGAGGATCCGCAGATGCTGGCCAGGCAGCTGCTGATCCTGATCGACGGAGCCATCACCGTCGCACTTGTCATGGGTGACTACAGTGCCGCCGATAATGCGCAATGCATGGCGCGAAAGTTATTGGACCTGTAAGTACAACATCAGGTACCGACAACTTGTTTGAACTTTAACTTACCAGGAGACATGAAATGTCTAACGCCGAAGTCCGTCCGCCATTGCCGCCATTTACCCGTGAATCGGCCATCGAAAAAGTGCGCCTGGCCGAAGATGGCTGGAACTCCCGCGATCCGGAACGTGTATCGCTGGCCTACACCCTGGACACGAAATGGCGCAACCGCGCCGAGTTCGCCAACAACCGAGAAGAAGCCAAGGGCTTCCTGACGCGCAAATGGGCGAAGGAACTGGACTATCGCCTGATCAAGGAACTCTGGGCCTTCACCGACAACCGCATCGCCGTGCGATATGCCTATGAATGGCACGACGATTCGGGCAACTGGTTCCGCTCCTACGGCAATGAAAACTGGGAGTTCAACGAGGACGGTCTGATGGCCCGGCGCTTCGCCTGCATCAACGACATGCCGATCAAGGAAAGCGAGCGCAAGTTCCACTGGCCGCTGGGCCGTCGGCCTGACGATCACCCGAGCCTGTCGGACCTCGGCCTGTAACACCGCCCCCCCTTGTAGGAGCGAGCTTGCTCGCGATGAACGTCAACGATAACGCGCGCTTTCTGGCTAAACGCGGCGTTTTCCAGTCCATCGCGAGCAAGCTCGCTCCTACAACGATTTGGGTGTTTCAGGCGCAATTTGCTGCTGCGCTGTTGGCACAGCAACAGTTCAAGCTAAAAGGGGCCAGCCAGGTCGCAGCCAGAGTTGGATAAAGGTAAGATACCGGCCCTTCCCCGCAGCCCTTTGCTGCCCCCGCCGATTAAGCCGATTCCATGCCTTTCGAACTCAGCGTTGACCTTACCACCCTGGCCATCCTGGCCTTTGTCGCTTTCATTGCCGGTTTCATCGACGCCATCGCCGGCGGTGGCGGGCTGTTGACCACCCCGGCCTTGCTCACCGCCGGCCTGCCACCGCACCTGGTGCTGGGCACCAACAAACTCAGCTCGACCTTCGGCTCGGCCACGGCCAGCTTCACCTTCTACCGCCGCAAGCTGTTCCACCCCCGGCAGTGGATGCACGCCATCGTCGGCACCCTGGTCGGCGCGCTGACCGGCGCTGTGGTCGCGCATTATCTGCCGGCGGAATGGCTGAACAAGATGCTGCCTGTGATCGTGTTTGCCTGCGGGCTTTACCTGTTGTTTGGCGGCACGCCGAAAGCGCCGCTGGACAGCGACGCGCCGATCAGGAAAAAGTGGCAATCGACCCAAGGCTTCACCCTGGGTTTCTACGATGGCGTGGCCGGCCCCGGCACCGGAGCGTTCTGGACCGTCAGCAGCCTGCTGATGTACCCGATCGATCTGGTCAAGGCCAGCGGCGTGGCGCGCAGCATGAACTTTGTCAGCAACATTGCGGCGCTGTCGGTGTTTGTGTTTTCCGGGCAAGTGGACTGGATCATTGGCCTCTGCATGGGCCTGTCGGTGATGGTCGGGGCTTTCTTCGGCGCTCGCACCGCCATCAGCGGCGGCGCGAAGTTCATTCGTCCGGTGTTCATCACCGTGGTGCTGGGCCTGACCGTACGGCTAGCCTGGCAACACTGGTTCAGCGTGGCCTAAGCGCCGCGCCACATAGACGTCGATCAGGTAACGGGCAATCGAGCGTGACGCCGGCAACGGCGGCAGCTCGTTTACGTTGAACCACTGGGCGTCTTCGATCTCGTCCTCCTGGCAGACGATCTCGCCACCGGCGTATTCGGCATGGAAGCCGAGCATCATCGAGTGCGGGAACGGCCAGCACTGGCTGCCCAGGTACTGGATGTTCTTCACCTCGATCTGCACTTCTTCACGCACCTCGCGAATCAGGCAATCCTCCGCCGATTCGCCAGGCTCGGCGAACCCCGCCAACGTGCTGTAGACCCCGGCGACAAAACGTGGCGAGCGTGCCAGTAGCACTTCATCGCCACGGGTCACCAGCACGATCATGCTTGGGGAAATCCGCGGGTAGCTGCGCAAGTCACACGGCTGGCAATACATCGCCCGCTCGCGCGGCACCTGGGTCATGGCCTGGCCGCAGTTGCCGCAAAAACGGTGCTCGCGGGCCCAGGTGCCGATCTGCGCGGCGTAGCCCAGTACCTTGAACAGCGTGTGATCGCCCTCGAGCATGAACGCCCGCAAGCCTTTCCAGCCGCAGCCCGGCACATCGCCGGGGGCGCGCAACTCCAGCAAGTAGACCGGCTCGCCATCCAGATGGCCGATGCCGTGCTCGGCGAGTATCGGCAGGTCCTGGCGCTTGAGCCATTCGCGCGGGAACAGTGCGCCGTTGTCATCGAACAAAAAGCCTTCGTGGCTGCGCGCTACCGCCCAGCCGCCGGGTTGGTCGGTGTCCAGTACTGCCGTGGTCCAGCGTGGAGTCATTTTTCACTCAATCCAGAAATTCGGGTTTCTGTTTGCTCATATGGGCGGCCATGGCCACGCGCAGATCGGTGGATTGCAGCATGGCGGCGTTCCAGGTGGCGACGTATTCCAGGCCGTCGTCGATGCGATGATCGCGCATGTAGCTGATCATCTCCTTGGTGCCAGTAATGGCAATCGGCGACTTGCTCGCAATCTCCCGGGCAATGCCCATGACGCCGTCGAGCAGGCTGGCGGTATCGCTGTAGACGCGATTGACCAGGCCCATGCCCCGTGCTTCTTCGGCGCCGAAAGTGCGACCAGTGTAAGCCAGTTCACGCAGCATGCCGTCCCCGATGATCCGCGGCAAGCGTTGCAGCGTGCCGACGTCGGCGGCCATGCCGATGTCGATTTCCTTGATCGAGAATTGTGCGTCTTCGGCGGCATAGCGCATGTCGCAAGCGGCGATCAGGTCGATGGCGCCGCCCAGGCAATAACCCTGGATGGCCGCAAGCACCGGTTTGCGGCAATGGTCGACCGCATTGAAGGAAGCCTGCAGGTTGAGGATCTTGCGCCGCAGCAAGCGCGCATTGCGCCCCACGTCCTTGCCCAACTCATTGGCTACGCCGGCCAGCATCATCAGGTCGATGCCGGAGGAGAAATGCTTGCCGGCGCCACTGATCACCACCACCCGAACTTCGTCGGTGTCGTCGATCCACTGGAAGATCTCGATGATCTCGGTCCAGAAGGCAGCGTTCATCGAGTTGATCTTTTCCGGGCGGTTGATCTGCACATGGGCAACTTTATCCACCAGTTCGACGTTGAACGCTGTGTACTGAGACATGCTAGTGATCCTTTACCGGGCAAAAAAAGAGCCCGAACTATAACAAGGCACCACGGCTGGCGGTAAGGCAGTGGTTCGGCCAAAAGCGGGACGCGGGCGAGCGCACCATAACAGTGCTTGCGCACCGCGACGCTACGCACATCCATATGACTGCTACGTGACTTTTTGAGGCCAAAACGCATAAAAACCTGCACTTCGTCGGTGCGTTCGCACCGGTATCCGGCACGTTCGTACCTAAATCAACCGATTGTCGAACAATTTTGCCATCAGCGCTTTACCGCTCTAAGTTCTGGCCTAGACTGATTTTCGCGGAGGAGACCGGTCGGTCACAAAGTGAAAAAAAAGTGGAAACTTTTGCCCCACGTGTCCGGTCGAGTGAAAGGTAGGTGCGTTGCGACTGGTGCAATCCTTGCAATGGTTAATTCACCCATACTGCCTCAACGCATTTGGGGAGCGCTTGCTCGCCGACGCGTAGCGCTTTTGCGCATGGCCACACCCATTGGCCACGAAACACCGTTTGCCAGACCTGAGAATTAGATCAACAACACGGGAGATTCATATGATTAGTGCGGCTTTGGATGTTCAGGGAGAGCTGGCTCATCAGCAGGTCGGCGAATCGAGCGCCGTGAGTGCTCCCAGCGCGCAACCGATCAGCGTTACCGGGACCAGGACGCTGACACCGGTGGCCAGCCAGAATCCCAACAAGAAGAAAGTGTTGTTCGTCACCTCCGAGATTGCCGACCTGGTGAAAACCGGTGGCCTGGGCGACGTTTCCGCCGCACTGCCGCGGGCCATGGCGCATCTGCACGATGTGCGGGTACTGATCCCTGGCTATCCGCAGGTGATGCACAGTGAAAACCCGATTCACATCATCGGTGAACTCGGCGGTCACGCGGCGCTCCCGCCGTGCAAGATCGGGCGCATGGACATGCCCGACGGCCTGGTCATTTATGTGTTGATCTGCCCTGAGCTCTACGAGCGCGAAGGTTCGCCCTATGGCGCCAACAACGGCCGCGACTGGCCGGACAACCATATCCGTTTCGCCCGCCTGGGCCTGGCGGCCGCCGATATCGCCGCCAACCTCGCACAAATCCACTGGTGCCCGGACCTGGTGCACGCCCATGACTGGCCGGCTGGCCTGGCCCCTGCCTATATGCACTGGCGCGGCCAGCGCACGCCTACCCTGTTCACCATTCATAACCTGGCGTACCAGGGCGTGACGAGCCTGGGGTCCTGCCCCGAGCTGGGCATTCCGCAGCACGCCTTGCAACAGGAAGGCATGGAGTTCTACGGCAAGATGTCGTTCCTCAAGGCCGGCATGGCCTATTCGAGCCACATCACCACGGTCAGCGCCACCTACGCCCAGGAAATCACCACCCCGGACTTCGGCTGCGGTCTGGACGGTTTTCTCGCCGCCAAGACCCAGCAAGGCCTGCTCAGCGGCATTCCCAACGGCATCGATGAAAGTTGGGATGCGGCCACCGACCCGCACTTGTTCTGCCCCTTCAAAATCGGTGATTGGGACGGCAAGGCGGTCAACGCCGCCCATGTCCGCCAGTTGTTCGGTCTTCAGGACAGCGAAGGCCCGCTGTTCGCCGTGGTCTCGCGCCTGGTTTACCAGAAAGGCCTCGACCTGACCGAAGCGGTCTCCGAATACATCGTCAAATCCGGTGGCCAGATCGCAATCATCGGCCGTGGCGAGCCGGAAGAAGAGCAGGCCATGCGCGAACTGGCCCTGCGTTTCCCCGGGCAGATCGGCGTGCGCATCGGCTTCAATGAAACCGATGCCCGGCGGATGTTTGCCGGCAGCGATTTCCTGTTGATGCCGTCGCGCTATGAACCGTGCGGCCTGAGCCAGATGTACGCCCAGCGCTTCGGCTCGTTGCCGGTGGCGCGCAATACCGGCGGCCTGGCGGACACCATTGAAGACGGCGTGACCGGCTTCCTGTTCGATGAATCGACGGTGGAGAGCTATCAGGAAGCCCTGAGCCGCGCGTTCAAGGTCTTCGAATTCCCCGGCCTGCTGAACGCCATGCGCTGCCGCGCCATGGCCGCACCGTTCAACTGGTGCAAGGCGGTCGAACCTTACGCTGAACTCTACGAACAGCTTGTAGCCAAAGCTTTGGGGAAATCGCACAAACAGTAAGAGGCTTTAGAGATGCCGTTACGGACCCTTGAGACCTGGCCCCACGGCGCAATCAAACTGGACCCGCAAAACACGCGATTCGCGTTGTGGGCTCCCGATGCGTTCTACGTCAGTGTCGAGCTGGAAAATGGACAGTCCTTGCCGTTGTTGCCCCAGGCCGACGGCTGGTTCGTGATCAACACCCGTTGCCCGGCCGGTACGCGCTACCGCTACAACATCGATGGCGAGCTGGAGGTGCCGGACCCGGCCTCCCGCGCCCAGGCCGGGGACATTGACCAGTACAGCGTGGTGGTCGACCCGCTCGCCTACCAATGGCGGCACACCACCTGGCTGGGACGCCCCTGGAACGAAGCGGTGATCTACGAGCTGCACGTCGGTGCGCTCGGCGGCTTCGCGGGTGTCGAGCAACAGCTGGCGCACCTGGTCACGCTTGGGATCACCGCGATCGAGTTGATGCCGATCGCGCAGTTTCCCGGCGAGCGTAATTGGGGCTACGACGGGGTGCTGCTGTATGCGCCCCAGGCCTCCTATGGTTCTCCCGAGCAGCTCAAGCACCTGATCGACACCGCCCATGGCCTCGGTCTGGCGGTGATTCTCGACGTGGTCTACAACCACTTCGGGCCCGATGGCAATTACCTGCATCGCTACGCCAAGGGCTTCTTCCGTGAAGACCGGCACACGCCTTGGGGAGCAGCCATCGATTTCCGTCGGCGCGAGGTGCGCGACTTCTTCATCGACAACGCCTTGATGTGGCTGCTGGAGTACCGTTTCGACGGCTTGCGCCTGGACGCGGTGCACGCCATCGAAGACCCGGACTTTCTCCAGGAACTGGCCCAGCGGGTGCGCGAGCAGAGCGATCCGTCGCGCCATGTGTGGCTGATGGTGGAAAACGAACATAACCAGGCCAGCCTGCTCGAACAGGGCTACGACGCTCAGTGGAACGATGACGGCCACAACGCCCTGCATGTGCTGCTGACCGGCGAGACCGATGCCTATTACGCCGACTATGCCGAAAACCCCACCGAACAACTGGCCCGCTGCCTGAGCCAGGGCTTTGTGTTCCAGGGCCACGTCAACCGCCACGGCGAGTCACGCGGCGAGCCCAGCGGGCATTTGCCACCCACTGCGTTCGTGCTGTTTTTGCAGAACCACGACCAGATCGGCAACCGCGCCTTTGGCGAGCGCCTGCATCAACTGGCCCACCCCGAAGCGTTGAAAGCGGCGACGGTGCTGTTGCTGCTGTCGCCGATGATCCCGCTGATGTTCATGGGCGATGAGTTTGCCGCCGAACAACCCTTCCTGTTTTTCACCAGCCACCATGGCGAACTGGCACGGCTGGTGCGCGAAGGACGGCGCAATGAGTTTGCCGCGTTCAGCGCCTTTGCCGACCCGCATAAACGCGAACAGATTCCCGATCCCAACGCACCACAGACTTTCGAAGCATCGCGCCCTGCCCTTGCCTACACCACGCCATCGGCGGTCCATGACTTCTATCGGCAACTGTTGCAGATCCGGCATCGGCATATCATTGCGTTTTTGCCCGGTACCCACGCGCTGGATGCCGAGGTGCTCGGCACCGCAGCGGTGAGCGCGTCCTGGCGCCTGGGCGATGGCAGCCACTTGCGCATCGACCTCAACCTCAGCGCCAAGCCAATTCGCCACACGCCACCGGTCAATGCTTCTTTACTGTTCGAACAGCCGCCTGGGTCCGGTCAACAGCTGGATCAAGGCACCTTGCCCCCGTATTGCGCGCTTGTCAGCCTCACGGCCGCGGCCCCTTTGCTACCCCTTGATGGAGAGCGCCAATGAGTGATGCGCAACTGGAAATACTGGCTACCCGGGCCGGCCTGGCGGTCGACTGGATCGACGCCAATGGCCGCCCGCAAAAAGTCGCCCCCGCAGTGCTGCGCAACGTCCTCACCGGTCTCGGCCACCCGGCCGGCAGCGCCCAGGAAATCGACGCCAGCCTGGTCGAATTGCAACAGGTCCAGGAAACCCGGCACCTGCCGCCGCTGATCACCGCCGATGTCGGGGTCGGACTCAACCTGGCGCACTTTTTCGAGCCGCTGACACCCTGCGAGGTCCATCTCGAAGATGGCTCGCACCTGAGTCTGAAACTGGATGCCGAGGCCGTCCTGCCCGGGCTGATTCCGGTCGGTTACCAGCACGTCGACATCGATGGTCAGAGCTTTACCCTGGCCGTGGCCCCCGCCCGCTGCTACAGCGTGGGCGATGCCGTGGACAGCCCGATCCCGCGTACCTGGGGCCTGAGCGTGCAACTGTACGCCTTGCGCCGTGCCGGCGATGGCGGTTTTGGCGACACCCAGGCGCTGGAAGACCTGGCCCGAGTGGCCGGTGAACGCGGCGCCGAAGCCCTGGCGATCAGTCCACTGCATGCCATGTTCGCCAACGACACCCACCGCTATAGCCCCTATTCGCCTTCCAGCCGTCTGTTTCTCAACAGCCTGTATTGCGCGCCGGGAGCGATTCTTGGTGAGCGCGCGATGCGCACCGCAATCGATGCCACGGGCCTGGCCGCCGAGCTCAAGCACCTGGAAGAGCTACCATTGATCGACTGGCCGACCGCCGCCGAAGCCAAGCATCGGCTGTTACAGGCGCTGTACGAAGGCTTCGTGCAGGGCGAACATCCGCTGCACGCCGACTTCAGCAGCTTTCGTCATGCCGGGGGTGAAGCGCTGGAAAATCATTGCCGCTTCGAAGCCATTCAAGAGGCACGCCTGGCCCAAGGGCAAAGCCTCGATTGGCGTGAATGGCCGGAGCAGTGGCGCAACCCGCGCAGCGCCGCCCTGGCCGAATTCGCCGAAGAGAATGCCGGACGCATCGGCTTCTTCGCCTTCTGCCAGTGGCTGATCACCCGGTGCCTGGAGCGCGCGCAAGCCGCCGCCCGCAGCAGCGGCATGGGCATTGGCCTGATTGCCGACCTGGCCGTGGGTGCCGATGGCGGTGGCAGCCAGGCCTGGAGTCGCCAGGACGAACTGCTCGCCTCCCTCACCGTTGGCGCGCCACCGGACATTCTCAACCGCACGGGCCAGGGTTGGGGCATTTCCGCCTTCTCCCCCGAAGGCCTGGTGCGCAATGGCTTTCGCGCTTTCATCGAAATGCTGCGGGCCAACTTCGCCCACGCCGGGGGCCTGCGGATCGACCATGTCATGGGCCTGCAGCGCTTGTGGGTGATCCCCAATGGCGCGTCGCCAGCCGATGGCGCCTACCTGTATTACCCGCTGGACGACTTACTACGGCTGTTGACCCTCGAGTCCCATCGCCACCAGGCCATTGTGCTCGGTGAAGACCTGGGCACGGTGCCCGATGGCCTGCGGGAAAAACTCAGCGCCCGCGCCATGCTCGGGATGCGCGTGTTGCTGTTCGAACAGGACAACACCCACTTCAAACCGATCCTCGACTGGCCGGACAACGCCCTGGCCACCACCAGCACCCACGACCTGCCCACACTCAATGGCTGGTGGCATGGCCGCGATATCGACTGGAACGCCCGCCTCGGCCTGGTCGATGCCAGTGCCGAAATCGAGTGGCGCCAACACCGCGAGCGCGAGCGCGAAGGCCTGCGCCGGACCTTGAGCCAGGACCCGCAGAACTTTCGCGAAGAGTCCCATGAAACCGATCAGGTGCTCGACGCCAGTGTGCGTTTCCTCGGCCACACCCGCGCGCCGCTGGTGCTGCTGCCGCTGGAGGATGCGCTGGGCATCGAACAGCAGGCCAACCTGCCCGGCACCATCGATACGCACCCCAACTGGTCGCGACGGCTGCCCGGGTACAGCGAAGCGCTGCTCGACGACCCGGACGCCGCCCGGCGCCTGGAACTGCTCGCCTGCGCGCGACTTCAGGCGGCCGAGCGTGACCAATGAATCAAATCAACATCGAACCACTACGGGCCACCCTGCGACTGCAATTTCATAAAGGCTTCACCCTCGACGATGCCGTGCCGCTGGTGCCCTATTTTGCCCGCCTCGGCATCAGCCATGTCTACGCCTCGCCGCTGCTGAGCGCCCGCGCCGGTTCGATGCACGGTTATGACGTGGTGGACCCGACCAGCGTCAACCCGGAGCTCGGCGGTGAACCGGCATTGCGTCGCCTGGTCAGTGCCCTGCGCGCGCAGAACATGGGGTTGATCCTCGATATCGTCTCCAACCACATGGCGGTCGGCGGTAATGACAATCCCTGGTGGCTGGACTTGCTCGAGTGGGGACGCCTGAGCCCGTACGGCGAGTTCTTCGATATCCAGTGGCACTCGCCCGACCCCTTGATGGAAGGTCAGTTGCTGTTGCCGTTCCTCGGCAGCGACTACGGCATCGCCTTGCAGGACGGTACCCTCGCGCTGCGTTTCGATGTGAAGCGCGGCACGTTTTACGTCGAGCATTACGATCATCACTTTCCGATCTGCCCCAGCCAATACGGCGAACTGCTCAAGGCCGATGCCGAGCCGCTGAAATTACTGGCGGACCGTTTCAGCACCTTGAGTTACCAGACCGACGCCTACAGCCTGGCGATTCCGTTAAAAGAGGAGCTACGGGAACTGGCCTGCGATCCGGCGATGCTGCAAACCATTGAACACAATCTGCAAGCCTACGACTCAAAGACCAGCGAGGGCTTCCAGCGCTTGCACGACTTGCTGGAACGCCAGAGCTACCGCCTCGCCAGTTGGCGCACCGCCGCGGACGACATCAACTGGCGGCGTTTTTTCGATATCAACGAGCTGGGTGGCTTGCGCGTAGAGCGCCCGGCGGTGTTCGAAGCGACCCACGCGAAGATTTTCCAGTTGGTGGCGCAAGGGCTGGTCGACGGGTTGCGCATCGACCACATCGACGGCCTCGCCGACCCACGGGGCTACTGCCGCAAACTGCGGCGCCGGGTCGACAGCCTGGCACCGGGCCGGCACCTGCCGATCTACGTGGAAAAAATCCTTGGCGAAGGCGAAAGCCTGCACCGCGACTGGTCGGTGGATGGCACCACCGGCTACGAATTCATGAACCAGTTGTCGCTGTTGCAACACGACCCCGAGGGTGAAAAAAACCTTGGCGAACTCTGGCAGCGCTACAGCGAGCGCCCGGCTGACTTCCGCCAGGAAGCACAACTGGCGCGCCAGCAGATTCTCAATGGTTCGCTCGCCGGGGATTTCGAAAGTGTCGCCCAGGCCCTGTTGCAAGTGGCCCGGGATGACCTGATGACCCGCGACTTGACGCTTGGGGCGATCCGTCGGGCGTTGCAGGAACTGATCGTGCATTTCTCGGTGTATCGCACCTACATCGGTGCCCTGGGGCGTTCGACCCAGGACGAGGTGTTTTTCCAGCAGGCCATGGAAGGCGCCCGCCAGACCCTGAGCGAAGCCGACTGGCCAGTGCTTGAGTGCCTGGCAGGTTGGCTGGGCGGCGAGGCCTGGCGTGAACGCCCGGCCGGTCGCCTGCGTAAACGGCTCAAGCATGCTTGCGTGCGATTCCAACAGTTGACGTCACCTGCCGCGGCGAAGGCCGTGGAAGATACCGCGTTCTATCGCTCGGCGGTGCTGCTGTCGCGCAATGACGTTGGCTTCAGCACCGAGCAGTTCAGCGCCCCGGTGGCCGATTTTCATGGGGCATGCGCCCAACGCCTGGCCAATTTTCCGGACAACCTGCTCGCCACCGCGACCCACGATCACAAGCGTGGCGAGGATACCCGGGCGCGCCTGGCAATCTTGAGTGAACGCAGTAAATGGTACGTCGAACAGGTCGGCCTGTGGCGCGCCCTCGCCCGCCCGTTGCGCGACGATGACCAGATGCCGTCTGCCGGTGATGAGCTGATTCTCTATCAGGCACTGCTCGGCAGTTGGCCGCTGGAGTTGCACCTCGACGACCAACCGGCCCTGGAGGACTACGCCAAACGCATCAGCCAATGGCAACGCAAGGCCCTGCGCGAAGCCAAGCTGCAGAGCAGCTGGAGCGCTCCGAACGAGGTTTACGAACAGGCCACCGAGAGCTTCACCCAGCGCCTGCTGTTGAGTCCGGAAGGTGATCTGCTGCGCAGCGCCCTCGGCAAGGCCGCCCACACCATCGCCTTGCCCGGCGCCCTCAACGGATTGGCGCAAACCTTGCTGCGCATGACCGTGCCGGGCGTGCCGGACCTCTATCAGGGCGCTGACTTCTGGGACTTCACCCTGGTCGATCCGGACAACCGCCGGCCGGTGGATTACGCCAGCCGCCAACAGGCCTTGCAGCAATCGCTGGATCTGCCTGATCTGTTGACGCATTGGCGCGACGGGCGCATCAAGCAAGCGTTGATTGCGCAGACTTTGAACCTGCGGGCCGAGCACGCCGATTTGTTTCGACACGGGAGCTACCAGGCCCTCGAAGTCATCGGCAGTCAGGCCAAACGTGTGCTGGGATTTGTTCGCGAATGGGAGGGCAAGCGCGCCATCGTCATCGTGCCGATCCGTTGCTCGGCTCTGCTGGAAAACAGTGCCGTGCCTCAGGTGGACGCGCTGCAGTGGGGCGACACCCGGGTCAGTTTGCCCTTCACAACCGCCGAGGAAAATCTGAAGGGACTTTTTACAAGCGTCGCAGTCACAAAAAACAGGGAGCTGATGATCAGCGCCGCGCTGGGGGATTTTCCGGTCAATCTCTTTATCCAAACTACCCACACTTGAGTTCAGTTCAGGAGCAATGCGATGAGTACCGACGATAAGCGTATCCGCGAGTTTGCCTATCAGATCTGGGAGTCTGAAGGCAAACCCGAGGGCCAGGAAGCACGGCACTGGGAGATGGCGCGCAAACTCGCCGAAGCCGAAAAACTGGCGCCGAAAAAGCCGGCAAAAGCCCCGGCGAGCAAGCCCGCCGTGAGCAAAGAAGGCGATGCCAAGCTCAATGGCAAGGCTGCAGCACCAAAACCCAAGGCCAAGGCCAAGCCGGCTGCTGCCTCTGCGGTGATACCACCTGGGGAAAAGGCCGCCGAGAAAAAGCCCCGTGCGGCGCGAAAACCGCCAGCGGTCTAAGCTTCTGCCGTTGCATTGAATCATTGCGTGGCGAGCCCGCTCGCCACCGAGGGGTGTGCTCGCCCGCGAAATAAATACTGAGCCCCGTTACTGTCCGCTGTTGCTGGAGCAAATATGTCCCGTCCGAAGAAAGAAACGCCGCCTCCCCGTGCCGAACCCTCGCGCATCCGTGAAGGCCTGCCCTTTCCACTCGGTGCGACCTGGGATGGCCTGGGGGTCAATTTCGCGTTGTTCTCGGCCAACGCCACCCGGGTCGAACTGTGCATTTTCGATGATGCCGGCGAAGTCGAACTCGAACGCATCGAGCTGCCGGAATACACCGACGAGATCTACCACGGCTACTTGCCCGACGCTCATCCGGGGCTGATCTACGGTTACCGCGTGTACGGCCCGTACGACCCGGCCAACGGCCATCGCTTCAACCCCAACAAGTTGTTGATCGACCCCTACGCCAAACAACTGATCGGCCGCCTGAAATGGTCCGAGGCCTTGTTCGGCTACACCATTGGCCACCCGGACCGCGACCTCAGTTTCGACGAACGCGACAGCGCGCCCTTCGTGCCCAAATGCAAGGTGATCGATCCGGCGCACACCTGGGGCCACGATCACCGGGTCAGCGTGCCCTGGGACAAGACGATCATTTATGAAACCCACGTGCGCGGCTACAGCATGCGTCACCCCGCCGTCCCCGAAAACGTGCGCGGGACCTTTGCCGGACTGATGGTCGACGAAGTGCTGGAGCATATCCGCAAGCTGGGTGTGTCGAGTGTCGAACTGCTGCCGATCCACGCTTTCGTCAACGACCAGCACCTGCTGCACAAAGGCATGACCAATTACTGGGGCTACAACAGCATTGCCTTCTTCGCCCCCGACCCGCGCTACCTGGCCAGCGGCAAGATCGCCGAGTTCAAGGAGATGGTCGCGCACCTGCACGAAGCCAATCTGGAAGTGATCCTCGACGTGGTCTACAACCACACTGCCGAGGGCAACGAACAGGGTCCGACCCTGTCCATGCGCGGCATCGACAACGCCTCCTACTACCGCTTGAAGCCTGACGACAAGCGCTTCTACATCAACGACTCCGGCACCGGCAACACCCTGGACCTGAGCCACCCGTGCGTGTTGCAGATGGTCACCGACTCCCTGCGCTACTGGGCCTCGGAGATGCATGTGGATGGCTTTCGCTTCGACCTGGCGACCATCCTCGGGCGTTATCACGACGGCTTCGACGAGCGCCACAGTTTCCTCGTGGCCTGCCGCCAGGACCCGGTCCTGCGTCAGGTCAAGCTGATCTCCGAGCCCTGGGATTGCGGGCCCGGCGGGTATCAGGTCGGACGCTTCCCGCCGGGCTGGGTGGAATGGAACGACAAGTTTCGCGACACCGTGCGCGCCTTCTGGAAAGGCGACGATGGCCAACTGGCGGACTTCGCCAGCCGCATGACCGCTTCCGGCGAGATGTTCAACCAGCGCGGCCGGCGGCCCTATTCATCGCTGAATTTCATCACCGCCCACGACGGTTTCACCCTCAATGACCTGGTGTCGTACAACGACAAGCACAACGAGGCCAACGACGAGGACAACCAGGACGGCAGCAACAACAACCTGTCCTGGAACCATGGCGTCGAAGGCCCCACCGACGACCCGGAAATCAACGCCCTGCGCCAGCGCCAGATGCGCAATTTCTTTGCCACCTTGCTGCTGGCCCAGGGTACGCCGATGCTGGTGGCCGGCGATGAATTCGCCCGCACCCAGGAAGGTAACAACAACGCCTATTGCCAGGACAGCGAAATCGGCTGGGTCAACTGGGACCTGAGCGAAGACGGCAAGGCCCTGCTCAAGTTCGTCAAGCGCCTGATCAAATTGCGCCTGACCTATCCGATCCTGCGCCGCGGGCGCTTCCTGGTGGGCAATTACAACGAGGACATCGGCGTCAAGGATGTCACCTGGCTCGCGCCGGATGGCAGCGAAATGACCACCGAGCACTGGCACGATGCGCATAATCGCTGCCTGGGCATGTTGCTCGACGGCCGCGCCCAGGAAACCGGGATTCGCCGCAAAGGGGCGGACGCCACGCTGTTGCTGGTGGTCAACGCCCATCACGACATCGTCAACTTCCTCCTGCCGGAGGTGCCCGATGGCAGTTTCTGGACCTGCCTGATCGACACCAACCAACCGTCCATACGCGGCCAGGAACGCTTCGACTTCGGTCGCGAGTACTCGGTCACCGGGCGTTCGTTGCTGTTGTTCGAACTGCAACGGGAGGAAGAGGAGTAAAAACAGCCGGCGCGCCGGAAAAATTGTTTCTTGCGAGCACATCCGGCGCGACGAATACCGCTACATGAGCAATACTCGATGCGCGGCTGTCCAGGGTCCGGAGCGCCGCGCTTCGCTATCAACCCGCCCTCACGGCTGCTGCCGCACTTGCGTCGCGCACGCCTGAAGGCGAATGTAACAAGGACGTAACGCCATGAAATCCGTGTCCATCAGTGACAGCTGTGCCGAGCAAATCTGGAACAGCGCCCCGCAACTGGCCAATATCCCGGTCATCGGTACCCAATCCCTTCTCCCTCCCGGCGCCCGCGCAGTGGTGATCGCCCCCCACCCCGGCGACGAAGTGCTGACCTGCGGCGGTCTGCTGCAGTTGCTCGCCGCCACGGGACACCCCTTGCAATTGATCTCGGTGACCGACGGCAGCGCCAGTCATCAAGGCTCCCAGCAATGGTCGGAAAAGCGCCTGAGCGTGTTCCGCTCCCAGGAAAGCGTCGAGGCCCTGCGCCGACTCGGGTTGCCGATGCACAGCCTGAAATGGATCCGCGGCGGCTTCACCGACAACACCCTGGCCGAGCATGAACAGGCGCTCACGCAATTCATCGCCCGTTATCTGCGCCCGGGCGACGTTGTGTTCAGCACCTGGTGCGAGGACGGCAACAGCGACCATGACGCCGTCGGCCGCGCCAGCGCCAATGCGGCCACCATCGCGGGCGCCGTCTTCACTGAAATACCTGTCTGGGCATGGCACTGGCCAAACCGCGATAGCGCCTTGATCCCCTGGCATCGGGCACGCAAAGTGCGCCTGGACACCTGGACGGTGGCGCGCAAGAGCCACGCTACCCATGCGTATGCCAGTCAGCTCGACGGAGAGCCGGCCATCGGGGTTGCGCCGCGGTTGCCGAGGGTGTTGCTGGAGCGGATGCGGTTGCCTTATGAGATTGTGTTTGTCTGAATAGACCGAGTCGTCCTGATAGCCAAGCAATCTCCTGCAGATGTACGCCGATCAAAGTGTAGGAGCTGGCTTGCCAGCGAAGGCGGCCTGCCAGCCGAGTAATCCCCTGCAGATGTACGCCGATCAAACTGTAGGAGCTGGCTTGCCAGCGAAGGCCGCCTGACAGCCAAGCAATCTCCTGCAGATGTACGCCGATCAAACTGTAGGAGCTGGCTTGCCAGCGAAGGCGGCCTGACAGCCAAGCAATCTCCTGCAGATATACGCCGATCAAACTGTAGGAGCTGGCTTGCCAGCGAAGGCGGCCTGACAGCCAAGCAATCTCCTGCAGATGTACGCCGATCAAACTGTAGGAGCTGGCTTGCCAGCGAAGGCGGCCTGACAGCCAAGCAATCTCCTGCAGATATACGCCGATCAAACTGTAGAAGCTGGCTTGCCAGCGAAGGCGGCCTGACAGCCAAGCAATCTCCTGCAGATATACGCCGATCAAACTGTAGGAGCTGGCTTGCCAGCGAAGGCGGCCTGACAGCCAAGCAATCTCCTGCAGATATACGCCGATCAAACTGTAGGAGCTGGCTTGCCAGCGAAGGCGGCCTGACAGCCGACCTCTTATGTGTTGACCGAAAAAAATCTGGACAACACCGTCACTCAGACAGTGTGCGTCATCGTTGACGACCATCGCTGGCAAGCCAGCTCCTACAGTTTGATCGGGTACATCCGCGGTGGCGTTACGCAGAAATGGATATGTACGCAAAAGAGCTGAACTGCACGCTACCAGATCAGTGTGCGTCATCGTTGACGACCATCGCTGGCAAGCCAGCTCCTACAGTTTGATCGGGTACATCCGCGGTGGCATTACGCAGAAATGGATATGTACGCAAAAGAGCTGAACTGCACGCTGCCAGATCAGTCGCATACATAAGCATCCCGGATTCAGAGGAGTGAAAGTGAGCAGCGACTCTAATCGCCAGACCCTTGGCTCAATACCGTTGGACACCCCCCCGGTCATCCATCGACTGCGCGTGCTGACGGTCAACACCCACAAGGGATTTACCGCACTCAACCGGCGCTTCATCCTCCCGGAGTTGCGCGATGCGGTACGCAGCACCTCAGCCGACCTGGTGTTCCTGCAGGAAGTCGTCGGTGAACATGAGCGCCATTCTTCGCGGTACAACAACTGGCCGCAAATGTCGCAGTACGAGTTCCTGGCCGACAGCATGTGGAGCGACTTCGCCTACGGGCGCAATGCGGTCTACCCCGACGGTCACCATGGCAATGCGCTGCTGTCCAAATACCCGATCCGTGAATACCGCAACCTCGACGTTTCCATCACCGGCCCCGAGCGCCGTGGCCTGTTGCATTGCGTGCTGGACGTGCCGGGTCACGCCGAGGTCCATGCGATCTGCGTGCACCTGAGCCTGCTGGAAAGTCATCGACAGTTGCAGTTGCAGTTGCTCTGCCAATTGCTCGAATCCTTGCCCGATGAGGCGCCCGTGATCATCGCCGGCGACTTCAACGATTGGCAGTTGCAGGGCAACGCCGCCCTCTCCCGTCGCGACTACTTGCACGAATCCTTCGAACGCCACCATGGCCGTCCTGCAAAGACCTACCCGGCGCGTTTCCCGTTGCTGCGCCTGGACCGGATCTACCTGCGCAACGCCAGCAGCCATGAGCCGAAGATCCTCAGCCACAAGCCCTGGACGCACCTGTCAGATCACCTGCCATTGGCGGTCGAAGTGCATCTGTGATGCGTCTGAACTGATCTCTACCTGTCATTTGTGACAGTAGATGCCCCAAAAAACACCTGCTACGGTGCTCCCGTCCGTTTCGAACGAATCGTGCGGACAGGCCCCGTAGCCGTCGTTGCCCGAAAGGTTTTGCCTTCCTGATGATGTCTCGCAACTCGCGCTGCCGATGCACCTGTTGTCTTGCCCTGCTGGCAAGACACAGGTGCCGATTCCTACGCGGAGACGAGCATGAAGCTTTGCAAAGAACTGCCCAACTACCGTTACAGCGCCTGTGCCATTTCCATCTGGCTCTGCATGGGCTGGTCACTGCCCGCTAACGCGGCTTGTAACCTCACCCCCTCCCCCGGCAACGACAACTTCGTCTGCGACAGCGGCAATAGCGGGCCGCTGACTGACCTTGCCGGTAACAACAGCCTGAGTTTTCCCGCCAATGGCAGCGGCTCGATCACAGGCAATGTGACCTTCGGCGCCGGCAACGACACCCTGGGCATGAATTCCGGCGTCATCACCGGGATCGTCAATCAGGGCGACGGTAGCGACACGTTCAACATCAGTGCCGGCCAGGTCACCGGGGCGGTGAACCAGGGTAATGGCGTCGATACCTTTGTCATGAGCGGCGGGACCCTCCAGTCGCTGGCCCAGGGCGACAGTCGCGACTTTTTCGAGATGAGCGCAGGCACCATCACGGGCGCCTTCGAAGACGGCGACACCGCCAGGATGACCGGCGGAAGCATCGGCCGGGTCGACATGAAGCTCGATAACAATCTGTTCGACATGTCTGGCGGGCAGATCCTCGGCAATCTGGTCACCGGGTTCGGGACTGACACCATCATCGTTTCCGGTGGACGAATTGGCGGCAACATCAGTGTCAGCGGTGGCAACGACAGCATTACGGTGACCGGCGGCGAAATCGTCGGCGAGATCCGTACCAGCGTGGGCGATGACACATTGACCTGGGAAGGCGGCGGGATCATCCGCTCGGCGATCCTGATGGGAGATGGCAATGACCAGGCAACCCTGCGCAATCTCAATGACACCATCCTGGCCCAGACGCCGACCATAGATGGAGGCAACGGCAGCGACCTGCTGACCTTCGATAACACCACGTCCAGCGGCGCTGCGCGTTACACCAACTGGGAAACCGTCAACCTGGACAAAGGCTCGCGGTTCGACTTCGACGGCAACTTCGTCCTGGGTGACAGCGACACTGGCAGCGGCGTGTTCAACATCGACAGCAGCAGTGTCGTGACTTCGACCCAGGGCAGCCTCACCCCGTTTACCGCAGGTCAGCGTGCGACGCTGAACAACGCCGGGGTCATCGACCTGAGCAGCGGCAATACCCGCACCAGCGACACCCTGACGGTACAGGGCAACTATGCCGGCAACGGCGGCCAGCTATGGGTACAAAGTGTGCTTGGCGATGACAGTTCCCCCAGTGACAAACTGGTGGTCAATGACGGCACCTTGACGGGTACCACGTCGATTACCGTCAACAACCTGGGTGGCACGGGTGCGGCAACCCTGCAAAACGGCATTCAGGTTGTCCAGGCCCAGGGAACGGCCATCAGCGACAGTGGCGCCTTTACGCTAAAAACCCCGTTATCGGCCGGCGCTTTCGATTACCAACTGTTCAAGGGCGGCGTCACCGCTGGCAGCGAAAACAGTTGGTTCCTGCGCTCATCCGTAGTGGCCGCGCCAGTGGTCGAGGTGCCCAATCCGAACCCCGCCTTGCCACCGATTCTGGTTCCACCGCTTGTGGTGCCCAACCCGGATCCTGCCTTGCCACCGATCCTGGTAGCACCGGTCGCAGTGCCCAACCCGGATCCCACCTTGCCACCGATTCTGGTTGCACCGGTCTCGGTGCCTAACCCCAATCCTGCCTTGCCACCGATTCCGGTACCCCCGGACGCGGCGCCGCTCGCGACGCCGGTAGCGGCCGTCGGCTCGCCGCCATTGCCGGTCCCTGAACCCGGTGCAGCGCCCATTCCCCTGTACCGTCAGGAAGTCCCGGTCTGGTCCGTATTGCCACCGGCGGCCGCGCAGCTGGCCCAGGCGGCGCTCGGCACCTTCCATGATCGACAGGGTGACCAACGACTGCTCAACGAAACCGGTGCCTTTGGTGCGGGCTGGGGTCGGGCCTACGGGAAAAACTTCGACCAGACCTGGGCTGGTACCGTCACGCCACGGCTCGACGGCTCGCTGAACGGGTTCCAGGTGGGCAACGATCTGTTCGCTTCGCAAACGTCCAACGGGCAAACCCAGCGCACTGGTTTTTTCGTCGGTCACAGTCGCTTGCAGGGTGATGTCGACGGTTTCAACCAGGGTTTCCATGACCAGCGCGCCGGCAAGGTCGAGTTGCAAGGCGACAGCCTCGGGCTCTACTGGACCCTGATCGACCCCAAGGGCTGGTATGTCGATACCGTGGCCATGTACACGTGGCTCAACGGCGACAGCCACTCCGACCGTGGCCTGAAAATCGACAACGACGGCCACGCCACGACCCTCTCGGTCGAGGCCGGCTACCCCTTTGCAGTGGCAGACAATTGGGTGCTCGAACCTCAGGCACAGGTCATCCATCAACAGGTTAAGCTGAAGAGTCAGGACGACGGTATTTCCAGGGTGTCGTTCGATTCCGACCCGGCCTGGACCGGCCGCCTCGGCGCCCGGCTCAAGGGAAGCTACGAGGTCGCTAAGCTGCCGCTGGAACCTTATGTGCGGGTCAACCTGTGGCACACAATGTCGGGAACGGACACCGTGACATTCGGCGACAGCACCGAGATCAAGACCGAACAACGCACCTCATCGGCCGATCTGGGCATCGGTGCCATCCTCACCCTTGCGCCCGCTGTGAGCCTGTATGCCAATGCCGATTACAGCAGCAATATCGACAGCAACCCACTGCGTGGAATGAGCGGTAACGTGGGAGTCAGGGTGAGTTGGTAAGCCTCGAAAACGGCTCTAGCTCGCGAGTTTTTTGACGTTTCAACCAATAAACAAGAACTTATGGAGGCGTCGTAAATCAGTCACTTATATGATCTGAAATACCCCTACCATTTATCGGCCATTTTCTTGACGCAATGGCAGGGGTCTTCTTGACTTCACGGTACTACCCCGGAATCACCATCAGGACCAACCGCCGCCACCCGTGAAAACGGGCAGGCGTCGGCTTGCCCTAATTCCTTCGGTCGCCCCTCACTCGGGGTAGGAGAGACGCCAGAGCGAGATACCGCATGCGATTGCAAGGTAGACCTCCATGAAGACTTCATTCACCCCACAAGAGATCCGCGTCAGTATTTGCACCGTTTCCAGTACCCTGCTGTTGTGTTCGTCGATGGAAGTGCAAGCCTCCCCCGCCGAGGAAGAAACGACCCCCTGGTATCGCCAGGATATCCCCGTGCTCACCTTGCCCGCACTCGCCAGCACCTATCCCGGCCATTTCAGCCCGATTGCCGATACCCGAAGTTCCAGCCTGACCGTCGAAGACGCCGCGCCCGGTGCCTGGGATCAACTCTATGGCCAGGCCTCGCGCCAGGCACAAACCGATGCCCTCGCCCAGGGTTTTTCCATCCCCGGCTCCGGCGAACACAAAAGCCCGGCGCTTGTGACCCTGCGAAGCAATAGCGGTCATACACAACGGGTCGGCCTGATCGGCGGGACTGCAGAGTTCCACGGCACCGGCAACGGCTTGATGACCAATCGCGCACAATCGGACCCGCGCAACGACACCCTCAACCTGCAAGGGCAGAGCCTCGGCGCCTACTACAGCCTGACCGGCCCACAGGGCTGGCACGTCGATCTGTCGGCCAGCGGTGGTCGGGTCAACGGTTACAGCCGCAATGAACAAGGCGCCCGACAAATTACCGAAGGCAGTGCGGTGACGCTCTCGGTCGAAGGCGGGTTCCCGATCGGCATCAGTGAGAACTGGGTGGTCGAACCCCAGGCGCAATTGATCAATCAGCGCATCACCCTGGATACGCCCTATGCCGGTTCCGGCAACGCCTCCTCCAGCGATCTCTCCTCGTGGAGCGGCCGGGTCGGTGCCAAGTTGAAAGGTAGCTACGACATCAACGGCCTGCCCATTGAACCCTATGTGCGCACCAACTTGTGGCACACGGTGTACACCGGCAATACCGTTTCCCTCGACCAGGTCGACAAGATCAGCAGCAGCCGCAACTCCTCGACGGTCGAACTGGGCTTGGGTCTGGTCGCCAGAATGACTCCCACCGTGAGCCTGTACGTCAGCGCCGACTACAGCAGTGATGTGGATGACAATGATTTGAACGGGCTGATTGGCAGCCTCGGGGTAAGGATGCGTTGGTGAGGGAAACTGCCGGTACTCAGCAGTTCCCGACGCAGGCGCTTCGCGGGCACGTCGTATCGCCCGCGAAGACGGCGCCTGATCAGCCTTGCGGGCGCAACATCAACACCGCCAACGGCGGCAGATTCAACGCCAGTGACAATGCCTGCCCATGGCTCGGTGTTGCCTCGGCCGTTACCCCGCCACTGTTGCCATAGTTGGACCCGGCATAGATCGACGAATCGCTGTTGAACACCTCGCTCCACTGCCCGGCAAACGGCACGCCGACGCGATAGGCCTCTCGCGGCACCGGCGTGAAGTTGGCCACCACCAGGATCGGCTGGCCGTCCTTGCTCCAGCGCATCCAGGCGTAGACGCTGTTGATCGCATCGTCGCCGATCAGCCACTGGAAGCCCTGCGGCACGTCGTCCTGCTCGTGCAGCGCCGGCTCTTCGCGATACAGCCGGTTGAGGTCGCTCACCAGCTTCTGCACGCCTTTGTGCTCGGAGTACTGCAACAGATACCAATCAAGCTGCTGGTCGTGGTTCCACTCGCGCCATTGGCCGAATTCGCAGCCCATGAACAACAGCTTCTTGCCTGGATGGGTCCACATGAAGCTCAGGTAGGCCCGCAGGTTGGCGAATTTCTGCCAGCGGTCGCCGGGCATCTTGTCGATCAGCGAGTGTTTGCCGTGCACCACTTCATCGTGGGAGATCGGCAGGATGAAACGCTCCGACCAGGCGTACACCAGGCCAAAGCTCAGCTCGTTGTGATGATGGGCGCGGTACACCGGGTCCTGCTGAATGTAGTGCAGCGAATCATGCATCCAGCCCATGTTCCATTTATAGGCGAAGCCAAGGCCGCCCTGTTGCGTACTCTGGCTGACCCCCGGCCAGGCCGTGGACTCTTCGGCGATCACCAGCGCCCCGGGGGCTTCAAGCGCCACGACGTCGTTGAGGTGACGCAGGAAGTCGATGGCCTCGAGGTTCTCCCGGCCGC
The DNA here is from genome assembly GCF_046042685.1 of Pseudomonas sp. PLMAX. Lineage (NCBI taxonomy): Bacteria > Pseudomonadati > Pseudomonadota > Gammaproteobacteria > Pseudomonadales > Pseudomonadaceae > Pseudomonas > Pseudomonas sp. PLMAX. The sequence goes on along the minus strand of NZ_CP064949.1, from coordinate 3,505,524 downwards.
CATGGCGATTAGGCACCCACTCGCCGGCCTTGCGCGAGTAGTCGCGGTACAGCATCGACGCCACCGCATCGACCCGCAGGCCATCGACGTGGAAATGCTTGAGCCAGTGCAACGCCGACGCCAGCATGTAGCCGTGCACTTCGGTGCGGCCGAGGTTGTAGATCAGGGTGTCCCAGTCTTGGTGAAAGCCTTCCTGGGGGTTGCCGTATTCGTACAGCGCGGTGCCGTCGAACTGGGCCAGGCCATGGGTGTCGGTGGGGAAATGCGCCGGCACCCAGTCGAGGATCACGCCGATGCCCGCCAGGTGGCAGGCATTGACGAAGGCGGCGAATTCGTCGCCGGTGCCGTAGCGGGCGCTGGTGGCGAATTGCGAAAGCAGTTGATAGCCCCAGGAACCGCCGAACGGGTGTTCCATGATCGGCATCAGCTCGATGTGGGTAAAGCCCAGTTCTTTCACGTACGGAATCAGGCGCTCGCCCAGCTCCGGCCAGGTGTACTGGCGGGCGACTTCGCCCAGGTCATCCAGCTCGCATTGCCAGGAACCGGCGTGCAGTTCGTAGATCGACAACGGCGCCGTCGGTCGTTGACGCTCGCCGCGGGACGCCATCCAGTCCTGATCCTGCCAGTCGATCTTCAACGGCGGGGCGACTTTCGAGGCGGTGTCCGGTGGCAGGCTGGTGGCCAGTGCCATGGGATCGGCCTTGAGGGGCAGGATCCCGTCCTTGCCGAGGATTTCGTATTTGTAGGCCTCCCCTGCTTGCAGGCGTGGAATGAACAGCTCCCAGACACCGGTGGGGTGGCGCAGGCGCATCGGATGACGACGACCGTCCCAGCCGTTGAAGTCCCCCACCACCGACACCCTCCTGGCGTTCGGTGCCCACACGGCGAAGCGCACGCCATCGACGCCATCCACGGTCTTCAACTGGGCGCCCAGGGCGCTGCTCAGATCGCGGTGGTTGCCTTCGGCGAACAAATACAAATCCATCTCGCCCAGCAGCGGGCCAAAACTGTAGGGGTCTTCGGCAATCTGCTCGCCACCGGCCCAGCGGGTTCGCAACAGATACGGCTGTGCCCGTTGGAAATGACCGGCGAACAGCCCGGGGGTCTGTGTCGCTTCAAGGTTGCCCAGTTCTTCTCCGGACTCCTTGTCCACCACCTGCACGCTCAAGGCGCCCGGCAGATAGGCCCGGATGAATTGTCCGCCGGCGCCATCGCCGTGGGGACCGAGAATGGCAAAGGGATCGCGATGCTCGGCGCGCACCAGCGCATCGATATCCCGCGCTTTGGGTAGCAGCGCTTCACTGTGATGATGACCCGTTTCCTTGTTCGAGAAACTCATGACTACTCTCCACCAAGATCGGAAAAGGGTTTAAGCCCACTCAATAATCCATATAAACCGTGCAACGGCACGGGCAGCCAGCCGGGGCGATTTTCCGCCTCGTAGGCCACTTCATAAGCCGCCTTCTCCAGACCGAACAATGCCAAAGCGGCATCTTCGCCTTCAGGATCTTGCCACGCATGGCCAAGCGTAGCTGCCGCCAGCCGATAAGCGTGGATAAATGCCTGTTTTGCCTCACTCAAATAACGATCGCCGACCCGCTGGCGTGCTGCCTGGGCCTGGTCGGTGTTATCAACGTTGTGCAAGTTGATGGTCATGGCCGCCGCGTAGTCGAAGGAACGCAACACGCCGCTGACATCCTTGTACGGGCTGTGCTTGCCTCGACGCTCCGGCAGCGGACGTGCCGGTTCGCCTTCGAAGTCGATCAGGTACGCATCGCCCTTGATCACCAGCACCTGGCCCAGGTGCAAGTCGCCATGCACACGGATCCGCAGGCCACCCGCCGTTTTTTTCGCCAGCTCCTGGACATGGCCGAGTATCGCCTTTTTATGGTCCAGTAAACGGCTGACCAGGGTTTTGTCCGCCGGGTTCAGTTCATTTTGATGCTGCTTGAGCAACTTCAACGCATGCTCGATTTGTGCCACCACATCCTTGCCCGTCGCCAGCGCATCCTTTTGCGTGATGATGTACGGATCAAAGTCGGGGTTGTCGCTCGACGCCGCCAGCACCTGATGCATTTCACCTAGGCGCTGGCCGAGCATGGCAGCGAAATCCTTCAATTCGCCAAGGGCGTTGTAGTGCTGCTCCTGCTCGGACATGGCATCGGCGAGCTCGTCGCGCAACGCCCGCTCCAGGTTGTTCTGGGTCCATTCCCAGGCATCGCCCTGGTTACTCAAATAGCCCTGGGCGATCATCAGCAAGTTGTCTTCGCCCGCTGCATCCCGACGCACCACCGACCCCAGCAGAGGCGAGATATTGGCGAAGCCGGCAGCGGTCAGATACGCGCTCATTTCCAGTTCCGGGTGCACGCCGGATGCGACTTTGCGAATCAGCTTCAACACCAGGCTATTGCCGACCACCACCGAACTGTTGGATTGCTCGGCGGACAGGTAACGCACATCCGACTCCGCCGTCAGGCCCAGTTTGGCAAGCTGCGCAGTGGGTTCGAAACGGATCTCGCCGCCGTCCGACGGTAGCACCCTGCTGTCGTGCATGCCTTGCAGCACCGTGCGGATAAAGTTTTCCAGGCTGAAGGCATCCGTGATCAGACCGACCTGCGGGCCTCGGCGCACGCGCGACAGAGCCAGTTGCTGGGGTAATGCGGCGCCCATCTGGTCTTCGGTAATGAAGCCGAACGGCAGTTGATAGCGGCTGCTCACACCTGCGCTGGTGACTTCGATTTCACTCAACAACACCGGGTGCTGCGCATCGCCGAAACGCACGCCGTAGGCCAGGTTGACCTGTTCGATGGCCGCGTCCTTGCCGGCGAACCAGCGGCGGTTCTGCAGCCAGTTCGGCAGGATGGCCTGCTCCAGGGTCGCGCGCGATGGCGCCTCGAGCAGTTCTTCCATGCGTTTTTTCAGCACCAGGGTGGTGAAGTCCGGCAGGCTTTGCGCCGGTTCCACGTGCCAGCTCGGCATCTGGTTCTCCGCAGCCAGGCCGAACCAGTAGAAACCGTAAGGCGCCAGGGTCAGGAGGAAACTCAACTGGCCAATGGGTGGGAACGCGTTACCGCCGAGCATCTCCACCGGCACCATGCCGACGTACGCCGACAGGTCCAGTTCCACGGCTTGGGCGCTGCGCGAAACGTTGGCCACGCACAGGATGACTTCGTGCTTGCCGTCCGGCCCTGTGTATTCGCGGGTATAGGCCAGCACCCGGCGATTGGACGGCGAGAGCATTTTCAACGTGCCGCGCCCGAACGCCTTGGACTGCTTGCGCACCGTCAGCATGCGCCGGGTCCAGTTCAGCAGCGAATGCGGATCACCGGCCTGGGTTTCGACATTGACCGACAGGTAGCCGTACTGCGGGTCCATGATCGGCGGCAGTACCAGGCTGGCCGGATCGGCACGGGAGAACCCGCCGTTGCGGTCGATGGACCACTGCATCGGCGTGCGCACGCCGTCGCGATCGCCGAGGTAGATGTTGTCGCCCATGCCGATCTCGTCACCGTAGTACAAGGTCGGCGTGCCGGGCATCGACAGCAACAGGCTGTTGAGAAGCTCCACCCGTCGGCGATCGCGTTCCATCAGCGGCGCAAGGCGCCGGCGAATCCCCAGGTTGATCCGCGCGCGACGGTCGGCCGCGTAGTAATTCCACAGGTAGTCACGTTCCCTGTCGGTGACCATCTCCAGGGTAAGTTCATCGTGGTTGCGCAGGAAAATCGCCCATTGGCAATTGGCCGGGATCTCCGGAGTCTGGCGCAGAATATCGGTGATCGGAAAACGATCTTCCTGGGCCAGCGCCATGTACATGCGCGGCATCAGCGGGAAGTGAAACGCCATATGGCATTCGTCGCCGTTCAGCCCGGACTTATCGGTGTCGCCGAAATACAGCTGAGTGTCTTCCGGCCATTGGTTAGCCTCGGCCAGCAACATGCGGTCCGGATAATTCGCGTCGATTTCGGCGCGGATCTGCTTGAGCACATCGTGGGTTTCGGGCAGGTTCTCGTTGTTGGTGCCGTCGCGCTCGATCAGGTACGGGATCGCGTCGAGGCGCAGACCGTCGATGCCCATGTCGAGCCAGTAGCGCATCACCGACAGCACGGCCTTCATGACCTGCGGGTTGTCGAAATTCAGGTCCGGCTGGTGCGAGTAGAAGCGGTGCCAGAAGTATTGGCCGGCCACCGGGTCCCAGGTCCAGTTGGATTTTTCGGTGTCGAGAAAAATGATGCGGGTGCCGTCGTACTTTTGGTCGTCATCGGACCAGACGTAGAAGTCCCGGGCTGCCGAGCCCTTTTTCGCCTTGCGGGCGCGCTGGAACCACGCATGCTGATCCGAAGTGTGGTTGATGACCAGTTCGGTGATCACCCGCAAACCACGCTTGTGCGCCTCGGCAATGAAGCGCTTGGCGTCGGCCATGGTGCCGTAGTCGCTGTGGACGCCCCGGTACTCGGCGATGTCATAACCGTCGTCGCGGCGTGGCGAGGGGTAGAACGGCAACAGCCAGATGGTATTGACGCCGAGGTCGGCAATGTAGTCGAGTTTGGCGATCAGACCGGGAAAATCGCCGATTCCGTCGTTATTGGAGTCGAAATAGGATTTGACGTGAACTTGATAGATGACCGCGTCCTTGTACCAGAGCGGATCCTTGATGAAAGTGGCTGCCTTGGGTTTCTTCGCCATTTGAAACTCCTGTTGAATTCGAATTAACCACTACCCCTGTAGGAGCCGGCTTGCTGGCGATAGCGGTGCGGCAGGCACCATCCAGTTGTCAGATGCACCGCCATCGCCAGCAAGCCGGCTCCTACAGGTGTCGGTGGTGTATCTAAGAGGTAGTAATCCGCCAGATCCCGAACGGCTGATACGCCGGGTCCAGGCGCATGAACTGGTACTTGCCGTGCCAGGTCCAGCGATGGCCGCTCATCAAGTCCTCACCCTGGGTGCTGGCGTCATCGGGCAAACCCATTTCCCACAGCGGCAACTCGAAATTCGCCTCTTGCGGGTTATGGGGGTCGAGGTTGACCGCCACCAGAATGAAATTGCTGCCATCGGCACTGCGTTTACCGAAGTACAAAATGTTGTCATTCCAGGCGTTATAGACCTTCAGGCCCAGATGAGTTTGCAGTGCCGGGTTTTGCCGGCGAATGCGGTTGAGCTGGGCGATCTCGGCGATGATGTTGCCGGGGGCATTGAAGTCCCTGGGACGGATCTCGTACTTCTCGGAGTCGAGGTATTCCTCCTTGCCCGGTACCGGCGCCGACTCGCACAGCTCGAACCCCGAATACATGCCCCACAACCCCGAGCCCATGGTCGCCAGCGCTGCGCGTATCAGAAAGCCGGGACGCCCCGATTCGTGCAGGAACGCCGGGTTGATGTCCGGGGTGTTGACGAAGAAATTCGGCCGGTAGCATTCGCGCCACGGTGATTCATTGAGTTCGGTGAAATAGGTCGCCAGCTCTGCCTTGGTGTTGCGCCAGGTGAAGTAGGTATAGCTCTGGGAGTAACCGACCTTGCCCAGCCGCGCCATCATCGCCGGGGTGGTAAAGGCTTCTGCGAGGAAAATCACCTCCGGGTACAACGCGCGAACGTCGGCAATCAGCCATTGCCAGAACGGCAGCGGCTTGGTGTGCGGGTTGTCGACGCGAAAGATCTTCACGCCCTCCTGCACCCAGCCTACGACGATGTCGCGCAGCTCGACCCACAGGCTGGGGATCGCTTCGACGGCATAGAAGTCGACGTTGACGATGTCCTGGTATTTTTTCGGCGGGTTCTCGGCGTATTTGATCGTGCCGTCGGGCCGCCAGTTGAACCAGCCCGGGTGCTGCTTGAGCCATGGATGGTCCTGGGAGCACTGGATGGCAAAATCGAGGGCGATCTCCAGGCCGTAGTCCGCAGCCGCCGCCACCAGTCGCCGGAAGTCCTCGCGGGTGCCCAGCTGCGAATGAATCGCCTCGTGCCCGCCCTCCTCACTGCCAATGGCATAGGGGCTGCCTGGATCGTCCGGCCCGGCCGTCAATGAGTTGTTTGGCCCCTTGCGATAACTGCGGCCGATCGGGTGGATCGGCGGGAAATACAGCACGTCGAAGCCCATGTCCTGGATCATCGGCAGCCGTGCATGCACATCGTTGAAGGTGCCGTGGCGCTTGGGATCGTCGGTGATCGAGCGCGGGAACAGTTCGTACCAGCTGGCGAATTGCGCGAGCTGGCGCTCGACGTCCACCGGGTACTCCGGGCTGAGGCTCAGGTAGGCACGATGATCGGCCTGTGCCATCAACTCCGCGCTGCGCTGGTGCAGGAACAACGCCACCTGCTCGGTTTCGAGCAGGCCCGACAGTTCATGGTGCAAGGCTGCCAAATCTTCGCTGAGCTGCCCTTCGGCGCGTTCGGCCGCTTGCTGAACGTGCAGTCGGCCTTCCTGCAGCTCAAGACTGACCGGCACGGCGGCGGCATGCTTTTTTTCCAGTTCGTAGCGAAAGCTGGCGAACTGGTCGATCCAGGCTTCGATGCAGAACACATAACGGCCCTGGCTCTCGACCCGAAATTGGCCTTGCCAGCCGTTGTTGCCCAGTTCGGCCATGACCTCGCTATGCCAGACCTCATCGCCCTCGGCCCGCCAGCGCACCCGCACGGCCAGCTTGTCGTGACCGTCGGCGAACACCTTGCTGGTCACCACCACGTCCTGGCCGACCACGGCCTTGACCGCAAACTGCCCGCATTCGAGGGTCGGCAGGGTATTTTCAATCACGATTCGCGGCAGTAACAGTGCCTGTGAAAGCGGCATGTGCGGGTTGTAGCTCAGTTCATTCGGTTTTTCAGCAGTCATCGAGCATCACTCCTTTACGCCCCATGGACGCTCTTGTGTCTGGTGTCTGATGTCTGGTTTTCATCCCGCCGGGCACTTCACCCTGGAATGAACTCACTTAGGTTCCGAGCGCCGGCCGCCGGTAAAAGTTCAGCAGGATCTGCCGGGAATCAAATCCTCCACGCAGTGGTCAACCAACTTAAGCACGACTCACGCCATGTGCCACTGGAGAGATGAACAATGAACAATCCATTCCCGGCCGAAACCCCCGATCCGAACATCGATAACCCGGCGATTCCGCCCAGCGATCCGCAGCCTGTACCCGAACAGGATCCGCCTGGCAGCAACCCGCCACCCAGGGAAGAGCCACCGACGACCATGCCACCGGTGATTGTTAACCCTGAATGAAGACAGTTGATCGTTCCCCGGAAGCTCCCCGAACACGAGCCCTATGACGAAGCAAACTGTAGGAGCGAGCTTGCTCGCGAAGGTCGTGAACGATGACGCTGGTAGCCTGACACTCCGAGGCGGTCTCGGGTTTTTCGCGAGCGAGCTCGCTCCTACATTGGGTCTTTGTCTTTATCGATCAGCTTCACGATCCTCGGCATCACGCCAAGAATCAGCAGCGCCAACAACGTACTGAGCACCGCCGTCGCTTCCCGCCCCAACCCGGCGGATACGCCAATGGCGGCGGTCATCCACAGTCCGGCGGCGGTGGTCAGGCCTTTGACGTGGCCTTCGTCGCCTTCCTGGTTTTTCAGGATGGTGCCGGCGCCGAGGAAGCCGATCCCGGCGATCACGCCTTGCACCACCCGGCTCATGGCGTCGGCCTGGGAGCCGGACATCTGCGGTACCAGCACGAACAACGCCGCACCCAGCGCCACCAGCATGTGCGTACGCACCCCGGCGGCCTTGCCCTTGTGCTCGCGCTCGAACCCGAGGATGCCGCCCAGCACCGCGGCCATCAGCAGGCGCACGGTGATGCGGGTCAGTTGCGAGGCATCGCCGATGTCGGCGAACTCGGACTGCAGGGTCACCCAGACTTCATGCCACCAGGCGTTCATGGCGCATTCCCTTTTGAAAAAGTGATGGAGGATGGACCACATCAACCATTAATCAGTTGCACAGAACGATGCTCACCGCCGATAGCCTAACGCTGCATCAGTCGTAAAAAACAAGGATCACGTCATGACCGTACGCATCGAGAACGAGACCTGCTTCTTTATCACCGAAAACGGCGAGGAAATTCGCCTGTGCCCCGATGTGACCATCATCACCGATAGCGCCAAAGCGATGTCGGCGGTCGACCTCGAAGGCCAGCGCATCTACATCACCGAAGCAGAAGCCGACGCTTTGACCGTAGCAGGTGCGGTGGACGGTCGCCGGCATTTGAAGGCCACCGACAGTGATTCGGTGATTTGACTGACCTGGATCAACAAGGCCTGCAAGCGTGGGATATAGCCGCCCACGCCCCGCCGCGACAGGTGCTTCAACTTGTCGCAGGCCGGCTGCCGCGAGCATCTGATCCGGTTTTTAATGCAATACCTGAGTCTGTTATGCAAACAGATCGCCGCTCATAGTGCTCCTGCCTGATGGAGGCTGATGAGCGAAAGACCATGAGCGATAGAATCCCCGTCCGAACCGTAGAAAGCGCCCCCTTAGTACAGACTTTCGAACCTTCGCGTCCAAAGATGAAGGCCAAGTCCAGCGACAACCTGATCCACACCCGCAGCTTCACCGGTCTGTTCCGAACCCTGCGCATCAGCGGCGCGGGTGTCCTGTTCCTGCTGTTCTTCGGCACCGTTTGGCTGAACTGGGGCGGTCGCCAGGCGGTGCTCTGGGACCTCTCCGAAAGCAAATTCCACATCTTTGGCGCGACCTTCTGGCCGCAGGATTTCATCCTCCTCTCGGCACTGCTGATCATTGCCGCGTTCGGCCTGTTCGCGATCACCGTGTTCGCCGGCCGGGTCTGGTGCGGCTACACCTGCCCGCAAAGCTCCTGGACCTGGATCTTCATGTGGTGCGAGAAAATCACCGAAGGCGAACGCAACCAGCGCATCAAGCTGCAAGCGGCGCCCTGGGGGCTGAACAAATTCCTGCGCCGCTCGGCCAAGCACAGCTTGTGGCTGGCGATCAGCCTGCTCACCGGCTTGACCTTCGTCGGCTATTTCACGCCGATCCGTCCGCTGGCCGAAGAACTGCTCACCCTGCAGATGGGCGGCGTCAGCCTGTTCTGGGTGCTGTTCTTTACCGGGGCCACCTACATCAATGCCGGCTGGCTGCGTGAAGCGGTGTGCATGCACATGTGTCCATATGCGCGATTCCAGAGCGTGATGTTCGACAAGGACACCCTGACCATTTCCTACGACGTGGCCCGTGGCGAGAACCGTGGCCCGCGCAAGCGCGAGGTCAAGCCGGCCGAGGTCGGCCTGGGTGACTGCATCGATTGCCAGCTGTGCGTGCAGGTGTGCCCGACCGGCATCGACATTCGCGACGGTTTGCAGATGGAATGCATCGGTTGCGCGGCGTGCATCGACGCCTGCGATTCGATCATGGACAGGATGGGCTACGAGCGCGGGCTGATCAGCTATACCTCGGAGCATCAGTTGCAGGGCGGCAAGACTCACCTGTTGCGGCCACGGTTGATCGGTTACACCGCCGTGCTGCTGGTGATGATCGTTGCACTGCTCATCGCGCTGATGGAGCGGCCGATGGTGTCGCTGGACGTGAGCAAGGACCGCGGCCTGTTTCGCGAGAACAGCCAGGGGCAGATCGAGAACATCTACAGCCTCAAGGTCATCAACAAGACCCAGCAACGCCAGGACTACCACCTGGCCCTGGTCGACGGCGACGGCTTCCAGTTGCAGGGCAAGACCGAGCTGAGCCTGGCGCCGGGCGAGATTGTCGATGTGCCGGTGTCGGTGGCGATGACCACGGAACGGCCAGGCAGCAGCTCGCAGAGCATCAGCTTCAAGGTCGTCGACAGCGATGAGCCAGGCGTCTACAGCGTGGCCAAGAGCCGGTTTGTTGCGCCGATGAACCGTTAAGGCTTTAGACTGCGGTGCGCCATTCGCGAGCAAGTCGAATCGTCGCACCGCCGCTCCCACATGAACGCTGCAATACCTGTAGGAGCTGGCTTGCCAGCGAAAAAGTCACCTCGGTTTCTTGAATGACACCAATCCAGGCTAACGATGAAACGCTACGAAAAATTCGCCGATGACATTGCTGAACTGATCCGCACCGGCGTCCTCGGGCCCGGCCAGCGCGTGCCGTCGGTGCGCTACGCCAGCCAGACCTACGGGGTCAGCCCCTCGACCGTGTTCCAGGCCTATTACCTGCTCGAACGCCGCGGCCTGATCCGCGCCCGTCCGCGCTCCGGCTACTTCGTCAACGCCCATGCGCCACGGCCGTTTTCCGAGCCGGAGATCAGCAGCCAGGTCAATGAATCCACCGAAGTCGACGTCAGCGAACTGGTGTTCTCGGTCCTCGACTCGATCAAGGACCCGAACACCGTCGCCTTCGGTTCGGCGTTCCCCAGCCCGACCCTGTTTCCACTGCAGCGGCTGTCGCGCTCGCTGGCCAGCGCCAGCCGCGACATGGACCCGCGCATGGTGGTCACCGACATGTCGCCGGGCAACCCGCAACTGCGCCGGCAGATTGCCCTGCGCTACATGGTCGGCGGCCTGATGCTGCCCATGGAAGAACTGCTGATTACCAACGGCGCCCTGGAAGCGCTGAACCTGTGCCTGCAAGCCGTGACGCAACCCGGCGACCTGGTGGCCATCGAAGCCCCGGCGTTCTACGCCTGCCTGCAAGTGCTGGAGCGCTTGAAACTCAAGGCCGTGGAAATCCCCGTGCACCCGCGCGACGGCATCGACCTCGGCGTGCTGGCGCAAACCCTGGAACGCCATCCGATCAAGGCCTGCTGGTGCATGACCAGCTTCCAGAACCCGATGGGCGCGACCATGCCCGAAGCGAAAAAGCGCGAACTGGTGGAACTGCTGCGCAGCCATCAGGTGCCGCTGATCGAAGACGATGTCTACGCCGAACTCTATTACGGCCAACAGGCGCCCAAACCGGCCAAGGCTTTCGATACCGAAGGCCTGGTGATGCATTGCGGCTCTTTTGCCAAGAGCCTGGCCCCGGGTTACCGCATCGGCTGGGTCGCCGCCGGACGTTATGCGCAGAAGATCGAACGGCTGAAACTCATGACCTCGCTCTGTGCCTCGATGCCGGCCCAGGCCGCGATTGCCGATTACCTGCAACACGGCGGTTATGATCGTCATTTGCGCAGGTTGCGTTACGCCCTGGAGGAACAGCAAAGCGCCATGCTGTCGGCCATTGCCCGCTACTTCCCGGCGCAGACCCGCGTCAGCCAGCCGGCTGGAGGATACTTCCTCTGGCTGGAACTGCCCGAGCAGATGGATTCGTTGAAGTTGTTCCAGATGGCGTTGGCGCAAGGGATCAGCATTGCACCGGGGCCGATTTTTTCGCCGACCCAGCGTTTCAGGAATTGCATCCGGTTGAATTATGGGAGCCCTTGGGATGAGGCGGCGGAGAAGGCGATGGAGACGTTGGGGCGGATAGTCAGATCATTTTAAAAGCAAAGATCGCAGCCTGCGGCAGCTCCTACAGGCAGGCTGCGATCTTTTGATCTTGATCTTTACCGGCCGCCGCCCAGATCGACAAAGGTCCCCGTCGCATAGGACGCCTTGTCCGACAGCAACCACACAATCGCCTCCGCCACTTCATCCGGGCGCCCGCCACGGGCCATGGGAATCGCCGACTCCAGCTTGCTGACCCGATCCGGATCGCCGCTCAGCGCATGGAAATCGGTGTAGATGTAGCCCGGTCGCACCGCGTTGACCCGAATCCCCTCACCCGCCACTTCCTTGGACAAACCGATGGTGAAGGTGTCGAGCGCCCCTTTGGAGGCTGCGTAGTCGACGTACTCGTTGGGTGCGCCCAAACGCGAGGCCACCGAGGATACGTTGACGATGCTGCCGCCCTGCCCGCCGTGCTTGGGCGACATGCGCAGGATGGCGTGCTTGGCGCAGAGTACGGGCGCCAGCACATTGGTCTTGAGGATCTTGAGGATGCGGAATTCGGACATCTCGTCGACCCGGGATTTTTGCCCGACGGTGCCGGCGTTGTTCACCAGCGCCGTGACCCGGCCCAGCTCGCTGTCCACCCGGTTGAACAAGGCGATGACTTCGTCTTCGATGCTGACGTCGGCGCGCACCGCGATGGCTTGGGCGCCCAAAGCGCGGACCTGGTCCAGCACCGTTTGCGCGGCCTGCTCATCGGCCTGGTAGTTGATGCAGATCCGATAGCCTTGTTTGGCAGCCAACAGCGCCGTAGCGGCACCGATGCCGCGACTCCCGCCGGTGATGACGATGACTTTTTCCATGCAAACTTTCCCCCTTTCAACCCTATGCAGTCGGGGGGAAGAATAACCGCCATTGGCGGATTTTGCATGAAACCCTCATCGGTCCGGCCAGATCAAGCCAGGGCCAACTGCTCGGCGCGGTGGATTTCTTTCATGAAGCGTTCGGCTGGCAACGGGTGCCCCAGCAGATAACCCTGCAACGAATCGCAACCGAGCTGGGTCAGGAAGTCCTGCTGCGAGCCCGTTTCCACGCCTTCGGCGACGATCCGCAAGCCCAGTGCCTGGCCGAGGGCGACGATGGCCGATACGATCGCGGCGTCATCGCTGTCACGCTCCAGGTCGCGTACAAAACCGCGGTCGATCTTCAGCTCGTTGGCCGGCAGGCGCTTGAGGTACATCAAGCTCGAGTAACCGGTACCAAAATCATCGATGGACAGGTCAACGCCCATGTCCGACAGCTCCTGCAACACCGTCATGCTCGCATCGGCATCGCTCATGGCCGTGGTTTCAGTGATTTCCAGAGTCAGGCTGTTGGCTGGCAAACGGTGCGTGGCCAGCGCCTTGGCGACGCTCTGCACCAGGCCCACATGGCAGAACTGCAAGGCCGAGAGGTTCACCGCGATGCGCCAATCGGTGTAGCCCAGCACATACCATTCGCGCATCTGGCGGCAGGCTTCGTTGAGCACCCACTCACCGATAGGAATGATCAGCCCGGTCTTCTCCGCCAGTTCGATGAATTTGTCCGGCAACAGCATGCCCTGGGTCGGGTGCTCCCAGCGCAACAACGCTTCGGCGCCCACCGGGCGGCCGTTGTTGGCATCGAACTTGGGCTGGTAGTGCAGGCTGAACTCTTTCTGCTCCACGGCATTGCGCAGGTCCTGGAGCAATTGCAGCTGCTTGCGCGCGTTGCTGTTCATCGAGGCATCGAAAAAGCTGTAGCCGTTCTTGCCCGTGCCCTTGGCGTGATACATCGCCGCATCGGCGTTCATCAGCAATTCGTGAGCGGTCTGGCCATTGCCCGGATACAGGGCGATGCCGACGCTGGCGGAGATCTGCAAATCATGATCGGCCACCCGGAACGAACGGCCGATCAGGCTGACCTGGCGGGCCGCGAGGTTCATCGCGTCGTCCGGCTCGCTCAATTGCACCAGCAGCACGAACTCATCGCCGCCGATGCGCGCCAGGGTGTCCTGGCCACGCAGATCCTCGCGCAGGCGCAGGCTGACTTCGCGCAGCAACTGGTCACCCATATGGTGGCCGAAGGCGTCATTGACCGGTTTGAAGCCATCGAGATCGATGAACATCAACGCCAGACATCCCCCCTCGGTGTCGACCCTGGACATGCCCTGATCGATGCGATCGGCCAGCAACACGCGATTGGGCAGGCCGGTCAGCGTGTCGTGCAGGGCCAGTTGGGTCAGTTCGCGATTGGCCTCGGTCAACGACTGGGCAAGGTTGGCGGTCCGGGCTTCCAGGCGCGCATCGAGGATCGAGGTCAGCAAGGCGATGCACAATACCGCCAGGGTGGTGATCAGGACCAGGTTGTCGAGGCCATTGCCGCGCAAGCCATTGACGGCTGCGCCGCAAAAACTGCCCTCAGGGAATTGCGCGGCGGCCATGCCGGTGTAGTGCATGCCGACGATGGCAATGCCCATGATCACCGCCGCGCCACCACGGATCAGGCGCACATAAGGTGTGTGCTGGCGCAGGCGGAACGCAATCCAGAGTGCAGCGCCCGAGGCGCCAACCGCTATGCACAGCGACGCGCCGAACAGCGCCGGGGCGTAATCGATGCCCGGCTGCATGCGCATGGCCGCCATGCCGGTGTAATGCATGGCACTGATCCCGGCACCCATGACCAGCGCACCGAACGCCAGCTGCCAGGCCGGCAACCGCGCCTGGCTGACCAGCCACAGGGCGAAACCGCAGGACAGGATGCCGATCAGCAGTGACAGCAAGGTGATGGGGAGGTCGTATCCCAGGTCGATAGGCAACTTGAACGCAAGCATGCCGATGAAATGCATCGACCACACCCCGACGCCCATGGCAAACGCCCCGCCCGCCGTCCACCAATGCACCGCCCGGCCCTTGGCCGTGGCAATGCGCCCGGTCAGGTCCAGCGCGGTGTAAGAGGCGAGGATGGCCACACAAAGCGAAATGATTACCAGCGTTGGGGAATAACTACCGATGAGCATGAAGATGTCTCGTTATCACCCCCGTACTGCTTCCGTTCTCGGAGGTATAAATCCGGCGATTGTACTGATTCCAAATGAGAACGCACTCACAAAATGAGCAAAATGCCAGCAAGGCGATGAAACGCTTGTTTTAAGGTTTTACATTAACTCCGTCCGCACTCGTGCCCCCCTGTAGGAGCCGGCTTGCCGGCGAAGGCGTCCTCGAACCTTGCGCCAGTCTTTCGGACGCCTTCGGTTTTTGTAGGAGCCCGGCTTGCCGGCGAAGGCGTCCTCGAACCCTGCGCCAGTCTTTCAAACGCCTTCGGTTTTTGTAGGAGCCCGGCTTGCCGGCGAAGGCGTCCTCGAACCTTGCGCCAGTCTTTCAAACGCCTTCGGTTTTTGTAGGAGCCCGGCTTGCCGGCGAAGGCGTCCTCGAACCTTGCGCCAGTCTTTCGGCCGCCTTCGCTGGCAAGCCAGCTCCTACAGGTTTTGCGGTGACACATAGATCTTGTGGCATAACACACCCCCTGTAGGAGCTGCCGCAGGCTGCGATCTCTTGACGTTGCCTTTAAAAATCAAGATCAAAGGATCGCAGCCTGCGGCAGCTCCTACAGTTGACCATCCCACCCGCCACCCAGCGCCGCAATCAGCTGCACACTGGCAATCAGGCGGCTCTGCAGCAGGTCCAGGGTGCTGCGTTCATTGCTCAATGCCGCGGCCTGGACCACCACCACATCCAGGTACGCGATCACCCCCGCCTTGTACTGGTTCTCGGTCAGGCGCAACGACTCGCGGGCTGCATCCAGCGCCTGCTGACGTACCACGGCTTCGTCCTGCAGCACCTTGAGCTGGACCAGGTAGTTCTCCACTTCGCGGAAGCCGTCGAGCACGGTCTGGCGGTATTTGGCCACGGTTTCGTCGTAGGCCGCTTCACTGCGGTCCACTTCCGCCGACCGCTGGCCGCCGTCGAACAAGGTCATGGCCAGTTGCGGGCCGACCGACCAGAAACGGTTCGGCAGGCTGAACAGGTCTTTCGAGGTGCTGCTGCTGTAACCGCCGTTCAAACTCAGGGTCAGGTCCGGGTAATAAGCGGCCTTGGCCACGCCGATGTTGGCGTTGGCGGCGATGACCGAGCGCTCGGCCGAGGCGATGTCGGGGCGGCGTTCCAGCAGTTGCGAAGGCAGGCTCAATGGCACCGCCGGCAAGGCCGGGATGGTCTGGGTTTCCGCCAGGCTGAACTCAGCCGGTGGCAAGCCGATCAGCACGGCGATGGCGTTTTCCAATTGGGCGCGTTGCCAGATCAGGTCGACCATGTCCGCCTCGGTACCCTTGAGTTGCGTCTGCGCCTGGGCCACCGCGTCCTTACCGGAAACCCCGGCGCGGTACTGGTTTTCGGTCATCTTCAGCGAGCGCTGGTAGGCCGCGACGGTCGCCTCAAGTAAACGCTTCTGCTCGTCGATCACCCGCAATTGCAGGTAGTTCTGCACCAGTTCCGACTGCTGGCTCAAGCGCATCGCCGCCAGGTCGGCAAAACTCGCCTGGGCATTGGCGGTGTCGGCTTCCAGCCCGCGGCGCAACTTGCCCCAGACATCGGCTTCCCAACTGACCCCGGCCTGGGCGGTGTAGGTGTCACGAATACCACTGGAGGAACTGGTCAGGCTGGAGCTGCTGCTGCCGGTGCCCTGGCTGGAGCGGTTTTTCCCCAAGGTCAGGTCCACCGTCGGAAAAAACGCACCCCGGGCGCTGCGCACCAGGGCCTGGGCCTGGCGGTACTGGGCTTCGGACTGGGCGACGGTCTGGTTGGCGCTGTTGAGCTTGTCGATCAGGCCATTGAGTTGCTGATCGCCGTACAGCTCCCACCACGCACCGCGAGCCAGGGAATCGCTCGGATTGGCCTGGCGCCAGCCGGCCGCTTCCTTGTACTGCGCAGGTTCCGCGGTTTGCGGGCGCTGGTAATCCGGGCCGACGGCGCAGGCACTGAGCATCGCCACGCACAGCGACAGGCTCAGCAAACGCGAGCCACGGGCGGTGATCAGCGGTGTAGCCAGGTTGGACAGCGAACGGTCAGTCATAGCGGAGTTTCCAGGGCAGCATCGGTACGCACCCCACGCCAGCGGTTGAAGCGATGGCGCAGTTTGTCGAGATAGAGGTAAACCACCGGGGTGGTGTAAAGGGTCAGCACCTGGCTGAAGATCAGCCCGCCGATGATGGTCAGGCCCAGCGGCTGGCGCATTTCCGCCCCTTCGGCGCGGCTCAGCAACAACGGCAAGGCGCCGAGGATCGCGGCCAGGGTGGTCATCAGGATCGGCCGCAAACGTTGCAGGCAGGCATTGCGAATCGACTCCAGCGGTGCCATGCCCTGATGGCGCTCGAGCTGCAACGCCAGGTCGATCATCAGGATGGCGTTTTTCTTCACCACGCCGATCAGCAGGAACAGGCCAAGCAATGAGATCAGGCTGAACTCACCGCCCAGGGCATAGATCGACAACAGCGCGCCGACACCCGCCGAAGGCAAGGTCGAGAGAATGGTCAGCGGATGAATGTAGCTTTCATACAGCACGCCCAGCACCAGGTACACCGCCACCAGCGCGCCGAGGATCATCCATGGCTGGCTCTTCTGGGTCGCGGCAAAGGCATCGGCGGTGCCGGCCATTTTCGCAATGACGTCTTCGGGCAGTCCCACCGAGGCAATGGCCCGCTCGATGGCGGCACTGCCCTGCTCCACGGTCACGCCTTCGGCCATGTCGAAGGCAATGCTTTCCGAGGCGAACTGGCCTTCGTGGCTGACCCGGTCGTCTGCCAGGCTGTTCTCGTAATGGGCGATGGTCGACAGCGGTATCCGCGCGCCGTCCGCCGTGATCACCTGCACCTGCTTGAGCGTGATCGGGTCCTGGGCGTACTTCGGATTGACCTCCATCACCACCTGATACTGGTTGAGGCTGTCGTAGATGGTCGAGATCTGGCGCTGGCTGTAGGCGTTGTTGAGCACCGCCGTGACCATGTCCATGTCCACCCCCAGGCGCTTGGCCTGGTCGCGGTCGACGATCAGCGTCACCTGCTGGGCACCCCGCCCTTCGCGGGCATCGATCGCGGTCAGTTCGGGCAGCGCCTTGAGGGCGGTCACCACTTTCGGATACCACTCGCGCAACGCGCCCAGATCCCCGCTTTGCAGGATGTAGGAGTACTGCGACGAGGTCTGTTCGCGGCCACCGCCAAACTGCAGGTCCTGGTCGGCCATCAGCATCAGTTGCGCGCCGGCGACCTTGGGCATTTCCTTGCGCAGGCGTTCGATGACCTTTTGCGCGGAAATACCACGCTCCTTGATCGGTTTCAGGCGCACCAGCATGAACGCGTTGTTGGTGCCGTTGGTGCCTCCGATGAATCCGGCGACGCTTTCCACCGCCTCGTCCTTGAGCACGGCGCGGCGGAAGATCTCCATTTTCGGCTGCATCACGCTGAACGACAGACCATCGTCGCCGCGCACGAAACCGATCAGCTGACCGGTGTCCTGCTGAGGAAGAAACGTTTTAGGAACAACGATATACAACGCAACGTTAACGCCAATTGTCACAAACAGACTGAGCAGTGTCAGGCGCTTGTGACGCAGCACCCAATCGAGGCTGGTGGCGTATTTGCCGACCATCCAGTCGTTGGCCCGCCGGCTACAGCGCTGCAGGCGGTTTTCCTGGCCCGGCTTGTGCGGCTTGAGCCAGCGGGCACAGAGCATCGGCGTCAGGGTCAGCGAGACCACCAGCGACACCACGATGGCCGCCGCCAGGGTGATGGAGAATTCGCGGAACAGGCTCTCGATGATCCCGCCCATGAACAGGATCGACAGGAACACCGCCACCAGCGACACGTTCATCGACAGCAAGGTGAAGCCGACTTCCTGGGCGCCGAGGTACGCCGCCTTCATCGGCCGCACCCCCGCGTCGATGTGCCGGGAGATGTTCTCCAGCACCACGATGGCATCGTCCACCACCAGCCCGGTGGCCAGGATCAACGCCATCAGCGACAGGTTGTTCAGCGAGAAACCGTAGAGGTACATCACGGCAAAGGTGCCGACCAACGACACCGGCACCGCCAGGGTCGGGATCAGCGAGGCGCGGAAGTTGCCGAGAAACAGGAACACCACCAGGATCACCAGGGCTACGGCGATCAGCAAGGTCATTTCCGCTTCGTGCAACGTGGCCTTGATCACCGGCGAGCGGTCCATGGCCAGGTTCAGCTTGACGCTGGCCGGCAGTACGGCCTGCAACGCCGGCAACTGGGCCTTGATCTCGTTGACCGTCTCGATGATGTTGGCCCCGGCCTGGCGGTTGATCACCAGCAGCACCGCCGCATCGTCGTTGAAGAAGCCACTGTTGTAGCGGTCCTCGACGCCGTCGCTGACCTTGGCCACGTCCTTCAGGCGCAGGGCGGCACCGTCCGCGTAGTGGATGATCAGCGACTCGTAGTCCTTGGCCTTTTCCAGCTGGTCGTTGGCCTGCACCTGCAACAGCCGCTGGCCATCCTCCACCGAGCCCTTGGGCCGGCGCACGTTGGCATTGGCGATGGTGTTGCGCACATCGTCCAGGGCCACGCCGTATTGGTTGAGCGCGTGGGGTTCGAGCTCGATGCGCACCGCTGGCAGGGAGCTGCCGCCGATCTGCACTTCGCCGACGCCCTGCACTTGCGACAGGCTCTGGGACAGGATGGTCGACGCCAGGTCATAGAGCTGGCCTTTTTCCAGCACGTCCGAGGTCAACGACAACACCATGATCGGCGCCTGGGACGGGTTGACCTTCTTGTAGGTCGGCATGCTGCGCATGCCGCTGGGCAGCAGGTTGCGCGAGGCGTTGATCGCCGCCTGCACTTCCCGCGCCGCGCCGTTGATGTCGCGGTCCAGGTCGAATTGCAGGATGACCCGGGTCGAGCCCTGGCTGGAGCGGCTGCTCATGGTGTTGACCCCGGCGATGGCGCCGAAGGAACGTTCCAGCGGCGTGGCCACGGTGGAAGCCATGACTTCCGGGCTGGCGCCAGGCAGGCTGGCCTGGACCACGATCACCGGGAAGTCCATCTGCGGCAACGGCGAGACCGGCAACAGGCCGAAACTCACGCCGCCCAGCAGCATGATCGCCAGGCTGAGCAACATGGTTGCGACCGGGCGCTTGATGAAAGGACCGGAGAGGTTCATGGCTGCTCTACCGCTTCCACGGCTTCAGGCTTGCGACCCCAGCGCCGACCGAGACGGTCGAAATACAGGTAGATCACCGGTGTGGTGAACAGGGTCAGGACCTGACTCAACAGCAAGCCGCCGACCATCACCAGACCCAAGGGTTGCCGCAATTCCGCGCCGGAACCGGTGGCCAGCATCAACGGCACCGCGCCGAACAAGGCTGCCAGGGTGGTCATCAGGATCGGCCGGAAACGCAACAGTGCCGCCTGATAGATCGCCGTTTCCGGGTCCATGCCCTGGTTGCGTTCGGCGTCGAGGGCGAAGTCGATCATCATGATCGCGTTCTTCTTGACGATGCCGATCAGCAGGATGATGCCGATGATCGCGATCATCCCCAGGTCATTGCCGCTGAGGATCAACGCCAGCAAGGCGCCAACCGCCGCCGAGGGCAAGGTCGAGAGTATGGTGATCGGGTGGATGTAGCTCTCGTAGAGCACGCCCAGCACGATGTACATGGTCACCACCGCCGCCAGGATCAGCAGCAAGGTGCTCGACAGCGACGCCTGGAACGCTTCGGCCGCGCCCTGGAACTGGGTCTGCACACCAATCGGCATGCCGATGTCCTGCTGTACCTGCTCGATGATCTCTACCGCATGCCCCAGCGCCACGCCGGGGGCCAGGTTGAACGACATCATCACCGCCGGGAACTGGCCAATATGGGTGATCGCCAATTGCGCCTGGCGCTCCTCGATATGCGCCAGGCTGGACAGGCGCACCTGCCCGCCATCGGTGGTCTTGACGTGGATCTGGTCCAGCGCCTGCGGACCGATCTTCTCGCCGGACTGCGATTGCAAGACCACGCGGTATTGGCTGGCCTGGGTGTAGATCGTGGAAATCTGCCGCTGACCGAAGGCATCGTACAGCGCATCGGTGATGTTCGACACCGACACCCCGACCCGCGACGCGGCGTCGCGGTCGATCACCAGGTAGACCTGCAGGCCCTTGTCCTGCAAGTCGCTGGCCACGTCGGTCAGCTCCGGCCGTTGGGCCAGGGCTTCGACCAGGCGCCCGCTCCACAGGCTGAGCAGCTCGGAATCCGGCGACGACATGCTGAACTGGTACTGCGTGCGGCTGACCCGATCTTCGATGGTCAGGTCCTGCACCGGCTGCATGAACAGGCGGATGCCCACCAGTTTGTCCAGTTCCGGCTGCAAGCGCGCGATCACTTCAGTGGCGCTCAGGTCGCGGTCGCTGTGGGACTTGAGGTTGATCAGCAACCGACCGCTATTGAGCGTCGAGTTGTCGCCGTCGACGCCGATGTAGGACGACAGGCTCTCGACCGCCGGATCCGCCAGGATCACCTTGGCCAATTCCTGCTGGCGCTCGCTCATCGCGGCGAAGGAAATCGACTGAGGTGCTTCGGAAATGCCCTGGATCACCCCGGTGTCCTGCACCGGGAAAAAGCCCTTGGGCACCACCATGTACAGGAACACCGTCAGCGCCAAGGTGCCAATGGCCACCATCAGCGTCAGCGGCTGGTGCTTGAGAACCCACTTTAACTTTCGCCCGTAAGCCGCGATCATCCAATCAATTGCTGCACCGCTGGCGCGGTAGAAACGGCCTTGCTCTTCTTCCTTTGGCTCGCGCTTGAGCAATCGCGCGCACATCATCGGCGTCAGGGTCAGGGACACCACCAGGGAAATCAGGATCGCCACCGCCAGGGTGATCGCGAATTCGCGGAACAGCCGCCCCACCACATCGGCCATGAACAGCAGGGGGATCAGCACGGCGATCAGCGACAGGGTCAGGGAAATCAGGGTGAAGCCGATCTGCTTGGCGCCCTTGAGCGCCGCGTTCAACGGGCTGTCGCCCTCTTCGATGAACCGGGAAATGTTCTCCAGCATCACGATCGCATCGTCCACCACGAAGCCGGTGGCGATGGTCAGGGCCATCAGGGTCAGGTTGTTGACCGAAAAACCGGCCAGGTACATCACGCCGAAGGTGCCTATCAGCGACAACGGCACGGCCACCGACGGAATGATCGTGGCACTGGCCCGGCGCAGGAACAGGAAGGTGACCATCACCACCAGGGCGATGGCGATCAGCAGTTCGTGCTGCACGTCGGTGACCGAGGCGCGAATGGTCTGGGTGCGGTCGGTCAGCACGGTGACATCGAGGCCGGCCGGCAGGTTGTCGGTGATGCTCGGCAGCAAGGCCTTGATCCGGTCCACCACTTCGATCACGTTGGCCCCGGGCTGGCGCTGGATGTTCAGCAACACCGCCTGGTTTTCATTGGCCCAGGCCGCCAGCCGTTCGTTCTCGGCGCCGTCGACGATTTCTGCCACGTCCTTGAGCCGCAACGGTGCGCCGTTGGCGTAGGCCAGGATCAGGTTGGCGTAATCCTTGGGCGAGGTCAGTTGATCGTTGGCATCGAGCATCGACACCCGGGTCGGGCCGTCGAAGTTGCCTTTTGGCTGGTTGACGTTGGAGGCGCCGATCAGGGTGCGCACGTCCGACAGGTTCAGGCCGTTGGCCGCCAGCGCCTCGGGGTTGACCTTGATCCGCACCGCCTGGCGCTGGCCACCGGCAATGCTGACCATGCCGACGCCGCTGATCTGGGCGATTTTCTGCGCCATGCGCGTGTCGACCAGGTCGTTGAGCTTGGGCAACAGCATGGTCTTGGAGGTGATTGCCAAGGTCAGCACCGGGGTATCGGCCGGGTTGACCTTGTTGTACACCGGCGGTGCCGGCAAATCCTTGGGCAGCAGGTTGGTCGCGGCGTTGATCGCCGCCTGCACCTGTTGCTCGGCGACGTCCATGTTGATGTCGAGGCTGAAACGCAGGGTCAGCACCGAGGCGCCGCCGGAGCTGGTGGATGCCATCTGGGTCAGGCCGGGCATCTGCCCGAACTGGCGCTCGAGCGGCGCGGTCACGGCGCTGGTCATGACATCCGGGCTGGCGCCGGGATACAGGGTCATGACGCGAATGGTCGGGTAATCGACCTGGGGCAAGGCCGACACCGGCAGCAGGCGATAGGCGATCACGCCGGCCAGGATAATGGCCAGCATGCTCAGGGTGGTCGCAACCGGGCGAAGGATGAACAGCCGCGAGAGATTCATGCGCCGCCCTTTTTCGCCTTGTCGGCAGGTGCCGGTTCAGTCGTGGTGGCCGCGGACCTGCCCTGCAGGTGGCCGGCGGGGTTGGTCGGCACTTGCTGCGGGTCGTTGACCACTTCCACGTCGCTGCCGTCCTTGAGGCGGTCGGTGCCCTCCAGCACCACCCGATCACCGGCGGACAGGCCTTCGGTGACCACGGTGTTTTCACCGTCGCTGGCGCCTATTTTCAACTGACGGATCTTGACCTTCTTGTCGCCGTCCAGGGCATAGACGAAGGTGCCGTTGGTGCCGAACTGGATCGCTGCGGATGGCGCGAGCACCACGCCTTTGAGGGTGTCCGCCAGCAGGCGCACATTGACGAACTGATTGGGGAACAGCGCCTGGTCGCGATTTTCGTAGCGCGCCTTGAATTTCAGGGTGCCGGTGGTGACATCGATCTGGTTGTCCAGGCTCTGCAACACGCCGGTGGCCTGCAGCTTGGTGTCGCCACGATCCCAGGCCTCGGCCGGCAGCTTGGCACCGCTGCGATAGCGGGCCAGCACCACGTCGAGGCTGTTTTCCGGCAAGGTGAAGGCCACGCTGATGGGTTGGGTCTGGGTGATGATTGCCAGCGCCGTGGTGTCGTTGGCCGCCACCAGGTTGCCGACGTCCAGCTGGCGCAGGCCGACGCGCCCGGCGATGGGCGCGCGGATGCGGGTGAATTCGAGATTGAGCTTGGCGTCGTTGACCGCCGCCTGGTTGGTCTTGACCGTGCCCAGGTACTGACCGACCAGTGCCACGGCGGTGTCCAGGGTTTGCTTGGCGATGCTGTCCTCACGGTACAGGCCGGTATAGCGCTCGACATCCACCTGGGCGTTTTTCAACTGTGCCTGGTTCTGCAGCAAGGTGCCTTCAGCCTGGAGCAAGGCGTTCTGGTAGGGACGCGGGTCGATTTCAGCCAGCAGGTCGCCCGCCTTGACCATCTGCCCCTCCTCGAAATAGATCTTCATCAACTCACCACCGACACGGCTGCGCACGTTGATGGTGTTCAGCGCCGTCACCGTGCCCAGCGCCTTGTAATACAGCGGGAAATCCCCCGTGACCGCCGGCGCCACACGCACCGGCACAGGCCCTGCCGCGCCGCCAAACCCCGGCCGCATCCCGCCTGACCTGCCGGTGTGCCCGGCCACGGCTTTTTGCCCCGCACCCTCTTTCGGCGCAGCGCTGCCCGGCCAGAATTTCCAGCACAGGGCGGCGATGACCAACAGGACAAGCAGGCCAAACAGCCAGCGACGAGGACTACGGGAAGCGGAGGATTGCATTGAGTGATCAACCATTGGGCGCGTGGGCTTGTTTTACATGAGGCTGAACGATAAGCACTGGTGGGTCATAAGCAAAGCGCCTTTACCGGCAATTTACCTTCGGCTTACGTAACAGGAGAGATATCCAACATACTGAAACACAAATGAAAACGGCCTGGACAGGGCCAGGCCGTTAACAATTGTAATGCTTTACTTACTTCAGAGCGGCGAGCGCGGCTTCGTAGTTAGGTTCTTCAGCGATTTCCTTGACCAGCTCGCTGTGCAGCACGTTGTCGTTCTCGTCCAGTACCACCACGGCACGGGCGGTCAGGCCTTTGAGTGGGCCGTCAGCGATGGCCACGCCGTAGTTCTCGATGAACTCGGCACCGCGCAGGGTCGACAGGTTCTGCACGTTTTCCAGGCCTTCGGCGCCGCAGAAGCGGGCCTGGGCGAACGGCAGGTCAGCGGAGATGCACAGCACCACGGTGTTGGCGACATCGTTGGCCTGGGCGTTGAACTTGCGCACGGAAGTGGCGCAGGTCGGGGTGTCGACGCTTGGGAAGATGTTCAGCACTTTGCGCTTGCCGGCGAAGTCTTGCAGGGTGACGTCGGACAGATTGCCGGCCACAAGGGAAAAGGCTGGCGCCTTGGAACCGGCTTGTGGCAGTTGGCCGTTGACTTGAACCGGGTTGCCTTTAAGAGTGACTTGAGCCATGAACGGAGTCCTTCTGAACGTTGGTGGTGGAGAATTTTGAAGAGGCAGAAGTTAACCACGAAATTGTCCGACGACCTATGGCCAAACATAATTTGTCATGTGTCGGCGCACGAAATCGCATACAACTGGCGACCCAATCCTGCCCCCTGGAGCTGGCTTGCCAGCGATGGGCCGCGTCAGTCGACATTGATGCCAGCTGTCAGACCGCTATCGCTGGCAAGCCAGCTCCTACAGGGTTCTTCGCCAGGCACGGCATTTGTGTACGACCCGATCACGGGTTCCTTGCCTGGCATTGAATTTGTGTGCGCCCCGATCAACTGTAGGAGCTGGCTTGCCAGCGATGGCGCCGGGTCAGTCGACATCGATGCTGGATGTTAGACCGCTATCGCTGGCAAGCCAGCTCCTACAGGGGTTCCTTGCCTGGCATTGAATTTGTATGCGCCCCGATCACATGTAGGAGCTGGGTATTCATAAGTTTATCGCAATAGCGTTGTCGATTTGGCCGGTGATCGTTCGACTATAAATGAACCATCCAAATCCAGCGGAGACAACACCATGCGTTTCATGATCATCATCAAGGCCAGCCAGGACTCAGAAGCCGGCATCATGCCCAGCACCGAACTGCTGACCGCCATGGGCAACTACAACGAGGAACTGGCCAAGGCCGGCATCCTCCTCGCCGGCGAAGGCCTGCAGCCGAGCAGCAAAGGCGCCCGCGTGCGTTTCTCCGGTGACAAACGCACAGTGATCGACGGCCCTTTCGCCGAAACCAAGGAGCTGATCGCCGGTTTCTGGCTGTGGCAAGTGAAGTCCAAAGAAGAAGCCATCGAATGGGTCGAGCGCTGCCCCAACCCGATGCCGGGCACCGAAGCCGAGATCGAGATTCGCCAGGTGTTCGAGATGGAGGACTTCGGCGAGGAGTTGACACCGGAGTTGCGCGAGCAGGAAGAGCGTGCGTTCGAGCAAGGGAAGAAGCGTTGAAATTTTAACTGGCGGCCTAAAGCCAGTGTGACGAGGGGTACAGGCTCCTCGCCACCACAAAGCACAATTTCAGGGTTACCCGCGAAGAACAACCTATCAGTTCTGCTAGTAGACTGTTTAAGCGCTGAGGATGAAGCTGAAAGCCCTGCCCCACTGGCTTCGGGAGCGCTTGCAATGCGCGAAATCATGCTCTGCCGTTACTCATACGATCCACTTGACCGGCTCGTCGGGACATTGCCGCTGAGCGATGCCGAATCCCAGCGTTTTTACTGCAAGAACCTGCTGGCTACTGAGATTCAGGGCGCGTCGACGTTCTCGATTTTTCAACACGAAGAACGACACCTGGCACAGCAACAACGCGATGGCAACGCGGTTAAAACCAGCTTACTGGCGACCGATCAGCAGCGCTCGGTACTGATCGCCATCAATCCGGCCCAACACCGAACCATTTCCTACTCACCCTACGGACATCGCTCTATAAGTAACGGATTGCTCAGCCTGTTGGGGTTCAACGGCGAACGGCAAGATCCGGTGACTGGTCATTATTTTTTGGGAATCGGCTATCGGATATTCAATACGGTGTTGATGCGCTTCAACAGCCCAGACAGCTGGAGTCCTTTTGGTGATGGGGGAATTAATCCCTATGCCTATTGTTTGGGCGACTCGATTAACCGAAATGATCCAACGGGGCATATCTCCCCAGCAATTCCCTTTCTCACATTTAGACGTTCAGGGCGATTCGTACAAAGATTAGGAAGTTCTAGCAATCAACTACAGCCGGCAATCCAAAACCCCATATTGCCTACGTGGACTCGTTCAGCCTCTCAACTGGATCCCATCCCGATGCAACCATTCACCTATCGACCAGCCTCAGGAGGATTGAACAATCAGCATCGATCCCGCTTGGGTGGCTCACTGGACTCAATCGCCTCATCCTCAAGTTCAACCCGTTCATCAGAGTCGACCACTTCCCATCTATCTGCTGCCTCGTTTGGATCGAACAGTTCAATCAACTCATTCGGGTCGAACCATTCAGTCGGCTCGTACGGATCAGACAGTTCTTATGCCACGACGTCATCAGGTTCAAGACGAAGCTCGACTTCATCAGATTCGGACTGGTCTGGCTCTGGCAGACGCATCAATGTTGGTTTGATATCGGACCAGGCATTCAGAGCAGTACCCACGCCCCCTTCGGAATCACCTCGCGTGCAATTTGAAGACAACGCCTTAATACTGGAATCAGATGGAAACATTTCATCTCGCTTGGGCTCGTCCGCTCAAGTATCCCGGATCAGGCGCGACTCAAGTCATTAAATGCGATCGAGGATCACCTTCTGGCCCAACAAGTCGGCTGTTGGATAATCATGATCCGCAGCTAGCCGGCCAAACAGCGCCATCGAGAATCCGGCTTTTGTGTCGCAGCAACGCCGGGTTTTAGTATCAACGGCGCAAATCTCCACGCAACTACTTGATTCGTATCAACCTTTTAGTACACAAAATCAATACGAATCCGCACACAAAACCAAAGAATTAACCCCTTCGACTAGCGAATCGCTGGTTAACTGCTAGCGTCTACAGTCATATCCTACAGGCTGATAGGAAAGAGCTTACGCAGTAACGGCCGCCAAGTGCCGAGTCATCCAAATGAGCCACCAAGGAATCGGGGAATCATGTTGAACAAACCGGGGACGCGCGCCTTTTTTTTGGCGACCTTGCTTGCGCCTGTTGTTTGCGCCCAGGCGGATAACGCCGAGACCGCCAACAAAAGCAACAACCCGCTGAACTTCGCCCCGGGCATGAGCGCTCAGGACTACTACACCCCGAAGTACTACGACACCAACATCCATACCAATGACCTGCTGATACGCGGCACCCTGCCGATTGCGCCCAACGACTACATTGGCGTGCCGCAGTTGATACGCGCCACGGCGCCGATCAGTACCCATCCGGACCCGAACAGTGGCTACAGCACCGGCGAAGGTGACCTGAACCTGTTCGATATTTTCCTGGTGAAGACCGAGGGCGTGCAGTTGGGCATCGGCCCGATGATCACCGCCCCCACCGCCGACCAGGACGAGCTTGGTACCGGCAAATGGCAAGCCGGTCTGGCCGCGGTTGCTATCGACTCCTCACCGCGCGGCCTGTTGGGCGCGCTGGTGCAATACCAGAGCTCGTTCGCCGGCGACCACGACCGGCCCAACGTCGAAAGCGCAACGATGCAGCCCTTCATCATCCATAACCTGGAAAAGGGCTGGTACCTGCGCTCCACCGGCATCTGGACCTTCGACCTGAAGAACGACACCCACTACATCCCACTCGGTTTGGGTGGTGGCAAAGTGTGGAAGGACAGGTCCAATATCCTCAACGCCTTCATCGAACCGCAATGGACCGTCGAGAAAAAAGGCGATGGCATGCCGCAATTCACCCTGTTCGTCGGCCTCAACGCCACTTTCGGTAAATAAGGAATCCCCACTTATGCACGGTGCCATTCGCGCAGCCGGTTTCAGCCTGATGACGATGTTCGTCAGTTGCGGAGTGGGTGCCCAGGAACTGGACACCCGGATCGGCAAGATCGCCATGGAAGGCGAACTGCCCGCCCATGACTCCATTGCCAAACTCTATGCCGAACTGGACTTCCAGCAGGCGACCCAGAGTTATCTGTGGGCCTTGCCGCTGGTGTCCTACGCACAATGGCAGGAAGAGTTCCGCGACAAGCTGGGCGCCCACAATGGCGACCTGATGGTGCTCGACAGTTATGAAGACAAGCTTGGCGTCATCACCGCCAACGCCACCACGCCCTACATCCTGGGTTTCGTCGACCTGAATGAAACCGGGCCGCTGGTGATCGAGCTGCCCCCCGGCCCCACTGCGGGTGGTATTGGCGATTTCTGGCAACGGGCGATCATCGACATGGGCCAGACCGGCCCGGACAAAGGCAAGGGCGGCAAATACCTGGTGCTGCCACCGGGCGCCGAGCCACCGGCCGATGCAGGCCAGTATTACCTGGCCAGGTCGCAAACCATGAACGTGCTGGTAGGTTTTCGCGTGCTCGACCCCGACCCGGCCAAGGGCAAGGCACTGGTCGAGCAATTCCGGATGTACCCCTATGCCAAGCGTGCCGAGCCCAGCCAGACCAAACTGCTCTCCCCCGAGGGCAAAGCCTGGTCCGGCACCCAGCCACGGGGCATGGCGTACTGGGAGCGGTTGCACCAGATCATCCAGAAAGAACCGGTCAACGAACGTGATCGCTTCTACATGGCCATGCTCGCGAGCCTTGGCATCGAGAAGGACAAACCGTTCAACCCGACCGATGTCCAGCGCAAGGCCCTGGAACAAGGTGCACAAGTCGGCGAGCTGATTGCCAAGGCCAACACCTTCGCCAAGCGCTTTCCCGGTGCCCAGTACTGGCCGGACCGGCAGTGGGACACGGTGTTGAACATCGCCGACCCTTCCCAACGCGTCGCTTACTACGACCAACTGTGGGAACGCAGTGCCTGGTTCTACGAGGCGGTCACCAACACCAAGGGCATGGTTTCGAAAACCCCGGGCCTGGGCCAGACCTACCTCGGCGCCTACACCGACGCCAAGGGCAACTGGCTCGACGGTGCCAAGAGCTATCGCCTGCACGTCGGCGCCAACCCGCCGGCCAAGCAGTTCTGGTCGATGACGGTGTATGACATCGACAGCCGCTGCCTGATCGACAACCCGCAGCGCAAGGCCGACCTGTCGTCGCGCCAGGACCTGAAAAAGAACGACGACGGTTCGGTGGACCTGTACTTCGGCCCCACCCCGCCAAAAGGCTTCGAGAACAACTGGGTACAAACCCTGCCGGGCAAACACTGGTTCAGTTATTTCCGCCTGTATGCCCCGACCCTGGCCTATTTCGACAAAAGCTGGAAACTCGACGACATCACGGCCGTGGAATGACGCCGCGTGTTCATTAAGGAAGTGTCATGAATAACCGCATTCTGTTATCCGCCCTTGTACTCACCTTGAGCAGCAGTGCCTGGGCTGATTTCACCGCCACCCCGCAAGAAGCCCGGGGCATCGCCAAGGAGGCCTACCTGTACGGCTTCCCGGTGGTGGAGATGTACAAGACCCTCTACACCCAGGCCGTGGACAAGCAGAGCCCGAACTTCAAGGCGCCGTTCAACCAGATCGGCAACACCGCCAAGGCGTTCACCGCCAAGGACACCGCGTTCGTCACGCCGAATGCAGACACTCCCTACTCCTTCGTCTGGATGGACCTGCGCGCCGAGCCGGTGGTGCTGACCCTGCCGCCCATCGAAGAGCATCGCTATTACTCGGTGCAATTGATTGACGCCTACACGCAGAACTTCGCCTACCTGGGCACCCGCAGCACCGGCAACAACGGCGGCCATTTCATGATTGCCGGCCCCAATTGGCAAGGCCGGCAACCGCTGAACATCGACCGCCTGCTGCGCAGCGAAAGCAACATCGCCTATGCGCTGTATCGCACGCAGTTGTTCGATGACAAGGACCTGGCCAAGGTCAAGCAGATCCAGAAGGGCTACAAGGTTGAAACCCTCAGCCACTACGACAAGCAAAAAGCCCCGCCTGCCGCGCCGAAGGTCGATTGGCCGAAACCCACGCCGACCATGAGCGACACCCCGGACCTGTTTCGCTACCTGAATTTCATGCTGTCGTTCGCCCCGCCCCAGGACGTGGAAAAAGACCTGCTCGGGCGTTTCGCGAAAATCGGCATCGAAGCCGGCAAGCCGTTCAACCTGAGCAACCTCACAGCCGAACAACGCAAGGCCCTGGAGGATGGCATCAGCGATGCCAAGGCTGAATTCGCCGAGTTCAAGAAAACCCGGGTCGATACCCACGAAGTCACCAGCGGCGACTTTTTCGGTACCCGCGATCACCTCAAGGGCAATTACCTGTATCGCTACGCCGGCGCCAACATGGGGATCTTCGGCAACTCCGCCGAAGAAGCGAACTACATCGGTTACTTCGTCGACAAGGACGGCCAGCCGGTCGATGCCTCGAAACACGACTACACCCTGCATTTCGACAAGGGCGCCCTGCCCCCGGCTGACGCCTTCTGGTCCCTGACGATGTACGACGGCAAGAACAAGTTGCTGGTGGCCAACCCGCTCAATCGCTACCTGATCAACTCGCGGATGTTGCCCGACCTCAAGCTCGACAACGACGGCGGCCTGACCCTCTATGTTCAGAACAAAGCCCCGGCCAAGGAGCTGCAAAGCAACTGGTTGCCGGCACCGAACGGGCCGTTCTACGGCGTGTTGCGCCTGTACCTGCCAAAACCTGAAGTCAGCAACGGCCAATGGCAGATGCCGTTGTTGACGCCTGTGGCTCCACAAAATCAGTAAGCGGAGCAAGTCATGATCAAGCCTTACGTAGTGCGCTCGTTGTTAGCGCTGTGCCTGGTCGGCAGTAGTCCGCTGGTGCTCGCAGTCGAGGGTGGCGTTGGCCGGCCAATCACCGGGCAACAAGTGTTTTCCAATGCCGGGATCGTGCCGCCGGAACCGGGCTGGGTGATGTCCCTGACCAGCATCTGGTACGACGGTGATCTCAAGGGCAACTCGCAGATACCGATAGGCGGCGCAATCAGTACCGACCTGGACATGAAGGTGTCCTACACCATGGCCAACTTCACCCATGTCTGGGACACCGGCGAGGGGCGCTGGAACTATGCCTCGGCCATCGGCGTGCCGGTGCAGTACACCGACGTTACCGCGAGCATCACCGGCCCCCGTGGCCGCACCCTGGGCACCGAGGACAAGGCCACCCAGTTCGCCGACATGCTGGTAACGCCGATCGCCGCCGGCTATCACTTCGACGAGGTCAACCACATCTCGTTCTCGCTGCCGATCTACGTGCCCACAGGCGCCTACGACGTCGATCGCCTGGCCAACGCCGGGCAGAACACCTACACCTTCATGCCCACCATGGCCTTCACCCATCTCGACGGCAAGGGCGGCGAGTTCACCCTGGACAGCGGGCTGGAGTTCTATACCGAGAACGACGACACGGATTATCAGAACGGTGACCTCTTCACCCTGGACTTGCTGTGGACCCACGGTTTCGGCAATGGCTGGGCGGCCGGCATGGCGGCCGGTTACATCCAGCAGATCAACGATGACTCCGGGTCGGGCGCCTCCAGTGGCTTTCGCGGGCGTTCGGTCGGTGCCGGCCCGGTGATTGGCTGGACCGGCAAGTTCGCCGATGCCCAGGCCAACTTCAGCCTGCGCTGGGTGCCGGAGTTCGACACCAAGAACCGCCCTGAAGGCAACGGCGTCGCCGCCAACATGACCCTGGCGTTTTTCTAGGAGCAACCATGAGCGCACTCAACGACCTCAACGCCCTGCAAGCGAGCATCGCCGAAGCGGTGCTCGGCCAGGACCAGGTGATCCGGCAGATTCTCGTCGGCCTGCTGGCCAACGGGCACCTGCTGCTGGAAAGCCTGCCGGGGCTGGCCAAGACCCGCACGGTCAAGGCGCTGGCCAAGCACCTGGACGCGAAGATGAGTCGCATCCAGTTCACCCCGGACCTGTTGCCGTCGGACATTACCGGCGCCGAGGTGCTGCACCAGGTCGAGGGCAAGAACGAGATCCGCTTCCAGCCGGGGCCGCTGTTCGGCAACCTGATCCTGGCCGACGAAATCAACCGCGCCCCGGCCAAGGTCCAGGCCGCGCTGCTCGAAGCCATGGAAGAACGGCAGATAACCGTGGCCGGCAACAGCCATGCGCTGCCGGAACTGTTCATCGTCGTCGCAACGCAAAACCCCATCGAACAGGAAGGCACCTACCCGCTGCCTGAAGCGCAGATGGACCGCTTCCTGATGAAGGTGCTGCTGGATTACCCGAGCGCGGAAAACGAGAGCCAGGTGCTGCGCCTGCTGCGCGAGGAAGAAGTGGCGTTGGGTGCCAAGACTGCGCCGGTACAAGGCTTCGAGCTGTCCCAGGACGTGATCTTCGCCGCGCGCCGGGAAGTCAGTGCGGTGCATGTGTCCCCCGCCATCGACCGCTACCTGATCGACATCATCAATGCCACCCGCCACCCGGCCGATTACGACGCCGACCTCGGGCGCTGGATCAACATCGGTGCCAGCCCGCGCGGCGGTATCGGCCTGGATCGCTGCGCCCGCGCCGATGCCTGGCTGCAAGGCCAGGACTTCGTCTCGCCGGACAACGTACGCGCCGTGGTGCACCCGGTGCTGCGCCATCGTCTGCAACTGAGCTACGACGCGGTGGCTGACGGCGTAACGGCCGATCAGGTGCTCGACCGTCTGCTCGACAAAGTCGCGATTGCGGCATGAATGTCGACGGTCTGGTCTATGTCTCTCTGGCGCAATTGATGGCGCTGGAGTTCAAGGCCCGTGACCTGAGTTTTGCTGCCCGCCAACCTCAAGGCAGCATCCTGGCCGGCAACCATGCATCGCGCCTGCGTGGCCGTGGCCTGAATTTCGATGAATTGCGCCGCTATCAGCCGGGGGACGATTTGCGTCATCTGGACTGGCGGGCGTCGCTGCGCACCGGCAAACCGGTGGTGCGCACCTTTACCGAAGAACGGGACCGCCCGGCGTTGATCGTCGTCGACCAGCGCATGTCGATGTTTTTCGGCTCGCAACGCAGCTTCAAATCCGCCGTCGCCGCCGAACTCGGCGCACTGGCGGCGTGGATGGTCTTCAACGCGGGGGATCGGGTCGGCGGGCTGGTGTTCAACGATCAGCGCATCGACAGCATCGCACCCCTGCGCAGCCGCAAGCGCATCGAAGCCTTGTGCAGCCGCATCGCCCAGCAGAATCAGGAACTCAATGCGGCCAATGCCGACGCCGAAGGCGAAGACCAGTTGGACAAGGTCTTGCAGCGGTGCCTGGCGCTGGCCGGGCATGATCATCTGATCTGCATCGTCAGCGACTTTGCCGGCGCGGGCGAGCGCACCTTGCAGCTGATGCGGCAGCTGGCGGCGCACAACGATGTGATCGCCATGCAGGTCTACGATCCGCTGGGGCTGAACCTGCCCAGGAACGGCCGCCTGCTGATCACCCAGGGCCAGTTGCAGGTTGAACTGGCAGTGGAACGCCGCCAGGTGCACCAGCCGTTGGGTGACTTTCTCAGCGGTCGGCTCAAGGACGTGGCCACGCTGCTGCGACGCAGCCAGGTGCCCTTGATGATGTTCAGCACCGCCACCGAAGCTCACGAACAACTGCGCGCCGAGCTGGGCAAACGAGCGGGAGCACGGCGGTGAACCCGAATGTGCCGAGCATCGAGCAACTCAAGGAGATCGCCCTGCCCGCGCCGGTCAGCTACGCGCCGCAGACCTGGGGTTGGTGGGTGTTGTTGGCTGTGTTGGTGGTGGCGGTTGTGCTGCTGAGCGCGCGGCGCTATGTGCAATGGCGACGTGATCGTTATCGGCGTGAGGCCCTGGTGCGCTTGGCGCAGCTGCAAAAGCGAAGTGACGATCTGAATGCGTTGCGCGAGCTTCCAGAATTGCTCAAACGCACCGCCATCTCCATGCCGAACACATCCCCTGTAGGAGCTGGCTTGCCAGCGAAGGGGGCCTTGAGGCGTGCAGTGTTCTGGCGGCCGCCTTCGCTGGCAAGCCAGCTCCTACAGGGTCCCGGTGCGCTTGGGAATGCGGATTGGCAGGCCTTCCTGCAACGGCACAGTAAAGCCCCCCTACCCGCCGATTTCAGCCAACAGCTTGCACAACTGGCCTACTCACCCGATGCCGTGTTACGCGCCATGCCCAACGAGCAGCGCCAGCAACTGTTCAACACCTGCAAACACTGGGTGGAGCATCACCATGTGGCAGCTTGATTACCCCTGGCTGTTACTGCTTTTGCCCTTGCCATGGCTGGGCTATCGCTACCTACCCGATTACCGTGAGGCGCGCAGCGCGGTGCGTGTGCCTTTTTTCGCCGCCATGAGCCGAGCGGTCGGCCAGGCGCCGAGCCAGGCCGGTACGCGCACCAATCACTGGCAATTGCTGCTGAACCTGTTGGTGTGGGCGCTGTTGCTGTTGGCGGCTTCCAGACCGGTGTACGTGGAACAACCCATCGAGCGCCAGCAACCGGTGCGCGACCTGATGCTGGCCATCGACATTTCCCAGTCCATGGAAACCACCGATTTCACCGACGCCAACGGCCAGCAGATCAATCGCCTGGCCGCGGTCAAGGAAGTGGTGCATGGCTTTATCGACAAACGCAAAGAGGATCGCCTGGGCCTGATCGTGTTCGGCAGCGGCGCGTACCCGCAAGCGCCCTTGACCCTCGATCACGCCAGCCTGTCGCTGTTGCTGGACGACACCGGCATCGGCATGGCCGGCCCCAACACGGCGATCGGCGATGCCATTGGCCTGAGCCTGAAACTGCTCGATCAGGCTCATGAGCAGGAAAAAGTGCTGATTTTGCTCACCGACGGCAACGACACCAGCAGCGCCATCACCCCGGATCACGCAGCCGAAATGGCCGCGGCCAAAGGCGTGGTGATCCACACCATCGGCATTGGCGACCCCGAGGCATCCGGTGAAGCCAAGGTCAACTTACAGGGATTGCAGCAGATCGCCACGGCCACCGGTGGCAAGTTCTTCCGTGCCGAAGACCGCAACGCCCTGGATCAGGTCTACAGCACCCTCGACCAGCTCACCCCGCATCAGGTGAAAACCCTCAGCCATCAACCCAAACGCGATCTGTTCTGGTGGCCGCTTGGGGCGGCGATTGCCCTGCTCGCGCTCTATCACGTGATCGCCATGCTATCTCCTCGATTGTCCATCGCACGCCAGCGGCAGGAGGCCTGAGATGGAGATCAACCTCAGCGACTTCCACTTCCTGCGCCCACTCTGGCTGTTGCTGCTGCCTTTTGCCGCGTTGCTGCCACTGCTCTGGCGCCGCAGCCGCGACTTGCAGCGGCGTTTGCGCGGCAACATCGCCGAACACCTGCTGCCGCACTTGCTGATTACCCCGCAGGATCAACAATGGCTGCGTCCGGTGCATCTGGTCTGCGCACTGTTGATGATCGGTGCGGTTGCCGCCGCCGGGCCGACCTGGGAACAGGATCGCCCGGATTTCCTGGAGAACCGGGCGCCATTGATCATCGCCGTTGACTTGTCGCCGTCCATGGATGCAACCGACGTGCAACCGAGTCGCCTGGAAGCGGCCAAGCATAAGCTGCATGACCTGATCCAGCGTCGCGCCGGTGCGCGCAATGCTTTGATCGCCTATGCGGGCAGCGCCCATCTGGTATTGCCGCCGACGGACGATCCGGCCCTGCTCGACACCTTCATCCAGGCGCTGGGCACCGAACTGATCGGCAAACCGGGGAAAAACGTCGGCGCGGTGATCGAGCAGGCCAAGCGCCTGCTGGTAGCGGAAAAAACTCCAGGCACCTTGTTGCTGATCACCGACGGCGCCGACACCTCGGCACTGGCCGGCCTGGACAAACAACTGGCAAACAGCGCGCTGCAAGTGCTGATCCTCGCGGTCGGCAGCCAAGACGGCGGGATCATCCGCGATGCCAACGGCCAGCCGCGCACCGACAGCAATGGTCGCCCGGCGCTGGGCCGTTTCGATCAGGCTGCCCTCAAGCAACTGGCGTCAGCCCTGGATGCGCCCCTGGGCAGTCTGACACTCAATGACGACGACCTGGATTGGATTGATCTTCACGCCCAGCAACATTTCCAGAGTGCCAGCGCTGAACAGCGCGAGCTGCACTGGAAGGATGCCGGTTACTGGTTGTGCTGGCCGCTGCTGCTACTGGCGTTTTTCAGTGTGCGCAAGGGCTGGAGTGTGAATTGGATGGCCGGTCTTTTATTGGCCATCGGTATCGGCTATCAACCGGCACCGGCACAAGCCAATGCGTTGACCGATGCATTTTTCACCCCGGACCAGCAAGGTCGCTGGGCCTTCGAGCACGAACACTTCCCCCAGGCCGCCGCGCATTTCGTCGACCCGTACTGGAAAGGCATGGCCGCCTACAACGCCGCCGATTTTGACTTGGCCCTGGCCAGCTTCGCGCGCCTGGAAACGCCCCAGGCGTATTTCTACCTGGGTAACATCTACGTGCGCCGCTTCAAGTTCGACCAGGCCATCGCGGCCTACAACCAGGCGCTGAAGTTGCAGCCGCAGTTCCCCGAAGCCACGGCCAACCTGGCCCTGGCCATCGCCCTGCAGAAAGATACCGAAGACGCGGAGAAAAACGCCCCTGAGGTCAAGCCCGACGAAATCAAGATGGACAAGGCACCGGGCAAGGGCCAGAGCAAACAGGTGCAGACCGAACAGGCGGCGTCGGATGCCCAGTGGTTGCAGAACCTGACGACATCGCCGGCGAAGTTCTTGAAACAGAAGTTCAGTTTGCAGGATCAGGTGGGAGGCAGGCCATGATCAGTCTGAGAGACCGTGTCGCCTCCTTCGCGAGCAAGCCCGCTCCCACATTTGATCTATGTGCACCACAAATCCCCTGTGGGAGCGGGCTTGCTCGCGAAGGCGTCAGACCAATCACCGCAAAACTCGGCCTCTTGCTCACCTTGCTGATCTCCACCACCACCCTCGCCGCCGAACCCGACCTGCGCGTCCGGCCACCCTGCAACCCGCCGACACCGCCATGGTCGGCAGCCTCGTCGAATTGCGCCTGGACGTACTCACCGACACCTGGTTCACCAGCGCCCCCACCCTGCCCGACCTCAAATTGCCCGGCGCACTGGTGATGCCGTCCGATGGCCACGCCGAGCACCTGAACCAGACGCTCGACGGCAAATCTTTCAACGGCATGCGCTACACCTACCTGATCACGCCAAACCTGGCCCAAGCCTTCGACATCCCACCGCTGACGGTACGGGTCACACCGGGCCAAGCCACCAGCGAGCTCAGCGCGCAAAGCCAACCACTGCACTTCACCGCGACGCGACCGCCAGGTTTCCAGCCCGGCGAGCCGGTGCTGGTTGCGCAAGGGCTGCGGTTCAGCCAGAAGATCGTTGATTCGTCCTCGCCGCCCAAAGTTGGCGACAGCCTCACCCGAGAGCTTACGCTTCAGGCTGACGGTGCCCTGGCCATGTCGCTGCCGACACCTTCACTGGGCGATGTCAGCGGTCTGAGCCGATACCCGAAAACCCCGCAAATCAGCAATCTGGACGACGGACGCGGCAACTTCACCGGCGGCCAGCGCATCGACAGCGTGACCTACCGCATCGACAAACAAGGCCACTACAACCTGCCGGCCATCGAGCTGAAATGGTTTGACGCCAGCAGCCAGCAGACCCGCATCGCCCAGGTCCCGGCCGTAAGCTTCGACGCCGCCGCCAACAGCGCTTACAAGCCCGTGTTCTCGATTACCGAAGACCTGAAAAAACTCGGTCAGGGCAATCGCCTGCACCTCTCGGGTGTTGCCCTGAGCCTGCTGGCGTTGCTGTCGGGCGTGATTTTGCTCGCCTGGTTTGCCCGCCCGTATGTGCACCGCGCGCACCTCGCCTGGCAGGCCCGCCGCCGTGCCCGCCACGCGGCGTGGCTGCAATCGCCCGACTACGCCTGGCGCCAGATCCCGGCGCAACTGGATGGCCAACCGCCACAACTGGGCGCCCTGTACCTGTGGACCCGCCGCAGCCGCAACGGCCTGAAGCTGACCGGCTTCGGCCCGCGCCTGCAAGCCTTCCTGCGTGCGTGCTACGGCCGCCAGCCGACCAAGGATCAGGCGCTGCACCAACTCAACGAATCCTTGACTACGCTGCATAGTCTGGCCGAACACAAGCAGGAATCACTCGCTACCGCACTGCGACCACTCAACCCCGTTCACGAGAAGGATGTCCCATGATGAGCTCCGTATCGCTGCGCCAACTGCACGGTTTCCGGTTTCTATTGACCCTTGCCCTGAGCCTGCCATTGCTGGTGCAGGCCGCTGAGCCGTTGCCTTCCTGGAATGATGGTCCGTCAAAAAAGAACATCATCGAATTCGTGCAAGCGGTGACCGATCAGGGCAGCAAGGACTTCGTCAAACCCGAGGACCGTATCGCCGTGTTCGATAACGACGGCACCCTGTGGAGCGAGCAGCCGATGTACTTCGAGTTTCTGTTCGCCCTGGAAGAGGTCAAGCGCACCGCAGCGCAGCACCCGGAGTGGAAAACCACCCAGCCGTTCCAGGCCGTGCTGGAAAACGATCACAAGGCCCTCGCCGCCAGCGGCCTCGACGGCATGATGAAAATCTTCGGTGCGACCCACACCGGCATGACCACCGAAGCCTTCGACGACTACGCCAAGACCTGGCTGACCCAGGCCCGCCATCCGAAAACCGGCAAGCCCTACACCGAGATGATCTTCCAGCCGATGCTGGAAATGCTCGACTACCTGCGTAGCCAGAACTTCAAGACCTACATCGTTTCCGGTGGCGACACCGCGTTCATGCGCGCCTTCGCCGAAAAGGTCTACGGCATCCCGCCCGAGCAGGTGATCGGCACCACATTCGTCACCACTTTTGAGTACAAGGATGGCCAGGCGTCGATCCTGCGCACCCCGAAACTGGCGCACAACGATGACGGGCCGGGCAAACCGGTGAGCATCGACGCCGTGATCGGCCGTCGACCGATTCTCGCCTTCGGCAACTCCGACGGCGACCTGCAGATGCTGCAGTGGACCGCCGCCGGGTCGGGCAAACGATTCATGGGGCTGGTGCACCACACCGACGCCAAACGCGAATGGGCCTATGACCGCCAATCGCAGATCGGTCGGCTGGACAAGGCGCTGGACGAAGCAAACAAACGTGGCTGGACCGTCGTCGACATGGCCGCCGAATGGCGCCGGATCTATCCGTTCGATGCCGCCACAACCGGGCAAGTGCAATAAGAAAGCGTAATGCAGGACTGCAATAAACGTTTGTCGTATTCAAGCGACGCCAATGAGCAAAAAGGAGCAAGTCTTATGACTCGCATACGCAAGTGGCTACCCAAACTCGCCCTGGTCGCGACGTCGGTGATGGCAATCTCGGCAACGGCCGGGGCTGCCGATAAACCCAACATTTTGGTGATATTTGGCGACGACATCGGCCAGACCAACATCAGTGCCTATTCCATGGGCGTGGTCGGCTACAAGACGCCGAACATCGACCGCATCGCCAAGGAAGGCATGATGTTCACCGACTATTACGCGGAGAACAGTTGCACTGCCGGACGTTCGTCGTTCATCACCGGGCAGACGCCTCTGCGCACAGGCCTGTCCAAAGTGGGCATGCCCGGCGTGCCGGTCGGGCTGCAGGCCAGGGATGTGACCATTGCCCAGGCGCTGAAGACCCACGGGTATGCAACCGGGCAGTTCGGCAAAAACCACTTGGGCGATAAAGACGAGTACCTGCCCACCAACCACGGCTTTGATGAGTTCTTCGGCAACCTCTACCACCTCAATGCCGAAGAGGAACCGGAGCGTCCCTACTGGCCCAAGGATGATGCCGAGTTCGTCAAGGCAGCGTCTCCGCGGGGTGTGATCCACAGTTTTGCCGACGGCAAGATCGAGGACACCGGCGCACTGACAAAAAAACGCATGGAAACCATCGACGACGAAACCACGGCCGCTGCCCAGGCGTTTATCGAGAAGCAGGCCAAGGCGGACAAACCGTTTTTCGTCTGGATGAACACCACGCGCATGCATGCCTTCACGCATGTGCGTGAATCCATGAAAGGCCAAAGCGGAATGGTCGGCAACGATTACGCCGACGGCATGCTTGAGCACGACGGCGACGTGGGCAAGCTGTTGAAAACGCTGGATGACCTCAAGATCACCGACAACACGATCGTGGTCTACACCACCGACAACGGCCCTAACCAGTGGTCCTGGCCGGATGCGGCGACGACCCCGTTCCGCAACGAGAAAAACTCCAACTGGGAAGGCGCTTATCGGGTACCCGCGATGATCCGCTGGCCTGGCAAGGTCAAGCCGGGTGAAGTGTCGACACAAATGGTCTCCGGTCTGGACTGGTTCCCGACGTTGCTGGCCGCGGTGGGCGATACCGACATCAAGGATCGCCTGCTCAAAGGGGCTGACGTCGGCGGGAAGAACTTCAAGGTGCATCTGGACGGCTTTAACCAGCTGGACTACCTGACCGGCAAGACCGACAAGAGTGCGCGCAACGAGTTCTACTACTTCAACGATGACGGCGTGCTCGTGGGCAT
Source organism: Pseudomonas sp. PLMAX (assembly GCF_046042685.1). Classification (NCBI taxonomy): domain Bacteria; kingdom Pseudomonadati; phylum Pseudomonadota; class Gammaproteobacteria; order Pseudomonadales; family Pseudomonadaceae; genus Pseudomonas; species Pseudomonas sp. PLMAX. The sequence goes on along the minus strand of NZ_CP064949.1, from coordinate 3,464,771 downwards.
GCGCTTCAACGATTGGAAAATCGTCTTCTGTGAGCAGCGTGCACCCGGTGGCCTGCAAGTGTGGAGCGAACCTTTCGTCTGCTTGCGTGTGCCAAAAATGTTCAACCTGCGCATGGATCCGTACGAGCGTGCCGACGTCGTGTCTGACCAATACTATGATTGGCTGACCAAGAACGACTACCTGATCTTCGACGGTACCCGCCGATCTGCAGCCTTCCTGCAGACCTTCGTCGACTACCCGCCAAGCCAGCGGCCGGCGAGCTTCAGCATCGACCAGATCCGTCAGGCGGTGGACGCCAAGATCGAAGAAAAAATGAAAGCTGCACAGTAAGACTGCTCGACCGCCGCTCGCCTTCACCGGCGAGCGGACTTATTTTCGACTTGGGACCGCATCGGCCCCTTCGCGAGCAAGCCCGCTCCCACAGGGGTCCGCGTTCCAAATGTGGGAGCGGGCTTGCTCGCGAAAGGGCCGGCACAGTCACAGGTGTTCTTGAACCGGAACAAGGCACTCCGCAATGTCCTCACGTGTCGCCAGCAAGTCGTCGGCCATACCTGCCCCCACGTCGCCTCCCTCGGCGCTGTTGATCCCCGCCCTGTTGCTGTTCGTCTCCGGCGCCGCGGCGCTGGTGTACCAGGTGCTGTGGATCAAGCAGCTGTCGCTGGTGGTGGGCGTCGAGGTGTACGCCATCACCACCGGGATCAGCGCATTTTTTGCTGGCTTGGCCCTGGGTGGATTGCTGTTCGGCCGCTGGGCGGACCGCCTGCAGCAACCGGTGCTGCTGTACGCCGGGCTGGAAGTGCTGGTGGCGGTGCTGGGTGTCGGCGCGACCTTCGCCATGAGCGTCGCGGCCAGCCCTTTCGCCTGGCTGGAACAACACATCGGCCTGCTGGCCTGGGTGCTGCCGTTTGTGCTGGTGGGCGTTCCGGCGCTGCTGATGGGCGGTACGTTGCCGGTACTGGTTCGCTCCCTGGCCAGCGACCCGCAGCAGTTGGGCAAGGCCGGCGGCCACCTGTACGCGGCCAACACCGCCGGCGCCATCGCCGGCACGCTGCTCGCTGCGTTCGTGCTGATCGCCACCCTCGGCGTGCGCGGCAGTGCCCTGGCCGCCGCGATGCTCAACCTGCTGGCGGCCGCGGGCGCCCTGTGGTTCCAGCGCCATCGTTCGCCCGCCGTTGAGGCACCGGTCAAGCACCACGCCAACAAGGCGCCGGATCGCCTGGCCCTGTGGCTGTACTCGATTGCCGGTGGGGTGGCCCTGGGTTACGAAGTGGTCTGGTCGCAATCCATCGTGCAGTTCATGAGTACCCGCACCTACGCGTTTGCCGTGGTGTTGGCGACCTACCTCACCGGGCTGTTCCTCGGCAGCGCCCTGCTCGCCCGCCGGGTCGATCGCCTGCGCGATCCCTGGGGGGGGTTCGGCCTGCTGATCGCCGGTGCCGGCTTGATCGCCTTGCTGGAAATTGCCCTGCTGGGGCGCTGGCTGGTGCTCGCGCAAAGCGTGGCCGAAGCCTGGGTGTTGTCATGGGGTGCCAGTGAATTGCTGGGCATGAGCGTACGCTTTGCGGTGGCCGCATTGAGCATCGTGTTCGTGCCGACCGTGCTGCTCGGCGCGGCGTTTCCCGTGGCCCTGCGCCTCAGCGTCGGGCGCGAGCATGTCGGGCGAAATGTCGGTGAGGTGGTAGCGTTCAATACCCTGGGCGGCATCGTCGGGGTGATGCTCTGCGGTTTTGTGCTGATCCCGCTGCTAGGGCTGGTACGAACCTTGGGATTGCTGGCGATCATCGCCGCCGGAATCGGCTACTTCGCGGTGCGCAAGGGTCATGGCGTGAAGAAAGGCCGGCGCCAGGGTGTGATCGCGGTCGGCCTGGTCTCGCTGGCGCTGGCGCTGCTGACTCCGGTGGACAAACTGGCCAGCCTGCTGCCCGGCGCGCGCAACGGTACCCTGGCGTTCTACGAGGAAGGACGCGGCGGCACCGTGGCCGTGGTCACCCAGGGCAAGGGCCAGCGGGCGTTCCAGCGTTTGTACATCCAGGGCGTGTCCAATACCGGCGATGCCATGCCTTCGCTGCGCTACATGCGGATTCAGGCGCTGTTGCCGCTGTTGATCCACAACGGCGAACCGCGTTCGGCGCTGGTGATCGGTTTCGGTACGGGCATCACGGCGGGTGCCCTCACCCGCTATCCGGGCCTGGAACACCGGGTGGTCGCCGAGCTGCTGCCTTCAGTGGTCAACGCGGCGCCCTTGTTCAAGGGCAACTTCAATGCGGCTGCCGACCCGGGTGTCGACGTGCGCCTGCGCGACGGTCGCCAGGAACTGCTGCGCAACCCGCAGCCCTACGACCTGATCACCCTGGAACCGCCACCGCCCTCCGCTGCCGGCGTGGTCAACCTGTATTCCCGGGATTTCTATCAACTGGCCGCCAGTCGCCTGCAGAAACAGGGCCTCGTCGCCCAGTGGCTGCCGTTGCCGACGCAGAACATCGACGACTCGCGCTCGCTGGTACGCAGCTTCCTGGATGTCTTCCCCTACGCCACGCTGTGGACCAGCGAGTTCCACGAGATGCTGCTGGTGGGCTCGATGGAGCCGATCGAGCTGGATGCGGCGAAAATCAACCAGCGCTTCCAGCAGGACAACGTACGCAGCACCTTGCAGGATGTCGGTATCGGCTCGGCCGCCGCGCTACTCGCGACCTGGGTGACCGATCGCACCGGCCTGGAGCGCTTCGCCGCTGACGCCCCCGCGGTGACGGATGATCAACCGCGCATCGAATACGCACCGTGGGTGCGGGCCAAGGAAATCAGCCGGGTGCTGCCGGCGCTGCTGGATCTGCACGTCGCGCCGCCGCTGGTGAATGCCGATGCCGGGTTCAATGAGCGCATGAATGCTCATCGGCAACGCCTGATGCAGTTTTATCGGGCAAGCCTGCATGCCTATGACGGCGATCGGGATGCCTGGGCCAGGGATGTGCGCGAGGTGATGCGCGGGGACGGGGGGAATCCGTATTTCCGCTGGTTTGTCGGGGAATGACAGATCGCTATCGCGAGCAAGCCCGCTCCCACATTGGAATGCGTTCCCCTGTGGGAGCGGGCTTGCTCGCGAAGGAGCCATCACATTCACCACAACCATCATTTGACACACGCCGCCCTTCCGGCAAAGCTGCCTCGAGCCTCAACGCGCGCCTGACGGCAAACGCACCTGGACTACGGAAGTCGTAATGCCGACACATAAAAATAAAGCTACAAAGCCAAACCCTGATTTGCAATCGACCCTGATCAATCGTTACCTGTTCCCCGTCACCATTGGCATCCTGCTGCTGGCGGTCGCGGGCATCGGCTGGTTCCTGTTCAGCAGCCAACCGGCCCCCGTGCCCCCTGCGCCGGTCAGCGCACCTGTCGTCCAGCCCGCCAAACCACAACCGCAACCCATTGCCGTGGCACCGGCGAAAATGGTCGACGAACAACAATGCCAGGGCTGCCACAGCGCCCAGGTCAAGGACTGGCAAGGTTCCCATCACCAATTGGCGATGCAGGAAGCCAACGCCGAGACCATGCTCGGCGACTTCAACAACGTCACTTTCAAAGCCGAAAACGAAACCACCCGGTTCTCGCGCAAGGACGACGGATTCTGGGTCAACACCCCCGGCATCGACGGCAAGAACGCCGACTTCAAGGTCGCCTACACCTTCGGTATCGCACCGTTGCAGCAGTACCTGATCGAGGTGGGCGATGGTCGCTTGCAAGCCCTGGGCATCGCCTGGGATACCGAGAAACATCGCTGGTTTCATCTCTATCCGGGCCAGGGCGTGACCTTCAAGGACCCGCTGCACTGGAGCAAACCTAGCCAAAATGCCAACTTCATGTGCGTCGAGTGCCACACCACCGGTTACAAGCGCAATTTCGATGCCGCGAAAAACACCTTCGACGGCCAGTGGAACAACCTCGGCGTCGGCTGCCAGGCCTGCCACGGTCCGGCTTCCAATCACCTGGAATGGACGGCGAAAAAGACCGACCTGATCCACGCAGGGTTCGCCGTCGACCTCAAGGACAAGAACGCCACCGTCGAAATCGAAACCTGCGCCCGCTGTCACTCGCGCCGCGCGCCCCTGGGCGATGGCTTCACCGTCGGCAAGCGCCTGATGGATGATTACCTGCCAAGCGCCCTGACCCGCGAGCTGTACGCCCTGGACGGCAAGATCAAGGACGAAGTGTTCGAGCACGGCTCCTTCGCCCAGAGCAAAATGTTCGACAAGGGGGTGCGTTGCAGCAACTGCCACAACCCCCACAGCAGCGAACTCAAGGCACCGGGTAATGGCGTCTGCCTGCAATGCCACAACACCGCCGGCAAGACACCGGTGGCAACCGTCGACGGCAAAGGCCTGCAAGCGAAGAACTACGACTCCATCGAACATACCCGCCACACCATGGGCCAGCCAGGTTCGCAGTGCGTGGATTGCCATATGCCCGGCAAGTTCTACATGGGCAACGACTTCCGGCATGACCACAGTTTCAGCATCCCCAACCCCGAGCGCGCGAAAAAACTCGGCACGCCGGACGCCTGCCTGACCTGTCACCAAGGCAAGGCCGGCGACAAGGTCACAGAGCAGTTCAAGCTCTGGAACACCGCCAACGCCAGCGCCGTGCAAGCCCCGCGCTACGACGAAAGCCTGTGGCTGATTCGCAACGGCCAGCCCGGCGCCGCGCAAGCCTTGTACGAGCAACTGCAACGCAGCAACCTGCCGGCGATCCAACGGGCGACGCTGTTGACGGAGTTGCCGCTGTACCCCAGTGAGCAGGCGCTGAAACTGGCGACCAAGGACCTGGCCAACCCGGCACCGCAAGTGCGCGAAAGCGCCATCCGTGCCATTAGCGCCTTCCTGCCGCCGCCAGAGCGTGCGCCACTGTTGACGCCCCTGCTGAGCGACCCGGTGAAGGCCGTGCGCATCGCGGCGGCCCGCGACTTGCTCAGCGTCGCCCGCAATGGCCTGGGCAGTGCCCAGGGCAACTGGGAGTCTGCCATCGGCGAATACGAAGCCGTGCAAAAGAGCCTGGCCGAACGCGCCGAAGCCAACCTCAACCTGGCCATGCTCTATCAGGCCAGCGGCCGCAGCGGCGAGGTCGAAGGCTTGTTGCGCACATCACTGCAGCGCGACCCGGACTTCTACCCGGCGCTGGTGACCCTGGTGCAGTGGCTGGAGGCCAATGGTCGCAGCCAGGAAGCCCAGGCGCTGATGGCGCAAAGCCTCAAGGAACACCCCAACGCCGCACTGCTGCAACACACCCAGGGCTTGTCACTGGTGCGCGCCGGCAAAGCCGAACAGGCCATGCCCTTCCTGCGAAAAGCCGCGCAACTGGAGCCGCAGAGTGCGCAGTACGGCTACGTGCTGGCCGTGGCATTGCATGACAGCGGCAAGGTCGATGCGGCGTGCGAGGAGCTGGAACGGCTGTTGAAAGTGCAGCCGGCCAACCGTAATGCGCGGTTGTCGTTGATCCAGTATTACCTGGATAACGGGCAAGAACCGAAGGCCCAGGTGTTGTTGCAGGGCTGGAAGAAAATGAACATGGGGGATCCAGCGTTGAAGTAATTGGTGGCTGATCCTAAGGCCCCTTCGCGAGCAAGCCCGCTCCCACATTGGATCTGTTCGGGTCACAGATTTTGTGAACTCTGAAGATCAAATGTGGGAGCGGGCTTGCTCGCGAAAGCGTCAGCCCTGCCAATGAATAACTTGACTCACCGCCGCCACTTCACGACGCGGCAGAACCGTGGCGCTCTCGGGTTTTTCGCGAGCAAGCTCGCTCCTGCAGAGGCATATGACTATGGACCGATGCTAATCTTCGTAACAGATTCAGCCATATGTGGAAAAACCATATCAGAGAAATACCCCGCGCATTCACGTCATGCTGGTTCTGATCCGCGTGTGGCGCGCGATCAACGACGACGGCACGCTGACCTATTCCTTCGTCGAGGCCTTGCAGGCCAGCCATCCGGGGTTCGTGGTGCGTTTTGCCGGGGGTGTGCTGTTCCTATCCTGGGGGTGGTGTTTGGGTGGGTCGCCATCGAATACTGCCTGCGCCATCAGACGGCTGAAAGCCTGGACGATGCCAGTTTGATTCCGTTTGCCGATGATCCGGAGGTTGCGCGGCGGGTTGAAGCCGCGACGGGCAAGAGCATCAATGCGGTGGCGCCGCAAGAGCCTCGAAAAGGCTGGGGTAATCTGGAGGTTTGAGGTGAAGCTGAGGACGCCATCGCTGGCAAGCCAGCTCCTACAGGGACTGTACAATCCGTGTGGGAGCTGGCTAGCCAGCCATCGCGGTCTTGGATCAACCGCGTTCGCGGGGAATCAGGCTCTGCAACTGCTGGGCGAGGAAATTCCCGTCGAAGGCAAAGGTATCGGGGTCTTTCAAGCCATTGGTCTTGCGCCACTGCCAGCTCGTGGACGGCGGCAGGCACACCAGCGATACGCTGCCATAACGCGCCGCGGTAAACCCCATCACCGCCAGTGAAATCTGACCGCCGACACCCATCACGTCGGGCACGAACTCCACCGGTTTGCCGGCGATCAGGATGCTCAGCTTTTCAGTCTTGAAGGTGGAGCTCTCCACCGGCACACTCGGCCCCGACGCGACATACGCCTCGCGGCTGACCTCCAGCAAATGGGGCGCCTTGACCGGCTCCAGCCATTGCTGGATCTGGTTGAACAGCTCACCAATGCGCGCCGCCCACTCGCTCGATTGCGTCTCGAACAGCTGCTTCTTGTGCGCTTCGCTTTCTGCGTAGTGGCGAAGCATCTCACCCAGTTGCTGTACATCGTCCATTGCGGTGTTCCTATGGTTGGAGCAGTGCTGAGGACATTGAGCATGGCAGATGCGCGCCACCGACGTACGACTAAACGTACGAGCGGTGGCTTTGACCCTGGGCGAACGATCAATCGGCCACGGGCATGCGGCGCAGGCGCGCCATACTCAAGGTATCGACGTAGGCACCGTCACGCACCGCATAGTCGCGAAACAACCCTTCTTTTTCGAAGCCGAACTTGCGGTACAGGCCGATGGCGGCTTCGTTGTCGGCATACACGCTCAGCTCGACCCGCCGCAGGTTCATCCAGTTGTCCGCGATATCCAGCGCCGCCGCCAACAGTGTCGAACCCACGCCCTTGCCCTGCCACGCAGGGGCTACGCCCATGCCGAAGTTGCCGACATGGCTGCGACGGATACGGGAAAACTGTTCCAGGGTGATGCTGCCGATAACCGTCCCTTGGTGCACGGCCACCAGTTGAAAAACCCGCTCGTTGTCCGTCGCCAGGCGTCTGTGCCAGGTTTCGGAGGACGGAAACGGCATTTGCAGCGTTTGACGAGCGACGAGCGGTTCGCGGTAAAGCGCGGTGATGCCTTCAACGTGGGAATCGTTGAGGCGTTCGAGGGTGATGACAGCGTCGGTGGCGGTCATGGGTGATTCATCCTTGAGACAGTCATGGCCGCCTACTCTAACGCATCCATCATCACCCCTACAAAAACCACTCCCGCCGCTCTTCGAAGGTGTTCTGGATCAACTCGACAATCGTCTGCACCTGCACCTCACCCAGGGACTCGGCATTCACCGCCATCCACAACTGGCGCTGCATCGGCTGGCCGAACAACCCCGGCAAACCGATCAAGGCACGATCAAAGTGACTCATGTAGCCGGGCAACAGACCGATGCAGGCGCTGCAACGGACCATCTCCAGCATCAATTCGTAGGAATGCGACTGCACGACCCCGGCCAGGCGCTGGTCGACCAGGTCGTTCCATGGCCGAAAACTGTCGATCTGCCGATCGTGCTGCCATTGCACCAGCATGAAGTCGGCGAGGTCATCGAGGCCTTCCGGCCGCGCGGCGACCCGGGAATAACGCTTGGCGATGTGCGGCACGTAGTCGAGTCGCGCCATGCATCGCGGTTCGCTGACGGCGAAACTCGGGCCCGGCATCGGCGAGTCGGGCCCCGCCAGCCACACCACGACATCGGCACTGACGGCCTGCAGGGACAATTCGCTGTCGAGGCTGATGATGTCCAGGCGCGCACTGGCATTGCGTCGCAGCAACCCCACCAGGTCGCGGCCGAGGATGTCGTGCAGGATGGTCTCGGCGACGGCCAGGCGCACCCGTGGCTGCTCGATCACCGGCAAGTCGCGTTCGTGCGCCAGCGCGGTCAGCTGCCTGTGCAGTTGCAGGCCGTCGCGGCTGAGCACCAGGCCGTTCTCCGAAGCGCTGAACAGCGAACACTGCAACTGCCTTTCAAGCTGCGTCAATTGCTGGCGCAACCGGGTCGCCTTGATGTTGAGGCGGCGGGCCGCCTGCATGAAGCAGCCGCAGCGGGCGGTGACGCTGAAGCACTGCGCCAGCAGCGGATCGATCTGCGCCGCGCGGGTGCGCCAGGACGTGGTTTTATCGAAGGCTGCGCGATATTGCGCTACAGGCTGAGCACTGCGGGTTTCCATGAAGGACATCGATGACTCCCTGTCGATCTTTCACCGGGAGCTCCATCTTGCGCATCGTGCATGAAAGACGTGTGACAGGCGCTCAGGCGCTGGGCGTCTGGCGAAAACTCACGGCCAGTCGATTCCAGCTGTTGATGGTAGTGACAGCTATTGTCAAATCGACCAGCTCTCCTTCGCTGAATTGCGCCCGGGCCTGCTCGTAAACGGCATCCGGCACATGGTCCTGGGACAGCAGCGTCACCGCCTCGGTCCAGGCCAGGGCCGCGCGCTCGCGCGGATTGAAGAAGTTGCTGTCGCGCCAGACCACAATCGAATACAGGCGGCGATCAGTCTCGCCCAGGCGCCGGGCGTCCACCGAGTGCATGTCGGTGCAGAACGCACAGCCGTTGAGCTGCGAGGCACGGATCTTGACCAGGTGCAGCAGCGCCGGCTCGATGCTCAGACTGCTGGTCAGGGCTTCCATGGCGATCATCGCTTTCATCGCCTTGGGCGAGGCGCTGTAGTAATCCAGGCGGGGCTTCATGGCGCGATCTCAGGTAGCGACGATGTGCCCCCAAGGTAGTCGTTGATAACCCTGCGTTACATATCCAATTGGGCGAATTTTCCGTGGACCACCGGGCTGCAGACCAATTGGCGGTTTTTCCTGCACGCAACTTATGTATAAACACAAGTTGCGGTTAATCTGGCGCGATGCACACGCGCCTCAACAGCCCAGGAGCCTTGCCGGTATGGAACTACACGTCGTCATTAACGGCCGCAAGGACCTGGCGGGCCAGTTGTACAAGCAACTGCGCAGCGCTATCGAATCAGGCCGCCTGGCAGCCGGTTCGCAACTGCCGCCAAGCCGCCTGCTGGCCGAGCAACTGGGCATTTCACGCAAGACCATTTCCGATACCTATGCCCAGCTGACCTATGAAAACTTCCTCACCGGGGTGATCGGCAAAGGCACCTACGTCAACGCCCGCGCCACGAAAGTCGAGCGCAAGCAGAGCCCTGACGAGCTCGCCGGCTTTGAGGTGATCGAGTCCTGGCGCAAACTTCCGGTATTTCTACGCCACCCCACGTTGGAAGGGTCGCTGCGTTACGACTTCATCGGCGGTGCCACAAGCAAAGGGCAGTTCCCTCAGGACGACTGGCGACGCTGCACGTCCCATGCGTTGCGCCAGATTGCCGGGTCCAAGGGTTTCTACAGCCTGCCTGAAGGCCTGCCGGCCCTGCGTAATGCCATCGCGCAACACATCGCCTTTTCTCGCGGGGTCAATTGCCGGGATGAGGACGTGGTGGTGTGCAACGGTGCGCAACAGGCCCTGGACCTGATTTCCCGGGTGCTGACCCGCCCTGGCAGCATCGTGGCCATGGAAGACCCCGGTTATCCACCGGCGCGCCTGTTGTTCGGCACCCACGGCGCCACGGTGATGGGCGTGCCGGTGGACGCCGAAGGCATTGTGGTGGAGCAAATCCCCCGCGGAACGCGGCTGATCTACGTCACCCCGTCCCACCAGTTCCCCTTGGGCATGCCCATGAGCCACGAGCGGCGAGTCGCCTTGCTGGCCAAGGCCCATGAACTGGGCGCGATCATCATCGAGGACGACTACGACAGCGAATTCCGCTACGAAGGCCGCCCCACGGACTCGCTGCAAAGCATGGATGAACGCGGGATCGTCGCCTATGTCGGGACCTTCTCGAAAACCCTGCTGCCGGAGCTGCGCCTGGGGTACGCGATCCTGCCGCCGGCGATTCTCGAGGCGGTGGTGCGCGCCAAACAGCTCACCGACCTGCACACCTCCACCCTGCCCCAGTGGGCGCTGGCCAAATTCATCGCCGAAGGCTGCCTGCTCAAGCACATTCGTCGCTGCCACACGATCTATGCGGGCCGGCGCGAGCGGATCCTGGCGCGCATGGCCGGCGATCTCTCACCCTGGCTGGAGGCGGTGCCGACCACGGCGGGTTTTCACATGGTGGTGCTGTGCAAGGTGCCAGTGGATGTGGCACTGGTGATCGAGCTGGCGAAAAAGGTTGAAGTCGGGCTCTATGCCATCGACAGCTTTTTCTATCAGCAAGCGCCCCAGGCCGGGTTTTTCCTCGGTTTCGGCGCTATCGAGACCCTGGACATCGACATCGCCCTGGATCGTTTTCGAGACATTTTGCAGCAGGTTGCCTGACGGATTGGTCTGCGGCTTTATTAAGCGATTGGCTATTGGTGGTCCGGAGGTGCAGGCCTATCCTGCATAGGCGTTATCCCTCAATGAGCAGGATTCGTCCGGCCTGATTCAGGAGTGTGTGCCAATGTCCTACAACGTGATCAATACCGTAAAGGTGCAGGCCGTCGCCGGCCGCTCGGATGAACTGGGTCAGCAATTGCAAAAAATTGTCGATACCCTGCGCGAACTACCGGGCTGTGAATCCTATATGGTCGACCGCTGCCCTGAGGACAGTAACCGTTGGACTGTCAGCGCCCACTGGCAATCGGAAACGGCCATGCAATCGCATTTCAACAGTCCCCAGGTGCAAGGCTTCATCGACCTGATCGATTGCCAGTTGGCCAACGCCGTCGACTTCAACAGCTTTCCGATCAGATAAACACGGTTAAGATCGCAGTCCCTGGTCGCGCTTGCAGAGTATGGGTACCTCTGCAAACGTGGTCGGGGACTGCGATCTTTTTCGTTCAAGCGCCGCACATTGGTCCCCTTGCCTTCCCGAAAATTGGCTGTTTGTTTGTTCCCACCGACGCCATAGATTGGTCCCTGACGACTAACCACTGCAGGTGATCAACCATGAACGTTTTGCGCTTCTCTCTCGCTGCCCTTGCCTTGACCGTTTGCGCCTCGGCGTTTGCCCATGAGGCCGGTGATCCTTCAGAAAAGGTCACGGTGTTGCAGGACCAGATGCTGAAAAACGCCCCAGGCAAAAAGGCTTTGATGATCGAGGTCGACTATAAGCCAGGCCAAGCGTCGATCGCCCACAAACATGACGGCATGGCCATGGCCTATGTGCTTTCGGGGTCGATCACTTCTCAGGTGAAGGGCGAAAAAGAGATCACGTACAAGGCCGGTGAGTATTGGTACGAACCCGCTGGCTCGGAACATCTGGTCTCGAAAAACGCCAGCGCAACCCAACCTGCAAAACTGTTGGTGTTCATGGTGTTGTCGCCCGACGAAAAAGTCCTGGTCCCCTTGAAAAACTGATCGCTGAACGAACAGCCATAAATAAAAAGGCTTTAATCTGCGATTGGGGTCTTTTTATTTCTCCGGGCACTTAACGGCACTTCTTTAAAGCAAATAAAACTATTGATCTACGGATAATAGCGGATATTGGCCATTTCATTCAGTGACTCCCGGTTTAGTCTGAAGTCACTGCCGGCCATGCCCGGCAACTTAACTTTCCGACTGATGTTGTTTCAGTGGAGAAACACCATGAAACTTGCACTTGTCAGTACGTTGACAATAACGGCCCTGTTAACCGGCTGCTCGATTCCCACGGCACCTTCCGCGGTCTCTTCGCTGGACGGCATCTTCACCGCCCCCGTAGGTCGCAGTAGCGCCTCCAGCATTCCCAACGGCCATGACGTTTCCCTGGGCGTGGTCTACAGCCGCAATACCCAGGCCAATCGCGCCTACCTGCAGGAGTACCAGGCCAATGCCGGCACCGGCTTCGGCCAGAGCCTGCTGGTTCAACCGATTCACGATGCGTATGTCGCCACGTCCAAGCCCGACCTGGCGGTGGACTGGGTCAAGGCCTCGCTGCAACGGCAGTTCGGTTCGGTCACGGTGTATCCGGACATGCAGAGCCTCAAGGCGGCGAAACCGGACGTGGTTGCAATCGTCGACAGCCGCAGCCAGTTGATCACCTCGCGCAGTTCGGACGTCGAGGCCAATGTCAGTGCCGACTTCTACGATCGCAACTTCAACTATATCGGCACTGCAAGAGGCCATGACGCCGTAGCACTGAGCCCAGTGTGGGCCGACTATAAACGCAGTGAAGAGATCGTTGCCGATATTAATGAACAGCAGAATGTGCAAGTAAGGGCACTGCAGAAGTTTGACCAGTCGCTCAGTAATTTATTGACCAGACCGACAGATAAAGTGTCGATGGTTGATAATAAACAAGGTCATAAGTTGTATTAAAAGATAGGGCCTCTTCGCGGGCAAGCCCGCTCCTACAGGTTAGCCGCGTACCACTGTAGGAGCGGGCTTGCCCGCGAAGGGGCCAGAATTGACGCTATAAAAACCTGGGCGAAAAAAAAAAAGCCCCGCATCTCAATGCGGGGCTTTTTCAATCAACGCCTGATCAGGCCGCCGGCTCAAGCACTTCGCTGGCAGGTGCGGGGGTAGTCACCACCGCTTGCCCGCTCAAAGCCAGGTCCAGCAGTTCACGGTTGGCCACCGCGTACATGGCGTAGTCCGTACCGCTGGCGGCACGGATTTCCACCAGCATCGCGCGCCAGCGTTCGATCATGCTGCCGTGCTGTGCCATCCACAGCGACAGGCGTGTTTCCACGTCCTGGGTGCCGTCGCCCTGTTGCAGGACCGAGATGGTGATCGCACGTTGCTGCCAGTCGACGTCATCGCGGAACGCTTCACGGGCCAGGGCCTGCCAGTTGTTTTCAACCGGCAAGGCACTGATCTGTTGCAGGTACCAGGTGATGTCCAGCGCGCTGCCCACGGCAAAGTAGGCCTTGGCCACGTCCGCAGGGTTCTGGCCGGTCACGTCGGAGGCCTCGATGATCGGCAGCAGGGTGTACAGGTGCGAAGTACCCGCCACCATGCGCGCCAGCAACTCCGGTACACCGGCTTCGACGTATGCCTGGTAGCGCGACTGCCAGTTCTCGCGGATCTCGCCACTGAGCAGTTCGTCGAGCTTGAGGCCCAACTCCTTCAGGTGCGGACCGAAGTGCGCGACGTCACGGGCAGCGTTCTGCTCGTTGCGACGGGCACGCAGGAACCAGCGCGTGGCGCGACGGCCCAGACGCATCAGCTCGTCCATCAGCTCCAGTTGCACGTCGGCGGACACCTGGTAGTCCAGGTTTTCAATCTGACGGAACCAGTGCGGGAGATGGAAAATGTCACGCACGATCACGTAGGCACCGGCCACGTTCGCCGGGCTCATGCCGGTCGACTCCTTGAGTCGCTGAACGAAAGTGATGCCCATGTGGTTCACCAGATCGTTGGCGATCTGGGTGCTGACGATTTCGCGCTTCAGACGGTGACGACGCATCGCTGCGGAGAACTTGCTCACCAGGGTTGGCGGGAAAGCGGTTTCCATGTCGCGGGTCAGGTAGTCGTCATCCGGCACCAGGGAGCCCAGCAGTTGCTCCTTGAGGTCGATCTTGCTGTAGGAGATCAGCACCGACAACTCGGCACGGGTCAGGCCATGGCCTTCGGCGATGCGCTCGTTGATCGCCTCTTCGTTCGGCAGGAACTCGATGGCGCGATCCAGCTTGCCGCGGCCTTCCAGATCGTTCATCAGGCGCTTGTACTCGGCAATCCGCGGCAAGGCGCGACGGGCCGCCAGGGACAGGGCCTGGGTCTGCTTGTAGTTGTTGCCCAACACCAGGCCACCGACTTCGTCGGTCATGCTCGCCAGCAACTGGTTACGCTGCTTGTCGGTCATGTCGCCGGCCTGAACCACTTCGTTCAGCAGGATCTTGATGTTTACTTCGTGGTCGGAGCAGTCCACGCCACCGGCGTTGTCGATGAAGTCGGTGTTGGAACCGCCGCCATTTAGACCGAACTCGACACGCCCCAGTTGGGTCATGCCCAGGTTACCGCCCTCGCCCACCACTTTGCAGCGCAGTTCGTTGCCGTTCACGCGCAGCGCATCGTTGGCCTTGTCGCCGACATCGGCGTGGCTTTCGCTGCTGGCCTTGACGTAGGTACCGATACCGCCGTTCCACAACAGGTCCACCGGTGCCTTGAGCAAGGCATTGAGCAGTTCGGTCGGGGTCAGCTTGTCGGCCTGGATGTCAAAGCGTTCCTGCATCTGCGGGGAAATCGCGATGCTTTTCGCGCTGCGGGAGAAGATGCCGCCGCCTTCGGACATGATGCTGGTGTCGTAATCCGACCAGGCCGAACGCGGCAGGTCGAACAGGCGCTGACGCTCGGCGAAGCTGGTCGCCGGATTCGGGTTCGGGTCGATGAAGATGTGCAGGTGGTTGAACGCTGCGACCAGTTGCAGCTTGTCGGACATCAGCAAGCCGTTACCGAACACGTCACCGGCCATGTCGCCGACGCCCACCACGGTGATGCTGTCTTCCTGGACATTGATGCCGCGCTCGCGGAAGTGACGTTGTACGCCGACCCACGCGCCCTTGGCGGTGATGCCCATTTTCTTGTGGTCGTAACCGGCCGAACCACCGGAGGCGAACGCGTCACCCAGCCAGAAGCCGTAGTCGATGGCGATGCCGTTGGCGATGTCGGAGAAGGTCGCGGTGCCCTTGTCCGCGGCGACGACCAGGTACGGGTCATCGTTGTCATGGCGCACGACGTTGGTCGGCGGCACCAGGGCGCCGTCCTTCAGGTTGTCGGTAATGTCCAACAGGCCCGAAATGAAGATGCGGTAGCAGGCGATGCCCTCGGCCGCGATCTCGTCACGGCTGCCGCCCAGTGGCAGGCGACGCGGCAGGAAGCCGCCCTTCGCACCCACCGGCACGATCACCGAGTTCTTCACTTGCTGGGCTTTTACCAGGCCCAGGACTTCGGTACGGAAGTCTTCTTCACGGTCGGACCAGCGCAGGCCGCCACGGGCGACGTTGCCGAAGCGCAGGTGCACGCCTTCGACGCGTGGCGAGTAGACGAAGATCTCGAACTTCGGCACCGGTTTCGGCAGTTCAGGGATCAAGTGCGGGTTGAACTTGAAGCTGAAGTACGACTTGTTATGGCCGTTGGCGTCGGTCTGGTAGAAGTTGGTGCGCAGGGTGGCCTTGATCAGGTCCAGGTAGCGACGCAGGATGCGGTCTTCGTTGAGCACCTGGACGTCGTCCAGCGCGGTCAGGATCGCATGTTCCAGACGCTGCTCGAGATCGTCGCTGCTCAGCTTGCGCGCCAGGTAGAAACGGGTCTTGAACAACCGGGTCAGTTCGCGAGCGATGTCGGTGTGGTTGTTCAGGGTGCTGGCGATGTAGCCCAGGTCGAAGCCCAGGCGGATCTGCTTGAGGTAACGGGCGTAGGCACGCAGCAGCGCCACGTCACGCCAAGGCAGGCCGGCGGTCAGGACCAGGCGGTTGAACGCATCGTTCTCGGCATCGCCGCGCACGATATGGACGAACGCGTCCTGCAGGGTGTCGTTGAGTTGCTGGATATCCAGGTCCAGGCCTTCGGCTGCGGTGAAGGCGAAGTCGTGGATCCAGAACTCGCGGCCATTGGTGTGACGCAGGCGGTACGGGAATTCACCCAGCACGCGCAGGCCGAGGTTTTCCAGGATCGGCAGGACGTCGGACAAGGCCAACGGGGTGTCGGCGTGGTACAGCTTGCAATGCAGCTCGCGCTGGCCCACCTGGCCCAGCGGCTGGTAGAAGCTCATCACCAGCGGGTTCTTGTCGTTGAGGCTCAGCAGGTGCTGCATGTCGACCACAGCCGAATGCGCGGCGAAACGCTCGCGGTAGCCGGCCGGGAAGCCTTTCGGGAAGTCGGCCAGCACGTTGGTGCCCTGGGCCTCGCCGAAGCTTTCGACGGTCAGCGCCGAGTAATCGTCCTGCCAGCTGCGGCAGGCCTGGATCACTTCGTTTTCCAGCTGCTGCGGGTCGATATCGATGCGGTTTTTCGGGTCGACGCGCAGGATCAACTGCACACGGGCCAGCACGGACTCGGAGAAGAAGGTCCAGAACTCGCAATCCGAGGCTTTCAGGCGATCCATCAGCACTTGCTGGATCTTCTGCCGAACTTCGGTGGAGTAGATATCACGCGGCACGTAGGCCAGGCAGTAGCAGAAACGACCGTACGGGTCCTTGCGCAGGAACACGCGGATCTTGTTGCGTTCCTGGATCTGCACGATCGACATCACGGTGCTGAACAGCTCGTCCACCGGCGTCTGGAACAGGTCGTCGCGCGGCAGCACTTCGAGCACCTGGGCCAGTTCCTTGCCCAGGTGAGCCTTGGCCTGGAAGCCGGAACGGCGTTCGATTTCCGCGACCTTGCGGCGGATGTACGGGATGACCCGCACGCTCTCGCCATACACCGACGAGGTGTACAGGCCCATGAAACGGCATTCCTTGATGACCTTGCCGTTGGCGTCGATTTCACGGATCGACACGTAGTCCGGGTAAGCCGGACGGTGTACACGGCTTGGGTGCGCCGCCTTGGCGAACGACAGCAGGGTCGGTTCGCGCAGGTAGTTGACGGCGTAGTCTTCGATGCGCAGGTCATCGTAGCTCAGGCCGGCGCGCAGCAGTTTGGTCAGGCCGAGGAAGGAGTCCTTGTCATAGACGATGTGACCGCCATCGGCTTCATCGCTGACCACGAACTCTTCGTAGCCGAGGAAGGTGAAGTGGTTGCCCACCAGCCATTCCAGGAAACTCTTGATTTCGCTCTTTTCGTCGGCATCGACGGCGAACTGGCTGTTGTCCAGGTTGGTGAGGATTTCCTGGACCTTGGCTTTCATCGGCTCGAAATCGCCCACCGCCACGCGCACTTCAGCGAGCACTTGCTCCAGCTCTTTGGCCAGCACGTTCAGTTCGGCGTTATTGGCGCAACGGTCAATTTCCAGGTACATCAACGACTCTTGCAGCACGTCGTCGCCCTGGGTGCCTTTTGGCAGGATTTCCAGCAGCTCGCCCTTGCTGCCACGACGCACGCTCAGCACGGTGGTCTGCAGGGTGTGGATGCTGTAGCCGCGACGGTTCAGCTCGGTGCGCACCGAGTCCACCAGGAATGGCAGGTCGTGGTGCAGCACTTCGACCGCGGTGTGGGTCGACTGCCAGCCGTGGCGTTCGTAATCGGGGTTGTAGACGCGCACTTGCGGGTGCGCGTGATCGAAGCGCTCAAGCAGGCGCCACGCAGAAAGAGTACAGCCAGCGAGGTCAGACAACCGACGTTGGGTCAGTTCATCGAGGGAAATGATGCCGAAGAATTGTTCAGCGAACAGCGCCACTTGTGGCAGTGCCTGTTCACTGATGTGCTGCGCCAGTGCCGCTTGCAGTTGGTGCTGGAAGTCGGCTTTGCTGGCTGCGGTGAAGAACGCCATCTGTGGTACTCCGCTTGGGCTTGTTATTGATGAAAGCGTCGCGCGAAACACCCCTGTTCGGGGCTATGTTTCAAAGCTACCCGTCACCCTGCTCCTGATTCTCGGGCAGAGGAAACAGGGCGACAGGAGAGTGAAGCTAAACGAGACACTCGGGTCACATTCACCTTCCGTGAATGGGCATCTGCAAAAGCGACTGGGCTGCGTGCAGCGCAATGCCTTTACGGGTGCTCATCCGTTGCGCAGCTTAACGAGTGCGGCAAGGCCCATGCTTGCGGTGCTGCGACATATTCGGTCAACGGTACGCTGCTCTGCAGGCGCGCATTGAACAACACTAGCAGCCGAAGGCGATTTCGGGGCTGATTGCACAGTTTTTGCGGGACAACCGTACCAGAACGGCAGATCGGGACGCGCCCTCCCCGCCCCAACCAGAAATTGACAACATCCATGATCGCCGAACCGACCATGGACGCTAATGCTGCTCATTGAAGGAACCTCGACCGATTCAGTCGATCAAGTCATCGAACGCCTGAAATCGGCTCACTGTCGCGCAGTCGTAACAGAGCATTTGAATCGTCTTCTTGTCCATGCTGGCATCGACGTTGGTCGAATCACATTCACGACAGAACAGCTGCAGATGCCCGGCCTGGTCCGTCGTGCAGCCATTGCCAGAGAAAAACCGTGGCACCAGTTCGTCACGCCAGTAGAGGCCCGGGGACTTGGAGAAACCTGCTCCGCTGTCCTTGAGTACCACGTCATACAGGATCCGGTGCAAGGCCGACTGCGGCACTCGCGAATCGCGATAGGCGGTTTTGCGCCAGTTTCGCGCCTTTGCATCCTGCGCCGTGCCCAACATGTTGCCCGGGATGGTGTTGCAAGCGTGGTTACGGCCCTTGGAATTGCCGGTGGCGTAGAAATGCGCGGCATTCTTCACCGCCAACCGCGCAAAGTAGTAGATATGGCTCACCGAAAAGTCCTGCAGAAGCTGGCCGACAACGGTTTCGGCGCGCCCTTGGGCACTGAATACAAAACTCACTTCACTGGCCAGGATCTGGATGTACTGAAGCGACTCGTCCCGGGCCAGGCTCAACATCAAGGCGTACAATTCGCTTTTCCAGGCGGGCTGAACACTGCCTGACAGCTCTTGATACAAAGCGCCGTACAGTGCGTCGCGAGTGCCGCGTATGCCGGGTTCCAATGCGACATTGGGTAGCCAGCGCACGGAGCAGAAGTCTTTGATCTGGTAGCCGGACGCCCGATCGAAGGCCTTGATGTCGCCATCCAGGTCGACGTCCAGCGCTCCGGTCTCGTGCAGGTTCCTCACCAGCGCTTCACTGGCCTCATCAGTGGGTGCCAGAGGTTCGCTCCTGACCCCGGTGGCGAGCGAGGCAATGCGCTCGCCACCGTCGACCTGGCCGTCGTCGAGCAAGGCGAGCAGTGCCAGTTTCTGGACGAAGCCCAGCGATGCATAAGGCACCGACGGACGCGGCGTGGCGTAGCGTTTCTCCAACTCGAGACGATCACGCTGCGCCTGGGCGGCGATTTCCTGCTGGCGCAGCTTGTAGCACTCATTGCAGGTACAGCGCTTGATTCGCCCTTGGTGGCCAGGCTCATGGTGATAGTGCTCGCAACGCACGCACTTGAAAGGGTTACGAAGTGAGACAGGGGTACCCTTGGCGTGCCGGCGCACCCACATGGGCAGGTCGCAGTAGGGGCACGTCAGGTCCTTGCTGATGATCGGCGGCAATATCTTCAACAGACTGCGGACTTCAGGCGCAATGTTGAACTCGATTTTCAGGTCGGCACTTTTTTCACCGTCCAGATAGCGCTGGTACAGTTGCTCGATTTGTTCCTCGGACAGGTGCTTGATCTCATCTGCCCGTTCGAAATACTGACTCATCGAAAGAGGTCCTTTTTACATGATTGACTGCGCAATCCTTTGCGTCTGGGCGATCACGCTAAGGGATTGAAATGCGCAAAGACAAGTAAAAAACCTGCTTCCTGGCGTTATTTTCAGGGCTCGCAAACCTCCTGCAACAGGATCGGAAATTTCCCATGGCAAGTTAGGAAAAGTCCGTGAGAAGCACCCTTCATCATTCACAGGGTCTAGTTGTAACGGCTTTTCGATACATCAAAGTGATAATGGAAATCGGTGTTTTCCCGCCACGTCAGCAACCTGAGGCAGCAGAAATATCCGTGGACTGGCAGAATTGCATTTTTTTACGTTCATCACGCTCGCCGAGCCAGGAATTCCCCATGCAAATGACCACCGCCCTCTTGATCGTCAACCCTTGCGATGAAGAAGAAGACGACATGGCGATGCTGTGCTGCCATAGCGAAAAGGGTGAGATGTTTCTCATGAGTCGGTATCCGGATGAGGATGAGCTTGAGATCACCCTCGATGGCGAGCCTTCGACCCTGGATGGCGTGAAGGTGACCCTCAGCCCTACCCTGCTGAAGATCGAGATCGCCGCGGCGGATGCCGATGCGTTGAATGGGGATGATGTGCTGGAGATCACTTTTGACCCGGACATGGTGGATCTGGCGGAGGTTCAGGAAACCCTGAAGAATATCCTTGACGGTACCGGGACCTTTATCAGTCAGATTTGATGTGTCTGAACCGGCCCTATCGCTGGCAAGCCAGCTCCTACAGTGACCGATGTGTTGCACTGATAGCATCCACACCGCCAATAACTGCAGGACTGCGGCGCGACGATTCGACTTGCCAGCGATGAGGCCCTGACAGTCACCTCAGGACTGTCGCCCTGCAAAAACCAGCAAATCCCCAACCATTTCCCGCACTTTGCACAAAATGCCGTTAGTCGCCGCCCCCCGCGATGGATTAAAGTAACGCCCCCAGCCCTGGCGTTATACGAACGTCTTCGGTCACCCTCTCCAGGAACAGTCATCGATGGAACATCGTGAAGCGCTGCTAGCGCTGCGAACCTTTCTTTCAACGCAGATTCTCGGCCAGGAAAAACTCATCGAGCGCTTGCTCATCGCCCTGCTTGCCGACGGCCACATGCTGGTTGAAGGGGCTCCTGGCCTGGCCAAGACCAAGGCCATCAAGGAACTGGCAGAAGGCATCGAAGCGCAGTTCCATCGCATCCAGTTCACCCCCGACCTGTTGCCTGCCGACATCACCGGTACCGAGATCTATCGCCCGGAAACCGGCAGCTTCGTGTTCCAGCAGGGCCCGATCTTCCACAACCTGGTGTTGGCGGACGAAATCAACCGTGCCCCGGCCAAGGTTCAATCGGCATTGCTCGAAGCCATGGGTGAGCGCCAGGTCAGTGTCGGACGCAGCACCTATGAGCTTTCGCCGTTGTTCCTGGTGATGGCCACACAAAACCCGATCGAGCAGGAAGGCACCTACCCGCTGCCCGAAGCGCAGCTGGACCGTTTCCTGATGCACGTGAAAATCGGTTTTCCGGACGCTGCTGTCGAACGCCGCATCCTGCAACAAGCCCGTGGCGAAGCCTTGAACGGCGAAACCAAGCCCGAACGCCGGGTCAGCCAGCAGGCGATCTTCGCCGCACGCAAGGAGATTCTCGGCCTGTACATGGCCGACGCCGTGGAGGAATACCTGGTGCAACTGGTCATGGCCACGCGCACCCCGGCCAAGTTCGATCCGGAAATGGCCGAATGGATCGCCTACGGCGCCAGCCCCCGCGGTTCGATTGCCCTGGATCGCTGCGCCCGGGCACACGCCTGGCTGGCCGGGCGCGACTTCGTCAGCCCCGAAGACATCCAGGCGGTACTGTTCGATGTATTGCGCCACCGCATCATTCTTTCCTTTGAAGCCGAAGCCGCCGGTATCGACCAGGACCGGGTGGTCCAGCGGATTCTCGACGTCGTAGCCGTCGCTTGACCCCGATGAACGCCATCCTGCCGCCCGAACCGGGCATCCGTGTCAGCCTCGCCGAGTTGATCGAGATGCGTCATCGCGTGCGTGAAGTGCAGCTGTTTTCCACGCCGAGCCAGCGCAGCCCGCTGATCGGCCTGCACCACTCCAAGCTGCGGGGCCGTGGCGTGGATTTCGATCAGGTGCGGGTTTATCAAGCCGGCGACGACGTGCGCAGCATCGACTGGCGCGTCACCGCCCGGACCCAGGAACCCCACACCAAGCTGTTTCACGAAGAACGTGAGCGGCCGATCTTCATCATGGTCGAGCAGAGTCGTCGGTTGTTCTTCGGCTCGGGGCTGATGTTCAAGTCGGTGCTCGCCGCCCAGGCCGCGAGCCTGATCGGCTGGGCCGCGCTGGGGCATAACGACCGGGTCGGAGGCCTGGTGTTCGGCGACAATGAGCATTACGAAATCAAGCCAAGGCGCAGCAAACAGAGCCTGTTGCAGCTGCTCAACCGCCTGGTGCGGGTCAACCAGTCGCTGCACACCGAAAGCGAGCCCGATCGCGATGCGTTCGGCATTGCCTTGCGCCGCGCGCGGGAGGTGTTGCGGCCCGGCAGCCTGGCGATCGTGATCTGCGACGAGCGCGCCTTGTCCGAAAGCGCCGAACAACAGCTGAGCCTGTTATCGCGCCATTGCGACCTGTTGCTGCTGCCGTTGTCCGATCCACTGGATCATGCCCTGCCTGCCGCCGGACTGTTGCGCTTCGCCGAGCGTGGCGCACAACTGGAACTCGACACGCTCAACTTCGACCTGCGCCAGACCTACCGCGCCCAGGCCGAAGCGCGCATCGCCCGCTGGGAGCTGCTGGCACAGAAGCTTCGAGTGTTGTTGATGCCGCTGAGCACGCAAAGTGAAATGGTCGAGCAACTGCGCGAGTACCTCAACCCACAGCAGCCGGGGAAAGGCCGATGAGCAGTCTCGAGCAGTTGCAGCCACTGATTTCTCCGCCCCCCGTGGAGTTCTGGCCGCCGGCACCGGGCTGGTGGTTGCTGCTGCTGTTGCTGCCGGCCATCGGCTTTGGCCTGTGGAAGCTGCGGCACCTGTTGACTCGCAAGCAACCGGTAGCCCCCGTCGAACAACCGCTGGACCCGGTGCGCGTGGCCGCACTGGCGGAACTGGCGCGCATGCCCAAACCTTACGACGGCGCGCCCGCCGGTGCCTGGCTGCAGCAACTCAATGGCCTGCTCAAGCGTCTGTGCCGCAACCATTACCCCTACAGCCAAAGCCATACCCTCAATGGCCGCAAATGGCTGGCTTTTCTCGACAACCGCTGCCCCGCTGCCGGCCTGACCCGCTGGATGGTGCTGGTCGAGGGCGCCTACAAGCCCGAATGCAAGCTGGACGACAAGGCCATCGCCGGCCTGACCCAGGCGGTCGACACCTGGATTCGCAAACATGTTTGAGTTCGCCTGGCCGTGGATGTTCGCCCTGCTGCCGCTGCCCTGGTTGATGCGTGTGCTGTTGCCGGTGGCCGACAGTGGCGAACCGGCACTCAAGGTCAGTTTTCTCGCTGACCTCGAAGGCCTGGCCAAGCGCCGCGCCCGGGCCAACTTGCCCGCCTGGCGCCAACAGGCGCCGTTTTTGCTGCTCTGGTTGCTGTTGCTGAGCGCCGCCGCGCGCCCGCAATGGCTCGGCGAGCCGTTGCCGATTGCAGCCAGCGGGCGCGACCTGCTGGTGGCGGTGGACGTGTCCGGTTCGATGGACTTTCCCGATATGCAGTGGCAGGACGATGACGTCAGCCGCCTCACCCTGGTCCAGCATTTGCTCGGCGATTTCCTCGAAAGTCGCGACGGCGACCGGGTCGGGCTGATCCTGTTCGGCAGCCGGGCGTACGTGCAGGCACCCCTGACGTTTGACCGGCACACCGTGCGCGTCTGGCTCGACGAAGCGCGTATCGGCATCGCCGGCAAGAACACCGCCATCGGTGACGCCATCGGCCTGGCCCTCAAGCGCCTGCGACAACGCCCGGCGCAAAGCCGCGTGTTGATTCTGGTCACCGATGGCGCCAACAACGGCGGCGAAATCGATCCGCTGACCGCCGCGCGCCTGGCGGCCAAGGAAGGGGTGAAAATCTACCCGATCGGTATCGGCGCCGACCCGGAAGAAAGCGGCACCCCCGGTTTCCTGGGGATCAATCCGAGCCTGGATCTTGACGAACCCACCTTGAAGGCGATCGCCGACGCCACCGGCGGCCAGTACTTCCGCGCTCGCGATGGCCAGGAACTGCAAGCGATCAAGGGCACCCTCGACAAACTGGAGCCCGTGACCCAGCAACCGACCCAGGCCCGTCCGGCCCAGGCGTTGTACCACTGGCCGCTGGCGCTGGCGTTGTGGCTGAGCATGCTGCTGGTGGTGCGCGAGCTGTGGCCGGACAACCCGCTGCAACGATTTTTCACCAAGGACCTGTTCTTGCAATCGCCATTGCCTGACTGGCGCCAGCGCCTCAAACGCCTGCGCCTGCGGAGGCGCCGATGAGCGCACTCTGGCCGTACTTTTTCCGTCCCTGGTGGCTGCTGTCGCTGCCGCTGCTTGGCTGGTTGCTCTGGAAACTGTGGCATCGGCAGAAGCGCGCGGGGCGCTGGCAGATGATCCTGCCGCCGGCGTTCCATGCGGCGTTGCTCAGTGGCGGCAGCGGACGCGAAAGCAAACTGCCGTGGATCGCCCTGGGCCTGGCCTGGTCGATCGCTGTCGTCGCATTGATCGGACCGAGCTTTTCCCGCGTCGAGCAGACCAGCCAGAAACCCGCTGACCCGCTGGTGGTGATCCTTGAGCTGACCCCGCAAATGCTCGCCACCGACGTTCAGCCAAACCGCCTGGAACAGGCCCGGCGCAAACTCTTCGACCTGCTGCAAAGCCGCAACGACGCGCAGACTGCAATCGTCGTCTACGCCGGCAGCGCCCACACCCTGGTGCCGCTGTCGGACGACCTGTCCACCAGCCGCAACCTGCTCGATGCACTCAAGCCGTCGTTGATGCCCGAAGCCGGCCAGCGTGCCGATCTGGCGGTGGTCAAGGCCCTGGCCTTGCTGGAACAGGCCGCACTGGGCGACGGTCGGATCCTGTTGATCGGCACTTCCCTGAGCGAACCGGAGCGCCTGGGCATCAGCCGCGCCTTGAGCGGCAAGTCGACGCAATTGCTCATGCTTGGCATCGGCACCGCCGACGGCGCCCCGATCACCCAGGAGGATGGCAGTTTCCTCAAGGACGAACAGGGAGCGATCCTGGTGTCGCGCCTGGATGAGCCCGGCCTGAAGGCCTTCGTCAACGAGCTGGACGGACACTACCGCCACGCGCGCCTGAGCGATGGCGATCTGCGCGCCCTCGGCCTGCTCGACGGGCCGCGCAACCTGCGCAACGACGGCCAGACCCTGCGCCTCGACACCTGGGCCGACCAGGGCTACTGGCTGCTGTTGCCGCTGCTGTTGCTGGCCGCCTGCGCCGGTCGTCGCGGCTGGTTGTTCTGCCTGCCGCTATTTTTCATGCTGCCGCAACCGGGCTATGCCTTCGACTTCCAGGACCTGTGGCTGCGCCCCGACCAGCAGGGCCAGCACTTGCTCAAGCAGAAACGTCCGGCCGAGGCGGCCCGGCACTTCGAAGATCACCAGTGGCAAGGCGTGGCTCTCTACGAAGCCGGCGACTACACGGGCGCCGCCCAGCGGTTCGCCGAGGGCAACGACGCCCACGCCCACTACAATCGTGGCAACGCCCTGGCCAAAAGCGGCGAGCTGGAGGCGGCCGTGGATGCTTATGAACAGGCCCTCGAACGCCAACCGGATCTGCGCCCGGCCCTGACCAACAAGGCCCTGGTGGAAAGCCTGCTCAAGCAGCAAGCCACCCCGCCCGCCCCTGACAAAGCCGCCAATGAGGAGGCCGCCGATTCGGCGCAGGAAACACCACCCAGTAGCGTTGCGCAGCCGTCGACAACGGGTGAGCCGCAAACCGCTGGCGAACCGACCCAAGCCGCCACCGAGCCATCCGCCACGACACCGCCGCGCCCCGGCGCCAACGAGGTCCCGGGCAGCGAACTGGGAGATGAACAGCACACCATTGCCCCCATGCCCCCGACCAGCGACAGTCTCGATGCCGAGCAGCAGCAGGCGCTGGAGCAATGGCTCAGGCAGATCCCGGACGACCCGGGTGAATTGCTCAGACGCAAGTTCTGGTACGAACAGCAACAACATCAGGATCAGGGAAAAACTCGATGACCCGCTTCACCGCCTTCATGCTCGCCCCGCTGCCCGCCTTGCTGCTCTGTATCGTGCAGGCCCAGGCAGCCGAGCTGGTCGCCAGTGTCGACCGGGCTCGCCTGAACTCCGGCGAGACCATCGAACTGACCCTGGAATCCAACGACGTGACCCAGTTCGGCAAGCCGGACCTGACGCCACTGGAGCCCCTGTTCGAAGTGCGTGGCACCCGCCAGGTCAACCAGTTGAACACCCTCAATGGCGACAACCAGGCCACCACCCGCTGGATCGTCACCCTGCTGCCCTTGCACAACGGCACCCTGGTGATCCCCCCGCTCGCGCTGGGCGACGTGCAGAGCCAGCCGATCACCGTGCAAGTGGTCGAGAGCGACACCCAGGCGAGCCCGAACAAGCAGGCAGCGGTGTTCATCGACGCCAGCCTCGATCAAACCACCGTGTACGTGCAGGCCCAGGCGATCCTGACCTTGCGCATCTATCATTCGGTGTCCCTGTACGACGACGGCAGCCTGCCGCCCTTGCAAATTCCCGACGCGCGCATCGAACAGCTCGGCGAGTCACGCACCTACGAGAAAGACATCAACGGCATTCGCCATGGCGTGATCGAGATGCGCTACGCGATCTACCCGCAACACAGCGGTGAACTGATCATCCCGGCGCAGATATTCAATGCCGCACTGGTGGAGGCGCAACCCGTGCAGGACGCCAGCGCCCAGGCGCCGAAATCCGGCAAGTTGATGCGCGTCAGCTCCGGCGAGATCCTGCTGACGGTCAAGGCCAAACCCATCACCTATCCCGCCGACCTGCCCTGGCTACCGGCTCGCAGCCTGACCCTGAGTGAAAGCTGGAATCCAGAGCCGGAACACGTCCAGGTCGGCGATTCGCTCACCCGCAGCCTGACGGTCAAGGCCGAAGGCCTGGCCAGTTCGCAACTGCCGCCCCTGCCCGGCACCGAGGTCAGTGGCCTGCGGCGCTATCCCGATCAACCGGTGCTGGGTAACCAGAATACCGAACGAGGCCTGGTGGGCAGCCGCGAAGATCGCGAGGCGCTGGTGCCTTCGCGCAGCGGCGCCATCGACTTGCCGTCGGTCGAGGTGGTCTGGTGGAACACCTTCGAAGACCATCTGGAGCACAGCAGCCTGCCCGCCCGGACCCTGCAGGTGGCGGCCAATCCGAGCCTGCTGGTCGATACTCCGGCCGGCGCCACACCAATGGACAGCAGTGCCAGCAACGAAACCCTCTGGCGCTGGAAACTCAGCACCCTGATCCTCGCCTGTACCACCCTGCTGGGGTTCGGCCTCTGGTGGCGGGCACGCTGGCAACCGGCAATCCTGCGGGCGGCACAAACCGGCCCGAGCCCACGCACGGTGCTCGACGACCTCAAGCGTGCCTGCCAGGCCAACGATTCCCACGCCACCCGCCAGGCGCTCGACGCCTGGGCCCGCCAGCAACCGGAAACCCTGGCCGACATGGCCGCCCGCTTCGTCCCGCTGTCCGACGCCCTCGACGGTTTGAACGGCGCGCTGTACAGCGAAACCGGCCAGCATTGGCAAGGGGAAGATTTGTGGCGGGCGATCCGGACGATTCCGATTGCCGAACGGGTTCAGGATCCGGTTGGGGACAGTGGGTTGCCGCCGCTTTATCCGAAATAAGATCAAAAGATCGCAGCCTGCGGCAGCTCCTCCAAGAGCTGCCGCAGGCTGCGATCATCAAGGCCTTTCAGCAAAGCACAATGAGTCGGTCAAAGGTCAGGCCAGTTTGACCCAAAGCACATTGTCGCCCACCCCAGGGGCCCAGTCTTCTACGTAGGAGGTGTGTGCCTGAAGGCAGGACCAGTTCTTTGCAGCGTGTCTCACTCGCTGGTCTTTTGCATACTGAGTGTTCAGTTTCCATGCCGGATACTCGCCCCCGCCACTCTCAGTGCTGACGCTCAGAACGTTACTGGACGACGAAAGCTTGTTGTTCAGGTCGCGCGCTTTCACCGCGTAACGGTATGGGGTGTCTGGTGTGAGGCCAGAGTCTACAAAAGAGGTCTGAGTGACGCTCACGGTTTTGATATGAATGTCGTCCCGATAGATCAGATAGTCGACTATTGGGTCCGTGCCGGTGGATGCCCCCCACATCAGGCTGACACTGTGTGTGGTCTGGCCCATGCTGTGCAGGTTCGTCGGAGCGGTAGGCCCCGCTCCACCTTCTGGCAAGGTGTGCACTTGAATCGGCCGGCTGGGCGCAGAGATATGGCTGCGATCGTCGACCGCGCTGATGGCATATGTGTACTGGGTTTCAGGCGCCACGCTGTTATCGGCAAAAGCAAGATTCGGAGCGTCTACATCAACCAAAAATCTTCCGTTACGCGAAATGCGGTAGCAGGCGATCGGAAAGGGACCGGTTCCTGCATTCCAATTCAACAGTACTTGCTTGTCAGTGACCTTGACAGCAGCCAGTCCAGTCGGTGGAACCGGCCGTTCACCGCCGCCTTCCGGTGGCACGAAATTCAGATCAATCACTTGGTAAAAAGCCATGGAAGTGTTGGCCACTTCCCAGACGGCCAGCAATGCGTGGTACCCGTCCCGTTCCGGTAGTGGGACACCATGGGTGGTGGGTGAAGCGGGCAACATTTGCTCGCCATGGGCCCAATGCGGTTGCAGGTTGATTTGCACTGTGTAAAACGGCTCCGCTTCAAACTGGTCGCGCGACAGGACCTTGTCAGGATCCCAACCTTCCCTGGTCATGAAATAGTTCCAGCGCCGGGTCGCGTGCTTCGCGCTGAAACGCCAGGAAATGTCCAGCGTTTCGCCACTTCGCACATCATGTTTTTTCCAATGACTCCCTGGTTCATCCAGTTGTGCACCGGTCAGTTGATTGGCACTGGCAATTTTTCCATCTGGAGGCGGCGGGACGTTGGCGTCGTCATCTTTGGCAAAAGTATCCCTGAGCCCGCCGGCAGTCAGAGGAAAAAACTTGCCGGACTCGCGTTGGTTCAGAGCCCCTAAGTCGAGTCTCCCCGCGAGCCACTCAAAATGTGCCCGTGAAGAGGGAGAAAAAACGTGGCCATGACGCGCATTGTTGCTTCTACTGATAGAGTTCGGACGACCCTGTGACATAGTATTTCTCCATTAACAATCGTAGTAACTTCGATAACCCTGGAATCACATGTAACGCCCTAACCACATCAGCCACTGTCCGACCTGCCTCGCCTCCCTTCTATTGGAAAGCACATCCTGTCGCTTGCACTGTAAGGCTCCATGCTCGAACCCATTGAATACCCGGCTCGCCCTGGTGCCTACTGACAGATCTGACAGTGGGGACAGACGGTCGCGGGTTTTCAACACCGAATGCAGACGTCTTGACCTTTAAAGGTGTTCTGCAACAACAGTCTTTTGCCAGTAAACTCTCTCCCCTTTCGCCGCTGTCATTTGTCTTCGCGGCCATCACCTTTTTTGTAGCGGAGTTGCCCTTGCGTCTGTTCCACACCTCCGACTGGCACCTCGGGCAGAACCTGCACGGCCAGGATCGCGATTTTGAGCACGGCTGTTTTCTCGACTGGCTGCTGCGCCAGCTCAAACTGGACCAGCCGGATGTGCTGCTGATCGCCGGCGACATTTTCGACACGGTCAACCCGCCGGTCAAAGCCCAGGAACGCCTTTACGACTTCATCGTCAGCGCCCATGAGCAGCAACCCTTGCTGACCATCGTGATGATCGCCGGCAACCACGATTCCGGCTCACGCATCGAACTGCCCGCGCCCTTGATGCGCCGCTTGCGCACCCATGCCCTGGGCCGCGTGCTGTGGCTGGATGACGGGCAACTGGACGCCGAGCGCCTGTTGCTGCCACTGCCAAATGCCCAAGGCGACATTGCTGCCTGGTGCCTGGCGCTGCCGTTCCTGCGCCCGGCCGAAGTCACCGGCGCCCATCTGGGCGACAACTATTTGCGCGGCATCGGCCAGGTTCACGAATGGCTGATTGAAGCGGCCAATGCCAAACGGCTGACCGGGCAGGCACTGATCGCTATCAGCCATGCGCACATGGCCGGTGGTTCGGTGTCGGAAGACTCCGAACGCAGCCTGATCATCGGCAACGCCGAAGCGCTGCCCGCCAGCCTGTTCGGACCGACCATCAGCTACGTCGCCCTGGGGCATTTGCACAAGCCACAGAAGGTCAACGGCGAGGAGCGCATTCGCTACAGCGGCTCGCCCATTCCGTTGTCGTTCTCGGAGATCGGCTACCAGCATCAGGTTCTCGTCATCACACTCGACGGCGAAACCCTGGTCAGCGTCGAACCGAAACTGATTCCTCGCTCAGTGAACCTGCAACGTATCGGCCCTGCGCCCCTGGCCGACATCCTTGTGCAACTGGCCGACCTGCCGATCATCGACCTGCTGGCCGACTACCAGCGCCAGCCCTGGCTGGAAGTGCGGGTACGCCTCGACGAGCCGCAACCGGACTTGCGCCATCAAGTGGAAAGCGCCCTGGAAGGCAAGGCCGTGCGCCTGGTGCGCATCGCCGCCGAATACGCCGGCAACGGCAGCCGCGAAGGTGCCGATGAAGGTGCCGGGTTGATCGAACTGGACCAGCTCACGCCCCATGAACTGTTCAGCCGTGCCTGGCAGGACAACTACGGCAGCGAGGTCGATGAGCAAACCCTAAAGGACTTTGCCGAGCTGCTGCAAGACGTGCAGATGGAGGACGAACAGCCATGAAGATCCTCGCCATCCGCCTGAAAAACCTCGCCTCACTGGCCGGGCCGTTTGAAATCGACTTCACCGCCGAACCCCTGGCCAGCGCCGGACTGTTCGCCATCACCGGCCCCACCGGTGCCGGCAAGAGCACCCTGCTCGACGCGTTGTGCCTGGCCCTGTTCGGTGCCGTGCCGCGGCTGAACAACACCGGGCGCGACGCCAAGGTGCCGGACGCCGATGGCGAAATCGGCACCGGCGACCCGCGCACCCTGTTGCGCCGCGGCACTGGCGAAGGTTATGCCGAAGTGGATTTTGTCGGCGTCGACGGCCGCCGTTATCGCGCACGCTGGGAAGCCAATCGCGCCCGGGAAAAGGCCGGTGGCAAACTGCAAGCCAGCCGCCAGAGCCTGCGCGACCTCGATCAGGATCAACTGCTGGCCAGCCAGAAAGGTGAATACAAGACCCAGCTCGAAGCCGCACTGGGCCTGAATTTCGAACAGTTCACCCGGGCCGTGCTGCTGGCGCAGAGCGAGTTCAGCGCCTTCCTCAAGGCCGATGACAACGACCGCAGCGAACTCCTGGAAAAACTCACCGACACGGCGCTATACACCCGGCTGGGCCGGCGGGCCTTCGACAAGACCAAAGAAGCCCGCGAAGCCCACAAACTGCTGCAGGACCAGGCCAGCGGCGTCACGCCCCTGGCGCCTGAGGCCCGCGCCGAGCTCGACGAGCGCTTCCAGGCCGCGCAACAGCAGCTTAGACATCAGCAGGCGCAGCTCAAGCAGCTTGAACTGCAGCACACCTGGCTCAGCGAACTGCGCCGTTTGCATGACGCGCAACTGGCTGCTGCCGAACAACTGCACAGCGCCCGCCAAACCTGGGACAGCCTGGCCAGCGAGCGCATGCAGCTGACGCGCCTGGAGCAGCTCGCCCCGCAACGGCACCAGTTCGCCCGCAAGTCCGAGGTCGATGCGTTACTCACGCCCTTGGCCGAGCAAATCGCCCAGCATACCCGCCAGCACGGCGAACTCAGCGAGCGTCAGGCGCTACTGGAACAGGCCCTTGGCACGACCCGGATCGCATTGGGTGAAGCGCAACAACGGCAAACCGTATGTGCGCCGCTGTTGCGTCAGGCCTTCGAGGAACAAAGCACCCTCGCCCGCCTGGCGAAGGACACGGCCCTGGCCGCCGAAGCCAGACAGAGCGCCGAGCAAGCCTGCACCCAGGGCCAAAGCGCGATTCAAACCTTGCACGAGCAACAGGCCCGGGCTGGCGAACACTTGCAGCGCATGGCGGCCGAGCTGGAACAGAGCGTACATCTGGCGCCCTTGAGCGAGGCATGGAACGCTTACCGCGATCGCCTGCAACAGCTGATGCTGATCGGCAATCGCCTGAACAAGGGCCAGGCCGAACTGGCCAACCTCGAACAGAACGCCGTGCGCACCACGCAGGCGTTCACTGCGCAGAAACAGCAACTGGAGGTGCTGTTCAAGGAGGCCGGCGCCGAACCAGACGCCGTCGCCGAGCAGATCGGCATCCTCGGCAGCCTCTTGCAGGACAACCGCAAGCAACTGCGGGCCATCGAAGACCTGACGCGGCTGTGGGACAGCCAGCAGGACCTGGACAAGCGCGGCGCCGAGTTGCAGCAACGCCAGGTCGCTGCGCAACAGGAACGTGAGCGCCTGACCCAGGACGGGGTAAAGGCCAAGGCTGAACTCGCCATCGCCGAGCAGACCCTGACCGTCACCCGCGAACTGCTGGAGCGCCAGCGCCTGGCCCGCAGCGCCAGTGTCGAGGAACTGCGCGCGCAGTTGCAGGATGACCAGCCCTGCCCTGTCTGCGGCAGCAACGAGCATCCCTACCATCAACCCGAAGCCCTGTTGCAAAGCCTGGGTCGCCATGATGAAAGCGAGCAGGCCACGGCCCAAAAAGCGGTCGACCAGCTCAAGGAAAAGCTGACCGAACTGCGGGCGGAAGTGGGCGGACTGATCGCCCAGCAAAAAGAACTGCTGCAACAGCAGGAACATTTGGCGACCCAGCAACAAGCCCTGGCGCCAAGCCTTGAAGCGCATCCGCTGGCCACCGCCCTGCACAATCAGGACTACGCCAAGCGCGGCGCCTGGCTCAGCCAGCAAAACACCCAGTTGAACCAGAGCATCAGCCAGGACGAACAACGGCAAACCGCCCTGCTCACCCTGCAACAGGACGCCGCGCGCCTGACCCAGCAATTGCGCCACGCCGAAACCGCGCACCAGCAAGCGGCCCAGCATCTGGACAATCAACAGCGTGAGCTGGGCAATGACCGCCAGCGCCTGGACGAAGAACTCGGCGCGTTTGCCAGCCTGTTGCCAGCCGACACCCTGGAAGCGCTACGTCTCGAGCCCGCCGCGACCTTCATGCAGCTCGATCGGCAGATCGCCGAGCGCCTGGCGCAACTCGATCAGCAAAAGGAAGAACTTGCCGAGCAGCAACAGCGTCAGCAACACCTGGAGAAGGAACAGGATCGGCAGCAAACCCGTGTGCAACAATTGCAAACCGCCGAGCAGCAGTTCAATGCACTGGCCGCGCAACAACAGGCGAGCCAGCAGGCGCTCGGACAATTGCTCGCCTCCCACGCCAGTGCCGAACAGTGGCAGCAGCAGCTGGAGCAGGACGTGGAACAGGCGCGCAACGCCGAAACCACGACGGCCACGGAACTGCAGAACGTACTCACGCAGCTCG
Source organism: Pseudomonas sp. PLMAX (assembly GCF_046042685.1). Lineage (NCBI taxonomy): Bacteria > Pseudomonadati > Pseudomonadota > Gammaproteobacteria > Pseudomonadales > Pseudomonadaceae > Pseudomonas > Pseudomonas sp. PLMAX. Next base: position 3,431,612 of record NZ_CP064949.1, on the reverse strand, counting down.
TGCGAATCGCCGCCGAACTCAAGGCGCAGCAAGAGCGTTTGCACACCCTGGAAAGCGAACAGCGCGAGCTCGGCGACAAAATCGCCGACTGGCGCGCCCGCCACCCGGAACTGGATGACGCTGGCCTTGACGACCTGCTGCGGGTCGACGACGCCAATGTCAGCGAACTGCGCCAACGCTTGCAGCACAGCGAAAAAGCCATCGAACAGGCCAATGTCCTGCTACAGGAGCGCGACAAGCGCTTGCTCGATCATCAGGCGCAGCACAACGGCAACCTCGATGACGAACAGCTCGCCAACGCGCTTACCGAGTTACAAAACCAGTTCGGCGTCAGCGAGCAGCTCTGCGCCGAATTGCGTGCCGAACAGGCTGAGGATCAGCGCCGGCAGAACGCCAATCAGGCCCTCGCGCAACAGATCGCTGACGCGTACAGCGAGTACCAGCGCTGGGCACGCCTGAACGCGTTGATCGGTTCGGCCACCGGCGACACCTTCCGCAAGATCGCCCAGGCCTACAACCTCGACCTGCTGGTGCACCACGCCAACGTGCAATTGCGCCAACTGGTACGGCGCTATCGCCTGAAACGCGGCGGCAGCATGCTCGGTTTGCTGGTGATGGACACCGAGATGGGCGACGAGCTGCGTTCGGTGCATTCGTTGTCCGGTGGCGAGACCTTCCTGGTGTCGCTGGCCCTGGCGCTGGGCCTGGCGTCGATGGCCTCGAGCACGCTGAAAATCGAATCGCTGTTCATCGACGAAGGCTTCGGCAGCCTCGACCCGGAGTCCCTGCAACTGGCGATGGACGCCCTCGACGGCTTGCAGGCCCAAGGGCGCAAGGTCGCGGTGATCTCCCATGTGCAGGAAATGCATGAGCGGATTCCGGTGCAGATCCAGGTCCGCCGCCAGGGCAACGGCCTGAGCACCCTGGAGGTGAAATGATCACGCTCTACTCGTTCCGCCGCTGCCCCTACGCCATGCGCGCGCGAATGGCGCTGCGCTACTGCGAAGTGGCCGTGGACATCGTCGAAGTCAGCCTCAAGGCCAAACCCTCCGAAATGCTCGCACTGTCGAGCAAAGGCACGGTGCCGGTGCTGGACGTGGACGGCCAGGTCATCGATGAAAGCCTGGACATCATGCGCTGGGCCGTCGCCCGCCATGACCCGCAGGACTGGTTGCTCAAGGATGATCCGCAAGGACAGTTGGCCATCGAGGCGTTGATCGAGGAGAACGATCAGCACTTCAAAGTGCACCTCAATCGCTACAAGTACGCCGAGCGCTATCCTGAGCAACCGATGGCGTTCTATCGCGCCGAAGGCGAGGTGTTCCTGCGCAAACTGGATGAGTTACTGGAGGGACGCGACTACCTGCTCACGGATCACCCGAGCCTGGCCGACGTGGCGCTGATGCCGTTCATACGGCAATTCGCCCATGTCGACCGCGAGTGGTTCGCGCAAACGCCCTATCGACGTCTACAGGCTTGGTTGCAGCGGTTTCTGGAGTCCGATTTGTTCACATCGATCATGAAGAAATAGCCCCCTCTGTTACGCCAACACTTCACACATGCCAATGGCCGAGCAATCCACCTGGAACGGTCCGAAAAAACTTTCCTCGGACTTGATCGGCGGATTGCCGGCCAGCATGCCCATGGCCTTTGCCGTTTCGATGTTGCGCGCAATGTTGTGGTTGGCCTCGATGGCCCGGGCTACCCCGCCTATCGAACCTTGCCCTATCCCCAGCAAGGAAAATCCGTTGGTGATGAAGGCCAGGAAAGCGATGACCAAAAGTTTGCAACGGTTCATGCTCCGCCCACTCCCGCCAGTTCCGCCGGATCGACCATCGCCTGCTGTGCGCGATGTTCAAACTGGATGCCAGGGTGTGCGACATGAATCGGCGGTTCGACGCTTTGCTGTGACTGCGGCGAAAGACTGATGACCAGCACCATGACCAGGTAAAGACCGATAGCCACATAGGCGCCGTGTTTGGCAGAGGTGATGATCGAGCTGGCCATGATGAACTCCGTGGACATGTTTCAGAGTCCACAGAATCAATCAAAAAAGCACCGGTAACCAACGAGTCTGATGCATAGCAAATATCAACTTCGTTGATCATTAACCCAGACTATCTCAGTCTTCAATAAAACTCATCATGCGCTCGCGGGCAGCGTCAGGTTCGCCGGGAATGGGTACGGCAGCGGACAGGATGGGGGTCGAGTAGAGGGACAGCAGTACGACGGCGAGACGCAGGGTCATTTTGGCAATCCTTTTCTGATGAAGGAGGAGTCAAAAAATCAGCGTCAAATTTAGAGGCATGGCCACCTGATATCAAGCATTACAGGATGGCTTGTCGCAAACGCGTTATGCAGGAGCGACATCACTTCAACGCCTTTCGCGGCCTGGGCTTCGATCGGCAAGTGACTTCGCTCCTGCATAAAGGCGGCAGGGCTGGAATTTCAGTGCTGGTTTTTGTGGTCCAGCGCGGCGTAGAAGTTGGCGCTCTGTTGCAGGTATTTCTGGGTGTAGCTCTGGGTGTGGGATTTCCTGTCGCTGATTTCAACGTTGGCGCTGGCTGGCAGGGCAACGGTGGCGGAAATGGCGGAAGCGGCGATCACGGAGAAGAGATTGAAGTTCATGCGGGAGTTCCTCGAAGTCAGTTGGCTTGCCTGGCCGGTGGGGCCGTGAAGCAAACTTAACCCTCGGGGCTTAGCCGCTTGAAATGCTTTGTAGCACTTCCACATATCACGCTCATCGATAGAAGGATGCAGGCCCCATCAACCGGGGCCTGCGGCCTATTGACGCACCAGGAATTTCAGGTCACTGGGGGCATCCATCGGCAGGTTTTGCACGGTCTTACCCAACAAGCCAGTCTTGGCATCGCGCTCGACGACGACAATCTGGTTGCTTTTCTGGTTGGCGATCAGCAGGAACTTGCCACTCGGATCGAGGCTGAATTCCCGGGGATGGTCGCCTTCTACCGCGCGACGTTGCAGCTCCTTGAGGTGGCCGGTGGCTGGCTCGATGGCGAACACCAGCAACTGGTTGGCGGTGCCACGGTTGCTGACATAGAGGAACTTGCCGTCCTTCGAGGCATGCAATGCCGCGGCGGCCTTGTCCGAAACCGGCTGACCCGCAGCCAGGTCGACCATTTGGGTTTGCTCCAGCTTGCCGTCGCGGTAATCGAACACCGCCACTTGCGCGCTCATTTCCATGGTCAGCCAGGCGTGCTTGCCATCGGCACTGAACAGCAAATGGCGCGGCCCGCTGCCCGCTGGCAACTGAACGAACGAGGGAGTCGCCGGGATCAACGGCAAGTCGGGATTGGCCTTGGGGTCGAAGCGGTAGACAAACACCTTGTCCGCCCCCAGGTCGTTGGAAAACACGTATTTGCCATCAGGCGAGGAGACCGTCGAATGCACATGCGCCGACATCTGCCGCTCGGGATTGACCCGGCTGGCCGGATGGCTGCTCATCTGCACCACAGGCTTGAGCGTGCCATCGGCCGCCAGCGGCAACACCGCCAGGGTGCCACCCGGATCTTCAGATACCGAGTAGTTGCTGACGAACAAGTGGCTGGCATCAAGGCTGAGACTCGAATGCGTCGGCTCGTTGCCCAGGCTCTGTACCTGGTTGATCAGGCTTAACTCATGGGTCTTGGGGTCAATGGCATAACTGCTCACGCGCCCGACCGGATCGGCCTGGCCCGGGCCATTTTCGTTGACCACGAACAGGTGCTGCTGGTCCTTGGACAGGGTCAGCCAGGACGGATTTTCGCTGTTGATCACCTGTAGCGGCTTGGCGTCGATCTGCCCGGTGGCACTGTCGAAGGCCAGGCGATAGATACCCTGGCTTTGGCCGGCCGTGTAGGAACCCACGAGCAATTGATAGTCGTCGGCGGCCGCCACCTGCACGCCCATCGCGCCGATGCTACCGGCGATCAACAGCGGCCAGAGGTTACGCATCCTGTTGATCATCGTCGTCGTTGTCACCGCTGACGACGTCGTCGAGGCAGACCAGGCGGTGTTCGCCGTTGTTGTCGTTGATCAACCAGCTTTGCAAGGTCGCATCGAACGTTGCCGCCTGGATCTGCGCGGGGGTGAATTCCCAGTGCAGGGCATTGCGACCGTCAATGCATTCGATATGCAGGTTGTCGTCTTCATCGAGGGCGAATTCGAAGGCATGCAGCCCATCGATTTCCACCATCCCGCAGTGTTCGAGGGCGTTGAGCAGGGTGTCGTTTGCAGCAGTCATGGCATTCAATCTTTGAATGGGAAAAACGCAATGATAGCTCATTGCGCCTCATACCAATGTGGGAGCGGGCTTGCTCGCGAAAGCGATGGGTCAGAGACATCCCTATTGATTGGTCGGCCGCCTTCGCGAGCAAGCCCGCTCCCACAAGGAATCGTATTTGGCTGTTAGAGGGCCTCGCGGGACGGTTGGCCATCCACCAGGCGCTGGATACCCAGTGGATTGCTGTTTTTCAGCGCCTCCGGCAGCAAACTGTCCGGGTAGTTCTGGAAACACACCGGGCGCAGGAATCGGTCGATGGCCAGGGTGCCCACCGACGTGCCGCGCGCATCCGACGTCGCCGGGTACGGCCCGCCATGGACCATCGAATCACAGACCTCCACACCGGTGGGATAGCCATTGAGCAGGATTCGCCCGACCTTCTGCTCCAGCAACCCGGTCAGCTCGCTGAACTGCTCGAAATCCGCCTGCTCGCCGATGATGGTCGCGGTCAGCTGACCATGCAGGCCGTGCAGCGCGGCGCTCAGTTGTGCCTGATCCGCCACTTCGACCACCACGGTGGTGGGGCCGAACACTTCCGCTTGCAGCACCTCGTCGCCATCAATCAGCAGGTTGACGTCGGCCTTGAACAGCTGCGGCTGCGCCTGCCGCCCCTGTTGCGCATGGCCCGCCAGGTGTTCGATCCGAGGATGATCGAGCAATGTTTGCAAGCCCTTCGCATAGCTGCCCAGGGTCCCGGCGTTGAGCATGGTCTGCGCCGGTTGGTCGGCCATCATGTCGGCCAGTAGCTGGAGGAAGGCGGTGAACTGCGGCGAACGGATGCCGATCACCAGGCCAGGGTTGGTGCAGAACTGGCCGCAACCCTGGACCACCGAAGCCGACAGGCCACGGGCGATGGTTTCCGTGCGCGCCTGCAGCGCCTGGGGCAGCACGATCACCGGGTTGATGCTGGACATTTCGGCAAACACCGGGATCGGTTGCGGGCGTGCCGCGGCCATGTCGCACAAGGCTCGACCACCTTTGAGCGAACCGGTAAAGCCCACCGCCTGGATGGCCGGATGCTTGACCAGCGCTTCACCTACCCCGCCGCCGTAGATCATGTTGAACACGCCGGCCGGCATCGCGGTTTTCTGTGCCGCGCGAATGATCGCATCGGCCACCTGCTCGGCCGTGGCCATGTGGCCGCCATGGGCCTTGAACACCACCGGGCAACCGGCGGCCAGGGCCGACGCGGTGTCGCCACCGGCGGTGGAGAACGCCAAGGGAAAGTTGCTGGCCCCGAACACCGCCACCGGTCCGAGCCCGATACGGTACTGACGCAGGTCCGGACGCGGCAACGGCTGACGCTCAGGCAGGGCCTGGTCGATGCGCGCGCCGTAGAAGTCGCCACGCCGCAGCACAGCGGCGAACAGGCGCATCTGGCCGCTGGTGCGGCCACGCTCACCGATAATCCGTGCAGCAGGCAGCGCGGTTTCGCGGCACACCACGCTTACGAACTCATCCCCCAGCGCATCCAGTTCATCGGCGATAGCGTCGAGAAATTGTGCGCGCCGCTCGGCACTCAAGCTGCGATAAGCCGGGTACGCTGCAGCGGCAGCCTTGGCGGCGGCATCGACTTCTTCCGGGGTGGCCTGGATGAAAGCATGGGGCAACGCCTCGCCGGTTTCGGCGTCGACGCTGTGCAATGTCACGCTGCCCAACGCGCTGCGCCGGCCGCCGATGTAGTTGTGACCAAGGATCATAGGTAACTCCTTAAAGTGTGCAGACGGTGCCGGGTTCGAAAGCCGCATCGACAGGCGCGATGCCATTGATCAACGGCGCGCCGAATTCGCCCTGGCTGATCTCGAACACATCGCCCGGTTGCGTGCGGATGCCATCGGCAAAAGACAGGGTCGCGGTGCCGAAGAAGTGGATGTGCACATCGCCCGGACGCAGGAACTGGCTGTACTTGAAATGGTGGAACTCGAGGTTGGCCAGGCTGTGGCACATATTGGCCTCACCGCTAAGGAACTCGTTCTGCCACAGCACCTGGCCATCGCGCAGGATACGGCTGGTACCGGCCAGGTGTTGCGGCAGCTCGCCCACCCGCAGCTCCGGTCCATAGCTGCAACTGCGCAGTTTCGAGTGGGCCAGGTACAGGTAGTTCTTGCGCTCCATGACGTGATCGGAAAACTCGTTGCCCACGGCAAAACCGACGCGGTACGGCTTGCCGTCGTGACCGATGACGTAGAGGCCGCTGAGTTCAGGCTCTTCACCGGCGTCTTCGGCAAAGGGTGGTAGCGGGAACGGCTGGCCCGGGCGTACGACAATGCTGCCGTCGCCCTTGTAGAACCATTCCGGCTGGACCCCCGCCTGGCCTGCCGCGGGTTTGCCACCCTCCACGCCCCACTTGAAGATGCGCATGGTGTCGGTCATCGAAGCTTCATCACCGGCCTGCTGGTGCATCTTGTCCCGGGCCGACGCGCTGCCCAGGTGAGTCAGGCCGGTGCCACTGACCAGCATGTGCGCCGGGTCCGGGTGATCCAGCGGCGCCAGGATGCGCAGTTGCGCCAGCAGCTCGGCGTAGTCGTGGCTGATGCCCAACCCGAGGCTCTGCACCTGCTGCTCAAGATTGCAACCCGCCTCGATCGCCGCCAGGGCCAGGTCGCGCACCGTGCGGGCGTCTTGCACTTCACGGACCAGACCTTCCTCGACCACGCCTACGCGGCGTTCGCCGTTACTCAATTCGAACTGAACCAAACGCATGAATATTCTCCATTTACTTGAAAACACCGCCCCCCTGTAGGAGCTGGCTTGCCAGCGAAAGCGGCGGCACATTCACCGTCAATGTGTCAGATAGATCGCCATCGCTGGCAAGCCAGCTCCTACAGGGGTAGGGGTGATTGCCAGATTTTTGTGTCAGGTACGGGTAGCCCCACGCGCACTGGCGGCAAACTCATCCACCGGCAACACATGCTTGCGCTCCAGCAGGCGATACACCACGCCGGTCAACACCAGGCCGAACAGCATCACGCAGGACAGGAAATACAGCCCCGACGCGAGGTTGCCGGTGTACTCCTTGAGCGCGCCGATCACGAACGGGCCGATGTAGCCGCCGAGGTTGCCCACCGAGTTGATCAGGGCAATCCCCGCCGCCGCGCTCGCGCCGGCAAAGAAGCGACCGGGCAAGGTCCAGAAAATCGCCGTGCAGGAAAACAGCGAGAACGCCACCAGGCACAGCGCCGCCAGTTGCAACACCGGCACCGAGAGCCAGGCACTGAAGAACAGGCCGATGGCACCGAGCACGTACAGAGCGGCCAGGTGGCCATACCGATCATTCAATCGATCGGAGCTGCGCGGGATGATCAGCAAACCAACGATCCCGAAGATGTACGGCACCGATGACACGAACCCGGTCACCAGATCAGTGCCGCCGAACTGCTTGATCAAGGTCGGCAGCCACAGGCCCAGGCCATAGATGCTCAGGGTCACCGGCAGGTAGAACAGCGCCAGCAGCAACACGCGTTTGTCCTTCAGGGCGTGCAGCGGATTGCCGTGACGGGTCTGGCCATACTGCTCCAGGTCCTTTTTCAGCTCGCCACTGAGCCAGTCCTTCTCCGCCTGGTCCATCCATTTCACCTGTTGCGGACCATCCGGCAGCCAGCGCAGCACCGGCCAGGTCAGCAGGATCGCCGGGGTGCCGATGACGATGAACAGCCACTGCCAGCCATGCAGGCCGAACACCCCTTCCATGCCCAGCAAACCACCGGATATAGGTCCGGTGATCATCATCGCGATGGGTTGGGACAGGATGAACAGGCCCAGGATCTTGCCGCGATGGCGTACCGGGAACCACTGGGTGATGTAGTAGAGGACGCCTGGAAAGAACCCGGCTTCCGCCGCGCCGAGCAGAAAGCGCATCAGGTAGAAGCTGTTCGGCCCCTGGACGAATGCCATGCCGATGGTGATAGCACCCCAGGTGACCATGATCCGCGCGAACCAGCGCCGCGCGCCAAAACGGTCAAGCATCAGGTTGCTGGGGATTTCCAGCAGGAAATAGCCAATGAAGAACAGCCCTGCGCCCAGTCCGTACGCCGCATCGCCCAGGCCGATGTCGGCGCCCATGTGCAGCTTGGCGAAACCTACGGCGGAGCGATCCACATAGGCGATCAGGTACAGCAGGATCAGGAAGGGAATCAGTTTCAGCGTGATGCGACGTATCAGCCGCAGTTCCTGGCTCATGAGATCGGTCTCCGATTGTTGTTGTTATAGAACCTCGGGGGACGCCTCTCACGGCAAACCGTCAGGGCCATCCCTCCGCTGAAAACGACTATATAGTAATACTATTTAGCCAACAACACTTCCAAACAGACGAATTTGCGCTTATGTTACGCTTCAGCTCGAACAATATAGTCATACAATAAGAGAATCGATCATGTCTGATAAGAAACCCACCCTGCGCTCCGCCCAATGGTTTGGCACCGCCGACAAGAACGGCTTCATGTACCGCAGCTGGATGAAGAATCAGGGCATCGCCGACCACCAGTTCCATGGCAAGCCGATCATCGGCATCTGCAACACCTGGTCGGAATTGACCCCGTGCAACGCGCATTTCCGCCAGATCGCGGAACACGTCAAGCGCGGAGTGATCGAGGCCGGGGGCTTCCCGGTGGAGTTCCCGGTGTTCTCCAACGGTGAATCCAACCTGCGCCCGACCGCCATGCTCACCCGCAACCTGGCGAGCATGGACGTCGAAGAAGCGATTCGCGGCAACCCCATCGACGGCGTGGTGCTGCTAACCGGTTGCGACAAGACCACCCCGGCCTTGCTGATGGGTGCGGCCAGCTGCGACGTGCCGGCGATCGTCGTCACCGGCGGGCCGATGCTCAACGGCAAGCACAAGGGCAAGGACATCGGCTCGGGTACCGTGGTCTGGCAGCTCAGCGAACAGGTCAAGGCCGGCACCATCACCATCGATGACTTCCTCGCGGCTGAAGGCGGCATGTCCCGCTCGGCCGGTACCTGCAACACCATGGGCACCGCGTCGACCATGGCCTGCATGGCCGAAGCACTGGGCACTTCCCTGCCCCACAACGCGGCGATTCCTGCCGTCGATGCGCGGCGTTATGTGTTGGCGCACATGTCCGGCATGCGTGCCGTGGAAATGGTCCGGGAGGATTTGAAGCTGTCGAAGATCCTGACCAAGGAAGCTTTCGAAAACGCCATCCGGGTCAACGCCGCCATTGGCGGTTCGACCAACGCCGTGATTCACCTCAAGGCCATCGCCGGGCGCATCGGCGTGGAGCTGGACCTGGACGACTGGACCCGCATCGGTCGCGGCATGCCGACCATCGTCGACCTGCAACCGTCCGGACGTTTCCTGATGGAAGAGTTCTACTACGCCGGTGGCTTGCCAGCGGTACTACGCCGTCTCGGCGAAGCCAACCTGATCCCGAACCCGAACGCCTTGACCGTCAACGGCAAGTCCATCGGCGAGAACACCAGGGACGCGCCGATCTATGGTGAGGACGAAGTGATCCGTACCCTCGACAACCCGATCCGCGCCGACGGCGGGATCTGTGTACTGCGCGGCAACCTGGCACCACTGGGCGCGGTGCTCAAGCCCTCCGCCGCCAGTGCCGAGCTGATGCAACACCGCGGGCGTGCGGTGGTGTTCGAGAACTTCGACATGTACAAGGCGCGCATTAACGACCCGGAACTGGATGTGGATGCCAACTCGATCCTGGTCATGAAAAACTGCGGGCCCAAGGGTTATCCGGGCATGGCCGAAGTCGGCAACATGGGCCTGCCGGCCAAGCTGCTGGCCCAGGGCGTGACCGACATGGTGCGCATTTCCGATGCACGCATGAGCGGTACCGCGTATGGCACGGTGGTCCTGCACGTGGCACCGGAAGCCGCAGCCGGTGGGCCTTTGGCGGCGGTGAAGGAAGGTGACTGGATCGAGCTGGACTGCGCCAGCGGCCGGTTGCACCTGGATATTCCGGATGCTGAACTGGCGGCGCGCATGGCGGATCTGCAACCGCCACAGCAATTGCTGGTGGGCGGTTACCGTCAGCTGTACATCGACCATGTGTTGCAGGCGGATCAGGGTTGCGACTTTGACTTCCTGGTCGGTTGCCGTGGGGCCGAAGTACCGCGTCATTCTCACTGACACCACCGCCCCCTGTAGGAGCTGGCTTGCCAGCGAAGGCGGCCTGACAGTCAACCCTAATGTTTGCTGTCAGGGCCTCTTCGCTGGCAAGCCAGCTCCTACAGTCGTTCTGCGCCAGTCAAAACCCGGTGCTAGCGACCGTCACTCCCCACGCCTGCTATCATGCCCGCCATCTCCATCGCCCAGGACCGCGCCGTTCCCCATGGATTACCGCAAACCCTCCGACCGCAAAAGCATGCACTCGCGCATCGTCCAGGAACTGGGCATGCAGATCGTCTCCGGACGTTTCCTGCCGGACGACAAACTGCCCGCCGAAGCCCTGCTCTGCGAGGAATATGCCGTCAGCCGGCCGGTGTTGCGCGAAGCCACCCGTGTGCTGGTCGCCAAGGGCCTGGTGTACTCCCGTCCGCGGGTTGGCACCGTGGTCAAGCCGCGCAAGGAATGGCACATGCTCGACCCGGACGTCCTGCATTGGCTGATGCAAAGCAGCCCGCAGAACCAGTTCTTCGACCTGCTGACCAGCGTACGCAGCATCATCGAACCGGCCGCCGCCGCCCTCGCCGCACAGTTCGCCACCGACGCGGATATCGCCTCCATCGGTGAAGCCTACCAACGCATGGAAGCCGCGCCGACGCCGGAAGCCCTGCTGCAACCGGACCTGGATTTCCACAGCCGAATTGCAGACGCCACCCACAACGACTTGCTGGCCAACCTGTGCAACATGCTGTCGGTGGCAATTGCCGAAGCATTGAAGCATTCCAACCAGCGGCCGAACCTGCATGAACTGGCGCTGCCACGGCACAAGGCGATACTCACGGCGATCGAGAACCGCGATGCGTTGGGCGCGCGGCATGCGACGCTGGTGCAGCTCGATGATGCGCGCAGTGCGTTGAATGTGGTGCTAGGCAGCGATCCCTCATAAAACGCGATCCCCTATAGGAGCTGGCTTGCCAGCGATGGTGTGTCAGTCGACATCAATGTGTCTGACACACCATCGCTGGCAAGCCAGCTCCTATAGGGGTCTGGTGTGAATTTTAGATGTAAAAAAGCCGCAACCCTGAGGCTACGGCTTTTGTGTTTCTGGCCCTGGATCAGTGAGCAAACAGCGAATTGCCCTTCTGCCCCGCCAGCTTCTCCGGCTTGATCAGGAACCGCGCCAATGCCGGCAGCAGCCACAACGCACCGAACATGTTCCACAGCAGCATGAAGGTCAGCATCAGGCCCATGTCAGCCTGGAACTTGATGGCCGAGAAGATCCAGGTGCACACGCCGATCGCCAGGCACAAACCGGTGAACAGCACGGCCTTGCCGGTGGATTTCAGCGTCTGGTAGTACGCCTCCTGCAACGGCAGGCCCGCACGCAGGAAGCTTTCCAGGCGGCTGTAGATGTAGATGCCGTAGTCCACGCCAATCCCCACACCCAGCGCAACCACCGGCAGGGTCGCGACTTTCACGCCGATGCCCATGAAGGCCATCAGGGCGTTGCCCAGCACCGACGTCAGGACCAGTGGCAACACGATGCACAGGGTCGCCGCCCAGGAACGAAAGGTGATCATGCACATGACCGCGACGCAGATATACACCAGGATCAGGATGGTCAGCTCGGACTTCTTGATCACTTCGTTGGTAGCCGCCTCGATCCCCGCGTTACCGGCCGCCAGGATGAACTCCAGGTTCTCGGTGTTGTGCTCCTTGGCGAATTCCTGCACCGCATGCACCGCGCGATCCAGGGTTTCGGCCTTGTGATCGTTGAGGAACACCAGCACCGGCGCCAATGAACAGCTGTTGTTGTACAGGCCATCGGCACGGGCGATGGAGTTGTTCAACACGTCCGGGTTACGCGACAGGGTTTCCCATTTCAGGTTGCCCTCGTTCATGCCCTTGATCATCTGCTTGGACACGGTCACCAGGGAAATCGCCGACTGCACGCCCTCGGTGTTCTGCATCTTCCACATCAGCTCGTCGATCGGCGCCATGGCTTCGTAGCGCGAGCAGCCTTCGGACTTGGTCTTGACCATCACCACCAACACGTCGGAACTGGTGGAGTAGTTGCTGATGATGAAGTTGTTGTCCTTGTTGTAGCGCGAGTCCGGGCGCAGCTCCGGCGCACCCTGGTCGAGGTCACCGATTTTCAGGTTCTGGCTGTACCACAGGCCACCACCGAAGGCGACCAGCGCCAGGAGAATGGACACCGGTGCAACTTTGGCGCTGGCAAAGTTCGACAGCAGGCGCCAGAACGGATGCTCACGCACCGCGTCTTTCTTGCTGCGTTCGACCGCGCGCTTGCTGATGCCGACGTAGGAAATCGCCACCGGCAACAGGATCAGGTTGGTGAACACGATCACTGCCACACCGATGGAAGCGCCGATGGCCAGCTCGCGAATCACACCGATGTCGATGATCAGCAGCGTGATGAAGCCCACGGCATCGGCGAGGATCGCGATCATCCCCGGCAGGAACAGTTGGCGGAACGTACGTCGCGCGGCAGTCAGGGCGTTTTCCGCCTCGCTCGATTGCAGGGCGATACCGTTGATCTTCTGCACACCATGGGAAATACCGATGGCGAAGATCAGGAACGGCACCAGCATCGAGTACGGGTCGAGCCCGAAGCCGAAGAAGTGCATCAACCCCAGCTGCCAGATCACCGCCACCAGCGTCGTGCTCAACACGGCGACGGTACTGCGCAGGCAGTTGGTGAACCACAGCAGGAGGATCAGGGTGATGACGAAGGCGATGCCGAAGAACATCACCACCATCACCAGGCCGTCGATCAGGTCGCCGACTTTCTTGGCGAAACCGACGATGTGGATCTTCACGTTCGGGTTCTGTGCTTCGAACTTGTCGCGGATCTTGTCTTCAAGCTCATGGGAAAACTGGCGGTAGTCCAGCGCCAGCAGCTTGCCCTGGTCCTGCGGGTCCGGGTAGGACTCCAGCAGCGGGATGTCGACGATGCTCGATTTGAAGTCGTTGGCCACCAACCGCCCGACCTGCCCGGACTTGAGCACGTTGTTGCGCAACAGGTCGAGGCTTTGCTGGGAGCCGTTGTAGCTCTGCGGGATCACTTCACCGCCAGCGAAACCCTCCTCCGTCACTTCCGTCCAGCGAATGCTCGGACTCCACAGCGACTTGAGGCCGGAGCGATCGACGCCGGAGATGTAGAACACCTCGTCGTTGATCTGGCGCAGAGTCTCCATGTACTCCTTGGAGAAGATGTCGCCGTCAGTGGCTTCCACGGAAATGCGTACGGTGTTGCCCAGGTTTGCCAGATCGTTGCGGTGCTCCATCATCTTTTGAATGAATGGATGCTCGAGCGGGATCATTTTTTCAAAGCTGGTGGACGGCCGGATCAGCGTCGCCTGCCAGAACAGGAAAATACTCACCAGCAGGCAGATCGTGATGACTGCCGGGCGGTTGTTGAAGATCAGGCGCTCAAGAAACGTCGCCTTGTCCTGATGAGGTGTGCTTAAGGAAGTCATAGCTGCGCCTTCTTATTATTAACCCGGCTCATTTGCCCAGCTCTGCGCCGTTTGGCGAAGTGGCGCGAACGCCGCCCTGTCCAGCCAGAATCAGATTGCCATTGCCTGCGGCGACCACCGACGACAGCGAGATACGATCGCGACGGTTGAACACGCTGAAGGTTTCACCGTTGTCGCTGCTGCTGATCACCGATCCGCCGTTGCCAACGATCACGATCGAACCATCGTCAAGCAAGGTCGCGCCGGACAGTCCGAACTCCAGGTCACCGCGCTCAGCCTTGAGCTCGACTTTTTCCCAGTTGCTGCCGAAATCGGTGGAGCGGTACAGATTGCCGCGCAGGCCATAGGCCAACAGCGTGTTGGGTTGCGCGGTGCCAATCACACCGAACAGCGAACCTTCATACGGGCCTTCGAGCTTTTCCCAGGTCTGGCCCCAATCGGCCGAGCGGAACATGCTGCCCTGCTCGCCGACGATGAACAGCCCGGCATCCTTGACTGCGGTGATGGCGTTGAGGTGGAACTGGTCTTCGTTGTCCAGGCGATCGCTGACGTCTTCCCAGTTTTTCCCGCCGTCGGTGGTGGCCATCAGCGCCCCGTAGGCACCCACGGCAAAGCCGTTGCTGGCGTCCTGGAACCAGACGTCGAGCAGCGGCGATTCGCGTTTGAGATCTTCGAATTGCTTGGTCCAGGTACTACCGCCGTCCTCGCTGGCGAGGATCTGCGCGTCATGACCGACGGCCCAGCCGTGCTTGTCATCGACGAAGAACACCGAGGTCAGCAGCTGCCGGGTTGGCACCTTGGCCTGGGTCCAGGTCGCGCCCTGGTCATCGGAATAGAGAATGTGCCCGCGATCCCCGACCGCCACCAGGCGCTTGCCGGCGTGCACGACATCGAGCACCAGGCTTTTGCTGGCCTTGGCCGATTCAACGGAATAAACAACGTCGGATGCCGGCGCATCAGCGGCCAGCACCGGTGCCGACCACACGGCACAGCCCAACAGCGAGAGCGCTGTAGCCAGCAACGCGAACTTGCGCAATGCCGGCGGGCGGCAGATACCCACACCCATGACAGGCTCACTCATAGACCTTCCCCCATTATTATTGTTAGGTCGTTCAACCTTTCAGGGCGCCGTAAGGGGTGTTCGCGGGATGACCTGTTTCAAAGCATAGTCTTGAAACCCGCAATCCAGAGCCCCTTCGGAAGCTGGCTTATCCTATCGGTGTTCTTGAAGGGCTGACAATCGACGGCACGTTATGTTTTGTTAACCGCAGGGGGATGGGGGATTTCTGAATGATTGGGTATCAGGTGGGGTGATTGCGCTTTTTTTGGGGAGTGGTGGTGTACATATCCATTATTCAGGTAACGGCCACTTATGGTTTCGCTCTTACCTGTAGGAGCGAGCGTGCTCGCGATGGAGGTCAACGATGACGCGGGAAGCCTGACACCCCACGGCGCTCTCGGGCTTTTCGCGAGCAGGCTCGCTCCCTCAGTTCGACCGCAGTACATCTGTGGGAGATGGGTCGCCTATAAGGCAGCCATCGCTGGCAAGCCAGCTCCTACAGGTTGATCGGTGTACATCTGCGGGAGATATGCCCCCGCAGGGTCCGAGGAACACTGCGGGAGCAAGACCAACCTCAAGCCAGGCTTTTGCTGACCACCTCAAACACATCGCTGGACAGTTGCCCCGAAGCCCGAATCCGCTCCAGCTCACCTTTCATCAAGGCCTGACGCGCATCATCGTACTTGCGCCAGCGCGTCAAAGGCGCCAACTGCCGGGACGCAATCTGCGGATTGAAGCCGTTCAACTCAATGACCAGATCCGCCAGGAAGCGATACCCGGAACCATCCGCCGCATGGAAGTTGATCAGGTTCTGCCCGGCGAACGCGCCGATCAGTGCGCGCACCTTGTTCGGGTTCTTGATGTTGAACGCCGGGTGCTGCATCAATGCCTTGACCCGATCCAGGCCACCGGGCAGCACACTGCCGGCCTGGACGCTGAACCACTGGTCCATGACCAACGGGTTGTCCTTGAAGTGCTCGGCGAAGCTGGCCAGGGCCTTGGCCTTCTGTTCTTCGAATGGCGAGTTGACCAGTACGGCAAGCGCGGTCAGGCGTTCGGTCATGTTGTCGCAGGCCTCGAACTGTTCCAGCGTCGCCGCCAGCACTTCAGGCTTGCCGCTGAGCATCAGGTACGACAGCGCAATGTTCTGCAATGCGCGACGGGCGAAATGCTCGGCTTCGGCCACGTAGGGGGTCTGCTTGGACAGGTCGCGGTTGGCCTGGTAACGCAGCCACAGGCCTTCGAACAACGCATCGGCCAGTTGCTTGCGGGCAAACTCGCGGGCGGTATGAATCGCCTCGACATCGGCAACTTCACTGATTTCGGTCAGGTAGGCTTCGCTTGGCAGCGAGAGCATTTCGGCGACCATCGCCTGGTCCAGCGACTCATCCGACAGCACGGTACGCAAGGCCGAAACCAGACGCTGATCGAGCACCAGCGCCTCGCCCTTCTGCTGCTGGGCGATCAGTTCCTGCAGCACCTGCACCGACAGTTGCTGACCCGCATCCCAACGATTGAAGCCGTCGCTGTCGTGCTGCATCAGGAACATCAGTTGGTCACGGTTGTACGGGAAGCTCAGTTTGACCGGCGCCGAGAAACCACGCAGCAGCGACGGCAGCGGCTGTTCGGCGATGTCGACGAAGGTGAACGTCTGCTCGGCTTCGGTCACCGAGATCACTCGGGAAGTGCCTTGCGCCGCCGCTTCACCGGCAAGACGCAGGGCCATTTCACCGCCCTGGCTATCGAGCAGGCCGAGTTCGACCGGAATCACGAACGGCAGTTTTTCCACCTTGTCCGGCGTTGCCGGGCAGCTCTGGCGGAAGGTCAGGCTGTAGGTTTTCGCCGCGGCGTCGTAGGACTCGCTCACCACCAGGCGTGGTGTACCGGCCTGGCTGTACCAGCGCTTGAACTGGGACAGGTCGACGCCGTTGGCATCTTCCATGGCCTTGATGAAGTCATCGCAGGTCACGGCCTGGCCGTCATGGCGCTCGAAGTACAGGTCGCTGCCTTTACGGAAGCCTTCGGCGCCCAACAGGGTGTGGATCATGCCGACCACTTCCGAACCCTTTTCGTACACGGTCAGGGTGTAGAAGTTGGAGATTTCGATGAAGCTGTCCGGGCGCACCGCGTGGGCCATCGGACCGGCATCTTCGGCGAACTGGTGGGTACGCAGGTACGCCACGTCCTGGATACGCTTGACCGTGGCCGAGTTCATGTCGGCGGAGAAGCCGGAATCGCGGAACACGGTAAAACCTTCCTTGAGCGACAACTGGAACCAGTCGCGGCAGGTCACGCGGTTGCCCGACCAGTTGTGGAAGTATTCGTGGGCTACGATCGCCTCGACCCGCTGGTGCGCGGCGTCGGTGGCGGTTTCGGCCTTCGCCAGCACGGCGCTGGAGTTGAAGATGTTGAGCCCCTTGTTCTCCATGGCGCCCATGTTGAAGTCGTTCACGGCGACGATCATGAAAATGTCCAGGTCGTACTCGCGACCGTAGACCTCTTCGTCCCAGCGCATGGACTTCTTCAGGCTGTTCATGGCGTGCTGGCACTTGTCGATGTTTTCCGGCTCGACATAAATGCGCAGCGCCACGGAGCGCTGGCTCATGGTGGTGAAGCTGTCTTCGACGCACCACAAATCACCGGCCACCAGCGCGAACAGGTACGCCGGTTTCTTGAACGGGTCTTCCCAGGTCGCCCAGTGCCGGCCGTCTTCGCCAGGCCCCGAGGCAATCGGGTTGCCGTTGGACAGCAGCACCGGATAGCTGTGCTGCTCGGCGACCACCGTGGTGGTGAACGTGCTCATCACGTCCGGGCGGTCGAGGTAATAGGTGATCTTGCGGAAGCCCTCGGCCTCGCACTGGGTGCAGAACATCGTGCCGGACTTGTACAGGCCTTCCAGCGCAGTATTGGTTTCCGGGTGGATGCGCACGCTGGTGTCGACCGTGAACGTGGTGCTGGTCGGCTGCAGGGTCAGGTGATTTTCGGTCAGCTGGTACTGGGCTGCAGAAAGCTCCTGGTCGGCCAAGGTGACCGACAGCAATTCCAGCTGCTGGCCATCCAGCACCAGCGGCGGCAACCCCGGGCCTCGCTCGGGGTTGCGGCGCATCACCAGTTGCGCATGGACCAGGCTGTGGTCCTCGAACAACTCGAAGGTCAGGTGCGTTTCGTCGATCAGGTACTCGGGCGCCTGATAGTCCTTGAGGTAGATCATCTTCGGTTGTTCGGTGCGCATGCTGGAGTCCTTAACTATGCACGGCGAGCTGATAAGCCGTGTATTTACGAATGTTGATCACGCCGGTATCGAAGATCAGGTACTGACCCTTGATCCCCATCAGCGTGCCTTCGGCAATCGGGTTCTTGTCCAGGTTGAAGCTGACGATCTTCGCCGGATACTGCTCGACCGGAAAGCGGATTTCCAGCGGTTCGACGTCGGCAATCGTCTGGATCGCCTGCAGGCCGAATCGTTCCTGCAATCCTTGCAGACCCTCGGCGCAGCTGTCGAACAACTGGTCACGGATGTGCGGCAGGTCCACCGACACCGCATCGCCCTTGAGCAAGGCGCGCCAGTTGGTCTTGTCGGCGACCTGGCTGCGGAACAGGTCTTCGACGAAGCCTGATTGCTGGCGGGTCGCGACGCGCATGATCGGCAAGGCCTGACTGGCGCCCTGGTCGATCCAGCGGGTCGGCAACTGGGTGGCGCGGGTGATCCCGACCTTGACCCCGGAGGAATTCGACAGGTACACGATGTGATCGGTCATGCAGAACGTCTGGCCCCACTCCGGCTCCCGGCAGGTGCCGGCGTCGAAATGGCAGAGTTCCGGGCTCATGATGCACACGTCGCACTGGGCCAGCTTGGTCATGCACGGGTAGCAGTAACCCTGGCTGAAACTGGTCTTGGTCTTGCGTCCGCAATGGGTGCAGTGAATCGCCCCCAGGTATTCCAGGCGCACCGTGGTGCCGATCAACGGATTGACCGGAACCTCGACGTCGCCCAGGCGAAATGCGTATTGCACGTTCGGCCCGTCCAGGCGCGCCGACATTTTACTGATTGCACCGCGGCCAATCTCGATCAATGGATGGCATCCGACTTGAACAGGATATTGGGCACTTGAATCGACTTGGAGCTGCATTCCTGCGGGCCCATGTAGCCAGTACGCTCTTCTTCAGGCAGGTTCTTGACTTCCCAGGCGATCATCGCCTGCAACGACAGTTCGCGTTGTTCGGCGGTGAGCTTGCCACCGTCGGACCATTTACCGATTTCCACCGCCAGTTTCAGGCTCTGGTAGATGTCCGGGGTGATGTTCTTGATCATTTCGTTGAAAGAGGACATTGGGTCTCCGCGCTCTTTGAATCACATAACAGTTTTAGGCGGCCAGTTTACGGCGGTTGTACAAACCACCCAACAAGCCGGTCAAGCATCCGACGAGCAACCCGCCGACGTGGGCCGCGTTGGCAATTTCGCCGAAGCCGATCATCGAGACCAGCCCGGACAGGCACAGCAGCAGCCATATCAGCATCATCGCCAACACCCCACGAGGCAGGCGATAGGCGCTGTTCGGCGACAGGACCTGAAAGATCCAGCAGTGCCCGAGCAGGCCGTACAACACGCCGGACAAGCCGCCAAACAGGGTCGGGCCGCTGAACACGTACTGGGCATAGTTGGACACGAGGCTGAACAGCAAGGTCAGACCGATCAGGTTGATACTGCCCTGGCGCGACTCGATGCGCCGCCCCAGCTCCCAGTACCACA
Organism: Pseudomonas sp. PLMAX; assembly: GCF_046042685.1. NCBI lineage: Bacteria > Pseudomonadati > Pseudomonadota > Gammaproteobacteria > Pseudomonadales > Pseudomonadaceae > Pseudomonas > Pseudomonas sp. PLMAX. The sequence continues at coordinate 3,411,935 of NZ_CP064949.1, read as the reverse complement.
TGCCGTTCATGGCCAGGTGCAGGATGCCGAAGTGGATCAGCATCGGCGTCACCAGTCGCCACCACTGCCCCGCCGCCAGGCTGTCGGCCAACGGCACGAAATGGATGTACTCGCCGACCACGCGAAAATCGAGAAAGGTCAGCCAGCGCAATGTCGTCAGGTTATCGCCCAGCAGCGTCAGCGCGCCGACGATCAGGCTCAGCAGCAGCACCGTTGCCGTGGCTTTTCCATGGCGCAGTTGATCGGCGAAGTTCGGTCGACGCGTCGACTGAGCCACCGGGATGTCGAGTTTCTGCTCCGGATCGCCCTCGGGATAACGCTCATACAACACCCGCACGTCGTGGCTGATGTTTTCCGGCACCCACAGCACCTGCTCGCCCGCTTCCTCGCTGACCCGATGCGGCACCTGCATGCGTTGCAGCAACTTGACGAAACCGCTCAGGTCCACCGCCAGCGGCAGGCGCAAGACTGCGATCTTGCTCATTGCAACACCTCCGGTCGCTCGACATCGACCCAGACAAACTTGTGCGGATCGAGCCGGGTTTCCTGGTCCAGGCGATAGGCCACCAGTTTTCCGTAGAGCACCGCACTGTAATCCAGGCACGCCAGGTTCGGACGAATCGGTGCCGGTTTGCCGCTGCGCCAGTAATGGCCGACGAACAGCAACGGTTCGTCTATGCCGTAGCGCAACAGCGTGTTTTTCTCGGTGGACGACAGTGGCGTTCGGGCGACCGGGTCGGGCAAGGCGTCAGGTTGGAACACGATGTCTCCGTAGGTTTGCGGGTCGTCTTCCCAGAATTTCGTGCGGAAGAACGCGCGGGTCAGGCCGTCGCCGCTGGTCATGGTCAGGCCATGGGGCAGGCGCATGTCGGTGCCGCGCAACAGGCGGTCGAACACGGTGCAGGCGAAACTGCCGGGCACGGCCGAGGACTGGAGGAAGTGCTCATCGACACAGCCATCGGGGAACAAGGCCCGCAGCGGCTCGATCAAGCCGGCGTCCCAACAGGCATGCACCACCCGGAAGCGTCCGGCATCGACGAACAGCGGCAGTTCATAGAACCACTGCTGGAAGTCATGCCAGTCCGCCGGATGGTGTTCGAACTGGGTCAGGGTCTCGTGCAGCAGGCGCGCATGGCGCGGGGTGTGTTCGCGCACGAACTGCTTGCCGCTGCCAGGCAGCGCCGGGGTGACCCAGCCCAGGGCATTGAATTCGTGGTTGCCCATGATGCACAGTGCCTGGCCGGCCTCGACCATGTCATGGACGATGTGCAGCGCCTCGCGAATCCGCGGACCGCGGTCGATGATGTCGCCGACGAACACCGCCATGCGCGAGGCATGGCGCCAGACGCCCGCTTGCTTGTGGTAACCGAGCCGGTCGAGCAAGTGCTCAAGGGTCAGAGCGCAACCGTGCACGTCACCGATCAGGTCGTAGCTACGCGCGGGATCGAGCATCAGTCGCCTCCACCACCCAACCGGCTGCCCCAGCCGAGCTTGGTCCGGCACACTTCATAGTAGTTGTGATCGAGCGGGTGGATCAGCCGCAACTTCTGCGCCTTTTTGCTCACGGTGATGGTGTCGCCGGGCGCACAGGTAAAGTGGTTCTGCCCGTCACACGAGACTTGCGGGTAAATCTGCATATCCTTGGACACGACGATTTTCAGCTCACTGTTGCCATCGACCACAATCGGCCGGCCTGACAAGGTATGGGGGTACATCGGCACAATCACAATAGCGTCGAGCTTGGGATGCATGATCGGGCCACCGGCCGAGAGCGCATAGGCCGTGGAACCGGTGGGCGTGGCGACGATCAGGCCGTCGGCTTTCTGGCTGCAGACGAACTGGCCGTCGATGTACAGTTCGAACTCGATCATGCGTGTCGATTTGCCGGGGTGCAGCACCACATCGTTCAGGGCATCGCCCTGGCCAATGGCTTCGGCGTGGCGGCGAACTTCGGCCTGCAGCAGAAAGCGGTTTTCCACCAGATAGTGGCCGTCAAGCACTTCGGCGACCTTGGTTTCCAGCTCATCGGGGCGGATGTCGGTGAGGAACCCCAGGCTTCCGCGGTTGATGCCAAGCACCGGGATATTGTGCTTGGCCAGGGCACGGGCCGCGCCCAGCAGGCTGCCATCACCGCCCACCACGATGACCATGTCGCAGACCTCACCGAGCATCTTGCGCGACGAGGTTTGCAAACCGTGGCCCGGCAGGACTTCGGCAATGGTGTCTTCGAGGATCACGTGCAGGTGACGATCGAGCAGAAAACGTTTCAGTCGGCGTACGGTATCCAGCACCTGGGAACTGCCCAGGCGACCGATGATGCCGATATTGCGAAATTGCTCCATGGGGCCCCTAAGCTCTGTGACGGCGAAAAGCACGATTATGGGCGAAAGCACGGGATAGACAAAATCCTTTCAGCTTCAAGGTGTGCCCGCGATTCGGGCTATGCTCGCAAGATGATCCTATTTCCAGATTTGCTGCAGTTACCCCACCAGTTGCGCCACCCCGAAGTGCGCGACATGGCGTGGGTCATCCTCGCCCCGCCGATGCTCAGCGCCACGCCCTGGCCACAACGTCATCCGCTGGCCGGCAGCGACTGGGTGCAGGCCCCGGACCACCTGGAAAACTGGCTGCGAAAACTCGACCGGGACAGTTACGGCTTGCTGCACTGGCTGGCCCAGGCCCGTACCCGCCGCCTGGGCCTTTATTATGAGCGACTCTGGCAGTTCGCCGTGCAGCATGCGCCGGGGATCGAGTTGATTGCCGCCAACATGCCGATCCGTCGCGAGGGTCACACCCTGGGCGAGCTGGACATGCTGCTGCGCGATCGCGACGGCGTGCATCACCTGGAACTGGCGATCAAGCTGTACCTCGGCCCGCAGAACGGCGACGGACAGGACGCCGCGCAGTGGCTCGGTCCGGGTTGCCACGATCGGCTGGACCGCAAACTGGCGCACCTGAGCCAGCACCAACTGCCAATCTCCGCGCGCCCGGAGAGTCGCGAGGTGCTGGCGGCGCTGGATATCCGCCAGTTCAATGCGCATTTGTGGCTGGGGGGCTATTTGCTTTATCCCTGGCCGGGGCAGGCATCATCGCCCAGTGGCGCGCATCCCCAGCACTTGCGCGGTCGCTGGCTGCATCAAAAGGACTGGCCGGCGTTCTTCGCCCAGAGCCCGCCCGGCCGCTGGCAACCCCTGCCCCGCCATGCCTGGCTGGCACCGGCGCACTACCCCGGGGAGCAGACGTGGGGCGCTGAACAGTTGAATGCCTGGCTGAGCGAACTGGAGCCCTTGGCGCCGGCGCAATTGCTGGTGCGTCTTACGGAAAATGCCTTGGGTGATTGGGAGGAAGCGGAGCGGTTGTTTCTGGTGGCGGATCTTTGGCCGAATGTGCCGGGGCAGGGTTGAGTTTTTTGGCGCCTGAACCTGCCTCTTCGGAGCAAGCCCGCTCCCACAGGGGAATGCATTTCCAATGTGGGAGCGGGCTTGCTCGCGAAGAGGCCGGTACGGTCACAACCTAATCACATGCCCCTCCACCGGCGCGACTTCTCCATGAAACAAACGGGAAATAAGCGCCTGCGCCGCTTCATACCCATGACCTTCCACCACCTCCAACAACGGCGACTCACCACCCGTCACCTTCCGGAAAAACTGCAGCAATCCCTCACCAATATGCTGACTCACCCCTTCCGGCCCCCATTCGGCATTGCGCTTGCGGATTTGAATCGGCGCAAAAAAGAACACCGGCTGCGGCCCCTCAATGGCCGTAAGCCGAGCCTCATCGGTACTTTGCGCCGAGCCGGCAAAGCAGCTATAGACCAACCGCCCGGCAAAATGCCGGTGCACCCGGTCACGCAAATCAAGGTCGCCGGAAAAATCCACATACAGCGTAGGACGGTCATTGGGCAGGTTCGCCAGCTCGGCGTAAGACACCACTCGCTCGTAACAGCCAAGGGTCTCGACAAAGGATTTGTTGCCGGCAGAGGTCAGCGCTACCCGTTCCAGCCCGGGATGATCGCCCAGGCAGACTGCGGTGCCATAGGCAGTTTTGCTCGAAGCGCTGGAGAACACCAGCCGGGCTGCTCCGAAGAACTGCTTGTCCTGCAAGAAGTCCGCAAGCATGGAAGAGGTCAGGAACAGCGGCTTGAGCAGAATCTGCAGGTTTTCGGTTTTCGGGCTGTAGTACGCATCCCAACTGCAACGGGTGTATTGGTTGTACGCCGAGGTCAGCCCGAGTCGATGTTCGGCACCGTCGTAGAAACCACGTTCGGTGACCCGCTCCGGGCGCATCCACAGATGGCTGGCCAGGGGAAAGTAGCCGTAGAAGCGCTCCCCGACCTTGATGCCAGCCACGTCAGACGCCACGACATCGGCGAATCCCCAGGCAGGCACATGGCCCCATTCCGCCAACCCTGTAGGAAAGAACCCCCAGTAGTTCATCGAATGGCCATAGGCGGCGTAGGTAATGTTGTTGGTCGTCAGCGCGCAACGGTCAATCTTCAGGATCACCTCGCCGGTTGCCGGGACCAGGCTTCGTTGCACCTGCTCGATCCGGCCTTGGTCAAGGGCGTTTTTACGGGTGATCAGCCGTGTTACGGTAATTGGACTTTGCATCTTTCAGTCTCCTGCTGCGCAAACGTGGCGGGTAGCACCAGAGTAATGGCAGCCAATGAAGAGCGGGTTCGGAAACTCCAAGGGCGGCGAGCCCGCCGTCAATCCCCGGGCAAAACCGCTGAAACGGCCGAGTCAGGCCCGGGCGATTTTCACCGTCGAAGCGATTTACCAGGCTTTTGTTCGGATTTGGCAAAGAAATGGCTGGGCCGGTCTGACCACCCGGGAAGTGGCACTGGAAGCAGGCGTTGCGGTTGGCACGCTGTACGACTATTTCCCGAGCAAGGAGGCGCTGCTGTCCGGTTACATACGGCATCAACTGGATGCCCTGTTACAGCACATGGATGAATCGGTGGTACAAGCCAATGACCTGGACTGGCCGACCCGGATCAAACGCCTGATCTACATGACCTGCAATCCCGTCGACGAGCGCCAGCCCCTGTTCAACCATGCCGTTTCGCTCATCGAACACCAGATCGCCGAGCCAAAACATCATCGAAGGGTGTTCGAAGAACTGTCACGCAAATGGGGCGAAGCGCTCGCCGCCTGTAGCGACTTGCCTGTTCAGCCCTCACAGACAACCATCGATGCGTGGGTCATCATGGCCTGGGGCGGACGGCGTTATTGCGTTACCGCACAACCTGCGGCGGCGCAAACCGCCGCATGGTTGTCGGAAATGGAAACGCTGATCTGTGGCCGACTGGCCAGCGCTACGTAATCCAAAGCATCAAAGCTTCTTGTGCTGTTCAACCCACTTGCCGTAGGCATCGATGAATTTCTGCAGGAACGGCCTGACGGATTCGGACAGGTTGCCCGCCTCGTCGAACGCGGAACCGGCGCCGCCCAGGTAGGCTTCAGGCTGCTGCATCAATGGCACATCGAGAAACACCATGGACTGGCGCAAGTTGTGATTGGCGCCGAATCCACCGACCGCACCCGGGGAAACACTGATCACCGCACCCGGCTTGCCACTCCAGGCACTCTTGCCATAAGGCCGCGAACCCACGTCGATGGCATTTTTCAACGGGGCCGGCACCGAACGGTTGTATTCCGGGGTGACGAACAGCACTGCGTCGGATGAACTGACTTGTTGTCGGAAAGTACTGTAGGCTGCCGGCGGTGAAGCACCATCGATGTCTTCGTTGTACAGTGGCAAATCACCGATTTCGACGATTTCCAGCTTGAGGTTGGCCGGCGCCAGATCCGCTAGCGCGAGGGCGACCTTGCGGTTGATCGATGCTTTGCGCAGGCTGCCGACCACTACGGCGACGTTATAGACATTGCTCATGGAAGACTCTCGATTGTCCGTGGGAGGAGCCTGTAGTTATAGATGATCAGGCGACGGTTCGACCAATGAACATGGGTATATCTGCGTCCTGATTATATTTTTTTTACGTAGGAAAACTTACCGTGCTCAGTGGCGGTCTATCCACCGCACATTGAGTGATTTATCTCCAGAGGTTCTAAGCAGATGGCAGCAGTACTCGTCGGTCAGTTCCATGCAAGAGACGCGGAAGGCCGCATTTATTCCGTACATGAGTTCCAGGAATCCACCCCGCCGGCAGACGGCTACGCAGGCTCGACGCCTGTCACCACGTACAAGCTGGCCATTGGCGATCGCGTGAACAAGCTCGATGAAAACGAATTCATGCTGGTGCAATCGGGCGTGACCATCACCCGCGAACCGGTAAACGTCGTTTCATAACCCGGTGTTATGAGCAGAAGGCAGATGCGCAGACTTGGGTTAGGATTCAGTCAATGACTCCTCACCTGCTGAACGTGGACTTCACGCATGCGCTTACGCCATATCGAAGTGATCCAGGCGCTCCTGCAGACCGGTCACCTGGGCACCGCCGCCGAATGGCTGCAGTTGCCGGTGGCCGAAGTCGAACGCATCCTGCGCGACGCCGAGGATCAGTTGGGTTTCATGCTGTTCGCCAGCGTTCGCGGGCGTTTGCAGGCCACGCGTGAGGCGCGGGAGTTGCAGATCGAAATCACCCGCCTCTACGATGCCCTCGAACCGGTGCAACGCCTGGCCAACAGCCTGCGGCAATACCTGGCCCCGCCGCTGCGCATCATCTGCACCCCGCCCCTGGCCCAGCACTTGTTGCCGCAAAGCATCGCCGCCCTGCGCCGCCGCCTGCCCGACGCGCCCTGCACGCTCCTGAGCCAACCCACCCGCGATATCGTCCGAAGCCTGTTGCTGCGCGAAAGCGACCTCGGCCTGAGCCTGCACGATCCCGAGCATGCCGATATTCATTGTCAATCGATCGCCCAAGGCAAGCTGCAGCTGCTCGCCCCCCACGGCTGGCTGCAACCCAAGCAGAAGTACATCTCGCTGCAGGACCTGGCCGGTCAGGCAATGGTGGGCCTGGAAGGACATGACCCGCTCAGCCCGGCGCTTGAACACAAACTGCATGCGCTGCGGCCGGCGCCGGTCATACAAACCCGGGTGCAGACTCACCAGATGATGCGCAGCATGGTCGAGGCCGGTGAAGGCTTGGCCATTGTCGACCCCTTTACCGCCCTCGGCGCCAAAGGGGCCGGGCTCGATGTCTGCCCGCTGGCACCGGCCGTGCCGGTCAGCCTCTACGCCTTGACCCTGAAGAACGGCGAGCCCGGGCCGGCCATTCAGGCGTTGCTGGCGATCATCACGGAACAAGCCGCGGCGATGTTGGCGAGCTGATCGGGTGTTCCAGCGGGTTGTCGAAGAATCGGTACCAGAACAGCGCCACTTCGGCGGTATTGGGGTCAATGCCGCGATAACGCAGATGGTCGATACCGCCGATCACGTACCCGCAACGCTCGTAAAGCCGGCAGGCGCCCAGGTTATTGTTCTGGGTTTCGAGCATGATGCCCGGCAGTTTTTTCTTGCGACTCCAGAACTGCGCGACATCCAGCAACGCCTTGGCCACGCCGTGGCGCCTGGCCGGTGCGTGCACCGCCAGTTCGTCGATGTGGGCAAAGCCGTTCCAGTTGGTGCTGATCACCAGGTGGCCCACAGGCTCATCGTCCAGGTACGCCATGAAGATCGCACTGTCGGCGGCATCGCGAAAGCTGCTGAACTCCTCCGGATCGATGCCATAGCACTTGCGATACGGGATGATCGGCGTGACCCGCCACTGCTCCACCGGCTGGCCTATTTCGGGAGCACCGTAGGCGGCGACTTCAAAACTGAAATCACTGCCCCAGATATAAGCGGCAAAGCCCTCGTCGGCGACGCGCACCGACAGCCCTGGGTAATTCGGATTCATGACCGGTTGCATACTGGGAAAGGTCCTCATTCCTTGATGCAATCGACGGTGTAGTGCCGTCCATTGCCCTCGTCTTCGTGTTGCAATCCATGCACGTCTGCGACGAAACCCGGGAAGCTGCTGTCGAACGTGCGAGCAAACGCCAGGTAGTCGATGATCGAGCGGGTCGCTTCGGTAAATCGTTCGCCGGGCATGATCAACGGAATGCCCGGCGGGTACGGCACCAGCATGACGGCAGCGATACGCCCTTCCAGGGCATCGATCGACACCGCTTCAACTTCGCCACGCACCAGATGATCATAGGCGTCCGCCGGCTTCATGGCGATTTGCGGCAGTACCGTGTACATGCGCTTGAGATGTTTGGCCGTGGCATTGCTGCGGTAACAGGCGTGCAGCTGATCGCACAGGTCACGCAAGCCCATGCCCAGATAGCGCGCGCCGTGCTGCTGGGCCACACAGGGCAGGCAACTGGCCAGACTGACGTTGGCGTCGTAGCTGCGCTTGAACTCCAGCAATTCTGTGAGCAGCGTGCTCCACTTGCCCTTGGTGATGCCCATCGAGAACAGCACCAGGAACGAATACAGCCCGGTCTTTTCGACCACCAGCCCGCGCTCCCAGAGAAACTTGCTGACTACCGCCGCCGGGATTCCGCGTTCGCTAAGCGCACCGCCCGCGGTCAGGCCCGGCATCACCAGGCTGACCTTGATCGGATCGAGCAGGACATAATCGTCGCTCACCTCGCCAAAGCCGTGCCAGTCATCCCCCGGTTGCAGCAGCCAGTCCTCGGTCACCACCCGGTCGATGCCTTCCACCGACGGCGGCTGCCAGATGGAAAACCACCAATCGTCGGCGGCGATGTGCTGGCGCAAATTGGCCAGCGCCCGGCGAAAACTCAGGGCCTCGTCGAACATTTCCTGCAACAGCGAACGCCCGGCCCCGCCCTCCATCATCGCCGACGCCACATCCAGCGAAGCGATGATGCCGTACTGCGGCGACGTGGAGATGTGCATCATGAAAGCTTCGTTGAAACGATCGCGGTCCAGCTGCCGGGCGCCACCGTCCTGCACATGAATCATCGACGCCTGGCTGAAGGCTGCCAGCAGCTTGTGCGTGGAATGGGTGGTGAACACCAGCGGACTGTCTTCACTGCGGGAAGTACCCATGCCGTAGCGCCCGGCGAAGAATTCATGGAACGCCGCGTAGGCGTACCAGGCCTCGTCAAAGTGCAACACCTCGACACTGTTGCCCAACTGCTGCTTGATCAGCTCGGCGTTGTAGCAGAGGCCGTCGTAGGTCGAGTTGGTCACCACCGCCAGCTTGACCTTCGGCGCCCTGCCCCGGGTCAACGGACTGGCGTCGATCTTGGACTGGATCGATTCGCGGCTGAATTCGCTCAGCGGAATCGGGCCGATGATCCCCAGCTCATTGCGCTCCGGGCACAGGTACAGCGGGATGGCACCGGTCATGATGATCGAATGCAGCACCGACTTATGGCAATTGCGGTCCACCAGCACCAGATCGTCGCGCGCGACCATGGAGTGCCAGACGATCTTGTTCGCGGTCGAGGTGCCATTGATCACGAAGAAGGTGTGATCGGCGCCGAAGTTACGCGCCGCACGCGCCTCCGCCTCTGCCAGGGGCCCTGTGTGATCCAGTAGCGAGCCCAGTTCCGGCACCGATACCGATAAATCCGAACGCAGGGTGTTTTCCCCGAAGAACTGGTGGAACGCCTGCCCTACCGGGCTTTTGTGATACGCCACCCCGCCGCCATGACCGGGGGTGTGCCAGGAATAGTTGGAATCGGCGGTGTGTTGCACCAACGCCTTGAAGAACGGCGGCAGCAAGCCATCCAGGTACTTGCGCGCGGCCCGCGCCACCTGGCGGGCGAGGAAAGGCACGGTGTCTTCGAATAGGTAGAGAATGCCGCGTAACTGATTGAGCTCGGCCATGGCGTCGGCCGGCGCGTTTTCCAGGGTTACTTGCTCACCCAAGGCGAAAATGGGCAGATCCGGGGCACGCACCCGCGCCAGCCCGATCAACTCGGCCATATTTTGTAACAAGTGCGAATGAGCGCTGGCGTCTTCCGCTGCTATCAGCATGCAGGAGAGGCCGTGATGGGTCGAGGCAACCAGCCGGCCTTCGGTGTAATCCATCGCCGAGACGATACTGAAACCTTCCTGCTCCAGTTCCCGGGCGATCCCCCGCACGCGATCGCCAGCGACGGTGTCGGCCTTGATGTCGCGATGGACGATCAGGACCGGGAATTTCAGATCTTTATACATGGTGCTCAGTGTCCTGAGGCGGCAGGCCAGAGACTGCCAATCACCTCAGGGTAGAGGGTTGGAGCGGATGTGGCGAGTGCGATGCACTGAAATGGGTCGTCAGATCTTGTTTAAGATCAAAAGATCACAGCCTCATTTCACCTGTAGGAGCTGTCGAGTGAAACGAGGCTGCGATCTTTAAACAGACCTACACCGAAGCCTCGGTCTCAGCCTCAGCCAACTGCAACCAAAGCGCCGGCCCACCAGCAGATTTACTGATGATTTCCAGCCGCGCCATATGCTGGGCCAAATCTTCTTCGCTGGCGCGAATGATCCGCGTCGGCTGGCGGCTGGCCGGCAGGCGGCGGATTTCCGTGGCGGAGTTGTCCGCACCCTCGCCGGAGCCATTGCCATCCGAGGCATTGCCCGCCAGGGACAGGCTGGTCTGGCCGCCGGTCATGGTCAGGTAGACGTCAGCCAGGATCTCGGAGTCGAGCAAGGCGCCGTGCAGCTCACGGCCGGAGTTGTCGACGCCATAGCGCTTGCACAAGGCATCGAGGCTGTTGCGCTGCCCCGGGTGACGTTCCCGGGCCATCATCAGGGTATCGAGGATCGAGCAGTGCTGGGTGATGTCCGCACGATCGTGCTGGCCCATCAGGGCAAATTCGTTGTTGATGAAGCCAACGTCGAACGCCGCGTTATGGATGATCAGCTGCGCACCCTTGATGAACTCGAAGAACTCTTCGGCCACCTCGGCGAAACGCGGCTTGCCCACCAGGAACTCGTTGGTGATGCCGTGGACGCCGATGGCGCCTTCGTCACTTTCGCGATCCGGTTGCAGGTACACGTGAAAATGCCGGCCGGTCAGGCGCCGGCCGATCAACTCGACACAACCGATTTCGATAATCCGGTGGCCGTCGGTCACCGGCATGCCGGTGGTTTCGGTATCGAGTACAACGGATCTGGTGGCCATCGGGTGCTCAGCTCTCAATCGGTCAATCGTGCAAAAGCGCGGATACTACCACGCTCAAGGTTTGCGCCGTGAATACGGTCAATGTAGGGGAGCTGCCGCAGGCTGCGATCTTTGATCTGGCTCTTGATTTTCTGCGATCCAAAAAATCAAGATCAAAAGATCGCAGCCTGCGGCAGCTCCTACAGGGGATTGCAGTCAGGCTTGCTTGAACCCGCGCACTTCATCCACGCCACGGTTGGCCAGTTGGTCGGCCCGTTCGTTGCCGTGATGGCCAATGTGTCCGCGCACCCATTTCCAGGTGACGTTATGGCGATTGACCTGCTCGTCGAGCAGCTTCCACAGGTCGGCGTTCTTGACCGGCTCTTTCGCTGCGGTTTTCCAGCCGCGTTTTTTCCAGTTGGCCATCCACTCGTTGATGCCTTTCATCACGTACTGGGAGTCGGTCACCAGCAACACGTCGCAGGAACGCTTGAGCTCTTCCAGGCCGCGAATCGCGCCCATCAGTTCCATGCGGTTATTGGTGGTGTTGGCTTCGCCGCCCCACAGTTCCTTCTCGACCCCCTTGCACACCAGCAATGCGCCCCAGCCGCCAGGGCCAGGGTTGCCCTTGCAGGCGCCGTCGGTGAAGAGTTCTACGCTATCGCTCATGCCAATCTATCCAGAAAATGCAGTGGCCCGCCAATCGATGATCGACGACGCCCAGGACCGGGGTCACCCCCGGCCGGAAAAAAGGAAGTATCACGGTTCGATGTTGCGCCGGTTGACCTTGGCCATCGGCAACGGGATCAGCTTGCCCATCGGCTCGCGGCGCTCCTGGCGGACCGGCCGCAGGCCGACCACGATCTTGCGCGCCACCAATAAATAGAAGCCACCACCGCCCAGTTGCCAGTCACCGGCCTTGCGTTCCCAACCGGCCAGACGGGTCTGCCAGGTGGGCGAAGCCAGCGGCGGACGATAGCACCCGAAGCGGCGTTTCTCCAGCGCGAAGCCCAGCAGGTTGAGCCAGTCAGCCACCCGCGAGGGGGAAATGCAGCGGGCTTTGCGCAAGCCATCATGGGCAAACACATGGCGCAGCCCCCACGTACTCCAGGGGTTGATGCCGACGATCAGCAAATGCCCGCCGGGCCGCACGCTGCTCGCTGCCTCGCGCAGCAAACCATGGGGCGAGAGGCAGAAATCCAGCCCATGCTGCAGCACCACCACATCGGCGGCATGCTCGCTCAGCGGCCAGGCCTGTTCCTCGCAGACGATCTCGACCCCGGGCAACGGCGCACCCAGGCGCACGTTGCGCTGCACCTGCGGCGCCGAGGGCGGCGTCTGGGCCGATGGCCCGTAATGCACCAGGTAGCCACCGAAGAAGCGCCCCAGCTCGTCTTCGAGCATGCGCCGTTCTTCATCCAGCAGGAATTGGCCGAGGGGGCCGGACAGCCACTCACGGGCTGCGCTGATCAACGCCAGCCAGTCAGGATCAGCCTGAGCGAACGCTTTATCGGTCATTGCATTCTCCAACGCGCCAGGAAGTTCTAAGATGCGCCATTGTTTCCAGCTTGGCGAATCCGACGATGATACAGATCACTGCCCTGCCCGCCTTCACCGACAACTACATCTGGTTGTTACAAGACCCTCGCACCCACCGCTGTGCGGTGGTCGATCCGGGCGATGCCGCGCCAGTACAGGCCTGGCTCAAGGACAATCCGCAATGGGTCCTGAGCGATATTCTGATCACTCACCACCACCATGACCATGTCGGCGGAGTCGAAGCGCTGAAGAAAGCGACGGACGCAACGGTCTACGGTCCGGCCAGCGAAAACATCCCGGCGCGCAATGTTGCGCTCAAGGACAACGATCGCATCAGCGTACTGGGCCTTGATTTCGATATCATCGCCGTTCCGGGCCATACCCTGGGGCACATTGCCTATTATTACCCCGGCCTGCTGTTTTGTGGCGACACCCTCTTCGCCGCCGGGTGCGGGCGTCTGTTCGAAGGCACGCCCAAGCAGATGTACAGCTCGCTGTCGCGCCTCGCCGCCCTGCCCGGGGAAACGAAGGTCTACTGCACCCATGAGTACACCCTGAGCAATCTGCGCTTCGCTGCCGCTGTCGAACCCGGCAACGCCGACACCCTCGAACGCCTGGCCAGCGTGACCCGCCAGCGGGAAGCGGGGGTCATGACATTGCCGTCCACGGTGGCCCTGGAAAAACGTACAAATCCGTTTTTACGCACCGGTGAAACATCCGTTAAAGAAAAAGCGGATGAACGGACCGGCACCGATAACTCCGCGCCCGATATGGTTTTTGCTGCGCTAAGAGCCTGGAAAGATACATTCTGAGCTGTTTGCACGATAGTCCAAAAACTCTGAAAGGTTGACCGCAGAGGGTGCGCTTTCTAGAATCGCCCGACATTTTTGCCCGGAACTTACTTCCAGCCAATGTCGTCATCTATACGCAAAGCCATCAATTCGGACACCCTCACCCGCCTGGCGCAAGCCATAGCGGTGGCTGTGTCCGCGACATTGGCAGGCTGTTCCAGCCATGCGCCGCAGACCGATGCGGCGCACACGCCGAACATTGCCGCGCGCGCCAAGCAGAAGCCCGTCTTCCTCACCGAAAAGCCGACCCCGCAAATCCCGCAGGATGTCTGGGAGCGCATGCGCCAGGGCTTCCAGCTGCAGGACGGCCTGGGCGTCAACCCGCGCATCGAGCAACAGCGCCTGTGGTTCGCCAGCAATCCATCGTTCCTCGAAAACGCCGGCGACCGCGGCAGCCTGTACATCCATTACATCGTCGAACGCCTTGAAGAGCGCAACATGCCCCTGGAGCTGGCGCTGCTGCCAGTGATCGAAAGCGCCTACAACCCGATGGCCTATTCCCGGGCCAATGCGGTCGGCCTGTGGCAGTTCATTCCCTCCACCGGGCGTTACTTCAACCTGCGCCAGACCCGTTTTTACGATGGCCGACGCGACATCACCGCCTCGACCACGGCGGCCATGGACTACCTGACCCGCCTGCACGACATGTTCAATGGCGACTGGCTGCTGGCCCTGGCCGCCTACAACGCCGGCGAAGGCACGGTCAGCCGTGCCATCGAACGCAACGAGCGACTCGGCCTGCCAACCGACTACTGGAACCTGCCGCTGCCCGCCGAAACCCAGGCCTACGTGCCGAAGTTGCTGGCACTGTCGCAGGTGGTCATGGCGCCGGATGCCTACGGCGTGAACCTCAACCCGATCGCCAACGAACCGTATTTCCAGGTCGTCGAAATCAACCAGCGCATGGACCTGTCCAAGGTCGCCGCGGTGGCCAACATCGACGAAGACGAGCTGTTCCAGCTCAACCCGGCCTTCAAGCAGCGCACCACCATCGACGGCCCGCAGCACTTGCTGGTACCGACTTCCAAGGCACAGCTGCTGACCACCAGCCTGCAGACCATGCGCCCTGACGAGTTGATCAGCAAGAAGCAGCTCAAACCGGTTTTCGAAGGCTCGGACAATACGCAACTGGCGAGCGCCAAGCGCAGCTACCGGGTCAAGCGCGGCGACAACCTGGGCTCCATTGCCAAGGCCAACAATGTCAACGTCAAGGACCTGCAACGCTGGAACAAGCTGAGCGGCAAGAATCTCAAGCCGGGCCAGACGCTGGTCATGCAAGACACCGGCAAGCGTAACTCCGGACGCATCAACACCGTGGTCGCGGCCAAGTCAAAATCCAGGACCGAGAAGCCGCAGTCCCAGTACAAGGTTCAGCAAGGCGACTCGCTGTACATGGTGGCCAAGCGCTTCAACGTTGAAATGCAGCACCTCAAGCGCTGGAATCCTCGTGTTGGCCAGGCGTTGAAGCCTGGGCAGATGCTGACGGTTTCCAACCCGCACTAAAAATGAGCCCCTGAATTCAGGGGCTTTTTTTGTCCGCATGTTTCAGCAAACCTCTGTAGGAGCTGGCTTGCCAGCGAAAAACCAACGATCAACGCGGTTAACCTGTAAATAGGCGTAATCGTTAACGACCATCGCCGGCAAGCCGGCTCCTACAGTAGATCGGGGTACAGTCGCGAGAGACTGGGGCGGCTGTGAGGCCGCCGTCTTTTTCCTGTCCATACAAGCTGTTACTGTACGATCCACAATGCCCAAGCCGCCCGGATCGGATTCCTTATTTGAAGCGTCCCCTCCTCCCGCTCCTGATCAGCCTGGCCTTGAGCTCCACCGCAAGCGCGACGATCAGCGAAAGCCATGGTTATGCGCAGTTCGGCACGCTCAAGTACCCGGCCAGATTTACCCACTTCGACTGGGTCAACCCGCAAGCGCCCAAGGGCGGTACGTTGCGGGTCATGGCATTTGGCACCTTCGATACGCTCAACCCCTACACCTTCAAGGGCACCAGCCCGGTGACCACGCCGAATTTCCTGCAATACGGCATCAACGAGTTGAACGAGCCGCTGATGGTCGGCACCGGCCAATACGCGCCGTCCGGGGACGAGCCGACCTCCAGTTACGGCCTGATCGCCCAGTCGGTGGAATACAGCGAGGATCGCAGCTGGGTGGTCTTCAACCTGCGCCCCGAGGCACGCTTCCACGACGGCACGCCGATCACCGCCTATGACGTGGCATTCTCCTACCGCCTGCTGCTCAAGGAAGGTCATCCGCAATACCGCACCAACCTGCAGGAGGTGTTGCGGGTCGACATCCTCAATCCGCAGCGCATTCGTTTCGTTTTCAAGCGTGCCGGCAATCCCTTGCTGATCCTGCGCCTGGGGGAGTTGCCGGTGTTGCCGCAGCATTACTGGAAAGGTCGCGACTTCAAGGCGACCACCTTCGAACCGCCGCTGGGCAGCGGGCCGTATCGCATCACCGCGGTCAACCCTGGGCGCCAGATCGTGTTCGAGCGGGTTAAGGACTACTGGGGCAAGGACCTGCCGGTCAACCGCGGCAAGTACAATGTCGATCGCATGGAAGTCGAGTTCTACCGTGACAGCGACGTCGCGTTCGAAGCGTTCAAGGCTGGCGAGTTCGATATCTACATCGAACACCAGGCGAAAAACTGGGCCACCGGCTACGGTTTTCCGGCGATCCGTCGAGGCGAGGTGATCAAGGCGCAGATCCCGCACCAGATCCCGACCCAGACCCAGGGCCTGTTCATCAACAGCCGCCGCCCGACCTTCGCCGAGCCCCGGGTTCGCGAAGCACTCGGCCTGATGTTCGACTTCGAGTGGACCAACCGCACCCTGTTCAGTGGCGCCTACAAACGCGCCATGAGCTACTACCCCAACAGCGAGTTCTCCGCCAGCGGGCTGCCGGTCGGCCATGAATGGCTGTTGCTCAAACCGTATCGCGAGCAACTGCCGGCCAGGCTGTTCACCGAGCCTTTCAGCCTGCCGCAGACCCAGGGCCGGGGCATCCCCCGGGAAACCATGCGCAAGGCCCTGAGCCTGCTGGCCGAGGCCGGCTGGAAGCTCAATGGCCAGCGCTTGCAGAACGCGGCCGGGCAACCCTTGCGCCTGGAGATCCTGCTGGTCAACCCGAACCTGGAACGCATCCTCCAGCCCTACGTCGAGAACCTCACCAGCATCGGCATCGACGCCAGGTTGCGCACGGTCGATCGCGCCCAGTACAAACAGCGCCTCGACCAGTTCGATTTCGACATGATCCTGATGACCCTCAACCAGACCCTCAGCCCGGGCCTCGAGCAATGGCAGTATTTTCACTCCAGCCAGGTCGGGGTCAAGGGCAGCAAGAACTACGCGGGCATCGCCAATCCGGTGGTCGATCATCTGCTCGATCAACTGCTCGCGGCCAAGAACCGTGACGAACAGGTCGCCGCCGGCAAAGCCCTCGACCGGGTATTGCTGTGGCAGCACTACATCATTCCCAACTGGTACCTCAATTATCACCGCCTGGCCTACCGCAACCGGTTGGCCTTCGTCACGACGCCGCCCTACACCCTGGGCCTGAGCGCGTGGTGGCTGAAATCTTCGGAGAAAGATCGATGAAATTCGCAAGCGCCCTGCTCGTGCAGGCCAGCGCCCTGTTGTTCGCAGGGTGGGCCTTCGCCGCCCCGCAACATGCCCTGACCCTGTACAACGAGCCGCCGAAATACCCGGCCGACTTCAAACACTTCGATTACGTCGACCCGGACGCACCCAAGGGCGGGAAATTCCGCCAGGCCGGGTTCGGCGGTTTCGACAGCCTCAACCCGTTCATCAGCAAGGGCGTGTCAGCCAACGACATCGACCTGATCTACGACACCCTGGCCAGGCAGAGCCTGGATGAACCCTTCACTGAATATGGCCTGATCGCCGGCAAGATCGAAAAAGCCCCGGACAACGACTGGGTGCGTTTCTACCTGCGGCCCGAAGCACGTTTCCATGACGGCCATCCGGTGCGCGCCGAAGACGTGGTGTTCAGCTTCCAGACCCTGGTCAAGGACGGCGCGCCGATGTACCGCGGCTACTACAGCGACGTCGCCGACGTGGTCGCCGAAGATCCGCTGACCGTGCTGTTCAAGTTCAAGCACAGCAACAACCGCGAACTGCCGCTGATCCTCGGCCAGTTGCCGGTGCTGCCCAAGCATTGGTGGGCCAGCCGCGACTTCAACAAGGGCAACCTGGAAGTGCCGCTGGGCAGCGGCCCGTACAAGGTCACCGAAGTGAAGGCCGGGCGCTCGGTGCGCTATGAGCGGGTCAAGGACTACTGGGGCAAGGACCTGCCGATCAACCGCGGCTTCTACAACTTCGACGTGATGACCACCGACTACTACCGCGACAACACCGTGGCCCTGGAAGCCCTGAAGGCCGGGCAGTTCGATTACTGGCTGGAGATGACCGCGAAGAACTGGGCCAATGCCTACAACATCCCGGCGGTGACCGAAGGCCGGCTGATCAAGGAACAGATCCCCAACGGCAATCCCACCGGCATGCAGGGTTTCGTCTTCAACCTGCGCCGCCCTGTGTTCCAGGACGTGCGGGTGCGCCAGGCCCTGACCCTGCTGCTGGACTTCGAATGGACCAACAAGCAGTTGTTCAACAGTGCCTACGCACGCACCCGCAGCTATTTCGAGAACTCGGAAATGGCCGCCACCGGGCTGCCGGACGCCGATCAGCTGGCGATTTTGGACCCCTTTCGCGGCAAGATTCCCGAGCAGGTGTTCAGCGAGGCGTTCGCCAACCCGGTGACCGACGCCAGCGGCATGATCCGCACCCAGCAACGCAAGGCCTACCAGTTGCTGCAGGAGGCCGGCTGGCGCATCGTCGACGACAAGATGGTCGATGCCAACGGCAAACCGGTGAGCATCGAATTCCTCCTGGCCCAGACCGAATTCGAACGGGTGCTGCTACCGTTCAAGCGTAACCTGAGCGACCTGGGCATCGAGCTGGTGATCCGCCGGGTCGACGTTTCGCAGTACGTCAACCGCGTGCGCTCGCGGGACTTCGACATGATCGTCGGCAGCTTCCCGCAGTCCAACTCACCGGGCAACGAACAGCGCGAGTTCTGGATGACCGCGGCCGCCGACAAGCCCGGCAGCCGCAACTCCATGGGCCTCAAGGACCCGGTGGTGGACCAGCTGGTCGAGCAATTGATCAACGCCGACTCGCGCCGCAGCCTGGTGGCCCACGCCCGCGCACTGGACCGCGTGCTGCAATGGGGCTATTACGTGATACCCAACTGGCACATCAAGACCTGGCGCGTGGCCTACTGGAACCACATCGGCCACCCCAAGGTCTCGCCTAAATATGACATCGGCATCAACACCTGGTGGATCAAGCCCGATGCGAAACCGGCCATAGAGATCGAAACCAAATTGCAAGCCGACCCTGCGGGCACGGAGTAATCAGATGCTGGCGTATATTTTTCGGCGACTGCTGCTGATCATCCCGACCCTGTTCGGCATTTTGCTGATCAACTTCGTGATCATCCAGGCCGCCCCCGGTGGGCCGGTGGAACAGATGATCGCCAAGCTCGAAGGCTTCGAAGGCGCCACCAGCCGCATTGCCGGCGGTGGTGCCGAAGTGTCGGTCGCAGGTTCGACCTATCGTGGCGCGCAAGGCCTGGACCCGGCGCTGATCAAGGAAATCGAGCACATGTACGGCTTCGACAAATCGGCGCCGGAACGCTTGTGGATCATGGTCAAGAACTACGCGTCGCTGGATTTCGGCGACAGCTTCTTCCGCGATGCCAAGGTCATCGACCTGATCAAGGAAAAGATGCCGGTGTCGATTTCACTCGGGCTGTGGAGCACCCTGATCATGTACCTGGTGTCGATCCCGCTGGGGATCGCCAAGGCCACGCGGCACGGCAGTCACTTCGACGTCTGGACCAGCTCGGCGATCATCGTCGGCTACGCGATCCCGGCGTTCCTGTTCGCCATCCTGCTGATCGTGGTGTTTGCCGGTGGCAGTTATCTGGACTGGTTCCCGTTGCGCGGGCTGACCTCAAACAACTTTGACGAACTGAGCATGGGCGGCAAGATCCTCGATTACTTCTGGCACCTGGCACTGCCCGTGACCGCCCTGGTGATCGGCAACTTCGCGACCATGACCCTGCTGACCAAGAACAGCTTCCTCGATGAAATCAACAAGCAGTACGTGGTCACCGCCAAGGCCAAGGGCCTGACCAATCACCGCGTGCTCTATGGCCATGTGTTTCGCAACGCCATGCTGCTGGTGATCGCCGGTTTCCCCTCGGCGTTCATCGGCATCTTCTTCACAGGCTCCTTGCTGGTGGAAGTGATCTTCTCCCTCGACGGCCTCGGCCTGATGAGTTTCGAAGCGGCGATCAACCGCGATTACCCGGTGGTCTTCGGCACGCTGTTCATCTTCACCCTGCTGGGGCTGGTGGTGAAGCTGATCGGCGACCTCACCTACACCTTTGTCGATCCGCGCATCGACTTCGAAAGCCGGGAGCATTGAGATGAACCTGTCCCCTCTCAATCGCCGGCGCTTCGAGCTGTTCAAGGCCAACAAACGCGGCTGGTGGTCACTGTGGCTGTTCCTGATCCTGTTCGGCGCCAGCCTCGGCGCCGAGTTGATCGCCAACGACAAACCGCTGGTGGTGCACTACGACAACGGCTGGTACTTCCCGGCGCTCAAGCGCTACCCGGAAACCACCTTCGGCGGCGAGTTCCCGCTGGAGGCCAACTACAAGAGCCCGTACATCCGTGAACTGCTCAAGGCCAAGGACGCCTGGGTGCTGTGGGCGCCGATTCCCTACAGCTACCAGAGCATCAACTACGACCTGAAAGTCCCGGCCCCCGCGCCCCCCTCGACCGACAACCTGCTGGGCACCGATGACCAGGGCCGCGATGTGCTGGCCCGGGTGATCTACGGCTTCCGGATTTCCGTGTTGTTCGCCCTGACGCTGACCCTGCTCAGCTCGCTGATTGGCGTGATTGCCGGGGCGCTGCAGGGTTTCTACGGCGGCTGGGTGGACCTGGCCGGGCAGCGCTTCCTCGAGATCTGGTCGGGCTTGCCGGTGCTGTATCTGCTGATCATTCTCGCCAGCTTCGTCCAGCCGAACTTCTGGTGGCTGCTGGGGATCATGCTGCTGTTTTCCTGGATGAGCCTGGTGGACGTGGTGCGTGCCGAGTTCCTGCGCGGGCGCAACCTCGAATACGTGCGTGCGGCGCGGGCGCTGGGCATGCAGAATGGTGCGATCATGTTCCGCCACATCCTGCCCAACGCCATGGTCTCGACCATGACCTTCATGCCGTTCATCTTGACTGGCGCCATTGGTACCCTGACCGCCCTGGATTTCCTCGGCTTCGGCTTGCCGGCCGGCAGCCCTTCATTGGGTGAACTGGTCGCCCAGGGCAAGTCCAACCTGCAGGCGCCCTGGCTGGGCATGAGCGCCTTTGCCGTGCTGGCGTTGATGTTGAGTTTGCTGGTGTTCATCGGCGAGTCCGCTCGCGATGCCTTCGACCCGAGGAAGTGAAATGAATCAGGACAATCTGATCGAAGTGCGCGACCTGGCCGTCGAGTTTGTCGTTGGCGAGCGCTGCCAGCGGGTGGTCGAAGGGGTCAGCTTCGACATCAAGCGTGGCGAAACCCTGGCGCTGGTGGGTGAAAGCGGCTCCGGCAAATCGGTGACGGCGCATTCGATCCTGCGCCTGCTGCCCTACCCGCTCGCCAGGCACCCGTCAGGGACCATCGAATATGCCGGGCAGAACCTGCTGGAGCTGAAAGAGAAAACCATCCGCCATATCCGCGGCAACCGGATCGCGATGATCTTCCAGGAGCCGATGACCTCGCTCAATCCGCTGCACTCGATCGAGAAGCAGATCAACGAGGTGCTCGGCATTCACAAGGGCCTTGTCGGCAAGGTCGCGACCAAGCGCACCCTGGAGCTGCTGGAAATGGTCGGCATTCCCGAGCCGGAAAAGCGTCTCAAGGCCCTGCCCCACGAATTGTCCGGCGGCCAGCGCCAGCGGGTGATGATCGCCATGGCCTTGGCCAACGAGCCGGAACTGTTGATTGCCGACGAGCCAACCACTGCGCTGGACGTGACCGTCCAGCTGAAAATCCTCGAATTGCTCAAGGAATTGCAGGCCCGCCTGGGCATGGCTCTGCTGCTGATCAGCCACGATTTGAACCTGGTCAAAAGAATTGCGCATCGCGTATGTGTCATGCAACGCGGTTGCATCGTCGAACAGGCATCGTGCGAAGAATTGTTCCGCGCGCCGCAGCACCCGTACACTCGGGAACTGCTGGCAGCGGAGCCCAGCGGCAAGCCTGCAACCAATGTCGTCGGCCCGCCGTTGCTTGCGGTCGAGGACCTGAAAGTCTGGTTCCCGATCAAGAAAGGCCTGCTGAAAAAGACCGTGGACTACGTCAAGGCGGTCGACGGCATCAATTTCAGCCTGCCCCAGGGCCAGACCCTGGGGATTGTGGGAGAAAGCGGTTCCGGCAAGTCGACGCTGGGCCTGGCGATATTGCGCTTGATTGGCAGTACCGGCGGCATCCGTTTTGAAGGCAAGCAGCTAGACTGCCTGACGCAGCAACAGGTCAGGCCGCTGCGGCGGGAGATGCAGGTGGTGTTCCAGGACCCCTTCGGCAGCTTGAGCCCACGGATGTGCGTGAGCCAGATCGTCGGCGAAGGCCTGCGGATTCACAAGATGGGCACCGCTGAGGAACAGGAAGCGGCGATTATTGCAGCATTGAAGGAGGTAGGCCTGGACCCGGAAACCCGGAACCGCTACCCCCACGAATTTTCCGGCGGGCAACGGCAGAGAATCGCCATTGCCCGGGCACTGGTGCTAAAACCGGCGTTGATACTGCTGGACGAGCCGACTTCGGCCCTCGACCGCACCGTGCAACGCCAAGTGGTCGAACTTTTAAGATCACTGCAAAGCAAGTACAACCTGACGTATCTGTTTATCAGCCATGACCTGGCTGTCGTCAAGGCGCTGAGCCACCAGCTGATGGTGGTCAAGCATGGCCAAGTGGTCGAACAGGGAGACGCGCAAAGCATTTTTGCCGCCCCCCGTCATCCGTATACACAGCAGTTGCTGGAAGCCGCCTTTTTGGCACCAGCCACTGCGCAATAACCTGAAAAGAGGAGCAACACATGGGTTTTCTCGCCGGTAAGCGCGTACTGATCGTCGGTGTCGCCAGCAAGCTGTCCATCGCATCCGGCATCGCTGCCGCCATGCATCGCGAGGGCGCTGAGCTTGCCTTCACTTATCAGAACGACAAACTCAAGGGTCGTGTCGAAGAATTCGCACAGGGCTGGGGTTCGAGCCCTGAGCTGTGCTTCCCGTGCGACGTGGCCAGCGATGAAGAAATCGCCAAGGTCTTCGAAGCACTGAGCAAGAAGTGGGACGGCCTGGACTGCATCGTGCACTCCGTGGGCTTCGCCCCGGGCGACCAACTGGACGGCGACTTCACCGAAGCCACCACCCGTGAAGGTTTCCGCATCGCTCACGACATCAGCGCCTACAGCTTCGTGGCCCTGGCCAAGGCCGGCCGCGAAATGATGAAAGGCCGCAACGGCAGCCTGCTGACCCTGTCGTACCTGGGCGCCGAGCGTACCATGCCGAACTACAACGTGATGGGCATGGCCAAGGCTTCCCTGGAAGCTGGCGTACGTTACCTGGCCGGCTCCCTGGGCCCGGACGGCACCCGCGTGAACTGCGTATCGGCCGGCCCGATCCGCACCCTCGCCGCTTCCGGCATCAAGAACTTCCGCAAGATGCTGGCCGCCAACGAAGCGCAAACCCCGCTGCGTCGCAACGTCACCATCGAAGAAGTCGGCAACGCCGGCGCCTTCCTGTGCTCGGACCTGGCGTCCGGCATCAGCGGCGAAATCATGTACGTGGACGGTGGCTTCAACACCACGGCCATGGGCAACCTCGAAGAGTGATCTTCGGTTAGCCAAAAAAACCCGCCTTTTCAGGCGGGTTTTTTTATGGTGCGCCAGGCATGGCGCGTTGCGCGCAAGCGCAACCAGCTTGGCTGTGGTGGCCTCGCTGGTGACTTGGAGGTGAAAGTCCTCTACACACCCGGCAAGGGGAAGTGTTAGCCAGAGGCAAGGGTGTCGCGGGCGACTGCGAATCTGAAGGAAGCCCGAGGCAAAATGCTGGCCTGACGAACAGGAAGCGGATGAGGCGGTGCAGCGGGGTAAGGTAGCCATAATTGCCAAAGCCCAATACTTGCACGGAACGCTGCGACGTATATCCGACAGGCATAAGCAGGAAGGTCGCGCGAATTACCCTGGGAGATCTGTAGGTTTGCCACTGTGCTACCGAGCGTCGAGAGGCGACGGGATGAACCTGCAGAAGTCAGCCGAGGCCGTAGTAAGTGGCAAATAACCATGCCACCAAGGGCCGAACAGGTTATGCCGCCAGTAGGCGTCAGAGTCTCGTCGAATGCTGAAACGCAGAATATTCTCCAAGAGGAAACTGTTACCCCAGGTCCCGGACGGTATCCGAGGATGACGGCTGACAGGGCGCAAGCATCGACGGCGTCTGTGACGTGGACGAACGCGGAGCCGGACACGCTGATGGCGCGGGTGCTTGCACCGGCCAACCTCAGACGTGCGTATCAACGCGTAGTCAGCAACAAGGGCGCGCCGGGTGCCGATGGCATGACGGTCGACGAATTGGCGGGCTACGTGAAACAGTATTGGCCGATCCTCAAGACTCGGTTGCTGGCCGGCGAGTATCACCCGCAAGGTGTGCGCGCCGTCGACATCCCCAAACCCAAAGGCGGAACAAGACAGCTGGGAATCCCCTGCGTCGTGGATCGTCTGATCCAACAGGCCCTGCTGCAACAGCTCACGCCGATCTTCGATCCGTTGTTCTCGGACTACAGCTACGGTTTTCGTCCGGGCAGAAGCGCTCATCAAGCCATCGAAACAGCCCGTGCCCACGTGGCAGCGGGTCACCGCTGGTGCGTGGAACTGGATCTGGAGAAGTTCTTTGATCGGGTCAACCACGATGTATTGATGGCCTACATCGAGCGTCAAATCGAAGACAAACGTGTGCTCACGCTGATCCGTCGCTACCTCGAAGCGGGGACGATGTCAGGTGGTCTTGCCAGCCGACGGCAGGAAGGGACGCCGCAAGGCGGCCCGCTCTCGCCGTTGCTGTCGAACATCCTGCTCAACGAACTCGATCGCGAATTGGAACGACGGGGTCACCGCTTCGTGCGCTATGCCGACGATGCGAACATTTATGTGCGCAGTCGCCGTGCTGGCGAGCGAGTGATGGCCGGCGTGGAGCGGTTCCTGAACCAGCGCCTTAAATTGACGCTGAATCGGGACAAGAGCCGGGTAGCCGGATCCTGGAGGTGCGATTACCTGGGTTACGGGATGAGCTGGCATCAGCAGCCGAGACTGAGAGTAGCTGTGATGAGCCTGGGCCGCTTGCGCGACCGGCTTAGAGACCTGCTGCGCGGAGCGCAGGGCTGCAAGATGGCGAGCGTCATCGAGCGGATTAACCCTGTACTGCGCGGCTGGGCGGGTTACTTCAAGCTCAGTCAAAGCAAGCGACCCCTTGAGGAGTTGGACGGTTGGGTGCGTCACAAACTGCGCTGCATCCTCTGGCGCCAATGGAAGCAGCCCTCAACCAGGGCGCGTAACCTGATGCGTCTGGGGATCGACGAAGGACGCGCTCGTAGATCGGCGTCCAATGGGCAGGGCCCTTGGTGGAACTCGGGAGCGTCGCATATGAATCAGGCGCTGCCGAAGAAGCTGTGGGATCGCCTCGGTTTGGTTTCGATACTGGATACGATAAACCGGCTTAGCCGTGTAACCTGAACCGCCGTATACGGAACCGTACGTACGGTGGTGTGAGAGGACGGCGGATGTGAATCCGCCTCCTACTCGATGGAATCATGTACACCTGTAGGTACTGGGAATGTCGGAGTAGTAGGCGCTGGCCGAACGGTTGCAATCGCAGGGGACTCGTTTCGTGATTGAGCCGGGGATACGACTCAAGGGGCTGGTGGGCGAACAGGCGACGATGTTTCTGTTCGATCCCTGCAGCAATGCCCTGGAGTTCAAGGCGTTCAATGATATTGGGCAGCTTTTTGCCAATTAGTGTTGTCTGCACGACCGCCTTCGCGAGCAAGCCCGCTCCCACATTTGACCGAGCTCAACCAGTTGAAATGCGATTAATTGTGGGAGCGGGCTTGCTCGCGAAGAGGCCCGCAAAGACACCATAACTCTAGCGAGCCAGCGCCTCTTCAGCCTCTTCCAACAGCTCCTCGACCGAACCATGCAGTGCCGGGTCAAACTCAATCTGCCCAATACTGAAACGAATGTCATACCCGCGATGCGTCATGGCATTACGCTCATCGAGCATTTCTTCAAGCCGCGCCCTGATTGCGCTGACGTCTACCGAGGAGGATCCCAGGAGCAAGGCGACGAAGGAGGAACCCTCCAGCCGCCCGACCACATCGCTCTCCCGAAAGCCGATACGCAGCACGTCGGCAAAGGTCTTCAGCGCGTTGTCGCCCTCGGTGCGGCCGAACAGATAGTTGATGCGTTTGAACTCATCAAGGTTGAAGAACAACAGCGTCGCCGGCCGCTCCAGTTGCTGGCAGGCCTCCAGGCCCAACTGAGCCAGGGCAATGAAACCGTGCCGGTTGGGCAGCAGTGTCAGCTCATCCATGCTCGCCATCTGCACGCCGATCAACTCCTGTTCGGCTTTGCGGGCCAGATCGCGCAGCAGCTCGCGCTCCTGTTGTGGCGTCCCTGCACGTACACCGGGTTTGTGCGGTTTGCCTGAGATCAGCATCACATACTCCATGGGTGGGTATGTTGTTTAGAGTCCTCGATTCCGGGTTTGACTCCCTGTCTGCGGGCCGTTGGTCAGCTTCCCGTTACCGGGCACGGCCCACCGGCGTCCGCCCAGCGCTTGAATTGAGTGACAAAAATGTCGTGGGGAACCGGCACCGGTGCGCGATTACCACCCGGATTCCAGCCCCACAGCACCAGCTTGTCCTCGCTGACATGCTTGATCAGCGCGGCGAAATCGCGGTCGCCATTGCTCGCACGGTCCTTGATCATGCTGCACAACATGTCCGGGGGCAGGCCGATCCAGGCCATCTTGTGGGCCGCCGGTGGCAGGCTCCAATGCGGCGCACCCGGTGGTGCATGGGCGCCGTAACTGGCCGGCGGATTGTCTTGCGCATGGCAACTGGCGCAAGGCAGACCCGCCGCGCCTTTGCCGTCCATGCCACGCACGACGTTCATCGCGTGGGGTAGGCCGGCGTCGAACTGCAACGGCGAATCGCCGGGGATGTGGCAATTCTGGCAACGCGGGCTCTGGAAGACTTGCTGCACGGTATCGAACGCCTTCAAGGCTTCCCGGTCTTCGGCGAACAACTCTGTCGCATAGATAAACAGGCAAACCAGAAGCACCGAACCGAGCAACCAATGATGTCGCTTCATATCACTTTTCATTTCACACCCCCGACAACTGCAGCGGCAGTTCACGCAGGCGTTGCCCGGTCAGGGCGTACACCGCGTTGGCCACCGCCGGCGCCGTGGGTGGTACACCCGTCTCGCCGATGCCACCGGGTTTCTCGCTGCTGGGCAGGATATGCACTTCGACCACCGGCATCTCGTTGAGCCGCAGCACCTGGTAATCGTGGTAGTTGGACTGCACCACCCTGCCGTCCTTGATCGTCAGTTTGCTGTGTAAGGTGAAGCCCAGGCCGAAGGCGATGCACGACTCCATTTGCGCCGCGATGCTTTGCGGATTGACCGCGATCCCGCAATCCACCGCGCACACCACCCGGTGCACACGGATCGCCAGGTTGTCCTGCGACACTTCGGCGACCTGCGCCACGTAACTGCCAAATGACTCATGCACCGCCACGCCCAGGGCATGGCCATCGGGCAGCGGCGCCTTCCAGTTGGCCTTCTCCACCGCCAGGTTCAATACGCCCAGATGCCGCGGATGCGCCTTGAGCAACGTGCGTCGATATTCCACCGGGTCCTTGCCGGCCGCTGCGGCCAGCTCGTCAATCAGCGATTCCATGACGAAGGCGGTATGGGTATGTCCCACCGAACGCAGCCACAACACGCTGATGCCGGTCTTGGGCGAATGCAGCTCCACCTGATGATTGGCCAACCCTTGCAGATAGGGACTGTCCGCCACGCCCTCCACGGACGTCTTGTCGATACCGTTCTTGACCATGGCGGCTTCGAGCGAGGTGCCGGCCATGATCGATTGCCCGACCAGCACATGCTGCCACGCCACCGGCAGGCCATCGGCACCGAGGCCGACCCGCGCCTGGTGCAGGAACGCCGAGCGGTAATAGCCGCCACGGATGTCATCCTCTCGCGCCCACACGGTTTTCACCGGCCCGCCCACGGCCTTGGCGACCTGCACCGCTTCGGCGACAAAGTCCGAAGTCGGGTTGGCTCGCCGGCCGAAACCGCCGCCGAGGAACTCGGTGTGGATTTGCACCTGCTCGGGTTTGAGCCCGGTGATCTTGCCGGCGATCATCTGGTCCAGGGTCTGGAACTGCGTACCGGTCCAGATCTCGCATTTGTCCTGGGTGATGCTCACCGTGCAGTTGAGCGGCTCCATCGGCGCATGGGCCAGGTAGGGCACGCTGTACTCGGCATCGATTGTCTTGGTCGCCTTGGCCAGTGCGGCCTGGGCATCGCCCGCCTGACTGGCGGGCAGCCCGGGGGTGGCGGCGAGCTTGCGAAACTCCTCGAGCAATTGCTCACTGTCGAGCCCGCTGTTCGGCCCCAGGTCCCACTCGACGTGCAGCGCATCGCGCCCCAGTTTCGCCGCCCAATAGTGATCGGCGATCACCGCCACGCCGGTCGGCACCTGCACCACTTTGTGCACACCGGGTATCGCCAGCGCCTCGGCGCCTTCAAAGGATTTGACGCTGCCACCGAACACTGGCGAACGAGCGACCATCGCGGTCATAAGGCCGTCGAACTGCACGTCCATGCCGAACTTGGCGCGGCCGGTGATTTTCTCCGGGGTATCCAGGCGCTTGGTAGGTTTGCCAATGATCTTCCAGTCCTTGGCCTCCTTGAGCTTGATCGACGCCGGGTCCGGCACCGGCAACTTGCCGGCGTCATCGGCCAGTTCGCCATAGGTGGCCTGCTGGTCGCCGGCAAACACCACGCCCGACTCGGTGCGTATCGCCGAGGGTGCGACGTTGAAACGCTTGGCCGCGGCCTCGACCAGCAGCAACCGCGCCGCCGCACCGGCCTGGCGATAACGGTCGAACTCCATCCAGGTCGAGGTCGAGCCGCCGGTGATCTGCATGCCGCCGAACCCGGCAAGTCCATAGTCGGCGGCTGAAGCCGGTGAGTGTTCGACGCGGATTTTCGACCAATCGGCGTCCAGTTCTTCGGCAATCAACATGGTCAGCCCGGTCCATATGCCCTGGCCCATTTCCGAATGACCGAGCAACACGGTGACGCTATTGTCATTGCCGATGCGCAGGAAGGCATTGGGGGCGAACACATTGCCCTGGTTTTCCGCGCCCAGGGCAAAGCGATGGGCGCCGGGGATGACAAAAGCTACCACCAGCCCGCCGCCCAGCACGGCACTGCCCTTGAGAAAGCCACGACGCGACAGCGGATCGATGCTGTTCATGGCCATCAAGCCAGTTGCGCCGCGCGCTTGACCGCGGCGCGGATTCTTGGATAGGTGCCGCAACGACAGATGTTGCCCGACAGCGCCTGGTCGATATCGCTGTCGGTCGGTTGCGGGATCTTTGCCAGCAAGGCCGCGGCCGACATGATCTGCCCGGACTGGCAGTAACCGCACTGCACCACATCGAGTTCGGCCCAGGCCTGTTGCACCGGGTGCGAACCGTCGGTGGACAGGCCTTCGATGGTGAGTATTTTCTGTCCATGGGCCACGGCCGTGGCGGGTGTGATGCAAGAGCGCAAAGGCGTGCCGTCGATGTGCACGGTGCAGGCGCCGCACTGGGCCATGCCGCAGCCGAACTTGGTGCCGGTCAGGTGCGCGACGTCGCGCAGGACCCAGAGCAGCGGCATGTCCGCGGGGACGTCCAGCTCCTGATCCTTGCCATTGATATTCAGGGTCAGCATTGCGCAGGTCCTCAGACTCACGGTGTTCTGAAGGTGGCGCCGCTTTGGCGATCAACGACCTACGCGCGCCTTTGGGTTATCCCTTCAGCTAAGCGCAAATTGCCGGGCAGGCCGGGGTGTATCGACCACCGGTCACAAAACCCGCCCGAATTGCCGATAAAGCCGTCCATCTCTCGCGGCCACCCCGGATCCACTGTAGGAGCTGGCTTGCCAGCGATGGCGTCCTCACAACCGCCCCGTATCTCACGGCCGTACCCGATCTACTGTGGGAGCCAGCCTGCTGGCGATGGCGGCCTGACAGCCGACCTATTATTTGTTGACCGAGTACATATCCATTCCTGCGGTAACGGCCACTTATGGTTTCGCCCTTACGGCGAGTCACTTGGAAAAGCCCCAAGTAACCAAGGGCTCTTGCCCCTGACGTTCGGTGCCTCGCTAAGGCTCGGCATGCCCTCGCTCCGGTCCTGCTCCGTGGGCCCGCCGCGATGGGCCATCCTTGGCCCAGCGCGGCTAAACCGGCATCCATGCCGGTTTACCCACTGCGCAGAACCTCCACTCGGCCTCTCGACGGGGCAAGAAGATCAAGATCAAAAGCAGAGCAAAAGCCAGAGCAAAAGCCAGAGCAAGGCGAGCTAACGCTCGACCTCGTTGTTGGGTAGTACGTGTTCCTCTGCAGGAGCCCGCCGCGGGCTCCTACACCCTGTGCCTTAGCAAAATTGAGGTGTAGCCCACCAGAAACAACCCAAACGCAACACACCAAAACAACGCCGAAACCCCCAACCCCAACCCGGATAACGGCACAAGCAACACCCGCACCACCCCTGCGATCAACACCAGGACAAACCCCGCAACGATGGCTTTCGAAGGCCGCAGCGCCCGCCCGGTGTGCCCCAGGCTGACCCGGGCGATCATCGCCAGAATCAACCCGCCAATGCCACCCACCGCCAGCGCATGGGTGGCCAGGCTCTGTTGCGGCATCAGGCCGGCGTGCCACAGCGCCATGGCAAACACCGCCACCACCAGCCAGGCATACGACAGATACAGCGACCACAGCAGGGGCACGCGCCAGATACCGCGGTCATGCCAGCGCCACAGGCGCAGCAGATGCAGACCGCCGATCAAAACAAACAACGCCGCCAGCCAGAGTCTGGGCAGGTCATTCAAACCGAGGGCAAATGTCAGCGCGGCCAGCAACCCGCTCACCAGCAGTACCCTGGTGGGTAATGGATTGGCCGCAGGCGGTGCTGGACGATTCAAGCCGCGCTGAATGAAGAACGGAATCACCCGCCCGCCAATCACGCTCATCAGCGCGCCGACCAGCCACAAGGCCGCCAGTACGCCCCGCCGCTGCAAACCCGTATCATCGGCCCAGAGCCCCACAACGTCATGGCCTGGCAGCCGGCCAGCAAAGTGATCATCAGCAATATCGGATAGTTGTCGCGCTTGCCCGCGGCCACCAGGTCGCGCCCCAACACCCAGGCCAGCAACGGCAAAAAGGGCATTTGCACAAGCAGCAACCCTGCGGGAGCAATCGGCAGCAACCAAGCCGTTCGTGCAGCCAGCCAGACCAGCAGCAGCCCGATCAACGACCAGCCCTTGAGTCCCGGGCGACCGGTCCAGTTCGGTACCGCCGTCAGCAGGAATCCGGCGATGATGGCCACGGCGAACCCGAACGGCATCTCGTGCCGATGCCAGGCGAGCATACCGCCCAGCGGTTGTGCGCCGGGCAAGCGGCCGTACAACCACAGGGCCCAGATTGCCACTGCCAGTGCGGCGAACGCGGCACCTGCCAGAAAGAACGGGCGAAATCCAAGACTGAAGACGGGAGTAGCGGCCAGTTTGCGCATCAGGCCAGCGCCACGCGCTGAGGTTTGCTCAACCAGTGCTGGGCCAGCAGGCGCATGACGTAGCCGATTTTCAGCAGGGTCGGTCCGATGATGGTCATGGCGTGCAACGCCACCAGCGCCACGATCGACAGGTGACCGGCATACAGGTAAGCGCCGTAGATGCCTGCCAGCAACATGGCCAGGCCGACGCCGAGCACTCGGCTGGAAAGGTGCAGGACGTTCTGAGCATTGCTGAAGAAATGGAACATTTTCCGTACTCCTGAAGCAGTTCAGTTGTACGTTTCATCCATCAAGTCTCGTGCCAGATATTTAGCCCTTACAAATCAGGTATCTGAGCTCGTACGTGTCATAACGACTCGCGCTAAAAATAGTCGATATGACACAAGGCTTGGTCATTAAGACTCCACTTTGTAGAAAATCCTTACACTCCCGGCGATCTACGGCTCGGCCAGACCGCCGCAGGCTAGCTACGCTGATAGTCCAGCATGCAAAAACCTGCCAAGGAGACCCGCCATGCTACACGTGCAAAAACTCACACCCTGCCTGTGGTTCGATGGTCAGGCCGAAGAGGCCGCGAAGTTCTACTGTGCGATCTTCGATCACTCGAAAATCACCGCCATCACTCACTACGGCGAGGCCGGAAAGGAATTCCATGGCCGGGAAGTCGGCTCGGTCATGACGGTCAGTTTCGAACTCGACGGGCAGACGTTCACCGGCCTCAACGGTGGCCCGAACTTCATCTTCAACGAAGCGATCTCGTTCCAGGTCAACTGCCAGACCCAGGAGGAAGTCGACCACTTCTGGGGACGCCTGTCCGCCGGCGGGCCTGTCGAGGCACAGCAATGCGGCTGGCTCAAGGACAAATTCGGCGTGTCCTGGCAGATCGTCCCGGTGGCGATGATGGAGATGATCAAGGACCCCGACACGGTAAAATCCCAACGCGCCATGCTGGCGATGATGCACATGAAAAAACTCGATATCGCCGAGCTGCAACGAGCCTTCAACGGCGAGAACTAATACACTGTGGCGCTGATCTGCCAAGGATTGACCATGAAGCCCGCGACACCCAGGGACACCGACAAGGCCCCGCGCTTCTGGCGCGATGATGCCCTGCCCTTCATCGAAGCCCGCTCCATCGCCGACGGGCGTGAGGTCTGTTACACCCGGCATGCCCACGAGCACTTTTCCATCGGTGCGATCACCGCCGGGCGCAGTACCTATGTCCATGAGCAATCGAACTCCGAGGTTTGTGCCGGCACCGTGGTGCTGATGAACCCCGGTGATGTGCATGCCTGCAATCCGATCGACGATCAGCCCTGGTCGTACCTGATGCTGTATGTCGACAGCCCATGGCTCACCGACTTGCAGCATCAGCTGGGCTTGAGCAACGATCTGGCGTTTCGCCGGTTCGCGGTCACCCATACCGCAGACCCTGGCCTCTTCATGGGTTTGCAGGCTTTGTATCAGGTGCTGGTCGACGAGCAGCAAGACGTGATGTGTAAACACAGCGCTGCGGTGGAGTTTTTCACCGAAGTGCAGCTACGCCTGAACCCGACCGAACAACCGCTGCGCGAGCCCAACTTCAAGCTTGAGCGCGCCGCCGACTTCATTCGCGAGCACTGCACGCAGATGCTCAAGCTCGAAGACATCTGCCAGGCGGCGCAATTGTCGCCGTCCTACCTGATCCGCGCCTTCAAGCAGCATTACGGCATGACACCCCACGCCTTCCTGGTCAACCGCCGCATCCAGTTCGCCCGGGATCAACTGCGCAATGGCAAGCTGATCGCCGACGTGGCGCTGGAAGCAGGATTTGCCGATCAGGCGCATTTCCAACGGGCGTTCAAGCAGCATCTGGCGGCAACGCCAGGGCAGTATCGCGGTTGATTAAGGCACCAACAGATACACCGCACTCACCGCCAACAACAACGCCATGCCCCGATTGAACAAGCGCATGCCCGCCGGATTGTTCAGGTAGCCACGCAAAAACGTCCCGGCGTAGGCCCAGCAACCGACCGACAGGTAGCAAATCACCAGGTACACCGCCGCGAACTGCCACACCAGGCGGGCCTCGCCATCGGCGACGAAGGCGCCCATGCCGGCCACGCAGGCCAGCCAGGCTTTCGGGTTGAGCCATTGCATGACCGCGCCGTACAGCATCGACGGCGCGCGGCTCGAATCCTTTGCCTGCAGTTGCCCGTCGTCGGCGGCCAGCTTGAACGCCATGTACAACAGGAACGCCACCCCGGCCCACTGCACGACCTGGGTCATTGCCGGCCACAGCAGCAACAGTTCATGCAACCCCAGCCCCATCAGCACCAGCAGCAACACGAAGCCCAGCGTCGCCCCGGCCACATGGCGCTGACTGGCGCGAAAGCCGAAGCGCGCCCCCGAACCCAGGGCCACGATATTCACGGGCCCCGGCGTGATGGAAGCGGCCAACGCAAACGCCGCCATGGACATGATCAAACTCATTTGCACACCTGCTCAGTCAGTTGAACCAGGCGTCAATGTAAGGAGCCCTGTGCTGCGCGTATTGAAGAAAACTGCCCTGGGCTATGAGTAATAGTCGACCACCTTCTTCACCTTCACCAACGCCTGGCGCAGCGCGACCATGTCCACCGAGCCCAGCGCCAGACGTATCGCGTGGGGGACATGGGGGCTAATCGCAAAGGGTTCGGCGGGCGACACCGACACCTGCTCGCGCATCAACGCCATGGCGATCTGGTCGGCCCGGGCGTCCTCGGCCAAGGGCAGCCAGATGAAATACGAAGACGGATGGCTGATGGTCCTGAGTCCCGCCAGCACCTCACGGGCCAAGGCTTGCCGGGCTTGTGCGTCCACACGCTTTTGCCCCTCGAGTTTGCTGACAGTGCCGTCGTCGAGCCAGGCCGAGGCAATGGCCGTCATCACCCCGGGGGTGTTCCAGGTGGTCGCCATGATGGTGCGTTCAAATCCGGCAATCCATGGCGCCGGCGCGGCGACAAAACCGACGCGCAACCCGGTGGCGACATTCTTCGATAAACCGCTGACGTACACCGTTCTTTCCGGCGCCATTGCAGCCAGGGGTGGCGGGACGTCTTCGGCGAGGAAAGCGTAGGCCGCGTCCTCGATGATCGTCAGGTCATGCCGGCGTGCGATCGCCACCAGATGCTCGCGCTGATCGGCGTCCAGCACCCAGCCCAACGGATTGTGCAAGGTCGGCATCGAGTAGACGGCCCGCACCGGGCGAAGCCGGCACAGTTTGTCCAGGACAGGCAAATCAGGCCCCTTGTCCGTGACGGGAATGGGCAGGACTTCAAGATGCAGGGTTTCGGCCAGCGTCTTGAAGCCCGGATAGGTCAAGGCGTCCGCGGCAATCACATCGCCGGGCTTGAGCAGGGTCATCATCGCCACCGTCAGGCCATGCTGGGCGCCACTGACGATCAGCACCTGTTCGGCCGGTACGTTCAGGCCGCGTTCGAGCAGATGACGGGCGAATGCCGCCCGCTCATGCAGGCGCCCGGCGTGGGGCTGATAGCGCAGCAGGGCCTCCAGGTCACCGGACAGCGCGAGTTGACGCAACGCGTTACGCAACAGATCGGCCTGACCGGGCAATGACGGGTAGTTGAAGTTGAGGTCGATCATCCCTGCCGCCACCACCGACTGGGAAATGCCCTGCCCCGGCGGCAATGAGGTCTCCCGGATAAAGGTCCCGCGCCCGGTTTCGCCGCTGACCAGGCCCATGCTCTCGAGCTCGGCATAGACCCGGCTGGCCGTGACCAAGGCCAAGCCGTGCTCAGCAGCCAATTGGCGGTGAGTCGGCAGACGCGTACCGGGCGGCAAACGTCCGGCGCGGATCTCGGCGGCATATGCATCCACCAGTGTTTTGTAGCGGGAACGAGGCATGTCGAGATGTATCCATGACAATTTTTTGATTGTACCGATAGTCAATCATACGATGGCTTTCGTGCAACCCAACAATGAGTGAGCCAAATGGAACGGACTTCAAACGTGCAAAACCCGGCGCTGGAAAGCAGTGCCCGCGGATGGATCAATGGCCTGATCGGCGTGGTGATTTTCAGTGGCTCGCTGCCTGCGACGCGGGTGGCGGTGCTGGAATTCGACCCGGTGTTCCTGACGGTGGCCCGCGCCACCCTTGCAGCCATCCTGGCCCTGTGCCTGCTGTTGCTGTTCAAGGAAAAACGCCCCGCGCGCAATCAGCTTGTGCCCTTGTTGATCGTGGCACTCGGCGTGGTGGTGGGGTTTCCGCTGTTGACCGCGCTGGCGCTGCAATACGTTACTTCCGCGCATTCCATCGTCTTCGTCGGCCTGCTGCCACTGGCGACCGCGGTGTTCGGTGTCCTGCGCGGTGGCGAGCGCCCACGGCCGGTGTTCTGGTGTTTCTCGGTGCTGGGCAGCCTGCTGGTGGTCGGATTCGCCGTCGCCCAGGGCCTGACGGCGTCACCCCAGGGTGACATCCTGATGCTGCTGGCGATCCTGGCCTGCGGGCTCGGTTATGCCGAAGGCGCGAAGTTGTCCCGCACACTGGGCGGCTGGCAAGTGATTTGCTGGGCGCTGGTACTGGCACTGCCGGTCATGGCCGCATTGACCTTGTGGCGGCTGCCCGCAACCTTTGCCAGCATCAGTACACCAGCCTGGGTCAGCCTGGCCTACGTGTCCCTTTTCAGCATGCTGATCGGGTTTGTGTTCTGGTATCGCGGGCTGGCGCAGGGCGGAATTGCGGCCGTGGGGCAACTGCAACTGCTGCAGCCGTTTTTTGGCTTGGCGCTGGCGACGACATTGCTGCATGAAAAGGTCAGCATTGGCATGCTGGCGGTCACTGTGGCGGTGATTCTTTGTGTGGCGGGTGCGAAGAAATTCGCGAAGTAGATTATCGGTTCGCAACAAATTCCCCCGCTTAACCCGCTTGTTTAACAGGCTGGAAAAGCGTGGGCCGTTACGCGGTCACCGTGTAGCGATAACCCACACTGGTCAGCCGCCCATGAAAAGCCAGCGTCGCCTCCGAGGTGCCAAGGGTGTTGGTCGGCAAATGTACATAGCGCAGGTTTTGATCGAGATACGCACCTGGACTGCCAATGATTTCAACACCGCCCGGTTCATACAGGTAGTCACCTGGCGTCAGGGCCTGCTCAAATATTTTCTGCAGCCTGATGGACATCGAACTGTTTTGCCTCACATTGCCCAGCTCAAAAACGCCCAAGGCTTGATTGCGGGCATTGATGCTGGTGGTCGAAGGCATGACATTCAAGACGGTCATGTCTTCAAACCCGTTGCTTTGCACCAACATGAATTTGAGGGCGATCAGCCTGGAAAGGGAATCGGGTAGTTTTCCGCAGAGGTTATTGTTATTACCCACGTCAAAGCGTTCCAGTTTGATCAGGTTACCGATCGACTCCGGAATACCGCCTCTGAGAATGCCCCGCGGTGACTGAGAACTCAGATTCAGGCTGGTCAGGTTGTTGAGATTGCCGATCCACTCCGGAATTGATTTGATTGAGTTGTTGACGAAATGCGCCGACGTCAACTTTGCTAACGTCCCAAATTCTTCAGGAAGGCGAGTGATCAATTGATTTTCTATCATCAGGTCCTGCAAATTGCGCAGATGTCCAATGCCTTGCAGGCTGGTGATTCTTCTCGGCTGCCCGCTCAACACCCGTAACACCGTCACTTTATCCAGCATGTCCTGCGTCACCGTGTCTTCGATCGTCACCGGCGTGTTCGTGGCTGCCGAGATATGCTCGGCCGCCACGTGTGCAAATGCAATATCGTCAAAAAGCGTCTTGATCGGCGCCGGGATTGTCACTGCGGCAAAAGTTTTTACAGTTGCAGTATTCGAAGTCATGTCGGTCACTTGGCCATTGAGTAATGACTCCTTTTTAACGCATCGCCGAAATGCTTTTAACTGTCACAACTGTCAGGTAGCTAGACCCGTTTGGAATAATCGGGAGCGCCTGGCGGCAAATAGTTACCGCCCCCCTTGATTGTACGGTGCCTGCGGTTCACGACTGTACGGGTCAAGCCGCACGGCACCTGTGGTAAAAATATCGCCCTCGCTACTGGAGCCGATAATGGACCTCGCCACCCTCTCCCTCTTTCTCCCGGCCTGCTTCGCCCTGAACATGGCGCCAGGCCCGAACAACCTGCTGTCGGTCAGCAACTCGACCCGCTATGGCTACCGCACCGCATGCCTGGCCGGCATCGGTCGTTTGCTGGCGTTCGCCGCAATGATCGCCCTCGCCTCGGCCGGTCTGGCGGTGGTGCTGCAAACCTCGGAATTGCTGTTCTACGGGATCAAGATTCTCGGTGCGGCGTACTTGTTTTATCTTGCCTGGCAATTGTGGCGGGCCAACCCCGGCGCAGAAACCGCCGTAACCACCCCGCCGGCGGGCATGCTGGCGTTGGCCCGGCAGGAGTTTCTGGTGGCGGCCGGCAACCCTAAGGCGATCCTGATCTTCACCGCGTTCCTGCCGCAATTTGTCGATCCGACCCTCGCGATCACGCCACAATTCGCCCTGCTGGGAGCACTGTTTCTGATCCTGGAATGGATCGCCATCGGCGCCTACGCTTACATGGGCCTGCACATGCGCCGCTGGTTTGCCAAACCGTCGGGCAAGCGGCTGTTCAATCGCTTCTGCGCGGGTTTGTTGTCGGCGGCGGCTTCAGTGTTGCTGATGGCGCGTCGGGCCTGAATCAACTACCGCTCATGGGGCGCATGCCAATGGATCAATCTACGCCGGACGCTCAGGCCATCTGCAGCCCCATCACCCGCAGCGCGATCTTCATCGTGGCAACCCTGGTTCCCGGCAGTGAAGCCGCGAGCAAAGTGCGGGGCTGGTGTGCAGACGTCGCAGCTCTCACGCGCTCGGTGGGCAAACGCGTTCCCGCCGGGAACCTGTCGTGCATCTGTGGCTTCGGCTCCACCGCTTGGGACACCTTGTTTGGCCACCCGCGCCCCGCCGCGCTGCACGGCTTCCGCGAATTCGGATCGGAGGAACGTCGCGCCATTTCCACCCCTGGCGACCTCCTGCTGCACATCCGCGCTGAACATATGGACTTGTGCTTCGAACTGGCGACGCAACTGCTCTCGGCGCTTGACGGTGCGGTTGCGGTCGTCGATGAAGTCCAGGGGTTCCGCTATTTCGACATGCGCAGCATCATCGGCTTTGTCGATGGCACCGAAAACCCCGTCGGGCGCAAGGCTGTCGGCTTCACGATTGTCGGCGATGAAGACCCTGGATTCAGCGGAGGCAGCTATGTGCTGGTGCAGAAGTACCTGCACAAAATGAATGCCTGGAACGCGTTATCCGTCGAGGCGCAGGAGCGCATTATCGGGCGCACCAAACTGTCGGATATCGAACTCGACGACTCGGTCAAACCGGACAATTCCCACAGTGCCCTGACGACCATCACCAAAGATGGGGAAGAAGTGAAGATCCTGCGCGACAACATGCCGTTCGGGCGGCCCGGTGCGGGAGAATTCGGCACCTATTTCATCGGCTATGCGCGCTCGCCCGATCCGCTGGAACAGATGCTCGAGAACATGTTTGTCGGCAAGCCTGCGGGTAATTACGACCGCTTGCTGGATTTCAGCACCGCTGTCACTGGTGGCTTGTTTTTCACGCCCTCGGCGGATCTGCTGGAAGAACTGGCGGATCGCGAGCCCTGAAACT
Organism: Pseudomonas sp. PLMAX; assembly: GCF_046042685.1. Taxonomy (NCBI): domain Bacteria; kingdom Pseudomonadati; phylum Pseudomonadota; class Gammaproteobacteria; order Pseudomonadales; family Pseudomonadaceae; genus Pseudomonas; species Pseudomonas sp. PLMAX. Next base: position 3,372,802 of record NZ_CP064949.1, on the reverse strand, counting down.
GAAAAGGTTACCCTTGTAGGAGCTGCCGAAGGCTGCGATCTTTTGATCTTTTTTTTCAAGATCAAGATCAAAAGATCGCAGCCTTCGGCAGCTCCTACAGGTCATTGCAAAACCGGAATTCTCTGTTCATTTTCCGGTGGAGACTGTCCCTGCCCCGTTCTATGCTTCGCCCATGAACCTACCACACACACTGCTTCCGCCCCACGCCGAGATGGTCCGCGCCATGCTCGAACGAGACACCACCTACGAAGGGGTGTTTTTTACTGCGGTCAAGACCACCGGGATCTTCTGCCGCCCCGGTTGCACCGCACGCAGCCCGAAACCGGAGAACGTCGAGTTCTTCGCTCACGCCGACGAGTGCCTGGCGGCGGGCTACCGAGCCTGCCTGCGATGCAAACCCATGGACGCCGCCGCGATTGCGCCGGACTGGGTGCAGAAGCTGCTTAAATCGGTAGACCTTGATCCGGACATTCGCTGGACCGACGCCCAATTGCAGGCCGAAGGCATCGAACCGCTGAAACTGCGGCGCTGGTTCAAGCAGCATTTCGGCATGACTTTCCACGCCTGGCTGCGCACCCGCCGCTTGGGCATGGCATTGGGCGGCATCAAACAGGGGGACTCGATCGACAGCGCCGCGTTCGACTCAGGCTACGAATCCCTGAGCGGCTTTCGCGATGCGTTTCAAAAGTCCTTCCACATCACCCCGGGACGCGCCGCCAACAGTGAGCCGCTGCTGTTCACCCGGTTGACGACGCCGCTGGGGCCGATGATCGCCATGGCCGAGCGCCGTGGGCTGGTGCTCCTGGAATTTCTCGACCAGCCTTCGCTGACCCGCGAAGTGCAAAGCCTGCAAAGTCGCCATGGTTATGCCGTGGCGCCGGGACACAACGGGCATTTGCAGCAAGTCGAAGAGCAACTGACCGAGTATTTCGCCGGCGAGCGTACTGAATTCAGCGTCCCCCTGCACATGCCCGGCAGCGAGTTCTCCCGCCAGGTCTGGGCCGAGCTGGCCCACATCCCCTACGGCCACACCACCACCTACGGCGCGATTGCCGCCACCCTGGGCAAACCCGGCGCCAGCCGCGCCGTCGGCCTGGCCAACGGTCACAACCGCCTTTCGATCATCGTACCCTGCCATCGGGTGATCGGCGCCGATGGCTCGCTGACCGGCTACGCTGGAGGCCAGCCGCGCAAGGCGTTCCTGCTCAGGCTGGAAAAGGCGGCGGTGCAGATCACCGAGCAATTGGCCTTCTGATCACAGGCTGCGTTCGCCCAGCCCCGCCAAGGATCCTTCATGCCTGACCCCTACCGCCTGGCCAGCCAATGGCTGGCAAATCTGGATGACGACTGGCGTCGGCACATCGACGCTGTCGGCCCGTGCCTGCATCAACCCCACGCCGCCCGCGATCCCTATGAGTCGCTGGTGCGGGCGATTGCCTACCAGCAACTGCACGCCAGGGCCGGGGATGCGATTGTCGGTCGATTGCTGGCGCTGTACCCCTCGGTGGCGTTTCCGCGGCCTGAGCAGATCGTGGCGACAGATTTTGATCGACTGCGCAGTTGCGGCTTTTCCGCCAGCAAGATTGCGACCATCCAGGGCATCGCCCAGGCGGCGCTCGATGGCGTAGTACCGGATTACGCCACAGCGCTGGCGATGGACGATGAAGCGCTGATCGAGCGCCTGGTCACCCTGCGCGGCGTGGGTCGCTGGACCGTGGAAATGCTGCTGATCTATAGCCTGGAGCGGCCGGACATTTTGCCGGCCGATGACTTTGGCGTGCGCGAGGGCTATCGACGGCTCAAGGGGCTTGAGGTGCAGCCGACGCGCAAGCAGATGATAGAGATCGGGTTGGCGTGGAGTCCGTATCGGACTGTGGCTGCCTGGTATTTGTGGCGGGTGCCTAACAGGTAGATCGCGTTATCGTTCTTCGCGAGCAAGCCCGCTCCCACATTTGACCGCGTTCTTCTGATGAAACTCGGATAAATGTGGGAGCGGGCTTGCTCGCGAAGACGTCAGCAATCACAACCCTGATTTCAACCGTGTAAACGCCCGGATCAACGCCTTGTTGAACGCCTTGCCATTGTCATTCTTGCTGTACAACGAAGCCCGCACCGCCTGCGCCGGATAGGTCCCCGGATCATTGCGGATCGCCGGGTCGATCAAGGTATCCGCCGCCGTGATCGCATTGGCGTAGTGGATGGTGTCGGTGATCGGCGCGATCACTTCAGGTGTCATCAGGTAATCCATCAAGGCCAGCCCTGCCTCGGGATGCGGGGCGTCCTTGGGGATGACCATGGCATCGAACCAGATCAGCGTACCCTCCCTGGGTATCCGGTACTGCAACGAAAACGGTTTGCTAGCCGCTTGCGCCTGCCCCGCCGCAATGGCCACGTTGCCATTCCACGACATCGCCACGCAGGTATTGCCGTTGGCCAGGTCGCTGATGTTCAGGTCATTGTCGAAGTAGCGAATGTACGGACGGATCTTCGCCAGTTGCTGCTCGGCCAGTTTCAGGTCATCGAGGCTCTGGCGGTTGATGTCCAGGCCCATGTACTTCATCACGGCAGCGAACACTTCATTGGGATCGTTGAGCAGGCTGACCCCGCAATCGGCGAATTTCGCCACCACCGCCGGGTCGAACAGCATGGCCCAGCTGTCGGTTGGCGCATCGGCCAGGCGCTGCTTCACCGCCTCTTCCTGATATCCCACCCCAGTGGTGCCCCAGGCGTAGATCCCGGCATAACGGTTCCCCGGATCGAACACCGCCATGTGCTGGCGGAACTCTTCGCCGACTCCGGCGAAGTGCGGTATTTGCTGCCTGTCCAGGGTCTGGATGGCACCGCTCTGGATCGCCCGGGACAGATGCTGTCCCGCCGTCAACACCAGGTCATAACCGCTACGACCGGTGAGCAGTTTGGTCTCGACGGTTTCCAGGGAGTCGAAGTGATCGGCGACGACACGGATACCGGTTTTTTTCTCGAAGTTGGTCAGCGTGTCCGGGGCCAGGTACTCGCCCCAGATGTACAGGTTCACCACCGGTTTGGGGGTGTCGGCGGCCTGCACACACAGGGGTGCAAGCACCAGCATTAACGCTTGGGTCAGTTTGTGCAGGCCCATTTTTTAAACTCCTTTGCCGGCGTACTGCGGCATGGTGATGCAGGCTACGTTGCCGCCGCCCAGGAGAATTTCCCGGGAGTTTTCGATGCCGACGATCTTGTGCCGGGGGAACAGTTCGGCCAGGGTCGCCAGCGCGACCTGATCATTGCGGTCGCCAAACAGCGGTACCACGATCGAGGTGTTACCGGCGTAGTAATTGATATAGGAGGCGCAGATTTTCGTACCCGCCTGACGTGTATGGGTGCTGTCCTGCTGATCCAGGCCCTCGGCCTCCTCCAGGGTCCACTCCAGCACGTCCGGTTGTGGCAGCTTGTGCACGATCAACTCGCGACCACGACTGTCGCGGGTACTGCGCAGGATGTCGTAGGCCTCCTGGTAGATTTCCCACTGCGGGTCGTCGCGATTGTCGGTCCATTGCAACACCACTTCACCGGGACGTACGAAGCACGCCAGATCGTCGACGTGGCCGTCGGTTTCGTCGAACTTGCACCCCCGTGGCAGCCAGATGACCTGTTCGGCGCCGAGGTAATCGGTCAAGCGGCGAGTGACTTCGTCCTTGCCCAGGTGCTGGTTGCGATTACGGTTGAGCAGGCATTGCTCGGTGGTGAGGATGCTGCCCTGGCCGTTGCTCTGGATGCCGCCGAGTTCGGCAATCAACGGCGCGCGATAGCGATCGAAGCGTTCGATTTCGAGGATTTTGCTGGCGATCTGGTCGTCCTTGTCCCAGGGGTAGTACAAGCCGCCGTCGAGGCCGCCGTAGGCGTTGAACTCGAAGTCGACGCCGCGCACTTCGCCGCTCTGGTCATTGACCACAAAGCACGGCCCGCTGTCGCGAAACCAGGTGTCGTTGCAGGTCATTTCCACCACCCGTACCTGCGGCGGCAATTGTCGGCGGGCGGTGGCGAATTGCGCGGCCGAGGCGCAGACGGTGACCGGTTCACTCTGGGCGATGGCGCTGACGATCTGCACCCAGACTTTCTGTGCCGGCTTGGCACCATTGCGCCAGACATCGGTGCGCTCCGGCCAGCCGAGCCAGCAGCCGGACTTGGCTTCGAATTCTCCGGGCAAACGGAAGCCGTCGGATTTAGGCGTGGAATCGAGCAAACGAGCCATGGGCAAACCTCATCAGTGGGCATTGGAATGACCACAGGCTAAGGTGGCCGGCCCTCTGCTCGCCAACGATGATTATTTCGGAATACTTGAATTAAATTCATCAATCGATCAGTTGATCGTTGAACCATTCCAGCATCTGCGTGACCGCTGGCCGCTCCAGGCGCACGCGCTCACACACCAGCGCGTATTGACCCAGGGCGGTCATGCTTGAGGTGAAAGGACGGACCAGGCGACCGCTGAGCAGATCTTCCTGGGCCGTCAGGTTATCGCCCATGGCCACGCCCTGCCCTTGGGCCGCGGCTTCCAGAGCCAAGCCGGCGTGGGCGAAGTACAGTTGCCGTTCGGGGCGCTGATCACCGGCATGGCTGGTGAGCCACGCGGTCCAGGTCTTGCCGTCCTGATCGTCGTGCAGCAGGCAGTGGCGCGCCAGGTCCCTGGGGTTTTTCAGGGTGCCCTGGTTGAACAGCCCGGGACTGCACACCGGGAAAAACTGCAACGCCGGCAAGGGCCGGACGAAATAGGCACTGCTGTCCACGGGACCGGTGCCATAGGTGATCGCCAGGTCGATGTCCTCGCCCGGCGCCGTGGCGTCGATCGGTTGCTCGTAAAGGTGCAAGGTGATGTGCGGATAACGCGCGTAAAAATCAGTGAGACGACTCATCAACCATTTCTGCGCGAGTTCAGCGGTGACCGCCAGGCGCAAGACCGCCAGGGACGATGGATCGCGAAGCTCGTCGCAGGCATCGCCGATCAGCTCGAAGGCTTGTTGCAGGCTTTGCATCAGCCGGCCAGCGGCCATGGTCGGGCGAATCTGCCGGCCTTCACGGACGAACAACGACACACCAAGCTGTTCTTCCAGCTGGCGGATCTGGTGGCTGACGGCGCTGTCGGTGACGCACAGCTCCGCCGCCGCCCGGCCGAAATGGGCGTGGCGGGCGGCGCATTCGAAGGTTCGCAGGGCGGCCAGGGAGGGTAATCGTCGCATCGGGTCGGGTCCGGGGTTCGAGGCGCTCATGCTGACCCGGTGGATCGTGGGCGTCCAGTAGGACCGCGTTATCGTTTTTCGCGAGCAAGCCCGCTCCCACAGTTGATCTGCGGTGTTCCCTGTGGGAGCGGGCTTGCTCGCGAAGACTTCAGCCCATTCACCGCTCACCCAACTGCCCATCACCCCAGCTAATGGTCGATGACGCCCCCGGAGTTGAGGTGCATGGTCAATCCTCAATCGGAGGGATTCGCGATGCTCGGTGCCGGTCGAGGCGCGCTGAGGGTCTAGGCTGTCTTGAGCTCGCTCAAGACAGCCGGAGGTTCTCATGCAACTCGAAGGTTCCTGCCATTGCGGCGCGGTGTCGTTCAGCCTCACCAGCGCCCACCCCTACCCGTACCAGCGCTGCTATTGCTCGATTTGCCGCAAGACCCAGGGCGGTGGCGGTTATGCGATCAACATCGCCGGTGACGCCAACAGCCTCAAAGTACGTGGGCGCAAGAACATCGCGATCTACCATGCCCTGCTCAAGGGCGAAGGCGAGAAACGCGCTCATCGCAGCAGCGCTGAGCGGCATTTTTGCTCGGTCTGCGGTTCGGGATTGTGGCTGTTCAGCCCAGAGTGGCCCGAGTTGATCCATCCGTTTGCGTCGGCCATCGATACACCGCTGCCGGTGCCGCCGGAGCATACGCACTTGATGCTCAGTTCCAGTGCGCCCTGGGTGGAAGCCGAGGTGCGGCCGGGGGATAAACAGTTTGATGTTTATCCCGAGGAGTCCATCGCCGAGTGGCATGAACGTCTGGGTTTAAGCCGCTGATAGTGCGGGCACACCACTGTGGAAACGAAATTCCACATCCGGCGACTCGATCAAGTCCTGCTCTGCGGCGCGGACCTTGTCGATCACCTGGGCGATGTCCTTGGCGTCCCCGTACTGATAGGCCAGCTTCAGGTACCCCTGGAAATGCCGGGCCTCGCTCTTGAGCAGGCCGAAGTAGAACTTGCCCAGTTCGTCGTCCAGATGCGGCACCAGTGCCTCAAAACGCTCACAACTGCGGGCCTCGATGAATGCGCCAACCACCAGGGTATCAACCAGTTTCACCGGCTCGTGACTGCGCACCACCTTGCGCAGCCCCGAGGCGTAACGCCCGGCGGACAGCTGACGCAACTCGATCTTGCGTTTTTTCATCAGGCGCATGACCTGCTCATGGTGCACCAGCTCTTCCCGGGCCAGGCGCGACATCATGTTGATCAATTCGACATGGGAGTGATACTTGGCAATCAGGCTCAACGCCGTGCTGGCGGCCTTGAATTCGCAGTTCTTGTGGTCGATCAGCAGGGTTTCCTGATCGGCCAGCGCGGCTTGAACCCAGCCGTCAGGGGTGCGGCAGCCGAGGAACTCGTGAATTTCGGGAAGGATCATGGGGCTCACGGAAAAATAGGTATAAATCGAAGGGCGCCGATTATACCGGCCTGCCCGCAGACCACCAGCCACTACCGTTGATATGCATCAAGTCACCGAATGTCGCGCAGCAACTATAGTTGTGCAACGCCATGCTTTTTCATTTTCAGGAGATCCCGATCATGCAAGCCATTCGCAGCATCCTGGTGGTCATCGACCCCGAGCATTCGGAAAGCCTGGCACTCAAACGCGCCAAACTGATTGCTGGCGTGACCCAGGCACACCTGCACCTGCTGGTCTGTGATCCCAAGCACGATCACAGCGCCATGCTCAGCGTGCTCAAGGCGGCGTTGCTGGAAGACGGTTACAACGTCACCACCGAGCAGGCCTGGAACCAGAGCCTGCACGAAACCATCGTCGACGTGCAGCAGGCGGAAGGCTGCGGGCTGGTGATCAAGCAGCACTTCCCCGACAGTTCGCTGAAAAAGGCCCTGCTGACGCCGGTGGACTGGAAACTGCTGCGCGCCTGCCCTACCCCGGTACTGCTGGTGAAAACCTCCGGTTCCTGGAAGGACAAAGTAATCCTGGCGGCCGTCGACGTTGGCAATATGGAAAGTGAGCACCGCCATTTGCACGACACCATCATCGATTACGGCTATGACATCGCCAGCCTGGCCAAGGCGCATCTGCATGTGATCAGTGCTCATCCATCGCCCATGCTGTCAGCGGCCGACCCGACGTTGCAGCTCAGCGAAACCATCGAGGCGCGCTATCGCGAACAGTGCCGGGCGTTCCAGGCGGAATTCGACATCGACAACGAACACCTGCACATCGCCGAAGGCCCGGCGGATGTATTGATTCCGTTCATGGTGCACAAACTGCAGGCGGCCGTGACGGTGATCGGCACAGTGGCGCGCACCGGGTTGTCAGGGACCTTGATCGGCAATACCGCGGAAGTGGTGCTCGATGCGGTGGAGAGCGATGTGCTGGTGCTCAAGCCGCAGGAGGTTGAGGACCACCTGGAGGAGTTGGCGGTGAAACATTGATTTGAAGATCAAAAGATCGCAGCCTTCGGCAGCTCCTACAAGGTGAACGCATTTCCCTGTAGGAGCTGCCGCAGGCTGCGATCTTTCAGGCGCCAAAGGCGTCTTTGAGGAACCCTGGCGCAATGTAGCGCTGATAGTGCGCCTCGGAGAGCAGGAAGAATTCCCGATCAATGGCATCGCGCAATTCCGGCAGGTTCCAGTCGCGAAATTCCGGCAACAGCACCATCCCGTAGGCTTCCAGATTGTTGATCACCCGGGCGCCCCGGGCGATCAGCTGGTAGGCCCAGCAATACTCGGACTGATGCGGCACGAAGCGGATCTTGCGCTGTTCCAGCTGCGTCCTGAGCAGCGCCGGGTCGAAAATTTCCACCTTGGCGGCCATCACCTGGGACAACAACTGCTCAAGACGCAGCCATACGGCGCGTTTTTCTTCCTCGTTGTAGCCGTTCCAGCGGATCACTTCGTGGTGGAAACGCTTGCAGCCACGGCACACCAGATCACCGTAAACAGTGGAGCAAAGGCCGACGCAGGGGGTCTTGATGGTCTGATTGGGCATAGGTAGGCAGAACGCGAAAAGCAAAACAGGATGGCATGTTAGCCCTTTGTCTAACATTGATCACCCCTCAAAGTTTCATGAGCCAACTTACCTTTAATTTTTTTTTGCCGTAGAATCAGCCTGCCTTTTTAGGCGCCAATGTCCGTTAGAAGCTGTTTTCAAAGCGTCACGAGCACAGTCGTTCCTTCAGAGCGGTGTTGGCGAAGGGTTTTTCCAGCGGGGAAAAGCCCAGCGCCAACCCTCATCAGCTCCCGTTCTGCAGGCGTAAAACTTTGAAAGCAGCTTCTGTAAGGAATTGTCGGTAATTCTGGCTAAGTGGCTCACAACGCCATGCAGCGCATGAGTACGGCAATTTCGGGATGAGCGTCCCGGACACCCATTTGGGACCACTGATGAGGGTAATAACTGTGCTTGAAGCCTACCGCAAACATATCGAAGAGCGCGCAGCACTGGGTATCGTTCCCCAGCCGCTAAACGCCGAACAAACTGCAGGCCTGGTCGAGCTGCTGAAGAATCCCCCGGCTGGCGAAGAAGCATTCCTCGTTGACCTGATCACCAATCGCGTTCCGCCTGGAGTGGACGAAGCAGCCTATGTCAAGGCCGGCTTCCTGTCCGCCATCGCCAAAGGCGAAGCCACCTCCCCCCTGATCGACAAGAAGCGCGCTGTTGAACTGCTCGGCACCATGCAGGGCGGCTACAACATCGTGACCCTGGTGAACCTGCTGGACGACGCCGAACTGGCGCCAGTGGCCGCCGAAGAACTCAAGCACACCCTGCTGATGTTCGATGCCTTCCACGACGTCGCTGAAAAAGCCAAGAACGGCAATGTACACGCCAAAGGCGTGCTGCAATCCTGGGCTGACGGCGAGTGGTTCGTGAAACGCCCGGTGCTGGCCGACAAGATCAGCCTGCGCGTGTTCAAGGTCTCCGGCGAAACCAACACCGACGACCTGTCCCCTGCTCCGGATGCCTGGTCCCGTCCGGACATCCCGTTGCACGCCCTGGCCATGCTGAAAATGGCGCGCGACGGCATCGTGCCGGACGCACAAGGCGTCACCGGTCCGATGAAGCAGATCGAAGAAATGCGCAACGCCGGCTTCCCGATCGCCTACGTGGGCGACGTGGTCGGTACCGGTTCTTCGCGTAAATCGGCGACCAACTCGGTGCTGTGGTTCTTCGGCGACGACGTTCCTTACGTGCCGAACAAGCGTGCCGGCGGTTTCTGCTTCGGCAACAAGATCGCTCCGATCTTCTACAACACCATGGAAGATGCCGGCGCACTGCCAATCGAATTTGACGTTTCCAACATGAACATGGGCGACGTGATCGACCTGTACCCTCATGCTGGCAAAGTCTGCAAGCACGGCACCGACGAAGTCCTGACCACCTTCGAAATGAAGACCCCGGTGCTGTTGGACGAAGTCCGTGCTGGCGGCCGTATCCCGCTGATCATCGGCCGTGGCCTGACCGAGAAGGCTCGTACCGAGCTGGGCCTGCCACCTTCGACCCTGTTCAAGAAGCCAGAAGCTCCGGCTGAAAGCACCAAGGGTTTCACCCTGGCGCAGAAAATGGTCGGCAAGGCTTGCGGCGTGACCGGCGTTCGTCCGGGCACCTACTGCGAACCGAAGATGACCACCGTGGGTTCCCAGGACACCACCGGTCCAATGACCCGTGACGAACTGAAAGACCTGGCGTGCCTGGGCTTCTCGACCGACCTGGTGATGCAGTCCTTCTGCCACACCGCGGCATATCCAAAGCCGATCGACGTGACCACCCACCACACCCTGCCTGACTTCATCATGACCCGCGGCGGCGTTTCCCTGCGTCCGGGCGACGGCATCATCCACTCGTGGCTGAACCGCATGCTGCTGCCAGACACCGTCGGTACCGGTGGTGACTCCCACACCCGTTTCCCGATCGGCATCTCGTTCCCGGCCGGTTCCGGCCTGGTGGCGTTCGCCGCCGCCACTGGCGTCATGCCGCTGGACATGCCTGAGTCGGTGCTGGTTCGCTTCAAGGGCGAACTGCAGCCAGGCGTCACCCTGCGTGACCTGGTTCACGCCATTCCTTACTACGCGATCCAGGCTGGCCTGTTGACCGTAGAGAAGAAAGGCAAGAAAAACGCCTTCTCCGGTCGCATCCTGGAGATCGAAGGCCTGCCTAAGCTGACCGTCGAGCAAGCGTTCGAACTGTCCGACGCCTCGGCTGAACGTTCGGCTGCCGGTTGCACCATCCAGCTGTCGAAAGAGTCGATCGCTGAATACCTGCAGTCCAACATCACCCTGCTGCGCTGGATGATCGGCGAAGGCTACGGCGATGCCCGTACCCTGGAGCGTCGTGCCCAGGCGATGGAAGCCTGGCTGGCCAACCCTGAACTGATGGAAGCGGACAAGGACGCCGAGTACGCCGAAATCATCGAGATCGACCTGGCCGACATCAAGGAGCCAGTACTCTGCGCTCCGAACGACCCGGACGACGCTCGCCTGCTCTCCAGCGTTGCTGGCGAGAAGATCGACGAAGTGTTCATCGGTTCCTGCATGACCAACATCGGCCACTTCCGCGCTGCCGGCAAGTTGCTGGAACAGGTCAAGGGTCAGCTGCCAACCCGTCTGTGGCTGTCGCCGCCGACCAAGATGGACGCTCACCAGCTGACCGAAGAAGGCTACTACGGCATCTACGGCAAGGCTGGCGCGCGCATGGAAATGCCGGGCTGCTCGCTGTGCATGGGTAACCAGGCACGTGTAGAGCCGAACTCGACTGTTGTGTCGACTTCGACCCGTAACTTCCCGAACCGTCTGGGTGACGGCGCGAACGTCTACCTGGCTTCGGCTGAGCTGGCGTCCGTGGCTTCCATCCTGGGTCGCCTGCCGACCGTCGAGGAGTACATGGAGTACGCTGGCAAGATCGACAGCATGGCGGCCGATGTCTACCGCTATCTGTCCTTCGACCAGATTGCCGAGTTCCGTGAAGCTGCTGCGAACGCCAACATCCCGGTCGTTCAAGCCTAACGCTGCAACGCAATGAAAAACGCCGCCCCTCGTGAGAGGGGCGGCGTTTTTTTATACCTTGAATCAAAAAGATCGCGGCCTGCGGCAGCTCCTGCAGGGACAAGTGAGCCCTGTAGGAGCTGCCGCAGGCTGCGATCTCTTGATCTTTACATTACGCGCTCAATGAGTAGATCAACGCCGAAATCGCCACCAGACCCACTGCAACTACAAACACATTGGAAGCCTGGCCACGATAACGCGCCATCGCCGGCACCTTGCGGATCGCATACATCGGCATCAGGAACAGGATCGCCGCGATCACCGGGCCACCCAGGGTTTCGATCATGCCGAGGATGCTCGGGTTCAGTGTGGCGACGATCCAGCACACCACCAGCATGAATGCCGCCACGATGCGGTCCAGGGTCTTGGCCGCCGGACGCTTGCCGCTCTTGACGATCAGGCCCTTGAGACCTTCACTGGCGCCTATGTAGTGGCCCAGGAACGACTTGGAGATGGCCACGAAGGCAATCAACGGCGCCGCGAAGGCGATGGTCGGGTTGCTGAAGTGGTTGGCCAGGTACGACAGGATCGACAGGTTCTGTGCTTTCGCCTCGGCCAGTTGTGCCGGCGACAGGGTCAGCACGCAGCTGAACACGAAGAACAGCACCATCACCACCATCAAGGCGTGGGCCCGGGACAGGATCTGCGAGCTGCGTTCTTCGGCGTGCTCGCCGTAACGACGCTTCTGGTCCACGGCGAACGCCGAGATGATCGGCGAATGGTTGAACGAGAACACCATCACCGGAATCGCCAGCCACAGGGTGTGCAGCAACGCCGACGGCTCAGGCAGCGTGCTGGCCGTGCTGAGGATGCCGCCGTTCCAGTGCGGAATCAGGAACACCGCCAGGAACAGCAGCGCGACGATGAACGGGTAGACCATCAGGCTCATGGCCTTGACGATCACCTGCTCACCGCAGCGCACCACGGCCAGCAGGCCGAGGATCAGCACCAACGACAGGACCGCACGCGGTGGCGGCATGATGTGCAACTGGTGTTCGAGGAAGCTGCCCACGGTGTTGGTCAGGGCCACGCTGTAGATCAACAGGATCGGGAAGATCGCGAAGAAGTACAGCAAGGTGATCAACGCGCCGGCCTTGAGACCGAAATGCTCTTCCACCACTTCGGTGATGTCCGCGCCTTCACGGCCGGACAGCACGAAGCGGGTCAGGCCGCGGTGTGCGTAGAAGGTCATCGGGAACGCCAGCAGCGCCAGCACCAGCAGCGGCCAGAAACCGCCCAGGCCCGCGTTGATCGGTAAAAACAGGGTGCCCGCACCAATCGCCGTGCCAAACAGGCCCAGCATCCAGGTGGTGTCCTGGCGATTCCAGCTCGAAAGCGTTGCGGGTGTCGCTGCTACAAAGCGTTCGTTAACGCTATTGGCCTGATCATTCATCCGGTGGGATCTCCACATTCCGGTCACTTGCCACCCGGCCAGAACGCGTCGGAATACCCGACAGGCAGCGCCCTGGCCGAAACAGGGGCGCGATTCTGGAGGATTAATGAACAGAAGCAAAGACTTAGGTGAGGAACGGTGGTGCCAGATTGGCGTTTTCTCCCCCTGTAGGAGCTGGCTTGCCAGCGATTGGCCCTCAAGCCATGCGTCGATCGCACCGACGCAATCGCCAGCAAGCCGGCTCCTACAAATGGCGTTTCATCGCGCGATCGTATGATCGGTTTGATAAAGGTCATCCATCATGTATTTTAAATGAACCTGCCCACCTCCCGGAGTCTTCCCATGCCACTGGTTCGCGTCGATCTCAAAAAACAGCAGGACCCCACCTACGCCAAACGTATCGGCCAACAGATCTACGCTGCCCTGCGCAGCGCGATTGGCGTGCCGGAAAACGATAACTTCCAGATCCTCGCCGAACACGACGAACAGCATTTCATCTTCGACCCCCAATACCTGGGCATCCAGCGCACCGACGCCCTGGTGGTCATCCAGATCACCCTCAGCGAAGGCCGAACCCTGGAGCAGAAGAAGCTGCTGTATAAAACCATCGTCGAAAACCTCAACACGCAACTGGCCGTGCGCCTGGAAGATGTTTTCATTAATCTGGTGGAAGTGAAGAAAGAGAACTGGTCGTTCGGCAACGGCATCGCCCAGTACGCCCTCTGACAGCCAACCCATAGACCTGTGAGCCGCCCATGCCCCGCGTTTCCCGCAAACAAGCCGACCTCAACCGCGAAATCATCGTCGAGGCCGCCACCCGGCTGTTTCGCGAACGCGGCCTGCACGGGATCAGCGTCGTCGACGTGATGGCGGCGGCGGGCCTGACCCATGGCGGTTTTTATGGCCACTTCGAATCCAGGGAAGCGCTGGCCAGAGAGGCCAGCGAGCGGGCATTCAAGGAGGTGGGGGCGAAATGGCGCGAACGGATCACCGGCGAAGACAAAGCGCAGGCGCGGCGAGCCTTGATCGAACCTTACCTTTCGATCGAAAGCCGCGACAATCCCGGTGAAAGCTGCCCGGTGGTGGCCTTTGCCGGCGACATGTGCCACGAACCCACCGACAGCAGCTTGCGTGAACCCTTCATGGCCGGCCTGAACCGGCTGCTCGAGGCCTTCGGCAACCTGATGGACTCGGACGATGCCACGCAAAACCGGCAGCAGGCGCTGGTACAATATTCGCTGATGGTTGGCGCACTGACACTGGCACGGGCTACCCGCGGTGACGCCCTGTCGGAGGAAATCCTCGAGGCGGCACAGACCTTCCTGAAAGAGCCCCCTGCTCTGGTTTGAAATTTCGGTGCGATCAAAAAAGATCGCAGGCTGCGCCAGCTCCTACACTGAGGAGCATGGCTGTTGCCAATCTGCCTCGCAGCCAGCACTCTCAACCGACTTTCGAGCCCGACGTTTCGTTGCCCACAGGAGCAAAGCATGCCTGCAACCGTTCTGGTACTGGTTGAAACCATCAATGATTACCTGCCCATTCTCGAACGCCAAGGCTTTCACCTGATCCTGGCGCCCACGCCCGCCGAGCGCGCCGAGGCCATCAGCCGCCACAGTGGCCAGATCGATGCGGTCCTGACCCGTGGCCCGCTCGGCCTGTACGGCGATGAAATCGCCGCCCTGCCCAACCTCAAGATCATCTGCGTGATTGGCGCGGGCTATGAACAGGTCGACCTGCAAGCCGCCGCCGACCGGGGCATCACCGTCACCAATGGCGCCGGGGTCAACGCCTCCTCGGTCGCGGACCATGCCATGTCGCTGCTGCTGGCGCTGGTACGTGACATCCCCCGCTGCGATGCCGCCGTACGCCGGGGTGAATGGCCGAAAATCATGCGCCCTTCCCTCGCCGGCAAGCGCCTGGGCATTCTCGGCCTCGGCGCGGTCGGCATGGCCATCGCCAAACGTGCCGGCGCGGGCTTCGACATGAGCGTGAGCTACCACAACCGCCAGCACCGCAGCGATGTACCCTACAAGTTCTGCTCGACACCCACTGAACTGGCCCGGGCCTCGGATTTCCTGATCGTCGCCACCCCGGGGGGGCTGGGCACCAAGCACCTGATCAACAAGCAGGTACTCGAGGCCCTCGGCCCCAACGGTTTTTTCGTCAACATCGCCCGGGCCAGCGTGGTGGTCACCGCCGACCTGATCAGCGCGCTCGAGCAACGGCGCATCGCCGGCGCCGCCCTGGATGTCTTCGATGCCGAGCCCAAGGTGCCGGATGCCCTCAAGGCCCTGGCGAACGTCATCCTCAGCCCGCACGTAGCCGGACTGTCCCCCGAGGCCACCCAGGGCACCGTGGAACTGGTGGGCCGTAACCTCGTGGCGTTTTTTTCCGGCCAGCCGGTGCTGACCCCCATCGAGCTGCCGAAGGGCGTGACCCAGGCCGTCTAGCCGGACAATTCAAACAGGTGTATCAAAAGCAATGATTGCCCGGCAACACGCTCACCTATAAGGGCGGGCGGAGGTTGTGGGTGCCGGGTGCGCGCATTAGATTAGCCAATAGTTTCAGGCCACCAGAATAAGCAGAAGGGATAAGCATGGCGCTTACTGACCAATCCACCCGCACCCGCACCGGCGAAGAACTCGATGCCAGCCTGATCGACCCCTACCTCAAGGCCCACATTCCGGGGCTGAGCGGCCTGCCACGGATCAGCCAGTTCCCGGGCGGTGCGTCCAACCTCACCTACTTGCTCGAATACCCGGAACAGGAATTCGTCCTGCGTCGGCCGCCCTTCGGTCACAAGGCCAAGTCCGCCCATGACATGGGCCGCGAATTCCGCATCCTCAATCAATTGCGCGACGGTTTTCCGTACTGCCCGAAGGCCTACGTGCACTGCACCGACGAAGCGGTGATCGGCGCCGAGTTCTATGTGATGGAGCGGGTCAACGGCATCATCCTGCGCTCCGAACTACCGCCGGAACTGGGGCTGGACTCGGCGAAAACCCAAGCCCTGTGCAAAAGCTTCATCGACAAGTTCGTCGAGCTGCACCGGGTCGATTACAACGCCTACGGCCTGGGCGACCTGGGCAAGCCGCAAGGCTACGTGGCACGGCAGATCAAAGGCTGGAGCGAGCGCTACGAGAAAGCCCTGACCCCCGACGCGCCGCACTGGGAAGCGGTGAAAGCCTGGCTCAACGACAAGATGCCGGCCGATCACCCGACCTCCAGCATCGTGCACAACGACTACCGCTTCGACAACGTCATCCTCGACCCGAACAATCCGATGCAGATCATCGGCGTGCTCGACTGGGAACTGACCACCCTGGGCGACCCGCTGATGGACCTGGGCAACACCCTCGCCTACTGGATCGAAGCCGATGACCCGGCGCCGGTACAGCTGATGCGCCGCCAGCCCAGCCACGCACCGGGCATGCTGACCCGCCGTGAATTCGTCGATTACTACGCCGAGCGTTCAGGCATCAAGATCGACAATTTCGACTTCTACTACACCTACGGCCTGTTCCGCCTGGCCGGCATCGTGCAGCAGATCTACTACCGCTTCTACCATGGCCAGACCCAGGACAAACGCTTCGCGCAGTTCATTCACATGAACAAACTGCTGGAGCAGATGAGCCTGCAGGTCATCGACAAATCCAGCCTCTGATACAACACAGCACTTGTAGGGGCCAGGCTTGCCTGCGAAGGCGGCCTCAAGTACGCCTTCGCCGGCAAGCCGGGCTCCTACGAACAGCGATTTCGGCTCCATAACAAGGAAAAACCATGTCCAAGACTCAGTTGTTCGACCTCGACGGCAAGATCGCTTTCGTCTCCGGCGCCAGCCGCGGCATCGGTGAAGCCATCGCCAAACTGCTGGCCCAGCAAGGCGCCCACGTGATCGTCTCGAGCCGCAAGCTCGAAGGCTGCCAGCATGTGGCCGACGCGATCATCGCCGCCGGTGGCAAGGCCACTGCCATCGCCTGCCATATCGGCGAGATGGAACAGATCAGCCAGGTCTTCGCCGGCATCAAGGAACAGTTCGGGCGCCTGGACATCCTGGTCAACAACGCCGCGACCAACCCGCAGTTCTGCAACGTGCTGGACACCGACCTCAGCGCCTTCCAGAAAACCGTCGAGGTCAATATCCGCGGTTATTTCTTCATGTCGGTGGAAGCCGGCAAGCTGATGCGCGAAAACGGCGGCGGCAGCATCATCAACGTGGCCTCGATCAACGGCGTGTCGCCGGGTATTTTCCAGGGCATCTACTCGGTGACCAAGGCGGCGGTGATCAACATGACCAAGGTCTTCGCCAAGGAATGCGCGCAGTTCGGCATCCGCTGCAACGCCCTGCTGCCGGGCCTGACCGACACCAAGTTCGCTTCGGCGCTGGTGAAGAACGAGGCGATCCTCAACACCGCGCTGCAGCAGATCCCGCTCAAGCGCGTGGCTGATCCGAGCGAGATGGCCGGCGCAGTGCTGTACCTGGCGAGCGATGCATCGAGCTACACCACTGGCGTTTCGCTGAACGTGGATGGCGGCTTCCTGTCCTGATCGCTGACTTCCCGAATCACCCACACTGTAGGAGCTGCCGCAGGCTGCGATCTTTTGATCTTGTTTTTAAAGCAAAATCAAAGATCGCAGGCCTGCGGCAGCTCCTAAGGGGCATCGTCGTTCGTTATTGGGTGACACATCGCGTCACGGTGGTTTCGCGCGTCACTTGCCCCTTCCGCCCCGCACATCGCCCATTACCTGGGTGCTATCGGAGGTCTGGCAGGTCTTTTCAGGCGGTGGCGGTGGCGCGGCAGGTGGTGGCGGTGGAGGACTGCTGCAGCCGCCGAGAATGATTGCACAGAGCGACAGTGGTGCAAAAATGCGTTTCCCAAGACTTTTCATAGGATGACCCGCGAATAGGATGGACACATTTCTGTGACAACAGAACACCGCCGTAAAGTTCACGGGTGGTCGCAGAAATATCACTTCTGTCCATTTTTATCGCGTAATCAGTCGTCCGGGCAGGGCAAACCTGACAATTCCTACACTACCGGGTCTGGTCGTTGCAGGCTGTTGCTTTGCAACTCGTAGCGCAGTTCTTCGAGGAGCGCGGCCACTGATTCGGGGGACTGCAACCTCGCCACGTTCAATCCGCTGACCACCAGGTCGACTTGTCCGGACACCGGGTGGTAGAGCTTGATGGTTAGCGAATGATCGCCGCTGACGTTGCACTCACAGGCCAGGGGCGAAAAGGTCCGCTCGATTTGCGTGCGCAACTGGGACACGTGATTCATGGCAGTAGCCCGGTGCGGCAATCAACGACGTGGGTAACACAGGGGTCGTGCATGGCTGTTCCTTTAGCTGCTCAGGGGCGGGAGAAATGTTATTCACCCACTTTTAGCCTAAGGCCTGCCCATGCCCTGCCAGAACTTGAATTTGCACCCCGCGCACTAGTGCATTTGCACCTTAACGCTGGCCCTTCGGCCCCCATGCACTTGAAAACAACCCACGCTCGCGCGCCCAGACTATCGCCTCGCTGCGACTGTGCACATCGAGCTTGGAATACACCGTCGCGACGTGATTGCGCACGGTATTGGGCGCCAGTTTCAGGCGCGCGGCGATCTCCTTGTCCGCCAGTCCTTCACAGATCAATTCCAGCACATCGCGCTCCCTGGCCGTCAGGTCGGTAAAGGACACACTGGGCAACTGCGGCGATTTCACGTGCTTCACGTTAGCGAGTTTCTCGATCAGCGTACGGCTGAACCACGAGGCGTCTTTCATTACCTCTTCAATGGCCGACAGCAACTCAAGCTCGGTGCGTTTGCGCTCGGTTATGTCCATCAGCACCAGCAGGTAGCAAGGGCTGTCCTGGATGTTCACGGTATCGGCACAAACGACACAATCGATCAGTTCCTCGTCTTTCCTGCGCACGCGTATGTCAACGCGGTCCAGGCTTGCGGCTTTCTCCAGGGCGGTAAAGAGCCGTGTCCGCGTGCCTTTATCATGGAAGAAGTCAATCTCGACGATGGTTTTGCCGAGCACTTCCTCGTTGGCGTAGCCGAGGGTAACGAGGAACGCCTCATTCACATCCATCACCACCTGATCGCTGGCGCCGCACACCAGAATCGGTACCGGGCTCAGGCGAAACGCCTTGGCAAAGCGTTCCTCACTCTGGCGCAGGGCGACCTCGGCCTTGTGCCGGGGCTCCATGTCGACAAAAGAAAGCAGCATGCAGGCTTCGTCATTGAGCTCCAGCGGCTGGCCGGCCACTACCACTTGCTTGCTGCCACCGTCGCGCAGGCGCAACTCGGCCTGCATCTGCGGAATGGTCGCGCCTTCCAGAAGGCGCTGCTTGGCCAATTCCTTGTTTTCGGCCTGCTCCAGCACATCCAGCTCATAGGTCGAAGTACCGATCACCTGGTCGCGGGAGTAACCGGTCATTTCGAGGAAACCGGGGTTGACCTTGATATAGCGCAAATCACTGAGGCGGCAGATCACCGCCGGTGCCGGGTTGGCGGCGAAGGTTTTCTCGAAGCGTTGCTCGGCACTGGCCCAGTCCGTGACGTCGTCCATGATCAACACCAGCGACTCCGGCTCGTCCTCACTGTCGGCCAACACCATGCTGCGTACGCTATGGACCCAGGTGCGCTCTTCGTCCGCAACCGACCTCACTTCTACCAGTACATCGCTGAACGTCTCGCCCCGCGCCACCCGGTTGATCGGGTAGCTGTCGGCCGGCACCGGGTGATGGTTGCGATAGCGCAAGGCAAAACGCTTGGCGTACGCCTTGGCATCGGCGCCGAGTTCGCTGACCTGCGCGACTCCGTGCATGGCCAGCGCCGCGTCATTGGCCCACAGGATGCTCTGGTCGGGGTCGAGCAGAATCACCCCGTCGGACAGACCGGCGATGATCTGCTGCAACTGGCGGCGGTTGGTTTCACGGGTCAGGACGTCCTGGCTCATTGGATCTCCAAAGGTGCGACGGCGCGTACAAGCGCCTGCCTGTGAAGATGTCGACAGCAGGGGGTTGGGATAGTGCAGGCCGCGTCCTGATGTTGGCCTGCTTACAAAGAAAACGTTTTACCTTCGAATAGCCATCAAATCGATGGGTGTAAAATTTTTAATGTACTGCGCGCGATCAATAGTCAACCGCCAAATTTGATTATAAGTCCAACCACCAACTCTTTTTTTCGCCATATTTTTAACATGAGATATTGTTGCGTCGAAATGAGCAACGTCCAAAATAGGATTGCCACTGGGGTCAGTCCACTCATATTTTATACTCGGGTTAGGGAATTGCTCAAAATCATAATCTTTTTTCGCGTATTCATATGCCTTCGTACTATCGCCAATATCATTTAGATGATCACTAACATTGTAATGACCTTGAGAGGGCTGCGAGGCTTCATTGGCTAGGATTGTGTCCGACAACCCCTTAGTTCGCTCCCTATACTTTGCATTTAATTGGTTTCTTTTTATTTTTTTTAAATCCCACGCTTCCATTGCCTGAGATGACGAACTTGCACCTTTCTTTAGTCTATTGCCGGCTGCTACTGGCCGTGAGATTGTTTTGGCTTTCTTGCTCGCTCCCGCTAACGCCTTTTTCGCAATCGCAGCAATCTTAGGTACAGGACCATGCCCCGTAGGATCCACCCGATTCCGAGGATCACCCTCGCAATACGCGTATGCGTTTAATCCTCCCTCCCCAAACGGACTCCAACTGTCCGGACTGTTGAACCGCTTCAACACCGTATTGAACTGCCGGTAGCCTTCGCCCAAATGATAGTGGCCCGTCACCGGATCCGGTCGCTCGCCATTGAAGCCGAGAAGGCTCAGCAAGCCATTTTCCAACGGGCGATGGCCGTAGGGTGTATATGCGATGGGATTAGGGCGAGTCCTGTCGAGCGCGTTCAATATCGAACCTTGATGGTCGATTGCCAGCAAGGTGGTGTTGAAATTGGCGCCCTGATATTGCTGTTGCGCCAACGGGTGTTCCTCGTACTGGAAAACACAATGCTTCACGGCGTCCTGAATTTCGGTGGCCAGGCGGCTTTTGCAGTAAAAGCGCTGGATGTTGGCCTGCCCGTATGGCGTGCAGGTGACCTGTCGATCAAGGGCATCGTAATGGTAGCGACACAGTACGGTTTCGCGGTAGGAAGTTGGCATCAACGGAGCTCCGTGCGAGGTCTATAAGGCAGGACATTCAGCGTCGGATATTTTTCAGCTTTTGCCTACTATCAGAACTGCTAGAAAACCGTTGGCGACGATCTGCTGCAACTGGCGGCGGTTGGTTTCACGGGTCAGGACGTCCTGGCTCATTGGATCTCCAAAGGTGCGACGGCGCGTACAAGCGCCTGCCTGTGAAGATGTCGACAGCAGGGGGTTGGGATAGTGCAGGCCGCGTCCTGATGTTGGCCTGCTTACAAAGAAAACGTTTTACCTTCGAATAGCCATCAAATCGATGGGTGTAAAATTTTTAATGTACTCCGCGCGCAGTATTTTTAGCCGAAATAACGTTTTAGTGTTACCACCATTTGCATCCACCTTATTTCTATAGTGAGATATTGTTGCGTCGAAATGAGCGACGTCCAGCAGGGGCTTACCTTGGGGGACTATCCAATCATGTCGTTGGTTCGGGTCAGGGACTGGATCAAAAACATACATTTTTTTTGCGAGTTCATACGCTTCTGTACTTGATTTTAAATCGCGAAGATCGTAACTAACATTGTAATGAAACTGGGGTGCCTGCGAGGCTTCATTGGCAGTAATTAGCTCTGAAAGTTTCTTCATTTCGGCGTATTTTTCTCTGCGAGTTTGATTTTTTCTCAGTCTCTTCAACTCCTGTTTTGTCATTACTGGGGATGACGAACTGGCACCTTCCGTTAGTCCATGGCCAACTGTTACTGGCCGTAAGATTGTTTTGGCTTTCTTGCTGACCCCCGCTAACGCCTTGTTGCCAATCGCAGCAATCTTGGGTACAGGACCATGCCCCGTAGGATCCACCCGATTCCTAGGATCACCCTCACAATACGCGTATGCGTTTAATCCTCCCTCCCCAAACGGACTCCAACTGTCCGGACTGTTGAACCGCTTCAACACCGTATTGAACTGCCGGTAGCCTTCGCCCAAATGATAGTGGCCCGTCACCGGATCCGGTCGCTCGCCATTGAAGCCGAGAAGGCTCAGCAAGCCATTTTCCAACGGGCGATGGCCGTAGGGTGTATAGGCGATGGGATTAGGGCGAGTCCTGTCGAGCGCGTTCAATATCGAACCTTGATGGTCGGTTGCCACCAAGGTGGTGTTGAAATTGGAGCCCTGACATTGCTGTTGCGCCAACGGGTGTTCCTCGTACTGGAAAATACAATGCTTCACGGCGTCCTGAATTTCGGTGGCCAGGCGGCTTTTGCAGTAAAAGCGCTGGATGTTGGCCTGCCCGTATGGCGTGCAGGTGACCTGTCGATCAAGGGCATCGTAATGGTAGCGACACAGTACGGTTTCGCGGTAGGAAGTTGGCATCAACGGAGCTCCGTGCGAGGTCTATAAGGCAGGACATTCAGCGTCGGATATTTTTCAGCTTTTGCCTACTATCAGAACTGCTAGTGAAACGTCGCTGAAAGCAAAGATCGTCCGAAGGCTGGGGCCGCCGTTTAAAGGGTCTTTTGATCTTTCTTTTTAAGATCAAGATCAAAAGATCGCAGCCTGCGGCAGCTCCTACAGGGGCGGGTTGTCGCGGTCTTGCAGGACCAGTTCACGCAACGTATCGAGAAACAGCTTGAGCACCGGCGAATCATCATCCGCACGGTAGGTGGCGTATAACGGCACCTCCGGCAACGCCGGGGTCAGGCGCCGGAACACCAGCCCGACGGGTGCCAACTGCTCGATGGACGCCGGCAGCAGTGCCACGCCAAAGCCGGCCCTGACCAGGCTGAGCAAGGTTTGCACTTCGATCACCTGTTGGCGGATCTGCGGTGTGAAGCCGGCCTGGATACAGCACTGGTAAAGAAAGTCGGCAAACCGCGACTGCTTCAGTTCCAGCGCCACGAACGGCTCCTGGGCAAGGTCCGCCGGTGCCAGGCTGTCGCGGCGGGCCAAGGGGTGATCGAGCGGCATGACCACCCGGATCGGCTCGTAGATCAGCAGCTCGTTGCGCAGTTGCGGATCGTCATAGCCGACGCGGAACACACAGGCGTCGATGCGTTTTTCCTTGAGCGCCTTGACCTGTGCGGCGGGGGTCATTTCATGCAGGCGCCAGTTCACCTGCGGGTAGCGTTCGCGAAACAGGTGCAGGGCCCGTGGCAGCACCCCGACCATCACCGAACTGATCATGCCGATTTCCAGCTCGCCCAACTGACCGCGGCCGGTTTGCCGCGTCAGGTCGAGGGCACGGTTGAGCTGCTCGAACACCAGCGGCGCCTGCTCCTTGAGCATCTGCCCGGCGGCGGTCAGCTCGACCCGGTGGTGGCTGCGCTCGAACAGCGGCGTGCCCAGTTCCTCTTCCAGCAACCGAATCTGCTGGCTCAGTGGCGGCTGGCAGATGTGCAGGCGGGTGGCGGCCCGGCCGAAATGCAGCTCTTCGGCCAGCGCCATGAAGTAACGCAGCAGTCGCAAGTCCATGCCGGTTATCCCAGGTTCAGCGGTGTAGAGCGCTGACGTACGCCGGTCAGGCTGAACAGGGCATTGGCGATGGCCGGCGCCACCGATGGGCTGCCCAGTTCACCGACACCCCCGGGCTTGGCCGGATCGCCCTCGACCAACAGGATGTCGACCTCTGGCATGTCCGACATGCGCGTCACCCGATAGTCATGGAAATTGCTCTGCACCACCCTGCCCTGCTTGATGTCCAGTCGATCGAACAGGGCATGACCGAGGCCCCACATCAGGCCACCGTAGATCTGTTCTTCGACACCGCCGGGCGACACCGCCAGACCGCAATCGACCACGCAGGTGAGCTTCTCGACCTTGATGGCGCCGTCCTGTTTCGACACGCGCGCCACGATGGCGATGAAACTGGTGTAACCCTGATTGGTGGCGATCCCCAGCGCCGTGCCATCGGGCAGCGGCTGCCCCCAACCGGCACGCTCGGCGGCGCTTTTCAACACGGCGACATGCCTTGGCCGGTCCTGCATGTTGGCCAGGCGAAAGGCCAAAGGGTCTTGCCCTGCGCCATGGGCCAGCTCATCCATGAAGCTTTCCACGGCGAACACGTTGGGGATGAAGCTCACCGAGCGATACCAGCCGCTGGGCACCTGGCTCTCGTGCCTGACCCAGGTCAGGTCGAGGTTGGCCGGGCGATAGGCGAAATCCCAGGCGGTGATGGCTTCCGTGGTGCTGTAGTCCATCTTGTCCGGACGCTCGAAATAGCCTGGCTCCCACTGTTCCGGCGAGGCTGGCGAGACCGCCTCCAGCTGCAACGCGGTCAGACGGCCCTGAGCATTCAGCGCTCCTTTGGCCCGGTGCAGCGTGGCCGGGTGCATGAACAATGAACGCATTTCGTCTTCGCGGCTGTTCATCAGTTTCACCGGCACCCTGGACTGCTGCGCCAGGTAAGCCACTTCGAACAGCCAGTATTTGGCCTCCCGCGCACCGAAACTGCCGCCGGACACCATCTCGTTGATGGTGACCTTGTCCTTGGCGATCCTGCACACCGCTTGCGCCGCTTCCAGCGCCGACGACGGCACCTGCACCCCACCCCAGTAAGTGATGGCGCCGTCCTTGACCTGTGCGGTGATGCAGATCGGCTCCAGTGGATTCTGCACCTTGTAGGGCATGCGGTAATCGGCTTCGAGCAGCTTCGCGGCGTTCGGCCACTGGCCGCTCACATCCCCGGTGGCCATGGCGGACACCCGTTGCGCGCCTTTGTCAGTCAACGCCGCAGCCTGGGCCTTGACCAGTTCATCGCTGTCGAACCCGGTCAGCGGCGAGTCGCTCCACTGCACCTTGAGCAATTCGCGCCCCTGTTGCGCGGCCCAGTAGTTGTCCGCCAACACCGCCACACCCGCGACGTTACCGCCCAGGACATCGGGTCGTCCCGGCACCTTGATCACCTTGCGCACACCCGGTACTTGCAGCGCCGCCGCGCTGTCCACCGACACCACATTCGCGCCCACCACGGGAGCCCGTTGAATCACCGCCACCAACATCCCCGGCAGCACCACGTCGATGCTGTACTTGAAGCGCCCGCAGACCTTGGCCTGGGCATCGCGCTTGTGCCGCAGCTTGCCGATGTACTTGAACTGCGCCGGGTCCTTGAGCGTGACCTTGGCCGGCGCCGGCAAATACGCGGCGACGCCCACCAGTTCGCCGTAGCCGAGGCTGCGTTTGCTCGGCGCATGAACGACGCGGCCTTCTTCGGTACTGCAGCTGTCGGGGCTGACCTTCCACTGTCTGGCCGCCGCCGTGATCAACAGCGAACGCGCCGTCGCGCCGGCCATGCGCAGGCGGTCGTACTCCAGCGATACGCTGGTGCTGCCGCCCGTGGAAAAGACTTTCCAGATCGGGTGAATGTAGGTGTCGAAAAACGGATCCTCCGGCGAGATCACCTGCACGGTCATCGGGTTGACGTCCAGTTCCTCGGCCACGCAAGCGGCCAGCGCGGTATGCGTGCCGGTACCGGAGTCGTGCTTGTGCACCACCAGTTTCACCGTGCCGTCAGGCAGGATGCGCACCCAGGCGTTGGGTTCGAACTCACCGGCGGGCGCCGGGGCTTCAGGGTCCGTCGCAGCCATGCTCGAAGGCAGGTAGAACGCGACGGCCAGTCCAGACGCAACGGTCGCCGATTGCTTGAGAAACACACGACGCGCGAGATTCACTTGAGAGATCGTCATCACGCCTCCTTCGGCGCAGACGCCGCTCGCTTGATCGCCTTGTTGATCCGCCCGTAGGTCCCGCAGCGGCACAGGTTGCCGGACATGGCATTGCGGATCGAATCATCGGTGACCGCCGCCCCGGTGTTGAGCAACGCGGCGGCGGACATGATCTGACCGGATTGACAGTAGCCGCATTGCGGCACATCTTCGGCAACCCAGGCCAGTTGCAGCGGATGCTGTGCGGTGGGCGACAAGCCTTCGATGGTGGTGATGCTGTGCCCCGCCACGGCAGCGACCGGCAACTGGCAGGAACGCACCGCGACACCGTCCAGGTGCACGGTGCAGGCACCGCACAGGCCCATGCCGCAACCGAACTTGGTGCCGGTGAGTTTCAAGTGGTCACGCAACACCCATAACAAGGGCGTGGAGGGCGAAGTCTCTACCAGCTCGCGTCGTTCGCCGTTTACCGTGAATTCGATCATTTTCAGGCTCCAAGAGAGCGGCCCGTCTTTGTGCAGGCCTGGTGCTCGATTATTGGGAGCCTTGGGAAAATCGGGCCAGCGACGATTTCTGCCATCCTGTGTAAGTAGGACTAACAGCATGTACAAGCGATACCCGTCGGTGCAGTCCATGAGTGCTTTCATCCAGGCAGCCCGCAGCGGCAGCTTCTCCAGCGCTGCGCGCAAGCTCGACCTCACCCACAGCGCCATCAGCCAGCAGATCCGCGCCCTGGAAGACTTCATCGGCCAGCCACTGTTCGTGCGCGAAGGCGGCGGCAGCAACCTGACCGACGCCGGGCAACTGTTCGCCAGTGTGCTGTCCGACGGCCTGGCGCAGATCGACCGGGCGCTGTCTTCGGTGAAAAACCGCAGCGTGGCGCAGCGGCTGACCCTGGATGTCGACAGTGAGTTGGCCCAGAGCTGGCTCAATCCGCGCCTGCCGCAGTTGCTGGATCTGCTGCCCGAGCATGAGGTGGTGCTGTTATCGATGCCACGCTCGGATCGCAGTGCGTTCGAACGCGTGGACCTGGCCTTGCGCTACGGTTATGGCGACTGGGAAGACTGCGAGATGACGCAGATTTGCGGGGATCGGGTGATGGCGGTGGCTGCGCCGGCACTGCTGGAACGCCAGGGTGTGCAACTGCCGTTGAGTGCGCAGCAGATCCTTGAACTGCCGCTGTTGGGCTATACGCGACGGTCGTGGATTCCGTGGCTGGATGCGGCGGGTTTGCCTGCGGTCGAGCCTTCGGCACGGGTGGTGTTCGACAATGCGGCCAACTTGATTGCTGCAGCTGAAGCGGGTGTCGGTGCCGGGCTGGTGCGCGGTTTGCTGGCCGCCGATGCCTTGCGCAGCGGGCGGTTGGTGGTGTTGAACGAGGCGCAGATTGCGGCGCATTACAACCTCTACGCCGTATGGCCACCGGGGCATGGCGAGCGGGTGGCGCCGGTGGTTGAGGCGGTCAGGCAGTTGGCTTTGCGTACACATTACTGACGCCTTCGCGAGCAAGCCCGCTCCCACAGTTGACCGCTTTTCTACAGGTGGAATGCATTCGAATGTGGGAGCGGGCTTGCTCGCGAAGGGGCCGGCTATGCGTACACAATCCTGTCGCCATCGCCAGCCTGCTGGCGATGAGGCCGGCCCAGCCAATACAAAACCATATCGAACGCATATCAAACCCCCGCCCAATTAATATTGTACGAACCCCACACCCCCTTCCAATACTTCCCCCCAAGCAGCCAGCGTCCCGAGCCGGATGCGACCAGGCGAGGGAATGCGTGAGTCTTCACGCATAGAAATGGCCGATTGCCCGGACGTGGCTGCTTGTGAACCGCAAGGTTCCCTTCCCGCTATCAGGAGATCGACTTCAATGATCATCGATATCAGTTGCTATCCCACGGATCTCGTGGACCTCGCCTGGAGGCATGACGGTGACCCGTTCACCGGCGAGCGTCTGCTGCAGATGATGGATGGCCCGTACATGGTCAACGGCAAACCTCGCCGCATCGACAAAGCCTTCATCCAGCCGCCCCAGGGCAACACCATCTACACCTGGACCGACGGCGATCTTAGCGGCCGCGAGTCCATCGACGCCTACATGGCCTACACCCTGAAGATGGTCCAGACCTACCCGGACCGCTTCATCGGCTGCTTCGTCTACAACCCGCGCTGCGGCGTGGAAAACGGCGTCGAGGCAATCGAGCGCTACGTCAAGGAACACGGTTTCAAGATGGTGCAGATGCAGGCCAACATGCATGCCTACCGTCCCGACCGCGCCCTGGACTGGGTGCGTCCGGCCTTCGAGAAGTGCGCCGAGCTGGGCATCCCGGTCAAGCTGCACACCGGCGACGGGCCCTACAGCATCCCGTCGGAGTGGGTGCCGATGATCAAGGAATTCCCCAACGTCGATTTCATCATGGCCCACTTTGGTGTGCAGACCGGCGGCGTCTACGTGTTCGAACCGATGCAATGGGCGATGGAGCTGCCCAACGTCTACTGCGAATCCGGCTGGTGCCTGCAATCGCGGATCGTCGAGTTCGCCAAGGTCCTGCCGACCCACAAGATCCTCTTTGGCACCGACACCCCGCCGAACGAACCGGGCATGTGGCTGCGCCTGCTGGAAGTGCTGTGCCACGAACCGCCCCAGGGCCTGAACCTCGACGAGGACACCCTCGAGGAATACCTGGGCAACAACACCGCACGGATGATCGGCCTCGAACCGACCCCGCCGCCACGTTCCGTTTCCGAAGCAGAGGCGCAACTCAAGCGCCCCGTCACCACACAACTGGCCAGGAGCTGAACCGATGATCATCGACACCCATCTGCACCCCACCAACCTGGTCGACGAGGCCTGGCGCCACACCGGCGAACCCTTCACCGGCGAGCGCATGCTCAAGCTGATGGACGGCCCGTACATGATCAACGGCAAGCCGCGCCGCATCGACATGGGTTTCATCCAGCCGCCACCGGGCAACACCGGTTACCGCGACGGCAACCGCCGCGGCCGTGAAGGCGTGCGTGACTACATGTCCTACGTCGCCGAACTGTGCGTGAAGTACCCCGACCGCTTCATCGGCAACTTCAACTTCAACCCGCGCTGGGGACCGGAAAACGGTGCGGCGGAGCTGGAATTCCACATCAAGGAATACGGCTTCAAGATGCTCAAGCTGCACGCCAACATGCACGGTTATCGCCCGGACCGGGCGCTGGACTGGCTGCGTCCGGCGATGAAGGTGTGCGCCAAGTACAACATCGTGGTGCTGATCCACACCGGCGACGGCCCCTACACCATTCCGACCATGTTCTACCCAATCATCCGCGAGTTCCCGATGGTCAATTTCATCATCGGTCACTTCGGCATCCAGACTGGCGGCAACTACTCGTTCGAAGCGTTCTGGATGGCCATGGACACGCCGAACGTGTACTGCGAATCCGGGTGGTGCTTCCAGTCGCGGATAGTCGAATTTGCCAAGGACCTGCCGCGTAACAAGATCGTGTTCGGCACCGACTCGCCACCCAACGAACCGGGCATGTGGCTGCGCGAACTGGAGGTGTTGTGTTCACCGGCACCACAAGGGCTGGGCATCGACGAGGATCACCTTGAGGACTACCTGGGCAACAACATCGCCCGGTTGTGCGGCATCGAACCGACGCCGCCACCCAAGGACCTGGCCGAGGCGGACATTCGTCTGACCACGACCTACCTCTAGCGCCACCCTTGTAGGAGCTGGCTTGCCAGCGAAGAGGCCCGTGAGTCGTGTGCTGCTTTAACGGACGCCTTCGCCGGCAAGCCGGCTCCTACAAAAAAACCGCACCGTTTTCTACGAGGTGAAACCATGACCCTCTCGACGCTCGGCGATTCCCAGGATTTTCACGATTTTCTAGACGCCTATCGCCGGCAATACCCGGACGATGTGCTCACCATCGCGCAATCCCTTAGCGCCGATCAGGACGTCACCGCCCTGGTCGATGCTCTCGCCACCCAAGGTCGCGACCCGTTGTTGATCTGCGAAAAAGTCGGCAACTTCGGCGCGCCGGTGGTCACCAACCTGTTCGCCTCCCGGACCCGCATCGCCCGGATGTTCGGCGTGCCCCCGGCGCAACTGCACGAGACTTTCCAAAACCGCGCCAACCACCCCATCGCCCCGCGCTACGTGGAAACCGGCCCGGTGCTGGATGAAATCTTCGAAGGCGAAGCCGTGGACCTCGCACTGCTGCCGATGCTCAAGCATTTCGCCAGCGACCGCGGCCCCTACATCACCAACGCGATCATCATTGCGCAAGACCCGGTCACCGGCATCGCCAACATGAGCTATCACCGCTCGATGCGCCACGCCCGGCAGACCCTCGCCACCAGCCTGCACTCGCGCGGTCACCTTTGGCGCATGCTGCAAACCGCCCGCGAGCGTGGCGAGGAGTTGCGCGTGGCCATGGTGGTTGGCGCGCATCCGCTGTTCATGCTCGCCGCGGCGGCACGCCTGCCCTTCGGCAGCGACGAACGTGCGGTGGCCGGCGGTCTGTTTGGCGAGCCGCTGCTACTGGTCAAGACGCCCCGCTATGGCATCGGCGTGCCGGCCTTCGCCGAGTTTGTGATGGAAGGCGCCATCGACCCGACGGCCTACGCCGAAGAAGGCCCGTTCGGTGAATTCAGCGGCTATTCCTCGGACCGCTCGACCAACAATGTGCTGCGGGTCGACACCCTGATGAGGCGCAAGGACGCCTGGCTGGTGGACGTGGTCGGCGGGCGCTACGCCGAACACCTGACCCTGGCTCGGCTGCCCCGGGAAGCGGAGATGAGCGAGAAACTCAAGGCGCGTTTCCCCGCCGTCACCGCCGTGCACTACCCCAATTCCGGCACCCATTTTCATTGCTACGTGGCCCTGGAGCAGAGCCGCGACGGCGAGGCGCGGCAGATCATGCTCGCCCTGCTCGGCTGGGACCCGTACCTGAAAACCGTGATCGCGGTGGACAGCGACATCGACATCAGCGACGACAGCCAGGTGCTGTGGGCGCTGGCCACGCACTTCCAGCCGCACCAGGACATCTTCGTCATCGATGGCTTGCCCGGCAGCCCGCTGGACCCGTCGTCCTCGGTCAACGGCACCACCTCACGCATGGGCCTGGACGCCACGCGCGGTTCGGGATTCGACGGGATCAAGGCGCAGTTGGACCAGGACGTGGTCGAGCGTGCCCTTGATCTGCTCAAGAGCTTTGAGTCATGAACCGCCAGCGCCTGGTGGTCGGCATCAGCGGGGCGTCGGGTTTCATCTACGGCGTGCGCCTGCTGCAACTGCTCGCCGAACTCGACATCGAAAGCCACCTGGTCATCAGCCGCGCCGCACTGCTGACCATGGCCCACGAAACCGACTACAAACTGGCCGACGTCACCGCGCTGGCCAGCCATTACCACCGCGTCGATGACGTGGCCGCCGGGATCGCCAGCGGTTCGTTCCGCTGCCTGGGCATGGTTGTCGCGCCCTGTTCCATGCGCACCCTGGCAGAGATCGCCACCGGCACCTCATCGGGCCTGATCGGCCGCGCCGCCGACGTCACCCTCAAGGAGCGTCGCACCCTGGTGCTGATGGCCCGGGAAACCCCGCTGACCCTCGCCCACCTGCGCAACATGACGGCGGTCACCGAAATGGGCGGCATCATCGCCCCGCCCGTTCCGGCCTTCTACGCCCGCCCGCAGGACCTGGCGCAAATGGTCGACCACAGCCTCGGCCGCGTCCTCGACCTGTTCGGCCTCGACGCCGGTACGGCAACGCGCTGGCGAGAACCCGCCAGCCCTAAAGCCAAACACAAAACCTGTGGGAGCGGGCTTGCTCGCGAAAGCGGTGGATCAGTCGCTATCTCCGTTGAATGACACACCGCATTCGTGAGCAAGCCCGCTCCCACAATAGAAAGCACTGCGACCCATTCGCCAGTAAGGAGCTCTACATGAACACTCCCTTCAACGCCCCAACCCCCAACACCAAGATCCCGGTGACTATCCTCACCGGCTTCCTCGGTGCCGGCAAAACCACCCTGCTCAACTACATCCTCAAGGAAAACCACGGGCGCAAGATCGCCGTGATCGAGAACGAGTTCGGCGAAGTCGGCATCGACGGCGACCTGGTACTCAGCTCGGAAACCGAAGAAATCTACGAGATGGTCAACGGCTGCGTGTGCTGTACCGCCGAGGTCCGCGAAGACCTGGTGCGCATCGTCCGTGAGCTGGTGGCGCGGCCGGTGCGGCTCGATCACATCCTGATCGAGACCAGTGGCCTGGCCGACCCGTACCCGGTGGCCCAGAGCTTCTTCATCAACGACCCGATCGCCGAAGAAGTGGAACTGGACGCCATCGTCACCATGGTCGACGCCAAGCACATCGCCCAGCACCTGGAAGACCTGCAACTCGATGGCGTGGACAACCAGGCCGTGGACCAGATCGTCTGCGCCGACCGCATCGTCATCAACAAGGTCGACCTGGTCAGCGAGGCCGAAGTGGAGGCCCTGAGCAAGAAAATCCGCGGGCTCAATGCCACGGCGGAGCTGGTGACCTCCAGTTATGCCGAAATCGACCTGTCGAAAATCCTCGGCATTGGCGCCTTCGAGTCCACGCAAAAACTCATGGAGATCGGCGCCGAGCACGATCACCACGCCGATGAACATCACCATGCCCATGACGAACCCGACCATGAGCACGACCCGAGCGTGACGTCGGTCGGCATTGCCGTGGACGGCGCGGTGAATCTGGGCGACTTCCACCGCTGGATCACCAGGCTGCGCACCGAACAGGCCGACAACCTGTACCGCATGAAGGGCGTGCTGGCGGTGGCAGATCAAGACCAGCGCTACGTGCTGCAGGGGGTGCACAGCCTCGTCGAGTTTCGCGCGTCCACTTCATGGGGCACCGAACCCCGCTCAAGCAAGATTGTGTTCATCGGCCGCGACCTGGACCGCGCAGCCCTGAACCAGGGCTTCGCCGCCTGCCTGGCAGGCTGAACAAGGCATCGGAGCCGGTGGATGGCGGTTCCGGGCACATGAATGATTGATGCCCATTTTTCAGGACGACACAAACCCTGTAGGAGCTGGCTTGCCAGCGAAAGCGGTGCGTCTGTTGGCAGGGATGTCGACTGATACGCCGCCTTCGCTGGCAAGCCAGCTCCTACAGGGGATGAGGCGCGTTGAACGGGCATCAGAATGAATACCCCTCTGTACCGAATAACAACAGCTAGAGGTGATTCCCCATGTCGTCAGCCAATACCCCCGCAACATCCACCGTCCATCCCGTCGACCGGATTCTGCCGGTCCGGCAAATGCTCACCCTCGGCCTGCAGCACATGGCCGTCTCGTACATCGGCGCCATCGCCGTGCCGTTGATTGTCGCCAGCGCCCTGAAAATGTCCCAGGCCGACACGGTAGTGCTGATCAGCACCACGTTGTTCTGCTCAGGCATCGCCACCCTGCTGCAAACCGTCGGCTTCTGGAAATTCGGTGTGCGCCTGCCGATCCTCCAGGGCGTGGCATTCAGCAGCGTGGGGCCGGTGATCGCCATCGGCACCAATCCGGAGGTCGGTTTCGCCGGGGTCTGCGGGGCCGTAATAGGCGCAGGGATTTTCACCATGTTGATGGCGCCATTCGTGGGTCGATTACGCCGTTTTTTTCCGCCGGTGGTTACTGGCTGCATCGTCACCGTGATCGGCCTGCAGCTGTTTCCCATCGCCTATGAGTGGGTCGGCGGTGGTCGCCATGCCAGCGACTTCGGCGCACCGGCGTACCTGGCAGTCGCCGCCGTGGTGTTGCTGAGCATCCTGCTGGTCAACCGCTACGGCAGCCCGATGCTGCGCAACATGGCGGTGCTGGTGGGCATGCTGGTGGGCGCGGCGCTGGCTTACGGGCTGGGCATGGG
Source organism: Pseudomonas sp. PLMAX (assembly GCF_046042685.1). Classification (NCBI taxonomy): domain Bacteria; kingdom Pseudomonadati; phylum Pseudomonadota; class Gammaproteobacteria; order Pseudomonadales; family Pseudomonadaceae; genus Pseudomonas; species Pseudomonas sp. PLMAX. The sequence continues at coordinate 3,339,463 of NZ_CP064949.1, read as the reverse complement.
CAGTTTTCACAGCGTGCAGGAGTCGCCGTGGCTCACCGTGCCCTACCCGTTCTACTTCGGCCTGCCGACCTTCAGCCTGATCCCCATCGCCACCATGGTGGTGGTGATGATCGTACAGATGGTCGAGTCCATGGGGCTGTTCGTGGCCATCGGTGACATCGTCGAAAAACCGGTCGAAGACAAGCAGGTGATCAACGGCCTGCGCGCCAACGGCCTGGCGAGCACCATCGCCGGCATGTTCGCGGCGTTTCCGTTCATTGCCTTCATGGAAAACGTCGGGCTGGTGATCCTCACCGGCGTGCGCAGTCGCTGGGTCGTCGCGGTCAGCGGCTTGCTGATGTGCTCGGTGGCGCTGGTGCCCAAGGCCGGGGCGATCATCGCCTCGATGCCGACTGCGGCTCTCGGCGGCGCCGGGGTCGCCATGTTCGGTGTGGTTGCCGCGGCAGGGATCCAGACCCTGGCCAAGGTCGACTACGAGCGCAATCGCTACAACGTGCTGATCGTCGGCTTCACCCTCGCCGCCGCCCTGGTGCCGGTGCTGGCGCCGGCCCTGTTCAAGCAATTGCCCGAGTGGTCGCAGCCGTTCCTGCACAGCAGCGTGGTGATCGCCTGCCTGGTGTCAGTGCTGCTCAACGCCACCCTCAACGGCGTCAGCGTGCCTGATGCTTCCGCCAGCAAATCCGCCACCCACAGCCTCTGACCGGAGCCGACCATGACTCAACTGCAAAACATCCTGATCAAGAACCCGGCGGCAGTGATGACCGGCCTGCGTGGCCCACGGGCCAGGGCCGGCGCCGTGGACATCCGCATCGTCAACGGCCGTATCGCCGAAATGGCCGCAGGCCTTGAAGCGCAACCCGGTGAGCGGGTGATCGACGCGCGCCATTCTGTGGTGTATCCGGGCTGGATCAACACCCACCATCACCTGTTCCAGAACCTGCTCAAGGCCGTGCCAGAAGGCTTGAACCAGGACCTGCAAGGCTGGCTGGCCAGCGTGCCCTACCCGCGCCTCAACCGCTTCACCCCGCAACTGGCGCGGATCGCCGCGCAGCTGGGCATGGCTGAATTGCTGCTGTCGGGCGTGACCACCTGCGCCGATCACCATTACCTCTACCATGCCAACGGCACCACCGAGACCGGTGACCTGCTGTTCGACATGGCCGAAGCATTCGGCCTGCGTTTCGTCCTGTGCCGGGGCGGCGCGCTGGAGTCGGCCAGCGCGCATCCGGGGTTCTCGAAAACCGCGTTGCAGCCGGAAACCCTCGACCAGATGGTCGGTGACATCGAACGGCTCAAGTCGCGCTATCACCAGGACACCCCGGACGCCCTGCGCCGGGTGGTGGTCGCACCGACCACGCCGACTTTTTCGCTGCCACCGACGCTGCTGCGGGAACTGGCCCACACCGCCCGTGGCCTCGGCTTGCGCCTGCACACGCACCTGTCGGAAACGCAGAACTATGTGAATTTCTGCCGCGAGAAATACAACTGCCTGCCGGTGGAATTCGTCGCCGAACACGAATGGCTCGGCCCGGACGTGTGGTTCGCCCACGCGGTGCACCTGCAACCCGGTGAAATCCGCATGCTCGCACAAACCGGCACCGGCATTTCCCACTGCCCGGTGAGCAATGCGCGCCTGGGCAGCGGCGTGGCGCCAGTGCCGCAGATGTTCGAGGCCGGGGTGCCAATTTCCCTTGGCGTGGATGGCGTGGCGTCCAACGAGTCCGGGAGCATGGTCGGCGAAGCCAACACTGCGTGGCTGATTCACCGGGCGGAGCAAGGCGCCTCGGCGACCACCGCCGAAGATGTCATCCACTGGGGCACGGCCGGCGGCGCGCAGGTGCTGGGGCTGGGGGCGGTCGGCACGCTTGAGATCGGTCAGGCGGCGGACCTGGTGATCTACGGTCTCGACCATCCGCGCTTCTTCGGTTTTCACGACATCGCCGTGGCGCCGGTGGTGGCCGGTGAACCGATTGCGGTGAAGTACAGCCTGGTCGGCGGCCGGGTGGTGGTGGATGACGGCGTGATCCCGGGGCTGGATGTGCAGCGGATGCGGGCCGAGGCGTGGGAGGGAGTGCGGCAGTTGATGAAGGTAGACGACTGACCCCTCTGCAACCCCACATCCCCTGTAGGAGCTGGCTTGCCAGCGAAAGCGGTGTATCAGTTAGCAGAGATGTTGCCTGACACACCGCTATCGCTGGCAAGCCAGCTCCACAAGGATCTCCGTCATTTTCGGGAGCGATTACATGTCCGGCCTCAACGAACTCTTGCAAGCCATCGACACGGCCGCCCAGGCCGGCGAAGAAACCATCCTCGCCACCGTGGTCAAGGTCGAAGGCTCTGCCTACCGCCGTCCCGGTGCGCGGATGCTCATTCCCTTGCACGGTCGCACCGTCGGCACCGTCAGCGGTGGTTGCCTGGAGCAGGACCTGGCAAAAAAAGCCTGGTGGCTGACCGACTCCGGCGAACCGCTGGTGCGCCGCTACAGCACCGGCGCCACCGAGGACGAAGACGATGAGCAAAGCGCCCTGACCTTTGGCCTGGGTTGCAACGGCACGGTATTCGTCATGCTCGAGCGCCTGCGCGCAAAATCCCCTGCACCGACCATCGAACTGCTGCGCCGTGTGCGCGACCGTCAACAATCGGCCGCCATGGCCACGGTGATCGGCACCTCTCGTTATGCCAGTGTCCGGGTCGGTGACCGCTTGCTGTCCGACACCGAGGGAAGCCTGCGCAACCTGCAACTGACCCATGGGATTCGTCGTGACCTGCACAAGACAATGGCGCAGAAAAAGTCCTCGACACGGCTCTACAGCGACGCCCGTGGTGAGGTCGAGGTGTTTTTCGAGTACATCGCCCCGCCGCCGCGCCTGGTGATTTTCGGCGCCGGTCACGACGCACAGCCGCTGGTGCGCATGGCCAAACTATTGGACTGGCACGTTAGCGTCGTCGACAGCCGCAGCCACTTCGCCCGCGCCGAACGTTTCCCGCAAGCCGACGCCGTCGTCTTCGCCAGCCTCGACAACCCGTTCGACCTGTCCCCGCTGATCGATGGCGCCTTTGTGGCGGTGATGACCCACAGCTACCGCCAGGACCGGCACTGGCTTGGGCTGGCCCTGCAAGCCTCGCCCGCCTACCTCGGCCAACTCGGCCCCAGGGAGCGCACCGAACGCCTGCTGGCCGAAATCGGCCTGGGCACCTCAGCGCTGCACTACCCGATGGGTCTCGACCTGGGTGGCGATGCGCCGCAGAGCGTGGCGCTGGCGATACTCGCCGAGATGACGGCGGTGATGAACCAGCGCCAGGGCGGGATGCTCAGGCATCGGAGCAAACCGATTCATCAGGTGGATCTGGTGGTCAGTGAAAAGCTTGAGCAGGCGGCAAGCGTTTGATGATCAGGAAATCGCAGCCTGCAGCTGCTGCCGCAGGCTCGATCCTTTGCGTTTCAAGCAGCCTTCGCCCCCTTGGCCACCGCTGCCGAAGCCGCCAGCATCGCCCGCAACAGAACCGCACACCCCGCCGCCAGGTCATCCGGGGCGGCATTTTCGATTTCGTTGTGGCTGATGCCGCCTTCGCACGGCACGAAGATCATCCCGGCCGGTCCCAGCTCGGCCAGGAAGATCGCGTCGTGCCCTGCGCCGCTGACGATATCCATGTGCGAAAGGCCCAGCCCTTGCGCCGCACCGCGTACCGCCTCAACGCAGCCCTTGTCGAAATACAGCGGCGGGAAGTCGGCGGTGGGGGTCAGTTCATAGGTCAGGCCGTGTTCTTCGCAGGTGGTTGCTATGACTTCGCGCACTTCGGCGATCATCGAGTCCAGCCGCGCCGGTTCGAGGTGGCGGAAGTCCAGGGTCATGCGCACTTCGCCGGGAATGACGTTGCGCGAGCCGGGATAGGCTTGCAGGCAACCGACGGTGCCGCAAGCGTGGGGCTGGTGACCGAGGGCAGCGCGATTGACCGCACCGACGATCACCGCGGCGCCGACCAGGGCGTCCTTGCGCAGGTGCATGGGCGTCGGGCCTGCGTGGGCTTCGACGCCGCGCAGTTTCAGGTCGAACCATTTCTGGCCGAGGGCGCCCATGACGACGCCGATGGTCTTGCGTTCGTCTTCAAGGATCGGCCCTTGCTCGATGTGCGCTTCGAAATAGGCGCCCACGGCGTGGCCACTGACTTGGCGGGTGCCCGCGTAGCCAATGGCGTTGAGCGCTTCGCCCACCGTCACGCCCTCGGCGTCGACCTTGGCCAGGGTTTCTTCCAGGGTGAATTTTTCCGCGAACACGCCGGAACCCATCATGCACGGGGCAAAACGCGAGCCCTCTTCGTTGGTCCAGACCACCACTTCCAGCGGCGCTTCGGTCTCGATGCCCAGGTCATTGAGGGTACGCAGCACTTCGACGCCGGCCAGCACGCCGAAGCAGCCATCGAACTTGCCGCCGGTGGGCTGGGTGTCGATGTGGCTGCCGGTCATCACCGGTGGCAGGTCCGGATTGCGTCCGGGACGGCGGGCGAAAATATTGCCGACGGCGTCGATGCTGACAGTGCAGCCGGCCTCCTCACACCACTTGACGAAAGTGTCCCGGGCCTGGCGATCGAGGTCGGTCAGGGCCAGGCGACACACACCGCCCTTGACCGTGGCGCCGAGCTTGGCCAGTTCCATGAGCGACTGCCACAGACGGTCGCGGTTGATGTGCTGATGGGTGGACTGCAGAACGTCTACGGCCGCGTTCATGGGGATCTCCTCAGGCTGTTCTTATGGATTTCTTCAGGCAATTCTGCGGTGCGTTTGAGGCCGCCTTCGCTGGCAAGCCAGCTCCTACAAGGGATCGCGATCACCTGTAGGAGCTGGCTTGCCAGCGAAGAGGCCCTCCCTTACACCGCAGATTTCACGACAGATGGACTGGGCCGCATCACGCACAACCCGTAATAAATCAACCCGCCAAGGGCCGAGCCGGTGAACCAGCCATAGCTGTAGAACCAGCTGAACACATCGCTGCCCAGGGACAGTAGCGTCAACACCACCGGCACGCCGAACGCGAGAAAACCGTTCCAGTTCCACGCCGGGTACACGTCGTCGCGGTAGAGGCCGGCCAGGTCCAGCTGCTGTTTCTTGATCAGGAAATAGTCCACCACCATGATCCCGGCAATCGGCCCCAGCAGGCTGGAATAGCCGAGCAACCAGTTGGAATACACCGTTTCCAGGCTGACATCGGAAACAATCAGGCCAAGCTTTTTCAGCAGTTCATGGGCCATCAATGCCAACCCTACGAACCCCGTGAGCATCACCGCTTTGGTCCGGTTGATCGCCTTGGGGGCGATGTTCTGGAAGTCGTTGGTGGGTGAAACGATATTGGCCGCGGTGTTGGTCGACAGCGTCGCGATGATGATCAGCGCCATGGCCAGCGCCACCCAGACCGGGCTCTGGATATGGCCGATCAGCGTCACCGGGTCGGACACCGTCACACCCACCAGCTTCACCGAGGCAGCGGTCATCACCACGCCCAGGGAGGCAAACAGGAACATGGTCAGTGGCAGGCCGATGATCTGCCCGACGATCTGGTCTTTCTGGCTTTTCGCGTAGCGGCTGAAGTCGGGGATGTTCAGCGACAGCGTGGCCCAGAACCCGACCATCGCGGTCAGCCCGGCCGCGAAATAGCTGGCCACACCCGCGCCTTCTGGACGCTTGGGCGCGATTGCCAGCAGCTCGGTCATCGACACATTGGGCATGGCCCACACCAGCAACCCGACCCCCACCAGCACCAACAGCGGTGCCGAGAGGGTTTCCAGCCATTTGATCGACTCGGCGCCGCGAATCACCACCCACAGGTTCAGTGCCCAGAACACCATGAAGCCGATGACTTCGCCTGTGCCGCCCAGGGACTTCCAGCCCTCGAACACCGAGCCCAGGAACAGGTGGATCGCCAGGCCACCGAACATCGTCTGGATGCCGAACCAGCCACAGGCCACCAGGGCGCGGATCAGGCATGGGATGTTAGACCCTAAGATACCGAAGGACGAGCGCAGCAACACCGGAAACGGAATGCCGTACTTGGTGCCGGGAAAGGCGTTGAGCGTCAGCGGGATCAACACAATGATGTTGGCAAACAGGATGGCCAGCAGCGCTTCACCGACGCTCAGGCCGAAATACGCCGTCAGCACCCCACCCAGCGTATAGGTCGGCACGCAAATCGCCATGCCGACCCATAACGCCGTGATGTGCCATTTGTTCCAGGTGCGTTCGCGCACCTTAGTCGGTGCAATGTCGTGGTTGTAACGGGGACTGTCGAGGACATCGCTGCCGGCTTCCAGCTCGTACAAGCCGTCGCGCTCGGTCACTTGCGATCTGATCTGTTGCATGGCCGCTCCACTGTTCTTTGAGTTATTTTTTGCTCATCGAGGGCTGGCGGCATCAATAAACGTGCCGGGTGCCCCGCTTGCGCATCGGGCAGTTCCATAAACACTCTGCAACTCACTGATGTTTATCAGTTTTATTGGGTCACCTCGGTTACTCGGCACGCCTCTCAGGCCAAATGCCCGCCAAGTTGTCCGAACAGTCAGGACTCAAACTGGTGCATCGATATTTTTTTCAAAGTCGCGCATCAACCATAGACCATCCTCAAACGGCTGATTTCACATAAGAAATCTTGACCATATTTGGATCCTGTCAAGTGCGTCAAAATGGTGAGAGGCCGCACCATTTTGCTGTTTTATGTTTTTATTTGTTATTTATCAAACAGTTAAAACAGTAATAAGCTTATAAAAAATAATCTTGCTCATTCCTATAACTAAGACTAGCTTTTATTCCTGACAGCGTTGACAGGATTAAGCCGGTTGCCGCTCACGTCTATAAAACATCTAGAACCGGCATCAGCCGGTCATTGCCTGCGAGGAACTCGGAATGTCTCTGTTGATCCGTGGCGCTACCGTTGTTACCCATGATGAAAGTTATCGCGCCGATGTGTATTGCGCAGACGGCGTGATCAAGGCCATCGGCGAAGACCTCGTAGTTCCCGCAGGTGCCGAGATACTCGACGGCAGCGGCCAGTACCTGATGCCTGGCGGCATCGACCCGCACACCCACATGCAACTGCCCTTCATGGGCACCGTGGCCAGCGAAGACTTTTTCAGCGGCACGGCGGCGGGTCTTGCCGGCGGCACCACGTCGATCATCGATTTCGTGATTCCCAATCCGCAGCAGTCATTGATGGAGGCCTTCCATCAGTGGCGCGGCTGGGCCGAGAAGTCGGCGTCCGACTACGGCTTTCACGTCGCCATCACCTGGTGGAGCGAGCAGGTTCGCGAAGAAATGGAGGAGCTGGTGATTCATCACGGGGTCAACAGCTTCAAGCATTTCATGGCCTACAAGAACGCCATCATGGCGGCCGACGACACCCTGGTGGCGAGTTTCGAGCGCTGCCTGGAACTGGGCGCGGTGCCGACCGTGCATGCGGAAAACGGTGAGCTGGTGTATCACTTGCAACGCAAGCTCATGGCCCAGGGCATGACCGGGCCGGAAGCGCATCCGTTGTCGCGCCCTTCGCAGGTGGAAGGCGAAGCGGCGAGCCGGGCCATCCGCATTGCCGAAACCCTCGGCACGCCGTTGTATCTGGTCCACGTCTCGACCAAGGAAGCCCTCGACGAAATCACCTATGCCCGCGCCAAGGGCCAACCGGTCTACGGCGAAGTGCTGGCCGGCCACCTGCTGCTGGACGACAGCGTCTATCAGCACCCGGACTGGCAGACCGCCGCAGGGTACGTGATGAGCCCACCGTTCCGTCCACGCGGCCATCAGGAGGCCCTGTGGCACGGTTTGCAGGCGGGTAACCTGCACACCACCGCCACCGATCACTGCTGCTTCTGCGCCGAGCAGAAGGCCGCCGGCAAGGACGACTTCAGCAAGATCCCCAACGGCACCGCCGGCATCGAAGACCGCATGGCGGTGCTGTGGGACGAAGGCGTGAACACCGGGCGTTTTTCGATGCAGCAATTCGTCGCGCTGACCTCCACCAACACCGCGAAGATCTTCAACCTCTATCCGCGCAAAGGCGCAATCCGCGTCGGCTCCGATGCCGACCTGGTGCTGTGGGACCCGCAAGGTTCGCGCACGATTTCCGCCAAGACCCATCACCAGCAGGTCGACTTCAATATTTTCGAAGGCAAGACCGTGCGCGGTGTACCCAGCCACACCATCAGCCAGGGGCGTGTGGTCTGGGCCGATGGCGATTTGCGGGCCGAGCGCGGCGCCGGGCGGTACATCGAACGGCCGGCGTATCCGGCGGTGTTCGATTTGCTGAGCAAGCGGGCTGAGTTGAATCAGCCCGTTGCGGTGAAACGCTGAGAGCGGCCTGCGGCCTTTCGCGAGCAAGCTCGCTCCTACAGTTTGAAATGCATTCCCCTGTAGGAGCTGGCTTGCCAGCGAAGAGGCCGGCCCAGTCAACACAAAAACAATGCCCGACAGAGGCAGCACCTCAATTACCGTGAGGCCAACACCGTGATCAAGACCCTGACCCACCTCCCGCATCCCCATGAGAACGCGGCCGACCTCGCCGGCCATTTCACCGACCTGGCGCCGCCACTCAATGATCGCCAGGCGCATCTGGAAGCCTCGCGCTGCTTGTATTGCTACGACGCGCCCTGCGTGAATGCCTGCCCGAGCGAAATCGATATTCCCTCGTTCATCCGCAACATTCACCAGGACAACGTCCAGGGGGCGGCGCAGAAAATTCTTTCCGCCAACATCCTCGGTGGCAGTTGCGCCCGGGTCTGTCCGACCGAGATCCTTTGCCAGCAGGCCTGTGTGCGCAACAACGCCCATGAATGCGCGCCGGTGCTGATCGGCCTGCTGCAACGTTACGCCGTGGACAACGCGCACTTCAGCGAGCACCCGTTCGCCCGCAGTGCCGCCACCGGCAAGCGCATCGCCGTGGTCGGTGCCGGCCCCGCCGGGTTGTCCTGTGCTCACCGCAGCGCCATGCACGGCCATGACGTGGTGATTTTCGAGGCCCGGGAAAAGGCCGGCGGCCTGAATGAATACGGGATCGCCAAATACAAACTGGTGGACGATTACGCACAGAAGGAACTGGATTTCCTCCTGGAAATCGGCGGCATCGAAATCCGCCACGGGTACAAACTCGGGGATAACCTCAACCTCAGCGACCTGCATCAACAATTCGACGCCGTGTTCCTCGGCATTGGCCTGGCGGCCAGCAAACAGCTGGGCCTTCCGCATGAAGACGCGCCCGGCCTGGTGGCGGCCACCGACTATATCCGCGAACTGCGCCAGGCCGATGACTTGAGCCAGCTGCCGCTGGCCGACCACTGCATCGTGCTCGGTGCCGGCAACACGGCTATCGACATGGCGGTGCAGATGGCCCGGCTCGGCGCCCGCGACGTCAACCTGGTCTACCGCCGTGGCGCCGAGGACATGGGAGCGACTCACCATGAACAGGACATCGCCAAGGCCAATCAGGTACGCCTGCTGACCTGGGCCCAACCGGAAGAAGTCCTGCTCGACGACCAGGGCCAGGTGCGCGGCATGCGCTTCGCTCGCACACACCTGGTTGAAGGTCGCCTGCAAACCACCGGCGAAACCTTTGAACTGGCCGCGGATGCCATCTTCAAAGCCATCGGCCAAAGCTTCGATTCCAGCGCCCTCGCCGATCCTTTAGCCCGAGAACTCAAGCGTCAGGGCGATCGCATAGAGGTGGACGAACACCTGCGCACCAGCATCCCCGGTGTGTATGCCGGCGGCGACTGTACCAGCCTCGACCAGGACCTCACCGTGCAGGCAGTACAGCACGGCAAACGCGCCGCCGAGGCGATCAACGCGCAACTGATGCTCAACGTGGAGGCTGCATAAATGGCCGATCTGTCGATTGTCTTCGCCGGCATCAAGTCACCCAACCCATTCTGGCTGGCCTCCGCGCCGCCGACCGACAAGGCCTACAACGTGGTCCGCGCCTTCGAGGCCGGCTGGGGCGGCGTGGTCTGGAAAACCCTCGGGGAAGACCCGGCGGCGGTCAACGTGTCATCGCGCTATTCGGCGCACTTCGGGGCTAACAGAGAGGTCCTCGGTTTCAACAACATCGAACTGATCACCGATCGCTCGCTGGAGATCAACCTGCGGGAAATCACCCAGGTCAAGAAGGACTGGCCGGACCGCGCGCTGATCGTGTCACTGATGGTGCCCTGCGTCGAAGAGTCCTGGAAACACATACTGCCGCTGGTGGAAGCCACCGGTGCCGACGGCATCGAACTCAACTTCGGTTGCCCCCACGGTATGCCGGAGCGCGGCATGGGCGCGGCGGTCGGCCAGGTGCCGGAATACGTCGAGCAGGTCACCCGCTGGTGCAAGACGTATTGCTCGCTGCCGGTGATCGTCAAGCTGACGCCGAACATCACCGACATCCGTGTGGCGGCGCGCGCGGCGCACCGTGGCGGCGCGGATGCGGTGTCGTTGATCAATACGATCAACTCCATCACCAGCGTCAACCTGGAGCGCATGGTCGCCAATCCCATCGTCGGCAGCCAGAGCACCCATGGCGGCTATTGCGGCTCGGCGGTCAAGCCGATCGCCTTGAACATGGTCGCCGAAATCGCCCGCGACCCGCAGACCCGTGGCCTGCCAATCAGCGGCATTGGCGGCATCGGCAACTGGCGCGACGCCGCCGAGTTCATGGCCCTGGGCAGCGGTTCGGTGCAGGTGTGCACGGCGGCGATGCTGCACGGCTTTCGCATTGTCGAGGAAATGAAGGACGGCCTGTCACGCTGGATGGACAGTCAGGGCTACGCCAGCATCGCCGAGTTTTCCGGGCGTGCGGTGGGCAATACCACCGACTGGAAGTACCTGGATATCAACTATCAGGTGATCGCGAAAATCGACCAGGAGGCGTGCATTGGTTGTGGGCGCTGTCATATCGCTTGTGAGGACACTTCGCACCAGGCGGTGGCCAGCCTGAAAAAGGCCGACGGTACCCACGCGTATGAAGTGATCGATGAGGAATGCGTGGGTTGCAACCTGTGCCAGATCACCTGCCCGGTCGAGAACTGCATCGAGATGGTGCCGGTGGACACTGGCAGGCCGTTTCTGGACTGGAATCATGACCCGAGAAATCCCTATCACGTCAGTCCTTGAAATCTGCGGCGTCTGAACCGACGCCATCGCGAGCAAGCTCGCTCCCACAGTGGATTTGTGTCGTACATCAATCCTGAGTACACCAATGATCCCTGTGGGAGCGAGCTTGCTCGCGATAAAGCCGGTACAGCCACCACAAACCTCAAGCCTTCAATCCAATCTTCTGCGACTACACCCAGCGCTGATACCCCTGATCATCGCCGACACACCTCACTGACTATCAGTTCTGCTAGTAGACGTCCCCCGAATTACCTACGAAACTGACACGCATTCATTTCGCCAGCGAGGACTGCGCCATGTCAACCCCGTCAATGAAGATATTGCGCCGTTATATATACGACCCATTGGATCGACTTATTGGTGTGGGGCTTTTGCAGACCGACAGCACCCAGCGTTTCTATCAAGAAGACCACCTGACTACCGAGCTGGGGCAGCAGATAGAACGCACAGTTCTGCGCCATCAAGCCCAACCATTGGCGCAGAGTCAAATTGAAGCCGGTGTGTCCGAAACCATGCTGCTGGCAACCGACCAGGCGCATTCGCTGCTGAAAACGGTCTCAAGCGCTAGTCCGCGGCAATTTGCCTATACCGCTTACGGTCATCATCCGGCTGAAAGTGGATTAAGTCGTTGGCTCGGGTTTAACGGAGAAAGTCCTGACGAGATTACGGGCAACTATCCACTTGGACACGGCAACCGTTTTTATAGTCCTGTGTTGATGCGCTTTACGACCCCGGATGAGTTTAGCCCTTTTGATGAAGGGGGGATTAATCCCTATGCTTATTGCGGTAACGATCCAGTTAATAATTTCGACCCATCCGGAGAAGCTCCTATTTGGCGACCCTGGTTGTCATCAGTTATTGTCAAAAACCCGCTAAAACAAATCAGACCAACAACCGCAACCATTAGCAAACAATCATCAATCAACTTGGGAAATCATCCAATAAGTAAACCCTCGCCGCGACATCCTAGTTTACCATTGGTTGATGATGTTACTTTGCTTGAGCCAAATTTCAAGCCTACACAAAGTTCTGGGAATAAAAAGTTAGAACCCACTCAACAGGCCTTAGACAATAGAAAGCGTGTTAGAGACGCAATACACTATGATAAGATAATAAAAGAAACCCCAGACTTCAACACAGTTGCAACGACAAGAATGGTAGATCGCTTGAACTACTACGATCAAGAAGTAAAGAACTTTTTCACGTCAGGTAGACCTCGCCATGAGTTCAGTAAACTAAATTCTATCCTCCGAAATGTTGAAGCTGAAATCAAGCAATACAGCGTCAAACAGCACATGAAACGTATACGCAATCTTAAACGATAACGCCGTACATACCGCCTACGGCTCCAACCCAATCCCCCGCAAAATCACACTGGTCACCGTCTGCACCGCCCGTTCAAACTGCATGTCCGACAGCGGCTGGTGATCATTGAGAATATTCACCTGATGATCAAAGTCGGCGTAGTGCTGGGTCGAGGCCCAGATCATGTACAGCAGGCTTGAAGGCTCCACCGGCAGGATGCGGCCGTCGTCGACCCACTGGCGGATCTTCGCTTCCTTCATCTTGGCCCAGTCGTACAAGCTCGCGTCGAGCTTCTCGCCAAGGGTCGGTGCGCCGTGGATGATTTCGTTGGCCCAGACTTTCGAGCCGTAGGGGCGGCTGCGCGAGTGGTTCATCTTGGCGCGGATATAGCTGCTGAGCACCACGCGCGGGTCGTCGAACATCTCGAAGCACAGCGCATCCTGCTTCCACACTTCCAGCAGGTCGAACAGCACGGCGCTGTACAGTTCGGTCTTGGTGCTGAAGTAGTAATGCAGATTGGAACGCGGCAGTTGCACTTCGGCGGCGATATCGGCCATGGCGGTGCTGCCAAAGCCTTTTTCGGCGAAGACCTTCTCGGCCCCCAGCAGAATTTTCTCGACGTTACTGCGACGGATCTCGATCTTGTGATTGCCCATGAGGGCTCCCTGACAACAACATTGAACAAGACTAGCACCGCTCTACGGCGCGGCGACAGAGGACAACCAAACTTCGTATAACCGCTCTGGCGCGGCTAGACTGACCACCACTTGAAACGTGCCGCCGAGGGACTCGACATGCGCTTGAAGAACACCCTGACCACCACCGCTCTGCTCGGCGCGCTCCTGTGCGCCTCATCCGTATGGGCTCACGCCCACCTGCAAAGCCAGGCACCTGCTGCCGACAGCACCGTGAAGCCTCCCGCGGAACTGAGCCTGGTGTTTTCCGAAGGCGTCGAGGCTGATTTCTGCAAGGTCACGATCAGCCGCGACGGTGACGAGATACTGGTCAAAAGCCTGGTCACCCAGGGTCCTGATAAAAAGACCTTGATTGTCACGCCGGCGGTCCCCTTCACCGCTGGAGACTACAAGGTCGAGTGGCATGTGGTGTCGGTCGATACCCACAAAAGCGAAGGCGCCTACGCGTTCAAGGTGGGCCAGTAATACATGGCGGATGCGATGGTGCTGTGCCGCTTCGTGCATTTTTGCGTGGTGCTGATGTTGTTCGGGGCGTGGGTGTTCCGGCCGCTGCTGTTGGTTCGCCTCACAACGCTGGATCAGCCACTGTTGCGCCTCAGTCAGTGGCTGGCGGCCGTGGCGCTGGCCAGCGGTGTCGGCTGGTTACTGCTGGTCACCGCGAGCATGGCGGGCACCTGGGCGGCGGCGTTCGAACCGGCGATTTTGCTGCGGGTGCTTGGCCGTACTTTTTTCGGTGAGGTCTGGGGCTGGCACCTGCTGCTCAACGCTCTGCTGGTGATCCTGCTGCGGACGCCATGGCGCTCCAGCCTCCCCTTGCAGCTGACCCTGAGTAGCCTGTTGCTGGCGACCCTGGCCCCGGTCGGCCACGGTGCCATGTTCGATGGCCTGGCAGGCCGGTTGCTGATCCTCAACCAACTGGTGCACCTGGCGAGCGTGGGCGCCTGCCTCGGTGGCTTGATGTTGCTGGTGATGATCCTGCGCCAGCCTGGAGGGCATTGCATCAAAGGGCTGTTACAGCGCTTCAGTGGCGTGGGCTACGTCTTGGTGGCCGGATTGCTGATCAGCGGATTGATCAACGTCCGGGTGCTCACCGGCGCATTCTGGCCTACGCCCTTACTCTCAGGTTTTGCCTTGATTCTCTTGATCAAGGTGTCACTGGTCTGCGCGATGCTGGGGCTGGCGATGTTCAACCGGCTACGGATCAACAACTGCGAGCAACGCCTGACGACGTTGCGCAACAGCGTGCTGCTGGAGTGGTTGCTGGGGCTTGGCGCGGTAGCTGCCGTCTCTTTGCTGGGCACCCTGGCACCCATGATTTCCGGCTGACAAACCCTGTCCCCTGTGGGAGCCAGCCTGCTGGCGATGGCGGAGTATCAGCCTGCATCAATGTTGAATGTGAGATGGCTATCGCCAGCAGGCTGGCTCCCACATTTTTTAACCATGCCTTTAAGTCATCGTATAACTTCCGATTGACAACCCCTGAAAATCCCGCAAATATCTGCGCCAATGTTGTACGACGACGTATGACAAAAATAAAAACAAAAAGCAGCAAGGGAGCGTCACAGTGAGCAAGCTCGTCCTCGATTCGTCCGCCCGTACCCCACGCCCGTCCTTTACCCGTTTGCAGACACTGAGCCTGATCGGTTGCAGCAGCCTGACCCTCGCCCTGCCCATCGCCTGCCAGGCCGAAGGCTTCACCGATGACGCCAAAGCCACGCTGAATCTGCGCAACGCCTACATCAATCGCAACTACACCAACCCGGCCTACCCCCAGGGCAAGGCGGAAGAGTGGACGCAGAACTTCATCCTCGATGCCAAGTCCGGCTACACCCAGGGCCCGGTCGGCTTCGGTGTCGATGTGCTGGGCCTGTACTCGCAGAAGCTCGACGGCGGCAAAGGCACCGGGGGTACGCAGTTGCTGCCGATCCACGGTGACGGCCGTCCGGCCGACAACTTCGGGCGCCTGGGCGTGGCGCTCAAAGGCAAGATCTCGAAAACCGAACTGAAGGTCGGCGAATGGATGCCGGTGCTGCCGATCCTGCGTTCCGACGACGGTCGCTCGCTGCCGCAAACCTTCCGCGGCGGCCAGGTGACCTCCACCGAGATCAGCGGCCTGACGCTCTACGGAGGGCAGTTCCGCCAGAACAGCCCGCGCAACGATGCGAGCATGGAAGACATGTTCATGAACGGCAAATCGGCCGCCTTCACCTCGGACCGATTCAACTTCGGCGGCGGCGAATACGCCTTCAACGACAAACGCACCCAGGTCGGCGTCTGGTATGCCGAACTCAGCGATATCTATCAGCAGCAGTATTTCAACCTCAGCCACAGCCAGCCCATCGGCGACTGGACCCTGGGCGCCAACCTCGGCTACTTCATCGGCAAGGAAGACGGCAGCGCCCTGGCCGGCGACCTCGACAACAAGACCGCGTTTGCCCTGCTCTCGGCCAAGTACGGCGGCAACACCTTCTACGTCGGCCTGCAAAAACTCAGCGGCGACGACGTGTGGATGCGGGTCAACGGCACCAGTGGCGGGACCCTGGCCAACGACAGCTACAACTCCAGCTATGACAACGCCAAAGAGAAGTCCTGGCAGGTGCGTCACGACTACAACTTCGTCGCCCTTGGCATTCCCGGCCTGACCCTGATGAACCGCTACATCAGCGGCGACAACGTGCACACCGGCACCATCACCGACGGCAAGGAATGGGGCCGTGAATCGGAACTGGCCTACACCGTGCAGAGCGGTGCACTGAAAAACCTCAACGTGAAATGGCGCAACGCGAGTATCCGCAAGGATTTCAGCACCAACGAATTTGATGAGAACCGGATTTTTATCAGCTATCCGATTTCGTTGTTGTAATTCCCGAAGATCGACCTCGTACCTGTAGGAGCCGGCTTGCCGGCGAAGGCGATCTCGCGGACGCCTTCGCTGGCAAGCCAGCTCCTACAGGTCCGAGTGCGATCACGGATCAATCACAGGGATCGAAAATTTTCTCGGAGAATTGATCGCGACAACCCTCCGTCAAATTCCACCAAAGTCGCGTTGACAAAAACCGGAAAGCCTAACGATACTTCCACTTAGTCGTACGACAACCTACAACGACCCAATAATAACAACTGCTTGTCCAGGAATTCCCATGACAACCACTGCAACCGCCCAAACGCCCTTCAATCGCCTGCTGCTGACCGGTGCCGCCGGTGGCCTGGGCAAAGTCCTGCGCGAGAGCCTGCGCCCGTACGCCAATGTCATTCGCCTGTCGGACATCGCCGACATCGCCCCTGCCATTGATGATCGCGAAGAAGTCGTGCCCTGCGACCTCGCCGACAAAAACGCCGTGGATCAACTGGTCGAAGGCGTGGACGCGATCCTGCATTTTGGCGGCGTGTCGGTGGAGCGCTCGTTCGAAGAAATCCTTGGGGCCAATATCTGCGGCGTGTTCCACATCTACGAAGCGGCCCGCCGCCACGGCGTCAAGCGCGTGATCTTCGCCAGTTCCAACCACGTGATCGGCTTCTACAAGCAGGACGAAGTCATCGACGCCCACTCCCCTCGCCGCCCCGACAGCTACTACGGTTTGTCCAAGTCCTACGGCGAAGACATGGCCACCTTCTACTTCGATCGCTACGGCATCGAGACGGTCAGCGTGCGCATCGGCTCTTCGTTCCCCGAACCGCAGAACCGCCGGATGATGAGCACCTGGCTGAGCTTCGGCGACCTCACCCAGTTGCTCGAACGCGCGCTCTACACCCCGAATGTCGGCCACACCGTGGTCTATGGCGCGTCCGACAACAAGGACGTTTGGTGGGACAACCGTTACGCCAGCGCTCTGGGTTACAAGCCCAAGGACACCTCCGAAGTGTTCCGTGAAAAAGTCGAAGCCCAGCCGCTGCCGGCCGCTGATGACCCTGCGCGGATCTACCAGGGCGGTGCCTTTTGCGCGGCCGGCCCGTTCGGCGACTGATCGTCCTGATCCCCACCTCCATCAATCAAGCGAATGAGTTGCCATGAAAGCCGAATTGATTGTCGATGCGCGCAACACGGTAGGTGAAAGCCCGGTCTGGGTGCCTGAGGAAAACGCCCTGTACTGGGTCGATATTCCCGCCGGCGGCCTGCAGCGCTGGAGCGCGCTGACCGGTCATGTGCACGCCTGGAAAACTCCGCAAATGCTCGCCTGCATCGCCCGCCATCCCGACGGTGGCTGGGTCGCAGGCATGGAGAGCGGGTTCTTCCATCTGCATGCGCATGACGACGGCAGCCTCGACAACGAACCCCTCGCCCAGGTCGATCACGCCCGCCCGGACATGCGCCTCAACGACGGCCGCTGTGACCGCCAGGGCCGCTTCTGGGCCGGCAGCATGGTGCTGGACATGGGCGCCAATGCCGCCATGGGCACGCTCTATCGCTACAGCGCCGGCGAGCAAGGACCGCTGCCGGCGCAATTGAACGGCCTGATCGTGCCCAACGGCCTGGCCTTCAGCCCGGACGGCCGGACCATGTACCTGTCCGACTCCCATCCGCTGGTGCAGCAGATTTGGGCCTTCGATTACGACATCGACAGCGCCACCCCTACCAACCGCCGCCTGTTCGTCGACATGAACCAGCACGCCGGTCGCCCTGATGGCGCGGCGGTCGATGCCGAAGGTTGCTACTGGATCTGCGGCAACGATGCCGGGCTGATTCACCGCTTCACCCCCGACGGTCGACTGGACCGCTCCCTGGCCGTCCCGGTGAAAAAACCGAGCATGTGCGCCTTCGGTGGCACTCGCCTGGACACCTTGTTCGTGACCTCGATCCGCCCGGGAGACGACCAGGATGAACAGTCCCTGGCCGGGGGCGTGTTCGCCCTCGATCCCGGCGTCAAGGGTCTGCCGGAGCCGCACTTCAAGCAATAAACGCAAACGTTTCACCGCTGTGCCTTGAATAAAAAAAACAACAAGACTGGAGACACCCCCATGGACTTCAAACGCACCTTGCTCGCCGCAGCACTCCCCCTGGCCTTCACCCTCAGCAGCGCCGCCCAGGCGCTGGAAATCAAATTTGCCGATATCCACCCGGCGGGCTACCCGACCGTGGTCGCCGAAGAACAGCTGGGCAAGACCCTGGTGGCCGACAGCGACGGCAAGCTGACCTTCAAGATGTTCGCCGGTGGTGTACTCGGCTCGGAAAAGGAAGTGGTCGAACAGGCCCAGGTCGGCGCCATCCAGATGGCCCGGGTCAGCCTCGGCATCGTCGGCCCGGTGGTACCGGACGTTAACGTGTTCAACATGCCGTTCGTGTTCCGTGACCAGGCGCACATGCGCAAGGTCATCGATGGCGAAGTGGGCGACGAGATCCTCGCCAAAATCACCGATTCCGAATTCGGTCTGGTGGCCCTGGCCTGGATGGATGGCGGCACGCGCAACATCTACACCAAGAAACCGGTGCGCAGCCTGGAAGACCTCAAGGGCATGAAGATCCGCGTGCAAGGCAACCCGATGTTCATCGAAACCATCAACGCCATGGGCGGCAACGGCATCGCCATGGACACCGGCGAAATCTTCAGCGCCCTGCAGACTGGCGTGATTGACGGCGCGGAGAACAACCCGCCGACCCTGCTCGAACACAATCACTACCAGAACGCCAAGTTCTACAGCCTGACCGGCCACCTGATCCTGCCCGAGCCGATCGTGATGTCGAAGATCACCTGGAACAAACTCACCCCCGAGCAGCAGGTCCTGGTGAAGAAGACCGCCAAGGCGGCGCAGGCGCAGGAGCGCACCCTGTGGGATGCCAAGTCGGCCAGCAGCGAAGAAAAACTCAAGGCAGCCGGCGTCGAGTTCATCACCGTCGACAAGAAACCTTTCTATGAGGCGACCGCCTCGATTCGCGAGAAATACGGCGCACCTTACGTCGACCTGATCAAGCGCATCGAAGCCGTCCAGTAACCCTCCCTGCACTCAAGAAAGGCCCGGCGCCACTGACATGGGTATCTGTCAGTGCGCGCCCGGTTACGGTGGAACCCGATGAAGAATCTGCTGCTACGTTTCAATGACAAGCTCTACATGACCTGTATCTGGGTCGCCGGGCTCTCCGTACTGGCCATTGCGCTGATCATTCCCTGGGGCGTGTTTGCCCGTTATGTGCTCGGCACCGGCTCCAGTTGGCCCGAGCCTACTGCAATCCTGCTGATGATGGTCTTCACCTTCATCGGCGCAGCGGCCAGCTATCGTTCCGGCTCGCACATGGCGGTGGTGATGCTCACTGATCGCATGCGGCCCAACATGCGCAAGGCCATGAGTGTGTTTGCACAATTACTGATGGCGACCATCAGCCTGTTCATGGCGATCTGGGGCACCAAGCTGTGCTTGTCGACCTGGAACCAGTTCATGAGCGCCCTGCCGACCCTGCGAGTGGGCATCACCTACATGCCGATTCCCGTGGGCGGCGTGCTGACGCTGATTTTTGTTCTGGAAAAACTCTTGCTCGGCGATCAGAGCAACCGTCGGGTCGTGCGTTTCGACCTCGTTGAAGAAAACGAAGGGGCTGCCTGAATGGACGCTTTTATTCTGTTGGGCAGTTTTATCGCGTTGATCCTGATCGGCATGCCGGTCGCCTACGCACTGGGGCTCTCGGCGCTGATCGGCGCGTTCTGGATCGACATTCCGTTCCAGGCGCTGATGATCCAGGTCGCCGGTGGCGTGAACAAGTTTTCCCTGCTGGCGATTCCGTTCTTCGTGCTGGCCGGTGCGATCATGGCCGAGGGCGGAATGTCCCGCCGCCTGGTGGCGTTTGCCGGGGTGCTGGTCGGGTTCGTGCGCGGTGGCCTGTCGCTGGTCAATATCATGGCTTCGACTTTTTTTGGCGCGATCTCCGGCTCCTCGGTGGCCGACACCGCCTCGGTCGGTTCGGTGCTGATCCCGGAAATGGAGCGCCGCGGCTATCCCCGTGAGTTCGCCACCGCCGTGACCGTCAGCGGTTCGGTGCAGGCCCTGCTGACCCCGCCGAGCCACAACTCGGTGCTCTACTCGCTGGCCGCTGGCGGTACGGTGTCGATTGCCTCGTTGTTCATGGCCGGCGTGGTACCGGGCCTGTTGATGAGCGCGTGCCTGATGGTGCTGTGCCTGATCTTCGCCAAGAAGCGTGACTACCCCAAGGGTGAGGTCATCCCGATGCGCGAAGCGCTGAAGATCTGCGGCGAAGCGTTGTGGGGCCTGATGGCGATGGTCATCATCCTCGGCGGCATTCTCTCGGGGATTTTCACCGCGACCGAGTCCGCGGCCATTGCCGTGCTCTGGTCGTTTTTCGTGACCATGTTCATCTACCGCGACTACAAATGGAGCGAGCTGCCGAAACTGATGCACCGCACGGTGCGCACCATCTCGATCGTGATGATCCTGATCGGCTTCGCCGCCAGCTTCGGCTACATCATGACCCTGATGCAGATCCCGGCGAAGATCACCACGATGTTCCTGACCCTGTCGGACAACCGTTACGTGATCCTGATGTGCATCAACGTCATGCTGCTGTTGCTCGGCACCGTGATGGACATGGCGCCGCTGATCCTGATCCTCACGCCGATCCTGATGCCGGTGATTCTCGGCATTGGCGTGGACCCGGTGCAGTTCGGCATGATCATGCTGGTGAACCTGGGGATTGGTTTGATAACACCGCCGGTGGGCGCGGTGCTCTTTGTGGGGTCGGCCGTGGGTAAAGTCAGCATCGAATCTACCGTCAAGGCCCTGCTGCCGTTCTACGGCGTGCTGTTCCTGGTGCTGCTGGCCGTGACCTACATTCCTGCGCTGTCGCTGTGGTTGCCGCATCTGGTGTTGTAACGCTTTTACTGTAGGAGCCGGCTTGCCGGCGAAGGCGTACTCAAGGACGCCTTCGCCGGCAAGCCGGCCTACTACATGCATCTCTTTTCATTGCTGGTGAACATGAAACCCACACTGCTCGAACTCGAAGACTCCTTCACCCGCCTCACCCTCGACCCCGAACTCGGCGGCAGCATCGTCAACTGGACCGTACGCAGCACCGGCCAGCCCTTGTTGCGCCACGCCGATGAGCAGGCCTTGAACACCGGTCTTCCCGGCAAACTGGGCTGCTTCCCTTTGGTGCCGTGGTCCAACCGCATCGCCGAAGGCGGCTTCGATTGCCCGGACGGCTGGCTGGCCCTGACGCCCAACAGCCCCGATCCGTTACCGATTCACGGCAGCGCCTGGCAGCAACGCTGGCAGGTGGTTTCCACAACCGCTGACGAAGTGGTGCTGCAACTCGATAGCACCGAGCCCTTTGCCTATTGCGCCCGTCAACGATTCCATCTGGGCGAAGGTCAGCTGAGCATCGAATTGAGCGTCACCCATCTGGCCGAACACCCTGCCTGGCATGGCCTGGGACTGCACCCGTATCTGCCGCGCACTGCTAACACGCGATTGCAGGCCACCGCCCGACAGGTCTGGTTGTGCGATGAGAGAAAACTGCCGACGCAACTGAGTGCGTTACCTGCCGAATGGGATTTCCAGCAGCCCAGGGCCCTGCCCCACACACTGGTCGACAATGGTTTCTGCCAATGGGATGGCCACTGCCTGATCCAGCAACCCGACCTCGGTTACGAGCTGGACTGTCAGGCCAGTGGTAGCGATTACTATTTGCTCTATTGCCCGCCAGGCCTGGCGTTTTTCTGCATCGAACCGGTCAGCCACCCGGTCAACGCCCATCACTTGCCCGGTCGGCCGGGGTTGCGATTGCTGGAGCAGGGGCAATCCACTGAACTGGCCTTCACGCTGCAGTACCGCCCCTTGTAGGAGCCCGGCTTGCCGGCGAAGGCGTCCTGAAGTGCGCCTTCGCCGGCAAGTCGGCTCCTACAATATTTCAGAGGCCCGCCCGGAACAGCATGTAGGCTGAAACCACCAGGCAGATGCTCGCAAACCCCACCTGCAACGCCCGCGCCGGCACGCGCGCGCAAAGCCTGCGGCCGACGATCATGCCGACGATGCTGGAAACGATGAAGGCCACGCCCAGGCCGTCGATGCGCACCCCGGCATGCAATGCGCCGATCACGCCGATGGCCGAGATCAGGCTGATGACCATCAGGGACGTGGCGATGATGCCGCGCATCTGCACGTCGGTCAGCTGCTTGAACGCCGGCACGATCAGAAAGCCGCCGCCCACGCCCAGCAAACCCGAGACCACACCGGTCACCGCACCCAGGGCCGCAAGGGTCGCGGTGCATTTGGCGGTCCAGGAGAAGCGCCCGGTCTGCTGGTCGAGCATGCAGTTCTTCTGGCCCCAGTTGGCATGGCCGTGGTCGCTCGGGCCTTCACCCTTGCGCTCGCGGCGCAACATCCGCGCGGCCACCATCACCATCAGCAGGCTGAACAGGATCATCAGGATTTTTTCCGGCAGCTGATGGGCGAAATAGATGCCCAACGGGGAAAAGATCGCCCCCAGCAGGGCAATCAGCAGCGCCGCGCGATAGCGCACCAAGCCATGGCGCAAGCCATCGATGGCACCGACCGCCGCCGCGCTGCCCACCGCAAACAACGCGACTGGCGCGGCCGCGGTCATGCTCCAACCCAGCCCCAGCACCAGCGCCGGCACCGCCAGAATGCCGCCCCCTGCCCCGGTCAAACCGAGCACCAGGCCCATGACCACCCCAAAAAAACTCGCCAGCAACATATAACGCTCGTAATCCATGACAGAGGCCGGGAACGCCCGGTATCGATAGAGTGACAGGATAGAGTCCGTCCGGATTTTTCGTTAGCAGAATTGTCGCAGGGCTGGTCAGCGCAGGGAAAATGAAACTACCCTCATGACTTACCCTTGAAGAAACAATCCACATGCCTGCCCTGATTGAAGCCTTTTTCGACGATGCCTCGTCCACCTACAGCTACGTGATCTACGAAGATGACGGCGGGCAGTGTGCGATCGTCGACCCGGTGCTCGACTACACCCCGGCAGCCGGACGCACCGGCACCCAACAGGCCGACCGGATCATCGCTTTCGTGCGCAAGCACCGCCTGCAGGTGCAATGGCTGCTGGAAACCCACGCCCACGCCGATCACCTGTCCGCCGCGCCCTACCTGCGGCGGGAACTGGGGGGCAAGATCGCCATAGGCAAGTCGATCTGCAAGGTACAGGGCGTGTTCAAGACCCTGTTCAACCTTGAGCCGGAGTTTTGCATCGACGGTTCACAATTCGATCACCTGTTCGCCCCGGACGAGTCATTTTGCATCGGCAACCTCAAGGCCACCGCCCTGCATGTGCCGGGCCATACCCCGGCGGACATGGCCTACCTGATCGGCAACGACCTGATCCTGGTCGGCGATACCCTGTTCATGCCGGACGTCGGCACCGCCCGCTGTGACTTTCCCGGCGGCGACGCCCACCAGATGTTCGCCTCGATCCACAAGCTGCTGGCCTTCCCCGCCAGCGTGCGCCTCTACGTCTGCCACGACTACCCGCCCGAGGGCCGTGAACCGCACTGCATGACCACCGTGGGCGAGCAACGCAAAAACAATATCCACGTGCGCGACGGCATCGACGAAGCCGCGTTCGTCGACATGCGCACCCGCCGCGATGCGGGGTTGGGCATGCCGACGCTGCTGCTGCCGGCGATCCAGGTGAATGTGCGGGCGGGGAATCTGCCGCCGGCGGAAGACAATGGCGTGACTTACCTGAAGATTCCCCTGAATAAATTCTGACCTGTGGGAGCGAGCTTGCTCGCGAAAAACCTGAGAACACCGCGGGGTGTCAGGCTCCCCACGTCATCGTTGACCTCCATCGCGAGCAATCGAGCGTCGACCGGCTGCTCCTACAGGAGCTTCAATTATTCAAGGTCAAGCCATTGGCAGGCAACGGCAGCGCCGTCTTGTACCGCACCTGCTTGAGCGCAAAGCTCGACCGGATGTTCGCCACCCCCGGCACCTTGGTCAGGAAGTCCATCATGAAGCGCTCCAGCGACTGAATGGTCGGCACCAGCACCCGGATCAAGTAATCCGGATCGCCAGCCATCAGGTAACACTCCATCACTTCCGGGCGATCGGAGATGGCCTCTTCGAAATGCTGCAACGCCTCCTCCACCTGTTTTTCCAGGCTGACATGGATGAACACATTGACGTGCAGCCCTAGCAAGTCGGCATCCAGCAGGGTCACCTGCTCACGAATCAGCCCCAGTTCCTCCATCGCCTTGACCCGGTTGAAACACGGCGTCGGCGACAGGTTGACCGAGCGTGCCAGGTCGGCGTTGGTGATGCGTGCGTTCTCCTGAAGGCTGTTGAGAATGCCGATATCGGTACGGTCCAGTTTGCGCATGAGACAAAAACACCTGTTTTTTATGTTTATGCAGATTTTTTATCTGCAAATGATCTTGAGCGCAATGAAACAGAGAGAAATATTCTTCTTGGCCGGGCCTATGATTGTTGTAGGACAGGATTTCTTCCACAGAACGAAATCTGTCAGCTCACTACAAGAAATTCACAAGATCGAGCGTAGAAGCCATGACCCAAGCGTACGAACCGCTTCGCCTGCACGTTCCCGAACCCTCGGGCCGTCCCGGCTGTAAAACCGACTTCTCCTACCTGCACCTGACCGACGCCGGCACGGTGCGCAAACCCCCTGTTGACGTTGAACCAGCTGACACGGCTGACCTGGCCCGTGGCCTGATTCGCGTGCTCGACGACCAGGGCAACGCCTTGGGGCCGTGGGCCGACGGCGTGCCGGTGGAGATCCTGCGTAAGGGCATGCGCGCCATGCTCAAGACACGCATCTACGACAACCGCATGGTGGTCGCCCAGCGTCAGAAAAAAATGTCGTTCTACATGCAGAGCCTCGGCGAAGAAGCCATCGGCAGCGCCCAGGCCCTGGCCCTGAACATCGACGACATGTGCTTCCCGACCTACCGCCAGCAAAGCATCCTCATGGCCCGCGAAGTGCCGCTGGTGGACCTGATCTGCCAACTGCTGTCCAACGAGCGCGATCCGCTCAAAGGCCGTCAGTTGCCGATCATGTACTCGGTGAAAGAGGCCGGCTTCTTTACCATTTCCGGCAACCTCGCCACCCAGTTCGTCCAGGCTGTGGGCTGGGGCATGGCCTCGGCGATCAAGGGCGACACCAAGATCGCCTCGGCCTGGATCGGCGACGGCGCCACCGCCGAGTCGGACTTCCACACCGCCCTGACCTTCGCCCACGTGTACCGCGCGCCGGTGATCCTCAACGTGGTCAACAACCAGTGGGCGATCTCCACCTTCCAGGCCATCGCCGGTGGTGAAGCCACCACGTTCGCCGGTCGTGGCGTCGGTTGCGGCATCGCCTCGCTGCGAGTCGATGGCAACGATTTCTACGCGGTCTACGCCGCTTCCGCCTGGGCCGCCGAACGTGCGCGCCGCAACCTCGGCCCGACCATGATCGAATGGGTCACCTACCGCGCCGGCCCGCACTCCACTTCGGACGATCCGTCGAAATACCGTCCTGCCGACGACTGGAGCCACTTCCCGTTGGGCGACCCGATCGCGCGCCTCAAGCAGCACCTGATCAAGGTCGGCCAGTGGTCCGAAGAGGAACACGCCGCCGTCAGCGCCGAACTGGAAGCCGAAGTGATCGCCGCACAGAAAGAAGCCGAGAAATTCGGCACCCTCGCCGGCGGCCAGATTCCAAGCGCCGCGACCATGTTCGAGGACGTCTATAAAGAGATGCCGGAGCACTTGAAGCGCCAGCGTCAAGAGTTGGGGATCTGACATGAACGATCACAACAACAATATAGAGCTGGAAACCGCCATGACCACAACCACCATGACCATGATCCAGGCCCTGCGCTCGGCCATGGATGTGATGCTTGAACGTGACGACAACGTCGTGGTCTTCGGCCAGGACGTCGGCTACTTCGGCGGCGTGTTCCGTTGCACCGAAGGCCTGCAGACCAAATACGGCACCTCCCGCGTGTTCGACGCGCCGATCTCCGAAAGCGGCATCGTCGGCGTGGCCGTGGGCATGGGTGCCTATGGCCTGCGTCCTGTGGCCGAGATCCAGTTCGCCGACTATGTGTACCCGGCGTCCGACCAGATCATCTCCGAAGCCGCGCGCCTGCGTTATCGCTCGGCCGGCGAATTCACCGCACCGATGACCCTGCGCATGCCGTGCGGCGGTGGCATCTACGGTGGCCAGACCCACAGCCAGAGCATCGAGGCGATGTTCACCCAGGTTTGCGGCCTGCGCACCGTCATGCCGTCCAACCCCTACGACGCCAAGGGCCTGCTGATCGCCTCCATCGAAAACGATGACCCGGTGATTTTCCTCGAGCCGAAACGCCTTTACAACGGCCCGTTCGACGGCCACCACGACCGCCCGGTGACCCCGTGGTCGAAACACCCGGCCGCGCAAGTGCCGGACGGCTACTACACCGTGCCGCTGGACGTCGCCGCCATCACCCGTCCGGGCAAGGACGTGACCATCCTGACCTACGGCACCACCGTGTATGTCTCGCAAGTCGCCGCTGAAGAAACCGGCATCGACGCCGAAGTGATCGACCTGCGCAGCCTGTGGCCGCTGGACCTGGAGACCATCGTCAAGTCGGTCAAGAAAACCGGCCGCTGTGTGGTGGTTCACGAAGCCACCCGTACCTGCGGTTTCGGCGCCGAACTGGTGTCACTGGTGCAGGAGCACTGCTTCCACCACCTGGAAGCGCCAATCGAACGCGTCACCGGCTGGGACACCCCCTACCCGCACGCGCAAGAGTGGGCGTATTTCCCTGGCCCGTCCCGAGTGGGCGCGGCTTTGAAACGGGTCATGGAGGTCTGAATGGGCACGCACGTCATTAAAATGCCGGACATTGGCGAAGGCATTGCAGAAGTAGAATTGTCGGTATGGCACGTCAAGGTCGGCGACATGGTCGTCGAGGACCAGGTACTGGCCGATGTCATGACCGACAAGGCGATGGTGGATATTCCGTCGCCGGTGCATGGCAAGGTCATCGCCCTGGGCGGCCAGCCCGGTGAAGTGATGGCGGTCGGCAGTGTGCTGATCAGCATTGAAGTCGAAGGCGCGGGCAACGTTAAGGAATCGGCGCAACCGGCTCCGGTTAAAGAAGCGCCGGTTGCTGCGCCGAAAGTCGAAACCGTGGTGGAAACCAAACCGGTCGCAGCCCCAGCGCCGAAAGCTGCCGTCTGCCAGGGCCCGATGGTGGCCCGCGAAGCCGATGAGCGCCCGCTGGCCTCCCCGGCCGTGCGCAAGCATGCGCTGGACCTCGGTATCCAGTTGCGCCTGGTTCGTGGCACTGGCCCTGCCGGTCGGGTGCTGCACGAAGACCTCGATACCTATCTGGCCCAGGGTCAGTCCAATGCGTCGACCGTCAGCAGCGCTTACAGCCAGCGCACTGACGAAGAACAAATCCCGGTGATCGGCATGCGCCGCAAGATCGCCCAGCGCATGCAGGACGCGACCCAGCGTGCCGCACACTTCAGTTATGTCGAGGAAATCGACGTGACTGCCGTGGAAGAACTGCGCGCGCACCTCAACGAAAAACACGGTGCCAGCCGCGGCAAGCTGACCTTGCTGCCGTTCCTGGTCCGCGCCCTGGTCGTCGCCCTGCGGGATTTCCCGCAGATCAACGCCCGCTACGACGACGAAGCCCAGGTCATCACCCGCCTCGGCGCGGTGCATGTCGGCATTGCCACCCAGGCGGATATCGGCTTGATGGTGCCGGTGGTGCGTCACGCCGAAGCCCGCAGCCTGTGGGACAGCGCCCAGGAAATCTCCCGTCTGGCCACGGCCGCCCGTAACGGCAAGGCCAGCCGCGATGAACTCTCCGGCTCGTCCATCACCCTGACCAGCCTCGGCGCGTTGGGTGGCATCGTCAGCACTCCGGTGCTGAACCTGCCGGAAGTGGCGATCGTCGGCGTGAACAAGATCGTCGAACGGCCGATGGTGATCAAAGGCCAGATCGTGATCCGCAAGATGATGAACCTTTCCAGCTCCTTCGATCACCGGGTGGTCGACGGCATGGACGCGGCGCAATTCATCCAGGCCGTGCGTGGCCTGCTCGAACAACCCGCCACCTTGTTTGTGGACTGATTTTGTTGGAGAGCATCATGCAAACTCTGAACACCACGCTGCTGATCATCGGCGGCGGCCCTGGCGGTTATGTGACGGCGATCCGTGCTGGCCAGTTGGGCATTCCGACCATCCTGGTGGAAGGCCAATCCCTGGGCGGCACCTGCCTGAACATCGGCTGCATTCCGTCCAAGGCGCTGATTCACGTCGCTGAACAGTTCCACCAGACGCAGAACCATAGCCAGCATTCGGCCCTGGGCATCAGCGTTGCGGCGCCGACCCTCGACATCACCAAGAGCGTCGAGTGGAAGGACGGCATCGTCGACCGCCTGACCACCGGCGTCGCAGCCCTGCTGAAAAAGAACAAGGTCCAGGTCATCCAAGGCTGGGCCAAGGTCGTCGACGGCAAAACCGTCGACGTCGGCGACACGCGCATTCAGTGCGAGCACCTGGTGCTCGCCACCGGGTCGAAAAGCGTGAACCTGCCGATGCTGCCGATTGGCGGGCCGATCATCTCCTCCACCGAAGCCTTGGCTCCGACGTCCGTGCCCAAACGCCTGGTCGTGGTGGGTGGCGGCTACATCGGCCTGGAGCTGGGCATTGCTTATCGCAAGCTCGGCGCCGACGTCAGCGTGGTCGAAGCCCAGGAGCGCATCCTGCCAGCCTACGACGCTGAACTGACCCAACCCGTGCACGACGAACTGAAAAAGCTCGGCGTGAAGCTTTACTTGAAACACAGCGTGCAAGCCTTTGATTCACAAGCCAATACCCTGCAAGTTCTTGATCCGAATGGCGACACCCTGAACCTGGATACTGATCAGGTGCTGGTGGCCGTCGGTCGCAAACCCAACACCCAGGGCTGGAACCTCGAAGCGCTGAACCTGGACATGAACGGCGTGTCGATCAAGATCGACAACCGCTGCCAGACCAGCATGCGCAACGTGTATGCCATCGGCGACCTCAGTGGCGAACCGATGCTCGCCCACCGGGCCATGGCCCAGGGCGAGATGGTGGCTGAGCTGATCAGCGGCAAGCACCGCGAATTCAACCCCACCGCCATCGCCGCCGTGTGCTTTACCGACCCGGAACTGGTGGTGGTCGGCCAGACCCCGGACGAAGCCAAGGCCGCTGGCCTGGACTGCATCGTCTCGAACTTCCCGTTCGCCGCCAATGGCCGGGCGATGACACTGGAGTCCAAAAGCGGCTTCGTGCGCGTGGTCGCTCGTCGGGATAATCATGTGATTGTCGGCTGGCAGGCAGTGGGTGTCGGCGTCTCCGAATTGTCCACGGCGTTCGCGCAAAGCCTGGAAATGGGCGCGCGGCTGGAAGACATTGGTGGCACCATCCATGCGCATCCGACCTTGGGCGAAGCCGTTCAGGAAGCGGCGTTGCGGGCCCTTGGCCACGCGTTGCATCTGTAAATAAGGACGATGGGTGGTGTGGCAGATGGCCCCTTCGCGGGCAAGCCCGCTCCCACGTGATCGTGGTGTTTGCAAGATCTATGGCATACCAAAATCCAATGTGGGAGCGGGCTTGCTCGCGAATTCTCAAGGGCAACTGTGTTTATATGCCAATCACCCGATAGTCCGGGCTGCGAAATGGGCCCGGAATGAAGTATTGTTGTCCCCATCCAGAAAACGTCAGAAACATTGAACCGTTTCGGCGGTTGTTAAGTGATAGAGGGTGTCATGGGTAACGAAAGCATCAATTGGGACAAGCTGGGTTTTGACTACATCAAGACCGACAAGCGCTATCTGTCGAACTGGCGTAATGGCGAGTGGGACAAGGGCACCCTGACAGAAGACAATGTGCTGCACATCAGCGAAGGCTCCACGGCCCTTCACTATGGCCAGCAATGCTTCGAAGGCCTGAAGGCCTATCGTTGCAAGGACGGTTCGATCAACCTGTTCCGCCCGGACCAGAACGCCGCACGCATGCAACGCAGCTGCGCGCGCCTGCTGATGCCGCAAGTGTCCACCGAGCAGTTCATCGAAGCGTGCAAGGAAGTAGTGCGCGCCAACGAGCGTTTCATCCCGCCTTACGGCACCGGCGGCGCGCTGTACCTGCGTCCGTTCGTGATCGGCGTGGGTGACAACATCGGCGTGCGTACCGCCCCCGAGTTCATCTTCTCGATCTTCTGCATCCCGGTCGGCGCCTACTTCAAGGGCGGCCTCACCCCGCACAACTTCCTGATCTCCAGCTACGACCGCGCCGCGCCACAAGGCACCGGTGCGGCCAAGGTCGGTGGCAACTACGCCGCCAGCCTGATGCCAGGTTCCCAGGCCAAGAAAGCCCACTTCGCCGACGCCATCTACCTGGATCCGATGACCCACACCAAGATCGAGGAAGTCGGTTCGGCCAACTTCTTCGGGATCACCCACGACAACAAGTTCGTGACCCCGAACTCGCCGTCGGTGCTGCCGGGCATCACCCGCCTGTCGCTGATCGAGCTGGCCAAGTCGCGCCTGGGCCTGGAAGTGATCGAAGGTGACGTGTTCATCGACAAGCTGTCGGAGTTCAAGGAAGCTGGCGCTTGCGGTACGGCTGCGGTGATCACGCCGATCGGCGGCATCAGCTACAACGACCACCTGCACGTATTCCACAGCGAAACTGAAGTCGGCCCGATCACCCAGAAGCTCTACAAAGAGCTGACCGGCGTGCAAACCGGCGACGTCGAAGCGCCAGCCGGCTGGATCGTCAAGGTCTGACCTGACGCCCCCCCTGCCATAAAAAACGCCGCCCTCGAATTCGAAGGCGGCGTTTTTTTATGCCTCATCCATCATCCCGCGTCAGCACTTCCAGCAACTCGATTTCGAAAATCAGGTTCGAATTGGGCGTGATCTTGCCCATCGTGCGCTCGCCGTAGGCCAGGTGCGCGGGGACCAGCAGTTTGCGCTTGCCACCGACCTGCATGCCCATCAGGCCCTGGTCCCAGCCCTTGATCACCCGCCCGGTGCCGATCACGCACTGGAACGGCTTGCCTCGACTGTAGGAAGAGTCGAATTCGCTACCGTCTTCCAGCCAGCCACGGTATTGGGTGGTGATCAGCGCGCCTTTGACGGCGGCCTTGCCGTCACCCGGCTCAAGATCAATGATTTGCAGTTCGTCGTTCATGTTCTTAACTCATCTACAGTGCCCTGGACTTGCGGGCGCGGACGCAGGTTTTCGCAGAATCCGCCGCGGATGGCAACCGGCGGAACCGCAAGAGCCCGTTCCGCTCAGAATAAGTATCGATTTCGCGCTCAGAAAGGATGCTCTGATGAACGATCTGCGCAGTTTCATTCCGCCGTACATTCTGCATCGTATCGTCGCGCACGGCTCTGAACGCCAGCGTTCCAGCGCCATGAGCACGCTGGCCCACGTGCGCACCCTGTGGCACCCGCCTGGCCCACCGGTGCGCACTGCTGCTGCCGCGATCCTGCCAGCCCCCGGCAAACCTGGCCAGGCACAGCGCAGCGTGCATGATGCCCAGGGCAAGATGCTCTTGCCCGGCATGCCGGTACGCCTTGAAGGCCAGGCAGCGAGCGGCGATCCGGCGGTCGATGAAGCTTACGACGCCTTGGGAGCCAGCTACGATTTCTTCTGGAAGGTGCTGGGCCGTGACTCCATCGACAACAAGGGTTTTGCTCTTATCGGCAGCGTGCATTATGGCCAGGACTACGAAAACGCCTTCTGGAACGGCTCGCAGATGGTCTTCGGCGACGGCGATGGCGAGATCTTCGAGCGTTTCACCCGCTCCCTGGACGTGGTCGCGCACGAACTGACCCACGGCGTGGTCGAGAGCGAAGCGGGCCTGGTGTATGCCGACCAGTCCGGGGCATTGAACGAATCGCTGTCGGACGTGTTTGGCGTCCTGACCAAGCAATATCTACTGCAGCAGACCGCCGAGCAGGCGGACTGGCTGATCGGCGCGGATTTGCTGACACCGCGCATCAAGGGCATCGGTTTGCGCTCGATGGCCCACCCGGGCACGGCCTACGACGACCCGCTGCTGGGCAAGGACCCGCAACCGGATCACATGCGCAAATTCGTCATCACCCAGGAGGACAATGGCGGCGTGCACATCAATTCAGGCATACCCAACCGGGCGTTTTACCTTGCCGCCAAGGGTTTGGGCGGCTTTGCCTGGGAAAAGGCCGGGCTGATCTGGTATGACGCCCTGTGTGACAAGCGCTTGGGCCGCGAGACGTCGTTCAGCGCCTTTGCAGAACTGACCGTGGAGCATGCGCGGCGGCGCTTCACGGCCAGGGAAGCCCTGGCGGTGCAGCATGGCTGGTCGCAGGTGGGTGTCGATTCGACACAGGAGGAACCATGAAAACCCTGCCAACACTGGACGACCGGGCGGTTGTGCGCCTCTCTCGCCAGGGCGGCTTTGCCGCGATCCAGGCCACGACTCGGCCCCGGGAGATTGCATTCGCGCAATGCAATATCGAGGAACGCTCGCGCATCTGTGTGCTGCTGGAAGGTTGCCTGCCGCTGGCCAACCCGGTCGCTGGCGGGGGCGACCAGCGCTTTTACCAGATCGAACTGCGCTACCGCGAAGGCGATCAGGATGACCAAATGGTGATGAAGGTCCCGGAAGACCAGGCTCCTGCTGAGCTGGTACGGCTCTGGAACCTGGGCGAATTGTTGTAGCGGCGCGGCATTGCCCGCGCAAAACTTCCCTCCTGCGATAGCGTTGACCCAAGACCAGCCTTTATCCTTGTCGACCGCCGTACCGAGTTGATGGAGTTTTTCTCATGCCCCATGAAGGCAGTCTGTTGCAAGCCGCAGTCGTATTCCTGCTCGCGGCCGTACTCACCGTTCCCCTGGCCAAGCGCCTGCAACTGGGCGCGGTGCTGGGTTATCTGTTTGCCGGGGTGATCATCGGCCCCTCGGGCCTGGGCCTGATCGGCAATACGGAAAGCGTTGCGCACATCTCGGAACTTGGCGTGGTGTTGCTGCTGTTCATCATCGGTCTTGAGTTGTCGCCACGTCGCTTGTGGGTGATGCGCAAAGCGGTGTTCGGTGTCGGCCTGGCGCAGGTGCTGCTGACCGGGGCGCTGCTGGGGGCGTTGGCCCTGTATGTGTTTGGGCAACCTCTGAACACCTCGATCGTGCTGGGCCTCGGGCTGGCCCTGTCGTCCACCGCCTTCGGCCTGCAGAGCCTGGCCGAACGCAAGGAACTGACCAGTCCCCACGGGCGCCTGGCGTTCGCGATCCTGCTGTTCCAGGACATCGCCGCGATTCCATTGATTGCCATGGTACCGCTGCTGGCGGGCAGCGCTGAAAACGTCAGCGCGGCCGACGATGTGAACCAGGGCCTGCGCGTATTGATCAGCATCGCCATCGTGGTAGTCGGCGGACGCTACCTGCTGCGTCCGGTGTTCCGCGTGGTGGCCAAGAGCGGCTTGCCGGAAGTGTCCACCGCGACTGCGTTACTGGTGGTGATGGGCACCGCCTGGCTGATGGACCTGGCCGGCATTTCCATGGCCCTCGGTGCCTTCCTTGCGGGCCTGCTGCTGGCGGACTCCGAGTATCGCCACGAACTGGAAGCGCAGATCGAACCTTTCAAGGGCCTGCTGCTGGGGCTTTTCTTCATGAGTGTCGGCATGGGCGCCAACCTCAGCCTGCTGCTGAGCGAGCCCATCGTGGTGCTGGGACTGACCCTGCTGCTGATCGCCGTCAAGCTGCCGTTGCTGTTCATCGTGGGCAAGCTGGCTGGCGGTTTGAACCGGATCAGCGCCATTCGCCTGGGCATCGTGCTGGCCGCCGGTGGTGAGTTTGCCTTCGTGGTGTTCAAGATCGGCCGTGACCATGGCTTGTTCGATCCGCGCCTGTACGACTTGCTGGTGCTGGCGATCACCCTGTCGATGGCGATGACGCCACTGTTGCTGCTGCTGTGCGCCCGCCTGGCCAGCCCCAAGGTACAACCGGTGGTGGTGCCGGAGCAATTTCGCGAAATCGATGCCGATGAACCCCGGGTGGTGATCGCCGGCATGGGCCGTATGGGGCAGATCGTCGCGCGTATCCTGCGGGCGCAGAACATCAAGTTCGTGGCCCTCGACACCTCGGTTGAAACCATCGAACTGTCGCGCAGCTTCGGCGGCGTGCCGGTGTACTACGGCGACCCGATGCGCCCTGAGATCCTCAACGCGGCCAAGGTCGGCGATGCCGAGTTCTTCATCATCGCCACCGACGACCCGGACACCAACATCAAGACCGCTGAGCTCGTGCACAAGCTCTATCCGCACATCAAGATCATTGCCCGCGCGCGCAACCGCCAGCATGTGCATCGCCTGGTGGACCTGGGCGCTCACGCGGTGCGCGAGACCTTCTATTCCAGCCTGGAAATGAGCCGGCAGACCTTGATCGGCCTGGGGCTGACCCCCGAGCAGGCCGATGCACGGATCAAACGGTTCAAGCATCACGACGAGCAGGTGCTCGAAGCCCAGCATGCGATCTACGACGACGCGGTGAAGGTCAAGCAGACGGCGCAGGAAGCGCGGGCGGAATTGGCACGCTTGTTCGAGTCGGACCAACTGGAAGAGCAGGCGAAGAACGGTTGAGATGAACCTGGCCTCTACGCGATAAACCACAATCACAGGGATCACACCATGGCTGGCGATACCGCCTCCCCCGCGCTCAAGGAAATCTTCAACGCCGAACGCCTGCGGCACATCGCCGCCGAGATGACGGCGGTGTATCCCGGCTTCGATGCCAAGGGTTTCCTGAAACTGGCCAACGACGGCCTGTCCGAGCTGTCAGTGATGCAGCGCATGGCCCGCGTCAGCGAATGTCTGCACGCGGTACTGCCAGCCGGTTATGAAGTGTCGCTGGGGCTCTTGCGCGCCCTCGCCCCGCGCCTCAACAGCGGCTTTGTCAGCATGTGCCTGCCGCAGTACGTGGCGACCTATGGCGCGGACCGGTTCGAACTGTCGATGGAGGCGCTCAAGTACTTCACCGCGTTCGGCTCCTCGGAATTCGCCATCCGCCATTTCCTGCGCGCCGATCTGCAGCGCTCGCTGCAGCTGATGCATGACTGGTCGCTGGACGCCAACGAACATGTCCGGCGCCTCGCCAGCGAAGGTAGCCGGCCACGCCTGCCGTGGTCGTTTCGCCTGGAGCAGATCCAGGCCGACCCGCGCCTGGCCGCCGGCATCCTCGATAATCTAAAGGCCGACCCCAGCCTTTACGTGCGCAAATCGGTGGCCAACCACCTCAACGACATCACCAAGGACCATCCCGAGTGGGTGCTGGAGCTGATCGAGGGCTGGTCGCTGGACAACCCGCGCACCGCGTGGATCGCCAGGCATGCCCTGCGCAGCCTGATCAAACAGGGCAACCTGCGTGCGCTGGCAATCATAGGTGCCGGCGGCAAGCCTGAAGTGCAGATCATCGACGTGCAGGTCAATCCGCCGGTAATTGGCCTCGGAGAAAAGATCACCCTGTCCTTTGCGGTCAAATCCACGGTCCACACCAGCCAGCGTCTGGTGATCGACTACGCCATCGATTACGTCAAGGCCAACGGCAGCACCTCGGCCAAGGTCTTCAAGCTCAAGGCCCTGACGCTGCCGGGTAACGCCACACACGCCATCGCCCGTGGCCAGCACATCAAGGAACTCACCACTCGCAGGCATTACGCAGGCAGGCATGCGGTGCATGTGCTGGTGAATGGGGAGCGGCTGGCCAGTACGGCGTTTGAGATACTGGGCTGAGATGCGCTACTGAACCCTGCGCTGCTCTTTCGGACACCCCCTCTCTCACGGTCGTACCCGATCCACTGTAGGAGCGAGCTTGCTCGCGAAAAACCTGAGAGCGCTGCGGGGTGTCAGGCTCCCCGCGTCATCGTTGACCACCATCGCGAGCAAGCTTGCTCCTACAGTGGATCGGCTACGGCCGCGAGAGAGGGGTCGTCTGTCAGGCTCGCTCCCACAGGATCTTCACCCGCCGTGAGGGGGATTGGGCCCCAGCAACAATTCCTGCTCCCGCTCGCACAACTCCACCACGTAATCCCACATCACCCGCAGCCGCACCGACTTGTGCAGCTCGCGGCGTGTGCTGATCCAGTAGCTGCGCAGGATGCTCTCCTGGGGGAACAACGGCACCAGCGCGGAATCGGCGCTGGCCATGTAGCACGGCAGCACGGCGATGCCCAGGCCCGCGCGCGCCGCCTGTTGCTGGGCAATGACGCTGGTGCTGTGGAAGACCACCCGGGGGTTGCGGCAGAAGCTGTTGAGGAACATCAGCTCCTGGCTGAACAGCAAGTCGTCGACGTAGCCGATCCAGGCATGCCGCCCCAGGTCTTCGCGATTGCGCAGCGGCGGCGAACAATCGAGGTATTCCTGGCTGGCGTAGAGCGCCAGGCGATAGTCGGCCAGTTTGCGCGTAACCAGCATGTCGGCGGCCGGGCGCTCCAGGTGGATGCTGATTTCCGCCTCGCGGTTGAGGATGCTGACGAAGCGCGGCACTGCCACCAGCTCCACTTCCAGCCCCGGGTAACGCTCGAACAGGCCGTTCATGCGGCTGGCGAGGAACATGATGCCCAGCCCTTCCGTCACCCCCACGCGGATCTTGCCCAGCGGCGCCGTGGACTGGGTAATTTCTTCCTGCGCCAGCAGCGCGACGTTCTCCATGGCCTCGGCGTGCTTGAGCAAGGCTTCGCCGGCCGGGGTCAGCTCGTAACCCTGGGCATGCTGCACGAACAGTGCCGTGCCAAGGCTCTTTTCAATGGCCTCGATGTGCCGCGCCACGGTGGCATGGGTGGTGTTCAAGCGCCGCGCGGCGGTGAGCAAACGCCCGCTACGCTGGAGCTCGAGAAAGAAGCGCAGGTCATTCCAGTCGAACATCGTCCATCCTTAGGTCAGCGTTGTTTAAAAACGCACAGCAGCTGGGTAAAAACTAACATTCTTTAAACGAAAGCTAACAACTAGGATGAACTCCAACAAGAACAACAAGCGAGGTCAGGGATGCACGCTTCCCTTGATGAATTCGACTACATCGTGGTCGGGGCCGGTCCCGCCGGTTGTCTGCTGGCCAATCGCCTGTCGGCCAACCCGCAACACCGCGTGCTGCTGCTCGAAGCCGGCGGTCGCGACAACTACGCGTGGATCCACATCCCGGTGGGCTACCTGTTCTGCATCGGCAACCCACGCACCGACTGGTGCTTCAAGACCGAGGCGCAACCCGGCCTGCAGGGCCGCACCCTGAGTTACCCGCGCGGCAAGGTCCTCGGTGGCTGCTCGTCGATCAACGGCATGATCTACATGCGCGGCCAGGCCGGCGACTACGATGGCTGGGCGGCCGAGGGCAACCCCGGCTGGCGCTGGCAAGACGTGCTGCCGTTGTTCAAGAAAAGCGAAAACCATTTTGCCGGCGAATCAGATTTTCACGGCGCCAGCGGCGACTGGCGGGTGGAACGCCAGCGCCTGTCCTGGCCGATCCTCGATGCCTTCCAGAGCGCCGCCGAGCAGAGCGGCATTGCCCGAATCGACGACTTCAACCAGGGCGACAACGAAGGCTGTGGCTACTTCCAGGTCAACCAGAAAGCCGGCATCCGCTGGAATGCCGCCAAGGCGTTCCTCAAGCCGATTCGCCAGCGCCCCAACCTGACGGTGCTGACAGGCGTCGAGGTCGATCGCGTGTTGTTGGAAAACGCTCGCGCCTCGGCGGTCAGCGCCCGTTGGCAAGGTCAGGCGAAAACCTTCAAGGCGCGCAAGGAAATCATCCTGTGCGCAGGTTCCGTCGGCTCACCGAGCATCCTGCAACGTTCCGGCATCGGTCCGCGCCCGCTGTTGCAGCGCCTGGGCATCGGCGTCGCGCATGAACTGCCCGGCGTTGGCGGCAACCTGCAGGATCACCTGCAACTGCGCCTGATCTACAAACTGGAAAACGCCCGCACCCTGAACCAGATCGCTGGAAGCCTGTGGGGCAAGATGGGCATGGGCCTGCGCTACCTGTATGACCGCAGCGGTCCGTTGTCCATGGCGCCGAGTCAACTGGGGGCGTTCGCCCGTTCCGGGCCGGAGCAGACTTCGGCCAATCTGGAATATCACGTGCAACCGCTGTCGCTGGAGCGTTTCGGTGAACCGCTGCATGCCTTCCCGGCGTTTACCGCCTCGGTCTGCGACTTGCGGCCGCAAAGCCGGGGCCGGGTGGAGATCCAGTCGGCCAACCCTCAGCAAGCGCCGCTGATCCAGCCCAACTACCTCAGCCATCCCGAGGACTTGCGCGTCGCCGCCGACGCCATTCGCCTGACCCGGCGCATCGTCGCCGCGCCGGCCCTGAAGGCGTTCAAGCCGGTCGAGTACCTGCCCGGCGACAGCCTGCAGACCGAAGAACAGCTGCATGAAGCCGCCGCGCGGATCGGCACCACCATCTTCCATCCCGTCGGCACCTGCCGCATGGGCAACGACACGGACGCGGTGGTCGATGCCGAACTGCGCGTGCACGGCATCCCCGGCCTGCGCATCGCCGACGCCTCGATCATGCCGCGCATCACTTCGGGCAACACCTGTTCGCCTACGCTGATGATCGCGGAGAAAGCCGCACAACTGATCCTTAACCCCGCCACAAGGAGCATCACCGAGACAGAGGAGCTGGTCACAAACGCCTGAACGCACTCACACGGACATGTAGGAGCCGGCTTGCTGGCGATTACGGTGGATCAGTCAACGTCAATGTCGCCTGATTCGCCGCCATCGCCGGCAGGCCGGCTCCCACAGGGAACGCGTACACCCGCATCGACAGTAGCGGCACCCGCCCACAAGGCCGGCGCCGACAGTGGAACAACAAAAACAATCACTGTGAGGGATACCGATATGTCAGAACACGTTCAACCCCTGGAAGCCGTGCGCAGCGCGGGCACCAGCCAGGAAACCCAGAAAGTCATCTTCGCCTCGTCGCTCGGGACGGTATTCGAGTGGTATGACTTCTTCCTCTACGGCGCCCTCGCGGCGGTGATCAGCAAGCAGTTCTTCGCCGGGGTCAACGACACCACGGCGTTCATCTTCGCCCTGATGGCGTTTGCCGCCGGTTTCATCGTCAGGCCGTTCGGTGCCCTGGTGTTCGGCCGTTTGGGGGACATGATCGGGCGCAAGTACACCTTCCTCGCCACCATCGTGCTCATGGGCCTGGCCACCTTCTGCGTCGGCTTGCTGCCCACCTACGCGAGCATCGGCATCGCCGCGCCGATCATCCTCGTGGTGCTGCGCATGCTCCAGGGCCTGGCACTGGGGGGTGAGTACGGCGGTGCCGCGACCTACGTGGCAGAACACGCGCCAATGGGCAAACGCGGATTCCACACCAGCTGGATCCAGTCCACCGCCACCCTTGGCCTGTTGCTTTCGCTGCTGGTGGTACTCGGCTGCCGCTACTTCACGGGCGATCAGTTCGAAGTCTGGGGCTGGCGCATTCCGTTCCTGTTCTCGATCATCCTGCTGGGCATCTCCACCTGGATTCGCCTGAGCCTGCACGAGTCGCCTGCGTTCGTGAAAATGAAAGAGGAAGGCAAGCTCTGCAAGTCGCCGATCCGCGATTCCTTCGGTAAGTGGGAAAACCTCAAGGTGGTCCTGATCGCCCTGTTCAGCATCAACGCCGGGCAAGCGGTGACCTTCTACGCGGCGCAGTTCTATGTCCTGTTCTTCCTCACCCAATTCCTGAAAATGGACCCCGCCGTGGCCAACGGCCTGCTGATCGTCAGTGTGACCATCGGCGCGCCATTCTTCATTTTCTTCGGCTGGCTGTCGGACAAGGTCGGGCGCAAACCGGTGCTGATGCTCGGCCTGCTGCTCGCCACGGCGTTGTACTTCCCGATCTTCAAGACCCTGGCCCACTACGCCAACCCGGCCATCGACCAGGCCAGCCGCCAGGCCCCGATCACCGTGCTGGCAGACCCGGCCACCTGCACCTTCCAGTTCGACCCGGTGGGCAAGGCGAAATTCGACAGCCCCTGCGACAAGGTCAAGACCTTCCTGGTCAAGCAGGGCCTACCGTATCAAAGCGAAGCGGCTCCGGCCGGCAGTGGCGTGCAGGTCAGCGTCGGCGACGTGAAGATCGACGGTTTCGACGAAGCGGCCCTGCGTGGCGCGGTGACCCTGTCCGGTTACCCGCAACAGGCCGACATGCAGCAAATCAACAAGCCGATGATCGTGGCGCTGATCGTCGCCCTGATCATCATCTCCGCCATGTGCTACGGCCCGCTGGCGGCGCTGATGGTCGAACTGTTCCCGACCCGCATCCGCTACACCTCGATGTCCCTTCCCTACCACATCGGCAACGGCTGGTTCGGCGGGTTCCTGCCGACGGTGTCGTTTGCCCTGGTGGTCTATACCGGCGATATCTTCTACGGGCTGTGGTATCCGGTGGTGATCACCGGGGTGAGCCTGGTGGTGGGGCTGCTGTGCCTGCGGGAGACGCGTAACGTCGACCTGGATAAGAACTGACGTAAACCCTCAATGAGCCTTCGCCTGCAGGAACCAACTGCCGGCGAAGGCGGACCTATAGCCGCTACGGCCGCACCCGATCCACTGTAGGAGCTGGCTTGCCAGCGAAGACGCCCTCACATCCGCACAATCTCCCACGGCTATACCCGATCCCACTGTAGGAGCTGGCTTGCCAGCGATGGGGCCCGACAGACCAGCAAAAAACTCAAGACCGCCTTCTCCGCCTTGCCCGCGAACTCACTCATCAATATCAATCAACTCAAACGTCACCTGATCCGGATAGAACGCCACATACTCCTGGATCTGCCTGACCGACACCTTGGGGTTCTCATAGCTCCACACCGCATTGGCACCTTCATGCCCCGGCACCTGCAAACTGAAATAACTGGCATCGCCCTTGTACGGGCAATAGCTGGTGTGGTCGGTACGGGCGTAATACTTTTCGTCGATGTCCTCGCGCGGCACGTAGTACACCGGAGGGTAATTGGCTTCCAGCAGCACCAGCGCACGAGCGGACGCTGCCACTTGAAAGCCGTGAAACTTCACCAACAGGCAGCCGGGCTGCTCGGCGATGGTGATGACAGGGCTGGGACCGGAGCTTTTCATGGAATGCGCACCTCTCACGGTGATGGACCTGTAACAGCAGGGCTGCACAACGCCCCGGAAATCTCGGTTTATCAGGTATAACCCAAGTTGCGGACCCGCGACGACTGCGCAGCCGAACGGATTCATCCGGTTGGGTAACCACGCGCAACGCTTTTGCTGTACATCCATACAGATAAAGATTGCTCTCGCGCCCGACTCCCGCCATCCTGTGCTCCTCCCGGACACTGATCGACGATGGTGGTTATGCGGCTGTACCTCTGTGAAAAACCTTCCCAGGCCAAAGACATTGCGGCCGTGCTCGGCGCGCGGCGGCGCGGTGACGGCTGCTGGCTGGGAACGGACGTCACGGTGACCTGGTGCATTGGCCACCTGCTGGAAACCGCTCCCCCGGACGCCTATGACGCGCGCTACAAGCGCTGGGTGCTGGCCGACCTGCCGATCATTCCCGACAAATGGAAAATGACCGTCAAGCCGCGCACCGCCAGCCAGTACAAGGCGGTCAAGCGCCTGCTCGGCGAAGCGTCCGAGCTGGTGATTGCCACGGACGCCGACCGTGAGGGCGAAATGATCGCCCGGGAACTGGTCGAACATTGCCGCTATCGCGGGCCCATCCAGCGGTTGTGGCTCTCCGCGCTGGACGATGCCTCGATCCGCAAGGCCCTCGCCGCACTCAGGCCCGGTGCGCAGACCTTCAGCCTTTATCATTCGGCACTGGGACGTTCCCGGGCCGACTGGCTGATCGGCATGAACATGAGCCGGCTGTTCACCTTGCTGGGACGCCAATCCGGTTATCAGGGCGTGCTGCCGGTCGGCCGGGTGCAGACGCCTACCTTGCGCCTGGTGGTGGATCGCGACCGCAGCATTGCCGACTTCGTGCCCGTGCCCTACTGGGCTGTCGAGGTGCAGTTGCTGCACGACGGCAGCACCTTCACCGCCCAATGGCGGGCCGCCTCCGACGTGTGCGACGACCAGGACCGCTGCCTCAACCAGGCCCTGGCGCAACGGGCGGCAGAGGCCATGCGCACCGCCGCCAGCGCCAGGGTGGTCAAGCTGCGGACCGAGCGGATGCGCGAAGTGGCGCCGCTGCCCTTCGATCTCGGCACCTTGCAGGAAGTCTGCTCGAAAAAGCTCGGCCTCGGCGCCCAGGAAACCCTCGACATCGCCCAGGCGCTCTACGAAACCCACAAGGTCATCACCTACCCGCGCAGCGACTGCGGCTACCTGCCCCTCAGCCAGCACAGCGAAGCACCGGGCATCCTCGCAGCGCTGCGCCAGGCCGACCCGGCACTGAACGTCTTGCACGACTACCTGGAACCCCAGCGCCGTTCACGGGCCTGGAACGATGCCAAGGTCAGCGCGCACCACGGCATCATCCCCACCGCCGCGGCGAAAAACCTCGATCGCCTGATGGGCAAGCAGCGCGCGGTCTACACCTTGATCCGCGCCCGTTACCTGGCGCAGTTCCTGCCCAACCACGAGTTCGACCGCACCCAGGCCGACTTCGATTGCGCCGGCGAGGCCTTGCGTGCCGTGGGCAAGCAAATCGTCGAACCGGGCTGGAAACGCGCCCTGCCCGAAGCCCTCGCACCGGGCAAGGGCCGCGAGGCCCCCGCCCCACAAACCCTGCCCAGCCTGCGGGAAGGACTCGATTGCGTGGTGGCCGACGTGCTACTCAAGGACCTCTGGACGCAACCGCCCAAGCCGTTCACCGAGGGCGACCTGATCAAGGCCATGAAAAACGTCGCCAAACTGGTGGAAGATCCCTTGCTCAAGCAAAAGCTCAAGGACACCACCGGCATCGGCACCGAA
Organism: Pseudomonas sp. PLMAX; assembly: GCF_046042685.1. Lineage (NCBI taxonomy): Bacteria > Pseudomonadati > Pseudomonadota > Gammaproteobacteria > Pseudomonadales > Pseudomonadaceae > Pseudomonas > Pseudomonas sp. PLMAX. The sequence goes on along the minus strand of NZ_CP064949.1, from coordinate 3,296,473 downwards.
GCGACCCGCGCCTCGATCATCCAGGGCCTGCTCGACCGTGGCTACCTGATCAAGCACGGCAAGGCGCTGGCGGCGACCCCGGCCGCTTTCAGCCTGATCGATGCGGTCCCGCGGGCCATTGCCGACCCCGGCACCACGGCCATCTGGGAGCAGGCCCTGGACATGGTGCAGAGCGGGGAAATGAGCCTGGACGAATTCGTCACCAAGCAGGCGGCCTGGATGAGCAAACAAGTCAGCCGCTGCGCCGGCCTGAGCCTGACCATCAGCGGTCCTGCCAGCCCTGCGGGGCGCGGTGCAACGCCGTGGAAAAACAAGCGCAAGCCGGCCAAGCGCAAATCGGCGGGCACCCCCAAACGCAAGGCAAAAACGCCCTTGTAGGAGCTGGCTTGCCAGCGAAAGCGGAGCTACAAACGACACAAATGTCGCCTGACAAACCGCCATCGTCGGAACGCCGCCCGCAGGAAGCCGGCTCCTACACCGACTGTATCCACTCAAGGAAACAGCGGATCGGCGGCTCCTGGCCCCGGCGTTGCACATGCGCCAGGTACCAACCTCCGGCCTGCATCACCTGCGTCTGCACCGGTATGACCAGGCTGCCCGTACGCAGATCGGCCTCCACCAGGAATTCGGGAACCACCACCACGCCCTGTCCGCTGATGGCCGCTTCAATCGCCAGCAAACTGCTGTCGAATCGTGGCGCGTTCTTTTGCACAAGGTCGGGAAGACCGATGCTCTGCGCCCACATCAACGAATCTTCATTGGTGCCCGATATCGCCAGAAACGGAACCTGGCGCAGGTCCTCTGGTGTGGTTATCACCTTGGCAACGTCCTTTGAGCAAACTGCCACCAGCCGCTCCTGCTTCAACAACGTGTACGCAAGGTTCGGTCGATCAGGCGTGCGCGTGTAGATGATCCCTACATCGGCGCGAGCTGGATTGAACTCCCAATCCAGCAGGCTGGCATCCAGGCTGACCGCAATCCCGGGCGAGGCTTCCTTGAATGCCTGGAGCCTCGGGATGAGCCAGCGCACGGCCACGGTGACATAGACCTGCACGGTCAAGGCCGTCTGTGTCTGCTTCTCACGGATGAGGTCGGTGGTGAGCGCGATGCGATCCAGCGCATCCTGGATCACCGGAAAGTACAGTTCGCCCTTTTCATTGAGTTCTACCCGGCCGGGCAATCGGCAAAAGAGCGCCGTCCCAAGGTAACGCTCAAGCGAAGCGATCTGGTGACTGATCGCCGACTGGGTCAGGCTCAGTTCCTCCGCAGCGCCTTTGAAGCTGCGCAATCGCGCAGCGGATTCGAAGACTTTCAGCGTCGACAGGGGGGGTAGCGATCTTTGAATCATGCTTGCTCGCGACGTTATAAAAATTCAAGCGGGGGTTAAATATACTCGTTTGCCCAGGCATCAACGCAATCACATACTCGGCCCATAAAAATAAACCAGGGGCACAGAAATGAAACGTAGTTTGCTTGCATCCTCAGCTTTTGCACTGGCTTTCGGAACATGTTTCCTGTCGTCACCCACGGTCTTGGCCACCGAGCAATGCGTGCGCGTACTGGGGTATGAATCGGACGGCGAGAAACAGACGATGGACCCCGCCGGGTTGATCGGCACCGACAGCGTCTATCACATCCGCGCCGTCTATGAGCCCCTGGTCGACCGTAGCAACACCATGATGCCCATACCGGTCCTGGCGCAATCCTGGGAATCGAACGCCGATGCAACCGAATGGACGTTCCATTTGCGCGAAGGCGTGAAGTTCCACGACGGCTCCGATTTCGATGCCGCGGATGTGGCCTATTCCTATCGTCGCCTGCTGGACCCGGCCATCTCGCCCGGCGGTTTTTCCACCCTCTCCTTCCTCGACCCCGCCGGTATCACCGCGGTCGACAAGAACACCGTGCGCTTCAAGGTCAAGTCCCCGGTGGTCGAACTGCCGATGCTGATCGCGACCAAGTATGCATTGATGGTTCCCGAGGGCGCCAAGGGCACGGACCTGCGCACCCAGGGCAACGGAACCGGGCCATTCGTGCAGCAGACCTTTACCACCAACGGTCCGGTGCGGGTCATGCAGCGCAACCCGCATTACTGGCGCGCCGGCTTGCCCAAGGCGGACTGCCTGGAGATCACCACCAGTCTCGAAGCCACCTCACGGCTGTCGGCGCTCTTGTCAGGCTCCATCGATCTGTCGCTGGTGGTCGATCCGGCGAGCCTGATCACGCTCAAAGGCAACCCGGCGGTCGATCTCGTATCGACGCCTGGGGCAACCTCGCTGTACATCGCGGTCTGGACCGACACGGCGCCCTTCGACAACGTGAAGTTGCGTGAGGCGATGAAGCTGGTCATGGATCGTCAAACCATCCTCAATACCGTGCTGCTGAGCTATGGCGAGGTCGGTGTCGATACACCGATACCACCGAGTTCGCCGCTGGGTCTCAAGACACCAGCGCCCGCAGAAGACATCAAACGGGCCAAGGCCTTGCTGGCCGAGGCGGGTCATCCTGACGGCATCGCCTTCGATCTCTATACGTCCGACTCCTACCCCGGCATGTTGTTGCTGGCGCAGGTCTATGCCCAGATGGCCGCGTCGGCCGGCATAAAAGTCAACGTCATTACCTCGCCGGCCGAGGGTTACTGGGACACCATCTGGCTGAAAAAGCCGGCGGTCATTTCCTACACCAGTGCGCGTCCACCGGCAGAAGCCTTGACGCTGTCGCTCAACAGCGCATCGGAATGGAACGAGACTCACTGGAAACGCGCGGATTTCGACGCGCTGGTGGCCAAGGCCGGGCAAACCCCGGATGAACAAGCGCGCAACCAGCTCTATCGCGACGCCCAACGCATGGTTGCACAGGAAGGCGGCATGATCCTTCCGGTGTTTTCATCGGTCGTGGCGGGCCTGCGCAAAGGCTGCAGCGGCTACTCACCGAACGTCGACGTCAACCGCATCGATTACGCGCAGCTGGACTGCGCAAAGTAGCCCCTCGCCCCACTCGTCCCCTTTGAATTCAATCCAATCCCGGAGCCCGCTGGCTCCGGGGAGGAGCCTGTGCGAATGACACACTCTAATCTGTCCCGATTTCTCCAATGCTTTGCCGACGTGCTGGATCGCGAGGGTCAGCCCGTCGCAAAATCCCACGCCAAACGCCTGCGCTATTTGCAATCGCGCCTGTCGGCCCTTCAGGACGTGCCTGCCGCACGGGTGCCTGTGCAAACATCCTGTGAGGCCGAGCTACGGACTTATGCCTCGGGTTGCCCATTGGCCGACGCGCTGTCCAGGCTCATGCCCGCGCTCCACCTGACTCGCAGCGAGACCTACCTGGCCGCCCCGCCCAGCGCGGACTTTGGCAACAACTACGGCTACGGCGTTATCTGCGGGCCCGAGAGCGGACCACCGGCGCTGATCAAGGACAGCGAAATCTCCTTCGGGCTGATGTTCCTCGGCCCTGCAACCCACTATCCGCTGCATAGCCACCCGGCCGACGAAATCTATTACTCCGTCACCGGACCGTCGTTCTGGCGAACCGGTGACGACGCGTGGTCATCACGGCAGGCCGGTGAGATCATTCATCATCCTTCGTGGATTCCCCATGCCACGCTCGCAGCAGACCGGCCTTTGGTGCTCCTGTACGTCTGGCAAGGCGATCTGGACACCGATGCGGCCTTTCTCCCGGACTGGATGGCGTCGGACTCAACCTTGACCACTCAGGGGGCTGGATCGAAATGACCATTGTGCGGCTTGTCATCAGTAGGATCATGCTGTCGGCGCTCACGCTGCTGCTGGTCTCTGTGCTGATTTTCGTGATTCTCGAAGCCCTGCCGGGCGATGTGGCGACCCGTATCCTCGGCCGCGACGCCACCGCCAAGGCCCTGGAAGTGCTGCGTGCGCAACTGCACTTGGGTGATCCCCCGTTCAGTCGTTACCTGCACTGGCTAGGGGATTTGCTCCAGGGCAACCTGGGGGTTTCGATTGCAACCGGGCGACCGATCGCCGACGTGCTGGGCCCACGCATCATCAACACGCTGTTGCTGTCGCTGCTGGCCTTCGCTCTGTACCTGGTACTGGCCATCGTGCCGGCGGTGATTCAAGCCACACGGCGTGGCAGCAAGGTCGACCACATCATATCGGTGGTAACACTGGTACTGCTGTCGCTACCCGACTTTCTGCTGGCGACGATCTTGCTGTTCATCTTCGCCGTGGCCATGCCCATCCTGCCCGCACTGGCCACGGTTTCCGATGCCAGCACCTGGCTGGACAACCTGCGCGCCATGATCCTGCCGGCCGTGACCCTCGCCATCATCATGGCGGTGTATGCCATCCGGGTGTTGCGCGACAGCCTGATCGAAGTCCTGCGCTCCGACTACGTGCGCCTGGCCGAACTGAAAGGCCTGCGCCCCCATGCGGTGCTTTGGCGCCACGCGATGCCCAATGCGATCGTTCCGGCGCTCAACATCACTGCGCTCAACCTCGGCTTCCTGATTGGCGGCGTGGTCATTGTCGAGCGGGTTTTCTCCTACCCGGGCTTCGGCACCCTGCTGATCGATGCCCTGCAACTGCGCGACCTGCCCTTGATCAAGGCCACCGTGATGATCAGCGCGGCCGTCTACATCGCCGCCAATCTGGTGGCCGACATCGGCGCGGTTCTTCTTCAACCTCGCCTGAGGACAACTCGATGAGTCTCACCAACGCGATGTCCGGATCGCCCACGCAAACATTCCGGGCTTGTCTCGCACACTGGCAAGCGATGCCCGGTGCCTTCAAGGTCGGCTCGATCATCCTCGTGGCCCACGTGCTCTTTGCCCTCCTCGGCGTGTTCTGGACACCCTACGGGTTTGCGCAAATGGGCACCGGCATGCCGCTCTCCGGCATGTCGTGGCTACACCCCATGGGCGTCGATCAAATCGGCCGCGATGTCCTCAGCCGGTTCATGCATGGCGCGCACATCGTCCTGCTGCTGGCCCTGGCCGGCACGACGCTGGGCATGCTCGCCGGTACCACGCTGGGGCTGGTGTCCGGCTATCTCGGCGGCCTGTTCGACGAGATCGTGCAGCGTCTGGTCGAAGCCATGATCAGCATTCCGTTCCTCGCCTTGGCGCTGGTGACGATCATTGCTGCCGGCCCTGCCCTGGCCGGTGAACCGGCGTTGATCGTGCTGGTGGTCGGGCTGGTCTACGCACCGCGGATTGCCCGGATTGCACGGGCGGCCTCGATGGAAATTGCCACGCGCGAGTATGTCGCGGCAGCCCAACTGCGGGGTGAGGGAACCTGGTCCATCGTCCTGCGGGAAATTCTCCCCAACACCGCCAACGTGCTGCTGGTCGAGTTCTCCCTGCGGATCAGCTATGCGCCCATCCTGATCGGCGCACTCGGGTTCCTTGGTTTCGGTATCCGCCCGCCAACCCCCGAATGGGGCCTGATGATCAGCGAGAACCGTGGCCTGCTGATCGCTTCGCCGGTGACGGTGTTCGGCCCGGGCCTGGGCTTCGCCTCCCTGGTGGTGGGCCTCAATCTCTTTACCGACGGGTTATCGAGAATGCTCGGCCAACGCTCAGTGGTCGGTGCATGAATAACAATAAAGAGGTTGGAACCATGACCAAGCTGATCGAGATTCAAAACCTCGGCATCGCCTACGCCGGCCAAACCGGATGGACCGATGTCGTGGAAGGGGTTTGCTTCGACATTGCCCGGGGCGAGACATTCGGCCTCGTCGGCGAGTCGGGTTGCGGAAAATCCACGGTCGCCTATCGGCTGCTCGGCTATGGTGCCGGCAACAGCCGCGTGCAGACCGGCCAGGTGGTGTTCGCAGACACCGACCTGCTCAAGCTCGACACCCGTGCGCTGGCAACGCTTCGCGGCAACCGCATCGCACTGGTCCCGCAGAATCCGACGACCGCGTTGAGCCCGGGCATGCGGGTAGGTCGGCAAATCCGCGAGATGATTGCGACCCACCGCGCCTTGCCCGACGGCATATCCATGGACAAGCGCATCACCGAGCTGTTTGCCCTGGTCGGGCTGCCCGATGTCAGCCGGCGCTATCCCCATGAGTTGTCCGGCGGTCAGCAGCAACGTGTGACGATCGCCATGGCCGTGGCCTGCAACCCGGATCTACTGGTGCTCGACGAGCCGACCACGGGACTGGACGTCACCACTCAGCGCCAGATCATCCAGCTGCTGTCAGATCTTCGCAGCCGCATCGGCATGGCGATGCTCTACGTCACCCATGACCTCGCGTTGCTCGCCCAAATCGCCGATCGCATTGGCGTCATGTATGCCGGCAAACTGGTCGAGGTCGCGCGTTGCGATCAGTTGCTGGCGCACCCAGCCCACCCCTATTCGCGCGGGCTGATCGCCTCGATCCCCACAGTCCTGCACGGCCATGGCGGTGCGCGCGGCCTGCGCGGCATGTTGCGGCGCGACCAGATGGCCGAGGGCTGCAAGTTCGAACCGCGCTGCGACTTCGCCACCCCCGACTGTCGCACGACCCCGCAGCACCTCATACCGGTGGCCGATGCGCAATCGGTCGCCTGCATGCGTTGGTCCGACGTGGCCGCCGCCCAAGCCCCGACACCTGCGCCGGTGATCGCCCTCGCTACCAAACGCGATGCGCACAAGGTGCTGTCGGTGGACGAACTCTCGCTGTCCTACGTGCAGCCGGGCTGGTTCACCCAGTGGCTGGGCAAGAAAATCGTCCCCATCGCGCGTGACATCGACCTTGAGTTGCACAGCGGTGAGATCGTGGCGTTGGTGGGCGAATCCGGCAGCGGCAAATCCACCATCGCCCGCGCCATCAGCGGCCGGCTCGCGCCGGTGTCAGGCAGCATCAGCGTCGACGGCCAGACCCTGGCCCCGACACTCGCCGGCAGGTCCGTGCAGCAGTTGCGGCAGATTCAGTACATCTTCCAGAACCCCGATGCGTCACTCAATCCGCGCCGCAGTATCCGCGCCATCCTTGAGCGGCCACTGCGTCATTTCGGCATCGAATTGAAACCCGACACCCTGGAGACGGTGCTGGAAAGTGTCGGATTGCATGCGGGGTACCTCAGTCGGTTTCCCGAACAGTTGTCCGGCGGCGAACGGCAACGGGTGGCAATTGCACGGGCGTTGCTGGTCAATCCAAAGCTGTTGATCTGCGATGAAATTCTTTCGGCGCTGGATGTATCGGTGCAAACCAGAATCGTCGAACTGCTGCTGGCGCTCAAGCAGCAGCACGGCGTCGCGATGCTGTTCATCTCCCACGACCTGGCAGTCGTGCGGCAATTGGCCGACCAGGTCGCGGTGCTGTATCGCGGGGAACTGATGCAGCGGATCGCCACCGACGCGCTCTTCGATTCGCCCTTGCACCCCTATACCGAAATGCTCCTGCACGCGGCCCCGGGCCTGTGCAAGGATAACTACGTGCCGCCACCGCCAGCCATGCCAGGCTCGCCCTCCATTGCGGGTCAGGGATGCCCCCTGGCGGGTCGCTGCCCCAGGCAGCTCGGAGAGCTATGCGCGCAGGTCCGCCCGCCTTCGCAGAAAACCCGCAGCGGGTTCATTCGTTGCCATATCCCGGTCGCCGAACTGACACAGCAAACGGGAGGCGCAACGATTTCTGCACCTACTCAGGCATTGTCATTTCGGTTGAGAGGCTGATGGGCAATATGTAGGCGCACGGCTTGCCGGCGATAGCGATCCTGTGGCCGCCATCGCCGGAACGCCGCGCAGCAAGCCGTGTTCCTGCAAGCTGTTGAACGAGATTAAACATCGACACTCAGGTTTTTCGATTCTGCGCCGCTTTTGCATTTCTGTGCGACAGATCCCACTTCAGGGGCTGCCCCATCCCACCTTCGCGGTGTAAGTTTGCAGATCTTTCTGACTAAACGATCAGAAGTTTCCTACAGCCCACCTGCAAAGGAATGCCTCCAGCAATGGACTTTTCACTCAAAAAACTGGCCGCGGCCACCCTGATATTCGCCAGCCTGTCGTCGTTCACCCTTGCTGCACAGGCCAACATCACCCCGCAACAGAGCGCGATCATCCTCAAGACGTTCAGTGATGCCTCGGTCACGGATTTCCGCCAGTTCCTGGCCAGCCTGGCCAAGAGCGACGTCGCCAAGACGGACAACCTCGGCCCGGCCATCAGTGCCTTCCAGGACAACAAGACGCTGACGCCTGAACAGCAAAACGAAATCCACCGCCTGCTCGGCCTCTATGCCCGGATCAAGTACGGCAGCGCGGCCACCGAAACCCTGCGTGAACTGGTGGCCATCCCCACCGTGCGCGTCGAGGGCGTTGCCCAGCATGACAATCCCGAGTTCATCAAGATCGCCGGGAAGATCGAGAGCTTGGCCAAGGCGTTCAACCTGAACTTTCGCAACATCGACAACCGCGTCTATGAGATCTCCCTGGAAGGCACGGGCGATGAAGTCGTCGGTATTCACGCCCATGCCGACGTGGTGCCGGTGACGCCAGAAAACTGGGTGCTGCAGGATGGCACCCGGCTCGATCCGTTCAAGGTCACCCTGGTGGGCGATCGCATGTATGGCCGGGGCACCGAGGATGACAAGAACGGCATCGTGGTCGCGCTGTACGCCATGAAGGTCATCAAGGAAGAAAAGCTGCCGCTGGCACGCAACTTCAAGCTGCTGGTAGACACCACCGAGGAAACCACGGGCGACGCCATCCCCTACTACTTCGAACGCAACCCGACGCCCAACTACAACCTGGCGCTGGACGGCGGCTACCCGGTGGTGATCGCCGAGAAAGGCTACGGCACCGTCATGGCCAGCTTCGCCAAGCGCAAGGGTCAGGGCAATGGCGCCGAAATCACCTCGATGACCGGCGGCCTGGCCACCAACCAGATTCCGTCGACCTCGGTCGCCACCCTGGTGACAGACAAGCCCGCAGAGCTGGCCGCCAGCCTGCAACAGGCCGGCACCGAGTATGCCAAGCGCAATGGCGGTAACTTCGAAGTCACCGCCAAGGTGGACGGCAAGGACGTCAAGCTGACCGTCACCGGCGTCTCCGCCCACTCCTCCGAGCCCGAGTCCGGTGTCAACCCGGTGGCCAGGATGCTCGACTTCATCAACAGCCTCGACGGCAAGGTCGCACTCAAGCACAACCACATCACCGACGCCGCCCGCTACGCCGCCGACAACTGGGGGCTGGACTACCTGGGTGGCAAGTTGGGGGTGGGTTTCTCCGATGAGTTCATGGGACCGCTGACCACCTCCCTGACCTATGTCGGGATGGATGAAAAAGCCTTCAAGCTGGCGGTCAACCTGCGCGTGCCGAAGGGCAAGTCGCCGGAAACGCTCAAGACTGAAATCGCTACAAAACTGGATGCCTGGAGCAAGCAGAGCAAGATCGCCCCGGCCTTCGACTACTCCATCGCCGAACCGATGTTCCGCAACCCCGAGGGCGAATGGGTCAAGGCCCTGCTCGCCGTAGCCAGCGAAAACCTCGGCATGGAGCACAAGTTCGGCACCTCCGCCGGCGCCACCTCGGTGCATGAACTGCCCAACGGCGTGCAGTTCGGCCTGGCCATGCCGGACGTCAAATACACCGGTCACAACGACAACGAGTTCAAGACCACCGAGCAGTTCCTGCTCGATCTGCAAATCGTGACCGAGATGATGGGGCGTATCGGGCAGTTGCCTAAGCTTTGATCCACCTGGCGTCCCGCCTTGGGACCTCAGTAAATTGTAACCACACAAATACCCCTCTCCGAGGGTAATGCTGTTCACTTAAGCATGGTGTTGTTAAGAACTGGATTGGGGGGATATCCATTGCTGCGGTAACGGCCACTTATGGTTTCGCTCTTACAGCGAGTCACTTTTGGAAGAGCCTGTACAGAAGAGCCCAAAAGTAACCAAAAGGCTCTTGCCCCACCACTCGGTGCCTCGCTGTGGCTCGGCATGCCGTATCGAAGGCATTGCTCCGTGGGTCGCCGCGATGGGCCGTCCCTGGCCCAGCGCGGCTAAACCGGCGTCCTGCCGGTTTACCCACTACGCAATGCCTGCGTTCGGCCATCGTGGTTTAACGGGGCGCCACGATCAAAGCAAAGCGAGGCGGCCTGACAGCCGACCTGGTTTCAAGTGAGCACGTTCCCCTGGAGGAGCGAGCTTGCTCCCACAATTGGATCGTAGGCAGGTCCCTTAATCAGGTCGGCTGTCAGGCCGCCTCGCTTTTGCTCTGGCTTTTGATTTTCTTGCCCCATCGAGAGGCCGAGTGGAGGTTCTGCGCAGTGGGCAACCCGGCATGGATGCCGGGTTAGCCGCGCTGGGCCAAGGATGGCCCATCGCGGCGGGCCCACGGAGCAGGACCGGAGCGAGGGTATGCCGAGCCTAGGCGAGGCACCGAACGCCAGGGGCAAGAGCCCTTGGTTACTTGGGGCTCTTCCAAGTGACTCGCCGTAAGGGCGAAACCTTAGGTGGCCGTTACCGCAGGAATGGATATACACCTAATCCAAATATCCACCTGAAGCCCTCCAACCTAAAGTGAACAGCATTACCTCTCCGAGGGGTATTTTTTTTCGCTAATGTGCTGATTAGTTGGCCCGGTTCACAGGCGCTGCCGAGGGGTGGATAGCGATTGATATTGGCGGGGACAATCTCAGGCCGCAAGCATTCGTTTCGGACAGGCCCACGCTTTCCGGGAAAGCTCGGGTACAGGTCCACATCCCGCCCGGTAAATTGGAACGCTCCGACGATGGACGCTAACGATGACGCGGGAAACCTGACGCCCCGTGGCGTTCTCTGGTTTTTCGCGAGCAAGCTCGCTCCTACAGGGGGGTTGCCCATACCAAAGCGTTAATCCCACACACCCATGTCCAGTGTTCAGTGCCTTGGTTTGCCCATAAATTCTGGGCTGCCAAAGCGTACCGGGCCCCGCCGGCGCTACCTTTAAAACACACATGAGGTGTCGATCATGACTGATGAGACAAGCGGTACTACCCGCAGAGGATTGATGACCACCGGCGCCATGGCCGCCGCCCTGGCCGTGACGCTACCTGCGCTCGCAGCGCAATCGACCCCGGCAGCCGTGCCGGCGGGCAGCAAGAACGACGGCCATGCCAGCGGGTCGGGGATACTCACCGTCAAGGACGGCACGCAGATTTTCTACAAGGATTGGGGCACCGGACAGCCGCTGGTGTTCCATCATGGCTGGCCCCTGTCCAGTGACGACTGGGATGCACAGATGCTGTTTTTCTCAGGCAAGGGCTTCCGTGTCATTGCCCACGATCGCCGCGGCCACGGTCGCTCGTCGCAGACCACTGTGGGCAACGAGATGGATACCTATGCCGCCGACGTGGCACAGCTGATGACGCATCTCGACATCAGGAATGCCGTGCACATCGGTCACTCCACCGGTGGCGGTGAGGTGGCGCGTTATGTGGCGCGTCATGGCCGCGGTCGCGTCGCCAAGGCGGTGCTGATCGGTGCCGTACCGCCGATCATGCTGCGCACCGCGAACAATCCGGGCGGCCTGCCTCTGGACGTCTTCGATAGTCTGCGCAAGGCCCTGACCGACAACCGTTCAGGGTTTTATCGTGATTTTCCGAGCGGTCCCTTCTATGGCTTCAATCGCCCGGGCGCGAAAGTCTCCGAGGCGATCATCGACAACTGGTGGCGCCAGGGCATGAATGGTGGGGCCAAGGCGCAGTACGACTGCATCAAAGCCTTCTCGGAAACCGACTTTACCGACGACTTGAAGGCCATCGACGTGCCGACCCTGGTGCTGCACGGCGAAGACGACCAGATCGTGCCGATCGCCGATTCGGCCCACCTGGCAATCAAGCTGCTCAAACAGGGCGCACTGAAAACCTACCCCGGCCTGCCCCATGGCATGTGCACCACCCATGCCGACGTGATCAACCAGGATCTGCTGTCCTTCATCAAAGGCTGACGCTCGCTTCGCAGGTGCCCGATCGCGATGAACCGGCACCTTGCGCGCCCACCGGGAACAGACAATACGAACGCCAGTGATGAACGCTGCCATCACTCAGTGGTCACAACAAGTGATGGCATCGCAACTGATCACTTGTTCCACTCAGCCGCGACGCTTGAAATCCACACATTCCAGGGTGCGCCGGATAACGTTCAGTGATTTCGGTTCCTGCCGCAAGTAGGCGCTGACTGCTACTGCCATCCAATGCTCCCTTATCGGAGTACGCAAATGACTCAATCCATACGGATGTTCCTGACGGCTTTGCTTGCAGTTGTCGCATTGGCCTCGGCCAGTTTCCTGAATACGGCAGGCGCCGCGACCGCCGAGGACCTCACCACCGACTCCAAGCAAGCGCTGCAGACGCTGTACAAAACCAATCCCGCTGCCGAAACCATTGGGAAACAAGCCAAGGCGATACTGGTCTTCCCGAAAATCATCAAGGCGGGCCTGGTATTCGGCGGCAGCTACGGCGAAGGCGTCTTGATGAAAGGCAACACAGCAGTGGATTACTACAACTCCGTCGGCGGCTCCTGGGGCTTGCAGGCCGGCGCCCAGTCCTATGGCTATGTGGTTTTCCTGATGACCGACAAAGCGGTGAAATACATCACTGAAACCAAAGGTTGGGAAATCGGTGTAGGGCCAACGGTGGTCGTGGTGGATGAGGGGCTTTCGAAGAACCTGTCCAGCTCGACGCTGAAAGACGACGCCTACGCGTTCATCTTCTCCCAGCAAGGTTTGATGGCCGGGATCAGCATTGAAGGCACGAAGATTTCCCTGATCAAGCGCTAGAACCGGCAGTTCATTGGATCGTCGGACGAGTGATGGCAGCCTGGTCCAATCAGGCCAGGCTGCCAACGTGCGCTCTACCAGAGCGCGATGTCATAGGTGATGTAAATCCGGTTGCTGTCGCGCCCACGTGCGAAGTCCGCGCGGTAGACATAGTTGCGCAGCTTTACACCGACGCCTTTGAACGCACCGCTCTGGACCACGTAGGCCAGTTCGGTGTCACGTTCGGATTCCTTGATCCGGGTGTCGGACTTGCCATCGTTGCCCTTCAGGTATCGGGTCAGGAATGTCAGGCCTGGCACGCCCAGGGGCGCAAAGTCGTACCCGTAGCTGAGCATCCAGGTTTTCTCGTCCTCCTCGATGAACTTGCCGATACCGGCGTTGCTGAACGAGTAAACCGTGGCACCGCTGATGTAGGGCAGCCCTGCATCACCGCTGAGGGTTTGATAGCCGCCGCCAAAGGTGTGCCCTGCCACCGCGTAGGACACCAGGGCACTGAGCATGTGGTTATCGATCTTCGAGGCGTAGGCGCGGCCCGCGTCGTGGCTGTTGAAGTAGCGCAGGTCGCCGGTCAGGGTCCCGCGACCTAACGCCAGATCGTGCTGGATGCCGGCGAAGTCCTGGCGATAGAAGTCTTCCAGCTCGCCGTGGAAGTAGCTCAGGCGCGTGTTCTTGCCGAGTTTGTAGTCGGCGCCGGCGTAGGTGAAGTCCCCGCCTCTGTCGCCCGAGTAGCCATCAGGCACGATCGACACACTGTCCGTGGAATCACGCTGCTTGAAGCGGTCCAGGCGTCCGCCGGTCAGGGTCAGGTTGTCGATATCCGTGCTGGTCAGCTGGCCGCCCTCATAGGTCTGCGGCAACAGGCGTGCATCGTTGTAGATCAGTACGGGCGTCCTGGGCAGCAGTGTCCCGTACTTGAGGGTGCTCTTGGCCAGCCTGATCTTCGCCGTGGCGCCGGCGCTGGAGAATTCATCGGCGGCGCGGCCATCGTCATGCACCGGCAACAGGCCGGTACCGCTGCGACCTCGCCCCGAGTCCAGCTTCACCCCCAGCAATCCCAGTGCATCAACACCCAGACCCACTGTCCCCGGGGTAAACCCCGACTGATAATCCAGCAGGAAGCCCTGCGCCCATTCGGTGCGCTCACTTTTTGCGGTGCTGGCCGCGCGGGCACTCAGGCCATGCTCATCACGAAAGTTTTCGTTGAAGTAGACATTGCGTAGCTGCAGCTTCAGCTTGCTGTCGTCGATGAAATCGCTGGCATCAACCACGGCAATCGGGAATACCCCAAGGAGAGGTAAAAGCGCCCTGCCAATCAGAGAATGGGTCATGCGGAACTACTCTTGTTGTTTTTCAGGATGCAGGAATTCGCGCGCCGGCGAACGGCGCGTGGACAGGCGTCTAGCCGTGCGTCAGGGATAACTCAGGAGAACAGCGTCAAGGCGCCGGTCAGCAGGGCCAGTGCGGTGATCACCAGGGAGGTGAGCACGGCCCATTTCACGGTGGCGCGCTGGAAGTCGCCGATATCGCGATCGACCATGCCCACCAGCAACAGGGTCGACGCCACCAAGGGGCTCATCAGGTGCACCGGTTGGCCCAGCACCGATGCCCGGGCGATTTCCACCGGGTCGATGCCGTAGGCGGCCGCTGCGTTGGCGAGAATCGGCACTACGCCGAAGTAATAGGCATCGTTGGACAACACGAAGGTCAAGGGCATGCTGGTAATCGCCACCACCAGCGGAAACAGGTGGCCCCAGGACGGTGGAATCCACTCCACCAGCGTCTGGGCCAGGGCATCGACCATTTTCGTGCCGGAGAAAATCCCGGCGAAGACACCGGCGGCGAACACCAGCAGGACCACGGTCATGGCGTTGCCGGAATGGGCGAGGATGCGTTCCTTTTGGATGTCAAGCTGCGGATAGTTGATCATCAGCGCCAGGACAAAACCGATCAAGAACAGGATCGCCGAATGGGCCAGGCCCATCACCAGCGCGATCATCACGCCGATCACCAGCATCAGGTTTACGTAGGCCAGCTTCGGGCGTTTGTGCGGTGTGTCTTCAAGAATGGCCTTGATGTAGCAATCACCACCGCCGCTCTGCAGCTGGATGTTACCGATGCGCTTGCGCTCGGCGCGACCCAGCAGAAAGGCGGTGAAGACCACCCAGGCGGCGCCGCCGATCATGGTCGGCAACAACGGGATGAAATACTCTCCGGCATCCACCCCCAGCGCGGCAATCGCCCGGGTGGCCGGCCCGCCCCAGGGGCTCAAGCCGCTCATGATGCTCAGCGACAACATGGCAATGGTCGCCAGGATCATCGGGTTCATGCCGATGCGCTTGTACAACGGCAGCATCGCCGCACAGGTGATCATGTAGGTGGTCGTGCCATCGCCGTCCAGTGCGACCGTCAACGACAGCAGCGCGGTGCCGATGGCGATTTTCATCGGGTCGCCGTTGACCCGCTTGAGAATCTTGCGGATCAGCGGGTCGAACAGGCCCGAGTCGATCATCAAGCCGAAAAACAGGATCGCGAACAGCAGCAACGCGGCCGACGGCGCGACCATCTTCAGGCCGTCGAGCATCATTTTCCCGGTGGTGCCGCCAAAACCGCCGATCAAGGCAAAGACGATCGGCACAACGGTCAACGCGACGATGGGCGACAAGCGTTTGGACATGATCAGGTAGGTGAACACTACCACCATGGCCAGGCCGAGTAAGGCGAGCATAGGGCATCTCTCTTGTTGTTATGGATGGCGAGATCGACGCGCAGGCGAACGACCCCGAGACTACCAGACGTTGCACTCGGCAACGTCCGGCAATGAGCGGCGATGAACGGTTTTTGCGGGTAGCGGTCAGCTGCGGTGGGCGACTTCCACCGGCTCCCAAGCCTGGTCCCCGGCCAGCGGCGTCGAGGTTTTTCCGTCCAGGGTATCGAGCAGCACCTGACGGTCGCAGGCGTTCTCGGAAATGGCGATGACCACGGTCGCCACGGCATTGCTGGCCAGGCTGGTCAATGCACGGGCTTCGGACATGAAACGATCGATGCCGATCAACAAGGCCAGGCCCGCCAGCGGAATGTCATGGATCACCGACAGCGTCGAGGCGAGGGCCACAAAGCCGCTGCCGGTGACCCCTGCGGCGCCTTTGGAGGACAGCAGCATGATTGCCAGCATGGTCAGGGTCTGCGTGAGGCTCAGCTCGATATTGCAGGCCTGGGCAATGAAGACCGCCGCCAGCGACAGGTAGATCGCCGTGCCATCGAGATTGAACGAATACCCCGTCGGCAACACCAGCCCCACGACACCCTTCCTGCACCCCAGCGCCTGGAGCTTTTCCAGCATGCGTGGCATCACCGGTTCCGTGGAGGACGTGCCCAGCACCACCAGGAACTCTTCGCGCAGGTAGCGCAGCAACTTCCACAGGCTGAAACCATGGGCGCGGCAAATGCTCCCCAGCACCACAAAGACGAAGAAAGCGCAGGCGATGTACAGGGTCATGATCAACTTCGCCAGGGAGCCCAGCGAGGTGATGCCGTACTGCCCGACCGTGAACGCCAGCGCCCCGAAGGCACCGATCGGCGCAAAGCGCATCAGGTAGGAAAAAATCTTGAAGACCATCTGCGATGCTGCTTCCAGTACATCGAGCACGGGCTTGCCGCGCTCGCCCAGGGATGACAGGGCAAACCCGCACAGCACCGCGATAAACAGCACCGGCAACACTTCGCCCTTGCTGAACGCACCGATGAAGGTATCGGGAATGATGTGCATGAAAAACTCGACGACCCCGAGTTTGGCTGCCGACTCCGTGTACTGGGACAACCCTGCGGTGCTCAACTGGCTCGGATCGATGTTCATTCCCGCGCCCGGCTTGAACAGGTAGACCGCCACCAGGCCGATGATCAGGCTGACCACCGTCAGCCCGAGAAACAGCAGCATGGTTTTGCTCAACAAGCGCCCGAGCGAGCGCTTGTCGCTCATCCCGGCAATGCCGGTGACGATGGTGCAGAACACCACCGGGGCAATCATCATCTTCACCAGTTTGATGAAGGCATCCCCCAATGGCTTGAGGGCGACGGCTTGCTGGCCCCAGAAATGCCCGACCACGACACCGAGCAGGACCGCGCAGAGGATTTGAAAGTAGAGCGATTTTACGATTTTCATGGCATCACCCATTTTTAGAATTGTGCTGATGCAAACCACAGGCAGCGTCAGATCACTACCCGGCGAGTCGCTGGGAAGCCGGGGCATAGACGAAACCGGAAAACAGCCGTCGCGCGGTGCGCACAACCGAGGCACGGATGGTCTGGCCGTTGTCGCCGATGTAGGACAACACCACATCGATGCCGCCGCTCGGGTGCTCGATACGCACCTGTTGCAGGCGCGGACCACCGCTGTTGCCGAGCATCCGCGCGACGACGCTGCCTTCGCTGACACAGGCCGTCGCCAGGCCGATGGAGCCGGTAATGGCCAACGCGCGATGGCAGTTGTGGGGCATGAAGTAGCGAACCTGCAGGGTGCCACCGGCCTTGGCCGGGGACACCAGCACCGGCTTGGGGATGACCTTGTCGCTGACATCGCCCAGCCCCATCGCCCTTCCCGCCTGCAACCGCAAGGCTTCGAGCCGACGCAGGAAATCCTTGTCGGCGTCCAGCTCGGCCGGGGTTTCATCGCCGCGCTTGTGCAGATGACGGGCCTCGATGATCACCATCGGCATGGCCATGTCGATGCAGGTCACAGGCACCCCGTCGAACACATCCAGGGTGTTGCCGGTGGGGAAAAGCTTGCCGGTCTTGCTGCCGGCCGCATCGAGGAAGGTCAACTGCACCGGGGCCGCGCTGCCCGGCACGCCATCGATGACCGTGTCGCCCTCGTAGCTGACTTTGCCGTTGGGCGTCAGCACGTCGGAGGTGACGAAGGTGCCAGTGTTGAGGTTGCGAATGCGCACCCGGGTGGAGTCGCCGGCTGCCTTGACCAGGCCCTGCTCGATAGCAAACGGGCCGACGGCGCAGAGCATGTTGCCGCAGTTGGGCGCCGTGTCGACCCGACGCTGGGACACCATGACCTGGACGAACAGGTAATCGACGTCCGCCTCGGGATGCAACGAAGGGCTGACGATCGCGACCTTGCTGGTCTGCGGGCTGCCGCCGCCGATCCCGTCAATCTCCAGCTCGTGACCGGAGCCCATCACTGAGAGCAATAGCTCATCGCGCTCTTTAACGCAGACCGGTAGATCCCAAGCGAGAAATACCGGGCCCTTGGAGGTACCACCGCGCATGAGAACACAAGGAATACGTTGCATGGCTTATCACTCTTGTTGATCAATCGGGTTAATTGATGTCTTGCAAACAAGAGTGACAGGGAAGCACTGGTGTTTCC
Source organism: Pseudomonas sp. PLMAX (assembly GCF_046042685.1). Lineage (NCBI taxonomy): Bacteria > Pseudomonadati > Pseudomonadota > Gammaproteobacteria > Pseudomonadales > Pseudomonadaceae > Pseudomonas > Pseudomonas sp. PLMAX. The sequence goes on along the minus strand of NZ_CP064949.1, from coordinate 3,278,377 downwards.
AATGCAAAGATTGGCGCTATTATTCCACTTCACGAATGAATCTTTCCGGCCGTGGCCAAGCCTCTTTTGGGTGAGACAAGCACATGGAATATGAGCTTCAGGACATCAGGTCCTTTGTAAAAATCGCTGAGCTGGGCAGCTTTCACGAAGCCGCAGAAGCCTTGCATCTGTCGCAGCCCGCCTTGAGCCGGCGGATCAAGAAACTCGAAGAGGGGCTGGGCACTGCGCTGCTCGATCGAACAACGCGCAAGGTCAGCCTGACCAGCGTCGGACGTGACTTTCTCCCCAAGGCACGTCGATTGCTGGACGACTTCGACGACTCGATTCTCAATATCCGCGAATTGGCGGAACGGCAGATCGGTCGGGTAACGCTCGCCTGCATCCCCACCGCGGCGTTCTACTTCCTGCCCTCGGTGATCCGCATCTACAACGAACGTTATCCGAAAATCCGCATTCGCCTGCTCGACCTGAGTGCCAATGAAGGCCTGGAAGCGGTGCTGCGCGGTGAAGCGGATTTTGGCATCAACATGATGAGCGGCCAGCACCCCGACATCGAGTTCGTGCCCTTGGTTAACGAACCCTTTGTCCTCGCCTGCCGGCGCGACCATGAGTTGGCCGGGCGCAGTTCGGTCAGTTGGTCTGAACTGGGCGACTATCGGTTGATCGGCGTGGGCCGGCTGAGCGGCAACCGCATGCTGCTGGATCACGCGCTGTCAGGCCTGAGCTGGCGTCCGCAGTGGTTCTACGAAGTGCAGCATCTTTCCACGTCATTGGGATTGGTCGAAGCAGGGCTAGGCGTGTCGGCGATGCCCAGCCTGGCGATGCCCGCAGGTGATCATCCAACACTGGTCAGCGTTCCTCTCATCGACCCCGTGGTCAATCGATCGTTGGGCCTGGTTTATCGACGGGGCGCTTCGCTCTCCCCGGCCGCAGAAAAGTTCGTGTCGATACTGCTTGAGCAGTGGCCGCAATGACCGGGGATCAGGCAGAGCAGCGACCCTCCCTCGAGGGTCGCCTCCCCCTGCTATCGGTGAGCTATAACCGGTCCCTGGTAATACGGCAGCTTGTCGATCCGTGGTTTGTAGGCCCCCGTGGCGACACTGCGCTGGACATGCGCGGCGATCTCGTCCATCCGGGCAAACCAGACATCACCCTTGGCCATCATGTATTCGATCAGCTTCGACACTTCATGCCAGCGTGACAGGCGACCGGACAGAAACGGATGCCAGACCGGCACGAAGAGCGCGCCATACTCCCTGGCGGCATCGAACTCGGCCTTGAACACCTCGACGGCGCGTTGCGGCGACTGGATCGGCATCTGGAAATCCAGGTCGATGCTGTGCATGTACTGCGGCCAGTCATCCAGCGCCCAGCTTGACGGCAGCTCCACCAGATCCCCCGCTCCCGTGCGCAACAGATAAGGCACATCATCGCCCATCAAGGAGGCGTCATAACTGAAACCGCGTTCGATCAACAGGTCAGCCGAGTGCTCGGACATGTTGTACAGGGGCGCCCGCCACCCTCGCGGTGCCTGGCCGGTGAAGCGCTTGATGGTGTCGCAACCGCGGTCGAGCCAATAGGCTTCCTCTTCCCGAACCAGCTCGTTGGGATGCTCATGGATATAGCCGTGGTGGGCAATTTCGTGCCCACCTTCGACGATCGCCTCGATGGCCTGCGGGTATTGCTCGATGCACCAGGCTGGAATGAAAAACGTCTGCTTGATCTCGAAGCGTCGATAGGTTTCCAGGATCCTTGGTATCGCCACTTTAGGGCCGTAGTGCAGCATCGAAATACTGGCAACCCGTGTCGCGGAATCCTTGGGGTGCGCCACATGCAGAATGCTGTCTGCATCCATATCAAAGGTAAAGGCCACGGCGCAGCGTGCACCGTTTGGCCAGACAATCGGATTTTCAATCATGCTTAATCACCCGTGAGTATTGAACGTTCACCAACAACAGCGACCCAGCGCCGATCAATACTCGTGATCGATCAGCCAGTTGGAATAATGGGTGAGGCCTTTTTCCAGCGACCACTGCGCTCGATAACCCAACTCCCGCTCGGCGGCACTCAGGTCCCATTCGCCATGGCGATCGAGGTGCCAATAACCGCCGCCCACTTCGATACGCGCTTGGGGAATGATCTTGCGGATGATTTCAACGGCTTGATGCAGCGTCCAGGAGCGATCACCGGCAATATTGAAGACGCCGCCTTTGAGGTCCCGGGTTTCGGCCGCCATCAATACGGCACGCACGACGTCTTCCACGTGGATGTAGTGGAACCTGTGATCGCCGCCCGAAGCCAAGGTAAATGTTTCACCACGGTGGACGGTTTTGAGGATGTCCCTGAGCACTTGCGGCATCTTGTTTTCCGGGCCATACACTTCGGCGATTCGCAGGGAAATCACTTCCATGCCATAGAGATCGTTGTAGACCCGGCCAAAGTGCTCGGTGGCAATCTTGGTGACGCCGTAGGGCGTTGTCGGGTAAGTCGGTGTCTGTTCATTGATCTCTCCCTCGAAATGCCCATAGACCGTTTCCGAAGAAAAGTTGACCAACTTCTTGATGCCCGCCAGGCGCATGGCTTCAAGCAAATGGAGGGTGCCGTCGATGTTCGCCGTCACTGTCGTGATGGGCAGGTCGATGGACAAGTCGGGATGGGACATGGCCGCCGTGTGAATGACACGATCAACGCCATGTTCCTGGATGGTTCTAACTATCCTCGGGATATCGAACAACTCTCCCTGCACAGGGGTCATGAACTCGGACCTGGCTTCGGAGTAGTCACGGTTGTAACTCACCACCTTGACGCCTTGTTCGCTGAGCTTCCTGGTCAGGTATCTGCCCACATAGCCCAAACCACCGGTAATCATTACAGCGCTCATGTTGTTTCCTTCTTGTTATTAGCGGTGAAGTCAAACTTCAAGACACCCAGCTAGATCGCAGCGCCGCCATTGGGGCTGATGATCTGTCCAACCATGTAATCACCGGCGGGCCCGGCCAGGGCTTCGACCATGGCGGCGATTTCATCCGGCTTGCCAAAGCGCCTCAATGGCAGGCTCGCACGGGTTTCATCGTTGAATTCGAGGGTGTCGTTGATCAGCATGTCGGTCTCGATCGGCCCCGGCGCCACCGAGTTGACCAGTACACCTTTGGGGGCCACTTCCTTGGCGACCGCCTTGGTCAGCGCGATCACCCCGCCCTTGGAAGCGCAGTACGCGGCATAGGTCGGGAAGCCGATCAGCCCCAGCTCGGAGCTGATGTTGATGATCCGCCCCTGACCGCGTGCGAGCATGCCCGGCAACACCGCCTGCATGCAGGCCCAGGTCCCGCCGAGGTTGGTGCTGATCATCTGCTCCCACTGCGCCCAGGTCGTTTGCTCGACGGTCGCTGAAACCAGTCTGCCGGCATTGTTGACCAGGATATCAACCCGCCCGTAGCGACCCTCGGCTTCGCGAATGATCCCGGCCGCGGCTTCGGGATGACTGATATCGGCCTGGACGGTGATCCCGTCGCCACCGTTGGCTTCGGCTGTGCGGATGACCTCGTCCAGTTGATCCCTGGTGTCGAAGTAGTTGAGCACCAGATGATCACCACTTGCCGCAAAACGCCTGGCGATGGCCAGCCCAATACCCCTTGCAGCGCCCGTGATAACGACGACACGTTTCATAAGTTCTCCGATGTTTTTTAAAAAATCAGGACTGTTGAGCCTTGGAAAGTACCGGCTTCCTGGAGACACGCGATTGCCAGACCAGGATCAGTGCGCCAGACAGTATCGTCAGCGCGCCCAGGTACCAGGCCGTGTATTGATCCTCTGGCGAGACCGGATTGGCGCCGGCGGTGTAACCGATGTATCCCAGGACGAGAATGGCGAGAGTTGCAGGGATCGCCAGTGCGAACGCGATTGCCAAACGCTGACGGCGGAACGTCATGACAATGAAGGCAGCAATGGCAGCCATGTAGGACATCACCAGCGTGATAGTCACCACGTCGTAGTACCAGACGATCTTGTCCAGCGGCTTCCACCACAGCAGTGCAATGGCGACGGCCGCGACGATCACGCTGGCGAGCCAGGGCGACTTGGTCTTGTTGACGGCACTGAGCGCCAACGGCAGATGCCCTTCTTCACTCATGCGATAAAGCGTGCGCGCCGCTGCACTCGAAGAGATCTGCATGCCGGCACAGGCCGACGTAATCACCACGAACAAGGCAATCCAGGCCAGGGCTGGTGGCAAGTAGACGTTTGCCACCGCGGCGATTGGCCCACCGTTGCCGTCCTCGATGATGGCCGCCAGTGTCTCCACGGGCACGGCGTACTGCCAGCCGATGGCCGCGAGGGTGTAGATGACGAAGGCGGACGTCAGCACGAGCAACATGGAGCGTTGCACGGTACGAACCGGAATCCGCGACTCCTCGATGTAGTTGATTGCCGAATCGAAGTTGGCGAGCATCCATACACCGAACAGCACCCCTGGCCCGATGGCTGACCAGCCGTCCGCCCCTTCTGGCGTGTACATGGACAGCACCGACAGGTCCGGTACCTGAGGGTCGATGATGCCCATCAACCCGAGCCCGGCAACGACACCGATCTCGAAAATCAGGAAAATGCTGGCAATTTTCGCGGTGGCATTGACGCCCTTGCAGGAAATGGCCAGGAAGACCAGGACCATGCTTGTGCCAATCAGTTTGGCGTTGAGCGCACCCGCCAGGGCCGGGAACAGCGCCTGGATATATTCGGTGCCGATGATTGCGCACATGGCCATTACTGCCGTACAGGCAACGGAGTAGGCCCAGCCGAGAATGGTCCCGACGCTGGTATGCAGGAAACGCGAGGTGAAGGTAAAGACGCCGCCGGCCGAGGGGGCCTGGCGAGTGAGGGAGATCATGCAGAACGCCATGACCAGCATGGGGAAGAAGTACGCAATCAATATGGCCAGCGGCGCATGGTGGCCCGATATCGAGTAAAGAATCGACATCGAAGAGGCGGCAATCCAGCCCGGAGCATTAAAACCAAGTGCGGAAAACGTAACATCCCTGGTTGTGAGCGTCCCCTTGTTCAGCGCTGTATCAAGTTCACGAACAGTTCCGTCACGGTCATAACCGATGATTTCATAGAAGTTCATTTATCAGGCTCTGATTAATAGCTATAGAAGATCTTGTAGCGTCAAACCGTGGGAATCGGTTTGAACGCCGCTCTTATTATTCAACTATGCAAAATGCAGATACTCACAACCCGAACAGGCTAAAAACAAATAGCTTATTCAGAGTTGACTTGCAGCTTTGTTGTTTTTATTGCTGTGGTTTTTAAACCTTTGAATGGGTGGCCAGTATAGAAACAGCCAAAAAAAACCTACCATCAGGAATTTCCGATCTTTGCATCTGAATGGGCGAAGTAAGGCTCGCCCACCTTGCAGTTTTCGGATAGCGCCGGTCACTCGATCCGCGCATCATCACCGCCCCCGCTCATAGCCGTTCCCTTCGACAAGAATGCACTGCGTCAAATCGGCCTCTGAAACCGTCTCTATACTCAGCCAGAACCACCTGAACGGAGGACTCCCATGCGCTACGCCTTCACATTGAAAAATGGTGCCATGGCCCTTTTCGATCCAGACACCGCCTTGCTTACCCTCACCACGCCCCATGGAGAAGTACAAAGCACTACGATAGGCAGAGCAGAATCGCGCCTACTGGAGCTGCTGCTCATGGAGCCCGGCCAGACTAAAAGTCGTGAAGAGATCATCGACTACACCTGGAATGACCGCGTCGTCGCCTCCGGCAGTTTGAACCAGGCAGTTTTCTCCCTTAGAAACATTCTCAATGACAGTCGTGATCACGAGATTCTGATGACGGTTCCGCGAAGAGGTTATTGCTTCAACCGTCTTTATGTAGTCGATGTCCCCACAAATCCCCCAACACCCTCGGAAGATGTTGCGCCTGTGCTCGCCGTTGAAGAGCCGGCGGCGTTCGGGAATGACGATCTTGCGGTGCCTTCAGCAAAGACCAGGAAATCAACTTACCTGACAAAAGCCCATTTAATCGGCTATGTGCTGACCTTGGCAGTCTGCGCCTACACGGGTTTCCACTCAGGTTTCGACACATCGAAAATAGAAGTCTCCACCCTCAAACAAAATGAACTGGTCATCCATGCATTAGGCGAGAGTGTCGCCGAAGCTGAATCGCTGAGGGACCTCTCGGCGACCCAGGTGCAACAGCTACCGCCAAACTTGAAAGGCGAAGTCTGGTTGAACCTGTTTAAAACAAACTACTCTGTTTCGTGCGTTCGTCCGGATCTAAGCACTGCAAACCTGCAATTGAATAGCGGGCAAAAAGACCTTGCCCCGATGATCCGGCAATGTTTGGAAGCCACCCTATGAAGTCAATGACCTCTTCAACTGTTCACTGGATCGTGCTTGCAATCATCAACGCCGCCTGTGTCTTTTCCCTGACCTATTCGCCCTCTTATTACATGGAAAATATCAGTTATCAAACCATGACTCGTCAATGGCTGGAGGACTCCAATCAACTCAATACCGAAGAGTACCTGACCATCGGCCATGGCCGACTGACACAAACCACGATTGAAAGCCTGAACGGAAAGATTCGTAATGCAACCATCTCGGCGCAGATTGTCCGGGAAAGCAAACACCATGTGCAAATAAAGATCAGCAACGTCAAACTCAGCCAGGACACTGAATTATTCGCCATTGAAAAGACGCCGGATCTGTTTTTCAGGCGTCAATTCGTTCTACAGGAAGGCGCCGTTCTCAACTATGAGTTGCTCCCCACCTCCAACAAAAACGCCGTATGCTTTTATGTACATGACATTGGCCGCTTGCGCTGCATGAATCACTGAGACATCTGCAACCCATCACATCAGAACAAAAATAATAATTACTAATTTGAATCAAACCCCCTCCCCCCGCAACATCCCGCCTTTGTAGCGCTCGAAGTCGTTCCTGCTGACATCAGCGTTGAAAACATACATTTTCCGCGAGTCATCAAATCAATGATAACCAGGATCCTGGCAGCTCTAGCGCTGGCTGCACTATCGTTTGCTGCAGCGGCACACAATGAATATTCGGTCGGCAGTACGGAAATCGAACTCTACGAACTGGAATTGAGCCCGAACGAAACAATCAAGCTCAAGCACTTGAAAATCTACTCTGAAAAGCAAGCCCATGACGATGAAGACGCTTTTGACAACGCCTTGCCTGCCCCGCCACAAAATCAACAATCGGAGTCACGACCTGTCGCTGACTCCAGTTTGAGCGAAATATGAGTTTTTGACTTCAACCAGCATCGTGGGAGCAGGACTATCCGCAGGCACTGCCTGAAAACATCATCAACAAGGAACGCACGTCAATGCTGCTAAGAAACCTCGCTACCGTATCCTTTGGTGTATTGCTGTCTCTCAAGGCCTTGGCTGATGACAAGGAACTCTATGGCGCCGACCTGACGCGTCTTGAAAGCAACACGAACAAGCTGAGCGATGAAAAGTCCGATTACAGGATTGTCACAGCCTATCGTGCTGAGGATTTTTTTGCTTTTGATGCGGCAGCCATCGGCCCGGCCAGCCAGAAAACCGCGATCTTTGGATCGAACCTGGCACCCGATAAACTTCAAGGCCTGGTGGAGTTATCCTCGAGCGACGCGTACGTCTTTACTGCGGCATTGTCGATGCCTGAGAAAAACCCGGGCACTGTCCAATTAGCTGAAGAGCAATCTATTCCATGAGCATCATGATCCCTGATGAAGTCTTTCACGTAACGGCCACGCCTGCGGACCAAACCGATAGAACAGTTGGCCGTTGGCAGCTGAGCCTCGCCCCGTTGGAACACGAAGCAAACATCAGGCAGCACAAGCTCTTTCAGGGTTCCAGGCTGCAATGCAGTCGTCTGGAGTTTGACTCAACCGTCACCTTGATGGGTTGTGTCCCTCAGGGCTTTGTAACCCTTGCCATTTCACAGGCTTTGGTGGGTCGACCCACGGTCAATAATCATCATTTGTGGCCTAACGAAATCATCGTGTTGTATAGCGGTGAGCCCGTGCACTACACCTGCGAGCCGAATGAAACGCTTTTCACCCTGACCACGACTCTCGAACATTACGTACATTGCCTTGGAAACCATTCTTCCATCGATATGCTGCGGGATAGAAAGGAGCAGCGCTTTCAGGTTGCACATTACCAGTTGGTGCAATCCGCCATTCAGGCGATCAACGCCTACTCCATGGACGCCACCCCGCCTCGTTTGCAACCGCTCAGCTGCGCTGAAACTTCAGCGGCTGAAAGTGCGTTGCTGATTTCTCTGCTACGGGCCCTGATACCTGTTGGCCGATCCGCGCTTACTCCCCCGCGAAGAAGAAAGATCGCAATAGAGGCCATGCAATACATTCATGAAAACACCAAAAAATCCCTCAGCATGAAGGCGTTGGTCAAACAACTGCAAACCACAACTCGCAGCTTGCACCATGGCTTCGTCGAAACATTCGGGATTTCGCCGATCGCTTACATCAAGAACCTGAGACTCGCTCGTGCCCGTCGGGACTTGATCCGCAACACTTGGCCGACGGTCACTGAAACCGCCATGTATTGGAATTTTCACCATCTGGGCCGGTTTTCCAAAGCGTATCAGGATGCTTATGGAGAAACCCCCTCGGAAACGGCCAGGCGTAACTCTGCAAAACTGGCCACGGCCGCCAAAAATAACAATCAATAATTTTCATCCAACAACCTGAATGGTCAGCATGCTTGTTTCTACCCAAGGGGATAAGCATGCGCTATCGACTGAATTCGCTTCCACTCAAACAGAAAGTCATCTTTTGCCTGGCCGCCTATTTATCGGGCGTTGCCTTAGCCTGGTTGGTTAACACCTATCAAACCCTTTGAAGCCATTCATAAATATCAATCAATGACTTCAATCATTCTTCACGCTCATTCAAATTCTCGGCCAACACCCATCGACAACCCGTAGAAGGACCCTGCCTCACATGCTATTTCGAAACCTTGGCTTCGTTTCACTGCTTTCGTTACTGTCTTTTCAGGCGCTCGCTGATGACAAAGGTTTATATCTTGGCGCTGGCGTCAGCAGCATTGAAACCGACAAAGTCCATTTGAACGATGAAGACACCAGTTATAAGGTTTTTGCAGGTTATCGACTCAACGGCTATCTGGCCTTCGAAGGCGCCTTCGTTGATCTCGGCCAATTCGAAGACAGCAATCTGGATTTCGACGGTAAGTCTGTCCAGGCCAGTGCCCATCTCGGCTTTCCGTTGGGAGACCGAGTGCGCGTATTCGGCATTGTCGGTGCCCATGCCTGGGATGCTGACGGCAATGCCGCCGATGACGATACGGGCGTGGACCTGACCTACGGTGCCGGCGTTGAACTCGATGTATTTCGCAACATCGGTGTCCGCGCTGAATATGAAGTACTGCAGGTCGGCAACATGGACCTGAATCAAACAACGGCATCCGCTTATATTCTCTTCTAAACCCCTCCTGAATTGAGCGGCCTTGCGGGTCGCTCAACCTCAAGCCTTCATCCCCCCGCTGTCTTGCCCTGTTGACCTCTTTTTTTTGCCCGGATTAAATGTTATGTTATATCAATACTCACGGACCGCGACTTTCAATGACAAACCTTGTTCAAACCCCACCCATCACCAGCGTTAGCCAACGCCTGATGTCCATCGACGCCCTCAGGGGATTGGTGATCATCTTCATGCTGCTGGATCACGTGCGCGAAACCTTCTTCCTGCACCGCCAGGTCACCGACCCGATGCTCATCGACAGCACTGAACCGACGTTGTTTTTCAGCCGCACGCTCGCCCATTTGTGTGCGCCGGTGTTCGTCCTGCTCACGGGCTTGTCTGCGTTTCTGTACGGTGAAAAGCATCAGGGCAAGCACGCCGTGTCGACCTTTCTGTTCAAGCGTGGCCTGTTCCTGGTGGTGCTGGAGTTCACCCTGGTGAATTTCGCCTGGACCTTCCAGTTCCCGCCCACCGTGATTTACCTGCAGGTGATCTGGGCGATCGGCGTCAGCATGATTGCCCTCGCCGCACTGGTCTGGCTGCCGCGACCCATCCTCTGCGGCCTGGGGCTGATCATCGTGGGCGGGCACAATCTGCTCGACTCCCTGCACTTCCCGGTCGGTTCGGCGCTGCACATCCCTTGGGCCATTCTGCATGATCGCGGCTGGATCGAATTCTCCGACAGCCTGCGCCTGCGCACGTCGTACCCGGTGCTGCCGTGGATCGGGGTCATTGCCCTGGGTTACAGCATCGGCCCCTGGTTCGCCCGCCCCGCCTCGACCGCCCTGCGTCAACGTTATCTGTTGCTGGCGGGGGCCGGCGCACTGATCGGTTTTGTCCTCCTGCGCCTGGCGAACGGTTATGGCGAGGCACACTGGGCGGTCCATGAAAGCACCACACACACCCTCATGAGCTTCTTCAACATCACCAAATACCCACCTTCCCTGCTGTTCCTGTGCCTGACGCTGGGCATTGGGCTCTTGCTGTTGCTGGGCTTCGAGCGGGCCCGGCAACACAAGTGGATCAGCACCCTGGCGGTCTTTGGCGCGGCACCGATGTTCTTCTACCTGCTCCATCTTTATGTGCTGAAAGTGCTGTACCTGGTCAGCGTGGCGTTGTTCGGTCTGAACCACGGCGACTACTTCGGGTTCGATGGCATTTGGGCCGTGTGGCTGACTGCCGTGCTGCTGGCTGCGGCGCTGTATCTGCCGGTGCGCTGGTTCGCCGCATTGAAGGCGCGTCGGCGTGATATCGGCTGGCTTAAATACTTCTGATCAGGAGATGGGTTCGCCTCGGGCGGCATGATCGACTACCATGCCGCCGCCGGTTTCCACATGGGATTAATAGGGAATCCGTGATGCTGCCAACGCATCAAACGGAACTGCCCCCGCAACTGTAGGTGCTGAGCCTGCTCCTGAATTGCCACTGGGATCGAATCCCGGGAAGGCTGGAGCAGGCGATGACGCACCAGTCAGGAGACCTGCCGGCCAAGCAACAATCACTAACCGGCGGGGTGTCCGGGGAGGACATCCTTGTGCGCGCGTCACCCAGGTGACGGGCCCTGCTCTGCCTTTTCGGCAGCGTTCGATGATGTGTTTCCAGACCCTTGCGCCGAGTACGGTTCAAATGGAGATTGCATCATGCTGCTGCCCCGCTTTGTCGCCCTCGTCACGGGCCTGGGTCTAACTTCCCTCGCCTGTGCCTCCCCTACTCATTACCCGCTTACAGTCGAGAACTGCGGCAGCACGCTGACCTTCGCCCACGCCCCTGCCCGGGCGGTGACCATCGGCCAGGCCGGCACCGAGATGCTCTTCGCCCTGGGATTGGGCGACAAACTGGTCGGTACTTCGCTGTGGTTCAATGATGTGCTGGCTCAGTACAAGGCGCAGAACGACAGGATCGAACGCCTGGCCGATAACGAGCCGAGTTTCGAATCGGTGATCGGCAAGCGCCCGGGGCTGGTCGCCGTGGAGCTTGAGTGGATGGTTGGCCCGCAAGGCGCAGTCGGTACTCGCGAGCAGTTTCACGAGCTGCAGATTCCCACCTACCTGATGCCCTCGGACTGCGAGTCCAAGGACAACCTGGTGGGTGCTGACGGTACTCGCCTGCAGCCGTTTCGGATTGAAAGCATTTACAAAAGCGTCACCCAACTGGCCGAGATCTTTGACGTCCAGGCCCGTGGGCAACAGCTGAACGCACAACTGCAGGCCAGCCTGGCCAGGTCCATGGCCCTGGTGCAAGGCAAGGACCTCAAGCACACCAGCGCGCTGGTCTGGTTTTCCAGTGCCAGCCTGGATATCGACCCCTATGTCGCCGGGCACAAGGGCATTCCCGACTTCATGCTCAACACCCTGGGCGTGCGCAATGTGGTGCAGTCCGACGAAGAGTGGCCAACCGTTGGCTGGGAAACCATCGCCAAGGCCAACCCGACGTTCCTGGTGATCGCGCGCATGGATCGCCGGCGCTTCCCCGCTGACGACTATCATAAGAAACTGCAATTCCTGCGCAGCGATCCTGTGACCCGCAACATGGACGCGGTGAAAAACAACCGCATCATCATCCTCGACGCCATGGCCATGCAGGCCAGCCTGAGAACGTTCGAAGGTCTCGAAGCGCTGGCCACCGCCATCAACGGCTACGACCTGCCGCAATGACCAGGACGCTGATTCGCACCCTGCTTGCGTCGCTGATACTGCTGCTGGCCGTGACCGCCGGTGTGGCCATCGGTGAAACCAACATTGAATCGGCGGTGGTGTTCCAGGTGCTGGCCAACAAACTGTGGTCTGCAGGTTACGCCCTCGATCCCATCGACGAGGGCATCGTCTGGAACTACCGCCTGACCCGCGCGCTGGTGGCGGCGGCTTGCGGTGCGGGCCTGGCGACTTGCGGGGTGATCCTGCAATCGCTGCTGCGCAACCCCTTGGCCGATCCCTACCTGCTGGGCATTTCCGCAGGGGCCTCGACGGGCGCGGTGCTGGTGGCATTGCTGGGCTTTGGCGCCGGAGCGATCTCGATGTCGGCCGGGGCGTTTGCCGGGGCCGTTACAGCCTTTGCCGTCGTTGTCTTGCTCGGCCGGGCCAGCGGTTCGCCTGGCAGCACCTCGCAGATCATCCTGGCGGGGATCGCCGGTTCGCAGCTGTTCAATGCGCTCACGGCGTTCCTGATCACCAAGTCGGCCAGTTCCGAACAGGCCCGCGGCATCATGTTCTGGTTGCTGGGCAATCTCAGTGGCGTGCGTTGGCCTTCGGTGTGGCTGGCGGTGCCGGTTGCGCTCGCCGGCCTCGCGGTTTGCCTGTGGCACCGGCGTGCGCTGGATGCCTTCACCTTTGGCGCGGATTCTGCGGCCTCGCTCGGCATCGCAGTGCGTCCCGTGCAATTTCTGTTGATCGGTTGTGCCGCCCTGGTGACGGCGGTGATGGTGTCGATCGTCGGCTCCATCGGTTTCGTTGGATTGGTCATTCCCCACGCCGCCAGGCTGTTGCTGGGCACTGGGCACACGCGCCTGCTGCCGGCGAGTGCGCTGGGTGGCGCGGTGTTCCTGATCGCCGCCGATGTGCTCTCGCGCACGCTCATCAAGGGCCAGGTGATACCGGTCGGTGTGATTACCGCATTGGTCGGCGCGCCGGTGTTCGCGCTGATCCTGGTCGGTCGGAGGAATGCCCGATGAACGCGGCTGCACCTGTTCTGCACGACCCCGTGCTGAGTTGCGCCGGTGTCGGGTTCTCGATCCGCGATGCCGAGTTGCTGCGCGACATTCACCTGGACATCCACCCCGGCGAGACCCTGGGCCTTGTGGGGCCCAACGGTTCGGGAAAATCCACGCTGCTCAAACTGCTGGCCGGCGTGCGCAGCCCCAGCCGGGGGGACATCCACCTCAATGGCCAAAACCTCAAGACCCTGTCACGGCGAACCATCGCGCAAACCCTGGCGGTGGTTGAACAACAGGCCGACACCCTGGATGCGATCAGTGTGTTCGATGCCGTGGCCTTGGGCCGAACGCCGTGGCTGTCGGCCCTGAGTCCGTGGTCGGCTGTAGACGATGACATCGTCCATCAGGCCTTGCGCGATGTGGATGCGACTCATCTGCGGACCCGCACCTGGCGCAGCCTCTCCGGTGGCGAGCGCCAGCGCGTGCACATCGCTCGCGCCCTGGCCCAGCGCCCGCGGATCCTGCTACTGGACGAACCGACCAATCACCTGGACATCCAGCATCAGCTGGCGATCTTGCAGGTTGTTCACGCGCTGCCCGTGACCACCGTGATTGCCCTGCACGACCTCAACCAGGCACTCACCTGTGATCGTTTGGCCGTTCTGGAAAAGGGCCGCCTGGTGGCCCTGGGCAAACCGCTTGATGTGTTGACCCCACAACGCCTGCTGGACACCTTCGGCGTCCATGCGCACTACCTCATCGACCCCTTTGACGGCGCGCAGATCCTGCGCCTGCGTTCATCCTGATCTTGTTTGTGGACACCGCGAAAATGCCTACCCGATCCGCCTTTCTCCTCGCCCTGGCCAGTCCATTCACGCTGGCTGATTCGGCGCAATCGCAAGCCAATGGCTTTGTCCAGGACAGCGCCTGGAGTGTGCTCAATCGCACGGTCTACGACCATCGCGAGTACCGTCATGGCGCCCGCAACAGCGCTGCGCGTAACGCCTACAAGCCGCGTGACGAGCGTAATGGCTACGCCGAGGAATGGGGCTACGGGCTGATGGGTACGCTGCAATCGGGCTTCACCCAAGGTCTGATCGGGGTGGGTTTGGATGCCCATGCCTATCTGGGCATACAACTGGACAGCGGCGGTGGCCGCGCAGGGAAAGCGCGATTGCTTGGGCTCGACAACCAGGGGCATCCCAAGGACGAGTTCAGCCGTGGCGGTGCCGCGATCAAATTCCGCGCATCCTCGACAGTGCTGAGCTACGGCGAGCAGCGGGTGAAAACCCCGGTGTTCAGTTCATCCGACAGTCGCCTGCTGCCGGAAACCGCCACCGGCCTGTTCCTCACCAGCAACGAGTTCGCGGCACTGAAGCTGGTGGCAGGACACTTCACCGAAAGTACCGATCGAAATGCCAGCAGTCACGACCAGGGCCTGGTGGTCAATTACTCCAACGCCTTGAAAGGCAAGACCTTCGATCTCGCGGGCGTGGTTTTCGCACCGGCAAAGAACCTGAACCTCAGCCTCTATTCATCGCGCTACGAGGACACCTGGAACCAGCATTACCTGGGTGGCACCTTCCTCCAGCCGCTGGGTGAACAGCGCTCGTTGGCATTCAACCTCAACCTGTACCGCACCACTGATGAGGGCAAGTCGTTATCCGGCAGGATCGACAATACCACCTGGAGCCTGATGTCCACTTACACCCAGGGCCCCCACGGCTTCAGCCTCGGATATCAGCAGGTCGATGGAAACACGCCGTTCGACTACGTCACCCGTGGTGCGATCTTCATCAGCAACGCCGTCCAGCTCTCGGACTTCAACGCACCCAATGAACAATCCTGGCAAGCCCGCTACAATCTGGATGCCAGCCTCTGGGGGTTGCCGGGCCTGTCCATGAGCGCCGCTTATGTACGCGGCAGTCAGATCGATGGCAGCCACGTCGACCCGCAAGGTGGTTATGCCTATCTGGGTTATGGCGAAGGCGGCAAACATTGGGAGCGCGACCTGGAGATGCGTTATGTGGTGCAAGGTGGCGCGGCGAAAGGCACCACGTTGTCGCTGCGACACAATGTGCATCGGGGCAATACGGCCCAGGCAGAACTGGACACGGACCAGATACGCCTGGCGGTCGAATACCCGCTGACAGGCAGGTTGTGAAAAGGTCGGATATCGTTGTGACAAGCGCAAATCCGGGCTTGCACTGAATTACACTCAGGAGGCTGCTCGCAGGCGCATTGGCCAGCCGCCACCTGAAAGGAATACCAGATGCTTTATTTCCAGCAAATGTTGGGCATTGCCGTGTTTTCCATCACCGGCGTGCTGGCAATCAAGAAAGCCGATGTGGATTTATTTGGTGCCGTAGTGCTGGGGATCATCACCGCCATTGGGGGTGGCACGATAAGGGACCTGCTGCTCGATCTGCCGATCTTCTGGATCGCCGACTTCAACTACATCTGGGTCGCCCTGTTCGCTGCGCTGTTGGCGTTCTTTTGCACGCAACGCCTGCAACGACGTTACCGTATCCTGCTGTATCTCGACGGTCTGGCAGCGGCGCTGTTCGGCTTGTCGGCCACCGAAAAAGTCCTGGCCTTGCAGCTGGCCGCCCCCCTGGCAGTGATGATGGGCGTGCTGACCAGCATCGGCGGCGGTATCGTCCGGGATGTCCTGGCTGGTCGGGTTTCGCTGCTGATGTCGCGGGAGATCTACGCCACGCCCATTCTGTTGGGCTGTACCCTCTACGTGCTGTTGCGAGACGTGTTCCCAACCATCTGGGTCGCCGGCTGGATTGCCTTGATCTTCACCTTCGGCCTGCGGTTTTTGGCCATTTACAAGCATCTGCAGATGCCGGCAATCTTTTCCACCCGGCAGGGATGATTCGTCGGTAAATTACGACCAGCGATGCAGCCAACGCTGGAATGGACCCTCTCCACTACAAGGACGCGACATTATGGAAATCCCCTTTTCTCAACTCAGCGAGCGCTTGCACGATCGCCGATTTACCGTAGCGGGCAACACCCATGGGCTATCCGGCGCAGGCACGGTATTTCATTACGAGGTCGAGGGCGATGCCATTTTGGGGACTTACCAGGGCGGCAAGATCCGCATGGGCCACCAAGTCGGCCGCGTGACAGGCCCCGATACCATCGAGCTGCTGTTTCATTGCCTGACCACGGAGGGCGAGATTCTTTCCGGCTGGTCCCGTGGCACGGTGGGCGTTGATCACACGGGACATACCACGCTGGCCTTCGTATGGGGCTGGTTGTCGGGTGCGACTGGTGGTGGCGAGTCGAGCTATGTCGAGCTTGCTGCGTAGCAAACTGCAAAAACCAGTCATGCCCTGATCTGCACGTGACAAAACCGGAGGATGAAATGAAAGGAAGCTGCGCCTGTGGGGCGGTAGGTTATGAGATAGACAGCATCGATATGCCCATCAGCCATTGTCATTGCAGTACCTGCCGCAAGACCCATGCCGCCGCTTATGTTTCCACGGCAGGCGTGCTGAGGCCGCATTTCCGATGGACTCGAGGCCTGGAGGCATTGCGGGCTTTCGAGTCATCGCCCGGGAAGCTGCGACACTTCTGTTGCCACTGCGGATCGCACCTTGCCGCTGAGCGTAACGGTTCAGCCGCGATGATCGTGCGCGTAGCCACGCTGGATGAGGAGCCTGGCGCCAGGCCCGAGTTCCACATCTGGACGGAGCAGGACGTAGCGTGGCTGAATGGGAAAGGACTGCCTGAGTATTCACAATGGCAGCCCGGACGATAATCGATTGTTTGCCTGGTCATAATCGCGCTCCCCTGGGCTGCGCTTGTGGTGAAGGTTCTGGGGGCCGCCTACCTGATGTGGTTCGGCTTGCGCCTGCTGATCAATGCGGGGAAGCATGCGCCTGGCCTGCCAGAGGATGCCGTCGCCGGTAGTTGCAGGCAGGCCTTTATCCAGGGGGTAGTGACCAACATTGGCAACCCCAAGTCCATGGCCTTTTATGCCGCGGTTTTCTCAGCCGCCGCCCCCGCCCACGTTTCGCCAGGCACCTTTGCGTCGATGCTGGCGGTTGTCGTGGTGGTGTCGATGGCCTGGTATGGCATGGTCGCTATCGCCCTTTCGCAACCCCGGATTGCTGGCGCGTATCGAGGGAGGAAAAAGGCCATCGATCGACTGTGCGGTGGGTTGATTTTGTCCCTGGGAATTCGCCAGCTGGTTTAGCAATCTGGTAATGGGTGCCGGATTTCCGTGTCACGACACATCAGCAACTGCTCAAAATGCGCTTCTCCAGACGCAATGCAGGCGCATGGTCTTCGTAGTAGTCGTGAACCACAGCGAAGCGTCGGTAACCGTTACGCTCATAAAGGCTGATAGCGACGGGATTATCCGGCCGCACTTCCAGTCGCAGGTAGGCGCGGTCGTGAGCGCGCGCGCACGCCTCCGCCTGATCCAGGAGCTGTTTGCCAAGGCCGAGGCGGCTCGCGAGTTGCAGCAGAAATTCAACACGGCCTATCCGCTTTTTCTCGCGGGAATGCTGGTTGCGGGGGGCCTGATGGTCGTCGCGCTCAAGCGTCTGACACGGGGCTCATCCAGCATCAATGGCCCGCATTGAACGCTTGAGATCTTTACATCTCAACCTGTGTGCCCAGCTCAATCACCCGATTCAACGGCAACTTGAAGTACTTCAGATTGCTGTTGGCGTTCTTGAGCAAAAACGCAAACAGGCTTTCTCGCCAACGGGCCATGCCGATGCGCCTGGTCGGGATCACCGTTTCCCGGCTGAGGAAATAGGTCGTGCGCATCGGGCTGAAATCCAGGTCGGTCAAGTGGCACAGACTCAAGGCCAAGGGGACATCGGGTTCCTCGATAAAACCAAAGTGCAGGCTGACCCGGAAGAACCCTTCACCATAGGCTTCAACCTCGAACCGCTGTTGCGCACTCACGCGAGGGCTGTCCTCAGACACTACGGTGAGCAGTACCACCTGCTCATGCAAAACCTGGTTATGCAGCAGGTTGTGCAACAGCGCATGAGGAACAGCATCGGTCCTGGCCGTCAGGAACACTGCCGTGCCTTGCACACGATGGGGAGGTTGCGAACGGATGCTGTCGATGAATAGCGGGAGCGGCAGTGCGGTTTCATCCAATCGCTCGACAATGATTTTCCTGCCGCGCTTCCAGGTCGTCATCAAAATGAACAGGCCAATGCCGGCAATCACCGGGAACGCGCCGCCCTGGAAAATCTTCGGCGCATTGGCCGCGAAGTACAGGCTGTCGACCAGCAGGAAACCGAGCAGCATTGGAATGGCCAACCAGCGCGGCGTTTTCCATAGCAGCAGGACAACCGCCGAGGACAATATTGTCGTGATCAACATGGTCCCCGTCACTGCGACGCCATAGGCTGCGGCCAACGCACTGGACGACTCGAAGCCGATGACCAGCAGGACTACACCGACCATCAATGCCCAGTTGACCGTGCCGATGTAAATCTGCCCTTGCTCCTGACTGGAGGTGTGCTGGATAAACATGCGGGGGATATAACCCAGCTGGATGGCCTGGCGAGTCAGGGAGAACGCACTGGAAATCACTGCTTGAGAAGCGATGATGGTGGCCAGTGTGGAGAGCGCGACCATCGGCAGCAGGGCCCAATCCGGCGCCAGCAGATAGAACGGGTTGCGCACAGCCTCCGGGTTACCCAGGATCAAGGCGCCCTGGCCAAAGTAATTGAGCACCAAACCGGGCAGTACCAGCATGAACCACGCGCGCGAGATCGGTTTGCGGCCAAAGTGGCCCATGTCGGCATACAGTGCTTCAGCACCGGTCAGTGCCAACACGACAGCGCCCAGAATCACCACCCCGATTCCCGGATGAACCACGAAGAATTGCACTGCCCAGGCAGGATTGAGCGCTTGCAACACTTCTGGGCGCTGCAAGATCCCATAGATCCCAAGCGCACCCAACACCACGAACCACAGCACCATGACCGGACCAAACAGGATGCCGATTCGAGCCGTGCCATGTTTTTGTATCAGGAACAGCGCCACCAGCACGATCACTGACAAGGGCACGACCCAGTGTTCGATTCCGTCAAACGCCAGCTGCAGGCCTTCAACCGCGGAGAGCACCGAAATGGCCGGGGTAATCATGCTGTCCCCGTAAAAAAGTGCCGCGCCAAACAGGCCGAGCAGCACCAGTGCCTTGCTCATGTACGGATAAGGTGCTGCCGCGCGACGGGCTAACGCGGTCAACGCCATGATGCCGCCTTCGCCCTGATTGTTGGCACGCAGGATGAACAACACGTACTTGATCGAGACCACCCAGATCAGCGACCAGAAGATCAACGACAGAATGCCCAGCACTCCGTCGTGATTGACCTGGACGCCGTAGTGGCCGGAAAAGACTTCTTTGAGCGTGTAGAGGGGGCTGGTGCCAATGTCCCCATAAACCACCCCGACAGCGGCGACGAGCAAGCCGACCCCTGAGGTTCTGGATGGGGAATCTGTGTGTGCAAGGGTCAATGTTTTACTCAAGGGCCGCTTCTCTCGGATGGCGGGGGAAGAAGTTCACGTCATCCTTGGGCAATACATTGCCAGTGCCATTAAAAATGCAGATGCATGGACCGTTGAAAATCGCGGCCAGTATCGTTGCAGACTGAACCGCCTACCGTAAAAAAAGCGTAAAAATTAATCGGCGGGCGCCAAAGGTGCCGGTCTGCCGTCGATTCACGATTCACCGTCAAGGCGTCTAACCCTGTGGCAATCAGCAGGTCCCAGCTTCTGCCCGTCTGCTGAGCGAACCTCAATCGGCATCAGCGGCTGGCCGGACCTGTTGTCCAGCAGCACGGAACGGGTCTCCTGGGGCTCGAACAGAAAACGTTCGCCCCACTGCCGCATGCTGACCACCACCGGAAAGATCTCCCGCCCTTTTTCCGTCAGCACGTACTCCTTGTAGGCGCTGCCATCTGAGGCCGGTCGAACGTCGAATATCCCGACCTCGACCAGCGCCTTCAATCGCGACGCCAGAATATTCTTCGCCACGCCCAGGCTCTTTTGAAATTCGCTGAACCGGCGAATATCGTCGAAAGCGTCGCGGATGATCATGAGGGACCAGCGATCGCCGATCGCTTCCAGTGTTCGTGCTACCGGGCATTCGTTGCCTTGTGGTGAGGCGTCTTCGAGCATGTTCTTGACCTTGCGGAATGTGGTTGCAATTTGAAACTGGATACAGCAACAATTGAATCCAGTTTTTAATTGCAACCAGTTTACCCCCGCGGAGGCGCGCATGACAGCAGATACCGATTCAGCCATCCAATGCCTGGTCAGGATTGACCGGTCTCCAGGACTTTCGTCGTCACTCACGCTGCTGTTTTCCGTCACCTGCGCCCTGGCCGTCGCCAACGTTTACTTCGCCCAACCGTTACTCGATTCCATGGCCCGCAGCCTGGGTGTGGCCTCATCAATGATCGGGATCGTAGTGACTGCGACACAGGTGGGTTACGCATTGGGGTTGCTGTTCATCGTCCCGCTGGGGGACCTGGTCAACCGCAAGCGACTGATGCTGACGCAAGTGCTGCTGTCTGCGGTGGCGCTGGCGGCGGTCGGTGCAGCACAGCAATGGCTGGCCCTGTTGGGTGCCATGATCGTGATGGGTTTGCTGGCAGTGGTTGTTCAGGTGCTGGTGGCCTACGCCGCTGTGCTGGCAACGCCCTCGCAACGCGGGCAAGCAGTCGGGACGGTCACCAGTGGCATTGTCCTGGGCATCCTTCTGGCGCGATTTACTTCCGGCTTGATCGCAGACATCGCAGGCTGGCGCGCTGTCTACTTTGTGTCCTCAGGTTTGATGCTGACCCTCGCGGCAGTGCTATGGAAAGTGGTGCCTGTCACACCCTCCCCCAGGCAAAAGGATACCTACCTCGCGCTCATCGGCTCGCTGTTCAAACTGTTCATCAGCGAACCCACGTTGCGCGCCAGGGGCCTGCTGGCGCTGCTGATCTTTGCCGCTTTTTCCGTGCTGTGGACAGCCATGGTCCTGCCGTTGAGCGCCCCGCCGCTGTCGCTTTCACACACCGCCATCGGCCTGTTCGGCCTGGCCGGTGTCGCCGGTGCCCTGGCTGCCAGACGCGCCGGTCGCTGGGCCGACCAAGGCCTGGGGCAACGCGTGACCGGCATTGCGCTGGGGCTCCTGACGCTGTCCTGGTTGCCCATCAGCGTTGCCGAGACGTCGCTGGTCGCGCTGGTCTGCGGCGTCGTCCTGCTCGACTTCGCGGTGCAGGCCGTGCACGTCACCAACCAGAGCATCATTTTCGCCGCACGACCCGACGCCCAAAGCCGCATGGTCGGCGCCTACATGTGCTTCTACTCGGTCGGCAGCGCATTGGGAGCCGCTACTGCGACCCAGGTTTATGCGCTGTGGGGTTGGGAGGCCGTCAGTCTGCTGGGGGCCTTGATCAGCGTCAGTGCCTGGATTCTGTGGTTTCTCACGTCTCAATCCGACGGCAGTCGATAACCCTCCTCGATTGCCTTGAGCTTGCGGTACAGGGTCGCTCGCCCGATCCCCAGGCTGCGCGCGGCGGCCGAGAGGTTGCCGCCGCTCGCTTCCACCGCCGCCTTGATCGCGCGCAGCTTCGAGACCTGCAGGGTATCCCCCGCCTTCGGCTGCGGCTGCGGCGTACCTGGCGCTGATTCGACCGGGGTATCACAACCCTCCAATACGTCGTCCGGCAGGTGCTGCAGGCCGATTTCCTCTTCATTCTCGGCCAGGGCAGCGGCCAGGCGCAGGGTCTGGTAAAGCTGACGAACATTGCCCGGCCAGCGGTACGCCAACAGCGCCTGCAGCGCCACCTTGCTCAGCCTGGGCGATGGGTGCGCGTTGGTTTCGGCGCGCAGCAGGTGCTGGATCAGTGCGTCGAGATCGTGGCGTTCACGCAACGCCGGCAGGACCACGCGCAGGCCGTTGATGCGGTAATAGAGATCCTCGCGAAACCCCTGGTTGGCGCTGAGCTGCTTGAGGTCGCGGTGAGTGGCGCAGATCAACGCGCAATCCACCTTGATCAACTGACTGCTGCCAAGCCGGGTCAGGCTGCGCTCCTGCAGCACGCGCAGCAGGCGACCCTGCAGCTCCGGGGGCATGTCGCCGATCTCGTCGAGGAACAGGGTGCCCTTGTGCGCCTGTTCGATCTTGCCGCTGGCGCCGCCCTTGCGGCTGCCGGTAAAGGCACCTTCGGCGTGGCCGAACAATTCCGACTCGATCAGGCTGGCGGGGATGGACGAACAGTTGATCGCAACGAAGGCTTCGCCGGCGCGCCTGCTGCCTTCGTGCAACAGACGGGCGAAGACCTCCTTGCCCGTGCCGGTCTCACCGTTGATCAACACCGGGATGTCGCGGGCGAAGGCCTTGCGTGCGCGGGACAGAGCGTCCTGCAGGGCCGGATCCTGCAGGCACGGGCCCGATTGCGGCGCTGGCAGCGGCTCGGCGGTACTCGCAGGCAAGGGTAGCCGACGTTGTCCCCGTTCCGGTTTGCGCTCGGGGCCGAGGGTGATGCAAGCATGCAGGTCGCCGCAGTGGTGACCGCGCAGGCGCAACGGTGCGCTGAGGTCGTGGCGGCAATAACAGGTGGCATGGACGAAGGGCATGTCGAACAGCTCGGTAAAGTCCAGGCCGGCGTGGTTCTCGCCGAGCTTCAACAACTGACCGGCGATGCGGTTGGCGCAGCGAAGCTTGCCGGCCGGGTCGAAGGCCAGCAGACCTTCCAGTGGCGTGCCGAGGATGTCCAGGCGATGGTGCAGATGCACCAGCAGCACGTCGCCAAGTTGGGCGAACATGCGGTTTTCGATGGCGCGAGCGGCGAACACCAGGCTATCGAGGGTATAGACCGAGGGCACGCCATGTTTGCTGCTGGCGTCCAGTACCCCGACGATGCCGCCGTCCAGGCCAAAGATCGGCGTGGCCAGGCAGGAGAACTGGCGAGCCTCCTCCAGGTAATGCTCCTCGCCGACAAAAAACACCGAATCGCGCTCGGTCAGGACGCAACTCGGCGCGGTGGTGCCCACGTTTTGTTCAGAGATCTGCGCACCGACACGGAACACCTGATTCAACTCGCGGTTGTCCGGGCTGAGTCGACCCAGGCTGCTGAGCACCACGCCTTCCAGATCGAGGCAGGCCAGCACCCAGTCTTTCGGCGACAGGGCGGCGTGCAGCTGCTCCATCTCCGGGGCGGCGCAGGTCAGCAACAGGCGATTGCTTTCGGCGATCTGCGCGCGACTGGCAACCACTGGCGCGTCAAACAGCAGATTGTCGCGCGGGCACAGGCCGTAGTTCTGCGAGCGCTGCCAGGATCTCTCGATCACTTGTGAATCGACGAAACGCTTGCGCGAGGAAGGTGTCGCGGGGCTATTGAATTTGGGCATGGCATGCGTCTCGCGGCCGAATGTCTCGAAGTGGGCCAGCTCGACCCCAAGCCACTGTCTCAATTTGAGCCAGCGATACAGCGGGACAATTCCCGCGCGGCCTTCGACACTTCTTGTTATTACTCAAGCCATTGATTTAAAAGCTTTTCTTACAAACCATAAAAAGCTGGCACAAGCTCTGCTCAATGACTTCACGTTAGTCCGGATAACCGCTCCGGCACTAGGTCGATCATAAACAAAAACAATAAAGGTAATGTCATGAAAATGAGCACAGGGCCGGCTCGTCGCAGCCCGGGCTGGCCGCCACACCAGTGTCGCCTGGTCCATTTGTTTCACGCTTCGCTCTTCGGCCTGCTGGCCAGTTTCTCTTGCAGCGCCATGGCGGTGGACGTCGATGCCGGCGATTACACGGCCCTTCCCGAAGGCACCAACCTGGGCCTGGTCTATTACCAACATGCCGAGCGCAATGCCCTCTACTCCGACGGCCACAAGGTGCCGATCGATGCCGGTCTGGATTCCGACATCGGTATCCTGCGCGGCGTGCACTTCACCAGGATCGGCGATTACATCGTCGACCCGCAGTTTCTCCTGCCGTTCGGCAACGTGCGGGCCAAGGATGATCTGCAAGACCTGGGCAACGACAGCGGCACTGGCGACCTGATCCTCGCCGCCACCGTCTGGCTGCTGAATGAACCGAAAAATCGCCGCTACTTCGGTATCACCCCGTTCCTCTACGTGCCCACCGGCAGCTACGACAAGGACCGCGCGATCAACCTCGGCGAGAACCGCTGGAAGCTCGCCCTGCAAGCGGGCTATATCACCGGCCTGACCGAAAAGCTGACCCTCGATCTGGTCGGCGACGTGACTTTCTTCGGCCACAACAACGACTTCGGTAGCGCTGGCGACACCCAGAAGCAGGACCCGCTCTACCAGGGCCAGGCTTTTCTACGCTACAACTTCACCGAGCGTTTCGATGTGCGTGCGGGCATTTCGAAGCTCTGGGGCGGTGAAAGCAACATCAGTGACATAGATATGGACGACAAGCCGGGCACCAGCAAATTCACGGTCGGCACGTCGTACTTCGTCACCCCGGGCACCCAGTTGATGGTCAATTACGGGCAGGACATCGCGGTGGACAACGGCTTCGAAGAGGACAGCCGCATCAACTTGCGCATCCTGCAACTGTTCTAGCAATCGCCGCTCGCAAGGGTCTCATTCCAATTCAAATAACAGGAGTCCTGCGTCTATGAACACGCAGTCTGCATCCCGAATTCTCGCTGGCCTGGCCTTCGCCTTGCTGGCGCCGCTGGCCGTCGCCGCACAGGTCGACCAGGCCGCCATCATTGCCAGTAAGCAGGACGGAAGCCAATGGCTCAGCCACGGCCGCACCTATGACGAACAGCGCTTCAGCCCACTGGACCAGATCACCGCGAAGAACGCCGACAAGCTGGGCCTGGCCTGGTCCGTTGACCTTGATAACCATCGCGGCCTGGAAGCCACGCCGCTATTCGCCGACGGCGTGCTCTACGCATCGCTGTCCTGGAGCCGCGCGATCGCGGTGGATGCACGCACCGGCAAGACGCTCTGGACCTTCGATCCGCAGATCGCCCGCGACAAGGCCCGCGACGCCTGCTGTGACGCGGTCAACCGCGGAGTCGCGCTGTGGAACGGCAAGGTTTTCATCGGCACCCTGGACGGCCGGCTGATTGCCCTCGACGCAAAAACCGGCCAACAGGTGTGGAGCCAGCAGACCACCGACAACAGCAAGCCCTACACCATCACCGGCGCGCCGCGTGTGGTGAAGGGCAAGGTCATCATCGGCAACGGTGGCGCCGAGTACGGTGTGCGGGGCTATTTCTCCGCCTATGACGCCGAGAGCGGCGAGATAGCCTGGCGCTTCTACACCGTGCCCGGCGACCCGAACAAACCCTATGAACATCCCGAGCTGGCCGAGGCGGCCAAGACCTGGAAAGGTAACGAGTACTGGAAGCTCGGCGGCGGCGGCACCGTATGGGACGGCATGGCCTATGACCCTGAACTGGACCTGCTGTACGTCGGCACCGGCAACGGTTCGCCGTGGAACCGTGAACTGCGCAGCCCCGGTGGCGGCGACAACCTCTACCTGTCCTCGATCCTTGCGCTCAACCCGGACACCGGCCGGCTGGCCTGGCACTATCAGGTGACACCGGGCGACTCCTGGGACTTCACCGCCACCCAGCAGATTACCCTGGCGACCCTGGAGATCGCCGGCAAAATGCGCAAGGTGCTGATGCAAGCGCCAAAGAACGGCTTCTTCTATGTCATTGACCGCCAGACCGGCGAGCTGCTCTCTGCCGAGAAGTTCGGCAAGGTCACCTGGGCCGAGAAGATCGACCTGGCTACCGGCAAGCCGGTGGAGGCGCCCGGTGTGCGCTACCAGAAAGAGCCCATCGTCATGTGGCCGAGCCCCTTCGGCGCTCACGGCTGGCATTCGATGTCGTTCAACCCGCAAACCGGCCTGGTGTATATCCCCTACCAGGAGATCCCGGGTGTGTATCGCAACGAAGGCAAGGACTTCGTCAAGCGCAAGGGCTTCAACACCGGCGCGGGCTTCTCCGACGCCACCGAGATTCCCCGCGAGGCCGTTTCCGGTGCCCTGCTGGCCTGGGACCCGGTCAAGCAGAAGGAAGCCTGGCGCGTGCCCTACGCTCACTACTGGAACGGCGGCACCCTGAGCACCGCCGGCAACCTGGTGTTCCAGGGTACGGCCGACGGCAACTTCATCGCTTACTCTGCAGACAAGGGCAAAAAGCTCTGGTCGTTCGGCGCACAGACCGGCATCGTCGCCGCCCCCGTGACCTACAGCCTGGAGGGTGAGCAGTACATCGCCGTGATGGCCGGCTGGGGTGGTGTCGCCCCGCTGATCGGAGGCGATGCCGCCTTGGCGCCGGGGGCGGGTAACGTCAGCCGCCTGCTGGTGTTCAAACTCGACGGCAAGGCCTCTCTGCCGCCGCTACCAGAAAAAACAGTGGTGGCGGTAAACCGCACGCCAAAACCGGTCGACGCTCCCGCTGCGGATATCGCGACCGGCCAGCAGCTGTACGGCGCCTACTGCTCCGTCTGCCACGGTGTGGGTGCGATCAGTGGTGGCTTGATCCCCGATCTGCGCAAGTCCGACGAGTCCCATCGAAACCTGTTCCAGCAGATCGTCCTGGATGGCGTACTGCGGCCTCTGGGCATGCCCTCCTTCAAGGACAGCCTCGAGCCCGCCGATGTCGAGAAGATCAAGCACTACGTAATGAGCCAGGAGTACGCCCAATACCTCAAGGCACAGCAACCGGTTGCGACCAAGGCCACGCCGTGATTGCACAGAGGTAGCGCAAAGGGGCAAGGATGCCCGATCAGCTTTTGAAACCATCCATTCAAAAAAAGAGGAACTCGATCATGTGGACCAAACCTGCCTACACCGACCTGCGCATTGGCTTCGAAGTCACCATGTACTTTGCCAACCGCTAACCCTTTAGCGTGGTGCTGCGTCTGCGTCCGTGAAGTTGAAGTGGCGTATGACGGCATGAGTATTGTGTTGTAACTGACGGCCCCTTCGCTGGCAAGCCAGCTCCTACAGTGACCGCGTACCCCTGTAGGAGCTGGCTTGCCAGCGAAAGGGCCAGACCAGCCACCAAAGAATCCACCGGCTGTACTCCGGAGACCCGCAATGACCGACACCCCGATGTCCCCCGCCGAATTCGAAGCCGCCCTGCGCGCCAAGGGCGCCTATTACCACATCTATCACCCGTATCACGTGGCGATGTATGAAGGCCGGGCGACCCGCGAGCAGATCCAGGGCTGGGTCGCCAACCGTTTTTACTATCAGGTGAACATCCCGCTGAAGGACGCGGCGATCCTGGCCAACTGCCCGGACCGCGAGATCCGCCGCGAGTGGATTCAACGCCTGCTGGACCACGACGGCGCCCCCGGCGAAGACGGCGGCTTGATCGACGGCGAGCGTGACGTCGCCGCGATTATCAATGAGCTCGACACGCAGTTCCCGGGCGTGCCCGAACTCGCGGACGACATCGAGCAATTCATGGAGGTTGCCCGTGCGCAGCACTGGATCGAACTTGCCTGATTCATCCAGGCAAGTGCCGCCCACACCCGAGATCGGCCTGCCCCTGTGGCTGCTGGCCGAGCTGACCTATCGCTGCCCGCTGCAATGCCCGTACTGCTCCAATCCGCTGGATTTCGCCGAACAAGGCAAAGAACTCAGCACCGAACAATGGCTCAAGGTGTTCCGTGAAGCGCGGGAGATGGGCGCGGCGCAGCTGGGTTTTTCCGGCGGCGAACCCCTGGTGCGCCAGGACCTTGCCGAGCTGATCGCCGAGGCACGCAAGCTGGGTTTCTACACCAACCTGATCACCTCCGGCATCGGCCTGACCGAGCAGAAAATCAGCGATTTCAAGAAGGCCGGGCTCGATCATATCCAGATCAGTTTCCAGGCCAGCGACGAGCAGGTGAACAACCTGCTGGCGGGCTCGAAAAAGGCTTTCGCGCAAAAGCTGGAAATGGCCCGCGCCGTCAAAGCCCATGGCTACCCGATGGTGCTGAACTTCGTGACCCATCGGCACAATATCGACAAGATCGACCGCATCATCGAGCTGTGCATCGCACTCGAGGCAGACTTCGTCGAACTCGCGACCTGCCAGTTCTACGGTTGGGCACAGCTCAATCGAGTCGGGCTATTGCCGACCAAAGAGCAACTGGTGCGCGCCGAACGCATCACCAATGAATACCGCGCCAAACTGGAAGCCGAAGGTCATCCGTGCAAGTTGATTTTCGTCACGCCGGACTACTACGAAGAACGCCCGAAAGCCTGCATGAACGGCTGGGGCAGTATTTTTCTGACAGTGACGCCGGACGGAACCGCCCTGCCCTGTCACGGCGCCCGACAGCTGCCGGTGCAGTTTCCCAACGTGCGCGACCACAGCATGCAGCACATCTGGTACGACTCGTTCGGCTTCAACCGCTTTCGCGGTTACGACTGGATGCCCGAGCCCTGCCGCTCATGCGACGAGAAGGAAAAGGACTTCGGCGGCTGTCGCTGCCAGGCGTTCATGCTCACGGGTGACGCGAGCAACGCCGACCCGGTGTGCAGCAAGTCGCCTCAACACGGCGTGATCCTCAAGGCCCGCGAAGAGGCGGAGCACGCGACCCAGACCATTGAACAACTGGCCTTTCGCAATGAACGAAACTCACGCCTGATCGTCAAGGTCGGTTGAATGACATGCTGTCAGCCGAGGATCAGCGTTGCTACCTCAGGGTGACGGCAGGTAGGCCATCGCGCGCGACTCGCCCATCAGCAGCGGATGATTGAGCTCCGCACAGGCGCGCAGGTATTCGGCGACCAAGGTGATCCGCTTGAGCTTGCGCAGGTCCTCGCTGTAGTACATCCAGAACTGTCGAGTGACCTCCACCTGGTCCGGCAATACTTCGCACAGGCGCGGGTCGGGACCTGCGAGAAAGCACGGAAGGATGGCCAGCGCGCGCCCCTCCAGCGCCGCATGATACTGGGAGACTACGCTGGTGCTACGCAGGCGGCTTTGCGCGCCGGGCAGCAGATCGTTCAGGTAGAGCAGCTTGAAGCTGAACGCCAGGTCCTCGACATAGGTCACGAAGGGGTGACTCGCCAAGTCCTCGCTATGGGTAATCGGTGGATGATTGGCCAGGTACTCCGGTGTCGCATACAGACGCAAGCGGTAGTCGCATAGGCGCGAGCACACGTAGGGACCGCGCTCGGGACGCTCCAGGGTGATGGCAATGTCCGCCTCGCGTCGTGACAGGTTGACGAAGTGCGGGACCGGCAAAATGTCCACTGAGATATGCGGATAGTGAATGATGAAGTGACTCATCTGCGAGGTGATGAAGCACGAGCCGAAGGCTTCGGTACAGCCGATGCGCAGGTGCCCGGCAAGCCCCCCGGTGGTTCCTGAAACCTCCCCACAAGCTGCCAGCAGCGTACTTTCCAGTGTTTCCGCATGACTGATCAGGCGCTGCCCCTCGACAGTCATGACGAAACCCGACGCTCGGGACTTCTCGAAAAGCAGCGCGCCAAGGCTTTGCTCAAGGGCGCGGATGCGCCGCGACACCGTGGTGTAGTCCACCCCCAGGCGGCGTGCTGCGCCACTGGCGGTGCGAGCACGAGCGACCTCGAGAAAGAAACGCATATCGTCCCAATTCACGTGAGTTTGCGTTGTGCGATTTTGCATATTCATCAGGCTTTTCTGCCAATTCTTATTGGAAATTAGCCAACATATACTCGCATTCAGCCTGGTTTGACCAGCATCGTTTCTCCACCGGAAAGGCCCCGATTTCAATCAGGGCTAACGGCCTGAATGCAGGGTAAAAAACCTGTTTTCAAGGCGAAAACTGGCTGTTGCGCGGCAGCGCAATCACTGTCGCATTCGCCCCCGCCGAGGACACATCCGGCGGGCACCCTGTCGGCACCAAACCGGTGCCATGCGTTCCCCTCGCCTCCGGAAGATCGCCAGGGCAGCAACGACTCCAGCAGCATTCAGGTGATGTCCCGCCCAGGGATGTCGCCCGGGTACCCGTACGCCCCTCAAAAGGCCGACATACAACAACAATTAAAAGCGGAGCCTCACTATGACGACTGACCATCCGAACCACGTCCAGACCTGCGCCCGGGTCAGGGCCAATCCTGAATTCCAGCGCCTCAGCCGCCAGCGCTCAGTGCTGGCCTGGTCACTGAGCGGTGCGGTCCTGGCCGTCTATTACAGCTTCATCATGGTAGTGGCCTTCGCACCTGCCTGGCTGCACCTGCCGCTGTACGACGGTAGTCACCTGACCCTCGGCATGCCGGTTGGCGTGGCAATCATCTTGCTGTCCTGGTTGCTCACCGCCTGGTACGTGCACACCGCCAACACCCGTTTCGACGCGCTCAGCGCGCAGATCCTGCAGGAGACCCGCGCATGAAACGCCTACTCACCCTTCTCGCCCTCAGCCCTTTTCTGGCCAACGCCGACACCATCACCGCGCAGAAGCAGCCGCTCAATGTGCATGCCATCGGCATGTTCTTCGTCTTCGTCCTTGCCACTTTGCTGATCACCTGGTGGGCGTCCCGGCGTACGCGCTCCGCTGCCGATTTCTACAGCGCGGGTGGCGGTATCACGGGTTTCCAGAATGGCCTGGCGATCGCCGGTGACTACATGTCGGCGGCCACTTTGCTGGGCCTCTCGAGCATGGTGTTCGCCCGGGGTTATGACGGCTTCATCTACATCATTGGCTTCTTCGTCGGCTGGCCCATCGTCACCTTCCTGATGGCTGAACGCCTGCGAAACCTGGGCCGCTACACCTTCGCCGACATCGTCTCCTTTCGCCTGGATCAGACGCGCGTACGCAGCTTCGCCGCCCTCGGCTCGCTGACAGTGGTGTGCTGCTACCTCGTGGTTCAGATGGTCGGCGCCGGCCAGTTGATCAAGCTGCTGTTCGGCCTCGACTACCGCACGGCGGTGGTTGTGGTCGGCGTGCTGATGCTGGTCTACGTGATCTTCGGCGGCATGCTCGCCACCACATGGGTGCAAATCACCAAGGCGGTCCTGCTGCTGGCGGGCGGAACGACCCTGATGCTGATGGCCCTGAGCCGCTTCGGCTTCAGCTTCGAGACGCTGTCGGCCCAAGCCGTAGCGGTGCACGCCAGCGGCGTGCAAATCATGGGGCCGGGCACCTTGCTGGCCGACCCGATCAACGCGGTGTCACTGTCCCTTGGCCTGGTCTTCGGCATTGCCGGCCTGCCGCACATCCTGATGCGTTTCTTCACCGTGCCCAATGCCAAGGAGGCGCGAAAATCGGTGCTGTTCGCCACGGTGTTCATCGGCTTTTTCTTCCTCGTGGTGTGCATCCTGGGCTACACCGCCATCGTCATCGTCGGCACAGACCCGCAGTACTACGTCGATGGCAAGCTGGGCGGCGCCATGATCGGCGGCGGCAACATGGTGGCCATGCACCTGGCCAAAGCGGTGGGCGGCAATCTGTTTCTCGGATTCCTCTCCGCCGTCGCCTTCGCCACCATCCTTGCAGTCGTGGCCGGCCTGGCCCTGGCTGGCGCCTCGGCGATTTCCCACGACCTGTATGCCTCGGTACTGAAAAAAGGCAAGGCCGACGAGAAGCAGGAGATGCGCGTGTCGCGTATCGCCACTGTCGGCCTGGGCATTGTCGCGATCTCCCTCGGCATTCTGTTCGAGGGCCAGAACATCGCCTTCCTGGTCGGCCTGACGTTCGGCATCGCCGCCTCTGCAAATTTCCCGGTACTGATCATGGCCATGTACTGGGGTGGCCTGACCACCCGTGGCGCCCTCTACGGCGGCCTGACCGGCCTGGTCAGCGCCCTGGCGCTGGTCATCGGGTCGCCGTCGGTGTGGGTCGGTGTATTGGGTCATGCCCAGGCGATCTTCCCCTACGACCAGCCGGCGCTGTTCTCCATGCCTTTGGCCTTCCTGGTCATCGTGGTGGCGTCCAAACTGGACCGCAGCGAGCGCGCCGACCGTGAGCGCGCGGCCTATGCCGATCAGTTCGTCCGCGCCCAGACCGGCCTGGGGGCTGCCATGGCCAGCAGTCACTAACGCTGCAGCATTGCGGGGCACCGGCCCCGAGCGCGAGTCCGCTCCTTTGCTTCGCGCTTTTTTACTCCCGCCCTGCGCCAGGGCACCTTCAACGAGTCTTCCCGCCACCGGCCCCGGCCAGTGCGGGAACGGCTGGCTCATGACAACACTGCTCATAACAACACTGCCCATAACAACACTGCTAATAACAACAAGAGACAAGCAATGAAACCTACCCTCTTCACCTTGTTCCTGGCAGGCAGCAGCCTTGCCACCCACGTCCATGCGGATTTCCTGGCAGACAGCAAGGCCAGCCTGGAACTGCGCAACTTTTACTTCAACCGGGATTATCGCCAGACCAACGCAGCCCAATCGAAACAGGAGGAATGGGCCCAGGGGTTCCTGCTGCGCTATGAGTCAGGCTTTACCGAAGGTTTGATCGGCGTCGGTTTCGACGCCATCGGCCTGCTCGGCGTCAAGCTCGATTCCAGCCCTGATCGCGCCGGTTCCGGCCTGCTAAAGCGTCACAGCGACACGCGCAAAGGCGCCCAGGACGAATACGGCGAACTGGGTCTGACCGCCAAACTGCGCGCCTCGAAAAGCACACTGAAACTCGGCACGCTACTGCCGAAACTACCGACGGTACTGGCCAACGATTCACGGCTGTTGCCACAAACCTTCAAGGGCGGTCAGTTGACCTCGCTCGAACTCGAAGGCCTGACCGTGGATGCCGGTCGCCTGACGCAGGTCAATCAGCGCGACTCCTCGGACTACGAGGACATGGGCATCACCCGCACCGGCGCCAAGGGCATCACGTCCCGCCATGTCACCAGCGACAGCTTCGATTTCGCCAGCCTGAACTACAAGTGGACCGGCAACCTCGCCACCGGCTACGCCTACGGCCATCTCGACAATTTCTACGACCAGCACATGGTCAACCTGACCTACCTGTTGCCGGTGACCAGCGGCCAGTCATTGAAGACCGACCTGCGTTACGCCCGTTCTACCGACGATGGCGGCAGCAATGTCGACAACAACGCGATCAGCGCCATGTTCACCTACAGCCTCGGCGGGCATGCCTTCGGCCTGGGCTATCAAGGCATGAGCGGTGACACCGGTTTCGCCTACATCAACGGTGCCGATGCGTTCCTGGTGAACTTCGTGCAGATCGGCGACTTCGCCAGCAAGGACGAACAGTCATGGCAGGCGCGCTACGACTACAACTTCGCGGCCATGGGCGTGCCCGGCCTGACCTTCATGACGCGCTACCTCACCGGCGACAACATCGATCTGGGCAGCAACCGCCCGCAAGGCAAGGAATGGGAACGCGATACCGACATTGGGTATGTCGTGCAGAGCGGGCCGCTGAAAAATGTCGGGGTGAAGTGGCGTAACTCGACGGTTCGCTCGACCCACTTTGGCAGTGACCTGGATGAAAACCGCCTGATCCTCAGCTATACCCTGGCGCTCTGGTAACCCCCCGCCAGACGGGGCCGCTCGCATTCTCTGACAGTGCGAACGGCCTCCCATCCAACGCGCCACAGCTATGATTTTTTTGCACAACGTACCGGTGATTATGAGCATTTTTAATTGATTTTTGCATGCATATACTGAACCCAAGCGCCTGGTCTTGAACCGGGCCAGACCCAACAAAAACAAACAAGGGCATCCACCGTGAAGACATCCATGCTTGCCATCGTCTCCCCGCTCTCAGGTACCTGCACGCGTCCGGTACGCATTGCTGCCCGCAGCGAAGCCCCCCTCGCCGCTTGACCATCCCGTACCCGTTACCGCGCCGATCGCCCCCGCGATCGATGGAGACTTAAATGAACAGCAACTGCCAACCCTTCCTCGCCGCTCGCGATTTCCTGCTGGCCCACCGTACCGACTACGCCACTGCCGTGCGTGACTTCCGCTGGCCGCAACTGAACGAGTTCAACTGGGCCCTGGATTACTTCGATGCCATGGCCGAGGGCAACCAGGCCAACGCCCTGTGGATCGTCGAAGAAGACGGCAGCGAGCAGCGCTACAGCTTCCAGCAACTGGCCTCACGCTCCAATCAGGTGGCCAACCACTTGCGTGCCCTCGGTGTGCGCCGCGGCGAGCGCATCCTGCTGATGCTCGGCAACGACGTCGCCCTGTGGGAAACCATGCTGGCCGCCTTCAAGCTTGGCGCCGTGGTTATCCCCGCCACCGCCCTGCTGACCCCCGATGACCTGGGCGACCGCATCGAGCGCGGCCAGGTTCGTCATCTGGTGGTCGGCAGCGCCCACGTCGACAAGTTCGTCGGCCTGGGTGACGGCTGCAGTCGCATCTGTGTCGGCCCGGCCCCCGCTGGCTGGACCCCGCACAGCGCCGCCAGCGAGTATTCCGAGCAGTTCGACGTCGAAGGCCGCACCCTGGCCACCGACCCGATGCTGTTGTACTTCACCTCCGGTACCACCTCCAAGCCGAAGATGGTGCTGCACAGCCACCAGAGTTACCCGGTGGGCCACCTGTCGACCATGTACTGGATCGGTCTGCAACCGGGTGACCTGCACTTGAACATCTCGTCACCGGGCTGGGCCAAGCACGCCTGGAGCTGCCTCTTCGCCCCCTGGAACGCCGGCGCCTGCATCTTCATCCACAATGTCGCGCGCTTCAGTGCCCCGGCCCTGCTCGGCACCCTGGAGCGCTACGGCGTCACCAGCCTGTGCGCCCCGCCGACCGTGTGGCGCATGCTGATCCAGGAGGACCTGGCCAGTTACAAGGCGCGCCTGTGCCTGCGCGAACTGGTGGGCGCCGGTGAGCCACTCAACCCGGAGATCATCGAGCAGATCCTGCATGCCTGGGACTTGCCGCTGCGAGACGGCTTCGGCCAGTCGGAAACCACCGCCCTGGTCGGCAACACCCCCGGCCAGGTGCTCAAACCCGGCTCCATGGGCCGTCCGCTGCCGGGCTACCGGGTGACCATGCTCGACCCCGACGGGGTACCCGGCAATGAGGGCGAAGTCGCCCTGCCGTTGGACGTGCGTCCACTTGGCCTGATGCTGTGCTATGAGGACAGTCCGGAAAAAACCGCCGAAGTGATGCGCGACGGCTACTACCGCACCGGCGACACCGCGCAGATCGACGCCGAGGGCTACATCACCTTTGTCGGTCGCGCCGACGACGTGTTCAAGGCCTCCGACTACCGCATCAGCCCCTTTGAGCTGGAAAGCGCGCTGATCGAGCACCCGGCGGTGATGGAAGTGGCCGTGGTCCCAAGTCCCGATCCGCTGCGCCTGGCCGTGCCCAAGGCTTTCCTCATCCTGGCCCATGACGAACCCGGCAGCGCCGAGCTCGCCGGCAGTATCCTCGCCTTCGCCCGCGAGCATCTGGCGCCGTACAAGCGGGTGCGGCGCATCGAATTCGTCAGCGAACTGCCCAAGACCATCTCCGGGAAAATCCGCCGGGTAGAACTGCGCCAGATGGAAGTGCAGCGCCGCCAGAATGATGCACGCGGCGCTCAAGAGTACTTCGAAGAAGACTTCCCACAGCTCAAGGGCTGAACCCGGGCCGGTACGCCGGCCCTCCTGAATTCAATTCCGACCGCTCGGCCATCCAGGCCGAGTGGCTTAACTCGACCCAAAGAAAGTAGGCAGAACTGAAAATGACCTCTTCCAGCATTCCAAGCGTCAAGCTTCTCATCAACGGCGAGTTCGTCGAATCACGCAGCACTCAGTGGCGCGACGTGGTCAACCCGGCGACCCAGGAAGTCCTGGCTCGCGTGCCCTTCGCCACCGCCGAGGAAATGGACGCTGCCGTGGCCAG
Organism: Pseudomonas sp. PLMAX; assembly: GCF_046042685.1. Taxonomy (NCBI): domain Bacteria; kingdom Pseudomonadati; phylum Pseudomonadota; class Gammaproteobacteria; order Pseudomonadales; family Pseudomonadaceae; genus Pseudomonas; species Pseudomonas sp. PLMAX. Next base: position 3,242,429 of record NZ_CP064949.1, on the reverse strand, counting down.
CGCCAAGGAAGCGTTCAAGACCTGGCGCAAGACGCCGATCGGCGCCCGCTCCCGGATCTTCTTCAAGTACCAGCAGCTGATCCGCGAGAACATCAAGGAACTGGCCGCCCTGCTCACCGCCGAGCAGGGCAAGACCCTGCCGGATGCCGAAGGTGATGTGTTCCGCGGTCTGGAGGTGGTCGAGCACGCCACCGCCATCGGTAACCTGCAGATGGGTGAGTTGGCCAATAACGTCGCCAATGGTGTCGACACCTATACCTTGATGCAGCCGCTGGGCGTGTGCGCCGGCATCACCCCGTTCAACTTCCCGGCGATGATCCCGTTGTGGATGTTCCCGATGGCCATCGCTACCGGCAACACCTTTATCCTCAAGCCGTCCGAGCAAGACCCACTGGTGACCATGCGCCTGGTTGAACTGGCGCTGGAGGCCGGTGTACCCAAGGGAGTGCTCAACGTCATCCATGGTGGCGTCGATGCGGTGAACCTGATTTGCGACCACCCGGACATCAAGGCCGTGTCCTTCGTGGGTTCGACCAAGGTCGGCACCCATGTCTACAACCGCGCCACCCAGAACGGCAAGCGAGCACAGTGCATGATGGGCGCGAAGAACCATGCCATCGTCCTGCCCGATGCCAACAAGCAGCAGACGTTGAACAACCTGCTGGGCGCCTCCTTCGGCGCTGCCGGCCAGCGCTGCATGGCCCTGCCAGTGGTGATCCTGGTGGGTGAAGCGCAGAGCTGGTTGCCGGACCTGATCGAGCGGACCAAAACCCTCAAGATCAATGCCGGCACCGAACCTGGCACCGACATCGGCCCGGTGATCTCCTGCGCGGCACTGGATCGCGTCAACAGCCTGATCGCCAGCGGCATCGAAGAAGGCGCCAGGCTCGAACTCGATGGACGCAACCCGAGCGTGCCCGGCTACCAGGACGGTAATTTTGTCGGCCCGACCATCTTCTCCAGCGTCACTGCGCAAATGTCCGTGTACCGCGAGGAAATCTTCGGCCCGGTGCTGTGCGTCATGCAGGCCGCCAGCCTGAGCGAGGCGATCGAGATCATCAACGCCAACCCGAATGGCAACGGTACCGCCCTGTTCACCCGCTCCGGCGCCGCTGCCCGTCACTTCCAGGAAGAAATCGACGTCGGCCAGGTCGGCATCAACGTGCCGATTCCAGTACCGGTCCCGCTGTTTTCCTTCTCCGGTTCGCGCGCGTCCAAGCTCGGCGACCTGGGCCCTTACGGCAAGCAAGTGGTGACCTTCTACACCCAGACCAAGACGGTCACCCAGCGCTGGTTCGACGAAGATGACACCGGCGGTACGGTGAACACCACCATCACCCTGAAATGATCCCAGCCGGCCGGCGCACAACGTCGGCCGGCCAGGAGCTGAACGGTGCAATGCCAGACATTACTGGTCGATGCGCAACAGCGCGTCGCCACACGCAAAAGGTAGTCATCATGCATATCGGATTTCTCGGCCTCGGCAACATGGGCGGCCCAATGGCCCGCAACCTGCTCAAGGCTGGCCACAGCCTGACCGTCTTCGATCCCTTTGCGCAGGCAGTCGCCGCCCTGGTCGAGGCTGGCGCCAGCGCCGCGGACTCACCCGCCGGCGTGGCCAAGGCCGGGGTTGAAGTGATCATCACCATGCTGCCAACCGCAGACCATGTGAAGCAGGTCTATCGCGGCAAGGACGGCCTGTTGGCCAATATTGGCCAAGGCGTGCTGTTGATCGACAGTTCCACCATCGACCCGCTAAGTGCCCGCGAGGTGGCAAGATTCGCCCTTGCCCAAGGCAACCCGATGCTCGACGCGCCGGTCTCCGGCGGCACCGGCGGCGCGACGGCAGGCACCCTGACGTTCATGGTCGGCGGCCCGGTCAGCGTGTACGACCAGGCCCTGCCGATCCTCTCGGCCATGGGCAGGAACATCGTGCATTGCGGCGCAGCAGGTAACGGCCAGGTGGCCAAGATTGCCAACAACATGCTGCTCGGCATTTCCATGGTCGGCGTCGCCGAGGCCATGGCCCTGGGTGTGGCCCTGGGCATGGACGCCAAGGTGCTGGCCGGTGTCATCGGCACTTCCACCGGTCGGTGCTGGAGTTCTGAGATCAACAATCCGTTCCCGGGCGTGCTGGAAAATGCTCCGGCCTCGCGTGGTTACAGTGGCGGCTTTGGTACCGACCTGATGCTCAAGGACCTGGGCCTCGCCACCGAAGCCGCCAAACAGGCGCGCCAGCCGGTGGTGCTCGGTGCTGCAGCCCAGCAGCTGTACCAGACCTTCAGCCTGCAAGGAAACGGCGGTCTGGACTTCTCCGCCATCATCAAAATGTTCCGTGGGGAAGCCCAGGCATGAACGAGCAGCAAGCACCAGTGCTGGCCAGTGTGCGCAATCGAATCGGTCACCTGACGCTGAATCGACCAGGCGCGTTGAACACCCTGGACCTGCCCCTGGTGACACTGCTATGCCGGCACCTGTGGGTCTGGGAACAGGACCCGGAGATTGTCGCCGTGACCATCCGTGGCGCCGGGGAAAAAGCCTTCTGCGCCGGCGGCGACATCCGCATGCTGTATGACAGTCACAAGGCCGGGGACAACCTGCACGAGCTGTTCCTCGAGGAAGAGTACGCCCTCGACGAGTACCTGCATGGCTACTCCAAACCGGTGCTGGCGCTGCTGGACGGTTTTGTCCTCGGCGGCGGCATGGGCCTGGCGCAGGCTGCCTCGCTGAGGGTGATCACGGAGCGCACGCGGATGGGCATGCCGGAAGTCGGCATCGGCTTTTTCCCCGATGTCGGCGGCAGCTATTTCCTGCCGCGCCTTCCGGGTGAGCTGGGTATCTATCTGGGGGTTACGGGCTGCCAGGTACGTGCCGCCGATGCGCTCTATGCCAACCTGGCCGACTACTGTCTGCCCAGCGAGCGGCTGGTCGAACTGGATGCCGCCCTGGATCATCTGAACTGGACCCGTGCGCCCGACGAAGACCTGCAAGACCTGCTCGCCAGCCTGGCCACCGAGCGCACTGCGGGATCGGAACTCAAGGCCTATCGCCAGGTGATCGATGAATATTTCTCCCTGCCTGATGTGCCGGCGATTCGCAACGCCCTGCAGCGCGAGGAGCGCCCCGAGCTACGCGATTGGGCCGAACAGACGGTCGAGCTGCTCGACAGCCGCTCGCCGCTGGCAATGGCGACGACGCTGGAGCTGTTGCGTCGCGGTCGGTACCTGAGCCTGGCCGACTGTTTTTCCCTGGAACTGCACCTGGACTATCAGTGGTTCGACAAGGGCGACCTGATGGAGGGGGTGCGCGCCCTGATCATCGACAAGGACAAGACCCCACGCTGGAACCCGCCAACCCTGGCAGAGCTGGTACCTGCGCGGGTGCAGGCCTTCTTCAGCGGCTTTCGCCCGGCCGCTGGCAAACCCCTTCGTACCGCCTGATCGGCAGGAGACTCGCAATGCACGATATCGAATTGACCGAAGAACAACGCATGATCCGCGACATGGCACGCGACTTCGCCCGCAGCGAAGTCGGCCCGTTTGCCCAAGGCTGGGAAAAGGCCGGCTGGATCGATGACGCCGTGGTAGCGCAGATGGGTGAGCTGGGCCTGCTGGGCATGGTGGTGCCGGACACCTGGGGTGGCAGCTACACCGACTATGTGGCCTACGCCCTGGCCGTAGAGGAAATCTCGGCCGGCGACGGTGCCCTCGGGGCATTGATGAGCATCCACAATTCGGTCGGCTGTGGTCCTCTGCTGAAATATGGCAGCCCATCCCAGCAAGCCGACTGGCTGCCGCTTTTGGCCAGCGGCCAGGCCATTGGCTGCTTCTGCCTGACCGAGCCACAGGCCGGCACCGAAGCCCACAACCTGCGCACTCGCGCCGAACTGCGCGACGGCCACTGGGTTATCAACGGCGCCAAGCAGTTCGTCAGCAACGGCAAGCGCGCCAGGCTGGCCATTGTCTTTGCCGTCACCGATGCGCAACTGGGCAAGAAGGGCCTGTCGGCCTTCCTGGTGCCGACTGACAATCCCGGATTCGTGGTTGACCGCAGCGAACACAAGATGGGTATCAAGGCCTCCGATACCTGCGCGGTGACCCTGAACAACTGCTCTATCCCCGAGGCCAATCTGCTGGGCGAACGCGGCAAGGGCCTGGCCATCGCCCTGTCGAACCTGGAAGGCGGTCGCATCGGTATCGCCGCCCAGGCCTTGGGCATTGCCCGCGCCGCCTTCGAGGCCGCGCTGGGATACGCCCGCGAACGCATCCAGTTCGGCAAGCCGATCATCGAACACCAGAGCGTGTCCAACCTGCTCGCCGATATGCACACCCGGCTCAATGCTACCCGCCTGCTGGTGCTGCATGCCGCGCGCCTGAAAAGTGCCGGGCAACCGTGCTTGTCAGAAGCTTCGCAGGCCAAGCTGTTCGCCTCGGAAATGGCGGAGCGCGTGTGCTCCAGCGCCCTGCAGATCCATGGCGGTTATGGCTACCTGGAGGATTACCCGGTGGAGCGCTACTACCGCGATGCACGCATTACCCAGATCTACGAAGGCACCAGCGAGGTCCAGCGCCTGCTGATCGCTCGTGAACTGGCCCAGTACGCGCTCTGAGCCCTTGGCCGGACGCTCCCCGCGTGCGGCCGCCCCCTTTTCTGCCCGCCTTCCGGAGTTGCCCATGCTCGGCCTGCGTAATATTCCCATCAGCCGCCGCCTGTGGTTGATCCTGCTGACATCCATCCTGATGCTGCTGATTCTCGCTGGCCTGATGCTCAAGCAGAACCATGAGGACCTCTATGCGGCCAAGGCGCTGAAAACCCGTCATGTGGTCGAGACCGCCAGCGGCATCCTGCGCCATTTCCAGAGCCTGGAAGGCCACGGCCTCACTCGTGAGCAGGCGCAACAACAGGCCAGCGCGGTCATACGCGACCTGCGCTACGACCGCGAGGACTACTTCTGGATCGAAGACCTCGACACACGCCTGGTCATGCATCCCAATGGCAAGCTTGAGGGCAAGCGCATGGCCGGCACTCGTGACCCTGACGGCAAGGCACTGTTTGACGAGATGGTTGCCGTGGCCGTACGCGACGGCTCCGGCCTGGTGCGCTACCGTTGGCCAAAACCGGGCTCCGACGCCCCGGTGGAGAAGGTTTCCTACGTCGAGCTGTTCAAGCCTTGGGGCTGGATCGTGGGCTCGGGCATCTACATCGACGACGTGCAAGTCGAGTTCCGCCGCCAGTTGATACAGGCCTTCGTCATTCTGCTGACGATCACCCTGGTGCTCAGCGCGCTGATCCTGCTGATTGCCCGCAGCATTGCCTCGCCATTGGCACAGGTGGTCAACGCAATGGAGAACATCGCCAGCAGCGAAGCCGACCTGACCCACAACCTGGACAGTCGCTGGCGCGATGAAGTGACCGCGCTGAGCGGCCACTTCAACGCATTCACCAGCAAGCTGCGCACTGTGATCGGTCAGTCCATGCAGACCGCTGGCGGCCTGGACCAGGCCTCGCAATCGCTCGCAGAGATTGCCGGCAATAACCAGCGCCAATGCCAACAGCAATCACAGCAAATGGAACTGGTGGCCACCGCCATTCACGAGGTTTCCCATGCTGTGCAGGAAGTGGCGAGGAACGCCGAGCACGCCGCCAACGAAGTACGCCGGGCCGATGAGCAGGCCTGCAAGGGCCAGCACAATATCGACAGCAGCCTGCGCCAGATCGACCAGTTGTCCGAGACCATCGGCCAGGCTGTGGATGTGATTCAGAGCCTGGCCCAGGAAAGCACCCAGATCGGCAGCGTGCTGGAAGTGATCCGCGCCATCGCCGAGCAGACCAACCTGCTGGCGCTGAATGCCGCCATTGAGGCGGCGCGCGCCGGCGAACAGGGTCGTGGCTTCGCCGTGGTGGCAGACGAAGTGCGCCTGCTGGCCCAGCGCACCCAGCAGTCCACCGCGCAGATTCAGGTCATGATCGAACGCCTGCAGGACAACTCGGAAGCGGCGGTGAAGGTCATCAATGCCAGCAGCCAGGCCGCTCAGCAAACCGTGGAACAGGCCCGCGAGACCGGCGAAAGCCTGCACCAGGTCATTAGCGCACTGCGCAATCTCACTGAACTGAATGCCTCAATTGCCAGTGCCACCCTGGAGCAGTCCCACGTGGTCGAGGACATCAACCAGAATGTCACCCACGCCACCTCCCTGGCCCTCGAGAATGCCCAGGCAGCAGACCAGTCCAACGAGGCCAGCCAGAAATTGGGCCAAATGGCGGACCAGCTCAATCGGTTATTGGGTCAGTTTCGCATATGAAATCGATGAGCCACGATGGAGGTATCGATTCCATGACTGCGTCCCGGCTGTTTACGGCCCGCCGTGCCGGCCCGTCGACTCTTTTGGCAGGGCCCATCGAACAAACTCACCCCTCGCGCTACCTGCAAACCCGGCAAAAAGCCCTCGAGCTATTTGCCAGATGTGGCTTCAGTCGGGTCAGCATGCGCGACCTGGCCGCTTGCCTGGGAATAAAGGTCGGCTCCGTTTACAACCACATCGATAGCAAGGAGGCCCTGCTGTTCGAATTGATCGAGGAACTCTACGAACAGTTGCTGCATGGCGCAGGCCTGGTGAACCGTCGCAAATCCGCACCTGCTGTACGACTGCACGCTCTGCTTGAGTCGCACCTGCTGTTGCATGATCGTATGGCGGCGCATTTCCGCTTGGCGGAGTATGACCTCCATTGTCTGAGCAACGAACAGCGTGCCTCGATCCTGGCCTTGCGTCGGCGCTACGAGGAACACCTGGTGGGTACGATAGAGCAGCTCACCGGTATACCGGTGAGCGTCAGCCGGCGCGCCAGCTTGAGCGGCATCGTTTCCCTGCTCAACCAACTGCCGGGCTGGGTTGGAGAGTCTCAGCCAAGCAAGGCAGCACGCCGCAAGCTGCTGCATGACATGGTCATGGGTGCCCTCCAGGGTGCGTTGCAGGCTGGCGATTGATGAAGCCATTTACCGGAGCTGCAGGAGTTTTCCGCTTCGAGCACCTCTGGCATTTACGCGCTCAGGGCGGCTGGCGATCATGTTCCGGCCCGAATCCGGGTGTTCATCGACGTTCTTTCACAGCGCCTGCTCTTTCAAGACCTGCAATGAGTCAAGACGATCTGCACTGAACGCAATACGTTCAGACGCCACGAGGGTGCACGCAAAGGCAACACTGGCTCCACTCCCAACGCACACCGCGCCGGGTTGCTGATTAGCGTTCCTCACCACACTCCTGGAAGCCTTGATCATGAAAACCTTAAGCATCGACAACAACAGAACCCACAACGCCCAAATCCCTTCAACGCTCGGGATCAAAACCATGGCGGTGGGTACCTACGGTGCCTACTTTGCCCTCGCCGTCATTTACTTCTGGTTCGGCGGGATGAAGTTCACCCACTACGAAGCCGTCGGGCTGGTTCCGCTGGTGAGCAACAGCCCTTTCCTGGGTTGGGTCTATGACATCTTCAGCGTCGATACCTTCGCAAGCCTGCTCGGCGTTCTGGAGGTCTCGATCGGTGTCCTGATTGCAGGTCGCTTGCTGTCACCCAAGCTGTCGTTGATCGGTGGCGCGCTGTCCGCCGGGCTGTTCTTCACCACCTTGAGCTTCATGTTCTCGACCCCCGGCGTGATCGAACCCGGCCTCGGTTTTCCCGCCATCACGGTTGCGCCGGGCCAGTTTCTTCTCAAGGACATCGGCTTGCTGGCCGCTTCGATATTCGTCGCTGGCCATTCCCTGACCAAATTGCAAAGCCGTTAAACCCGATGATCGACCTCCGGCAATGGCCTGAAGCAGTTCGACGCTTTCAGGCCATTGCCCCATCATCTTCTCCCGTCAGATCTTTCATCCAGTCCCGCGGGCTGTAACCCGTCTTGCGTCGAAACGCGCGGGCCAGTGCCGAAGGGCTTTCATAGCCGACTTCGGCGGCGATCAGCGTTATCGACCGCCCTTCCCGCAGACGCTTCTGCGCCAGGCTGATGCGCCAACTCAACAGATACTCGGCAGGCGTCTGCCCGATCACCTCCCGGAAATGCACGGCGTAGGCCGCGCGGGACATGTTCGACTCGCTCGCCAATTGCGCAATCGACCAGGCACGCTCAGGCGCGTTGTGAATCTGCACCAGAGAGCGCGCCAGCCGCGAATCGGCCAGGCCCGCCATCATTCCGGTACGTAACTGGTGGTGATCCAGCAGATGCCGAAACAGCAGGATGATCAGCAATTCGAACAAACGCTCCAACGCGGCCTCCCTGCCACAATGCACATCCGCCGCCTCGCCGAACATCCATTTCAATATGTCGGCCAGCATGGGCAGCTCGTCCAGGGACAGCACCAGGCAATCGGGTAAAGATGCCGACAACGGGTTATCGACCCCGCCCTCGAACGCCATGGACGCACACAACAGTTGAGCGCCCTCGGACTCACCGGCAAACAGTTGATGCCGGCTGGGGCGCGGCAGGAAAATCAGGCTGGGCCGGGTCAGCGGCACGTCCTCGCGATCGGGCCCCAGCAAGGTGACGCTACCCGCCTGCAGCAGGTGGATATAACCCCGCCCCTCAGCGCCGTCGTAGGACGACAGGCCGCACAGCTTGCCGTTGAAAAACAGGTTTGCACGCACGCCGAACTGGGACAACAAGGTAGACAAGCGGTCCATGGGCGATCACTTGGCGAGATATGGATGCCCAGATCATAGCACCGACGGTTTGCGCGCCAACGTGGCGCAAATGGCACCGCTGACGAACAAGGCCGCCACCGCGGGCAAGCCGTGCTCCCCTGTAGGAGCAAGCTTGCTTGCGATGGACGTCAACGATAACGCGGGCTGTCTGGATGATCGCGTTGCCTGGACGTCCTTCGCGAGCAAGCTCGCTCCTACAGGTCCGTAATCAGACGTTTTTCAGGGTGGATGCAAAAAGGGACGATGCAAAAAGTGTGTTCCGCGGTCGCTTACCCAAAAAGGACCAAAATGAGCAATGACTCTGTCGCCCAGTGAACACTATCGGGTTTGGGGCACCCGCCACGACATGGCGCATCGCATACCGGGTTCAAATCCGTGGGCATACTCTTGTGCCAGGATGTCTGCCAAACGCTCATCCAAAGTAGCCCCGGCGTTATCCAGGAACCCAAGACGCTGGTAAAAGGGGGCATTCCACGGCACGTGGGTAAAGGTCGTCAGCGTCACGCAACGCAGCTGGTTCGATCGCGCATGGTCCATCACCGTTTCAACCAGTTTTCGCCCCCAACCCTGGCCCTGCATGGACTGACAGACCGACAACTCCTCGATATGAAGATCGCTGCCATGGCGTTCTGCGCTGAGGAAACCTTGAGGCTGCCCTTGCGCATCCACGGCCACCCAACATGTCGATAACGCGATCAATTGCCGATGGCGTTCGACAGTCAGGGTGGCGGCATCCGCAAGCCAACCCAGTCCATCGATCGAGCGGAATGCCTGGGCAGCGGAACGTTCAATGCGGGGCAACAACGGCGCATCAGCGGGTGCAGCCAGACGAATGTGTGCAGGCATGAGAATTCTTAACAGTGGCTCGGTGGAAAAAAGATGTGCACTATCCTGAAGCCTCAAGTTCTGTCCGGCAATGACGACCTTACAACCCGAAGGAGTGTGAGCCATGAACTTCAAGTCCCTGCCTGTTGCTGTCAGTATTTTCCTGGCATTGAACGGTACATGTTGGGCGGCCACGCCTGCTGCCCCGGGCTCGATCCGCTTCGAGGGCGGCATCGTTGAACGGGGCTGCAGTCCGGGCGTGGGTAAAGATTCCACTTTCCATCTGAAAACCTGCCCCGCTACAGGTCCCACCCCAGTCGTCAATGTCCGTAACATCGACCCGACCAGTGCTCCCGCCGACATCACGGTTAAACTGCTCGCGGACAGGGATGAGGGTCGCTATTACGATCAGCAATACCAATTAGTGGACGGCGCAGGTGCGCCGGTAAGGTCCGGGCATTACCTGATTACGGTGAGCCTGCCCTGACGATTTATCTACCGATAAGGAATCGTTCGCCAGGGAAAAAATACGACTAGATTGATCTATCCCCTTTTCCAGGCGAATTAGTTGGAGGAGTTGCAATGACAACAATCGATGTGAAATCCCGATTCGAAGCAAAGCTTCTTCGTCCGACAAAGCCTGGTAATGATACGTCCTGGGCGTTCGTAGTACTGCCCAGAGACGCAAGTGAACAGCTTCCGAGGCGAGGAAGGACGACCGTTGAAGGCACAATCAATGGTCACCCTTTCCAGGCAACCCTTGAGCCGGATGGTCAGCTGAGCCATTGGCTGCAGGTCAGTAGAGAATTACTCGAAGCCACAGGCGCGGCCGTTGGGGATGTCGTTACACTGGAGCTGACCCCTGTGAAGAAGGAACCCGAGCCTGACATCCCGGCAGATTTTCAGGAGGCACTGGCAGCCAATCCCGAGGCTAGTAAAGTCTGGAAGAATACGACGACCATCGCACGAGTCGACTGGATACACTGGATTACTTCAGCCAAGCAACCCAAGACGCGCGCAAAACGAATGGGTGATGCCTGCGAGATGCTTGCATCCGGCAAGAAGCATGTTTGCTGTTTCGACCAGTCCGGCTACTACAGCAAGGCCTTCCGTGCGCCCGAGGCAGAAAATTCTTGAATGGAACATTCCTTCTGCTTACACAGAGTTTAGTTGTATTGCATCGACCGGTTGAATCCACAGCCAATAGCGACCTCTCGCCATGCGGTGAAAAAACCTTTATTGGCTGATTTCGATGTCGTCCAGTTTCCAGCTCTTGTCAAAAAGCGCCTTGTCGGGCCCATAGAACCGGAACATTGCAAACCAGGCTGCGCCAGATTTCGTGGGCACCCAGTTGTCCTCATGGCCAACCGGCGCTTTGGGCCCGAAGTAAATATCGACTGAGCCGTCCGTGTTGCGGTGCATTTTCTGATTGTAGGAATCGAGGCCAGGGGTCGGCATATCGCGAATAAGCGTGGCAGTATCCAGGTCATAGGCGGTGACGGCCCAATATTGTTTGGCGGGGACATTGGCTGCCACATGCAATCGGTAGGTCTTCTCCCCTTTCAGCAATTGGCCATCAGCATCATGCCCACCGATAACATAGAAGGTCGCCGCCCCCAGCTTTTTCGGGGCTGCGAACGCCAGGAAAAAAATCGTTCCACGCTCATCGACAAACAGCGCATCGTCAGTTTGAAATCTGAAACCGGTTTTAGGCCCTATGCCTTCTGGAAGCTTCCATTGTGTGCCGGGCCACCAGGGTTCTCCGCCGAGCACGGCAAGCTTGAACCCTTGATGGGCTTCCTCGGCGGCATCTTTGAGAATCGCCCTGGTTTCTTCGTTCGGTGTGAACGCCTTGCCCTTCTCGATCCCCAGGGAACGTAGCTGCCCCATCATGACCAGATCACGCGTCAGGACGGGCTCCTCATTCACCATGCGCGCAAGGCGCTGATAGAAGGAATCATCGAACTTCACCACGCCGTCCAGGAGTTTTCCCGACATATCGACATGGTTTTGCCTGGGCGGATTGGATGCCTGCGCAAGCGGATAGAGACGCAACTGCTTTACCAGATCGATGGCCTTGGCCTGATCCGCCTGCGAAGCACTGGCTGGAATGGCACGCAGCAATGCATAACCATTCACCGTCTCGAATTGCAGAGGAAAATAACCCGCAGGAACAGGTTGCTTATAGCCAGGAGGGAGCAGCAGGTACTTTCCCCCCTTGCCTTGGTCATCGCCAGCCGGGCCGACGTCGGAGACCGGGACTTCCCATGCGTCAACCAGCGAACCGAACAGCCCGGCGCCAACCGTGGGCGGAACGTCCAGTACGATGGGCCCGTCCTTGAGATTGAAATTGAAATAAACGTAATGCGTCGAGGCGTTAGGGGTGGTGAACTGGAACTTCCAGTCGGAGGCCTTTGACCAGTAAAGGATGTCGTTGTAGTTGGCCTTCGCATCACGAAAGAACGCTTCGCGCATGACATCGACACTGACCATGGGCATGCCCCAGATCGCCGCCTCGACTGCACGCCGCTCAACCGTTCGGCGGGTCAACTGCTCCGCGCTGAGGTCTTGGGCGGCAATGGGGGGAGCGATCGCTGTCAGTCCCCAGAGCACCAGCAAGACAGCCTTCACAAGACTCGCCTTCATCCTTTCCTCCAACGGGTTTTTCCAAGTGGTTAGAGGATAGGTGATGTTTTTTAACGGCACCTTGGGATGGCAGGAAATAGCTGCGGTGGTCGCCACCTTCCATCTTCCCCGACCGGCGAATTACCCACCAAGGTCTATAGTTGTAACCGCCATGCCATAGCCACCTGGCTGGCAGGCATCGGTGAGAGTTGAACAGGGAGGTTTCAATGAAAAGCGCTCGCGACCATTTCCGTGTCGGGTTTGCCCCGCATTTCAAACGTAGCGCCTTGCTGGTCGCCATGGCCAATGTCCTGACGCTGGCGGATGCCCAGGCCGCCTGTGGGCCGCTTGCCGTCGGAACCTACAACGTTTCGCAAACCTGTACGCCTGCCGCCGGCGTCGATGCCTCGATCAGTACTCAAGCGGGTACGGCCATCACCACCACTGCCGGCTCCTCGGTGCTTGGTCGAGGCAACAACGCCAACTCAACCGTTGCCCTCAGCGGCACCACGATCAATAGCACGCCTCCGACGGCTGCAAACGCGGTGTTCTCGAACGTAATCGGATCCACCGGCAATGCGTCCCTGAGCGTCAATGGCGGCACCAACACGGTCAACGTGGGTGGCAGCGGACTCGATGCGCTGGCCATCACCAATGCCAGCAGTGGGCTGTCGACGTTTTCCGTCACTTCGGGCACCACCCTGAACATCCTCAACACCGTGGTCGGCAACGAACACGACGGGATCGATGTGAATGGTAGTGGCGGCGGCGGGATCAACGTGACCCACGATGGCAGTGGCCAGATCACCCTCCTCGGAGGCAACGGCATCTGGACCAAAGCCACCGGCAGCGGCGACACCAGCGTCAGTGTCGGTGCCGGGGTCAGTATCCTGGTGAACAACGACGATGCGCTGTCCGCCGGCGATCCCATTACCGACGATACCTTGCCTACCGCTGGCATTGGCAACCACGCCGGTGTCCACACCCGTGCGATCAATGGCAACACCACCCTGGTGAACGCAGCGACTGTCCAGGCCATCGGCATGAACGCCTTCGGCCTCTTCACCGAAGGCGGCGCCGGCAATACCCGGTTGAGCAACAGCGGGACACTCAGCGCCAATGGCGTCAATGGTTTCGGCATTCGCTCCTTCTCTACCGTTGGCAGCATCGACATCACCAACACCGGTGCGATCACCACCACCGGGGGCGGCGGACATGGTATCTATGCCAACGATAACGCTGGCGCTACCGGCTCGATCAGCATTGCAAACAACGCCGCTATCAACGTCGGCAACACGGCCAATACTGCCGGCTCGCGAGCGATCTACGTGATCAAGCGCGGTACTGGTGACGCGACCATCACCGGCAGCGGCAATCTCACCGTGCTCGGCGGGCTGAACACCACGCGTGCCTACGGCATCATCGTCAGCGCCGAAAACAACAATGTCCTTATCGACTATTCCGGCAACATCTTCGCCAGTGGCTTTGGCGCGGGTGGCATCCGGGTCGACTCGACGGGCGGCAATGTCCGGGTCGACTACTCCGGCAACCGTATCGAAACGATCAACAGCAACGCCAACGGGATTTATGCGTCGACCCAATCACCTACAGGCACCGTGGACGTCAATTCCGGTGGCACGATCATCACGCACTCCGATGCCGGGTCGGGCGATGGCAGTGGCATTGGCTCCTTTGGCATACAGGCACTGACGCTGGGCGGAAATACCAGTGTCACGTTCACCGGGCCGCTGATTGACGTCAATGGCCAGGGCGCGGCGATTCTGGCGGGCAACGCGTTCAACTCGGGCACCGGCCTGGGCACCCTGAATGTGAGTAACAGTGGGGAACTGATCGCTCGCGGCAATCAGCAGCGTGGCATCAGAACGTTGTCCGTCAGTGGCCAGCAAACCGTCGTCAACACCGGGCCGATTCAGACTCTGGGTGCCAGCGACAGCCAGGGGATTCTCGCGCAAGCATCCGGCGCGGCCACGCTCTCGGTCAGCAACACCGGGGCGATTACCACCAAGGGCACGGGGTCGTCGGCGATTGATGCATTGACCGAGGGCGGCGCGGTCAGCGTCAGCAACAGCGCGACCCTTCAAGGTGGATGGGCAGACAGCAGCGGCGTCACGCTGGGCGGTGCAGCCCAGACGTTGACGAACACCGGTGTGATCGGTGCGCTCAGCGATTCAGCGGTGCGTGCCGATGCAACCACGCCCGGGACGAATTTTATACTCAACAACATCGGTCAGATGACCGGCTCGGTCAATGCCGTCAGTGCCGCCAGTACGGTGAACAACAGCGGCACCTGGATCTTGCGCAATTTTGCCGATAGCGCTGGCAGCGGCACGCGTGATACCTGGGGTATTGCGACCAGCAACCTGGGTTCGGCGGGCAACAACAGTATCGACAACAGCGGCGTCATTCGCCTGGCAGCGCAACCCGCTACAGGCATCGTCAATTTCAATGCCAGCGGTGCCTATCTGCCCTTGGGCCAAGCGGCTAATACACCGACGCCGGGTGGCGCGGTGCAAGGCCAATTACTCGGCGTGAACAGCTTCACCCACAGCGGCACCCTCGACCTTGCGGCCGGCAGCAACACCGTGGGCAATGTGCTGTTGATCAGTGGCGCGACCACCGCCGGTACCGATGGCGGCGGGACCTTCGTGTCCAATGGCGGCAGACTTCTGCTCAACACCACCTTGAACGCTGGCGGCACCAACAGTCGCTCCGACATGCTGGTGGTGGACTCGACCAGCACCGGCAGCGGCGGTGCCACCGGGGTTACCGTGAGTAATGTCGGCGGACAGGGCGAGTTGACCCAGGGCAACGGCATCGCTGTCGTCGAGTTGCTGAACAAAACCGACGGCGCCAGTGACCCCACCGCGTTTCGCCTGGCCAGCAGGGCCGTCGCAGGGCCGTATGAGTATCGCCTGCAACGAGGTGCCGAGGATGGCACCGCCAGGGACACCTGGTTCCTGCGTTCGGATGCTCCCACGCCCCCTGCTCCCCCTGTTCCTCCAGACCCGAACCCCGATCCGACTCCGGATCCTGATCCAGATCCAACGCCTGATCCAACGCCTGATCCGACCCCGGATCCCGATCCAGCTCCCGCGCCCGTCCCGAATTTTCGGCCGGAGGTTTCGCTGTACGGCGCGGTTCCGGCGCTGGCGCTGGTCTACGGCAGGACAATGGTCGATACCTTGCACGAGCGGGTCGGCGAAGAACGCCTCAATGCCGGCGATCCATTGCCCAAGGAAGATGAGTCCACTTTGGCCCCGTCCATGGGCTGGGGAAGGGTCATCTATCGCAGTGGCAAACAGGACGGTGATCGCAAGAACGCCTTGGGCAATACGCCCGAGTACAACTACGACCTGACCGCCTTCCAGGTCGGCACCGACCTCTACCGCAAGGTCAGGACCGATGGCAGTCATGAACAGGCCGGTATATCGCTATCGGCCGGCACCATCGACGCAGGCGTCAGCCACTACACCCGCCGTCCCGCCGGTGAAGACACCCTGCGCGCTTACGGCGTGGGCGCGTACTGGACGCACTTCGGCCCGTCCGGCTGGTATCTGGACGGTGTGTTGCAGGTCAACCGCTTCGACATCGAGGCCAAGCCCAACGACCTGGCCAAACTGAAAACCCGCGGTTGGGGCTACACCGCCTCGCTGGAAAACGGCTACCCCTACGAGGTTGACAAGGACTGGTACGTCGAACCGCAGTTGCAGGCCATCTACAGCTACGTCGACCTGGACAGCAGCGACGACGTCGGCGCCAACGTTCGGTTCAAGGATGTGGACTCACTGATCGGACGGCTCGGTGTGCGCATCGCCAAGGACTGGGAAACCGAAGGCGTCGACAAGAGCGAACGGCGTACCAACGCATGGGTTCGTCCCAGTGTCTGGCATGAGTTCAAAGGGCAACCGAAGACCGAGTTTTCCTCTGAGTCGGGTTACGTTCCGTTCGAGTCAGACATTCAGGGCACCTGGGGCGAAGTCAATCTGGGCGTCGACTACCAGGCCAATCGACGCACCACGTTTACCGCTTCGGCGGGTTATCGCCAGGGGTTCGACGGGGACAGTCATGGGTATGACGCGATGCTGGGCTTCAAAATCAACTTTTAGAGGCAGTGGATTCAACCGGTCGGCGGCAAACGATCAACCCGTAACGCATCGACTACCAGCGAAAACGCCTGGGAGGGTTGTCGGCGGCTGGGGTAATACAGATGAAAGCCGCCGAAGGGTTCACACCAGTCCTCCAGCACCCGGATAAGCCGCCCGTCGGTGAGTTCTTGGGCAAACTCGTCTTCGGGCAGATAAGCGATGCCCAGCCCACCCACCGCCGCATCGGCGATATGGGTGGTGGAGTTGAATACCAACTGGCCGTCTACACGTACTTTAACCTTCTTGCCCAGGCGTTCGAATTCCCATGCATCCACGCCGTCATAGGTGGGAAAGCGGATATCGATACAGCGGTGTGCCGCCAGGTCGCGAGGGTGTTCGGGGGCGGGATTTTTCGCGAAATAGCCTGGCGCAGCAACGACGGCCATTCGTATAGGCGGGCCGATGGGCACGGCGATCATGTCCTGGGCCACCGTATCGCTGAAGCGCACGCCGGCATCGAAGCGGTCGGCGACGATATCGCGAAAGCCATAGTTGATATCGAATTCCAGCTTGATATCCGGGTACATCTGCAGCAACGGCGTCAACTTGGGCAACAGCGTTGTCTTGATGACATTGTCGCCGCAGGTAATGCGTACCGTCCCGGCCGGTTTATCGCGCAGCTCGGTCAACGCTTGCACTTCGGCCTCGATTTCATCGAAGCGACGGCCCACCGCTTCCAGCAATCGCTCGCCCGCCGCCGTCAGCGATACGCTGCGCGTAGTGCGGGTCAGCAAGCGAATTTTCAAACGAGCTTCCAATGCGGAAACCACCTGACTCACTGCCGATTGCGTCACCCCAAGCTGTACCGCCGCGCGGGTAAAGCTGCCCACCCGCGCCACCGTCACGAAAGCCAGCAAATCATTGAAATTGGGTTTGGCCATCGCGGACACGCTCGATTGATTGATTAGACACGGTTATAGCCGCATTAAGCATTCATTAGCTAATCAAAATCTGGTTATTGCGTAACACTACCCCGCATCCCAGCTTCTCGCCATGAAGAGGGGCGAGCCTCGCGCTACGTCGCCTTCAGCTTTCTCTCAAGAAGGATGCCCCATGAAAAGACTTCTCGTAATGCTCGGGTTGCTAATCAGTTCATTCACCGCCTTAGGAGCCGACATGTCCAACGGTGCAGATAATTTCTTTGAAAGTGACAAGGTGACCGTGCAAAAGGTCAGCTTCAAAAATCAGTACCAGCTCAACGTCGTGGGCAATCTGTTCATGCCAAAAGGGCTGGACAGCGCCACCCGCAGCCCGGCCATTATCGTTGGCCACCCCATGGGCGCGGTCAAGGAGCAAAGCTCCAACCTCTATGCGCAAAAATTGGCGGAACAAGGCTTCGTTACCCTGGCGCTGGATTTGTCGTTCTGGGGCGAAAGCGAAGGACGACCACGTAACGCGGTACTGCCAGACATGTACGCCGAGGACTTCAGTGCCGCCGTGGATTACCTCGGCACGCGGCCGTTTATCGACCGCCAGCGCATTGGCGCGCTGGGAATTTGTGGCAGCGGCAGCTTTGTCATCAGTGCCGCCAAGATCGACCCGCGCATGAAAGCCATCGCCACTGTCAGCATGTATGACATGGGCGCTGCCAACCGCAACGGGCTCAAGCATTCGCAAACCCTTGAGGCGCGCAAGCTGCTCATCGCGGCGGCGGCCGAGCAGCGTTATACGGAATTTATGGGTGGCAAGATCGAATACACCGGCGGCACGGTGCAGGAGCTCAATGCCGACACTCACCCTGTTCAACGCGAGTTCTTTGACTTCTACCGCACCCCGCGTGGCGAATTCACCCCGGCCGGTTCCACGCCGCAACAGACCACCCGCCCGACGCTGAGCAGTAATACCAAGTTCATGAATTTCTACCCATTCGTCGATATCGAGAGCATTTCGCCTCGCCCGATGTTGTTTATTGCAGGTGAAAACGCCCACTCCCGCGAGTTCAGCGAAGAGGCGTTTCGCCTGGCAGGCGAACCTAAAGAGCTGGTCATCGTGCCCAACGCAGGCCATGTCGATCTGTACGACCGCGTCGACCTCATTCCTTTCGCCAAGCTGACCCGGTTCTTTCAGGAACACCTGCAATGACCGCTGACGTCCAACTGCACGCCCCCGCCTTGAGCGAAACAGCTACGCGTACCGGTCATTGGGGAGGTGTTTATGCGATGACGCTATGCGTATTCGCACTGATCGCCTCGGAGTTCATGCCCGTCAGCCTGCTGACACCCTTGGCAAACGACCTGCAGGTCAGCCAAGGCCTGGCGGGCCAGGGCCTTGCCATATCGGGCGCGTTTGCGGTGTTGGCCAGCCTGTCGATCAGCTGGATCGCCGGCACCCTGGACAGAAAGACCCTGCTGCTGGCCCTGACCGGTTTGATGGCCGTATCGGGCACCGTTGTGGCACTTGCTCCAAACTACCTGATCTACATGGCTGGGCGAGCCCTGATCGGCGTAGTGATTGGCGGATTCTGGTCGATGTCGGCAGCCACTGCGATGCGCCTGGTACCTGCTGCGCAGGTGCCCAGGGCGCTGGCTGTTTTCAACAGCGGCAACGCCCTGGCGACGGTGGTGGCAGCGCCACTGGGCAGTTATCTGGGCTCGGTGGTGGGTTGGCGTGGCGCGTTCCTGTGCCTGGTTCCGGTGGCGTTGATTGCGCTGGTTTGGCAGTGGCTAAGCTTGCCGAACATGCCAACACAGAAGCGTTCGCCGGGTGCCGGCAATGTTTTCAAACTCCTGAAAAATCGCACGGTGGCGCTAGGCATGGCCGCCGCTGGCTTGTTTTTCATGGGCCAATTTGCGCTGTTCACCTACCTGCGCCCGTTTCTGGAAACGGTCACCCAGGTCAAGGTGCCGACTCTTTCTCTGCTGCTATTGGTGATAGGCGTCGCTGGCTTTTGCGGCACAACGCTGATCGGTGTAGTCCTCAAGCTCAGCCTCTACGGCACCTTGAGCACCATCTCGCTGCTGATGGCGGTTATTGCGCTGGCGCTGATTCCTGCTGGCACCGGGGTTATCGCTGTAGCGGTATTGCTCGGACTCTGGGGCTTTATTGCGACGGCAGCGCCAGTGGGCTGGTGGAGCTGGATTGCGCACGCCTTGCCGGATCACGCCGAAGCGGGTGGCGGCCTGATGGTGGCGATTGTTCAATTGGCTATCGCAGTGGGCTCGACCGTCGGCGGCGTACTGTTTGACGCGCTCGGCTACCAGAGCACATTTATCGCCAGCGCCGCGCTGCTGATGCTCGCCGCCCTGCTGACTTTTCTAACTTCACGTTCGCCGGTGTCGCACACCCGGTGAACCCACCTATCCAAGGAGCAAGGCCATGTTCAGCAATCATTCCCTTGCATGGAAGGGCCTCTGGCTGGCGGCCTGGATGCCATGTGCCCTATCGGCTGCGACAGATAGCGCCGGCCCGTCAACCTTCAACTCGTCTTACAGCTTCGCCAGTACCACACACAATTCGGAGACAAAGATGGTGACTGAACAAACCCTGACTGCAAAACAACTGGCTGTCGCCTCTATCGGCGCCAGCATGGCGACCGGCGATATGCCCCGTTTGCGCGATGCGCTCAATCGCGGTCTCGATGCCGGCCTAACGATTAGTGAGTGCAAGGAAATCCTGGTTCAGCTCTATGCGTATGCCGGTTTCCCGCGCAGCCTCAATGCACTTTCGCAACTGATGAGCTTGTTGCAAGAGCGCGAAGCACGCGGCGTTCACGACGAACCGGGGCGCGAACCAGGCCCTGTGCCGTCGGGCCATGCCTTGCTCGAACTGGGCACCGACAATCAAACCCGTCTGGTGGGAGCGCCGGTCTCAGGGCCGCTGTTTGAGTTCGCCCCTGCCATTGACCAGTTTCTGAAGGTTCACCTGTTCGGCGATATCTTCGCCCGAGACAACCTCGATTGGGCTGCTCGTGAACTGGCCACTGTTGGGGCACTTGCCGCGATGCCAGGGTTGGCGCCGCAGTTGGAGTCGCACCTGAAGATCAGCATGAATGTTGGCCTCACGGCGCAGCAGTTGAACCAAGTGGCTAGCGAACTCAAACACCGCGGTGACCGGGATGCGGCTGAGCGCATTGTTTCGGCCTTGGAAAAAATCAGAGGCTGACCAGGTCACCGATGGCGACGGATTGCGAGGAGTAACCTGTCCGGGTTCTCAATCGACAGCCGAAAGCTCAATTGTCGAAGCGATGGAGCGACGTGTACGGATCAAAGGGAACATAGCGTGATTGCCGGTCGCGCATGACCTTGACTATGGCGACGTCCGGGTCCACGGAAAAGAACAGGCGCCCGCGCATCGCCACCAGATGATCGAGCAGGCGCTCCTTGTCCCCGGCCACGCATTCGGGATTGCGATCATAGGCGCTGTTGACGTTCAGGCTCAGCCAGTGCGTTCCCGGGATCAGGTCGCCGACAAACACCACAGGCCCGCCGGGCAGCAGGATTTCCGGCAACAGTTGCCCCGGTGTGTAGCCGTCGCTGAAATGAAAATGCCACCCGCTTCCGAGGCGGTCGCAGCCATGGCCATCGATCAGGATCAGGCGGCCGCTGTTTTCCAGGCGATGCAAGAGCGGCGAGATGAACAGCTCCCGATCACGTGGATGGGGGTGGCGTGCTCGCACCCAGTGGCGTTCGCCCACCAGGTAATGCGCCTTGCGAAACAGCAGTCGTGGCATCTCCCCTTCCCTGACCCGCTCAAGCAGCTCCTCGGACAGCGGTGCATGCAGATGGGTCAGCACCACCGCATCGATATCGTCTTCGCCCAAACCGTGCTGCGCCAGGCTTTCCAGCAACCCTGAAACAGATGGCTGGCAGCGGCAGGCACGGGGTATCGGCGCCAGCAACGCATCGGCGCCGGCCAGCACGAGGATGTTTTTTCCATCCTGCTGCACCAGCAATGCCCGGGATGCAATGTCGACCCGGTTGTCCAGGTCCGGCGCCATCCATTGCGACCATTTCTGCCGCGGTGTATGACCGAACAGAACGCCGCCGTCGAGTTTGCGGCAGGTTCCTGCCAGAGTGGAAATGGTACGACTCACGACGCTCAACCCCTTGCTCCTGACTACCCCGCACACTGCGCACGAGGCTTCGAATCAGGTTTGCAGGTTAAGCCATGGCCACCCGTCACCGACCCACCCGCGTGGGGTGGGCCGGATCATCCTGCGCATTAGGCCAATGCCAACACCCGTTGCTCGATCTGCCAACGCTGGAAGAAGGGGTGGCAGCCTTTTTCGAAAAGCGTGCGCCCAACTTTCCGGGGCGAAGCTGATGGATGCCTGGCCTACCCGTTACAGGGGGTGTTATCGGTCATGCTGATTGTCCATCATCAAGCCTGACTCTCGTTTTACAAGCTTCGTAGGAGCAGAAATGCTTTGATGTAGTGGGCGGTCACCCTCCTCTATCGAACATTTCTGTTCCTACTTTTTCAACACCGACAAGTCCAGCACGGGCATTCCTTTCTCGATGACCATCATGAAAACCCGTATTACCGAACTGCTGGGCATCCAGTATCCGATCGTTGAAGGCGGCATGCAGTGGGTCGGGCGCGCGCAACTGGCCGCCGCCGTATCGAGCGCCGGCGCCCTGGGCATGGTGACGGCGCGCACACAGCCCACACCGGACGACCTGCGCCGTGAAATCGAACGCACCCGTGAACTGACCTGCAAACCCTTCGGCGTGAACCTCACGCTGTCACTGACCGCCAATGACGTGAACTATGACGGCTGGATCGACGCGATCATCCAGGGCGATGTGCGTATCGTCGAAACGGCCGGCAACAACCCCCAGCCGGTCATTGCCCGGTTGAAGGCGCACGGCATCAAGGTCATTCACAAGTGCACGTCGGTACGCCATGCCCTGTCGGCGGAGCGTTACGGCGCCGATGTCATTTCGATCGACGGCTTCGAAGCCGGTGGGCATTGTGGTGAGGACGATGTCGCGGCCCTGATCATGATCCCGGCGTTGGGCAAGGTCCTGAAGATTCCCTTCATCGCCTCCGGTGGCATCGCCAACGGGCGCAGCATGGCCGCCGCGCTGGCCTTGGGTGCCGACGGCGTGAACATGGGCACGCGCTTCATGCTGACCCGGGAATCCGCCATCCACGACGATATCAAGGCGGCCTTGCTGGCAGCGACGGAGCGCGATACCACCTTGATCAAGAGAACCCTCAAGCGAACTGCGCGGTTCTTTACCAATGACGTCTCGCAAGCAATTGTCGCCCTTGAGCAGCGCCCGGGTGGCGCCACCTATGACGACTTGAAGCACCTGTTGTCGGGCGAACGCGGCCTTGCAGGCCTGGAGTCGGGTGACATCACGTCAGGTCTCGTCTGTGCCAGCCAGGTCATCGGCCTGGTCGACGACATCCCGACCTGCGCCGAACTGGTGACACGCATGGTCGATGAATGTCGCGAAGGGCTGGAGCAGGCACTGAATCGATTCGACCGATAACCGTGCCGAGTCATGCGGTGCACACAAAAAACTGTGGGAGCAAGCTTGCTCGCGATGGACGTTAACGATAATACGGGCTGCCTGGATGATCGCGTTGCCTGGACGTTCTTTTGCACGAGCCACAGATCTGTGACACGTGTTGGACATTTGGCGGCACCAACGTTTCTCTGGGGCAGTTGCTTTTCCCTGACCCCAGGGCGGAACTTCGCCCACTCCTGAGCTCACTCAATGGATTGGCAAAAATCGCTCGGCAAACGACTCAGTAAGCCATGGCATGGATGGAAGGATCATTCCCCACGCGATCATTTTCTTTCTTGATGTTCACATGCATAGCTACCCGAGCCACATCCAGGGTAACGCGCGGAACCTGGTAGGTTCCTCTACCCTCCATCCAGTCAAGCACCTCGGCCAGATGCCAAATGGCGGAGCTACCTTCATGCACTGGAGCCGGGAAGCCTGGATAGCTGATCACCAGCTTGCGCATGTTTTGTCGAGTAACGCCCATCACTTCAGCCACATCGGTAAGGCCTACAAGATCGGGGTCGCTTCAATTAACCTGGCTTCGGGCACCGCACGACGTACATCTGCCAGAGCGCTTTCCACTGCTTCTCTCGCGGTAGCAGATTCGCGTACAAATTCGAGACCGAGGCGTCCAGGCTGGCCTACGCCCACCAATGCATCGTCACAACCTTCCTCTGCCAATTTCTCAATGAGTGCATCAGTGTCGGTGTCGTTGGTTGGCAGCTGGTACTTGAGAGTAAAGGTAAATTCCATCTCTTTTACTCCGTCTCTTGCTGGGCTCCCTCGACTTGTTTTTGCAAGGGACCCGGCTGGGCTTACTGGACTTTCGGGACTACTGGACTGGCTTAATGGGGTTGCTCTTTGTCAGCTTGGAGTTTTTCTCGTTGCCGAGCGCAGTTATCAACGACTCGACAAAGCTGCAAAGCATGGTTGGTCGGGTTCCTGGTACGCCCCATCAGTTCATCGCCTGTATGGAAGGTGCCCACTAGTTGTCAAGTGACAACCAACCCACAGGCATGGTCGCTGAATGTCGCGAAGGGCCGGAGCAGGCACTGAATCGATTCGACCGATGATCCTGCCGGCTCATGCGGTGCACACAAAAAACTGTGTGCGAGCCTGCTCCTGTAGGAGCAAGCTTGCTCGCGATGGTCGTCAACGATAACGCGGGCTGTCTGGATGATCGCGCTGCCTGGACGTTCTTCGCGAGCAGGCTCGCTCCCACAAGTCCGTGGGCAATCGTGCTTTCAATCTGATCCAGCACCCGGTTCGCCGTGATTTCCGCCAGCATGATGCTGTTGGAAATGCCAACGCATACAGGCTACAAGGTCGCAGATATGACGCAGGGCTTGGGATGGGAGTTTTACCCCTATCCAATTGAGCTCGACCGCTTGCTCGCGGGCAACTCGTACCCAATGATCCTTGAAACCCATGAAATTACCCGGCTCAACCCCCCGCTGCCACCGCAGGCTAACGTGCTCATTAACAAGCCAGGCATGACGGACGGTTTCGGCGCTTACATGGCCTTTGTTCCAGCCAAGGGCATGGGTATCGTGACGCTGGCGAACAAGAACTATCCCCTCCCTGCGAAGGTGAAAGCCGCCCATGAAGTATTGACGGCCCTGGATACCCGGATTGGATCGAGTGCGCGTCAGTGAGCGCTAGAAACTCTACGCACCTTAGCGAGGTGGCCTGGATGAGAGTTCGTCTCCTCTGCCTACAGCGTCATGATCGGCCGCAGCAGCGCCTGACCTTCATACAATGCCGACAGATAACGTTCGCGCATCTGCTCGACGGTCATTCGCGACGCATGGGTAGTGAGCGTCAAGGCGGCCTGCAACTGCCCTTCCCGATCAATCAACGGCACGCTCAGCACCCGCATGCCCACCTCATATTCCTGATCCACCAGCACGTAGCCACGCTGCGCCGCCAAGGTGATTTCGGCGCGGATCCGGGTTTCGTCGGTGAGGGTGTAAGGCGTAATCGCCTGTGGCGGGTTGCGTTCGAAATAGCCGTCGAGCGCCTGCCCTGACAGGCTCGCCAGCCAGAGCCGGCCACTGCCGGTGCAATACATCGGCACCCGCGAGCCAGGCCGAATCGACATCGAGGTGATGTGGCTGTAGCGGCTGCGCACAACGTGCACGATGTCATCCCCGTCGCGAATGCCCACCGACACATGCTCCTGGGTGGTTCGCGCCACCTGTTCGACGATCGGCCGCAGCATGCGCGGCAACACGGCCGAATCGACATAGGCCTGGCCGATGCGCAGGGTCTTGGCGGTCAGCCAGTAGAAGCGCCCATCGGTCTGCGCGAAATCGTCATGCACCAGCGTCAGCAAAAAACGCCGGGCGGCGCTCTGGGTCATGTCGGCCATGCGCGCCACCTCGGGCACACTCAGGCGCGGATGCTCCTGAGAAAACAATTGCAACAGCGCCAGCCCCTTTTGCAGGCCGACGATCAAATCCCGTTGATGGATGGTGGGTTGCTTCATCGATTCGGCTCTTAATCAGGCAAATAATGCGATTATCGCACTGATGATGCGATTATCAACTTAAACACCTTGTACCTTGATTGTTCACCTCCCTCCTCGCTTGCACTATCGGCCCCACAACACAGCCAAGAAGCGGGAGCATCAAATGATCCAGGGTTCGACTGAACTGGTCGCCATCGTCGGCTCACCGGTGACACAGGTGAAATCGCCGGAAAACTTCAACCGCTGGTTTGGCGAGCACCAGCAAAACGTTGCCATGCTGGCCATCGACCTAGCGCCGACCGCCCTGCAGAACTTCATCGAAACCTTGCGTGGCTGGCAAAACCTGCGCGGTTGCGTGGTCACCGTCCCCTACAAACAGCTGCTGGCCGGCCGCCTGGACAGCGTCAGTGAGCGCTCGGCGGCGCTCGGCTCGGTCAACGTGATCCGACGCGAGGCCGATGGCCGACTGGTGGGCGATATCGTCGACGGCGAAGGTTTTCTCGGTGCTGCGCGCCAGCAGGGTTTCAATCCGCAAGACAAGCAGGCGTTGGTGATCGGCACCGGCGGAGTCGGCAGTGCGATTGCTTACTCACTGTGTCAGGCCGGGATCAGTCATCTGGTCATCAGCGACTTGAGCGCGCAGCGCGTCGAGATGCTCGGCGAACTGTTGCGCGATGCTTTCCCCGAGATCGTGATCAGCGCCAACCCTGCCTCGCTCGAGCACTTCGATCTGGTGGTGAACGCCTCGCCGGTCGGCATGGGCGCCACCAGCGATGAAGGCCCGCTGCCGTTGCCGCACAACCTGATGCAAACCTTGCAAACGTCGACGCTGGTGGCCGATGTCGTGACTTCGCCGGCCGTGACGCCGTTTCTCGCCTTCGCCCAAAGGCGTGGTTGCCCGATCCAGACCGGCCCGGAAATGGCCTTGGCGCAACTGGGCAACCTCGGCCACTTCATGGGCGTCACACCGCTGCAGATCTGATCTGCGGCCGTGTCCTCGACAGGCGATAGACAATGAACATGACTACCCACTTCCCTGCCGGTGCCGACCTGGCCTACGACGTGATCGTCCTGGGCAGCGGTGCCGCCAGTTTCGCGGCGGCAGTGACCGCCTCTTGCCGCGGCCTCAAAGTCCTGCTGGTGGAAAAGACCGAAGCCTTTGGCGGCACCTCGGCGATCTCCGGTGGCGCGATCTGGCTGCACGATACCGATCAGGCCCGGGCCGCCGGGCATCACCTGAGCGCCGAACAGATGCGCTGCTATCTCAAGCAAGTGATCGGTGCCGGCTACAACCCTGAGTTGATCGATTCCTTCATCGACAATGGCCGCGAAGCCTTACGTTTCCTGGAGACCCACAGCGAGCTCAAATACAGCCTGCGGCCACTGTCGCCCGACTATTACCCGGATTTGCCCGGCGGCACGCAAACCGGTCGCGCCCTGGAAATCGACGAGTACGACGGGCGCAAGCTGGGTGAGCACTTCAAGGACCTCAAGCGGCCCCCGGACGGCATGCTGCTGTTCGGCGGCATGATGGTCAATCGCGTCGACATCCAGCATTTCCTCAGCTTCAAGCGCTCGCCGCGATCGCTCTGGCACTGCCTGAAACTGATGGGCCAATATGCCCTGGATCGCCTCAACCATCCACGGGGCACACGCCTGACCGTGGGCAATGCCTTGATCGCACGGCTGGCAACCACCGCCTTCGCCAATGGCGTCGATTTGTGGTTGCAGGCGGCCCCCGAAGCGCTGCTTGTCGAACAGGGCACCGTAAAGGGTGTGCAGATCACCTCGCGCGGGCAAACCCGCAAGGTATTTGCCAAGGGCGGCGTGGTATTGGCCATGGGTGGATTTGCGGCCGGTGCCCAAGCCGCCCAACAGCGGCCAGTGACTGACTCGGAACACTGGAGCATGTCGCCAACGGCCAACGTGGGTGACGGACAACGACTGGCCGCTTCGGTCAACGCGGCCATTGGCGACAACCTTGCGGCGAATTTCTTCTGGGCGCCGGTGTCGGTGCTGCGCAAGGCCGACGGCAGCCAAGAGCGCTTTCCGCACCTGGTGACCGATCGGGCCAAACCCGGCGTGATCGCAGTCAACCGCGCCGGTCGACGCTTCGTCAATGAGTCGGACTCCTACCACTGCTTCGTCGAAGGCATGTTCGCCAACGGCGGCGCCAATGCGCCCTGCTGGCTGATCTGTGACAGCGAAGCCTTGAACCGATACGGCATGGGCCTGGCCCGTCCGCGACCGGTCGATAACAGCGCGTTGATAGACGCCGGTTATCTGCTGCGCGCAGACAACCTCGCCGAACTGGCCCTCATCGCTGGCATCGATGCCACGGCACTGGAGCAGACCCTGGCGCAGTTCAACGCCGATGCAGCCCTTGGCGTCGATCGTCAGTTCGGTAAAGGCAGCAGCGCCTATAACCGCTACATGGGCGACCCGCTTCACAAACCCAACCCGTGCCTGAAACCGCTGCACAAGGCGCCGTATTACGCGATTCGCCTGTTCACCGGAGACCTCGGCTCGGCCCGCGGACTGGTCACCAACGGCCAGGCCAACGTGCTCGACCGCAGCGGCGCACCGATCCCCGGCCTGTACGCCGCCGGCAACGAAATGAATTCGATCATGGACGGCACCTACCCCGGTCCCGGCATCACCCTTGGGCCCGGTATCACCTTCGGTTACCTCGCCGCGAGTGATATCGCGGCCCGTCTGGACCGCAGCACAACCCAACAACCCCACACTGGAGAACAGCATGTACTACGAACTGCGCACCTACACGATTAAACCGACCCGCCTGGGTGACTGGCTGGCCCTGTACAAGAACGCAGCATTAGCCGTGCAGCAGGAGCACCTGGGCAACCTGGTCGGTTTCTTCACCACCGAAATCGGTGAGGTCAACCAGGTGGTGCACATCTGGGCCTATGCCAGCCTCGACGATCGCATGGCCCGGCGCAACGCCATGGCAGCCGACCCGCGCTGGCAGGACTTTGCCCGACAGAACAAGGAACTCGACGCTGTGGTGACGCTGGAGTCGCGCCTGCTGCGCCCGACCGACTTTTCACCTTTGCAGTAACCGTCGTCCTGCCGGGTCGCTTCCACTGGGGAGCGGCCAGCTCCTGCGATAAACAACAATGGAGGCCGCCATGGGCGTCTTGCCGTCGACTGACGTCGACAATCTTGTCTGTGATGTCCTGGTCATCGGTTCCGGCGCCTCGGGCCTGGCCTGTGCCGTCACCTGTGCCGAGCTTGGTCTCGACGTCATCGTGGTGGAAAAAGAACCGGTGCTCGGTGGCACCAGTGCCTGGTCGGGCGGCTGGCTGTGGATCCCCCGCAACCCGTTGGCAGTCGCCGAGGGGACAGTGGAAGAGTTCGAACAAGTGCGGACTTACCTGCGCAATGAACTGCACTGCGAGGTGCTCGACCAACGCATGGAGATGTTCCTTGAACAAGGCCCGAAGATGGTCGATTTTTTCCAGCGCCATACCGAAGTGCAATTTTTCTCCGGCAGCAAGATGCCTGACTTTCATGCCAGCGAAGGTCATGCCAGGGGCGGTCGCTCGCTCTGCGCCCTGCCGTACGATGGTCGTCGGCTGGGTCCCTGGATCAACAAGCTTCGGCGTCCGCTGGACCTCATCAGCCTTGCCGGGATGGGTATTGCCGGTGGCGCTGATCTCAACCATTTTCTCAACGCGAGCCGATCTGCACGCTCAATGCTGTATGCCGGCAAACGCCTGTTGCGCCATGCCCGTGACCTGCTGTGCCACGGCCGCAGCATGCACCTGGTGAACGGCAATGCATTGGTCGCCCGGCTGCTGAAAAGCGCACTGGACCGAAACGTCCGCCTGCTGACCGATACGCTGGTACAGCAACTGCTGCAGGAGGACCAGCGTGTGGTCGGTGCACGTATCGAGCGCAGCGCACGCCCGTTCGACATCCGCGCACGACGTGGTGTGGTGATGGCCTGCGGCGGTTTTCCCCACGACCGACAGCGGATTGCCCGGCAGTTCGCCCATGCCCCGGATGACGCCGGACACCTGAGCGCTGCCCCCAAGGGCAATACTGGCGACGGTTTGCGCCTGGGTGAAAGCGTCGGCGCTCGCGTGGCATCCGACTTGCCCCATGCCGCTGCCTGGGCACCTGTCTCTCGCGTGCCGCGCGAGGACGGGGGTTTCAGTGGCTTTCCCCATTTGATGGAGCGGGCGAAACCGGGTTTTCTCGCGGTGCGTCAGGATGGTCGACGCTTCGTCAACGAGGCAGACTCCTACCATGACTATATGTGTGCACTGTTCGATGCCTGCGGACCGGAAGAACCCCCGGTGTCCTGGCTGATCTGCGACCACCGTGCCCAGAGGCGCTATGGCCTGGGCTGGTCGAGACCCTTTCCATTCCCGACAGCGTCCCATGTTCGCATGGGCTACTTGATCAAGGACCCGACCCTGGCGGGACTGGCACGCCAATGCGGGATTGATGCGCAGCAACTGGAAGCCACGGTCAACTCGTTCAACCAGTTTGCCGAGAAAGGCTGCGATCCGCAGTTTCGGCGCGGTGAGTCGCTGTACAACCAGAACCAGGGGGAAATCCTCCATGGTCCCAACCCCTCCCTTGGCAGCCTGCGCCAGGGACCTTTCTATGCCGTGAAGCTGGTGCCAGGCAGCCTCGGCACCTTCGCCGGGCTGCACACGGATGCCTGTGCCCGGGTATTGGATAAAAATGACGCGCCGATTCCAGGGTTATTCGCCGTGGGAAATGACATGAACAGCATCATGAACGGTTTTTACCCCAGCGGTGGCATCACCCTCGGGCCGGGCATGACGTTTGGTTACATCGCAGGCAGGACACTTGCAGGGCCGTCAGATCGGGAAGACAGAGACGAAGGCTAAAGGCACTGATCCGACATGGCGGTTCACTGCAAAACCGCCTACGCTTCTTGCATGAGTCCCCAGGCTGTAGCTTCGGTAATAGTATCGGACTGGAGCGATCTGATTGCCTTTGACCCTCCGTTCATCGCCAATCCGGACCTGCCCGCGCGTATCGCCAACAACTAGCCCCTCAATCCGGTCGACCCGACCAGCATCTACGGCGCAATGGCTAAAGGCTACACGGACTACCCCACCTATCGTCCCTACGCGAACGATGCCGCGGCTCTGGAAACAGCCGCGAAGCTCACTATCTCCCATTGAGGAAGATAAGTATGTATCGACCAAGCACGGTGCCTTATCAGGAACATCGAGGTTTCAGGCGGACCTTCACTCCGGGTCATTTGAGCCTGGGATTGTTCTTTCCTCTGGAGGCCTTCGATCGGGACACTCCGACCATGCTCAACCAGGTCGTATTGGCCAAACGAGCAGAGGCGCTGGGCTTCTCCACGCTCTGGTTTCGCGACGTGCCTCTTCGGGACCCTGATTTCGGTGATGTCGGCCAAGTCTTCGACCCCTGGGTTTACCTGGGCTACATGGCCGCTCATACATCAGAGATAGCGCTTGGCACCGCATCCATTGCCATTTCTTTACACCATCCTCTGCACACGGCCAAGGCCTCAGCCAGCGTCGATCAGTTGAGCGCAGGTCGCTTGATTCTGGGGGTAGCCTCCGGCGATCGCCCAGTCGAGTTTCCGGCCTTTTACGTCGATCCCGAAAGGCGCGGAGAAATCTTTCGAGAGCACTACGAGGTGATTCGCCGAGCCCATAGCACCAGCTTCGAACCCATCCGCTGGAGCGGTGGTGAACTGCGGGGCGCAGACCTCATTCCGAAACCCACAACCCAGGTACTTCCAATGCTCGTGACCGGCAATAGCCGCCAGTCACTGGATTGGATCGCGCGCGAAAGCAGCGGATGGATCAACTATCCACGCGCACCGAAAATGCAGCGGCTGATCGTTGAAGATTGGCGGCTGGAGGTAATGAAGCAATGTGGCTCCGTCTACAAGCCCTTCACTCAATCGCTTTACATCGACCTCGATGAGAACCCGTCCACGCCGCCCAATCACATTCATTTGGGGTTCAGGCTTGGCCGCGACCACCTGCGGGCTTTGCTGGAGACGCTTGAGGAAATCGGCGTCGACCACGTTATCCTCAATCTCAAATACGGAAAACGGCCTGCTGCGGACGTCATTGAGGAGCTGGGCACTCACATCGTTGCGCAATTCGGAGTAAAGGCGCGACCTGGAGCGAATTGATACGCCGGTCGCCGCTCTAACAATCCTTTCATTTGGACCGAGCGCCTCGGCATGGCTTGAAACTTGGCTTCTCTCGCTGGAAAATTGTTGGCATTGCGAAGCCCTTGTAGCTATTCATCCTTATCACACTCTCGTAAGTCATCCTTATCACGCTCTCGCAAGAGCCAGCAGACGATGCCGAGCACCAGGGTGGCAAATCCTAGTGCGGCAATGGTGAGCGCAGGAGTAGCGGCAGAATCGAGAATGACGAACTTCCGGCTGAGCGCCAGCAAGGCGATCAACAGCACTGTGCGAACCTGAACGATGCTGTTGCGTCGTAGGGCCGGGCGCACAATCGAATGCTTAAACTCCAGGGCTATCAGCACGGTGAAGATTGAGCCAAAGAGGGCCTGGAAAACATCGTGATCTAGAGGGTCAATCGCACCACCGATCACCAACGGTACAACCCTGCGACAGAGCTGCAGTAGAGCCATCAAAATCACAGACGCGATGATGAGACTGAGCGCAATAACAACCAATTGTTCGAAACGTTCGTAAGCATTCATCAGCGCCCACTGAAGCCTGAAATTTTTCAGCGTCGAGTTGCGCTCACGCCTTTCAGAATCAGGCTTTGACACGATAACCCTCCAC
This sequence comes from Pseudomonas sp. PLMAX, assembly GCF_046042685.1. Lineage (NCBI taxonomy): Bacteria > Pseudomonadati > Pseudomonadota > Gammaproteobacteria > Pseudomonadales > Pseudomonadaceae > Pseudomonas > Pseudomonas sp. PLMAX. Next base: position 3,210,374 of record NZ_CP064949.1, on the reverse strand, counting down.
ACTTGCGTCTTCAGTCCGCCGGGCTCGTCCAGGCATTTGAGGATCCAGTACACCACTGCACGTCGTGATCAACAGGCCTGCTCCCAGGTTACGTGAGTGTGCTGGGGCTAAGTCCCAGTCTCCGCAGTAGGTGCTAGATCATCTGGCTGGTCTGGCGGACTACTCTTTCCGGAGGTCTTTGGCGCATCCACCTCCACCTTATTGAAGACCACTTCCCTACGTTCCGTGTCGTAACCCAACTCAACACTGTCGCCGGCTTGCAGCTTGCCAGCGAGCATTTCCTTCGCAAGCCGCGTTTCGACGGCCTGGCGAATCTGACGTTTCAACTCGCGCGCGCCAAACTCAGGCTGATAACCAACATCCGCCAGATGATCGATGAGTGAGCCATCAATTTTCACTGTGATGTTCTGTGCAGCTGCGGTTCGAATGACCCGATCAAGCTGAATGCTCACAATCGATCGGATGTTGTCACGGGTAAGGGCATGGAACACGATGATGTCATCAATACGGTTCAGGAATTCGGGACGAAAATGCCCTTTCAGGACGCCCATTAGTTCATCGCGTAACGCTTTATCCGTAAGGCGTTCATCTTCGGGGCGCTCAAGATTCTCCATGATAATGGGAGAGCCCAAGTTGCTGGTGGCAATGATGATCGTATTGCTGAAGTCCACGACACGTCCCTTACCGTCCGTTAGACGCCCATCGTCGAATACCTGCAGTAATACGTTGCTCACATCGGGATGCGCTTTCTCGATCTCGTCGAGCAGAATCACACTGTAGGGCTTGCGGCGGACACGCTCTGTCAACTGACCGCCTTCGTCATATCCCACATAACCGGGTGGCGCGCCGATCAAACGAGCAACCGCATGCCGCTCCATGTACTCCGACATATCAATACGAATGATCGATTGCTCGTCACCAAACACCGTTTCCGCCATCGCTTTGGCAAGTTCAGTTTTGCCAACGCCCGTAGGGCCAAGAAAGAGAAACGTGGCAATAGGTCTGTTCGCCTGACCAAGGCCGGCTCGAGACAAACGAACGGCATCGCTGACCGCGAGTACAGCGTCTTCCTGTCCAACCAGCCGCTCACGCAACGTGTCTTCCATATTCAACAGTTTTTGACGCTCTTCCTGCGTAAGCTCGGTCACAGGAATACCGGTGAGACGGGACAGCACCTCGGCAATTGATTCCAGGGTCACCTCAAGGGTTTCGGAACCTGTCTTGCGCTGCCAGGCTTCTGTTTCCTCTCCCAGTTGCGCTTGTTTTTGACCAATGCGTTCTTCGAAGCCTTTGGATTCATCAAAACGTTTACGGGAAGATGCATAGTCCTGTTCACGTTTAAGTTGCGTGATTTCGGCTTCCAGCTCCTGGATGCCAGCCGGCCTTGAGGAGGAACTGATTCGAACACGGGCCGCGGCCTGATCGATCAGGTCAATGGCTTTATCCGGTAGATAGCGCGAGGTGATGTAACGATCCGACAGCTCAGCTGCCGCCACAAATGCTTCATCGGCGAATGTGACCTGGTGATGAGCCTCAAGCTTATCGCGCAGCCCACGCAAGATAATGATGGTCTGTTCGACGGTGGGCTCGGATATCAGCACAGGCTGAAAACGTCGTTCAAGCGCTGCGTCTTTTTCGATGTGCTTTTGATACTCATTGAGTGTCGTCGCACCGATCAAACTAAGCTCCCCGCGTGCCAATGCGGGTTTCAGTACGTTGGCAATATCCAGGCCGCCCTCCTCACCACCCTGCCCCGCGCCAACGATCGTGTGCAACTCGTCAATGAACAGAATAAGCTCCGAGCTTTTTGCGGCGACTTCATCAAGTAGTTGCTTGGCTCGCTCCTCGAATTCACCACGATATTTAGAGCCCGCAACCATTGAGTTCAGATTGATTTCAACAAGCCGCCTGCCACGCAGAATCTCAGGGACATCGCCCTTTACTATTCGTTGTGCAAGCCCTTCAACGATGGCTGTTTTACCGACGCCAGGTTCGCCGATAAGAACCGGATTGTTCTTTCTGCGCCGCGCCAGCACCTCGATGGTATTTTCGATTTCCTGCGCGCGCCCCAGTACGGGATCCAGTTTGCCCTCACGAGCCAGTGACGTCAGGTCGCGACCGAACTTGTCGAGTGTCGGTGTTCCTGTCGGGGTGTCGACTCGCCCATCCTCAGCCCCCTTACCCACCACCTTTACCACCTTCTGCCGCAAGGCTTCAGGCGTTACGCCGTATTTTTTGAGCAATGTCCCGGCGATACTTTCTGGTACGGAGGCAAGCCCTATCAACAAATGCTCTGGGCCAACGTACGAATGTCCTAAATCACGAGATGCCTGGAACGCAAAATTGAAAACTTTCTTTAACCGTGGCGAAATGCTCATCTGGTCCACCGGGGCCTGGGCCTCCGCTGTGCCCCTCTGAGCATGTTGATCGATGTAGCCTTTGATCTCGTCCGGAGAAAGCTTCAGCTCCTTAAGCAACGCCGTACCCACATCGGTATCCGCAAGCACATACAACAAATGCTCAGTATCGAGCTCGCTACGGTTGAGCTCATGGGCTTTCTCACCCGCGCGTTGCAGGATTTCCAGCGTCTGGGAACTGAATGCATCGGTTGCATCGACAGATTCTCGAGGCACTTGTGCAGAGAGCCTAAAGTCATCACCCGCTTGATCCTTTGCTCCGCCCATGCTGTCGAAAAAGCGGGACACACCCCCGCCCAGCAGAGAGTCGAATGGATTCAACATGCTTTGATGGCGTAAGAGTTGACGGTAATCGTGGTCGCAAATGGACATTGTCCTGGCTTGGCCATTTTGCGATACGGTCACTCGCGCTACAGCGGGTCTCGCATTACATATTTCACAGAGAGTAGCCATGATGAGTTGTCTCCAAAGATGGATAACACGGACTCATTCAGATGGATCTACGGCCCCGTAAACGATGCTCAAGCAACAGGGGCATGAGATCCGCAATACGCTGAGATTGCTCAGGAAGACGATTACGTTGGAGGGAATGGCAGTCTCGGCTGACGACGCCATCCAATAACGATAGTCGGATCTCATCAAAACACGCTATGGGCGACCCAGGATACCGACGAACGACGTCTGATAAATTTGTGCAAAAAAATACCGCCAGTCGTAAACCACCTACTCATCAGCAAATGAGGCTATGGAATCACCAGCGTGATCGAGCAACGCTTCGATGTCGGAATTCGCAGGGGCGAATCGATCAGCAAGGACATGATTGCGGTTCGCACCAAAACCATCGGATAAAAAGCCGCCGAAAATGACAGCAAAAGAACGAGCGCGCGAGGTCTTGCCAACATTGGAGGAAACGTAGAACGCGTTCAGCGATTACGGCAAGCGCCAACAACGACTATAGTCAATGGTGCGTCAGAGCGAATCCAGCCTTTCCGCTGCCAACCTGGCCTCAATCCAATACCGCGAAGGCACGGCGGATCTCCTCGTGCTTCTTGATGCGGATAGTGAACGTCTCGCAACCGAAGACACTCAGGCTCAGGCCTCAAACGAGGTGTATCGAGGCATCGTCGCCATTTGTAAATCACTTGGCGGTGGATGGAGTTATCCCCCCGGGCAAGTCGTATCCCGCTGAGCAGACCCCAACCGCCCATCTATAAGGGCTCAAGCCATGCACACTTCAGAATTGGATGATGCGAAAGAAACGAATGGCGACCTGGTTCAGGGGCCGCTGCCGGCCGGCACTGTTGCGCCCGACTTCACTCTGTACGCAACCCCTGATCAGCAGTTGTCGCTACGCGAGCTAAAGGGAAATCCCGTGATACTGGCGTTTTATCCCGCAGACTGGACTTCGGTTTGTGGCGACCAACTGACTTTGTACAACCAGTTGCTACCCACATTCAGAGAATACGGTGCGACGCTACTGGGTATCTCAGTTGACAGCGCCTGGTGTCATCAGGCCTTTGCCAAAGATCGAAATTTTCACTTCAGCCTGCTGGCCGATTTCGAGCCCAAAGGGGCTGTGGCGCGGCAGTATGGAGCCTACGAGTCCCACCTGGGGGTTTGTAAGCGGGCGCTGTTCGTGATTGACAAGGAGGGGGTGGTCGCCTGGAGCTACGTCTCCCCGATGGCAATCAATCCGGGGGCGGACGGCATTCTGGATGCGCTGGATGCTCTGGCGAATTCATCACAAAGCACGCCAACCTAAAATTAACAGGTGATCCCATGGCCACTCTCAAAGTCCCGGTAAGTGCCAGCGACCATCGCCAGGGAAGTGCGCATGCCAAGGTCACACTGGTGGAATTTGGCGACTATCAATGTCCCTATTGCGCTGAAGCGTATTGGATAGTCAAGAATCTGCAACAGCATTTTCGCGATGATTTGCTGTTCGTGTTCCGTAATTTTCCACTGACCACTGCTCACCCGCATGCGATGGCTGCAGCTGTCACCGCTGAGTTTGCCGGGAGTCGAGGATTCTTCTGGGAGGCTCACGACGAATTGTATGAAAATCAGGATCGATTGGGCCTGCCGCTGTTTCGGGCCATCGCTCTAAAACATGGCCTCTCCGACGAAGAACTCTATCTTGCCATGCAAGACGGTACCTACGTACCCAAAATAAAATCCGATTTTAATGGCGGCGTACGGAGCGGCGTGAATGGCACCCCAGCGTTTTACATTGACGGGATTCGCTATGACGGGGCTCCAGAGTTCACCGAGATGAGTCAGATGATTGAGCTTTCGTTAATGAGTTGACGAAATCGCTAGATAGTGAAATCGCTTGGCATCACCCACACCGTAGCCGAGGGCGAACGTGCCCCATTGCGCAGCGCACCAGGTTTGCATTCGATGATATTTCAATACGGGAGATTGAAGAATCCACGGTGCTGCCAGCGACAAGCATCGCTCATAAAGCAGCGGCACGAAAATATCAGCCCAGCGAACCGAGGACATAAAAAATGGCGATGTTAATTTTTGACAGTTCGGAAGATTCCATAGTCGAGGCCCGTGTCCTGGTCGAGGCGCTGAATGAATGGTTGGCGGAACAGCAGCCCAGTTGCCCGCTAAGGTCCGCCCGTGCGCAATGTTGCTATCGGCCCGATGGCACGCTGGATTCTGTATTGACCGTACTAACAGACGTGGTGGTGGATTAAAGAGGTGCACACGGAGCCAGCAGCGAATGAAATCTTTGAAGTATTATGAAAAGAATCGACACGCCACATGGTTAGAGTTGTTTTTTGACCTGATTTTTGTTGTTGCAATTGGCAAGGTTACGCATACTCTCGGACATCTTCATCACGGCCATTTTGAACAGGAGCAATTATGGACATTTTTACTGCTTTTTGTTCCATTATGGTGGATCTGGTCCAGCCACACGATTTACTCAAATAGGTTTGATACAGACAGTAACCTTCACCGCTTGGCAACTTTATTTTTAATGTTGCTGCTCATTGTGCTGTCTGCACGGATTGGGGAAGAATTGGAAGTAAACTATGCGCTTGTTATTACCTGCTATTTTGGTATACGTGCCATCATCAGTATTATGTACATTTCGTCCATAAATAAATTCGATCATCGTAGTGAATTCTCCTCCAGGCTTGGCTTCGCCCTGTTAGTTAGCGCAGCTGTTAGTCTTTCATCCATTCTTTTTGACCCACCTATGCGTTACCTTGTCGCTTACATTGGGATTTTTCTTGATATTCTGCTCCCTTTATTTTCTTGGGGTAAGCTAAAGCCATTGCCCGCGCATACAGAACACTTGGTTGAACGACTAGGTTTACTCACCCTCATCTTATTGGGCGAGTCGGTAATTAGCCTTTCTGGAGGGTTATCTGACATTCAATGGGATCGTTATAATGTGATGGCGGCAATCACCGGATTTATCATGATTTGCAGTATCTGGTGGATATATTTTGATAGCTTTTACTTGTTGAGCAAAAATGAAAGTAGTATGAGTGGACACTCCTTAATCTACTCGCACCTTTTTCTATTTATGGGGCTAGCACTTCTCGCAAATTTGATCAGGCATGCGATCCTGAATGACATTGCGATGCGCGATTTCCAGATTACGTCAATCATCGGCATGGCCTTATTTTTCTTAGGCAAGCAATATGGCTACTTCATAGCGGTACCTAAAATAAGGAAATACATACTACAAAACACCTTGATCGTGTTTTCTCTAGGTGGTTTGGTTATATTCCTACCCCGCGTCGAGTACATATTGGTCGGCCTGACAGCAACCATGATCTGTTATGTTTTACTAAACTTCAGGTATCGTTGAATCTTTAAAGTTGGGCCATATCACGGGTGGATCAGCTATCCGCGCACATCCATACATCCCTACCAACCAAAGCGGGTGTTCGCCTGGAAAGCACGGGGGCAAACACAGCGCTGCGGGAGGCCCGCGCCAAGCGGCAAAAACCTAATCAAAGAAGGCCAGGGTGCGAACTTCGATACTCTCGCGCGGCGGGGCTCCCGGCGGCGTATTGGGGTCCTTGAAGGCGGTATGGGGCGTGAAGCGGGCACGGCCGTCGTGACGTGAGTCATACCCCTTGATCAGCAAGACTTCGTCACGGCGCATGTCCGGAAAATAGTACCAGCGCTGTTGCGGATTGTAGGCCAGGTGGTAGATCTCACCGATACGATCCGGATAGACCAAATCGGTGGCCAGCAGGTCATTGGGGTCGAGCGTCGAGGCGTCCAGCACCGCCAGCGGTGAGCGCTTGACGGGGCCGCTCATCGGGCGCCAGAGGTTAATCTGGGCCACCGAGACCCGTGCGGCGGCCTGATCCTGGCCCAGCACGTCGCGAATACGTTCAGGCCCCGAGCGGTCGGTGTAGTCATTATGCACACGGCTGGCTGGCCCGCGAATATCCCGCCGCTCGGCGTCGCTGCGCCTGGTGTGGTCGAAGATGACGACCCGGCTCGCGCCCGTCAACTCCTTGATCAAGGCCTTGACCTCGTCATAGTAGACGCTTTCCACTGAGGTATCGTCGTAGAGATCGTCGACCACCGTATCCCGCCGATGGAGTTCAAACCCCTGCTTGTCCAGAGAAAGGCTGTCTGCCAACGGACGACCGTTGTGTATTGTGACCTCGCGCTCCTCCTGCTCAGCAAAGTAGTGTGGTTCACTGTTACCGGTCAGAGCCTCGGTATGCACATAGGGCTTCGCATCGTGCTTGACCAGGTAGGTGAGTTTTGTGATGACGCTAGCGGGCATATCAGTTGTGCACTTCAAGTAACACCTCCCGGTCTGCTGAGCGCATCCGGCGTAGTGTCACCGTGGCGGCGCTGTAACTTGCATGTAGACACCTTCAATCTCGATCGTATGCCTTCGAACGGACACTATCAAATGCAGCCCGAGGTGCACGGCACACGACCGATAGAAAAGGACCTCTCTAACCTCGGCATCGACGACCAGCTTGACCATGACTGGCGTGTCGCACTGCGGGTCTGCGCCGATCATGAGCATCCGATATCCCTAAACTTCCCGCACCGCTATCTAGAGAAGCGGAATGCTATAGGTGACAAAAATACGATTCTGATCGACGTTACGAGATGCTTCGCTGTTGGACTTGCCGTTACGCCAGCCGAACCCGACGCCTTTTAGCGCTCCCGACTGAAGGACGTAGTCCAGGCTAATGTCTCTTTCCCATTCCTTTTGGTTGGCGCCTGACGTCGTTTTAATGTTATCGCCAGAGAGGTACATGACCGAGCCTTTTAGGCCAGGGACGCCCAGAGCGGCGAAGTCGTAAGCATACTGGCCGAAAGCTGTTCGCTCGCCTGCGCGGGTGAAAGTTTGGATAAAGCGGTCTGTATACAGATACAGGCTTGCTCCACCGGCGCCCTTGTCTGGCAGGCTACCCTGACTGAGTTGAGTGAAGTTGCTGCCATCCGACACACTTTGGTACCCCGCAGTAATCGCGTGGCCACCCAGTGTGTAAATCAACGCGGCACTCCAGGTACGGTTATCGATTTCTCCATCACCGTTTTTGGTGTAGCCACTCATTCTGTAGCCTGACGTACCGGAGCTATTTGCACCTGACGAGTCAGTTTTGAAGTAGCGCAGGTCGGTTTTGAGGGACTGATTGTCCGAGATGGCAAGGGTGTGAATCAATCCCAAAAAATGCTGCGTATAGTAGTTATCGAGGCCGGCGTAGTAGTACTGAGCTGTCAGATCCTTGGTGACTTTCCAATCGCCCCCGGCGAAGTCAAACTGATTGCTTTCACGCGTACCACCAGTAACGGCCAGCCCCGTCTGATCGCTCGAACCACGTCCTGTTGCATGTTCAATCCGACCTCCAGTCAAGGTCAGGCGATTGAGCTCGCTTGAGGTGATTTGAACGCCCTCGAAGGTTTGCGGAAGCACGCGCCCATCGTTGGCGACCAGAATTGGGAGTTTCGGAATCAAGGTGCCGTAGCGAAGTTCAGTTTTCGACATTTTGACTTTTCCGGTCAGCCCCAGCCTGCTCCACTCGTCGACCGCACGGTTGTCACTGTCAGAAGGCATCATGCTGCTGCCGACATGCCGTCCTTTGCCGCTGTCCAGGTTAACCCCCAGCAACCCCAGGCCATCGACACCAAAGCCAACCATGCCGTCGGTATAGCCCGATTTGAAGTCCAGCATGAAACCCTGCGCCCATTCTTCGGTTTTGGTAGGGGCGGCAACGCCATCGCGGTTGTCGTTATTGAAGTAGAAGTTTCTCATTCCCAAGGTGGCTTTGCTATCACTCAGGAAGTCAGCATGCGCCTGGACACTCAGGGTGATACTAAGAAACACCGAACTTGCAGTTATTGTTTTTCCACTCATTTATATGGCGCTCCATTTGTTATTTTGAAGTAATAGAAGCAACGCAAAATCTTCCAGGCCAACGCAATGCACACGAAGGAACGGTAGATAGTGTTCAGGTATATTTAGATAAATAAGCTAGCGGCCTGAGCGGTTAGTTATTGCATTGAAGTCATGCCTCGAAGCGGAGTCTCAGCGCTACTCATTTTTTCGCGGCTCTTGTTGTTATGCAGCGCGATAGCATTAGTGCCGAGTGTGTGAGAAAGGCGCAGAGAGTGCCTTGCCTGGGGAGATGGAGTTCTGCGTTGGGGTCTGAAAATTTATCTTATCGTCTGAATTTCAGGACTGGGGCCGGACACAATTGCCGGTCGAGTACCCAAAGGCTCAGCGGGCTGACCTGACGACTGTCCTCTGCCGCGGGTACAAATACCGGGTGAGATAATCCTTTATCCGGATGCTCCCAGCGCACACTGAAAAGATGTTGCGCCCTTGCTGCTTGGCTTTGTACATAGCCACTCAGCCTGCTGGATCAGTTGCAACGGCTGCTCGATGTGACCATCGCTCCAGCATGCAGCAAAAATAGCAACCCGAGGCGCGCCGATCACGACGCCCAAGGCCCAAACTGCGGTGTAACCATCTGCGACTGGTACCGAGACGGACGACGGACATGGCGGTTCCGCGCAAAGCCGCCTACGCTTGTTGGATGATCCCCTGCTTTTGCTCAGGCGATGTATCGGGCTGAAGAGACCTGATTTATTTTGACCGTCCGCTCATCGCCAATCCGGAACTGCCCGCGAGTACTGCCTGCAACTGGCCCCTCACTCCGGTCGACCCGACCAGCATGTACGGCGCTACGGGCAAAGATTGCACCCACTACCCCACCTGTCGTTCCCAAGCGACCGATGCCGCAGCGCCTCTGGAAACAGGGGCGCTGTTCACGTTCTCCCATTGAGGAAGATGAGTATGTATCGGCCGAGCACGATTCCTTATCAGGAGCATCGAGGGTTCAGCCGAACCTTCACTCCGGGTCATTTGAGCCTGGGATTGTTCTTTCCTTTGGAGGCCTTCGATGGGGACACGCCGAACATGCTCAACCAGGTCGCATTGGCCAAACGAGCAGAGGCGCTGGGCTTCTGCGCGCTCTGGTTTCGCGATGTGCCTCTTCGGGACCCTAATTTCGGTGATGTCGGCCAAGTCTTCGACCCCTGGGTTTACCTGGGCTATATGGCCGCTCATACGTCGGAGATAGCGCTTGGTACCGCATCCATTGCCATCCCGTTACACCATCCTCTGCACACGGCCAAGGCATCAGCCAGCGTCGATCAGTTGAGCGCAGGTCGCTTGATTCTGGGTGTAGCTTCCGGCGATCGCCCAGTGGAGTTTTCGGCTTTTGGCGTCGATCCCGAAAGGCGCGGAGACATCTTTCGAGAGCACTACGAGGTGATTCGCCAAGCCCACAGCACCAGCTTTGAGCCCATTCGCTGGAGCGGTGGTGAGATGCAGGGTGCAGACCTCATTCCGAAACCCACAACCCAAGTCATTCCAATGTTCGTGACCGGCAATAGCCGCCAGTCACTGGATTGGATCGCGCGCGAAAGCGTCGGATGGATCAACTATCCACGCCCACCGAACATGCAGCGACTGATCGTGGAAGATTGGCGGCTGGAGGTCATGAAGCAATGTGGTTCCGTCTATAAGCCCTTCACTCAGTCGCTTTACATCGACCTCGATGAGAACCCGTCCACGCCGCCCACTCGCATTCATTTGGGGTTCAAACTTGGACACTACCATCTCCGTTTTTTGCTGGAGTCGCTTGAGGAAATCGGAGTGGACCACGTTATCCTGAATCTCAAATACGGAAAGCGCCCTGCTGCGCAAGTCATTGAGGAGCTGGGGACTCACATCGTTCCGCAATTCGGAGTACAGCCGCGTCCTGAAGCGAATTGATCCGCCGGCCGCCTCCACGCCGGCCGAGGTGGTGCGGTTCAACTGGTTGAATCATCAGGCCGATACCTGCTCAAGGAATATCAGTTGCAACGGCTCTTCGAGCAGGTCATCTGCCGTGGCGGCAAAGCGCTGAAAGTAAGGCATCGAAAAATGCGCATCCAGCGCCGTCTGATCCCTGAAAGCCTCGCGCATGTAGAACGTGTCCTGCTCGTCGCGCAGCTTGAACAACACATAATCGAGATTGCCCGGCTCTGCTCGGGTCGGCTCTACCAGCGCCAGCAGTTCTTGTTTCAATGCCAGTTCTTTGCCTGCCTTGGCCTTGAGCACGGCAATCGATACCAACACGTTACTGGACGAATTCATCGTCAACGCTCCAACATTAAAAAAATGGCAAGTGATGCCGCAGGCGGTTCAGCGGGCCCGCAAGCGACCCGCCTGAAGTGAAATCAGAAACCTTCGAGAACGATCTTGCCCCGGGCCTTGCCGCTCTCGACCAGCGCATGGGCACGACGCATGTTTGCCGCATTGATCGCGCCGAAGTGCTCGCCCACGGTGGTTTTCAGAACGCCTTGGTCAATCAGGGCGCTGACCCGATTGAGCAGGTGATGCTGGTTGATCATGTCCGGGGTTTGATACAGCGAGCGGGTGAACATCAGCTCCCAATGCAACGACAGCGACTTGCGCTTGAGCGGCATCACGTCGAGGGTTTCGGGATCGTCAATCACAGCCAGACGCCCTTGCGGCTTGAGTACATCGATCAGTTGTGCAAAGTGCTGTTCGGTGTGAGTCAGGCTGGCGACATAGTCGATCTCCGGCACGCCGAGGGCTTGCAACTGTGCGAGCAGTGGCTGGCTATGATCGATCACGTGATGCGCGCCCAACTGCCGCACCCAATCAGCGGTTTCCTGGCGTGAGGCAGTTCCGATGACGGTAAGGCGGGTCAACTGTCGGGCCAGTTGCACCAGCATCGAACCGACACCCCCAGCCGCTCCGGTGATCAACAGGTACTTGCCCTCCCCCGAACCCTCTGCGACCCCGAGCCGGTCAAACAACAATTCCCAGGCAGTGATCGAGGTCAACGGCAACGCTGCCGAATCGGCGGCACTCAATGACCGAGGCTTGTGCCCGACGATCCGCTCATCGACCAGATGGAATTCGCTGTAGCTGCCGGTGCGGGCAATCGAGCCGGCATAGAACACTTCATCGCCCGGCTGAAACAGCGTCACTTCAGAGCCGATCTCGCGGACAACGCCTGTGGCATCCCAGCCGAGGATTTTCGGTTCTTTGGTGAAAGTTCCGGCGCGCACCTTGGTATCGACGGGATTCACTGACACCGCGCGAACTTCGACCAGCAGATCCCGTGGACCAGGCGTGGGCACCGGGAGGCTGATGTCGATCAATGCGTCTGGATTGTCGATGGGCAAAGCGTGTTCGGTAAAGGTGATTGCTTTCATGGACACTCGCTGTCTGAAGGGTTGGTGCATTCACTTGCAGCCATCTTCGACTTCCCATGTACAAAGAAAAACAAGCAGAATGCGCCAACACTTTCACTGCAGGAGTGAAAATGATCCGCATCGATGATCTAGGTTTATTCATCCGCAGCGCCGCGCTGGGCAGTTTCACCGCCGCGGCGCTGGAGGCTGACCTGCTGCCTGGTCAGGTCGCGGCCGCCATCAAACGTCTGGAACGCGAACTGGATGTGCGCTTGTTCGCCCGTACCACTCGCAGCCTGCGATTGACGGCCGAGGGCGAGCAATATCTGCCCACCGCGCATTCAGTGATCGAGACCCTGAAGCAAGGCAAGGAAAACCTGCGGGGTGAGAACGCCACGCTGCGGGGCGTCTTGCAAGTGACAGCGCCGTCCGATCTGGGGCGCAACATACTGCTGCCGTGGTTGACGCTGTTTCGCCGTCAGCATCCGGAATTGACGTTGCGTTTTTTCCTGTCGGACCAGATGGCCAATCTGTTTCGCGACCCGGTGGACGTGGCGATTCGTTACGGCCCGAATGAAGACGCCAATTACGTGGCACTGCCGCTTGCACCGTGGAACCAGCGGGTGTTGGTTGCCTCGCCCGAATATGTGCAGCGCTGCGGTGCTCCCCAAACGCCGGATGACTTGAGCAAGCATCCGTGCCTGCTCTATCTGCAAAATGGCCGGGTCTACGACAAGTGGACCGTGGGCGGGCAAACCGTGCAGGTTTCGGGGCCGTTGTTCAGCGATGACGCCGATGTCGTGCGACGCTGGTCATTGGAGGGTGAAGGTATCGCCTACAAATCCTGGCTGGATGTCAGTGCAGATATCGCCGCAGAGCGTCTGCTTGTGCTGCTGCCGGATTACCCTGGCGAAGCGTCGCCGTTGAGCCTGGTGTGCCCGCATCGCAAGCAGATCAGCCCTGCGGTTTCGCAGCTTTATACGTGGTTGAGGGGCCAGTTTTCTGCTCTGGAGCGCAGTTGAGCCGACACTGTGACTGATGCTCACCGAGCCTCCCGCGCCTCCCGCGCCTCAGGGTTCGGCGGCTCGATGCGCTCAATATTTCCCAGCACCAACGCTCGCCCGGCAAACAGCCCGCCCGATGTTTCCAAGGCAAAACGTTCGGCATCGCGTTTGCGCACTTCGTCGATCACCGCGTCGGCTTCGTGCTCCGACGCCCCCAGAGTCACCACGGCCTGACGGCCGAGCAGCAGGGCGGCCTCAAAGGTTTCCCGCACTATGTAGTCGGCGTCGTGTTTGACCAATTCCAGCGCATGTTCGCGGTCAAAAGCGCGTACCACCAATTTCACCTGCGGGCAGAAGTGCCGCGTACTTTCGACAATGCGAGTCGCGGCTTTTTTATCGTCCACACAAACAATGATGGCGCGAGCGTGATGGGCGCCAGCGGCGTGCAATATTTCATGGCGGGCGCCATCGCCGTAATAGACCTTGAAACCATAGGGTGTCACGGCGCGGATGACCTCTGGATTTATATCGATGATGGAAATTTTCGCTCCCTGAGCGAGCGGCGCCTGGCAGGCAATCTGCCCCACACGGCCAAAACCGATGATGAGTACATTGCAGCGCAGATTCTGTGCGGCTTCCACACCGTCCAGGGAAACGGTCCGCGCGCGAGCAAACCGTTTGTACAGCAATAAAGTCACCGGCGTTATGACCATGGAGAGCACCACAATAGCCGTCATATTGGCGTTGACTTCAGGACTGATGGCCCTGAGTTTGAGCGCTTCGGCAAATAGCACAAAAGCAAATTCGCCACCCTGCGCCATCAGCAAGGCGCGATCCAGCGCGTCGTCATGACCGCTTTTCGCGAGGCGCGCGACCGCATAAATACACAGCGCCTTGACCACCATCAGCGCCAGCACGCCGGAGATGATGAGCTTCCAGGCCTCGGCCACCAATTGCAGATCCAGCGACATGCCGACGCCGAGGAAAAACAGCCCCAGCAGCAGGCCGCGAAACGGCTCGATGTCGGCCTCCAACTGGTGGCGGAAAGTGGATTCGGACAGCAGCACACCGGCCGCGAAAGCCCCCATCGCCATTGAAAGACCGCCGAGTTCCATCAGCAACGCTGCGCCCAACACAACCAGCAGCGCAGCGGCAGTCATTACCTCGCGCGCCTTGACTTGGGCCAAGACCCGAAACAGGGGATTGAGCAGCCACAATCCGATGGCCACCAATGAACCCAAGGACAGCGCTGCGATACCTATGCGTTGCCAAAGTGGAGACGTGGGTCCATTCGCCAACTCCGTGGGCGCCAGAAATGCCACCACCGCCAGCAAAGGGGCTATCAACAGGTCTTCAAACAGCAAAATGGACACGACGTGCTGCCCTCTTGGCTCGGTAATGTCACCGCGTTCCGAGAGAACTTGCATAACCAGAGCCGTGGAGGTGAGTACAAAACCCGCTGCGCAGACAAATGACACCTGCCAAGAGAATCCGAAAGCCATGCCGACAAAAGTGAGCAGACATGCACTGACCACCACCTGCAGGCTGCCCAACCCAAAGATCTGCCTACGCAGGTCCCATAGGTGAGAGGGTTTCATCTCCAGGCCAATCACAAAAAGAAACATGACCACGCCCAACTCGGCCACCTCAAGGATGGTGTGGGGGTCATTGAAAAGTTGCAGTCCGAAGGGGCCAATGATCAGGCCCGCCGCCAGGTAACCGACCACTGAGCCGAGCCCGATGCGTTTGAACAGCGGCACTACCAGCACGGCGGTGGCAAGCAAAATGACGACGCCCAATAATTGTCCTGCATTGCCTTCAACGGCCATAGCATTGACCCTCATCCCACATCAGGACCGGTAATGCTTCCACGGCCAGGCGTGTTGAGCAGAGCTTTCAAGCTGAGCGCTCAGTTCTGCAAATTCTTCAGGACCAAGCACGACGTCTGGAGCGTTCACCAGGAACTCTCCAGGGTAGGAATGCCATCTGAAGTGTAGTGCAGGAGACCTGAATCGTTTGAAGGGATGACAAAAAACTCAGTAGCTTCTCCTGTCCGCGCCGTGGAACGGCCAACAATCCTTCGATAAGGCACTTTGGCCACGATATCCACATTGAATACAAGCGTATTAATGGATCACGCTGCAATTCATCTGATACGGTTTGTTTTCGACCACCTGAGCCTTTTTCGTCAACCCACACTCTATAAAGTGCAAGCCCGATGCACTTTCAAACAACAATAAAGTAGCCAACTGGTTTTGGCTCTTGGGCACACTGGCGCGCTCAAGAATTCAGACCACCCCAGAATCAACAATAGACCCTGTTTTATCAGAAAGAATTGGGACAAATAACTATTCACCTGATTTGGAGATGGTGCAGTGCGAAAGATTGGCTTGGGCTTTCTGGTGACTGGCGTTTTGGGGCAACTATCAGCACTGCTATGGACCTACACGTCCACAGACGCTATTTGTCAAAATAACGTCGACGACTCATACCCCCACCAAAGAGTGACAAAATTCGAACAACTACTTGATGACACCGCTAATAACGTTGCGACAGCGCTCAGTACAAAATATTCCTACGGGCTCGCCGACCTTGCGAAAAATGAATCGCGCAAACCCGACTCAACGGACGCTGACACCGTACAGTCTTTGATTGAAAAGCCAGACGAAACATCTGTACTTAAGCTGCCTTCATTGCCCACGCATTCACACAAATTGACGATTACTCTCAGCGCTCTGATTACTTTTACCGGCCTGCTCCTGGCATTCTTCGCCCGCAAAAAAACCATTGATCTAAAATGGCATGCCTTTCACACCTTCCCAGGCACGCTAGTCAAGCTGAAACGTCCGTGTTTGACGCGTGGCGGCTACATTTTTCACGCAAAAAAAGAAGCTTCCACCACGCCTTCATCCGGCAAATGGGTGGTCGAAATTGCATTGAACACACCCAGCCGCCATCGCGCACTCAAAGCCATTCAGCAACTGAAGTTGCCGGTAGCGCGTAAAGAAAACAACTTTGTCGTCATCGGCCCGTATAAACAAAAACAAGACGCGGCTCGAATCGTGAAAGAGTTGAATGAAAGCCATGGCGTTCGAGGATGGATGATGGCAGGGAATTGACATCGTCCGGTTTAGCGCCGGGCTGACCTCGAACAACCCGCAACTTATCGCATCCACAAGAGAGTGTTCATGATCGCAAAAGAACTCAGAGCCCAACTCGCCCTGAAGAAATTTCTCGACGCCAACTTATGGATCCAACTTGAACTTAGCCAACTGAACTACAGCCTCGCTGAAAACTGTGGGCTGTCGCCGCAAGATTATCGCCTGAAATTTATTCAAGAAGCGTTTGAAGCAGAAGCAGACGCTCACGACTGCGATTGCTGGGACTTTGTTCTGCAGTGGGTAGCCGGCACTAAGGAAGAACTTGAGCTGCGTGAAGAACGCATGAAAGAGATTTATGACTTTCTGGGTGATTAACACCCCCTACAATTTCCGCAGCCTTTACTAGCCACCAGTTTCAAGATGAAAGACTAACTTCATCGGCGGGAAGGCTGCCCAAACACCTCCCGCCCTCCTCTCGGTTCAAACCGCCGCGTAACTATCCACTACACGCCGATACTGGCTGGGTGAAGCTCCGATGTGCTGACGGAAAAACCGTGTGAAATGACCTTGCTCGGAGAACCCGAGGTTCTCCGACAAAAGACCCAGCGTTCCACTGCGCTCACGCTCAAGCCAGGCAAAAGCGCGGCGCATGCGCGCGTCGTTAAGCAACAGGGTCGGCGTCATGCCGGTGTCTTTCTTGAACAGCGCAAAGAAGTGTGCCCGAGACAGACCACAGGCCCGCGCGGCGTTGTCGATCGGGTTCGGATCATCGAGGTGTTCAAGCAACCAGGCCGTGCCACGGCGCACGCGCGCATCCCGGAACTCACCTGTGTTGGGCGCACCCAGTAGAGACAAATGCCGCCAGCTGGAAAAGGCCTCGATCAGTTCGATCAGGAAGTCGAACAGCATGAACTCCAAGCGCTCTTTCGGCACGATCCCACAACCATGCGCTTCGGCGACCAGGATGTCGGCCAGGGTGCGATTTCGACTCGACAGCTCGATGCATGACTGGGCGAAAAAGTCCGGCCGACCGCTGAGCGCCAGCGACTGCTGGGCAGTGGCCAGCCAGGCGGGCTCGATGTAAAGCGCCAGGATAAGGGTGGCACCGGCACCCGGCTGCGGATCATAGAAATGCGGCTCCCAGGCGTTGACCAGCACCGCCGTGCGATCACTGAGCGGAACCCGCCGACCGTTAACGTTGAAGTAAGTGTCCTCGCCGGACACTTTGACCAGCACATGGCATTCGGAATGGGTATGGGTGACCAGCGAATGATCCATATTCAGCAAGGCGACCCGGCCAAACCTGCCGTGGAAAACCCGTTGGGCAATCGACATCAGATTCCTCCGCTCGCTTGAAGCGATATCGTTATCGGCCTCAATGCATATCATCGGGGCGCTTATCTATTTCACAAGCCCGTCGATCGGTCCATGGTTCAGCAACACTTGGCTGGCCACTATCGCGCGCGAATGACCGAGCGTCTACCTCGACTTTCGCAGCCCCCACGTTCGTCGGAAAAACCGCCTTACAAGGCATGGCGTTCTTTGCCGTGATAAACGCGCAGGATATCGGCCACCACCGCCAGAGCGATTTCCGCCGGGGCCTTGCTGCCCAGATCGAGGCCGATGGGCATGTGTAAACGGGCGATCTGTTCATCCGTCAGACCACCGATGCGTTTCAGCCGCTCGGCGCGCTTGGCCGACGTTGCCTGAGATCCCATGGCGCCGATGTAAAACGCCGGAGTGTGCACCGCTTCCATCAGCGCCAGGTCATCGATTCGCGGATCGTGAGTCAGCGCCACCACCGCGGTCGCCGCGTGGCAACCTCCGGCGGCAATGAACATCGAGGGCAGCACGCGTTGCATCTCCACACCTTCGAGTTGTACTTGCAGCATCTCTTCCCGGGGATCGCAGGCGATGACTTCGCAGCCGATGGCGCGGGCAAAACTGGCGCAGAATTCGGCGACCGGCGAGAGCCCCGCCAGAATCAGTCGTAACGCCGGGCCGACGCTGATGCGCACGCTTTCGTCGACGACTTGCACCCGCTCGCTGCCGTGTCCGGTGTCCGGGTCCAGGCGCAAGGCACCACTGCTCAGTTCGACGTGACGCAGCAGACGACGCTGACCCAGCAACGCTGCTTGCAGACTCTCCAGGTGGGCGATCCATTCGAGACTGGCAGCGCGGTGCTCGACCAGCACGATCAGCACGCCGCCACAGGGCAATCGCAGGCGGTGGCGTTGCTCGACGCTGTCGCCATAACTGACGATCTGCGCCGGTTCGCGTAACTCACCGCGCGTCAGGCTTTCGAGAAACTCCTCTTCGACGCAGCCACCCGACAGCGAGCCGACGTGTTCGCCTGTGCCATTGGTCACCAGCATCGCACCCGGCGCACGCGGTGCCGAGCCATAGGTGGAGAGCACCGTACATAGCCACTGGGCCTGCCCGGCGCGAGCCCATTGCAGTGCCTGGTCGATCACCTGAACATCGAGATGACGCATATTTTCTGTACCTCAAGCAAAGCGTGGTGCTGCATGCAGGGTTACGTTTACGGTAACCTGCGAGCAATCCTGTTCAATCGTTGATTCAACATGTCGCCACAACAGTTTTTGCAACTCGGGGCGCTGCGCCTGGAACATCGCCAACTGCCTCCGGCTGACCCATCGCGACCGACACTGGTGCTGTTGCACGAAGGCCTCGGCAGCGCCGACCAATGGAAAGACTTCCCCCTGCGCCTGGCCCAGGCCAGCGGTTACGGTGTGGTCACTTACAGCCGTCAGGGTTATGGGCAATCGAGCCCGGTAACCCTGCCGCGTCCGCTGAACTACCTGAGCAGCGACGGCCCTCGGGAACTGCGGCAATTGCTCGATGCCTTGCAACTGCCGCAAGTGGTCTTGCTCGGTCACAGTGACGGCGCATCCATCGTCCTTGCCTATGCCGCCACCAACGATCCACGCGTGTTGGGCAGCATCGCACTGGCCCCTCACGTGATTGTCGAGGCCGAGAGCCTCGATGGCATTCGCCACACCACCGAGGCTTGGCATCTGGGCGAACTGCGCGAGCGCCTGGCACGCCACCATGGGACAAATGTCGATGGCGCTTTTCACGGTTGGAGCGACAGTTGGTTGCACCCGGACTTTTCCTTGGATGATCTCGAAGCGCAGTTGGCTTATATCGAAAAGCCGTTGCTGGTCATTCAGGGTCGCGAAGACCACTACGCCACGCCCGAGCAACTGGTGGTCATCCAGCGACAGGTCGCTGGACCGTGCCGCTGTGTGTTGCTGGATAACTGTCGGCACTTTCCCCAGACTGAAGCGACCGAGCAGACCTTGCAGCTGATCTGCGAATTCCTGAAGCGCCTCCCCGCCTTTACTTGAAATTGCCTTGGGTTTCTGGAATCACCACGCTGCCGATCAGGTAGATCACCGACAGACCGACGGCGAACATCGCCAACACCATGGGGATCTGCGCCGGGCTGCCGCTGACCAGGGACACAAAGGTCGGCATGGTTCCGCCGAGGGCGAAACCGATGTTCCAGGACAATCCGGTGCCGCTGGCTCGCAGCTCGGTGGCAAAGCGTTCGTTGAGGAAGATCAGAATCGGCGCGATGATCGCCCCACCTATGAAGCCTATACCCACGCAATACAGCGCAGTACGGGTCAGCGAACCCGATTCGGCGACACCCAGAAACATCATCGGCAGGCTCACCAGGTTGATCACACCCAGCAGCATGAAGGTCTTCTTGCGACCGATCAGGTCGCTCAGGTAACCGAAGGCCAGTGCTCCGACAATGGTTGCCACCGACCCGTACATGAGCATCTGCGAAGTCTGCGCATGAGGCACTTTGGCGACCACGTTGAGCAACGTCGGCAGATAACCGCAGGCCAGGTAATACGTGGCACCGCCTCCGAACGTAATCAGCAGGTTGACCAGCATCACGCCGCGGTACTCGCGACCGAACAGACGCTTGAGCGGCGACACGACAACTACCGCCGGCCCCTTGGTTTTGCGCGCTTGTTGCAGTTGCTGCCAGACCGGGGTCTCTTCCAGGTAACGGAACATCACCAGACCGAAAAACGTGCTTAGCAGGCCGCAGAAGAACATGAAGCGCCAGCCCCAGACGTCAAATTCTTCCCCGGGAAAGATCTCCGACAACACCAGATAAGTGAATGACGCCAACAGCGCGCCCATACCGGCGCCGGCACCACCGATCAACCCGGACATCAAGCCGCGATAGCGCGGCGAGATGGATTCGGTGCCGATGGTGTGAGTGGAGGCAACGATGCCACCCACGAAAATGCCCTGTATCACCCGCAAGACCAAAAACAGTATCGGGGCCAATATGCCGACCTGATGAATGGTCGGCAACGCGCCAAACAGTGCCGTGGAAATACCGACGCCGACCATCGACACCATCAACGCACGCTTGCGGCCGTGTTTATCGGCATACGCGCCGAAGATCGCCGAGCCCAGCGGACGCACCAGCAAGGCCACGGCGAACGAGGCATATACCGCGGCCAGCGACAGGGTCGGGGTGTCCGAGGGGAAGAACAGGCGGCCGATGATGGGCGCCACGTAGAGCAGAATGAACAGGTCGAACAAATCCAGCGCCCAGCCGAATGTCGAGGCAAATGCCGCGAGCAAGGCCTTGCCCGGTGGAATCTGTGGTGTATCGCAAGCGGCGCTGGAGGGTGATGCAGTTATTGTTGTTGTCGTAGTCATGGTTGCCTCACACAAACGGTGATCGAACGTTCTGCATCCCGGTGCACGGGTTGCGAGTAATCAGCAGGTCAGCGGTGAAACCTTGATGTGCCCTTTCAGTTGCATTGAAGGGGCGGCAGGCCCTGCTCCGTAAGGCGTACGCTGTTACCAACATACTCCCGGGCCCGCTCGCCAGTACGATTTACTCGCCGATAAACACGGCCGTACGCTTGCTGTGAAACGCTTCAACGCCTTCCTTGAAGTCCTTGGAGCTACGCAGACGGCTATAGCAGTGACCTTCCATTTCGATCGCGACGGTCAGCGGCGCATCTTCGTTGTCGTTGATCAGTTTTTTCGCCGTGCGCTGAGCCAACGGCGAGAAGCGCCGCAGTTCATCGACCAACGCGTCGACGGTGCTTTCCAGTTCGGTATCCGGCACGACCTCGGTCGCGATACCCCAGGCGTAGGCCTGGTCGCCGGTGATGCGTTTGGCGCGCATCACCATGTGCTTGGTGCGGGTGATGCCGATGATTTTCTGCAGACGCGCGGAGCCACCCGAGCCCGGGATCTGACCGAGGTTCTGCTCAGGCAAGGCGTAGCGAGTGGTTTGCGAAGCAATGCGGAAATCGCAGGCCAGGGACAGTTCGAAACCGACGCCGAAGGTGTAGCCACGGTTGGCAACGATCACCGGTTTTTCGCAACGTGCCGGTGCCGCGACATTCCAGGCCAGCTTCGAAACGTGCTCTGGCGATGCTTCGAGGAAACCCTTGATGTCGCCGCCGCTGGAGAAATGTTCACCCACCGAACGCAGCACGATGACACGCACATCTTTGTGTGCATCGAGGGCTTCGAAGACCAGGCGCAGTTGATCGCGCTGCCCCATGGAAATGACATTCAACGGTGCCCGGTTGAGGATGATATCAGCGCGCTCGCGGGACACATCGACTTCAACCTGGAAGCCATCGAACTGAGTGTCGAGAAATTGCTGGATCGCTTGTTGTTGCATGAGAGTGTCCTCTGGATGATTAGCTGATGGCCTTCAAGGCCTGTTCCTGAAATTCGGCCAGCAGCACGCGCCGCAGCACCTTGCCCACTGGAGATTTGGGAATCTGATCGATGAACTGGTAACGCCGTGGCCGCTTGAATTTGGCCAGGCCCGAAGCGATGCAATGGGCATCGAGCTCGCTTTCCGAGACCTCGGCGCGCAGCTTGATAAAAGCTGCAATGATTTTGCCCCACTGCTCGTCGGGCAGACCGACCACCACCACTTCTTCCACTGCCGGGTGCAGAGAAAGCATGTTTTCGATTTCTGCCGGGCTGACGTTTTCGCCGCCGGTGATGATCAAGTCATCGACACGCCCCGTGACGAACAGATCGCCCTCCCGATCGAAGTAGCCGATGTCACCGGTGAAATACCATCCGTCACGTAATGCCTTGGCGGTCGCTTCGGGGCGGTTCAGGTAGCCTTCGAACGCCTCGTCACTCGCCAGGTCGGCGATGATCTGGCCCTCCTCCAATGGGTTGACCTGCACGTCTGCCGTTTCAGCATCGATCGGCACCACGCGCACGCGCTGGTTCATTGCACTGCGCCCTGACGAACCGGGTTTGCGGCTGGCTTGCTGGTCGATGGTGAAGGTGTAGATCTCCGAGCTGCCGTAATGATTGACGAACAATTGCGGCTGGAACGCCTGCTCGACGCGACGCATCAAACCGTCGCTCATCGGCGCACCGGCAAAGCCGATTTTTTCGACACTGGCGACTCGCTCGCGGGTAAAGGCCGGGTGTTCGATGAGCATGTGGTAGAGCGTCGGCACCAGGTACAGGTTGCTGACCTTTTCCCGCTCGATGGCCTGCAACGTCGCTTCCACGTCGAACTTCGGCACACAGACGAAATGTCCGTCGATCAGCGCCATGGACAGCAACGAACGCACGCCCATGGTGTGGTAAAGCGGCATGACACCCAGCGTGCACTCGCCCTGGCGGTAAAGGTTTTGCGCGACGTGGGCCACCGCCGCGGCACGTTCGCAACGGTGCCGACGGGGCACGCCCTTGGGCTTGCTGGTGGTTCCGGAGGTGTACAGCAGCAGTGAAAAGTCTTCGGCGTCGGCCTGCAAAATGATGCCGGAGGGGGTCTGCGAACACAGTTCCTGGAAACTCAGGTCGGTGTTGGCAGCACGCAGACCTGTGGCGATCCGTGGCAGCCTTGTGGCGGCACTGCAACCGGCCACGGCGGTCACGGTAGCATCGTCGTAAGCCACTGCACGGATTTGCGCATCTTCGATGCAGTAGCCCAGTTCATCGGCGGTCGAACGCCAGTTCAACGGGGTCATGACGATGCCCGCAAACTGACAGGCCCAATGCAGGGTCGCCATCTGCCAGCGGTTCTGCATCACTACCAGCAGTCGATCACCGCGTTGCAGCCCAAGGCATTGCAAGCCCCAAGCGGCACTCTGGATATCGACGAACCAGTCTTCATAGGTTTTCTTCAACGCACCGTCACTGACCGCCACGGCGTGCGGCCGGCGTTCAACGGCAGCGAGGAAACTGCGTCCGAGATCGAACATTGTTGTTATACCCCTTCGTTCGTTTGGCGCTGGGCAGCGACTTCGAGCACGGCCTGGACGATGCCGGTGTAGCCCGTGCAGCGACATAGATGCCCCGAAAGCATGTCGCGTACCTGGGTCTCGTCCGGGTTGGGTACCCGTTCCAGGAAATCCACGCAGGACATGAGAATGCCCGCAGTGCAAAAGCCGCACTGCAAGGCGTGATGACGGCGAAAGGCTTGTTGCAGGTCGCTCAGTGTGTCGTCGTCGGCCAAGGACTCGACGGTCTCGATACGCCGCTCGTGCCCCTGTACCGCGAGCATCAGGCAGGAGCGCATGGCGACTCCGTCCACCAGCACCGTGCAGGCACCGCAGACACCGTGTTCGCATCCGACATGGACACCGGTGGCACCGAGGTCGTGGCGAAGGAAGTCGCAGAGTTGGGTTCGCGGTTCAGCCAGGGCTTCGCGGGAGCGGCCATTGAGTTCCAGGCGAATCGGAAAGGTTTGGTCGGCAGTTACACGCATGTTCAGACTCCTTCGATCAGCTGATGACCCAGCTCGCGAATCAGTTGGCGGCGATAGGCAGCGCTGGCCTGCACATCGTCTTGTGCGTCGAGCGACCAGGCAGTTTGATTGAGCGCGTCCGGCAGCCCCGCACCACGAGGCAGACTGCGACGTTGCGGACGGTCAGCGACCCCGCCGATGCCAAGCTCGACCTGATCCGCGCCGATGGCTGCGGCCAGGGAGACAATCGCAAAGTCGCCGTGGCGCATGGCGATTTCGCGGAAGCGATAGGTGATGCCTTCGCGCTTAAGCGGAAAACGCACCTCGACGACCAGTTCATCCGCACGCTTGTCGGTGGTGAGAATGCCCTGGAAGAAGTCGACAGCCTTGACGATGCGCTTGCCCTTTTTCGACTCCAGAACGATCTCGCCGCCCAGCGTCACCAGGCACAGCGGCAACTCGGCGCTCGGGTCGGCATGAGCCACCGAACCGCAGACTGTGCCGCGATTACGCGTCTGGAAGTGACCGATCCAGGGCATCGCCAGTGCCAATAAAGGCACCTCGTCCATCAGGGTCGAACGCGCCAGTAACTGCGCCTGTCGTACCCCGGCACCTACCGCCAGGCAATCCTTGCGCAGTTCGATATAGGCCAGTTCAGCCACATGATTGATATCGATCAGTAACTTGGGTTGAGCCAGGCGCATGTTCAGCACCGCCATCAGCGATTGGCCACCGGCGATGATGCGAGCTTCCTGGCCGAACTCGGCGAGCAACTCAACCACCTGACGACGGGTGTCAGCCCGAACGTAATCGAAAGCAGCCGGTTTCATTGCGCACCTCCTTTGCCAAACAGCGCGCCGAGCGAGGCACGCAGTCGCGCCCACCAGCCGGTGGAGATGGCCTGGCCACTGACCCGTTGCGACAGGCGAGTAAAGATTTGTCCGATGATCACTTTCGAGGCCCCTTGCAACATACGGCCGCCGACCGCGGCGACTTTGCCGCTGACCGCCACCTGGTATTGGTATTCCAGGCGTGTGTGGCCATTTTCCAGTTCGACGAAACGCACCTTGGCCTGGCCCTGGGCCGAACCCATCGAGCTGCTGCCGGAACCGGACAGACGCAATGAATGCGGCGGGTCCAGATCACTCAGGGCAACCTTGGCCTCGAAGCGCGCACGGATCATGCCGACGCCGACGGTGACGTCTGCGCGGTAACGGTTTTCGCCTTCAAGCACGAGGTCGTGACAACCGGGAATGATCGCCGCCAGCGTCTGCGGGTCGAGCAAGGTATCGAAGACCTGTTGTGGCGAAGCAGGAATCACCACCGAGTCGTTGGCCCGCAGTGCCGGTCCACCGGCAGGTGCTGCGTCCAGGTTTTCATCGGGCTCCATACCGGCGGGCCGTGGCGGCTCGTCAATCCCGATTAGCGTGCGTACTTTCGATGGTGTCAGCGGCAGACGGATGTCCGAGCGACCGAGGGCGTCGGCCACCGCGTTGGCGATGCACACCGGCGTGCTCATATTGTTGCCCTCGCCCACACCCTTGGCGCCCAGCGGGGTGAATGGCGATGGCGTTTCCATGTGCAGGATCACCGGTTCGATCGCTTCCGGTGCGGTGGGCACCAGATAATCGGCGAAGGTCCCGGAAAGAAAGCTGCCGTCCTCGCCATAGGCAAACTCTTCCATCAGCGCCGCGCCGAGTCCTTGGGTGAAGCCACCACGAATCTGGCCATCGACCAGCGCCGGATTGAGCAGGCGGCCGGCGTCATGGCAGGTGACGTAGCGATCGATGTGGATCTCGCCGGTCATGCGGTCGATTTCCAGACCACAGATGTCGAAGACAAAGCCGTAGCACAGCGAGCTGTTGACCTGATCCTGGTCGTCCGGGGCCACCAATTGCGGCGGGCTCCAGAACGCGGTTTCGCGCAGACCGCCACTTTCACCTTCCGGCAGCAGGCCCGGCGACCAGTGGGTCGCACCGGCTATCCGATGGAATGGCGCCACCGCCCCGCCATTGACGACAAAAATCTTGCCGCCGGCGAAACGAATATCTTCGGGACTGGCCTGCAATTGCTCGGCGGCAATCGCGGCGAGGCGATCGCGGATCTTCAGCGCCGCCTTGTAGACGGCACCGGCCACAGCGCCGGCGAAGCGGCTGGAATAGTTGCCCGAGGCAATCGACCAAGCGTCCTTCTGGGTATCCAGCTCGACGTTGACCACGATGGATTCCAGCGCAACCCCAAGCACTTCGGCGACGACCTGAGCGACGGTGGTTTGATGGCCCTGCCCTTGGGGTGCCGAGGACACGTGCACACTGACGTCACCCAATGGGCCGACGTTGATGGTGGCGGTGGCGACAGCGCCGTTTTTCGGACCGGCCTTGCGCCGCTCTTCGGGTGTCATCGCGGTGGTGATGTATCCCATGTTGGAAATCGAAGGCTCGATGACGGCGGCATAACCGATGCCGTAGATCCGGCCTTCGGCACGCGCCTGATCACGACGTTCGAGCAACTCGTCGAGTCCACCGTCAGCCGCCGCCAAGGCAATGCCTGCCTGGTAATTGCCGGAATCGAGCAACGCACCGGCGGCCGCGCGATAAGGGAAGGCATCGGCCGGCACCAGGTTGCGGCGGATCACGTCCAACGGATCAAGCTTCAACTGCACGGCGATGTGTTGCAGCAGCCGTTCAAGGGCGAAATACACCTGCGGGCCACCGAAACCACGGTTCAGGCCGGAAGGAGTTTTGTTGGTCAGCACCACTCGATTGCGCACTTGCAAATTGCGGATCGCGTAGGCACCCGTCAGGTTGCCGTGCATGCGGTAGAAAGTCGCCGGTTCAGGCGCTCTAAGGTAGGCACCACAATCGTCGATCTGGTCATAACGCAAAGCGGTGATACGCCCGTCTGCTTCTACCGCCGCTTCAATATCGGTCACCCGGTTGGTCGCCGAAGAAGCGCCCTGAAGATGTTCCAGACGGTCCTCGACCCACTTCACCGGTGCACCGACCTTGCGTGACGCCAGCCCCATCATCACCACGTAAGGGAAAACCCCTTGCTTGATGCCAAAGCTGCCGCCGGAATCTTTCGGTGTACGCAAACGGAGGCGGTTGCCGGGTACATTCAGTGCCCGGGCCATGACCGTGTGCAACGCATAGGGACCCTGAAAATTGGCCAGCACGTCATAAATGCCGGTGGCGCGCTCGTACTGAGCCAGCACCACATAGCATTCGATGGGCGTGCAGGAACTGCGCGGAAACTTCACTTTGAGCGAGACCTTGTGCGGCGCCTGCTCGAAGGCCTGCTCCGGCTCGCCATAACGAAAGCGCCGTTCGTTGACCACGTTGCTGCCGACCGCTTCGTGCAGGATCGGCGCCTGTTCGGCGGTGGCCCGTTCGGGATCGATGATCGGTGGCAGCGGCTCGTATTCAACGCGCACACCTTCGATGGCGTCCTCGGCCAGATAGCGGCTCTCAGCGATCACTACGGCCACCGGCTCTCCGACGTAACGTACCTTGTCGACGGCGACGCACCAGTGCTCCATCGGCTGCCGCACACCCACCGGGAACGGCAGCGCCCAGCGTTTGACGTCTTCGCCGACCAGCACGCCGTGCACGCCTTTCATCAGCAGCGCACTGGAAAAGTCCACCGAGGTGATCCGCGCATGAGCGTGGGGTGAACGGATGATCGCCGCGTGTAGCGTTCCCGGAGGGATCGCAGCGTCATCGGCATAACAGCCGAGGCCGCGCAACAATGCGGCGTCCTCGACACGGGTCTGACGGGCGCCGATGTGGCCGGTCTGGCTTTCGGTAGCAGGCTGGAAACTAGTCATTTTTTTCGCGGCTCTTGTTGTTGTGCAGCGCGATAGCGTTAGAGCCGAGTGTGTGAGAAAGGCGCAGGGAGCGCCTTGCCTGGGGAGAGGGAGTTCTGCGCTGGGGTCTGAAAATTTGCCTTAGCGTCTGATTTTCAGGTCTGGGTCCAGACAGAATTGGCGGTCAGGGATGGGACGCGGGATGGCTCAGGAAAGCTTCGATGTCTGCATAGGGCATTGGTTTGGCAAAGTAATACCCCTGAAAAACATCGCAGCGACTGCCCTTCAGGAAATCCACCTGAGACGCCGTTTCCACACCTTCGGCGACCACCGTCAGGCTGAGGTGATGGGCCATGGAAATTATGCCTTGGGTGATCGCAGCATCGTGAGGGTCGGTGGCGATTTCCTGGATGAACGAGCGGTCAATCTTGATCTTGTCGATGGGCAAACGCTTGAGGTAGCTGAGGCTGGAAAAACCGGTGCCGAAATCATCGAGCGCAATGCAAACCCCCAACGCCTTGAGCCGGTGCAACGTGTCGATCGCCTGTTCAGCGTTATGCAACAGAAGCGACTCGGTGATCTCCAACTCCAGTTGCTCACCACAGAGTCCGTGTTTCTCCAGGGTGGCTTGTACATACTGGACGAAATGGCCACGCTGAAAATGCATCGGCGAAATATTCACCGCCATCGAGATGCCGGTGATGCCCTGCTCGCCTAACTGGCGCAAGTGCGCGCAGGCCGTATCGAGTACCCAAAGGCTCAGCGGGATGATCTGACCACTGTCCTCTGCCACCCGCACAAACACAGCGGGTGAGATAAATCCTTTTTCAGGATGCTCCCAGCGCAGCAACGCTTCGATCCCGACCACCCGCCCCGTGCGCGCCTCTATCTGCGGTTGATAATGCAGCTTGAACGATTGAGTTTCGATAGCCTTTTGCAGGTCATTGCGCAGGCTCGCGTGCTCGCAAACGCGCTGATTGAGATCGCTGGTGTACCACTGAAAGTTGTTGCGCCCTTGCTGCTTGGCTTTGTACATGGCCATGTCAGCCTGCTGGATCAGCTGCATCGGCTGCTCGATGTGACCATCGCTCAGGGTGATGCCAATACTTGCACTCACGTGCAGGTCAATGCCTTGGATGCAGTAGGGTCTGGCAATGCTGGCCATCAAGCGCTCGACCACCGGTACAACGTCCTCATCACGAAGCAGGTTCGGCAGCAGCACGATAAATTCGTCACCGCCCATGCGCACGATGGTGTCACCGGGACGAACCTGCCGGGTCATACGCTGCGCCACCTCAATCAGCACCTGATCGCCGAAGTAATGCCCGATCGAATCGTTGATGGATTTGAATCCATCCAGGTCAATGCACATCACCGCCAGACGACGCTTGCGCCGACGACTGATGTGACAATCCAGCATAAGCCGGTCTTCAAGCGAAACACGGTTAAGCAAACCGGTCAGGCGGTCATGGCTGGCGTTGAAACTCAATTGGCGCTCGAAATGCTTTTGCTCGCTGATGTCCCGGGCAATGCCAAATACCCCGACGATTTCTCCGTTGACCATGATCGGCAGGTTAGAGATGTCCATGGTCAGCAGATTTTGACTCTCGTCGAGAACCCGCGCCTCGAAACGCTGAGGTTCTCCGGCGCGGGCTGCGGAAAAATGCTGACTGACCCGTTCCAGGTCTTCTTCGAGTACCAGATGGGAAAAATGATGACCAATGAAATCGCTCGCAGTGTGCGGTTTCAGCTTCAGGCCCGCCGGATTCACACTCTGGATGTTGCCGCCCAGATCGAGGGCGAACACCGGGTTGGGGTTATAGGTGAACAATGAACGAAACCGTTGTTCGCTTTCCTCCAGACGTTGGCCGTCGCGCTCATGGCGGATCGCAATGACTGCCAGTTGGGCTGCAAAGGCCAGTCGTCGAATCTGCGCCTCGTCCGGCGCATGGACGCGGTTCTGGTAAAGGGCAAACGTACCCAACACGCTTCCTTGGTGGGAGAGCAAAGGCAGCGACCAGCAGGAACGCAGGTTATGCCCCAGCGCCAGGCTGCGGAAACGCTCCCAGTTCGGGTCCCGGGCGATGTCTTCGGTGACCACCAGCTCGCGCCGGAACGCTGCGGTGCCGCAGGTTCCTTCCTGTGGACCAATGGCCATTCCATGAATCGCGTCACTGTATTCGACCGGCAGGCTGGGCGCCGCGCCGCTCAGCAAGTGCTTGCCCTCGGCATCAGTAAGCAGGATAGAGCAGAAGGTTTCGGGGGCCTGTGCGTCGTGCATCTGACAGATGGCGCAGAGTATGTCGCCCAGATGATGGTCGGTCGCGATCATGCCGAGAATGTCACGTTGTGATTCGGGGAGTGTATTGCGGTGAAAGCTTGGACGAGTATTCATGGTGGTTCCTGAAGACTCTCGAGGTCGTCCGGTCTTCAGAGAGCCCGAAATAGTGGGCGGCCGATCACTGTCCACTAGTGCGTCGGACGCGCACTCTATAGAGCACTGACTCACCAAAAAAAGGCTCAGATCCAACATAAAAAACAGTATCAGCTGGCATCGCCTGGGAACGCCGACAGCCCGTACGTCAACGCAAGCTCCAAGGCCGGTCACAAGGGGTATAACTATCAGGACAACAGGCGGGTCACTCAGAACAGGTCCTCAAAACGCAGCGCCCGGGTCAGGCGCTCCGGACCTGATCGGCCCCTGCGGCGCGGAGCGATGTGATGAGTTCCAGAGCATGGCGATGGGCTCGCAAGAGCCTTCTTGGCTGCATCGAGCTGGCCTTGCTGGTCGCGCCACTGTGCGCCAGCGCCATGTTCAAGTGCCAAGCCAGGGACGGCGCCATCAGCTACACCACCCAAGCCATCGCCAGCGCCCGCTGCACTCGCCTGGATGACATGGCGGGCGTCGACGCGAAGGCAAAGGCCCTGCCACGGCTTGTGCGGGACGACAGCCCAGGCGCGGTGCGGATTCGGGTGTTCACCTTCGTTCACAAGGGTGTTCGTCAGTATGTTAGCAGGCGCCCCGTCGGGATCTCCGCACGGGTCGATGTCCTTGAGCTCTATTACATCAAGGGCTGCTATCTGTGCATGGCGCCGAAGGATTTCAAGGTCGCCTCACTGCGCCTGGACACCCATTCCTATCGGCGGGAGATCGAAGCCGCTTCGGGTCATTATGGTGTCGACAGGGCGCTGGTCCGCGCCGTGATACATGCCGAATCGGCGTTTCGCCCCAACGCCATTTCCGAAGCCGGCGCCCAGGGGCTGATGCAGTTGATGCCCGCCACCGCCGAGCGCTTCGCCGTGGACGATCCGTTCGACGCTCGACAGAACATTCGTGGCGGCGTGCGCTACCTGGCCTGGCTGCTCAAGCGCTTCAACGGCAATCAGAAGCTGGCGTTGGCCGGTTACAACGCTGGCGAAGCGTCCGTGGTCGAGTACAACGGGGTGCCTCCTTACGCCGAGACGCAATCCTACGTCAACCTCGTGCAGTCCTTGACCGAACGCTATCGCAACGATCGCTTTCCCTGAGACCTCTCTCAACCCATCAAAAAGTTTGAACCGCTATTGAACGCGCTCGCCTAATGATCAGCTTGTGGAAAATCCCATAGGCAATGTGCCAATACCGGCATACTCCGAGAGGTGGTGAACGTGGCTAAGGACGAGAAAAAAAGCAAAGCTGAGTCTTCGAAAGCCAGTAAGGATTTGAAAGACAAAAAGTCATCGACGGCAAAGAAATCAACGGCGGCGTCGGCTCTTTCGAAAGCTGCCGGAAAGAAAGACAAGAAAAAAGATATCGAACCGAAAAAAACTGCCAAAAAAGCTGATAGCAAGCCAGAAAAGGCCAAGAAATCAGATAAGGCAGAAAAGTCGGCGAAAAAGAAAAAGTGACATCTGCTATCTGCCAGGGCTTTACGCCCTGGCTTCCTCACGCTGTGTTGCCATGGATGTCGCCACCGGCAACAATGGGTCGATTGCATTTCTTCGGGATAGACAGCAATCGGCCAGAAAAATCCGCTCGTGAGAAGTCCTTACGACATCCAAAGTGCGAAATCGCCCCATCTTTCCACTCGACCTGAATGGCTCCGAAGCAGAATTGGCGGTAGCATTCCATTAAATTGGTATAAATAGATTGTTTTTCGGATCAGGGTCGCATTGTGGAAAAGCTAAAACGCCTTCAAAGCGGAATAGAAGGGCTCGATGCTCTGCTCAAGGGCGGGCTTGTCGAGGGGGCTTCATACATAATCCAAGGACGCCCGGGGTCTGGAAAAACGATCCTCGCCAACCAGCTTGGGTTTCATCATGCGAAAAACGGGGGGCGGGTCCTGGTCGCCACACTGCTGGCTGAATCGCATGATCGGCTCTTTCAGTTTCTTTCGACGCTGAGCTTTTTCGACGCATCCAAAGTCGGGGCTGAAATCCAGTTCGTCAGCGCTTTTGATACTCTGGAAAACGAAGGGCTGGATGAGGTAGTGAAACTGCTAAGGCGCGAGATAAGCCGTCAAAAAGCCACAGTGATGGTGGTAGACGGCTTGCTCAATGCGCGCTCAAAAGCCGATTCGCACATCGACACCAAGAAATTCATCTCTGAACTACAGGGGCACGCCGCTTTTGCCGGTTGCACGGTACTGTTTCTTACCAGTTCCCGTCTCGACGATGGCAGTCCTGAGCACACCATGGTTGACGGCGTAATTGAGATGGGCGAGGAG
Organism: Pseudomonas sp. PLMAX; assembly: GCF_046042685.1. Classification (NCBI taxonomy): domain Bacteria; kingdom Pseudomonadati; phylum Pseudomonadota; class Gammaproteobacteria; order Pseudomonadales; family Pseudomonadaceae; genus Pseudomonas; species Pseudomonas sp. PLMAX. The sequence goes on along the minus strand of NZ_CP064949.1, from coordinate 3,177,877 downwards.
CTATATGGCACTCGCTCAGTGCGCCGAATTCAGCTTCGTAAAACTCGCGGCAGCTCAGCAATGACTGGTCTCCACGAGTGTGAAATTACCGACAATGGCTTGGTGGTTTACCCGCGACTCGAAAGCCTCTACAGCCACCCATCTTCTCCCGACAGCGCCGACATGACGCGTATCGCCAGTGGCATTGCTTCACTGGACGACATTCTAGGCGGAGGCCTGCACAGTTCCAGTGTGTCTCTGGTAATAGGCCCCTCTGGGATTGGTAAAACAACACTTGGCCTCAAATTTCTGGCTGAGTCGACTGTGGAAGCTCCGGGTCTGCATTTTGGTTTCTACGAAAGCCCACAACGGTTGCGACTCAAAGGCCAATCACTGGGTATCGATATCAAAGGTATGGAGGACAGCGGCGCCCTGAGCATTGCTTGGCAGCCTACTACTGAGGGTTTGCTGGATGGGTTAGGCGCACGACTGCTGAGTCTTGTTGAAGAAAAGGGCATCAAGCGGCTGTTCATCGATAGCCTCAGTGGTATGACGCGAGTCTCGACAAATCCAGCGCGGATTACTGACTTTTTCAGTGCTCTGATGAACGAGCTGCGATCCAGGGGCGTCACGGTATTTGCTTCTTGGGAAATGCGCGATCTATTTGGCTCCGAGGTCAGCGCACCAAACTCTGACTTATCCAGCATCGTCGACAACCTGATGCTGATGCGATTCTCTGAGAATCATTCTGAACTAAGCAGAACGCTTTCCATTCTTAAAGTACGAGACAGCTCCTACGATCCTTCGCGATTTGAGGTCGTGATCCGTGATCAAGATGTTTTCCTGAAAAAGGCTTCAAGACATGAACCATCAGTGCCCGCTGAGTTATCGCCCGGTTCAATTTCTTAAGCTTTTGAGTGGGTTGAATTAAAATGTCCACCATTCTGGTCGTCGACGACGAGTATTTGATCGCTGACATTCTCAGCTTCGCGCTGGAGGATGAGGGGTTCATGGTGGTGACGGCCAGCAATGGTCGAAAAGGGCTCGAGGTTCTCGATAGAGAACGGCCTGCCTTGATCATTACCGACTTTATGATGCCAGTCATGGACGGCCTTGAATTCGCCACAGCCGTTCGAGCTCTCCCTTCAGCTAATCAATTGCCGATCATCTTGATGAGCGGCGCTCAGGCACACATCGGAATGCAGAGATCGGATCTGTTCGATGCTGTGTTGGCAAAGCCATTCGACATCGACTTGATCATTGCTGAAGTTAAAAAGCTCTTATCCTCTGATTAGTCAAACCCTTACCGCACGTTTTCAGTGATTTTACCGGCTGTGACGGCGGAGCCGTGACGGTTCAATGGGATGGCGTGGGACCGGTCTTTCTCACCGGACCGGTGGAGATGATTTTTTCAGGAATAATCACGGATACCCTGTCGAAAGTTTGTGTTTGAATAGGTCGCTATCTGAGGGCTGCTTTGGGTCGAAGCGCTTCGCGGCCGGCAACAGTCGGCAAAAGCAGACACTCACACAGTCAAGCGAACAAGCAGTAAGGCTACAACCCTCTCTCCACAGATATTTTTTCAATCAGCTGCATCCAGATAATCCTTCGGCGGGTAGTACAGGTAGTAGCCATAGCTGCTGAACTGATCACTTTCTGGAGATACTTGCATGAACGCTAAACGATTCCTGTGCATTGTCAGTAGTACGCTTACAACTACCTGCTTGCTGGTCACAGTGCCAGCTGCCTATGCGCAAACAGATCTGCCCGACAGCATCAAGGTCCCGGACGGTCATAAGATCGCGCTGGAGACCGTGGGGACGGGCGAAATCACGTATGAGTGTCGCGACAAGGCTAACTCCGTTGGCCAGACTGAATGGACTTTCGTCGGCCCCAAAGCGGTACTTAATGATCGCAACGGCAACCAGGTCGGCACTTACTTCGGACCGCCTGCTACCTGGCAAGCTAAAGACGGCTCTAAAATCACCGGGACACAACTGGCAGTTGCCCCCTCAGGCACCGGCGACCTCCCCTATCAGTTGGTCAAGGCCAACCTTGCTGAAGGTAACGGCGCGATGAACGGTGTCAGTTACATCCAGCGGGTGGCCGTTAAGGGCGGTGTAGCGCCTATGACCGAATGCTCCGCCGCAAACAAAGGCAAACGGGAGATCGTGAAATATCAGGCTGACTATATTTTTTGGGCAGCCAATTAAGCCAACGATCCAGAGCAGGTTGTTTGCGCACAAGTCGTCTACGCTGCTTCGATGGAACTCCAGCCCTATGGCTGGAGTATTTTCCACCTGCTGATGGCTGAAAACCTTGTCCTTGCCTGAGCCCTGTTTTGACTATGAAGCGTGCGTGGCTGCTTGCGCCCGAGGCGAGCAGCAGGCACTGCGGGACTTGTATGAGCAGGAAAGTGCTCGTCTTTTGGGTGTTGCCAAGCGCATCGCTCGTGATAACGCCCTGGCCGAAGACATTGTGCACGATGTCTTTATCAAGATTTGGACCCGTGCCGCCAGTTTTGATCCAGCGAGAGGCTCTGCGCGGGGCTGGATTTTCAGCGTGACAAGGCATCTGGCGCTCAACTTCATGCGTGATAGCGCCAGGGAGGTACAAGTCAGCGAGCAACGGGAAACTGCACTGCAAGCTTCAGCGTCCATGGAGGCATCGCCAGAGAGTGTGGACGCCTTCGATTATCGAGCCCGTTCAGGGCGTATTTATGTGTGCCTCGAGCAACTGGAGCCGGCGCGCCGCAACTGCATCCTTCATGCGTACGTCGACGGCTATTCGCATTCAGAAATTTCACAGAAACTGGGCGCACCGCTGGGGACTGTCAAAGCCTGGATCAAACGCAGTCTGGTGGCATTGCGGGAGTGCATGGGATGACCATAAGCCCACAGGATGACATCCCCGACAACATTGAAGAGCTGGCGAGTGAGTATGTGTTAGGCACATTGTCGGCAGAGCATCGCATCGAAGTCCAAAAGCGTCTTGCTCAGGACGCCGATTTGCGGGCGGTCGTGGATGCATGGGAACAACGTTTGCTAGCGTTGACCGAACTAGCTGAACCGCAAACACCTACGGCATCACTCTGGGGGCGTATCGAGCGCAGCTTGAACAGCATTGACCGGCGAGCACCACGATTGATGGCCACCGCGCAGCCAATCTCATGGTGGAACCTTCTTCCGCTATGGCGTGGGCTGGCGGGTACAGGTCTTGTTGCAACGTTGTTGCTCGCAACAATGCTACTGACACAAACAGCTCCGGTGAATCCGACCACCTACCTGGTCGTTCTGGTGGCGCCGCAGAACCAGGCGCCCGGCTGGGTGATACAGGCGAGCAACCCAAGAGAAATCCAACTGATACCCTTGGGGGTCGCGCAAATCCCAACCGACAAGGCACTTGAATTCTGGACCAAAGCGGACGGCTGGCAAGGTCCGGTATCCCTTGGACTGGTCAAACCTGGGCAAACGCTTTCTGTCCCCCTGGATAGATTGCCGCCGCTGGAGCCCAATCAACTCTTTGAGTTGACTCTGGAAAACCCCAATGGATCGCCGACTGGCAAACCCACAGGACCGATTCAGTTCATTGGACGGGCCGTTAAAGTGATCTGAGCGAGCGCTTTGAATGAAAAGGCCGCAGAGGAGGCCTTGTTCGCCCCTCAGATCCGAAACAGAAGACTGGATGTTATTGAAGAAAGTCCGACTCGCCGCGCTTTTGGACACGCCAACGGCATTCGGTGCCAGTTATCAAACTGCCGCCGCTTACCCTGACGAGCAGTGGAAAGTAAGAGCCTCATCAACCGGAACAGTATTTTGGCTGGCATTCGAGAAAGACAGGCCTGTCGGAATGATTGGTGCCACAGTCCAGTAGCACACATCGCTTTAACTTGATCGGGATGTGGGTTGAACCTGCTGCACGGGGCTCTGGCGTGGCAACTCAGCTGGTAGAAGTCGTAAAAGCTCACGCTACCGCGGAAGTATTTGATCGCGTTTTTCTCGATGTATCACCCGACAATGCCAGAGCCTCGAACTTCTATCTCAAGCAGGGTTTTGCTTTCATGGATGAATGGGAGCCGTTAGAAAGTCATCTGCATATTACGGTGCAGACGATGCTCTGGATCAGAAGCTGATTCACGAGTTTTCTATTACCCGCATGTCCATTACGGGTCGATAACTGCCACTTGCATCTCTCATAGAGTGCACACGAAGATCCTCGACCAGCCAAAACGGTTTCACACCGAATCAAGGCGGATGCATGAAACAAGTCAAGATTCATCAGATCACGCACCTGCCGCCACAGATTCCAGTCTTGGAAAAAGAGGCAGTTGGAGAGGGTTTCAGGTTTCTCACTCGGCTGATTGCCGACTGGCACTGCGGAGCGAATCGCTACGATGCACCCGGAGAATGCCTTATGGCGGCGTATTTCAACCAGCAACTGATAGGCATCGGAGGCCTCTCAGTTGATCCATATGGCGAGACTAATACGGCAAGGCTGCGACGGGTTTACGTCGCAGCTTCTTCAAGGGGGCAACACGTGGGTCAAACGCTAGTAAAAGCGCTGGTTGCACATGCCACTCTTCGCTTTCAGAGCGTGCGTCTTTCCACCGATACGTCCGAAGGAGACGCGTTTTACCTGCACTGCGGTTTCATGCGAACAGAGGATGTCCATGCTACTCATATCATGCTGCTAGGCGACACCTGATTCAGTCTATCGGCCAGAAGCGGGCGTACGCGGCGCGAGCCTGGTTGCCCCCTGATCGTTCTCTATCATCCTGAAGTACATTACGGGTCGATTGGTGCCGTTCACGACGGGCACCGCACCAATCTGCAAAAAGCACCCGGTGGTCGTTGCATTTCGCTTGTCGCAGGCGTGTGGCTAAGCTTAATGAATCGGGGTGAATTGACACTTGGGTGAGCGCACCCATCAGCGGATCTGGATAGCCATCAAGACGGTGCTCCCCGAAGGAGACGACCATGTATGCGGTTATAAGAACCTACCTGGGTGCTGGAGCAAAGCAGCTTTTCGAGCGATTGGAAGAGCGCCAAACCGACGTCGAAGCTGCCCTGCGGACAGTGCCTGGCCTGGTCAGCTACACACTGCTCAATACCGGTGATGGCGGTACGGCGGTGACTGTTTGCACGGACAAGGCCGGCAGCGATGCAAGCTTGAAAGTCGCGCGGGAATGGATTCAGAAAAATGCACCGGATATTCACGCGCAGCCGCCGATCGTGACGGAAGGTCCGGTCATTGTGCAGATCACATAACGCTTGACCAGCTGTTACCCAGGCACGCTCGGCACCGCCATCCCGACCTTCACCCGATCCAGGGCCACAATGGTCTTGAACCAGGTCACGTTGGGATTTTCGGCAAACAATCGCCGCGCCAGGGCCTGGTACTCCTGCATGCTGGTTACGGTCAGCACCAGGACGAAATCCACTTCGCCGGTGACGTAGTAGCACTGCTGGACTTCGGGCACCGCGAAGTGCGCTTTCATCGCCTCCAGCGCCTCGATACTGGTGCGCTCGGTCATCACTTCCACGATGATGGTGATCGGCCTTCCTACCGCGGTGGGATCGACGATGGCGACGTTGCCCGTAATCACGCCCCTCTCCTCCATCCGCTTGATACGGCGCTGAACAGCGGCCGTGGAAAGATTGACCTGCTCGGCCATCAGGCGCAGCGGTGTGGTGTTGTCGCGCTGGACCAGGTCGAGGATGGCACGGTCAAATTTGTCCAGGGATTCAGATGCAACGTCGAGTTTTGCCATGGTCAGTCCGCGAGAAAATTTCTCGAAAACTAGCAGAAAACAGCGCCCCTTTATCTAGCAGCGAGAAATATTATCTCGCTGGCAGGCCGCATAGGCAGCCTGGTTGGAGACTCACACAAGGATCGTCTGGCATGCTCGCACTGTTTCATCTTTCCCCTGTGCTGTTGGTGACCGCCATGCTCGTGGTGCTGCGCCGGCCGCCCGTTCACGCCGCAATGGCAGGCACCCTGCTGGTGATGGTGCTCTGGCTGGCCGGTGCTGCCGACGCGTGGCGCCCGGACAGCGTGCTGGCTGCCGCACGAGACACCGCCGTGCTGTTTGCCAGTACCGCGTTCGTGATCGTGCCGGGTCTGGCCTTCGTGATTTTCATCGAGCGCCTGGGGGTCAACCTGGCGCTGAGCCAATGGGTGCGTTCACTGGGGCTGGGACGCGGCGACCAGGTCGTGTTCATCGTCCTCGGGCTGGCGCCGCTACTGGAGGCAATGACCGGTTTTGGCGTGTCATTGATCGCCACGGTCCCCCTGCTACTCAGCCTTTTTGAGCGCCGAGTCGCGCTGCGAATAGCGCTGACCGGCATGGCGATCATGCCGTGGGGAACCCTGGGCCTGGCCTCGGTCATTGGCGCGTCCCTGGCACATTTGGACGCATCCGCGCTGGCTGCGACCTCGGCCTTGACCAGCGCGCCGGTGTTTTTCGGCCTCAGTGCGCTGGCCCTGTATCTGGCAGGCGTTCGCGAGCCGCGTGAATGGCGGACACTGGGCGTTTTCTGGCTGCTGTTCGTGGCGGTGCTCTACAGTGCCAGTCGCTGGTTCGGGCCGGAGGTGGCGGGCGTTGCCGCGGGGCTGGTGACGGCAGTTGCCGTACTCGCTTGCGGGCTGTGGCGCCTGCGCCGCAGCGATGGCGAACGTGGCTCGGTGCAATGGCCGCGTCAGGCCTGGCCGTACCTGCTGTTGATTGCCTACATCGTCGGCTTGAAACTGCTCTGGAGCCTAACCGCCTGGCAGGATAGCTGGATCGTCCAGGGCAGCCAGGTCACCTGGAAACCCCTCGCCTCACCGGGTGTGGCACTGATTCTGGTGCTGATCGGGCTGGGATTTCACACGCGCAGTGCACAACGCCAGACGGGGCTGCCTGCTGCGTTGGTCGCGCGGGTGAAGCGGCCATTGCTGACCATCTTTTTCTTTCTGGCGATGTCGCAGATGATGGTGAAGGCCGGTTTCCTGGCGGGGCTGATGCAACTGTTGGCGGGCCTGTCGCCCACCGCCGCGACCTCTTTGGTTGCCATGCTCGGGGCGCTGTCAGGCTACATGACCGGCTCGAATGTCGGCGGCAACGCGATCTTCATGCCGGCCATTGCGATGCTGCCCGAGTCTTCCCGCCTGTTGCTGGCCGCGGTACAAAACAGCGCGGCCGGGCATGCGGCGCTGGGCTCGCTGTCGATCGTCATGCTGATTCTGGGACTGGCTAAAACCCAGGCCCGGGAAGAAGGCGAACTGGTAAGGTTTGGTTTCGCGCTGGTCTGTCTTAATACCGCGTTGGTGGCATTGGGCGCAGGGTTGTTGAGTGCATGGTTTTAAAAGCATAACGAATCAAGCCCCGAAGATCCGGGGCTTGATGGTCAGACGGTATCAGGACTTACGTCCCCCGCCTCCACTCATATCATCATCCTTGCGTCCCATTCCAGTGGACTTGTCACGGTCATCGGCAGTAGTGCTGCCGCGTCCGCTGCCTTGCCCGCCGGTGGACGATTGATCAGCCTTGTTGGCTTGTTGTCCGCCTGAAGCCTGGCCACCTTTTTGGCCTGGTTTGTTCATGTTTTCCTTGTCGTCGGCCCATTCGCCTCCGCGGTTGGTTCCCTGCCCGCCTCCGGCCATGCGATCACTGTCACGCGATGGTTGTCCGCCGGAAGCCTGACCGCCTTTTTTGCCGGCATCAGCCGCCTTGTCGCGATCAGTGGAAAGATTGCCGGGATTTTTATTTCCTGTATTGGCCATTTCTATTCACCTCTGCATCGTTAGTACGAGCGTGGGCTCGTATACGTCGGAGGATGAGTAAAACAGAAAGTTTGAACCGAATTACGTTGCTCGCGACGAGTGGATTCGGGCGTTTGGTTCCATTAAAAATGCACGCAGACGATGGACGGCGGGAACCTGATGGGGAGGCGATTTGCGAAGGTTTCCGGATCACTCGCTCGATGTTTACTAGACTTGAGGTGTCCTTCATGCCTCACACCCAGGTAGTCAATCGATGACTGAACACATCGTGCATTTTCACTGCCAGATCGATCAGGGAACCACCGAGCGCTTCCGCGACTGTTGCCTGGAAGCCATCGACCAGGGTGCCACCTCGCTTCTGCTCAATCTGTCCACGAGCGGGGGCAGCACCAACTTTGGCTTCACCCTTTACACCTTCCTCAAGTCATTGCCGGTACCGCTCTGCGCGATCAACGCGGGCAACATCGAGTCCATGGGCATCATCATGTTCCTGGCGGCCGGGCGCCGCATCACCTCGCCCCACTCACGCTTCCTGATCCACCCGATGAACTGGTACTTCAGCCAGAAATCGGTGGACCACCAGCGCCTGCGTGAATACCTGTCGAGCCTGGACAACGACCTGGCGCGCTACGTGCAGATCTACAACATCGAAACGGCTGACGCCGAGACCAAGCTGGATATTTTCCATTGCCTTTCAGCGGAAGAAAAAGTCATCGCCGCGCACGAATCCCTGGCCTATGGCATTGCCCATGAGATGAAGCAGATGATGTTCGCCGATGACGTCAAACACTGGAAAGTCAGTGGTGGATGACCCGGGCGATGATGGCTTCATCGCCCGTGCCCCTGCCCCCTCTTATTCAGTCACCGCTGCCAGGTGCTCCGCAGCCGGCTCGGCACTGCCGATCGGCGCGTTGAGCAGCAGGAAGTACGCCAGCGCCGAACACAGCGCCACCACCGCACTGATCATGAACGCCGTGTTGAACGATCCCGAGTACTGGATGCTGAAGCCGGTGACGATCGGCGCGACGGAACCGGCGATGTAGCCGCCGAAGTTCTGGATCGAACCGAAAGAAGCTACACGGCGGCTGTCGACGATGGTGTTGACGATCATCCAGGCCGTGGCGCTTGCCATATTGATGCTGAACAGCGCCAGGCACAGCAGGATGATGCAACCGGTGAGGCCGGTGACATACGACAGCGGCAAGGTGAACAGCGCGGCGAGCACCAGGCCGGTGATCACACCGAACTTGCGGCTGGCCAGGATGCTCATGCCTCGGCGCACCAGCATGTCGCAGAAACGCCCGGCCACGATGGTGCCGACCGCGCCAAAACCATAGGCCAGCGACACCAGCCACGCGGTCTTGTAGAGGTTCATGCCATGCTCGCGCTCGAAGTAACCGGGCAGCCAGGTCAGGTGCAGCCACAGCATGTAGATCACGCCCATGAAGCCCAGGACTGCGCCCCAGGTGCTGCGGTGCTTGAACAGGTCGAGCCAGCCGGCGAAGTAGGACACCTTCGGCGCCTGGGCATCGGCGGCCTGCACACGCGGCTGTTTCTCGGTAGGCAACGGCTTGCCTTCAGCCGCCAGCTCGGCCAGGTACTGCGCCTTGCTCTTGTAGAAGGTCAACCAGCACAGGGCCAGAACGATACCGATCGCACCGGTGATGATGAACATGCCGCGCCAGCCGAAGTTGACCATGAACAGCGTCAGCAACGGCGGTGCCAGGCATGGGCCCAGGCAGGTCGACGACCAGACGATGCCGGTCGGGGTCCCGCGCTCATTGGCATCGAACCATTCGGACAGGGCCTTGGCCGCCGAGGGGAACATCGGTGCCTCGCCAATCCCCAGCAACACCCGCAGGCCCATGAAGCCGGCAAAGCTGTTGACCATGCCGAAGGTCGACTGCGCCACCGACCAGGCCAGCAAGGACGCGCCCAGGGCGATCTTGCTGCCCAGCCGGTCGATGATCAGGCCCATCGGCAATTGCGCAAACGCATAAGCGATGGAGAACGCCGACAACAGGATGCCCATTTGCGAGGGGCTGATCATCATGTCCTTCTGGATCGAGGTGTTGGCGATCGACAGCGCACTACGGTCCAGGTAGTTGACGATGCCGATCAATAGCAGGAAGACAACGGTGATGCTTTGGTACTTCTTCAGTGGGGTCATCTGATGGCCTTTATTATTGTTATTGAAGCGGTTGCAATGCCGGGGCGATCCATTCACCGGTGATGCGCTCTTGTGTTTTTTTGTAGGAGCGAGCTTGCTCGCGATGGTCGTTAACGATGACGCGTGTTTTCTGAATAAACGCGTCGTTCTCAAGTTCTTCGCGAGCAAGCTCGCTCCTACAAGGGAATCAGGTAAGGGCTGGCAGTTGCAACTGCGCGGCCGTCTGGTTGAGGTCGTCGAACACCTTCTGCGACAGGCTCACGCCTTCGTCCAAGGCCTGTTCACGCAACTTCAGGCCGGCCTGGCCCGGCAGGCGCACCGGGCGCTGGGGGTCGACCGCACGACTGCCCAGTATCAGCTTACTGAGGAACGAGGTTTCGTCGGTGAAGGCTTCCAGCCCGCCGAAGAAGCGCGGGTCGATCACCACGGTCGTGGCCGAGGCGCCCCACTGCTGCGGGCCGTCCTTGCGCCCGTGACCGGCGAGGCCCGAGGTCAGGGCCTCGACCAGGATCGCCAGGGCAAAACCCTTGTGCCCGAAGGCCTGGCCGCCCAGGGGCAGGATGCTGCCCGGCGGGGTGCTGAAAAAATCGGCCGGGGCGTCGCTCACCTGGCCTTCGTTGCTCATCAGCACCGGGTGCGGCAGGTTGCTACCGGCGTCGCGGCATTGACCGACCAGGGCCAGGGTCACGGTGGACATGCTGACATCCAGCAGGATCGGTGCGCCCCGGGTCGGGATGCCGGCGGCGATCGGGTTCGGGGTGTAGATCGGGTCGATGCCGCCATGGGCGCACACCACCCCGACGGACGGGTCCGAGGAGTAGACCATGGCGATCAGGCCACGGTCGGTGAAGGGTTTCAAGTAAGCGGCCAGGCAACCGATGTGCGCGGCACGGCGCACCACGGCGATACCGATGCCCTGCGCTGTGGCGCCCTTGGCCGCGCTGTCCAGGGCACGGCTGACACAATAAGGACCGAGCACGTAGTGGCCATCGAACAGGCTGGAAATACCGCTGTCGGACACCTGTTCGAGGTTCTCGGCCCTGGCCTTGACCTGTCCGCTGAGCATGCCGTCGATGTAGCGGCTGACCAGGTTGAGGCCGTGGGTGCGATGGCCCAGCAGTTCACCTTCGAGCAACACCCGCGTCACCACCTGGGCGACCTCGGCATCGGCTCCGGCTTTTTCAAACAGTTGCTCGACAAACGCGGTCAGCGTTGGCGCGGCGTAGCGTTTGGCTTCATTCATAGATGCTGCTCCCGGATCAATTCAACGCCGCGGTGGTGTGCTTGCCATCGACCAGGCGCTGCAGGCCCAGCGGGTTGGCATTCTTCAAGGCATCGGGCAGCAACGCATCGGGCACGTTCTGGTAGCACACCGGGCGCAGGAAACGATCGATCGCCAGGGTGCCGACCGAGGTGCCGCGGGCATCGGAGGTGGCCGGGTAAGGGCCGCCATGGACCATGGCATCGCAGACCTCGACACCGGTCGGGTAACCGTTGAGCAGCACCCGGCCGACCTTCACTTCCAGCGCGCCGAACAGCTCACCAAAGACAGTGAGGTCATCGTCGTCGGCCAGCAGCGTGGCCGTGAGCTGGCCGCGCAAGGCAGCGACGGCGCGCAACAGTTCAGCCTTGTCCGCCGCTTGGACCACCACCGTGCAAGGGCCGAACACCTCCTCCTGAAGCAATTCATCCTGTTCCAGCAACAGGCTGATGTCGGCCTCGAACAGTTGCGGCTGCGCCTGGTTGCCCGCTTGCGACAGGCCGCTCAAATGCTTTATGCCCGAGTGCGCCCGCAACGCCTGCAAGCCTTTGCCGTAACTGTTCAGGGTGCCTGGATTGAGCATGGTTTGCGGCGCCTGTTCGGCCATGTGCCCGGTCAGTTGCTCGATGAAGGCGCTGAACGCTGGCGAGCGAATACCCAGCACCAGCCCGGGGTTGGTGCAGAACTGGCCACAGCCCTGCACCACCGAGGCGGTCAGCTCCCGGGCCATTGCCGCGCTGCGGTTGGCCAGGGCCTGGGGCAGGACCAGCACCGGGTTGATGCTCGACATCTCGGCAAACACCGGGATCGGTTGCGGCCTGGCTGCCGCCATGTCACACAGGGCACGGCCGCCTTTCAGCGAGCCGGTAAAGCCCACCGCCTGGATGCCCGGGTGCTTGACCAAGGCCTCGCCCACGCCGGCACCGAAGATCATGTTGAACACGCCGGCCGGCATGCCCGTGCGCTCGGCCGCACGAATCAGCGCCTCTGCCACCCGCTCGGCGGTGGCCATGTGGCCGCTATGGGCCTTGAAGACGACCGGGCAACCGGCGGCCAGGGCGGCGGCGGTATCACCACCCGCGGTGGAAAACGCCAGCGGGAAGTTGCTGGCGCCGAACACCGCCACCGGGCCGACGCCGATGCGGTACTGACGCAGATCCGGGCGTGGCAAGGGGGTGCGTGCCGGCAGCGCCTGGTCGATGCGTGCGCCGTAAAAATCACCCCGGCGCAGCACCTGGGCAAACAGGCGCATCTGGCCACTGGTACGCCCGCGCTCACCCTGGATACGGGCGCTCGGCAGCGCCGTCTCCTGACAGGTCAGGGCGATGAAATCTTCGCCCAGTGCATCGAGCTCATCGGCGATGGCTTCCAGGAATTCCGCGCGGCGTACCGCCGGCAGCGTGCGAAACGAGGCAAACGCCGCGCTCGCCGCCGCCACCGCGGCATCGACTTCCGCCAGGGTGGCCTGATGGAAAGCGCCTGGCAGGCGTTTGCCGGTGTGGGCGTCGATGCTGTGGACCAGGGTGTCGCCCAGGGCACTGCGCTGGCCGGCAATGAAGTTGTATCCGGAAAATTGCATGGTGTTCGCCTTGTGAAAGTTGCGGGGCTGTCGGTCAGGTCACGGCGCCGATCTGCCAGGGCACGAATTCGTTCTGCCCATAGCCGTGTTGTTCGCTCTTGCTGCGTTCGCCGGAAGCGATTCGCAGCATCTGCGCGAAGATGTAGGCGCCGCGCTCTTCGATGCTGGTGGAACCGTCGGCAATGCCGCCGCAGTTCACGTCCATGTCTTCTTCCTGGTGCTCGAACACCCGGTTGTTGGTGGCCAGCTTGATCGAAGGTGCGGGCGCGCAGCCGTAGGCCGAGCCCCGGCCGGTGGTGAAGGCGATCAGGTTGGCGCCACCGGCGACTTGCCCGGTGGCCGAGACCGGGTCGTAGCCCGGGGTGTCCATGAACACCAGGCCCTTGGCCCGGACCGCTTCGGCGTACTGGTAGACATCCACCAGGTTGCTGGAGCCGGCCTTGGCCACCGCCCCCAGGGATTTTTCGAGAATGGTGGTCAGGCCCCCGGCCTTGTTACCGGCCGAAGGGTTGTTGTTCAGTTCGGCGTTCATGCGCCGGCAGTAGTCTTCCCACCAGTGGATGCGCGCGATGAGTTTTTCCCCCACTTCGCGGCTCACGGCGCGGCGCGTGAGCAAATGTTCGGCGCCATAGATCTCCGGGGTCTCGGACAGGATCGCAGTGCCACCGACCGCCACCAGGCGATCGACCGCATTGCCCAGCGCCGGGTTGGCGGTGATGCCGGAATAACCGTCCGAGCCACCGCACTGCAGGCCGACGATCAGGTGGCGTGCGCTGACCGGTTCGCGTTGAACCTGGTTGGCCTTGGGCAGCAAGGCCTTGACCTGCTCGATGCCACTGGCGATGGTTTTCGAAGTGCCGCCGATGCCCTGGATGGTGAAGGCGCGCAACTGGTCGCTGGCCGCAAGCCCCTGGGTTTCCAGCAGGCTTTCGATCTGGTTGGTTTCACAGCCCAGGCCGATGATCAGCACCGCGGCAAAGTTGGGGTGAACGGCGTAGCCACCGAGCGTGCGGCGCAACAGGCCCAAGGCTTCGCCGCTGGGGTCCACTGCGCAACCGGCACCGTGGGTCAGCGCCACCACACCATCGATGTTCGGGAAGGCGGCCAGTGCTTCGGGGTGGATGTCGCGACGAAAGTGATCGGCCACGGCCCGGGCGACGGTCGCCGAGCAGTTCACCGACGTGAGAATGCCGACATAGTTGCGCGTCGCCACGCGGCCATCGGCCCGCACGATGCCCTGGAACACCGCATCGGTGGCGGGCGTTACATGGGCATCCACGCCAAAGGCATAGTCACGCGCAAAGTCGCCCATCTCCACATTGTGTACGTGCACGTGGTCGCCGGCTTCGATGGGCTGTGACGCAAAACCGATGATCTGCCCGTAACGACGCAGGGGCTGGCCCTGCTCCACGCGCTGGGTAGCGACTTTGTGCCCGGAGGGAATCGGCTGGCGCACGGTGACGGCTTCGGCTTCCAGGTTCAGGCCTTCAGGCAGGACCTGCCGGGCGATCACTACGTTGTCCAAGGGGTTGAGGCGAATCACGGCAGGGTCGCCGGTCCGTGTACTGGCTATCAGTTGCATGGGACCTCTCAGGGTATAGCGGCCGACTTCTTGTTATGGCGTCACCCTTTCTGTGGAGGGTGAATCTGCGCCAACTGTAAGGAGCCAATCCCGGGATTCCCAATGAGATGATCCGATCAACTGATAACCAAACGTTATCACTTCGACCTATTGCGCCCTGAAGTAGTCGAGCAATCTAGTGAGCACCACTGACTTGGGTCGCGACCCCAAGGTCAGCAGGCCAATGTTGGCCATGGAGATCGGCAATTCGACCGGCAGGACAGTGACCATGCCATAGCGCGCATAATGCTCGGCCACGTCGTTGGGCACCACTGCGATCATGTCCGAGGCTTCGAGCATCGCCGTGGTGGCCAGGATCGAGGCGGTTTCCACGATATCCAGCGCCTGCACCATGCCGCCGGCCTGCAGGGCACTTTCCACCCGGCGACGCATGGGGCTGCCCATGGGGTGCAGGATCCAGGTCTGTGCGATCAGATCGGCCAACTGCAAGGGCGCAGAACCGGCCAACGGGTGGCCGGCACGGGCAATCACCCGCATCTGTTCGCCGTGGTCGAACAGTTCGATGTCCAGGCCGTGGCTATCGCTCTGATCGGGCACTCGCCCCAGCACCACATCGAAATCGCCGCGCAGCAAGGCCGGCAGCAAGGTATCGCTGGTCCCGACCTCGATGGAAATGCGCACCTTGGGGTGATCGCGCTTGTACGCCAGTACCGCCTTGGTCAAAAGCGTCGGCACCGGCCCCATCACACTGCCGACCCGCACCAGCCCCGTGGCCCCGCGCGCCAGTTCGGCGATCTGCTTCTGGGCATGCTCGAACTCACGCAGCGCACCCTGGGCGTAGTGGATCATCACCTCGCCATAAAGGGTCGGCTGCATGCCGCGCGGCAAGCGGTCGAACAGGCGCACGCCCAGGCGCTCCTCCAGTTGCTGCAGCAGCAGGCTGGCGGCCGGTTGCGAGGTGTGCATCGCCGTGGCCGCCCGGCGCAGGTTGCCGAACTCGCCCAGGGCATTGAGCAAGGTGATCTGCCGGCTGGAAATTTTCAGCGCAGCAAAATTGCGCAGCTCGGGCGCCGTGGTTTCTGGCTCGACAGGCATATCAAATCCGGTATCGATACTTAGGAATTCGCGATTATGCCTGTATCGCCTGGCGATCTACAGTCGGGTCTCCCTATGGTCACCCAGAACAAGAATCCGCCATGAGCATTCGAATCACTCACCTGAGCGTGCGCGACATCCGTTTCCCCACCTCCCTGTCCCTGGACGGCTCCGATGCGATGAACAGCGCGCCGGACTACTCTGCCGCCTATGTCGTGCTGCACACCGACGCCCCTGGCGGCCTGGAAGGCCATGGCCTGACCTTCACCATCGGCCGTGGCAACGAAATCTGTGTCGCGGCCGTGCAATCCCTGGCACCTATGGTGGTCGGCCTGACCCTCGAAGACATCGTCGCCGACATGGGCGCCTTCTGGCACAACTTCACCGTGGGCGACAGCCAACTGCGCTGGCTGGGCCCGGAAAAAGGCGTGATCCACCTGGCCACCGCGGCCATCGTCAACGGGATCTGGGACCTGTGGGCCAAACACGAAGGCAAACCCGTGTGGAAGTTGCTGGCCGACATGACGCCGGAACAACTGGTGCGCTGCCTGGATTTCAGCTACGTCACCGACGTGCTCACCCCCGAAGAAGCCATCGCCCTGCTGCGCCGCCAGGTGCCTGGTAAAGCCCAGCGTGAGGCGCAAATGCTCCGTGAAGGCTACCCCGGCTACACCACCGCGCCGGGCTGGCTGGGCTACAGCGAAGAAAAAATGCGCCACCTGGCGCGGGCGGCGGTCGAGGATGGCTGGACCCACATCAAGCAGAAAATCGGCGCCAACCTGGAAGACGACATTCGCCGCGCCACCATCCTGCGTGAAGAAATCGGCTGGGAACGCAGCCTGATGATGGACGCCAACCAGGTCTGGGGCGTCGACGAGTCAGTCGCCAACATGCGCCGCCTGGCCGCATTCGATCCGCTGTGGATCGAAGAGCCGACCAGCCCCGACGACATCCTCGGCCACGCCAGCATCCGCCAGCGCATCGCACCGATCGGCGTGGCCACCGGTGAGCACTGCCACAACCGGGTGATGTTCAAGCAGATGTTCCAGGCCGGCGCCCTGGACTTCTGCCAGTTGGACGCCGCCCGCCTGGGTGGGCTCAATGAAGTGTTGATCGTATTGCTGATGGCCGCCAAGTTCGACATCCCGGTCTGCCCCCATGGCGGTGGCGTCGGTTTGTGCGAGTACGTGCAGAACATCGCGCTGTTCGACTACATCGCCGTCTCGGCCTCGCTGCATAACCGGGTCCTGGAATACGTCGACCACCTGCACGAACACTTCCTTGACCCGGTGGTGATCCGCCGCGGGCGCTACATGCCGCCGCAACGGCCGGGGTACAGCATTGAAATGAGCGCTGAGACACTGGAGCGTTATCAGTATCCGGGTGGCGCGGTGTGGGTCGATATACAGGCGCACGCGGGGACGTAAAATTCAGATGCCCAACAAAAAGGGCCCCTCTCGGGTAATGCTGTTCACTTAAGCATGGGGTTGTTAAAAACTGGATTGGGGGGATATCCATTGCTGCGGTAACGGCCACCATGTGTCCGGTCTGTACACAAACGCCAAAAAGGAACCAAAAGGCTCTTGCCCCACCACTCGGTGCCTCGCCTAGGCTCGGCATGCCCTCTCTCCGGCATTGCTCCGTGGGTCGCCGCGATGGGCCGTCCCTGGCCCAGCGCGGCTAAACCGGCGTCCTGCCGGTTTACCCACTACGCAATGCCTGCGTTCGGCCATCGTGGTTTAACGGGGCGCCACGATCAAAAGCAAAGCGAGGCGGCCTGACAGCCGACCTGGTTTCAAGTGAGCACGTTCCCCTGTAGGAGCAGCCGGTCGACGCTCGATTGCTCGCGAAAAACCTGAGAGCACCGCGGGGTGTCAGGCTCCCCGCGTCATCGTTGACCTCCATCGCGAGCAAGCTCGCTCCTACAGGTAAGAGCGAAACCATAGGTGGCCGTTACCGCAGGAATGGATATACACCTAATCCAAATATCCACCTGAAGCCCTCCAACCTAAAGTGAACAGCATTGCCCCTCTCGGGGCCCTTCGTACTCAAACCAAGACGTGCCTTACTTGCTACTCGACAACCCCAAGTCATTTCCAGTGGTCTGTCTCAAACCGTCAACACGCAGACTCTTCACATCGCTCGCCGTTACCGCCGCACCCTGGTTACCCCAGCTCGTCCTGATGAAAGTCACCACCGCCGCAATTTGCTGATCTGATAATCGCCACGCAAAATCAGGCATGGTGAAGGTTGAGGGTGCCGCATGCGTCGCTGGCAATGACCCACCCTTCAGCACAATGTTGATCAGGGAAGTAGCGTCCACAGTCTGCAGCACCGGGTTGCCGGCCAACGCAGGAAACACACGAGCGTATCCCTGGCCATCGGTTCTGTGACAGGCCGCGCAATTGTCGATGTACACCGAAGCGCCGGGTTTGCTGTCGTCTCCTCGCCATAGAGCATCCGCCACCTGTTTGTCATATTGATGCGGCTTGTCGTCTGGATTGTTGGGCGGCAGGCTTTTCAGATAACGGGCGATCGCGCGCAAATCAGCCTCCGTCATGTATTGCATGCTGTGCTCGACCACATCACTCATGCCACCAAAGACAGCACCTCTGTCGCTACGACCGGTTTTGAGAAACAGCACCAGGTCATCTTCGCTCCAGCTCCCCAATCCATCCTTGTGATCACCACGAAGGTTCTTGGCGATCCAGCCTTCCAATGGCGCGCTGCCGGACAGGAATAACGGGCTTTCGCTGGCACTCAGGGCCTTTTCCTGCATCGTGATTGCACGCGGTGTATGGCAGGCACCGCAATGGCCCAGGCCTTCAACGAGATAAGCGCCACGACTGACCACCGGATCTGCACCCACTGGAGCCTGATAGGTTTCAACTTTTGGGGCGAACAGTTCCCGCCAGATCGAAAGAGGCCAACGCATACTCAGGGGCCATGGAATATCGGTCTCTTTGTTTGGCTGCTCAACAGGCTCCACCCCCTTCATGAAGTACGCGTAGAGCGCTTGCATGTCGGCCGGGCTGACACGTGCGTAGGAAGGAAATGGCATGGCGGGATACAAGCTGCTGCCACTCTTGCCAATCCCATGGCGCACAGCCTTGTCAAAGTCATCAAAGCTGTAGCCGCCAATTCCGCTGGCGTCAGGGGTGATGTTGGTCGAATACACCGTGCCGATTGGCGTCTCCATGCCAAGTCCGCCGGCGAAGGGTTTGCCACCCTTGGCGGTATGACAGGCGACGCAGTCACCGGCACGCGCCAGGTATTCTCCCTGTTTGATTTGGGCATCGGTGGACTCTGCAGCCCATGCCGGGAGGTTCGCGCAGAGCATCAACGCCGCGACAAATACTTTTTTCATCACGTGTCGCTCCTTATGCCTGGACCAGCGGGCCGGGGTTCTTCAGGTACTGTTCGCGAATCGCCCGTGCCGACCAGTACGTCAGGGCTGCGACAAGGCCGGTAGGGTTGTAACCAAGACCTTGAGGAAACGCTGAAGCGCCAGGGACAAAAACGTTGTGCACGTCCCAGCACTGAAGATAACGGTTGATGGCACTGGTCTTGGGGTCAGTTCCCATGATTGCGCCGCCGTTGAGGTGCGTCGTCTGATAGGACGCCGTATTGAAATGATCGCCAACTTTCTTGCCAAGCACGGCAATGGTTTTAGGGTTCATGGCCTGGGCAATCTTGCTCATTTTTTCGACCATGAAACGATTCATTTTTATATCGTTTTCCTGCCAGTCGAACGTCATGCGCAACAGTGGAAGCCCATAGGCATCGCGGTAAACCGGATCCAGGTCAAGGTAGTTGCCGCGATAAGATTGATGCGCGCCATGCGCGTCCATCGACACCTGATGGGTGTAGTAATCGGCGGTCGCTTTCTTCCAGCTGCTGCCCCAGGCCGGGGTGCCTGGTGGGTTCGATGTACCGGCGATGGGCCGACTCCCCGCCTGGTTGACCCACATCGGCGATCCGCCGACAAAACCGTGGGGGCCGTGATCGAAGTTGTCGGCGTTGAAGTCATCCACCGCAACGCCGTTGCCACCCGCACCGATAAAGTTGTTGGTGTGGGTGTCCTTGTCGAAGAAGGCCTTGATGGTGGCCATGTTCTGATAAGCAAAGTTCTTGCCCACTACCCCTTCGCCGGTCTTCGGGTCATAGGGTTTGCCAATGCCGGATAACAACATCAGGCGCACATTGTTGAATTGAAACGCCCCGAGGATCACCAGGTCCGCCGGTTGCTCGACCTCTCGGCCTTGCGCATCGATGTAGGAGACGCCAGTGGCCTTGCGCTTGCTGTTATCGAGATTGACGCGCAGCACATGCGCGTTAGTGCGTAACTCAAAGTTCGGCACCTGGCGCAGGGCTGGCAGGATATTTACGTTGGGAGAGGCCTTCGAGTACATGTAGCACACGTAACCGCTGCAGAAGCCGCAGAAATTACAAGGCCCCATCTGTGCGCCATAAGGATTGGTGTAGGGTCCCGACGTATTGGCAGAAGGCAGGTTGTAGGGTTTATAGCCAACACTGAGTGCGGCCTTCTGGAACAACTGCGCCGAGTAGGTGTTCTTCTGCGATTCCAGAGGAAAATCACTGGAACGATCCGGCGCGTAGGGATTACCGCCCTTCCCTGCACCGACCAACTGGCCTTTCACTGTCCAGGCCTGGCCCGATGTGCCGAAGACCTTTTCGGCGAAATCGAAAAACGGCTCCAGCTCTTCGTAGGTGACGCCAAAGTCCTGGATGGTCATGTCCTTGGGAATGAAGTGCTTGCCGTAACGCTCCTCGTAGTGACTGCGCATCCTCAACTCGATGGGGTCGACGCGAAAATGCACGCCCGACCAATGCAGGCCCGCACCACCGACGCCTTTGCCGGGCAGGAACGCGCCAAGCTGCCGGTTTGGCAACGCGACGTCATTGACGCTATGACGGATAGTGACCGTTTCCTTGGAGATGTCCTGGAACAGCTTTTTGCGCACGCTGTAGGTCAGCTCATCGATCACTTGCGGATAGTTTCCGTCCGGATAGGTGTCCTGCATGGGGCCGCGCTCCAACGCCACCACCTGCAGTCCCGCCTCGGTCAGCTCCTTGGCCATGATGGCCCCGGTCCAGCCGAAACCGACGATGACCGCATCAACCTTTTTCAATACCGTCGCCATCTTCAAGCCCTCTCGCCACGAATCGACACTGCCGGGAAGGGGTACGGCTCGTTGCGCTCGACCCAATCCATGAAATCGGCGCGAGCGCCAGGGAAACCAATCTGGGTCCAGCCGACCATCCCTTTGTTACCGCCATGAATGGGGTCGCAGAAGAATCCTTCCCGCGTGTTCTGCACCATCAGACTGAAGAATGCTTTAACCGGAAAATCATCGAAAACCACCTCTCCGGACTCCATTTTGTGGAGAATACTGTCTCGGGTAGCGCTGTCTTGCGCAGCAAAAACTTTGCCGTAAGTGCTTTTGCACCACGCGTCCGTTGCCGCGATGCCCAAACGGTAGAGTTGCTGCGGCGCCAATTGCAGTTGGTAACCCAGTTCAGGGGGAGCATCAGTCACAAATGGGCCCTGCATGTACCAGAGCGCACCTGTTGCGTAGGGCGTGTTCATCTGCCGATCGATAAATTCCGCTGCGCCCGCCTCAAGCGCGCCAGGGCCAAGTTCATCGGCAGGAATAAGGCGCGATACCACCGCCTGGACGAAAGCCCACTCTTCCTTGGTGAAAAAGCTGGGCTGGTAATCGCTCGCGGGGGGTGCGATCGGCGCTTTGGCGGTCGGGGCGATATCGGTTGCCGCCAGTGCGTTCATGCCGAAACCGGTACTGGCCACCGTCACTACGGGAATCAGGGTCAGCGTCTTGCGCAGAAAGTCCCGGCGCGGGTTGTCTTGATCTTGCTCAGACATCACAAATCCTCATCAGCAATTCGGGTAGGCGGCGCATCAATCTTGTTGGTTTTTGGACGCACTGGCTGGGAAAAAGCGGGGAATATATCGACGACCGAGACAAAATGAAACCGGTTTCAGAGCAGCTTGACAGCCGGGCCGCTGCAAACATTTATCGAGGTTGCGTTTACCCGAGAAAATACTGCAGCGGCCGTGGACGTCGTGCGTACAATGCGCGCCCCTTCATAAGCTAATGTTTTCCAATGAAAAAACTGCTGTCTGTAGTAGCGCTGACCCTATCGGTAATCACCTGCGCCTTCGCAAGCCCTCCCTCGACCTTTTCCGAAGCCAAGGTCATCGCCAAGCAGAAAATCTATCTGGACCAGGCGAACAGCTCCATGGGCGAGTTGTATTGCGGCTGCAAATGGACGTGGGTGGGGAAATCAGGCGGACGTATCGATGCCGAGTCCTGTGGCCTCAAGGCCAGGAAGCAAGAGAATCGGGCAGAGCGCACTGAGTGGGAACATATCGTGCCCGCCTGGACATTCGGCAACCAACGCCAATGCTGGAAGAACGGTGGTCGAGAACACTGCGTGGACGATGATCCTGTGTTTCGCGCCATGGAAGCGGACCTGTTCAACCTCTACCCGTCCGTTGGCGAGGTGAACGGCGACCGAAGCAATTTCAACTACGGCATGGCTACCGGCGTAGCGCCGCAGTATGGGCAGTGCAAGACGCGGGTTGATTTCGATCAACGTGCTGCGGAACCCCGTGACGAGGTCAAGGGGCTGGTCGCAAGAACAACCTTCTACATGTTCGACAGGTACAAGCTGAGCATGTCCCGTCAGCAGCAACAGCTACTGATGGCCTGGGACAAGCAGTACCCGGTTTCGTCCTGGGAAAAAGAGCGGGATCGACGTATTGCAGCCATCATGGGGCACTCCAATCCATTCGTGACGGGCGAGCGTCGATGGTCGCAAGGGTACAAGGCGGTCGGTGAGGGTGTCGTCAGCGCGATGCCTGTTAACCCGCCGCGGGCAGCAGCCCTGCCGACCCTGGCGAGTACGAGCGCAGCAGGTTCGATCATTGGCAACCGCAATAGCCACATCTATCACCTCTCAATGGGGTGTCCTGGGTATGCTCAGGTGTCGACGAAAAACCAGATAACTTTTGACTCTGAATCTGCAGCCCAATCCGCGGGATATCGCAAGGCAGGAAACTGCAAGTAGCTGCGGTGACGCAAATGGCCGGTTCGGTGCGCAACACCGAGCCGGCCATTTGATACTCGATAGCGTGACTAGCGTTTGCCGCCGAATCGAGGAATCTCCAGACCCAGGCTTTCACGCAAGGTCGTACCTTCATACGCCCTGCGGTAGACGCCACGCTCTTGCAACAGCGGAATCACCTCGTTGGTAAAGCGCTTGAACTGCTCAGGGTGGCCAATGTAGATGTTGAAACCATCCACCGCCCGGGCTTCGAACCAGTCAGCCATCTTCTGCGCAACCGTGTCCGCCGAGCCGACGAAGGCACCCGGGCGCAGCTGTCGACCGAACTCTACGGCCTGGCGCAGCGTGAAACCTTTCTCCCGTGCCTGATCGGCAATACGTTTGGCCGCGGTAAAAAAACTGCTGCGCGCAGACTCCAGACTCTCCTGAGGGAACGGAGCATCGAGGTCGTATTGGCTGAAGTCATGCCAACCGAAGTTGCGACCAAATTCCTTCAGCGCTAGCTCAAAGCTGTGGTCGGCCTGATGGTAGAACTGCTCGATTTCACGCGCATGTTTGTCGTTGTCACCCACATGGATCTCGGCACCGGGCATGACCAGTAACTGCTCGGGATCGCGGCCAAGTCGCTGCGCCCTGCCCTTGATATCCTGGTAGAAAGCCTGGCCCTGCTCGACGCTGGCGGCATGGGTGAAGACCACATCCGCAGTGGCGGCGCCCAGATCGCGGCCCTGCTGCGAATCGCCGGCCTGGAAGATCACCGGCTGGCCTTGCTGTGAGCGTTGGATGTTCAGCGGGCCGACCACAGAGAAGTGTTCGCCCTGGTGATTCAGACGGTGCAGTTTGCCTGGGTCGAGAAACTGGCCCGTCGCCCTGTCGCGCACGAACGCATCCTCCTCATACGAGTGCCACAGGCCCTGGACCACCTGGACGTGTTCGGCCGCCCGGCCGTAGCGGGTATCGTAATCATAATGTTCGTCGCGACTGTAGTTGCCAGCGGTGCCGGCATCGCCGCTGGTGACGACGTTCCAGCCCGCACGGCCTTTGCTGATCAGGTCCAGTGATGCCAGGCGCCGCGCGACGTTATAGGGCGAGTTGTAGGAAGTCGTCAGCGTACCGACCAGACCGATATGTCGAGTGCTCACGGCAATCGCTGACAGCAGTGTCAGCGGCTCCAGCCGATTCAGGTAGTGGGATGGCGAGCCCGGTGTGATGAACTGGCTGTCGACGATGAACATCAAGTCGAACAGTGCCGCCTCGGCCTGACGCGCAATGTCGATGTACCAGTCGACATTGACGCTGGCATCGGCGGGCAATTGAGGGTCCAGCCACAGGTTGTGGCGGCCTGGCCCACCACACCCCATCGTCAGCGCGCCCAGTTTGAGCTGTCTTTTTGGCATGTCAAAGATATCCTTATTTGGCCAAGGCTGGCTGCAAGGAGGCAGCGAATGAATTGTCGAACAGGTTGGCTGCCGGGTAGGACTTGACCAGTCCCAGGCTTGCGAAAAAGTCCACGGTCTTCTGCGCCTCCATAGATGCCTGAGGGTTCAGTGGCTCGACGGTGGTTCGCGCTCGGGCAAACCAGGCACGCGCGATTTCAGCGTCAGCCCGGGTGCGTTTGGCCCAGGCATCGGCATAAGCGTTGGTATTGGCTGGATTTTGCAGCGTCCAATCACGCGCTTTCCTCAGGCGCTGGAGGAAATCACTGATTTGTGCGCGCTTTGCCTCGACTGACTTGGCGTTGGCGGCGATGAAGCTCTGGGCCGGGATCAATCCATCAGCCGTGGCCAGAATCCGCGCACCTTGGCGTTCCTGTTGCGTGACGTAGGGCTCCCAGGTAGCGATGACGTCAACCGATCCCCCGTCCAGCGCATGGGAGGCATCCAGCGCACTGAGATATCGCAAATCCAGCGAGTCGCGTGGCACACCGGCTTTATCCAGCGCGGTCAGCAGCAGCTGCTGGCTCCAGGAGCCTTTCCAAATGGCCGCGCGCTTGCCCTTCAGATCCTCAAGGCTGTGGATCGACGAATCCTTGCTCACAAGAATGGCCACACCCTCAAGACTTTGCCGGCTAACCGCAATGACCTTGATGGGTGCGCCCAGTGCGCCCAGGAACAGCGCAGGCGCATCACCGAGCAATCCGATATCAAGACTGCCGACGTTGAGCGCCTCGGCGACAGGTGACCCGGCAGTGAACTGCTTCCACTCAAGGGTATAAGGCAAATCCTCAAGTACCCCCGCCGCCGCCATCACGGCCTGGGCGTTGTAACTTTGGTCTCCCACCACCAGCGTTTGCGCGTTCGCGGCAAGGCACAGCAATGTAGCGGCCATCCCGGCCGCCAGTTTCGTCAGGTAACGCACGTTCGTCTCCAGATGCCTTCTCAGGCAATTCAGGTCGATCCGCGCGCGCGGTCTCGGTACTATTTGTAGGATGGGACGAGCCGATAAGGGCTCGATAGGCATGCCGAAGCTTTTTCGCGATCACATCTGAATGCGGCCTGCTTTATACGATGAGGCCCTGACTACCCTTCGTAAAATACTCATTACGCATAACGTAATTCCATAAAAATGCAGTTTTTGCATGAATTACGACATCGAGGGTGCCGCAACTTCCGTCAATCGACTTCATCGACGACCCTGATCTGTGTCAGCCCCACCAGTTCAGCCTGCCATAGCACCTCCTCTGGCGTCGCATCCGCATTGGGCATGATCAGGCTGTTCTCGCCATCGCCAAAATGCAGTTGCAGCAGGTGCATCGCCGCCTCATGGATGGGCAACCGAGGTGGCTCGAGCTCGAACAGGTGGCTGCGGGGCTTGCCGTTGAACAGGTATTGCACGGTGTAGTGGTGCATGGGGGTTCCTCGTTTGTGCCCTGCCTTTGATGCCAGGCCTGTCTTATTGGCCAATGATCAGGAGCAAAGGTTCGATTCTTTACTTGCGCAGAACATATGGATATTCGTATATTTGATTATCCATATGTTTTAGGTCGACCCCAATGCTCACCCCTCCCGAGGTATTCAAAAGCCTGGCCGACGAGACCCGCGCCCGCGCCACCTTGCTGATCGCCCACCAGGGCGAGCTGTGTGTCTGCGAGCTGATGTGCGCGCTGGACGACAGCCAGCCGAAGATCAGCCGTCATCTGGCGCAACTGCGCAGCAGCGGGTTGTTGCTGGATCGCCGTCAGGGGCAATGGGTTTATTACCGGCTGAATCCGGACCTGCCTGCCTGGGTGCACGAGATCCTGCAGGTGACGTTGCAGGGCAACGCCGATTGGCTGCAAAACAACGCGTCCCGCCTGCAGAACATGGACGGGCGCCCTGTGCGCGATGCTGCCTGCTGCTGAATCCCTGATCGAGTGAGTTTTCGATGCTGATTGCCTTTGCTGTTTTTGTCTTCACCCTGGTTCTGGTCATCTGGCAACCCAAGGGGCTTGGTGTGGGCTGGAGCGCCGCGGCCGGTGCGATCATCGCGTTGGCGGTGGGTGCGGTGTCGCTGCAGGATATTCCCACGGTGTGGGCCATCGTCTGGAACGCGACCGCGACCTTTATCGCCATCATCATTATCAGCCTGTTGCTGGATGAAGCCGGCTTCTTCAAATGGGCCGCGCTGCATGTGGCGCGCTGGGCGCAGGGCAGTGGCTATCGCTTGTTCGCGTTTTGCGTGCTGCTGGGCGCGGCGGTGTCTGCGCTGTTCGCCAATGACGGCGCGGCGCTGATCCTGACGCCCATCGTCATGTCCATGCTGCTGGCGCTGCGTTTCTCGCCCGCCGCGACCCTGGCGTTCGTCATGGCTGCCGGGTTCATCGCCGACACCGCCAGCCTGCCGCTGGTGGTGTCCAACCTGGTGAACATCGTGTCCGCCGACTACTTCGGGCTGGGTTTTGCCGAGTATGCGTCGGTGATGGTGCCGGTGAACCTGGTCAGCGTCGCCGCCACCCTGCTGGTGCTGTTCCTGTACTTCCGTCGGGACTTGCCACCGCGCTATGACGTGGATGCGCTGCCGGCGCCGGAAACGGCGATTCACGACCGCGCCACCTTTGTCGTCGGCTGGTGGACGTTGCTGGGCTTGCTGGTCGGCCTGTTTGTCCTGGAGCCGCTGGGCGTTCCCATCAGCGCGGTCGCGGCGGCCTGTGCGGCGATTCTGTTCGCGGTGGCGGCCAAGGGTCACCGGATCTCCACCCGGCGCGTGTTGCGCGAGGCACCCTGGCAGGTGGTGGTGTTCTCGCTGGGCATGTACCTGGTGGTGTATGGCCTGAAGAACGCAGGGCTGACGGATTCGCTCACCGATGTGCTCGACCGCCTGGCCGACTACGGTCTGTGGGGCGCCGCCATCGGCACCGGCCTGCTGTCCGCGCTGCTGTCGTCGGTGATGAACAACATGCCCAGCGTTTTGATCGGCGCATTGTCGATCCAGGGCAGCGGCGCCGACGGCGTGGTGCGCGAGGCGATGATCTACGCCAACATCATCGGCTGCGACCTCGGCCCGAAGATCACCCCCATCGGCAGTCTCGCCACCCTCCTCTGGCTGCATGTGCTCGAGCGCAAGGGCGTGCGCATCACCTGGGGCTACTACTTCAAGATCGGCATCGTGCTGACCCTTCCGGTTCTGTTGATCACCCTTTCGGCCCTGGCGCTGCGCCTGAGCCTGAGTCTTTGACGCCGCCGTGAGCGGCAGGAGCAAATCCATGCGAGTCCTGTTCATGTGCACGGCCAACAGCTGCCGCAGCATCCTTTCCGAGGCCATGTTCAATCACCTGGCGCCGCACGGTTTCGAAGCGGTGAGTTCGGGGAGTTTTCCCAAGGGCCAGGTGCTGCCGCGCAGTCTTGTCACCCTGCAACAGGCCGGCATTGCTATCGACGGCTTGAGCAGCAAGGGCAATGACGCCTTCGAGGGCAACCTGCCAGACATCGTCATCACCGTGTGCGACAAGGCGGCGGGTGAATCCTGCCCGGTGTACTTCGGCCAGGCTGTGAAAGCCCATTGGGGCCTGGAAGATCCATCCGATGTGGTGGGTGATGAAGCGCTGGTCGACGCCGCCTTCCGCGCCACCCTGGCGCGCATCGAACAACGCTGCAAGGCCTTCCTCGCCCTGCCCTTCAACACTATCAGCCGCGATGAACTGAAACGCGAGCTGGATCGAATCGGCTCGCTCTGAGCAGGAGGAAAAATGTCAGACCACCTTCCCAACCTCGATCTCACGCTGTTCGACGGCCCGCAGATGCCGAACCAGCCCAGTGCGCACAAGCCACGCATCCTGCTGCTGTACGGCTCGACCCGGGAGCGCTCGTTCAGCCGCCTGCTGGTCGAAGAAGCCGCGCGCCTGCTGGAGCACTTCGGCGCCGAGACGCGCATCTTCAATCCGTCCGGTTTGCCGCTGCCCGACGATGCGCCCGTCGCCCACCCCAAGGTCCAGGAACTGCGTGAGCTGATGCAGTGGTCGGAAGGCCAGGTCTGGTGTTCGCCGGAACGCCATGGCGCGATGTCGGCCGTGTTCAAGGCGCAGATCGACTGGGTGCCCCTGGAGCTCGGCGCCGTTCGCCCGACCCAGGGCAAGACGCTGGCGGTGATGCAGGTGTGTGGCGGCTCGCAGTCGTTCAACGTGGTCAATCAGCTGCGTGTGCTGGGGCGCTGGATGCGCATGTTCACCATCCCCAACCAGTCCTCGGTGCCCAAGGCCTATATGGAATTCGATGAGGCGGGCCGGATGAAGCCATCCCCGTACTACGACCGGGTCGTCGACGTGATGGAAGAACTGGTGAAATTCACCCTGCTGCTGCGTGATCGCCAGGCGTTCCTGGTGGATCGTTACTCTGAACGCAAGGAGACCGCCGAGCAGCTCATGGCCCGGGTCAACCAGCGTTCCCTCTGAAGGCAATGCCGGGTTTATGCGCGGCCAATTTCCAGCGTGGCGCGCAAGCCTGTGGGGCTGCGATTCTCCAGTTTGATTTGCCCACCCAGGCGATCGGCAATGGCCTGGACGATGGTCAGCCCCAGCCCTGCTCCCTGGTCATTGCCGCGGCTGTAGAAACGCTCGAACAGCCGAGCGCGATCGTCCTCGTTGATGCCCGGCCCCTCATCTTCGACGGACAACTCAAGGACGTTTTGCCTGGCGGCCAGCGTGACCCTGATGAGTCCATGCAGCGGTGAGAAGTTCGCCGCATTGGTGACCAGGTTGTTCAGGGCGATATCAATCGCGGCGGGGTCTACCCGCACCAGGCCGATGTCGTCACTGACGTCGAACACCAGTTCCAGGTCCTTGCTCAATAACCAGGGCGTCAGCTGGATCAGGCTGTCGCGAACGGTGGCGGCCAGGTCGATGGGGGCAGGCGGTTGCGTGCCGGGATTGGGCTCGATACGCGCCATGGTGAGCAACTGGTTGACCAGTCGACTGGTACGGTCGACACCGGCAATCAGGTGTTCAAGGGATACGCGCCGCTCCGCGTCACTGCCCGCCTCCATCAGGTTTTGCGCATGCACCCGCAGCACCGCCAGGGGCGTGCGCATTTCGTGGGCGGCGTCGGCGATGAAGCGCCGCTCGCGCCCCATGACTTCCTGGATTTGCGCGAGCATGCGGTTGAGGGCGGCCTGCATCGGTTCAAGCTCGGTGGGCAGCGGCGTCAATTGCAGGGGCTCGAGTGAGCCGGGCTGCCTGGCCCGCAATTTGGCCGCCATATCGACCAGAGGCTTCAATCCCCAGCCGATGGCCAGCCAGATCATGGCGGCCAGCATCAGGCTTGCCAGGACATTGGGCCACAGCGTGTGACTCACGATCCGATCGACCAGGTCCGAACGGACGTCGTCGCGTTCGCCCACCCAGATGCGCAGGTTGTTTTGTTTGTCTTCGAGCAGGAAGGCGCGCCAATGCCGGTTTTTCAGGTCGACTACATCGCTGAAGCCCGGGGTAACCGGTGGCGCACTGAAGGACGGTGAGCTCGCCGTGTGCACCAGCAACTCGCCCTTGAAGTTCCAGACCTGAAAGGCAATCTTCGATTCATAGGGATGCCCGTCGACCCTGGGCGCCGCCTCGCTCAGCGCCTGATTGAAGGCCCGGTACAGATCGGCATGCTCCTGGCTCGCCAGGGGCATGCGCATGACGCCTTGCAGAAGGCGCGCGTTCTGGGCCAGTTGGGCATCGTAGACTTCGGCGATTTCGTGGTTGCTGTCGTGCAGGTTGAGCACGCTGATCACCGTCAGGCCCGCGAGCATCAGGCCAATGATCAAGGTCAGGGTGCGACGCCTGATCGAGGTCATCGGCGCTCCTCCACCAGGTAGCCGATCCCGCGGATGGTGCGGATCAGCTCGGTGGAGAATTTCTTGCGCAGGTGATGGATGTGCACTTCCAGGGTGTTGCTTTCGGCCTCCTCGTTCCAGCCATAGAGCAACTGCATCAGATGATCGCGCGTCATCACCCGGCCAGGGGGCGACAGCAATTCGTGGAGCAACTGGTATTCCTTGGGTGTCAGGGCGACGGGCTCACCCTTGTAGCTGACTTGCTGGGTGCCTGGATTCAGGCTGATGCCGGCGTGTTCGATCAGCGCTTGTGCACGGCCGGCGCTGCGTCGCAGCAGCGCCCGTATGCGCGCTTTCAGTTCGGCCAGGTCGAACGGCTTGATCAGGTAATCGTCGGCGCCGGCATCCAGCCCGGCGATGCGGTCTTCGGTGGCATCCCGTGCCGTCAGGATCAGCACCGGCAGGTTGGAGCCACTGTCGCGCAGCTGCCTGAGCACCTGGAGGCCGTCCATGCGCGGCAGGCCAAGGTCGAGTACCGCCAGGTCAAAGATTTCACTGAGCAGCGAGTGCAAGGCGCTGCTGCCGTCCTGCAACCAGTCGACGGTGTAGCCTTCTCGACTGAGGGCCTGGTGAATGCCCTCGCCGAGTGCCACGTCATCCTCTATCAGTAATAAGCGCACACGGACTCCTGTCAGCCGAGTTTCTTGTTCACGTCCACCAACAGCGTTTCAATCTCTTTGCGCCGCCCGGCGTCGGCGCTTTCGCGGCCGGGACGCGGCGCGGCCAGCAAGGCTTTTTGCAGGGCGGCCCTGGCCTCGACGTAACGCTTTTGACGGTAGAGGTGATCGCCCCAAAAGTACAGGCTGTCGATGCCGTTGGGGTTCATTTGCAAGGCCACCTTGAGCAATTGTTCGGCCTTGTCCGAGTCGCCAAAACCAATGGGCCAACCCGGCACCCGGTCGTACAGCGCACCAAGGCTGGTGTAGGCAGAACCTTGCAGGGCCTTGGGGTCCAGGGTCAGGGCTTTTTCCAGGTCGGCCCTGGCCGCCTTGACCTTGCCCAGCGCCCCGAGCCCGCCTTGGGCACCGGCCCAACTGCTGGTGACGATACCGGACCAGATCCAGGCCTCTGCGACTGCCTGGCGTTCCTGGGTAAAGCTTGCAGCTTGCGCGGCGAGTTTTTCGAAGGCCGCGGTGCGTTGATCCTCTGGCAACTCGTACTGGATGTGCGCCCAGCTTTGCTGGATGCCGTTGAGGCGTTGCTGGTCGGCGGCATCCAGCGCCCAGACACTCTGGCTCAAGACGCCGCACAGCAGGCAGGTGATGATCTTTTTCATGGCTTGAGTTTCTCCTCGTCGGGTTTCTGGCTCAGGTGGCGGATCAGCGGCAATTGCTTGCGCAGGCCGCGGTCTACCAGGTGCGGCAGCAGACTGTTGAGGCGCACGAAAAAGCGCTCCGGCCAGCCCAGGTAAAGGTCACGACGGTCACCGGCGATGGCGTGAATCACGGAAGCTGCCACCGCCCGCGGATCGTCGACATTGGCCTTGAGCGCATCGTTGAGCGCCTGGGCCGCCGGGCTGTTCATGCTGGTACGGGTGGCGCGGGGGGCGACGTAGAGTACGCTGACCCGGGTGTCCGCCAGCTCCCGGCGCAGGGCTTCGGAGAATCCGCGCAGGGCGAATTTGGTCGCGCAATAGCTGGCGTAGCCGGGGTATCCGATGGAGCCATAGGTTGAACCGACGTT
Organism: Pseudomonas sp. PLMAX; assembly: GCF_046042685.1. Classification (NCBI taxonomy): domain Bacteria; kingdom Pseudomonadati; phylum Pseudomonadota; class Gammaproteobacteria; order Pseudomonadales; family Pseudomonadaceae; genus Pseudomonas; species Pseudomonas sp. PLMAX. The sequence continues at coordinate 3,146,367 of NZ_CP064949.1, read as the reverse complement.
GACCACCATGGCACTGTCGGCCTGCTTGAGCAGTGGCAGCAGCAGTTTGGTCAGGCAGATCGGCGCGCTGATGTTCACCGCCAGCATCGCGTTGATCTCACTGTCGTCCAGCTGTTCGAGCATGGCGAAATGATTGACCCCGGCGGCATTGATCAGCAGGTTGATACCGCCGATGCTTTCGGCCTCCGCCAGCACTTCTCGGCGCTCGGCGAGCAGCGTCAGGTCAGCGCCGATCCAGAACAGGTTGCGCGGGTACTGCTCGAGCAGCGCCGCCAGCGGTTGCCGATTGCGTGCCACGGCCAATACCCGGGCGCCACTGGCGCACAGGGCCGTGGCAATGGCCAGGCCGATGCCGCCGCTGGCGCCGGTCAACACCACGCGGGCTTCAGACAGGCGCATGCCGGCTCTCCCCGTCATGCGGCAGGCCGCGGAACATATCGGTGTACAGCCGGTAGACCACGTTGGAGGCGTGAATGACGGCGGCTTGGTCGTCCGGATCTTCCAGCCTGTTCATGAGTCGGCGGTAGGTCTGCATGTGCTCGATATCCAGTGAGCCGTGGGAACTCAAGTAGCTAAAGGCACTTTGCGGCAGATCCAGGCGTTCGCGGATGCTGTCGGCGGCCTGGGTGGCCAGGGCGATGCTGGTGCCTTCGAGCACGTTGACCATGCCGAACAGCCCCACCGGGTTGCCCCGGGCAATCAGGTCGTAGAGGAAGCTGACCATCAATTCGATCGCCATGGACGGACGCCCGGTGCGCACAGTATCCCTGTCACCGCCGCAGGCTTCGATGTCATCGAGCACCCACTTTTCGTGGCCGTATTCATCCTCGATGTATTCACAGACCGCCTCACGCAGCCATTCCAGTCGCGACGGCAGGCGCGCACCGCAGGCCATCATCAAGGGGACGGTATGGCGCACGTGGTAATAGGCTTGCGCCAGGAAGGCCTGGTAACTGTCCAGGCTGACGTTGCCCTCCAGGGCATCACGGATGATCGGCACGTTGAACAGCTCAGTGCGTTGTTGCTGTGTGGCTTCTTGCAGCCTGTCAAAAAAACTCATGGTGCGGATTCCTCGGAAAATGCGGATTCACTGAGTTGCTCCCGGTAGCGCTCGACGATGGCGCCCCGCCGGGGCCGGCCATTGGCGGTGAGCAAACCGTTGGCGGCCGTGAAGGGTTGATCGAGACGGGTCCAGCGATGGACCCGGGCGTAGTCGGGTAACGCCTGATTGGCCTGGCTGACGGCGGTAGCCAGTTGCTCGTCGCTGCAATCGGGGCGATGGGGCCAGAGCAGCGCATGGTTGTGCGCCATCGCCTCGCCATGCACGAAGGCCTGGGCGATCAGCCCGCGCTGGGTCAATTCGGCCTCCACCCACTCCGGGTTCACGTTGCGCCCGAAACTGGTGACGAACTGATGTTTCTTGCGGCCCTTGAGGTAGAGAAAACCCTCGGCGTCGAACTCGCCGAGATCGCCGCTGGGCCACCATGGCGCGGTATGCGGCGCCTCGCCCAGGTAGCCGAGCAAGGTGCAACCCTTGATCAGCACTTCGCCGTCGTTCGCCAGGCGGATCTCTACATGGGGCAAGGGCTGTCCGACGCTGCCGGGACGGTGCGCCTGTGGGCGGTTGAGGCACACCACCGATGCACACTCCGACAGTCCGTACCCTTCGTAGACCGGCACGCCCACCCGCTGTGCACGACGCAGCAGATCCTCGGAAACCCGGGCACCGCCCACGGCGGCAAAACGCAGGTGCCGTGGGTCGAAGGCGTGCTGTTCGGCAGCACTGACCAGCATCAGCAGCAACTGCGGCACCAGGATCAGGCTCTGCGGCGCCCGGTTGGCCAGGCACCCCAGCAGTTGCGGCACGTTCACCCCGCTGGCGCCTTCAATCCCTAAGGTTTTCGCGCCGGGCAGGCTCAAGGTCGCGCCGGCGTACAACGCGGCATAACAACCGATGTTCTCCAGCAGGATGGCCAGTGGCAGCAGCGCCAGATGGTGTTGCGGGTGGGTGGGTTTGCTGGCCTGATCCAGCTCGCGGCTGACCCGCAGGATGCTGTCGGCACTCAGGCACACTCCCTTGGGCGTACCGGTGGTGCCCGAAGTGAAGGTCAACTTGGCCGTGCCTTCAGGCATCACACTCGGGCCGCTGAAACTACGGCGCCAGAAGTCGCCGTCCTTTTGATAGCCAGCCGCTTGCAGTTCGTCGTGCAGGTGCGGTTCGGCGATGACCCGTTCGGCGCGGCTCTGCTCCAGGCAATGTTTGCGTTGCGCCGGGCTGAAAAAGCCCGGCAAGGCGACACAGGCCAGGCCGGCGAACAATGCAGCCAGGTCCCAGAGCATGGCCTCGACACCGTTCTCCAGCGCCAGGGCCACGACCTCGATCTGCTCATCGCGCAGCCGCTGCTGGCGCTCCATCACTTGGGCATACAGCGTGGCGTAGTCCAGTTTCAGCTGATCGCCCCACAACGCCGTGGCCTTTGCCTGATCCTCGGCATGGCTGCGCAGGGTCTGTTTGAACAGTTCCAGCTCAGGCGACATGGCAGCAAGCCTCACTGGACGTCGGCAAACCCAGGCGACTGAACAACCCGATATTACGCAAATGAATGAAGCCGGCGCGGATGTTGCCAACGTGAACCCAGGGTTTGCTTTCGTAGTAACTGCCCCAGGCGTGGCGGTCATCGCCGAGCCGCGCAGGGTCGGCGGCGCACAGGGTCACGGGCTTCAAACCCAGGCGATGAAAGCTGTTGACCAAGCCCAGGTTGCCGGTAAAGGCCACCCATTCCAGGCCTCCCATGGCCAGCAGGTAGGTCATCGCGATGATGCTCATGCGCGCGTTTGCGGTGTCGCTGGCGGCCAGATTGCCCACCTCGACGATGGCCGAGCGCTCTACGGTCTGGTCTGCCGTGGCGCTGATCAGCGGAGCGATCGCCTCATCCAGGTAACACTCCAGAAACAGCGGTCCGGTGCTCGCCAGGCGTACACCGACCACGGCACAGAGCGCATTGGACGCATCGATCATGCCGAACAGTTCCGGCATGAAATGGCGAATGTCGGCGCCGTGGGCCTTGCGAAAACGTTGCTGGATAAAGGTTTCGAAGGCGCACCGTTGCGGGTCGTCGGGCAAGGCCCTGGCGAGGTGCAACCGCGGCGTTTCGGCCTGGCCAAACTGCAGCGGCAACTGAACATTCCAGTTGAAATCGGACATTGGAAAATACCTCCCCCGGATCTATTGGGGAGGAGTATCCAAAGCGTTTCTTAACGAAGTCTGAAGGTGAGAAAAAAATCAACTCAACGCTCTTCAGACTTCCTTAAGGGTTTACGGCCAGTGTGGCGACCGCCGGTTCGATGACAACCGGACCCGGCTGCTCGAATGAATCGGCGGCCAATGACGTTCACGAGGCCTGATATGACCCGCGACAAAACAGCGCCGCGCTACGGAAAACTGTCGATCACCTTGCACTGGCTGATGCTGGCACTGTTTGTTGGCGTGTACAGCTGCATCGAAATCAAAGGACTGTTGCCCCGCGGCAATGCCTTCAAGAGCCTGTTTCTCGGCTTGCACGGACTGTTCGGCCTGAGCATTTTTGCGCTGGTCTGGATCCGCTTACTCGCACGCCTGACGCCGCGCCCGTCCATTACACCGGCATTGCCCGCCTGGCAGACAGGTTTGTCCCACCTGATGCATCTGGCCCTGTATGTGCTGATGATTGTCACCCCGCTACTGGCCTGGCTGATGCTGGCGGCGGGGGGCAAACCGGTGCCCTACTTCGGCTTTTTCCTGCCGGCGCCGGTGGCGGTCGATCCTGACCTGGCCAAACAATTGAAGTATTGGCACGAGTTGCTCGGTAGCGCCGGTTACTGGTTGATCGGCCTGCATGCGGCGGTGGGGCTGTTCCATCATTACTACATGCGCGACAACACCTTGACCCGGATGTTGCCGCGGCGCTGACCCGCACCCGTTTATTGTGGCCAGAGATCCACCGGAAAGTACTTTTGCGATATCTGCGTGTACTTGCCCGAATCATGCAGTTGCGTGAGCGCCTGGTCAATTCGGGCCTTGAGTGCGGTGTCACTCTTGCGCATGCCCGCCCCTACCCCCAGACCGTATTGCAAGGGGTCCATCCTGACGCTGCCGGTGCCTTTCTCCTCGTACGCCGCGCCGTCTTCGGACGCCAGGAAAGCGATGTCACCGAGCTTGTCGAGGAACATGACGTCGATACGGCCGGACAGCAGGTCGGCATTGCAGTCGTCCTGCGTGTTGTAGATACGGATGTTCGATGTCTTGCCGTAGGCGGACAGGATGAAATCGGCGTTGGTGGTCGAGCCCTGCACGCCGATGGATTTACCGGCCAGGCCTTGCGGGGTCAGGGTCAGGCTGGTGTCCTTGGCGGCGACGAAAACCCCTGTCGTCTCATAGTACGGACGCGAGAAGGCGATCACTTTCTGGCGTTCCGGACTGATCCCCATCGAGTTGAACAGCACGTCGAACTTGTTGGCCAGGAGTGCCGGGATGATGCCGTCCCAGGCCACCTCCTTGATCTCGCAATCGGCTTGCATCTGCTCGCACAGCGCGCGAATCAGGTCCGGCTCGAAACCGGTGAAGTGCCCGGTGGGTGTCTTGACCAGGAACGGCGGATAAGGCTCGGCCGCCACACCAAAGCGCAGCGTGTCTTTCTCGGCGTTGGCGGACGCGGTAAAGGAGCACAGGGACATGCCGATGGAGGCCAGTAAAGCCAGTTTGCAGAACATGCGTTTCATGGTCGATCCCTTCATGGAGGAGGATGATTGCACAGAGAACGGTTCAATGGCGTACCGCGATTCAAGCTGCTTTTTTACCCTGCGGATGCGGGCAGCGGAAGCCAGCCCTGGAGGGTTTGCCAGTCAGCTTCCAGGCTCGTGAAGCGTGACAGCGAGAAGATCGACAGGTCGGCGAAACTGCACGTGCCGTCAACGACAAGGTCGCGAATGGCATGGCCGCTCGCCGGCGACAGCCCGAAACCGACACCGGACATTGTCGCGACCGTGAGGTTGTCCAGCGCGCCGGGGCGATCGATGACGGGACGGCCGTCCGGGGTGTTTTCGATGAACCCCGCCCAGCTGCGAATCACCCGTTTGTGTGCGACCTTGGGGAACAGTTCGGCGAGTCGCCTGGCGATGTTGCATTGCAGCGGCGTCGATTGCGCACGCGTGCCGCGCAGGTCGGCGAGTTCGACCCATTCGTGCGGGCCGCCGCCATACGCCAGGTTGCCACGCAGGGTTTGCCGGCCATACAGACCGTTGCCATCCACACCGCCGACTTCCAGCAACGGCAGCGGCTCAGTGACGATCATTTCGGCGCGCGCGGTGACCAGCGGAATGTCTACGCCGAGTTGGGCCGCCAGTTCACCGGTATGCGGGCCCGCGGCAATCACCAGGTGGTCGCAGCTGATCAGGCCTTGAGCTGTGCGCACGCCCGTCACGCGGTCGCCCTGGCGTTCGATGCCGACGACGGGCGTGTGTTCGAGAATGCGACCACCGAGATTTTTCAGCGCCCACGCGTACGCCTGCAGGGTGCGGTGCGGATTGGCATGCCCGCCAAAATGGTAGTAGAAGCCCGCCAGCACGTTATCGCCAGCAAAGGGCACCAGTTCACGAACCTGCCCAGGATCCAGGCGGTCGACGCGCAAGCCGTACCAGGCGGCTTCATCCGCGACTTTCTGATCGAGTGCAATCTGCTTTTCAGTGAGGTCGATACTAATGCGGTCCGGGCGATACTCGGTCGGGTAACCGAGCAACTCATCCATCATCGGCCACAGCCGTTGTTCTTCGACAAACAGCGGGCTGTGGTGGTGCGAGCACCCGCCACCGTTACGACCCGAGGCGCCCCAGCCGATCAGGCCCGCTTCGAGGACCAGCGCATCGACGCCTTCGCGAGCCAGCCACCAGGCGGCGCTCAATCCCGTCACGCCGCCACCCACGATGACAACGGACGCATGGTTGGATGATTTACTGACTGTCTGCATGGTGTCAGTCCTCGTTGCGCGGCGCGATGGTGGGACGGGCGATGTCTTGCGCTCGCCTGGCGACAGTCTGCTGCCCGCTGCACAGCCAGAACGGTGTCCACTGCGACGGCATGTCAAACCAGGCGTCCCATTGGCTGTGCATCTGTGGTGTTTCCTCGACCTGCCCTGCCTGATGCAGTGACAACGGACGCACCGGCGGACGATACGAAGCCAGGGCAATGGTCTCGACACCGAGGCCGGCGCCGATGCCGAGCAAGGTCGCCACCTGTTCGCGGCAACGCCGTCCCTGACAGGGTCCCATGCAGGCCCGGGTCAGGCGCTTGGTCACGTCGGGATTGGGCGCGTCGTTTTGCATGACGTTTTTCAACCCCGCATCGGCGGCTGTCCAGCCGAGATATCGCGGTGGCTGTTGCCCAAGGATTTCGCCGGCCGTCACCTCTTCGCACAGGCATACGAAGGGTTCGTTCCGGGCATGGACGGTGGACGCCCGTACCCACGCCGCGCGATTGGTAGCGATGTCGCCAACAGGTTCACCGGCTATCGGCGCGGTGTCGAACTGCCCGATATCGACACCCAGTACGGCCAGCGCGGTGCGCGCGGCGATGCGGCCTTCGCGCCGGGAAATCCCCTCGTCACGGCTTTTCGAGGCCCAGACACCGGCGCAATCGCCGGCCACCAGGACAAAGGGCAACGAGGTGCGCAGCGAAAGGTCGGTGTCGGGGACATGGCCGCCACGGTCGCCCTGGAAGGACACGCTGCACCCGGCGGCCTCGAGGAGTTCGATCGCGGGAATGGCAGCCACGCCAAGCAGCACTGTGTCGCATTTGATCTCTATCGAAGACCCGCCGATTGGAAAACCCTGGGCATTGACCGCGACGGCGGTCATCCGCTTGACGCCGAACACGTCTGCGCTTGCCTCGCGAACGACATGCCCGGTCAATACCTGGGCGCCCTGCTCGACCAGCAAGCGGAGCAGCGTTGGATCACCGCTCACCTGTGCAGCCTGTTCAATGATCGCCACAATCTGCACACCTGTGCCGATCAGCCCATGGGCCGTCGCCAGGGCCTGGGTGTCGCTGCCGACCAGCACAGCGCGCTTACAGTCCAGCGCCTGGTAAAGGGTCGCCAGTCGATAGGCCGCGCTGGCGCCCATGACACCGGGGTGATGCCAACCATCAAAGGCCAGGCCCATGTCCCGCCTGCCAGCGGCGACGATCACCTGCTTGAAACGCATCAGGTATGCGTTTTCATCATCGGCCAGGCCCGCGACGCTGCCCTCGATCCACGCCGTGGTGCGTTGCTGGGGGAACAGTCCCCAGACCGCCACGCCAAGGCGCACATCAACCCCGGCTTCGAGCGCCTCGGCGATCTGCGGCCGCGCATCGAGCAGGCTCTGCAGCACGCTGTTGCGGTTGGCAACCGCAGCGCCCATCCGGCCACCGAAATGCAGCGGCACCTCCTCCCCCATGGTTTCCAAAGGGACCGGATTTTCGTCCACCAGCGTGACGCGCAGGCCATGCCCGGCGGCCGTCAAGGCGGCCGCGAGCCCCGCCGGGCCGGCGCCGACGATGAGAATATCGGTCTCGTCGCTGATCGGCGGCGCCTTGCCTGCCACCGAGGAGGGATCATGGTAAATGTCTGGCGTGAGAGGTCGTTTCACGGTGTTGTCCCCAAAAAGTAGGCGCGTGGGTATCGACTAGAACAGCGACGACGGCGGCTTGACGTCGCCCTCGGCGAATCGCGACAGACGCAGCTGGCGCATATCCATCCCCGGATCACCGGCGTCGATCCAGTTGGCCAGGGTCTTGCCCACGATCGGGCCCATGGCAAAGCCGTGGCCACAGAACCCGGTGGCGACGGCAAGGCCGCGCGGCGAGGTTTGTGCATCGATGACGGGAATGCCGTCCGGCAAGACGTCGATAGCGCCCGCCCAGCGGTCGGCGATCTGCGTATCGAGTTGCCCGGGGAACGCCGCCTTGAGCGCGCAGATGGCCGTGCCCAGGCCTTTTTCATTCGGTTTGACCAGTGGATTGCGCAGGTGGATTCCCGCGCCTAGCCTTGACGACTCCGACCACGGCAGGCGCTGGTGCAGATCGCTGAGGCAGGCACCGTTCAGATGGAAGCGAAACGATTTTCGCTGGGCCCACAGCGAAGGCGCATACCAATGCAGGGCGCGCAGATGACCCAGCGTCATGTCGACGTCGACATGGGCGTCGTCGGCGATATTGAAACTGCCGTCCAGCCGTTGCCGAAAGCCCACGCCGTTGGCGATCGTGGAGATTCCGCTGAGCGTCGGCCCGCACGTGGTTCGCGCCACCGTGCCCCTGACCAGCTGCTGCGGCAAGTCGATGCCGAGCATCTTCAACAGGCGAAAAGACGTCACACCAGCGGCGCATACCAGGGTTTTCGCCTTCACGTAGCCCCGCTCGGTGTCGACCCCCACCACTTGCCCCGCGGCAACATCGATGCCTTTGGCACCGCAATGTTCGACGATCCGTGCGCCCAGTTCACGGGCACGCATCGCGAAGGCGCGAGCCACCAGCGTGGGTTCCGCCTGGCCGTCGCTGGCGGTAAACAAGCCACCCATTTGCGGGACGGCATATCCCGGCAGTTTTTTTGCCACCTCACGGGGCGACAGCATCACGGTGTCGAGCGAAAAACTGCGCGCGACCGTCAGCCACGATGCGTAGCCGTCACGTTCGGCCTCATTGCCCGCGACGAACAGGCAGCCGTCGTTGCGCCATCCCAGGTCGGCCTGCAGTTCGCGCTCCAGCGAGCGCCAGATTTCAATGCTGGCTTGCATCAGCGGCACTTCGGCTTCGTCACGCGATTGCTGGCGAACAAAGCCCCAGGCCCGGGACGATTGCTGCCCCGCCAGGGTGCTTTTTTCCAGGACCAGAACCTTGGAGCCCGCTTTGCTCAGGTAGTAAGCGCACGCACACCCCATCAGCCCGCCGCCTATGATTACCACGTCGGCTTCACGGGGCAGGCGCTCGTCCCCGGGCGTCGACACGCTAGCCAATGCTGCTTGTGCAATGTTCATGGGGGGGCACCCTCGGGTTGAGAATGACGCATGGCGCAGCGTCGTGGTTTCGGCTAAGAATGTGCCCCGATCCAGCGAATTTACAGTGATGTATCTGCATTAATCCCATGCGAGGAGCGCATAGAAACATGAGCCGCCAACTGCCATCGATCGAGCTTTTGCAGGCATTCCTCATGGTTGCGAAGACGGGCAACTTTGGCCAGGCAGGTGAGCTGCTGCACCTGAGCCAGAGCGCGGTGAGTCGGCAGGTCGCGCAACTGGAGGCGCGCCTGGATAGCCGCCTGTTCGAGCGACACACGCGCAAGATCGTGCTCACCGCCGAGGGCCGATCGCTGGTACCGGTCGCCGAGCAGGTCATCGGCCTGCTGTCGGATGCCTCGCACATGCTTGCAACCGTGGGCAGGAGTGTCAGCCTGCGCGCGCATCCGACCATGGCGGCGCGCTGGCTGATACCCAGGCTCACGGCGTTCTATCGTTTGCATCCGCAAGTGACCGTCAGTGTCGACACGGTGTATCACCGTTTTCCCGACTTTGCCTTTGAGTCGATCGACGCGATGATCGCGTACGGCACAGCCACCTGGCCCGACTTCGAAGCGCTGGAGTTGTGGGAAGAGGAACTGATTCCGCTGTGTTCGCCGGCCTTGCTCGTCGCAACCACCCCGCAGGAACTGCTCAAGACCGCGCGGCTGGTGGATTCGAGCATGGATCGCCTGGACTGGCGGCGCTGGGATGAGTATTACCCGGGGTCAACCGGTGTCGATAACGCGCATCTGACGTTCGATACGCTGGAGTCGGCGATCGTCGCAGTGAAATGTGGCCAGGGCATCGCCCTCGTCGACGCTGTTCTCGCCCGCGATGAACTGCTCAACCAGCAACTGGTGCGCGTGCATTCGGGCAGCATCATCACCGGTGGACGCTACACGCTGGTCTATCCCAAGCGGGTGAAGCGCTCAAGTGGCTTTTGCGAGTTCCTCGAGTGGCTGGAACAGGAAGCGGCCGCTGCCGAAAGGATTCGGCCATAATGACTCTGTATTGCACGGCACTCGGCGGGTACCTGTCAGATGATCTCGATTGAACTGCACGCGGCCCGGCGCGATGAGCTGCAGACCCTTGAAAACATGATGCAGTTCTACACCTATGACTTCAGCGAGTGGGTGCCGCTGCCCTTGGGTGAGCTTGGTTTTTTCAGTCTACAGCCCCTCTCGGACTACTGGCGAAAACCCGCGACCCAGCCTTTTCTGATCAAGGTCGACGGAGAGTTGGCCGGATTCGTGACCGTGGATGATGAAGCCCATGTACCCGACGCCCGCCACAACATCGGTTACCTGTTCGTCAGTCGGCGCTTTCGTGGCCAGGGTGTCGCCAGATTTGTCGTGTCCACCCTGTTGAACCGGCTCCCTGGTCGATGGCAAATTTTCCATGTCGAGGCGAACCGGCCGGCACGGCTGTTCTGGGCTGCCGTGATGCCCGAGCTCACGCAAAACAGGTTCAGCCTGCATCAGCTGTCGATCCAGGGGTTGCCGTGCAGCGTTTATTGTTTCGAAACGCCGTAAAACCTGTAGGAGCCGGCTTGCCGGCGAAGGCGTTTGAAAGATCAACACAAGGCTCAAGGACGCCATCGCCGGCAGGCCAGCTCCCACAATAGATCGGGTAACGCCGCGAGCTTCGCCGGCAAGCCCCCTCCCTTTCTAATTCCAAATCAGCTTTGTCGGACAATATGTAGTGAACAAAAATATTCACTACAAAACCGTTGACGCCTTCGATTTGCCCTTGCATGATGCAGACGTCTCCCCGATCGGGAGTACTGGCAACACGCTTGAGCAAGCTCGTCTGACCGCCGAGCTGTTTTTCCGGATACACGCTGCCCACAAGGCAGATTGAAGAAGCTGACCTGGCCTGAACGTCCAGTACAAGGGCGAGAAGCGCTGGCGATACATCCTCATGATGCTTGTGGCCGACCCTGAAAAGGTCGGCAGGGGCCAAAGGTTATCGCCGCTTCTCTTCGTTGTGACGCTATTGCGTAGCAGTTATTCAACACGACTACATGCAACAGACGCGGGACCCCGTCGATTTCGACGGACGACTGCTGACGTCCTGGTTTCGGTGCCAGGGATCAACTAACCGATGGGCTACCTGTATTAGCGAATCAACTTTGAAAGATCACCAAATGGTCAAGGGGTTTTTATGATGAATCTGAACAATCAACCAACTATCGAAGAACTGGCTCGTATGTTCGCTGCGCAAAAAGACAGCCATGACAGCCATATCCTGTGGATCAGCAAGTCGGGCGAAGTTCAAATCGACTGCCTGTCTCCACATGCCCATGAAGCGGAGTTTGACCAGAACAACGAGAACCTGCTCGCCCGACTGAAGATGTACCGTCGCGGCCAGGGCTATGTCGGCAAGAAAGCCGCAGCCGACAAGGACTTCATCGGTAATGTTCTGCAAACGCTGAAACAGGCCTGGGACTCGCTGCAGAACCAGAACGAAGTTCGGGTGATTGATCGGTTCTACTGATTAGAATTTAACTTATTAAAAAAAGGGCCTGCTCCCAAAAAGAGCAGGCCTTTTTTAATGCCTGATATTCCTAACCACCACAGATCCAGTGTGTGCGGGCTTGCTCGCGAATGCGTCGGGTCAGCCAACGTCAATGTCAGCTGATAGACCGCATTCGCGAGCAAGCCCGCTCCCACAAGGAGATTTGTGGTGATCAAGAAAATTCAGGGTCCATCTGGTGTAAGGCCGTCGAAGCCGCCTGAGCTTGACCCCAGCGACCGCCCAGGCAGCCGCTGCGGCAATCTTTTTAGCGTTTGACCGACAGATCGACCTGGGTCATGCGACTGCGAATGGTGAACACACCATCGCCCGAGAGAATCGCGCTGCGCGCAAACAGGCGGCCGCTCTCCCAGTTCGACAGGCCCAGTTCCGGCTTGTTGAGTGCGTACTGACCATCGACCCAACGGGTGATCCCGTTGCCGACAAAGGGTGCGTTGACCGCGTTGTAGAAGCGTTCCTGGGTCGCGGCATCTTCACTGAGCAGCGACACGGTGAATTGCGGGCTGTAGCGGTTGAACAAGGCGATGGCGCTGTCCAGGTCGTCGACGATCTTCAGGCTGACTTCCGGCGTCTCTTCCCATTCCCACTCGCGACCCAGTTGATCTTCCGGCAAGGATTCGGCCTGAGCTTCCGTGCGATAGCCTTCGGCGCGGTAGACGTCGACGCTCGCGGTCTGCCAATCCGCCGGCAGGAACGCTTCGCTACCTTCGACGATGTGCAACTTGCAGCCCTGGCCGCGCGCCTTGCCGGCCTGTTGCAGCGCGTCGAGAAACAGCGGTACCAGTTCCGCGGCGCGATCGCGCTGGATCAGGCACACGTTCAGGGTATTGCAGACCTTGCGGTCGAGGGAGTTGCGCACCACGGAGGCGAAGCGCTTGGCATCGGCGTCGGTGTCGGCGATCAACCAGGCGCCGCCAGTTCCGTGAAGGCTGACGGCAGTGCCGGCCTGTTGCGCGATGCTGCCCAGTTGACTGACGGCACGTCCCGAACCACGGGCCACGGCCAGTGACAGGCGGCGGTCGGCAAACATCGCCCAACCGGCGGCGTGATTGACGCTTTCCACCAGTGAAACCGCACCGGTCGGCAGCCCGGCGTCGTTCAGCGCCGGGTTCAGTGCGTGGGTGACGATGGCCTGGGCCGTGCCCAACGCATCGCTGCCGATGCGCAGCACCGCGGTGTTCCCCGTGCGCAACACCCCGGCAGCATCGGCGAAAACGTTCGGCCGACCTTCGAAGACGAACGCGACGATGCCCAACGGCGAGACCACTTGTTCGACTTTCCAGCCGTCGTGCTCGACGCAACTGATCACTTTGCCGCGGGTGGCCGGCGCATCGCGCCAGGCGCGCAGGCCTGCGATCATGTCGCGGCGCATGCGCTCATCGGCCAGCAGGCGCGTGGTCGAGCGGCCACGGGCCTTGGCCCGCTCGATGTCGGCCAGGTTCGCGGCCTCGATCAGGGCCCAGCACTCGGGCGTCTCCAGGCGTTGCGCGAACAGATCGAAGAAGGCGCTGATGGCCTCGTCCGACACCGTCGACATCACCTTGAACGCCGCTTGTGCACGCTCGATCGCCACCGCTGCGGCTTGCTGGTCCGCCACCGGGATCAACAACAGCTCGCCGCTGACCTGCTCCACCAACAGGTGGTCACCGGGCTGGAAGCGTGCCGCCAGTTCGGGGCTGACCACAGTGACACGGTTACCGGCGAAAGGGATTGGCGTGCCAGCGACTAGACGTTCGAGCGCAAGAGACATGAAGCGGTATCACCATGCAAAGGGCGGGCGGAAAATGTATAGCAAAAGTCCCCGAGCGTCATCCGCCGCCCCCATCGCCCAAGACAGCTGCCCAGTGTTGCACCTGGTTACGTATCAAAGTGTGTACAGCCCCACCCCAGACACACCACGCCTTCATTTCCCCGCACAAACGACACACCGCAGATACACCCGGTTGATGAAATACATCTCAACGGGCACCCCACCGCCCGACTTCCCTGCCTCGAAGGAAATCAACCATGAGCGCCACTATTTCATCGGCCGTCAAAGGCCTGCACCTGAACCTTGACCGTGCCGGCAGCTGGATAGCGCCACTGACCCTACGGGTGTTCCTCGCCTGGGAGTTCTTCGAGTCAGGCCTGGAGAAATTCAATGGCGAGAACTGGTTCGCCGACATCCAGGACCGCTTCCTGTTTCCGTTCAACCACCTGCCGGCCACGTTGAACTGGGAGTTGTCGATGTGGGTGGAGCTGATCTGCGCCCTCGCCCTGCTGGTGGGCCTGGCCACACGGTTCTCGGCGATCAGCCTGATCGTGGTGACCATCGTTGCGACCGCCGCGGTGCACTGGCCGGCCGACTGGTCGACCTTGAGCGAACTGGCCCAGGGTTACTCCATCAGCAACAAGGGTTTCGGCAATTTCAAACTGCCGCTGATCTACCTCGCCGCCCTTGTGCCGCTGCTGCTGTCCGGCCCTGGCAAATTCAGCCTCGATGCCTTGCTGGCGCGATGCTTCTGGCGCCGCGCTCATCTGTAAAACGCTGCCGGATCAGAGCTGGTTGGTCATCGCCATGTTCACGAACCGGGTATCGAAGCGCAGCTTGATGTTGTTTTTGTCGCCCAGGGTCGAGCCATCGGCGAACTGCATGCCCACCGCGTCAGCACTGGTGGCCGCTTGACCCAGCAAACCCTTGGCGAAGGAAAAGGTGCGGACCTTGTCCATGGTGTGGCGGATAGCCTCGGAGCTGGCGAATTCGTAGGCCGTGGCCGGCGTGTAGAACAGCATGGTCTGGGTCAGTTGATCTTCGTACCCTTTCAGATCGGTGCCCGAACGCTCGGCCATCGAGGAGCGTGCAGCGATTGCCTGTGCGTTGTCACCGGACATCAATTGCAGGGTTTCGAACCACGCGCCCACCAACGCCTTGCCCAGTTCCGGGTTGGCCGCCAATGTCTCTGTATTCACCGCCATCATGTCGATGATCTCCCCCGGAATTTCCCTGGACGTGAAGACCTGGACCGCCGTCGGCGATTGCTTCAACACCATGCTCAACTGCGGGTTCCACAGCGCCGCCGCGGTTACGCCGGGCGTGGTGAAAGAGGCCACTGCATCGGCGTCGGAGGTGTTCATGATCTTGATATCGCGCTGGCTCAGGCCGTGGATGTCCAGGGCACGGGACATCAGATAATCAGAAACCGACAGCTCCACCAGATTGACTTGCTGGCCCTTGATGTCGGCAAAGGTCTTGCCATTTTTCAGGACAATCGCGTCGTTGCCATTGGAGTAATCGCCGAGGATCAGCCCCGTGGTGTCCACGCCGTTGGCGCCTGGAATGGTCAAGGCATCCATGTTGGTCATGCCGCAGGCATCGAATGCGCCGGCGGCATATTGGTTGATCGACTCGATGTAGTCATTGAGTTGTACCAGTTCGATCTTGATGCCGTACTTGCTTGCCCATTTGTCGATGATCCCGTGTTCGCTGGCGTAGCCCCACGGCATCCAGCCGGAATAGATCGACCACGCGACCTTGAACTCGTGCTTTTTCTCGGCGGCAGTAGCACCGAAAGCGAGACAGGAACACGCCAGCAACACGGCGGCAAAACGGTAGAACACACACGAGAATACCTTCATGGGAACCTCACGGGTTATGAATGAGTTGGAGCAATGACTTCAAACGAGCGGCTGGGTATAGCGGCTCAATGTCGGGGATTCGCGCTCATGCCACTGCGCGGCGCTGCGGGTGAATCCGGTGGTTTGCGCGTAGCCGACGTGCGGTTCCAGCGTGTCGATGATGAACAGGCGTTCGCAGGCCAGCCCATCAACCAGCAATCGCTGGATGACGTGAACGCCGTCAGCCTGCAGTTCGAAGCCGTCCAGTGGGATCAGGGTCTGCCCCACGCGCGCGGCACAGGTCGAGAGCGTTACGTTGTAGCCCTCGTCGAGCGAGCCTTGGGCCACCGAGGTTTCGAAGTTGAACGCACGGCGCAGCCATTGCGGGTCATCCGCGTATTGAGCGACCAACTCACGCAGGGGCACACCTCCCTCGAGCGGATGTGAACGCCCCAGCACCAGCGCCGCATATTCACCACAAACGATCAATCCCCCCCCTCGATGACGCACGATGCCGCTCTCCAACTCCTTTTCCTCCAGCAGCCGCAGGCCTATCAATGCGCCGGGCGCCGACAATTGCAGACGCCAGTCTTCGACATAGGCCCCGCTGGGCGAGAACTCGATCATGCAGTTGCCGATACGCTTGAGCAGCCCTGGCTCGGGCCAGCGATTGTGCAACTGCAAGGACGTGTCGGTGTGCCAACTGAGAATCTCGCCTTCCCATGAACACAAGGCTTCCCAGCCTTCGTAGTTGGCCAGTCGCTGCAGTTCTTCCGCGCTGTACGCCAGCAACGGTTTGGCTTGCACCTGGTGTTCTTCCAGCGGCAAGCGCAAATCAATGGTGAAGTTACGGCTCTGGAACCAGCACACGTGGGTCTGGGTATCGGTCAGGCCATCGGCAAAGCTGATTGCCCGGCGTTTGTAGAAACCCAGCATCCAGTCCGGAACGCCTTGGGTCGGTTGCTGCGGGTAACGAGCGACAAGTTCATTGAGGTGCATATCAAACCTCCCCGGCGCGGGCGGTACGGCCGAATGAGGACAAGCCCTTTGCCCCTTCCGGCAAGCTCAGTTCACCGCAGGCCAGGCGCTGCTTGAGGTAGCGAAAGGTCTGCAGGGTTTGCGCGTACAAATGCTCACCACACACAACCGGACCGTAGCGGCTCGGCGTTGCCGGATCGAGCAGTTGCGCGACGGGCTCGATGACCGTGTCGTAATCACAGGCGCAAAACATCGGGAACGAGTAGCGCTCCTGGGCGACTTTGCGTACCCGATGCGCGGTGGCGACGTAGGTGCCGTTGCTCAGCACTTCCATCATGTCGCCAATGTTGATGACAAACGCGCCCTCCACCAAGGGCACATCGATCCACTGCCCTGCACCGTTCAACACTTCGAGTCCCGGCGCGGTCGGGAGCAAAATGGTGAAGCACTCGTAGTCGGTGTGCGCACCGATACCGGGACGATCCACCGGCGCATCCGGCGCGAACGGATAGTGGATCAGCCGCAGTTGACTGGGCGGGTTGTTGACCCGTTGCGTGAAGGCATTTTCCGCAAGCCCCAGTGCCAGTGCGAAACCTCGAAAAAGCGTGAGGTTGAGACTGAACACGGCGTCGTAGTAGGCCTTGATGTCCTCTTTGAATCCCGGCAACGCCGGCCAGCGATTGGCACCCAGCATCGGTCGCGTCCCGTGCGGCAGCCGGTAATCGAAACCGACATCGAAGGCCTCCTTGTGATCGATGCTGCCCTCGACGAATTGCTCTTCGCCCTCCGGTACATATCCGCTGTGGTTGCTCGACAGGCCGATGTAATCGTTCATCTTCTGTTCAAGCGGCTGGGCGAAATATTCCACCGTCCGTTGTTTGAGGCGGTTGATGATCTGCGGATCGATACCGTGCCCGGTCACGTACAGAAAGCCTGCCTGCGAGGCTGCTCGCCCCAGGGCAGCGGCGGTTTCGATACGAGCGGCTGCACAGTCGGAAAACAGTCCCTGAATGTCGACCAGAGGCAGGGTCTGGAACGCGAAATGAGGGGTAATACGAGGCGTGGGCGCCATAAGTAACCTCCTGATGATTAGTCAAAATGTCACCTGGTCGTCCAGATATCGCAGAGCCGCGAGGCCTCCGGGTCGTCCCGGATCAGTCGCACCAGAAAAGGTGCTCG
Source organism: Pseudomonas sp. PLMAX (assembly GCF_046042685.1). Classification (NCBI taxonomy): domain Bacteria; kingdom Pseudomonadati; phylum Pseudomonadota; class Gammaproteobacteria; order Pseudomonadales; family Pseudomonadaceae; genus Pseudomonas; species Pseudomonas sp. PLMAX. The sequence continues at coordinate 3,129,015 of NZ_CP064949.1, read as the reverse complement.
AGGGGTTGAGCAATGTCCGTGCCACGTTCGAGTGTGCGCATTAGCACAGCTGTATCTAGTTGATTTAAAACGGCCGATGCCAATGGAGACCGACCAGGCATCTCTATCCTCAAGCCAGTAAAGGCACCAGCATGGAGCGAATGCTCTTTAGCGTGGCTTAAGGTCGCGGCCTGGTTCATGATCGCCTGGGTGAATTTGCGACTACTTCGCATCCCCGGCCTTGGGTTTGTAAAATCTGAACAAGCCGATGTTGGCTGTATTGGTGTACTCCCTGGCCCAATCCGGTTTCACCGTCCGGTCATGGAAATACAGCGCGCCCTTGGTGCGATCCGGCAATTGCTTGTTCAGTGCCTTGCGCGCGATTTCCTTGGCCATCGCGTAAGGCACCTCTTCCTGCACCGAGTCGGCACGGCCGTCGCACCACCAGGAGAACTGGCAGCTCTTGCTCTGCGAGCCCTGCTTGACCACGCCGCACACGGTATCGGGAAAACCGTCGTGGCCGAGGCGGTTCATCACCACATTGGCCACCGCTTCCATGTCCGCCGCGTTCTTGCCCTTGGCTTCCCAGTAGATCGATCGGGCGAGGCAGGTGATGGCGTCATCCAGTGGCGCTTTGCCCGCCGGGTCCACGGCCTGGACCTCGGGCTGGGTAATGGCTTGAGACCTGGACGCCGACGCAGGGCTGCTGTTTTCGGCGGCCTTGTGCTCCAGCACCTCGGCCTTGTCTTCGGCGACTTTCTGTTTTTGCTGCTGGTCGGTGGCGAGTGCCGGAACAGCGATCAGGGTGAGGGCGAGGCAGGCGGCTATCCAGTCGTGGCGCATGGTCGGGCACTACTCTGTGGGCAGTTTCGCTTCAGTGTAGTAGTGAAATGATGGCGCAAAGGAGGCGACATCGCGAAAAAGACATTGCGTTCAAGGGGGGCACTTCGCGCATCATGGGCGCAGTCAGCTCAAGGAGGATTTCCATGCATTTCCTGTCATCCACTCTGCGCCTTGCCGGGTTTTCACTAGGGCTTGTGTTTGCCGCCACCGCGCTGGCGAGCGAAGAGTCGCAACTGATCGAATCGATCAACCTCTACCGCGGCCAGTTGCAGCGTTGCGCCGGCCAGGTGTCCTCGGAACTGCCGCCGCTGTCGGCCGACCCACGGCTGGTGCTGTCCGCCGCCAGCGTCGGCAACCTGCAGCAGGCCATGGCCAGCGCCGGTTATCCGATGAAGAACGTGCAGGCGATCAGCCTGAACGGGCCGCGGGATGCGCCCTCGGCAATGAAAGCGATCCAGGAAAGTTTTTGCCAGATCGTGCTCGACCCGCAGTTCGTCGACGTCGGCGTAAGCCGCCAGGACCGCGAGTGGCGCATCGTCCTGGCCCGCCCATTGTTGAGCGCACGCCTGGGCGATTGGCAGGCCGAAGGGCAAAAAATGCTGGCCGAACTCAACGTCGCACGCAGCCAGCCCCGCCAGTGCGGCGCGCAATCCTTCAACGCCACCACGCCGCTGACCTGGAACGCCACCCTGGCGACCGCCGCCGAAACCCAGTCGCGCAGCATGGCCAACAACAACTACTTCGATCACAAGGACCGCGACGGCCGCACCCCGGGCGACCGCGCGGAACTGGCGGGCTACGACTTCCAGCAGATAGGCGAAAACATCGCCGCCGGCCAGGACAGCGTGCGCAAGGTGGTCGACGGCTGGCTGACCAGCCCCGGTCATTGTGCCAACCTGATGAACCCGCAGTTCCGCGACCTGGGCGCGGCGTATGCGGTTGATCCGAAGAGCGATGCGGGGATTTACTGGACGGTGATGTTTGGGGCGCAATGAATCGCCCCATCCCACGGCCGTACCCGATCTACTGTGGGAGCGAGCCTGCTCGCGATGGAGGTCAACGATGACGCGGGGCGCCTGTCACCCCGCGGTGCCCTGAGCTTTTTCGCGAGCAAGCTCGCTCCTACAGGCCCGCTCAACACCAGCCACCCAATGCGCTAGTAACACCGAGTAGATGCCGCTTGATGTTTATCAATGGTAGCCATCGCCAATCCTGACGGCGGCACGATGTTCGGCCAGAGACTGAAGGCCAGGCCGAGGTAGCCGAGGAACATGATCGGAATGACCCGCAGGCCCATACTCGTGATGGGGCTTGGGCCCCTTGGCCACCCGAGAAATAGATCAAGTGCAAGCCGCGCCCGACCCGGTTCCAGCCAAACAGCATGACCCCGAGGAAGCCCGCTTCGAGGAAGAACGCGGTGAGCACTTCATAGGTCAGCAACGGCCCGGTGATGCTGCCGGCGAAGTCGGAAAAACGGCTCCAGTTGGTGCCGAACTCGTAGGCCATGACCAGCCCCGAGACCACGCCCATGCCGAAGTTGACGGCGAAGATCTTCGACCAGAAATGGTAGAGATCGCGGTAGGTGTCGTTGTGGGTTTTCAGCCAAAGGCTTTCGAGCACCGCCAGGAAACTGTAGGAGCTGGCTTGCCAGCGAAGGCGTCCTTGAACAATGCATCGTTCTTTCGGGCGCCTTCGCCGGCAAGCCGGCTCCTACAGGTTTATGCGGCGGAAGTGGAAATGAGGCTGCTCGCTTTTGCCTGCTCCAACCGGATGGCGACGAACTTGGAGGTCGGGGTGAACGTGCGGTCACCGTAGCTTTCCAGTGGCACCAACGGGTTGGTCTCCGGGTAATACGCGGCCGCCTGGCCGGCCGGAATGTCGTAGGCGATCAGGGTGAAACCGCTGACCCGACGTTCACGGTCGTCGTCCCACAGCGCCACCAGGTCGACTTTCTGCCCCGGCTCGAAACCCAGCCGGAGGATGTCCTGCTCGTTGGCGAACACCACATCGCGCATGCCGTAGACCCCGCGATAACGATCGTCCAGACCGTACAACGTGGTGTTGTACTGATCGTGGGAGCGCATGGTCTGCAGGATCAAATGAGGCTTCACCGCCAGGTTGCGCACGCCTTCGCTGATCAGGTGTTCGGGCAACACGCTGGGGGTGAATTGCGCCTTGCCGCTCGCGGTTTTCCAGATGCGCTGCGCGGCGCTGTTCGGCATGTGGAAGCCGCCCGGATGAAGCAAGCGCCGATTGAAATCCTCGAAGCCCGGGATGGTGTCGGCAATCATGTTGCGGATGCGGCCGTAGTCGCCGACGGCCCGGTTCCAGTCGATCGGCTGCTTGCCCAGGGTCGCGGCGGCGATCCCGGCAATGATCGCCGGCTCCGACAGCAGGTGTTTGGACTTGGGTTTCAGCTGGCCATGGGAGATGTGGATCATGCTGAAGGTGTCTTCCACGGTGACGCCCTGCGGCCCTTCGGCCTGCATGTCGATGTCGGTGCGGCCCAGGCACGGCAGGATCAGCGCTTCACGGCCGGTGACCAGGTGGCTGCGGTTGAGTTTGGTGGCGATGTGCACCGTCAGCTCACACTTGCGCAACGCGGCGTGGGTGCGCGGTGTATCGGGGGTGGCCTGGGCGAAGTTGCCACCCAGGGCGATGAACACTTTCGAACGGCCCTGCTCCATCGCCGAAATCGCCATCACGGTGTTGTGGCCATGCGCCCGAGGCGGCTTGAAGGAGAATCGTTTTTCCAGGGCATCGAGCAATTCGGTGGGCGCCAGTTCGTTGATGCCCATGGTCCGGTCGCCCTGCACGTTACTGTGACCGCGAACCGGTGACAGGCCGGCACCGGGGCGCCCGACATTGCCGCGCAGCAACATCACGTTGATCACTTCCTGCAACGTCGGCACCGAATGGGTGTGCTGGGTCAAGCCCATCGCCCAGCACATGATCACGCGCTTGGCGCGGGCGTACATGCGCGCGGCCAGTTCGATGTCGGCCAGGCTCATGCCCGATTGCTGCTCGATGTGCTCCCAAGCGGTGGCATCGACTTCGGCCAGGTAGGCATCCATTCCCGAGGTGTGTTCGGCGATGAACTCACGGTCGAACACCGGCTCACCACCCGTGGCTTGAGCTTCCCGTTCCCACTGCAAGAGGAACCTGGCGATGCCGCGCATGACCGCCATGTCGCCGCCGAGGGCCGGACGGAAGTAGGCGGTGTTGGTCGGCTCGGATCCGTTCATCAACATTTCGATCGGGTGTTGCGGATGCTGGAAACGTTCCAGTCCGCGCTCCTTGAGCGGGTTGATGCAAATCACCTGCGCCCCGCGTTTGACCGCTTCACGCAGCGGTTCGAGCATCCGTGGATGGTTGGTGCCGGGGTTCTGGCCGATGACGAAGATCGCGTCGGCATGCTCCAGGTCATCGAACACCACGGTGCCTTTGCCCACACCCAGGCTCTCGATCATGCTGACGGCGCTGGCCTCGTGGCACATGTTCGAGCAGTCGGGGAAGTTGTTGGTGCCATAGGCGCGGACAAACAGCTGATAGAGAAATGCGGCCTCGTTGCTGGCGCGGCCGGAGGTGTAGAACTCGGCCTGGTTCGGCGATTCCAGCGCATTGAGATGCCGGGCGATCAGCGCGAACGCTTCGTCCCAGGAGGTTTGCACATAACGATCGGTGCTGGCGTCGTATCGCATCGGATGGGTCAGGCGGCCCTGATACTCCAGCCAGTAATCGCTTTGTTCGGACAGTGTCGAGACGCTGTATTTGTTGAAGAAAGCCGGGTCGACCAAACGGCCCGTCGCTTCCCAGTTGACCGCCTTGGCGCCGTTTTCGCAGAACTTGACCATGCCGTTTTCCGGCGATTCGCCCCAGGCGCAACCGGGGCAGTCGAAGATATCTATCAAGACATTTTTACTATTATTTTCAATTACTTAATCAGCCATAATGAACTTTTCAGAGGGAAGATATTTCATCATAGAGCCCGTCGATCAACCGGTTATTAATAGTGATTGGACGCCCTCGCAAGTTGCACTTAGCCTGCGTTTAATTTGTGGGAGGAGCCTGCTCGCGATGGACTCAAGCGCACCGCGTTCAGCCAGTAAGCACGCGTCATCGTTAACGACCATCGCGAGCAGGCTCGCTCCCACAATTCATTTGATGCGCCCAGCGCCAGGCGAGGATGTCATGTCGAAACGAGTCTTGATCGATGGGTTCTCCCGCCGCGTGGATTATCTGCGCATGTCGGTCACCGACCGTTGCGATTTCCGCTGCGTGTATTGCATGGCCGAGGACATGCAGTTCCTGCCGCGCCAACGGGTGCTGACCCTGGAAGAGATCTATCAGGTGGCCGAGAGCTTCGTCGCACTGGGTACGCGCAAGATCCGCCTGACCGGGGGCGAGCCGCTGATCCGCCCGGGCGTGGTCCAGCTGTGCGAGAAGATCGCCGCCCTGCCCGGCCTGCGCGAACTGTGCATGACCACCAATGGCTCGCAGCTGGCCAAACTGGCCGAGCCCTTGTTTGAGGCCGGGGTCAAGCGCCTCAATATCAGCCTCGATTGCCTCGACCCGCAACGCTTTCGCGAATTGACTCGTACCGGTGATCTGGCGCAGGTGATCAAGGGCATCGACGCCGCCAACAAGGCCGGATTTCGCAACACCAAGCTCAACTGCGTGGTGATGAAGGGCCGCAACGATCACGAGATCAACGATCTGGTGAGCTTCGCCATCGACCGTAATCTGGATATCTCCTTTATCGAAGAAATGCCCTTGGGCACCATCAGCGAGCACAGCCGTGCCGAGTCGTTTTATTCCAGCGCCCAGGTCCGTGAGCGGATTGCCGAGCGCTACACTTTGATTGATTGCGCCGAGTCGACCCAGGGCCCTTCGCGCTACTGGCGCCTGGCCGAGGCGCCGCAGATTCGCCTGGGGTTCATTTCGCCCCACAGCCACAACTTCTGCGGCACTTGCAATCGGGTGCGGCTGACCGTCGAGGGTCGCCTGCTGCTGTGCCTGGGCAACGAGCACTCCGTCGATCTCAAGGCCGTGTTGCGCAGTCACCCCGGACAGCCGGAACGCCTGGAGAAAGCCATCATCGAGGCGATGAAACTCAAGCCTTATCGGCACAATTTCGAAGTGAACGACGATGTCCAGGTCGTTCGCTTCATGAACATGACGGGCGGCTGAAAGACCATGATCGTCAGACCCAAACCCAACCTGATCGGCGTGCTGACTTCGCTCAAGGGCTCGATCGCCAAACGCATTGCCCTGCGCAGCCTGTTGGTGACCTTGCTTGCCTCGGCCATCGTCCTGATCGAAACCCTGCACCCGAGCTACTTCTCGAAGGTCAGTGCAACGCCGTTCACCCTGCTCGGCCTGTCACTGTCGATCTTCATGAGCTTTCGCAACAACGCCTGCTATGACCGCTGGTACGAAGCGCGCAAGGCGTGGGGCGAGATCATCGTGGACATCCGCTCGATGATTCGCGAAACCCAGATCATCAAGGACGCGCCTGAACGACACACGATCCTCGGCAACCTGTGTGGCTTCGCCCATGCGCTCAACGCGCGACTACGCAGGGAAAACGAACTGGCCGCCAGTGGCGACTGGCTGCAACCGATGCCCAAGGGCAACACCACGGATATCAGCGGACAGATACTGCTGCAGGTGGGTCAGCAGTGCTCTTCACTCAACGAATCCGGGGCGATCAACGATTGGCGCTACACGCTCATGGCCAACCATTTAACCAGTCTGACCCATGCCCAGGCAGTCTGTGAGCGGATCAAGAACACCCCGCTGCCATTCCCCTACACTTTGTTGCTGCACCGCACCATCTACCTGTTCTGCATCCTGTTGCCGTTCGCCATGGCCGAACCCCTGGGCTGGCTGACACCGATCTTCACCGCGATCGTCAGCTACACCTTCTTCGGCCTGGATGCGATTGCCGACGAACTGGAAGACCCCTTCGGCCGCGACGAAAACGACCTGCCCACCGACGCCATCGTGCGCAATATCGAGCGCGATGTCCTGGCTGCGCTGGGCGTGACGGAGTTGCCACCGGCGCTTGAACCGGTGGATTTTGTGTTGAGCTGACACTCAAGAAACACCCAAAACCTGTGGGAGCGTGCCTGCTCGCGAAGGCGGCCTATGTCAACATCGATGTTGAATGTTCCGGCCTCATCGCGAGCAGGCTCGCTCCCACAGGTTCACGCTGCTCACCCCCGTGTCCCGCAGGCTTGCACCGATTTGGGGTGCGTCGCTGACGGTCAGTACGGCAATGTTCAAGGGGACAAACAATGCATCCGGTTTGACGCTCATCAAGATTCTCCGGCAGACAGGAATTAACTAACTTGCGGAGACTAAAGCGCTGGAACAAGCACTGTCTAATCACTCTCACCAACCGCATTATCGAGCGAATCTATTGCCCTTTAAATACAGCTGATTGGACGCACAGAACCAACAGTGAGATCGTCTACGCTCAAAATCAAGCCTACCAGTCCTACACCCTTCCCCCGCCAGCAGGTGCCGTCATGGACATCAAACAACTCAAGTTCCTGATCGCCCTGGAGCAGACCCGCCACTTCGGCCAGGCTGCCGCGCGCTGCCACATCACCCAGCCGACCCTGTCGATGCGCCTGCGTAACCTCGAGGATGAACTGGACCTGGTACTGGTTACCCGCGGCCAGCGCTTCGAAGGCTTTACCGAGGCCGGTGAAAGGGTACTGGCGTGGGCCCGGACCCTGCTGGCTGCCCACGATGGCCTGTTCGCCGAAGCGGCCGCGTGTCGTGGCCAATTGGTCGGTAACCTGCGCCTGGGCCTGGTGCCGCTCAGCAGTTTCAATCCGGTCAGCTATATCCAGGGGCTTTCGCGCAGCTTTCCCGAACTCAAGTTCAGCCTGTCGTCACTCAGTTCAGACCAGATCATCGAGGGGCTGGGCAATAACCAACTCGACCTGGGCGTGTGTTACCTCGACCACGTCAACCCGAACTATTTCGAGTTTTTCGAGATCGGCGAAACCCGCGTCGGCCTGCTCTACGACACCCGTCACTTCCGTTTCGACGGCACGCAAATGAGCTGGGAAGATGCCGCCGAGCTGCCGCTGGGCATGCTCAGCAACGGCATGCACTATCGTAAATCCATCGACCTGAATTTCCGCAGCCGCGGGCTCGACCCGCAGCCGATCCTGGAAAGCGATTCCACCTACCAGTTGCTCCAGGCGATCCACGAGGGTTTTTGCTGCGCGATCATGCCCCTCGATAGTGGCCTGGAAGCGCCGATCGAACACCTGTCCTTCATCAACTTGCCCGATGCCAGCGTGCTGGCGCCCCTGGGTTTGGTCATGCGCAAGACCGAGCCGCGCTCGGCGATTGCCGAGAAGTGTTTCGCACAAGCGCAGCAGTTATTTCCCGCAAAGAACTGATATTCACTTCGAGGTTCTTTGCTAAAGTCACGGGCTAAAAGCGCCTTTGCAAGGAACATCCGCTTGAGCCCCACGCCTTCCCAGAACAGTCAACCAGACCAAACTAAGCCTGCTGCAATCAGCCTGCGCGAAGCGTTCCGCTTCTGGCTCAAGCTCGGCTTCATCAGTTTCGGCGGTCCGGCGGGGCAGATTTCGATCATGCACCAGGAGTTGGTCGAGCGCCGACGCTGGATCTCCGAGCGACGCTTTCTGCATGCCCTCAACTATTGCATGTTGCTGCCCGGCCCAGAGGCCCAGCAACTGGCGACCTACATCGGCTGGCTGATGCACCGGACCTGGGGCGGCGTGATCGCAGGCACGCTGTTCGTGCTGCCGTCGCTGTTCATCCTGATTGCCCTGTCCTGGGTGTACATCGCCTTCGGTGAGGTGCCGGCGGTGGCCGGGTTGTTCTACGGGATCAAGCCTGCGGTGACCGCCATTGTGCTGCAGGCGGCACACCGGATCGGCTCCCGGACATTGAAAAACGGCTGGATGTGGGGCATCGCCGCTGCGTCATTCGTGGCCATCTTCGCGCTCAACGTGCCCTTTCCCTTGATCGTGTTGGGCGCGGCAATCATCGGCTATTTCGGCGGGCGCCTGGCACCGGAAAAGTTCCGCACCGGAGGCCACGGCGCTGCGCAAAAATCCTTTGGCGCGGCATTGATCGACGACGACACACCGACACCCGAACACGCCCGTTTCAGTCGCTGGAAATGGCTGCACCTGGCCCTCATTGGCGCGGTGTTGTGGACACTGCCGATGGCCACCCTCACCGCCCTGTTCGGTTGGGACGGCACGCTGACGCAGATGAGCTGGTTCTTCACCAAAGCGGCGCTGCTGACCTTCGGCGGAGCCTACGCGGTGCTGCCGTATGTGTACCAGGGCGCGGTGGGGCATTATGGCTGGCTGACGCCGACGCAGATGATCGATGGTCTGGCGCTCGGCGAAACCACACCCGGGCCACTGATCATGGTCGTGGCCTTCGTCGGTTTTATCGGCGGCTACGTGCATCAGGTGTTCGGTCCCGATCAGGCCTTTGTCGCCGGTGCCGTTGCCGCCATGCTGGTGACCTGGTTCACCTTCCTGCCTTCGTTCCTGTTCATTCTCGCCGGTGGCCCCTTGGTGGAATCGACGCACAACGAACTCAAATTCACCGCGCCACTGACAGCGATCACGGCCGCTGTGGTCGGGGTGATTGTCAATCTGGCGTGTTTCTTTGGCTACCATGTGCTGTGGCCTGACGGCTTCGGCGGTCGGCTGGATTGGCCTTCGTTGTTGATCGCGATCGCGGCGGCGATTGCCTTGCTGCGGTTCAAGCGCGGGGTGATCGAAGTGTTGGCTGGTTGTGGGCTGGTCGGACTGGGCGTGCACCTGCTTCGCTGAAAACAGACGTTTACAGGTTTCGCTTTCACCCCTAGTATCCAGTCACTGCGGATAGCTCGTTATCCGCCACCGACGATTTCCCCTGCTGGAAACCTGAGTCATGAGCACCTCACCGTCAGAGCACCACTTGCTGGATGTCTCGATCCTGACCACCCCTGTGTTGGTCGTGGGTGACATTGCCCCATGAAACGCATCGTCAACCTGCCCATGGCCCTGCGCCGCTCCAAACTGCGTCACTCCGCACGCCCGCCGGATAGCAACCTGCTCGCCTGATCGCGTCCACGATTCGTCGAGCCCCTCTCCTTTTTGCTATCGCTGCCAGCCTGCGGCGGATCTTTATCCGTCGTCGAGCCCTGGCCTGAATCCGTGCGTCCGCGGGACGCCCACGTGAGTGACGAACAATGAAATTTGCAGCCCTTGAAGACGCTCAATCCTTTCTGGCGAACAACCCCGATATCGACATGATCGAGCTGTTCATTCTCGACGCCAATGGCGTACCGCGCGGCAAGCTGTTGCACCGTGAGGAACTGCTGGCGGTGTATGAAAGCGGTCGCCCGCTGCCCAGCACCATTCTCGGCCTGACCTTGCAAGGCGATGACGTCGAGAACTCCGGGCTGGTCTGGGACGTGGGCGATATCGACTGCCGCGCCTATCCACTCGAAGGTAGCCTGGTGCGCTTGCCGTGGCGGCAGATTCCGACGGCGGCGGTGCAGGTCAGCATGCACCCGCAAGAAGGCATGCCGGCGAGCATCGCCGACCCACGTCATCTGCTGATCAAGGTCATCGACCGCCTGAAGGCCGAGGGTTACCACCCGGTGATGGCGTGCGAACTGGAGTTCTATCTGCTGGACGCCAAGCGCGACCATAACGGCCGCCCGCAACCGGCGCTGGACGCTGACGGTGGGCGACCGCGACACACGCAGGTCTACGGCCTGCGCGAGCTGGAGCAGATCGAACCCTTCCTCGCCGACCTCTATGCCGCGTGTAAACTGCACGGCATTCCGGCGCGCACGGCGATTTCCGAATACGCCCCGGGGCAAGTGGAAATCACCCTGGAACACGGCGATGCCTTGCAGGCGATGGATCAGGCCGTGCGTTACAAACGCCTGGTGAAAGCCGTGGCCCACAAGCACGGCATGCAGGCGACGTTCATGGCCAAACCCTTCGATCATCTGGCAGGCACCGGCATGCACATGCACGTCAGCATCGCCGACGCCGAAGGCCGCAACCTGTTCGCTTCCGAGGACCCGGCCGGTACCCCGCTGCTGCGCACGGCCATCGGCGGCATGCTCGCCAGCCTGCTCGATTCGCTGTTGCTGTTCTGCCCTAACGCCAACTCCTACCGGCGCTTCCAGGCCAACAGCTATGCGCCGTTGGCCCCGACCTGGGGCGTCGACAACCGCACCGTCAGCCTTCGCGTGCCCGGTGGCCCGGCCAACAGCCGGCACATCGAACACCGCATCTGCGGCGCCGACGCCAACCCCTACCTGGCAGCGGCGGCGATCCTGGCCGGCATCCATCGAGGCATCAGCGAGAACCTCGATCCGGGCGAACCGGTGCAAGGCAACGGCTATGCGCAGGCCACACAGTTGCTGCCGACCGACTGGCTGACGTCACTGACGGCGCTGGAAAATTCGGTGTGGGCGCGGGATGCGTTGGGCCAGGAATTCCTGGGGGTTTACCTGGCGGTCAAGCGTGCAGAGTATCGGCAGTTCATGGCCGAAGTGGGTGAGCAGGATTGGCGGTGGTATCTGACTGAGGCGTGAGCCTGCAGGTCGGCCATACGCAATCCCACTGTAGGAGCGAGCTTGCTCGCGAAGGCGGTGTGTCATTCACCATTGATGGTGACTGATACGACCCCTTCGCGAGCAAGCCCGCTCCCACAGGGTTTGCGCCAAGCTCTCTACCTCTTTTGCATGGACACTGACATGACTCAGCAACGCTGCAATTCCTACTACAGCGCCACCCTCAACCACGAAACCGACTACCCCACCCTGCAAGGCCAGCACCGCGTCGACGTCGTCATCATCGGTGGCGGTTTTACCGGCGTCGCCACGGCGGTCGAACTGGCTGAAAAGGGCCTGAAAGTCGCCATCGTCGAAAGCCACAAGATCGGCTGGGGCGCCACCGGGCGCAACGGCGGCCAGGTCACCGGCAGCCTCTCGGGCGACGAAGCGATGCGCAAACAGATGCGCCGCACCCTCGGCGAAGAAGTCGATGACTTCATCTGGCACCTGCGCTGGCGCGGTCACCAGATCATCGAGCAACGGGTGGAGAAATACGCCATCGCCTGCGACCTCAAGCACGGCCACTTGCACGCCGCCTACAAGCCCGGCCACATGGACGGTTTGCGCAAAGACCATGACGAAGCGCTGCGCCGTGGCATGGCCGATGACGTCAGCCTGCTCGACCGCAGCCAGGTGCGCGACCTGCTGCAAAGCGACCTCTACCACGGCGCGATCAAGAACACGCGCAACATGCACCTGCACCCGCTCAACCTGTGCATCGGCGAAGCGCGGGCAGCGGAAAGTCTCGGCGCATTGATCTTCGAAAACAGCGAAGTGCTGGAGATCATTCACGGTGACAAGCCAGGCATACGCACCGCCCACGGCCGCATCGACGCCAACCAGGTGCTGCTGGCCGGCGACGTCTACCACAAACTGGAACCGGGCAAGCTCAAGGGCAAGATCTTCCCGGCCATGGGCGGCATCGTCACCACCGCACCGCTGGGAGACCTGGCCAAACAGATCAACCCAGAGGACCTCGCGGTCTACGACTGTCGCTTCGTCCTCGACTACTACCGCCTGACCGCCGACGGCCGCCTGCTGTTCGGCGGCGGCGCCAACTACAGCGGCAAGGATTCGCGCGACATCGCCGCCGAGTTGCGCCCGTGCATCGAGCAGACGTTCCCGGCACTCAAAGGCGCGGCCATCGATTACCAGTGGAGCTGCGCGATGGGCATCGTGATCAACCGCATCCCGCAACTGGGCAAACTCTCGGACAACGTCTGGTACTGCCAGGGCTACTCCGGGCACGGCATCGCCACCACCCACATCATGGGCGAAATCATGGGCCGGGCGATCACCGGGCAACTGGAACACTTCGACACCTTCGCCGCCTGCCAACACATCCGCGTGCCCATGGGCGACCTGCTCGGCAACCCGATGCTGGCGGCGGGCATGTGGCTACTACAAATGCTGGAGCGACTGCGTTGAGTCATCTGCGAAGTTGAGGCAACACCCCAATCCACTGTGGAGGAGCTTGCTCGCGATAGCGGTGTGTCAGTCAACATTGAAGTCGCCTGACACATCGCCATCGCGAGCAAGCTCGCTCCTACAGTTTTTGTTTCATTGAGACATAGCGCTCAAGCCTGCGCCTGCACCACCTCGATCCCCAACTTGCGGTAATCCTCAACGTTGCCCGTCGCCACATGACGCTCGGTGATCAGCGTGTGCAGACGCTCACAAGGCGCCACCACGAAGGGCTCCACCGCGCCCAGCTTGTCCGCCGTGGTGACGGCAATGACCTGGGTCGCGCTGTCGAGCATCGCCTGCTTCACCGGCACTTCATCGAAATGCAGGGAGCTGATACCGACTTGCGGATGAATCGCACAGACTCCGGTAAACAACAGATCCGCCTTGATGCCCTCGAGCAAGCGCAGGGTTTCATGGCCGCTGGCCGACATGATCGCAGGATTGAGTTGTCCCCCCGCCAGTATCACCTTGATGCCTTTGAATTCGGACAAGGTAATGGCCGTCATCGGCGACGCGGTGACCGCCGTGATGCAGATGTCCGATGGCAGCAACCGCGCGATCTGCAGCGTAGTGGTGCCTGAGTCGAACATCACGATCTGGCCATTCTCGACCCGACTCGCCGCCAGTTGCGCCAACCGGGTTTTGACTTCGTCGGTCTCGCTGATCCGGGTGAAGTAGTCCTTGCCCGTGTCCTTGGGACGTGGCAAGGCCCCGCCATGTACGCGCTGCACCAGCCCGGCGCTGTCCAGCTCTGCAAGGTCCCGGCGAATGGTGTCCTCGGAAACCGCGAAATGCTGGCTCAATTCGGCCGCCATGACCTTGCCGTCACGTTCCAGGATCAAGAGGATTTTCTGCCGGCGCAGTTGCGGGAGTTCGGCTGCGGAATGCTGGTCGTGCATGTTATTGCCTGTTTGTGCGCGAAGCTGCGTGTTTTCGAGATTAGCTAAACAACGCAGCAAACACAAACACACGAGCCAAGTATCAATTCTTTCGATCTTTCAAATCACCAAGCCGAATTTTTTATTTGCGTCCGACCTGTTCAAGATGAGCGCCATCACCCCTGTATCGGAAACAAACGTCATGAATATCAATTTCGCCTTTGCCTGTATGATCGTGGTTTCGTTCACCATCGCCTTGGTGCACACCTGATTCATCATTAGTTGCTGGCGACATGGTTGGGGTTTGCGCCCGTCACCAGTGTCTTCAGCGACGCATCGAACTGTTTCAACGCATTCACCTGCAACACCGTTTGCTGATTGATCTGCGCGGCAATCTGCGGCGCGGCTTTGCCGTGCACCCACACTGAGGGCATCTGCTCGGCACGTGAACCCGCAGCCTGGCCGATGTATTGCAGGTTCGCATCGTAGAACTTCGCCACAAACCGCGCTTCAACCTGATTGTTGCGTTTCGACACCAGGCGACTGTAGGTGTCGAGCATCACCACCACATCCGGATGCGCCTGCACCGCCGCATCGAGGCTGTCGTAGACCGTCACCGCCGCGAACTCCTTCTGCAATGATCCCAGCAACCAGCCGATCGCCCGCTGCGGATCGGAACTGTCGACGAACGCCTGGCTGATCCGCGAATCCAGCCCAGGATTCTGCGCCCCCTTCACCGCCACATCGTGGTAGCTCTCAAGGTATTGCTGGGTATTGAGGGTGTTTTCGCTGTAGAGCACCGCCACTGTTTGCGTGTGTTGCAAACGAGCGGTGCTGTCGGCGATCGGCAGGAAACGGCAGGACGGATCGGCAGCAATAGCCGGTGCGGTAGCAGCGATGCCACCGCTGAATACGGCGACAAAAGCCAGCAGGGTCGAGATTCTCATCGCGCTTATTCCTTCAATGGCGAGATCGGTATCACGCTATCTTCCTCCCTTGGTGGAAAAACTGAACTTGCATTCCTTAATGATGGGTATCGAGCAAATGAATGGATGCTATGACGGCAACTGCTCGCCCGGTTTCCCGCAGGCGCCGACCTGAGGCACCAGTTGGATATCGACACGACGGTTGGCCGCGCGGCCGGCCTCGCTGTCGTTGCTGGCGATTGGCTGGCTGTCGGCAAACCCCTGGACCGCGAAACAACTGTCGGGGATATCCCCCATGCGCTGCATCCAGCTGCGCACGGCTGAAGCGCGAGCGTGGGACAACTGCAGATTCTGCTCGGCATTGCCCTTGGCATCGCTGTGCCCGGCGATGACGATCAACCAGTCAGGTTGAGCCTTGATGTCGACCAGGGCGCTGATCAAGACCTTGGTGGAGCCTGGCTTGAGTTCGGCGCTGCCGGGGGCGAACAGCGACAGGCTGTCCAGACGCACCGGCTCGGAAACAACGGGTGGCGCCTGGAACACACTGGTGAGGCGATTCACGCCCTCCTTGTCCGGGTTCACCAGCCAGGCCATCCAAGGGACACCCGCAGCCAAGGTGACCGTCGTGGCGACCGCGAACAGCCAAGGGCCAATCCGATGCATCTTTTTCTGCTTGGCGCCCGACAACACGACAGGCATTGGCGGCGTCGGCAGGATCACCACCGGCATCACCTGGGGCGGTGGCGGCAGTCGCGTCGACAAGGCCACCGCGTCGAACAACCCGTGTGTCTGCCCATGGCTCTGGGCGTGGCTCTGCGCCAGTCGCTGCAACAGGCTGTCGACTTGCTGGCGCAGGGCGTGCAATGAACCCGGCGCGGGCTGCGCCTGTCGATCCAGACCTGCATGCAGGCGCTCCAGCCCAGCGCCCAATTGAACGATCGCCGGCAGACTCCAGTGTCGTAGCTCCAGGCTTCGCAGCAGGGGCTGCAGGCAGGCGAACAGCCAGGCCAGGATTTCCAGGCGCGCCGGCTCCATCGCGGGCCACAGGGTCGGCCATTCGCTGACCAGCGCCTCGATCAGCGCGATCCCCTGAGCCATGCCCTCCAGGCCGTGGCGGTGACTACGGGCCAGTACGAAAGCCGCGGCCGTTTGCAACTCCGCACCGTTGCGCTGGAACAACGCCAGGCACAACTGCTCCACCTTGGCCCAATCCACATCCGGGCAGGCCGGATGACTCAGTCTGGCCAACTCTTCACGCAGCGCCTTGAACTCACTGAAGGCACCCGGATCGCCACCGAGCCTGATTCGCATTTCAAACAACGCTGTCATCGCGCATTCCTTTGGTTAAACAGTTCCCGACGTCGACAGGTAGTGCTGCCGCTTCAAGTGACGCACCAGGACATTGCCCCCTGGCGTCAGGGTGGTGCCGAAGGTCACTCGCTGGCCCCCTTTTAGTTGCACCTCGAGGCTGTACTCCAGATGACCCGGTCGGGTCTGGGGCAACAGCTCGATGGCAATCGTGGCCACCCGCGGCTCGTACTTGGCCAGGGTGTCGCCCATGGCACTCATCAGTCCATGCGCCGATCCGGGCAGCCCCTGGAGGATCTGGCCCATGTCCGGCAGGCCATAATCGGGGAGATGGTCGAGCGCGCCGGCCCGGCTGTTGAGGATGCGGCGCAGGTTGTCCAGCACCGAGAGCGTGCACTGATCCTCTTCGGCGACCTGATGCAGGTCCAGTTCGCCGTCGAAGTTCTGCAGGAGTGTCTCGTACAGCGAGGGGTTGAGATCGCTCATCCGTCACTCCTTGGCCAGTGGGCGCAGGGTCAGGCGGTTGTCCCCCAACTCGATCACCCGCACCCGGTCCGGATCGAGGTCATCGCGGGCCAGGGTCAGGCGCCAGCTATCGGTCCGGCTATCGAACTCACGAAACAAGGCAACCACGGCAACATAGCGGGCCTGCTTGTCCAGGGGGATGTTCAGCTGCGCGCCCTCGTCGGGCTTGATTACCAGGGTTCGTTTGTCCAGCAGGTCGGCACTCAGCACGCGCTCGTCGTGGCTGAGCAGGCTGTCGTAGTTCGCCCTTTCCAGCGCCTTGCGGTCACGCAGTTGATAAACCCGCACCAGGGTCGGCACGGATAACGCATTCATGTCGATCCCGGCGGTGTTCAGTGCCGCGCGCCCGCTGAGGTCCAGGCGCAGGGTTTTAACCTGCTTGTAGAAGATTGCCTGTGTGGTCGAGGTCGTCGCGTCGGTTACGCTCTGGCTCACCCCGCAACCGCCGAGCACTGCGAACGAGGCGATCACCAATGATTTATAAACGGTACGCGCCATGCTTTATCTCCCTATCCCGGGGTTTGTCCCGCAGGCCTTGATAGCGACCCAGATTGATCGTGATGGTGGTGCTTTCGCCGGCCTGCCAGGCATCGCTGTCCAGGCCCAGCACCGCAGTCATGCCCAACAACACCTGCGCGCCTCCCAACAACGGTGGCGGCAGGCTGTGCAGGGGCAACGCCAACTGCAGCCTTGCCGTGCAACGCCAACCCAGGTACACCCGCAGCAGTGCCAGCAGATCGTTGTACAACGGGCCACCGGGCAGCCAGCCACGAGCCTCGTCCCGGTCTTCGGTGAACAGCGCCAGATGCAACTGGCTGTTTGCGTCGTAGCCGACACAGCCCAGGGGTGTGCCTTGGGACAGTCGCACCGGATGCATCGGGGACAGGCTAGCCGGCTGCGCCAATAGCACTTTCTGCGGCCAGTGGGGAGTCACCTGTGCCCGGGTTTCGGGGGCCAGCAGCTTGACCAGCGCAGTGATGCCTTCGGCGTTTCGGGTGGGCAGGCGCATCACGCTAAGTAAGGCGAGGAAGCGCGATATCGGCGTGCCGACCCGCCCGGCCGTTCCGGGAATGCCCAGGCCAATCAGCCCCAACAGGCATTGCGAAGTCGCATCCGTGCCACCGGCTTCGAAGGTCGCCGGATAGGAGTACTTGCGCCATATCCGATAGAACTGGGTGAAGATCCGGTGGTTGAAAATGTCGAGGAAGGCTTCAAGTGCCTCGTGCCCCTCCCGTCGCTGGGCGATATCGTCCAGAAAAGCCGTCGGCAATGGCGAGTCCACGCCGTACAGACCCAACAGACGCGTGCGCACAGTGGCCGGTCGCCCAGGGTGTTTATCGTCGGTTTCAATCGCCTTCAATTCACCGGCGGGAAAACTCATGCCGGGGTCTGGCCGAAAGCGTACCGGATCATCCGCCGGCGACGTGGTGCTGCCCAGTGGCGGGTGGTCGGGCAACGCCCGTTCGAGCAACTGGCAGAAGCGATACAGTTGCGCCTCGGCCACCCGCCCCTTCAGTGCCTCCAGTAAACCGCCGGCTTTCAGCCGGGAATACGCTGACTGTGGTTCTCGTTCCATTGCAGGCACGTTCCAGTAGGTTGCAGGATCAGCGTGAGCTGGTTGAAGAGGTGGATGTCGGCGTACAGGCCGAAGAAGCGATTGAGCATTTCGCCGAACAGGTTGATGTCGCCCTCACCGCTGAAGCCGTTGGCGTCCAGGGTGACTTCGATGTCGACCCCGCGCAGCAGAAAGCCCTTTTCGAAGCGCTGTATCAGATGGTGTTCGACCTCGACAATCGCCGCCAGGCGACGTCGATTCAGCTCGCTGCCCGTCCAGTCGTACAACGCCAGCGTGCCGCGCAGCACTTCGGCGTTGTCGAGCATCGGCAGGAAGTTCGAGCCGAGATGGCTCAGCACCCGCCAGTGGAAGCGGTCGCGGTTGGGCGGATAGCACGGCAAGGTCGGCGCACACAGGTTGCGCACGCGCAAGCCGACCTCGATGGATTGCACCGGTGTATCGAGCATGGTGCCTTGCAAAGCCTTGCGCGGCAGCTGGCCGTGGGTACCGGTCAGGCGCAGCGACAGGCTTTCGTTGGTGTCGAGCCGATCCTGATCGAAACCTTCGCCGCCCAGGATCAGCCAGGTGTCATGCAGGCCATTGGGGCCGCGCTTGAGTCGTGTATGGAAATAGCGCTCGGGGGCTTCGTCACGCAACATGCCGCCCTTGTGACGAAAACTGGTGAAGGGCACGTATTCGTGGCGCACGGCACTCTTCGACGCGGTGACCCGGTCCACCGAATAAATCTCCGTATGGCCGTCCTGCAAACGCATGGGGCGAAGCAGGTAATCGGTCTGCAAAGGCGCCAGGGTCATGGGGTCGGACTCCAGCGTGAACAGGTTGATCACCGGCACGCAATGCAGGCGAATGTGCTCGGCGTTCGGCGTGAACGCCTGGGGCAACGGCTCGCTCAACACCACCTCGAGTTCGAACCAGGGGGTATTTGGTGCCAGCTTCAACTGCTCGAGTCCGCAGAGGGTGACGAACATGAATTTCTCGCGAAAGGTGAAATATTCCAGCAGCAACTGATAGCCGCTGAAGGCACTGTCGCCCTTGGGCCACAGGCGATCCTCGTCGCCGAACCCCTTTGGCGAAAAATAACCCTCGAGCGAAGAGCGGCCCGTCTGGTCAGGCAGGCGTACATATAAGGCTTGAGCGTTCAGGGTCAGCGCCTGATGCAGCGCACTGGCCAGCGCGGCATCGGCATTGAGGTACAACGGCAGGCGGCTCAGGTCGATCTCGCTGCCGTCGGCCATTGCCCCGCAGGCAAAGCGCAATCGCAACAGCGAGCGACCGTCCGGTTCATAAGCCACCTGCACGCTTTCCAGCGCCAGCGGCTGTAATGTCAGGTCTTGGGTCGTGGTGTAGCGGCAACGGGTACGCAGGGGCCCGATGGGTTGCGACAGCACTTCGAAGCCGCTGGCGATCCGCTGGCTGCGCTTCATCTCTGTGAGCTCGGGTATCAACTCGACAATCGAGAGCGATGGAATGGTGCGCAGGTAATGGGGCCAGAGCAGGCTGACCAGGCCTTCGGTCAGCTCCGGCAGGTCATCGTCGAGCTTTTCCCGCAGCCGCCCCATCAAGAAGGCAAAACCTTCAAACAGGCGCTCCACGTAAGGGTCGCGCGCGCCCGACTTGTCCAGGTTCAATTGGGCCGCCCGGTCCGGAAAGGCCTCGGCGAACTCCTTGCCGGCCTCGCGCAGGTAGCGCATCTCGGCGTCGAAATATTGCAGTGTCAGATTGTCGATGCTCATGGAAAGAATCCTGATAAAGAAGGTTTAGCCACAGAGCACTGCGGCGCGTACCGGGTCGACAGCCACCAGCGCTGCCAGCAGCGCCTCCATCCGCCGGGTCAGGGTGGGTTTGTCTGTGTCATTGCGTTGAGCCTTCAAGCGCAACAGCTTGAGCAGGCGCGCCTTGACCTCGAAACTCAGCTCGGACTCCCATTCCGCCAGCCCATGCCGTTGCCCATTGGCATCCAGTTCGCCCAGCAGGTGAATGGCCAGCTCGCTCTTGCCGTATTGCTCGGCCACCCGAGCCATCAGCAGGCGCAACAGCCAGCGTTGGCGACCGGTATGGATGCCCGGGCGCGCGGCCAGCCAGGCCAGTGAGTGCTCGACGCCATCGTTGTCGGCCTGGGCCAGGGCTTCGCCTTCGAGTGACAGGATCTCGGGGTCTGCGCAGGTAGCTGCTACGGGTGTTGCCGGCAGCCATTGCTGGGGGCGATTGCCACAGACGTGCTGGCTGATCCATTCGCGGGTGGTCTCGTCCGCCAAGGGCGATCCGTCGCTCCAGCACAATGCCTCCAGCCCTGGCAGGCGCTCGAGGAACATGCCCAGGTCGCGCTTGGCAATGTCGGCCCAGCTGTCCTGTGGCGCAGGCTGCTTGCTCAGTGCCTGGTAGAGGTACCACTGCAGATCCAGCCAGAAATGGTTCACGCCCTCGGCGTAGATCCGTTCCACCAGATCCAACAGTTCACTGAAGCTCTGTTGCAGATGCAGGCGCTTGAGTTGTGCCCGGTATTCGCCACGGGGTGGAGTCAGGCGAGTCTTGCCGCTGGCATCCTGAAGCGGTGCTTCATGCACGGTGTCCCAGCGCAGGCTTTTCATCAGGCGATGCGCCGCCAGCCAACCCTGGGGCTGCTCGCGCAGGTAGCCGGCCAGCGCCCGGCCGCTGTCCAGCAGGTCACGCCCGGACTTGATGGCCGTGGGGTCTGGGGCGGCCGTTCGGGTGTTTTTCTCGTGGCTGGCGCTGTTCTGCGGGACCAGCGCGTCGACCCCGCCGGATTGCGCCAATCGCGCAGACAACGCGGCATACAGCACACCGAAGGCGGGACGCTGATCCTGAGGCCAGGCCGCCAGCCCGTGCTCCAGCCAGGCCAGCGCCGCCATCGTACGCTCGGCCTCGTTCTTGACCACTTCGGGGTAGCGCGACAGGGTGTCGAGCACCTTGCTGCTCGCCAGCCACTCCAGCGCCATCTTGCGGCTGTTGGGACGCGCAGGCAGCACCTGGACGGCGTAGCGTTCCAGCATTGCGGCCAACAGGTTCAGGCCGTCGGCCAAACCCGCTTCGCCATCCCTGTGCAAGCGTGCCCAGATGTAATAAGTGACCACCCGCAGATCCTTGCACGATCCGGCCAGCAGCGTCTGCGCCAGTTGGATGACCTGTTCGACGTCGGCCCCGGACAGCTTGTTGACCTCCTCACGCATGCGCTGGAAATCATCATCGCAGGCCGGATCTTCCCCGGCGGGCAAGTCCGCGCTGATCGGCTGCAACCAGGATTGCCAGTGCCCTGCCTGCGCCCGGGCAAGGCCCACGGCATCCCGCTCCCCGAGGCAACGTTCGATCAATCTGTCCAGGCTCATTCAAACCTTCCATTCAGTGCATAGGGCACGGCTTTTTCGTCCTTGCCGAGAAAGATCTGCGCTGGCAACTTGAAGCCACGCAGCTTGAGCAACGCCATCGGCCCTGCCCCCAGTTCGGTGCGCAGATACCAGGTCAGGCCAATGCCATCGGGCGCCTTGAGCACCATCCGAAAACGGCTGTCGCCGTCATCCAGTGGCGTGACTTGGGCTTGCTCCAGCAGGCGGATCAGGCCCCAGGTGCCCGGGTAGTCGCCGAACAGGCGTTCGTTGGCCCGCACGCTGGTCCAGGTCAGGCTCGCGCCGGGGTATTGGCTGCGACCCGGCCAGTTGAAGCGCTGCCAGCTTTCCTTCTGGTTGAAGTACTCGTGCTGTTCGCCGTTGAGGGTGAAAGTGGTCTGCACCACGTCGCGCACCGGTTTGCCTTGCAGTTCGAAACTCAGGCCCATGCCGCCGTCGGTAAACAGCACGTCGGCCAGGTGACTGAGCTGGTTGATCGCCTGGATGAACTGCGGGTTGAAGCGCAGGCCCTGGCTGTGTTGTGCGTCGGCCACCCAGCGGCTGCCTTCCTTGCGCAGCAAGCCGCCCAACTCGCGCTGCAGAAATTGCTCGAGACGCCCGGAGTCGGCGCGGATGATCTGCCCGAGCATCGGCAACGAGGCGTCGCTGGCGGTGGCCGCGAACGGATAGCGGCCGGTAAAGGCTGCGTCCCATTCACTGACGATCGCCCGTTGCCACTGACGGTTGAGGCTGCTGGCCGAAGGTTGCAGGACGCGCTGCCAGGCCTGCTCCAGCGGCTGCACGAACAGGGTCTGGCCGATGCCGCCCCACTCCGCGCCGAGGCTGGCGGCGAGCTGGCTGCCGTAGGCGCGGGTGTCGGTGAGGTCAATGCTTTTTCCCTGGAACACGGTCTGCGCCAGGGTCTGGGTCATGTCCTGCGGGTCGGCGGCATGGTTGACCTGCTGCAGGGTCAGGCGAGTGCGCGTGACCTGGTTGAGGAAGGCTTGCAGGCTCAGGCGTTCGCGCTCGTCCTGGCCTTCGGGGGTTTTGCCGAGCAGGGCCAGCAGCGGACCAAAGGTGGCATCCAGGGGGCCTTTCGGTCCCTGCAATTGCTGCTCGATCAACGGCCCTGGGGCCTGGGCGATCAGCTTTTGCGCCGAACTGATCAGCGAGTCGGCCAACGCCTGGGTCCGAGTGCCGGCTTGCCCCTGATAAGCCAGAGTGTTCATCAGGGCGATCAGCGGCGACTGGCGCACGTCGCTCATCGAGGTCAACTGGTCGATCACCTCGCCCAGGCTGTTGGCCGGCTGCCAGCGCACGCGGTTGAGGAACTTCAGCCAAGCACTGGCGTAGTCCTGGAAGTAGCGCCGGGTCAGGCGTTCGCGCAGCATGTCCGGGGTCAGCTCGGCGGCGATGTCGCCGGGCTGGTCGCTGAGCACCCAGTCGATCTCCTCGCGCCGCGCCTCGGCGATGGCGTCGATGGCCGGGCGCACCTGGCCCTCCCAGGCCTGACGGGTGAACACCCCCGGCACGTTGGCCGTGCTGACGAACAGCGCCCGTCCCTCGGTGTCGCCGACCATCTGTTGCAGGTTCAACGCCGGGTAATGGTTGACGGCCTCATCGAGGACGGTTTTATACAGGCTGGCTTCGGCATTGCGCTGGCCCAACTGGCCGAGCAGCAGCTGACGAACCTGGGCCACCAGCTTGGGGTCGGCCGCGATGCGCCAGTCCGGGTGCGCCGCCAGTTGCTCGCCGTAGAACTGCCAGAGCGTCGGCGACAGGCCGTGCCACAGCCCTGGCGAGACCCCGGCGCCGCTCGGCTCGAGCGGGCCCAGGACCTTGACCAGAAAGGCCGCGTCGGCTTTTTGCGGGCGCGCCAGCATCAGGTAGGCCTTGAGTTGTTCGTAGGCCTGCGGCGCGCGCTTGAGGCGTTCGGGGCTGTCGGCGGGCAGCTTGATCAGGGCAGTGAGTTGTTGCTGCAGGCTGGCCACGGCAGGGTCACGCAGCAGGCGCTGGTTGGCCTCGACGTAGGTGGGCCAGAGCATTTGCAGCAGTTCCGGATTTTTGTTCAGGCCGAAGCGTTGGTACAAGGGCGTGCCGTGGGTGACGCGGTATTCCAGGCGACCTAGTTCGCGGGTCAGGTCATTCAGGGCGAGGAATTGTTCGTCAGGGGTTGATGATTGCTGCAAGGTCGCCAGCGAAGTTTGCACCTGGGCGATGTGCACGCGGTTGGTGGCGAAGGACAGTAGCATGCCGGCGCTCCAAATCAGCGCCAGCCCCAGCGCCAGTGAATAACCCACTCGCGTGACGCCCCAGCCGAGGCGGCGATGGAGCACGGTCTTGTCACCGAGCACGCCGTCCCAAGGCGGCATGGCGTACCAAAGGTGATCTTTTTTTACTTCAGTGTCTTTACTGCCCGGCAGCGGCAGGCTGAACCACAACCCGCGCAGCGGCAGACTCCGGGCGAACACCCGGAACAACGGCGCCAGCGCCTGCCGCCAACGCGCTATGCCCTCGACCTGCAAATCACGGGACAGACGCAGCAGGAAGTCATGACGCATGGTGCCCTGGATTTGCGCCCAACCGTTGTCGCGCAGGGGTAACACCAAGCTCTCCAACCCGCTCTCCAGCGCCTGCGGCGTCACATCGGACGGCAGCAGACAACCGACCGCCTGGGTGGGGCGTTTGTCCTGATCCCATCCACTGTCGCAGACCTGCCACAGGTGCAGCGGCAACTGCCAGCGCAGCTGGCGGGCCAGGTCTTGCAGGTGACGCACACCGTTGTCCATCGCCTCAGTGTCGGTGCTTTGTTGTGCGTTCAGGGCCCAGATCACGCCGTCAAGGGCACGCCAGCGGCTCAGGCCTTGCCACGGGGTGACGCGGCCATCATCGAATTTGGTTTGGGTGCTGCCACCCCAGAGCAGGATGGTGTCGTGGCCTGCGAGCCATTTTTTATCTTTCAGATGGGGGGCGATGGCGTTGATCTGATCGGGTTCGCCGGCGACCAGTAGCAGGCGGACTTTGTGGCGCCAGAAATGGCCGTGATGTTCGCGCAGGTAATAATCGAGCCCGTCCCGTTCAACGTTATCGCAGCTCGATCGAGGGGCTCCTGCACCGAATTTTTCCCGTGCCCACGCTATGAACTCCAGTGTCCCCAGCTTTCTGGTAGCCAGCGCTCCCAGACTTTCGAGAAACAAGATCACCAGACATCCGGCGAGCAGCCAAGCGGAGAAAGTCACCCTTTCGAGCCCATTATTTACAGAAAGGATCGGGTTCTCCACCCAGATCAGCAGCCCACCGATAATTCCCAAACAAAGCACTACAATCCAGACACTGACTTGTTTCATGATTAATCCTTATCCCCGATCATCCAGCGGGCCGCACAACGCACCATTGCGGCGAAGTGTCCTGCATCATTACAAGTTGAGGTTGGCGCTCGGTGCGCGCGTTTTCGCTGGCGACGACCAGTGCCAAATTGCCCACTGCACACCCCGGCAATCCAAGCGAATGGTCCAGTGACTGGCTCCTTTCAACATTTAGCAGGTGCCCGGCAGCGCTCATTGCAATGCTCACCTGGCACAAATGATCGGAAGGCACTTGTGTCTGCCAGGCAAACAGCGGCGAGTTGTCTTCCTGAACGCGACCCCAAAGGAGTACGTCCTGTAAGGACTCGGCCTGCCCGGTCATGGAAACCGGTCGGTGTACCCAAGATGCCGGCGCAAGGTTTTCCCTGGCGCACCATTCAGGTTGTGCAAGCAACAGGACAGAAACAGACTCGGCCTGTTCGGCGGTAGGCTGTTGAAAAAAATTGAGCTCAAGCGACAGCATCAACGGACACGGCGAGGGGTCGTCGAGCCAGGTATCCAGCCAAAGCAAACCGTCGTCCTGGTTCGCCAACCACACATGTTCCACAACCAGCACCTCACCTAGGCATTCACGCCAAAGCGACAAGATCCTTTCGTCGCTAACTTCCTGGTTATGCCTTATACGAACGCAAACTGGTGTAGTACCCGCAAAACGCTGCAAGTCCTCATCAAGGCCGCGCATGACCTGATGAACATAAGCCGTTAAACGCTCCGTGTACTCTTGTTCCGTATAAAATCTCGGCTCGGGCGCCAACTGGCTCAAGCGCATCGTGGTCGCGGGTTGTGTCAGATAAGTGGGCTGCAGCGGCTTGCTACCGCCGCGCAGCGCGCGAGCCAATTGGTTGCAACCCGCCGCCGTGCAGTAGGACGTTGCCAACACGGCTATCGAACGCTGTCCTTGTTGAATCAGCGCCCGCTCCAGCTCGCTACGACTCAGGTTCCAGCTCTGCGCAAAGTCATGCTGACGCTCATAAATCAAACGTCGCAACGCAAACAGCAACAATCCGGTGATCGCGGGAAAAACCAGGACGCAACACCAGTACCACAAGGGCATCTGCCACAGGTCTTGCGGCCACAGCAAAATCACCAGGCTGGCGCCCAGTAAGGCACAAAGCAGCACCACCAGGCACCACCGCCATAGGCGAGGCCGTGTCGGCAGCACGCGCTTTTCGGGCAAGGCTCGAAGATCGACAGGCACGTTACAGCCTCCCTGCCTGGGGCAACGACGTGATCAAGGTGCAACCACAATCACAACGATGTCCATGCAAAACCATGGGTCGCCCCTGCCAGGTGGACCCGGCATCCCCTTCGGCAATTGCGTTCTCCCCGTGCCCGGGCAACGGGCAGCGAACCTTGTCGCCCACACAGGCAATGCCCCGTCCCATAAAACTCATGCCCTCAGCGACGGAAATCACCTCCCCATCAGAAGACAACTTGTCGCCGAGGCGAATAACAACTTGCATAGAACCTCCAGTTCATCTAGACAGCTAGCGAATTAGTTATTGAACTTGGGAAGGAATGAAATATCGCCATGATAATTGCTTGGATTACCGCGCCCCAACAGCACCTTGATCTTATATCCAGCTATGTATTGCTGTAAGACGTCCCCGCACCTAAAAGCAGGGCAATCCCCACGATTGAGAACGTGTATTTGATGATGGACAAGACTTTCATATTTTTTCCTTGAACTAATTACCAGCGAGCACCTACGATGCAGTGACGCATAGTGTCACTCCATATGTAGCCAACGGAGCAATGTCACCGTTGAATAAAATACCTGCACGCTCACTTAATGGGTTGCGGATGATTGACTACGCAGCGGGCGGTTTTATTCACAAAAATCAATAGATCCCCCAAATTTGAAAAACCAGGCTCAGCACCATCTGGATTTTTATAATTCCTGTGTACGTTTACGCCTCCCCCCATTGCGGATCGGCGAAATCCTGACCACGCAGTACTTTGGCGTACTTATTATTCGACCGATCGTCTTTATAAACCGGCCCTATCGGACCTTGGGGGTCTTTAAGCAGTGAATACTGATAATAATTTGGATCATACCAATCCTTGACCCATTCATATCCATTATCGGACATTGCATAGAGACCAAGCGGATTGGGAGGGAATTTATCGACAGGGAGTGGTGTGAAAGTACCGGTCTTCCAACCCATTTCTTTGGCGAAAATCTTGCGATCCCATGAACTTGAAATATTGATTCCCTTGGGACCATCTTTCCAATCTTCGGTTACTGCATCATCAGTCGCCTTATAAGTTCCGTCATCAGTTGCAACCATTAAAAATTGCCCACGGCTTCTCGCCGCATACTCCCATTGGGCTTCAGTCGGCAATCCAAAAGGCAATCCACTGATATCTGCCAGCCAACTGCAATATTGCTCAGCTTCAAACCAGTCCATATGTGCAGGGGTGGTGGGCGCTGCACTAATGATTTTAAAATCATTACCAGCATCCTGACGAAGCACTAAACCATTGCTCTTCAGATAAAATTGAAACTCCTCATTGGTAATCTTGTACTTATTGATCAAATAGCTACTTAGCTCAACTTTATGCAATGGCTTGCTGTCTTTATCCGAGTCATACGAAAGCTTTTCCGGGCCGTATTGCACGCCGTAATCCCCCATCAAGAACTCACTACCCTCTACGAATACGAGGTTGCTTTTTATTCCCTTAATAAAAGCCTGAAAATCCTGCGAAGATCTTTCTTCAAAGGAAGTATTCGACAACTCAGGACTTCGCTCGCAACCCGCAACTGCAAACAAAAGAAAAACGCATACAACTGATTTTAGCTTGCTCATTAAATCACTGCCCTGATTTGGTTTTTTTCAAGTCGTCATTTAATAGGATGTGGATGATTGACTATGCAGCGAGCTGTTTTATCACCAAGCACCAAGCGCTCTCCCCTATTAGACAGGGCAGCCATAGTCGCATCTGGACTTCTATAGCTTCTGTGTACGTTTACTGCACCTCCCCACTGCGGATTTGCATAATCCTTGCCTCGGAGCACCTTGGCATATTTGTAATTTGAAGGAGGATCCTTATACACGGGGGCGCTCGGACCTTGAGGGTCCTTGAGTGGAGAGTTTTGGTAATAGGTTGGGTCATACCAGTCCTTAACCCACTCAAATCCATTATCGGACATCGAATAAATACCCAGTGGATTGGGTGGAAATTTATCCACGGGCAATGATGTCAGAGTACTAGTCTCCCACCCCATCTCTTTGGCGAATATTTCACGGTCCCATGAGGTTGAAATATTAATGCCTTTGGGTCCACTCCCCCACTCTTCAGTTATAACGTCATCAGTCACCTTATAAGTACCATCATCAGTAGCCACCATTAAAAATCGCCCACGACTTCGTGCTGCATATTCCCACTGGGCTTCGGTTGGCAATCCGAACGGTTGTTCGCTGATATTTGCCAGCCAAGTGCAATATTTCTCCGCTTCAAACCAATCCAAGTGCGCCGGGGTGTTTGGGGCGCCACTGACAACGGCAAACTTATCTCCGGCATCCTGGCGGAGCAGCAGACCGTTGAAACTTAGGTAAAGCTGATATTCCTGATTGGTAATTTTGAATTTATTGATTGAAAAATTACTCAGCTCAACTTTATGCAGCGGTTTACTATCCTTATCCGAGTCGTAGGGTAGCCTTTCAGGACCGTACTCCACGCCATAATCGCCCATCAGGAATTCCCCGCCCTCAACAAATACGAGATTGCTTTTAATCTTTTTAATGAAACTTTGCAGCTCACGCGAAGATACATTGTTCTCTGTCGTACTCAAGGACAAGGCATCCTGCTCACAACCCAGCATTATAAAAACAAGAAATATTATTGTAATTTGCAGCCTTATCATAAAAACTCCTTGTATCAAGCCCATCGACCCGTCTCTGCTTCACACGGACCAAAAGTACAACCTTCGGGAAAACGGTGATGATCGAGAGAATTATTTTGATAATAGGGCGTGTCGTTCATGGCCAGCGCATACCCCCAAACAGCACCGGGCCTTATCCGTTCATAAATAATGGACAGTTCACGTTTCGCCTTATGCAAATCCTGATCACGATTGAGCCCCTCCCGCAGAAAATCCACTAATTTCTGTTCCTGTTGCTGGGTTATCAGGAGTTCATCTTCGGCTCCTGCCAAGCTAGAGCCATGAGGCGTCATGCGACAAAATACTTTGCGCCACTCGTCGTGGGTCTGGATGCTTCTGAGTAACCAGATCACCGCTTCCTTACGATCTTGGTAGATATCGGGTATCAACCCCTTACCATAATTGTACGGATCGAGATGGTCCCAAATACCATGACGAGTGAGAAGGTAAAGCAAAATCCCTTTTGCCTCCGGGGTGTAGCTCAATAACTTTGTGGCATTGGTATTAATACTAGCAGCAAGTTGATTGCGTCGCTTCGAGGCATCTGTATTCGTTTTGCTTTCATCTACAATAGAGTTTATGCGATCTTTGAATTCATACTCAACAGACTTGATACTTTCCCCTAGCGTCATAAATCCTGCATAAATGTCGCTTTGCATATCATCCATTTGCATGACGCAGTACCTACTGTACGTTCTAAATGCATCCCTATCGATCAAATCAAAATAACTATAATTCAACCGATATAACTGATAGACCAACCATGCTCCAAACTCTACAATCGTACTCGTACCCACCTCACAAATAAGCCCGCCCTTAGCCCCCAATCCCCAACACAAACTGGCGGCCACATGAAAACAGAACTTCCCATTTATAAAGGTGCAGTGAAATTTGCCACCGGCCCCAGCCCCGGCCAAACCGGCAATGCTGCCGCTAATACTGCAGAAGTCGGTGAATTCGCCGCTGGACTTCAATAAGCCGGCGAGTGCGGGATTGACGTCCGCGGGCGGTGTAGGTTTGAGCCATTGCAAGCCACCCTTGAGGCTGCCCTCGACTCGGGCGCCGGCAAAGGCTTCGCCAGTCAGTTGCAGGCCTTCATCTTCAGCGCCCATTTGTTTGTAGAAAACCGCACCCTTGGTTCTTCGTTCCTTGAAGCGCGGTAACCGGCTGTTGGGCTGACCAGCGAGCAATTGCTGATCACCTTTGGTCACAATCTGCAATTGCCCTTCGAGCGTTACCGAGGCACCGATGAAACCGCATAACTCAGGCGTCAGGTACAGGCGCAACATGCCCATGTCGAAGTCATTGCCTTTGGCATTGGTGTAGGACAACGACCAGCCCATGCGGTCCGGCACATAGGCGGTGAGGTTAACCATGCCGGAGGCTACAGTCAGGCTGGCCTTGGCTTCGCCCTTGACCGCGACATTGCCCTTTTTCGGGTCGAACTCAGCGCTGGCCCCGACATTGGACACAAAGCGCATGAACTGCGCAGCCCCCGACACGTCGACGTTCTTGCCCAACTCGGTCTTTCCCGACAAGCTTTCGTTCCAGCTTTCAGCCCAGTCGAACAAGGTAACGTCCTGATTCAAGGCTTCAGGGTCAAAATCCAGTCCAGTCCATTTGACGACGTCTTTCAACTCCAGCTTTATTTTCGGCCACTCCAGAGTGGTCAGCTGTTCCTTGAGCTTCTGCGTATCGATGCGGTGGTTACCCTGCTTGTCCTTGCCGTAAATACTTTTCTCAGCGCCCTTTTTTTTGTCGCCTTTCAGGGAGACATTGTGCAGCTTGCGGCCCTCCTGGCTCTTGCTGAAATAACCTTTCTTGACATAGGCATAACGGGTGGGTTTGCTACCGTGCTTGCCTTTCTTCCCCGTCCCCGCGATCGGAATCAATTCGACGACATCGTCATAGCTCATTTTTTCCAGGGAGAATCTGCCGAGCTTTTCGCGCAGCGCCTCCCCTTCCGCTTCCAGTCGATGTTCCGCCGCAGTCACTTCCTTGGCATGCGCTTCGGCTTCCAGGGGAGAGAGGGAGGAAGTTGAAGCCCTTGTGGCATAATTTTCCAACACCCGGGAGTAACGTTCCTTGGCCAGGTGAAACTCATTCACCCGGTGGGCCATTTCTTGCCAGTGGTTTTCGAACTCTCCCGCCTCGGCGTCCGCTATAAAGACCAGCTCTTGCGTCTCGGGGCGAAAGTAGCACTGGGTCGACTGGTGATACGCAACCACAATGGAGTCTTGCTTGCTGGTGCGGTTTTCAGCGACAGGGGCATTGGCTTGGGTCATGCGTTCAGACTCCACGATTATTCAAAGAACAGCTTGATGCCTTGCGGATCAAGGCCATGATGGCGCTGGGTGAAGCCGTTGCCGTCTGTCACTCCTCGCACCACGCTGCCGTCAGCGGTTTCGATGCGATAGCGCACATCGGATTTTGGCGCGCCTGTCTCTTTGTCCTTGACCTGGAATCCACCCTGCGTTGGATTTTTGTAGAGGGGGTCTTGCAGGACCATGGCTGACAACGCCTGTTCGAGGGAGGCACCACCGCCCCAGGCGATAAGGTCGTTCTTGATGCGCAATTCACCTGGCGCACCGATTTCGATGGAGCCATCCTTGATCTTGATGTAGGCGCCTCGACTGACCAGGGTGATGCCTTGTTCGGCGTTGAGCATGATTTCGCCGTTGATACTGTTAAGCGTCAGCGCCTTGTCCGCTTGCAGTGTCATCGCATCGCTTTGCGCCTGGATCTCCACCGGCCCCCGGGCGGCAAACAGCTTGAGCCCAAGTTTCTGCGCGAACAGGCTGATTGCTTCGCCGGCGGTCACGCTAAAGCGCTTGAATACGCTGACATCAACGGTCTCCCCTGCCGTCGCGGTAAGGGTTTTTCCCGCTGAGATCTGAATATTTGCCGGTGTCGTGAGAGCAATACCCGCAGGTGCCGACGCAATCAGTCCAGCTTGCTTGAGATGCGCCAATGCCTCTTGCAGCCCTTGTTGCGACTGCACGTCTGCTGGCAGGGCGCCCGATACGGCGGCGCTTTGAGCCAAGGCATTCACCAGTTGCAAGGCACTGTTGAGCTGCGCCAATGCGGCACTCATCTCAAGCACCTGACCTTGAGCCTTGGCCTGCACATCCGCACTGATGAACAACCCCTTGCCGCCACGAATGGCGCCATGCCCATCCGTCCTCAGTTCAAACCCTTCCCCGCGTTTTTTCTTCTGCGCATCCACCAGATGCCCCAGGTTCAACTGGCTCTTGCCGCTGTGCTCGGTGCTGAGCTTGACGTGCTCTTCCCCGCGGTTGTCCTCCATGCGCAGCTTGTTGTTCGCCGGGGTGCGCAGCACGTTGCGGGTGTAGTCGCGTTTGCGCAGGGTCACGTGGTCCGGGTGGTCGCTGTCGTGCAGGGCGTGGGCGATGTAGGGGCGGTCGGGGTCGCCCTGTTCGAAGGCTATGGCCACTTCGGTGCCGCAGATCAGCGGCAGGTGCAGGCCATGGGTGTCGCCGGCGTAGGGGCGTGCCTGGCGGAGCCACATGCTTTCCTGGCCGAGCTTCCAGGGGTCGCGATCGAAGAGGAAGTTGACCTTGTAGCGGCCTTCGAGGTCGATTTCGGCGTAGGGATCGTTGGCTTTGCCGCTGGTGACGCGGGCCGGTAGGGTGCCGGCGATGATCGGTTTGGGCGGGACCGGCGGGCGGAAGCAGACCATTTCCGCGTAGGGGATGGCCTCGAAATTTACTTCGATGCTGCGGTCGCGGGCGGCGCGGGTGTGCAGGCCGGTGATCACCGCGCCGGGGGTAAAGGCCTGGGGCGCGTCGGCGATTTTCAGCACCTGGCCCGGCGCCAGGGTGGCGCTGCTGCTGGCGCCGCTGAGGTGGGTCTGGCCGTTGAGGTAGCGTTCGTGGCGCAGGCGTG
The DNA here is from genome assembly GCF_046042685.1 of Pseudomonas sp. PLMAX. Lineage (NCBI taxonomy): Bacteria > Pseudomonadati > Pseudomonadota > Gammaproteobacteria > Pseudomonadales > Pseudomonadaceae > Pseudomonas > Pseudomonas sp. PLMAX. The sequence goes on along the minus strand of NZ_CP064949.1, from coordinate 3,096,382 downwards.
CGTAGAAAAAACCGCTTTCGCTTTGCAGGTCTTCGTCCTGATCGAGGCGATCGCCGAGCACGCGGTAGGGTTCGGCGTAGTGGTAGGCCTCGCCGTAGGTGGTGGTCGTGGTGCCGCGGGTCTGGTCGACTTCGCCATCGAGCCGGGCCCGGGCATCGCGGTGGTGATAGGCGCGGAAGTTGATGGATTTCTCCACCACCTGGTGACGGGTTTGCAGGCCCCACACGCCGTCCTCGCCGCTGGCGAAACCGGCAGGCGCACGCAACGGCAGCTTTACGCCGAACTGGTAGTGACGCTGGTCGTCGTGGAATTCGACGACGTCGATCTGCAGGCGGTCGTCGTGGCTGAAGCGGTACCAGATGCCGACCTCGGCCAGCAGCCGTTCGATGAACGCCAGGTCGCTTTCGCCGTACTGCATGACCTGCTCGCGGCGGGGGTATTCGCGCACCAGTTGGAACAGGAAATGCTGGCCAAGAAAGTCGTGGCGACTGCGCAGGATGTGCTCGACGATCTCCGGGACCGACTGCTGCTGGTACAGGCGGTACTGGCGGCCGTGTGCGAGCAGCGCCAGGCGCGGTTGCAGGGTGATTTCATAGCGGGCTTCGTCGCGGGAGCTGGACAGGCGCTGGAAGTTGTTGACCATGCCGTACAGGCTGCGCAACGGCTTGTACTCCGGCGCTGGAAAGCCTGGGTAAGGTGGCTTTGGCGGCGCGGGGTACAGGCTGAAACGGGCGTCCTTGTTGAGCATCTGCTCGGCGCTGAGGTCCTGATTGGTGCAGGTGAATTCGATGCGATAGCTGAAGGGCTGGCTGAGGTGCTCCTGGCCTTCGAAGGCCAGGACGTCGAAGACGGCGTCGAACCAGCGGATGGCGAATTTATGGCGAGTGTGGTCGAAAAAAATACGCTGTTGGTTGCTCATGGTCAGGCCTCCTTGACGACGCTTGGCATCGCTTCCTGTGTGTCGATGAACTGCAGCGTGATGCCTTCATCGTCGCTGTAACCCAGGGTCACCCCCTGGGTTTGTTGACGGGTCGCCTGGCGCTGCAGAAGTTGCTGGCTGAGCACCGGCAGGATCTGTTGGTTGAGCAGGCTGTCGATGTTGCGCGCGCCGGTATCGGGCAGCAGGCAGGCGGCAACCAGGGCCTGGTTGAGTGCGTTGTCGATCTGGCAGGTCAGGCCGTAGTGGCGTTGCAGGCGCGAGGCGACCCGGGCGAGTTTTTGCGCGACGATGCGCTGCAGTGCGTCGACTTGCAGCGGGCGGTAGATCAGGGTCTGGAAGCGCGCGAGCAAGGCCGGCTGGAAGTGTTCGCGCAACAGTGGCCGCAGCAGCTCCTGCAAGGTGTTGTCCGTTACGTCAGGGTGTTGTTGCAGGCAGGTTTGCAGTTCATCGCTGCCCAGGTTCGAGGTCATGAGAATGACGGTGTTGCGAAAATCGATTTCGCGTCCCTCGCCATCGCGCATGAAGCCGCGATCGAAGACCTGGTAGAACAGATTGAGTACGTCGCGGTGAGCCTTTTCCACTTCGTCGAGCAATACGACGCTGTAGGGGCGCCGGCGCACCGCTTCGGTGAGCACACCACCCTGGCCGTAACCGACATAGCCCGGTGGCGAGCCTTTGAGTTGGCTGACGGTATGGGCTTCCTGGTACTCGGAGAGGTTGAGGGTAATCAGCGACTGCCCGCCACCGAACAGGCAGTCGGCCAGCGCCAGGGCGGTTTCCGTCTTGCCGACGCCGCTGGTGCCGACCAGCAGGAACACGCCCAACGGTGCCTGTTCCTCGGTCAGGCCGGTTTTGGCCGCGCGCAGACGCTGGGCCAATGCAGCGAGGGCATGATCCTGGCCGACGACACGCTCACTCAACTGCTGCTCCAGCGCCAACAGGCTGGCCTGTTCGTCCTTGAGCAGACTGCCCAGCGGCACGCCGGTCCAGTCGGCAATCACTTCAGCTACGCTGCGCGGGTTGACGTCCAGAGAGAGCAACGGTTGGGCGCCCTGCACTTCGGCGAGCTGCTGTTGCAGCCACATACAAAGGGTGATCTGCAGGGGGTGAGCCTGACGTGCATCAAGCAGTTGGCGGGTCAGGTCGAGTTCGTTGCGGTATTGCCGCACCAGCTCACTGTGTTGGTCTTGCAAGTCGACAAGTTGCGCATCGATCGAGGCAAGGCGCTCGTCAAGGCTACTGCCACCGAGTTGTGCATCTTCTTCCAGGGCTTGTCGTTCAAGTCCCAGGGCCGCCTGCCCGGCCTTGAGTCTGACCAGTGCCTGGGGTTCGCAGTCAAGGCTCATGCGCACCCGTGCACTGGCGGTGTCGAGCAGGTCGACGGCCTTGTCCGGCAGCTGGCGACCGGTCAGGTAGCGCCGCGAAAGCGTGACCGCCGCCTGTACCGCCGCATCCTGAATGTGCACGCCATGATGGCTGGCGTAACGCGCCTTCAGGCCACGCAGCATGAGACAGGCATCGTGGTCATCCGGCTCGTCGACCTTGACCTTCTGGAAGCGTCGTTCCAGGGCGGCATCGCGCTCGAAGTACTGCTTGTATTCGCTCCAGGTGGTGGCGGCGATGGTGCGCAGTTCGCCACGGGCGAGCGCGGGCTTGAGCAGGTTCGCCGCGTCGGCACCGCCCGCCTGGTTGCCGGCGCCGATCAGGGTATGGGCTTCATCGATGAACAACAGCACGGGACATGCCGATTGCTGGACGGCATCGATGACGTTTTTCAGGCGTTGCTCGAACTCGCCCTTGACCCCGGCCCCCGCTTGCAGCAACCCCAGGTCGAGGGTACGCACGCTGACCGGCTTGAGGCTGTCCGGAACATTGCCCTCGGCAATGCGCAGCGCCAGTCCTTCGACCAGTGCGGTCTTGCCGACTCCCGGCTCGCCGACCAGCAACGGGTTGTTCTTGCGCCGGCGGCTGAGGATGTCGATGACCTGGCGGATCTCATCGTCACGGCCGAACACCGGGTCGATCCGCCCTTCCCGGGCCTTGGCGGTGATGTCCTGGGTGAACCTGTCCAGCACGGCCTGCAAGGCCTCGTGGTTGACGGCAGCGGATCCAGTCAATACTTGTGCCTGATCAATGGCAGCCGCTTGCTGCGCCTGGGGACGCTCTTCGGAGTGTTGATCAAGCAGTGCGAACAGATGCTGCAACTGGGTTTCGCTTACACTGAACAGAGGCCAGGCCGCTTCGCAAGCCAGCAGGTCAGGAGACTCCAGCAACGCGCCAAGCAAGTGGGCTGAGCGCAGGTGATCCTGGCTGTCAAGCGATGCACGCAGCCAGGCGTTGCTGATCAGTTGCTGTAACTTGCCACACAGCTGTGGCTTGGCGTGTACGCTGCGCGGCAGTGTGTCCAGGTGTTCAAGCAGTCCGCCCCAGAGAGCGTCCAGATCCCATTCGTAGCGACGGGCAATGAGCGTCAGGTCGCCCTCGCCCTGTTCGAATAATTTGAGCAGCCAGTGCTCGATACTGATGTAGCCATGGGCGCGACTTTGGCAAAGCGTCGCCGCCGCGCTCAGCGCCTGGGCACAGTAGGGATTGAGACGACGAAGCAAGCGGGAGGCGTTCTGTACCATGGGTACGTCCTTGTCTTAAATGTGAGGCTGGTAATCAAAAAGAGCCCGGCTCGACGGGGCTGGCTGAGCGCCCGCGGACGGACGCTCAACACGGGACACTGGACACTGGACCCGCAGGCAGGCATGCCTACGGGTTCAATGGGTTAAGCGCTCTGGCGTTCGTCCCAGGCATCGGAGTGGCTGTAGTTGCCCTCGATGAACTTCCAGGTGATCTTTTCGTAGCGCAGCTGGACGTCTTCCAGGTGATTGTGTTTTTCCTTGGTCGGGTCCTTGATGTCGTGCATTTTCGTCACGACGCTTACGACCTTCACGTTCTCGAGCAGAACGGTGTAGTAGACGACCTCCTGGCCTGCGTCATTGATGCGATACCACTTGAACTCGGCGCTGTTGAAGGTCTGCCCATGGGACGCGCCTTTGAGCAGGTAGACGCTGGCGGCATCGATTTCCTTGGTGAACATGAACGGAGTGTGAATCCGTGTGCCTGTCAGCTTGCCGGTGTTATTGTCAGTGGGAATGGTCAGGCCATGATCCTGGGCCAGCACTTCGATGCTGCCCTCACGCCCTTTAACATCCACCGAACCCTTGATGTCCGCGCCGCCGTCATTTTTCAGCCACAGGTAAACGGGAATTGCCATGTGAAGCTCCTTCTCTCTGAACATGAATGCCGCGTTATGCGACAGGGGGTTGCAAATCCGGCCCCGTAGCGGGGAACACGCAGGCTCCCGGCTCCGGCACCAGACGAATATCGACTCGACGATTGGCGCTGCGCCCGGCCTCGTTGTCATTGCTGGCGATGGGCTGGCTGGCACCAAAGCCCTGCACCGCAAAGCAACTGGCGGGGATACCGCCCATGTGCTGCATCCAGTCGTGCACGGCGGCCGCCCGGGCCCGGGACAACTGCAGGTTTTGCTCGGCGCTGCCGGTGCCATCGGTATGGCCGCTGATCACGATGAGCCAGCCAGGCTGGGCCTTGATGTCGACCAGGGCGTTGATCAGGACCTTGGTCGATCCGGGCTTGAGCTGGGCACTGCCGGTACTGAACAGCGACAGGCTGTCCAGGCGCACCGGCTTTGGATGACCCGCAAGCCTTGGGGCCAGCGACGGATGACGGTGACCGGCAATCGTCGACTGCAGCCTGATGCGCAATCGCTCGCCCCGGTAAAGGCCCAGTCCCAGCGACAGGGGAGCGCCGTGTCGGTAGTAGCCGTCCAGGCGCAGGGCATCCTCGCGCAGCACCGCAAGTGCCTGCTCGCGCAGGATGAATTCAGGCCGATCGGGTTGTCCTGTCACGGGTATGGCGTGGTAACGACGCAGGTCGTCACTGACCTGGCGGACCAGTAGAGTGTTCTGCCAGGCCGAGCTGGCCAGGGCCGTTGTCCCGGCAATGGCGAACATCCACAACGCGATGACGCTCGCGCGGCGCAATGGGGCGCGTTGATTCTGCGAGGGCAGCAGCGCCAGCAAGGGATCGGGGAAAGGCATTGACGTGCCCTGCCCTGGCTGCGCCTGCCTGACGTCATGCAGTGCAACCTTGTTGCGCAGCCATTGCTGCCACAGGTTGCCCGCGACTGATTGCGCGAGCGCCGGTACGAAGGTGATGGCACAGACACTCGGCAGGCTGTCGGGATCGCGCACATCACGGGGAGCCAGGTGGGGTAGAACCGCGTGATCCAGCCATGCCACGACACTGTTCAGCTTCACGCTGGTGTGCATCCGGGCTGAGCGCGTTGCGCTGTCTGAAGGCTGCCGTTGCCAGTCGCCCAGGCTGGTGCAGGTTCCGGCCTCGCGCACCCTGGGGCTGACTTCACCGTCCTCCCAACTGAACCAGGGACCTTCCGCCGCCGAGGCTTGCACATAACTGGTCAACAGTAGCGGCAGCGCAACGCCGCCCTTGCGAACGATGCCGACCTGATAGCGCAGTGCGCGCGCCTGTCCGGCCAACACGGCGCTGTCGACGTGTTCGGTCGGGTTGACGATGAACATGACGCTGAGCTGCCCACTCCACTCGGGACGCAGCGTCATCAGGCTGGCGGTGATCGCAGGCAACTGCTCAAGCTCGGGTACCCGCACATAACAACCGTGGCGGGTTGTGCGCAAAGCCAGGTGTTCCAACGGCGTCGCGCCGAACAATCCCGTCAGGCCATCGCCACAAACCAGGACCACTGGTTGACGGTAGGCGGCCGGAGGCAGCGAGGTATTTTCGGCCAGGGTCACTGACGCGCATGTCCGGCGCCCGATCCGACTCCAGGCCAGGACCATGACGCACACCACGACCAGGACGGCGATGGTGCGCAGGCTCCAGGTCAAGGGAACGACAACCAGCAACGCCAGTGAAAGCACGCCCGCCCATAACCAGAGACCACGCATCAGTGTCGGCGTCATCGGTCCCACCTCAAGCCTCACCGGGCAAAACCGAGCTGAGGAGATTGGCCAACAGCTGGTCAAGCCCCCACCAGCAACCGACAAACAGCAGGCCCACAAGCAGACCATGAGCCAGTGGCGAACGCGGCCACAGCCAAATACGCAGTCCCTGTCCGAACGTCAACTTTGTCGCCAGCGTCTGGCTGAGTGCCAAGGGTACGACCTGTGCATGGAGCGCGCAGAGCAACTGTTCGCGCTCAGGGTCGTCGGCGTCGCGATAACGCCCCTGGAAGCCGAGCATCAGCACCCGATGGAACGCCGTCAGCACCAATGGATCAGGGGCGGGCTCGCGCAAGACTTCGCGCATGTCTTCATACAGGAACTCGCCCGCCTGGTGGCGACTGAAGAACTTCGCTTGCAAGGGCTCTTTCGTCCAGGCATCGCGAGCCTGCTTATCCACACGGAGTACGGTTTCATCGAGCAAGGCGCACTGGGCATGGCTGATGTGATCAATGCTGCGCGGGCTCAGGCCGGCGTGCTCGAGCATCTGGCGGACATGTTCGACCTGCTTTACGCAAAGGTCCTTCAGCGCCATGCCATCGTGCGCCGATGCGCCCTTGCACAGTTCCACCACCAGCAGGTAGCTGTCCTGCAACAACGCGTCGATATCTACCGCCAGTGCGGCTGGTTTTCTTGAGGCTTTCAGGTTCATGTGCGCAACACCGCGAACAGTTCAAGTTTTACCTCGGCCAGCGTGCTCGGGACGTAGAAGGCGCAGACCCCTGCAGCCAGCACCGCCTGGCCCTTGGCATGGTCGAGATCGAGGGCGAAATACTGGTTCTCCAGTCGCAGCGGAATGGCTGCCGGTACATGGCTGAGCGACTGCAACGGCACACCGTCGAGCGCGGCATTGATCAGTTGATCGACCTCATCCGGGGTGCCAATCTTGCACAGGCGCGGGAACTGGCTCTGCACCTGTGCTGCCGGCAAGCGGCAACGCACCGACAGATAAAAATCAGCGCCTTCACGCTCGCGCAGGCGTGGATCATTGAGGCTGACCTTCCAGCGGTTGTCGCCGTTCTCCTCCAGCGCCAGGGCGATCACACGCGAAGGCAGACTGGCCTCCAGCAACGTGGAAATCAGACGCAACAATGGGGGGAACACACTTTCCAGATGCTCATGCCGGTAAGTCGGGATCTGGTCGATATCGTGTTCCAGGGAAAAGGTCAGCAGGCCGCCGGCCAATTTTGCCAATTCCCGGTACACCGATTCGGGATGCCGTGCCGGGTGCGCCTTGAGATCTGCCAGGATCGGCTGGTAGGTGTTCAGGGCGTTGAGCAGCCAGAACAGCGACACATCGGCCACGGCAAAATCGGCCATGCGCTGGTTACTTTCACGACGCAAGCCCATCAGCCGTTGACGCTTGGCGGCCAATTGGGTCAACAGATTATCCAGCTGCGCCAGCAATCCCGGGTGAGCCGCAAAATCGAGCAGTGGCGGCACATAAGTGTCATCCAGCCCCCATGCGCCCTGCCCGTCCCGCACCAGGCGCACGATCGGGCAGGTCAGGTAATCGGCGTTGTCGTCGTGGGCAAGACGCAGGCTCAGCACGTGTTCCAGCACGCCGATCTGCTGCGCCTCGCCTTCGTACAAATCCTGCACCTTGCGCCAGTCCTGGCGATAACGCGTCGGTCGCTCGACCTTGCCGTCATCGAGCAGGCAGTTGTTGCCATTGGCCTGTTCCAGCGGCAAGGCCAATAACACCGTGGCGTCCTGCACGTCACTGGACAGCAGCTGGGTCAATTCCAGGGCCGAGGGCAGACGATCCACCTGATCGGTATCGATCAAGGTGCCGTCGGGCATGCGCAGGCACAACCTTGTGGCCTTGAGCTTGCCCAGTCGCAGGGTCTCCTGGTCAAACGCCACCGCCGCTACACCCCAGGGATGCACCAGTGACAAGTGAGCCAGGCGTTCGTTGGTCCAGGCTTCCCAGCGTGCCTGTTGCTGGAACTGCTGGGGGCACAGGAGTGCCCCCGCAGACCATACGGGACGGTCGATTTTCAAGACCTGGCTTCCCCGCGAACGGCATCGGGCTTGCGCTTGGGCATCTGCGACACCAGCGAAAGATTGACGTCCATGCCTTCGACCTGGAAGTGCGGCACGGCATACAGCTTGACGCGGAAGAAGCCCGGATTGTCTTCGATGTCTTCCACGGTCACCTTGGCGTCACGCAGCGGATGCGAGGCCTGCAGGTCGTCGCCCGGGTCGGTCATTTCGGTCACCAACCCGCCAATCCACTTGTTCAGCTCCAGTTCCAGCAAGCGCCGGTCCTTGGTGGTGCCGATGTTCTCGCGCTGGATCAGCTTGAGGTAATGGGCAATGCGCGACAGCAGGAAAATGTAGGGCAGGCGCGAATTGATCCGACTGTTGGCGGTCGCATCGGCGGTGTCGTACAGGGCCGCTTTCTGGGTCGAGTTGGCTGAGAAGAAACAGGCGTAGTCACGGTTCTTGTAATACGACAGCGGGATGAAACCGAGGTCGGCGAATTCGAACTCGCGGGTTTCCGGGATCATGACTTCCGAAGGAATCTTCACCTGGTTGCCGGTGCCCAGGTCGTACAGGTGGATAGGCAATTCCGTGACCGCGCCGCCCGACTGCGGCCCGCGGATCTGCACGCACCAGCCGTTGGCGATGAAGCTCTTGACCATGTTGGCGGCAAAGGCGAACGAGGCGCTGGTCCACAGGTATTTGTCGTGGTCAGGGCCCTTGACGCTCTCGATATAGTTGAAGCTGCGCACCGGGACAGTGTCCGGGCCATAGGGCAGGCGCCCGAGGACACGGGGCATGACTAAGCCGATGTAGCGGGCGTCGTCGCTGTCGCGGAACGCCTTCCATTTCAGGTATTCGGCACGGTCAAAATAGTTGCCGATGTCCTTGATGGCGGCCACTTCCTCCATCGAGCGCTTGCCGAAGAAAGCCGGGCCGACGGTGCCGATGAATGGCATGTGCGCAGCCGCCGCGACTTTGGAAATATTGCGCAGCAGGGCGATGTCCTGCGGACTGCGATCGAATTCGTAGTTGGAAATAGCCGCGGCAATCGGCTCGCCACCCGGGGTGTCGTATTCCTGGGTATAGGTATGCACGTACAGGCCGCTTTGAGCGATTTCCGGTGCATCGTCGAAGTCCTGGACCAGATGATCCTTGCTGATATCCAGCAATTCGATGCGCACGTTCTGGCGAAAATCGGTCTGGTCGACCAGGGATTTGACCCCGCGCCAGGTTGACTCGACGCGCTGGAAATCCGGGTGGTGCATCACGGCATCGAGTTGCCGGCTGATTTGCCCATCCAGGGCAGCAATGTGTTCATCGAGCAGGACTTTATCCAGGCGCTCGATTTTCTGCGAAGACTGCCCGAGCAGTTTCAAAAATACACTGACGGCCGCCGTCACTCGCTCATCGGCCGACACTTCGGACAGTGCCTCGGTATTTTGAAATACTTCGATACTACTTAATGTATCGACCGGACTCAGATTGATCTTGCCAAACAGCGCGCCATAGACGCCTTTATTTTCTTCGGACAACACTGTAGTGCCGCGCGAATGCACGTTGGAACTTTCGATGGACATGCAGGTAACTTCCCTTTAAACGAACCGAAGTGGATTAACGATTTTCTTCCGGCGCCAGCGCGGCCAACTCGGCGCGCAGTTCCTCACTTAGCGCATCATCCTTGAGGATGCGTTCCAGCTCATGACGGAAAGTGGCATTGTCCAGCAGGTTCGACTTAAGGTCGCGCAACAGATTGCGCATGGCCAGCAGCGCACGAAGGTGCGGGATTTGCCGCGCCACCTGCTCCGGCTCGAAGTCCTTCATGCGCTGGAAATTCAGCTCGACCGAGGTGTCGCCAGCGTCATCGACCAGGGTGTTTTCCACGGCCACTTTCAAGACCGGAGAAAACTCCGCCAATACGCTATCGAAGTTGTTTTTGTTGATGGAAACCTTGCTACGGGCAGATAAGGGACGCTGCTCCTTGCCATTGCTGTAGTCCCCCATCACCATCAGCTTCAGTGGCAATTCGACTTTTTTCTGCGCACCACCGGTATGCAGATCGAGCTTGATATTGACCCGGGCCTTCGGCACTTCGTTTTGAAAACTGCTTGAAGACATAACACCTCCCGATTATTTTGCGACAGCCAATGCAATCGCTAAAACCTGCAAGACAGGAACTCGAAACTCTAGCCAACAGAATAGAAAGTTTCCCTGCTACAGCCTGTGAATTCCATGTCAAAATGAGTGCAACAATATACGCACGGGAACTATGACTGTTCTCCTACAACGACAATGAACTATCCCACTCGCACATTCCACCCCTCCCGGCAACTTTGGGAAATTTCTTACTTATTTCCAGAAATGCCCTACAAGAAACCACTGAAAACGTCCTTTTACTGGGCGCGAGTCGACTTTTTTCTTCTCCGACGGGCTGCGCACTCCCCCTCCAATCCGCCCGGGCAAACCCTCTGCATCAATTATTTATACTCAAATGCCAGCTTAATAATATTTTACCGATATCAGGCTGATCCCTAGTCTTGAGCCCAGGAAATGGCAGGTCGACACCGACCGTTAACCAACTTCGAAGGGCAAGCAGATGACCATTGAAAAAACAATAATAGATACCTTGATTGTCGGCGCCGGCCAGGCCGGCGTAGCCATGAGTGAACACCTGAGCAAGCTCGGCGTGCCGCACCTGGTGCTGGAGCGCAATCGTATCGCCGAGCGCTGGCGCACCGGCCGCTGGGATTCGCTGGTGGCCAATGGTCCGGCTTGGCACGACCGTTTTCCCGGCCTGGAATTCGACGACATCAGCCCCGATGGTTTTGCCCCCAAGGAGCGCGTGGCCGATTACTTCGAAGCCTATGCCCGCAAGTTCAAGGCGCCGATCCGCACCGGCGTGGAAGTGAAGAAGGTCGAGCGCAACGTCGGTCGCCCGGGTTTCACCATCGAGACCTCCCAAGGCGTGATCGAGGCCAGCCGCGTGGTGGCGGCCACCGGCCCGTTCCAGCGTCCGGTGATCCCGCCGATCGCCCCCAAGGATGCGCAACTGCTGCAGATCCACTCCGCCGACTACCGCAATCCCGGGCAATTGCCCGAGGGTGCCGTGCTGGTGGTGGGCGCCGGTTCCTCGGGCGTGCAGATCGCCGATGAATTGCAGCGCTCCGGCAAGCAGGTCTACCTGTCGGTGGGCGCCCACGATCGCCCGCCCCGCGCCTATCGCAACCGTGATTTCTGCTGGTGGCTGGGGGTGCTGGGCGAGTGGGACCAGGCCGCGATGAAACCCGGCCGTGAACACGTGACCATCGCCGTCAGCGGCGCCCAGGGTGGCCGCACCGTGGATTTTCGTGGCCTGGCCCATGCCGGCATGGTGCTGGTGGGCCTGACCCAATCGTTCAACGGCAGCGTGGCGACCTTCCAGGCGAACCTGGCGGACAACCTGGCCCGGGGCGATGAAAACTACCTGGCCCTGCTCGACGCCGCCGATGCCTACATCGAACGCAATGGCCTGGACCTGCCGGAAGAACCCGAAGCGCGCCATACCTTCCCGGAGCCGGACTGTGTCTCCAACCCGATCCTCGAACTCGACCTGGCCAAGGCCGGCGTGACGTCGATCATCTGGGCCACCGGTTTTGCCGTGGACTACAGCTGGCTGCAGGTCGACGCCTTCGACGACAACGGCAAGCCGCAACATCAGCGCGGTGTGTCCAGCGAGGCTGGCGTGTATTTCCTCGGCCTGCCCTGGCAGTCCCGTCGCGGTTCGTCCTTCATCTGGGGCGTGTGGCATGACGCCAAGTACGTGGCCGATCACATTGCCATCCAGCGGACCTATCTCGAGTACCGCGATGCCGACCAACGCGAGGCCCAAGCCTGCCCGGCCGCACACAAGACCACTGCCAACGCTTGATTCCCGCACGGCGCGTGAACCGCGCCGGCCCCCAATATTTCAGGAGTTTCAAATGACCACGCCAACCCATACCCGCATTCGCATGTTCAACACCAAGGAAACCTACCCGAACCAGAGCCTGGACAACGACCTGTGCCAGGCCGTCCGCGCCGGTAACACCGTGTATGTGCGCGGCCAGGTCGGCACCGATTTCGAGGGCAACCTGGTTGGCCTGGGCGATCCGCGGGCACAGACCGAGCAGGCCATGCGCAACGTCAAGCAACTGCTGGAAGAAGCTGGCAGCGACCTGAGCCACATCGTCAAGACCACCACCTACCTGATCGATCCGCGCTACCGCGAGCCGGTGTACCAGGAAGTGGGCAAGTGGCTCAAAGGCGTGTTCCCGATTTCCACTGGGCTGGTGGTGACGGCATTGGGTCAGCCGCAGTGGCTGATGGAGATCGATGTGATTGCGGTGATCCCCGAATAACGGGCAGACCGCGTCGCGACAAACTCCAGCCGCCCGCTCCCGCCATTGATCTTCTGTAGGAGCGAGCTCGCTCCTACAAAATCCAGACAAGGACCCGCCCCATGACCTTTTCCATCGCCGCCCGCTGCCCCGACACCGGTCAGTTCGGCATCGCCATCAGCTCCTCGAGTATCGCTGTCGGCGCCCGCTGCCCCTGGTTATTGCCCGGTGTGGGCGCCGTCTCGACGCAGAACATCACCCTGCCCTCCCTTGGCCCGGAAACCCTGGCCCTGATGGAGCAAGGCCTGGCACCCGCCGAGGCCCTGGACAAGGTGCTGACCCGCAACGGCTACAGCCAGTACCGGCAGATCACCGCCATCGACCACCTCGGCCGCACCGCGCACTTCAGCGGCGCGCAAACCCTGGGCAACCATAACGCGGTGTCCGGCGAGCAATGCGTGGCGGCCGGCAACATGCTCGCAAGCCCGGCGGTGATCGAGGCCATGGTCCGCGCCTTCGAACAGGCTGAAGGCCAACTGGCCGACCGCTTGATCGCGGCGATGCAAGGTGGCGTGGCGGCCGGTGGCGAAGCCGGGCCGGTGCATTCGGCGGCGGTCATGGTGGTCGGTGAGCTGACCTGGCCGATCGTCAACCTGCGGGTCGACTGGGCCGACGAAGATCCGATTGGCCAGCTGCAAAAGCTCTGGCAGGCCTACCGTCCGCAGGTCCAGGACTACATCGACCGCGCCCTGGCGCCCGACCGGTCCCCTGGCTACGGCGTCGCTGGAGACGATCGATGAGCGCCAGCCGCGATCTGCTCGCAACGCTGGTGGAGTTCGACACCACCAGCCGCGAATCCAACCTGCAGCTGATCGAGTTTGTCCGCGACTACCTCGCAGGCTTCGATGTGCCGTGCCAGCTGGTCTACAACCAGGAACGCAGCAAAGCCAACCTGTTCGCCACGATCGGCCCGGCGGACCGGCCGGGCATCGTGCTCTCGGGGCACACCGACGTGGTCCCGGTCGACGGCCAGCCGTGGACCGTCGCGCCGTTCCAGCTCACCGAGCGCGATGGCCTGCTGTACGGTCGCGGCACGGCGGACATGAAGGGCTACATCGCTTGCGTGCTCGCCCTGGTGCCCGCGCTGGTGCAGGCCTCGTTGCGCCTGCCGGTGCATATCGCCCTGTCCTACGACGAGGAAGTCGGCTGCCTGGGCGTGCGCTCCCTGCTCAAGGCCCTCGAGCAACGTCCGGTCAAACCGATGCTGTGCATCATTGGCGAACCCACCGAGCTCAAACCGGTGCTGGGCCACAAGGGCAAGCTGGCGATGCGCTGCGACATCCACGGTCACGCCTGCCATTCGGCCTACGCCCCGCTCGGGGTCAATGCCATCGAATACGCAGCCGAGCTGATCGGTGAACTGGGGCGCATCGGCCAACGGCTCAAGGCTCCGGAGCTGCATGACCCGCGCTTCGATCCGCCGTTCTCCACCGTGCAGACCGGGGTGATTGGCGGCGGCAAGGCCTTGAACATCGTGCCGGCCGACTGCCGCTTCGACTTCGAAGTTCGCGCCCTGCCCTCCCGCGACCCGCGCCGGGTGGCAGAGGAGCTGCAGGCTTATGCCGAGCAGCAGCTGTTGCCGCGCATGCGCGCCGTGAGCGAGCACAGCGAGATCCGCTTCAGTGAGTTGTCGGCGTACCCCGGCCTGGCCACCGATGCCCGCAGCGAAGCCGCTGAATTGATCGCCGCGTTTTCCGGCTCCCGGGAATTCGGCACGGTGGCGTTCGGCACCGAAGGCGGTCTGTTCGATGCGGCGGGCATCCCGACGGTGGTGTGCGGCCCGGGCAGCATGGAGCAAGGCCATAAACCCGATGAGTTCGTCAGCCTGGAGCAACTGCACGGCTGCGATGCCATGCTGCAACGGATGTTGTTGGCAATCAGCAACTGATCCCTGGCCCGACGCTCAGGTATAGAGTCGGGCCAGTTCTTCCTGACAGTAATCGACGAACAGCTGCACCGGTTTGGTCAGCTGTGCCCGGCGCAACCACGCCGCAGACAGCCCCGAGCCGGTGACGTTTTCGGCCAGCGGCACGCACACGACTTTCTGCCCGTCATAGGTGTATTCGGAAAACGGTTTGGTCACCAGGATCGAAAAGCCGAAACCCCGCCCGACCATCCCGCGCACCATCTCGATCGACGGCGAGCTGAACACGATGTTCGGCGTCAGCCCGCGCTCTTCGAATATGCTCACGAAGTAGGTTCGGCTGGGCACCACGTCCAGCAAAATCATCGGCTCCAGCACCAGGTCGTGCAGCGAGACTTTCGCCTGCTGGGCGAAGCGATGGTCGGCGGGCAGCAAGGCATAGGGTTGCTGGGCCGGCATCAGTGCCACGGTCTCGATGGTGCTGTCCAGGTCATGTTCGTAGACCATGGCCATGTCGATGCTGCCGGCGGTCAACGCCTGCACCAGCTCCTGCTGCTCGCCATCGCGAATGCGTATTTCCACCCCGGGCCAGCGCTCCTTGAAACCGGCGATCAGGCGTGGCAGGTACAGCGGTGCCACGGTTTCAAAACAACCGATGTCGATCTGTCCCGCCACCACGTCGTTGTCCGCCAGGGCATTCTGCTCGAACTCATGGGCGACCCGCAGCAGCTCCTGGGCCTTGCGGTAGAACCGCGAGCCGCTCGGGGTCAGCGACACCCCCTGGGCGTGATGGCGGATGAACAGTTGCACGCCAAAACTTTCTTCCAGGTGCTTGATCGCCGTCGATACCGATGGCTGCGCGATGTAGAGCTTGCGCGAGGCCTCCGCCACGCTGCCGCAGTCGGCCGTGGTGACGAAATACCTGAGCTGGCGCAGGTTGTAGGCGGCCATGGGAACCTCCGGAAAACAGAACATCAGGATCAAGGGATCGACAGTGCCCGCAAGGGTTTTGTGTCAAGG
Organism: Pseudomonas sp. PLMAX; assembly: GCF_046042685.1. Classification (NCBI taxonomy): domain Bacteria; kingdom Pseudomonadati; phylum Pseudomonadota; class Gammaproteobacteria; order Pseudomonadales; family Pseudomonadaceae; genus Pseudomonas; species Pseudomonas sp. PLMAX. The sequence continues at coordinate 3,081,109 of NZ_CP064949.1, read as the reverse complement.
CTGAACATACCGGAGGCGACCGCCGGCGCGGCATATATTTTTTAAGGTTTGAAGCAACAAACTTACTAATTTATCTATCCCGAGCCATTGCACATGATCGCTCCAACAAGAAAAGCGTCGTTCGCGCGACGCTCACCGAAGTACGTCCACGTACTCACTTTGCCTTGGAGTTCGTCATGGTAACCACTGCAGCAACGAGCGCCCCGCTCATCGAGAAACACACGATCGGCTACGTGCCGCCGCAAGACCGTCATGGCAAGACGCGCGACCTGTTCACCCTGTGGTTCGGTGGCAACATCGCGCCCTTGCCCATCGTCACCGGCGCCCTCGGCGTGCAGCTGTTTCACCTGAACCTGGTGTGGGGCATCGTCGCCATCCTCGTCGGCCATCTGGTCGGCGGCGTGCTGATGGCGCTGCACTCGGCCCAGGGCCCGCAGATGGGCATCCCGCAGATGATCCAGAGCCGCGCGCAGTTCGGCTCCCTCGGCGCGCTGCTGGTGGTGCTGATCGCCGGCGTCATGTACATCGGCTTCTTCGCCTCCAACATCGTGCTGGCGGGAAAATCCCTGCACGGCGTGGTCGACAGTGTCCCGGTACCCGTGGGCATCGTCATCGGCGCCCTGGGTTCGGGCATCATCGGCATCATCGGCTATCGCTTCATCCACGTGCTCAATCGTATCGGCACCTGGGTGCTGGGCATTGGCATCGTGCTGGGTTTCGCCTACATCCTGACCCACGTGCAGACGGACGACTTCCTCACCCGCGGCAGCTTCAACATCTCCGGCTGGCTGGCGACGGTGTCCCTGGCCGCACTCTGGCAAATCGCCTTCGCCCCCTACGTGTCCGACTACTCGCGCTACCTGCCGGCTGACGTGCCCGTGGCGTCGACCTTCTGGACCACCTACCTGGGCACCGTGCTCGGTTCCAGCCTGTCGTTCGTCTTCGGCGCCGTCGCCGTACTGGCCACGCCCGTCGGCATGGACACCATGGACGCGGTCAAGCTCGCCACCGGTTCCATCGGCCCGCTGATGCTGGTGCTGTTTTTGCTCAGCGTCATCAGCCACAACGCCCTCAACCTCTACGGCGCGGTACTGTCGCTGATCACCCTGGTGCAGACCTTCGCCTACCGCTGGATCCCCACCGCCAAGAGCCGCGCCGTGCTCTCGGTGATCGTGCTCGGCGCCTGCTGCTTCGCCGCCGTCGGTGCCTCCGCTGACTTCATCGGCCACTTCGTCGACATGGTGCTGGTGTTGCTGGTGGTGCTGGTGCCGTGGACGGCGATCAACCTGATCGACTTCTACGCCATTCACAAGGGCAAGTACGACATCGACTCGATCTTCCACGTCGATGGCGGCATCTACGGGCGCTACAACCCGCAGGCGCTGCTGGCCTACGCGATCGGCATCCTGGTGCAGATTCCGTTCATGAACACGCCGCTGTACGTCGGACCGATTTCCGAGCACATCAACGGCGCGGATCTGTCCTGGTTGGTGGGCCTGGTGATTACCTCGCCGCTGTACTGGTGGCTGGCCAATCGCGACAGTGCCTACAAGCGTCGGTTGTCGAGTGGGAAACTCGCTACCAGCCTGTAATCAAGATCCACAAGCCTGCTCGCGACAAAGCCCTGACATGGATCGTCAGGCCTTTCGCGAGCAAACTCCACCTGAATCGACCCGCGCTTGATACTTCGCTGATACGTCCCCCCGATCGTGCTGTTACCTCACCGCCCCACTTGTCACTTCTGCGCCGCACGGCAGGCCAATACAGTATGGCCTTCGGTGTGTTGCGGCAGGCACGAACGCTGTCGACCCTCAACCGCACCGATTTCCCATCACGGAAGAGGTGACATCATGAGTTTCGTCAAAGTTGAAAAAAACCAGAGCAGCGCCCCGTCGGAAGCCGACATGATAAAAGCCATGTTCGAGTCTGGCGGCGTACCGGGCGAGTGCAGCGGCAACAACGCTGCTCGCACCCTGACCTACGCCGGCCTGGTCAATCACACGGTGTATGAGAACAAGCTGATCGAGATTGCCAAGGGCAAGCGCACCAGCTGGAACTTCGTCTGGGCCGATGTGAAGGCAGCCTGAGGCCCTGGCGGGGCGGCCCGTCGTTCGCCCCGCCACTTCAACCTGATTGATACCCCCCCGTTACCCGCCTGTAACGCCAAGACACTTAGCCCATGCGCGGCCTGAACCTAGAGTGAAGCCCTCGATGGATGGACCGGGTTGACTGCCCTCCACCCATCGATTGCCCAACACACCACCAAGGAAGAGGGACACCATGAGCCAATCAAACGCTGTCAGCCAACAACGCCAGCAGCTGCACGATGATGTGCAAGAAGCCGTCAAGTCGATCATGGGTGCAACGCAACTGAAGGCGTCGGACTATGGCAGGGTCTTGAAGTCCGCCCTGGCGGCGGCGCAAAAAACCGTCACCATCGAAATCGCCGCCGGCGACCTGACCCTGCTCAAGAAGTCTGGCTACAAGCTGTGCTTTGCCAAGAAGGTCGGCACCGCCGACTACAACGTGGTCTGGCAGTCCTATGTCGCGTACCTGAGCAATAACGAATTCAGCTGGACGCCGTTGTATCAGCTGTTCGCCTCCAACGTGTTCAAGGAAAACGTCCAGGTCAAAGTCTCGACCAACATCGTCAATATCGGTCTTGGGCAAACCTCGACACTCGATGAACACGGCCTGCTGAGCCCGGCGATCACGGGCGGCCCGGACGTGTCCATGACCTTTGTGAACGAGTACGCGCCGATCCATCCGGGGATCAACCAGCTGTCCACCGGCATCGATGGCAATCAGGTCAGCACGCCGATCTACGTGGCGGTGGACCCGGTCGTCACCGGTAAAACCGTACTGACCCCCGTTGAAACCATCCTCGTATGGTTCGAACAGAACGTACAGACCAGCACCATGTTCAGTACCTCACGCTCCAAGGCGATCGAAATCGACCTGACGTTCGAAAACACCGCCGGTCGCCTTTACGAAGGCGGTCAATGGAAAACCGTGTAACTGCTGCGCACCGGGGCAACCCCAGGGTTGCCCCTTTCATTCGTCGATCGCGCCTTTGGCAAAGTAGCCCGTCAGGGACAGGCAGATCGATTGCGCCAGGTCCTCCTGGGTGGCGATGCCATAAGGCTGGTTGCGATCGAACTGCGCCGACCAGCGAATCCGCCCCTGCGCCACATCCACCAGGCGCAACGACGCCCGCACCCGCGCCGGCTCGACCCGCACGCTGCCCTCCAGGCAATAGCTGTAGCGCCCGCCGCGTCCGCCCTCCGCTGCTTTTACGCTGCTGCGCGGCACCTTCATCAACACATGATTGGCCACGCTTTGCGTTTGCTCGAACGACTCGAACAAGCGACAGCTCAGCTCTTCGCACAAGCCCCGGGCGAAGTCATCGCCATCCGGGGTGATGCAGGTGAACGGCTGGATCTGCAAAACCGGATGGCGGGTGGCGATGCCCTTGGTTTGCAACCGCTGATAAGCCAGGCGATAACACCCGGCCGGTATGCTCAGCCGCACCGGGTCCTGCTGGCCGTTGCTGGCATAATGCGCCGCGAGCTTGCGCCGCAACCGCCCCACCTGCACCCGCACCACCGGATCGTCGCCGGTGCAGTACACCGCCGGATCGCGACGGAACACCGCGATGCCGATGGCGTGTTCGGTAAGGGGGGTATTTGAAGGTTGCAGGTCGTGCTCGACCAGAAAGCGCAACAAACTGCCCATGCGCCGGGATTTGGCGAACAACGGGCTGGCCAGCAGCAACGCCAGTACGCGCTGCATCTCTTCAGGATCGAGCGGCACGGGAACCCCCGCCGCGCTCGAATCAACCATGCGCTTGATCACCATCGCCTGCCTCCGTGCAGATTGCCGACAGGAATAGACGTGGAACTCCGTGGTTGCGCACGCAACGTGAGCCCAGGACAGGCTCGGGTGCTGCAACGACGAAGCTTAGCAGCCGTGATGAGATGGGCAGGCAAATGCGCTGATAGCCAGCTGACATCCGACGAACGTTAGATTTTGATCTGCAAAACTTGTAGGACATTTCCCATTCTGACAAGGGAATTGTCCGCCGATGGGTTGCGAAGTGGCTGTAGTACCGACACCCTCATTTCCTGGGACAAACCCTATCTCCACACCTGAAGAGCCGCGCCAACCAAAAAAACCGGACCCTTCACCACAAAAAACCGTGCCACCCCGCACCTGTAGGAGCTGCCGCAGGCTGCGATCTTTTGACCTTAAAATTCCAAAACCAGCCCTACACCTCATTTGCAGCCACCAAAACCACTGCCTATATTCGGGCCCGTCGCTGACAGAAGTGGGCAATAGGGTTTCGCAGCCCTATCGATACGAGTAGCTCTTCTTACAGATACGAGGAAGATTTACTTGTGACCATGAATAATCCGCCACCCCGCTTCATCCCCATGAAGCAATTCGCCACCAGCTACCCCGTCCTCCTCATCGACAACCAGGCCCCAATCCGCGAACTCCACAACTGCGTCAGCGAACGCCTCAACGCCGTCCTCCAGTACATCAACCTCATGGCCTGCACCAGCCTGCCCGACTACGCCGAAAACGACATCAACACCGTCACCAACATCGCCCGGATTCTGCTCCAGGATGTGCGGGATGTGTTTGGGGTGATTGAGCAACGGGGGTTTGAGGTGCCTAAGGTGCAGTGATCAATTTTCAGCTCGAGAACCCGCTTTCAATGCGGGTTCTTCTCTTGTCGTGGTCTTGATTCCCACAGCGATTGTGGCTTGATTCGTTGACGACATGCAGCAGGAAATTGGCATCCAATCTACTTGTTTCCGGGAAACATGCCTGTCACTAGCGGCTGACTGATTCGGCAAGGAGCGAACTCTGCAAATAGTCTATAGAATCAGGCGCAATTGAGAAGAACACGGCATGAGCACTGATTTCGGGCACCTGACCTCAAGAGTTTCTGGGCCGGAAATACTGTGACAGAGGAAAGCTGAGGATTAGCGATGAAAATTGAATACCTCGAGATCACGGGCTTCAAGAGCGCGGCACACATTGTCCTGAATGACGTACCAGCCTTTACGGTTCTGGCCGGCTCGAATGGTGCTGGCAAGAACAATATCACTGATGCGCTCGATTTTTTAGGCGCGGTAGTAAAGCGCGGCGCCACTCAGGCAATCCGGGATTTTGGTGGATTTCAACAAATTCACTGCTTCAAGCACCGAAAGGAAAAACGCACGACCATTTCCTTCACCCTCAGAATAAATCTTGAGGAAGTGGCATTCGACTACAACCTGTCGATATCCGAAATACACCGAGAGCCTCGAGTACTTGAAAGCCTAAAGGTTAATGGTGTTCAAGTTATTGACCGCAAGAGCAGCGATCAGACACGTATCGCCTTGACTGACAGTGAAAACCTGCAGCACTTCCCTAAATATGCACAGGACATGAGTGCACTGATGTTGCTAGGCCATTCGCCGATATATCGAATGCTTACCAACATCCAGGTATTTCGAATTAACCCTACAGAAGCCAAGGAGCCAGATAGTTCGACAGCAGATGCTACGACTCTTGATAGTCATGGTCGGAACGTGGCCACCATGCTGTCAATTCTGGAGAAGAACGAGCACTTTCGAGAACAGGTTCTCGAGTGGATCGAATTGATCGTTCCCGGGATGGAGAACGTATCCACCGAGAAACAGCGACTGGATGGTTCTACAGTCATCACCTTCAAAGAAGAAGGAACGAAAGCTCGCTTCCCGGCGCGTCTGATTTCAGATGGGACAATTTATGCTCTCTGTATCATGACTGCTGTACTTAGCCGAGCAGGGAAATCCGGCATAACAATCATAGAGGAGCCAGAACGGGGCATTCATCCGAAGGCTATTGGCGAACTTGTACAGTTGATGCGTGAAAATGCATCAGTTGATCACCCGGTTTTCATCACCACTCATAGCGAGTCTGTGGTACGCAACCTTGATCTTGAAGAGCTATGGCTGGTGAATAAAGACGATGGCAAGACCAAAGTCAAACGTGCTTCAGAGTCGTCCGTAAATAAAAAAGACATTCCGCTTGATACGGCGTGGCTTACCAATCTTTTTGATGGGGGTCTGCCATGGTGAGAGTCGGATTCATCGTTGAAGGTGATAGCGAAAAAATCGTTGTCGAATCGGCGGACTTCCAAGCGTTCTTGCAAGAAAACGAGTTTTTGCTGGTTAACCCTGTAGTCAATGCCAAAGGTGGCGGTAACCTCTTGCCGCAAAATATCGATGCTTATCTAAACCGTCTGGATCAGCAGGCGGTAGACGTCATCGTTGTGCTGACCGATCTCGAAGACGAAGAGTCAGTTGATCTGGTGCGAGAACGCATCTCAAATCCACGGATAAACATTATTTTCGTCGCAGTCAAAGCTTTGGAGGGATGGTTTCTAGCTGATTCGGTCGCAATGAACAAATGGCTAGGCATTGATGACTTCAATGAATTGCAACCTGAGCAGACACTCAACAAGCCATGGGATCGTTTGAAAGAACTATCAAACGCGCTGGGCAAGCAAGGGCCAGGCAACAAAACCGCATTCGCAAAAAAGATGACCAAGCACTTCGGTTTCAGCATCCGTCAAGCTGCATCGCACCCACAGTGTCGAAGTGCGCAGGAGCTTGTTCACTTTTTCACAACGCAGCGCTGAGCAGCCTGACTTAGTTCCAGCGCCCGATCCCCGCCGGGAAAGGCGGTGGAATATTCCCCGAAATTAAGCGCCCGGGAGCACGTTGACTGCGCTGATTATCCGTCTCCCATTTTCGCAACCGCAAATTAAATGAACCCTGCGTGCACCTGCCCACCTAACGGAAAGACTATTCAGGAGGTGACTACATGCAGATCGAAACGACGTGGATTGTATTGGCAGCCGTTCTTCTGTTGATCGAGTTGTGGGCCATCAATCGGGTGCGCAAAAGCGCAGGCAAAGCGAGCAGCAAAGGTGTGTGGATGGTGGTGATCGTGTTTGTGCCGCTGATCGGGCTGATCCTGTGGGCCCTGGCGGGGCCCAAGCACATCGCTCACCACCCGGATCCAGCACAGGCCCGACAATAAGGCCGGGGAAATGCGTTAACGCTTCGTGACTGAGCGAAATGCATGGAACCACAGGCCACATCGGGGTTTCGAAACTTTATCAGCGCTGATCCTGGATCAAACAAAGCGCCATTGGAGAGGAAATCCCGATGAACACTAGACTGCTGCTTTTGCTCGCTGGCCTGTGCCCTGCCCTGGCGTACGCCGAAGGTTGCGACGTGCTGACCCGATCCCAAAGCGCTTCCATTCCCGTGGTGGAAAGTCATAGCTGCTATGAGTACGAAGGCATGCCAGTCAATTCCATCGACTGGTCATGCAGCAACGAGAGCAAGGAGATGCTGACCAGTACCAAGAAGAAAGTCGAACATTGTGACGATCATTACCAGGCCACCTGCATCGCCACCTTGACCCAGGAATCCCTGGCCAACCCTCATTCCACCAGCAAGGACAAGAACAGTCAGTCGGTCAACATTCCCGACAATGCCCAGGTCACGACGTATTACTACGGTGCCGAGCACATCGCCCAAGCCAAGATTGATTGCGAGTCGGGCGGTGGTCACTGGAAGACCAAATAGAAAAAACCGATGCCTGAGCGGGCATCGGTTTTTTATCAAGCGCCATGGATGATGCGCCGCCGGATCACGTCACGCCGTAATCAGAAGTTTGCCGGCGTGTTGGCGCTGATGATTTCCGCCTCATCCTGGCCGATATTGCGAAACTTGTGCGGCAAGGTCGTCGGAAAGTAATACCCGTCCCCGGCATTGAGCACACTGATCTGCCCATCCACCGTCAGTTCGACGGTGCCACGGGTGACCAGACCGCACTCCTCGCCTTCCGAATGCACGATCGGCTCTTCCCCGGAACTGGCACCCGGTGCGTACTGTTCGCGCAGCAGACGCATCTGCCGGCTTGGCACGGACGCGCCGATCAGCAGCAGGCGCAGGCCGTGGCGGCCGAGGTCGGGCTGTTCGTTGGCGCGGAAGACGTATTGGTGCTCGCGCGGCGGTTGATCGAAGGTGAAGAAGTCGGCCAGGGACATGGGAATGCCTTCGAGCAGCTTTTTCAGCGAGCTGACGGAAGGACTGACGCGATTCTGCTCGATCAGGGAAATGGTGGCATTGGTGACGCCGCTACGCCGGGCCAGCTCGCGCTGGGACAGTTTGTAGCTTTCGCGTACTAATTTGAGTCGTGAGCCCGTGTCCATGACAGCCTTATGTGCTTGGTACGCAAGGGTAATGGGGGTGGAGAGCAGGCGTGGATCGCGCCGTTTTCCTGTCCCGGAAACGTGAAAGGCGGCTATTAAATCACGTTTGTGGGTGTTGCTGTAGGAGCTGCCGAAGGCTGCGATCTTTTGATCTTGATCTTGAAAAGCAAGATCAAAGATCGCAGCCTTCGGCAGCTCCTACACGGGAACGTGGTGTTTCAGGTAAAAAGCCGGTGGCCTTCCTGGGGTTGACCACCGGCGAGGTAAAGCTTAGATCCCGAAACGGTCGCGCAGCGAGTAGTACACCGCACCCAGGGCGGTCAAAGGCGCCGAGAAGGTGCGCCCGCCGATCATCGGCATGTGCGGCAGCGAGGCGAAGGCGTCGAAGCGTTCGGCGTCGCCGCGGATCATTTCCGAAATCAGCTTGCCCGCCAGGTGCGAACAGGTGACGCCGTGGCCGCTGTAGCCCTGCATGTAGTAGGCGTTTTTCTCGATACGGCCGAATTGCGGCATGCGCGACATGGTCAGCAGGAAATTGCCGGTCCAGCGGTAGTCGATCTTCACGTCCTTCAACTGCGGGAAGGTCTTGAGGATTTTCGGGCGGATCAGTTGTTCGATGTCGTCCGGCTCACGGGCGCCGTAGACCACGCCACCGCCGTAGAGCAGGCGGTTGTCGGCGGTCAGGCGGTAGTAATCGAGCAGGTAGTTGCAGTCTTCGACACAGTAGTTGTTCTTGATCAGGCTGCGGGCCTGCTTTTCCGACAACGGCTCGGTGACGACGATCTGCGAACCGCACGGCATGCTCTTGCTGGTCACGCGGTTGTCCAGGCCCTGCGGCAGGTAAGCGTTACCGGCGATCAGCAGGTACTTGGCCTTCACCACGCCTTTGGCGGTGCGTACGGTGATCGGCTCGCCGTAGGTGATTTCCACCGCCGCCGATTGCTCGTAGATCTTGCCGCCCAGGCCGATGATCGCCGAAGCCTCGCCCAGCGCCAGGTTCAGCGGGTGAATGTGCCCGCCCTGCATGTCCAGCAGGCCGCCGACGTAGGCGTCGGAACCGACTTCGCGCTTGATGTCATCCTTGCCGAGCATGGTCAGGTTCTTGTTGCCGTAGCGTTCCCAGCCCTTCTTCTGTTCGGCCAGGCCCTTGAGCTGCTTCTTGTTCATCGCGGCAAAGATGCCGCCCGGACGGTAGTCGCACTGGATGTCGTAGTGCTGTATGCGCTGACGGATGATGTCGGCGCCTTCGAAAATCATGCTGCCGAGGACTTCGGCGGTCTTGTCGCCGTAGCGCTCTTCGATGACGTCGACGTCACGGCTGTAGGAGTTGACCAGTTGGCCACCGTTGCGACCGCTGGCGCCGAAGCCGACTTTGGCGGCTTCGAGCACGGTGACGCTGTAGCCCGCTTCAGCGAGGAACAGTGCCGAGGACAGGCCGGTGTAACCGGCGCCGATCACGCAGACGTCGCAGTCCACCGCGCCTTCCAGCACCGGGAAATCGCCGGTGAAGTTGCGGGTGGCGGCGTAGTAGCTGTTTACATGTGCTTGTTTCATAAGTTTCTCCGATGGCCGCCGCAAAGAGCCGGCGACCGCCGCTTTATTGTTATTAGAGCTTGATCCAGGTCGCTTTCAGTTCGGTGTACTTGTCGAACGCATGCAGCGATTTGTCCCGGCCATTGCCCGACTGCTTGAACCCGCCGAACGGCGCGGTCATGTCGCCGCCGTCGTACTGGTTGACCCAGATGCTGCCGGCACGCAGGCCACGGGCGAAGGTGTGGGCCTTGCTCAGGTTGCTGGTCCAAACGCCGGCGGCCAGGCCGTAGATGCTGTCGTTGGCAATCGCCAGGGCTTCTTCTGTGGTGTCGAAGGTGATCACCGACAACACCGGGCCGAAAATTTCTTCCTGGGCGATGGTCATGGCGTTGGTCACGCCGTCAAAAATCGCCGGCTCGACGTAGAGGCCGCCGGTGTCTTCGAGGGTGCGGCTGCCGCCCGCGATCAACCGGGCGCCCTGCTCCTTGCCGATGTCGATGTAGCGCAGCACGTTGTCCAGTTGACGCTGGTCCACCACCGCGCCGACGGTGGTCGCCGGATCGAGCGCGTGCCCCGGTTTCCAGCCTTGCAGGGCCTCCACCAGCAGCGGGATGAACTGCTCGCGGATCGAGCGCTCCACCAGCAGGCGCGAGCCGGCGGTGCAGACTTCGCCCTGGTTGAAGGCAATGGCGCCAGCGGCGGCCTGCGCGGCGGCGCGCAGGTCCGGCGCATCGGCGAACACCACATTGGCGCTCTTGCCACCGGCTTCAGCCCAGACGCGTTTCATGTTGCTTTGCCCGGCATAGATCATCAGTTGCTTGGCGATCGCCGTGGAGCCGGTGAAGGCCAGCACGTCGACGTCCATGTGCAACGCCAGCGCCTTGCCGACGGTGTGGCCGAAACCCGGCAGCACGTTGAACACGCCTTTGGGGATGCCCGCATCCAGCGCCAGTTGCGCGATGCGAATGGCCGTCAGCGGCGACTTTTCCGACGGCTTGAGGATGAACGAATTGCCCATCGCCAGGGCCGGGGCGAATTTCCAGCTGGCCATGATCAGCGGGAAGTTCCACGGCACGATGGCCGCGACTACGCCGGCCGCTTCGCGCGTCACCAGGCCCAGTTGGTCGTGGGGGGTGGCGGCCACTTCGTCGTAGATCTTGTCGATGGCTTCGGCGGTCCAGCGGATCGCATTGGCGGTGGCCGGAATGTCGATGGCCAGCGAATCGCCGATCGGCTTGCCCATGTCGAGGGTTTCGAGCAGCGCCAGCTCTTCCTGGTTGGCCAGGATCAGGTCGGCGAAGCGGATCAGGATGCGCTTGCGCTCAGCAGGGGCCAGCCCGGACCAGACGCCGGATTCGAAGGTGCGGCGGGCGACGGCGACGGCCAGGTTGGCGTCGGCTTCGTCGGTGCTGGCGACGTTGGCCAGGAAACGGCCGTCTACCGGGCTGATGCATTCGAACGTCGCACCGCTGGCGGCTGCGCAGTATTGGCCGTCAATGAAGGCACGGCTTTCGATTGTCAGGGACTGGAAGCGTTGCTCCCAGTCGCTGCGAGTAGTTGTCATGGTTGTGACTCGACGCAGGGGAATTGAGTGATCGTCAGGCCGACGCCCGCCAATTCAAATTTGAAATGCGATCCCTGTGGGAGCGGGCTTGCTCGCGAAGGCGCCGGCACATCCAATATTGATGCCGCCTGACACTCCGCTTTCGCGAGCAAGCCCGCTCCCACATTTGATTGTGTTGAACCGACTAATCAGACGGTATGCAAGTACCAGTTGTACTCAAGGTCGGAGATGGAGTTCTCGAACTCGGCCAGCTCGCTTTCCTTGCACGCCACGAACACGTCGATGTACATCGGGTCGATGTACTTGGCCATGACTTCGCTGTCGTCCAGCTCGCGCAGGGCATCGCGCAGGTTGTTCGGCAGGCTCTGCTCGTTCTGCTCGTAGCTGTTGCCTTCCACCGGGGCGCCCGGCTCGATCTGGTTGGTCAGGCCGTGGTGCACGCCGGCCAATACCGAGGCCATCAACAGGTACGGGTTGGCATCGGCACCGGCCACGCGGTGTTCGATGCGCACGGCATCCGGTGAACCGGTTGGCACGCGGACCGCCACGGTACGGTTGTCGACGCCCCAGCTCGGCGAGTTCGGCACGTAGAACTGCGCGCCGAAGCGACGGTAGGAGTTGACGTTCGGGCAGAGGAACGCCATCTGCGCCGGCAGGGTCTCGAGCACACCGCCGATCGCGTGACGCAGCGCGGCGTTCTGCTCGGGATCCTCGCTGGCAAAGATGTTGTTGCCTTCCTTGTCGAGAATCGAAATGTGCACGTGCAGACCGTTACCCGCCTGGCCCGGATACGGCTTGGCCATGAAGGTGGTGTCCATCTCGTGGTCGTAGGCGATGTTTTTCACCAGACGCTTGAGCAGGACGGCGTAGTCGCAAGCCTTTATAGGGTCGGCCACGTGGTGCAGGTTGACTTCGAACTGCGCCGGGGCGCTTTCCTTGACGATGGCGTCAGCCGGGATGCCCTGCTCTTTCGCGCCTTCGAGGATGTCTTGCAGGCAGTCGACGTACTCGTCGAGGTCGTCGATCAGGTACACCTGGGTCGACATCGGACGCTTGCCGGACACCGGCGAACGTGGCGATTGCGGACGACCGTTCACGTTGTCCTGGTCGATCAGGTAGAACTCCAGTTCGAACGCGGCGCAGATGGTCAGGCCCATGTCGTCGAACTTGCGCACCACGTTGGCCAGGACTTCCCGCGGGTCGGCGAAGAATGGCTGGCCTTCGAGTTCGTGCATGGTCATCAGCAGTTGCGCGGTTGGGCGCTTCTGCCATGGCTCGATGCTCAGGGTGCCGGGGATCGGGTAGCAGATCCGGTCGGAGTCGCCGATGTCCAGACCCAGGCCGGTGCTTTCCACCGTGGAGCCATTGATGTCCAGGGCAAACAGGGACGCCGGCAGGTTGATGCCTTTCTCGTAAACCTTATGAAGACTGGTGCGTTCGATGCGCTTACCGCGCACCACACCGTTCATATCCGCAATCAGAAGGTCGACGTACAAAACCTCAGGATATTTCTTAAGGAATGCGTTTGCTTCGTTGAGTTGAACGGTACGCAGAGGGACCGACATGATGCACCTATTTTTTACTGTTAATTATTATGTTCACCGCCCTTTCACGTAGCCAGTCAATCCGAAAGGCAAAGTGAAGTCAATAGCGAACACCTTGCCTTTAAACGTTTATTTTCGGGCCTCTCAGAGGCACGAGAGTGCCAGATCATCCCTGGAACACGCGTAAATCCTCAGCTTCGGACGTGCGGCGTTTAGAATTTTTTACATGAGAGTTGTTAATTAAAATCAACAAGGCTAAGCTCCGGAAAAGCTCGTTCAAGTGTGAAACTTCGAGGTGATAAAAATGGCATTCAAGCCATTGATCGGCGTTACTGCATGCGTCAAACAGATTGGCCTGCACCCCTACCATGTCAGCGGCGACAAGTACTTGCGTGCTGTCAGCGTTGCGGCACTGGGGCTGCCTGTCGTCATTCCTTCCCTGGGCGAACTGACCGAAATCGAGGACCTGCTCCCGCAGCTCGATGGTCTGTTGCTGACCGGCTCGCCATCGAATGTGGAACCCTTCCACTATCAAGGCCCCGACAGCGCTCCCGGCACGGAACACGATCCCCAGCGGGATCGCACCACCCTTCCCCTGATTCGCGCAGCCATTGCCGCTGGCGTTCCGGTGCTCGGCATCTGCCGCGGCTTCCAGGAGATGAACGTGGCGTTCGGTGGCAGCCTGCATCAGAAGGTCCATGAACTTCCCGGCTTCCTCGATCATCGCGAGGCCAACCATCCGGACCTGGCGGTGCAATACGCACCGGCCCATGCCGTCGATGTGCAACCGGGTGGTGTGTTCCAGGCGCTGGATCTGCCGCCGGTGTTCCAGGTCAATTCGATTCACAGCCAAGGGATCGACCGACTCGCTCCCGGCCTGCGCGCCGAAGCACTCGCGCCGGATGGCTTGATCGAAGCGGTCTCGGTGGAGAACAGCAAGGCATTTGCCCTCGGTGTGCAATGGCACCCGGAATGGCAGGTGCTGGACAACCCGCCCTACCTGAAGATTTTCCAGGCGTTTGGCGACGCGTGCCGGCAACGGGCGGCGTTGCGTAACTCGCGCTGACGCCATAAACGATCAAACCACTTACTGCCCACGCGAGCGGGTAGGCGGGCTTTTGCGCGCCTCTCGCCCGCGAAAACAACACACTGCAATAACAACAAGCACTACCAGGCAGCCAGGACGGCGGCGCCGAATTAACCCGAGTGGAGTGCCCGTCAGGCATGCGCAATACCTTGTAGGAGCTGGCTTGCCAGCGAAGAGGCCCTTTCAGCCGACATCATCGTTGACTGCAAGGCCGCCTTCGCTGGCAAGCCAGCTCCTACAGAGACCGCGTCCTGATTGGCGCCTTACTGCAAGGGTTTGCAATCAACTATTAAGTCAGGCCGCGTTGGCCCGACGACTGAAACCTGTTGGGAGTTTCACATGGCAAACGCCTCCAGCATCTACAGGAAGGCTCTTGAGGGTCACCAGGCACCGAAAAAGGTGTTGGTGAAAGTCGACCGCGTCACCAAGAAATTCGACGAGACCACCGCCGTGGACGATGTGTCCCTGGAAATCCATCAGGGCGAGATCTTTGCCCTGCTCGGTGGTTCCGGTTCCGGCAAATCGACGCTGCTGCGCATGCTCGCCGGCTTCGAGCGCCCGACCGAAGGCCGGATCCTGCTCGACGGCGTCGACATCACCGACATGCCGCCCTATGAGCGGCCGATCAACATGATGTTCCAGTCCTACGCCCTGTTCCCGCACATGACGGTGGCGCAGAACATCGCCTTCGGCCTCAAGCAGGATCGTTTGCCCGCCGCTGAAATCGACGCCCGTGTGGAAGAAATGCTGCGCCTGGTGCACATGACCCAGTACGCCAAGCGCAAACCCCATCAGTTGTCCGGCGGCCAGCGTCAGCGCGTGGCGTTGGCCCGCTCCCTGGCCAAGCGTCCGAAGCTGCTGTTGCTCGACGAACCCATGGGCGCGCTGGATAAAAAGCTGCGCTCGCAGATGCAGCTGGAGCTGGTCGAGATCATCGAGCGCGTCGGCGTGACCTGCGTCATGGTGACCCACGACCAGGAAGAAGCCATGACCATGGCCCAGCGCATCGCGATCATGCACCTGGGCTGGATCGCCCAGATCGGCAGCCCGGTCGACATCTATGAAGCGCCGGTCAGCCGCATGGTCTGCGAATTCATCGGCAACGTGAACGCCTTCGAAGGCACCGTGGTGGAAGACCTGGAAGGCCACGCGATCATTCACAGCGCGGACCTGGAGCAGAAGATCTACGTCGGCCATGGCGTCAGTACGTCAGTGCAGGACAAGTCGATCACCTACGCCATCCGCCCGGAAAAACTGCTGGTCAGCACCACCCAGCCGGACGCCCGCTACAACTGGTCCAGCGGCAAGGTGCATGACATCGCCTACCTCGGCGGTCACTCGGTGTTCTACGTCAAGTTGCCGGGCGGCAAGGTCGTGCAATCGTTCATGGCCAACGCCGAGCGCCGTGGTGCGCGTCCGACCTGGGACGATCAGGTCTACGTGTGGTGGGAAGACGATAGCGGCGTGGTACTGCGCGCATGAGAACCTTCAATCAGCAATTGCTGCGCCTGGTGCCCAGCGGACGAAAACTGGTCATCGGCATTCCGTTCCTGTGGCTGTGCCTGTTCTTCCTGTTGCCGTTCTTCCTGGTGATGAAGATCAGCTTCTCGGAAGCGGCCCTGGCCATTCCGCCCTACTCGGAGATCTACACCTACGCCGAGCAGAAATTCAACCTGTTGCTCAACATCGGCAACTACACCTTGCTGGGCGAAGACGAGTTGTACCTGTCGGCTTACCTCGGTTCGTTGAAGGTTGCATTGCTCAGCACGCTGATGTGCCTGGTGATCGGTTTTCCGATGGCCTACGCCATCACCAAGACCAGCAAGGAAGCGCAAAACGTCCTGCTGCTGTTGATCATGATGCCGACCTGGACCGCAATCCTGATCCGCGTTTACGCGTGGATGGGCATCCTCAGCAACAACGGCTTGCTCAATGGTTTCCTGATGTGGACCGGGCTGACTTCGCACCCGATCGAGATCCTCAACACCAACACCGCTGTTTATATCGGCGTGGTGTATGCGTATCTGCCGTTCATGGTGCTGCCGCTGTACGCCAACCTGGTCAAGCACGATGGCAGCCTGCTGGAAGCCGCGTCCGACCTGGGCTCGAGCAACTTCAACAACTTCTGGAAAATCACCGTGCCGCTGGCCAAGAACGGCATCATCGCCGGCTGCATGCTGGTGTTCATTCCGGTCGTGGGTGAGTTCGTGATTCCGGAGCTGTTGGGCGGGCCTGAGACCCTGATGATCGGCCGTGTGTTGTGGCAGGAGTTCTTCAACAACCGCGACTGGCCGGTGGCGTCCGCCCTGGCGGTGGTGATGCTGTTGATCCTGATTGTGCCGATCCTGCTGTTCAACCGCAGTCAAGCCAAAGAGATGGAGGCACGGGGATGAAACGCTTCGGATTTTCAAAGTTCATGCTGATTTTCGGCCTGTCGTTTATCTACCTGCCGATGCTGATCCTGGTGATCTACTCGTTCAACGCCTCGAAGCTGGTGACGGTGTGGGGTGGCTGGTCGTTCAAGTGGTACGCCGGCCTGCTCGACAACTCGCAACTGATGGGCTCGGTGCTGCGTTCCCTGGAGATCGCCTGCTACACCGCGATTGCCGCCGTCGCACTGGGCACGCTGGCCGCGTTCGTGCTGACGCGCGTCACCCGCTTCAAGGGCCGCACGCTGTTCGGCGGCCTGGTCACCGCGCCGCTGGTGATGCCGGAAGTGATCACCGGTCTGTCGCTGTTGCTGCTGTTCGTGGCCATGGCGCAGATGATTGGCTGGCCGATGGAGCGTGGCATCGTCACGATCTGGATCGCCCACACCACGTTTTGTGCCGCCTACGTTGCGGTGGTAGTCTCCGCCCGCCTTCGCGAGCTGGACCTGTCCATCGAAGAAGCGGCCATGGACCTGGGTGCCAAGCCGTTCAAGGTGTTTTTCCTGATCACCATCCCGATGATCGCGCCATCACTGGCGGCCGGCGGCATGATGTCGTTCGCCCTGTCGCTGGATGACCTGGTGCTGGCGAGCTTCGTCTCGGGCCCGGGCTCCACCACCCTGCCGATGGAAGTGTTCTCGGCGGTGCGGCTGGGCGTGAAACCGGAGATCAACGCCGTGGCCAGCCTGATCCTGTTGGCCGTGTCGATCGTGACCTTCATGGTCTGGTACTTCAGCCGCCGTGCCGAAGCCAGCCGCAAGCGAGCGATCCAGGAAGCGATGGACCAGACGGCGAGCGAATCCTGGCAACAACCGAAAAAGCAAATGGTAGAAGCGACGGCCTAGGCCGTCGCGTTTCACAGATTTTGCGTTTGAATAAAAAGAATGGAGTTGTACCGATGAAAATGTTTGGCAGGACTCTGCTGACACTGTCCTTATTGGGCGCGATCGCCTCGGGCGCCCAGGCCAATGACAAGGTTCTGCGCGTCTATAACTGGTCGGATTACATTGCCCCGGACACCGTCAGGAAGTTCGAAGACGAGACCGGGATCCAAGTGACCTACGATGTGTTCGACAGCAACGAAACCCTGGAGGCCCGCCTGCTGGCGGGCAAGTCCGGCTACGACCTGGTCGTGCCGTCCAACAGCTTCCTGGCCAAGCAGATCAAGGCCGGGGTCTACCAGGAACTGGACAAGTCGAAGCTGCCGAACTGGAAGAACCTCAATCCGGTGCTGCTGAAAAACGCCTCCGCCAGCGACCCGGATAACGCCCACGCGTTCCCGTACATGTGGGGCTCGATCGGTATCGGCTTCAACCCGCAGAAGGTCAAGGAAGTGCTCGGCGCCAACGCCCCGACCAACTCCTGGGACCTGCTGTTCAAGCCGGAAAACGCGGAAAAGCTCAAGGCCTGCGGCATCAGTTTCCTCGATTCGCCCACCGAGATGATCCCGGCCGCCCTGCACTACCTGGGCTACCCGGTGAACGATCAGGACAAGGCGCACATCGCCGAAGCCGAAGCGCTGTTCATGAAAATCCGCCCGTCGGTGGCGTATTTCCATTCCTCGAAGTACATCTCGGACCTGGCCAACGGCAACATCTGCGTGGCCGTCGGTTATTCCGGCGACGTGCTGCAGGCCAAGGCCCGCGCCGAGGAAGCCGGGAACAAGGTGACGATCGACTACAGCATCCCGAAGGAAGGTGCCGGCAGTTTCTACGACATGGTCGCCATCCCGCGCGATGCCGCCAACGTCGACAACGCCTACCAGTTCATGAACTTCCTGATGCGCCCGGACATCATTGCCGAGATCACCAACAACATCGGCTACAGCAATGCCAACTCGGCCGCGACGCCGTTGGTGGATGAAGCGATTCGCAACGAACCGGGCTCGTATCCGCCGGAAGCGGTGATGGCGACCTTGTATGCCGTTCCTGACCAGCCGATTGCGGTGCAGCGGATCATGACCCGGGGCTGGACCAAGGTGAAGTTGGGTAAGTGATATTTATGCACCACCACCGGGTAATGCGGGAGCGGGCTTGCTCGCGAAGACGGAGTGTCAGTCGACATCATTGTTGCCTGATACACCGCTTTCGCGAGCAAGCCCGCTCCCACATTTTGATCGGTGGCGCTCTTACTTTTTGCATTCATGCAGCGCCTTACCACCGCTGCATCACTCACCTGGCTCCTCGGTTAAGGTGAAGTTTGGCGCCCTCGGGCGCCTTTTTTGTTTTGGCTCAGGCACCGCTCAACGGCCACTGGGCCAATGGCCGATAGCGGCCCTTGTGGGATTCGAACAAGGTGAAGCGCTCGGCACGCAGGAAAAATTCGGGTGGCGTGGCGGACTCCGGCACCGGCGCCCGGTAGTCACGTGCCAGGGTCAAATGCGGGCGAAATTCCCGGGGTGCGTCTTCCAGGCCAAACGGCAACAAGGCCTGCTCCAGGTCATACACCAGCCGTAACAACGCCGGCGATGCCTGTTCGGGTGCCAGCACCAGGCCCCCTGCCCTGCGCCAGACATCCAGGCGATCCAATTCCACGGTCAGGCGTTCCCCCGGCGTGCGCACCGACGCGGCTGCGCTGCAGATGTCGGCAATCTGCGCGATCTCCACCGCCCCGAGAAACTTCAGGGTCAGGTGAAAATTCTCCGCCGGCACCGGGCGCCCGCTGCGCAGTTGCAAGGCACTGCGCCATTGGCCGATGGCCTTGCGCAGTGCGGGTGCGCAGTCCAGGGCGAAAAACAGCCGTTTGAACGGTTCGTGGGTGTCGTCATTCATGCGGGGTCTCTCGTTTCTGGCGTCTGCCGGCATGCCAGTTATAGTTGATGCAAGCGAAATCAACCGGAGGCAAGTATGCGCCAGATCCTCAGCAAGGAACCTTGGTGGGCCGCGCCGCCAGAGCCCGGCCAGGACGAAATGGAACTGGATTGGGGCTGGCTGGTGCATTACAGCGAAGGCGAGCCGCGTTTCGAGTTCATCCGCGAGCGCCCGAGCGATCACGAAATCCGCAACCGCAAGAGTTGCCGGATCACCCCCGCGGCGGAGTGACCCGACGGTGCCGGTTCAAGCCTTCACGATCATTTCAAACCCGCCGAAAATCATCCTTTGGCCATCGAACGGCATGGGATTGACGTCGGGCTGTACCCGCGGATCGGTCATCAGTTTCGCCATCCCGGCGTCACGGGTGGCCTTGTCCGGCCAGACGATCCAGGAAAACACCACGGTTTCATCCTCCTTGAGTTTCACCGCCATGGGAAAAGAGGTCACCTTGCCGTCGGGGACGTCGTCGCCCCAGCACTCGGCGAGGCTGAGCGCGCCGTTCTCGATGAAAATGGCAGCGGCCATGTCGGCGTGCTGCCTGAATTTTTCGCGGTTGGCGGTGGGTACGGCAATGACAAAGCCATCAACATAAGACATGAGCGTTCTCCTTGGATCATGGGTTGAGCTGCTGGTTAGTCGACTGGGTCGGACTCCAATCGACAGCTCCCCCATCCGGACCGACCGACGGTTGGGCGCTCTGCGCCAGGTTCCCTTCTATCTGTGAGGCCATGTACAGGGTGCTCGCCATGACACCGGTGGTCGGGTTCTGCAGCAGCTTGGTCCAGGCCTTGTCGAAGGTGTTGCCCAGGCTGCTACGAATCAACGCTTCGCTGTCCGGCCGGTCGTTGGCCTGGATGATCGCCCGCACGCCCGCCACGCCGACGGAGATCAACGCACCGGCGAGTTTCCCGGCGGCCGCCGCTACCGCACTGGCCGCCCCGCGCGGAGCCATCTCGGCTTCAATGCGTTTACTGGCGCGCTTGGCCACCGGGGCCATGGCCGTGTCGGTCGAGCCGACGCCCTTGTCGCCACCGGCCTTGTGCACCTTGTCGACCAGCGCGGCGTACGCCGGCAACGTGGCCAGCTGTTCAGTGTGCACCACCTGGAACAGCGAGGCGTCCCTGGCGGATGGCGGTCCGAGGGCAATCGCCGGAATTTTCCGCACGCGACCATTGAGCTGGGCCATCGGCACGCCATGGCGCTGGGAAATCTTTTGCAGTTCTTCCTTGAGAATGTCCACGTAGAACGCTGCTGCCAGGGTGAGGATCGCGTCCGGGTCGACCTCGAGCGCCGCCGGGGCCAGCACTTTTTCCTGGTACTTCTCCAGCAGGTAGGCCGCCAGGCGTTTTTCCGAGGCATTTTGCTCGTCCCTGGAACTACTGATGGAGTACCAGCTGACCTTCATCGACAGCCATTCCTGGGTCCAGTAACTGCTGAACCAGGGAATGAAGTTTTCTTCGGTCAGTTGATAGACCCGCGTGCGCCAGTAATCCATGGCCCCGCGGGCGTAGATTTTTGCCTGATCGGTGGCCGATTGCGACGCATCGACAATCTCCCGGTCCACCTGCTGCCAGGTGCTGGGAGACACCATGATCTGCGGCACTTCCACCGGGGCAGGCGGGGCCGTGGCGCATCCCGCCAACACCACCAGCACGGCGACGATCAGCGAACGCAGGTTCAAGATCGCGGTTTCCTGAAAATGTGAGCCGAACGGGAGGTTCGGCGCTCAGAGGCCCCTGGTTTGAGTATAGGTGGCGGTGGTTGTCCGCTCAGAATCGATAGTGCTCTTGAGGCCGCCTTCGCGAGCAAGCCCGCTCCCACAGGGGGTATGGGTGTTCACAAAAATTGTGTCCAACCCGATCCACTGTGGGAGCGGGCTTGCTCGCGAAGGGGCCATCAGGAACACCCACAAGTTCCGACCATCACTCCCATCGATATTCACCATCGCCACGATTGCCTTCCGCCCACCGACCGTCAGCGTAGGATCAATTCCAACCCAAGACCAAACCCTGTAGCGGAGGGTCGAACCATGCTGATCCATCTCCTGACCTGCCTGGCCCTGACGGCCTTCACGTTGAGCGTATTCGGCTGGTTCTTACTCTCCGAGGAGCGCACGTCATGATCACCACCGTCACCCTGGCCGTGAGCTTCCCTGTATTCGGCACCAACTACTACTCGCAACAATTCGAGTCTCGTAAAGTATTGACCCTGATGTTCGACGAAAAATTCGAGGCGCTGCTGATTCCGGCAGCCGGTCATCACTTCAGCAACGAAGTGGTCGGGCTCAACGATCAGTTCCGCTTTCTCAACGATGTACTGGCTGAGCATTTGCTGGAGACCGAAGCCGTCTCTAGCGCCCGCCGGCATCAATACTTCTGAGCAACTGACCCAGGCCCTCTGCAAAACAGGTCGGCTTCTCCAACGAAAAATGTGCCAGCAAACGGCTGTTCTCGGCACGCGAATGCCGGATGTCACCGGATCGGGGCGCATCGTAGGTCAGCGCCAGCGGCCATCCCAGCAGTTCGCTCAGCATCGTCGCCAGATCGTTGACGCTGGTGGAGCGGTTGAACCCGACATTGACCGGTTCCATACGCGGCTTGGCTTCAGCGACCGCCTGTACCAGGATCTTGACCAGGTCATCGACGTAGACAAAATCCCTTGTTTGCTCTCCATCACCGTAAACCGTGATGGGGAGTTTTTTTTGTGCTCGCTCGCTGAAAATACTGATGACGCCGGAGTAAGGCGACGAAGGGTCTTGGCGCGGTCCGTAGATATTGAAAAAGCGCAGGATGACCGGTTCCAGTCCGTGCTGGCGACGATAGAAATCAAGGAAGTGTTCGCTGGCGAGCTTGTCGGCGGCATAGGGCGTCAGGGGATTTTTTGGCGTGTCTTCGCTGATCGCGGTGCCTTCGCCGTTGTTGCCGTAGATCGCCGCACTGGAGGCATAAACGACTCGCCTTACCCCCGCCTGGCGCATGGCTTCACAAATATTCAACGTACCGATGAAGTTGCTTTGGTGAGTGGCGATCGGATCGTCGACCGAGGCCTGCACCGAGGCCACCGCCGCCAGATGGACCACCGCGGTGCAGTCTTTCATCGCCCGCGCGACCGTCGGCGCGTCGGCGACGTCCCCCACAACCAACGTCAGATGGCATCGATCAATCGGCAGGTTGGATAATTTACCGCTGGAAAGATCGTCCAGGACTCGGACGCTGTAACCATGTTCGAGCAGGGCTTCGACAAGGTGCGAGCCGATGAAGCCGGCGCCACCGGTGACCAGGATTCGCTCAGCAGTCATCATTATTGAGCCTCCGATACGCTGTTTTTGGTGTCGGGAGTTCGATCCATGGCGATGAACTCCCCTATTTGATCGATGAACTCACGGCTGTCACTGAGCAGTTGTGGCCAGTCAGTGGGGAAACGGACGTTCAACGGCAGTTGATCGATTCGCCAGCGCGGTGGCAGCGGCCGGTCGAACCGGGCGGCGACCTGCAAGCCCATTTCGCTGGCAGCGAACGGCCCGCGCAACACCGTCGGCGTACGGCCGGCGCTGTCGACCGCCTGGACCACGTGGGCGCTCAACCACTCGCCGTCCGGCATGCGCACCCACAGCGGCTGGCCAATCGCGGCGTAGCTGATGTTCAACGGCTCCAGGTAGATCCACAGCAAGGGGTCTTCCAGGCGCTCGATGCGCATCAGCAAGGTGCCGGCACCGACGTTTTCGCCAGGATTGACCAGTACCTCGGCAATGCGTCCGCTTTGCGCGGCGTTGATCGGCAGCGCAGCCAGGCGGGTTTTCAGCCACTGTTGTTCAGCCTGTTGTTGCACGACATCGCGCTCAACGCTCAACGTCGGCTGATTGGCCAGTTGCTCACGGCGCTCGAACGCCAGCAGATCCGCCCTGAAACTGTCGAGCTCGGACTTCGCCGTCAGTACCTCGCCAGGCGACACCGCCCCTCTTGCAACCAGACTTTCAAGCACGCCCACCCTTTCCTGCGCCCTGCCGATGCGAGTCTTGAGCAACTGCCGTTCGTTGCCACCCAATTTGTTGTTGCGCGCAGGGCTGGTCTGGGTCGGCATGGCCGCCAGTTGCGATAACCGTGCTCGCCATTCCGGATTGTCGAGATTGACCAAAGGCTGGTCGGTCCGGACCTGATCACCGGCCTTGACGAACAATTGCTCGACCCGACCAGTATCGCGCGCGCGCACCTCGAGAATCGGCAGGCGCAACTGCGCCGGCGCGTCGATCATCAGCATGCCGTAGGCCAGCTTGCCCCCCAGCCAGATCAACGGGCTGGCGACCAGCAGCAGGATCAGGTACCAGCGCACGCGAAAGGCCATGCGTTTGCCCGGCGCGTAGAGCACGGTCAAACCCTGTTCCTGAGTGGGACTCAATTCTTTACGACTATCGAAACGAATCTTCATGACGGCTCACCGTTTTGGAAAGTCTCGCCAGGCTTGCCAGTCAATGCCGGCAATCCCTAGGGGTTGCAGTTGTTCACGCCAGGCACTGCTCTGGTGTTGCAACTGCTCGGTCGACGCGCCGGCCCAGGACTCCGTGGCATCCAGTTGTGGCTCCGTGCTTTGGGCGAGGCGAAATTGCAGATCGGGCCAGCGCTGGGCGATCTGCTCTGCCGTGCGTGCGCTGTTTTTCGGGTTGCGGGTATAAATCATCAGGCTGACCTGGCGCACGCCAGCATCGGGTAGCCCGCAGGGCACACAGGTTTGTCCGGGTTTGGGCTCGGCGAACCAGCGATGATGGCTGGAAATCTCGACCGGCCAGGGGCTCGCTCGGGACGCCGCATGCAAGGTGTCGAGCAAGTCCTGCAAACGCTGGTCGGGCACCGGTACGCCCAGCTGTTCGACTTCCAGGTCCAGGTGCAGGCTGCTGAATGAAAGCCCTTGGAATTTGCCCAGTAAATCGGTGAGCTGATGGCGTTCCTGCGGTTTCAACCATTCAGGATCGCCCAGCAGCAGACCCACTTGCAGACCCTGCCTGGCCGCGTCCTGCAGCAATTGCTCCAGGCGTTCGCGCGTGGTAGCCAGGTCCTTGACCTGTGCGCCCTTGAGGCCCAGGTAGATCTTTTCCATCCCGGCCTTGCGCAGCGCCGTCAGTTCAGCAGCACGCTGCCCTGGATCGAGCAACGCCTCGCTGTCCCACACATAGCTGGCCTGGGACCACTTTTGCGCTGGCGCCGCTTCAAGCGTCATGGGCTGTACCGCCAGCATCACAAAGGGCATCCATAGCGTCACCGCCAGAAGTATCGATCGCATGTCAGAACCTCGTGGCGCGCTTGAGTACCCACCAGGGTGCCATCGAGCTTTCTTCATGGCCGCGACGGAACATCTCGTTAAGCATGGCCACGACGCTCCAGCACCGCAGGAGCAGCATGAACAGCGGGAAGAAAGGCACCAGCAAGCCCAGCACCATGTCTTGTCGAGGCCGGTCGGAGACCATCACCAACATGGCCAAGAACATCACCAGAGTGATTGTCAGGTACAGCAGGTAGATCAGCGCAAACAGAAACAACAGCGTCTTGCCCGGCAGAATGAACAGGGCCAGCAAGGTGTAGATGAAGATGATGAACGGCAGAACCAACTGAAAGAAGAAGCCCGTGAGCAGGATCATCAGGAAGGTGCGCCAGCCCAGTAACGTGGGGCTGATGTTGTGGTTGTGCTTTCGGATGTAGAGGAAAAACAGGTCGCCATCCCAGCGCAGGCGCTGCATCAGGAACTGGCTGAGCGTCGCCGGGGCATCGGTGTGCCCTACCGCTTCGGGCTCGAATGGAATCCTCAGGTCATGCCGCTTGAAGTAGCTCTTGATACGCAATGTCAGGTCCAGGTCTTCAGCGGTGTGGGTGTTCCAGCCACCGATTTTCACCAGGAAACTGCGGCGAAATGCGCCAAAGGCGCCGGAGACGTTGTTGACCAGGTTCCATTCCGCCAGGCCGATCTTCGACATGTGGATCGACAGCAAGTACTCCAGCGCCTGCATCGCCGTCACCCACGAGCCCCAGACATTGCGCACCCGCAGGCTACCGGCGACCGCAGGTACCGAGGGGTCCTCGAAGTGCCGTACGATGGAGGCGACCATGTTGTTGTCGAAGGATGTATCACCATCGAGCGCCATGACGATTTCACCGCCGGCCAGCGACAGGCCGGCGTTGAGGGACGACACCCTTCCGCCCCGCTGCCATTTGGCGATCGGCCGTAAATGTCGCTTGGGGTACAACTGCGGGTCCACATTGAAACTGCGCACGGCGCTGAGCGTCGCCTGGTTGACCGTGGCGCCGTCCACCACCGGAATCATCTCGATGTGGCCGCCATAGGTTTGTTCGCACAGGCTCAACAGCGTGGTCTGGACGTCCATGCCTTCGCTGTAGCAGGTAATGATGCAAGAGACCTTCGGGCAATAAACACTGATCTTCGGCACGCTGGTGCGCCGACGGGTGAACCAGCGCAACACGCCCAGCATCACCATGATCATCATCGGCAACTCGAACATCAGGAACGCCGGAAATAGCATGTAGAATAGGCGGCTCATGCCATCCGGCCCCGCGAGCGCGCTGAGTGCGTTCAACAGTTGCTCGAGGAAAGGGCTCATGGGGTATCACCCATCTCACCGGCCAGGCGCGCCAGTAACAGCTCGCCATCTTCCTGATCCAGTAGATCCTGGGGGGCGGTGATGCCGATGACACGCAAGGTAACGTCGCTGACCTCCGGCGCCGAAAACAATTCGGCGACCCGGCCCAGGCGCTGCTTGACGATTTCCAGGCCTTTCTCGTCGGTATGGGGAAGCATGATCCAGAAGAACTCTTCGGTACTGCGAGAACAGCGGTCCGTTTCCCTGACGGACTCCTTCAAGCGATCGGCCACGCTATCAACGAAGGCATGCCCGCGCTGTTCACCCAGGTGCGACAACGTACCGGCGAGGTTGACGAAGCGCAGGCCGATCAGGGAAAACTCAGGCACCGGATGGCGGCGCACTATCTGCATTTGCCAGGTCAGCAGATCATAAAAATTCTTGCCACCCAACAGATTGAGCTGACCGAAGTGCTGCACCGCTCTTTCACTGAACTCCTGCCGGCAACGGAAACGCCCGGCCTCGGACAGGCGGAAATCCCTGACTTCGCGTATGCGCAACTTGTCGGGCGTGTGCGACAGGCCGCAATCCAGGCAACGCGCCTGCACCTCGGCATCGACAAAAAACGCCTGGCACGAGCGACAGCGATAATTCTCCATCGGGCGGTCGTAATCACTGCCAATGTGGCGCAGCCGATTCAGGCAGTTGGGGCACAGCAACACCCCATCTTTGAGAAATGACTCCTGCGCCCCGACATGACCACAGGTAAAACAGTGCAGTGACGGTTGCCGTGCGATGTCCAGGCTATGGCATTCGGTACACACATCGATGTAATTGAGCCGTCCCGAACCACAATCGGAACAGAGGCGGACGCGGTCGATCAGGACCCCCTCCTCCAGCCAGTCCTGCTGCACCATCAGGCTGAGCCAGACAAACGCGTTGACCTGCTCGCTATCGGCCAGCACGTCCAGCAATGGATAGCGATAGTGCTGAGGCACCTCCGGATCGCGCAGGGCCAGCACCTGGGCGCCGTCGCGCAACCACAGCCAGGAAAGCACGCGGCTTTCGAAACGTTCCGGTGCGGATCCATGATTGAACAGTCCGAAGCGATCCTGCCATACGCCCCAGAGCCTTATGATTTCGCTGGTTTCCACAGGGCACGCGCCATCGCCCAAGGCTTCGCACCAGCCATCCTGATCACGACAGCAGTAGATGAGCGTGTAGCGGTAAGAGGGAAGTGAGCGCAGTTTGCGAAGGACTTTGCCGGCATACGCACCTGGCATGTCCAGCAGCATCACATCAAATGCATCGGCAGCCAGCAGGCTGCCCAAGTCGGTAAAGTGTTCAAGCGCTGGAAGATTCAGGCTCGGAACTCTATTACCGAATATCGCAACCCGAGGATTTGAAGTCGGCATGACGCACGTCCTCTACAATCAGACAAGTGCGGGTTAATTGGAGGTAGGAACACACATCTGCGAAACATGTGGATTATTATCAAGTTATTTTTTGACACGGCCAGCGTCAAAAATTCATCACCACTCGTCGCCAAATCTTGACGCTGAGTTGATATTGGAGAAATCCATAGAAATCAATTTTTTTAACTAAATAATATTCTTAAAATTCATATATTTACGAGCATCATACAAAAATAAAATTTGTTAATTATCATTAATAATTGGTGGCCAACATTGATAGCCCTTGGCCACTTGATAGTAATTGAGAGCGCCTACCAATTACCAGCTTAACTAAACTGGATCCCATTTTGACCTCCGATAGAGCATACAAACTTATGAGTTCGAACTTTTTTATATCAACACAGTGAGACTATATAACAAAACAAAAAGCAGGCACGAATAGTTACAACAATGATACAGCCATTATTTTAATATCAACGTAGACACATGAAACACCCGGATTAATTATCAGGCAGAAGCGCAAACATCCCTCAGGCAACCACGCAGCCATCGATGCACGGGATCAGCATCCAGTCGAGGATGCCAGATCATCGCCAAGGTAAATTCCGGCAGTGACACCGGCAGCACAAAGCTGTGCATGCCGGCTCGCAGATTGGCGGTATGCCGCTCGGGCACAGTGGCGATCAGGTCGCTCGCCTGGGCGAGCGCCAATGCAGTCGAGAAACCGCCGACCATGGTCACGATCTGCCGCTGCAAACCAAGCACCTCCAGGGCTTCATCAATTGGCCCCTTTTCCAGCCCTCGTCGTGACACGCTGATGTGACCGCGGGCGACAAAACGCTCGGGCGACATCTCGCCGTTGCACAGCGGATGCCCCGCGCGCACCACGCCGATCAATCGATCGCGGAACAACCCCTGGGTACGCAGTTCCGGGCTCGCCGTCCTGCCCACCACACCCGTTTCCAGATCGACCGTGCCGTCGCGCAACGCCGTGCTGTCCTTGTCGGGTTTGGGCATGAAGCGCAGGCGTATGCCGGGCGCCTGTTCGGCGACGCGGGCGATCAGTGCGGCGCCGAAGTTTTCGACAAATCCTTCGCTGGTGCGCAAGGTAAAGGTGCGCGACACCTGCAGGAGGTCGGGCTGCTCGGCCGGACGCAGCACCGCTTGGGCCTCCTGCACAAGCTGGGCGACCCGCTCACGCAATTCCAGAGCGCGCGGCGTCGGCACCAGGCCGCGGCCGGCCCTGACCAGCAGCGGATCGCCGGTGGTTTCGCGCAATCGCGCCAGCGCCCTGCTCATCGCCGATGGACTCAGGCGCAGGCGTTTGGCGGCGCGGGCGACACTGCCTTCTGCCAGCAGCACATCGAGAGTGATCAGCAGGTTGAGATCGGGAGTGGACATGCGTGGCCCCAGGTCGGAAGGTATGGCGCTGCATGCACGTAATCAGTGCAAACCGTGCGTCTTCCGCCATGTTAGGCCCCGGCGTAGATTTCTGGTAGCTCCAGTCGGGAGCGGCCAGAAAAGGGCAACACCATGAATGACGGATCTGCAGTCGCGGCAGTGGCTCAACAAACACCTTCGGTGAAAGGGGCGCTGGCCAGCCTGTCGTTGGCGATGTTGTTGTCGTCCCTCGGCACCAGCATCGCCAACGTCGGCCTGCCATCCCTGGCACAGGCATTCAGCGCGTCCTTTCAACAGGTGCAGTGGGTGGTCATCGCCTATCTGCTGGCCATTACCACCTCGATCGTCAGCGTCGGCCGCCTCGGCGACCTTGTCGGTCGGCGCCGCCTGCTGTTGTCCGGTATTGCCCTGTTCACATTGGCTTCGGCGCTGTGCGGCCTGGCGCCCAATCTTGGCCTGCTGATCGCTGCCAGGACGCTGCAAGGCCTGGGCGCGGCGGTCATGATGGCGCTGACCCTGGCCTTTGTCGGCGACACGGTGGCCAAGGGCAAGACCGGTAGCGCCATGGGGCTGCTGGGGACCCTGTCCGCCATGGGTACGGCGATGGGACCGGCGCTCGGTGGCGTGCTCATTGACGGATTCGGCTGGCGCTGGATTTTCTTCATCAGCGTACCCCTGGGTCTGCTGGCCTGGCTGCTCGCGCAACGCTACCTGCCCGAAGATCAAGCGAAGCAAACCGGGCGTGCGGGGTCGCTGGGTACGTTGTTACTGGCGCTGTTGCGCGATAGCCGACTCAGTGGCTGCCTTGCCATGAGCCTGCTGGTGACCACCGTGATGATGACGACGCTGCTGGTCGGGCCGTTCTACCTGTCGCAGACCTTGCGGTTGACGGCGATGGAGATCGGGCTGGTGCTGGCGGTCGGGCCGCTGGTCGCCGCGCTGTCCGGAGTGCCCGCCGGGCGCATCGTCGACCGTTGGGGGGCCCCGGCCATGACCCTCGCCGGGCTGCTGGGCATGGCGCTCGGCTGCTGCCTGTTGTCGATGGTGCCCGAAACGTTCGGCGTCGGCGGCTACATCGCGCCCATGGTCGTTATCACTTTGGGGTATGCGCTGTTCCAGACCGCCAACAACACCGCCGTGATGCTTGACGTGTTGCCCGATCGACGCGGCGTGGTCTCCGGCCTGCTCAACCTGTCACGAAATCTGGGGCTGGTCACCGGGGCCTCGGCGATGGGCGCCGTGTTTGCCCTGGCCTCAAAGGCGGTCGACATCGGCACCGCCCAGCCGCAGGCCATTGCCAGCGGCATGCGCACGACCTTTCTGGTCGCGCTGGGGCTGATCGTTGTCGCCTGCCTGATCGCATGGCGCAGGCAGGCTGAACCGCGGTAGAGGCGCTTACTGCTCCAGCGACACCAACGGCGTGTCTTTCTTGACGATGTAGGTCGCCAGTTCCGATGCCTTGCCCTGGCCGATGTTTTTCGCCACATGGGCGGTGCCGGCCGGAATGTACAGGGATTCACCAGCCTTGAGCGTCACGGTCGGTTGCCCTTCGAGTTGATATTCCAGGGTGCCGTCGGTGACGTAGGCCACTTCTACCCCGGGGTGCGAGTGTTTCGGCGACGCCACGCCCGGATCGAATTCAACGAGCACCTGGATCACTTCGCGCCCGGCGACGTCAAGGTCGCGGCGCACCAGGTCCGTACGCTTGAGGCCGGCCTGCCAGTTTTTTGCCGGTGGCTGGCCGGATTCCTGGGCTTGGGCGAGGCCCGTGAAGGCGGTGAGTGTCGCAGTGACCAGGGCAACGCCGAGCAGGCCTGCCGCGTAGCGGGTGGGGGTTCGGGACATGGTGATTCTCCAGTGAGCGCAAGGTAAAAGCCGTTATCCGGCTGTTGCATTACGCGCTCGTCGTGTATCGCCTGCGTGTCCCGCCACCCCGGTTTTTGTATGCCAACGTAGCTGGGTGAGCGGTGGATACGTTGCGATACCTGTAGGAGCGAGTCTGCTCGCGATGGACGTTAACGATGGCGCGGGGAGCCTGAAACCCCGCGGTGCTCTGAGGTTTTTCGCGAGCAGGCTCGCTCCTACAGGTAACCTCTGCGCCTCGCCGAGCAGCGATTAGTTGATACGCCATCTGCAATCCCTATAATCGCCGCACTTCGTCTACCCTCAAAAAGCGCCTGACCGTTATCCCATATAGGTCAGGCGCTTCGAAATACTTGCGCTAATGAACCGGAGAACTTTCATGCTCAAACGCACCCTGGCATTGGCTGTCGGCTTGACCCTGTCCTTTTCCACCCTGCTGGCACAGGCCGCCGACGTCCTCAAGGTCAGTGCCATTCCCGATGAAGCCCCCACCGAACTGCTGCGCAAGTTCCAGCCCCTGGGCACTTATCTGGAACAGCAATTGGGCATGAAGGTCGAGTTCGTGCCGGTCAGCGACTATCCGGCCGTGGTCGAGGCGCTGGCCACCGACCGGATCGACATGGCCTGGCTCGGGGGGTTCACCTTCGTCCAGGCGCGGCTGAAAACCGGCAATGCCATTCCGTTGGTGCAGCGCGAACAGGACGCCCAGTTCACCAGCAAATTCATCACCGCCGACCCGAACGTCAAATCCCTCGCCGACCTCAAGGGCAAGACCTTCGCCTTCGGCTCGGTGTCCTCGACATCCGGCAGCCTGATGCCGCGCTATTTCATGTTGCAGGACGGCATCAAGCCGGAAACCTTCTTCAGCCGCGTCGGTTACTCCGGCGCCCATGACGCCACCGTGGCCTGGGTCCAGGCGGGCAAGGTCGATGCCGGTGTGCTCAACGCCAGCGTTTGGGAAAAACTGGTCAAGGCTGGCAAGGTCGACACCAACAAGGTCAAGGTATTTGCCACCACGCCGGCCTACTACGACTACAACTGGACCGTGCGCGGCACCCTCGACCCGGCCCTTGCGGCGAAGATCAAGGCCGCCTTCCTCGCGCTCGATCCGGCGAAACCCGAGCAGAAAGCGATCCTCGACTTGCAGGCCGCCAGCCGCTTCATCGAGACCAAGCCGGAAAACTACAAGGGCATCGAGGAAGCCGCACGCGCCGCCGACCTGCTCAAATGACCTTGCATTTGACCCGGGTCAGTCTCACCCATGCCAACGGAGTACAGGCGCTGCGCAGCCTGGACTTGCACATCGAAGCCGGTGAACAGGTCGCCATCATCGGCCCGTCCGGCGCGGGTAAGTCGAGCCTGCTTAACGTACTTGCCACCGGCCTGCGCCCCGGCAACGGCGAATTGCAGGTGTTGGGGGAACAGCCCTGGCACCTGTCGGCCCGTCAGCGCCAACGCCTGCGAGCGCGCATCGGCCTGGTGCATCAAGCGCCGCCGCTGCCTCCGCGCCAGCGGGTGATCACCGCGGTGCTGGCGGGAAAAATCGGTCAGTGGGGGTTGGCCAAGAGCCTGATCAACCTGCTGCACCCGCTGGATGTTCCCGGGGCTCGCGCGGCATTGACCCGGCTCGACCTGCACGACAAGCTCTTCGCTCAGTGCCAACAATTGTCCGGCGGCCAGCTGCAACGGGTGGGCATTGCCCGGGTGCTGTATCAGGCGCCCGAGGTGTTGCTGGCTGACGAACCGGTTTCGGCCATGGACCCGGTGCTGGCCGGCCACACGCTCAAGGTCCTCTGCCAGCATGCGCGGGAGCACGCCGTGACCCTGGTCGCCAGCCTGCACGCGGTGGATCTGGCGCTGGCGCACTTCTCGCGGATCATCGGCTTGCGTGACGGACAAATCCTCTTCGACCTGCCGGCCAGCGCCGTCGACCGCGAGCAACTCGACGCCCTCTACGCCAACGAGCAGTTGCAGCCCTCCCCAACCCCGGTTCCCTCCTTGAGCGTGCAGATTCCCCGATGCTGAGTCGTGCCACCCGTGATCCCGCCGCCCGGCCACGCCTGCTGCTCACTCTGCTGGCGATCGCCCTGCTGTGGCCGGGTATCCGCTTCAGCGAACTGGACTTGAGTGTATTGCTGGCCAGTGACAGCCAGAGCGAAATGGGCCGCTTTGTCGCGACCTTTTGGCCGCCCGCCCATGGCGCAGAATTCCTTCAGCTGTTGTGGCAAGCCACCTTGCAGACCTTGGCCATCGCCACGGCTGGCATGGCCCTGGCGCTGCTCCTGGCGATCCCCGCCAGCCTGCTGGCCAGCCGCGCGTTGTCCCTGTCGGCAGCGTCCCGCGCCGGGCGCCCGAGCCAGTGGGGGCAACTGCTGCGCTGGCCGGTGCGCGGGGTGCTGATCTTCCTGCGCAGCGTGCCGGAAATCGTCTGGGCCCTGCTGTTCGTACGCGCCGTTGGCCTCGGTCCGACCGCCGGGGTCCTGGCCATCGCCATTACCTACAGCGGCATGCTGGGCAAGGTCTACGCGGAAATTTTCGAATCGGTCGACCAGCGCCCCGCCCACGCGTTGCTGCAAGCCGGCAGTGGCCGGCTCGCGGCATTCTGCTACGGGATCCTGCCCAACGTCGCGGCGGAGCTGTTGTCGTACACGGTGTACCGCTGGGAATGCGCGATTCGCGCCTCGGTGGTGATGGGCTTCGTCGGGGCCGGCGGCCTGGGCCAGCAGATCGACCTGTCGATGCGCATGTTCGCCGGCGGTGAAGTGGCCAGCCTGTTGCTGACCTTCCTCGTCCTGGTGCTGCTCGCCGATCAACTGAGCCGCCTGCTGCGCTGGAGGCTGGCATGAGTCGCCTGGTCAACCTGTTGCTGGTGCTGTGCATCGGCGCCGCAGTATTCGCTTCGTTCCGCTACCTGGGCATCGACCTAGGTGAACTGGGTGGCAGCGGCAACCTGAAACAGATGCTCGCCTACATTCAGCGTTTTCTC
Source organism: Pseudomonas sp. PLMAX (assembly GCF_046042685.1). NCBI lineage: Bacteria > Pseudomonadati > Pseudomonadota > Gammaproteobacteria > Pseudomonadales > Pseudomonadaceae > Pseudomonas > Pseudomonas sp. PLMAX. The sequence continues at coordinate 3,047,628 of NZ_CP064949.1, read as the reverse complement.
AGCCCGGACCTGAGCACCGGACATTTGCAGGCCATTGCTCGCGGCGCGCTGGAAACCATCGCCATGTCGGCAGTGGGCACACTGTTGGCGACGGTGTTCGGCTTGTTGCTCGCGCTGCCGGCGGCCGGTCGATTCGGCTGGCCGATGCAGGGTTTGTCGCGCCTGGTGCTCAATGCCCTGCGCGCGATTCCGGAGCTTGTTTGGGCGGTGCTGATGGTCCTGGCCGCCGGGCTCGGCCCCAATGCCGGCACCCTGGCGTTAGCGCTGCACACCACCGGCGTGCTCGGCCGGCTGTTTGCCGAAGCGCTGGAAAACACTCCGCCGGAACCGGCCGACGCGATCCGCCTGCAGGGGGGCAATGCCGTGGGGGCGTTCTGCTACGGCACCCTGCCCAATCTGTTCCCGCAGCTGCTGGCCTACATCCTGTACCGCTGGGAGAACAATATCCGCATGGCCAGCGTGCTGGGTTTTGTCGGTGCCGGCGGTTTGGGACAAATGCTTTACATGAGCCTCAGCCTGTTCCAGGAGGCCCAGGCCAGCACGGTGATCCTGGCGATGCTGGTGTTGGTGTTTGCCGTCGATACGCTGAGCAGCTGGAGTCGCCAGCGTTGGGTGAAGGCCTGAGATCGTTGGCTACGAGCAGACAAACAAATGCCCCGAAAGTCGGGGCATTTGATCTTGGCGAGCTGCATATGTTCAGCTGCACAAGGCAGGCTTCTAAGAGCCAAGTAGGTGGCCAGCGCTGGTCTCTGGCTTACGAGGTTTATCAGGACTCTCACAGCAACAGCAATAAGCGCTGTCCTGCTTCACACGGCATAAGGGCTGGATCTCAGCGCGGAGATCTTTCTAACCGTGTACCCTTCGGAGCGCGCCCCACGCGTCCTCGCTATCCGCTTGCGCATCAGTCTGCGTTTTCACCTACAACTTCAGAGTAGCAAAACGCTCAGGGCGTGGACTGGAATTTTTAGATCGATTTGGTCCTGTAGGTGCTGGCTTGATGGCGAGGTGATCTGACGGGCGCCTTCGCTGCGATGCGGCGACCCGACAAGCCAGCTCCTATGTATGGACTCGCCCCCACTGTCTACCCGCTTTTAAAAAACCGTCGCCCCGTTGCATCTATGTATAAGGCCTATTCGTGGAAGCCGTCTTCGGCTTCTGGCCAAAATTGGAAAAGCTCGTGGTATGCCGATTACATTCAGGCCTCGAAGGCCAGTAGGAGCTTAGGCATCAATCCACGCCGGTCTTACCTGGGGTCAATTTTTTTCAGCAAAGGGTCGGACAGTTGGTACCTCGGTGGCAGAACTCTGTCGCTCAGTGGCTCATCGTTGCCTGCTGGCCATCTCCGGCGTGGCGACGATAAGTCTGGTCATTCTGTAGAAGCACCCAGACGATTCGCAGGTTGCGGTTGGCTAGCCTGATCGCAGCTTCCTTACGACCCAACCGGCTCATCCAGTGCAACAAGCGGCGGTCATCGGGTTGCTGGGAATCAGGTCGTAGTTGTTGCAGCACCGCGTGGGCTCCTTGGATCATCAGGCTGCGTAAATAAGCATCACCTCGCTTGGTCATGTCCCCCAGCCGGATCTTTTCCCCGCTGCTGTGCTGGTCAGGCACCATGCCAAAGTACGCGGCAAACTTGCGGGCATTGGGAAATCGCTCAGGCTTGGTTTCCTTGGCCACCAGGGCCGTGGCGGTGACTGGTCCGATGCCGCGCACAGTCATCAGTCGCTTCGCCGTCATGTCGGCGTTGGCGGCCACTTCCAGGCGTCCCGTCAGTACGCTGATGCGCTCGCCCAAATGGCGCCACTCGGCCAGCAGTTCGTCGATCAGTTCACGCAGCAGGGCCGGCACCGGCTGGGTAGCATCTTCCAGCACCCGCGGAATTTTCTGGCTGATCGCAACATCGCCTTGCGCCAAGGCGACACCGTGCTCGAGCAGCAGGCCGCGCATCTGATTACTGACGGCCGTGCGCCGACGCACATAGCCCTGACGGGCGCGATGCAACGCCTGCATGGCCAGCGCCGCGACGCTTTTGACCGGTACTGCGCAGATTTTTTCATCGCGACCAGCCCGCAGAATCGCCAACGCATCGTTGCGATCATTTTTTGGCCCGCTGCGATGTTTGGCCACCAAACCGGCTGGAAGAATTCGCGCCGAATTACCTTGGTCTTGCAGTTGCCGGGCCCAGGCTTGAGCACCCGGACCGGTCTCCATCAAAACCACAACATGAGGCGGCAACTTTTGGAGAAACTCATAGAACGCCTCGCGCGACTTGATCCGTTGCTCGAAGCGCACCTGGCCGAGAACATCTTCACCGGCGACCTGAAAAACCTGCTTGGCCAGATCGACCGCCAAGGTTGTGCAGGCCGACAAATCGGTAGAAGACAGGGATTGATCAATCGAACTATGCTTTTTCATGGACTCGCCCTCGCTGTCGTTGGCTGTTTAGACTGCCACCGTGGCGCATTGACGCCTCGGCTGGGGCGAGTCCATCCAATTACAAGGTCTGCGCACCACCATAAATCTCGTTAACGCGCTGCGGATCTGCCTGTTACGCTGCAATAACGCAGCGCTCGGTCGTCAAGGCCACGCTTAAGGCCTCCTGTTCACTGGCTTTTGAGTTGGCATGCGATATGCCCTTACCAGACTGCCCTGGCATTCTGTGCCCAGGTCCCATTAGCCGAATCGAGCCGATCCACCAATGGATATCCTGAATTTGCTGGTAAACAAAGCCCAGCCCCTGACCAGTACCGTCGGCGCCGACGGACTACTGCTCGGCCTGTCCCTGAGCCTGAGTGATCAATTGGGCTATGCACCCGAAGAGCTGCTCAATCAACCGATCGAACGGGTATTGAGCGTCGAGTCGCTGCGCACGGTGCAGGCGCTGTTTGCCAACCCGCCCGCAGACGAGCTGATCCACAGCCTGGAGCTGACCCTGATTCGCCACAACGGTGGCCTGCTGCATGTGATTGCCAGCGGTGTGCTGGAGTGGCGCAATGTGCAACCGGCACGCCTGCACCTGTTGAAGATTCCCCTTGGTACGCTGGGGCACCGGCTGCGGGAAATGCACAACGCCAATGAAGTGATGAACCAGATGCTGCAAAGCGCCAAGGTCGCCTACTGGTGCATCGAATTCGCCGAGGCGGTGGACATCAACCATGCCCCGGATGAGATCGTGCGCCAGGTGTTCGAAAACGACTCCCACTGGCGCCTGTGCAACCGGGCCATGGCCGAGGTGTACGAAATGCCGTCGGATGTCGACTTCAACCAGCAACCGGTGCGCCTGTACTGGCCACGCAGCCCGGCCAACGAAGAGTTCGTGCGGCGCCTGATCGAGGCCGGGTTTCATGTCGACGGAGCGCTCTCGGTGGATCGCCGCCACGATGGCTCGCCGGCCTACGTGGAAAACGACGTCAGGGCCACCATCGTCAACGGCCAGCTGTTGCGCATGTGGGGCAGCATTCGTGACGTCAGCCAGGAGTTGCGCATGCAGCACGATGCCGAGCAACGCATCGATGCCTTGCGCCGGGTCTTCGATGCCGTGCCCGACGCGGTGCTGGTAATCGATGAACACCTGCAACCGCAATGGCGCAACGCAGCCTTCGAGGACACCTTCGGCATCACCCATGGCGCCGGTATCGCCCGTTTGCTGCTGGACAATGCCTTGCCCGAACGCACCTGGCACAGCCTGCCCCTGCCGGACCTGAGCGGGCGCGACCTGAACTTCAATGTGCATTGCTCGCGCATCCTGATTCGCGAAGGCGTGGCTTGGCGCGTGGCGGTGTTTCGTGAAAGCCAGAGCGTTCGCACCCCCCAAGAGTTGCACCCATGAAAGACTCCAACCTGCCACCCACCTTGCAGATGGGCATGCGCTCTTCGGTCAATGTCAGCAGCGAAGTGCTGGGCGCGCTGCTGGAAACGCCTGCCTTGCATGCCTTGCTCGACAGCTTCAGCGAAGCGCTGATCATCAGCGACGGTGAGGGCCGGCTGCGCTTCATCAACCTGGCCGCCGAGCGCGTCAACCGCCTGTCGAAACAGCAGGCCGTGGGGCTGTCCGAGCGTGATTTTTTCCAGCGTTCGGCGTTGAACTACGACGACTTGCTGGCCGCGCTGAACCGCGGTGGCAACAGTGCGTTGACCCGCTCACGGGAAGGCCGGGTGCTGCTCAGCAGTACCCACGCGATCCCCACCGGTGCCTACGAAAAACCGTTCCGGATGCTCACCCAGAAAGACTTCGACGCCAGCCAGCCGCAGCGCCGGGCATCGCTCAACAACCGGCCGCTGGAGCCCCAGGGCCTGCACGACCCCCAGGACAATGCCCTGCACCTTTCGCCCCAGCTATCGAGCATCGCCGACACCGGCGTGCGCGCGTTCCGCCGGCGCGCACGGCTGTTGCTGCTGGGTGAGCCGGGGGTCGGCAAGACCGCCATCGCCCGGCACATCCATCGAGCGGCCGGCTGGGGCGACCGTCCGTTCATCCACGTCAATTGCGGGAGCATCCCGGAAAGCCTGTTCGAGTCGGAGATGTTCGGCTACGAGCGCGGCGCCTTTACCGGCGCGTTGCAGGGCGGCAAGCAAGGCTATATCGAAGCGGCGTCGGGCGGCACCCTGTTCCTCGACGAGATCGGTGAAATCCCTCTGCACGTACAGGCCAAGCTGCTGAAATTTCTCGAAGACAGCACCATCCAGTCGGTCGGCTCGCCCCTGAGCAAAACCGTGCAGGTACAGGTCATCGCCGCCACCAACAAGGACCTGCGTCATCTGGTGGACCTGGGTGAGTTTCGCGCCGACCTCTATTATCGACTCGCCGTGCTGCCGGTGGAGATCCCGCCGCTGCGCCAGCACCGCGATGACTTGCCGTTTCTCATCGACATCCTGCTCAGCCGCATCAATGGCGATCGCGTACCGTCCCTGAGCCTGTCCGCCGGCGTTCGCAAGCGTTTGATGAGCTATGACTTCCCGGGCAACATTCGCGAGCTGGTGAACATTTTCGAACGTCTGGCCGTGCTCGCCGACGATGAGGCGCAGGAGCATCATTTGCCGGCTGAACTGCTCGAACCGATGCGCTCCCGGGCCACCTCGGTCGCGCAGGAACAAGCGCCGCAAGAGTCGGAGCAGAACCTCAAGCTTCAGGTTCAGCATTTCGAGCGCCAGGTCATCCTTCGCGCCGTGCACCTGTGCGGGAGCAAGCGCAAGGCTGCGCAGCATCTGGGGATTGATATAGGGACGCTGATTCGCAAGTTGCAGCGCGACTGACTGCGGGACCGGGCTTGGCGACCCTATTCTTTCGGTGCCATCTACGGTTTGCCTCTTAACTGTAGGAGCTGGCTTGTCGGGTCGCCGCATCGCAGCGATGGACGTCAACGATGACGCGGAGATCCTGGCACCCCGAGGCGCTCTCAGGTTTTTCGCGAGCAGGCTCGCTCCCACAGGTACTCGCTTGGCTGTTGATCCATGTACACCTGAAAGAGAATGGTCGGCTGTCAGGCCGCCATCGCCAGCAAGCCGGCTCCTACAGGTTGATCGGTGTACATCGGCAGGAGATTGGTCGGCTGTGAGGCCGCCTTCGCTGCGATGCGGCGACCCGACAAGCCAGCTCCTACAGGTTTTTTCCGGTGCCCTCCCGTAAAACGCTGCGAAAACGCCTACAACGTAGTTATTTCTGCTTACACTTTTCTTCTGTAAAAATATCTAAGCCTTTAAAAACAACGACTTAAACACTTGGCACGCCCTGTGCTCCTGCTATCTGCAACCCACCATCGTTGGGCTCCGATAGTCAGGAGGAATAACAATAATGTTGATCACCGGGATCAAAAGTCGGCCGGTCTACGACCGGTTGCAACCTCTGCCGGGAGGTGTCCGGCACATCATTGCCGGGCAAGGCAGTGGCGGTCGCGCCATGTTGCGTTTGCTGGAGGAGATGGCCGGGCTGGATCGCCCCGTGACCTTGCTGTACGCCCAGGAGTCATTTTCCGGCCAGGACTTCCTGGCGCAATTGCAGCAGCACCCGGGTCATCAACTGCGGGTGTATGCCAGCAACCAGGCATTGATCGACGCCCTCGACGACCTGCTCGGCGACGCCAGGATGGGTACCCGCCTCTACCTCGCCGGTTCCGAAAGTTTCCTCGGCAGCGCCATGCAAGTGGCCACCCGCTTCGATCTCAATCGCGACGAAGTGCTTCGCGAGCACTCCGGCACCCTGGTGCGCCGGGTCTGGTGCGTGCACTGCGATACCTACACCGAGAACGTGACCCAACGCGTCTACGACTGCCCCGGTTGCAGCCTGACGCTGGTGGTGCGCGACCACTATTCCCGGCGCCTGGCGGCCTTCCAGGCGGTCAAGGCCGATGCCGAAGTACCGGGCGAACTGCCCCCAGCCGAGGAGCTCGATACATGAGCCAGAACAACGGGACTTTGAATCTGCGGGTGGTCCGCATCGAAGCGGTGACCCCAGAGATCAAGCGCTTCACCCTGGTATCGCCGACCGGTGCGCACCTGCCGGCGTTCTCCGGCGGCAGCCACGTGGTGGTGCTCATCGCCAACCCGAACAACACGCTGCGCAACCCCTACTCGCTGCTGAGTTCGCCCTATGACACCAGCAGCTACCAGATTGCCGTGCGCCGGGTGGAAAGCGGTCGCGGTGGTTCGCTGGCGCTGCATGACCGTGTCCGCGAGGGCGACCTGATCGAGGTCACGCCACCAGTCAATCTGTTTCCTCTGATCAAGCAGGCCCGCCTGCACCTGTTCATTGCCGGTGGCGTCGGTATCACCCCGGTGATCTCCCAGCTGGAGGAATTGCGCCTGAGCAAGGTGCCCTTCGAACTGCATTACGCGGTTCGCGGCGATGAACACGCACAGCTAGGCAAGGAGTTGCAGGCCACCTACGGCGAACAGGTCCACCTGTATCGCAAAGGCATCGAAACGCGCATGGACATCGGCCGGATCCTCGCCGATCGTCCGCTGGGCAGTCACGTTTATGCCTGTGGACCGGACAGCATGATCGACGCCACCCTGGCCTGTGCCCGCGACCTGGGCTGGACCGACAGCCACGTGCACTTCGAGCGCTTCCTCGAGCAAAGCAGCGGCGGCGAAGCCTTCAGCTTCACCCTCGGGCGCAGTGGCGCAACCATCGAAGTCTCGCCTGACCAGACCATGCTCGAAGCGGTCGAGGCTGCGGGCTACAGCATGCCTTACCTGTGCCGTGGTGGCGCCTGTGGCCATTGCGAAACCGCGGTCCTGGAGCTCGACGGCGAACTGCTGCACAGCGATGACTGGCTGTCGGACGACGACAAGAGCAGCCACAAGAAAATCATGCCCTGCGTATCCCGCGCCAAATGCAATCGCCTGGTCATCGACCTCTGATCGACGGAAATCAAGACAATGAATATCAAGTTCAACCCAGACGAAACCTACCGCGACGACTACACCTTCGCCAACAGCCCGGAGACCATCGCCCGCGCGCCCTTCCCGTTCCCCGATGACGACTACATGTACTCGATGAACCTCGAGCCCCATGTCTCGGTCGGCGACGGCGCCTTCCGGGCCGCGTTCGATATCGACGAGCACTACATCAGCGAATGCCGGGACCGCGCCATCACCCTGGAGAAAGATCCGGGCATGCACTACGTCGCGGCGCCGCACATGATGGAGGCGCAGTGGGACCTGCTCGAACTGATCATGGAGTCCTATGCCCGCGACTATCCGCAGTACTTCACCCTGTCCCGTGAAGGCCGCCAGTGGCACTGGGTCAACCGCCTGCTGGACATCGACGATCACTTCACCTTCGGCGACCCGGCGACCCTGCCCTATGAGCCGATGGAATACGTGACCCGCCAGGCCCAGGGCGACTGGGTCTTGCAGGAAGAACGCGACGGTACGCTGTATTGGGGCGCCGGGATCGCCACCCAGCGCGCCGACTATTCGCTGCGCTTCAACCTCGGCATGAGCTGGGAGGAATTCCACGGCCCGGTGCCGCTGGTGAAGGAAATCGGCATGCTCGACCGTGCCCTGAAGTTCCTCCTGCGCCTGCGCACCGGCCACCCGGTACGCCGCCTGAACTGGTCGCTGACGGTCAACCCGCGTCTTGAGGTCTCGGCCGAAAGCCTGCCCGAATGGGCGCCGGACCGGACCCTCGTGACCGCAGAAAACGCCGGCAAGCTGGTGTACCTGCGCATCGAGCTGCAACCGCTGCACCGCCTGCCGCGCAGTAACGCCATTGTCTTTCCGATCCGCACCTACCTGCTCAGCCTCGAAGACATCGCCACCAACCCGGCATGGGCGCGTCGCATGCACCGGGTGCTGCGCGACCTGAATCAGCAATTGGTCGATTACAAAGGCTTCAGCCGGTACCGCGATGCGGCGGTCGAGTGGCTGTCGCAGTACGACGACGCACGTAACAGCGAAACGAAAAAACAGGCTTAGACATGTGAACACTGGCCATGTGGGAGCGGGCTTGCTCGCGAAAGCGGTGTGTCAGCCGGTAGACACGTTGACTGTCGAACCGCATTCGCGAGCAAGCCCGCTCCCACATGGTCGGCGGCAACCTGATAACAACAAGCGCCACAGGAGCATTGGCGGCCCAACCCGCCAGTACCGCAATCCACTGCCATTGATAATGAGGAAATAACATGAGTGGCTCATCCAACACGCGTGCAAGCAGCGCCGATCAGGACGCCGAACAACTGCGCGCCCTCGGCTACAGCTCGGATTTCAATCGCAGCATGAGCCTGTGGGAGAACTTTTCCCTGGGCTTTACCTACCTGTCGCCGGTGGTCGGGGTCTATACCCTGTTCGGCCTGTGCCTGGCCGCCGGCGGCCCGCCGATGTTCTGGTCCTACCTGCTGATCGGCGCCGGGCAAATGCTGGTCTGCCTGATTTTTGGCGAAGTGGTGTCGCAGTTCCCGATTTCCGGTGGCGTCTACCCCTGGGCCCGTCGCCTGGTGGGCAAGCGCTGGGCGTGGATGGTCGGCTGGGTCTATGCCTGGGCGTTATGCGCCACCATCGCCGGGGTCGCTGTGGGTGCCGGGCCGTACCTGGCGATCATGCTGGGCTTCAATCCCGGCCCGGATGCCAACATCGTCATCGCCCTGGCGATCATCCTGCTGTCCACCGCGCTGAACCTGGTGGGTACCAAGCTGCTGGCACGGGTGGCGATGTTCGGCTTCCTCTGCGAACTGGTCGGGGCGATCCTGGTCGGTGGCTACCTGCTGATCTTCGAGCGTCATCAACCGATCGGCGTGCTGTTCGACACCTTCAACCTTGAGGTCAATGGCTCGTACCTGCCGGCCTTCCTCGCGGCCTCCCTGGCCGGCCTGTTCCAGTACTACGGGTTCGAGGCCTGCGGCGATGTCGCGGAAGAAACCCCGAACCCGGGCAAGCGCATTCCCAAGGCCATGCGCATGACCATCTACATCGGCGGCGCGGCAGCGATGTTCGCGTGCCTGGCGTTGATTCTCTCGGTGCCGGACATGGCCAAGGTACTGGCCGGTGAAGACACCGACCCGGTCGCCACGATCCTGGCCAATGCCTTCGGCCCGGTCGGTTCGCGCCTGGTGATGGCGGTGGTCATGGTCTCGTTCATCTCCTGCGTGCTGAGCCTGCAAGCGGCGGCCAGCCGCCTGCTGTTCGCCTATGCCCGGGACGAGATGATCGTCGGCAGCTCACTGTTCAAGCGCCTGTCGGCCAACCAGGTGCCGTCGTTCGCGCTGCTGGTCAGCGGCCTGGTGCCGGCGGCGATTGTCTGCCTGGGGATGTTCATGGCCGATGCCGTGGCCACCATCGTCGGTTTCGCCGCGATCGGCATTTACGTGGCCTTCCAGTTGATCGTGGTCGCCGCGCTGATCGCCCGTGCCAAGGGCTGGCGCCCGAACGGTCAATTCACCCTCGGCGCCTGGGGCTTGTGGGTGAACCTGGCGGCACTGATCTATGGCGTGTGCGCCATCGTCAACATGGTCTGGCCGCGCTCGCCGGACGCGGCCTGGTACATCAACTATTCGATGATCCTCACCACGCTGGTGGTGATGGGTGCGGGCCTGGTCTACATGCTGCTGGGCAAGCCCTACGACAAAGGCACGGCGCCGGCGGGGGATGCGTGGAAGTTTTCCAAGCCGCGGGCCAAGGGTGCTGACCTTCCCGGTGCTGCGATAAACAAACCAGCCATCTGACAACCCGATACCCATTGTGGGAACCGGATCCTGTAGGAGCTGGCTTGCCAGCGAAAGCGGTGTGTCAGCCGACATCAATGTTGAAGGTGATGGCCCCTTCGCGAGCAAGCCCGCTCCCACATTTGGACCGGATTCCACAGATAAAAATAAAATAGCTTCAAAGAGGACAGAACCATGCAAACCCAACTCTTGATCAACGGCCAACTCATCAACGGCGAAGGCCCCGCCCAACCGGTGTTCAACCCGGCGCTGGGGCGCGTGCTGGTGGAAATCAACGAAGCCAGCGAAGCCCAGGTCGATGCCGCCGTGCGCGCCGCCGATGCCGCGTTCGATGGCTGGTCGCAGACCCCGCCCAAGGAACGTTCGCTGCTGCTGCTCAAACTCGCCGACGCCATCGAGGCCCACGGCGAAGAGCTGGCCAAGCTGGAATCGGACAACTGCGGCAAGCCCTACAGCGCCGCGCTCAACGACGAGATCCCGGCGATTGCCGACGTGTTCCGCTTTTTTGCCGGCGCCAGCCGCTGCATGAGCGGCTCGGCCGGTGGCGAATACCTGCCTGGCCACACCTCGATGATCCGCCGCGACCCGGTGGGGGTGATCGCCTCCATCGCGCCGTGGAACTACCCGCTGATGATGGTCGCCTGGAAAATCGCCCCGGCCCTCGCCGCCGGCAACACGGTGGTGCTCAAGCCATCGGAACAGACGCCGTTGACCGCCCTGCGCCTGGCGCAACTGGCGTCGGAAATCTTCCCCGCTGGCGTGCTCAACCTGGTGTTTGGCCGTGGTCCCACGGTCGGCAGCCCGCTGGTCACCCACCCGAAAGTGCGCATGGTGTCGCTGACCGGCTCGATCGCCACCGGCTCGAACATCATTTCCAGCACCGCCGACAGCGTCAAGCGCATGCACATGGAACTGGGCGGCAAGGCCCCGGTGATCATCTTCGACGACGCCGACATCGACGCCGCCGTGGAAGGCATCCGCACCTTCGGTTTCTACAACGCCGGCCAGGACTGCACCGCCGCCTGCCGCATCTATGCCCAGGAAGGCATCTACGACAAATTCGTGGAAAAACTCGGCGCGGCGGTCAGCAGTATCAAGTACGGCTTGCAGGACGATCCGGCGACCGAGCTCGGCCCGCTGATCACCGCGCAGCACCGCGACCGCGTGGCCGGCTTCGTCGAGCGCGCCGTGGCGCAGCCGCACATCCGCCTGATCACCGGCGGTAAAGCGGTGGACGGCAACGGTTTCTTCTTCGAACCGACGGTGTTGGCCGATGCTCAGCAGGACGACGAAATCGTGCGGCGCGAAGTGTTCGGGCCGGTGGTGTCGGTGACCAGATTCACCGATGAGGCGCAGGTGCTGGGCTGGGCCAACGACTCGGACTACGGCCTGGCGTCATCGGTATGGACCGCCGACGTCGGTCGTGCGCATCGCCTGTCGGCGCGCTTGCAGTACGGCTGCACCTGGGTGAATACGCACTTCATGCTGGTCAGCGAAATGCCCCATGGCGGGCAGAAGCTGTCCGGGTATGGCAAGGACATGTCGATGTATGGGCTGGAGGACTACACCGTTGTGCGGCATGTGATGTTCAAGCACTAAAACCATCGCCAGCAGGCTGGCTCCCACAATTTGGAATGCATTTCCCTGTGGGAGCCAGCCTGCTGGCGATGGCATCACCGCAAATCCCCAGCCTTGCGCTAAAGCGTCCTCTGGCTATTGCCAATCCCCTTGGCAATGTCGATCCCCCAGTCCATCGCCGCTTCCATGTCCAGCATATGCGGCTTGGGATCGTGGTTTTCGTCGATGGCCGTGCCATCCGGTCGGTAGACTCCGATGAACATGCCCAGGGAGCCGTCCTTCAGTATCTCGGCCTTGACCTTGATGCTGCATCCGTTCGAAAGCGTCTCCTTGTGCTCCAGATGGCGCTCAGTCATTGCGGTTTTCCTCCCGTGGCAGTTTGGACCTATCGGCAATGCTAGCTCAGGCGCCTGCACAGCGCCGGTAAACACGCCCTGACAGCGGCGCAATGCCACCTATACTACAGGCCACCTCCCCCCCAAGGGGCTGCACGTCCAACAATAAAAAGCAGAGGTGGAACATGGTCTGGCAGCAACTCTACGATCCGTTCAACAACCCGGTGCTTTCAACCCTCATGGCCGCCGTGCCGGTGGTGGTGATGCTCGCAGCCCTGGCGTTCTTCCATGTCAAGGCACACCTGGCGGCACTGATGGCCCTGGCCTCGGCCCTGGTGATCGCGATTTTCGCCTTCGGCATGCCCGCTGGCATGGCCGGGTCGGCCGCGCTGTACGGGGCCGCCAACGGTTTGCTGCCGATCGGCTGGATTGTGTTGAACATCATTTTCCTGCACCGGCTGACGACCGAGAACGGCTCGTTCAAAGTGCTGCAGGACTCCCTCGCGCGGATCACCGACGACCGCCGTCTGCAATTGCTGCTGATCGCCTTCTGCTTCGGTGCCTTTTTCGAGGGCGCGGCGGGGTTCGGTACACCGGTGGCGGTGACCGGGGCGATCCTCATTGGCCTGGGCTTCTCACCGCTGGCCGCCTCGGGCCTGGCGCTGATCGCCAACACCGCCCCCGTGGCCTTCGGTGCCCTGGGCACGCCTATCATCACCCTGGCCAAGGTCACAGGGCTGGATGAAATGGAGCTGTCGATGATGGTAGGTCGACAACTTCCATTCTTCTCGGTGATCGTGCCGTTCTGGCTGATCTGGGCCTTTGCCGGCTGGCGCAAGATGCTGGAAATCTGGCCGGCGATCCTGGTGACCGGGATCAGTTTTGCCGTTCCGCAGTTCGTCGTGTCCAACTATCACGGGCCGATGCTGGTGGACGTGATCGCCGCGCTGATTTCCATGGCCTGCCTGACAGGATTCCTGAAAGTGTGGAAACCGGCCACGGTGCACACCTCCGCCGCCCTGTCCGGGCGCGTCGACAACTCGGCGATCGCCGAGGAACACGACGAAAAACCGGTCGCCAGCGCAGCCTTTGCCAGCGACGCCAAGCCCGCGGTGATGCGCGCCTGGATGCCGTGGATCATCCTCACCGTCTTCGTGTTCGCCTGGGGCACCCAGGGCTTCAAGAACATGTTCGACACCCGCCCCGCGATCGATCCGGCCACCAGCACGGCGAAACTGGATCCCCAGGGTAAACCGCTGCGCGAGGCCAACCCGATTTTCGCCCCGACCCTGACCTTCACCACGATTCACCAGCAGATCGAAAAGGTTCCGCCCGTGGTGCCTGCGCCGAAAACCGAAGAAGCGATCTACAAGTTCACCTGGTTCACCAGTACCGGCACCGGCATCCTGCTGTCGGCGATCCTCGGCGGGCTGTTGATGGGCTACTCCATCCCGCAACTGATTCACCAATACCTGCGAACACTGTGGGTGGTGCGCTACTCGTTGATCACCATTACCGCGATGCTGGCCCTGGGGTTCCTCACCCGCTACTCGGGGCTGGACGCGACCATGGGCCTGGCCTTTGCCGCGACCGGGATTTTCTATCCGATGTTCGGCACCCTGCTGGGCTGGCTCGGCGTGGCCCTGACCGGCTCGGACACCGCGTCCAACGTGCTGTTCGGCGGCTTGCAGAAGGTGACCGCCGAGCAACTGGGGCTCAGCCCGGTGTTGATGGCCGCCGCCAACAGTTCCGGCGGGGTGATGGGCAAGATGGTCGACGCCCAGTCGATCGTGGTCGCCTCCACCGCAACCCGCTGGTATGGCCATGAAGGGGAAATCCTGCGTTATGTGTTTTTCCACTCGATCGTCCTGGCGATCCTGGTCGGTGGCCTGGTGACATTGCAGGCCTATGTCGCGCCGTTCAGTCATATGGTGGTGGGCGGCCACTGATCGGCACAGGCCCGGGTTGCTCGCGCAACTCTGTTGAAAATCCCGGGCACTGGCCCTAATGCTGTCCACTGTAGGAGCGAGCTTGCTCGCGATGGTCGTCAACGATAACGCGTGTTTGCGGGCTAAACGCGGCGCTCTTGAGTTCATCGCGAGCAAGCTCGCTCCTACAGTGAGCAGCAATACGGGCACTGGCCCGGGCTTTCATGAACGGAGTATCGTAAAACGACTATGAACATTCTTTACGATGAACGCGTTGATGGCGCGTTGCCAGAGGTCGACAAGAGCGCGCTGTTGCAGGCCTTGCGCACGCAGTTGCCCGATCTGGAGATCCTGCACCAGCAGGAAGAGCTCAAGCCGTACGAATGCGACGGGCTCAGCGCCTACCGCACTACACCGATGCTGGTGGTGCTGCCGCGGGACATTGCCCAGGTCCAGGGCGTGTTGCGCTTATGTCATGAGCGCCGGGTAGCGGTCGTCGCCCGGGGCGCCGGCACCGGGCTGTCCGGCGGCGCGTTGCCCCTGGAAAAAGGCGTGCTGCTGGTAATGGCCCGCTTCAACCAGATCCTGCAGATCGACCCCGCCGCCCGCACCGCCAGGGTTCAACCTGGGGTGCGCAACCTGGCGATTTCCCAGGCCGCCGCACCGTTCGACCTGTACTACGCCCCCGACCCTTCTTCGCAAATTGCCTGCTCCATCGGCGGTAACGTCGCCGAAAACGCCGGCGGCGTGCATTGCCTGAAATACGGCCTGACCGTGCATAACCTGCTCAAGGTGGACATCCTCACCGTCGACGGCGAACACCTGACCCTGGGCTCCGACGCCCTGGACTCGCCCGGTCTGGACCTGCTGGCCTTGTTCACCGGCTCCGAAGGCATGCTCGGGGTGATCACCGAGGTCACGGTCAAGCTGCTGCCCAAACCGCAGTCGGCCAAGGTACTGCTGGCGGCGTTCGACTCCGTGGAAAAAGCCGGCCGCGCCGTCGGCGACATCATTGCCGCCGGCATCATTCCCGGTGGCCTGGAGATGATGGACAACCTGGCCATCCGCGCCGCCGAGGACTTCATCCACGCCGGTTACCCGGTGGAGGCCGAAGCCATCCTTTTGTGCGAACTCGACGGCGTCGAAGCCGACGTGCGTGACGATTGCGACCGCGTGCGCCAGGTGTTGCAACAGGCCGGCGCCACCGAAGTGCGCCAGGCCAAGGACGAGGCCGAGCGCGTGCGCTTCTGGGCCGGGCGCAAGAACGCCTTTCCGGCGGTGGGCCGATTGTCGCCGGATTACTACTGCATGGACGGCACCATCCCGCGCCGCGAGCTGCCCGGTGTGCTCAAGGCCATCGCCAGCCTTTCGGCCGAGTACGGCCTGCGGGTGGCCAACGTGTTCCATGCCGGCGACGGCAACATGCACCCGCTGATCCTGTTCGATGCCAATACGCCTGGCGAACTGGATCGCGCCGAAGCCCTGGGCGGCAAGATCCTCGAACTGTGCGTGAAGGTCGGCGGCAGCATTACCGGTGAGCACGGCGTCGGCCGGGAAAAGATCAACCAGATGTGCGCGCAGTTCAACAGCGATGAGCTGACCCTGTTCCACGCGGTCAAGGCGGCGTTCGACCCCGGCGGCCTGCTCAATCCTGGCAAGAACATACCGACCCTGCACCGCTGCGCCGAGTTTGGCGCCATGCATGTGCACGCAGGCCAACTGCCCTTCCCTGACCTGGAGCGCTTCTGATGCAGGCACCGGCCGATCTCGATGACAGCAGCGCGCTGCAGGAGCAGGTCAACCAGGCGTTGGCGAACGCCACGCCGCTGCGCATCCAGGGGGCCAATACCAAGGCGTTCCTCGGGCGCGTCACAGCAGGCGAAATACTCGATACTCGATCGCACCGGGGCATTGTCAGCTACGACCCGACGGAGCTTGTAATCACTGTGCGCTGCGGCACGCCACTGGCGGAACTGGCGAAGGTGCTGGACGCCGCGCAGCAGATGTTGCCCTGCGAACCGCCCTCCTTTGGCGACGATGCCACCGTCGGCGGCATGATCGCCTGCGGGCTGTCGGGGCCGCGTCGGCCGTGGTCGGGGTCGGTCAGGGATTTCGTCCTGGGCACGCGGGTGATCACAGGCCTGGGCAAGCACCTGCATTTTGGTGGCGAGGTCATGAAAAACGTCGCCGGTTACGACCTGTCGCGCCTGATGGCCGGCAGTTACGGCATCCTCGGCCTGATCACCGAGGTCTCGCTCAAGGTGTTGCCCAAGCCTCGGCAGGCCCTGAGCATCAGCCTGCAAATGAACGCCGAGCATGCCCTGCTGCGCCTGGCGGAATGGGGCCAGCAACCGCTGCCGATCAGCGCTGCGTGTCATGACGGTGAACGCCTGCATCTGCGGTTGGAGGGTGGCGAAGGTTCGGTGGCGGCGGCCCATGACCGCCTGGGCGGCGAGTTGCTCGACGCTTCGTATTGGGCCGATCTCAACGAACAACGCCTGGCCTTCTTCGATGAAGACCAGCCCCTGTGGCGCCTGTCCGTGCCCAACAACACGCCACGGCTGTCCCTGCCCGGCCGGCAATTGATCGACTGGGGCGGCGCCCAGCGCTGGCTCAAGTCCGACGCCGAGGCAAAGTTCATTCGCCAGGTCGTCGAAGAGGCTGGCGGGCACGTCACCTGCTACAGCCACGGGCTCACGGACACGCCCTTCCAGCCGCTGCCCGACGCATTGATGCGCTACCACAAGAGCCTCAAGCAGCAACTCGACCCCCAGGGCATCTTCAACCCCGGACGTCTGTACGCGGAGTTATGAATCATGCAGACCACCTTGAGCGAACGCGCCCGCCAATTACCCCGCGCCGAGGAAGCCGACAGCATCCTGCGCACCTGTGTGCATTGCGGTTTCTGCAACGCCACCTGTCCGACCTATCAGTTACTCGGCGATGAGCTGGATGGCCCGCGCGGGCGCATCTACCTGATCAAGCAGGTGCTGGAAGGCAACGAGGTGACGCAGAAGACCCAGCAGCACCTGGATCGCTGCCTGTCATGCCGCAACTGCGAAACCACCTGCCCTTCGGGGGTCGATTACCACAACTTGCTGGACATCGGCCGGGCCGTGGTCGATGCGGCGGTACCGCGTCCGCTCGGTCAGCGTCTGTTGCGCGAAGGGCTGCGCACGCTGGTGCCGCATCCGGACCTGTTCAAGCGCCTGGTCAACAGCGGCCAGGTGTTTCGCGCGCTACTGCCCGGCGCGCTGCAAAGCAAACTGCCGCGCAACCTGCCGGTGACCAAGCAGCGCCCCGCCGTGCGCCATGCCCGCCAGGTGCTGATGCTCGAAGGTTGCGTGCAGCCCGGCCTGTCGCCCAATACCAACGTGGCCGCCGCCAGGGTCCTGGACCGCCTGGGCATCAGCGTCATGCCGGCCCGCGAGGCCGGCTGTTGCGGCGCCGTGGACTATCACCTGGACGCCCAGGCCGCCGGCCTCGATCGCGCCCGGCACAACATCGATGCCTGGTGGCCGGGCATTGAACAAGGCGCCGAGGCCATCGTGCAAACGGCCAGCGGTTGCGGCGCGTTCATCAAGGATTACGGGCATCTGCTGGAACGCGACCCGGTCTATGCCGACAAGGCCAGGAAGGTCAGCGCGCTGGCCAAGGACCTGGTGGAGGTGTTGCGCGCCGAACCGCTGGAACAGCTGGGCATCCACAACGCCCATCGCGTTGCCTTCCATTGCCCGTGCACCTTGCAGCACGCGCAAAAACTCGGTGGCGCGGTCGAAAAGGTACTGATGCGTCTGGGCTTCAACCTCACCACAGTACCGGACGGCCATTTGTGCTGCGGTTCGGCGGGCACCTATTCGCTGACCCAGCCGGAACTGGCCCGCCAACTGCGCGACAACAAGATGAATGCCCTGGAAAGCGGCTACCCCGAAGTCATCGTCACCGCCAACATAGGCTGTCAGTCGCACCTCGACGGCGCGGGCCGTACCCCCGTCCGGCACTGGATCGAACTGGTCGAAGCCGCCCTGTCCCAATAGCGCCCAGTGGAGAATGCCCATGAACAGCAAAGCCGTCCTGAGCCAGGCCGAAGTCAGCCGGATACTCGCCGCCGCCCGCACCGAAGCCCAGGACAATCAATGGCCAGTGACCATTGTGGTGGTCGACGACGGCGGTCATCCCCTGGCCCTCGAACGCCTCGATGGCGCCTCGCCCATCAGTGCCTACATCGCCACCGAAAAAGCCCGCACCTCGGCCCTGGGGCGGCGGGAATCCAAAGGCTATGAAGAGATGGTCAATGGCGGGCGCACGGCCTTTCTCTCGGCCCCGCTGCTGACCTCACTGGAAGGCGGGGTGCCGATCACGATCGACGGCCAGGTGGTCGGTGCGGTCGGGGTGTCCGGGGTCAAGGCCGAGCAGGATGCGCAGGTGGCGAAGGCCGGGGCGCAGAGTTTGTAATTTGGCATGCCCCCCTGTAGGAGCGAGCTTGCTCGCGATGGAGGTCAACGATGACGCGGGGAGCCTGACAGCCCGCGGTGCTCTCAGGTTTTTCGCGAGCAAGCTCGCTCCTACAAGGTTCGCGTTCTATTGGATGAAGAGGAAGCGCCTATATGACCCGTCTCACTGCAAAAGACTTTTCCCCACAGCTGTTGGAACTCTACGATTACTACGCCCATGGCCTGATCAACCGGCGCGAGTTTCTCGACCGCGCCGCGTTGTTCACCCTGGGTGGCTTGACCGCCAGTGCACTGCTGGCGTCCCTGAGCCCGGATTACGCCCTGGCCGAACAGGTCGAATTCACCGACCCGGACATCATTGCCGAGTACGTCGAATATCCCTCACCCAAGGGCCACGGGCAGGTTCGCGGCTATCTGGTGCGTCCGGCAAAAGCCGCCGGCAAGCCCCCTGCGGTGGTGGTCGTGCATGAAAACCGTGGGCTCAACCCTTACATCGAAGACGTCGCGCGACGCCTGGCCAAGGCCGGTTTCGTCGCCCTCGCCCCGGATGGCCTGAGCTCGGTGGGCGGCTACCCCGGCAACGACGACAAGGGCCGTGCGCTGCAGGAGAAGGTCGACCCGCAAAAGCTCATGAATGACTTCTTTGCCGCCGTCGAGTGGATGATGAAACACCCCGACGCCAGTGGCAAAGTCGGCATCACCGGTTTCTGTTATGGCGGTGGAGTCACCAATGCGGCCGCCGTGGCCTACCCGGAACTGGGCGCCGCGGTGTCGTTCTACGGTCGGCAAGCGGACGCCAAGGATGTACCGCGGATCAAGGCGCCGGTGATGCTGCACTACGGTGAGCTGGATACGCGCATCAACGAAGGCTGGCCCGCCTATGAACAGGCGTTGAAGGCCGGGGGCAAGACCTACGAAGCGTACATCTATCCCGGCGCCAATCACGGTTTTCACAACGACTCCACGCCGCGCTATGACGAGGCGGCAGCGAAGCTGGCGTGGGAGCGGACGTTGGGGTGGTTTCGCAAATACCTGGGGTAAGCCGGAGCCACCCTCCCTTGTAGGAGCCCGGCTTGCCGGCGAAGGCGATCTCACGGACGCCATCGCCGGCAGGCCAGCTCCCACAAGGGCCGGGGTTATTTCGGTTGCGCCACCGTGCGCAGATACGGTTTCAGGGTCTTGAAGCCGTCCGGGTATTTCTTCTTCGCATCCTCGTCGGACACCGACGTCGGAATGATCACGTCTTCCCCCGGCCGCCAGTTCACCGGCGTGGCAACGGTGTGCTTGGCGTTGAGCTGCAACGAGTCAAGCAAACGCAGCACTTCATCGAAATTACGCCCGGCGCTCATCGGGTAGATCAGCATCGCCTTGATCTTCTTGTCCGGGCCGACCAGGAACACCGAGCGAACCGTGGCATTGTCCACCGCGGTGCGCGTGCCGCCGCTGGCATTGGGGTGGATCATGTCGTAGAGCTTGGCCACGACCAGGTTTTCGTCGCCGATCAGCGGGTAGTTGACGGCACTGCCCTGGGTTTCTTCGATGTCACCCACCCATTTCTCGTGATCACTGACCGGGTCGATGCTCAGGCCGAGGATCTTGGTGTTGCGCTTGTCGAACTCCGGCTTGAGTTTGGCCAGGTAACCCAGTTCGGTGGTGCACACCGGGGTGAAATCCTTGGGATGCGAAAACAGGATGGCCCAGCCATCACCGATCCATTGGTGGAAGTTGAGCGTGCCTTCGGTGGTTTGTGCCGTGAAATCCGGCGCTTCATCGCCTATGCGGATTGCCATGTTCGATCTCCTTGCAGTGATGGTCAGGGGACGCTGTCGCAGCACGGGTGAGCGTTAGCGACGGCATTGAAAATGGGTGCCTTGCCTGTTGACGCGACTCAGTATAGGAGACGATTGCCGATCGATCAGCCGCCCAGCGCAATGATCGCGGCGATCAGCGCGGCGCCGAGGACGGCCAGGGCAACCCCGCCCTGCCACGGCCTGGCACCGGCGTAGCGGGCGAGGATCCAGCCCGCCAGGAACAGCACCAGGATGCCGATGGCGTTGGACAAGCGCACCGCCAGCGCCGTCTGATCGAGGAGCAGGAAAGGCACCACCAACGGGAAGGTCGCCACCACTACCAACAGGAACACGCCCAGCGCGCCCTTGAAGTCATCCAGGCCCAGCGCCGGCTGCAGCGGCGTGGCGGGTGCCTGGATCAGGCGCTGGCGTAACGCTTCCAGGCCTTCGGCGCCGGCGGCCAGGGCAATCCGTGGCGGCAGCGCATCGGCGATCAGCGCCTGGCCAGCGCTGGCATCGCGACCCTCGCGCAAACCGCTGAACAAGTTGCGGTTGCGCGTGCGCTCGATGACCGTGCGCAGCAGATACATCACCGCGTCCGCCAGGCCCCACGCCAGGTTGCAGCCCAGCGCGGCGATCATCATCGTGCGTTCTTCCTCCTGATTGGCGGTGGCCACACTGATCGTTCCAGTGAACGTCATGGCCATGAGCAGGCCGAAAATCACTTCGGTGACCCGGTCGACCGGATCGAGTACGCGGGCGCGTTTCTGTTGAGCGTTTTCGTGCATGGTTACCCCACCAGGGCGATCAGTTGATGACGTTGTGCATCGGTCAGCATCGGGCCGAAACCGGCGCTGGCGTTTTCCGCCATGTAGCGCGGGTTGCCGGTGCCAGGGATGACGCAGGTCACCGCGGAATGTGACAAGAGGAATTTGAGTGCCAAAGGCGGCCAGGTCTTGACCCCGACTTGTGCGGCCCACCCGGGCAAGGGTTTGCCCTGCAACCGCGCGATCAGGCCACCGCCGCCGAACGGCCGGTTGCAGATCACCGCGACGCCGCGGTCGCGGCACAACGGCAGGATGCGCTTCTCCACCGCGCGATCATCCAGCGCATAGTTGATCTGCAAAAAATCCAGTGGCTCGGCCTTGAGCAGCGCCTCCACTTCGTCATAGGCCGACGCGGTGTAATGGCTGATACCGATGTAGCGAATGCGACCTGCCTCCTTCCACTCGCGCAGGGTCGGCAGATGGGTTTGCCAATCCAGCAGGTTGTGGATCTGCATCAGGTCGATACGATCGGTCTGCAGCAGCTTGAAGGATTGCTCCATCTGCGCGATGCCTTCTTCGCGGCCCCGGGTCCACACCTTGGTCGCCAGGAATGCCGGCGAGCGTGGCTCGTGAATCGACAACAGTTCGCCGGTGGTCTGCTCGGCGCGGCCGTACATCGGCGAGCTGTCGATGACCTTGCCGCCCTTTTCGAACAACGCGTCAAGCACCGCGGGCAAGCTGCGGTAGGCAGGGTCCGAAGGCGCCACGTCGAAACCACGATAGGTGCCCAGGCCGACGGCGGGCAATGGCTCTTTGCTGGAAGGAATGACGCGGGTCATCATGGTCTTGCCTCCTGTTCCCGCCGCTGGCGAGGTTGACGCGCCGCTCGGGCCGAGCGTGAAGACCGCCGATGCGGCGGCAGCCAGCGTGAGTATTTGCCTGCGGGTAAAACCTTGCCCATGGCTCATGATGTTTCCCTCCCCGGTGGTGCTGCGTCGGCCATTCGCGCCTGGCGCCTGGCCAGCCACAGGCACAACCCGCCCCATACGCCCGCGAACGGCACGACCGCCAGCGCGACCAGGCCGAAGCCTGCGCCCAGGGCTGTCAACCCGGCCGACAACCAGCCACTGGCGGCATCACCTCCACGATAGACCAGGGTTTCGATCACGTTCTTGGCCTTGTACTTCTCTTCCCGGCTGACCACCGTCCACAGCACTTCACGCGCCGGCCTCACGATGCCGAACTCCACCGCGCGGCGCAGCCCCTGGGCCAGGGCCACGCTGGCCGGCACCGGCGCCAGGGCCATGACGCTAAACGCCACGACGGTCGCCAGGGGCATGACCAGCAGCGCGCCGCCGATGCCCAGCAGACGAATCAACGGCGCCGTCAGCAGCAACTGGCAGATCAGGGTCAGCGCCGACACCAGCAAATCGACCAGGGCGAAGAATTGCGTCCTGCTGCCTACATCAGCGTAGCTGCCAGTGACGATCCGTCCCTGCTCGAAATACAACAAAGTCGCAGCGCTGGTGTGCAGCAGCATGAAGGCCACCAGCCCCAACAGATACGGCGAACGCAGGATGAGAGTGATCCCGGCGAGCATGCTGCCGCCCAGGCGCCGTTCGTCCAAAAGGTGATGACCCGCCTGCGCTTGCGTCCTTGCCAGCAGCCCCCGATAGCAACGCACCGCCAGCTCCAGCAGCAGCGCCGCGGCGACGGTCAACGCCAGCGGGCCCAGACGAGTGGCCATGGTCGCCGCCAGCAAGGGCCCGATGAAGGTGCCAAGGGTGCCGCCGGCCGCGATGCAGCCAAACAGCCGTCGGCCTTGCTCGCTGGAGAAGCGATCGACCAGCACGCTCCAGAAAATCGAGACGATGAACAGGTTGTAGAGGCTGATCCAGACAAAAAACACCTGGCCGACCGTCACCGGCGCGACGCGGTTGCCGATCAACAGGCCAAACACCAGCATCGACACGGCAATCGTGCGGTAGATCAACGGCACGAAGCGCGTGGCCGGCAGCCGCGACGCCAGCGCGCCAAACACCGGCACCATCAGCAGCATCACCACGAACGTGGCGGTGAACAACCACTGCAACCGGTCGACGCCGCCTTCGAGGCCCAGGGCATCGCGCAACGGCCGTACCAGGTAATAGCTGGCCAGCACGCAGAAATGGAAAGCGAAGCCCAGGGCCAGGGCCGCTCTTTCCGCAGGCTTTACGTTGAGCCACTTGAGCGCGATGGGCATCGGTGCCCTCCTTTACCGCCAGCTACACTCTGACAGCAACCCGGAGCCGTCAATGCCGCCCACTAACGTTAGCCGAATGTCCCGTACCCTGGTGTTCCTCGTCGTAATCGCCGCTGCGCTGTACCTGGCGCTCTGCGCGGCCCTGTTCGTCTTTCAGCGCGCGCTCATCTACTACCCGCAACCCCGCGCCGTCGACTCACCCGACACGCTGCTGACCTTGCCCGTGGACGAGGCGCAGGTGCTGGTGTCGGTGCGCGCGCATGACGGCCCCAAGGCACTGATCTACTTCGGTGGCAATGCCGAGGACGTCTCGCGCAGCCTGCCGGACTTCGCCCGGGCCTTCCCCGACCATGCCCTGTATCTGCTGCATTACCGTGGCTACGGCGGCAGCTCCGGGTCACCTTCGGAAGAGGCGATTGCCCGCGATGCCATGGCCCTGTTCGACAAGGTCTATGCCGACCACCCGCAGATTGCCGTGGTCGGACGCAGCCTGGGTTCGGGGGTCGCGGTGCGCCTGGCCAGTTCTCGGCCGGCGGCGAAACTGCTGCTGATCACGCCGTACAACAGCCTGGAGGAACTGGCCGAGCGCCAGTTCCGCTGGCTGCCGGTGAAGTGGCTATTGAAGGATAAATACGAATCCTGGCGTTACGCCGAACACATCACAGTGCCGACCCGCCTGATCGCCGCCGAACACGACGAAGTGATTCCAGGCGCAAGCACCCGGCGCCTCTACAGCCATTTCCCCGCGGGCGTGGCAACGCTGCAGGTAATTGCGGGCACCGGGCACAATTCGATCAGCAACAGCCCCGAATACCTCGAGGCGCTGGAGGATGGTTTGTAGGCGCTGGCTTGCAAGCGATGAGGCCCGAAAGGCCAGCGCAATATTCAAGGACGCCTTCGCCGGCAAGCCGGCTCCTACAGGTCCGCGGCGACCACGGACCAAACCCCTGCGCAAAACATTGTAGGAGCTGGCTTGCCAGCGAAGAGTCCCGAAAGGCCAGCGCAATGTTCAAGGACGCCTTCGCCGGCAAGCCGGCTCCTACAGGTCCGCGGCGACCACGGACCAACGCCCTGCGCAAACCATTGTAGGAGCTGGCTTGCCAGCGAAGGGGCCCGAACGGTCAATGCAGTACTTAAGGTCGCCTTCTGGAAGGTCACTGATCTTGCAGCTCGCTCATCTGCATCTGCGCCTTGAGAAACCCCATCAACTCGGCCGCAGCCGGCGACAGGCTGTGGCCCTTGCGGCACAGGATGCCGATCTGGCGTTCGACCCTGGGCTCCGCCAAGGGTAAAAATACAAGCTGCTCGTTGCCCTGGGGAAACGCCAGGGACGGCAGCGTGGTGATGCCGATGCCCTGCTCGAGCATCGCGATCAGGGAAATCATGTTGGAGACGAACAGCAGGCTGCTGTCGAGCAAGCCCTCCGCCTCCGTGCCCGCCAGCAGGCGCGAGGTGCCGTTGCGTACCAGCGGATAGGCTTGCAGGCTGGACCAGTGCAGCGCCCCGCCGTTGACCACCAGCGGATGATCATGCCGGCAGACCACCCCGACGCGGTCGCTGAGGATCGGCACGAACTCGATGTTGTCATCCGCCACCCATACGCTGCTGATGGCGAAGTCCACCTGCCCCTGGACCAATAGCTGCTGCACGCTGTCGGCGTTGCCGTCCTGGATGCTGATCTGCATTTTCGGATGCTCGCTGACAAACCGTGCGAGCAGGTGCGGCAGCAAGCGGCTGGCCACCGATGGCACCGTGGCGATGCTCACCTGACCGATTTCGTGCCGCGCCAACAGGCTGACTTCCCGGGCGATGCGATCGTGATGGGCGAGCAAATCCTGGAACAGCGGCAAACAGTGGGCGCCAAACGGCGTCAGCTCGGTTTTCCCGCCCTTTTCGAACAGCGGCTGGCCGAGCTTCTGCTCCAGCTCGCGCACCGCCAACGACAACGCCGGTTGCGTGCGATAAGCCTGCCGGGCCGCGCCGTGGAAGCTTTTCAGCTGGGCGACCAGCACGAAATAGCGCAGTTGAGTGATCTTCAGCTCGGGCAACACGGTTAGTTTTCCTTATCATTTCATATTTATTATTAATTTTTATTTGCAGAGTAATACTCTCAAGATGGGACCAACGCAATCGGAGGTTCCCATGGCACTGCAACCCTGCAAAAACTACATTGGCGGCAATTGGTGCGAAGGCCCGGATCTCGTCGCCAACCACAGCCCTTCGGACGTCGAAGACCTGATCGGGCACTACCATCAGGCCAGCGCCGAACAGACCCTGGACGCCATCGCGGCCGCCCGTGACGCCCAGCCGCAATGGGCGGCCAGCGGCCTGGAACAGCGCCAGCAAATCCTCATGGCCATCGGCAACGAGCTGATGGTGCGCAAGGAAGAACTCGGCGAACTGCTCTCACGCGAAGAAGGCAAGCCACTGGCCGAAGGCATTGGCGAAGTCCATCGCAGCGCGCAATTCTTCCACTACTACGCCGCCGAAGTGTTGCGCCAGATGGGCGAGACGGCTGCCTCGGTTCGCCCGGGAATCGACATCGAAGTCCATCGCGAACCAGTGGGCGTGGTCGGCATCATCACCCCGTGGAACTTCCCCATGGCCACCGCCGCGTGGAAGATCGCCCCGGCCCTGGCCTTCGGTAACGCCGTGGTGTTCAAGCCGGCCAACCTGGTGCCTGCCAGCGCCTGGGCGCTGACCGAAATCATCAGCCGCCAGCCCCTGCCCCCGGGCACCTTCAACCTGGTGATGGGCAGCGGCAGCGTGGTCGGCGAAAGCCTGATCCAGTCGGCCGATATCGATGCGCTGACGTTCACCGGCTCACTGCAGACCGGCCGCCGCGTCGCGGTCGCCACCGCCGGCAACCTGGTGCGCTGCCAACTGGAGATGGGCAGCAAGAATGCCCTGGTGGTGCTCGACGATGCCGACCTCGACATCGCCGTGGAATGCGCACTGAACGGTGCTTTCTTCGGTACCGGGCAAAAATGCACCGCCTCATCGCGCCTGATCGTCTGCGACGGCATCCATGACCTTTTTGTCGAGGCATTGGTCGCGCGCATGCGCCAGTTGAAGGTCGGCCATGCCCTTGAAAAAGGTGTGCAGATCGGCCCGGTCGCCGAGGCCCGGCAACTGGAACAGAACCTTCATTACCTGCACCTGGCCAAGGAAGACGGCGCGACCCTGGTCGAAGGCGGCGAGTTGCTCGCCCTGGAACCGGCCGGGCACTACATGCGCCCCGCGCTGTTCATCAATACCACCAACCAGATGCGCATCAACCGCGAAGAAGTGTTCGGGCCGATTGCCTGCGTGATCCGCGTGAGCGACTTCGAGCAAGCCCTGGCGGTGTTGAACGACACCGAATACGGCCTGACCGCCGGGATCATCACCCAGTCCCTGCGTCATGCCAGTGACTTCAAGCGCCGCGCCCGTACCGGGTGCGTGATGGTCAACCTGCCCACCGCCGGCACCGATTACCACGTACCGTTCGGCGGCCGCAAAGCCTCCAGCTTCGGCCCGCGCGAGCAAGGGCAATACGCCCGCGAGTTCTACACCGTGGTCAAGACCACCTACGTGCGACCTTGAACGGGAGATCACCATGCACGACTTATTGATGATCGATGGCCTGCAGTACTCCAACTGGAACGAAGAGATCTTCCGCCAGATGCAGGCCGGCGGCCTGAGCGCGGTCCACGCCACCATCGCCTATCACGAAAACGCCCGGGAAACCCTGTCGCGCATCGGCGAATGGAACCGCCGTTTCGAAACCTGGCCCGAGCTGATCCGTCCGGTGCGCGAGGCCTCGGACATTCGCCTGGCGCATCAGGAAGGCCGCGTCGGGATTTTCTTCGGCTTCCAGAACTGCTCGCCCATCGAAGACGACATCAGCCTGGTCGAGGTCTTCCGTCAGCTCGGCGTGTTGATCATGCAGCTGACCTATAACAACCAGAGCCTGCTGGCCAGCGGCTGTTATGAAACCGAAGACAACGGCATCAGCCGCTTCGGCCGCCAGGTCATCCGCGAGATGAACCGCGTCGGCATGCTCATCGACATGTCCCACAGCGCCGAACGCAGCACCCTGGAAGCCATCGAACTGTCGAGCCGGCCGGTGATCGTCTCCCACGCCAACCCGTCGAGCTTCCATGCCGCCAAGCGCAACAAGTCCAACGCCGTGCTGCGGGGGATTGCCGAATCCGGCGGCCTGCTCGGTTTCAGCACCTACCCGTTCCACCTCAAGGGGGCGTCGGGCTGCAGCCTGGAATCGTTCTGCGACATGGTCGCCAGCACGGCCGAACTGATGGGCGTGGAGCACATCGGCATCGGTACCGACCTGTGCCAGCAACAACCCCTGCAAGTGCTCGAATGGATGCGCAACGGGCGCTGGAGCAAGGACAAGGACTACGGCGAAGGCTCGAAGGACAACGCCCACTGGCCGTCACCGCTGCAATGGTTCCGCGACAGCCGGGATTTTCCGGTCATCGCCCAGGGCCTGCGCGACCGTGGCTTCGCCGAGGACGAGGTACGCAACATCATGGGACTCAACTGGTTGCGCCTGCTGGAAAACGCGACCACCGCGCAAAACTGACCCCGATCCAAACCGTGAGGACAGCATGAAAAATAACAACAATAACCTCCCGTTCATCTCCCCGACCGGCGATGCGCAGCCCTTGGCGCGTATTTTGGAGGCATCATGAAAACCACAACCGCACTGCAAGCTGACGGCCAGGCGCCGGCAGCCACGACGCCGAAAAAAGACATCGACTGGCCGCTGTTCCTGATCAGTGGCGGGTTCCTTGGCGCCTTCCTGATCGCCGCGCTGGTCGACATCGAGGGTGTGTCGCTGCTGGTCAACACGCTGTTCGCCTGGTCGACGAAATTCTTCGGCCTGTACTGGCAGGTCCTGATGCTGGCGACCTTTGCCATGAGCCTGTTCATCTGCTTCAGCAAGTGCGGGCGCGTCAGGCTCGGCGGCGTTGATCAGCGCCCCGACACCAGCACCTTCAACTGGATCGCGGTGATCATGTGCGCCCTGCTCGCCGGTGGCGGTGCCTTCTGGGCGGCGGCGGAACCGATGATGCACTTCGCCAGCCCGCCACCGCTGTTCGCCGGGGTGCAAGCGCACACCGAGGCCGCCGGGCACGCTGCGCTCGCGCAATCATTCGTGCACTGGGGCTTTTTGGCCTGGGCGGTATTGGGCAGCCTGCTGGCCATCGTGTTGATGCACCTGCACTACGACAAGGGTTTGCCCCTGGCACCGCGCACCCTGCTCTATCCACTGTTCGGCGAACGCGCGATCAAGGGGCCGATCGGCACCCTGGCCGACGCCACCTCGATCATCGCCGTGGTCGCCGGCACCATCGGCCCGATCGGCTTCCTTGGCCTGCAGATCAGCAGCGCGTTGCACTCGGTGTGGGGCATTCCCAATGATCTGGTGGTGCAGTCGATCACCATCGTGCTGGTCACGGTGATGTACACCATCTCCTGCCTGGTCGGGCTCGAGGGCATCCGCTTCGTCAGCGGGATCAACGTCTGGCTGATGATCGGCCTGGCCGTGTTCATGGTGCTGCTCGGGCCCACCGCGTTCATCCTCGGCGGATTCCCCACGGCCTTTGCCCTGCACATCGAACAGTTCATCCCGATGACCCTGTTCCGTGCCGATCCGAAATGGCTGGACTGGTGGACAGTGTTCTACTGGGGCTGGTTCATCGGTTACGCGCCGATGGTGGCGCTGTATGTGGCGAAAATTTCCCGGGGCCGGACCATCCGTGAAGTGATCATGACCCTGTCGATCATCGCCCCGCTGGTGACCATGTTCTGGTTCACCATTGTCGGCGGTGCCGGCATCGGCATGGAATTGCAAACCCCGGGCATCGTCACCGCCCACGGCGCGCAACCGGAAGACCTGCTGTTGGGCGTGACCCAGAACCTGCCATGGGGTGGGTTGATCTCGGCGCTGTTCCTGTTCCTGAGCTTCATTTCGGTGGCGACCAATGGCGACGCCATGGCCTTTACCGTGGCGATGGCCATGTCCGCAAACGACAAGCCCAAGGCATGGCTGCGCGCCTTCTGGGCGATCGGCATGGGCCTGGCCGCCGTGGTGCTGATCACCATCGGCTCGGGCGGGGTCACGGCGCTGCAATCCTTTATCGTAATTACCGCCGTACCGGTTTCGCTGCTGATCCTGCCGTCGCTCTGGGATGCCCTGCGCATCGCCCGGCAGATGGCGCGCGAACAGGCAGTCTGATGATGAACAGTCCAGGAATCGCAATGATGTCGCACACCGACACAGACACCTCTTCGGCCTTGCGCCCTGCCGCCCGGGTCATGGACCTGGAACGGCTGGGCAGTCACTTCCAGAGCCGCCTGAGTTTCGTGCGCAGCAGCATGCGCAAAATGATGAACGAGCAGTGGCGCATCGAACGCACCCGCTTCGATCTCGACGCCGAGGGTTTCGGCACCGCGATCTACCGCATCGACACTGCCAGTGCCCATTATCACTGCGTGATTTTCTCGATGTACCTGCCGCCGGAAAAGCGCAGTGACCGGGTCATCGCCGATCAATGGGACGTCAGCTTCGTACTGCTGGCCGGCGATGTCGATGATCAGCAGCTGAGCGACTTGCGGCGCAACGTGCCGTTGCAGGAAGCCGGGCGTTTCGATGCACGGGTGCTGGTGCTGTCACGGGCCAACCGCAGCCTGCGCAACTTCGAGCGCTTCCTCGGGGCGCTGGCCGAAGGTTGCCAGCCAGATCCGCGGCAACTGGCCGAAGTCGGCTACCTGTATCGCACCACCGCCGTGTACGGTAACGGCAAGTTCGGCATCGCCGACTTCAGCTGCCTGCAGGGCAATGCCGACTTCACCCAACCGTTCAGCGCGCAGATGTTCACCGTGTACCTGCTGCGACATTTCAGCATCGAGCAGATCGAGCACATGGCCCTGGCGCGAAATCCGCAACGAGCGGTCGGGCTGGACATCGAACTGCAACGTTACCTGGGGGTCGGCAACTCCACGGGGTTGGGCATGGCGCCCTTCCTGATCAATCACCCGCAACTGGTCGACAAATGGGTCTGTGCCCGGGAAACCGCACTGGCGCGGGTTTTGGCACAACCGGCCGACCTGCCCCGGGTGCAGCGTTTCCAGGCGCTGTTGCAGCGGGCTCGCCAGCACCTGCAACAGACCAGCACCGAGGACCAACGGCAAAGTGGCATCGACCGGCAGACCCTGGCCGACCTCGATCAATTGAGCCCATGGTTCGCCGCTCAACCCGTCAGCGCCGACCTGTGGTCTCGCTTGCAGGATTGGGCCGAGCTGAACGCCGGCTTGGGTTGCCAGGAATTGCTGGTCAGCCTGCTGCTGGAGCTGTACCCCGAACAGGTCGACCCGCTGGCCGAACAGATGTCGGTCAACGAGGGCTTTCGCCTGAACGCCGAGATGCCGCTGGACGCCCTGTGCAACCTGATCGAAACCCGCTACCGCTGGGCCCTCGACTATGACCTGAAAGGGGCCGAGGCCAATCACTTCTTCTGGTATCGCTCGGCGGAAAAGGAAGAACCGCGCCTGGGGGAACGCGCCATGGAACCTGGCGCGGAAAAGGAAATGCAGCTGGGCATCGCCCACAACATCCAGCGGTGTCACCGCGCCTTGCTGGCTTACCGCGAACAGCATCCGCAGCAATTGACCGCGCATTTCCTGCTCGCGCAGCCGTCGTTCAAGGGCACCGTGTGCCGGTTGCAGGGCATGGCCCGCTGCGCCTTCGGGGAAATTCGCGCCAACCTGATGGACCGCAACATGCTGCCGATCCACCTGCTGCGTTGCAAGCTGGCGTTCTTCGGCGCTGGCAAGTTTGACCCCAAGTCCAGCCGCTGGGTGCGCATCACCTTGTTCCAGGGGGCGCCGCTGGTCAGTGAGATTGGCCAGCCGTTCGCCGATGACTGGAATTTCGCGGTGATGCCGACACTGGCCACCGTTGCCGGAGAACACTGATATGCGCGTCTCGCTCAATGAAATCCAGGTGATCTGCCGCAAGGCGTTCGAGGGCCTCGGCTTCGCCGCCGGTGACTGCGACGACGCCGCCGAAATGATCGCCCGCCTGCAACTGCAAGGCCTCGATGGCATCGGCGCGTTGAAAAAGGCCCTGGCGTACCTGCATGACGAAGTCGATCGCCCCATCGACACCTGCTACGAAGACGCCGCGCAACTGACCCTCGATGCCCACGGCCAGAGTGTCCTGCGCTGCGCCGCCCAGGCGGTCGAACTGGGTGTCGGCAAGGCCTTGCGCGGCGGCAGTGCGCTGATCCGCATCCGCCATTGCCATAACCGCATTCTGCTGCTCGGTTACCTGTCGCGCTGCGCGGCCGAGTCGCTGAATTTTTGCGTGTACTGGCGCGATGCGCGCCAGGAGCTGGTCGCCACGTTCAGTGCCGGGCAAACCTGCCCGATCTTGCGGGTGTATGACCTGCCGCAACCGGCGCAGAGCGACGAGCAAAGCATCAATGTGCTGATCTCCCGGCACTTCATGCTGCTGCCGCGACTGAGTGCCGAGGATGCCGTGCCTACCGTTCACACGCAGCCTGCCGGGGAGCTGATGGTCGACGACGAGGTCTGGGCCCAGCTGAAGAAACTTGGCGAGCGGGTGCTGGTTGAAAGCACCGAGGAATCCCGTCGGCGCGGTACCGGCGAAAGCAGCGATGGCCAATAAAACCTTGCAACGCATCAGGAATCAATCAATGAAACACGCGATCAAGACCGACCTTTTCGCCTCGCGCGCACCACTGGAATGGGCGGTGGTCGGCAACGGCACGCTGTACACCGCACAAATCCCCATCGACCGCGAGGGCCAGGTGGTCAGCGGGGGCATCGAGGCGCAAACCCGGCAGACCCTGGACAATCTGCGCCACACCCTGCAGGCCGCCGGCAGCACGCTCGATGCGGTTACGCAGGTGCTGATCTACGTCACGGATCGCAGTTACCTGGCGACGGTGAACGGGATCTACGCCGAGTATTTCCAGGCGCCCTACCCCAATCGCGCCGCCATCGTCGTGGCGGGGTTGGCGCGGGAGGAGATGCTGGTGGAGCTGGTGGTATACGCCTGCCTTGACCTGCCGACTAAGACGGCCTGACAAACGCCCCGGTCTCAAGCGAACGCATTCCCCTGTGAGCTGCCGAAGGCTGCGATCTTTTGATTTTCAAGATCAAAGATCGCGGCCTTCGGCAGCTCCTACAGAGGGAAGTCCACGCAATGTTCAGGGCTGTCCCCCATATTAAAACCCCTCCCCCTTGAACCTTGTCCCAAGACACCAGTCTTAAACGGGCATTTTTCCTCCCCCAATCGTCGTCATCTCATCAGAGCTGTCCGCACCATGCGCCCATACGCCCTCGCCTTGCGCTTCACTTCGCTGTGCCTGTTGACCTCGCTGCCCCTGATCACCACCCCTGCCCAAGCCGGTGCGGAGCGTCAGCTGGTGGAAGCCATCAACGATTATCGAGCCCACCCCGAAGACTGCGCACGGCGTCCCGCCCAACGCCTGTCGCCGCTGGCCCTGAAGTCAAGCCTGGCCTTGCCGATCGGCTACGGCGGCGGTTTGCGTGACCGCTTGAAAGCTTCCGGGTACCAGGCCGTGACGGTGCGATCCATCCGTGTGGTGGGTGCGCAGGATGCCGAAGAGGCCTTCGAGATGCTGCAGGGTGACCATTGCGCCGCCTTGCTGGACAACCAGTACGCCGACATCGGCGTCACTCGCAGTCGCGGTGAATGGCAGGTGGTACTGGCGCGGCCGGTGCTGGACAGTCAGGTGAGCGATCCGCGCAGTGTCGGCAAGACCTTGCTCGCGCAGGTCAATGCCGCCCGGGCCAAACCGCGCCTGTGCGGGCGCCAGCGCTTCGCCGCCGCGCGGCCATTGGCCTGGAACGCCAGCCTCGGCGCGGCGGCGCAAGGGCACAGCAAAGCCATGGCCTACGGTAATTACTTCTCCCACCGGGACCCCGATGGCGACACCGCTGCCGACCGCGCGCGAGCCGCCGGTTTCCGTGGGCGGCAGATCGGCGAAAACATCGCAGCCGGCCAGGGCTCACCGAACAAGGCCATGGCCGGTTGGCTGGCAAGTCCCGGGCATTGCGCCAACCTGATGAACCCGATGTTCACTCAGGTCGGTGCGGCTTATGCGATGGATGCACGCAGTGACCAGGGGGTCTACTGGACGATGATGTTTGGCGCGCAATGAGCGGCATTTCATCGAACGGTTATTTGACCAGCCTGGTTTCCCTGGACGGCCGATAACCGAAGTAGGCGCTGTAGCACTTGCTGAAGTGGCTGGGTGAAACGAAACCACAGGCCACCGAGACTTCCACGATGGTCAGCGTGGTGTGCTGCAGCAATCGCCGCGCTTCAGTGATGCGCAAATCCATGTAGTAGCGCTGGGGCGTGGTGCCCAACTGCTCCTTGAACAGACGCTCGATCTGTCGGCGCGACCGACCGGCGTACAGACAAAGCGCCTCCATCTCCAGCGGCTCTTCCAGGTTGGCGTCCATCAGGTTGACCACCTCCCTCAACGGACCACTGACGGAGACATTCAAGGTGGGCTTGATGCGCCGGTATCGCGACGCTTCAAACGCCAGGATGTCTTCGATACCGTCAGTCAGCGCCTTGTCATGCAGGCCCTTGATCCATTCCAGGGCCATGTAGAAGGAACCCGTCGGGCTGGACGCCGTCAGGCGGTCGCGATCCACCACGTAGGCTTCGCTGGTGACCTGGCTGAGCCTGGCGATTTCCGCCAGCGCCGGACGATGCTCCGGGTGAATGGCGCAGCGATAGCCGTCGAGCAAACCGGCCTGGCCGAGAAACCAGGCGCCATTCCAGATCCCGGCCAGCGTCACGCCCTGCTCGGCCGCGCCTTGCAAGAGGCCGGTCAGCCCGTCGTCGGCCTTGAGCGCGGTGCGGTAGCCACCGCAGACAACCAACAGATCCAGCGATTGAATTTCGACCGGGTCAAGGCGCGCATCGGGTCGAATCACCAGGCCCAGGTCGCTGATGACTTCGCCTTCGCTCAGCCCGAAGGTTTTCGTCGAAAACAGCTCGGGCCGCAGCAGGTTGGCGGTGACGATGGTGTCGAGCGCCTGGGTGAAGGCCGGCAGCGAAAAATGTTCCAGCAGCAGGAAGCCGGCCCTGGCCCGAACGGACTGGCCTTCGTGGTCATTGAGGTAACGAAGGTTCTTGCCCTTCATGGCACCGCTGAACTGACGTCGCTCTACCAACGTTCGCCTCGCCTGGTCGTGTTGAACAAGATGTGAATGGCCGCATTGATAACCGTCTCTCGCGACGGCTATCGATGCGCGCTCTGTTTACGCCAGTTGAAGCTCCGGAGCAAGCGGGTCTGTTCGCGCACAAAAGATCATCAAGGCCGGCGCACCACCCTCACCCGCCCGCTGTTGCCACCGCCACAGAAAAACCGCTCGCCTCCGTCGGACTCCAGCCCCGATACGCCGATGCCGGCCGGCAGACTGAGGCTTTCCAGCACTTCGCCGGTGTTCGAGTCGACACGGCGCAGTTCGCCCTCTTCGCCTTCCCAGGTGCCGTGCCACAGGGCGCCCTCGACCCAGGTCACACCCGTGACAAATCGGTTGGATTGCAGGGTGCGCAGGACTTTCCCGGTTTCGGGGTCGATCTGATGAATTTTCCGTTCGCGGTACTGGCCCACCCACAGCGAGCCTTCGGCCCAGGTCAGGCCCGAGTCGTTGCCACCGCCGGGGGCCGGAATGGTGGAGAGGATTTCGCCAGTGCTCGGGTCGACTTTCTGGATGCGGTCCTCGGCGATCTGGAACAGGTGCGTGCCATCGAATGCCGTGCCGGCATGGCCGGCGACATCGAGCGAGCGCAGCAGGTGGCCACTGTCGGGGTCCAGGGCGTGGAGCTTGTCGGTGGTTGCAAACCACACCTGCTCACCGTCCCAGGTAACGCCGTGCACGGCATCGACATCGGCAAAGGGGCCATATTCACGCAGGATTTCGGCGGCTGACTGTTTCATTTCGGTGTTCCTCCAAAGGGGTAGGTGGAATCATCCTAGCCACCGGGCAGCGGAACCGGGAGTAACAAGGTCGTCGCGAAACCGGGCACCGGCGGGGTCAGCCAGCGCCGGGCCCGTCCCTGTCCGAACGACTGCACCTTGCCCTCGGCTGCCAGCGATTCGAGCGAGCGCTGCACTGCGCGCTGGCTGCTGCCCAACGCCAGGGCCAGGGCCGAACTCGACCAGGATTCGCCGTCGCCGAGCAAGGCGAACACCGCGGCGTACTTGTCTTCCACCGGTGGGGCGAGCAGCACCACCTCGGGTGAAACCTGCGCCACCAGGATAAAACCACGACGGGTCGCATGGATACCGGCCAGGGGTTTGAGCGCGGCACGCAAGCGGCCGATTTCGACCCGCAAGCGGGCGCGATGGGATTCATCGCTGAGTTTCAGGCGAAACGCCTTGGCAATGAGGACTTCCCTGGGCACATCGGATGGCCAGGCTTCGGCCAGTGTTCGTGCGAGGGTGAAGAGGATCGGGCGCTTCGATAAAGCGACCGACATGCCCGACCCACGCACCACGTTTCGACAGGCATCCACCACCAGTGCGGTCGAGGCCAGCAACGCTTCCACTTCGTCGAGCAACACCGGTCGCCCCGTGCCGTGACTGATCAGGCGTGCAGCGGGACTGTCGAGCAGGTGCTGCGCGCTTTCGACTTCCGCCGACAGCGCGGGAATGCCCGCCTGTTGTGCGGCCAGTTCTGCCCTGGCCAAGGCAGCCCGCGCCGCCTGGGCCTGGAGATGGCGCATGGCGATCCCCGCCGCCACCAGTTCATGGGTGGCCCGCAAAGGGGGTGGCAAGGTGGCCGGGGCAAGCTGCGCAAGTTGCTCCTGGGCCTGATCCAGCTGGCCGATCAGCAACAGGCGGCGGATCTGCAGATAGCGCGCATGGGCCGCGTTCACCCGATCATCGTGAGCCTCCAGGGTGAGCCGCGCCGCCTCGAGGGCCTTGACCGGCCAGCCGAGGTCCCGTGATGCCAGTGCGATCTCAGCCTCGGCGACCACACAGCGCGCCCGCGCCAACGCCTCATGCGGCCCGAACGCCCGCGCCGCCCGGCGTACCAGCGCCTTGGCCCGCGCCAGATCGCCCAGTTGCGCCATGGCGATGCCGCGCAGCGCCAGCGCCGGCGCATCGTCGCGCAGCGCCACCCGGTCCAGCGCGCCCAGCGGATCCCCCGCCGCCAGCGCCTGCGCCGCGGCGGTGATCATCGAATCCATTGCAATCCTGCCACGCCTGTCACTCCTGTCGAGATAGCCCTCCTGATGAGTCTATATCACGACCACGACAGCGCCTCCGGCACGCATACGACGCCGTCAAACAGCAGGCGAGCCGTGCGCATCAAGCCACACCCGACCAACACTCCGTCCTGCAGTCGCAGCTCAACGCTGAATTCCCCCGTGGGATGCTCGACCTGCAGGCGCTTCACCTCGCCCTCGTCGACCCGGGCGATACCCGCCGCCACACTGCCCTCGATCAGGCAGGCAACCGCCACGCTGACCGCGCCGAACACGCCGATGCTGGTGTGGCAGCGATGGGGAATAAAGGTGCGGGTGCTCAGCGCCCCGCCGGCCTGTGGCGGCGCAACCAGGCACATCTTCGGCACGTTGCGCTGGGCCACCTCGCCCAGGTTCATCCGCGGGCCGACCTGCAAGCGGATCGATTCGAGCCGGGCCTTCAACGCGCTGTCGGCATCGAGTTGCCCGGGGCTTTCATCGCCGCGCAGGCCAAGGTCGGCGGCGCGGATCAGCACCACCGGCATGCCGTTGTCGACGCAGGTGACCTCAATGCCGTCGAACACATCGACCACCTGGCCGGTGGGCAATAACGATCCGCAGCTGGAACCGGCGACATTCTCGAATTCGACGATCAGCGGAGCGCCGCCACCAGGTACCCCGTCGATCCGCGCTTCACCGCTATAGTTGACGCTACCTTGGGGTGTGGGCACATGGGCCACCGCGATCTGTCCGGTGTTTTCCATGAAAATGCGCACCGCGGTTACATCGCCCCGGGCGGCCACGAGCCCGCGCTCGATGGCGAACGGCCCGACTCCGGCGAGGATGTTGCCGCAGTTCTGCCCGTAATCGACGCGCGGCTCATCGACCAGCACCTGGGCGAACAGGTAATCCACGTCGGCATCATCGCGCGCCGAGGGCTGGATGATCGCCACCTTGCTGGTCAGCGAGTCGCCGCCACCGATGCCGTCGATCTGCCGCGCAGCCGGCGAACCCATGGCCGCCAACAGCACGCGGTCGCGTAGCGCCGACTGCTCGGGCAAGTCACCCGCCAGGAAGTAAGCCCCCTTGGACGTCCCCCCGCGCATCAACAGGCAAGGAATGCGTATCTGGCCCATGCTCAGTCTCCGAGTTCGTCGAGGCTGTCGACGTAGCGCAGGCCCTTCTCCGCCAGGCGTGCGCGCATGTTGTAGATGTCCAGCCCCAGCTCGCCATTGGCCAGGCGCTGGGCCTTGTGCTCTTCCAGGTCGGCGCGGGCACGGCTGGCCTCGACCACTTGCGAGACTTCGGCGCGACGCACGATGACCACGCCATCGTCATCGGCCACCACCACATCCCCCGGGTTGACCAGCTGACCGCCACACACCAGCGGCAGGTTGACCGAGCCGAGGGTCTCCTTGATCGTGCCCTGGGCATTGATGGCGCGGGACCAGACCGCAAAGCCCATCTCGCGCAAGGTGTGGGTGTCG
This sequence comes from Pseudomonas sp. PLMAX, assembly GCF_046042685.1. NCBI lineage: Bacteria > Pseudomonadati > Pseudomonadota > Gammaproteobacteria > Pseudomonadales > Pseudomonadaceae > Pseudomonas > Pseudomonas sp. PLMAX. Next base: position 3,009,614 of record NZ_CP064949.1, on the reverse strand, counting down.
CGCACCCCGGCATCGATCACCAGGGCACGCACGCCGTGTGCCTTGAGCGAGGTCGCCAGCAGGTCGCCGAAGTAACCGTCGGTGCACGGCGAACTGGGGGCCACCACCAGGATATCCCCTGGCCGGCACTGCTCCACCGCCACATGGAACATCCAGTTATCGCCCGGCGCGACCAGCACCGTCACCGCCGAACCGCTGATCACGGTGCCACGCTGGATGGGCTTGATCGAAGACGCCAGCAGGCCTTTGCGCCCCTGCGCTTCATGAATGGTCGCGACGCCGTAGCGTTGCAGCTCATCGACCAGCGCGCGCTCGGCCCGGTCGATATTGCGCACGACAATGCCGGTTTTGCCGATCAACTCGCTCATGCCAGGTTCTCCGTCACGCGCGGGAAAATGCTTTGATAGCCTTCGCCATAGATGATGTCGCGGCTGGAGGTGATCCCGACGTTGCGCTTGGCTTGCACGCCGCGCTGCAGGGCGACGCGGGTGTAGTACTCCCACAGGTGTTCCTGGCCGGCCATGCACTGGATGGCGGCGTATTTCTTGTCCCAGACCTGGGTGATATCCAGCAACACGTCGGGGCGCCATTCGCATTGCTCGGGCTGGTGCGGTTCGAAGCTGTAGACCGGTGGCGCGCCGACGATTTTCTCGCCCGGTTTGTAGCCTTCGGCCTGAGCGATGATGCGCGCCTCCTGGGTCAGGTTCATGGCCAGCGAGTGATCGTAGTTGTAGGGGTCTTTGCTTGAGTGACTGAGGACGAATTCCGGTTGCACCCGGCGAAACACATCGGCGAGTCGGAACAGGGTGTCCTTGTCCGCGCGCATCGGGTAGTCGCCGATGTCGAAGAACTCGACGCTGGCGCCGAGGATATCGGCGGCGGCCTGGGCTTCTTCACGGCGCGCACTTTTGACTTTGTCTTCGCTCACCTCGCCCTTGCGCCACAACTTGGCGGACTCGCCGCGCTCGCCGAATGACAGGCAGACGATGTGCACGTTGTAGCCCTGTTGCGCGTGCAGGGCGATGGCGCCGCCGGCGCGCCAGACGAAATCGGCAGAGTGAGCGCTGACCACCAGCGCGTTTTTCGGTGCGTTTTTCGGTGAATCGATCATTGCGGATACTCCTTCTGCGTGTCGAAAGAGCATCGCATCGGCTGCTGCCAGCGGAATAATGCGTTGCGCTGTTACAGGTATGCGTTTTTTTTATTGCCACTGGTACAGGGCGGCGGCATAGTCCGCTTCACTCAGCTACTTCCGAGCATCATCCCCATGGAATCCACTGAACTGCCCAGCCTCATGCACGTACGCGCCTTCGTCCGGGTGGCCGATCACGGCAGCGTATCCAGGGCCTCTGTGGCGCTGTATCGGGCGCAATCGGTAGTGACCCGGGCGATTGCCGAGCTGGAAACCCGCCTCGCCGTGCCGCTGTTCGAACGCCACGCCAACGGTATGCGTTTGACCGATGATGGCGAACGCCTGCTACCCCGTGCACGACGCGTACTCGCCGAGCTGGAAAGCGTGCCGCGGCTGTTGGGTGGCGGAGAAAAACGCGCGGTCGAGCCGCTTTACCTGCTCCAGGCCCGACGCCTGCAGGTGTTCATCAAACTCTGTGAAACGCGCCATATGCAGACGGTCGCCAGCCTGCTCGGCCTGAGTCAGCCGGCGATCAGCTCGACCATCAAGGTCATGGAAAGTGGCTGCGGCCAGACGCTCTTCGAGCGTACGCCACGGGGCTTGCAGCCCACTCCCGCGAGCCACGAAATCCTCTTTCCGATCCGCCGGGCACTGAACGAGTTGCGCCACATCGAGACCGACATCACCGCCCTGCGCGGTACCCTGCAAGGGGTGGTGCAGGTCGGCGCCCTGCCCCTTGGCCGCACGCGCATCCTGCCCGAGGCCATCGTGCGCCTGGTGGCCGAGCACCCGGCTATCCAGGTGATCACCAATGAAAGCCCGTTTGATCTGCTGGCAACGGAGCTGCGCGCCGGCGATGTCGATTTCATTTTCGGTGCCTTGCGTTCAGAGGCCTATGCCAGCGACCTGACCGGCGAGGCGTTGCTCACCGAAGACATGGTGGTGCTGGCCCGGCGTGATCATCAGCTCTATGCGAAAACCGCCCTGCACCACGAGCTGGGCAGAGCTCGATGGGTGCTGCCCCGCGCCGGATCGCCGGCCCGGCAGATGCTCGACGAGTGTTTCGCCCGTTTCGGCATCGCGCCGCCCCGGCCGGTGGTGGAAAGCGCCGACATGGCGATCATCCGCGGCCTATTGCTGCGCTCGGACATGCTCGCGGCGGTATCCGCGCATCAACTGGAACAGGAAATCGCCTCCGGCGAGCTGTGCATTCTGCCAGTGGAATTGAAACAGACCACCCGGGCGATCGGCCTGACTTATCGCCATGGATGCCTGCACACGCCAGTGGCTCAAGCCCTGATGGAGATGATTCGCCGGGTGATTCGCGAACAGGCGGCGATTTCCGTGTGAACCATACACCGCTTTCGCGAGCAGGCTCCCACAGGGGATCTGCAGCGAACACAGATCTTGTGCATGACACCGATCAAATGTGGGAGTGAGCCTGCTCGCGATGACGGTCGACCCGTTGACAGAGATATCGCCTGACCCACCGCTTTCGCGAGCAAGCTCGCTCCTACAGGGGATCTCCAGCGCACCCGGCACTTGTGCTCGGCGCCAATCAAAATGTGGGAGCGGGCTTGCTCGCGAAGACGGCCGACCCGTTGACAGAAATGTCGCCTGACCCACCGCTTTCGCGAGCAAGCCCGCTCCCACAGGGGATCTCCAGCGCACCCGGCACTTGTGCTCGGCGCCAATCAAAATGTGGGAGCGGGCTTGCTCGCGAAGACGGCCGACCCGTTGACAGAGATATCGCCTGACCCACCGCTTTCGCGAGCAAGCTTGCTCCTACAAGGGATCTCCAGTGCACACAGATCTTGTGCATGACACCGATCAAAATGTGGGAGTGAGCCTGCTCGCGATGACGGCCGACCCGTTGATGGAGATGTCGCCTGACTCACAGCCATCGCGAGCAAGCTTGCTCCTACAAAGGATCTCCAGTGCACACAGATCTTGTGCATGACACCGATCAAAATGTGGGAGTGAGCCTGCTCGCGATGACGGCCGACCCGTTGATGGAGATGTCGCCTGACTCACAGCCATCGCGAGCAAGCTTGCTCCTACAAGGGATCTCCAGTGCACACAGATCTTGTGCATGACACCGATCAAAATGTGGGAGTGAGCTTGCTCGCGAAGACGGTCGACCCGTTGACAGAGATATCGCCTGACCTACCGCTTTCGCGAGCAAGCTCGCTCCTACAGGGGTCTCCAGCGCACCCGGCATTTGTGCTCGGCGCCAATCAAAATGTGGGAGCGGGCTTGCTCGCGAAGACGGCCGACCCGTTGACAGAGATGTCGCCTGACCCACCGCTTTCGCGAGCAAGCCCGCTCCCCAGGGGATCTCCAGCGCACCCGGCACTTGTGCTCGGCGCCAATCAAAATGTGGGAGATTCTATGTTTGGGGGGAAGCCCCCAAGACTGGATTTGGCTGATACTCGCTCTGGTTCTTCATCAGGGCGAACGCCACTCGTGCCAGCTTTCGAGCCAGGATGACCAGCACTTGAGTCGTCTTTAATCCTCGCTCCAGATAGCGTTCGTAAAATGGCTTCCAGGTCTTCGAGCGACTGGCAGCCATCGCGGCGTTATGCAGCAGACGCCGTATTTCTGAGTCACCTTTCTTGGTCAGCTTTCGACGTCCGTTCATCTGCCCCGAATCAGAGACTCTCAAATCCATTCAAGAAACGCGATATAGGCGTCACCACTGGCGAAGTCGCCACGTTGAAATGCCATCGTCAGTGCGGTGGCGGTAAGAAAACCGACCCCCTCTACGGCCTGGCAGCGTTTGACTTGATCCAACAGACCCGCCTCTTTGACGACTTCCAACAGCTTCTTCTGGATGAGTAAATCCAATCGACCCATGGCAGCTATCTGTTGTTTGAATGCCGCTTTCAGCAGCGGCTCGTCGTTCCAGCTTTGAGTCAGGCTGACACGCGCCTGGACCAATGTCGCTCGTCTTCGAAGCAGGCTTTGAAGCTTGGTATAGACCTTCGGCGGCGGGCTCCAAGGACGTAGCTCTTCCTCTTCGTTCTTCAAGTAACGCGCCAGTAAACGCGCGTCGCTGGCATCTGTTTTGGCGCGGCCACCCACTCCTTTGCGGTAGTTACTCAAACGGAAACCGTCGATGACATAGACGACATGTCCCATTGCATGAGCCAGCTCAACCGTATCCAGGTGATAGATATTGGTGGCTTCAATCGCGATGGCGCTGTTTGCAGGTAACGTTTTCAGCCACTTTGTAAGAGACGGTTTATCGTTTGACACGGGCAACAGCAGATCCGTGTCGGCCTGATAGACCACCACTTCGGCCTTGGCGACATCCACTCCGACTACAGAACGCGAGACACTCATTGCCACAAAGAAAGCTCCGGGTTAGGGTTTAAAGGCTTGTCGGGGCTTCACCATTGCGCTGGCTTGCTTCTATCGTCGGTCATGGCCGATGCATTCCTTATCGGCGCTTTGGTGAAGGGGTGGGGCGAAGTCTCCCACGGTCTGTACTGGCTAGAGTCAGATGCTGGCTTTTAGTCCCACCACCCCTACAAGTCTAAACATACAAGCGGGCTTGCTCGCGAAGACGGCCGACCCGTTGATAGAGATGTCGCCTGACTCACAGCCAACGGGAGCACGCTCGCTCCTACAGATCATCGCGGCGCTTGGCCCGCCACCGAGTACAGCACCTGCTGATTGCGGGTTTTCATGAACTCGTCCAGGCTCTGGCCGCGCATGGCGGCGTACACCTGCAGGTTGGGAATGCCGAGCACCGCGGCGAGTTTTTCCAGCACGAAGAAGATCGCCCCGTACTGGATCAACCCGCGCCAGTCACGGCGGCGCAGCAGCTCGCGTTCCTCTTCGCTCAAGCCGCCTTCCTCGAACAGCGCCTCGGGCGTGTCGAGAAAACGCTGGCGCCATTGCGGCTCGATCATGCGGTGCAGGAACTTGTTCAGCCGATAGCCCTTGGCGCTGCGCTCCAGGGTGAACGGATAGGTGCCCTCGAGCTTTTCGATGCCGGCCAACTGGTGCTGCATGTGCTGCAAGTGACGCGCGTTGACCTCGGCGGGCACAGGCCGGTCCTGGTTTTCCAGCAACAGGGTGGCGATGCCGGTCATCGACGGCAGGTAGTAGTCCTGATGCAGGTTCTTCACCGTGGCCGACAAGGCGCCGCGCATGATCAGCCAGGTGATCACCTCCGAGCCTTCAATGCCGCCCAGGGTGGCGTACTCGGCGTGGGTCATTTCGGTCAGGCGCACCGGGTCGTTGACCAGCAGATCGATGAACTGCTCGTCCCACTGCGGATTGTTGAAACCACAACGCTCGCCATGCACCTGGTGGGACACGCCACCGGTGGCGACAATCGCCACCTTCAAGTCTTCGGGATAGCTTTCGATCGCCCGGCGCAGCGCCTGCCCCAGCTTGTAGCAACGCAACGCGCTGGGGATCGGGAATTGCAATACGCCCACCTGCAGCGGCACGATTTCCACCGGCCATTCAGGTTCGCAGGGCAATAGCGCCGACATCGGCGAAAAGAAGCCATGATCCAGCGGTTTGTCGCGGAAGAAACTCATGTCGAATTCATCGGCCATCAGGCTCTGGCCAATGTGCCGCGACAGCGCCGCATGCCCGCCAACCGCCGGCAACGAACGTGGGTTGCCACCTTCGTCAGCAACCTCGTAACGCTCATCGACGCCCAGGGAGAACGCGCCGTAATGGTCGAAGAAAAACGACGTCACGTGGTCGTTGAAGATGTAGAACAACACGTCCGGCCGTTGCTCCTTCAACCATACCTTGATCGGTTCGAAGCCTTCGAAGATCGGCGCCCAGGCCGCTTCATGCTGTTTGTCGTGATCGACTGCGAAGCCGATGGTAGGTGTGTGGGAGACGGCGAGACCACCGATGATGCGTGCCATGACGAGTTCCTGTGTTCGAAGATAATTATTGCGCCAGAACAGCCTGGCTGACCCGACGCCGTGCATGACCATTGGCCAGGATCGCCAGCGCGGCGATGAAGGCCGGCACGCTCAACAGGGTGAACAGCAGCGGCAGGCCCAACCCGAGGCTGAGCACCGCACCACCAATGAGAGAGCCGAAGATAGCGCCGAAACGACCGATGCCCAGCATCCAGCTCACCCCCGTGGCGCGGAAATCCGTTGGGTAGTAACCGGGCGCAAAGGCGTTGAGACCGGTCTGCGCACCACTCATGCAGAAGCCTGCCGCGACGACGCCGAATGCCAAAAGGCTCGACTCCAGGCTGAAAGCCCCCAGCAGCAAGATGAACCCGCCGCCCAATGCATAGGAGGTCGCAATGACGGCGTTGGGATTACGTCGATCCATCGCCCAGCCGACTACAATCGCGCCGACCGTGCCGCCGATCTGGAACAGGCCGGTGATGGTCGCTGCGCGTTCGATGGACAGGCCACCTTCGCGCAACAGCGTCGGCATCCAGCCCATGGTCAGGTAGATCACCAGCAGCCCCATGAAGTAGGTCATCCACAGTGCCAGCGTGCCGAAGCGGTAACCCTCGCTGAACAACATGCGCACCGGCGCCTTATGCTGGACCTGGGGCTCGCTGATGGTGAATGTCGTGGCCGCCGAGAAACGCCCGCCCAACTTGTTCAACACCTTGGCGATCTGACTGGCCGGGGCATTCCGTGCCGCGAGGAACCGCGGCGACTCGGGCAACAGCAGCCAGAGGAACGGCAGCAGCACCAGCGGCAGGATGCCGCCAGCCAGCAGCACCGATTGCCAACCGTGGTGCGGGATCAACCAGGCCGCGAGAAAACCGCCCAGCCCCGAGCCCATGTTGAAACCGGTGAACATGAGGGTGATGAACAGCGAGCGATTACGCTCCGGCAGGTATTCGGAAAGCAGCGTGGTGGTATTGGGCATTGCGGCGCCCAGGGCCACGCCGGTCAACAGCCGCAGGGCTGCCAGCTCATAGGGATTGCGCGCAAAGGCACAGGCCAGGCTCAGCACGCTGAAACCCGTCACGGCAATCAACAGCACTTTCTTGCGTCCCAGGCGGTCGGCATAAGGGCCGGCGGTCAAGGCGCCAATGGCCAGGCCGACCATGCCGGCGCTCATCACCGGGCCAAAGGCCGCCTTGGAAAGCCCCCAGTCCTGGATCAGCGAAGGCGCGATGAAACCCATGACCGCGACATCAAAACCATCGAACAGCACAACGAAGAAACACAGGCTCATGATCAGCCACTGGTACCCGGCAACCGGTCGGTTGTCGATCCACGCTTTGATATCGACCGTGTCGTGACTCATGCTTATCACCTTCTTGTTTTTATAGAAATTCCGACTGGCGTGGTAACGGCGACAGGCCCATCAGCCATCCGCCAGCCAAACCCTGGGCGTGACTCTAAAGCCGCACGGGCCTGCCCCGCCTCCGGGAAATCCTTAAGCGGGTATCGGTTTTTCTTATCGGGTGATTTTCGAGGTGATGTCTACAATGAGCGTGAATCGACAAACAGGGTTACTTCATCCTCAAACTGCAAGGTTGTCAGGAGTAACGACATGAACACCTACCGGCCCATGAACTGCGATCTGCATGACTATCTGGAGATCGCCTGCCTGCGCGGTTATCGACTGGACATCGAGTTGCACGATGGCTCACGCCTGGTCGCCACGGCGTTGACCACGCGAACCTCCAGCGACAAGGAAGAGTTTCTGCGCCTTGAAACGGCTGATGGACAGCAGGAGGTTCGCCTGGACCACCTGCTGGCCATTACGCCACTGGATGCGAATGCACAGTTTGGCCGGGTGGTATTTTCCGATGCCTCCTGCACATTCTGAGGCCTGTGTCAGACCAGCGACATGCCGCCGTCCACGTGCAATTCGATGCCGTTGACGAATGCACTGTCGCTGGACGCCAGGTACAGCGCCGCTTGTGCCTGCTCATGGGCCTCGCCCAGGCGACCTGCCGGAATCATGTCCGCCATCATTTGCACAAACCCCGGGCGATGTTCTTCGGTGACGCCCAGTTTGCCAATGATCGCCGTATCCACCGGGCCTGGGCTCAACACGTTGACGCGGATGCGCCGCGCGCGCAGCTCCAGCGCCCAGTTGCGCGCGAATGCCGCGATGGCCGCTTTGGAACCGGCATACACCGCATGCCCGTCGAGCACTTTGCTCGCCGCCAGGGAGCTGGTCAGAATGATGCTGCCACCGTCGCGCAGCAACGGCGTGATCGCCTGCACCCCGAAGAACACGCCACGGGTGTTGATGTTGAACTGCGCGTCGTATTCTTGCGGCGTGACCTGCTGCGATGGCGTCAGGGTGATGACCCCGGCATTGGCCACGTAGACATCCAGCGCACCGAAGCGCGCCCGCACCTGTTCGGCCACCTCGCCATGGTGTTCGAGGCTGGCGACATCGCCCTTGATGCCGATGGCGCCATGGCCGATCTGGTGGATCGCCTCATTGAGTATCTCCTGGCGGCGCGCCGTGATGATCACCTGCGCCCCCTCTTTGGCGAACAGACACGCGGCGGCCAGACCAATGCCGCTGTTGCCGCCGGTGATCACCGCGACCTTACCTTGTAGACGTTGCATCTGCTGACTCCACTTGTTGAAGGAGCGCAGTATTATGTCGCGCGCATCCCCGCCAACCAGTCCAGCACCAGGCACATCTGTTGTGCTGCGGAGTCACTAGATGTCCAACCTGTTGAACCAGTCGGCCAGCCTGATCGCCTTCGTCCGCGCGGTAGAAGCCGGCTCGTTCAGCGCCGCCGCGCGCAATGCCGGCACCACGCCCTCGGCCATCTCCAAAAGCATTGCCCGGCTGGAAACGGAGCTCAACGCCAAGCTGTTTCGCCGCTCCACGCGCATGCTCGGCCTGACCCCCGAGGGCCAGGCATTTTTCGAGCGGGTCGCGCCGCTGTTGCGCGCCATCGACGACAGCGCCGATGCGCTGCGTCACACCGGCGGCGCCCGCGGTCACCTGCGGGTGAGCATGCCCAGCGACCTGGGACGCCTGTTGCTGCCGAGGATCCACTCGGTGTTTCTCTGCGACCACCCGGATGTGGAGCTGGACCTGACCTTGCTCGATCACCATGTGGACGTGATTCGCGAAGCCTACGACGTGATTTTTCGCGTCGGCAGCCTCCTCGACAGCGACTTGAAAAGCCGTACCCTGGCCCAACTCGACATGGCCCTGGTCGCCTCCCCGGCGTTCCTCGGCGAATGGGGCACCCCGACCTCCATCGAGGCACTGCGCGCCCTGCCCTTCGTGCGCTATCAATTCAATGGCCGAACCCTGCCGATCGTCTTTGCCGACGGTGAAACCCTGGTCCCCCGCGGTCGCATCGGCCTGGACTCGGGGTTCGGCCTGCGCGGCGCCGCGCTCGGCGGCATGGGCGTGGCCTACCTGATGAAATGCACGGTGCAACAAGACCTGGATTCAGGCGCCTTGGTACAAGTGCTGGCCGACCACCCCCTGCCATCGCTGGCGATTCATTCGCTGCACGCCTTTGGTACGCTGACCCCGATCCGGATCAGACTGTTCGCCGATTTTGTGCAGCAGGAACTGCAGCGGTTGGGCGGCCAGTAAAACCGGGGCCCTGTGCTAGTCTCCTTCGTCTAACCTGCGCTGATGCGTTTGCATGAACCGCTTCCCCTGGTGATGGAGTTCGACATGAAAAACACCGCTTCCTGGCTGACGATTACCCTCGTAAGTCTTGTGCTTTGCGCCTGCGCCGCCGTCGATGCTGGAAGTGGTGGCGCCGGCGAGATGGAAATCCGCTCGGGGAAAATCGAGCAGATCACCATGACGCAGATGCAGACCAACCACGACAGCGGCGTCGGCGCCATTCTTGGCGGACTGGCGGGCGTGGGTATCGGCAGCCTGATCGGTTCGGGCACCGGGCGCGATGTGGCCATGGTCGCCGGCGCCCTCGCCGGTGCGGCGGGCGGCAACTACGCCGAGAAGAAAAAGTACGATCAACCGCAGCAAGCCCAGCAGATTATCGTGCGCACCAAAAGCGGCGTGCTGGTGTCGGTGACCCAGCCGATCAATGCCGCTCTGAGCAAAGGCCAGAGTGTCTATATCGAAGGCACCGGCAATGAAGCCCGGGTAGTGCCGCAGGGCTGATCATCACCCCGCCGTCGAGCACCGATAGTTAAAAGCCCCGGGCCTCAACAGCCCGGGGCTTTTTATTGAACGCGAATTGAATCAGACCGTTCGTCGTCCAGAGATGAAAATACCCCTTGACGCCAATCAGCTTCTGGAGGACTATCAAATGCATCGGATGCGATCTAAACGTATGCGACACTAATCGAACCTGACCGCCCCATTGAGGATTCACCCCATGAGCAAGATCGAAAAAGTCCTGGCCACCGGCAAGACCCACACCACCCTGAGCAACGCCGGCAACACCTTGCGCGGTCATAACGGCAACCTCGACATCGAACTGTCGACCCCAGGCGCTGCCCAGCCCGCCCATGTTTTCGCCGCCACCCAGCCGCACCCGAAAGCCGAGCAACTGTTCGCCGGGGCCTGGTCGGCCTGCTACACCGCCGCCGTCGGCCTGGTGGCCGCCGAGCGCAACATTGCGCTGCCGGCGGACCTGTCCGTCGACATCGAAGTGGACCTGGGCCAGACGGGTCCGGCCTATTTCCTTCAGGCCCGACTGACCCTGCGCGTGCCGGGGCTGGCACAGGACGTCGCGACGGAACTGGCGCACATCGCCGATTCCATCTGCCCCTACTCCAAGGCAACACGCGGCAATATCGACGTTGCCCTGAGCGTTATTACGGTCTAATTTTATATCGTATGCGATCAAAGCGTATGCGCACAACATATTGGTAAACCTGAGGAAATCATCATGAGCAAGATCGAAAAAGTCCTGGCCAGCGGCAAGAGCCACACCACCCTGAGCAGCGCCGGCACCACCTCGCGCGGCCATAACGGCAACCTCGACATCGAACTGTCGTCCCCCGGCAGCGCCACACCGGCGCATGTGCTGACCGGTGTGCAACCGCACCCGAAAGCCGAGCAGCTGTTCGCCGGGGCGTGGTCGGCCTGCTACATCGCAGCGGTGGGCCTGGCCGCCCAACAGGCGAAGGTGACCCTGCCGGCCGATACGGCTGTGGACATCGAAGTCGACCTGGGCCAGACCGGCGCCGCCTACTTCCTCCAGGCCCGCCTGACCCTGCGGGTGCCGGGCCTGTCACAGGAAGTCGCGACCGAGCTGGCCCACAATGCCGATGCGATCTGCCCCTACTCCAAGGCCACCCGTGGCAACATTGACGTCGCCATCAACGTCCAGACCGCGTAACCCATGGCACGGCCGGTTCCCGGGGGGACCGGCCAGGCGGCCGCAGGGTTAGTGCTCTTCCGATACCATCGCATACGATGTACAGTCTCAGTCTGCAGCCTGCCCAAAGAGAACCCCCCATGAAAAGCACCGACAAGACGTCCGCCCTGGATCTCAAGCTCTCCGACTTCCTGTGTTTTGCGGTCTATTCCACCAACCTCGCGTTCGGCAAGGCCTACAAGCCGATGCTCGAACGGCTCGGCCTGACCTACACGCAATACATCACCCTGGTGGTGCTGTGGGAACAGGACAACCAGACCGTCGGCAGCCTCGGGGAAAAGCTGTTCCTGGAATCCAACACCCTTACCCCGATCCTGAAAAAGCTCGAAGCGATGGGTTACCTGCTGCGCCAGCGCGACCCGGAAGACGAACGCCAGGTGCGCATCAGCCTGACCGACGCCGGTCGCCAACTACGCACCGAACTGACCGAAGACGGCTTTCCACAAACGGGCCTCGATCCCGACGATTTCGCACAGATGCAGCAGGCGATCGTGGCATTGCGCAACAATCTGATCCGCACGACCAATGCCGATAAATAATCTCTGAAGCTGTAAAACCGGTCCCCCCACAGCGGTTGCCCGGAAAGTCCCGATTGCGGTGGCTCGTCGCTCAAAGGTAGTATTGAGAACGATTCACACTAACATCTGGAAAATCCACCGGTGCAACCTCCTTCGACCAGCAAGCTGAGCTACTTTTTCAGCGATCATCACCGTTGGCTGCTGCAGCATATCCAGCGACGGCTGCGCAATCATGCGGACGCCGAGGACACTGCCGCCGATACGTTTTGCCAGATGCTGATGGCCCGGGTCGATCCCGACAGCATCGAACAACCCCGCGCCTACCTCTCGACCATCGCCCGACGGCTCATTTTCGATCGGCATCGCCGGCGCAAGCTGGAGTTGGCGTATCTCGAACGCCTGTCCACCCTGCCCGAGATGCTCGCGCCATCCCCCGAAGAACAGCTGCAGCTGATCGAAGCGCTGGTCGCCATCGACCGGGCGCTGGATGGCCTGCCGACGGTGGTCAAGGCCACCTTCCTCTACAGCCAGCTGGACGGCATGAGCTATGTGGCAATCGCCCAAAAGCTGGGCCTGTCGGAGCGCACGGTCAGCCGCTACATGAAGCAGGCATTGCGCCAGTGCTACCTGAGCGAGATGGCGACATGAAAACAGAGCGCCTGGACCCTGTCAGCGAGCAGGCCATCGACTGGATGGTGCGCCTGCGCGCCGGTACCCCCACGCCCGCCTTGCAGGCACGTTTCGATGCCTGGCTGGCCAAGGACCCGGCGCACGCCCAGGCCTGGGCCAGATTGCAGGAGCGCCTGGACGGTTCCTTCAACACGCTGCGCGCCCTCGATCGACGCTTGCCGGGGCACACCGAGCATGCCCGCCAGGTGCTCTTGCAACCGCAGGCATCGCGGCGTGATGCGCTGCGGGTAATCGCAGGTTTAGGCCTGCTCGGTGGCGGTTTGTGGCTGGGTGCGCGCAGCCCGCTGGGCGACAGCCTGTTCGCCGACCTGTCCACTGGACGGGGGCAGCGCGAGGATTTCAACCTGACCGACGGCAGCCGCCTGAGCCTCAACGCCGACAGCGCGGTGGACCTGCAATTCGACGGCCAGCAAAGGCTGGTCATCCTGCGCCACGGCGAATTGGTGATTCAGGTCGCGCCCGATCCGCACCGTCCGTTGCGCGTGCGCACCGCCCAGGGTGAGGTGCGCGCGTTGGGTACGCGTTTCCTCGTCGCCCAGGAGCAGGACGCCAGTCGTGTGGTGGTGCTGGAGCACTCCGTCCAAGCCACGCTCTTCAATGGCACCCGACGTGACCTGCAGGAGGGAGAATCCGCCCTGCTCTACGCGCGGCACATCGAACCGGTTTCTGGCGATCAGCGACATCGCGCCGACTGGCTCGGCGGGCGCCTGAATGTGCTGGACGAGCCCCTGGAAAACGTCGTGGATGCGCTGCGCCCCTACAGTCGCGGTTTTGTTCGCCTGGCCCCTGAAGTGCGTGACTTGCGGGTCCAGGGCGTGTTCCCGCTCAACGACCCTGCGCGCACCTTCGCGGCGCTGGCGGAAACCCTGCCGATCCGGGTCGATCACTACAGTCCGTGGCTGACGTTGATTCGCGCAAAACCGGCCAAGGAATAATTTTTTTTGCAAATCACTCTTATTCGTGTCCGGTTTTCATTTCTCGTCCCACCTATCTCCTGACACTCACACCTTCAGGAGAATGCTGTGTTCAACCCGTGGTCCCACTCGCTTTCCGTCGCCGTTGCCCTGGCCACCCTGGCAGGCCCTGGCCTGTCACAGGTGCAGGCGCAGACGCAGGCGCAAACCCTGCCCTTCGATCTGCCCTCCGGCCCGCTCGCCAGTACCCTCAATGCCATTGCCAGCCAGAGCGGACAGATCATCTCGCTGGAGCCGGCGCTCGTGCAGGGCAAGCAAGCACCGGCGGTGAAGGGCCAGATGTCAGCTGAAGAAGCCATGCAGCGGGCGTTGACAGGCAGCGGCCTGCAACTGCGGGTGACCGCCCAGGGCAACTTCAGCGTCGAGCCAGCCACCACCGACAGCGCTACGCTGCAATTGGGCGCGACCAATATCATCGAAAACAGCAACGACGCCACCACCGAAGGCTCGGGCTCCTACGCCGCCCGGGCGGTGACCATCGGCAAGGGCACCCACACCCTCAAGGAAATCCCGCAGTCGGTCACCGTCATGACCCGCAAGCAAATGGACGATCAGAACCTGGTCGACCTCAAGGACGCGGTAAACCAGACGACCGGCCTGGTCGGCCTTCAGGGCGTAGGCAAAGGCATGATCGTGACTTCACGCGGTTTCCAGATCGATGACTGGCAATACGACGGTGTACCGATCCCGCGCAACACCTACGCCTTGGGTAACTGGGCCACCCAGGACCTGATCTTCTTCGATCGCATGGAAGTGCTGCGCGGCGCCTCCGGCCTGCTGCAGGGCACCGGCAGCCCCGGCGGCGCGATCAACCTGGTGCGCAAGCGCGGCCAGTACGCCCCGACCGTGACGGTCACCGGCAAGGCCGGTTCCTGGGATCACTACGGCCTGCAACTGGATGCCGGCGGCCCCCTGAACCAGACCGGCACGGTGCGCGGCCGCTTCGTGGCCGACGAGGACCAGAGCGATTCGTTCATCGACTACGAATGGAGCAAGACCCACTCGCTGTACGGTGCACTGGACATCGACCTGCGCGAGGACACCACCCTGGGCATGGCGGTCAGCTATTCCGATGGCGAGTCGCGACCGATGATCCGCGGCCTGCCGCGATATGCCAACGGCGACCCTATCGATGTATCGCGTTCCACGTACACTGGCGCGCGCTGGAACCATTCGGACATCGACGTCACCACCGTCTACACCGATCTTGAACACCGTTTCAACGATGACTGGGCCTTCAAGGTCGGCGCCGTGCGCATGACGGAAAACAACAAGTCGAAAAACCAGCGGCTGCAAAGCAGCGGCGATGGCCTCAACGCCGATGGCAGCGGCGTGCAGTACGCCGACTTCGTGACCGATTTCGACGCCACCAAGCTCGGCCTGGACATGAACCTCATCGGCCACTTCGACGCCTTGTCCATGCAGCACGAAGTCATGATCGGCGGTAACTACTCCAAGTACACGTCCGACGACAAGTTCGCCCGAACCTTCAATAACAGCACCGACACCATCTTCGGCATCGACCACGACCGCCCGGAAATCAGCTACGACGGGATACTCAATACCCCCGGCGGCCGGGCAACGCCGAGCAAATACGACATTCGGCAAAAAGGCCTGTACGGCAGCTGGCGGGTCAAGCCGATCGAACCATTGACCCTGGTGCTCGGCTCGCGGGTCAGCTGGTACGACTACAGCTACAAGTCATGGAGCCAGCTCGCATTCAGCGACGTGGTCAACGCCGACCCGGAAAGCACCGCCAACGAAACCGGGGAAGTCACGCCCTACGCCGGCATCATCTATGACCTGAACCGCGAATGGGCGGTGTACGCCAGCTACACCGACGTGTTCGAACCCCAGGCACTGCGCGACGCCAGCGGCAAGATGCTCAAGCCGGTGATCGGCAGCAACTACGAAGTCGGCCTCAAGGGCGAGCTGATGGACGGCCGGGTCAACACCTCCCTGGCGCTGTTCCGTTACGACCAGGAGAACCGAGCGCTTAACGACCTGGCCTCGGGCTTCGCCTGCGACGGCTGGTACTGCTCGATTGCCGCGGGCAAAGTGCGCAGCCAGGGGCTCGACGCGGAAATCAGCGGCGAAGTGCTCACCGGCCTGCAACTGTTTGCCGGTTATACCTACAACACCACCAAGTTCCTCGACGACCCGGAAAACGAAGGCAAGGTCTTCAGCACCTGGACGCCCAAGCACATGCTGCGGGTGTGGAGCGATTACCAGTTCAGCGGCGACTGGAATCGTGTCAGCACGGGCCTGGGCTTCACCACCCAAAGCCATACCCTTGGCTATGAACACACCTATGACGTGCCGGGTTACACCGTCTGGAGCGCACGCGCCGGCTACCAGCTGACGCCGGAGATCGGCCTGGCGGTGAACGCCAACAATCTGTTCGACAAGCACTACTACACGGCGGCGTACAACCAGCTCAGTGGCAACAACAATTTCGGCGAACCGCGTAACCTGATGTTCAGCGTGAAGTACACGCCGGCGTTCTGACACTGAACACCAGGTTCAACACAGCCCCTGTGGGAGCGGGCTTGCTCGCGAAGGCGGAGTGTCAGCCAACGATGATATCGACTGATCCACCGCTTTCGCGAGTAAGCCCGCTCCCACAGGGGGATCCGATGGGTTCGAGGGTTATTTATCCGACTTGATGGAGGTCCAGACCCGGGTCCGCACCCGTTCCAGCTTCTGCGGCAACGGCTGCACCACGTACAGGGTTTTCAGGGCCTCGGGTGTCGGCGTGAGATTCGGGTTGCCGGTGATTTCCTTGTTGATCAGAGGCAACGAGTCCGTGTTGGCATTCGGGTAACCGAGGAAGTCGCTGATCGGTGCGATGACTGTCGGGTCGAGCAAGGTGTTGAGGAATTCGTGGGCTTCCTCGACATTCTTCGCGCTTTTCGGAATGGCAAAGGTGTCGAACCAGATCGGCGCGCCCTCCTTCGGCAAACGCCAATCGACCACCACCCCATTGCCCGCTTCCTTGGCGCGATTGCCGAACTGGTAGAAGCTGCCGGAGTAGCCGATGGCCACGCAGATATCACCGTTGGCGATATCGGTCATGTATTTGGCCGAGTTGAAGTAGGTGACATAAGGGCGAATCTTCAGCATCAGCGCCTTGGCTTTTTCGTAGTCATCGGGGTTCTGGCTGTTCGGGTCCAGCCCCAGGTAATGCAGGGCCAACGGCAGTATCTCGGAAGGCGAGTCGAGCATGGCGACACCACAGGCCTTGAGCTTCTCCATGTTCTCGGGCTTGAACACCAGGTCCCAGCTGTCCACCGGCGCATTCTCGCCCAGCGCGGCCTTGACCTTGGCCGGGTTGAAGCCGATCAATACGGTGCCGTACATGTATGGCACGCCGTACTGGTTGCCGGGGTCGTTCTTGTCCAGCAACTTGAGCAGGGCCCCCATTTGTCACGATGCATTGACACGTTGTCACAATGACTTGACATGGGAATGCCTTAGCGAATTAATCATTGCGAAAAATGGAAAAAACCACCCGAACCAATCGGCCCGGGTGGTTTTCTCGCATAAACGATTTGGACGTAAACGTTGATCGGAAGCGTATCTGCTGGATAGCCGATCTTCTCGGTCACTGGGCCAAGACTTTAAGGCTTGGTAGTAGTAAACAACACATCAGAAAACGGGTAGCAGCTGCTGGCGATAACTTTCGAAAACCTTAGTTGATAAGTCGATGCAGAGGCCAGATCGCCCACTGGTAATACATGCTGCGGGACTGAGCTGAATGCCTCTTTCAGCTCACAGTGGATCGAGTTATCCAACTCACCGTCTGTCGAACAAACCTCAGGTGCAGGTGCACCTACAGCGCACACGACAGCCAAGTGTTCCGGCAAGTCATCGGCGATATGCTGTGAGAATCGCTTTAGTATTGGCTTCGCCAAAACGAACAACCAGGCTTGATCGTCAATCTCGCCCATACGACGAAGGACTCGTCCCAGGACCTGACGGCAATGTAGCTCAGTGCGAATTCGACTGAGAAAGCAGCATACCTGGAGCCGAGGGATATCAGTTCCCTCGCTGATACCGGACACGTCGGAATACCCGACAGGCAGCGCCCTTGCCGTAACAGGGACGCGATTCTGGAGAATTAGTGAACAGAAGCAAAGACTTAGGTGAGGAACGGCGGTTGGAGGCTCCACAGGCCAACCGGTCCGTAGAAGCCTATCATTGACGTTCATTTACTATCCGGCTAGAGCTGGTATCGACCATCCATTGTAAGATGATGCATCGCGTTTTTTACTCAATGGATCCTACTATGGTCGCGCATCGGGATACCCGCCTTGCGTGAGCAGCAAATGCTAGAACAGGCGAAAAAATCCATCCTCGACAGTGGTGACTTTCTCCCTCCGGACCAAATTGCTCAGAAACTCGGGCTACCCCCTATGACGCTAATTACGACCTTAAAGGAGTGGAGAGCCAGAGGACACATTTTTTCAATTGAGCACGCAGGCTGTTCATTGTTTCCAATGTATGCCTTCCAGGACGGCATTGAGCACGGACCGGTACCTGGCCTGAAAGCGATACTCGACCTGTTAAGAACGAAAAAAGATGGTTGGGGAATTGCATTTTGGTTCGCTTCCAGCAATGGGTACATTGGAGGCTGTCGACCGCAGGACATTCTTTTGTTCGAGCCCGGCAAGCTACTGCTTCCAGCAACGGATGAGGTGTCAGGCATTAGACACGGATAGATCAGAGGGGCATGATCCCATTCCCGATAGCCGTCAGCCCCCCGGGGGGGGGGCACAGCACTCCCTTCCCTTGTTTCCGCTACAAGCAAGCCGCTTTGCCATGCTTGGTGATCACAAAATTGTGGCCTTGACTGACCAGCGCAAGGAGTCGGCGCAAGCGACGACGAGCCTTACTCTTGCTGAAGGTTTGATACATTGCCAGCGCACCTCTTGAATGTTCGAAGCCATTAAATGCGGTGTTTATTGGCTACTTGGAATGGTTCACATGGCAGTCTAATTTTCCAGGAACATTAAACATCGGTGAAAATGCGACCCCAATCACGGGCAGCCAATGTCCGGCATACAGCTTCCAATCCGCCAAAGCAGCGGAGTGATACTGCTTGCATGCTGTCCTGCGTTACGTACTGTATTGTATCGCCATTTTCATTGAGTAGAACGCCGCCCGCTCCCCTAAGTAGGGCATGCCCCGCAACGACGTCATGTGCAGACACTGGGCAGACAGATACACCGCACACGCCATCACCAGCGGCTACTTTTGCAAGCCTGTAGGCAATCGAGGGCATGGCGACAAAACTGCTTGGAGCGCAGAGTTCATGATTTATTTCTGCCTTATTTACGGCAGCTGAACTGAGCATCACGCGGCTACCGCTCGACCAAATCTCGTCCGGAAGCTTGGAAGCTACGGATTTCCCATTGCGTAGCAAATTGGACAATCCTTCAGCCCAAGCGATGCAATCTGCAATCCCTTCTATCGTTACGGTGCATAGACGACACCTAACACTGGGGTGTGCCTGTGTAGAAGTCCGACTGATATAGCTGAACCTTTCAGCCCTCTCAGAAAATCGTTTGTGCCATCGTTGGGATCAACAACCCAGCACCATGAATCTCCTGTCAGGGTATGGCCAGTCTCCTCCCCCCAGAAGTCGGAGAAAAATAGGTTAAGCAACTGTTTGCGTAGAAGCTGTTCAATTTCGACATAGACTACTGCCTTGTCCCCCTGCCCCCTTGGCCCGTCTGCTCGCTGCCATTCTGTTTCGAGAAGCTGGCCCGCCTTGCAAACTATGTTGATGACGGAGGAAAGCAGCGCTGGCAGGTCTGGACTTTTTGAGTGGGGGTTGGATGGCGCCCCGGCTAGCCTGCCCAGCGGCTCGTGGGCTGAACCCAAATGCAGCGCGGCATCAAAAAAACGATTTGACGCTTTTTCGGACCTAGCGAACATTGACCGCTGAGCCTCAGTTTCAAATTGACATTTCATGGCCCATTTCGATGTTTTCGCTTTGCGCTTACCTTTCATTACCGCCCCCACGCTCTCGATGAGCAAAATGGTTTGCTGTCGCGCCGATCACAACAAGCTACCTCCCTCCTCCATCAGTGCTAAAGAAGGGCGGCAGTTGGCTGGGTTCAGCGGAGAGATGGATCACAGGGCTCCAACACAGGCGGACCTTTGGTCCCGCTGAACCAGCACTGATATGGCCTTGTGATGGACAAAATGCACATCAGAAAACGGCCAGCAGTTGCTGGCGATAATTCTTCGAAAAGCTTATTTGATAATTCGATGCAGAGGGCAAATCGACCTGCGATAGAAATTTCTGCGCTATAACGGTAGGTGTTGTGCCTCCCTGGTCCTCTGGGCGAGCGTTCACGGAAGAATCCAACTCACCTTCGATTGAACAAGCCTGAGGTGCAGGCGTACCTACTGAGCACACAACAGCCAAATCTTCCGGCAGATCATCGGCGATACGCTGAGAGAATCGCTTCAGTGTGGGCTCCGCCAAGACGAAGAACCATGCTTGATCGTCAATCTCGCCCATACGACGAAGGACTCTTCCCAGGACCTGACGGTAATGCAGCTCAGTACGAATTCGACTGAGATAGCAGCATACCTGGAGCCGAGGGATATCCGTTCCCTCGCTGATCATCCCCACCGCAACAATCCAACGGCAGTCGCTATTTTTGAACCTGTTGATTACCTGTTGCGCGTCCGGGGTTTTGGTGGTCACGACCTGGAAGCTTTCACCCTTGTCCTTCATCGCCATAGCGACTTGGTGTGCATGTTCGATATTGGTGGCAACAACCAAGCCCGCGGCATTCGGTTTAAGCGTTCGCACTTCATCGAGTTTCTTGCTCCCCAGGTCAAGCAACTGGCTGAGCGGTTCCTCATGACAAATCAGGTCTTCATATGAGACCGGAGACTCACGCAGTAGCTTAGCGATGCTGGGGAAAATCTTGACGGTACTATCATTCGCAGAATCTTCTTTGAGCCTCAGCATCTGGTTATCTAGCAGGACAATACGAGGTGACCGACAAACCCCATCAAAAATGGCTTCTTTGAGGCCGTAGCGATAGTCGCAAATCAATCGGCCTTCCGGGTTGGAGTAACGAGCCAGAGCAATGCCTCTGTCATCAGAGCGCCAGGGTGTACCCGATAGAGCCAAGGTAAAAGCAGCACGATCCTGCATTTTCAATAAAATCTGTTGGCCCCAAGCGTTGCTCAAAAGCGGATCGTGTCCGGAGCAGTGATGGATCTCATCGAATACTGCAAACACGCGGTAGTCATCGAAAAGTCTCCAGAAGGCTTCATCCTGATGCTCCATGGCTTGATAGGTACTTGCGGCTCCAATGGCACCGATAAGTCCATCCAGGCGCCTCCCCAATACAGCAGAGAACGTCGAGCGAAAACCGTCGACGACTTGGCATGAGGGAGCAAAACAGAGTACGAGATCAATCTTACCCTGCTCCAACAGATGTCGAGCCAGCTCTGCGGCCATTCGTGTCTTCCCGGCCCCTGGAGTGGCTTGACAGAAGAAGTGCGGCGTCGAGGTGTAGTGTTCCAACGCAATTTCAATGCATTGGCTCTGCCATTTTCTCGGGGATGATTTCATAGTGCGGACATGACTGTCTTGAGCGTCTTTTCGACCGCTCGGAGATGCCCTAGAAGGCGAGAGCTTCGGTCTCGTGCCTCCAGATACTCGCCTTCGACTTGGTCTTTCAGATGCGGCATTTCGTCGAGCAACTGCTTATAGCGCTCCGCCTCTCCCATCGAAGAAAGGAAATCGAGCCGAATCTCTTTGAGAATGGATTCAAGGTGCTCAATCACATCTGGGCCTGGCTTCTCTGGATCAATGCTTTGTAAGGGTTGATGAGACGGTTTATTCAGCGGCTTAACACTGCTTTCGTACCCATTATCGATGAGCTCCACCTGCAAGTTCGCCGGAATACTCTGCCAGTGATAGATCTGACCCCGCTTTTGTCGCTTTTCATCCTGAATGACCCATCCGGTACGCAGCAAGCGCCGGATTTGCTCATAGACATACCTGCGCAGATCGCTGCTATTGAAAGCATTGCCCGTCAGGTAAGTAGCGTAAGCGTCACGTAGATCCTGAGTCGTAAACTGGCGTAGATGCCCCTGCTGAAATAGGTCGTAGAGCCGCCTATCGAGGATGAATGAATCGGGTTTCATGCAGGCACCTGGGAGGGAAATTCGCGGAACGGGCAAAAATGCGGATTATAATCCGTGGCTGATTCATCCGCAAACGCACGATAGTGCCGCCTCAGTGGGAACCGAGGCGGTTATGCAGCAGCTTGCAAAGGCGTTGGGTCAAAAAATACGGATACAAAGGAAGGCCAAAGGGTTTTCTCAAGATGCTTTAGCGCTGTCTTGTGGCCTCGACCGTAGCTATATGGGGCGTATTGAGCGCGGTGAAGTCAGCATCACCGTAGAAAAGCTATATCGCATAGCCAGCGTATTGGAATGCGAGCCTCAATTTCTCTTGCCTGAAGCGCTGTCTCTCCACGAATTGGCTTCTGATCGGTAGGAAAGCGACTGAACCAATAAGCATGCGTCGACATGAATTTAGCTATCCCTATCGGATAGTTTCCGACCGAACGCCCTAGTGATTGGGCTCTTCCCTGCCCCCTCCGGTTCGAAATGCCCCCCATTAGGCAACGGCTGTAAAAATTTTCGGCTTTCATGCAATACGGATGTGCCAGATACTAAGTGGCAAAGATCCAACCATTAAGGTGCGCCATGCTTGCCGAAGTGCTGAACGAGGATTTTTATCGTGCCTTCCGGAACCGATTGTCAGAATTTCTCAATGTCCCCATCGACGCCTCAGACGCAGACATCCATGAGATGATTAATACAGGCTTTTCAGCCGTTCGGATCAACATTTTTTGCGAGCTGGGCAAAATCCCCCCGCAACAACGCGACCAGATCATCCCTTACAAGACACTCAACTCCAGATTGACGCTCGGTCAGAGACTTACGGTGGATGAGAGCGACCAATTATTTCGACATGCCTACATCGCCGCTATGGCAGAAGTACTTTTTGGCAGCAGAGAGAAAGCCAATTCGTGGCTCTCGAAGCCTAAGGATCATTTTTCCGGGAAAAGCCCAATAGCAATGCTCTCAACCAAACAAGGCACTCACCAGGTTGAGCAGTTACTAATACAGGTTGCTGAAGGGTACGCATTTTGATTGTTGGGCACGTCGGTGCAACGCAGAATTGAGAGATTTTCCTCCTGCTAAACCGACCGGTAATAAACGGCGGCATCGCCGCACCGAAGACCGCCACGATCCGCGCCACCGCAGTATCAGTGCTCATGTCCATGGGCTCAGCGTTGAGGTGGACGGGGTCGATGCGGATCACTGCGCCAATCCGCTCCCCCCTCGGGAGACGCCTCGCCGCCCAGTCAACGCCCATCGCGAAAGCTGGACGACCCCAGATGATCTCATGCCGATTTTCGGAATCGGTAACGGAAAAGTCACCGTAACTACCCTCCAGCGGCAAGCCATTATTTAGTGGGTCTTGCAACTGGGCGCTTTGGTAGACGTTTTTTACAGCTGTCGGGTACCGCCGCTGTGCCATGGGCCGGATATCCGTACCAACAGCACCTCTTATCGCTCCTACCTTTTATTCCTACACAAATAGAGCACCGCAACAAACCCACCCATCGACATCAACGCGGCACAGAAAAATATCGCCGCATAGCCTAGGCCAGAAGCAACCAGGCCCATCACCGGGCCGGCCAGCCCCACTGCGATATCAAAGAATAAAGAAAGTGCACTGAGCGCCGAATTACGGTTGGCCGCCGGAGTGCTGGCCAGTGTTTCCATCCCTAACCCCGGATAGACCCATGACACCCCTATCCCGGTCAGCGCACCGCCAGCAATTGCCAGTGCAGGAGAGGGTGCAATCCATATCAACAGCATGCCCAATGTCTGTACAAGCAGGCAGCCGCCCACCACCGTGTAGCCCCTGTATCGCTGCAGTATTCCCGGCGACGACAAGCGGGCAACGATAAAACCAGCCCCAAACCCACTCAAACAATAAGCGGCGTAGTCCCAGCCCTGGCTGTCGAAATACAGTGCAACGAATGCCGTCAGCCCGCCAAACCCCACCGAACTGCACACCAGGACCAGGCCATTGGGCATGACCGCGAAGAGAACTCGATAGAATGCCAATCGGGCGCCTGTGATCAAAGGCGCCGGGCGCTTGCCCAGCGCCAAAATCAGGAATATCAGGCCTAGCAACACCGTGCACAGCCCGACACTGGCGATACCCAACGAATTACGAAGCAGCACGCCCAGCGGCGCACCAACTGCCGTTCCACCGTAAGCCGCTATTCCGTTCCACGACATGACCTGTGCTGCCCGAGGCGCACCACATAATCCGATGGCCCAGGTGCAACACGGCGTGGAGATCATGGCCGTGGACGCCCCCAACACCAGCCTGCCCAGCAGTATGAGCGTCAGGGCCAACCACGGTTGGGTGGGTAAGATGATCGCAAGCGCGGTCAGGGTACCGCTCAACATCAAGCCACTGAGCCCACACACCACCGCGTATTTGGCACCCAGGCGGTCAGCCACGCCACCGGCCAACGGACGAGCCAGGAGCGTTGCCAGGTACTGCGAGCTAATCACCATGCCGGCAAAAACCGAGGTCAGGCCCAGGTCATTGAGGACATAGCCCGGCAACACTGCAAGCGGCAAGCCACTGCAGGCGTAGGAGATAAAGTTGAAGCAGATAATGGATAGGATCAACCAGTGGCTGCCGATAGCCTTGCCATTACTACGGCATAAAACGCCGATGTCGCCCATCACCCATGCCGCTCCAGGCCCCGTACGACATCCGCAAGCAACTGCGGGTGTGATACGAACGGCTCATGCGCGGTATCGATCTCGATAACCACATCTGCGTCGGCACGTTGCGCAAACCGCCGCTGCCAGTCGACGGGCAGGATGTTGTCGCGCAGGGTGATGATGTAACTCGCCGCAATGATCCCCGGATATCCCACGCGGCTGATGGCGTCTGTCGCCACACAGAGTGGCGTCGTGTCCTGGCTCGCTTCACTTAACAACCAACCCAGGGTTTGCTCACTCAAATCCTGGCCGAACATCGCCACGGCCAGCGCCTGAGGGGTGGTTTGCGCAGGATCCAGCGGCCAGCCGACATGGTCCGGACTTTCGCCATGCAGCCTGGTGCCAAGAAGCTGCAGAATTGATTGGCCTTCACTGGGCAATGCGCAAGCCAGGTACACCAACCGCGAATACAGTTGTGGAGCGGCCAGCACCATTATCGGCAGCAGGGCTCCCGCGATCGAATGCCCAAGCAGAACGGCCTGGTTCACGCCGAGTGCACGCAGGTCCTCATTAAGCTCCTCGACTACATCATCGAGCCGCAGGGACACAATATCCCGCCCGCGCTTGGTGCCGCACCCTGGCATATCCAGGGTAATCACTCGCTCGAAGCATCCAGGCTGCTGGTTTAATACTTCAATAAAGGGCCCCCAACACCAGGAGCCGTGGTTGCCGCCATGCAGCAATACCAAATCAGTCATGCGCACGCTCCTGAGAGTGGGTACCGGTCGTACCTGTCTTGATCACTTGACTGCATAGCAACCCACGGCGACGACGAACCCGTTTACCCGCTGCAGAAAAGTTCTTTTGTATTCGTTTTGCCCGGTAATCGGGTTACGCCACAGATAAGCGATCTCACCTGTTTCATGACCACTCATCTGTTTGAGGATGTCCTCACCAATCGGCTTGCCATCGACTGAACGCAATGACTTGAAGTCGGTACCGATCAACCGGGGCGAAAAACCGTGCGCGACAAACCGCTTGGTCTTGAGATCCACCACAAAGGCATACAGATCATCCTCGGTGAACTGTTTATCGTGCTGGTTAATGAGCCCGAAGGTGGTTTTCGCGTCGTTGGCAACTTGTCGCGAAATTTGCCCAAGTAGTTGTTGGGCCTGTTCGGGTGAGGACCGTGGCATGTAGTAACCCACTACGATCAACCGATCCTTGACGCGCTGATAGAACACGCGTTTACGCTCGACCTTGGCGTGTTGCCAGTTCCACCAGCGATATTCGGCGCTACGCACAATGCCGTCGTCTGGCTGTGCAATGGCATGCTGGAATGCCACCTTGAGGTCATCGTCCAGGACGCTGAACACCGGCTTGCCGACCAGCGAAGCGGAAGGTCCACCGCTGGCGAGCATCACACCGGAGGTATCGACCACGTAGATGTACAGTTCACCATCGATAAAGGCCCCCTGCCGGCTGAACTCGGCCAGGGCGGAGTCGCCCTTGGCCTTGTACTCGGCAACAGCTTTTACCAACAAGGCATTGGCGCGTTGGGTGTCAGCACTGTAAGCGTCCACCGGTGCTTGCTGAGCAAAGCCGACCAGGGAGAAAAAGCACAGGCACAGCGCAGCGCACGCTCGATAAAGACTCATGGTTGTTCCTCAGGTGAAGTTTCCAATGCCCGAAGGTCCACCGTCAGATTGTCAATGAGCCGTGTTTTGCCAATACGCGCCGCCACCAGAATCACAAAGTGAGTCTCGGTGCTTTTCAGTGGTGTCAGATCCTGGGCATTCCTGACTTCAAAGTATTCCAGCTGGAAACCGGCGTCGCTGATACGTTGATGACATTCAATCAACTGGCGCTCAGCCACCCGCCTCTCGAGCTGGATACTCGCCGCCATTTGCTTCAAACAAGCGTAGAGGACGGGGGCTACCGAGCGCTCATGCTCGGTCAGATAGCCGTTGCGCGAGGATAATGCCAAGCCGTCCGCGGCCCGGATCGTCGGTGCACCGACAACGTCAGTCACCATGTTGAGATCCCTGACCATCGAGCGCACGACTGCCAGCTGCTGATAGTCCTTTTCCCCGAAAACCGCCACGTCTGGCTGGGCAATGTTCAGCAGCTTGGCGACGACCGTGGCCATGCCGTCAAAGTGACCAGGGCGTGCCGCACCACAAAGGCCTTCAGAAACGTTCGGCACACTGACGATGGCCTGATTGAGCATGCCATCCGGATAGATCTGCTCGACAGCAGGGGCAAACAGCACATCACAGCCGGCATTGACCAGTTTTTCGCGATCAGCGTCGGGCGTGCGGGGATAGTTGGCCAGGTCCTCATTGGCCCCGAACTGCAGTGGATTGACGAAGATGCTCGCAACGACGAAGTCCGCTCGCTGCTTTGCACAGTGAATCAAGGCGATATGACCGGCATGCAAATTGCCCATGGTCGGCACCAGCGCGACTTTCTTGTTTTCACCCCGGGCGCGGGCCACGAGCGCACGCAGCGCGCCAACCGTATCGACTGTCTGCACCGCGTTACGCCTCTTTGGCCAGTTGCGCCTCGATTGCCGCAAGCAACCGCGGATCATCCGCTGCAACGTCCGGAGCGAATCGAGCGACGACCGCACCCCGGCGATCGATCAGAAACTTCTCGAAGTTCCAGAGCACGTCCGTCGTGTTGCTGGACTCGATGCCATAACCCTTCAGACGCTCGCGCATTGGGCCCTCGCCTGTGGATTCGGGTTGAGCGGCAGTCAGTTCGGCGTAGAGAGGATGCTGCCCGCTGCCAACAACCGAGATTTTCGAGAACAGGGGAAAGTGAACGTCATAGTTCACTGAGCAGAACTCAGCGATTTCCGCGTCGCTATACGGCTCCTGTTCCCTGAAATCGTTGGCAGGGAAACCCAGCACTTCCAGCCCTTGGGAACGCTTGCTTTGGTAGAGCTTTTCCAGACCTTCGTATTGCGGGGTCAGGCCACATTTGGAAGCCACGTTGACCACCAACAGGACTTTGCCCCGATAGTCGCCAAGGCGGCTGGCGCTGCCATCGATCTGCTTGAGCGAAATATCGTACAGGGAGTTACTCATTTATCTGTCTCATGCAGGTTGGCTTCAAAGGGTACGGCCGATGATTTCTTTCATGATCTCCGAGGTGCCGCCATAGATACGGGCCACTCGCGCGTCGACCCAGGCGCGGCTGATCTTGTATTCGCTCATGAAGCCGTAGCCGCCATGCAGTTGCAGGAACTCGTCGAGCAGCTTGCCCTGCATTTCCGACCCCAGCAGTTTGGCCATCGCAGCGATTTCGGGCGTCAACTCGCCGCGCATCACCTTAGCCAGGCAGTCGTCGACGAACACCCGCAACATGGTGGCCTGGGCCTTGGCTTCCGCCAGCTTGAAGCGGGTGTTCTGGAAGTCGAGAACCGGTTTGCCAAAGACTTTGCGCTCACGGGTGTAGCCGATGGTTTCTTCCAGCAGCGTGTCGATCGACTGGGCGGCGCGGATAGCAATGATCAAGCGTTCCCAGGCCAGTTGGTGAGTCAGGTACTTGAAGCCCATCCCCTCCTCGCCCAATCGATTGCCAACCGGCACCCGTACCTCATCGAAAAACAGCTCGGCGGTGTCCTGCCCTTTCAGGCCGATCTTTTCCAGCAGACGACCCTTGGCAAAACCCGCACGGCTTTCTTCGACGCAGATCAAGGTCAGCTCTTTGGCCGCAGGATCAATCTTGGTGGCGGTCACCACCAGGCCAGCATTGCCGCCGTTGGTGATGAAGGTCTTCTGGCCGTTGACGATGTAGTCATCACCGTCACGGCGCGCTGAAGTGCGCATGGATCGCAGGTCGCTGCCAATACCCGGCTCACTCATGGCGATCACGCCAATCAATTCACCGCTGACCATGCGCGGCAGCCATTGCTGCTTCTGCTCTTCGCTGCCATAGGCAACGATGTAAGGGGTGACGATTTCCGAGTGAGTGGTAAAACCAACCGCGGTGGCGTTGGCTCGCGCCAGTTCTTCGATCATCACCGCCGAATGCCCGAAGTCGCCTCCCGGGCCGCCGTATTCTTCGGGCACAGTGGAACACAGCAAGCCGTTCTCGCCGGCCTTGAGCCATACGTCCTTGGGCACGATACCGTTCTTTTCCCACTCATGCAGGTAGGGCACGATTTCGCGGTCGACGAAACGGCGGGCCTGATCACGGAACATGTTGTGGTCTTCTCGAAATACGCCACGCATCTTGCTTACTCCAGATCGATTCTTGTTGTTGGCAATGAGTAATCAGCGGTCCTGGTATTGCGGCTCGCGTTTGTCGACAAAAGCGGCCACCGCTTCCTGATGGTCTTCGGTGTGATGGGCCAGTGCCTGGTACGCAGCAGACAACTCCAGTAGCGAGTCGAGACGCATATGTTGGCCTTCGCGCAGCAGGCGCTTGCACAGCCGTAACGCATGGCCCGGATTGCTGGCGATCCGCCGCGCCAATGCCTGCGCTTCCGACTGCAGGGTTTCATGGGTACAGACTTGTTCCACAAGGCCCCATTCCAGCGCTTTTGCTGCATCGATAGCGTCCCCGGTAAACGCCATCAGACTGGCTTTCGGGATGCCGATGATGCGCGGCAATAGCCAGGCGCCGCCGTCCCCCGGAACAATGCCCAGGCGCACGAAACTCTCGGCGAAGATCGCCTTGGGCGCCGCCAGCCGGATGTCGCACATGCACGCCAGATCCAGGCCCGCACCAATCGCCGGGCCGTTGACCGCGGCGATCACCGGGATATCCAGCTCGTAGATCGCCAGGGGAATACGTTGAATGCCATCACGGTAGGTATTGCGCAGCTCATAAGGCGAGCCAGCGAAGATGCCGCCACGCTCATGCATATCCTTGACATTGCCACCGGCACAGAAGGCGCTCCCATTACCGGTGAGCACCATGACCCGCACCGTCGGGTCGCGGCGTAGCTGGGCACAGAGGTCGACAAACTCCTGGATCTGCTCGGGCGTCGTCAGGGCGTTGCGGGTTTCGGGATGGTTCATGCGTACAGTGACGATACCGCCATCGCGCTCTATCTGAAGAAACGGGCTCATCGCGGATCACTCACAAGTCGGGTTAATGATTGTTGGCCATGATCTGTCAGCAACGGCCAGTACCCCTCGCTGCCACCCTGGCAAACCCGGACGCCCAGGCGTTGGCTCCAAAGGCTGGCCGAGCCGAATTCGCTGCGCCATGCCCACAACCGCCGGGTGAGCAAATGCAGGGGGTATTCCTCGGTGAAGCCGATGGCGCCGTGCACTGAATGGGCAATGCCGGCGCCGACGCTGGCCGCTTCTGCGCTGCTGATCTTTGCCGCGGCAATGGTCAGCGCAGCGAGTCCTGAACGGGATTCCACGAAGGCCGCCTCGGCGGCAATACCGACAGCGGCGGCTTGTTCCGCAAATACCGCCAGTTGCTGTTGGATAGCCTGGAACGAGCCGATGGCCTTGCCGAACTGTTTGCGTTCCCCGGCATAGTTGGCGGTCATGTCCAGTAGCGCATGCAGTGCCCCGGCGGTCTGAGCCGCGCGCAGCATCGCGCCGCCGAGCTCCAGGACATTCGCCTCGAGCCCGTCGGGCAGCGGCGCTTGCGCCAGTACCAGGGCGCCGGTGAAACCCAGGTCGTCGCGCGGTTCGCCAGCCACATTGAGACTGAACGCGAGTTCGTTGGCAGCGCTACGCGACAGCAACACCACATGCGGAATACCGGTTGAACTGTTGGCGATCGCGACGACCTCTTCGACGTTGCGTCCCCAAGGTACCGCATGGGCGGTGCCATGGACGCGCTCGCCCTCGAGCACCAGATTGGCATGGGCAGCCATGCTCAGCGCGCCGGCCCGCCCTTCCAGGCCCGCCTTGCTCAGCAGCCAGTTGGCCAGCAAGGCCTCACCCAATGGTGCAGGGACGGAAAAACGCCCGGCGGCACGCACCAGCACGTACATATCAGCCCAACTGGCGTCAGCGCCTCCCAGCGCTTCGCTGACACCCGCCAACGTGAAGCCCGACTCATCCAGCGCGGCCCATAAATCCGCCGGCCATTCCCCACCTTCACAACCCATCACGTAAGCGGGCGTCGCCAAATCGGCAAACAGGCGTTCAATCGTCGTTTCAAATATCTCGCGCATTATCGCAACCCCAGGCCGCGGGCAATGATGCCGCGCAGAATTTCACGAGTGCCCCCACGCAGTGAGAACGAGGGCGCCATCTGAGTCAGGTAGGCGAGCACGCGGGCGTGCTCGCTGCCGCCGTCTTGCCGTGGCTCGGTTTCCAGCAGCAGCTGGGCAACTTCGGGGATTTCCTGTTCAAAGGCATTGCCGAGGTCTTTCACGCAGGAAGCCGCCCAGGCTGGGTGCTCACCCGCTGCCAGCTGTGCCGTGACCGACAACGACATGTTGCGCAGCGTCAGCAGCTTTGCCGAAAGACGCCCGATTTCTCGTGCCTGTAACGCGTTGGGGGTCTTGCCCAGCGCATCAATCAGGGTTTTCAGCAGCGCCATGCAGCTGAGGAATCGTTCAGGGCCGCTACGCTCGAAGGCCAGTTCGGCGGTCACCTGATCCCAACCTTTGCCTTCAGTGCCGATCAAGGCATCAGTTGGCAAGCGCACATTGTCGAAG
The DNA here is from genome assembly GCF_046042685.1 of Pseudomonas sp. PLMAX. Taxonomy (NCBI): domain Bacteria; kingdom Pseudomonadati; phylum Pseudomonadota; class Gammaproteobacteria; order Pseudomonadales; family Pseudomonadaceae; genus Pseudomonas; species Pseudomonas sp. PLMAX. The sequence goes on along the minus strand of NZ_CP064949.1, from coordinate 2,978,545 downwards.
AACACTTCGTTGAAATGCTCGCCACCGGCCAGGTCTCGAATAGGCCGGATGGTGATGCCGGGCAGGCTCAGGTCGACAATGAATTGCGACATGCCCTCGTGACGGGCCGCCTGTTTTTCACCGGTACGTACCAAGGCAATCATGTACTGCGAATGGTGGGCATTGGTGGTCCAGACCTTCTGGCCATTGAGCAGCCAGCTATCGCCCTCACGGACGGCAGTGCTCTTGATCGAAGCCAGGTCCGAGCCGGAGTTGGGCTCGCTCATGCCAATGCAGAAGTAGCTTTCACCCCGGCAAATGGCCGGCAGGTAATGCTGCTTTTGTTGCTCGGTACCGAAACGATTGATCAGCGGACCGCTTTGGCGGTCGGCAATCCAGTGGGCCGATACCGGTGCACCGGCAGCCAGCAACTCTTCGATAATCACATATCGGGCAAAGGGCCCCGCCTCGGCACCGCCATAGGCCTTGGGCAAGGCCATGCCGACCCAGCCCCGGGCGCCAAGCTTCTTGCTGAATTCGGCGTTGAAACCCATCCAGGACTGGGCACTCAAGGTCGGCGGGTAATCGGCCAGCGTGTCGTGGATGAACGCCCGCACTTGTGCGCGAAGCGCTTCAGCCTCGGGGGGAATGTTGCTGTAGGTAAATTGACTGATGGCCATATGCGCTCTCTAACGCTGAACACAGGCGCAATCGCCTCGAACGAAGCGACCACAGGACGGCAACCGCCCCCGCAGTCGCCGATGGCCGGCGACTGCAGGAACAGCGGCAACTTACAACGCGGTTTGCGCGTCAGCCTGGGCGAACATCGCATTGATGTCGCCGGAGGTAACCGGCTTGTTGTCGTGGCGACCATGATCGGCACCACCCAGGCCCAGGGCCGGCTCGATGCTGACGTGGGTAGCCTGGGCCCGCAGCGCGCCGACTGTGCAGTTTTCCCGACCGTGAATGGAGAACGGATCGAAGGAGAATTCACGCATCGCGTTCAAGTGAGTGACCTTGTCGATCATCTCTTTTGGCAGGTGCTGCAACCCTTCCCACGCTGTTTCCGGCGAGTTGGGCCAGGTGCAGTCGGAATGCGGGTAGTCGCTTTCCCAGGTGACCATGTCGGCGTTCAAGTAGTCGAGGTTCTTCAGGCCGAAGTTGTCTTCGATAAAGCAGGTGATGAAGTGCTTGTTGAAGATGTCGCTCGGCATCTTCCCGCCGAAGTTGGAGTTGGTCCACGCGTTGTGGTGGCGGTGGGTGAAGTCCGCGCGCTCCAGCAGGTAAGGAATCCAGCCAATACCGCCTTCGGAAAGCGCCATGCGCAGGTCCGGGAACTTCTTCCACATCGGTGCCCAGATCCAGTCCGCCGCGGAGTTGGCGATGGAAATCGGCATGGAGGTAATCCAGGCGTCGATTGGCGACATATCCGATGCGTGTTGGGCTTTTACACCGGTACCGATATGGCAGCAGATCACCACTTTATTGTCGCTGCAGGCCTTCCACAGTGGATCCCAGTAATCGCTGTGGATCGACGGGTAACCGTGAATGGCCGGGTTATCCGATAGCGACAGCGCGTGCACGCCCTGTTTGGCCAGACGTTCGACTTCGGCAGCGGCGGCTTTCATGTCCCACCACGGCACAATCATCAGCGGAATGAAGCGACCAGGCGCTGCGTTGCACCAGTCGTGCAAATGCCAGTCGTTGTAGGCCTGGATGGCTGCCATCGACACATCGCGGTCAGCGTGAACCTGGAAGCGTTGACCGGCAAAACCCGGGAAGGTTGGAAAGCACAATGAACCGAGCACGCCGTTGGCGTTCATGTCGTCGACACGGTCCTTGATGTTCCAGGTGCCACGGCGCATTTGCTCGTAGCCCAACGGCTCCATGCCGTATTCCTCTTTCGGTCGACCGACCACGGAGTTGAGGCCCATGTAGCCAGTGGCCTGCTCCTCGAAGACCCACACGTCACGATCGCCTTTCTTGACCACATGAGGTTCACGCCCCTTGAAGCGTGCAGGCATGTGGCGAGCAAAAGCATTCGGCGGCTCGATCGCGTGGTCATCGACACTGACGAGAATCAGATCTTCAACTTTCATTGTTTTCCCCTTCGCATTCGGGCTTGTTGTTGTGCCTGAATCATAGTGCACATCCAGATCTAATTAAACACTTTTTTTGATTGTGTTCATATTAATTCCGATGCGCGGGTTCAGATCTTGAATCTGGAGCGCACTTGCCCGCGAAGGCCGGAAGGCAGTCGCGGGCAAGCAGAGGCTTTACAGGAGGGATACAGAGGTTGCTCAGTCCCACAACACATGCAGGTAATGCGGACCGCGCAGTTGTGCGCCAACGATCTGCGGCCCGGGCTTGTCCGGGTCGAGGCGAATATTGGGCATCAGGTCGAGGATCGCATTGAGTGCGCAGTTGATTTCGGTCTTGGCAACGAACTGACCGATACACATGTGCGGACCAAAGCCGAAGCCGAAGGAAGGTTTGGGTTTTCGATCGATGTCGAATTTGTCGGCATTTTCGAACGCGTCTTCATCGCGGTTGGCTGAGGTGACGATGCACTGCACCATCGCGCCTTTGGGAATAGGCACGCCACGAATTTCCAGATCCTTGGCTGCCTGACGCACCTTGAAAGTGGCCACCGGCTCAAAACGCACCGCTTCATCGATGGCCTTGTTCACGAGGCTGCGATCATTGCGCACCCGCTCCAGCACTTCCGGATTCTGCAGCAGCAATGACATCAAGGTGCCGAAGGTACGGGTCGTGGTTTCGCTGGCGGCGGGTAGCAGCGAACGCACGAACGTGGCGATCTCATGATCGTCAAGGGAGCGTCCCTGATACTCGACAGCGATCAGCCGGCTGATCAAGTCATCCCCCGATGCACCCGACGCACCCGCTGCCCGACGCTCGGCAACGACGTCTTTAACCACATCGTACAGTGCTTGTGCGGCGTGCATCGCGGCGCCACGGGCGGCGGCGGCCTTCTCCGGGTCGACTTGCGGGCCGGCCAGGATCGCCAATGCCCAGGCCGCGTATTGCTCGATTTGCTCGGGGCGATCCTCGGGAAAGCCGATCAAGGAGTAAATCACCCGGATCGGGAAATACAGGGCGAAGTCCATCAGGTCGGCGCCCTTTTTAGCCACCATCGGCTTGATGTATTCCTCGCGGATCACGCGGTCGATCCTGGTTTCTTTCCAGCGATTGACTGTCTCCGGCATGAACACCGGCTGCAGCAGGCTGCGCATGCTCTTGTGCGCATCACCGTCCATCGCGGTAAGGATCAAACCATCGAAAAACGCCCCCAGCCCTTCGGCGATAAAACCACTGGTAAAAGTACCGGCGTCACGCATGACAGCCATGACATCGTCGTACTTGAACAGCGTAAAGGTCGGTCGATTGGCATCCAGCCCCGCAATGGTCGGCACTCCCAGGCGCGCCATGAAATTGTCCTGGAGCACGGGCGAATTGGCGCGCATCTCGCGGTAGGTCGCGTGCAGGTCGATATCGCTGGTGCCGCGATAATTACTGGCTACGTCGGTAAAAACCTTGGCCAGGTCGCTCTGTGCCGGTGTGGACATGATCGTCTCCGCTATTTTTGTCATTATTTTTTGATCCAGGCCGCAGAAAGGCGGTGCCTTGCGCCTGATAATAGGCCTTGCCAGAGCAGTATTGGACACTTATCAACAATTCGATCATTTTTTTCGATAAACGACTTGTTCAGTAGGCCTGTTGCACCAATGTCATGCGGCCACCCGCCAACATCAGCGCGCAGTACATTCCAAGCTCTACCACTTGGGCGATGGAGAAAAACGCGCCCAGTTGAGTAAATTGCTCGTCATCGATGCTCAGGTAATCGCTGGCAAACAACTCGGCGTAGCGCAGCGCTGCACGTTCGGCTGGCGTGAAGTACTCGCTGTCCGTCGCCATGCAGGCAATGTCCTGCTCTGTAACAGTGTCGGATTTGCGCGCCAGCTGGCAGGCCTTGCAGGTGGTGATGCTGGCAATCTTCAGCCGCACCAGTTCGCGCAAGCGCTCATCCAGCAGACTGTCGCTGTGCAGGCTTTCCATCAAACCCAGCCAGGCCAGCGCCACCTTGGGTCGATGGGCCCAGACCTGCACCGGGGTCGTCGAGCTGAGCATGCGGCTGCCCTGACCTCGCTCGACCGCGTCTTGCAACGCGGTCGGCATGGCATCCAGGGGAATCAACGGCAAGCGCGCCATATCAATCAAGCCGTTCGATTATGGTTGCCGTGCCCATGCCACCGGCACAACAGATGGCCTGCAGCCCATAACGCCCGCCACGGCGCTCGAGTTCATTCAACATCGTGGTCATCAAGCGAGCACCGCTGGCCCCCAATGGGTGTCCGAGGGCAATGGCGCCACCGTTGACGTTCAATTTGTCGTGTGGCACACCGGTTTCCTGCATCCAGGCCAGCGGAACAGAGGCAAACGCTTCGTTGACTTCAAACAGGTCGATATCATTGATATCCAGCCCAGCCTTGCCCAAGACCTTGCGGGTGGCTTCAATCGGCCCCGTCAGCATCAAGGTCGGATCAGAGCCGACCGTGGTGAAGGCCACGACACGCGCGCGCGCCCTGAGCCCGAGTTTTTTCGCCGTGTCGCCACTCATCAGCAACAACGCCGCAGCACCGTCGGAGATTTGCGACGAATTGCCCGCAGTGATCCGCCCGGTGTCCGGGCGAAAACTGGTTTTAAGCGTCGACAGTTTTTCCCGAGAGGTGTCACGGCGAATGGTTTCGTCGTGACGCAGCACTGCAACCGTCTCCGTCAACGCTTGCTCACGCAGCTCTTCGACCACGACCGGTACGGTTTCATTATCAAAACAACCGGCATCTGACGCCGCCGCTGCACGCTGGTGACTGGCGTAGGCGAAATCATCCAGGGCATCGCGACTGAGCGCCCACTTGTCGGCGATGCGCTCGGCCGCCTCACCCTGACTGGTCAACTCATAACGCTGCGCCGCCATCCAGCCAAATGCCGCGCCGTGGATCTCCCGGTTACTGCCCATGGGTACGCGACTCATGTTTTCCGCGCCACCGGCCACCACAATATCGGCGGCACCCGCTGCAATGGCGCCAGCGGCCAAATGCACGGCCACTTCACCCGAACCGCATTTACGATCGATGGTCAGCCCCGCAACGCTGACCGGCCAGCCAGCGCCGAGTATCGCCGTGCGGGCAATATTGGCGGACTGTTCGCCGATTTGCGTGACATTGCCGAAGATCACGTCATCGACCAGCGCCGGCGACAGATCGACCCGCTCCAGCAAACGGTTTAGCACCAACGACCCAAGGTGGTCGGCGCGCACGCCGGCAAGGCTGCCGCGGAACTTGCCAATTGGCGTGCGTACCGCATCAACAATGACGATGTCTTTCATAGCGCACTCGCCTTGAGCCCTGAGCCCGGCACTTGTTTACCCTCTTCATAGCGGTAAACCCCCTGCCCTGACTTGCGCCCCAGTCGTCCGGCGGCGACCATCTTGATGATCAGCGGGCAAGGTCGAAATTTCTCGCCCAGGGTCTGGTGCAGATATCGCAGTACCGACAACCGTGTGTCCCAGCCGGTCAAGTCGCCCAGTTCCAATGGACCCATCGGGTGGTTGAAGCCCAGGCGCAGCGCGGTGTCTATGTCCTCAGCGGTTGCGGTGCCTTCCTGCAGCATCCACATCGCCTCGTTGCCCAGCAGCGCAGACATGCGACTGGTGGTCAGCCCCGGCGACTCGTTGACCACGATCGAGGTTTTGTTGATCTGCTCGCACAGGGTGCGAGTGCGCGCCACTACTTCATGGCTGGTGGCCAAGCCACGCACCAGTTCCACCAGTTTCATTTTGTGCACGGGGTTGAAGAAGTGCATGCCGATCACGCGATCGGCACAGTCCACCGACGCCGCAATCTCGGTCACGCTGAGGGCCGACGTATTGGTGGCAATAATGGCGTCCGGCGCCAACAACGGCGCTGCCTGGCCAATCACCGCCTTCTTCACCGCCAACTGCTCGGATACTGTCTCCACCAGCCAGTTGGCGCCCGTCGCGGCTTCGCTCAAGTCGCCGCAGGTCAACAGATTGGCCAACGATTGTCGGGCCTGTTCTTCGCTGACCTTGCCCAGGCGCACGCCATCGGCAAGGATCTTTTCGATGCTTGCCCGGGCGTTCGTCAACGACGCGGCATTGGTGTCGACCAACAGCGTATTGAAACCCGCGCTTGCGAACGCATGTGCAATGCCGGTGCCCATCAGACCCGCACCGACCACGACTACTTTTTCTTTATTGGCGTTCATGTTTGGCTCTCGATTAGGCGCGGTTCTTTTTACTGACCACATTGCGCAACGTGCCGATGCCTTCGACGCTGGCTTCGACCACATCGCCCTCCTTGAGGAACAGGCCGGTGCCCATCCCCACTCCCGCCGGCGATCCGGTGAACAGCACGTCGCCACTGGCAAAACTCGAACGCTGCTGCACGAAGCGAATCAGTTGGCCAACATCCCAGGTCATTTCGCCGGTGGAGCCATCCTGGCGAACCTCACCATTCACTTTCAGGGTCAGGCGCAAGCGTGGTGAGCCTTCGGGAAACTCATCCTTGGTCACGATCCAGGGTCCAAGACCCGTGGTCTGGTCCTGGCTTTTGGCGGCGAACAGGTCCATGCCGATACCTGCCGGCCCACTACGCTGCAGATCACGCGCGCTGACGTCATTGCCAACGGTGTAGCCGAGCACGCAAGCCAGCGGGTTTTCCAGGTCGATTTCTTCGGTGCCGATGACGGCCACCAGTTCAACTTCGTGATCGAGTTCTTCGGTCAACGGCGGAAAACGGATCGGATCATTGGCGCCAATCAACGCGCCATAGGCCTTGAGAAAAGCCACCGGCTGTGCCGGCGCCTGCAATCCGAATTCCACCAGGTGCTTGGCGTAATTGGCTCCCGCCACTACCACCCGATTGATCGGCTCAATCGGAGGCAGCAGGCGCACCTTCGACAGCGGCAGCGATGGCCCGGCAAAACGCACCGAACTGATACCGCGCCCGGCGGCGACCGCCGGTGCCCAGTCCTTGAAATCGCCGGAAATGGGTGTCACTTGATCTTGAGCGACATCCACCACAGCCCAAAAGACGCCAGTAGAAAAATACTCACATCGCGCCAGTTTCATCAGCCACCTACCTTGCCCAACTTGGCAGGATCGAGGTGCAGTAAGCGGCATGCGTTTTCATAACGGATCTTGCGCAGGTCGGCATCGGACAATTGCAGGCCGTGGGTCAGATCGTGACGTACGGCATCGCTGCCGCCGAAGTTGCTGCCGTACAGCACATGGTCCGCACCGATGATATCGACCAGGGCCTGGCGCATCGGCACTTCATGCAGTTCTACGTCGAAGTAGAAGTTTTTCATGTACTCGAGCAGTGGCTTCTTGTTGTATTTGACGTCGAGGTTTTCATTGGTCTTGGCCAGGCGACCGAGCTGGTACGGGACATAACCGCCGCCGTGGGTGATATACACCTTGAGGTCAGGGAAGCGATCCAGCACACCGCCGCAAATCAGGTTCCAGAAACAACGGGTTTCGTCGTACTGCATGCCGACGATAGCGGTGGTTTCGTAGCGGTCGTCGTTAGCGTTCTTGCCCCAGGTCACCGACTGGTTATAGCCGTGGACAAAAATCGGCAGGTCCAGGTCGCAGAGGGTTTTCCACACCACGTCGAGTTCCGGTGAATCGAACTCCAGACCGCCGAAGTTGGCGCCGCCAGCGACCAGGCCCTTGGCGCCCAGCTCTGTGCAAGCGTGACGTATTTCAGCCGCCGCCGCTTCGGGCACATTGAGCGGCGCATGCGCCCAGAACATCAGGCGATCAGGGGCTGCGGAGCAGTACTCGGCCAGCGTGTTGTTGACGGTGCGGGCGAACGGGACGGCAAATTCGGCTTCAGTCCAGTACATGTAGCAATGGGACGGGACGGAAACCACCTGCAGGTTCTGTCCTGCGGCATCCATACCGGCCAGGCGCACTTTCGGATCAGCCCAGCGCGCAAAATATTCTTCAAGCTTGGGACCCTTGCCGGAGCGCACGGCCGCCTTACGCTCTGGCGATCCGAGACCCAGAATCCAATCACCTACACGCAGCTTGATATCGCCGTCGGCGTGTTGCTCGAAGAACGGCCCCCAATGAGGGTGCTGGTTGTAATAGCCAGGGTGGGGAGCGTGTGCGTGTAGATCGATAAGCATGTCTAGGTACCTCGAAGTTGGCACTTTTATTGGTTATTGGCGCGGCGCCTTCGCGTGACCAGCATCCATTTGCTGCGCAAAGGGCAAGCCGAAAGACTCACCGCTAAGACCAGAGCTTAAATTCAAATTGAGCAGAAATCAAAATACTGTTCAGATTATTTTTATGGCGCGCGAAGAAGCCTGCCCCAGAGCCCTCGAGCAAAGTCAAAAAACACCTTTGACGGTTAAATAAACGCAGCCAGGCAGGAAAAAGTGCGATGCACAGGCGAGAGAAAAATACCGCGCACAAACACGAAGCCCCCGATATACGGGGGCTTTGGCGATAGAGAAGCGTAGGGGCTGGAGATCAGCGGCGGGTTCGGGAGGTGGAGCCCATGATCAATGCGCCCAGCAGTTTTTTCACCCGCACCGGAAACAATCGCCGCCCCGCCGCTTCCGGAACCAGGATTTCACTCAACACGTAACGAATGATCATTTCGCAGATCAGCTCACGGTCAAGGCGAACCCCGAGGCGTTCGTCCCAGTCGTCAAACACGATGCCCAGGCCATCCTGAAAGCGCACGATCGAATCGTGGAAAATCCGCCGAAAGAACCCCAGCGCGTAGTCTGGCGCCACCACCAACAAGCGACGGGCACGGCTTTGCTCAAGGTAATTGTCGAGATAGGCAAACAACGCGTTGAGGCGTACTTCCGGGTCGCTGATATGGCCCAGCTCCTGGGACAGCGAGCTGTGGAAACTTTCACGTTTATGTCTGGAAAAGGTGTCGAGCAAGTCTTCCTGGGAGGCGAAGTAGCGATAAAAGGTACCGCGCGAAACACCCGCCACCTGGCACACGTCCAGGATCGAAATGCGATCGGCACCCGACATCAGCACGACTTCTTCCGTGGCCTTGAGAATGTTGGCAATGGTCTCTTCCGAACGGCGGTTCGGCTTGACCTTGGTGCCTGCCACGGCATTGGCGGCGGTACGTCGCTCCACCGGCTTTACCGGAGCCGCCCCAGCATCAGGCAGCGATTTTTTTTTCGTTGTGGAGGCCTGCGTCGGCGCTTCTGCTTTCTGGGATGCGGCTTTTGGCATGGATTGAAGGGCTCATGAAGAGTAAAGATTTGTCAACACTAGCACAGGATCTGTGCATAAATAAGATTTCATGTTCAACTTATTGCTAAAGACATTTTCAGGTTTTGTATTTAGAATAGAATTCTCTCATCAAAATAAAAACAGGCAGACCGGCAGCTATAGGCGCCTAAAAGGAGAATGTTCATGGGCAGCAGTGGTAATCCAGAAACCTGGGCAGTGGGAGAACGAGACACTGTCATCGAAGCGCTAAGTCGTGCGGTAGCGAGGCATCCAGACAAAATACTCTTGGATTTCAGCGGTGAGTTATACACTTATTCTCAGGTTGACTCACTCTCGACCAAGATGGCCAACGCCCTCGCTACCTTGGGTGTGAAAGCCGGTGAAACCGTGTTGACGATGCTCGATAACAACATCGACGCCGTCACCACCTGGCTGGCCATCAATAAACTCTGCGCCGTGAGTGTGCCGATCAACACCGCGCTCAAGGGCGAATTCCTCCGGCACCAGATCGCCGATACCGGAACGTCGGTGGTGATCTGCGAAGCGGCCTACCTGCCACGCATCACGCCGCTCGCCGAACAACTGCAGGACGTCCAGCACATCCTTCACCGAGGCACGGTCGACGCGATCCCCGATTGCCGAATTCGCATTGCGCCACTGGATGAATGGCGTGGCCATGACGCCACGCCACTGGCCAATAAACCGCAACCTTCGGATCTTGCCTGCCTGATCTACACGTCAGGCACCACAGGCCCTTCCAAGGGTTGCATGATCAGCTACAACTTCATGTGCAACCTGGCACGCCTGCAATTGCGTGCCGGTCCCGCCAGTGCCGATGATGTGACCATCACACCATTGCCGCTGTTCCACATGAATGCGCTGTGCGTATCGATCATCGCCAGTATTCTGGTGGGCGCACGCGCCGCCATTCTCCCGCGCTTCTCCGTTTCGAATTTCTGGCAGGAAGTGGAACGCTCCGGCGCTACCATCGCCTCGATCTTGGGTGGCATGGGGGGTCTCCTCGCCCAGGCGCCAGATAACGAAGCGATGCTGCGTTGCGTCGGGCAGATCCATACCGCGCGAGGCAACCCTTACACCGAAGAAACCAAAAAAATCTGGCGCGAGCGTTTCGGTACCAGGCTGGTGGGCGGCAATGGCTACGGCCTCACCGAAGCCTGCGTCATCACCTCTCTGGCCGCCGGCGAGTACGCCGCACCGGGCTCCTCGGGAAAACGCATTGCGGATTTCGATGTACGCATCGTCGATGACCTCGATAAGGAAGTGGCGCCGAACAGCGCCGGCGAAATCGTGGTCCGTCCGCTGCGCCCGGACATCATGTTCCAGGGCTACTGGCGCCGTCCGGAAGACACCCAGAAGCTGATGCGCAACATGTGGTTCCACACCGGCGACATTGGCAAGTTCGATGACGATGGCTTTTTCTACTTCGTCGATCGCAAGAAGGATTACCTGCGCCGCCGGGGCGAAAACATTTCCAGCTTCGAAATGGAAGCCGCCTTTGCCGTTCACCCGGCGTTGGCCGAGGTTGCCGTCCATGCGGTGCCCTCGGATAAGGGCGAGGACGATGTGAAGGTCACAGCGGTACTGCATGAAGGCGTGACCCTGGACCCCGAGCAGCTGTTCCATTGGGCCACCGAATCGGTGCCTTACTATGCCCTGCCCCGCTATATCGAGTTTCGCAGCAGCTTGCCGAAAAACCCGCAGGGTCGGGTGTTGAAGTATTTGCTGCGCGATGAAGGAAAAACCGCGACCACTTGGGACCTGGAAACCACGTCGATCGTGGTGTCCAAAAAATAATCGTTTCAATGGCCTCGGCCATTTAGCGCAGAAAGCCCGCTTCAAAGCGGGCTTTCTCGTTTCCGGACCTGGGCTGCGTAGATTTGATTTGATTTGCCAGCGATGGCGTCATCACGGCCACTACCGCATCGCCAGCAAGCCGGCTCCTACGGATTTGAGGCACCCACAAAATCCTGGAATACCTCGACACCCTGTAGGAGCTGGCTTGCCAGCTATGGCGTCATCACATTCACCATCGCATCGCCAGCAAGCCGGCTCCTACAAATTTGAGGCGCCCACAAAATCCTGGAATACCTCGACACTCTGTAGGAGCTGGCTTGCCAGCGATGGCGTCATCACGCTCACCACCGCATCGCGAGCAAGCCGGCTCCTACAAATTTGAGGCGCCCACAAAATCCTGGAATACCTCGATACCCTGTAGGAGCTGGCTTGCCAGCGATGGCGTCATCACGCCCACCACCGCATCGCCAGTTCAAGCCGGCTCCTACAAATTTAAGGCGCCCACAAAATCCTGGAATACCTCGATACCCTGTAGGAGCTGGCTTGCCAGCGATGGCGTCATCACGCCCACCACCGCATCGCCAGCAAGCCGGCTCCTACAAATTTGAGGCGTCCACAAAATCCTGGAATACCTCGACACCTTGTAGGAGCTGGCTTGCCAGCGATGGCCTCATCACGCTCACCACCGCATCGCCAGCAAGCCGGCTCCTACAGATTGGGGTCGTACACAAAATTCCGAAACTCCATACCTTGCAGGAGCCGGCTTGCTGGCGATGGCGTCGTCACATTCGCCATCGCTCTACCGGCAAGCTGACCATTCAACCGCTGAAATCAATATTCGCGCACGGGAATGCCTTTGGGGCGGGAGTTGTAACCCGGTAGATGCAGGCCGCCGTCGACGTGAATGGTTTCGCCCGTGATGAAACGCGACATCTCGGACGCGAGGAAGACCACCACCGGGCCGATGTCGGCTTCAGGCTCGCCACAACGGCCCAGTGGGCGCATGGAAGCCGACATCTCGGCAAAGCCGGGGTTCTCTGCGGCGAGCTTGTGGAAGGTGGCGCCCATTGCCGTGGGGGCGATGGCGTTGGTGCGGATGTTGAAACGCCCCCACTCGGAGGCAGCGCTGCGGGTCAGCCCGACAATCGCCGACTTTGCCGTGTTGTAGTCGCCGTGCAACCAGGCACCGATTTCGATATCGATCGAGTAGAAGTTGATGATCTTGCCACCGCCCCGCGCCTTCATGTGAGGCAGCGCGGCTTTCATCGCCCACCAGGCAGCCCACACGGTAGAGCCGAGGGTTTGCTCCAGCATCGCATCGGTTTTTTCTTCCAGGAGCACATTGGGGGTGGGCGCAAAGGCGTTGTTGACCAGGATGTCCAGCCCCCCGAATTGATCGACGGCCAATTGCACGGCGGCCTCGATGTCCGTTTTGCTGCACACGTCAGTCTTGATGAATACAGCCTTGCCACCTAAGGCTTTCAGTTCGGCGACTACGGCCTCGCCACTGGCGACATCCAGTTCGGCAACCACCACGGCAGCCCCCTCTTTGGCAAAGTTAAGCGCAATACCACGCCCAATTCCGCCGCCTGCACCGGTAATCAGCGCAACCTGTTCATTTAGCAGTGCCATAGCCACTCCGTTTTTTGTTTTTTTGTGAACATAATTGGTTATAGTGTCTAAATATAGCGCATTTCTTCAGGCTAAACAGTACTGGAACAAGGATATCGAGGATGACTGTATTTCGTCGGCGCGTAGACATCGTTGCTCAGCCTGGCGATGGCTCTGGTGAGGTCCGCGCGGCTCTGGAAGACGACTTTCACCACTTCCGAGTATGGGTTCGCCACCACGCAGGCGAAGTGACTGCCATTGGCGGTGAAGCGCTGCGCTACCCCTTTTCCATGTGCCCGCAGGCTTGCGGTCCATTACAGCTGTTGCTGGGCATGAAACTGGACCGGATAGCCCACTCAGTCACCCGGCAGGCCGACGCCAGCCATCAATGCACCCACCTGTTCGACCTGGCGGGTCTTGCCATTGCAGCCGCCGCACGCGGCGACCACCAACGACGTTATGACATCGACATCGGCCGACGCATCGCCAACCGCACCAGCGCCACCTTGATACGCGATGGAATTGAAGAACTGGTCTGGGACGTCAACGGCACAATGATCGAAGGGCCAATGCCCTATTGCGGCATCAATCTTCGCGAAGGCATGGCTCGCTGGGCACTCAATACCCTCGACGAAGAAGCCGCCGAAGCGGCTCTTTTACTTCGTCGCTGCACGCTGATCTCGATGGGGCGCGCCTTCAACCTTGACGAGGAGATTCATGCCGCGAGCACCGCGCTCTGTTACAGCCAACAACCCGAACGCGCCGAGCAGGCACTGCGAATGAAGGGATCGACCCTGGATTTCACCCATGAACAACTCAAGTTGTGCGCCGAGGACCAGGATTGGCTGAGGCAAAGGCCTTAACCGCGCTGCTCGTGGCGCAAGAGCAGCGCGGCTAACGCCCGCAAGGCCCGACGATCCGGGTTCGCCCCCGGGCCGCCGATACGACTTAGAGGAAGACGGCCAGATTGGGCGTTCCGAGCACCGCCTGGTCGAGGATGACTTCACGCCGGGAAAGCTTGAACCCCGCCTCATGCAGACGCAGCACGTCACGTCGTTCACCACTGATGATATCGACATGGTGATCGTTGAAACGGCTGCGGGTCAGTAGCAGATAACTGGTCACCACGAACTCATCGCTCTTGTCGGTTTCCTCGACAAACACGTTGGTCACCAGGCGTCGGGTACGCGAGGGAGGATCTTCCGCCCAGGCGCTTTTACCGGACAGGCGCAAAATGCGACCCATGATCGAACGGTAGTCATCGTGGTAGTGCTGGACACTGCGCACAATGGTGGTTCTCAACTCGGACGCCACGCGAGTCTGGCGAAGCGGTACGGTATACACCAGGTCGGTGTCCAGGCGTTCGGCCCACTCCTGCAGGCGAATCTGGTCGAGCAGCGTGGCTTCCTCGTAGAGAAAGGTCACCACATCGTTGTAGATCGGCGAGCCCACTGGCACCCGCTTGGTGCCGACTGGGGAACCCGGCTGGATATCCTCCACGCCGCGTTGTTGAACCTGAGCCATGAGTCACTCCTCACTGTTATTCTTGTGCTTGTCAATGCCGTTACCGGCGAGTGCGGCCCTTAAGGACCGCTATCGAACCAGGCTTCGTGGACGCTTATTCCTCCTCGGAGGCAGTCATCAGTTCGTGCCAGTACAACCACCAGTGCCACTGGGTATCGTCCTTGGTAAATCCTTCATTGACGATTCCGGGGCCAGGCCAGCCCTCAGGTGCTCCGGTTTCAAAGCATGCCTGGTATTTCAGCGTGCTCTTGCGGCCCATCGCGCCTTTGGCGGCCAGGGTCATGTGCGGCCAGGTATCGGAGTCATCCTGCTCGACCATGCCCGAGGTGCCGAACAACTGGATGGTTTGCTTGAGCATCTTGTCGCGCAACTCAGGGGAAGCGTCTTTCTCGGCAAACACCCAGTTGACGAACTCCAGCTTGTCCGGCCCGCGCGGCACGTAGGCGTGCAGGGTCATCGAGCCGACGACGCTGCCATCGGGCTGCGGAATGTAGACGAAGCCGAAAAGAATGTTCGGGAACATCCCGCCGACTTGCGGCGGCATGCTGGTGAGCACTTTCAACTGGTCTTCGGACAAATTGCGCGCCAGTTGCTCGACCATGTCGGCGGTCATGCCGGCAGGCGGCAATGCTTCCAGTTTTTGCTGCACGGTCAGCTCGGCCGGGTCGAGTCCGGTCAGGCGCTTGATCTTGCGCGCCAGGTCGATGCAGCGCAGCGCATGGCCGTGGGGCGAGCTGATTTCGACGCCGATCATTTCCGGGCTGAGGTCGGCGGTTTCGCCCTCGCCCTTCTTGGCATAGTTGCCCACTTCGCCCAGCCAACGGTGCAAGGTCAGCGTGTGGAAGCCATCGGCGGCCGATTGCTCGCCCGCGGTTTTCCAGTTGGCGTTGACGATAAAGCGCTGGGGTGGGCCGAGCACTTCCATACCCTTGTCGGAACGACAGAACAACATGTCGTAGTACCACTTGGCATCACCCAGGAACTCGTCAAACGAAGGTCCTTCAATGTTCCAGGTGGCAAACACCAGGCCGCCATACAAGGTGACCCGAGCCTTTTTCAGGCCCAGTTCTTCCTTGGGCAGCATCTTGCCGTGCATGCATTCACGCTCCACCGGCGAGCCGATGAAGTCGCCATTGGTACGGAAGGCCCAGCCGTGATAGATGCACTTGTGAATTTGCGTGTTGCCGCAATCGGCGGTGCTGATGCGCATGCCGCGGTGCGGGCACACGTTGAGGGTGACGAACACCTCGCCCTGCTTGCCACGGGCGACGATGACCGAATCAGACCCCATGTCACGGACCATGAAGTCGCCGGAATTGGGGATTTCCGACTCATGACCCAGGAGCACCCAGATCTTGCCGAAGATTTTTTCCATTTCCAGCTCGTAGATTTCGCGGTCGGACAACACGCGCATTTGCACTTCACGGCTGGATGGATAGATCAGGTCCGAGACCTTGGTTCCATCAGACAATACGGGGCTTGTTCTTGTTAGCATGATTGCCTCCTAATCAGAGCGTCACGACAGTGGTCGCAACGAAATATAAGACACTTTCTTCATTTTTGTACATAGAATTCACTTCCGACTTGTAAGTGAATTCTTCAACGTTTCGTTTAACGTCAGTACCTGTCAGGCGCCGTGCCCACCTGGGTGCGCAGCACGCCAATACCGTCGATCTCCAGCTCAACCACGTCACCGGGCTTCAAATAACGCAATTGCTCCAGTCCACAGCCGTTGCCGACGGTGCCGGAGCCAAGAAACTCGCCGGGGTACAAGGTTTCCGAGCGGGACACGTGGGCGATCACGTCCTCGAAGCTCCAGCGCATGTCACGGGTATTGCCGCGACCCCACTCCTCCCCGTTGACCCGGGCAACCATGTTCAGGTCGTAGGGATCACCCAGTTCGTCTGCGGTCACCAGGCATGGTCCCATGATGTTGGCCGTGTCGAAATCCTTGCTCTTGGCCGGGCCGAGCATGCCGGGCATTTCCAGGGCCTGTGCGTCGCGCGCGCTCATGTCGTTGAAGATGGTGTATCCGACGATATGCGAACGGGCGGCTTCACGACTGATGTCCTTGCCGCGCTTGCCGATGTAGCAACCGAACTCCAGTTCGAAATCCATTGCCCGGCTGAAACTCGGCCACTGGAACTCATCATCGATGCCAATCACCGCAAAACGGTTGCCCTTGTAGTAGATGGGCTGCTTGTTGAAGGTCTCGATCACCCGGTCGTCGGCGCGCGTGTTCATCGCCTTCAACGTCGCTTCCGGATCATCGGTACGTAACGCCCGGGCGCGACGGGCCGCGGCGAAACTCTGGCGCAGGTGTAATTCGAAGCAGGAGCAATCGCGCATCTGCGGTGGCGGCTGGATCGGTGCGCGAAGTTTGACACTGGCGCGCTCCAGCACTGCCGCCGAAGGGGCCTTGGCAACTAGGGAACGGGCCAACTCCAGCGCCGGCTCACCGGCTTCCACCAGGGACAGAATGCTGCTCAGTGCCGGGGTTTCGTGGCTTTCCAGCAAACGGTAGGCGAGTTGCAGGTCGAGTACCTGTTGGTCCTGGTTAAGCAACGCACCCGCGCGATCAAAGCCCTCGGCATAGGTATAGGTCACCAGTCTCATACGCGGCCACTCACAGGAAGCAGCGCACCGGTTACCGCAGCAGCTTCGTCGGACAACAGGAATGCCACTACCGCTGCCAGCGCTTGCGGCGTTACCCAGCGGCTGCTGTCGGCATCCGGCATGTCGGCACGATTGGTGGGCGTGTCGATGATGCTTGGCAGCACGGCGTTGACCGTTACACCACGATCTTTCAACTCTTCGGCCAGGGCTTCGGTCAACCGGGCAACACCGGCCTTGGAGGCGGCATAAGCCCCCATACCGGCCGCGGCTTTGACCGAGGCCAGCGCGCCAATATTGACGATGCGTCCTGCCGTCGAATCCAACAGATGCGCCAGGGCCGATTGGGAACTGACCACGGCGGTACGCACATTCATCTGGTAGAGGCGATCCCAGGTCAGCAGGTTGCCGCCCTCGACGGTCTCCCAGGCAAAACCGCCGGCCACGTTGACCAGACCATCAATGCCGCCCCACTGCGCGGCGATCTGCTCGAACGCAGCACTGGCCGACTCGGTCGACGTCAGGTCGACACCGCCCAGGCACAGCAGGTTTTCCGTGTCCAGCAAGGCGGCAGGCGCCTCGCTGCGATCCAGCAAGGCAACCCGGGCGCCTCGCGCCAGCAGGAATGTGCCGAGTGCGCTGCCGAGGGCTCCAAACCCGCCGGTGACGACTACCCTCTTGTCCAGTAACGACTGGGTCATCGCGAAATCCTCTTGTTGTTGTTTTACGGCGCGAAGGTTCGATTCGCGCCTTCGTCGGTACGAATATATGACACTTTTAGAAAATATGTACAAATGATACCGTATGACTTCAAGTCAAACATTCACCTGCGGACCGCTGATGCCTAGAAAACTTCCTGCACTCAACGCCGACAACCGCGCCTTCTGGCAAGGCGGTAGACAGGGCGAACTGCTCATTCATCGCTGCGCGGCCTGCAGCCGGTACTTCCATCCGCCCACACCGCTCTGCCCGCACTGCGCAAGCTTCGAGGTGGCGCCAGAAGCGGTATCCGGCAAAGGCAAGGTGCTCAGCTATACCATCAACCACCAGCCCTGGACCCCCGACCTCGCGCAGCCTTATGTGGTGGCTATCATCGAGCTGGTGGAACAGCCCGGCTTGCAATTCGTGAGCAACGTGGTGGGCCTGCCGGTCACGGATGTGCATATCGACATGCCGGTACGGGTCAGCTTCCTCAATGTCGAGGACGTTTGGTTGCCTCTGTTCGAGAAGGATCTGTGATGTTCGATCATCGTTATGAAAAAGATGTAGCCATCACCGGCATCGGCCAATCGGATGTCGGGCGACCCTCGAACAAGTCGGCCATGCGCCTGACCCTCGACGCCTGCCTGGAAGCGATAGCCGATGCCGGGCTGCAACGCAGCGACATTGATGGCGTGGCCTGCTGGCCGGGCGACAACAATAATGGCGACCCGTTTTCGCCGGTCGGCCCCAGCGCGCTGAAAAGCGCGCTTGGACTCAACGTCAACTGGTTCGGCGGCGGTTACGAGGGCCCCGGCCCCCTCACTGGCGTAATCAACGGTGCCATGGCGATTGCAGCGGGCTTGTGCAAACACGTACTGGTGTTTCGCACGATCACCGAAGCGTCGGCCCGCCTGGTCAACAAGCAAGCGAGTGCCCTCACCAACAAAACCCAGGGGCGCGACAGTAGCTACGCCTGGCAGTGGTTCACGCCGTTCAATGTGCTCTCGGCGACCAATCTGATGGCGCTGTATGCCCAACGCCATTTCCATGAATACGGCACCCGGCCGGAGCAGTTGGCGCAGATCGCCCTGACCTGTCGCCAGAACGCCATGCGCAACCCCAAGGCGGTGTTTCGCACTCCGATGAGCATGGACGATTACATGGCGTCGCGGATGATTTCCACACCGCTGCGCATGTTCGACTGCGACGTGCATTGCGATGCATCGACCGCCATCATCTTGTCGCGCCGGGATATCGCTCAGGATCAGCCGAACCAACCGATCCGCATTGAAGCCATGGGAGCTGCATTGAACCAGCCCTGGTCATGGGATCAGATTTCCCTGACCAAAATGGCCGCTTTCGATGTCGGCCAGATGATGTGGGCGCGCACTGACTACACCCCGCAAGACGTCGGATCCGCGCAGTTGTACGACGGTTTTTCGATCTTGACCATGATCTGGCTCGAGGCCTTGGGCCTGTGCCCCGTCGGAGCAAGCGGTGCATTCGTCGAGGGTGGGACGCGCATCGCGCTCGATGGCAGCCTGCCAATCAATACCAACGGCGGACAGCTGTCCGGCGGGCGCACCCATGGCCTGGGTTACGTGCATGAAGCCTGCCTGCAACTGTGGGGCCGTGCCCAAGGGCGGCAAACCCGCGAGCACAACGTCAGCGCGGTGGCAGCAGGCGGTGGCCCGCTGGGGGGGAGCCTGCTGCTGGTCCGAGAGTAACGGCCTGGATCAGTACAGTACGCCGGCCACTTCGCCGCAGAACTCGATCAGTGCCTTGCCCAGCTCGGCAAGGCCCTCTTCATCGCGTTGCCCGCGGAACATCACCGCGGAAACGGTGAAGTCGATGCTGTTGGTTGGTGAATACACAGGCGCTGCGACGGCAAGAATCCCGCCCGAGAAATGCCCATCGTCTATGGCCCAGCCACGCTCGGCAGCCACCCGGACTTCCTCACGGAAAACCTCCAGCGACAGCGGCTGGGCCCAGCGAATGGTTTCGAAACTGCTCTGTACCTCGGGGTCGTCGAGGTCGATCTGAGTGGCGAACAAGCGCCCACTGGCACCCATCAATATCGGCAGGCGCTGACCTTCGGCCATATCGATGCGCACATCAGTCGGGCTGGCAGCGGAGCTGACAATGACGATGCGGTCAGGGCTCATCTTGCGCCAGAGGGTGATGGTGACTCGCTGGCGCGCGGCCAGGTTCTGCAGCAGGGGCTTGGCCATCTGCACGCGGTGGCCCTGGGTGACCAATTGTTCGACCAGGCGCGCCAGGCCCAGGCCCACGGAGTAGCGCTTGGACATGGCACTGAAGTCGACCACCTCCTCTTGCACCAGCGTGCGCAGGATGTTGAAACAGGTGCTGGGGTTGATCTTCAGTTGCCGGGCGATGTCCACCGAGCGTTCCGGTGTGCCCACCTGGCTGAGGTAACGCAGGATGCGTATCGCGTTGGAAACGGGCTTGACCAGTGTTACGCCGGCTGATTTGTTGTTGTCGTTGACGTCAGTGAAGTCCATGCCCAATCCAGTCACTTTAAAGTGTCGCCATTCTAGCCTGAGAATGAATGGCGCCGTAAAGTTTTGTCTGGGAATAATTCGGACACTTCAGTCGAGTTGTCTGACCAGGGGTTGATGGATCAGCCGACGGGTTTGCAGGTCCTCGCGACGAAAACGCTCGATGACCCGTTCCTGGGTATGGTCTGCCTGGGTTACCCGTGTCTGCTGGCGCAAATATTCCAGCCAGGACTCGACAATGAATCGCTCGCTGTAGAGCTCCGGGTTGGCCATGTCGCGGTACAGGCGCCAGTTCTGCGCGCCGTTGCGCCGTCGCGCCTTGCCTACAGCGTACACCGCAGCCAGGAAGTCATCGCAGTCCGGCACCGTCACCTGGTACACGATCTCGACCGATACCGGTCCATCGGCATGGGACACCGGGCTGGCCAGCTGGAGTTTGTCGGTCAACTGTACCTCGGCAAAATCTGCCTCCTGCCCCAGTTCCACGCGACCGTTACGCGTCAGCGCAATGCCGACCAGCAACAACAGCGTCGAGAGCAGCAAGCTCTGGCTCAGTCCCAGATACTCGGCCAGCGCACCCCAGATCGCGCCGCCGGCGGCCATCGAGCCCATCAGGATCAACACATAGACCGATGCAACCCGTGCCCGCACCCAGTTGGCGGCATATGTCTGCACAACCGTTGAAATGGTCGCATTGACCGCCATCCAGCCAAACCCGGCGAGCAGCATCATTGCGCAGACGCCATAGCGGTTGTGGGATAGCGCGGCGGTCAAGGTCGCGAGGGCAAAGGCAATGACGCCGCAAACCAGCAGATGACGCATGCTCAAGACGCGATACAGACGTGGCAAGTTGAGCGCCGCCAGCACGGCTCCCGCGCCAAGAAACGCCATGAGCAAACCATAACCGCCAGCGTCCATGCCCAATTCCTGTTTGGCCACCAAGGGCATCAATGCCCACAAGGCGCTGGCGCAACTGGTGAATACCAACACCTGCTTCATGGCACTGAACAAGACCGCCGAATGGCGGATATAGCGCAGGCCACTGCGCATGCCTCCCGTCAGGGTTTCCGGTGGCAAGCCCACGGCGGGCGGGTTTGGCACCAGGCGAGAGAGAAAGAGCAGCACCGCGAACATGCACAGCGCGATCACCAGAAATACCGAGGTCGTGTTCCAGTAGGCAATCAAGGCACCCGCCAGCGCCGGCCCCAGGGCGCGGGTGGCGTTGATGGCAATGCCGTTCAACGACACGGCCGCCGGCACCTGGTCGCGGGAAAGTACACCGACCATGGTGACCATCCATGCCGACATGCCCAAGGCACTGCCGGTACCCAGGACAAAGGTGAACGCCAGCAATCCCCAGGTTTCCAGATGTGCGCTGTACGCCAGCCCGCACAGCACCAGCGCGGCGAACAGCATCATGCACTGGGTAATGATCAGCCAGTTGCGGCGATCCACCCGATCGGCAATCACGCCACCGGGGAAGGCAAACAGGAACACCGGCAGGGTCACGGCGGTTTGCACCAGGGAGACCATCGCTGCAGACGTGGTCAAGGTGGTCATGATCCACGCCGCAGCCACCGTCTGCATCCAGATCGCCATATTGACCACAGCGCCCGCCAGCCATAGGCCGCGGAACGCTCTATTGCGAAACGGCGCCCACGCCGAACCCTCGCTCATCATCACTCCTCAGCGTCTATACCGATCAGAATCAGGGATTTACTTATCCAGCGGCTGGCCCAGTCGCCCAACCGCGCGCGCAGGGCTGAGCTGGCGTGGTGCAGCAATGGTATTGCGCAGTTGGCCGATGCCTTCGATTTGCGCCTCGACCCGGTCACCCGGCTGCAAAAAGCGCCCGCTTTCCAGGCCCACGCCGTGGCTGGAACCGGTAAACACCAGGTCACCCGGCCGCAGGTTGATGCGTGCATCCAGATAATTGAGCAACTCATCCAGGCTGAAAATCATCTGCCGGGTATTGTCCTGCTGGCGCAATTCATCGTTGACGCAAAGGCGCATCTCCAATGCCGGTTGCCCCGCTACACCCAGTTCATCCGCCGTGACAATCCAGGGCCCCACCGGGGTTGCGCGGTCCATGGCTTTCTGGGTCAACAGGTCCAGGCGACCAATCTGCTTGCCGGCATCGCGCGCACTGATGTCATTGCCCACCGTGTATCCCAGCAGGCAGTCGCTGGCATGGGGTTCATCGAGCAACGGCCGGCCCACGACGGCCACCAGTTCCACCTCGTAATCGAGCTGGGTGGTCAACGGCGAATAATCGATCTCGTCATAGGCGCCGATCAACGCGGACTCAGGCTTCATGTACGCCAGCGGGTGCGCCGGCGCATCACTGCCCAGGCGCTTGAGGTGGCTCAGGTAATTGAGGCCCACACCGAAAACCCGACTGCCAGGCTCCAGCGGCGCCAGCAGGCGCGCCGCCGACAACGGTAACCATTCGCCAGAAAGGTCAAGGGCTTGCGGCGCGAGTTGCGCCCCCAGCCCGGCCCACTGGGCGAACGGCGCGTTAATCCGCTGCAGGCGCTCCGTTTGCGCATCCAGCAACGCCCAGAACGCCTGCCCGGCTACCTCGACTCGCGCCAGACGCATCTCAGTGTTTGGCCAGGTAGATGGGCAGATACTCGGCGTCGAGCACTTCTTCCGGTGTCTTGACGCTGGCCCCGAGAATCGGACCGACCATTTCGTGGCCCCACAGGCTGAGTTTTTCCGGGTTCAACTCATACGGATCGCCTTGCCATGGCTCGATCTCCGCAATGGTCTCGAAGGCGAATCCAGACGGGTTGAAGTGGTAGAACGACAGGTGCGGGTCCTGGGCATGCTGGCCGAGGGTCATCATCATCGGCAGTTCGCGCTGGCGCACGATGTCGTAGGTTTCACCCACATCGCGCACGTTGCGCACAAACAGCCCGACATGCTGCACGCCCATGCGTCCCGGGCCGTGGCCGTAGGCAATGTCATGACTGGTGTGATGATTGAGTTTGGAGCGGAAGAAGCCGGTGCGCCCTTTGCCCGCGCCGGCGCCATACCAGCTGAAGCCCATGACGTTGAGCAGGAAGTCTTCCAGTTCCGAGGTGTAGTCCGGGGTGATCAGCACCACATGGCCTGCCCCACGTTCGTCGGCCAGGAAGCCACTGTGCGGACGCCCAGGCTGGAACGAGCGCGGCAGCCATTTTTGCCCGTAAAAAAGTTCGTGCTGATAACCCACGGGATCGCGGAAGCGCACCAGCTCGCGCACCCCCCGCTTTTCGCACAATTGAGCATCGCCACGGGTGTATTCGACATTGGCCGCCGCCAGCTTCCTGATGCCGTCCTCGAACGCCATGCGCCCCACCGCTTCCCAGCCGATATAGGCAATTCGGTCAACCTTGCCTGGATGAAACGCGAAGCGATGTCGGCGATCGTCGATTCTGAAGTACAGCGACTCAGGGTCACTCTCGGGGTTCTTGCCGATACCGAAGCCCATCACCTGCGGGCCGTACTCACGCCACGCCTCGAGATTGGGGGTTTCGAAGCCCATGTAACCGATACCGATGATGTCCACGTTATTCACCTTGTTATTGTTCGAGATGAAAGGGTGCCAATGGCCCCTGCACTGACGCCGCGTGTGTCAAACCGCGAGTAACCCGCCATCGATGACGAAGTCGGAACCTGTAATGAACGACGCTTCATCCGAGGCGACGAATACCGCCATCGCCACCACTTCTTCCGGCTCGCCCGGACGGTCCATTAATACACCGTCCAGCAGCATCGCGCGCATTTTCGGGTCTTCCAGGAACGGCCGGGTACCCGGCGTGGCGACAAACCCCGGGCTCAGGCTGACCGCACGGATACCGAACGGCGCGCCTTCCACGGCCAACTGGCGAGTGAAGGAGACCACGGCACCCTTGGCGGCCGAATGCGCGGCGATACCGGCGACTTTCGAGCCGCCCCATGCCGCGGTGGACGACACGTTGATGATCACTCCACGCTGCTCGGCCAAGTGCTGCCAGGCGTACTTGGTGGTGTAGAACAGCAGGTCGATTTCGTTGCGCATGGTGAACTGCCAATCTTCGATCGACATCTCGCTGACCAGCCCGAAACGTGCGGCGGAAGCGTTGTTGTAGAGGACGTCGATGCGTCCGTGCTCAGCCACGGCGGCATCGATCCAGGCCCTGGCCTGCTCGTGATCGCCCAGGTCCACGGGCGCCGAGCCATACAGGGTGAACCCCTCGGCTTGCATCAAGGCTGCCGTCTCTTCGTGGCCTTCGGCGTTGAAGTCGCAGCCGACCACGATCGCCCCTTCGCGGGCAAAACGCAGTGCCGCAGCGCGGCCCTGGCCACCGCCGGTTCCGGTAATCAACGCAACTTTGTTGTGTAACCGTCCCATCCGCACATCCTCAACTCAATGGTTATCACGTGACGACTGACGCGCACGCCATTAAACGGCTTCGTCTTCCTGGGTGATGGGCTCAAGCCAGATGGCCTCCGCAGGGCAGGCGGCAGCCCCTTCACGGGCTTCCTCCTCCAGTTCCGGCGGTACACGGGCATCGTCCATGTACACCAGGCCATCGGCATCAAGTTTGTACAGGCTTGGGCAGATCGCGGCACACAGACCATAACCGCAGCAGCGGCTACGGTCTGCCACGGCTTTGAATTGCGCTTTTTCTGAACTCATTTTTGTCTCCTTTATCAGGTCCAGTCTCGGCAAATTATGAACACTATTTTATTTTATGTGCAATTAGTTTTTAACGCGGATATGCTGGCACCCATCCGCTGTCGCAAAACACTGGCCTGGCATCCAAATGGATAAAAAACAGCAAGATGTTGAACACGACCGGTTCCAGATTGATTGAAAGGTGGATTCAACGCAGGAAATTCGTTTGTCCATGAGTCAGATAGCAGTGCTGGACAAAGCGGATTTTCTGATTTTATTCTGAATAAAAAACCAGATTCTGTTCAAAGAATCTGCTGGCGGTGGTCCACATCACCATCCAAAGCAGTGCTTGGCTCAACAAAACCAATAAGGAAGCCAACCCCATGCACCCGTCAAAAAACGAAGCGGCAATTGATCTTCACGAATTCCGCCAGAGCTGGAAAATCCTGATTTTGGCCGTCGCCGGTGTCGCCATCAGCATCAACGCCGCCCTGCTCTACGGCTTTGGCACCCTGGTCGTACCGCTGGGCGATGCCTTTGGCTGGAGTAAAAGCGAACTGCAGGCCTGCATCACCTTCCTGTTTGGTGGCGCCGTGGTGTCCTTGCAGCTGGTGGGCTGGTTCAACCTGCGCTACGGGATGAAGCGCGTCACGGTTGTTTCCCTGCTGTTGTTGTCGCTCGGCTACCTGGCGACCACCCAACTGACCCAATCGATCTGGTCGATGTACATCGCCTTCGCGCTGCTGCCCATCGTCGGCATGGGCGCGCTGGCAGTCACCTGGACGCAATTGATCAGCCTGTGGTTCGACAGGAATCGTGGCCTGGCGCTGGCCATCGGGCTGTCCGGTACTGGCGTCACCGCCGCGACCATTCCCCGCCTGATGGCCTGGGGCATCGAGCAATGGGACTGGCGCGCGGCCTTCGTTATTCTCGCGCTGCTCAACCTGTTGGTGCTGCTGCCGTTGATTCTGCTGTGGTTCAAGCTCCCCGTTGCCCAGGGCAACCGTGATGGCGCCGGTGCGCTGGAGCAATTGCCCGGCATGGGTTTTCGTGAAGGCATGGGCTCGCTTAAATTCTGGACCTGCAACCTGGCACTCGGCCTGGTGATTTCTTCGATTGTCGGCATGGTCACCAGCACCGTGCCCATGCTGCAAGCCAGGGGTTTGTCCGCTGCGCAAGCCGCCACCATCTTCAGTGGTTTTGGTATCTCGCTGATCTTCGGCCGCATGTTGATCGGCTATCTGCTCGATCGGCTTTGGCCGCCAGCGGTGTCCGCGCTCAGCCTGGTGCTGCCCGCCGTCGGGTGTTTCATCTACCTGAGCCCCACCAACGAATTTGCCCCCCTGCTGCTGGCGGCCGTACTGGTCGGTTTCGGCGCCGGGGCGGAGTTCGACATTGCCGCCTTCCTGATCGCCCGCTACTTCGGTTTGCGCGAGTACGGCCGTCTGTTTGGCGTCCATCAGGGCTTGAATACCGTAGCCTCGGCGCTGGCGCCGCTGCTCTTCGCCTACCTGCTGGCACGCACCGGTTCCTATACCGCGATGCTGGTCTACAGCGCTGCCTGCTGCCTGATCGGCCCCTTGTTGTTACTGACCCTGGGGCGAGTGCCGCGCTTCAACGCACAAACCCTTTCCAGTCAATCCTGAGTTCCCCCAACAAGAATCGGAGCAGAACATGCCCACATTGACGTTTATCGAACACAACGGCACCGCCCATCAGGTCAAAGGCGACATCGGGCAATCGGTGATGCAAGCCGCTACTTTCGCCTCGGTGCCGGGCATTCCTGCCGATTGCGGGGGTGCCTGCAGCTGCGCCACCTGCCATGCCTATGTCGACGAGGCCTGGCTGGGCAAAGTGCAAGCGCCCGAAGGCATGGAGAACGACATGCTCGAGTACGCCTTCGAACGTCGTGACAACAGCCGCTTGAGCTGTCAGTTGATCATCAGCCAAGAGATGGACGGCATGGTTCTGCACCTGCCGTCGTCGCAATTCTGAATGCGCTTGAAGGAGTTCCCATGACCCTCGCCTCAGTCGTTATCGTCGGTGCTGGCCAGGCCGGTTTTCAGGTCGCTGCCTCCTTGCGTCAGGAAGGCTATGACGGGCGCATTACCCTGATTGGCGATGAGCCAGGCCTGCCGTACCAGCGCCCGCCCTTGTCCAAGGCCTACCTCCTGGGCAAGATCCAGGAGACCAATCTGCTGTTCCGGCCAGCCGAGTTTTATGCGACCCAACGCATCGAGCTGTTGCATGACCAGGCGACAGCCATTGACCGTGTGAACCGTCGCGTCGTGCTCGCCAGCGGTGATGCGATCAGTTATGACCATCTGGTTCTGGCCACCGGAGCGCACAACCGCCCGCTGCCGGTGCCAGGCGCTGACCTGCCGCAGGTATTCGGCATCAAGACCAAAGCCGATGCCGATGCCTTGGCACCGCTGGCGAAAGCCGCGCGCAACGTGGTGGTAATTGGCGCGGGTTTCATTGGCCTGGAGTTCGCCGCCGTGGCAGCCGCGCTGGGCGCCAACGTACATGTGCTGGAGCTGGCTGAGCGACCGATGGCGCGTGCGGTGTCGAGGGAGATGTCCGATTTGTTCCGCCAGGCCCATGAACAATGGGGTGTGCATTTTGACTTCCGCCAGGGGTTGAGCCGCATCGATGGCGACAACGGCAAGGTCTGCGCCGTGCAAACCGCTGACGGACGCGTCTTGCCCGCCGACCTGGTGGTTTTTGGTATCGGTGTAATCCCCAATGCTCAACTGGCGACCGAAGCGGACCTGGCCATCGAGAACGGCATCAAGGTCGACGCCAACCTGCTCACCTCCGACCCGCGTATTTCCGCCCTGGGTGATGTCGCCAGTTTCCCTTGCCTGCAAAACGATGAACAGCATACCCGCCTCGAGTCGGTACAGAACGCCATCGACCAGGCCCGCGCCGTCGCCGCAAGGTTGATGGGCAAGCCTGCACCCTACAGCGCCCTGCCCTGGTTCTGGACCGATCAGGGCGACCTGAAGCTGCAGATTGCCGGACTCTCCCACGGCTACGACAGTACGGTGGTGCTGGGTTGTGCCGAGGACAAGCAGCTTTCCGTGCTGTGCTTCCGCAATGATCGACTGGTGGCCGTGGAGTCCTGCAATCGCATGGGCGATCACATGGCTGCGCGCAAGATTCTGGCCCGGGCGCCCAGACTCACGGCAGCCGAAGCCGCCGCCGATGGTTTCGACCTCAAAGCCTGGGAAGCGGCCAACCGCGACTGAGCGCGCACGGCCCCGTAAACCCGATGCCGCGCCCGCCTGCAAGCTGACGCGGCATTTTTTTGCACAACGACTGGAGCGATGCAATGAACAAAGTCTGGTTTGTTACCGGTGCGGCCCGAGGCCTGGGTGCCGCCATTGCCAAAGCCGCATTGGCCGACGGCGACCGCGTGGTGGTCACTGGCCGGCGTGTCGAACCGCTGGAAAAGGCCTTTGCCGAGTACGCCGAGCGCGTACTGCTAGTGGCCCTGGATGTGACCGACGAAGCCCAGGCGCTGGCTGCCACAGAGGCTGCTGTCGCGCGTTTTGGCCAAATCGATGTGCTGGTCAACAATGCCGGCTATGGCCAACTGGCGCCCTTTGAAGACAACTTCGCCAGCGAAGCCGACAAGCAGTTCGCAACCAACGTGTTTGGCGTATTCAACGTCTGCCGCGCCGTGCTGCCGGTCATGCGCCGGCAACGCAGCGGTCACGTCTTCAACGTGTCATCGATGGGCGGTGTGGTCGGGATGGGCGGCGCGGCGTTGTACTGCTCTTCGAAATTTGCCGTGGAAGGTTTTTCCGAATCCCTGGCCCTGGAAGTGGCTCAGTTCGGTATCAAGGTCACGCTGGTAGAACCGGGTGTTTTCCGAACCGACTTTCTCGACCCCAGTTCCGCGGTCTTCGGTACACGCGCGCTGGAGGACTACGCCGCATTCACCGCCAAGGTCAAAGGTGCCTCGGCCGCCTACAACCACCAGCAAACCGGCAACCCGGCAAAACTGGGCGACGCCCTGGTGCACCTGGCCAACAGTGAGCATCCGCCGCTGCGTTACCTGGCTGGCTCCGACGCCTATCAGCAAGTCAGCAACAAGCTCAACACCATGCTCGCGAAATTCGAACTGTGGCGACAGCTGTCCTGTTCCACCGACGGCCTGTAGGCCGCCAGTGCGCACAGCCTTTTGACAAGGCTGTGCGTCCCCCCATTACTGATTGATGAAGTAACGCACAGATAACTTCCCTCCTTCGAACCGGTACAACTCGATCGTCTCGATGCCGCCTTCCTGCTCGCGAAAGGCATTGAGGTGATGACACGCGGCTTCAGCGCCATTGACGATGCACTGGCGCACCTCGACGCGAATCTTTGGTTGCTGTTGCGCCCACATGCCTTCCAGAACCTGCCAGGCATCGTGCTGTGGTTTGCCAACGTATTCGATACTCAAGCCATTGGCCGAGACGCTACGGTAATGAGCGAAAAATCCCTCTTTGTCGCCTCTGTTCCAGCAGTCGACCTGACCGTGCAGGAAGTGCTCGATTGCGTGTTTGTCCATGCTCATCTCTTGTTCATCCTCAGGAAGGGGTCAGGCGTGCTGCCGTTGCTGCAGGTGTTGCTGACGAGCCAGAAATGCCGGCTCCATCTTCAGCCACAGCAGAATGCCCGGGCCAATGATCGCGCAGCAGAAACAGCACACCAGCACGGCTGAATAGCTGCCGTATACGTCGTAAAGATGACCGAACAGCATGGGCACCAACCCGGAAACGATGGTGATCAGACACAGGTGCAGGCCAAATATCCGCGCGTAGTCCTTCAGGCCGAAATAGCGTGCCATCAGGAAGGCTGCCAAATCGAATTCAGCACCGGCACTGGCGCCGATGCACAGGGTGGCAAGCACCAGCAGCGGTGTGCTCTGCGCGCCGCCAAAGAGAAAGATCGCACAGCCCACTGCAGGCAGCGCCAGACTCACCGCGGCCACCAGAGAAGGTGAAAAGCGGTCCAGCAGGTACCCCACCAACAACCGCCCGCCGATGATGGAAATGCCGAACGTACTGAAAATCTGCGCCGCTTGCTGGGCGCTCAAGCCCTTGCTTTGCAGCATCGGTACCATGTTGGTGACCATACCCACGGTCAACGACACCGACAGTATCAAGGCGACGTTGAAACCCCAGTACATCCCTGAACGCAATGCCTGCTTGAAAGACATGCCGCTCAGCTCCGGGAGCTCTTTGCGGGCGGTTGCATCAGTGCCGAGGGGTTGAGCCGGCATGCGCAGCCACATCAATGACAACGGCAGCGTAAAAAGCAAGGGCATCGCCCCCAGGGCAATGAACCCGGCTTGCCAGCCGTAGGCGGCAATCAGCCGCGACAACAGTGGCGGCAGGATCATCGCCATCAACCCCGTACCACAGAGGATCACCGCCAGCGCCAGGCCACGGTTGCGTTCGAACCAGAGGTTGACCAACTGCGTCCAGGTAATCGCAATCGTGCCAGCACAGACGATCGGCATGCTGAAGAACGCCAGGTACAACCAGCCAATGGAACCCTGGATGCGGGTAATGGCGAAGTAACCGACTATCTGCAACACGATCGAAACAATCGCGACCTGGCGCAAGCCATAGCGGCGGTAGAGAGGGCCGACCAACTGCGTGGAGATCGCCACGCCGGCGAACAGGAAGGTGATCGAAGCCTGCAAGTCGCCTCGGCTCCAGCCGAAGGCCTGTTCCAGCGGAATCACCAGGGTGCCGAAGGCATACAGCAGCGCGGCGGTGATGCTGGTGCAAATGCCAAACAGTCCCAGCAGGACCACGCGCCAGCCACGCTTGAACTCGGAAAAATCATTGCCACCGTGGGCTGTATTGTTGCGTGTCTCGGTTGTCATCAACTCACTCCCGGCGCAGGCCGCTATTGCGGGTGCGCGACCTGATTAATGGCCCTTGAGGATTTCTTCGACTTTGGGCAGCGCGATCATGGTGGCGCCGCCGTCCACCAACAGCGACGTGCCGGTGATGTAGGAGGCTTCATTAGAGGTGAGAAACATCACGGCATTGGCGATGTCAGCGGACTCGCCAAGGCGCCCAACCGGGAAATGTGCGGCGAGTTTATGCGGCAGTTCTTTACCCAGGGTTTCCAGCATGTGGTCAGTGCCGATCAGCCCCGGCTCTACAACGTTGACCAGAATATTCATGGCGCCGAACTCCACCGCCAGGCCGCGGGCGAATGAGTTCATGAAAGCTTTGCTGGAGCCATAGGCAATCAGGCGCGGTGTGTACTTTCGGTTGGCTTCGCCGGAGGAGATGAATATCAGCCGGCCTTTGTCGACTGCCTTGGACAGGTAGGGCGCGCTGTCCTTGGCCAACCAGAACAACGACTGGATATTGCTGCGCACGATGTGATCGAAGGTGTCATCGGCCATCTCGGCGATCAACCCGTGACTGGTGTCGGCGGCGCAGTGCACCACGATATCCAGGGCGCCAAAATGTTCTACGCAGCCCTGCACCATCGACTTGATTGCAGCACGGTCGGCAATGTCGCCCCCGACCAGGCAGGCGTCACCGCCCAGTTTCCTGATTTGTTCGATTGTTTCTTCGCCGTATCGAGCGGTGCGTGCCGACACCACCACTTTGGCGCCCTCGCGGGCATAAGCCAGGGCAATGGCGCGGCCCATGCCTCGACCGGCACCGGTGACCAGTACTACTTTGTCACGGAATTTCATCGCGGTTCCTCATTGTTGTTATTTACGCCCCCCTGTAGGAGCTTCCGCAGGCTGCGATCTTTTGACTTTGATTTTTTAGAACAAGATCAAAAGATCGCAGCCTGCGGAAGCTCCTACAGTGGGACGGGTCAGTGTTTAGAGGTCCTTGCCTGGCACGTTACGGGCCGAGCCGTTACGCCGGTCCGACTCGCCCCAGCCCAGCCAGTGCGAAGGCTCGCGGGTGTCGCCAACCCGGCGCCAGCGCCCTTCCTGCTGCGCCGTGACCGGGAAACCGCCAACGAAGTCGATCATTTCGCCCTTCTCGTCCGGCAGGAATTCCCACTCTTCCTTGCCTTCCAGCACGATTTTGGCGGACTTCAAAAAGTAGCTACCGTCCTTGTGCTCAGTCTGTCCTTCGATATCGGTAGTGACCCGCACCTCGCCTTTTTCATTGTTGAAAATGGCGTAGCCCAAATGATCGTGCCCCACCATGAAGGAACCGGTGTCCCAGGTGCCGTCTTTATAAACGGTGACAAAGGACCACCAGATCACATGCTTGTTGTTGTTCACCACCAGGTCTTTCTTGAAGTGGATGGCACCGCCTTCGGCCATGTAGAACTGGTCCAGCGCCATGGCACCTTTTACCGGGCGTCCCTCGCAGACACCCGCGATGTCCCACAGCTGCGATACGTAGAAGGTGCCCCACTCCACGCCGGGCAAGTACCACTGCAGCCCCGGGCCGAGCAGACGGCCTTCGAGGTGAAACAAGCCCTCTTCTTTCCAGGTCAGGCGTTCGCTGCTGGCGGTGATTTCCCACGCATTACCGGCTTCACCCGGTTGGCTGGCCCAGCGTGCGGTATCACCTTCCAGGCTATGCACAGGCAGTGGCGTCAGTGCCTGCCGGGCCATTTTTTCGTGGTCCATGCGCAGGTGGACGTTGTCGACGTGGTTGTTCAGGTAGTAGAACTTGGTCGGGTTCGGCGTGCCATTGGGCGCCATCAGCGAGCGCACGAATGAATAGATGTTGCCCTGTTCATCGCGCACCGAGCCGAACGGCGAGCTCTTGCTCAAATGCAGGCCGAAGAAGCCGCGCTCGGCGGACATCGAAGCGCCGGTGACCTTGTGCGGCCCGACCAGTTGCTGGAAGCCGAAATCACCGCGTTCTGGAATGGTTTTGAACGTTCTCATACTGCCCTCTGTTGTTGTTATAAAGGCCTGGAAACGGATTTGAAGCGTGGCTCAGTCCCAGATCACCGGGAGTGTCGACACGCCGCGCAGCTGCGCACCGCCGATCTGCGGGACGGGCTGGGACGGGTCGAGACGCAAGTTGGGGAACAGATCGAGGATCGCGTTGACCGCGCAGCTGATCTCGACCTTGGCAACGAACTGACCGATGCACATGTGCGGGCCGAAGCCAAAACCAAAGGAGGGTTTTGGCTTGCGGTCGATGTCGAACACATCGGGGTTTTCAAAGGCGTCTTCGTCGCGGTTGGCGGACACCACCATGCACTGGACGAATGAGCCCTTGGGGATCTTCACACCGTGAAATTCCACTTCCCTGGCGGTTTCGCGCACCTTGAAGGTGGCCACCGGTTCAAAGCGGGTGGTTTCGTCCATGAGCTTGCCGATAAGCGAGCGGTCGGCCTTGACGCGTTCGAGCAATCCGGGCGTGGTGAGCAACAAGGTCATCACCGAGCCGAACATGCGCGTGGTGGTTTCCCCGGCCGCCGGCAACAACGAACGCGTGAAGGTGATCACCTCATGGTCGTCCAGCGTGCGCCCTTCGTACTCCGCGCGCAGCAAACGACCGACCACGTCATCGCCCTGGCTGCCCTCGGCGCGCCGTTGCACCACGACCTCGGCCAGTGCGTCATAAAGACCTTTGACCGCGATGCCGGCCTGACGCCGCGCTTCGACCATCTTGCTCGGGTCAATCTGGTTGCCACCGACAATGGCCAAGGCCCAGGCCGCATATTGCTTGTATTTGGACGGTTCATCCGAGGGGAAGCCCATCAAGGCATACATGATGCGAATCGGCAGTTCGAGGCCGAACTTCATCAGGTCGGCATTCTTTGCCGGCAACATGGCCTGGATGTACTCCTCGCGGATCACCTGGTCGATCTGTGGACGCCACTTGTTCACGGTCTCAGGCATAAAGGCCGGCTGCAGCAAGGCGCGCACCTTGCGGTGTTCGTCACCGTCCATGGCAAGAATGATCAAGCCATCGAAAAACGCGCCCAGGCCTTCGGCAATAAAGCCGCTGGTGTAGGTCGAACCATCGCGCAGAACAGTCATCACGTCCTGATATCTGAACAAGGCGAAGGTCGGGCGAGTGCCCTGCTGGGTGCCAGCATTGGTCGGCACACCGAACTGGGTAATGAAATCACCTTCATAGATGGGCGACTTCAGCCGTTGCTCCCGGCACACCGCATGAATATCCAGGTCAGTGCCGCGATACATTTCCGATACGGCGGAATAGGCAGTGGCCAGGTCCAGTGCTGCGCTTTCGTTGCTCATCAGGATCTCCTGTCTTGTTTTTATTCTGCTTGCACACCAAGATTGCCCGGCTGCCAGTCCATGGTATGCGGTTGTGTCTGCACCGGTCCTGCGCTTCGTTTGACTCAGGGTCAAACGATGGCGAGCGGGTATATGCTTCAAGGTGTGACCCCATTCAGCAGGAGGAGAACGAGGTGGCGGTAAAGGCAGGTGAAGGTGGCGAACAGGGCAAACGCAATACGATGAATCGACTGCTCGCTGCTGCGCGTGTGGAGTTCGCGAAAAAAGGCCTGGCCGGTGCGCGTGTGGAAGAAATTGCCCGGGATGCCGGGGTCACCAAGCAACTGGTCTACCACTACTACAATTCCAAGGAAGGGCTGTTTGTAGCGGTACTGGATGAATCTTCGGACAACATCATGTCCGAGCTGGTCAACCTCAATGTTGAAGAGTTGCCACCGCCCCAGGCGATGCGCACTGTGCTCAATCACTTCTTCGACCAGTACCGGTTTGACCCCTTCCTCGGCAGCCTGGCGCTGGAAGGCATTCGCTACCACGACACCCACGAAACACCGCGTAACCATTTTCTTGAAATGGCACCGAAGCTGATCGCCAAGCTCGACGCGATCCTAGTCCGTGGAGCCGCCAGTGGTGATTTCCGTGCGGACATCAACCCGCGCCTGTTACTGGCCAGCGCATCACTGGTGACCACAGGCTGGTTCACCAACCGCTACTCCATGTCTGCCCTCGCCGGCCTGGATACCGACTCGGCAGAAGGCATGGCCACCTGGCGCCAGTACTCGGCGGACTTTGTCCTGGCGAGTATTTCCCTGGGTGCAGAAAAAAACGCCGACAGCGTTTGACCGCTGGCGCCGCGTTACATAAACACGATCTATTTGTGGGAGCGAGCCTGCTCGCGAAGGGGCAGGCACTTCCAGCATCAGCGCCGACTGTCACTGCGCCTTCGCGAGCAGGCTCGCACACAGGTTTTATCGCCGACTGGTCAGTTGCCTTTTTTACTCAAGTACTTGCTCACCCGCTTGGCCGCCAATCGTCCGGCCATGCCGTTGACGCCACCGCCCGGATGGATGCCGGCGCTACCAAAATACAGACCGGCCACCGGCAAGGTATCGCCTCCCAAACCGTACGCCGGGCGCATGGTGCTCGAACGCATCGAGGTGGTGTCGATATGCACCACGCAACCATTCACCGTGTTCAAGCGCGCGGTAAAGTCCGGGGCGGCCTCGATGTGACGGCCAATCACCTGCCCTTCGATCCCTTCAATGTAGTCATACAGCTGTTCCTGTACCTGGTCGGCTACCCGCTCACGCAATGCGTCCCAACCCTCATTGGGGTTCACCGGCATGACCGGCGGATAGATGTACAGCACATCCTGGCCGGCCGGCGCTTGTGAAGGATCGGCGGCGCTCGGTGCGGCCACGGTGATGTAGGGCAACTTCGGTACCTCGCCTCGGGCACAGGCCGCGAAGTTCTCCAGCACGGCCTCTTCGGTGCCGATCAACATCACCGTTTTACGCAGGTCCACACCGTCGCCGCGAATGGCAGCAAAACGTGGCACGGAAATCTGCCCACGCAAGGCAAGATCCACCTTCAGTGGTCCCGAGCCCTTGCCGTTGGCCGGCGCCATGGCGATGCGGGTGAGCAGGTGTTGGGGGATTTCGCCGCGGGTGACCATATCCAGTGCGGGCTTGGGATGGCAGCCGGCAATCACCGCACGGGCCATGAACTGACGGCCATCCGCCAGTTTCACACCTTTGACCTGGCCATCCTTGGCCACGATTTCACTGACGCTGGCCGACACCAGCACCTGACCGCCCAGCTCCTCCAGACGCGCCTGCATGGCGTTGCTCAACTGCTGCATGCCACCCAGGACCCGACCCACACCAAAACGATGGAGGAAACCGAGCAAGGCGTAATAAATGCCACCGCCATCGGCGCTGATATCGCCCGCCAGACCCGTGAGGGCGCACATCGCCGAAATCGTCACCGGATGCTCGAAGCGCTCACGTGCGGCCTGCAGCGCGGACCCCGTCATCAGTGCCATCAGCTCGGGCTTCAAGGCTTTGTGTTTGATCGCCGTACCGAGCATTTTCAGCTTCACGCCCAGATTCGTTTTCGCCGGGTCGACACGCATCATCGGCAGCGCAATGTCGAGGAACATGTCGATGATCTTCATGAATTCAAGGAACGCCTCGGCGTCCTTGCTGCTGAAGCGGCGAATCTCGGCGGCGGTTTTCTCGCGATCACGCCAGAAAATCAGCGACTGTCCATCCGGGTGCAGATACACATACCCCGGCGCCAGCTCCACCGATTTGAAACCGTGTCGCTCCAGCCCAAGTTCCGCCGGTACGTGGGAATGCACCCGCATCGACATCATGTCCAGGGCACAGGGGTGAACCAGGTGCTGCGGCGCCTCCGGTATCAGGTAGCCCGAGGACGCCATGCCGCCCACCTTGTCCAGCGCTTCGAGCACGAGCACTTTCTTGCCTTCCATGCCCAGGTAACAGCCAGCCGAAAGGCCATTGGTGCCACCGCCGACGACGATCACATCGAAGTCGGTGTTTCCCGCTTTGTGGTTCTGGTTCATCACTTGCTTCCATGACGTCATTCAACCACGGCGGCGCGCGGCGGCTGTGGTGGCGAAGTACAACCCCAGCGCACCGGACGGCGCACCGAGGCAACCGTTACATGCCGGTGCGACCCATCTGCGCGAACAACGCGCGCATCGCTACCAAAGATGGCGTGTGGCTGCTGAAACCACCATCGGCGACCAGGGTGGTGCCGGTGACGAAGGAGGATTCGTCACTGGCCAGGAACGCCACCACATCGGCGATCTGCCGAGGCGTACCCAGCTCGGCGGTGCAGTGGTTGTCGCGCAGAATGTCGAGCAAGGGTTCAGGCATGGCGTGTTCCGAAGGCGCCAGCCCGATCTGCACGGCATTGCCACGAATACCTTGTTTGCCGTACTGGGAGGCCACCATGCGCGGCAGCATCATCAGCCCCGCCTTGGAGGTGGCGTAGCCAGTCAGGGACATATCGCCCTGCATCCCCAGGCCCGAGGTGGCGAAGATGATCGAGCCCTTGCCGTTCTCCAGCATGACCGGAATCACATGCTTGGTGCACAGCACTGCGCCACGCAGGTTGACGGCGATGGCGCGGTCCCAGGCCTGCATGTCGAGGTTGACGAAATCCCGGTCCAGCTGGCGTTGCTCGGCATTCAAGATCGCCGCGTTGTTGTGCAGGATGTCGATACGACCAAAACGCTCTTTCACTTGGGCAACCATTGCCCGCACGTCGTCTTCCGAGGACACATCGGTGGCGATCGCCAAGGCCTGATGGCCCTCGGCGAGCAACGATTGGGCCACAGCCGTGGCGCCCTCGAAATTGATATCGACCACGGCGATGCTCGCGCCATGGGACGCCAATACCCGTGCGCACTCGGCGCCCAGACCGCCACCGGAGCCGGTGATAATGGCCACTCGTCCTGCCAGTTTTCCTGTACTCATGCCCTTATCCTTTTTGTTTTGGGGATGACGCTTTACTCACCGGTAAATCGCGGTTCGCGCCGCTCGCTGAAGGCCAGGGCCGCTTCGCGGGCGTCCTTGGTCGGGGCCAGCAAGGCGAACAGATCAAGCTCCAGGTCCAGGCCACGCTTGAGATCCATTTCCAGCGCCGCCCGCGCGGCCTGTTTGACAAAGGCCGACGCGGTGGGTGGTTTGCTGGCGATGCGCTGGGCAAAAGCCCGCACTTCTTCCACCAGGTTGGCACTGTCGTTGGCCAGTCGACTGACCAGGCCAATGCGCTGCGCTTGCTCGGCGCCCACCCGGTCACCAGTGAGCAACATGTCCAGTGCCTGACCCGGTGCCACCACTCGGGAGAGTCGTTGCGTGCCGCCGCCACCGGGGATCAGCCCAAGCCCGGTTTCCGGCAGGGCGAACACGGCATCGGGGGCGGCGAAACGGATGTCACACGCCAGGACCAACTCCAGCCCGCCACCCATGCAGTAGCCATGAATGGCGGCGATTACCGGTTTGGTGATGCCGTCCAGGGTTTCGATCCAGCGCACGTTTTCCATACGCTGGCGAACCTGCAAGCTGGACTCCGGGCCGCGACGCTCCTTGATATCGGCGCCGGCACAAAAGCCCCGCTCGCCTTCCCCGCGAATCACGATCACGCGAATCCCGGGATCTTTCTGCAGCAGCGCCAGTGCCTGCGGTACGCCCTGGCGAATTTCATCGTTGATGGCGTTGATCTGTCCGGGGCGGGTCAGTACCACCCAGCCCACCATGGCATCGCGCTCCAGGCGCACCGCGTCGTTGATCAGCTCGGGAGGCTGCCGGTTTTGCGCTGTACTCATGCAGGGCACTCCTCGAACTCGAAGACCTGGCCATTGAGTTCCTGTGGATCGATCTTGATCAATGGACGACCGCCAACGGCCTCCGAGGATTCGATCCACTGGAACCGCGTGCCGCGTGCACGCAAATCTTCCGCTTTGGCAGCCAGGTCGTTGACTCCGATACGGATGTAGTACGGGCCCGGGCCCCAGTTGTTGACGTAATGGCCGGCGTCGGTGTTCCAGTAGGTCGCTTCGAGTACATCGAGGGTTGCACTGTTGGACACGGTGAACCCCATGCGCGCACGGCGGTAACCTTCGCTGCGGATGTTCTCCACCGGACCGCTCGGTTCCCAGTCGAGATTGGTTGACACCTTGCGCAGGGTTTCGTCGAGGTCGCGGACCAGGAAGCCACGGGCCGTGACGCGCACCATGTCGCCGGGCTTGAGATCGCGTGGTTGCACCGGTGGCAGCTGGTAGGTTTCCGGCGGCATCTGCAACGGCTCGGTCGGCATGATTTCAATGCACAGGCCGCCATCCACGTCAGGTTGGTAGTACGGCTTCTCCGGGGTCGCGCCCAGCCACAGGCGGTCGAATGGCATTTCCGGGGTGCGCTGTGCCATGCGGAACGGCAAGCGGCGGCGCATCAGTTTGTCCACCAGCGCGTCGAACTTGTCCCCGTGCAGGGCCAGCACGATGGAGTGGGTGATCATCGGCCGATGGTGGCCCTGGAAATCTTTAAGGCTTTCGAGAAAGTCATGGAACAACGGGTCGCCGGGGTTCGGCCGATCCAGGTGCCACTGCGGTTCGATGCGCGTTGGCGACACCGCCAGGGATTTGTGTACCCGCAGGAAGTGCGCGATATACGGGTGATTATCGAACGCTTGGCGCCAGCGCTCGTGCTTGTAGATCCCGAGCTTGTCGACCAGCATTTCCGTCATGCCGTCCGGGTCCGGAACCATCATGTCGGCACTCATCAGTAACTCGAACATACTTCTCTCCTTGCAATTGCCAGCCTGGGCCTGTGCCCGGCTATTAGTCAGCGGGCACGCCGGGGTAAGGCGAGCTCAGTCAATGAGGGGGTAGGTGCGCCGGCTGCGGGCTTACGCGGTTCCTGCTGCGCGCGGGCGTCTTCGAGATCGAGGGTCACTCCGGCCTTGGAGTTGCCCTTGGGATTGAGCAGGTAATGCGACAGGGCCGGGATCAACACCAGTGCACCGAGCATGTTCCAGAGGAACATGAAGGTCAGCAGGATGCCCATGTCCGCCTGGAACTTGATCGGCGACCAGGCCCAGGTAATCACGCCGGCGGCCATGGTCAGGCCCACCAGTGCAACGACACGACCGGTGAAGTCCAGCGAGCGGCGATAAGCCACCGCCAGGCTGCCGCCACGCTCCTGTACCGCCAGTTGCACACTGAGCAGATACAGCGCGTAGTCGACACCGACACCGACCCCGACGGCGATCACCGGCAAGGTGGCCACTTTGAGGCCGATGCCCAACCACACCATCAGCGCCTTGCAGATGATCGTGGTCATCAGCAACGG
Organism: Pseudomonas sp. PLMAX; assembly: GCF_046042685.1. Lineage (NCBI taxonomy): Bacteria > Pseudomonadati > Pseudomonadota > Gammaproteobacteria > Pseudomonadales > Pseudomonadaceae > Pseudomonas > Pseudomonas sp. PLMAX. The sequence goes on along the minus strand of NZ_CP064949.1, from coordinate 2,938,734 downwards.
AATTAGCGCCACCAGGGTTGCACGCCAGCTGCGGAAGGTCAGCAGACAGAGCAAGGCCGTGGCGCCATACACCGCCAGGTACATGGTGATGATGCCCTTCTCGACCTCGATGTTGGTGGCGGCTTCAATGCCGGCATTGCCCGCGGCCAGGAGGAATTCCACAGGTTGTTCTGCGCCGGCAGCGCTGTTGTTTTCCTTGGCGAACGCTTCGGAGACCTGCAATACGCGGCTCAGGGTGTCGGCCTTGTGGTCAGCAAGATAGGCAATCATCGGGGTGACCGAGCACTGCTGGTTGGTGATCCCCGGGGCGGAAATCATCGCCGCATCCACCGCCGAGTTGGTGATCGCCTGGTCACGGCTGATGCTCAGCCATTTCGGGCTGCCTTCGGCCATGCCGGAGCTGATCATTCGTACGGTTTCAGCCAACGACTGGGTGGTTTGAACGCCTGGCGTCTGACGCAGGCGCCAGGCCAGTTTGTCCATGCTTTGCAGCGACTGGTACAGGCGGCAGCTGTCTTCATTGGTCTTCATGATGACCACGAACTGGTCGCTGGACAGCCCGTAATGACTGGTGATGTAGGCGTTATCGCGGTTGTAGCGCGAATCCGCACGCAACTCCGGTGCACCGGGGTCTAGATCGCCCACCTTCAGATGCATCATCACCACACTGCCCGCCAGGGTCACCAGCAGCGATACGGCGATCACCGCGGTGGCCATCGGCCGTTCGGTGAAGCGGTCGAGGCCGCTCCACAGACGCCCCAGGAAACCCTTGTTTTCTGCGCCGGCCTGGTCTTTGGCGATGGCGATTCGCGCGGCTTTTTTACTGACACCGAGGTACGACAGCGCTACCGGAATCAGTAGCAACTTGGTGAAAATCAGCACGGCGACGCCGATGCTGGTGGTCAGGGCCAGGTCGCGGATCACCGGGATATCGATGATCACCAGCACGGCAAACCCAACGATATTGGTCAACAGTGCGGTCAGACCCGTGAGGAACAAACGGCGGAAGGTATAGCGCGCGGCAATGTATTTATGGGTGCCACGGCCAATGTCCTGAAGGATGCCGTTCATCTTCTGTGTGCCATGGGAAATGCCGATGGCAAAAATCAGGAACGGCACCAGGATCGAGTACGGATCTAGCTCGTAGCCGAGGATTTGCATCAAGCCCAGCAGCCACACCACGCCCGCCACCGCGACGCTCACCAGCAACAAGGTGCTGCGCAGGCAACGGGTGTAGAAATAGACGAACAGTCCGGCGATCACCACGGAGGCGCCAAAGAACAGCATCACCGAATACAGGCCGTCGATCAGGTCGCCGACCAGCTTGCTGAAGCCGACGATGTGGATGCCGACCTTGTCATTTTCCAGGGAGCGAATCTGTGCTTCCAGTTGCTTGGAGAAATCCCCGTAGTCCAGTGGTTTGCCGGTCTGCGGATTGGTATCGAGCAACGGCGCGACGATCATGCTCGACCGGCTGTCGTTAGCCACCAGGTTGCCGACAATGCCGGCTCGCATGATGTTGCGGCGCAGGGCCTTGATCGACTTGTCGCTGCCGTCGTAATCGGAAGGCATCACCGCACCGCCATCGATGCCCTCCTCCGTCACTTCTTTCCAGCGAACGATGGGCATCCACAGCGATTTCATCCAGGAGCGGTCGATGCCCGGGATCAGGTACAGGGTGTCGTTGACTTTCTGCAGTGCCAGCAAGTAGTCGGCGTCATAGATATCGCCGGTCTTGTTTTCCACCACCACGCGAATGCTGTTACCCAGCCCCGGAAGCTGGTCTTTATAGGCCAGGTAATTCTTGATGTAGGGGCTGGAGCTGGGGATCATTTTCTCGAAGCTGGCATTCACCTGCAGCCGAGTAGCAAAGAAGCCCAACACCACGGTGGCGAGCAAGCAGGCAACGATGACCAACATGCGATGCCGGAAAATCACCTGTTCAAACCAGCCTCCGGAGTTCTTGTCAAAGTCCTCCAGGTTGGCAATCACTGGCATCCCGCTGTTGAATTTTTGCTCGACCATTTTTTCTTTCTCGTAGGGGAATCGTGCCGACGGCTTCAGTTGGCCTGGGCGATATCGATGACCTTGGCGCCGCTAAAGCGCGTGACAACCAGGCTCCCAGCCTGATTGGTGGCACTGGCTGCATACACCTCACCCAGTCGTGCATCCGCCAGCGGGGTGACTTGCAAATTGTGTCGATCAACGCTGACCAGTTGCCCGCCCTGGCTCACGACGATCAAGGCGTTGCCCTGCTCGACGATGCTGACCAGGCTGCTATTGAGGTTGGTTTCCACGACCTGCCATTGCTGTCCGTCATCGCGGCTGGCGAACAGATTGCCGCGCAGCCCGTAGGCCAGCAGCAGATGATCGTAGGCACGGACGCCGAAGTAGGTGCCGGCGTAGGGCGTGTCGATTTTCACGAAGCGTTGTTGCTGAGGGTCCAGGCGCATCAACAGCCCCTGTTCGCCGCTGATATAGACTGCGCCCGCGTGCTGAGCAAGGCCATACAAGTGCATGCGCCGCTCATTGTCACTGCGCTCGATCCACGGCTCCCAGTTCTGGCCGTCGTCAGTGCTGTGCAACAACAGCCCGAAGGCACCCACGGCAAAGCCGTTGCCTTGCTCATCGAACATCACATCGAGAAAGGGTGCGGCCAATACGCCTGGGGTCGCCGAGGTACCGGCGGCCATTGCCACTTCCCTGACCACCAGGGCTGCGGACTCGTCGCCTTTTTCCGCCCGCGGACCGTAGTAGGCATTGAGCAAAGTCAACAGGCGGCGCCCGTCGAGTTGCACTTGCCAGCTGTGACCGCCATCCGTGGTGTGCAGAACCAGGGCATCGTGGCCGACGATCCAGCCATTGCGCTCATCGCGAAACCGGACCTGCACCAGATCGCCGGACACCGGACTGTCGACCTGCTGCCAGGTACGTCCCGCGTCGGTGGAGCGCTGGATCAATCCGTGGAGGCCGACGCTGATCAACGCATCGCCAGCCCTGGCGACGGACAACAAGGGCGCTGGCAGACGCTCGTCCACCCGTTGCGCCGGCACGTCCAGCGAATCGGTGGAAGGCGTGGCTGCGCTATAAGCAGGCATCGCCAGTAACGAGCTGACTCCCAGGGTCAACGCAATCGCAAGCAACAGGCGCGACCTGGAAAAAACAAAAGAAGCAGGGCAAGGGCTAATCATTATTTTTATTCCTTAACCATCCCGCATGGCAGAACCCACCTCTTCTACCCGCCAGGCTTGATGCGCAAACCGGCGGGCAGGACAGGCGACTCACATCAGCGTTGGGTGACCCGGGCTACGATGGCTTCAGGGTTCATGTCCCGCTCGGAAAGTGGTTTGTCATAGAACTTGTAACCACCTTTGAGCCCATCGTTGAGCAGCGCGTACATGCCTTTGTTGAAGTCATACACGACGTTCTTCACGTTGTAGGGAATGTTCTTGTCATACAGCTGGACACCGCTGAGGAAAATCGAGCGATACAACGCCCCGCTCTTGTCCCAGGCGTCATACAGGCCGACGCCGAAGGTGTCTTCATCCAGGTAATAGGTGCGCTTGCTGTAGACGTGGCGCATGCCCGGCTTCAACGTCGCCTCCACGACCCACACCCGATGCAGCTCCCAACGCTCGTTGGCCGGGTTGGCGTGGTGCGGCATGAACTGATCTTCCTGCTTGATACCGAAGTAGAACTTGTAGGCGTTGTACGGGATGTACATCTCTTTTTTACCGACCAGCTTGTAGTCGAAGCGGTCCTGGCTGCCGGAGAACATTTGCAGCTCATCGAACAGCGTCACGCCGCCCTGGCTGGCTACCGGGGTATCGAAGGCGAACTCTGGCGCCAGCTTGACCCGACGCTGACCCGGGGAGTAGCTGAAGGAACGACGGGCCTTGGCCAGTGGATCGAGGAAGTCGGTCAGCACCACGACTTCACCGGAGCGACGCGCCGGATAGTCGTTGCGCGAGAACACCCGGGCATACATCAGCGTATCACGATCGGCCTGGGAGACCTGGTAGTACGGCGTCTCTTCGAAGGTCGCTTGCTCGGCGGTCTTGGTGATCGAGCCATTGGCATCCACCACCCAGCTGTTCGAAGAGGACGTGGTCGAGTAGCCGGTGCCGATCTTGTAGCGCACCTGCTGGTTCCACATCACTTCGTTGCCGGTCTTTGGAATCGGGAACGGCAAGCCGCCACGGCAGGCCGGATCGACCGCCAGGCCGTCTTTCTGAATCGTGCAACTGCTGGCGTTGCGCACAGTGGCATCGAGCACGGCCTGGGGATAGGCAGTCGTGCGGTGGCTTGGATAAATGTCGATGTAATAGGTCGGGTACTTCTTGATCAGGGTCTTTTGCCCTTCACTGAGCTTGTCCGCGTACTTGTCGACGTTTTTGGCATCGATGCGAAACAGTGGCTTTTCATCCTTGAACGGATCGACCCAGAACCCGCTGTCGGGTACGAAGCCAGCAGGCGCCTTGGTCAGGCCACCTTCATAGGCAGGGATGGTGCCCTCGGCGTTACCCGCCTTGACCGCTCCGAACGGGGTGAGGCTTTTGCCCAGCTCGGAAGCGTCACCGCCTGCCGCCAGGGTGTAGGTCGCCATGCTCATCAGGGCAATGGATAAGGCAAGTTGTCGTTTCATGAACACATTCTCCGATTCTTGTTGGATTTATCAGAAGGAGGTCTTGAAGGTAAACGCCAGCCAGCCCCGGTCGGTACCACCGACTGGACCGTTACCGGCTACGGTGCCGTTGGCCAAATGCTTGGGTTGAGCCTTGGTATCGGCGTAACGCAACCCGAACTCATAGAGTTGCGCATAAGTGGCCTTCAGGCCGACCGAATAAGACAGCGCACCTTCGTTCCCGCCACCCGCAGTCGGTGCGTTGCCATGCAGGCCATAGTTGACAGTCAATGGAACATCCAGGTCCCAGGACGGCAGGATCGAAATGTACTGTGGCGTGTAGTTCACAGCAATGGCGTAATAATCTTTCGAGGAACAGCCGTCTGACTCGCTGCCGGAACCCGGGACTGTGGGCGTACGGGCGTTGGTGCAAGCGTTCTCGCCCACGCCTTTGTACAACTCTTCGTGCTCGGTCACCCGGTCCAGGTGGCTGTAGGCGAACTCACCGACCAACGTGCCGTTGTTCGAAATGAAGTTACGCGGTACGCCGTAAACAGCGTTGGCGATAAAGTGGATCGTGTCGCCACGTGGACCTTCATCATCCAGGGCACTGACGCCGGTGGCATTCAACGCGCCGTTCATGCGATAGGACAGCTCGGTACCCACAGCCACGGTATTGAAGACCCGGGCGAAGCTCAGGCCTGCGAGCTTGACGCCGCGTGGGTAGACCACTCGGTAGGAACCCGCCGCGGCCTTGATCTGTGGTGCCAACCAAGGCTGGTAGTCGTCGAATTGACGATAGTAGGCGCCGAAAGTCGATTCGATTTCCTCGACGTTAAGCTTGCCCATCACGCCCCAGTTCTTTCCATCGCGGCCGAACTTCGAATCCTGGCGCTGAAAGGTCGCGCCGTTGGCGGCCAGCGGCAGTTGGTCCGGGCCTTCGAACAAGGGGTCGGCGCCACCGAAATAAGTGCCACCGTAAGGGATGCGGGTTGGATCCCACTCATAGAAGTACTGAGCGGCAACGGAAAGGTGGTCGGTGATCTGCGCCTTGGCCGACACTTGCCCGACTGGCAGGAACACTTCCTTGGTTTCGATACCAGGACTGGTCGAAGCTTTCACGCCATCGCTTGGCGCCTGGGAATAAGACACGGCGTGCGCGCCGATGAGCAGGCCCTCACCCCAGTAGTTGGTGTGGCGACCGGCTTTCACGTTGACCGGTATTTCACCGATGTTGAAGTTACGCCAAAGGAACGCATCGAGGATTTCACCCGAAGGACCGTTCATGTAGCGGTCCACTTCACCGCTGTACTTGTTGTTGTGGTAGCTGGTCGCATAGCCCGGGATGTTGCTGTGGACTTCGTCGTCATCGTAGGCCTGGTCGTACCAGCCGGCTGCACTGAGACGGGCGCCCCACTCGTTGAGATAGGAAAAATCGAATTCACTTAACACATCAAGACGATTTGTCACAATTTCGTTTTTATCGAACTTGCCGTCCGACTCGTCGTAGTTCGGCGTGTTCATGATGTGGCTGTCTTGACTGTCGGTCCGCATCCCCAGGTTGTAACGGACCGTGTTGTCCCAACGCACGCGGTAGTCTGGGTTCGACATGTCGAACGAGGCCGCCATCAAACCCTGTGCACTGCCAACCATCAACAGTGTCAGAGCACCTTGAGTCAGCACCCGCCGACCCTGTTTGGTCTTCTCTTTCATACACACTACCTTTTATTTTTATTTTCAGTCGTTAAGTGCATTCAAACAGTCATTCCAGCGATCTGCGAAACCTCACAGGATCGTTGCAAGTCCCGCCTGGACAGTCCGCTCAAGAGGTCTGGCACGCATCCAGGACCACTTTCCTCCTCAGCTGAAAGCCACCGTAACGGATCGCAAAGTAAAATTCCACATAAAGATTGCAGTTCTCTATTAAGAATTTTAGCCACGATTCCTTGGCTACCTGTTTCAGCCAACGGTGTCGCCAGGGACAATACTGCACACAAAACACATAAACGTTCAAATAATCTTTGACGATTGACCTCTTTGGGCTTTCAATAGCCCGGGCACCCCCCTGAATCCGGGCGTTCGCCAGGAAAACCCGCAAGTGAACCGGCAGAAAAAAAACAACAGGAGCCAGCATGAACATTGATTTGAGTGCAAAACGCGTGATCATCACGGGCGCTTCCCGGGGCATTGGCCTGGCAATAGCCCGGGCTTTCGCGGCTGAAGGGGCCCGGGTAGCGATTTGCGCCCGCAGTGAGGCAGCCGTCCGCGAAGTCGGTGTGCAGCTCGAGGAACACGCCCAGGCGGTGATTGCCCGTGCGGTTGACGTGACCGACAGTGAGGGAGTCAAGGCTTTTGTCGCAGAAGTTGCACACGCCTGGGGCGGTGTCGATGTGCTGGTCAACAATGCGGGTCAAGGACGCGGCGGCAATCTCGATACCCTGACCCCGGAGGCCATCCTCGAACATGCCAACATCCTGCAGATGGGACATTTTCGTTTCGTCCAGGCCGTGGTGCCGTTCATGCGTGAACAACGCTGGGGGCGAATCATCGAAATCAACGCCCTTGCCGGCGCGATTCCGACGCCAGATGGCATTCCCTCAGTGATCAACCGCGCATCATGCATCGCCCTCTCCCGCTCGCTGGGCATGTCCCTGCCCAAGGACAATATCCTGGTCAACAGCCTGAACATGGGCTGGATCGATACCGGCCAGTGGGACCGCCATTACAAAGAGATGGGGCCGGGCGTGAGTCGCGAGGAGTTCGACGCCATGGTGATGAAAGTGGTGCCGCTCGGACGCTACGGCAAGCCTGAAGACGTTGCTGGCATGGCGCTGTTCCTGGCCAGTGAATATGCAAGCTTTATCAGCGCTGCCTCGATCGACATAGCCGGTGGCATGGGTGGGCAGATTGCTTACTTCCCGACGCTCAAGCGCGACTTTGCCGCTGCCATTGCCGCGCGTAACGCTGCCAGCGAATAACGCGCACACGCAGTCCGGCATTCACCGATGGCCGCGAAAGCGGCCTGGGTCCCGGTGCGCCCAGAGCACCCTCAACCTTGGCGCACCCTGATGAATCTGCTGCTACCCGTCCTTGCCACGCTGATCTGGGCCGCCAGTACGGTGGTCAACCGCCTGTCGGTCGAGGTGATCGACCCCGCAGCCATTTCCTTCTATCGCTGGCTGACGGCATTGCTGGTGTTGTCACCGGTGTTGTTGCCCAGGGTATGGCGCTTGCGCCGCCAGATTCGCCCTCATCTGGCCAAGCTGTGGCTGCTGGGATTGCTCGGCATGTCGCTGTACCAGTCGCTGGCGTATTTCGCGGCACACACCGTCAGCGCCACCTCCATGGGCCTGATTCTGGCGACCATGCCGCTGCTCACCGTGCTCCTGGCCTTCCCGGTGCTCAATACCCGGCCCACCGCGACATTGCTGGTCGGCGCTGTGGTTTCGTTTGCCGGACTGGCCTGGTTGCTGGCAGCAGGCGACTTGTCGTCACTCTGGCAGCACGGGGTTGGGCAAGGTGAGCTGATGATGTTGGCGGCGTCGCTGTCGTACGCGCTGTATTGCGTGCTGGTGAAGCGTTGGCAGATTCCCCTGCCGACCTGGGAAGCCTTGTACGTGCAAATTATCTGCGGCACCCTGCTGCTGGTGCCGCCTTTCGTGCTGGCCCCCTCGATAGCCCTGACGGCGGAGAATATTCCGCTGGTGCTGTTCGCTGGCCTGTTCGCCTCAGCGCTGGCACCAGGATTATGGATGCGCGGCCTGCAAACCCTCGGTGCAGAAAAAACTGCCGTATTGATGAACCTGGTGCCGCTGTTTACCGCCGTATTGGCGATCGTGCTGCTCGGGGAAACTTTACACCTGTACCACGCGGTGGGTGGCGGCCTGATCTTGCTGGGGATCGGATTGGCGCAATGGAAGCCGGCGCGGCTCATGACCCGCGCCGCGACCTAGGCGACCAGCAAGGTATCTCGCAATGCCTGCAAGCCCGCGTTGCTCAACCCACTGAAGCGCTGCAGATAGCGATCCAGGCCACCGTATTGCGCCTCGATCACCGCATAAGCGGCATTCAGGTATTCAGGCCGGGCATCCACTACCGCGTCGAACGCCGCTTCGCTGACCGGCTGGCCCACCATCCGGCTCACCGCATGACTCATTGCCTGCTGGCGCTCTGCACTCAGCTGATTGAAACGCCGTGCCGAACGCAAATAGTCGGTCATGATGTGTTCAGGCTCGACGCCAAGGGCGTGCAACAGCAACATGACCGCGATGCCAGTGCGGTCCTTGCCCGCCGTGCAGTGAATCAACACCGAGCCCTTGCCTGCCAAAAACAACTCGAACAGTGCCGGCAACCGGGGCGCCAACATTCCCGGTAGCAGCCGGTAAACTTCCAGCATCATGCCCCGAGCACCCTCCTCCACCGGGTTAGCTGCCAGCATGAGGGCAAGGCGTGGATCGGCCCGGACATCGCCGATGACCTCCAGGTGCAGTTCATGGATGGCGCTATCGGGCATGCGGTTCGGGTAACGTTCACGCTCGCCCGTGCTGCGTAAATCGCAAACGGTTTTCAATCCCAGGCGCTGCAGTGCCTGCCAGTCTTCAGCGGTCAGGCCATGCAACTGGTCTGCCCGCAAGAGAACGTCGCCGCCAATGCGGCGACCACAATGGGAGGGAATGCCTTTCAAGCTGCGAAAGTTATCCGCGCCTTGTAAGCGCAAATCTTCCTGAACGGTCATGCTCAACTCTCCTGCAAGTGTTGATACGCTTGGGTCAACGGCCGTGCGCCCTGCCCCAGAATCGGCATCCGGCGCGGCTTACGGCCGTGGGTCAGCAGGCGCACAGTATCAAAATCTTCGGCGGCGGCGAAAAAGCGTTCCACCATGGGCAGCCCGGCCTGCCCCCAGTCATCCATGTTCGACATCCAGGTCTGCATCCCCCACACGGGCCAACGACGCAACTGTTCCCAGGCAGCGTCCTGGCCGAGCACGCCTTCGGCCCCCAGGCTGATCAACTTTTCCCGGTACACCTGCAGCAAACGCTGCGCATCGTCGCGGCGCTGCGTCACGGTCAGCGCGCCGAGCATGAAATACGCGACATCGCGCCATGGTCGGCCCCGCCGGGCCAGTTGCCAATCCAGCCAGATACGCTGCCCGTCACTGCGCACGAAACTATTACCCTGGTGCGAATCGCCATGAATCAAGCAGCTGGGTGAAGTCTGCTCCAGCTCGAACGCCGCCAATTCATCGAAGGCATGGCTGAACAACTCCGGCGTCTCATACATCCATTTCGGCAACAGTCGCTGATACTCGGGTTTGCGCAGATTGACCTTGATGTAGTTGTACATGCGCAACAGGCCATCACTGTCCACCGGATTGGCCATCGACACCGGCAGCCAGCGCTGTTCCTGCAACAGCGGACTGTTCCAGGTAGCAGCATGCAAGGTCGCCAGTGATTCCAACCCTCGAGCGACGCCGTCCACGCCAAGGTGATCGGTGCTATGGCCAAATTGTCCGGCAGCCAGGCCGAGGTCTTCCATCATCACCACGCCGCGCCCGCCACCATCGGCGTCCCAGTCGGTGAAAAAGGTGGCGGGCAATGGCGCGTCGGACCAGTCGCGCGCCAGATGATACAGGCGCGCCTCCAGCTCACAGATATCGCCGCTCTCGAACCCCTCGGACCAGTTCGACTTCAGGCACACATGCGCAGCAATACCCGTGCGCTGTCCGACCTCGTTCAACTCAAGCCTGGCGCGCAATTTGGTGGTGTGCCCGTTGCGGACCTCCACCGCCGTCAACGCCAGGACCTCGATGCCTGGATAACGCGGCTGCAATAGCTGCGTGAGCCAGGCTGCGGAGATCTCACTCAGTTGCCGAGGAAATCGCCCGGTGCGCTGCGGGTATGGCCGCCCGACGGCCATGTCCAGCAGGCTGTCCGTCACGGCGTCAGCACCCGGCCAGCGTTGGCCGGAACCTTCAGCTTGAGCAGTTCGATCGCGTTGCCGCTGCGGATCCGTTCACGGTCTTGGGCAGACAATCCCAGCCCTTCGGTCAGGTCGCCATGGTCATAGGCGCCACCAAAGTTGGTGCCGTACAACAGACGCTCCGCGCCGACCACTTCGGCGACGCCACGGCGTAGGCCAGGGGCATGCACGTCGAGGTCGAAGTAGAAGTTCTGCATGTAATCCATTAACGGGCGCTGGTTGCGCGAGTCCGGTGCCATCGCCCGATTGAGCTCGCTCAGGCGCCCCAACTGGAACACCGCCATGCCACCGGCATGGGTGATGTAGGTTTTCAGGGTCGGGAAAACATCCAGCGCGCCGCCGCAGATCAGGTACCAGAAGAACAGCGTTTCATCGACGCAATCGCCCACGATCGAGGTGGTTTCGAACTTGTCGTCAGTGTGTTTTTCACCCCAGTAGATCGACTGGTTGAAGCCGTGCACCATGATCGGCACATCCAGCTGGGTGAGTTTTTCCCAGACGGGGAACAGGCGTTCATCGTGAGCTTCCAGACCATTGAAATTGGCCCCGCCGACGCACACGCCCTTGGCCCCTAATTGAGTCACGGCGCGCTCGATTTCTTTGGCCGCGTTCTGCGGGTCCGCCAGGTTGGCGTGACACCAGAAATCGAAGTGGTCGGGATCGGCCCGGCAAAATGCCGACAGCTCGTCGTTGCACAGACGCGCGTATTCATTGGCGAAATCACCGGCCCAATACATGAAGCAGTGGGACGGCGTGGACATCACCAGTTTGTCGACACCCCGCTCGGCCATCAGTTTGCGGCGGCTGGCGTGGGTCATGCGCGCGAGGAGGTTCGCCTGCGCTTCGGCATCCGTAACGGCTTTGGCCGGTTGCTTGGTGCCGAGGGAAAAATGCCCCACGGTCAGCCCCTGCACCTTCATGAACGGCCCCCAGAACTCGTGACGGTTAAGCATGCCCTCAGTCAGCAAGTGGGCGTGGACATCAATCAGCATGGCGTTCTCCTTGTTGTAATCAGCCAGCAGACCCAGCGCCCCATGGCAGGACGTTCAGGTCGATTCGAGGGATAAAATGCATCGCCAATAATATAAACACAGTTAAGATATCTGTTCATATTTTTATTGGACAAGAGTCAACCCGGATCAACTTTTGCGGGGTTCAGCCCTTGTAGGAGCAAGCTTGCTCGCGATGGAGGTCAACGACGACTCGGGGAGCCTGACACCCTGCGGTGCTCTCAGGTTTTTTCGCGAGCAAGCTCGCTCCTACAGGGATTGCGTTATCTGTGTCCCCCAGGCTTGCGCGCAGCACCAAAAAAAAGCGGCCCTCTCAGGCCGCAAATGCGTGTCCATTCGATGCAATCAGCGTTGTGTTTCCTGAGAAACAATCGACTCGGGTTTCATATCGCGCTCGGACAGCGGCGCGTCGTGCACCCGGTAGCCGCCCTTGAGGCCATCGTTGAGCAACGACCACATGCCTTTGTTAAAGTCATAACTGACGTTTTTCACCGTATACGGCAGGGTCTTGTCATATAGCTGCACGCCACTCTGGAATAGCGCGCGGTACAGCACCCCGCCCTGGTCCCAGGCGTCATACAGGCCCGCGCCGAAGGTGTCTTCATCGAGGTAATAGGTGCGCTTGCTGTAGACGTGGCGCTTGCCAGGCTTGAGCGTCGCCTCCACCACCCACACCCGGTGCAGCTCCCAACGTTCGCAGGCAGGGTTGGCGTGATGCGCCTGGAATTGCTCCTCCTGACCGCAGCTGAAATAGAACTTATAGGCGTTATAGGGAATGTACATTTCCTTGCGGCCGATCAGCTTGTAGTCGAAGCGGTCCTGGCTGCCGGAGAACATTTGCAACTCGTCGAACAGGTTCACCCCACCCTGGTTGGGTACCGGCGTGTCGTAGGCGAATTCCGGCGCCAGCTTGATGCGGCGCATTCCCGGGGTGTAGCTCCACGCACGGCGTGGCTGGCTTTGCGGGTCGAGGAAGTCGGCGAGGATGATCAGTTGCCCAGCGCTGCGGGCCGGGTAGCTGTCCAGCGCCCAGGCGCGGTAGTACAACTGCGGGTCTCGATCGGACTGTTTGACCTGGTAATACGGGGCCTCCTCCATGGTGGCCGACTCGGCGGTCTTGGTCACCGAGCCCCGGGAATCCACCACCCAACTGTTGGACGATGCCGTGGTGGTGTACCCCGAACCTTTGTAACGCAATTGCTGGTTCCAGATGACCTCGTTGCCGTTTTGCGGCAGCGGAAACGGTAGCCCTCCACGGCACGTCGGATCGACTGCCAGATTGTCCTTGGTAGTGCGGCAGTTGCTGGCGTTGCGCGTGGAGGCATCAAGCATGTCTTGCGGGTACGCCGCGGTGCGGTGACTCGGGTAGATATCCAGGTAGTAGTCAGGGAATTTACTGAGCAGCATTTTTTGTCCGCCGCTCAGGCGGTCGGCGTATTGGTCCATGTTTTTCGAGTTGATGCGCAGCAGGGGTTTTTCATCCTTGAACGGGTCGGCCCAGAATCCACTGTCTGGCTTGAAGCCTGGCGGGCTTTGCCTCAGGCCTCCCGTGTAGGGAGGAATGCTGCCATCGGCATTGCCCGCGATGATCGCGCCGAAGGGCGTCAGGGTTTTACCGATTTGTGCAACCTGGTCGGCCGGAGCCGCAGCCTGGCTGCAGGTGGCGATGCCCAACAGCGCCACCGCCCATGCAAATTGTCCTTTCATAAACAGGTACTCCGTTTCTTGGCGTATTCAGATGGAGGTTTTGAAAGTGAAGGCCAGCCAGCCACGGTCGGTTCCGCCCACGGCGCCATTGCCACCGACGGTGTCGCCAGGAATGTTCTTCGACTGGGCGTCGGTGTCGGAGTAACGCAGGCCGAATTCGTAACGCTGGGCGTAGGTCATCTGCACACCGGCAGACCAGGTCAGTGCGCCTTCGTTGCCACCGCCGGCGCTTGCGGCATTGCCCGACAGGCCATAATTGACGGTCAGCGGCACGGTCATGTCCCAGGAAGGGAATACCGACAGGTATTGCGGTGTGTAGTTGACGGCAATGGCTGCATAGTCGCGGGTCGAACAACCGTCTTCCTTGTCCCCTGAACCGGGGGTGCCAACACGTGGGTCAACGCAATTGTTGTTGTTCTCACCCAGGTAAAGCTCTTCGTGCTCGGTTACTTTGCGCAGATGGCTATAGGCGAATTCGCCCACCAGCGTGGCGTTCTTGGCGATAAAGTTGCGCGGCACGCCGTACACGGCGTTGACCACAAAGTGGTAGGTATCGCCCCGTGGCCCTTCGTTGTCAGTAGGGTCGACGCCCACTGCGTTCAACGCACCGCCCTTGCGATAGGAGATCTCGCTGCCAACCGACACGGTGTCGAGGACCGTGGAAAGACTCAGGCCGACGAGTTTGACGCTCCGTGGGTACACCAGGCGGTAACTGCCAGTGGCAGCCGAAACTTGCGGGGCCAGCCAGGGTTGGTAGTCATCGAACTGGCGGTAGTACGCACCCAAGGTCGACTGAATCGCCTCGACATCGTACTTGGCCATCACGCCCCAGTTGGCCGAGTCACGGCCGTACTTGGATCGCTCGCGGTTCAGGGAAAAACCGGGTGCTACCGGCAAGCGATCCGGTCCCTCGAAAAACGGGTCTGCCGCGCCGAAGTAGGTACCGCCGTAGGGAATGCGGGTGTAGTCCCACTCATAGAAATACTGCGCAGCCAGGGTCAGGTTGTCGGAAGCCTGGGCCTTCGCGGAAATCTGCCCGATAGGCAGGAACACTTCCTTGGTTTCAATGCCAGGACTGGTCACCGCCTTGGCTCCATCGAGCGGCGCTTGCGAGTAGGAAATGGCATGGGCACCAAACAGCAGGCCCTCGCCCCAATAGTTGGTATGGCGGCCGACCTTGACGTTAACCGTGGCGTCGCCCAGGCGCAGGTTCTTCCAGACAAAAGCATCGAGGATTTCCCCCGACGGGCCTTCGACGTAGCGTTTTACATCCGAGCTATAGCGGTCGTTGTAGTAACTGGTCTGGAAGCCGGGGACGTTACTGTGCACATCATCGTTGTGATACGCCTGGTCATACCAGCCGGCGGCGCTGAGCCGCGCGCCCCAATCCTTGCGGTAGGAAAAGTCGAGTTCGGTGAGCAGGTCGAGGCGGTTCGTGACGATGTCGTCCTTGTCGAACTTGCCGTCGGACTCGTCGTAGTTGGGGTTGTTCATGATGCGCCGGTCCTGCTCCTCCGTGCGCATGCCCAGGGTGTAGCGCAAAGTATTGTCCCAACGCAGGTGATAGTCCGGGTTGGTCAGTTCGATGGGCGCCGCCATCGCCGCACCGCCGTAGCCAAACGTCAGTTTCCCCACTGCCAGCAGGACCACCGTCCGCCCGGCCCGCATGCGCCCCTTTTTGCTCATTTGTTTCATGCAAACCACCTTTTGTTTTTATTGTCAGTCGCGTTTTCTGCACCCGGGTTGAACGGCATCCTGGCTAGCGCCCGATGGGGTAGATGATGGATTTTTCCTGGGTGAACTCCTTGAGCCAGTTGGGCCCGAACTCGCGGCCCAGCCCTGAACGCTTGAAGCCGCCGATCGGCGCATAAGGCAGGCTGCCGCTGCCGCCATTGAGGTACACGCTGCCAGCACGAATGCGCCGCGCCAGGGCGTACGCCGTTGCGGCATCTGCCGAGGCCACGGCGCCATTGAGGCCAAAGCGCGAATCGTTGGCGATGGCCACGGCCTCGTCGTCGCTGTCGAAGCCGATCACCACCCCCACCGGGCCGAAGATTTCTTCCTGGGCAATGAGCATGTCGTTGCGCACGTCATCGAACAGGGTGATGTCGCTGAAGAAACCCTGGCGCAGATGCGCAGGGCGACCGCCACCACACACCAGCGTGGCCCCGGCATCGCGGCCACTGGCAACGAAATGCTCGACCTTGGCGCGCTGCGACTCGCGAATCAGCGGTCCCATCATCACGCTGGGGTCTGCCGGGTTGCCGACTTTCCATTGCCCGGCAATCGCCTTGGCGCATTGCACGAATTGCTCGCGTACCGAGTGGTGCACCACAAAACGAGTCAGCAACGCGCAGCCTTGCCCCGCGTTGACCGCCAACCCGGCGACCGCACCCAGGGCAGTGGCCTGGATGTCGGCATCGGCACGCACGATCAAGGCCGATTTGCCACCCAGTTCCAGATGCACGCGCTTGAGGGTCGGTGCGGCCTGGCTCATGATGCTGACCCCTACCGTCTCGGAACCTGTGAACGACACCATGTCCACCCGTGGATCGCTGCTCAACAGACTGCCGACATCGATGCCGCCGGTGACAATGTTGAGCACACCCTTGGGCAAGCCGACCTCTTCGGCAATCTGACCGAACAGCAACGCCGAGTACGGGGTAAATGGCGAAGGCTTGAGCACCAGGGTGTTGCCGGCCAGCAAGGCCGGGAACACCTTGGCCAGGTTGAGCAAAAACGGAAAGTTGTAGCCCGTGATGCCGGCCACCACGCCAATGGCCTCGCGCTCCACCGTGCCGCTGCCAAGAATCATCGGCCCCGTCGGGTTGAACGGATTCGGATTGGCCTGCACCGGAATCTGCACGCTGTCGCTGTGCAGCGACTGCTCGATAGCCGTCAGCACGTGCCCGAGTGGCATATCCACCTGCATGGCGTAGGTCACGCCTTGCGAGCAACCGACCTCAGCGATGATCAGCGCAGCGATCTGCTCACGCTTTGCCACCAGCGCGGCATGCATGCGCCGTAGATAACCGGCACGCTCGGCCATGCTCAGCCACGGCCAGGGGCCGCTGTCAAAAGCGTTACGTGCAGCGGCAATCGCCGCATCGGCGCTGTGCAGATCACCCGTCGGGGCATGACCGATCACCGTTTCAGTGGCCGGGTTGAGCACGGCTTCGCGAGGGCCGTCGACACTTACCCACGCGCCATCGATGTAGAGCTTGTCCAGTTGGGTAAAGGGAACAGTCGTGGTGCTCTGGTTCATGATGCAAAAGCTCCTGGGATTTTGCCGGTGATAAGTTCCGCGGCGCGCATGGCTATGGCCATGGCCGGGGCGTTGGTGTTGCCGGAAACCAGGCACGGCATCACCGAGGTGTCGACCACCCGTAGGCCCTCGACACCCCGTACGCGCAATTGGGGATCGAGCACCGAGGCGCTGTCGCTGCCCATGCGACAGGTGCCGGAGACGTGGAAGGCGGTCTGGCCGAAGCGGCGGAACGCGGCAAGAATCTGCTCGTCGCTTTCCACCTGCGGCCCAGGTGTCAGTTCGCCGACGATGAACGGCTTGAGGACCGGTTGCGCGGCCAGGCGGCGGAACCAGCGAAACAAGGCGATCGCCGAGGTGCGATCGATCTCGGCACTCAGGTAGTTGGCATTGATCCGCGGCGGTACCGACGCATCCGTCGATTGAATACGCACCTCTCCCTGGCTCTGCGGGCGCAGGAAATAGCCGCCGATGGTCAGGCCGGGTTGCTTGTCGATTTCGACCTTATTGCCGTCGCCGTCCATGGAGTAAAGGCTGACGCCGATTTGCGCATCCGGACGCGCAAGCTCCGGGCGGGTCTTGATAAACCCACCGGCCTCGTGGGCGGCATGGGTCATCGGCCCTTTCTTGCGCAGAAAGTACTGCGCCACCGCCCCCAGCAAACCCACCCCATGGAAGCAATGGTTGAAGCTGCCACGGGTGACCCGGTACTGCATGGCCATGTACACGTGCTCACGCAGGTTGCGACCCACCTCGGGCGCGTCTTGCACTACCGTGATGCCCAACGAGTTCAGCAACCTGGCCGGACCGATACCGGACAGTTGCAGCAGCTTGGGCGACTCGATGGCTCCGGCGCACAACAACACCTCGCGACGCACCTCGAACCGTGCCAGGCCGGCACTGCCGCTTACGTGCACGGCACAGGCGCGGCGCTTGCTGAACTCGATGCGTTGCACGTCGGTGCCGGTCATTACCGTCAGGTTCGGTCGTTTGCGCACCGGGTCGAGGAAGGCTTTGGCTGCACTGAATCGCTGGCCCTTCCAGGTGGTTTGCGGTTGGTAGCCAAAGCCCCCCTGGCTGACCGAGTCGACATGATTGGTGTCCTCGGTGCGTGCCACGCCAAGCTCGCCGGCAGCGCTGATGACCGCATCGCACAGCGCATCGCCAGACGGGTGCACGGTGACCTTGAGTGGGCCACCTACACCGCGCCATTGGCTTTTACCCAATTGGTGGTCTTCCAGGGCGACGAATTGCCGGCCCATGTCTTTCCAACCCCAACCCGTGCAGCCTTGTGCTTCCCAGTTGTCGTAGTCGGCTGGTGCGCCACGCACATAGACCATGCCGTTGACGGAGCTGGAGCCGCCAATCGTCTTGCCCTTGAGCCACTGCTCATCACTCATGCCCTCTCCACGCGCAGCCTTGTAGCTCCACACATGGGCGTTACCGGGGTTGAGCAGTTTGCCAATGCCACGGGGCATGGCGATCAATGGGCTGGTGTGATCCGGGCCGCTCTCGATCAGCAGGACTGAAACGGTCGAGTCTGCTGACAGTCGATTGGCCAACACACAGCCCGATGACCCCGCACCAATGATGATGTAGTCGTAGGTTTTGCTCATTGTTGTTCTTCTTTTGCTGGTTGCTGTAAACCTTCCCGCCCCAAGGCAGCCTTTACCGGGGTTCGGCGGGCGTATCGCGAATCTCGATGACCCGTTCCGGACAAGCCCGGGCACCTCGCCGAGCGAGACTCTCCTGCCTTGCCGGCACGCTGAAGCCGGTGCTGGCGATGTAGCCGTTGTCATCGAGTGGGAGGACATCGCCGATCTGCACGTCGCAGGTGATCGTGCGGCGCATGTTGACGATGGCGTGTTCGCCCTGGGCGGTGAGCTCCGCCCACAGATCAAAGTCACGTACCAGGTGCATGGGGATATGCGCGGGAACCGGAGCGGACGCTTCAGCGGGGTGGTTCATTATTGTTCTCCAGGGTCTCTGACGGACTGGAGAAACGGTAAGGCCGCAGGGGCAAAGCCACAACGAACAGAACCGCGAATCTGTTCGGCATACGGAGAATTCATTAACACTTTCGGTGAAAATGTTCTAAAAGTTATCTTGCCGGTATGAAAAAACCTCTGTCACTGTTGACCGATCACCGCCGGGCAACCCCACGCCCGGCGCCAAGACACTAATAAAAAAAGCGCTGCCGAGGTACAGAATGTCTCATTTCGCTTGCGTGCAAATAGCCGATAAAAGCCACTCCGGACAACGCCACGCGTTGCGCTCTCAACGCACCCGGGAGTTGCTGCTGGACCACATGTATCGCCTGGCGCTGGAAAAGGGCTATGACGGGGTCACCGTGCAGCAATTGCTGGACAGTACGGGGGTGGCCCGCTCCACTTTCTACGCACACTTTCGCGACAAGGAAGACCTGATCGTCGCCGGATACGAAGCCATCGGCATGCCCTCGACCAAGGTCACCGAAGTCGGTGGCGACCGTCGTGTCCTGCTGGATGTGTCGGCCTGGCTGTTCAGCGCCACCGAACGTCATGCGGCGCTGACGACGTCATTTTTCAGCGGTCCCGGCCAGAGCGTGATTCTCGCCCACCTGGAAAATATCCTGATCATCCAGGTACGGGAACACTACCGAAAACAGGGCCTGTATCAGCTCGAACAGATGCGTGGCGAAGCAGCGGTACGCTGTTTCGTGGGGGCCCTGATCGGGCTGTGGCTGTGGTGGGTACGCCACGACTATCCGAACTCGGCGCAAGAGATGACCGAGACCTTCGACAGCCTGATGAACAATGGTACCTGGCCGCCGGCCAATAACGCTTGTCTGTAGCGGTGTCACGATGCGCAAGGCGTGACTCGGCCGACAGATCTGGTCGGCCCCGTTCCAGTCTTCAGGACCGGCAGTATTGCCCTGCCCCCTGTCTGCATCCTTCTTAGGGCAGTGCTCAATGAGCTATACCAAAATCTCCCGTACCACTTTTTCGGGGCACAGGAGTTTTATCATGCATGTGAGAAACCAATCGACGGCTCTGATGGTCACGGTGATGATGCTCGGCTGTACGCATTCATCAAGCCAGACAGTGACCATTCCTCTGCTGGCTACGCCACAGAACACCGGCGAGATTGCCAATACGACATTGGCCAGCCAAGGCAATGAGACCGCCTTTACCTTCATCATCGGTGGGGTTCCAAGCGGAACCCTCAGTCCCCTGAACCTCTATACGTCAATACACAAAGGCAGCTGCAAACAACCCAGGCCCGTTGCCTACACAATGAATGACCGGATCAACACCAGCCGTATTTCCGCCATCGGTGGCTGGACCTACTCACGAAGCGCGCCAGTCGCCATGTCAGAACTGTTTTCCAATAGCTACTCCGTGGTTGTGACAACCACGCCGGCCGATGGCAACGTCGATATTTTCTGCGGAGATATCAAGCAAGCGGCGAACTGAAATTGAAATACCAAACCTGATACTGCCCTCTGCGAAGACGCTATAAAACCAACCTGTTTTCCAGTATCTGAATATCCAATACCACTGCACAGTTTTCGCGATTTACGATCCCCTCCTCCTTCGATTCCGGCTATTAACCCGTCGACGCTGCGCGCCAGCATCAAAGCTACGAGGCGCAGGCCATGATCATGAACTGCCGGAATGCCTGGGCCGCGGCTGACAATCGGGTATCCGGCAGCCAGATCAGTCCGAGCTCCATGGGTGGAATCACGTCTACCAGCGGGCGGATCTCGATTTTCTTGCCCTCCAGGGACCAGGCCCGGTAGACCATGTCCGACAGAATGGTCACGCCGAAACCATGCCCCACCAGCCCGCGCAATGC
Organism: Pseudomonas sp. PLMAX; assembly: GCF_046042685.1. Lineage (NCBI taxonomy): Bacteria > Pseudomonadati > Pseudomonadota > Gammaproteobacteria > Pseudomonadales > Pseudomonadaceae > Pseudomonas > Pseudomonas sp. PLMAX. The sequence goes on along the minus strand of NZ_CP064949.1, from coordinate 2,918,312 downwards.
CTCCATGGATGAGGTGCGAAAAGCCACCTTGGGCGCCAGTCCACGGGACTCCCAATAGCGCGACGTCGACGCCTCCCCCTCATCGACCGTAGCAAGGATATAGGCGTGCTCGGCGACGTCTTCGAGATTGATCGAGGTGGCGGATATCAACGGATGCTGACTGGACAACCAGAGTTGGCGGCGAGAACGAATCAGCACATGGTGCACGAATCCCAACAGGTTTGGGGTGTTGGAGACAATCGTCAGGCCCAGGTCGAGATCGCCATTGACCAGGGCTTCTTGAATGCTGTGACGGTCCATGTCGATCAGGTCGATTTCCACCTGGGGGTAGCTACGTTTGAATCGCGCCAGCAGCGCGGGCAGAAAATAGCCCAGAACCGTGTAAGAGGCGCCCACACGTACGGTGCCTTGCATGGCGTGACCGTGAAACAGCGGTTCACTGAGAGCGTCCTGCAGGGTGTCGAGGATGTGCCGCGCATGCTGGGAGAACTTGTTGCCTTCAGCGGTCAGTGACACGCCATGGGGCAAGCGGTCGAACAGGCTGACGCCCATGGACTGTTCCAGATGCAACACGGCCGCCGTAATCGCCGACTGCGACACATGTGCCTTCAGCGCCGCCTGGGAAAACTGTCCGGCGTCGGCGGCGGCGACAAAATAGCGCAGCTGACGCATTGAAATATCTCTGCCCTTTGTCATCTGATTTTCTGATACCTACCGTCTGAATATATGAAACAGCTCGGTCCTCAGCCTCGCTACACTCGAGACCGGGTAGCTGCCTTGCCGTATCGCCACCCTTCGAATTTCAGCACCAACAATAAAAATGGCTGAAGGTTGAAAAATGAACGCGATCCACTACAGCGAGTACGACTGTGAAGCGTCAGGTAATTTCCTGACCGAAGCTTCACTGGCCAAACAAGGCTTCGATCTGCGCGTTGAACAGGCGCAATGGTCCTGCTCCGGAACGGCCCTGATTGAAACCGGCAACAGTTGCCTGATACGCCTGATGCTGCCTGCCACTGCCCAGAGCAAGCCTAACTGCGGCAGTTTCCCCAGCCACGGCGCGCAGCAATTCCAGCCCTTGGGCAAACTGCTGTTCATTCCCCATGGCACCCAATTCCATCTACGCCACGATGCCTGCATGCAAAAGGCCCTGGTGTGCCTGTTTGATCCCTCCACCCTCGGCGCCCTGGGCAGTTATCGCTGGAACTGGAAGGAGAACGTCAGCGAAGCCATGCTTGACCTACAGAGCGGTTACCTGCACGCGTCACTGCAACGGCTGGCCGAAGAGGTGAGCAATCCCGGTTTCGCCAGCGAACTGCAAACCGAGTGCCTGCTCACCAGCATTGCCCTGGACCTGCGTCGCGAGTTCCTCGACGCTCCTGTCGATGCCGCCGTTGCCACATCCGACACTGAAAAACTCAGCCCTCGGCAATTCAACATCCTGCGTGAACTGCTCGATACCACGAGCGACGAAGGCCACTCCCTGCGCCACTTGGCGCAGGCTTGCGAGCTGCCGTTGCGAACGCTGTCCAGTCGCTGCAAAAACACCACTGGCATGACCTTGCGCCAATACGCAGCGCAACATCGCCTGCAAAAAGCCATGGCGCTGTTGGCCGACCCACGGTTACTGATCAAGCAGGTTGCCTATCAGGCCGGCTTCAACAATGCCGCAGCCTTCAGTGCCGCCTTCCGCAAAGAACTCGGCGTTACTCCCGAAGAATTTCGCCATCAGCGCCAGCGCTAGAAGGCACCCGAACAAGGGCACCTTTTAGCGAAGGGTTTCAACGACGAATCGTCGCAGTGATTTTTGCGTGTGGCCCATTGACCTGCGCAGCCCAGGCTTGCGCCGCCTGATCCAGGGTGAAGTCAAGGTAATCCACCTGGATCTGCTGCTCTTTGGCGATCTTCAGCAGGCGCAGCCAGATTTGCTCACGGTCTGCTGGCGGACGCTGGCCGGTGCCGATGCACGACAGGTTGCGGAACAACAGATCGGCAATGTCCAGATTGAGCTGGCGACCGGCCCCCGTGCCAATGGTCACGATACGGGCGCCCCAGTTGGTGGCTTTCAGGGACGTCAACATGGGTTGACCGCACACCAGGTCCAGCACCACGTCAAAGCCACCATCGGCCGCGTCCTTGAGCGCTGCGACATCATCGCTACCGCCCAGCGTTACCACCTCATCGGCAAGACCCCGCGACTTCAGGCGGCCCAGCGCTTCGCCCGAGCGCGCAGCACCGACCACCTTACCCGCGCCCATCCCGCGCGCCAGTTGCAAGGCGATCTGGCCGAGCGTACCGGTCGCGCCCAGAATCAGGACTTTTTCACCCTTCTGGATCTCGGCTTTCTCCAGTGGAACGATGGCGCCGGTAGCCGCAATGCCCATGCTGATTGCGGTTTTATCGTCGACGTCGTCAGGCACATTCCACACTTCAGCTTGCGGCACCAGGGTGCGCTCTGCCCAGGCACCAAAGGGCAACACCGAGCGTTCCCCGAAATATACCCGACGGCCATCCGGCGCACGGCCTACGCCTTCGCCGCGAATAACACAGGGGTATTCCACGCCGAGACGGTAGGCGCCGAGTACATCCCAGCCCCCCAGGCCTGCGGTATCGACATCGATCAGCACCGCGCCGTCTTGCGGCTTCGGCTCACGAAACTCGTCGACGACCGGCAGCGCATTGCGCTCGGAAATAATTGCTGCACGCATGGCATTCTCCTTGTCTGTTTTATTTTAAGGCTGCACTTAGAGCAGTAGTTGAACACAATTCAATTATTTGTCCATATGTTTAGCTGGAAATTCCCCTAGCGGCTCGCCAATGACTCGGCCTGATAACGCGGATACCCGCCCAGCGTCAGGAGAAGCAAGGGGCCGACGACAAAGCAGATGAAACTGAACAACAGCATGGCCGAGTAACCGCCGGTCAGTTTGAACAGCCCCGCAAACAGCAATGGAGAGATCGCGGCACCGGCAGTAATCAGGCCCAGATGGGCTCCGAACAAGCGACCGTAGTCGCGCATGCCGAAGTAGCGTGCGATCAGGAATGCCGCGATATCGAACTCGGCCCCCGCACCGACACCCACCAGCAATGTGGCGAGGATGTACAGGGTAATGCTGGAGTCGCCATAGGCAAAAATGCCACAGGCAAATGCCGGCATCAGCAGCGCCAGGGAGGCGACACCGGGAGCCCACAACCGGTCAATCAGGTAACCCACCAGCAACCGGCCGAGAATCAGCGACACGCCAAAGCTGCTGAAAACCTGGCTGGCCTGCAGGGCACTCAGGCCTCGATCCTGCAGCAATGGCACGATATTGGTGACCATGCCCACCACGCAGGACACCACCAACGTCATCGACAGGTTGCACACCCAGAACCGCCACGAACCCAGCGCCTCGCGCACCAGCAACCCGCCGGAACGTTCGCTGGCGACTGGAAGTTGTGCTGTGCTGTGGCTGACAACTGCGGTCGGCATTAACCAGCGCAATGCCAAAGGCAATGCCAGCAGCACCGGCAACACGCCCAATGCGATAAAACCCGCCTGCCAATTCCAGCGGCCGATCGCCCAGGCGGTGATCGGCGGCAGCATGATGGCCGCGAGCCCCGAGCCACTGAGGATGATCGCCAACGCCAAGCCCCGGTTTTCCTCGAACCACAGGTTGACCAGGTGCGACCAGGTCACCTGCAACGTACCCAATCCGGCCAGTGGCACCAGGAAAAAACCCAGGTAGAGGGTCCAGATCGAGCCACCGATACAGCTCAGGAGGAAGACGCTCAGGGATAACGCCAAGAGTGACAGCAACGTGATGAGGCGCAGGCCAAATCGCAAATTGAGCCAGCCGGCCAATTGCGACGCGACAATGGTGCCCAGCGACAGCGCGGTGATCGCCGCCTGCAACTCCGCCCTACCCCAGCCCATGGCCTGTTCCAGGGGAATCACCAGGGAGCTGAAGCTGTACAGCAGCAACGAACTGGAACTGGTGGCGACACCCACCAGGGCCAGGATCAGCACCCTCCAACCGCGTTTGAATTCCGCGTTATCAAAGCCTTTCATGCTGTATGTCCTCAGTCGTTGCCGATAAACACGGCCGCTTGCGCGCTCTGGCTCAGCACCTGTACACGGCGTGCAGGGCCAGGTGCATTGGCGAGCTGTTCGAGGGTGTCTTCGGGGTGTACTAGCGTCGGGCCATTGCCCAGTTCCTGAAGCGCCAGAAGCGCCAGGTCTTCAGCCTTGGGCAATGACATGGTGAGGGCGTCGGGAATGTTCAGCTTGACCATGGCGTCGCGCATGGTAGGGGTGTCCACAGTGCCGATGAGCAGGTTGAGCACATCCACACCACGATCTTTCCACTCAGCCCATAACGACTCGCCGAGGTTCAGCGCAAACCCTTTGGTGGCGGTGTACATCGCCAGCTTTCGAATCCCGCCCAACGCGGCCTGGGAACCTACCAACAACAATCCCCCTCGCCCCCGTTCCAGCATGGCGGCACCGAAGGCATGGCTGCATTGCATCACCGTCAGGCAGTTAAGGCGCAGCAAGGCGCCCCAGTCACCGGCCGATGTATCGAGAAAACGCGTGATGTAGGGGTCGCCACCCGCGTTGTAGATAAACAGGCCGACTTGCCGCCTGCCAACTGCCGCCAGCAATTGCTCACAGGCATCTGCATGGGACAGGTCCTGGATGAGCACCAACACCTCAACGTCGTACCGTTGCTCCAGATCATTTTTCAACTGCGCCAGGGCCTCGCCACGGCGCGCCACCAGCACACAGTTGAGGCCACGCTCGGCGAGTGCATGGGCAAATGCGGCGCCCACGCCATGGGAGGCACCGGCGATCACCGCCCAGGGGCCATACCGATGCTTGAAGGCGTTATCAGCAATAGACATAAACACTCCGAAAACAAAGGCCCGGCGGCCAGCCACCGGGCGAGGAAGGCTGCACCGGGTCAGGCGACTGGCGGCAGGTCGATGTGGCTGGCGGAGGCGCCAATGGCGGTGCTGCCATAGACCAGCACGCGCCGCTCGATTTGCGCCATGAACAGGTGCAGCAAGGGTTCGTCGTATTCCGGCCCGGCGCTTTTGACAAAGGTTTCCAGCGCCGCATCGATCTCGCTGTAGTCACTGAAGGTGCGATCCAGCAGCGCTTGCACGTCCTGTTGCTCCAGCTTGCGCAAGTGCAACTCCATGGCATCGCCACGGCCCAGGTATTCCACCAGCTTGCCCACTGCGCGCAGTTTGGTTTTCTGGAAATCGCTGGCAACCTCAACTTGCGCCAAGGCATCGGTGAGCATGGTCAGCAGCTGTGCATTGGGGCCTGTGCCGACAATGTCCAGATTGGGTTTTTGCAGGGCAACACCCATGGCCTCGGCCAACGCATGCACCACCACCCGGCGCAGGGCGATATCAAACTCGGTGTAGGTATCATGCGGATCACCCGGTTGTGGCGTGGCCACCGACGCCGAGAACTGCAGAGTGCTGACGGTGGCGAAGAGCGCGGTGTGGTAGCGCACCACATCAGGCTCCGCCGGTTCGCCGGTCACTTGCTGATAGTAGCGATACAAGGCGGCAAAACTGTCCCCGAGCGGTTCGTAGTTGTCGCGCATGCGCGCCGAAGCGAGGTCGGCCAGGGGATCACCGATCATGGCGAACTCAAAATCGTAGAGGCCATGCACCTGTCCGTTCTCGAACAGAAACTGCCCCGAGTCGTACTGAACGAAAGCCGGCCGGGTTCGGTGCTGTGGCACATTGCGCCGCAGCCAACCGAGGGCGAACTCGGCCAAAGGCTGAGGCCTGGTTTTATTGCGCGCATACAGCGGGTAATAGGCTTCCAGACCCGCCAGGGTAATGTCCTCGGCACTTTTGGGCAGGCTGATTCCCTGATCGATAAAGGGTTGCAACGGCAGTTGATGCATGCGCGCCATGGCATCGACCCACTGGCGTGCAACGCCATGGCGTTCGGCATCGCTCTTCGCTGTGCTGACGTCACGGCTACCTGGCAGCAGTTGCATCAAGATGGCTTGCGGCTCTTCGCAAAAGCCGTAGATATGCGGCACGGGCACGCCTTGCTGACCGAGCAAGGAGAGAATGTCCGCCTCCCGGCGCAAATCCGGGAAGGGACTGACATCCCCGCCGCGCTCGCCACGAATATGCAACTGAAGGGTTTCGCCATCGCGTTGCAGCTCAAGGTTCCAGGCCGGGCGCCAGCGCAGCAGGCGCTGTATGGTCGTGACCTTCCCACCCAGTAGTCCTTCGACAAAGGCCCGCAGTTTTTCTTCGACCGGATCACAGGTCGCACTTGTTGTTGGCATAGGTGTCTCCTCCAGGCGCTGATGACCAGCGCCGCTATCAATGGCTGCTGGCAACACCAGCGTTCGGCCCGCCCACGTGCTCCAGCGGCACGCCCTTTTTCTTCGCCAGGTCAGCGGTGTCCAGATATTCGCGCCAGGCACAGATAAGGCCGTGCTCGTCCAGCTCATAGACCGCCACCATCGAGTGCGGCATGGGCACACCGTTGTTTACGCAGTAATCGTCGCGTTCGGTCATTACCACGCGCTCGGAAGAGACGATGTGGCGCGTGTTGCAGCGGTTATGCGTGACATAACTCATCTGCCGCTCAATCTCCTTGCGCAGCGCGTCGCGACCACGGATCACCGGACCACCGGGCACCCACAGTTGCCAGACCGCGTCGGCGGCGAAAGTGGCCATGATTCGTTCGATATCCGGGCGGCTGCCGTCGCTGCCATCGCCCCAGGCGGCCAGCATGTCGAGGATGAAGCGTTCCTGTTCGAGTGCCATGAAACGGGCTCCAGTGCAGTGAATTGATCGGGATCAGATCGAGGCTTGGGGCAGCAGGAAGTTGCGCACCACCGGGACCATCGGCGTGCCGCAGCTCATGCCGCCGTCTACGCGCATCAAAGTACCGTTGACGTAGGCGGCGTCGTCGCTGGCAAGAAACGCGGCCATGGCGGCGATGTCTTCTGGCTCGCCCAGTTGCGGAACGTTTTGCAGGTCGAGAAAAGCGCTCTTCATGGCCTCGTTGGCCCAGCTTTCCATGGCCGGCGTGCGAATGACCCCGGGCAAGATGCCGTTGCAACGAATGCCGCGTTTACCAAAGGTGGCGGCAATGGTTTGCACGTACCAATTGAGCGCGGCCTTGGAGGCGCCGTAGCTGAACTGGGAGATTTCGCCGGCAATCGAGCTGGTGGACGAGGTGAACAGAATCGAACCGCTGCCCTGGGCGAGCATGTGCGGCAAGGCGTATTTGCACGCCAGGACACCACCCAGCACATTGACTCGCATGCAGTTGTGGAACAGCTCGGTGTTGAAGTTGATGAAGTCGATATCGCGGGTGGTGGCCGGGTTGCGGTACACCGCGTTATTGAACAGTACGTCGATACGGCCGAAGGTCCGCACGGTCTGTTCAACCATCTCCCGCAGGGCGTCTTCCTGGCCGACATCCACTTGCAATGCCAGGGCATTGGCGCCGATTTCAGCCGCCACGGCCTGCGCCGATTCGGCGAAAAGATCGGTGACCACCACTGTGGCGCCCTCCCTGGCAAAACGCAGTGCCGAAGCGCGGCCAATGCCGCTGCCCGCGCCAGTGATCACGCAGACTTTGCCGTCCAGACGTTTCAGGATCTCGCTCATAAAGGGGTCTCGGGTACGAAGAAAAAAATCGGCGTCCGTGACGAACGCCGAAAAGGCGCACGATGTCAGCGGGTTTGACCACCAGCGATGGTCTGCGGATTGGCTTCACGTTCGGCGACCGGCTCCTGGCGATAGCGTGTAGGGCCGTTGCCGAACATGCCGTACTGGTCACGGGTGAAGTCGTACAACGAGTAGGAGTCCTGTTGCGGATTGTTGGGAATGCCGTAGGCCTCGATGTTGTACTGCGAGCCAGTACGGAACAGCGCGCCGCTGTCGTCCCACGCGTCGTAGACAGCAGCCCCGAAGGTGTCTTCGTCGATGTAATAGCGGCGTTTTTTCTGCGCGTGGCGCACGCCGTCCTTGCGGGTCGCTTCCACTACCCAGACACGGTGCAACTCCCAGCGCTCACAAGCGGGGTTGATGTGTTTGGGCATGAGCTTGGTGTCCATGTCACACCCCCATTTCAACTTGTAGTTGCTGTAGGGAATCAACATTTCCTTCTTGCCCACCAGCTTCCAGTCAAAGCGGTCCATCTTTCCGGAGAACAGGAAGATTTCGTCATAGAACGCCACCCCGCCGAACGCCGAGTTGGGGGTGTCGTAGTTGAACTCCGGGGCCTTGCGCACGCGCCGCTGGCCGGTGCTGTAGCTCCAGGCGTAACGGGAGTCGGTGACCGGATCGAGATAGTCCCAATACCCGGATGCCTGCCCGGCCGTACGGGCCGGCGCGACGACGTGCGACCAGATACGCTGGGCGATCTTCGGATCACGCCCTGGCACATCAATTTGATAGAAAGGCTTTTCGCCGGTGGAGCGGTTGGTGTTGGTCAGCGTGATGTGGCCCTCATTGACCACATAGGCACTGTGGTTCCAGTCCCAGCCATTGACGCCCTGATAGTTGAGGATGTAGTTCCACATCACCTCGCGACCATCGCGCGGCAGCGGGAATGGCAGGCCGCCACGGCACGCTTCGCTGATCGACAGACCATCGTTCTCGGTCTTGCAGTCCTTGCGGGTGGCGTTGCGCTGGGTAGCTGCCAGGAAGTTTGCCGGAAAGGTCGCCGTCCGGTGAGTGGGGTACACCTCAAGGTAATAGGTGTCCGGGTACTTTTTGAGCAGATTCATCTGCCCGGCCGTCAACTGGTCAGCGTACTGATCCGCGTTGCTTGCCGTAATGCGCAAGCGTGGCTTTTCATTGGCAAACGGGTTCGGCCAGGTCCCATCGCCAGGGACCAGGCCGGCAGGGACTTTCAGACCACCGTCGTACGCAGGAATGGTGCCTGCCGCGTTGCCGGCGACAATCGAACCGAACGCCGTGAGCTTGCCGCCCAGGTCGGCTGGGGTGAAGCTCTCCTCGGCCACAGCCGACCCTGCCAAAGCGATGGCCACGAGGCCTATCGCACAAAAATCAATCTTCATGACCAATCTCCATTCAGATGGGTGATCGCCGAGTCCGACTATCACTGCAGTGCATTTCAGGGGCGGTTCAGAACGCTGTGCTGACGGTGAGTGAGACCCAGTTGCGGTCGGTCAGGCCGACGTCACCGGAGCCACCGATAACGGTTTTGCCGACGCCGGCGACGTCTGCGTAATGGCGTTCGCTGCCGTAGCCGATATAAGACAGAGTCACGTCCAGGCGCTCGTCGTAGGTACCCTTGACTCCGGCCTTCCAGGTGTATTTGCCTTCGTTGCCGCCGCCAGTGGCGGCAACGCCGCTGACGCCGTAATCCACGCTCATCGGGGTGGAAATATTCCAGCCGGGGAACACTCCCAGCCACTGCGGTGCAAAGCTGACGGCGAGACCTACATAGTTGTCGGTGGCGCAGCCGAAGTGCTTGTCCTGTCCAGACGGGCAGCCGCCATAACCTTCGCCCTTGAACAACTCCTCATGCTTTTTCACCCGCTCCACATGACTGAACGCCATTTCGGTAATCAGGCTGCCGGTGTCGAAGTACTGGGTACGCGGCAGCAACCAAAGGCTGTTAACCACCATGTGCCACGTGTCGCCACGGGCGCCCTGGTTGTCGGCGGTGCTGATATTGCTGGAGATCAGGGAAGTGTTCTGGCGATACGACAGGTCTACCCCCACGGAGCCGCCCCCCAGTACCGGCCCTGCGGAGTAACCCAGGCCATAGAGCTTGACGTTCTCGGCGTAGACATAACGGGCGAAGGTCGGCGCCACTTGCAAGCCCCACGGGTTGTAGTCATCGAACTCTCGGTAGTACAGGCTGACCTCGGAGTGCAGATAGTCGAAGCTGTAGGTACCCATCACGCCCCAGTTGCCCGAGTCCTTGGGTTTGAGCGGATCGATCAATGGCCGGGTGAAACCACTGAACAACGGAAAGCGGTCCGGACCTTCCAGTGCGATGTCGGCGGAGGCCAGATAAGTGCCGCCCTCAGGCGCACGCGTAGTGTCCCATTCGAAGAAATATTGCGCCGCCAGCGACAACTGGTCAGTGACCTGTGCCTGGGTGGAAATTTGCGTCAATGGCAGGAAGATTTCGCGCGTCTCGGTGCCGGGATTGCTCACCGCCTTGCGCCCATCCAAGGGAGCCTGTGAGTAGGAAATGGCATGCCCGGCAATCAGCAGGCCATTGCCCCAATACACGGTGTGCCGGCCGGCACGCACGCTGACCGGAATGTCGCCGAGGTCGAAGCGGGTAAACGCGAAGGCGTCCAGCAATTCGCCGCTGGGTCCGCGGTGGTAGCGCTTGGTAAAGCTGGAGTAGTGGCCGTTGGTATAGCTCGGCGTACTGGTACCTGGAAATGCGCCGGGGTAGAAGACATTGCCAGGGCTGGTCTCGACATCTGTGTCTTCGTACGCCTGGTCGTACCAGGCAGCGCCACTGATGCGAAAGCCGTTGTATTTCTTGTAGGCCACCTCTACTTCGCTCATCAGGTCGACACGGTTGGTCACTAAATCGCCCTTGTCTCGAAACTTGGCATCGGACTCGTCGTAGGTGGCGTTGTTGGCCAAGGCATTGTCGCGGCCTTCGGCCCGCAGGCCGAGGTTGTAGCGAACGGTGTTGTCCCAACGCGCGGTCAGGTCCGGATTACCGGTATCGAACTCGGCAGCCTGACTGTTGCCAACGGACAAGGCACACCCGATCACACTGAGCCAGATGGCCAGGCTTAACGGCTTTGGTTTTGCGTCGATCATCAGCACTCCCTTCCCATTCTTTTTGTTATTGGCAGCCGAAGCGCCGGGCCGTATCAATCGCGCCTTTTCAACCGTGCCGATGAGCGCTGGCCTTAGGGCATTCGGTATGGCTGAAGTAAACGGGACAGGGAGGTTCAGGCACAACGATTGGGAGCATTGCTGAAATGCATTTGATATTGGTCAAATGCTCCAACGCTATTGGCCGCTGCGTGAGCGATACCCATAGCCGTTAAAAACACCTCGCATTGCGGTATTCACATATCCAATACCACCCCGCTGTTTTTGTGATTTTACGATCCACCCCCCCCTCCCTAGACTCGGCCAATAACTAGGCAACGCCGCTCTCGTGGCGCCGCCATGACAATAAAGCCTGGAGGATGAGCATGAGTGCGTCCCCGTCCCTGGATGACAAATACATCCAGCACAGCGGAAAAGTTTTACTCACCGGGATTCAGGCGCTGGTGCGTCTGCCGCTAATGCAGCGCCAGCGCGACCTGGCCAATGGTTTGAATACCGCCGGGTTCATTTCCGGCTACCGCGGCTCGCCGCTGGGTGGTTTCGACCAGGCCCTGTGGAAGGCCCGCGACTATCTCAAGGAGCACCACACGGTGTTCCATCCGGGCATGAACGAAGATCTTGCCGCCACCTCGATCTGGGGTACGCAGCAGGTCAATCTCTTTGAAGGCGCGACCTACGACGGCGTGTTCGGCATGTGGTACGGCAAGGGGCCGGGCGTCGACCGTTGTGGCGACGTGTTCCGTCACGCCAACGCTGCTGGCACCTCACAGTTCGGCGGTGTACTGGCGATTGCCGGTGATGACCATGGCGCCCGTTCCTCCTCGCTGCCGCATCAGACCGAGCACATTTTCAAAGCGGTGATGATGCCGGTACTGGCGCCATCGGGCGTACAGGAATACCTCGACTACGGCATGCACGGCTGGGCCATGTCGCGCTACTCCGGTTGCTGGGTTGCGCTCAAGGCGGTGGCCGATACCGTGGAAAGCGCGGCCGTGGTCGACATCGACATTCACCGAGTACAACCCATTATTCCTGATATCCCGTTGCCCGAAGGCGGCTTGAATATCCGCTGGCCTGACCCACCCCTGGCGCAAGAACAACGCCTGCTGGAACACAAACTGTATGCCGCCCTCGCCTACGCCCGGGTCAACCGTCTCGACCGTATCGTGATGGACTCACCAAAAGCGCGCATCGGCATCATCACTTCCGGAAAGTCGTACCTCGACGTGTGCCAGGCGCTGAAAATCCTTGGTATCGATGAAACTCTCGCACAGCAGATCGGCCTGCGCGTGTACAAGGTCGGTATGGTCTGGCCGCTGGAAGCCGAAGGCGTGCGCCAGTTTGCCGAGGGCCTGGAAGAAATCGTGGTGGTCGAAGAAAAACGCCACATGATCGAGTACCAGCTCAAGGAAGAACTCTACAACTGGCGCGAAGACGTACGCCCGCGCATCGTCGGCAAGTTTGACGACAAGGGTGAATGGAGCCTGCCGCACACCGGTTGGTTGCTGCCCGCCATCAACGACCTGACGCCGGCGATGATTGCCCGCGCGTTGGCCAAGCGTATTTTGCATGTGCATCAAAATGGCCCGCTGCAAGTGCGCCTGGCGGTGCTGGACGCGCAATTGGCCAGCAAAGGCCAATTCAGCAACCTGATGGAACGCGTACCCCACTACTGCTCCGGCTGCCCGCACAACACCTCGACCAAGGTCCCGCAGGGCAGCCGGGCGCTGGCCGGCATCGGCTGCCACTACATGGCGGCCTGGATCTATCCGCAGACCCAGACCTTCAGCCAGATGGGCGGCGAAGGCGTGGCGTGGATCGGCCAGGCGCCTTTCACCAAGACCCAACACGTCTTCGCCAACCTGGGCGACGGCACCTATTTCCACTCGGGTATCCTCGCGATTCGGGCTGCCATCGCGGCGAAGGTGCAGATTACCTACAAGATTCTCTACAACGATGCCGTCGCCATGACCGGCGGACAACCCGTGGACGGCAGCCTAAGCGTCGCGCAGATCAGCCGGCAACTCGCGGCCGAAGGTGTGCAGCGGATTGTGGTCGTCAGCGACGATGTCGAGAAATACCAGCACATCCGTGATCTGGCAGACGGCGTGCCGGTGCTGCGGCGCGACAAGATGGACGAAGTGCAGGACCAGCTGCGCCAGTTCCAGGGCGTGTCGGCAATCATCTACGACCAGACCTGTGCCGCGGAAAAACGCCGGCGGCGTAAACGCGGCAAGTTCCCGGACCCGGCACGTCGGGTGGTGATCAACGAAGCGGTGTGTGAAGGCTGTGGCGATTGCAGCAGCAAGTCCAACTGCATGTCGGTGGTGGCGGTGGACACCGAGTACGGCCGCAAGCGGGAAATCGACCAGTCCTCTTGCAACAAAGACTTCACGTGCCTCAACGGTTTTTGCCCGAGTTTTGTCACGGTCGAAGGTGGCACCTTGCGCAAACCCAAGGCCCTGGGGGCCGCGAAGGATGACGTGTGGGACCTGCCGACGCCCGCGACCGTCGCGCTGGATGAGCCTTACAGCATCCTGATCACTGGCGTGGGCGGTACGGGCGTGGTGACCATCGGCGCACTGCTGGGGATGGCGGCGTTCATCGAAGGTAAAGGCACGCTCAATCTGGACATGGCCGGCATGGCGCAAAAAGGTGGCGCGGTGTGGTCGCACATCCGCATCGCCGCGCACCAGGAACAGCTGTTCGCACCCCGGATTGCCGAAGGTGAAGCCGCCCTGCTGCTCGGTTGCGACCTGGTGGTCAGCGCCAACACCGAAACCCTGTCCAAGCTGCGTCACGGCGTCACCCATGCCGTGGTCAACAGCGAGGAAAGCATTACCAGCGCTTTTGTGCGCACCTTCGCCCAGCAAGCGGAAAGTGGTGATTTGCTCAAGCACCCGGACCCGAAGTTCCAGACCCAGAGCATGTCGGCACAAATTGTCGAAGCAGTGGGCTCCGACCAGGCGGACTTTATCGACGCCAGCAAAATTGCCACGGCGTTGTTGGGTGATTCGATTGCCACCAACACCTTCATGCTCGGCTATGCCTACCAGAAAGGCTGGTTGCCGGTGGGTAAAGCGGCGCTACTACAGGCCATCGAACTGAATGGGACGGCGGTGCCCTTCAACCTCTCGGCCTTTGACTGGGGCCGGTGCAGCGCCCATGACTTGCCACGGGTTTTACGCAAACTGCAAGCCGGCAAGGTGCAAAGCCCGGACCGCTTACTGTCGCAAAGCCTGGAAGAAACGCTGGCACGGCGCATGGAGTTTCTCACTGCGTACCAGAACTACGCCTATGCCCAACGCTATCGGCATCGTGTCGAGCAATTCATCAAGGCGGAAACCGCACTGTTTGGACAACCCGGCAAGCTGTCGGCGAGTGTTGCCCGTTACTACTTCAAAGTGCTGGCGATCAAGGATGAATACGAAGTGGCGCGCCTGTTTACCGATGGCCAATTCCTGGAAAAAATCCAGGCCGGCTTCGAAGGCGATTATCGCTTGCGCTTCCACCTGGCCCCGCCGCTGCTGAACGATAACGGCTCCGGCCGCGAACCGAAAAAACGCAGTTTCGGTCCGTGGATGCTGCAAGGCTTCAAGCTGCTGGCCAAGCTCAAGTTCCTGCGTAATACCTGGCTTGATCCGTTCGGTCGTACCCATGAACGCAAGGTGGAACGCAACTGGTTGGCCAACTACGAACGCATCCTCGACCTGGTGCTGACGGGTTTGACTGCCGAAAAACAGGCCCTGGCCCAAGAATTGGTAGAGCTGCCTGAAAGCGTTCGTGGCTATGGTCCGGTGAAGGAGCGGTTCCTCGACCACGCGCAACAGCGTCAGGCGCAGTTGCTGGTGCAGTGGCGTAATGGATCGAGCGGACAATTCCATGACGCCAGCCAGGGCAACGGCAAAATCGCCGTCACTCAACTGTAAGCCTTGCCCGGGCTACACCTTGTACAGCCCGGGATGTTGGTTAATTCAGCAAGGTCAAACCATGAACGAAGAACTGGCCAGAAATTACCGTGAGATCCTCCACGGCGTAGGTGAAGATCCAGAGCGCGAAGGTCTGCTGGACACGCCAAAGCGCGCGGCAAAAGCCATGCAGTACCTCTGCCATGGCTACCAGCAAAGCCTCGAACAGATCGTCAATGGCGCATTGTTCGAATCGGACAACGATGAGATGGTCATCGTCCGGGACATCGAACTCTACTCCCTGTGCGAACACCATTTGCTGCCGTTCATTGGCAAGGCCCATGTCGCCTATATACCGACGGGCAAAGTGCTGGGGCTGTCGAAAATCGCGCGGATTGTCGATATGTTCGCCCGCCGTTTGCAGATCCAGGAAAACCTGACTCGCCAGATTGCCGACGCCATTGCCCAAGTGACCGATGCCGCCGGGGTGGCGGTGGTGATCGAGGCAAAACACATGTGCATGATGATGCGCGGTGTGGAGAAGCAGAACTCGGTGATGAGCACCTCGGTAATGCTCGGCGCGTTCCGCGAGTCGTACAATACCCGCCAGGAGTTTTTGCAGTTGATCCGCGGTCGCTAGGCACCTGTGCCCGGGTTGCCCAGGCACACCCCCTGCCACTCAACTGAGCATCATCATCCCGCCGTCAATCACCAGCGTCTGACCGGTGACAAACCGCGAACCATCGCCGGCAAGAAACACCAGCACAGGGGCCAGGTCCCGGGCCGGTTCGCCCAGCTTTCCGCCGATTGGCACTTGGCCGGCCATGTACGCATCGTGTTGCTGCAATTGCTCGGCACTCATACTCCCGCGGGTGGCGTCGTACATCGGCGTCCACATCGCCGGCGCGATCGCGTTGACGGTAATGCCCAATGGGCCCCATTCCCGCGCTACCGTGCGCGTCCAGGCCAGCACGGCGCCCTTGCTCGCGGCGTAATGGGCCTTGCCGGGCTGACCGAGCACGCCTGCGGCAGAGGCGAAATTGATGATCCGCCCACCGCTGCCCTTGAGCCGTTCATAGGCCGCTCGGTTGGTCAGGAAAGTGCCACGGGTATTGACCGCAAAAACCCTTTCCCACTCGTCCAACGTGATGCTCTCGGCGCTGGCATTGGGCGCAATGCCCGCCGCGTGTACCAGCACGTCCAATCCGTTGAGCTGTTCGCTGGCCCAGGCAAAGGCCGCGTCCACCGAATGGCTGTCAGCGATGTCGCAGACTCGCGAGTGCGCCCAACCACCACCGTCACCCGTTATCGAGGCGACCGCGCCCAGGTCGAGACTGATGACATGGGCACCCTCCTCTACAAACGCCTTGACCACTGCCGCGCCAATACCGCGGGCGCCTCCCGTGACGATGATCCGCTTACCGGCCAGTTGCATGGGCTGTTCCTCTTGTGTGGATTTATCAGGATAGTTGCTCGATGCGTTGCAGCGCCGTAGCGAACAGGCGCAGCGCCGAGGCGTGGTGTTTTTCACCGGTAACCCTGCAGGCTTTACCTGCACAGGCGCGTGCATGACTGACCTCGAGAAAGATGCCGAGCTTGAAACCCGCTAACACCAGGTACCAGGTGAAGTCAGCCAAAGAACGTGAGCTGCCGGCACGGTAATGGGCGACCAACTCATCGCTGCTGCAGAAGCCGTCCCAGGGATGCACTTCGATGGTGCCGGCGCCACGACCATCGACACCGGGCCAGGTCACCACCAACCAGGCGAGATCGAGCAACGGATCACCGATAGTTGCCAGCTCCCAATCGACTACCGCGGCCAGCTCCCCACAGTCGTGCCGGAACATGACATTGGACAGGTGAAAGTCACCGTGCTGGACACCGGCCTGGAACTGCTGCGGACAATGCTCGCTCAACCACTTGGCCAAGCGATCGAGCCCTGGCAGCCCCTTGGCCCCGGGCCAACCGGGATAGTCTTTGACACTGTCCAGCTGCGCCAGCCAGCGTGAGACCTGACGCTGGTGAAAACCCTCAGGCCGGCCAAAATCCGCCAGACCTACCGCCTGGTAATCAATTTCCCCCAGGCGCAATAGTGCATCGACCATGGCTAGCCCCATGCGCCGGCGCATATCAGGCCGTTGAGCATGAGGCGCCGGCAAACCGGCCGCGCAATTGGGATTGAAACCCTGTACCGGCTCCATCAAGTAGAAACTGGCGCCCAGAACGCCTGGGTCAGCACAGTTGGCAATCAAACCGGCATGGGGCACTTGCGACCCCGACAATGCCTTGAGCAAACGTGCTTCACGGGCAATAGTCTTGCCGCCGACTTCGCGCAATTCCCGGGAAGGCCGACGCAGCACGAACTCACGCGTACCGCGCCGAAAGCGCAGCAACAGATTCTGCGTGCCTCCGGTCAAGCGTATCGGGACCTCGATAGGGCCGCGCTGCAGGTTCTGACTATCCATCCAGTCGGCCAGGCGCTTGAGGTCGACCAGACCCTCCCAGTCGTTCATGGGTGGCGCTCGCCGAGCCCGGCCAGCACCTCGGCGTATTTTTCCCGGGCGCGGGCCGCGGCGGTGGGCCGATGGTAATCGGGGAACAACTCGTCGCAGGGCTGATAGTCGCGCAGCAGCTGTTTGGCCACCGTGACTTTGTGCACCTCGGTAGGCCCATCGGCCAGTCCCATCTGGAAGGAGCGTACGATGTAGCCGGTAAAGGGCATTTCTTCGCTGACGCCTAACGAGCCATGAACATGCAGGGCTCGTGCGGCGATGTCATGCAACACCTTGGGCATGACAGCCTTCACCGCGGCGATGTCCTTGCGCACCCGCTTGTAGTCCTGGTACTGATCGATGCGCCACGCCGTACGCATCACCAGCAAGCGAAACTGCTCCAGTTCGATCCACGAATCGGCAATTTTTTCCTGGATCATTTGCTTGTCCGCCAGGCGGCTGCCCTGGGTACTGCGCGACAGGGACCGCTCACAGAGTGCATCAAGGGCTTTTTGCGCCTGACCGATCACCCGCATGGCGTGGTGCACGCGACCACCACCGAGCCTCACCTGAGCCACGACAAATGCCTGGCCGGGCGCACCGAGCATGTCGCCCGCAGGCACTCGCACCTTGTCGAATGACAGGTAAGCATGGGTGGCGGCGGGGTCATCGGCGATACCGACGTTACGGATAATGCTCACCCCGGGCGCGTCAGCGGCGACGATGAACATCGACATGCCTTCATACACCGATACGCTTTTATCGGTGACCGCCATCACGATATAGAACGCTGCGTATCGGGCATTGGAGGCGAACCATTTTTCGCCGCTCAGCAGCCAGTCATCGCCATCGCGCACCGCTTCGGTAGTGAACACGGCGGGATCCGCGCCACCTTGCGGCTCGGTCATGGCGAAGCAGGACACGATATCGCCATCGAGCAACGGTTGCAGGTAGCGCTGCTTCTGCGCCGGGGTGCCGTAATGGGCGAGGATTTCCCCGTTGCCTGAATCGGGGGCCTGGCAACCAAACACAATCGGGCCAAACAGCGAACGGCCGAGAATCTCATTGATCAATGCCAGGCGCACCTGGCCATACCCGGCTCCCCCAAGCTCCGGGCCCAGGTGACACGCCCACAACTTGCGTGCCTTCACCTGCGCTTGCAGCGGTTTGACCAGTAGCTTGAACAACGGATCGTGGATATTCCACGGGCTGCCCAGCACATGATCGAGGGGCTCGACTTCCTCACGTACAAACTGCTCGATCCAATCCAGTTCCGCCTGTATCTCGGGGTCGGTTTGAAAGTCCCAGGCCATGGTGTGTCTCCTAGCAAATAGCGATCAGGCCAGCAGCATGCCGCCGTCGACCAACAGGGTTTGGCCAAGCACATAGCTGGCCAGCGGCGAGGCAAGAAACAGGGCCACGTTGGCCATGTCCTGGGGCGTGCCCAGGCGCCCTTGAGGAATGGCCCGCAACGCGCCTTCGAGGCGCTTGGGGTTGCTGGTGGTCACCCGTGTCAGCTTGGTTTCCACCAACCCGGGGGCAATGCCGTTGACCCGGATGCCGTCACGCGCCCAGGCTTCGGCCAGGGTGCGAGTCAGTCCAAAAGCACCGGTTTTCGAGGCGTTGTAGGCCGGATTGCCACGCGTGGAGTGGAAGGCGGCAGCGGAACTGACGGTGATCATCGAACCCTTGGCCTGCATCAACAGCGGGTGAAACTTCTGCGCGCACACCATCAGGCTGGTGAGGTTGACGTCGAGTACGCGCTTGAAGCCTTCGGTGAGAAATTCCTGACGGTCGTAGAGCACCGTGCCTTGTGCCTGCACCAGCACATCCAGGCGGGTGAAGGGTACGCTGGCGGCTTCAATCAACGCCGCGTCCGCGACATCGACCTGGGTGTAGTGCAGGCCTTCGAGATCAGAGTCAGGTGAATCCTGATAAGCCGCTGCCGAGGCTCGTGTGCCCCAGACGTGCACCTCGGCACCGCGCTGGCGGAAGTTCTGCGCAATGCCATTGCCGATGCCACTGGAACCGCCGATCACCAGCACGGTTTTGCCGCTGAAGTCCAACTCGTACATAGGTGTTCCTTGTGCTTGTCGATGAATGCCGCCGAGCAACAGGCCCGCCGTTACAGCGCAGCCAAACCCGCCGAGGCCAAGTGCTGCAGTTCGCTGTTGGTAAAGCCGAGTCGTTCCAGGACTTGCCGGGTGTGTTGGCCCAGGGCCGGTGGTGGGCGATTCAGCGACAACGGCAAATTGCCGAAATCCCAGAACGCGCCAATCTGTTGCAGGTCGCCGTACACCGCATGGGAATAATGGGCGTGCAGGCCCGCGGCAGCGTGTTCGGGGCTGTCGAGAAACACATCCATCTGCGCCTCCAGCACGGCCTGCGCAGGAACCTGCACGCCAGCCAGTGCTGCGAGTGCCGCTTGCCGGGTCAGATCTGCGAAATAATCCTCGGGCCGACTGCCCACCAGTGCGGTGAAACGCTGAATTTCATCAGGCTGCAGCGCTGCCACCACCAGCCAGGCATCGCTGCACTGATAGAGGCGGTGTGCGTCATTCAACCCCGTCTGTTGCGCATCCATATGGGCGACAGGCGTGAGACTGCCGTCCTCCAGCACCACCGCTTCGCTCATCGACAGCAACGTGGCGCCCAACAATGAAGAGCTGACCATTTGCCCGGCGCCGCTACGGTTGCGCTCGTACAACCCCAGGAGCAAGGCATACAGCGAGGATAATCCGGCAAAAAAATCCCCCACGCCAAAGCGCAGCCACATCGGCGCTTGCCCTTCCCCGCCCTGCTCGACCTCCCAGCCGCAGGAGGCCTGCATCAGTTGGTCGAAGCCTGGCCAATCCGCACGCGGACCGGTCGCCCCGTAGGCGCTGACATGGCAATAGACCAACTGCGGGTTAAGCGCCTTGAGGTGCTCGTAGTCAACCTTGAGTTTGCGTGCGGCCGGCAGCCGCATGTTGTGGTGCACCACATCGGCCCAACGTGCCAGCGCCTCGACGACGGGCTCGGTTTGCGGATCACCCAATTGCAGCGCAACCCCCAGCTTGCCCCGCTGGGTACCACTGAAAATCCGCTCCAGGCGGCGCATGGCATCGCCCTTGGGTGCTTCGATCTTAATGACTTCGGCGCCGAGGTCCGCCAGCAGCATGCAGGCAAACGGCCCGGCCAGGTAGGCGCCCAGATCCAGGACTTTCAAGCCATGCAGCGGTGGCAATGGCGCGGGACCCGGCTCGCGGCCTTGCACTGCGAGCAATGCATCAGCGTCTGGCAGTTCTGCGTTCCACTCACCCGCCAGTGGTGCACTGGCGCCGACTCGCGCCGGTGGCTGCACCTGCCAGGCCGGGCCCGGTTGCAGGGTCTTGCCCAGTTGTACATCGTCAACTTCAACCACATAGCCATTGAGGCGCGCCTGCTCGTCGAAGTAGATATCGCCAAAGGCGCCGGCAATTTGCGCGGCCACGTCGTGCTGCCAGAAATGTTCGACCCAGTCCTGGGCCGGTCGTGTGGCGATAATGGCCTTGTTGGCGCCGAAGTTGGGCGCCACATGGCTGGGTGGCCAAAGCGAATTCAGGCGAGCCACTTCGGTTTCGCCCAGTTCGCTGAGCGCTTCGGCCATCCACGGAGATTGGTCTGGCGAGTAGTGCACATGCAGCCAGCGACCATCGGCGCACTGGTGCAATGGAATCGGAATGTGTTTATCCAGGCCCTTGGCAAAGGCCGCGGTCGGCGTTTGCGCCCGGTTCCAATGCATGGTCATTGGCACCAGGGCCGCCTGGGCCAGGCTCGTATGAGCGATGCCGCCACAGCCGTCACGGTCGCGCGCCAGCAACCGCGCCATCACCCCGACCACGCACAGCCAGCAGGCCAGCCAGTTGGCGAACGGCATGCGCACAAACACCGGGCCGGGGCGATGCGCGGGCTGCTCATCCAGCAGGCCCAGGCGCGCCAGGATCAGTGTCTCCCGTGGAATGGCATTCGCCAGCGCATGCCGTTGGGGCCAGCCGCTGATCGCAGAGACAACCAATCGCGGGAAGTCTGCGGCGAGCAGTGCGTCTGCCAGGCCATGGGTCTGCGCCACTGCCGGGGTGAAGTCGTGCAGCAGCACATCGGCGCTGGCCAGCAGTAACCGCAACTGCTGGTGGTCGGCAGGGTTTTGCAGTTCAAGGGTGACACTGCGCTTGCCGCGATTGAGCACCGCAAAGAGCGCCTGGTGATCTCTGGCCGGGTTGCCAGGTGATTCAACCATAACCACTTCGGCACCCGCTTCACACAGTTGCAGGCCGGCGGCTGAACCGGCAATGCCTGAACACAGGCTGATGACGCGAATACCTTCAAGGATTGCCTGGCTCATATAGCACCTTTCAGTGGCGAGTTCTGCTCAAAGCGTTCTGCAGCAAAGCTGCAGAACGAATCCATGGCGTCACCCTAAGCCATCACAACAAAATTCCATAGATAGATTAGTATTCCGAATATAGAATAATAAGTCTTAATATGAACACTAATTAATAATACGTTCAAACACACCCAATAAGCCGATCAAGGGCCTCGCTATGATCCTGCGCATGGACCACTTCACTATCGTCTCTGACCACCTGCAGGCAACACGGGATTTTTATGTCGAGGTACTGGGTTTGCTCGAGGGGCCACGTCCGCCCTTCCCGGTTCCCGGGTTCTGGCTTTACGCCGGAAACCAGCCAGTGCTGCATGTGGTGGGTGTAACGAAAATGCCGCAGCCGCGACGGGGCGTTCTCGACCATATGGCTTTTCATGCAAGCGGCTTGCAGACGATGTGCAAGCACCTGGGCGAGCATGGCGTGAGCTTCAGGATCATTCGCGCTCCAGGCTCTGAACGCACCTGGCAGCTGTTCATGCAGGACCCCAACGGCGTTGAAGTCGAACTCGACTTTGACGCCAGCGAAGAGCCGCCGGCCGACTGGAAAAATCATCGGCTCTGCTAGATCAACCCGGAGTAACTGCCGCCGTCGATCTGCAGGTTTTGCCCGGTGATGTAGCCGGCCTGGGCCGAACAAAGAAATGCGCAGGCCGCTGCAAATTCACTCGGCTGACCAAATCGGCGCGCTGCTATCGGCTTGAGCATTTCCAACCGCGCCTGCTCCACACTGAGATGGCGATGCTTGGCCAACTGCTCGGTCATGAAACGCAGGCGGTCAGTTTCAATACGCTCGGGCAGCAGGTTATTGATGGTCACGTTATCCCGGGCGACCTCGACGGACAGGGCTTTGCAGAAAGCCGTGAGCCCTGCACGCGCCGCCGTGGACAATCCCAGTGGCAGGCGTGGTGACTTGACCATCGCCGAAGTGATATTGACGATGCGGCCAAACCCCCGCTCGCGCATCCCGCCGACCAGCGCCTGAATCAGCAGAATGCCTGAAAGCATATTGGCCTCAATGGCCGCCAGCCAGGCTGTGTGGTCCCAGTCTTCAAGACGACCCGGCTCTGGCCCGCCGTTGTTGGTCACCAGAATATCCACCACCGGACTCGCGGCCAGCAGCGTCTGTCGCCCGGCTGCAGTGGACAGGTCGGCCACCACGGTGCGCGGCAGCCGACCAGTGCTGCGCAAGATGTCCTGCGCAGTGTGTGCCAGGCTCTCGGCGTCGCGGCCATTGATCAGCACTTCGCAGCCCTCCTGCGCCAATGCCAGCGCACAGGCTTTGCCAAGTCCTCGAGAAGATGCGCACACCACCGCAATACGCCCGCCGATACCCAAATCCATTGCAGCACTCCTCGTGCATTGGCGTCAGTCGTTCATGCCGAGCAAGGCCGTGATGTCGCGCCCGGGCTCAGCATCGCTGCCGTAGGCGAATTGGCCGGCGCGCTGGCGTTCGACCAACTGCTCCATCTGGTAGCGATAACGGGTACCCGGCGTATCAAAGCGCGAGTGCAGGTCGCGACGTGGGTCGACCTCGAAATAACGTTGGTTTTGCGGGCGCACCACCGAGTTGTCCTGGGGCTGGATGATGTAGTTGATGCGCGGCATCACATAACGAAAAGGTGCGGGTGCAGCAGTGGTGTTGAAGGTCACGTCACACCGCGAGCGATGCTTGCCCACCGGCAGGAAGGGTTGAAGGTTGGGCACGTCGTAACCGGGGCGAAAGCGCGGATAGGAGATGCATACGTTGCTGCGCAGATGAATGTGCAGCACGGCGCGAAAATCCTGGTACCTGGCGCGCACGCCGCCGACCCAGCGCATGATGGGCGCCACTGACTTTTGCGCCACGGTACGGGTGCGGGTCACGGTTTCGGAGGTCCATTGCACCTCCACCACGTCCGACTCGCTTATACCGTCGCCAATGGTATTGGCATGCAGGAAATCGGCATGGGTCAGGTCAATCAGGTTTTCCACCGACAGCGCCGAGGTCGCGTCAAACCGCACGGTACGCTGGGTGTAACCGGGAAGACTGCCGTCCTCAGGTAGAAACGGAATATGCGGGAGCAACTGCATGTCGGCAGCGTCCGGGTTGCCGTACCAGACCCAGATGTAGCCGTAGCGCTCGACCAGCGGATAAAAGCCCCGCCCACCGGTAAACGCTGTGAGTGTCAGCTCTTTATGGGGGAAACGAGGGTTAAACTCGGCCGCCACCGCACGCCCGTTGTCGCGCCACAGGTAATAGGGCTGGGCATGAATGATCCGGCGAATGGGCCGCGCACTCAGGTCGCGGCTGTGGGACACCGGGAACCAGGTGTCACGCAGGTCGTAGTTGATCGGCGTCCAGTCACCCCGCACTTTGCCAGGGATCGTATCGGTGGAGGAAGGCACGGCATGCATGGTGGGAACTCCTGTGCTCAGACGACGGCGCTGACGGGAATCAGGCGCGGTTGGCGCAACTCACGCAGTTCGCGGGATGAGGTTTGCAACAAGGCCGCGACGGCTGCGCCGTCGATCAGGCTTTTCACCTGGAACGGCGCCAGTTTGCGCAGACGGGCCAGACGCCACCGCAGGGGTGCCCTGAGGTGTACCTGCTCATGCACGAAACCACGCCAGCACAAACTGGTTGTGCCACGACGGTTGGCACCGGTCGCGATCATCAGCGTCACCAGCGGCAATTCATCTTCGCTCAGCAGATCCACCCGAACGGTACCGCCGTTCAAGGGGACGGCGGTGCGCACAATCAAGGGGTAATCCACCACAAACTGCGAAGGCAGGATTTGTGTGGTCCATACCGCACCTCGCTCCAGAACCACCCGCCCCTGCTCGCTGCGCAGATCACCAAGGAAAAAATCGGTGAGGCGCACATGGGCAAACCCGAGCAAGCATTCCGGGCCGTCGAGCATCGCATCCAGGTATTGGTCATGACTCATATTGACGATGGTTGAACCGGTAAATTCGCGTCCGCCCGGTTGGTAGTCGCTGCTGGGCAATTGCCCTTGCGGTGCCCCTTCACCCAACCACACATGGACAAAACCATTCGCCTCGCTGACCGCAAAGGCACGCGCGGCATAACGTGCAGGCACACGCTCATCGGTATGCAGGTTGGGGATCTGCGTACAGCCACCACTGGCGCCATCAAAGGTCCAGCCGTGATAACCGCACTGCAGACCGGACTCGACGACTCGCCCCAAAGCCAGCGGCACCCGCCGATGTGGGCAACGGTCTTCCAGGGCAAAGGCCTGGCCGGCTGCGTTTCGGAACAGGACCAGTTCCTCGCCGGCAAAGGCCACGGCCAATGGCACTTGATCATTCACGGCCTCGCAAAGCGCCATGGCCCACCAGCCTGGGGTCATCATCGGGCAGCCTCTTTGTTATTGGTCTTGGGCAATTGCGTTGAACGCAGTCAGCGCTAACGGTAGTGCTTAGTGGAAGATAGAGCAACAATGTTTCAACAGTTTTTAGTTTTATGTCTAAATTATCCATAGCCAGCCAAATCGGCAATAATCAGCCACAACGCCGAAAAACCTCGGATCCAGAAGCATATTCCAGCCTTATAAACCACCTAAAAATGGACATTTTTTCTTTAAGTGATCATGTTTTAATGAAAATAACTAGCGAGCAATCCATAAGCCTGATTACCATTAGCTTGCTCATTAACTCCAAGGTGCGCTGACGATGACCCAATCCACCCTCGGCTTTGTCCTCCAAGACGTTGCGCGCGAGGTGAAACATGGCTGAGCCGACATTGCAGCGCCCTGCCGTGCACGCCGAAGCCCGACCGCTCGAGCCCGTGGAAAAAACCCGGATGCAGGCGCCCGAGGCTTCCGCCCTTGATGGCGATGCTCAAGAACCGCTTGGCACGGCGCGCCAACGCTGGCGCATCGGCCTGTTTTTGCTGGCGCCGATCAGTGTCGTGGCCTGCGCCGCCTGGTATGTGTTGGGTGGCCAGGTCGTGAGTACCGACAACGCTTACATCCAGGCCGAGCGGGTGGGGGTTTCCACCGATGTCGCCGGGATCGTCGCGGCCATTGAAGTCAGTGACAACCAGACCGTGAGCAAAGGCCAGGTGTTGTTCCGCCTCAAACCCGAGCCCTTCGAAATCACCGTGGCCAGCGCCAGGGCGCAGCTGGAAAAAGCGCGCAACCAGATCCTCTACCTCAAGGCCAGCTACAACCAATCGCTGGCCGAGATCGCCCAGGCTGAAGCCAGATTGCCGTTTTACCAGACCAATCTGCAACGGCTGGAAAAGCTGGTCAGCGTTGCCGCCGTCTCCAGGACTATCTACGACGACGCCCACCAGGACCTCGACAATACCCGTCAGCAAGTGTCGGTCGCCAAGGCCCAGGCCGCCGCCGCGCTGGCCCAACTGGGTGGACGCCTCGACAGACCTCTTCAGCAGCATCCTTCCTATTTGCAAGCGCTGGCGGCACTGAATGAAGCCGAACGCAACCTGCGAAATTCAGTGGTTATCGCGCCGTTCGACGGCGTCGTCACCAACGTTGACTCGCTGCAAGTGGGCGCGTATCTGCAACCACCCCAATCGGGCTTCAGCCTGGTCTCCAGCGAGCAACTGTGGGTCGCGGCGTCGCCGAAAGAAACCGAGCTGACCAACGCCCGGATCGGCCAGGGCGTCACCATCGAGGTAGACACTTATCCGGGTGTCACCTGGCATGGCACCGTGGAAAGCATCAGCCCGGCGTCCAGTTCGAGCTTCTCCCTGCTGCCGGCCCAGAACACCACGGGCAACTGGGTGAAGGTCGTGCAGCGCATTCCGGTACGCATCCATATCGACGATGCTGTCGGCAAACCGGCGCTGCGCCATGGCATGAGCGCCGTGGTAGATATCGACACCGGCACCGCACGAGGCCTGCCCAAGCCACTGGCAAACCTGCTCGCACGCCATCATGAATGAAGTGTCCGGACCGCTACCGCCCTCGCCGCTGCGGGTACTGATCACACTGTGCGTGGTGCTGGCGGTGGTCATGCAGGCGCTGGACACCACCATCGCCAACGTCGCCCTGCCCTATATGCAGGGCAGCGTATCGGCCAGCGCCGATCAGATTAACTGGGTGCTGACCTCGTACATCGTCGCCACTGCCATCATGACGCCGCCCTCGGCATTTCTTGCCCGGCGCTTCGGTCGCAAGCGCGTGTTGCTGTGGTCGATCTTCGGCTTTGTATTGGCCTCGGTGCTCTGTGGCATCGCCCGCTCCCTGGAAGAAATCATCCTGTTCCGCCTGCTGCAAGGGGTGGCCGGGGCGGCATTGGTGCCATTATCGCAAGGCATCCTGCTGGATATTTACCCGCAGAAAGACCGAGGGTCGGCAGTCGCCCTGTTCGGGGTATCGGTCATGGTCGGTCCGGTATTGGGTCCGATGCTCGGCGGCTGGCTGACGGAACACCTCAGCTGGCGCTGGGTGTTCTTCATCAACCTGCCTATCGGGTTGCTGGCCTTCATCGGCATGACCCGCTTCATCCGGGAAACCCCGGCCGACAAGACCGCACGCCTGGACTGGCTGGGCTTTGGCTCGCTCAGCGTGGCGATCATGTCGATTCAACTGTTCCTCGACCGCGGCGAACAACTGGGCTGGTTCGACTCCGGGGAAATCATCCTGGAAGCGCTGGTGGCCGCCGTCGCTTCGTACATCTTCATTGTCCACACCTTCACCCACGACAAGCCCTTTATAAGCCTGAAGCTGTTCAAGGATCGCAACTACTCGGTGGCGGTGGTGTTTATCTTCATCATAGGCATCACCTACCTGGCCTCGCTGGCACTGATGACACCCTACCTGCAAACCCTGATGGGCTACCCGGTGCTGACCGCTGGCATGGTCATGGGGCCACGCGGCCTGGGGACGATGCTCAGCATGTTCCTTGCGGGGAGGATCATCGGCAAGGTCGATATCCGCTGGATACTGTTTTGCGGCCTGGTTTTGTCCGCCTGGTCGATGAACATGATGACCGGCTGGACGCCCGCCGTGTCCATCGACACCATCGTCTACGTCGGCTTTATCCAGGGCGCGAGCCTGGGCCTGTTGTTCGTCCCGCTGACCACCATCGCCTTTACCACCCTGCCCCCGCATTTGCGAGGCGAAGCCACCGGCCTGTACAACCTGTCACGCAACGTCGGTTCGAGCGTTGGCATCTCGATCGTTACGGTGCTGCTGGCGCAAAACACCCAGATCAACCATGCCGAAATCGGTGCATACGTGACGCCTTTCAACCGCCTGTTCGATGCCTGGCCTGTCAACCATCAGCTCAATCCATTGACCGCCAGCGGGCGTGCGGCACTGGATGGCTTGATCACTGTGCAAGCCAGCTGGGTGGCTTACCTGGATGACTTCAAGCTGCTGATGTGGTTATCCATTGGCGTCATACCGCTGCTGCTGATATTCAGGACGGCGAAGTCTCAGGCGAATCAGGCCTCGTAACGAAAGCGTCCCACCGCCACATTCAGCTCATCGGACAGTTCGCGCAAAGACACCACGGCTCCGGATACCTGATGGGTGATCGCATCACCCTCGCCGGCCATGCGTGCGATGTGCTCGACGTTGGCCACGATGCCCCGCCCACCCTCGCTCTGCACGCTCACCGCATCGGCAATCCGGTCCACCCCGCGCGTAGAGTCACCCACCAGTTCCGTTGCCTGTTGCAGGGTGCTTTCCAACTCACTCAGCAGCCGGCCACTGTCTTCCAGTGCCACAGTGCCCGCGCTCAATGCCTGGTCGACGATCCCGGACTGGTTCTCCAGCTTCAACGTCAACTGGTTGATCGAGTTGGCTGCCAGCGCAGAGCGTTGTGCCAGGTTACGCACTTCGTCCGCTACCACGCTGAAGCCCCGCCCGCTCTCTCCGGCACGCGCCGCCTCGATGGCTGCATTGAGCGCCAGCATGCCGGTCTGCGCGGAGAGGTCCTTGACCTGACCAATGCTGGCGGTGATCGCTGTCGTGCTTTCGACAAAATCGCCCACCGAGCCGCGGATGGCGGAGAAGGCATGGCGCACGCTGTCGATTTTCTCGAGCAATCGCGACAAGGCCAAGTGTCCATCCTGCGCACCGCGCAAACTGGCTTCGGCGCAGCTGCGCAGGCTTTGAGCATGACTGGAGATTGCCGCAATGCCGTCGCTCATCTGCTCGATGGTCATCGACACCGCGCCCACCGCACCGGCCTGCGCGGTGGAGCTTTGCGCCACACGCGCCGAGGCGCCCACCAGTTCCTCTGCCGAGGCACCGACCGATGCCGCGACACCGGCAACCTGGCGCATGGCCTGCTGGAAGCTATCAATGAGTTCGTTGAATGCCTGCGCCGTGTGGGCAACCTCGTCTCGCCCCATGACCCGCACACGTCGGGTCAGGTCGCCATCGCGCAACTCGATCGACGCCTGCTCGATTTCCCGGATGGGCCGGATGATCTGGGCACGCAACAAAAGACTGACAATGACGGCCAGCACGCTGGCGCCGAGTAATACCGCGACCAGCATCCGGGACACCTGGCGTTGCATGGCGCCGGCTTTGGCAAAGGCGCCGGAGGTCAGCTGCGCCTGCAACCCCAGCAGGCGGTTGAATTGACCTTGCAAACCATTGTTGTCGGCACGCACCCTTCCCAGCAGCGAAGCCGCCTGTATCTGATCGCTCAAGGCCGTGCGCTTTAAATCGGCAAGGCCTTCGCCGACCACGGCGGCCTGCTCCTGCACGGCGCTGTAGAGTTCTTTCTCCTCCTCACCCAGACGCGTCTCGCGGGCCACCTTGTCCAGCCCCACTCGCATGTCGTCGACACTGGCCTGCATGTCTTCCAGATAGGACTCCAGCTCCTCGGCAGAAGCCTGGCCATTGGATTCAAGGATGCGCACCCCTATGGCATAAGCCCCGACCATCGCCGCCTGCGAGGCAGCCGCGGTTTCCAGTACCTGGCGATACTGCTGGAAACGCAATTGGTCGATTTCCTCGATCACCGCTTGTTGCCTGGCGAGCCCGTGATAGGCCAGACCCGAGACGATCATGAGCGCGAGCACAAATATTGCGGGCAGCACGAGGAGCTTGGCGCCGATGGAGAGGCCTTTGAGAAATGACATGGCGGTTACCGTTTTTGTTTTTATGGGGCGTGCGCGAGCAGGCTGTTCATCCAACAACATTCTTTATACAGTATTTGATTCTAATATCGGAATGACTATCGAATACAATCGGCTAAAATCGGTAACTCGGCGACAACCCCAAGTGAAGATGGCAATGTCCAGCGCGATCCCAGTCAGCTTTGAACCGGAAAAACCGGGCATACACACCAACGCCACCATCGATTGCAGAATCATCTGGAAGGTGAGGTATGGCTGTAGCTGGATAACGGTCAATGCCGCCTCGTCATGGCGGGCGGCAGCGTAATTCAGAACGGCACACGTCACGCCTAGCGAAAAAAAGCGACTGGATTGCCCGGGCACTGTTTGTGATGATCGGTGTGGCGCTTCCAGAGAAACCAGCCAGGTAGCTTGTATTGATCAACTCTCTGGATCATGGCTGGCTACGGGTCGCGGTGACCTGGGAAAAACCTGACCCGGTTTCCTGGATCAGTTGACCTCTACAACCTCGCTGAACTGTATCACCGGCGCGATATCAGTATAATTTACGATGTCCTGGTATATCTTTTCTGCGTGCGGCGCGAAGCATTGTTGAAAGGTTTCAAATGATTCGCAGAAAAGGTGGCACATACCAATATAGATTGGCTCGGAGCCTGGCAGCCCTCCTGAAACGCCCTTGTCTATCGTGTACTTTCTCAAACCCTCCCCCATGAGCGACTTCACCAGTGGCAGGTGTATATCGCGATAGTAGTCATGGTCAAAACGGGCATTTTCCTGGTACGGGTACAGCACACTGACTTTTATCATCGAGTCCCACTCCATAAGTTAGAACAGCTTTTCACTCAATGGTCTTGATCCTGTTAGCCCAACGCTTCTAGGGTGACCATTGTCGTCCACTAAGTGTGCGAGTAGCTGGCTTCTGATTAACAGGTGCGCAAGGGACAAGGTGGTGACCAACAGGCAACCCGGAACCGCCCATCCAAAGTGCTGATCAAGACCAAGACCCGGGCATTAGGTTTCAGCCTGTATAACCGTAGAGCGGGCAATGAGACCCCGACTGTTTGATTGACCGAATCGCACCTGTTTACCGTTGGGAGGTGATGCCATATTCAGCCCTTCAAATTTCTGATCGTTGTGCAGCTTTACTCCAAGAGCTCGGCAGCCCGGAAAATTGAGCAGGAGGGTTTCGACATGACGACGTTGATCACGCCATATCAGGTGCCCGAGTGGGTTCAGGGCACGATGCTGGGCAGCAGCGACGCTCAGGGGTGGCATGGGGTCATCCAGCGGTCCTATCAACTGGAGGCCTGGGAGGTGGCGGCACCGGCGATCGATCATTACGCCATCATGCTGCAACGCTCGAACACACCCGCAGCCCTGCAGCGTCGATGTGCTGGAGAATGGCAGCGAAACACCTTCTCCCCGGGCGATATCTCGCTCTTGTCGATCGCTCAGCCTGCCCATTGGCGATGGCAGGAAAGCCTGGACGTGTCCCATATTTACTTGAGCCGGGAACTGTTGTTGAACGTCTCGCGGGAGGTGACGGGGCGTAACGTCAGTGAAGTCCGATTACACGATTTGTTGGCGATCCGTGATCCTGTCCTCACCTCGATTGCCTTGGCAATAACGACCGAGGCGCAAAATCCGGCAGCAGGGGGGGCCATGTATGCCGAGGCCCTCGCGACTCAGATGTCCGTGCACTTGCTCAGGCACTATTCAAGCCTTGAGTACCAGGCGGACCGTTCCTCGCTCAAGCTTGACGGTGCGCGAATGCGTAAACTTCACGCCTACATCGAGGCACATCTGGAGAGTCCCCTTTCCATCGCGAACCTTGCCGACCAGGTCAACATGGGCGTATGGGCATTTTCGCGTGCGTTCAAGGAGGCCACAGGCTGCCCTCCTCACTTGTACGTTTTAAACGAACGAGTCAAGCGAGCGCAGGCACTGCTGGGCAGCGTAGCCTTGCCATTAAAGGAAATCGCCCTGCAATGCGGTTTCTCGGACCAGGCCCACATGTCACGACTGCTCAAGGCCAAACTCGGTGTCACACCCGGACAGTTGCAACGAAGCGCTTTAAAGCCTGTGGCTGCAGATCGAATCACCTGAATATTCAAAAAACCCCACCCTTCGCTTCAATACCTCACCTCTGGCCCTTTGTAGGCTTCGATCAACCGGTCATCAGTCACTTTCCCTGAGCCGGTTGTCATCGACATTTCGCCGATTATAAAAACAATAGCTGGAGGATGTATGGATACCACCAATGCGCATAGCGCTTCTTCTGTGGCCGCTCAAGACGTACAAATTTATGACACCGTGATCATCGGTGCCGGGATTGGTGGCCTGTACCAACTGTACAAACTGCGCGAAGCCGGGCTCAAGGTCATTGCCATCGATGCGGGCACCAGTGTGGGCGGCACCTGGTACTGGAATCGCTACCCCGGCGCTCGAGTCGACTCTCCGAGCCATGTCTACCAGTACTGGTTCTCGGAAGAACTCAACAATGCCTGGAACTGGAGCGAGCGTTTTCCCGCGCAGCCTGAAACCGAGCGCTACCTGAACTTCGTCGCTGACCGCTATGACTTGCGCAAGGACATTCAGCTCAGTACTCGTGTACTGTCCTGCGTGTTTGACGAAAGCAAAAGTCGTTGGCAGGTACGCACCGATCGCGGAGCGATCATCGACGCCAAGTACGTCATCTCTTGCGCCGGAACCTTATCGACCCCCCTCAAGGATCTGTTCGAAGGCGAAAAGTCTTTCACAGGCGAGGTCTATCACACCTCTCGCTGGCCAAAGACCGCCGTGGACTTGAAAGGCAAGCGCGTGGGCGTAGTCGGAACAGGCGCCACCGGCATCCAGGTGGTCCAGACCATCGCGCCGCAAGTGGCTGCACTGAAAGTCTTTCAGCGCACGGCGCCGTACACGATCCCAATGAAAAATCAGACCTACAGCGACGCGGACCGCGCGCAACTCAAGGCGCGCTTTCATGAGATCAAGGCGCTGGCTCGCAACAGCTTCGTCGGCTTCGATTTCGACTTCACCTACGGCAGTTACCACGAAGCCTCTGCCCAGGACCGGCTCAAGGTGCTGGAAATGCTCTGGGACGATGGCTCGCTCGCACTGTGGGCAGGCTCCTATGGCGAAATCTTCACCGATGACGCGGTCAATAAAGAGGTCTCTGAATTTGTCCGGCGGAAAATGAGCGACCGCATCAAGGACCCGGAACTCATCAAGAAACTGGTGCCCACCGATTATGGTTTCGGCACACGCCGGGTGCCTCTGGACACCCGCTATCTGGAAGCTTTCCTGCTTCCTCACGTGGAAATCATCGACATCAAATCCGCACCGATCGAGCGGATTGTGCCAACGGGCGTTCAAACCACCGATGGCAAGATCCACGAACTGGACGTCTTGATTCTTGCCACCGGATTCGACGCGTCCACCGGTGCCCTGACCCAGATCGATATTCGTGGCCGCAACAACCAATCGCTGCGCGAGGAGTGGTCGCGCGACATCAAGACCACACTCGGACTCATGGTTCACAAGTTCCCTAACCTGTTCATGACGGCCGCTCCGCTGTCTCCAGGCGCTGCGCTGTGCAATGCCCCAACTTGCCTGCAGCATCAGGTGGAGTGGATCACCGACTGCATTCTCTTCCTGGAAGAAAAGCAGCGTCATTCCATCGAGCCCACAAAAGTCCAGCAAGACCAATGGGTCGAACACCACGACGAACTGGCAGCAAGCTCCCTGCTCTCCAGGACACGCTCCTGGTATACGGGGGGCAATGTCGCCGGTAAACCAAAACGCCTGCTGGCCTATGCCGGTGGCGTCAACGTCTACCGCGAGCGTTGCGAGGCAGTCGCGGCACAAGCCTATGCGGATTTCCAGATCAAATAAAAAGTTGCCGGCCTGAGCGCCGGCTGCTCACCCACTGGTCATAAAGGGTAGCCCAATGAGCCTGCATCCTTATTACAACGCTGAAAACCACGGCCCTTATGAAATCATCAGCATCGGTGATCTGCACCTGGCCTGTGGCAAGACGCTGCACAATTGTGAGCTGGCGGTGGCGATACACGGCCAGCTGAACGATAAAAAAGACAACGCCATACTGATTCCCACCTGGTACTCCGGCACCAGCAAAATCATCCAGGATGTCTTCATCGGAGCCGGTAGGACCATCGACCCCGACAAGTACTTCGTGATCGTCGTCAATCAGATCGGCAACGGCCTTTCCAGCTCGCCTCACAACACTCTTGGGGCTTACGCAAAAGCCGGTTTCCCGACAATCTCAATTGCCGACGATGTCACCGCTCAACACCGATTGGTGACAGAACACCTGGGGCTGACATCGTTGGCCCTGGTGATGGGTGGCTCGATGGGCGCGCAACAGACCTACGAATGGGCTGCGCGCTACCCTTCGATGGTTGAACGCATGGCGGCCATCGCCGGTACAGCACGCACCTCGGACATCAACAAAATCATGGCCGACGCAATCATTCACGGGCTGCGCACCGATCCGTCGTTCAACAATGGCAACTATGTTGACGCGCAGGCTGTGAGCGCGGGGCTGGCCCAACACGCAAGGCTGATGACACTGTATGGCTTGAGCGCGGATTTCTTTGAACGGCAACACTACAAGCCACTGGGCTTCGACACTGTCGAGGCACTTTTTGAAGGGTTCATGAAACCCTACTTTTCAGCCATGGACCCGAATAACCTGATCACCATGCTCGAGAAATGGCGGGCTGCTGATGTCAGCCTCCTTGAAGGCGGAGATTTGAGGGCTGCACTGGGACGCATAACCGCCAAAGCGTTAATCATGCCGATCAGCCAAGACATGTTTTTTCCGCCATCTACGTGCCTTGCCGAGGCCAAAATGATTCAGGGCGCGGCGTTTCATGCGTCAAGCAGCCCCAGCGGCCACCTTGGCCTTTTCGGCATCGATGGCGACTGGGTGCGGGAGGTGGATAACCAGCTCGCAGAATTGCTCGGGCGAAAGTAAGCCTGCCGGTGTTCAACCTCACGCAAGCTTCAATTGGCCACCGCGTCGCCACAAATGGCCGAGCATCACCTACTCAATGCTGTACAAACCCCTAAAATTGCCGGACTCGCTCAATCGCGAGGCGGGACAGACTTTGCGCCTTACCAACGCTCCACTGGTTTGTTCAGCTCACCTGGCTTTGCCCCTCGGTTCAGGTGTATTTCAGGCGCCTTCGGGCGCCTTTTTTTATTGCTAATCAAAAATGAGGAAACGTCAATTACTGTAGGAGCCGGCTTGCTGGCGATAGCGGTGTGTCAGCCGACAACTATGTCGACTGCACGTTCGCGATCGCCAGCAAGCCGGCTCCTACAGGTCGACGCATTCATTTCAGAATAAACGCGTTATTGTTCACGTCCTTCGCGAGCTAGCTCGCTCCTTCATTCCACTACCAACCCAAGTAACTTGAGCACATCTTCAGACTCCAGGAACGTATGGGGACTGAGCATCTTGCCACCCCGCTCCACCCAACCCATGAAGTTCTCGCCCGCATCCCAGCCGAGCAATCGTTGCACTTCGCTCGGAAGCCCCTTGAGCGTCTCGAAGGGGATGGACAGATATTGGTTTTCTTCCTGACGCACACATCCCAGGTCGATCCCCATGGTCAGGCCCGTACGGGGCGTGTCGCTGGTGTTGGTGCCGCCGCCATGGTAGGTCGAGCCAATGAACAACAGGGCCGAGCCTGCGGCCATTTCGGCGTTCACCGTTTCTTCAGGTTGCGGGCAACGTTCGTCGTCCCATTTGTGGCTGCCCGGGATGACCTTGGTAGCACCTGTAGCCTCGGTGAACTCTGTGATCGCCAGCATGATCTGCAAACGGGCTTCGCGACCATAGTTCGGATGACGCCAGAGAAAACTGGTGTCGTCCCGATGCAAAGGTTGCTTGCCCTGGCCAGGATGAATCTGGATGGCTTGAGTCATGCCGATCTGAATTTGCGGAGTGACCGTCGTGCGCTCCTGGCCGAACCACACATCCACAGGCTTTTGCAGGATTTTGCGTGCAGCCCCAAAATACAAGGGGTGCATTACGACATCGACCATGCGCGAGCATCGGGCAAACAAGCGACTGGCACGACGAGTCGATGTGCCGACGAAAAAGTTTTCATGACCAAAACTCGAGGTATCGAGTGCTGCATCAATCTGCGCTTTGAGCTCCACCAGTACATCGCTAGCCATGAAGTCAGCAATAATCACGCCGCCATCGCGCTCGATGATCTCAACGACCTGCTCCACGGATGCAGTACCGGGCAGAGTCACAAGGGAAGCATTAGTCATGTTTGGAGCCCTCTGGAAATGTAGGGTGCGCTGATGGTTTTCTCAAAAAAACCATCAGCAGGAATGAAATCGACTGTAGGGACGCGCGAACGCGATTCACAGGTTCGCAACTGACAGAAAAGGGAGGAATGACGGCCATTTGAAGAAGCGGCCGCAGGCCTCCTCCAGTGGTCAGAAGCTCCAGGTGACGAGGGTTTCAAAAAGGCTGGAGCGGTCGTTGTCACCGTAGATCTGCTTGGCCGCGTCCCCCGGCAAGGCCACGCCGTACAAGGCACTGAGCGTCAAGGCTGGCGTAATGGTCCAGTTCACATACAGGTCGACTTCGTTGGCGAAGTCGCGACTGGTAACTCCCTCGGGGGCCTTCTCCAGGCGGAACCGGTAGCCCATCAACCCTACAGCGACATCCTGACGTGGTTGCACGGCCAGCTTCAGCAAGTCGATGTCGACGTTGCTGTTGAACAACATGTATTCACCGACGATCTCCCCCTGGTACCAGGTCCCGTATTCCCCGCCGTAGCCATAGGTCATCGGGTCGTAGTCGTTGGAATACTGCGTGCGGCGATACGTCAGGGTCGGTGACCACGCCACGTCCGTAAAGGCATAGCTGGCTTGTGCGTACCAGCCATTGGCGGACTTGTTGGCTTCGCCACCCTTCTCCCAGACATACTCGCCTGCCAGGCTGACTTGCGGCAGTGCCGTGAACGGCGTGCCCTTGGCGCGCAGGTCATAGACATCAACCCCGTCACGCGCCGTGTTGTCGGCGTCCATGGTGTGGTAGTAAGTCGCCCCCAGGGTACCGAGTGTGTCGCGCCATTCGAGATTACCGCCACGCAGGCGCAGGTTTTCCTTGTAATCGGCGTAGTCGAGATCTTGAGTTGCGGTCAGGTCGAACAGGTCCGCATGAATTTTTCCCGTGTTCAACTGGGCGATCAGTGTATTGGTGAACGCGGTACGCGGACCAATCCAGGCGGCCGCATCCTTACCCTGGTCAGCATGACCGTCGCCGATCAGGAAGCCGTTATCGATCATGAAGTTCTGGCGGCCGCCGCTCAGGGTAATCGCATCCTGACCGAGCGAAGGGAACAGATCCGCGCTTTTCCAGCCGAGGTACGCGGTTTCCATCCCGATGGATTCCGGGTTGTCATGGGTAAAACCACCGGCATCGCTACCACCGCGGGTCATCGCGCCGACAGCCGAGGCACCACCGAACACCGTACCGTAGGCAGTCTGTGGACCCGTGACCTTCACCCCTGGCAAGACAAACCCTTCAAAGCGGCTGGAACTGCGGTCCACCTCAAGCCCGATACTGCTGGTACGGCCACCAAATGCCTGGTTCTTGTGGTAGAGGTATGCAGCCCCTACCGTCATAGAGGGTTCGACCAACACATCGCCGATCTGAAAGCTGTCGAATGCAAAACTGGACCCTGCGTACAGTGTTCCGATACCTGCCGCCAAACTGCGAATCGACACTTTCATCACTGCCCTTTCCTTTCAATCAATACGTTAAGCCAATAATGGCGACTTGCGATTGATTGTCTGGTTTAAGCGGGCGTGGCTAAAGGCGCAAACGGGTCAAAAAAGGGGATCGTAAGCGACACTTCAACGTCGCAGCGATCGCACTTTTTCAGTGTCTGACCTGCGAGCGATACTGCGAAGGTGTGCACCCGCTCCAACGTTGAAATGCCCTTCGGAAGGCGGCGGCCTCGCTGAAGCCCAATTGCTCAGCAATGCGTGCGATAGGCACTTGCTGTAGCAGCAGTTCCTGCGCGCGCTGGTAGCGTACCTCGCCGAGCAACTCATGAAAGCTGGTGCCCGCGGCTCGCAAATGACGCTGAAGGGTTTTGCTTGAACAGGCCATGTTCAAGGCAATGCTGTTGAGGGTGGGAACAGAATCAAACCGGGTACAGATGGCCGATTTCACATGGGCGAGAAAATCCCGCGGACTTTCCAGCTGGGACTTGAGCTGGGAACAGTGTTGCTTCATCTGGGCATGGGAAACCGAATGCGCACAAGGCAGCGGCTGGTCGAGCCAACGAGCATCAAAAGACAGACAGTGAGGGCGCGACGAATCAAACGACACCGGGCATTCAAAATAACGTTTATAGGTGTGCGCATCCGCCAATTCAGGAAAGCCGATATTGATGTTCAACATCGGCAAGGGCTGGTAAAGCAAGTCGGCCATGAGACTTTGCAATGCCGTCAGGCAGAACTCGATCGCCAACCCACGTAATTGATCCTCAACGTCAAACGTGTCGCTGACGGTCAAGGTCGCTACGCCTTGTTCTTCGTTCAGACTCAGCTCGAAGCCTGTGCCCAGCGGCAACGGATAATCGAAAAGCAGGCGCAGCGCTGAGCGAAGGTCGCAACTGGAAAGCAGGGTGAAGCCGAAAATACCGTATGCGGCCAATCGGCAACGATTGCCCAGTTCCAGGCCCAGATGGGCATTGCCGGTCATGGCAAGCGCATTGCGCAGAATGGCGTATTCCTGAAAAGGTGCGATCAGTCGCAGGCCAGCCTGAAGCTCCTCGGCATCAAGGTCGGTTCCCTGCAACAGCCGTTCCGTCGGGTGACCCGCTTCTATCATCAGCGAATCGACCAGTGCGATGAAGTGCAGCGTAGCCAGTCGATCGATGTCATCTAAAGATCCTCCCATGATTCCCGCTCCACATGCTGATTCAGCGGGGAGCATAAACCTTGGTCGGAAATCAGAAACAGGTGCCAAACGACCAAAAATCGGGGCACGACGGCCTCGTCACAACTTAATGGCCGAGGCGAATCATGTTTACCCACATCGTACGCATCGTCTCCAGCGTTTCGTCCCAATGGCGCTGATCGGCGGCGATCTGTTTGTTGTAGAACATCAGCCCTTCGATTTGCGAAGCGATCAGCGTCGCGTAGACATCAGCCTTGCTGGAGGTCAACTGCGGATTCACGTCCCTGATCAGGTTCGCCAGGATGCGGCAGAACTCACCGTAGATAAGCTTGAGATGCTCATTGACGGCTTTGTCATGTTCAGCCAACGCCCACGTCTGGAAGGAGAACGATGCAATCCAGGGGTCCAGCGTTGCCGCCATGTCTTCATCGATGACCTTCACGAAGCGCTGCTCGGGCGTGAGCGAGGTCTCATTGGCAATGTCGCGGAAGCGAGTGACGAAGACCTCGATTTTTGCCCGAATCATGGACAGAAGAAGGTTTTCGGTAGTCCCGCAATAATGCTGGAGGTTACTGAGGCTGATGCCCAACTCACTGGCAACCCGCCGGGCGGAAAACTGAGCGTAGCCGTCGCGTACGAAAAGCATGGCGGCTGCTTCAATGATGTCCTCGATCCGCTGAACGCGTTTCTTTTCCCGGGGGCTGGCGGTCCTGTCGAACAGCGACTCGGCCCGTGTGCTTTCACTCGACATCGCGTAATGCTCCAAAAGCGCATGTTCCATTTTTACAGAATGCCTGCTGCCAACGCCGGGATCTGATCTCATGGGCATCGGCCATTCCATGGCGATCTGCAGACTGATAGGAATTGTAGGGAGGTCGCTTGATATAGGTCAAGCGACCGAGTTTTATGAATCGTATGACCTTGTTTCAGTCAAAGTCAGTCCAGAACCATAAGGGCCGCCCCGTCTATTTCTATCAAAGGCCGACAGTGACCTTCTTGAGTGCCAGTTGGCGGACATTGCGGTAGCCACCCTTGTAGCTGGAGGCAATCACCAGGCGCATGGCCAGGTAATAGGCCAGGACACACACGGCAAGCGTCGGCATCGTTGCCCCAACGTACCGGAAGCTGGGGCCTACCGCCAACGTCAACGGATCAAACAACATCAGGTACACAGTTGCCCCCAGGGCGATGGTCGCCATGGCAACCCAATTGACACCGCCCCAGAACCAGTAAGCACCTTCTTCGCTCTTCACGAACAGGTGTGTCGGCAACAACACCTGGCGACGCAGCAAGAGAAAATCCGTCAGCAGCACGGCGGCAATGCCCGCGAAAATGGCGCTGTTATAAGCCAGCCAGTTCATCACATGCGCAATCAACCATTGCGTATTGAAGGCAACCACCAACCCCGGCAACAACAGCACCAGGATGATCATGTCCCAGCGCATCCTGGCAAAGAACCGTACTTGTTGAACCGAGACCCCGGCAAAGTAGAAGAAGCTGATCAGCGTGCCCAGGTTGGCCAGCAGGAGTACGGATACGATCACCGTGCCAACGCCATTGCCAGCGGTCTTGATCACCCATTCTGCCGGCTCGGTTGAACCGGTCGCCACCGCCGCCAGCGCACCTACGGCAGAGGTGAAACCTGCACCAATGAGTCCTGCCCCCAAGAGCGAAGGCGTGATGAGATGCTTGCGCTTATGAATCAGCCGAGCGATTCCGCCAAAAAACGGGACACTGGTCAACGCATTGGATGCCCCGAACTCGACGCCGTAGGCCAGTTGCAGCAAGGGGTCGGTGGTGTAGGCTGACTTCGCATCAACATTGGTATGCAGCAGGGTCGTTAAACTGGTATCACGCGTAATCAGGTAGAGCAGAATGCAAGCGATTATCAGAATGGCCGGTGAGGTATACCGCGTCAGCAGGGCAATCATCGCCGGGCCCTTTCTCAGCAGCGTCCAGACCAGGGCAAGCATGAGCACCGATACAGTGGCGACAAAGCCGTTATCGATTTCGGCGCCAGGGTTGAACAGGAGCTGCTGCAGGCGACCGGCGGCTTGTCCGGTCATGGCGATGAGCACGAATGACCAACCCAGGGTAGTAATGAGGATCAGCGCCAGCAGCAAAGAAGAACCACGGGTGCCCATCGAGCTTTTGGCCGCATCGACCGGATCGACGCCGTGGCGAAAACAGATCATTCCTGAAGCCAGATACACGGGCGCGAGCCCCACTATCAGCCCGATCAGATAACCGGCAATACCGATAGACGTATTTCCGATGTAGGCAATGGAAGCCCCGAACAGATAATTGAAACTGGCCGCACCGATGGCAACACATGCCGCCAGCAATGAGCCAAAGCCATTGTACAGCCGGTTTGAACCCTGCACCGGCAGGCGCCCTGCCAAGGCTTCGCGCGATATTGCGCCGCTCACATCCGCACCCGAATCACTCATGGAATTCCCCTGATCTACCGTCGACAAGACAGGCTCGAATTATGAGCCGGCAGCGATAGCCCAACAGGTGCGACGCGGACAAATTACCGGTGAACGACGCACCGATCAAAGGGTAAAATCAAGGCTGCTGCAAAAAATGCAAAGGCCCCGGCATTGCGCCAGGGCCTGGTTCGCGGGTCTGTCTTACAGCCCGACACTGACCTTCTTCAAGGCCAACTGTACAACATTTCGATAACCGCCTTTGTCACTCCATGCAATCACCAGGCGCATGGCCGCATAGTACGTCACGATACACAGCGCAAAGGAAGGCATGGCCGCACCGATGTAGCGAAACGAGCCGCCAACCGCCAGTGTCATCGGGTTGAACAGTGACAGGTAGGAACACACACCCAACACAATGACGCCCATCGCAACCCAGTTCACCCCTCCCCAGAACCAGTAAGCGCTGTCACTGGTTTTGACAAACAAGTGGCCGGGCAGGACTTTCTGTTGGCGCAGCAGCAGATAGTCGGTGAGCAGTATCGCGGCGATGCCGACAAACATCGCGCCGTTGTAGGCCAGCCAGTTCATCACATGGGCAATCAACCAATCTGTTTCAAAGGCGACGACTATGCCAGGCAGTAACAGAATGGCGATGATCATGTCCCAGCGCATCTTAGCGAAAAACCTGATCTGCTGAACCGACACACCGGCCAGGTAAAAGAAGCTCACCAAGGTCCCGAGATTGGCCAGCAAGAGTATCGTCACGATCAACGTACCCAGGCCATTTCCAGCGGTCTTGACTACCCACTCCGCTGGCTCGGTAGATCCCGTAGCCACGGCTGCCAGGGCCCCCACAGCGGTGGTAAAACCCGCACCAATCAAACCAGCGCCCAGCAGGCATGGCGTGACCAGGTGTTTGCGTTTGTGGATCAACCGCGCCATGCCGCCAAAAAACGGCACGATGGTCAGTGCATTGGAAGCACCAAATTCAACGCCGTAGGCCAACTGCAATAACGGGTCGGTGGTATAGGCCAGTTTCGGGTCGACATTGGTATGCAACAGCGCGGAGAAACTGACGTCACGGGTGACGAGATACAACACCACTGCCGCAATGATCAGAATCGCCGGTGAAGTGAAACGCGTGAGCATCGCAATCATGGCGGGGCCTTTTCTGAGCAGCACCC
Source organism: Pseudomonas sp. PLMAX (assembly GCF_046042685.1). NCBI lineage: Bacteria > Pseudomonadati > Pseudomonadota > Gammaproteobacteria > Pseudomonadales > Pseudomonadaceae > Pseudomonas > Pseudomonas sp. PLMAX. Next base: position 2,876,043 of record NZ_CP064949.1, on the reverse strand, counting down.
AGATCAGCACCAGCATGAAAATCGAAACAACGGCCACGAAGGTGTTGTCGATACCACCGCCCGGATTGAACAGCACCTGTTGCAGCCGCCCTGCTGCCTGCCCCGTCATGGCGACCAGCACGAACGACCAGCCCAGGGTAGTCACCAGGATCATCAACAACAGCAATGCGGAACCCCGAGTACCCAACGCACTTTTCGCGGCGTCCACAGGGTCGACACCATGCCGATAACTCAGCATCCCGGAGGCCAGGTACATGGGCGCCAGGGTCATCATCAGGCCGATAACATAGCCAGCAATGCCGATGCTCGTGTTACCGATGTAGGCGATCGAAGCACCAAACAAATAGTTGAAACTGGCCGCCCCGATTGCAATGGCCGCCCCCAGCAATGTGCCGAAGCCATTGTACAACCGCGCGGAACCTGGCACCGGCAAGCGCCCTGCCAGTGTTTCCCGAGAGATAAGCCCGCTTACGTCTTCACCTGAATTGCTCATGGCAAACCTCTATCAGATGTAAAAGCCCACGAGGGCCCAAAGGACAATACCGGCAACAAACCAGCATGCCGCTGTCAGGATGATCGAACCGGTCGGCAGACTGGTTTCGTCATTGAGGTTCTCGGGGGAATTCAAGGCGATCAAGCTCTTGACCAGGTCGAGGTCAAGATCGCCGATCGTGTCGTCGACCAGAAAAGAATGTTCGCCTGAGAGATGAAGGCTGGATGCATCACGCATGAGCTGCTCCTGAAAAACGGTAGAGGGCAGAATGTCTAGAAAGATCGTTTTTATTGTGTGCCAGCATCCTTGCGGGCCTTGACCATGACCGGCCAGTTCCGCGCCATCCGTTGACGCCTTGATTATGGGCTTGCCAACCTTGGCAAACAGGTGCGCAGGGGACATTTTGAGGGTCGTCGCGCCCGCCCCGCCAACCTGCTGCCGAACGGTATCGATCAGCCTTTGCGGCGGAACACTTCGAAGGCTGCTGGCAGCTCATCCGCTTCAAAGCCACGCGCAGCCGTCTGGTCGACGTACTCGGAAAACAACTGCAGCAAACTGTGCTCAACGCCTGAATTTCTGGCCCGCTTCAGCAACGACTGCACACCCAGCGAATGAACATGAATTGAAGCCTCCTTACCGGAGTAATCATGCTGATCGATGGCCTCGATGGTGCGCTTCCAGGTGCTTTCTATCACCGGTTTAAATGCATTCAAAGCTGTCTTGAAGTCCTTGATATCGACCTGCTCGGCCTCCAGCATCGCCGCACTTTGCATCAAGGCGAAGGTATTGCCGTAGTACATCGTCAGCAAGCTGCCATCCAGCAGATTGGCTGAGGAAGGCTTGCTGCCGACATAGGTCATGCGGCCACCCAGCAGCTTCATTTGTGCCTCGCAGCTGTCCCACGCCGCACGATCACCGGACACCAATAGCAGGCATTCCGGACCACCGACCTTGGTCGGATAATCCATGATCGCACCGTCCAGGTAATTCACCCCGACTTCTGCCGCCCACAGGGCGCCGAGTTCGGCCTCCCTGCCATCGCCGGTGGTCAATTGCACGATCGTCTTGCCCTTGAGCAGAGGCGTGATCTCATCCCGGTGAAACAGCGCATTGCTCGTGGCGTAGTCAGCCAGGCAGACGATGATGAGGTCGCAGGCACTCACTGCGGCAATAAAGTCCGCCGCGACCTTCGCGCCCAATGCAACCAATGGATCAGCCTTGGCTGCGGATCGATTCCAGACCGTCACTTGCAAACCGGCATCAATAAATGGCGGGACCAGTGCCGCGCCCATTTGGCCAAGACCGATAAACGTTGCTTTTGAATGCTTCATGCCAATTCCTTCTTGCTGATGAACAGTCAACCGCGTCGGCCGCGGTGCCCAAGAACTCTAGGCAGCTGACGCTTGGCGAAAAAGGTGCGTTATGGCCAACAAAGCATCCTCGACAGGACAGTCGCTTGCCAGGTGTTGCGCAAGGTCCTGCCACGCCGAAGGGTGGCCGCACAGACGCTGTAATTTGGCCCCCGCTCACCTGTTTGGCGCAGCCACCACCGCCCTAACATGAACTCACCGGCAACACCGCGCAAAGGCACTGCGTAATCCGCAGCTTCCATCTCACCTTGGAATAGAGAGCGACCGATGAGCATCATTCAGGCACACCACATCATGTTGAACGACCCCGCCCATGTGCGCGTCGCCCATGAGCCCAAGTACAGCCACGGCTCGGCATTCATCAATGGCACTTACGTGGATCTGGATAACGCGGCAATCCCGATGTCCGACCTGGGCTTTACCCAAGCGGATGCTTGCTACGATGTAGTCAGTGTCAGCAAAGGCTATCTTTTCCGCCTCGAAGACCATCTGGAGCGCTTCGAAAGCGCGTGCGCCAAATTTCAGCTGACCAACCCCTACACCAAAGTGCAGACGACCGAGATCCTCACGAACCTGGTCAAACAGGCCGGTGCCAAGGAGGCTTACGTCTGGTGGGCGGTAACCCGCGGCTTCATGCCTGATGGCGGTGACCGGATCAATCCCAAGGCATACGAAAACCGCTTCTATGCGTTTGTCGTGCCCTACGTGTTCATCTCCGATGACGAACAAAGGACTCGTGGCACCGACTTGCTGGTGAGTAAGCAATACATTCGCATTCCGCCCGAGGCGGTGGACCCTACCGCGAAGAATTTCCACTGGATGGACCTCAAGCTGTCGTTGTTCGAAGCCAAGGCCGCCAACAAGGAATGGTCCGTACTGTGTGACGCCAATGGCTATCTGACCGAAGCACCCGGTTCCAACATCTTCCTGATCAAGGACGGCGCGCTGTACACCCCCGATTCAGGTTGTTTGGAAGGCATCACGCGCAAAACCACGCTGGAGCTGGCCAAGGAAACCGGCATGCCGATCCATGTCGAGCGGGTCCATGTCGAACAGTTGCTCAATGCCGACGAAGCCTTCCTGACGTCCACCGCCGGCGGGATCATGCCCATCAACAGCGTCGACGACACCGTACTGGGTGGCAAGGCTGGCCCCGGCGAATTGACCACCCGACTGCACAACCTTTACTGGACCAAACGCTGGGACGGCTGGCTCGGCACTGCCGTGGACTACAGCACCCCCGCCAACGTTTAGTCGGCCCCTCGAGTGCGGTCATCACCGACCGCACCGAGATTATTCCCCTTACGCTTTTCAGGTTCTTCCCATGGCCAGCGCATTCAAGAAAATCACCCTCGATACCCCGAAAGAAGAGGTTCTGAAGATCCTCAAGGAAGACGCCGGGGTCATCATCAAAGGCATGCTCACAGCAGACCAGGTCGCTCGATTCAACGCCGACGTCCAGCCGCAGATGGACAAGATTCCCGCAGGCTCGTCCAAGACCAACGAAGGCGCGCAGGATTTCCATGGTGCCAACACCAAGCGCCTGACCAACCTGGTGACTCACAGCAAAACCTTCCGTGAGGAAATCATCGACCACGACAAGGTTCACCAGTTGGCTCACGCGATCCTGAGCCCATGGTGCGATACCTACTGGATGGGAACTGCGCAAGTCATCGAGATCGGACCGGGCAACAAAGCCCAACCATTGCACCGCGATTTCGAGAACTACATGGCGTTCAAGGAGATGGGGACCAAAGCCCCGGACGTGATCTGCAATTTCCTGATCGCCCTGAGCCCCTGCACTGAAGAAAACGGGGCGACCCGGATCATTCCTGGTAGCCAGAACTGGCCGGACTACAATGACCGGGGCACGCCGGAAATGACTGTGCCCGCCGAGCTGGAGCCGGGTGACGCGCTGTTTTTCACTGGCAAGATCGCGCATGGCGGGGGCGCCAACGTGACGACTGACCAGTACCGCCGCGCCGTGGCCTTTACCTTCAACCTCGGTTGGCTGGTACCGGAGGAAGCCTATCCTTTTGTGGTCGACATGGAACTGGTTCGCACCCTGTCGCCGCGCGTACAGCAGATCCTTGGCTTCCGCTCCTTCACCGCGGACCTCTACGGCCTGCCGGGCCTGTGGCAAGTCAACTACGAGGAAATCGCCGATTACATCGGACTGAACCCTCCTCGCTGATGTCAAACATCATGCTGCCACGCGCAGATCTTCTCGACCTCAGCGCGTGGCTTCGACCCCTTCAATACCCTACTGTCTCGAGGGCAGATCATGTCAAAGTCTGGATCAAACAAGCCTTGCGTCAGCGTCCTGGGCCTGGGGGCCATGGGCAGTGTGCTGGCGCGTACCTTGCTGCAAGCCGGGTATGGCGTCACCGTCTGGAACCGCAGTCCGGAGCGCGCAACTGCCCTGCTGCAAGACGGCGCCAGCCTGGCGCGGGAAGCCAGCGAAGCCATCAATGCGAGCAACCTGATCATCATCTGCATGATCGACAAGGCCGTCTCGCAGGACGTGTTGAGCAGCCTTGACCCCTTGTTGGACATGAGCGGCAAAACCATCGTCAACATGAGCACCGGTACCGTGGACGATGTGCAGCGCATTGCCAAGCGAGTGAACCAGCACAACGGTCTGTATGTGGACGCCGGCATCATGTGCTACCCCAAGGACATTGGCGAGCAACACACCACCATCCTCTACTCGGGCAACAGCGACGCCTACCATGCCCATGAGGCCACCCTGAAGGTGTTGGCGGGAAACCCGAAGTTTCTCGGCGCCGACCCCACCGCTTGCACGCCTACCTACCTGGCCCTCTACGCCTTTTACTTCGGTGCCTTTGCCGCCTGGCTCGAAGGCGCGGTGCTCGCCTCCTGCGCCGGCGTTTCGGTACAGGATTTCAAGGCACTGTCGCCGATCATGAGCGACATGCTGGTGGATGGCATCAACACCGCGGCCGATCGCATTGCCGCCAGCGATTTCAGCGGCGAACAAGCGTCAGTCGATGTGCACGTCGCCGGACAAGAGGTGGTGCTCGACGCGCTGCAGCGTGCGAGCGCGCCCCACGCCAGCACTGACGCCTACTTAAGCTACTGCAGGCTAGCCCAGACCGCCGGCATGGGTGAGCTGGACATCGCATCGCTGTTCAAAGCCATGCATCCGTGAATCGATCGTTACAGAGACCTCGCCATGACTACCGCACCCCAACGCGTCGCCATCATCGGCCTCGATCACTTCGGCAGCACCATTGCACGCACCCTCTCCCGGCAGGGCTTTGAAGTGGCTGGACTGGACCCGCTACGCAACAACCTGGTGGCGCCTTTTGAAGGTTTCAGACTACTGCGCTTATCAGCTTCAACACCACGCAAACGCGTCCCGCGGCGTCGGCACGGTCGATGGGTGAATGGGCTCGCAGCGAACAAATCGATTACCTGGAACTCAGCCTGAACAGTGAGGCTGATGCAATTGGCCAGCAAGACTGCGAACTGCTCTGTTCAGGCCCTCTCAAGGCCTATCAGCGGCTTCAGCCGCTGTGCCGGACACTGGGCGCTGCGTTGACTTATCTGGGCAGCGATTGTGGTGCGACCCTCGAGAACTGAGCCCCTTCTCTTTCCTTTTTTGTCGGTGACGCATGCGCACAACCCTGTCGATCAAACTGAAAATCGTTTTCTTGACAGGCTTGTGCCTGTTGCTTTGCCTGGCCGCAGTCATTACCGCCAACCTGTATCAAATGAATCATACCGATCAAATGGTCGGCCAACGCAGCAGCACGCTTCTGGAAGACACGGCGCGCCTGCAATTGACGACAAGTGGCGCTGTGCAGCGGCAACTCATCGAGAAGAAATTCAGTGATGCGCTGTTATTGGGGCGTGAGTTCAATAGACAGATGCTGGCCTTGCGCAATCGGATTGGCAACGACCGAACGCACGAGGCAGTGGTGCGCAAGGAGATGATCGAGCAAAGCCGCAACATGTTGACCGCGCATCCCGAACTTCTCGGCCTTTTTGTAACGTTCGAGCCCGACGCGCTGGGTGGTAGCGACGCCTCATTCGTCGGCCAGGTCGCACTGGGCGGTAATGACAAGGGGCGTTTTTCCAGCTACTGGTCCCAGGCAGACCCGTCCCAACCGGAGTACGCCGTCTATCCGGAAGAATTGTTTTCTCGCACCACACCCGACGCCAGCGGCACGCCCTACAACTATTGGTACACCTGCGTACTGAAAACACGTACGCAATGCCTCACATCTCCCTACCACGACCTGCTCAACGGGCAAGGCGTGACGCTCATTTCGATGGCTGTTCCCATGCTCGAGGCCGGCAACGTCATTGGCATGTCCGTGATCGATATCAATATTTCCGATCTCCAGTCCCAAAGCCGTGAACTGGCTAGCGGACTTTATGACGCACAGGCTGCGGTGAGTATCATCAGCAACACCGGCGTGGTCGCAGCAAAGAGTAATGACGGCACAGCCAGCGGTAAAAACAGCGCTGAAGTCTGGGCCGGGTCGAACAACACCTACAGTGCGGCCAGCTTCCCCTCCCAGCCCGACGCCACCCGACAAGGCGACCACTATCAACTGCTGGTGCCTTTCAGTCCCGTGCCAGGCAACGTAGCCTGGGCGATCAAGATTGACGTACCCTGGGATGTCCTGATGTTACCTGCCAGAACGTTGGCTGAGGCATTGACCGCGCAGCGCCAGGCCACAACGTTGAATGTCGTGTTGTTGGGCGGCGTGCTGGCCATCATCGGGTTGACCTTGATCATGTGGAGTATTCGCAGCACGCTGGCGCCACTCCAGTCGATTACCCAAATGGTGCGGGAGATTGCTGTGGGAGACGGTGATCTCACCCAGCGCGTCAATTATCCGCGACAAGATGAACTGGGCCAGCTGACGGGTTGGTTGAATTGCTTTCTGGACAAGCTGCACCCCGTTATCCGGGACATTCAACAGGCTTCGCTACAGACCCAGCAGGCCGCAAGGCAAGCCTCCCATCTGGCCAGCCACGCGCAAGCGCGATTGGTACAGCAGGCTGGCGAAGTAGACCAGGTGGCTACCGCTTCCAACGAAATGGCAGCGACCGCCCACGAGGTAGCCCGGAGTACCGCCTCGGCCGCGCAGGCTGCACAGGACACCGACCAGGCGGCAAGCAGGGCACGAACTGAAGTGGACCGCGCCACCCTCACCATAGAAGCCCTGGCGTCGGAAATGAACGACAGCATGGTTCGGGTCGAAAGCCTGGCTTCAAGCAGCGCGAAAATCAGCGATGTACTGGACGTGATTCGCAGTATCGCCGAACAGACAAATCTGCTGGCGCTGAATGCGGCCATTGAAGCGGCACGCGCGGGTGAGGCCGGGCGTGGGTTCGCGGTAGTGGCCGACGAGGTCCGCTCGCTCGCCCGACGAACCCAGGAATCGGTCATTGAAAGCCAGCAAGTGATCGAACTGTTGCAAGACAACACCCGAACCGTCGTCAGTGCGATGCGCAGCAGTCAGGACCTCACCACCCTGAGCGTCGAAGAAGTGCGCAAGGCGGTTGATTCACTGCAGGAGATCAGTGACGCGGTTGGCCTGATCAATGAGATGAACGTACAGATTGCCACGGCCACCGAAGAACAAATTGCGGTTGCAGAAGAAATCAATGCCAACGTCAATGCGATACGCGACCTCAGCCAGACCCTCAGCGAGGGAGGCCTGCAATCCTCTGAGCTCAGCGAAAGCCTGGACGGCCTGGCCAACGACCTCACCTACAAGACCCAACAATTCCGCGTCTGAGACGCCTGCTGCCCAGTTCAATCGAATTGGGCAGCCCATCCCCCTCCCCCCCTCCTGTTCCGTTCATCGAAATTAATTGCGATGACACTCATCTGTCACTTGACCTAGGTCGCCCGACCGTATTTAATCGGTCACATGACCTAGTAAATGCAACCGCGTTTTACCAGGTCTGATTCACATCGTTCCCTACCTGATAGACCAACAAAAAAAGGGTGCTGCACGACAGCCCCCAAAAGGTCAGGAGATAACAAATGAGGTCCAAGACCCACACCGGGACAGTAGCGAAGCTACTCCCGATAACGCTTGAATTTCATGGATTCGTTCAGTCCGTTTCCATGGGTCTGGTGTTGCGCTTCAACCCTGCACCTTTGTACGAACGTCCCCGGCCTGCCCACGCCACCGCTTTTTATTCCCGAATAAACCCACGCAGTTGATTCGTTGCGTCAGCACGATTTCACGCGGTCATTTTGGTTTGGCTACACCAGTGAGGGCAGTACGATGGGATTGATCGAAACAACACCTATCACATTGGACGACAAGGTTTTCTCCACGGCAGAGATTCTGGCGGCCGCCAGCCTGGTGGGCGGTGACGAACGACGGGTGAGCGAATGCCTGGCTGCAGGGTCCATGACCCTGTTTGACCTGGGTAATCCACTGACCAAGATCTCGTTGAACCAGCAATCGCTGATTCACGCCGCGTTCAACCAGCAAGCGAGCAACCCGTTGCTCAGCCTGCAGGTAGGCAAACGCCTGCATTTAACCTCCTACGGCATCGTCGGCTTTGCCATGCTCAGTAGCGCCACACTGCGCGACGCCCTGGAAACCGCCAGTCAGTTCGGGCTGCTGATCAATCTCAAGATGGGCCTGCAACTGAGCTGCGAGAGCGGCGTCGCCTTTCTTGAGCTCAACGATCAATACGGCTTGATCAGTCCGGAAAATGCGTTCTGGTACTACCTGGAAGTGTCGAAGCTGGTGACGCTGCTCCAGGACATCCTGGGCCGCGATTTCAGTTGCGAAGGCATCGAGTTGAGTATTGATGCCACGCTTCAACAGCAAGCCGAGATTCGCGAAAGCCTTGGTGTGCCAGTTCGCTTCAATGGTGAGCGCACCGCCATACGCTTCTCGCCCCATTGGCTCGACAACAAGCTTCCGCAATCCAACAGCATCACTCACGCCAGTTGCAAGACCAATTGCCAGGCGCAACTGCGCGAAATCCTGCAGAAATACGACATCAGCTTTCAGGTGCAGAACCTGCTGCTCAATTCCGGTCAATGCATTGCATCGCTGTCCGAAATTGCCGACCACTTGCATTTATCGCCTCGTACGCTACGCCGGCGCCTCGATGCGCTTGGCACTTCCTACAACTCGCTGCTGGTGGAAGTACGCAAGAAGCTGGCCATTCGATACTTGCTCAGCACGCCCATGACCACCGAGGCGATATCGGAGCAACTCAACTACAGCGATGCGGCGAACTTCCGGCACGCCTTCAAGCGCTGGACAGGACGCTCGCCCCGCGAGTACCGCGTGCTCAACAACGGCGGCAAGTACGCCTCACGGTATGGCCAAGGCAAGAGCAGCCTGGGCCTGGGCCATTCAAGCGCCCTGAGTATGGGCTGACGATTTCGCCAGCGCATCGCGTTCATCGGTTGCGATGAACGCAGGCACCCCGGTACCGACCTCTTCCACGAACAAGAGGCTCGGTGCCGGTTCTCCAGCAGCACATCACCCCGATTACCGTATTCGTCATGCCCTGGCTGTACGCGATCAAGCGCAGAAGCGCAGCCATGTCGACAACAACCGCCTTTGTCTCCATTGATTCAACAAGAAGAAGGAGTCCTTTGATGGATATGAAACTGACCGAGAAAGTCGTAGTGATTACCGGTGCAAGCACGGGCCTGGGTCGGGGCATCGCGCTGAAGCTGGCCGAGGAAGGCGCCTTTTTGGTGATAGGCGACATCAACGAGGCCAGCAACCCTGGCGGCTTCGACGAACAGCCTGAGTTCACAACCGCCGAGTTGATCACCCGGCGAGACGGCCAGGCGCTGTATCAGCGCTGCGACGTGACTCGCAGCGAAGACCTCACCGCGCTCGTCGAAGCCGCTACCCGCCGGTTCGGACGCATCGACATCATGATCAACAATGCCGGGGTCTATCGCGACGGCAAACTGATCCACGAGTTTTCCGAAGCGGACCTGGACCTTTGCATGAACGTCAACGTCAAGGGCACCTTCTTTGGAGCCCAAGCCGCGGTCAGGGCATTCCTGCAACAGGGTGGCGGCGGCAACATCATCAACCTGGTATCCACGGCGGGCCTGCAGGGTCACCCATGGCAGTCGGTGTACAACATTTCCAAGGCCGCACAGGCCAACATGACCCGCTGCCTGGCCATCGAATACGGCCATGAAGGCATACGCGTCAATGGCATATGCCCGACGTACGCCAAGACCGCACTGACCCGCGCCCTGATGGAACAGCCAGGCTATGTCGACGACTTCAGTGAAAGCATCCCGCTCAAGCGCTGGGGTGAAATCGCCGATGTCGCCGACCTGGCGGTGTTCCTGGCTTCCGAGCGCTCCAGCTACATCCATGGCGCACTGGTGCGCATCGATGGTGGTGAAACCCTTTCGCGCTACTCGGTCTGACTTTCTGGAGCACACACGGCAATGAGACACGACATCGAATTCAAGACTGACGACGGCGTCACCCTGCGCGGCTGGCATTACCTTCCAGACACCGGCACAGGCCCCTTCCCGACCGTTGTCATCGCCCACGGTTATTCCGCAGTCAAGGAAATGTACCTGGACAGCTTCGCCGAAGTCTTCGCCCGTGCGGGCCTGGCGAGCATCGTCTATGACCATCGCAACTTTGGCGCCAGCGACGGCTTGCCTCGTCAGGAAATCGACCCGATCCTGCAAATCCGTGGCTACCGCGATGCCATCACCTATGCCCAAAGCCTTGCGCAAACCGACGCCAATCGCATCGGTGTGTGGGGCTCAAGTTATTCAGGCGCGCACGCGCTGGTGGTGGCGGCGCAGGACCGACGCGTCAAGGCGGTTGTGTCGCAGGTGCCACTGATTAGCGGCCATGACAACGCGCGACGGCTGATTCGTGCCGACTACATCGCAGGCTTCCAGGCCCTGTGCGAAGAAGACCGCCGTCAGCGCTACGCCGGCCACGCCCCAGCCATGAGCCCAGTGGTGGCTGAAGATCCTGCTGCGCCCAGCGCCCTGCCCACCGCCGATTCCTGGGCGTGGTTCACGAAGACTCACCGGGACAGAGCCCCTTCGTGGAAAAACGAGGTCACCTTGCGCTCGATCGAGATGTTTCTCGATTACGAACCCGGCGCCCATATTGCGCACATCAGCCCGACGCCGCTGCTGATGATTGTCGGCCTGACCGACCACCTGACCGCCGCCGACCAAGCCCTCGCCGCCTACGAGCGGGCACTTGAGCCCAAGCGTCTGTTGACGCTCAAAGGTGGGCATTTCGATGCATACACCCAAGACTTCGACGCCGCCAGCGGTGCGGCCTGCCAATGGTTTCGCGAGCACCTTTAAGACGCTCTTGCATCTTCTGACAAATCCAATAATCAAGTAGAGGATTAACCCATGCGTTTCAAGGATCAGGTCGCCGTGATCACCGGCACCAGCTCTGGCAACGGGCGCGCCATTGCCTTGGCTCTCGCTACCCAGGGCGCTCGCGTCGTGTGTTCGGATCTCGTCAGGCAGGCCCGCACCGAAGGCTATGAAACCGACATCGACGTCGACACCGACGAGCTGATTCGTCGTGCGGGGCAGCAGTCAATCTTCGTCAAGGCCGACGCGGCGAACTCAGCGGATATGCAGAACCTGGTCCAACAAGCCGTGGAGCACTATGGACGACTGGACATCATGGTCAACAACGCCGGAATTTTCACCACACTGCAGACCATCGTCGACGAAACCGAGGAAGACTACGACCTGACCATGAACGTCAACGCCAAGGGCGTCTGGTTGGGGTGTAAGTACGCCATCACGCAAATGCTCAAGCAAGCACCCCGTGCAGACGGCTGTCGCGGGCGGATCATCAACGTGTCCTCGATCGGAGGCCTGGTGGGCCTCGCCCTGGAACCTGCCTATTGCGCCTCCAAAGGCGCGGTCAACAACCTGACCCGGCAACTGGCAGTGGACTTTGCCGCACACAAAATCAACATCAATGCCATCTGCCCGGGATTCCTTGCAACCGCCATGGTACGACCTGCACTCGATAACCCGCAGCTCAAGGCCCATCTCGATTCGCTGACGCCATGGCCGCGAATCGGCACGGCCCAGGACGTGGCCAAGGCTGTAGCATTCCTGGCCTCGGATGACGCCCAGTGGATGACGGGGTCGCTGCTGACAGTGGATGGCGCATTCACGGCTCAGTAATCCACGGGCAAAAAAATGCCTGGCGTTTGCGTCAGGTATTCAAATCAAACCGCCGCGGTTACAGCGAACTGACCAGGTGCCCACCGTCCACCGCCAAGGTAGCCCCCGTCATGAAACTCCCCGCCGCACTGGCAAGCAGCAATAACGGGCCATCCAATTGCTCCAGTTGACCCAGTTTTCGCATTGGCACCGCTGACTTGATATAGGCTTGGCCTTTCTCCGAATTGAAGTAACTGTCGTTCATTTCGGTCTGGAAATACCCGGGTGCAATGGCATTGACCCTGATGTCATGACGCGCCAATTCCAGTGCCAGCGCCTTGGTCAGCTGCAACACCCCGGCCTTCGCCGCACAGTAGTGGCTCAAACCTGTACCCACGCGCTCACCGAGGATGGAGGCGATATTGATGATGCTACCGCCCTTCCCTTCCTTGGCCATGCGCTGCGCGGCACATTGGGCCACGCGCCAGACACCGTCGAGGTTGGTGGAAATCATGGTGCTCCAATCCTGCTCGGTCACTTCCAGCGCCTTGACCGCACCGCCCACCCCAGCGTTGTTGATGACCACATCGACGACACCGAAGGTTTGCCGGGCCAGGTCGAAGGCGCTCTCGACACTCGCGCGCGATGTGACATCGAGGGCCACTGCAATCACCTCACCGCCTTGACCGCGCAGTTGTTCGGCCAGCGCCTGCAGGCGCTCGACTCGCCGCGCGGCAATCACCACTTTTGCACCGGCCCCGCTGACCACCTGCGCGAAGTGCGCGCCCAACCCGCTGGAAGCACCGGTCACCAGTACAACCTTGCCTTTCAACGAAAATAGAGTACTCATCACAACACCTCGAAAAGGCCGGCGGCGCCCATGCCGCCGCCCACACACATGGTGATCACGACGTATTTGACGCCGCGACGTTGTCCTTCCAGCAGTGCATGGCCCACCATCCGGGAACCACTCATCCCGTAGGGATGGCCGATGGCAATGGCGCCACCGTTCACATTAAGTCGGTCGTTGGGGATCCCCAGCTTGTCCCGACAGTAGATCACCTGGCAGGCAAACGCCTCGTTCAGTTCCCAGAGGCCGATATCGTCTACCTTCAATCCATGCTGCTTGAGTAACCTGGGTACCGCCAGTACCGGCCCTATCCCCATCTCCTCAGGCGCCAGCCCGGCCACGGCGATACCCCGGTACAGGCCGATGGGCTCGAGGTTGCGTTGCTGCGCCAGGCGCCCGTCCATCAGCACGCAAGCACTGGCGCCGTCAGACAACTGGCTGGCATTGCCGGCGGTGATACTGCCGCCTTCTACTACTGACTTGAGGTTGCCCAGGTCCTGCAGACTGGTGCCCGGGCGGTTCCCTTCGTCCATGTTCAGGGTCACCGATTGATGACTGAGCACACCCGTGACCTTGTCCACCACCGCCTTGGTGGTGCTGACCGAAATGATCTCGTCAGCGAACAACCCCTCCCGCTGGGCAACGGCGGTGCGTTGCTGGGATTGCAGGGAGTAGGCATCCTGCATTTCACGGGTGATGCCATAACGCTGGGCAACCCGCTCTGCGGTGTGCAACATGGGCATATAGGCATGCACGGCATGCTGCTCTACGCGAGGATCACGCTCAGCGAACACCCACTCCATGTTCCTGGTTTGCACGGCGCTGATACTTTCCTGCCCTGCGCCGATGGTCACCCGCATGCCATCGTGAATGATCTGTTTGGCTGCAGTGGCGATGGCCATGAGTCCCGAGGCGCATTGGCGATCTATGGTTTGCCCGGCCACGCTCAAGGGCAACCCGGCGGCCAACGCACTCATACGCCCCAGATTCCACCCTGCCGTACCGCAGGGCATCGCAGTGCCCATGACCAGATCCTCGATTTCGCCCGGCTCGATACCCGCCCGCTCGACGGCGGCAGCAATTGCAAACGACGCCATGCTGGGGGACTTGAGGGTATTGAATGCCCCCCTGAAGGCCTTGGCGATCGGTGTTCTGGCGGTTGAAAGAATGACAGCGTCTGACATGTGCAGAATTCCTTGAGTACGTGCCTTACAGGCGCTGGATGCGAGTCTGTTTGGCAGCTACCAGGCGTTGCAGCAAGGACGCCGGTTGAAACCACATCTGGCCGTATTCACCCAGATGTTCGCGGTATCGCTCGATACCTGCTAGTACAAGGCCCAGGCCCAACTGCTCGGCATAATGCATGGGACCACCCAGCCAGGCCGGGAAGCCGTAACCGTTGATCCACACTAGGTCGATATCACCGCTGCGCTCGGCGATACCTTCATCCAGCAACTGCACGCCTTCGTTGATCAGCATGAAGAGGCAGCGGTCGTGAATTTCCTCGTTCGAAATCACTCGACGGGTAATCCCCAGTTCGCTGGCCAGCACCTCTGCACTGGCCACCACTTCATAGTCTTCGACACGGTCACGCCCTTCATAACGGTAGAACCCGCGACCGGTCTTTTGTCCATAGTGGCCATGGGCGTAAAGCTCATCGGCCAGTTTGAAATAGCTGGTGTCATGGGCAATTGCTTCACGACGGGACTCGCGCACCAGATAGCCGACATCGATCCCGGCCAGGTCGTACATCGACAGCACCCCCATGGCCAAACCCAGCTCGGTCAGCACGCCGTCCACTTGAGCGGGTGTAGCGCCTTCGAGGACCAGTCGGTGAGCTTCGCGCGCATAGGGTTCCAGCATTCGGTTGCCAATAAAGCCAAAGCAGACACCTGAAACAACCGCAGTTTTGCCAATTCGTCGCGCCAGATCCAGCGTGGTTGCCAACACTTGCGGCGATGTCTCACGGCCACGTACCACTTCCAGCAACTTCATGACGTTTGCCGGGCTGAAAAAGTGCAATCCGATGACGTCTTGCGGACGTCGTGTGACGGCGGCAATCTGATCCACGTCCAGCGTCGAGGTGTTGGTAGCCAGAATTGCACCCGTCTTGCACACCTCATCCAGGGCGCGGAAGACGTTTTGCTTGATCGACAGACTTTCGAAGACCGCCTCGATCACCAGATCGACCTGGGCAATGTCGGCATACTTCAGGGTTCCCGTGATCAGGGACATACGAACTTCGAGCTGCTGCGCGGTCAACTTGCCGCGTTTGACGCTGCTGTCGTATTGCTTGCGAATATGCGCCAGCCCTCGATCCAGCGCTTCGCCCTTGAGTTCCAGCAGGGTGACCGGAATACCGGCGTTGGCAAAGTTCATGGCGATGCCGCCGCCCATGGTGCCTGCGCCAATCACGGCAACATGGCCCACCGGTAACAGTGGTGTGTTCTTGTCTACCCCGGAGGTTTTCAACGCTTCACGCTGGGCGAAGAATTGATGCCGCAGCGCTGCCGACTGCGTAGACGACTCGACCTGCTTGAACAGCGCCTGCTCGATAGCCAAGCCTTCCTGCAGCGAACCTGCACAGGCTGCCCTCACCGCCTCCAGCGCCAGTAAAGGCGCCAACTGCCCCTTCCAGCGACGGGCTCGTGCCGCTGCGTAATCCTCGAAGAACCTGGCGGGCAAACCTTGAGCTGGATCGCTAAAGCGCCAAGGTCGTTGCGCAGGGACCGATTCTGCAATCAGGTTTCTGGCAAACTCTGTCGCTGCGGCCACCAGGTCTTCGCCGTCTGCTATCAACCGGTCAATTAATCCTAGCGCCAAGGCCTGGGACGCCGATACTGGCTCACCGCTCAGGATCATCTCCAACGCCGCTTCGGCACCAATCAGACGCGGCAGGCGTTGCGTGCCGCCGGCGCCAGGCAACAACCCGATCCGGGTTTCCGGCAATCCCAAGATGGCTTGTGCAGTGCTGATGCGGTAACCGCAAACCAGTGCCGTTTCCAGACCGCCGCCCAAGGCTGTGCCGGAGATGGCGGCGATCAGCGGTTTGGGCGATGCGGCCAGTCTGTTCAATAAGCTTGCCAGACCAGGCGCCGCGAACGCGGCTGGGGAACCGAACTCGCTGATATCGGCACCGGCACTGAACGCTCGCCCCTGCCCATGAATAACCACGGCGCGTACCTGCGAATCGGCGATGGCCCGCTCGAATGCTTCGGCCAGCGCCTCACGCAATGACTGGCCCAACGCGTTAACCGGAGGTCGAGCCAGTCCGATGAGGGCCACCTCACCGTCCAACCGGTAGTCAATCAGTGTTGTCATGGTCGTATTCCTGAAAGCTGAAGGCTGATGTAATGAGGCTCAGAACCAACGGTTCTGCATGTCGTGGCAAGCGCTGTTACCGGCGCAGAGCAATTGGGCAATGCCGTGCAACGGCGCCAACTCCCACTGCATGTAGTAGCGTGCCGTGTGCAACTTGCCGCGGTAGAAATTGACCTCGTCACCGACGACACCACGCTGCAAGGCGCCTTCGGCAAGCATCGCCTGGCGCAACCACACCCAACCCACCAGCACCCGACCGAACAGGTCCAGGTACGCCGTGGCATTGGACAGGCCCAGGTCTGCGTGGGCCGCGACTTGTTGCTGAAGTGAGGCGGTCACGTCTTGCAGCACCACCAGGCCTTCGGCCAACTGCTGGCCCAGGAGACCGCATTCACTCAGGCTGCTGGCCTGATGCAGGCTGTGCCCGACTTGTTCAAGGAACAAGGCATAACCTCGACCGCCTTTCGCACCCAGCTTGCGACCGAGCAAATCAAGCGCCTGGATACCCTCGGTTCCCTCATGGATGGGGTTCAAACGGTTATCGCGGTACAACTGCTCCAACGGGTATTCGCGGGTGTAGCCCGCTCCACCGAGAATCTGAATACCCAGATCTGAGGCCATCAGGCCGTAGCGTGAAGGCCAGGTTTTGACCATCGGGGTCAGCAAATCAAGCAATTGCGCCGCATCATCACGGGATTGTTCGGTGCCACCGGTGTGCGCATCCTCCACCAGGCTGCTGGCGTACAGGCACAGCGCCATGGAGCCCTCTGCATAGGCCTTTTGCATCAGCAACATGCGCCGCACATCGGCGTGCTCGATGATTGGGACTTGGCGCGTCAAGGGATCCTTGAAACTGGCCAGGCGACCTTGAGGTCGTTCGCGGGCGTAATCCAGCGCATGCAGATAGCTCTGATACGCGAGGCTGGCGGCGCCCAGGCCTACGCCGATGCGGGCTTCGTTCATCATCTGAAACATGTACGCCAGGCCTTTGTTGGCTTCGCCCACGAGGTAGCCGATAGCGCCGTCACGCTCGCCGAAACTCAGCACGGTCGAGGTGGTGTTGCGATAACCCATCTTGTGCAACAAGCCCGCCAGGGCGACGTCATTGCGCGGCCCGAGCGAGCCATCCGCGTTCACGTTGAACTTGGGCACCACAAACAGCGAAATCCCCTTCACCCCGGCAGGCGCGCCTTCGATACGGGCCAGCACCAGGTGCACGATGTTTTGGGTCATCTCGTGATCACCACCGGAGATGAACATCTTTTGTCCGAACACCCGGTAGCTGCCATCGCTGCCCGGTACTGCGCGGGTGCGCAAGTCACCCAGCGCCGAACCTTGCCCCGGCTCGGTCAAGGCCATGGTGCCGCTGAAGTGACCGGCAAACATGGCCGGCAGGAAGCGCTGTTGCAACTCACTGGAGGCGAAACTCTTGATGAGATTGGCCGCGCCAATACTCAGGAACGGGTAACCGGTGGTGGCGATATTGGCAGCATTGAAATACGCCATGCAGGCACGCAGGAGTACTTCGGGCAACTGCAGTCCGCCGTCCGCAAAGTCATGGTGCGCGGCCAGAAACCCTGCATTGGCGAAAGCATCCCAGGCAGCTTTGGTTTCAGGAATCAGGCTGACCCGTTCACCATCGAACGTGGGCTCGTTGTGGTCGCCCTTCTGGTTATGCGGCGCGAAGAACTCCGCCGCCACCTGGCATGCGGTCGTCAGCGTGGCATCGAACACCGCACGATCATGCTCGGCGTAACGCTCGCGCTCGAGCAAGGCCTGGGTGTCGAGGAATTCGTAGAGTAGAAACTGAAAATCGCGTTCGTTGAGCAACATAAAAGTGAACCCCGCCGTGAAGAGTCATGAGCGAAAACGACTTTGATGTTGTATCAGCGCAGGCTTGGCAATTCGTCAAACCAAGGGTGGAGTTTGGGATGGAGTTGTCCACCTGCCCAGGGTGGAGTGCGCAGGATGTCAGCTCAGCAACCCGACACTGCGGGCCTTGCGCAAGGCTTCATCGCGGTCAGTGACCTCCAGCTTGCGAAACAGATTGTTGATATGGGTCTTGACCGTGCTCAAGCTGACAAACAGGGATTCGGCGATTTGCGCGTTGCCCTGCCCCTTGGCCATCCGTTGCAAGACCTCGCGCTCACGGCGGGTAACCGGTTCGGCCAAGCGCTGGCCCTTGTGCAAAGGCCTCATCAGGTCAGGCATCAAGCTCTTCAACTGTTGCGGGTCGGGCAAGTCCCGTTGCAACTCATACTGTTTGCGTGTTTCAGGGGCGATCAACTGCTGGAAAAGATCGCTCAGGGCGGCCCCTTCAAAATGCAGCAATTGGCCCAACTGGAACTCACAGGCCAGCGCAACCGCCTCGTCTAGCAGGCGCATGGCTTGCGGCTGATCGCTCTGGTCCATGGCCATGCTTGCTTCTAGTAGCAACAGGTCGAGCTTGAGGCGGCGGTGATGCTGCTCTTCAGCCAGCTCGTTCAGCGCTTGCAAGCGCTGCACGACCACGGCTCTTTGTCCGAGGTGACGCTGCACCCAGGCATAGGCGAGCACTTCGTCGGGCTGCACGTCCTCGGCGTATTGCCGTTTGCACCAATGCCACTCTCGCAGCCAATTCAACAGAAACTCCTGATCGCCGTGGCGAACGGCGTGCCGAACCCGCCAGGCACCCGCAAGACGATACACGCGCCATTGTCCGAACTCCTCGGCGAGGCGCCTGGCCTGGTCCCACCGCATCACGGCACGGGCCGAATCGCCGAGTGCGTCGAACAGACAGGCCTGATGATGGAAGATCAGCGCCAGCGCGGCACTCTGGGGGAAATCCATCGCTATTTTTTCCGCCTTGGCGAAGCTGACTAACGCGGCACTCAACTCATTGCGCTGCATCAGAATCAGCCCCTGCCCCAAGTGCAAGAACGCGTCGTAGAAATTGCCCGACACCTTGCCCCTGACGTGGTCGAGCGAGCCTTCGAAGAAACGTTGCCGAGCCTGATCGGTTTTGCCCTGGGCCAACTCGATTTCTACGGCCTGCAGGTGCAAACGATGGGTATAGCCCTTGAAGCCCAATGCCGACAACTGCTTCAGGGCCTCGTTATTCTGGCGTTGGGCATCGTCCAGGCGACCCAGCGCCGCCAGGCACCCGGCACTGTTGGCATGCAGGATGGCAGTCGCCGCGTTGGCTGCGGGATAACGCTCAAGAGCAGCACGCACCACATCCACACCATGGCGCAGGTTACCGCCCAACCACGCCAGATGACTGCGCAGGAATGCGATCGTTTGCATGACGCGATCCTGGCGATGGTGCCCGGACTGCCCGCTCAAGCGCTTCAGCGCACTCATACACGCGCGCGTGCGCTCGATGTCGTTGGTCACGATCAAGGTCGACGCTTCGGTCATGGCCAGATTCAGATGATCGGAATCGCTGCCACGCAGCGCATGGCTGAGGAAATCGACGATCGCATTGATTTCGCCTTCACGCAGGAGGTCGAAGGTGTGTTGCTCCACCGTTCGAAACAGCGCCTTGGTGTTTTTTGCGCGACCGTATTGATAGACCGCTTGCGCATAATAGGCATTGGCCAACAGCCAGTCTGCCGCTTGTTGATGCAGTTGCAACAGGCTGGAATTATCACGACGGCGCAGTCGTTGTTGCGCTGTCAGGCGCAGGGCTGGATGGTACTGATAACGCAGGCGCTCACCGACACGCTCTTCGATGAAAAGGTCCAGTTGTAACAACTTGCGCAGCAGACCCTCGGCGTGCGGATCCCCTGTGAGCACCCTTGCCAGTTCCAGATCGAACGCATTCACTACCGAGGTGCGCTCTATAAACCCAACCAGCCCCTGAGGCAATCGGCGCAGCAACTCCTCTTCGATGAACAAGGCTATTTGCTGGTAGGACGCCTGAATGGCTTGCTGCAGCCGTTCAGGCTGACTGTCGATGATGTGCAAGTCGCGATAGGCCGCACACCAGAACAGCGCACCACTGATCCAGCCATCACTGCCAGCTTGCAAGCGATAGACGAACGCAGGCTCCAGCTCCACGCCCTGGGCCAACAACAATTGCTGGGTTTCTTCACCATCAAGGGCCAACTCGCGCGGGCCCAGCATTCGCAACCGATTGTCCCGTCGCAGGTGAGTCAAACCCAGCGCGGGCAGGCCTTCACTCGCCGCGACAATCCGCAACTGCCTGGGAGGATGGTGCAGCAATGCGTCCAGATAACCGAGCACACGCGCAGAGCGCAACAGATGCAGATCGTCGATACACAGCGTAAAGGGCGCGGTCAGGCTGTCGAGGTGGCTGCGGATAGCGCTCCAGGCCTGCTCCGTGCCCGTGCCTTCTGCCAGCACGCGCTTGAGCAACAACTGATACAGGTGCCCCAGAAAATTGATGGGTTCGTTGTCCGAGCGATCGATACGATAAAACCCCTGGGGTGTGCCCAGTTGCTCCAGCAGCTGGCTCATCAGCACAGACTTGCCGTAGCCCAAGGGCGCCCGCAGCAAAGTCAGCGCAGTGTCCTCGTCCAGCGCAACGGCGATCTGCCCTATCACCCTGGGCCTCGCTATCAGAGTGCGGGGCAAGGTTGCAGCGCGGAACTTGCTCGTATCGATCGGTATCTTCACGACAATTGCCTTGGGACAACAAGTGTTGACTGCAATCTTACCCCCGGGGGTTTCAGAACTGTGTGCGAATCAACTTTTTATCCAGCTTGCCGACACTGGTGCGCGGAATCGCCCCCACCACACGAACCTCGGTCGGAATGGCCCATTTTGACAGCGCGCCAAGAGTCACAAAGCTCATCAAATGCGCCTTGATCGAATCGGCATCCAGCGTATCGGTCGACGGGGCCTGAACCAGCAGCGCAACCGGACGCTCTCCCCAGCGGGCATCCGGTATCCCCACCACTGCACATTCGTTGACGTGTGGATGCCGGCTGATCAGGCTTTCGATGTCCAATGACGAAATCCACTCCCCGCCTGTCTTGATCAAATCCTTGAGGCGATCATGGATGTGCACCAACCCGTTGGGGTCAATACTGGCAACATCGCCGGTGTGCAGCCAACCGCCCTGCCAGAGTTTTTCGCTGCTTTTGGGATCTTTGTAATACCCAGGCGTCAGCCAGGGACTGCGGACCAGCAACTGCCCGACCTGGTGACCATCCTGGGGCAAAGGCTGATGTTGCTCATCCACCAGCTTCATCTGAACAAGTGGTGCTATCACCCCTGCGCTACAGCGCCAGTGCAACCGCTGCTCCTCATCATCCTCGGCAAAGCCTGCCGGCAAACTGGTCAGCGAAATGATCGGGCAGGTTTCCGACATGCCGTAGGCGCCGCGCACATCCACGTTCATGGCCAAAGCCTTGCGAGCCAGGCCGGCGGATAACGCTGAGCCGCCCACCAGCACATGCCAGCCCGAGAGATCAACGCCCGTCGCTTCAGCCGCGCCCAGGACCATGGCCAACAAAGTGGGCACGCAATGCGAGTAACTGACGCGCTCGTTCACCACCAGCGACGCCAACACATTGGGTTCGTATCGCCCTGGATAGACCTGCTTGCACCCCATCATCGTGGCGATGTAGGGCACGCCCCAGGCGTGCACATGGAACATCGGGGTGATGGGCATGTAAACCTTGTCGCGATTGAGCAAGGGCGCGCCGGCACTGGCGTGTGCGTTGGCACCCACTAGCGTGTGGAGCACCAATTGGCGATGGGTGAAGTACACGCCCTTGGGGTTGCCGGTGGTCCCCGTTGTATAGAACAGGGTCGCCACCGCATTTTCGTCAAACTCGGGAAAGTCATAATGCGTCGGTTGGCGGCCCAATAGCGCTTCGTATTCGCCAAGCACAGTGAGCGACGTCTCAGGTCCTGGCCCCTCATCCTCGCAGAGCACATACCCGCGAACGCTAGGGAGATGTGCGCCAATCGATTCCAGCAACGGAATGAAATCGCGGTGCGCCAGCACAAAGGTGTCTTCGGCATGCGCCATGGTGAATTGCACCTGCTCGGGGGCCAGGCGCACGTTTACCGTGTGCAGCACGGCGCCAAGCATCGGAATGGCAAAAAAGCATTCCAGGTAACGATGACTGTCCCAATCCAGCACGGCCACTGTATCCCCCCCCTTGACCCCCAATTCGCTCAGCGCATGAGCCAGCTGGTGCACGCGGCGATTCAACGTCGGATAGTCGTAACGGGTGATGTTGCGATAGACGATCTCGTTGTCTCCCGCTGCGCGTACACCCGCCTCGAGCAATCCTGCAATCAGCAGCGGCGACGATCTAAAGCTTTCTGTGTTCGCCAGAAACTTCGGTTGATGAGGCAGATTCATCATTCCTCCAGTGGCATTGAGTCTTGTCGTTATTGGCCATTTTTATAGCGCGATGCCGTTTTCCGATCTTCAACCCCAGGGTGGAATTGCAACAGGTTCAAGGTGGACAAATTTCTGCGCCCCGCCCTTGACCAACCCTCTTTCTCCACCCTGTCAAAAGGCAAATTCCACCTTCAGGTTGAAGCTCGCCAGAAGCCGGTGCTCTTAAATGGCCCATCGACTACGAACCCACTCCTGTCAGGAATCCGGACTCATGAGCATCTTCAAACCCTTCACCTTTGACACCGTTGCTTCGATCGTCGCCGAGTGGGGCGCCGCGCGTCGCCTGGGCGAAATCTTGGGAAACTGGACCGAGCGGCGCAATCTGCTGATCGTCACCGATAAATTTCTGCACACCGCCGGCCTGCTCGACGCGGCCAAGGCTTCACTGGTTGAGGCCGGCTTTGCGGTCAGCGTGTTCGACGACGTGGTTGCCGACCCACCTGAAGCAGTGCTGTACGACTGCGTAGGCCAGGCCAAAGCCGCAAACGTCGACCTGGTGCTGGGCCTGGGCGGCGGTTCGTCGATGGACATTGCCAAACTGGCCGCCGTGCTGATCCCCTCCAACCAGGCGCTGGCCGAGCTTTATGGCATCGGCAAGGTCAAGGGCACCCGCTTGCCATTGGTGCAAATTCCGACCACGGCAGGTACCGGCTCGGAAGTGACCAACCTCACCATTCTGACCACAGGTGAGACGACCAAGATGGGCGTCGTATCCAACCAGCTGTATGCCGACAAGGTCATCCTCGACGCCGAGCTGACCACCGGCCTGCCACCGCTGATCACCGCCGCCACCGGTATCGATGCGATGGTGCACGCCATCGAGGCCTACACCAGCCGGCATCGAAAGAACCCGGTATCGGATGCCCTCGCCCGCGAGGCCTTGAGGCTGTTGGCGCGCAACCTGATCGGAGCCTGCGAAGACGGCAAGAATCGCCTGGCCCGCGAGGCCATGCTGCTCGGCGCGACGCTCGCGGGCCAAGCGTTTGCCAATGCCCCGGTCGCCGCAGTGCATGCACTGGCATATCCACTGGGCGGCCATTACCACATCCCCCACGGACTTTCCAATGCGCTGATGCTGGGGCCGGTATTGCGCTTCAACCTGAGTGCCGCGGCGCCGCTCTATGCGGAACTGGCTGACGTGTTGCTGGGCGCAAGCAACGCGACGGTCACTGCCCGTGCGACTCGCTTCGTCGAATTCATGGAAGACCTGATGAACCGCTCCGGTGCGCCGCGTCGCCTGCGCGACGTCAACGTCCGCGAAGACAGCCTGGCGCTACTGGCCCATGACGCCATGAAACAGGAGCGCCTGTTGATGAACAACCCTGTCGAAGTGCGCGAGGCGGACGCGTTGGCCCTTTACCGAAAAGCCTTCTGACCAGCCCCCTTATTGTCCCTATTCACGAGGAATCGATCCATGTTGAACACAGCACAAACTTCCTACGACATCGTCATTCTCGGCGCGGGCTTCGGCGGCCTGGGCATGGGTGCCCAGCTGAAAATGCAAGGCATCGACAACTTCATCATCCTGGAGCGCGGCGCGCGCATTGGCGGGGTATGGCGCGATAATGCCTACCCCGGAGCCGCCTGCGATACCGAGTCACACTTGTACTGCTACAGTTTTTATCCTCACCTTCGCGTCAGCAAGATGTATGCAGACCGCGATGAACTGCTGCGCTACATGGACGCCATGGCCGCTCGTTATGACTTGATGAAACACGTCAAACTCAACAGCGAGCTGAGCCAGGCTCACTGGGACGAACAGGCCAACCGCTGGGCTTTCGAACTCTCCGACGGTCGGCGTTTGCAAGGGCGTTTTTTCGTCCCGGCCTGGGGTCAACTGAACAAGCCGGCCATCCCGGCGTTCAAGGGCCTGGAGACCTTTACCGGCCACGCCTTTCACTCGGCCCAATGGCCAGAGGGCCTGGACCTCACCGGCAAGAAAGTCGCCAGCATTGGCGCAGCGGCCAGTGCCGTGCAGTACGTGCCGGAGGTGGCGAAGCAGGCGAGTCATTTGACAGTATTCCAACGCAGCGCCAACTGGATCATGCCGCGCAACCAGATAGTCTTCTCTCGGGAGCAACTGGATGCTTATAGCGCGCAACCTCAGCTGTACGAAGAAAGTCGGCGCACCCTGCACGCCTTTCGCGAAAACGGCTTCGCACGCACCCGTCACGGTACCGACGCACAGCAGGAAGGCATCAAAATGGCCACCGGCCACTTGGCGGCGCAAGTGTCGGATGAAGCGCTTCGCGCCAAGCTGACCCCGGACTACGAGTTCGCCTGCAAACGAATCCTGCGCTCCGATGACTATTACCCGGCGCTGATGCGCAGCAACGTGACACTGGAAACGGCTGCCGTCGACCGGTTCGTCCCCGAAGGCATCATCGACAAAAACGGCACGCTGCACGAACTGGACAGTGTGATCTTCGGCACCGGCTTTGAAAGCCAGGCTTTCCATGGTGATCTGCAGGTGACCGGAACCCGCGGCCAGACCCTGCACGATCGCTGGGCACAAGGTGCCGAAGCCTACCTGGGCATGACGGTGCCGGGCTTCCCGAACATGTTCATGATTTACGGACCCAACACCAACCTGAATCACAACTCGATCATTACCATGCTCGAGATCCAGCAGCGCTACATTATCCAGGCGGTCAAAGGGCTCGGCGAACATCCGCGCACTGCAGTCGACGTCAAGCCCGACACCTTCAACGCCTACAACGATTCGCTGCAAACCAATATGCAGTCCTCGGCGTTCTCCTCAGACTGCTCCAGCTGGTACAAAAACGCCGCCGGCAAGGTCATCAACAACTGGTCGGGCACCGTTGATGAGTACCGCGCACTGGCGGCGGACTGGAAGGTGGATGATTATCGTCTGTTGGTTGCCAGGGAGTCTGTGTATTCATGAACAGATCAATAGCTGAGCCTGTTCCGCTGTATCAGATCGCCCCTGACGCAGTCGACTTGATCAGGGCCTTCAGGGTCAGTGGCGAAGTATCTTTCCAGGACGTAACGCTGGAGCAGGCGCGAGCGAACTATCTCAAGGCTTGCGCCAGCAATGGCCTGGAACCGGAGGTCGTCGCGGACATCCGCACGCTGGATTACCCAGTGACTGACGGAATGGCAAGTCTGCGCCTGTATCGCCCCATTGGCGTGCCAGCAGACGTGGTGACGCCCGTGATGGTCTTTATCCATGGTGGTGGCTGGGTGATTGGCAACCTGGACAGCCACGACAGCATCTGCCGTGCGCTGGCCAATCAATCTTGCGCGACGGTCATCGCAGTGCAATACCGCCTCGCGCCGGAGCACCGTTTTCCAGTGCCGCTGGATGATTGCTATGCAGCCATCCAGTACATCACCACCCAGGCGTCAGTGCTTAAGGTCGACCCCAGGTGGGCGTTGATTGGGGGTGATAGCGCGGGTGGGAACATGGCCACCGTGCTGGCCAACGACCCCGCGTGCCAGGCACTGGGCATGACGTTCAAGGGGCAGGTGCTGTTTTATCCGGTTACCGATCTGACCGCCAGCCAGCCGTCGTATCAACGCATCACCTGCGGCTTCCCCCTGACAGCCCGATCAATGCACTGGTTCAGGGATCAATACACTACTGAGGATCAAGACTGGCGCGATGCGCGCCTATCTCCCCTGCTGCATGCCGAGGGCCGCAAACAACCGCCCCTGTTCATCGCGACCGTGGGCCATGACCCGCTAGCTGATGAGGGCATCGCTTACGCCAGCGCCGCCGCCCGCGCCGGCTCCGAGGTGGTTCATCACCACTTGCCAGGGCATACCCACGGTGTACTGACTAGCGCCGGAAAAATAGAAACCGGCCGCCAGTTGCTCGAGCAGGCGGCTGAATTTATTGCCCGCAAACTCAACACCCACCGTTGAACGTGCAACCTCGGAAGCCGTAAGGATTCCGGGGTAAACAAACAGCAACGGCCTGTCCTTTTTGAACCTGTTTTAGCCCTCGGGCGCTTCATACACTCCCCCTTGCAGCTGCAAAACCGAGGGACATCCCCTCACCTGACCACAGTTTTTGCCGATGGAGGCGATTCAATGAGATTCAATAATAAAGTAGCCATTGTGACCGGTTCGAGCTCAGGCAACGGCCGCTCCATCGCCCTGGCGCTCGCCGCAGAGGGCGCCCACCTGGTGTGCTCGGATCTCTCCAAAAGTGCCCGCCCGGAAGGCTTTGAAAAAGACCTGCACATCGACACCGACGACCTGATCTGCCAGAACGGCGGTGAGGCGATTTTCGTCAAGGCTGATGTGTCCAAGTTCGCCGACATGGACAATCTGGTTCAGGAAGCCGTAAAGCGTTTTGGCCGCCTGGATATCATGATCAACAACGCAGGCGTCGCGGTTGAGCTCAAGACCATCGTTGAAGAAACCGAGGCCGATTACGACCTGACCATGAACGTCAACACCAAGGGCACTTGGCTGGGGTGCAAGTTCGCGATTACCCAGATGATGAAACAGGAGGTCAGTGATACTGGCACCCGCGGCAAGATCGTCAACATCTCGTCCATCGGCGGGTTGGTTGGCCTCGCTCAAGAGGCGTCCTACTGCGCCTCCAAAGGCGCCGTGAACAACCTGACCCGGCAGTTGGCGGTCGATTTTGCGCAACACAAGATCAACGTCAATGCCGTTTGCCCGGGGTTCCTCGCCACGGCCATGGTTCGCCAGGAACTGGACAACCCCGAGATCAAGACACTGCTGGAAAACCTGACGCCCTGGCCGCGTATCGGCAACGTGGAGGATGTTTCCAAGGCCGTGACATTCCTTGCCTCGGAAGACGCTCAGTGGATGACCGGTTCGTTGTTGACCGTTGATGGCGCCTACACCGCTCAGTGATTGCAGCGGCTGCAGTAGCAATCAAAGGAGGCGCCCACTGGGCGCCTCCTTTTTTTGCACGGCCGGATAGCACGCCATACGCCGGGCAAACATTTGCGGTTGGTTACGCGATCATGTAGGAGCTGCCGCTCCAAACGCCAAAAAATAGGGGCATCCACTCAGTGGTGCCCCCCTTTTTCAATCCCGTGACCTGTCTACGCCATCAGCGTTGTGCAACCGCCAATTTTGCCGCGCGTTCCGTGGCTGCAATAAAGCCATGGACGTCCTCTTCGGTCATGACCGTCGAAAGGAACGCCTTGCCGGTCTTGGCAATGTGATAGCCCTCCAGCACCAGATTGCGTTGCAGCGCGGTCACCCACTTCATTTCCTCCTTGCTGGAGTAACCGGAGCGGTAGTCCTGCACCTCGCGCTGATGACCAAACACCATGAACATCGACGAGAAGCCGGTCACCTGGCCAGGGAAATCAGCATTGGCAAACGCCTGGGTCAGCCCTGCGCGCAAGCGGTCGCCGAGCACGTCCATACGATCGGATTCGGCCTGGGTATACAGTTCCAGGGCGATCTTTCCGGCCGTCATGGTGATCGGGTTCGCGGTGAAGGTCCCACTCCATGGCAACAGCGGCTTGCCCTCACGGTGGTCGAACACCTGCATGAACTTGCGCGAGCCCGCCACCGCGCCGACCGGGAATCCGCCACCGATGATTTTCGCCAGTACGGTCAGGTCCGGCTTGATGTTAAAGCGGGTTTGCGCCCCGCCGCTGTGCACGCGGAAGGTGATGACCTCATCGAGAATGAACACAGCGCCGATTTCGGTCGAAACCCGGCGGATCATTTCAACGAAAGCCTGGGACACTGGCACAAAACCGAAGTAGCTGGGCGCCGGATCGATGATGATCGCCGCGATGGCATCGCGGTTGGCCAGGATGATCCGTTCGGCTGCCTCTACGTCGTTGAAGGGAATGACCACGACGTCGTTCTTGACGCCTTCAGGGGTGCCCTTCGAATAGCCGATGGACTGGGGGTCGTCACCCCAGTTTTCCGGCGATGAGTCGAGGCTGACTTCGGCATAATCGTAAGAGCCGTGGTAGACCCCCTCCGCCTTGACGATTTTAGAGCGCCCGGTGATCGCGCGAGCCGCCTTGATCGCGCACATCACCGCTTCGGAACCGGAATTGGAGAAGCGAATCCACTCGAAGCCTTCGGCGCGGGCGCAGATGGTTTCGGCCAGTGCGACTTCAGGCTCGGTCGGCAGCGTAAACGCTGTGCCTTTGGTCACCTGCTCCTGGATCGCCGCGACGATCGCCGGGTGAGCATGACCGTGGATCAGCGAAGCGAAGTTGTTCAGCAGGTCCAGCCGACGCGTGCCGTCGACATCGGTGACATAAGCCCCCGAACCGCTACCGGCGTAGACCGGGAAAGGTTCCTGCCACGGAAGGATTCGAGTGATACCACCCGGCATGACCTGACTGGCGCGGTCATACAGGGCTTTGGATTGGCTGTGGGCTTCCGGCCATATTGCAGCGGACATAGGTGTTTCCTTCAAAGGCAGTAGGCTTGATCAGAGGTGACGCTTGAACCATTCGACGGCGGCTGAGCTTGAGGCTTCGAATTCACTCAGGTATGGGTCGAAGTGACCGCAGTCGAGCAGCACCAGATGCTTGGGCTGCAACGCACGCTCATAGGCCTTGAGCGCGAGGTCGGGAACAGTGACGGTGTCTTTCTGGGCGACGATGATTTGCAAGGGTGTGGGGCTGATACGGTCAATCGCGTAAGCCGGTTCGTACTCGTTGAGCAATTCGATACTCTTGAGCGTGACCTCATTGCGCCAGGCCGGTGCCACGCTGCGATGGCTGTCGATGAAGTAGTCGTAGGAATCCTGTCCTGGCAATGCGCAGTCAGACCTCGGGTCTTCATTGACCACTTCCATCAGTAGCGGATGATCACCGGCATAACGCGCCGCGCGATCGGACTCGAAAGCCTCCACCAGCCCAGGCATCAGGTCCGGGCGTACGGCCATGCGCACATCGGCGGAACCACTGATGGCCGGGACCTGCGCGGACACGCATTTGACCCGACGGTCGAAGGCTGCCACTTGCAGTACATGGCCGCCGCTGTAGCTTGAGCCCCAGATACCGATCCGCGAAGCGTCAATTTTGTCGAGGCTGCTGACATAAGTAATTGCATCGCGGTAGTCGCGAACCTGCAACAGCGGATCGGCCTCTTGGCGAGGCAGCCCTTCACTGGCGCCGAAGTTACGGTTGTCGTAAACCAGCACCGCAAAACCTTGTCGGGCGAACGTCTCGGCATAGCGGTCCAGGTATTGTTCCTTCACCGCCGTAAAGCCGTGCGCCATGACAATCGCCGGATGCGAGTCAGCCCCGTTCTGTGGAGTGAAGAGCCAGCCCTTGAGCGTCAGGCCATCGGTTGTCTTGAAGCTGATATCTGCACGCATGAGGGTCTCCTGCCAATCAATTACCAGCCGTAAATTCGGCCACTGGGGGGAGATGGTGAATCGCAACGCCGTGGGTGCACAGGTGCACGGTGGCCAAACTTCTGTGGTTGAAAGCCAAGCGCACGACTGGCCACAGAAGTGCGGAAATTTGGCCGGCAGCCACCTGTTAGCCGCCGGCGGTGCTACCTATGATCTGGTCATGCTCCGCGGGATTCCAGGAGCACATACAGTTTCTACCGAACGGAGAACATCATGCTCGCGACTGAAATCCAAGCCCCTGCAAAAATCAGAGAAGTACCCGCCGGCACAGCACCTGAGATCGTCAAGCGCATCATCGACGAAGACGGCGGTGTGATCATCAAGGGCCTGTTCAAAGCGCAGGTCGAGCGATTCAATGCCGACATGGACCCAATTGTCTCCAACTGGGCGGCAGGCTATGACGGTCCTGAATGGATGAAAGAATTCGCCGGCAAGAAAACCAAACGCATCACCCAATTGATTCGCCGCAGCAAGACTTTCCGCGAAGAGATGCTCGACCACGAAATCATGCTGTCGTATGTCGACACACTGATGCTGGACACCAGTGACGCCTATTGGATGAACGCTGCGCAAATCATCGAAATCCAGCCTGGTGAGAAGCAGCAGTTCCTACACCGCGATCTGGAAAACTACCCGGTGTTTCGCAACCTTGGCCCAGCTGGGCCAGAAGTGATGTGCAACTGTTTGGTGGCACTCTCGGAATACACCGAAGAAATGGGTGCCACGCGCATCATCCCGGGCAGCCATGCCTGGCCCGATTTCAATGATCGCGAGCGTATCGACAGCACACCGACCATTCCAGCCGTCATGGAAAAAGGCGACGCCATTCTCTACTCCGGAAAAATGGTCCACGGTGGCGGCGCCAACGTCTCGGATCGTCCACGCCGTGCACTGGCCCTGGCCTTCTGCCCCGGCTGGCTGGTACCTGAAGAGGCCTACCCGTTCGCCGTTCCACTTGAAATGGCCCGAACCCTTAGCAAACGCGGTCAGCAACTGACCGGTTTCCGGTCCATGCATAACCAGAAATTGGGCGGTGGCACCTTGTGGAGCCTGGACTACGTTGAGCTGGCCAAGGTGCTCGAACTGGACGACTGACTGCTATTTCACCTACCGCTTGCAAAGGACCCGTGCATGCCGCACTCGACAGAATCGTGGGCTCAAAACGATATCGATTTTCACCTCCACTCCTACACCGATGCGCGTGCGCACCAGGAGAAAGGGCCATTGATCATCGAGCGCGGCGACGGGGTTTATGTCGTCGACAACCAGGGTAATCGTTACCTGGAGGGCATGGCCGGATTGTGGAGTACGGCGCTGGGCTTCAGCGAACAAAGGCTGGTCGCCGCAGCCCATCGTCAATTGCAAACGCTGCCGTTCGCCGCCTTCTCACTGGGACCGAACATCTTTGGTCTGGGCATGGGGCCCTACTGCGTCGGGTTGATCAGTGATGCCACTGGTGACCTGCGCTTTGCCATCATGTGTTCTCTCGCTGTATTGCCGATTACCCTGTTTGCACTGCTTTACGCAGCACGTAATTTGACGCAAGCAGAAGCACGGGCACATGAAGAAATTGCGAGGGAGCCGCGGCCGATGCAGGATGCGTCCGGCACTCCGTTTCCAAAAGAGTTAGAAGCGCCAGGTTCTTAAGGATAAATGTGAAAAGTCCCGCCACAACGCCTAGACGGGTGTGGCGGGCTGTATCTGTGTAGAGCTGGGTATGATGTGGCTAAAGGAAACCTTGAGTACCTCGATAATGTTTGGATCGAGAGAGTCCCAAGCTCCCTTAAGCAGTCATTCAAACGTCCTGACCTACGTTCCCCTAGGTTTGGCTGGCGCAGTTGCCTCAACGAAGAGAGGGTCGTCTGGCCAGGAATGCTTAGGGTAGCTGCAACTTCAAACGGCCCACCCTGTGACATTGGCCAATGCCCCTCCTTGCTTGACATCGATGCTGAACAAATGCCCCGACCCCGGAGCGTTGGTCAGCATTTCCATCGGGATGTCGTGACGAGCACTGGTGATGTAGAGCGTGTCCTGGTGTTCGCCCCCGAAAGCCAGGTCCGTTGGCCCAGGAACCGGTAAACCAATCATTCGATCAATGCTGCCATCCTCGGCAAAACGCACCAGACTCCAGCCATCGCGCAATGTGGTCCAGACACCCCCTTCGCGATCCAGGGCCAGGCCGCTCAACCGCCCCGAGCCTTTGGGCAATGTGGCCAGGCGCCGAACATTCACACTACCTGCCTGCATCACGTACACCGAGCCTGTTTCTGGCCCGACGGCGTATAACGCCTGACCCTGCTCATCCCAACACATGGACGTGATGCGCTCCTGAAACTCCCAGGTCGATCGCAGATCACCGTGTTGACTCAACTCTCCCACCTTGCATCCGGCATGGGTCGCCAGGCACGACCAGACACTGCCATCAGGACGACTGCACAGTCCCAGCAGCGTTTTACCGGGCCAGTCGGGCAACGGATGTTCACCCCCGTCATGGTCGATCAGCGACCAGCCCTGGTCATGAGCGACCAGCAATCCCTCGCTGTGCAACTCCATGGCCACGACCGGAGATTCGAGGCGCGCGAAAATACGTTCGCCATTGGCATCCAGCATGCGAATCGCAGGCGCCAGGGTATCTGCCCAAAACAGGCAATTGCGGGTTTTCGACCAGCGCGGAAACGCGCCATTGAAAGACCATGGGCAATCGATCAATTCGACGTCGGTATCACCGATTTGAATGCGTGGTTCGCTCAACTGAGCCCCTACCCGTCTCGCCGCTTCGCTGACTTCAGGCCCCAACAGTTCAAGACGCTCAAGGGTCAAACGATACGCCGGTCCGGCAACACTCAGGGCACCGCGGACATTTCCGGCATTGTCACGAATCGCCGCGGCTACGCAGCGCACGCCCATCACAATCTCCTCATCGTCGATGGCATAGCCCCTGGCCCGGGTGATCTGCAACTCGGTATGCAGGCGTCGACGATCGGTAATGGTCAGTTCGGTCAGCGGTGTCAGCACCAGCCCCTTGATGATTGCCTCACGAGCGGCTTCATCCATCGCCGCAAGAATTGCCTTGCCCTGACCCGTGCAATACAACGGCTTGCTCTGGCCAAGCGCCGCCGCCGAACGCGTGGTGTGCGCGCCGTCGCAACGCTCGAGAGATCTGACTTGATTGCCATCGAGCACCGCCAGATAGGACGTCTCGCCGGTCAGATCGCGCAAGGCCCGCAACTCGAAACTCGCGGCCGCTACCAGGTCCGGCATCAGATAGGCATTGCGCACCAGTTCCAGATAACGGAACCCCAACCGGTAGACCTTGTGCACCGGATCGCGCCGAATCATGCCGCGCTCCACCAGGCTGGCGATGATTCGATACAGCGTGGTTTTGGGTAACTCCAGCTGCCCTGCCAATTCGGCCTGACTGACGCCCCGAGGCGCGGAACCAACGGCCTCCAACACATCCAGCGCCTTCTCCAGTGCACCCGTGCCCTCTCCTGCTTTCATGACTTATTCCCACCATATGGAACAACGAATGAACTGGATCATACGACGGGTATTGCACACGTCAACAAACCTCTAGGATCTGACGATATCAGGTCATCACAAACATTCTTTGTCCCAAATTACGGGAATAACCAATGACTTGGTGCACCTACACGCCATGCGTAAGAGCACAGGAGAACAACAATGACGCAGATCCACCAATACGCCGACACACTGGAAGAAACCGACGAGCGTCAGGTTCATGTCAGCGATGAAGTGCTGGCACGCCTGGCCCGTTGCAGCAGCGGTTCGCTGACCACCCAACTGTTCAAATTGGGTTTTCGTCAGCCAGCCCTGGTCGGCCTTCGCGCCATGAACAAAGACATCAAGCCGTTCGCTGGCCGCGCGTTCACCATGCGCTTCATACCGGCCCGCGAGGACATCGACACCTACGGCACCATGACCACCAAACCCAACCACAACAATCTGCAATGGCAGGGTGTGGAACAGATCCAGCCGGGCGACGTGCTGGTCATCGACAGCCAGAACGACCCGCGTGCGGCGTCGGCGGGCAATATCCTGGTGACCCGCCTGCTGGCCCGTGGTGCCCGGGCGATCGTCACCGACGGTGCCCTGCGCGACGGCAGCGAAATTGCCGCTTTGCCACTCCCGGCCTATGCCCGCGAAGTCACTGCGACCACGCGCATCTCCTATCACCACGTGGCTGACTTGCAGGTGCCGATCGGCTGCGCCGGTGTGGCGGTATATCCGGGAGACATCATTGTCGGCGATGGCGATGGCTTGACGGTGATTCCTGCGCATCTGGCAGAAGAGCTGGCCGATTACTGCACCGTGCAGGACGACCTGGAAGGCTATCTGGCGATGCGCATCGCCGCCGGCGAAGCACTCTGGGGCGTCTATCCACCAGGTCCAACCGCCATCTCTGACTACCACGCATGGGTAGCCTCAGGTCGTCCTGCCATCCCGAGCATCATCAACAAGGGGGATGAACAATGAGCAAACAAGCCGAATACGCCGCACGGATCCGTCGCTACTTTGCTGCTTGCAACGCGGGCGATCACGCCGAATTGGTGTCGTGCTTCACTCCGGATGCCGTGCACTACTTCCCAGCCGGATTGCCAGAAATTCCTTGGCGCACTGCCGAGACCATCGCGTCCAAATGGGTGTGGTGCGTCGAGAACCTCGGCTCGCAATGGACCATCGAGAAGATTCTCGTCAGCCATGACAGCCCTGAAGCGGTGATCGAGTGGACACACTGGAAGGGTAAACTGGGTACCGCACTGCGTGGTGACGAGTGGTACATCTTTGACGAGCATACTGGTCTGATCAAAGAGATCCGCGCTTACTACGCCTCACCTGCCGACAAGGAAGTGGCCATCAACGAAATCGTCGACTTCGATTACGCGGGTCGTGGTTACCACCTGGAACCGGCCACAGGAGGTGAACAATGAGCACCACCGACTTTCAATTGATCGATGCAGCTGTCGAGGCTGCCGGTGCCGTCGCCGGGTTCTGGGCGGCCTCCGCGCCCTCCGTTCGCAGCGGCTTACTACGTGGACTGGCCAGCGGTCTTGAACAGCACCAAGCCGCTTTTGTGGCACTGGCCGACGAAGAAACCGGCCTGGGTGCCGGGCGACTCAACGGTGAAGTGGCGCGAACGGCCTTTCACCTGCGTGGTTTCGCCGACGAGGTAGAGGCCGGTGTGCCATACCAGACCATCGACGATCAGGCCGTGGCTGGCGCGCCGCCCGTAGGTCGCCCACGCCTGACACGCACCCACGAACCGCTGGGGCCGGTGGCGATGTTTTCAGCCAGCAACTTCCCGTTCGCTTTTTCGGTCCTGGGCGGCGATACCGCTTCGGCATTGGCGGCCGGTTGCCCTGTGGTAGTCAAGACTCATTCCGGGCACCCACGGCTGTCGCGCGCAGTACATGAGGTTGCTCAGGGCGTACTTGACGGCATGAACTTGCCTGGCGGACTGCTTGGACTGGTCGATGGCGCCTCCCGCGCAGCGGGCCTGCATCTAGTCGCTCATCCGCAGATTGCCGCCGTTGCATTTACCGGTTCCTATCAAGGCGGAACCGCGCTTTGGAAAGCCGCAAACGAACGCCGTCGCCCTGTTCCGTTTTTCGGTGAGTTGGGGTCCATCAATCCATTGATCGCCCTGCCCGGCATTCTAGAGCGTGACAGCGAGGCCCTGGCGAACACCCTTGCTGCTTCGATCACCCAAGGCACCGGACAATTCTGCACCAGCCCGGGGGTGATCGTTTTACTCGACCATCCGGCCAGTGACCGTTTTGTCGCGCAATTGACCGCGGCACTGCAACCGATCAAGACCCATCGCATGCTGACTCCCGGTATGCGAAACGGATTTGATGCAGGAGTCGCCCATCTGCTGGCATCCGATGTAGCGAGCCAAGTATTCGAGCCCCTGGCCGATAGCGAAGGCCCGGCTCCGCGTCTGTTCAAGGTCGACGCCAAGGCCTTTATTGAAGACGCCAATCTTCGCGAAGAAATGTTCGGCCCCGCCGCCGTGGTACTGACAGTCGAGTCCATCGAACAGGCGACCGCTGTGTTGCACGCCATTGGAGGCAGCTTGACGGCGACGCTTTGGGGCTTCGAAGACGCCACCGACGACACCCGTGCGCTGCTTCGCGCCGCTCGCCAGATTGCCGGTCGAGTGTTGTTCTCGGGCGTGCCGACAGGCGTTGCCGTCACGCATGCACAGCAACACGGCGGCCCTTGGCCTGCGTCGACTCAACCGCAAAGCACTTCGGTGGGCTACGCCGCGCTGCAGCGCTTCCTGCGCCCGGTGGCGCTGCAGGATGCTCCGGCATGGGCACTCACCCAGCGAGGAGCACAGCCATGATGAAACACATCGTGATGTTCCGGCGCCTGCCTGCGGTGGAGAGAAACCCGCAGCTGGAAAGCCATCTTGTGCACTGGATGAGCGATCTCGCCAAGGACATCGAGTTTGCCCGCAGCTGGAAGGTGTCGGCCAATGAGTTGGACCGTCCGATCTGCTGGGATTACGTGCTGGAAACGACGTTCGACGATGCCGATGCGGTCAACCGTTACCTACCTCACCCGGCACACGTTGCGCTGGTCACCGAACTTAAAAAGTACTTCGAATGGGTCGCTGTGGACTACACGGAGGCAGACACCCAGGCCGCTTGATCTCGGTACAGGCGTTGGCTCCCAAGGGTCGCCAATGCCTGAGCACTCTACAAAAATAATTAGACGAGGCACACATGAACAAGAACGAGCGCTATGCGCTGGAAGGCAACACGCCGGTTGCCGCGGTCTCGGCCCAATCCAAGGGCCATCAGGAGGCAGCGGTGGCGACCACGAAAAAGAGCAGCTATCGCTTTCTGATTCTGGCGTTGATCACCATCGTTCTCGCCCTGAGTACGGGGGATCGTGCTGCACTGTCGGTCGCAGGGACCGACATGAGCAAGGAGCTCGGTATCAGTTCTGTGGAAATGGGATACCTGTTCTCGGCATTCAGCTGGGCGTACGTAATCTTCCTGATCCCCTCCGGGTGGCTGACCGACCGTATCGGCTCCAAGCTTTCAATGATGCTGGCCGTGGTGATCTGGTCTTGCTTCACGGTGATGATGGGTATGGTGCATTTCATTGGCATGGTGGTACCACTGCTTCTGGCCCTGCGCTTTTTGCTCGGCGCTGCTGAATCTCCGGTCGGACCAGCCTCGGGCCGCATCATTGCCGCATGGTTCCCCTCCTCCGAACGCGGTATTGCCGGCGCCATCTTCAACAGCGCGCAGTACCTGTCGCTGGCTGTCTTCACCCCAGTCATGGGATGGCTCTGCTACACCTACGGCTGGGAGTACGTATTCATCATCATGGGCGCCATCGGCCTGGTGATTGGTGCCATCTGGTGGAAATTCTACTACCTGCCCATTGACCATCCGAAGATGAACAACGAGGAACTGGAATACATCCGCGCTGGCGATGGCCTTGTTGATCTGGAGAGTTTGAAATCCAAAGCGGCAAATACCGGCAAGGGCATGAAGCTCGGCGAGATCGGACAGTTGTTTCGCAGTCGCATGCTGGTCGGGATCTTTCTGGCCCAATACTGCATCACTTCGATCACCTGGTTCTTCATGACCTGGTTTCCGATTTATCTGGTCAAGGAACGTGGATTTGACATCCTTCAGGCCGGGTTTATCGCAGCAATTCCAGCGTTGTGCGGCTTGGTGGGCGGCGTGTCCAGCGGTTTTATCTCCGACCTAATCCTGAAGAAAACGGGCTCTTTGAGCATTGCTCGTAAAACCCCGATCACCATTGGCCTGTTGCTCAGCGCCAGCATCATTCTCTGTAACTATGCCGACAGCGCTACCGTGGTCGTTGTGCTGATGAGCCTGGCGTTCTTCGGTAAGGGTTTCGGTTCGATGGGCTGGACAGTGGTCGCCGACACCGCGCCCAAAGAGCTTATCGGGACTACCGGTGGCGTATTTAATGCCTTCGGCAACACCGCGGGAATCGTAACGCCGGTGGTCATCGGCTACATCCTTCAGACCACAGGTTCCTTCGATGGCGCACTGCTCTACGTCGGCGCTCACGGATTGGTAGCGGTCGCCAGTTACTGGCTGATCGTCGGCAAGATCCAACGCTTCAAGCTTCATCCGACAACTTGAATTCGGTTTCCAACTGACTCCAATAAAAGATATGCGAGGCACCAAAAATGAAGATGATTTTTCGTTGGCACGGTCCGAAAGATCCAATCAATTTGCAGTACATCAATCAGATCCCCGGGTTATACGGCATTGTTTCATCGCTGTATGACACCCCGCTCGGAGAAGTCTGGCCGGTGGAGCGTATCACCGGTCTACGTGACGCAGCGGCGGCTTATGGTTTGAAAATGGACGTCGTCGACAGCTTCCGCGTGCACGAAGACATCAAGTTGGGAAAGCCCAATCGTGAAGTGCTTATTCCGCAGTACATCGAAACGCTGAAGAATCTTGCCGCCAGCGGTATCAAGATCGTCTGCTACAACTTCATGCCTGTTTTCGACTGGACTCGTACACAGATGGATTACCAACTGTCCGATGGCTCCAACACATTGTCTTTCGAGGCCTCGTTGGTTGATCGACTGGACGTATCTAAAGGTGTGATTCCCCTACCCGGCATCGGTACAAAATACCCTGCAGAGAAGCTCCAGGCACTGCTTGAAGAATACAAGGATGTCAGCACCGAACAGATGTGGAAAAACCTTGAGTGGTTCCTGGGCAAACTGGTGCCGGTTGCCGAGCAACTTGGCCTGAAACTGGCCCTACACGCAGACGATCCGCCTCGTTCGGTGTTTGGCCTTCCCCGAATTATCAAAAACATCGAGGATCACCGCCGCGTGCTGAGCATCATTGACTCGCCTGCGAACGGCCTGACGTTATGCAGCGGCACCATCGGCTCGGACCTCAACAACGATGTGCCGTCGTTCATCAACGAATTCGCCGCTCGCCAGCGTGTGCACTACGTTCACCTGCGTAACGTCAAGGTGTTCGACAACGGTGACTTTTATGAAAGCGCCCACCCGACGCAGTGTGGTTCGCTGGATATGGCGGAAATCCTGAAGGCCCTGCATGACGCCAACTTCACCGGCTACGCCCGTCCAGACCATGGCCGCATGATTTGGGGAGAGACAGGCGTACCAGGATACGGCTTGTACGATCGTGCACTGGGCATCATGTACTTGCAGGGTTTGTGGGAAGGCATCGGCAAGGAAAAAACGAAGGCAGTGCTGCAAAAACAAGGACCCGAAGTAGTAGCGTGATCGAATCACCAGCTGAAGCATTGCCAGTATATTGCCGCGTGCGCAGTCGAATGCATGCTTCACGCGAGAACTGTCTCGCGGCAAATAGACGCTTCGGTCATACCGCGCCCGGTCAATTGCATCGACCTCATAAGAAAAGCAGGACTCAATTATGACCCCCCGTGAAATCTGTCCCGTGATCCGCCTGGACCCTGCCGACAACGTAGTGGTAGCCCGCGTAGAAATCCCGCTAGGCACTGCCATTGCTTACGAATCATTGACTACCCTGCAGGACGTCCCGCTGGGACACAAGATCGCCGCACGCATGATCGAAAAAGGCCAGCCGGTGCTCAAGTACAACACCGTGATTGGCTATGCCAGCGAAGACTTGCCACCAGGTACCTGGATGCACAGCCACAACATTGAGTTCGGTGAAACCGCTCGCGATTATCGCTACGGCCTGGATTACGTGCCCACCGACCTGTTGCCAGCCGATCAGCGCGCGACGTTCCAGGGCATCATTCGCGAAGATGGCCGGGTGGCCACGCGCAACTACCTCGGCATTTTTGTCGTCGGCAATTGCGGCGCCACCGTGGCACGCAAAATTGCCAATCACTTTGACGAAGAGCGCCTGGCCGCCTTCCCGAACATCGACGGCGTCGTGCCCTTCGTGCATGAAATCGGTTGCGGCATGGAAATGACCGGCGAACCGATGAACCTACTGCGCCGTACCATCGGCGGCCACATCAAGCACGCCAACACCGCCGGCGGCCTGCTGATTGCCCTGGGCTGCGAGCGCAACAATATCTATGGTTTCATCGAGCAGGAGCAGCTTGTACTGGGAGACATGCTCAAGTCGCTGGTGATCCAGGACGTCGGCGGCGTTAAAACCGCAGTAGACCAAGGCATCAAGATGATTCAAGCGATGCTGCCCCAGGCCAACGCCGTGCAACGCGAAACCGTGTCGGCCGAACACCTGATCATCGGCATGCAATGCGGTGGCTCTGACGGCTTCTCCGGCCTCTCGGCCAACCCGGCGCTAGGCGCAGCGGTTGACATTCTGGTGCGCCACGGCGGGACCGCGATTCTCTCCGAGACCTCGGAAATTTTCGGCGTCGAACACACCTTGACCGCCCGCGCCGCCACCCCCGAAGTCGGTCGCAAACTGATTGACCGCATCGACTGGTGGCTGGAATACAACAAGGGCCGCGACACCCAGATCAATGGTCGCGTCAGCCCCGGCAACAACGCCGGTGGCCTGGCCAACGTGCTGGAAAAATCCTTGGGCGGTGCCAAAAAAGGCGGCAACGCACCACTGATGGATGTGTATGAATACGCCTACCCGGTTACGACCCATGGCCTGGTGTTCATGGACACCCCCGGCTATGACCCGGTGTCCGCGACCGGCCAGATCGCCGGTGGCGCCAACATGATCGCGTTTACCACCGGGCGTGGTTCGTGCTTCGGTTCGGTTCCGGCACCGACCTTCAAACTGGCGAGCAATTCGCCCATGTTCAATCGCATGAGCGATGACATGGACATGAACTGCGGCCAGATCATCGACGGCGACAAGACCATCCAGCAAATGGGCCAGGAAATCTTCGAGCGCCTGCTGGCCCACGCCTCGGGCGATAAAACCAAGAGCGAACTCAACGGCCTGGGTGAAGACGAGTTCTGCCCATGGCAGATCGGCGTGCTTGCATGACACCGGTGCCGTTGTCGCTACACGTTGCCCCTGCCGCATGGCCTTGCGGCAGGTCGCTCGATAGGATGCTCGGCTGACTCGTCACGTATGAGTCACCGTGTGCACTGAGTTCTCCTTCAAATAACAACAACGATTCCGCCGAAAAGGCGGTTGGCGCAGCCATGCCTGCGATTCACGGGAGCCACCATGCAACACAACAACAAAGTGCTCATCTGCTCGACTTTGCTACCAATGGGACTGTTCAGCAGTACCGGCCACGCAGCAGGTTTCCTTGAAGACAGCCACGCCACACTGCAGACCAGTAATTTCTACTTGAACCGAGACTTTCGCGAAGACCCGGGTATCTCCACACGTGAAGAATGGGCACAGGGTTTCGTCCTCGACTACAAGTCCGGCTACACCGCAGGCACCCTCG
This sequence comes from Pseudomonas sp. PLMAX, assembly GCF_046042685.1. NCBI lineage: Bacteria > Pseudomonadati > Pseudomonadota > Gammaproteobacteria > Pseudomonadales > Pseudomonadaceae > Pseudomonas > Pseudomonas sp. PLMAX. The sequence goes on along the minus strand of NZ_CP064949.1, from coordinate 2,834,744 downwards.
GCTTCGGGCTCGATGCCATTGGCATGCTGGGGATCAAGCTAGACTCGGCCCCCGATCGCAGTGGCACCGGTTTGTTGCCGGTCGGCGAAGATGGTCGGGCCCCTGACGAGTACAGCAAGTTCGGCGCGGCAGCCAAGATCAAGGTGTCGAAAACCGAGCTGAAGGTCGGTACGCAGATTCTCAAGTATCCGGTCATATCTTCCAGCACCGGACGTATCCTGCCCCAGACCTTCCAGGGCGGCATCCTCACCGCCAAGGAACTGGACAACTTCACACTGACCCTGGGCGACATCAACCGCACCACGCTGCGTGACTACTCCCATAACCAGCCTCTGACCCTGGTCAACAAGAACAAGCGCTTCAAAGCCACTCCCGACGCCGACGACTTCAAAATGGCCGGCGCTGACTACGCTCTAAGCAAGAATCTGACCTTGAGTTATCAGTACGGTGAGCTGGAAAACATCTATCGTCAGCAGTATCTGGGCTTGGTGCATTCCCTACCATTGGGTAGCGGTACTCTAAAGACAGATGTGCGGTATTACCTCAGCAATGATGTCGGTAATGCCGGTGCCGGCAAGGTCGACAACCGTACCCTTAACGCACTGATCGCCTACAGCTTGGGTGGCCATGGCGTCGGGCTCGGTTATCAGGGATTGAGCGGATCAACTGCAATGCCTTACATCGTTGGTACCGATGCGTACTTGACTAACTACATGATGGCAAACGACTTCATGGAGCGCGACGAACGCTCCTGGCAACTGCGCTACACCTACGATTTCGCCGTCTTCGGTGTGCCAGGCCTGACCTTCTCCACGCGCTACACAAAGGCCGATCATGCCAACCCGGCGACCGTGGCGGGTGAAGGCAGGGAATGGGAGCTTGACACCGATATTGGCTATGCGATTCAAAGCGGGACATTGAAAAATGTCGCGGTACTTTGGCGCTATGCAACGCTGCGCTCGAACTACTTGCGTGATATCGATGAAAACAGAATGATCATCAGCTATAACCTGCCACTGTTCTGACCATCAAAACCGTGAGGGAAGGATCGCGGATTTTCAGCTGGGCCGAACGCAGGCACGATCACCATCGGAGAACCTACTCACCACATTGAGTGGTTTGTCGGCTCTTCGTTGACCTTTGCTCCTCTGTTATTGGGTTAGTTTGAGGTTTTTTGCTTCGTGCAGGCGCACCTATCCCTTGGCAGGTGGCCCTTGAGATGTAAATTCATCAATCGCGCCACGCTTTTCCCTTACCGCCGCCAGAGAACACTTTCTTTTTGACCTGGGACAAGGCAGCCCTGCACAACCCACGCGTGAGCTTCATGCGCGAGCACATGAATCGACTTATCGAACAGGGCATTTTCACGTTGAGCTGCTGACTTTGGCCTTATTGGGCAGAACGGCGCGCGTCTGCCATTATCCTTTGCCACCCCTTCCTGTGTGCTTATCAACATGATCCAGTTGCAAGACTACTTTCGCAGCCGCGTTTCACAGGCAGCCTATGATCTGTTCGCGGTTTTTTCCCGCTTTGAATACGCGATGAAAAAGGGAGGTTTTCGGCGGCGTGACAGCGCTGATGCGGCATGGACCAAATTCGCTAACGATCTTCCAGCGGATATTTTTCCCCGCTTGTGCGCGGCACCCGAGGTGGCCATTTATTTCGACGCGCCGCCGGATCGATTGGTGGCCGACACTGGTGAAGGCGTCCAATGGTCCGGCACACCCACCACGCCGTCCACATTGCGAGAGTTGCTTGATTGCATAAAAATCGCCCGGAACAATCTATTCCACGGTGATAAACGGCATGACAACCGGAGGGACACTGAACTCATGGCTGCGGCACTGTTCGTGCTCAACCATATTTATGAATCCATTGAGCACGAGCCAAAATTTGATGCCTTCATCTCAGAAATGGAATATGGCCTGTGACCCTGAAGCAATTGATCTCAGACCTCAATCAACGGCATTTACCATTTTTGTCGGTACCTGACGATGTACTTCATCTAAACAACGAAGGCTTTTGCAGCTCGTTTCATTGACGATGCCTTGGCTTACCTAGTGGATACCGCCAACACTACAATGATCCGTTAGCGGTGCTCATTCGGTCGCAAGCGGCCGCTGCGAGAGGCGTTACCTGCAGCCAGTGCCGCAATCTTGTTTTTTTTACCGTGCTAACCAACAAGGAAGAGAAAATGGCATTAGCTGAAGACCTGAAAAAATGGGTCGACGAAACCTTCACAGCCGCCTGGGAGGTTCAAGAGACGACTGGGGTTCCTAACCCAGCAGATCTGCGGCTGAACTCAAACCATGCAAAAGATCTGGACTCAGCGACCGTGTTGTATGCAGATCTGGACGGGTCTACAGAAATGGTGAACACCAAGAAATGGGAGTTCAGCACCGAAATCTATAAAACCTTCCTCAAATGTGCTTCAGACATAATCAAAAATGAGGGTGGTGTCATCACCGCGTACGATGGCGATCGCGTGATGGGAATCTTCACGGGTGATTATAAAAACACTTCCGCGGCCCGATGCGCTTTAAAGATCAATTTCGCCGTTCAAGACATTATTCAACCCGCCATCTCAAAGGGATGGGCTACAGATTTTGTCTTAAAGCATGTTGTAGGCATCGACACCAGTCAGTTGAAAACAGCACGAATTGGAGTGCGAGGTGACAACGACTTGGTTTGGGTGGGCCGTGCAGCAAATTATGCCGCAAAACTCACTAATCTGGCCAACAAGCCGAGTCGTATTACCGAGGACGTCTATGAAAGGTTGGCATCAGACTTGAAACAAACCAATGGTACGGACATGTGGGTTCGCGAGTATTGGACGGAAATGGGCATTTGGACGTATTCCTCCACCTGGAAATGGAGGGTGTAGATTTATCATCACGCCTGAAGGGCGGAACATGACTTAACAAGCACTACAAAATCGTCTGCCGCCCGCGCCGCGACCATCAACACGACGTTACATTTGTCGCTAAGCCTCAGGTCCCCAGCACCACCCGTCTTGGACTGGTCATCAACCCCCTTCATCTTTTCGGCAAAAGGTCGCACGCCCTCCACGCTCGATTCGGTCAGGAATGTACGCCAGAAAGTTTCTGAGCTGAAGAACGCCCCGCCAGCCCACAGACGGCCCATTCGACAGCGAGTTGGATCAGAAAAACTCCTGCTCCGCTACCCGCACCCTCGACGGCATTTATCTTTTGGATCCCATTGAACTTTTTCGGCACGCCCCCATTTGCTGGAGAGACCCTTAACCCCCGCGGGGCTTGTCGATAAATGTCTACGGAAAAAATGATTGAGCGCTTTGAAGGCGCTGCGGGCCGGCCAGCCCTTGAAGAGGTTTTGCTAGAGCAGAAATTGGTCCTCGGCAATGAAGCGCTGGCCAAACTTCTGGCTGAGGCTGGCTCCTTGATGGAGCTAAAGCAAGATCAGGTTCTCATAGAGCAGGGAGGCCACGATACCGACGTTTTTTTTATCATCACGGGGCAACTCAAAATCAAAGTCCACGATCGGGAAGTGGCAATCCGTGGGCAAGGAGAGCACGTCGGGGAAATGTCGGCATTGGTGGTGACGGCGAAACGTTCAGCGACCGTCGTCGCGACAGAATCTTCGGTCGTATTGAAGGTTTCAGCACCCGACTTTAAAGCCGCAGCAAACGCTTTCCCCCGCATTTGGCAACACGTCACCCGTGAACTGGTTGAACGGCTGCATCAACGCAACGCTTTGGTGCGACCCTCCCACAAATCAGCCCGCGTGTTCATCATCTCGTCCAAAGAGGCGTTGCCGATTGCACGCGAAATCGAACGTCAGCTCGAGCATGACGCGTTCTTTGTCAAAATCTGGACCGAAGGTACGTTTCGCGCGTCGAAGTACACCATTGAAAGTCTGGAAGAACAGCTGGACGAAAGCGATTTTGCGATCGCAATCGCCCAGCCGGATGATGAAGTGACAAGCCGTGGCCAATCGCAAGGCGCGCCACGTGACAATGTGATTTTTGAACTCGGCATGTTCGTCGGTCGACTTGGCCGCATGCGCTCGATTCTGGTGGAGCCCAGGGGCGACGAAGTTCGCCTTCCTTCAGATCTGAAAGGTCTCACCACCATCACCTACCGCCCCGCCGCAGACAAAGAACCAGCCAAGCTGGGGCCTGTCTGCACCTCTTTGCGGGAAATTTTCAACGACCTAGGTCCGCGATAAAACCAATTCATCATCAGCAAATTACTGCCTTGCACCATGCCAGGTTATGCGTCCCTCAGGATAGGAGAGTTTAGTGAGCAAGAGTTGGAGCCACAACCGCGCAGTCGAACATATCGATAAGAAAATTGCTGATGTGAAAGACATCACCGTCAAAGACTACGTCCGCGACATGTCCTTGGAGTCGATCCCGACGAACGTGGCCTACCGGGTCGACGGTGTCCACATGTACGCGGATATCCAGAACCTAGAGGACATGCTCAACATCACGCATGTCGAAGGCACTGACTGCCATAAACGCACGCTACGATTCCTCGATCAGCATTACCGAGCAGTCAAGCGCATTCTAAATCGGGTTGACGCTCGACGGGTAGACTTCCACAGCCAACGGCTACATTCGTTGTTCACCAAACCTTACAACAGCGATACCGATGCCGAACTGAAGCGTGTGCAGCGGGCGGTCGCGACGGCCAAACTCATGATCGATGTGCTTGCCCAGACAGGTGACGATGATGAGCAAATTCCTGCCGCGAAGCTGCGAATCGGCATTGATACCGGCCTCGCCCTGGCAGTTAATAACGGCCGCAAGGGAAATCGTGAACCGCTATTCCTAGGCGACCCGGCTAATCACGCAGCAAAACTGGCCAGCAACAACAGCGCCAAAGGCATCTACCTTACCAATGCTGCCCGTATGGCAATCGGCTTGACTGAGAAAGACGCGCCCGAAAAAGCTGCGTTGACGAATGAAGAAATCAAGGATTGCCAGGACGCCGCCAAATTGGACGTCACTGCCGACGAAATCGTCGAGGAATGGCGCGAGGACCTGAAGAACAATCCCATTGGCGGCTACCAGTTTACCCGCCAGACACCGCCACTGTGCGACATGGACATCAGCACGCTGACACCCGCCAACTCTAAACGCCAAGAAATGGTGAGCCTTTATGCCGATATCGACGGCTTCACGGCCTATGTCGCGGAACATATCGACGACAACGCCGAGGACGTCGTCCGTACGCTGCATGTAATACGCGCAGAACTCGAGCGTGTGGTTACGTCTGACTTTCAGGGGCGGCGAGTCCGCTTCATTGGTGACTGTGTGCAGGCGCTGTCGTGTGATGGTACTGCCCACACCACGGACGAACAAACAACGATCTCCGAATCAACCCGCTTAGCCGGCGCACTACGCAGCAGCTTCAACCTGGCAATCGAGCGTTTGAATGCAAAGGATTATGAAACGGGTGAACTGGGTCTCGCGATAGGCTTTGACATCGGCCCCATTTCGGTAACCCGCCTGGGCAGGCAAGGAGACCGCGTTCGCTGCGCGATAGGGCGTAAAGTGATCGAATCTGAAAATCGCCAGTGTGCCTGTTCTGGTGTCGAGACGGCGATTGGGCAAGCGGCTTATGAAGCCGCGACTGACGCCGTGAAAGATCTGTTTGGCAAGACTCGCAAGATTGCCAACCTGGATTATAACGAGGCCACTGAGGCGCTGGCCGACAAGGGTGATGAGTCAGCCAAACAGGCACGTACGGAAGCGTATGCTGGTGCTCCGGCGATCATTCTCGCGGATAACCGTGAAGTTCGTCCTTACGCGATCACCACTGCCGGCGAGTCAGATAACTCTTGATCACCGCACTTAATCTGATTGCACAATTCGCCCCCGATTTCGGGGGCGTTTGCACAGTTCACTCAGACTTTTCGGCGCTTCTGGAATTGCCGATCCGCTTCGTCGACGGCAGGGTTTTGCAGTACAAATTGCGCCTTCAACGGAGCGATGAATCGGTTTACGTTCAAGAGGAACAGCCCACTCATCTACCGTCCTTTTGCCCTGAACGCCATATCAACTATGACGGCACGTTCTGTCTGTATTACCCAGCGGCCAGTCGCTTGACCGTGACTGACGAAGTATCGGCTGTGACTTGGCTGGAAACACTCTACAAATTCCTCAAGCTTCAAGAACGGGCCCGGGTTCAGCGCAAATGGCCCAACAACGAGGTCTGGGCCCATGGGAACGCCGCCCATCACCAGATTCGCGCATCGACGGCTGCTAAAGCCCTAAATGGTGAATTTTCGGCAGCGCTTGAACAGAATCAGATTGCACTGCAACGTCGACGATCGAAAGGTCGGGCCATCCTGGAGATCAGGGTTCGCGGCGTTCACGTCTATAGCGTGTGGGAGTCTTACAGGCGAGTAATCAATCTGAAGCAGCGCTGCTTTTGCGGGACCGCTGGGCTTAGGCGTCCGAAGACATTACGTCGGTGCGGACCGCACGCCAAACAAGCCGTTGAACTGGCTTTTGCGCTACGTGATTGGCAGAGCGAAGAGGATCGCTATTGGCAAAGCATGCAGGATCGGAGCTGCTGTGGCTCCTGCGATAACTGCCCTCTTTCACCAACACCTTGACGAGGTGCTGAAGAGCTTCCAGGTCGGCTATGCCCAGAAATCGTGTTCTGGGGGGTGCTGGTTGGCAACATGGGCGGCCTTCTCCGCAGGGTAACAAACGTATGACTATATTAATGAAAGGAACCACGCTAAATAGCCCCACCGCCAGAGCCGATTTGCCTTTCCAACCCTCATAATGGCAATGTGCCGATATCCCGACTAAGCGCGATCCCTGCACGAGCCAATACCTCAAGGAGCAACGATGGCATACCGAAATGGTAACTATTGCGCGTTCTATGTGGCTGAGCCCTTCCACGAAAGTTCACTGGCTGCCCATGCCACCAAAGACTTCGTTTACTACAACATGCTGAGGGCTTGGAAGGCCAAAGATCCATCCTTTCCTTTCATCGATTCCCACGCGAAAACCTACAGCGTAAGGGACGGCAGTGATTGGGAAAGAACGTTAAAACCAAGATTGCGCGAACGCCTGCAGTCCTCAAAAAATATTGTATTGTTTTTAAGCAGCGCTACTTTTAGTTCAGTTGCTCTGAATGAGGAAATTGAATACGGGATCGAAAACCAAGGCCTCCCCGTCATTGTTGTTTACCCAGAATTTAAAACAAAAGGGTCTTTACTGCTGAATGGCGTCTTATCTGAGGATGTTAAAAAATTGTGGAACAGGCTTCCGACTTTTAGAAGACTGATGTCCAAGGTGCCGACTTTACACATACCGCTCAACCAAGAAACCATAGCAAGCGCACTGACCAACTCAGACTTTTCGCTTGCTTCCAAGACCCAACCGGATGTCTACCGCTATTCCGCATAACAAATGACACACCCATACAACAAGGAGAATAGCTTGCGCAAGGTTCGTTTTTTTGACAGTCAGTTGATGAAAAACTTTAAGGAACGGATTTCCACCACCAGCACCGTATTGTCCCTCGCATTGATTTTCGTGGAAATCCCTTCACAGATGAAGGCATTGGCGGGCGCTATTTTTATCGGCCTATTAATTGTAGTTTACGTCTGGTTGTGGCACAGAGCGAATCAGCTCAAAAGCGTGGATTTAGACATTGAAGGCAGCAAAGTCACGGTGAAGGCCGGCGACTTATTTTTGGAGCCAGGACTAAAAGTCATTGCATTCAACGAGTACTTTGACACCATCGTCGATGATCGCATCATATCGGCTCACTCCTTAAATGGGGTGTTTATTAACTTACACCTGCCGGGCACGCTTGCCAAACTCGATCACCACCTAGAATCGTACTCTTTTGACCATGACGAACTGGGTGATTTAAACACTGCCAGACGAGTTGGAAAACTGCAAAAATATAGAATTGGCACACTCTGTGTCTACGATGATTTCATACTCACAGCCTTTTCAAAGTTTGATGATCAAAATCGGGCAATGCTGACCATGCCCGAGTACCTGGAGTTTCTGATCAACTTCTGGGATAAAATTAATAAAGTGTACGCTCAACAAAGCGTCTCCACTCCCATTTTCGGGTCAGGCATTACGCGAATCAAAGAGCACAAAAACATCAGTGATGAAGACTTGCTTAAGATCATGTTATGGACATTCCGGATCAGTGAAATGCGATTTAAGTACCCTGCCAAACTGACGATCGTGATCCACCCAGACAAGATCAAGACCATCAATCTTCTGGACATAAAATCGGCGAAAAACGGCTTATAAATGTGACCGTCAACGGCCGCCGCCTCCTTTGCCAAGCAGTTGAGGATCGGAAATAGGAATTGATGAGCGCCCTTGGCAATGTGAAGGGCGCGCTGTTTCTCAGGCGATGTGAACTCGGCAATCACCAATCACTGTGTTTGCCTGCGCTCGAGCCAGCCTCCTTGGACTCACCCTGCGCACTTCGGCGACCAGATGCGCGCTGACGCTTCTCGCCTTCCATACGTATGATTTGTATAGGACTGGGCCTGACGTCTTCCAGCAGCGAACTCAAGCGCTCTCCAACTCGCCGAGGGCGCGCAAAACCGCGATCAGGTTGTTCAACCACGGCTTTATACCCTGGTCCGGATCATTGCCTTAAAAAATGATTTCTACCCAGCGCCGCTTTACCCGGGGTCAGGCCCGGCGAGGTCATCCCCCCGTTGGAAAATGGATTTGCCGTGTTTGCCATGGCTCAAGCGGATAAAAGTGTCATATTCACCGTTCGTACACAGGAGAATGGCGCCGAGCCAAGGCAGATCGGCGAACCGATTCCCTCTCCAAAGCAGCTAATCACACCGCTGCTCGAGCGCCTGCACCCAAGAGCGGCGACGCGGCCCTCGGCGGACTAACCCAGTAAGCCATCCCCCTTAACGAGTTGGGGTGCATCTCGGAACAGATGCACCCTGAATATCACTAACGATGCCAGGCATCTTCTGCCTTCAAAAAATCCACGACGTACTGACGCTGCTCGGCAAGAGTCGGGCGGGTCAGTGCCCAGCCGAGATGAGCGCTGACAAAGTCACCTTGCGCATCATCACAGTAGTACGCGGTCTGCGCTTTACCCAAGGTATAAAGGTTAATCAGCCGAGCCCGCGCAGGCGGCTTCAATAGATCAAACACTGCGATATTGGAGCTGTTGGAAAAGACCAAGGCCTTGTGCGGACTGATGGCAATGATGAACAACAACTCCTTCAAGTAATCGCCCCAGCGGGAGGTCGGATAATCCGAGCAGAGCAAGCTCAAGCGCTCATGGCTATACTCGCGCAGGTTCGCCTGGACCAAGCCGTCCGAAAACGGTTGCTCAAGCAAGGGTAGGATCTCGTTTTGGGTGAGCAAGACCAACGAAACCACGCCGAGTGAGTCGCTTGCCTGAAAATAGTGGATGACCTCATCAATCGACTCCTGCGAGAAGCGCCGTTCGGCTTTCATTCTCTGGCGCAAGAGGTCCAGTTCCGAACGAACATCCATGACTTTGAGCACCGCAGGGTGTCGAGCCTCCAGTAACGTCAAGGTATTCGCCAGCTGTCGGCGATCAGACAACCCCCAATCCTGGACGAGACTTCCCCGTGCCTTTTCGATGATCTTGTGACCGGTCTCATCAATCAGCGGAGTGATGTGGCTGGTTTCGACCTCAAAGCCGCCATCGGGAAAGTCGATACGATACAGATCTTCGATAGAAGCCGTGTGTTTGATGGAGACCGGCTTGATCTCCATTACCCCGCTGTGAAGTAAGCGACGATAACGGAAAACTTTTCCACTCGCATGCTGCCAAGCTTTCAGGAAATGCTGAGGGATGAAATGGTGATTGCGTGGGGGATTCGACATGCCGTGAAACGCTCCAAGTGTCTAAATCCGATGCAAGACTCTCGACGCTAATATACTTCGCCTCGCCTCAGCCAACGAGAGCGAAAACGTTCATCTCGGGTGGACGGATATTAGGCAGGGCACTGCTTACCGATGTCACTTTCCGAACGGGACGTTGCTGTCGATGGACCGCCATGCCGGCTGCGCCCCCAGCCAACCGACATAATCCATCAGCACTTAGCGTCGCCATTTGCCAAAAGGTGCGGTCGTGTCGATATAGCGCATCGCTGAATGAACGTCTCGCCAACCGACATAATCCATCAAGGCCTTAGCCCCCCACTCGTTACGATTGGCCCAGGTAGCAAAACCGCGGCGCAGCGAATGCCCACTGTAACCTTCCCCCTCCAGGCCATTGCGGGCAAAAGCCATACGTAAAAGCCGCGACATACTGTTCGCATTCAGTCCCTCTGCACTGACATGCCCCCAACGGTCAATGGCCCGGAACACTGGTCCTTGCTGCAGACCGCTGGCCGCCAACCAGGCCTCGTACGCCGCCACCGGACACAGACGCTTCAGCGCGGGCACCATGACTGTCCGTCCTTGATGATCACGATCGGTTTTGTCACTGACGAGGAAGATTTCCAAGCTTGCGCCCGTTTCGACTTTAATGTGCTCGACGCGTAGCTGGCACAGATCGTCGCTGCGAAACGCCCGCCAGAAACCGAGCAAGATGAGCGCCTGGTCCCGACAAGCGCGCAGTCGCTCTGCGGCAACAGTGGAGGTGGCCTGCCCATGTAATCCGGCGACGCAGTCCTCCAGCGCCTGCAGTTGCAGCGCCTCTGCCCGTTTTACCGGCTGGGGATGCTCCGCGCGAATCCCGCGCAGCACATCACGCACCCGCGGCTCTTTGGTCGGATCCACAAATCCATGGCGCTTATGCCACTGCGCCAAGGCGGCCAAGTGAGTATGCAGGGTAGAACTGGATAGCTGCTCAGCATAGGTCGCCAGATAACGCGCGACACTTTCGCTGGAAGCGGGCAATAACCCCTGCCAGGTCCCTTCAAAATGCTCAAGCGCACTGAGGTAGCGACGTTGCGTACTCGCCCGTCGCGCCGCCTTCAAGTACCGATCCACTGGGGCCGTCACGCCAAACACCCTCCTCGCATACCACTGATAAGCTGAAAATTCCCCAAAATCCCTCTCACGTTTGAGAATTCAGCATTCACGCACGTCAGTTCGTCATTTGCCTTCATTCATCAGAGGACATTTGTACGGGTGTACTTCCATACTTCGTAACACGCTACGAAATAGTAGGAGACCGCACATGGCTCGTGGAGGCATCAACAAGGCGCTGGTGCGAATTGCCCGCGAAGCGCTCATCGCCCGCGGCATTCGCCCCAGTATCGACGCGGTGCGCGTGGAGCTCGGCAATACCGGCTCCAAGAGCACCATCCTGCGCTACCTGCGCGAGCTCAGCGCCCCCGAGACGTCGACCGTGCCGGTGGCCCTCAACGACGAACTGGCGCACCTCGTGGCAAGTGTAGCCGAGCGTGTTCAGGAGCAAGCCCGGCAGGCCGTGAGCGAAGACCAGACGCGGGTCGACGACGCGTGGCGGCGACATGCGCAAGCCCAGGCGCAACAACGCGAACTGATCGACGCGTTGCAAGAACAAGTGCGCCAGCTGGATAGCCAGTTAGTCGAGTACCGCGCTCGTGAACAGCAACTGCAGATGCGTTCGAATGAATTACAGGGGATTTACAATTCTCAGCAGCTGGAGATGAGTGAGTTGCAGCAGGAGCTCAGCAAGCGGGATCTGCTGGTCCAATCGCTCAACGAGCGCTGCGAACATCTGAAGGCATCACTGGACCACTATCGCGAACAGCAACGTGCACAACGCGAACAGGACCTCGATCGCTACGACCAGCAAACGCAACAACTGCTCAGGGAACAACGGACCCTGCAAGCGACCCTGCTCCAGAAGCAGGAAGAAATCGCCCAGCTCAATCGTGACAATGAGCGGCTGCTCACCGAGGCCCGGCTGACGGCGCGACAAGCGTCGAGCGACGCCCAGGAATTTCGCCAGGCCCAGGCCGCCTGGCAGGAACGGGCTCACACCCACCAAGAGGCGCAGGCGCAGTGGCAGGCCGAGCAAGCCGACCTGCGCAGCCGATTGCGCGCCGCCCTCCTCAAGCAGCGTGGAGATGCTCATTACATTCGCAACGAGCAGCGGCAAATCACCCACCTGCAGCGGCTGCTGGAGTCGCGGCCGCCCCCAGCGCCTGAGCCTGGCGGCGCTCCGTCACCCCAGCCGACAACACCTTCCGTGCGCGCAGAAGCAGTGCCGAGCCGCTGATGTTTGCGAGTTACACGGCCACGTTGAGCCGCGGATCCAGGTCGCGCATCAAGTGGCGAAGCGGCGCCGGACAGCGCCGTCCACCCCGACTGTAGCTGCGTGCCAACTGTTCATTCAGTGGGGTGCCGCCCAGGTGCAGCGACCAGAGCATGGCCAAAGCGCACCGCGTAGGCAGATCCGCTTCCGGCAGCCAGCCGCGATCCATCAGTTCCTTGCGCGTCAGTTGACTCAGAGCCTGCTGATACTCGAACGCGCCGGCATCGATGGGCCACTTCAACGACGAGGCGTCGGCGCCCAGCCCCCTGGCTTGCAGCCATTGATCAACCAATGCCCACAGATCAGGAAAACAGCGCTGGTACGTCGGCGACAGCGAGGCGATCGTCAAATAATGGCTGAAATGGGCGTGTAACCAACGTTGTTGAGGGTGATGGCCCAACGCGGAACTGTCCAACAAGGCCAGGGGCATCGCCAATTTCGTCCAATCGGGGACACCCAGCGCCCCTTTCATCCGCGCATTGGTACGGCACAAGTAACTGGAGCGTTCCAGTGCACGGCAGTTCGGCCTGAGGTGCTTCAGGTAGGTAAAGGGGGCCTCACTATCGTCGCTGTCCCAACTGAGCACGTCCCACAAGGGGTGGTTGCGGACACCCTCCATCTCGGGATACACCGCGGCCAGACGGTTCAGGCTATCTGCATGCAGCTTGATCCCGTGGTCCAGCAACCGCAGCCACTTGGGGTTACCTCGATGCAGTGACTCCGCCCCAGCAGCACTCGGTGCCGCGTACAGATGAGGGCGATCCAACTGATCACAGCGCAACGCAAATTCGCTGGGCGAACGAGCCCCCGTCAGTCGGTAGAGTTCAGCGCCGACAAACCGGTTCCGGCAGCGGCAGATTGATTTAAGGCTAAGTGTCGACACTTTGTCACCTCACACCCCCACCAATTACCCCGGTACACAACTATAGAGCGGTATGTAGGACTCGCCAGTCAGCCCGACATTCTCATAAGGCCATGTGAGGTGGGCAATTCCAGACATCACAAAAAGTGATGCGAAAACTTTTGTTCGCTAACTCGTTGATTTTTACCACGCATAGCTTTCGTCTATGAGTGGAATCGACTCATTTCCGGCGACACCACTGCTGGCTTATGGCGTGGGGGCAACGCACAAGTTTTAGTTACGTAAGCTGTTGATATCGCATGGAAATAGCTTGCGTCTATGCACATGTCGACGCTGTTTTAGTCGACTGATTCACGGTACCTAGCGAAATAAAATAGACCTCCGACGCGGCAATTCCGCCGCGTCAGCTGGAGGACATGCATATGTATCCCCATCGACTGCCATACCGTTTCCGCTCCCAGTACGCGCCAATGCCCACCATCACGCAATGGCATGCGCGGCTCGGCACGCCCTATAGCGCTGCTATCCCACAGACTGCCCGAAGCCGTTACCCCATCCAAGACCAGCCCCACTGTTCCGACGGCGATGGGCAACTAGGCATCGTCGTGTGGTGGGTGTTTCGTCCGTACGGGCGCTCGGCATACCGCATGCTGTCAAGAATCCCCCCGCTGGTTCATACGACGTTCATCGCCGGTAACGATGAGCAGCAAATGAAACTGCTTGAAGCCACGATGGGCATCTCACTGTTTGAACTGGCTCGGCGACGAACGCACCGGCATTAACACGGGGCATCGCACAGCTCGCCCGAGTCTCCCGACGTGAGTGGCACCCCCCCCCCTCGCGTACTGGCGCCGATAAGCGCCGCTAGCGATCTCTGCCCGTCACGCTGACTGCCCCACGGCAACCTATTGGCGGCGAAGCGAGCCGAGCGCCTTGACCAGCGCGAAGCGGGTCTGCCCCGCTTCGCGCGGCACCGTCACCGTCACCGAGCAACCGTCAGTGGCGGTCGGGTACTGCGGATGGCCTTTAGTCTGCCGCCGTCATTGCTCATTCATCTCCCCCTTGAGGAGAACCATCATGTTGGCTTCACGCAACCGTCCCGAGGAAAACCTCACCCGTGCACCTTTGACCAAAGGACGCCCGGGCAGTCGAGTCACGTTTTTTCCTTCGCGAAAAAATGGAGGGGCCGTAGCTTGCGGCAACCTGCAGCAGGCTAATTACTGTGTCCATCTGGAATACCGCCCGGATGTTCTCAGCTACCACTGCCGACCGCCCACCGTGTGCGGCGGCGCACGGCGCTACAAGGCCGACTTTCTCGTCACGCTGAGTAGCGGGCCACCGATTTATCTCAAATTCCTACCGTCCGACGATCAGCCGGAGGCGCTGGTCCGCGACCAAAAGCAAGCCGTGGAAGCGATGCTTCGAGATAAGGGGCTGTTGTTTCATTGGCTGGAGGCCGCTGACCTTCCCCATCCACAGGTTAGCTACAACCTGCGGGCCCTCTACCACCAGGGTTTTGGCAGCTCCCAACGAGCGGCAGAACAGGTACGCGCCCAAGTGATGGCGATGCCTGAACAGCGTGCGACTTTCGGCGCTCTGTTCGCCGGCGGTGCGACGTCTGCCGATATCTGTCACGCCATCTTCCTTGACCAACTGTGGACCAACCTCAAAGAACAACTCACCTTGCAAACTATGATTTACGGAGGCCGTGATGGACATCTTTGAATTCAAAATCGGTGAACACTACCGCTATCGCGGCCAACGGATGCAGGTGGTCGACCGGCAGGGTGAATGCGTACAACTGCGCGCGATCGAGGGCCGCCGGATCGTGCTGCGCCAGACTTGGGACATTCTGCTTCGCGCAATGAAGCGTGGCGCCCTCGTTAAAGATCAGGAAGCGCCGATTGAGCAGGATCCGCAAAAAATCATCGCCGGTCTGCCCAAGCCTTACGCTGTTGTATTCGACCGCCATTGTTACTACACCCGGGGACTGATGGACGAACTGCATGGCCGAATGCCAACGCGACGCGCCCAGTCAGTGATCCAGCGCTTGGCAAAGCAGATCAACGATATCTGCCCGCCCAGCCTGAGCACGGCACGCAGTTGGGTCCGAACCTTTTGCAAATCGGGTTACAGCTATCTGTCGCTCATCCCGGGCCGCAAACAAAAAATGAAACATCGCCTGGACCACCAGCCGTGGGAAATTCAGCAGATCATCAAGCAGCAGGTTAAAGATCTCTATCTGAAATCAGAACCCGCCTGTAAAACCGAAGTGATCGATGCCATTGTCCTGGAACTGGAAGCGTTTAACGAGGGCAGACCCAAACACGACCGGCTGAAGATACCTTCGACATCGACCCTCAATCGGATCCTGCGAGAACTGGACGCGTATGAAACGGCTTGTGCCCAGCACGGCAGTAAGTACACCCAGAAAAAGCAAGGCTGGACCCGTAAACGGCCAAGCGCGGGGCGCCTGTTCGAACTGGTGGAGGCCGACACTCAACAGATGCACGTAATGGTCGTGAATGATCGAGGCGAGGTGATCGGTCGCCCGTACCTGACCGTTTTCCTAGAAGTCCTTACGCGGATGCCCTACGCCTGGAGCATCGGCTTTAACCCGCCCTCCCTGGACACCACCCTGCGGGCGCTCAAGCTGTCGTTATCCAGCGACAATATGTACGGGGGTGTCGCACTACGTTACGTCTTCGACAGTGGCCCCGAGTTCGTGGCGGATAACCTTCGTCGGATTATCACGCTGCTGGGCGGTGAGGTTTGTTACTGCGAACCGGCCACCGGCAATCAAAAACCTCACGTGGAAGCCTTTTTTGGCGTCTGGTCGAAGGAGATTGCCCATGCAATGCCCGGCACGACCTTTTCCAACATAGCCAGCCGTGGCGATTACGACGCTGAAAAAAACGCGCGCCTGACCATCGAAGAAATCAGAGATACCTTCCGTCGCTGGGTGAACGAGGTGTACTGCGAACGGGTGCACAGCAGTCTGAACACCTCTCCCCGACTGGCCTGGGAGGCGGCTTACTCGCCCATGTTCGCGCCGCGGCGCTATTCACCCTCGGAACTGCGTCAGCATTTCTTAAGTGCGTTCGAAGCCTCCGCCCAACAAGGTCGGCTGCGGTACAAATCGCTGTTCTGGACCGGACCAGCTGTGCCGTACCTGGCGAACCGCCAACCGAAAGTGGACAAGCTGCTTGTCTATTACGACCCCAGTGATCTCGGGCGGGCTTGGGCCTGCCATCCCAGCTATCCCGACGAGGTACTTGAGCTGCAGGCAGTCGATCCCGACTACCAGGAAGGACTGACCCTGCACCTGCATCAATTGATTCTTAAACGTCTGAAGGCGGAACGCGAAACCTTCAATCCGCGCAAGGCACAACGCGCTCGAATTACCCTGTTGCGTGAACTGGCCAAGGTCAAAACCCCGGCCCAACGGCGCCAGCGTCAACGTGCTGCGGAAAAGGGCTTGCTCCCAAAACAACCCAAACGCCCCGCACGGGTAACGAGAACCAAACCTAATACGCCAGTTGATTATCGCCATCACGGCGATACCCCGGACGATTATTCGTCGGTGGAGGTTTGACGCCATGTACAGCCTACTGCGCACTGCTTCACCCGCGCCGGTCGCACACCATTGCGCTAAAGCTTGGGGTCAGCCTCGATCGCCACCGCGCTCCGTCCCCCATCTGACTGCCCAGGCAGAAACGCTCCGTTTGCCGCGATGAAAGCGCTGTATCCAGCCATCGAATAACGGGCACCGCCACCGCCTGGGTGGATCCAGCGCACTGCTCCGCTCCACCCTGCAGCCCGTAAGTCCTACTGACCATACCGAGGTGCATTGCCATGGAAGCCGAGGTCCAAAAAATCATTCAAGCATTCAAAAGCAAAATTGTTTTCCATCCCCTCTATCGACACGCGTGCTCACAAATCCAGAACGCGATCGAAAACACTGAAGCGTTGGGTGAGCCAGTATGTGCCCTGCTTTGCGGGCCAAGCGGTACCGGAAAATCCACGCTTTGTCGTTATTTTCAAAAGCTGCATAACGGCAACGCGATGATTCGCCGTGACGATGGGACCTATACCAATCTACCCGTTTTTTATTGCGAAGTGCCCTCGCCGACGACCGTCAAAGGCTTAATCACCAATATGCTCCGTGATCTCATTGACGTCACGCCCAATGGCAACATCGAAAAACTGACGCATCAGCTCATTACTTGCTTGAAAACGTGCCAGGTAAAGATAATATTTCTCGATGAAATACAGCGCCTCTGTATTACCACGGTGTCCGAGAAGGTTCGTCTCGACTCTCTGCAATGGATTGTCTCACTTCTCAATGGCGTTGGAATTCCAGTAATCCTTTCTGGCACCGAACTCTGCCGAGATATAAGACGTGAAAATGAGGCGTTTGAAAGTCGATACCCGTATTTTGCGGAACTATCACATTTCGCTTATGACACAGGCGCCAACTCCGCCCTTCTGGCGACACTGAAACAATTAGATACCGTAATGTACGACATTGCAGCGCTCGCCAAGGGGGTTCATCTAAACGACCCCACCATCGCCGCGCCACTCTATGTGGGTACCTGCGGCAATTTGAAAAAGATGCGTTTAATTATTAACGACGCTTTGAAAACTTGCTTGCGCCGAGCCGCTCCGCACGAACTGAAAGCGAGCGATTTCTATGCGGCCTGCCAGTGTGTTGACCTGCCAAAAAACCTAGCAGACGGCAACCCCTATGCGTTGACTTATGATGACTCGCTTAAATTAATCCTGGACTATCAGGAGAGTCGCGATGAGTAATATTTTATTCATTCCTCAGCCTTTACCCGAAGAAAGCCCAACAAGTATGCTAAAACGCATGGCCATCAAGCATGGTTGTGTTTGTAACTCGGATTACCAGCATCTCTTTGGTGACGCGTGGTATCACAGTATCCCATTATCCCAATCTCACCCAGTCATTCAACATATTGCGAGACAAGCCGGCGTGGCAGGAGCGGATTTTCTCAGCGGCTTCTATAAGCGAATTGGCATTCTAGAACAAAGTCCACCGCTAAGCATTGCGGGAATCACGGTAGAAGCCGACATGATCCGCAGGAGAACAGTCGCGTATTGTTCCGAATGCTGGCGAGAGGGCCACGAGCATTTCATCAAAGACTTCAAGCTTGCCTGCTACTGCCCCTATCACAATCGCGAATATCTGACGCAATGCCCAAACTGTCGTCGCGGTCTTCATTGGAGCGTGCCGTTGGTGGAAAAGTGCGGGTGCGATTATCTTTTGATATCACCAACCTGCAGTTGGGATGAGGCAGAGAATGAACGAAACTTGCTAAGTATATTTAGAGCGGGGGCCACCGAGGAGTTCCAGCACCTAATGAGTGTCCTTAGAAAACTAGAATACCCATTAGGAAGAGACACTAAATGCCCCACAGACAGGTGTCTGCAATCGATAGCGTTTTGCATAATGAAAGATAACATGTTGGGCCTCATGACTCACCTGCGTGTTTTGGAATTTTACTATCCGGAGATACCCAAACGCATTCTCGCGGCGAAACTCGCCAGATTCAATGATGTAAAAGTACGCGCATGCGTATACGAATTCCTCAAATCCAAAACTGCCCAAACACCCGAACACATAGCCCAAAACTTACAGTCAGTGGGTGATTTTTACTTAACTAGAGCTCAAATTATCGTTTGGCTTAAAATAAAAGAAAACCAATGGTCAACCGCCGTAGACGCTATACAGATCGTAGACACTCGCCTCAGGCACACCCGATATAGCTGGAAGGAAGCGCAAACAATTGCTGCAAAAATGTTATCAATCAAGCTAAAAAACGGCTTCAAGAAAACAAAAAAAACAATTGACGGCCTGTTCAAAAAAGACTTTCAAAAAAAATTTATACTTCACAAAGGAGTAGTAAAAAGCCTGATCGATGAGAATTTTCTTACTAAAAAGTGGGACATGCACAAGATTTACTTTGACTCCCATGACGTAGAAAAATTTTCAGAGAATATTATTTCAATACAGTTACTATCAGCCCAAAATCAGATCTCCGAAAAAGATATTCGCATGGCTATTTCCCAAGTACAACCACCTTCATTGGGTTTTTCAAATCCCTACCTTAACGCTCAACTCCTGAATATTCAATCGAGTGAATCAATAATTGAATGGTGCAAGAGAAATGTTCAACCAGGCAGAGTAAGCCCCAAATGCACTCGGCACTCACTCAGACGATACGTCCCTAAGGAAGGAGAGGTTTGGCTACCCACTGCTTTGGCAGCGCGATACCTTGGATTCAAATTTCAAACAATAAGGTTCCTTGTTAACCAGGGGATACTCAAAAATGTGCGAAGACAAGGCCTGGGAGGCGGCTCTCATATAAAGAGAACGGTGCTCGACGAGTTCAACAAGCAATATGTAGGTGTTACCGAAGCCGGAAAAATTTTAGGCTGTGGTCGTACGAAAGCGTCCACGACACTGCGCAGCATGGGAATTGAATCTATAACGACCCCAGAACCAAATAAATATTCCGCTGCTTTTTATCCACGCGACAAAGTCTTAGCCTGTGCAACGGCGACGCGCCGGATAATTCGTGAACGAAAAATTGCCTATACCGTAGCCGAAACATGCAGGAAATTGAAGGTAACCGAAAGCGTAGTTTTCTGCCTGATCAAAACAGGCCTCCTTAATTTTGCGGACAGTGCCCATCAATGCTACGGGCTTATAAATCGAAGCGATGTCGACACTTTCAACAAGCGTTTCGCCAATACCACGACCGTTGCCCGCTGGTTAAACGTCTCTATTACCTGTGTTTTTAGAATATTAAACCAACTCTCTATCATGCCCGTCAGTGGCCCTCCAGTTGACACCTCCTGCCAACGCTATTATGCGATCAGCGACATCAAAAAATACTTTAATATATCACTTAGAAAAAAAAGATCAAATCAAAACCAAAAAGCTTGCTTAGTCAAGGCCTCCGACCTAAGCAAAAAATATGACATTAGCCCAAAAACATTTGGTCGACTTTTTCTACATTCTGGATTTACCACTCCGATTAAAATCAGGTACATCATCTACCTCATTCAGAGCGACGTAAAAAAAATTGAGCGGATCCTCAATAAATACTGCACGTATACCCAGGGCGATAGATATCTAGACGAAAGAAAATGCACAAGACACTTATTAAAAACAAAAAAAATTAAAGCTTACTACCCGCTGAAAGGCTATTGCGACTACGTCATGATCAAGAAATCTGAATTACACGAATATACCACCGATCATATTCCACTTTAACTATACCAGCTCGATCGCACGACTTGCACAGATCGACAGTATCAATTGCCAATAACTCCAAAACCTTTATTGAAATAATATTCGAACGGGCACGCTACAATTGCACTGTTGCCGCAGCCGCTCAAAGCTGGGGCATTTTGGCAAGCCCTCCCAATTTTTAACTTATTTTGACAATTTCCTTTGAAGTCATTTTGACAAAAACCTTTGGAATCAATGACTGTTTTGGGCGACAAAAGTGAAAAGTGGGGAGGGCCGGGTCCTGGTGCTTCCAGTTGGGCAGCTTGGACTTGTCCAGTTTCTGGAACACACCGGCCTTGATCTGGGTTTCGATGAACTGGTTCGACGGCACCACCAGGTCATAGCCGGAGTTGCCGGTCAGCAGCTTGGCTTCCAGGGATTCGTTGGTGTCGAAGGTGTCCCAGGTGACCTTGATGCCGGTCTTGTCGGCGAAGTCCTTGGGCACGGACGGCAGGATGTAGTCCGCCCAGTTGTACACCCGCAATTCGCGCTGCTCGGCTTGTACGGCACTGGCCAGCAGTGTCAGCCCGCAAACGGTGACACCCAATAGGCGTTTGATTGTGTCCATGGATCAATTCCCCAAGTCAGCTCGATGGTTTTTATGTGCTGTACGCGGCAGTGCCCGGCAAAACCGCCAAGGGCAAGGAAGATCAGGTTCGTATTTATCGATGGAGAGGCTGGTGCGCACCAGACTCCGGTTCCGATTCTTGCCCACCGCCCGGCCTGTTCATAGCGCGGGGTTGGCCAAAAGGAGATCGAAATGGCCATTATCGGTGTCCGGGCAGCGCCTCCTCCTCGGGGTACGGCCACTCCACCGCATGGCTCGCGAGGTAGGCGCTAACGGCAGCGTTCAAGGTCGGATAAAACGCCGCCTCGCCAAACCGCTCGAACAACCCGAAGCGCTTGAGCTTGTCCTTGACCGGGTCCTTCATCTCGGCCAGGCGCAACTCGATGCCCGCCGCTTTCAAGGTGTCATCCAGCTCGGCCAACATGTCGGCGCTGGTCACGTCGACGCTGGTGACCGGTTCCGCCGCCAGCACCAGCCAGCGCACGGGGGTTGGCGATGCGGCCACGGCGTCCAGTACCCGCTCGTGGAACAGTTCGGCGTTGGCGAAAAACAGCGAGGCATCCCAGCGAAAGATGACCAGGCCGGGAATCAGCCGCGCGTCCGGGTAGCGCTTGATGTCGTGGAAGCCCCTGACCCCTCGCGCGCGCCCCAGTACCGCAGAGTATGGGCGCCAGCCATCCCAGAGGAATTCGATCACCGCAATCAGGATGGCCAGGCCGATGCCCTCGATCGCCCCCAGCACGGCCACGCCCACCGTGCAGACGATCGACAGCCAGAACTCCCAGCGCTGCATGCGATAAATGCGCCGCAGGTCGGTGATCTCGATCAGGCCGATGGCGGAGGCGATCACCACGGCAGCCAGGGCACTGTTTGGCAGGTCCTGCAACAGGTTCGGTGCCACCACCAGCAGCAAGGCAACCGCCACCGCGCCGACGACGCCGGTCAACTGGGTCTTGGCGCCAGCGGCTTCGGCCACGGGCGTACGGGAGGAACTGCTGCTGATCGCAAACCCCTGGAACAGTCCGGCGGCCAGGTTGGCGATACCCAACCCGACCATTTCCTGGTTCGGGTCGACATAGGTGCGGGTGCGCGCCGCGTACACCCGCGAGAGCACGCTGGTGTCGGCGAAGGACACCAGGGCCACGGCACCACCGCCGATCAGGACCGGCACGATATCGGCGCTGGTGATCCAGGGAATGGCGAACGACGGCAGGCCCTGGGGTAGCGGGCCGAGGACCTTGACCCCCGCCCGCGCCGCCAGGTCCAGCACATCCACGGCGATCGTCGCACCGGCCACCGCGATCAGGATGCCGGGTATGCGCTTGTGGCCCTTGAGCAGCAGGATCACCACCAGGGTGCCGGCACCGACCATGAACGCGGTCCAGTTGGTTTTGCCCTCGATCAGCGCGCTCGCGATGGCCCACAGGTTTCGCAGCGGCCCCTCGGCATCAATGGAAAAACCGAAGAACTTCGGTAACTGGCTGATCAGCACCGTCAGCGCAATCCCGTTCATGTAGCCGTAGCGAATCGGCTTGGACAGCAACTCGGTGATGAAACCCAGGCGCGCGATGCCGGCGAGGATGCACACGGCCCCCGAGACGATGGCCATCATTCCCGCCAGGGCGACTGCGCGCTGGGGATCACCGCCCGACAGGGGCAGGACCACCGCGAGAATGACGGCCGCCAGCGAGGAATCCGGCCCCAGCACCAGGATCCGGCTGGGGCCGAACAGCGCATAGGCGATCAGCGGAACGATGGTGGCGTACAGGCCATAGATGCCCGGTACCCCCGATGCGACCGCATAGGCAATGCCCACCGGCACCAGCATCGTGGTCAGTACCAGCCCGGCCATCAGGTCGTGGCGCAACCACGCCACGTGGTATCCGCGCAGCGTGCGCAGTCCGGGGAACCAGCGGCCCCAGCCAGCCTGGTCTTCGCTGGTGTCACGGCGCACGATACGGCCCGGTTCCGCCGCGGGCGGGGAAGCGTCTGGCTGGCTCATGGGACAATGGCCCCCGGGTGCGTACCCATCAGTACTTCTCGGGGATCCGCTTCAGCGGATAATCCGGTTCGCGATAACCGCCCGGCTTCTGCCGCTTGGGCAATACCACCTTGTCCCGCGCCACTTCTTTATAGGGGATGCGGCTGAGCAGATCGCTGATGATGTTCAGGCGTGCCCGCCGCTTGTCGTTGGAGTTGGCCACGAGCCAGGGGGCATGCTCGCTATCGCTCGCCTCGAACATGGCGTCACGCGCTCGCGAGTAGTCGAACCAGCGGCTGTAGGACTTGAGGTCCATGGGGGTCAGCTTCCAGATCTTGCGACCATCCTTGATGCGCGCTTCGAGTCGACGGGTCTGTTCCTCGGGGCTGACTTCCAGCCAGTACTTGAGCAGGATGACCCCCGAATCGACAATCGCGCGCTCCACGTGGGACACCGATTTGAGGAAGAGGTCCACCTGCTCCTGGGTGCAGAAGCCCATCACCCGCTCGACGCCCGCGCGGTTGTACCAACTGCGATCGAAGATCACCACTTCGCCCGCTGCGGGTAAGTGCGGCAAGTAGCGCTGCACGTACATCTGGCTCTTCTCTCGATCGGTGGGTGCAGGCAATGCCACCACCCGGAACACCCGCGGACTCACGCGCTCGGTAAGGGCCTTGATCGTGCCCCCCTTGCCGGCGCCGTCGCGCCCCTCGAACACGACGCAGATCTTGATGCCCTCGGCTTTCACCCATTCCTGCAACTTGACCATTTCGACGTGCAACAGGCGCAACTGCTCAAGGTAATCCTTGTTCTTCAACTTCTCGTCTTGCGCGGAACGCCCCTTGGGCGCGCCCTTCTTGTCCTTTGCCATGACCCAGCCCCCACTCTTGCTTGAGTAATTGACCTTTGACTTGCCCGACCAACGGCATGAGTCTAGTTCATGGTTCAAGGTAGCGAAGACCGCACCTGCGACTTAATCTCCGAGCCACTGCAATCATCCGTGGGACGCCTCGCCACCTGGCATCCCGTCGCTGGAACGAGGAGTTGAAGAATGCCCCTGACACTCTATTACCACCCGCTTTCGTCGTTCTGCCACAAGGTACTGGTCGCGCTTTACGAGCATGGGATCGACTTTGAGAGGCGAATCATCGATCTTTCCAGCGAGGAAGACCGGGCGGAACTCTCGGCGTTATGGTCCCTGTGCAAATTCCCGGTCATCCGCGATGACGCGCATCCGAACGGGTTGGCGGAGTCGAGTGTGATCATCGAATACCTGGACCGGGCTTATTCCGCCCAGCACTGCCTGCTGCCCGGCGATTGCGATACCGCGCTGCAAGTGCGCCTGTGGGATCGGTTTTTAGACCAGTACGTGCAGGGGCCGCTGCAACGGATAGTCGCCGACCGCCTGCATGGGACGAACGGCGACCTGACCGGGGAACGGGCCATGCTCGCCACGGCGTACGGCATGCTCGAGCGCCAGCTGGCCTCGCGAACCTGGGTGGCCAGCCCGGACTTCAGCCTGGCCGACTGTGCCGCCGCGCCGGCCCTGTTCTATGCCAGCACGCTGGTGCCTTTCCCCGACGGCCACCCGCACTTGAGCGGGTATTTCGACAGGCTGACGCAGCGGCCATCCTTCCAGCGCGTCATCGACGAAGCCAGGCCCTGGTTTGCCTTTTATCCATTTGCCGAGGCCATACCCCATCGGTTTCGCTAGCGGGCGTGCCCGTTGAAAAAACTTCCCCAATGTCGGGGGTACTTTCTCCCGGACGGTTGCGAGTGTGGCGTTCCCGGCCTATGGTCCAGACACAACAATTTCACGACTGGCGCGATGATTCGCCGCCGTCTTTTTGTCCATCCATGGTGCTAGCGCAACGAGGTGAAGACATGCCCAACGACTCCCGCCCTGCCGTACTCGAACTGATCGGTAACACGCCACTGGTACGCGTCAGCCGTTTCGATACCGGACCCTGCACGCTGTTTCTCAAGCTCGAATCACAGAACCCCGGCGGTTCGATCAAGGACCGCATCGGCCTGGCGATGATCGATGCCGCCGAACGCGATGGCCGCCTGCGACCCGGTGGCACCATCGTCGAAGCCACCGCCGGCAACACCGGCCTCGGCCTCGCCCTGGTCGGCCGCGCCAAGGGATACCGGGTGGTGCTGGTGGTACCGGACAAGATGTCCACCGAGAAGGTCTTGCACCTCAAGGCCATGGGCGCCGAGGTGCACATCACCCGTTCCGACGTCGGCAAGGGCCATGCGGAGTACTACCAGGACGTCGCCGCGCGGTTGGCAGCGGAAATTCCCGATGCGTTCTTCGCCGACCAGTTCAACAACCCGGCCAACCCCCTGGCCCACGAATGCAGCACCGCGCCGGAGATCTGGGCGCAGACCCAGCATGATCTGGACGCGATCGTCGTCGGTGTCGGTTCGGCGGGCACCCTCACCGGCCTGACCCGCTTCTTCAAGCGCGTGCAGCCGGATCTGGAAATGGTCCTGGCCGACCCGATCGGTTCGGTGATGGCCGAATACAGCCGCAGTGGCACCCTCCCCACCCCCGGTTCCTGGGCGGTGGAAGGTATCGGCGAAGACTTCATTCCGTCGATTTGCGACCTGTCCAGCGTGCGCCACGCCTATTCGATCAGCGACGAGGAAAGCTTCGATCATGCCCGCCAGTTGCTGAAGGCCGAGGGCATTCTCGGCGGTTCGTCGACCGGCACCCTGCTGGCGGCGGCATTGCGCTACTGCCGCGAGCAGACCCAACCGAAACGGGTGGTCAGCTTTGTCTGCGACACCGGTACGCGCTACTTGTCGAAGGTGTACAACGACCAGTGGATGAACGATCAGGGCCTGCTGCAACGCAAGTCCTACGGCGACCTGCGCGACCTGGTCGCGCGGCGCTTCGAGGACGGCCGGGTGATCAGCGTTGGCCCCGACGACACCCTGCTCACCGCGTTCCAGCGCATGCGCCTGGCGGATGTGTCGCAACTGCCGGTGCTGGTGAACGGCAAACAACTGGTCGGGGTGATCGACGAGTCCGACATCCTGCTGGGCGTGCATGAAGACGTTAAGCACTTTCGCAAGACCGTCTCCAGCGCCATGACCGACAAATTGCAAACCCTGTCCCCCGGCGCCTCACTGGCGGAACTGGAGGCAGAACTGGGTCGTGGGCTGGTGGCGATCATCCAGGATGCCTCGGGTTTCCACGGCCTGATTACCCGAACCGACATGCTCAATCATTTGCGGAGATCCCTGCCATGAGTCAGCACGATGAACATGCCCCGCCACGGGGCTTCGCCACCCGCGTGATCCATGCCGGGCAAACGCCGGACCCTTCGACCGGCGCGCTGATGCCGCCGATCTACGCCAACTCCACCTACCTGCAACAGAGCCCCGGGGTGCACAAGGGCCTCGACTACGGGCGCTCGCACAATCCGACGCGCTGGGCGCTGGAACGCTGCGTGGCCGACCTCGAAGGCGGCACCCGGGGCTTTGCCTTCGCCTCGGGCCTGGCGACCATTTCCACCGTACTGGAGCTGCTCGACGCCGGCTCGCACGTCGTCTCCGGCAACGACCTGTACGGCGGCACCTTCCGCCTGTTCGACAAGGTGCGCCAGCGCAGCGCCGGGCACCGCTTCAGCTTTGTCGACCTGACCGACCTGGCGGCGTTCGAAGCATCCCTGCAGGACGACACGCGCATGGTCATGGTCGAGACCCCAAGCAATCCGCTGTTGCGCCTCACTGACCTAGCCGCCATCGCCCGCACCTGCCGCGACCGGGGCATCATCTGCGTGGCCGACAACACCTTTGCCAGTCCGTGGATCCAGCGTCCGCTGGAACTGGGCTTCGACATCGTGCTGCACTCCACCACCAAGTACCTCAACGGCCACTCCGACGTGATCGGCGGCATCGCCGTGGTCGGGCAGGACGCCGAGCTGGCCGAGCGCCTGGGTTTCCTGCAGAACGCGGTGGGCGCCATCGCCGGGCCGTTCGACGCCTTCCTCACCCTGCGCGGGGTCAAGACCCTGGCGTTGCGTATGGAACGCCACTGCAGCAACGCATTGGAACTGGCGCAATGGCTGGAACGCCAGCCGCAAGTCGCCCACGTCTACTACCCGGGCCTGCCCTCGCACCCGCAGCACGAACTGGCCCGGCAACAGATGCGCGGCTTCGGCGGCATGATCTCCGTCGACCTGAACACCGACCTGGCCGGCTCCCGGCGCTTCCTGGAAAACGTGCAGATTTTCGCCCTGGCCGAAAGCCTGGGCGGTGTGGAAAGCCTGATCGAGCACCCGGCGATCATGACCCACGCCACCATCCCCGTGGAAACCCGCGCGCAACTGGGCATCGGCGATGCGCTGGTGCGATTGTCGGTGGGGGTGGAGGATGTCGAAGACCTGCGCGCAGACCTGGCGCAGGCGTTGGCACGGATTTAGGAGTTGCCTTCTCGGATCACCGATCGCAGCGATGGCGGCCTGACATCCGACCCATCTCTCACGGCTGCACCCGATCCACTGTAGGAGCTGGCTTGCCAGCGATGGCGGCATAACGGCCACCATCGATCGCCAGCAAGCCGGCTCCTACAGATCTGTGTCACACCACAAATTCAACATACCCCGCAAATCCCTGTAGGAGCTGGCTTGCCAGCGATGGCGGCATAACGGCCACCATCGATCGCCAGCAAGCCGGCTCCTACAGATCTGTGTCACACCACAAATTCCACATACCCCGCAAATCCCTGTAGGAGCTGGCTTGCCAGCGATGGCGGCATAGTGGCCACCATCGCATCGCCAGCAAGCCGGCTCCTACAGATCTGTGTCACACCAAAAATCCAACATACCCCGCAAATCCCTGTAGGAGCTGGCTTGCCAGCGATGGCGGCATAACGGCCACCATCGATCGCCAGCAAGCCGGCTCCTACAGAGGCGCGTTGTGCCTCAAAACATTTCCCCCGCAGGCCTCACCGATTATGATTGAGCGTTAACGTCCATCAGGTCTGGCTCATTTTTCGGATAACACGACATGTCCCAACTCGATACCTCCCTGCAAGACTCCGCCGCGCCCGATGGCGTGTGCTACGGCTGCGGCAGCAGCAATCCCCACGGGCTGCACATCAAGAGCTATTGGCATGAAGACGGCGTGCATGTCATTGCCGAGCACGTGCCCGATGCCAAATACTGCGGCTGGCCGGACCTGGTCTATGGCGGGCTGATCGCCATGTTGGTCGATTGCCATTCCAACTGGGCGGTCATGGCCTATCACTACCGCGCGGAAAACCGTGAAGTCGCGAGCCTACCGCGGATCAATTGCGTCACCGGCAACCTCGGCATCAAGTTCATCAAGCCGACGCCCATGGGCATCCCGCTCACCCTGCGGGCGCGGGTGGAAGGTGAAGTCGGGCGCAAGACGCGAGTCATCTGTGAAGTCTTCGCCGGGGACGTGCTGACCGCGGTGGGCGATTCCATTTTCGTCCGGGTCGATACCGCGCAACTGGCAGACAACGCCCACGGGCGCTAGGTGCAACGGTCGCGGGTCAATCTTCTTCCATGAGCGCGGTGATCCGCCCGGACCTGTACGCGGCCAGTAGCGCGGCATAGTCCTTGGCATTCTGCTTGGCATAGGCCACGGCAAACGTGCCGATGGCCTGGTCATGGGGCAGCGACAGGCGATAATCCTGCAGCGCCTCGCGGGTTCGCTGCTGGAAGTCCGGTTCGTTCACATGAAAAAGGAGTTTTGCAATGAAACTCAGACATTCCCTGGCGGCGCTGATGGTCTGCGCCAGCCTGTTCGGCTGCACAAGTTCACCAAACCAGAGCGTGTCGGTCACCCTGGTCGCCACCCGGCAGAACACCGGCCAGATCGGCAATGTCGCGTTGTCCGCCTGGGACCAGCAAACCGGACTCAGTTTCTTCATCAGCGGTGCGCCAAGCGGCGCCGCCCTGCCCCTGCGCCTCTACAGCTTCATCAATAAAGGCAGCTGCGAGCAACCCGGCCCCGTCGCCTACGCCATGAATGACAGGGTCAACACCGAGCGCCAACCGATTCGCGGCTGGACGTTCTCAAGAAGCGTGCCCGTGGCCTTGCCGGTCTTGCTGTCCGGTGACTATCACGTCGTCGTGCGAACCGCAGCGACGGATGGCAACGTCGATATTTTCTGTGGGGACATCAAGCATAAAGACCCGGTGAAGTAGCCGCCACGGAGCTCACACCGGCGAAATCGTCGCCAGGATGCCGATCAGAATGGTCAACACCAGGAAACCACCGAGGAAAAACGCCATCTTGCCCATAAAGCCTCCAACATTTCGAAAATACGGTGCACCGCGGCCAAGGCGGCGAAACTTGCCGTTATTGTGGGGGTTGGGCTGAATGCATAACAGGGGCAGAAAGCGCTGGAAAATACGGATCAGATGGAACTGATGAACTGATGAACTGATGAACTGTAGGAGCGAGCTTGCTCGCGAAAAACCTGAGCACGCTGCGGTGTGTCAGGTTTAAAGCGTTATCGTTGACGACCTTCGCGAGCAAGCTCGCTCCTACAGGGGAACCGGGAGAACCGGGGACATTAGGCACAAAAAAGCCCACCGGCCATCCCTGGCGCAGTGGGCTTGCTGATCAGGCGCTCAGTTACAGCGCCATGTCTGCCGCAGCATTCTCTTTCGGTGCCTTGGCCTTCTCAGCCTCGACAGCTGGAGCAACGGCCTGGCCAATCGCCGGTGGCGGAGTCAGTTCCAGCACCTTGGCGGTGTAGGCCCATTCCTCGGCAACCTTTTGCGGGTTGGCGTTGAGCTGGGTGCCATAGCTCGGCACGATCTGGTGCAGTTTTTCCTGCCAGGCCGGGGTCGCGACCTTGTCCTTGAAGACTTTCTGCAGCACGGTCAGCATGATCGGTGCGGCAGTCGAAGCGCCTGGGGATGCGCCCAGCAGGCCGGCGATGCTGCCGTCTTGCGAAGCAACGATCTCGGTGCCCAGTTTCAGCACGCCACCGGCGGCTTCGTCGCGCTTGATGATCTGCACGCGCTGGCCGGCTTGCCACAGGCGCCAGTCTTCGGCCTTGGCGTTCGGGAAGTACTCCTTCAGGGCGTCGAGGCGGTCTTCATCCGACAGCATCAGCTGACCGGCAAGGTACTCCACCAGCGGGTATTCCTTGATGCCAACCTTGGTCATCGGCCACACGTTGTGCGTGGTGGTGGTGGTCAGCAGGTCCAGGTACGAACCTTCTTTCAGGAACTTGGTGCTGAAGGTCGCGAATGGGCCAAACAGGATCACGCGCTTGCCGTCCAGCACGCGGGTGTCCAGGTGCGGAACCGACATCGGTGGTGCGCCAACCGACGCTTTACCGTAGGCCTTGGCCAGGTGTTGCTCGGCGATGGCCGGGTTCTCGGTCACCAGGAACGAGCCGCCTACCGGGAAGCCTGCGTATTCCTTGGCTTCAGGAATGCCCGACTTCTGCAGCAGGTGCAGGGCACCGCCGCCGGCGCCGATGAACACGAACTTGGCGTCGGTTTCGGACTTGCTGCCGTCCTTCAGGTTTTTGTAGCTGACGCGCCAGCTGCCGTCGGCGTTCCTGGTGATGTCCTGCACTTCGCTGGACAGCTTCAAGTCGAATTTCGGCGTGGTTTGCAGGTGCGCAACGAACTGGCGGGTGATCTCGCCGAAGTTCACGTCGGTGCCGATCGGGCTCCAGGTGGCCGCGACTTTCTGGTTCGGGTCACGCCCTTCCATCATCAGCGGGACCCACTTCTTGATCACGGCCGGGTCTTCGGAGTACTGCATGCCGGCGAACAGCGGGCTCGCCTGCAGGGCTTCGTAGCGCTTTTTCAGGAACTTGATGTTGTCATCGCCCCACACGAAGCTCATGTGCGGTGTGGAGTTGATGAACGAACGCGGGTTCTTCAGCACGCCTTGCTGAACCTGCCAGGCCCAGAACTGACGGGAGATCTGGAACGCCTCGTTGATTTCAACGGCCTTCGGGATCGACACGTTGCCCTTGTCGTCTTCCGGGGTGTAGTTCAGCTCGGCCAGGGCCGAGTGACCGGTACCGGCGTTGTTCCAGCCGTTGGAGCTTTCCAGGGCGACGCCGTCGAGGCGCTCGATCATTTCCATCGAGGTGCCGGGTTCCAGCTCGTTGAGCCACACACCCAGGGTCGCACTCATGATGCCGCCGCCAATCAGCAGCACGTCGACTTTCCTGGCTTCTTCGGCCTGGGCTGTCGTCATCCCCAACGACAAGGCCAGCCCCAGCAGGGCCGTGTTCACTTTCTTAAACATCTGTAGCACCTATGATAAAACGCCATCCGCCCCTCCATCTGCAATCGCGAGCCGCTTGTTCACGGCACTCAGGCAAGTCTGCCGCGGGTTCTCGCACATGATGTCTGGAGGGTGGGCACGCAAGGCCGATTGAATGCATCGACCCCAGTTATATGTCCCTACTGAACTGACTTCTTATCTTTTTTGGCTTCAGCTACTTGAGCGACAGTGATTCTGCTCGCCCGTCTCAAGGACAGGAAAACTGAATGGATCAAACCAAGTTGTTGCCAAGAATATCACGACAAGGCCAGCCCGCGCGGGTTGGTTGCCGTGGATGGGTGTCTATACTCAGTGGTCACCAGTTGAACATGTGGGGAAAGAGCCATGAGCGATAAAGACGATCTGCGCAAATATTCCTCCCAGGTCATCGACGGTGTCGAGGCCGCGCCCGCCCGCGCCATGCTGCGTGCCGTGGGCTTTACCGACGAAGACTTCAAGAAACCGCAAATCGGCATCGCCTCCACCTGGGCCATGGTCACGCCCTGCAACATGCACATCGACAAACTCGCGATCGAAGCGGAAAAAGGCGCTAACGCCGCCGGTGCCAAAGGCGTGATCTTCAACACCATCACCATTTCCGACGGCATCGCCAACGGCACCGAAGGCATGAAATATTCGCTGGTGTCCCGTGAGGTAATTGCCGATTCCATCGAAGTGGTGGTCGGTTGCGAAGGCTTTGACGGGCTGGTGACCGTGGGCGGTTGCGACAAGAACATGCCGGGCTGCCTGATCGGCATGGCGCGGCTCAATCGCCCGTCGATTTTCGTCTATGGCGGCACCATTCGCCCCGGCGCCGGCCACACCGACATCATTTCCGTGTTCGAAGCCGTGGGCCAGCACGCCCGCGGCGACATCAGCGAGATCCAGGTCAAGCAGATCGAGGAAGTGGCGATCCCCGGCCCCGGTTCCTGTGGCGGCATGTACACCGCCAACACCATGGCCTCGGCCATCGAAGCGCTGGGCATGAGCCTGCCCGGTTCCAGTTCCCAGGACGCGGTGGGCAGCGACAAGGCGTCGGACAGTTACCGCGCCGGCCAGCAAGTCAT
Organism: Pseudomonas sp. PLMAX; assembly: GCF_046042685.1. Taxonomy (NCBI): domain Bacteria; kingdom Pseudomonadati; phylum Pseudomonadota; class Gammaproteobacteria; order Pseudomonadales; family Pseudomonadaceae; genus Pseudomonas; species Pseudomonas sp. PLMAX. Next base: position 2,802,426 of record NZ_CP064949.1, on the reverse strand, counting down.
GGAACTGCTCAAGCTCGACCTCAAGCCCCGGGACATCATGACCCGCAAGGCCTTCGAAAACGCGATCCGCGTGGTGATCGCCCTCGCCGGCTCGACCAACGCCGTGCTGCACCTGCTGGCCATGGCCAATGCCGTGGACGTCGAGTTGACCCTCGACGACTTCGTCGAGCTGGGCAAGATCTCTCCGGTGGTCGCGGACCTGCGCCCCAGCGGCAAATACATGATGAGCGAGCTGGTGGCCATCGGCGGCATCCAGCCCTTGATGAAGCGCATGCTGGCGGCCGGCATGCTGCATGGCGATGTGCTGACCGTGACCGGCAAGACCCTGGCCGAAAACCTCGAAAATGTGCCCGACTACCCCGTCGGCCAGGACGTGATCCTGCCCTTCGATCAACCGATCAAGAAGGACTCGCACCTGGTGATCCTGCGCGGCAACCTCTCGCCCACCGGCGCCGTGGCCAAGATCACCGGCAAGGAGGGCCTGCGCTTCGAAGGCACGGCCAGGGTGTACCACGGCGAGGAAGGCGCACTGGCCGGCATCCTCAACGGCGAAGTGCAGGCGGGCGATGTGATCGTGATTCGCTACGAAGGGCCCAAGGGCGGGCCGGGCATGCGCGAAATGCTCTCGCCGACCTCGGCGGTGATGGGCAAGGGCCTGGGCAAGGAAGTGGCGCTGATCACCGATGGGCGCTTTTCCGGCGGCTCCCATGGTTTCGTGGTGGGGCATATCACGCCCGAGGCGTTTGAGGGCGGGCCGATAGCGTTGGTCGAAGATGGCGACCGGATCACCATTGATGCTGAAACCCGGCAGATTACCGTTGATGTGTCCGACGCAGAACTGGCTGAGCGCAAGAGCCGTTGGGTGAGGCCTGAGTCCAAGTACAAGCGTGGGGTGTTGGCCAAGTATGCGAAGACGGTGTGCAGTGCTTCGGAGGGGCGGTGACTGACAAGTATCTTTAGCCCGTAGGTTTTGTTGTCTGTCCGGCCCCTTCGCGAGCAAGCCCGCTCCCACATTTGGAATGCATTCCATTGTGGGAGCGGGCTTGCTCGAGAAGAGGCCTTTGAAGACAGCGAGGATGTCTCAGAGCCGAAACCGATCCACCGACTGCGACAACTGCCCCGCCAGGCTCGACAACTCATCCGTGGTCGAAGCCGTCTGCCCGATCACCTTGCTGTTGCCCTCAGACATCCCGGCAATCATCTCCACCTGATGGGCGATTTCATTGCTGGCCAGGCTCTGCTCGCCGATGGTGCGGCTGATGTCGTTGACCAGTTGCGTGGTGTTGAGCGTGGCCTCGAGGATTTCGCGGATGGCGCGCTCGACGTCGGCGGTCACGGCCATGCCTTTGTCGACCTGGGCGACGCCCTCCTCCATGCTGATCACCGCCTCGCGGGTGCTTTGCTGGATGCGCGAGACCATCGCGGCGATTTCCTGGGTCGAGGCGCTGGTGCGGCCTGCCAGGCTGCGCACCTCGTCGGCCACCACGGCAAAACCACGGCCCTGCTCCCCGGCGCGTGCTGCCTCGATGGCGGCGTTGAGCGCCAGCAGGTTGGTCTGGTCGGCGATGCCCTTGATCACCTGGATGATGCTGAAAATCCCTTCGGATTCCTTGTCCAGCGTGCGGATCACCTGCGCCGACTGCTGCGCCGAACGGGCGATGCCGTCCATGTCGTTGACCACCTGATGGATCACCCGTCCGCCATCCTTGGCCAGCGCCTCGGCCTGGTTGGCCATGTCCAGCGCTCGCCCGGCATGCCGGGTGATTTCCTCGATGCTCGCGGTCATTTCGCTGGCGGCGGCGGCCATGGTGCTGGCGGCAGCGCTTTGCTGCTGGCTGCTGCCGGCCACTTCGTGACAACCATTGCTCAGGCGTGCGCTCATGCCGCTGACGCCATGGGCGTTGCTGCGCACCACTTCGATCATGCCGCGCAAATCTCGCTGCATGGTCGCCAGGCTGCGAATCAACAGGCTGGCTTCGTCGGTGCGGGTCGGCTCGACAATGGGTTCGCTCAAGTTGCCGTGGGCGATGCTCTCGGCAATGCGGCTGGCCGTGCGCAACGGCCCCATGATGCTCAGGATCACCCAGCGGCCCTGGGCCAGCAACAACAACAGGCTGGCGATGAGCACGGCGCCGAGGGTCAGGTTGGCGCTGCCGAGTGCCTGGCGGGTGCCTGCACTGGCCTGTTGGCTGTTGCTTTCAATCAGCTCGCTGAGGGCGGCCATCTGCTCTTCCAGTTGGCTGAACGCGCTGTTGAAGGTGCCGAGTTCCTTTTGCGCGGCCTCGGGATTTTCCAGGGCCATGCCGACAATGCGCTCGGCCGTACTGATGTAGGTGTCAAGGCTGGGCTTGATCCTGTTCAGCGCGGTTTTCAGGGTGTCGTTGACCGGCAGCTTGAGGTTGTCGCCGAGCACTTGCCGAAAGTGCGCCGCATGCTCTTCGATGGACGTGCGCACCTCGGCCTGGCTGCTGGTGCTCTTGCCCAGCCCGACCAGCATCGCCGACAACACGTCGGCGCGCAGCGCGTCGTGCATCATGTCGGCTTCCATGTGGTTGCGCAGCACGGTCATGCCCACTTCGTTGTCCTGCACCGCCTCCGCCATCCGGGCCGTCCCCACGTAACCGACCAGGCCCATGACCAACGCGGTGAGCAACCCGGTCCCTATCAGCAACAGTAAACGCAGTTTTATGGACACGCTGTGGTTCCTCTTCTGGCACGTGTATCGGTTGGCCAACGGCCACCGCGAATGGCATCTCAAGAGGTTATCGACGGGTCTCTGCGCGAATTGAAGGCTATTGCCACTGATTGCGGTTTTTGCGACATGCGGTAGGTAAAGCGGCTTTGTCTGCCGTATTGAGCAGGGAAACCAATAGCAGGCTGACGAATGCACCGGCGACGGCCAGCGCCATGTCCTTTTGCGAATCCCAGGGGTCGTTTTGCGCGCCGACGAAGGCTTTTGCCGTGTCGTCGCCAAGGTAAGCGCCACCGATCCATTCCACCAGTTCGTAGACGGCCGAGGTCGACAGCATGATGTTCAGGGCCACGAAAAACAGCCAGCGCCCGCGCAACGGGGTAAGCCGCAGCAGCACTTCGCGGACCGGCCAGGCCATCAACAGCCCGTAACTCAAATGCACCAGGCGGTCGTAGTGATTACGGTGCAGGCCAAGGCTCTTGTTGAAGCTGACCCCGGTCAGTTCCGAACACCAACGGTCGTACGGCACCAGGGAATAGGTGTAATGAGCTCCCAGTTCGTGGATGCACAAGAACACGAACACCAGGGTGAGTGAGGCCGCAGACAGGCGAAAGCGGCGATAAAACACCACCAAGGTCCCCACCAGCAGCAGCGCCAGCAGGTTTTCCAGCGCCCAATCCACCCGGCTGCGTGGGGCATAACCCAAGGCGATGACGATCAGCAGAAACAGGATGAGCAGCGTCAATTCGTATCGCGGATGTTCCTTGGGCTGCATGTTTTGAAGTCCTCGAACCCTTGCACCATTGAAGTCGCAACACCTTTTAACTTTGAGACAAAACCAGGGTGCAAGTTCGCTTTTTTCCTCCGCCCCATGCTAGGTTGTACGATGACCGATGAGTAATCTGGTGCTCGTCGATGCGCTCCCCCACAACAACAAGGAAACAACATGAAAAAAGCAAAAATGCTGATCGGTTTTCTGTTCCTGTTCAGCGGCTACGTGGCCGCCACACCGGCTGCCGGGGACAAGGACGTGGCGCAAGCCGTCGACCACTTGACCCAGGCGATGCTGCACAAGGACATTGCTGAACTGAAGGCGTTGACCGCCGAGAACCTCACCTACGGCCATTCCAGCGGCAAGATCCAGGACAAGAAAGCCTTCATCGCCGATATCGAAACCGGCAAAAGCGCCTTCAAGACCCTGGAGATGCAGAACCAGACCATCACCGTCTCCGGCGATGTCGCGCTGGTTCGCCATCACTTCTCGGCCCAGGCCCTCAAAGGCACCGAGGTGGTCCCGACGGAAATCGAGAACTTCCAGATCTGTCAGAAACAAGACGGAAAATGGCTGCTGGTAGGACGCCAGGCATTCAAGTTCTGATGGTTGGCTGATCCGAAAAAAAGGGGGCGAATCGGCGTCTACCCGCCCTTCGCCCCCTTTTGTGTTGCGCTGACTCACCCGCTGGTTTCAGTGCCCGCGAATGTAATGTTCAAACTGCCGGATCAGGTCGGCCTGCTCGACAATGGCCTCCTTGACCAGATCACCAATCGACAGCAACCCGATCAGCTCGCCATTCTCCACCACCGGCAGGTGCCGCAAATGGCTGTCCGTCATGACCGCCATGCAATGCTCGATGCTCTGTTGGCTGTCGGCCGTGACCACCGGGGAACTCATGATGGCCCTGACCGGCGTGCCGACTGACGAACGTCCCAGCAGGACCACCTTGCGCGCATAGTCGCGCTCGCTGATCACCCCGACGACCCGGCCCTTGTCGATCACCGGCAACGCGCCGACGTTCTTTTCGGCCATTTTCTGCACGGCCTCCAGCACCATGGCGTCCGGGGCGATGCTGTGCACCTGCTGGTTTTCCACGACCTTGAGCTTGAGCAACTGTGCGGCTGTCTTCATGTCCGTCTCCTGCTGAAAAAGGCACTCAGGCCACTGCGACTTCCACCACCCCGTCGTTCAGCCGCACCGGCCAGACCCGCAAGCGCTGTTGCGGGTACTCCAGGCAACTGCCGTCCTCAAGACGAAAATGCTGCTTGTAGATAGGCGACGCAACGACCAGGTCGCCCTTGATGCTGCCCACCAGGCCGCGGCCGATGACATTGGCCCCGGATTGCGGGTCGTGGTTGTCGATGGCATAGAGGTTTTTACCCTCCATGCCCGGCAGGTAGAACAGCGCCACCTGGGCACCGTCCAGCCACACCACCACGCCGGAGTCATTGACCAGGTCCTGCTGGCTGCACACCGATTGCCAGGTGGCAGACGCAGTGGTTTCAACGCGTTGGCTATTGGACTGGTTCATCAGACGCTCTCCTCGGTAACAGGGATCAGGTTGAGTTCGGCCGCCATGATCGGCCGGCGCTGGCCGCGTTCCTGGACGAAGTGGATGTCCGGGTCCGCGCGTTTGTCGTTGACGAAAGTACGGAAGCGCTTGAGCTTTTCCGGGTCCTTGAGGGCGTTGGCCCACTCGCATTCGTAGCGATTGACCACAAGCTGCATCTGCGACTCGAGCTCGGCGCCCAGACCAAGGCTGTCGTGGATGATCACGTCCTTGAGGTAGTCCAGGCCGCCTTCCAGGCTTTCGCGCCAGACCGAGGTGCGCTGCAACTTGTCGGCGGTGCGGATGTAGAACATCAGGAAGCGGTCGATGTAGCGGATCAGGGTCGCGTCGTCGAGGTCGGTGGCGAACAGCTCGGCATGGCGCGGGCGCATGCCGCCGTTGCCGGCGATGTAGAGGTTCCAGCCCTTCTCGGTGGCGATCACGCCGACGTCCTTGCTTTGCGCTTCGGCGCATTCACGGGTGCAGCCCGACACGGCGAACTTGAGCTTGTGCGGCGAGCGCAGGCCCTTGTAGCGGTCTTCGATGGTCAGGGCCATTTGCACGCTGTCCTGCACGCCGTAGCGGCACCAGGTGCTGCCGACGCAGGACTTCACCGTACGGGTCGACTTGCCGTAGGCGTGGCCGGTTTCGAAGCCTGCTTCGATCAGTTCGCTCCAGATGTCCGGCAACTGATGCAACTGGGCGCCGAACAGGTCGATACGCTGGCCACCGGTGATCTTGGTGTAGAGGTCGTATTTCTTCGCTACAACGCCGATGGTAATCAGCTTGTCGGCGGTGATCTCGCCACCGGGAATGCGCGGCACCACTGAATAGGTGCCGTTCTTCTGCATGTTGGCCATGAAGGTGTCGTTGGTGTCCTGCAGCGGCACCAGCGACGGGTCCATGATCGGCTGGTTCCAGCACGACGCCAGGATCGAGCCCACCGCCGGCTTGCACACGTCGCAACCGGTGTGGCCACGGCCATGCTTGGCCAGCAGTTCTTCGAAACTGATCACCCCTTCCACCCTCACCAGCGCATACAGCTCCTGGCGGGTGTAGGCGAAGTGTTCGCACAGGCTCTTGTCGACGCTGACCCCACGGGCGATCAGCTCATGCTCGAAGACTTGCTTGAGCAAGCCTGCGCAACCGCCGCAACCGGTGCAGGCCTTGGTTTGTGACTTGAGCAGGCCGAGGTCGGTACAACCGCCGTCGATGGCCGAGCAGATGGCGCCCTTGGTCACGTTGTGGCAGGAGCAGACCGTGGCGGTTTCCGGCAAGGCGCCAGGGCCGAGGGTCGGTGCGCCTTCGGACGAAGGCAGGATCAGCGCGGCGGGCTCGGAAGGCAATGCGATCGCGTTCTGCATGTATTGCAGCAGCGTGTCGTAGTAGCTGTTGTCGCCGATCAGCACTGCACCGAGCACCTGTTTGCCGCTGGCGTCGACCACCAGGCGCCGGTAGCTGGCACTGGTTTCGTCGATGAACTGATAGCTGCGGGCGCCCGGCGTGTTGGCGTGGGCATCGCCGATGGAGCCGACGTCGACGCCCAGCAGCTTGAGCTTGGTCGACATGTCGGCGCCCTGGAACGGCTCGGCGGCGTCGTCACACAGGCGCGCGGCGACACTGCGGGCCATCTGGTAGCCGGGGGCGACCAAGCCGAACAGGCTGCCATTCCACGATGCGCATTCGCCGATGGCGTAGATGTGCGGGTCGCAGCTCAGGCAGGTGTCGTCGATCACTACGCCACCGCGCGGGCCGATGCCCAGCGCGCATTGCCGGGCCAGCGCGTCCTGGGCACGAATCCCGGCGGAGAACACGATCAGGTCGGTCTCGAGGAATTCGTCGTTGGCAAAATTCATCCGATAGCGGTACTGCTCGCCGGCGCTGATCGATTGCGTGGCGCGGGACAGGTGCACACCGACGCCCAGCCGCTCGATCTGCGCCTTGAGCGCCAGCCCACCGAGGTCATCCAGTTGCACCGGCATCAGCCGTGGCGCGAATTCCACCACGTGCGCTTCGAGTCCCAGGCTTTTCAGGGCGTTGGCGGCTTCCAGGCCGAGCAGGCCACCGCCGACCACCACACCGCGCCGGGCATTGGCCGCCGCGGCACGGATGGCATCGAGGTCTTCCAGGGTGCGATAGACCAGCCGCGAATCGCCTTCGGCGCCTTCGATCGGCGGCACGAACGGGTAGGACCCGGTGGCCAGGACCAGCTTGTCGTAGGCCACACAGCCTTGCGCGGTGATCACCTGGCGCCGGGCACGATCGATTTCCAACACCGGCACCCCCAGGTGCAGGGTGACGCCAGGCGTCTGGTACAACGCCGCGTCACTGAGTGCCAGCGACTCGGCATCGCGACCGGAGAAGTATTCGGACAGATGCACGCGGTCGTAGGCACGCATCGGCTCTTCACTGAAGACGTGCAGTCGATAGCGATCAAGCGCGCCGCGCTCGATCAACTGCTCGACACAATGATGTCCGACCATGCCATTGCCGATCACGATCAGCGTTTGCAGCTTGTTCAAACTGGCTACATTGGAATTCATATACGACCCTGCCCAAAGCCCATCACGGTGAAAAAAAGCAAAAAAAAACGCCTGAAACCTTGCGGTTCCAGGCGTCTTTGCCTGTTCTTTTGCGGTGTTGAAACCAGACGGCCATGCCTGATCCACCGATGTTGCCCACGACCTGTGCGGCCAGTCGATCGTCGTTGACCGAGAGGGCTGCCCTCCTTTTTCAGAGGGGCTTGAGGGGGATGATGCAGTGTTTGTGCCAGATTGCTGATTGATACTTCCACGGTCGTGAAAGCTGGCGTGATGACCGCGAGTCAGGCGTGTTTCTGGCGGATTGAGCGGGTCGGACGGCTGTCGCAGCTTGCCGTGGGAAAACTCGGCAAACCGCTTCGCACTGGTGCACGTTGTCAGGCATGGCGCTTTAAAAGTGCATGCAGCGGCCGATTGCGCTGCCGGGATTTCAAACCGTGTGATGCTGGCGGAGATCACGGCGAATCGGGTGCTGGATCAGATTGATCCGCCTTGATGGGTGTTCCGCCCTTCAATAATGCGCTGGTCTTTCGGCCGCCATCGCCGGCAGGCCGGCTCCCACAGTAGATTGGGCACGGCCGCGAGAGACGGGTTGGCTGTCAGGCCGCCATCGCTGGCAAGCCAGCTCCTACAGGTTTCGCGCAGGTAAATTGAATTTGTGGCGTGACACATATCCGTAGGAGCCGGCTTGCTGGCGATGCGATGGTGGCCGTTATGCCGCCATCGCTGGCAAGCTGAACTGGCCTAATTATTCCGGACACCTCTTAAGGGCGATATGATTTCGCCAACTTGGAGGTTCCATGAACGAAAGAAAGGTCTACACCCGCGAGTTCAAGCTTCAGGCTGCCAGCATGGTGCTTGATGATAACTGTTCGGTTCCAGATGTTTGTGCATCGCTGGATATCGGGCCCACCGCTTTACGGCGCTGGGTCGATCAGGTTCGCAAGGAACGCGAGGGCCAGGCCGTCAAAGGCACCAAGGCGATTACCGAAGATCAGCGCCAGATTCAGGAGCTAAAAGCCAAGATCAAGCGTATGGAGATGGAGGCCGAGATCTTAAAAAAGGCTACCGCTCTCTTGATGTCGGATCCCGATCGTTTTCGATGATTGCGGAGCTAAGAGAGTCATTCCCGACGGCTATCGTGTGTCGCGTTTTTGGTGTGAAGCGCAGCAGCTTTTATGAGTGGCTTCAGCGGCTCGCCAAGCCGCAGGTCAGACGCGAGGAGCTCAAGCTGAAAGTGGTTGAACTGCACAGCGAAAGCCGTGAAGCCATGGGTTCCAGGATGATTAGCAAGGGCCTGAAGTCGCAAAACATAGCGGTCGGAAGGAGTCTTGTCAGAACACTGATGAGGGAGGCCAACATTGTCAGTAAACAACGCCAGCCGCATCCATTCAGGTCCAAGGGGGTTGAAGCATTTGTTGCGCCTAATCGACTCAAACGCAACTTCAAACCGGCTGCTGTTGATCAGGTCTGGTGTGGCGACGTTACCAGCTTGATGGTGGGTAAGCGCTGGGTTCACCTGGCCATCGTAATTGACCTGTTTGCTCGTCGAGTCATTGGCTGGGCATTCTCTCTAGTCAATGACGCCAACTTGGTGAGCAAGGCGCTACGCATGGCGACAGAGGTACGAACCTGCCCGCCGGGACTGATGTTCCACTCGGATCAGGGCTGTCAGTACACCAGTCGTAAGTTTCAAGAAGAACTGGCCCGCCACGGCATTTTGCAGAGCATGAGTCATCGCGGACAGTGCTGGGACAACGCTCCAACAGAGCGTTTTTTCGGCACACTGAAATCAGAATGGGTTCCCCGCAGCGGCTACAGCATGGTCGAAGAAGCAAAAACCGACATGGTGCGCTTCTTCATGTATTACAACCGCACCAGGCTCCACAGCTACAACAACTACCTGTCGCCAATAGCTATGGAGCAAAAAGCGGCATAAACACCGTAATCGGTGTCCGGGATTACTTGACCAGTTCAAGCCAGCTCCTACAGGTTTGCGCAGGTAAGTTGAATTTTTGGCGTGACACATACCCGTAGGAGCCGGCTTGCTGGCGATGCGATGGTGGCCGTTATGAGGCCATCTCGGGCGAGCCAGCCCTGCAGTGGATCGGGTCCATAAGCGGGAGTTTGCAGCGTCAGCAACACCGCGTATTACATTTCCCACGACCGAAACGCGCCTCCTGACGCTCACGAAAAAACGCCTCATGGCTCATCACCGGCTCCCCCGGATGGGTGATCGCCCGCTGCGCAACGTAGTTGTCGTAATCAGGTACGCCCACCATCAAACGCGCACTCTGGCTAAGGAAACGGGCGGCTTGCTGCAGTTTACGGATCATGACGATGTTCGCTTCAACTCGTTGGAAAGCGCCATCTAATCGCAAGTTTGTATCTGCAATGTGTCGGCATCCGCCGCGTTTGTATTTTCATGTATTACACCGACCGCGACCTTTTGGCGCATGACCGGCTGGCCATCGATTGAGCGCCAACGGGCAACAGTTTGTTAACATCCACGCGCTTTTTCTCGTCTCAGAGATCAGCCACTGTAGATTTCCAGTCGCTACACAGGATGCTTTTTTCCATGAGTACGTTGTATTCCCGCCGCACGGTCCTGCAAGGCATGAGCCTGCTGAGCCTCGGCCTGCTCGCCGGCTGTGATGACAGCAGCAAGCTGTCGTTCAAGTACGGCAAGGACCTGAGCGACAAGATCATGGGGCGGTCCTTCAAGCTCAAGGATGCCGAAGGCGAAACCCGCATGCTCGGCAGCTACCAGGGCCTGATGCCGATGATCTTCTTCGGTTTCACCCAGTGCCCGGCCGTCTGCCCGACCACGCTGGCCCGCGCCGCCCAGGCAAAGAAACTGATGGGCCGCGATGGCGAGCGCCTGCAAGTGATCTTCATCACCCTGGACCCCGAACGCGATACACCTGAGTTGCTCGACAAGTACGTGAAGGCCTTCGACCCGAGTTTCGAAGCGCTGTCCGGCACCCTGGAAGAAACCGCCGCCACCGCCAAGGAGTTCGGCGTATTCTTCGAGAAAGTCCCCAGTGGCGATACCTACACCCTGTCCCATACCGCGACCAGCTTCGTGTTCGACTCCCGGGGCAATTTGCGCCTCGGCCTGTCCGCGTCCCTTACCGCTCAAGAGTGCGCAGAAGACCTGCTCACCGTCATGGAGGTCTGCTGATGACTTTGTTTTGCGCACCCCGTTTCAAACAACTGGCCCTGGGCCTGACCCTGATCGGCATGGCGTGGCAGGTGTCCGCGCAAACCCAGGTCAACGACGCCTGGGTTCGGGCGACGGTGGCCGGCCAGCCTTCGAGCGGCGCCTTCATGACCTTGCAGGCCGACACTGACAGCAAGCTGCTCAGCGTGCAGTCGCCGGTAGCGAAGTTGGTGCAGATTCACCAGTCGAGCATGAAAGACGATGTGATGAGCATGCAGCAGGTCGAGTCCGTGGCGTTGCCGGCCGGCAAGCCGGTGAGCTTCGATCCCCATGGCTACCACATCATGCTCATGGAACTGACGGGCCAGATCAAGGAAGGTAGCAAAGTGCCGTTGACCTTGACCGTGGAAAACGCCAAGGGCGAGAAAGAGACGATCAAGGTAGACGCCGAGGCCCGGGCACTGGGTACGATGGATCACGGCAACATGGACCACAGCAAGATGCATTGAGGGACTGACGGCCTCCCTAACGGAGGTCGCTCTTTGATGGGAGGTGCGTACTGATGACGATGAACACCGAAACCGCCATCCTCGCTGGCGGCTGCTTCTGGGGCATGCAGGATCTGCTGCGGCGCTACCCTGGCGTGATCTCCACGCGGGTGGGCTACACCGGTGGTGATGTGCCCAATGCAACCTATCGCAACCATGGCTCCCATGCCGAAGCGATCGAAATCGTCTTCGACCCGGAGCAGATCAGTTATCGGCAGATCCTTGAGTTTTTCTTTCAGATCCATGATCCGAGCACCCTCAATCGTCAGGGCAACGATATCGGCATGAGCTATCGCTCGGCGATCTATTATCTGGATGAAGCGCAACAGCGCGTGGCCGAGGATACAGTGGCCGACGCTGATGCCTCTGGCCTGTGGCCGGGCAAGGTGGTCACGGAGATCGAACCCGCCGGGCCGTTCTGGGAGGCGGAACCTGAGCATCAGGACTACCTCGAGCACTATCCCAACGGCTACACCTGCCACTTCATACGACCGGACTGGACGTTGCCCAAGCGTAAATGATTTGTGGGCGCTGGCTTGCTGGCTATGGTGTCCTTGAGGACCTCTTCGCTGGCAAGCCAGCTCCTACAATGGGTTGCGTAGCGCGTGAGTCCGTGGCCACCTCGGACCTGTAGGAGCCCGGCTGAACTGGTCAAGTAATCCCGGACACCGATTACGGTGTTTATGCCGCTTTTTGCTCCATAGCTATTGGCGACAGGTAGTTGTTGTAGCTGTGGAGCCTGGTGCGGTTGTAATACATGAAGAAGCGCACCATGTCGGTTTTTGCTTCTTCGACCATGCTGTAGCCGCTGCGGGGAACCCATTCTGATTTCAGTGTGCCGAAAAAACGCTCTGTTGGAGCGTTGTCCCAGCACTGTCCGCGATGACTCATGCTCTGCAAAATGCCGTGGCGGGCCAGTTCTTCTTGAAACTTACGACTGGTGTACTGACAGCCCTGATCCGAGTGGAACATCAGTCCCGGCGGGCAGGTTCGTACCTCTGTCGCCATGCGTAGCGCCTTGCTCACCAAGTTGGCGTCATTGACTAGAGAGAATGCCCAGCCAATGACTCGACGAGCAAACAGGTCAATTACGATGGCCAGGTGAACCCAGCGCTTACCCACCATCAAGCTGGTAACGTCGCCACACCAGACCTGATCAACAGCAGCCGGTTTGAAGTTGCGTTTGAGTCGATTAGGCGCAACAAATGCTTCAACCCCCTTGGACCTGAATGGATGCGGCTGGCGTTGTTTACTGACAATGTTGGCCTCCCTCATCAGTGTTCTGACAAGACTCCTTCCGACCGCTATGTTTTGCGACTTCAGGCCCTTGCTAATCATCCTGGAACCCATGGCTTCACGGCTTTCGCTGTGCAGTTCAACCACTTTCAGCTTGAGCTCCTCGCGTCTGACCTGCGGCTTGGCGAGCCGCTGAAGCCACTCATAAAAGCTGCTGCGCTTCACACCAAAAACGCGACACACGATAGCCGTCGGGAATGACTCTCTTAGCTCCGCAATCATCGAAAACGATCGGGATCCGACATCAAGAGAGCGGTAGCCTTTTTTAAGATCTCGGCCTCCATCTCCATACGCTTGATCTTGGCTTTTAGCTCCTGAATCTGGCGCTGATCTTCGGTAATCGCCTTGGTGCCTTTGACGGCCTGGCCCTCGCGTTCCTTGCGAACCTGATCGACCCAGCGCCGTAAAGCGGTGGGCCCGATATCCAGCGATGCACAAACATCTGGAACCGAACAGTTATCATCAAGCACCATGCTGGCAGCCTGAAGCTTGAACTCGCGGGTGTAGACCTTTCTTTCGTTCATGGAACCTCCAAGTTGGCGAAATCATATCGCCCTTAAGAGGTGTCCGGAATAATTAGGCCAGTTCAGGCTTGCCGGCGAAGGCGCCCTCGAGTATTGCATCGATCTTTCGGGCCTCTTCGCTGGCAAGCCAGCTCCTACAATGGGTTGCGTAGCGCGTGAGTCCGTGGCCGCCTCGGACCTGTAGGAGCCCGGCTTGCCGGCGAAGGCGCCCTCGAGTATTGCATCGATCTTTCGGGCCTCTTCGCTGGCAAGCCAGCTCCTACAATGGGTTGCGTAGCACGTGAATCCGTGGCCACCGCGGACCTGTAGGAGCCCGGCTGAACTGGCCTAATTATTCCGGACACCTCTTAAGGGCGATATGATTTCGCCAACTTGGAGGTTCCATGAACGAAAGAAAGGTCTACACCCGCGAGTTCAAGCTTCAGGCTGCCAGCATGGTGCTTGATGATAACTGTTCGGTTCCAGATGTTTGTGCATCGCTGGATATCGGGCCCACCGCTTTACGGCGCTGGGTCGATCAGGTTCGCAAGGAACGCGAGGGCCAGGCCGTCAAAGGCACCAAGGCGATTACCGAAGATCAGCGCCAGATTCAGGAGCTAAAAGCCAAGATCAAGCGTATGGAGATGGAGGCCGAGATCTTAAAAAAGGCTACCGCTCTCTTGATGTCGGATCCCGATCGTTTTCGATGATTGCGGAGCTAAGAGAGTCATTCCCGACGGCTATCGTGTGTCGCGTTTTTGGTGTGAAGCGCAGCAGCTTTTATGAGTGGCTTCAGCGGCTCGCCAAGCCGCAGGTCAGACGCGAGGAGCTCAAGCTGAAAGTGGTTGAACTGCACAGCGAAAGCCGTGAAGCCATGGGTTCCAGGATGATTAGCAAGGGCCTGAAGTCGCAAAACATAGCGGTCGGAAGGAGTCTTGTCAGAACACTGATGAGGGAGGCCAACATTGTCAGTAAACAACGCCAGCCGCATCCATTCAGGTCCAAGGGGGTTGAAGCATTTGTTGCGCCTAATCGACTCAAACGCAACTTCAAACCGGCTGCTGTTGATCAGGTCTGGTGTGGCGACGTTACCAGCTTGATGGTGGGTAAGCGCTGGGTTCACCTGGCCATCGTAATTGACCTGTTTGCTCGTCGAGTCATTGGCTGGGCATTCTCTCTAGTCAATGACGCCAACTTGGTGAGCAAGGCGCTACGCATGGCGACAGAGGTACGAACCTGCCCGCCGGGACTGATGTTCCACTCGGATCAGGGCTGTCAGTACACCAGTCGTAAGTTTCAAGAAGAACTGGCCCGCCACGGCATTTTGCAGAGCATGAGTCATCGCGGACAGTGCTGGGACAACGCTCCAACAGAGCGTTTTTTCGGCACACTGAAATCAGAATGGGTTCCCCGCAGCGGCTACAGCATGGTCGAAGAAGCAAAAACCGACATGGTGCGCTTCTTCATGTATTACAACCGCACCAGGCTCCACAGCTACAACAACTACCTGTCGCCAATAGCTATGGAGCAAAAAGCGGCATAAACACCGTAATCGGTGTCCGGGATTACTTGACCAGTTCAGGCTTGCCGGCGAAGGCGCCCTCGAGTATTGCATCGATCTTTCGGGCCTCTTCGCTGGCAAGCCAGCTCCTACAATGGGTTGCGTAGCACGTGAATCCGTGGCCACCTCGGACCTGTAGGAGCCCGGCTTGCCGGCGAAGGCGTCCTTGAGTATTGCATCGATCTTTCGGGCCTCTTCGCTGGCAAGCCAGCTCCTACAATGGGTTGCGTAGCGCGTGAGTCCGTGGCCACCTCGGACCTGTAGGAGCCCGGCTTGCCGGCGAAGGCGCCCTCGAGTATTGCATCGATCTTTCGGGCCTCTTCGCTGGCAAGCCAGCTCCTACAATGTTTTGCGTAGCACGTGAAACCGTGGCCACCTCGGACCTGTAGGAGCCCGGCTTGCCGGCGAAGGCGTCCTTGAGTATTGCATCGATCTTTCGGGCCTCTTCGCTGGCAAGCCAGCTCCTACAATGTTTTGCGTAGCACGTGAATCCGTGGCCGCCTCGGACCTGTAGGAGCTCGGCTTGCCGGCGAAGGCGTCCTTGAGGGCCTCTTCGCTGGCAAGCCAGCTCCTACAATGTTTTTTGCGTTGAGCGCAAAACCCTAGGCCAACTCTTGTTCGCGGATCAGCTTCTTGTTGATCTTGCCGACGCTGGTCTTGGGGATCTCGGCGACGAACTTGAACTGCTTGGGGATCGCCCACTTGTTGATGCGGCCGAGCTCAACAAACCCTTGCAGGTGCGCCTCGAGGATCTTGCGATCCAGGTATTGGCCCGGTTCACAGACCACCAGCGCCATGGGCCGTTCGCCCCACTGCTCATCGGCAATGCCGACCACCGCGACCGACAGCACCGCCTCGTGTTCGCTGATCAGGCTTTCCAGTTCCAGCGAGCTGATCCACTCGCCGCCCGTCTTGATCACGTCCTTGATCCGGTCCTTGATTTCCACGCCGCCCAACGGATCGATGGATGCCATGTCGCCGGTATGCAGCCAGCCGTCCTGCCACAGCTCGGCGCCCTTTTGCGGCTCCTTCAGATAGCCTTGGGTCAACCACGGTGCACGCACCACGATCTCGCCCAGGGACTCGCCGTCATGGGCAACGTCATTGCCGCTGGCATCGATGATCTTCAGGTCGACCATCGGCACCGGCGTGCCGGTCTTGATGCGCGTCGGCAGTTGCGCCTGCATGGGCTGCTGGAGGTCTTCGTCGCGCAGGTAAGTCAGGCACAGCAGCGGGCAGGTCTCGGACATGCCGTAGCCGGCGTGTACCACGATGCCCTTGGCACTGGCTTCGCTGGCAATCCCCAAGGGCAGCGCGCTGCCGCCCAGGAGCATTTTCCAGCCGTCGAAACGGGCGGACTTGCCTTGCTCGCAGTTGAGGATCATCTGCAGGATGGTCGGCACACAGTGGGAGAAAGTCACCTTCTCCTCCTGATACAGCCGCACCAGGCTGTTGGGTTCGTAGCGGCCGGGGTACACCTGCTTGATGCCCATCAGGGTCGCGACGTAAGGCACACCCCAGGCATGCACGTGGAACATCGGCGTGATCGGCATGTACACGTCGTCGGAACGCAGCAGTGGCGCGCCCTGGTAGACGCCCAACGAGCCCACGGCATTCAGGGTGTGCAGGACCAGTTGGCGATGTGTGAAATACACGCCCTTGGGGTCGCCGGTGGTGCCGGTGGTGTAGAACAGCGTCGCTACCGAGTTCTCGTCGAAATCGGGAAAGTCGTACTGGTCCGGGCACTGCGACAGCAACTGCTCGTACTCGCCCAGCACCGGCAACGACGTGTCGCTCGCCTGGTCTTCGGTGAGCTGGACAAAGCCCTTGACCGTGGTCAACCGATCCTGGATCTGTTCCACCAGCGGCAGGAAATCGTCATGCACCAGCACCACATCGTCTTCGGCGTGGTTCATGGTGAACAGCACCTGCTCCGGCGACAGGCGAATGTTCACCGTGTGCAGCACCGCGCCAATCATCGGCACGGCGAAGAAGCATTCCAGATAACGGTGGCTGTCCCAGTCGAGCAGGGCCACGGTGTCCCCGGCCTTGACCCCGGCCGCGGTCAGCGCATTAGCCAGGCGGCGGATGCGCTTGTTGAGGGTCTGGTAGCTGTAGCGCAGCTTGTCGGCGTAGACGATTTCCCGGCCCGGTTCGTAGCGCACCCCGGACAGCAGCAATTGCTTGATCAGCAAGGGGTAGGCGTAGGCGCCGTCGGCGGGTGGAATTATTTTTGTCGCCATCATGATAAAGATTCCTTGTCCTTTCGATCAGAACTGATCGGCTTGAAGCTCGTAGAGGCAGGCGCTGCCGGCCTTGGCCGATGCGCTCAACGAGTGGATACGCGGCAGCAACCTTGCGAAGTAGAAACGCGCGGTGGCCAGTTTGCTGATGTAGAAATCGTCCTCGGCATCGCCGCTCATGACGGCCTTGGCCATGCGCGCCCACATGTAGGCGTAGGCGGTGTAGCCGAACACCTGCAGGTACTCGACCGAGGCGGCGCCGATTTCATTCGGGTTGCCTTGGGCACGGTCCAGCAGCCACGCGGTCAGTTCGTCGAGGGTGTCCACGGCAGCGTTCAGCGGTTGGGTGAACTCGCCCAGGTCAGTGCTGGCGCTGGCAGTAAAGTCGCGGATCTCCGAAGCGAACAGGCGGTAAAGCGCCCCGCCGCTGCCGACGATCTTGCGCCCGGCCAGGTCCAGGGACTGGATGCCGTTGGTGCCTTCGTAGATCTGCGTGATGCGCACGTCGCGCACCAGTTGCTCCTGGCCCCACTCGCGGATGAAGCCGTGGCCGCCAAACACCATTTGCCCGTGCAGGGTGGTTTCCAGGCCCATGTCGGTGAGGAACGCCTTGGCCACCGGGGTCAGCAAGGCCACCAGGTCCTGGGCGCGGGAACGCTCGGTCGGGTCTTCGCTGAACTTGGCGATGTCCAGTTGCAGGGCGACGTAGCTGGAGAACGCGCGACCGCCTTCGTTCAGGGCCTTCATGGTCAACAGCATGCGGCGCACGTCGGGGTGGACGATGATCGGGTCGGCGGCCTTGTCCTTGTTCTGTGCGCCGGTTGGTGCACGGCTCTGCAGACGGTCACGGGCGTACGCCAGGGCGTTCTGGTAGGAACGTTCGCCCTGGGCCAGGCCCTGGATGCCCACGCCCAGGCGCTCGTAGTTCATCATGGTGAACATCGCCGCCAGGCCCTTGTTCGGTGCATCGATGATGTAGCCGGTGGCGCCATCGAAGTTCATCACGCAAGTGGCGGAGGCCTTGATGCCCATCTTGTGTTCGATGGAACCGCAGGACAGCGAATTAGGCTCGCCCAGGGAACCGTCGGCATTGACCAGCACTTTCGGCACCAGGAACAGCGAGATGCCTTTCGGCCCCGCCGGTGCATCCGGCAGTCGCGCCAGCACCAGGTGGATGATGTTCTCGGTCAGGTCGTGGTCACCGCCGGTGATGAAGATCTTGCTGCCGCTGACCTTGTAGCTGCCATCGGCCTGGGGCTCGGCCTTGGTGCGGATCATGCCCAGGTCGGTGCCGGCATGGGCTTCGGTCAGGCACATGGAACCTGTCCAGGTGCCAGCGTACATGTTGGGCAGGTAACGCTCCTTGAGCTCTTCGCTGGCATGAGCCTTGATCGACAGGCAGGCACCGGCCGTCAGCATCGGGTACAGGCCGAACGACAGGCTGGCCGCGTTGACCATCTCTTCGACCTGGGCCGAAATCGCCTTGGGCATGCCCATGCCGCCGTATTGCGGATCACCGCCGACACCCACCCAACCGCCTTCGGCGAAGGCTTGATAAGCCTGGGCGAAACCGTCTGGCGCGGTGACCGAACCCTTGCTCCAGGTACAGCCCTGCTCATCGGTGGCGCGGTTCAGGGGGGCGATGACTTCGCCACTGATCTTGCCGGCTTCTTCGAGGATCGCGGCGGCGGTTTCTTCATCGATCACCTCGGCCAGGCCAGGCAACCTGGCCCAGAGCCGGGACACCTGGAAAACCTCGTTGAGTACGAAGCGCATGTCGCGCAGGGGAGCTTTGTAATCAGACATCTTGGCTTACTCGGAAGTAGTCACGGCATGCGGCATGCCAGGACGTTCAGTGGATTCAGTGTTCTCGGTTGCCGCGACAGAACCGGGCTGGGGTGCCCGTTCACGCAGCAGGAAGTACGACAGGGCCGGGATCAGGATCAGCGCGCCGAGCATGTTCCACAGGAACATGAAGGTCAGCAGGATGCCCATGTCGGCCTGGAACTTGATCGGCGACCAGACCCAGCACACCACGCCGGCCGCCAGGGTGATACCGACCAGTCCGACCACCCGACCGGTGAACGACACGGCGTTGCGGTAGGCCTGGGACAGCGGCAGGCCCTGGCGCTGGAAGTGCAATTGCACGCTGAGCAGGTACAAGGCGTAGTCGACGCCGATCCCCACGCCCAGGGCGATCACCGGCAAAGTTGCGACCTTCACGCCGATACCCATGGCTACCATCAGCGCTTCGCAAAGAATCGAGGTCAACACCAGCGGCAACAGCGCCACCAGCGTGGCGCGCCAGCTGCGGAAGGTGATCAGGCAGAACAGTGTCACCGCCAGGTAGACGTACAGCAGCATGGTGCGGTTGGCCTCGCGCACCACGATGTTGGTCGCGGCCTCGATACCGGCACTGCCGGCGGCCAGCAGGAACTGGCGATCCTCGGTGCTGTTTTCCTTGGCGAACTTGTCGGCAATCGCCACCACCGCATCGAGGGTCTCGGCCTTGTGATCCTTGAGGAAGGCAATCACCGGCATCAGCGAGCAGTTGTTGTTGAACAGCTCCGGCGAGTTGACCGAGGCCTGCTGCGCGGCGTAGTTCAGCACGTCCTGGTTGCGCTGGATGTTGTTGAGCTTGGGGTTACCCTCATAGGTGCCGGCGGTGATCTGGCGTACAGCGTTGACCAGCGAAGCGGTGGCCTGCACGCCCGGATACTGCTGCAGCTCCCAGGCCAGGCGGTCGGCGAGGACCAGGGTCTTGTAGTTCAGGCAGCCTTCCGGCGCGGTCTTGATCATTACCGCGAACAGGTCGCTGGACAGCGCGTAGTGGCTGGTGATGTAGGCGTTGTCGCGGTTGTAGCGCGAGTCGGCGCGCAACTCGGGCGCCCCGCTTTCAAGGTCGCCGATCTTCAACTGCAGGCTGACCATGAAACCGCCGATGCCCATCAGCACCGCGACCAACACGGCGCCAGTGGCCCACTTGCGGGTGGTGAAGCGATCGAGCAAGTCCCAGAGTTTGCCGAAGCCTTTGTGGTGCTCGGCACGGGTGTCGATCTTCAGCGCACGCTCGGCGGCCTTGCGCCCGACGCCGATGTAGGACAGCGCCACCGGCATCAGCAACAGCGAAGTGAAGATCAGTACCGCGACACCGATACTGGCGGTGATCGCCAGGTCCTGGATCACCGGAATGTCGATCAGCATCAACACGGCGAAGCCCACCGCGTCCGCCAGCAGCGCGGTGACGCCAGCGATGAACAGACGGCGGAAGGTGTAGCGCGCGGCGATCAGCTTATGGGTGCCACGGGCGATGTCCTGCATGATCCCGTTCATCTTCTGCGCCGCGTGGGACACGCCGATGGCGAAGATCAAAAACGGTACCAGCACCGAATACGGGTCGATGGCGTAGCCCAGCCAGGCGACGATACCCAGTTGCCAGACCACCGCAATCAACGAGCAGCCGACCACCAGCAAGGTGCTGCGCACGCAACGGGTGTAGGCATAGATGATGACCAGCGAAGTGACAACGGCCAGGCCGAAAAACATCATCACCTGGATCAGGCCGTCGATCAGGTCGCCCATGAGCTTGGCGAAACCAATCACCCGCACTTTGTAGTGGCCCTTGCCCTCGACACCGGACTTGCGCGCGGCGCTGTCGCCGGCGTACTCGATCTTGTCGCGCAACTGCTCCTCGAGCATCTGCGAAAAGGCGTGGTAGTCGATGCGCTGGCCACCGGCGGCGGCTTTGTCCAGCAGCGGCACGATCAGCATGGTCGACTTGAAATCGCTGGCCACCAGACTGCCGACGATGCCGGCGCGGGAGATGTTCTGGCGCAACTGTTCGATCTGTTCAGGCTGGCCCGAATAGGTATCCGGCATCACCGGGCCACCCTGGAAACCTTCCTCGGTGACCTCGGTCCAGCGCACCGCCGGGCTCCACAGCGACTTCATCCACGCACGGTCGACGCCTTCGGTGAGGAACAGCTGGTCATTGACCTGCTTGAGCACGTCCAGATACTCAGGGTCGAAGATATCGCCCTGGGTGTTCTCCACCACCACCCGCACCGAGTTGCCCAGGCCGCGCAGCGAAGCGCGGTTCTCGAGGAAATTCTGGATGTACGGCTGGCTCTGCGGAATCATCTTCTCGAAGCTGGGACGCAGCTCCAGGCGGGTCACGGCCATGAAGCCCAGGACCACGGTGGCCAGGGCCATGAGCAGCATGAACAGCGGCCGATAGTTGAACACCAGCCGTTCGAGCAGGTTGCCGGAGCGGCGGTCGAAATCACGCAGCTCGCGGATCACCGGCATGGCGTCTTGTTTGATATTGCCCATGTCTGGGTTCTCGCTCTGAATTTTCGAGGTCTTAATCGACGGACAGTGCCTGTGCACCACGGCTACCCGCTACCACCAGCGCGCCAGTGGCGGACTGGGTGGCACCGGCGACCGGGGTACGTGCCGGTTGCTGCACCAGGTGCAATTGCGTGCCAGTGCCCTGGCTGACCAGCATCTGTCCGCCCTGGGTGAACAGGCGGTAATTGCCACGGGCATCGATGAGGCCGGCAGTGATGCTGACGTGCAGGCCACTGTCCAGCGCGGTCCAGTTCTGCCCGCCGTCGGTGCTGCGCAGCACGTTGCCACGCAGGCCGTAGACCAGCACTTCGCCAGGCTTGCCGACCACGCCGAAGAAGCTGCCCTGGTAAGGCGTTGGCACGGCGGCGAAGCGTTGGCTGTTTTCATCCCACTTGAGCAACAGGCCTTGCTCACCGGCGATGTACAGCGCATCACCGGTGGAGGCGATGGCATTGAGGTGGAAGCCTTGCGGGTTGTCGGTGCGATCCTGGAACGGCGTCCAGCTTTGGCCACCATCGTCAGTGCGCAAAATCAGGTTGAACACGCCGACCACATAGCCGGTTTTGTCATTGGCGAACCACACATCGAGCAGCGGTTTGTCGGCGCCCTGCTCCACCAGGCGCTGGCCTTCGGCGACCAGCAGCGGCCATTGTTCATTGCCCGGTTCGGCACTGGCCAACGCCGTGTAATGCTTGACCAGCAGATCGCCGATCTGGCGGCCGTCGAGTTGTTTGTTCCAGGTCACGCCAGCGTCGCTGCTGTGCAATACCACGCCGTCATTGCCCACCGCCCAGCCCTGGCTGTCGGTCGGGAAACTCACGGCGGTGAGGTCGGCACTGACCGGCACGGCGGCCTGTTGCCAGTGCTGACCGGAATCATCGGAAAACAGGATATGGCCGCGTTGGCCAACGGCGATCACGCGCTCACCGGCGCGGGCCATGCCGGACAGCGGACTCTTGATGGCCAAGGCGCTGACCTTGGCAGGCAGGTCCAGCACGTCGACGTAATCGGCCGCGTGGCTGACGCCCTGCGACAGGCAGAGCGCAATGCCAAACGCCAGCTTCAACATATTATTTTTATACGAACACATACCGCGTCCTCTTCGGAAAACCGCGCCACACCTCGCGCCGTGCAGCTCATGTGGGAGCGTGCCTGCTCGCGATGGACGTTAACGATTACGCGTGCTGTCTGGATGCCCGCGTCGCCCTCAGGTCCATCGCGAGCAGGCTCGCTCCCACAGTGGATCGTGCGAGCGTCTGCTTGCGGTTGGTTTAGCGAATGCCGCTGCCGGCCAGGGATTCCGAAGACCACTGGGCCTTGGAGAGCGGATCGATGTACTTGATGCCGCCGTAAGGGCCGACTACACCGTTGATGTTGTAGGAACCACCGACCAGGTCGTAGATCATGAACGGCGTGGAGTCCGGGATCTGCTTGTCATAGCTCTGGCTGAGGAAGGCGAAGGAACCGCGATAGAGCTGACCACGGGCGTCATATTGATCCGAGGCCAGAGCGGTCCAGCTGTCTTCGTCGAGGTAGAAGCGACGCTTGGCATAGATGTGCCGGGCGCCCGACTTGAGGGTACCTTCGACGACCCACACGCGGTGTTTTTCCCAACGCACGAAGTCCGGTGCCAGGTGATTCGGTGTGGTGATCGACTTCGGATCCTGGACGTAGGTCAGCTTGTAGGTGTTGTAGGGCACGATCATTTCCTGCTTGCCGACCAGCTTCCAGTCGTAGCGATCCAGCGCACCGTTGAACACGAATACGTCATCGTAAGTGCCCGCACCGGCAGTGCCCGGGTTAGGCGTGTCGTACGCCAGGTTCGGTGCCAGTTTCACCCGACGCTGGCCAGGCAGGTATTGCCAGGCACGGCGTGGTTGGGTCAGCGGGTTGGCGGCGTCCTTGAGCATCACCGCTTCGCCGGCGCGACGCGCGGGGCCGGTGTACGACAGCTTCATCTGGTAGTAAACGTCGGCGCTACTGATCGGCTGCGCGAGGTTTTCGTAGATCGGGTAGGAAATGAACGCCTGCCCGGTGGTGGCCAGGCTTGGTACGCCGGCGGAGTCAACGTTCCAGGAGTCGTACTTGGAGTTGATGCTCACGCCCTGGTAACGCAACAGGAAGTTCCACATCGCTTCGTTGCCCGACTGCGGGATCGGGAACGGCACGCCCGGCAGCACGTTGTCGATGGCCAAGCCGCCTTCGAGGGACTTGGCTCCGCTGGCGTTCTTCACGCCGTTATCGAGGATCGCCTTGGGCAGCGACACGGTGCGGTGGGTCGGGAACACATCGACACGGAACGTCGGGAAGCGCTTGGCCAGTTCCACGGTGGTGGCGGTGAGCATGCCCTTGTACTGATCGACGTTCTTGCCGTCGATCACCAGCAAGGGTTTTTCACTGGCGAACGGGTCCGGGCGCATGCTGTCGCCGGATTTGAAGCTGGCTGGCGGGGTGGTCAGGCCACCGTTGTAGGCCGGAATGGAACCATCAGCGTTCCCGGCCTTCTCGGCGCCCACCAGGGTCAGGCTGGTGCCCAGCTTGGCAGCGTCCTGGGTTGAAACAGCGGCCTGTACCTGGGCGGCAAGGACCATGGCCAGCGAAGCGGCCAACACGGTTTTGACGAATTTCATGTTGTTATTCTCCTGCTTGCGTTGAGCAAATCAGTGGTGAATCAAAAAGTGGTTTTCATCGTCAGGTAAACGGCGCCACGGTCCTCAGTCGTTGCACCACCACCGGAAAAGGCTGAGTAGCCACCGGCGTAGCAGGCGTAGTTTTCGTTACCGCTGAAGGCGTTCGGCGCAGCGCCATCACCTCCGTTGGGGCCGGTACTCACACCACTGACATTGCACTTGTCGGCCTTGCCGAAAGAATCCACGTACTTCAGGTCGACAAAGTATTTGTTGTACACAACGGCCCCGAGGCCGACTGCGTAGTTACCGGTATCCTTGGCACCGCCACCGGAGACCGGTGACACGCCATCGAGACCGAGGTTGATGGACATCGGCGCGTTGAGGTCGACACCGGGAAATACCTGGTACCAGGTCGGTGTGAAGTTCACCGCGATACCCCAGTTGTCCCGGGTCGGCTGGTCGATGCCGCGATAGGTATCCTTGCCTTTGTAGAGCGCCTCGTTCTTGCTATCGAGCTTGAGCAAGTTGCTGTAGTACAACTCGGCGAGCAGGGTCGCCGAATCGAACACGGGGGTTTTCGGCATGGTCATCAGGCCGTTGAGCGTCCAGTGCAGGGTGTCGCCGGTGGCGGCCATGCTGTCGCCCTTTTCCGGGGTGTCATAGACGATGCCGGTGCCGGGCGTGCGCGCCGGCAACAGGCCAAGGCCCTGGCCCAGGCCCAGCGGACTGTTGGTGCTGACGACCGCCGGAATACTGGCCAGCGGCATGTTGTGCCGAACGTTGAGGTCCGAGCCCACGCTCACACCGCCCACGTCCTTGGACAGGCTCAGGCCGACGATCTTGACGTTGTCGGCATAGGCCATTTGATAGGTGGCGGTGCTCAGCGAGTTGAGGGTGTTGATCACCGCGGGTACCTGGCCGGCCGGACGGGTACCGTTGGCGTTGGCCGAGCTCAGGCCGCGGGCATCCAGCCAGGCTTGCGGCAGGATTTCCGAGGTTTCGCGGTAGTAGACACCGAGGGTGCCATCCAGCCAGGCCGGCGACCACTTGGCCATGATGCCCCAATCGCCACGCTTGTCCGGCGTCAGGTCATGCCCGCGACGCACGTTGGTCAAGCCGTTGCACGGCGCCAGGCCACAGCCCAGCGGGCTGCCCGGGACCACGGCGTTGGTGTTGCCCAACAGGAACGACTGCGCACCAAAACCGACCAGGTCGGAACCGCCGTAGTAGGTGCCGGCTTCCGGCAGGCGCGCGGCGTCCCAATCGAGGAAGTACTGGGCGCCCACGGTCAATTCCGGATTGACGGTGAAGGTCATCGACAGCTGGTTGCGCGGGACGAACAGTTCCTTGGCTTCAGTGCCCGGCGACGCGGCGAGCTTGGCCAGGTCGAGGCCGGACTGGCCGTAGCTGATCGAATGCACCGGATTGAGAATGGTCTCGCCCCAGAACACGTTGTGCTGACCAGCCTTGACGCTGAGCATCGACTCTTCGCCCACTTCGGTGCTGTAGAACACGAAGGCGTCGAGGATTTCGCCGGACGGGCCGCTGTAGTAGCGCTGGGCGTAGTTGCTCAGGTGCGGGCTGCCATTGCCGACGTTGTCGTTGGTGACCCCGGCCAGGCGCGGGTCGTTGGCGATCAGGCCCGAGGTCGAACCGTTGCCGTTGACGAACGGGTTGGAGTTCGAACCGGTGTTATCGTAGGCCTTGTCGTACCAGGTGGCGGCGCTGACACGGAAGCCCATATGGTTCTGATAGACCACGTCCATCTCGGTCAGCAGGTCGACGCGGTTGGTGATGTTGGTGCCGGACTTGCGGAAGTTGTAGTCGCCGTCGTTGTTGTTCGGAGTGCCCAACATGCGCTTGTCAGCGCTTTCGGTGCGTACGCCGTAGTTGTACTTGATGGTGTTGTCCAGGCGAACGTTCCAGTCCGGGTTACCGGTTTCGATTTCTCCCCCATGGGCGGCCGGCATCATGGCGGCCAGGATGGCCGAGGCCAACAAGGTGTAGCGTGCGGTGGTGAAGCCGTGATTCTTATTGTTGTGCATTGCGTTGTCTCCGCCTTTTTGTATTTGTTTTAAGCGCAGCAGCCCTCGCGCGACCCGGTGGGGCCTGCGTGTTCAGGGATGAGGGCGAGTGCTGGTCGGGATGCGGCCCGACCGGCTCCTGTACTAGCGGTCCAGCTCGAGGATGAGTGCTTCAGCCTCAGGCCAGTGACCGAAACCCGCCGCCGGATTGAGGTGGCCGACATCGCCCAGATTGAGCAATTCGGCGCCCCAGCCTTGGGCAAGTCTAGTGGCGGCGTCCAGGCTGGCCAGGTGATCGTTGGTGCTGGCGGCCACCAGGCTACGGAATGGCAACGGCCCGGTTGGCAGAGGATCCCAACCGCTGCTGCGCAGGGTTTCAGGGGATGGGTAGTTGGCGGGCCAGGCGGCCTCGAGATCCGGTGGCGCGGCCAGCAGGGCGCCCTTGATCGGACGACTGAATTGCGCGGCCCAGTGGGCGACCATCAGCACACCGGCGCTGTGGGCGACCAGGATGACCGGCCCGTCGATCTGTTCCAGCTGGTGCTGGATCGCCCGGACGCGGGCATTGCAATCGAGCTTGTCGGTTTCCAGTGGCGGCACACTGCGTACCTTTTCCAGCCTGGCTTCAAGCAGCGTTTGCCAATGTTCGGCAACGTGCTCGCGCAGGCCCGGTACGATCAGAACGGTTGCGGCGGTTTGCAGTTTGTTCAATTCAACACCTACGCTTTCTCGATGACTCGACTGGCTCTGTGGCCAGGGGCTTTTTGTAGGACTGACATTAAAGATCGCCCCCCCCTGGCGCTTTTCATTGGACGTCAGGCACTTTTCATTTGATGACAGGTTTTTTCGCCACCGGATGCTCCTGACCGCTGGTCGAATAACCCCACGGGAACGCTGCGGGTCACTGTAATCAATGGGGAGCGTCGACCGCCCTTCGATAACGGTTGTCGGCCGGGCAGAATCGGGCGTGCACTGTCGTCAATCGCACAACTGTTCAAGTGCTGATGTGCTGGATATAGTCGCCAGGTTCAATTGATCGCAATTGGCTAAGGAAAGACCTTCGAATGCCCAAGCTTGTTCGCGCCGCCGTCTTGACCAACTACCTTGAGGTCACTCAATACCTGGGTTTCAACCCGCACGATGTACTGGCCGGCGTCGGCTTGACCAAGGCCCAGCTGCAAGCCCCCGGGCACCGTATTCCCATCGATGCCGCCGTACGCCTGCTGGAGGATTCGGCCGCCGCCAGCGGTTGCCAGACGTTCGGCTTGAGCATGGCCGAGTCACGCCAGCTCTCGGATTTCGGCGTGGTCGCCCTGCTGCTCAGCCATCAGCGCACGCTGCGCGATGCCTTGCAGGTGGTGGTGCATTACCGGCACTTGATGAACGATTCGCTGGCGATCTTCATCGAAGAAGCCGGCAAGATGGTGATCATTCGCGAAGAGGTGGTCACCGAATCGCCGATGGCCAGCCGCCAGGCCACTGAGCTTGCCATCGGCGTGATGTTCCGCCTGTGCGCCGCCCTGCTCGGCGCTCACTGGCATCCCTACAGCGTCAATTTCACCCACCAGGCCCCCGACAACGTGCAGCTGCACCGGCGCCTGTTCGGCTGCACCCTGGAGTTCGGCAGCGAGTTCAACGGCATCGTTTGCGCAGGCGCCAACCTGGACATGACCAACCCCAATGCCGACCCGGCCATGGCCCGCTATGCCCAGAGCTACCTCGACTCGTTGCAAAGCACCGAAAGCACGTCGATGCTGTTCGAAGTGCGCAAGGCCATCTACCTGCTGCTACCCATGGGCCGTGCCACCATCGAGCAGATCGCCCAGAGCCAGGGCATGAACGTGCGCACCCTGCAACGTCGTCTCAAGGACGATGGCTGTGCTTTCAACGACCTGATCAATGATGTGCGCCGGGATTTGGTGCTGCGTTATCTGGAGAATCCGAACTACTCGCTGGGAAGGATCGCCGACATGCTCGGGTATGCGATGGCGAGTTCGTTTACCCGCTGGTTCATCAGCCAGTTCGGTATGCCGCCGGCGGCGTGGCGGGCGCAGAAGCAGGGTTCGACAAAAGCTCCGGCGGATGCTGTCCCACCGAAAATCTCCTGATACCGCGGCGCAAAAAAAACGGCGTGACCGTCGACCCATCACTCACGCCTGCACCCAATCAACTGTGGGAGCCGGCCTGCCGGCGATGACGGCCTCAAAGCCACCCCATCTCCCCCGGCCGCACCCGATCTACTGTAGGAGCCGGCTTGCCGGCGAAGGCGGCCTCACAGCCACCCCATCTCTCGCGGCCCTACCCGATCTACTGCAGGAGCCGGCTTGCCGGCGATGGCGGCCTGACAGCCAACCCATCACTCTTGGCCCTACCCGATCCACTGTAGGAGCCGGCTTGCCGGCGAAGGCGGCCTGACAGCCAACCCATCACTCGCGGCCCTACCCGATCCACTGTAGGAGCCGGCTTGCCGGAGATGGCGGCCTGACAGCCAACCCATCACTCGCGGCCCTACCCGATCTACTGTAGGAGCCGGCTTGCCGGCGATGGCGGCCTCAAAGCTGACCCATCTCCCACGGCCGTACCCGATCTACTGTGGGAGCCGGCCTGCCGGCGATGGCGGCCTGACAGCCGACCTATTATTTGTTGTCGGAGTACATATCCATTCCTGCGGTAACGGCCGCTTATGGTTTCGCCCTTACGGCGAGTCCCTTTTGGCAAACGCCCCAAAAGGAACCAAAAGGTCTTGCCCCACCATTCGGCCCCTCGCTAAAGCTCGGGGTGCCCTCACTCCGGCATTGCTCCGTGGGCCCGCTGCCATCGGCCATCCATGGCCGAGGGCAGCTATCCCGGCATCCATGCCGGGATGCCCACTGCGCAACGCCTGCGTTCGGCCTCTGGAAATGGGGCAGGTAGATCAAGATCAAGATCAAAAGCCAGAGCAAGAGCCAAGCTGATAACTGTAGGAGCGAGCTTGCTCGCGAAAAACGTCTGGACAACGCATTCATTCAGACAGCGCGCGTCATCGTTGACGACCATCGCTGCGATGCGGCGACCCGACAAACCAGCTCCTACAGGGGGGATGCGTTCACTTGGGATCAGGTCGGCTCGTAGGCCGCCTCGCTTTTGCTTTTGAATTGGCTTTTGATTTTCTTGCCCCATCGAGAGGCCGAGTGGAGGTTCTGCGCAGTGGGTAAACCGGCATGGATGCCGGTTTAGCCGCGCTGGGCCCAGAGTGTGTCAAAACATCCAAGCCAACCCTTGCTATGATTCCCCAGGATTTCATCGCAAGGGTTGCCCATGAAACGCTTTATTCAAGGTGAACACCGAGGTCAAAGTACCTTGCTCCCCGAGAGCCTGGACGATTACGTCAGCGACACCAATCCTGTGCGTGTTGTCGATGTCTTCGTGGATGAACTCGACCTGATCGCCTTGGGTTTTCAAAGCGCCGTCCCTGCTGAAACGGGCCGACCGGCTTACCACCCCGCAGTCATGCTGAAGATCTACATCTACGGCTATCTCAATCGCATCCAGTCGAGCCGGCGCCTTGAGCGCGAGGCGCAGCGCAACGTCGAACTGATGTGGCTTACCGGTCGGCTGATGCCGGACTTCAAGACCATCGCCAACTTTCGCAAAGACAACGGCAAGGCCATTCGAGGCGTCTGTCGGCAGTTTGTCGTGCTGTGTCAGCAACTGGGGCTTTTCTCGGAAAACCTCGTTGCGATCGACGGCAGTAAATTCAAGGCGGTGAACCACCGCGACCGCAATTTCACCAGCGCCAAGCTGAAGCGTCGGATGGAAGAAATCGAATCGAGCATTGCCCATTATCTGAAGGCGCTGGATGCGGCTGATCGAGAAGAGACCAAGCCTTCAGGGCCCAAAGGGGGGCTGGAGGAGAAAATCGCCAAACTGAAGGAGCAGATGAAGGCGCTTCAAGCGATTGAAATACAGCTTGAGGCGTCGCCGGACAAACAGGTCTCACTGACCGACCCGGACGCGCGCTCCATGATGACGAGCGGCAAAGGCATCGTGGGTTACAACGTCCAAGCGGCGGTCGATACCAAGCACCATCTGATCGTCGCGCACGAGGTGACCAATGAGGGTCACGACCGTGATCAGCTCAGTTCAATGGCGCTGCAGGCCCGTGAGGCGATGAAACTCCAATCGTTGTCGGTGGTGGCTGACCGAGGGTATTACAAAAGCGGGGAGATCCTTGCCTGCCACGAGGCAGGGATTAGTGCTTATGTACCGAAGACGCTGAGCTCGCGCGCCAAATACGAAGGTCGCTTCGGCAATAATGAATTTGTTTACGACGCGGATAACGATGTGTACGTCTGCCCAGCCCATGAAGCGCTGATCTGGCGCAACTCTTACGTCGATAATGGCAGGACGTTGAACAGTTACTGGAGCTCTAACTGCCGGTCCTGTTCGATCAAGGCGCAATGCACTCCGGCCAGAGAGCGAAAGATACGTCGCTGGGAACATGAAACTGTGCTGGAGGAAATGCAGGTTCGCCTGGCCAATACGCCGCAGATGATGAGCATCCGCAAGCAGACCGTCGAGCATCCCTTCGGGACGCTCAAACAATGGATGGGTGCGACACACTTTTTGACCCGACGGCTTGCCGGAGTGAGCACCGAAATGAGTTTGAATGTGCTCGCTTACAACTTGAAGCGAGTGATGAAAATCCTCGGTGCGCAGAACCTGATGAAAGCGTTGACGGCCTGAAAGGGCTCCTGTTTTGCTCGATGGACGAGCAGAGAAGCCCTACGAGTGGCATTGAAGCGTAATGGAGCTACGGAGAGCACTTTAGGTGTAATTAGCCAGCCAACCACCGTCGGCGCTACGCGCCGACCATGCTTGAATCAGTTTTTACACACTCTGGGCCATGGATGGCCCATCGCGGCGGGCCCACGGAGCAGGACCGGAGCGAGGGCATGCCGAGCCTAGGCGAGGCACCGAACGTCAGGGGCAAGAGCCCTTGGTTACTTGGGGCCGGGCGGCGTTCCGTTTTTCCAAGTGACTCGCCGTAAGGGCGAAACCATAAGTGGCCGTTACCGCAGGAATGGATATGTACTCCATCAACAAATGATAGGTCGGCTGTGAGGCCGTCATCGCCGGCAAGCCGGGCTCCTACAGTAGATCGGGTACGGCCGTGGGAGATGGGTCGGCTGTGAGGCCGTCTTCGCTGGCAAGCCAGCTCCTACAGTGGATTGGGTACAGCCGTGAGAGATGGGTTGGCTGTGAGGCCGCCTTCGCCGGCAAGCCGGGCTCCTACAGGGTGTGCGCGGTGCGAATGCACCCTGGTTGACCCGGCAAAAAAAAACGGCGACTGCTGGTACAGTCGCCGTATAAAGACCGGTGTGGGTAACACCGGTCGAGCGCTTCACTGTGACGAGGAGCCAGCCCAGTGAAGCCCTGCGATAAAACCTGTGGAAGACCTGCCCTCAGAGACCCCAGCGCAGCAACAACAGCACCAGCACGACGAGGAACACCGTCTCCCCCACCATCAGCAGGATCGGCTTTATGCCCACCGCCGCCAGCTCCTTGAGCTGGGTCTTCATGCCCAGGGCACTGATGGACACCACCAGGCACCAGCGCGACAGTTCATTGACCGAACCCTGCACCACCGGGGCAATCCAGCCGGTGCTGTTGATGCACGCCAGGATCAGGAAGCCGACCGCGAACCATGGCAGCAACGGTGGTCGCTTGCCAGTTGGATCGGCGCCCTGCATGCGGGTGATCATCGCCGCGGTGACGATCACCGGCAGCAGCATGGCGACGCGCATCAGCTTGACTACCGTGGCGGTGTCACCGGTCTCGGTGGACATGCTGTAGCCGGCGCCGACCACCTGGGCCACGTCGTGGATGGTCGCCCCGAGGAACACACCCGCCACCTGCGGCGACAGTTGCAGCCAGTTGGCGATCATCGGGTAGACGATCATCGCCATGGTCGACAGCGCCGAGACACCGATCACCGTGAACAGGGTCGCGCGTTCTTTCTGCGGGTGGTTAGGCAGCGCTGCCGCCAGGGCCAACGCGGCCGAGGCGCCGCAGATCGCGGTGGCGCCACCGGTGAGCATGCCGAACAAACGCTGGAAGCCCAGCGCCTTGGCCGCGATCACCGACACGCCGATGGTCACCACCACCAGGATCACCACCAGGGCCACCGGCTTCCAGCCCAGCGCCGCCATCTGTTCGAGGGTGATGCGCATGCCCAGCAGCGCCACGCCGATGCGCAACACGGTACGCGCGGTGAACTCGATGCCGGCCTTGCAGGCGCCGTCACCGGCGAGGAAATTCAGGGCCATGCCCAGCAGCAACGCGAACAGCATGACCGGGGCACCGTAGTGCTCGGACAAAAACGAGGCGGCGGCCGCCACGATCAGACTGACGATAAATCCCGGGGCCAATTCGCGCGTGCGACTATGGATACGGGTAAGGGCGATGGCGCTCATGGCGCGGCCTCCTCGGGAACGATGACGATGAACGCCTGGCCGTCGATGATCTCGACCGGGTAGTTGTTGACTTTCACCTGCCTGGAATTGAGCAGGTAGCCGCTGTGCAAATCGAAGCGCAAACCATGGGCGCAACATTGAATGACCCGGCCCTCAAGACGCCCGCCACACAGCGAGGCGCCTTGGTGCGGGCAACTGTCGTCAATGGCGAACAGCTGCCCGTCGACGTTGAACAACGCCAGGCTCTTGTCGTCGAACTCGAACAGCGCCCGGCCGCCGGCCTGCGGGTGTTTACCGGCAGGTACGGGAATGCGCCGGGTCATGCCGGCTGCCGCTCGCGTTCATTTTCCTTGAGTGCTTCGTTCATGGCCCCGAGCAGCGCCTGGGCAGGTTGGGCACCGATCACCGTCATGCGGCCGTTGAACTGAAAGCTCGGCACGCCACTGGTCGCACCGGGAGATCCCTCGAATGGCGTGCCGTCGCCCTTCAGGCAATCGAGCAGCGCATCCGCATCGATGCCGCAGGAGCGGGCGATGGCGAGCAAGGTCTCGCGGCAACCGAGGTTTTCGCGCTTGCGGAAATAAGCGGCGAACAGCCGTTCGAGCAGCATTTCACGCTGGGCAACATTACCCAGTGCGCTGGCTCGCTCGAACAGGCGATGGGCGTCGGCGGTGTTGGGCATCGTCTCGATCCGGCTGAGGTCGATGCTCAGTCCCACTGCTGCGGCAGCCTGCTGTACCTGGGCCTGGCGCATGGTCACGGCATCGGCATTGCCCAGGCGCTTGCGGTAGAAATCGGCGAAGGGCTCACCTTCTACCGGCAAATGCGGCAGCAACTGCACGCCATGCCACCGGGTGTTGATCTGCACATCCGGATGGCGATTGCGAAACTGCACCTGCGCATGCTCCAGCTGGCGTTTGCCGATCAGGCACCAAGGGCAGATAAAATCGAAAAACACATCAATTTGTAGACGACGACTCACAACTTCACCTCTAACCCGGCCTGGTTGACGGGGTCAGGCACGCTCTGACCCTGAAGGCGGGCAATATCTTTGTGGTAATGACACTTGGCGTAAAAGAACACCGCCGCTGCCGCGAGGCTGACCAGTGGCACCAATTGGAACGCGGCATGCAGGCCGATCAGGTCCGACACCCGTCCAGTGATGAACGGCCCAGGCGCCAGGCCCAGCATGTTGTTGGCCAATGTCAGCGTGGCGAAGGCCGTGCCGTGGACCGAGTAATGGGTCAGGTTGGCGACCATCGCGCCCGCCGGGCCGGTGGTACCGGTGGCAATCAGCATGCCCAGGCAGATCAGCGCCAGTTGCAGGGGCCCTGCCTGTAGCGCGAACGCCGCCGACAGCAACAGGCAGCTGCCCAGGCAAAACCCGATGGCCAGGCTGACCTTGCGTTCCGGCGAATTACGGCACAGCCGATCGCTGAGCATGCCGCACAGGATCATCCCGGCGCCGCTGCACAGGACGATGATCGCGGCCATGCCGCCCGCCTTGTCCGTGGGCATTTCGTAGTAGCGATTGAGGTAGCTGGGAATCCACACCATCACCGTGCCGCCGACGAACAACTGCAAGCCACTGCCGATGTAGGTCGCCACCACCGAACGGCTGGACCACAACGTGCTCAATGGACGCTTGACCGCGGCCACCTTGTTCGCCAATTGGGCTGCGCGCTTGGGCGCAATCTTCGCTTCCTTGACGATGATCGGGTACAGCACCGCCAGCAGCAGGCCGAACAGCGCCATGCCGGCGAACGACCAGCGCCAGCCGAGCTTGGCCGCGATCGCACCGCCCAAGGCCATGCCCAACACCGAACCGAACATCCCGCCCGCCATGAATGCACTGGCCAGGGTGGCCCGCATGTGTTTCGGAAACACCGAAATCACCACGGCGATGCCGACGCTGCCGTAGGCCGCCTCGCCGACGCCCACCATGAACCGGGCGATGAACATCTGCTGGTAATCCTGGGCCAAAGCGCAGCCCAGGGTCGCCACGCTCCACAGCATCGCCATCAGCGCCAGGCTCTTGACGCGGCCGAAGCGGTCGGCCATCAGCGACAGCGGAAACGTCAGCAGGCCGACCATCAGGGCGACAATGCCACTGAGCAGGCCCAGCTGACCGTCGCTCAGGGACCACTCGCTCTTGAGCAGCGGGAACACCGCATTGAGCACCTGGCGTGACATGTAATCGGAAATCAACAGGCCGAACGTCAGTGCAAAGACAATCCAGGCATATTTACGCGCAACGTTGACGCAACCAGCGTCGTCATCGTCGGCGATTGGGTGAAAGGCCATGCAGCCTCCTCAAAGCTTTTATTTATTTTTGTTATCAAGCGTTTTGCAGTGCGCACGAGCGGTCACGGCCCCTCGTGCGCGCCACGGGTCAGCCGCGTTGCGGCACACCTTTTTGCCCAGCCTTGCGGTTGGGGGACATTCCGTTGGCCAGCAGGGTGTCTTCGATGCTGTCGTACTGCACACCGATGCGATAGATCTCACGGGCTTCTTTGCCGGTGGCGATTTCGCGGCCCAGTTCGTGGGCAATGCGTACGGTTTGCTTGATCTGCGCAACCGAGCCGAAACGCTCGCCCTTGTGATCAATGATAGTGTCTTCGTTGCCCACGCGTGGGTGCAGACCCATGGACATCGCCATAGTGTTGAACGGCAGCACGTTCTTGAGCAGCGACTCGGAGGTCAGGGTGCAACCATCCGGCATACGGTGGATGAAGTTGAAGAAGTTGAACGGGTTCGGACCGTCGAAACCACCGCCGATGCCGATCCAGGTCAGGTTCAGCGGGCCCTTGTAGATGCCCTTGCGCACCAGGCGCTCCAGGGTTTCGTAGGCATGGATGCCGGTCAGCTGGAAGTGCGGCTGGATGCCGTTGTCCATCAGGCGCTTGAGGTGCTCGGCAACCCAGGCTGGACCGGCCGGTACGGTCATTTCGCTGTAGGCGGCCTGGACCATCGGGTTGGCCAGGGAGGTGCCTTCCAGGTATTCCGGATACAGCAGCTCCATGATGTTCATCTGGGTGGTGTTGATGGCCACCGTGACCTGGTCCGGTTTCGGCGTCAGCTCCGCCAGCATGTGGCGAGTGTCGTCGGACAGCCACTTGGCCGCTTCACCATCGCTTTCCGGGGCGAAGGAAATCGAGCCGCCGACCTGGATGATCATGTCCGGCACGGCTTCGCGCACACCGGCGATCAGCTCGTTGAACTTGGACAGGCGCTTGGAGCCCTTGCCGTCCAGTTCACGCACGTGCAGGTGCAAAACCGTGGCACCGGCTTCATAGCATTCAACCGCTTTCTGGACTTGCTCGTCCATGGTCAGCGGGATGTCTTCCGGGAAGTCTTCAGGCATCCATTCCGGGCCGTACGGGGCCACGGTGATGACCACCTTTTCCATGTTTTCGGGGTGCAGGGAATCGTCGAAGAATTGCATGGTTTACTCCAGTTCTTATGATTGTCCCGTCCGCCCGGGTCGTGGCCGGGCAGACGTGTCTACGAGTGCGTATGCAGAAGGGTTGGATCAGAAAGTCTTGTCGCCGATGATCCCGGCGCGCTCCATCTTGCGATGGCACGGCGGGTAGTCCATGACGGCGTAATGCTGGGTACTGCGGTTGTCCCAGATGGCGATGCTGTTGGGCTTCCAGCGCCAGCGCACCTGATACTCAGGGATGTACGCCTGGCTGATCAGGTAGCGCAGCAACTCGCCGGCGCCAGGGTTGGCGTCCTGGCCGAAGCGCACCCGCTCAGGGGTGTGGTAGTTGCTGAAATGGGTGGTGAAGGCATTGACGAACAGCACCTTCTCGCCGGTTTCCGGATGGGTGCGCACCACCGGGTGCTCGGCGTCCGGGTACATCGCCTTGAGTCCCAGGCGCTTTTCGATCGGCATGGCCGCGCCGAAGCTCGCTTCGATGCTGTGGCGGGCACGCAGGTCGGCGATCTTGAGCTTTACGTCTTCCGGCAAGTTCGCATAGGCCTGGACCATGTTGGTCCACATGGTGTCGCCGCCCACTGGCGGGCATTCAACACAACGCAGCACGGCACCCATCGGCGGAACTTCGCGCCAGGTCGCATCGGTGTGCCAGGCGTTTTCGTAGCGGTCCATCGGCTGGTCAGGATTCTTGTAGATGCGCACCAGCCCCGGATGCTCCGGATCGCTGCCGGCCACCGGGTGGTCTTCCAGCTCGCCGAAGCGGCGGGCGAAGGCCACGTGGTCGGCGCGGCTGATGTCCTGGTCGCGCAGGAACACCACTCGGTGCTTGAGCAACTGGGCACGAATCTCGGCAAACAGACCGTCGTCATGCACCGCGTCGGCGAGGTTCACGCCGATCAGTTCGGCACCGATGCTGCAGGTCAATTGTTCGACTTTCATGGCTGGCAGCTCCTTAAATGACGAAAATCGACGAGCCGGTAGTCTTGCGCGACTCAAGATCGCGATGCGCCTGCACCGCGTCCTGCAACGCGTAGTGCTGGTTGATCTCGATCTTGATGCGGCCGCTGCCGACGTGGTCGAACAGCTCACCGGCCAGGGCGGCTTTTTCCGCCGGGTCGCTGATGTAGTTGGCCAGGGCCGGACGGGTCAGGAACAGCGAACCTTTCATCGCCAGCATCACCGGGTCGAACGCCGGGATAGGCCCGGATGCAGTACCCACGCAGACCATCAGGCCACGGGGTTTCAACGAATCCAGCGAACCCATGAAGGTGTTCTTGCCAACGCTGTCGAACACCACGTTGACGCCCACGCCGTCGGTCAATTCGCGAACGCGAGCGGCGACGTCTTCATGGCTGTAATTGATAGTATGGTCGCAACCGTGGGCACGGGCGATTTCAGCCTTTTGCTCGGTCGACACCGTGCCGATCACGTTCAGGCCGAGCAACTTGGCCCACTGCGAAACGATCAGGCCAACGCCACCGGCGGCGGCGTGCAACAGGATGCTGTCGCCTTCCTTGAAGTCGTAGATGCGGCGCATCAGGTACGACGACGTCAGGCCGCGCATGGTCATGGCCGCGGCGGTTTCGAAGCTGATGGTTTCCGGCAGCTTGATCAGCGGCGCGGCCGCGATCAGTCGTTCGGTGCTGTAGGCGCCGAGGGTGTTGAGGAAACCGGTATAGGTGACGCGGTCCCCCACCTGGACGTTGGTCACGCCTTCGCCGATGGCCTGGACCACACCGGACGCCTCGACGCCCATGCCGTTGGGCATCGGGATCGGGTAGGTGCCGTTGCGAAAGTAGGTGTCGGCATAGTTCAGGCCGACCGCTACATGACGCAGACGTACCTGACCAGGACCGGGGTCGCCGACTTCGACATCCTCATAACGAAGGACGTCGGGACCACCGGTTTCGTAGAAGCGTACGGCTTTGGCCATTTTTCTTGTTCTCCAGTCTGCAATATTGGCTGCTGCGTCGATTTGCGCTGATTGGACTGTAGGATGACGCCCAAACAGCCGCTTCTCATCAGACGACAATGGCTTTTCATTTCATGACAGTGCCCGCCGTGGCGTTCCCGGCGGTGGATGACTTATCCGCTGCCGCTCGCTACCCTGCACACCTCGGCGCCAGCCGGCGCGGGTCAATCCCACACTCTGTCCAGACGAGCGCGTCATGAAATCCCCCGCAGGTTTGTTGCTGTCGGCCATCGAGCTGGACCGTGCCAGCGCCATCCCCTTGTACCGCCAGCTTTACTTGCAGATTCGCAAGCAGATCCTCGGCGGCCGCATCCAGGGCGGCGTGCGCCTGCCGTCGACGCGCACCCTGAGCAAGGAGCTGGCGCTGTCGCGGATCACCATCCTCAATGCCTTCGATCAGTTGATCGCCGAAGGCTTCCTGGCCTCGCGCACCGGGGCCGGCACCTACGTCGGCACCGAGTGGGAACAGCGCACGATGGTCGACGACGGGCAGGCGCGCCAGCCGCCTCGCCTGTCCGACCTGAGCCAGTCGATGCTGTCGCTGCGCAGCGATCATTTTCGCGGGGTGTCCTATGCCGACTGGGATCCTTCGACCCCGACCTCATTCCTGCCCAGCCACAGCACCTACGACGCCTTCCCGCAAGCGATCTGGCGGCGCCTGATGAACCGCCACCTGCTCAAGCCGAGCAAGGCCATGCTCGGTTATGGCGAGCTGCAAGGCTTGCAGGCCTTGCGCACGGCCATCGCCGAGTACGTCTTCGACGCCCGGGGCATCGACTGCGACGCCGGGCAAGTGGTGATCGTTTCCGGTGCACAGCAAGCCTTCAACCTGCTGGGCATGCTGCTGCTCAATCCGCAGGACAGCGTGTGGATGGAAGACCCGGGGCACATCGCCGCGCGCATCGCCTTGCAGGCCCAGGGCGCGCAGGTGGTGCCGCTGCCTATCGATGAACAGGGGATCGATGTGCAGCAAGGACTGGCTCGCTGCCCCGATGCGCGCCTGGTGTTCACCACCCCGTCGCGCCAACATCCCCTGGGCGTGACCCTCAGTTATGCGCGACGCCAGGCCCTGATCGATTGGGCGGCACGCCAGCAGAGCTGGATCATCGAGGACGATTGCGACAGCGAACTGCGCTACAGCGGCCGCCTGCTGCCCGCGCTCTATGCCATGGACCAGATGGCCCGGGTGATCTACGTCGGGACCTTCAGCAAGGTGCTGTTCCCGTCGCTGCGCCTGGGCTACGTGATCTTGCCCCAGGCCTTGGTCGAACCCTTCTGCACCTTGCGCGCGGTGATGGATCGCAGTCCGCCCACCCTGCTGCAGGCGACCACGGCGGACTTCATGGTCGAAGGCCACTTCCTGGGGCACATCCGTCGCCTGCGCACACTGTACCAGGCTCGCCAGCAGGCCCTGGTCGAGCAGTTGCAACAACAGCTCGGCGGATTCTTCAGGATCACCCCGGTGGACGCCGGCATGCACCTGATCGCCTGGCTCCCCCCGGCGCTCGACGACGACGCCATTGCCAAGCAACTGGCCCGGCACAACATCCACACCTACGCCCTCTCCGACTACTGCATCGGGCACGTGCTGCCGCCGGCCCTGCTGATCGGTTTTGCCGGCACCCCTGAACACCAGGCCCGGGAACGCGTCGCGGCGCTGGCCCGGGCGCTGGACGCGATGGGATGCCTGACGCAGGCCACTTGAAGCCCGCAAGTGGTCTTATCAATTAACTGATAATGGATCTATCGAGAGTTCCTGACTGGCGCGATAAAGGCTGCGTCGCAAGACCCCGTGTCTGAACCAGGAACGACTCGAATGAACAATAAGATCCAGGAACGATTCAACGCCTTGCTGAGCCACAACGTGGTCGGGGACGGCACCGCTCCCGTGCTGACCGACGCACTGGCCCGCCGGTTGCTCGACCGCCTGGCGCAACTGCGCCTGTTCGCCCACGCCTACCCGCTGCTGACCAACCTCACCCACGGCCGTGTCACCCCCGCCGACCTGCTCGACTTCGCCTATCGCCACGAACTGCAAGGCCTGAGCCTGCACTTGCTCGACGGCGAGCAGAACAGCCTGAGCCAGATGACGCCCGCGCAATTGCAGGTGTTTGCCGACAAGGCCAGGGCCCTGGGCCTGGATGTGCACCTGGAAATCAGCAGCACGCGGAAAAAGGACGTCGACCAGGTGATCGCCATCGCTCTCGCCCTGGGCGTGCGCAACATCCGCGTCTACTCGCGCTACGAGGGCACGCTGTCGCAAGTGATGGACGTGATCGAAACCGACCTGCACTACCTCGCGCAGCAGGCCGACAAGCACGACCTGTACTTCGACTTCGAGCAGCATGAAGAGCTCAAGAGCGCCGAGATCGCGCAACTGCTGACCCGCCTCAACCACCCTCGCCTGCATGCCCTGTTCGACTTCGGCAACATGATCAATGCCTGCGAACAGCCCCTGCAGGCGCTGGGCAACCTGGCGCCGCACATCCGCCAGGCGCACCTCAAGGGCGTGCGTGTGGTCCCCGAGCAAAACGGCTTCGGCCATTACGGCGTCCTGCAGGGCAGCGCCGAAGACGACCTGCCCAGTGCCCGCCTGCTGTTCGAGCTGCTAATGCTGGGCGACACCAGCCCGCAGGTCATCGCCTTCATCCTCGAGCAGGAAAACCACTACGTGGCCCCGGCGTTCCGCCAGACCCTTGAGGCGGCCGACCCGTTCATTGCCTACCGGGAAATGAGTGATACGCCGCTGCCCGAAGGCTTCTCGCTGGAACGAATGCTGGCCGACGAACACCGCTGGGCGAACAACCAGGTCGCCTATGTCCGCGGTGTGCTGGCCGAGTTGCGCACCCTGGCCGAACTCACCCTCGCCGATACCTGCAACGCCTGAAACCGACGCTACGAACCGATTACGCCCGGAGAACAATAATGACAACGCAAAACAAGGCCAAATGGCTACGATTCCTGATCCTCATCCTCGGTGGCGGCACCATCTACAAACTGGCCAACCTCAAGGACGCCTTCTATGTGCCCATGCAGGAATTCATGGGCCTGAGCCACACTGAAATCGGCATGTTGCTCAGCGCCAACGCGATCATCGCCACCGCGCTGTTCGTGGTCGGCGGCCTGCTCGCCGATCGCTACGATACCCGCAAGCTGATACCCCTCGGTCTGATCGGCACCGGCGGCCTGGGGCTGTACCTGGCGACCTTTCCACCCTTCAGCAACCTGCTGATCGTGTTCAGCCTGCTGGCGGTGTGCGCCGACTGCCTCTTCTGGCCGTCGTTGCTCAAGGCCATCCGCAACCTCGGTGACGACCAGGAACAGGGTCGGCTGTTCGGCCTGCTCGAAGGCGGCCGTGGTGTCGTCGATACCCTGGTGGCCTTCTGCGCGTTGGGTGTGTTCATCGCCATGGGCTCGGGCGAAGCTGGCCTGAAGTCGGCGATCCTGTTCTACTCGGTGATCGACATCCTGGCCGGCACCCTGACCTGGTTCCTGCTCAAGAGCGGCGCCACCCAGTCTACCGCCAAGCCCGGCAACGGCCTGGCCAACCTGTACGAAGCCATCAAGGTGCCGGGCATCTGGCTGGTCAGCCTCAATGTGTTCATGGTCTACATCGTCTACTGCGGCCTGACCTATTTCATTCCCTACCTCAAGGAAATGTACGGCCTGCCCGTGGCCCTGGTCGGCGCCTACGGCATCATCAACCAGTACTTCCTGAAGATCCTCGGCGGCCCTGCCGGCGGTTTCATCGCCGACAAACAGTTCAAGAGCACCAGCCGCTACCTGAAGTGGGCGTTCCTGGCGCTGCTGCCGCTGATGGCCGTGATCCTGTTGATTCCGAAAAGCCCGAGCTTCATCTATGCCGGCATGGCCGCCACCCTGTCCTTCGCGCTGATCGTGTTTTCCATGCGCGGCGTGTTCTGGGCGCCCATGGGCGAAGTGGGCATTCCCCAGCACATCACCGGCTCGGCCTTCGGCATCGGCTGCCTGATCGGCTATGCCCCGGGCATGTTCGCCTACGTGATCTACGGCGCCATCCTCGACCACTTCCCCGGCCAGCAAGGCTATAACTATGTGTTCAGCCTGATGAGCGGGTTGGCGATCGTGGGCTTCCTGGTGTCCAGCCTGCTGTATCAATCGGTGCGCAGAAACGCCACCGTCACGGGCAAGGTGAGTGCAGCACAGGCTTGATCCTGACGCTGTGTATCACTGTGTATCTGGACAGCAGCGGGATACAGGGGCTGACACCGGCCCCGCTCTTCGACACAGGCCAGATACGTCACCGCGTTCAAATGCAGGCAGGGTTAAAAGGGGATCGGCCCGATCCCCTGGCCAGCGGCTTGAACAGGAGACATCACATGAAGAAGGCACAGCACAACGACAGAACCGGTAACCCTCGCCGCCGCCTGGTTGGCTCGTCGATCCTAGCCCTGAGTCTGTTGGGCGTTCTGGGTGTAGCTCACGCGCAGACATCCCCTGCCGCCCCCCCTGCCGGCACCACGCAGGCGGCGCCCTCGCCGTTCGGTCCGCTCAAGCATGTCAACGCCGGCCTGCTCAGCGTGGCGTACGCCGAAACGGGCCCGGCCGATGGCCCGGTGGTGATTCTGCTGCACGGCTGGCCGTACGACATCCACAGCTATGACGAAGTCGCGCCCTTGTTGGCGGCCAAGGGTTATCGCGTGCTGATGCCCTATGCGCGCGGCTACGGCGATACGCACTTCCTCTCCGACAAGACCTTGCGCAATGGCCAACCGGCCGCGCTGGCCAGCGACGTCATCGATTTCATGGACGCCCTGAAGATCAAGCAAGCCGTGCTCGGTGGTTATGATTGGGGCGCGCGTTCCGCCGACATCGTTTCGGCGCTGTGGCCGGAACGGGTCAAGGCCCTGGTGTCGGTCAGCGGCTATCTGATCGGTAACCAGGCCGCCGGCAAGAACCCGCTGCCGCCCAAGGCCGAACTGCAGTGGTGGTACCAGTTCTACTTCGCCACCGACCGCGGCCGCGCCGGCTACGAGAAAAACACCCATGACTTCGCCAAGCTGATCTGGCAACTGGCCTCGCCAAAATGGGCCTTCGACGACGCCACCTTCGACCGCAGCGCCAAGGCGCTGGACAACCCCGACCATGTCGATATCACCGTGTTCAACTACCGCTGGCGCCTGGGCCTGGTGCAGGGCGAAAGCCAATACGAAGCGCTGGAGCAGAAACTGGCCACGGCACCTTCCATCAGCGTGCCGACCATCACCCTGGAAGGCGACGCCAACGGCGCCCCGCACCCGGCCCCCGAGGATTACGCCAAGCGCTTTACCGGTAAATACCAGTTCCGCCTGATCAGCGGCGGCATCGGCCACAACTTGCCACAGGAAGATCCGCAGGCGTTCGCCAAGGCAGTGATCGATGCCGATCATCTTTGAGGCCTGACAGCCGCCCCATTTCTCGCGGCTGTACTCAATCACTGTAGGAGCTGGCTTGCCAGCGATGCCATGGTGGCCGTGACGCCGCCTTCGCTGGCAAGCCAGCTCCTACAGGTTTTGCGCAGGTAAGTTGAATTGGTGGCGTCACGCAAATCCGTAGGAGCCGGCTTGCTGGCGATGCGATGGTGGCCGTGACGCCGCCTTCGCTGGCAAGCCAGCTCCTACAGGTTTTGCGCAGGTAAGTTGAATAGGTGGCGTCACGCAAATCCGTAGGAGCCGGCTTGCCGGCGATGCGATGGTGGCCGTGACGCCGCCTTCGCTGGCAAGCCAGCTCCTACAGGTTTTGCGCAGGTAAGTTGAATTGGTGGCGTCATGCACATCCGTAGGAGCCGGCTTGCCGGCGATGCGATGGTGGCCGTGATGCCGCCTTCGCTACACCCTCCCCTCTTTTCATCGCCTTCCGACCAGAAACTCCCATCAGGCTATTGCGCATCCGGTATTATGGTATACCATCATACGCACAGACACCTTCCACCCTGATACGGAGCAGCTCATGAGTTTCGAAATCCGCAAGATCGTCAGCTATGTCGAAGAAACCTTCATCGAAGGCGGCAAAGCCACCGACAAGCCTGTGACCATGGTCGGGCTGGCCGTGGTGATGAAGAACCCCTGGCTGGGCAACGGTTTCGTTGAAGACCTCAAGCCGCAGATCCGCGCCAACTGCTCCGACCTTGGCGCAATGATGGTCGAGCGCCTGGTGGGCATCATCGGCGGTGCCGAGAAGATCGAAGCCTATGGCAAGGCTGCCGTGGTCGGTGCCGACGGTGAAATCGAACACGCGTCCGCGGTGATCCACACCCTGCGCTTCGGC
Source organism: Pseudomonas sp. PLMAX (assembly GCF_046042685.1). Taxonomy (NCBI): domain Bacteria; kingdom Pseudomonadati; phylum Pseudomonadota; class Gammaproteobacteria; order Pseudomonadales; family Pseudomonadaceae; genus Pseudomonas; species Pseudomonas sp. PLMAX. Next base: position 2,758,398 of record NZ_CP064949.1, on the reverse strand, counting down.
AACCATTACCGCGAAGCGGTGAAAGCCAAGAGCTACCTGAGCTTTACCAACAAGCGCGGCGGCCCGGGCACTTCGATCCAGATCCCGATGATGCACAAGGACGATGAAGGCCTGCGTTCGCACTACATCACCCTGGAAATGAAGATCGAAGACGCGCCACGTGCCGACGAAATCGTCGTGGTCCTGGGTTGCGCCGATGGCGGCCGCCTGCACCCACGCATCGGCAACCGCTACATCGACCTGGAAGAACTGGCTGCCGAAAAAGCCCAGTAAGACGGTCGGTCACTACAACAAAAAGGTATGCAGGAGCGCTCCATGATTCGGCTCACCGCTGAACGCACCCCGGCTGGCACCAGTTACCTGGCGACCGGCCAAGGCCAGCCCGTGGTCTTGATCCACGGCGTGGGCCTGAACAAAGAAATGTGGGGCGGCCAGATCGTTGGCCTGGCCACGCAATACCGCGTCATCGCCTACGACATGCTTGGCCATGGCGCCAGCCCGCGCCCTGAAAGCGGCACGCCGCTGCTCGGTTATGCCGATCAGTTGCTGGAGCTGCTCGATCATCTGCAATTGCCCAAGGCGGCGGTGATCGGTTTCTCAATGGGTGGGCTGGTGGCGCGGGCTTTCGCCCTGCATTACCCGCAACGCCTGCAAAGCCTGGTGGTGCTCAACAGTGTGTTCAACCGCACCGCTGAACAACGTGCCGGCGTGATCGCCCGCACCAGCCAGGCCGCCGAGCACGGTCCGGACGCCAACGCCGAAGCCGCGCTGTCACGCTGGTTCAGCCGTGAATACCAGGCGGCCAATCCGGCGCAGATCGCCGCAATTCGCCAGACGCTGGCGGGCAATGACCCCCAGGGTTACCTGACCACCTACGAATTGTTTGCCACCCAGGACATGTACCGCGCCGAGGACCTGGGCAACATCCAGGTACCGGCGTTGATCGCCACCGGCGAACTCGACCCCGGGTCGACCCCGGAAATGGCCGAGCAACTGGCCCAGCGCATTCCCGGCGCGAAGGTTGCCGTGCTCGCCGAGCAGCGGCATATGATGCCCGTAGAATCGCCGCGCCTGGTCAACCAGCTGTTGCTGGAGTTTCTCGACACTGCGCACTCCCGACAAAACCAGATCAAGGGGATCGTTGCATGACACTCACACGCTTCCAGATGTGCATCGGCGGTGAATGGGTCGATGCCCTCTCCGGCAAGACTTTCGAAAGCCTCAATCCGGCCCTGGCCGAGCCCTGGGCCGAACTGCCCGATGCCGACGAAGCCGACGTCGAGCGCGCCGTACAGGCTGCGCAGACCGCCTTCGACAGCCCGGCCTGGCGTGGCCTGACCGCCACCGCCCGGGGCAAGTTGCTGCGCCGACTGGGCGACCTGATCGCCGAAAACAAGGAACAACTGGCGCAGCTGGAAAGCCGCGACAACGGCAAGCTGATCCGCGAGACCCGCGGCCAGGTCGGCTACCTGCCGGAGTTCTTCCACTACACCGCAGGGCTGGCCGACAAGCTCGAAGGCGGCACCCTGCCGCTGGACAAGCCCGACCTGTTTGCCTACACCGTGCACGAAGCCATGGGCGTGGTCGCCGCGATCATTCCGTGGAACAGCCCGCTGTACCTGACCGCGATCAAGTTGGCGCCGGCCCTGGCGGCGGGCAATACCATCGTGATCAAGCCGTCCGAGCACGCCTCGGCGACCATTCTCGAACTGGCGCGTTTGGCGCTGGAAGCCGGCATCCCGCCGGGCGTGGTCAACGTCGTCACCGGTTACGGCCCGAGCACCGGTGCCGCCCTCACCCGCCATCCGCTGGTGCGCAAGATCGCCTTCACCGGTGGCGCGGCCACGGCCCGGCATGTGGTGCGCAGCAGCGCCGAGAACTTCGCGAAATTGTCCCTGGAACTGGGCGGCAAGTCGCCGAACATCATCTTCGCCGACGCCGACCTCGACAGCGCGATCAACGGCGCCATCGCCGGGATCTACGCCGCCTCCGGGCAAAGCTGTGTGTCGGGTTCGCGCCTGCTGGTGCAGGACGAAATCTACGACGAATTCGTCGCTCGCCTGGTGGAACGCGCCCAACGCATCCGCATCGGCAACCCGCAGGAAGACAGCAGCGAAATGGGCCCGATGGCCACCGCGCAGCAGCTGGCCGTGGTGGAAGGACTGGTGGCCGATGCCATTGCCGAAGGGGCAACACTGCGCCTGGGTGGCAAGCGCCCGCAGAATCTGGGCGAAGGCTGGTTCTATGAGCCGACCCTGTTCGAATGCGACCGCAATTCAATGAAGATCATGCAGGAAGAAGTGTTCGGCCCGGTGGCTTCGGTCATCCGTTTCAAGGACGAAGCCGAAGCCCTGGCGATCGCCAACGACTCGCAGTTCGGCCTCGCCGCCGGCATCTGGACCCGCGACCTGGGCCGCGCCCATCGCCTGGCCCGGGACGTGCGTTCGGGGATCATCTGGGTCAATACCTACCGCGCGGTGTCGGCCATGGCGCCGATCGGCGGCTTCAAGAACAGTGGCTATGGACGCGAAAGCGGCATCGATTCCGTGCTGGCCTACACCGAGCTGAAAACGGTGTGGATCAATCTGTCCCAGGCACCGATGCCTGATCCATTCGTGATGCGCTAGGAGTCCTGAGAAATGATCGAACCCGGCATTTACAAAGACGTCATGAGCTCGTTCCCTTCCGGGGTCACGGTGGTCACCACCCTGGACCCGGCGGGCGGCATCGTCGGCATCACCGCCAGCGCCTTCAGTGCGCTGTCGATCGATCCGGCACTGGTGCTGTTCTGCCCCAACTACGCCTCTGACACCTACCCGATCCTGCGCGACAGCAAGCAGTTCGCGATTCACCTGCTGTCCGCCGACCAGACCGCCGAAGCCTATGCGTTTGCCGGCAAAGGCAAGGACAAGGCCAACGGCATCGAGTGGCACTTGAGCGAACTGGGCAACCCGTTGCTGCGCAAGGCCACGGCGATCATCGAGTGCGAACTGTGGCGCGAATACGATGGCGGCGACCACGCCATCATCGTCGGTGCGGTGAAGAACCTGATCCTGCCCGAGCAACCGGTGACGCCGATGATCTACCACAAAGGCAAGCTGGGCCCCCTGCCCACCCTGGCCTGATCGGTTCCACACAAAAAACCCTGTGGGAGCGGGCTTGCTCGCGAAGGCGGAGTATCAGTTGACATCAATATTGACTGACCCACAGCTTTCGCGAGCAAGCCCGCTCCCACAGGGGTCCGTGCAGATTTTTTAAATTTTGTCAGGAGCCGGCATGAGCCCAGCAGCCTCGTTACTGTTCCGCCAGCAGGCCTACATCAACGGCCAATGGCTGGGTGCGCCCGACGGTGCGCAACAGGACATCTTCAACCCGGCCACCGGCGAGTTGATCGGCCAGGTGCCAAACCTCGGCGCCGAAGACGCACGCCAGGCCATCGACACCGCCAACAAGGCCTGGCCGGCCTGGCGCGCACTCACCGCCAAGGAACGCAGCAATACGCTCAAGCGCTGGCACGCGCTGATGCTGGAAAACGCCGATGCCCTGGCCGAAATCCTCACCCTCGAACAAGGCAAGCCGTTGGCCGAAGCCAAGGGTGAAATCCTCTACGCCGCCAGCTTCATCGAGTGGTTCGCCGAAGAAGCCAAGCGCATCTACGGCGACACCATTCCCAGCCACAAGGGCGATGCGCGCATTGTCGTGAGCAAGGAGCCGATCGGTGTCGTCGCGGCGATCACCCCCTGGAACTTCCCCGCGGCGATGATCACCCGCAAGGCCGGCCCGGCGCTGGCGGCCGGTTGCCCGTGCATCGTCAAGCCGGCGCCGGAGACGCCGTTCTCGGCTCTGGCCATGGCCGCGCTGGCCGAGCAGGCCGGCATTCCCGCCGGTATTTTCAACGTGATCACCGGCGATGCCATCGCCATCGGCGCCGAACTGACCGCTAGCCCGCTGGTGCGCAAACTGTCGTTCACCGGCTCCACGGCCATTGGCAAGTTGCTGATGGCGCAGTGCGCGCCGACGCTGAAAAAGGTGTCACTGGAACTGGGCGGCAACGCGCCTTTTATCGTCTTCGACGACGCCGATCTGGAACGTGCCGTGGAAGGCGCGCTGATCGCCAAATTCCGCAATGCCGGCCAGACCTGCGTCTGCGTCAATCGCTTCCTGGTGCAGGACGGTATTCACGACGCTTTCGTCGCGCGGTTGGCCGAACGGGTCTCGCAACTCAAGGTTGGCAGCGGTTTCGCCGACGGCGTCACCCAGGGTCCGCTGATCAACGAGCGCGCCGTGGCCAAGGTAGAAGACCATGTGCAGGACGCGCTGGCCCAAGGTGCCCGCTTGCTCTGCGGCGGCGAACGCCACGCGTTGGGCCATGGCTTTTTCCAGCCCACGGTCCTGGCCGGCATCACCACGCAGATGAAAGTCGCCCGGGAAGAAACTTTCGGTCCGCTCGCCGCGGTGTTCCGTTTCGCCAGCGAATCCGAGGCCGTGCAGATGGCCAACGACACCGAATTCGGCCTGGCTGCCTACTGCTACACCCGCGACCTGGGCCGCGCCTGGCGCATGAGCGAAGCGCTGGAATACGGCATGGTCGGAATCAACGAAGGGTTGATCTCCACCGAAGTCGCGCCGTTTGGCGGGATCAAATCCTCGGGGCTGGGGCGCGAAGGCTCCAAATATGGCATCGAGGATTACCTTGAACTCAAATACACCTTGATGGGTGGGCTGATCAATACCTGTAGGACTGAGTTTGCCGGCGAAGGCGCCCTCAAATACGCCTTCGCCGGCAAGCCGGGCTCTACAGGGGTCTAAGGAGATCATCGAATGAGCAACGAAAAATACGAAAAAGGCCTGAAGATCCGCACCCAGGTGCTCGGCGAAGCCTATGTGAATCGCTCCATCGAGAACGCCGACGACTTCACCCGCCCCCTGCAGGAGATGGTCACCGAGTACTGCTGGGGCCACGTCTGGGGCCGTGAGGGTCTGTCGCTCAAGGAGCGCAGCATGATCAACCTGGCCATGATCTCGGCCCTCAACCGCCCGCACGAACTCAAGCTGCATGTGCGCGGCGCCTTGCGTAACGGCCTGAGTCGTGAGCAAATACGCGAAATTCTGCTTCAGGTCGGCATATATTGCGGTGTTCCCGCTGCCGTCGACAGTTTCCGGCTCGCCCGGGAAGCATTCGCCGAAGCCGATGCCGAGGCCTCAAGTTAACCCTCGGCTGTTTTGATCTGAACGAGCACGGACGGTGCCCGTTTTGCATGGACAGCCACATTCTAGAGCGGACCCCATGAAACGCCTGCCACTCGACGACAGCTTCAAGGTCAATCGCAACCCCGTTACCCTGCGCGAAATCGTGCTGGATAAACTGCGAAGTGCCATCATGAACTTCCAGCTCCTGCCGGGAGATCGACTGGTCGAACGCGATCTGTGCGATCGCCTGGGCGTGAGCCGCACCTCGGTGCGCGAAGCCTTGCGTCACCTGGAATCCGAAGGCCTGGTGGAGTTTGCCGATGCCAAGGGCCCGCGGGTGGCGATCATCACCCTGGCCGATGCCGTCGATATCTATGAGCTACGTTGCGTACTCGAGGGCCTGATCGTCCAGCTGTTCACCCTGCGGGCCAAGGCCAAGGACATCAAGGCCCTGGAAAAGGCCCTGGAAGAAAACCGCCAGGCCTTGAAGGAAGGCGAGCTGCAGCAGGTCATCGACTCCGTCCAGGGTTTCTACGACGTGCTGCTCGAAGGCTCCGGCAACCACGTCGCCGCGACCCAGTTGCGTCAGTTGCAGGCGCGCATCAGCTATCTGCGGGCGACTTCGGTGTCCCAGCAGAACCGTCGCGGCGCCAGCAACCAGGAAATGGAACGCATGGTCGAGGCGATCAAGAGCGGTGATCCCCTGGCCGCTCACCAGGCGTGCGTCGACCACGTGCGCGCCGCCGCCACCGTCGCCCTCGATTACCTCAAGCGCAAGCAGGAAGAGACCGGGGCGATCCCCGAGATCACCCAGCCCATCGCACTCAAAGAACCTCGCATAGGTCGTTGATCATGTTCAGCCCGAGCTATTGTCCAAAGTGCGGCAGCAATGACCTCAAGTCACAACTGCCCCCGGGCGATACGCACGAGCGCCTGATGTGCCGCGGCTGCGGCTACATCCACTACGTCAATCCGAAAATCATCGCCGGCTGCATCATCGAGCAGGACGGCAAGTACCTGCTGTGCCAGCGCGCCATCCCCCCGCGCCCCGGCACCTGGACCTTGCCGGCGGGCTTCATGGAAGGTGGCGAAACCACCGAGCAGGCGGCGCTGCGCGAAGTCTGGGAAGAGAGCGGCGTGCGCGCGGAGATCCTCTCGCCCTACTCGATCTTCAGCGTGCCGAAGATCAGCGAGGTGTACATCATCTTCCGCGCCATCGCGCTGGAGATTACCGGTCAGTACGGGCCGGAAACCCTCGACTACAAATTCTTCGCGCCTGAGGACATTCCCTGGGACAGCATCTATTACCCGGCGATCCGGCAGATCCTCGAGCGTTATATCGAGGAGCGCCAGGCCGGGGTCTACGGGATCTATATCGGTAACGACGACACCGGCAAGATCCATTTCATCCGCTAGCGAAACCCTCCAATATTCCGCCATCCCTTGTAGGAGCTGGCTTGCCAGCGAAGGCGCCCGCGAGACCTATGCAATACTCAAGGACGCCTTCGCCGGCAAGCCGGCTCCTACAGGGTTATGTGGCGATCTTCAGGTTGGTGACACACCTTCGACGATGATCACCTCGGCCCGCGCCACGCCTTCGCGGTGCCCTTTCGCCTCCTGATACAGCTCGGATCGATAACAGGCCAACGCCTGTTCGTACGAATCAAACTCGATCACCACGCTGCGATGCGGCGTCGGCCGACCTTCCATCGCTTCGCTGCGTCCGCCGCGCGCCAATATCCGACCACCGTATTCGGCAAAAGCCTTCGGGGCCCGCTGGGTGTATTGGCTGTATTGATCGGGGTCGGTGATATCCACGTGAGCAATCCAGTACGCCTTCATAGTGACCTCTGTGGTTGTTTTGTATTATGGTATACCACAGTATATCTCCATCAAACACCGAGAATCCTTACATGGCCTTCAACAGCATCGAAGAAATCATCGAAGACTACCGCCAAGGCAAGATGGTGCTCCTGGTGGACGACGAGGACCGGGAAAACGAAGGCGACCTGTTGCTGGCCGCCGACCGTTGCAGCGCCGAAGCCATCAGCTTCATGGCCCGTGAAGCGCGCGGCCTGATCTGCCTGACCCTGACCGACGAGCATTGCCAGCGCCTGGGCCTTGAGCAGATGGTGCCGAGCAATGGCAGCGTGTTCAGCACCGCGTTCACCGTGTCGATCGAAGCGGCGGTGGGCGTCACCACCGGCATCTCCGCCGCCGACCGCGCGCGCACCGTGGCCGCCGCCGTCGCCCAGGGTGCGAGCGCCGCCGATATCGTCCAGCCCGGGCACATCTTCCCGCTGCGCGCCCGGGAAGGCGGCGTACTGACCCGCGCCGGCCACACCGAGGCCGGTTGCGACCTGGCTCGCCTGGCCGGCTTCACCCCCGCCTCGGTGATCGTCGAAGTGATGAACGATGACGGCACCATGGCTCGCCGCCCGGACCTGGAAGTGTTCGCGCACAAGCACGGGATCAAGATCGGCACCATCGCCGACCTGATCCACTATCGTTTAAGTACCGAGCACACGGTGGTGCGCATCGGCGAGCGCGAGCTGCCGACGGTGCACGGCACCTTTCGTCTGATCACCTTTGAGGATCGCATCGAAGGCGGTGTCCACATGGCAATGGTCATGGGTGATCTGCGCCGCGATGAAGCGACGCTGGTGCGCGTGCACGTAATCGACCCGTTGCGCGATCTGGTGGGCGCCGAGTACAGCGGGCCTTCCAACTGGACGTTATGGGCCGCATTGCAGCGCGTGGCGCAGGAAGGTCGCGGCGTGGTGGTGGTGCTGGCCAACCACGAATCCTCGCAAGCGTTGCTGGAGCGGGTGCCGCAACTGACCCAGGCGCCGCGGCAATTCAGCCGTTCGCAGTCACGGATCTATTCGGAAGTCGGTACCGGGGCACAGATCCTGCAGAACCTTGGCGTCGGCAAGCTGCGGCATCTTGGGCCGCCGTTGAAATATGCAGGGCTGACCGGGTATGACCTGGAAGTCGTCGAGAGCATCCCGTTCACTTTCTGACCGGATGCATGCCCCTGTGGGAGCGGGCTTGCTCGCGAATGCGGTATGCCTGTCAGCATCTGTATTGCCTGACATGCCGCTTTCGCGAGCAAGCCCGCTCCCACAATGGATCGCGTTGACCGACTGACAGGTCCAGCTGCAAAAATCTCGATTTTGGCTGATAGCCGGTAAGGCAAAGTGCTTGCACAAAGTATGGAATACCATAATATGATATTCCATAGACCGGGCGATTCAGCCAAGCGCACCCGACAGGGAAAGCACCCACAACAGCCCTTGGCCCGGTCGCCTTTCAAGGCCAGATGGACCTACTGCTCCCGATAGGCGGGCACTACCAAGCCCGCTCAAAAACACAACAAATGAGGGCGTGAAAATGGTGTTGAACAAACGTGCAACCGCAGTACTGTTCGCCGGCTTGCTGGCCACGGCCAGTCATGTGGTTATGGCGGCCGAAAGCGTCAACTTCGTCAGCTGGGGCGGTAGCACTCAGGATGCACAGAAGCAGGCCTGGGCCGATCCGTTCAGCAAGTCCACCGGTATCACCGTGGTCCAGGATGGCCCTACCGACTACGGCAAGCTCAAGGCCATGGTCGAAAGCGGCAACGTGCAGTGGGACGTGGTCGACGTCGAAGCCGACTTCGCCTTGCGCGCCGCCGCCGAAGGCCTGCTCGAACCCCTCGATTTCAAAGTCATCGATCGCGCCAAGATCGACCCGCGCTTCGTTTCCGATCACGGCGTCGGCTCGTTCTTCTTCTCTTTCGTCCTCGGCTACAACGAAGGCAAGCTGGGTGCCAACAAACCCCAGGACTGGTCCTCGCTGTTCGATACCAAGACCTTCCCCGGCAAACGCGCCCTCTACAAATGGCCAAGCCCTGGCGTGCTAGAACTGGCGCTGCTGGCCGATGGCGTCGCCGCCGACAAGCTCTACCCGCTGGACCTGGACCGCGCCTTCAAGAAACTCGACACCATCAAGAAAGACATCGTCTGGTGGGGTGGCGGCGCTCAGTCGCAACAGCTGCTGGCCTCCGGTGAAGCGAGCATGGGCCAGTTCTGGAACGGTCGCATTCACGCCCTGCAGGAAGACGGTGCACCGGTCGGCGTGAGCTGGAAACAGAACCTGGTCATGGCCGACATCCTGGTCATTCCAAAAGGTTCGAAGAACAAGGACGCGGCGATGAAGTTCCTGGCCAATGCCAGCAGTGCCAAGGGCCAGGCCGACTTCTCCAACCTGACCGCCTACGCCCCGGTCAACGTCGACAGCGTGGCGCGCCTGGACTCGGAGCTGGCCCCGAACCTGCCGACGGCCTACGCCAAGGATCAAATCACTCTTGATTTCGCCTACTGGGCCAAGAACGGTCCTGCTATCGCGACACGGTGGAACGAATGGCTGGTCAAATGAAAATGACGGCAACTGCGTCCCGTCCATCCTCGCCCGTCGGGAGCGCCCTTGGCGCTGCCGGCAAGGCCGCTGCGATGACGCAAACCCCGACCCTGGCGCAACGCTGGCGCGGATCGAGCAACCTGATCCCCGCCCTGCTGTTCCTCGGCCTGTTCTTCCTGGCACCCCTGATCGGCCTGCTGCTGCGCGGCGTGCTGGAGCCTGTGCCTGGGTTGGGCAACTACGAGCAGCTGTTCGCCAACTCGGCCTATGCCCGGGTCTTGCTCAACACCTTCTCGGTGGCCGGCCTGGTGACGCTGTTCAGCCTGCTGCTGGGTTTCCCGCTGGCCTGGGCGATCACCCTGGTGCCCCGTGGCTGGGGTCGCTGGATCCTCAACATCGTGCTGTTGTCGATGTGGACCAGCCTCCTCGCCCGCACCTATTCCTGGCTGGTGTTGCTGCAAGCCTCCGGGGTGATCAACAAGGCGCTGATGGCCATGGGCATCATCGATCAGCCGCTGGAGATGGTGCATAACCTCACCGGCGTGGTGATCGGCATGAGCTACATCATGATCCCGTTCATCGTGCTGCCGCTGCAGGCGACCATGCAGGCCATCGACCCGATGATCCTGCAGGCCGGCTCGATCTGCGGCGCGAGTCCCTGGACCAACTTCTTCCGGGTGTTCCTGCCGCTGTGCCGGCCGGGGCTGTTCTCCGGTGGCTTGATGGTGTTCGTGATGTCCCTCGGTTACTACGTGACGCCAGCGTTGCTGGGTGGTGCGCAGAACATGATGCTGCCCGAGTTCATCATCCAGCAGGTGCAGTCGTTCCTCAATTGGGGCCTGGCGAGCGCCGGTGCCGCGTTGCTGATCGTGATCACGCTGGTGCTGTTCTACTTCTACCTGAAGCTTCAGCCGGAATCCCCGGTTGGCGCCAGCAACGCGAGGTAAGCCGTCATGCTCCTGACCCCCAATGCCATGAGCCGCCGGATGCGCTTTGGCCTGTATGCCACCACCGGGCTGATCGGTCTGTTCCTGTTGTTGCCGATCGTGTTCATCGTCCTGCTGTCGTTCGGCTCGTCGCAATGGCTGGTGTTCCCGCCACCGGGCTGGACGCTGAAATGGTACGGCCAGTTTTTCTCCAACGCCGACTGGATGAACGCGGCCATGGCCAGCCTCAAGGTCGCGGTATTGACCACGTTCTTCGCCGTGGCCCTGGGCCTGCCGACCGCCTTCGCCCTGGTGCGCGGGCGCTTTCCCGGCCGGGAAATGCTCTACGGCCTGTTCACCCTGCCGATGATCGTGCCGCTGGTGATCATTGCCGTGGCGGTGTACGCGCTGTTCCTGAAACTGGGCTACACCGGGACCATGTTCGCGTTCGTGGTCAGCCACGTGATCGTCGCGTTGCCGTTCACCATCATTTCGATCATCAACTCGCTGAAGCTGTTCGACCAGTCGATCGAAGATGCCGCGGTGATCTGCGGTGCCTCGCGCCTGCAGGCGGTGTTCAAGGTGACCTTTCCGGCGATCCGTCCGGGCATGGTAGCCGGCGCCCTCTTCGCCTTCCTCGTCTCGTGGGATGAAGTGGTGCTGAGCGTGATGATGGCCAGCCCGACCCTGCAAACCCTTCCCGTGAAAATGTGGACCACCCTGCGCCAGGACCTGACGCCCGTGATCGCCGTCGCCTCGACGCTGCTGATCGGCCTCTCGGTACTGGTCATGGTGATCGCCGCCGCACTGCGCCGGCGCAACGAAATCAGCGCCTAAGCGCAGGAGTACGACATGAGTGCAGTGATCAAAGATTCCGCGCAGCAAAATGACAAGCCCCTGGTGAGCCTGCGCAACCTGAACAAATACTACGGCGACTTTGCCGCCGTGGACGACATCTCGCTGGACATCAAGGACGGTGAATTCCTCACCTTCCTTGGCTCCAGCGGCTCCGGAAAAAGCACCACCCTGTCGATGCTCGCCGGTTTTGAAACCCCGAGCAGCGGCGAGATCCTGGTCAATGGCCAGTCGCTGGTGAACGTGCCGCCGCACAAGCGTGACATCGGCATGGTGTTCCAGCGCTACTCGCTGTTCCCGCATCTTTCTGTGCGCGACAACATCGCCTTCCCGCTGGCGATCCGCAAACTGGCCACCGCCGAGCGTGAACGTCGGGTCGATGCCATGCTCAAGCTGGTGCAGCTCGAGCAATTCGCCCATCGCCGCCCTTCGCAACTCTCCGGCGGCCAGCAGCAACGTGTCGCCATCGCCCGGGCGCTGGTCTACGAACCACGCATCCTGCTGATGGATGAACCGCTGGGCGCACTGGACAAGAAACTGCGTGAAGACTTGCAGGACGAACTGCGCCAGCTGCATCGGCGCCTGGGCATCACCATCGTCTACGTGACCCACGACCAGGAAGAAGCCATGCGCCTGTCCCAGCGCATCGCGATCTTCAGCCACGGCAAGATCGTCGGCCTGGGCAGCGGTTATGACCTGTACCAGAACCCGCCGAACGCCTTTGTCGCCTCGTTCCTCGGCAACTCGAACTTCCTCAAGCTCAAGGCCCAGGGCAACGCGGTGGCTTCGTTCGAAGGGCAGCCGCTGTCGATCCGCCTGACGGCCGGGCTGCAAACCGATCAGGATGTGTTGCTGATGGTGCGGCCGGAAAAGGCCTTGGCCCTGAGCATCGAGCAAGCCGCCCAGGAACCGCTGGCCGCGGGCTGGAATGAAGTGACGGCCAAGGTGGTGGAGGTGTTGTTCCTGGGTGAAAGCCAGACGTGCAGCGTGGTGACTTCGGGCGGTACGTCGATGACCGTCAAGGCGCTTTCTGCGGCGGGCATGCCGATGCAGGCGGGTGATCCGGTGCGGGTGCGTTGGGCGACTGCGGATGCTTGTGTTTATACCGAGTGGGCGGAGAGTGATTTGAACAAGGCTGCAGGGGCGCATTGATGCCTTGAGGTTCCTCTGGGCCGTTAATTGAGTATCGCCCTCGGGTCGCCGCAACGTCGGGTTGCGGGGGCCCTTTTTTTTGGCGTACATATCCATTGCTGCAGTACTGCAAAACCTTGTGGGAGCTGGCCTGCCGGCTCCCACAGTAGATCGGGTAGGGCCGCGAGAGATGGGTCGGTTGTGAGGCCGCCTTCGCTGGCAAGCCAGCTCCTACAGTAGATTGGGGACGGCCGCGAGAGATGGGTCGGTTGTCAGGCCGCCATCGCCGGCAAGCCGGCTCTACAGTAGATCGTGTATAGCCGCGATCAGGTAGCAATCCGGATATGTTTACGAGCAAAACAAAAATGCCCGGCCAAAAGCCGGGCATTCCAGACAAACAAAAACCATCAATCGGTATAACCCAACTTAGAAGCCCGACTCCGCTCAGCCCGCCCACGGGTAGCCAGGCAATAGTAGAGCGGACAAGTCACCACCAATCCCACCAGCCACGACAAGTCCGCACCCTCCACCAGATTGGCATAAGGCCCGACATACAACGAAGTATTGGCAAACGGTAGCTGCACAACAATCCCGATGAAATACGCGACGATCGCATGCAGATTGTAGCGCCCATAAATCCCGCCATCCGCACGGAAGATCGAGGTTATGTCATAGGACCCGCGCTTGATCACATAGAAGTCGATCAAGTTGATCGAAGCCCAGGGCACCAGCACCAGCAGCAACGCCAGGATCAGCCCGATGAACTGCGAGATGAAGTCCGCCGAAGCGCCCAGCGCCACCACACAGCAGCCCACCAGCACCACGGTCGACAACACCACACGCACCTTGATGCTCGGCGTCCACTGACTGGCGAAGGTCTGGATCGAGGTGATGATCGACAGCACTGCGCCATACAGATTCAAGGCGTTGTGGCTGATGATGTTGAGCAGGAACAGCACCATCAGGATCGGCCCCAGCCAGCCGGTGGATTGCTTCACCGCAGCCATTGCTTCGGTGCCTTCCGGGGTCGCCAGTACAGCCACCGCGCCGAAGGTGAAGGACAGGATCGTGCCCAGGGTTGCCCCCAGGTAGGTGGCCCAGAACGGCTTGGCGATGCCGATGTCGGCCGGCAGGTAGCGCGAGTAGTCCGACACGTAGGGCGAAAAGCTGATCTGCCAGATGATCCCCAGGGACACCGTGGCCAACCAGCCGGACAGGTTGAAACCGCCGCGGGTGAAAAAGTCCGCCGGCAGGTCATGGGCGAAGATGTAGAGGAAGCCGGCGAGCAAGGCGCTGCCCATGACCCAGGTGCCGATGCGGTTGAGGGAATGGATGAAGCGGTAACCGATCACGCCGATCGCCGTGGCGCTCAGGGCGCCGATCAGGATGCTCGCCGGCACTGGCACCGACGGTGCGATACCGACAATCGACTTGCCCGCCAGCACGATGTTGGAGATGAAGAAGCCGACGTAGATGAGTGCGGCGAAGAACACGATCAGCAACGCACCATAGCGCCCAAACTGCCCCCGACTCTGGACCATTTGCGGAATACCCATGCGCGGCCCCTGGGCCGATGCCAGGGCAATCACCAGCCCGCCGACCATATGCCCGAGGGCAATCGCCAGCAACCCCCAGAACAGGTCGAGGTGGAACACCTGGACCACCATGGCACCCGTGACGATGGGCAGCGGCGCGATGTTGGTGCTGAACCATAGGGTGAAAAGATCGCGGGCCTTCCCGTGGCGCTCTGCGAGTGGAACGTAATCGACCGTGTGATTCTCGATCAACGGGTCTTGCCGGGACATCTGGGACATATGCATGAACTCGAGTTTGTCTGTTCTTATCTTTGTATGAAGCCAAACCGGGGGGACTCTGTGGTCGCCCCTCAGATGCGCACCATATTATGGTATTCCAACATTTTCACAAGACTGATCCGGTCTTGAAATGCCCATCTGATCCGCCATCCTGCCCGCCAGTTAGCGTTCATGACCCGCTTGAAGCCCCGTAAACATTGAGGTTCCGACGACGACCCTACGTTTATCGGTTCACCGAAAAAGACCTTGCAAACGATGTATTACGGTATACCATCAGACCTACAAACTCATAAAAACCACGTTCCACTCCCGAGGACAGTCCAATGATCGATGCCGCCATCTACAAACAAGTCATGGGCTCGTTCCCGTCCGGCGTCTGCGTGATCACCACACTCGATGACGACGGCCAGATCGTCGGCCTGACCGCCAGCGCCTTCAGCTCGCTGTCGATGGACCCGGCCCTGGTGTTGTTCTGCCCCAACTACAGCTCCGACTCCTACCCGGTCCTGATCAGGAACAAGCGCTTTGCCATTCACGTGCTGTCCGGCGGCCAGCAGAGCGAAGCCTATGCCTTCGCACGCAAGGGCAAGGACAAGGCGCAGGGCATCGAGTGGACGTTGAGCGAGCTGGGCAACCCGATCCTGGCCAACGCCACGGCGGTCATCGAATGCGAGTTGTGGCGCGAATATGAAGGGGGCGATCACGCGATCATGGTCGGCGCGGTGAAGAACCTGATCGTGCCCCGGCAGAACGCCGGACCGCTGGTGTATTGCCACGGCAAGATGGGTGCCTTGCCCGTTCTGGCCTGACACTTACAGGCAAAAGATCACCGCCTGTGCAGGAGCTGCCGCAGGCTGCGATCTTCTGATCTTAAAATTGTTGCATCAATATCGTATTATGGTATACCAATAATCAACAGCCCCGCAGTCGACGGGTCGACCACAAGAGATTCGAGGTAGCGTCATGAAATTTTCCCTGTTCGTACACATGGAACGTTGGGACGAAAGCGTCAGCCACCGCCAGTTGTTCGAAGACTTGACCGAACTGACGCTGATGGCCGAGGCCGGTGGTTTCAGCACCGTATGGATCGGTGAACACCACGCCATGGAATACACCATCTCGCCAAGCCCGATGCCGCTGCTGGCCTACCTGGCCGGCAAGACCACCACCATTCACCTGGGCGCCGGCACCATCATCGCGCCGTTCTGGCACCCGATCCGGGTCGCCGGTGAATGCGCGCTGCTGGACGTCATCAGCAACGGGCGCATGGAAGTGGGCCTGGCCCGTGGCGCTTACCAGGTTGAATTCGACCGCATGGCCGGCGGCATGCCCGCCTCCTCTGGCGGCCAGGCATTGCGGGAAATGGTTCCGGTAGTACGTGCCCTGTGGCAAGGCGACTACGCCCATGACGGCGACATCTGGAAATTCCCGACGTCCACCAGCGTGCCCAAGCCGATCCAGAAGCCGAACCCGCCGATGTGGATCGCCGCGCGTGACCCGGACTCGCACAACTTCGCCGTCGCCAACGGCTGCAACGTGATGGTCACGCCGCTGATGAAAGGCGATGAAGAAGTCCTCGACCTGAAGAACAAGTTCCAGGCCGCCCTGGACAACAACCCGGACGTGCCGCGCCCGCAATTGATGGTGCTGCGTCATACCCACGTGCACTCGGCCGACAATCCCGAAGGCTGGAAAGTCGGAGCCAAGGCCATCGCCAGGTTCTACCGCACCTTCGACGCCTGGTTCGGCAACAAGGTAACCCCGGTCAACGGCTTCCTGGAGCCCAGCCCGGAAGAGAAATTCGCCGGCCGTCCGGAGTTCGAACTGGAGAGCCTGCACAAGACCGCCATGATCGGCACCCCGGAAGAAATCATCCCGCGCATCAAGTACTATCAGGAACTGGGCGTCGACGAGTTCAGCTTCTGGTGCGACAACAGCCTGCCGCACGCCGAGAAGAAAAAGTCCCTGGAGCTGTTTATCAAGCACGTGGTTCCGGCGTTCCGGTAGGAGCAAGCTTGCTCGCGATGGACGCCAACGATAACGCGCGCCATCTGAATGACCGCGTTGACCTGTGGGAGCGGGCTTGCTCGCGAAAGCGTCAGGTCCGTCGCCATCGATGTTGAATGAGCTGCCCTCTTCGCGAGCAAGCTCGCTCCTACAAGGGTCGATTCCCATGTCCAATGGTCGTCTCCAATCACTCGCCCTTCCCTCCAGCGCCGCGCGGGCTTACCTGCGCGGTGGCTGGACGTCTTCGCACCTGCATTTCAAGCGCCTGCGCGCCAGCGTTACCGCCAAGCAGAACGGCTTCTGGCAAATAGTTCACTGAGCCCACCCGAACAGGAATTCACGTAGCCGAACGTCAGGCGATTGCCTCACGCTTGCGCTGCATTGTGCTTCGGGACGCTACCGCGTCCGGCCATGATCAGGTTTGCTCCATGAACAATAAAAACGCACTGTTGATCATCGACATGCAACAGGAGGACGGCTTCGTCCTCGAACACTTCGACTCGGTGGTGGCCAACACGGCCTTCCTTCTCGAGACCGCCCGCCAGCAGCGGGTCCCGATCCTCTATACCCGTCATGTCAATCCAGCCGATGGCAGCGACCTGCCGCCCGGCGAACCCCGCGCGCCCGACGGCGGCCCCAGCGGTTATCGCGCCGGCACCCGCCAGGTGGAGATCATCGAGAGCCTGGCCCCGCAGCCCGCTGAAACGGTGATCGATAAAGGCCGCTACAGCGCCTTCCACCGTACCGACCTGGATGCCCGGCTCAAGGCGCTGGACGTTCACACGCTGACCATCTGCGGCGTGCTCACCGATGTCTGCGTGCTGACCACGGTGTTCGACGCCTTCGCCCTGGGTTACCACATTCGCCTGGTCAGCGACGCCTGCACCACGACCACCCTCGCCGGCCACTACTCGGCCCTGTTGATCATGGCCAACTGGGTCTACTCCCTGGAAATCCTCACCCGCAGCGAATGCCAACGCGCCCTGGAAAACCGCGACTACCTGAGCCTCAATCCCGAGCACCCGGACCTGTTCGCCCACCAGCCCCATGAGCTGCCAGGCACCATCGCCCGTTTGCACGCCCACCTCGCCCGGACTCAGGAGTAATCGCCATGCAAGTTGAAAAAAGAAGCATCGATTTCATCCCCGAAGGCGAACGCCATGGCCGGCCGGGGTCGCTGTTCTTCATCTGGTTCGGCGCCAACATGAACATCACCACCATCGCCTCCGGCGTGCTGCCGGTGGTGATGGGGCTCAACCTGTTCTGGAGCGCCCTGGCAATAGTCGTCGGCTCGTTGCTGGGGGCGATTTTCATGGCCTCCCATTCCGCCCAGGGGCCAAAATTGGGCATTCCGCAGATGATCCAGAGCCGCGCGCAATTCGGCGTGCTCGGGGCGGTGTTGCCGCTGCTGTTCGTAATGCTGATCTACCTCGGGTTCTTCGTCAGCAATACCCTGCTGGCGGCCCAGGCGCTGGAGTCGGTCAGCCCGCTGCCGGCCAGCGGCAACATCTACCTGATCGGCGCCCTGTGCTTCGTGGTAGCGCTGTTTGGCTACCGGCTGATTCACCGCTTGCAGAAGCTGCTGTCGATCCTCTCGCTGCTGGTCTTCGCCGCCGCCACGCTGTTCGCCCTGCACCTGTCGATCCCGGCCGAGCAATGGCTGCCGACGGGGTTCTCGCTGTCGAAGTTCCTGGTGGCGGTGAGCATCGCCGTGACCTGGCAGCTGTCCTATGCGCCTTATGTCGCCGACTATTCGCGTTATCTGCCGAGCAATACCTCGAGCGCCCAGGTGTTCTGGTACAGCTACGCCGGCACGGTCAGCGGCGGTGCCTGGATGATGATTCTCGGGGCGATCCTGAGCGTCGGCATCGGCGATTTTTCCAGCAACGTCGGCGGCCATGTCGCCGGGCTGTTCGGCAGCGGCGCGATCCTGCTGTTCGCGTTCATCGTCTATGGCCAGGTGTCGATCAACGTGTTCAACCTGTACGGTGCGTTCATGTCGACCATCACCGTGATCGAACCCTTCGCTCGATTGAAAGTGACGCCGCGGGTGCGTGGCCTGTTCATGCTGGTGATCAGCGTGGTGGCGACCGGCCTGTGCACCATCAGTCAGGACGATTTCATCACCTTCTTCCTCAACTTCATTTTCTTCATGAGCTACTTCCTGATCCCCTGGACGGCGATCAACCTGGTGGACTTCTATTGCCTGCGCAAAGGTGAATACCGGATCGACGACATCTTCGACCTCAACGGGATTTACGGGCGGGTCAACTGGATCGCCTGCGGCAGTTTTGTCCTGGCGATTGCCCTGGAGATCCCGTTCATGAATACCACGCTCTATGTTGGTCCAGTGGCCACGGCGCTCGATGGCGTCGACCTGGCCTGGCTGGTCGGCTTGCTGGTGCCGGCCGTGAGTTATTACTGGCTGATGAAGCTCGGCAAGCGCGGCGAACGCATCGCTGAACTGTCCTGATCCATCCCTGGAGAGCCCAACGTCGGACGCGGTGCGCAGTGATCGCGGGCGTGCTGGTGGTGTATGGCTGCCATCAACTGGTAGCCTGAGCGTCCTTGCCCGCAGGTCTCTGATCCATCATCGGGGCGCAACGGCGCCTCGGTGATCGCTTCATCTCCCACTCAATCAGACAACGGTGACTATTTTGCTCAACGCCACCCCCGCACCTGCCCGCGATATCGACGGCAAAGCCATCTCGGCCCTGGTTCTCGACGAGGTTCGAGAAGAAGTTGAGGTCCTGTCCCGACAACAGATCTTCCCGGCCCTGGCCGTGCTGCTGGTGGGTGCAGACCCGGCCAGTGAAGTGTATGTGCGCAACAAGCTGCTGCGGGCCAGGGAGGTCGGCATCCGTTCACTGGAGTACCGCCTGGCGGAAAACGCCAGTCAGGCCGAGGTGCTGGACCTGATCGCGCAACTGAACGCCGACATCACCGTGAACGGCATCCTGGTGCAATTGCCGTTGCCGGCCCACATCGATGAAGCGGCGGTGATCCATGCCATCGATCCGATCAAGGACGTGGACGGGTTTCATCGGGAAAACGTCGGTGGCCTGGTCCAGGGCATCGAAGTGCTGACACCCTGCACTCCAAGCGGCTGCATGCGCCTGCTGCACGAAACCTGCGGCGACTTGAGTGGCAAGCACGCCGTGGTCATCGGTCGTTCGAACATTGTCGGCAAGCCCATGGCGACGCTGTTGTTGCAGGCCGACTGCTCGGTCAGTGTGGTGCACTCGCGCAGCGTCGATGCGCCGGCCTTGTGCAGGCTGGCGGACATCGTGGTGGCGGCGGTGGGTCGTCCAGGGCTGATCGATGCGAGCTGGCTCAAGCCCGGGGCGGTGGTGATCGATGTGGGGATCAATCGCATCAGCAGCGAGTCGGGCAATCGACTGGTCGGCGATGTCGACTACGCCAGTGCGCGCACGGTCGCCAGCGCTATCACACCGGTGCCCGGTGGGGTCGGGCCGATGACCATTGCCTATCTGCTGAAGAACACCCTGATCGCCAGCCAGTTGCAGCGTGCGGTGGGAATTCGTCAGGCGGAACCAGCCTTCGTCTGATGTACGTGTACATGTAGGAGCGAGCTTGCTCGCGATGGTCGTTAACGATGACGCGTGTTTTCAGGTTACACGCGGCGCCTTTGAGACCATCGCGAGCAAGCTGAACTGGCCTAATTATTCCGGACACCTCTTAAGGGCGATATGATTTCGCCAACTTGGAGGTTCCATGAACGAAAGAAAGGTCTACACCCGCGAGTTCAAGCTTCAGGCTGCCAGCATGGTGCTTGATGATAACTGTTCGGTTCCAGATGTTTGTGCATCGCTGGATATCGGGCCCACCGCTTTACGGCGCTGGGTCGATCAGGTTCGCAAGGAACGCGAGGGCCAGGCCGTCAAAGGCACCAAGGCGATTACCGAAGATCAGCGCCAGATTCAGGAGCTAAAAGCCAAGATCAAGCGTATGGAGATGGAGGCCGAGATCTTAAAAAAGGCTACCGCTCTCTTGATGTCGGATCCCGATCGTTTTCGATGATTGCGGAGCTAAGAGAGTCATTCCCGACGGCTATCGTGTGTCGCGTTTTTGGTGTGAAGCGCAGCAGCTTTTATGAGTGGCTTCAGCGGCTCGCCAAGCCGCAGGTCAGACGCGAGGAGCTCAAGCTGAAAGTGGTTGAACTGCACAGCGAAAGCCGTGAAGCCATGGGTTCCAGGATGATTAGCAAGGGCCTGAAGTCGCAAAACATAGCGGTCGGAAGGAGTCTTGTCAGAACACTGATGAGGGAGGCCAACATTGTCAGTAAACAACGCCAGCCGCATCCATTCAGGTCCAAGGGGGTTGAAGCATTTGTTGCGCCTAATCGACTCAAACGCAACTTCAAACCGGCTGCTGTTGATCAGGTCTGGTGTGGCGACGTTACCAGCTTGATGGTGGGTAAGCGCTGGGTTCACCTGGCCATCGTAATTGACCTGTTTGCTCGTCGAGTCATTGGCTGGGCATTCTCTCTAGTCAATGACGCCAACTTGGTGAGCAAGGCGCTACGCATGGCGACAGAGGTACGAACCTGCCCGCCGGGACTGATGTTCCACTCGGATCAGGGCTGTCAGTACACCAGTCGTAAGTTTCAAGAAGAACTGGCCCGCCACGGCATTTTGCAGAGCATGAGTCATCGCGGACAGTGCTGGGACAACGCTCCAACAGAGCGTTTTTTCGGCACACTGAAATCAGAATGGGTTCCCCGCAGCGGCTACAGCATGGTCGAAGAAGCAAAAACCGACATGGTGCGCTTCTTCATGTATTACAACCGCACCAGGCTCCACAGCTACAACAACTACCTGTCGCCAATAGCTATGGAGCAAAAAGCGGCATAAACACCGTAATCGGTGTCCGGGATTACTTGACCAGTTCAAGCTCGCTCCTACAGGGTTACAGGGTTCTCGTCGATCAGTGGTTATAGGCGCGCTCGTTGTGCTCGGCCAGATCCAGGCCCATCTCCTCCACCGAGTCATCGGCGCGCAAGCCGATCACCGCGTTGATCACCTTGAGAATGATCCAGCTGATGGCGAAGCAATAGACCGTGGTCATCAACACACCCTTCACTTGCGCCAGCACCTGACCGCCCATGGTCACGCCTTCTACCAGCCCGCCCAGGGACGGTACGCAGAACACGCCGGTCAAAACCGCGCCGATCATCCCGCCGATGCCGTGAAGCCCGAATACATCCAGGCTGTCGTCATAACCGAAGCGACGCTTGAGCACGGTGACGCTCAGGTAGCAGAACACCCCGCACAACAGACCGATGGCCAAGGCACCGCCCACGCCCACATAGGCGCACGCCGGCGTAATCCCCACCAGACCGGCCAGGGCGCCGCTGGCCAGGCCCAGCGCACTTGGTTTGCCGACCTTGAACCACTCGGTGAACATCCAGCCCAGGATCCCGGCGCACGCGCCCAATTGGGTGTTGAGCATGACCACGCCGGACGTGCCGCTGAGGCCGCCACCGGAACCAATGTTGAAACCGAACCAGCCGACCCAGAGCATGGCGGCACCGGCCATGGTCAGGCTCAGGTTGTGCGCCGGCATTGGCGTATTTTCATAGCCCTTGCGCTTGCCCAGGATCAGGCAGGCGGCCAGCGCGGCGACACCGGCATTGATGTGCACCGCGGTGCCACCGGCGAAATCGAGGACACCCCAGTTATGCATCAGAGCCCCCGCCCCACCCCAGACCATGTGCGCCACCGGGGCGTACACCAGGGTGAACCAAAGCGCCATGAACAGCAGCGCCGCCGAGAACTTCATGCGCTCGGCGAAGGCACCGGCGATCAGCGCCGGGGTGATGATGGCGAAGGTCATCTGGAAGGTCACGAACACCCCTTCCGGGATCTCGCCGACCAGGCTTTCCGGGGTCATGCCGGCGAGAAAGGCCCGGCTCAGGCCACCGACAAAACTGTTGAAGCTGACCTCGCCCTCGACCATGCCCGTGGAGTCGACCACCATGCTGTAGCCGTAGATCACCCACAGGACCCCCACCAGGCCGGCGATGCCGAAACACTGGGTGAACAACGACAACATGTTTTTCGCCCGCACCAGGCCGCCATAAAACAGGGCGAGACCGGGCAGGCACATGAACAGCACCAAGACCGTGGCGGTGACCATCCAGGCGGTGCTGCCGGTGTTCAATGTTGGTGCATCGGCGGCCTGCGCCAGGGGCACCAGCGCACCGGCCGCCACCAGGCCCAGAAGGGATTTGCCGAGAAGACGATTGACCATGTTCAAAGCTCCTGCAATGGAAATCGGAAGTGTCGGGCAGCGAGCAAGTAGCAAAACAACGGGCCTTGATGGCCTCTTCGAATATCTGATGCGTATACGTCCTTGTAGGAGCCCGGTTTGCCGGCGAAGGCGATCTTTCGGACGCCTTCGCCGGCAAGCCGGGCTCCTACAGGCGAAGGCGATCTTTCGGACGCCTTCGCCGGCAAGCCGGCTCCTACAGAAGCAGGTATCAGTACCCCGAACCCGGAATCCAGCTGGTCCCCGCCAGCGGCACTCGTGCCATGGCCGCCGACTCCACCGTCAACGCCACCAGGTCCTCCGGATCCAGGTTATGCAGGTGCGACTTGCCGCATGCCCGGGCCATGGTCTGTGCCTCCAACACCAACACCCGCAAATAGTTGGCCAGTCGGCGACCGCCTTCCACCGGGTCCAGGCGCTTGGACAATTCCGGGTCCTGGGTGGTGATCCCGGCCGGGTCGCGGCCGTTCTGCCAGTCGTCATAAAAACCGGCGGCTGACCCAATCTTGTGCAGTTCTTCATCCAGGCGCGGGTGGTTGTCGCCCAGCGCAATCAGTGCCGCCGTGCCAATCGCCACCGCGTCCGCGCCCAGCGCCATGGCCTTGGCCACGTCGGCTCCGTTGCGAATCCCCCCCGAAACGATCAGCTGGACCTTGCGGTGCATGCCCATCTCTTGCAAAGCCTGTACCGCTTGCGGGATGGCCGGCAAAATCGGGATGCCCACGTGTTCGATAAACACTTCCTGGGTCGCCGCCGTGCCCCCTTGCATGCCATCGAGCACAATCACGTCGGCCCCGGCCTTCACCGCCAGCTTGACGTCGTAGTACGGCCGGCTCGCGCCGATCTTCACGTAGATCGGTTTTTCCCAATCGGTGATTTCGCGCAGCTCGGCGATCTTTATCGCCAGGTCATCGGGACCTGTCCAGTCCGGGTGACGGCAGGCGCTGCGCTGGTCGACACCGATCGGCAAGGTGCGCATGCCGGCCACCCGCTCGGTGACTTTCATGCCCAGCAACATGCCGCCGCCACCGGGTTTGGCGCCCTGCCCCAGGACGATTTCGATGGCATCGGCCTTGCGCAGGTCGTCCGGGTTCATGCCGTAGCGCGACGGCAGGTACTGATAGACCAGGTGCTGCGACTGCCCGCGCTCCTCCGGGGTCATGCCGCCGTCACCGGTGGTGGTGCTGGTCCCGGCGATGGTCGCGCCTCGGCCCAGGGCTTCCTTGGCATTGGCCGACAACGCACCGAAACTCATGCCGGCGATGCTTACCGGGATCTTCAGGTGGATTGGCTTCTTGGCGAAACGGTTGCCGAGGATCACATCGGTGCCGCACTTTTCCCGATAGCCTTCCAGCGGATAGCGCGACACGCTGGCGCCCAGCAGCAACAGATCATCGAAGTGCGGGACCTTACGCTTGGTGCCACCGCCGCGGATGTCATAGATGCCAGTCTCGGCGGCGCGCTGGATTTCCTGGATGGTCAGGCGGTCGAAAGTCGCGGACTCGCGCAGCACTGGAGTATTTTTCTCGCTCATATCTGTTCTCCTCGCGTGATCAGTACGCGGACGCGTTATCGACTTTGAAGTTGTACAATTGACGGGCCGAGCCATAGCGCTTGAAGTCAGCGGCCTTGTGATCGAAACCGGCGCGGTTGAGCAGCACCTGCAGTTCTTCCAGGTGCTCGGCACGCATCTCTTTCTCGATGCAGTCGGAGCCCAGGGACGCGACGCTGCCCTTCACGTAGATGTGGGTTTCGTACAGCGAATCGCCCAGCGCATCGCCGGCATCGCCGCACACCACCAGGCGCCCGGCCTGGCCCATGAAGCAACTCATGTGACCAATGCTGCCGCCGACCACGATGTCGATGCCTTTCATGGAAATCCCGCAACGGGCCCCGGCATCGCCTTCGATCACCAGCAAACCGCCATGGGCGGTGGCGCCAGCGGCCTGGGATGCACTGCCCTTGATGCGCACGCAGCCGGACATCATGTTTTCCGCAACACCGACGCCGGCGTTGCCGTGCACGGTGATGCTGGCTTTCTGGTTCATGCCCGCGCAGTAGTAACCGGCGTGCCCCTGGATATCGATGGACACGGCCTGGTTCACGCCAACGGCGAGGTTGTGCTTGCCGTTGGAGTGGGTCACCACCCATTCGCGGTCTTCTACGTTGTGCACCTGGTCATGCAGCGCCTGGTTGAGGTCGCGCACGCTGGCGATGGAAAGATCGATGGTTTTCATGTGTGCGCTCCTTAAGCTGACTCGCGTTCCCAGATGTACAAGGTGGCCGGTGCCGGTTCCCAGATCCTGGCGTTTTCAATGCCCGGCAGGCTCGACAGCGCCTGATACTCCGAGGCCATGGCCACGTAGTCGTCGGTCTCGGCGAGGATCGCCGGCTTGCAGGCGATCGGGTCGCGGATCACCGCAAAGCCGTTGCGGGTGCCGATGGCGAAGGTGAAGAAGCCGTCGAGGTCCTCCAGCGCATGGTCCAGCGCCTCTTTCAACGAGTCGCCTTGCTGCAGGCGCCAGGTCAGGTAACCGGCGGCCACTTCGGTGTCGTTGTCGGTTTCGAACTTGATGCCCTCACGCTTGAGTTCCTGGCGCAGGCGGAAGTGGTTGGACAGCGAGCCGTTGTGCACCAGGCACAGGTCGGCGCCGGTGGAAAACGGGTGGCTGCCTTCCATGGTCACCGCGCTTTCAGTGGCCATGCGGGTGTGGCCGATGATGTGGCTGCCCTGCATGCCGGCCAGGCCAAAGCGCTGGGAAATCTCCTGGGGCAAGCCCATGCCCTTGAGGATCTCGATGCTTTGCCCGGCGCTCATGATGCGCACGCCCGGCGCCAGTTCGGCGAGGGCCAGGCGTACTGGCGCCTCCTCGGCGTTGATCTTCAAGACGGCGGCGCTGGCGTTCTGAAACCAGTCCAGCGAGCAACCAAGACGGCCTTCCAGTTCACCCATCAGGGCGCTCCAGTCGAAGCTTTCGCTGGTGGCCTGCAGGGTCAGCTTGACCCAGCCATCGGCCACTTCATCGCCATAGATGGCGAAGCCGGCACTGTCCGGGCCACGGTCGGTCATGGCCTGCAACATCGGTTCGAAAAGCTGGCCCAGCCGGGATTCCAGCTGCGGGTTTTTCAGGTAAAGACCTACGATTCCGCACATTAGAACAGTCCTCACTTCGTTCGGGAGCTGCAAGCTTTGAGCTGCAAGCAATCCGCATAGATAGAAATATTCGTGACACGCCGCCAACCCGCTGTTACTTGCGGCTCGACGCTTGCAACTCGTAGCTGCCGCCCAGCAACCTCAGAAAAACTCCGTATAGCGCGCGATTTCCCAGTCACTCACATGGCGGCTGTACTCCACCCACTCCATGCGCTTGAGCTTGATGAACTCGCCGACGATCTGCGGGCCCAGCACTTCGGCGAACAACGGATCGGCCTCCAGCGCATCGCAGGCTTCCTTGAGCGACTGCGGCAGGGTCTTGATGCCGCGGGCGGCGATCTGCTCCAGGCTCAGGCTGTAGAGGTTTTCGTTGCAGACGTGATCGATTTCCAGCTGGCGGTCGATGCCGTCCAGGCCCGCGGCGATGATCGCGGCGCTGACCAGATAGGGATTGCAACCGGCGTCCGGCAGGCGGAATTCCAGGCGGCCATAAGGCACCCGGACCATTGCCGAGCGGTTGTTGGCACCAAAGGCGATGAACGCCGGTGCCCAGGTCGCGCCGGACAACGAATTGCCCACCACCAGGCGTTTGTAGGAGTTCACCGTCGGCGCCGCGAACGCGCAAAGCGCCGGGCCATGGGCGAGCAAACCGGCGGCGAAGTGATAGGCCATTTTCGACAGGCCCATGCCGCTCGGGTCGCTGGCGTCATGGAACAGGTTCTTGTTCTCGGCGCTGCTGATCGACAGGTGAAAGTGCATGCCGTTGCCGGCGCGTTTCGGGTCGGGCTTGGGCATGAACGAACAGATCATGCCCAAGTCATTGGCGATCTCGCCGGCGGCCATGCGAAAGAAGGTGAAGCGATCCGCCGAGGTCATGGCGTCGCTGTAGGTGTAGTTGATCTCGAACTGGCCGTTGGCGTCTTCGTGATCGATTTGATAGACCTCGAAATCCACCGCCTGCAAGGCTTCGGTCAGGCGCTCGAGGAACACCCGGGAGCGCGACAGGCCTTTGTAGTCGTAGCAAGGCTTGTCCAGGTTGTCGCTGAGGTCGACCAGTTGCAGCTTGCCCTGCTCGTCGCGACGCATCAGGTTGAACTCCGGCTCCAGGCCGGTATTGAGGGTCCATCCCTTGTCCTCCAGACGGCGGATCTGCTGCTGCAACACGTAACGGCTGTCATAGGGATGGGGTTTGCCATCGACGTGACCGACGCACACCACCCGGCCATACCCCGGCTGCCAGGGCACCGGTGTCAGCGTGGACAGGTCGCCGCGGGCCATGAAGTCCGGACCGTGGGGCTCCATGCCCATGCCACTGATCGCGAACCCGGCAAAACCGGCGCCCTCTTCGGCCACCGTCTTGAGCCCACAAATCGGCACCGATTTGGTCTTGGCCGCGCCATGGATATCGACAAACTGCGCAAGCACGTATTTGATCCCGTGCTTGTCGATAATGCGCTGTGTCTCTGCTGGCAACATTGCTCGTCACTCCTCGCGAAAGGCAAATCAGTTGTGGGTTGGCCCTGACTTTCTCTTTATTCCTGAAAAGAAAGTTTGTTTCCCAATAGGAATGCAAGGCCCTTGCCAGCTTCGCGAGTGACTCGTGAAAAGCGTTATCTGTGCTGTTTATATGGGAAAAATCTTTTCCCCATGGGAATATTGATCGGTATATGCGCGCCCGGACGCCGCGATTTGCACTTTCCCAGTGCGAAACTAATATTACTGAACGGAAAGTGTGCAGGATCCGATGACTATGCCGACCGAAACCGCCCCGCGCCTCAAGCTTGAGCAATACCTGGGTTTGCAGATCAAGCGCCAGCGCCAGGCCCAAGACCTGAAGCTGGCCGATGTGGCCAAGATTGCCGATATCAGCCAGGGCATGTTGAGCAAGATTGAAAACGCCCAGGTCTCCACCAGCCTCGACACCCTCAGCCGTCTGTGTGACGTGCTGGGCCTGCCGCTGTCGAAACTGTTCAGCGAGTACGACCAGCAGGATGGCAGCGCACTATTAGTCAAGGCTGATCAGGGGATGGAGGTGGTTCGCCGCGGGACCGAGAAAGGTCATACCTACCATCTGCTCAATCACACCCGTGGCCCGAAGAAGAGTTTCGAGGCCTACATGGTGAGCATGGATGACGCCAGTGAAGAGTTTCCGACCTTCTCCCACCCGGGGACGGAGTTTTTGCATTTGCTGGAAGGTGAGTTGATTTATCGCCATGGCAATCAGCTGTATCGCATGGAGGCCGGGGACAGCCTGACCTTCGAAGGGGAAATTCCCCATGGGCCGGAGGAGCTGGTGCAGGTGCCGATCCGGTTGTTGTCGATCATGAACTACGGTAGCGACAAAGAATGATTTCGAAGGGCTCTTTGTCTTTCCCCGTAGGTGCTGGGCCAGCGAAGTCAGCATAACGGCCACCCTCGCATCGCCAGCAAGCCGGCTCCTACAGATTTGTGTACTGCCCCACAATCCGCAGGCACCCGAAAACCTGTAGGAGCTGGCTTGCCAGCGAAGGCAGCATCATGGCCACTATCGCATCGCCAGCAAGCCGGCTCCTACGGAGAAATGTCCATTTGCAATTAGAAATCCCGCCCGGATATTCCGGACGGGATTTTTTCAATCACACAACCTCACCCCATTCACGCAATCGGAATCAACGGATCCGCTGCCGCCCAGGCGCTTTCACGGTTGGCCGCCGGTGGGTAGATCCACACGGTGTTGATCTGGGTCTTCAGCGACTTGCCTTCCTGCCGGGTCAGCTTGACCTGGCGGTCCCAACCTTCGGTGTACACCGCTCCCCAGGCCCCCAGGTCCAGGCAGGTCACGTATTTCGGCTGGCTGTACGGTGTCGGGTCCACGCCGAGGATCTGTGCGGCAACGTTGTTGCCGGCATGACGGCCCAGCACGATGGCGTGCTGGCAGGTCATCAGTGCATGGTTGCCGATGTCATCGCTGGCCGCGTAAGCCACGTCGCCGGTGGCGAAGATGTCGGGCTGGCCGATGACTTGCAGGTGAGCGTCGACGTGCAGTCGGCCCAGGTGGTCGCGTTCGGCGGGGATCTGCTCGGTCAGCGAGCTGGCACGCACGCCGGTGGTCCAGATCACGGTCCTGGCGTCGATGCGCTGGCCGTCGGACAGGGTCACGCCGTTTTCATCGACGGCGACCACTGAGGCGTTGAGGTGCCATTTCACCCCGGTTTCCTCACTGGCTTCGGCAATCTTCTCGGCGATTTGCGCGCCCATGGAGCCGCCCACCTTGCTGCCACGATCGACGATGATCACGTTGAAGTCAGCATGCTCGCCCAAGATGGCGCGCAAACGGGTCGGCATCTCAGTGGCCGTCTCGATGCCGGTGAATCCACCGCCGGCCACCACCACCGTGTTGCGGGCCTGGCTCTGCGGCTGGTTGACCAGGGACTTGAGGTGGGCTTCCAGGCGCATGGCCTGTTCGATCTGGTCGACGTCGAATGCATGTTCGGCCACACCCGGGGTGTCCGGCAGGGCGAGCCGGCTGCCGGTGGCCAGAACGAGTTTGTCGTAGATGCAGACTTGTTTTTCGCCCTGGGCATCCACGTAACCGACACGTTTTTGCTCGACGTCGATGGTCTCGGCGGCCCCTTTGATGAAGCGCACGCCGATCTCATCGAACAGTTCGCCGATCGGCGCGGCCAGTTGGTGGGCGTTCGGCTCGTAGAAGCGTGGACGCACACGCAGTTCGGCTTGAGGCGCCAGCACCGTCACCTCAACGTCATTGTGGCCGTGGATATCGAACAGGCGAGTAGCGCTCAAAGCGGTCCACATGCCACCAAAACCTGCGCCAATTACCAGGATGCGTTGTTTCATTTTTAACTCCAGGGGAAAAACAGGCAATGAAATGGGCTCAGGGGGTTGGCACTCGCATTCGCTTGGATGCCGCTTTCGCTCCCGACCTGATAACTACGACATTATTGATCGCAGTTAAATCGAGCAAGATGTTTTTCTCAATGGTTCGAATCGATCCCATCGATACAGCGGCAAAACCGCGCTGAATCCGCAGCCTGGAAGGCGTTTGCAGCGCCTGGAGAAAAATCGCGATCGTTGCCCGGCCAAGGGTCAGCTGCTAATATTTGCGACTACATTAGTCGGAGATCGATATGTCTCTTTACAGCGCGGGTGTCGAGTACGGCATTCACTGCCTGATTTTCCTGGTGGGCAATGGTGGTGAGACCCGCGAGGCGAGCGTGCGGGACCTTGCAGAGTTGCAAGGCGTGCCGCTGGACTATCTGGCAAAAATCTTCACCAAACTGGCCAAGGCAAAACTGGTAGTCGCCACCGAAGGCGTGCGTGGCGGCTTCAAGCTGGCGCGGCCCGCCGATGAGATCAGCCTGCTGGACATCGTCAATGCCATCGACGGGGCCAAGGCCATTTTCGAATGTCGGGAAATCCGCGGTCGCTGTGCGTTATTTGCAGGCGAGGTGCCCGAATGGGCAGTGGACGGCCATTGCTCGGTGCACGGCGCCATGTTGACTGCGCAGAAGCGCATGGAAGAAGCCCTCGCCCAGCAGACCATCCTGGACATCGCCAGGAAGGTCGGGCGAAAAGCACCGGCGCAGTTCAATGCGCAGGTCGAGAGCTGGATGAATGATCGGCGGGAAAAGAAAGGCACCGCCAGTGCCCAGGGCGATGTCGATCAGCTTATCCAGGTCACCGAGATCGACGGCTGAACCCTACAGGCAGTCCCGCACCGCCTGGCGCATGACCCCTGACTTTGCCCACGGCGGCCCCTGGTAAAGCGAAACCCGACTGCCGTCCTTGTACTTGACGATATCCAGCACTTCATCGGCGGTTATGATGCTCGGCGCGGTGATCCGGTAGCCGTTGGAAATCGATGTCTGGGTCGTCTTGGCGATCTCTTTTTGCCATGCTGGCAATACACACGCTGCTACTTCCTTGGGTAATTTGTCGCTCGGCTTATTGTAGTTCGGCTCCCCTGGCACCAGGGACGCGGGCAACGAACACCCCGCCAGCAACGCCATTACCACTCCCCCCATCAACACTCGACTCATGAAGCATCCTTAAACCTGAAAAAATAAAATGTAGCCTGTTGCCGCGCTGACAGCCATTTTGTTGCATCGAGCCTCAGTGACCGACGCTTTGATCGCCGGTGTCCGGGTAGGTTCGCTCGTTAAGATAAGTCGTCCATCGTTCGAAGGCTTCGTGTTGCCATAAACTGACCCGCTCCCATTCCGCCCCGCTGAACTGGTGCTCGGAAATCAGCTTCATCATTTCGCTGGTGGCCGCATCCAGATCGGCCTTCAGTTCCTGGGCATGCGCCCGGAAGTCATCGGTTGTCGTCATTTTGAATGGACCCTGCCCTGGTAAAATGTCGGCACTTCAATACGACAGCAAACGACAGCGAATCTTGCGATGGGCGCAAAATTCCCGACCAAAGGTAGCCCTTTGGCATCAGAAGAACACTACGCCCCGCCGCGGGAATGGGTCTAAAATTTCGTAGCACGAAGTTACGGGAGATCAGTCATGTGGCTTAACGAACATGAACAAACGCTTCGGCGTGATCTGCAAGGGCTGGCATCGGACCTGCGCTGGTCGGCGGTTGAGTTGTTGCGCATAGCCGAACAATTGCGCCTGTCAGGCAACGATGTCGACGCCGAAGCCGTGAAGCGCCTGTGCGATTTGTTCCAGGGTGATGAACAACGGCTGTCGGGTTACGCCGAGGAAGTGAAGGCCAAGATCATCAGTCGACACAAGCCTGGGTAACGGTAGTCGATACGATAGTGCTACATGCATAAACTTCTTGGGGAGGAAGTCGCAGGGCGCTTAATCAGAGGCCGCAATGTCAGCTGGTCGTAAATAATATGAACCGAAAAAACGGAATAAATAAGACCCCGTGTGTTTTTAAACGCGAGCCGCTACTGGGAGGGATTTTTTTGACCGGCAAAAATTGTTCAACCGCAATGTAAAAATATCAATAACTCTACGAAGCGCGAATTTTTGACCCTAAGATTGCAGGAGAATGTGGATACGACACCCCCTTATATTCTACCAACCCTCTTGCGGGTAAATGTGACTTGGAAAATCCACGAGATTTCGGAAAAGATGGCGGCTTAAGAATATCGCTACTTATTATAACCCCTTTATATGCCTTTACTGGCTTATCAAGCCTGAAAGCTAATTGAGCGCCAGCCGAAGAATTACCGCCATCCGCACCATAACAACTTATTAATTTCACATCTTTAAATTTTTTATCAAATTTAGGATATTTTTTCAATACCGCGTCCGCCACTTCTAATGGGGTATATTTATCTATCCCACCCTCTAAACCATGACCATCAATTATCAGACGCTTGCCTCCACCGTTTGAAAAAAGCCTTTGTTCTGCAATAGCAACACCACGGTGTTCGGGAAACAACGGCTGAATATTTGTAAGTCTCGAAGTACGCATAGAAGAACGTATAGAAGTACCACCTATCCCGACCAAGCCCCCAACCGCCAGTCCCAAGCCGTAGGACGTGAACGAGCCCCATGAAAGACAGGACACCGTTTCCCCCTTACGATAAGGGATAGGCAAACGGTTATGTTTATGACTAACAGCAACGATAAGAGTGGGGAGCTTTTGGGCCAGGAGCGGCGGCGCCGCTGGAGCCCGGAGCAGAAGCTGGCGATGGTTCGCGAGAGCCTTGAGCCAGGACAAAGTGTGTCGGTCGTCGCTCGGCGCAACGGCATCAATGCCAACCAGTTGTTCCTGTGGCGCAAGCTCTATCAGGACGGCAGCCTGTCGGCGGTCAGTGCTGGTGAAGCCGTGGTGCCGGCCTCTGAGCTGAGCGATGCACTCAAGCAGATCCGTGAACTGCAACGGATGCTGGGCAAGAAGACGATGGAAGCAGAAATCCTCAAAGAGGCCGTGGAGATCGCCCGGTCGCGAAAATGGATTGCGCACTCACCCTTGTTGCCGGGGGACGACCAGTGAAGCTGGTCAGCGAATGTCTCGGTGTGGCGCGCTCGCAATTAACGGTTCGAATCAAGCAATCGGTATCGCCCAAGACACGGCGAAGCAGGCCTGTGAACGATGTAGAGCTGGTCGCTGAAATCCAGCAAGAGGTCAGCGAACTGCCCAGCTATGGATACCGTCGCGTCTGGGGACTGCTGCGTCGCGCACGTGAAAAGCGGTCGCTGCCCGCGATCAACGTGAAACGGGTTTACCGGGTCATGCGTGATCACAATCTGCTGCTTGAACGCCGGATCAAACAGCCCGGCGTGCCGCGTCGGCACGAAGGCCGTATTGCGGTGGAAACCAGCGATACGCGTTGGTGCTCGGACGGCTTTGAGTTCCGTTGTGAGGACGGCGCCAAACTGAGCGTGACCTTCGCCCTCGATTGCTGTGATCGCGAAGCCATCGGCTGGGTTGCGAGCCCGACCGGGTACAGCGGCGATGATATTCGCGACCTGATGTTGGAAAGCGTGGAGAAGCGTTTTGGTGATCGACTGCCCGCCACGCCAGTTCAATGGCTAAGCGACAACGGCTCGGCGTACACCGCTGAACAGACACGCCTGTTTGCTCGACAGATCGGCTTGCAGCCATTGACCACACCGGTGCGCAGCCCGCAGAGCAACGGCATGGCCGAGAGCTTCGTGAAGACGATCAAGCGGGATTATGTGGCGCACATGCCCAAGCCAGATCGAGAAACGGCGCTACGTAACCTGGCAATTGCCTTTGAGCATTACAACGAGCAGCATCCGCACAGCGCTTTGAACTATCGCTCACCGAGGGAGTTCAGGCGCTTGGCAGCTGCATCAATTTAACGGGGAGTTGGTGTCCGGTTTTGTAGGGGCAAGTCCAGGACGTAAGGTCCTCATTTTCAGTAAAAATACCTGCTAGCCCTAATCCACCTCCCACTATACCGCTCCCCCCGAATAAAAGGCGTGCCGCAGTACTAAATGAAAAGTGACCTGTTGGATCAATCCTGTTAGCCGGGTTGCCCAAAGCATAGGCATACGCATTCAACCCGCCCTCATCAAACGGACTCAAACTGTCAGGACTATTGAAGCGCATCAACCCGGGATTAAATGCCCGGTAGCCATTACCCAATGGATAGTGCCCCGTCTCCGGATCCGGCTGTTCGCCGTTGAAGCCGAGCAAACCGGGGTGTCCGTTTACCGCTGGGCGGTGGCCGTATGGCGAGTACGCCATAGGGGTGCGCTGCCCGCTGGTGACGGCGTGCAGCACCGAACGCTGAGAATCTGTGGCGAGCAAAATGGTGTCGGATGATTGGCCTTGAAGCTGACGTTGCGCGAGGGGCAAGTGGTCGTACTGGAAGTAGCTGCGCTTGATCTGCCCTTGTATTTCAGTGGTCAGGCGAGATCTGTTGTAGAAGCGCATGGTGGTGTCTTGAGTCGCAGGTGACGTGTTGATCAACTGGTCCAACGGGTCGTATTGATAGCGGCAGAGCACGGTGTTCATGATTATGTCTCGCAAGATGATCAATTTGAGTTCTGGGCAGTTTTCCAGCTCTGTATATGGATAGCATGGTCGACTTTTAAACGCTGAGGAGATGTAGCGCGAGTGTAAAACAGAGTCCATTTAGTTAAACTTTCTGTCTACTGTCAGAAATAACAGGTGCGACAATCGGCGCCCGTACGCTCACACCGGAAAATCCGCTTACAATTTCGCGGTGACACGCTCAGCCACCTCCTCCGGCACCCAGCCCTTCCACACCTGCGGCTGATCCCGCAGGAAGGCTTCTGCCACCTGACGCGGTTGCAGGCGCTTTTCGCTCATTTGGCCGAGGGTATGGTTGAGCAGGTCGATCGGCAGGTCGACCTTTTCGAAGAACGCCACCAGGTCCGGGTACTGCGCCTTGAAAGGCGCGGACACGCCGATCGCCAGGCTCGCCGGCATTGACCGGGTGCCCTTTGGATGCGGGTTGTTGGCGTCGGCCAGGGTCTTCCAGGCTTCGGCGTCGAACGCCGGCTCGTCGAGTTTCACCAGTTTGAAACGCCCCAGCAACGGCGTCGGCGACCAGTAGTAGAACAGCACCGGTTTGCCGCGACGGATCGATGACGCCACCTCGGCATCCAGTGCCGCACCCGATCCGGTGCGGAAGTTGACGAAGCTGTCGGTCAGGCCATAGGCCTTGAGCTTCTGGCTGTTGACGATCTCCGAGGTCCAGCCGGTCGGGCTGTTGAGGAAGCGTCCGCGGCCCGGGTCTTCCGGGTCGCGGAACACGTCCTTGTAGCGAGCCAGGTCGGCGACGGATTTCAGTTCCGGGGCCAGGGGCTTGATGCCACGTTCAGGGTCGCCCTTGATCACGTATTCCGGCACCCACCAGCCTTCGGTGGCGCCTTTGACCGTGTCGCCCAGACCGAACACTTTGCCCTGCGCAGCGGCTTTGACCCACGCCGGACTGCGCCCGGCCCACTCTTCGCCGATCACCTGGATATCGTTTTTGGCCAGTGCCGCTTCGAGGCTGACGGTGCTGCCCGGCAAGGTATCGGTCGGGTAGCCGTAACCTTTCTCGACGATCAAGCGCAGGATCTCGGTGATCAGGCTGCCGCTTTCCCAGGTGATGTCGCCGAAGTGGATCGGCGCGGCTTTTTCTGTAGCCGGAACCTGGGTTGCCACCAGGCTCAGGGCCAGCAGCGAACTGCCGAGCAAGGTTTTGAGCGATTTCATGCAGACCTCCAGTTCAGGGAATTCAAGGGTTGGTTGGCGCTGTGCCGGGCACACAGGGCTTGGGAGCGCGTCATGTAATCGCTGACCGAGCGTTGGGAAATGCCCAATCGGGCGGCAATCTGCGGGTAGGACAGGCCGTCGACTCGCGACAACAGGAAGGTCGCCCGAACCTTGCCCGGCAAGCGTTCAAGGGTGCGGTCGAGGCCATGTAATGTTTGAGTCAGTTGCGCCTGTTCTTCAGGCGAGATCGCTTGCTGTTGATCAACCTGTTGCAACTGTTCGAGGTGCTGGCGTTCCAGGTCGCGACGGCGCCAGAGCTGATAGAGCAAGCGCTGGGCAATGGTGGTGAGCAAGGCGCGGGGCTCGCGGATCGGGTTCAGTGCTGGCGATTCGAGCAACTGCAGGAAGGTCTCGGCCGCGATGTCTTCGACGCTGGAACTGGCGCCCAGGTGCCGGCGCAACCGAGCGCACAGCCAAGGGTGATGGGCGCGGAACAATGCGCCCACGTCGTTGCGATGGGAAAGGTCGGTGCCGGACATAGAGGCTCCAAGGTTAGGGGTCGCAGAATGTCCGGTGATCCGGTGGCGCGATCCTAGCAAGGAGCCTTATTCATTAATAATACTAAAAAAGAATTTTTATATTCCTTTTAAGGTCAAAAGATCGCAGCCTCGCTTCGCGAGACAACTCCTACAGGTGAAGATCCTGCCTACCTTAATCGTCCATACCCCAAATCCTCGGCCTCTCGCTGATAGTCGAGAACGATTTGATAGTCGCTTTCGCTGGCCGGCAAAACCTCCTGCAGTCTCAGGATTTCCCTGACTTCGGGCAATTGCTGCAGCGTCATGTTCATCACCTGCTGCAGCTCCGCGACCTGTTCATCGGTGGCGCTCGCGGCCGTGATGAACGGCAAGGTCGGGCTGAACGCACTGCGACCGACTATTCGCAAGCCAGCCACTTCGTCTTCGGCGTGTCGCGCCAGATAGGCAAAGGTCACGCTGTCGATGGCCGCCAGGTCCGCTTTGTCTTCACGCAACCAGCGCAGGCTTTCCCGGTGGCTGCCGCTGATTCCGACACGGGCAAAAAACTGCCCCTCTCGCTGCAGCGCAGCCAGGCGGTGACGCAGCAGGTTCATGCCGCTGTTGGAATCTTCGCCGTTGATCACGCCACGGCTGCCGCGAAATGCGGGCAAGCTGCGCCGTGGATCATCGGCGCGACTGAGCAACAGGCTGCAGTGATTGCCGCCGCTGGCGTCCGGCAGTTCGTAACGAGGACGACCGATGACCCGCACTCGCCCACGCAACACGGTCATCAGCGGGTAGCCGCAGGTTTGCGTCAGCAGCAAGTGCGGCGACAGCCACAGGTCCATCAGCGCAAGGCCCTCGGCATCGCGGCGCGTGGCGCCCAGTTGCTGGAGGATGAGTGCCAGCCAGCGTTCGTTGGCTTGGCGGACCGGTTCGGGGGCGACGTACATCAGTAATTCAGCCAGGTGTTGTGTCATCGAAATATTCCGGGAATTCATTCGCAATCAGTGAAAAGGGTGCCGCGGGCTGTCGATGGCCTTCACCCCGTGCCGGCGCCATAACTGGCCATAACCCTGCACCAGGAACCCGCCGCTGCGCGCCAGCCATTGCTCGCGGCGCGCCTGATAAGCGCGGGGCAAGTCGTACCAGGGCAGCCCCGGCAAATCGTGGTGCACCAGGTGCAGGTTGAGGTTCAGGAACAGCCAGCGCCACGGCCAGGCGGCTTCATTGAGGACCGTCCTGTGCTCGGGCGCGGCATGGGGCCGGTGTTCGTAGTAGGAGCGAATCATGGCAATCGACAGCGCCGGCACGCTGACCAGCAACAGGTAATGCCACACCGGCAGCACGCTGTAGCGGGCGATGAACAGCAACATCAACAGGGTCAACGTGCCGTGGCTCATCCACATCAACCAGGCCTGTCGCTCACCCGCCTTCAAACGCTGCAGTTCTTCCCTTGCCAGCGCCAGCAAAGCCAGCGGAGCGCCCAGGAGGAAACGCCCCAGCACGGTTTTGTTCAGCCAGTGCAGGCCTTGTTCGAACACCGAACTGCCCTGCCACTGCCCGGCGCTCAGGTAGCGGCTTTCCGGATCACGGCCCGGCAGGGTCAGGTCTTCATCGCGGTGATGCAACAGATGGCTGTCGCGATACAGGGTGTAGGGATACCACACGGCGAACGGCGCGTAGCCGAGGATCTTGTTCAGCCATACCCAGCGGGTGGGATGACCGTGCAGCAGTTCGTGCTGCAGCGACAACCAGAGCACCAGCAACGGGATCAACAACAACGTGCTGCACCACAGGCCCAACCAGTGACTGCCCAGCATGATGCCGAACCAGCCGGCGTACACGCCGATCAGCAGCAGCCAGGTCGGCCACTCGGTGCGAGCGGTCAGGCGTTGGCACAAGCTGTCGATTTCTGCACGGTGGGCGTTGTCGAAGTAATGGGGCATGGCGTTGCTCGGATCGGGGACCAATCCCCTTCTGTGCAACGGCGCCGGGTTTTCTTGCAGATTATTTTTGTCGAGTTCTACAGGGACCAATTGTGGGAGCTGTTCGCTCCCACATTGGTTGCGCAATCAAGACCCGGTTTCCATAGGACCTGGGCCCTGAGCCTGCCTTCATGTCGCTTGCTGATTGCGAGGCTTGGTTGAGCGGGCTTTATAACCCGGCAGCGCAGCCGCAAAGGCCAGCGCCTCTTCCCGACTGGCAAACGAGCCCAGCCGGTCGCCCTGGGTGCAGACCCGCCATGGGCCGTTGTTCACACTCAGAACGTCATAGCCGTTCATGTGCATCTTGTTCAACATCGGAACGCTCATAGTCACCTCCATCTTGGCAGTGATCACAGGGTTGACTTGCCTACCTTACACCCCCCTGCCGTGAAGAGGCCGACCAGACGTCGAGTCAGGCCAGTGGCAGCGAGATTGCACTTTTAGACACCTTTGTTGTTCAAAATGTCCAGGAAAGCTTGCAATGGATTACGGCCCGAATATTGCATTTTTGTTACACTTATGTGACAGCCTGGATTGAATGAACAGATGAAAGTACGTGCAACCGTCATTTGCGAGCACGACCGCCATATCCTCATGGTGCGCAAGGCCAGAAGTCGCTGGATGTTGCCCGGCGGCAAGGTCGAGCGCGGTGAGACCGTGCAGGATGCTGCATTGCGCGAGTTGCAGGAAGAAACAGGGCTGGGCGCCGAGGATATGCTGTACCTGATGGAACTCGAAACAGGGGGCACCCGACACCATGTCTACGAAGCATCGTTGCTCGATGCGGAGCAGGCGCGACCGCTAAACGAGATTTTCGATTGCCTCTGGTACCCGCTGGATTCGGTGCAGAACCTGAACCCCAGCGACGCCACGCTGCGGATCATCAGCGCATTTCGGCGTCGCCTGTAGTTCACCCGCCTCAGCCCTGATCGCCACCGCCCACCGGCATGATCATGCCGGTGATGTAGGACGCCTCGTCGCTGGCGAGGAACAGAATGGCGCCGGCCTGCTCATCCAGCGTGCCGTAACGCTTCATCAAACTGCTGTCGAGGGTCTGATCGACGATCTGCTGGTACCAGACCTTCTCTTGCTCAGTCTGCTCGGCCGCATTGCGCGGCACTCGCCGCGGCGGTGCCTCGGTGCCGCCGGGTGCTGTGGCGTTGACCCGAACGCCGCGACCGGCGGTTTCGAACGCCAGGCACGCGGTCAGCGCATTCACCCCGCCCTTTGCAGCGCCGTAGGGCACACGGTTGACGCTGCGGGTGGCGATCGACGACACGTTGACGATCGCGCCACTGCCCTGCTCCAACATGTACGGCAAGGCGGCATGGCAGCACCACAGGGTCGGGAACAGCGAACGGCGCACCTCGGCCTCGATCTGCGCCGCTTCGTAGTGCTCGAACGGCTTGGCCCAGATGGTCCCGCCGACGTTGTTGACCAGCACATCGAGACGAGCGAAACGCTCGATGGCGGTTTGCATGACCCGGTTGCATTCCTCGTATTGCTCAAGGTCGGCGGTCAGGGCCAGGACCTGGCTGTGCGGGGCCAGTTGTTGCTGCACTTCGAACACCAGGTCGGAGCGATCGACCAGGATCAGCTTCGCGCCTTCAGCGGCCATGCGCTCGGCAACGCACCGCCCGATGCCCTGGGCCGCCCCGGTGATCAGCGCGACTTTGTCGTGGAATCTGTTCATGTGTACCTCACACGCCGCCCCCTGTAGGAGCTGCCGCAGGCTGCGATCGTTTGATCTTGATTGTAAAAAACATAATCAAAAGATCGCAGCCTGCGGCAGCTCCTACAGGGAGGCGTCGTCGTATGGAGTGGGTTCAGGCCGCGCTGGCGGCGAATTTCTCGTAGTAGAAATTGGCCGGCGCAATGCCCTGTTCACGGATGAACTGGCTGACCGCTTCGACCATCGGCGGCGGGCCGCACAGGTACAGATCTACGTCGCCATCATTGAGGTGCCTGGGTTCGATGTGCTGGGTCACGTAGCCCTTGCGCGGGTGCTGGCTATCGGGGCTGGCCACGCAGGCGCTGTAGGTGAAGTTGGGGATGCGGGCGGCGAAGGCTTCCAGGCGGTCGAGTTCCACCAGGTCGAAGTCGTGGGTCACGCCGTAGATCAGGTGCAGCGGGTGTTCACTGCCCTGCTCGGCGATCTTCTCCAGCATCGCGGTGAACGGCGCCAGCCCGGTACCGCCCGCCAGCAGCAACAACGGCCGGCGGATATCGCGCAGATAGAAACTGCCCAGGGGCCCGGCCAGGCTCATGCTGTCGCCGGCCTTGGCCATGCCGGTGAGGAAGCTGCTCATCAGGCCGCCGGGCACGTTGCGAATCAGGAAGCTGACTTCACCGTCGCGCTGCAACGAGCTGAACGAATAGGCGCGGGTCTGCTCGCTGCCGGGAATGCCCAGGTTCACATACTGGCCTGGCAGGAACGCCAGCTTGCTCAAGGACTCGCCCTTGATCGACAGGGCAATGGTGCTGTCGGACAACTGGCGCACGGCGCTGATGGTAGCGTCATAGCTGGCCTGGCTGGTGCGGCAGACCTCCGAGGACACCGGCACCCGCACCACGCAATCGCTCTTGGCGCGCATCTGGCAGGTCAGGACATAACCTTGCCCGGCTTCTTCGGGGCTTAAGGCGTCTTCGATGTACTCATCGCCCAGGTCGTAGCTGCCCGCTTCGGCAAAACACTTGCAGGTGCCGCAGGCGCCGTCACGGCAGTCCAGCGGAATATTGATGCCCTGGCGGTACGCGGCATCGGCCACGGTTTCGCCGGCATTGGCGTCGATGAACCGGGTGACGCCGTCTTCGAAGTTGAACGCAATGGAATGGGTCATGACGGCAGCCTCACAAGTGGTAAACATCGATGACCTGGCGAACGTAGTCGTTCTTCAGGATCACTTTCTTGGCCTTGATCAGCGGGTTTTCACCGCGTACGTCAAGGGTGTAGAAACTGCTGCCGAAATAGCTGTCGACGGTCTTGTAGCGAAAGCTCAGGGTGTGCCAGTTGAAGCGCACCTTGCACAGGCCGTCGGCTTGTTCCAGCAGCTCGATGTTGCTGATGTTGTGGGACGTGCGGGTGTCCGGCACGGTGGCACTGGAACGCTCGGTCTTGATGCGGAAGATGCGGTCTTCGAGGCCGGTGCGGTTGCCGTACCAGATCAGCGAGATTTCCCGCTGCGGGTCTTCGGTCAGTTCGTCGTTGTCGTCCCAGGACGGCATCCAGTAGGTCGCGCCGGGGGCATACAGTTCCAGCCACTCGTCCCACTGGCGGTCATCGAGGTAACGCGCTTCGCGGTAGAGGAAATCGCGCACCGCTTCATAGGAAATCGTCATAACACATCCTCCACGGCGATCAGTTTCGACTGCTCGGCCGCCAGGGCCTTGAGCATGGTCTGCTGCCAATACTTGTGTTGCAGCACGAACAGGCCTTCGTCTTCGGTGCGCACGCCGCTGAGCAGCGGGTGCAGGTCGATTTCCTTGGCCGCGTCATCAGCGCCTTCGATCCAGTGTTCGGCGCCACGGGACATGTCGTTCCAGGTGGTGACGCTGCCCTGGTAGCTGGTCTGGCAGGAGCGGAACTCTTCCAGGTCGTCCGGCGTGGCCATGCCGCTGACGTTGAAGAAGTCTTCGTACTGACGAATCCGGCTCGAACGCGCGTGATCGCTTTCGCCCTTGGGGGCGATGCAGTAGATGGTGATTTCGGTGCGGTTGACCGAGATCGGCCGGGCGATACGGATCTGCGAGCTGAACTGGTCCATCAGGTAGACGTTGGGGTACAGGCACAGGTTGCGCGAGTTCTCGATCATCCAGTCGGCGCGGGCCTTGCCGAAGTCTTGCGCCAGCTCATCGCGACGCTCGTACAGCGGACGGTCCTCGGGGTTGGCCCAGCGGGTCCAGAGCAGCATGTGGCCCTTGTCGAAGGAATAGAAACCACCGCCCTGCTTGGCCCAGCTGCCGGCGCTCATGGTCGGGTTGGTGTCACCGGCTTCACGCTGTTTGCGCTGGTTCTGGGTGGCAGCATAGTTCCAGTGCACGGAGCTGACGTGGTAACCGTCGGCACCGTTTTCGGCGGTGAGTTTCCAGTTGCCTTCGTAGATGTAGCTGGAAGAACCGCGCAGCACTTCCAGGCCGTCGGTGGACTGGTCGACGATCATGTCGATGATCTTCGCCGACTCGCCCAGGTGCTCGACCAACGGCAACACATCGGCCTTGAGGCTGCCGAACAGGAAGCCGCGATAGGATTCAAAGCGCGCGACTTTGGTCAGGTCGTGGGAGCCTTCGCAGTTGAAGCTCGACGGGTAGCCGGCGTTGGCCGGGTCCTTGACCTTGAGCAGCTTGCCGGAGTTGTTGAACGTCCAGCCGTGGAACGGGCAGGTGTACGAGCTTTTGTTGCCGGACTTGTGCCGGCACAGGGTCGCGCCGCGATGACTGCAGGCGTTGATGAAGGCGTTGAGCACACCGTCCTTGTTGCGCGCGATGAAGATCGACTGGCGCCCCATGGTGGTGGTGTAGAAATCGTTGATGTTGGGGATCTGGCTTTCGTGCGCCAGGTAAAGCCAGTTGCCTTCGAAGATGTGTTCCATCTCCAGATCGAACAACCGGGGGTCGGTGAACATCTCGCGTTTGCAGCGATAGAGGCCCTGCTCTGGATCGTCTTCAAGCAGGGATTGCAAATATTCGGGTCGCAGGGTCATGGCCGCCGCCTCCATTGTTATTGTCCAGGCAGGGGTCATGCTAGGACGGGGCGATGGGGCGGACTATCCGCGGGGTGCAGACCTTTATCCGTTTTGTGCAGGGGCTTGGGATGGACACCGCCCCCTTGTAGGAGCTGGCTTGCCAGCGAAAGCGGTGGGTCAGGCAACTTCAATGTCGCCTGATACGCCGCCTTCGCTGGCAAGCCAGCTCCTCCTAGGATCAGGTTGACTCAGTGGCGGCGCTTGAGGGTGTCGGACGGCAACTCGCCGAACTGCTTGCGGTAGCTGTCGGAGAACCGGCCCAGGTGCAGGAAGCCGTAGTCCATCGCCACTTCGGTGACGTTGCGCACGTTGCAGGTCGGGTCGCTCAGGCAGGCGTTGATGCGTTCCAGGCGTTTCTGGCGCAGGTAGTTTTTCGGCGTCAGGCCGGCGTTGCGTTCGAACAGGCCATACAACGAGCGCAAGCTCATGTGCGCCTGGCGCGCCAGCTCTTCGCTGTCGATGTCCTGCTTGAGGTTATTGGCGATGTAGTCGGCAATCGCCTCGAAGGTAGCCGTCTGCGAGCCCAGTTCAAGGCGACAGACGTTGGTCTTCATCAGACTGAGCATCTTGCTGACGATGATTTGCGTGTAATGCTCCTGCACCCTGGGGATCTGCTCGCTGGATTCGGCCTCCTGGCAGATCATCGCCAGCAGGTTGACGAAGCCTTCCAGTTCATTGAGCTGATAACGGTTTTCCAGGAACCGCACGCCCTGCCCCGGATAGCGCCAGCGCTGCTCATCGCAGACGGACTCAAACAAACGGGTGGGGACTTTGAGGATGAATTTTTCGCAATCGGCGGAATATGTCAGGTCCACCGGATCGTCGGGGTTGATCAGCAACAGTTCGCCGGGGGCGAAGTAGTGCTCCTGGCCGTGACCGCGCCACAGGCAGTTGCCGCGCAGCAGCACTTGCAGGTGGTAAATGCTCTCCAGCGCGCCGGAGGTCACCCGCACACTGGCGCCGTAGCTGATGCGGCACAGGTCGAGACTGGCGAATTTACGATGATCG
Organism: Pseudomonas sp. PLMAX; assembly: GCF_046042685.1. NCBI lineage: Bacteria > Pseudomonadati > Pseudomonadota > Gammaproteobacteria > Pseudomonadales > Pseudomonadaceae > Pseudomonas > Pseudomonas sp. PLMAX. Next base: position 2,714,709 of record NZ_CP064949.1, on the reverse strand, counting down.
AGGCTGGCCAAAGGGCGGCCGGCACGGGGCATGAGGATGCAGTGGTTACCGACGTGCTGATTGACGTAGCCGGACACCGCGTAGGGGTCGGCCTGGTCGAATACTCTGCTGCGCTGACTCAACAGTTGAGTTTGCATCATCGGGTCACTCTCGTTGTTATTATGGTTTGCGTCGGGACATTCTAGAACACTGGGTCATTCGCTCGGGATAATCCAGACCGTTAACCAGAAACCCCTTGTGGGAGCGGGCTTGCTCGCGAAGGCGGAGTGACAGTCAACATAAGTGTTGAATGTTAAACCGCCTTCGCGAGCAAGCCCGCTCCCACAAGGGGGGTTGCTATCAGTCTTCCAGTGCGCGAACCCGCTCGTGGCGCTGCTGCTCTTCAGGCTGGGCGGTCGACTGCAGGGTGAAATCGAACTCGATTTCGGCAAAACGACCGCTCACACCATGGGCCGCCGCGCGCTGTTGATCGTCGCTGAAAGTGATCTTGGCGATCAGCTCGTCACGGGTGGCGTAGGCGAAATCGTCATGCAGGTATTTCTCACCATCCAGGTTGATCTGGGTGGTCAGGTGGCGATGGTCCGGCGCGGAAATGAAGAAGTGCACGTGCGCCGGGCGCTGGCCATGACGGCCCAGTTGATCGAGCAGTTGCTGGGTCGGACCGTCCGGTGGGCAGCCATAACCCGACGGCACGATGCTGCGGAAACGGTAGCGGCCTTCGGCGTCGGTGACGATGCGGCGACGCAGGTTGAATTCCGATTGCGTAGGGTCGAAGTACGAGTAGGTACCACCGGTGTTGGCGTGCCACACGTCGACCACGGCACCGGCCAGGGGCTCGCCAGCGGTGTTGAACACGCGGCCTTGCATGAACAGGGTCACACCCGGGTCGACGCCGTCATCCAGGCGGGCTTCGCCTTGGGACAGCGGTGCACCGGCCACGTACAGCGGGCCTTCGATGGTGCGCGGGGTGCCGCCGGACTTGCCGGCCTGCTCGTCTTCGGCGTCCATCAACAGGTCAAGATAGTGCTCAAGGCCAAGACCGGCCACCACCAGCCCGGCTTCCTGGCGCGCACCCAGCACGTTCAGGTAGTTGACCGCTTTCCAGAACTCTTCCGGGGTCACGGCCAGGTCTTCGATGATGTTCACCGAGTCACGCAGGATGCGGTAGATCAAGGCCTTGGTGCGTGGGCTGCCGGCATCGTTGTGCAGGCCGCTGGCCTCTTCGAGAAATTTCTGGACTTCGGCAGTGTGGGAAATCTTTACGTTCATCAGGGGTTCCTCATCTTGTAATTATTAGCGTAGCGCTGGACAGGCTGGGCTCAGCGGTCGTCGTCACGGATGGAAGAAGGATGCCGGCACATCGCGTCGATCTCGATGGCCATGTACGGAAACAGCGGCAGTTGCATCAGCAGGTCATGCAGCTCCTGGACGCTGTCTACATCGAACACGCTGTAGTTGGCATAGTGCCCGGCGATGCGCCACAGATGACGCCACTTGCCCTGCTCCTGCAGGCGCTGGGCCAGGGCCTTTTCGTCGGCCTTGAGCCTGGCCGCCGCTTCGGGATTCATGTCGACCGGCAGGTTCACGGTCATTTTTACGTGGAACAGCATAATGCTCTCCTCAGGCTTGATGAATAGTCTTGTCGCGACGGAAGAACGCCAGGCGCTCCTCATCCAGGCTCAGGCCCAGGCCTGGCGTGTTGGGGACATGCAGTTCGAAATCGCGATAGACCAGCGGCTCGCTGAGGATGTCCTCGGTCAGCAGCAGCGGGCCGAACAGCTCGGTGTCCCACGCCAGTTTGTTCAGGGTGACAAAGGCATGGGCCGAGGCCATGGTGCCGATTCCGCCTTCGAGCATGGTGCCGCCGTACAGGGCGATCCCGGCCGCTTCGGCGATCGAGGCGGTGCGCAACACGGCGCGTGGGCCGCCGTTCTTGGCGATCTTCAGGGCAAACACCGAGGCCGCGCCTTCGCGTGCCAGGTTGAAGGCATCTTCCACGCACTCGATGGATTCGTCGGCCATGATCGGCGCCGGGCTCATGGCATTCAGGCGTGCCATGCCCGCGCGGTTGTTGCGCGAGATCGGCTGTTCGATCAGGTCGATGCCATTGGTGCCCAGGATTCGGCAGGCACGCAAGGCCACCGCTTCGTCCCAGGCCTGGTTGACGTCGACCCGAACGCTCGCGCGATCGCCGAGGGCTTTCTTGATCGCGATCACATGGGCAAGGTCGCGATTGACCTCGCCGGCACCGATCTTCAGCTTGAAGATGCGGTGGCGGCGCAGGTCGAGCATTTTTTCCGCTTCGGCGATGTCCTTCTCGGTGTCGCCGCTGGCCAGGGTCCAGGCCACGGGCAGCGAGTCACGCACGCGGCCGCCCAGCAACTGGCTGACCGGCAGGCCCAGGCGTTTGCCCAGGGCGTCGAGCAGTGCGGTTTCGATACCGGATTTGGCGAAGGTGTTGCCACGGATGCTGCGCTCGAGGCGCAACATCGCGGCATTCACATTGCTGCTGTCCTGGCCGATCAGCAAAGGCGCGAAGTGTTTGTCGATGTTGGTCTTGATGCTGTCGGGGCTTTCGTTGCCATAGGCCAGGCCACCGATGGTGGTGGATTCACCGATGCCTTCGATGCCATCGGCACAGCGCACGCGAATCACCACCAGGGTCTGGTTCTGCATGGTGTGCATCGCCAGCTTGTGCGGGCGGATGGTCGGCAGATCGACGATGATCGTCTCGATCGATTCAATGGCTGTAGCAAGCATTTCGATACCCGTCAGGTTCTTGAAGTTCTGAGCCCGATTCTCATACGGCTTTTTCCGGGCGGCCAATATAGAATTGGTCTGGCTTGATACCTTCAAGGTATGCAACCGCTGAAGATCCGGAGGCTCCATGGAACTGCGTCACCTGCGTTACTTTCAGGTGTTGGCTCAAACCCTCAATTTCACCCGCGCCGCCGAACGGCTGCACATCGCCCAGCCGCCCTTGAGTCGACAAATCCAGCAACTGGAAGATGAACTGGGGGTGATGCTGCTCGAGCGCGGCCGGCCGCTGAAGCTGACCGACGCAGGGCGGTTTTTCCATGAGCACTCCACCGCCCTGCTCGACCAGTTGCACAAGGTCTGCGACAACACGCGACGCATTGGCCTGGGGGAAAAGACCTGGCTGGGTATCGGCTTTGCGCCATCGACGCTGTACGGCGTGCTGCCGCAATTGATTCGCCGCTTGCGCAGCGGCGAGCCGCTGGAGCTGGAACTCGGGCTGTCGGAGATGACCACGCTGCAGCAGGTCCAGGCGCTCAAGGCCGGGCGCATCGACGTCGGTTTCGGCCGCATCCGCATCGACGACCCGGCCATCGTCCAGACCGTGCTCACCGAAGACCGCCTGGTGGCCGCCCTGCCCGCCGGTCACCCGTTGCTGGCGGGCCCTGTCAGCCTGCGCGACCTGGCCAAGGAGCCCTTCGTGCTGTACCCCGGCAACCCGCGCCCCAGCTACGCCGACCACGTGATCGCGCTGTTCGAATCCTATGGGGTGAGCATCCATGTGGCGCAATGGACCAACGAGCTGCAGACGGCGATCGGGCTGGTGGGGGCCGGGATAGGCATCACCCTGGTGCCGGCCTCGGTGCAGTTGCTGCACCGCGACGACATCGGTTTCACCCCGCTGCTGGAAGACAACGCCACCTCGCCGATCATTCTCAGTCGGCGGGTGGGTGACGTGTCACCGGGGTTGAACCATTGTTTGCGGGTGATCGACGAACTATTGCCACATACGATCACGCGCCGTGTTTAACCGGCGAATGCCCGGCGCCCGGCGCTCATCTCGGTGCGCAGTTCACCGATGAAGTCGGAGATGGCCCGCATGCTGGTCAACTGCTCGGTCGATACGCCAGCAAGCATCAGCTTGACTTGCCCGCTGGCGGGATCAAAGACCTCGATCCGCAGCAGCCCACCGCTCTCCGTGCATTGACAGGCCAGGGGCTTAAAACCGGACTCCAGAATGTTGCAAAGGGCTGAAATGGCGACCATGGCCGTTGCCTCCGTGGCGGGTTGATCAGAACGGATCCAATCAGAATAGATGCGTTTGGCCAAATGTGCGCCAGTCCATTAGTGTTATCCACTTCATCAATGACTGTTGTCTTTCCAGATCCAGTTCCAGATCCCCGGTAATTGCGCCGGCTGTGAACTGTCGCGCAGCGTGCGCGCCATGGCGGCCCGTTGCAGCGCGGCGGTGTCGTCGTAAAACGCCATCGGGGCGACGCTCACCCCTGTCGCCCGTGCACTGTCGAGCAGGATCTGCAGGTACTCGCGGGCATGCCGGGCGGTGTAGCGATTGAGGTCGTGGAAAGTCACCACCACCGGAATCACCCCATCCACCACCGGTAGCTCGCCGCGGGCAATGCGCTCGCGCACCTCGGACATCGAACGCAGCATATGGGCGCGCCGCCGGGGGCTGGCGTTGAAGCCCCAGATCTTGCCGTCGTTGGCGCTCAGGTCGGTCAGCAGCACATGCAGGCCATGCTGCTGGTAGGCGGCGAACGTGCGTTTGTCGTAGCTCCAGAATGGCGGGCGCAACAGGGTCGGCGGCGCGCCGGTGATCGCGGCGATGTCGGCACACCCCTCGTTGAGCGCCTGCTCCAGTTCCTGATCGTCGAGGGAGCGATGATTGGTGTGCGAAGGCGTGGCCGTGTGGAATGCCAGGATGTGCCCGGCATCACGTTCGCGGTGCATGACCGCCCGCCCGATGTCACTGGCGCCGGCCCGTGGGGCGCGGGTCTGGACGAAAAATACCGCCTTGATCCCGGGTTGCACGGGATTGATCGCCAGGCTGTCGAGCACGGTCTCGGTCGGGTTCCAGAAACTCGAGGCGCTGGGCCCGTCGTCGAACGTCAGCAGAAAGCGGATCGGTGGTTGCGCGCGCAACGCCTGTTCGGTTTGCGACGTCATTTCAATGGGGGCGGCAATACAGCCCAGCAGACCGACTGCCAGGGCGCACACCGATAGAACCTTGAGCAGCTGTTTCATGTTTTGCCTTGAGCCAGAACTGCCCGCACAGAGCGGCGGGCCGAGGTTGGATAAGGTACAGAGTGTTTGGTTCCGGTGCTCGCCCGGGCGTTGGCACAGTTCGCCAGGGCCAGCCAGCGATGGCGGCGTTACGGCCACCATCGCATCGCCAGCAAGCCGGCTCCTACAGCGCTCGGCTGAACGCAGATTGTTCAAACATCTATGCTCAACAATCCAGCAAGAGGGTTCGATCGATGTGTGGACGATTGTCGCAATACCGGGGCATCCACGATTTCGTGGCGGTGCTGAGCATTCCCGATGCCTTGCTCAACCAGGTCGGCGATCAGCCGCTGGGGCGCTACAACGCCGCGCCTACCGCCCAGCTCGCGCTGTTGCACCTGGAGAACGACGGCCTGCACGCCGACTCGCAGCGCTGGGGCTGGCGACCGCACTGGGCGAAGGATCGGGCGGCGCCGATCAATGCGCGGGTGGAGAAAGTCGCCCACGGCCCGTTCTTTCGAGCGATCTGGCCCCATCGCGCCATCTGCCCGGTGGACAACTGGTTCGAATGGGTCGATGCCGGGGACGGCACCCGGCAACCCTGGCTGATTCGCCGACGCGACCAGGGGCCGATCTTCTGTGCGGCGATCGGGCAATTCCCGATGGGCGGTGCAGCCCCGAGGGACGACGACGGCTTTGTCATCATCACCGCCGACAGCGCGGGCGGCATGCTGGACGTGCATGATCGTCGACCGGTGGTGTTCAACGCCGAACTGGCGCGGGAATGGCTGGACCCGGCGACGCCCAGGGAACGTGCCGAGCAGATGGCGCTGCTACAGGGCGAAGACAGTGGCGCTTTTGAGTGGTACCGGGTCGACAAGGCGGTGGGCAATGTCAGGAATCAGGGGCCCGGATTGATTGACGCTTTGAAGGAATAACACCTGTAAAATCATGGCACTTTGATGCTTCCACCGCTTGTCAGACAACGTCATGGTCTTACATACATTTGTCGGCGCTGCCGCTAGGATTCGCGCCGTATTGCCGAGTGGCATACCAATTGACCAAAGAGTCAACAACTAAGGAAATCCCATACATCAAGCCTTGCAGAGAACTCAATTGCGCGACGATTTTACAATTGATCAAGTCGCGAGTCTGGCGTGCATTTATCTTACAAAGACAGAGCACTACCAACTCGACTGTTTCATCGGGCAATACATACAGACCCGTAACTTGCTTTCCATTCCCAATATCAAAGAAGTCCTGAGTTCAATACTCGAAAGCTATCCGGGCAAGCCCCCGGTGATGGTCAACGAACTGAACGCCTGGATTGACAGGAAGCTGGGTTATCGGGCCACGCACCCTGATTTCCCGCCGCTGCTGGAATAAACGCAACCCTGTAGGAGCGGGCTTGCTCGCGATGGTCGTCAACGATGACGCGGGGTACCAGATGCCCCGCGGCGATCTCGAGTTTTTCGCGAGCAAGCTCTCTCCTACACAGTTGCAGTGTTCGCAGGTTTCTTAGAACTTGCGGTCAGGTTCCGACAAATCCTTGCCATCATCGGGATGTTTCCAGTCCGGAGTCGAACGCTTCTGCTGTTCGATTTCTTCTTCCGTCGGTTCATCCTCGTCTACATCCGGACGCGGTTGTTTTTGCTCTGTTGCCATGTGCTCACCTCTCTTCCTGAAAAGGGATCGGTCATCAACTTCAAGCGTAGAACAATTTCCCGCGCCCGACTTACAGCCACCAACGCAGCAAAAAGAAAAAGCCCATGCTCAACAACATGCTGAGCAGGGTGTTGCGGGTGTACAGCACCAGGCCGACGGCCACCAGCGAACTGATCAGGTAGGGGTTGTCCCATTGCAGGTTCAGTTGCTTGTCCGGCATGAACACGATCGGCCCGCAGATCGCGGTCAGCATGCCCGGCACGGCGAAGCCGAGGAACTGCCGGGCATTGCTGCTCAGGCGCACCGGCAGACGCGGTTCGAGGAACACATAGCGGTTGAGAAACACCAGCACGCCCATGCCGAAAATAACTGCCCAGACCATCATGTGCGTGCTCCATGGAATTTGTTGCAGATAAACCCGGCGGTCATGCCGGCCAGCCCCGACAGCACCAGGGCCGAGCCCCATTGCCAGTAGCTGAACAGCACCGAGCAGAACAGCGAGACCGCGACGCAGACCACGGTCGGCACGTTGCGCACCACCGGGGTGATCAGGGCGATGAAGGTGGCCGCGATGGAGAAGTCCAGCCCCAGGTGTTCCAGGCCCGGAATGCTGCTGCCCAGCACGATGCCCGCCAGGGTGAAGAGGTTCCAGGCGATGTAGAACGTCAGGCCCACACCCAGGGCGTACCAGCGATTGAACTGTTGCCTGTCGTGCTGGCTGACCAGGGCGAACAGTTCATCGGTGAGCAAGAAGCCCAGGCCCGCGCGCCAGCGCCCCGGCAACGGCGAGATCACCGAACGCAGGCTCATGCCGTAGAGCAGATGCTGGGAGGTCAGCAGCAAAGTGGTCAGCAGGATCGAAAAGATCCCGGCCCCGCCCTTGAGCATGCCGATCGCCACCAATTGCGCGGCGCCGGCGAACACGATGCTCGACAAGCCCTGGCCTTGCAGGGGTGTGAGGTTGGCTTCAATGGCCATGGACCCGGCCAGTAAGCCCCAGGGGGCCGTCGCCAGGGATAACGGCATGATCGCCACGGCGCCACGTAAAAACGCGCTGCGCGGCATGAGTGAGTTGGACATAACGCTCTGCAACCAGGGAAAGACCGCAGACTTTGCCAGCAGTCACGGCCGATGGCTTGAACAATCTTGCGCACTTTTGCCGTACATCGCGCGGCGGCGTCGTTAAACATGACGATGCCGCATTTTCCTGATTGACAAACCACCCGCCGGCTTTTAAAACTGGGCGCCTCATTCAGGGTGTAAACAAAGATGTCCGCAACCTTCAATCTCGACGCTTGTGTCGTTGGCTTGACTGCCAAGGCCCAGGCTCGTGTTGCGCGCACCCTCAAATCGAAGAAACAGTCGCTCATGTGACCGGGGCGCGCTGTCCCGTCAGATGAGCTGACAGGACATTGAGCGCGACGGACCACCCGCCCCTTGCTTACCTCCTCCTGCCCTTCTGACGGTGACGAAATCGGTCAACCATCAGGAGAAAGTGCATGTCATCGTTCCAAGGTATCTGGGTTCCCCTCGTTACGCCGTTCCACCATGGCGCCATCGATTTCATCGGCTTGCGCCGGCTGGTCAGCCATCTGCTGGAAAGCGGCGTCGACGGCCTGATTGTCTGTGGCACCACCGGCGAGCCGGCGGCCATGGGCAAGCACGAGCAGCTGGCGGTGCTCGATGCGGTGCTGGAGCAGGTGCCGGCCGAGCAGGTCGTGATGGGCTTGGCCGGCAACAACCTGATCGAGCTGCTGCACTTTCAGCAGGAGATTCTCAAGCGCCCGGTGGCCGGCCTGCTGGTGCCGCCGCCGTATTACATCCGGCCGTCCCAGGCCGGGCTCGAAGCATTTTTCCAGACGGTCGCCGATGCCTCCAGCGTGCCGCTGATCCTGTACGACATCCCCTACCGCACTGGCGTGACCTTCGACCAGGGGACCTTGCTGAACATCGTCGCCCATGAGCGCATCGTCGCGATCAAGGACTGTGGCGGCAACCTGAACAACACCCTGGCATTGCTGGCCTGCGGCAAGGTCGACGTGCTGTGCGGTGAAGACAACCAGGTCTTCAATGCCCTGTGCCTGGGCGCCACCGGCGTGATTGCCGCATCGGCGCATGTCCATCCCGATCGTTTCGTGACCTTGTACCGACAAGTTCGCGACCACCAGCTGGCGGCCGCCCGTGCCACGTTCTTCCAGCTGCTGCCGCTGATCCAGAGCCTGTTCATCGAACCCAATCCCGCGCCGGTGAAAACCGCGCTGGCCCTGCAAGGCTTGATCGGCGATGAGCTGCGCGCGCCGATGCAACGCAGCAGCGAGGCCATGGTCACGCGTTTGAAGGAGGTGCTCGGCGCGCTGGCCAGCGACAATCGATAGAGCGCCAGGCAGTATCATGGCGCGATTGAACTGCCGCGCCAGGAGGTCGACATGCTCTACCGAATCGCCGCCGACGGCCTGGTGCTGTTGCACCTGGCGTTCATTGTGTTCGTGGTGGGCGGCGGGCTGCTGGTCCTCAAATGGCCGCGCCTGATGCTGTGGCACCTGCCCGCCGCCACCTGGGGCGTGGCGGTGGAGCTGTTCCACCTGCCCTGCCCGCTGACACGCTGGGAAAACAGCATGCGCCAGGCCGCAGGGGAAACGGGCTACGGCGCTGGCTTCATCGAACACTACGTGTGGCCGATCATTTACCCGGCAGGGCTGACGCCGGCCATCCAGCTCGGACTGGGCGGTGCGGTACTGCTGGTTAACGTACTGGTCTATCTTCGATTGATCCGGCACAGGAAACGCCGACTGTAACGCCTACGGCAAACACGAGGACCCGGTCCATGCTGTCGACTGAAGACCTGACGCTGCTGCAAGCGATCCGCGAGACCGGCAGCCTGTCGCGGGCCGCCGCCTACCTCGGCAAGGCGCCCTCGACGGTGTCCTATGCCGCGCGGCAACTGGAAGAACGCTTCGATGCCCTGCTGTTCGATCGCCGGCGCTACCGCCTGCAACTCACCCCGGCGGGTGAATTGCTGGTCAACGAGGCGGCGCGCCTGATGCAGGACGTAGCTACCCAGGCACCGGGTTGGCTCGTTACTGAGCAATGGCTCGCTGGTTGAAAAGCAGATGGCGGACCCGCGCGAGCCGAACATCCTGTATGCCGGCTGGCGCGGTGATCACGACGGGCGTGCTTTGGGCTGGTGGCTGGAAAAGCTCAAGCAATCCTACCTGTGCACCCGGCTGGTACAGGGCAGCGACCGCTTTGCCTGAGCCTCAGTTGGCAATCACGCTCATGTTGCGCCCGCTGGCCTTGGCCACGTACAGCGCCTTGTCGGCCGCCCCGATCAGCTCGCCGGTCTGGGCTTGCGACGCCGGATCGTACCCGCAGACCCCCACGCTGACCGTGACCTTGCCATCCGGACTTTCACTGTGCGGCAAGCTGGCGGCCTGCACCGCATGGCGGATTTTCTCCGCCAGCAGGAAAGCGCCGACGTAGTCAGTCCCCGGCAGCACCACGGCAAACTCCTCGCCACCAAAACGCGCAGCCAGATCGCCAGGGCGCTTGATGTGCTCGGTAATGATCCCGGCGATCTTGCGCAGGCACTCATCGCCGGCCAGGTGGCCATAACGATCGTTGAAAGGCTTGAAGTGATCGACATCGATCATCAGCAGCGCCAGTCCCGACACGTTGTGGCGGGCGCGGCTCATTTCCGCCTGGATGAACAGGTCGAACTGGCGTCGATTGGCCAGGCCCGTGAGCGCGTCCTCCAGCGCCAGCAACTCAAGGTTGCGATTGAGCTCCAGCAGCCGCTCCTGGGTGCCAAGCAACTCGCCCTGGATGCGGTCCTGCTTCTTCATCAACCGGATCAGGCGATAGCCGAGCACCCCCAGTCCCCCGAGCAGCAACGCGACGATGCCCGCACTGAGCAAGGACTCCTGGCGCCAGCTGGCCAAGACTTCATCCTTGTTCAGCGCGGTAAAGACGATCAGCGGATACCCCTCGACCCGGCGAAAGCCCACGACTCGCTCGACGCCATCCACGATCGATCGCATCGTTGCCGTCCCCGAACTGCCCTGTGGCAACAGCCGGGTGAACAAGGGGCTCCTGGCCAGGCTGGTGCCGATCTCCGCCTCGTGGAACGGCCGGCGCACGACGATGCTGGCATCGTCGGCGATCAGGTTGATCACGCCGTTCTTGCCCATGTCGATGCCGTCGTAAAGCTGCAGGAAATGGCTGAGGTAGATCGTGGCCAGGGCCACGCCGGCAAAACGGCCGTCCGGATAATTGATCCGCCGTGACACCGTCATGATCCATTCGCCGCTGGAGCGGCTCTTGATCGATGGGCCGATGTGCGGGCCGCGGTCGGGATGGTCGCGATGATAGATGAAGTACTCACGGTCGGAGTTGTTCGCGCCCCCCACCTCGGCACCATTGGAGTTGGCGATCCATTTGCCGGTTTCGTCATAGACGAACAGCCCATGGAGCTGACGCAACTCACTGCGCTGGGCGCGCAGCAAGCGTTGCAGGCGATCGAGCCGGCCCTGTTCGATGCCGTCGTTCTCCAGGCGATCGACCAGGGTGAACAGCAGCGTGTCGGCTTGCTTGATCGACGCCTGCGCCTGGGAGGCCAGGGTCTGCGCAAGGTTGGACATCGCCACTTCCTTGTCATGCAGATGGTACTGGCGCGAGCTCCAGGTTTCCCAGCTCACGATCACTACCATCGACAGGCAGACGGCGATCAAGAGGGTCACGGCAGAACGGGTCTTGAGCCTGGCGAACCCCTGCCGGTTTTGTTCTGTCCGATCGTGAATGGACGGATGCCTCATGACGTTCGCTCCTTGAATCGAATTGAAAGGCCTTGCCTGCTGCTCCATGGGTCTATTGCGCTGCCCGCTTCAGTGAGTCCAGCCAGGCCGGGTCCAGTCGCGTCTGGAGGGTGTCGATTCCCAGCGCTTGCATCCGCGCCTCGTGCTGCTGCATTTCCCGGTGTAACTGCGCATCATCGCTGGAGTTACCGTCCAGTTGATGCATCTGGCTCAATCCCAGGTGATAGAAGCGCAACAGCTTCATGGCGTCCGGATCCCCCGCCTCCACGGCGGCCTTGAGGTGGTGCATGACGTTGGTGATGCTCATCAGGCTGCGCTTGAGCTGCCAGCTGTAGACCGCCGGCGCCATCCATTCCTGGTGCCAGAACAGCTTGCGCATCAACCCGGCCATGATCAATACCGCGGCAAACACTCCGCCGATGTTGAAGCGCAGGTTGTCCCCGCCGGGCTCGCCGAACAAAGTCACTGCCGCGGTGGACAGGGCCATGGCCAGCGCCAGGAAGATCAGCGCGATCATCACCGTGCTGCGCCGCGTCCGTTGCCGATAGTCGTCGGCGTTCATCGGCTGGATTTCGAACATGACGTCGGGATTCCTTGGCTTCAATGGTAAAAAGGCTCGCAGGACAAAAAGACCGCGGGTCATTATCGCCTCTGCGACGGATTTAGCTATGCTGGGGCTCCTTTTCATCTATACATCATCAAAAGGAGGACGTGGCGAGACCGCGCAGTTCGTGCCATCTTCTTTCATGGATACTCTCTATTCGGATGCCATTCGTTGTTTGCGCGTGAATGACATCGTTTTAAGGATCATTGAATGACCCAACGACAAGTAATCAATGCTTCGGTCAGCCCGAAAGGCAGCCTGGAAACACTCTCTCAACGGGAAGTCCAGCAACTGAGCGAAGCCGGATCCGGCAGCACCTACGACATCTTCCGCCAGTGCGCTCTGGCCATCCTCAACACCGGCGCCCACGTCGATAACGCCAAGACCATCCTCGAAGCCTACAAGGACTTCGAAATCCGCATCCACCAGCAAGACCGCGGCGTACGCCTGGAACTGCTGAACGCCCCGGCCGACGCCTTCGTCGACGGTGAAATGATTGCCAGCACCCGTGAAATGCTGTTCAGCGCCCTGCGCGACATCGTCTACACCGAAAACGAACTCGACAGCCAACGCATCGACCTGAGCACCTCCCAGGGCATCAGCGACTACGTCTTCCACCTGCTGCGCAACGCCCGCACCCTGCGCCCCGGCGTCGAGCCAAAGATCGTGGTGTGCTGGGGCGGTCACTCGATCAACACCGAAGAATACAAATACACCAAGAAAGTCGGCCACGAACTGGGCCTGCGCAGCCTGGACGTGTGCACCGGTTGCGGCCCCGGCGTGATGAAAGGCCCGATGAAAGGCGCCACCATCGCCCATGCCAAGCAGCGCATCCACGGCGGGCGTTACCTGGGCCTGACTGAACCCGGGATCATCGCTGCCGAAGCACCGAACCCGATCGTCAACGAACTGGTGATCCTGCCGGACATCGAGAAGCGCCTGGAAGCCTTCGTCCGCGTCGGCCACGGCATCATCATCTTCCCCGGCGGTGCCGGTACCGCCGAAGAGTTCCTGTACCTGCTCGGCATCCTGATGCATCCGGACAACCAGGGCCTGCCCTTCCCGGTCATCCTTACCGGGCCGAAACATGCCGCGCCCTACCTCGAACAGCTCGACGCGTTCGTCGGCGCCACCCTGGGCGAGGCCGCCAAGAAGCACTACCAGATCATCATCGACAATCCGGCGGAAGTCGCCCGGCAGATGACCCAGGGCCTCAAGGCGGTCAAACAGTTCCGTCGCGAACGCAACGACGCGTTCCATTTCAACTGGCTGCTGAAGATCGACGAAGGTTTCCAGCGCCCCTTCGACCCGACCCACGAAAACATGGCCAACCTCAAGCTGAGCCGCGACCTGCCGGCCCACGAACTGGCCGCTAACCTGCGCCGCGCGTTCTCCGGCATCGTCGCCGGCAACGTCAAGGACAAGGGCATCCGCCTGATCGAAAAACACGGCCCGTACCAGATCCGTGGTGACGCGGCCGTCATGCAGCCGCTGGACCAACTGCTCAAGGCCTTCGTCGCACAGCACCGGATGAAACTGCCGGGTGGGGCGGCTTATGTGCCGTGTTATCGAGTGGTTGCGTGATCAAGTTGATGTAAATAGTTAAACGCGAGCCGAAGCCAAATGCTTCGGCTTGTTGTTTGCGCAGATACGCAAATCTGTAGGAGCCGGCTTACTGGCGATTGCGATGGTGAAGCTGATGCCGCCTTCGCTGGCAAGCCAGCTCCTACAGAATGTATGGTTGGCTTTGAGGCAGATACAAGAGGATCGACCGATGGACCACGTCAACCACATCCTGATCGTCGACGACGACCGTGAAATTCGCGAACTGGTCGGCAACTACCTGAAGAAAAACGGCCTGCGCACCACCGTGGTTCCCGACGGCCGGCACATGCGCAGCTTCCTCGAAAGCAACCAGGTCGACCTGATCGTGCTCGACATCATGCTCCCCGGCGACGACGGCCTGGTCCTGTGCCGCGAACTGCGCGCAGGCAAGCACAAGGCCACGCCGATCCTGATGCTCACCGCACGCAATGACGAAACCGACCGCATCCTCGGTCTGGAAATGGGCGCCGACGACTACCTGACCAAGCCCTTCGCCGCCCGTGAACTACTGGCACGGATCAATGCCGTGCTGCGCCGCACCCGCATGCTGCCGCCCAACCTGCTGATCAGCGAAAGCGGGCGGATGCTCGGCTTCGGTCGCTGGCGCCTGGACACCACCTCCCGTCACCTGCTGGACGAAGACGACACCCTGGTGGCCCTCAGTGGCGCCGAATACCGGCTGCTGCGGGTATTCCTCGATCATCCGCAACGGGTGCTCAGTCGCGACCAGTTGCTCAACCTGACCCAGGGCCGCGACGCCGACCTGTTCGACCGCTCGATCGACTTGCTGGTCAGCCGCCTGCGCCAACGGCTCAAGGACGACTCCCGGGAACCGACCTACATCAAGACCGTGCGCAGCGAAGGCTACGTATTCTCCTACCCGGTGGAAATGCTCGATGCGCACAGTTGATGGGGATCTTTGCGCAGGTTTGTATCCGTTTGTATAGAAACCCGGTCTGGATACGCACAAGCCCATTTCGGACCGTTCAGGCACACATCAGCGATACACCGAAATATCAGCGCTACTGATCGCGGTTTCCAAAACAACAGATATCCATTGTGGGAGCGAGCTTGCTCGCGATGACGGCGTGTCAGTCAACATCATTATCGACTGACCGGTCCCCATCGCGAGCAAGCTCGCTCCCACAGTTTTTACGAAGATCAACGTTCTCGATAACGACTATGCGCAAGGGTGTTTTTTCATCGCGATGCTCCAGCCCTACAGTGGCCACATCTTCTTCCCACGCTCTGGAGCATCATCATGAAAAGCATCATCGGTATCGGCTTCGCCCTTGCGGTTCTTGGCAGCACTGGCGCCATCGCCGCCCCACACGCCACCTCGCCCATCGTTGCAGCGGTGAAAGTCAGCCAACCGGCCTCACAGAATATGAACACCGTCAGCGCTGACCACAAAGACAAACTCTACGTCGCGGAAAACCGTCCTGAGTTCGGCTCCAAATATCAGCGTTATTGATCAACGGCCTTGGGCTGCCTGAAACAGGAAACCCCGCCAAATGCGGGGTTTCTTCATTTGCGCAACCTTTACGGCGATGCCAGACGCGCGGCCAACGCCTTGGCCTGACTGGCCACGTCCGTCACGGCGGTGCTCTCCCACCACATCCCGCGCAATGGTGGCCCCATGGCAAACAAGCGGCTGGCAGCCTGGCCATCGGCATCCAGCACCGCGCCGTCGACCTTTGCGGCGATGCCGAGTGCCAGGTGTCCCGGCTGGATCAGCCCGCGCGCCAGCAGTTGCCGGGGCAGCGGTCGAGCCACCCGACGCCAGTCGTATTCGATGCCGCTGGAGTTGATCAACGCCGCGCCACTGACCACCACCGTTTGCGCTTCACCCCGACGGCGGATACGAATACTCACTCCTTTACCCAAAGAAGGTTCCAGCCCTTTGAACGACGCCGCCTGAATCCGCAACCGCCCTTCCCCGTGCAAGCGCTCCACCAGCTCGGCGCTCAGCGGCGGCGAGCGATGGTGATGGCTTTCCCACCACGGCCGGACATGCCTGACGAACTGACGGCGTTGCACGTCGTTGGCCTGGTTCCACAAGCGCCCGATGTGCGCCCGCACCGTGTCCAGTGGGGCCTGCCAATCGATGCCCTGGTCGATGGCGTCGCGGCAATGTCGGCGCAATTCACGTACCAGCTGTCGCGGCGTGCGAATGCTCGGGTCCTCGGCGAGGAAATCGACCCAGGCCGGTGGCTGGCGCCGCACATGGGGCAGCAGGCCGTGACGGGAAAACACTTCGATCGGCCCGCGATGACCGGCCTGTTCCAGCGACACCACGGCATCGACCATGGTCAGGCCCGAGCCGATGATCAGCACCGTCGACTGCGGATCGAGCTGCTGCATCGCCGCCACATCCCACGGGTCGAGTGCCGCCGCGTTCAAGCCACTGGACTCAGTCTGCGGCGTGCGCGCAGCCGGGAACATGCCCGTCGCGAGCACCGCAAAAGAGCCTTGCAGTCGCTGGCCGTCGCTCAAGGTCAAGTGCACTGACTGCGGATCGGTTTGCAGATCAACCACCTCGGCGCGCACATGCTCGACCGTTGAGCCGCTCAATGCCCCCACCGCTTGCGCCTCGGCCAGGCGTTGCTGCACATACAGGCCGAAAATCCCCCGAGGTGGGAACAGTTCACTGATGGGTACATGCTGCTCATCCGACTCCGGCCAGCCACCGGCCGCAATGTAGTCGGTCAGCCACTGGGTCAGGTCATCGGCGTTGTCCGGGTCGACGCTCATGCGCGCCGCGTTGCCGTTGAGCGTATGCCCCAGCTCCACGGCGCTGTAGGCCTCGCCGCGCCCCAGCTCGGCGCGCGGTTCGATCACCAGCACCTGGCGCTTGCCCGGCAGGCGCAACAACTGCGCCGCCAGCATCGCGCCGCTGAGGCCGCCGCCGATGATCAGGATGTCTGCGTGACGGATGGCGTCAGTTGCCTGTCCGTTTCGGGTTTCACTCATGCCGTTCTCGCTGATCAGTGTTTATCCTCGACGATAATAGGCGCCAAACCCATGGAAGGCTCATCGGGCAGTACCAAAGTAGGATGCGTCGGTCGAGGTCATGGATGTTCAACCCACAGGCGTCGGCGCCAGGAGCCTCGGTCCAATGTGGGAGCGGGCTTGCTCGCGAAGAGGCCGGCACATCCAACATCGTTTTCGTCTGTCACACCGCTTTCGCGAGCAAGCCCGCTCCCACAGGGGGTTTGAGGCGACCACAGAATTTGTGAACGACTCAGAACCTGTAGGAGCCGGCTTGCTGGCGATGGCTCGGCCCCCCACAGTCCCGGCGACTGGCCAACAGTCAGATCACCACGTTACGCACAAACCGCACCGCCACCGGCCCATCGTTGCGATAGGAGTGGGGCTGGTTACTGGCGAACATGAAGAACTCGCCAGCGGCGATCTTGTGCGGCACCTCGCCGACCATCACCGTCAGGCAGCCTTCGAAGACGTAGAACTGTTCGCTCCAGCCATCGGCGTCCGGCTCCGAGGGGTAAAGCTCGCCCGGTTCGAGGCGCCATTCCCAGAGTTCGACTTCACGGCTGGCGTTGGCCTTGGCCAGCAGCACCGCTTTGCTGCCGGGGATCGTACCGGCCCAGGCCAGCTCGTTGATGCGGCTGTGGTCGCGCACATCGGGGGCCTGGATCAGGTCGCTGAAGGCCACATCCAGTGCTTCGGCCACCCGGTCAAGGGTGGTCAGGCTGACGTTCTTTTCGCCGGCCTCGATGGCCACCAGCATCCGCCGGCTGACCCCGGATTTTTCCGCCAACGCGGTCTGGCTCATGTCGGCGGCATGGCGCAACCGACGAATGTTCTGGCTGACGTGCTGCAGGACCGAAGCCCGGGGCGAGGAATCTTTGTGCACTATATTGCTCACTTAGTGGTGTTGCGCAGTATACTGCCCAACTTGCGACGCATTGTGCGTCCCCCTCATATAGTGTGCAAGATCATGACGTCGGCGAACTCCTCCCAGGCTTCCTCCCGTTTCCTGCGGCTCAGCAAGGCCGAATGCGTGCTGGTGCTGATCACCATGGTCTGGGGTGGCACCTTTTTGCTGGTCCAGCATGCGATGACCGTCAGCGGCCCGATGTTTTTTGTCGGCCTGCGCTTTGCCGCCGCCGCGATCATCGTCGCCCTGTTCTCCTGGCGCAGCCTGCGCCAATTGACCCTGTTCGAACTCAAGGCCGGGGCCTTTATCGGCGTGGCGATCATGCTCGGTTACGGCTTGCAGACGGTGGGGTTGCAGAGCATCCCCAGCAGCCAGTCGGCATTCATCACCGCGTTGTACGTACCCTTTGTGCCGCTGCTGCAATGGCTGGTGCTGGGGCGTCGTCCGGGGCTGATGCCCAGCATCGGGATCATGCTGGCCTTTACCGGCTTGATGTTGCTGTCGGGGCCTTCCGGCGCGGCGCTGAACTTCAGCCCCGGTGAAATTGCGACGTTGATCAGCGCCATTGCCATTGCGGCGGAGATCATCTTGATCAGCAACTTTGCCGGCCAGGTCGATGTGAAACGGGTGACGGTGGTGCAATTGGCGGTGACGTCGCTGCTGTCGTTCCTGATGGTGGTGCCGACCCAGGAACACATTCCGGACTTCTCCTGGCTGCTGTTGTGCAGTGCGCTGGGATTGGGCGCGGCGAGTGCGGCGATCCAGGTGGCGATGAACTGGGCGCAGAAGAGTGTTTCGCCGACACGGGCAACCTTGATCTATGCCGGCGAGCCGGTGTGGGCCGGAATTGTCGGGCGGATCGCCGGGGAGCGGCTGCCCGCGATTGCGTTGCTCGGTGCGGGGTTGATCGTGGCGGCGGTGATTGTCAGTGAGTTGAAGACCAAGGGTAAGGCCGTTGTTATTGAGGAAGAGTTGGAGCGGGAAACCCAGGGTTGAACCGCAATAGTTGCGGCGTTTGATAAACAGCTTTCGCGAGCAAGCCCGCTCCCACATTTGGAACGCGTTTCACCTGTGGGAGCGGGCTTGCTCGCGAAGGGGCCAGACCTGCTGATTACCACCCTTCGAAACAATGATAAGCAAGACTTTTCCGTCTACCTTGTAGGATTCTGCGACAGCTTGGCGTTTGGCGATCCGGGAGCTGGCACGTATGATGCTTCATAAACTTCCGCAGATTAGAAGCCTATGTCCCTGATAGTTCTACTGCTTCTGCCTTTTTTAGGCAGCTGTCTGGCAGCGGTGCTGCCACACAACGCGCGTAATACCGAATCACTTCTGGCGGGCCTGGTTGCCTTGATCGGCACTGTCCAGGTCGCCCTCCTGTACCCGCAAATCGCCCATGGCGGGGTAATCCGCGAAGAATTCTTCTGGCTGCCGAGCCTGGGTCTGAACTTCGTCCTGCGCATGGACGGCTTCGCCTGGCTGTTCTCGATGCTGGTGCTGGGCATCGGCACGCTGGTGTCGCTGTACGCCCGCTACTACATGTCGCCGGATGATCCGGTGCCGCGGTTCTTCGCGTTTTTCCTGGCGTTCATGGGCGCCATGCTCGGGCTGGTGATCTCCGGCAACCTGATCCAGATCGTGTTTTTCTGGGAACTGACCAGCCTTTTCTCGTTCCTGTTGATCGGCTACTGGCACCACCGCGCCGACGCCCGCCGCGGCGCGTACATGGCGCTGATGGTCACCGGCGCGGGTGGCCTGTGCCTGCTGGCGGGGGTCATGCTGCTTGGCCATGTGGTCGGCAGCTATGACCTGGACAAGGTCCTGGCCGCCGGCGACATGATTCGCGCACATGCCCTCTACCCCATCCTGCTACCCCTGATCCTGATCGGCGCACTGAGCAAAAGTGCGCAATTCCCCTTCCACTTCTGGCTGCCCCACGCCATGGCCGCGCCGACACCGGTATCGGCCTATCTGCACTCGGCGACCATGGTCAAGGCCGGGGTGTTCCTGCTGGCCCGGCTGTGGCCGTCGCTGTCCGGCAGCGAAGAATGGTTCTACATCGTCAGCGGCGCCGGCGCCTGCACCCTGTTGCTCGGCGCCTATTGCGCGATGTTCCAGAATGACCTCAAGGGCCTGCTGGCCTACTCGACCATCAGCCACCTGGGCCTGATCACCCTGCTGCTGGGCCTCAACAGCCCGCTGGCCGCCGTGGCCGCGGTGTTCCACATCCTCAACCATGCCACCTTCAAGGCCTCGCTGTTCATGGCCGCCGGGATCATCGACCACGAAAGCGGCACCCGTGATATCCGCAGGCTCAGTGGCCTGTTCAAGCTGATTCCGTTCACCGCGACCCTGGCCATGGTCGCCAGCGCCTCGATGGCCGGGGTACCGCTGCTCAACGGCTTCCTGTCCAAGGAGATGTTCTTCGCCGAGACCGTGTTCATCAACGCCACGGCCTGGATCGAAGCCACCCTGCCGATCGTTGCGACCATCGCCGGGACCTTCAGCGTCGCCTACTCCCTGCGCTTTACCGTGGACGTGTTCTTCGGCCCGACCGCCACCGACCTGCCCCACACGCCCCACGAGCCGCCGCGCTGGATGCGTGCGCCGGTCGAGCTGCTGGTGTTCACCTGCCTGGTGGTGGGGATCTTCCCGGCGCAAGTGGTCGGCCCGTTGCTCGCTGCCGCTGCGCAGCCGGTGGTGGGCGGCACCCTGCCGGAGTACAGCCTGGCGATCTGGCACGGCCTGAACGCGCCGATGATCATGAGCCTGGTCGCCATGTCCGGCGGCATTCTCTTGTACCTGCTGCTGCGCAATCAGCTCAAGCGCGGACGTTTCCGTTACCCACCGCTGATTGGCCGGTTCAACGGCAAGCGCCTGTTCGAACGCCTGCTGGTGATCAAGATGCGCCTGGCCCGGCGTCTGGAGCGGCGGATCAGTACCCGGCGCCTGCAAACCCAATTGTTCCTGATGGTGCTCGCCGCCGTGCTGGCCGGGTTGATTCCGATGCTGCACAGCAGCCTGCACTGGGGCGATCGGCCGAAGATCCCGGGGTCGATCGTGTTCGTCATCCTCTGGTTGCTGGCGATTGCCTGTGCCCTCGGTGCCGCGTACCAGGCCAAGTATCACCGCCTGGCCGCCCTGACCATGGTCAGCGTCTGCGGCCTGATGACCTGCGTGACCTTCGTCTGGTTCTCGGCCCCGGACCTGGCATTGACGCAACTGGTGGTTGAAGTGGTGACCACGGTGCTGATCCTGCTGGGCCTGCGCTGGCTGCCACGGCGGATCGAAGAGGTCTCGCCACTGCCGAGCAGCCTGCGCAAGGCGCGCATCCGCCGTATCCGCGACCTGCTGCTGTCGGCCGTAGTCGGCGGCGGCATGGCGTTGCTGGCCTATGCGATGTTGACCCGGCAGACGCCAAACGACATCTCCTCCTTCTACCTGAGCCGCGCCCTGCCCGAGGGCGGCGGCAGCAACGTGGTCAACGTGATGCTCGTGGACTTCCGCGGCTTCGACACCCTGGGTGAAATCACCGTGCTGGTGGCGGTGGCCCTGACCGTGTTCGCCCTGCTGCGACGTTTCCGCCCGCCGAAAGAAAGCATGCAGCTGCCAGCCCAACAGCGCTTGCTCGCGCCCGACGTGGTCACCGACCTGGTCAACCCGCGCCACGCCAGCGACACCGCGCTCGGTTTCATGATGGTCCCGGCGGTGCTGGTGCGCCTGTTGCTGCCGGTTGCACTGGTGATCTCGTTCTACCTGTTCATGCGCGGCCACAACCAGCCAGGCGGCGGTTTTGTCGCGGGCCTGGTGATGTCCGTGGCGTTCATCCTGCAATACATGGTCGCCGGCACCCAGTGGGTCGAAGCGCAAATGAGCCTGCGACCGCTGCGCTGGATGAGCGTCGGGCTGCTGTTCGCCACCGTCACCGGCCTCGGCGCGATGGTCGTCGGCTATCCGTTCCTGACCACCCACACCTGGCACTTCGAGCTGCCGTTGCTGGGTGACATCCACATCGCCAGCGCCCTGTTCTTCGACGTTGGCGTGTACGCCGTGGTGGTCGGTTCGACGCTGTTGATCCTCACCGCCCTCGCCCACCAATCGGTACGGGGCCACAAGACCGCGGCCCAGCCAAAACCCGCCGTCATGAAGGAGGCTGTCTGATGGAAGAAGTCATCGCCATCGCCATCGGCGTCCTGGCCGCGTCCGGCGTCTGGCTGATCCTGCGTCCACGGACGTTCCAGGTGGTCATGGGCCTGTGCCTGCTGTCGTATGGCGTCAACCTGTTCATCTTCAGCATGGGCAGCCTGTTCATCGGCAAGGAGCCGATCATCAAGGACGGCGTGCCGCAGGACCTGCTGCACTACACCGACCCGCTGCCGCAAGCGCTGGTACTGACCGCGATCGTCATCAGTTTTGCCATGACCGCGCTGTTCCTGGTGGTCTTGCTGGCCTCCCGGGGCCTGACCGGCACCGACCATGTGGATGGCCGGGAGCCTAAGGAATGAATCCGTTGTCGCACCTGATCGTCGCGCCCATCCTCCTGCCGCTGCTGACCGCCGCGATCATGCTGATGCTCGGCGAGAAACACCGCCCGCTCAAGGCGAAAATCAATTTGTTCTCCAGCCTGCTCGGGCTCGGTATTTCCGTCGTGCTGCTGCAATGGACGCAAAGCACCGGCATCGCCGGCTCCATCGGCGTGTACCTGCCCGGCAACTGGCAAGTGCCGTTCGGCCTGGTGCTGGTGGTCGATCGCCTGTCGGCGCTGATGCTGGTGCTGACCGGCATCATCGGCGTCTGCGCCCTGCTGTTCGCCATGGCGCGCTGGGACAGTGCCGGTTCGAGCTTCCATGCGCTGTTCCAGATCCAGTTGATGGGCCTGTACGGCGCCTTCCTCACGGCGGACCTGTTCAACCTGTTCGTGTTTTTCGAAGTGCTGCTGGCCGCGTCCTACGGCCTGATGCTGCATGGCTCGGGGCGGGCGCGGGTATCGTCGGGGTTGCACTACATCTCGATCAACCTGCTGGCCTCGACCCTGTTCCTGATCGGCGCGGCGTTGATCTATGGCGTCACCGGCACCCTGAACATGGCCGACCTGGCGCTGAAGATCCCGCTGGTGCCCGAGGCCGATCGCGGCCTGCTGCACGCGGGCGCGGGCATCCTGGCGGTGGCGTTCCTGGCCAAGGCCGGGATGTGGCCGCTGAATTTCTGGCTGGTGCCGGCGTACTCTTCGGCCAGCGCGCCGGTGGCGGCGATGTTCGCGATCATGACCAAGGTCGGCATCTACACCTTGCTGCGCCTGTGGACCCTGCTGTTTTCCGGCCAGGCCGGCGCCTCGGCCTACTTCGGTGGCGACTGGCTGATCTACGGCGGCATGGCCACCATCGTCTGCGCGGCACTGGCGATCCTCGCGGCGCAACGCCTGGAACGCATGGCCAGCCTGAGCATCCTGGTGTCGGCGGGGATCCTGCTGTCGGCCATCGGCTTCGCCCAGCCCAACCTGATCGGTGCGGCCCTGTTCTATGTGGTCAGCTCGACCCTGGCGCTGAGCGCGCTGTTCCTGCTGGCGGAGTTGATCGAACGTTCGCGCTCGGCCAACGAAATCCCCCTGGAGGATGAAAACGAAATGCTGCCACGGCCGCTGGAGTCGTTGCATCCGGTCAAGGGCATCAACCTCGACGACGACCAGAAAGCCGTGGTCGGCCAGGTGATTCCCTGGACCATGGCGTTTCTCGGCCTGAGCTTCATCGCCTGCGCCCTGTTGATCATCGGCATGCCGCCGCTTTCCGGGTTCATCGGCAAGCTCAGCCTGCTCAGCGCGCTGCTCAACCCGATGGGCCTGGGCAACGGCAGCGACGCGCCGGTCTCGAATGCCGCCTGGGGCTTGCTGGCGTTGCTGATTCTCTCGGGCCTGGCGTCGCTGATCGCCTTTTCCCGTGTGGGCATCCAGCGTTTCTGGACCCCGGCAGAACGCCCCTCGCCTGTACTGCGGCGCCTGGAATGCTTACCGATTTTCGCCCTGCTGGGCCTGAGCATCCTGCTGACCTTCAAGGCAGAACCGCTGTTGCGCTACACACAAGCGGCGGCCAATGCCCTGAACAACCCGCAGCAGTATGTGATGGCCGTGCTCGGCACCCGTGCGGTGCCAAGCCCTGAGGCCAAGGCGGCGTTGCTGGAGGTGCAACCATGAAGCGCCTGTTGCCTGCGCCGTGGCTATCGCTGGCCCTGTGGCTGTTGTGGTTGCTGCTGAACCTGTCGCTGAGCCCCGGCAACTTGCTGCTGGGTGCCCTGCTAGGGTTTTGCGCGCCATTGATGATGCGCAAGCTGCGCCCGCTGCCGATCCGTATCCGCCGGCCCGGGGTGATCCTGCGGCTGTTCCTGCTGGTCGGTCGCGATGTGGTGGTATCCAACCTGGCGGTCGCCGTTGGCGTGCTCACTGCTGGCCGCCGACCACCGCGTTCGGCGTTCATCAAGGTACCGTTGGACCTGCGCGACGCCAACGGCCTGGCCGCGCTGTCGATGATCTGCACGGTGGTGCCCGGCACGGTCTGGTCGGAACTGGCGCTGGACCGCAGCATCCTGCTGCTGCACGTCTTCGACCTGGATGACGAAGCGCTGTTCATCCAGCACTTCAAGGCGACCTACGAGCGCCCCCTGATGGAGATCTTCGAATGAGCAGCTTGCTGTCGAACGCGATCCTGCTGAGCCTGTTCCTGTTTTGCGTGGCAATGATCCTGACCCTGATCCGTCTGTTCAAGGGACCGTCGGCCCAGGACCGGGTCCTGGCCCTGGACTACCTGTACATCGTGGCGATGCTGATGATGCTGACGCTGGGCATTCGTTATGCCAGTGACACTTACTTCGAGGCCGCGTTGCTGATCGCGCTGTTCGGCTTCGTCGGCTCGTTCGCCCTGGCCAAATTCCTCCTGCGTGGCGAGGTGATCGAATGAATGCGCATTTGTCCCTATGGGTCGAAATACCCGTGGCCATCCTGCTGGTGCTCGGCAGCCTGTTTGCCCTGGTGGGCGCCATCGGCCTGGTGCGGATGAAGGATTACTTCCAACGCATGCACCCACCGGCCCTGGCCTCGACCCTGGGCGCCTGGTGTGTGGCCCTGGCCTCGATCATCTTCTTTTCGGCGCTCAAGTCAGGGCCGGTCCTGCATGCCTGGTTGATTCCGATCCTGCTGGCGATCACCGTACCGGTGACCACATTGCTGTTGGCCCGGGCGGCGTTGTTTCGCAAGCGCATGGCTGGGGATGATGTGCCGGCGGAGGTGTCGAGTCGGCGTACGGAAAGTGGGTGACCGCGTGCACCTCCTGTAGGAGCGAGCTTGCTCGCGAAAAACCCGAGAGCACCGCGGGGTGTCAGGCTCCCCGCGTCATCGTTGACCTCCATCGCTCGGTCAACAAACAATAGGTCGTCTGTCAGGACGCTATCGCCGGCAGGCCGGCTCCCACAGTAGATCGGGCATGGCCGCGAGAAATGGGTTTCAGACCCACGCCACCGCCAACAACCCCGCCCCAAGCAAGACACACAACGGCGAGTAGACCCAGGTGTCCAGCCGCGCAAACCGCGAACCCTTGACCTCCTTGAAAAACCCCACCAGCTCCGAATCACCAATGGCCCGGGCGAACAGCAACAGCGCAATGACGCTGATCACCCACTGCAACCCTCGGTGATCAACCTGCGGCAGCCACCAGCCAACCCGCAGGCACACCAACAGGGCAATGATCAGCAACGCCGCCGCCACCAGCATCGTCATCCAGCCACGGGGCTGGAAGGCCGGCTGCAACCGCGTCCCCCCCTCCACCGGCACCTGCGGCACCGCCGCCACGGCGGCCCATTCACCGCCAAACGCCCAATACAGGTGTACCAGAGCGATCACCGCAATTACCGTCGCCAGCCATTGAGCCAACACGAAGGTCATGGTCTGCAATCCTTGAAAGGGATTTGAACAGACTCATCCTAGTCGGCTTTTTTGGCCCTGCACGCACTCACACCCGCGACCCGACCAACGAGGCAGCCAGCGCCTACAGAGCGGCAGAAACCTTGTCCGCCACCTCTTGCGGCAACCACGCCTTCCAGACCTCCGGATGCGCCTTCATGAACGCTTCGGCGGCCTGGCGCGGTGGCGTGTGCTTTTCACTCATCTCGGCCAAAGCCCGGTTCAACGGGTCAATGGGGAAATCGACCTTGGCAAAGAACTCGGCAATTTCCGGGTGCTGCTTCTGGAACGGCGTGGACACGCCGATGGACAGCTTCGAGGGCAGCGAGCGGGTCGGTTGCGGATTCGGGTTGTCGGCGTCGGTCAGGGTTTTCCAGGCCTGCGCATCGAAAGGCGGTTCCTCCAGCTGGATCAACTTGAAGCGACCGAGCAGCGGCGTGGGCGACCAGTAATAGAACAGCACTGGTTTGCCCCGGCGAATCGACGAGCTGATCTCCGCATCGAGCGCCGCCCCCGAGCCGCTGCGGAAGTTCACATAGCTGTCCTCGAGCCCATAGGCCTTGAGCTTCTGCTTGTTGACCACTTCCGAGGTCCAGCCGATGGGGCTGTTGAGGAAGCGGCCCTTGCTCGGTGCTTCAGGGTCCTTGAACACGTCCTTGTACTTGGGCAAGTCCGTGACACTGCGCAAATCCGGCGCCATCGCCTTGATGCCCTTGGCCGGGTCGCCCTTGATCACGTACTCCGGCACCCACCAGCCCTCGGTGGCGCCCTTGACCGTGTCACCCAGGCTCGCGACCTTGCCTTCGGCCTCCGCCTTGACCCAGACCGGGCTGCGTCCGGCCCACTCTTCGCCAATGACCTGGATGTCATTGTTGGCCAGTGCGGTTTCCAGGGTAATGGTGGTGCCCGGCAAGGTGTCGGTCGGCAGCCCATAGCCCTTCTCGACGATGATCCGCAGGATATCGGTGATCAGGCTGCCGCTTTCCCAGTTGAGGTCGGCAAAGTGGATCGGTGCGCTGGCAGCCAGCACCGGAACGGGTGACGCCAACAATCCGAACGTGGCCACGACAGCGGCCAGCAACCGGCGAATGCCTTTCATGCTTGTGCACCTCGTGCTGTTCACAGCAATAGCAGGATGGCCTGGCAGAAGACCGCGAAGCCTCTGAATACTCAGTCAACTGACTGTAGTAGAGGTTCCTGCTTTCGAGGGACGGGGATCAGTTATCGGATATTTCCTGCAGGCGGGCCAGCTCTCTCCTGACCATGCTGGCGTACGCCGCGGGTTGCAACGCGTAGATCTGCGAAGCCACCCAGTTCAGCCAGGCACCTTGCAAGACGGCCTTGTGCTCGAACAGGCGCAGGGCCTCGGCTTGCGCGCTGGCCTGGTGCTGCTGGTGGAAATCGGCGCGGGGCAGGCTCACTACTCACTGGCCTTGAACGTCACCAGCTCACCCTTGCGCCATTTCGCGGCCTTGGCGGTCACGGCCTTGAGGGTCTTGGTCAGGCCTTCCTGCAACTGCTGGTGGGCGGCGAACACCGTCACCACGCTATGGCCTTCCTTGAACAGGATGGCATGGCCATCGGCGGTGGTCACGAAGGCGTAGTCGCCCAGGCCGTAGACCGTCAGCTTGATGTCGCGGAACTTGATTTCCAGCTTGCCGCCTTCGCGGCTGGGCAACACCGACGCGCTGAAATGATCGCCGACCTTGAGCTTGAGCCCCGGTTTATCGTCCACCACCAGCGCGGCTTCGGTATCGATTTCGGCAACATAAATGCCTTCGGCGCTCTGTTCGGTAAGGTAAACGAAACGTGACTGAAACTGTTTAACCAGCTTTGCGCGCAAATCGCCCAGCACGAACAAAGCATGCATATCGAGATTACTTACTGCCAAGGAAACATCCCCACATCTGAAAATGACGCCGCACGCGAAAAAAGCGCGCAGCCAAAAAAGCGGCAATGCCGAGGTGAAGCCAGATAACCCGGGTTGAGATCCTGGGATGAGCAGAGTGCTGATCCCTCTCGAGGCTTGAGCAGATTACTGGATGCCGTTCACATCGTCTCGCCCGGCGTTCGACAAAGGCTGAAGGAAAAAGCCCTCGGAACGGCCAGAAAAATACGGACTATCAACTTTAGGGAAAAAACTCTTATAAAAAAGCACTTTTCTGACATATCGCCAGGCGAAAATTGCTTTAGATAACCCTTGTCCACCCACCAGTAAGGCTGATTCTAGAGCAGCGATGCTCACCGAGACTACCCATAACGACGAACATTACGTCGGCAAACCACGAAAAGGACTTCATATGTGCACACTGACACACTTTGCCCATCCCCAGGCATCTTACTCCAACACCCCATCTTCCCTGCACCCCGCGGTGTTTCTTGCCAGCGAAGCCGATGCTGCGCCGCCACGATTCCAGGTGGTCCTGGCGGGCAACGCTTTCTTCCATATCAAGGAAACTTCCACGGGACACGTAAGAGGTTTCCGCGGCGACCATAACCAGGCCTGCGCCCTCGCCCGCGCACTTGAGTCACGTATGTGACACATTCGTCCCGTTTTCCCTTGAAGCTTTCGTCAGGCCGGCGACTTTACTCAGCCGCCGGCCTGCAACTGCTGCCATACTGCCCGACCAATCAAACGCGCCTGCCGGTGGCGGGCGCGTTAAACAACAATATTTTTCATGGGAAGGCTGCAACGTGACGGAATTTGATATCGGCGAGTTTTTCATCAGGGGCGAAGCCAGGGAAATCGACGGCGAATTCCAGGCCGTGATCGTGATGCGCGCCAAACCGCCGCTGAAAACCGTGACCTATCATCAGGTCGAGAAAGATCGCTGGTTCAAATCCTCCGACATCGCCGCCCTCGCCGCCCAGCAATCGGCCAGGGAACTCAAGGACGCCGTCGATGCGGGCGCCTTGAAAAGCTGACAGGCGAATTTGCGGTCTATGCTCACTGCTGCGTTTGAACATCGTTTTCGAACTTACTGAAGCCCGCCTCCCTCAGATGTAACGCAGGCGCGCTTCATATCTTTCACTCGACACGACCGATGACCGCAAGGAGATCAAGATGGAATCACCGACCCACGACCTGAAAGGCCTGTTCGACCAGCTCGGCCTGGACTCCAGCCAGCGAGCCATTGACGATTTCATTGCCGACCATTCCCCCCTGCCCGACGACAAAAAACTCATCGACGCCGATTTCTGGACCCCGCAACAGGCAGGCTTCCTCAAAGAACAATTGCGTGAAGACGCCGACTGGGCGCGGGTGGTCGACGACCTGAACCTGCGCATGCATCAGGTTCACTAACCTCAGGCACAGTGCCGGCTGCCTGCCGTTTCGGCGCGCAATTGCGCCAACCAGGCAGCCTTGCACTCTTCGGCTTCATAACGACTGGAATAGGCAGTGCCACGGCGTTCGCCATTGAGCAGCACCACCCAGCAGATGCTTTGGCCCAAAGCCCGCAGACTGGCGGGTACTCCGCTGCCGATCATGACCGCGACATCAACTTTATTGTGCATGCTGCGCCTCCAATTCCGTTAGCTACCTAACTAATATCGGTATGGTAACGACTTCACAGGCACGCAAACAATATCGACTTTGTATAGCTTCGTTACCAAAATTGTAACAATAGCCGTCCATCATCGAGGGTTTTCCGGTTTGTAGCCCAAGCGCAAACCACCCCAATGGCGGCCCTTGAGCATGATCGGCACCGACAGGTCGTGCATCAATTCGCCGGTGTCGCGGGTGTAGGTCTGCAACAGCACCGCCTGCTGATGACTGCCACAGCGGATCCCCGTGCGGTCGGCGAATTTGCGTTTGCTGCGGTTCTGCAGGGTATCGCGCTGTACGTCGCCGGTCAGTGGCTGGCTGAACGCCTTGTTATGCGTTGGCACATAGCCCTGCTGGGTGCAGGCGATGGCGAACACCAGGCCTTCGTGGCGTGGCAGCAGTGGCTCCTGGATCCCTGGCAAGACCTGATCGGTGTAGCGATCGAAACGCGTCCGGTATTTGGTCGGGTGGGTATCGGGGATCGCCTGGTAATGGCGGTCGAACAGGTCTTCGAGGCTGATCTGCCCCGCCTCGATGTCGGCCTCGAAACGCGCGGCGATCTGGCTCGCGCCTTCCCGGGCCAGGTCGTAGATCCGCTGGTGGTAGTCATCCAGGCCGACTTCGGCGAGGCGCTCGCTGATGGTCTCGGCCTGGCCTTCCATCTGCACCGCTGCCAGGGCCAGGCGCTGGGTCTGTTGGTCGCTGATGGCCAGGTCGCTGCGCATCTGCTCGATGGCATGAAACAGGCTATCGAGTTGTTCGCGGTTGGTTTCCGCACCGCGGGCGATCTCACCGACCTGGCTTTCGACGCTGGCGGCCAGGCGGGCGATATTTTCCAGGTGCTGGCCAGTCTGTTCGACCTGCTCGACACCGGTGTCGAGGTCGCCCGACAACTGACGGATCTGCTCGACCACTTGCGCGGTGCGTTGCTGGATATCGGCCACCATCTCCCCGACTTCTCCGGTGGCCGTGGCAGTGCGCGCGGCAAGCCCGCGGACCTCATCGGCCACCACCGCAAAGCCTCGCCCGTGTTCTCCAGCCCGCGCCGCTTCAATCGCTGCGTTCAAGGCCAGCAGGTTGGTCTGGCTGGCGATGGACTGGATCACCAGCGTGACCCGCTGGATCTCATCGCTGCGCAGGCTCAGGGCCTCGATCAGTTCACGGCTGTTGCTGGCCCGCTGGCTGAGCTGGTGCATGCGGGCGATGGACTCGATCAATTCGGTGCGCCCTGCCACGCCGCTCTGATGTGCTTCGCTCGCGGCACTGAGCGCCTGGCGACTGAGGGTCGAGGTGGCCTGCTCGGTGGCGATCATGACTTCGGCATTGCCGACGATTTGCGCCGCCGCGCCCAGTTGCGATTGCAACTTGTCCGCCAGCTGCTTGACCGAAAAGGCCACGCCAGCGGCTGACAGGGCGTTATGACTGGTGGTGTAGGAAAGTTCGCGGGTCAGCGCCGAAAGCGCGCTGGAGGTATTGGCAGGTACCGCTTCGGGCGATGCGCGAGTACGCAGGCGCGGCAGCCAGATGATCAGCACCGCCACAGGCAGGCCCAGGTAGAGCGACCAGCCGCCCAGGGTCATGCCACACAGCAACAGCACCAGGGCGATGCTTTGCAGAGTCGGCGTCAGCCAGCGGTTTTTCGGCAAAAGCACCGGTGCAGGCACTGCCGCATCCCGAGATCCGTCACTCGTCATATTTATCACCCCGCAAAATATTCTAGTTGTTGTCTTCGCATTAAACGCCGGCACAAGGCCATTATCCATGAGCCTTTAGTCGGGGACGTTGCAGCAGATCAATAGAAGTCAGCGGGGATTTGTGTAGACGTCAAAAAGCAAAGATCGCAGCCTGCGGCAGCTCCTACAGGGGTTCGCTTAAACCTGTAGGAGTTACCGAAGGCTGCGATCTTTTCAAGCAGCCCACCTTCAATGGGCTACTTCACGGGAATCAGGCCTGACGCTGGTGCTTGTCGATCTGCTCGTGACGTTCTTGAGCTTCGATGCAGTACTTGGTGGTCGGGCTGATGAGCAGGCGCTTGAGGCCGATCGGCTCGCCGCTGTCATCGCACCAGCCGAAGCTGTCTTCCTTGATACGTTCCAGGGCTTGTTCCAACTGGGGCAGCATGCGCTGATCGCGATCGATCGCGTTCACGAGCCAGGTGCGCTCTTCTTCGACGGAAGCGGCGTCAGCCGGGTCGGCCGGGGTGTCCAGGCTTTCGATGGCGATGCGGTTCTGCTCGATGCGCTCGTGGGTTTCGACTTTCATGTTCTGCAACAGCTCGGAGAAAAAAGCATGTTGCTCGGCATTCATGTAGTCATCCGCCGGCATGGCCAGCAACTTGTCCTTTGTCATTGATATCTCTATAAAAAAACGTGCATTAAGGCGAATTAGGGAGCGTTGCGGCGGACCATCGAAGGTCATCGCAAAGGCGCCGTTTATACCAAGCGCCACCCGGCACTCAATTTACGAGGGGCGGCAGTCTAAGGCCGACTTGAGGCCTCAGCAACTGAAAAGACAGCGAATTTGTCCGACAAAGCCTCGAAAATGCTCTATGACAGGCATCCAGGCGGATATCGGAGTGCGTTTATAGCAAGAAATTCAATCCTGCACAGGGATATGCAAGACAAACCGCTGAGCTGCATCCCCCCTCTGGTGCGGGTCGATCGGGCTCAGCTAAGGTTGTCGCTCGGCAAATGGTTATCTCAAGGAGCGGTTATATGAAGCTGATCGGCATGCTGGACTCACCTTACGTGCGACGCGTCGCCATTTCGGCCAAGCGCCTGGGCATCGACCTGGAGCAGCAATCGGTGTCGGTGTTCAGGACCTTCGAGCAGTTCAAGCAGATCAACCCGGTGGTCAAGGCGCCTACCTTGGTGCTCGACGATGGCGAGGTGTTGATGGATTCGACGCTGATCATCGATTACCTGGAAGCCCTGGCCGGGCCTGGCCGCAGCCTGATGCCCCAGGGTATCGAGCAACGCCTGCGTGCATTGCGCCTGATTGGCCTGGCACTCGCAGCCAGCGAAAAGTCGGTGCAGCTTTATTATGAGCGCAACCTGCGCCCGGCAGAGATCCAGTTCCAACCTTGGGTCGAACGCGTCGAGGGGCAACTCGCGGCGGCTTATTCGGCGCTGGAACGGGAGTTGGAAAAGCAGGCGCTGCCCAGTGACGGCTCGATTGGTCAGGATGGCATTACCCTCGCGGTGGCGTGGAGTTTTACCAATCTGGTGGTGCCGGATCAGGTTGATGCCGCGCAGTTTCCGCTGATTGCTGCGTTTACCGCTTATGCCGAGGGGCTTGAGGCGTTTGTTGCTACGCCGATTGATGGATGAATTTATAGCGCCTGATAAGGCCTCTTCGCGAGCAAGCCCGCTCCCACAGGGGAATGCGGTCCACTGTGGGAGCGGGCTTGCTCCCGAAGAGGCAGTTACAGCCAACATCAATGTAACTGTCGAAAATAAAAACGCCGCTCCTGCGCAAGGCAGGAGCGGCAGAGGCACAAGCCTCAAGAGATCAGTGCATGAACAGAGCGATCAGGATGATGATCGGGATTGGTACGCCGAGAAAGAACAACAATAATGAACGCATGATGATTCTCCAGGGTTAACGAATCGGTGCGGGGCTGACGTAGGTGTCGGTTTCCACATACACCACGGCATCCCGACGACGGCCACCAAAGGTCGCGGCAAGGCTGGCGAAGAACGCCCCGGCCAACAGCGCGACGAACATCCACAAGGTGGTCCAGGCAGCGACTTTGGCGGCAGTGTCAGCAGCCTGCTGCGCAGCCAGCTTGGCGTCGGCCACGGCTTTTTGCGTACGGGCATAGACTTCGTCCACACGACGCTCCGCGTCCGCTTGCGTCAGGTTGGTCCGCTGCGCCACCAGTTGAGCCAGGTAAGTGCGGTCTTCAGGGGACAACTGGCCGTCGCTCAGGGAGCGCACGAAAATGCGCGTCACAGTGCCGCGGGCGGCATCATCGCTGACGGCAGCCGGACGGTCATCGCGAAACAGGCTGTCGATGTAGTAGCCGTACTGATCGCTGTCGGTATTGGCTGCCGCGGTGCCTGCCGCCTGGGTCACGGCGTTGGCGGCGCCACCGGCGACCTGCGCCCCGGCTTGCACCCCGCCACTGACGATGCTGCTGACCGAGCCGGCCACCAGCGTCGCCGCCACCAGCGTCGCCACGCACCAGGCGAGAAAGCCGTGGGCGGTGTCGCGAAAGTAGACTTCATCGCCATGCATGTAAGCCCACTTCACCCGCAGCCGACCGGCGATGTAGCCACCGGCCCCCGACGCAATGATTTGCGTGACGGCCAGCCAGACAATCGTCGAAATGCCCAGCCCCTTGGCGCTCATGCCTTCATTGGCCCACGGCGAAACCGCCGAGAACCCCAGGCCGAAACCGAGCAGTACCAGGATCAGCGACAACGCCGCGGCAGCCGCGGCCCCGGCGAATATCGCACCCCAGGACACGCCGGACACTGTGCTCGACTCATCCGTGGCGGGATAGAAACCCTCAGAGGATCTATTCATTGTTGTATCGCTCCAGGCAGAAAGATGGTGTTACAAGTCTCGAAAGAGCAATTGCAGTCACCGTGCCAGTCGCGTTTTTTTAATAAATCGTTGTCCGTCATATAGTTACAAAGTTTGAACTTCCACGGGCCATGCAATATGCAACGTACGGGTCTGTTCAGCGGGTTTTATGCATTGAATTGACAGGCCAAAAGATCGCAGCCTTCGGCAGCTCCTTCAGGGGGATAGTGCTTCAAATGAACTTTTATTTAGTAAGCCTGCGATCATTTCTTGGCAAAATGGCGCACAAACGTTGTGAACACCTAATCAGGCCAGCCCTATGACCCGCATCTTGACCATCGAAGACGACGCCGTGACCGCCCGGGAAATTGTCGCCGAACTGAGCAGCCACGGCCTCGACGTCGATTGGGTCGACAACGGTCGAGAGGGCCTGGAGCGTGCGGTCAGCGGCAATTACGACCTGATCACCCTCGACCGCATGCTGCCCGAGCTCGACGGGCTGGCGATCGTCACCACGTTGCGCACCATGGGCGTGGCCACGCCGATCCTGATGATCAGCGCCCTCTCCGACGTCGACGAGCGCGTGCGTGGCTTGCGTGCCGGGGGCGACGATTACCTGACCAAGCCCTTCGCCACCGATGAAATGGCCGCCCGGGTCGAAGTCCTCCTGCGCCGCCAGAACACCGTGACCGCGCAAGCCACCACGTTGCGGGTGGCGGACCTGGAACTGAACCTGATCAGCCATGAAGCCAGCCGCGACGGTCAGTTGCTGACACTGTTGCCCACCGAGTACAAGCTGCTGGAATTCCTCATGCGCAACACCGGGCAGATCCTTTCGCGGATGATGATCTTCGAAGAGGTCTGGGGTTATCACTTCGACCCCGGCACCAACCTGATCGACGTGCACATCGGCCGCCTGCGCAAAAAGATCGACCCACCTGGCAATGTCCCACTGATTCGAACCGTGCGAGGCTCGGGTTATGTCATTGCCGAACCCGTCTAAAGGCTGGCGCTCCTCCAGCAGTCGCTTGCTGGCGCTGTACAGTGCGCTGTTCGTGGTGTGGAGCGGGATCCTCATGGGGGTCATGTACTACGAGGTGTCCGCTTACCTGGACAACCTGGCCAAGCATTCGCTGATGCAACGCCAGCACCTGTTCTCGCGTTTCCAGGGCGAACAACTGGTGGACGCCCTCGCCGTCAGCATGACCTTCGACATCCGCGGCATCGACGCCTATGGCCTGTTCGACCGCCAGCATCGCTACCTCAGCGGTGCGCTGACCCATATCCCGCGCGGCTTGCCCCTCGATGGCAAGATCCACATGCTCAGCGACTGCGCCGACTCCGACGACCCGACGCTGCCCAACGACAGCTGCGACGCCGTGGCGACCCAGACCCGCGATGGTCTCTGGCTGGTGCTGGTGCGTGACAACGGCTCGCTGTTCGCCGTGACGCGGATCATTTTGCACGCGCTGTTCTGGGGGGTGACCCTGACCATCCTGCCGGGCATCGTCGGCTGGCACTTGTTGCGCCGCCGCCCGCTACGGCGGATTCGCGCGATCCAGGGCAGCGCCGAGGCGATAGTCAACGGTGACCTGACCCGACGCTTGCCGCTGTCCAATCGCCGCGACGAACTGGACATGCTCGCCGCCATCGTCAACGCCATGCTCGAACGCATCGAGCGCCTGATGCACGAGGTCAAGGGCGTGTGCGACAACATTGCCCACGACCTGCGTACTCCCCTGACCCGCCTGCGCGCGCAGCTCTATCGCATGCAACAACAGGCCGGCGAAGGCTCGGCGCAAGCGGCGCAACTGGACCTGGTGCTGGGCGAAGCGGATACGCTGATGGCGCGCTTTCGCGGCTTGCTGCGAATCTCCGAACTGGAGGATCGCCAGCGCCGTTCCGGCTTCGTGCAGCTCGACCCGGTGCCGTTGCTACAGGAACTGCATGACTTCTACCTGCCCCTGGCGGAAGACGACGGCCTGAAATTTGAACTGCAGTTGCCGCAGTGGTTGCCACCGCTCAATGGCGACCGCGCCTTGTTGTTCGAGGCGGTGGCCAATCTGTTGAGCAACTCGATCAAGTTCACCCCGCCCGGTGGCCAGGTGATTTTGCGTGGGCTCAATGAAAACGGGCATACCCGCATCGAAGTGCTCGACTCCGGCCCGGGTATTGCGGAGGAAGAACGGGTGGCGGTGTTCCAGCGTTTCTATCGCGCCGAGGCGGGCAACCAGAAAAGCGGTTTTGGCCTGGGATTGTCGATCGTTGCGGCGATTGTCAGTTTGCACGGGTTCATGCTGGAGGTGGGCACCAGCGAACTGGGTGGGGCGCGATTGGTGCTTGATTGTCGGCAGAGTTTGATTCCACCGGCCTGACCCAAATCTCCCTGACAACCACGATCAAATGTGGGAGCGGGCTTGCTCGCGAAGAGGGAGTGTCAGACACCATTGATGTTGTTTGACACACCGCCTTCGCGAGCAAGCCCGCTTGTATGTTTAGACTTGTAGGGGTGGTGGGACTAAAAGCCAGCATCTGACTCTAGCCAGTACAGACCGTGGGAGACTTCGCCCCACCCCTTCACCAAAGCGCCGATAAGGAATGCATCGGCCATGACCGACGATAGAAGCAAGCCAGCGCAATGGTGAAGCCCCGACAAGCCTTTAAACCCTAACCCGGAGCTTTCTTTGTGGCAATGAGTGTCTCGCGTTCTGTAGTCGGAGTGGATGTCGCCAAGGCCGAAGTGGTGGTCTATCAGGCCGACACGGATCTGCTGTTGCCCGTGTCAAACGATAAACCGTCTCTTACAAAGTGGCTGAAAACGTTACCTGCAAACAGCGCCATCGCGATTGAAGCCACCAATATCTATCACCTGGATACGGTTGAGCTGGCTCATGCAATGGGACATGTCGTCTATGTCATCGACGGTTTCCGTTTGAGTAACTACCGCAAAGGAGTGGGTGGCCGCGCCAAAACAGATGCCAGCGACGCGCGTTTACTGGCGCGTTACTTGAAGAACGAAGAGGAAGAGCTACGTCCTTGGAGCCCGCCGCCGAAGGTCTATACCAAGCTTCAAAGCCTGCTTCGAAGACGAGCGACATTGGTCCAGGCGCGTGTCAGCCTGACTCAAAGCTGGAACGACGAGCCGCTGCTGAAAGCGGCATTCAAACAACAGATAGCTGCCATGGGTCGATTGGATTTACTCATCCAGAAGAAGCTGTTGGAAGTCGTCAAAGAGGCGGGTCTGTTGGATCAAGTCAAACGCTGCCAGGCCGTAGAGGGGGTCGGTTTTCTTACCGCCACCGCACTGACGATGGCATTTCAACGTGGCGACTTCGCCAGTGGTGACGCCTATATCGCGTTTCTTGGAATGGATTTGAGAGTCTCTGATTCGGGGCAGATGAACGGACGTCGAAAGCTGACCAAGAAAGGTGACTCAGAAATACGGCGTCTGCTGCATAACGCCGCGATGGCTGCCAGTCGCTCGAAGACCTGGAAGCCATTTTACGAACGCTATCTGGAGCGAGGATTAAAGACGACTCAAGTGCTGGTCATCCTGGCTCGAAAGCTGGCACGAGTGGCGTTCGCCCTGATGAAGAACCAGAGCGAGTATCAGCCAAATCCAGTCTTGGGGGCTTCCCCCCAAACATAGAATCTCCCACAAGGGGATATGTGGTGTTGTCAGGTTGGGTAGTTGGCCCGCAGGGCCTCGAGGCCGCCCTGATAGATCCCGGCAAACAACGCCACCACTTCCTCATTGCTCACACCCACCGGCTCAAACCGGCCGGACCAGGTCACCCGGGCTCCGTCGCCCTGAGCTTCGACCTTGATCGTCGCCAGGTACTCCGTCGCCGGAAACGGCGCCTGCTCGATCGAGTAACTGTAGGTTTTGCCTTCGTTGTCGAACGCTTGCAGACGCTCGATCACCACCGCCCCATCCGCCGTCTGCAGGCTGCGCACCCGCCCGCCTTCGCTGAGCTCACTCTTGGGAATGAACGGCAGCCAGTCCGGCAGCGAGTTGAAGCCGCCGATCAATTGCCAGACCTGATCGGCCGAGGCCGGGATGTCGATGGTTGCTGATGCAGTTGCCATGTAAAGCTCTCTCTCAATGAATATGGTCAGATGGCCATGCTGTCGACGACGCCGCCGTCGACTCGAAGCGCCGCGCCCGTGGTGGCCGAGGATAGCGGAGAAGCAATGTACGCCACCAGGTTCGCCACTTCCTCGACATTCGCCACGCGCTGGATGATCGACGTCGGCCGCGCCTTGCGCACAAAGTCGTCGGCTTCTTCCTGGACACTGCGACCGGACGCGGCAATCGCATCCTTGAGCATCAGCTCCACGCCATCGGTCAAGGTCGGGCCCGGCAGGATCGCATTGACCGTCACCCCGGTGCCCGCCAGCCGCTTGGCCAGGCCGTGGGACACCGCCAGGTTGGCGCTTTTGGTCACGCCATAGTTGAGCATGTCCGCGGGGATCGCGATGCCGGATTCCGAAGACAGGAAAATCACCCGCCCCCAGCCCTGCTTGACCATGTCCGGCACGTAATGCCGGGACAGGCGCACACCGGAGATCACGTTGACCTCATAGAAACGCGTCCACTCGCTGTCGGGCGTGTCGAAGAAATCCACTGCGTTGTAGATCCCCAGGTTGTTCACCAGGATGTCTGCCTTTGGTTCGGCGGCGAACAGTTGTTCCGCGCCTTCAGCGGTACCGAGGTCGGCCGTCAGCCCGCGCAGTTGCGCGTCGGGCACCTGCTGGCGAATGCTCGCCAGCGCCTGCTCGACCTTGGCCGCCTCGCGGCCGATCACCACCACCGTCGCACCGGATTCGGCCAGTGCCTTGCTGATGCCCAGGCCAATGCCGGCGGTGCTGCCGCTGACAATCGCCAGTTTTCCACTCAGATCGATTTTCATGCTCAAGCTCCAATGATCGGCAAGGGTGCGCGCTCGGACACCAGCTTCGCTTCACGCATCGCTTGCCAGAAAGCGGCGGGAATCACCGCCGACAAGGCGGCCACATCTTCGGCAATCCGCTCTGGGCGACTGGCGCCTGGAATCACCGCGGCCACGGCCGGGTTGGCCAACGAGAACTGCAACGCCGCCGCCTTGATGTCGACACCATGGACCGCCGCGATGCGCTTGATCTGCTCGACCTTGCTGACGATCGCCGGGCTGGCCTTCTGGTATTCAAAGTGCTCGCCACCGGCCAGGATGCCCGAGCTGTAGGGGCCGCCGACCACGATCTCGACATTCTGCGCCAGCGCCGCGTCCATCAAACGCTGCAACGCGCGGTCATGGTCGAGAAGAGTGTAGCGACCCGCCAGCAGAAATCCGTCCGGCTGCGCTTCGCTCAGATCAAGGGTCAATTCGCACGGCTCGACCTTGTTCACCCCCAGGCCCCAACCCTTGATCACGCCTTCTTCGCGCAAGCGGGTCAGCACCTTGAAAGCGCCGGTGCGAGCCTGGTTGAAGTACTCCAGCCACTGATCGCCGTAGAAATCCTGGGCGATGTCATGCACCCAGACGATGTCCAGGCGATCGGTTTGCAGGCGTTTGAGGCTGTCTTCGATCGAACGCAGCGTCGCATCGGCGCTGTAGTCGTTGACGATCTTGTTCGGGCGACCGTGTTCGAACACCCCGCTTTTCTCACCCAGGTCGCGTGCCGCGGCGTCTTCGACTTCATCGAGGATCACCCGGCCGACCTTGCTGCTGAGCACATAGTCGTCGCGGTTGTAGCGGGACAACGCCTCGCCCAGGCGAATTTCCGAAAGACCGGAACCGTAGAACGGCGCGGTATCGAAATAACGCACACCGGCATCCCAAGCAGCGTGGACAGTGGCTTGCGCTTCTTCCTCGGGGATGGCGCGGAACATGTTGCCCAATGGCGCGGTGCCGAAACCCAGGGCGCCGGGGAGTTTGTCTTTCAAGCTCATACGTGAATCCTCTTGGTGTCAGTGGTCAGTTCAAATGACCGATGAGCCAATCCTAGATTGCCGTCTTCGGACCGTCCAAGACATAATGTGCAGCACTTGAGTCCCTATAGGTCTTACATGATCGACATCCGCCAATTGCGCTACTTCGTCGCCGTCGCCGAGGAAGAACACGTCGGTCGCGCCGCCGAACGCCTGCACATTTCCCAATCGCCCCTGAGCCGGCAGATCGCCCAGCTCGAAGAGCGCCTGGGCCTGACCCTGTTCGAGCGCAGCCAGCAACGCATTCGCCTGACCCGCGACGGCCAGACCTTCCTCGCCGAAACCCGTGCCCTGCTCACCCACGCCAATCGCCTGGAGTCCCTGGGTAAACGCCTGGGCCGCGGCGAAGAAGGCGGCCTGTGCATCGGCTACATCGAAAACGCCATGCACGCCGGCGTCCTGCCCAATGCCTTGCGCGTGCTGCGGGTCGATCGGCCGAACGTGCACGTCGCGCTGTACAACCAGAGTTCCGCCGAACAACTCGAAGGCCTGCGTCAGCGTAGTCTGGATATCGCCCTGGTCAGCGAACCGCCGACAGACGAAGACCCCGACCTGCTGGGCTTCCAGGTGCTGGACGATCCGATGCTCCTGGCCCTGCCCGAGCACCATCCGCTGGCAGAGAAGAGCGTGTTGACCCCGGACGATCTCGCCCACCAGGAATGGATCGGCGTACAGCACCACCAGAATGTCAGCAGCCGCGAAAACTTCGTCAGCGCCTGCATCCGCGCCGGCTTCACCCCGGATATCCGCATGGAAGCCACCGGCCCCTTCACCGCCATGGCACTGGTGGCCTCGGGACTGGGCATCGCGATGATTCAGAAAGGCTTGAGCCGCAACGCACCGCCGGGCGTGGTGCTGCGGGAAGTGCCGTGGATTGCCCTCACCAGGCCGCTGTGGGCGGCGTGGCACCGGATCAATCTGCGGCCGTTGGTGGAGACGTTCAGGAAGGTCCTGACGGATTCAGAATCCAGCACATGACAAAATGTGGGAGCGGGCTTGCTCGCGAATGCGGTGTGTCAGACACATAAATGTCGACTGACACTCCCTCTTCGCGAGCAAGCCCGCTCCCACAGGTTGCGCGTCTTTCCTGAGGGTTTGGTGCTTTACTGAAAAGACTCCAAACCCAGCGAGCCCCCACCATGAACCGCAACGACCTGCGCCGCGTGGACATGAACCTGTTGGTGATTTTCGAAACCCTGATGTTCGAGAAGAACCTGACCCGCGCCGGGGAGAAGCTGTTCCTCGGCCAGCCCGCCGTCAGTGCGGCGCTGGCGCGGTTGCGGGATCTGTTCGACGATCCGTTGCTGGTGCGCAACGGGCGGGTGCTGGAGCCGACCCCGCGGGCCCTGGTGATTCTCAAGGAGCTGCAACCGGCGATGGACACCATTTCCGGGGCGGTCAGCCGGGCCAAGGATTTCGACCCGTCGATCAGCCGCGATGTGTTTCGCATCGGCCTGTCCGACGATGCCGAGTTCGGCCTGTTTCCGCCGCTGCTCAAGCAGATTCGCGAGGAAGCGCAGAACGTCGTGGTGGTGGTGCGCCGGGTCAATTACCTGTTGATGTCGTCGATGCTCGGCAGCGGCGAGATTTCCGTCGGCATCAGCTACACCACCGAGTTACCGGCCAACGCCAAGCGCAAGAAGCTGCGGGATTTGAGCGTCAAGGTGCTGCGCGGCGATGACCGGCCCGGCCCCCTCACCCTAGATGAATTCTGCGAGCGTCCCCACGCGCTGGTGTCGTTTTCCGGGGACTTGAGCGGCGCCATCGACAATGACCTGGCGCGCATCGGCCGCTCGCGCCGGGTGGTGTTGGCGGTGCCGCAGTTCTCGGGCCTGCGCGCCTTGCTGGCAGGCACCGACATGCTGGCCTCGGTGCCCGATTACGCCGCCTGTGCGCTGATCGATGGCAGCAGCCAGCTGCGCGCCGACGACCCGCCGTTTGAGATCAACCTGTCCGAACTGTCCATGGTCTGGAACGGCGTCAACGATAACGATCCGGCAGAACGTTGGTTGCGCTCGCGAATAGTGGAGCACATGTCGGCGCCACTGCCGGGGCATTGAGCGAGTTGAAGTGCGGGTCGGTCTCGCGCAGGTAGACCGGCAAGTCCGTCATCGGCGGCATGGCCGGGATCTCGAAGTACATCTGGATCACCCAGCCCCGGTGATAGCTGGCGTGGTTGACCACGTGCATCAGCATCGCGCCGGCACTCATGGTGCCGCTTTCGCCAGAAACGAAAGTGAACCTGACGGGTTTGTCCAGCGAAGCATCGGTCTGCCTCGTGCTCCAGTTGCAGTACCAGCGATCTGCGTCCTGTTGCGCCAGGCGCAGCACCGCCAGTTCAGGGTGCACCAGGTCATGGGAGGTCTTGAAGCCGTGCCCTCGGCCTTCGAGGTGAGCCTGCCAGATTCGGTCCACCACGTAGATGTGATTGAGCGTGCCGATGATGTTCTTGAAGACCCCGGAACGTTCTTTTTCGACTTCCCCCGGCGGCAGTAACGCCAGGTTCTCGAACAGGCGCTGGTTGGCCCATTGCTTGTAATCGGCAAGCATGCGGGCAGTGCGTACGTTGATCATCAGACTTCTCCGATGGCGAAGAGCACATCTTCCAAGGATAGCGCCATCCGCGGGCTGTGGCGCAGCCGCTGATCATCGGTCACCCCTCCCCTGAAGGAGCGAGCTCGCTCCTACAGTCAAACCAGCCCTCGCTCCCGGTAATCGATCAGGCTGGAGAATATCGCCAGCAGCATGGCCATGACCACGAAGAAGATCAGCACCAGGAAATACGAGCCGGTGAACTGCACGATCAGGCCGATCAGGATCGGCACGATCACCCCGGCCATGTTCCCGCAGAAATTCATGGTGCCGGCCAGTACACCGGTTTTCGAGGTGCCGCCGAGGATCGACGGAATGCACCAGTACATGCCGCACCAGCGAATGAAAAACATCGCCACGCACAGCAGGCCAATCGCCTGGCTCGCCTGGGCGGTATAGGCCGTGGCCAGCATGCACAGCGCCGCGACCAGCGCCGAACCGCTGAACATGCTGCGCATCACCAGGTTGGGCGAGGCGCCGCTGGATTTCCATTTGTCCCCCAGGTAGCCGCCGACCAGTTCGCCGACGAAACCGCACATGAAAATCAGGAAGGTCGCCCCGCCCATGCCGGCAATGTTCAGGCCGTGGGTCTGGTGCAGGTAGCTCGGCATCCAGGTCAGCAGGCCGTAGAACACACTGAGGATGCAGCAGTAACCGGCGAACATCGCCAGCACCGACCGGTCCTTGAGCAGTTCCTTGAACGGGATGCTGGTGACCGCGCCGGGCTGGCTGAGCGTGGCGTTGCCTGCGGTGATGTGCGCGAGTTCAGCGGCATTGACACCTGGATGCTCGCTGGGGTGGTTGCGAATGTATTTCCAGGCCAGCACGCCAGCGAGCATGGTGCCGACCCCGGCGATCACGAAGGCGATGCGCCAGGAGTCGAACCAGCCGATCAGCCCGGCAATGATGATCGCACCGAAGGCACTGCCCAGCGGCGCACCGCCATCGACCAGCACCGCGCCGCGTCCGCGTTCGTTGGGGGTCAGCCAGGCGCCGTTGAGCTTGGCGCCGGCGGGCATGATCGGCGACTCGGCGACGCCCAGGCCCATGCGCGTGATCAGCAGGGTGATCCAGTTGTGCGCCCCGGCGGCCAGCGCCTGGAACGCGCCCCAGGCGACGGTCGCGACGACGATGACGCGGCGGGTGTGGAAGCGGTCCAGCAGCATGCCACCGGGAATCTGCATCAAGGCGTAGGACCAGAAAAACGCGCTGAGCATCAGGCCTTCGAGGGCCGGCGGGATCTGGAACTCGCTGGAAATCAGCGGCAAGGCCACCGACAGCGAGGCGCGGTCGATGTAGTTGATCGCGGTCAGCAACAGCATGATGAGGAATATCCGCCAACGCACGTTGGTGGCGCGTTCGGTTGCGGACGCGGCTGGCAACGCCAGGCTTTCGGCACTCGGATTGTTCATGTGGGGCGCTCTTATTGTTGTGGAGACGAGCTGCCCGATGCCTGTCAGTCAGGACGCGGAACCTGTGGGAGCGGGCTTGCTCGCGAATGCGGTGTGTCAGACACATCAACTTCGACTGATACTCCCTCTTCGCGAGCAAGCCCGCTCCCACAGGTACGGCGTTTTGACAGACGGAATCAGGCAAGCGGCCCCACTCTAATCACGCCCCCGAGTGCTGAATAATGATGGGATCTGATTGGGGGATCACCCACGGTCATCCCCCGGGGATCAGAACGTACCGGGATAACTGCCGCCGTCCAGCAACAGGTTTTGCCCGGTCAGGAAACCGGATTGGACACTGCAAATGAACGCGCAATAAGCCCCGAACTCATCGGGCTGGCCGAAGCGCTGGGCCGGGACGTTTTTGCGCCGCTGTTCGGCAATGCTTTCGACGCTGCTGCCATTGGCCTCGGCGGCGGCATTTAGGGTCTTGTGCAAGCGTTCGGTCTCGAACGGCCCCGGTAGCAGGTTGTTGACCGTGACGTTGTTGCCCGCCAGTCGCGCCTGACGCGCCAGCCCGGCGATGAACCCGGTCAGGCCGCTGCGGGCGCCATTGGACAGCCCGAGTACATCGATCGGCGCCTTCACTGCGCCGGAGGTGATGTTGACGATGCGCCCGAAACCACGCTCGGCCATGCCATCGACACAGGCCTTGATCAGTTCGATGGGCGTGAGCATGTTGGCGTCCAGCGCCTTGAGCCAGTCTTCGCGCTGCCAGTCGCGAAAGTCGCCCGGAGGCGGCCCGCCGGCGTTGTTGACCAGGATATCCACCTGCGGACACGCCGCCAGCACCTGCGCGCGCACCGCAGGTGTGCTGATGTCCCCGACCACGGTGCGCACTTCGATGTTCGGCGCCAGGCCGCGCAACTCATCGGCGGCCACCTGCAAGGTGTCGTTGCCACGGGCGTTGATCACCAGGTTGACCCCCTCCTTCGCCAAGGCCCGCGCACAGGCCAGGCCCAAGCCCTTGCTGGCGGCGCAGACAATCGCCCAGCGCCCCGAAATACCCAAATCCATGTCCATGCTCCTGACTGTTCAA
The DNA here is from genome assembly GCF_046042685.1 of Pseudomonas sp. PLMAX. NCBI lineage: Bacteria > Pseudomonadati > Pseudomonadota > Gammaproteobacteria > Pseudomonadales > Pseudomonadaceae > Pseudomonas > Pseudomonas sp. PLMAX. The sequence continues at coordinate 2,670,050 of NZ_CP064949.1, read as the reverse complement.
AGCGCCCACGTTACCACCGCGCAACCGTCGCTCGGGGGATGACAAAGCGTGATCGGTGTATCAGGCCTTTTCATTATCGACAGCCAGCAGCGCTCATTACTGTTGCGCAACCAACAAGAAACCGGAGAGCCCCATGAACCCGTTCCAGTTCCATTTCCCCACGACCCTTAAAAGCGGCAACGGCCTGGTGCGTCAGGCCGGCGCCTTGCTCAAGCCCCATGTTCGCAACAAGCTGCTGGTGGTCACCGACCAAGGGCTGATGGCCTCGGGGGTCATGGACAGTTTTTTTGCCTCGCTGACTGAGAGTGACATTGGCTACGAAGTGTTTGCCGGCGTCGAACCCAACCCCACCACGGATGTGCTGGAACGCGCCGTCGCTTTCCTGAAGCAGCACGATTGCGACTCGGTGATCGGCGTCGGCGGCGGCAGCAGCATCGACACCGCCAAGGGTGTCGCGGCCATGGCCACCAACCCCGGCAACATCCTCGACTACGAGGGCTACGACAAACTGCTGCACCCGCCGCTGCCGATCTTTGCCATCCCGACCACCTCGGGCACCGGCAGTGAGTGCACGGCGTCCACGGTGTTCACCAACACCAAGACCCTGTTCAAGACGGTGATCATCAGCCCGGCCTTGTTTCCAAAACTGGCCATTCTCGATGCTGAACTGACCCTCAAATTACCGCCGTCGATCACCGCCGCCACCGGCATGGACGCCCTGACCCACGCCATCGAATCCTACGTCTCGAATCAGGCCAACCCGATCAGCCAGGCCTTGGCCCTGCAGGCGATCAAGATGATTTGCACGCACCTGCCCAAGGCGTTTTTCGCTGGCGTAGACCTGCACGCCCGGGAGCAGATGCTGCTCGCTTCGTTCCTCGCCGGGGTCGCGTTCGCCCAATCGAAACTGGGCAACGTGCATGCGATTTCCCACACCTTCGGCGGCGTGTTCAACATCCCCCACGGCATCGCCAACGCCACGCTGTTGCCCTATGTCATCGAGTACAACCTGCCGGCCTGCCCGGAGCTGTTCCGCGATATCGCCATCGCCATGGGCGAAGACGTCAGCGGCCTGAGCCCTGCCGGTGCCGGGCACAAGGTGGTGGAGCACGTGATGGCGCTGAACAAGGCCATCGGCATTCCCGACAACATCAAGGACCTGGGCGTGGACCTGGAGTACATGGCGCAAATGGTCAGCGACTCGATGCGCAGCGCCAATGTGCTGGTCAACCCGCGCCTGACCACTGCTGCCGACGTCGAGCGAATCATCGGCAACGCCTTCCATGGCATTCACTCCTGAGAGACAAACCCCATGTTCTACGAGATGCGCACCTACACCCTGAAGATCGGCACGATGCAAACCTACCTCAAGCACTTCGAGGAAAACGGCCTGCCGGTGATATCCCGCTACGCGACGCTGGTGGGCTGGTGGTACACGGAAATCGGCGAGCTCAACCAGGTGATCCACATCTGGGCCTACGAGAGCCTGGACGAGCGAATCAACAAACGCGCCGCGCTGTACCAGGACCCGGACTGGCTCGAAGGCTTCGTGCCGATCGCCTTCCCGATGCTGGAAAAAATGGAATCGAAGCTGCTGATGCCCGCGCAGTTTTCGCCCATCAAATAACCCCTGCCCCGACCTGACAGGCAAAACGAAAACCTGTAGGAGCTGGCTTGCCAGCGAAGAGGGCGTGCCAGTCGACACAAGTGTTGGCTGACAATCCGCTTTCGCTGGCAAGCCAGCTCCTACAGGTTCCGTTCAGGACATGGGGCCCGTTGCAATTCGTTGATCAGCAGCGTCGCCGCCGGGGACAGATTGGCGCCGGCCCGGCTGATCACCCCGTAAGGCTCGATCAGCGCACGCAAGGACACCGGCAGCTTCACCAGCAAATCGAATTTTTCGCAGAATTCCGCCACTTCCCCCGGGATCACCGCCAGCAACGTTGGGTCCTGCTGCACCAGCAGAATGGTGCCGAAGGTCGACGAGGTTTCCAGCGGATAACGCGGGATCTGCAGCCCTGCCTCGTTAAGCTCCCGCTCCAGGGCCTGGCGCATCGGCATGTCCTTGGGGTAGACCACCCAGCGATAATCGCTCAATTGCGCCAGCTGCAACGACTCGGCGCTGGCCAGCGGATGATCCTTGCTGGCAACCACGGCCAAGGGCTCTTCGCTCAGTTCGATGCAGTCATAGGCGTCCGAACGCTGGCCGACGCTGGTTCGACAGATGGCCAGGTCCAGGCGCCCCTGATCCAGCAGCCCAAGCAAGGTGGCGCTGGTGTTTTCCACCAGTTCCACCGACAACTCCGGTTGCTTGAGGCGCAACTCGGTCAATGCCCGGGTCAGCAACGGCACCGCGCCCATGATCACCCCCACCGACAAACGCCCGCCCTGGCCGCGCATGATGCTGACCATTTCCTCGCGCAGGTGCTCCACGTCGCTGTAGATCAGCCGCGCGTAACGAATCATGCATCGCCCCATCTCATTGGCCACCAGACCCTTGGGCTGGCGTTCGAACAGCGGCATGCCGAGTAGCGACTCAACCTCCTGCAGGGCCTTGGTGGCGCCGGACTGGGAAATCGAAATCTGCTCGGCGGCCTTGTGCAGGGAGCCGCGGTCATCCAGCGCGATCAACAGGCGCAGTTGTTTGAGGCGCAAGCGTGAAGCGATGCTGCCAAGGGAAGGAACCATGTCTGTGTGTGCTCGATTCAATAGCGAATCGTCAAGGGTACGCTGGCTTTTTGTGCGAAAACAGACAGGTAATGACAATGCAATTGTTCCGGATTTTCACGAGTGGGTGAACTTGAAGTTTCCACCGACTAATGACATAAAACCCTGAATTGCGGACAGCCGACCAGCTGCGATAACGCTTATACCGTTTGCGAATTATCATTATTCCAACGAGTCAATGCACAAGCCCATGAACGATATCGCCAGCACTTCCGTCACCTCCCAGTCCCCGTCTGACCAACCGCGCTTGATCGTATTCCTCGCCTACCCCGAAATGGGCCTGCTGGATTTGACCGGCGCGCAAACCGTGTTCTGGGCGGCCTCGCGCTACCTCAACAGCAGCAACCTGCCAGGTTACAAGCTGCAGACCGCCAGCCTGACCGGGGGCCTGATCCAGACTGCCGAGGGCCTGGCCGTCGACACTCTGCCATTGAGCGCCTTCGACGACCAATCGATCGACACGCTGATCGTTCCCGGTGCCCCGGCCATTATCCTGGCGATGAACAACTCCCTGAGCCTGGTCGACTGGCTCAAACAGGCATCGAACAAAGCCAGGCGCACCGCTTCGGTGTGCAGCGGCACCTTCCTGCTCGCCGAGGCCGGATTGCTCGAAGGTCGGCGCGCCGCCACCCATTGGGCAATGTGCGGCATGCTCAAGGAGCGCCATCCGTCCATCGAAGTCGACCACGATGCGATCTTTGTCCAGCAGGGTTCGGTCTGGACTTCCGCCGGGGTCAGCGCCGGCATCGACCTGGCACTGGCGTTGGTCGAAGAAGATTGCGGACGGGAACTGGCGCTGCTCACGGCTCGGGAAATGGTGGTGTTCCTCAAGCGCCCCGGTGGCCAGGCGCAGTACAGCCAGTTGCTGCAAGCGCAAACCAGCGAAGGCGCGGCCTTCGATGACCTGCACCTGTGGATCACGCAGAACCTGTCCGGTGCCAACCTCACCGTCGAGACACTCGCCCAACAGGTGCAGATGAGCCCGCGCAACTTTGCCCGCGTGTACAAACTCAAGACCGGCCGCACCCCGGCCAAGGCCGTGGAAGTGCTGCGCGTGGAAGCCGCCCGGCGTCTGCTGGAAGATTCAGGGCGCAACATCGATCAAATTTCCCGGTTGTGTGGCTTCGGTGACGAGGAGCGCATGCGCCTGACCTTCCAGCGCAACCTGGGGGTTTCGCCGAGGGATTATCGCAACCGGTTTTCCCGCTGAATCGCCGGTTCAAGCATCGACAAGGGAACTCCTGGCGACAGTCGTGCATCCTAAAGGTGAGGTACTTCCTTTTTGCATCACCCCTTCAGAGGACTACGTCATGCGCCGTCTGATTATCATTTCTTCCCTTTTGCTGTGCTTACCCGTCGGTTCAGCGTTGGCCGATGTCGACGCGAAAGATGTCGCCACCTCGGCGGGGGTTTCCGCCTCGCTGTATTCGACGTTCAAGGATGACAAACTGATGATTCCCGCCCGGGATGACGCCTCCAGCTTCGTGGCCAGTGGTGGCGCGATTCGCGGTGTTTACCTGGAGCAGGTCATGCAGCGGGTGCGCCAGGAACATCCCGACCTCAACAGCGCCAGCGACGAAGAACTGGCTCGCGCCATTCTTGTCCAGGAAGGCCAATAACCGAGATTTAAAGATCGCAGCCTCGCTTCGCCTGTAGGAGATGTCTCGCGAAGCGAGGCTGCGATCTTTCAATCAACGATAACGCGGTGCCGACGTAGAGTTGCCAAACAACCCGGACAGCACCTGGCGCTGGGCTTCATAACGATCCCACTGCTCACCCTCATGCAAGCCTGGAATAGTCACCACTTCCCCCCTCTCCAGCCCCACCAGCGCCGCATCGACCATGTCTTCAGCGGACATCACGATCTCCTGTGGCAGGTTCTCTACCGGGTTGCCGGCCTCGCTCCAGAAGTCGGTGGCGGTCGCGCCCGGTAGCACGGCCTGGATGCGAATGCCCTTATCGGCCAGTTCCCGGTGCATCGATTGGCTCAGGCCGAGGACAAACGCCTTGGTCCCGCCGTACACGCCGTTGAGGATTTCCGGGGCGATGGCGACGATCGAGGAAATGTTGATCACGGTGCCGGCACCGCGCGCGACGAAGCCCGGCACCACCGCATAAGCCAGGCGTGTCAGCGCGGTGATGTTGAGGTTGATCATGTCTTCCATGTCATCCACCGGGCTGCCGAGCAACGGCATGACCGCGCCGACCCCGGCGTTGTTGACCAACAGGGTGATGCTCGCGTCGCTGCGCAGGATCTGTTCGACCCGCGACAAGTCAGCCTTGTCTTTCAGATCCGCGGCGACCACCTCCACGGTGCGGCCCGTCTGGTCGCTCAGGCGAGTGGCCAAGGCGTTGAGTTTTGCCTGGCTGCGAGCGACCAGGATCAGGTCGTAACCCTGCCGGGCGAGACGGCCGGCATACACCGCGCCAATGCCGGAAGAAGCGCCAGTGATCAGCGCGGTACCTTTGGAAGAGAGAGCCATGTGCAATTTCCTTCACAATGAGGCGGGACAATCGCCCGGTGAGCGCAGTTATAAAGGGTCTCGCGCTCGACTCAAATGACGTTTAACCTACGTTTTTCTGCCATCAGCGTTTTGAGGACCTGGCGATGATCAGCGTGGCGTTCGTGGTTTTCGAGGGTTTCCAGTCCATGGCGCTGGCGGCCATGCCGGTGTTCGAGTACGCCAACTTCAGCGCCGGCGAAGCCCTGTATGACGTGCGTGTACTGTCCGAAGACGGGCGCACCTTGCGCGCTTCCAGTGGCCTGAACGTCGGCACCGAAGCGTTCGGTGAACGGCTGTTCGACACGGTGATCGTGGTGGGCGGCGACACCATCCTCGAACAGGCGCCCGAGGGCGTGCTCGACTACGTGCGAGCCAGCGCCAGGACCGCGCGCCGCACCGCGTCGATTTGCTCCGGCGCCTTTGTCATGGCCCAGGCCGGACTGCTCGAGGGCCGCCGGGCAACCACGCACTGGGCCTATGCGCGACAACTGCAGGAACGCTTTCCATCGATCAAGGTTGAACCCGACCGCATCTACGTGATCGACGGCTCGATCTGGACCTCCGCCGGCATGACCGCCGGTATCGACCTGGCGCTGGCCATGGTGGAAAAGGATCACGGCGGCGAACTCGCGCGTGCCGTGGCGCAGAAACTGGTGATGTACCACCGCCGTGCCGGCGGCCAGTCGCAACACTCGGCGCTGCTGGAACTGGCACCGAAATCCGACCGTATCCAGACTGTCCTCACCTACGCCAGGGAACACCTGGCCCAGACGTTATCGGTGGAACAACTGGCGCAAGAGGCGCGGCTGAGCCCGCGCCAGTTCAGCCGTGCGTTCCGCGCCGAAACCGGTCAGTCGCCGGCCAAAGCCATCGAAAACCTGCGCCTGGAAGCGGCACGGCAGCTGCTCGAACGCGGGCGCCTGACGCTGGACCAGATCGCCCTGGAAACCGGTTTTCTTGATCCTCGGCGCATGCGCGAAGCCTTCCTTCGAGCGTTCGGCCAGCCGCCCCAAGTGATAAGGCGCAATGCACGGTCAGAGGTACAATGACGGGGTGTGTTCACCTGTGGAGACATCATGAAAATCTCGGCCAAGCTGGCGTTTTTCGCCTTCGTCTCCACCCTCGCCTACCTCTGGCTGGCGATTTGGGGACTGGGCGGCTTTGAGGCGTTTTTCTCCCATGCAGCCTTGGTGGTGGTGGCGCTGGCAACCCTGGCCATGGTCATCGCTTCGCTGTTTACCGAGGTCAACCTGAGTTCCGGCGAACGCGAAGACCGGGCCAATCGCTGGGTGCTGCCGGCGTTCGGGGTGATCGGACTGTTGAGTGGCTTCTTGCCCGCGTACACCGACCGGATCGACTTCTGGGCCTTTGGTGGTGAGGGCGTGCGTTGGCTGGGCGCGTTGCTGTTCATCATCGGCGGCGCCCTGCGGCTGTGGCCGGTGTTCGTGCTGGGCAATCGCTTCAGTGGACTGGTGGCGATCCAGCCGGGCCATCGCCTGGTGACCGATGGGATCTATCGCAGCCTGCGTAACCCCAGTTATCTGGGGATGCTGGTGATTGCCGTAGGTTGGGCGCTGGCGTTTCGCTCGGGGGTGGGGTTGTTGCTGGCGGCGTTGACGGTGATTCCGTTGATTGCGCGGATACATTCCGAAGAGGCGCTGCTACGGACACAGTTTGGCGATGAATACGAAGCTTATTGCGCCCGCAGCTGGCGATTGATCCCCAAAATTTATTGAGCCATGCACAACCCCACTGTGGGAGCGGGCTTGCTCGCGAAGGCGGCGTGTCATACAACAGAAATGTCGACTGATACACCGCTTTCGCGAGCAAGCCCGCTCCTACATTCAGATTTTCTGCAGCCTGATGAAACTGTCCACATCCAAGCGGGCAACAACCGTGTCATAACTCCCCAACGTCGCATGCGTCGTCACAATCGGCTGCTCATGCGCCGCCGTAACAATCAACAAATCCGCCCCCGCCGCCTCGGCCGCCAGAATGCCTACCGTCGCATCCTCGAAAACCAGGCAATCCCTGATCTCGACACCCAGCCGTTGCGCAGCCAATCGATAACCCGCCGGGTCGGGTTTGCCGGCGCTGACATCTTCGGCAGTGACCATCACGGCCGGTTCGGGAATCCCCGCAGCGGCCATCCGCCGCAACGCCAGCGCCCTCGGTGCCGAGGTGACGATGGCCCATTGATGAGCCGGCAACGACCGCAGAAAACCCGCCGCGCCAGCCACCTCTTCAACGCCGTCGACATCCTCGATTTCAGCACGGGTGATCCACGCCGCTTCGGCCTCGGCATCGACGCCAGGAAAGCCCAGGCGATTGATGGTGTCGATGGCGCGGGCACCGTGGATGGTAGGCAGGAAGCTCTCTACATCGACGCCGTGGCGAACGGCCCACCTGGCCCAGACTCGCTCGGCTGCGGCTATCGAGGTGAGGATGGTGCCATCCATGTCGAACAGGAAGGCACGGTACGGGACATTGAAAATGGTATCGGGAACAGGCAAAGGGTCCTTCCTATCTCAAGGATCAGCGGGATTTGCGCAATGTACACGATCATAAGGTACGGCGGGATTTCAGGGCGCCGTCTACGCAATCGAGCAGTTGCCCGAGCGCCCAGGGTTTCTTGATGAACGACACTTCATGCCTGACCCCTGAACTTTCCGGGGTTTCAAATCCGGACATGATCATGATCGGTTTGTCCGGCCAGCGATCACCGAACAGGTTGGCCAGATCGGCACCGTTGAGCGTGCCCGGCATGGTGATGTCGGTCAGCAACAACCCGACTTCCGAAGCGTGCCCCTGCAGGTACACCGACGCCGCATCCGCACTGGATTGCGGCTGCACTACATAACCTTCGTCCTGAAGAATTTCACAGAGGAATTCCAGGATCAGCGGGTCGTCTTCAACCACCAGAATCAACCCGCCAGGAAGGTGTTCGCCCGCCGTCGATACTCGACCCATGACTGCTGCTCCCTGATCGTACTAAAGTTTTCGCGGGCTCTAAATCCGCTACCTACAGGTATGAGCAACGGTATCCGCGGAAATTCATTTTTGATACAGGCGGTCGACGAAATCGGTGGTTGCGAGGCTTTGTGCTATCAATCGTCATGGGGGGGCACCCGCGTGCCTCCCCAGGACAGGATTGGAGTTACTGGGACATGGCGTCCTTTTTCATCGCGTCCTTGGACATGGCATTTTTCTTCATGGCGTCCTTGCTCATGGCATCCTTGGACATCGCGTCTTTTTTCATGGCGTCCTTGCTCATGGCATCCTTGGACGTCGTGTCCTTCTTCATCGCATCTTTCGACATGGCGTCCTTGGACATCGAATCATTGCTCATGGTGTCAGCAGCAAAAACACTGGCAGCACCGACGGCCAGGCACATGGACAGAACAACGGTGGTCAACTTCTTCATGATGAAACTCCTTGATGCAGGGTGTGTGGACGAGGGGGAAATGGCGGATTCTCGTCAGCTGCCACCAAACCAGTTGTAGCCCTGGTCTTCCCAGTAGCCGCCGCTGTAGGTGTTGCTGACGAAGATCGCCTGGATGTGTTTGGGGTTCTTGTAGCCGAGCTTGGTGGGCATGCGCAGCTTCATCGGGAAGCCGTATTCGCGCGGTAGCACGGCGCCATCGTAGGTCAGGGTCAACAGGGTTTGCGCATGCAGTGCGGTGGCCATGTCGATGCTGGTGTAGTAGTCGTCGGCGCACTTGAAGCCGATGTACTTGGCATCAGTGTCGGCGCCGATCCGTTTGAGGAAATCGCTGAAGCGCACGCCACCCCAACGGCCGATCGCGCTCCAGCCTTCGACGCAGATGTGCCGGGTGATCTGCTCGGTCTGTGCCATGGCGCGCAGTTCTTCAAGGCGCCAACTGCGCTTGTCCGCGACCAGGCCGGTGACTTCCAGTCGATAACTCTCCTCGTCCACCGTCGGCGCCTCGTCGATGCCATAGAAGGCATTGAAGGGAAATGGCCGGGTGATCATCGACGCCGGATAGGTCGGGGCCATGGCATTGGGGTTGAACAGCCAGCCTTGCACCCGGTCGTTGAAGCGCGACATGGACGACAACGCGGTCTCGACGCTGTCGTTGTCGGTGAGGTTGCAACCGGAGAGCATGGCCACGCCGCCGAGGGTCAGGCCACGCAGCAGGAACGAGCGGCGTGAGCGGTCTTCGATCTGCGGGGCGAGGATTTTCCGGGCGTCGATGAGAATGGATGACTCGTCCAGCCCGGTGTCTTGAATGCGCTTTTTCATACGTGCTCCTTGCGACCGACAAGCATGGCCAGCAGTGTTTTTGGCACCAGCGCGACCATCAGCAGATGCACCGCAACGAAGGCCACCAACAGCGCCATGGCGAAAAAATGCACCCGCCGCGCGCCTTCGTAGCCCCACAGCAATTCACGCAACAGCGGGAACTGCACCGACTTCCACAACACCAGCCCGGAGAGCACCAGCAGCGTGATGTCGACCATCACGAACAGGTACGCCACACGCTGCACCTGGTTGTAGTGACTCGGGTCGGCATGCCCCAGCTTGCCGCGCAGCGCGGCCCACAGGTCATGCAGTACGCCTTTGGGCGAGACCGGGAAGAAGCGTCGTTGCAGGCGCCCGCTGAACAGGTTGCAGGCCAGATAGACAAGGCCGTTGATGCCCAGGAACCACATCGCCGCGAAGTGCCATTGCAGGGCGCCGCCGAGCCAGCCGCCGAGGGTGATCGACGTGGGAAAGCTGAAGTCGTAGAGCGGCGAGGCGTTGTAGATGCGCCAGCCGCTGGTAACCATCACCAGCACCGCCAGGGCGTTCAGCCAGTGGGTGAGCCGCAGCCAGCGTGGATGGCTGGCCTTGGGTGAAGCAGTCGGCTGCGACATGTCCGGCTCCCGGTTGTTGTTCGTTGGAGCCGATTATGGAAGCCGCAAGTTCGCCAAATCCTCACGTAAAGTTAAATTAATCGTGATAACTCGCCGCCCGGTGTTTTGCTTGCAATTATGGTTAAATGCCGCCCCCCAAAGATTGCCGACCCCAGACCGATGAACCCTGAAGCCCTCGCCACCCTCAACGAACACCTGCTGACCGCCCTGGCGGCCGCCCCCGCCGAAACCCGTCGCCTGTTCCACGGGCGTGGCCGCTGCTGGCCGGGGCTGGAGCAAGTGAGCGTCGACTGGTTGCAGGGCGTGGTGCTGGTGTCGCTGTTCAAGGAGCCGGAAACGGCGCAGCTGGAGGCGTTGAAAGCGCTGTTGCTGGAGCTCACGCAGTCAGCGGCATGGACGCAATCCGGCGCCCACACCCTGCTGCTGCAACATCGCTACCTGCTGCAAAGCACCACCGAATGGCTACTCGGGGACGTCATCGAGGAAATGACCATCACCGAGGGCGGGCTGAAATATCGAGTGGACCTGGGGCGCAAACAGAACACCGGGCTATTCCTCGACATGCGCTACGGCCGCGACTGGGTGCGGGCCAACGCCCAGGGCAAACGGGTGCTGAACCTGTTCGCCTACACCTGCGGTTTTTCGGTGGCGGCCATCGAGGGCGGCGCGACCCATGTGGTCAACCTGGACATGTCGAGCCCGGCCCTGAGCCGAGGCCGCGACAATCACCGGCTCAACGGGCATGACCTGGGCAAGGTGACCTTTCTCGGCCACGACCTGTTCAAGTCCTGGGGCAAGGTCATCGGCAAGGGCCCATACGACCTGGTGATCATCGACCCGCCGTCGTTCCAGAAAGGCAGCTTCCTGCTGACCAAGGACTACCAGCGGGTACTGCGTCGCCTGCCGGAACTGCTCAGCCCCGAGGGCTCGGTGCTGGCCTGTATGAACGACCCCGCCTTTGGTGCGGATTTCCTCATCGACGGTGTGACCCGTGAAGCGCCGAGCCTGCGGTTCGAGCAACGCCTGGACAACCCGCCAGAGTTTCCCGACGCCGATGTCGAGTGCGGGTTGAAGGCGTTGGTGTTTACCCTGGCGGATTAAGCACCAACGCAAACAACTCACCGTGCCCGTTCACATTGAGCTTGTGATAGAGATTGCGCCGGTGCACTTTCACCGTCTCCGGGGAAATGCCCATCTGCTGGGCAATGGCCTTGCTGGAGAAGCCCTGGAGAATCAGGCGCGCGGTTTCGATTTCGCGCACCGTCAGGCGCGCATCGAAGCGATCGAGCAAGCTCGCCAGGTCTCCGGCGACCGCTTCGGCAGCGGGGCCTTCTGGTGGTAACAATTGCAGGTGCCGGCGCATCGCCGCCAGCACCCAGTCGCGCACGCACAGCAAGCGGCCCTGTTCTTCCAGGGTGAAGCGGGTCGAGCGGCCCAGGGACAGACCGAGGACGGCGCCGTCGAGGTTGAGCATGAACTGCAATTCGTCGCCACCCACCACCGTGCGGAAGTAGCTCAGGTAGTACTCGCTCTGCTGGAACTGGTCGGGCGCCACGGAATCGAGGCTGTGCAAGCCATTGGCGATGCCGGCGCAGACGGCCAGGTAAAACGGGTCGAGCAGGTACATGCCGGCGCTGTAGTCGGCCAGTTCCTCATGCTCGTGGGCACTGTCGCGGGAGTCGAAATCGATCAGCAACCTGGGTACTCGACCGGCCTGCATGACTGCCACCAGCGCGTTATCCAGCGGCACCAGCAGGCGCAGGGTGTCGACCAGCGCGCGCCAGAATCCGTCCTGGCCCACGGCGGCAAACATTCGCGCCAGTCCCTGGTGTAGCGGCAACTCTTTCAACAACGCGTCCACGCACTACCCCTTTCGAGTAACCCATGATGGGAATGGGTAACGACCACCCCGGTCGATACGCTGCAAACTCCTGATTATCACCGGCCTGCAGCAGGCCAGGAGTGCCGCATCATGAGTGGTCACCGCTCGTATTTCAATCTGGGGCTTGGCGCCTGCCTGGTGCTCTCGCTGACTGCGGTGGCGGCCGAAAGCCCGACCGTGCACGTGTACAACTGGTATGACTACATCGGCCCGACCACCCTGCATGACTTCAAGCGCGACACCGGTATCCAGCCGGTCTACGACACCTTCGACAGCGCCGAAGTCCTCGAAGGCAAACTGCTGACCAGCCGCAGCGGCTACGACGTGGTGGTGGCCAGCAACTTCAGTTTGCCGACCCTGAGCAAGGCGGGCGCCCTCGCCCCTTTGCCCCACGCGCAGATGCCGGATTTCCAGAACATGGACAGCGATCTGCTGGCGAAACTGTCCAACAACGATCCGGGCAACCAGTACGCCGTGCCGTACCTGTGGGGCACCAACGGAATCGGCTATAACGTCGACAAAGTGCGCGCTGCGCTGGGCGACAAGGCGCCGGTGGATTCCTGGGACCTGGTGTTCAAGGAAGAGAACCTGGCCAAGCTCGGCGAATGCGGCGTGGCGATGCTCGACTCGCCATCGGAAATGCTGCCAGTCGCCCTGCATTACCTGGGCCTGCCGCCGAACAGCACCAACCCTGAGGACTACAGGAAGGCCGAAGCGCTGCTGCTGAAGTTGCGCCCGCATATCGCTTACTTCAATTCGTCGAAGTTCATCAGTGACCTGTCCAACGGCAACATTTGCGTCGCCGTCGGTTGGTCCGGCGCGATGCTCGAAGCCAAGGCCACCGCCGAGCAGGCCGGCAATGGTGTGAAGATCGCCTACAGCCTGCCCAAGGAAGGCGCGCCGGTGTGGTTCGACACGCCGGTATTGCTCAAGGACGCCCCGCACCCCGAACAGGGCCTGGCCTTCATCGACTACCTGATGCGCGCCGAGGTCATCGCCCCGGTCAGCAATCACCTCAACTACCCCAATGGCAACCGCAATGCGACAGCGCTGGTGGCCGAGGCGACACGGACCAATCCTGCGGTTTACCCGTCGGCGGAGGCCCTGGCCACCTTGTTCACCCTGCAACCGCTGCCGCCTGCGACAGAGCGCGTGCGTACGCGGATCTGGAGCAAGGTCAAGAACGGCCAGTAGGCCCACCGCATTCCCCTTGTGGGAGCGGGCTTGCTCGCGAAGGCGGTGCATCAGGCAAAGAAGATGTCGACTGACACGCCGCCTTCGCGAGCAAGCCCGCTCCCACAGGGTCTGCGTCCACTTTTTTCCTCCATGAATTTGAAGATGAGAAAACCGATGAAACCACGTGCCCGCGACCTCAACATCCAGTTCGGCCAACTGCAACCCGGCCCCCTCAACGCCATCACCGATGTACCCGGCGTGCGCGTCGGCCACAGCAATGTCCGAGGTCGCAGCGCCAAGGGTCGCGACATCCTCACCGGCGTCACCGTGATCGAACCCCGTGCCGGTTCCACCAGCCAGCAGCCGTGCTTCGCCGGCGTCCATGTGCTCAACGGCAATGGTGACGCAACGGGCCTGGAGTGGATTCGCGAGGCTGGATTGTTGACCAGCCCGATCGCCTTCACCAACACCCACAGCCTGGGCGTGGTGCGCGATGCCTTGATCGTGCTCGACCGTGAGCAGCAACCGGACGACGGGCGGCTCTACTGGAACATGCCTGTGGTGCTGGAGACTTTCGATGGCTTGCTCAATGACATCAACGGCTTTCACGTCAAGGTCGAGCATGTGGCCGAAGCACTGCGCACGGCAGTGGGCGGACCGGTAGCCGAAGGCAATGTCGGCGGCGGCAGCGGCATGATCTGCCATGAGTTCAAGGGCGGCATCGGCACCGCCTCGCGACGCTTGAGCAGTGCCCAGGGTGGCTGGACGGTGGGCGCGATCGTGCAGGCCAACCATGGTATCCGCAGTGAGTTGCGCGTCGATGGCTACCCGGTCGGGCGCTACATGGAGCAGGTCGACTCACCGTTTCTCAAGGCGTCGCTGCCGCATCCGGGCATGGGCTCGATCGTCGTCTGCCTGGCCACCGATGCACCGTTGCTGCCGCACCAATGCACGCGCCTGGCCCAGCGCGCCAGCCTCGGCCTGGCCCGCACCGGCGGCGGCAATGAAGACCACAGCGGTGACATCTTCATCGCGTTCGCCACTGGCAATCAGCACGTACCACCGGCGGCGTACGAGAGCAAAAAAGCGCCGACCTGCGACAACCTGAGCATGGTCAACAACGATCACATCAGCGAATTGTTCCTGGCGGCCACCGAAGCCGTTGAAGAAGCCATCATCAACGCCCTGCTCGCCGCCGAAACGACCGAAGGTAACGGCCACGCGGTGCCGGGGCTGGATGCTGAAACCCTGCTCAAGGCCCTGAATCAGGCCGGTTGGCCGGGGGAGCGCAATCGCCGAAGCTGACAGTTGTGGGGGGGATTCGACTAGCGGTACTTGAGGCGCAACCCCCATCTTCCTACGATGGAGTTGCGCAGCCGCTTGCTTGTCCAAGCCGTTGCGTAGGTGGTGAGTGCACTGAACCCCTATCAAGCTCACCGCCTGCTTCATGCGCATCTTGAGCCTCAATGGCTCCACTTCTCCCCATCAAAGAGCTTTGAGGCTCTTTTTTAACTGCGCGAAAAAACGACATGAAAAAGCCCGGCATTTGGCCGGGCTTTGCACGCTCTAAAATCCGACAAGGATCCCTGTGGGAGCGAGCCTGCTCGCGATGGTCGTTAACGATAACGCTGGGAGTCTGATGCCCCGCGGCGTGCTCGAGTTTTTCGCGAGCAAGCTCGCTCCTACAGGGGGGACGTCAGTGACCCTCGGTGGCAATCGAACGCCACGCCGAGTCCGCCAACAGATCGCGGTACGCCTTCGGACTGCCTTTGGCCCGGCCCGACAACCAGGCGCGGCAGTAGCTCTCGGCCTGGCCGATGATCAATGACGGCAGTAACTCCGGCGGATAACCGCGCAACACGTCGACCCGCGCCGAAGCCCCCAGCCACTCGAACAGCAGCTTGTTGCGCGCCTTGTTGCGCGCGACCAGTTCGTCCTTGAACGGTCCCTTGGTGACGGCAAATCGCGCGTGATACTGGAAACGCGCCCATTCCGGTTGGCTATCGACCCAGTCGACGTAGCTGTGCACCAACGCGTGCACACCCGCCTGGGTGGTTTGGGCGTCGGCCAGGTAGCTATCTCGCAGCTTGGCTTGATCGTCCAGCGCGGTGAAAAACAGCGCCGCCACCAGGCCTTCTTTATTGCCGAAGTGGTGGTAGATCGCGCCGACGCTGGTATCGCATTCGGCCCGGATCATCTCGATGGTAGTGGCCTCGATACCCTGCTCGTTGAACAGTTGGAGGGCCTTTCTGAAGATGTCGCGCTTGAGTTCGGCGCGGCGGCCGGGGTAGCAGCGTTCGAGTAAATCGGCGGTTTCCATGCGGGATGCGGTCCAAAAAAAATCAACGGTTGAGGCTGGCGCTAGGTTGACAGATTTCCCGCCGACAGAATACTGTTCCGTCACAGAACATTATTCTGTAACGGAACATCATTCTGTTAACCAACCCCGCAGTGAGGCTTCAACCCCATGAGTCAGTTCCTCAGCCTGTTCAACAGTGCCGGCCCGCAAGCCTTCAGCCAGATGGCCTGCCAGGTGGCGCCGTACTTCAGCACCATCAACCCGCTTGTTGCCGATTTGCGCAAAGGTTCGGCGATCGTGCAGGTGCCTTTCGCCAAGGAAATCACCAACCACCTGGGTACCGTGCACGCGATCGCGATGTGCAATGCGGCCGAACTGGCGGCCGGGATGATGACCGACGTGTCAATCCCGGCGGGTGCGCGCTGGATTCCCAAGGGCATGACGGTCGAATACCTGGCCAAGGCCAAAAGCGATGTGACGGCGGTGGCTGACGGCGAGGCGGTGGACTGGACCAGCGAAGGCGACAAGATCGTGCTGGTGGACATTCACGATGTGGAAGGCAAGAAGGTGTTCACGGCGCGGATCACCATGAATGTGAAGCTGCCCTGAGCATCACGCGGACAAATGTGGGAGCGGGCTTGCTCGCGAAGGCGGTGTGTCAGGTAAATAAATGTCGACTGACACCCCGCTTTCGCGAGCAAGCCCTCCCACAAATAAATCCGCGTTTATCCCAACCGTTCGCGGGCGAACTCGCTGGCCTTGCGCGTCAATTGGTCCAGGTGCCGGGCGCGGATCACCATGAATGTGAAGCTGCCCTGAGTATCACGCGGACAAATGTGGGAGGGCTTGCTCGCGAAGGCGGTGTGTCAGGTAAATAAATGTCGACTGACACCCCGCTTTCGCGAGCAAGCCCGCTCCCACAATAAATCCGCGTTTATCCCAACCGTTCGCGGGCGAACTCGCTGGCCTTGCGCGTCAATTGGTCCAGGTGCCGGGCGCGGATCACCATGAATGTGAAGTTGTCCTGAGCATCACGCGGACAAATGTGGAGCGGGCTTGCTCGCGAAGGCGGTGTGTCAGGTAAATAAATGTCGACTGACACCCCGCTTTCGCGAGCAAGCCCGCTCCCACAATAAATCCGCGTTTATCCCAACCGTTCGCGGGCGAACTCGCTGGCCTTGCGCGTCAATTGGTCCAGGTGCCGGGCGCGGATCACCATGAATGTGAAGCTGCCCTGAGCATCACGCGGACACAAATGTGGGAGCGGGCTTGCTCGCGAAGGCGGTGTCGGGTAAATAAATGTCGACTGACACCCCGCTTTCGCGAGCAAGCCCGCTCCCACAATTTAACCGTGTTTTTCCAACCGTTCGCGGGCGAACTCGCTGGCCTTGCGCGTCAATTGGTCCAGGTGCCGGTCACGCTGTTTTTCCGCATCGAGCATTGCGCGCTTGCCGTGCTTTTGCAGCAGGTAGGTATGAATCTGCCGCACCTCCAGCGAGCTGTAGATCGGCGCCACATCAAGCAGCGCCCTCAAGCCGTCGCTGCCGTGGTCGCGGGTGTTCATCAGCACTTGCGTACTGCGCGCACCGACCACCTGAAAACCCATCGACTCGAAATACGGCACCTTGGCCACCGCGCACGCAAGCTCCGCATGCGGGTAGCGTCCGACCATCTCGCGCAGCATCCGGCGCGCAATGCCTTGGCGCCGATGGCCGGCATCCACGGCCATGTAGGCCACGCTGCAGGCGTCGGGATCGTCCTTGACCGGCAGGTACAGGAGGAAACCGACGACCTTGTCCGGGTCGTCCAGATCGGTAGCAACGATCAACTCCACCGCCATCCCTTTCGCCCCGTTCAAAGCCTCCAGATACAGGTGCACCTCGTAGCCGATCGCGTACTGGTAGATGTTGTACAACAGGTTGCTCGGCGCGATGGCGACCATGCTGATGTCGGTCAGGTTGTCGACCACCAGCTGCAGGATCTGACTGTTGACCGACTCCGGGCACGGGGTTTTGTAGTGGGTGATCTGGGGCATTGCAGGGACTGACTCCGGAGAATGGGCGCGGCTGCCTATCATACCCCGCTGGAGCCTGCCTTGATCGATTCATGAGCCATACACATGAGTCTATAGCCGAAATCCGCATGAACATTTCCCTTGGCACCAGGGTCAGTCAATGGATGAGGGCTGTTATCGCCAATCAACCATAGGAAGCGCACCGATGCTCGACGTGATGACGATTTCCCGACGAGAACTGCTGATCGTGGGCGTGGTGACAGCAGCGGCCGTGATCCTGCCACCGTTCATATCTGCACAGGCAGCGGCCGCCAATGCCGCGCTGCCGGTCAAGAGCAAAGTGTCGATCTGGGTCAACGGGACACAGCAGATGATGGAACTCGACGCCCGCACCACCCTGCTCGACCTGTTGCGCGAACACCTGCAGCTCACTGGCACCAAGAAGGGTTGCGACCACGGCCAATGCGGCGCCTGCACAGTGATCGTCGACGGCCGGCGGATCAATTCCTGCCTGACCCTGGCCGTGATGCACGAAGGCGCGAAGGTCACCACCATTGAAGGGCTCGGCACGCCGGACAAGCTGCATCCGATGCAGGCGGCGTTCATCAAGCATGACGGCTATCAATGCGGTTACTGCACGCCGGGGCAGATCTGCTCGGCGGTCGCGGTGCTGGGGGAAATCCGCGACGGCATTCCCAGTCACGTAAGCCCGAGCCTAACCGAACCACCCAGGCTGATCGCCAGCGAACTCCAGGAACGCATGAGCGGCAACATCTGCCGCTGCGGTGCGTACTCCAACATCATCGAGGCGATCACCGAAGTCGCGGAGGCCAGCGCATGAGGCCCTTTACCTATCTACGCGCCAAGTCGCCGGCCGAAGCCGCCTCGCTCGCCGCCCAGGTCGATGGCTCGCGCTTCATCGCCGGCGGCACCAACCTGCTGGACCTGATGAAGCTGGACATCGAGACGCCGTCGCAACTGATCGACGTCAATGACCTGGCGCTGGACCGCATCGAAGCCACGCCGCAAGGCGGCTTGCGGATCGGCGCGCTGGTGCGCAACACCGACCTCGCCGCCGATGCACGCATCCGCAAGGATTATGGCGTGCTGTCCCGCGCCCTCCTCGCCGGCGCCTCCGGCCAGTTGCGCAACATGGCCACGACCGCCGGCAACCTGCTGCAACGCACGCGCTGCCCGTACTTCTATGACACCCATCAAGCCTGCAACAAGCGCCAGCCCGGCAGTGGCTGCGCGGCCATCGGCGGCTTCAGTCGGCAGCTGGGCATCATCGGTGTCAGCGACGCCTGCATTGCCACCCATCCCAGCGACATGGCCGTGGCCATGCGTGTGCTCGATGCCCAGGTCGAGACGGTTCGCCCCGACGGCACGACCCGGGTGATCGCCATCGCCGACCTGCATCGCTTGCCCGGCAACACGCCGAACATCGAAACCACCCTGGCGGCCCACGAGCTGATCACTGCCGTGACCTTGCCGGCGCCGCTTGGCGGCACGCACCTCTATCAGAAAGTCCGTGACCGCGCCTCCTACGCATTCGCCCTGGTCTCGGTGGCCGCGGTGGTCCAGCAGGACGGTTCCGGCCGCGTAGCCCTCGGCGGCGTCGCGCACAAACCGTGGCGCGTGGAAAGCGCTGAAGCAGCCATGGCCAAAGGCGCCAAAGCGTTCAGCGAACAGCTGCTGGACGGCGCCACACCCACCCCTGAAAACACCTTCAAACTGACGCTGGTCGAGCGCACGCTCGCCTCGGTGATGGCACAAGCGAGGGCCCAGGCATGAAATTCGAAACCCCGGCCACCACCAACCCCATCGACCAAGGCAAGGTCATCGGCCAGCCCACGTCCCGCATCGAAGGCCCGCTGAAAACCACCGGGCAGGCGCCCTACGCCTACGAACACCACGACGTCGCGCCGAACCAGGCCTATGGCGTGGTGGTCGGTTCGGCCATTGCCAAGGGGCGCATTGCTTCAATGAACCTGGAAGCGGCTCAATCGGCACCGGGAGTGATCGCCATCGTCACCGCCGCCAATGCCGGCAAGCTCGGCAAAGGCAAATACAACACCGCCAAGCTGCTCGGCGGGCCGGAGATCCAGCACTACCATCAGGCAGTGGCGCTGGTGGTGGCGGACACCTTCGAACAGGCGCGCGCCGCCGCGGAACGGGTGGACATCACCTACTCAACCACCGAAGGCGCGTTCGATCTCGCCAGCGCCCGCGGCTCGGCGGTGGAACCCAAGGACCAGATGGCGGACACCCTGCACGGGGATTTCGAAACGGCCTTCGCGGCGGCACCAGTGCAACTCGACGCCACCTACACCACGCCCGACCAGGCCCACGCGATGATGGAGCCCATGGCGTCGATGGCCGCCTGGGACGGCGACCGACTGACCTTGTGGACCTCGAACCAGATGATCGATTGGTCGGTCACGGACCTCGCCACCACCCTCGGCATACCCAAGAAAAACGTGCATCTGATTTCGCCCTACATCGGCGGCGGCTTCGGCGGCAAATTGTTCATCCGTGCCGACGCGGTTCTTGCCGCCGTGGGTGCGCGCATGGCCGGCAGGCCGGTGAAAGTGGCGCTGGCCCGGCCGCAGATCTTCAACAATTGCACGCACCGCCCGGCGACCATTCAACGCATCCGCATCGGCGCCGGCAGCGACGGCAAGATCACCGCGATGGCCCACGAAGGCTGGTCCGGCGACCTACCCGGCGGCAAGGTGGAACTGGCCGCGCAGCCGAGCAAATTGTTGTACGCCGGGGAAAACCGCCGGGTCACCATGCGCCTGTCGACGCTCGACCTGCCGGAAGGCAACGCCATGCGCGCGCCGGGTGAAACGCCGGGCATGATGGCGCTGGAAATTGCCATGGACGAGATGGCGGAAAAGCTGAAACTCGACCCCATCGCGTTTCGCATCATCAATGACACCCAGGTCGATCCGACGAAACCGGAGCGGCCGTTTTCCCAGCGCCATCTGGTCGAATGCCTGCGCACCGGGGCCGATCGTTTTGGCTGGAACCAACGGCCTGCGCAACCGGCCACAAAGCGCGAAGGCCGTTGGCTGATCGGCATGGGCGTCGCCGTGGCCTTTCGCAATAACCTGCTGGTGAAGTCCGGCGCCCGTGTCCACCTGGATGACCAGGGCACCGTGACCGTGGAAACCGACATGACCGATATCGGCACCGGCAGCTACACGATCATCGCGCAGACGGCGGCGGAAATGCTCGGCGTCGGCCTCGACAAGGTGGTGGTGCACCTGGGCGATTCGAGCTTTCCGGTCTCGGCAGGCTCGGGTGGCCAGTTCGGCGGCAACTGCTCGACGGCGGGGGTGTATGCCGCCTGCGTCAAACTGCGTGAGGCCGTTGCGCAACGCCTCGGTGTGAACGCCCAAGAGGCTGAATTCGTCGGTGGCGAGGTACGGGCTGGCGGCAAAAGCATGCCATTGCGCAGTGCGGCGCAGGCCGGCGAAATCGTCGCCGAGGACAGCATCGAATTTGGCGAGCTGGACAAGAAGTACCAGCAATCGACCTTCGGCGCGCATTTTGTCGAAGTCGCAGTCGACAGTGCCACCGGGGAAACCCGCGTGCGCCGGATGCTGGCGGTGTGCGCCGCCGGGCGCATTCTCAACCCGACCTCGGCCCGCAGCCAGGTGATAGGCGCGATGACCATGGGGGTCGGCGCGGCGCTGATGGAAGACCTGGTGGTGGACAAGCGCCTGGGCTTTTTCGTCAATCACGACCTGGCCGGCTACGAGGTGCCGGTGCATGCCGACATCCCCCACCAGGAGGTGATTTTCCTCGATGAAACCGACCCGATCTCGTCGCCGATGAAAGCCAAGGGTGTTGGTGAGCTGGGTATCTGCGGCGTCAGTGCGGCCATCGCCAATGCGGTGTACAACGCCACCGGGATCCGGGTGCGCGAGTACCCGATTACCCTGGACAAGATGCTGGATAAAATGCCGGCGATGATTTGAGCGCAGAAATGCAAAAGATCGCAGCCTTCGGCAGCTCCTACAGGGTGTACGCATTCCAACTGTAGGAGCTGCCGAAGGCTGCGATCTTTTGATCCTGGCGTGATTACCAGTCGTAAGTCATCTCGACCGAAGCCACCCGCTCCTGCCCGTAGTAGCAACCGAACGCGTAGTTGCAGTCCGATACGTACTCACGGTCGAAGATATTCTGCACGTTCACCCGGGTCTGCAACCCACGCAGGCTCGGGTCCAGCTTGCCCATGTCGTAGCTGACGGTAGCGTCATAGACGACGTAGGACGGCACATCGAACGAGTTGGCCGCATCCCCCGGTTTGCGCCCGGTATAGCGCGCGCCCGCACCGAAGGTCAGGCCGTTGAGGCTGGCCTGGGTGAAGTGATAGTCGACCCACATCGAGGCCGATACCGGCGACTGGGCTTCGTTGCGATTGTCCTCGTTGCCCCAGGTGTCCTTGGTGTAGAACGAGTCCATGTAGCTGGCGGCGGCCATGACGTCGATGTTGTCGAGGCTGGATTTGACTTCCAGTTCGACGCCGCGCGAGCGCACTTCACCGCTCTGGTCCATGTACTCCGGATACTCCTCGTCCCCGGTCAGCACGTTCTTCTGCTTGATCTGATACACCGACGCGGTGATCAACGTCTTCTCGAATGGCTGGTACTTCACGCCCACTTCGTATTGCTCGCCCTCGGTCGGCTCGAATGCATTGCCACCGCGTTGAGGTGCGGCGGTGCCGATGGTCGGCAGGAAGGACTCGGAATAGCTGACATAGGGGGCCAGGCCGAAGTCGGTGACGTAGGTCAGGCCCACTCGCCCAGTGAACTTGTTGTCACGCTTGGCTTCGTGGGTCGACGCCAGCAAGTCCTTGTTGTCGATCTCCGCCCAGTCCTGGCGGCCACCGATGGTCAGGATCCACTTGTCCAGTTTGATCTGGTCTTGAAGGTACACACCGGTCTGGCGCAGGGTGTTGTCCCACTTTGTGGTCAGTTGCGGGACGACGCCGCTGGTGTCGTAGTTGTTCTTGCCGTACAGGTCGACCGGCAACACGTTGTTGGCGTTGTAGCCATCGTACTTGCGGGTGAAATGGCGATAGTCCACGCCCGCCAGGGTGGTGTGCTCCAGGGCACCGGTATTGAATTTGTATTCCAGATTGTTATCGATGGTGTAGGCGATGTTGTGCTGGTGCCAGTCGACCTTGGCGCGGTTGGCCCGGGTGTAATCGGTCACGCCGGCGGCGTCGGTGACGAAGCTGCGCAGGTAGAAACCCTTGTAGCGGTCGCGTACGTCGGTGTAGCGCGCCGTGGAGCGGTACTTCAGGTCATCGCTGAAATTGTGGCTGAAGTCGTAGCCGAAGATGTACTGGTCACGTTTGTAGTCATTGAAGTTGGTGTCGCCGGAGAAAAAATCGCGGTCGATGCGCTCGCCGTTCGGACCACGGTCGAGCGAGCCGATCCTCGGCAGCGACTGATAATCGGGTACGCCGTCATCGCGCTGGACCTGCGCCAGCAAGGTCAGGAAAGTGTCTTCAGTCGGCGCCCACGTCAAGCTCGGCGCCAGGAGCATGCGCTCACTTTCGTTGTGCTCGACCATTTCGTTGCCTTTGTCGGCCACACCGATCAGGCGATAGGTGAACTGCTTCTGATCATCGAGCGGACCGCTGGTGTCGAAGGCACCGTTGACCCGGCTGTAACTGCCCGCCCCCAGCTTGACCTGGCTGCGCTGCTCGGTGGTCGGGCGCTTGGAGACCATGTTGATCAGGCCGCCCGGCTGGTTCTGCCCGTAAAGGACCGACGACGGCCCCTTGAGCACTTCGATGCGCTCCAGGGTGTAGGGATCGATTTGCGGGGCGCCACCGAGGCTGCCGGCGTACGGGATGTAGGCGCCATCGAGGTACAGCGGCGTCGGCGCGAAACCACGGCTGGTGATCTCGTCGGCAATCGAGTTGCGGTCAGTAAAACCACCGGTGTTCACCCCCGGCGTGTAGCGCAGCGCCTGTGTCAGGTTGCGCGCGCCCTGGGCTTCCACCTGGTCGGCGGTGACCACGTTGATGGTCTGCGGAATTTCCAGGATCGGCGTATCGGTCTTGGTGCCGGTGGCGCTGCGGGTGGCGACATAGCCGTCCACCGGGCCGTAGGCCGATTCCACGGCAACTCCGGAAATGCTGGTGGCGCCCAACTGCATGGCCGCGCCTGAGGCAACGATCGGCAACAAGGAATAGCTGCCATTGTCGTGGCGCACGGCTTCGAGCCTGCTCCCGGCGAGCAACTGGCGCAGGCCGGCGTCAACGCTGTAGCGCCCGCGCAGTCCCGAGGTTTGCTGGCCGTTGGCAGCGCTTGGCTCGAAGGAAACGGTCACCCCGGCCGTGCCGGCGAATTGGGTCAAGGCCGAACCCAAAGGACCCGCCGGAATGTCGAACTCGGTTTCGACATCGGTCTGCGCCCAGGCAGGTGCTGCCGTCATCGTCATGCCCAACGGAACGACCAGCGCCATCCCGAGCAACGCGGCATGCACGGCACGGGTCAAGGGTCTGACGGATGGCTTGGCGGAACAAATGCGGAGTTGGGGATCACGAGGGGTCATGCAATTTCCTTTCGCCCGTTGGCAGTGAATGGCGGCGTCTGTGTGCGCCTCTAACACCTAAGTCGAACGAGAATCGAAATCAGTAACCCCTGAGCAGATTTTTTTTCGGGAAATCCTCAAACCGGCTCCACCCGCGTCCAGTAACGGCTGAATCGACGAATGCGCACGGGCAGGGTCGAGGTCAGGTTCTCGAGGATGGTGTCGCTGCTGGCCAGATGGAAAGCTCCGGAGATGCGCAGCGCAGCGACCGCCGGATCACAGCCCAGATGGCCTGGGCGATAACGCTGCAGCTCCCGGATAAACTCACCCAGGCGCCAGTCATTGACCACCAGCATGTCGCGGGTCCAGGCGTCGGCCTGAGGGGTGGCCCGTTGCACGGGCTCGATGGCGTCCTGGCGCAAACTCACTTGCTGGCCGGCGTCAACCCGTACGGCGGTGCCCGGCACGTTGGCCGAGCGCACCTCGACCGCATGCTCCTGCACGCTGACCTGCGTCAGGTCCGCTTCGCGGCGCACGACAAAACGGGTGCCCAAGGCGCGAATGCTGCCTTCGGCGGTGTGTACCAGGAAGGGCCGCGCGCGCTCGTCCCGCGCCGTTTCGATGAAGATCTCACCTTCGAGCAAGCGGATTTCACGCAGGTTGTCGCTGTAGCGGATGTCCACCGCGGTCGCCGTGTTCAGTTGCAATTGCGTGCCATCGTCCAGCCGCAGACGACGGCGTTCACCGGTGCCGGTGCGCTGGTCGGCCATCAGCGTTGGCAAGGGCGTGGTGTTCCACGCCAGGGTCCCCGCCCCGCCCGCCATCAGCAGAATCGACAGGATCTTGAGCACATCGCGGCGTTTGGCGCGGGCGCTGGCCAAGGTCGGGCGCGCGATGCCGGGGGTAACTTGTTCGAGTTTGTCCTGCAGGCGCGCAAGGCGTTCCCACGCCTGCAGATGCCGTGGATCACGCTCCAGCCAACGGCGATGCGCCTCACGCAGGGCTTCGTCCGGTACCCCGCCACGCAAGTCCACGTACCAGCGCGCGGCGGCTTCGAGGGTGGCGTAATCCAGCGGTTGCACACGGGCCACGGCTCAGTCCTCGATCAGCAACAGGCAGTGCGTCAGGGCGCGCACCGCGTGCTTCTTGACCGTGGTTACCGAGATATCCAGGCGCCGGCCGATCTCGACATAGCTCAGGCCATCGAGCTGGGCCATCAGGAAAATCTCCCGGGTCCGCTCGCCCAGGCCATCGAGCAGCCGGTCGATTTCCATCAGGGTCTCGATGATCAGCGAGCGGGTTTCCGGGGACAACGCCACCGGCTCCGGGAGGTTGGCCAGGGTGTCCAGATAGGCCTGCTCCACCGCGCGGCGGCGGAACATGTCGATCATCAGGCTGCGGGCAATGGTGCTCAAGTAAGCGCGAGGCTCGCGCAGCTCGAAGGACTTGCGTTGGGTCAGCACGCGAATGAAGGTGTCCTGGGCCAGATCCGCCGCATGATGATGGCAGCCGAGCCGTTTACGCAGCCAGCCACACAACCAACCGTGATGGTCCTCGTAAAGCGTATGCACGGCCTGTTGCAGCGAGAGATCGACAGAGGACATGGAGAAAGCCCGACACAAAATTTATTTGATAATGACTCTCATTTTCTTCCAAGCCGACACATTTTGGCAAGAGCACCCGTGATTGGTGAAAGTAACCCAATGAAATAAGGGAATTTTCCCCGCATATGAGGAACTACACCCACCACCGACCGATGCGCCAATGAAACAATCTGTAACAACTTATTAATTAATCACATTTTTTATTCCCGAATTTGACATGGCCCATCTGTTGCACCAGCCCCTTGCACCGCAGCAGTCATCCCCAACTCGGGGACGGCGGGTTTCGCCAAATTGGCACGTGCAAGGGGAAACCAAATGAAAAACGCACCACCCGCATTCCGTTCCTTGAACTACATACGCAGGTCGAGTGTGGCCTCCGTGATGTTGATCACCGCCAGCCTCGCCACCGTGAGCGCGGCCCCCATGGACGATGAAAGCCAGCCGCCACCGACCGACCCTTCGGCCTACTACACTGCGCCCGCCGATCCGATTGCCGCCGCCGCAGCGCTCGATGCCCTGAAAACCTTGCCCGAGACCAACCAGGGCGCACTGGCCCTGCCCAACGGCGCCTACGGCGATCGCAACACACCCCGTGCCGACAACGTGCTGCCGCCGAGTTTGCAGACCTCGTTCAACTACCCCACCAACGGCAAACCCAGCCCCCTGTACGGGCCCTGCCGTTCACTCAGCAATTGCTGCTGTTCGAGGAATTCGGCACGGAAAAACTCGACCCGACGATCCCGGCCCCGCCCTGACCTTCCCCGTCCCCACGGTCGGCCCGGCCCCCGCGCAAGACCCGAACATTGTTGCGCGCAGCGCTCCGTCGGGTTCGGCGCTGGATGCGTTCATGCGCCAGCCTGGCCTGTTCCCGTTTCCGTCGCAGTACTCCAACGTACTGGACCGCAACCCGTGGAAGGCGCAGATCGAAACCTTCCTCAACCGCCAACCCGTGGGTTCGCCGGCCGAGGGGCGGCCTCCGGGAAAAGGCTGGTCGCACCAGCGCTGGAACGAGTTCTACCCGCAGGTCGCGTACAAGACCGTGCAAGTGGGCGCGCGGATCAACACCGGCATGCGTGACCGCCGGCAATTGCACAACTATGCCGTCGGTGAATTCGGGCCAGGCGGGCTCTACTACCAGACCTCGGACATTCCGACCACAACGGGCACTACCAAAGGCATCGACACCAAGTTCCACCCCAGCATGCCAGTTCAGAATCACAATGCACTGTGGACCTTCGACGGCACCTTTCCACCAAAACTGCTGATGGTGCGGTATGGCCAGCCGGTATTGATGCGGCACTACAACGCCTTGCCGATCGATCCGTCGGCTAACATGGGTTTCGGCCTGCACACCATCAGCACCCACGAACACAACGGCCACTCCCCGGCCGAAAGCGACGGCTACACCAATGCGTTTTTCTTTCCGGGGCAGTACTACGACTATCGTTGGCCGCTGCAGCTGGCCGGCTATGACACCATCAACACCAACGCCCAGGACCCGCGCGCGGCGTTCCCTTGCGCACCGGGCGAGAAGCTGTTCGTCAACGACGCCAGCCCCGGCCTCAAGACCTGCGAAAACGGCACGATCAAGATCCGTGGCGACTGGCGCGAAACCATGAGCACCCACTGGTTCCACGACCACATGCTCGATTTCACCGCGCAGAACGTCTACAAGGGCAACGCGGTGATGATGAACTACTACAGCGCCCTGGATCGCGGTAACGAAGCCATCGAGGACGGCGTCAACCTGCGCCTGCCCAGCGGCTCGGCCCTGCCCTGGGGCAACCGCGACTACGACGTCAACCTGGTGGTCGCCGACAAGGCCTGGGACGCCAACGGCCAGTTGTGGTTCAACCCGTTCAACACCGACGGCTTTCTCGGCGATCAGATCCTGGTCAACTGGCAATACGAGCCACGCCTGAAAGTGCGCGCACGCAGCTATCGCTTCCGTATCCTCAACGGTTCGGTATCGCGCTATTTCAGGATCGCCCTGGTGCGTGAAATCGCCGGCAACGGCGGTGAGTTTCCCGGGCCGTCCGGTTCCGGGGTGTCCTACAGCCGGGTGCCGTTCCACCTGATCGGCAACGACGGCAACCTCATGGAACACGCCGTGCCGTTCGACGGCAGCATGGACCTGGATGGCGATGGCGACAAACAGGACCACAACGCCATCCTGCCGACCCAGGGCATCGCCGAGCGCTTCGACATCATCGTCAACTTTGCGAAAAACGGGATCAAGACCGGCGACAAGCTGTACTTCGTCAACCTGATGGAACACAAGACCGGCAAGGGTCCGGAAAAGAACGGCCTGAGCCTGGCCGACGTGCTGTCCGAGAAGTACAAGGCGGTGATCAAGCAGGGCAGCAAAGGGCCGGAGTGGGACAAGGGCGACCCGGTGGTGGGCAAGTTCATGCAAATGATCGTGCAGCCCTACACCGGCCAGGACGTGAGTATGAACCCCGCCGATTATGAACCGGCCAAACCCGGTAAAGCGGCGGGCAAGAAAATGATCCCGCTGACCCTCGATCGCGACAACGCCGCCGACATGGTCAAAGTCAAGGCGGCCCGGCATCGCGAGTTCATTTTCGGCCGCTCCGACGGCACCGACGAAGCCCCGTGGACGATCAAGACCGACGGCGGTTTCGGCTACGACATGGACTCGCGGCGCATCAGTGCAGCAGCGCAACTGTCCACCGGCCCGACCGATGGCGGCTACG
This sequence comes from Pseudomonas sp. PLMAX, assembly GCF_046042685.1. Taxonomy (NCBI): domain Bacteria; kingdom Pseudomonadati; phylum Pseudomonadota; class Gammaproteobacteria; order Pseudomonadales; family Pseudomonadaceae; genus Pseudomonas; species Pseudomonas sp. PLMAX. The sequence goes on along the minus strand of NZ_CP064949.1, from coordinate 2,641,688 downwards.
GTGGCGACGGTACGCTGGAAGTGTGGAAAATCAAGAACGGCGGCAACGGCTGGAACCACCCGGTGCACGTGCATTTCGAAGAAGGCATCGTCCTCAGCCGCGACGGCAAGGCGCCACCGGAATGGGAAAAATGGGCGCGCAAGGACGTGTATCGCATCGGTGAAGGCATCGACAGTTCGGTGGACGTGGAAATGGCCATCCACTTCCGCGAGTTCGCCGGGACCTACATGGAGCACTGCCACAACACCCAGCACGAGGACACCTCGATGCTGTTGCGCTGGGATATCGAGCATCCGGGGCAGTTCCAGTTGATGCCGACCCCGCTGCCCGGCTGGGACGGTGTCACCTATGTCAACTCCGCCGCCCTGCCGACCTTCCGTACCCCAGGCAATGGTGACGGCAACGGTGACGATAACGACCAGAACCAGAAACCCGTCGCCAACCCTGACAGCGCCAGCAGCAACGGCCAGCCGGTGACCATCAACGTGCTGGCCAACGACACCGACCCCGACGGCAACCTGCCGCTCAAAGTGGTGGGCCTGGCCCAACCGGACTCCGGCCAGGGCTCGGTCAGCACCGACGGCGTGCGCGTGATCTACACGCCGCCGGCCAGCATCCCCGCACCCTTCACCGCGGCCTTCACCTACCAGGCCAGCGACGCGAAGAATGCAGTGTCGGAACCGGCGACAGTGTCCGTGGCGGTGACGCCAAAACCTGCGGTCAATGAAGAGCTGGTGATCACCAGTGCCACCGTCAGCGTGCGCAGCAACAACCGCTACACCTGGGACCTGGCCGGGACCACGTCGAAAGGTACGGGCAACACGCTGACGGCCACCGTCACCACCACCGCCGGGCCGCTCAACCTGGGTAATGCGATCCTCACCCCAACCGGCACCGGAGCGCGCTGGAGGATCTCGGTCAGCACCACTGGCGCCGGGCCAACACCAGGCGCGACCGTGACCGTACGCTCGACGTTCGGGCAGGCCGTTACGGTGCCGATCGTGGCGCATTGATAGGGTATTGATGGGCGCCCGGTTCATGCAAGGTGGACCGGGCGCGTATAAGTCAACGGAACTTGCCAGCGTCCAATTCTCTGGACTGAAATACAACGTGCCTAAAGATCGAAAAGATCCCCCTCGACGCTGCCGTCTTTTCCCCGCCCGATCGGGGTGTCGTACACCACAAGCAACTGCGCTGCGCGGCCATCGGCGGGAGTGAAAAGCGTCATTCCTTCCGCATGGTCGCCGCGTTGACCAAAGGGAACATCCAGCACCTTCGAAAGCCCCTCTCTGAATACAACGCTGTCCCCGCAAGTGCGCACGCCATTTACCCAGCGACTGACCGTCACCGGGCCGTCGAGGTCCATGGTGGGTCCGGCGAGAACCAACAGATCGTTCCCATCCACGCACAGATCGCGTATGCCCAGGCCGTCCAGCTGGAGAAAATGCTTGTGATACAGATGACAATCCTCACCGATTTTCGCCAGTTTCAGAATGTGGCTATCGTCCTCGGACACTTGTGGTTCGATTTCAAGAATGACTGCCCATCCTCTTAACACCGGGCCACGCAAGCCAATGAAAAGACGCTTGCCGGCGATGGCCAGGCCCTCGATGTCGAACCCGTTGTCCTTGCCGGGAATCGCAAAAAAATTACCCAGATGTTCATCATGCTTGAGCGCTTTGGTCAGCGCATTCCACGTCTGATCGCCGCTTAGTTGTGCGGCTGTTTTCTGCAAGTCCGAGGTCGAGCGCACAAGTTTCAGTACGCCGTCTTCTTTCACCACAGGAATACGGGCCAACAAATAACGGTTTCCATCGCTGCTCACTTTGCCCAGGCGTTCGATGTTCTGGCCTGGTTTTTTTCCGGCTTCCGGTTGCTTGCGCTTGAGGCTGTGGGAACCGATCAACCACAGGTACTCTCCAGCCTCGTCGTAGGCCAGCCCTTCGATATCGGCCTCTTCGAACTTTTGCGCTGATGCCGGTGGCGCAGGTAGGTCGAGTAGTGTGTTCAGTGAGAATTGTCGATGGCCTTCGTAAACGATTTCTCCACCGGCCGGCTCGCTCTTGAAGGTAAGACATTCCAGGCTCAGCGTTTCGTCATTGGCAAGCCAAAGCGTCTGACCAATCTGTAGAACCGCTGACAAACCGTCACGCAGCTTCTTCTTGTCATCTACATCAAACTGTCTGTCAAAGTTAAGTAACACTTTCCCTATACGACTCATTTGAGCCACCTTCAGATACAGGTTTGCACGATTCGGGCAACACCGACAAAACACTATAGATGCGGGCAACAAACCCGGCATTTGCGGCTCAAGAAAGCGTCAGGCTGTTTTGGAATAATGCTTAAACCCAACGACAGGACCATCCACCAACCGGTCGTAGAAAATCAACGCTGCGGCGCAACCATGCGAAAGCGGATATTGATTTCGTTGGAGACGACGCTATCCGCCCATTCGCCCTCGCCTATCTTGAAATTATCCCGTTCAAGCGTCAGCTCACCATCGAATATGCCGATTTCATTTTCCGACTTGAGGAGCACCGGCACGACCACCTCACGTGTAATCCCCCTGAGCGTGAGGTGACCGGTGATCTGATAGCGGTTATTGCCCAGGTCCTTGACGCCCGTCGACTCAAACGTCGCCACCGGAAAAGTGGCCGTATCGAACCAGGGCGACTTTTTCAGTTCCTCGTTGGCGTCGCTGCTGCCGGCATCGATGCTATCGAGGTCGATGGACAATGTGGCGTGGGCAGCTTCGGGATGAGTCGTATCGAAATCGAGGGTGCCCTCGAACTTGCTGAACGTGCCGTACACCCGCGACCCCATCTGGTTGTACGTGAAGCTGATGGTGCTGGCCGTGGGGTTGACGTCGGTGTATTCGACGGCTCGGGCGCCGTGAATAATCCCGAACATGAGAGCGGCAGTCAGCATGGCGGAGCGCGCAAATCGCTGAGTCATTGGGTTCTCCGGGTGCTGTCGATCAGGCCACCAACAGATGGACTTAAGCAAAGAATCACCGTTTGTTCCACCGCAAGGGTCGGGCTTGAACAGCCCTCTCACGACAGTCCGACCGCCTCCACTTCCGACTTCGCTGTTGCGGTGGTGGCAACCATCAACTTTCCTCTTGCCGCCACGCCCGTTGCAACAGATCGATGACCTCTTTATCCGAGGTCTGGGAAAAATCCATGTACCAATGCCCGATCGACATGAACCAATCAGGCATGATCGGGCAGATCACCTCATCCACTTCCCTGCGCAACGCCTCTGCCGTTTCCACCGGTGCCACCGGCACCGCCACCACGATGCGCGTCGGTTCCTGCAGCCGTACCGCCTGCACCGCCGCCAGCATCGAGGCCCCTGTCGCCAACCCGTCGTCGATCAGGATCACCACCTGATCCTTGAGCTGCACCGGCGCCCGCGTGCCACGGTAGACCTGCTGACGGCGCAACAGCTCCCGGGTTTCCCGGGCGACCACGGCCTCGAACGCCGCCTTGTCAATGGGGTGCGCCCGCAACGCCTGCTCATTGCGAATTTCAATACCGCCACTGGCAATAGCGCCCATGGCGTACTCCGGGTGGGACGGAACACCGAGCTTGCGCACCAGCAGCAGGTCCAGGCGCACGCCGAGCGCGGTGGCCACTTCATAGGCCACCGGCACCCCGCCCCGGGGCAAGGCCAGGATGATCACATCGGGTCTGTGGGCGTACTGGAGCAGCGGCTCCACCAGGCGTCGCCCGGCAGCCGCGCGGTTTTGCAGGATGGTTTGCGATGAGTGATTCATTTGAAACCTCCCCAGGCGATCAACGCCTGTCGGTTCGCATCACATCATCAATTGTCGGTTCGACGGTGGCTGTCAGCAAGTCCGAACATGAGAGCCGGCCTGCCGGCGATGGCGTCCTGACAGCCAACCAATCTCTCGCGGCGGTATAAGACCTACTGTAGGAGCGAGCTTGCTCGCGATGGAGGTCAACGATGACGCGGGCAGCCTGACACCCCGCGGTGCTCCCAGGTTTTTCGCGAGCATTCGAGCGCCGAACGGCTGCTCTTACAAAAATCATTCAGGCCGCGCTCTTGATCTTCTGCAGCGACCCGGCCACCAGCTTGCCAAAGGCATCGACCGGCCCCTGCAGGTTGCCGAGAAAATGCGGATAGATCAGCCACAGGTCCATCACCGGCTTGAAATCCTTGAGGGGCATGGCCGCCAACTGATCGCGGTGAACGTTGCGTTCCAGTAATGGCCGCGGCACCAGGCCCAACCCGAGGCCGTCGGCGACCAGGCCCAGCTGCAATTCGGTGCCGAAGGTTTCCAGGTTGACGCGCAGGGCCAGGCCCTGGTCCGCCAGGGTGCGTTGCAAGCCGGCGCGGAAACCGCAGCCGTCGGGATTGAGTATCCAGCCACTCTGGTAAACGTCCGCCAGCTTGCTCGGGCGCTTGGGCAATTGGGCCTTGGCGCAGACCACCACCAGTTCCATCTTGCCAATCGACTCACCGATTATGTTATCCGGGAAAATCTTGCCGGCCGGGAACAGCGCCGCAGCGGCATCCAGTTCACCGCGCTCGATCCTGCCCACCAATTGACTGCCCCAGCCCGTAGCCACCTGGGCCCGCAGGTCGGGGTATTCGCTGCGCAGGTGCTTGAGCGCGTCGAGTAACACCACGTCGCCGATGGTCTGCGGCACCCCCAGGCGCAGCAGTCCGGTCGGTGGCGCGTCGGTGGCCACCAGTTCGCGCAGCGCATCCATTTCCCGCAGGATCAGGCGGCACTGTTCATACACCCGCGTGCCAATCAGCGTGGGCTTGAGCGGCTTGGTATTGCGATCGAACAACTCCACACCCAGGGCCTGCTCGAAGTTCTGCACGCGCCGCGTGATGGCCGGCTGGGTCAGTTGCAACGACTCGGCGGCATGGCTGATGGACTGGCAACGAATCACCTCGACAAAGGCATCGATATCATCAATTTTCATTTGGCCCGCACATAGAGAACAGTCAATAACATGTTGGAAAAGCATAGTTCCATTGCCTTTGGAAGGATAGCCCGCCGCACCCCGGGCCACTGATCAATAGCTTCTGGTGCTATGCCAAAGGGCCATACGGAGGCGCTGTAAATTACATTCAGCTATAACCTAATCATTAAACAATCGCATATTGATCTAAAACATTATGCTTAAATTAAAGGGTCACTTTCACAACGAACGATGGAATCGCCATGACCCAGGCCCGACACCCGGAGAGACTCAGAGCATTCATAGGCGCCCTGGCGGAATTGATCGACAGCAACCCCAGCGAGGGTGATCTGTTGCACCGTGGCGGCAAGCTGCTCGGCCAATTGGTCAGCCATGACGACTGGCTGCCCGAGGAGTTTGCCCGCCCCGATCCGGAGCGCTATCAGCCATGACGACTGGCTGCCCGAGGAGTTTGCCCGCCCCGATCCGGAGCGCTATCAGCAATACCTGCTGCATGCCGACTCACGGCAGCGTTTCAGCATCGTCAGTTTTGTCTGGGGACCGGGACAAAGCACGCCGATCCATGACCATCGAGTCTGGGGGCTGATCGGCATGCTGCGCGGTGCGGAGTACTCACAAGGTTTCAAGCGCAACGCCGAAGGTGCCTTGATCGCCGATGGCGGCCGGGTACAGTTGCGGCCAGGCCAGGTCGAGGCCGTGTCGCCGAAGGTCGGCGACATCCATCAAGTCAGCAACGCCTTTGCCGACCAGGTCTCGATCAGCATCCATGTGTATGGCGCCAACATCGGTGCGGTGCGTCGCGCGGTGTATCAGCCCGACGGTAGCGAGAAGCTGTTCATTTCCGGTTATTCCAACGCCTACCTGCCCAACATCTGGGATTTGTCCAAAGAGAACCAAGCCCTATGAGCACCCTGTCGACCCGCTCTTTCGCCGAGATTCGCCAAGCCCTGCTGAACCGTGAAGAACTGGCGCTGCTGGATGTGCGCGAAGAAGCGCCCTTCGCCGAATCCCATCCATTGTTCGCCGCCAACATTCCCTTGTCGAAGCTCGAACTGGAGGTGTTCTCGCGGATTCCCCGGCGCGATACCCCAGTGACCGTCTACGACAACGGCGAGGGCCTGGCGAGCATCGCTGCACAGCGCTTGCTGGACCTGGGCTACCTCGATGTCAGCCTGCTCGAAGGCGGCCTGGAAGGTTGGCGCCGCGCCGGCGGCGAGTTGTTCATCGACGTCAACGTGCCCAGCAAAGCCTTTGGCGAACTGGTGGAAAGCCAGCGTCATACGCCGTCCCTGGCGGCCGAAGAAGTCCAGGCGTTGCTCGACAGCGAGGCCGACGTGGTGGTGCTCGATGCCCGGCGTTTTGATGAATACCAGACCATGAGCATCCCCACCGGCATCAGCGTACCGGGAGCCGAGCTGGTGCTGCGCGCCCGTGAGCTGGCACCGGAACCGGCCACGCGCATCATTGTCAATTGCGCCGGACGCACCCGCAGCATCATCGGCACGCAATCGTTGATCAATGCCGGCATCGCCAACCCGGTTTCGGCCCTGCGCAACGGCACCATCGGCTGGACCCTGGCCGGGCAGAAACTGCAGCACGGCCAGTCGCGCCGCTTTGCCCCGACCCGCGAAGAACACCGGCGAACAGCGGCGCGCGATGCCCGTCGTGTCGCCGACCAGGCCCTGGTCGGCCGCGCCACGTTGGCGGACCTGCAACGCTGGCAACAGGAGTCGACCCGCAGCACCTACCTGTTCGACGTGCGCACCCCGGAGGAATTCGAAGCCGGCCACCTGCCCGGCGCCCGTTCGACTCCCGGCGGGCAACTGGTGCAGGAGACCGATCACTTCGCCAGCGTGCGCGGCGCGCGCCTGGTACTGGTGGACGACGATGGCGTGCGCGCCAACATGTCGGCGTCCTGGCTCGCGCAACTGGGCTGGGAAGTGCATGTGCTGGATGATTTGAACCCTGCTCACTTCAGCGCACAAGGCGCGTGGCAGGCACCCGTTCCGACGCCACCACAGGCCGAAGAAATCAGCACCGAGACCCTGGCCCAATGGCTGACCCACGGTGATACCGCCTTGCTGGATTTCACCGGCAGTGCCAACTACGTCAAACGCCATATCCCCGGTGCCTGGTGGGCATTGCGTGGGCAACTGAAAGAAGCGCTGGCCAACGTGCCCGCAGCCGAGCGTTATGTGCTGACCTGCGGCAGCAGCCAGTTGGCGCGACTGGCGGTGGCCGAAGTCGAGGCGTTGACCGGCAAGGCGGTGTTTTTGCTCAAGGGTGGCACCGCCGCCTGGATCGCCGCCCAGTTGCCCCTGGAAGAAGGCGAGACCCGCCTGGCATCACCGCGCATCGACCGCTATCGCCGTCCTTATGAAGGCACCGACAACCCGCGCGAAGCGATGCAAGCCTATCTGGACTGGGAGTTCGGACTGGTCGACCAATTGGCCCGCGACGGCACCCATGGATTTTTTGTGATCTGACAGGGTGAACGGGCTTGTCGGGACGCCGCATCGCAGCGATGGCCGCTTAACGGCCACCATCGCATCGCCAGCAAGCCGGCTCCTACCGATCGGTGTCGCGCCACAAATTCAACATACCCCGCAAACCCTGTAGGAGCTGGCTTGCCAGCGATGGCGGCATCAGCTTCACCATCGCATCGCCAGCAAGCCGGCTCCTACCGATCGGTGTCGCGCCACAAATTCAACATACCCCGCAAACCCTGTAGGAGCTGGCTTGCCAGCGATGGCGGCATCAGCTTCACCATCGCATCGCCAGCAAGCCGGCTCCTACCGATCGGTGTCGCGCCACAAATTCAACATACCCCGCAAACCCTGTAGGAGCTGGCTTGCCAGCGATGGCGGCATCAGCTTCACCATCGCATCGCCAGCAAGCCGGCTCCTACCGATCGGTGTCGCGCCACAAATTCAACATACCCCGCAAACCCTGTAGGAGCTGGCTTGCCAGCGATGGCGGCATCAGCTTCACCATCGCATCGCCAGCAAGCCGGCTCCTACAGATCGGTGTCGCGCCACAAATTCAACATACCCCGCAAACCCTGTAGGAGCTGGCTTGCCAGCGATGGCGGCATCAGCTTCACCATCGCATCGCCAGCAAGCCGGCTCCTACCGATCGGTGTCGCGCCACAAATTCAACATACCCCGCAAACCCTGTAGGAGCTGGCTTGCCAGCGATGGCGGCATCAGCTTCACCATCGCATCGCCAGCAAGCCGGCTCCTACCGATCGGTGTCGCGCCACAAATTCAACATACCCCGCAAACCCTGTAGGAGCTGGCTTGCCAGCGATGGCGGCATCAGCTTCACCATCGCATCGCCAGCAAGCCGGCTCCTACCGATCGGTGTCGCGCCACAAATTCAACATACCCCGCAAACCCTGTAGGAGCTGGCTTGCCAGCGATGGCGGCATCAGCTTCACCATCGCATCGCCAGCAAGCCGGCTCCTACCGATCGGTGTCGCGCCACAAATTCAACATACCCCGCAAACCCTGTAGGAGCTGGCTTGCCAGCGATGGCGGCATCAGCTTCACCATCGCATCGCCAGCAAGCCGGCTCCTACAGATCGGTGTCGCGCCACAAATTCAACATACCCCGCAAACCCTGTAGGAGCTGGCTTGCCAGCGATGGCGGCATCAGCTTCACCATCGCATCGCCAGCAAGCCGGCTCCTACAGATCAGTGTCACGCCACAAATTCAACATACCCCGCAAACCCTGTAGGAGCTGGCTTGCCAGCGATGGCGGCATCAGCTTCACCATCGCATCGCCAGTAAGCCGCCATCGCCGGCAGGCCAGCTCCCACAGTAGATCGGGTACAGCCATTCGTCCGCCACTGCGCACCTTCCTGTGCGCCGCTCTTCCAATGCAGTACACCCCCCTCGCACGGAAGACTCAAAGATGAACACCACCCTTGCCGCGCTCATGTTCACGGGCTTGCTGTCGGCCTCTCCGCTTTGCGTGCTGGCCACCGAAAAAACCACCGAGGATGCAACCATTCCACCCTCCGCTCCCGCGCTCAACCAGGGCGCTGAATCCAACGAGGAAAAGGCTGATAAAAAGGGCGAGGAAGCGTCAGGCTCGAACTCCGGCGCCGATGCCCAATCGTTGAAAAAAGACGCGGCGTCGGAAGACGACGGGGACAATCAGAAAGGTAGTGAGTCGGGAAGCTGATCACTCACTACCCCTCTTTTTCAATATCAGTCGTCGCGGTCATCACGATCGCGATAACGACGGTTGTCGCGATCATCGTCACGACGATCATATCGATGGTCATACCCTCGGTCGTCGTCATCGCGCTGGTCATAGCCACGGCGATGATCGTGATCGTGATAGCGGCCGTACCTTTCTCCGTCTTCCCAGTGAGGTCCGCAGCCGCCCAGCAGGAGCAAACTGGAAATGGCCAGGGTCATCATTACTGCGCGATTCATTTAAACATCCTGAAGGTCGGGGGCTTTGAGGGTTTTACCCGGCGGATAAGCCGCACGGCGTTGAACCCTGGTTATGACCATTAAGTAACTCAATGATTCCGTTGGATTTCCAGCGGGGCTTGATGATCGCGGTGTCCGTACTGCCAGGAACAAACAACAGCTCGCAGAATTGAAACTCACGGGATGCGATCCTGTACTAAAGTCTTCACTTGAGTGTTCTAATGGCCCACAAAATGCCATAGGTCCAATCATGCGCAGCAAACTCCCCGGCATTCCTGCACTCTGTATTTACCTTGCCTTGGCCTGCCTCTTTGCAGTCGCATGGATCACCCACCCTGCTCCCAGGCATTCGTCCTTTGCCCAAATCAGTCCGCTCATGTCGGTGGCTGATAAAGAGGCCAAACCCATCTATACCAGCCGTTTCGCCTCCTCCGGGCTGGTGGACTTCGTGCATTCCGCGTCGGTCACAGCCTTGCCTGACGGTAGCCTGATGGCAGTCTGGTTCGCCGGCACCCGCGAAGGCGCCGCCGATGTGCAGGTGCGCTCCGCCCGTTTCAATCTGAGCACCGGCGAGTGGGGGGAGGAGCAGGTCATGGCCACCCGGGATTCGACCCAGCAGAGCACGCGCAAATACATCCGCAAACTGGGCAATCCGGTCATCGCCCTCGCGCCGGACAATCGCCTGTGGCTGTTCTACGTTTCCGTCTCCATGGGCGGCTGGGCCGGTAGCGCGGTCAACGTGATGGTTTCAGACGACTTTGGCGGGCATTGGTCGGCGCCGCGGCAATTGATCACTTCACCTTTCCTGAACATCAGCACCCTGGTCCGCTCGGCACCGGTGTTTCATGTCGACGGCTCCATCGGCTTGCCGGTCTATCACGAATTCCTCGGCAAATTTGCCGAGTACCTGTACTTGAGCGCGGACGGTGAGGTGATCGATAAATTCCGCATCAGCCACGGCAGCAATTCATTGCAACCGGCGATCGTTCCGCTGGATGGCCAACGCGGCATTGCCCTGTTGCGTTATGCCGGCAGCACCTACCACCGAGTCCTGGCGAGCCGCACGGAAGATGCCGGGCAAAGCTGGAGCGAACCTTTTCCGCTGGTGCCTTCGAACCCCAATTCCTCGCTGGCGGCCGTGGCGACGCCCGAACACCGGTTGCTGGTAGCGCTCAACGACCTGCAAGAGGGGCGCTTCAAGCTGAGCCTGTATATCACCGATGCAAAAATGGACGATTGGCGCCTGTTGCACGACCTGGACAAATCACCGGATCCCGAGGGCGATCCGTATTCACCCCTGGTTTACAAGGAAATCATCGGCAAAGAGTTCCGCGGTTCCAGTGGCAAGCTGCGCCAGGCGCTGGAGGCGGCATTCCTCGCCAACCTCGACAAACGTGTGTGTAAAAGCCAGGGCTGTGAATTCGAATATGAATACCCCTACTTCATCCGCAGTCCCGACGGGATGTATCACCTGGTTTACTCCTGGAACAACACCTTCATCAAACACGTCTCCTTCAACGATGCCTGGCTGTCCGAGCGCCTGAAATGATTAACCTGTGGCAAGCCCATGTCAGCTTCGCGATGATCATCTTCCTGTTACTGCCGTCTTTTGGCCTGGGCAGGGTCTGGCGCATCGCGCTGCTGCTCGCACTGCTGGCCGCCAGCTTCATACCCCTGGGCGGGTTGTCGCTGGCCGCTTACTTGCGCAGCCATATCGACGACCTTGCGATCACCTCATTGGTGTTCATGGCCTGGGGGTGTTTGCGTCGGCTGGATGTGTTGCCGCCTGCGCAGCAGGGGCACACGAGCGTATTGATCCTCTTCGCCGCGTTGGCCCTGGTGCTGTACCCGGCCACCCTGGGCCTGAGTGACCTGGACCCGTACCGGCGTGGTTACAGCCCGCGCGCCCTGCTGTTGTTCGTCGCGCTGGTGACGTTCAGCCTGTTTTACCTGCGCCATTACCTGGCCGTGGTGATGTTGACCTGTGCGACCCTGGCCTTCATCGCCGGGAGCAAACCTTCCCACAACTATTGGGATTACCTGGTCGATCCGCTGCTGGGCCTGTATTGCTGCCTGGCACTGCTGGTGCTGGCGGCGCGCTGGACGTATCGCCGGCTCATGACCCTGCGCGGCGTTTGAAATTCAACGATATTCTCAATAAGGAAAGACGCATGGGCTGGCTGAAATCGAGACGACTGCATTACTGGCTGGGCGCAACAGCAATCCTGTTCGTGCTGTTTGCACTGCTGCGGGTGCTGTTCTTTTTCGGCTATTCCGGTTTTGACGCCAAAGCCCTGGGCAACGAGGACGTTCTGACAAGCCTGGGCATCGGCTTTCGCTTCGACTTGCGCCTGGCCATCCTGGTCATGCTGCCGGTGGCGTTGCTGGCCTGGATCCCGCGCTGGAACCTTGTCGGCAGCCGCCTCCTGCGCATCATCAACCGTCTGTACCTGGTCGCCATCCTCAGCGCTGTGCTGCTCATCTACATCATCGATTTTGGCCATTACGCCTACCTTGGCGTGAGGATCAACGCCACGGTCTTGCGCTTCATCGAGGATGCGCAGATATCCCGTGACATGGTCTGGCAAACCTACCCGGTCATCTGGATTACCCTGGGCTGGCTGGCGACAGTCGCCTTCGTGACACTGGCCCTGGTGCGCCTGGAACGGGTCACGCTGGACCGCCCGCGCACAACCATTCACCCACTTTCCGCGACATGGGGCGGTGCGGTGATGGTGGTACTGGTGCTGCTGGGTATTTTGGGTCGTGTCGAAAACCTGAACCTTGAAAACCCCGTGCCGCTGCGCTGGAGCGATGCGTTCTTCTCGGGCAACAACCAGGTCGCCGCCTTGGGCCTGAACCCGGTGATTTTCCTCTACGACACGGTCAAGGTCGGCCAGTCGCGTTATGACGAAGCCCAGGTGCGCGAACACTACGCGGTCATGGCCCACTACCTGAGTGTCGACCAACCCGACCCGCAGACCCTCAACTTTGTCCGCCACCAGGCGCCACAGCCCTACAGGATTCCAGGCTCGCGGCCACCGAACGTGATGTTCATCATGCTTGAGTCGCTGGGCACCAGTGCCGTCGGAGCCTATGGCAACCCGATCGATCCGACGCCCAATATCGATCGCCTGGCCACCCAGAGCTGGTTCTTCAAACACTTCTACGTGCCGGTCACGGGCACCGCGAAAACCGTCTGGGCCAGCATCACCGGAGTGCCTGACGTCACCCGCCACGAAACCGCGACGCGCAATCCACTGATCACCCGGCAGAACACGCTCGTCAATGCCTTCACCGGCTACGAGAAGATCTACACCATCGGTGGCAACTCCGGCTGGGCCAACATGAATGCCTTGATCCGGCAAAGTATCGACGGCGTGCGCCTGTTCGACGAGCGCGACTGGAAATCCCCGGTGGTGGATGTTTGGGGCATCTCGGACCTGGACCTGTTCAAGGAAACCGACCAGATCCTGCAAGCGCTGCCCAAGGACAAGCCGTTCTTCGCCTATGTGCAAACGGCCGGCAACCATCGGCCCTTCACGATTCCAAAGGACAATGACGGCTTCGAGATCAAGCACCCTACCCTGGAGCAAGTCCAGGCCGCCGGCTCGCGCAGTGTCGAGCAATACAACGCTGTGCGCCTGCTGGACTTCAACCTCGGACGCCTGATGGAAATCGCCAAGGCCGGCGGCTGGTACGACAACACCATTTTCGTGATGTTTGGCGACCACAACACCCGTATCGCGCAGATCCCGTTCCTGGCGCCGGCCTACGAGCAACTGGGCCTGGAAAGCAACGCGGTGCCGATGATCATCCACGCACCCGGCATGATCGGTACCCGCAAAGTCGAGGAAGCGGTCGGCCTGGTGGACCTGCTGCCCACCGTGGCGGGTATGGCCGGCCTTGAGTTTCGCAACGGCGGCATGGGCCGTGATATCCAGCAGCCCGCCCCCGAAGGCGAACGCGTGGTGCCACTGGTATTGCGTGAAGGCACCTTCCCGCTGATTGCGGGCGTGACGCAACACTACATGGTGCAGATGGAGCACGACGGCAGCTCGCCAAGCCTGCATGACCTGGCCTCGCCGACGCCGCTGGACAACGTCGCCGAGCAAAACCCCGAGGAGTTCAAACGCCTGTCACAATTGACCCGCGCCATGCATGAAACCTCACGGTTGATGCTGTACCAGAACGTGCGCAAGTAACGGCTTTGTCTGATGCTCATCGTCAGGGTTTTGCGGCGTGACCCTCGTCAACGTGCGGGGCGTCCGCGGGGTTCTTCTGCGGAACGACAAAACTCACTGTCGTACGGGTGAGGATCTTGTGCGTCGGGTCGGCCACTTCCAGCAGAACCTTGTGCGTACCGGGGGTCAGCCCGACCAGGATGATCGGGTCTTCACTGGTGTGCGCCCATGTACCTTTCCAGTCGTCGACGGTCACATGAAGGTGACCCAGGCGTGGTGAAACATCAGCGGCCGCTTTGCCAAAGATCGGCATGATCCTGGCGTGCTCTGTTCGATACTGGATGATGACGACCCCACGGGCGAGCGGTTCGGCGAGCGGCGGCCAGGCAATGAGGCTTGGCGTCGTCTCGGATTCCAGTGGAAGTATCGCCGGTGGGTGATCAGTGTCTGCCGCGCCTTGACCGAACGCTGCCGTGCAGAAGAACACACCCCAGGCCAAGACCAACAGGTTTGCGGGAGCCATGCTGTTTTTCTCCTAGGGAGCCAGCCTGCCCTTGAGTTCGGCTTCGTTCCACAGGCCGCTGAGCGGACCGCGGGGTAAACCTTCATTGGCTCGCGCCAGCGGAAAAATGACAGGCAGGAATCCGGCGTCGCGCACCAACCGCGCCCCCACATCCTTGGCCTGGACGTCGTCGGCGAAAACGGGAATCGCCTTGCCCTTGCCAGACTCGTCCTTCATGGAAGCGTAGCCTATGGCGTTGAATGCCCGCACCAAGTGTACGCCGGGCAGGTATTGCTGGTCCGCCAGGGCTGCTCCCGTCTCCAGCGCCTTGCTCCCGACATCTCCATCACGGCCGCTGAACGGGTTGCTGGTGCTGAACACCACCTTGCCGCCAAGCTTGCCCTTGAGCTGTTCGGACAGCACCGGCATCGCGCCGTAGGGAACGCTCAACACGATCACTTCGCCCCAGGCCGCGGCATCGGTCACGGAGCCCGCCCGGGCGTTGGCGCCGGCGCGCTTGACCAGGTCCGCCAGCTCCTCGGGATGGCGTGACGAAAACATCACCGAGTGCCCGGCCTTTGTCCAAAGCGTACCCAGCGTACCGCCGACGTTGCCAGCGCCGATGACGCTGATCTTGAGGGTGTCCGCCATGACCTGGCTGGCGCACATGACCAGGGCGGCGAACATCAGGAAGAGGATTCTGCGCATGCCTAACGCTCCTGGGTTGGAAAGCAGTCTTACATCCAACCGTAGTCGAGCCAGGGAACCATCTGGTGGATCACGACGTACGGCAGGATTTCCCCCGGCCTTACAACGAAAAATCCCGGAGACAGAAGGTCTCCGGGATTTTTTGCTCACAGAACCACATCGCTATAACGATGAGCTCACCCTGCAGCGGTCAACTCATCCCGATTCTGCTCAATCGGACTTTTTCGAAGTTGACGAGCCGGCATTACTCAATCCCTTGGCGTTGTGATCTCCCGGCGTCGTGGCCGAGATTGCAGAGGCTTTAGTCAGGCCGCGGGTATCTTTGGATTGTGCGATGCCCGAAGTGGTGGTGCCGTGACCCTTGTCACCGTTGCGATCACTGCCGTAACGGTTGCCGCTGATGCCATGGTCGCGAACCGATTTGCCCGCATGATCACTGCTCAACCCCTCACCGCGGCCGTTACTGCCGGAGTGACCCGAACCGCTGTGACCGCCAGCGTTACCGCCGCCATGGCCACCACCATTACCGCCGCCATTTCCGCCGCCGTGGCCACCGCCACCGCCACCGCCACCACCGCCACCACCACCTTCTTTGGCATAGGCGGAGTTCATGATGGACAGGTCAGCGGGCAGTAACGGAGCGGCTGCAAGCATCATGGCGAATGACATTACAGCAACGAAACTCTTGTTTTTTAAAAGCATGATTGCTTCCGTGAGGGTTGATTGCGCGTTGTTTAAGACGCGTTAAATCCCCGACAGTTCAAGTTCGGCGACGGACGGATACATCAGTCTATCGTCAATCGAAAGCGCCATTGAGAACCTCGTAGATAAGGCCGGTAGCAATCGCAACCAGTATCAGGTCGGTGCCCGCCTGCTGCCATTCGTAACCTTCATAACGAGGCAGATGGCCGATCAGTCGACCATCGAGCTTTTTCGCAATCCCGGGTGGCAGCGGTTTACCCCGGGCGAGGTTCTTTTGAATGCCGGGTGGCAAGGCAGGTCCGGGGCTCCAGTAGTCCCGATACCCATCGACAATGCCAATAATGCTTCCTCGATTGATGCTTGGACCATGGTCCCAATCATCGCCCCCGGATTTATTCCCCCTATTGCCCTGGTTGCCATGCTCCTGGCTGTGTTGCGAATTGCCCTTGGCGTTTCCTTGCCCCTTGCCATTACCTGGATCGGCCCATGCCGTGGCCGAGCCGCAGACCAATGCGACACATGTGATAGCTGCTATCAACGAGCGATGTCTGATCATATCCGTTCTCTCAGAAAGGGAAGACTCCCTGTAATGTAGACACTTTGGACTGTTTTGGTTCCCGACGGTGAAGGACGGGCAAGGCCAAGCTATGCCAATATTCAAAGGAGGCCTTCTGTCGTACCGGAGTGCGCCATGATCGAAACCATCGAGTCGTCACGCATCAAGCGCTTCGCCGCAAACACCGCCGGCCGGGACTTTGCGGTGGGTGACATTCACGGTCACTTCAGCCGATTGCAGCCTGCGCTGGAGGCGGTCGATTTCGATCCTGTCGTCGACCGCCTGTTCAGTGTCGGTGATCTGGTTGATCGTGGACCCGAGAGCCGCGACGCGCTCGACTGGCTGGCGAAACCATGGTTTCACCCGGTGCGTGGCAACCATGACGACTACGTGGCGCACTTCGACACCTGCGACGTCGACAGCTGGATCTGCAACGGCGGGGAATGGTTCGCCGGGCTGTCGCTGGTCGAGCAGATAGCGTTCGCGCTGCAGTTCGCCGAGCTGCCGATCGCCATTGAGGTGGATACGCCTGGCGGATTGGTCGGGATCGTTCACGCCGATTGCCCGGTGCCGTCGTGGGATCAACTGTGCACCGAACTGCAATCACCTGAAAGCACCAAGCGGCTGGAACTTGTGCAGCACAGTTGCCTGTGGTCGCGAACCCGGATTCAGGACGGCGATACCGACTGCATTGAGGGACTTCGTGCCCTGGTGGTCGGGCATACACCGCTCAGGCAGCCTGCGGTTCTCGGCAACGTGTACCACATCGACACAGCGGGCTGGCTGGACGGTTATTTCACCCTGCTGGATCTGGCGACCCTGCAGTGCATCCCGCCGATCGATTCGGAACTCGGTTTCGACTGGGACTGAGCTTTCCTGAGGGCTCTCGGGTTTGCCGCTCGTCCAAAGCTCGGCACTCGAGCCGCGCCGCTATCTCTCATGTATAAGCGCGGACATTGCGCGCATCAAAACGGAGAACCAGCATGGACATTGACGAGAATGCAGTGGGTAACAGGTCGCAGCAGGACGTGACGCGAACCACGGACAACGAAACCGGCCATGACCCCAGCAAGGATGCGCCTGAGGTTCCATTGCCGCCGAACGATGAAGCGCCTGTCGATGAAGATATGAGAGGCGTGGAGGCAAATAACCCGGTCTCGAGTGAGCATCCGGACCATGGAAAAGGTGCTCGCCTCGAAGATTCCGACGCCGCCCCGCACATGAACGATCAGGACGAAAACGACAAGGAGGCTCGCGGCTTGCCTGCGAGCGACCCGGAATCAGGTGCCTGATGCCCGCGACCTGCCTCCTGAACTCACTTGAGAAACGGCAGCGGTGCCTTGGCCGCACGAATGGCAGCGATCCGCTGATCCGCTTCCGGCAGCAGGTAGGCAAAGAAAAAGCTCGCGGTTTGCAGCTTACTGGCGCGCAAAGGATTGCTGTCGGGTAACAAGCGAGCGACACGCGCCGCCCGGGTCCAGGCAAAAGCCTGAAGGGCCACGCCACACAGTCGTAGAAAATCGCCCGCTGCCCGATAGGGATATTCGCCGTCCTCGACGACCTGATCACGTATCTCCAGGTGCACACCCTCGAGTTTATCGCACAGCAACGCCAGCTCAGCGCCAAAACCGGTGCAGCCTGCTGTTTCGCAATCCTGCCCGGCTTCTTCGCGCATCACCGCCAACAATTGAGCGAGGGCCCGGCCTTCATCGCCCAGCACTTTGCGCAGCAGCAGGTCATTGGCCTGGATTTCGTTACTGCCCTCGTAAATCATCGCGATTCGGCTGTCGCGCAGGGTCTGTTCAATGGCGAACTCGGCGACGTAGCCGTACCCACCGAAGACCTGCAAGGCATTGCTGGCCAGGCGAAAACCCTGCTCAGTGAAAAAAGCCTTGATCACCGGCGTCAAAAGCTCCGCCAGTTGCAAGGCACTCTGCCGAGTGGCCAGGTCCGGGGCATGATCGGCCTGATCGAGCAAATGCGCAGCCCAGTATCCAACGGCGCGCATGCCCTCGGCGCAGGCCTGTAATTCCAGCAAAACCCGGCGCATGGCCGGATGATAATGAATCGGGTCGACCGCTTCGGCGGCAACGCCGACAGGACGCTTGGGCGCACGCATTTGTCTGCGCTCCAGCGCGTACGTATAGGCGTTCTGCCATGCAGCCTCGGCATGCCCCAAGCCCTGGAGACCGACATGCAGTCGCGCCGAGTTCATCATCACGAACATCGCGGCCAAACCACGGTTCGCCTCGCCGATCAGCCAACCCTGGGCGCCGTCGAAGACCAGCGAGCACGTGGCACTGCCCTTGATGCCCATCTTGTGTTCGATACCGTCGCAGCGCAGCGCATTGGTTTGGCCGTCATCCAGGCGCTTGGGCACCAAAAACAGCGAAATACCACGACTACCAGTGGGCGCCCCAGGCAAGCGCGCCAGCACCAGGTGCAGGATATTTTCAGTCAGGTCATGTTCGCCTCCGGAAATGAACAGCTTGCTGCCGCTCAACCGATAACTGCCGTCGCCCTGGGGTTCGGCACGGCAGCGCAGCAGGCCGACGTCGCTGCCGGCCTGGGGTTCGGTCAGGCACATGGTGGGCAGCGCCTCGCCACTGACGATCTGCGGCAGATAACGCTCCTTGATCCACTGCGGCGCATGGGTCTTGAGGCACAGGTAGGCGCCATGGGCGATTCCCGTGTACATGGCCCAGGCGTGGTTGCTGGCGTAGAGCATTTCCTGCAAGGCGGCATCGAGCAGTTGCGGCAGTCCCTGGCCACCGAAGGCTTCATCACAGGCCAATGCCGGCCAGCCACCTTCGGCGAATGCCCGGTAAGCCTGGACAAAACCGTCCGGCGTGCTGACCCGGCCATTGTCGAAGCGGCAACCCTGGCGATCGCCACTGCCATTGAGCGGCGCCAGTACATCCGCACTGAAACGCCCGGCCTCGCCCAGCACCTGGAGTGCCAACGGCAAGTCCAGGGCCTCGAATGCGGGCATCTGGCTCCAGGCCTGGGGCGCCTGCAGCCAGTGTTCAAGGATGAAATGCATGTCGCGCAACGGTGCCTGGTAGTGCCACATGGCAAACCTCGTGTCGATTAAAGGAAAAAATACCGCCAGGGTTCAGCCACGAAAATCCGGGTTCTCGATCAGCACGGCCATGCCCTGCCCGCCGCCGACACAGGCAGCGGCGATTCCGTAGCGCAGATGCTGCTCGCGCAATTGCCGCGCCAGGGTCATTACCAAACGCAGGCCGGTGGCGGCCAATGGATGCCCCTGCGCGATCGAACCACCACGGCGGTTAAGCCGCTGGCTATCCAGCTCCAGCGCCTGAGCCACTGCAAGCACCTGAGCGCCTTGCGCCTCGTTGATTTCGAACAGGGCGATATCGTCCTGGGCCAGGCCGCTGCGTTGCAGCAACAACTGGATCGCCGGCACCGGGCCGATCCCCATGAACTCCGGCGCCACACCGACCACCGCAGTCGCCAACAGGTGCGCCAGTACCGGACGCGTACTCATCGAGGCTCGGCCGACCAGTGCGGCCGCTGCGCCGTCCACCACCGCACAGCTGTTGCCGGCGGTTTGCACGCCATCAGCATGAATCGCCTGCAGCCTGGCCAGCGCGGATAAATCGGTGGGCCGGGGATGGCTGTCCTGGGTCACCGCTTCACATCGACGCGGCAGGGTAATCCCCCGTGGCTGATAGCCCTCCAGTTCAAACACCTCATTACCCACCGCGACGATTTCATCGCTGAACCAGCCGCTGGTCTGCGCGTGCAGCGCCCTTTGGTGACTGTCGAGGGCATAGGCATCCACCGCCTCGCGGCTCAGGCCGTGACGCCTGGCGAGGTTTTCCGCCGTGGCGATCATGTCCAGGCCCGGCGCCGGGTCGTACAGCGCTTCCCAAAGGAAATCCTTGAACTCCACCGGCGCTCCGAGGCGAAACCCGCCCCGATGGGTGTAGGCGGCAATCGGGTTGCGCGACATGGATTCGGCGCCCACACACAGCGCCAGTTGCGCGCCCCCTTGAAGCTGCTCGCCGGCCTGGCGCAACAGCTCAAAGCCGGTCGCGCAAATGCGCTGCACCGCCAAGGCCGGCACCTGTTGCGGCACACCGCTGTACAGACCGATATGGCGTGGCAGCATGTAGGCGTCGAAGCTGGCCTGGGCCATGGAGCCGGCCAGCACCGTGTCAACTGCCTGCGGATCGAGCCCGGCACGGGCCAACGCTTCGCGACCGACCTTGATGCCCAGATCAATGGGCGATACCTGGGCCAACGCGCCGCCGACATCAATCCAAGGCGTTCGCACGGCTTCAAGAATCGCCACATCGCTGAAGGACGAGTATTGCCCCGGGCCACTCATGACCGTGGCCCTGCACGCAGGATCGACGGGTCTTCACCGCGATACAACGCCTCGACCTGGGCCGCACGGCATTGCAACACCGCACGCTGGTTGATCGAGCCTTTGTCGGTGATTTCACCGCGATCGATGGACGGGGCCTCATCGAGCAACGCGATCCATTCCAGGCGACTGGCGTTGCCGCTGGCGTCACGATTGAGCCGCTGCAACCAGTCGGCGAACCACTGCCGCACCGGCGCGCTGGCCAGCACCTGGGCATCGCTGGCACTGGCATCGAGCCCCGCCAGGCGGCGGCATTCGTACATTCGTGGGAACACCAGCGCGCCAAGGCATTCACGATCCGGCGCGGTCACCACCAGGTCCTGGACATAGGGCGAGCCCTCCAGTACCGCACGATTACGCAGCGGCCCGACACTGACGAAGACCCCGGAAGACAGCTTGAAGTCTTCGGCAATGCGCCCATCGAACATCAGCCCCAGTTGCGCGTCATCCGGGTCAGCCAGCTTGAGCGCGTCACCGGAACAGTAATAGCCTTGTTCGTCGAACACCTCGGCGGTCTGATTTGGTGAGCGCCAGTAACCGGGCATGATGTGCGGCCCACGGAAGCGCCCTTCCAGCTTGCCCTCCCTGGGCACCAAGCGGACCTCGCAACCCGGTGCCGGCAGGCCGATGTAACCGGCCATGGACAAGGGCCCGGTGGTAAAGGTGCAGGATGGCGCGGCCTCGGTCATGCCCAGCCCCGCCATCATCCGGATGCGTTCGCCACAGTGTTGTTCGGCGACCCGGTCAAGCCGATCCCAGACGCTTTGCGACAGCCCGGCAGCGGCGAAGAAGAACAGGCTGACGCGCTTGAAAAAACACTCCCGTAATTGCGCGTCCTGTTCCAGGGCCGAGACCAGTTCTTCCCAGCCCTTGGGCACGGTCAGGTAGGCGGTGGGCGACACTTCCTTGAGGTTGCGCAGGGTCTGGGCAAATCCCTGGGCGGTCGGCTTGCCGTCGTCCAGGTAAAAACTGCCGCCGTTGTAGAGCACGATGCCGAGGTTGTGGCTGCCGCCGAACGTGTGGTTCCACGGCAGCCAGTCCACCAGCACCGGAGGTTCTTCACCGAACACCGGAAAGGTCTGCAACAACATCTGCTGATTGGCGCAGAGCATGCGTTGGGTGGTGATCACGGCCTTGGGCAGCCGGGTCGAGCCGGAGGTGAACAGAAACTTGGCGATGCTGTCCGGGCCGGTGGCGGCGAAAGCGGCTTCGGCCTCGGCGCCGCCCGATTGTTCGAGCAGGCTGGCAAAGCTCACCTGGCGGCGCCCCGCGACCTGGCCACGGACGATAATCAGTGGCGTATCGGCCGGCAGCACGGCGTCAATGGCGCGCTGGTACGCCGGGGCATCACTGACGAACACCAGGCCAGGTTGCAGCAGGTCGCACACGTGGCGCAGCTTGGAGAAATCCTGGGACAGCAGCGAATAGGCCGGCGACACCGGGCAGTAGGGAATGCCCGCATACAGGGCGCCGAAGGCGACTTGTAAATGCTCGATGTCATTGCCCGAGAGCAACACCAGGGGCCTGTCGGCCGACAGTCCATAGCCCAGCAGGCTTTGGGCGATCGCCCGGACGCTGTCGAGCATTTGCGCGTAACTCACCCGACGCCATTCACCGTCGTCCTGGCGGGCGGCGATAAAGGTCTGCTCGGGACGCACCCGGGCCCAATGTACCAGACGGTCGAGCAAGCGCCTGGGCATCTCGGCCAAGGGTTCCAGGGAGCGCATGTGCAGTTCGCCCTGCTGCTCGGTCACCTCGACCGCCGCGCAACCGATGGACACGGGGCGATAGCGCGGTGCGCTGGCCTGGGCTTGGGCTTGTAAACTGAATTCGGAACTCAAGTGCATGTACTCCGTCGAGGCACGCTAAACCAAGTCACCCACAGGTGACTCAGCGATAGCGTGGCAGCCGTTGGCTGCAGCCTTGTTATTGTTATTTCGGCCTTGCCCGCCTGTTCAGATCGGGTAGTGCCGCGGTCCGTTCTGCAAGGTGACCCAACGCAGCTGGGTGAAATGCTCGATGGACGCCTTGCCGCCGAAACTGCCGTAGCCGCTGGACTTGACCCCGCCAAAAGGCATTTGCGCCTCGTCGTGCACGGTCGGGCCGTTGATATGGCAGATGCCCGACTCGACCCGTTGGGCCAGGGCCAGGGCACGCCCGGTATCGCGACTGAAAATCGCCGCCGACAAACCGAACTCGGAGTCGTTGGCCAACTGCAGCAACGCCTCATCCCCTTCCCCGCGCAGCAACACGGCCACCGGTCCGAAGGACTCCTCGCGGTACAGACGCATGCTCGCGTCGACACCGTCGAGCAGGGTCGGCTGCAAAATGCTGCCATCCAGTTGCCCGCCGACCACCAGCCGCGCGCCTTTGGCCAGGGCATCGTCGATCAGGCCCTTGATGCGCGTGCCGGCGCTGGCGTCCACCAGCGAACCGAGCACCGATTGCGCATCTGCGGGGTCGCCCGCGCGCAGGGTGGCGACCTTGGCCGCCAACTTGGCGACAAAGGCATCGGCCACCTTGGCATCGACGATCAGGCGCTCGGTGGACATGCAGATCTGCCCTTGATTGAAATAGGCGCCAAAGGCTGCCGCCTCTACCGCAGCATCCAGGTCGGCATCGTCGAGCACCAGCAGCGGCGCCTTGCCGCCCAGTTCCAGCAACGCCGGCTTGAGGTGGCGCGCCGAGAGCTCGCCGACGATTCGTCCGACATGGGTCGAGCCGGTGAAATTGACCCGGCGCACCGCCGGGTTGGCGATCAATCGCTCGACAATGGCCGGGGCATCCTCAGGTGCGTTGCTGATGACATTGACCACGCCATCACCCAGGCCGGCGTCCTGCAGTACCTGACCGATCAAGCGGTGCACCGCTGGACTGAGCTCGGAGGCCTTGAGCACCACGGTGTTGCCGCAGGCCAATGGCATGGCGATAGCGCGGGTGGCAAGAATCACCGGAGCGTTCCAGGGCGCGATGCCCAACACCACGCCGCAGGGTTGGCGCAGGGCCATGGCGAAACTGCCAGGCACATCCGAGGGGATGACTTCGCCATTGATCTGCGTGGTCATCGACGCCGCTTCACGCAGCATGTTGGCCGCCAGCCGCACGTTGAACCCGTACCAGTTGGCCATGGCGCCGGTCTCCCCAGCCGCCTCGATGAACTCGGCGCTGCGCGACTGCAATTGTTCGGCGGCCTTGAGCAAACGGGTGCGGCGTTCATTGGGGGCCAGGGCAGCCCAGACGGGAAACGCCTTCTGCGCAGCGGCCACCGCGGCGTCGGCATCTTCCAGGGTGGCGGCGGCAACCCGCGACACCAACTCGCCGGTCACCGGGTTGCGGCGCTCGAAGGTTCGACCGTCGCGGGCGGGGCACGACTGGCCGCCAATCAGCAGGGGCACGTCCAGCATGGTGATTCCTCTTTATAGTCTTTGTCGGGAATACATTAAGAACGATGTAACCGCAGTACCGGGTCGCAACCGCGCCCGGCTACCTACCGCAGAACCTCAGCGTTTGTACGCTTGCAGGCCGGGCTTGATGCTCTTGTCGTCGAGGAATTGTTTCATGCCCTGCTCACGGCCGCCTTCGGTGTCGAGCAGGCGCGACTGATCGAGCTTGGCGTACAGGTAGTCCTCGTTCTGCTCCCAGGTCAGTTCGCGGCAACGTTTGAAACCATGCTTGGCCGCACGCAGCACCACCGGGTTTTTCTCCAGCAGGTTACGCGCCAGCTCAACGGTGGTTTCACGCAGTTGCGCCAACGGGACGCTTTCATTGACCAGGCCCATCTCGGCGGCTTTCTGCCCGCCAAAGGTCTTGCCGGTCATGATGTAGTACAGCGACTGACGGTGGCCCACGGTGTCGGCCATGGCCTTGCTGACCAGGTTGCCCGGCGGGATGCCCCAGTTGATTTCCGACAGGCCAAACGTCGCTTCGTCGGCGCAGATCGCCAGGTCACACGCCACCAGGGGGCTGAAACCGCCACCGAAGCACCAGCCGTTGACCATGGCAATGGTCGGCTTGGCGTACATGCGCAACAGTTTCCACTGCCATTGCGAGGCTTCGCGACGGATTTTTTCCTGAAGGATCTCCGGGCCGGCGTCCACTTCGCGGAAGTACTCCTTGAGATCCATCCCCGCCGTCCAGGCTTCGCCCGCACCGGTCAGCACCAGGACACCGGCGTCCGGATCCTGCTCGAGGGTTTCCAGGACGTCGATCATCTCGCGGTTCAGGGTCGGGCTCATGGCGTTGCGTTTTTCCGGGCGGTTGAGGATGACCCACGCGATGCCTTCCTCGATTTCCACTTTGACCGTTGTCCAGCGACCTTCGTAATTGCTCATGACGATGCTCTCTTGTTCTTGGTTTGAAGATGACTGGAAATTAAACCGGCGAATTAGTTATGTCAATTAACTATTAATAAAATTAACCAGTTTCCCGCTGCGCAGCGCCCTGCTGTCCGAACGCCAGCGATTTTGGCCATAGCAATCACCGGTCAACGCCGGCAAAATAGATAGTCTTGTTAACCCAAAATCCCCAGGACTCACCCGCAATGGCCAAGCCCTCCCCCCTCGCCGAGTCGATCGAGGCACCGTCGAACAACGCCGAGATGCAGGCACCACTCGATTCGGCCTTGAACGACCTGATCGGCTACGCCATGCGCCGCGCACAACTCAAGCTGTTCCAGAACCTGATTGGCCGCCTCTCGGCGCACGATCTGCGACCCGCCCAGTTCTCCGCCCTGGCGATCATCAATCAGAACCCCGGCCTGATGCAGGCCGATCTGGCCCGGGCACTGACCATCGAGCCGCCCCAGGTGGTGCCGCTGCTCAACAAACTGGAAAGCCGGGCGCTGGCGGTGCGCGTGCGCTGCAAGCCGGACAAGCGCTCTTATGGGATCTTCCTCAGCAAGACCGGCGAGACCCTGCTCAAGGAACTGAACCAGATCGCCGCGCAAAGCGACCTGGACGCCACCGCAGCGCTGGACGATCAGGAGCGCGAAGAACTGCTGCGGCTGCTGAAGAAGATTTATCAGGAGTGACGCACGCCCCCAAGGAGCGTGCCGGTGAGAAGCTTGCAGGCGGTTACCAGATCGGCAAGGTGTAGGTCACCAGGAAGCGGGTCTGGTTTTCATCGCGAAATGCCGCGCCACTCGGGAAATCGTTGCGGTAGATCGCCTTGCGCGCCACCAGTGCGACGTTTTTCAGCGGACCGCTCTGCACCACGTAACCCAGTTCCATCTGGAACTCGCGCTCCTTGCGGTCCTCAGCGTTGAAGGCTGCCAGCTCGATATTGTCACCGCGCAAATAACGCAACCGCCCCCTCAGCCCGGGCACTCCGGACGCGACGAAGTCGTAGTCATAGATGGCCTGCCACGTGCGCTCCTTGGCGTTGAGAAAGTCCGACGCCATGGTCAGCTCACTCATCCCCATCAACTCTGTCCCGGAGATGTAGGGCGTCGCCGAGTCGCCACTGGAATGCATATAGCCGATGCCCAACTTGTGTCCGCCGTAACGGTAGCTGAACAGCCCCGAGACGTTGCGGTTATCCACTTCACCGCCCTTGGCGCTGCCATCCTCGCGACTGAAAAAACTGCGCAGGTCACTGGTCAATACCCCCCCGCCCAGGGGCAGGTCATGCAGCAAGGCAAAGGTGTCCTGTTGGTACAAGTCGGCCACTTCCGCGTGGTAGGCCCGCAGGCTCAGCGTCTTGCTGACCTGATAATCGCCCCCCAGGTAGGCCATGTGCGAAGTCGTGGCAGTGGCGTTGAAGCGCCGGTTGGGCGAAGCGATGGTCATCGCCTCATAGTTGGTGGAATTGCGCTTGTCGATGCGATCGATGTACCCGGTGTTCAGCGTCAGGCCATCGAAGTCCCTGGAACTGAGGGTGGTGCCGCGAAAGGTCTGTGGCAGCAATCGCGAGGGGCTGGCAAAGGCAAACGGCAGGAAGATCGACACGTCCCCGGACTTCACCGTGGTCTGGGCAAAACGCAGCTTGGCGGTCGGGGCCAGGCGCGAGTACTCATCCGCCGCACGATTGTCGCTGGCCGACACCGGCAACAACTCGGTGCCGCTGCGATCCGGCGCGGAGTCGAGCTTGACCCCCAGCAGCCCGCGAACGTCCAGGCCAAAACCCAGCGGCCCTTCGGTAAACCCAGACTCCATGTTCATGATGAAACCCTGGGCCCACTCCTGCGCGGCGGTCTTGGCGCCATCGTCCTTGTATTGGCGGTCCAGGTAGTAATTTCGCAAGGTCAAGGTGCCGTGACTGTCTTCGATAAAACCAGCGGCGCGAAGCTGGGTGGGCAAGACGCTCAAGCCGAGCAGCGCCAGGACCAACCCTCGGTTGATACCGGGCACACAGGTGGCTGACGCCGTCGCAACGTCGTGCGTGGGGAGATTTGGCATGTTCGATTTCCATTTTTTATTGTTGTTTGTGCTGCCGGTGGAGCGCATTGCAGCCGGCTTCGCGAACAGAGAATGGAAACAGCGGATGACAGCTGTCAATGGGAAATGACCGATAATCGAACATTAATATTATTATCTATTTTCCAGTGAGCCGCTTCATATTGATCTTAGTATCTGATTTATAAGCCTTATCGGCTGATTTTTCGGATTTTCATGAGGCAGTTCATTTTTTAGTTATCTTTGTTATCTTATTCATCGGCAGTCATCTTCCGCGTACCCTGTGCGATGGGACGGCTCGACTCCACAACAAAAACAACAATGAGGTTTCACCCATGGACAGCCCATCGCGTCGTTCGACGCTGACAATCGCTTTGTGCTTTATCGTTGCGCTAATCGAGGGTTTCGATCTGCAGGCCGCCGGCACCGCTGCCGCCGGGCTGCGCCAGAGTTTTGCCCTGGACCCGAAGATGATGGGTTGGGTGTTCAGCGCCGGGATCATCGGCCTGCTGCCCGGAGCATTTTTTGGCGGCTGGATCGCCGATCGCATCGGCCGCAAGAAAATCCTCGTCAGTGCCGTGCTGCTGTTTGGCGTGTTTTCCCTTTGCACGGCCTACGTCGAGAGCTACTCCAGCCTGTTGCTGGTGCGCTTCATGACCGGCCTGGGCCTGGGCGCCGCCCTGCCCAACCTGATCGCCCTGTGCGCCGAAGCCGTCAGCGAACGCAACCGCGGCACCGCCATTAGCGTCATGTATTGCGGGGTTCCCCTGGGCGGTGCACTCGCGGCGGTGGTGGCGATGTTTTCCAGTGAACACTGGCAGACCACCTTCATCATCGGCGGCCTGGCACCCTTGCTGGTCGTACCGCTGATGGCCCTGCTGCTGCCCGAATCCACCGCCTTCCGCCAGCAACATTCAGCTACTGGCAACCTGCGCCCCTCCAGCGCACAGGCGCTGTTCGGCGAAGGTCGCACACGCAACACACTGGCCTTGTGGCTGAGCTATTTCTTCACCCTGACCGTGATGTACATGCTGCTCAACTGGCTGCCTTCATTGCTGCTGGAACAGGGCTTCAGCAAACCCCAGGCGGGCATGGTGCAAATGCTGTTCAACATCGGCGGCGCCCTCGGCTCGCTGCTCGGCGGCCTGCTCCTGGACCGGTGCAACGGCGTCAAGGTCGTGCTGTTCGTCTATGCCGGGTTGCTGACGGCGCTGGCTGGGGTCGGCCTCGCGGTGGGTATCGTACCGATGGCGATCGCCGGGTTTGCCGCCGGGTTGTTCGTCATGGCGGCGCAACTAGTGCTCTACGCCCTGGCGCCACCGTCCTACCCAACCGCAGTGCGCGCCACCGGTGTCGGCGCCGCCGTGGCCATCGGCCGCCTGGGCTCGGTGGCAGGCCCCTTGGCCGCCGGGCAGATCCTCGCCGCCGGTGCAGGCACCACGGGCGTGCTGCTGGCGACCTCACCGGGGCTGGTGATTGCTGCGCTGTCGATCCTGACTGTGATCGCCCGCACCGGATCGAGCGCGCAAGGGCAACTGAAGACCGCCAACTAAGCGGTTGAGGGATTTGAAGCGAGGGTTCTGCTCAGAGCCCTCGATCTTCATCAGCCTTTGGGTGATGGAGGTCGCCCTGGTCCTCTTGATCAATAGAATCAAGATAGTCGAGGTCATCCTGCTCCTCGTCGTCATCGTCAAGAATGCCTTGGGCGTCTTCTTCAACCCAGGGTTCTTCATCGTGGAATTCATGATCGAGCAGATGGTCGTGCTCGGGCTCAGGAATATCGATCTCGTCACTCATTTACATTTCCTGCGTTGGCTAAACTGTAAAGGGCACCTGTATAGGCGTGCCCTGCCCCTCAGTCAATATTCAAACGCACTCGGCCGTCGCTTGATATCCTGTTTCCACTTTTTTTCCCACTGAGATGAGCGCCGACAATGCCGGATCGTCGGCATTGTCGCTCGAGCACTTGAGCACTTTTAACAATGCCAAAGAAGCGGCAGACAGACACACCCGCAGCAACCGCTGCAGACATTGAAAGGTCTATCCAGGCCCTGAACAAGATGGCGGAACGACTGTGGGGAGATGGCCGGGAAGCTGAGGCGAAAGCCCTTCTTGATGCCTTGGATGCATTGAACCGGGCGCTTGACCGGATCAGGATTGGGGAGAGTCGCCGAGTTCTCCATTGAGAATCTGCGTTTACCTTGCGTCGTCGAAAATCTGGCCTGCACCTGATATGCGCACTCCCGTCACGGCAACGTCATATTTGCCCGGCACAATGCAGTCAGCCAAAGGGAATTGGCTACGTGATTGAGAAGCCCGACCAAGTGTCGGGCTTTTTCATTCACAGTCAGCGCCGCCCATCTACAACGCGCCATAAATCAGGCGACCCTTAACGACTCGACACTTACTCGCCCATCAGCCATGAGCTGAAGATACCGGCGTTTTTCAAGGTAGTTGTCGCATCAACCGTCTAACTATGCCGCTTTTTTCTCGAGTTGCTGCTCTCGATCCGGGTTCAACAGCACGGTGCCGATCGGCTCCCAGTTTCGTGTTCGACCCGACCACCGTTCCGGCTTTTGCTCCTTGGCTTGTTCGTACAGCTCATGTCGCCGAGCCAGGACCTGATGGTCAAGTCCTCGATGCCGCTCAGCCGGTGTGACGAAGCGGATACGGCTATGCCGGTGTTCATTGTTGTACCAACGCATGAAATCCCTCACCCACGCTCGTGCGGCGTCCAGACTGCCAAAACCATCCTGCGGCCATTGCGGGCAGTATTTTAGCGTTCTAAACAACGACTCCGAGTAGGGATTATCGTTGCTCACCCGCGGTCGTCCCCGTGAGGGCGTGATGCCCAGTTCGTACATCTTGCTCAACAGCGTCACCGATTTCATCGGCGCGCCGTTGTCCGAGTGCAGCACCAGCGGTTCGTGTAAACACTGTTCGCCGATCACGCTGCGTTGCAGCAGCGCGGCAGCTTTCTCGCCGCTTTCCGCGTCATAGACCTCCCAGCCCACAGCCTTGCGGCTGTAAATATCCTCGATCAAATAGAGGTAGTAATACTTGCCACGTACCGGCGACGGCAGGTACGTGATGTCCCATGACCACACCTGATTGGGCCCTATGGCCGCATGCGTCGTTGGTGCGGCGTGCCGCCTGGGGCGTTGGCTACGGCCTCGGTGTTGCTGTTGACCCGCCGCTCGCAAGACGCGATAAAACGTCGCCTCCGATGCCAGATAGCGGCCTTGGTCAGCCAGGCGCGGCACGATCTGGCTCGGCGGCAGATGAGCGTAATCAGAGCTGTTGCACAGCGTCACAATCGTCTGTCGCTCGAGCTCGCTTAGTGCATTTCGCGGCGTTGGCCGTGTGACAGTCGTTCGGGCATCGGCCTGGATAACGTCTGTTTCATTCCACCGCTGCAAGGTCCGCAGCGATAGACCGACCTCCCGGCAGGCCCTGATTTTTCTGGCTCCCGCCGCGACCGCTTGGCTCAGCCAGTCAACCAGTAACTGCCGTTCTGGCAAAGGCGTCAGTTGTCCTCGTTGTCGGTCCCCCAGTAGTCGTTGAGCTTTTTTCGCAGCACCAACAACGCCGCTGTTTCAGCGAGCGCCTTGTCTTTGCGGCGCAGTTCGCGCTCAAGTTGCTGGATGCGTTTCTTGTCTTTGCGCGACTGCTCCCGGTCTTCTTTTAGCTGGGCCTTTTCCGACTTCTGGCCGGCGATGAAAGCTTGTCGCCAGGCCGTGATTTGCTCGGGGTAAAGGCCTTTGCGGCGACAGTACTCACCCAGGTCGATCTCGGACAAACTGGCGGCTTCAAGCACGACAGCAAACTTGGTTTCGGCTGACCAGTTCTCGGTCAATGGCTTGTTTTCGGACACTGCACTTCCTTCAGAACTGAGCTGCTTGCGCCAGTTGGACAAAGACATTTCGCTGACCCCTTCGCGCCGGGATACCTCGGCCATCGACAGGTTCAGTGGGGGAAGCAGCATCTTGAGTAATGCGGCTCTGCGTTCAGGTGAATAATACGGCACGACCAGTCTCTTTCCGCCCCCGATATGCTTTTTTAGGAAAAACCGGAGAGGCGACAACTAACCTGACACCGGGGGATACTCTCGCCATTTTTGGAAGGCTTGCTGCTGCCTGGTGGAAGCCGCCAGCCACTCTGTGCCACCGATTAGTTCGACCGGGATGGCCATCATCTGCCCGATTGCAAGATCAAGTTCATTTGCGAGCTCACGCCCATTCGGCAAATCGAGGATTAGTGGTCGCATAAGAACCTGTCTTTTTTTTGGGCTACTTCATCGACTTGGCAATTTGTTGATCGTGCGCGAGCGCCGACGAACGGTCCCCCCACTTGGGGCGCCTGATTGGAGACATCGCCAATTACTGCTTGGATACCTCACCAATCCGACGATCCACGCGCAGATCATGCGAGCGAGGGCATGACCAAAAACTACCAGCGCGACCACGAGGACGCCATCTGGGGGCCGAGGAAATCGGGACCTGAATATCAGCGAAATCACCGGCTAGTTTTGCGCGGGTTTTGCGCAGACACAAAAAAGCCGATCTTGATGATCGGCTTAAGTGCCTGATTTTACTCATGAATAATGGTCGGGACGGAGTGATTCGAACACTCGACCCCTAGCCCCCCATCTCCTTTTTCATACTTCTTGAAAGATTCCAAAATTTTACTCTGGATTTTTCAAAGCTAGTATTTAATTGAGTTGCAGCGGTGCTCTGCTCTACGAGCGTGCAATAACGGCCATCAAGAGCCGACGTTTTTGTGGGGGGAAAAGTAGGGGAAATCAATTTCATGGCCAAAGTCACCATGATCACTCGACGCTCCCTTCTCGCCACCCCCCGGTGTCAGGTTAGTTGTCGCCTCTCCGGTTTTTCCTAAAAAAGCATATCGGGGGCGGAAAGAGACTGGTCGTGCCGTATTATTCACCTGAACGCAGAGCCGCATTACTCAAGATGCTGCTTCCCCCACTGAACCTGTCGATGGCCGAGGTATCCCGGCGCGAAGGGGTCAGCGAAATGTCTTTGTCCAACTGGCGCAAGCAGCTCAGTTCTGAAGGAAGTGCAGTGTCCGAAAACAAGCCATTGACCGAGAACTGGTCAGCCGAAACCAAGTTTGCTGTCGTGCTTGAAGCCGCCAGTTTGTCCGAGATCGACCTGGGTGAGTACTGTCGCCGCAAAGGCCTTTACCCCGAGCAAATCACGGCCTGGCGACAAGCTTTCATCGCCGGCCAGAAGTCGGAAAAGGCCCAGCTAAAAGAAGACCGGGAGCAGTCGCGCAAAGACAAGAAACGCATCCAGCAACTTGAGCGCGAACTGCGCCGCAAAGACAAGGCGCTCGCTGAAACAGCGGCGTTGTTGGTGCTGCGAAAAAAGCTCAACGACTACTGGGGGACCGACAACGAGGACAACTGACGCCTTTGCCAGAACGGCAGTTACTGGTTGACTGGCTGAGCCAAGCGGTCGCGGCGGGAGCCAGAAAAATCAGGGCCTGCCGGGAGGTCGGTCTATCGCTGCGGACCTTGCAGCGGTGGAATGAAACAGACGTTATCCAGGCCGATGCCCGAACGACTGTCACACGGCCAACGCCGCGAAATGCACTAAGCGAGCTCGAGCGACAGACGATTGTGACGCTGTGCAACAGCTCTGATTACGCTCATCTGCCGCCGAGCCAGATCGTGCCGCGCCTGGCTGACCAAGGCCGCTATCTGGCATCGGAGGCGACGTTTTATCGCGTCTTGCGAGCGGCGGGTCAACAGCAACACCGAGGCCGTAGCCAACGCCCCAGGCGGCACGCCGCACCAACGACGCATGCGGCCATAGGGCCCAATCAGGTGTGGTCATGGGACATCACGTACCTGCCGTCGCCGGTACGTGGCAAGTATTACTACCTCTATTTGATCGAGGATATTTACAGCCGCAAGGCTGTGGGCTGGGAGGTCTATGACGCGGAAAGCGGCGAGAAAGCTGCCGCGCTGCTGCAACGCAGCGTGATCGGCGAACAGTGTTTACACGAACCGCTGGTGCTGCACTCGGACAACGGCGCGCCGATGAAATCGGTGACGCTGTTGAGCAAGATGTACGAACTGGGCATCACGCCCTCACGGGGACGACCGCGGGTGAGCAACGATAATCCCTACTCGGAGTCGTTGTTTAGAACGCTAAAATACTGCCCGCAATGGCCGCAGGATGGTTTTGGCAGTCTGGACGCCGCACGAGCGTGGGTGAGGGATTTCATGCGTTGGTACAACAATGAACACCGGCATAGCCGTATCCGCTTCGTCACACCGGCTGAGCGGCATCGAGGACTTGACCATCAGGTCCTGGCTCGGCGACATGAGCTGTACGAACAAGCCAAGGAGCAAAAGCCGGAACGGTGGTCGGGTCGAACACGAAACTGGGAGCCGATCGGCACCGTGCTGTTGAACCCGGATCGAGAGCAGCAACTCGAGAAAAAAGCGGCATAGTTAGACGGTTGATGCGACAACTACCTTGAAAAACGCCGCTGTTAGGCAGCCCGAAAACTCCAAATGATCGCACCCCTTAAAGCGAGATCTGATAGTGCTTCTGATTGCATCTTTGTGTACTTCCAGCTTGCTCGAGTCTGGGTCAAGAGTGTGCGCCATCATATTCCGAACACGATTGACCTTTTCCGCCACCGACCATAAATCAGCAAGCGATCCGATTTTAATATCGTTGGGATAAAGGGCTTTCGATAGGTCAAGAACCTGGGAGAAAGAAAGACGCGAATCGGCAAGAAAACGTGGCTGATGTCATCCATTTGACCATTGAAGTGCTTCAGAAATTTTTGGTCGTGCTTCTCGCTGAACTCAAGATTCACCATTGATTAGCCCTTTCCATCCATGAAAAATCGCAAGGGTTTTGCGCCAGTTTTGCGCAGGTTTTGCGCAAGCCTGAAACGAGAAAGGGGATCAAGCCGCTAAGTGCTTGATCCCCTTACGAAATATGGTCGGGACGGAGTGATTCGAACACTCGACCCCTAGCACCCCATGCTAGTGCGCTACCGGACTGCGCTACGCCCCGACTAGGCGTGTATTTGTTCCTCACCTCGAGGAACGCTCAAGAATATATCGCAAGCTTTTGAAAACTGGAAGTATTTAAAAGCAGAAATTTATTTCTTGAGGACAACCAGGACATCTTCGAGCTCGGCAATCATCTGCCGGATCATCTGTTTGTACTGGGTGGTGTCGTCTTTGGCTTCATCGCCCGACAGGCGCAGGCGTGCGCCGCCGATGGTGAAACCCTGATCGTACAGCAGCGCGCGGATCTGCCGGATCATCAGCACGTCCTGGCGCTGATAATACCGGCGGTTTCCGCGGCGTTTGACGGGGTTGAGTTGAGGAAACTCCTGCTCCCAGTAGCGCAGCACGTGTGGTTTTACCGCACACAGCTCGCTGACTTCACCAATGGTGAAGTAGCGTTTGCCTGGGATGACGGGAAGCTCGTCGTTATGACTTGGTTCCAGCATAAGCCTCAACTCGGGCCTTCAACTTCTGCCCTGGACGAAAGGTGACCACACGGCGAGCCGTGATCGGGATTTCTTCCCCCGTTTTCGGGTTGCGGCCAGGCCGCTGGCGTTTGTCCCGAAGGTCGAAATTGCCGAAACCGGACAATTTGACCTGCTCGTTGTCTTCGAGAGCGTGCCTGATTTCCTCGAAAAACAGTTCGACCAATTCCTTGGCTTCCCGCTTGTTCAGGCCCAGCTCTTCATACAGACGTTCCGCCATCTCAGCTTTCGTCAAAGCCCCCATACGTCACTTCCTTAACGTGGCGTCCAACCTTTGTTCGAGCGAGGTGAGGATATTTTGCGTCGTGGAATTCACCTCATCGTCATTAAGAGTGCGCGATGGATGCTGCCAGGTCAAGCCAACTGCAAGGCTTTTTCTATCAGGATCAATGCCTTTACCCTGATACACGTCAAATAGCCTGAGGTCTGTCAGCCATTCGCCTGCATTTTCACGGATTACGTCCAGTACTGCCGCGGCCGCAACATCTTTGTGAGCAATCAATGCAAGGTCACGACGCACTTCAGGAAAGCGCGACAACTCGTGGAATTTAGGCATTTTACCCGAGGCCACTTCCGCCAGGACCAGCTCGAAAACGAAGACTGGACGGTCCAGACCCAGGGTTTTCGACAGTTCCGGGTGGATGGCGCCGACGAAACCGACCAGACGACCTTCTCGCTCGATGCGCGCGGTTTGACCCGGGTGCAACGCAGGGTGTTTGCCCGGCACGAAAGTGAAGGCATCCAGGGCACCGGCGAAGCCCAGCACCGCTTCCACGTCAGCCTTGACGTCGAAGAAGTCGACGGTATCGCGACCCTGTGCCCAGCCTTCCGGCAGGCGGCTGCCGCAGACGACACCGGCCAGCATCGGCTCTTGCTTCAGGCCTTCCAACTGGCCGACGAAACGCAGGCCGCTTTCGAACAGGCGAACGCGATCCTGCTGACGGTTCAGGTTGTGCTGAAGCGCCTTGACCAGGCCTGGCCACAGGGACGAGCGCATGGCGGCCATGTCGTTCGAGATCGGGTTGGCCAGCAGCAACGGCTCGACACCTGGATTGAACAGTTCGAACTGTTTCGGATCGATGAAGCTGTAGGTGATCGCTTCCTGGTAACCACGGGCGACCAGCAGTCGACGCAGTTCAGGCAGGTCGCTACGGGCTTCAGCCTTGGCTTGCGGCGCCAGGCGCGCTTGCGGGTAACGAACCGGCAGGCGGTTGTAGCCGTACAGGCGGGCCAGCTCTTCGATCAGGTCGACTTCCAGGCTGATGTCGAAGCGATGGCTTGGCACTTCTACGCGCCACTGCCCTGCCCCGTCGGCAGAAACGGTGAGGCCCAAGCCGTTGAGCAGACGCTCGACTTCGGCCGAATCCATTTCCATGCCCAGCATCTGGGTGATGCGCTGGGCACGCAGGGTGACCGGGGCAATCTTCGGCAGGTGTTGTTCGCTGACGGTCTCGATGATCGGGCCGGCTTCGCCACCGGTGATTTCCAGCAGCAGGCCGGTGGCGCGCTCCATGGCTTCACGGGCCAGTTGCCAGTCCACGCCACGCTCGTAGCGGTGCGAGGCATCGGTGTGCAGGCCATAGGACCGGGCCTTGCCAGCGACGGCGATCTGATCGAAGAACGCGCTTTCGA
Organism: Pseudomonas sp. PLMAX; assembly: GCF_046042685.1. NCBI lineage: Bacteria > Pseudomonadati > Pseudomonadota > Gammaproteobacteria > Pseudomonadales > Pseudomonadaceae > Pseudomonas > Pseudomonas sp. PLMAX. The sequence goes on along the minus strand of NZ_CP064949.1, from coordinate 2,605,667 downwards.
GGAAGATGTCGCGGGTGGTCGCGGTGTTCACACCGCTGTGCTCGCCACCCATGACGCCGGCGATGGCCAGGGCGCGGGTGTGGTCGGCGATCACCAGCGTATCGCTACGCAGGCTGACTTCCTGACCGTCGAGCAGTACCAGCTTCTCGCCTTCTTCCGCCATGCGCACACGGATGCCGCCATTGATTTCAGCGAGATCGAAGGCGTGCAGCGGTTGACCCAGCTCCAGCATCACATAGTTGGTGATGTCGACGGCAGCGTCGATGCTGCGCACGTCGCCACGACGCAGGCGTTCAACCATCCACAGTGGCGTTGGCTTGGTCAGGTCGACGTTGCGAATCACTCGGCCCAGGTAACGCGGGCAGGCAGCCGGCGCCAGGACTTCGATCGAACGCACTTCGTCGTGCACGGCAGGCACGGCAGGTACCACCGGACGGGTGACTTCAGCGGCATACAGCGCACCGACTTCGCGGGCCAGACCGGCCAGGGACAGGCAGTCGCCACGGTTCGGGGTCAGGTCGACCTCGATGCTGGCATCGTCCAGTTTCAGGTATTCACGAATGTCCTGACCAACCGGCGCATCGGCCGGCAATTCCATCAGGCCGTCGTTGCCTTCGCCCACTTGCAGCTCGGCTTGCGAGCACAGCATGCCGTTGGACTCGACGCCCCGCAGCTTGGCTTTCTTGATCTTGAAGTCGCCCGGCAGTTCGGCACCGATGGTGGCGAACGGGATCTTCAGGCCCGGGCGCACGTTTGGCGCGCCGCACACCACCTGGAAGGTTTCCGAGCCGTTGCTGACCTGGCACACACGCAACTTGTCGGCGTCCGGGTGCTGTTCGGTGCTCAGCACCTCGCCCACGATGACGCCACTGAATTCACCGGCGGCCTGCGTAACGCTATCGACCTCAAGACCGGCCATCGACAGACGGGCAACCAGCTCGTCGCGACTTACCTGCGGGCTTACCCAGCCACGCAGCCATTGTTCACTGAATTTCATCCTGCTCTCCTAAGAATTCGTTACGACTAGCGAAATTGCGCGAGGAACCGCAAGTCGTTGTCGAAGAACAGACGCAAGTCGTTCACGCCGTAACGCAGCATGGCCAGGCGCTCGACGCCCATGCCGAAGGCGAAGCCCGAAAACTCTTCCGGGTCGATCCCGGACATGCGCAGCACGTTCGGGTGAACCATGCCGCAGCCCATCACTTCCAGCCAGCCGGTCTGCTTGCAGACGCGGCAGCCTTTACCGCTGCACATCACGCATTCCATGTCGACTTCGGCCGATGGCTCGGTGAACGGGAAGTAGGAAGGACGGAAACGCACGGCCAGTTCTTTTTCGAAGAACACCCGCAGGAATTCTTCGATGGTGCCTTTGAGATCGGCGAAATTGATGTCGCGATCGACCAGCAGGCCTTCGACCTGGTGGAACATCGGCGAGTGGGTGATATCCGAGTCGCTACGGTACACACGGCCTGGGCAGACGATGCGGATCGGCGGCTGTTTCGACTCCATGGTGCGAACCTGTACCGGCGAGGTATGGGTGCGCAGCAACATGTTGGCGTTGAAATAGAAGGTGTCATGCATCGACCGGGCCGGGTGATGGCCTGGGATGTTGAGTGCTTCGAAGTTGTGGTAGTCGTCTTCGACCTCAGGGCCTTCGGCAATGCCGTAGCCGATATGGGTGAAGAACTGTTCGATACGTTCCAGAGTGCGAGTAACCGGATGCAGGCCACCCGAGGTCTGGCCGCGGCCAGGCAGGGTCACGTCAATGGACTCGGCAGACAGTTTGGCGGCCAGGTCGGCCTCTTCAAACAGTGCCTTGCGGGCATTGAGAACCTCTGTGACACGCTCCTTGGCAACGTTGATCAGGGCCCCGACTTGCGGACGCTCTTCTGCCGGCAAATTCCCCAGGGTCTTCATCACCTGAGTCAACTCGCCCTTCTTGCCAAGGTAGTGAACCCGGATTTGCTCCAGGGCATTGATATCTTCAGCGCTTTGCACAGCCTCTAGTGCTTGAGAGACGAGCGCATCCAGGTTTTCCATGTACAGACTCCAGATACAAAATAGGGGAAGAGCTTGAAGGCTCTTCCCCTATTTATGACGTTTAACACCTGGCCCCACGGAGGTGAGGCCGGGTGACTGTCGGGGGTACTTAAGCCAAGGTGGCTTTAGCTTTCTCGACAATCGCAGCAAACGCCGCTTTTTCGTTCACTGCCAGATCAGCCAGAACCTTACGGTCGATCTCGATGGACGCTTTTTTCAGGCCGGCGATGAAACGGCTGTAGGACAGACCGTTGATGCGAGCACCAGCGTTGATACGAGCGATCCACAGAGCGCGGAACTGACGTTTTTTCTGACGACGGTCACGGTAGGCGTATTGGCCTGCCTTGATTACCGCTTGCTTGGCAACACGGAATACGCGGGAGCGTGCGCCGTAGTAGCCTTTAGCAAGTTTCAGAATTTTTTTGTGACGCTTACGGGCAATGACGCCACGCTTTACACGAGCCATGAGTTACTTCCTCTATTCTTGACTAAAATTAACGAAGGCGCAGCATGCGCTCGACTTTTGCCACGTCAGACGGATGCAGCAAGCTGCTACCGCGCAGTTGACGCTTACGCTTGGTCGACATTTTGGTCAGGATGTGGCTCTTGAAAGCGTGCTTGTGCTTGATACCGTTAGCAGTTTTCAGAAACCGCTTAGCAGCACCACTTTTGGTCTTCATTTTTGGCATGTTCGGATACTCCGCATTCAGTTGATAAACATAATCAGAAGGCCTGCCGTGCCCTGTTGATTACTTCTTCTTTTTCGGGGCGATGACCATGATCAGCTGGCGTCCTTCCATCTTAGGATGCTGTTCGACCGAACCGTACTCGAGCAAGTCACCTTCAACTCGCTTGAGGAGTTCCATCCCCAGCTCCTGGTGGGCCATCTCACGGCCGCGGAATCGCAAGGATACCTTGGCCCTGTCCCCGTCACTCAGGAAACGTACCAGGTTGCGCAGTTTTACCTGGTAATCCCCTTCCTCCGTCCCTGGACGAAACTTGATTTCTTTAACCTGGATCTGCTTCTGGTTTTTCTTGGCCGCAGCAATCTGCTTCTTCTTCTCGAAGATCGATTTGCCGTAGTCCATCAGTTTGCAAACAGGTGGTACTGCATCGGCGGAAATCTCCACCAGATCCAGTTTGGCCTCTTCAGCCTTAAGAAGCGCGTCTTCAATTGACACAATCCCGAGCTGTTCACCTTCAGCCCCAATTAACCGAACCTCGCGTGCCGAGATATTCTCGTTGATCGGGGCTTTCGGTGCAGTTCGTTTATCTTGTCTCATTTCACGCTTAATAATAATTACTCCGAATCTTGGCGACCACGCCGGGAAACCGCTTGCGCGAGGAACTCAGCGAACTGGGCGACGGGCATCGAGCCCAGGTCAGCACCTTCACGAGTACGCACAGCGACAGTCTGCATCTCGACTTCCCGATCTCCGATAACCAAGAGATAAGGAACCTTGAGCAAAGTATGCTCGCGGATTTTAAAGCCGATTTTTTCATTTCTCAAGTCAGACTTGGCACGAAACCCGCTTTCGTTGAGAGTTTTTTCCACTTCGGCGGCAAAATCTGCCTGCTTGTCAGTGATATTCATGATCACTGCCTGGGTCGGAGCCAGCCACGCAGGGAATGCACCCTCGTAGTGCTCGATCAGGATTCCGACGAAACGTTCGAAGGAGCCCAGGATCGCCCGATGCAACATCACCGGATGCTTGCGGCTGTTGTCTTCGGAGACGAATTCGGCACCCAGACGGACAGGCAGGTTAAAATCGAGCTGCAGGGTACCACATTGCCAGACACGGCCAAGGCAATCTTTTAGCGAGAACTCGATCTTCGGACCGTAGAACGCACCTTCACCCGGCTGCAGATCGTACGGCAGGCCAGCACTATCAAGGGCTGCAGCCAATGCAGCTTCAGCGCGATCCCACAGCTCGTCGGAACCGACGCGCTTTTCCGGACGAGTGGACAGCTTCATCTCGACGTCTTTAAAGCCGAAATCGGCGTAGACGTCCATGGTCAGCTTGATGAATGCCGCGGATTCGGCCTGCATCTGCTCTTCGGTGCAGAAGATGTGGGCGTCGTCCTGAGTGAACGCACGTACGCGCATGATGCCGTGCAGCGCACCCGATGGCTCGTTACGGTGGCAGGCACCGAATTCTGCCAGGCGCATCGGCAACTCGCGGTAGCTTTTCAGGCCCTGGTTGAACACCTGCACGTGGCAAGGGCAGTTCATTGGCTTGATCGCGTAGTCGCGGTTTTCCGACTGGGTGGTGAACATGTTGTCGGCGTAGTTGGCCCAGTGCCCGGATTTCTCCCACAGGCTGCGGTCAACGACCTGTGGAGTCTTGATCTCCAGGTAACCGTTGTCGCGCTGCACCTTGCGCATGTACTGCTCTAGTACCTGGTACAGGGTCCAGCCGTTCGGGTGCCAGAACACCATGCCCGGCGACTCTTCCTGGGTGTGGAACAGGCCCAGGCGCTTGCCGATCTTGCGGTGGTCGCGCTTCTCGGCTTCTTCGATGCGCTGGATGTAGGCCGCCAGCTGCTTCTTGTCAGCCCATGCGGTGCCGTAGACGCGCTGCAATTGCTCGTTCTTGGCATCGCCACGCCAGTAGGCGCCGGACAACTTGGTCAGCTTGAAGGATTTCAGGAAGCGGGTGTTCGGCACGTGCGGACCGCGGCACATGTCGACGTATTCTTCGTGATAGTACAGGCCCATGGCCTGCTCGTTCGGCATGTCCTCGACCAGGCGCAGCTTGTAGTCTTCGCCGCGGGCCTTGAACACTTCGATCACTTCGGCGCGCGGAGTGACTTTCTTGATCACGTCGTAATCTTTTTCGATCAGCTGCTGCATGCGCTGTTCGATGGCGGCCAGGTCGTCCGGGGTGAATGGACGCTCGAAGGCGATGTCGTAATAGAAGCCTTCGTCAATGACCGGACCGATGACCATCTTGGCCGTCGGGTACAGTTGCTTGACCGCGTGACCGACCAGGTGGGCGCAAGAGTGGCGAATGATCTCCAGCCCCTCTTCATCCTTTGGCGTGATGATTTGCAGCGTGGCGTCGCTGCTGATGGTGTCGCTGGCGTCGACCAGCTTGCCGTCGACCTTGCCCGCTACGGTGGCCTTGGCCAGGCCGGCACCGATGGATGCGGCGACCTCGGCTACGGAAACCGGGTGATCGAATGAACGTTGACTGCCGTCGGGAAGAGTAATAGTTGGCATGGCGCCTCCTCTCCTAGTGGTGACCCCTACCAAAGGTCACGTGGGTTGGGATGAGCCAGTACAAGATCCGATCCAGGCCATTCAATGACGAACGCCTGCCTTACAGCGGCAGGAGCCTTGCGGCCAACCGGAAAACCGAACCAGAGTGACTGGGATTCAAATCAGGGTTATTCGGGCATCTGCCGCGGCCGGGACTGAAGGTCGACCGGCGCCTGCGAACGCCCGAGCCAGGCATGCTAGCACAGATGAACGGTCGTGGCGGTGAAGAGGTTTTCTGGCGGGGCAAATCCGTTGTTTTATGCCAGAGTGCTGAACTTGAACCGCGCTTTACCCCTCAGATAACAAGACATTGACCCACAAGGAGCATCCCAGCATGCGTCTGAATCGTTTGTTCGCAGTCATCGCCCCAGTCGTTCTCCTGCTGCCGCTGGCCGCCCATGCGGACTGGCCCAAGGGCGAGCGGGAGAAATACATGGCGCAGTGCGTTCCTGCGGCCGCGGAGAAGATTGGCACGCCAGCCGCGAAATCCCACTGCGCCTGTGGCGCCGACGCTATCAAGTCGTACCCGGCCAGCGATATTCAGGCTTTGATGAACAACACCGCAAGTGATGATCTGAAGAAACAAGCCCTGGACAAAATTGCTAAATGCAAGGCCACCAGCAAAGAGGCGAAATGACCCCTTTCCAGTGCTTTCGAACCATGATTTGCCGGTAAAAAGCCGCCCAATCAGCCCCTTTCCTACAATTTATTCAGGTTTTACAGCTTTTTTTATTGCCTTCACTTTCGGCTGAAAGCCTTATAAACCGGGGCTTTCAGCCCCACAAGCGAACAAAGAATGTGCGACTGTAGGGCAAACAACCGCTGTGGGGGGCTCCCAAAGCGAACATTTCGACTATGATACTCGGGTGTGCCCAGTTGGCCTGAGCAGCACAGTACTACTGAAAATATATGTTTCTTGGAGATACACCATGTCTAATCGCCAAACCGGCACCGTTAAATGGTTCAACGATGAAAAAGGCTTCGGCTTCATCACTCCTCAAGGTGGCGGTGACGACCTGTTCGTACACTTCAAAGCTATCGAAAGCGACGGTTTCAAAAGCCTGAAAGAAGGCCAGACTGTTTCCTTCGTGGCTGAGAAAGGCCAAAAGGGTATGCAAGCTGCTCAAGTTCGCCCAGAGTAATTTCCAGGCGCACTAAAAAAACCCCGTCCATGTGACGGGGTTTTTTATGGGCGACACATAAGCCTGATCGATCAGCCGCAGTTGACGCGGGTGACGACCCGATTGGCATCGGTGTTGAGGTTCAGGCGGTCGGAGCGGTATTCCAGCGTGATCATGTCGTTAGGCTGCAGGAACCGTGCGTTCTGCGCGCCGGCACGGGTGCGTGCCTGCTCCAGCAGCTCAGGCGACGCCTGTTTGCCGATGGTGAATTCGGCCGCTTTGGCCTCGCAACGGCTATGACCTGACTCCGTGGTAGTGGCTGGGTCAGTCGGCTCGGTGGTGGCCGTGCTGCAACCGACCAGCATGGCAGCAGCCAGCACAGTACCCAATGACGCGAGCTTCCAAGGCATGACGCCTCCTTATTTCAATGATTTAGCTGAATTCTTGCGACCGCCAATGCGGCGTTTGGTTTCACGGGGGAGCCCAGGCATCCCGTCCTTAAACACGGACAAACGACAAGTTTGCCTGAGCAGCGCCCTGCCCTTCACCTTTCAATCGTGACGGGATATGAACGGCTCTCAGTAGACGTCGATGTAGTCAAAAGCCGGTTTTGGCCAGTTCTGCTTCAACGCATTGTAGATCTGCATGACCCAGACTTCATCACTGGCCGCCACCCGCCCGACATAACCTGACCCCTTGGCCCAGGTCTCCAGGCGAAACAGCAAGCCGTCGATATCGGTGCCACCCACGACCCCCGATGAAATATAGGCGATGCCGCCCTTGGTCACGCGCAATTGCGTGTGCTCATCGTCGCTGGCTGCAGCCAGCAACTGACGCACTGTTTCAAGGGTCAAGCCGCCGGGAGTGTTCAAATCGATCTGCACAGCGCGGTCCTTGAATAACTGTCAAAGACCAAGTGTCGCATAGCCCTGCGCTCATGCCTAAGTCGCAGTGCCAAAAGCGCCATAAAGTGATTAACTCGACACTCACAATTTTCCCTGACTCTCGAGCCCTACCATGACCACCGTGAGCATCGACGCCGATATCAAGATCAAATGGCCGGACGGCCATATTTCTTACAGCCCCGGCAGCCCGGAAGAGCTGGCCATCATCGGCATTGACCTGTTGGTCAAGGACCTGGGCACCGAAGCGGCGCGGTCTTTCATCGACCAGATTTTCGAAAAACACTCAAACAATCATGGTGCCGGGCAAACGCAGCGAGGGTGAGCCCCCAGGGTTCGAGCGCTACTTCAGACGCGCCAGGCGCTCGGTCAACAGATCGAAGAAACCCTGGGCATCACCGTTTTCAACCCAGAAAGCGTTCTTCGGCGCCTTGAGACTGTCATACCAGTCGACGATGGTCTGGCCAAACGTCGGACCTTCGCGGCTGTCGACCACCACATTGACCGAGCGGCCACTGAACAGCGCCGGCTTGAGCAGGTAGGCGATGACCGTGGCGTCATGCACCGGGCCACCGGGAATGCCATAGCGCGCCATGTCACCGCCGATGCATTCATTCAGGATGTCGCCCACCAGCTTGCCGGCCTTGTTGTTCAACGCCGCAATCCGCTCCAGGCGCGCGTCACTGGTGAGGATCTTGTGGGTCACGTCCAGCGGCAGATAGACCAGATTCACGCCACTCTTGAGCACCACCTCGGCAGCGTGCGGATCGGCGAACAGGTTGAATTCCGCCACCGGCGTAATGTTACCGCAGTTGAAGTGCGCACCGCCCATGATCACCACTTCCTTGATGCCCCGAACGATCCCAGGCTCGCGCATCAGCGCCAGGGCAAGGTTGGTCTGTGGCCCCAGCATGGCGATGGTGATGCTCTGAGGCCTGGCGGCCAGCAGCGTGTCGATCAGGAAGTCGATCGCGCTGCCCTCGGCCAGACCCTTCTTCGGCTCATGGACCGCGACGCCCGGCAAACCTTCTTCGCCGTGGACGTGCTCGGCATAGATCGGCGTGCGTTTCAGCGGCTTCGGCGCCCCGGCATACACCGGCACCGCTTCGCACCCGGCCCACTCAAGGGCAAGCCGGGCATTGCGCGAGGTTTTGTCCAGGCGCACGTTGCCGGCGACCGTGGTCAATGCGCGCACGTTCAATTCCTGCGGCGATGCCAGGGCAAACAGCAAGGCAATCACATCGTCGGCACCGGGATCGGTATCGATGATCAGGTCGATCGGTTGTGGCGCCTGGTTTGCGCTGATCGGGATCAAAACGTCACCCCGGCAACCAGCACGATGTTGCAGTAAGGCTGACATTCGCCGGTCCGCACGATCGCCCGCGCCTGTCGACTGAGGACCTTGAACTGTTCATGGCTGAGCAGTTCGCGCCGCCCCAGCGTACCCTCGACTTCCAGTGCGTCCAGGACCGCCAGTGCCGGCGGCTGCCGGTCAAGAATCTCCTGCGCCAGCACATGGCTTTCGACCTGCATTTCGCTGAGCACGACTTTCAGGGTGCTGACAAAATCCGGAATGCCCTGGGTCAGGGCCAGGTCGATCAACTCGACACCGGGCGGTACCGGCAGGCCCGCATCGCCGATCACCACAGTGTCGCCATGCCCCAGGGAGGCGATCAGCCGCGACAGCGCGACATTGAGCAAAGGAGTCTTTTTCATGGTGTTTTAAACGCCTGCACATCGGCCAGGGTGGGGATCGAGGGTTGCGCGCCAGCCCGGGTGACCGACAACGCAGCGGCGACCTGCCCGAACCGTATCGCCTGGGCTTCGCTCTGGCCGGCCACCAGCGCTGCGGCAAAGCCACCCACAAAGGTATCGCCGGCCGCCGTGGTATCGAGCGCCTTCACGCTCGGCGCCGGGAAATGTTCAAAGCCTTTGCCATCGGCAAACAACGAGCCCTGGGCGCCGAGGGTGATGATGACCTTGCCGGCGCCCATCTCGATCAGGCGAGTGGCCGCAGTCTGCGCCGATTGCAGCGAGTCCACCGGCAAACCGCTAAGCGCCGCCGCTTCACTTTCGTTGGGGATCAGGTAATCGATGGACGCATACCAATCCGCCGGCAACGGTCGGCTGGCCGGCGCGGGGTTGAGGATCACGGTCTTGCCCAGTTCACGGGCGCGCTTGAGCGCATGACCGACCGTGGCGTCCGGCATTTCCAGCTGGCAGATGATCACGTCCGCCTCCTGCAGCACCGCATCGAAACAGCCGAGCACCGCCGGCGTCAGTGCGCCGTTGGCCCCGGCGACGATCACGATGGCGTTCTGGCTGTTGTCGTCGACCACGATCAACGCCACGCCACTGGTACCCTGCACGGCGCTGACAGCCCGACAATCGATGCCCTCGTCCAGCAACGCCTGGCGCAACACCTGGCCATAGGCATCGCTGCCCACGCAGCCCACCATCGACACCTGCGCGCCGAGGCGCGCGGCCGCCACAGCCTGGTTCGCGCCCTTGCCGCCACAGACGGTCGCAAACGACTGGCCGATCAGTGTTTCTCCACCACGGGGCAAGCGCGGCGCCCGGGTCACCAGGTCCATGTTCAAGCTGCCGACTACCACTACTTTTGCTGACATTACATTGCTACTCATCAAGACGGTTTCAGCGCTGCTTTGGATTCAGCGGTACTTTTTGTTTATCGGTACTGCTCAAATACCCCAGCCAACGGCGCGGTCGATTCGCGCATGACGATGCTGGGGGTGACGATCCGTTGCTCGGTCGAAAGGGTCGGCGTGGCGATCCGGCGCAGCAGCACCCCGGCCGCCATTTCGCCCAACTGCAGGATCGACTGCCCCACGGTGGTCAAGGCCGGATAGACATAACGGCTCATCTGGATGTCGTCAAAGCCGATCACCGACAGGTCCGTGGGCACGCGGATATTGCGCTCGGCGGCGGCACGCAGCACGCCAAAACCGATCATGTCGTTGGCGGCAAAAATCGCGCTGGGCGGATTATGTTCCAGCAGCGTCGCGGCGGCGCTGTAACCGCCGGTGCTGGTGAAATCGCTTTCCAGCATGCGCTCGGGCGCAACGCTGAGGCCTGCCTCTGCAAGGGCCCGGCAAAATCCGGCCAGACGCATCTGCGCCACACTGGTGGTCGCCGGGCCGCTGATGGTGGCGATATCCCGATGGCCCAACTCCAGCAGGTGCCGGGTGGCCAGGTAGGCGCCGTACTCGTGGTCGATGCGCACCAGGTCCGCATCGACGCCTTCGAGCGCGCGGTCGACGATCACCATCGGCGTGCGCACGTTCGCCAGGCCCTGGGCCAGCCCGGTGTCACCCCCGGCCGAGGCGACGATCAGCCCATCGATGCGTTTCTCCAGCAGTACCCGCAGGTAGCTGCGCTGCTTGTCCGGGTTGTCGTCGGAATTGCACAGGATCACGCAATAGCCATTGCGCTCACAATAATCCTCGATGCCCCGCGCCAGCTCGGCGAAGTACGGGTTGAGGCTGTTGGGCACCAGCAGGCCGATGGTGGCCGTGGTCTTGGCCTTGAGTGACCGGGCCACGGCACTGGGTACGTAGTCGAGGGTCTTGATCGCGGCCTCGACCTTGACCCGCACTTCTTCACTGACCGGCCGGGTCTTGTTCACCACGTGGGAAACCGTGGTGTAGGAAATCCCCGCCAGTGCTGCTACATCCTTGATCGTTGCCATGACTCAGGTCCGCCGGCTTGCGCGTTGACTGCGATAAGTATCCAGCACCACCGCCACCACGATCACCGCGCCAGTGATGATGCGCTTGGTCGGCTCGGTGGCGCCGATCTGCGCCAGACCGGCCGCCAATACGGAAATGATCAGCACACCGAAAAAGGTGCTGATGACCGAGCCGCGCCCGCCCATCAGGCTGGTGCCGCCAATCACCACGGCAGCGATCACTTGCAGCTCCAGTCCGGAGCCGGCATTGGGGTCTGCCGCTTCCAGGCGCGAAATCTGGAACAGCGCGGCGATCCCGGCCAGCAGCCCCATCAGGCTGAACACCAGGATCTTGTAGGGTTTGGGGTTGATCCCCGCCAGGCGCACCGCTTCCTCGTTGGTACCGATGCCGATCAGGTAGCGGCCGAACACGGTACGGGTCAACACGGCCTGGGCGATGAAAATGATCAGCAAGGCAATGATGAACGACGGCGAGATCCCGAAGGCGATCGGATTGGACAGCCAGGCAAAGGCATCGCCGATGTAGGCCGTGCGCGACCCGGTCATCTGGTAAGCCAGGCCGCGAGCCATTTCCAGCACGCCCAGGGACACGATGAACGACGGAATCCGCCAGGCCACGGTGATCGAACCGGTGACCGTCCCCGCCAGCGCGGCAGCCGCCATGCCGAGCAATGCCGCAGGCAGCACGCTCCAACCCCAACCGAGAATCGCCACGCTGACCGTCGATGCGGCGAGCGCCAGCACCGAACCCACCGACAGATCGATGCCACCGATGATCAGCACGAAGGTCATGCCGACCGCCAGCACCATCAAGTCCGGAATCTGGTTGGCCAGGGTGCTGAAGGTGCCGTAGGAGAGGAAATGGCTGCTCAGGAGCGAGAACAGCACGACCATGGCCAGCAAGGCACCGGCCAGCCCCAGGTAAGTGCCCAGCCCATAGAAATTGCCGCTGCGCTGGCCGGCCGAAGATGCGCTTTTCATTGAAGATCCTTTGGCGCTGCTTCGAAGAGCTGCGCATCACGTTTCTGGTAGCCGGCGAACGCGGCGGCAAGCAAATCATCCTGGGTCCAGCTGTCCCGCTCGAAGGTGTCGATCAGGCGCCCCGCCGAGAGCACGCCGATGCGGTCGCAGATCAACATCAATTCGCGCAGGTCACTGGACACCACCACCAACGCCTTGCCCTGGCGAGTCAGCTCGCCGAGCAGCGCGTAGATGTCGAACTTGGCGCCGACATCGATGCCCCGGGTCGGCTCGTCGAACAGCAGCACCGAGCAATCGCGCTCCAGCCAGCGACCGATCACCACTTTCTGCTGGTTGCCCCCGGACAACTCGGACACCAACTGCGCCGGCCCGGAACTGCGGATGCGCATGGCATCGATCTGACGCTGGGCCAACGCCGCCTCATCGCCCGGATTGACCAATCCACCGCTGGAAATACCGGGCATGTTACCCAGCGCAATGTTTGCGCCGATCGATTGTGTCAGCAGCAGGCCCTCGCCCTTGCGGTCTTCGGTGATCAGGGCGATGCCATGCCCGACCGCGTCCACCGGAGAACGGATATTCACCACCTGCGCCGGTGAACCCAGCGCCACCGTGCCGCTGTCCGCGGTGTCGGCGCCGAAGATCAACCGCAGCAACTCGGTGCGCCCTGCCCCGATCAATCCGGAAATACCAAAGATCTCGCCGGCCCGCACTTCGAAGGACACGTCACGCACCTTGTCGGCGCGGGTCAGCCCCTTGACCGTCAACGCCGCCGCGCCGATGTCCCGAGGCCCCATGTCGAGGTGTTCGCCCAGCTCGCGCCCGACCATCAGCGTGACCAGTTGCTCACTGTTGTAGTTGGCCATCGGCTCGACACACACCAGGTTGCCGTCCCGCAGTACCGCAATGCGCTGGGCCACCCGAGCCAGTTCTTCGAGGCGGTGGGAAATATAGATGATCGACACGCCACGGGCCTGCAGGCGCGTGATCTGCTCGAAGAGCATTTCGACTTCACGGGCGGTCAGCATCGCGGTCGGCTCATCGAGGATCAGCACATGGCAATCGCCGATCAGGTTGCGCGCGATCTCGACCATCTGCTGGTGGCCGATGCCCAACTCACTCACCAGCGTGTCCGGGTCGATCGCGTCGAGCCCGACCTGAGCCATGGCCTCGAGCGCCGCCTGGCGCAGTTGCTTGCGGTTGATCCAGCCAGCGGTGCTGGGCAGCTTGTGCAGAAACAGGTTTTCCGCCACCGACAGGGTCGGCAACAGATTGAGCTCCTGCATCACCATGCGGATGCCCAGGTCTTCGGCCTGGGTGCGGCTGCCCGGGCGGTAATCCTGACCCTGAAACTGCATCTGCCCGGTGGTCGGTGTGACCAGCCCGCCGATGATCTTCGACAGCGTGCTTTTGCCAGCGCCATTCTCGCCGGTCAGGGCCAGCACCTCGCCGCGCATGAGCGTGAGGTCGATGCCGGCCAGGACCGGCTGGGCGTAAGTCTTGCCAATGCCACTGACCGAGAGGACAGCGTGCGGGGCGCTAACGGACATAAAACTCTCCATGCGCTCGCCGGAACGGGCGAGCGTCATTGTGCCGGCGGAAAATTACTGGGTAACCAGCTCTACCGGAGTTTCGATCACGCCGTTGGTGCCGCTGTCGACCTTCTCGCCCTTGATGATCTTCAACGCGGTCTCGATGCCGAATACCGCCTGTTTGGCAGCAAATTGATCGGCGGTGGCCAGGACGCGGCCATCCTTGAGCATCGGCTTGATCGCATTGATGTTGTCGTAACCGACCACCTGGACCTGGCCTGCCTTGCCCGCGGCGCGCACGGCTGACACCACGCCTACGGCCATGCTGTCGTTGCCGGCCAGCAGGGCCTTGATGTTCGGGTACTCGCTGAGCATGGAGGCGGCAACCTGGTTGCCCTTGTTGATTTCCCAGTCGCCCGATTGCACGGACACGACCTTGATCTGCGCAGCCTCCATCGCATCCTTGAAGCCTGCGGTGCGGGCCTGGGCATTGGTGGTGGTGGACACCCCTTCGATGATGCCGACTTCATCACCGGCCTTGAGCTTCTGGGCCAGGTACTCACCCACCTGGCGCGCGCCCTTGCGGTTGTCCGGGCCTACGAACGGCACGCTGATGTTCTTGCTCTTGACCACGGCCGGGTCGAGCTGATTGTCGATGTTGATCACGGTGATGCCAGCGTCGACAGCTTTCTTGATCACGGGCACCATGGCCTTGGAATCAGCCGGTGCGATCACCAGCGCATCGACCTTGGACACGATCATTTGCTCGACGATGCGAATCTGGTTGGCGGTGTCGGTTTCATCCTTGATGCCGTTGGAGATGAGCTCGAACTCGCCGGAGTGGTCTTTCTGGTAGGCCTTGGCGCCGTCTTCCATGGTCAGGAAGAATTCGTTGGCCAGGGACTTCATCACCAGCGCGACTTTAGCCTTTTCAGGCGTCTGGGCGAACACCGAAGAAACAGGCAGCGTGGCGGTGGCGCCAGCCAGTATGGCGACAGCAAGAAGACGTCCTGCGAATGGCAGCTTCATGGATTCACTCCGATCTTATGATTATTGTGAGCAACGTCGAGGCGGCATCTGGAGGTGTCGCAAACGTTTGCGAAGCTTGACTATGCGAACGTTGCCAGACTTTGTCAACCTACCCCGTTCGCCGGCTACGCGCACAATCAAGCGTCAGGTTGGTCAAGCCGTAGTGCTGACAATACTGCCAGAATCGGTCAAGGCTTTCGCCAGGCTGGCGGCCACCTGCATCAACGCCGCCGACGTATCTGCAACCTGCGCCTGAAGCGACATCACGGCCGTGGCCTTGGCCTCTTCAGACTGAAAAGACGCGGCCTGGGTAGCCGCCAATTGTTGCTGTTGCTCGCGCAGTTGCTCCTGCAGTTCCTGCAGGCGCTTGAGCAACATTTGCACCGCGACGCTTTGCTGGCTGCCAGCGCCTTCGGTTTTTTCACCCGCCTGCGCGCCCTGTCCCAGGCTCACAGGCTTTTCTTCTTTCACTGGCACACCTGGCTGTTGCGCCGAGGTCGCGTCGCTCAGGGTGTCGACGGCAGCCGCGGGTTTCCCGCCGATATTGATCACCGCTGAATGGGGCAAACCGATCGTCAATGACATGTGAACTCCCTGGGCATGATTCTTCATTGAAGCATCGACCTGCCGGCGGGTTTCTTTAACGCCGATGTTTAAATTGGGTCCGTAATCCTTTCGGAATGCCGAATGAAAAACCCACGGATAATCGGAAAACCGGACAGAACCGGGCGATCGCCGTTCAACCTTCCGTTTAAAACGATAAACAAATCAGTGTGTTACGAGTTATTTATGATTCCAGTTGTAACTGGTACGCGTCGTGCTTTTCTCCAGCACCCCAAAAGGTCCAGATCCCTTTGGGGCGCATCTAGATGAACCTGCATCGGCACCGTCACTACTAGAGAGAAAAATAATGACATCTGCTTTGAAAAACCTTCTCCCGGGCACCTTGGCCCTCCTGCTGCTCCTGCCCGCCGCCCTTCAGGCGAAAGAAGCCGAAACCCAACAGAAGCTGGCCAACGTCGTGGTCCTGGCCACCGGCGGCACCATCGCCGGTGCGGGCGCCAGCGCCGCCAACAGCGCCACCTACCAGGCGGCGAAAGTCGGCATCGAACAATTGATCGCCGCGGTTCCGCAGCTCGGCCAACTGGCCAATGTCCGCGGCGAACAGGTCATGCAGATCGCCTCCGAAAGCATCACCAACGACAACCTGTTGCAGCTGGGCCGTCGCGTCGCCGAACTGGCGGACAGCAAGGACGTCGATGGCATCGTGATCACCCACGGCACCGACACCCTGGAAGAAACCGCCTACTTCCTCAACCTGGTGGAAAAAACCGACAAGCCGATCATTGTCGTGGGCTCCATGCGCCCAGGCACCGCAATGTCCGCCGACGGCATGTTGAACCTGTACAACGCCGTCGCCGTGGCCAGTAGCAAAGACGCGCGTGGCAAAGGCGTGCTGGTGACCATGAACGATGAAATCCAGTCGGGTCGCGATGTCAGCAAGATGATCAACATTTATCTGTAGGCGCCCTTTTTTCGCTGTTGTGTTGACACAACTTAATCGCCCTCTTAGTCCGGTGAAATTACCAAATTAGTCAGCTTCACCTTTCTGCATGAACGCATCTATCTTGGCAGCCTTTATGCTAGGATGAGACAGACGTATAGCAAATTTAGGGCCAACTGGACTGTTCGCCTCTAAGAATTCAGTTTTCCTTGGGCCTGTCCTCAACCAAGATTAACTGGAAAGTATCAAGATATCCCAAAAAAGCCGAGTACTCTTCTCAACAATGCGCATGTAGCACATCACCAAGAAAGTACGTGCCAGTTGGGTATTAATCAGAACCCTCATAGGTAAATCAATGCTATTTTTCACTCAAGGTTTGCTTGCACTGAAAAGCATCCTCTGGTGCATGTCCGCTTGGTTGTCTATAACTTTATTCAACCTAGAAATCTCAGCCTTCAGCTGACGTATTGTGTAAGCTTGTAAACGCGCTTCCTCCGTGAGCAGATTCTCTATAGCAGTTGACAATGCACTCGATAACTGCAAATTAGTTAAACGCTCAATCTCACTTTTTAAAAAAGCGTTTTCCACAAGCAACTGAGGCTTTGATTTTTTGCGACCACTATGGCCCTTCTTTGCAGACTCACTTTGCCAAAGAAGTTCTAATTTATTATTGAGCTCAACAATTAAGGCAACGAGCTCAGGTTGACGTCGAGGAGTAAGCGTGCTTGGACTAATATTACACGACAATGCAATCTGCCTAGCGGAAATGAGCCTTTCGTGAAACGTAATATTAGATTTGCATTGAATGGAAGAAGAAACCTCCTGATATCTTTCCGAAATTCTCGCACGCAATTTTTCAAAGACAATCGAATTTTTTGACTGATCCGGCTCTTCAACTGAATTTGGCTTTTTAAAATTAGAGATATCAAATTTCATAGCTACTCCGAAAGGCGCTTAGTTATTTGATCAACCACATTTTTACTCAGCTTTCCTACAGCGAGAATTGGGTGACTCTCGGCAATGTGTGAATGATTAATAGCAATCCTGATGAGATTGTTTCGTTGGAACTCGTTTGTCATGTGGTGTGGACAGGCTGTGCAGCGCTCAACACTAGCGTACACTTTTGGCATAGGGAGCCCGGTGAATCTGTCATGACATTTAGCATCCTGCCTGCTACTTGCGAACAGCACGCAATAGCCCCATTCATAGGCCGTAAAGGTTTCGATGTTTTGACACATTGATTGAATAAATGAATCAAAATCGACAATATCATGGCTCTCTACATGTTTTAAAGTGGCGATAATTCTTCGAAAAGCTGGCCCCCTAAATTGATCACCAAATCGATCTGCAACAATGCGATGTATCACCTCATCAAGATAGTCATGTTCAATAGAATACTGAACAGATTCGTGCAACTTATTATCTGTGTAGCGCCGAGTTGCTCTTTTGCTCTTATGCAAAAAATACTCCCGTATCTGGGCTGTAACATTGTGATCAAATCTTCTCAATGAAAACTCCGCCCAAGAATGACGAAATTGATGAGGACTAATACCAGGTTGTTCTAGCTTGATTTCTGGGTAAACTGCAAGAAAACTGTCAAAATAATTATCAAGCCATTGGCTGAATGTATTTTTTGAAAGCTTTCCATTAATATCGATCCAGGAATTAACGTCTTTTTTTTGGGTTATGGTATCTGCAAGTCCTGAAGACCAAGCCTTATGAAGGAGAGGTAACTTATGTTCGTAAGCATCCAAGAAACTCAAACTCCAAATAGTTTTGACTGCTGTTGCAGCGAGGCTATGAAAATACCGAGGAACTTTTAGGCCGTTTAATGTTTTTTCAATTTCTTCACGTACTACTATTTCATCACCTTTTGCCACCCAGTCTATAGAATTAACAGACAATAACTCACCTATTCGATGGCCTGTCAATGTTAAGATTACTACCATACTGGCTTGAATCGCTATCCGACAAGACTCAGATAACTCAACACAAGAATCCCATGGAAGCTTAGAGGGCGACTTTAACTTTTCGCTGTTAAATTCGCATATCAATTCATTTTTAAGCCTGAGTGATTGAGCACGAACAGACAAGTGACTTTCATCTCGTTCAAAAATATCATGGTTATTGGGGTTCCACTGACGAAAAATCCCACGCACTCCAATAGGGCATTTTCTCCATGCTCGAAAAAAACATTGCATTTCCTTAACTTCTTCTGACTCAATGATTTGTATCGAATGCGCTAGAAGCAATGACGCTACTGCAGGGGATATTGCCCCATATGATCCTCCGCATATCCATTCAGGATATTCGACATTTACAAACCTCATTAGCGGGCTCATTGCATCCTTTTTAAAGTTTGATGTAGCTTTAAAGCTAAACCCATCGTTAATTCGGCCATCAAGATAGGCCTCATGAGAAATGGATATCCAACTGCAAAATTGATTGAGGTTAGAAGGAGCGTAAACAAGGGGGTCGCCGCTAGGTAATATAGCCCTAACCATAATGCTCCGTACCATCTCTTTGACTTCTGTTCTACTCCAACTCCACAATGACTTGGTAGGAAAATGATCTTCCCAGTATTCACACAGCTTTTTAAGGTGAACTGTATCAACATATGCCCAATTGCATTCACGTACCTCCATAGGGCCTGCGCGGTTAGAATTTAAGAAGTTCGAGGAAAGCAAAAGCGTTTTTTGTGCCCAGATACGTTTTTCAATGCTACAATTCCACGTGAAATTTAATTTTCGATGAGTGTTGTTTTTAGTATCAACAACGTAGAAAAAATCACTACCTGGTTGATTGATAATATTGTGTTGAGACTCCAATGGATTAGACATAAATAAGCCTCATATCATAGCTTTTGGAAATGCATGACTTACATGCAGGTCTTTACCGTCTTTCATAACTTTGCTTTCAAATTGTTCGAGCATTACTGAGATGTAGCTAGACTGTAGAGCTAAAGCTAGTGCTTGCTCATCATTGGCCGCGTTTTCAGCGGCCTCTTCGCAGGTTTCTTTGTAGGACAGCATTAACGCCACCGTAATGGGGCTTTTGATTATTATTTTCTTATCGCTGTCGCTATCAAACAAAGCGCCAAACGGAGTGCAGTTGTACCCTTTAGCCTCTGCTGCTTTGATTAGCTCATTGAACTCAGAAATGTGCGTATCGCTGAAATGCCCGGTTGACCAACCCAAGAATTCTTTCATTTGTCTCAATGATAGACATTCCGTTTCTTCTAGCATCAATAACAGTTTTCGAGCATCCTTCTCTTGTAACTCATTTACTGCTTTAGAAAAAGATGAACGCTTCGCTTTCCTATGGACTGTTTCGCTTCGCGCCTTGTAAACAAATTCGCTCGTACTAGCGCTATGGCCGGCACTATCAGCGTTTACCAATTCTTTCGCGTATCGATCATAAGGAGTATTTGATGGAACGTCATCGTCATCTACAATTGCTCGTGATTGTGCAATAGCACCAGGAGAGATTTTTAGCGCTACGCCTTCCCTTACCGTTTCTACTTCTTCATCGGCTTCATTTACGTCTGGAATTAAGGGAAGCTTTGGATGTCGAGTGCCTTTATTCATAACCTTTATCAAAAGATTTATGAATGGTTTCGCTTTAGGCTCGGCAGTTACAATTTCCTGGTGAATGTGCGAAAAAGGCAAAATAGACAGCAATAGGAGACGGTATGTTTGTGATCCAATGTTCTGTGGTTGATTAAATGGAGATTTATGAAACCAGAATGAATCATTGGCATCGTTGGGAAACCAAAAATTAGTGTCATTTCTTAGGGCAGTATAGTACTCGTATATTTTATACTGCCAAGATTTTCTTCGATAAGCAGTGGAGCACTTGATAGCTTTGCCGGCCCTTTTTTTCTCATATGCTATCGTGCAATGAGTAGGCGTAATCAATATATCGCTTAGCTCAATTTTTTGTTGACCCGCATGTTGAATTCGATCTGCTGCCATTATCCATCTCAGGCAGACTTCTTCAGCAGGTACGGGTGCAATTAGATGTCTGAAATCCATATCAAAGAATGCTGCATTCAACTTACTTGTCGCAGATTCCGAAAACTGCCTGAGTGAGCCATCCTTCCAAGTACACTTTGACAGTGACTCTTGGAGCTCCATCGGTCTACTGAGTCTATACGATTGAATTAAATCCTCACGATACTGACGGCAATTAAAAAGCAATCTTTCTTGTAGTGAAAGATCTTTACAATTAGCAACAGCATCAAAGATCGTACGATATATTGAAAGGTCAGATCCCATACTTTTCCAAGCCGCCGCGTCGACTGACACACCATCTGTTGCACTTATATTTTCAAGTATTTTCCAAACGGCGCTGTCAGCTTTTATCACCTCACGGTGACGTTGCAGAATTCTTAAAAAGTGCCAACAGAAGTGATTTAACGAATCAAGAAGAACTAAATCGTCCACATCGTAGCCTTCAATAAGTTGCGAGAGCGCTAAGCGGGTTGCATCCGATTCAGTGTGTATTGGAACTGATGGGACGGCTTTGAGTATTGCAAGATAGGAGCGACGATCAGCCTCTGAAAGTTTCGTAAATTTATCCTGCTCGGTTCCCCAATTCAATATTGTACGAATAGAGCTGCATACCTGCCTCATAGAGGCTGGTTTTGTGTACGTGGAGTTGATAGAGTGAAGAAATAGGCTTATAACATTATTCGGTATTTGGTCTTTGCTATCGTAGCTCTCTCCCAAGTACGCTAGCAATTGATTCGCAAAAAATAACTTATTAAACACTGTCACAGAGGGGTAATTGACAAGCGCCTTGAAATACTCAAGTATTATCATACACATTGGGACAGACCTAAGCTTGTCTATAACATGCAAGCTCTTGAACGAATCTGCTCCAGAATCTGTCTTATAATGGAAGTTCGCTGTGAATTCATCAATATCCTGAACTGGAACACGAATAGGCTCTAAACGGGAGTCACTAAACATCTTCTGCCTCCATAGGCGAACTAAACTTCCTTCTCAATTTATCCCTACTGAATATGTTTGCCTCAAAAATTACGTACTCTTTTGTTGTTGCTTCTCTTTCGTGCCCCATCTGCTCGGGAATATACTGATACGGATCAAGTCCATTTTTGTAGCAGTAGTCAACAAGGTTGGTAGCAAATGTATGCCTGAGAGAGTGGAACACTGTGGATTGTATCGACTTGAAAGAAATGGTGTATTGATCAGGCTCAGTTGCTCGAGAAAGTTGAATCTCTTTTCTCAGCTCAGGCTGCGCAATATCACGCACAACTTGAAATAAACGTGTCGCATGGGACTCTGATAGTGGAGTGCCTTTTATCGAACAGAGTAAACACCCAGCGGGCAACTTAGAGCGCGCCCCGATTAAGAACTTACGTATTTTATTCACCATAAAGGGATTCACCAACACATATCTGACTTTATTCCCCTTACCTAATATCGGTATCGTAATTGTCAAGTGCCCAGTAGTATCTGCCTCCTCGATTTTTTCAAGCAGGCTTTGCGTTTGCAAATTCTTGATAGAGGTAACCTCGCCGCTTCTCAAGCCACAGTGATAACCGAACAACAAAACGAGCTCGTCTCGCTCTCGAATAAAGCTGTTTGTTGACCTCAAGTTCGCCAGG
The DNA here is from genome assembly GCF_046042685.1 of Pseudomonas sp. PLMAX. Classification (NCBI taxonomy): domain Bacteria; kingdom Pseudomonadati; phylum Pseudomonadota; class Gammaproteobacteria; order Pseudomonadales; family Pseudomonadaceae; genus Pseudomonas; species Pseudomonas sp. PLMAX. The sequence continues at coordinate 2,583,955 of NZ_CP064949.1, read as the reverse complement.
ATCAAGTTGAATAAAATTTTACTGAGATACTGCTGGCGAAGGTTGAATTTCGGACTCTTACCGCCTTGTCCTTGAAAGCGATGTTTTTGAGACTTCACATAGTTAAACGTGAATTGTTTTTCCACAGAGAGTAACCCGTTCCTAAAGGCTGTTTCGTACAAACCCTTAAGATTTGAAATATGACGCTCAATAGATCTATCTCTTAACCCATTTTCGGTTTGGAGAATATTCTCGAGATAACCGGACATTTGATTATCTGTAAGATCGGCCCAGTCAACACCGAATCTTCTGAGCGTTTGAAAAAAAAGCTTTAAATCTACGGCGCATGCTCTAATTGTGTGTAAACTCTGACCTCTCTTTGCTAGTTCGATTAAATGAAGTGTGGGAACTACAAATACTGAATTCTCGCTCACAACTTCAGAATCTAGAATAGCGTAGCTATCTAGATCTCCCCCGGCCCATTTAATACCATTCACTCGTCTAACCAACATATACCCTCCTATCAGCGGGACGATTTTCAACTTAAAGCACTGAAGCGATGGCCCAATAAAGGAGGTTGGACATCACCCTTTTTGATCATCTTCTTGTGCTCAGATACGAGAATCGGAGTGGAGTATGTTTCCACCAAACTCTACATTCGACTACCCACCTAGTGGCACTCTACGGCAGAGTGGATTTAAACATGAGCGAATTTTGCGTGTGTTTTAGCAGCAAGTGAATGCAGAGAACTACGACGAAACAATTAATAGCAAGAAGCACCAGTGCCTATTTGATTTTTTTGCAATAACTGACCGACGCAAATTTGCAAATGTACACCGACTTTTACTTAATTCCGTGCATTGAAACCAATCAACCGTGATTGCCAGAAATATCCGAACAGACAATGGCTGATTTGCATTTTTCGGGTCAGGGAATAAATAATCTCCACATTTGGCATCCTGCATGCCTCCCCACGCCCTAGTCGATAACCCGAGAGCAACCAAGTTAAAAGAACAGTTACCACGCGGGAACTTATAGATCGAGATCTTTGCCTTCAAACCTTCGGCGGCATTACCTTTATTCAATCGACAACTCAAGATTTCCCGTGTTCTAAGTCCAGATTGAGGCAGCTCGAACAATGCTTTGCCCATCGCATCTCCTTTCGCTCCCACATTAGCGCGAATAAGATCTAGCTCTGCATTGTCAAATAACGCTTCGGTGGCCTGGAAGATTTTCTTTTTCATTCGGCTGCCCTCGACTCGGCCTTCTCAATGAAGAGGCTAGCCTCAATGAAACGTAAGTTCCAGTCAAATTTCAGTACCACTTTCGACGCCATCAGCATAGCACCCGAACCTTTTCGATGTATGGACAAACATTTATAATTATATTGACAAACTGCAATTTCCCGAAACAACTTAGTAAAATTAGTGCATATCTTTTATTGATTTTCAGATGAAAAAAACTATGGTTTTCAATTAATTTAAAATGGCTTTTATAGCAACACGACATAACTCTACCCTCTAAGCCATTGATTCTCTGTATATCGCCAAAATAAATATACTCTAAATTGACATATATTTTTAACCAATTAGATATCGCACGATTTAACAAACACCTATTTGTCTTTTGAAAAAATCTGCGCCATATAAAATCCGCAATCCTACTAGCTGAGATAATGTTTTGTCATGACATTCTAAGAACCACACCCTCCACACACCCAATTTTTATATTTCGAAATCTTCTATACCGTCTGTCAAGGCGCTGATTTTTTGCGTCTTCTGAAGGAAAAATTAGGATCGTGATGGCTATAAAAACGATTTCGGTTGAGTCGAGTTTTTTGACCCCACACGCTTATCAAGCGAGAAAGTTATTGCGAAATTTACTATAAAACTTTGCCTTTAAATCATAAAGTTATATCTACTCATTAGTTTCGCGTAGCGAGTCTTACAGATGTAATTTGCTCGTATTTCAGACTGAATCGCCGTGATATTAAGAGAATGTGCACAGATTCATTGGACGAATTTTTCGACGGACTTCCCACATCATTCAAAAATTGGGAACTCACGTTTTAGCTATTTGTGGCTTGCTCGTGTACTGCGACGAGTGCAGCAGTCTTGATTGCCGAGATGGTCTGGACAACGTCGGCCACGTGAGTCTTGACTCGATTTTTTTTACGAGCATTCGGTATCAAGAGGCACCGGAACGGCTTCTTCAACAGTTATAATTGTTCGTTTGGATGTTCGGTGGTTCCTTTACTATCGAAGCTCGCTGACGTGCCGATGTAGTATTCCCAGGTACCGCTCCCGGCACAGCCTTCAGAACGTGAGTATTTCCTCCAATACCTCCGCTCACAGCTCAAGATGTCTGTGGTGCTCAGTACACATTGAAGCGCCGCACCGTGAAGAGAGTATACGAAGAATCCTGGGACGAAAACTTAGCCGGGCCTTTCCACGTCGATGCAGAAGGTCGGTACATCGTAATCTTTAACGAATGCGGCGAGTTCGATTACTGCGATGGGTGCATCAGTCCTGATGGCCGACGCTGGTCACTCGAGAGTGTCGACCATGGCGGTCTCGACCCGATCTTTTTGCTGAGCACCCAGGAACTGGAAATGCTGGAGCGGCTTATTCATCAACTGTGATGAGCGCTCCTCTCTGCGTGCTCTGCACTGAAGCCGACGAAGAAAGCCTGTCAATTCAGCCGGTACGGGCATCCTCCGTTAACTCGTAAAAATCAACGGGTACACGCATAACATACTGTTTTGTATATATAACCAGTACCACCGGTCACCTCACCTTGCATCCTCATCCCTGTCGTCTTTTATACAAAGTAATCAGCAGAGAGGAACCCGTCATGCCCTTTTCAGACATTTTTCACCCGGAATGCGATCCTGTAGAACCTCATGACGCGCCCAATCATGTGGTGTTCAGTTGCTTGCAGTGGAAAACCCCAAGCCTGGAGGTGATGCCACAGGCAGCCAAGCAGAGCTTTGCAGTCATGTATGGCGACCCGTTGAATCCATATACAAGCGCAGCCCTGGAGCGCGCGTACATCCTAGGCGCCATGTCGCCAGTGAAGCTGATCGCTGCGCACGAAGAAACGCTTTATCTCTTTCTGGACAGTGGAGTATCAAGCGCCACCTTCCAAGAAATCGAGTCGTTGTGGATACAGGTCATGTGTATGAGCCCAGTTCGGCTGACTGTAGATTTTGCCAACGTTAACGAGGTCTTCTCTGGACACTCCGACTACGTCTTTTGGCAGGTAGCAAAAGAAATTCTGGAATCCTATAGCTTGGGAATTGAGCCATATGATCTGGCGTCTCTGGATGATTTCTCTGACCTACCATCCATCGACGAGCATGTTTGGGCGTACCTATCGCAAGGGGATAGTGGTCAGCCCGAGGCAGTTGGGAATTGCCCGAATGACGTGCTAAATATCGCCATGATGGAACATTCCGAGTGCCTCGCATCACCGTATTACATCTATCCGGATAATCGGAAGCCTGACGCGTAATACATTTGCCCGAAGGGTTATGCCTCGTTATAGGCATTGTCCTACCGCATATCGACTGTCATTAACGTAGCTTTTCCAAAAGGGAGCGTATCATGATTTATTCCCGCATGCTTTATACAGAACACGAAAATCCCGAAAACGAAGATAATGAGGGTGGGTACACAGTGTTCAGCACACAGCAATCATTGGACATAAATTACATGCCCCTTGATGTTGTATGCATGCAGAAATTTGCTGTTCTGTGGGAAGGAACACCTGATACTCGAGTCATCGATTTGATTGAGCAGGCAATCGTGATGCAGCAGCTTTCCCCAGTAAAGCTGCTGCATGCTTCAAAGGGAACGCTTTTCATCGCATACGACGCCCGATTGGTAGGAGAGTTATTTGAAGACTTTGAGGAGGCTTGGGGGGATATTGCTTCTGGTGTGCTGTATGACTCTTGGACAACAGTATTTATCAAGGATAGGAGTGTTGGTCAGCGAAGTGATGGGGGTAGGTTGTTCAGAAAATATGTGCCTGGGATTTTAGCAGCCAATGCATTAGGTATTACTGGTTATACGGCTGATATGTTTTTGTTTTGGGAAGATTGGAAGTCTGAAAATATTGATTACGGGGCAGAGCCTATGGAAAGGGGGATATTACCAGACGATCCTTATGATTTTGGTTTTAGTGATGATGTGAAGTTCGAAGACCAATAAACGACTTGGCGTTAATGCGTGCCCCTAGAGGGGCCGGCTGTCGTGAACCGAGCCTCGGGCGCAAGCGCCGTCGTCTCGGCCCGTAGGGCTTCCATCCTCACGCCTGCGCGCTCCGCTTGCTAGCAGTGCAGAGGCTTTCCTCTGTCTGAGATATGTAGGATATACGGTCAAAGCCAGCATGCGATTGTCTCCGCCATTTGAGGCACCGGTCGGCAAGTGAGCACACCGATCCGACATCTGTACACCGCACCAACGCATTAGCCCTCATCGTCATCTATCTCCTCTTCCTCTGATTCGTCCGTGACACTATAAAATCCGCCCCAGAACTGACCGCAATAGGATGGTATGCCATCGGGATGCCAAGAGTTGCGCACGCTGTAATAGCTGCAGACAACACTGTGCGCCTCCTGCAACTGCTCGCATAAAACTTCGACGATATTTTGCCGCTCTCTCAGGTCACGATCGCAATTCAGCTCCACCAGTTTTCCGAGGTATCGGCCCGTCTCATTGACCACCACTCGGCCGGACTTCACTAGCGCCCTCACATAGGGGTGGGTGTTATCTAGAAAATACACCCAGCACCCACCGACCTCTTGCACCTCGGATTCCGGCGTCGAACGCTCCAGATCAAACACTCGAGCGGAAAAATCTTTCAAGGCGGCGATTGCAGCTTCATCTGACATGGCCAGGCAAGATTTGAAGTCAAAGCAGGCGGCAGTGACAGCAGCCTTGACCTTCGCCTCTGTCAGTCCGCTCAAGCTCGCCGGTAGCCGATTACAGACTAGAAGGTGATCGAAATGGCTTTGCGAAACGAGCCCTTGGTCTATCAGGGATAAAATGTCGTATTGAAGCCGAAGAGCGTCCGCTTCAGTGGATACGACCACCCCAACTCCTGACCAACTCTCTTGAGCCAAATCCAGCCCAGGGATCGAATTTCCTTCAAACCCTTCCTCCTCAATTCTGGCGACTTCGTCGTGATATTTTCCGGTATAGGGCCATCGCCATTCCGGCGCGGAGGGCTGCTCCCTGAAGAAATCTAGTTGAACGTTGATGTACCGGAACAACTTGCTAACCACCTCAGCTTCCGTCACGAACCTTGAACCGCTTTCCTTCATCAAAAAAGTTCGGAGATCTCCACCTCGAACGGCCTGCTCCGCGCCCATTTGGTCTGCTGAGCGAATCGGGAAGGTGATGGCATACTGAGTAGCATGTTCGTCCGCTGGTGATAATCCGTCCCTGACGGCAATCAGGTCAGCTACGTTGAAACCTGAGAAGCACACAGCAGGTTGGGTACCGTTAATCGTTTCCCGTCCTTCCCTGATGCCAAATGTTGCCCAGATATGATGAGACCGTACTGCCTCCCGTAAAAGAACAAGCGCGGGCCAATATGGTTCATCGACACAGCACCCTGACCAAAAACCTTCTGGAATAAAGCCCGGGCTCGACTCAGACAACAAATCGACTGTCCGAAAATAATGAGCGACTCGAGAAAAAACCCTGCTGTTTTCTTCTGGCATGACGTTCTCCGCCCTTGTTTCAGGAAGTTCAAAAATTCAAACTTAGGAATATTCACCTGTCATAAAAAATAGACCAAGCTCATGCCTCCAGCAAGCACCCCGGACAAAAAAACAACAAGCTTGTATACATGCAGCTTAATTACCATATATTGACATATTGCAAAAAAACCAAAATACTAATGAATAGCCAAAAACAGGCTAATCATTTTGATGTATAAATCGGCACTAACTTATTAAAAGTAATTTACGCCCACCTTGCCACCCGGCAGGATAAGCTCGTAAAAAATTTGCAATAAACTCGGAGACGGGCAACGCGAGGGTCTCCTGGCGAGGTAAGGCATAACCACCTATCGGACAAGCTAATCATCTCTGTAACGTACTTTTGCGCCATTTAACCCAGGTAGTGTTACAAGGCAGAAACTGCGTTACAGACTAATGAATACTGGGCATTCTCTCGAGCGGCTCTTCGAAAAAACCCACTCGTTGCCGTCGAAAATCAACATCTGCAATTCGTTCCTTCACGCCTAACAGGACGAATGGATGCCTCTGTTTGATTGAATCGCTAGACAGATCACATGGTCGTGCTACTTTGAATGTACGGTTTCCTGGATCGCGCGGTCGGCTCGCGAAGGCTGTTAGCCTCAGGTTGATTCATTTCTTCTTCGCATGCACTTCGACATCGTCAGGGGCAGCCGACACTCTGATGTATTGGAGAATGTCATGCGTATTCCCATCTATACCGCCGATCTTTGCGACAAACGCGGCCTCAAACGTATTGCTAAAAAACTACAACGGAGTTGGCCAAGCGCCACTCCTTTGATGCTGTCCTCAGCACAGGAAATACTGGCACGTGGTCTAGGCTACCGCGATCTCCATGATCTGCAACAATCATCAGAAAATTGTGATCATCACGCGCCCGTGCCAACTCAGGCGGAAGTCAGGGACGGAATCAGCACATCCATTTTTGCTTTTTGTCAGTCATGCAAAGTGATCGACATTGGTGAAGATGATCTTTTCTGTCTGGTGGCGGTATTGCCATTGCAGGCGCTCTGCGTTTTTCGAGGCTTGGAGGATGGGAACACCCCAGCTCTAACAGAGGGAGTGGCCCTCAACACTCCTGACGATGTTAGGAAAGTAAGGCGAAAGGCTACTCATCCGCCCAAAAATAGAGAGGTCGGGAAGTCAGAAAGCGTGGTTCTGAACCGTAAATTTACAAGGTCGCCCCTTAAACTCATCAGTGACGCTGAACTGAAATCCATCTGGGAGATGGTTCAGCGCAGAGGGAACCTTCGGGATCAATGCTTGTTCTCCGCGCTGCTTCAGGGCGTGCGCGCAAATGAACTCAAGGGCACCAAGCCCCGCAACATTTTTCGCGCTGGCTACAACATCCATCTACGCTTGCATGCCACAAAGGCGCTGGGAAAGGAAATCAATCTCTTATTACCATCCAGCTTTGGAGCCTTGGCTCGCAAATACATTCAGAAAGCAGGACTTTCTAAAGATGACTATCTCTTTCCATCAGCAGCAGATGCCACACGTCCTATGAGGTCGGATGAAATGAACAAGATCATCAGTTTTTACCAGCGAGAAGCCTTGGGCGATGCCACGCGGAAATCTGGACATACACTGAGGCTTTCTGTAATTGCCAACATGATGAAGGCCGACTCGCCATCATTGTCGGAGTTGATGAAATACATCTCACATACGACGCATCCTTACCTTGCTGAATGGATAAAGAAATCGACGGAATAGAGTTTTCCGTTAGCCGACCGGGCTTCGCCCCAGCGGAGCTTGGTCGCCTCATCACATACCATATGGTGGAGCATGAAATCAGTCACATCGAGCGCTGAAAACGCTGTGCTTAGCAAAGCTTTTATCCGAGCCGGAGAAGGGTTGGGGCTTGATGACACTGATCTATCAGCTGTCCTAGGCGAGCAGGTTTCCCGTGTGCTGCGTTTACGTCATGGACACGAACTGAAACCCAACACTGAAGCGTGGAACCGGGCCTTACATTTGGTTGAGCTCTATCAGTCTTTGCTCGCACTCGTAGGAAACGAGCAAAATGCAAAGATATGGATAAGCAGCAAGAATCGTAATCTGAGTAGTCGTCCCCGTGACCTCATCACATGCCGGGCGGGTCTCGAGCAGGTTGTCCAATATCTAGCTGCTACTCGTTCGCTCATCTGACACCTCCGGCGAAGCCAGTGAGTGGCCAATGCTTTACGACTAGCAGCAGGGCTTTGAATTCTATGGCTGTCTCGAGGTGACGAGGGTTCGCCCATCATTGAACACTCATGCCGCCGCACTACAGCTTAATCACTTCGCGTTCGATCCGACCTCTGTACGCCTCCGGCATGTTGTTTTCGACATTAAAATCAACAACCACGCCGAGCATCAGCTCGAGTTCGTCTTGCAGATTAGCGATGTCAAATAGCGAAACCTGGCCCGCCATGTCGTCTGGAATGGTCGCCAGCAGGTCAAGATCACTTCCTTCTTCATCCTCTCCGCGTGCTGTCGATCCAAAAATTCCAGGAGAAACGAATCCATATGACTCAACGATTCTTTTGATTTCCCCTGTCTTACCTTTGATGGCATCAGATGGTTTCATTGAGTCTAGGCCTCGGATGGAATACTCGGAATACGGTTGGCTTTGTAAGCGGTATTCAGACTCCCGGCAAAGTCGCCCACCTTTCCTCAGATAGCAGGGATAGCGGTTGACACCTCCTCCTTGGCGGGAGGCCGCACAAAATGGCAGGGACATTATCCTGCACATCGCTGAAAATGCTGCCATGGTCATCACATGGTCAATATTTTCACGAAGTCGAGCGGCTCCTCTCCTAAGGCCCCCATCAACGCGTTGGACAGCCAAACTGCATCAAGTTTGCTGAACGAATAGCTTGAGGACTCCAACACCAGCGTTATCCCAACGTCATCAATTGTGTAAATGCCCATTATTTCAGCTGTATCGTCCTCATCAGTTACCCGTTCTATAAAAGTTATTACACCTCCTGATCGATGACAGCCGAACATCCCTTCACCAAAATAATTCCAAGTTCCAGAACTATTCTGTTTATACCAGCTATCAAAGTCACTATCTCGCATAGCAGGCTTTGGTATATACCCATAAAGCTTACCCACAGTGACGAGATCCGCATCCAAGATACAACGCGCTATATCTTCAGCAAGGGTGTCGTCAAAGTTGTACGACATATCGCCCATACTTAAACTTACATAGTTACCCTCCTGTTTTGACACCTTACATGGATAGAATTTTTCATAATCACGCTCGCGCCAACACGTGAACTCACGCTCTATGAAAAACCCAGTTGTTTGTATTTCAGCCTTGCTCATAAATCACCATTTCGTTGCTGTTAAAAATAACAACGGATGTTGCGAGGAAAAACTTTAGCGAAAAAGTGAAATATTTTTCGTGGCTAGAATCCTAGGTTCTCAAACGTACGAGTTTGGTGCGTGTCCTTGCAGGAGTGGGCTGGCGTGAACCACCGATCGCAAGCTCCGTCTTGGCCCGACGGGCTTCCGTCCCGCACGCCTCCGGCCGCCGGCCTGCGCGCTCCGCTCGCTTCGGAGCTTTACTCAGGCGTACTGTAACGTAGGTTTTGACTTGTAACGTAAGCAACGTTACTGAGCAAAAAACGCGTTACTGACCAATAAATTCGGGTATTTCCTGGAGATGGAAGCGTCACCAAGCGTCAGGCCCTATACGTTCCTCTCTGATCAACTCGGAAAGCAGGCTACGGGATTGGAGTGAGCGACTGATACCTAACCACCTTCCGATCGGCAGGACGAAATGATAAGGACATTATCCTGCACATCGCTGAAAATGCTGGGATGGAACACGAGAATAGGAGCGTGGCATGAAGTGGCTAGGTCGATTGATAGGGTTCGTTTGTCGAGACAAAAGATCAGGCCGCGAGCAAGCCAGAGATCGCGCGTTCATCACCTCTCTCAATAGTCTGCAATCTCTTCGCGTTACGCCAGACGGCGGTATGTCTATAGATCCAGATGAGATACGAGAGCAAGTAATAGCGAGTCGCCGGTCACTCAAGCGTTTCGTACGATAACCATTTGCGAATCAAGTGGCGTCCTGAGCCGAGCCGGTGGCTCGAAGGAGCGATAGCATTGGCGTCGTGCTCAGCATCCTTCATGGCGCATTGCGCAGTGATCGCCAGATTCCTTCCCGATTTTCAGGCAAAAAAAAGCCCCAATTAAGGGACTTTTTCTGGTTGCATCACGATCCGTGCTGGCGTCCCCAAACGCTACGACCAGGATTGGCATCGTCTGTGCAATTGAGATAACTGTATATCCATACACAGTTTACGTCAAGCACTTTTTCCGGATTGATCTAAACCCGCAAAACGGTGTCGGATCGCCTCACACCACCACTCCCCTTTAGAGCCTACCAATCAGATCCAAAACAGCGTTCGCTTCGCGAGTCGTATGAATGAAGTTCGTGAAGTATGGCTGCTTCAGCTCCGCATATTTTCTCAACACGTTGTTCAGAAGATCGTTGAGCTGGGCTTGCTCCTTCTTTTTGCCGAAGAAATCTTGAATCAAGCCTTTGGATCTGTATTGAAAGTCGGGATAAAACGAAGGATCCAGTGGCGTAAGGTGCCGCAACGTGAGCTTAGCTCCGCCTACAGCAAGCCTGCCTCGCTTAAGCGTAGCTATTCCTATCCTAGGGCCATGCTCTGCCGAACCACCGACCATATGGCGACAAGCGGACAATCTCCGTTTGACAGCCATGGAGAGTGGGGATATTTTCTCTGCTCGCGTGGCTGACCCCATGTCCATAGGCCACCTTTGGGAATCAAACAGTCGTAAAAAGCAACTCTGATGTAAAGCAAATGAAGCGCCTTTCCAGTTTGGCAAAGTGACTTTGTTTAGTGGCCTGACACTGTCCAAAACCCCAAATTTTGGAGAATGTGCTTATGAACACGAAATCAGCAAACCTGCAAGAATTTACCCTAACGATTCTGGGTAAAGATCGGACTCCGATTCGCCAGAAGGTCTTTGACAGTAAAGACTTCATCCTGCCTGGCACTAAGGTTGGTGCTGACAGGCATGATCCAAAAACTCGTAAGGAGAAAATGGATGCCTGGGCCCGAGCCCCGCTGAGCGAACGGGATATCGAGATCACAGGGCTTATGCGTCAGCGCAACCCATTCGATCATCTCGTCAAGGCGATTGATACCTCTCAGCTCACACTTTCGATTCCCTACAAGGGCATCAAGGTCAAGGTCAATGACCTTCGCGAGGCAGCGTTGAAGGCTGCACCGGAGGGTACGAAGATCGGTTTGGCCTTCGACACCTACGCCAAAGAGCAGTACGGCCACTCCTATTCTGATTTGGTCAACGATGCCCGTAACAAGGTAATCGCCCGGTTCAAGGCCGCGTTCGCGGAGAACCTTGACCAGCATCCGATGAGCGATGAGTACCACAAGGATAAGGATATTTTCCTGCACCTTCCTGTGTGGACGCCTGAAACCACCCTGAAGGAATACAAGTCGCTCGCAAAGAAAGGTCACGTGTACTCCCAGTACCTGGCAGGCCTTTTCCTTGCCTCGAACGCTGGTGGCTACAAGGTTGAGTGTATTGAGTACCTGCTGATGGCCTACGAAAACAAACAGCCCGAAGCCATGCGCGTACTCGCTGAGTTCCTGCATTTCAAGAACGACTACTACGGTGCTGCGCAGTGTGCGCTTCTGTCTATTGACGGCGGCGATGACTACTCCGTGAAGATCTTTCGAGAAGTGCTGGGCAATACCTCTCACCAGGTGATGCAGACGAGTGGGGGTGTGGCGCCGCTTAGCTTTGTGATCATTGAGACCCTCCGTGCAAACGGATTCGACTCAATCCTGAGGGAGCATTTCGGCGAGTTCAATCCTGATCCGCAGCCTGAAATGCGTATTCCTGGTTTTCTCAGAGGGGGTCGGTCATGAGCGGCGTTCAAATGTGGGATAACGACGGCTCTGACGAAGAGCAGGAAGAGTTCGAGTGCCTCGATTGCGGGTGCACCACGTCCGAGGCTGACTTCGAGTCAGTTGACGACGAGCTGAACCAGCAAAGTCCGCGCTGCCCTGACTGTCAGAGCTTGCACCGGATCTCCCACGCAACATGCGACTGTGGCGAGCCGGCGACTCATGAGGTTGAGTCAGGGTTCGTTTGCGACGATTGCTATGACCACTACGTCAGCGGGTACATCCGCGACTGATGTATATAGATGTGGGGCGTGCATAGTTGTTCCGCACGGCCCCACACACCAATCGGATGCCAAGCATTCGTCATTTCGAATCGCTTGCCAATACGCGCAAAAATCCATCCAGCTCTTAGAATTTTTGAATCACCTTCAAGCGCGACTACCTCAAAATGCTAAAAAACGTTAGCTGAGGAACACGATGAAGTAACGCGTCAAATTAGAATACGATTGAGCAGAAACGATGGTCGGTAGAAAGCGCTTGATACATCACCTTTTTCCAGTGATTTGGAAACAGTCGTGCGCTCGCCACAGAGTTTAAAAATTGCGCAAACTCCTGAGGACTTAAGTCAGCTAAAAAGCCACGCCTTTGATCGATAAGCACACCCAGCTCCTCTCCTGCTTGAATAGCATAACGCTTACCTAAGTCGAATTCAGAAAAGTGATTTATTGCACGACTCGCATCTACTTGCGGCCATGCCTGAGGAACGCTAGTAAAAAAACGAATGTAACATGGATCTGTATACACGACCTCTGCCGAAACCCATTGCTCTAAAAAGAATCGGTCTGAATCTAAATAAGGATGGATGGGTTGGCCAGCAGCATCCTGAGCCAAGCCGTTACTCTTTCCGGTATTGCAATCTCTACACGACGGAATCAGATTTTGAGGATTCACGGAATACTGTGGGTAGTGAGACTTCGGCAAATAATGGTCAAGGCTTTGGGGCCTGCCAATCCCTCCGCAGTATGGACACTTCTCATTAGCCGCAGTTAATATCCGATCGTAATAGTCTCGACCAGGATGGCGCTGAACCATACTGTAATCATAGAGATTGATAAGCTCACTCTTTAATAACGTTCCAAACACGACAGGATCATCTCCTCTTGCAGCTAAGAGCGGAGGGATGGAAAAGAGCGTACCTAAGAATGCATGGTTTTGATATGCAACTGCTGCCGCCTCAATCTCGCCTGATGAGTCGAGCATTCGCTGCCTGATGAGGGGCTGTACTATAGAGTTTGCGCAGTGGGTGAAAGACTGTAGACCAGTCACTGCGGGGGGATTAATGCGATTCAATTTCCACTCCGTGAATCTCGATACGCAACCATCGCACGCAATATTGCTTGAGCCTCAAAACCCAATTGATAACTAAACTCAGACATTATCTGGTCGAACGTCCCGCCATTTTGTACTGAGGCATCAAGAAGACTATGAAATCCTGACTTACGCACTTCCAAGCCGAACACTTCGCGGGTTAATACACCAACATTTTCTCCAAATGTTTGAATTTCCGGGCGTTTTGCATCTAATACTAATCTAGATCTATTTATTTTCCATGCACATAAGGTTGGAATTTCCTGCAACACTACGGGTGAGTGCGTTGCAATTATAGCCACTCCATTTCTGTCATAAAGAAGCTCACTTAGCGCTCTTAAAAAAGCAGAAAGCAGCGGTGGATGAAGGTGGCTTTCCGGTTCATCCAATAAGACTAAGGTTTTCTCTTCGACCATCGCAACGAGCTTGGTAATTGTAAGCAATACCACGGCGTGACCAGAGCTCATTCGAGACATCAATACCGCAGCCGTACTTTGGGCATCCGCCCTACTCAGCTCTAATAAAGATGGCAGACTCATGTCTGAGAAATTCTCATCTGACTCAAGAGCAGTTATCGCTTTATGCCAGCGACTTTTCTTCCTCGGATCACTCATACACAAGCCCAACGCACTTATGTATTCTGCCTGAAGTTGACGCAAACTTTTAAGTTCGGAATTACTCGAGGATAGTGTTTTGAGCCCTATATAGTAATAGCAGGTTCCCAACGATGGATCAGACTGCTCGGGAGGAGGCTCAAAGGGATCAAACGCACTAAAAGAAACTGATATTAAACTGCTAAAATATTCCGCACTGATGGGTGTCTGCATGCCTGCCCATCCGTTTGTTACAAAAAAGCCCTCCCCCTCCGGAAGCCCACCAGTAACTGCCTGAACCATACCGTTAAGAATGGTTGTTTTACCTACACCATTCCTTCCGATAATAGAATGTATATTTGTACTGGGCTTAGAATCCGACTCTACTTCAAAACTTAACTCTACACCTGCTACTCGCTCAGCTGGAAGTCTGCGATATAAGAATGAGAAATTTGTCCTTACTACTCCGCCATGGAGCACCCTAGTAAATTGTTCCTTGATGGTGCTTATGCTCACTCCTCGTAGTAGCGAGGTACCAAATACGTCCTCTGGAGCTGCTTGTTCAAGTCGATTTGTATTGGCCACCACATCTCTCAGCCCACTCAAGAAACTATTACATGTCTCTGGACTAATATCCTTGGCTAGCTTTTTATAATAATCAACGTCCGTACCAAGCGAAAAGAAACCCTCAGGAAGGGTATCAAAGCGCCGGGGGAGCATTGAATGAGTGCTCTGCGAGGTTGTTTGCCCTACAAAACCAATTTTTACATTACCGAGGTCATGACGCGCACCATTTTCATCACACAATGTGACATAAAACATGGTCACGTATGAGTAATCATTCCAGTTATCAACGCCTAAATAGGCGATATTACGCCCTTCTGAGGGTGTTCGATCAGACCTACCAATCAGCAAGAAATCCATATCTGCATCCGTATTAATTAAGGGTTAGCAGCAACTGGAAGCTGTTTTTTGCCCAGTGCCTCGATTCATGGTTATCAGCGTATACATCCGTGTGATACCGCGCCACGCCATAGTCTCACTCTGGTGCGATGGCGGGTGCAGAGCCTTTAATAAACAGCATCTATCGCTACGGTAAGGGCTACCACTTCCATATACCGAAAACTTTTGCGGCCCATCATGATTCAGCCGTTTGCCAGGACTCGATATAGCCGAGAAACTCGCCGTGTGGATTCCGGCTGGTACGCCAACTTGGGATGTCGGCAAGCTTATCTCTGGCTTTGGCTGTAGTGACCACGAGCCGCCTTTTGGCACGAGAAATCCCGACGAAGAAAGTGCAGCGCACTTCATGGGTATCGTTACCCCAATAAGCCTCCCTCTCCACACCTAGAAGCACAACCGAGTCGAACTCAAGGCCTTTGCTTTTGTGGACAGTCAGGATTCGTATGGACTGATCATCAGTCAGCTGCGAAAGGGCCTTACACAAGTCTGGTTCCTGCTCCAACGACGTATCGATGTGTTTTTTGACATCTCGGATGATTTCCTTAAGGCGATCTCGTGACTCGTAATCATGGGAAAGCCCAGTCAGCAGGGTGACCCCCACCATGCCAAGGAACTCCTTCAACAGGCGCCACCTCTGTGCATAGTTCTTGGCGGCGAGATCTTCGGCGGCAGATTTGCGTGCCTCCTTGATAAACCTGTTCCAGTCACTTCGAACGACACCGCCATGTTCGTCGTCATCGACCGGAATGATCCGTCGCAACAACCTTGTCCATGCTTTCGGCTCACGCGATCCGTAGAGGCATAACAGGAAGTCAACGACCACTAAGGCAATGGGTTCCGTAGTAATATCTTGCAACTGGTTCTCATTGCGGTGTGCGATACCCAGTGCATCCAGCTCAGAGGTTAAGCGAGCTGTGTGGGCCTCGGGGTAATTCCTAACCAACACGGCGATTTGGGATGGTGCAACCCCTTCAATATTGATCCAAGTATCGATCTGATCCGCAAGAGATATGGCCTCCTCTGTGCAGTCGCTGAATTCCTGAAGCAGGATTTCACCACCTTCCCCGCCTAACAGTTCCTCAGGCATCTCGGATCCGGGATCGAGGACTTTTATGACGTCGTTCTGCAACCTTAACAGCTGGGGCAGCGACCGGAAGTTGCGGTAAATGTTGAGATGATCTGCTGCAAAATCTGCGGCGAACTTCCCGAACACCCCATCGAGCGCGCCGGCCCACCCCATTATCTTCTGCTTCACATCCCCGACCGCCGTTACGCGACGTCTCGTACCTACAAAGATCTTGCTGACCAGTGCGTACTGCTCGTCCGTACAATCCTGGAACTCATCAAGAAACACGTCACTGTATGTTTGCCTGATAGCAGTCGCCGCCATTGGATAGGCGCCTAGGATTTTCAGGGCCAGAGGGATGAGAAGGCCAAACTCCGTCTGAGCAGGGTGTGCTTTCCCCTTGGTTACAACGCGAAAGCCGGCGTCGAGCGCATCATCGCCGGAGAGAACGGGGCGAAATCTTTCGATGATCCGTTTGGCGAAACCATGGAATGTATAGCTGTCGAATCGACTAGCGTAATCGGGCCCGCATCGCCTCCACACGCGCTCTTTGAGGTTATTGCTCGCATCCACCTTGAAAGCGATAGCCAGGATCCGCTTCGGGTAACGACATGCCCCCGTGGTCAGCAAGAAATCCGCACGCTGTGCAAGCAGTTCAGATTTGCCAGCACCTGGGCCGGCGGTCAATGCCACGCACCGCTTGACCTCCCTAACTGCCTTCTCCGCGTTGGGCTCTAAATCGATGCCTTCAGACGGTCTCCAATCATCAGGAGAGATCATTCCGAAAGGCCCTCAACCTTGGCCATGACGAAATCCGCCAACCGACCCAACGACTCCGGCATAGCGGCCAGTAACTGCGCATCCGTGAGCTTGGAGAGTGCTTCGATATGCGACTTGGGCTTGCTGTCGAGCTTGAAAAGCTTGTGGTATGCGATGAAGTGCTTGCGCTCCTTCAGTGAGTACTGCTTGGAATCGAAGTGGCTATCGCCAAGCACAGATTTTACCTGAGCAAGTTTAGGCGCAACCAAGCCGTCGGAGGACAAATCGTATGCCTCCGGAAATGCCTTGAGCATCGAGAAATCCAGATCCATCGGCGATGAGAAAAATACGCCCAGTGGCTCAAGATTGGCTATGTAAGACTTATACTTAGGGTCTTTTTCAACTTTCAAAATTTTGTAAGTAGGGTTATTCCATACAGGTAGTTTCTTGAGCTGATCATCGGTGAGATAAACATCGTTTGGACGGTGCTTCTTCATCTCTGTAGCCACGTACTTAACCCGCCCCCATCCCCCACCGTAACGCGCCACATCCAAGTCTAAAAGCGTGACGTAAGGGATGTTCAGGCCACTGAGCAGTCTCCAGAAGTGGTTGATGTGGCGCCCTCCTAACGGCGCAACAGTTACAGCGGCCTCATCAACCAAAAGCCCCTTCGCGGCAAGCAACCGAGGCAAGACTATTTCCTCACTGTCACCCTCGCCGAGGATCACCAACCGCGAGAAATAAACTTCGGGATAGGCCTGCACGGCCTCTCTCACAAATTTGTATGCCTCCTCTCTCTTAGGCGGCATTTTGATCTTCGTCACGACTGTGCAGCGCGCTTCGTTCAACCGGAGATACCTGATGGACGCAGGATCAACCCGGCGAAGCATCGAAGGCGCATGAGTCGCAATGAGTGCCTGAGCATCTACATACTGGGGATCGCCTACCAACGCCTTGAGCGATGATACAATCCGTCCCAGGTAGTGGGGTGACAGGCTGTTTTCCGGTTCCTCCAGAGCAATGATCGTGAACACAGCAGGCCTGAGTTTTTCAAGATCAAAGGAGTCATCCTTGCCATCCAGCGCGGCACGTCCAACAGCTTGGGAAGACAAGACCAGCGAAAGGTAGAGCATAGATTTCTGCCCATCACTGAGTCTTGAGAAATCAACCAACTGCTCACCATGGCCAGGTGAGAAAGACACTGAAAGATGGCGCAACAGCGACTCGATTTCGTTGGCCACGAACGTCACGCTAGGCTGCGTGAAAAACTGCCCTTTGTGTAGTTCCTTCCACGTTCGCGACAGACCAGCACTGAGACTTAGCACCGATTCGTTCGAAGTCAGACTCTCAGAGATACCATCAGTGAGTTGCTGGATCGTCTCGCGCTGCTCTGACCAATTTACGGCCCGTAACAAACGACCCAATAAAGCATTCGCACCGTATGCAATGTGATCAGCAGGATCGCGCCGCGCGGGAAGGTAGTGAACCTGGATAAAGGTTCGTTCGTCCCGTGGCACAGGTGCAGTATCGACGGGATCGTCATCCTCGTTTACATCCAGGACGTAAACAAGGCTCTGCTCAATCTCATCATCAATACCAATCGATGCATCCAGGCGGTACCTCACACGCGGAGTACCATCCGGGTCATCCAGACGCATATGTCCAAAATGAGTGGGGATAGTCGAGTGTTCATTCTCGTCGTCACCAAGCTCAGGAAACGTAAACTCAGCCTCAATCCAGAGCGTTCGCTTCTCTGGAACCTCTGTCTCATCATGAGGAACGGAGAAATCCGATTTTCGTAAACGTCGCTGATTGGGATCAAACGAGAAAAGTCGGCAAAGTGCCTGAAGGGTCGCAGTCTTGCCAGATCCGTTGGGCCCGATCAGAAAAGTAAGATCAGATAAATCAACAGTGACAGGGTCGACACCAAACGACTGAAAACCACAGATACGTACGAACTGGAGCTTCAAGATTGAATCCTTTCCAAGTGGCAACCATCGTTGAAGGATACCAAATTGCCATCAAGCGGGGTGCTTTTGGCCTATGAAGGTGAACCAGCCAAGCGCTCGCAAGGATAGTGAGAGCCATTCTTACGGATGTGGAGAGGGGAAGGCCAAGCCTTATGAACGATACCTCCTCAAAAACCATTTACACGAAACTTTTCAAGGCTATAATCCCGCTATACGAAACCAGAGCGCCTCTCTATGATCCAAACCCGCCAAGTCTCCATTCCCGAATTGCTGATCCAAAATGTTCCACGGAACCTAATCATGGGTGCCGAGGATGCCCTTGAAGTGGGCGCGCTCCGCGCCTATCTGGCTACAAAAGACATGGACAAAAATCATCGGAAGAATGCGCTAGGACAGATGCGGGCTTTCCATATGAACGAGTCGTTTGAGGAGGCGTTACGCGCCGCCGATGCTGTTCATATTCCCCTCAAAGGCAATGGCGTCGTAGTGGGCCAGGCCGGCATCTTCAAGTTTGGTCGAGTGAACATGTCCTCGACGCTGTGGAACAACATCCGTCGCGGCGCCATACGCCGGCAACTTGCGGAAGCAAACCAAGCGATGACTCAGCTTGTCCAGCCGTCGCTTTTTGCTCCGGAACCTATTACCACTGGCACGTTCTTTTTCGTTGCGTGCTTCAGCGGTTCATTGACCAGCCACCCTGAAGTGCCTGTGGAAATTCACATCGCAGTGCCGGACGCAGAGATGAAGGGCTGGCTTTTTCGTGAGTCGCTGAGCAAGTTCCTGACTCGCTACGATGAAGCTCCACAGCAAGTCGACTTGGCGAAGCCAAAGCTCAAAACAGGTCTACTCGAAACAGGACAAGATACAAAATCATGAGTCGTGGAATTACAGGGTTTGAGCCGGAGCGGCTTTTACAGGCGCTTGCGGCTCGCGGACTTTCTCAAGTCGCACTGGCAAGCATGGTTGGGGTATCCCCCGCCACAGTGAGCAAGTGGAAGAGCGGCCAGCAGTCTCCCGAGGCCGAGGCCTTGGCCAAC
This sequence comes from Pseudomonas sp. PLMAX, assembly GCF_046042685.1. Taxonomy (NCBI): domain Bacteria; kingdom Pseudomonadati; phylum Pseudomonadota; class Gammaproteobacteria; order Pseudomonadales; family Pseudomonadaceae; genus Pseudomonas; species Pseudomonas sp. PLMAX. The sequence continues at coordinate 2,564,553 of NZ_CP064949.1, read as the reverse complement.
CTCTCTAAAGTCATCAACGTGACTCCGGAGTGGTTCACCCGGCCCATACCAGAGAAGTGCTCACTTCCCCTATTCCGAAGCAATGCGTCGGCGCATGCCAATGCGCGAACAATGCTGGAAGCACGTCTCGAATGGGCTCAGGACATTGCACTGGCGTTGGGCGAGTTTGTGGACTTTCCGGAAGTGAACCTGCCCAAGCGCACGTTTACGGATCCTGACCAAATTACCAACGCCGATATTGAAGAAGCTGCTGATGAGTGCCGCGAACTTTGGGGCCTCGGTCGACGTGCGATACCTGACCTGGCTATGGCGATTGAAGGCGCTGGCGTGATCTTGGTGCGCGAAGAAACAGGCGTCGCGACAATTGAAGGATTGTCGGCTTGGAGTCAGGTATTGAGCCGTCCGCTCGTTCTGCTTTCAGCAGACAAGCAAAATGGCTTCCGCAGCCGCTTCGACCTGGCTCATGAACTGGGCCACCTGATTTTGCATAAGGGTATCGAGAGATCGACTGACCCTGTACGGCACAAAATCATGGAAGACCAAGCGCACCGTTTCGCAGGAGCCTTCTTGCTCCCTGCCGAGACGTTCGCCGCCGAAGTCAGAAGTCCGGTTACTTTGGACAGCCTCTTGCTGCTCAAGCAGCGCTGGGGCGTTTCTGTGGCAGCGATGGTCATGCGGCTATGGGCATTGAGGGTGATCGATGACGACGCCAAGAGCCTACTCTTCAAGCGTCGCTCAGCTCGCTGGGGCGTGAAGGCAGAGCCCGGTGACGATGGGCGTGCACCTGAGCAAACGCGTCTGCTCAGACGTACAATCGAGCTACTAGCCTCTTCTGGTGTCTTGCCAGTTAACGCGGTCTCTACCTACATCGGTTTATCAGACACTGACATCGAAATGCTCACAGGCTTACCGATGCGCTACCTCAGTGGCAACGCTGAAGTGGTACACCTGGCCAAACTGAAGAGCGCCAGTAGTCCAGTTTCCGTTGATCTGACTAACAACGACATTTCGGCAGTCGGTGTGGTGGTTCCGTTCAATCGTAGAAAATGATTGGTATTGATTGAGTGTGATAGATGGTGGCGATCTAAGCACGGCCCTAAAAAACGAAGCCCCGGAGGTTCGCGGCTCCAGGGCTTCTATTTTCGCCTCCATCCCTTAATGGTTTGACGAACGTGGCCAAGACATTACCAGCGTCGCTTTGGTATTTCACTACGACTTTGGATAACCGTGCTCGATCAGCGAGGTGCACGGCGCGGCCGAGGGTTGGCCAGTCACCAATAACACGATGGTGAAAGTACGAACGGGGTGACGACCATCACTTGTAGGCCAATCAACCTCAAAGCCTGCGACGCTGGAAGGCACTCCGCTTTGATTGGGAAGACGTACTTTGTCTTGGTTTGAATTTGCATCGTGGAAAATTTGAACAGGACTTGAAGTCTCCATATTTTCCAGTGCGCTCCACGATGACTCCAACCTTGCACACCGGGCATCGATCCTCCTGGACAGCCTCGCCCTTGATACTGGTGATTGTCACTGCCCCATCCTTCACCAATTCATCCAGGAATGGCGAACACCGTCCATACACGGTGAACATAGCGACTGATCGACGGGCCCGAGTCAGTGCTACATAGAACAGACGACGCTCCTCGCCATGCTTGAAGGTGTCCCCTTCAGGCATGACCAGACCAAACACTGGATCATCGCCTTTGAGGTTTGGGAAACCCTTAGCCACCATTCCTGGAAGGATCACGTAGTCAGCTTGATCACCCTTGGATGTATGGATTGATTTGAACCGCACCTCCAACCGATCGCCGTACCGATGCCCCCATCCTTCAGGGATGTATTGCCGGTCGTTTTTGTAACGACCTAAAACAAAAACAGTGATCTTCCCATTGCGATTTTGCGGCACAGAGCCATCGACGAGGCCTGTAGATAACGTCTCAAGATACTGACCAATTGCGTCACGTACCTCGCCCTGAGTTGACACCTGGTACGCCTGGAGAGCTGAGCCAATTGCGGGTGTCACTGAAACAACATTCTTCCTCAGTTGTGCGGGATTCTTGGACACAAAACGACTTGAGGCGTCGCAAATCGCCTGCGGACAACGAAACGTTGTTTCTAAATGCAGAACCTGGCCATGCCCATACCACTCACGAAAGCCTGTCATGACAGAGACGTCAGCGCCGGCGAAGCGATTGATTGACTGCCAGTCGTCCCCTACCGCGAAAAGGAACCGATGCGGCGCGGCCACCAATGCTCGGCACAGACGAGCGCGGGCGCGCGAGGCATCTTGGTATTCATCGGCCATGACAAGCTGATAAGGAGATTTGTGCCCACGCTCGAGGTGTTCCGCAGCCAGATTGATCATGTCTTCAAAATCGATGCCCCGCTCCATCTGCAATGCCCTATCCCATGCCCTGATGACTGGAATTGCGAGCTCTAAAAACATCTGGTAGCGGTACTTGAAAGCGTTCACTGGGAGGGCATTGAGGCGCTCATACAACGTCTTTTCGTTGAGGCTATTGCTCTTGAAGTGAGTGATGAACGATCGGAGCACCTTTATGAGCTCCATGTGCTCCATCGGCGGCAATCCCGATTTAGGGAGGGGGCGATCAGGGTTAGGGTCTAGGACAATCCCACGCGAAGTGAGCTCAAACTTGAGATGATCGAATATCTGGCTTGAGTTCAACTGGTGAGACGTGGTCTCCATCAGCTGGGTGCCCTTAGATTTGTGAAGCGATCGCTTCCAGTTGGCACTTTCTAGGTAGCCTTCGAAATGGGCCGGTGCCTGACCGTGAGCATCGAAGGCAAAGTGCTCGTGGTATAGATTGATCTTCGGGTAGTAAAAGTCAGGGAAATATTGTCTGCGCTCTGCGGTAGCCGTGTCGTGCTCGTATGGCCTCTCGTAGGCATACTCCACGCCGTTGTAGAACAGCCAGTTGGCGATCACACGTTCTTCTTGGCTTGCCACAAGGTCGCCATTCAGACTGACCAGGCGCGCATTCCCTTCGTTATCATAAGCCTCAAACAGATCTGCAATCGGTATTGAAGAATGATCGCGGCCAAAGACTAGGCGAAAGAGATCCCAATTGGTACGGAAGGCCCCTGATTGATCCTTCAGTACATCAATCAATTCCGCCAGCTTTTCGAGCCCAGGGAGCGTTTCGCAAGCCCAGTCCGGCACATGTGGCTTCTTCCCTGTTGCGTCTCCAATAATAGTCAGGCCCAGAGAGTGGAAGGTCATCGCGTTGATTGCGATGTTTTCCTTTCCCAAGCGAACAAGCGACTCAGCAACGCGAGCTTTCAGCTCAGTGGCAGCGTGCTTGTTAAACGCCAACATGATGATAGCGGCAGGAGCGACCAGCTCTCGGTGAACCGCGTAGATTGCTTTGGCCACCATGGTCGAAGTCTTTCCGGATCCAGCCGATGCAATAACCTGAACACGATTGTCGAAACAAAGGACTGCACGGGCTTGTTCATCGGTGAGCGGCCTGCTTTCGACCTTCTGTAACAAGGTCGCGCATGCTTCGAGCTCGCGCTCCAAATGCAGCTTATTGCGCGCATCCCACCGCTCTGACCAATTTGATGCCCAGTCGTCTAGATGGGACTTCACTCGGAAAGATCTACTTCCCAGTAGTGACTGAACCTCAGGAAGGGCGAAAAGCGTACCTAACGTTGCGTCATTAACACCCAACGATGCCCTAGATTCCAATAACACCTGCTGCAGGTCGTGAGTGAGCCAACGACACTCAGCATCTACGGTTTTTATCGCACAAGCGACCTCCTCAAGCCACTGGGTCACTTTCGCGTAGTACGCTTCGAACTGTCGTTGATGCTTGAGTTGTTCCAGGTGGATAAACGCCTGGCTCAGGGTTGGCTGTTCAGAGTTGGAAAGGCCCTCTAGCCTGAGCTTATGCCCGACGAACACCGTCACATTCGTCCAGACCAGACCACGTTTAATTCCGCCTCTGGCGAAATTTTCAGCCGTGAGAGGATAAATCCGATCGCCGATACGAAGTATTAACCGGTCGCCCTCGAGGGTCAGCTGCCACGGCTTCGAGCGTGTCAGTAGTCGTCCTAACCAAGATGGCTTCCATTGCGTTGTCATACTGGTGATCACGGTCTAAAAGAAGCCAGCTTACCAGAGCCCAAATCCTTGCAGTAACCGGCTACCAATTCGCCCTTTAGCTCAAGCAAAAAAGCTCCGATTAAGAGGCCTTGATCTCCGCATAGGGTCGATGACAGTTTCGGTCTGAGCCCAGGGCAGAGACAAGTGTGTATTGCTTAACGAATGGAGGGGGCAAGGTGGCCAGTAGCGTGGAATACAGCGATACCGTGATAGGCTTCCATTCTTTTAGAATGGCTCTCTCCAACGCATCGACGCTCAAAGGGACTGGCTCTTATGTCGCTCAAAAATGCATTTGCTGCTGTGCTTAAAGCGATGCGCGCTGGCAAAGGACTGACGCAGAGAAACCTTGCCGAAGTCAGCAGTCGAACATATGTCTCGAAATTGGAGCGAGCCCAGTCGAGCCCCACCCTAGAGATGATCACTGCTTTGAGTGGCCCACTCAGTGTGAATCCTCTCACTCTCGTGGCCATTACTCTCTGCGCTGAGTCAGGGCAGTCCGTTAACGCGTTGCTGAGTCGTACCCAGGAAGAACTGGCGGATCTAGCCCACGTGGGAGTTCTCAAAAGCCTGGCGATTTCGACGGGTGATGAGTTGGTTTTGCCACGCCCCCATTCTAAGCCCGCAAGTCATCGCTCAACTACGAAGTCCCAGCAAGTCGAATTCTGCTTTTCTGAATAGACGCTCCCATTGCCCTTCAGTCTGGACGTGACAAAACAGACATACATCGATCGTACGCACAGCTGCTCGCACCAGGCGAGCACTCCTTGGTCTCAGATGCCTAAATGGTGCTCAAGCCGAAAACCTCGTAGATCTCGAGTAAGTTTGTCCAAAGGCATCAGAAGCAAAAGACCCGTTGCGATGTGCTGGCTATAGCACGACAAGAGCGCGACCTTTTCGGGATGTTGGTCGAAATCGGGGAGCGCCAAGTCGGTTTCGACCAAGGCGTTCTTCAACAACTGAAGCTTTTCGTCCCCCAGCCATTCTCGGCTGAGGTACTCGACGTTACTACGCACCTTCGGCGGCCCATAGCTGAGGAGAAGGTCTACTAACGCTTGTTGAAGCGCAGCAGCCCCAAGATGTGACTTGGCTACTTCCCAAAGCCTACCTTCTTGCGCCAGATCCAAGCGCCAATGAAACCTACCTCTGACTGTCATTATTGGCCATTCGCCTCTTCCTGTACGTCGCCTGCTCTCTGGGCCATGCGGCGTCACTGATAGTAGTACCCACGAAAAACAAATCCCGGAGGCTCTAGGGCCCCAACCTGGTTTTGACTTTTCGAGTGGCTTGAAAAGCTAGCCGCGACTCACGTCGCGAACAAACGATCTGTCCTTCCCATCGACGAGCCAAGAATCCATTCACTCCGGCCGTCACTTTTCAGTACGAAAAAAAACGGATTTTAGGCAAAAGCAACAGAAGCCAAATCGAATCGACTGACCTGAAAACTATGAATGCAAAAATTTGGTGAAGGCTCCAAGATCTCTGCTTTTGTTTTGCTATCAAATAAGAACTCCGTTTTCTTTTTTTGAATTCAAGGGGTACTGCCAAAATAATTTTTTTGGGTGGCGTCCTGGCGCTGCTTTTTCGCTAATTGATTCGCACGGTGCTATCACGATTTCCTAGCCCGTCGCGCTGGCTCTGCGTCCTTTTGCCGAAGCGGCAGCCAGCCATCTTCCCCGCTACAACGTATGCATCGTATTCGGCATGACCAGTGCCGACACGGCCCTACGTTGCGCTCCACGCTCCAACACGTTCGACTATGTCGCACCTGCTTCTCCGCATCCGCTTGCTCGCCATGCGTCCTGTTTTTGTTTTTTTCGTAATGATAAAGTCAACCTCCGCATGCGGTTACGGCTATGGCTTGGACGCCCCATCTTTCACCATCCAAGGAGCCAATCGCTGATTGTCAAAAGGAGTAAAAAATTGCTTACCCGTCCCGATAAAGACGCCCTACGTGCGATGCTGGAATCGCAAGTCCAGGAAAAGCTGCAGCACGACCCAGACGCGTTAACGACTTATGCAGCCAAGCCTGAGCCAGAGCGCAAACCGTACACCAGCAAACCCACGGTTCAGGACAAGGCATTTCACAAAGAGCTCGAGCAGATGCGTACCGACGCTGAAGCTGGAGTGGTACACGCGCCTAAGTGCAAGTCTGAGGACGGAGACGCTCCTAGCCTTAGACTTGATGATTACCCGGGTCTGTAAAACGTGCTGCTGAGAATCTACAAGCTGGAACGGCTTGCCGGCTGAAAGCAACGGAGATCACACGTGAGAAAGCCACCTATGAAAATCGTCATCGAAGAATGGGATGGTGACGGTGCGATTCGAATTCCCGATGAGGCGCTGCAGGAACTAGAGCTCGATGTTGGCGACTCGCTGTATCTGATTGAGGAGTTTGTCGGCAATACGCGTTGTCTTGTTCTATCGAAAACGCCTCAAATTGCGGATCGGATAGACGAGTTGACTGATGGCTGGAATAACGAACAGCGCGGCACCGCCGAGGACAAGTGAGTAGTTCCTCCACATCAAACCGAGGGGCCGTGATGAAACGCGTAAGGTTGATCCGACATGCTGAGAGCGCCGCGAACGCGGGTCTTGCAACTACAGCGCCGGACTCAATACCGCTGACTGAAAAAGGCCAGCTTCAAGCTCGGACGCTTGCCGACTCCATTACGTCCGCACCCGACCTGATCATCTCCTCCCCCTTCGAACGCGCCATCGCAACGGCACTACCAACAGCAGCGCGCTTCCCTCACGTTTCTTTCGAATTTTGGCCCGTCGAAGAATTTACGTATTTGAGCCCAAACCGCTTTGCTGGCACTACTCAGGCTGACCGAAAGCCACATGCGGAAAGCTACTGGGAGAACGGAGATGCGGCGATGATTGATGGGCCTGGCGCTGAGTCGTTCGATCATCTGATCGGGCGCGTAGGTGCGATGTTGGCCAAGCTTGCGGATCACGATGCTCAGGACATCCTAGTCTTCAGTCATGGGCAATTCATCAGAGCTGCTGCTTGGCAGATCAAGCATGGAGGCCACGTTCGGTCATACGACCTGATGCCTGAATTCCGAGCCCTCGATGTGAGGGAACCTTTTAGAAATTGTTCGAGTTATCAGCTCGTGTTCAACGACACCAGATGGACTGTCGAATGCCAAATCGACTCATCAGGACAAGAGATATTACATCCTTACCATGAGCATCGAAGCAAAGCTGCTTCACTTTCAAACCATCCAAAACTTGCTCGCGCCATACTGCTATCTGTATTGCGTCGACCTTGAGGCAACCTGCGATGAGGTGGACGAGTCGGAGTCAACAAGACCGCTAATAGTCACGCCCGAACAGATGGAAACGATAGAGATTGGCCTGGTAGTGGTCGATCTGGAATCGCTTGAGATCGCCGATGAATTCCAGCGTTTCGTCCGCCCTCAGATCCACCCTACCCTGACCGACTTCTGCACGAAGCTTACGTCCATTCAACAAGCAGACGTAGACGGTGCCCGAACCTATCGAGAGGTTGGCGAAGAGATACGAACATTTGCTGAGAGTTATCCAAACGCGGCTTTGGCATCTTGGGGCGACTATGACGCAAGACAGCTCAAGCGCGATGCAGCCTTGGCTGAATGTCCTTCTCTGCTCGAAGGCTTGCCACATTTCAATGCCAGGAAATGGCATGCCGGCTTATATGACGATCGACCTAAATCACTTAAGCAAACAGTAGAGTCGTTGGGCCTGGTTTGGCGGGGTACCTATCACCGTGGCATAGACGATGCCAGGAATGTCGCGTCCATCACTAAGGAGATGCTCGGCTGATTAGGTGAGGCCGGGCCCATTGGCCCGAAGATGCGATCTCTCCATTTGCGTCACACCACAGCGTAGCTATGGGCATGCGATGATTCACACACAATGGTTTGAACACAGCCTACCCCTCCCACATCCCGCGAAGTATCTGTCCTCACGCAGAGAATCATTGCGCCCTGTCATAAATTGTCTCAGCTCAGTCCTGCATAATCGTTGAAATCATGGAGTCATACCGGTACTCCTTAAGCACCAGTTTCATCAGGGAACGCACCATGCATTCAAGATTCAGGGTCATCGAAACAACCAGAATGGATAATGGCATCAAGCAGTATCGGGTTGTGGATCTCGTCGAGGGAGGCTCTGCTAGCAAGCACGGTGTGTTCAAGGCCAGGGTAGAGGCAGAGGCTGTTTGCTCGCTCCTGAATGCCCAGCATCCTCGTCAGACTGGTGTAAGTCGTACGCCCCTGATCATTTGATCCACTCCTTTCTGAAAGCCATGCACACTCCTTTTTGAGATTGATGAATGCCTAGAGCGCAGTCGTGGATTCTCGTTTGGAAGTGCGTTTAAAGGCTCGCCAGATTCAATCGCTGACACTCCTCCTCCGCTACTTCTCGGGCTTGATAGGTTGTCGCTAGACGTTGTTTCTCTTCGTTGTCATAGATGTCGAAACCTATGGGCGCATTCTTGCAAAAGCTCATTCCGATGCGCATTGATCCCGTTTCTTTCGGGATTGCTGGGACAACAACGAATCTCGAAATCATCTTCACACCCTCTCCTCAAACCTCATAACTATTAGCGGCCATATGCCACCACGGCAAGTGGTCTGCGTCAGTTTCCGATGACATGCACATCATCAATCAGAACCTGCCCCTTCCCCTTCACAAAGGTATGAATCAATTCCCTCAATCATCACCTGAAGCTTCTGTCTAAGCGTTGGTAGCTCTGAGGCAGTGAGCGCAAGTGGTCTCTCCGCCATTTCAAGGAAGGCAGCCAGGGCTAGGTCAGAGTGCTTGACCAATGCCACCAAGTGCTCCCCGCGTGGGCCATTGCTCCCGGCCATCCAGTTTTTGACTGTCCGCTCATTTGCGTTCGTCCAACGCATCAGTGTTTTCGCCGCCTGATGCGTTTCACCAAGTTCCGTATGAAGAGCTCTAGCGATCTCAGCTGCATACTGCTTTTGAGCCAGAAAAGAATTACCCGTTTTCGTGAACACTTTTATCTCCCCGATCTTCTACCTTCTAAAGAGCCATTCAGAAAAAACGCTGTGGCTGATCACGGCTTTGGCGTTACCCGTGTAGCCGTGAGCAGGTTGAGGACTTGCCGATGCAAACTCTCATTGGCGCGAGCACCTATAACAATGGTTCAAGCATGGCCATGGCGGCGGCTTACGTGCGGATGTCTACCGAGCATCAGCAATACTCGACAGAAAATCAGCTCGATACGATCCGCCTTTACGCAGCGACGCACGCCTTAGACATCACCAAGGTTTACACCGATGCAGGTAAAAGTGGCCTGCGCTTGGAAGGCCGTGACGCCCTCAAACAGCTCTTCTTTGATGTAGAAAAAGGACAGGCCGATTACTCGACTGTCCTGGTCTATGACGTCAGCCGCTGGGGACGCTTCCAGGATCCTGACGTGAGCGCGAGCTATGAGGTTCGCTGTCGCCAAGCCGGAGTCTCCGTTCAATACTGTGCAGAGCAATTCACCAACGACGGATCCCCTGTCTCCAACATCGTCAAGAGCGTGAAGCGGATGATGGCAGGCGAGTACAGCCGCGAACTGTCGGTGAAAGTCTTTGCGGGTCAGTCTCGACTTATCGAGTTGGGGTACCGCCAAGGCGGCCCAGCAGGGTTTGGGCTCCGACGGCAGTTAGTAGATAGTCACGGCTCACCCAAAAATGAGCTGCAGATAGGCGAACACAAAAGCATCCAGACAGACCGAGTGATTCTGGTGCCAGGCCCACCGGGCGAAGTCGAAATAGTGCAGCACATCTATCGCTTGTTCGTCGAGGAAGGCAGAAGTGAACGTGAGATTGCCGATTGGCTTAATGCCCGGGGTGTACTCAACGACCGCGCAAGACCGTGGTCTCGGGGCACCGTGCACCAGGTGTTGATCAACGAAAAATACGTCGGCAATAACGTCTGGAACCACAACTCCTTCAAACTAAAACAGACGCGTGTTGAGAACCCACCTGAAGAGTGGATTCGCGCGAATGGCGCCTTCCGCCCTATAGTGCATTCGATCTTATTCAAGGCTGCTCAATCGATCATTGAAACGCGTTCCTACCGGATGCCCGATGACGAAATGTTGCAAGTACTGAAGACTATCTACCAACGCAGCGGATACCTATCGGGCCTGGTGATTGATGAGGCTGAAGGTTGCCCCTCCAGCAGCGCCTACCAGCATCGTTTCGGAAGCCTGCTCCGCTGTTACTCCCTCATTGGGTACACCCCTGCACGCGATTACCGATACATCGAAGCAAACAAGCGCCTTAGACAGATGCACCCGCTGCTTCTTGAGCAAACCACGTCAAAGATAGCGGAGGTCGGTGGAAAGGTTTCGATCGACCCTCGCACGGATCTGATGCTGGTCAACGAGGAGGTCACCATCTCTCTCGTACTCAGCCGATGCCAGATCTCTCCTGCAGGCTCTAAGCGATGGAACATACGGTTTGATTTCGGCTTGAGCCCTGACATAACCGTAGCGGTGCGGATGAAGGAGCAAGAAGAAGCGGCTCTGGACTACTACATTCTGCCGGCTATCGACATTGAGACCCCTCGTCTTCGACTTGCCGAAAGCAATGAGGCCAGCCTTGAAATCTATCGGTTTGAAACGCTGGACATCCTCTCTGAACTGTCACGCCGCAGTGATTACAGGAGGGTCGCATGACCGCGATTCAAACCCACCGTAGGGCTCCGATGCATATTGCGGAAGAGACGACAATTCAACTCATTCCACTTGAAGATATTCGGGTGCTCAATCCACGAGCGCGCAACAGACAAGTATTCGCCAGGCTGGTTGAGAACATATCAGCACTAGGTCTTAAGCGTCCCATTACCGTTGCACCGACGACCAGCGGCATCGAACCCTTTGAAATTGTTTGTGGCCAGGGTCGCTTCGAAGCGTTTCAAGCGTTGGGGGAGAAAAAAAAATATCCCCTGCATCGTGGTCAGCGCCAGCGAAGCAGATCGATACCTGATCGGTTTGGTTGAAAACCTGGCACGGCGAAAACATACGAACCGCGAGCTTTTGACATCAATTCAAATTCTTTCGGATCGTGGTTATACCTGCCAGCAGATAGCTGACAAAACCTGCTTGGATTCAGGCTACATACACGGAATTCTTATTCTGTTGCGCCAGGGAGAAGAGCGCCTAATCGCTGCGGTCGAGAAAGGTTGGTTATCCATAAAATTGGCGATGGAAATTGCTCGCTCTAAGGATGTCGATCTCCAAAAAGCCATGATGGAAGCCTACGAAAGCGGAGTTCTCAAAGGCGAGCAGTTGATGAGGGTTCGTCGCCTGATTGATAAACGGAAAACCTTCGGTAAGCGCTATGGACAGCAAGCGCCACACACCGAAAAGCCGACACCTCAAAAGCTTTTGCATGCCTATCAGCTAGAAGTTCGTCGCCAAAAAGTGATGATCAAGAAGTCGGATATTAATGAGCAACGGCTGCTAATCATTGTCACGACAATGCGCAAACTGCTGGCCGATGATTACTTCAGGACGCTGCTTCGAAACGAAGAAATGCCGGACATGCCAGAACCCCTGGCTGACCGGATTATCGGAGAGACGCAGTGATGACAGAGATCAAGCAGGCATTCGAGCAGCGTGTCATTGCGATTCCTCTAGATCGAATACTTCCCTCGCGTAAGGTCGAACAGTTGATACCCGGAAGTAAAAAGTACGCCAGCATTCTGAGCTCAATAAGGGAGCTCGGAGTCGTTGAGCCGTTGGTGGTTCACCCCAAACCGATCATCGCGGATGGAATATCCTCGTTCAGCTTTTGGATGGACACTTTCGCTTAGAGGCACTCAAGGAATTGGGGGCGATTGAGCCGCTATGCCTGATTTCTACCGATGATGAGGGCTTCACTTACAATCGGCAAATCAATCGACTGACACCAATTCAAGAACATAAAATGATCATTTCCGCTCTGAAGAAGGGCATTGAAGCCTCTCGTATTGCTGCGGTGCTTGGGATGAATGTGGAAAAGGTTCATGAGAGAGAAAAATTACTGAAAGGCATTGCTCCGGAGGTTGCGGAAATGCTCAAGGTGCGCATGGTATCGCAGGATGTGTTTCGAGCCATTCGACTGATGAAGCCTCTCCGACAGATAGAAACCGTTGAGATGATGATCTCAGCCAACTGTTTTACGCGTAATTACGCTCGGATGGTCTTGGCGGCGTCGCGACCAGAGATGCTGGTGGAGGTTAAGAAAAAGCTAAGCGACGTCAGCGCCGTCGACATTGCCCGTATGGAACGAGAGATGGAGAACCTCCAACATGATTACAAGCAGGTTGAAGACACGCTGGGCGAGACAATGTTGGTGTTGGTTGTCGCTAAAGGGTATCTCGTACGCATGCTTCGCAACGAAGCCATTGCCGGCTATCTCAGCCGCTACTATGCGGAGCTACTCGAAGAGTTGGTGTCCATCATGGAAGCAGTAACCTCCGATGCTAGGCAGCTTGAACGGGAATAGCGATCCCCTGCTAGGCTCTCCTCTTTCACGGAGGAATCACGATGTCAAACGCAGACTTACTCCCTTCCCTACTCTTCAAAATCAATCAGAACCAGCTAGCCCTCGAAGCCGCAATCATGGAGCTAACACTCTGGGTCGAGCAGCGAGGAGCATCTGAGGCCGCCGGCAACGTACGCGGAGCGCTGGCAACGATCACCAAGAACGAAGAGTTCATAAGCATGACGTTAGCGGTGCTCATGACGCCTGAGTGAATAGGCCTCGAGTGTGTAGGCTAGCCGGGCCCATTGGCCCGAAGGATCGAACTCCCTGTTGACGCCACTTCATACCGCAGCTTAGCTATCGGCAGGCGATGACTCGACCTCAGAATGATTTGAACACAACCTCTCCTGTCACTGCCCGCGGTCTGCCAGGTGCTGACGGACGTCGTGCTTGGCAAACGCATCATGATGCGAAGATCCATTCCATCATGGAGTGAGATCTAACACGGCCTCATGTCCGTTGAGATTGATGGATGGCGGCTCACACTATTCAATGACTGTGACACCCTGGACTACTGCGAGTACTGCAGGTCGCCTGATGGTAGAGTCGGGACATTTGAACTCTGGCAGCGCGACGGAGCCGATTCTGTCGAACTACTGAATGCCTGGGAGCGTAACAGCTCGAGCGGTTGCTCGCCGCGCTCTGATCCCGAACGCATGAGCGGATGCGTGTTGCTTGTTATGCACCTCCCCCGCACTCTCGCGGTGGTCGACTCTAAATGGAGTGCGAGGGGGGCAATTACAATTAACGGGTGAATGCACAGTTAGCGATCCCGTCGTCCTTGCTCAGCGACGCAGAAGCCGGCTTACGAGCAGCACCATAGCTGCACCAATTGCAATTGCGGCGACTGGTTTCTCTTTAACAAACGTAGATACGCTGTCTAGTGTATCGCCATAGGTTTTGGTCAGTTGACCAGCAGCTTGGCGTCCACCGCCTTCTGCCTCAATCGTCGAATCACCAATCAGTTTGCCGACCGCGCTCTGAGCCTTGCCGGCCAGCTTTTCTACTACACCTTCTACCTGTTCGCTCTTCATAGTTCATCAGACCTTCGTATGTGAGTGGGGAGCTTCGAACAGCCCTAACCGAGTGGCTATCAGCACGACATTAGGGACGTGCGCCTGATGATTAGTTCAATGATGATGAGCTAGAGGGCTATCTTCAACGCGTCTACTCGTTACCCATGCCGCGCGATGATGGATTTTTCTAAGGAGCCCAAAGGGCTGCAGCGGACATGATCGGGAAGTGGGCACTCAGCGAGTCCAGACATTGTAATGTCGAGATAACTGAATGGTTTTCCTCCCAGGGAGAAAGACAGCGACTGCTTGCGACGCTTTCTTTGCGAAAACCCAAGCTTTTAGAGCTAGGTAGGCTGCAGAAAATGGAAGCTTGGCTAAGCTCGCAATAGGTTTATGAAGCCAGGCTGGTTAGGAAGACAGGCTGGACACTGTTTGTTCAGCGAGAGCAAAGGAAATGCGCAAGAAATCTCACCATGGTTTGTTCCTCTCCTGATTCTTTTCGCTGTCCTATGGGCAATAGGCAAAAAAGATACGCCTTCCATTCAGGTGCAACCGAGCCTCCCGAGTACACCGAATCCGCTGAACTCGACTACATCAGTTTCCTCACCGAAAACGGCCTCGACCGTTGAACAATACGTAAATGTGAACAAGCTCAATATCCGAGATCAGCCAGGCGGAAAAGTCATTTCCAAGCTGAGCCGTGGAGACAAAATTCAGGTCTTCGAAAAAAGGGATGATTGGGTGCGTATAAGCATTGATGGCCAACCTGCGAAATGGCTTTCTTCCAAAAGCCTTTGTAGCGGATCGAATTGCTACGTCGCCTCTCAACTGAAACCATCGCCTTCGCCATCACAACCGACCCGGAGGCAGACTCCAGAATACGGATCCTCCTGCCCTTGTTCTTCAGGAAGCGTTTGCATCGGGCCAAGAGGCGGTCGGTACTGCATTACTTCAGGTGGCAACAAGCGTTACGGTGTTTGAGCGATTTTCGAGCGGTAGAACATTCTCGATCACGAAGTCAGTGCGGTCTGCGATTCGGTGTAGAGCCCCTCCCAGCGAGAGGGGGTCTGCTCCAGGCTCATGAAAAGTGGCGTCTAGTGATCGCAGACCAGGGCGATCCTGAGGCTATTCCAGCCTCTAGCATCTATCCTCACAAGCCATGGACATTGGATGATTTCGTTGTCGCTATGGCGACTCTATTGCAGTCTGGCATTGCGATTCATAAAGCCTGGTTCACGGCATCTGAGATGCCAGGTAGACCGGGCTCGACTTGGTTACTCTCTTCATTAGAAGCTTGGTTAGTGCGTCCTCTATCTCATCAGCAGCACCGTGCTTATGCTCCGTGAGTGACCACTGCCAGAAACGATCTGCCATCAGGCCGCCAACGGCTTCTGCACATAGTGCATCACAGCTCACACCCATCTTTGTGGCTGCTGCGATAACTGCTAAAAGGGCTTGCTCAAGTTGCTGTGTTCTATCGGAGGACACGGGACGGGCTCCATAAAAATGAACCCATAGTATGGACTGATATCAATTTGACATCAAAGGTCGCCTGTTATGCTAAATGCATCATGACGCGAAGCTCCATCCAGCCTTAAGCGAGATCTATCATGGCCTCATGCCCGGGGAGATTGATGGCTGGAGACTCACCCTCTTCAATGACTGTGACACCCTGGACTACTGCGAGTACTGCGAGTACTGCGGGTCGCCTGACGGTCGAGTCGGTACCCTTGGACTCTGGCAGCGCGACGGCGCTGATCCTGTTGAGCTATTGAGTGCATGGGAGCGAGAACAGCTTGAGCGACTGATCGCTGGGCTCTGAGCATGCAACCAAAACGGCAAGTGAATGTTTGGCCACTTCAGTCATCTCGAAAGCTTCATCTAAGGTTGTAGCTATGACATCGTTTTCATCACAGGCGGTGACCGCTAAGGCTTGGTAGGCTTACCAGAATTGTTAACCTGCCATCGGGGTAACTGCCAACCTTCGATGCAACCACAGTTATAAACGGCCCTGCCCTCACCAACTGCTCAATGACAATCGAATAGTTAGTGCCTGGCCTCCGAATAGGAGCAACAAATTGCTTAACCGTCCCGACAAAAACGCGCTCCGTGCGATGCTGGAGTCGCAAGTCCAAGAAAAACTGCAGCACGACCCTGACGCTGTAACGACCTATGCGGCCCAGCCTGTACCTGACCGAAAACCGTACACCAGCAAACCCACGGTTCAGGACAAGGCATTTCACAAAGAGCTCGAGCAGATGCGTGCAGACGCCGAAGCTGGGGTGATACACACGTCTAAGCGCGAGCCGGAGCATGGAGGCGCTCCTAGCCTTAAGCTTGATGATTATCCCGATCTGTAAGGTGCCATTGAGAATCTACAGGCAGGAACTGCTTGCCGGCTCATAGCAACGGAAACCACACGTGAGGAGGTAAAGTGCAGCCGGGCTAAAGCCCGAAAGAGCGATAGCCAAAGTAACTTTAGCTCCGCAGCCGAACATACCGCCCATCGAATCTCACATGAGCCACCCGCGCAATGTATGGCGCCCGCAGTCAGTCAGGGAGCGAGAACTGCCTCGATCAAGCGTGCATTAGGTACGGCTCGGCGCACGTCTACTATCGCGCCCTCAATTGCGTCATCTGCAGAGGGTGCTTCACGGACAAACTCCAACGCCAACCGACCTGGTTGTCCGACTCCGACCATTGCGTCATCGCAGCCCTCTTCCGCCAAGCGTTCCACAAGCGCATCGATATCGCTCTCGTCAGACGTGAGTTGGTATTTAAGGGTGAAGGTAAAGACCATCTCTAACACTCCGCTTTAGCAAGATCCTACGTGGCTTCGATTGTCGCACGGCGCGATCCGAGCCGGGTTAAAGACCGAAGGAGCGATAGCCCAATAGGTTTACCTTTCCTGCCCAAGCTTAAGGATCGTTTTGGGTCTCTATGGAGAAAGGCGCTCAATGTGCCCTTGCTAGGCGAATGAAGCTTTTCTAGACGCCATCTCGCCGCGGAGCTCGCCAATCAGATTCGCGATGGATCGGCTCGACGTTAGATCCGCTGTTGAGACCGCCGTGACCAGCATTTCGACACGACCCGTTTCAGCGTCAAACACCTTAATCATGAGGGAGCCATCGGGGTTAACGGTGCAGGTGCAAGCGAGGGGTAGAAACCCACACTCGATAATGTGGCGGAGCTCTAAATTGGAAATCATGACTGTCCTCCAGTTGGTCATGGTCTACTAATTTTTGTTCATTGAGGATAACAGTCAAGCGTCTCCCGTGAAAAACCATGACGAGATCTTTCCGTCTCCGCCAACACCGTCTCTTGCGCGATCCCCCTTCCCTTAATGCTTCCAGCTGGTACCTCGCCCTCACGCGCCCTAGAAGTGCATTGCGCACACCGAATGCAATCTGAGGTCAATCTGATACGGTCTTTTTTTGTGAATCTGAGCCTTTTTTGGCTTTGATCCTTTCTTATAGAGTGCGCGCCCTCCGCATTATTAGAACATTGATCGGCCGTCCGTTGTCTTGAGGTCTATGAAGACCAATGACCACGGCAGTGTTCAGGTAGCCCGTTTAAGTTTTTTCTACCTCATACCTGCTCACTAACGCCGAGGGCAAAGGCTTGCTGAGCGCTTCGACGCCCCGTTTGACTATGGCCCTACGGTTCACGCTAGACATATTACTTCGGGAAAACACAGGGCCCACACCCGCGATAGGTCTCAATCCTTCACCCGGATTGGCAAGCGCAATATCATGCCTTCAACATGAACGATCTGTCCTTACGATGGATCCAAGAGCTACTACGCTCTGGTCACTTAAAAAAAATTTATCCCGCGGTCAATAAAAGTGACCGAGACCAAATCTCAGATTTATCACTTGGGGTGTTATGTCGAAACCTGACGCTTTTATCACTGCCCGCGAAGCCCCGTTGAATTCAAGCGTTGCGCTCACCAGAGCCTCATTATTCAAGTTTGCTGGGTTACTGGGCACAGTGTTCATCCTCGCTACGGGCATGCTGGTTTTCGTGGCGAAAAATCTAGATGGCACCGAAGAAACCAGGAGCGCTTTTTACGCCGAAAAAGCTGTTCAGACGCTTGAAAAAAATCTTCGATCCACCATCAAGGATTACGCCTTTTGGGGCGATGCATATAAACATCTGCACAAAACCGTGGATGCGGACTGGGCGTTTACCCGACAGAACCTTGGCCCGACGCTTTATTCCGATTTTGGTTTCCCAGGTCTATTCGTGATAAACGCAGCAGACCGGAGTGTCTACTCGGTCGTAAATGGTGAGCTGACTACCATTGAAGCTGCGGACTGGTTGGGACAACCTTTAGGGCCAGTGCTCGACCAAGCTCGTCGGGGCGCAGATAGTGAAACAGCGGTAACTACCTTCCTCAATGTTCGCGGCGTTCCTACTCTCGTTGCAGCAGCGGCGATAACCTCGGGAGCGGATCCCACTGTCCAATCTGAAAATGGGCCATCGTCGGTACTGCTTTTCGTGGAAACACTGGACAACGTCACGCTGCAGGGAATGGGAAGTGATTATGGAATCGAAAGATTGCACGTCGCTACACCTGACGAGATTCACAAGAAATCCATCCTGCTGCTAGGCGACAACGGATCGGCCGGTGGATTGCATTGGGAACCGGCAAAGCCCGGCACCCGATTGCTAGGTTTTATACTTCCATTGATTGCCACAGCTGCTCTTCTGGTAGGCCTCATGATATGGGCCATTCTTCGACGTACGACAGCTGCCGCCAAAGCACTCGATTGCAGCTATGAGCATTTACAATCAAGCCAGGTCGCCCTCGCTGAGAGTGAAGCCCGTTTTCGAGATATCGCGGAAGCAAGCTCCGATTGGATCTGGGAAATAAATCAAGACTGGCGCTTCACCTACCTTTCTGAAAGATTTGAAAGTGTTACAGGACTATCTCGAGAGGCCTGGATCGGTGCAAAAATTGATGACCTGCTTCACATGGAATTCGGCGCCGTATCGCAATGGCTAAGCATCCCTAATCGCCGTCACAACATCAGCGTTCAATGTTCTTACGTCGATACAAAAGGCACTGCGCGAACGTCTCGATTATCGGCACGAGGACTCGTCGACCACGGATTTCGTGGTACGGCAACCGATATAACAGATGAGGTGGAAGCGCGTCGGCGTATTGAATATCTTTCGCAGCATGATGCGCTGACAGGGCTCCCAAACAGGACGAGGTTACAGGAGTTTCTAGACGGCAAACTTAAAGCTGCGCCTACCCCCGAGCATCCCCTCGTGATGCTTATTTTAGACCTTGATCGATTTAAACCGGTAAACGACCTTCTCGGGCATGCGGCTGGTGATGAGGTGCTCAATGAAGTGTCCCGCCGGCTAGGTGAGTGTGTGCGCAGCGGAGATCTCGTGGCGCGGATTGGCGGCGATGAGTTCGTGTTAATTCTTAACGATGTGAGCTCAGCTGAGGAAGTAGAAACGGCATGCCGGCGTTTGATTGATTCGATTGAAAAACCAGTCAAGATCGAGGATCAAGAGGTTTTTGTCAGTGCCAGCATCGGAATTTCGATGGCACCTAACGATTCAACGCAAGCAGCAGAATTACTCCGCTATGCGGATATCGCCTTGTACGAAGCGAAATCCGCAGGTCGAAATACCTGGCGATTCTATGCCAACGAAATGAACACCAAGATTATCGAACGCCGCCAGCTCGAAACCGATCTTCGCCATGGGATTAAACACGGTGAGCTGCGTCTTCATTTCCAGCCCCGCTATCGCATTGCAGACGGCAAAATGGTCGGAGCTGAAGCGCTTGTACGCTGGCAGCATCCTAAACGAGGCCTTGTATCCCCTGATACTTTTATTCCTATTGCAGAAGAGACGGGTCTCATCCTTCCGCTGAGTAACTGGGTACTCACAACCGCTTGCGGCCATGCGGCCCGCTGGCCAAAAAAACTATTTGTTTCAGTCAATCTTTCCCCGACCGAGTTTCAACGCGGTAATTTGGTTGAGCGGATAGAGAAAGCAATCACAACGACGGGGCTAGAAGCACAACGTCTGGAATTGGAAGTGACCGAGAGTGTCATGCTTGAAGACGCATTGGGTGCTCTAGAGGTTATGCGAGCGCTGAAGCGGGTAGGTGTACGTCTTGCAATGGACGACTTCGGTACTGGTTATTCTTCGCTCAGTTATCTGCGCTCGTTCCCGTTTGACGGACTCAAAATAGACCGCAGTTTTGTCAACCGTCTGGGGGAAAGCGAGGAGGATAGATCGATCATTCAAGCCATCGTAGGTTTGGGTCGCGCTTTATCTTTGACCGTAACGGCCGAGGGTATTGAAACCGGGCTACACCTAGATTTGCTCAAAGAGGCCTGCTGCGAAGAGGGCCAAGGATACTTCCTGAGTCGACCGTTAAATAGTGATGATTTTGAGTCTTTGCTGATGGCTGGACAGGAGCTGAGTAAGTAGCCTTACACGTTAGTTCGCATCATTTGTCTCCTGGTCACGCAGCTGGTGAATGGGCCTGATCTTTTGACCAGGCGCATCCACTCATCCGGCTCAAGCCGCAGGTTTGAGTACAACTTTTGTCCACCCATTGTCACGCGCATCGAAATGCTTATAGGCGTCAGGCCCCTCGGCGAGTTTCAGCCGATGGGAGATGATCTGCGCGGGGTTGGCCCGACCATGGTGAATGAGTTCGGCCAGCCGGCGGTTGTAGGCTTTGACGTTGGCTTGTCCTGTTCGAATCTGCTGCCCCTTGAACCAGAAAGCGCCGAAGTCGAAGGCCATCTTGCCCTGCTTCGCGAGCGGATCTTTAGCTCCAGGGTCTTCGGGTACAAATACACCGACGACACCTATCCCGCCGGTTGCCTTGGTTGAAGCCACAAGATTATTCATGGTTAGGTAGTTCGCTTCATGACCATGCCGGTCACAGCATTGATAACCCACGCATTCACACCCGCGATCCGTGCCCTTGCCATGGGTCAGATTAAGAATCTGATCCACCGCCTCCTTCTCCAGGGAATTGATCGGTGTGGCGCCAAGTTGCGATGCAAGCTTCAAACGGTCGGGATGATTGTCAACCACGAAGACCTGCGACGCGCCCTTGATCATGGCAGAATGAGCTGCCATTAAGCCGACCGGGCCAGCGCCGTAAATTGCAATACTTTCACCGGGCAGCAACCCGGCCAATTCGGTGGCGTGCCAGCCGGTCGGAAAGATGTCAGAGAGCATGACGTAGTCGTCTTCACGCTCCTGCGCGTCCTCGGGTAGCACCAGGCAGTTGAAATCTGCATATGGCACACGCAGCAGTTCAGCTTGCCCACCTTGATAGGGGCCCATGTCGGCAAAACCATACGCGGCACCTGCAGAACCCGGGTTCGCAGTCAGGCAAAAACCCGTCAGGCCCTTCTCGCAGTTTTCGCAGAAGCCGCAACCGATGTTGAACGGCAGGCAAACGCGGTCGCCTACCTTGACCCGATCAACGCCGGCTCCCACCTCGATAACCTCACCGAGGTTCTCATGCCCAAATACACGGCCTGTCTCCATTGAGGTGCGGCCTTCGTACATATGCAGGTCTGAACCACAGATGTTAGTCGTGGTAATCCGAACCAGGACGTCTGTGGGTTTTTCAATTTTGGCATCGGTGACATTTTGCACGCTTACGTCACGCGGGCCGTTGTAAACGATGGCTTTCATGATCTTTCTCCTGTTGGCAAGACGAAAGACATATTTCGTCTGCTCAGACTTAATCTGTCAGGAACACATGAACGTATGTTCAACCAAATGACGTGGGGGGTGACGAGCGGCCAATGGACGAGCCCTGCGTCGAAATTATTGAATTTTTTTCAGCGTCAGACATCATTCGCTCACATAATTCGTTGGAGCATCTCCGTGCATAAGCTAGGTATGGAGTCAGCGAAAAGTCATCTCACCACTCCGACGATTTTGAAGTACGAAATCCAGTACTTTGTGACATTCACAGGTAGAGATCCGCCAATACCAGCCATTAGGCCATCCAAAAAAGGTATGCCTTTTACCGCACCACCCAATGCATAACGGCAACGCTCATAGCCCATCGTTGGCGCATGGCAAACCTGACAATAAGGATGATGGTGTCCACGTATATTTAAGTGGACACCATCGCCCTTATAGTTGGGATCGGATAGGTGACTTTTGCCGGACGCTTGCGAACAAGCTGGTGACGCCCAGGAGAATGAGCCAGCCGCAATGCGCGCTTCCTTCACACATTCACGGAAGGCCTCCTGCAGTCAGTCATGGAGCGAGAGCTGCCTCGATCAAACATGCGTTAGAGATGGCCCGGCGCAAGTTTTTTATGGCCCTCAATCGCGTCCTGTGCTGAGGATGCTTCGTGGACAAACTCCAACGCCAGACGATCTGGTGTCAGACTCCGACCAATGCATCATCGCATCCTTCCTCAGCCAAGCGTTCCACAAGCGCATCTGGACTTGCCCCTACAAAACCGGACACCAACTCCCCGTTAAATTGATGCAGCTGCCAAGCGCCTGAACTCCCTCGGTGAGCGATAGTTCAAAGCGCTGTGCGGATGCTGCTCGTTGTAATGCTCAAAGGCAATTGCCAGGTTACGTAGCGCCGTTTCTCGATCTGGCTTGGGCATGTGCGCCACATAATCCCGCTTGATCGTCTTCACGAAGCTCTCGGCCATGCCGTTGCTCTGCGGGCTGCGCACCGGTGTGGTCAATGGCTGCAAGCCGATCTGTCGAGCAAACAGGCGTGTCTGTTCAGCGGTGTACGCCGAGCCGTTGTCGCTTAGCCATTGAACTGGCGTGGCGGGCAGTCGATCACCAAAACGCTTCTCCACGCTTTCCAACATCAGGTCGCGAATATCATCGCCGCTGTACCCGGTCGGGCTCGCAACCCAGCCGATGGCTTCGCGATCACAGCAATCGAGGGCGAAGGTCACGCTCAGTTTGGCGCCGTCCTCACAACGGAACTCAAAGCCGTCCGAGCACCAACGCGTATCGCTGGTTTCCACCGCAATACGGCCTTCGTGCCGACGCGGCACGCCGGGCTGTTTGATCCGGCGTTCAAGCAGCAGATTGTGATCACGCATGACCCGGTAAACCCGTTTCACGTTGATCGCGGGCAGCGACCGCTTTTCACGTGCGCGACGCAGCAGTCCCCAGACGCGACGGTATCCATAGCTGGGCAGTTCGCTGACCTCTTGCTGGATTTCAGCGACCAGCTCTACATCGTTCACAGGCCTGCTTCGCCGTGTCTTGGGCGATACCGATTGCTTGATTCGAACCGTTAATTGCGAGCGCGCCACACCGAGACATTCGCTGACCAGCTTCACTGGTCGTCCCCCGGCAACAAGGGTGAGTGCGCAATCCATTTTCGCGACCGGGCGATCTCCACGGCCTCTTTGAGGATTTCTGCTTCCATCGTCTTCTTGCCCAGCATCCGTTGCAGTTCACGGATCTGCTTGAGTGCATCGCTCAGCTCAGAGGCCGGCACCACGGCTTCACCAGCACTGACCGCCGACAGGCTGCCGTCCTGATAGAGCTTGCGCCACAGGAACAACTGGTTGGCATTGATGCCGTTGCGCCGAGCGACGACCGACACACTTTGTCCTGGCTCAAGGCTCTCGCGAACCATCGCCAGCTTCTGCTCCGGGCTCCAGCGGCGCCGCCGCTCCTGGCCCAAAAGCTCCCCACTCTTATCGTTGCTGTTAGTCATAAACATAACCGTTTGCCTATCCCTTATCGTAAGGGGGAAACGGTGTCCTGTCTTTCATGGGGCTCGTTCAGCATCAATGTCGCTCACGTCAGACGTCAGTCGTTTTGAGGGTGAAGGTAAAGACCATCTCTAACACTCCCCGTTTTGGGCTCTATGGTTGCGTCCTTGCTCGGCGAATGAGGCTTTCCTAGACGCCATCTCGCTGCGGAGCTCGCCAATGAGATTCGCAATGGATCGACTAGAGGTTAGATCCGCTGTCGACACCGCTGTGACCAACAGTTCAACACGACCGGTTTTTAGCCTCGAACACCTTGATCATCAGAGAGCCATAGGGGTTGGAAGTGCAGGTACAAGAGAGAGGCTGAAAATCCACACTCAATGATGTGTCGAAGCTCCAAAGTCGAAATCATCACCATCGTCCGGCTGGTTAAGTTCTTCTGATTTTTGCGCCTTTCGGAAAACCGTCAAGCGACTCCCGAGAAAAACCATGACGAGATCTTTCCGTATCCGTCATCCAGCGGATCTTGGTTGGTGCTCTCCCCCTTTATGCGCACCAC
Organism: Pseudomonas sp. PLMAX; assembly: GCF_046042685.1. Taxonomy (NCBI): domain Bacteria; kingdom Pseudomonadati; phylum Pseudomonadota; class Gammaproteobacteria; order Pseudomonadales; family Pseudomonadaceae; genus Pseudomonas; species Pseudomonas sp. PLMAX. The sequence continues at coordinate 2,540,600 of NZ_CP064949.1, read as the reverse complement.
CTCAACACAAAAACCGGCAAAACGGTTTTGAACGCTGTCATAAATTGTCTCAGCTGAAGCACGTTCAATTTCTTGAAATCGTCTACGTTTGACGGTACTTGTAGGACACCAATCTCATGCAGGGAAAGCAACCATGCACGCAAGATTCAGAGTGATTGAGACCACCACACTGGACGATGGCAGCAAACGATACAGGGTCGTTGATCTTGTTGAGGGAGGCTCGGCCAGCAAGCATGGTGTGTTCCAAGCTAGGACGGAGGCAGAGGCAATTTGCTCGACATTGAATGCTGCACATCCGAGGCCGGTTGCAGAGCATGCATCGAGGAATACCTACTGAGCCGACACGGCATTCCGAACAATCGCAGCTTGGTAATAGTTACTCGGCGCTGACCGCATGCCAAGCGTAAAGGCTGCTGGGACTCTTTAGCCTGCTTTTGCAAACTGAGAGCAAGCAAACACACCCCTACGGTGTGAATCAGCCACGCCCCGCTTATGGCCTACTACCTTCCGCTTCTGTCTCGTTGAATACAGAGACTGCTTTGTCAGTGACGTGCGGCGTCGAGCTATCTACACTCCCGGATGGGCCAAAATCTCCTATTGGTTCTCTGGAGCATCCGTAATGTCACTTCAACATCGCAACAATGTAACTGTCCTGGGAGATGGTACGGCGACGCTGATCTTTTCCCACGGCTTTGGCTGCGATCAGACCATGTGGAGTTATCTGGTCAATCACTTCACCGATCGTTTCAAGGTCATCCTGTATGACCTGGTGGGCGCGGGCCAATCTGACCTCGGCGCGTACGACCGAGAGAAGTACAGTTCGCTGCAGGGCTACGCGCAGGATTTGGCTGAGGTCATCGACCAGTTTGCCAGCGGTTCGGTGATCCTGGTCGGTCATTCCGTCAGCGCCATGATCGGTGCGTTGACGGATCGCCAACTCCGCAACCGCATTGCTGCTCACGTGATGATTGGCCCCTCGCCGTGTTATATCGATTCAGAGGACTACGTGGGTGGATTCAACATCGCCGACATCCACTCGTTACTCGACACCCTCGACAGCAACTACCTGGGCTGGTCTAGCACTATGGCGCCCGTCATCATGGGGGCTCCGGGACAACCCGCGCTCGGCGAAGCACTCACCAACAGTTTTTGCCGAACCGATCCTGAAATCGCCAAACAGTTTGCCCGAGTGACATTCCTGTCGGACAACCGGAAGGATGTCGCCGGTCTTTCGACACCTACCCTCATTTTGCAATCAACCGACGACATCATTGCTCCTATTGCCGTAGGTGAATACCTGCATACCGTGCTGCCCAACAGCACACTTTGCCTGATTTCCAATGTCGGCCACTGCCCCCACATGAGCGCGCCCAGCGCCTGTTCCGAAGCTATGGACAGCTTTCTCTTACCCTGGACAGACAACCGAAATGGCCAGTGAAACGCCGCCCATGCTGGATGCGCAGTCACTGTTCGACGGGGCACCCTGTGGTCTGGTGGTTACCCAGGAGGACGGCACCATCCTGCAAGCCAATCTCACTTTTAGTAACTGGGTTGGCATCAGCCAGCCAGACCTTGGAGGCCGACGTTTTCAGGATCTGCTGACAATGGGTGGTCGGATTTTTCACCAAACTCACTGGGCGCCTTTGATGCGAATGCAAGGCTCCGTTGCCGAGGTGAAACTTGATCTGATCCATCAGAACAAACGCGTCATTCCGATGCTGCTCAATGGTGTTAGACGTGAGCACGCCACCGGGGCCTTCTACGAGCTGGCGTTGTTTTGCACCACCGACCGCGACCAATACGAGCGTGAGCTGTTGAAAGCGCGAAAAGCAGCAGAGGAGCTGTTATCCGAGAAGATGGCTGCTGAAGCTGCTTTGCTTGAAACCCAAAAAAAACTCAACGAAGCGCATGAAAAAGCCCAACGTCGTGCGTTGTTCGCTGAGCAAATGGTCGCCATCGTCAGCCATGACCTTAAGAATCCACTGACTGCTATCAAAATGGCCTCGGAAATCCTCGCCCGTACGGAACAAAGGACGAAAGAATCCAAATTGCTCGGCCATATCAGCAGTTCGGCGGATCGCGCCCATCGAATGATCGCCGAACTACTTGATTTCGCCTTGGTTAGAGTAGGTCGAGGCATTACCGTTTCTTTCTCTATCGACGACCTGCACAGAGTCGCCGCCCAAAGCGCGGCGGAACTGCAAGTTGCCTTTCCTCAAGCCAGGCTTGTTCATACAACCATAGGTAGTGGCACCGTCAGACTGGACGTGGACAGAGTGCAACAGATCATAGGCAACCTAGTTGCCAACAGCGTGGCGTACGGGGATTTGCACCAACCTATTACCATTACCTCCCGGGTAGGAAATGGCAAAGCAAGTATCAGTGTCCATAATGCCGGCCCGGAAATCCCGGCGTCCCTCAAAGCGGCAGTATTTGAGCCGATGACTCGTGGAACCAGTCAGTCCAGCGAAGTACGCAGCGTAGGTCTTGGATTGTTCATTGTTCGAGAAATCGCCAAGGCGCACGGCGGTGAGGTATCAGTTGATTCCAGCGTTGAGGATGGCACTACATTCGCCGCTCAGTTCCCAATTGACTAACGCGCAGTTTTTCTCATATCTATAGTTCGCATCCGAACTACGTCGTGCCTAACCGCAGATTATTGGAAGATTGCCAGATTAATCGAAGTAATATCACGCCCCCACCCAGCGCGGTCTCCGTTTTTCGACAAAGGCTAAAATGCCCTCGCGGGCATCTGCTGAATCAGTAGCCTTCGTCGTTAATGGCGTCTGTTGTTGCCAGGCTTCTGCGTCTGCCCAATCACTGCTTTGTCGGATTATTTGTGCGCTAACCGCTAAAGCGAGCGGGCCATTTTCAAGCAGCTGTTCGGCCCAAACCAGTGCCTCTTGCAATGCCATTCCGGGTTCAACCAGTCGATTGATCAGGCCATGCTGGTAAAAGAACGAAGCCTCTTTTGGAGTGCCGGTGAGTGCGAGTTCCATGGCTACGTGGTAGGGAATGCGCTTCGGCAGTCTGAATAGGCCGCCATAGATGGCCACCACACCATGACGAACTTCCGGCAACCCCATACGGGCGTCTCGGGCAGCCACGATCAAATCGCAGGCCAGACACAGCTCCAGTCCACCACCCAGGGCAAAACCCTCTACGGCAGCGATTAGTGGCTTGGCTGGTGGGCGACGGATAAGTCCATAGGGCCCTCGCGCATTGGTCGACGCAGACTTACCCTCACCACGAGCGCCAGCCTTCAAGTCCGAACCAGCAGAGAACACTCCGTTACTACCGGTGAGAATGCCAAGGAATAGTGTTGGATCGTCTTCCAACAAGTTCATCGCGGCTTCCATTTGAATGGCGACGTCACCGTTACAGGCATTACGTGCCCGTGGGCGATTGATGGTCACGACAAGAATGTTTCCGCGACGCTCGGTCAGGACTACAGCTTCGGTCATGTGATCAAAATCCGTCGAAGGGCGTTAGAAAAACCCGTGAATTAGTTTACCGATCGCGGTATGAGTATCGGAGGGTTGGACAGACTCAATTGTCGAGCCATCTCACCGTATCGTCAGTTGATGCTCGTCTCGTGTAGAAGCCATTGGCCAGTGAACCCGCGTCGGCATATCCAAAGGACACGCCACAGACCACGAGCCGACTATCATCGATTTCAAAGTGACGTCGCACAAAAGATGAATGGCTAGCCAAAGCAGCCTGGGCAATGGCGCCGAGGCCGAGTGCCTCGGTGGCCAACAATAGATTAGCGACATAGCCACCGCAATCGACGGCTCCATAGGTGCCTAGCGCCCGGTCGCTCGTGATAATCGCCACATGAGGCGCATCGAAGAGTGAAAAATTGCGCATTGTTTATTGCTGGCTGGCCATTCGATCACCAGGAACAATGCCGAGGCCTTCATAAAGTTGCCGTCCACATTCACGTCGGCGCTGCTGGTATACACCTTGATACATGCCTGGAAACTGAAAATCCGGAGCCGGCGAGGCAACCTTCAGCTCATTTGCGTAGGCAGCACGAAAGCGCTCTGTTGCTGCGCCTCGCGTCACAATGACTTGCCAAGGCTGTGTGTTGCACCATGAGGCAGAGCGCTGCGCCAAGGCGAACAATCTCCTGACCAATTCGTGTTCAACCTGCTGGGGCCGAAAGGCTCGGCAGCTCCGACGGCCTTGCATGATTCCTTCCAGGGTTCCGATAGTCGAATTCATGCCTATCCCTCTATGTTGGAGGATGTCGATGCAAAGCGCCTTTCCGGCAGCTCACTCAAGAGTCAGCCATTCTGCGGACAATCTGCTGTCCACTCAGGCGTGACAAGTACGTTTCGCACACAAATATTGGTTCGAGGCGCTTCACTGAATCAACCACCGTCAATGGGGGGGGGCGGAGCAGCGTTCGGGTGCACTCCTGTAAAATTATCTCAACCATGTGTGATGGGCAGATGTGCGAGAGCGCTGGTCTGAACGGCGCGTGAGTTGAGCTTATGGGCACAACTAGAACAACTTCACGCCAAGAAACTGATTGTTCTCGATTGTAAATTCATGACAGTCCTCATTGGGTCGCGTACGTCCCTTCGCGATAAGCAGAAAACGGCCAAGAGCGTCCATTACGAACGACTATTTGCTCTTGCGTATGCCTCCCCCCTGATCCGGGTAGCTCCTTCCACCAAATCATTCGCGATAGCGTTGGACATGAGCTTTCGCTCGGTAACCGAGTGAGCGTAGCGCTCAATTGTGGACAATTCTTCAGTCGATAAGGAAAGCCTACATGGGTTACCAGACCATCATTTACACCCAGGAAGATTCTGTAGCCTGCATTACCCTGAATCTACCGGAGCGACTTAATCCCTTCACCGCCGATATGGTCAGCGAAATCAGAAACGCACTCGAACGGGTGCGCGCCGATAAATCTGTGCGCGCGTTGCTGCTAACGGCCAATGGAAAATTATTCAGTTGCGGCGCTGATCTGGGCAGTGGTGCTTTCAATGAGCAGGATGAATCGCGAGGCACCCGCGCCGGTAAAGTCATGCGAAATTCGATCAACCCGCTGGTCGCTGAACTGCATGAACTACCAGTGCCGATCGTCATTGCCCTGAATGGAGGAGCTGCAGGCGGTGGGGTCGGCTTAGCGCTGGCAGGCGATATAGTATTTGCCGCACGTTCAGCCTATTTCTATCTGCCGTTCATACAAAAACTGGCACTGGTTCCTGACATGGGTGCTTGCTGGTTCCTCCAACGTCGCTTGGGCCCCGCGCGCACGTTGGCAATGTGTCTTGCAGGAGAACGCCTATCGGCCGAGAAAGCTGAGCAATGGGGATTGATCCAGGCTTGTGTTGATGACGCTGCGCTGCTGACTGTCGCCACGCAGATGGCCCAGCAACTGGCGCGTTTACCAGCGCACGGCGTTATTGAAGCACGCCAGATTTGCGCGGTGGCCAGCAGCAATGATCTGCGCGCGCAGCTGGAGTACGAGGCGGAGCGACAACAGATACTTTTCGATTCTCCAGCGCTGGAGGAAGGGGTAAAGGCGTTCTTCGAAAAACGTGATCCAGATTTTCCCGGTCGCCAATAACTTGCCAGCAATGCCTCCACCTCCCATAAAAAGAACGCTTAGATGAATATCATGAAAACCCGCATTACCGAGCTGCTGGGTATCGAGCATCCGATCGTTGAAGGCGGTATGCAGTGGGTCGGGCGCGCGCAATTGGCCGCCGCTGTATCCAACGCCGGCGCTCTGGGTATGGTGACGGCCCGCACGCAGCCCACACCGGACGACTTGCGCCGTGAAATCGAGCGTACCCGCGAGCTGACCTCGAAACCTTTTGGTGTGAACCTCACGTTGTCACTGACCGCCAATGAGGTGAACTATGACGGCTGGATCAACGCGATCATCCAGGGCAATGTGGGTATCGTCGAAACGGCCGGCAATAATCCCCAACCCGTTATTGCCAGGTTGAAGACGCATGGAATCAAGGTCATACATAAGTGCACTTCGTTACGCCATGCCCTTTCGGCGGAGCGTTACGGCGCAGATGTGATTTCGATTGATGGCTTCGAAGCAGCCGGGCATTGCGGTGAGGACGATATCCCTGCTCTGATCATGATTCCTACGTTGAGTAAGGTTCTGAAGGTTCCTTTTATCGCCTCTGGCGGCATCGCCAACGGGCGGAGCATGGCAGCCGCGATTACCTTGGGCGCCGATGGGGTGAACATGGGAACACGCTTCATGCTGACCCAAGAGTCCGCTATCCACGACGATATCAAAACTGCTTTATTGGCAGCAACGGAGCGTGACACTACCTTGATCAAGCGAACACTCAAGCGCACGGCACGATTTTTTACGAATCCCGTCTCACAGGAAATCGTCGCACTGGAGCAACGCACAGGTGGCGCGACCTATGACGACCTACAACCCCTATTGTCGGGCGGCCGTGGCCTTGCAGGCCTGGAGTCGGGTGACGTTGCCGCTGGTCTCATCTGCGCCAGTCAGATCATTGGATTGATCGACGACATCCCGACCTGTGCCGAATTGATAACACGCATGGTCGCTGAATGTCGGGAAGGATTGGAGCAGGCGCTAAATCGATTCGATCGATAACTATTCTATAGCTACCGCTTCAAACCCTAATTTGAATGTTTTCTTTGAGGCTTTCAGTGTTAGCGATAGGTACTGATAGGTAGCTCCAGCGGCAGCAACGGGTCGTTTGCATCTCTTTTAGACATACAAAAAACGGCAAAAGTAATCAGTCGAAAGTGCCTGGGTATCGCTTTCGCTATGCACCCATTTGACCTGCACCATCATACCTTTCCACTATAGATAGCCTGGAAAAAATTCGATGGGGAGCCTCGGATTAAAGAGGACGGCGATGATGCGTCGTTGCCTGGCAGTGTCTCGAAAAGCTGCTGACCTCTCAGCAGCGTTATTTTAGTTCCCGCTTATACTGACCGGGCAGCCTGGGTTTGCCATCCCCCATCCATGTCGAATTCTCCTCGAACAGTGTCGCGTTCGGAGTGACAATCTTCGGGCCAGACAAAGACGTACAGGAAGACAAGAAGCGCGATGTGTCATCAGGTCGTGAACAGCGCGACCCTTCACATCGCCTGATTAATGGTTAGTTGATTGACTCACTATCCGATTCAAGGAATGGAGAAGCAGGTTCATGAAAAACCCACTACCGAGAGCCGTTAGTTGTGCGATGTTATTGCTCGTCTCATTGACATCCACCCTCAGTCACGCAACGGACATCACTCCCGCCGAAACGAAAGCCATCGCCGAGGAAGGCTACATCTACGGCCTGCCCATCGTGATGAACTACGCGACCATGTACGACTATGCCGTGGACAGGAACTCCGGCCAGTACAAAGCGCCGTTCAACCAGATCCACAGCATGCACAATGTCTTTACCTACAAGGACACGGCTATTGTCTCGCCGAACAGTGACACACCTTATTCCATGATGTTCATGGATGTTCGCTCCGAGCCCATCGTGCTCTCGGTACCAGCGGTCGAGAAACCACGGTACTACTCGGTGCAGCTTATCGATAACAACACCAACAACTTCGGTTACATCGGCAGCCGTACCACCGGCAGCGAAGCCGGCGATTACCTGCTGGTCGGCCCCGAATGGAAGGGCGCGACCCCGCCGGGCATCAAGAAAGTGTTTCGTTCCCAAACACAACTCCTCTTCGCGGTCTTTCGCACCCAGCTCTACAATCCGGCGGACATGCCGAATGTCGAAAAAATCCAGTCCGGGTATGCAGCCCAGCCGCTCTCCGTCTACCTCAAGCAGCCTACGCCACCTGCCGCGCCAGCGATCGACTTTCCAAAGTTCGACAAAGACCTGGTGAAGACCGACTTCTTCAAGTATCTCAGCTTTGCGTTGCAGTTTGCCCCGGTCACGCCGGAAGAAGTGGCGATCCGCGCGAAGCTGGCCCGCATGGGCATTAGCGCCGGTAAGGACTTCAACTTCCAGGATCTCTCTGCCGAGCAAAAGGCTGCCGTGATTGAGGGCATGCAGACTGGGCATACGAAGGTCGAGAATGCAGTCAATCATCTTGGTACGCAGGTGAATGGCTGGAACATCGTGAGTTCCGGCGGTGATGCCGCGTTCTACAATGGTGATTGGCTAAAGCGCGCCGCCATAGCCCAAGCGGGCATCTACGCCAACGACGCTGAAGAAGCCACGTATCCGATGGCCAAGATCCTGTCCGATGGGACGCCGCTTGACGGCAGCAAACACAACTACACCCTCACCTTTCCCGCAGGACAGCTGCCGCCGGTCAACGCCTTCTGGTCGGTGACCATGTACGACGGCAAGAGCCAACTGCTGATCAAGAATCCGATCGATCGCTACCTTATCAACTCGCCGATGCTATCCGACATGAAGAAGAATGCAGACGGCTCGTTGACGCTCTATGTCCAAAAGGATTCTCCCGGCGCGGACAAGGAAAGCAACTGGCTACCCGCACCGAACGATCTGATCTACATGGTGATGCGTCTGTACTGGCCGAAGACGCAAAACCCTTCCGTCCTTCCTCCTGGCAAAGGAACGTGGAGTCCGCCCGCGATCGTTAACATAAACTGAACACCTGACTACCGTTGCAGCGGGGGCGTTGGCGCGCCCCCGCTGACCTGGGCATTAGGACTCAGGTTTGATCGCCCGCTACGGAGTCGTCTGCAGCCGTCCGCGACAGGCAGCTATCGGCCAATAATAAGCGTGTGAAACGTTAATCTTTAAGCCCCCTCCAACGCGTCCCACCCATCCAAAACAATCCCCCTATCGCAGTAGTGAGCCAAAGACACATCGCTGGTATTCTCACCGCCAAGTTCGCCCTTCATTAAGGGATGGAGGCGAAAATAGAAGCCCTGAAGCCGCGAACCTTCGGGGCTTTGCTTTTCTTGTGCCTGATGCAACGTGGAGCAAACGGGCGATACACAGCTAGAAAAAGGAGTTCGAAATGCTTGAGCGGCCGTCGTCTTGCCTGTTCATCGCTGAGCTGCTTGGATTCTCGCTTCTAGCGAAGCATTCTATGATCGAAGGCTATTTCCACATTAGGTAGCGCCATGTCCAGTAGGAAACTACTCAGCTTAGCCATCGTTGGCTCGGTCGCCGCTTACTCTGTTCACTTTGTTGTCGAGCAGATTGAATACCTGCGTTCAAAGCTCTCTCCTCCTGCAGTGGAGCTCACGCTCGCGCCAAATTGGCCAGGAGTCGTGCCTAGTCTTCCACAGATTGAAAATCTGCCAGAGGGCAATCTCCAAAATGAGAATCGCCATTCAAGTCCAGATTTGCGCGTCGAGAAGTAGTTAGATACCCCTCACAATATTTTCACATCCATTGGCGTACGGTAGATCCAGCTCCTTTTGTGACTCCCAGCCCGCCCTCCCCATCGCGGGCTTTTTTTCGTCCGCAAAAAACTGCTGACCGCTTGGCATCATCACGGTTGAGACTTGACGAATAAAGGCAAGCCGGGCCTCGGCGGCCCGAAGTAGCCGGAGCCCACACTCTCCAAAGCCAAAGACCTTTCGAATTGTCTCAGCTCAGTTGACAGTCAAACACATTTCACAGGCTTTTTCCGTACCCTCCAGATCCTTAATCTGAGCCCATGTTGAACGACAACATTCCCTCACTTCAAAAGGACTTCATCATGAGCAACGCCACCTACAACCGCTTGAACAAAGATGACGCCGTAGTTCTGCTGGTCGACCACCAGACCGGCCTGATTTCTCTGGTTCAGGATTTCTCGCCCAACGAATTCAAGAACAATGTGTTGGCTCTGGCTGACGTTGCCAAATTCTTCGAGCTGCCGACCATTCTCACCACCAGTTTCGAACAAGGCCCAAATGGCCCATTGGTGCCCGAGCTGAAAGAGATGTTCCCTGACGCGCCCTACATCGCTCGACCAGGTCAGATCAATGCATGGGACAACGAAGATTTCGTCAAGGCAATCAAGGCCACTGGTCGCAAGCAATTGATCATCGCCGGTGTGGTCACGGACGTCTGCGTAGCGTTCCCTACCCTGTCGGCACTGGCAGAAGGTTTTGAAGTATTTGTGGTGACCGACTCTTCCGGCACGTTCAACACTACTGTGCAACAGGCAGCCTGGAACCGCATGACACAGGCTGGTGCGCAAATGATGAATTGGTTCTCGGTGGCCTGTGAGCTACAGCGCGACTGGCGCAACGACATCGAAGGCCTGGGTAATCTCTTGTCTCAGCGCATTCCAAACTATCGCAACTTGATGAACAGCTACTCGGCGTTGACCGCACGCCAATCGTAAGTCTGGTTTGCAACCCAAGGCCCGCTTTTGCGGGCTTTAGGCATGGCATGTGGGATAGATTCATAGCTCTTAGCGAAATAGGGCCTTCGATAGGCCCTTTTGTACTCAAACCAAAATCACTTGGTCAGCCAGACTCAACTGCTGCAGGACGTTCTGAGCGTTGATCACATGATTGTTTATACAATCAACTCACAACGTATATGAAAACCCGACCTGCACCGTTCTCGGCGCCCCTGGGTAGGCGTAAACGTTGCCGAATGCCCCTTCCTCATAATCTTCGTCAGTCAAGTTTTTTACATCCAGATTGAGCCTGATTTTGTCGTTGATCTTGTAATAGCTCAGTAAATCGACAACGGTGTAGCTACTCATTGAAAACGACGTATTGGCCGTCTGCCCTGCACGTTCATCGACGTACTTGAGCCCGGTGCCAAGCCCCAATCCCTCGAATGCGCCGTCCTGGAACTCGTAGACGTTGAGCAGACTGAAGCTATTCTGTGGAATGTTCATCAGTCGAGTGCCGGACTTGATGACGTTGTCCTTGGTCACTTCGGCATCGACATAAGCGTAGCCGCCAATCACTCGCCATTGCGGGGTCAGGTTGCCGGCGATGTTCAAGTCGAAACCTCGGCTGCGCACCTCGCCTGCTGCCACGCTGAAGGTCGAGTCCACAGGATCGGTGGTGAGCACATTGCGCTTTTCAATCTGGTAGATCGCCGCCTCGACACTCAACTGATTGTCCAGTGCATCCCACTTGACGCCGAGTTCATACGACTTGCCCTTTTCCGGATCAAAGCCTCCGCCCTGGCGACTGGCACCGGTATTGGGTTTGAACGAGCGAGCCGTATTGGCGTAGAGCGCCACTGTGTCAGTCAGGTCATAGGTCAACCCTACACGCGGCGTCACGGCATTGTCGCTGGCCTCCCAGCTTCTACCGCCTGGCACAAAGGTTTCGTAGTCATGCTCGAAGCGTTCGAAACGTGCTCCGGCCAAGAGCTTCAAACGCTCGGTCAAGGCCACTTGATCCTGGACGAAAGCGGCGTAGGTTTTGAGGTTTTCCTTGTCGTTGGTCGGGGTGCGGGTCAACGCTGGACGCGGCTGACCATACACCGGGTCGAAGATATCGATCGGGTAGGCACTCACCGCCCCGCTGGAGCGCTGAATGATCGACTTGTAGTCGTAATCCTCGTACTCGACGCCGGTCAACAGGGTGTGATCAAAACCGCCTGCGGTGAAATGTCCGGTCAGGTTGAGCTGGGTGTCCTTGTCCGTCCACTCCAGCTTGCGGTAGTTGAAGTTGCGGCCCAAGGTGCGTCCGTCCGCTGCGATACCATTGGCCTCAACGGCATTGCCTGCAAGGGTGCCATCGAGCCATTGGAAACCGCCGCCCAATGTCCAGTTATCGCTCAGCAGGTGTTCGAAACGCAGCTGCGCCATGTTGTTGTCGTTGTGCAGTTTCCCAACGTCTTTTTCGCCGAAGAACGTATCGCGGGACGCTGTGCCAATCTGATTCGGATAGCGCGTCACGCCGCGATCGAGCGGGTGATTGTTGCGCATGAAGTCGCCTTCGAAAATCACCTTGGTGTCGTCGTTAACCTGCCAGGCTAGTACCGGCGTTACGCCGTAGCGTTCGGTTTCGACATGATCGCGGAAGGTATCACCGCCCTCACCCACGACGTTCAGGCGATAGGCCAGGCGCCCTTCTTCATCAAGCGGGCCGGATGCATCCAGGGTACCTCGTTGCATACCCTGGTCGTCGAGTTGGCTGCCCAGCGTGACCGTAGGCACGGCCAGAGGTTGTTTGGAGATGACATTGAATGTGCCTCCAGGATCGCCTCGGCCATACAGCATGGTCGCGGGCCCTCGCAACACTTCGAGCCGCTCGATGGTGTTCGCATCCGGCATGTTCGGATAGCCACGGTTGATCGGGAAGCCGTTGCGATAAAACTCGCCTGTGGTAAACCCTCGCACCGTGAAGGTGGTCAGGCCTTGACCGCCGAAGTTGTTGGCTCGCCCCACCCCTCCGGCATAATCGAGCGCATCCTGCAATCGAGTGGCACTGATGTCCTCGACGACATCCTTGCTCACCACGCTGATTGACTGCGGCGTTTCATGGATCGACGTATCGGTGCGGGTCGCACTGGCTGAACGGGTTGCGCGATAGCCCCCCACTGGCCCTAGGGCAGTTTCAAAGTCGGATGTGCCGACGATGTCGGTCGCTTGCAACTCCAAACTGGGTTTATCGGTTGCCGCTTGCTCCGCCCAGGAGGAAACGGAAATCGCCTGAAGCACACAGATCGAAACCAGAGTACGACGCATCGAGAAAACCTTGAGAAAATAGCCAAATGGAATGGCATACGTGCCAACAAATCGCGGCGCATGGTATACCACATCGCCAGCATTTGATATGTATTCGCATTTGTATTTGCTGAACGTTACCTTCGGTTATGCAAATCTCTGTTCGAGTAATCCTGAAATGCATCGGTTGAAGAAACAGTGGCGCTCAAAAAAGGGCCCACGAAGAGCCCTTTGTACTCAAACCAAAATCACTTGGTCAGCCAAGACTCGACAGTCGCGGAACCGTGCTCAGCCTTCCACTCTTTCAGCGTCTTGTGGTTCCCGCATTTGGCTTCGACAAGTCTAGGCAACATGCCTTTCAGTAGGTTTGAGACCAATCGCGAGTCGCCTTGCACACCCCACTCCCCATGCTAAAGCACGAGTCATTGATTCACCTGGCCTGGAATCAAGCGCCTCTTCATGCAAAGCCATTCCGCTCGCTGCATACACTCCAATGAACATCTGCGTGTTTCCCGTGCGCGACAGCCTCACTTGGACATCAATGAAGGTTCCGTCGTCTAACGTTTCGTCGTGTGTTCGATGGTGAAGCGCCGGATCAGCCCATTGCCAAAAAACATCCCCGCGAATTCGCATGCCCCGCCCTCCTACGACTTTAGTCTCATATGTCGGAAAAATAACCATAGCGCAGAGATGCGCGGAGGCCACTGCTAAATCGGATAACTGGCCTATACATGGTCAGGAATCCTGTCCAGGTTCTTCAGTACACGTTTCTTTATGACTGGGGTATGAGAGTTTTATAGTTGCCTCGGGACACGCAATAGGCCACTGCGCCACGTAATGAGCCTCCCAGTTTCTTACATTCAACGCGGTACTTGCTCGAACTTTATACCGTTCATCGCTCCTCCAGATGCGTCGCCGTTCTACGTCTATCGTGCAAGGCAGTAGTGGCAAAATGCCTTGATTGCGTATCTTTGCACGAGAGATTGCCAATGTCTGAAAACGTTGATGTTTCACAGCCCCACCAGGTATTGAGAACCCCTTTGGAAATCGCTTCGACGCTACAGTTATTAGTGAACACACGTGCGCCTCTGACCTTAACCTTTCCTCAACAGGGGAAAAGTTTCAGGACATATTTGGTTCAGGTTGACAGCGATCGCCACACGCTCGCGCTAGATGAAATAATTTCTCATGATGCTGCAGCTTTCCTGAAAGACGGGGAGCCTTATCGCATCGAAAGCTCGCACGGCGGCGTGTTGATCGCGTGGGAGTGCAGCAGTTATTTACGCTCATGTACGACGGGCGGCCTGCACTGCTACCAAATGAGTATGCCCTACGAAGTAATGTATTTTCAGCGCCGCAACGCCTTCCGAGCGAGGCTCAGATCGGCACAACGAATCGATATTTACCTGGACGGCGACAAGCTGCGGCGTAACGGCGCTCTGCGTGGGCGACTACTCGAAATTTCCGCCACAGGTTGCAGCGTAAGCTTCGATGGTAATCTTGAAGACCAGCTTCGAATCGGATGTATCTATGAACGTATGTCTGCCAGCGCTCCGCTGGATGTGAATCTAACGATGCTTGAGATACGCCACCTTCGCTATGAAGCGCGTATCGACAGAACCTTCGCAGGTGTGCGCTTCCATAACCTCAACGGCCTGATGCAACGCAAAGTCCAAAGCTTCGTGAACCAGCTTCAACGGGAAGCGCGGCGAGCAGAAAATGATGAGGACTGATGGAATACCAGCAGGATAGCCCTGATCGTAGGGAACACTGAATCACGGCGCCATCGAGGGCTTGTACACTGTCTCTGATCAGTCGCAGGCTCGCCAGATGGGGCTGGTGAAGAAACTGTAGTCATCAGTGATCAAAGCGGCTGGCTTCGCCTTTTGCTGGCCACGCATCATCCGTAGCTTGACGTGTGGCTTCTGCCTCTAGCTGTTCTTGCGCAAGTCGCCAATAGAACTCTTCAGATCCTTCAGGACGACCATCTTTTTCCCACAACTCATAAGCTCTTTCTCGGACTATCGATTCGTCGATCATTGTTATTCCTCTCTGAGTCCCTACTTGATTCTGATTCTTAAACTAGCTGATCCCAAAGGTTTGTGCTCATAGCTCATCCTCAGCCTTGGCTAGCAGAGCGTCATCGGCGAGAGGTTCAAGCAGCGCCTCGGCAATCTCGCCAAGCCTGCCCAATGGGTGATCACAATTGCCCAGCAGTTCGGCTATAGCTGTTTTGTCGGCATGTCCTCGCTCGGCGGTGATGATCAGCCAACCCAGCGCCGAGGTATGCACCTCGCTATCTGCAAGACGGCTGTTCACGTATTCATCCACTGCCAGGGCGAAATCCTCAGCAGTTACGCCTTGCTGAGGACTCATGCGACGCTGGAATGACACGCTGTTACCGCGTAGAAGTTCTTCCGCTGCGTTGTAAAGCCAGTCGGCTCGAGCGGTGTCCTGAGGGCTTTCGCTTGCTAGAGGGGCAGGATGACGATCATGTTTTAACGGAAACAAATGCGTTGTGTTCATGATCGTCTCCAGAGCGAGCACGAAAGATATGGCGAATGGCTTACCGCCGAAGAATCACACTCCGTTATCCATCTTGACCTCAGTCGTTGCGGCAGAGTCCATCGGCGATGCGCCCATACGTCAGTAGACTGGCAACAGCAACCAAATTGACGTCCCGGGTTACCCTACTGAATGC
This sequence comes from Pseudomonas sp. PLMAX, assembly GCF_046042685.1. Taxonomy (NCBI): domain Bacteria; kingdom Pseudomonadati; phylum Pseudomonadota; class Gammaproteobacteria; order Pseudomonadales; family Pseudomonadaceae; genus Pseudomonas; species Pseudomonas sp. PLMAX. The sequence goes on along the minus strand of NZ_CP064949.1, from coordinate 2,525,308 downwards.
GTTAGGGTAAAAGCAGACAAAGGTGACTTCTGGTTTGTCAATTCAGATAACGGAGAGGTGCGCTATCAATACATGCGGTCTCCCCAGTAAGGCCTAATGGCGGCCAATCGCGGGGACGTTGAGCTGACTCTGAAATGTCAGCTCGGGGCCGACTTCTGCCTCTCGCGACGGGCAGAAAACGGCCAGAAGCGAACAGTGAGCGATGCAAAAAATGGCTTTTTTAATGCATTCATCATTGGGAGCTTCCTACCGCATCATCCAATGAATGACGACAATGCTCGAGACCCATCCGATTGCCAGGATCCCCATTCCGAATGTGATGCCGAGAAGCAGAGGATGTTTCCACAAGGCTCTAGTCTCCTATTGCTAGCATTCTTGAATGTTCAGCTACAGCAGCTGAGCAATAATCAAGCCATCTATCAACAGCAGGTCTAGATCCAATTATCAGCGTTGATGCACCCTTTAAGGTGGGTAAGTTGCCAAAGCCTTTTGTCGCAAGGCTCGAAGTTGGGGGTAACCTTCCGCAATTGCGGGCTTGGGCTGCGATTTATTGAGTAACCTCCCCCGCATCCTAGGCTAGCCTTTCCATTCTCGGATCAAATGATCCCTCCTCTTTCCTTGGCCTTTGGGCGTAGGTGAACGTGAAAGACAAATTCATTGGTATTGCTGCAGTCCTCTTTTTCGTGGCGGTCGGAATATTCGTGTTCAGCGTTTGGGAGGTTAGTGAAAATCGGCAACGGGATGAACAGTGCAGGGTAGCGCGGGAACATCTGAAGGCCATTGAAATACAAGCACGGGCCATGGCAACTGGCCTTTCCATTGAAAGCTACGCCGAAGCGGAAAATAATGAGGTGGGCAAACTGATAAACGCGCTGGAAACCGCGAAAAACAAAGAGGAAGCTGAAGCTGTCATCACGGAGCACTCCGCTACGGTTAAGGCGCAAGTCGATGCAACAGATGCAGAAGTGAAATCGCGAGGCGGTCAACCCTTCCTGGTGCAACAACTCAAAGAGCAGAGGATAACGACTGACGTCAAGCTGGGGATCCAACGCGCCGAGAAAGCGGTCAGAATTGCATGTGAATGAAGTTGATCAAGCATGAGATTGCGACCCCGAAACAAACAAAGTTCTGTTTTGAAATCTACCTGGCACTCAGATCGACCTTCTGCCAGCATGCCAGGCAGAAACTTGCCATGAAAGGCCACAAACATCGCTAAGACTTCTAAGACTCAATGTCTACGTTGCAAGGTCTGCTACCGATCGCGCGTAGGCCGCCGTTGCAATTTCGATCAATGTGTTGCGCTCCGATCTTTCAATGATCCCTCGGCATCGATACTCGTCAGCAAGTTTCAGGAGCTCATCATATCGCTCCTCCGCATCCATCAAGATGTCGGAATCCGTCAACACTTCGTGCCATTTGGCATAGGCCAGCATTTTCGCTTCGCTGTACATGACCGCAGCTCCGTCGTCTTTACTCAATAGAGGACGCAGGCGAAAGCTCGTTCATTGCGGTGGACGTATGGCGTTGCTATTGCCCCGATGGGCACGACATTTTCTCGGAATTTTTATGAAGCCTCCCACTCATTAGTCCATAAGGAAGGAAAAAAGGCGTAGGCGAGAAAAATGATCTGGGCGACCTCACGATGAAGATCCGGGCCACTGTCATTTGCGAGAGAGATAGGCAGGTTTTGCTGGTTCGCAAGCCGGCGTCAAAATGGGCGTTGCCTGGCGGAAAAGTAGAGCTTGGCGAGGCGATTGTCGGAGCAGCTGCTCGAGAACTCCAAGAAGAAACGGGACTAGACGCTGAACAGCTTCTGTACATGTTTGACTTTGAAACGGATCGTACCCTTCACCACGTTTTCGAAGCCTTTGTCCTCCACGCCGAAGAGGCGACGCCTCAAAACGAGATCGCCGAGTGTTCCTGGCATCCGCTGAGCATGCTGCATGAACTCGACATCAGCCCTGCGACGCAATCAATCCTTCGGTCATTCATACGTCGTCTTTGACCAGTTAAAAAGTGGCCTTCATTTGTCATTTTCATCGCCAAATGATCGATTTTTTAAATAGAACCTCTTTGATAATCCCTGCCGATCATACGGTCTGAATTGTAGAGAACCGAAACCGACGCCCATTTTAGGATTTGGGCGATCAGCTAAATGACAGGGATGATTTGAAGGTAGAACCGTCATGTCCAACTATTCAGCCGACCAGATTATTGCCTGCCGCCGCGTAGCAATGGAACAAAACCAAAAGCTTTTCGAGGAGGCGAACGCCATCAATCGATCAGCACTCGACCTCCTGGAACGTAGTGACTTCGACAGTGAAATGTTTCTGGTTTATCTGCAGCTAAAAAAAAGGGCAAAAAACCGATTTAGAGAAGCGCTAGAGCATGCCGTTTTACTGAATGAGCATTTCCCCTCACCGAAGCTCCAAAATACCCACAGATGGGAACCATCGAAAGTAAGAGCGGAAGAGCTGGTAAATGAGCCTTAGCCAATCCATAGAGTAAAGCGACATGATTTGAGGCTAGGAATTTCTCTGCCCGCGCCGGCAGCAATGGCGTAGCTAGTCAGTGACCGCTCACCTGAAAACATGAGTAGTATGGTTGGACGGCATAACGATTTGACTGCAGCATTCCATTCAGGCCTTTGATCATGAAGTCTTCCGTAAAGCGCTCCCCCAATGTCCCACAGCGCAAGGAGCTGATACCTAGCACCTTGCCCTTTCCTGTGGTCGGCATCGGGGCTTCTGCTGGCGGCCTCCAAGCGGTGAAAGCATTTTTTGAGCACATGCCGCATGACAATGGCATGGCCTTTGTCATTATTTTTCACCTGTCGCCCGATTATCCCAGCCAAGTCGACCGGATCATTCAGGAAGTCACCAAAATGCCGGTGCGGCAGGTAACCGAGACCGTCGCCATCGAAAAGAACACCGTGTATGTCATCTCGCCGGCGCACAACCTGATGATGAACGATGGTTATCTGTCGGTGACGCCATCGGATCGGCCTCCCGGGATACATGTTGCCATTGATCTGTTCTTCCGAGACCTGGCCGATGTGCACAAGGAGCGGGCCTTCTGCCTGATACTGTCCGGCACTGGTTCTGACGGTGCGGTGGGGCTTTCTCGGATCAAGGAGCAAGGTGGCATCACCCTGGTGCAGACACCGGAAGATGCCGAATACGACGGCATGCCCCGTGCTGCCATCAATACGCAGATGGTCGATCTGGTATTGCCTGTGGTGGAGATGCCGCAAAAGCTGCTGGAGCTCTGGCGTAATTCCAAGTCCATTACACTCCCCACCGCCAACGACCCGGAAATCAAGACCACCCCTCCTGCTACCGAGCGTGATGCCGCCATGGCCGAGCAGCAGCTGCAAAACATCTTGATCCAGCTGCGCAATGGAACCGGTCATGATTTCAAACACTACAAGCGGGCCACCGTACTGCGCCGCATCGAGCGTCGCCTGCAGGTGACCGCACAGCCGGATCTGGGCGCCTACTACGACTATCTGCAGGCCCACCCCGAAGAAACCAAGGCGTTGCTGGGGGATATGCTGATCGGCGTGACCAATTTCTTTCGCGACCGCGAGGCCTTCGAAGCATTGGAACGCAATGTCATTCCCGATCTGGTTAAAGCACTGCAGGACACCTTGCCGCATCGGGAGGAAATACGCGTCTGGTCGGCGGGCTGCTCCACCGGCGAGGAAGCCTACAGCCTGGCCATCCTGTTGACCGAACAGATGACCTTGGAGTCCAGCCCGGCCAAGCTGCAGGTGTTTGCCACCGACATCGATGATCGCGCGATCGCCTTTGGTCGAAGTGGCGTCTACCCCGAGGCCATCATTACCGACGTTCCGCCGCCGCGCATGCGCCAATATTTCACCCTGGAAAACCATCACTACCGCGTGCGCAAGGAAATTCGCGAGAAAGTGCTGTTCGCCAAGCACAGCCTGTTGCTCGACCCGCCCTTCTCGCAACTCGACTTGATCGTCTGTCGTAACCTGCTGATCTACCTCGACCGCGAGGTGCAGCGCGACATCATGCAGATGTTCCACTTTGCCTTGCGCCCTGGCGGTTACCTATTTCTCGGTTCCTCGGAATCCGCCGATGGCTGCCTGGATCTGTTTACGCCGGTGGACAAACGCAACCGCATCTTCCGCGCCAAGAGCGTGTCCAGCAGTCCCCGCCGCGCACCCACGCTGCCCCGCGGTGGTTATGCACGCACCACCGTCGCCACCCGCCCCCTGCAACCGGCCGTGGCACGCAAGGTGTCGTTTGCCGACATCCACCTGCGGGCGCTGGAAAAGGCCGCGCCGCCGAGCATCATTGTCGACGCCAGCGCCAATATCCTGCACATGAGTGAAGGCGCCGGGCGCTTCCTGCGCTATGTGGCCGGCGAGCTATCACGCAACCTGTTGACCCTGGCCCACCCGGATCTGCGTCTGGACATTCGCACCACGCTATACCAGGTACAGCAGAGCGGGCTGCCGGTCACCTCGCGCAAGATCCGCATCGAGCGTGAGCAGCGCAGTTACCTGGTCGACCTGAAGGTGCATCCTTACAAGGATGACGAAACTGACAGCGAATACACCCTGGTGATCTTCGAGGAATGCGAGGTCGATCCTCAAGCGCAGCTTGATGGCATTGCCAGCCAGACCGAAAACCAGATGCTGGCCAACCTGGAGCATGAACTGCAGCGCACCAAGCTGCAGTTGCAGGAGACCGTAGAACAGTCGGAAGTCTCCAGCGAAGAGCTCAAGGCCTCCAATGAAGAAATGCACGCCATCAACGAAGAACTGCGCTCAGCCACCGAAGAACTGGAAACCAGCAAGGAAGAATTGCAATCGATCAATGAAGAGCTGCTGACCGTCAATGCCGAACTGAAGGCCAAGGTCGAAGAAACCGACAAGGTCAACGACTACCTGACCAACCTGATTGCCTCCACCGACATTGCCACCGTGTTCGTCGATCGCAACATGCGCATCCGCTGGTTTACCCCACGGGCCACCGAGATTTTCAGCATGTTGCCGGTCGACACCGGGCGCTCGCTAATGGACATCACCCACCGCCTGGACTACCCGGAGATAGCCGAGGATGCGGCGACAGTCTTCGAGTCGCTGAACATGATCGAACGTGAAGTCTGCAGCAGCGACCAGCGCTGGTACATCGCCCGTCTATTGCCTTACCGCTCCAGCGAGGATCACATCGACGGCACGGTGCTGACCTTCATCGATATCTCCAAGCGCCGTGCCGCCGAGGAGGAGTTGCGCATCAGTGAAGAGCGCATGCGCCTGGTGGCCGAAAGCACCCATGACTTCGCCATTATCATCCTTGATGATCACGGCGTAATCACCGACTGGAACACCGGGGCCAAGTTGATTTTCGGGTACGCCAAGGAGGAAGTGCTCGGCGCCTATTACGACCTGATCTTCACACCCGAGGAACGCAACTCAGGCGCCCCGGAAATTGAGCTGCGCGCCGCGCGCGAGCACGGTCGAGGCGAAGACGAACGCTGGCACCTGCGCAAGGACGGCAGTCGTTTTTACTGCAGCGCTGAAATCATCCGCCTTGAAGGCGAGAGCCTCAAGGGGTACGTCAAGATCGCCCGCGACCTCACCGGTCACAAGCGCCTGCACGACGAACAAAGCCAACGGCTGGCCGAAACCCAGACCAGCAGTCATCTTAAGGACGAGTTTTTTGCGGTGATGTCCCATGAGCTCAAGCACCCGCTCAACCTCATTCAACTTAACGCCGAACTGCTGCGCCGCTTGCCGATGACCAAAAGCGTCAGCCCGGCGATGAAGGCGGTCAATACCATTTGCGACGCGGTATCGAGCCAGGCGCGGATCATCGACGATTTGCTGGACGTTGCCCGTGTGCGCACCGGCAAACTCAAGTTGAAAAAACAGGCGGTGGATCTGGGACGGATTCTGCAGGACATCCACACGGTGGTGGTCAACGATCAACACCCTTGCGAAATCGTCCTGCAGGTACCACAGCCGCCGGAGCCACCGCTGGTAGTCGATGCTGATAGCACGCGCCTGGAACAGATCATCTGGAACCTGGTGAACAATGCCCTGAAGTTCACCCCCAGGGATGGCCGCATTGAGCTGATCGCCCACCGTGTCGAGGACATGGCGCAACTGGATGTCATCGACAGCGGCATTGGCCTTGAAGCAGAGAACCTGCACAAGGTGTTCGATCTGTTCAGCCAGGCGGAAAACCAGCACGCCACCCATCAGCGCGATGGCCTAGGCATTGGCCTGTCGCTGGTGCGGCAACTGGTTGAAGCCCATGGAGGCTCGGTGGATGTACGTTCCGAAGGCATTGGCTGCGGTTGCACTTTCTCCATCCGCCTGCCGCTGTGCCACCCCCATCAGACTGCGGCTGATCACGCCCAGAACGCGGCTGAATCCGGGCGCCTGCTTGGCCAGAAAGTGCTGTTGGTGGATGACTCTCGAGACGTGATGGAGGTGTTGCAAATGCTGCTGGAAATGGAGGACGCCCACGTGGAAGCCTTCAGCGACCCGCTACTGGCCCTCAAAGCCGCGAAAGAAGGCAGCTACGACGTAATCATTTCCGACATCGGCATGCCTGTCATGGATGGCCACGCGTTGATCCAGGCCATTCGCCAGATCGCCCATCACAAGTACACGCCGGCCATTGCGCTCACGGGTTACGCCAGCAGCAGTGACCAGCAAAAAACCAGACAATCGGGCTTCAATTACCATGTGAGCAAGCCGGTTGCCCATGATGACTTCATCGACATCATTGATGAGGCTTGCAAAACTCGGCCGTATTAGTCTGAACACAAAAACGAATTCGCGGGGGTCACTGACGCCCCGCGTTGACCTTCAACACTCCATATACCCTCTAGCGAATATGTGAATGTGAATCCTCTGACCACTGTACTCAACGGAGTCTGTTCATGAGCTGCCGCATACGCTTGGATTATCTATTGGACACATTTCTTGGCCCCATCGCAAAAAGCGTGGAATGCGAGGCTTTGATCATCCCGATTACGCCAGGTGCCTTTCAAGTTCAGGTGCAAGCCCCCTTCCCGGATGACCTTTTTAAGGCGCATACGATAACCGTCACGCAGCTTTCAAAGCAGCCGTTGACCGGTACTCTTGTGCACACACGCAGATTGGCAAATGGAGATCTGGAATTACAAATTGATGTATAACATCCATGGATGCCTATGCATGCAGAAAATGCCTTGTGGCTGTCAGCTTGCAGAGTTGAGCGGCCAGCAGGTTTCGCAGACACCCTATGCTGATGTACTGGTGTGAGCCCGGCTACTTGCTCTCTTCAGCCTTGCCTTCTTGCATTTGCACAGAGGACTTGCTGCCATCGGTATTGTCTTTGGTGGTGTTTTTCGAGCTGTCAAAGCAACCGTGCAGCATAAAAACGCCGCAGAGGGTTAGGCAAGCATAGAGCTTTTTCATGATTGTCTCCTGCACGTAGACCTAGTGAATTATGAGACTGTCGGATTATGTTCCCGCCCCTACGCCTTCGACCGCCAGTGCGTATCGCTGCGTCGCCTCACTCACCCAACCCTTACGCTCCTCACGATCGATAAAACCTTGCTTCAAATATTCCTCGGCAAGTCGAAGCAGCTCTTCGTATTGCTCCTCAGCAGTCATTCGAATTTCCGGTTTGCTCAACAGTGCATGCCAAGTCTCAAGCGCCTGTGCTTTCCGATCCTCGGACAACGACTCCACCGGCTGTGTTGCGGTAGAGCCATTTGCCACGAGTATGTTCACCGAGGACGACGTATGGCCATCATCCGTTGGCCTCGTGAAATGCGCGGACTTGTCGGTCAGAGGGGCAGGAACGTATGTTCAATCGATGAAGCGCACGCTCGACGGACGCTCAGTCGAGCCCTTGGACGTAGAAGCAATGAGTTATGTGAATGCGCCGCTATCTATTTCCGAGCCACCTGCAGCGAGGAAGAAAGGTTGCCAAGGTTAGAGAGGTGACTCATGACGAGCTGTTCAAAACAACACCGCAGCTGCTTCCCTCATAAAAATCTCGATAGTCTTGGGCCCTATCCCTTCGAATTCAGACAGGCGTTTTTCGAGTGCTTGGCGGTCAGCGCTAGCTTCCACGATGTTGCTCACCTTGCCGCCATATTCATCGCTGAGCTTTCTGGCCAATGCGAGCAAACGCGACGCGGTGGTTTCATCGTAACGAACGTATCGAGCCTGGCCGAGCATCGCGACCAACTGACAATGGGTGCAGTTCGCGAGCTTTTGTGGTGTGTCCCGCTGATGCTGCTCGACGATGACCTGGTACGCCTTGGCGGCAATCGCACCCTGAATTCTTGTACCCATTAGGAAACTGGCGAGCAGCCATTTGAACAGCCCGGCTTCGCTCGCACTATGAAGGTCAATCTGCAAGTCATGTGCGCTGATTATTTTGCTCACCAGTTCATACCCTCAAGCGATGGTCTCAATTATGAATTTAGACCCAGCACGATCGCGAACGCTTCAAAAGTGGGCATTGATAAAGGAACCCCTATCCGCGCTCGGCGCCTAACGGTTGAACCTAAAAATTCGGGAATTACCAAAATGCATATGTCCGAGACAGCCCAAGTCATGGAAGCACTGTCGGCCAGTGACGCAAACATGAAGCTTCATGAAGGCTGGTCACTAATATCCGTAGTTGTCACCACCCATCCAAACGGTCAGCTTCACCCGTGCTACGTTCTCGCGAAATCGAAGGCAGTACCCAACCATTAGAAGCCCGATTGACTAACGGGGCATCCACATAGCGATTCGGCTCACGGAACTGTGCTGGGAGGATATTTTGGCTTATCTGGATTGGGTTCAATGGCCAGCGATGGTTGTGACCGTGCTCGCCGCATGGCTAATCGGATCGCAGCGGCCAAGACGGCGGATGATCGGGTTTATATGCTTCAGTTTGAGCAACGTTTTGTGGGTTATTTGGGGAGTCGATGCAAGGGCGTATGCATTGATCGTCTTGCAGGTTTGTCTTTTCCTGATGAACCTTCGGGGGCTCAGGAAAAACTCGAAGGGGAAGGAGAACGAGCAGTCTCCGGACTGACGGTGGCCATCGAAATTCTTTTTAAACCCTCGGGCGTTCATCCCCAAAAGTATGCACTCAAGAAGGATCAGAGCGTAGGCATCAGCGTGAAGACCCCAGACCGCCCATAGCGCATTGCTGAGGATGAATCCCCAAAAAGGAATCATCCGCCGGTACGCTCGTTGCAAACCGATAAACCATGCAGACGCTACTGGTATCACCATTGCTGGCCGTTGCACGTAATCGATGTACTCCAACTTGATCCCTCCAGTACACACCGGTTGTCAAAGAGAGACGCTGGCACTCATTTGTGGGTTCAGCGCAGGCAACCCAAGTGAAGCGCCAAGATTGACCAGGTATTCGCCAACCCCCCTCGACATCTGTAGTCCCGGCGGGCACTGGTGACCACTGGGTTCGTCGCCGTCCAGACGATACGAGCGTCGATCCTTTCAAGGTCAGCTACCAAGTGTACGTCCTCTGTCTCTAAACAAACTCGCTTGATCCATGTCATACAAATCTCACTTAGAGCTGCAGTCTAGCGGATTGGACATACACTCAGCTCTCGACTCTTAAAATCGTCCTATGTGTGGGTAAGGAGCTTATGCATGCACGTAAACTGGGAAGGCATATTGCCGTTTCAGGGTGAAGTGCTCGTGATCGAAGACGATCCCACCTTGCGCTCGCTGATGGTGGAAATCGTTGAAGAGATGGGCGCCAAGGTCTCGGCGTTCGACTCAGCGGACGTCGCAATAACCCATTTGCTTCGAGCAAATGACCAGTGCTGCCTAGTCATCGTCGACCACGGTGTATTGGGGCAAATTCAAGGTATCGAATTCATCGAAATGGTCAGCAGCAGGTGGCCGGGCATCAAGGCAATTCTCACGTCGGGCTATCTGATCGGCCCAGAGGCGGTGCCTGCAGCAGCCATTTACCTGCTCAAACCATGGTCGCTGGATGACCTGGTCATCGCAGTGACGTCACTCCTTCAACCTGACTCTCCGATTCAAGGCGGATTCAACCGGTCGTCGCAACACCTTGATCGAGGTGTTTATGGGACGACCCGCAGGATGGATGCAAAAATTGACGGGCCGGGGAGCGATGCGTTCTCCACCCTCACTTCGTAATGAGATCGAGCGGCTATTTTGGGTGCAGATTGCAACAGGCATCACAAGCGAAAAGGCAGCACATGCCGTTGGCGTATCAACAGCGGTAGGTACACGCTGGTTCCGTCATCGAGGCGGGATGCCATTATTCATGTCGAATCACATATCAGGACGTTACTTATCGTTTGCAGAGCGAGAAGAGATTGGGCTGCTTCGAGCGCAAAGTGTTGGCGTTCGTGAGATCGCCCGTCGCCTTGGACGAAGCCCATCGACAATTTCACGGGAGCTGACACGAAATGCTGCTACCCGTTGCGGTCGGCTTGAATATCGAGCGTCAGTAGCGCAATGGAAGGCAGAACTGGTGGCCAAGAGACCGAAACCAGCAAAGCTGGTCACTAACCCGCGACTGCACCAGTACGTACGCGACCGCCTTGAGGGCAAGGTTCAAGACGCCGATGGTCGTGAGATCTCTGGGCCTCGGCAAGCGCCCTTCAAAGGTCGAAATAAACCGCATCGCAGTGACCGTAAATGGGTCAATGGCTGGTCGCCTGAACAGATTGCCAACCGGCTCCAGATCGATTTTCCGGATGATGAATCCATGCGCATCTCTCATGAAGCCATATATCAGGCGCTCTACATTCAGGGTCGAGGAGCTCTCAAGCGCGAACTGGTGAGCTGCCTGCGCTCAGGACGAGCATTGCGCGTGCCGAGAGCCAGAGCGCAGGCCAAAGTGTGGGCACACGTCAGCGAGGACGTCATGATCTCCAGTCGCCCTGCTGAGGTAGAAGATCGGGCTGTACCCGGGCATTGGGAGGGCGACCTGATCATCGGTCTGAACCGTTCTGCGATTGGAACTCTGGTCGAGCGCTCAACTCGATTTACCATGCTCGTCCATCTGCCCCGCGAGAAAGGTTATGGGCTAATTCCCCGCACGAAGAACGGCCCGGCGCTGGCTGGCTATGGGGCTGTTAGTATGGCCAATGCATTGAAGAAGACGGTGACTGATCTTCCCATCGAGCTGTGGCGATCTTTGACCTGGGATCGTGGAAAGGAGCTGTCGGATCACGCTCGATTTACCATCGAGTCCGGAGTAAAGGTTTTCTTTGCTGATCCACATAGTCCATGGCAGCGCGGCACAAACGAAAATACGAACGGCCTTCTACGGCAATACTTCCCGAAAGGCACTGACCTCTCTCGTTGGAGTGCTCAAGAAATACAGGCGGTAGCTCACGTACTTAACACTAGACCTCGAAAAACACTCGGCTGGAAAACACCTGCCGAAGCACTGAATGAGTATCTAAAGTCTGTACAACAATCCAGTGTTGCGACGACCGGTTGAATCCGCCCAAAGAACAACGCTTTGATTTTTTTGTGACGACGCGACTCATTTGCGTAAGAACGTAAGGAGATCCTCATGGCACGCACAGATATTTTCATCATCGACTACAAACTTCATGGTCAGCCGAAGTCTTTCATCATCCGTGCCCAAGCCATGGGTAACGTAGAGGCATGGCATTGGGCAAGCTGCGATGCCGGCATCGCTCCAATCCCAAAACCCGGACGTCCCCCGCTTAAGGTCATCTCCAAGCCGCAAGCGGAAAAATACGGAATTACTGAGGTCAAATGGCGCGAAACCGCCTCGTTGGACTGGACGGAAGCATCGCCCTGAATCGATCAGTCATGAAAGCATTTACGATTGCGAAGGCTAATTGAGGCCCGACCAAACTTACATTTTCATTCCAATTTTTCGACGCATGTCCTTCGTGATGGTCTGTTTAGTTTTGGAGAAGTCGGCCCACGGATCCGCATCAAGCTGCCCCAGGCGCTCATGGAGATTGTGAATATTCCAGTTATTGGCTCCTTTGATCTCGTTCAGCTCTTCCCTAAAAATAGGTACTGACACCGGCAAGCCTTCTCGGGTTCGTACCGAAAACGCATTGATCGTAGTAGCGCCTCTACCGTTACGTAGGTAATCGATAAAAATTCTTCCAATGCGATTTTTTGGCCCAGAGACGGCAGAGAACCGATCAGGTATGAGCTTCGCCATATACCTAACAATCGCATGACTAAAGTCCTTCACTGACGGCCAATCGTCCTTTGGCGTCAGTGGGACTACAACGTGAATCCCTTTGCCACCGCTGGTTTTGATAAAAGACTTCAACCCCAATTCATCAAGGACTGTGAGGGTGAGTGTTGTTGCTTCGACCATGCTTTTCCAGGGCAGTGCTGGGTCGGGATCGAGATCCAATACAAAACGGTCAGGCAGCTCCAAATTCCGCGAAGTCGCGTTCCAGGTATGGAACTCAATCGAATTCATCTGCACGGCGCCCACCAACGCTTCGACGTTGTTGACTAGCATCACAGGTTCGGCTGCCGCTGTTTCGATACCGGGTATGGCTAACCGCTCCGAGTTTTTCTGAAAGAATAGTTCACCCGCGATCCCCTCGGGTGCCCTGACAAGAGCCACGGGCCTGTTTTTAAGCGTAGGAAGAATCCATTGCGCTATGCCGGCGTAGTATTGCGCAAGCTGCATTTTCGTCGACCCACTGGTGGCATCTATTATGCGGTCGGGATGGGTAATCCGAATCTTGCCGGCGAGTTCCTGGCTTTTCTTTTTCGTGGGGCGCCTCGAAGGAGCCGCGCCATCCACTTCGCTTACAGGTTTTGCTTTCTCCTCGGTGATTTCTTTTGCCGGTTTGTCATTGCGAAGGCCATGAAACACCGAGTGTCTGACCGAGCCATCCTTCGTTATCTCTGCGAAAGCCACTTCTGCAAGCAATTCTGGCTTGAGCCAGTGAACACCCTTGGCTTCGAAACCTTTCGGTGGATTCACGACAGCCGGCTTATCGACTTCCAATGGCGTGAGTTGGGTATAAATAGATTTGAGGGTTTTCTCATTGAAGCCGGTTCCGACCTTTCCGGCATAGCGAAGCTCACCGCTGTCTTTATCGTGAAGTCCTAATAGCAGAGCTCCAAATAGACTCCGAGCACCTTTGGGGTCGCTGTAACCGACCACTACAAATTCCTGACGATGCTTGCATTTGAGCTTGATCCAGTCATCCGAGCGGCGGGATACATACAGACTTCCGAGCTTCTTACCTATCAAGCCTTCCATCTTCATTTGGCAGGCGCTCGTCAGCAGATCACTGGCGTCTTCGCCAAAGTCTTCCGAGAAGCGAAGAATGTCGTCCTCGCTGCGCTCCAATACCTTTGCAAGCGCGACCCTGCGATCCTCGACCGCTACCTCTCTGAGATCTATGCCGTTGAGGTAGGGCATGTCGAAAAGATAAAAAACTATGGCCCCGCTCTTACCCGATTCGAAGGCATTTTGCAGAATTTGGAAACTGGGAACGCCATCCTCATCGGCAGCGATGACCTCACCGTCCAACCATGCAGAGTCTAGCGCCAGGCTAGCCAGTGCTTCCGCTTGCCGGGGGAGCTTGGCCGTCCAGTCATGACCATTCCTAGTGAATAGCTTTACTGTTCCGTTATCAATGCGAGCGAGCATCCGATAACCGTCAAATTTTATCTCGTAGCGCCACTCCCCCATTGGAGCTGTCTCGACCAATGTCGCCAACTGCGGCTTTATCAAGTCGGGAAGTGCAGCAGCCTTCGCGCCACTCAGCTTTCCTGAGGATGACTTACCGCGTTGGGAGGGCAATGCCTTTACCGGTTTGGCTTCAGCAGCCTTGCCGGCACGTCGTTTAGGGATGATGGTGCGATCACTGAGGACGGAGTCAGGCAACGCAACAACAACGTCAAAATCAGCCTCTGGTCTCGCTGACGCATCTTTATGCTTAATGAGAAACCAGGGCTTTTGTTTGCCTTCTTGATGCGTTCGAACGAGATTCCACACGCCATTGAGCTTTTCACCTTCCAGTTCGAACTTAAGCCTTCCCTTCTTAAAGGAATCAATCGGATCACCGATGGGCTTCCACACGCCGCGATCCCAAACGATGACGTCTCCGGCACCATAATGACCTTCAGGAATGTTGCCTTCGAAGGTGGCGTAGTCGAGCGGATGATCTTCGACCTCCATAGCCAGTCGTTTTACCTGGGGATCGAGGCTTGGGCCCTTGGGTACGGCCCAACTTTTGAGCGTGCCTTCTAATTCGAGACGAAAGTCATAGTGCAGGCGCGTCGCATCGTGTTTTTGTATGCAAAATTGCAAAGCATGCTCAGCGCTGGATTTTTTCCTTCGCACCTTCTTCGCGCCTGAGGGCTCGGGCGTAGCATCAAAATCACGCTTTTTGTGATAGTCATCCAAGGCATCGCTCATACCGGCCACCCTCAAATCCTTCTTGTGAGAGACCCATCATCAGTCGCTAGTTCCGCCGATTTGAAGTCTGCGTGAATCGAATCCCGTTTCCCTAATCCGCAGCATTTTTTAGCTGGCCGGCAAGTCTCTTCATCAAGGGCAATTCAAAGGAGGATGCACTCGTGAGCAATCATTTAGGTACTCATTTTGATGGCTTATTCGACAAGCTTCAGTCGTTGCGAAACGCTGTTGAATCCTTGGAAAAAGATGAGCAAAACCATTCCCTGCGGGGGCACCAAACCGTGGACAGCTCGGAGGCTATTCAGCTGTCCTTCCAAAAGCTTCAGGCCGCCGTAAAGGAGATGGAAAACACATTACTGATGATCGCAGAAGCCACAGGCGAAATCGGAAAACTCTGATTAATAAGGGACGCCTTTATCCGATTTCGAGCAGCCATTGTGGTCTGCCAGAGTAATGAAGGCATGTTCATTAAATCCTAGAGCAACCAACGTTTTGAACAATTCAGGACTCGGCAATCGAGCGCGTATAGGCCGTTGTCGCCATTTCTATCAAGGTGATTCGCTCTGACGAGTTGATGATTCCTCGGCTGCAATATTCGACAGCCAGGTTGAGCAATTCGTCATACCGCTCCTCGGCGTCCATAGCGTTTTCATGGTTGGTCAACAGCTCATGCCATTTGGAATACGCCAACATTTTCACTGCGGTGTACATGACCGATACCTCCGTGCACATAGGAAGCGCCTGTTCGTCTCCGTCGACATACGGCGAACTGGTGACGAATAGGAAAGCCCCCGGGAGTCACCAGCTAATCATCAAGTTCCTTCTCCAACGCCCACGACCGCCTGGGCATAGCGCTGAGTGGCTTCGGTCACCAAGTGTTTTCTTTCGTCTCGATCGATGATTCCTTGTTTCGAATATTCCTCGGCGAGGCGCAGCAGTTCCTCATATTGCTCTTGGGCGGTCATTCGGATTTCTGGCCGTTCCAGAAGTTTGTGCCAGCCTGCTAAGGCTTGCCCTTTTCGATTTTCGTACATGACCATGGCTCCATGATTGGTAGTCATTAGAGAGCCATGACGACGACTGTGTTCCTAAATTTGCGGGTGCAGCCGATGAACCGTGAGCGACCTATAGGTGAGAGACGTCTGGAGCGGCACCAACGCAATCATTGCTCATGCCTGCTGAAAGAATCACTCCGCCACCAGTTGTTCTTGGAGATCAAAGCCGTCCGTCGGTTATCCTCCAGTCCGTAAAAAACGGGGCGAACCTCTTTCGATAAAAAGCGTTCTTAAAGTTATGCCTGTGCTGGCCATGCCAGGCTGCCTATGTCCTCATTGCCCGCGCAGATGTGCGGGCTTTTTTTGCCTCAACGCAGAATTCAGAAAGACAAGGGAGAGGTTCGCTGGCATCTCATTCGATGCTGACCCTCATACTTCGATACAGAGCCATTCCTGCCGTCACTGATTGATTAAGCGCCGCGCCGAGCGATGGTGATGGGCCGAGCCGGGAGGAACAAACGTATGCTCCAGGCATAATCCTTCTCCTGAAGTTACGGCCCTTCACCCACTGTTGCAGAAACTCCGTTACCCACACTGCCCTCTTCCTCCTCCCCTTCACCATCACGCTCGCTATGCAATGGCTGTAGCGCCGTTTCGAGTTGATCACGGGCTAAATACCAATAAAAGTGATCAGCGCCGTCGGGACATGCATCCTTTTCCCATAGGGCATACGCTCTTTCACGGATTTCCGTTTCGTCAATCATTGCCTTTCTCCTGCGGTTTGAATGCAGCAGCTGAGACGCTGAGCAGAACAGTAAAAACGCGGCTATCGCCATTTGCTGTTTCGACCACCCCTCCCTTGTTGATGCTCAAAATTTTACCGGTTATCCATAGTGATGAACTCAACATGCTCCGTTGCATCAACCTCTTACACGCCTAAGAGGATATGCAAACATGGCTACTCCACAAGAAAATCTGCTCGACTGGCTGCGGGATGCGCATGCAATGGAGCAACAAGCCGAAAAAATGCTCAGAGCTCAATCCGAGCGATTGGAGCATTATCCGAAACTTAAGGCCCGCATTGACTTTCACATCCAGGGGACGCTGGGTCAGCAGAAGCTGATCGACGAATGCCTGAGCAGGCTCGGCGGCAGTTCATCCACCATAAAAGATATGACCGGCAAATTGATGGCGTTTGGCCAAGCCGTTGGCGGCTCATTGATGAGCGATGAAGTCATCAAAGGCGCAATGGCGGGCTATGTTTTTGAAAACGTCGAGATCGCCTCGTACACCGTTCTGATTGCTGCCGCAAAATCTGCGGGAGACTCGCTGACGCAAGCCGCTTGCGAAGAAATTTTGCCGCAGGAGCAGGCGATGGCTGCGTGGCTCTTTGAGCATCTTCCTGAACTCACCCAAGCTTTCCTTGTACGTTCAGATGATCCGAACCTTGAAGCGAAAAAGTAAAATAGGAAAAAAGGAAAAAACCAGACGACGTTGCAGTCACAACGTCGTCCTGGTTCGATCGCCATAGCCTTATTTGGATTCCATCGTCGCCGCTTGATTGCCGCCTTGTTCAGCAATCTTCGTCAGCTTTTCGTCTGCGCCCTTTTCTTCGGCCAGCGTAGCGGCCAAAAGCGTCACGGCATCATCCAGTTTGAGGTGTTTGGCCATTGCGATCAACGTGCCGTAGCTGGCAATCTCGTAGTGCTCGACCTTCTGTGCCGCAGCAATCAGGCCGGCATCCAGCACGGCACCCTTCTCGATTTCTTCGAGTAACTCTTTTGATTCTTCGACCAAGCCTTCCATGGCCACGCACTTCATCCTTTTGAGTTTGATACCGGTCAAGTCCACCAGTTGATCAATGCGCTCGATTTGTCCCTGGGTCTCCTCCAGATGCGAGGTAAAAGCATCAGCCAGCAACGGATTGGTTGCCGCTCTCGCCATCCGAGGCAATGCCCGGGTGATTTGTTTTTCGGCGCTGTACATATCCGATAGCTCGTGGATAAACAGGTCTTCAACAGTTTTTCTAGCCATTTGAAATACTCCTCTCCACTGTGTACGCGTCACCGTAGCGGAACGCATCATTTGCATATCCACACTTGTGGCCTGCATGAAGAAATGACCGATGGCCGTCGTTACGTGTTCAAATTTTTTGCGACGGTGGTGCTTGCGTATTCATCCAAACGCCGTATCGAGAAACATCATTACCCCAAAGCCCAGCATCAGCCCTAGAGTCGCCGGCGTTTCGTGACCGTTACGGTGGGTCTCCGGAATGACTTCGTGCGAGACCACGAAGATCATCGCGCCTGCTGCCAGGCCGAGGGCGATGGGATAACCCAAAGCAAAACTGCTGGAAATCCCCAAACCGATAACGGCCCCCAACGGCTCCATCAATCCAGAGCCGACTGCTATCAGCGCTGCACGAAACGCCGAGATGCCGGTCACCCTCAGCGCCAGGGCAATCGCCAGCCCTTCTGGAATGTCCTGAATGGCAATAGCGGTGGTCAGCGGCAAACCTACTTTCATATCCCCAGTCGCGAAGCTGACGCCGATCGCCATGCCTTCCGGCAGGTTGTGCAACGTGATGGCAAGCACAAACAGCCAGATACGATTAATGCGCCGAGCCTCGGGGCCACGCTTCCCGCTTTCCACGTGTTCATGCGGCACAAAGCGATCCAGACCAATCATCAACGCCACACCGAGCACCACAATGCTCGCCGCCAGCAACTGATTGTTCGATATCTGCTGAGCCGCTTTGATCCCCGGAAGGATGAGCGAAAACGAACTGGCAGCGAGCATCATGCCAGCAGAGAAACCCAACATAATGTCTTGCGTGCGGGAGGCAATGTCGCGAAGGATGATCGCGGCAATTGCCCCCAGTGCAGTGGCGGCAAACCCTGCCAGGCCGCCCAAGAAAGCCAGATGCAGATAGTCCCTTCTGGCACCCACGAAGGCGCCGTAGCCGCTGATGATCAGCAGAGCTACGACGCTTGCCAGCACACACCAAAAGAACCGGCCCATCCATCCCGACTGAGAAATCTGGACAATCCAAGACCTTCCCGGTGACCGAAGAGGAGCGGACGGTTCGGACATACGACCTCCTAACTAAGAGCCATGCGGATTGCAGATTTGTTGAGGTTAGTGCGTAACTCTCTGGAGACACGCGAGGCCTGACGTTCAAAGGACAAAGCCGTCGCAAGAAACAGATTTGGCGAGCCCACATCGAATCGATCGGATTTGAAATAGTTGATCATCACGTTCACCTCAATAAGCTGAGTAAAGGAACACCGCGTCCCACAGGGGTAGGCTGTGGTTTCCTCACGCTTCAGGTTCGATCTGTACACCCGCGCCAAGGTCGGCACCGGTGACCGGGTTACTGTCCGGATCGGACATTGTTCTGGCTTTCATATCCATCAGTAGTGCATCGTCTTCAGCACTTAACTTCACGCTTGCCATGCCATCACCGCCATCGACTGCTGGCGTGGGATCTTCCACGAATTCCCAAGCGTCTCCCTGATTCCAAGGGCCGCGCGTGCTGCCTTCCCCCTGAGACATGTTGAAGTAGACGTTGGTGAATTCGGGCATACCCGGCAGCTTGCCCTGTGGGAAGTTTGGCTGAATGGCATGCAATGCTTTTTCAAAAGACAGCTGGTGGGCAATCTCTCGCGTCATTAAAAAACCCAAGGCTTCCTTCACGCCTGGATCGTCGGTGACATTCATTAAACGTTCATAAACGATTTTTGCGCGGGCCTCGGCGGCAATATTGGAGCGCATGTCAGCTGTGGGCTCGCCAATGGTATCGACATAAGCTGCCGACCATGGAACGCCTGCCGAATTGGTCAGAGGCGCGCCGGCACCGTACAACAGACTGGTGATGTGAGAGTCGTTACCGGCACCGTTGATGGAGCGATATAGCTCCCCCTCTTCCTCGACGCCTTCGGCCATTTGGCCTTTTGCCCCTTTGTTCAACATGACGATGATCGAGCCGACAATTTCTAGGTGACTGAGCTCCTCGGTGGCGATGTCCATCAACAGATCCTTACGGCCAGGATCGTCTTCCGCCAAGGCTTGGGTAAAGTAACGTGAAGCTGCTGCTAGCTCACCTTGTGCCCCACCGAATTGTTCGAGTAAAAGGTTGGCCAATCCGGGGTTAGGTTGGGCGACGCGCACGGTGTATTGAAGTCGCTTGTTATGCAAAAACATGACAAATCTCCTCAGGCTTAAAGATTGAGGCGCCGCCCCAAGCAGGTTCACGCGCCTACTTCTTGTGAAGCAACAGCCCGTTAGAAATTTCAAAAATCTCTTCTGATTGACGACAAGTGGTCGAGGCACGGATGGCGCCCCAGGAGCGACGGCGACGGCCGTAGATTGGCAATGCTTTCTCTATCGACTCCTCGTCTTTTTGCACGCGAATATGTTTGGAATAGGCACCACGATCTGGAATCAGACGATGAATGGAACGGCCTCCAACCATTTAGCAAATCAAAGGAACAACCTGTCGATGGCAGCGTCAGCCCCTATAAGCGCTAAGTGATTTCTCTTCACCCTACCGGAAAAAAACTGAAAACAATCGAGGTAAAAGGCATGTCCAAAGTAAAGGCAACTGATCTTATCCAGCAGCCGACCAGTCAACCCGAAAAGCGTTCGAAGAACGCAAGTGAGGGCGACGGGCTGACGGATGATCAGCGAGTGAGTCGTGAGAAGTCTGATCAACAGAGCGGTGCGCGTGTAACTCCTGGCCCCGCTGACAATGATCGACTAACGAAACGCTGAGGGTCGGTCTCCGAATATTTACTAAAGGATCGCACCATGTTCGATAAGCCGAGATTCATCGTCAGTTTCATTGTTGACAACCAGCCACAAAGTCGAACCCTGGAAGACGACAGAGAAACCCTCGCGCCCAGCGAAGCAGAGGCGTTAGTCACACAGACCTTTGCTGAACTCAAGGGCGCTCGTTTGAGTGATGTTCAGGTTCAAAAAATAACCAAGATGGAAGAAGGCGACAATGTCCCTGGGCATTACCAACAGCCCTGAATCTGTACGCAAAGAGATCGTCCGACATGAATTCGAAAAGAGTGAAATGGATTGTAGCGTTTGGGTTAAGCCTTTGCGGCGCGATGGCTAACGCGATCACCGTCAACGCTTTCCTGGAAGAGGCCGCGCAACAGAGCGTATTCCAGATCTTAGGCGCGAATGTGGCATTGGAGAAAAGCCAGATGCCAGAAGTGAAGAGCTTCGCCCATCAGATGATCGACAAGAATGAGGAGCTGTACAAAAAACTCAAGGCACTCGGTGAGCAATTGCATATGGAGGTACCGGCAGAAGCTTCTCTGGCAGGCAAAGCCAAGCAGATGCGCCTGGAATCCCGTGATAATTCATTCGATCGGATCTACATTGATAGTCAGGCTGAAACCCTCGAACAGAAAGTTTTCCTGTTCAAAAAGGAAGCCATTTCTTCGGAGAGGCCGGAGCTGAAAAAATTTGCTGAAGACGAGTTGCCGTCCATTTTGAAGCAGGAGCAGGCGGCGAAACGTCTCCAAGATCAACTCAAGCCTTCGGCAGGCAAACTCACGCCGGCTGAACAATGAGGAAGCAAAATAATTGTAATAGGCGCTTGCTGCATTCAGCGCTGGTTAATCTTCAACGCTATACGCGTCATGGAGATCTTGTAGTCTTGATTGGTGTTGATCATACCGTCATGAAGCAAAGAACGTAGAGGTGTTCTCCTTTCCGAACTGCATCATTCGAACCTTCGGTGAAGGGCTCGACTGAAGTCGTCGAGCCACAACCATCGGAGACAAGCGCAGCTCGGATTTTCAAAACCTCCAACATGATTGAAGAAGCGAAATTAGCCTTTACTGTGTTCAGGTGACGTAGGCCCCTCCTTGATGCCGCGAGGCCCAGCAACACCCCAGACGATCAAACCGACCACAGGAAAGACAATCAGGCCGATGGCCCAGGCGGCTTTTACGCCCACTGATTTGTCGCTCCGGAACACACTGATCATGGCCCACAGGTCAACGAGCAAAATAATAACGGCGCAGGCAATAGCAAAATAGCTGGTAGCTTCGGACATGATTCAACCCTCCTGAGACTGTTAATCCTTAGGCCTCAGACAAATCAGGGTGTTCCAAGCAAATCTCAGTACGCATGCGAGAGTCAGAAATTATCCTCTCGGGCAATGATGGAAATCTTGCCATTGCGTTCAATGATCGCGAACTTGATCTCCTCCAGCTTCTCGATGCCTTGGCTGGAGCGCGCGGCCTCCATGACATCTGCTTCCACTAACCGTGCATGGCGAAAACGCTCGCGCAAGAGCTTGCCATTCTCGACGATAATCGTTGGCTCACCATCGATCAGCCTTGATAACCAGCCGGAACGCTGTTTGAGCAGGGAAAGTCCGACGTCGATGGCGATCAGTGTCACAATGACGAGTATTGCATTGGTGAAGGAAAAGTCGTCACCAAGCAGCGCTTGCTGGGTGGCTTCGCTGATCATCATCAACAGGACTAAATCAAAGGTCGTCAGTTCGGCCAATGAGCGTCGGCCGGCAATCTTGAATAGCACCATGAGCGCCACGTACATCGCTGCCGCACGCAATACCGAATCCATAGGGTCACCTAGGGGAAAATGAACTGATCAAGTGTTACGCCAAGGCTGCCAGGCGTAGCGATTAGACTCCGAAAGAAACCTAAGCCATCGCCACGCAGCGTGAGATACAGAGTGGCTTTACCCTGATTGTCGGTCTGTACCCACACGCGCATGCCTTGGGACAAACTTCTGCTGCGCAACGGTTCAGGCTGCAGCGACTCGATGCTGAAGCCCTCTAACATTTCCCCGGACAAATCCAGTTCGATTTGGGTTTCAGGTTTTCCGTTCACGCTGATTTTCATCGAATTCATTGAGCCGTTACGGTGGAGCATCTCGTATTCCACTCTGATGTTGCCATCCACACTATTTACATCCCGGGTACTGAGCAGCCCCCGAGAGAAAAGACCAATCAAGCCGCACACCATCAGCAACACCAGTAAGTACCAACCGATCCGCTCAAAACGCCAAACCTTGATCTGGTAGGACATGTCTTCGCGAATTGGGTAATCACGACTCTGTAGATCCGGGTGCTCGGCATCATCCTTCATCGTTTTCACCTCACTCTCCAAGCAATGCCTGACTATGGAAATGGGGTAGCCGTCGTAATGCATACTCTGTTGCCTCTGTTTGTACCTGGCAACGGGTGCCGAAAAAACGATGCTCGTGACAAAATACGCTTTTGACTTCTTTAGATTGAAACGCCCAAGCGAAGCAGATGGTGCCCGCCGGAATGCCTTCAACATCCTCTGGGCCGAGAATGCCCGTCGTGGCTACTGCGACGTTAGCGGTGCTGTCTTGAAGGGCGCCTAAGGCCATTTCCCTGGCAACCTCCACGCTCGTCAGATTAAAAGTTTCGATGGTGTAGGCGCTTACATGCAGGAGACGTTGCTTGGCCTGCGGGGAATACACGACGTAGCCACATTCGATGAACTCGCCGCTGCCTTCTACCTCAGACAACAGCGTCACGATTTTCCCGGCGGTGCACGATTCCGCCGTGGTCAAAACCAAGGAATGCTTACGGAGATAAGTGACTGTGTCGTCAGCGATGGCCATAACTAATACTCTCGGCTTTCCCGTTACTACCAACCTGGTAATCTTCCCCTGCGACTGCGCGGAGATAAGCTTGATCAGCTTGCATCCTGAGATCTCGCCACTCAATCCAAGTCACGATGCTTAACCGATCCATTTCGTCGCTTTGACGAATCAGTTCGTCAAGATAAGCATCAGGGCAGTCCATACGTAGCTGCTTGTTTTCCAAGGCGCGATGCCAAGCATCAAGGGCACGTAGTCTCGTCTCTTGCGCCGGTGTCAGTAGATTTTTAAAGGCATTCATTTCATACGCCCACCCGTCTATTTCTTGGTGGAGCAGTCAGCCACAGAATAGGTTCACAAGATCTGACGAAGCGGTATTTTTAAGTTTTAGCGTCGCCCAATCACAGCCATCGAATTGGCACGAATCACAATCTTTTACTGCCAAAATCGACGCTACTCTCGGCAACGGGTGAAGTTTTACAGCACGCTCGCAAGATCTCTATTTCAGCCAGTGCCTGACCGCCAGTCTCAACATTCTCTATCACTCTGAACTTGTATCGATTCTCACCCCTCTCCCATTTACCAATAAGCCAATGAAGGGGTTGTTTGTCATGAGAGCACTTACCTACCACGGCGCCCACAGCGTGAAAGTCGATACGGTTCCCGACCCAAGAATTGAGGAAAGCGATGACGTCATCCTACGAGTCACAGCTACTGCAATTTGTGGCTCCGATCTTCACCTTTATCGCGGAAAAATCCCTACCGTTGAACACGGCGATATCTTCGGTCATGAGTTCATGGGGATTGTTGAAGACGCGGGATCATCGGTAACTGCCGTACAGCCAGGCGACCGCGTCGTAATCCCTTTCGTGATCGCTTGTGGCAGCTGTTTTTTCTGCCAGATGGATTTGTTCGCGGCGTGTGAAACGACCAATACAGGGCGTGGGGCGATCCTGAATAAAAAGGCCATTCCCCCGGGCGCCGCGCTTTTTGGTTTCAGTCATATGTACGGCGGCATACCCGGTGGGCAAGCAGAGTATGTTCGTGTGCCTAAAGCCAACACCGGGCCTTTCAAAGTGCCTGGGACACTCTCGGACGAAAAGGTATTGTTCCTCTCTGACATCCTGCCCACTGCTTTTCAGGCCGTGACCAATACTGGAATCCAAAAAGGCTCCAGCATTGCTATCTATGGCGCCGGGCCCGTCGGTCTATTGAGTGCGGCCTGCGCAAGGATGCTCGGCGCAGATCAGATCTTCATGGTCGATCACCACCCCTACCGCCTGGCCTACGCCCAAGAAACTTATGGGGTGATACCGATCAATTTCGACGAAGACGACGATCCTGCAGATACTATCATCCGCCAGACCAGAGGGATGCGCGGTGTCGACGGCGTCGTGGATGCCGTTGGTTTCGAGGCAAAGGGCAGTACTACTGAAACCGTGCTTGCCACGCTCAAGCTCGAAGGCAGCAGCGGTAAGGCACTGCGACAGTGTATTGCAGCGGTAAGGCGCGGAGGTGTGGTAAGCGTGCCTGGCGTGTATTCCGGATTCATCCATGGTTTCTTGTTTGGCGACGCCTTCGACAAGGGCCTTACCTTTAAAATGGGGCAAACCCACGTTCAGCGCTATCTTCCAGAACTTCTCGAACATATCGAGAGCGGTCGCCTGTCCCCCGAAATCATCATCAGTCATCGAATGGGGCTTGAGCAGGCTGCCGAGGGGTACAAAATATTCGACAAGAAGGAAGAAGATTGCAGGAAGGTCATTCTCACGCCAGGTAATGACAAAGCGGCGTTACCCAACGACGATGAAGCTGAGATTGCCGGAGTTTAGTTTGTTGCGGATGAAGGAGCGTCGAAATGAATCGCGACGCGCTCGAGGTCTTTGTCCGCAAACAATCGTGAGCGGCACCCAGGCCAGTGAGAAAATGTAAAAAAAAATTTCAACATATGGTCTATGGGGTAAGTCCCCCAAGAGGTCTCCATCATGAAATTTTCACAATTTTGCCAATCGCTTCTCACTGGGCTGGGAGTTCGAAAACCTTTGGTACCGCCATCGTACTGATCATCGTGTGGGCGTTCACAGGGCCTGATTTTCACCACAACGATACGTGGTAACTGATCATAAATACGTCTACCACCATCATTACGTTCCTGATGATGTACCTGATTCAAAACACTCAAAGCCGTGACAACGATATTTTGCATTTGAAAATTGACGAGCTGATAGGAGCCACCAAGAATGGGCAAAAACCTTCTTGTGCCTGGAAAACAGGGGTACGCGCGACCTCAGAAAACTGCGGGAGCAATACAGCTTGCTAGCGAATCTGATCAGATAAATTTCGACCCGCTCCAAGGTGAGCATGGGCAGGTGCCTAATTCATCAACCCAAGTCAGCTCGGATCAAGGCAAGCAGCCCTACCAATGAATTTCGTGGTTAGGAGCGATCAACCATTCACAATGCAATTGATTGGTCGCCAGATCGCAGCTTCAACCCTTGGATTGTCGAGGGTCAGCAGAACGAGGAAACGTTCTTTCTTCCTGCAGTGTTCCGTTCTCTTTATGAATCTTGAGCGAAGCGGTTTTGCCCTGAAGAAATTCACTGGCGATTGCGGTAATTTCCGCTTTGGTGCTCGCCGATTTGGAGGGGCGCTGTGCTCCTTCTTTGACCAGCGTCCAAAGCTGCCCGTTTTTGTTGATGTGGTAATTGTCCATGATCGTTACTCTGGCATTGAGCACTATGCAACGTTGTCATTGGTTGACGTCTACGCTCTCAACGAGTTTGAATTTTTTGAACGACCGGGTTGCGGCTCAGCTCAAAACTTTGTGCAGAACGGTCAAAGAAGGCATGCGTTGGACATGGATTCGATCAGAGACATCATTGTCATTGGCGGTTCTGAGGGTAGCTTTGGGCCCCTGCGCGCAATTCTCACCGGATTACCCAAGGATATCCCAGCGGCCATTTTGATCGTCATGCATACCGGCCCATCGAGCCCAAGATTACTGGCCTCGATATTCAATACCTGGTCAACCTTGCCGGTGGCATACGGGAAGGACGGTGACCGCGTTCAGCACGGTCACGTGTATGTCGCCCCGCCAGATAAACATCTCGAGGTGGTCGAACCAGGAGTCATACATTTGAGTGACGGGCCGAAGGTAAAATTCTCTAGACCAGCAGCAGATCGCCTGTTCGAGACTGCCGCCTCAGTGTTTGGTAACCGGGTGATCAGTTTGATTCTCTCAGGCAACGACGGCGACGGGGCGGAGGGCGCGAATGCCGTGCGGATGTCTGGAGGCTTGAGCCTCGTGCAAGACCCAGGAAATGCTGTAGTCCCAAGCATGCCCATTAAGGCGATAGAGCATGATCACCCTGAGTGTTTAGTGAGAACGACGGCACTTGTAGAGGTGCTTATGCACGCCGTAGGAGCTGTGAGATAGGCGAGTACTCGGCTAATGACGCGTATCAACAACTGCTTCATCCCAACCAGGACTCACTGGCTATCCTTCCATCAGCGATCGTCTGACTTATCTTCGGCCTTCATCCTGGCGCGAATGCAGCCATCAATTTTTTCAGTTCCTGCCATGGAGCATGGAGTGCACCGGTTGTTGCCGCGAGAGGTTGGGCTTTCTTGACTTCCTGATCGGCGATCTTGGCTGAGAGCCTCTCAGTCAGGTCAGGAAACATGTGGTGAGAGAGATTCGATGCATGAGCTTTTCCAACCCACCGGCATTTCGTCCTTCGGATCGAGGCAGGCGCTAATGATGGTGTCTACTACTAACTCGGGGTCATCCATCGCGGCCATTCGCGGCGCATTTCAACGAACTAATGGCGGCACGACGCGATGTAAAGGCGGCGAAAGCCTTGGGCGATCCTGCCCAGCTGAGTCTCGCGAGAGCCTATGTCCAAATAGCCAAGGTCGCGCTCGGAGAACGAGGCCCTGTGTGGTGGAGCTATGGCAGCCCCGACCTCAACAGACAGCAGGTAGGGAACTCGCCCAACTCAGACTTGTACCGCTCCTTGAACGAAAGCGGTGCTCGCTGACCCTTCGCATCGTTATCGCTGAGAAGTCACGAATGCTGCTGTATTGCGGAAATGACCTTACATTTCCATACCTTCGAGTCCTTTCAACTTTGACCCTTCACGGTCGACTGAGTACAAATCCTTTGCCACCGCAAGCGGGGCAATCTTCTCGAAGAGCGAAATGATCAAGGCACGCAGAGCACTGATGGAATTTAGCGAGGTCGATCAGTGGGCGAAGCTTTTCATACGAACGCAAATCCCGGCTCTCTTTCGCGACCACTGCTATTTCGATAAGCGCTCGGTATGCATCGGTATCGTCCAGAGGTTCGTAAGTGACGCCATCAATCGTCCGCCCTGTTTCTACTAGCTCATATTTTTGTCCATCCAACAATGTCAGGGTCAGTCCTGTGATCCTCGCGATGAATCCAGACTGGCTGAAGACTAGATTTGCCCCCCCTGCATCTTGATAAATCTTGCCGTCATACGTTGATCTGTCAGCGTCCCCGAGACTGTTCTCATAGTAAAAAATCGACCGCCTGATAGCCCCGAAAATCGCTGAACTGCCAGGACTGACAACGGCGTAAAGGGATGCACTGCGATATCGAGCCGGAGCATCAATCAAATCCTCTACAGCGTGCCAGTAGGCAGCATCTGCCATCTCGTTCATGTCGAAGCTTTGAAGCTCGTCAATGAGCCCTTCGGATGCTAATGCGGCGGTCATTTCACGTAGCGTTTGGCGGTGTACCTCAGGATTTTCCATTCGGAAGTCATGATCGTCGAGGGTTGAACGCCATCGCTGAAGTCTGAGCGCCTTGGCTTGGTCGAAATTCATGAATCGAGTTCACTGAATAGATACTGGTTTTATATACAGTATTCCGATTCCTATCGCAGAAGCTAGGTGAAGCCGACGAACCGTTCATTCAGGTTGGCCTCGGCGTTCCATAACACGGCCCTGGAACCATTGAGATAGGCCACTTTGCATATCAAGCCCCTTAATTAGGGAAGAACTGTGCTAAGGCAGCTTGTCATAACAACTATCCTTAATTCTGAACCGCTACCTCAGAGGCGATAGATTTCGCACCTTTCATGAATTCCGCATAACCGCAGGAGGTAGGAAAATGGACGAGCAAAAAATACGAGAAGCAGCATATCGGCTTTGGGAAAAAGATGGGAAGCCGCAAGGACAAGACCTGGAGCACTGGTTTACAGCTGAAAAAGCAGCCGGCGAAGAGGATTTTGACAGTTCGAGCGCTGGCTCTACACAAGGTAGCGAAACTGCACTCCAATCTAGCTCTGATGATGACCAATGACTGGCAGAAACCATCGGTAGCGCGCTCCGTCGAAAGCGCGCTATCGCCGTGGCCGCTTACCTAGTCCCTTGGCGCTTTCAATCGTTTGCGCCGGCCAACCAGCGCGTACCGAGCCCTAGTGGCAGTGAAACGAATTCCAACACCGAGGACAGGCGGTAGCGTCGCTCCAGATTATCTGTATGAGTAGTCAACTGCTCGGTGGATAGGCTAAGCGTTAAACACAATGGTTGCCGTAAAAGTCGAACCTTTTGTAATGTGACACTAAACGAATTGTTTTCAAGGTCGCCCTTCTCGAATTTGGATATAGACTCAAAGCCTTACTTTAGAGATGTCAGCACCTTGTTGCCTGGCTAAGGAATTGATGCGTGAACGTACATTGGAAAGGCTTACTACCAATTCAAGGAGAAATTATCGTCATCGAAGACGACCCGACGCTGCGTTCGCTGATGGTAGATATTGTGGCTGAGATAGGCGCAAAAGCAGTACCTTTCGACACCGCTGATGACGCGTTAACCTATCTGTTGGAAGCGCATGATCAGTGCCGGCTGGTAATCGCAGACCACGGTGTTCCAGGACAAATTCAAGGTATCGAATTCATTGAAATGGTCAGAGGTAGATGGCCGTACATCTCTGCAATTCTGACATCCGGGTACCTGATAGACCCCGCAACCGTACCTGCATCAACCATCTATCTCCATAAGCCCTGGTCACTCGACGACCTAGTCATCGCGGTGGCGTCCCTCCTGCAGCCTGATCACCCCATCAGTAAGATTTGAATCGACGTGACCTGGTAGGCTCTGAGGCTGCGAGTCCACCATTTACCGCCGCGCTCACGCACACAGCGTTTTGGCGAGCCGCAATTTCAATTCTGAGTTCGCTGATCAAATTCGAAATCGCCCGACTGGACGTGAGATCCGCTGCCAGCACCCCTGGGACAAAGAGTTCCACACTGCCCGAGGATGGTTCGACCATCTTGATCAAAAGCGCTCCTTTCGTGTTCACAGTGCAGGTGCAGGAGCGAGGTAACAAACCGCTCTCAATGATGTGTCTGAGCTCTAAAGCGGAAATCATTGACGTACGTCCTGATGAGAAATTTCATCTCAGTCTTGTCTATGAAACCCAGGAGTCAAGGAACGCGCCGAAGCAAAATTCACGAGGAAATGTTTCGCCTACTGTGGATTTCAATGACGTAGAGGATCCTCAAGATACAAGGTGAATAACTCACACCAGGTTCTGATGCTGAGAGTTAGCGAACGAGACTCACGGCGGTGACACGGATCAGGATTTCTTCCTGCTGAAAACGCTCTTCCAGATCGCGCTTGTAGCTTTGCCACCAATGCCGATCAACAGCCTCCACCATCACCTCGTACACGATGATATCGTCCTCTGCTCTCTCGTTGTCTTCAAGCAGCGATATTCCTTTAGCCGGATTGCGGGTGAACGCCGTCACGCCGCCAAACTGATCTGCCAATTGCTCCCGTACACGACGAAAAAGCTCGATGGGCTGCGGTGTGTCAGCGTTGGTGTTGAGCGGTAAGAAGACCTCGACCAAGTGCATGATGATGACCTCGACATTTGTACCATCGCGCTGGGGTTACTCTTCGTTGGCCGTTGCCGTCCCACGAAAATGCCAACAATGATGGGCCCCAGAACATCACCTTCCACGATGATGTCTAGGCAGTTGACCCTCAGCAAATGTGTTCATTCCAAAAATTGCACACCGCCATTTCGCACGCTATTCAAGCTTCAGGAGCTAAATTTTCGGCCTTCGAATCAGACTGTTTGTCTCGACGAAAATCGGGCGAACCTCGACAGAAGATTCCTTTGAATTTTTTCTGACGTCTCCACTCCTTTGTCTATGAGCAAATGGAGGGGGTCTCATGAATACCGGTCTTTACATCATTGAATACAAGCTTCATGGGGAACCCAAGTCCTTCATTATCAGGACGGCGATTAGGAGCAACGCTGACGCATGGCTCTGGGCGAGTTGTGATGCTGGGGGGCCCCATCCCCAAGCCGGGAAGGCCGCCGCTTAAAGTCGTCTCCAAGCCTCAAGCTGAGAAATACGGGATCAGTGAAGTGACATGGCGTGAGACAGCAACCTTGAGCTGGACAGAGGTGGCCACATGATGACCAGTTTTTCCGAGGGCAGGCGTTCATGCTCAAAGCCATAGGCAGCACACCCATACAAAGTCTGCACCGAGCCAGCTGTCATTGCGGCGCTGTTGTCTTGGAAATTCATCTACCAATAGGACTACCCGAGCCTCATCGATGTGATTGCTCGTTTTGCAAGCGCAAGGGGGCGATCGTGTCCGCCGTGCCAGCTGCTGATTTGAAAGTGATCCAGGGCCAGGCTTCGTTACGCAGATATCAGTTTGGAAGGCAGGTAGCCGAGCATTTCTTTTGTGGCATATGCGGCATCTATACCCATCACCGCCGAAGCACAAATCCGAACGAATTTGGATTCAATATTGGCTGCCTGGAAGGCGTGAATCCGTATGACTTGGGAAACGTGCCAGTAGCCGATGGTGGTCAATGGGAGGAGCCTGCAGACCTCCATAGGTGATGCAAATTCGCTCGGCTAGTGCTGTGGCACGGTAAGTGATGAAAGGGAGAATGTAACAAAGAATTTCAAGAGTTCGTTGTGGTCTATCTGAAACCACGACCAGAGCTCGCAATCATGAAATTCGCAAAATTCTGCCAAGCCCTTTCAAATTGGGCCGGTAGCTCCAAAACTTTTCTCACTGCTGTTGTTTTGATCGTCGTATGGGCGCTTACCGGGCCATATTTTCACTACAACGACACGTGGCAGCTGATCATCAATACGTCAACCACCATCATCACATTCCTGATGGTGTTTCTGATTCAGAACACGCAGAACCGGGACAACGACATTTTGCATCTGAAGATTGATGAGCTGATTCGAGCGACCAAGGAAGCACAAAACGCATCATTGTGTTTGGACAAAATGGGAACCAGAGAGCTGAGAAAATTGCGCGAACAATACAGCTCGCTGGGTGAAGAGGGTCAGATTAATTTCGACTCTGTTGAGGAGGACGATGCAATCCCGGATGGGATGTCACCTCCGTCAACATCCTCTGATCCCAAGCAAAGCGGGCTTCCAGGCTAGGCATGCAACAAAGTGAACTGGCGCAGCCGGCGAGGTTAACCGGTACGCCAGGTCGGCCAACGTCATCCCTTGGATTTGCGAGGATCTGCAGCGCGAGGGAACGTCCGCTCTTCCTTGATCGTCCCATCTTCTTTGTGGATTTTGAGCGAAGCGGTTTTACCCTGCAGAAACTCGCTGGCAAGTGCGATAATTTCCGCTTTGGTCGCCGCCGTCTTCGACGCTCGCTGCGCCCCTTCTTTTACCAACGTCCAGAGTTTCTCAGATTTGGTGATGTGATAGTTATCCATCCATTCTCCTCGCGCATTCTGGCGCGTATGCATTGTGGTGATTGGTTGACCTCCAACATTGATACGAGTTTGAAAATTTCAATGCTGCGTCTGTGATTTCGGGCGTCGCGAGGCACCTGGTGCATATGCCAACCAACAAAGAAGGGCCCTTGAAGGGGCCCTTTGTCTACTCAAACCAAGATTACTTGGCGAGCCACGACTCAACAGTGTCGGAACCGTATTTCGCTTTCCACTCTTTCAGGGTTTTGTGATTGCCACCCTTCGTCTCAACGACTTCGCCGGACTCTGGATTTTTGTAGACCTTCACCTGACGAGCCTTACGAGTGCTGGACTTGGCCTCAGCGACGGGGGCACGACGACCGGCCTGTGGATCAAGCAGGTTAATGATGTCTTTCAAGCTGTAACCATACTTGGCAAGTAGGGCACGGAGCTTGGTTTCGAATTCGATTTCTTGCTTCAGGCCAGCATCACCCTTTAGAGCTTCGAGGGCCTGGAGTTGCTCGGCCAGGTGTTTCTCGAGTTGACGGAATTCTGCGAGCTTGGACATGGTGGTATCTCTATGTATTTAGTCTCCTAACGATACACCAAAAAAAGCGATTTGAATTCTGGGCCTCCGCATCCTCAACTTAGTTGAATCCCCGAGGTGGCAAATGGTCACCTACTAGGGAGCAGTGAGACGAGAAGCAGAGGAGAAACTCATGAGCCTTGTAATGACCATCTTCAGCATGATCGCCGCTTGGATGGCGATTGCCATCGCCATGTTGTGGGGAGTACTGAGAATTGCGCGTCGGCACCTACCGTATGCTCAAGACAGAACAGTCTCCGATCACTCTATTCAAAAGCGATTGCTAACGCCTCGGGCCATGGCGTTCAACCAAGCGTCAAACTGAAAGTTCTTGCGAGCCCCACACCAATACACTGTTGCTACCAAATTTAAGCGCGTGACTGCCGTACAAAGGCATCGTGGAGATTTGATAAAATGAACCCGACGACACCCGACGGTCGCTACTTCGTAGTCAAAGGGCAGCTGTGGCGTTGCTCGAATCCATCGCTGAATGAGGATGTGCGACAGCTCTTGGTCAACGATTTAATGGCAGCACGTCGCGAGGTAAAGGCAGCGAAAGCTTCTGACCATCATGAGCTGTTGTCGGCGGCAAGGGCGAAAGTGCAGAAGGCAAAGGTAGCACTCGGCGAACGCGGGCCAGTCTGGTGGGATGATGGAAGCCCTGACTTAAATAGATGTCAGGTCACCAATACACCCTACGTTGATTGGTACCTCTCCCTACAGCGTTGATAGGTGCGTGCTGTCGGCCTTAGGAATACCTGCCCGCAGAAAACTATACGCACCCAGTGGAGATTTGTAGCTAAGCAAGGCGAACCTAGTTCAGCAAATCTGCAGGAACCTTCCCACCATTCTCCGCCAGCTTTTTCATGACCGCTGAATGGAGCCAGATGTTCATTGCCGCTGAATCGTCGGTGGATCCTGTGTAGTGCAACTATGCAGCGAGCTCCTTACGAGCAGTCAAGCTACTGTCGATGCTCAACAGCTTGAGCAGATTGACAATCGATGTACGCCAGTTGAGCTGCTCCCATGTTGGCTGGCCAAGGCCTCCAGTTTAGCGGCGACGTCGACCTCGCTGATCGCAGCTGTCGGGGTAGAGGCCGACACCTCTGGTGCAGCGGTGGACGAACCTGCGGTAGGGGCGGTAGGAGCGGCTTCCGCTGGCGACGCAGCATGTTTACCTATGCCGAGTTTTTGCACTTGAACGGCAAACAGCCTGAGTACCAGCAAAGGCGATCGTCAGATACACACAGCTAAATTGATATTCCCAGCAGTGTATTGCCTTCTGGCTGACGGGGAGCGGCGCTGCTCTTTCCTAGTACTGCACCGGAGAGCCACTGTCACATTGCGGACAATGGCCATTTTTTGGTGATGAGCCCGCTAAATTAGTGCGGGCCGCACCCAGGAGCTACAACTTGAAAAAGGCAAGTATCAGGTAGCCGAATTTCAGCGCGATCCTCGCCCACTCCAGCAGCCAATCAGCCCAGCCGCGAGGAACGCCCGCAGGCCCATCGGCAGAACCAGTTGAGACGTGGCGCCCTTGAGGGAACTTGTAAAGCGAAGATTCATGCGATGAATTGCGACCTGGTCTCATTTCTTTAAAGCAGGTAGCGCAGATACATTGGTGTTCATGAGTCATGATTGTCATCCCGTTCGAAAGTGGAAAATTTTTCGAGAGGGATCAACGAAGGCGGTGCTTGTACCCGCTGAGCTCAGGGCCATCCGCGAAGAGCGGGACACTGAAGAACGCTCGCTGAAAACGTGCAAGAAGGGAATTAAGTTTCGCTAGGGCATTTAAGAAATGGTGGAGGACGGCAGACCAATAGCGGGCCTGGTGAGCGAGGAAATCTGCAGAAGCTACCCCTTCAGCTTCACCCAGGACATCAAGAGCCAGCATTGCGCGTTCAATCGCGCACGAAATCCTCCTTTGCGCGCTCCGAGGGGTTGGATCGAGATCGTCGAGCAAATCCAGAGCTGCTTTGGCCCGTCGAACTGCCTTTGTATCCGCTTCAAGGGCTTCCTGCTCAAGTCTTGCGAACTCAGCCTTAAGCTCAGCCGTCATCGCATCAAGCGACATTGGCTCGTCCGATATGAAAACGAAGTCGTTTCGAGTTGATAATGGATCGTCCATAAGGAGTCTCGGTTGTTGTAACAGACCTACCTTAGCGTTTTGATGGCGCAAGCACAATCGGCTCCCGCTGCAGGCTTCCACTCGAGGAAAAGCTCGCCATGAGTGGTTCGACGTACTCGACCGCATGCCCCTAAGACCCGCAGAACTATTCTCCTTCCCCATTAACAGGCCTTGGTACCTTGAGGGGGGAAATCCCGTGTATGGAAGTGAGCAATCCTTAGGAAGGACATGCTTGGTAGGCAAGCGATGCGAGGCGAGTTGATGATACGAGCTAACGGGAACACGCAGTCCAAAGTTGATCAATCCGAGTAGTACAACTCTTACTCATCATCTCCCGACGTATGCCCCAATCTGGATCGTTTGGGACACTCGCAAGACGCATCGTTCCCCTACAACACCTCTCATCAATGACGTCCGACACACCCATGACTTTCTCTATGGCGCTCGGTTGAGACATAGAGCACAGGTCATCGGTTTACTCACTTTTCTGGCAAAGGTTGACCTGAGGGCACGCGATTAAGACAAGAGCCGCTCAGTGAATCATGATCAAAGCCGCTGCTCTATCCGATTTTTTTCGTTGCTCGGACTTTTGACTGAGTGAGTGAATCAAGCTTTGCTATCACAGGCTAAACACATTAACCGGCGAACCAAACGCCAATAGCCAAAGCATTTGCACACTGGGATGACTGTGAAAACTAACGCTGCAAGATCCGTAGATGGGCATATTTTTCGCTCAGATGCGCTGCGTACCCCATAGCTCTAGGAGTTTATTTATTGGATACTTCCATTAAGCCATCACCCACCTTTCAAGGTTGAAAACTCATGGCAAGGAAGAAAGCAAAAAGCTCCAGCGGCACAGGCATCCTGATCATTTTTGCACTGGTTTTTGGTGCATTTGCTACGATCCCAAAAAATGCATGGATCGCTATCGGCGTCGTCGCTTGCATCGGCGGCATTATGTGGTTGTTAGCCACTCGCACTAAACGACAGCTTGAACAGGTGCAAAAGGCTGCTTCGGCGGCAACGCACATCCAGGAACCACGGAATAAAAACGTTTCTTACTCCTTGCGTGAAGTGTCGTCGAGCAAAATGTCTGAAGAAACCTCAGAATTTTATACAGTGCAACCCGGCTCCCCACCCTCCGCCTCCTTTAAAATTCCCGACGCAAGTAAACAGACCTCGGATACCCGCTGGGTACCTGCGGGCGAGTCAGTTACCGTGGCTGGCTTTTCAATTCCAGGTGGAATGCTTTATGTAGGAAGCGCGCTAGGTCGATACAATGAGCAAGAACCATCACTGCTCAATCCCAAACTACGGATAGCCAAGTCACACGTTGATATCGAAGAGCGGCTGATGTCTTACTGGCCGAGCTTTCATACCATTTCCCCCGAGGCTCGGCGTGCTTATCTGCAGTGGCTAGAAGGCGGACGTCGTGATCCGTTAGCAGACACTGGTTACGTTTTTCTATTTTTCTATGGCCTTGAGCGCCGTGCTCTCATTGATGCAGGAAGCGATCCGCTGGTGCGTGCGGAGATTCCTCTGATCGTCAAAGAAGTCGAACAACTGCTCAGTATCTATGGGGAAAATCGATCGTTTAGGGGTTACGCAGAGGGCTTTCTGGACTACCTGAGCAATCAAACGCTCGATCCTAGCTTTTACCTTGGCCCACCTCCTGATGCCGTCTCTTACAGTTATGAAATGCCACTTCCTCTGCGCATTGGTTTGGGGCAACACGCTGCAAACAAGCGTCCACTTGATGCCACTTGGGCGTTGGCATGGGCGTTGGCTGACCCCAATATCAGCAAGCGCACACCGGTAACTCGATGCAAGGATGTCTTCGCAGCGCTGTTCAAGCTCAAATACGCCAGTACGCATCCTGCGGGTCTAACGCTTGCCCAAAACAAAACCAAGCTTAAAGCCAGCTATCGAGCTGCATCGGCAGTACTAATGGCTCCCTCGCTTAACGTGGGTGATCTCCCCGATGTCATGGCGACGTCAGGAACGCGCAAAAGTTTGCAGTCGTTGGTGGAGCTATGCACCAGCGAGTTAGAACCCTACAGCCGTTATCTAGGCCGAAACCCTGAAAGCGCAGAAGCCCTTGAAGGCCTGCTGCAACTTCCAGTCACCCTTTGGCCTGCTGCAGCGCGTACGGAGTTGGATGAACTTCAAAGCAAAATCGGTGACGATCTGATTGTCATGAGCTTTGGAGAACTCGCCGGCCGATTCAAGAGCGCTGGTGCGTTATCCCGTGACAAGGTTCTGGCCCTTGCTCGTGCATTAGAATCACTGCATATCGGTATGGAGCCCGATGTACTCGCTGGGAGCAGGACTCCAAAGGCTGAAGATCGTATCGCGCTGTTCGTGACCCAACCTGAAGACGGATCATTGCGAGCGTCAGCGGCCTACAACGCGGCCTCAGTCACACTTGATCTGGCCAGTTCAGTCGCATCAGCCGACGGCGATACATCTAATGAAGAGGTCACACTGCTTGCTCAGCACATCGACTCTTGGAGCCACCTAAGCGTTGCCCATCGCAAACGTCTCAAGGCGCACCTGCAAATTCAAATCCAGCAACCACCAACGCTGGCTAGCCTGAAAAAGAAGCTCGATCCGCTAACTGTCGAAGCCAAGCGCACGATTGCCAGCTTCCTGGCTCACTTGGCGCAAGCCGATGGCATTGTCAGCCCAGCTGAAGTAAAACTTCTTGAGCGTGTTTACAAGGCACTGCAACTGGATAGCCAGTTGCTGTACAGCGATCTTCACGGCGCCGCATCTGGGGCGAGTATTCCCCCCGTCAAATCTACAACAAGTTCCACTCCTTCCCAGCCCGGCACACAGTCAGCCGCGGTTGCTAACCAGGGCTTCGTGCTCGACCACGAGCGCATTGCTGAGCTGCAGCGTGAAACGGCTGAAGTCTCCGCCCTCCTCGCTAAGGTATTCACTGATGACCAGGTCGAGGAGCCGGAACAGGTCGTTGAGGCTGTGGAAACGGCGTCCGAAACGAGTGCCGATGTCGCCGGCCTTGATCTGGAACACTCTGCATTCCTGCGCTTATTGATTTCTCGAGCCGAATGGAGTCGATCCGAGCTCGAAGCCGCTGCCAGCGATATGGAACTGATGCTCGATGGTGCCCTGGAACAAATCAACGACATGGCTTTTGAACGCTTCGACATGCCCGTCACCGAAGGTGATGATCCTATCGAGATCAATACAGACATTCTGGAAGAATTAGCCCTATGAGCACTATCAGAGCCAAGGATCGCGACGCGGTCATCCAATCGTTGCGTGCGGGCGTTGTTCCTCGCGTCGGTCAGCACCTGATTCAGGTCGGCCGGGTGGGAGAGCTCGATGCGCTGATCAAGGACGTCAATCGCCTGGTCGAAAGCGGCTCGGCATTTCGGGTGGTGATTGGCGAATACGGTGCAGGCAAAACGTTCTTTTTGAACTTGGTTCGAGCCATCGCCATGGAGCGCAAACTCGTCACCATGCATGCTGACTTAAACCCGGATCGCAGGTTGCATGCCACCGGTGGCCAAGCACGCTCGCTGTACTCTGAGCTTGCCAAGAACATGTCGACACGCACGAAGCCCGACGGTGGGGCCATGCAAGGCATTGTTGAGAAATTTATCTCGCAGGCCAAAACCGAAGCCAAGGCGGCAGGCACAGACAGTGAGACAGTCATCCGAGCACACTTGGCTGAGTTGACTGAGATGGTCAACGGCTACGATTTCGCTGAAGTGATCGCCGCGTATTGCCGAGGATTCGAAGAAGGCAACGAACAACTCAAAGCTGATGCCATTCGCTGGTTGCGTGGTGAATTCACCACCAAGACTGATGCGCGTGCGGCTCTGGGTGTGCGAACCATCATTGATGATGCCTCCGTCTACGATCAGCTCAAGCTGCTGTCGAGATTCGTCAGACTCGCAGGTTTTGGTGGTCTGATGATCTGCCTCGATGAGCTGGTCAATCTTTACAAGCTGGCCAATACGCAAGCACGCAATGCCAACT
Source organism: Pseudomonas sp. PLMAX (assembly GCF_046042685.1). Taxonomy (NCBI): domain Bacteria; kingdom Pseudomonadati; phylum Pseudomonadota; class Gammaproteobacteria; order Pseudomonadales; family Pseudomonadaceae; genus Pseudomonas; species Pseudomonas sp. PLMAX. The sequence continues at coordinate 2,486,814 of NZ_CP064949.1, read as the reverse complement.
ACGAGCAGATCCTGCGCATCCTGAATGATTCGTTGCAGGGATCCTCCGAGGGTCTTGGATTCGTCCTGGGTGGTACCCCTGAGTTTTTAATGGACACTCGCCGAGGTCTCTTCAGCTACCCAGCTCTGCAATCGCGACTCGCCGAAAACTCGTTCGCGAAAACGGGGTTGATTGACCTTTCGGGCCCTGTTATTCGCCTGACCAGCCTCACCCCCGAAGACTTCTATGTACTGCTGCAGAAGCTTCGCCATGTGTACGCGGGTGGCGACGCCGAAAAATATCTACTGCCTGACGAAGCACTCCCATTGTTTATGGCGCATTGTAACCAGCGCTTGGGTGAAGCCTACTTCCGCACTCCACGCACCACGATCACTGCGTTCATCAATTTGCTGGCCATCTTGGAGCAAAATCCGGGAGCTGACTGGCGGACACTGCTGGGAGGTGTCGAGGTAGCCAAAGATCTCGGCGGAGAGGACGACACGAAGGTCGACGCGGACGATGAACTTGCCACCTTCACACTCTGAGTCATCGGGTTTCGACCAGCTTGAACCCCGCATTCAGCGATGGATTTGGGCTGAAGGCTGGACGTCCTTGCGTGACGCCCAAGAATGGGCAGTGCCCGTTCTGGTGCATGCCGACCAGGATGTAATTATCGCCGCCGCAACGGCGGCCGGGAAAACCGAGGCTGCGTTTCTCCCTATCCTCACTCATTTACTCGACCACAATGACCCTCCTGGGTCTGTGCTGTACATCAGCCCTCTCAAGGCCTTGATCAATGATCAATGGGGCAGACTTAGCCGTCTCTGTGAGCAACTGGAAATTCCTGTAGTCGCCTGGCACGGGGACATCTCATCGAGCAAAAAACACCGATTTTTGAAGTCGTCGGAGGGTGTGTTGTTGATCACACCTGAGTCCCTTGAAGCATTGTTCGTCAACCGAGGCTCAAGCCTATCCGGAGTTTTCCAAAACCTGCGCTATATCGTCGTTGACGAACTCCATGCATTCATTGGTAGTGAGAGAGGCAAACAGTTGCAGTCCCTAATGCACCGAGTCGAGCTCGTGGTAGAGCGTCGCCTTCCCCGAGTTGGGCTATCGGCGACCTTGGGCGATATGAAATTGGCGGCAGATTTTCTTCGTCCGGCCGGCGCCGACACGGTGACCGTGATTGAGTCCAAGAGCTCCAATCAGACACTCCAGGTACAAGTCCGCGGTTACATCCAGCCGCCGATGAGCGAGCTCAGAAAGATTCCCGTCCAGTCCTCTGATGAGGAAGGCGATGAAGATGAAGATGAAAATAAGGCAAGTCCTGACTTTGCGATCGCCGATCACCTCTACAAGGTTCTGCGAGGAAGCAATAACCTGATCTTCCCGAACAGCCGCCAGCAGGTTGAATGGTATGCAGACCAACTACGTCGGCGCTGCGAGAAAGATGGTGTACCCAACGAGTTCTGGCCTCATCACGGTAGCCTTTCAAAGGATTTGCGTGAGCAGGCTGAGCACGCGCTTAAAGCCGGTACCCACGCGGCATCGGCAATCTGCACCACAACGCTTGAACTGGGAATAGACATTGGCAGCATCAAGACGGTGGTGCAAATTGGCCCCCCTCCTTCGGTGGCGAGCTTACGTCAACGCTTAGGACGTTCGGGGAGGCGACCAGGAGAGAATGCGGTACTGCGTGCGTACTGCAAAGAGTCGCCACTCAAGGATCATTCAAGCCTTTCAGACCAACTGCGCCAAGGCCTCGTACAGACCATTGCCATGGTTCGCCTGCTGATCCGCGGGTGGTTCGAACCTCCGAGAGCCCAAGGCGTCCACGCCTCCACTCTGGTTCAGCAAACACTTTCCATCATTGCCCAGTGTGGAGGTGCATCAGCAGCAGATCTCTGGAAAGGCCTGATCGCCGAAGGGGCATTTTCAAACGTCGAAAAAACCGATTTCGTGGAACTGCTCAGGTCTTTGGGCGAGCATGAACTCATTGTTCAAGATAGTTCGGGATTGTTGCTTCCCGGGACGGTAGGCGAGCGGCTGATAAATCACTACGAGTTCTACAGCGCCTTCACCAGTGATGAAGAGTTTCGCCTCGTGTGTGATGGCAAAGCTCTGGGCTCAGTACCGGTCAGCCGTCCGCTTACCAAGGATCAACGCATTATCTTTGGGGGACGACGATGGCAGGTGCGTGACGTTGATCTCCAGGCCAAGGTGATCATTGTGGCAGCCGCGCGGGGCGGTGCTCCACCTCAGTTCGATGGGTTAGGTGCAATGGTGCACCACACTGTACGAGAGGAAATGCGTGCGGTGCTGGCAGATACAACCCCCTGCCAGTTCATTGATCGCGGCGCCCAAGAATTGCTCGACGAGGCTCGCAAGACATTTGCTTCATTGGGCCTCGGTGAACGCCACATCATCGAGTCGGACGGTAAGTGTTATCTGATTAGTTGGTTGGGCGATCATGCCAACGATGCACTGCGCCTGCTACTCAATCACGTAGGCGTTTCATGTGATAACTCAGGCCTTGCCATTGAGATTGACGCCAGCCCCAGTCGAACTCACGCGGCGCTGGAGGAAGTCGGTAGATTGGATGCGGGTGATCTTGAAACTATTCTCGCGAATGTGGAAAACATGCTGCGCGAAAAGTGGGACTGGGCATTGCCGGAGTCATTGCTGATGAAATCATTTGCGTCGATTTCATTGGATGTTGCAAGCGCGATCGCGTTTGCACAAACGCGCGCTGCCACCTGAATAAATCAAAGTGAGATGATGCGTAGGGCCTCAATTGAGAATGAAGCAACGGTGGGCACGACACGACCGTAATTCGTCCGTCGCAGTGACCCGCGTTCAGGCTGATGTCTCGTCCGGCGTCCAGGGTCGATAAAAAACAGGCATCCTAAAGGTTGCAAGCCACGAACACTGCTACAGGGAAGTGAACTATGTTGAGTGCCGTCATTTCTGGCAAGAAACGAGGAACTGGGCTTGAAGGTACCCGGTTGATACTCGGCCAAGCAGAGGGTGCGGAGGATGTGATCACAGCGAGTGTCTTCGAACGCCTCGCTTACTTACCTGATCACCTATTCGGTGCCACGTTAACCAAGTTGTTGGGCGTACCCTTCGGTGCAATTGAAGACATCGAGTTTTGGCCATCGTGGTACCTGCCTGATGGTCGTCGCGTCGAGCCTGATGTTGTCGTAAGCGATGGGCAACAGACACTGTTGGTAGAAGCGAAGCGCCATGACTATTCGCGGCAACAATATGCAGGGCAGTTGGCGGCAGAACTGCAAGCAGGTTGGGCTGAGGGCAAGCTTGCTGAAAACTGTATCTTGCTGACTCTCGGAGGCTTTACCGATTTAAGCCTCAACACACATGAAGAGCTGTACCAAAACATCAAAGCCGCCCTCTCTCCTGGCAACGACTACCCATTCAAACTGGTCTGCTGTAGCTGGCAGCGACTGTTCTGTATTTTGGAGGATGAGCTAAAGCAACAATTTGATCCTGGGCTGCAACGGATGCTTTCAGATATCTCCGATTGCTACTCATGGCACGGTTTACGCACCCATCGCATGTTATGGCTGAACGCACTGAAGCCGGCATATAGCTACGAACCCAAGCGCCTTCGATCAATGGAAACTCAAATGAATCAAGACCTGAATGCGGCCTTGCTAGATGTTCGCAGAGCTTATCGCTTACTGGCGGACTACCAAAAACGTCAATTCGATCTGCTCTCCTACATTCGCGATAAATTAGACGCCGTAGCTTACTATCAAGATTATGTCTTCACTCGCCACGGTGACCTACGGGGTTTGGAAAACCAGCCTGATGCAGGATTGCGTTTTCTTCCATTTCTGGACGTATCTGCGATCTGGCTACGTCACCAAAACCAGGAAAATTTTTCGCACGCACCGGGCCGGCGATTTGATGTTTGGCGCGTGGGTACGCAGTGATACCGGTTTCGATAAATATCAAGGTGTCTACACAGAAGAGACCGCCGAATCATCCGAAAGCGTCCTCGTCCTATCTGTTGTGATTTGTGATGAACCAAACGACAACCCAGGCAACTGGTTTAACAAAGTCTGGAACCCGCTACCCTATCCCGTAGATGGTGAAGTAGGCTCTAGTGAGTCCGTTCCAGGGTATCGCGTGTATTCCAACCCCATCGACTTAGCGGAGTTGGCTGACCAGCGTTCAGTGGATGCAGCCATCGAGAAATGGCGCAGAGATGCAGCAATTGCGTTAGACCATTCCCTGATTTGACGTAAGGACTCACATAGCCCCATTCGCTCCCTTCATTCCTGTGTGACACGTGTAAAGAACTGAACCAATTACAAAGCAAAATTTAACAACCCAAGCGATAAAGGAAATCGACAATGAGTATCAAGCCTGGCCCTAAAAGAACAAATGAAGACGGCACTCCGGACAAGAGACAGAGAGTCACGCCCGAAAAGCAAAAAGAACATCCAGACCTGAAACCCCATAAGCATAAAAAAGGGGAATAGGATTGAAAAAGCAGCTCCCGAGAGCTGCTTTTTTATTTGGTTACGAGTAGACCTGCCCGTCATCTCCGCCGCGATGATCAATCGCGTCGTGTCGTGAATGAAAGAGAGAGGATCAGCGTCAACGCTTTAGCGTCGGACTTCAACCTTGTAGAACTGCGTTTCTATCATCAAGCGACGCCGATCGGACATAACTGCTCCTTGGATCTGACTCGCCAATCGCACGTAGAACTTACACTCACGCTGGTTGGCCAAATCGGAAATGGGGCGAGTGGCTTGAAGAAAATCGTCATATGTCCGGGTGGTGTTTGCCATCAGAGCGGAGAAATTGGGAAGCGCTTCGGCATCTGCCTTGCGCGAAGGTGGCCAAGCAGGTTCGAAGCTCAGTGAATCGTCCTTCAGGTACACCGTGAGGAACATCTCTGCCTTGCCCGCTTCATTAGCCCAACAAGGCGGAAGATCACCTCCTTTGCCCTTGTTCAGTTTGTTCTGCAGAAACTGAACTTGCCCTTTCAAATCGCTGTTGGTTTTCTGCAGCGTTGCCGGATTGGTACCCTGCTTTTCAGCTTCAGCATAAGCTTCCGCGTTCTTCACCATTTCTGAAATTTGCTCAGGTGTCGGGACACCTTCCTGCCCCAATGCCGTCTTCAACAATTGCTCAGTCGCTTGGAGAGCTCCTATGCGCTTGATAACGTCCGTCGGCTGAGCATCCTTTTCTTTGTCACGATCAACAACCAGCTTTTTGAGTTGGTCGTAAGACATCATCGTTTCAAGGATCAAACGCTTGGCCTCTTCACCTTTGTTGCTACCACCAGCCTCCTGCAAGGCTTTATCGATCGCGGCTAACGCAGTGAGCTGCTCATCTTTCTGAGTCAGCAGCACTTTGAGACGCCCTGCTTCCTCTTTTGCCTTGGAGGCATCGACAAGCTTCGTAATGATCTCATCAGGATTTTTCACCCCGAGGGACGTCATCCGAGCCTTGAGTTCGTTACTTGCAAGCTTGATAGCCTGCTCACGCTCATCGAAGTTTTGGTAAGCGGTTATCTTGCCCGCCATCTCCGTGTTCTTGCGGGTGAGTTCCCAGACCTTGTACCCCATGAGCAGTAGCAGAATAAAACATAGTATGATCCAAATTTCGGTAAGCGACAGCTGAAACACCTGATCGTTTTTGGAGCTCATCAGGCAGTTCTCACATCAGCCGCAACTACATCGCGCAGAGCCTGCGTCGCATCAACAATCGAATCGAGTGATGGCCCAGACACCTCTTCGCTGGCTGATAACGAACGCTCTTGGGACGTGCTGATGAGATCAATTTTGCTCATCAATTCATTCATCAAGTGAGAGTTAGCTGTCTCAATGCTGCGATGGCTTGATTCAACACTGGCGACCAAGGCCTTATGCGCATCGTTACTGGCAGCAACCACCTCTACCAGTGGCACCAAGGCTGAGCGCAGGTTTTCAGCAAAGGCCTCGTTGCTTTTGATGCCAGCACGATTGATGGTGGTCAACGCGCCTGTTACTTCTTGCGTCATCCGCTCCACAGCGCTCTCATCTCTGACCACTGTGCGCAGCTCTTCAAGCTTTTCGACAATCTTGGCGAACACCTGTTGATTAGCCTTAATGTCCTCAAGGAAATCTTCTCGCTGATCATCCAGCGAATCCAGGTAATCCTTCTGGATGCGTTCCACTCGATCCATGACGTCCGAGCCCTGCAATTTCATCGACTCCGCCAGGCGTTCCTGGTTTTCAACGATTGAACCTACTGCAGCAACGGCTTGCCCTATCGTTTCGGTTTTGGTGTTCAAGCTGCGAATGGCTGTACCCACCATTCGGGCGGCTGTTTTCACATCCAGGGCCAGAGTCGAGACCCCTTCGTTGAGGGTATCGGTAGTATCGGACAACGTCTCAATTGCAGGGTTGAGCTTCTGCGCAAACAGGTCATCCGGGAACAGCGTCTGATCGAGCCGATCCTGAGCCTTCTTACCAAAATCAAGCGCGTGAGATTCCATTCGATTGAGGGTTTGCTCGCTTTTCTCGCACAGACCGTTGATCGTGGAGAGCAAATCTGTGCTCGCATCATTGGCTTGTTTAAGAATGCGCTCAAATGCGTCGTTGCTTTGACGGGTGGCGTTGGAGAAAAACGTATCCATCGCATTGGTGCTGTGCTGGGAGATGGCTGTAATTTGCTCGTGAACACTCTGCACCGCCTCTTTGGAGGCATCCATAACTTGATTCCTGAACGTCTCCAGTTGTTGGCTGGCAGCATCAAAAGAGATGGTCAGGTTTTCGACCGACTGAGTGGCGCGGTCTTCGACACTCTTTACCAGGTCATTGGTGTCTACTTTGAAACCCGTATGTATCACCCTGGCCAGCATGCCGATGGCCGTGCTCACCATCGCGGCTCCAAATCGAGTGGCCATGCCATTGAGATTGTCACCAATAGAGTTGATGTCAATCAAACAGATGATGATGCTGACAACAGTGAACAAGAATCCCAGGTAGTAGATCGAGTCAGCAAATTTCGCGAGCGTAAGCTGCACGTTCCACTTCTCTCGTACCCGATAACCCACAAACCAATAGCAACACATCACCACCAATGGAAGCACAAAGCCCAACCAGAAGGGTTGGTTGAGTTCGAGGCTCGCTACGGCCAAGGTGACCTTGAGTCCTATCGCCGCTAGGAAATAGGTCTGCACCCGACGCACGATCATGTTGAAGTCCATTTACAGCCCCTCCATCGCAGCAATAGTTTCAACCGATGCCCCATTGGCCTCGAAATATTGAGCCCAGAAATTACCCAAGTCGTTGGTTTGAGGAGTTTTTTCTTCGTTGGCCAGCAGATTAATTGTCACGATAGCGCCGTTTAACCCTGGCGCTTGGGCGTTGCGTCCATAGGCGGATTTCGCGAACTCCGCGTAATTATGTCGCTTGATTTTATACATGGAGAAATCAGGCATGTTGGCCAGCATGTCCGAGTAAATGACCAGCTTGCGATCGCCCTTCACGCCGGCATGGTCGAAGCCATTGATCCCTACCAATTGGAGCATCTGAAAGATGGGTGAGAGCTTACTGTGCTCGTCGAGCGGGATCTTGCGCACGACGGCGTCGAGCGGTTTGGCAAACTTTTCGTTGAAATCCCTATCCACGAACTTCTTCGTCGCAGTCAATTGGCTGCGATCACTCCACTGCCCAGGGTTACAGCGCTCGAAGATTGGCTTTTCGTTCTGCTCAAATTCTTCGCCGAGCAAAAATACCGAAAGCAGGTGCCCTTCAGGCACGTCATTGAGCACCATAGTCTTGAGCCGCTGAGACAAAGCCGCTTTCTGAGTGAACGGGAAAGGAGAGGTGTTATCGATCAAGACAACGTATTGGCCCTTAGGGCCGCTGCTGGGACAAAGGGTTTCCTTGTCCAGGGTGTCGCGGTTCAGTTGGTAATAGGTGACCCCTCCCAACACCCCGAGTACCAGAACACCGATCAACGTACCAAGGAGCCACTTCCCAGCACTGCTTTCGCGCTTGGCGTAAACCGACATCAAAAATCCCCTTATACCAAGTCTTGCAACGGCTGAAGCTGATTGAATTGCTGATTGAAAGACGACTGGACTCGCGCCCGGATTGGCTCTACCTCGGCGACCAATTCGAACAATCGCTTTTCCTGAACTTCCAGTCTCATCTCATCCTTCTCAATGCTGAAATCCGGCATGTCCAGTGACCCGAATGTCACGGGATGATCAAAGTAGTCTGGCGGGGGTGAATCCTTCGGGCGCGCGATCACATTCTCGTTCTGGTAGAACCGGGTTAGACCTTGAAGCGTCTCATCGGCCATGACCAATGTTTCGGTTACCTGTTTTTTCACGATCGACTTTTGGTTCATATTGAACCTGAATGCCTTGATCGCTTTCTCGGCTGCCTGCACACCGCTATCGACCTTCAGCAGCACCTCGGACTTCTCGGCTTCCAGCTTGTTTCGCAAGTATTCAACCAGTTCGATGTAGTTGCGGTGAGCCTCGGCATATTGCTTCCATACGCCTGCGTACCCTGGGTAGCGATCCGTGAATGTGTAGCCATCCCACATACCCACACTCCCACAAACAATTGTTCCAAAGAACAGGATCAACGACTCAAAATCTTGGATGGGGAATACACCTGCAAGAAAACTCTGCCAGACCAGAGGAAAAGAGTTATGGCTGCCATCCTCATAGACGGTGAGTACGTAGCGGAAGTAGGAAATCAACACCCCCAATCCCAGCATAACGGCCAATGCCAAAACGAAGGAGATCCATCCCAAAAGCCTGCGCGAGCCGCTGACATGGTTCTTGTTTCTGAAACCTAAACCGGTAAAAAAGCAGGTGATAACGTTCAGGAAAGACAGCGCGAAAGCCGTTAAAAACCCGCTTAGCAATCCCCCTTCCAAGCCCGAGCCAAAAAAATATGCGTTAAACGTACCTTCAAATACACAGCAGCCGATGACGAGCATGATCTTCAGAAACTTGCTGGCGCCACTAGGACATTTGGCAGGAACATTGGGCAGGCGGTTTTTGTCACGGAATTCACTTAGCAGCTGAAATTTCGCTCTCGTATCCGAGGCAAAATCCGTCATGCGTCCATTTTCACGCGTCAAGTGATGATCGGACGTACGTACGAATTCGTTTCCTAACTCTATAGCGCGATTCATCTCCAGCGTAACGTCGATCGAGTCCAGACGATTCTGAATCTGCTTGATACGCTGCTCCCCGTACTTCACCGTCTGCTCACGCATACGGCCCAGCTCCGCCCGGACATCATGTTCAGGAGCTGTGATTTGCGTAGCACTGCTTTTCGGGAAGCCTTGCGCGCCATGCTCTCTAGCTATTTTCTTTAGATCAAACTTTTTCTTGAGCTTTTCAGGATCAATTTTTGGAATGAGCGGCTCGCTCTGCTCCGTTTCCTGGCTCGAAAAAAGGGATGCTATAAAAGCAAAGAGTCGTTTCAGAAAGTGCATCAGAATATCCATACTCGTTGTTTATCAACGACTTATGACATTTCTATGCGCGCGCTAACTGAGCAGCATAGATTGCCTTTGTTATCGTTTGGGAAGGTGGGCTCAGGAGTATTCGTCGTCCGTAACGTTCAGCTGTATCAAAAAGCCACTAGGGTGGCGAAATGATGACTGCCCTACTGCTTTGTGGCAAGCAGGAAACTAGAGATGCGGACTAACGGAGAGACTGTACGACCATTCGCTAACCAACCAAGAATGGCGCCTCATGGATTCTGTGGAGACGCGAATGCTTAGCTTCGTAATTGATTTGGAGCGAGAGGCACCGCGCACTGGAGACATACCGATTGGTAGTCAATCATCTGTGAGTACTGACAAGATGACCGAAATACTCACGAGCTAGTAGTTTTACTGCTAGGCGATGCTGGCCTACAGTTGCGATAGCTGCCAGGCGTCGACTTTTGCCTGCTTTCCCAGATCGCAAAGTCTAGGTCTCCCAACGGCTAGGAGATCGATCAATCGTTGTCTGTCCATCTCTGCAGGAAACCACTCGGCGATCTCGACATTACAGTGCTTTGACTCGCTCAGGGCCCACTTAACAATCATGTCTGCTGCAGCTCTGTAGTGGTCTGCCATGAACAGAGCGTGACCCTCCGAAACCCATCCACGCTGTGTAAGCTGGTCGATGACATCGATGATCCCTTTACTACCGAAAAATTCTGTCGTGTCCGGGTAGTGCACACCAGCCAACGAGACTTTGGAAATGCCCGGCTCTCGATCAAAGTACGACAGAAAATGCCACCCACCAGTGGTGCTTCCAGGGGCTGGAAAATTGATGGCCGCTTTCCCCGTGATGTAGTGCTCGCGAGAGACACGCTGAGGTCACTGTCGAATAAAGCTTGGCTCATGGACTAACCGTCTTAAGGAGCTGGTCGAGTGCCTGGCGTTGCGAATCAATAAAGAGGCTCGCACCCCCTTCGATAATCGTAGTCACTGGGCGTGCTCTGTAGACGCGATCCGGAAAGCCATGGAACAGCCAACAGCCTGACAACCCGAACGGGCGATAAACTGCCACTCAAAGCTGCATCGAAAAGTGCGCAAGCGGTACTGGAGAGGCAGGTATGTCCAGCAGGTCATGTAGGACAAGAATGCATGGTAGTCATCATGTTTTCGTGCTTGACGAGTACGAACCAGATCCCAAAATTTAACGCTGAGGTTAGTAGTTTACGGCAACACGGCTACCGATATCCTGTTGATAGCGATTCAGAAGAGGTGATGGCCATGCACCAACAGGAAGACATTATCCTATCTGCGATGATGGAGCGGAAACGAGCGGAGGCGCTGCTTACGGAGCGGCAAGATCAATGGCTGGCAGAGAACAGGGAGGAATTAGATGCCTACAACCAACACGTTGAAGCCCTTGGAGCGTTCAGCGACAATGTGCGGAGCTCTTGAAGCAATCGCTTCGTTAGCGGATCGCGCCCACATCATCGAGGGCATGACTGCATCAAGTCAGTGGATGATATCGACCAGGGGCAAGGCACCGTTTTGGTACCACCAGTGGCAGATTACGTACCTACTACCATTACGTGTCTCGCAAACCCAATACCCCTTGAGCTCGAACAGCCTTTCGATCCTGGAAGTGCGGATTCTCCCGCCGTCTACAAATCGGCCCCGCGTTTCTGAAAAAACAACTCCAGTCATGCACGGAGACTGAATTTCGGCACAGCAAAGGTACCCGGTGATCGGGACACCGAAATCAATTTCCTGTGCCTCTAACACGCTCTTTGGGAATTCCAACTATCAACCCTCCTGGCATTCGATATCGACGTCAGTGAACTCGATCAAACCGGTCTAACGCGCCATCTCATAAAGCCAATGGGCTACGACATACTTACCACCATCGGCTGCATTCACAACTTCATAGCCATCACGCTTGTACCGATCAGCAACGGGGTGCGTATGGATTGGCAATCATCCGCAAACGCCCTGGCATGATGGCAAAACAAAAGCCCAGTCATGCGCGGAGGACGCTCCAATGCGCATAGCAAATATCCAAAAATCTCATAGCCAGACCGGCCCCGGTAAATATGAGCATGCAACGAATCACCATGCACACGGGTAAAAATTATCGTTCCTTCGCGCAGCGCCTAGCTTTTCAAGCGACGCCAGCGGTAGCGAATAATTTGCTGGACTGATCAGTGTTGATTTGAAAGTTTAGCAATTGCTTTTTCCAGCTGTCCGCTCTCAGGTCTCTAACCTCAAAATTTTCTTAAACCTGGAGTTTTCAAAGATCGTTAAGTGAGCAAGGCTAAGGAGTGCGAAACCCTTCCACGGATGAACGCAATAGAGTGTGAAAGCTCGCGCGCCCAACGTCTTTTTTAAAAGAAGTAATGACATACCGAGCATCGGATGTGGACACAACCCAGAACCGACCTTCTTTGCATACGGAACGGATAGCGGCGGTACGAATGAAATGACCATCAGCGTATCGTACGTTTGTATCACGCAAAGTGTGGGCAAAGGTCACGCCATATGCCACGCGGTTCGAGATAAACACATCGCTCAAATAAGCCGTAATCCAAGCGACATAGGCATGTTTCTGTGCACGAACAATGCGCAACAACTGAAAGTCCGTAAGCCGCTTGAAGAGAAACTCGACCTCAATGTTATGACTCACTGCTTACTCCTTTTTCACTCATTAAACGGTGACGTAAGAATTCGCAAAAGCAATGGCTTCCTTGATTTCGTCAATGCTAATCATCTAATACTCCCCAACCACATCAGACGGCCTAGTACGCCCACTCCCCCAACCATCTCAGCAACACCAAGAAAGTTAACCATTGGTTTCTGCACATCACTCGCCTCGGGATTCTTGGTTCTCCGCAACGGCGCAGTTGATACGTTCAAAATATGGAAAAGATCGCTTGGACGGATGCTGACTTACGATGACCTGGCCCAAGCAAGACGTAGATCGTATTTCGAGTTACGAACAGATATCCGTCATTGAACGCAGTCCCCATGCTTGAACGAACCCAGTGGCCTGGCTCGAACCTCCTCTGCTCATCGTCCACAACTTTTTGGGCAAACATAAACATCGGCACGCAACCTGCTGCGGCGACTTTGGCTCGCTCAACCTCTGTGACAATTGCATCCAAAATTACCCATTCTTCAACGGCGCAGAGGGGCATCCATTTGTAGGTCTTTCTGGCCAACGCGAGGGCTTCGTTGAGGGAGAGATCAGAGCCCTGTAGTTCGACGCCTGGATCACCTAGTAGGCCTTCATTGATGACGCCGTTCACGCTCCTTCCCCTCTTTGTCAATATTCAATAAATGCAAGCTGGTGCATGATACCGCCATTTCCACCAATATATCTGTTTGTGTGGCGGTAGGCAAATGCGACATACCGTCTCATTTTGTCGGGATCGCAAAATGTCGCTGCGCGAATCTTATGCAGCAGTAGTTCAACTGCTGCGCACTCAGAAAGGTCTATCTCAGGGGGATCTCTCAGGTTCACTTACGCAAACGCACGTCAGCACCCTGGAGCTTGGAAAGAGCTCAGCGACTGTCGACATGAGTGCTCAACTCGCAGCAGCCCTTAAAGTTGAGCCAATCACCCTACTCGCACTCGCTGTTGCGTCTCATGAGAAGCGGACGGTGCGTGAGGCTCTCTTAGCCTCTCTGGCGGAGGCTGAAGATTTAGGACTAGCCGACACTCTGCTCCCTACGAGAGCGCAAGCCTTAACTCGTACAGACGTGCTGGAAGCACGGAAGAAATGGCAGGCTGTGCAAGAGTTGAAATCGCAAGGCTTCAGTCAATCTCAAGCGTCAAAGGAATTGGGCATACCTGAGAGCACGCTGCGGAGGCTTTGGCATCAGGCAGACAAGAGCTGAAGGCTGGCAAAAGAGGCCCTGGACGCTGGCTTCATGCGGCGTACATAGAAATTTGAGGGCCCACGAACACCGTTTGTCGCTCGGTGAAATCTCCAAAAAATAGTATAGGCAACTATTAGCTGACCCACTAACTCACACACTCACAGGTCAGTAGTTGGATTTTTGGGGGGCATAGCCATCGCGGTGACGCAATCCCATATCAGCCAGCTTGAAGCACTTAAGACCTCTCCGACGTTGGAGGTGAATCAGGAACTTGCCTCGGCGCTGAATTTAAACCCGGTGTCCCTTCTCACCCTGGTTCAATCCGCAGGCGAGGAAAAATTGCCTAGGGAAATCTTGCAAACGGTGCTGCTCGAACTGGATGGTTTAGCACTGTTGGACGAGCGTTTGCCTACACAACCAAAAAAATGCGTCCACCGCAGATCGATGAAGCGGAAAAAATGGGAGGCAGTCCAGGCGTTAAAAACAAAAGGCCATTCCCAAGCTGAGGTCATGAGAAAGCTCGATATTCCGAAATCAACCGTGGGGCGGTACTAGCACAAAAAATCAGAGACATAGCAGGGATGACAAGAGATGCTCACCTTTAGTGGCCGCGCACCATGGAGGCCGATATTTTGAGGTTAGCCGTAGCTCCGTTGATAATTTCCTGACGCATTTTGAGCCCCAAAAATCCTGCTGCGTACCCAAAAAATCGGCGCGTAATAGTACAGCCAACTATTAGCCGCCCCATTCACTCAGTCACTCACAGACGAGTAGTTGGATTTTTGGGGGGGTATAACCATCGGAAAAGCTGACAGAGCTAGCTGCAGTTCTGGAATTTGATTTGGTGGCGCTGCTAGCCATTTGTGTGGCTGTGCAGAATGGGGAGTCTTTCGAGGCCACGCTCAAGCGTGCGAAATCACGGCTCGACTCATTTCGGCATGAGGGCGGTGAGGAACTACTGCGTCGACAGTTTGTTGGCACAGAAATGGTCATTCGCCCTAAGGGAAACCGGGGAACACTGAGGCTGCCGAGGCTGTTAAGGGACTTAAGGCGGCTGGATTCAGTCAGGCTGAGGCGGCGGAGAGGTTGGGGCTGGCGAAGTCGACGGTGCATAGGTATTGGCATTCTTAGAATCGCATGCTGCCCACCTCCCGCGCCTCGTTCATTTTTTTTGTCAATGTTGACAACGGTTTTAGGACTGAGTCTTGATGATAAGCCCCTGAAAAGTCGAACATTTGACCAGTTGTCAACATTGGTGCGCTACAGATAATGATATCAAGACCGAGGCGTTCAAAAGCGCCTGGGGCCCGCTCGGGATGGTGGTCGAAGGAAAATCCTACTGGTTCCGCCTCCCGGCCAAGCGCCACACCATGGACTCGGAATTCGACATCAAGACCATTGAAAGCCTGCCTGACGTCGAAATTGCCTACTCCTACGGCAACGTCAGCGACACCGCCTACAAGGCCCTGGCCCAGTCGGGCGCCAAGGCCATCATCCATGCCGGCACCGGCAATGGTTCGGTGTCTTCCCGGGTCGTTCCCACCCTGCAAGCCCTGCGCAAGGACGGGGTGCAGATCATCCGCTCTTCCCACGTCAACGCCGGCGGTTTCGTCCTGCGTAACGCCGAACAGCCTGACGACAAGTATGACTGGGTGGTGGCGCATGACCTGAACCCGCAGAAAGCCCGCATCCTGGCGATGGTCGCGCTGACCAAGACCAATGACAGCAAAGAGCTGCAACGGATGTTCTGGGAATATTGATTCGCCCTCGCCCGACCGACTCCGGTCGGGCACCTCTTTGGCCACTCGCCTCGCAGCACTTGCCTGACAAAAAACTCTCATCCCCCTACACCAATCGGCAAAAACCACTGTCAGAGGATTCTCTTGAATTTTAAGCGGTTGCGAAAATGCCTACAGTTAAATACTGTATGCACGTACAGCTTAATAAGGATAATCCTGTGGACAGCACCTCCGCCTCACCAGACACCTATGTACGCATGGGCCTGCGCGTTCAGAAAATCATCAATGGCCCTACTGCTCAGAAAGCCAGGGCCGCCCTGATCTTCCGCCTTCCAGACGAGCCCGTGGACGAGTGGGAACGCCTGCTCGAAGAAATCGACGAGAACGACAACGTCACCCTCGCCTATCGCGACGACGGTGGCGTGCAGATTTTCTGGGTAGTGCCGAAGGAAGACTGAGTCGATGAGTGTCCGTTTTTTTGCCTTGCTGTTCCTGGTGTTTGCCACGGGTGCCCAGGCCGATGCGCCACGCACCTTCAGCGAAGCCAAGAAAGTCGCCTGGAAGCTGTATGCTCCGCAATCCACCGAGTTCTATT
This sequence comes from Pseudomonas sp. PLMAX, assembly GCF_046042685.1. NCBI lineage: Bacteria > Pseudomonadati > Pseudomonadota > Gammaproteobacteria > Pseudomonadales > Pseudomonadaceae > Pseudomonas > Pseudomonas sp. PLMAX. The sequence continues at coordinate 2,471,145 of NZ_CP064949.1, read as the reverse complement.
GCGGCTGCAAATACACCGGCAACAAGGTGAACCTCGCAGCCTGCGGGTATGTGCCGCGCAAAAACGCCAAGCGCGCCGCGCGCATCGAGTGGGAGCACATCGTTCCGGCCTGGCAGATCGGCCATCAGCGTCAATGCTGGCAGGAAGGAGGGCGTAAGAACTGTACGCGGTACGATCCGACCTACCAGAAGGCCGAGGCCGATCTGCACAACCTGGTGCCCAGCATCGGCGAGGTCAATGGTGACCGCAGCAACTTCAGTTTCGGCTGGCTGCCGGAGCAATCTGGGCAATACGGTTCGTGCCTGACCCAGGTCGATTTCAAGGCGAAAAAGGTCATGCCCCGCCCTTCCATCCGCGGCATGATCGCCCGGACCTATTTCTACATGAGCAAGCAATATGGTTTGCGCCTTTCGAAACAGGACCAGCAGCTGTACAAGGCCTGGGACAAGACCTACCCGGTGCAAGCCTGGGAACGCCAACGCAACCAGAGCGTGGCGTGCGTCATGGGGCGCGGTAACGAGTTTGTCGGCCCGGTGGACATGAAAGCCTGCGGCTGAATACTCGCCGAACAAAACAAAGGCCCGGGGCTGCACACCCCGGGCCTTTGTCTTTCAGCCACCCACTTCAGCCTTTACTGAACCGTCGGGCGCTCCAGCACCAGCACTTCAATGTTCCGCTTTTTCGCCTTGATCAGCGCGGCGTTCACCTGCGCCTGCTTGGCCTCGGCTTCTTCCCTGGAGCTGTACGGCCCCATCAGGATCCGGGTCTTGCCATTTTCCCTGATCACATTGGACATGAAGCTGTGTTCGATCAGCCAGCCGCTGAGATCGCTGACGGCCTGAGGTGTTTCACCCCGCACTTCGAGGTCCCACTGTGGCCCCGATACCTGCGCCGCTGTTGCCGCCGCTGCAGGCTGCGGTTTTTGCGCTTCTTCGCGCTTGCCCTCACCGCATCCCGCCAGCGCCAATACCGCGATTGCCAAGACCATTTTGCGCACAGCGTTTCCCTCTGAATGCTTAAAGCGGGGGATTTTAGCATTCATGAATACTTCGCGAGTGCCGCAAAATGGACTCAAAACAACGAGAATGATAGTGGCGGCCTCTGTATAGTTACGCCTTGGGAATTAATGCTGCATCTGCGCGTCAGAAAGAGGCACCCAAACTGTGAGACTTCGCACTAATCTATACATAACACCGACCTCTGCACTGTCCGAATCAGGTGCCCCACAAAGCAATCAAGGAGAAGACCATGCTGATACTCACCCGCAAAGTCGGTGAAAGCATAAACATTGGTGATGACATTACGATCACCATCCTGGGCGTAAGCGGCCAGCAAGTCCGGATTGGCATCAACGCGCCCAAAGACGTCGCAGTGCACCGCGAAGAGATTTATCAGCGCATTCAGGCCGGCCTCACCGCCCCGGAAAAGCCACAAACCTGAATCCTGTCGCAGTCAGTAGCCAGCCCGTACGCCCCGCAACGACGGCTGGCTAAGATGCAAGCGCAACATCGCCTGCGCTTTAACCGAACCCCCTTGATCAGCCGAAAGCGATACCGCGCGCCATGCCGGTGGCCGCCACCATCATCAGCAACATCAGCACAGCTTCGATATGACTGATTCGTGCAAACAGCGTCGCACGCCAGGTATCGATAGCAGCGCCACGCGACCGTGCAACCCGCCATTTGATCAACGCCACCATCGGCGCAATTTCCAGTAACAGGATGAGCACGAACAACGTCATCTTGAGGTGGAACAACGGCTGGTGCAGGTAGTAATCCGTGCCTTTTTCGAAACCGCCAAAGGCCCGCATGCCGCCGGTAACCAGCAGCACAACCGCAGAAATGCCCCATAGGTTGTCTGCCATCAACACACTGCGAGCCTCTCCCGTGCCGATCGCCAGGCGCCGAAAAGCCGTGCCACGCGTCAGGACAGCCCAGAATCCAAGCGCAAACGCCAAAAGATGAACCGCTGCAAGCAACCAGTGAGTCAGCATCGGGAAACTCCTGTAAGGACCAAGTCGAATCAGCCTGTCAGTAGTAGCTCATCAATCAATGGATTGCACCTGCCGGACAACCTGCATTTTGTATCAAGGCCTCACCCGCACATTCGCTGCAAGCCCCGTAAAACGTGATGTTACACACCGACTAGACTCAAACATTCCAGTGTTGAGCCCCCGCAGGTACGCTCCCCAACGGCAGTCATTCCCACCCAATTGACCTTGAGTGCACAACATCATGTGTGAATCATGTGATTCAAACGCCGCAGCAAAAACCAATGAGCGCCGTCGCTTTCTTCGCCTTGCCGGATTAGGAGCAGGCGCCCTGTTATTGGCCGGCGCCCTGCCGAGCCGAATTGTTCAAGCAGCGGAGAAAAACGCCGCGCCACCAAAGCCGAAAAACGTCATCAGCCCGGATGAGGCACTGAAAAGGCTGATGGAGGGCAACCAACGCTATGTCAGCGGAAACTCGGAAACCCACGACTTCAAGGATGAACGAGAAGCACTGGTTACCGGCCAGAACCCTTTTGTGGCGGTGCTGAGCTGCTCTGACTCGCGCATTGCACCGGAATACGCTTTCGATACCGCCCGGGGCGATCTTTTCGCCGTACGCCTGGCCGGCAACTTCGTCACGGACGAAGGCCTGGCAAGCCTTGAATACGGCGTGGCCGTGCTCGGCGCCCCGCTCATCCTGGTACTGGGCCATGAGCGCTGCGGTGCCATCGAGGCCGGCGTGAAAGCCGTCAAGGATCACACGGTGTTCCCCGGGAAGATCCCTGCACTGACGGATGCACTCAAATCCGCTATCGAGCAGGCAGGCAGTCATCCAGGTGACCTGGTTGAAAACGCGACCGTACAAAACATCAAGAACTCGATCGAGCGCCTCAAGCAAGCCACTCCCTTACTGTCTGACGCGCTCGGCAGGGGCCAGTTGAAAATAGTGGGGGGCATTTATCGCCTGGCCACGGGCAAGGTCGAGCTGATTGCCTGAATCAATCAGCTACGGTGCCACTGCGCAGATGTGAAGAGCCCAGCGCGAAGGCTGGGCTCTGGTTATTTCCTGCAGTCCATCATCTTGTCCGCGAGCGCCCTGGCCCTTTCAATCAACAGATTCTGCCGGTCTTCATGCGTGGCCCCGCCTACGACGGGTGCCGTCAGATTGCTTTCGGCAATCAACGCGGCGCAGAAATATTGATCCCACACAGCCTTTTGATCGGATGCCTGTCTGTTCACTTGGTCGGAGATCATAAACGACTCCTTCAGATGAGGTAACACTGCTTATCTTACGCCTGAGGCCCCTGTCGCGCCCGTAGCGTTACAGGATCCAGCGCAGCAGCACATGGCTGGCAATCCAGGGTGACGCCTCGACCACCGTCCACTGAAGCAAGAGGCAAATGGACAGGTAAGCCGCAAAGAACTTGATCATTGTCCGCCTCCTCATCACTCCCCCCCGCCTCGATGCAGCTATGCCCGGTTGCCTGTCTTGCTTTGATGCAATTGGCTGCTGGCAGTTCAACCCGAGACGAACTGATTTTCATTCGGCTCGCGTCAACGCCACCTTCAAATGATAATATTTCTCAGGTGAGAATGAATGGCGAGGATGCCGAAGTCAATGAGGGAACATTACGAGATCCATTTTGTGGCCAGTGGATCCAAGGAAGTCATCATCGTCGAACGCTCGAGCATGTGCGCCCTGGAGGCCTGGAAGGCCGCCCTGTTGCATCATGGAGAGTGCGCGGGGACCACGCTCAACATCCAACTCATCAAGGATGCGATTGAAAAAGCGGCAAGTCAGGGCATCAGCAACGTTCGATGGAACAAGGCCAGCCATACCATTGCCTGGAGCGAGCGAGCCAAGCTGAACAGGAATGTGGTGGGTTTGAAATACATTCAATAAGGCGGGGCTGCGCAACGCGTCGATTGGCGCTTGATTACAGGCTTTGCATAGGCTTTTTAAATCGCAAACAACAAAAAAGGGCCCACCTTTCGGTGAGCCCTTCCAGACCGCCCAGCAGAGCGGATTTTGTTTGGTAGGCGCGATTGGACTCGAACCAACGACCCCCACCATGTCAAGGTGGTGCTCTAACCAACTGAGCTACGTGCCTGCTGTGAGGCGGCATTCTACGGAATTCCGGGAGGGTGTCAACACCTTTTTTCGCGCTAACCCTATGAATATGCAAAATATTTAATTTCGCTGCGGCAAAGAAGATTTTCCGGTGGCTGGCGGCGGTTTTTCAACTCGGGTAGGATCGACGCATTCGTTAAATTTATTAAACAGAGGCTGCAGGATGGCGAACACCCCTTACCCAGAGTCCTATTACGCCGCATCGGCCAATGCGGTGCCGCCGCGTCCGTCGTTGCAGGGTGAGGTCGAGACGGATGTGTGCGTGATCGGCGCCGGTTATACCGGGTTGTCCTCGGCGCTGTTCCTGCTGGAGCACGGCTTTCGGGTGACGGTGCTGGAGGCGGCCAGGGTCGGTTTCGGTGCGTCGGGGCGCAATGGTGGGCAAATCGTCAACAGCTACAGCCGCGATATCGATGTGATCGAGCGCAGTGTCGGTCCGCGTCAGGCTCAGTTGCTGGGGCAGATGGCGTTCGAGGGCGGGCGGATCATTCGTGATCGGGTGGCCAGGTACAACATCCAGTGCGACTTGAAGGACGGCGGCGTATTTGCCGCCCTCACTGACAAGCAGATGGGTCATCTGGAAGCGCAGAAGCGTTTGTGGGAGCGTTTCGGGCATACGCAGCTGGAGTTGCTGGATCAGCGCCGCATCCGCGAGGTGGTGGCTTGCGATCAATATATCGGTGGCATGCTCGACATGAGTGGCGGGCATATCCATCCGCTCAACCTGGCGCTGGGCGAAGCGGCGGCCGTGGAGTCACTGGGCGGCACTATTCATGAGCAGTCGCCGGCGGTGCGCATCGAGCGCGGTGCCAACCCGGTCGTGCACACGCCTCAGGGCAAGGTCAGGGCCAAGTTCATCATCGTGGCGGGCAACGCCTACCTGGGTAACCTGGTGCCGGAGCTGGCGGCCAAATCGATGCCTTGCGGCACGCAGGTGATCACCACGGAGCCCTTGGGCGATGAGTTGGCGAAAAGCCTGCTGCCCCAGGACTATTGCGTCGAAGACTGCAACTACCTGCTCGACTACTACCGCCTGAGCGGCGACAAACGTCTGATTTTCGGCGGCGGCGTGGTGTATGGCGCACGGGACCCAGCGAACATCGAAGCGATCATTCGGCCGAAGATGCTCAAGGCTTTCCCACAGCTCAAGGATGTGAAGATCGACTACGCCTGGACCGGAAATTTCCTGCTGACCCTGTCGCGCCTGCCTCAGGTCGGGCGACTGGGCGACAACATCTATTACTCCCAGGGTTGCAGCGGCCACGGCGTCACCTACACGCACCTGGCGGGCAAGGTCCTGGCCGAGGCATTGCGTGGTCAGGCCGAACGTTTCGACGCTTTTGCCGACCTGCCCCACTACCCGTTCCCGGGTGGCCAACTGCTGCGTACACCCTTTGCTGCACTTGGCGCGTGGTACTACGGATTGCGCGACAGACTCGGGTTCTGATGCAACAAAAAATGCCCGTGATACGGGCATTTTTTTGTCTGTTCGAAAAGCTGTCAGCCGGCGATGGCGCGGTCCGCCGACAGTTTGCCGGCCCCTTCGATCAGCACCGCGATGCTGCCACCGAGCAACGCCAGGGCGAATTCATAGCCGTTGTTCGCCATGAACAGGCCATTGCTGATATGCACGGTAAAAATCGCCACCAGTGAAAGGAAGGTCAGGCCCAACGCCGCCGGACGTACCAGCAAGCCGATGATCAAAGCCAGGCCGCCGAAGAACTCGGTGCCGCCCGCCAGCGTCGCCATCAGGTAGCCCGGCGCCAGGCCGATGCTTTCCATGTACTGCGCGGTGCCCGCCAGGCCATAGCCACCGAATGCGCCGAAGAGTTTCTGTGCACCGTGGGCAGCGAAGATGATGCCGACGAAAATCCGCAAAACGGTCAGGCCGTAGCCAGCGCGGGTAAACAATACCTTGTTGATCAGTGTGCTCATGCTGTGACATCCCTTGAGAGTGTGTGTTGGTTGGCCGCTATATTAATCAGTAAATCTCATGTTAAAAGCGCAAAGAATCCGCCATAACAATCAGTTTATTCGATCATTTACGCAGGACAACTTTCTGCCCCTGGGGCTCCAACGACTCCCGCTCCCGATCGAACGCCAGGTAATACTTGTTCACGCTATTAACATAGCTGACAGGTCCCATTCCCACCTGCTCCATGGCGATGCGCTCGACCTGGAAAAACCACTGGTTGGGGTTCAACCCCCGTCGACGGGCCTCTGCGCGCATGCCTTGCACCCGCTCCGGGCCGATGTTGTAGGCCGCCAGCACAAAGGCCATGCGCTCGCGCTCATTGAGCTTGGGGCTGGCGAAGAACTTGCGGCGAATCATCGCCAGGTACTTGGCCCCGGCCTGCACATTGGCATCCAGTTCGTGAATGTTGCTCACACCGACACGCTGGGCCGCTGACGGCGTGATCTGCATCAGCCCGGTCGGTGCACCGCCACTGCGTGCGGCGGGTCGCAGGCCGGATTCCTTGAACGCCAGCGCCGCCAGGTTGAGCCAGTCCATGTCCTGGGCGGTTGCATGTTTTTGCAGCACCGGCCGCAGCTTTTCCAGGCGCTGGCGGTCAGCCTTGGCCAACGGATAGTGGACCTGGTAAAGACGCCTATAGATGCGCAGAAACGCTACGTCCTGGTCCGACGGCTTTTTATAGCCCGCCAGGAAACGATCGATGCTGGCCCGCAGCATCGACGCGTCGCGGCGCACGAACCAGAACTCTTCGCCTGGCTCGCTGATCAGCACCTGGCGATCGATACGCAATTTCGGCAGGATCTTGCCCCAGCGTTCGGCAATCGGCTGCTCGACAATGGTCAGATGAAAGATCCCGCCCTGGACCATTTCCAGCACGTCCTCGACCGCCAGGCTCGGGTCGACCCACTCGATCTTGACCGGCGGCAATTTATGCAGCGCCAGCTTCTGGTTGATCTGGCTGATGGCGTCACCGGCGGCGCTGCCGTTGGGCAGCGCCAGGGTTTTTCCCGACAGTTGTTCGAGACGGGTATAGCGACGTTCACCCTTGATCCCCACCAGCACCAGCGGGATGTTACTGGCGACCGGTTCACTGCTGCTGACGGCGAAGCCCGGCTGCAGGTCGAGCAACTCGCCGGGGGCTACCAGGTCGCCCTCCCCGCGCTGCAACGCACCGAGCAATTGATCCTTGGCTTTGGGAATGATCTTGAGGGTGATTTCCTGGCCATCCCGGGCGTGGCCATTGAGGTATTGCTCAAAAGCGCGCAGGCGATGGTATTCGACACCGATGGCCTGGCCCTGGACTTCGCCAGAGCTGTTACGGCTCTGGTTGACCAGCACGCGCAGCACACGACTGCTGCGGATGTCCGTGAGGTCACGGACCTTGGCGGCCGGCACGGCTTGCAGCGGCCCGGGCAGCCGCGCAACCGCCGACATCGGCAGCAACAGCGAGCAACACAGCAGTAGCAAAACCGAGGGACGAATCATCCACTCTCCGCAAAGAATTCAGTTCAACCACATGAATGATTTCATGCAATCAAGCGTCAGAAATAAAGCGCCTGAAGACGCTGGCAATGCGCGAAAGACTGGCACAATGATGGCATCGCCACCACCCAGACTTGTTCGCGACATTAAGAGACCGCCATAACCCGTTGTAGTTCTTGGCTTTTCTGATAAATCCAGAGCTCTGGTATGCTTTGCGGCCCTGGTCCGAGGTAGCACCATGCAACTCATCGATATCGGCGTCAACCTGACCAACCCCAGTTTCGCCGACAAGCACCAGGCCGTACTGGACCGCGCCTATGCCGCGGGGGTCTGCCAATTGGTGCTCACCGGCACCAATGTCGAGGGCAGCGAACAGGCGCTGGAGCTGTGCCGGCAACTGGACGAAACAGGTCAAAAGCTGTTCGCCACCGCCGGTATTCATCCCCACGCGGCCAGCGACTGGAATGCCGACAGCGCCCCTCGCCTGCGCAGCCTGCTGAGAGAACCGAACATCGTGGCTGTCGGTGAATGCGGCCTGGATTTCAATCGCGATTTTTCACCGCGTCCGCAGCAAGAGAAAGTCCTCGAAGAACACCTGGCGCTGGCGGTCGAACTGCAAATGCCGGTGTTTCTGCACGAACGCGATGCCAGCCAGCGTCTGCTGGAAATCCTGCGTGACTATCGCGATCAGCTGCCGGCCGCCGTGGTGCACTGCTTCACCGGCGAACAGAAAGCGCTGTTCAGTTACCTGGACCTGGATTTGCACATCGGCATCACCGGCTGGATTTGCGATGAGCGCCGGGGCACGCATTTGCATCCCTTGGTCAAGGAGATCCCACGCGGGCGCTTGATGCTGGAGAGCGATGCGCCATATCTGTTGCCGCGCAGCCTTCGCCCCAAACCGAAAAACGGTCGCAACGAGCCGGCGTATCTGACGGAAGTCTTGCGTGAGGTGGCCTTGCACCGCGGCGAAAGCCAGGAAGACCTGGCCGCCCACAGTACGGCTTGCGCGCGGGCGTTCTACGGGCTGCCCAGCCTGGATTGACCCGTTGAGTGAGCGCGGGCCCGGATTGGGCCCGCGCTGCCGTCTTAATGACTGCTGCGCAACATTTCCTTGGGCACGTACTTGCCGATCTCGAACTTGCCGATGGCCGCGCGGTGCACTTCATCCGGACCGTCCGCCAGGCGCAGGGTGCGCTGCATGGCATACATGTAGGCCAGCGGGAAATCGTTGGACACCCCTGCCCCGCCATGAATCTGGATCGCCCGGTCGATCACGCGCAAGGCCACGTTCGGCGCCACCACCTTGATCTGCGCGATTTCACTCTTCGCCACTTTGTTGCCGACGGTGTCCATCATGTACGCCGCCTTGAGTGTCAGCAGGCGGGCCATGTCGATCTCCATCCGCGAATCGGCGATCTTGTCGATGTTGCCGCCCAGGCGTGCCAGAGGCTTGCCGAACGCCGTACGGTTCACCGAGCGCTTGCACATCAGTTCCAGCGCACGCTCAGCCATGCCGATCGAACGCATGCAGTGGTGAATCCGCCCCGGGCCAAGACGACCTTGAGCGATTTCGAAGCCGCGTCCTTCGCCCAACAGGACGTTTTCATACGGCACCCGGACATTTTCAAACAACACTTCGGCGTGGCCGTGGGGGGCGTCGTCATAGCCGAACACGGGCAACGGACGCAGGATTTTCACCCCGGGGGTGTCCACTGGAACCAGGATCATCGAGTGTTGCGCATGGCGCGGTGCGTCGGGATTGCTCAGGCCCATGAAGATCAGGATCTTGCAGCGCGGATCGCAAGCACCGGAGGTCCACCATTTCTTGCCGTTGATCACCCACTCGTCACCGTCACGCACGGCACGGGCGGCCATGTTGGTGGCGTCGGAGGACGCCACGTCCGGTTCGGTCATGGCGAAAGCCGAGCGGATCTCGCCGCGCAGCAAGGGTTCGAGCCAGCGTTGTTTCTGTTCTTCGTTGGCGTAGCGCACCAGCACTTCCATGTTGCCGGTGTCCGGTGCCGAGCAATTGAACGGCTCGGGCCCCAGCAGCGAACGGCCCATGATTTCCGCCAGCGGCGCGTATTCGAGGTTGGTCAGGCCGGCGCCGAGTTCGGACTCAGGCAGAAACAAATTCCACAGGCCTTCTGCCTTGGCCTTGAGCTTGAGCTCTTCCATGATCGCCGTCGGCTGCCAGCGGTCGCCCTCGGCGACCTGGCGCTCGAAGACCGCTTCGGCGGGATAGACGTAGGTGTCCATGAACGCGGTCACGCGCTCACGCAGTTCTTGCACCTTGGGCGAATAAGCGAAATCCATGGCCAGCTCTACCTTTTCAACGGGTTTCAGAGGAGTTGTTCGTTCATGCAATCGATGCTAGAACAGCCATGAAAATTTACCTAGCCTATTCTCGGCGTGTATAAACATTCATCACCGATATATGATCGACTGATCGAGCCCACCTAAAACAAGAGTGCAGCGCAATGAATCTGAGCAAGGTCGACCTCAACCTTTTCATCGTCTTTGACGCGATCTACACCGAGGCCAACCTGACCCGCGCCGGGCAGATTGTCGGGATTACCCAACCTGCGGTGTCCAACGCGCTGGCCCGATTGCGCGAGACGTTCAACGACCCGCTGTTCGTACGCACCGCCCAGGGCATGGTGCCTACGCCTATGGCGCAGAACATTATCGGCCCGGTGCGCAACGCGCTTTCGTTGCTGCGCGTGTCGGTGCAGGAAAGCCGCATCTTCAATCCCTTGCAGGCGGTCAAGACCTACCGCATCAGCATGACCGACCTCACTGAAGCTGTGATCCTGCCGCCGCTGTTCCAGCGCCTGCGCCGCCTGGCGCCGACCGTGATCATCGAAAGCTTCCTGTCCAAGCGTCGCGAGACCACCAAGGAACTCGCCGCCGGCCGACTCGACTTCGCCGTCGACGCCCCACTCAACACCGACCCGCAGGTGCGCCACGTCAAGCTGATGGAAGATCGTTACGTGTGCGCCATGCGCAAGGGCCACCCGCTGGCGGGCAAGGAAAAACTCACCCTCGATGATTACCTGAGCCTGACCCACGTCCACATTTCCAGCCGTCGCAGCGGCCTGGGCTATGTTGACCTGGCCCTGGGCAAAATGGGTATCCAGCGCAAGATCGCCCTGCGCTCCCAGCATTACCTGATGGCCTCGCAGGTGTTGCAGCAGACCGATATGGTCATGACCGTGCCGGAACGCTTCGCCCGCCGCAACGACCTGCACGCCTTTTATCTGCCGGTCAACGATGTGCCGCCGGTGGAAACCCACCTTTACTGGCACGAAAGCACTGACCAGGACCCGGCGAACCGCTGGATGCGCGAGCAGATGATCGAGTTGTGCCAGCAGGTGACGGCGCAGGAGAAAAAGCTGGACACGGTGTGAGGCGTTACACCGCGTTATCGTTCTTCGCGAGCAAGCCCGCTCCCACACTTAATCTTTGCTGAACACGGTATTTGTGTTCGACGCAAATCAAAGGTGGGAGCGGGCTTGCTCGCGAAGAGATCAGCAAGAACACCCAAAACTCACGCCCCTTGACGTAAACGTCAACCTGCCATTAGCTTAGCGCATGACTTTTTGCGAGCGCGCCCATGAGCAGCCAGACCTACAGCATTTCCGACCTCGCCCGCGAGCTCGACATCACCACCCGGGCCATTCGCTTCTATGAGGAACAAGGCTTGCTCAGCCCCGAGCGGCGTGGCCAGGAACGCATCTACTCACCCCGCGACAAGGTCAGCCTCAAGCTGATCCTGCGGGGCAAGCGCATCGGCTTTTCCCTGGCCGAATGCCGCGAGCTGATCGAGCTCTACGATCCGTCCAGCGGTAACACCAAGCAACTGCACAGCATGCTGGCAAAAATCAGCGAGCGCCGGGAACAGCTGGAACAGCAGCTGCTGGACATCGAACAGATGAAACTGGAGCTTGATACCGCTGAAGAGCGCTGCGTGCAGGCGTTGGAGCAAACGCTCAAGAGCCAGGAATCTGTGTAGGAGCGAGCTTACTCGCGATGGATGTCAGGGCACCGCGTGCATTCAGACTGCCCTCGTTATCGTTGACGTCCTTCGCGAGCAAGCTCGCTCCTACAAGGGTCTATGAACAATTAGAATAGGTCGAATCCCATGTCACTCCCTACCCACGTACGCCTGGTCGAAGTCGGCCCCCGCGACGGTCTGCAAAATGAAGCCCAACCCATCAGCGTTGCCGACAAGGTGCGACTGGTCGATGCGCTGACGGCTGCGGGCCTTGGCTATATAGAAGTCGGCAGCTTCGTTTCGCCCAAGTGGGTGCCGCAGATGGCGGGCTCTGCCGATGTCTTCGCGCAGATCCAGCGCAAACCCGGCGTGACCTACGGCGCCCTCGCCCCCAACCTGCGCGGCTTTGAAGATGCCCTCGCCTGCGGGGTCAAGGAGGTCGCGGTGTTCGCCGCCGCGTCGGAAGCGTTTTCCCAGCGCAACATCAATTGCTCGATCAGCGAAAGCCTGGAGCGATTCGTTCCGATCATGGATGCCGCCAGGCAGCATGGCGTCAGTGTGCGCGGTTACGTGTCCTGCGTGCTGGGCTGCCCCTATGAAGGTCACGTCGCACCGGAACAGGTAGCGCATGTGGCCCGCGAGCTCTACGACATGGGCTGTTACGAGGTTTCACTGGGCGACACCATCGGCACCGGCACCGCAGGCGCCACGCGCAGGATGTTCGAGGTGGTGTCGGCCCAGGTGCCGCGGGACAAACTGGCCGGGCACTTCCACGACACCTATGGCCAGGCCATGGCCAACATCTATGCCAGCCTGCTGGAAGGCATCTCGGTGTTCGACAGCTCCATTGCCGGTCTTGGTGGTTGCCCTTATGCCAAGGGCGCCAGCGGTAACGTCGCCACCGAGGACGTGGTTTACCTGCTCAACGGCCTCGGGATTGAAACCGGGATCGACCTGGATGCGCTGATCCTGGCCGGCCAGCAAATCTGCGATGTACTGGGACGACCTACCGGTTCGCGCGTGGCCAAGGCGCGTAGCGCACATTGATGCGTGCGGGTGTGTCGAGGTGTTACCGCAACCACCTGAATGTGGGCGCAAGCGAGTAACACGGAAACAAAATGTAGGGTTTTCCCTGAAGCCGAAAACCCTACAAAAACTCAAGTGCTTGTTTTTAAAGGGTTTTTAAAAGTTGGCACGGCTCCTGCTATATCTATCGCATAACAAGAATAAAAAAATTGGCGACACCCCTAATAAAAACAAGACGTAACGACTCTGACATAACAAAAACAACACGGCAGAGACGCAGCTAACAGATTTTTTTGGAGAGGATGTGCTTTTCAGGGTGCTTTTCGGAGTTACCCGCAACCGGGCAGAGAATAATAAAACTACCTTCAGGTAGCTCCCGAACTGGTTGGATCGCTCAGCGAAAAAGTAGATCAGCGCTCAAAAAAATACGTTTGCTCTTGATCCCGGATGGGGATCGACAAAAACAGCGGTAAAGGGTCAACGGTCACCAAAAACAAAAACAGACCGCCCCTCAATAATAAAAAAAGAGCAGCGCAACGAAAATTAAAGGGGAGCTTCGGCTCCCCTTTGTGCTGTCTGGCGTTTGAGATTTCCACGGCCCTGTGTAGGAGCGAGCTTGCTCGCGAAGGTCGTCAACGATAACGCGCTCATTCTGGATCAACGCGACACTCTTGAGTTCTTCGCGAGCAAGCTCGCTCCTACAAGGGAATGAGTCAGGCCTTATTGCTTCGCAACTCCTCAATGCTGATCTCGCGCATCCGGAATTTCTGGATCTTGCCCGTCACCGTCATCGGAAACTCTTCCACGAACTTGAAATGACGCGGCGTCTTGAAGTGCGCGATGCGCTCCTTGCACCAGGCTTGCAGCTCCTGCTCGGTGGCACTGTGACCGGGGTGGAACTTGATCCAGGCGACGATCTCTTCACCATAACGCGAGCAAGGAATGCCAATCACCTGCACATCGGCCACTGCCGGGTGGGTGAAGAAGAATTCCTCCAGTTCGCGCGGATAAATGTTCTCGCCGCCGCGGATGATCATGTCCTTGTTGCGCCCGGCAATGCACACGTAGCCCTCCTCATTCATGCTCGCCAGGTCACCGGTGTGCATCCAGCCGGCCTGGTCGATCGCCTCAGCCGTGCCTTGCGGGTTGTTCCAGTAACCGAGCATCACACTGTAGCCGCGGGTACACAGCTCACCGATGGTGCCACGGGGCACCAGGTTGCCGGCCTCGTCGATGATCTTGCTTTCCAGCTGTGGCTGGGTACGGCCGACCGTGGTCACGCGCAATTCCAGATCGTCCGACGGACCGGTCTGCAACGACACCGGGCTAGTTTCCGTCATGCCGTAGGCAATCTGCACTTCGCTCATGTGCATTTCGCTGATGACCCGGCGCATGACCTCGATCGGACAGGTGGCACCGGCCATGATCCCGGTGCGCAGGCTCGACAGGTCGAAATCGCCGCGCCGGGGTTGATCGAGCATGGCGATGAACATGGTCGGCACGCCATACAGCGCGGTGGCCTGTTCTTCGGCGACGGTGCTGAGGGTCAGCAGCGGATCGAACGCGTCGTTGGGGTAGATCATGGTGCTGCCGTGGGTGATGCAGCCGAGGTTGCCCATGACCATGCCAAAGCAGTGGTACAACGGCACCGGGATCACCAACCGGTCGCAGGCCGTAAGGCCCAGGCTTTCGCCGACCATGTAGCCATTATTGAGAATGTTGTAGTGGCTGAGGGTCGCGCCCTTGGGGAAGCCGGTGGTGCCGGAGGTGTACTGGATGTTCACCGCCTGATCGAAATGCAGACTGTTTTGACGTTCGTGCAATTGTTCGACCGATACGCTGCCCGCCAGATCGGTCAGTTGCGACCATGGCAGGAAACCTGCCGGCGGCTGTGCATCCAGGCTGACGACCCCGCGCAAATCCGGCAGGCGCTCGCTGTGCAATTTGCCGATGGCTTGCTCCGCCAGCTCCGGCACCAGGCCCTGCAGCATGGCGTGATAGTCGGAGGTCTTGAACGCCCCGGCACTGACCAGCCACTGGCAGCCGGACTGTTTCAACACGTATTCGAGTTCGGAGCTGCGGTAGGCCGGGTTGATGTTGACCAGGATCACGCCGATTTTCGCCGTGGCAATCTGCGTGATGCACCACTGGGCGCAGTTTGGGGCCCAGATGCCCAGACGGTCGCCGGCCTGCAGGCCCAGCGCCAGCAGCGCCCTGGCCTGCAGGTCTGCCGCATCCGCCAGTTGCCGCCAGGTGTAGCGCAGCTGTTGATGGCGCACCACCAGCGCCTCCCCGTCCGGGTACTGCGCGACGGTATTGTCGAACGCCTGGCCGATGGTCATCGCCAGCAAGGCTTTATCCTGGGAACCACGGGTGTAACTGCGTTGCGGGCTTGGTTGATCCATGACGACCCCTATTGTCTTTATTAATGGGCTGCGAATGGTCCCCTGCAGGAGCTGGCTTGCCAGCGAAGAGGCCGGCACGTTCTACACTGATGTCGACAGATCCGGCGCCTTCGCGGGCAAGCCCGCTCCTACAGGTTTCAATGCCCCTACTCTCGCTCAAGTTGACGTTAACGTAAAGGGCGATTGACAGCCTTTCGTCACAGGTTTACGTTAACGTAAAGGTGAGAGCTGAAACACCGCCCTCCCCACCCTACAAAAAAGCCAAAAGGTGCCCCATGAGCTACCCATCCCTGAATTTTGCCCTCGGTGAAACCATCGACATGCTGCGCGATCAGGTCCAGTCCTTCGTCGCCAAAGAGATCGCCCCGCGCGCTGCTCAGATCGACATCGACAACCTGTTCCCCGCCGACCTGTGGCGCAAATTCGGCGACATGGGCCTGCTGGGCATTACCGTACCGGAAGAGTACGGCGGTGCCGGCCTGGGTTACCTGGCGCACGTGGTCGCGATGGAAGAAATCAGCCGTGGCTCGGCCTCGGTGGCCCTGTCCTATGGCGCCCACTCCAACCTCTGCGTCAACCAGATCAACCGCAACGGCAACCACGAACAGAAAGCCAAGTACCTGCCGAAGCTGATCAGCGGCGAACACATCGGCGCCCTGGCCATGAGCGAACCGAACGCCGGTTCCGACGTGGTCTCGATGAAACTGCGCGCCGACAAGCGTGGCGACAAGTACGTGCTCAACGGCAGCAAGACCTGGATCACCAACGGTCCGGACGCCAACACCTATGTGATCTACGCCAAGACCGACCTGGAAAAAGGTCCCCACGGCATCACCGCTTTCATCGTCGAGCGCGACTGGAAAGGCTTCAGCCGCAGCAACAAGTTCGACAAGCTGGGCATGCGCGGCTCGAATACCTGCGAGCTGTTCTTCGATGACGTCGAAGTGCCGGAGGAGAACATCCTCGGCGTGCTCAACGGCGGCGTGAAAGTGCTGATGAGCGGCCTCGATTACGAACGTGTCGTGCTGTCCGGCGGCCCGACCGGGATCATGCAGGCCTGCATGGACCTGATCGTGCCGTACATCCACGACCGCAAGCAGTTCGGCCAGAGCATCGGCGAGTTCCAACTGATCCAGGGCAAGGTCGCCGACATGTACACCCAGCTCAACGCCAGCCGCGCTTATCTCTATGCGGTAGCCCAGGCCTGCGAGCGCGGCGAAACCACCCGCAAGGACGCTGCCGGCGTGATCCTCTACAGCGCCGAACGCGCCACGCAAATGGCCCTCGACGCGATCCAGATTCTCGGCGGCAACGGCTATATCAACGAATTCCCGGCCGGTCGTCTGCTGCGTGACGCCAAGCTGTACGAAATCGGCGCCGGCACCAGTGAGATCCGTCGCATGCTGATCGGGCGTGAACTGTTCAACGAAACCCGCTAAACGGAGCTGTCCATGGCTATCCTGCATACCCAGCTCAACCCCCGTTCGGCGGAGTTCGCGGCCAACAGCGCGGCGATGCTCAAACAGGTCGACGCCCTGCACACCCTGCTGGCCCAAGTGGCGCAAGGTGGCGGCCCGAAAGCGCAAGAGCGCCACACCTCCCGGGGCAAACTGCTGCCCCGCGAGCGCATCAACCGCTTGCTCGACCCGGGCTCGCCGTTTCTGGAAATCAGCCAGCTGGCGGCCTACGAGGTGTACGGCGAAGACGTGCCCGCCGCTGGCGTGATTGCCGGGATCGGCCGGGTGGAAGGCGTCGAATGCATGATCGTCGCCAACGATGCCACGGTAAAAGGTGGTTCGTATTACCCGCTGACGGTGAAAAAGCACCTGCGCGCCCAGACGATCGCCCAGCAAAACCGCCTGCCGTGCATCTACCTGGTGGACTCTGGCGGCGCCAACCTGCCGCGCCAGGACGAAGTGTTTCCAGACCGCGAGCACTTCGGCCGGATTTTCTTCAACCAGGCCAACATGAGCGCACAGGGCATCCCGCAGATTGCCGTGGTCATGGGCTCCTGCACCGCGGGCGGTGCCTACGTGCCGGCCATGGCCGACGAGGCGATCATGGTGCGCGAGCAAGCGACGATCTTCCTCGCCGGCCCACCGCTGGTGAAAGCCGCGACGGGCGAAGTGGTCAGTGCCGAGGACCTTGGCGGGGCCGACGTGCACTGCAAGATTTCCGGTGTGGCCGACCATTACGCCGAAAGCGATGAACACGCCCTGGCCCTGGCCCGGCGCAGCGTCGCCAATCTCAACTGGCGCAAACAGGGTGAAGTGCAGCAACGCACCCCGATCGCCCCACTCTATGCCAGCGACGAGTTGTATGGCGTGGTGCCGGCCGATGCCAAGCAACCGTTCGACGTGCGTGAAGTCATCGCGCGGCTGGTGGACGGTTCGGTGTTCGACGAATTCAAGGCCCTGTTCGGGACTACCTTGGTGTGCGGCTTTGCCTACCTGCACGGTTATCCGATCGCCATCCTCGCCAACAACGGCATCCTGTTCGCCGAAGCGGCACAGAAAGGCGCGCACTTCATCGAGCTGGCTTGCCAGCGCGGTATCCCGCTGCTGTTCCTGCAAAACATCACCGGCTTCATGGTCGGCCAGAAATACGAAGCCGGCGGCATCGCCAAGCACGGCGCGAAACTGGTGACCGCGGTGGCCTGCGCCAAGGTACCGAAGTTCACCGTGATCATCGGCGGCAGCTTCGGTGCCGGGAACTACGGCATGTGCGGCCGGGCCTACGATCCGCGCTTCCTGTGGATGTGGCCGAATGCGCGCATCGGTGTGATGGGTGCCGAACAGGCGGCCGGCGTGCTGGTGCAGGTCAAGCGCGAGCAGGCCGAACGTGCCGGCCAGGGTTTCAGCGCCGAGCAGGAAGCCGAGATCAAGCAACCGATCCTCGACCAGTATGAAGAGCAGGGTCACCCCTACTACTCCAGCGCGCGCCTGTGGGATGACGGCGTCATCGACCCGGCCCAGACCCGCGACGTGCTGGCACTGGCCTTGTCCGCGTCGTTGAACGCGCCAATCGAACCGAGCCGCTTCGGCGTGTTCCGGATGTGATTTTTTTGTAGGAGCGAGCTTGCTCGCGAAGGACGAAAGGGCAACGCGTTTACCCGGTAAGCACGCGTTATCGTTGACGACCATCGCGAGCAAGCTCGCTCCTACAGGGATAGAGTTGTGGAGACGGATGAATATGAGCGACTTCAATACCCTCGAACTGCTGACCGACCCACGTGGTTTCGCCACGCTGTGGCTCAGCCGTGAAGAAAAGAACAACGCCTTCAACGCCGAGATGATCCGCGAACTGATCCTCGCCCTGGACAAGGTGGCCAGCGATGCCAGCCTGCGATTCCTGATCGTGCGCGGTCGTGGCAAACATTTCAGCGCCGGTGCCGACCTGGCCTGGATGCAGCAATCGGCGGAACTCGACTACGCCACCAACCTCGACGACGCCCGGGAACTGGCGGAGCTGATGTACAACCTGGCCAAGCTGAAAATCCCGACCCTGGCGGTGGTGCAAGGTGCAGCCTTTGGCGGCGCGCTGGGCCTGATCAGTTGCTGCGACATGGCCATCGGCGCCGATGACGCACAGTTCTGCCTGTCGGAAGTGCGCATCGGCCTGGCGCCAGCGGTGATCAGCCCGTTCGTGGTGCAAGCCATCGGCGAACGCGCGACGCGGCGCTATGCCCTGACCGCCGAACGTTTCGGCGGGCAACGGGCACGGGAACTCGGCCTGCTGTCGGAGAGTTACCCAATCGCCGAGCTGGAACAGAAAATCCAGCAGTGGATCGACAACCTGCTGCTCAACAGCCCGGCCGCCATGCGCGCCAGCAAGGACTTGCTGCGGGAAGTCGGCGACGGCTCGTTGACCCCGTCCCTGCGTCGCTACACCGAGAACGCCATCGCCCGCATCCGCGTCAGTGCCGAAGGCCAGGAAGGCCTGCGCGCCTTTCTGCAAAAACGTCCGCCGAGCTGGCAAGCTGCAACCACCACCAAGGAGCCGCGTTGATGAGCGCACCTGTCCTCACTACCCTGCTGGTGGCCAACCGCGGCGAAATCGCCTGCCGGGTGATGCGCACCGCCAAGGCCCTGGGCCTGACCACCGTGGCCGTGCACAGTGCCACCGACCGCGATGCCCGGCACAGCCGTGAAGCCGATATCCGCGTCGACCTCGGTGGCAGCAAGGCCGCCGACAGTTACCTGCAGATCGACAAACTGATCGCCGCCGCCAAGGCCAGCGGTGCACAGGCGATACACCCCGGCTACGGCTTTTTGTCCGAGAACGCCGGGTTCGCCCGCGCCATCGAAGCCGCCGGCCTGATCTTCCTCGGTCCGCCCGCCTCGGCCATCGACGCCATGGGCAGCAAATCCGCGGCCAAGGCCTTGATGGAAACCGCCGGCGTGCCGTTGGTACCGGGCTACCACGGTGAAGCCCAGGACCTCGAGACCTTCCGCGCCGCCTGCGAACGCATCGGCTATCCCGTGCTGCTCAAGGCCACGGCCGGCGGCGGCGGCAAGGGCATGAAAGTGGTCGAGGACGTCAGCCAGCTGGCCGAAGCCCTGGCCTCGGCCCAGCGCGAAGCACAATCGTCGTTCGGCGATTCGCGGATGCTGGTGGAGAAGTACCTGCTCAAACCCCGTCACGTGGAGATCCAGGTGTTCGCCGATCAACACGGCAACTGCCTGTACCTCAACGAGCGCGACTGCTCGATCCAGCGTCGGCACCAGAAAGTCGTCGAAGAAGCACCAGCGCCAGGCCTGAGCCCCGAACTGCGCCGCGCCATGGGTGAGGCGGCCGTGCGTTCGGCGCAGGCCATCGGTTATGTCGGAGCCGGCACCGTGGAATTCCTGCTCGACGCCCGCGGCGAGTTCTTCTTCATGGAGATGAACACGCGCCTGCAAGTCGAACACCCAGTGACCGAAGCCATCACCGGCCTCGATCTGGTGGCCTGGCAGATCCGCGTAGCCCGTGGCGAAGCCTTGCCCATGACCCAGGATCAGGTGCCGCTGAACGGTCACGCGATTGAAGTGCGGCTGTATGCCGAAGATCCGGGCAATGACTTTTTGCCCGCGACCGGTCGCCTGGAGCTGTATCGCGAATCCGCGCCGGGTGCGGGTCGCCGGGTGGACAGCGGTGTTGAAGAAGGCGACGAGATCTCGCCATTCTACGACCCGATGCTCGGCAAGCTGATTGCCTGGGGCGAAGACCGTGAACAGGCGCGCTTGCGCCTGCTGAGCATGCTCGATGAATTCGCCATCGGTGGGCTCAAGACCAACATCAACTTCCTGCGGCGAATCATCGGCCACCCGGCGTTTGCCCAGGCTGAACTGGATACCGGGTTCATTCCGCGTTACCAGGAGCAGCTGCTGCCACAGCCTTCCGCGCTCAGCGACGAGTTCTGGCAAGCCGCCGGCCAGGCCTTTGCCCAGAGCCTGCACAGCACGCCCCGTGGCGATGACCCGAGCTCGCCATGGGCGATCGGCAACGGCCTGCGCGCCGGCCTGCCCGCGCAAATCACCCTGCACCTGAGTTGCGAGGGCCAGGACCGCGCCTTGACCCTGGGCAACCCGCAGTCCCACAGCGCACGACTCACCGGCGAGCAATTGCTGACCGAACACGATGGCGTGCGCCGCCAGCATCGGGCGATCCGCCGGGGTGACTACCTGTACCTGCAATGGGAAGGCGAGCTGCGCCGCATCGAGACCTACGACCCGATCACGGCCGTTGAAGCCAGTCACAGCCATCACGGCGGCCTCACCGCGCCCATGAATGGCAGCATCGTGCGCGTGCTGGTGGAGGCCGGGCAAACGGTCGAAGCCGGGGCGCAACTGGTGGTGCTGGAGGCCATGAAGATGGAGCACAGCATCCGCGCGCCCCACGCCGGTGTGGTCAAGGCGCTGTATTGCCAGGAAGGCGAGATGGTCAGCGAAGGCAGTGCGCTGGTCGAACTGGAAGAAGACTGACAGCCAGGCCGGCCGTGCGCATGGCGCGGGCCGGCCGGGCTAGAACTTCACGGTGGCCTGGACCACCACGCCGATGATTCGGCATTCTTCGCTGAACAGGCTTTTCGGGTATGTTGGATTGAGCGGGACCAGGTAACGCTGCCCGCCCTCTTCGCTCAACTTGCGGAAAATCGCCTCGCTGCTGTCAGGCCATTGCGCGATCACCAGTTTGCCCGGCACCGCTTCCACATCCGGGTCCACCAGGATCAACATGCCCTCGGCCACGCTGGGGCCACTGGGTGCGGTCATCGCATCACCCACCACGGTCAACCAGAACGCCGCGCCTCGGGCGTGGTAGTCGGACAGTTCGAAACGGTACGGCGCCTGCTCTCCATCGCGCACCTGCGCGGTGTCCCGCCAGTCACTGACCGGGTAGCGAAAGTACGGGTTGTACTTTTGCGTCAGGCAAACCTCATCATTGTGTTCGTGCGCAGGCTCGCGAATCACCAGCGCCACCTCGAGAAAGTCCAGGCCCAGCGCCTGCAGGACTCGATTCATGTCGTCGATGCCGGGCTGACGGCGTTTGGTCAACCAATGCCCGATGCCGCCCTGGGACATCCCGAGGCGGTCGGCGAGTATTTCCTGAGTGATCTTGAGTTCACTCATCTTGGCCTTGACCAATTCTATCCATTTATCCATGTGCGGCACGATACGTGGCGGCCCTCGCCCGGCAAAACACAAAATGTATTATTAATACTATTGTCACAAATACGTAACGTATTAGGATGAGATCACGGACCTGAATTTATCACGGAGCTCGCCTTGATCATGAATCCACCCAGCAACGACTTGCCCGACGTGCAAATCGATACGTCCCTCCACACTCCCCAGGGCTCTGCCGCCGCACAGCGCGCGCTGGATTATTACTTGAAACCAGCTGTTGCAGAGGCAGGCGTGCAGGAGCATTGGTTTGACGTAAACCGTAACATCAGCATCGAGGAAGCCCTGGTGCATGCTTCCGGGCTGCTGCGTTGCGCCGCCGCCACTGCCTACGAGTCAGCCAGTCACCTGCACGGTGCGCATCGGGACCTGGCGCTTTCGACCGTGCACATGATCGACATGGCAAAGGCAATGCTGAACCGCTCCCTGGAGGGCGGCAGGAATGGCTAGCAGGTAGGTGCCGAACAGGAGGACAGGAAAGAGTTTTCCTGACGCGCAGACAAAATCGTTTGACTTGCAAACGAGAATGATTATTATTGCATCAGCTGGTCGCGAGATCAGTCGATGGACCAGGTGACCTTAGGTCGGTCTCCTGGACTATCTCCTCATCAGGCTAATCACGGTTTTTGACCCGGCTTTTTGCCGGGTCTTTTTTTGCCAGTTTTCTGGCTTATGGCTTCAGGCTAATGAAGTCTTGATGTGTCGCAAATTCGATGGCGCGGATCATATCAAAAGAACATCAGTTGGCAAGAGAAGCCTTGTGGCATTGGGGCAAAGTAATGGCAAATAGCACTTGAGAATCAATCGCATAATCTCTAAGCTGCGACGGCGTCAGGGAGGACGCCCCCCCTTCAGGCCATCAATACACGGCTATATGCGAGTCCGCACGCGGCTCGGTCCCGCCACACAACACACCGGTTTCAGGGTCGCGCAGGATGATCTGTCCACGCCCGTAACTCGTGCGATCGCACACCACCTGCACTTCGTGCCCGCGCCGTGCCAGTGCCGCCGCCATGTCTCGCGAAGCGTCCTGCTCGATGCCCACCTTCATTTCGCCCAACCACTGCCAGCGCGGTGCATCCAGGGCCGCTTGTGGGTTTAGCCCGAAATCCACCAGGTTCATGACCATCTGCACATGCCCCTGCGGCTGCATGTAGCCGCCCATCACGCCGAAAGGTCCCAGCGCCTCACCGTTCTTGCTGAGAAACCCGGGAATGATGGTGTGGAAGGTCTTTTTCCCGGGTGCCAGGCAATTGGCGTGAGCGGGATCAAGACTGAACTCCTCACCGCGGTTTTGCAGGGCGATGCCGCTGTCCGGCAACACCACGCCGGAACCGAAACCGTGATAATTGCTCTGGATGAATGAAACCATGTTGCCGTCGGCGTCGGCGGTGGCCAGGTAGACGGTGCCACTGGCATGGGGGTCTCCCGGTTGTGGTGCCACCGCGCGTTCACCGATCTGTGCCCGGCGATGGCTGGCGTAGGCGTCGCTCAGCAGGTCGTCCACGGCGACCCGCATGTGCTGCGGGTCTGTGATGTAGTGCAGGCCATCGCTGTAGGCGAGTTTCATGGCTTCGAGCTGACGGTGCCAGGTCTGTTGGCTGTCACGGTGGTCGAAATCGAAACCCTCGAGAATCTTCAGCGTCATCAGGGCCACGAGTCCCTGGCCGCTCGGTGGAATCTCCCAGACGTCGACGCCGCGGTAGTTGACCTTGATCGGCTCGACCCACTGGGCGCGGTAGTCTTGCAAATCACTGGCGCGCAGATAGCCGCCCGTGGCGCGCGAATGGGCATCCAGGCGTTGCGCCAGCGCCCCTCGATAAAAGCTTTCGCAACCGGTGGCCGCCAGTTCACTCAAGGTGCGTGCCTGGGCCGGATTGCGAAACAGTTCACCTGCGCGCGGTGCGCGGCCGTCAATCAGAAAGGTTTCGAACCAGCTTTCCAGCACCTCGTTACGATCCGGGGTGAAGTCTTGCAGCGCGGTTTGCCACTGCAGCGCAACCACCGGCGACACTGGAAACCCATCCCGCGCCAGGCTGATCGCTGGCTGCAACACATCAGCAAAGGGCAGACGACCGAAACGCGTGGACAACTCTGCCCAGGCGGATGGACAGCCCGGCACGGTCACGGGCGTCCAGCCATGCAGCGGCATCTTTTCATGACCGGCCGCCCTCACCGCCTCGATGCTCAGACCCTGCGGGGCCGCACCGTTGGCGTTCAGACCGTGCAGCTTGTTTTGCGTCCAGACCAACGCGAAGGCGTCGCCGCCGATCCCGCAACCGGTGGGTTCGACCACCGTCAGGGCCGCGGCCGTGGCGATGGCGGCATCGATGGCATTGCCACCGCGACGCATCATTTCAATCCCGGCTTCGGCGGCCAATGGCTGCGACGCGGCGACCATGCCGCGTTTGGCGAAGACACTTTGACGTTGTGAGGCGTAGGGGTACTCATGGGCAGAAAAATTGAACATGGCAGGACTCACACAAATTTGTTTGATGGACTCAAAGCACGCGGCTCAGAAAGGCACGGGTACGGGCATGCTTGGGCTGGCTGAAGATCTGTTCGGGTGGTCCCTGCTCGATCAACTCACCTTGATCGAGCACCACCACCCGGTCGGCCACTTCCCGGGCAAAACCCATTTCGTGGGTGACCACGACCATGGTCATGCCCTCCTCGGCCAGCTCCTTCATCACTTGCAAGACTTCGCCCACCGTCTCCGGGTCCAGGGCGCTGGTGGGCTCGTCGAATAGCATCGCCTGGGGCTTCATGGCCAGCGCCCGGGCAATGGCCACCCGCTGCTGCTGGCCACCGGACAACATCGACGGATAGTGATCGGCCTTTTCCGCCAACCCGACGCGCTTGAGCAGCGCCCTCGCCTGTTCCAGCGCTGCCGCGCGCGACACACCGAGCACCTGGATCGGCGCTTCGATGATGTTTTCCAGGGCCGTCATGTGCGGGAACAGGTTGAAACGCTGAAACACCATGCCGATGTCCCGGCGCTGGCGGGCAATGTTGCGTTCCGAGTCCCGGGCCAGGCTGCCATCGGCCCGGGTGCGGTAGCCCATGGGCCGACCGCCGACGCGGATCTGCCCGGATTGAATCTCTTCCAGCAGATTGATGCAGCGGATAAAGGTGGTTTTGCCGGAACCGGAAGCGCCGATCAGCACCACCACTTCACCACGTTTCACTTGCAGTGAAATGCCCTTGAGAATTTCCAGGTCACCGAAAGACTTGTGAATATCCAGCGCCTCGATGACCAGCTCTTCACTCATGCGCGCCATCTCAACGCCCCCTCAACAGTTTCATGGTGTTGCGGCCGAACATCCGGCTGGCAGCCGGTGCCGGACGATCAGACTGGCCGAAACGTTGTTCCAGCCAGCGCTGGAAAAAGCCCCACAACGTGGTCAATGCCAGGAAGTAGATGGCCACGACCAGGTACAACTCGAACACCCGGAACGTCGCCGAGGTCACCATTTGTGTACTGAGAAGCAATTCCTGCACCCCGATGACGCTGACCAGCGTGGTGTTTTTCAGCATCACGTTGAACTCGTTGCCCAGCGGCGGCACGATCACCCGGAACGCCTGGGGCAGGACGATGCGCCGCATCAACTTGGCAAAGGTCATGCCCAGGGATCGCCCGGCTTCGTATTGGCCCTTGTCCACCGCACCGATGCCGGCGCGGATGATCTCCGCCATGTACGCGCCTTCATTCAGGCCCAGGGCGATGATCGCCGCCTGGATGTTGCCCGGCACGATGAACCAGCCGAGGTCCAGGTCTTCGAAGCGGAATATCCCCCCTGCCGCCAATGCCGTGTACAGAAACACGATCTGCACCAGCAACGGCGTGCCGCGCATCAGCCAGACATAAAAGCGCACCGGGTACTGCAACAGCGGATTACTCGACAGCTTCATCAACGCCGCGATCAGCCCCAGCACGCAACCGAGCAACATCGCCGACACGCTGATCAGGCAGGTCAGCCACAGCCCCGTCAGGTAGACATCGCTGGGCTGCAACAGGTACTGCCAGAACACATCCCAATTGAAATTCATCCGGTTTGCCCTCAGTCCAGTTTGTCGCTGTCGACGTGCCATTTACTGAGGAGCGCGGCGTAACTGCCGTCGGCGCGCATGCCTTGCAGGACTTCGGTCAAGGCCACGGTCAGCTGCGGGTCGCTCTTGCGCACACCGAAGCCGGTGAGGATGCGGTTGAACGCCGGCACCGCCGACTGGAAAAGGTCAGGGGCGAGTTGCTGGTAATGCCCGGCGGATTCGACCGTGGTGCCGAAGGCGTCCACCTGATTGATGCGCAAGGCCTGGAACGCATCGGCGTCGACGTTGTACACCACCAGTTTCATCGGCGCCTTGCCAGCCGCTTCGAGTTTTTCGTTTTCCTTGCCCAACAGTACCCGGATGGTCGAACCGTTACTGACCGCGACCTTGAGCCCGGACAGGTCCTCCAGGGTATTCACCCCTTTCGGGTTGCCCTTGGGCACCACGATGGATTGGCTGGAATACATGAAGTTGACGATGTCGATCACCTCGCGGCGTTCGGGCTTGTCGAACAGCTGATCGACGATCATGTCGCACTGCTGCGCCAGCAGCGCCGGGATCAGCCCGGCGAAAGGCGAGATGCGCCACTCGACCTTTTTGTCACCCAGGCGCTGGGCAATCGCTTCGCCCATGTCGACCTGCAACCCCACCGGTTTTTGCTTCACGTCGAACGACACCAACGGAGGGGAATCCATGCCGGAGCAATAGACGATCTTCTCGCTCTTGCTCAATCGCTCGGGTAACTCGGGGGCGGCGAACGCCCACTGCGAACACAGACTCAAGGTGAACACGGCAACTAACGCGCAAGGCTTGTGCATGGGCATGACTCCAGTGGGCTGCAACGGTGTCCCTGTAGGAGCTGGCTTGCCAGCGATTGGCGCTTGAGTCTTGCTTCGCTCATTCGGCCGCCTTCGCCGGCAAGCCGGCTCCTACAAGGGGTGTGGTTTCTGGGCTATTGGTGGGCTTCGAGAAAGTGAATCAGTCGCGGAATGGTGCCTTCGATGTGTTCGCACACCACCGCGGCCGCCTTGTCCGGATCGCCCGAACGCAGTGCGGCAATGATCGAGGCGTGCTCGTCCCGGGCGCTGCGGGGTTTGTCGGCGTGTTGCAGCCACAGGCGCATGTGCGGTTCGATCACCGAATACAGTGCCGATATCTGGCGCATCAGGCGCGGCCGTTCACTCAGGCTGCACAGGTATTCATGGAAGGCCCGATGGCGGCTGACCCACTCGGCGCCGTCCTCCCGGTAATCGTCCATCTCGTCGAGCAGGCGCTCGAGATGGCTGAAATGGCGCTCGCTGAGTTTCGTCACGGCGACCCGGATGGCCAGGCCTTCAAGGGCGCTGCGCATCTCGAAGACTTCCCGCATCTCCTCGATGTTCAGACCGCGTACGATCGCGCCGCGATTGGGCCGTAACGTCACCAGGCCATCGGCATCCAGGCGCCGGAAGGCCTCGCGCACCGGCATGCGGCTCATGCCGATTTCCCCGGCGATGTCCTCGGCAATCAGGCGCTCACCGGTGCGGTAACGGCCTTTACAGATCGCCTCCAGGAGAAAGTTGTAGGCCTCCTCTTCGGCGGTGACGGGTTGGCGCTCGGTATAGGCAGGGGCGAATTTCATCGGTGCACCTTTTGTATTTTTGTATCCAATTATCCATATATCCAAAAAAGCACATTGCATGCCAAGTTACGTGCCGCATGTGCAGGTATCTGATTGGATTGATGTATTGGTCTACAGGAAGGCTCGGCTCCAGCCCGGTACGTCGCAGCAGGCGAGTTGAAATGCCCCAAGTTGTCACCTTACGGCCACAATAAGGTGCGTGTGGTAACACGACAGAAATGCAAACCGCAGCAGGCCGGGTGAAACGTTTTATCCGCGCTGCTAACCCTCTAAGCTTGCGTGTAAAGTAGCCGCCATAAAAATCTAATCAGGAACCCTGACCGTGGCCAAATCCTCGCTCGAAATCACTGCCAACTTCGACAGCGGCAACATCCAGGTCATCGATGTCAGCGACCCGCTCAAGCCCCTGCTGGCCATCCGCCCCGACACCAAGAGCAACCATTTCCAGTGGTTCCACTTCAAGGCCAGCGGCCTGCATGTCGGCCAGGACCATTGGTTTCGCCTGAACAATGCCAGCCAGTCCTCCTACAACAAGGCCTGGACCGGTTATCAAGCGGTAGCGTCCTACGACCACGTCAACTGGTTCCGCGTGCCGACCATTTTCGAGGGCGACTGCCTGCGCTTCAGCCTTGAAGCTGAACAGACCCACGCCTGGTTCGCCTACTTCGAACCCTACAGCCGGGGTCGTCATGACTGGTTGATCGAGCAGGCGCTGACCAAGGCCGGCACCGAACTGCTGGCCACCGGCAAGAGTGTCGAAGGTCGCGACATCCAGCTGCTGCGCAAAGGCACCGGTGCCGAAGGCCAGCGCAAGGTGTGGATCATTGCCCAGCAACATCCCGGCGAACACATGGCCGAGTGGTTCATGGAGGGCGTGATCGAGCGCCTGGAAAGACACGACGACCCGGTGCTGAACAAACTGCTGGCCAGCGCCGATCTGTACCTGGTGCCCAACATGAACCCGGACGGCGCCTTCCACGGTCACCTGCGCACCAATGCCATGGGCCAGGACCTGAACCGCGCCTGGCAAAGCGCCAGCCAGGAGATCAGCCCGGAAGTCTTTTTCGTCCAGCAGCAGATGGAACAGTACGGCGTCGACCTGTTCCTCGACGTCCACGGTGACGAGGAAATCCCCCACGTGTTCACCGCCGGTTGCGAAGGCAATCCAGGCTACACGCCGCGCATCGAAAAACTCGAAGAGCACTTCCGCAGCCACCTGAAACACACCACCAAGGACTTCCAGACCAAACACGGCTACACCCGCGACGAACCGGGTCAAGCCAACATGACCCTGGCGTGCAACAGCGTTGGCCAGAAGTACGACTGCCTGTCGCTGACCCTGGAAATGCCGTTCAAGGATCATGATGATCATCCGAATCCGTTGACGGGGTGGTCGGGGAAACGGTCGAAGCAGTTGGGGAAGGATGTGTTGACCACTATTGCCGAGATGGTTGATAACTTGCGTTGACGGTAAACATGACCTGATCTCTCAGGAGATCAGGTCATCAAAACTTTACCGAGAAGCTCCGT
This sequence comes from Pseudomonas sp. PLMAX, assembly GCF_046042685.1. Lineage (NCBI taxonomy): Bacteria > Pseudomonadati > Pseudomonadota > Gammaproteobacteria > Pseudomonadales > Pseudomonadaceae > Pseudomonas > Pseudomonas sp. PLMAX. Next base: position 2,442,273 of record NZ_CP064949.1, on the reverse strand, counting down.
TGCTCAATACAGATTCTTTCCCGTTGGCATCAACGGCTTTGACAAAGTAGATTGTTCTGCCGAAAGAGTCCCACACTGTGTAAGTCAAACCCTTGACCTCCTTTACTTTTCGTATCTCTGAACCAGAAAGTATTGTTGCGTACACATCGTACCGAACAGCCTCACTTGATGGATCCCAGCCGAATGTAACTATAGTTAATGTTGATCCGGTTTTTCTGAAGTTCATAGCCGGGGATATAGATTTAGAGTAGGAAGATAGCCGCTCAGCGTTCTCGCGCCAGGCTCTGGCCATGTCTGCGGTCGCCGCATCGCCAATCGGCAAACCATAAGAATCACGCACCGCGGGAGTTGAATAATACGGGGCGCAGTTTCCACATTGAATGGTTTGAGTTTTACCGTTATCCATTCCATGCCTATATGATGATCCTGGCACATAACAATCGCCTCCACTCGCGTTATGCCCTACTTCATGACGGAAAACTGCATAGTTATTATGCCCAATTGAGGTCCTGTATCTCGTCCAGGCCAGCCCTCCGGCAGTATCAGCAGGGTCACCGCCAAAAGCACCATAGATCATATCCGGGTCAAATTTCCTGATACCCTCAGCAAACAACGCCTCTGTTCGCTACAATGTTGCGCCAGTCACCGGATAGTTTTGTTCAATGACTTGAATCCCCACCAGCCTCATCGAAACATTATTAACCAGAGAGTTGCGCAGAGCCAGATTCACACTTTCCACCAAAGCCAATGCGTTGGCGGTTGCATCCCCCCCGCCTGCCTGAACTGCCTTGCGAGTAAATCCAATAAACATATCAATGACATAAGGACCGGCCTTTCCAGACGACTTCGCCCCTTCGGTTTTTGCCTTGTCTACAATCGTATCCAGTAACGAGTAATCTACAGGCGGGTTAGAAAGGAAGCGCCCCTCACCTTTGCTATTGATCACCAGCCATCCACTTTTACCAGATTTCTCCACAGCCGCAGTCAGGCTCCCATCCGCAGACCTGACTGTCACCAACGATCCCATAGACTTGTCCAGCATCCGCAAATTCCCGCTCTCAACGGTATACCCATCAATAACCTGCGACCCCGAACGCTCAAACACCCCCGGTGCAATCACATCGGCATACAGCTCTGCCGTGGTCTTGCTGGCCACATTCTCGACGACCCATTTTTTCGGTTCATTGGAATTCGGTGGCGAGGGATGGGTACAGGCACCCAGCAATGCCGCCAACGAAATTACGCATAGCGCCGATACAGCACGCCGCATCAAACGCACACCTGCGATTTCGAACATGGTTCGTCTCCCTGAATAACACGATCAGTGTTGTGGGACTGACCTCATTCGGGGCCACTGCAGTCTGGGAACATTGAACGTGCTTTATCAGAGGAGCGATACTGTCAAAGTTGACAGGTGCGGAGTGAGAAGATCTGTTGGAGTCCGTTTGCGGAGAGGGTTGAAAGGTTGTTTTGATTATTTTTAAGATCAAAAGATCGCAGCCTTCGGCAGCTCCTACAGGGATCGGCGTATCTCTGTAGGAGCTGCCGAAGGCTGCGATCTTTTTTCAGGCGGCGATTAACCGCGGTCCTTGCCTCGCAACATGCTGTCCAGCACCTCATCGCGCCGCACCCAACCATGAAACAACGCCGCCGCCAGATGCAGCAGCACGGTCAGGAACAGCAGATACGCCAGATACCCGTGGGCCTTGCGCAGGAACGCGAACACCTGCGCATTGGCTGGCACAATCGATGGCAACTGCAATGAGCTGCTGAGCATCACCGGTTCGCCTGACGCCGAGATCATCGCCCAGCCCAACAACGGCAATACCAGCATCAAGGCGTACAGCAAAACATGCGATGCCTTGGCCGCCAGCACTTGCCAACCCGGCAGGTCGGCCGGCAACGGGGGTTGTTGTGTCGAGAAGCGCACCGCCAGGCGCACGATCACCAGCAGCAGGATGGCGACTCCCAACGGCTTGTGCAGGTGTATCAGCCATTCATGACGCTCGGACACCGAAGCGACCATGCCGGCGCCGATAAACAGCATGGCCATAACCATGAGTGCCATCAGCCAGTGCAGCAGGCGCGCCAGGGGGGCGAAATGCTTCGTTTGAGTGCTCATTGCTGGGCCTCCTGTTTGGCGGCGGGCAACTGGCTGACTTCACTGGTGCGACGCAGGTAGGAATTGGAATAACCGGCCGAGCGAGCGGCGAGCAATGGGTCGTCGGAACCTTCGATCCCGGCAGGCAACACCAGCGGGTCGTAGTTGATGTCACGGCATTCGCCGTTGAGTTGCGACTGGGTGCTTTCAAGGACCAATGTCCCCGCGTTCAACACTTTGCGCCCCTCTGGCCAGGCCTTGCTCGCGTCGTTGACCGGATCGCCGGGGTTGGCCAGGATGATGTTCAACTGCCAACGCAACGGCCCTGCGGCGATGCGCTGAACCAGATCCTTCTCCAGGAAATCGGTGCCCGCAGGCGCCGTAGCGCCCGGCGCATCCTGGGCCACCGGCACCATGCTCCAGCGCACGGCTTGCCGTTGTCCTGCGGCGTTAACCAGGTAAAACGCGTTGACGCTGTTGTAGGTTTCGGTCACGTAGCTGGCCGAAGGTTTGGCGGTCTTGATCCAGGCCAGGAACGGCGCGGATTCCGGGTGCGAAGCGAAGAATGCAGGCACCGCGGCGGGGTCTGGTTTACCGGTCGCCGGGACCGGTGATTGGGCCTGCTGCAACTGATAGAACGCCTCGGGCGTGCCCACCGGAAATACCGGCATGCTGTTCATCCCGGTGCGCCACTGCTGGCCGTTGGCCTGGGTGAAACGCAAGGCCATGCTGCGGATAGGCACCGCGCTGTCTGGTGCATAAGGGTTGCCCGCAGGCAAGGCAAAACGACCGACCACGGGCGTGCGTGCCTGATTGAACACCTGCGCGCTGGAAAAGCTGCGCGCATCAAAGCTGCTCTCGAAATGGCCGATCACGCACACGCCTTTGGAGTGGTTGCGCCGGAACCCCGGATGCACGCCGTTGTTGGTTTCCAGCACATTGATCAGCTTTTTCGGGGTCAGGCGCTGTGGGTCAAGGGTGCCGTTGACGTAGGCAAACGCCCCAGCCACTGCGGCGACGACCACGGCAATGCCGGCCAGGCGCAGCACCAGGCTCGCGCCACTCAAGGGTGGCCGGGTTGGCGGTGTTGATCGATCTACCATGAAAGACTCCAGGGCCATCGGCCACAAGTGAGAAGAATCAAGCAGACGAACCCCACGAGGGTTTATTCCATCGCGCGGTATTTATTTTTTCAGTCGTGGAATAACCTCGAGTGCCGGGCGTCTTCCTAGTCCAAAGCGTAGTGACTAGTCAGAACTTCATGAACGAGATCGACGAACAACTGAGAGAAATCATTCCCCGATTGCGGCGGTTTGCCCTGTCGTTGACGCGCAACCCCAGCAGCGCCGACGATCTGGTGCAGTCCTGCCTTGAGCGGGCGCTGTCGAGTTGGGGCGGCAGGCGCGTCGAAGGCGACTTGCGCGCCTGGTTGTTCTCGATTCTGTATCGACAGTTTCTCGATGCTCACCGCCGTACCCGACGCTATGCCCGAATGCTCGAATTCTTTACCGGACGCGACGATGCGCAGCCTTCCGTGGAGCGCACCGTGATCGCCCAATCGACCCTCGACGCCTTCGATCGACTGCCCACCGAACAGCGCGCGCTCCTGTTGTGGGTGTCGGTGGAAGGCCTGAGTTACAAAGAGGTCGCCGAGATTCTCGACGTCCCCACCGGCACCGTGATGTCCCGCCTGTCCCGGGCTCGCCAGGCCCTGCGCCAACTCAGCGATGGCGAAATCAACCGCCCTTCCCTGCGGAGACTCAAATGATCAGCATGCCCCCCAGCGAGCGCGACCTGCACGCATACGTCGACCATCAGCTCGGCGAGGAAGACCGGCGCCTGGTGGAGACCTTTCTGGCCAGTAACCCACTGGTGGCCGCGCAGGTTCGCGGTTGGCAGCAAGACGCCCAGCACCTGCGCGCGGCCCTTGGTGCCGCCTTGCAGCAGCCGGCCAACCCCGACCTTGATCCGGCCGTCATTCGCCAACGCATGAAGCGCCAGTCCCGTCGCCACCTGGCCAGCGCCGCAGTGTTATTGATCGCGGTCAGCGTCGGCGGGTTCGGCGGCTGGCAGGCGCGGGAAGTTACTCTCGTCAGCACCCAGCTACCGATGACCGACGCCCTGCAGGCCTATCGCCTGATTGCCCAGCAAGGCCTCTTGCCGGCCGACTACAAGGCCGGCGACGAAGGTGACATGCAGGGCTGGCTCGACCGTTATTTCACCCAGGCCAATCGCCTGCCTGACTTGTCGGGCGCGGGATTCAAACCGGCCAGCGGGCGCTTGCTCAGCACCGAGCAGGGACCTGCGGCGATGGTGGTCTACGAGAACCAGGGCGGGCAGAAGATCAGCTTTTACGTGCGCCCGCCGGGGCCGAAGAACTACCTGCTGCCGAGGGGCAGTCGTAGCGATGGCGGTTTGCAGGCCGAGTACTGGTCGGGTAGCGGTTATAACTATGCGATGGTCAGCCCGGCGGATACGCCGGCGGCGCAGATGCTCAGGCAGACCGAGTTCTGACCACACCACAAATCCCTGTAATTGGATGGACTCGCCCCAGCCGAGGCGTCAATGCGCCACGGTGGCAGTCTAAACAGCCAACGACAGCGAGGGCGAGTCCATGAAAAAGCATAGTTCGATTGATCAATCCCTGTCTTCTACCGATTTGTCGGCCTGCACAACCTTGGCGGTCGATCTGGCCAAGCAGGTTTTTCAGGTCGCCGGTGAAGATGTTCTCGGCCAGGTGCGCTTCGAGCAACGGATCAAGTCGCGCGAGGCGTTCTATGAGTTTCTCCAAAAGTTGCCGCCTCATGTTGTGGTTTTGATGGAGACCGGTCCGGGTGCTCAAGCCTGGGCCCGGCAACTGCAAGACCAAGGTAATTCGGCGCGAATTCTTCCAGCCGGTTTGGTGGCCAAACATCGCAGCGGGCCAAAAAATGATCGCAACGATGCGTTGGCGATTCTGCGGGCTGGTCGCGATGAAAAAATCTGCGCAGTACCGGTCAAAAGCGTCGCGGCGCTGGCCATGCAGGCGTTGCATCGCGCCCGTCAGGGCTATGTGCGTCGGCGCACGGCCGTCAGTAATCAGATGCGCGGCCTGCTGCTCGAGCACGGTGTCGCCTTGGCGCAAGGCGATGTTGCGATCAGCCAGAAAATTCCGCGGGTGCTGGAAGATGCTACCCAGCCGGTGCCGGCCCTGCTGCGTGAACTGATCGACGAACTGCTGGCCGAGTGGCGCCATTTGGGCGAGCGCATCAGCGTACTGACGGGACGCCTGGAAGTGGCCGCCAACGCCGACATGACGGCGAAGCGACTGATGACTGTGCGCGGCATCGGACCAGTCACCGCCACGGCCCTGGTGGCCAAGGAAACCAAGCCTGAGCGATTTCCCAATGCCCGCAAGTTTGCCGCGTACTTTGGCATGGTGCCTGACCAGCACAGCAGCGGGGAAAAGATCCGGCTGGGGGACATGACCAAGCGAGGTGATGCTTATTTACGCAGCCTGATGATCCAAGGAGCCCACGCGGTGCTGCAACAACTACGACCTGATTCCCAGCAACCCGATGACCGCCGCTTGTTGCACTGGATGAGCCGGTTGGGTCGTAAGGAAGCTGCGATCAGGCTAGCCAACCGCAACCTGCGAATCGTCTGGGTGCTTCTACAGAATGACCAGACTTATCGTCGCCACGCCGGAGATGGCCAGCAGGCAACGATGAGCCACTGAGCGACAGAGTTCTGCCACCGAGGTACCAACTGTCCGACCCTTTGCTGAAAAAAATTGACCCCAGGTAAGACCGGCGTGGATTGATGCCTAAGCTCCTACTGGCCTTCGAGGCCTGAATGTAATCGGCATACCACGAGCTTTTCCAATTTTGGCCAGAAGCCGAAGACGGCTTCCACGAATAGGCCTTATACATAGATGCAACGGGGCGACGGTTTTTTAAAAGCGGGTAGACAGTGGGGGCGAGTCCATACATAGGAGCTGGCTTGCCAGCGAAGGCATCCTTCCCGTCAAAAACGATGCTGCCTGATCCACCGCTTTCGCTGGCAAGCCAGCTCCTACAGGGTTGCATGGCGGTTTAGAAATCGCGTTTGTAGAAGATGTCCAGCGAACTGGCCACGCCACCGGCGGCTTCCAGGTAAACATGCGATGGTCAGCCCGGTGGATACGCCGGCGGCGCAGATGCTCAGGCAGACGGTACAATTCTGACCACACCACAAATCCCTGTAATTGGATGGACTCGCCCCAGCCGAGGCGTCAATGCGCCACGGTGGCAGTCTAAACAGCCAACGGCAGCGAGGGCGAGTCCATGAAAAAGCATAGTTCGATTGATCAATCCCTGTCTTCTACCGATTTGTCGGCCTGCACAACCTTGGCGGTCGATCTGGCCAAGCAGGTTTTTCAGGTCGCCGGTGAAGATGTTCTCGGCCAGGTGCGCTTCGAGCAACGGATCAAGTCGCGCGAGGCGTTCTATGAGTTTCTCCAAAAGTTGCCGCCTCATGTTGTGGTTTTGATGGAGACCGGTCCGGGTGCTCAAGCCTGGGCCCGGCAACTGCAAGACCAAGGTAATTCGGCGCGAATTCTTCCAGCCGGTTTGGTGGCCAAACATCGCAGCGGGCCAAAAAATGATCGCAACGATGCGTTGGCGATTCTGCGGGCTGGTCGCGATGAAAAAATCTGCGCAGTACCGGTCAAAAGCGTCGCGGCGCTGGCCATGCAGGCGTTGCATCGCGCCCGTCAGGGCTATGTGCGTCGGCGCACGGCCGTCAGTAATCAGATGCGCGGCCTGCTGCTCGAGCACGGTGTCGCCTTGGCGCAAGGCGATGTTGCGATCAGCCAGAAAATTCCGCGGGTGCTGGAAGATGCTACCCAGCCGGTGCCGGCCCTGCTGCGTGAACTGATCGACGAACTGCTGGCCGAGTGGCGCCATTTGGGCGAGCGCATCAGCGTACTGACGGGACGCCTGGAAGTGGCCGCCAACGCCGACATGACGGCGAAGCGACTGATGACTGTGCGCGGCATCGGCCCAGTCACAGCCACGGCCCTGGTGGCCAAGGAAACCAAGCCTGAGCGATTTCCCAATGCCCGCAAGTTTGCCGCGTACTTTGGCATGGTGCCTGACCAGCACAGCAGCGGGGAAAAGATCCGGCTGGGGGACATGACCAAGCGAGGTGATGCTTATTTACGCAGCCTGATGATCCAAGGAGCCCACGCGGTGCTGCAACAACTACGACCTGATTCCCAGCAACCCGATGACCGCCGCTTGTTGCACTGGATGAGCCGGTTGGGTCGTAAGGAAGCTGCGATCAGGCTAGCCAACCGCAACCTGCGAATCGTCTGGGTGCTTCTACAGAATGACCAGACTTATCGTCGCCACGCCGGAGATGGCCAGCAGGCAACGATGAGCCACTGAGCGACAGAGTTCTGCCACCGAGGTACCAACTGTCCGACCCTTTGCTGAAAAAAATTGACCCCAGGTAAGACCGGCGTGGATTGATGCCTAAGCTCCTACTGGCCTTCGAGGCCTGAATGTAATCGGCATACCACGAGCTTTTCCAATTTTGGCCAGAAGCCGAAGACGGCTTCCACGAATAGGCCTTATACATAGATGCAACGGGGCGACGGTTTTTTAAAAGCGGGTAGACAGTGGGGGCGAGTCCATACATAGGAGCTGGCTTGCCAGCGAAAGCGGTGGATCAGGCAGCATCGTTGTTGACGGGAAGGACGCCTTCGCTGGCAAGCCAGCTCCTACAGGGATTTGTGGTGTGGTCAGAACTCGGTCTGCCTGAGCATCTGCGCCGCCGGCGTATCCGCCGGGCTGACCATCGCATGTTTACCTGGAAGCCGCAGGTGGCGTGGCCAGTTCGCTGGACATCTTCTACAAACGCGATTTCTAAACCGCCATGCAACCCTGTAGGAGCTGGCTTGCCAGCGAAAGCGGTGGATCAGGCAGCATCGTTGTTGACGGGAAGGACGCCTTCGCTGGCAAGCCAGCTCCTATGTATGGACTCGCCCCCACTGTCTACCCGCTTTTAAAAAACCGTCGCCCCGTTGCATCTATGTATAAGGCCTATTCGTGGAAGCCGTCTTCGGCTTCTGGCCAAAATTGGAAAAGCTCGTGGTATGCCGATTACATTCAGGCCTCGAAGGCCAGTAGGAGCTTAGGCATCAATCCACGCCGGTCTTACCTGGGGTCAATTTTTTTCAGCAAAGGGTCGGACAGTTGGTACCTCGGTGGCAGAACTCTGTCGCTCAGTGGCTCATCGTTGCCTGCTGGCCATCTCCGGCGTGGCGACGATAAGTCTGGTCATTCTGTAGAAGCACCCAGACGATTCGCAGGTTGCGGTTGGCTAGCCTGATCGCAGCTTCCTTACGACCCAACCGGCTCATCCAGTGCAACAAGCGGCGGTCATCGGGTTGCTGGGAATCAGGTCGTAGTTGTTGCAGCACCGCGTGGGCTCCTTGGATCATCAGGCTGCGTAAATAAGCATCACCTCGCTTGGTCATGTCCCCCAGCCGGATCTTTTCCCCGCTGCTGTGCTGGTCAGGCACCATGCCAAAGTACGCGGCAAACTTGCGGGCATTGGGAAATCGCTCAGGCTTGGTTTCCTTGGCCACCAGGGCCGTGGCTGTGACTGGGCCGATGCCGCGCACAGTCATCAGTCGCTTCGCCGTCATGTCGGCGTTGGCGGCCACTTCCAGGCGTCCCGTCAGTACGCTGATGCGCTCGCCCAAATGGCGCCACTCGGCCAGCAGTTCGTCGATCAGTTCACGCAGCAGGGCCGGCACCGGCTGGGTAGCATCTTCCAGCACCCGCGGAATTTTCTGGCTGATCGCAACATCGCCTTGCGCCAAGGCGACACCGTGCTCGAGCAGCAGGCCGCGCATCTGATTACTGACGGCCGTGCGCCGACGCACATAGCCCTGACGGGCGCGATGCAACGCCTGCATGGCCAGCGCCGCGACGCTTTTGACCGGTACTGCGCAGATTTTTTCATCGCGACCAGCCCGCAGAATCGCCAACGCATCGTTGCGATCATTTTTTGGCCCACTGCGATGTTTGGCCACCAAACCGGCTGGAAGAATCCGCGCCGAATTACCTTGGTCTTGCAGTTGCCGGGCCCAGGCTTGAGCACCCGGACCGGTCTCCATCAAAACCACAACATGAGGCGGCAACTTTTGGAGAAACTCATAGAACGCCTCGCGCGACTTGATCCGTTGCTCGAAGCGCACCTGGCCGAGAACATCTTCACCGGCGACCTGAAAAACCTGCTTGGCCAGATCGACCGCCAAGGTTGTGCAGGCCGACAAATCGGTAGAAGACAGGGATTGATCAATCGAACTATGCTTTTTCATGGACTCGCCCTCGCTGCCGTTGGCTGTTTAGACTGCCACCGTGGCGCATTGACGCCTCGGCTGGGGCGAGTCCATCCAATTACAGGGGTTGCGTGGTGGTTTAGAAATCGCGTTTGTAGAAGATGTCCAGCGAACTGGCCCCGCCACCGGCGGCTTCCAGGTAAACATGCGATGGTCAGCCCGGTGGATACGCCGGCGGCGCAGATGCTCAGGCAAACGGTGCAATTCTGACTACACCATAAATCCCTGTAGGAGCTGGCTTGCCAGCGAAGGCGTCCTTCCCGTCAACCGCATGTTGCCTGATTCACCGCTTTCGCTGGCAAGCCAGCTCCTACAGGGGTTGCATGGCGGTTTAGAAATCCCGTTTGTAGAAGATGTCCAGCGAACTGGCCACGCCACCTGCGGCTTCCAAGTAAACCTTTTTGCTCAGTTTGTAGCGCAAGGCAATAGTGTTGGCCGGTTCGAACACACCAACGCCATAACGCAGGCTGAGCTTCTCGGAAAGGTTGCCGCTGGCGACCACGCTGGTGGCGTTGCCACTGCCCTCGGTGTCGAGCTGGAAATCGTCGATGCCCAGGTTCTTCGCCAGGCCACCGGTTACCCCGGAGCTGCCCATCAGGCCCAGGCCGAGTGCAGCCTGGGCGAGCATGTTGTTGTCTTCACCGTTGGTACTCAGTGGACGCCCCAGCACCAGATAGGACAGCGCCTGTTCCTGGCTCATGGCCGGTTCCGAGAAAATCTGCGTGGTCGGTTGCTCGGCGCTGCCGCTCAAGCGGATGCCGGCGATCACATCGTCGGTCTGGCGGATGGCCTCGATGTCCAGGTACGGCTGGTCGAGCGGGCCGGCGAACAGCAACCGCGCCCGGCGCACCGTAAGTCGCTGACCGTAGGCGCGGTAGCGGCCGTCGTTGAGCCATAGCTCGCCACGGGTGTCCATGTTGTCGCCAATGTGCACATGCCCCTGCACATTGGCGGTCAGGCCAAACCCGGCAAAGCTCAGCTTCTCTTCGCCAACCACCACATCGATGTCCATCTTCATCGCCAGGGGTGGTTTGCCCTCTTCGGTCTGCTGGCCGATGATCACCGTGTCATCGGAGAGCTTGACCGTCGATGGCGGCAACTCGCGAATGGTGATGTCGCCCTTGGGCACCCGCACTTTACCGGCGATGGCCAGCTCATCGCCCTTGAGCGAGATTTTCAGGTCCGGGGCCACTTCGACCTTGGCGTAGGGTTCGACGCTGACCGGCAACTGCGAGCCCTTGAGCGCCAGGTCCACCACCGGTGCCTGGCCCCAGGCGACATTGCCGTTGAGGCTGCCCTGCCCGGCCTTGCCGCTTTTCCAGCCGCCATTGAGCTGCACGGTTTCACCGGCGATCACCGCCTGCAGTTGCAACGCTTGAATCTCCATCGGCAACTCGGCGCCGGACACTTCGCCGTCACTGAGCACCAGATTGCCATTGACCAGCGGCGCCAGCAGGCCACCGGAAATCGTGCCGCTGCCATTGAGGCGACCAGTCAGTTTCTCGACCATGGGCACAAACGGCCGCGCCACCGACAGGTCCAGGCCACTCAAGCGGAAGGTACCGGTCAGCGGTTTGTTCTGCGGCAACGGGTTGATCTGCGCCTGTACCATCAATTCCCCAAGCTTGCCGCCAACGAAATTCAGGTTGGTATCGATGCGCTTGGGCGCAAGCGTGCTGGTGAGCTTGAGGGTCTGATACGGGAAATCCAGCCACTGCTCTTTCTCGCGCACGCGCAACGTCCCGCCGCTGGCATCGATGCTGATCACGCCGTTCGGGCCGCTGGCTGGCAGGTCCAGCTGCACGTCGGCGTTGAGCCGGCCCTGCCAGGCGAAATCCTTCGGCAGCCACTGGGCGAGGCTGTCGATGGGGAATTGCCGCAGGTGATAACGCAGCTTCGGCTCCGGCATCAGACGCTGGTCTTCACCGCACAGACTGGCCGGGCCAGACGCCCAGCAATGGGCGCCAAAATTGATTTTGCCGTCCGCCAGCCGCTCGAGTTTTGCCGGACCTTGCAGCTTCCAGTCCTGGCCACCGGCCTGGATGTCGCCGCTGGCCAGACGTCCTCGCCAGTTGCCTTGGTCCAGTGCGCCGTCCAGACCAAGGGCCAGTTTCAACTTGGGCCCTTGCAGGTCAAGGCTCAGTTTCTGGTTCTTGATGTCGCCCTGACCGCTGGCGGTCAGGGTGCCCAACGAGGTGTCACCGGCCTGGATACCGCTGCCCTTGAGGTCGATTTTCGACCGTTGCGCGCTGTCGAGGGTCGCGTCCAGGTTCAGGCTTTGCAGGCGATTGTCCTGGAAAGCCAGTTGCGTGCCTTGCAACCCGAGCTTGCCTTGCGGTGCCTTGAGCGTTCCGGCGACATCGACCCGGCCGTTGATCTGGCCGCGCAATTGCGGCCATAGCTGGGCCAGACGCGCCAGCTTGATATCGATCTGGCCGTTAAGTTTCTGTTGCAGGCTGCCCTTGCCGTTGATGCTGTTGTCGCCGAGGCGAATCTGCAGGGCGTTCAGGTTCCATTGCTCGCCGCTGCCATCGGCCTTGGCTTGCAGGACGGCCGGCTGGCCACGCAGCTTGCCCTTGAGATCCAGGTCGGCGCTCAGGCTGAGCCGTTCATTTTTCATCTCGCCTTTGCTGCGCAAGGGGCCTGCCAACGTGCCCGGCAGTTCCGCGACCCAGTACGCCGGATCGATCGCGGAAAGATCCAGCGCAGTGTCCCAGGCGATGCCGTCGGCGAATTGCAGGTTCAAGTGCCCTTCGGCCTTCCCCTGCCCGGCGACGAGCTGGATCTGTTGCAGGTAGATTTTTGTCAGGTCACCGGCGAACGGGCTGGTCAGGCTGAACGCCCCGGCCGGGCCATCCAGGGCGGCGTCGAAGTGCCCCAGGTATTTGCCGTCGGTGTAGGAGACGTCTCCGTTGAAGCTGCGCAGGGCCACTTGCGGTTCGTCGATCAGCGGATAGAGCCGGTGCCAGGGGAAATCCAGCCAGGCGATTTTGGCATCAGCGCTCAGGCCCTTGCTCCAGTCCAGTTGTCCGGTGAGCTTGAGGCTTTGCTTGTCGTTGGCGGTCAGGTCCAGGGCGGCGATCTGCGCGCCGTTGGCGTCGACCTTGCCTTGCAACGCCAGCGCGACCGGGCCTTGTTCGGCTGGCAGCGTGGCCTTGCCGACTAACTGATAACCGTTTTTCAGGTCACCGGCGCCAGTGAGTTCGAGCTGATTGAGTTGCAGGGTGTCCGGCAAGTCGGCGCTGGGTTTGAACCCGTCAGCGGTGATGCGCACTGTGGCCGGCAGGTTTTCCACCAAGGGTTGCAGCTTGCCGGTCAGTTGCCCATTGAGATAGCCGCTGCTGTCGGCCTTGAGGTTCAAGGTGTTCAGCAGGTCACCGTCGACTTGCAGGGCCAGCGCCCAAGGTTCGGTGCCAGGTGCTGGCAGGGTCAGTTTGCCTTCTGCCTTCAGCGGCCAATTGCCAGTCGGTTGCAGCAAGCCGGACAGGTGCAGGCTCAGTTCATCGCGCTGCAGTTGCACCGAGTCGATCTGCAGGCCGTTGACCGTCCAGTGCGCCGCCAGTTGCAGGCCCTTGAGTTGTTCGCTGCCGTTGAACAGCAGGCTGCCGACCTGGATGTCCCCCAGTTCGAGCGCCAGCGGCAAGTTCAAGTCTGGAAGACTGATCGGCCCGCTACTCTCTTCTGGCTCGCCGGGTGGAAATTGCAGGCTGACCTGATCGGCCTTCAGTTGTTCGATGCACAGGGTCATGCGCGTCAGACACAGCGGCGACCAGGCGAAGATGACTTTGCTGAGCTCGACCCGGCTGCTGTCTTGCTGCCACAACAGGCGATCGGCACTCCACTGCCCGCCCAGGCGACCCTGGAAATTGTCGAGGCTCAAACCCGGCACAAACCCGAGTGCCCAGCGACTGCCGGTCGCCGTGCCCAGCACTGTGGCCAGGGTCAGGACCACCAGCATCAGCAGCGCCAAAATGGTCAGCAACGTTATTTTCAAGCCACGTTTCACAACTCTGGTCCCATGGAAAAGTGCAAGCGAATGCCGCCACCGTCGTCGAGCGCATGGGCCAGGTCGAGGCGGATCGGCCCTACCGGAGAGACCCAGCGCACGCCGATGCCGACCCCGGTCTTGAGGTTCGGCAGTTCAAGTGTATTAAAGGAGTTGCCCTGGTCGACGAAAGTCGCCACGCGCCATTTTTCCGCAACGGAATACTGGTATTCGGCACTGGCGGTGACCATGTAGCGACCACCGATGCGGTCACCCTGGTTGTTTTCCGGGGACAGGCTCTGGTAGTCGTAGCCGCGCACACTCTGGTCGCCACCGGCGAAGAAGCGCAACGACGGCGGTATCGATTTGTAGCCGTTGGTGGCACTGCCGCCAACCTGCACTCGACCGAGCAAGCGGTGCTTGTCGAACACCGTGGTCAGGCCTTTGACCAGCGCCGTGCCGTACAGCAAGTTGTTATCGGAACCCAGGCCTTCCTTGGCGACCTTGGTTTCGAACTGCAGGCGATAACCATTGTGCGGGTCGATACGGTTGTCGCTTTTCAGGTACGAATAGCTGACACCGGGCATCAGCAAGGTACTGAGGCCGGAATCGTCGCCGAGTCGGTATTCCTCGCGCTGCCACTTGAGCGACACCACCCGCTGCCAGCCGCTGGGCAGCTTGCTGTGCCACTCGGGGCCTACGGTCAGCAACTTGCTGAGGCTGTCCTTGTCGGCGATTTCTTCGTTCTGATAACCACCGGCGAAACGCAGCTTGTCGGTCAGCGGCGGGTCCAGGGGAATGTCGTAGAACAACCCGACGTTTTGCCGGGGTGCCGAAACTTCGGTCTCCCAGCCATAACTGTGGCCCTGGGGGTTGACCCAGTGCCGGGTCCAGTTGGCCTTGACCCGTGGGCCGACGTCGGTGGAGTAGCCAATGCCCAGGCCCATGGTGCGTGGCTTGCGGGTTTCGAGCTTGACGTCCACAGGGATCACATCGTCCTTGGACGCTGTCGGCGCGGCGTCGACCCGCACGCCTTCGAAATAGCCGCTCGATTGCAGCGCCTGATTGAGCTCGGCGATCAGTTCGGAGTCGTACGGCGTACCGGCCTTGAAAGGCACCATGCGTTGCAGCAGGTCTTCGTCGAACGGTGTGTCGCCTTCAAAATTGACCTTGCCCAGCGAGTAGCGCGGACCACTGTCGTAGACCAGCTCGATATCGGCCACGCCGGCCCGCGGGTCGACCGCCAACTTCTGGCGGCTGAAGCGGCCACTGAAAAAACCAAAACGCGAGGCCTGGTTCTGGATCAGGCGCTTGGCGTCCTCGTACTGACCGTGGTTGAGTACCGCACCGGTTTGCAGTGCAGGGCTCTTGGGCACACGAAAGGATTTGAGGCTGGCCGCCGGGCCGTCAACGCGGATGGTGACGTTGCGCAGATGCACCGGCTCGCCGGGCTCGATGGTCAGCACCAGGCGCGGCGACTTGCCGCCCTTCACTTCGCTGTCGATTTGCGGCTGGTAGTAACCCAAGGCCTGGGCGGCCTTGCGCGCCTGTTCCTCGGCGCCACGACTGAAGCGCAGCAAAGCCTCTTCGTCACGATCGCCGAGACTGCCGATATAGCCTTCGATATTGGCCTTCAGTGCATCGTTGGACGGTTTGATCCGCACATCCAATTCACTTTGCGCCAGTGCCGCGCAGCTGGTGATCAGCAGCAGTACGCCACTGGTAATTCTTCCTGGAAAATTCATAGGCGCGGATGCTATCACGAGCGTGGAGCGTGATAGAGCCTGGCGTGCACGTAAAGTTCGGCCTCAAGCCGTTGCTGAATGTAATACCTGCGGATTGGCGTGGAAAAACACGTGTTCGCGAACCGGTCCAACGGCCACTTCGCCGATTTCTTCGTAGCCCTGGCGCTTATAGAAGTCGAGATAACGCGGGTTGCCGGTGTCGAGAATCACGCCTTGGGAGTTTTCATCCACCGCGCACCAGTTATGCACCGCCTGCAACAGTTGCTCACCAAAGTGCTTGCCCTGGAATTGCGGGTGAACCCCCAGCAACGGCAGTACGTGCACCGAGTCATTCGGCACGCAGGCCGCCACGGCGTCGTGGTACTCAAGGTAGCGCCGGGTGCAGCGAAAACCCGTACTGAGCACCATGCGCAGGCGCCAGGCCCAACTTTCCGTCACCCCCAGGCGCCGTTGTGGCGGCGCGATCAGGGCAATGCCGATCAGCCTATCGTTGACCAGCAGGCCGATGGCCGGCAGTTCCTGGAAAAAGTGTTGCTTGACCAGTTCGCGCACGGTGGCGCGCACCCGTTGTTCATAGCCCGGACGCTCGGCTTCGAACAGGTAGCTGAACGTCGGCTCGTGGCGGTAGGCCTGATACAGCAGAGAACGCGCTTCGCGGGAATAGCCGCTGTCGAGCATGTGGATATCGGCAATGGCGGTGGAGGTGGAGGTTTCAGGCATGACGGACGTTCTCCCTGACGCAGCTCGCGGGGCTGCGCTCTTGTTGTTACGAGCTCATTGGGGCCGAGACAGTTCCTTGCTGATCGCAAATCAGTGTAGGCAATGAAACCCTGTTCGTCCCACCCCGCACTGGCCCCCATTGCCCATGTCAGCTAGCATCGCCCTTTTGCCAGGACTGCCGAGCATGAAGATCGTCTCCTTCAACATCAACGGGCTTCGCGCCCGTCCCCATCAGCTGGCGGCGCTGATCGAAAAGCATCAGCCGGACGTGATCGGGTTGCAGGAAACCAAGGTCCACGACGACCAGTTCCCGCTTGAAGAGGTCAAGGCCCTGGGCTACCACGTGTATTTCCATGGGCAAAAGGGTCATTACGGCGTCGCCCTGCTGTCGCGCCAGGAGCCACTGGCCCTGCATAAAGGCTTTGCCACCGATGAAGAGGATGCCCAGCGACGCTTCATCTGGGGCACCTTCGCCGACACCAATGGCGTGCCGGTGACCATCATGAACGGCTACTTCCCCCAAGGTGAAAGCCGCGACCACCCGACCAAGTTCCCGGCCAAACAGCGTTTCTACAACGACCTGCAGGTGCTGCTGGAAAGCCAGTTCAAGAACGACCAGCCGCTGGTGGTGATGGGCGACGTGAACATTTCCCCGGAAGACTGCGACATCGGCATCGGCCCGGACAACATGAAACGCTGGCTGAAAACCGGCAAATGCAGCTTCCTGCCTGAAGAGCGCGAGTGGATGGCCCGATTGAAGAACTGGGGTTTGGTGGACAGTTTCCGCCACCTGAACCCGGAGGTGGCTGACGTCTTCAGTTGGTTCGACTATCGCAGCCGTGGCTTTGAGGACGAGCCCAAGCGCGGGCTGCGGATCGATGTGATCCTCGCCTCCCACGGCCTGATGCCGCGGGTCAAGGCGGCCGGTGTCGACTACGAACTGCGTGGGATGGAGAAACCATCGGATCATGCGCCGATCTGGTTGGAATTGAGTTAACAAAGCGCAGTTTGTAGGATTCCGGCTTGTCGGCGAAGTCGGCCTTGAGTATTGGGGCTGGGCTTTCGGGCGCCTTCGCCGGCAACATCGCGCCGCTGGTGATGTGGCTGTGCAGCCCGGCGTTGGCCCACGCCAGCGGCCAGATCTTCGAAAGCCAGGGCGGACGAATTTCCGACTCCCGAACATTGGCCTTTCCTGCAGCGCTCTGGCCAATGTACCTGTGCGGACGCAATGTATTTCACTCTTGACCGCGCCCGTAAAGGTCATTGCTTTTCCATGAGATCAAAGCGTTTTATCGTGGCTACAACCTTTTCAACATCACTGTCTGTCAAATGATGGTGGCAAGGAAGAGTTAGCATTTCTCGGGACAGGCGCTCGGTATTGGGCAAAACAACCGGAGGTTGGCTCTTCAACCAAGCCTCTTGCCAATGAATAGGCGTAGGATAGTGAACAGCAGCGTGTATATCATTTTCAGCAAGGAAGCTCTGTAACCTGTCTCGGTGCTTTGACTGCACCACATAGTGGTAGTAGGACCCGCCAGGTTTGCCGCGGCCAAGGTCTACGGTCGTTGCCGTCCGGCTAAGGGCCTGATCATAGAATGCAGCGATTTCCACTCTCCGTTTCAACCATTGGTCCAGATATTGGACTTTGAGGTTGAGTGCTGACGCTTGCAGTGAATCCAGGCGCGAGTTGACTCCGAACAGCACCGATTCATTACGCGTTTCCAACCCGTGATTACGTGCCTTAATGGCATATTCGGCAATCTCCGGATGGGTCGTCACCAGCACCCCACCATCTCCAAAGCCACCGAGTGTCTTTAGTGGATGCATGGAGAAGGCTGATGCATCGCCTCGAGTGCCCACTTGGTGCCCGTCGATAGTAGTACCGATAGCCTGGGCGCAGTCTTCAATTACCACCACACCGCGAGAACGACACAAGTCGATTATCGCGTCGATGTTCAATGGACGCCCACGCAGGTAAACAGGTATGACTGCTTTCGTCCGGGCATTCATGAGAGGCTCGATGGTATCGACGTTGATGAGTTCGTCATCGCCCACATCTGCTAGAACGGGTTTAGCACCAGCGGCAACTATTGCCCCAACCGTCGCGACGAACGTATTTGCGCAAGTGATGACTTCATCGCCTGGTCCAATTCCAAGTGCCCGCAGCGCCAGGATCAAGGCGTCAGTGCCTGAATTGAGGGAAATTGCGTTGGCGCCGTTACAGCGCTCGGACATCCATGCTTCAAACTTTGCGACTTCCTCGCCAAGTACAAAGTCACCCGTCGCCAGAAGCACCTGCCATCGTTTAAGAATCAGGGCTGACAGGTCGTTTGCCTGCTCTAACACATTATTGCACTTGATCATTTTGAGCACTCCTTGGCATCAACTTAAATGCCGCCAGAACAATTAACACTGTGCTTACGGCACTGAGGATCGCCGTGAGGGAAAGGGTCTGAGAATAACCAACCAGCCCGCCGACGATCCCGCTTCCAAGATAAATGAAGGGGTGCAGGCCACTGGTAAAGAACGTATCGACTGCCACCACTTTGCCAAGGTCCTTCTCAGGAGACAGTGTCTGCATAGCGGTGGCCCATCCCGTCAACCAGGCCGCTTCAACGATGCCTACGAAGGTCGCCCCCAGTATCACCATCCAGGAGGAACTTCCTATGCCGAGAAGAGCCATCGCGGCAGCCAGCAGTAAGCCGCAGATCACAAAAAGACCGATCAGTCGCTCATGGCCGGAAGCGAGAACCGTGATGATAGAACCAATGCACGCGCCGAATCCCGATGCGGCCAGACACAATCCCCACATCTCTTCGCTGAAGCGATCGCTGATCGCATAGGGTGCGACTACCAGAAAAATGGGGAAGCACAGTACGTTCACCACGAGCGTGGCTGCGAAACCCAGCGAAAGCATGGAATTGCCGGTAATAACGGTAATGCCGCAGAGCGCTTCTCGGATCGAGACTCCCTCCTCGAACTCACGGGGCTCCACATCGGGCAACATCGCCGTATAAATGGCGGCGCAAAAGAATGTCAGACCATCGATCAATATGCCCCAGACCGGATCCCAGAAAATGATGAACACACCCAGTGTCGCGGGAAACAGCACAGCAACTAGGTTATCGACAAAGTTCATCGCACCATTGCCGGCAACAAGTGCTTGCTTGGGCAGCAAATTGACGAGCAGCACTTGGGCACAAGGACGGGACACCCCAATGCCGATACCAAATATCAGATAGGCAAAGGTCAGGAACCACCAGGGCGCACCGGAGAAAATCAGCGCCACCGCGGCGAACTGCGCAATACCCCGCGCCGTATCGGTATAAATCAGAACCTGTTTCGGCGACTTTCGATCCGCCAGCAAACCTCCGGCCAAGGCCCCGATCACGGCCCCTACCCCGACTGCTGCCATAACAAAACCAAATACATCTGCTCCGAATCCGCTCCGAATAAGCGCTATCGGCAGCGCTGCCAGACAAATAGCGTCACCGGCCATCGAGAGGCTTTGCCCGATGAGTAACTTGCGAAAAGAAGAGACGTTCAGCGCATCGGTATAAGGTGATAAGCGATCGGCAATGGAGATCATAAGTAATCGTCCTTGAGGCCTATGCTTGCGTCCTGGTTTAAGTGCGTATCGAGCCTCACCCCCCCTCTCCTTACTTCCAGTTCGCCTCGACCATGGATCGAGACCTTGAACCGTTGCCCACGAAAATAAAGCGTGAAGTTGTATGAGTTCCAATGGGAAGGTAACTGCGGTCGGAAGGACAATCGCCCCTCTCTAACTTCAAGGCCAGCCAATCCTTCGACAAGTCCTTGCCAAGCGCCGGCATAGGCGGAAAGATGCAGCCCATTGCTGTAATCAGTCACGGGGGTGAAGTCCAGGTTATAGCGACTAGCCCGTAGGATGAAGTCGGCACTAGCTTCCGTTTGGCCCAAATGTGCCGCAACCACTGCATGGGGGCCATAGCTCAGCGAAGACTCATGCACTGTTCGCGGTTCATAATAGTTAAACGCAGTGCGCTTAACTAAAGTTGAAAAATCCTCGGGAAATAGTGACATGAGCAAAACGATGTCCGCTTGCTTTATCAAGCGTGAATCGAAATTTTGCAACTTTTCGGCCTTTTCCCGTTCAGTCTCGTCAACAAACTGAGGGCCACATTTTTTATCCATCCTGAGGCAAGTGTCCGGCAGGGAAGCGTACCCCTCGAACTCCTCAGGGATCGAAACACCCTCCACCATCATCCAGGGCAGGTAGACGTTATCCGCCAGGGTATGCCACCACTCGATTTCCGCCGCCAACACCGACGGAAAACCGCTACGACCTACCAGTGAGAGGGCAAGCCTGATGCACCATTTGAGCATATAGTTGGTAAAGAAACTGTTATCCACATGATAATGATATTCGTCCGGCCCCATCACCGACTTCAGGATAAAGGCATGTTTATCCTCCGACCAGTTGAAAGCTGACGCCGCAAACCTGGCACTTTCAACAATTATTTGGTATCCCCGTGACTCCATATACGTGTCGTCACCGGTAGCCTTCCAGTATTTATTCAGTGCATAGCAAACATCCGCCGAGATGTGCAGCACCTCCTTGCCGCTCCATTCTCGTCTAAATTCGGGATCTGGGTAGGACAATACGTAATGTGGCCCGTTCTCGACGCCCATGTCATTGGATGCTTCAGGATAACGTGCCCCGGCGAAGCCGTTGACCTGTGCGAAGAATCGCGCCTCCTCTATGAAATCGTAGCGATAATTGATCAAGGCTTTTGCGATCTCGGGGTCGTTCCAGATCCAGAAAATGCATTTATGCAGTTCTGTGTCAAAGAACGTGGCGCCAGAATGATAAGTGCTAGTTAATCCTCGTGCCGGTGAAATCACACCTTTGCCTTTAATCTTTAAACCGACACCATGTTGCAAGAGTTGGAAAACGGAATACTTCATACCTAGCTCCGCAGGACTACCTCCTGAATTGATGATGACATCATGATCATTCCAAAGCGCATTCCACTTTTTTTGGTGTGCGCTTTCGATGCCAGCCGGGTCAGTTTCGGAGGAAAAACACTCAGCAATCGGATTAAGCGGATCTAGTGCTAACTGCCAGTGCACGGAAAGTTTGTGATGACCAATTGTTGAAAAATCAAAAGTTATCGAGGCGACGCAGCCACCTTCCTGTTCATTCCAGTAGATAAAGGAGCTAGCGACCGGATGGGATCTTCCGAAGCGAAGATTATAACCCAGTCGCCGTTCACGCATCTCCACTATTACACTTAACTCTCCGCCCTCGTAGAAACTTTGTTTGATATCATAGTGACGGGTAGTCAACCAAGCGGAGGCGCCCAGGTATTCATTCAGTGCCGAGTCGTCCATGCCAAAGTCCAACCGCACCCGATGCGGTTTTCCCCAGCCGCCGACCTGGCACAATCCTATATAGGTCGAAGCAGCGGTGTCATCGGGCGCCTCGACGAATTGCCTTACCGTCAATTCGTATTCGACGCCCCCCACGAGCGTCCGTTCGGTACTAGTGACGGTTGCCTTGTCCAGCGACAATACAACAGTCGGAGCGCCCTGGTGACGTGCAGGCTCACCTGTATCGACATCATAGAGTCGGATAATCCTCGGCGCCGGTAGTGAGACTATTTCCCGTGACACTCCGGTGCCGGGAGCATAGATACCCCCTACCAACAACTGTGTTCGTTTCGTTCGCGCCGATGAGTTGGGTATGTAGGGACGCACCCCCATATGAGCATTGGCCAGAGTTGCCACGCAGGCTACAAATGCGGAAGAGCTCGAACAGATCTCGACGATCTCCTCTGTCTGTTTTCCATAAGAAATGGTTAGCACGACGGGGTTTCTCCGCAAGGCTCAAAGGACCAATCGTTGTGTTGCATATTTAGAACATTGTGGTAGCGAGTGTCCGAGAGCACATCACCACTGTCTATGAACTTTCCCAACTGCCATTGCTCGCATAACTCCAGGACGGCATCCCGGATCGAATAGACGAAATCGAAGCCTAGTTGCTGCTGGACCCGGCGCGAATCCAAGCGGTATGAGCGAGCATCATCACTGGCGGAGGTGATAATCGGTACATTGGTCGAGAAGTATTTGTCGACGATATCTTTTACTTGGTTTGCGATATCGGTGACCGTATGGTTTTCGTAACCGACGTTGATGGCTTGTCCACTGATAAAACTTAGGGATTCTCGCTGGACGAGCATCGTATAGAGTCGAGTGAGATCGCCGATATGGACATTTGGCCGGTATTGGCTGCCTCCAAACACGGTGATTTCACCGCGGGCAAGTGCGCTGACAGTCAGGATATTTACTGTGAGGTCAAGCCGTTGTCGGGGCGACCATCCGCAAACCGTGGCTGCTCTTATGGCCACAGTCTGGAAGGTTGAATCAGTCAAGTCGAAGAGTATTTTCTCCCCAAGCGCCTTGAATCGATTGTAGTCAGTGATCGGAAGGCAGGCTTGGTTCTCATCCACAAAAGGTTCTGCATTGATCCCATACACGCTCGCCGAAGAAGCGTAGATAAAACGCTGGCAACCCAGGAGCTTTGCGCTGCCCATTATATGGGGTAGGCAATCGATATTAATTGACTGGCCCAGTTCAGGAGCTGAATTGAAACTCGGGTCATTGGCCACTGCGGCAAGATGGATAACGGTACTGGCGCCCTGCAAGGCCTTCTCTAAAACGGGCTTGTCACGCACATCACCCTTGATGAATTCCAGTCGAGGGTGGCCTATGAGCAGCTCAAGCCCGTTGCCGAAAAACAGTGCGTCCAAGACCCTGACCCGATAACCTGCGGCCAGCAGTTTGGGAACTAGCCTTGATCCAATGTAGCCCGCTCCACCCGTAACAAGAACAACAGTTGCATTACTCATATCCACTTCTCCCTGGGTTATTATCTCGGCAACATAAATTCATCGAGTGAGGAAAGTATCGAGACACGAGGGTCGTTTGCCCTGGGTTCACCTTGGTTGCGGCGAATCTGCCAGGCATGGATTCCAAGGCGGCACGCGAGATCAGCAGCG
This sequence comes from Pseudomonas sp. PLMAX, assembly GCF_046042685.1. Classification (NCBI taxonomy): domain Bacteria; kingdom Pseudomonadati; phylum Pseudomonadota; class Gammaproteobacteria; order Pseudomonadales; family Pseudomonadaceae; genus Pseudomonas; species Pseudomonas sp. PLMAX. The sequence goes on along the minus strand of NZ_CP064949.1, from coordinate 2,419,310 downwards.
TATGGACTATCGTCGATAAGATGGACATCCATCGCAGCCCGTGTACCGATCAACTGCTTAAACAACTCGACTCGCTTCTGATTGGCGGATTGCTGAGAAACTGTCTTGGGTTGTGTGAGCGAGAATGCTGACTGGTGCAAAGTAATATCGAACAAGTCAGCGGCATTCTGCGAAGCCGTATAGAAGATGACTGGCTGCCTGGCGTCGTCAATGCGCTGCAGCAGGCGTAACGCATCGCTGAAAAGTTCGGTGCCCACGCACAGGCGTTGAAATTCGTTCTGCTTGTAGGCGGATAGCTCACTGGCACTCAATGAGTGGAGAGCGCCTTGACCTTGAACGTCTCTTTTCAGCTCCAAGAGACGTGAAGCCCCTTCCATTCGGGGACGTCCAGCAATGTGATCGATGTACTCATTACGAGTTAATTCGGTGCCCCCAATTTTGAGGGCGGTATTACGCCAAGCCTCAAAATGTGGCGTATTGAGTACTGTACCGTCTAGGTCAATTAATATGAGAGTCGACATTGTTCAGTCTCCAAGCTGAATATTTTTGGACATAACTAATCGAGCAATTCGAGAAGTCGAGTCGAATACCCTATTATCCGTCAGGACCATACGCCCTCCCGCACTTTCAACTAGAGTTCGCTCTGCCTGTAGTCTCACGTCAGAACCAGTGCTGTAATCCGCCCCCTTGAAGTAGATATCAGGTCGCAAAGTCTTGATCATGCACTCGGCCGTCGGCATATTGCTGATAATCACATGATCGCAATAGCGGATGGAGGCAATAAACTCAGCACGTTTGCAATCAGGAAAAACCGGTCGATCCGGGCCTTTATTGACAAAACTGTCAGCAGTAATTGACACAAACAAGCGGTCTACCATCGTGCGCGCCCGCTTGAGGTGATAAATGTGCCCAGGATGGACTATGTCAAAACAGCCATGGCAAAGCCCAACGACGAGACCTTTGCTACGGTAATTCCCCACAACATCCTGTAGTTCTTTAATATTATTTAAAACGCCCATGATAGTTTCATTTCCTTGGAGGGAGAAATTTCGCCATTATGTTCAAGTGTTCGTAGTCGCCCCAATAGTCGGGTATTTTTCCAACAATCTGAAATCCATTACCCAGATGAAACTGATAGGCCGCTCGCTCCTTATCTATATTCCCGATATCCAGGCACAAATAACGCTTACTACGCTCAAAAGCATATTTTTCAAGCTCCATATAAATCATTGAGGCTATTCCACGGCGCCGATAGTCGCTATCAACAATCAACCAGTCTGCCCACAGAACCTGTCTGGATGGAATCGGGCCTAGCGAACAACCCATGGTTCCAACAACTACTCCTTTCACAGTCGCGACAAAACGAATTCCTTCATGATCAGTATTCGTGAGCTCGCTAGAAAATTGGATATATGCAGACTCCGTCAGATCCTCTATCGAAGCGATCTGAGCAACCAGGTTTAATAACGCCGGCATATCAGAGTCATTGAAGGAGCGAATACAAACACCATTATCATACTTACTTCTCATGAAATTCTAACCTTTTCAATGCCGAGTCTAGGCGCTCGCAGGCATCCTCAATCATCTTGGGGGTATGGGCGGCCGATAATGTCACGGGTTCTGGACAGTAACTAAGAGGCATCAGAAAACCGTACAGACTGTATTCCTTGGACAATATGTAAAATAGTTTTCTGGCGAACTCTACAGGGTAGTATTTTTCTATTTCTTTCATTGTCCGAGGGCGCTCATCTGCGCCAATGTGAACGCCGATCCGTCCGCCATAACTGTCGAGATAACAGGGTATTCCGTGCTTGTCGAAAACATCCCTAAGACCTTTTTTTAACTGAGACTCCAACGCCGCGACATATCGAAATACAGCACCGTCCGCTAAGTGCTCGATAACGGCAAGAGCAGCGGACACCGAAAGATAGCGTCCCGTATTGGTGCCGCAAACCTGAACAGGTCCTCGTGGCGCGATGATGTCCATGTACTCGGCTTTACCGGCAATTCCGGCAATCGGCATGCCGCATCCAAACGCTTTACCATAGGTCGCGATGTCCGGGACGACATCAAAGTCTTTCTGAGCCCCGCCGAGGCTGGCACGAAAACCGGTCAAAACTTCATCAAAAATCAGTAAAGCGCCATGTTGACTCGTAAGTGTACGTAACTCTTGTAGGAATCCCTCGTCCGGTCTTATGCAGCCAATGTTCAAGGCCACAGGTTCGAGAATAATGGCAGCTACATCCTCTTTGTATCGTTCAAATGCGCTCTGTATGGCTTTCAAATCGTTCCATGGAACTGGGACAGTTAGAATGCCGTATTCGCCTGGAATTCCTACGGTCCCTGACAGACGCTCCAACTCGCCGCTGGCCAGTACTTGACCCGAACGTGGAGATGAATCGACATTCCAAGTCAGAGAGTCATTGAGCCCATGGAAGTGTCCCTCAAACTTCAAAATCATACGTTTTCCGGTTACAGCGCGGGCTATACGAGTGGCATACATAGTGGCTTCAAGGCCAGAGTTGGCTAGACGCAATTTCTCCGCACACGGTACAACAGCGCAAAATTTTTCGCTCAATAGCCTATGTTTATCTGTTTCGTACTGCTGAAGAAATCCTTGCGACAAAGAGCGGGTTATAGAATCTTTGATGATGGCGCTATCCCCCAAAAGACACGATCCCCATCCCATTATATAATCGTCGCACCATTCTCCCGTGGCGATCTGAACGCGCGCCCCAGAGGTATTTTTAATATGAACTGGGCCGACAACCGATAAATGATTCCATCCTGCCAGCACACTTCCTACTCGCGCTTCGCTTTTGCACTTCATTTTTTCATGGCTCCTTCGCGTAGATAAAGCAATCGGTTCGTGAATCCTGTATTACCCACCATTTTTGATTACGGCACTGCAAACTGGTGCGAGATCGTCGCTTATACAATGCTTTGTGCGATCCCGTATTCCACTGCACCTTCACTGCTTCGCATCCTTTAATCGTTGTTCTTTAATACAGGGACACTTTTTGGAAAGTGCGCATTCAAGATACTTTGGCGCATGTCAATTTATTATGCTCACGCGGCTCTACTTTACAATTGAAAGACGTCATGAAACGTCCCATTCGGATGTGGGTTTATTCCTACGTGAAAGCGGGACGAAACCCTGATAATTTGCAGATGCGTGAAAACTTGCGAACTTGCTTCGCTATTTCAATAGCTTGCACTGTTTAAAAGATTTCGACGAACACTCATTTTTATCACTGTTTTAAAAAGATTCCCGCTCGGTAATTCCCGCGAGCAGTGCTTGGCAACGCCAAATGGAGTAGCTACGTTTCGACATGGAGGTAATGCGCCCTCTAGCCGCACTTTGTCTCCACAGCAGTGTGTTTTCCATCAAGCAACTGCGCTACCCGAACATTTGCCTGTAGGAGCGTTTTGTCGGAGACAAGGTGAAGCTCGTTTGCGCCAACGGCTTAAGAACGGTGCTAATGGCAACGGCGACGGTTGGCATGGTTGCGGCGACCAAGGGGGTGGATAAGATTAAACCTCCCTGCCCCGAATCGGAGCCCTATAGGAGCGAAACCAAAGCACAACAGGCTTGTCGGCGATCGCGTCCTTGAGGCTTGCGCTGGTCTTTCGGGCATCTTCACTAGCAAGCTGGCGCCTACAAAAGCGTGGGCGACATACAGGGTTGTCATCTTTCGGACATCTTTCTGACTTATTCTCCCGGCACTTCCATTGGTCTTCAAAGGTGCCGGCATGTCGCTGAGCGGGTTGCTCCTGTTGATGTTGTGCGCCTGGCTGCCGCTGTCGGCAACGGCCAGCGCCTTGCCGATCCCCGGGCAGGGTCCGGTGTTGCGCATCCAGGGCTCCAACACCATTGGCGCGGCACTGGGGCCGGCGCTGGTCGAAGGTTTGATGCGCGAGCAGGGTCTGCTCAAGGTGCACAGCGAAGCGGCGGACAAGGCCAACGAATCGCGTATCGTCGGTGAAACCCTGGAAGGCCGTCGGGTCGAAGTGGAGCTGGCGGCCCACGGCTCCAGCACCGGCTTCACCGCGCTGAAAAGCGCCAGTGCCGATCTCGCTGCCTCTTCCAGGCCGATCAAGGACAGCGAGCTGGTCAGCCTCCAACCACTGGGCGACCTGAAAAGCGCCGCTGCCGAACAGGTCATCGCCATCGATGGACTGGCGATCATTCTGCATCCGCAAAACCCGTTGAACACTCTCGATACCGGCCAACTGGCACGCATTTTCAGCGGCGAGGTGAAAACCTGGGAAGAACTCGGTGGCCAAGGCGGCGCCATTCATCTCTATGCGCGCGATGATCAGTCCGGCACCTACGATACTTTCAAAGAGCTGGTTCTCAGTGGTCATGGCAAAACCCTGAGCGGCAGCGCAAAACGGTTTGAATCCAGCGAACAACTGTCCGACGCCGTCACTCAGGATCCCCATGGCATCGGCTTCATCGGCCTGCCCTACGTGCGCTCGGCCAAGGCCGTGGCGATTGCCGACGGTCAGTCCATGGCGATGCTGCCGCTCAACAGCCTGATTGCCACGGAAGACTACCCCTTGTCCCGGCGCCTGTTCCTGTACCTGCCACCCAAGGGCAACAACCCTTGGGCGCAAGCGCTGGTGGCCTTCGCGCAAAGCCCCAAGGGCCAGGCGATCGTCGCGGCCAACGGCTTTATTGCCCAAACCATCCAGGCCATGAACGTCACGCCGAATGCGTTGATGCCCGAGGGCTACCAGGCACTGAGCCGCCACGCCATGCGCCTGACGGTGAACTTTCGCTTCGAAGAAGGCAGCGCCAGCCTGGACAACAAGGCCCGACAGGACCTGTCACGGGTGCTCGACTACATGAAACAGCACGACAAGACCGATCGCCGGGTAACGCTGGTAGGGTTCGGCGATGCCAAGCTCGACCCGGCACGTGCCGATCTGCTCTCGAAACTGCGGGCCATGGCAGTGCGCCGCGAACTGGTGAAAAGTGGCGTGGTGCTGCGTGATGTTCGCGGTTTCGGCGCCGAAATGCCGGTGGCAGCCAACAGCGAGGATGAGGGGCGGATCAGGAATCGGCGGGTCGAAGTCTGGGTTTATTGAGCCTGTCAGGCCAGGTCCTTCAGCAAAGCGGCTGATCGAACCTGGCCCGAAACGCCATCAGCCCAGCAGTTTCTCAAGCTGCGCAACGGTATCGACGGCACCCATGGTCTTGGCGGCATCCAGCGCGGTAATGCCGTTGGCGTCCTTGGCGCGCGGGTCGGCACCTTTACCGATCAGGTAGTCGACCACTTCGACGCGGTTGAACATCGCGGCCATCATCAGCGCCGTGCGGCCGTCGAAAGACGAACCTTCGACCTGTGCGCCCCCCTCGACCAAGGCCTTGATCACGGCCAGGTCACCCTTGAAGGCCGCGCCGGCAATCGGGCTCTGGCCGTTGTCGTTGCGGATTTCCGGATCGGCCTTGTGTTCGAGCAAGACTTTTACCGTGTCGACGTGGCCGTGGTAAGCGGCCAGCATCAGCAGGGTGTCGCCCTTGTGATTGCGCAGGTTCGGCGGCAGGCCCTTGCTCAGCAGTGCAGCCATCATGGCCGCATCGCCCTCACGCGCCTTGTTGAAGACCTGTTCGGCAAACTCGGCAGCTTCTTCGGGGGTCATCTGGCGGCTGTTGTCTGACATTGAACGCTCCACTTTCAGTTTTTCGCAAAGCCGACAGTTTCCCGAGCGGGCTCGTCACTGTCACTTCTTTTTTCTGGAACACGGCCATAGCCCTGTTCAATAGCGATGCTTGCCACCCTGGATCTCCGCCAGGACCTGGTCGGTGACCTGCACGTAGGTGTCGGTGCCCGGCAACCAGGCGTAGATCGGGTCATCGCCGGTCCTGCCGGGGTCGAACGCTTCGTCCTTGAGCCGGGTCTTCTGGTATTTGAACGTCCCGGTGGTTTCCATTTTCACTTTCACCCGCAAAAACAACGGCACCGCGTAGGCCGGCATGTGTTGACGGGCGAAGGCCAGCAACTCGTCGAAGTCCAGGGTCGCCAGGGATTCCGCAGGGGTGATCGCGGCCATCCCGGCCCGGCCGTTGGTGTTGTTCACTTCCACGCCATAGGCCACGGCCTCGGAAATGTTCGGGTGCTGCAGCAGGATGTTCTCGACCTCGGTGGTCGACACGTTTTCACCCTTCCAGCGGTAGGTGTCGCCCAGGCGATCGACAAACTGCGCATGACCGAACCCGATGTTGCGCAACAGGTCGCCGGTGTTGAAGTAGCGGTCACCCTTGACGAACACGTCGTGCAGCACGACTTTTTCGGTCTTGTGCGGGTCGGTGTAACCATCCAGCGGTGCCTTGTCGTCGATCCTGGCGAGCAGCAGCCCCTGCTCGCCCTTGCCGACCTTGCGCATGAAACCGTTGGCGCCACGGGTCGGCGCGCCGCTGTCGTGGTCGTACGCCGCCAGCTCCCAGGACATCAGGGAAAAGCCCACGGTATTGTCGAAATTGAGGATGTTGGTAAAACCGATGTTGCCGTCACTGGCGGCGTACAGTTCGCAGATATGCTCGACCGCGAAGCGCGTCTTGAACTCGCCCCATGCGCCCGGACGCAAACCGTTGCCGATCATCTTGGTCACGCCGTGCTGGCTGTCGTCGACACTGGGAGGCTGGTCGACCAGGTAGCGGCATAACTCACCGACGTAGCCCAGGGTGGTCGCCCGGTACTTGCGTACATCGCTCCAGAATTCTCTGGCGCTGAACTTGCGGCGGATGGCGAACCCCGAGGCCCCGCTGATGGCCGAGCCCCAGCACACGCACAAGCCGGTGGCGTGATACAGGGGCAAGGTGCAGTAGACGATGTCCTCGGGACGCATGTCCAGCGCGATCATGCCGAAGCTTGCGCAACTGCGCATCCAGCGCCCGTGCTTGAAAACCCCGGCCTTGGGCAACCCGGTGGTGCCCGAGGTATAGATGTAGAAACAGGGGTCGTCGAAAAAGACCTGCTGACTGCTGGCGGGGTTGTCGCTACAGGCGTCAACGCTGGCGGTCATCAGGTTGACGAATCCTTCGGGCGCTATGCCCGGGTGGCTGTAGGTGTCCTGATCGGCGACGAACCAGGTACGCGCCACCTCGATCGACACCCGCTCGCGCACCGCCAGGTAGGCCGGGACCAGTTCCGCACCGACGACAATCGCCGCTGGCGTCACCAGGTTCAGGCTATGGATAAGGGTATCGCGGGTTAACGAGGTATTGAGCAACGCGCTGATGGCGCCGACCTTGGCCAGCGCCAGAATGGTCACCAGCAGTTCCGGGCGGTTCTCGATGAAGACCGCCACCACGTCGCCCTTGCCGATGCCTTGGGCCATCAGGTGATGGGCGATGGAATTGGCCCAACGGTTGACCTGCGCGTACGTCAGTTGCACCTCGCCATACAGCAAGGCCGGGCCTTCGGGGTTACGCAGGGTGGCCTGCTCGAAACTCCAGCCCAGGCCACACGCTTGGGTCGGATCCGTGACGTTGGCGACCTTCATGCCCTTGACCACGCGAGGAATGGCTTTGGCAATGGAAGGCAGCTTGCGGAGCATCATGCCCCAGGTGATGGTGTCGCGCTGCGTGCGGCTCATGGCGGTTCCCGTTGGCTCTTCTTATTGTCGGGCGGCATTGATCGACCCCGAAAATACGTCAACGGTTCTGCAGCTGTACACGCGGTTTTTGAAATGTTTTGTATCCGCGACACCGACGTTTGAAATGATGAGCGCGTGGATGGGAAATGGTTCAATCGAATCGCCGAGGACCCCGCAAAATGCAGGATGCACTATAGCCATTCATGCAGATTGCACGAAAACAAAAAAATTCAAAAAATATAAGTCGTTGTTTTATATGAATATTTTCCACGGATAAATACTGGCACAATCACTGCAACAGCCTCCCCATGCTTTGCCATCCAAGCACTTACGGAGCTGATAGACATGAGCCTGATCCAAGAAAAATTCTCTTCCTTGTTCTCCAACTTCGACGTGATCACCCAGGATCGACCTGACGGCGGCATCCTGCTCACCTTGCGCAGCGAAGGCCGGGAATTCAAACGCTCGATTTCCTACCAGCAGCTGCACAATGGCGACCAACTGTCGTGGGTCATCAGCGCCATTCGCCGCGACCTGGCCGAACAGGCCAGCGAGTTGCCGCAAATCTCCATGCTGCAAAGCCAGCAGCGTTTTGCCCTGCCGACCTATCATTCGCTGTAAGCGTCAGGCTTCGGTAAACCATCAGGCCGTGCAAGCTGGCGCTTCACGGCCTGAGTTGTATTCGCAGACCGCTCAGTCGTCCATTCGCGGGAATCGACCCGCAATATCGTCGCCGGTGAAATTGGCCACCCAAGGCTGATTGCTGGACAGACGAATCGCAACGACAAAAGGCTGTTCGCCGATGTCCAGCCACTGCCGCGTGCCCGCCGGCAGCATTATCAGGTCGTTTTTCTCGCACAGCACGGCGTAGACGTAATCGTCGATGCGCACAGACAACAAGGCGCTGCCCGCGGCGACCAGCATGACTTCGTCCTGGTCCTGACGCTGTTCTTCGATGAAGCTTGCGCGTATCGAGTCTGTTTGCGGGTGATCGCGGTCAAGGCTGATCACATCCATCGCACGCAACCCGTGCTCGGTCATCAGACTGTCAATTGGCGCCTGATAGGCATTGATGACGTCTTCGTGGCTGGCACCGGGGCGGACCTTCGCCGTGGCTTCCCAGCGGTCGAAGCGAACCCCCTGCTCGGCAAGCGTCGAAGCAATGTCTTCGAAGTGGGTCAGCACCTTGTTGGGGATGTCGGGACTGGAAAGGTGATAAACGGACAGGCTACTCATCTGGCAACTCCTTGATTGTTCAAGAGGGAGCGCGTGTCCTCTTGCATTCGTGTGGCAATGATAACGGCTGCCGCCAGCGCTGCGAGGCTGGCAATACTAAAGGTTAAGGGGGCGCCGAGGGCATTCCAGCTGTAACCGGAATACAGCGCGCCCATTGCGCCACCGGTGCCGGCCAGTGCGGCGTACAACGCCTGGCCCTGCCCTTGCTGGCGCGGGCCGAAGCTGCGCTGCACGAACTGGATGGCCGCGGCGTGAAAACTGCCGAATGTCGCCGCGTGCAGCACCTGGGCAAACAACAACACCCAGAGAAATTCGGCGAACGAGCCGAGCAGCAGCCAACGCAACGCCGCCAGCAGGAAGCTCGCCAGCAGCACGCGCCGCACCGAGAACCGCGCGAGGATCCGGCTCATGGCCATGAACATCAGCACTTCCGCCACCACGCCGACGGCCCAGAGCATACCGATCACGCCGCGGCTGTAACCCAGTCGCTCGAGGTGCAGGGTGAGAAAGGTGTAATAGGGTCCGTGGCTCATCTGCATCAGCGCCACGCACGCGTAGAACGCCAACACCCCGGGGCTGCGCAATTGCGCGAGGAAACCTTCGCCAGTCAATCGCTCGCCCTGCACGGGCTGGGCGTTAGGAACCCACAGGCTGCTGAGCACGATCCCGGCCAGGATCAGCACCAGCGCTGCGGGATAAATATCCAGGCTGAGCCATTCGAACAAGCGCCCGAGCGCCACCACCGTAATGATGAAACCGATGGAGCCCCACAGGCGAATCTGGCTGTAGCGAGAGGTTTGCCCTTGCAGGTGCGCCAGGGTAATGACCTCGAACTGCGGCAGTACCGCGTGCCAGAAGAACGCGTGCAAGGCCATGACCATCGCCAGCCAGGCATAGGTCTGGCTGACGAAAATCAGCGAAAACGTCAGCAGCGTGCACACTGCGCCCAAGCGCACGATGGCCAGCCGCCGCCCGGTGTAGTCGCCGAGCCAGCCCCAGAGGTTCGGCGCCACGCAACGCATCAGCATGGGGATGGCCACCAGCTCGCCGATGCGCGCCGCGGAGAACCCCAGGTGATCAAAGTACAGCGCCAAAAAAGGCGCTGTCGAACCGAGCAAGGCGAAATAGAACAGATAAAAGCTGGAAAGCCGCCAGTACGGGAGGGCCGCCACCGGTGTCTTAGATCTGGCCCAGCACCGGCGTGCTCACCCGCACATCGGCGTTCTGCCCACGGTGGCGTAGCAGGTGGTCCATCAGCACGATGGCCATCATCGCTTCGGCGATCGGCGTGGCGCGGATGCCGACGCACGGGTCGTGTCGACCCTTGGTGATGACTTCCGCCGGGTTGCCATGGATGTCGATGGAACGGCCCGGCGTGGTGATGCTCGAGGTCGGCTTCAACGCCAGGTGGGCCACGATCGGCTGGCCGGAAGAAATGCCGCCGAGAATGCCGCCGGCGTTGTTGCTGAGGAAACCTTCCGGCGTCATCTCATCGCGATGCTCGGTGCCGCGCTGGGCGACGCTGGCGAAACCGGCGCCGATTTCCACGCCCTTGACCGCGTTGATGCTCATCAGCGCATGGGCCAGCTCCGCGTCGAGTCGGTCGAAAATCGGCTCGCCCAACCCCGGCATCACGCCTTCGGCGACCACGGTGATCTTCGCGCCGACCGAATCCTGGTCGCGGCGCAACTGGTCCATATAGGCTTCCAGCTCCGGCACCTTGTCCGGATCAGGGCTGAAGAATGCGTTCTGCTCCACCGAGTCCCAGGTCTTGAACGGGATTTCGATCGGGCCGAGCTGGCTCATGTAGCCACGAATGACGATGCCCTGGGTCGCCAGGTACTTCTTGGCAATCGCGCCGGCCGCCACGCGCATCGCGGTTTCCCGGGCCGAGCTGCGCCCGCCCCCGCGATAATCGCGCTCGCCATATTTGTGGTGGTAGGTGTAGTCGGCATGGGCCGGACGGAACAAGTCCTTGATCGCCGAGTAATCCTTGGACTTCTGGTCGGTGTTGCGGATCAACAGGCCGATGGAGCAGCCGGTGGTGCGACCCTCGAACACCCCCGAGAGGATTTCGACCTCGTCGGCTTCCTGGCGCTGGGTGGTGTGACGGCTGGTGCCGGGCTTGCGGCGATCGAGGTCGCGCTGCAGATCCTCCAGGGAAATCTCCAGGCCCGGCGGGCAGCCATCGACAATGGCGACCAACGCCGGGCCATGGCTTTCGCCAGCGGTGGTGACAGTGAACAGCTTGCCGTAGGTATTGCCGGACATGCAGGACGCTCCGTGAAATGAACCTGAATACGTAATGCGCGCCAGTATACGCAGGCTATCCAAGTAGTTCATCCTCGAACCTTATGGGTGCGTGTGAGTCCAACTCGCACCTTGACGATGATGGCGTGACGATGCTGCGAGTTCTAGCCTTGAGCCTTACCCTGATTTCCGGCTTTGCCCAGGCCACTGTCCTGCAGCGGCCGATCACCCTGGATACCGGCACCGGAGAGCTGTTCGGCTCGTTGCTGCTGCCCAAATCCGAAACGCCGGTGCCGGTTGTGCTGATCATTTCCGGCTCCGGCCCAACCGATCGTGACGGCAACAACCCCGACGGCGGGCGCAATGACAGCCTCAAGCGCCTGGCCTGGGTACTGGCCAAACACAACATCGCCAGCGTGCGCTACGACAAGCGCGGTGTGGCGGCGAGCCTGGCGGCAGCCCCTGACGAACGCAATCTGTCGGTGGAAGGCTACGTGGCCGACACCGAAGCCTGGGGCCGCAAACTCAAGACCGACCCGCGCTTCAGCCAGTTGATCCTGCTGGGCCACAGCGAAGGCGCCTTGATCGCCAGCCTCGCGGCCCCCAGCGTCGATGCCGCGGCGGTGATTTCCATGTCCGGCAGCGCCCGGCCAATCGACCAGGTGCTGCGCGAGCAACTGGGCAACCGCCTCCCTCCTCCGCTGGTGCTGCGCAGTAACCAACTGCTCGACAGCCTCAAGGCCGGGAAGACTGACGACAACGTGCCACCGCAACTGCAGGTGATATTCCGTCCGAGTGTGCAGCCGTACCTGATTTCACTGTTCCGCCAGGACCCTGCCGCGGCGTTCGCCAGGTTGAAAATGCCGGCGCTGATCATCCAGGGCAGCAACGACATCCAGGTCGGGATCAATGACGCCAAGCTGCTCAAGGCGGCCAAGCCGGACGCCGAACTGGCGCTGATCGAAGGCATGAACCACGTCATGCGCATCGTGCCCAACGATGTGAAACGGCAATTGGCCTCCTATAAAGACCCGCAATTGCCGTTGGCGGCCGAGTTGGGCACGCGAATCCTGGCTTTTATTGACGGACTTCGAACCTCTTAAGCGCCTTTAGCACTCCAGTCCTGAAAAAAACGGCCGATAAGCCTTTGTCGCCAGCGCTATGGCTGGCGGCAAGTAGAGCTTGGACAGGATCTCGCCGTTATGACCGATACCCCGACTTCACCCGACACCACCGCTGAAAAAGAGGCACCGCCAGCGGTCGAGCTGCCCTGGGCGGACGTCGACGTCGAGCACCCGAAAATGCTCCGTCTGGCGCCGCTGCAGACCGATCGGAGCACCGGTGGCCGGCCCCTGCGTTTTGTCGAGTTCGGTTATGCCGAGCGCCAAGACAAGGTCCGCAGCCTGCTGCGCATGCGCATCACCCTGCCCGGCCAGCGGGTGCGCAAGGAACAGAATCATCTGGATGTGTGGGTCGATCACCTCGAAAAACGCGTGCATTTCGGACCGGACAGCGGCCTGCAAATCGAACCGCTGAACCGCGGCATCGGCCGTTTCATGGCCGCCTACGGTATCAACTGGGCGAAGAAACGCTGGCCTGGCTACACCGTCGACGGCACCGACCTCAACAACAAGGACGCGCTGAACGAAGACACGCGCCTGCGCCGCGATCACTTTTTGCGGGTGCACGGTTTCGACGTGGTCTACGCCGATGCCCAGCATTTGAAAGGCAGCGTCAAGGAAGTCAGGGTCGGTGACTTGCTGGGCGACTGGAACACCGAGAAACTGCAGGTGGTGGAGATTCTCGAGGCGGCGCAGATGCTCCAGCAAGCCGAGCAGAACCTGGCCGAGCAGGAAGTCAAACTGAAGAAACACGAAGAGAAGGTCAGCAAATACCAGCGTGAAGACGCCGGTTTGCGCTTTACCATTGCGTGTCTGGTAGCGTTTGCGGTGTTTCAGGCGGGGTTGTTGATCTGGATTGCGACACACCGGTAACGGTATTTTTCTGTAGGAGCGAGCTTGCTCGCGAAGGATGCCCGGGCAACGCGTACTTTCTGATGCAGCGCGTAATCGTTGACGTCCATCGCGAGCAAGCTCGCTCCTACAAGGTCAGACGCGGGACGCGAACAATGCCTGATGCTCGCGGCACTGCTCGGCCGTCAACATGAACACGCCATGCCCGCCGCGCTCGAATTCCAGCCAGGCGAAATCGACTTGCGGGTACAACGCCTCGACATGCACCTGGCTGTTGCCCACTTCGACAATCAGCAAGCCCTTCTCGGTCAGGTGGTCCGCGGCCTCGGCCAGCATGCGCCGCACCAGGTTCAGGCCGTCATCGCCGCAGGCCAGGCCCAGTTCCGGTTCGTGCTGGTATTCGTCCGGCATGTCGGCGAAATCCTCGGCGTCCACGTACGGCGGGTTCGACACGATCAGGTCGAAACGCTGCCCCGGCAAACCATCGAAACCATCACCCTGCACGGTATAGACACGCTGGTCGACGCCGTGGCGCTCGATGTTCTGGTTTGCCACTTCGAGCGCTTCGAACGACAGGTCGGCCAGTACCACTTCGGCGTTCTGGAATTCGTAGGCGCAGGCGATACCGATGCAGCCGGAGCCGGTGCACAGGTCGAGAATCCGCGCCGGCTCAGTGCCCAGCCATGGCGTGAAACGGTTTTCGATCAGTTCGCCGATCGGCGAACGCGGGATCAGCACGCGCTCATCGACAATGAACGACAGGCCGCAGAACCAGGCTTCACCCAGCAGGTAAGCAGTCGGCACGCGCTCTTCGATGCGGCGCTTGAGCAGGTGCTGCAGGTGGGCCACTTCGTCTTCTTCCAGATTGCAGTCCAGGTAACTGTCGGCGATTTCCCACGGCAGGTGCAGCGCACCCAACACCAGTTGACGGGCTTCGTCCCAGGCGTTGTCGGTCCCATGGCCGAAAAACAGATCCTCCCCATGGAAGCGGCTGACGGCCCAACGGATATGGTCACGCAGGGTACGAAGGTGGGAAGTGATCACGACGGTAAACTCCAGAAAAATCGACGGGCGATTCTACCAGTCAAACGTCGTCTCGACGACGCAGGAAAAATACCGGGGCAAATGTAGGAAACTTCTGGTTTTCTCACCCACCCTTGAACAAAACGTCATACTTGACAACGCTGCACGCCAGTAACGACGGTGCCTACGATGGTAGCGATTCACAGAAGCGCTCAGCCAGAGGACAATGTCGCAAAAGCCCCACTCGAAGGAGCCCCAGAATGTCCGTTCCACAAACGATGTTTCAACTCAGCGGCCGCGGTTACGCAGCAGCCAAACTGAGTCATGCGACCCTGATCATCATCGATGCCCAGAAAGAGTATCTCAGCGGCCCCCTGGCCCTGAGCGGCATGGATGCGGCTGTCGCGAACATCAAGCAATTGGTGACGGCTGCCCGTGCGGCCGGCCGGCCCATCGTGCATGTCAGCCATCTCGGCACCGTTGGTGGGCTGTTCGACCCACGCGGCGAGCGTGGCCAGTTCATCCCGGGGCTGGAGCCGCTGGCCGGCGAAATCAAGATCGAGAAGATCCTGCCCAGTGCCTTCCATGGCACGGACCTGAAAAAACGCCTGGAAGAACTGGGCTCGGTGGATCTGGTGGTGTGCGGCTTCATGAGCCATTCCAGTGTCAGCACCACCGTACGGGCGGCGAAGAACCTGGGTTTCCGCTGCACCCTGGTGGAAGACGCCTGCGCCACCCGCGATCTGCCGTACAAAGGCGGCGTGCTGAGCGCCGAACATGTGCAGCAGACCGAAATGGCGATCATGGCGGACAACTTTGCCGCCCTCGCCCTGACCAACGACCTGGTCTGAGCAGGGTTCATGGGCGGCGCAGGCCGCCGCTCATCCGCAAAAGCCTCTTGTTCGCCGTAAATGTCTTAGCCTCAGGAACATCCCGGTCAACTTCCGGTCGAAGGGCCGATACCCATTGAGGAAGGTCGGAATGAAGTTATCCGATGGTTTTGACGCTCGCCGCTTGCGGCCCAAAGGCCAAAGCAACTGGCGTTTTCGATTCGGCGCGGCCTTTGCCGCCTTGCTGGCAACCTGTGGCGTGTTGCTGGCGATGGCAGGTGCCGCCGCCCTGTTCGGTCACATGCCCGCCCTGGGCGAGTTGAACAGCAACCGCGCGGGGGCGGCAGTGATCCTGGTCATCGGCCTGTTCGTGCTGTACCTGGGCGTGTGGCTGTGGCGCCGCTGCCGCCGCCGTTCACGGCAGTCGAACGCGCTGAACATGTCCCCGCACCTGATGAAAAAACACGACTAAGCGCAAGTTGCCGCCCAATGCCCCGCGTTTTCTCGCGCCCGATTCCCTTCGAGTTGGGTAAACTGGCCGCCCTTCGCGGAGGCTGACATGCAAGACGACGATTTTTCCCTGTTCAAAAGTGCGATCCAAGGCGTCAAGCCGATCAAGCACGATCGCGCCGAAACCGGCAAACCCAAGGCTGACCGCGCGCAGATCGCAAAATTGCGCCAGGCGGCCACCGTGCGTACCGATGCCACCACCGTTGACGGGCTCTCCGACCAGTTCGTCATCGACGTCGGCCCGGAAGACGAGCTGATGTGGGCCCGCGACGGCGTGCAGGAAAGCCAGATGCGCAAGCTCAAGATCGGGCAGATTCCGTTCGAAGGCAGCCTTGATCTGCATGGCATGAACGTGGAAAAGGCCCGGGAAACCCTCTGGGCCTTCCTGGCTGAAGCGACCAAGTTCGAAATTCGCTGCGTGCGCGTCACCCACGGCAAGGCCGTGCGCCTGGACGGCAAGCGGCCGATGATCAAAAGCCACGTCAACACCTGGCTGCGCCAGCATTCGCAGGTACTTGGCTTCACCTCGTGCCAGCCCAAACATGGCGGTGCGGGTGCCGTTTATGTGATGCTCAAACGAACCATGATGGAAGGCCGCGACGAGTAAAGCTGATGCTTCACGCTTGCAGCGTCGTGTCCGTCACCGTACCCTTGCCCTTTGCGTAAAATCCCACAGGTAGTTTCATGTCCCTGGAACAGAATTACACCGCGATCCTTGGCCAACTGGGCGAGGATCCCTCCCGCGAGGGCCTGCTCGACACGCCAAAACGTGCCGCCAAAGCCATGCAGTACCTCTGCCGCGGTTATGAACAGACGCTGGAAGAAGTCACCAACGGTGCCCTCTTCAGCTCCGACAACAGCGAAATGGTGCTGGTCAAGGACATCGAGTTGTACTCGTTGTGCGAACACCACCTGCTGCCGTTCATCGGCAAGGCCCACGTGGCCTACATCCCGAGTGGCAAGGTACTGGGCTTGTCGAAAGTCGCGCGGATCGTCGATATGTACGCCCGCCGCCTGCAGATCCAGGAAAACCTCAGCCGCCAGATTGCCGATGCCGTCCAGCAGGTTACCGGCGCCCTGGGCGTTGCCGTGGTGATCGAGGCCAAGCACATGTGCATGATGATGCGCGGTGTGGAAAAGCAGAATTCGTCGATGATCACCTCGGTGATGCTGGGCGAGTTCCGTGAGAACGCCGCGACTCGCAGCGAATTTCTCAGCCTGATCAAGTAATTCGCCCCACGAAGAGAACCGGCATTCATCGCCGGTTTTTTTTCGTCCGGGAAAAATCAGGTAAGCTGCGCGCCTTTCTCCAATAGCACCGTGAGGCTTCAACGTGTTCGTAAAAGCGCTTCGTGTCGGCCTTGGCCAACTGATCATCTTCATCGACTTCATCACCCGCCCCGGCAAGAAGCAGCGCCCTGCCGCCGCCCAGGCCCAGGTCGAAGCCGCCGCCAAGGACCTGACCCTGTATCAGTTCCATGCCTGCCCGTTCTGCGTGAAAACCCGCCGCACCCTGCGTCGCCTGAACGTACCGGTGGCCTTGCGTGATGCGAAGAACAGCGAAACGGATCGCCAGACCCTGCTCGAGCAAGGTGGCAAGATCAAGGTGCCGTGCCTGCGAATCGTAGAGAATGGGCAGACGACCTGGATGTATGAGTCCAAGGTGATCATTGATTATCTGGACAAGCGGTTTGCTGCAGCCTGATGGAGTTGTGGTGTTTTAAATGACGCCTTCGCGAGCAAGCCCGCTCCCACATTGGAATGCAATCAACTGTGGAGCGGGCTTGCTCGCGAAGAGGCCGGTAAGAACGCCACAAATCTCAGACAAAAAACCGGCCATTGAGCCGGTTTTTTTCTTCAGGCCGCCTGCGCCTGCCGAACCACCGCCGCCAATCGCTTTATCCCCTCCTCCAGCCGCACCGGATCAATGTGGCTGAAGTTGAGCCGCAGATGCCCGTGATGATTGTCCGGCTCAGGGAAGAACGGCTCACCCGGCATGAACGCCACGTCATTGGCCAGCGCCGCATTGAGCAACGTCCGGGTGTCCAGCGGTTGCTTGAGCGTCAGCCAGAAAAACAGCCCGCCCTGGGGCACGTTCCAATCCGCCAGATCGGCAAAATGCCTTTGCAGCGCCGCCTGGAATGCGTCGCGGCGCACCCGGTAAAATCCCCGCAATTCACTCAGGTGCTGCTGATAGGGCTCGCTGCCGAGCCATTGCAGCGCCTGCCACTGGCCGACCCGATTGGTGTGCAAGTCCGCCGATTGCTTGAGCTTCAACAGGTGCGGGAACAGGTCTGGACTGGCGATCAGATAGCCGACGCGCAGGCCCGGCAGCAAGGTTTTCGACACGGTGCCGGTGTAGATCCAACTGGCTTTCTTCAGGCGACCGGCAATCGGTTGGGCGCTGCCGCCATCGAAGGTCAACTCACGGTAAGGCTCGTCTTCGATCAGGGTCACGCCAAACTCATCCAGCAATGCCGCGACCGCCTCGCGCTTGGCTTCGCTGTAACGCACCGCCGATGGATTCTGGAACGTCGGGATCAGGTAGATGAACGCCGGGCGATGTGTTTCCAGGCGCGCGCGCAGTTGCGCCAGGTCCGGGCCATCGGCTTGCAGCGGCACGGTGAGGCAATGGGCTCCGAACAGCTGGAAGATCTGCAGCGCCGCCAGGTAGGTCGGTGCCTCGAGCAGAATCTCGGTGCCTTTGTCGATATACAGCTTGGCGGCCAGGTCGAGGGTTTGCTGGGAGCCACTGACCACCAAGACCTGATTCGCCTCGCATGGCACTCCCAACGCGCGCGCCTGTGCCGCCAGGGCTTCGCGCAAGGCCGGTTCGCCTTCACTCATGCCGTATTGACCCATGGACACCGGCATCTGGTCCCAGTCGACTTTCGGCAGCATGGCTTCGGCCGGCAAGCCTCCGGCGAACGACATCACCTGCGGACGCTGGGCGGCCGCGAGGATTTCACGGATCAAGGAACTTTTAAGGCGCGAGACACGTTCGGAAAAAGCCATGGGGGTCACCGGTAGCGAGGCCAGGGGAAAATAAGTCAAACTTGTTGACTGAAATTACGACAGCCCGAACGGATACGTCAACATGATTGACCTTAAAAACCCGATTTCCCAACAGCAGGCCATGGAAGCGTTTTTCTTCGGTTACCAGGCCTTTACCGCCAAGGCCGATGAAATGCTCGAGCGGCGCGGCTTGAGTCGGGTGCATCAACGCATCGTGTTTTTCATTGCCCGTTACCCGAACCTGAGCGTCAAGGAGTTGCTGGCGTTGCTGGGCGTGAGCAAGCAGGCGTTGAACATGCCGTTGCGCCAACTCCTGGAAATGCATTTGGTGGACAGCGTGGCGTCCGAGACGGACAAGCGTAAGCGGCTGCTGGAATTGACCGCCGAGGGTGCGCGGTTTGAGCAGGCGCTGCGGCGTGAGCAGGTGAAATTGCTTGAGCGGGTGTTTGCCGAGGCTGGGGAGTCGGCGGTGAATGGGTGGTTGGCGGTGAATCTGGCGCTTGGGAAAGCCACGGGCAAACCGACTGAATCATTCTGCCTGCTGATTTTGATGCTGGCTGATCCGGCCTTCGCGAGCAAGCCCGCTCCCACATTTGGAATGCGTTCGAATGTGGAGCGGGCTTGCTCGCGAAGGCGCCGGGACAGGCGATATATCCCTATTGCCAAACTTTTCGTCGACAAAACCAAAAACATTATTTGCTTTATTTGTATACAAAAGCATAATCCACTTCGTGCGAGTTCCTGACCTATAGGTCAACAAATTCGCAAGTGCCTCAAAGGGCCGCTGCCACCCTCATGGGTCCGGCCCTGGAAATAACAATAAAACTCTTGAGGAGTACCTCGCTGTGGAAAGCCGCAAATCCGAAGCATCGACGCTGGATCTCTCGCCGCCTCTACGCAATGGCTGGCTGGAGCGCATCTTTAAACTCAGCTTGCATGGCACCACGGTGAAGACCGAGCTGATTGCCGGTCTGACAACCTTCATCACCATGGCCTACATCATCTTCGTCAACCCCAACATCATGGCCGACGCCGGGATCGACCATGGCGCGGCGTTCGTCGCCACCTGCATTGCCGCCGCCCTGGGCTGCCTGTTGATGGGCCTGTACGCCAACTGGCCGGTCGGCCTGGCGCCGGGCATGGGCTTGAACGCTTTCTTCACCTACACCGTGGTCGGCACCATGGGCTACAACTGGGAAACCGCGTTGGGGGCGGTGTTCGTCTCCGGTGTGCTGTTCATGATCCTGACCTTCTCGCGGATCCGCGAATGGCTGCTCAACAGCATCCCGGTCAGCTTGCGCTTCGCCATGGGCGCAGGCGTTGGCCTGTTTCTCGGGCTGATCGGCTTGAAAACCGCGGGCATCGTCGTCGATAGCCCGGCGACCTTGATCAAGCTCGGTTCCCTGCGCGAGCCTGGCCCGCTGCTCGCCGCCGTGTGCTTCCTGATGATCGCCATCCTCAGCTACCACAAGGTGTTCGGCGCGATCCTCATCAGCATCATCACCGTGACCCTGGCCGGTTGGGGCCTGGGCCTGGTGCACTACGAGGGCATCATGTCGGCCCCGCCGAGCCTGGCCCCGACCTGGATGGCCATGAACGTCGCCGGCGTGTTCAACGTCAGCATGATCAGCGTGGTGCTGGCCTTCCTCTTCGTGCACATGTTCGACACCGCCGGCACCTTGATGGGGGTGGCCCAGCGCGCCAACCTGGTGAACGCTGACGGCAAGATCGAAAACCTCTCGCGCGCCATGAAAGCCGACAGTGCCTCCAGTGTGTTTGGTGCGGTAGTGGGCGTTCCACCGGTCACCAGTTACGTGGAAAGTGCTGCTGGCGTCGCGGCAGGTGGTCGGACTGGTCTTACCGCCGTGACCGTAGGTGTGCTATTTATTGCAGCCATGTTCTTCGCTCCGCTGGCCGGGATGATCCCCGCCTACGCAACCGCCGGTGCGCTGATCTATGTGGCCATGCTGATGATGGGCGGCATGGCCCACATCGAATGGGACGAGGCGACCGACAGCATTCCGGCGATCGTCACGGCAATCATGATGCCCCTGACCTTCTCGGTCGCCGACGGCATCGCGCTGGGCTTCATCACCTATGTGGCGCTGAAGGCCGGCACTGGCAAGTACAAGGAAATTTCCGTCAGCCTGTGGGTGCTCTGCGCAATCTTCATTGCCAAGTTCATCTTCCTGTAAGCCTCGGCGGTACGCGCTTGAAACCAGCCTCACCCCGTCGGGTGAGGCTTTTGTGCAAATGGAGGAAAGTGATGAGTCTGGAAACCTGGCTGCTGTTCAGCGGCGCTGCGCTGGTGGTGATCCTGATCCCGGGGCCACTGTCTTTGCTGATGATCAGCAACAGTCTGAATTACGGCCTGGTGCGTTCCTACCCGGCGTTTCTCGGCGGCGTGATTGCCTCGATCTGCCTGTTGAGTGCTTCGGCACTGGGCCTGGGCGCCCTGCTGCTGGCATCGGAACAGTTGTTCAGCGCATTGAAAATCGTCGGCGCGTTGTACCTGTTCTATCTCGCCTGGCAGAGCTGGCAGCAATCGCGCCAACCGTCCCACGGCGCCGAAGTGCCTCAGGCGACAGCGATTCCACGCTTTCGCGCATTGTTCGGGCGAGCCTTCATGCTGGGCGCCAGCAATCCGAAGGACATCCTGTTCTTCGCCGCATTCCTGCCGCAGTTCCTCAGCGCCGAGCAACCGTTCCTGCCGCAACTGCTGGTGATGATCGCCACCTGGACCGTACTCGACCTGCTGTGCAAGCTGGCCTACGGCCTCGGTGCCCATGGCGCGGCGCGTTACCTGCGTAGCGGCAAGGGCCAGAGCTGGTTCAACCGGGTCAGTGCCGGACTGTTCGGCGGTGCCGGTGCAGCTTCGTTGTTGAGTAGCCATTAAGGCTCACTGACTCAAACCGGCACACAAGTTGCTCGTTTCCAGCACCCCCACGCCGGAACCGAGCATGCTCCACTCCCATCTGACCACCCTCAACGCCGTCTCCCTGGTGCTCAACGCCTTCAAGGCCGAAGGCCTGTCCAGCGAAGCCTTGTTGGCCGGCAGCGGCATCAGCGCCGCGGACCTGAGCCGGGCGGACACGCGCATTACCACCAATCAAGAGATGCAGGTCTGCGCCAACGCCGTCGCCCTCAAGCACGATATCGGCCTGGAACTGGGCCAGCGGATGCACGTTTCGTCCTACGGCATACTGGGATATGCCCTGCTCACCAGTGCCACCTTCGGTGACGCGTTACGCCTGGCGATGCGTTATCCGGCGCTGTTGGGAACACTTTTCGAGCTGAGCCTGGAAGAGGACGACGAGCGCGTCTGGTTCGTCGCCGCCGATTACCGGGAGAATCCGGCGCTGGCGGTGTTCAACGCCGAGTTCTGCCTGGTGTCGCTGAAAGTCATCTGTGACGACCTGCTCGGGCATGTCCTGCCGCTGCTCGCCGCGCGCTTCGAACATGCCGCGCCCGACTATGAGGCGAGCTACGCCGAACACTTCGACTGCCCGCTGCACTTCGGGGCACGCAACAATGCCTTTGCCTTCGACAAGCGCTGGCTCGATCAACCCCTGCCGCTGGCGGATGTCATCACCCACCAGGCCATGGCCGAACGCTGCCGCAAGCAGAACACCGAGTTCACCGGACGCCAGGCATGGTTGGGGCGGATTCGCCAGTTGCTCAGCGCGCAGTTGAATCCCGCGCCTGGGCTTGAAGGGTTGGCCGAGCAGATGAATTGTTCAGCGCGCACCTTGCGTCGGCATCTCAAGGATCTGGGGTGCAGTTATCAGGAATTGCTGGATGAGTTGAGATTCGAGCAGGCCAAGCAGATGTTGTGTGAGGACCAGATGCCGATCTACCGGATTGCCGAGGCGTTGGGTTTCAGCGAGACCGCGAGTTTCCGCCATGCGTTTGTGCGCTGGAGTGGGGTGGCGCCCAGTCAGTTTCGGCCTTGAAGATCAAAAGATCGCAGCCTTCGGCAGCTCCTACAGGTACAAGGGGCGAATTTCGGACAATCATTTTGGCCATATTAATCCCCTTTTGGCCTTTCCTGCCGTTCTCCGAAACGCTCGACGCCGCAAGACTGTGTGCAACCGAAACAGCCTGCGGAGAACAACAAAATGCTGACGATCTACTCAGACGATCACCACCTGCACCACGGCCGCTGTGAACTGATCGACGGGCAACTCAAGCCCTGCTTCGAGATGCCTTCGCGTGCCGACCACGTGTTGCAACGGGTGCAAAAGCAGAACCTGGGCCCCGTCGAGGCACCCGGGGATTTCGGCCTCGGCCCGATCGAGCGCATCCACAACCGCGACTACCTCGACTTTTTCAAAGGCGCCTGGGCGCGCTGGACCGAGTTCAACACCGACGGTGACCTGCTGCCCTACACTTGGCCGGCCCGCACCTTGCGCAGCATCAAGCCCACCAGCCTGCACGGTCAGCTCGGCTACTACAGTTTCGACGGCGGCGCACCGATCACCGCCGGCACCTGGCAAGCGGCGTACAGCGCGGCGCAAGTCGCACTCACCGCACAGGCGGAGATCCAGCGCGGCGCCCGCGGTGCCTTTGCCCTGTGCCGTCCACCAGGGCACCACGCCGCCAGCGACTTGATGGGCGGTTATTGCTACCTCAACAACGCCGCCATCGCCGCCCAGGCCTTCCTCGACCAGGGCCACAAAAAAGTCGCAATCCTCGACGTCGACTACCACCACGGCAACGGCACCCAGTCGATTTTCTACGAGCGCAGCGACGTGCTGTTCACCTCGATCCACGGCCATCCGGAAGCCGAGTTTCCGTTCTTCCTTGGCTATGAAGACGAGCGCGGCGAAGGCGCCGGTGAAGGCTTCAACTTCAATTACCCATTGCCCGCCGGCAGCGGCTGGGATGCCTGGAGCGCCGCTCTGGAGCAAGCCTGCAACGAGATCGAAAGCTATGGCGCCGACATCGTCGTCGTATCCCTGGGCGTGGATACGTTCAAGGACGACCCGATCTCGCAATTCAAGCTCGACAGCCCTGATTATCTGGCCATGGGCAAGCGCATCGCCGCCCTCGGCAAACCGACGCTGTTTGTCATGGAAGGCGGTTACGCGGTGGAAGAAATCGGCATCAACGCGGTGAACGTGCTGGAAGGTTTTGAACAATGAAAAAGCTCAAGCAGGTCATTGCTCCGGCCCTGTGCGCGGCGCTGCTCAGTACTGGCGCTCACGCCGAAGAACGAACGCTGCGCGTCTACAACTGGTTCGACTACATCACCCCCAAGGCCCTGGAGGATTTCAAGGCGCAGAACCCCCAGATCAAACTGGTCTATGACATCTTCGACACCAACGAGGCGCTGGAAGCCAAGCTGTTGACCGGTAATTCCGGCTACGACGTGGTAGTGCCGTCCAACGTGTTCCTGGCCAAGCAGATCGAAGCCGGCGTGTTCCAGCCGCTGGATCGCAGCAAGTTGCCGAACTGGAACCACCTCGATCCCAAGCTGATGAAGCTGATCGAGGCCAACGATCCGGGCAACAAGTTCGCCGTGCCCTACATGTACGGCACCATCCTGATCGGCTTCAATCCCGAGAAGGTCAAGGCCGCACTGGGCGCCGATGCGCCGGTGGACAGCTGGGACCTGATCTTCAAGGAAGAAAATATCAGCAAGCTCAAGCAGTGCGGCGTCGCCCTGCTCGACTCGCCCTCGGAGATCCTGCCCCTGGCCCTGCAACACCTGGGCCTTGACCCCAACAGCAAAAAGCCTGCGGACTACGACAAGGCTGAAGCGCTGCTGATGAAGATCCGTCCGTACGTCACCTACTTCCACTCCTCCAAGTACATGGCCGACATCGCCAACGGCGACATCTGCGTCGCGGTCGGTTACTCCGGCAGCTTCTCCCAGGCCGCCAACCGCGCCAAGGAAGCCAAGAACGGTGTGGTCGTCGAAATGCGCCTGCCCAAGGAAGGCGCGCCGATCTGGTTCGACATGCTCGCCATCCCCAAAGGCGCGAAGAACCCGGAGGACGCCTACACCTTCATCAACTACCTGCTGCAACCCCAGGTGATCGCGCCGGTCAGCGACTTCGTGGGTTATCCCAACCCGAACAAGGACGCCACGGAACTTGTGGACCCGGCGATCCGCAACAACCCCAACCTGTACCCGACCGAAGCGGCGATGGGCACGCTCTACACCCTGCAACCCTTGCCACGGGATGCCGAACGCGCACGCACCCGGGCCTGGACCAAGATCAAGTCCGGAACCTAGTTGAAACAGAAGACCCGCGGTGACGCGGGTCTTTTTTGTCAGCGATACATATCTACCACCCTGAGCCACCGCCAGCCCTCTACCTTGCCCGAAAACCGCGTTGCCCCCCCGCAGCGCCCCACCGGACACAGGAAACGGCCATGCCCGACTCGCCCGCCATAAACCCCGACGACGTACTGACCCAACTGGTGGCAGGTCCTTCGATCAGGGAAGTCGCTGCAAAATCACTACGTACCGCCCTCGACATCCACTACCCCAATCTGCACATCGACCCAAATGTGACGTTGGTGGTGACACCTGCCTGGATCATGACCGACGCTCAAGTCGTTCCGGGTACCAGCCACTTTGAATTCCTGACCGAGGTGCTGGTAAGACTGAGCCTGTCAGGCAAATCGGTGACCTATCTCGACGGTGAACATTTCCTGACACGGCAACCGGGAGTCGAGCCGTTAACTCATCTACCGGTCAAGATCAACGCCGTCGGATGCCTGCTCAACACATTGGCCAAATTATTGTTCGTTGCCTATCAGGAGCAACAACTCGATTACTGGAACCGGCCCATCGCGGACTCGACGCCGCGCTGGCATCAGTTGCGCGACGCGCTACACAAGCTCTGGAACGTCGACAGGGTGACGGACTGGGACGAGGACCTGCGAGAAATGGCCCTGTCCCTTTTCCAGTACCCGGACAAGCACGAACGAGCAGCTCACGACCGCTACCAGACCAAGGCCTGCCTGATCGATATCGATAGCCTCGATACCGCCACGAGCAAACACTCGTGGGTCCTGGAAATGGCGGTGCTGGTGGGCACACTGGAGGATCGCACCCTTGTCGTGACCCATTCGATCGCCGAAGGCTTCAAGCGCTACGATTCGCTGGCGTTATTGGGCGAAATGCTGTCCGGGCGCATGGTCACGTCCAGACATGACCGCACGTTGCAATGGCGCCTCTACGAGCCCGCAGGGATGTTTTTCGAGCATCAGGCCTGGGCGCTGATTGCCCTTGAGATCGACGCCATCGGTGCATTCGGTAACTCCACCTGGGCCCCCACCCTTGATCCGCAGGTGGCCGCATCGGCGA
Organism: Pseudomonas sp. PLMAX; assembly: GCF_046042685.1. Lineage (NCBI taxonomy): Bacteria > Pseudomonadati > Pseudomonadota > Gammaproteobacteria > Pseudomonadales > Pseudomonadaceae > Pseudomonas > Pseudomonas sp. PLMAX. The sequence goes on along the minus strand of NZ_CP064949.1, from coordinate 2,393,547 downwards.
ACAATTTCTCGCAACTTCACCCACCCTCGACGTCGCGCTACAGCCAGATCCAACACCTGTTGCCGGACTGGCTGGCAAACGCGTCGCCCACCGATCTGACCCGCTACAGCCGACACTTGATGGACCTGGCGTTGCTGCGTGAACAGCACCACGGCCAGACCTTTGATGAAGGCATTGCCGCGCTGCCTGATTTTGCCCTGCAGGCGTTGACCGATCAGATGATCAAGGACCAGAAGATCAAGGATCAGGCAGCCGCGACCTCACTGAAACTGGCGGACATCGAAGTCAGCATTACCAGCCTGGTTGTGCTCGGCGCGGTCATCGTGCCCGGCCAGACCCAGACCCTGAAAATGTCGTTGGCTGAATTTGCATTGCAGAACCTCGCCGGCCTGCCGCTGGGCGACAAAACCGTGCAATACAACGACGGTGAGGCCGCGCCTGCGTGGCTGACGCCGGCCTACCTGGAAGAACTGGTCAGCACCGTCAACATCGGCAAAACCTACCCAGAGCTGATCAAGAACAAGTTGCTGGTCGATCCCGGGGAAAGCCTGCGTCGACAGCGCCTCTATACCAGCCAACTGCACCTGCAACTGCCGCTGTTGGCGCTGCAACTGAAGATCCGTGGCGGGGCCAGCGGCATCGACGAACAGGGCTATCGGTACGTGGTCGCCGCCTTGCAGGAAAAGGCTGCCGATCGCTACGTCGACGGGCAGGAAATTGTCATTCGTCCGTTGGCGTTCATTCCAGGGGGACGCAGCGACAACAAGGCCGACGAAGTGGCCAACATGTTCCTGATCGGGCCGAAGCTGACCGACAAGGGCCCGTGCCTGCTGTTTCGACCGCTGCTCGATCACCCGCTGACGCAGTATTCCAGCGAGGCGAATCTGCTGTACGCGATCAAACACGACAAGGCGCTGCGCCAGTCGGTTTTGGCCTGGCTGCCGCAAGACCTGTACTTCAACTATTCCCAGTATGTCTTCCCCGGAGAGCTGCCCTCGGTCTGGACGCTCTCGCAGTGGTTGGTCGACCCCACCTCGACATTGGGCATGATGGGGGCTGTCACCTTCAGTCCTGCGCCACTCCCTGAGCCGCCGCTGCAAGCGGTGTTCAACGCCAACGCCAATGCACTGGTCACCCTGGCGGACAGGCAATCGGTGTCCAATGGAGAACGGCGTTGGGCGACGTTTAAACAGGGCGCATGGATGCTGTTCAATATTGCCCTGCCCTTCCTCGGTCGCACCGCCGGGACGGCCGCCTGGATCTGGCAAATCATGGATGACCTGCATGAAGCCAATGAAGCCCGCGAAGTCGGCGACAGTGATCAACAATGGGCCGCGCTGACCGATCTGTTCCTGTCGCTGGGCATGGTGCTTGCCCATCACGCGGCAAGTCGCGACAAACCTGCGCCGCAGACCGTCGAGAAGGTTTCGACACCGGCTTCCAAACCCCTGCGGCCGGCAAAAATCACCCTGAATCAAGCGGCCGATGTCGCCGCCGAGCAGTTGCCTGCCAACCATGAAACGTCGGTCTACACCCAAGGCTTGTTGCCAAGCGTGCCGCTGGGGGTCTTGCTGGACAGCCTGGCGATTGCCAAGCCTGCGGCATTGAAAGACACACCTGCCGTGTCCGGTCCTCATCGCTTCCTGATCGGGCTTGAGGACAAATGGTATGCGCGAATCAATCAGCGCTGGTTTGAAGTGATGCTCAATGACAACGGTGATGTGCAGATCATCGATTCAAGACAAACCCCGGCCAGGACGGGGCCCCTGTTGATTCACTCGGAAAAGGGCGAATGGTTCGTCGACACACGCCTGCGGCTGCGCGGCGGCGGTAGGGCCCGAAGGGAAATCGAACGCAAGAACCAACAGCACAGGGAAGATTTGAGGAAACAACTGACCACGTTCGATGCCCGCAAGCCTGAACTGCAAAATGAACTCGAGGCCGCGGAAAAGGCCGCCACCGATGCAAATCGCCAGCCCCTGCTCGACCTGCTGGACTCACAGCTGGCGGCCTACGGCGCCTACATCGACCAAGTGAAGAATTTCAACGCCATTGAGCCCATCGTCAATTATCGCCCGGTCACGGTCAGTTGCCTGGACTATCAGCTGTTACTGACGGAGAAATGGTTCACCCGGCAAAACCTGGCGTTCGGAGAAAGCATGCGCAGGTCCCTTGCCTTGCTGGACAATGAGACCCTCGAAGGCACCCAGACTCCCCGCCAGGTCCATCAGCTCACCAGCGACATGACCCAGGGCTACATTGAGAAGATCGAGTTCGCCCATGCTCGCATCGAGGATCTGATGCGCTTGGGCAAAGAAGCGGGGGAAGCCGCCCGCCAATGCAAGGCGCAACTGCCGAAGTTCGACCTGCAGGATCTGAAGCTGTTCCAGATCAGCCTGGCGCAGGAGTTATGCCTCGATGACAGCGCCACGGTCGACACCGCGCCAGCCAGCCAGGCCATGCAACGGCTCGTCGAAGATGCCGGCCTTACCATCCAGTCGTCCATCGACCTGGCGGCCCAGGACCATGAGCTTGGCCTGGAGGAACGCATCGACGGCTTCAATGATCTGGTGGAGCAATACGCAACCCTGGACCAACGAATCGTCGATCTGCCCGACGAGTATTCGGGGCAATTGCTACAGCCCCCGCTGGAGCGGATGCGCCAGCAAATCGAAGAATTCAAAAAGCGCAGCGAGAGACACCTGGCGAGCCTGCTCAATGAGCGCAGGATGCTGGAACCGACGCCCGGCCCCTCACGCCCGGCGCCTGCGCCCAGGCGCGTGATCAAGACCCGATACAAGGGAACCGTCGTCGGCAAGCTGCGCGAGCGCACCAGCGCTGATGGCACCGAGCTGCTCGATGTGACCTCGACACTGAGCGGCAAGGTCGTGACCTTTCACGAGAAAACGCCCGGTGTCTGGCTCGAACATGTGTCGAGCTCACGCGCGCCTGAGGCCACCGGTCCGGTTGATCTGAAGACCAGTACCCAGACGGGACAAGCCTTACTCGACGAGCTGGACGAATTTACCCGCAGGACCGAGGCCCACGCCAAACGGCCGGGGCGTATCCCCGTGGAAATCGAGGACCTTTTCCAACAAAGGGCCCGCCGAATGGAGGACGCCGCGACCGCCATCGAAAAGGCCCTGACCAAGCTGAACATTACTGACGGCGGTCCGGGCTCCGCTGTGAGCATGGCCAAACAGCTTAATGAGGGCGCGGTCAGCCTTGATCAAAAGGGTCTCCAGACTCGAATCAGCATGACCAAGCAACAACCTCCCACCGTCGCTCGCGTCGAATGGCTGCACAGCCAAGGGTTGGTCGTCATCGTCAAGACTGCGGGGCGCAAGCGGCTCAAAGGGCACCGCAAGGACTATCTCGAGGAGTATGAAATTCGTGACGCCAGCTCCGCCAAAGTGCTTTGGTACGCCCACTTTCACTACCCGACGCCCTCCGCCGCTGCCGACGCCTACAGTGCGGCGCACTTGAAAACCGAAGCGCAACGCACACTGGGCGGCGCGTTTGATTTGCGAACGGTCAGCAACAACGAGTTGATCGCGATCTACCGCAGCGAGATCAGTCCACAACTGGCTCGATCATTGTTCTTGCCGAAAGCGAAATCCGGGGGCACGACATCATGACCAGTACCCCGACACCGATCGCCCCAAAAGACTCGACCCCCCTTCTCGAAAAAAGTGATCTGGTCAGCCAGACCAGCCACAGTCCGCTGCCGAGTGAAGTCGCTTCGGACCTGCTGCGCGAGAAATTGGCAACGCGCTACCCGGCACTGAACATCGACCCTGACAAAACCCTCGTCGCCACCCCGCAATGGCGGGTGGTGGACGATCACGTCGAGATGGAGTCGGTCGAATTCCTTTCGCTCACCCACACACTTGTCCTGCAGAGCCTGTATGGCACAACCGCCAACTATCTCGAAGGCGAACATTTCCTGATCCTGGAATCCGACGCCAACGACCCGGTTCATCTCGCCGTCAGCATCGAAGACATTGCCCAGGTACTCAACGACTCGGTGCCACAGTTGTTCGTCGAACTGCAGAAGCGCCAGCTCGATTACTGGAACCACACAGGCCAGAAAATCCCCCGCTGGCAGGAGTTGTCCGATTCACTGCGCAAGGCATTGAATGTGCAAACGGTAAAAGGCTGGGACGTCGACGAGTGCACGATGGCGCGCGAAGTGTTCGAAGCCCCGGACAAAGCCGCACGAAAGAATTCGAACAGCGGCCTATCGGCCATTCAGGCGTGCCTGATCGATATCGACATCGTTAAAAACACGGTTGCCAGCCACCTCGTGATCGGCGGGGCCCTGGTGCTCAAGGCCACCTGCCGCGAACGCGAGCTGCTGGTGATGTACACGATCGAGCGCGGTTATGAGTCGTTCAGCTCAATGGAACAATTGGGCAATTCACTGCCCGCCCGCCTTGAGGAATCGCTCGAAGGGCGCACCTTGACATGGCGGCTTTTCGAGCCTGGCGGCAACGTTTTTGACCATATGGCCTGGGCCCTGATCTCGTCACAGCTTGATGCCATCGCCTTGATAGGTTCCCTTGAAAAACCGGTCGAAGATGATACCGAACTCGAAAGCGGGCTCGACGAAACCGAACACGCGCGACTCATGCAACTGCACGCGGCGATTCCCTACTGGCTGCGCAACGCATCGCCCAAGGACATTCAAGACTACAGCCGCTACATCACCGCACTGGGCAAGCTCTATCGACAGCCTGAGCACAAGGCAGCCAGAAACGAAATACCTTCCATCATCGACTTTGCCCAGCGCCTGATGGCTGAAGCGATCATCGCCGATACCCGCGCAGTCGATGCCGCGACGCTGCCGCTCAATGAACTGCGAATCAACATCACCAACAGCTTTACCTCTGGCAACTTCACACTGCCCAACCCCCTCGACCACCGCACCGAGACGCTCGCCGAGTTTGCCATGGAAAACCAGGCGCCCTACATGGCAACCGTATCGTTCCTGCACGGTCAGTCGGTTCCGCCATGGCTCACACCTGCGTTCCTCACCACCCTGGCTGCACAAGTCAATATCGGCGAGACGTACCCGGCGCTGATCAAACGCAAGCTGATCGACGAGCCCGTGGAATCCCGACGCCAGGAAAACTTCTACTGCGACCAGTTGCGCTTGCTGTTGCCGCTGCTGGCGCTCGAAGGCAAGGTCAAACAGGAGGCGGGCATTGATGAGCTCGGCTACCGATTCATCTGCGAGTTGCTCGACAGCGATACCGAAAAGGCCCATTCCATCGCCATCTACCCGCTCAAGCTGACGCCGCAACATCGCCTGATCAGCAGCAGTGACAGCGTTGAGAACATGTTCCTCATCAGCCCTCGAAATGCAGAAAGCGGGCCTTGCCTGCTGTATCGCCCGATGCAGGACCTGCCCCTGTTGCAGTTTCCTTCCAGGCAAAACCTGCTGTACGCATTGCATCAACCCGGCGATCTGAGGGACTCAGTGCTGGCATGGCTGCCGGACAACACCCTCAGTTATGAGTATGACCAATATGTGCTCCCCACCGGCCTGCCATCGCCGTGGATCGTGGCCGAACAGTTGGTCAACCCGTTCAAGCAGGCGCAAGGGTTCGGGCAAGTAACGTTCGCGAATGACGAAATAACCGGGAATGTCCTGTCGGCACTGTTCAAAAGCAACGCCCAGGCCTTGGTCGACCTCGCTGACCGCCAGTCACAATCGAATGCCGAACGCCGCTGGACCCTGCTCAAGGAAAGCAGCTGGGCATTGTTCGCCGTCACCTCGAACTTTCTCACCGGCGCTGTCGGGACGGCCGTATGGGTATGGCAGACCATCAACGAAATCCAGCAGGCCATCGACGCCAGTAATCGAGGCGACACGTTCATTGAATGGACTTCGCTGTCGGACCTGCTGCTGATCACCGGCATTGTCCTCAGCCATCATGCCGCGATGCGTCGCAATACTCTATCAGGCAAGCCTCGACTGGCGCGGCCTTCGTTAAAGAAACCAACACTGCCTGGGGGCGAGCCTGTCACCGTCCAGTTCGACCCGACCCCACTGCTCGCAGAACTTGCACCCGGGCACCGCTCCTCGCTTGAGGTGGCCGGCTCGGTGCCACGTCGTACACCGGCGGCGCTGGGTACTTACCTGGACACATTCAAGGTCGCAGCCATCGACATCACCGACAGGAACGTGACAAAGGTCAACGAAAAACCTCCTCACCTCTATCAACACAATGACAGGAACTTTGCCCAGGTCGGCGAGCGCTGGTTCCAGGTCATGGTAAGCGGCGAGGACCCTCCTCATATCGTTGACCCTGACGAGCCAAATCGCAGCGGTCCGCTGCTCACGCATAATGCCAAGGGTGAGTGGTTCATCGACCTGCGCTTGCGCCTGCGTGGTGGCGGCGGCAATGCCTTCAGCAAACCCCTGGTCGCCGCCAATGAGATGCGCTTCAAGGAACTGGAAGAGTCCCTGACCTCCTTCAGCGATCAACAGAAAGTGCTGGAAGATGAGCTTTCCACATTGCAAACCGAGATGCAGAAGTCAACCCAGGAGCATTTCGAGAGCCTGAGCAAGGCGTATGCGCAAAAACTGGAAGTCACCATTACGGCGTATCGGCAGGCGCTGGAAAAACTCCGCGAATGGCGCACCCTCGGCGGTAGCAAAAACTATGTCCATGAATTGCTGCGCATCAGCACCTCGCTGCAGAAGAACCTGTCGTTGTGGTTCGTCATCAAGAGAACCGAATATGCCCAGGCGACAAGGATGATGACCGACACCGGCCAGACAGAACCGATGCCCCTGAAAACCTATGTGGCCAACATTCAAGTGGCGACTGACCTGAGCCAGGAAATGGTCGAAAAACTCGAGCTTTCACACTCGACGATCGAGGGCCTGCGCGCGGCAGGAAGGTCCGGCATCGAGAGAGCGAACGAAATAAAAAAGCTCGCGCCATCGTTCAACGTGCTGGATCTGAAAACCAACGAGATTGGCATGGCCCAGGAACTGTGTCTTGAAGACAAGGCCAGCCCCCTGATGCCCCAGGCACGGGATGCCGTGGGTAAAATCATCGTGAGTGCCGCCAAGGCCGCCATTCAAGTGGCTGACATGGCAGCGGCTGGCGACAACCTGCGCCCTCTGCAGTCTCGCATTGAAGCGCTGGACAGCCTGATTGAAACTTTCGCCGATGCCGACCAGCGCCTACAGGAGTTGCCGGACGCCTACCCCGACCTGCTCAAGCCAGCCCGACTTCTGCACCTGCGTGGACTGATCGGCGAGTTCGCGCAATTGGTCCAAAACCGACTCCAGGCGTTGCTGCCGCAGCCCCCAAAGCCGCTACAAAAAGCCACGACGAGCAGTCGCCAGGCGTCTTACCATCAACCGGCAAAAGTCCGAAAAACCCGGCCGAAGGCCCCGACCAAGAGCGAACCCGGCACTACCGCGCAGGCTCCCCTCACGCCCATCGCGCCCATGATCCGCCAACAACCGGCTTCGACACTCAGCGACGAGGAGCTCATCGCCGCCGCCATGGACCTGAACCTGGATACGTCCAGATTCATCGAGCGCACCGCCAAGGACGCGTTGCGCCCAAGGCGTATACCCGCTGACATACAGGATCTGTTCGATCAACAGGCGCTCAAACTGGAGCAAGGCGCCGACAGCGTAGATCAGGCCGTGCTGCGGAGTAAAAAACGGGACGGCGAACCGCTGCCGGTCGCGACCCTGAGCCTCGAGATGCGTGCAGCCGCGCGTCAAATGCGTGAAGAAGGCATCAGCGTTCGAGCGAAGTTATACAAGCTGCGCAAACCGACTCAAACGGCTTTCAAATGGATGCACGAACACCAGCAGGTCGACGTCGCCGCCGACCCACGAGGGCGAATCCAGACCACAGGGATGGGCGACTTCTTTCAGGAGTACCGGATTCTCGACAAGGCCAACGGCAAGACGATCTGGGTGGCGCATTTTCATTATGAAAGCTTGGTCAGCCCCGCCGACCAGCCAACGGCAGCCCACCTGAAAATCTCGGATGACTATCTGAAGAGCCTATCTCCCGAACAGCAAGCAGCATTGAACAGCTTCGAGCCCATCGATGGCGTCCTGCGCAAGCTCGTCGACCCCGACCTGCGCAAGCTCTTTTGGGACATGGAACCTAAGGCCAAAACCTGAGGCTATTCACGCCAGGCTGCTTGCAGACGCCCAAGCGCCGCGCTGATCGCCGCCTCGGGCACCGCCGCAAAACCGAGGACCAGCCCGGCCCTCTGGTCCTCCGGTTCCTGGGAGTCCGGCAACCAGTAGCTGCTCAGCCCGTTGATTTCGACGTCGACCCTGGCCGCTTTCTCGATCAGTTCACGCTCACGGGCCAGGGAGTCGACCGCGACAGTCAGGTGCAGCCCTGCCGCGACGTTCGGCAGGCTGCCGACACCGGCAATGTCCCGGGGCCAGCCCGTCAACAAGGTGTTACGGCGGCTCAACGCGGCGCGGCGCATGCGCCGGATGTGCCGCTGAAAGTGCCCGGCGGCCATGAATTCGGCCATCACTGCCTGGGTGCTGACCTCGGAATGACGCACGTCCACCGCTCGACGTTGCGAGAACGCGTCCACCAGCGCCGGCGGCAACACCAGGTAACCCAGGCGCAGCGCCGGAAAGGCGACCTTGCCGAACGTGCCGACGTACAGCACCCGTCCCTGCCGATCGAGTGCTGCCAGCGGCGCCAGGGGTGCGCCGCTGTAGCGGTATTCGCCATCGTAATCGTCCTCGACGATCCAGCCGTTGGCCCGCTCGGCCCAGGCCAGCAACTCCAGGCGCCGGGCCAGGCTCATCACCACCCCCGTGGGGTACTGATGCGATGGCGTCACATAGGCCAGGCGACAATCGCCCAACCCCGCCAATGCCTGGCAATCGATGCCCTCGCTGTCCACCGCCACGCCGTGCAAACGCGCGCCGGCCACCGCGAACGCATGACCCGCCGCGCGATAACCCGGGTTTTCAATCGCCACCCCGTCCCCCGGCTCCACCAGCAACTGCGCACAGAGGCTGATCCCCTGCTGCGCGCCACTGGTGATGACGATTTGTTCGGCGCTGCACTGCATGCCTCGGGAACTGCGCAAATACGCCGCGATCATCCCGCGCAACCGCGCGTCCCCTTCAGGAGCGCCGTAACACAGCTGCTGCAGATCCGGTTTGCGCCAGAACGCTGCGTTCAGTTTGGCCCACACCTCGAACGGAAACAGATCGAACGCCGGCACACCGACCCGAAAAGCCCGGGGCGGACCACTGGGTGGCGTGGGCAAATGGTTGTTTTCGACACGCTGCAAGGCGCCGTTGTGGATGACCTTGTCAGGTACAACCACCGGTAGATCCAGCCATTGCGTCGGCGCTTTTTTCGAGGACTTCCTGACCGGCAACGACGCCTGGGGCAATTGCGCGACATAAGTCCCGTCCCCCACCCGCCCCTCGATAAACCCTTCGGCGTAAAGCTGATCGTAGGCGCGCACCACGCTGTTACGCGAGATCGCCAATGCCGCCGCCAGGTCCCGACTGGCGGGCAAGCGCGTACCACTGGCCAGTCGTCCGTCCAGCACCCTCGCCCGCAACGCCTGATAAAGCTGGCGACTCAGCCCCTGACGACGGTCGAGCTCGATGCCGGCGGGGTTGAAGGACAAGGACAGCGGCGCATTCGTCATGACAATGGACCCATGAAATTCGACGTTAATGGCTCTTACAACAGACCAATAGCCTGCCTAGGATGCAGACATTCGCCAAGGAATAATTCCATGTATACGCCCAGTGGTTTCGCCTTCAATGATTTGCCCGAGCTGCAGCAACAGATCCTCGGTACCCGACTCGCCCTGTTGGTCACCCATGGCGAACAGGGTCTGCAAGCCAGTCACCTGCCCTTGCTGCTGAACACCGACGAGGGGCCCAATGGCACCCTGTACGGCCATTTCGCCAAGGCCAATCCGCAGTGGAAGGAACTGCAGAACGGTGCCGAAGCAATGGTCATTTTCGCCGGTGCCGATGCCTATGTGAGTCCCGATTTCTACCCGAGCAAGGCCGAACACGGCAAAGTCGTGCCGACCTGGAATTACGTCGCCGTGCATGCCTATGGCAGCGCCGAAGTCTTCACCGATGCCGACCGCCTGCGCTCGCTGGTCAGTGCCTTGACCGATCGCCATGAAGCCGGTCGCGCCCAGCCGTGGAAAGTCGCCGACGCGCCCGCCGACTACATCGATGGCATGCTCAGGGCCATCGTCGGGTTTGCCTTGCCGATCCAGCGCCTGGAAGGCAAACGCAAGCTCAGCCAGAACCGCAGCACCGCAGACATCGCCGGCGTGCGCGAGGGGCTGGCCGCCAGCCCCGATGCCCACGACCAGGCCCTCGCCCACTTGATGCGTTAAGGAATCAGCATGAGTCAACTCGAAATCCGCCAGGTCTACGCCGAGGACCACGCCGCCTGGCTGCCGTTGTGGCAGGCTTACCTGCGCTTCTACAACACCGAATTGCCGGACGCCGTCAGCCAAAGCACCTGGCAGCGCATGCTCGACCCGAACGAGCCGACCCACGCCGCCCTCGCCTGGGCTGACGGCAAACCAGTGGGCATGGTGCATTTCATTTACCATCGTTCAAACTGGAGCATCGAAAACTCGTGCTACCTGCAGGACCTGCTGGTGGTGCCGGAAACCCGAGGCACTGGCGTTGGCCGCCAGTTGATCGAGTTCGTCTACGCCACGGCCAAGGCCGACGGTTGCAACAAGGTGCACTGGCTGACCCACGAAACCAACGCCACCGCGATCCAGCTCTACGAGCGCATCGCCGAGCGTCCGGGTTTGATCCAGTTTCGCAAAGCCATTTAAGGTTCAAGGAGAACAGCATGTCGATTTCACTCGCCGACTGGAAAGGCGTCCCGGCCCCGACCGTCCAACTGATCGAAGGGCGCTTCATCCGCCTGGAAAGACTCGACCCGACGCGCCACGGCGACGACTTGTTCAACGCCCTGCAAGGCCCCGGTGCCGACCCGAAACTGTGGGACTACCTGCCTTACGGGCCCTTCCCGGAGCGCGGCGCCTTCAACGACTGGCTGAACAATCATGCCGCCAGCAGCGATCCCTATTTCTTCAGCGTGATCGACCGCGCCAGCGGCGAGGTGCAAGGCCTCCTCAGCCTGATGTCGATCGTCCCGGCCCAGGGCCGCATCGAAATCGGCCACGTGACCTTCGGCGCGCCGATGCAACGCTCACCGAAAAGCACCGAGGCGGTCTACCTGCTGGCCAAGGAGTCGTTCGCCCTCGGCTATCGGCGCCTGGAGTGGAAATGCAACAACGGCAACGCCCGCTCCAAATACGCCGCCGAGCGGCTGGGCTTCAGTTTCGAAGGGGTCTTCCGCCAGCACATGGTGGTCAAGGGACAGAACCGCGACACCGCCTGGTATTCGATCATCGATTCGGAGTGGCCGGCGATTGGCGCGGGGTTCGAGCGCTGGTTGAGTGATGAAAACCAGACGGACTCGGGGCAGGTCAAGGGGCTGGTGGAGTGTCGGGGCACAGCTATTTAAACAACGGTTCCCTAGAACTTTTCTCTGATTACCGGTCTATTTGGATAGGCACATCCGCTCGGCAAGTGCGAACCCGCAGCTTGCCGCAGCCGGATGGCCACACGACCAATTGTCAATCAGAGGTTGCCTTCGCGCATGAAATTCCATGACCCTCGGATGGTGCTCTTCGGCCTGTTCGCGTTCGCGGCAATGGGCTCGGCATCAGCCACACAGATAAAGCCCGCAACCCCTGTTTTCCCCACTGAAGTCACAGCCATCCAGGCGCCTGCCAAGGCCGCCGAGAACCCTTGGCCGACCTTGGCCAGTATGGCCGACAAGCAGCCTGGGCCATTGCTGGCCCATGACGACCGGAACTGGCACGATCATCGAGACGATTGGCGCCGGGACCAATGGCGTAGAGACCAATGGCGTAGAGACCAATGGCGCAGGGACCAGTGGCGTCGAGAGCAAGCCCGCCGGGAAGCGGAACGCCATCGTGATTGGGAGCGCCACCACCGGGATCGTGTCATGGGCCACCGCTACGACGACGATCGCCGCTACTATCGTCGCTAAATCAATCCGCCTTCAGGCCTGCCTCAAGGCGCCCTCGAACGCAGGCGTCAATCCCGACAACTCCAGCTTGCGCACGAAGGCGCCGAGACGCTCTTGCCTGTAGGCGTCCACGTCCAGGTCACGGTAATCGTAGAAACCCTGGCCATCGCGCAAGCCATTGCGGCCGTTTTGCATGTTGTCGGTTATCACTTGGGGCGACTCGAAACGCGGTGACAGTGCGCCGCTCAAGTAGCGCGAGGCGTAGTAGAGAATGTCGCCGCCGCCCCAGTCGATGAACTCCAGCAGGCCCAGCACCGAGAAGCGCAAACCGAAGCCGACGCGCACTGCGGTGTCGATATCTTCGGCGCTGGCCACGCCCTCTTCCACCATCCGTGCCGCTTCGTTCATCGCCAGTGCCTGGATGCGCGGCACGATATAACCCGCCACCGGATTGCACACCACGGGCACCTTGCCGATGCGCTTGAGCAGTTGCAGCAGCCGCTCGACCACCTGCGGGCAGGTCGCCTCGCTGCGACTGACTTCCACCAGCGGCATCAGGTGCGCGGGATTGAGCCAGTGCGCGTTGACGAAGCGCTGCGGCCCGCTGACCATTTCGCTCAACTCGGTGACCAGGAAGGTCGAGGTGGTCGAGGCAATGATGGCCGACGCCGGGACATGCTCGCTGACCCAGGCGAAGGTCTGCTGCTTGACCTCGATGACTTCCGGCACGGCTTCGAACACCAGGTCGCACCCGCGCAATGCCTCGGCGGCCCGGGATCGGGTTTGCAGGGTCAACCGCGACAGCGCGATGTCCGCCTGTTCCGGCTGGAGCATGCCAAGGCGAACCAGCATCTGCAGTTCGCTGCGGACGTTGTTGCGCACGCGCTCGAAGTAGCCGTGGCGCTCATTCTCGGCGCGATCCTTGATGTCGATGAGGGTGACCGGCAGGCCCGCATGGATGAAGGCCAGGGCAATGCCCTCGCCCATCCGGCCGGCGCCGACCACGCTGACTTGCGGCAGCGCGGCGTTCATCGGTTGCAGCCCTCGGTCAGCAGTTCGCTCATCTGTGTTCGACTCAACCCGGCCAGGCCGAGGTTCTCCAGGGTGCGGCCCTCGGCGTAGAGATCACGCCCGGCGACGACCGAGGCAATGCTCAACAGGCCTTGGGCAATCGGGGTCGGCACACCGGCCCAGCGGCCGACGGACACCAGGAAGGACAGGCCCAGGCGGGTGTCTTCGAGCATGTAGCGATGTGTTTGCAGGTCGATGTCTTCGCGCCAGTCGCCGCTGTCGGTCAGCTTGCCATGGGCACCGCGACCGTACATCCACGCCTCGCCTTCGCTGCTGTTGTAGTGATCCGCCAGGGGAAAATGCGGTGCGCCGTAGGTCAGTGCTTCGCGCACGGCCATGCGCTCGGCATCGAGCTGGTTGGTCACGCGGCGAATCGACGGTTGGGTGCCTTCGTTGTGGATGTCCCAGGCCTCGAAATGCTCCAGGGGACCGGCATTCATCATGATCAGCGGCGGGTGGATGATGGGGCCCGCGTTCATCAGCGCACCGCTCAGGGCGTCTTCGATCGGTTCGACGCTCGGGTAGGCCTCGCGCAGCACGGCGAAGGCGTGTTCGGACAGGTTGCCGGGGAATACGCCCGTCGGCAGACGGGTGGCGTAGCAACTGATCACCAGGTCGCTGGCGCCATGCTTGCGCACCAGATACGGCAGCGTGCCGGTCTCGGCGAAGGCGACCTTGCTGCGGTTGCCCGCATCGGCCATGGCCTTGGCGAACACATAACTGCCGAAGGTGCCCGGTGGCAGGAACACCACCTGACCGTCGCGCAGGTGCGGCGCCACCTGTCTGGCCAGGTCTTCGTGGGAGGTCGACGGCAGCGGGATGATGACCAGCTGCGCGTCGGCCAGGGCTTCGGCCAGGTCGTCGGTCAGCGCCAGCTTGTCCTCGGGTTTACCGACCGAGAGCTGGCGAGTGCCCCGGTAGTCCTTGATGGTCAGGCTGCCGATCGCCAGCAACTCCTTGAGCGCCGCCGAGTCGCGACGCCACAGGCGGGTCTGATGCCCCTTCTCAGCCATTTCGACAGCAGCGGCATAACAGCCGTGTCCACCACCCAGCACGGTAATATTCATCGAGTCACTCCTCTGGTAAGAGACTCGATGCTATCGAGCGCTGCCGCCCCAGGCTTATCAGAATGCGCAGCCGACTCACGGATTGCGCAGAAGTCTCAATGCTTCTGTCGTCGCAGGGTGTCCGACGGCAGGCAGCCATAACGTTGCCGATAGGCACTGGAAAAATGCCCGAAGCTGTTGATGCCGTGGCGCAGCAGGATATCGGTGACAGTTTCACAGGCATTGCCCTGCTGCAGCGACTCGTGGACCAGCGCCAGGCGACGGTCACGGATGTACTCTACCGGCGCTTGCTGGAGAAACTGCCGGAAGCCGTTCTGCAAGGTGCGCACCGAGACCCCACACAGCTCGCTCAGGGTCGCCAGGCTGATCGGTTGGTCGAGGTGTTCCTCGATGTAGTCACGGGCCCTTTTCACGTGGTGCGGCAGCGGCGCGCGGGAATCGTGCAACAGATCCGTCGAGTAGTTATGCGGCAACTGGGTGAGCAGCAGTTGCATCAGGTAGTCGGACAGGCCGCTGGCGAGGCGCGAGCCGTCCACGCCGCTGCCGTACAGCCGACAGATGTAGTCCAGGGTGTGATAGAGGCTGACGACGCCGGCGCCCAGATGATCGACGCTGACATCGAAGATCACCGATTGCCGCAGGCTGCGGCCGAGCAGGCGTTGCAGTTGCATCTGCAGGGCATCACGGTCGACGCGCAGGATCAGGTTGCGGCACTCGCCATCGGTGACGATGCGGCTTTGCGCGTACGGCGAGGACACGCTCAGGCAGCCCGACTGCATCGCCGCGCTGCGCCGCCCGTGGGCCACCTGGCAATGCCCCTGCAAGGTGATGCGAAACAGGTACTGATCGGCAATGTCGCCGATGGTGATCTCCACCGGCGCGCCATAGCGCAAGTCGAGCAGCGCCGAAGTGCCGAAGAACACGCCGTTGAGCCGGGTATGAATCGGCTCGTCACGCAGCACGTTGAAGCTGTGCGGGCACAGGTAGTGGCTGACCTTGTCCTGGATCTCGCGGCAGTCGGCCGAGCTGAGCAGGCTGTGCCGTTCCAGCAGGTGTACGTCATTCAACATCAGAGGCTCTCCTGACCTGAAGCGGATCGACCCCGCTGCGTTTAAACGCAGCGGGGTCGTTGCACCGACATATTCATGTCATGCGTGGGTCGGGTACTCCCGGGCATAACTTTCGCGGAAACGCCGGCAACCGCGCCACAGCAAAAGCACGGTCAACGCCGATGCACCGGCGATCACCACCGACATCGAAGAGCCCACTGCTGCTGGCGATCCGAAGTAGCGATCGGTCAACAACGCCACCAGCGTGGTGCCCAGGCCCAACCCCAGCAGATTGCTGATTAGCAGGAACACCGCCGAGACCTGTGCGCGCACCTGGTTCGGCGCGAGGATCTGCATCGCCGCCGTGGACGCCGGCATCGGGAACGAAGCGAAGAACATCGCCGGCACCAATAGCGTCACCGACAGCCACAGTTGATCGACTTGCGGAAACAGCACGGCCGGCACCGCCATGCCCAGGGCGCCGATCACGCCGGTGCGCATCGCGGCATCCTGGTGACCTTTCTTCGCCAGGTAATCGGTGAGCCAGCCACCGAACAGCACCCCGGCGGTGTTGGCCAGCAACAGCACGGTGCCGAGCATGTAGCCCGCTTCCATCGGGGTCAGGCCGAACTTGCGGATGTACAGCGCCGGGCTCCAGCTCATCATGCAGAACAGCACCATGGCGTAGAACGAAAAGCCCAGGTAATGGCAGGTGAAGGTGGCACGGTGGCGCCCGAGAAAGCGCAGGCCATCGCTCATTCCGACCTTCTTGGCCCTACCCTGCGCATCGACCTGCAGGCCCTTGCGCGCAGGGTCGCGCACGGTGAGCCAGATCAGCAGGCCGACCACGATGCCCGGCAGGCCGACAATGAAGAACGCCAGTTGCCAGGCCTTCATCGCACCGAGAAAAGCCACCTCGATGGTGTTCATGTCCTTGAGCATGGCGATCACATAGCCGCCCACCAGGAAGGCCAGGCCACCACCGACGAACGAGCCGATCGAGTAGATGCCGACGGCGCGTCCGAGTTTCTCCTTGGGGAACATGTCGCTGAACATCGAGTAGGCCGAGGGCGACAGCGCCGCTTCGCCGACGCCGACGCCGATGCGCGCGAGGAACATGTGCAGGAAGTTTTTGCTCAGGCCGCAGGCGGCCGTCGCCAGGCTCCAGAACACCACGCCGACGGCAATGATCTTCGGCCTGGAGAAGCGATCGGCCAGGTAGGCGATGGGCATGCCCATGAAGGCGTAGAACAACGAAAAGGCCAGCCCGTGCAGCAGGCTGAACTGGGTGTCGCTGATCTGCAGGTCGGCCTTGATAGGCTCGATCATCAGCGCCAGGATCTGCCGATCCACGAATGAAAAGATGTAGGCGATCATACACAGGCCGACCACGTACCACTCGTAGATATAGGTTTTCTTTTTCTGTTGTTGCAGGACCGTATTATCGACCTGGATATTCACTAGTGTTTGCTCCTTCTCGAATCCGCTCATGGGCGCAGCGCGCCGGGTGACGGTGCACGGCGCACCGACTGGATAGTTGCGGGGCAGATGCAAAGGACAATGGGTTCGAACATGGTCAGGCCTCTTATTGTTATGGGGGTAGGCACGCTTACCAGAACTTCCAGGTGTAGGTCGTGGCGACACGGAACTCGTTGTAGTCGTAGCCGTACTTCTGTTTCACATCGATGTTGCGCAGGTCCAGCCCGAGGCCTGCCAGCGCCCCGCTCTGCACCACGTAGCTGAGCCCCAGGAAACGTTCGCTTTCCTGGTTGTCGCTCAGGTTGCCGCCACGGTCCCAGTTCGTGCCCTTGATGTAGCGGGTATAGAACTTCAGCCCAGGCATTCCCATCCCGGCAAAGTCGTAGCTGTAGCGTGCGCCCCAGGATTTTTCATCCGGGCGGACAAACCCCAGGGACGACCAGTGCACCAGGTAAGGTTGCGGGATATAGCCGTTCATGGTCGGGAACACGCTGTCACCGAGCATGCGCTGGTAACTGAGGCCAAACATGTGCGCGCCCTTGAGCAGGGAGAACAAGGCACCGTAGGAACGGTTGTCGATTTCACCGTTCAAGGCACTGCCGTCTTCATTGTTATTGAAGTAGCGCAGGTCGGTCTTGAGTTTGTAGCCATTGCCCAAATCAGCCATATGCATCAGGCCGAAATAGTGCTGCTGATAAATGTCGTGCAACACGCCATAGAAGTAACTGGCTTGCAGAGTCTTGGTAATGTCGTAAGTAACTCCGCCAAAATCCAGGCCGTCACTGTCGAGATTGTCGGTGGAGCCGAATTTATAAAGTTTCTCGTGGTTGGAAGATTCCCGTGTCACGGCGGACCAGAACCGACCACCGGTCATCGTCAAGCCGTCCACTTCCTTGGACTCGACCACCGCCCCTTGGTAGATGGTATCCAGCTGCCGACTGGTGTCATCGAACGCCACCGGCAACTGCGGGCGAAGGTCACCGACTTTCAACTCGGTCTTGCTGTAGCGCATCTTGAACGTTGCACCGGCGCGACTGTAGTCATCGGCCGTCTGCTGCTCACTCACGCTGTAGGGCAATGAACCGTCGTTGCCCGACGAATCCAGGCGCACGGCGTATTGCGCATCCACATCGAGGCCGATGGCCAAGGCCGTGTCGGTATACCCGGAAGTAAATTGCGCATCGAAACCCTGGGACCAACTGTGCACTTCGGAAACCGGTGCATCGGTGTTGGTGTAGTTGCGATGCAAGTAGAAGTTGCGGGTGTCCACCTTGAAGTGACTGTCATCGATGAGATCTGCATGGGACGGCGAACAGATCATCCCCAACACGCTGGCAATACCGAGCCCACGGCAAGACTGCTTTACCTGATACATCCAACATCTCCACATCTGTATGTGCCTGGGCACTGTATTTATAGGAGCAGTGTCAAACGAAGAACAAAACGCTTTCTTGTTGTTATGGCGCCAGGCGAGCCCGATGGAACAATCCACTACGACGGCACGCCCAAGGTCTACGCACGGTAAGCGAGTGGACGCCGCGCCGGTATCAAGACGAACAGCATCCGAAGGGGGGAAATCTCCAACGCGGCTAAAGGTTTCCCTTAGTCGAGCGTGAGCAGGTGGCCATCGAGTTGATTTTCCAGGCGCCTTGTTTACGCATAGGCGTATCTGGCATAGCTCGGTAAACTGGTGGGCAAGCTTGTCGGGGTAATTTTTTCAATTCAGGAATAAACGTGACCAAATCTATTGAGGACAATGCGTCTCTCGAGTCCTTTTCTCTTGAGAGTCCCTCCCCCCTGTATGCGCGGGTCAAGCAGATCATCATGCAGAAGATTCGCTCCGGTGCCTGGCTGCCCAATTCCAAGGTGCCGTCTGAAAGCGAATTGCTGAATTTGCTGGGGGTCAGTCGCATGACCATCAACCGCGCCTTGCGCGAGCTGACCATTGAAGGCTCGCTGGTGCGCATGCAAGGGGTTGGCACCTTCGTGGCGGAGCCCAAGGGGCATGCTGCGCTTTTCGAGATCCACAACATCGCCGAAGAAATCGAGGCCCGGGGTCACGAGCACCGCTGCGAAGTGATCGTGCTCGAGGAGATGCCGGAGCGGGCCCGCGCTTCCATGCCCTTCCCCCTGGAGGGGGTCAAGCGCCTGTTCCATTCGGTGGTGGTGCACCACGAGAACGGTGTGCCAGTGCAGATCGAAGAACGCTTCGTCAATGCCGAGGTCGCACCCGCTTATTTGCAGCAGGACTTTACCCAGGTCACGCCCTACGCCTACCTGATCCAGTTGGCCCCGCTGACCGAAGGCGAACATGTGGTCGAGTCGATCCATGCCAAATCCGCGGAGTGCAAGCTGTTGCAAATCAAACGGTATGAGCCGTGTCTGCTGATTCGCCGCCGCACTTGGGCCGCCAAAGGCCAGGTCGGTTGTGCGCGGCTGGTGTATCCCGGTTCGCGTTATCGCCTGGAAGGCAAGTTCGGCAACTGATTTACCCGTCGAGCGGCCCCCGCTTGCCGCTCGACAAGGCTGTTGTTGCAGACATTCTGCAGGTGCTGTTACTGCCAAGGCCAAATGTGGCAAAAAAGTGACATTCCAGCGTTTCCTTTCGCACAAAAGTGTTACGAGATGCTCACCTTCGCAGCGAATATTTTCAAAGTTGCAACAGAATCTTGATCAGGCTATGCGTTAATCAAGTTTTCTCTGTTTTGTTAACTCTTTGATTCAAATCGATTTATCACCTTTATAGAATTCTTCTGCGGACGCCAGATCGGATTTTGGCCCTTCACTTGCATTCACTTGTACATACAGGTTGGTATAAGCATACATGTACATCCTTGTTTGCCGATGCCACGCCACTGACCGCTGAATGAGGAGAACGCCATGACCACTAAGAACACACGCCTGCGTGATGTTGAAATCCGCGCTGCCCGCGGTAACAAGCTGACCGCCAAGAGCTGGCTGACCGAGGCGCCGCTGCGCATGCTGATGAACAACCTCGACCCGCAAGTCGCCGAGAACCCTAAAGAACTGGTGGTTTACGGTGGTATCGGTCGTGCGGCACGTAACTGGGAGTGCTACGACAAGATCGTCGAAAGCCTGACCCACCTGAACGACGACGAGACCCTGCTGGTGCAATCCGGCAAGCCGGTCGGCGTGTTCAAGACCCACGCCAACGCCCCGCGCGTACTGATCGCCAACTCCAACCTGGTGCCACACTGGGCGAGCTGGGAACACTTCAACGAACTCGACGCCAAGGGCCTGGCCATGTACGGCCAGATGACCGCCGGCAGCTGGATCTACATCGGCAGCCAGGGCATCGTCCAGGGCACCTACGAAACCTTCGTCGAAGCCGGTCGCCAGCACTACAACGATGACCTCAAAGGCAAGTGGGTACTGACCGCAGGCCTTGGCGGCATGGGCGGTGCCCAGCCTCTGGCCGCGACCCTGGCCGGCGCGTGCTCGCTGAACATCGAATGCCAGCAGAGCCGTATCGACTTCCGCCTGAGCAGCCGCTACGTCGATGAACAGGCCAAAGACCTCGACGACGCGCTGGCCCGCATCGCCAAATACACCAAAGAAGGCAAGGCGATCTCCATCGCACTGCTGGGCAACGCCGCGGAAATCCTGCCGGAGCTGGTCAAGCGCGGTGTGCGCCCGGACATGGTTACCGACCAGACCAGCGCCCACGACCCGCTCAACGGCTACCTGCCGGCCGGCTGGAGCTGGGAGCAGTATCGCGATCGCGCTGTCACTGATCCGGCGATGGTGATCAAGGCTGCCAAACAATCGATGGCTGTCCATGTCCAGGCCATGCTGGACTTCCAGAAGCAAGGCATCCCGACCTTCGACTACGGCAACAACATCCGCCAGATGGCGCAAGAAGAAGGCGTAGAAAACGCCTTCGACTTCCCAGGCTTCGTGCCGGCCTACATCCGTCCACTGTTCTGCCGTGGCATCGGTCCGTTCCGCTGGGCGGCGCTGTCGGGTAACGCCGAAGACATCTACAAGACCGACGCCAAGGTCAAGGAGCTGATCCCGGACGACGCCCACCTGCACAACTGGCTGGACATGGCCCGCGAGCGCATCAGCTTCCAGGGTCTGCCGGCACGTATCTGCTGGGTAGGCCTGGGCCTGCGCGCCAAGCTGGGCCTGGCGTTCAACGAAATGGTGCGCAGCGGCGAGCTGTCCGCGCCGATCGTGATCGGTCGCGACCATTTGGACTCAGGTTCCGTAGCGAGCCCGAACCGCGAAACCGAAGCGATGCAGGACGGTTCCGACGCCGTCTCCGACTGGCCACTGCTCAACGCCCTGCTCAACACCGCGAGCGGCGCGACCTGGGTTTCCCTGCACCACGGCGGCGGCGTCGGCATGGGCTTCTCCCAGCACTCGGGCATGGTGATTGTCTGCGACGGTACCGATGAAGCGGCCGAGCGTATCGCTCGCGTGTTGCACAACGACCCGGCGACCGGCGTGATGCGTCATGCGGATGCCGGTTACCAGATCGCGATCGACTGCGCCAGGGAGCAGGGGCTGAACCTGCCGATGATTACCGGTCAATAAAACCGGCCTTGACCGACGCAAACCTGTAGGAGCTGGCTTGCCAGCGAATGCCGCACCGAGGTGTGTCAGGAAAGACGCCTTCGCGAGCAAGCTCGCTCCTACAGGGGGATTGCACATCCGGAATAACAATTCAGCCCCTTTCCCGAGGAAACTGCCATGAGCAACAACCCGTTTACCCAACAACTACAGGGCGTTCGCGTACTGGACCTGAGCCGCGTACTGGCCGGCCCGCACTGCACCGCCATGCTGGCAGACCTCGGCGCCGACGTCATCAAGTTCGAAGTGCCGGGGCACGGCGATGACAGCCGCCACCTGGGCCCGTTCAAGGATGGCGAAAGCGTCTATTTCGGCCTGATCAATCGCGGCAAGCGCAGTGTCGAGATGGACTTCAAGTCTGCCCAGGACCTGGCCCTGTTGTATGAATTGGTACGCGATGCCGACGTCGTCGTGGAGAACTTCCGCCCCGGCGTAACCCGTCGCCTGGGCATCGACTTCGATACCCTCAAGCAATACAACCCGAGGCTGATCTACGCGAGCATTTCCGGCTTTGGCCAGCACGGCCCGCTGTCCAACAAGCCCGCCTACGACATTGTCGCGCAAGCGATGTCCGGCCTGATGAGCGTCACCGGTTTTGCCGAGACGGGACCGACGCGCAGCGGCGAGTCCATCGGCGATCTGTGTGCCGGTGTCTATGCCGCCTGGGCGATCAGCTCGGCGCTGTTCGCCCGCGAGCGGCACACCCCGGGTGCGCAATTTATCGACGTGGCCATGTTTGATGTGTTGTTCAGCCTGCAAATGACCGGGCTGTCCAATCTCTTCGCCCACGGCGTTGCGCCCGGCCTGGTCGGCAACCGTCATCCGGTATCGACACCCTTCGACACCTACTCTGGAGCCGACGGCCAGGTGGTCATCGCGGTGGCGAGCGACAAGCTGTTCCAACGCTTGTGCCAGTGCATGGGCAAGCCGGAACTGGCCAACGACCCACGCTTCGCCGAGGACCCGCAACGGACGTTGAACGAGCCGGCGTTGCGCGCACAAATCGAACACTGGACGCGCCAGCTGAGCGTCGAGCAGGCCTGCGACATCCTGCTCGATGCCGGCGTGCCCTCCTCCCCGGTGTGGAACCTCGCCCAGGCCGCCGACAGTGAACAGGCGCACGCCCGTCAACTGCTGATCCGGCCCGAGGGCGCCGCGCAACCGCTGGTGCCGCAACCGGTTTTCTTCAATGGCCACAAACCCCACGCCGTCACCCTCGCCCCACGCCTGGGCGCCGACAACGCGGCATTCGGCATGAACAAACAGGAGCTTTCCCATGAACTTTGAATTGGATCAAGTGGAACTGGCGGTGATCGAATCCGCTGAAAAACTGGCCCGCGAGGTGATCCAGCCCCGCGCCCAGCATTACGACGAAACCGAAACCTTCTGCGCCGAAAGCCTGCAAGCCTTGGCAGAACTGGGTGGCATGGGCATCAACCTGCCGGAGGAATATGGCGGGCTGGGGATTGGCAGCCTGGCCATGAGCCGTGTGGTCGAGGCCGTGGCCGGTGCTTGTGCCTCCACCGCGTCGGCCTTGACCGCGCACTACCTCGCGACCGACTCGATCCTGATCGGCGGCACCGAAGCGCAAAAGCAGGAATGGTTGCCCCGCGCCGCCAGCGGCGAGTTACTCGGCGCTTTCGCCCTGACCGAACCGGCAGCGGGTAGCAACCCGGCCGACATGCGCTGCCGTGCGCAACCTGAAGACGGTGGCTGGAGAATTCGCGGCAGCAAGCACTACATCACCAACGCCCGCGAAGCCGGTTTCATCGTGCTCTATGCCAAGACCGACGCCGACGCCGGGCACAAGGGCATCAGCGCGTTCATGATTCCCCAGGGCACCGAGGGCATCAGTTTTTCCAGCCCGGAAAAAACCATGGGCCTGCGCGGTAGCACCATCTATGAGCTATCCCTGGACTGCTGGTTGCCCGCGTCGGCACTACTGGGTAGCGAAGGCGACGGTTTCAACACGGCCATGGCGGTGCTCGATCGCGGCCGCGTCGAAGTGGCGGCGATGTCCCTGGGGGTGGCCAATGCGGCGTTACAGGCCAGCCTGGGCTGGGTCCGCGAACGGCAGATCGGGCCCAAACCGCTGGCGGCCTATCAAGGCACGCAATGGCGCCTGGCCGACATGCACACGCAACTGGAAGCCGCGCGCATGCTCACCTGGAAAGCCGCCGCGCGTCGCGACAGCGGTGAACGTTTCAGCCTGGAGTCGGCCACCGCCAAGCTGTTCGCCGCCGAATGCGCCGGCTTCGTCACCGATGCCGCGCTGCAGCTGCACGGTGGCTATGGCTACATCCGCGACCTCCCGCTGGAACGCTACGTTCGCGACGCGCGCATCCTGCGAATTTTCGAGGGCACCTCGGAAGTACAGAAAATCATCATTTCGCGAAGCGTGCTCGACGCCCAGCGTTAACAACGCGACAACCGGGGCCTGATCCCAGGCCCCGCCCTTTTTATCCCAACCCGAGAAGGTTGTCGTATGCCACGACACCCGAGAGGAACCGCCATGTCCGCCTCCAAAGAAAGTGCGCAGCGCAAGACGTATATAGAACGGCGATCCATCGATTACATCCCCGAATCGGAGCGCCATGGCCGGCTGCTCAGCCAGTTCACACTATGGTTCGGCGCCAACCTGCAAGTCACCGCGATCGTTACCGGGGCGCTGGCCGTGGTGCTGGGCGGTGATGTGTTCTGGTCGTTGATCGGCCTGCTGATCGGGCAACTGCTGGGCGGCGCGATCATGGCCCTGCATGCGGCCCAGGGGCCACAGCTGGGCCTCCCCCAGATGATCTCCAGTCGCGTGCAGTTCGGCGTCTATGGCGCGGTCATTCCCATCGTGCTGGCCTGCCTGATGTATGTGGGGTTTTCGGCCAGCGGTTCGGTGCTCGCCGGCCAGGCCATCAGCCAACTGATGAAGGTCAGCGATGCCAGCGGCATTCTGATTTTCGCGACCATGATCGTCGTGCTGACCGTGCTCGGTTATCGGACCATCCATGTGATCGGGCGGCTGTCGAGCCTGATTGGCGTGGTGTCGTTTTTCTACCTGTTCTATCGCTTGCTGTCGGCCCACGACATCGGCGAACTGCTGGCCAACCGGCATTTTTCCCTGAGCAGTTTTCTGTTGACCATCTCGCTGTCAGCCTCCTGGCAAATCGCCTTCGGCCCCTACGTCGCGGACTATTCGCGCTACCTGCCGAGAACCACATCCGCCGTGAAGACCTTTCTCGCCGTCGGCCTGGGATCGGTGATCGGCACACAGATCTCGATGATCTTCGGTGTGTTCGTCGCGGCGCTGGCGGGCGATCAGTTTGCCGGCCATGAGGTGTCCTACATCGTTGGCCTGGGGGCGAGTGGCTTTGTCGCCTCGCTGCTGTTTTTCAGTATCGTGTTCGGCAAGGTCACCATCACCACTCTCAACGCCTACGGCAGCTTCATGTCCCTGGCCACGATCGTCAGCGGCTTTCGCGGCAATCAGGAAATCTCCAGGACCCTGCGCTCGATCTACATCCTGATCATGGTCGGGTTGGCGACAGCGCTGGCACTGATGGGGCGGCACTCGTTCCTGCATGATTTTTCCGCTTTCATCCTGTTCCTGCTGGCGTTTTTCACCCCCTGGAGCGCTATCAACCTGGTGGATTTCTACCTGGTGACCAAAGAGCGCTACGACATACCCGCCCTGTCCGATCCCGATGGCCGCTATGGACGCTGGAACCTGCCGGGCATTGCGGTCTACACACTTGGGGTACTGATTCAGATGCCGTTCATTGCTACCAGTTTCTACACTGGTCCCCTGGTCGAGACACTGGGCGGCACCGATATCTCATGGCTGATCGGCCTGATCGTTCCCGCCATCATCTACTACTGGGTGGCGCGGGGTTCGCGACAACGGATTCCTTCGCGACTGATTCTGCCGCAGGAGACCACCCCGGTCTGATCCACCTCAACACAGGGCCGCTCGCCCGGGCTGCCCTGTCCCTAAGCCAGATCGAGTTTCTTCCATGCCTGCCGCTAACGCCTGCGCCCTTTCGCCACCCACCCCTCGCGACCGGCTTGTTCACGCTGCAGTCGAACTCTTCGCCACACGCGGCTTCCAGGCCATTGGCCTGCGTGACCTGGCAGGTCACCTGGGGCTGCAGGCCGGGTCGCTTTACCACCACATCGAAAATAAACAGTGCTTGTTGTTCGAGCTCATCGAGTCCGCCTTGTCAGACTTGCTGCTCACGACCAGGCGCCGCCTGAAAGGCGCCAGGAACCCAACCGAACGGCTACGTCGTTTTGTCCAGGCATTCGTCAGCTTTGCTCTGCTTGAAAGGCACCGATTGATCCTGGTGACCCGCGAGTTCGTCAACCTCAACGAGGAACAGCAACGCCACGCCGACCAGTCGAAGCGCGCACACAGCAAGCTGTTGAGCGACATCATCGCCGAGCAATACCGGGTGAAGGGCAAGCCGGATGCCGAGACCTGCCTGATCACCCACGCGGTGATGGGCATGCTCTATGGCCAGTTGCAGTGGAGCGAAGTGCAGATCACCCAACAGCACCTGACGGACTTGTTCACCGGTTGTGTCATGCGCATGATCGCCAGTAGCCAGGATATCGCGCTACGGGAGCCTCAGGACGTCGAAGAGGATGGATTTTTGTAACGCAACGCCTCCACCAGCAACGCAAACGCGGGCGACGCCTGGCGCCGACTCGGGTAATAGAGATGAAAACCGGCAAACCATGGCGACCAGTCTTCCAGCACTTGAACCAGGCGCCCGGCTTCGAGGTGAGGCGCGACCAGGTCATGGGGAATGTAGCTCAACCCGAAACCGTCCAGCGCCGCTGCCAACAGCTGATAAACACCGTTGTAGGTCACCTGGCCTGTCACGCGAACCTTGAGACGTTCGCCATCCTTGGCGAACTCCCAGGCATACAGGCCGCCGTTGGTGGGCAAGCGCAGGTTATTGCACAAGTGATCTGTGAGCGCCCGAGGCGTCGTGGGTAGTTCACGGTTGGCAAAGTAGCCAGGAGCCCCCACCACCGACATGCGCATGTCCGGCCCGATACGCGTGGCAATCATGCCTTGCGCCACGTCCTCGCCCAGCCTGACCCCGGCATCAAAGCCCTGTGCGGCGATGTCGACGAAGCTGTAGTCGCAACAGACTTCCACCGAGATGTCCGGATACCTGGGGAGAAAGTCTTTGAGAACGGGCCGAATGATCTGGTCCAGCACATGGTCCATTGCGTTGATACGGATATTGCCTGCGGGGGTGTCGCGCAGATCACTCAGGTCAGCCAGCTCCAGTTCGATTTCCTCGAAGTGGGGCCCCACCCTGCTCATCAGACGCTCGCCGGCCTCGGTGGGAGAAACGCTGCGGGTGGTGCGCGTCAACAAACGCAGTCCAAGGCGCGCTTCCAGGCCACGAATCGTATGGCTCAGCGCTGATTGGGAGACGCCGAGCCTGGCAGCGGCCTTGGTAAAGCTTCGCTCCTTTGCCACGGCGAGGAAGGCAAGCAGATCACTGGCGTTTTCCCTGAGCATTGATGAGAACCTCACATAAATATTTTCGGATTCTAGCCTCTAATCATATTAATGAGCAGCTGATAGATTTTAGATCCATTCAGGTCGTCACCGACGGCTGTTGCCTCAAGGGAACCGTCATGAAAAATCTCGCGGCCACGGCGTCGCTGTCATTGCTCGCTTTCGATGTAACCGCAGAAGGGGAAAAACCCATGCTCTTCATTAACCCGAACGGCTCGCAGCCTTCCGCCAAGGGACCCGCCGATTTCTTTACGGGCACTGTTCGGGTCGACGCGCCGTTCAAGGGGACACAAGAGGCGCGGGTCAGCGGTGCCACCGTGACCTTTGAACCGGGTGCTCGTACTGCCTGGCACACTCACCCCCTGGGCCAGACCTTGATCGTCACGGCAGGATCGGGCCTGGTGCAGGCGCTGGGGCAACCGGTTCGTTCAATCAAACCGGGAGACACCGTGTGGATTCCACCAAACATCAAACACTGGCACGGCGCGACCGCCACCACTGCAATGACGCATATCGCCATTGCCGAAGTGCTGGACGGCAAAGTGGTCGACTGGATGGAGCAGGTCAGCGACGAACAGTACGCCCAAGGGCGTTGATCGAATTCACACGAGGTCCTCATGAAAAACACCCGCAAAGTCACAGTCGTCATTGGAGCAGGTTCGATTGGCCAGGCGATTGCCCGCCGCGTAAGCACGGGTAAACATGTCCTGCTGGCCGACCTGCGCCAGGAGAACGCTGACGCAGCGGCCAAGGTGCTGCTCGACGCAGGCTTCGAAGTCAGCACGACCGTCGTCGACGTTTCTTCGCGCGAATCGGTCGAGACACTGGTTCGAATGGCAACCGCCATCGGTGACATCACCGGCGTGATACACGCGGCGGGTGTTTCACCTTCGCAAGCGCCGGTCGCGACCATCCTGCGAGTGGACCTTTATGGCACGGCCCTGGTGCTGGAAGCGTTTGGCAACGTGATCGCCGAGGGTGGTTCGGCAATCGTCATCGCCTCGCAGTCCGGCCATCGCCTGCCCGCCCTGACACCCGAACAGGACAAGGCACTGGCCACCACGCCGGTCGAGAAGTTGCTGGCGCTGCCCATGCTTCAGGCCGACCAGGTGACTGATCCATTGAACGCCTATCAGATCTCCAAGCGCGCCAATTCGCTGCGCGTGATGGCCGAGGCCGTACGCTGGGGCAAGCGCGGGGCACGAGTCAACGCCATCAGCCCCGGCATCATCTTCACCCCACTGGCCAGAGACGAATTGAGCGGTCCGCGTGGCGAAGGCTACCGCCGCATGATCGATCTTAGCGCTGCCGGCCGTGGCGGCACACCCGACGAAGTCGGTGCAGTCGCGGCGTTACTGATGGGGCCCGAAGGAACCTTCATCACCGGCAGCGACTTTCTCATGGATGGCGGCGTCACCGCAGCCTACTGGTACGGCGACCTGGCGCCCGCAAGATCAATCAGAGCAGCCCCATGGATCGGTTGATTAGCGACATCTTTGAGTCGATAGCTACCCTTCACGACAGGCAGCTTTCGGCCGCGGTTAGTCGCTCAAAACTCTAAAAAACCACTGATTGCTAAAGTCATCAGGATCCGGAAATAGCTCACTCGGTCGAAGGGACGGATGCTTTGCTGCCCAAGCGGATCAGTTCATTGGAGAAACACAGGCCGACGATGATCAGTGCCGCTCCCGCGTACAGGCTTTCGCGCGGTACTTCATTGAGCGCCAAAAACGCCAGCAGCGCGGCGAACAGTGGTTCGGTCAGCTCCAGCGCTTGCACTTGGGATGGCTTGAGATACTCGATTGCCTTGGTGGTGCAGAAGAAGCCCAGGATTGTCGGCAGCGTGGCCAGCGCCAGCAGCGCGGCGATCGCCATCGGCGACAGCTCGCCCATCGCGAAACCATCGGCCGCAGCCGGCATCAGCAGGTAAAGGCTGCCAAAGAACAACAATTGTCGGGTGAAGTGCAGCCCCCCCGACACCCCCATACGCTTCATGGCAACCGAAAAGGCCCCATAGCCGCAGCCGGCCATGGAGGCGAGCGCAGCACCTTGCAGGGTAAAGCCCTGCTGCAGGTCGCCGCCGAAGATCACCGAGATCCCGGCGATAGCCAGTGCGGCGCCAACGGTAGCGTTCGCGGTGATGGCATCCTTGAGGAAAATGCGCCCCAGAATGATCGAGGAAATTGAGGCACTGGCCATCAGCACCACCACCACACCTGCCGCAGCGTAGTGTCGATAGGCGGACGTTTCGAAATGGAACAGCACAAAGATGCCAAGGAATGCGCAGATAGCCGCCTGAGTCCATTTGGTCGACGCCGCCGGGCGCTTGAGGAAAAACAACAGGATCGAGAGAAACACGCAACCCAGTACGGTCTTGATGACAGCGACACTGCTAGCGGTGAAACCATGACTCATGAGTACTTTGCTGAGTACACCGATCGTTGCGTTCAGTGCCGCAGCGCAGAGTGCATATATGACGCCTTTGCTGAAAGTAGATTGCATTGATGACGATCCCTGTCGCTGAATTGTCGTTCGATAGAATGCCGCCCTACGTCGACGGCGCACAGTTTGAGGATACGAAGATCCCACCAACCCTGGTATTTG
This sequence comes from Pseudomonas sp. PLMAX, assembly GCF_046042685.1. Classification (NCBI taxonomy): domain Bacteria; kingdom Pseudomonadati; phylum Pseudomonadota; class Gammaproteobacteria; order Pseudomonadales; family Pseudomonadaceae; genus Pseudomonas; species Pseudomonas sp. PLMAX. The sequence continues at coordinate 2,364,068 of NZ_CP064949.1, read as the reverse complement.
TTGTGGCCTATGCTGGATAGCCCAGCAGGATGCTACTCGCCTTCCTGTCGCCTCCAAGGGAGAAGTCAGAGGGCCTGGCCCTTGGCTATGCAATATGAGTTCACGAACGTTGCAGTGTGCTGCAAAGACTGACGTATATCCGGTTTGGCTATTCCATGCCTGTTGGAAAATTGCTCGACCGCCGCTGTATCAAAACGAGTGGTCTGGATAAAGTCCAGGGCTTCGGGTTTTGTATTCAAAAACCGCGCGACGGGAGGAATACTCAGAAGCAACTTCAGCAAGCGCAGTGAAATGTAATGCTTGGGAGACTTTAAGCCCAAAGGTTGGGCCACCTGCACCAGGAGTTCTCGCAAGTTGGGCGTTTGCTCATCAAGCGCCAGCAGTTCCTGGCCCACCATGGCAGGATCAAAAGCACAAACCGCCACCAGCTCAACCAGGTAATCCACGGTGACCAGTGGCAGCCAGTGCTTGGCGGTACCGGGCACTGCAGTCAGCTTTCCCTGCACAAGGTTGCGTATCAGCTCCACCAGCGGCTGACCATCAACGATATGCCCCGTGCGGCTGTGGCCACAAACTGTCGCGGGGTGGACAACGGTAATCTCCCCGCCCTTGGCGGACATGACCTCCAGGGTCGCAAAATGCGCCTCCAGCTTGCTCCCCTCGTAACCACCGACATGTCGGTAGACGGCAGGCCAATTTGTCAGCTGCGGATATCGAGGATCAATTCCGATGCGTTGCAGATGTTCATGATTTTTCAGCATGTAGCCGCCGATCATCACTAATCGACTCTTTTGCTCAGCCGCCAACAGCGCCACGCGCTTTGCCCCATCCACATTCACCGCACGAGAATGCTCCACTGAAAGTCCCCATGCGAAGTGGGCCCCCAGGTGGAATATGACTCTGGCGTGCCTTAGCACTTCTCGGTCAGCAAGACTCAGCCCGAGGTTGTCCCGTTCCAGATCGCCAGCTACGGCAAATACCCGGGTTGCGCACCCTCCCAAATTGTCGACTTGCTCGCGCAGTGCGGCCAGTCGCTCAGGGCGACGCATCAACACCCGAACGGTGTGACCTTTGGCACTCAGGTACGCCACCAAATGTTGACCGATAAAGCCGGTCCCCCCCGTGACAAAGCACTCCACGCTCATTTCCCTGCTCCTTGTTGAAGGTGAAAAATCAAGCGTAAACTATCGACCCAACTCTACAGTCAAGCGGTGTTTTCATGAAAATCGGCGAACTCGAGGCCCGCAGCGGCGCCAGCCGCCATACGCTGCGTTACTACGAGCAAATCGGCCTGATCTCACCGCTGCGGCAAACCAACAACTATCGCGTTTACACAGTGCAAACTCTGCAGGATCTGGACTTTATCCAGCGCGCGCAAAGCATGGGGTTTTCCCTGGGGGAAATAGGCGAGATTCTGGATGCGCAGCGGAACAAGCTGATCGATTGTGCTGACGGCGCGAAGCTGATTGAAAAGAAGATGGCAGAAATCAAACAGAAAATCGCCAACCTCCAAAGCATTTATCGGTATCTGGATGAAGAGCGTGCAACCCTCGAAGCCAGTGCTGCCAGGCAACTTGAGCTTCAGCAGCTGAGCAACTCTTCCAACTGAACTGTCAGCCTCTGGGAAACGCAAGCTGCGGCCTGCTTCCAGTTCAAGCCCATCGCTTACGCATTGTCTAAAACCTGTACTAGCCGCTTCAGTAAACCTTCTACTTCAGACAGCGCGGGAGCATAGGCTCCGGCATGGCAGCACGATATGGATGCGCAAGCTGCTGAAAATCGCAGGCGTTCTTTCAAGTCTGCGATCCCCAGCAACTGCGCAGCCAGCCAACCCGCCATACACGCGTCTCCTGCTCCAACCGTGTCTTGCACTTTCACGGCAATAGCCGGCTGATCGAGTTGGCTGTCCGGGGTGTGGAGAGTCATCCCGTATTCCCCTCGAGTAAAAAGGATCTGCGCCTGAGCATTAAGAGCGCGAAGCTCATCCATTGCCTGGTGTTCGGTCAGCCCTGGATAAATATGCCGAAGGTCTTCGTCGGAAAGCTTGATCATGTCAGCAAGGGTGGTCATCGCAGGGAAGGTCTGCTTGCGATAATGGCTATCCATTAAATTGCGCCAGTTCGGATCATAGCTAATCCGTTTACCGGCTGCTTTGGCCTGCTGAGCAATTTTAACCAGCCTGTCTGCAAGTGGTTGTCGAGCCAGACTGATGCAACTGAAATGACACAGCTCTGCCTGGTTGATCCATCCTTCGGGCATCTGATCCGGATCAAAAAAAAGATCGGCATCTCCGGCAAAAAAGTATCTTGGAGGACGGCTCGATGGAACGATGGCGACCAAAGGATCTCGATCTACCCGTTGTATGAAGTTCATATCCAGCCCTGCGGCTTTCGACTGCGAGGCTATCTCGTCACCCATTGAATCCATGCTCACCGCCCCGGCAAAAGCGCTGCTGACACCCAAGCGACTTAGCGCTCGTGCAACGTTCCAGGGAGCACCACCCGGGTAGCCCTTCCACTGTCCAGGAGTGCCTTGGACAAGGTCGGTCAGGGCTTCGCCAAATACTACTGCGCGAGGCAATACCATCGTCATTTCCTCATTTTGTTGTCGTCTGGATAACTGCTGGCCGCCGACCCGTTCAAACATTAAAACCAGGTTTCCATTTGTATACCGTATTGCCATACACCTCCGGCGTTAAAGTCCGTCTTGCCGAAGGCGTCCGAGGTACTGTAGCTGTCCAGATCCGAAGACCAATTCATGAAGCTTGCGAACACGCGCAGTTCGGGACGAGTGAGCAAGTCTCCAAATTCAGGTTTGAATGTCGGGGCGATCGTGAATTTCCAGAAGTTACCGTCGACCGCATTTCGTTGTAGATAGCCCTTCGGGTCGAGGTTCATGGTTTGCCAGCTCATTTCGTAGGCCATCTCGAAATTGCTGTTGATTTTATTGGCCAAACGCATGTTCAGGGTCATCCAGCGGTAGTTGTCACCCTTGACGTATCTATCGATGCTTTGTTCGGCCAGCAAGCTGGGGCCGATGCGCCAATCAGATGCAATGGGCGTCTCGCCGTAAAGTGCCAGACGCAGGGCTCGAGCATCGTCTATCAGCTCACCATCCGAGCCGACGTTCTTGACCTCTGCCCCCAGACCTTGCCCATAGAGCAGCGCTGTCTTGAAGAAGCCTTCCCTGCCGAAAAAGTTTTTCTGATGATTGGCCAGCATGCTGTGCAAGCCGGAATGCGCAGGCGTCAGACCTGCTTCATTGCTGCGAGTGGCAATGTCGTTTTTCTTTGAGCCAATGGCATTGAACATCCACTGCCACTGACCCTTATCAAAGAACTGGTTGGAGGTCAGAATGTAGCTTTCCACATCGGCGTTGATGTCGCCTTCACTGAAATCCCCGTAGTTGCGCCCGACCAGGGAATAATTCGAGCGCCAATTGCTGTTCATCTGCACATCGTAGATTCCACCCCCGGTACCCGCCAGATAGACAACGTCCGAGTCCAGCCAGTGGATATCGAAGTTATCTCGATCAAATCGCTTACCTGCCCACAAGGTCGCGTTCTCGAACACAGAATTACCCTTGAATGCAGCGAGATGGTCGAGCTCTGTAAATACCTGACGCACGTTCAGATTACTTTCATCGGCCGTCCAGTCATTGGAGCTTTCCACTCCATCGGCGATGGAAACCGTGAATTTGGAACGGGTGCCGTTCTGCGCATAAAGTTCCTTCGACAGGTCTATGCGCACGTAGGTGTCGTCTTCATTACCGAGTCGCCCGACGGCACCACCGACTGAACCTGCAGGGGTTGCATAAGGGCCACCACGACCACCACCCAGTTCATCGTTAATCAGCAATCCGGAGCGGGCGTAGCCCTTGAAGCTGAATCCGTCAGTGAGGTGTCCGGTACTGCCCTGTTTCTCCATGCTTTGCTGACGGGCTTCCAATGCTGCCAGCCGGCTATCCACAGTGGGCGCCACAATCGCTGTCGCAGTGGACGCAGCAGGCTGCAAGGTGGGAGTGGCAAGCTTGATCTGCTGCAATTCCCTGGCGAGTGCCTGGGTCTGTTGTTCGGCTGCGGCTGCACGCTTTTCCGCTGCGCTGGCACGGGCTTCGAACGCGGCCATGCGTTCTTCCAGAGTCGCGGCCTGAGAGGTCGCCGCCGATGTGCCGAGCACACCTGCAAGTAGCCAGCTTGATCCTTTCTGCATGTGAATTCCCTGTTTGTTTTTATTGTTTTGTTGCCGCGACCGGCCCTTTTTACGTGCGTTGCGAATTGTCGCGAACCACAAAAAAAGGATGTCTCATCGCAAATACGCTGCTACATTTGGCGATGTTAACGTTAACTTTTCTTAAAACAAAAATAAAGGGTGCTCAATGAAACATCTGAAATCTCTCCTGCCAGCCGCATTAATCACCCTCTGTGCCGGACTTCCATCCGTGTCGAGCGCAGCCGATTTGACGATCTCGTGCGGTGCGGTGGGTGCGGAGTTACAACTGTGCAAGGAGGCTGTCGAGGCGTGGTCGAAACAGACGGGCAACAACGTCGAGGTGGTTTCCACGCCTAACTCGGCGACCGAGAGGTTGTCGTTCTACCAACAGATCCTCAGTGCTCAGTCCACTGACATCGACATCATTCAAATCGATATGGTGTGGCCGGGGATGCTGGCCAAACATCTGATGGATCTGCGCGAGGTGCTGCCCGCCAACGCCACCCACGGTTACTTCCAGGCACAGGTGGATAACGCCACGGTGAATGGACGGCTGGTGACGATGCCCTGGTTCACCGACTCGGGCCTGCTGTATTACCGCAAGGACTTGCTTGAGAAGTACGCCAGGCAGGTTCCCCAGACCTGGGAGGAAATGACCGCTACCGCCAGGGATATCCAACAGGCAGAGCGCACTGCCGGGAACCCCAATGCATGGGGTTACATCTTCCAGGGGCGCGCTTACGAGGGGCTGACGTGTAATGCGCTGGAATGGATCAGCAGCCAACCGGAAGGCGGATTGGTCAACCCACGAGGAGATATCGTGGTCAACAGTCAGGCCTCAAGAACTGCTTTGGCCCTGGCGAAAAGCTGGGTAGGAGACATCTCCCCACGTGGCGTACTCAACTACACCGAGGAAGAAGGGCGTGGCGTATTCCAGTCGGGAAATGCGTTATTCATGCGTAACTGGCCCTATGTCTGGGCCCTGGTACAAAGCCAGGACAGTGCCGTAAAAGACAAGGTCGGCGTCGCTCCCCTGCCCCGAGGCGGCATGTCCGGCACCCATGCATCCACCCTCGGTGGCTGGGGTCTGGCGGTATCGCGGTACAGCGCCCATCCAGAACTTGCCGCGCAACTGGTGACCTACCTGACCAGTGCCCGGCAGCAAAAACATCGAGCTTTGGCAGGTGGCTATAACCCGGTTATCGAGTCGCTTTATCAAGATCCCGAGCTGCTCACGGCCATGCCTTATTACAGTCAACTCCTCGGCATTCTCAACGATGGGGTCATGCGCCCCGCCTCAATAACCGCCGATCGCTATCCACGGGTCTCCAATGCGTTCTTCGATCGAGTGCATGGCGTGCTGGCGGGCGAGTTGCCGGTCGATCAGGCGCTGGCCGACCTGGAAAGCGAACTCACGCGCATCAAACGCCGGAACTGGTAAGCCACAAGGAAGGAAATCACCATGTCTGTCTCTACTACCCATCCCCCCTGTGACGAGCTCCTGCTCACCAGGGAAACGCCCGTACAACGTCGCCGAGTACGCGCCGCCTGGCTGTTTCTGACACCGATGTTGCTGTGTCTGGCCCTGGTGGCCGCCTGGCCGCTACTACGCACATTCTGGTTCAGCCTGACCGACGCCAGCCTGGTGGACACCAGTGGTGGATCATTCATCGGCTTGAGCAATTATCTGTTCCACAACGGCTCCAACTGGTCGGGCATCCTGGTCGATCCACAATGGTGGAACGCCGTGCGTAACACGTTGCATTTCACCGTGGTGTCGGTGGGACTGGAAGTCGTCCTGGGGCTACTGGTGGCGTTGCTGTTGAACATCAAGTTCACCGGCCGTTCCCTGGTGCGTGCGCTGATTCTGATTCCTTGGGCGATTCCTACGATTGTCTCGGCGAAGATCTGGTCATGGATGCTCAACGACCAGTTCGGCATCATCAATCACCTGATGTTGAGCGTCGGCCTGATTGAGGCCCCCCTGGCCTGGACGGCAGATGCGGATCTGTCGATGTGGGCGGTCATCATCGTCGACGTCTGGAAGACCGTACCTTTTGTCACGCTACTGATGCTGGCTGCCTTGCAGATGTTGCCGAGCGATTGTTACGAAGCCGCCAGGGTCGATGGCATTCATCCTCTGAAGGTGTTCTGGCGCGTCACGCTTCCACTGTTGATGCCTGCATTGTTGGTGGCGGCGATCTTTCGCATCCTCGATTCCCTGCGGGTATTCGACGTCATCTATGTGCTGACCTCCAATTCTTCGAGCACCATGAGCATGTCGGTCTATGCCCGCCAACACCTGGTGGAGTTCCAGGATGTTGGCTATGGCAGCGCGGCCTCGACGCTGTTGTTTTTGGTCGTTGCGGTAATCGCCATGCTTTATCTCTACCTCGGACGCCGTCAAATGGAGGTTCGGTCATGAGCCCGCGCCTATTGAAAAAAGCGCTGTTGCGCCTCGGATTCTGGTGCCTGATCGGGGTTTTATTGCTGTATGCGGTCTTCCCTTTCTATTACGCCATCGTGACTTCGCTGAAGCCGTCCAGCGCCTTGTTCGAGGTGAGCTACTGGATCGAAAACCCCGACTTTTCCAATTACGCGGCGGTACTCCACCAAGCCTCATTCCTGCGGGCTATCGGTAACTCGCTGGTGGTTGCGCTTAGCGTTGTGACGCTGGCGTTGTTCCTCAGTGTCACCGCCGCCTATGCCTTGGGAAGAGTGAAATTCCGTGGGCGTGGCACGGTATTGATGATGGTTCTGGGCGTGTCGATGTTTCCCCAGGTCGCTGTGCTGTCGGGGCTGTTCGAAGTGATTCGCGCCCTGGGCCTGTACAACACGTCCTGGGCATTGATCCTCAGCTACACGATTTTCACCCTGCCGTTCACCGTCTGGGTGCTGACCACGTTCATGGGCCAACTGCCACATGAACTGGAAGAAGCGGCAATCATGGATGGCGCTTCGCCCTGGGTCACGCTTAGCCGGGTGCTGTTGCCGCTGCTATGGCCCGCACTGGTCACCACTGGTTTGTTGGCTTTTATCGCAGCGTGGAACGAGTTCCTGTTTGCCTTGACCTTCACCCTCACAGACACGCAACGCACCGTGCCGGTCGCCATCGCCTTGATTTCCGGCGGTAGCCCCCATGAGCTGCCGTGGGGGCTGCTGATGGCCGCATCAGTGCTGGTCACCGTACCACTGGTGATTCTGGTGCTGATCTTCCAGCGCCGCATCGTTTCCGGTCTCACTACCGGCGCGTTAAAGGGTTGATGCCCGACAAACACAAGGAACAGCATCGTGATCAAATTGAAACTGGACAACGTGAACAAACAATTGGGCGGCGTGCGGATTCTTCGCGACGTCAGCCTGGAGATCGCTGCGGGTGAATTCGTCGTGTTCGTTGGCCCTTCGGGTTGCGGAAAGTCGACCCTGCTGCGACTGATCGCCGGACTGGATTCGATCTGCGGCGGCGACCTGCTGATCGACGGGCGACGGGTCAACGACCTGGAGCCGCGCGAGCGTGGCGTCGGCATGGTGTTTCAGTCTTATGCGCTGTACCCGCACATGAGCGTCTACGACAACATCAGCTTTGGCCTCAAACTGGCCAGGACCGAAAAGAGCAGCCTGCGCGAACGCGTGCTGAAAACCGCGCAGATACTTCAACTGGACAAATTGCTGCAACGCAAACCAAAGGAACTGTCTGGAGGGCAGCGTCAGCGTGTAGCCATGGGCAGAGCCATGGCACGGGAGCCGGACATTTTGCTGTTCGATGAGCCGCTCTCCAATCTGGATGCATCCTTGCGGGTGCAGATGCGCAACGAAATCGCCCGGCTGCATGATCGACTGGGCTCGACCATGATCTACGTCACCCACGATCAAGTGGAGGCGATGACCCTGGCCGACAAAATTGTTGTGCTCAATGGCGGCCGCGTAGAGCAGGTCGGCTCACCGCGCGAACTCTATGAGCGCCCGGCAAGCCGCTTTGTCGCCGGTTTTCTCGGTTCGCCCAAAATGAACTTCCTGGCGTCGCGCCTTTATGCCCCGGGCGAAACCAGCCTGGTCGACACCCCCGTTTTGGGTATGACCTCCCTGCCCTTCGATAGCTCGAACCTGTCGGCGGGCACCCTGCTGAGTTTGGGGGTTCGCCCGGAGCACATTTCCCTCAAAGCGGCTGGGGGTGCCGTCGGCATCGTCGTGACCGGGGTCGAATACCTGGGCAGCGAAACGTATGTGCACCTCGAAACAGGTCAGGACGAGCCACTGATCTGTCGTTGTGAAGTCACCGCCGGATGGCAGGCGGGCGATCGGGTCGAACTGCAGCTGGACATCGACAACCTGCACCTGTTCGACGCCGACGGCACGGCCCTGGAGCGCTACCCACACACCATTGAAAACCTGCCGAATGATGTCTCTCTGCGCTCAGTCCGAGCTCGTGCCCTATGACCTTGTCTTCGAATAACATGAGCGATCCAATGTCTTCTTCCCTTGACCTTGCACAGCGTGCACTGAGTGACGGCCTGACCCGCGCCATCCACGATTATCGACCCGGTTATCATATTGCTCCCCCGGCAGGCTGGATGAACGACCCTAACGGGGTGGTGTACTTCCGTGGCGAATATCACGTGTTCTATCAACACTACCCCTTCGAAGCGAAGTGGGGCCCAATGCATTGGGGCCACGCCAAGAGTGCCGATCTGGTTCATTGGCAGCACCTGCCCATTGCGCTGGCACCAGGCGACGACTTCGACCGAGACGGTTGTTTTTCCGGTAGTGCGGTGGTCTGTGGAGATACCCTGGCGCTGATCTACACGGGGCACACCTGGCTGGGAGACGCAGGTGACGAGCGCTTCATCCGTCAAGTCCAGTGCCTGGCCACCAGTGTCGACGGCATCCGGTTCGTCAAGCATGGCACCGTCATCGAGACCGCGCCGCAAGAGGCGATCATGCACTTTCGTGACCCCAAGGTATGGAAGGAGGATGGCTATTGGTACCTCATTGCCGGCGCACGTCTGGGCGATATGCCGTTACTCCCGCTGTACCGTTCCACGGATCTGCACGTCTGGGAGTTCCTCAACTATGTGTCTGGCGGCAGGGAGGGCGATGGCTATATGTGGGAGTGCCCGGATCTCTTCCGACTGAACGGACGCGACGTGCTGCTGTACTCCCCCCAAGGCATGTCACCCCAAGGTTACGAACGGCTCAACAAGTACCAGACGGGTTACCGGGTGGGTCGACTGGACAACGAATGGAACTTCACTGGCGGGCCTTTTATCGAGCTGGATAACGGCCACGATTTTTATGCGGCGCAAACGCTATTGGCCGCCGATGGTCGGCGCCTTGTGTGGGCATGGCTCGACATGTGGGAAAGCCCGATGCCGAGCCAGGCCCATCACTGGTGCGGCATGCTCGGATTGCCACGCGAACTTGAACTGTGCGCAGATCGTCTGTGTGTGTATCCGGCACGAGAGCTCACCGCCCTGCGCAAGACGCTATTGCCAAGCACGCCGTGGTGGGAGGCGTCCGGAACCCGATGGGTGCCAGAAGTGAACGGCGATATGCTCGAAATCCATGTGCACCTGGATTTACTCGGCTGCACCGACGGACACCTGGGAATCGCCTTGCGCTGCAGCGAGGATGGCCATGAACAAACGTTGCTCTACTACGATGCGGCGTTGCAGCGCCTGGTGCTTGACCGCAGCCGCTCGGGTGCGCAAGTCACCGGTGAGCGCAGCGTGTCGATAGACCCGACACAAGAGTTACTGGCACTGCGTGTGTTCCTCGATCGCTCGTCCATTGAGGTGTTCGACGAAAACGGGCGCTTCAGCCTCAGCAGTCGCCTCTACCCACAGCCCGATAGTCTGGGCGTGAAGCTTCTTGCAAGCGGGACTGGCGGGCGTGTCTCGATTCCCAGGGCATGGCCTCTCGACTCTGGATGGTTATGAGCAGTGTCATTCGAGTCGCGAGAAGCGCAGGCCATGTGTCATGATCCTGCGTCAACCTGACCGGTTTCGCCTCGCATGACTTCAGTGAAAGACGTTGCACAGCTGGCCGGCGTGTCTCTGATGACGGTTTCTCGAGCGCTCAACAATCCAGAAAAACTGAGCCCCGAAACCCTTCAGCGGGTACGTCGTGCCATTGATGAACTGCAATTCGTACCGAGCCTGTCGGCGCGCAAGATGCGCGGCGACAACCTCCAGTCGCGCACCATCGGTGTGTTCGCGCTGGACACCGCAACCACACCGTTCGCGGTCGAGCTGCTGCTGTCCATCGAACAGACCGCGCAGCAAGCCGGATGGAATGTATTTATCCTCAACCTGCTGAGCAACCCGCCCACAGACCAGAACATCGACCTGATGTTGTCGCACCGTCCCGACGGGTTGATCTTCAGTGCCATGGGCTTTCGCCACGTAAGCATTCCCGAGCGCTTGAAGAGCAAACCCCTGGTACTCGCCAATTGCCTGGCAGATGACAGTCATCTGGTGAGTTATGTGCCAGACGACGAAACGGGGCAGTATCGAGCGGTACATCATGCGTTGAGCCAGGGCTATCGGCGCCCTCTGTGTATCAATCTGCCAAAACAGAGTCTGGCCTGGGGTCTGCGGCAAAAAGGCATGGAGCGTGCCTGTCAGGCATTCGGACTGGCGCCTGACGCGCTCCTGCAATACGACCTTTCAGATCATGACGCCTATGGTGAAACCGCAGCCATCCTCGACCGGCACATCGTTGAGGGTCGTCCCCAATTCGACATTCTGATCTGTGGCAACGACCGTATTGCCTTTTGTGCCTATCAGCTGTTGTTGGGCCGTGGCCTGAATATTCCCGACGATGTCGCCGTGCTCGGCTACGACAACATGATCGGTATTGCCGAGCTGTTCATCCCGCCGCTGACCACAGTGCAACTGCCCTACTACGAGATCGGTCGCAAGGCTGCCCGGCACCTGATCGAGGCCCTCGAGGAATCGGGAGCCCAGCCAGTTGATTGTCCATTGGTGGTCAGGGCATCGCTGTAAGAATCAGTCAGGTGATCGCACACCCGGCTGCATTCGACCCTTTGCGACAGGCAGCAGTCGGCCCAAGAGGAGCCGTTTGATCAAGGACGGTTTACGGTCAAATCTTCGGATAGCGCGGTCTGTGTCCCAGCTTGATGAGCGGCAAATTCCTCAGTTCCAAACCTCTGAAGCTCCATGCCGATATTACTCAGTCTCTCCAAGCGGGCGCTTTCTCCCAAGACATAAGGCTCCTGGTCTTGACGCGGAAGAAAACCCTGATGCATTCGTACCTCAAAAATTGTCCGTGAAACCCCGTTGATAATTTCTACAAAGGATGTTGAAACCGGTGAGCGCTGAACGCTTGTTTGATGTACCACGGCCCCCGTTCCCGTTTCCGTTCCTCGAATACTGAGCAATGCCCATTCTTTTCCAGGTGAGCCAGACATGACCAGTTCAACGGTGACGCCTCCATTCCCTTCATAACCTCGTACGATTGGCCTTTCCAAGCTTGTGGCGGCATAACAATCATTGCCCGCCCAAAGCCCTGCCACTTGAGCGATGAACACCAATGGCGAAATGAGCGCGTTCAAACACGACATGCTGCTATCTCAATGAATAAGGACGCGCAGCATAGAAAACCCCGAGCTGTTGACCTATAGCACTACTTATCCATAAGCTGTGCATATGACGTACAGCTCAGACGATATTTTCCCTCCCTTCGAAGCCCTGCAAGCTGCCCTTGCCGCCGCCCGAACCGGTTCTTTCACTGCTGCGGCAGCGGAACTGGAAGTTACGCATGCGACCATCAGCCGACGTGTGGAAATGGCTGAAAAATGGTTTCAATGCTCCCTGTTCGACCGCCATGCGCGTGGTGTCACCGTGACGGCCACCGGGCAAATCGCGCTGGCCAAAGTCGCTCATGCCTTTGACCAACTGAAACAATCGCGACAGCCCCGGCCCGTCGGCCATACCTTGCCCATCGTCAAATTGGCCACTACGCCGTCCTTCGCGCGTTTCTGGTTGATCCCGCGCCTGACCGAACTCGAAGGTACGACTCAGGATTTACGTATAGAGGTAGTCACCTCTGCATTGAATGCCAGCCTTTCCTCAGGGGAGGTCGATCTGGCCATCAGATACGGGCGCGGAAAATGGAATGACGGAGACGAGGAGCCACTATTCGAGGAGTCGCTTTGCCCCGTGGTGTCACCCGAAGTTCTCGCCATGAACGAACAGCCGTTGTCTTTAGTACAGGATACTGCGCTGCTACACACCGGCGACACGACACTGTGGCGAGCGTGGATGAGCCATCATGGCAAACGCCTGACTTCGAAGCCCATCGACAGGGTGATGGGTGACTACGCCCAGGCAATCGAAGCCGCCCGCTCAGGATTGGGCATCGCACTTTGGAATCCGGCGATTCACTCGCTTGATGCATTCAACGGACAATTGGTCGCGTTGAATGAATTGAACTGCCCAAGCCCGCTGAGATTCTTTCTGCTGTCGAAGCCTGGACCGGCTCATACACCGCCAATGAGGGTTCGGTCGAGGCTTCGCCGGTTATTGAGTAAAGGCTTCACCTTTTGAAACCAAGGGACGCAAACGTCCCTTTCGTACTGATTCAGGTTCTCCAATGAAGGACAGCAATGGGTCGCTTGCAGTCCTTCGCGACAGGCAACAACTGGCCGCTAGTCGTCACTCATCAATGGTGACTACCCCCCCTCACACCACCGCAGCTGCAATCGTTCTGGAACGCCAGGCAAAAGCCAACACCATCATCAGCCCCAGACCCGCCACTGCCGCTCCGGCCAGGGAAATCGCCGGATAACCCAGACCGGCATTGATCACCGCTCCACCCAGCGCCGCACCAATCGCGTTGCCCAGGTTGAAGGCACCGATGTTCACCGCCGAGGCCAGATTGGGCGCGTCCTTCGCAGCCTCCATGACGCGCATCTGTAGCGGCGGCACCAGGGCGAAGCTGGCGATACCCCATATCAGGATGGCAACGGCGGCCGGCAGCGGCCAACGCATCAGCACGGTGAACGCCAGCAAGACGAGAATCAGCACACTCAGCGAAACGATCAGTGTGCGATCTATCGAGCGGTCGGCGGCCTTGCCGCCCCACATGTTGCCCAGCGTCAACCCCACACCGAACAGCACCAGCATGGCGGTGATGTAGGCGGTGGACGCATGGGTCTCGCTGCTGAGGATCGGCGCGATGTAGGTGAAGACGGTAAACATTGCACCCGAGCCGACGACGGTCAGGGCCAACGCCCCCAGCACCGGGCCACGGCCCAGTACCCGAATTTCGGCCAGTACGCCGACGCTTTTCGGCGCCGGCAGGTTCGGCAGGGCGAACCACAACGCGGTCATGGCCACCACGCCGAGGCCGGTGATACCCCAGAATGCGGTGCGCCAGCCGAACAGTTCGCCAAACCAGGCGGCCAGCGGCACACCGCCGATGGTTGCCAGGGTCAGGCCCATGAACATCGCCGCAACCGCCCCGGCTCGTTTCTGCGGAGCGACGACGCTGGCGGCGACGATGGAGCCAACGCCAAAGAACGCCCCGTGGTTCAGTGAAGTCACCACTCTGGCGACCATGAGGCTGTAGTAATCGGTGGCCAGGGCTGACATCAGATTACCCAGGGTGAAAATCGCCATGAGTCCGATCAGCAGATAGCGCCGGGGAATCCTGCCGGTGGTCAGGGTCATCAGCGGCGCGCCGAGCAGTACGCCCAGGGCGTAAGCACTGACCAACAGACCTGCGGCGGGAATGGAAACGCCGAGATCCGCAGCGATGCCCGGCAACATGCCCATGGGGGCGAACTCGGTAACGCCGATGCCAAAAGCACCGATGGCGAGTGCGACAAGTGGTGGATTGATACGCATGGAAGGCTCCTTATCTATGCCGCCAATGCCACGATCCAACCTTTTCAGGCGGTAGATAGCATTTTCGGCAATCACCTTTGCGTAAGAGGCACAAATGGACTTCAACGGCAGGTCAGGTGAAATGGAAGTGTTCGCCACGGTGGCGCAGGAAGGCAGCCTGTCGGCCGCCGCGCGTGCATTGGGGCTGACACCCTCGGCGGTCAGCCGGATCATCGCGCGTACCGAACAACGTCTTGGCACGCGCCTGCTGTTGCGCACCACCCGAGCGATCACCTTCACCGCCGAGGGCGAGGCTTTCCTGCGCGGCGCCCGGCGTATCCTGGCCGACATGGCCGAGGTTGAAGAAGCCATCGCCGACCAGGGCGTACCAAGGGGCCGATTGCGGGTCAGCGCTGCCCTTGGCCATGGGCGACTGGCCATCGTTCCCTTGGTGGCAGCATTCAGCGCCCGCTACCCGAACATCGTCGTCGACCTCACCCTCGGCGACGAAGTGGTCGACATTCTCGGCGGCCAGGCCGACGTCGCGGTGCGCTTTGGCCATCTGCCCGACAGCCCGCTGACCGCGCGCAGGATCGGCAACACCGGCCAGGTAGTGGTGGCATCGCCCGAGTATCTGCAGCGGCACGGCATCCCCCAGGAACCGGAAGACCTGCTACGGCACAACTGCCTACGCTTCAACTTCCGGCGTGCCGAACCCAACTGGCCGTTCATCCGTGACGCAAGAGAGTTTTCCCTGAAGGTCAGCGGCAACATCGAATGCAGCAGTGGTGAAGCGCTGGCACAACTCGCGCGAGTAGGTGCCGGCATTGCGCGTATCGGCGAGTTCAGCGTGAGCGAGGATCTGCAGCGCGGTGACCTGATACCGCTGCTGGAAGCCTGGAACCCCGGCGACCAGGAGCCGATTCATGCGGTGTTCGTAGGCGGCTCGGCAATGCCGGCTCGGGTGCGGTTGTTCGTGGACTTCTTGTTGGAACATCACCGGATGTAAGCGGTGGCGTCACTTGATTCTTCCGGGTGCTCGTGATGCTGTACGCATCAAGCAAGTAGTGAACAGCCCATCGTTGGGCGCGCTATCAGTGGGTGGTCTGACTGACTGGAACAATCGGGAGTCCATAACAAACAAAAAAACGGCCAAAAGCAGTCATCTGAACGAGTCAATGTCCAATCGATGCAGCGTTCGCAATACATCAGGCGCCTTTCATACTCGCCAGTAACGCCACATCCCTTTACGATCAAGGGATCACACGCAAGGAGCCACCTGAATGAGTTGCCTGATTCGAAACGCAACCAATGCAGATGCACTGGCAATCAGTCGGATCATCATTGGCACCCTTCGCGAGTCCAATACCCTGGACTATTCATCCGCAATCATCGATCAAGTGGAGTCAAGTTTTTCTCCATCGGCGATCCTTGATTTGTTGACCCGGCGTCAGGTGCTAGTAGCAACAACCGACAGTCATATCGTTGCAACAGCCAGTCTTGATAAGGACGTCGTCCGAAGCGTGTTTGTCGACCCAACCTGGCAAGGGAAAGGCATCGGAAGACAGTTGATGGCGATGATTCAATCGATCGCCATAAAAGATGGCGTCAGCCTCCTGCGTGTCCCCTCTTCAATCACTGCGCAAGGTTTTTACGCTGCGCTTGGCTTCAAGAAAATCCGCGACGAATTTCACCAATCCGAGCGCACCATCATCATGGCGAAGACATTGGAGCACTAGCCCGGATCCAGTACTTTAATCAGGCCAACAGAACGGAAGCTGTCATGGAAAATAACGCAGGCAAGCGAGTGGTCGTCATCGGGGCAGGCATTGTGGGCGCGTCCCTGGTGTATCACTTGGCTGGACTCAGGCCAATGCCTGTCGATGGCATCCCCATCATTGGCTATCTGTCCGATATCGATGGAGTGTACGTTTGCGCCATGCATCCTGGCGTCACGCTGGCGGCGATCGTGGGCCGACTTGCCAGCGAGGAAATAGTCGACGACAAGGTATCCCTGCCCTTGAATCCTGTCGTCCCGAGCGATTCAGCAAATCGCGGATAAAAGGTCATGGATTGTCATGAAGTGAAAAGACGTTGTCGTCAAATGAAATGTTTGCCGTTCCCCCCTCTATAAGCTGCTGCTCAAGATCTGCGTGACCAGCCGTGCCTTTTACGATGCACGGCTTGCTCGCAGCCCTTTAACTGCCGGGCGCCCGTCTTCGGGGCCTTTCCGGAGCAGCACAATGAACAAGAAAAATAAAGAACTCTCCCAGCAAGCCGCAATACACACATTGAACCTCAATCCGGCGGTCGGCCCTCGCGGGCGCGACCTGCTCGGTACCGCCCGCATGGTCCTGCGACAAGTGTTGAAGCAGCCCGTGCACAGCGCTCGGCACATGGCCGCATTCGGTATCGAGCTGAAAAATGTATTGCTCGACCGCTCGCCGCTCAAGCCCGCGGCGGGAGACAAGCGCTTCGACGAGCTGACCTGGCAGCGCAACCCGCTCTACCGTCGCTACATGAAGACTTACCTGGCCTGGTGCCAGGAGATGAACGACTGGATCAGCACCAGCAGCCTCAGCGAACAGGACGCTCAGCGTGGTCAGTTCGTCATCGGCCTGCTGACCGATGCGATGGCGCCGACCAACACCCTGGCCAACCCGGTCGCACTGAAGCGCTTCTTTGAAACCGGCGGCAAGAGCATCCTCGATGGCTTCTCGCAGCTGACCCGGGACCTGCTCGAAAACGGCGGCATGCCCAGCCAGGTGGACAAGACGGCGTTCGAGGTGGGCCACAACCTGGGCATCACCGAAGGTGCGGTGGTGTTTCGCAATGAGGTGCTGGAGTTGATCCAGTACAAGCCCCGTACCGAGCAGGTGCAGGTGCGTCCGTTTCTGGTGGTGCCGCCGCAGATCAACAAGTTCTACCTGTTTGACCTGACGCCGGAGAAGAGCCTGATCCGTTTTCTGCTCGGCAGCGGTATCCAGACCTTCGCCATCAGTTGGCGCAACCCGGGCAAGGCCCAGCGCGAATGGGGTTTGACCAGCTACGTGGAAGCCCTGAAGGAAGCGATCGACGCGGTGCTTGCGATCACCGGCAGCGCCGACCTGAACACCTTCGGCGCCTGTTCCGGAGGCTGCACCCTGTCCTCGCTGCTGGGTCACTACGCCGCCCTGGACGAGAAAAAGATCAATGCCTTTACCCTGGCGGTCAGCATGCTGGACATACGCCCCGACACCCAGGTCGGGCTGTTCGCCGACGAGAAGACCCTGACGGCCGCCAAGCGCCGTTCCTGTCAGGCGGGCGTGCTCGAGGGCCGCGAGCTGGCCAAGGTCTTTGCCTGGATGCGCCCCAATGACTTGATCTGGAGTTACTGGATCAACAACTACCTGCTCGGCAACGAGCCGCCGGCCTTCGATGTCCTCTACTGGAACAACGACACGACCAACCTGCCCGCCACGCTGCACGGCGAATTCATCGATATGTACCAGACCAACCCGTTCGCCCGCGCCGGCGCCCTGGAGGTCGGCGGCACACCGATAGACCTCGGCCAGGTCACCAGTGATTTCTACTGCATCGCAGGCATGAGCGACCACATCACCCCGTGGGACGCCTGCTATCGCTCCATGCATCTGTTTGGCGGCCAGGGCGAGTTCGTGGTGTCCAACAGCGGGCATATCCAGAGCATCCTCAACCCGCCGGGCAACCCCAAGGCGCGCTTCATGACCAACAGCAACCTGCCCGTCGAGGCTCAGGAGTGGATGGATACTGCCAGTCAACAGGCCGGGTCCTGGTGGCCCCACTGGCTGGCCTGGCTGCAGGCACGCTCGGGCGATCACAAAAAGGCTCCGCGCAAACTCGGCAACAGGGCCTATGCCGCTGCCGAGGCTGCGCCGGGTACCTACGTGCACCTGCGCTGAATCGGTTGGCAGGGCTGTGTGCCTGCAGCCCTGCCATACTGTTGAGCATGACCAGCGCAACCTTCCGCTTCTATGAGGAGCTCAACGATTTCCTGCCCGCCGAACGGCGGCGGCAACCCTTTACCTGCGAGTGCGCGCGAGGGGCGACGGTCAAGCACATGATCGAGGCCCTCGGGGTACCGCACACCGAGGTCGAGCTGGTGCTGCTGAACGGCGAGTCGGTGGGCTTCGAGCGGGTGATCCTCGACAGCGACCGGCTGGCGGTGTATCCCAAGTTCGAAGCGCTGGACATCAGCCCGCTGCTCAAGGTGCGTGCGCAACCTTTACGGGTGCTGCGCTTCGTCGCGGACGCACACCTTGGCGGGCTGGCCCGGCTGCTGCGCATGAGCGGCTTCGATACCCTCTACGACAATGCCTTCGAAGATGGCGAGATCGCCGAGATCGCTGCGCAGCACGGACGCATCGTGCTGACGCGCGACCGCGACCTGCTCAAGCGCCGAATCATCAGCCACGGCTGTTATGTGCATGCCCTTAAACCATCGCTGCAGCTGCGCGAATTGTTCGAGCGCCTCGACCTGGCGCGTTGTGCGCGACCCTTCAGCCTGTGCCTTCACTGCAACCTGCCGCTGCACGAGCTCAGTCCGGAACGGGCTCGGCCACGGGTGCCGCCACGCATTGCGGCCCTCCATTCGCACTTCCTGCACTGCGACGCCTGCCAACGGGTTTACTGGGAGGGGTCGCACTGGCGCGATATGAGTGCATTGCTGGCAGCTCTGCTGAAACGATAGCCGCGTGCATCGGGCCGACTGCGCAGCTTGGGAAAGCAGGGCGCGGCAGACGCATCGGCCAGCGGGGCATTTGCGATTTTCCGACCCCGGGCACGTCCAGCGTAATGGTCCTGAAATCCATCAGTTCATCGCGCAGGGGATCGAAGGTACGGATCAAACCACCCAGGCCGTTGAGCAAGAGCAGCGGTGAGCCTTGGCCGCGGATTGAAACATTCAACTGCAAGCCTTCAACGGTTATTTTTTGCGTTGGCATGGCTTGCGCGACCCTATCAAGGCACCAGTAGCGCCTCATGGATTTCAATTGTCGGAATAGCATCCTCCAGACGCCGGCCATTGAGCATATCCCTCGTCTTGCTGACGTCGAAGATCTGCCCCTGATCAATCAAGGCCAGGATGAGCTCATCTGAAACACGGTAGCGACCACAGTCCGGACAGTCTCTTTCTTCCCATGGGCCGTCGCATTGAATGCGCTGTGCGACACCGACACAAATAAGACAATTCATCGCGATCACCATTTTTTAATATTTGTTCTGGATCAATCGCGAGCCACTAGCCAGGGCTTGCGCACCCTCTACTGTTGCGCATGAGGCTGATAGCTAATCGACTTGGTAGATCGAAAGAAAGTTCGCCATGTTGAGGTTGTCTCCGGTGCTTTTTTTGAACGACTTGCTCTGCTCGGCCTGTCCCTCGTCGCTATTGCGCGTTCACAGGATCACTCGTGACGCCTCGCGCATGAAAATTTCGACCGTCTTGGGACCAATACCTTCAAAGGCAATGAGCCGATTCTCAAAGTCCCGGCGATCCGCGCTCGCGCTGACGATATTACTCACCTTCCCTGCGTACTCATTGTTGAGTTTGTGAGCCAGGGCCAACAGACGCGCAGAGGTAGTTTCGTCATAGCGCACATAATGCGCCTCGCCCAACATGGCCACGAGTTCCCGATGGGTACTGTGGGCGAGCTTGCCCGGTGTGTCACGCTTATGCTTATCGACAATCACTCGATACGCTTGCGCGGCAATCCGGGCCTGAATCCTTTTGCCCATTAAAAAACTGGCGACCAGCCATTTGAACAAGCCCTCTTCATTGGCGCTTTGCAGGTCAATATTCAAATCCTGTGCACTGATAATCTCGTGCATTGAAATCTTCCCCTCTCAGGCGCCTTATCCGGTTCGAACGGGTAAGGCGGTCAGCCCAATGCCGTATCGAGAAACATCATGACCCCGAACCCCAGCATCAGCCCCAACGTCGCGGGCGTTTGGTGGCCATTGCGATGTGCCTCGGGTATGACCTCATGGGAGACAACAAAAATCATCGCCCCTGCTGCAAGGCCTAAAGCGACGGGGTAGCCCAAGGCGAAACTGGTTGAAATGCGAGGCCGACAACAGCGGCTAAAGGCTCCATCAGGCCTGATGCAACGGCAATCAGGACGGTTCGGACATGAGACCGGTATCGACGTAAGCTGCCGACCATGGCACTCCAGCAGAGTTGGTCAGTGGTGCACCGGCGCCGTACAGCAGACAGGTGATGTGCGAGTCATTACCGGCGCCATTGATTGCGCGATACAGCTCGCCCTCCTCTTCCACGCCTTCGGCCAGGCGGCCTTTGGCACCCTTGTTGAGCATCACGATGATTGAACCGACGATCTCCAGGTGACTGAGTTCTTCGGTGGCAATGCGTGGAGCTACATCGCCCCTCCATCATCAACCCCGACCAACCACCGGCGCATGCTCAGCCATCAATTCCATTACCCAATCGAAAAAAACCCGTACCTTGGCACTGACATGGCGATTCGGCGGGAAGGCCAGGTACATCGGCATCAGCACCATGTGCCAGGCCTTGAACAGCGGCAGCCGCTCGCCGCTGACCAGGTGCGGTTTGGCCATGTACTGCGGTAGCCAGAGCATGCCCAGACCGACACTAACGGCGCGGCAAATGCTTACGCGCTCAGCGTATCGATCACTCGCCGGACCTGACTCAGCAGATGATCGACATCCTCGGCAGTGGTCGCGAACGAGGTGACAAAGCGCACGATGTTTGGCCCCCAGCGATCATGGTAGAACCCGAACCCGGCCTTCAGCAGGGCTGCGATGATTGCCGAATCCAGCTTGCAAAACAGGATGTTGGCCTCGGCGCCGGCCATGACTTCAACGCCTCGCAGACCCGCCAGCCCACGGGCCAGGCGCTGGGCGGCTGTGTTGGCCTGGCGTGCGTTACGTAGCCACAGGTCGTCGGTGAGGTACGCATCGATCTGCGCCGACAGAAAACGCATCTTGGAGAGCAGAT
Organism: Pseudomonas sp. PLMAX; assembly: GCF_046042685.1. Lineage (NCBI taxonomy): Bacteria > Pseudomonadati > Pseudomonadota > Gammaproteobacteria > Pseudomonadales > Pseudomonadaceae > Pseudomonas > Pseudomonas sp. PLMAX. The sequence goes on along the minus strand of NZ_CP064949.1, from coordinate 2,343,018 downwards.
GGCCGGAGCGCTTGCGGCGATAGCTCATCTCGGTGGCAAGCGTGGGGTTGAACAGGACGATCGCTTCGGCGGCCAGCGCACCATTCTTGGTAGCCCCGAACGAGAGCGCATCCACCCCGGCTTTCCACGTCATCTGCGCCGGGGAGCAGCCCAGGGCAACCAACGCGTTGGCGAACCGCGAACCGTCCATGTGGAACCCCAGGGCGCTTGCCTTACACACCTCACCGATGGCGGCGATTTCGTCCAGGCTGTAGAGGCTACCGACTTCAGTGGCCTGGGTAATGCTGACGCAGGCAGGTTGAGTCGTGTGCACGTCTCCAACCTTTTCACCTGTCCGTTCGCGCAGGCGGATGACATCCAGCTTGGCCGAGGGGCCGTCGATGGTCATCAGCTTTGCGCCGTTGGAAAAGAACTCGGGGGCGCCGCATTCATCGTTGTTGATATGGCTGGCGGGATGGCAATAGATGTTGCCCCAGGGTGGCGTCATCGCACTCAGGCACAGGCTGTTGGCGGCGGTGCCGGTAGGGACGAGAAAGACCTCCACGTCGCGCTCGAAGATCTCGCTGAGCTTGAGCTTGACCTTTAGGGAGAGTTCGTCCGTGCCGTACGCACTGGCCTGGCCGGTGCTGTGCCTGATCATGGCCTGCGCCACTTCCTTTGAGGCCCCCGCGATGTTGTCGCTGGCAAAACTCAATGCGAGCGGTTGGTTTGATTCAGCGTTCATCTACCTGTCCTCGGCTGCACGGGCGAAGAAGAGTCGTCCGGTTTTGCGCATCCTAGGGTGAGGGACGGTGCCCAGGCTTGTAAAAAATTGCCGGCCAGCGAAACGCCGACACTCAATGTCTGTAGCGTGAAGGCGCGACGCCGAATGCGTGTCGAAACGCACGGTTGAAATGGCTTTGATCGTAAAACCCGACCGCGTGGGCGACATCGATGATCGGCAGTTCGCTGCGCGACAGCAGGCCACAGGCTTGTTCAAGACGCAGTCGCAGCAGCCATGCGTGCGGTGTCATGCCGATGGTCCGTTTGAACTGCTTGAGAAACGAAAACCGGCCCAACCCGCAAAGACCGGCGAGGTCATCCAGGGTAATGCGCTGATCGATGTGGCTGAAACAATAGTCCCTGAGGCGTGACCATTGCAGGGGCGAGAGCGCTCCAGAAATCGCCTCGGGCACGATCACCCGCGACTGACGCAACAGACCCTCGACAAGGGTCAGCCATTGCGCCTGCACCGCGAGACCGCCAGGGCCGATGGCCTGCTGCATGGCCTCGTGCAAGCCGCGCAGGTGGCCGGCAAGCCCGGTGTTTTCGAGCAACATGCCGGCCAGCTCCAGCTCACTGGGCCGACCACTGATGTCCTCTGCGAGGCTCGCGACCAGCGACTGGGACAAACGGAATGTCTTGAGCGTGTAGGGGCCGCCGCCTTCGGCCACGCCGTCGTGGATTTCGCCCGGCGGCATCAGGGCAATATTGCCCGGCCCCAGCAGGAACGACTCGCCTTTGGATCGATGACGCTGGATGCCTTCGGTCACGAAGCCAACGTGGAAGTCGAGGTGGTAATGGCGATCGAAACCGGCATCCGTCAGGCGCGCCGAGCCCAGCACGAGGCCGGGAACTTCACTAACGTGGTGGTAACTTGCGTGCTCAGTCATGGAACCCGTACCAGGATCGGCGGCGAGGAAGGCCAACACATTCTAGATCTGCGCAAGATATGGATCTACAGGTTGTCAGCTAGTAACTGCCGCGAAGCACTGCTTATGGATGCCCGGAAAGTTACCCATTAGCTGTACTGCTGACCACTCAACAGTAAGGGCAGTTGTCACATCGCCGATTAATTCTGTTTTTTTGGTGAATATCAGTGCAAGCTTAACCGAGAAATAGCTAATTTACGGTCTGACTTTTTTCATGATTTCCTCTATCATTTTAAGCGTGTCCGAGCCACGACCCTCGATAAGTTCAACATAAAAATTGCTATAAGCATCCGAAAGCTCCCGGTATTTCCGAAGGCTTGACTCATCCATGATGCGATGGCCTGGTATATCCCTTGCTTCAACTTGGGTATTGATCTCACCACGCTCAGCTGCGGATATCAAATATTCCATTTGCCCGTACAAAGCCAGTGCTGCCGGCTCTTTGTCCTTATACAATTCCAGTTGTTTTCGCAATTCGATTGCGGTCTGTTTTAACGCTTGAATATCCATACTAATTCCTAATTGTCGATTTCGCCAATGAGCTTTGCTGCAGACCACTCTTGCCGATTAGGCACCAAATATTGTGCCGCCTCTCCCGTTCTCGTGATTCCACCCATTGTTGTTATTTTACTTAATGCTCAAATGCTCAGATGCCGCCAGATCCTCTTCGACGAAGCGCAGCATCGCCTCCGCCAGCGCCTCGCGCGGATAGGCATTCTGGGTCACCAATAGAGAACCGAGGGTCGAATGCGTTCGGGCGATCGGCACTGCCAGTGCCCAATGATCGGCGTTGATATAGCCCATCAGGCGGCTGCCCGGCACTATCTGATCGTAGAAAATCACTTGGCTGTCGTTACGGGCATCGATCTGCGCCAGCTTGTTGTAACTCGATTTCAGTATGGCCGAGATGTGATCCGGCTGCGGGAAGGTAACGAGCGAATAGTAGTTCAGATCGGACGGCAGCCGGTGCTGCGCCAGCCAGTTCTTGCGCGTTGCGGGTCGCAGGCTGTCGATCGCGCCACCGTCGCCCGAATCGCAGGTCGAACCGGGAAAGTGTCGCAACAGGTCCGCCTGGTACTGCTCGGCATCGTTGGCCAGCGCCGAGCCGCCGACCGAGCCGGCTGCGCTGACCACTGCCGCCACGCGGCCGCGGATTTCCGGGTAATTGACCATTGCTTCGAGAATGTCGGGCGCGCCCTTCGAATAACCGATCAGGACAAGGCGCGGCGGTCCGGCTTCGGCTGGCATCGCCATGATCGCGTCACGTATTTGCCGAGCGTTCTTTGCGGAACTCGATAAGGCGTCGACTTTCATCTGCACCAGGTCATAGCCGAACTGACGCAAATGAACCGCTACGCTGCCGGGCGCTTGCAGCCATTGCTCGAAGCATTCGTAGCCGACGCCGGCCACCACAGCGCCGATCAGACGGCGTTTCGATTGACCGAGATCGACGGGTTTGCCAGTGCCTGCAGGTTCGCTGCCGACGCGTGTCAGTGCCTCCTCGCAAGGGCGGCTATCGGGAATCTCGCTTCCTCGTGTATTGAGGATCGAGCAAAAAATCTCGCGAAAGCGCCCCCGCTTGTCCTGCACGCCGGCCTGCGACGCAGGGACCAGCACCAGCGGCGGTGTGTCCGGCGAGTAGGCCATCAGCGGCGCGGGTGCGCAGGCGGTGAGCCCATGGCCGGCAGCGATCATCAACCATGCCATGCCAGCGCTGCGCAACAATGGGTACGCACCGCACACACGGCCGGCCGAGTCATCCGGCCTGCCGAACAGGTTACTTGCTGGCATCGTCGACCTCCTTGCGTGCAGGCGATTGGTGCCAGTCCAGATACGGTTCCCAATCGAGCATCTGCACCTGCGACAGGCTGAGCGGTCGCGTCGCAAAGAACATGACCGCACGCAGACCGTCGCTGAAATAATGGGCACCACTGAACGTCGTTCGCGGTTGTGCCTGGGACACGTGACCGACGCCAGTAACGAACCCGAGCTTGTCCAGGCCGGCCGAATACATCATGTCCTGGATCAGCAAATTCCTCGCCTCATCGACGTCCTCATGCAAGACGAGATTTTGCGCCTCGCGCGGTGCAAAGCGTCCGCCGGTCGGTCGTGCGACCTGCGCGAGATAGACGGAGTGACCCTCGAAGCGCATTGGCATGATCCACAAACGCACCCAGGTCGCCGGCGCTCCGGCTTGCGATTGCTTGCGCACCACGGCATCGGGCATGCGGCCGAACGCACGTTCGGCCGCATCCGCGGGGTGCGTGGAACGCCGGTAGCCGCGCCGCACAAAGGCGGTGGCGATATCGGCGAACTCACCGACGAGAATCACATTGAACGGATCGCCCTGCGCCCTGCCGTTCGCGTCAGTGGCGCAGCAGGGAAGACGCTCCAGCGCGGCACGCAACGCGACCAGGTCGTCATAATCCTTGATCTCGGAACCTTGATGCTGGAACAAGCCTTCGGCAAACCATTTTTCCCCGGCATCGTCCGGCACCCGCAAGAAGAGAGAGAACGGGATCAGCGTCTTTCTCTGCAGCAGATCGATATTCAGCAGCCGCGTAGCGCGCTCCGGGTTGATGAACAGCAAGCCCGCTTTCGTTTCGCCTGGCAGGACGGGATTCTTGAACCCCAGTTGGTCCAGGTGTGCATTGATGCGCGCGTTCGCTGCCGGGGCGAATAACCCGTGCATGGACCAGGCGACTTCCAGTGGCGAGAAATAATCGGGATCGGTTCCCGGCCGCAGCAACAAGAGCGGCTCGGCAGACCGGTTCTGGACTTCGACCCACACGGGCTGCACACGCGTCCTGTCCAACTCGACCCCCAGCATTTGCCGCCTGTCTTCGGCACTGAGCACGGCGGCGCTGACGCGTATCTCGTGACGGGTGGCCGTCTGCGCACGTTCACGCAATCCGGAGGTACTGAAATCGGCAGGCGCCTGCCAGGTCGAACAAGCAACGGCGAGTGCAAGCATCGCTGCACAACCCAGGGTGCGCAAGCAGCGTATTGCACATCGCGGAGTATCCCCCGACGGCAAGCGGCTCATGGCTTGACCCGCCCCGGTGGTTGTCCGCCCTTCTCGTAGATGCCCTGTGATAGAAAGAATTCGATTTGCCCCAGGGAGGTGTGCGTGGGGTCGAATACCAGGACACAGCGCAGCCCATCCGTGTAGTAAGGATCGGTCGTCAGGTTCTCGCGCGGCGCGCTCTGGGGCGCGGCCCCCACCCCCTTCACAAAGCCGAATTTGGCCAGCGTCACCGAATACGCCATATCCTGTGTCAGCGCACTGCGTGCTTCGTCGACGTCAGGGTCGATCTTGTGCGTCGTCAGCGTCGCAGTATGCACGGTCATCCGGCTGCCGATATCACGGCTGATCTGTCCCACCCACACCTGCTTGCCGTGATATTGCATCGGGCTCAGCCACAGCCTCAGGTGATTGCGCTGGTGGACGTTGTCACGCGCCTTTTGCAAGGCAAGGTCCTGAGCCCGCCCAAACAGATAGAGATCGCTCACCGGCGCATAGGGATAGCGCTCGCCGGAAAGCGCCGAATTGACCACTTTCATGATCGACCCCGACCACTTCTCCTCGGTCCCACGCCAGCCGCGACGTGCGAATGCAGGGAAGGCATCATCGAGCCCGCCGACGACCACCAGGTTCAGCGGATCGCCGTTGCTGGAACCCTCCTCGTTGGTGACGCAGCACGGCAGCGCCTCCAGCGCCGCCTGGAAACTGGCGTCATCCGTGTAATTCACAATGTCTTCGGGCGCGATGCCCTGCCTGAACACTTCGCTGATGTGGTAATCGGCGCGCAGCCCCGGCACGAGGGCCAGGACAGAGAAATGCCTCGACCGCCCGTTTGCCACCAGATCGAGGTTAACGAACTTGAACCCCTCGTCGAGATTGGTCAACACGAAGCCCGAGGTTGTCGTGCCAGGTGCGATAGGGTTGCGCAAGGCCAGCCGACGAAAGTGCCGGTCGAGCGCCGTCCGCTCGTCCTGAGGGGTCCCTGAGAAAAATGCTTCGGCCGCCTCGGATGCGGGGAAGAAATTTGGATCCAGGCCCGGCGAAAGCAGATAGTAGGCGCGATCTTCCTGATTGTTGACTTCGACCCAGACTGGTTGTATCGATCTATTCGCCAGAGGCACGCCGTAGACCGCCTCGCTTTCTGCGGCCGACAGTACGGCGGTCGACACGCGCAAGCCGCCATCGCTGCGCGTCACGGCGCGGCTCTTGTAGTCAAGGCTCGGCGTTGGCGCAGGCTGGGAGGCGCAGCCGGCGAGCGCCGCTGCGATGGCCGTTGCTGAGAGAACGTGTCTCACCATGCGATGCATCGCGTAACCTCATCAACTGGGGTTTACCAATCTCCGCTGGCCTGCCTACGTAATCCGTAGCGACTACGGACATTGGTTTCTACGTCGCAGCTTTTCATCAGGAACCGCCCCGGGAGTTGCGCAGGCTTTTTGGGGTGAGTTTCGCCGCCATGGAAGAGAAGAATAGTCGAACTATCGACAGCAGGCCGCTTCGGCCAGGAGCAGTCAATCGACACTCCCCGTGCGAACCGTCAAGTTGACCCATTTAGTTACGACAAAGCGCACGTGCTCAACGGTCAACCCAAACCTGCGACAATGCTGCCTCTTCGGGCTTCGTAACTTGCGTGGCAAAACGTTCAGGTATTTGAATAACAAATTCGCGGGGAGCAGCCACATTGGAATTAAGACAACTGCGCTATTTCGTAAAAATCATCGAGCTTGGCAGCCTGGGGCGTGCGGCACTTGAACTGGACGTTGGTGTGTCAGCCCTCAGTCAGCAAATCTCCAAGCTGGAAATCGAACTGTGCACCCGCCTCCTGAATCGAACCTCCACCGGCGTGACGCCCACTAGCGCCGGATTTGCGTTTTTACACCATGCCCAATTGACGCTACGCCAAGCGGAAAACGCAATCATGGCCGCCCATCGCGGGCGAATGAGCGGTTATGTCAGCGTCGGCTTACCGCCGACTACCGCGACGGTGCTCGCGTTGCCGTTGATCAACGCAATGCGTGCGCGTTATCCGGACATACAACTGCATTTGGTGGAAATGCTTTCCGGCCACTTGGCGGCGCAGCTCAACGCACGGCAAATTGACCTGGCCATCCTGTTCCAGCTCGAAGGGGGTAAACGCTGGAGCGTTACTCCGCTGCTGGATGAAAAACTGTTTGTCATTGCCTCGCCCAGCCTGCCTCAGGCGCCATCTGGTGACAGCGTGCAGTTAGCCGACCTCGGCGGCCTGCCGCTGGTGATGCCCAGCGCGCAACATGGATTGCGCTCGGCATTGATGAGTGCGTTCGAGCGGGTCGGGCTAACACCCAATGTCATTATGGAAGTCGACGGTCTTGCAGTTTTGATGAACGCCGTCCGGGCCGGTCATGCGGCAACTATACAACCGGGGGCGGCCGCTGCATTGAAAGACGGGTCCGGACTTTCACTGATCAGGATTGCCGACCCCCATGTGGGCCGGCGTAATCTTCTGGCGACGCTGGCTGACGACGAACTCTCTCCGGCGGCGCTGGCAACGCGGCTGGTCATCGTCGATGTGGCGCGACAGTTGGTCGTCGACAAACAGTGGCCTGGAGCTACGTGGATAGAAGGGGTCGACGCGTAATCCTCGTTCAACCCCGGACACAAGAGACTCTCCTGACGAAAAAGCCTTTAGAAAAACTAAACACCCCGCGTCAAAAGCAGCCTTTCGGCCACTCCTTCCCCACCCTATCGTTCTCCCCACTCGCAAGGAGCACTTCGTTCCCGCTTCCTTGCCAATCGAGGAGCGATAATGATCGATGTCTTAATCATAGGGGGTGGCAACGCTGCCTTGTGCGCCGCTCTGATGGCGCGAGAAGCGGGCGCCAGCGTGATGCTGCTGGAGGCCTCTCCGAAAATCTGGCGCGGTGGCAATTCCCAACACACCCGTAACCTGCGGTGCATGCACGACGAACCGCAGGACGTGCTGATCGATGCCTATCCGGAAGAAGAATACTGGCAAGACCTGTTGAAGGTTACCGGTGGTCTCACGGATGAAAAGCTTGCACGCATTGCCATTCGGGCATCGTCTTCTTGCCGCGACTGGATGCGTTCCCACGGCGTGCATTTTCAGCCACCGCTGTCCGGCGCACTGCACGTGGCGCGGACCAATGCATTTTTTATGGGCGGCGGCAAAGCGCTGGTCAATGCGTATTTCCGCAGCGCCGAGCGCCTGGGTGTAAAAGTTCGATACAACACGCAAGTGACCGACATCGAGTTGGATGAGGGGAAATTCGTCGCCGCCCATGTGGGTGAACATGAGGTCGATGGTCAGCGTTTCGCCGCAGAACGCATTGAAGCCCGGGCCTGCGTGTTGGCGGCAGGCGGCTTCGAATCCAACCGTGAATGGCTGCGCGAAGCCTGGGGTCAGAACGAACGCGGTGAATGGCCATCGGACAATTTCCTGATCCGGGGCACACGATTCAACACCGGCATTTTGCTACGGCGCATGCTCGACCTTGGCGCAGATGTGATCGGCGATCCGACGCAAGCACACATGGTCGCGATTGATGCCCGCGCGCCTCTCTACGACGGCGGCATCTGCACCCGAATCGACTGCGTATCGCTGGGTGTGGTGGTCAACCGTGATGGCGAACGCTTCTACGACGAAGGTGAGGATTTCTGGCCAAAACGTTATGCGATCTGGGGGCGTCTGGTGGCTGGACAACCCGGTCAGCAGGCGTATTCGATCATCGATCAACAAGCCATCGGCCGCTTCATGCCGCCGGTCTTTCCCGGAACCACCGCCAATACTCTGCAAGACCTTGCCCGCCAGTTGAAGCTGCCTCAAGAAAAATTCGTCAAGACTGTCGAGGACTACAACAGCGCCTGCCGCGTTGGCACGTTCGATCACACGGCGTTGGACGACTGCCACACCCAAGGACTGACGCCCGCCAAAACCCATTGGGCGCGGCCATTGGTGAAGCCACCTTTCTACGCCTACCCGCTTAAACCGGGTGTCACGTTCACCTACCTCGGCCTCGCCACCGACGAAACCGCTGCCGTGCATTTCAACGGCAAAGCGAGCCCCAACCTGTTCGTCGCGGGAGAAATGATGGCCGGCAATGTTCTGGGCAAGGGCTACACCGCTGGCATCGGCATGGCCATCGGTACCGCGTTTGGCCGCATCGCTGGCGTCCAGGCGGCCGCTTCGGTGGGCTTTGGCGTTTCATCTGTAAACACGGAGTCTCGACATGCAACTGTTTGATCCCCAAGCATCGGGCGGGTTGATCCCGGTGTTGAATCTTGACGAAAGTGAAGTCCAGCGGCAGATGACCATCTGCAATGCCTGCCGTTATTGCGAGGGTTTTTGCGCGGTATTTCCGGCGATGACCCGGCGCCTGGAATTCACTCAGGCCGACATCCATTACCTGGCGAACTTGTGCCATAACTGCGGCGCGTGCCTGCACGCCTGTCAGTACGCCGCCCCACACGAATTCGCCGTCAACATACCCAAAGCCATGGCCAAAGTGCGCCTGGATACTTACGCCGAATACGCCTGGCCGCAAGTGATGGGCAGGTTGTATCAGCGCAACGGCCTGACCCTGGCGCTGGCTTCCGGTGGGGGACTGGCGTTGTTTTTATGCCTGACCCTGATGCTCATGGGCAACCTGTTCACGGCCATTCCCGGTGGCAACTTCTACAAGATTTTCCCGCATAACACCCTGGCGCTGATGTTTGGCTCAGTGTTCGGCTTTGCGGTACTTGCCCTGACCATGGGTGTGCGGCGTTTCTGGCGCAACGTTTCACCGGTCGCAGCGCCACTGCCGTTGAAAACGTCCGCTGCATTGGAGGCTACGGCCAACGTCGCGAAGCTCAAGTACCTGGACGGCGGCCATGGCGAAGGGTGCAACAACGCCGACGATCAATTCACCTTGTGGCGACGTCGATTCCACCACCTCACCTTTTACGGTTTCATGCTGTGCTTCGCCGCCACCAGTGTCGCCACACTCTTTCACTATCTGCTGAAGTGGTCGGCGCCTTATCCGATCTTCAGCTTGCCGGTGATGTTGGGTATCGCCGGTGGCATCGGCCTGCTGATCGGCCCGGCGGGTCTTCTTTGGCTGAACCTGCGTCGCAACCCTGCGCACGGCGATGAGAACCAAAAACCCATGGATCGCGGCTTCATCGCGCTGCTGTTTCTGGTCAGCGCAAGCGGCCTGGCGCTACTGGCTTTGCGTGAAACCAGCGCCTTGGGCTTGATGTTGGCTATTCATCTCGGCCTGGTCATGGCGTTTTTCCTGACCATGCCCTACAGCAAATTCGCCCATGGAATCTTTCGCAGCGCGGCGCTGCTCAAACACGCCATCGAGAAGCGTCAACCCAACCCGATCAACGCCGGCAGCGACTGACGGTTAAAGCACTCATTCCAAAAACAATAGTGAGCATAACGGTAGCCATGATGAAAACGACAACGGCAACAACCCGAACCAAGGGGTCCAAATTGGGCGCCATTTTGCGGGTCACCAGCGGTAACTTTCTCGAGCAGTTTGACTTCTTTTTGTTCGGTTTCTACGCGACCTACATTTCCCAGACCTTCTTTCCAGCCACCAGCGAGTTTGCCTCGCTGATGATGACCTTCGCGGTATTCGGCTCCGGGTTCCTGATGCGTCCGTTAGGCGCCATCGTGCTGGGGGCGTACATCGACAAGGTGGGCCGTCGCAAGGGGCTGATCGTGACGCTGTCGATCATGGCCGCCGGTACCGTATTGATCGCGTTGGTGCCGGGCTACGCCGCCATTGGCGTGGCGGCACCGATTCTGGTGTTGTTGGGCAGGCTGCTACAGGGCTTCTCCGCCGGCGCGGAAATGGGCGGTGTTTCCGTGTACCTGGCGGAAATTTCCACCCCCGGTCACACCGGTTTCTACACCAGTTGGCAATCGGCCAGCCAACAGGTGGCGATCGTCGTCGCGGCCGCGTTGGGCTATACGATCAATGCCACGATGCAAGCCGCTGAAATCGCCGATTGGGGCTGGCGTATTCCGTTCTTCATTGGCTGCGTGATCATCCCGTTCATTTTCATTATTCGCCGTTCACTGGAAGAAACCGCTGCCTTCACTGCTCGCAGCCATCGCCCAACCACTCGCGAAGTTTTTCGCTCGATGCGTGACAACTGGCGCACCGTACTGGCGGGCGGATTGCTGGCGTCCATGACCACCACCACGTTCTACCTGATTACGGTCTACACACCGACGTTTGGCAGGACAGTACTGAACCTGAGCACCACCGACAGCCTGGTGGTCACATTGCTGGTCGGCATCAGCAACTTTATCTGGCTGCCTATCGGCGGCGCCCTCTCCGACCGCATTGGCCGTCGGCCACTGTTGCTGGCGATATCGTTGCTGTGCATCTTCACCGCCTATCCCGCCATGCACTGGCTGGCAGAGGCGGCAAGTTTCGAACGACTGCTCGCTGTTCTGCTGTATTTCTCGTTCTTCTTTGGCATTTACAACGGCGCCATGGTCGCGGCACTGACCGAAGTCATGCCACAGAACGTGCGTGTAGTCGGGTTTTCACTGGCCTTCAGTTTGGCTACCGCGGTGTTTGGCGGTTTTACCCCAGCAATCTCGACACTGCTTGTCCAGGCCACGGGCGACAAGGCATCACCTGCCTACTGGTTGATGTTCGCGGCGGTATGCGGGTTCACGGCGACGACGATTCTGTATCGTCGGCAAAAAGCTTTGGCAGTCAGAACCGTTTAGTTCCTCGATCGGCGACGCTTACCACGCGTCGATCCACGGAGGGAACCGAATTAGAGGGGCGATTACAGTCGTCAGGGCAGTAATCGGCCGCATCGGATTACGAGATCTAACTTGCGCATATTCGTATGGCCCACGACCGGCTGCTTCGGGTCGTTTTCTGCCTTGAGAGACGGGCAGAAAACGGCCAGGAGCTGCCTGTCGCAGACGCCCAGGAGTGATCCTTTTCAGTTGTGTTGTACTTCTTGTCGAGCTTGCGCTTTTAGCAGCATTGAAATGCCGTTAAAAGCGCGTTTTTCAGCCATCAATCTCAGCGAAGATCAGTGCTTAAACTCGGTGTCCCGAATCCAGCCAGAGTCGCGTTAGAGGCACTCAGGTACTGAGACCAGAACTGATTGAGCGCGTCCATGGTCTTGCCCGAGCGGTAGGTGTGCTTCACCGAATCGGTGACCAGGCCGGCACCCGAAACGTAGACACGAGAGCCCTGCAGATCAGCGAATAGCCCTTTGCTTTGCGCGAGCTTGAGCTCGTTGCTCACGTTGAGCTGCTTGATCTGGTTGGAGGCGTAGAAGCTGGTGTAGTCGGAGTGCTCAAGCATGTCCGAGATCAGGTAGACCACCCGATCATTCACACCTTGTTCGCGCTGCATGTCCTCGCCCACTTTACGCAGGGAATTCATGATTTCGCTCTTCGGGATCTCCTGACGTGCTTGGCGCAGGCCGTTGACGAACTGCTTGCCGAAGCTAGCTTGGAACGCCTTCTTCTGAGTGGTCATGCATTGGTCCAGGCCACGCAGCTTGCGCATGTTCACGTCATCACGGATTTCGCCTTCGAGCGGCATGTCCAGCTCAGCGGCATAAGTCAGGCGCAGATACTCGCCTGGCAGGAATGCCGAGAAGGTGTATAGCTTCACGCGATCACCGGCCTGAACGAACCGGTTAACCTGTCCCCAACTGCTGCGCTGCAGATCCTCGGGCATCGGGATGGTCTGGTCGATGATGACCACCAGCTCGCGCCCAGTACCAGCCGGCTTGATCTCGGTCAGGCCGTTACGGTCGTAGCAGCTCTGCAGGTCATTCCGTTCGGCGGCCAACGCTGCACAAGGCAGCGCCAGCGCCAGGATCAAAGCCTTGGCAGCTCTCACGACAGTGTTTCCTCTTTCTTGGCCGGGAACAGACCCAGAGCCTTCAGAGCCTGCTGCTGTTCGCGAATATCACGCAGCTGAGCTTCGCTGACATTCAGAGCACGGCTGGCCGCAGCGAGGCTTTCCTCGGGCAGGCCGGTGACATCATGGAAGTCAGAGGCTTTGATAGCGGCGGCCGGCTCAGCAGTAGGTGCAGGGGCGGTAGCTGCTACAGCCGGAGAAGCAGGGGCTTCAACCTGAGCTACCTGGGCCATCGGAGCAACCGGAGCTACAGGTGCAGGCTGTGCAGCAGGTGCGGGCTGGGCAACAGCTTTCTGGGATACCTTGCCAGCCTTGTACTCGACGTAGGCCAAGAAGTTGCGGTGGGCCGAATTCTCGCCTTCCAGGGCGCCGAGCACGCCAGAGTTGGTATGGTCGCGACTGGATAGTGCCGTCTGGAGTCGGCGCAGCTTATCGTCAGCATGGCTGGCGATGGCAGTGCGATGCTGGTCCATGGCGTCCATCATTTCCTCGGCAGTGGCGTACTCGTGCGTCAGTCGCCATGCGGTGTGGGAATGAGTACCGGCGAAGTGGTACTTGCTGGCCAGCCAGATGCTGATGCCTTGGATGGCGATGTAGATCAGGGACAGCATGACGTAGGTGGTCAGGCTGGCCTGGCGGATGGCCGTCATCTTGTCTTCGATGGTGGCGTCCTGAGCTTTATCGTTGATGGCCTGGGACTCTTCCGGCAGGTCAAACGGCGAGCCAACGCTGCTGTCGCTCTGAGCGGAGGCTTCCGTACGCATGCTGTTGACCATCTCGGTCTCGATGCTGTCCAGAGTGGCGGAGCGGACTACGAAGGCGCCAATGGCCATGCAGGCGACGAAGACACCGCAGATGATCAGCCATAGGAACTTGCGGGACACGTTGGAGTTAACGTCCTTCACGCGAGCCAGCAGTTGCTCATAGTCAGGGCTGTTGCTATCGGAGAACGAATCTTCCAGGTTGATTGCCTTGTTGGCCTTCAGGGTGCGGGAGCGCTTGCTCGGCTCTTCGCCCTGCCACCAGTGACGTGCACGGGCAATCAAGGTGTTGTGATGCACGGTGTGGCCGGCGGCCTCAGCAAAAATCGCCGATGCCACTGCCAGCAGGATTGCGGTACCAGCCGTCAGCAGATGACGGTCATTGGTAGAGGCATCCATGTTCATCCAGCCTGCGAGCACGTAGGCAAAACCCATCGCCTCGATCAGGACCAGGCCAACTACCAGGAACAGAACCCATGCCGGGCGGGGAGAGCGGCCGGCTTCACCGGCCTTGGCCAGGTAGTCGAGGGAGGCGTAATAGGCCTCCGGGCCCTTCATGTATTTTTTGAACTCGCGGTAGTACACGCCGGCCAGAGTAACTTCGTGGTTGATCCAGCCATCGCTATCGACCGAGGACGGCTTGCGCGACAGGCGAGCGACAGTGCCGATCAGGGGGAAGCTATGCCATACGCGGATCAGGAAGTAGGAAACCTGTTCCCAGTACTTCCAGACGACCACGGCACTCACGAGCAGCGAGATGATGCCGGTGGTCAGCATTTGGTTGGCAAGGATCAACGATTTGAGTGCAGCTAGAGATAAGTCTTCCATTTAGGCCTTCCGTGACTTGCTTTATTTGGTGGCAGGAATTGGCACGTAAGGCGCCACGTAGGCATCCGAACCGGCGGCATAGAACAGGGCACCTTCGGTAACCTTGGCGTTGCCCTTGCTGAACACGAGGTCCATGCAGGAAACCGATGCCTTGGCATCGCTGGCGAATACGCGGTACAGCAATTGGCTCTCGCCTTCGTAGGTGTTGGCCACGGCCTTGAACGTTTGCGCCTTGTTCTTGCTGTTTTGGTCGTAGTCTTTAACGACCTGGAGAATCGGCTGGCGATCAACTTGCGCGTTCTCGCGCAGGATCGAAACAGGCGACACCGTGACCAGGTGACCGTTTACGGTGTTGGCCCACACGCGGTTGTTGTAGCCCGGGAGATAGTCCTTGGTTGCATGACGCTGCAGAGGCTCGTCATCAGCCATGCTCAGGACTTCACCGGCATTACGCGGCATGTCAGCTTCGCAGCTGGCCATTGGCATTTCGCTGGCGCGTGCGGAGCTGATCAGCTCAAAGCCGCTGCTCTTGGGCTTGATGTTGTGGGCCATGGACCAGTTGTATGCATCAGCCGGCTTGCCAGCGAAATCGACAGCAGGCTTAGCCTTGGTAACCAGCTTTGCGGCGCTGCTGGTGCTGGCGACGGCAGTCCCAGAAGCAGGCTTCTGAGTGGCTACCGGAGCGCTTGCGGAGCCAGAAGACTTGACGGTCTGGGTGGTGGCTGTACTTGGCTTGACGGTCGGGGAGGTGCCGTACTGCAGGTACTTGGTGTTGCCGGCCTCAGCCTGGGCACGCATGACCAGCGCTTGCTCGTTGGCCAGTTCGACGATTTCTACGCGGCGGTTCTGGCCACGCACAAACGGATCGCTGTTGTCGGCGATTGGGCGAGAGGATCCAGCACCCTGGTAGTAGATCGCGGTGGCGGGGATGCCGGCTTGCATCAGCACCTTGCCCACGGTTCTTGCCCGGCGCTCGGACAGCTTTTGGTTGTACTCAGCGTTACCGGTAGCATCGCTGTGGCCAACCACGAGCAGACGACGCTCTTGAAGCTGTTTGGCGGCGGCTTGCTGGTCGGTAGTGCTGGGCTTGGAGTACATCTGCGCCAGCTTGCTGACTGCACGCTGGCCGTTTTCGGTGAGCTGGTCAGAGTCTGTGGCAAACATGCCGCTATCTTCTATCTGGGTGACTAGGCCAGCCTCTTTCGGCACGGCAGTAACTACAGCGCTGGAAGCAACAGTCAGCTGCTCGGTAGTGATTTTAAGGTTTTCTTCTTTGGCGATGCGGTCCAGCTCTTGAAGACGGGACTGCCAGACATAGCCCAGGGCGCAGCCAATTGCGCCGCCAGCTGCAGCGCCAATAAGTGCCCCATCCTTACCTTTGAGTGCGTATCCAGCTGCGCCGCCGGCAATAATCCCTACTCCGCAGAGCACAGGCATGCCGTAGTCCTTGCCAATGGTATGTACGGAGTCTTTTAAGCCCTGCACTTGCTGACTGCTGCATCCGGCCACCATAAGGAATGCGCAGCTGAGTGCAGTTAGGCGAAACGTTTTCTGCATGACGGCTCCTTGCCGGTCTATTTTTTGGATGATGGCAAATTGATACCTGCCTGCGTGTGGAATTTACAGAGAAATGTGCCACATCGCCATCGTGAACCAGTCGACGACAGGTTTTTTTTCTGACCCACTGGTTACGTGTGGTATATCCGCGTGAATTGCCGCTGAGACACTACGGCAGCTCCTTGCCGATTCCAGCTTTTTCCCCAGCGGTTGCAATGGGGCGATTCCTGCCTTTCATGACCGGTAGCTGTCGGCCAGGAGCGGTCGTCGGTTAAATGCGACATCAAGTGCACTCGACTGATTCGCAGAGCTGAGGTTTCCACCGCGCCAGGTCGTGCCCGTTACTCCTAAGCTTCTGCTGGTCGGCCATACGTAGCTGGAGTGCACCATTCGATTATGGGATCGAGCTCGATGACGCCTTGGAGATGGACAGACTGAGGTTTAACTATGCATAGCGACGGACGAAGTCAGGCCGTCGCTAACCGACCTGATCAAGATCAGCAGGGGCCCAAGCATCGATTTGATCGGCAGTGTAATCGCGTGACGCGATTTTATGGATGGCAGAGTAAAAGACTTGGAACAACGCAATCTCATCCCCAATTCTGAACTGGCGAATCTCCATAGTTTACTCGTAAGGCGTCCGCGAAAAACGAGGAGTCTGCCATATCTGGTATGAATCGGAAATAAACGATCTCAGGTTCCATAGGGACAACTGAGTGGCTGCAATGGGTCGTTCTTTGACGGTCATAGTTACAAAGCGGCGGATTAAATCAGAGGGATTTTCCAGGCCGACAACCGAGCATGCTAGCTCCTACAGGAGGGCTTCCCACGGTCAGGAAATGGGCGGAGCCTGTATTGACGCGCCCCTTTCCTGCATCGCGGAGATAGGCCTTATGAAGCAGCCACTCGACCAAGCTCGTTAACTGATACGCCGATTTGGTCCAGCCAGATTTTACGTCGGGCAAACAAGGCGGGAGCACTGACGTTGACCTCTGTAATCAACATGTCCAGTTCGGCGTTTTTCAGTTGGCCGTTTTCAACTAACACCCGCCCCGCCACCATGGTCATGTCGACATCGCCACCCTGAACGGCATGGACTAGGTTGTGATGAAGGTTGGCCAGCGGCCCCTTGGTGATCAGCGGGGTCATTCTTGGCGTGTCAACGCGCACCGCGATGATGTCCGCTGCCTTGCCTTTTTCCAGGGAGCCTATCTGCTTGTCCATGCCCAGGGCGCGCGCGCCGTCGATGGTTGCCATGCGGCACACCGACCAGGCGTCGAGGGCTGCGGCGTTGAGGCTGGCGAATTTGGCCAGCAGGGATGAGACTTTCATTTCCTCGAACATGTCCAGGTTGTTGTTTTCCTTTTCGCCGTCGGTGCCCAGGCCTACGGCGACACCGGCCGCCAGCAGTTTTTCCACCGGGGCGGCACCGGACGCCAGTTTCATGTTGCTGACCGGGTTGTGCGCCACGCCTACGTTGCGCTCGGCCATCAATTTTATTTCGCCGTCGTCGACCCAGACGCAGTGGGCCAGCAAGACCTTTCTGGCATCGAGCAGGCCAAATTTTTCCAGCGCCTGTACTGGTCTGATGCCGTGGCGGCGCAGGGTTTCTTCGACGTCGAAACGGCTTTCATTGCTGTGGGTGTGGAAGCCCACCTGGTTGGCCTTGCAGATATCGGCGATGCGTTGCCAGGCCTTGGGCACGGCGTAGAACAGGTGCTCCAGGCCGACCCACACGTTGATGCGACCGTTGGCTGCGCCGTGCCAGCTTTCGATCAAGGCTTCGTTGCTGTCCAGTGTCTCGAAATAGTCGTGGTCCGGGTGCTCCGCCACGTAGGGCACCAGCACGGCGCGGATGCCGAGCTCGCTGGCCGCTTCGGCGCTGCCGTGCATGTAGCGCCACATGTCGACGATGGTCGTGGTGCCGGACAGCAGCGCCTCGCTGTAGCAGAGCATGGAAGCCAGCCGCGCTTCGGCAGGGAGCAGCACGCGGTGCATGGGGTCGATGTATTGCTGCAGCCAGTCCCACACCGGCAGCCCTTCCGCCGTGCCGCGAAGGATGCCGGAATGGCAATGGGTGTTGACCAGGCCAGGCATCAGCAGCCGGTCGGTCAGGCGCCGGACCTTGGCCTGGGGATGCCGGGCGAGCAGTTCGCTCGCCGGGCCGACATCGGCAATCACGCCGTCATTGATTAGTACGGCGCCATCTTCGATGACGGTGTTATGGGCGTCCATGGTGAGCACCAGATCTGCCCGCAGGAGTTCACTGATCATCATGCTTGACCTTTTTTTGAG
Organism: Pseudomonas sp. PLMAX; assembly: GCF_046042685.1. Lineage (NCBI taxonomy): Bacteria > Pseudomonadati > Pseudomonadota > Gammaproteobacteria > Pseudomonadales > Pseudomonadaceae > Pseudomonas > Pseudomonas sp. PLMAX. The sequence continues at coordinate 2,324,966 of NZ_CP064949.1, read as the reverse complement.
TGTTTTTTGAAGGAGAGTTATCAGCTTTCGCCCAGGACCGCGGACCGAGCGGCGCTGGCCTCGGCTTCTTCGGGCTGGGCGGGGCCGTTGAACACCAGGTTGAGGATCAGCGCGGTGAGCACGGTGAGGATGATCCCGCTTTCGGTGAACACCCGGCTCCATTCGGGCAGGTGGTGGAAATACATCGGCGAGACCATCGGGATCATGCCGATGCCGACGCTGGTGGCAGCGATCAGCAGGTTGTAGCGCGACTGCTCGAAGTCGACGGTAGCGAGAATACGCACGCCCATCAGTGTGACCATGCCGAACATCACCATGCCGGCGGCGCCGAGCACGTATTGCGGCGTGGAGGCGACGATATAGGCCAGTTTGGGGAACAGCCCGAGGCCGATGAGGATCAGCGCGCCGGCCATGCACACGTAGCGGCTCTTGACCCCGGTCATGGTCACCAGACCGATGTTCTGCGAGAACGAGGTGTAAGGAAATGCGTTGAATACGCCGCCTACCATGGCGCCCATGCCATCGGCCCGCAGACCGCGCACCAGGCGCTCGCGGGTGGTCGGCCGGCCGACCATGTTGCCTAGCGCGAGGAACATCCCGGTCGATTCAACCATGGTCACCAGCATCACCATGCACATGGAAATCACGGCCACGGCATCGAAGGTTGGCACGCCAAAGGCGAAGGGGGTGATGGTGGAAAACCAAGGGGTTTCAGCGATGCCATCGAGCAGGATGTCGCCGCGAAAGAAGGCAATGACGAAGCCGACCAGGACACCCAATAACACTGCGATGTTGGCAATGAAGCCCTTGGCAAAACGGTTGAGCCCCAAGATCAGCAGCAACTGGGCCAGGGAGATGGCCAGGTAGACCGGGTTGCCATAATCCGGGTTGGGCCCGCCATTGGCCAGGGTCGGCTGGCCCCCTGCGGACCAATCGATGCCCACGCGCATCAGGCTGATGCCGATCACCAGCAGCACCGTCCCGGTCACCACCGGCGGAAAGTAGCGCATGAGCCGGCCCATTACGGGCGCGAACAGAAGGCCGAACAGCCCCGACGCGATGATCGCGCCATAGACGCCCGGCAGACCGATGCCGGGGGTCAGGGCGATGGCGATCATCGGCGTTACCGAGGCGAAGGTGACGCCCATCATGATCGGCAGCTGAATGCCGAAGAAGCGGTTGCCCGCGCACTGCAAGAGCGTGGCCACACCCGCCGCGAACAGATCGGCGTTGATGATGAGGGTCAACTGGTCCTTGGGAAGCTTGAGTGCCGCGCCGAGAATCAGCGGCACGATGATGCACGCCGAATACATAACCAGCACATGCTGGAAACCGAGTACGGCTGTTTGAACCAGCGGCAGGCGCTGATCGACTGGGTGCACGCTATGGGTCATGTGTCCTCTCCTGAAAAGTGTTGTCGAGGCAGTGATGAGATAAATAGTTATTGTGGTTATGGGTAGCGCGCAGCCAACATGCGCCTGGCCGTACCCGTTGTAAAAATGGGTCCTATTGATTTTTTTAATGGAGCAGCGATGAGGTTGTCCCTCGAACAACTGGCGGCATTTTCAGCGGTGGTCAGTGAGCGCTCGTTTTCGGCGGCGGCACGCAAACTGGGCAAGTCGCAATCGGCGGTGAGCATTTCCGTGGGCAATCTGGAGATCGATCTGGGGGTTATCCTGTTCGATCGCAGCCAGCGCTATCCGCAACTCACCAATGAAGGCCGGGCTTTACTGCGCGATGCCGAGGCCATCCTGGGCCAGTGCTTCAACATGGAGAATCGTGCGAGCAGCCTGGCGGAGGAGCTGGAGACTGAGTTGGTGATCAGCATCGACGAGGCGATTCCCTATGAGTCGCTGGCGCCTGTGCTGGAGGAGTTTTCCCGGCGCTTCACCCACGTCGACCTGACCGTGCTGCACCCCTCCGGGCCGGACGCCCTGGCGATGATCGAGGAGAAAAAGGTCTTGCTTGGGGTGATGTGCACGCGCACCCATTACCCGAGGAACCTGCAGTTCATACGCCTGGGCAGCATCACTTTCAGCAACGTCGCCTGCCACGACCATCCGCTGGCCGGGATGCCCACGGTCAGCTTCAACCAGTTGAGCAACTACCGTCAGTTGATCTACTTGCCCTTCCAGGACCGCTTGCCCACCAGCGAATACCTCAACTCTCCCAACCATTGGCGCGTCGAAAGCTATTTGACCTTGATGGACATGCTGCGCGCCGGCATGGGCTGGGCCACGGTGCCCAGGCAATTAATGCAGACCCTGGGTCTCAATGGGGAGTTTGTGGAACTGCAGCTGCAGGCTTACCCGTGCACTGACTGGAAAGTGGGCGTCGACCTCGTCTGGTCTTCAAGTTTGCGCTCGGGTAAAGCCGGTACCTGGCTGCGTGATTCACTGGGGCGAACGTCGATAACAATGCAAAAAATGAAGGGAGCGACAGCGGGAACGGATTGAAAGGAAAGGGACAGATGTACATTCAGAAAAATCTTTCCCCTTTAGTGAAGTCACTTCGCCTTAACGGCGATCATAGCGGTAATCATCCGGGCGCCGATCGTATATCGATCCTGCCAATGGCCGTCGTGCCGGTGTTGTCATGGACAAGCAACGGGCGAAACCAAAACCGCATTGACCAGTTGAATCTAAAGCCGTTTTCTACCTTTGGCCAACGGCAGCTATGGGTCTGGTAGCAGCCCCTCGCAGCAGGCATAAATCGGCCAGAAGCAGACACTCGGCAGTCACTCTGCCGAGATGCTGGTGTGGTGTACCACGACATCGAGATCAGTAATTGAAGTCATGCCCCAACTCCTTCTGCATCCACTCCAGAAATCTTCTCACCCGAGGGAAGTTTGCATGGGCTCTCGGGAAAACCAGATGGTGTGCAGTGATTGACGCACTCAAATCCGGCGCTACCTCGACCAGCGCGCCACGCGCCAGATAGTCCTGCGCCAGCAGCGTGCTTTCCAAGGCAAACCCAAGCCCGTGATTGGCTGCCTCCAGCGTCATGTAGGAGCGGTCAAAGCTGAGCGTGTAGGGTTTTTCCGGGCGTGACAGGCCATGTTGGGCAAACAGCTGCGGCCACTTGATCAGCGTGGCCTCCGAAAGGATCAGATTGCAGTCCAGTAAATCCGCGACGGCCCGGATGGGGCGTTTTTCCAGCAGCTTCGGGGACGCCAGCACGGCAATCTTTTCATTGCGTATCGTCCGTACTTCATAGCTGGGCCAGTTGGGCATGCCGTGGCGGATATCTACATCGATCTTGTCGCGGCTGAAATGCAGCGATTCGTAGGAGCACGAGAGATTGAGCTGGATATCGGGATGACTCTGGCGAAATTGCTCCAGTCTCGGCATCAGCCACAACAGGCCGAAACTGGGCGACGAGTGCAGTCGCAGGCAGTCGAGGCTGACATCGCTGGTGGCCCGTTCGGTGGCCACGGCGAGGCTGTGCAGGATGCCGGAAACCTCGGTGAGGTATTGCTCGCCCACCGGGGTCAAGGTCACGCCCCTGGCCGTTCTGAGAAACAGCTGCCGGCCGATCATGGCCTCGAGTTTGGCCAACTGGTGACTGACCGCCGAGGGCGTCAGGTCAAGCAGTTCGGCGGCGCGGGCGACGTTGCCGAAGCGTGCCGTCTGTTCAAAGGCCTGAATGGCTTTCAGGGGTGGAAGGATCGGGGGTGCATCGCCAGGTGAACTCATGATTATTGTTATTCCGCTGCAAGTGGCTTGGGCCGGGCGTCCAGCTATTCAAACATTGGCAGAGTTGGTTGGCGAGTGCTGAATTTTTTTCAGCATCGAGTGACATTCGCGTTATTGCTCAGGGTCTGTCTGGAGCACAAGCTGAGTCATCGGTTCTTCGGGGATCGACCCAATAAAAACAATCAGAGGTACTCTTCCATGCTTCTTCAAGGCAAAGTCGCGATCATCACCGGTGCAGCTTCCGCACGTGGCATCGGCCGCGCTACAGCGACCACCTTCGCGCAACAAGGTGCTCGTGTCGTGATCCTCGACCTGGACGAAGCCGCCGCACGCGATGCCGCTGCTTCCCTGGGCGAAGGCCATCTGGGCCTGGCCGCCAACGTCGCCGACGAATCCCAGGTGCAGCAGGCTGTCGCAAAAATCATCGAGCACTTCGGCCGCATCGACATCCTGGTCAACAACGCCGGCATCACCCAACCCCTCAAGACGCTCGACATCCGCCCTTGCGATTACGACAAGGTGCTGGACGTCAGCCTGCGCGGTACCTTGCTCATGTCCCAGGCAGTGATTCCACTGATGCGCCAGCAGTCTGGCGGCAGCATCGTGTGCATGTCGTCGGTTTCCGCTCAACGTGGCGGCGGCATTTTCGGTGGCCCTCACTACAGCGCCGCCAAGGCCGGCGTGCTGGGCCTGGCTAAAGCCATGGCTCGGGAACTGGGGCCGGACAAGGTGCGCGTCAACTCCATCGCCCCCGGCCTGATTCACACCGACATCACCGGCGGCCTGATGCAGGACGAACGCCGCCACGCGATCATCGACGGCATCCCCTTGGGTCGCCTGGGCGAGGCGCAGGATGTGGCCAATGCGGCGCTGTTCCTGGCCAGCGACCTATCCTCCTACCTGACCGGCATCACCCTGGATGTGAACGGCGGCATGCTGATTCACTGACAACACCTGACGGGCATCAAAGCCCGTGCGGTTCTGGATCGACGACGCAGCCGGGCTTGATCGCCTGGCGGTCAATAAAAACAAGAGATCAGACCATAATGACTACCCTGTCGCTCGAAGCGGTTTCGACCGTGCGCTCCAACGCCTACCGTAAAACCGCGTGGCGCCTGATGCCGTTCCTGATGCTGTGCTACCTGTGCGCCTACCTCGATCGCGTCAACGTCGGCTTCGCCAAACTGCAAATGATGAATGACCTGGCACTCAGCGAAACGGTCTACGGGCTGGGCGCGGGCATGTTCTTCATCGGCTACTTCCTCTGCGAAGTGCCCAGCAACATCATCCTGCACAAGGTCGGGGCGCGGGTCTGGATCGCGCGCATCATGATCACCTGGGGCATCGTCTCTGCCCTGTTCGCCTTCGTCGAAACCGCCTGGCAATTCTATGCGTTGCGCTTTCTGCTGGGGATCGCAGAAGCCGGCCTGGCACCGGGCCTGCTGCTGTACCTGACCTACTGGTTCCCGTCCTACCGGCGTGCGCGCATGACCGTGTTGTGGTTCATCGCCATTCCGCTGTCGGGCATGGTCGGTGGCCCGATCTCCGGCTGGATCATGACTCACTTCGCCGGTATGCACGGCTGGGCCGGATGGCAATGGATGTTCGTGCTCGAAGCCGTGCCCACCGTGGTGGTTGGACTGCTGGTGTTGAGTTATCTGAAGGATGGCGTGCATCAAGCCAGCTGGCTCAACGACGACGAAAAAGCGCTGATCAGCCGCGAGCTGGCCGAGGATGACCAGAAAAAAGTCACGCACGCCTCTGTTGGCGAATTCATCCGCGACCGTCGCCTGTGGTTACTGGCAGCCATCTACTTCTGTGTCGTGATGGGACAGTACGCAATCACCTTTTGGTTGCCGACCCTGGTGCGTAATGCAGGCGTGTCCGACCCGATGAAAATCGGCCTGCTGACCAGCCTGCCCTACTTCTGCGCGATTGCCGCCATGCTGTATGCCGGACGCAGTGGCGACAAACACCGCGAACGCCGCTGGCACCTGATCGTGCCGATGATCGCCGGAGCCGTCGGCCTGAGCCTGGCAGCCCTGATGGGGGGCAATGTGATGCTCTCCATCCTGAGTCTTTGCCTGGCCGCTTCCGGAATCCTGTCCGCCACCTCGATGTTCTGGATGCTGCCCACCACGCTGCTCGGTGGTGTATCCGCTGCCGCCGGCATCGCAGCGGTGAACAGCTTCGCCAACCTCGCCGGTTTCTGTTCGCCCTACCTGATTGGCTGGATAACCACACTGACCGGTTCCAGCGCCATCGGCATGTATCTGATTACTGGCGTGCTGCTCGCCGGTGCCACCCTGGTGCTGCGCATTCCCGCCGCCTTGGTCAATCGTTGATTCACAGGAGTATTCACCATGACTGCCAATCCTTCATTCGTAACACCCAAGACCCTGGCGGAGCGCGCCCACAACATTCGTCGCCACGCGTTGCGCATGGGCCAGGTCCAAGGCCAAGGCTACGTCGGCCAGGCCCTCGGCGCTGCCGACCTGCTGGCGGTGTCCTACTTCCATGCCCTGAACCATCGGCCCGAAGACCCTGATTGGGAAGCCCGCGATCGCTTCTACCTGTCAATCGGTCACTACGCCATTGCGCTGTACGCGGCCTTGATCGAAGCCGAAATAATCCCGCTCGATGAGTTGGAAACCTACGGCGCAGACGACAGCCGCCTGCCTATGTCGGGCATGGCCGCCTACACGCCGGGCATGGAAATCACCGGTGGTTCGCTGGGTCAGGGCCTGGGCATCGCAGTGGGTGCCTGCCTGGGCCTCAAGCGCAAAGGCTCGCCTTCCTTCGTTTACAACTTGCTGTCCGACGGCGAACTGAATGAAGGCTCGACCTGGGAAGCCGTGATGTCGGCATCGCACTGGAAGCTCGACAACCTCATCGCCATCGTCGACGTCAACAACCAGCAAGCCGACGGCTACTCCAGTGAAATCCTGTCCTTCGAACCCATCGTCGATCGCTGGCAAGCGTTTGGCTGGTTCACCCAGCGCGTCGACGGCAATGACCTGGAGGCGCTGGTCACCGCGTTCGATGTCGCGCGCAATCATTCCGGCACTCAGCCGCGGGTGATCATCTGCGACACCAAAATGGGCAAAGGCGTGCCCTTCCTGGAAACCCGGGAAAAGACGCACTTCATCCGCGTGGAAGAACACGAATGGGATCTGGCACTGAACAATCTTGAAGAAGGAAAAAACCAATGAGCAATGCAGCCAACACTCCGACTTCGACTGCCGAACCGACCAGGAAACGCCTGACCACCTCGGCGATGATCGCCTCCATTGCCTCGGAAGGCCAGGCCACCAGATCGGCACCTTTCGGGCATGCATTAGCCGCGCTGGCAGATCAGCGTCAGGACATCGTCGGCCTGTCCGCCGACCTGTCCAGGTACACCGACCTGCACATCTTCGCCAAGGCCCATCCCGACCGGTTCTATCAGATGGGCATGGCCGAGCAACTGCTGATGAGTGCGGCCGCCGGTATGGCCCGCGAAGGCTTCGTACCTTTCGCCACCACTTACGCGGTGTTCGCCTCACGCCGCGCCTACGACTTCATCTGCATGGCGATTGCCGAGGAAAACCTCAACGTCAAGATCGTCTGCGGCCTGCCCGGCCTCACCACCGGTTACGGCCCCAGCCACCAGGCCACGGACGACCTGGCCATCTTCCGCGCCATGCCCAACCTGATGATCGTCGACCCCTGCGATGCCCTGGAAATCGAGCAGGCCGTGCCCGCCATCGCCGCGCATCAGGGGCCGGTGTACATGCGTTTGCTGCGCGGCAATGTACCGCTGGTGCTGGACGAGTACGGCTACAAGTTCGAGATCGGCAAGGCAAAGACCCTGCGCACCGGCAACGATGTGCTGATCATCTCTACAGGCCTGATGACCATGCGCGCACTGGAAGCGGCCAAGGAACTGCAAGCGGACGGCATCGATGTCGCCGTGTTGCACGTGCCGACGATCAAGCCATTGGATGAGCAAACCATTCTTGCCGAGGCAAGGAAGTCAGGTCGACTGGTGGTCACCGCAGAAAACAGTTCGATTATTGGGGGACTGGGCGAAGCCGTTGCCGGGGTGCTGCTGCGCAACGGGGTGACGCCCACCTTCAGGCAGATTGCCTTGCCCGACGCGTTCCTCGATGCCGGTGCTTTGCCGACGCTGCATGATCGTTATGGCATCTCCACTCAAGCCGTGTGCACGCAAATCAAAGCCTGGCTTTAACGGCGAGGACATCTGCTATCTGCCAGGGCATTACGCCCTGGCTTGCTCATGTTGTGTTGACGTCGCCACAGGCAATAATCGGCCCCTGCAAATAATCGATTTTTTCAATAGAACCTCTTTGATAATCCCTGCCGATCGCACGGTCTGAATTTTAGTGAACCGAAACCGACACCCATTTCAGGATGTGGGCGATCCGCTAAATGACAGGGATGATTTGAAGGTGGAAACCATCATGTCGAACTATTCAGCCGACCAGATTATTGCCTGCCGCCGCGTAGCGATGGAGCAGAACCGAAAGCTGTTCGAGGAAGCGAACGCCATCAACCGGTCAGCGCTCGATCTCCTTGACCGCAGTGATTTCGACAGCGAAATGTTTCTTATTTATTTGCAGCTGCAGGAAAAGGCAAAATACCTGTTTAGAGAGGCGCTGGAACATATCACTTTACTGGAGGAACAATTTCCCTCACCGCAGCTGCAAAACACCATCGATGGCAGCACTCGAAAATCAGCGCTTTTGAATGAGGCCCGGACGAGAAGAATCCAGCGCTACCCTGGCTGTCTTCCAGTCGACGTGAATCAGGGAATTTATCATGGCAGCAAATAATCGTTAACTTGCCTATGAAGGGTGCCGCTTGTCGTAGCCGTAAAACTTAACCCGGCAATATAAAGGTCTAATTTTCACGGTGACGCAAGGTCATGAATCAACAGCGGGACGGCCATCATGAAAATAGCGCAAATTGCTCCGTTATATGAGTCCGTCCCACCCTCGCTGTACGGGGGTACCGAAAGGGTCGTTGCACACCTGACAGATGCCTTGGTAGAACTGGGACACGAAGTCACCTTGTTCGCCGCCAATGGGTCACACACGGCTGGCGTCCTGGTGACGGGTCGCGATCAAGCGTTGAGACTGGATCAAACGCCGCTGAAATCCGAACTTGCCTGTCATTTAAGCTTGCTTTCTGAAGTACAGCACCGAGCTGGCGAGTTCGATGTCTTGCATTTTCACGTTGACTTGCTGCACTTCCCTTTTTTTGAAGATATTGCGCACAAGGTATTGACCACCCTTCATGGCAGGCTGGATATGAAAGATCTTGAGGGTGCCTATTCGCGATGGCATCGCTATCCTCTTGTATCCATCTCCCGACATCAGCGTACGCCACTGCCAGATGCAAACTGGATCGACACGATCTATCACGGTTTGTCTCGTACCAGCTTTAGCCTGCATCGAAGTGCAGGGGATTATCTGGCGTTTCTGGGGAGAATATCTCCTGAAAAACGCCCCGATCGTGCAATCAACATTGCCCTCGCTGCCGGGTTGCCGTTAAAGATCGCCGCCAAAGTCGATGCCGCTGATCGTGAATATTTCGAACAGCGCATATGTCCTTTGCTTACACTTCCCGGCATCGAATATATCGGAGAGATAGGAGATCATGAGAAATCCGACTTCCTGGGAAACGCCAGAGCCTTGTTATTTCCCATTGATTGGCCCGAACCATTCGGATTAGTCATGATAGAGGCAATGGCTTGCGGTACACCGGTTATCGCCTGGAATTGTGGTTCCGTCCCCGAAGTGGTTGAACATGGCGTCACCGGCTTCATAATCAATAGCGAACAAGAGGCTGTGGTCGCTACCCGTCAGGTACTTGAACTTGATCGACAGGCTATACGTGACGTTTTCGTCAATCGTTTTTCCGCCAAGGTAATGGCGCAGCGGTATGTCGACCTGTATCGAACACTGACCGCAGGTTGATACTCGCGATGCCTTCAGGCCAATCCCATGACAATCACATCCGGTTCTCCTGAATCCCCGCAACAAGTCCCCCTCGTCAATGAGCCAGGCGCTCAAAACCTGTTTGTGCTGGTCGACCATAACACCTACCTGGTGGCCAACGCATTCGGTGACATCGAGCCTGGTGCCGTAGGGTTATTCCATCACGACACCCGACTCCTTTCCGTCTACCAGTTGAGTGTCGCTGGACAACGTCCATCCCTGCTGTCCGCGTCAGTCAGCCAGGACAACGTCTACTTCATCTCTCATTTAACCAATCATCCCCTGCCCCTGTTAGGCGAAGAAACCACGCCACAGGGCGTTATCCATATCGGACGCAAGCGTTTCCTTTGGGAGGAACGCATGTTCGAGTGCATCAGCCTGTTCAATTACAGTGATCAACCCAGTCTGTTGCCGATCAATTTGCGTTTCGCCGGCGACTTCCGGGATATGTTCGAGGTTCGCGGTCAAAGCCGGCCTTTGCGCGGCACACTCTCCGAGCCGCAGGTATCCAGGCAAGGGGTCGTCGTGTGCTACGAGGGCCTGGACAAACAGCCGCGCAGCATGGCGATCAGCTTTTGCACCGAGCCAACGCACATCAACGGCGACAATGCCAGCTTTCAAATTGAAATAGGCCCGCATAAAAGCCATGAGCTTTATATTGAGGTCGGTTCAAGCATCATGCAGCCGGGGCGTCAGCGCTATCGATCCGCTGCCGCTCTGGCTTGCCGTGCAATGCGCAACAAAGAACAACGAGGCGCGCGCATCATAGCTTCAGGCCGCTTGTTCCAGGCCTGGCTCAATAAATCCCGTGCCGACCTGGCCTTACTGACGGCAGACCTTCCGACTGGCCCCTATCCGTATGCCGGCGTTCCCTGGTACTCCACGCCGTTCGGACGTGACGCCATCATCACGGCCTATCAATCCCTGTGGCTTAACCCCTCCCTGGCGCGCGGAGTACTCGCCTACCTGGCCGCGCATCAAGCCACCGAAACCTCGACATTCCGTGATGCCGAACCGGGAAAGATCATGCATGAGACGCGGCAGGGGGAAATGTCGAGACTCAACGAATTACCCTTTGCTCGCTATTACGGAGGCGTCGATACAACGCCCTTGTTCCTGATGTTGGCCGGCGCCTATGTACGACGCACCGAAGATCTGGCGCTCATCGAGGTGCTATGGCCGGCACTTGAACTGGCAACGTCATGGATGGAAAACAATGCATCAAGGAATGCCGAAGGTTTTATTACTTACCAGCGAGGGGAACTCACCGGTTTGGCCAATCAGGGCTGGAAAGACAGCCACGATTCCATTTTCCACCAGGATGGTCGCTCGCCTGAAGGGCCTATCGCGTTGGTGGAAGTGCAGGGCTACGCTTGGCGCGCTTATTTGAGCATGAGCACATTGGCCAGGCGCCGAGGCGATAACCAGGCAGCGGAACACTGGCAAACCTGTGCAAACAAATTACGTGAGGCGGTTGAACGCTGCTTCTGGATGAAGGATCGGCAATTTTATGCACTCGCCCTAGACGGAAACGGCGAGCGTTGCGAAGTGAGGGCCTCAAACGTGGGTCATTTGCTGTTTACCGGCTTACCTTCGGCTGAGCGAGGCAAGGCCGTTGCACAGCAACTCCTCACTAACGCCTTCTACAATGGCTGGGGCGTCAGGACGCTGGAAACGGGGGCCATCCGCTTCAACCCCATGTCTTATCACAATGGATCGGTCTGGCCTCACGATGTCGCCCTGTGTGCAGCAGGTATCAGTCGATACGGCGAACACACTGGCGCTGTCCGATTGCTGAGCGGAATGTTCGAAGCGGCTGCCTTCTTCGGCATGCGATTACCGGAACTGTTTTGCGGATTCAAGCGCGCCCCCGGCGAGACACCCGTCGCTTACCCGGTGGCCTGTTTACCTCAGGCCTGGGCAGCTGGCTCAGTGTTCATGCTCCTGCACGCCTGCCTGGGGATTACCATTGATGCTGCAGCTCGCCGTGTGGTCATTCGACACCCCCATCTTCCCATTGGCATCGATCGCCTGGAAGTGCGCAAGCTGAGATTCAATGAGCACTGCGTCGACCTTTGTTTCCAGAGAATCGGTGACGGCGTGGCTGCGTATATCGAACGGCAGCAAGGGCCGGATTTGATTCGCCTGGATGTCAAACTCTAAAACGCCACACCACTTCGATCCGCCTTGCAGAGCCCAGCGCGATGCAGGGCGACAGTGGCCTGTGTTCGTTTCGCATTTAAAACAAATTCCTCATTTCCCCACCCTCAGCGTTACCTGAAAAAGCACCACCTCCTCGCAAATCCCCGAGCCTCGCACGATCGATGTGCAATTTCGTGCCATACAAGAAACCACGTTTCATATATGAAACGTCGATAATTTTTAAATTAATAGCTAACTCATTAATTTAAAACGTTTTTTAAACAAAATAAGGACCTTGCCAATCTCTGGCATTGTTCATGCACTAAACGCCGTATCACCTATAAAACAGACCAGAGACCCTTCCCAATGGCTGTGAAAGAGATGTACGCCGTCGCCCCGCAATGGAACAAACCCGCTCCCAAGGAAGATCTGGAGCCCACCGAGATTGAATTCCGCAATGTCGGCAAATGTTTCCCGGCCAAGGGAAAACCCGAAGCGCCGTTCGCCATTCGCGGGGTCAATTTCAAGATCCGCCGTGGTGAAGTGGTGTCGATCATCGGCCCTTCCGGTTGCGGCAAGAGCACCATCCTCAATATGGGTTCCGGCCTCTACCGCCCTTCCGAAGGCGAAGTGTTCGTCGGCGGTGAAGCGGTCACCGGCCCGGTCCGCCAGGTCGCCTTCATGCTGCAAAAAGACCTGTTGATGCCGTGGCGCAGCATTCGCCGCAACGTCGAACTGGGCCTGGAAATTCAAGGTGTGGCGGCCGCCAAGCGTCAGGCCGTGGCTGAAGATCTGCTCGATCGTTGCCACCTGCAAGGCTTTGCCGACCACTACCCGTTCCAGCTGTCGGGCGGCATGCGCCAGCGCGCTGCCCTGGCCCGCACCCTGGCCGTCGACCCGCAGGTGCTGTTCCTCGACGAGCCGTTCTCGGCGCTGGATGCGCAGACCAAGATGATCCTGCAACAGGACATGGCGCGGATGCTGTTCGATGAAAAGAAAACCGCGCTGTTCATTACCCATGACCTGATCGAAGGCATCGCCATGTCTGATCGCCTGCTGGTCATGAGCGCCCGCCCCGGCACCATCATCGAAGAAATCAACATCGACCTGCCGTTTCGCGACAACCCGCTGGAGCGCCGCAAGCTGCCGGAGATCGGCCCGCTGGTGGGTCGCCTGATGGAGTTGCTGCAAGTCAGCGAACACACCGAACTGCATTGATCACGCCTGTAGGCCCGCAACCGATTAGGAGTACGCATGTTCAAGTCTCTGTTTCAACGCTTCAGCCAGGTCACCGCCATCACGCTCGGCCTGGGCATGGCCTTCGCCGCCCAGGCGCAGTCGACCGACGTGACTTACCTGTTGCCGGCGCCACCGAACCTGCCGGCGTTCGCTCCGTGGATCATCGCGCAGCAGAAGGGTTACTACGCCGCCCAGAACCTGAACATGAAGTTCATCGCCGCCAAGGGTGGCGTGGACGTGGCAAAACAGATCGGCGCCGGTAACGCCATGCTCGGCGGTGCCCTGGGTGATACCCCGATCGTGGTGCGGGCCAACGGGATTCCGGTGCGCGCGGTCGCGGTGCTGGGTGCCGGCGGCGTGACCATGATCGCCACCAATGCCGAGCAAAACATCAATTCCATCAGCGACCTCAAGGGCAAGACCATGACGGTGATGTCCTACTCGGACACCACCTACTACGCCCTGCTCGCCTCCCTGCGCAAAGCTGGCCTGAGCAAGAACGATGTGAACATCCAGGCCGCCGGCCCGGCCGGTGTCTGGCAATTGTTCTCGGCCAACAAAGCCGAGGCGATGGCCGGTGTGCCGGACTGGGTGGTCAACGCCGAAGAAGCCGGGTTGAAGATCAAGCTGATACCGCAGTCGCAGATTTTCGAAAGCATGGCCCAGTCGATCCTCGCCTCCGACGACGCGATCAAGAATCACCCGGATATCGTTCGCGGCGCGGTCCAGGCAACCCTGCAGGGCATGCGCGACATCATTGCCGACCCACGGGCTGCCGCCGTGACCTTTGCCAAGGCGGTGCCCGCCTATGCCGGCAAGGAAGACTCGCTGGAGAAGATCTTCAAGCTCTACGTCGAGCATGTCTACGCCAACCAGACCGTATTGGGTCGAATCGATCCGGCGCGACTCGAAGCGGTCCGCCAGTTCTATGTCAGCGAAGGCATCGTCACCCAGGAGCCCAAGCTCGACGACCTGTACACCAACCAGTTCATCGACACCCAAACAGCCGCGCAATGACGGCCAGTGACAACAAGGTAACGACACGATGAAAAACCTCAGTAATTCCATGCTCGGCAGCGTCGCCCTGCTGATCCTGTTCCTGGTGCTCTGGCAGTGGGGCCCGGGATTGCTCGGCATGCCCGAATTCGTCATGCCGCAGCTGAGCCGCGTGGCCCAGGAAGGCCTGGTGATGTGGCACAGCGGCGGCCTTTGGCAACACACCCTGATCACCGCCTTCGAAATCATCGTCGGTTTTGGCCTGGGTGCCCTGCTCGGTGTGGTGATCGGCGTGTCGCTGGGCCTCTCGCCCGCCGCCGAGGCCATGCTGTCGCCGTACATCCTGGCGCTGCAGATCGCCCCGAAAGTCGCCTTCGCCCCGCTGTTCGTCATGTGGCTGGGCTACACCATCTACCCGAAGATCCTGATCGCCATCCTGATCGTGTTCTTCCCGGTGATGATCAACGTGCTGTCGGCCATCCGCACCGTGGACCCGGACATGATCAACCTGGTGCGGACCATGAACGCCAGCCGCTGGCAGATCTTCCGCCTGGTGGAGTTCCCCTCGGCCATGGCCGCGCTGTTCTCCGGCCTGCGCATTGCTTCGACCCTGGCCGTCATCGGCGTCACCGTCGGTGAACTGGTCGGCGGTAACCAGGGCCTGGGCTTCCTGCTGGTCGATGCCGAAGGCCAAGGCAATACCGCGGGCGTGTTCGTCGCCATCGTCATGCTCACGCTGATCGGTGTTCTCGCCTACGGCGCGGTGGTCTGGAGCGAAAAACGCGTCCTGCACTACATGCCCAAAGCCATGTTGAGTACCCAATGATGACCACCCTCAATCGCTTGCTCGAAGGCCGCCGCGTGCTGGTCACCGGTGGCGCCCGCGGACTGGGTTACGCCTTTGCCCAGGCCATCGGCCGCGCCGGTGCCCAGGTGGTGATCGCCGACATCCTCGCCGAACGCGTGCAGCAATCGGCCGCCGAACTGGTCGCCGAAGGCCTGGACGTGCATGGCGTCACGGTCGACCTGGCGCAGCCGGATTCGATCGATGCCTGCATCGCCGAAACTACCCGTTTGCTCGGAGGGTTGGACGGACTGGTGAACAACGCCTCGATCACCAATTCCGGTGGCAAGACCTGCGAAGAGCTGACCCTGGACACCTGGGACCAGGTGATGCAAGTCAACGTGCGCGGCACCTGGTTGATGACCAAGGCGTGCCTGCCGGCCCTGCGCGCCAGCGGCCAGGGCGCCATCGTCAACCTGGCGTCCGACACCCCGCTGTGGGGCGCGCCGAACCTGCTGGCGTATGTCGCGAGCAAGGGCGCAATCATCGCCATGACCCGCAGCCTGGCCCGTGAACTGGGGACCGACAACATCACGGTCAACGCCATCGCACCCGGCCTGGTGCTGGTCGAAGCCACGGCCTATGTGCCCGAGGCGCGCCACCGTTTGTACAACGATCAACGGGCGATTCAACGCCCACAACTTCCCGAGGACGTCAGCGGCGCCGTGCTGTTCGCGCTGTCCAACCTCGCCCGTTTCATCACTGGACAAACCCTGCCGGTCAACGGCGGGTTCGTCATGCCTTGACTTGATCTGGAGACAGCCATGACCGATTTATCAGCACAGCAACAAACCCCGAAAAGCTGGGAACAACCCGCCGGCAGTGATCTGGAAAGCTGGATGAACACCCGCATCGCCCGTTATGAGACCCGCAAGTACGACTGGAACGCGCTGAAATTCCAGGCCGACTACGACCCGAAATTCCGCCGCGCGCAGATGCGCTACATCGGCACCGGTGGCACCGGCGTGACCTCGGACATGAATACCATCCCGTCGGAGAACTTCACGTTTTCGACCATGGTGATCCCGGCCGGTCACGAAGGCCCGCCGCACCTGCACACCGACGTCGAAGAAGTGTTCTTCGTGCTGCGCGGCAAACTCAAGGTGGTGATCGAGAAGGACGGCGAGCGATTCGAAACCATCCTCACCGACCGCGACGTGATTTCCGTGCCGCCCGGCGTGTACCGCGAAGAGATCAACATCGGCGATGAAGACGCGTTGATGTGCGTGATGCTCGGCGCGAAAAAACCGCTGACCCCGACCTACCCGCCAGAACACCCCCTGGCCTCGATCAAGCGCGGATAAGCCCATGTCGCACGCCATCGATCATCACGCTCCGTCGCTCACCGCCGATCTCCAGGCGCAGCTGGCCCTGCACTTCCCGCAGCGCCTGCTTGAGCTCGCCGGTGCTCGCCAGGCCTTTCGCGAATGCGGAAGCGGGCCGGCCATTGTGTTGTTGCACGGGATCGGCTCGGGCTCGGCGTCGTGGTTGGCGGTGGCGCAGGAACTGGGCCGCAACGCCCGGGTGATTGCCTGGGACGCGCCGGGCTACGGCGACTCCACGCCGCTGCGAGCCCTGGCTCCGGATGCTTCGGACTACGCCGAACGGCTGCTGCAGATGCTCGACGCCCTGGGCATCCAGCGCTGCGTGCTGGTGGGTCATTCACTCGGGGCCATAACCGCCGTCGCTTTCGCCAGCGGCGTGCAGCAACAGCGTATCAGCCGCCTGGTGTTGATCAGTCCGGCGCAGGGCTACGGGCATCCAGCACGCGCCGTGCAGCGCCAGCAAGTGCGCGACAAACGCCTGCTCGCTTTGGAGCAGCTGGGCATTGAACAGATGGCCGAGCAACGCAGTGCCTACATGCTCTCCCCCGCTGCCAGCCCTCAGGCACAGGCCTGGGTGCAATGGAACATGGCGCGACTCAATCCCGAGGGTTATCGCCAGGCCATCGAGCTGCTGTGCGGCGACGACCTGCTGCGCCATGCACCGCTGACCATGCCTTGCGAAGTGCATTGCGGCGACGCCGACGGCATCACCGTTCCCGAAAGCTGCGAGACCCTGGCCAAGGCCCTGGGCGGCACTTTCGAGCTTATCAACGATGCCGGACACGCCAGTCCCATCGAACAACCTAGTGTGGTGGCGGGCCGCCTGGCCTGCGCCATCGAAGAATCCCTGACAGGTGCATCGCTATGAACGATTCAGATCTGCTGAAGGACGCTCAGGACAAATACATCGTGCCGGGCCTGGAGCGCGGCCTGCTGCTGCTGTGCGAATTCAGCCGGCGCAACCGCACGCTGACCGCGCCGGAACTGGCCCGGCGTCTGTCGCTGCCGCGCTCGACCATCTTTCGCCTGCTGACGACGCTGGAAACCATGGGCTTCGTCACCCGCAGCGGCAACGAATACCGCCTCGGCATGTCGGTGCTGCGCCTGGGCTTCGAATACCTTGCCTCACTGGAATTGACCGAGCTCGGCCAGCCGCTGCTGGCCCGCCTGTGCGACCGCCTCAACTACCCGAGCAACCTGGTGGTGCGCGACGGCCGCTCGATCGTCTACGTGGCCAAGGTCTCGCCGCCGTCGGTGTTCTCCAGCGCGGTGAACGTCGGCACGCGCCTGCCCGCCCACGCCACCGTGCTCGGGCGCATCCTGCTCGAAGACCTGTCGCTGGCCGAGTTGCGCGAACTCTACCCGGAAGATCATCTGGAACAGTTTTCGCCGTGCACGCCAAAGACCGTGATGGAGCTGTTCGACATGGTCCAGGCCGACCGCCAACGCGGATTTGTCAGCGGCGAAGGCTTCTTCGAGTCGGCGATTTCCTCGGTGGCCGCGCCGGTGCGCGATCAATCCGGGCAGATCGTCGCGGCGCTGGGCGTGACCATTCCGACTACGCAGATCGCCCACGTCAACTTCAACGAATTGCTCCTGCAGGTACGGCGCAGCGCCGACGAACTGTCGCGGTTGCTCGACTACAACAGCGCGACCGGCCACGACGGCCACAACCGCGTAACGGCGCTGATGAGGGATTGAAATGAGTCTCTATCAACTGCAGGACAGCACCGCGATCGTCACCGGCGGCTCATCGGGCATCGGCCTGGCCTGTGTCGAGCTGCTGCTCGAAGCCGGCGCGGCCGTGGCCTTCTGCGGTCGCGACGAAGATCGCCTGCGCAGCGCCGAAGACCAGTTACGTGAACGTTTTCCCCAGGCGCGCTTGCTCGCCCAGGTCTGCAACGTCCTGGACGCCGACTCGGTGAATGCCTTCGCCGCCGCCAGCCTTGCCGCATTGGGACCCGCCAGCGTGCTGATCAACAACGCCGGCCAAGGTCGCGTGTCGACCTTCGCCGACACCACCGACAGCGCCTGGACCGAAGAACTGAACCTGAAATTCTTCTCGGTGATCAACCCGGTCCGCGCCTTCAAGGCACAGCTGCAAAGCCAGGCCAACGCCGCCATCGTCTGTGTCAACTCGCTGCTGGCCAGCCAGCCGGAACCACACATGGTCGCCACCTCGGCCGCGCGCGCCGGGGTGATGAACCTGGTGCGCTCGATGGCCACCGAATTTGCCGTCGATGGCATTCGGGTCAACGGCATCCTCATTGGCCTGGTCGAGTCCGGGCAATGGCGCCGGCGTTTCGAAGCCCGGGAAGAACGGGAGCTGGACTGGGGCCAATGGACCGCCCAGCTGGCACAACGCAAACACATTCCCTTGGGGCGCCTGGGCCTGCCGATCGAAGCGGCCCGCGCAATCCTGTTCCTGGCCTCGCCTCTGTCGGCTTACACCACAGGCAGCCATATCGATGTTTCTGGAGGCCTGTCCCGCCATGCGTAATGAAAATACTGTCACCGTTGGCGCTGCCATCACCGCGTTTCTCGAGCAATGCGAGGTCAAGGCCGCGTTCGGTGTGATCTCGATCCACAACATGCCGATCCTCGATGCGTTCGCCGTGCGCGGCAACATCCGCTTCGTCATGGCCCGCGGTGAAGCCGGCGCGACCAACATGGCCGACGCCTATGCCCGCACCACCGGTGGCCTGGGTGTGTGCCTGACGTCCACCGGCACTGCGGCGGGTAACGCGGCGGGGGCGATGGTCGAAGCGCTGACCGCCGGCACGCCGCTGCTGCACATCACCGGGCAGATCGAAACGCCGTACCTGGACCAGGACTTCGCCTACATCCACGAAGCCCGCGATCAACTGACCATGCTCAAGGCGGTGTCCAAGGCGGCGTTCCGCGTGCGCAGCGTCGAAACCGCACTCAGCACCATGAAGCTGGCCGTGCAGACCGCCCTGACCGCGCCGACCGGCCCGGTGAGCGTGGAAATCCCGATCGACATCCAGTCGACCTTCATCCCGATGCCCACCGACCTGTCGCCGTTGCCGATTCCGGTGGCCGTGCCTGCACCGGAAGCACTGGACCTGGTGGCCGAGCGCCTGGCCACGGCCACCCGCCCGCTGTTGTGGCTCGGCGGCGGCGCGCGGCATGCCGGCCCGCAGGTCAAGCGCCTGCTGGACATGGGCGTCGGCGTGATCACCTCGACCCAGGGTCGCGGTGTGGTCAATGAAGATGACGAACGCTGCCTCGGTGCCTTCTCGCAAAACAAACTGGTCGAGCAGTTCCTGCAAAGCTGCGACGCCCTGCTGATCGCTGGTTCACGCCTGCGCAGCAACGAGACGTTCAAGTACGCGCTGAAGCTGCCACGCAATACCCTGCGCATCGACGCCAACCCGGCCATCGAAGGGCGCAGCTACAACAGCGAGCTGTTCATCTGTGGGGATTCGGCGCTGGCGCTCGAAGGCCTGGCCGATCGCCTGGAAGGTCGCCTGCAGATCGACCCGACCTTCCTCGCCGAGCTCAAGCAAGTGCGTGAAAAATCCCGCACGCAACTGATCGCCGACCTCGGCCCGTACTCGGCCATGGTCGAACAGCTGCAAGCGCTCACCGGACGCAACTTCTCCTGGGTGCGCGACGTCACGTTGTCCAACAGCATCTGGGGCAACCGCCTGCTGACGTTGTACCACCCACGCGCTGGCGTGCATGCATTGGGTGGCGGCATTGGCCAGGGTCTGTCGATGGGCATCGGCGCGGCCGTGGCGGCAGCGGAAACCGCGCCTGAGCGCAAGGTGTTCGCCCTGGCCGGTGACGGCGGTTTCATTCTCAACCTTGGCGAGCTGGCGACGCTGGTGCAAGAGAACGCCAACGTGGTGATCCTGCTGATGAACGACCAGCGCTACGGGGTGATCCGCAACATCCAGGACGCGGTGTACGGCAGTCGCCATTGCTACGTCGACCTGCACACGCCGGATTATTCCAAGCTGGCCGAATCGCTGAACCTGCGCCATGGCCTGGTCACCGACCTCAAGGATTTCGGCAAGGTCGTCGACGGTGCGCTGGCGCAACCCGGCCCGTTCCTGCTGGAAGTGGACATGCTCAGCGTCGGCAGTTTTGCCACCCAGTTCGCCGGTCCGCCCAACAGCGAAACCAAAGCGCAGAAAGCCACGGCCTGAGGACTTCGCCATGTTGCATATCACCATGATCGGCTGCGGCGCCATTGGCGTCGGCGTGCTCGAACTGCTGGAGAAAGACCCGCAGTTGTGCGTCGACTACGTCATCGCCTCGGCCGGTTCCGAAGAGCTGGTGCGCCAGCGGCTGGCCAGTTTCAAACAACCGCCGCAAGTGCTCACGGCCTTGCCGGCCGACGCGCGCCCCGACCTGCTGGTCGAGTGCGCCGGCCACAAGGCCATCGAAGAACACGTGTTGCCGGCCCTGGAGCGGGGCATTGCCTGCCTGATCGTCTCGGTCGGCGCGCTGTCCGAAGTCGGCCTGGTGGAACGCCTGGAAGCGGCCGCCGAACGCGGCCAGACCCGCATCGAATTGCTGCCCGGCGCCATCGGCGGCATCGACGCCTTGTCGGCGGCCAAGGTCGGCGGCCTGGACTCGGTCGACTACACCGGACGCAAACCGGCGCGCGCCTGGAAAAATACCCCGGCGGAGCAGGCCTTCGACCTCGACAGCCTCACCGAAGCCACGGTGATTTTCCAGGGCAGCGCCCGCGAAGCGGCCCGCCTCTACCCGAAAAACGCCAACGTCGCCGCGACCTTGTCGCTGGCCGGGCTCGGCCTGGATCGCACCCATGTGACCCTGATCGCCGACCCGCTGAGCGAGGAGAACGTGCATCACTTCGAAGCCCGTGGCGCCTTTGGCGGGTTCGAACTGAGCCTGCGTGGCAAACCGCTGCTGGCCAACCCGAAGACCTCGGCGTTGACCGTCTACAGCGTCGTCCGCGCCTTGGGCAACCACGCCCACGCGATTTCGATCTAGGAAACTGCGATGACTCTCGAACAGACTTTACCGATCTGCATTGCCGGCCAGTGGCGACTGGGGCGCGGTGGGCGTTACGCCACCTGCTACCCGGCCACCGGCGAAGCCGTGGCCTGGCTCAACGCCGCCAGTGTCGAAGACGTGGAAGACGCCGTGCAAGGCGCCCACCAGGCGTTTCTGCACAGCGGCTGGGCGCAGCGCAAACCCCATGAACGCGCCGGCGTGCTCTATCGCATCGCCGAGCTGATCCGTGAGCGCAGCGAAGAACTGGCGCAGTTGCAGCGCCAGGACAATGGCAAGCCGATCAACGAAACCCGAGCCCTGGTGGCCAGCGCCGCCGGCACCTTCCAGTTCTTTGCCTCGGCCTGCGAAACCCTCGAAGAAACCATTACGCCGTCCCGGGGTGATTTCGTCAGCATGAGCGTTTACGAGCCGATGGGCGTGATCGCCGCGATCACGCCATGGAACTCACCGATTGCCAGCGAAGCGCAGAAAGTCGCCCCGGCGCTGGCGGCCGGCAACGCGGTGGTGATCAAGCCGGCGGAAATCACTCCGCTGATGGCCTTGCAGCTGGCGCGCATCTGCGAAGACGCCGGGTTGCCCAAAGGCCTGCTCAGCGTGTTGCCGGGCAAGGGTTCGCTGCTCGGCGATGCGCTGACCCGTCACCCGCTGGTCAAGCGCGTATCGTTCACCGGCGGCACCAGGACCGGCAAGCACATTGCCCACATCGCCGCCGACAAGATGATGCCAGTGTCCCTGGAACTGGGCGGCAAATCGCCGACCATCGTCCTGGAAGACGCCGACCTCGACCACGCGGTGGCCGGTGTGCTGTACGGCATCTTCAGTTCTTCGGGCGAAGCCTGCATCGCCGGTTCGCGCCTGTTCGTCGCCCGCGCGCTGTACGAGCCGTTCATGGCGCGGCTGGTGGCGGCGGCGGCCGAGCTGCGGGTCGGTGATCCGGCGGACGAGCGCACGCAAATGGGCCCGCTGATCAGCGCCGCTCACCGTGAATCTGTGGAACGTTATGTGGCACTCGGGCTGGCTGAAGGCGGGCGCCTGCTGCTCGGAGGCCAGCGTCCGAGCGGCGGTGTTTTTGATCAGGGTTACTACTATCCGCCGACCATCCTCGAAGGTCTGAACAACAGCCAGCAGGTGTGCCAGGAAGAAATCTTCGGCCCGGTGCTGGTGGCCATGCCGTTCGACGACGAAGCGCAATTGCTCGAGCAGGCCAACGACAGCCTGTACGCCCTCGCCGCCGGTATCTGGACCCGCGACTACAAGCGCGCCTGGGCCCTGGGTCGAAAAATCCAGGCCGGTACGGTGTGGATCAACACCTACAAGCAGTTCTCGATTTCCACCCCGTTCGGCGGCTGGCGCGACAGCGGCCTGGGACGTGAAAAAGGTCGCCTTGGCATCCTGCAGTACATGGAACAGAAAAGCCTTTATTGGGGCATGAATGAACAGCCACTGGCCTGGGCCGGTGTGCAACGTGAGGTGGGGTTATGAGCGTTTTAGGCATTGATGAAGTCACCTACGGTGTCGAAGACCTGGAAACCAGCGCGCGTTTTTTCAGCGACTGGGGCCTGAGCAAAGTCAGCGAGCAGGCTGACGAGGTGATCTTCGAAACCCTCAACGGTTGCCGCGTGGTGCTCGCCGACATCGACAAGGCTGGCCTGCCGCCGGCCATCGAGCCCGGCTCGACGGTGCGCGAAGTGGTCTGGGGCGTCGAAAGCGACGCCGACCTCAAGCTCTACAGCGAGCGCATCGCCAACGACCCGGGCTTCATCGAAGCCAACGGCCGTATCGGCTGCACCGACCCTAATGGCCTGGCGATCCGTCTGCAAGTGACCCGCAAGCGCGAACTGGACATCGAGTGCAGCGGCCACAACACCTGGCAAACCAAGGGCCGGATCAACAAGGCCGCGCCGATCTACGACCGCGCCACGCCGATCGAAGTCGGGCATGTGGTGTTTTTCGTCAAGGACGTCAACGCCTGCGAAGCCTTCTATCACGAACGCTTCGGCTTCCAGGCCTCGGACCGTTATCCGGATCGCGGCGCGTTCCTGCGCACCGCTGAAGAAGGCGGTCACCACGACCTGTTCATGCTGCAACTGCCCGCCCCGCGCGCCGGCCTCAACCACGTCGCCTTCACCGTGCGCGATGTGCACGAAGTGTTCGGTGGCGGCATGCACATTTCCCGCAGCGGCTGGGCCACGGAAATCGGCCCGGGGCGCCACCCGGTGTCGTCGGCGTTCTTCTGGTACTTCAAGAACCCGGCCGGCGCACTGGTCGAGTACTACGCCGACGAAGACCAACTGACCGGCGAATGGCAGCCACGCACCTTCGAACCCGGGCCGACCGTCTTCGCCGAATGGGCGATTGCCGGCGGCATCGACGGCAATACCCGCCGCCAGCAAAACGTCGAGGCGCCGAAGGGCAAGTTCCTCACCGACAAACCCAAGTCCTGAGCAGGAGTCGTACATGTCTTCGCTGAATATCGCCATTGCCGGCGCCGGGATCGGTGGACTGACCGCCGCCATTGCCCTGCACCGTGTCGGCCATAACGTCACCGTGTTCGAACAGTCCAAAGCCTTTTTGCGGGTCGGAGCCGACATCAACCTGACACCTAACGCCGTGCATGCCCTGGATGGGTTGGGTGTTGGTCCAGCAGTGCGTATTCCCGCTGCTCGTCCCACTCACCGGATCAGCCGGATGTGGGACAGCGGCGTGGAAACCTCGCGCCTGGAAATGTCCGATGCCGCCGAACAGAAATACGGCGCGCCGCAACTGACCATCCACCGCGCCGACCTGTTGGCCGCACTGGCCAATGTCTTCCCGCAAGAACAAGTGCAGTTTGCCAAGCGCGCCGAGCGCGTGTTGCAAACCACCGACGGTATCGAATTGCACTTCAAGGATGGCAGCCGCCACCTCACCGATCTGTTGATCGGCGCTGACGGCATTCATTCGGTGGTGCGCAATGCGCTGTTCGGTGACGAGCAACCACGTTTTACCGGAGTGGTCGCCTATCGCGCCGTTGTGCCGGCCGACAGCGTCGCGCATGTGCCGGACATTCAGGCGTTCACCAAATGGTGGGGGCCGACCCCGCAAAGCCAGATCGTGACCTTTCCGCTGAATCAAGGCCGGGACATTTTCATCTTCGCCACCACCGCACAGGACAGCTGGCATGAAGAGTCCTGGACCAGCGCCGGGGATGCCGATGAATTGCGTAGCCACTATCGGGACTTCCATCCGGATGCCCGTGCCTTGCTCGATGCCTGCAGCGACGTGCTAAAGACCGCGCTGTATGAACGCGATCCGTTGCCGTTCTGGTCCAAAGGTTCGATGACCCTGTTGGGCGATGCTTGCCATCCGATGATGCCGTTCATGGCTCAAGGTGCCGGCCAGGCAATCGAAGATGCCGTGGTGCTCGCGCGCCATCTGCAGGGGCTGAACAGCAAGGCTCAGATTGCTGATGCTCTGCAGGCTTACCAGCAGGCGAGACTGCAACGCACCAGCCAGATCCAGATCGGCTCGCGTGGCAATCAATGGCTCAAAGACGGTGGCAACGCCGATTGGGTTTACGGCTATGACGCCTGGACAGTGCCGACACCGAACGCGGCCTGAACGTGACACGGGCCTCGGTGAAAACTTGCCGATGCCCTCGTATGACTTTATTCCCGTGCGCGAAATGATCCGCGAACGGGTACGCAATGGAGGTCCTTGAGATGCGCAATACCGAACCCTGCCTGGAGCCGCATCAGGCCCGTAAACGCCCCAATACCCAGTTCGAGGATCTGCTCGGCGATTCCATCGAACGCGCCTTCGGCAACGGCGTGACCGAGTTGCCCGAGCTGCTCGCGCACCTGAACCTGGCTGGGCCGCCCTGCCCGCTGACCACCGGTGAGTGGACACCAGACGCCTATAAAACCCTGATGGCTCGGCTGGGCGAATGACCCGCCGGAGGTAAATAAAAAATGAACATGAACACAACCGTCGATCCTGTAGAACAGCTCCTGGCAAACGGCTTGAAGAACCTCTGGTTCCCCGTCCTGCCGTCTGACCAACTGGGCGAGAAGCCGGTGTCGATCCGTCGACTGGGCTACAAGATCGCCCTGTGGCGCGACAATGACGGCAGCGTGCATGCCCTCGAAGACCACTGCCCGCATCGCGGCGCGCCGTTGTCCCAGGGACCGGTGCTGGGCGACCGCCTGCAGTGCCCTTACCACGGCGTCGAAGTGCGCTGCGACGGCACCGTCACCAAGGTCCCCGGCAGCCCCGGTTGCAAACTCGAAGGCAGCCGCCCGACCCGCATGTTCCACACCCGTGAAGCCGCCGGCGCGATCTTTCTCTACAACGCCGTCGAACCGCACGTTGAACATCCGCCGGAACTGGTGCTGCCCGAGCAACTGAGCTCCCCGGAGTGGAGCAGCTTCCTGTGCTACGCCGAGTGGCAAGGCGACTACCGCTATGTCATCGACAACGTCATGGATCCGATGCACGGCACTTACCTGCACAAGATGTCGCACTCCATGAGCGAAGGCGAAGCCACCGCCAAATTCGTCACCCGTGACACCGACAAAGGTTTCTTCTTCGAGAAAGAAGGCCAGCGCGGGGTGAACTTCGACTGGACCGAATTCATGGACGACAGCTGCCACTGGCTGCGCCTGGAAATCCCTTACCCGAAAACCGGCGGCCCGGGCGGCAACTTCACCATCATCGGTAGCTACACGCCGAGCAGCACCTCCTTGTCGGCAGTGTTCCACTGGCGATGCCGGCCACTGACCGGCTGGCAGCGCGACACCTGGCGCTTCCTCTACAAGAACCGTCTGGAAGCCCGCCACTGGGCGGTGCTGGAACAGGATCGGGTGCTGCTCGAATTCATGGAACCGGACGCCAACCAGCGGGAGAACCTCTACCAGCATGACCTCGGTGTGGTGCGCCTGCGTCGCTACCTGAAAAACGCTGCCAAGGCTCAGCTTGAGCTGATCGACGCGAAGCAGTTGCCATGAACCTGATCGTGCATTGTGTTCTGGCCGGCGTGTGTGTCGATTTGCGAACTGTCGAAAAGAGGTGACCGATGATGTCTCATTCCTCCCCCATCACCGCGCTCGTGCACACCTTGCGCTACGAAGCCCAAGGCATCATCAGCGTCGAGTTGCGGCCCTATGGCGACACCGTGTTCGCCCCGTTCGAAGCCGGCTCGCATATTGATCTGCACCTGCCCAACGGCCTGGTGCGCAGCTACTCGTTGCTCAACTCGCCGAGCGACCGTGGCCGCTATGTGGTCGGCATCCTGCGTGATCGCAACAGCCGTGGCGGTTCGGAATATGTGCACGGGCAATTGCGGGTCGGCATGCAACTGCCGATCTCGTCGCCGCGCAACAACTTCCAGCTCGACCTGAGCGCCAGGCACAGCGTGCTGGTGGCCGGCGGTATCGGTATCACGCCGATCTACTGCATGTTCCGCCAGCTGTTGGCCCTGGGCAAATCCGCCGAGCTGATCTACTGCGCCCGTTCGCGCCAGGAAGCCGCACTGGTGGAAGAACTCAGCGGCCTGAGTGCCAAGGTGGTCTACCACTTCAACGACGAAAAGGGCATGCCGCCAGACCTCAGCGCCTACCTGGCTGGCCAGCCCGACGACACGCATTTTTACTGCTGCGGTCCGACGCCGATGCTCGACGCGTTCGAAAGCACCTGCGAAGGCCTCGGCTATCCCCATGCACACATCGAGCGATTTGCCGCGGCTGAACTGCCGCCGTCCGAAGACGCACAGAGCAGTTACAGCGTGGAGCTGAAAAAGTCCGGCAAGACGTTGTCCATCGAGCCGGGTCTGAGCTTGCTCGACGTGCTGCTCGAGGCCGGTTGTGACATTGATCACAGCTGTCGCGAGGGGGTGTGCGGTTCGTGTGAAACACGCGTCCTGGAAGGTGATGTCGATCACCGTGACGGCGTGCTGACCAAAGCCGAACGTGCCGCAAACAAATCCATGATGGTCTGTGTTTCGGGGTGCAAGAGCCGGCGACTGGTACTCGACCTGTAGTCACTTTGCGTTATTTCATCCCTTGAACAGGCCGGCTTTTTAGCCGGCCTTTTTAATGCGCGGAAAGTAATCGCCGCACAACTAACGTGCAGTTTGGTTACCCCCTGAACGCGCTGTTTCGCAGGCAACACATAAAAACGCGTTTCCCATATAAACAATTGTTTTACTTGGAATTTTTACTAAGCAACGATCCAGGCCGGTACTGGCATGGTTTCTGCTCTATCCCTGTCAGGTTCATAGGTCAGACACCGTATTACCTACGAAACAGCCCAAACAAAAAAACACACTGCATAACAGCAACACATGAGCCTTCCCTTTATTGCCACTTTAAGGCGAGCGGGAAAGTGTTGCCGGTCACTTTGCAGTGCTCAACTTCGCAGGGGAGTCAGCATGAAGAAGTACGTTATAGGCCTGGGACTGATCATCAGCAGTTGCGTCAGTTTCGCCGGCGAACCCGGCCCTGCCGCCCCCGTGACCTCGACCACCGGCAAGAAGCCGTTTCCGCATATCGCCTGGCGCAGCGATGACGGCCAGAGCAGCCTGGACATCGGCGGCGCCTTGCGCACCAACTACCGCGACGAGCATTGGGACACCACCGAAAACAATGGGCGGTTTCTGTTCGACACCTTCCGCATCGATGTGCAAGCGACTTACAAGAACCTCTACAGCGATGTCGGCTACTGGTTCCAGGACGACGGCAAACGCTCCATCGATCGCGGCTTCGTCGGCTATCGACTCAACAGCAATTCCAATCTGCAAGTGGGCGCACCGTTCAAACCGTTCGGGCTGGAACCCTATCCGCAATTCGGCTGGAGCTATCACCTGCCGTTCTTCATGGGTTACGGCGTCAGCGCCGGCACCGGTTTGAAGTACAGCTACAAGGACAAGGACTGGGACCTGCAACTAGGCTACTTTCCGCGCATGTTACCGTCCGACATCCGCTACTCGCCGGAAGTCGGGCGCTATGCCGACTTAAAGGACAATGCCATCCCCTTCACCCAGTCGCGCCAGGACAACGAGAAACACAACCAGCTCAACGCCCGCGTCGCCCGGACCTTTGTCAACGATGGCTGGAAGACCGAACTCGGCGCATCGCTGGCCACCGCCCAGCTCTACAACGCCACCACCAAGGACGACGGCGACTACTGGGCCGGCGGCATCCACGCCATCATCAACGCCGGCCAGTGGACCGTCAGCACCCAGGGCATTCGCTACGAATACGACCCGAAAAACCCGGCAGGCGTCAGCGACAATTCAATACTGATGGGCAGCAACGGCCTGACGCCCGCCTACCTGATTGCCGCCAAGGCCACCATCGCTTCGCTGAACGTCGCCTACGACATCCCGACGCCGAAACTGGGGCCCTTGAAGAAGATCAAACTGTACAACGACTACAGCCGCATGATGAAAGACGAGAGCGGCTGGGACGACTCGCAGATGTACACCGTGGGCGCACAGTTCCTGGCGATGCCGATCATGGCGTGGGTCGATTTCACCTGGGCGAAAAACGCCAACCCCTATGGCGGCGCGGAGAATGGCACGGGGTTTACCAATACCAGTTCGGTGGGCAGTAATGAGTGGTACTACCGGACGAACGTCAATATTGGATATTACTTTTGAAACTTAAACGCCAGATCGCGGCCTGCGGTTCCTACGGATCGAGGCGCGTCGTTCGGAATTCGGGTTGACGCAAAACCTGTAGGAGCCCGGCTTGCCGGCGATGGCGATTTCAGCCCGCAGCAAGCGGGTATCGGGTAAACGAAAACCGCTGAATCTCTCGATTCAGCGGCTTTTATCGGGTGCTTTACTGCGACAGATGCAGCAACAGGAAATCAATGAACGCCCTCGATTTATGGGGCAAATGCGGGCTATTGGGGAATACCACGTTGACTGACTGCGAGGGCAACGAATAGTCGGGCAGCAAACGGATCAGCCGCTTGCTGGCGATGTCATCCTTGACCACCCAAGCGGGCAGCACCGAGACACCCAGGGACGACAAGGTCATGGAGCGGATGGCCGTGGAAGAGTTGGATTCAAACTGATTAACCCCGTTGATCTCGACAGTCCCCAGGTGCGGATGGCGCAGTGTCCACTGGGTCGGTGCCTGCAGGTTGCTGTTGGCGATCCACGGCACCGAGTTCAGGTCCTGAGGATTCTGCACCGGGTGACGGGCAAGAAACGCCTCGGTAGCCACCATTACAACTTCATAATCGGCCAGTTTACGACTCTTGAAAGCCGAGTCCGCCAAATTGCCCAGACGGATGACCAGGTCCAACTTTTCCGCCACCAGATCATTGAGTGACGAGTTGAAGTTATAGCAGATTTTTATTTCCGGGTAGCGCTCTATAAACTGCGGTATCAACGGAAGAATATAGGCCTCGCCGTATTCACTGGTGGAACTGAAGCGCAACTTGCCGGACACCCGATCATGCCCTTTCAATACGTTATCGAAGGCATTATCGATGTCTGCGACAATGCCTTTGAATTCTTCATAAAAGTCCTGACCGATTTCCGTGAGGGATATATTTCGGGTATTTCTAATTAACAAGGTCGCTGACAGCACGTCCTCCAGCGCCTTGACGTGCAGGCTGGCCATGGCCTTGCTGATGTTCAGGTAATTGGCGGCCTTGGTGTAAGAACCAAAATCGACCACGGCCAGGAATGTCTGGACCCGATTAAGATGAGTGTGCATGGAAATATGGGCTCACTGTCAAATCCCGTCAAACATTGTTTCAAGGATAATCGGATCGACAGTTCAAGTCCACCGACCCTATGCTTTGCGGCAAAGGGGAAACAACATGACCTACCGCTACAAAGTTGCACTGGTATTTCTGATCGGCTTTTTTATAGACTGCACTAACATCTTTATGTCAGCGGTCGCATTACCGAGTATATCGGTAGCGCTGCACGTCAGTACTTCAGACGTTGCCTGGGTGGCTAATGCTTATATTCTAGGGCTGACACTGATCATTCCGGTCAGCACCTGGTTGGCCGGTCGTTGTGGCAGTCGGGAAATCCTCACCGTCTCGATGATCGTGTTTACCGCCTCCGTGTGGATGTGTGGGCTGGCCAACAGTTTCAACGAGCTGGTGATCTGGCGCTTCGTCCAGGGGATTGGCGGCGGCCTGTTGATTCCTGTCGGACAGGCACTGACGTTCAACCTGTTCAAGGGCGAGCAGCGGGCGAAAATATCCACGTTGGTCATGGCCGTTGCCCTGATTGCGCCCGCCATTTCACCGACCATCGGCGGCATCATCGTCGACAGCAGCTCCTGGCGCTGGTTGTTCTACAGCAATATCCCGTTCTCACTGATCGCGGCATGGCTGTCATGGTTCTGGATCAACGAAGCGCGACCAACGACTTTGCCCAGACCCGACATCAAGGGCTTGCTACTGGTCAGCGCCGCGCTCGGCAGCCTGCTGATGGGCTTGTCGTTGTACGGCGGTGACGCTGCGGCATGGTTGGCCGCCCTCTTCGTCATGGCAGGCTTTACGTTCGTCGTGCTGTACGGGTTGCACTATCGCAACTGCAAAAATCCGATCATTGAACTGAGCCTACTCAAAAGCAAAAAACTCAGCACCTCCATCTTTATCTATTACGCGATTCCCGGTGTGTTCACGGGGGTCAACCTTATGAGCATCTTCTTCCTGCAAAACACCCTGCACTTCAGCGCCCGACTGACCGGGATGTTCATGATCCTCTACGCCTTCGGCGCATTCATCGCGATGCTGATCTGTGGCCGGGTCTATAACCGGATGGGCGCCAAGCGGCTGTTTGCCCTCGGCATGCTCTTGCACAACGCCGGCATCGCCACCCTGTTACTGGTGAACGATCCCTCAGACTTTCTGGTGATCGTCATCGCCTACAGCTTGATGGGGATCGGCGGCGGCATCGGTGCCAACACAGCACAAACCACCTCACTGATGGACTTCGAGGGCTATGACACCCACAAGGCCAGTGTCATCTGGAACATCAACCGACAGATGTCATTCAGCATCGGCGCTGCCTTCTTCCTGATGGTTTTCAACCTGTTCTCGAAGCATTTCGATACCACCCAGGCCTACCACATGACCTTTGCCGTCGCCGCGCTGGTAGGCCTGTGCCCACTCTTTCAACTGAGTCAGTTGAACACTAAAAAAGGACTGTCATGCACAACAAAATAGTTGAACAGGCGCACCACAGCATTCATCACGTGCACGAGCTGATCCACACCCTGTTCACCGACGCAAACGGTAAGGGCCAGGCCACGCTGGAACCACTGATATCGGCCTTTGCCGAACACTTCACCATGGTCACCACCTCGGCCGACATTGTCAGCCGGGCGACGGTCGAGCAGATGTTCAAAGGTGCAGTTGGCGCCAAGCCAGGCCTGGAGATCGTCATCAGCGAGCTGCAGACGGTCTGGCAGGAAGGCAACAGCGTGGCGATTCGCTACAAGGAAACCCATCGCCTCGGCCAGCGCGAAAGCTCACGGGTTTCGGTGGCGATCATTGGCATGCATCACCACAACGCCCAATGGATCTACCTGCATGAAACGCCGCTAGGCTAGCGGGAAAATAAACCCGTGCCCTTTCCCCCTCTTTCCCGCTTTCCCGGTCCTCTTTCCCCCGCGTACTTTCCCCGTCTTCCGGTGAATACGCATTCCCTCCTGTAGGAGCTGTCGAGTGCAACGAGGCTGCGATCTTTTAAAAAGCCAGATCAAAAGATCGCAGCCTCCGGCAGTTCCTACAGATGAGGACGCACGCCCCTGTAGATAACGTCTTGGACCTCGTCGCCCCCCTGCGACAAACCCTGCGAATGTGAAAATTTCGTTAACCAATTGGTAAGCAGGGCTTTTTTCCCAGGATCCAATCTGGCACACTATTGAGAATGATTATCACAAGTAATCTCATCAGCTTTTGTGCAAGCCCCACCTCCGCCTTGTAGCGCAAAACGGCTCACCCGCCGCTGCTGAAATTCCACTTCCTGCTCAACGAACTGCAATCCCTTTTGTAAGGAGAATTCTGCGTGCAACTTTTTTGGCCCCGCCCTCTCGCCGTTGCCGTCGCCCTGGCAAGCGCCTCGCCTTTTGTAGTCGCACAAGAAGCGACCACCACTGCAGCATCCGATGAGCCATCCAGCGATCAGCAGGTCTTGACGCTTGGCGCAGTGAACGTCAGCGCCGACCAGTTGGGTCAAACCACCGAGGGCACGGGCTCGTACACCACGGGTGAAATGTCGACCGCTACCAAGCTGCCGCTGTCCATGCGAGAAACCCCACAGGCAGTGACAGTGATCACACGCCAGCGCATGGACGATCAGGCGATGACCAGCGTCAACGATGTCGTCAAGGCAACTCCGGGGCTGTTCCTCAATCAGTCGAGTGGCCCTGGCCGACAGACCTACAGTTCGCGCGGTTTCGACATCGACAACATCATGTACGACGGCCTGCCCAGTTCGTACACAGGATGGAACGTCGGTGTGCAGCCAAACCTGGCGATGTTCGACCGGGTCGAGATCATTCGTGGCGCGACAGGCCTGGTCACCGGCAGCGGCAATCCATCGGCGGCCATCAACATGGTTCGCAAACGCCCGACCGCGACCCCGCAAGTAACCTTGACCGGCGCGGCTGGCAGTTGGGATGACTATCGTGGACAGATTGACGCTTCCGGCCCGCTGAACGAAAACGGCACTCTGCGTGGTCGCGTGGTAGGCACCTATCAGGATGCGAACAGTTTTCGCGACAAGGAAGAATCCAATCACGGCTTGTTCTATGCGATCGGTGAGGCCGACCTGAGCGATGACACCACCGCGACCCTGAGCTTTTCCCGTCAGGAAGACCAGACGAACTTCTTCTGGGGCGGCCTTCCTATCGGTACTGACGGCCACCATCTGGATTTGCCACGCTCCACCTACCCGGGCACCGATTGGGAAAACAAGAAACAGGAAATCAACACCCTGTACGGTGAGGTCAAGCATCGCTTCGACAATGGCTGGGGCCTGAACCTGGCGGCCACCAAATCCTGGCAGGATGCCGTGTTCTCCGGCACGTATCTGTCGCGCTACTCGGGCCCGCTCGCCACCACGGCCTACCAGTCGAAACCCGAGGAAGACCAGACGGCGTTCGACGGGTTCGCCAGCGGCCCCTTCGAAGCCTTCGGTCGTACCCATGAACTGGTGGTGGGTGCGAGCAGACGCGAAGTCAATCTGCAAACCCGCGAGTACAGTCCCTATGCGCTGTCGTGGCCCATTGGCGCGCCTAAACCGGATTTCGTGCACAGCGGCGACAGCCACGAAGTCACCAGCCAGGACGGCGTCTACCTGACCACGCGGCTGAGCCTTGCCGACCCGCTGACCTTGATCCTCGGGGGGCGACTGGACTGGTATGACTATGACAACCGGACGGGAGAAGGCGACTACAAAGTCACCCGCAACGTCACGCGCTACGCGGGCCTGATCTATCGACTCAATGACAACTACTCGGTCTACGCCAGTTATACCGACATCTTCACCCCGCAGACCTCAAAGGATATTTCCGGCAAGGTGCTTGACCCTATCGTGGGTGAAAACTACGAACTCGGCATCAAGGGCGAGTACTTCGACGGTGCCCTGAACGCCAGCCTGGCCGTGTTCCAGATTGATCAGAAGAACCGCGCCAGCGTCGCCGACAATCAGGCGGGCTGCCCGGAAATGACCTGTTATGAATCCTCCGGCCTGGTACGCAGCCAAGGGCTTGATCTGGAATTGCAGGGTGCCCTGTCCCCGAACTGGCAAGTGGGCGCCGGCTACACCTATACCCGTGCCCGCTACAAGAAGGATTCGGATCCGGCGAACAACAACCAGCGCTTCACTCCGGATCAACCTGAGAATCTGTTCAAACTCTCGACCGTCTACCGCCTGCAAGGCCCGCTCGAGAAGCTTCGCGTCGGTGGCAACCTCTACTGGCAGAGCCGCATGTACAACGATGTGGCACTCACCGACGGCAGCTATCGCATTGAACAAGGCAGCTATGCGGTGACTGACCTGATGGCCGGTTATGAGGTCAACAAGCACCTGGACCTGCAACTCAATGCCAACAACATCTTTGACCGCACGTATTACTCGGCCATTGGCTACGACGTGACCTGGGGCTCCACCGATACCTACGGTAATCCGAGAAACTACATGCTGACGGCCAAATACAGTTTCTGATTTGCCAATACCAGCTTTGATTCGAGCTGGCTTGTCGGTCGCCGTATCGCAGCGATGGCGGCATCAGCTTCACCATCGCATCGCCAGCAAGCCGGCTCCTACAGATGTGTGTCGCGCCGCAAACCCGACATACACCCGCAAAACCTGTAGGAGCTGGCTTGCCAGCGAAGACGGCATCAGCTTCACCCTCGCATCGCCAGCAAGCCGGCTCCGACAGATGTGTGTCGCGCCGCAAACCCGACATACACTCGCAAAACCTGTAGGAGCTGGCTTGCCAGCGAAGACGGCAGCAGCTTCACCATCGCATCGCCAGCAAGCCGGCTCCTACAGATGTGTGTCGCACCGCAAACCCGACATACCCCGCAAAACCTGTAGGAGCTGGCTTGCCAGCGAAGACGGCAGCAGCTTCACCCTCGCATCGCCAGCAAGCCGGCTCCTACAGATGTGTGTCGCACCGCAATCCCGACATACACCCGCAAAACCTGTAATTGGATGGACTCGCCCCAGCCGAGGCGTCAATGCGCCACGGTGGCAGTCTAAACAGCCAACGACAGCGAGGGCGAGTCCATGAAAAAGCATAGTTCGATTGATCAATCCCTGTCTTCTACCGATTTGTCGGCCTGCACAACCTTGGCGGTCGATCTGGCCAAGCAGGTTTTTCAGGTCGCCGGTGAAGATGTTCTCGGCCAGGTGCGCTTCGAGCAACGGATCAAGTCGCGCGAGGCGTTCTATGAGTTTCTCCAAAAGTTGCCGCCTCATGTTGTGGTTTTGATGGAGACCGGTCCGGGTGCTCAAGCCTGGGCCCGGCAACTGCAAGACCAAGGTAATTCGGCGCGAATTCTTCCAGCCGGTTTGGTGGCCAAACATCGCAGCGGGCCAAAAAATGATCGCAACGATGCGTTGGCGATTCTGCGGGCTGGTCGCGATGAAAAAATCTGCGCAGTACCGGTCAAAAGCGTCGCGGCGCTGGCCATGCAGGCGTTGCATCGCGCCCGTCAGGGCTATGTGCGTCGGCGCACGGCCGTCAGTAATCAGATGCGCGGCCTGCTGCTCGAGCACGGTGTCGCCTTGGCGCAAGGCGATGTTGCGATCAGCCAGAAAATTCCGCGGGTGCTGGAAGATGCTACCCAGCCGGTGCCGGCCCTGCTGCGTGAACTGATCGACGAACTGCTGGCCGAGTGGCGCCATTTGGGCGAGCGCATCAGCGTACTGACGGGACGCCTGGAAGTGGCCGCCAACGCCGACATGACGGCGAAGCGACTGATGACTGTGCGCGGCATCGGACCAGTCACCGCCACGGCCCTGGTGGCCAAGGAAACCAAGCCTGAGCGATTTCCCAATGCCCGCAAGTTTGCCGCGTACTTTGGCATGGTGCCTGACCAGCACAGCAGCGGGGAAAAGATCCGGCTGGGGGACATGACCAAGCGAGGTGATGCTTATTTACGCAGCCTGATGATCCAAGGAGCCCACGCGGTGCTGCAACAACTACGACCTGATTCCCAGCAACCCGATGACCGCCGCTTGTTGCACTGGATGAGCCGGTTGGGTCGTAAGGAAGCTGCGATCAGGCTAGCCAACCGCAACCTGCGAATCGTCTGGGTGCTTCTACAGAATGACCAGACTTATCGTCGCCACGCCGGAGATGGCCAGCAGGCAACGATGAGCCACTGAGCGACAGAGTTCTGCCACCGAGGTACCAACTGTCCGACCCTTTGCTGAAAAAAATTGACCCCAGGTAAGACCGGCGTGGATTGATGCCTAAGCTCCTACTGGCCTTCGAGGCCTGAATGTAATCGGCATACCACGA
Source organism: Pseudomonas sp. PLMAX (assembly GCF_046042685.1). NCBI lineage: Bacteria > Pseudomonadati > Pseudomonadota > Gammaproteobacteria > Pseudomonadales > Pseudomonadaceae > Pseudomonas > Pseudomonas sp. PLMAX. The sequence goes on along the minus strand of NZ_CP064949.1, from coordinate 2,288,717 downwards.
GCTTTTCCAATTTTGGCCAGAAGCCGAAGACGGCTTCCACGAATAGGCCTTATACATAGATGCAACGGGGCGACGGTTTTTTAAAAGCGGGTAGACAGTGGGGGCGAGTCCATACATAGGAGCTGGCTTGCCAGCGATGGCGGCAGCAGCTTCACCATCGCATCGCCAGCAAGCCGGCTCCTACAGATGTGTGTCGCACCGCAAACCCGACATACACCCGCAAAACCTGTAGGAGCTGGCTGGCCAGCGAAGACGGCATCAGCTTCACCCTCGCATCGCCAGCAAGCCGGCTCCGACAGATGTGTGTCGCACCGCAATCCCGACATACACCCGCAAAACCTGTAGGAGCTGGCTGGCCAGCGAAGACGGCATCAGCTTCACCCTCGCATCGCCAGCAAGCCGGCTCCGACAGATGTGTGTCGCACCGCAATCCCGACATACCCCCGCAAAACCTGTAGGAGCTGGCTTGCCAGCGATGGCGGCAGCAGCTTCACCATCGCATCGCCAGCAAGCCGGCTCCGACAGATGTGTGTCGCACCGCAAACCCGACATACACCCGCAAAACCTGTAGGAGCTGGCTGGCCAGCGAAGACGGCAGCAGCTTCACCCTCGCATCGCCAGCAAGCCGGCTCCGACAGATGTGTGTCGCACCGCAAACCCGACATACCCCGCAAAACCTGTAGGAGCTGGCTTGCCAGCGAAGACGGCAGCAGCTTCACCCTCGCATCGCCAGCAAGCCGGCTCCGACAGATGTGTGTCGCGCCGCAAACCCGACATACACCCGCAAAACCTGTAGGAGCTGGCTTGCCAGCGATGGCGGCAGCAGCTTCACCCTCGCATCGCCAGCAAGCCGGCTCCTACAGATATGTGTCGCACCGAAACCCGACATACCCCCGCAAAACCTGTAGGAGCTGGCTTGCCAGCGAAGACGGCATCAGCTTCACCCTCGCATCGCCAGCAAGCCGGCTCCTACAGATGTGTGTCGCGCCGCAAACCCGACATACACCCGCAAAACCTGTAGGAGCTGGCTTGCCAGCGATGGCGGCATCAGCTTCACCCTCGCATCGCCAGCAAGCCGGCTCCGACAGATGTGTGTCGCACCGCAAACCCGACATACACCCGCAAAACCTGTAGGAGCTGGCTTGCCAGCGAAGACGGCATCAGCTTCACCCTCGCATCGCCAGCAAGCCGGCTCCTACAGATGTGTGTCGCGCCGCAAACCCGACATACCCCGCAAAACCTGTAGGAGCTGGCTTGCCAGCGAAGGCGGCAGCAGCTTCACCCTCGCATCGCCAGCAAGCCGGCTCCGACAGATGTGTGTCGCGCCGCAAACCCGACATACACCCGCAAAACCTGTAGGAGCTGGCTTGCCAGCGAAGACGGCAGCAGCTTCACCCTCGCATCGCCAGCAAGCCGGCTCCTACAGATGTGTGTCGCACCGCAAACCCGACATACCCCCGCAAAATCTGTAGGAGCTGGCTTGCCAGCAAAGACGGCATCAGCTTCACCCTCGCATCGCCAGCAAGCCGGCTCCTACAGATGTGTGTCGCGCCGCAAACCCGACATACACCCGCAAAACCTGAGCTGCCAAGTGCAACGAGGCTGCGATCTTTTAAAAGCCAGATCAAAAGATCGCAGCCTACGGCAGCTCCTACGGGAGCAACGGCCTGACGCCCGCTTAACCTGTCACCCTCCCCCCCTCACAAACCGGTTACGCCCCAGCGCCTTGGCGTTATACAGCGCCTGGTCTGCCACCTCGATCAAGCCTTGCAGAGGGTCCAGCTGGGAACCCGCGCCAGCAGCAATCCCGATGCTCACCGTCAGCCGTCCGAACGGGCTGGAGTGGTGCGTTATATCCTCATGCTGCAAACGGTCGAGGATAAGTTGCGCCACCGCCGCGGCACCGTCACTGTCGGTGTCAGGCATGATGATGCCGATCTCCTCTCCGCCATAACGTGCCACCAGATCGGACGGTCGCCTTACGCACGCCTCGAAAATCCTGCCAACCGTCTGCAGGCAGGCGTCTCCAGCCACATGCCCGAGCGAGTCGTTGAAGCGCTTGAAGTAGTCGATATCAATCATCAGCAATGCCAGCGTCGTTCCCTCACGCTGTGCTCGCCGGGCTTCCATGGCAAGGCTCTCATCGAAGCAGCGCCGATTGGCCAGACCGGTAAGGGCATCCTTCATCGCAATCAGCTCAAGTTGCCGATTCGATGAGAGCAACTGCTGCTGGGCCCCGCGCAACTGATCCTCGGCCCGGGTACGCCGACGGATATCCAGGATCAGGAACCAACCGATGAGACCGGTCAGTCCCAGCAGCCCCGTCACCACCACCGCGGACAGCAATGCCTCCGTTCGCCACGCGGCGAGGACTTCGTGCTTGCCGAGTGCCACGGTCGTGACCAGCGGCAGCTGATCACTCTTGCGAAAGGCGTAAAGCCGCTCCACGCCGTCCAGGCTGGAGGTAAAGGACGCGGTGCCGACTGATCGATCGACGAGGTACTTGGCGAAGATGGGGGACCTGGAAAAGTTGCGCCCCATGTCCTGTTCGCGAAAAGGATAACGAACCAGCAGCGTACCGTCGGTATAGGACAAGCCGATAGCGCCCTCCTGCCCGACGTCGATCTTGCCAAACAGGCGCAGGAAGTTTTCCACCCCCAGGGTGACCGCCACTACGCCGGCAAACTCGCCGCGAGGATCATTGAAACGACGGCTGACGGTGATCACCCATTCGTGATTGGTACGGCTCTGGATGGGCGGACCGATAAAGATCTCGCGGGAGGGATCGTCGCGGTGATGAATGAAATAGGCACGATCAGTGCTGTTCGCCCCGGCTGGAATCGGCCGGTTGGAAGACATCAACCAGCGTCCCTGATCATCGTAGACCGTGATACCACTGAGCTGTGGCATCAGCGGCACCTGGCGGTCGACCAATGCACTGAGCCGCTCAATCTGCGCAGGGCCGCTGCCTTCGGTTTCCAGGCGTTCGACCAGCCCGAGCAACAGCAGCGAGCTTTGCCGGACAATGCCTTCGGAGTAAGTGGCAAGCGCCTGGGTAAGGTTCAAGCCATGGACATCCACTTCCTCCAGTGCTTTATCTCGAGAGGCCACTACCTTCCAGACGGTCAGTGACGCCAGGGAACAACCGATAACCAACAGCAAAAGCACAACAAGATGGGTATCACGCTTCACGTTACTACCTTATGGAAAGTCCGCTTTTCCGTTCCAGCGACTATTGGGCCAAGCCGATAGCGGCAGCCATTCGTCCTTGAACAAGGATACAAGTAGAGGTGAAACGCTGCAGCAAGTGATTATGAGGCACTGCTCAACGGAGCTGATTTCGACACGAAACGAACGCTCAAAGGACAATTGAACTGAGGCAGCGGTATAGTTCCGCAAGTTAGATGCCGTATACCCTTCAAGATGACGCACCAGCGGAAAAGTCTGATCATGAAAGGAAAAGCAGGTCGGCCAGCCACCTCGGATTGGGTCATACGTAGCGCTCAACCTGGCAGCGTGGAGCGCATCGAAGCGTGGTTCGGCAGCCATGGCTACGACCCACATCGCCACGATACCTACTCGATCGGCCGCACCCTCGCTGGCGTGCAGAGTTTTCACTACAAGGGTGCGCTGTGCCACGGCGTGCCGGGCAACACACTTGTGCTGCACCCTGACGAAGTCCATGACGGCATGGCGGGCACTGATGCGGGTTTTCGCTACCGCATGGCCTACATCGATCCGGCGCTTATTCAAAACGTTCTCGGCGGTGAGCCGTTGCCCTTCATTGCTGGCGGACTGTCATGCGACCTGCGTCTGTACCGCGCCAGTGAAGCCTTCGTGCAGGCACTGGATCATCCTCTGGAAATTCTTGAGGAGCAGGACGCCTTATACGACCTGGCGATGGCGTTGCGTGCGGTCGGTGGCAAGCCACGCGGCCGCAAACGCCTCGATTACCGCTCGGCCGAGCGCGCGAGGGCGTTCATCATGGAGCACCTTCACCAGGGCATTACACTGGAGATGCTGGAACAGGCCAGTGGACGCGAACAGTGGAGTCTGTCACGGGACTTCCGGGCACTGTACGGCACCAGTCCCTACCGCTTTGTCACGCTTCGGCGCCTGGACAGTTTTCGTCGGCTGATCCTCGATGGCTTCACCCTGGTCGATGCCGCCCTGGCCGCAGGCTTTCACGATCAGAGCCACATGACCCGGCACTTCACTCGCAGCTACGGCGTGTCGCCTTTGCGCTGGCTTGAACGCTTGCGTTCCACCTGCTGACTTGCAGGATCGTACAAGAGCTGCATGCTTTTGGTTCGATAGGCTGACGGCTTCAACTACAGAGGATCCGTCATGTCCGACTTCACTCAGCAACGCGCATCACACCCTGTGAACCTGGCCCAAAAGGCTTCGCTGATCGAGCAACAGTGGAGCCCAAGGGTCGTCGCAGAAATGAACGACTACCAATTCAAGGTCGTGCGAATCGAAGGCGAATTCGTCTGGCACTCGCACCCGGAGACTGATGAAGCATTCCTGGTGCTCGAAGGCATTTTGCGCATCGATCTACCGCAGGGCTGCATTCATGTACACCCGGGCGAATTGTATGTCGTGCCACGTGGCGTGGAGCACAGGACAGCAGCGCACGGAGAAGCGAAAATCATGATGATCGAGCCGCGAGGGGTTCTGAATACCGGGCACGAAGGGGGTGAGCGGACGGCTTTGAACGACGTCTGGATTTGATTATTCGTGTTCACAAGACAAACGATAAATCCAGATACCTGGCAGGTGACATGCCGGCGCTCTTCATCGTGGCGGTTGCCTTGGCCATCTTGACGCCCCGCTCGCCATTGGCCGCTCGGGCCGGGACACACAATGGGGCCTGAGAGCAGGCATGAAATGACTTTCATCCCGGGTATGCTCACTTGGAGTTTCTGAGAAACTCCCCTGATCGACCCCGGCCAAGGGTCGATCAGTGCGCTTGGGTGCCGACGCGACGGCTGATATCTTTCCCGCGCACCAAATCGCGTCCAATCGACGCTGAACCCATCAAGGAAGATAAAAACAATGAAAATAGTATTCATCGCTTCGCTGGGAATTTTATCGCTGACGCAAACTTCACTGGCCTTCGCGGAGAATGCCAATGGAAAAAATCTCTATCTACAGCGATGCAGCATGTGCCACGGAACAGATATCAAGGCAACAGGCCCGCTGGCCAATAAAAGCAATCCGCCTACGCCTGATCTGACAACCTCCGCTTTCAAAAAGCGATTGAATGATTATCCGGGCGTGATTGTCTCTTCGATAATACTTCGCCCAAATGGCGACTTGATTCCAAGAACCTTGCGCGAGAATGGTGTAAAGCTATCGCCGCATGCATGGAGCGTTAAGGATCTGCGCGATTTGAATCAATACATGGGCGATGTGATTTCACAAAAACGATGATCTTTAAAGTGCCGCGCCACGGCTTCGGCTGGCCACCTGCGCGACCGCACTCACCATTGCAACTCAGTCTTGCGTCGGCGCAGTTGCGCGGGCGCCGGGCGCTCGCACGGCAGAAACCGGCCGCGACCCGCCTCACCGCGCGGCGCGCCGTCCCAGACCACCTCACCGCGAGACAGGGTCATGGCCGGCCAGGCGCTGAGCGTCATGCCGGCGTAAGGCGTGTAATCGACGTTGTGGTGCAGCATTTCGTTGCACAGGTGCACCGACTCACCTTCGTTCCAGATCACCAGGTCGGCATCGGCACCAATGGCGATGCTGCCCTTGCGCGGATACAACCCATACATCCTGGCGGCATTGGTGGAGGTCAGCGCGACAAAGCTTTGCGCGGTGATGCGCCCACTGCGCACGCCTTCGGACCAGAGCAGCGCCATGCGGGTTTCGACACCGGGAATGCCGTTGGCGATCTGGTCGAACGACACCTCTTCTCCGTGGGCCTTCTTGCCATTCGGGCCATCGAAGCGAAAGGGTGCGTGGTCTGACGAGAAAATCTCGAACGAGCCGTTCTCCAGGCCATCCCAGATCACCTGCTGGTTTGCCGCATCGCGCGGCGGCGGGCTGCAGATGCACTTGGCTCCTTCGAAGCTGTCGTCACACCCCAGAGAGTCGGCGGTCAGGAACAGGTACTGCGGGCAGGTTTCGGCGTACACCTTCAACCCCTGGCTCTGGGCCCAGCGAATCTGCTCCACGGCCTCGCGACCCGACACATGCACGATCAGGATCGGCACGTCCACCAGCTCGGCAAGGGCGATGGCACGATGGGTCGCTTCGCGCTCCACCAGCATCGGCCGCGACGCGCTGTGGTAGCGCGGCGCGGTCAGCCCGGCCGCCAGTAGTCGCTCGGTAAGCCAGGCGATGCAATCGCTGTTCTCGGCGTGGAGCATCACCATGGCGCCCTCGCGGCGCGCGACCGACAACGTCTCGAGAATCTCCCGGTCGCCCAGCTTCAGCGCATCGTAGGTCATGTAGATCTTGAACGAGGTATAGCCCTCGGCAATCAAGGCCGGCAGTTCTTCACGCAGCACCTGCGGGGTGGGGTCGGTGACGATCAGGTGGAAGGCATAATCGATCACCGGCTTGTTACCCGCCCGGCGATGGTAGTCATCGACGGCAGAGCGCAGGCTTTCGCCCTTCTGCTGGCAGGCGAACGGGATGACGGTGGTGGTGCCGCCGCAGGCCGCCGAGACCGTGCCACTGAAGAAGTCATCGGCCATCACCGAGCCGTCGCCAGTCGGCTGGTCGAGGTGCACATGGCTGTCGATGCCACCGGGGGTGACATGCCGGCCTGCCGCGTCGATTTCCTGGTGACCTTGCGGCAGGTCCAGGCCAAGGGAGACGATGCGCCCATCACGAATACCGATATCGCTGGTGAACGTGTCTGAGGCGGTTACCACGCGGGCGTTGCGAATCACCGTATCAAAAGATTGCATATCAGGCCTCTTGCAGAAGTAACCGGCCCCAGCCGGTCAGGCGGCGCGTGCCTTCAATCAAGTTCGTTCAAGCCAGGCACGGGCGATTTCTTCGCGCGTAGCAAACCAGACTCCGCCGTGTTGCCGGGCATACTCGATGAATTGCTTGATCGCCCTGACCCGCCCCGGACGGCCCACCATGCGTGGATGCAGCCCGATCGACATCATGCGTGGCCCTTCAGCCGACTCCTCGTAAAGGACCTCAAAGCTTTCTTTCATGTATTCGAAAAAGTCCGATGCCTGCGATAACCCCGGAGAATTCCAGTAGCGGAAATCGTTCACGTCAGCGGTATAAGGCACCACGAGGTGACGCTTGCCCTCGACCTCGACAAAGTAGGGAACATCGTCGTTGTAGGCATCGGAGTCGTAGAGAAAACCGCCCTCTTCAGCGACCAGCCGACGGGTATTGACGCTGGCGCCATAGCGGCAATACCAGCCAACGGGACGCTTGCCGCAGGTGCGTTCGAATGATTCGATGGCCAGGCGCATGTGTTCACGCTCTTGCTCTTCAGTCAGGCGAAACACTTCCTCCCAGCGATAGCCGTGACTGCAAATTTCATGACCACCTGCAACTGCAGCGCGTGCAACATCAGGGTTCTGCTCAAAGGCCACTGCGCAGGCATGAAAAGTCGCGCGAACCGATTGCTGGTCGAGAATATCCAGGATTCGCCAGATCCCGACGCGAGAACCGTACTCGTACATCGATTCCATCGCCAGATTGCGTGTGCCGTCGGGTATTGAATAGCTGCCCCATTCGGTCATGGATTCCTGGTCCGGGTCGCCCATGGCGAGCGAGCGTTCGGAGCCTTCTTCGTAGTTGATCACCAGACTGATGGCCAAACGTGCGCCATTCGGCCAGGTGCCTTGTGGGCGTTGTCTACCGTAACCCACTAAATCGCGTGCAGGTGAAACCATCGGGATATTCTCCTGAAGTGACGGGTTTTATAAGTGCGTGGCGAAAGTCGCGACTTAGCAGTCGATATCTTTCAGCCGGTCATGGTTGAAGGTACTGTCCGATTGCCACTCGCTGAAGGCCAGCCCCATGGCCAGGGTTTGGGCAATACAGAACGAAGCGGTGAGCGAGCGAAAGCCCAGTAATTCGGCGTCGTTGACCTCAATCACCGTATCGGCCATTTGCCCGATAGGGCTCAGAACGCTGTCAGTGATCGCCACCAGCGTCACGCCTGCTTCCCGCGCCTGACGACAAGCCTCGACGGTGTCCTTGGCGTACGGCGGAAAGCTGACGGCTATCAACAAATCATCATCGGCAATGGCGCTGACCTGCTCCGGCAACGTGCCGCCAGCACCGCTGATGTGCACGGCTCGCCGGCCGACACGACTCAATGCGTAGCTCAGATACGCCGCCACCGGAAAGGCACGGCGCATGCCGATGACGAACGTCGTGCGCGCGACTTGCAGGTGGGCGATGGCGGCTTCGATATTGGCCTGCTCGCCGCCTTCAGCCAGGTGTTCCAGGGAAACGATATTGGCCTGGCTGAACTCACGCAGAATCCCGCCGACGTCACTCGGGTCCTCCAGCAACGTCTCACCGCCGTAGTGCCGAATACGCTCGCTGTGAGTGTCGGCTGCCTGTTGCAACGGTGCACGGAACAGCCGCTGCAAATCCTTGAAACCTGCAAAGCCAAGGGCCTGGGCCAGCCGAATATAAGCGGAAGGCGCGATGCTCGAGCGCTTACCCAGTTCGGCCACCGTGTTGAGTGCGATCTCATGCGGGTTGTCGATCAGGAATCGGGCCGCATCGCGCAGACGACCGGTCAGTTGTTCGTGCTGGGCCGCTATACAGTCACGCAGCTCTGCAAGGGTTTCAGGTAAGGCCATAGTGAAGGCTCGTAAAATTGGAAGTGTGTGCGCCTGTCAACGCAACGCAGTGATTGCTTGATCCAGCGCAGTGATGAGGCGGTCGACTTCTTCCAGCGTGTTGTAATGCGCCAACGACACCCGCACTACCCCGCCAAACTGGCCTAGCCCAAGGGCTTCGATAAGTCGCCGCGCATAGAAGTCACCAAAACGAATGCCAATGCGGTGCTCATCGACCCTACGCACTACAGCCTCTGACTGAACGCCCTCGACCACGAAACTGATCGTTGGTACTCGATTGTGGGTATTCGCTTTGCCGATGATCCGAACGCCCTCGCGCTGGCGCAAGAATGCCAGCAGACGCTCGGCGAGCAAATCCTCCTGCACCTCGAAGGCATCGAACGCAGCCTGCATGCACTTGCGCTCGCTGCCTTGCGCTCCAAGCCGGGTGCTGATGTCGAGCAAATAGTCGGTAATGCCAATGCAACCGAATGACAACTCGTAGTTGACGTTGCCCGGCTGCAATTTGTAAGGCACCACATCCTGACCGATAAAGAAGTGGTTAAGGCTCGGCAATTCCAGCAACAGATAGCGACGACCCCAGAGCACGGCAAAGTGCGGGCCGAATGTTTTATAGAAGCTGTAGACGTAGAAGTCGGCGCCGCTGGCCTGCACATCCACCAAACGATGTGGCGCATAAGCAACAGCGTCCACGCAGAGCTTGGCGCCCACCGCATGGACACGCCTCGCCACTTCGGCGACTGGATTGACCGAGCCGAGAATATTCGAGGTGTGGGTCATGGCCACATAACGGGTTTTGTCATTGAGCAAGACCTGCAGGTCATCCAGCTCCAGCTCACAACTGTCGAGATTGACCTTCCACACGCGCAAGGTCGCACCACGGCTTTCGCACAGCTTGACCCATGGACCGATGTTGGCCTCATGATCGCAATTGGTGACGATGATTTCATCACCTGGGACGATTGACGGGGCGATGGCGCGACATAGAATTTGCAACAAGTGGGTGGTCGAGCCGCCCATGATCACTTCTTCGGGGTGCTCGGCGTTGATCAACTGCATGACCGAGTGGCGCGCCTGCATCACTCGCTCGCCAGCGGCAACGGAAGGTTGGTAGGAAGCACCCAGTTGCACACTGTTGTTCAGCAGGTAATCACAGACCCGCTCGGCCACCGTGTTCAGTACCATCGAACCACCGGCGTTATCCATGTAGGCATAACCATCGGCCAGACCTGGAAACTGCTTGCGAACATAATCGATATCGAGAGGATTCACTCTACTTTCTCCAGCCGGATTCAATGGTGCAGGATGGCCTGAAGGAACGCTTTTGTACGAGGTTCCTTAGGTGCGGTAAAAAACGGTTCAGGGATGTTCTGCTCAACAATGCGGCCACTTTCCATGAAGATCACCCGGTCGGCGACCCGACGGGCAAAGCCCATTTCGTGAGTCACCACGACCATCGTGACGCCGGAGCGAGCAAGGTTCTGCATGACATCGAGTACTTCGCCGACCATTTCCGGGTCCAGTGCCGAAGTCGGTTCGTCGAACAGGATTGCGCGAGGTTCCATGGCCATGGTGCGGGCAATGGCAACACGCTGCTGTTGGCCGCCAGACAATTGGCTCGGGTATTTATGCGCGTGATCGCCCATGCCGACCTTCACCAATAGCTCCTTGGCCCTGGCGTGCGCATCACGCCGGCTCAGCCCGCGAACACGGATCGGCGCCAGTGATACGTTGTCGAGAACTGTGAGGTGTGGATAGAGGTTGAAGCTCTGAAACACCATACCCACTTCGCTGCGGATGGCGGCCAGTCGCGGACCGTTTTCAACACGCTCGCCGGCCACGCGGATATGGCCTTGCTGGTAGTTCTCAAGCAGGTTGATGCAACGGATCAAGGTCGATTTACCCGAGCCGGACGGGCCAAGAATGACCACCACTTCACCTTCTTCAACCTGCAGGTTGATATCGCTCAACGCTTTGAAATTGCCGTAGTACTTGTCGAGCTTCTCGATGTCGATCAATGTGCTCATGCGGTTTTTCCTCCAGAGGCGTTACGACGCTCAACCCAGCTGACCATCTGCACCAGCGGCAGCAGCAGCAAGAGGTACAGCAAGGCTGCCCCAACCAGCGGTGTCGGGTTAGCTGCCAGTGCCTGCGCCTGGGTCGCCTGCTTCAGCAAGTCAGGCATCGCTACGACTGAGGCGAGCGCCGTGTCTTTCATCACGTTGATGCAATTGCTGGTCATGGGCGGCATCACGATGCGGATAGCCTGCGGCAAAACCACGTCGCGCATGGTGTTGAAGAAACTCATGCCTTGAGAAGCCGATGCTTCGAACTGGCCACGGGGAATGGCCTCGATGCCCGAACGAAAAATCTCCGCGCTGTAGGCGCATGAGACAAGCGAGAGCGCACTGGCAGCGGCCGCAAAGGACGACAGACGAATGCCGACAAAAGGCAGCGCGTAGTAGATGAGTACCAGTAAAACCAGCAGTGGAATGGAGCGCATGATATCGATGTAGATACGTGCAAGCGCTCGAACAGGTGCGTAGGAGTACAACCGCAGCAATGCCAGCAATAGCCCGCCCACCAGGCCCAGGGCAATGCTCACCACCCCAAGCAAAATGGTCACGCCCAAACCGCGCATCATCAGCGGAAGCGAATCGACGAGCACGTTCCAGTTGAAGAATGTCTGCAAAAGATCCATGGGATACCTCGGTCAATACAAGTGGCGAACAGGCGTCGCCACTTACATGCATCATCAGCAGGGCTTACTTGAGGACGGCGGTCACTTTCATGGTGCTCGAGTCTTGATTGGCGTCGGCGCCGAACCACTGTTTGTGGATTTTCCCCAGGGTGCCGTCTTCTTTCATCTTGCTGATGATGTCGTTGACCTGATCGCTCATCGCCCAACCTTTGGCGTGCATCAGCGAGTAGCGTTCACCCGTGGGAATACGCGCCACGATGGAATATTGCGGTTTGTCCTTGATGTAGTAGAGCACCGCCGGGATGTCGCTGAGGTAGCCATCGATTCGTCCGGAAGCCAGGTCGAGCATGGCCGGCGATAGCCCTTCATAGCGCGAGACATCGGCGAACTTGTACTCGTCCTTGTGTTGGCCGATCCACATGTCACCGGTAGAGCCAGTGTCGACACCCACCACCTTGTCGTTCATGTCGGCCAGGCTCTTGACCTTGGAAGTGGTCAGTGCGGTGAGCGACTGGTCGCTGTCGAAGTAAGGCTGCGCAAAGGCTACCGACTCCAAACGTTTAGGGGTAATAGTGATTGAAGAGATAGCGATTTCAACACGTTTGGATTGCACGGCACTGAACAGGCCGTTGAAGGGAATATTGACGAACTCGACGCTTTTTCCGGCGCGCTTGGCCACCTCTTTTACAACATCGACTTCGAAGCCGACGAACTCACCTTTGGAATCCTGAAACTCCCAGGGCACGTTGCCAACGTTAGCACCTACGGTCCAGTCCGCGGCCCAGGCTGGCAGTGAAACTGCAGCGGTCATGAACAATCCCAACATCACTTTCGCTTTCATGTTTGCTCCCGATTGTTTGTTTTTTTTAGGTGCTAACAGCGGTTGATCTCGTACAACGTGGGATCGAGAGTAAATCAATGAATTATTTATTTCAATACCGTATGTCAGTGAATTTTTTACTCCGCTACCATTTTCAGTTTGCCTTGAGCGCCACGTCCAAAGGGAATCAGCTATCAAGGCTGACGCCAAAGCTGTGGTGTGAGAATGCCTCGATGGAGGCCTCTTCACGGGTTTCGACTTTATGAGCGTCTGCTGGCGAGCAGCCGATCGACTGCTCAAGGTCGCGAGTACACTGGCGGACCTTGAACAAGCCGACGGGATCAGACGCGAACATTTGGCCGAGGGGCTGCAATGTCGGCCGACAATGCCTACCCCTTGGTCAGATCAACCAACGGCGTCTGCCGCACCTCAGTCTCCCGCCCACCCTGAATATCGCTCACCTGCTTCAAGGCCTTATCCACAGCCGCCTTATCCGCCAACAAGCTGTAGCTGATGCGGAACTGCTTGTGTTCCTTCGGCCCGATTGTGGGTACCAGGTTCAGTGGCCGCTGATAACGGCGGTTGTAGGAAAAACTTGTCCCCGGCTCCAGCCCCGTGACATAGCCCTGGCCTTGGGTATCGGTGTTTTTCCACAGGGAAAACACCGGCAGTGTCTGAGTATTGAAGCCGACCGATACGCCCAGGCTGCCGGCCTTGTCATGCAACACGGTCAACGTATCGCCCTTGGCATCGGCATACGGCACCACGTTGTAAACCGTTTCGTCGTAGTCCTTGGTCGGTGCGCGGTAGGTTTGCCAGTCGGGCAGATCACCCTTGGCCTTGTCGTTGAACGGCGACACCTGTTTCACCGGCGCGGCGAAACGAGCGCCCTGCTCCAGGAACGGGGTGCTGAAGTTACTGTGATACAGCGCCTGGTATTCCTTCGGATAGTCACCGTTGTTGGTCAGGGTGTCGTTGAGGGCGAACACTACGCTGCCGGGTTCGGTGACCAGTTCGGTCGCGACGGAGAAGTCGACCTTCTTGAACGCCTGCTCCTTGAGTTCGCCGCGCAGGGTAATGGCGTACGGTGGTTTTTCATCGATGTGCAGGGTGACTTTGTTCGCAGGAATATTGGCGGCCCGGCCGTGCAGGGTCAGCAGTTCGCCGTTGTCGACGCCGGGGTGGCCGACCCATTCGTATCCGCAGCGGGTGACCAGCTCATTGAAGCCTTCCAACCAGCCCAGACCACCGCGGCCATTGAGTTCGATGAAGGACGGATTGACCACTTCCTTGACTGGCGAATCCCAGCCCATCCTCACATCGCCCACCGAGGCCTGCAAGACGTTCATTCCGCGAGTCGGCACTACCGAGAGTTTCATCGTGCCGTTATCGATGTCGACGATGCTGACGCCCTCCTGCCGCCCGCCATGCAAGGTGCGCAGGGTGACGCTGAAGGGTTTGTCGGTTTTTACGCCGAGTTGCTGGCTGGTGATCTGCCAGTTTTGGGCGGCTTTGTCAGTGTCGAGCAGAACGTAATCCCAGGCCATGGCGTGGGAGGCAGCGGACAGTGCGCTGAGGGCAACAAAGAGTTTGAGCGGGGTCATGGCAGCAGCCTTTCTTGGAGTTGTGGCATTTTTATAGACTTGAAGAAACGTTTCAGCAAGCTTAAAAAGCGACATAAATTCGGAATAGCGCGTTTTTTTTCAGGTCTGCCCTGGGCACCGGGCCGTCACAAACCTGTCACCCCTGCACGCTACCCTCCCTGCTCTCGCGCACTTCACTCCGACATAAAGCCTCACTACAAGGTGCCAGCCAAGGTGTCCTCAACTCCGTCCCGCCAGCAAATCATCCTCAGGTCCAACGATATGTGCAGCGATGACTTCGGCGCGCTGTTCGCGAAAATGTTCGGTAATCGCTATTCCGATACTCCGCCCTTGCCCTCGAACATCATCATCGGCGGCGTCTACGGCCGGCACGAGGGTGTCAGCTTTCGCCGCATGCATTACCGTGGCGACTTCTCGGTGGTCTTTCCCGATCCCCAGGACGAAATCACCTTCGTCATTCCTACCGCCGGCAAAATCATCTTCAATCACCTCTGCGAGTCGGTAGGTGATTCACAGGTCGGGCTGGCAATCGACAAATCAGATATTCGTTCGATGCGTTTTATCGACAATCACGCGCAGCACGGGATGTCGATAAAGCGTGCGATGCTCACAGAACGACTGTCGACGCTATTGGGCAAGCCAATTGTTGAACGGTTGGTGTTCGAGCCTGTGGTTGATTTGAAGGTCTCGATTTTCCAGGGCCTCAAGGCATTGATCGATCTGGCCACCGGCGCCGAGTTCGATGTGCTGATCAACACCGGAACATTGATGCCATCGCGGCTGCGAGAGATGTTGTTGGACGCGGTGCTGGAATCCTGGCCGCATAATTTCACCCAAGCCCTGAGGCAGCCTGCTCCGTTGATCGCGCCACGGCATGTGAAGCTGGCGGTTGAGCACATTCAGGCGCACCCCGAGCATCTGCTCAGCGGAACGGATCTGGCCCGATTGACCCATGTCAGCCAGCGAGCACTGCAGGAAGGTTTCCGGCGATTCGTGGGGAGCTCGATTGTGGCGTACCAGCGGCAGGTGCGTTTGCAGCGCGCCCACGAAGCGCTCGCCCAACGCGATTCGCCTTCCGTGACTGAGGTGGCGCTGCGATTGGGCTTCAGCAATGTCGGCAGGTTTTGCCAGTATTTCCAGAGCGCCTATGGCATCAGCCCCGCAGAACTGAAATCAGGACTGCGCACGCGAGCGCGGCACTAAGGCTCCGGCCGCCAAACGATAGCGGCCCGAACCCGAAGTGTTTCCCTAGAACAGATAACTGGCCTTGAGCCCGCCGCTGTAGCCGTGGCTGTCCCCGCCACCGCTCGCACCCACTTCGGCACCCAGGCTCAGCGCGCCGAGATTGGCCATGAGGTTGACCCCTGCGGTGAACTGGTCGCGGTTATCGAACGCGGCGCGCTGTTCGATATCCAGGCCCAGCAGGTGCCCTTCGCTGTCGACCTGATGATCGCCGAGCAGATGCTCATAGCCCACCTGGACACCCGGCACCAGTTGCCAGGCGCCCATGCCGATCGGGGCGAATGCAGCGTTGAGGTTGGCCACGGCACTGCGGCGAGTTTCGTCAATGCTGTCGACGTCGAGGGCCAGCTCACTGCCTTTCTCCTGGAAACCCGACAAGTTCAGATGGCTGACGCGCACGCCGAGGCTCGGCTCGAGCGTCACGCCGCTGACCGGCACACGGTAGCCCAATGCCAGGGTTGCTCCAGTGAGATTGCCATGGCTTTCGCCCTTGGCGGTGCCGAGGCCGCCGCCGAGGTCGCGCTTGCTGTCGTAGTCGATGTAGCCGGCGCTGGCGTCGGCGTCGATGAACAACCCGCGTTCCAGACCGTCCGGCGCGAAGCGTGCGCCCATGCTGAAAAAGCTGAAGTCGGTATCCGCCTCGCCACCCGCGCCGCCGACGTTGCCCTTGCTGTAGCCGAAGCCGGCATGGGCGCTCAGTTGTTCGGAGAAGCGCTGGGTCAGGCCGACCATCATGCCTTGGCTGTGCTCGTTGCTGCTGGAGGCTTGGGACGAACCATCGGTGCCCAGGTAGCCCGCCAATGCGGTGGACCACAAGCGGTACTGGCCGACCTTGAGGTCCGTGCCACTGGCAAACGGCGCAGCCGCCTGGTCGATCATCGCGCCCCGACGCAGCAGGTAACTCGCCGCGTCGGCGTGCACCTGACCGCCGACCGTGGACTGGACGCCCGCCAGGTCGCCCGCATCGATGGCCGACTGCAGATAGTAGTTGTAGTCGCTGTAAGTGCCCGAGAGGCTGCTGTTCTGCAGCTGTTGCAAAAGCTGCGCGCCGGCGGCGGCGTTGCCAAGCAGACCCGCCTGGCCGGGCAGACTGTTGAAGTAGACCATCTTGCCGCGCAGCACATAGATCGTCTCCTGGGACAGACCCAGGCCTTGCTTGAGGTAGTTGTCCATGCTGCCGTACTGCGCGGTCACCTCGTCCAGGCCGGCTTGCAAGTAGCTGGCCTCGACGCCGAGCAGCGGCGCATAAATGGCCGCCATCGCCGGTGGCATACTCGCCAGGGTCGCCGCTACGCGCGCGGCGGTGTAGTCGTTGGTGGCCAGGTAATTACTCATGATGGTGGCACTGTCGACCCCGGCAATGCTCAGCAACACGGCGGCGGTCCAACCGGTTCGGTCCTTGCCGGCGGTGCAATGGAACAACGCGGCACCGTCGACACTGGCCAGTTCATTGAACAGCCTGGTGAACTGGCTGCGCATCCCGGCGTCACTGACAAACGCCCGGTTGGTCTGCTCCATCATCGCGATGGCATCGGCTGCACTCTTGAACGAGACCGTGGTGATGTTCGAACCGGATGTGGTGCTGCCGATGATGTCGATGTTTTCGTAGCTCGCCCCGGTGAGCATCGTGTCGGGTGTGCCGGCAATCTCACTGGGGGTGCGCAGGTCGTAGACGGCCTTGATGCCCAAGGAGTTCAGCGTAGCCAGATCCGCGGCAGACGGGGTCAGCGCGTTGGAACGATAGAACACCCCGCTGCGCATCGTGCCATCCCGGGCCGTGGAGTAGGCGGTGGTAACCCCCGCGAGATCACGGAAGTTGTCAATGCTGCGCAGGTGGGGAGTCTCGAGGACGTTAGTCTCGGCGGCTTGGGCGGTGGCGATGGACAGAGTCAAAACGGACAGCGAACACAGAAGACGTGGAAACACAGTTCAGCCTCATTGATCAAGCGATGGGCTGGCTACTATCTGTAATGAAGTAATACCGAATATGACAGATTGCGCTCGGACGAAAATCGGTGCGTGATTGGTCCGCCGGGTTCGTTTTTTGTCCGAGGTGTTATCGCCAGCCGTAGGCAGCTATGAATCAGCTCGCCGCTCGAATCGAAGGTAACCATGGGAATCAGTCCCGACGCGGACGAAGCCTGCTTGCTCATACATGAGTCGGGCAGGGTTATCGGGACGTACGCTTAAACACAGATGTGTAAAGCCGCTATGCCTGGCTGTGGTCGCATAAGCGTTCAGTAGTGCTCGACCAATACCGTTGCGCCTGCAAACCGGGCTGACGTTGATCGTGCAAAGCTGCGCGTACTCCTGTTCTGGCATCCATAACGAGTAACCCGCGAACTGGTCTTCATGAATGGCCACCGTCAAACGATCAAAGTTCTCTACCCAACGAGTGAGATGTCGCTCCAGCTGTCGCCGCCATGCATCTTCGTGATCAGACTCCCAGCACCGTATGTAGTCCTGCTCGCCCCGGTATATCGACGGAATGTCGGTAACACAGGCTTGCCTTAATATGAGCGTCATCCTGATGCCTCATGGGTGATGAATGGGGAAACTACCAAATCGCCCGGCCTCAGCCAACGACAGCTTGAGCCAGGCTTGCGGCGAAATAATCGATGCCACCCAAGGGTTTGATTCGAGCAAGACAACGAAGCACTGAGATTATGGGCCAACGGCTTTCATGGTGCGCAGATTCAACCGGCCGATTTACTTTCCGCAGAAAACTGCCAAACGAACAACCAGCCCCATGAAAACCGCGATCATGCAGTCCTCTCATGAGCTTGCCGACTATCACTCGGCGCTTGAGCACGATCGTCAAGACTGTAGTCTCGTACGACATGGGCAATGCGCAGATGATAATCGTTGAAAACCTGCTGACGGCCTGCCAATTGGGCCGCACGATGCGGTTCAAGACCGCGCCACCGCTGGATAGCTTCTTCGTCACGCCAGAATGACAGCGACAGCACCTTTCCTGGCTCACCCAGGCTTTGGAAACGCTCCACGCAAATGAAGCCATCCAACTCTGCCAGCAAAGGTTTCAGTTCAGCAGCCAGGTCAAGGTAGCGCTGGTATTGCTCTTCGCGTGGCCAGGCTTCAAAGATAACGGCGATCATTGCTGAGCTTCCTGAGTGGGATGGAATTTAGGAATGCGCCCATTAAGGGACGGCAAATAACTCCACCGATACGATCGAGCAGAGGGGAAAGACTGGCGTTGCAACCACAGCAATATCGCTTCAGAGGCGATCGCCAACGCCAGTTGCTGACCTGGGCATTCATGTCGTCCTGAGCCGAAACTGAAGGTTCGTCTTTTACTTCGCTTGAGCAGGAAGCTATCGGGGTCGGGGTTCAGGCAGGGATCTCGATTGGCTGAAGCGAGTAGCACTAGAACGGTATCCCCCGCTTCCAGGACGCTATCGCCAATCGTGCATCGCTTCGCAACGAATCGCCGAGTGTTTTGCACTGGCGAGTCGTAGCGCGCTACCTCGGCCACCAGTTCTGCGACGAGCATCGGCGTCGGTTGCCCGTCTTCAATCAGGCCAGGATTACGATGGAGCGCTACGAGGGTATTGCCAATCAAGCCTGCTGTGGCTTCACAGGTCTGTGACATCAAGCCGATCAGGTTAGCAATCAACGCTTCTGGATCTTCCCATTCAGCAGCTTTGCTTTCGCTGCGAATTCGAGTCAACAAAGCGCTATCACTTTCAGGGTCATTCAGCAGCGCGCTGAATACCTGGCCAAGTTGAATGGCTCCGGAATGGGCCTTATCGAGTTGCGTTTCATCGCTTAACGGCGATAGGCAGGCGACAAAATCCCGTGTCAGCTTCGCGACATCTTGCATGCGCGAGGATGGCAGACCTATCAAGGAAGCAATGACGCAAACCGGCAACGTGAACATCAACTCGTCCGTAGTTTCGAGCGACTTATCAAGTGTCGCGACCACACGTGACACAATGTCGGCGACGCCTTCCATCTCGATAGAGGCCAGGGCGGGCTCAAATGCCATCCTGGGACACCGGTGTCGTGCCCCTTCGTTCATGCGCATCAACCGACCGAAAACAAGTCCGGCGGCGCCCTGTGCAATGGCAGGAGGAATTGGCTCGTGGAGTGGACGCACTCGACAATCGGGATTCCCCAGAATGGCCTCGACCGCTTTGGCCCCACTCGCAATCCATAAACCAAGATCCGCATCGAAGAACAGTTCCTTCTGTTGCCTGAGATGCGAGTAGTAACCATAAGGATCGTCATGGGTGGCTGCTTCTAATGGCGTCATTTTGGAGCCCTGTTAACAAAGAACAGTTACTATCGGACACCCTTCACGCTGACGATTCGCTCAGGAACGAAATATGGATTGCCAAGGCAATGAGCTTGCCCTTTCCCGGATCGCCGGCGCTATTGCGGAACCTGCGAGGACGAAAATGCTTTGCTCGCTGATGGATGGTCACGCGCGAACCAGTACCGAAATGGCCGTAATCGCCGACGTAAGTACCTCCACCGCGAGCGCGCATTTGGCCAGACTCAAAGAGGACGGGTTGCTCAAGCTGCACACGCAGGGACGGCATCGCTACTACAGTCTGGCGGACAAACAAGTGGCGCACGCGCTTGAAGCCCTCATGGTGGTTAGCCAATCCGCGAACGCCAGGTTTGTTTCTACCGCCCCTAACCGATTGCAGTTTGCGCGTACCTGTTATGACCACATGGCCGGAACCTTGGCGGTTCATCTGCATGATCATTTCATCGAGTCAGGTTGGTTGATGGTGTCTGACGCGGGTGACCCTGTGTATCAGCTGACTGACAGCGGCGAAGCAGCGATGGTTGGTCTCGGTATGGAAATCGCGAAAGCAAGGGTACAGCGACGTCGTTTCGCTTGCTCATGCCTGGACTGGAGCATGCGGCGCCCTCATCTGGGTGGAGCACTGGGAGCGGCTTTGCTACAGACAACTCTAAACCGCAAGTGGGTTATCCAGGACCTTGATAGCCGGGCACTTGCATTGACGCCCAAAGGGCGAAAGGAGCTGTCTGACCGATTTGGGATCACCGTTGAAAACCAGGAATAACGCATGTTTGCTGGATTCATGCGTTGTCCCTGACTCCATCGCGAGCAAGCTTGCTCCTACAGGAGGTTGCGGTTGGGCAAGGGACCAGTGTCGACAGCCCTGACACCCAGGCTTTGATTGAATCGCAACAGGTAGCCATCCGGATCCAGCACCAGGAAATTGAGCTCTCCATGCTCGCGCTCGTTATCGCGGTACCAGCACTCTTCAATGGGTCTGCGCAGTGCAATGCCGGCACCTTCGATGGCCTTGGCCAAGGCGTTGGCATCCGCGCAGCGGATCGAAAGGTTCATCCCTCGGCCATAGGGTGATTCCAGAGGACCAACCCGCCAGGGAGACGCCTGCAAGTCATCCTCTTCGAGCATCAATTGACTGCCCTGGAAAGACAGGAAAGCGAACTTGTGCTCTGGCCTTTCGTATTCAACCTGAAAGCCAAGTACCTGGCAGTAGAATGCCAGGCTGCGTTGCACGTCAGAGACAATCATCTCTGGAACCAATGGGTTCATCTTCATGAAGGGACTCCTTGTCGTTGTAGAACACCTCAGGCAGCAAAACGTTATCGTTCTCTGCCGGGGCAGGTTGTACCATGATTGATGCGCGGGTTCCTTACATCGATCACTGCCACTTCAAAACGGACTTGTCCAACACCGAAAAGGAGTTCCACCGTTGTCCGAACATCGCATCCGCCCCCTCGCCCTCTGTATCTTTCATCATCACGGCAAGATCCTGGTCAACCAGTTCCACGACAACGAAAACCAACGAACCCTCTACCGCCCCATCGGTGGGGGTATCGAGTTTGGCGAAAGAAGTGCCGATGCCATTGTCAGGGAAGTGCAGGAAGAGCTGGGCTTGTCGGTTCATGGCGTTCGTCTGCTGGGTACTCTGGAAAGCCTCTTCACCTATGCCGGTAAGCCGGGGCACGAAATCGTTCAGGTCTATGACGCGACATTCGATGACGAACGCGTCTACGAAGCAAAAGAACTGACAGGACACGAAAGCGACGGGGCATCGTTCATCGCCAGATGGTGCGACAGCACGGATTTCAGCCTCGCCTCCCCTCTGGTACCTGAGGGCCTTCAGGATCTGCTCAAGTCGCTGTTGCTACTCGAGTAGGCAGCCCTCACACCCATCCTTCTACCTCAAGCGCCTTCTGCACCGCTGGACGCTGGCGCACCCGGGCGTACCAGGCCTGGAGATGACTCAGGCCATCGAAGTGTATGTCAGCTTTGTAATAGGACTTCAGCCACTGGGCCTGCCCCCACCCCGTCAGGGCAAACAGGTAGGCATCGGCGACCGTGAAGGTGTCGCCGAGCAAGTATTGGCGGCCGGCCAGTTGTTGATCGACCCACGCAAAACGTGCCTGCAGTTTCGGTTTTACCGTGTCCACGTACTTGCCGGCCAATCCTGCATAGAGCAGGGGAATAAAGCCCTTGTGAATCTCCGACGTCAAAAAGCTCAGCCACTCCTGCAACCGATAGCGTTCCAGTGTGCCGTTGGACGGGGCCAATCCGGATTCCGGTCGCTGGTCGGCCAGGTACTGCACAATCACCGGTCCTTCGCGAAACCGGGTGCCGTCGGGCAGTTCAAGGATCGGCACGTAGCCGAGGGGGTTTACCGCGTAGTAATCGAGGGCACCGTCCACGGTGTGCTGCCGGTGATCCACCTTGAGCAGCGTGACATCAAGCCCCAGTTCATTGATGACGATATGCGGGGAAAGGGAGCAACTGCCAGGGATGTAGTAAAGCTTCACAATCGATCTCCTAAGCGGATCTGGTCCTGCACTTTCATCCGAAAAGTGCTGCAGCCTCATCTTAGGGATAAGGTATATAAATGGAAGAAGGCACTTTTTTATCATCTAGGTACATAAAATATACCTGGCATACCCTGGGGAAAACGCCATGAAAAAGAACGTGACGGGCTGTTCCGTGGAGGAAGCCATGCGCTTGTTGGGTGGCCGATGGCGTCTGCTGCTGGTGTCCTATCTGCTCGACGGCCCCAAGCGGTTCAACGAGCTGCGTCGGGATGTCCCGGGCATCTCGCAACGGATGCTGACCCTCGACCTGCGGGCACTCGAGGAAGTCGGGCTGCTCAAGCGCACGGTATACCCGACAGTTCCCGTGAAAGTGGAGTACGAACTGACCGAGGAAGGCGACCGATTGCGGCCCGTCGTCAGCGTGATGCGCGAGTTTGGTTTGTGGCTCAAGCAGAGTGGGAAAACCCTGATGCCTCCTGATCAAGAGAACCCGGCACGAGCGCTCCTTCAAACAGACCTGAATCCCGCAGGTACAGGGTCATGAGCAGCTCCCCGATCAATCACGTGCACGACCACGTATTTCTAGGCGCTTCGCACGATGAGAATGCCAGACGCACCCTCTGGGTCGTAGCGCTTACCCTGGTGATGATGGTGGGTGAAATCACCGCCGGATACATCACGGGCTCGATGGCGTTACTTGCCGATGGCTTCCACATGGCGACCCATGCCGGTGCATTGGGTATCGCGGCGGCGGCTTACGGCTACGCAAAGCGCCACGCCTCGAGCAAGCGTTACAGCTTTGGTACCGGAAAGGTCGGGGACCTGGGCGGGTTCGCATCGGCGCTCATTCTCGGCGTGGTGTCCCTGGTCATCGGCGTAGAGTCAGTCATGCGTCTCTTGCAGCCGACGGAGGTCCAATTCGGCACCGCGACACTCATTGCGATTGTCGGTTTGATCGTCAACATCGTGAGTGCACTTCTGCTTGGCCACGGTCACAGTCATGACCACCCTCACGACCATCACGACCATCACGACCATCACGACCAACACGACCAACATGGCCACGGACTTCACGGCAACGATAACAACCTGAAATCAGCCTACTTCCACGTCTTGGCGGATGCGCTGACCTCCGTCCTGGCGATTGCTGCATTGCTCGCTGGCCGGTACCTCGGATGGGTATGGCTGGATCCTGTCATGGGCATCGTGGGTGCCATTGTCATCGCGCGCTGGGCATGGAGCTTGATGGGCATCACCGCAAGCGTTCTCCTGGATCAAACCGATGAGCAGGTTGCAGCGGAGATCCGCGAACTGGTTGAGAGGCATGGCGATGCAACCATCACCGACCTGCACGTCTGGCGGGTTGGGCCAGAGGCGCGTGCCGCTATCGTCAGCGTCATTGGCCAAGCTTCGGCGAATGCCGAAAGCATTCGTGAACGACTTAAACCCGTTCACGAAGTCAGCCACCTGACGGTCGAGTTTCGATCTGCCTGATTTTCGAAAGCGCCCCCATTTTTATCTCTAAAGGAGCCCGCCATGCCCATGGGCAAACGTGAACTTGCAAGGATCGAGCGCCGCTTGATAGCGACGCTGACCGACGCCTGCGAAACAGCAAAAGCTGAAATCAAAGGCTTTACCTGGCTCACCCATACGGCCGACTTGAACGCGCTTGCGCAAACGCTGAAGGTGACCTGGGTGTTCGAAACGCTGGCCGACAAAAAACTCGCCCAGGCAAACTCGAAAGTGCGGATTCTTGAGCTGACGGCCATCGCACTGAAGGAGGCAGACATTGATCTCAAGCCATCAGATCACACTGTCCGCTTCGACTCCGAGGAGGAGTGCCAACGCACCCATGGTGGGGATTGGAACAAGCGCCTGGCGCAATTCGGCACGGCCAGGGGTCATTGACAATGGCCAAGGAAATCGAAAATCCCTGCATATCGATTTGCCAGTTGAGCGGCGATCTGTGTGTAAGCTGCGGGCGCAGCAAGGATGACATCAGGCAGTGGAAACGCATGAAGCGGCCGGAAAAAATGGCCGCTGTGCAAAGGGCGAAAGTGCGTTTGAAAGGGCTGAAGAAGGCACGTGGGTGAACGGCCATTGCTTTCGAATCACCGCCTGCGCGCTCCCCGTACAGTGAACCCAGACAGGCGAATAAAGCTTCATACAAACCAAGCGCCATGCCGATTCCGATGACTGACCACGCCAGTAAAAATACCGGCAATGAAGTGGCGCTGGCCATCAGGAACAATCCGAGCGCGACGTCCAGATTGGTCGAGCGCAAGCCATCCTGGCGCGTGCGATCTGATTCACATCCACCGCATTGGATCCTTTACTACGAAATATAAATATCGACCGATAATCGAACGGTTTATAAAAACAGTTAACTATATGTTTTAAAAGGATTTAATCGAATAAATAAAGTAAAAAAGTGAAAACACCAAAAAATCACACTTTTCAATGGATCCATAAATTGATTGACTGGCACTGCACGGTGTCAGGTACAGCGCCTGCCCGCTCATAAAAATAACAAGGGTGTCGGGATGAATGACTTCTCAATCGGGTTCGGGCTTCGGCTTGCACCCAGCTTCATGTGCCTTTCTCGCTTTACCTTTACCCAGCCTCGTCTCGAGGGGCAGCCATGAGTGTCGACCTGAAGAGCGTGGTAGATGAGCGCCCGATGGCGCGCTTCCAGTGGCTGGCCGTGGGCATCTGCATTGTCCTGAACATGATCGATGGCTTCGACGTGCTGGTGATGGCCTTCACGGCTTCCTCGGTGTCTGCCGAATGGGGCTTGAATGGCGCGCAGATCGGTTTGCTGTTGAGTGCCGGATTGTTTGGCATGGCGGCAGGCTCGCTGTTCATTGCGCCGTGGGCGGATCGTTATGGACGTCGGCCATTGATCCTGTTTTGCCTGCTGCTTTCCGGTGCCGGCATGCTGTTGTCGGCCCTCAGCCAGACGCCGCTGCAACTGGCGCTGCTGCGCGGGTTGACCGGGCTGGGGATCGGCGGAATCCTGGCCAGCAGCAACGTGATTGCCAGCGAATATGCCAACAAGCGCTGGCGCGGGCTGGCGGTGAGCCTGCAATCCACCGGTTATGCCTTGGGCGCGACCTTGGGCGGGCTGTTGTCGGTGTGGTTGCTGACGCACTTTGGCTGGCGTTCGGTGTTCATCTTCGGGGGCGCCGTGACCCTGGCGGTGATTCCTTTGGTGCTGCTGTATTTGCCTGAATCGCTGGACTTCCTGATCGCCCGTCGCCCCGCAAATGCCCTGGTCCGCATCAATCGCCTGGCCGCCCGCCTTGGCCAGCCCGCATTGCGCGAACTGCCCGTGGCCCTCTCGGCGCCGACTTCAGGTCGTGGCCGCCTGGCGCAGTTGCTCTCGCCGGATTCACGGCGCACCACCCTGTTGATCTGGCTGTTGTTCTTCCTGGTGATGTTCGGCTTCTACTTCGTGAT
The DNA here is from genome assembly GCF_046042685.1 of Pseudomonas sp. PLMAX. Taxonomy (NCBI): domain Bacteria; kingdom Pseudomonadati; phylum Pseudomonadota; class Gammaproteobacteria; order Pseudomonadales; family Pseudomonadaceae; genus Pseudomonas; species Pseudomonas sp. PLMAX. Next base: position 2,263,283 of record NZ_CP064949.1, on the reverse strand, counting down.
GAGCTGGACGCCGAAGCTGCTGGTCTCGGCAGGGCTGTCGGCACAGCAAGGCATCAGCGGCGGTGTGCTGCTGAGCGTCGGCGGTATCTTCGGCGCCGCGTTGATCGGCGGCCTGGCCTCGCGCTGGCGGCTGACCCGGGTGCTGTCGCTGTTCATGCTGATTACCGCGGGCCTGCTGGTGCTGTTTGTCGGCTCCGCTTCATCGGTATCCATGGCACTGGGCCTGGGCCTGCTGATCGGACTGTTCGCCAACGGTTGCGTGGCGGGCTTGTACGCGCTGTCGCCGATTGTCTACGACGCTTCCGTGCGCACCACGGGGGTCGGTTGGGGCATCGGTATCGGGCGCATCGGCGCGATCCTGTCGCCCACCGTCGCCGGCCTGTTGCTCGACAGCGGTTGGCAGCCACTGCACCTGTATGGGGTGTTTGCCGTGGTCTTCGTGATTGCCGCTGCCGTGTTGCTGCAACTGCGGCCCAACGCCCCGGCGCAACCGGCCGCCCAACCCAGCCAGGCCTGACCATTACCAAGCAGTAGCGAGGCCCTGCCCTCGCTACCGACTCCATCCTCCAGGAAAACAACAATAATGACTTACTTTCCCCTCCCTCCCCGGGCCCTGCTCGGCGGTGCAATAGCGCTTGCCCTGATGCCTTCGGCGCACGCTGAAAGCAGCGGTTTTTTCGAAGATTCCAAGACCAGCCTGACGCTGCGAAACTACTATTTCAATCGCGACTTCAACGATCCCGGCGCCACCAAGAGCAAGATCGAAGAATGGGCCCAGGGCGCGATCCTCAAGTTCAGTTCCGGTTATACCCCGGGGGTTGTCGGCTTTGGCCTCGACGGTATCGCGATGCTGGGCGTCAAGCTCGACAGCGGCCCGCAACGCAGTGGTTCGGAGCTGCTGCCGGTGCATGACGATGGTCGCGCCGCCGACGACTACGGGCGCGCGGGCCTGGCGGCAAAAATGCGTATATCCGACACCGAGCTGATGCTTGGCGAGCTCATGCCGGACATTCCCCTGCTGCGCTACGACGACGGACGCCTGCTGCCGCAGACCTTCCAGGGCGCCATGCTGGTGTCCCGGGAGCTTCCCGGCCTGAGCCTGCAGGGCGGTCAATACACCTCGGTGAGCCTGCGCAACTCCTCGAACATGCAAGACCTCTCGGCCTGGGCTGCGCCCACCGTCATGTCGGACGCCTTCAACTATGCGGGCGCCGAGTACCGCTTCAACGAACAACAGACCCAGATCGGCGCCTGGTATTCGCAACTCGAAGACATCTATCAGCAGAGCTATCTGAACCTGCTGCATAAACAGAAAGTCGGTGACTGGACCCTCGGTGCGAACCTGGGCTACTTCATCGACAAGGATGACGGCAGCGCCCTGATCGGCAATGTGCAAAGCCATACCGCCTACGGGCTATTCTCGGCCAACCTGGGGGGCCACACCCTGTACCTGGGGCTGCAGAAGGTCAGCGGCGATACCGGCTGGATGTCCGTATACGGCAGCAGCGGGCGAACCCTGGGCAACGATATGTTCAACGGCAACTTCAGCAACGCCGACGAGCGTTCCTGGCAAGCGCGTTATGACTACAACTTCGTCGCCGTCGGCCTCCCCGGCCTGCTGCTGATGACCCGCTACGGTCACGGCGACAACGCCACCACCAAGGCCGGCAGCAATGGCAAGGAATGGGAGCGCGACACCGAGGTCAGCTACACCCTGCAAAGCGGCCCGCTGAAAAACCTCAGCCTGCGGGTCAACAACGCCACCAACCGGCGCAGTTTCAACAGCGACTTCGATCAGACCCGCGTCATCGTCAGTTACCCCCTCTCCCTCTGATCCTCCCGCCAGGGGCGCTCGTCGCCCCTGTATCTCTCCCCTCCTTGCGTTACTATGGCGAACCAACTTCTGGAAGTCGCCTGCATGAGCAAACCGGGTCAAATGGTGCTGGTCGCACTGCGCAAAATGATTGCCTCAGGCGAGCTGGCGGCCGGCGAACGGCTGATGGAGATCCCGACGGCGGAACGCTTCGGCGTCTCGCGCATGCCGGTGCGCATGGCGTTCCTGACCCTGGAACAGGAAGGCTTGCTGGTGCGCCATGGTGGCCGGGGTTATCAGGTGCGCTCGGTGAGTGCCGACGATATCGCCGGCGCCGTGGAGGTGCGTGGGGTACTGGAGGGTCTGGCGGCGCGACAGAGCGCCGAACGCGGCTTGAGTGAAGAAGCACAGGCGGCGCTGCGCGAATGCCTGGTGCAAGGCGATGCGCTGTTCGACAAGGGCTACGTGACGGAAGAAGACCTCGAGGCGTTCCATGACCTCAACATGCGCTTTCACCAGGTGATCGTCGACAGCAGCGCCAACCCGGCGATTGCCGAAGCCCTGGCGCGCAACGACCATCGCCCCTTCGCTTCAGTGTCGGCGCTGGCAATCGATCGCCAGGACCTGGCGCGCGAATACCGGCGCTTCAACTTCGCGCACATGCAACACCACTCGGTGTTCGACGCGCTGGTCAGCCGCCAGGGCGCACGCGCTGAAGCCATCATGCGCGAACACGCCAATGCAACGCTGCGTTACGCCGAGGTCTTCGGGGCGATCAGCAACAGCGACCGGATGAAAGTGATCGCCCGCGGCGAGTGATCGGCGGGATCAGAGGTCCAGCACCAACAGCTTGGACTTGGACCTCGAACAGCAAGGCGTGAACTGATCATTGGCTGCTTGCTCTTCTTCAGTGAGGAACAGGTCACGGTGCTCCGGCACCCCTTCCAGCACACGCGTCAGGCAGGTGCCGCAGATGCCCTGCTCACAGGAAAGCGCAATCTCGACACCGTGACTTTCCAGCACCTGGACCACCGTCTTGTCGGCCGGAATGTCGAACACCTGCCCGCTGCCGGCCAGCTTGACCTGGAACGACCCATCGGCACTGGTATCCACCGGCGCCGCGGCGAAGTATTCACGGTGCAAGTGCTCGTCGCTCCAGCCCTGGGCCTTGGCGCTGTCGAGCACATGCTGCATGAAGCCTGAAGGGCCGCAGACATACAGGTGCAGGTCAGGCCGCGGATGGGCCAGGACCTTGGCGGCATCCAGGCGCGAATCGGCCTCTTCGTCGAAATGCAGGTGCACGCGATCGGCAAAGGAGGCGCCTTTGAGTCGCTCGACAAACGCCGCACGCTCACTGGAGCGGGCACAGTAATGCAGTTCGAAATCGGCGCCGCTGTGGGCCAGATGCTCGGCCATGCACAGGATCGGGGTGATGCCGATGCCGCCGGCGAACAACAGGCTGCGCCGCCCCTCGGCCACCAGCGGGAAAAGGTTGCGAGGCTCACTGATGAACAGTCGGTCGCCGTTGTTGATCTGCTCATGCAGGCTCTGGGAACCGCCGCGCGAGGCGGTGTCCTTGAGCACGCCGATCAGGTAGCGATGGCGCTCTTGCGGGTGATTGCACAGCGAGTACTGGCGGATCAGCCCACCAGGCAAGTGCACGTCAATGTGGGCCCCGGCACTGAAACCGGGCAATTGCCCGCCTTGTGCGCAGGCCAGCTCGTAGCTGCAGATATCCAGGGCTTCGTTGTTGCGGGATGTCACGACGACTTCAATCATGGCGCACCTTCAAGACCGGCCACCGCAGTGGCCGTGAACAAGATCAATGGGAGTGGACTGGCGTAGCGCTCGAGCTAGTTGGCCGTGGCAATCAGCTCGACCGCCGGCGCCCGCTCACGGGCGATGATGCGCTCCAGCACGCGCCGGGACTGCACACCACCGGCATCGATATTGAGCTTGAGCAGGTTGCGCTGGGGATTGGCCAGCAGGTTCTTCTGCTGCTGTTCGAGCATGTCGAGGTCTTCGCTGAAGATCTTGCCCTGGCCTTCGCGGATGGTGGCGGTCAGTTCTTCGTCGTGGGGATTGAAATTGCGCGCCATGCCCCAGAAGTACCAGATCGACGTCTCGGTTTCCGGGGTAATGAAATCGACCACGATGCTCGCAGCCTTGTGTTGCGGCTCGGCGTCGTAACCGCCTTTACCGGCGTGAGCCACGCCCACCTCGATCAACACGTGGCTGGGTGGACTGAAGCGGCAGATCTGCCAGCGGTCCACCGGCACATCGTCGGCCAGGTTGTTGCCCCGCAGGGCCATGCGCCAGAACGGCGGCGCCATGATGTTTTCCATGTGCCGGGCGGTAACCACCTCGTCACCCTCGACGGTGGTGACCGGCGCCGCTTCATCGATCTCTTTCTGGCCGATGCTCGAGGCGTGCACGTAGGTTTCGTGGGTGAGGTCCATCAGGTTATCGATCATCAGTCGATAGTCGCAATTGATGTGGAACAGCCCGCCGCCGTAGGCCCATTCGTCACTGACAGCCCATTCCAGATGATGGATCAGTGCAGGGTCAGCCTTGTCCTGCTCACCAGGCCAGACCCAGATGAAACCGTAGCGCTCTTCAACGGCGTAGGTCTTGTTGCACGGAAAGCCCCGTACGCGCTGGCCGGGCATTTCGACGGTCTTGCCATCACAGCCCATGACCAGGCCGTGATAGCCACAGACCAGGTTGCCGTTCTCGACATACCCCAGCGAAAGGGGGGCGCCGCGGTGTGGGCAAAAATCCTCGACGGCGGCCACCCGCCCTTCCTGCCCACGATAGAAAACGATTTTCTCACCGCATATCTGCCGCCCCAGGGGCTTGGAAGCGATCTCTTCAGGGGTGCAGGCGACATACCAGGTGTTTTTCGGATACATAGGGATTCTCCGGACAGGCTTGTTTTTATGGATCCATTTGAGCGGATAATCCTGACATGCGTCAAGCTTTTTGCTGATTTTTGACTATTAATGGATCCATTAAAGCCAAAGCAGTGATTTCAACCTTTCGCACACTTGATGCCGGCGAAGTCGGTCCTGACTACGTGGATGACACTTTTGAAGCCAACCGCTGCAGCGCCTGCCTCGATAATCGTTAGCTTACTGACGAACTGTCGAGGTCAAGCATGACGAGCACAACTACGGAACAAGTCAGCCCGAAAACCCTGAGAAGAGTGATCGTGGCTGCCGGCATCGGCAATTTCGTCGAGTGGTTCGACTTCGCCGTCTACGGCTTCCTGGCCACGACCATCGCCCAGCAGTTTTTCCCCAGCGGCGATGCCAGTGCCGCGCTGCTCAAGACCTTTGCGGTATTTGCCGTGGCCTTTGCATTTCGGCCCCTTGGCGGGATTTTCTTCGGCATGCTGGGCGACCGGATCGGCCGCAAGCGCACCCTGGCGATGACGATTCTGCTGATGGCCGGTGCGACGACCCTGATCGGCCTGCTGCCCACTTATGCCGCGATCGGGGTCACGGCGCCGATTCTTCTGTCGTTGATCCGTTGCGCCCAGGGCTTTTCCGCCGGCGGTGAATACGCCGGTGCCTGCGCCTACCTGATGGAACATGCACCGAGCGATAAACGCGCCTGGTACGGCAGCTTCATCCCGGTATCGACGTTCTCCGCCTTCGCCGCGGCAGCCGTGGTGGCCTACGCACTCGAGGCGTCTTTATCCGCCGAAGCGATGGGCAGCTGGGGCTGGCGCCTGCCGTTCCTGATTGCCGCGCCGCTGGGCCTGGTGGGTTTGTACCTGCGCTGGAAGCTCGATGAGACACCGGCCTTCCAGGCGGTGACCGAGGAACACGCCGTCGCCCACTCCCCACTCAAGGAAACCTTGCGCAACCATGGCGCGGCCATCTGTTGCCTGGGCGCCTTCGTGTCGCTCACAGCGCTGTCGTTCTACATGTTCACCACCTACTTCGCGACCTACCTGCAGGTCGCGGGTGGCCTGAGTCGCGCAACAGCCTTGCTGGTGTCACTGATCGCCTTGCTGTTCGCAGCGGCGATCTGCCCGCTGGCCGGGCTGTATTCGGACCGGGTCGGGCGGCGAATGACGGTGATGACCGCGTGCGCGCTGCTGATCGTGGCCGTGTACCCGGCGTTCCTGATGGCCAGCTCCGGCTCGTTTGCAGCGTCCGTCGCCGGCGTGATGCTGCTGGCGGTCGGCGCGGTGTTGTGTGGCGTGGTCACCGCAGCCCTGCTTTCGGAAACCTTCCCGACCCGCACTCGCTACACCGCCTCGGCAATCACCTACAACATGGCCTACACGATTTTCGGCGGCACCGCGCCGTTGGTGGCCACGTGGCTGATCAGCACCACCGGCAGCAACCTGTCGCCGGCGTTCTACCTGATCGCGATTGCCTTGCTGGCGCTGGCGGGGGGACTGGCATTGCCTGAGACATCACGGATTTCCCTGCATGACATTCCGGTAGAGGGCAAAGGCGCAGGTGTGAGGGCTGCGGCCTGAAACATCAATCATGGCTTGAGCAGTTGCATCTGTTGGCGATAGTCATCGGTCACCTGGCGCGCCTGGTTGGCACTGGTCACTACCCGCGGGGTGATCAGGACAATCAGCTCGGTCCGGTCGCGGGACTTCGAGGTGTTGCCGAACAGCCACTTCAGGCCAGGGATTTTTGAAAGTCCCGGCACGCTTGAAGTGGTTTCGGCGTTGTCCTGCTTGATCAGCCCGCCAAGCAGCACGGTCTGACCGCTTTGCACCGCGATCTGCGTGGAGACCGAACGGGTGGAAATGCGTGGATTGGATTGCGTGGCGGTCACGTTGCTGGAATCGGCGTCGCTGACCTGCTGGCGGATATCCATGTACACCAGGCCACCCGGATTGATCCGCGGGATGACATCCAGTATCACGCCGGTCTGCACATACTCCACGCTGCTCAATGTGGTGTCGGAATTGGTCGTGTTGACGGTCGTCTGGCTGATGGGAATATTGTCGCCCACCTGAATCTGCGCTTGCTGATTGTTCATGACCACCAGCGATGGCGCTGACAGCACCTGCGTGCGCCCATTGGTTTCAAGTGCATGCAGCGCCACTTGCAGGTTATTGCTGACAAAGGAGTAGAACAGCGCATCGGCCGCGCCTAATCCTGCCCCGCCACTGCCCAACGCGCCTTGGCTGCCGCTCTGGTTGGCGACGGTGGTGCTCGAGGAATTTCCCGCCAGGTTGCCCAGATACCATTGCACGCCCAGGTCCAGCTCGCCGGAGAGTTTGACTTCGAGGATTCGTGTTTCGATCTGCACCTGCAACGGCAGGTTATCGAGGCGCTTGATAGCGGACTCGATCTCCTTCCACTGCGCAGGACGGGTGCGCACCAGCAGTTGGTTGGTACTTTTTTGCGCGGTGATGCGCACGCTTTCTTCCAGGCTCTGCTGAGCCATCTGACCACTGGCCTCGGTAGATTCGCTGGCACTGGCGTCGGAAGACTCATCGCTGGATGCCTCGTCCTCGCCCTGCTCTTCTTCAGCGCCGGCCTGAGCGCCCCCACCCTCTGATCCCATGCCAGCGGAGTCTTGACCCAAGCTACCGGCAACGCCATTGCTGCTGCCATTGAGTGACGACAGCGCGACGGTTCGCAATCCCGGCGCGACCTTGGCTGCCGCGTCGTCCTTGATGGCGCCGCTGCCATAGATCTGGCGCAGGTACCGGGCCAGATCCGAGGCTTTCATGTTGCGTACGTCATAGACATACATCTGCGGCTCGTTACCGCCGCCCTCGTCAATGGTCGCGATCCAGTCACCGACTTCCTGCAAATACGCCGGTTGCGACGAGATGGCGACGATGGAGTTGGTGCGCTCATTGGGCATGAATTTCACCATGCTCGCCAACGGCATGCCGCTGTCAGGCCCGAACAGCTTCTGCAACTGCGGCATCAACTCGGCGACCGAAGCGCGCTGCAACCCGTAGACCCCAATGGACATGCCCTTGAGCCAGTCGACATCGAAGGTGTCGATGGTCTCCTGGTAGTTGGCCAACTCATCGGGCGTGCCGGCCAGGCTGAGCACGTTGCGCGCCGGGTCTACCAGCAGGAAGGCGTTTTCCCGGGCGAAGGGCTTGAGCAGTTTCTGCATTTCCGTGGCGGAGATGTAGCGCAATGGAAACAGGCGTGCGGACATTCCGGTGGACGGCCGGGCTACCGGCATTTCCGGCACCAGCTTGCCGGCCACGGCTTGATTGGCTGGCAGGATCACATAGCGGTTGCCTTGGCGAATCATGGCATTGTCAGTCCAGGACAGCAGGGTTTCCAGGATTGACAGGGCTTGCTGCTTGTTCACCGGTTGTGAGGTCGAGAAGCTGACATTGCCTTTGACGCCTTGGGCGATGCTGTAGTTTTCATGCAGCAAGTCGCCCATCACACTGTTGGTCACCGCTTCGATCGGCTGGTCGGTGAAATTGAACACGATGTCCGCGCTGTCCCCGGCGCGCTGCCCTGTGCTGGCTACAGGCGCGGCGGCTGGGGGTGTGCGCACGAAGCTCTGGTTGCCGCGAATGATCTGCCGTTTGGCGGGCGCGATGGTCTGGGCCGTCGAGGCGCTTGAGGCCGTGCCGGGTTCGTTGACCACAGGCGCGCGCTGGGAACCGGTGCCGTTGAGTGCTTCCTGCATCAGCGCCGAGTCATTTTGCAATGACTGCGGATTGAACGCGCAGCCGCCCAGGGCTACGGCAGTGGCCAGGCACAACAAGGGGCTGCGCAAACGGGAAATCTCAGGGAAGCAATGGGTCATGGTCTCGGTACGTTTGGAAGAGTGATAAGGGGGGCTGTCGATGGCGGCGGCAGGCGTAATACGGGCAGGCTCAGTTGACGGGCCCGGCCCTGGTACATGAAGGTGGCTTGCTGCGGGCTGAGCACGGTCAGGGTCCAGCCGTTGTCCAGAGCGCTGCCGAGGGCAAGCTTGAGGGGGCGTTTGTTGGCCAGGCGCAGCAATGCCCACTGGGCCTGGCCGTCGATGATCACACCGGTGAGCACGATGCCTTGCAGCGAGGCGGGTTCGCCTTTGCCGGTGACGAGGTCGGGTTTGCGATCCGGACTGAAGATCGACTGCTGCCAGGTCAGGGCCAGCGCCTGGGCCGAAAGCGATGGCAGGGGTCGGGGCGCGGTCTTGGCCGGGAGTTCGCCTGGCGCATCGGCAGGCAACCAGTTTTCGGCGCGCCCCGCGCCGAGCGCCAGGGTTAACAGCAAGAAACCCAACAGCGCGGCGATTACCGACAGGATCAGACTTGAGCGGCCAGGCGTCATGCTTTGGGCTCCCGGGCAGAGGCCGGCTGCAGGTAACCGCGCAGCAACAGCTGCACCTGCAAGCGCCCGGCACCGCCACTCGCAGGCGCTGACGCCGGGCGACGAATACTCAGGTTGTCGACGAACAGAAAGGGCTGGCCGTATTCCAGGTCGTGCAGCAGGTTGACCAGTGGCTCCACTGCACACTCCAGGGTGAGGCTGATTTTCACCTGGCGATAAGGCTCGGCGCTGTTCTGCTTCGGGGTGATCGGCATGCGCTGTGTCACCTGGCAACCAGCACCTTGCTCGGCGTGCGCCTTGACCAGATCGAGGCTGCGCTGCATCAGGTCGGCGGCCACGCCGCTCGGGTCGTCGCCGGGGAGCAGACTGGTGCGGCTGGCGGGGTCGCGCCGGGCTTGTTGCAATTGCCCTTGCAGGATCTCGCGCTGTTGCAGCACACCGGCATAACGTTGTTGCTGTTCACGCAGGCTGTCGACCTGGTTCTCGATATCGATCAGAGGCCCCAGGAACCAGCTCTGCACCAGCAGCCACCAGGCAGCCCACAGCACAAGGGCGAGAACGATCAGGGCGGCACAACGCCGTTCCCGTGCGCTCAGGTCACGACGCATCGGCGGCCTCCTTGCGCAATAACGCATGCAGCGAGAAGCGCTCTTTGCCGGTGTGCTCGTCAGGCTGGATGATGCCCTGGAATTGCGCATCGCCCAGGGTCCGACAGGTCTTGGCGCGACCGATCAAGGCGCTGGCTTTAACGCTTTGGCCAGTGATGGACACGCCCCCGCCTTCGCTGATCTCCAATTGCTCGACCCAGGTGTCACTGCCCAGACAGCCAGTGAGATCCAACAGCACACTGGCCAGCGTAGGCCGGGCAGCCCTTTGTTGCGCCAGGTAGCGGGCAGCGCCCTGTGTGTTGATCAGTTCTCGGCGCAGGTTCTGTAGCGCCTGCACTTGCTGGCGCTGTTCGTTGACGCTCGCTTGCATCGCTTCGACCGTCGCCGAGCGAGCGCTCAGCCACATCAGCATGCAGGCCAGTATCAGGCCGAAGCAGGTGACGGCCAGATAGCGCGGCAGACTGCCCGTGCGGGTGCCTTGCCGTTCATGTTCGCCGGGCAGCAAGTCCACACCCAGGGGTTGGCCGTCGGCGCCGCGACAGTCCACGGCGTGCAGACGCAGGCCGCGCTCACGGCAATGCTCGAGGACGCTCTGCAGACGCTCGCGCAGGATGGCTACCAGCAGCACCCGCGCCATGGTTTTACCCCGGCTCTGGACCCGTGCCACAAAGTGCATGTGCTCCCGGGGAAACGGCGTGTATTTGTCCAGCTCGTAGCCCATCACGCTGTTCAGATCGCGGGAGGCGGCCATGGGCAAATGCAACGGTTGCGCCAGCACCATGGCATAGGGCAACAGCAGCACCACGCGGTCGTCGTCACCGCTGGCGAGCAGATCCGCAAGCGGCCAGTCCAACAGTCGTTCACGGGTCGGCTTCAACAGGCATGTCTGCAGGCGCACCGGCAATGAATTGCGCAGCTCCTGCAACCACGCCTGCCACAGACGTTGCCCGAGGCTGCCATGCCAGTGGCTGTGCCAGCGGGCGCGCAGTCGGGCAAGTCGCAGAACCGACGGTGAAATCAAATGCTTCATTCTTGCCAGCGCAGGACCCGATAAGGCCGTGCCCCCTCCTTCGATGGATTGAGTAACAAGGTGACGCGTAGCGTCGTGGTCTGACCGCCGGACAAGGTTGCCCGACTCTCTATCGTGATGATCGATCCGGCATCCATGACCTTGGGGCTCGCTCGCGGCAGGTTCAGCGCCCGCTGCAGCCAAGGCGCCGCCAACTGCGGGTCGGGGCCGGGCAAGCCACTCCACAGCGTCACGTAGTCGGCGGCCCGCTGGTACAGCGCCTGGGTCATGCTGGGTAATTCTCGCAACTCTTCAATCATCCGCAGGGGGGCCTGGTTGTCGCCTCGACGATGATCCACGGCCTTTGCCAACTGCAAGGCTTCGCCAGGCGTCGCGCCACAGGCCTGTAACAGCCTGGCGATTTGCTCGGTGGGCGCGGTGTTGAGGTCCAACCGGCCCTGCTCGCTGCTCAGGCTGACAGCCAGTTCGGCGTCATCGAAACGCATCGCGTGAACCTGGCCATCCGCCAACCAGTGGCGTTGCGGGTTGCGGTCGAGTTGGGCCAACACGGCCATGCCAATGCCCGCCTCGGCAGCGAGCAGCCCTTGCAGATGCTGGCGCTGCCAAAGGGCCTGGCGATTTTGCAGATGCACCCATCCCACCAGACCGGCGAGCAAGGTGCCGAGCAAGGCCAAGACCCACAGCACCAGCAGGAGCGCGACGCCGCGCTGCCGCTTCATGGCGCGCTGTTCTCGCCGGACAAATCCAGGCGCAGGCTGATGCTTTGCGTGGGCCAGGCAATGGCGCCGCCCAGCTGCGCATCGATGCGCACCGCGCGCGGCAAACGTCCAGGCCAGGGCCAGTGGTCCATCCATGCGCTGACCTGCCCCTTGGGCGAGACACCGCGGTAACTTAGATGCACGCTCTCGACGTCATGCAATAACACCTGCGGGTCGCTCGATGGCTGCAAGGCTGCGCCTTGCAGACGCTGGAGCCGCACCTGCAGACGCCCGCCCTCCAGGCTCACCTGGTGCAGATACAAACCACCGCCCAATGTCGCTGGCAGCGGCGCATAAAAACCCAGGGTTTGCCGGTCGCCCTGGAAGACCCACGACTGAGCCTCACCCGGTTTGCCGGCGGACAACGGCAGTGCCTGGCCAAGCGCATGGCGCAGAAAGTTCTGGGTCGATCGCACTTCATCCAATCGGGTGCTGTAGCGCTCGGCTTTGGCCATGGCCCGGTTGGCGCCGGCAATGGCCGCCCCGATCAAGGTCAACAACACACCCAGCAGACTGATCACCACCAGCACTTCCAGCAGGGTAAAACCTCGGCTGCAGCGCCTCATTGTTCTGCCCCGGTGCCTGAGCTGCGCACTTGCAGCGTGCTGTAGCGCGCTTGCCGAGCGCCGTCATCGACGTGCAGGTCCAGGCGATAGGCACTGGCCGGCCCCGCAGCGCCCGGCAGAAGGCTGACGTCCATCTGCCATTGCACCCCGCTCCACTCACCAACGCTACGTCCCGTTTGCAGGGGACGGTCGCTGGCATCGTCTATCAGCGAACGCGCGATCAGGCTCAGGCGATCGCTGCGCTGCACCTGCTGCAAGGCGCGCGCACTGTGCCCGAACGCTGCGACCAGGACACTGCTGCAAATCGCCAACACAGCCAGCGCCGCGAGCATCTCCAGCAGCGTAAAACCACGCTGGCCGTTCAATTGAGCGAGCTCAACTGAACGTTGCCCGTCAGCCAATTTATGTCGACCCGCCAACGTTTGTCATTGCGCGATAACAACAGGTGCCCGCCACTGGAACCGCCATCGGGGTAGAACTCGAAAGCCGAGCCCAACCCTTCGGCGGTCAGCAGTTGCACGTGCATGTCCTGCGGCAGGCGGTGGGCTTGCTGATCGGGTCCTTGAAAATGCGCAGTGTCCAGGTCAAAACGGGTCTGCGCCGGTTGCCCGGTGACAATGGCCTGCACCCTCGCAGCGCGCAGCGCCTGCACCAACTCGCTCAGCGCCCGACGTTCCGTTGCCGCCTGCAGGCCCTTGCCCACGCCGAAGCTGGCCAGACCAATACAGATGCCAATCAAAACGATGACCACCAGCAGTTCGATCAAGGTAAAGCCGCGCGAGCGATCCCGGGCCTGCACGATTATTCCCAGTTACCGATGTCGGCCTTGTAGCCATCACCGCCGGGCTGACCGTCCTGGCCATAGAAAATCAGGTCGAAACTGCCGTGCTCGCCGGGAAATCGATAGCCGAAAGCATGGCCGAACGGGTCCTTGAGGTCCGAGGGCTTGGCGTAAGGGCCTGCCCAGCCGACAGCATTGGCCGGTTTGCTGATCAGTTGCTGCAAGTTGCCTGGAGGGCTGCCGACGTCCAGTCCGAAGCTTTCGACCTTCATGCCCAGGCTGGACAGTTGCGCCTTGCCGGCGCCGTACTTGCCCTTGTCGACGTTGCCGCCGACCTGGCGCACCACGATGGTGGCGACGATCCCGAGCAGGACGATCACGGCGAGCATTTCCAACAGGGTGAAACCGCCCTGGCGACGGCCAGCAGCAGCGTTGAATCGGGACATGTCAGTTTCCTCAAATGTTACTGGTAAGGCTCATCAGCGGCAGCATGATGGCGAGCATGATCACGGCCACCAGCACCGCCATGACCACGGTCAGGCTCGGCACCAACGCAGCGAGCATGCGATCGATGCCGCGTTTGGCTTCGACGTCGAACACATCGGCGACCTTGAGCAACATGGCGTCGAGATTGCCGGCCTGTTCGCCTACTTCAATCATCTGCAGGGCCAGTTCCGGCAGCAGCGGCTGCTCGCCGAACGCCTGTGCCAGCGTCCCGCCGCCCTTGACCCGCTCCGTGGCCTGCTCGACCTGAGCGCGCAAGGCATGGTTGCCGCACACCTGGCGAACGATGACCATGGCTTGCAGCAGGGCCACGCCGTTGCTCAGCAAGGTGCCCAAGGTGCGTGCCAGGCGTGCCGCCTCGATGCGTTGCAATAACGGCCCGATGACCTTGATCAACAGCAGACGCTGGTCATGCCGTTGCCGGCGCTGAGGATCGCGGCGTGCCAGGGCCACGCCCCACACCAGCACGACCAGCGTCGCCAGCACCAGCAGGCCATAGGCACTGAGAAATTCGCCGAGGCCGAGAATGGCCTGGGTGATCATGGGAATCGGCACGCCCAGGTCGCGAAAGATCGGCACGAATTGCGGCACCACATAGGCCAGCAACAGCGCCAGCGATCCAAGCACGCCGACCACAAGAAAGACCGGATAGATCAACGCATTGACGACTTCGCCACGCAGGGTCTGGCTGCGTTCCAGATAGTCAGACAGTTGACGCAGGGTATTTTCCAGGGAGCCGCCCGCTTCCCCGGCGCGCACCATGCTGATGTACAGGCTGGAGAACTGACCATGCTCTTCCTCCAGCGCCTGGCTCAAAGGCTTGCCGGCCTTGACCTGTTCACGCACACGTTCCAGCAGCGATCTGCGCCGGGGCTCGTTGGCCTGTTTGAGCAAAATGCCCAGCGAGCGCTCCAGCGGCTGCCCGGCGCCCAGCAAAGTGGCCAGCTGCTGGGTAAAACTGACCAGAGCGGGGCCATTCATTGCACCACGGCGCAAGGCCGCACCCAGGCCAGTCTCGGCACTGACACTGAGGCTCAATAACAGCAAGCCGCGTTTTTGCAGTACCGCGATGGCGCTGGCTTCATCGACGGCTTCCAGGCTGCCTTGTCGAGTAACGCCATCGGCATCCAACGCGCGGTATTTGAAATAGGCCATGGTCAATCACCGCGCGTGACGCGCAGCACCTCTTCCAGGGACGTGATGCCGGCCACGGCTTGACGCAGGCCTTCTTCGTACAAGGTGCGCAGGCCGCCCCGCCGCGCTGCCTGCTCGAGGGTCTCGGCATCCGCCTGGCGCATCAGCAACGAGCGCAGCTCTTCGTTCATCACCAGCAATTCGGTGATGGCGCTGCGACCGTGGTAACCGCCACCGGGCAGTTCGCTGGCCGGGCGGTACAGCAAGACCGGACGCTGCTCGGTAAAGCGCTCCAGACCGTGTTCGGCGACCATTTCAGGCGGTGCTTCGAAGGCGATCCGCGTCTGCGGGTCCAGGCGGCGCACCAGGCGCTGGGCGAGAATGCCTTTGACGGTCGACGCAATCAGGTAGCTTTCGACGCCCATGTCCAACAGTCGCGTGATACTCGCCGCTGCGCTGTTGGTGTGCAGGGTTGAAAGCACGAGGTGACCGGTCAGCGAACTCTGTATGGCGATGCGGCAGGTTTCCAGGTCGCGCATTTCACCGATCATGATCACGTCCGGGTCCTGACGCACAATCGAGCGCAGGGCACTGGCGAAGTCCAGGCCGATCGCCGGCTTCACCTGGATCTGATTGATGCCTTCAAGCTGATATTCCACCGGATCTTCCACGGTGATGATCTTGCGCTCGGCCGTGTTGAGCCGCGACAGCGCGGTATACAACGTGGTGGTTTTGCCAGAGCCGGTGGGGCCCGTCACCAGCAGGATGCCATGGGGGCTTTCCAGGACATCAAGGAACGTCTGCAAGCGCTCGCCGTCCATTCCCAGGCTGGGAAAGTCGAAACTCACGGTGCGCCGATCCAGCAAGCGCATCACCACCGACTCGCCAAAACTGGTGGGCACCGTGGACACCCGCAAATCCAGTTCCTGGCCCTGGATGCGCAACATGATGCGGCCGTCCTGGGGCAGGCGGCGCTCGGCGATGTCCAGCCGGGCCATGATCTTCAGGCGCGAAATGATCGCCGCCGAAGAGCTGGACGGCGGCGCCTCGGCCTCATGCAGCACACCGTCGATGCGGTAGCGCACCTTGAGCTGGCTTTCGAAAGGCTCGATGTGAATATCCGAAGCCCGCTGCTCGACGGCGCATTGCAGGATCAGGTTGACCAGGCGGATGACCGGGGCCTCGGAAGCCAGGTCCTTGAGGTGTTCAATGTCTTCTTCGGCACCACTGCTTTCGTCCAGCGACTCGATCAGCGCATCCATGGCGCTGCGGCCCTGGCCGTACAGGCGTTCGATCAAGGTGTTGACGTCGGTGGCGGTGGCGACCCGCAACGACACGGTCTTGCCAGCGCAGTAGCCCATCGCGTCCAGCGCGTATTGCGTCAGGGGCGGGCTGGCCGCGACGGTGACCGCTGTGGCGTCGGCCGCAATGGCGACGACACCGTACTGACGCAAGAATCGTTCGCTGCCGAGCATCAACGGCTCGACGCCCCAGGAGGCTTCGTCAAGCCGCAGACTGGGCGCATCGAGCAGCGTCGCGTAAGCCTGGACCGCCTGCTCGTCACGTACGGCACCGAGGCGTAGCAGGTTGCGCAGCACCTCGTCATCGCTGTCACTTTCAGCCATGCACAGTTTGCGCGCTCGATTGATGTCCGACGCCTTGACGTCGGTATTGTCGATCAACCATTGGCATACTACGGATTGCGAAGGAAGTTGCATCAGACTGTTTAACTATCTCAATGACACCGTTAACCAAGCACTCGAATACAGGCATCCAACGATGGCGCCTGACCAGACATGAATAGTTATATTAATATTTAACGCGCAAACTTAAAGAGTTACCACTGATAACTTTCAGCCGTACCCAGAAGACGTATTCGCAAGATTAAAAGACTGCTCGAAGCAGCTAGGAAAACATCGCCGAAGAAGCTTATCAGAGCGCTAAACCTAATTGCAACTAGGTTTAGCGACTGGTTTTTTATTGCTCCAATGTAGATTATTTCGCCGATTTTAACCGTTAACATCGATGTTATTTCGATCTATCCGCCAAGAAATCACGATTTAAGGCTATTCATTCTAAAAAAGAGTCTTTTTGCCATCATCTAAAAACGAACCAAAAAGCACTTTTTCATCGGATATTTTCCAGTCGGAAAAAATATCTTTGCGACGACTGAACTTTCACGTGCATGCTTCAGACTTATGTTGCGACCCACTTCAAGACTATCTGTCTGCGGTCGATCAATAACGACTCCTCCATCAATCGAGATTTATCGATGCTTCGACTCATGTCGCCTGTATTAGGTGCATTACTTGTGTGCGCCCAAAGTTTACCCGCCATGGCTGCGGACTCACCGTCCGTGGCAAACACCGTCAACGCGGAACATCAGCTGCGCGAGCAGATCGAGGCCAAGCGCGATCAACTTTCCGGGGCGGCCAACCTTGGCCCAGCCACGCAAACCATCCCTGGCAACATGCTCGATGCGCCAGTGGCCACTGATGACGCCCCCGCACAGGCACAACAACCATGAGCCGGCCTCGCCTCCCCCATCCGACCATCACCGCCAGAAGGACACTCGCCGTGTCAGCTTTCAAACAGACGCTTGGCCTGAGCGTGCTGACCTTCAGCATCGTGCAAGCCAACCTGGCGCTTGCCGCCGTCACGCCCGCCACCGGCAACGAGGTCGAAGCCCGGGTCAGTTCCATCCTGGATAACATGAACCAGTCGGAAAAGATCAACTTCACCCGTGTGAATGACGGGCACATGATCCCTTCCCTGCTCAAGTGGGGCATCAAGGGCACCGTCGCGTATGACTCGTCCATGGGCGTTCACGTCAACAACGCTACCTTTGGTGCCCAGTACCCTTCGCAATCGGCACTGGCCGCGACCTGGAGCATCAACCGGGCCAAGGAGTTCGGCCTGGCCATTGCCTATGAAACGAGGATTTCCGGCGGCCAGCAGATGTTGTCCCCGGGCGTGAACCTTTACCGAACTCCGTTCAATGGCCGCTCAGCCGAATACGTGAGCGGTGAGGATCCGTTCCTCGGCGCCGTGCTCGCACCGGCTATCGTCAACGGTATCCAGGCGCAAGGCATCCAGGCCAGCGGCAAGCATTACCTGGCGAACGAACAGGAGGCCAACCGCCAGGCCGTCAACGTCGTCGCCGACGAGCGTACGTTGCGCGAGTTGTATCTGCCGGGCTTCGAATCGATGGTCAAGAACTCGAACGTCGCGTCCATCATGTGTGGCTTCAACAAGGTCAATGGCGACTATGCCTGCGAAAACCATCACCTGATCACCGACGTGCTCAAGGGCGAATGGGGCTACCAAGGCACCGTGATCAGCGATTTCAACGCTATCCACAATGCGTTCAAAGGCGCTTGGGCGGGCACCGATATAGACATGCCGTCGGGCCTGCAATTTACCGAGGCCAACCTGCTGCCGTATGTGTGGAGCGGGCAACTGACCCAGAACGTCATCGATGACAAGGTCAAGCGCAACCTGCGCGCCATCGTCAGCTACGACTTCCAGGACAACCTCAACACGGCCAAGACCCTCGACCACCCCGAGTACGGTGCGCGCGCCGCATTGAACACCGCCCGTGAAGCGATCGTGCTGCTGCGTAACGAGAAAACTGCCGCAGGCAAGCCGCTGCTGCCGCTGGCGCAGTCCGCCAAAATCGCCGTGATCGGCGATTGGGCAGACCAGGCGCCTGCCTCGCCTTTCGGTACCGCCAACTCGCCACCCAACAGCTACGTGACGGAGCTCAGTGGCTTGCAGCAATTGGCATCGAGCAGCTCGGATATCACTTACCTGCCTGAGATGAGCCTGAACCCGAAACGCTCCGTGTGGTATCAGCCGGCGACCGGTAACAGCGGTATCAGCAATTCCGGGGTGAAAGCCGAGTACTTCGCCAACACCAGTTTCTCGGGCACTGCGGCACAAACGCGAGTCGAGCCGGGGGTGAATTTCAACTGGACCACCAGCACCAATGAAACCAGTGCAGGTACCACTACGGTCTCTGGCTTCAGTCCTGCGGCCGGCAATTTCTCGGCGCGGTTTACCGCAAACATCAAGCCTGTGGTTTCCGGTCCGCAGGTGTTCAAGGTCCGGGCAGACGGCCCCTACAAACTCTGGGTCAACGATGAGCTCGTGGTGCAAAGTGACGGCGTGCCGCACTCCTCCGACGTGGTCAACGCCCTGACCACGTCCGGCAAGACCGCAGCCCTGGTGGCCGGCAAGCAATACACCGTCAAGCTGGAATACCAGCGCGTGCAGGGTAACTTCACCCCGGCACTGGGCGGTCTCGCCGGCGTGCAGATGAGCTGGGCGTCGCTGCGTCCGCCCAAGGATCTGTCGAAGTACGATGCCGTCGTGGTTGCCGCAGGCACCAACTATGAGAACGAGGGCGAAGGGTCTGACCACGGTTATGAACTGCCTGACCAGCAGGCCGAGCTGATCAACTTTGTGACCCGGGCCAACCCCAATACGATCGTCGTGATGCACGGCGGCGGTGTAGCGGACATGCAGCCTTGGGCCAAGAAGGTAGGCGCCACGTTGCAAGCCTGGTTCCCGGGCCAACAAGGCGGCCAGGCACTTGCCGAGATCCTGTATGGCAAAGTCAACCCATCGGGCAAATTGCCGGTCACCATCGACAAAAAGATCGAAGACAACCCAAGCTACGCTTCGTATCCGGACCCGGCTGCCTATCGCGGTGACAACGCGCTGACTGAAATGACCTACAGCGAAGGGCTCTACCTCGGTTATCGCGGCTACGACAAGAAACACGCCAAGCCGCTGTATCCGTTCGGCTATGGTCTTTCCTACACCACCTTCGGCTACAGCGACCTGAAGTTGTCAACCAATGTGCTGACTCCCGGCGCCACCGTTGACGTCAAGTTCACCGTGACCAACACCGGCGACAAGGCGGGCTTTGAGGTGGCACAGCTGTATGTGCAACCGGTAAACCCTGCGGTCGATCGTCCGGAAAAGGAGCTCAAGGGCTTCACCAAGGTCTACCTTGAGCCAGGCCAGAGCAAGACCGTGAGCATTCCGCTCGATTCGCGCTCGCTGGCCTACTACGTGGATAACACTGACAGCTGGAACGTCGACGCCGGCAAGTTCAAGATCCGCGTGGGCACCGACTCGGAGGACCTGGCCCTGAGCCAGACGCTGGTCACGCTGTACCCGGAGCAATTGAACACCCGCGACAGCAACCCGCTGCCAGTGCCACTGCGCAAGGCCGTCCAGGTCACGGCGGCGCAAACTTACTGACCGTTGCATGAGGCTCAGGGATGAGCCTTTTACGCCACCTTGAGATCGGCGGCCAGGCGGCGCAAGTAGTTATCGAAGACGCCCATGACGTCCACGTTCGCGCGCCCCCTGAGCCATTGGATCTGCAGCCCGTCCATGAGTGAAAAGATCTCTTGGGCAAGCGCCTTCACATCCACGTCCCCACGTATTTCGCCCGACTCGACCAATACCCCGAGGTGCGCCTGTGCATGGGCATGCACCATGTCGAATTTCTCCTTGTACCAAGGAAACGCCGGATGCTTTTCGGAGAGGCTTTCGGTATTGATCATCACTGAGGCCTGGCATTCGCAAGCGTCCTCCACACTGAAGCTCATGCTCAGCCTGAGAAATTGTACAAACCCGTCAAGGGTTGGTGCGGTGGCCAGGTCACCGAACCGGGCAACCACCCTTTCGTCCCGACGATCGAGCAGCGCTCGCAGCAACGCCACCTTGTTGGGGAAATGGTGCAGCAGTCCCACCGTGGTGATGCCCGCAATATCGGCGACATCGCGCATCGAGGCACCCAGGTAACCATCCCGGGCAAACACTTCGGTGGCGGCATCCAGCAGCGCCATGCGGCGCATTTCCCCTTTCGGCGCGCGTCGACGCTTGGGGTTCGGCGAATCGCCCGATTCGTTATGAGTGTCCATGTCTGCCATAGAATTCCGTTGAAATTGGCACGCCCTTGCTGCCGGGTCTGGCAGCGGCGCGATTGTTCGTTCAATGCAGCCGGTGCGCCTTCGCCCGCTGCACAAAGAAGCGTCGCGAAACATGCGAGGCGGTGACAATCGCTGCGATAGCGACCAGTGCGTTACCCGTCCACATGCCGATCACGGCACCGCTGCCAGCGAAACCCTGCGCCCCTGCGTACACCCATGGCAGGGTGCCCAAGGTGCCGCGAATCCACCCGAAAACCGGCACCCACCAGGCGCGCTCCATCGTCAGGAACATCGATTGCGCGACAAAGTCCAGGCCGAAGACAATCCACAGACCCGCACCAAACTGGGAAAACGCCATGAACATCTCTCGCCCCATGCCCGTCAGGTGAAAGTAGTCGGCAATGAAGGGCCCTGACATGGCCAGCAACAACCACAACGCTACGCCATAGAAGACCACGAGCCGGCGGGTAAAGACCAGGATCGCCCGGACCCGATCATCGCGGCCTGCACCCAGATTCTGCGCGAGCACCGGCACCAGTGCACCCGGCAGAGCGAAGAACACACAGTAGCCAAGCTGCAGGACGCGATCCACTACCGCCATCCCGGCCAGGGCTGACGTCCCCAGGCCCGCGAGCACCACCATCAGGTAGGTGATGCCCACCGGCATGGCCAGGTTTGCCAGCATCGCCGGCAGCGCCACTCGCAAGGTACGCCGGGTGTGGAGCGACAAGAGTTTGAGATTGATCGTCGCCGAAAGTCCTAAGTGCCGTTTGACCAGCACCAGCCCTGCCACCGATGTCACGGCAGCCGACAGGAGAAAGGACACCCCGGCCCCTTCCAGCCCCATGCCGAAGCCGAAAATGAACAGAGGATCTGCCACCGCCAATGTCCCCGCCCCCAGCAGCAGGACGTTCAGCGCGAGCCTGACCTGCCCTTTCGACCTGAGCATCTGTACGCACATCTGCGTGGCAGCGATCAATAGGCTGCCGGGCACGACCAGCCAGAGGTAATGCCGTGCGATTTGATAAGCCGCCAGGTCCGCACCCAGCCATCGAGCCAAGGGCTCAGCGCAAACCATCTCCACCACGACAAGGGTGGCAGACAGCAGGAACGCCATGATCAGCATATGGCTGGCCAGTCGAGCCAGGGTTTTGCCGGCATGTTTGCCAATGCGATCGGAAAGCAGCGCCACGGCCCCGATCGCCAGCCCGGTGGAAAATGCCCCATTGATGAACACCAGGGTCTTGCCCAGCCCGACGGCGGCCAACAGGCTTTGGTCATCGAGCATGGACACGTACATCAGGGTGAGGATGTCGACGAGAAAAACCGCCAGCAAGCCCAGGGCGCCCGTGCCCACCATGCTCAACACATGCCTGCCAATGGGCCCCTCAGTGAACCTGGCACCATGGGTGGTCATTTGGTTGCTCGATGTTGGAAGGCGATCACTTGCATTCGGCTTGCCCGTGCCAGCGCTACAGGAAGCGGGGCTTTTGCGAGGGTATATAGGAGGCGTATCAGGGCAAATGATACGAGGGCCAGGCGCGGTATGCCAGCAGATGTGCCTGCTTGCGATGAACTGCGATCCTCACCGGTTGCCGATTGCCTGAGACGGTTTGCAGCGGGTAATGCACAGCCTCGGCATGACCGACGAGCCTGCGCACATCCCTGGAGCTTCAGCGTTGACAGGATCAGCTCACGTTTTTCTAGAACGGCAACCGCGCCTGCAACCACAGCCGCGTCCCTTCGGATTTGTTCTTCGCCCCGAACTCCTCCTGCAACTTGGCAACCACGGCAAAGTCTTTGCTGAAGCGGTACATGAAGTAGGGCCCCAAGGCATCGACCGAACCGCGGTTACCGTTGCCATTGACCGAGGTTCCATCACGGCGGTCATCGGTTGTCTGCTGGTAGATGTAGCCGTTGATGCCGGCGCTCAAGGGTCCGTTGAAGCGATAGCCCGCGCTGAATTCAAGCGTGAGCTCATCGCCCGAGCGATAGTCGGTCTTGTCGTTTTTCGAGTTGATGCCGTAGCGCAGTTTGGCGCTGGCTTCCCAGTGCTCGGTGGGAAACCACGTCGCGGCATAGAAAGGTGCGACCTGGTAGTAGTTGCGCCCGGTGTTCACCGGCTCATCCTCGTCATAGTCGCCGGTGGGCAGGAAGGTTTCGATACCTGCGGTCTGGTGCAAGGTCTTGCCGTGCCAACCGAGCAGCACCGGGGCAAAGCTGAGGTCGGCCAGATTGGTAGAGGTGCCGCCCTTGTCCAGCGGTGCCAGGGGCGCAGGGCGGGCAACGTCCAGGGTCAGGTCAATCGTGGGCGCCGCCAGTGCCGCTCGGGTTTCGACATTCGCGCCCAGCCATTTCACCCCGGGCCAGACATAGCTCAGGCGCAGGGATACGCTATCGGACCTGATGCGATAACGGGCGATGCCGGGATTGTCGTCGCCGTCGTTGCCTTTGACGTGGGTGGCATCGTAATGGGTGTAGTACAACAGCGACGTCAGGCCTTCGGGCAACATCAACCCGGACATATTGGTTTCCACACCCAGTGGGTAGGAATTGCCATTGCCCTCGGTGGCGCTGACGGCGCCGTGGAAACACAAGAGCAAGCCGGCGGCCTGCAAGGCGCGAACATGAACAGCCTTCATTGAAAGTCCCTCTTTTTGTTGTTGTAGAGACGCAGCAAACAGCGATGTCCGGGCTTAGCCGTCAGTCATGGCACACCTCGAACAAACCAGCGACGCCCTGCCCGCCGCCTACGCACATTGTCACCACGACATGGCGAGCCCCCCGGCGCCGCCCTTCGAGCAAAACGTGCCCGGTCATGCGCGCCCCCGACATGCCGTAGGGGTGACCCAGGGCAATGGCGCCGCCGTTGACGTTCAGGCGCTGCATCGGGATGCCCAACTGACGCTGGCAATACAGCACCTGGGAGGCGAAGGCTTCGTTCAATTCCCACAAGTCGATGTCGTTGATGCCCAACCCGTGGCGGGCCAACAGGCGCGGTACCGCCAGCACCGGGCCGATGCCCATTTCATCCGGTGCGCAGCCCGCACTG
This sequence comes from Pseudomonas sp. PLMAX, assembly GCF_046042685.1. Classification (NCBI taxonomy): domain Bacteria; kingdom Pseudomonadati; phylum Pseudomonadota; class Gammaproteobacteria; order Pseudomonadales; family Pseudomonadaceae; genus Pseudomonas; species Pseudomonas sp. PLMAX. The sequence continues at coordinate 2,239,809 of NZ_CP064949.1, read as the reverse complement.
GCAAAACCTTTGAAAATCCCCAAGGGTTGCAAACCCCTCGATCTCGCCTGCTCGGCGCTCATCAACACACAGGCCGCCACGCCATCACTGAGTTGCGAGGCATTGCCGGCCGTCACGGTTCGATGTCCACCCTCAAGCACCGGTGCGAGTGCGGCCAACTGGGCGCGCTGGGTACCCGGCCGATTGCATTCGTCACGGTCGATGCGCAGGGGTTTGTCGTAATACTCGTAGTTGGCCTTGTCCACGGCCCTGGAGACGACGTCCAGCGCGACGATTTCTTCGTCGAACAGCCCGTCGCGCTGGGCCTGGGCCGTGCGCTGCTGGCTGAGCAAGGCGTAGTCATCCTGGTCGCTACGGGAGATGCCATAACGACTGGCCACCCGCTCAGCCGTCTCGAGCATGCTGATGTAGGCGTCAGGCCGATGCTCCAGCAACCATGGGTCTTGACCGTAGTGCTCGTTGGTGTGGGCGTTTTGCACCAGACTGATGGACTCGCCCCCCACCGCCAGCATGATCGAGCTGCCGTCCAGCTGGATTCGTTGCGCGGCACTGGCAATGGCCTGCAGCCCCGACGCGCAATGACGGCTGACGGTCTGCGCCGCGACGCTGTCCGGTAACCCGGCACGCAACGCGCTGTGCCGGGCAATGTTCTTGCCCTGGGTACCCTCGGGCCGTCCACAGCCCATGACCAGTTCTTCCACTTCGGCGCCCTGGATCCGCGCGCGCTCGAGCACGCTCTGGATGATCGGCGCGGCCAGGCTGGGCATCGGGGTATGGTTGAACGCGCCACGATAGGCCTTGCCAATGGCCGAGCGGGCGTAAGCAACAATCACTGCATCTTGCATGAGAAACCTCCGGCCGAACGCTCGTGTGCAGCGTCCGGCTGCGATCAAAGCGCCTGCACGATGGCCTGGTGGGCTTCGGTGTGGTGGGCCAGTGCCTGATAGGCAGCGGACAATTCGAGCAAGGGTTCCAGCCGGGTGTGCTGCCCTTCGCGCAACAGCTTCTTGGTCAACCTCAGGGCATGCCCGGGGTTGGCCGCGATCCGTCTGGCCAGGTCCTGGGCGGCCGCCAGCAAGTCATCCGGCTCGACGATGCGCGACACCAGGCCATACTCGAGGGCCTGCTGCGCGGACACTGTCTCACCGGTAAACGACAGCTCATAGGCCCGCGACAGGTTGTTCAGCGCCCGGGGCAGCAGCCGGGCGCCGCCGTCACCGGGCACGATGCCCAGGCGGACGAAGCTTTCAGCGAATCGCGCCTGTTGCGAGGCAATGCGGATGTCGCACATCAAGGCCAGGTCGCAGCCGGCGCCAATCGCGGCGCCGTTGACGGCGGCAATGGTTGGCACCTCCAGGTGATAGACCGCCAGCGGAATCTGCTGGATGCCATGGCGGTAGCCGTCGCGCAGTTGATACGGATCACCGGCGAACAGCCCCGCCCGCGCTTTCATGTCCTTGACGTTGCCGCCGGCGCAGAACGATTCGCCTGCGCCTGTGAGGATGACCACCTTGACCTGTGGATCGCGGTTGATGCGCACGCAAATTTCGGTGAACCCGTCGAACTGCGCCTGATGGCTCAAGGCGTTGTGCTGCTCGGGCGCGCACAGCGTCAAGGTGACGATGCCGTCTTCGAAGCGGTATTGGATAAAGTCGCTCATCTCAGGCCGCCTCGATTTTTAGCTGGGCGCTGACGCGCTCCACCAGGTCTTTCTTGGAGACCTTGCCGAAGGTCGACAGCGGAAAACTGTCCACCAGCTCCAGGCGCTCCGGCAGTTTGAAACGGGCGATTTCATGGCTCTGCAGGTAATCGACCAGCTCTTCCAGGCTCAACTGCGCAGCCGGCTTGAGGATCACGAAGGCGCACATTTTTTCGCCCAGCACCGGGTCGGGCATGGCCACGCACGCCACGTTCGTGACGGCCGGGTGAGCCAGCACCAGGTTCTCGATTTCTTCGGCGGAAATTTTCTCGCCGCCGCGGTTGATCAGGTCCTTCTTGCGCCCTTCCACCACATAGTTGCCCGAGGGCAGCTCGCGCATCATGTCGCCGGAACGGTAGAAACCTTCGGGGGTAAACGCCCGCGCGTTATGCTCCGGTGCGTTGAAGTAGCCGCGCAAGGTGTAGGGCCCCCGGCAGCACAGCTCGCCCGGCGTACCCGGCGGCACGGGAAGGTCGTCCTCGCCGAGCAAGAGGATTTCGTCGTCTTCACACACCGGCCTGCCCACCGACTCGCGGCGGACATCCAGCGGGTCGTCCAGGCGCACGAACATCAACAGGCCTTCGGCCATGCCAAAGTTTTCCTGCACCGTGCAGTTATGCAAGACCTGCTCGGTCAAGGCCCGCGTCTCCGGTTGCAGGCGCTGGCCACCGGACTGGATCACCCGAACGCTGTCCAGGTTGAAGGACTCGACCCGCGGGTCGTTCATCCACATGATCAGCAGGGCCGGCACCACATGGATATGGGTGACCTTGAAGCGCTCGATCAAGGCGAACACCTCTTCCGCCCGCGTACTGGCATGCAGCACCACCTTGGCACCGCAGAGCATGAAGCCCTGCAAGCCAGGGCACGCCAACGGCAAATTGTGGGCAATGGGCAATACGTCGAGCAACACCGAGTGCTCATCGATGCCCGTGTATCGGGAGGCCAGCCGCGAGTTGCAGGCGTAGTCGTTGTGCGAGCGCGGGATCATCTTCGGGATGCCGGTGGTGCCGCCGGACAATAGAAACAGCGCCGGGCTGCACGGATCGATCGCGGCCTGGATCGCCTCGATTTCGGCGGCATCGCGAGAGGGTTCACGGGCCAGTAAATCGCCCAGCGAGACAAAACCGTGCGCCGCGCCGCCGAGGACAAACTTGCGCCGGATGCTGGTGGTATCCGCCTGGACGCGGTTGACGATATCGATGAAATCGCAGTCCTTGGAGCGGTCCGCGGTGATGGTGGCAGTGGCGCCAGACAACTCGACGAACTGGCGCAGTTCACGGTACCGGTGGGTGTGCAGCGCCAGGATCGGCCGCACGCCAATTTTCTGCAGGGCCAGGTAGACGAAGACAAACTCCAGCACATTGCCCAGTTGCAGGACGACGATATCGCCCGGCACCAGGCCTGCATCCAACAGGTTCAAACCCAGGCGCGTGGCAATCTGGTCAAGCTCGGCGTAGCTCACCTCACGGGACGCATCGCACACGGCAATGCGCTCGCCGTACTGGCGGCACACCGCCTGGAAGGTATTCGCCAGGGTCTGGTCCTGCCAGTAGCCCTTGGCGCGATACTGCTCAACGAACTTTTCTGGAAACGGCACGAATCCCATCATGGAAATGTCCTCGATGTTGTCGTTATTGTTGGAAGGAACACGCAGGGGCCAGAGCGCAACTCTCGCCCGGAAGAATTGGCCCTGAAGAATCAGGTGGTCTTGGCGAAGCCGCCATCGATGACAATGGTTTCGCCGGTGACAAAGTGCATGTGCTCGATCAGGGTGAGCACCACTTCAGCCACGTCCGGCATGGTCACGCAGCGCTGCAGGGGCGTGGCGCGTGCGCGGCGGCTCATCAACTTGTCGTAGTTGTCGCCCAGCATCCATTCCATCCACTCCCCTTCCATCCAGCCCGGGGCGATTGCGTTGACGCGTACCTTGGGGCCCAGCGCATTGGCCAGGGTCTGGGTCATGCTGATCACGGCCGCCTTGGACGCCGAATACGGCAGCGGCTGGGCTCCGGGGCGCATGCCAACGATCGAAGCGGTGTTGACCATGCATGGCCGGGGGGCCTCGAACAACAGGGCCTTGGTGTGCTTGGCGATCAGGAACAGGCCGCGCACGTTCACGGCGAATACCCGATCCCAATCTTCCACGTCGATCTCGTCGAACTTTTTCGGTGGCGTATCGATGGACACGCCGGCGTTGCTGCAGACCACGTCCAGATGGCTGTATTGCTCACGGATGGCAGCGACCATGGCCTTGACACTGTCCTCGTTCGACACGTCGCACTGCAGCAACATCGTCCGCGCCCCGGCTGCCTCGCAGGCTTGCACCGTGGACCTGGCCGAGGCTTCGCTGCGGCTGTAGTTGACGATCACGTCATAACCGGCCTTGGCCAGTGCCACGGCCACCGTGGCGCCAATGCCGGATGCGGAACCTGTGACCAGGGCGACTTTCTTGGATGGGGACATGTTCAACCTCGTTGTTGTTTTTAAAAGAACATGTTCATTTTTAGACATGATCATATTGTTTGTCAAGGCTCTGGCCATCCCTTAAGATGAGTTCTTCCAGAACCCCGACAAAACCAGAAAAATCAAAGGTCTGACATGAACGTGAAATCGAATGCCCCGCTGGGTTTGCGCGAACGAAACAAGCTCGACAAATTCCTGCGGATCCGTGCCGCATCGAAAAAACTCTTCACCGAGAATGGCTTTGAGCCGACCACGACACGGCAAATCGCCCAGGAAGCGGACGTTGGCCTGTCGACCCTGTTTCTCTACGCCACCGACAAGCGCGACCTGTTGTTCCTGGTGTTCAACGACGATCTCGACGAGTTGACTACGCGGGCTTTCGCCGACTGCCGCGCCGACCGCCCACTGCTGGACAACCTGCGCAACGCGCTGCGGCACTTTTTCGTGTTTTACGGACAGGACAAGGTGATCTCACGGGACCTGACCCGCGAGATCACCTTCTACACAACGGGGATGCAGAGCGAACGCTTCCAGGCGACCCGAGCGCGGACCATCGACTCGATCTCGACCCTGCTCGCTCATGCTCGAGCCCAGGGTGAAGTGCGCTGCCAGGAAGACGACAGCATGATCGCCAAGACCATGTTCTATCTATTGGCAGCGGAGATTCGCATGTGGCTGGCGGACGACTCGCAGGATCCTGAAGACGGTCTCAATGAGCTGATGAAGCGCCTGAATCTGATAATGCATGGTTTGCAGGCGGCGTGATCGCCGGCACCTTGTGCTGCCCATGGAGGTCCGGATAACGACCGACACAGAGCATCAGGACACAGGCCACCACCATGCAGCCGGCGAACAACAGCAGGACCGCGTCGTAACTGCCATTGAGCGTCTGGCCAACGCCCATCAACAACGGCCCGAAGGCAGTGCCCAGACAGAACAGGCCGAACAGGTAGCCGTAGATTTCACCAAAGGCGCGCAAGCCGAAGTAACGCGCGATCAGGTAGGCAATCAGGTCCACCTCCGCGCCGACACCCAGCCCGATCAGGGCTGCGCAAAGCATCGCGCTGCTGCCGCTGGCGCCGCTGTAGAGCAAGAGGATGCCGATCACCGGGCCAATGAAGAAAAACACCGTGACAAAGGGCGCGAACAGATAGTCGAGCAAGTACCCTGCGCCCACGCGGCCGACGATCAGCGCGATGCCGATGATCGAGGCAATGCGAGCGGCTTCGCCAGCCGGTATGCCGCGGTCGGTGAGCAAGGGCACGAAGTGCACCGAGCAGCCGTTGATCGCCAGGGCCGCGAGGAAAAACGCCACGCCGATCAGCCAGAACGAGCGGCTGCGCAGCGCCTGCCCCACGCTCAGGCCAACCTTGTCCGGCGAATGAGGGGCGCCATCGACGGTGGGCTGGTTGTCCGGGAATAGCCCCAGGTCAGCAGGCTTGTTCTGCAGTTTCCAGGCGACGCCCACGGCGCCGAGAACAATTACCAGGCCCATCACCGCATACGCCAGGCGCCAGCCCAGTGCGGCCACGGCATGCTGCGCCAGCATCGGCAGCAACGCCGCACCGATGCCGATACCCGCCATGCTCAAGCCCAGGGCCAGGCCACGGCGGCGGATGAACCAGCAACTCACGGCCATGGCATAGGCCGTCGGTGTGCCGCCGGTGGACAACAGGCCAATCACGCAGAACGCCAGATAGAACAGCACCAGGTTGGCCGGCAACAGGCCGAGCGACATGATCCCGACGCCGAACAACAGCAAGGCTGGAATGGCCACTTGGCGCGCCCCCTTGCGATCGATCAACCGACCGATCCAGGGGGTGCATAAAGCGGCGGTGAGAATAGCGATGGTCAGCCCCAGCGAAACTTGCGAACGGCTCCAGCCGAACTCGGCGCTCAAGGGTTTCATGAAAATGCCGAAGGTAAATACCAGGACGGGGCCTTGGCTGACGATCATCCCCATGATCGATGCGATCACGACCCACCAGCCGTAAAACATGCGCGAAGTATTCATTGCCTGTCACCTGTGATTATTTTTATTCAGGTAGCGGTCACGCCGTCTGAGCGTACCGTATCGGGTAGAAACCGGCTGCAGTGCTTCAGCATCCTCGCCATTGCGGTCGACGTTTTTCAGCAAAGGCACGCGGCCCTTCGCGACTGTCTTCGCTGGCCTTGCGCCGTTCTTCGGCGTCGTAGCGTCGGGCCACAGCGTCGGCCAGCGGCAAGTCAAGGCCCTGCATGGCGCAGGCCTTGGTGGCGCGAACCGCCAGTGGTGCACAGGCCAGAATGTCCGCCACCCACTGCTCGACAGCTTCATCGAGCAGGTGCGCGGGAACCACTTCGTTGATCAGGCCCAGCTCGTAACCCCGTTGCGCGGTCATGGCTCGCCCGGTCAGCAGATACCCCATGGCCGCCTTCAGGCCGATCTGGCGCGGCAGGCGATGGACACCGCCTGCCGTGGCAATCAGCCCGCGCCGGGGCTCGGGCAGGCTGAGCTGGGCATGTTCGGCGGCGACGATGATGTCACACACCAGGGCCAGCTCCAGTCCGCCGCCATGGGCCGAACCATTGAGCCGTGCAATCAGCGGCTTGGCGAAACCGAAGCGGTCGGTCAAGCGTGTGGTGCTCTGCCATAATGCCGCTTCAGCCTGTTTCTGCGCCTCATCGGCAACAGCCATTTGCGCCAGTTGCTTGAGGTCGCGGCCGGCACTGAAGGCCTGGTCGCCCTCCCCGGTCAGCACCCCGAGCCACAGCTCGGGGTCAGCCTCCAGCTCATCGCAAGCCAGACTCAACTGATGGTAGGTGAGCGGGTCCAGCGCGTTGCGAACCTGAGGCCTGTTGATGCGGATATGGAGCACGTGCCCGCGCCGTTCGGTCAGCACATTGTGCTGCTCGCTACCCATCTCAGAGACCCAGCACGCGTTCGGCGTTCTTGTGGAAGAACAACTCCAGCACTTCATCGGAGTAGCCCAACTCGCCCCACTCCTTGAACAGCCGCTCATGGGGAATGCTGGGGTAGTCGCTACCGAACATGACCTTGTGCTTGAGTCGCCCGCGAATATCGCGCTTGAGCGCCTCTGGCAGGTATTTGGGTGCCCAGCCGGACATCTCCCAGAACACATTGCCCTTGTGCAGTGCACAGACGGTGGTTTCGTCGATCCACGGGTAACCCGGGTGCGCCATGATGATGGTCAAGTCCGGAAAGTCCGCCGCCAGGGTATCGATGGACGAGGGGTGCGCATGCCGGGTCTTGGCGCCGAAGCCCCCAGGCAGACCTGCGCCCATTCCGGTCATGCCGACGTCGATCATCACCGGCACTTTCAGGGCGTTGATTTCCTCCCACAGCGGGTAGTAGCGCTGATCGTCGACACTGAAGTGCTGCATGATCGGATGGAAGTGAAACCCAAGCATGTCGAGGTCGCGGATCGCATGCTTGGCCTCATCGATCGCCACCTGCCCCATGGCCGGCTCCACGGCACCCCAGGCCTGGATGATGCAGTCATGGCGATCGCGCATGCCGGCCACATAGTCGTTGTCGCAAGGCACTGTGTTGATGGTTGCTCGCAAATCCAGGGCCACCAGCACCGCCTCGATGCCGGCGCTCTGGAACTCGCGAACCACTTCTTCCTCTGTCTTGGCCTTCCAGTCGCGGTGCCAGTACTCCGCAAGAGCCTTGACATAGGGACCCTGGCAGTCGATCCAGCGTTGGGTGTTGGGGTAGCAGTGCAAGTCGATTCGGCGCATATGATCGCATCCATTATTGTTGTTGATCATTTATGAACATGTTCTTTATATGGCCGAGTCGAGCTTATGTCAAGCGTCAGGCACGCGTGAGTTATGACGCTTGAGGGGTGTGTCTATCGGTCGGCTGGATTGCGCTACGGGGATGAAATCAACTTCATTCTCGGTCAGGCGTACTGAGGCGCTCCTTTCGAGTCATTTTCATAGCGAATCCATTCACGGATCCGCAGACCCGGTAACGGCGAAAATGTTGCAGGGCACTTGATACAGCACATGCTCCGTCGTACTGCCCACCCATTTACCCAGCCCCTTGCGGTGGGCATTTGTGATATGCAGGGCAGCGCCTGTGGAGCATTGGCACGGGTGACAACCCACACAAACGCTGCTAATCCAACAATAATAGAGGCCAAACCACAAAGGCAGAGAACCGATTGAACATCGATACCCGCATCAAATTCCGTCATCTGCTGTGTTTTCTCGAGGTGGCGCGCCAGGGCAGCCTGGCGCGTGCCTGCGACAAGTTGGCAATCAGCCAGCCGGCGCTTTCCAAGACCCTGAAGGAGCTTGAAAACCTGTTGGATGCCACGCTGTTTGAACGGGGTAAAAAGGGCTCGACGTTGACCGAGGCCGGCGTGGCCTTTTTGCGCTACGCAGGGCCGAGCGTGCAATCGTTGCGTGACGGGGTCAACAGTTTGCGCTCTGGTGTGCATGAGCCCATCAGCGTGCAGGTTGGTGTGCTGTCCACCGTCGAAAGCCTGTTGGTGCCTGAAGTGGTGTGCCGTCTGCACGAGCGCCACCCGGCGTTGGTGGTCAGTGTCGTGACCGGCCCAAGTGCCTACCTGCTGTCGCGGTTGCGTGTCGGTGAGCTGGACCTTGTAGTGGGCAGGATGACCGATAGCCCACTGATTCTCGGGCTGGCGTTCGAGCACCTCTACAGCGAATCCATGACCTTGGTGGTGCGTAGCGGCCATCCGGTGCTCACCGGTCTGCCGGGGCAGAAAAATCTCGAGGACTATCCGTTGGTATTGCCGTCGGCGGGAACGACGATCCGCAAATTCGCCGACAGCCTGTTTGTGCAACACGGGATAACCCCATCACGCCAACGCCTGGAAACCCTGTCGGTGGCCCTGAGTCGGCGCTACGTACAAAGCAGCCAGGCCATCTGGGTCGCGCCTTTGGACGCTGTCAGGCAGGACTTGAGGCAAGGCGAGCTGGTGGAGCTGGACCTGGGGATGCGTGAGCCCGGTGGTTCCGTGGGGTTCTGCACCAATCCCGCATTGGCGCTGGCGCCAGCGGCGCAGTGGTGCGTGGAGGCACTGCGCGAGGTCGGGCAGGACTATCGTGAGGGCAAATATCCATAACCATCTGGATATGCATAAGGTCGATTTTTTCAATTTTGCGATGGGTTGTACAAGCGGAAACTGGGAACGCTGCCAACGCAGTACCGGCTTCTGTCCACCCATAACAACAGGAAAAAACGACATGTCTGATGCGCACGACAGCCGCTTCGTCATTCGTGACCGTAATTGGCATCCCAAGGCCCTGACGCCTGACTACAAGACTTCGATCCTGCGCTCTCCCCGCCAGGCACTGGTGAGCATCCCGCAATCCTTATCCGAAACCAGCGGCCCGGATTTTTCCCATCTGCAAATGGGCCGGCACGATAACGATCTGCTGTTGAATTTCAATCATGGCGGCCTGCCCATCGGCGAACGCATCATCCTGGCGGGCCGGGTTTGCGATCAGTACGGCAAGCCGATTCCCCACACCCTGGTGGAGATGTGGCAGGCCAATGCCGGTGGTCGTTACCGGCACAAGAAAGACAGCTACCTGGCCCCGCTTGACCCGAACTTCGGCGGCGTTGGCCGAGCGTTGACCGACCGCGATGGCAACTACAGCTTCCGCACCGTCAAACCCGGCCCCTACCCATGGCGCAACGGCCCCAACGACTGGCGCCCTGCGCATATCCATGTCTCCATCAGTGGCCCGTCGATTGCCACGCGCCTGATTACCCAACTGTATTTCGAAGGTGATCCGCTGATCCCCATGTGCCCGATCGTCAAGTCGATCGCCAATCAGGACGCGGTGCAGAGTCTGATCGCCCGGCTGGACATGGGCATGGCCAATCCCATGGATTGCCTGGCTTATCGTTTTGATATCGTCCTGCGCGGTCAGCGCAAGACCCACTTCGAAAACTGCTGAGGAGGCCTGCACATGCCCGTTCAACTGCTGCCTGAAACCCCGTCGCAAACCGCCGGCCCCTATGTCCATATCGGCCTGGCGCTGGAAGCTGCCGGCAACGCGCCGCGTGAGCAGGAAATCTGGAATGAAATGGCCAGACCCGGCGCGCCAGGTGAGCACATTTTATTGCTGGGCCAGGTGTATGACGGCAATGGTCACCTGATTCGCGACGCCTTCCTGGAGTGCTGGCAGGCCAATCACGAAGGCGTCTACGACAGCGCTTTCGACCTGGAAAAACCCTTCAATTGTTTTGGCCGCACCGCGACGACCGATGTCGGTGAATGGACGATCAAGACCGTGAAGCCCGGCGTGGTGAAAAACGCCTCGGGCGTGGCCATGGCTGCGCATGTCAACGTGGCGCTGTTTGCCCGGGGCATCAACATTCACTTGCAGACCCGACTGTACTTCGACGACGAACCCGAGGCGAATGCCGTGGATCCCGTGTTGAACCTGATCGAACAACCCCATCGGCGCGAATCCCTGATCGCCCGGCGCTGCACGGTCGATGGCCAGCTGGCGTACCGCTTCGATATCCATGTCCAAGGCGAAGCGGAAACCGTGTTTTTCGACTTCTGACGACGCATGACAGTGAACACCGCCCCATGGGAAAGGTCACCCCCACCCATGGGCCTCTTCGATAAAATGCAAAACCGCGCTCGATCGTTCATCAATCCGTGAAATCAGCGACAGTTCACTGACCATTTCCGGTTGCGCCAGGGGCACGATCCGTATGCCGGGCATGGTCAGCCGGGTCATCGTTTCCGGCACGATGCTCAGGCCGATACCCGCGGCCACCAGCCCGGGAATGCTCATCAGCGATGGCACATGCATGATGTTCTCGGGGTGCAGCTGGTTTTGCCGGCAGGCCTGGAGCGTGTGGGAGGTCAGGCCAATGCCGGCGCTGTCCTGCAAGAACACGAACTTCTCATGCCGCAGTGTCGCCAGTTCACCGGTAAAACTGTCCGCCAGTTCATGGTTGTCCGGGATCAGCAGGACGAGCCTGGATTGGCTGAAGTGATGGGTGCGCAGCCGGTCCGGCAGGTGATCCTTGAACACCCTGGCAAAGGCCAGGTCAAGCTTGTGGTCGAGCAACATGTCGAACTGCGCGCGAATACCGGCGTCCACCAGGGACACTTTGACTTCGGGAAACGTGCTGAAGTAATGGCGCAGCAATTGCGGCAAATTGGCCTCGAACAGGGCCGAGTGATAACCGATATTGATTTCGCCGACTTCACCGCGCCGGGCACGCCGGGCGGCGGCAATCGCCAGCTCGCTGGCCTCGATGGACTGCCGGGCATGGGGCAGGAACGCCTCGCCGGCAGCGGTCAACGCCACGCCGCGGTTTTCCCGCCGGAACAATGCCAACCCCAACTCCGCCTCAAGCGTGCGCATCAATTGGCTCAGGGCCGGTTGCGCGATACCCAGTTGTTCAGCCGCGCGGCTGAAGTGCTGCAGGTCGGCGGCGATCACAAAGGCTTTCAGGTGACGCAGTTCCATAATCGCTACCCATAAGGCTGACTTATCTATTTATCGTGATTTCGATAATTATTTTGCAAGCGGGATGCGCTAACGTCTACTCACTTCGACGATTCCTTGCAGCTGCATCGAAATCGTATGGGTATCCCGACACCATAAAAACAATGACGAGCACCTTTATGAGCACACCCCATCAAGAGACTCATGATTCGCGCATGCCTCGCAAAGCGGTGACCGCTGCGACGATCGGCACCGCCCTGGAATGGTTTGACTTCACGCTGTATGGCGCGGTGTCGGCGACGATCCTGCCCAAGCTGTTTTTCCCGGCCATGGAGCCGACAGCCGGCCTGCTCGCGTCGCTGGCAACCTTCGGTGTCGGCCTGGCCGCTCGACCGCTGGGCGCCATTACCTGTGGTTACCTGGGTGACAAACTGGGCCGGCGCAACCTGATGTTGGCCACCGTGAGCATGATGGGCCTGGCGTCGGTATTGATGGGCCTGTTGCCCACCTACGGCCAGGTTGGCATCTGGGCGCCGATCCTGCTGGTGTTGCTGCGGATCATCCAGGGCTTCGCGCTGGGTGGGGAGTCCACCGGTGCGCAACTGATGGCGCTGGAACACGCCACCCCCGATCGCCGCGGCCGCTATTCCGGCATGCTCGGCCTGTGCTCACCGCTCAGTCAGATATTGGCCAACGGCGTGTTGATGGGCCTGGCGGCGACGCTTTCAAGCGAGCAGTTCGAAAGCTTTGGCTGGCGAATTCCCTTCCTCATGAGCTTCGTACTGGTGGTGGTCGCGATCTTCATCCGCCTGAAAGTCGATGAAACCCCGGCCTTCGTCGCGTTGAAAAAGACCCCGGTCAAACAGGAAAAGAGCCCGCTCAAATCCGCACTGGGCAGCCATTACAAAACCATCCTGCGCCTGATGTTTTTCTTCTGCTCGCCCGCTGCACTGTTCTACCTGATCGTGATTTTCTCCCTCAGCTACCTGACCAAGCACCTGGGCTTCAGCCAGTCGACAGGCTTCATGTCGCTGATGGTGGCTAACATGTGTGCGATTTTCGGTGCGCTGGCCGGTGGTTATCTGTCCGATCGCTGGGGCCGTAAAAAGGCGTTGGCATTTGGTTCGTGCATGACCTTGCTGATCCTGTTCGTGTACTTCCCGATCCTCAACACACTGAACGTTCCCGCCATCATGGCAATCATGGGGCTGTTCCTTGGCTTCACCCAGTTCCAGAGCGGCATCCAGCCGGTGGCCTTCGCCGAAGCCTTCCCGACCCAGGTGCGCTACTCCGGCTCGGCTCTGGCCTACACCGGCGCCAACCTGGTGATTGGCGGCCCTATGCCAATGATCGCGGTCTATCTGATGAGCCAGTCGAACAACTCGCCATGGCCTCTGGTGACGCTGTGTGCGGTGATCAACCTGATCTCGCTGGCCATGATCGTCATCGGCCCGGAAACCCGCGGCATCGACCTGAACGCTGTCGCCAAAGACGACGAGATCGACACTCGCGCTACCGCCATTCTTTCCAAATAACGCAGCAGGACGACCATGAACCGCACCGTCTTCATCCTCAACGGCCCAAACCTCAACCTGCTGGGTCGTCGTGAGCCGCACATCTACGGCCACACCACGCTCGAACAAATCCGCCAACGCAGTGAGAGGCTGGCCGAAGAGCTTGATCTGGTCCTCGACTTTCGCCAGACCAACCACGAAGGCGTAATGGTCGACTGGATTCAAGAGGCCTTCGAGCAAGGCGCTGCCGTGATCATCAACCCGGCCGGCCTTTCGTTTCACTCGATTCCGGTCCTGGATGCGCTGAAGTTGCTCGACGCACCACTGATTGAGCTGCACCTGTCGAACATCCATGCACGGGACGAACTGCATCGCCACTCGATCATGTCGGGTGTGGTCAATGCGGTGATCTGCGGCATGGGCGCCGATGGATATCCCCTCGCCATCCGGGCCATTGACGACTTGCTGCGTCGTCAGGTTGCCAACCACTGACACCCCTTCGCCAGACGCTCACACGGCGGTCCCTTGGCAGATTGTTGCCAGGGCCGCTTGCGCCTGAAATTCAGTCGCCAACTGCAAAAAACCCTGAAAAAAATAATAATTCACCGCGAGACATCCCCCATGCGCCACACCCGTTTCAGCCGCAACGTGCCCGCACCTTACTCTTTGATCGGCCTGGCCCTGGCACTCAGTGCCGGCTCGGCGACTGTCGCTCACGCCGATGAAAACAGCGGATTCATCGAAGGCTCGACTGCCACGCTCAATCTGCGCAATGCCTACATCAATCGCAACTTCGTCAATCCCGCCTACCCGAACAGTGCCGCACCGCAGAACAAGGCGGAGGAATGGACGCAAAACTTTATCCTCGATGCACGCTCCGGCTACACCCCTGGGCCGGTAGGGTTCGGCGTTGATGTGCTGGGGCTTTATTCGCAGAAGCTCGACGGCGGCAAAGGCACCGCCGGCACTCAGCTTTTGCCGGTTCATGATGATGGGCGCCCCGCTGACAACTTCGGACGGCTGGGGGTTGCCGCCAAGGCCAAGGTTTCAAAAACGGTGGTAAAAGTCGGCGAATGGGTCAGCACCCTGCCGATCCTGCGTTCCGATGATGGTCGTTCGTTGCCGCAGACCTTTCGTGGCGCGCAGGTCACCTCCCAGGAAATCGGCGGGCTGACGTTGTATGGCGGTCAGATCAGACAGAACAGCCCGCGCAATGATGCGAGCATGGAAGACATGTCCATGAACGGCAAAGCGGCGTTCACCTCCGATCGATTCAACTTCGGTGGCGGTGAATACACCTTCAACGACAAGCGCACGACCGTTGGGCTCTGGTACGACGAACTCAAGGACATCTATCAGCAACAGTACTTCAGCCTGAGCCACAGCCAGCCTGTGGGCGACTGGACGCTCGGCGCCAACATGGGCTTTTTCACCGGCAAGGAAGACGGTGCCCATCTGGCTGGCGACATGGACAACAAGACCGCCTTCGGCCTGTTCTCGGCAAAACTGGGCGGCAATACGTTTTACGTCGGCCTGCAAAAGCTCACCGGCGATACCGCGTGGATGCGGGTCAACGGTGCCAGCGGCGGTACCTTGGCCAACGACAGCTACAACTCCAGTTTCGATAACGCCCAGGAGCGCTCCTGGCAGGTCCGTCACGATTTCAACTTCGTCACGGTCGGCGTCCCTGGCCTGACCCTGATGAATCGTTACTTGAGTGGCGACAACGTGCACTCGGGCGCTATTACCGATGGCAAGGAATGGGGCCGGGAATCGGAACTGGCTTACGTCGTGCAGTCGGGTGCCTTGAAAAACCTGACCGTGAAATGGCGAAACTCCAGCATTCGCAAAACGTTCAGCACCAATGAGTTTGACGAAAACCGACTGTTTATCAGCTACCCGATTTCGTTGCTGTAGTGCTGTCGAGTTGAGCAAGCTGCGTGCATCCGAAACGCTATGGACCGCACGCAGCTGCCTGACCCCTTTCACCTTTGCGGCCAGAATCCCACCTTTGCCGGGAAGCCGTCATTCAGCCGCTGGCACGGACCTGAACGCCGTGCTGAATTTCGCCATCTGGCGCAACAATTTTTCAGTTTCCCGAAAACCGATCCCGACTATTGGTCAAGTGCAGCACCATCGCAGCCCGAGCTGCATCGGGATCCTGGCGCTTGATCGCGTTGAAAATCGCTTCGTGCTCCAGACTCGCCAAATGCCCCAATTGTGAAAAGTCAGCGCTTCCACGCTCGTCGACCTTCACCTGGTTACGAGGAATCATGGCGTTGCCCAGGTGCTGCATGATTTCCGTGAAAAAAGTATTGCCGGTGGCTTCGGCAATGATCTGGTGAAAGCGCTTGTCCTCCTCGACGCAACTGTCGTTGTTAGCCAGCGAAGCCTGGTAATCAGTCAAGGCCTGGCGCATGCGAGCGAGCTGATCGTCAGTTCGACGAACAGCCGCCAGCGCAACAGCCTGCACTTCCAGGCCCAGCCTCAGCTCCAGCATGCTCCTGACACTGGCGACCGTATCCACATGCAGGCGTAGCCCTGGCTGCGATTGCTGCTCCAGCACAAACGTGCCGATGCCGTGTCGTGTCTCGACCAACCCCGAAGCTTGCAGCTTGGAGATCGCCTCCCGGACAACGGTGCGGCTTACGCCATGCTCGAGAACGATGGTGGATTCCGAGGGCAGCTTTTCGCCCGGTTTCAATTGTCCGAGCAAAATACGCTGGGTCAGTGCTTCGACCACACCCTGGGCCAGGTTGGCGGATCGTCTACGGACAGGGGTTCCGCTTTCAATTTGCATAGATTTGAGTCCACAGAATTTCGCTCTTGAGAGCTTAACACCCACCCGTGACTCCCTGGCGAACTGTGCACGTACTTCGTTGGGCCAACACGGCCCTAGCTTGTATGACAACACACCTAATCAATCGAAAACCGAGTGATAACCTCTCCTCTGACCGATGTGAAAAACCTCACCGCGCAACTTCAATTCAGGGGCATAAACACCAGATAATACTGGGAGAAATTCACACCAAGCTATTTCTCATCGCGCAGCACGACGACAAAAACGCAGACCCTCGCATTGCGAACTAGAAAAACCACTTGTATGATGTCTATCAACACAAGGCGCATCAAAGATCGCAACAAGCCGCCGGTGTGACGCTCAAACCCGCATAAAAATAATCAGTGGGAGATTTGAATTGTGAACAATTCAAGCAATGCATCTGTGGTTCCAGAAAGTGATTCGGTTCTCGCGCGCGCCGTGAGCAAAGTGAAGAGGCATGTTCTCCCGCTGTTCGTGATCATGTTCATCCTCAACTACATCGACCGGGTCAATATCGGTTTCGTGCGCACCCACATGGAACATGACCTCGGTATAGGCGCCGCCGCATACGGCCTGGGGGCAGGCCTGTTCTTCATTGGCTATGCGCTGTTCGAAGTACCTTCCAACATGCTGCTGCAAAAAGTCGGTGCCCGTATCTGGCTGACCCGCATCATGTTCACCTGGGGCATCGTGGCCACGCTGATGGCCTTCATCCAGAACGAAACCCACTTCTACATCCTGCGTTTTCTGCTGGGCGTCGCCGAAGCAGGCTTCTTCCCTGGCGTGATCTATTACTTCACCCGCTGGTTGCCAGGCGTCGAGCGCGGCAAGGCCATCGCCATCTTCCTCAGTGGCTCGGCCGTTGCCTCGCTGATTTCAGGCCCGCTGTCGGGTGCCCTGCTGCAGATCGAAGGTTTCGGTTTTCACGGCTGGCAATGGATGTTCGCCATCGAAGGCCTGGCCTCGGTATTCCTGGGCTTTTTCGTCTGGTTCTGGCTTGACTCCAAACCTCATGATGCCAAGTGGATGACCCGTGAAGAGCAAGACGCACTGGTCGGTGCCATCGATCAGGAGCAACGCGAGCGTGAAGCGCTGACCACCGTGAAACCGACCATTGGCAAGCTCCTCAAGGATCGTCAGATCCTGCTGTTTTGCGCCTTGTACTTCTGCATTCAATTGACGATCTACGCAGCGACCTTCTGGCTACCCAGCATCATCAAGAAGATGGGCGACCTGAGCGATGTGCAGGTAGGGTTTTTCAACTCGATTCCCTGGTTGATCTCGATCATCGCCATGTACTCGTTTGCCGCCCTGTCGAGCAAGTTCAAGTTCCAGCAAGCCTGGGTCGCCACTGCCCTGCTGATTGCAGCGGCTGGCATGTTCCTGTCCACCACCGGCGGGCCGATCTTCGCTTTCGTCGCCATCTGTTTCGCGGCCATCGGCTTCAAGTCAGCGTCTTCGCTGTTCTGGCCAATCCCCCAGGGCTACCTGGATGCCCGCATCGCCGCCGCCGTCATCGCGCTGATCAACTCGATTGGCAACCTGGGTGGTTTCGTCGCCCCCACGACCTTCGGTTTCCTGGAACAGACAACCGGATCGATCCAGGGCGGCCTCTATGGGCTGGCCGGCACTTCGGTACTCGCCGCGATCCTGGTGTTCTTCGCCAGGACTTCGCCGAAAGCATCGTCCCTGCTGACGCCGCCAAACGCCGCTGCAACGGGTGCGACCCTGAGCAAAGCTCACTGAACCCATTGATCGCTGACCGACCTTATTACGCAGGAATTTGCCATGAACGCTGAACAGACTGCCAACACCACCCAGTCCCCTGTCGTCACCAGTTTTCAGGTCGTACCCGTCGCGGGCCACGACAGCATGTTGCTCAACCTGAGCGGTGCCCACGGGCCGTTCTTCACCCGCAACATTGTCATTCTCAAGGACAGTGCCGGTCACACTGGCGTGGGCGAAGTACCGGGCGGCGAACGCATCCGCGAAACCCTGGAAGACGCTCGCAGCCTGGTGATCGGCCAGCCCATCGGCCAGTACCAACGCATCCTCAATCAGATGCGCAGCACCTTTGCTTCCCGTGATGCGGCGGGTCGCGGCCTGCAGACCTTCGACCTGCGCATCACCATTCACGCGGTGACCGCGATGGAAGCCGCGTTGCTCGATCTGCTGGGTCAGTTCCTCGAGGTTCCGGTGGCTGCATTGCTGGGCGAAGGGCAGCAACGCGATGCGGTGAAAATGCTCGGCTACCTGTTCTACATCGGCGACCGCACTGTCACGGACCTGGCCTACCGACACGAGTCCGACGCTGAAGACGAGTGGTTGCGGCTACGCCATGAGAAAGCGATGAGCGCCGAAGCGGTCGTGCGCCTTGCCGAAGCTGCTAAGGCCCGATACGGCTTCAACGATTTCAAGCTCAAGGGCGGTGTGCTGCGCGGCGATGAAGAAATCGAAGCGGTCACCGCGCTGGCCGAACGTTTTCCTGACGCCCGCATTACCCTTGACCCCAATGGCGCCTGGTCGCTCAAGGAAGCCATCCGCCTGTGCCGGGACCAGCACCACGTCCTCGCCTATGCCGAAGACCCGTGCGGTGCGGAAAACGGCTACTCGGGCCGCGAGGTCATGGCCGAATTCCGCCGTGCCACGGGCCTGAAGACCGCCACCAACATGATCGCCACCGACTGGCGTGAAATGGGCCATGCCATTCAACTGCAATCGGTCGATATCCCGCTTGCCGATCCGCATTTCTGGACGATGCAGGGCTCGGTCCGTGTCGCCCAGATGTGTCACGACTGGGGCCTGACCTGGGGTTCTCATTCCAACAACCACTTCGATATCTCCCTGGCCATGTTCACCCAAGTTGCCGCCGCCGCACCGGGAGAGATCACCGCGATCGACACGCACTGGATCTGGCAGGACGGCCAGCGCCTGACCCGAGAGCCGCTGAAAATCGAAGGTGGCTACGTCAAGGTTCCGACCAAGCATGGCCTGGGCGTGGACATCGACATGGACGCCGTGGCCAAGGCGCACGAACTCTACAAAGGCATGGGCCTGGGTGCGCGGGACGACAGCGTCGCCATGCAGTTCCTGATGCCTGGGTGGAGCTTCAACAACAAGCAGCCTTGCCTGGTGCGCTGATTCACGAGGGGGGCACCAGCAGTGTCCCTCCCCTGCATCGTTCATTAACCAAGCGGCGCGCTCAGTGGGCGCAAAGGATCGGCGCGGCGCGGCATACGGATTCCTCGTTCATATAATCATGGGTTTCCGTGAGGCCAATCCACGACGCAAGTGGCACGCCGAAACCAAGGCTTGAGGTTCTCGAAAATAGTTGTTGAAACACTATTCTCGATCCCCTAGCCTTCATTGAGTTTCGATTAGGAAAAGCCCCTATGCGCCCTTCACTCGCGCTTGACCTAAAGCGAAGTGCCGTCCGAGAAATGGTGAGCCGCTTTCGCGTGACTAATCCACGTATCTTCGGGTCGGTGCTGCGCGGTACCGACCTGGATGGCAGTGACCTCGACCTACTGGTCGATGCATTACCCGGCGCAACACTGTTTGACCTGGGTGGCTTACAAGTTGAATTGGAGTCACTGCTTGGCATCCATGTTGATTTGTTGACTCCCAGCGATTTGCCGTCGAAGTTTCGAGGCCAGGTCCTCGCAGAGGCCAAGCCAGTATGAATGAGAATCGTCTGGTTGATTTCCTCGGACATATGCAACAGGCCGCAGTGGATGCCTGTGGCTTCATAGAGGGTTTGGACAAAGTCGTATGGGAGACGGTTAAAACCGCGTTGCCGGAATTGTTGACGCAGCTCCCCAGCGTTCTCGAAGACGCAGACAACAAAAGCAACATTTAAATAAGAATTTGCTGGCAAGTGGCGTTCCGAACAAGGACGTGTCCAAGAAACATGGCGTGTCCGTTCCTACGCTGCATCGCTGGGTACCCGCCACTGCGCACGCTGAGCGTACTCTAAATTCCGCGTTCTTTGACGACCCCTTGCAGTAATCGGTCTTCTTCCAGATTCTATCCCGATTCGCTTTTAACTCCCATCCAATAAACAAAATGCCCAGGCACTGATCGACCTGGGATATACGATCAAACTGCAAGTGCGACCGTGCAGTGCTGGTGGCCGCTGAATGTGCCAAACATATGCACATGCGCTACAACTCATAGAACCCCGGAGGTCCTCACAGCAAGCGAGCGAATGTGGATGAAACACACTCTCTGCGTCGTCAGGTTGATTCGGTTCGCATCCGCTTCGCTCGCCATGCTCGCCACCGGTGCAGTGGCAGAGGATCTCGAGCCCAGGTCCTATGCCAATACGCCGGTCGGTATCAATTTTTTGCTCCTCGGCTACAGCGATCTGCATGGCAACGTGACGGCCAATCCCTCGATTCCGCTCGAAGATGCCAAGCTCAAGATCGAGACGGTCGTGTTCGCCTTTGCCCGGTCCCTGGACGTCTGGGGTCGTTCGGGGAAGTTCGATGTCGTCGTGCCCGAGGCGAAATTGACCGGCTCTGCCCTGCTTGCCGGTGAACCCAGGAAGCGTGATGTCACCGGGTTGATCGATCCAAGGTTTCGTTTTTCGGTCAACCTGTATGGCGCCCCGGCGATGTCCCTGGCCGAGTTCCCCAGCTACCAACAGGATGTGATCATCGGCGCCAGCCTGGCGGTCACGGCGCCACTGGGCCAATACGACGACAGCAGGCTGATTAACCTGGGCAACAATCGCTGGTCGTTCAAGCCTGAACTCGGGATTTCCAAGCGTGTGGGGCAAGTGACCCTGGAACTGTCCGGCGCGGGCACCTTTTTCACCGACAATGATGAGCTGCTTGGCGACCACGTACTGTCCCAGGACCCGATCTACCAGGTACAGGGGCATCTTATCTATGCGTTTGACAACGGTGTCTGGGCTTCGCTGGATGCGACCTGGTTCGAAGGTGGTAAAAGCTCGGTTGATGGGGTCAGTAACCACGATTATCAGGAAAACTCCCGCTACGGGTGCACCCTCACGCTGCCGTTGAACCGCAACCATTCGATCAAGCTCAATGCCAGTAATGGCGGATATACCCGCACCGGCAGCGAATTCGATGCTGTTGGCATGATCTGGCAGTATCGCTTCGGCGGTGGGCTTTGAATCTGTTCATGGGTCCGCAGCCTGGGACAACGGCCTGGCCACCTGCTCCAACGCCCGCCGCTCCGCCGCCACGCCCCAAACCCCTTGCACCAGCGCCGCCACACACATCAACGCCGCGCCGATCAGATAACCGATCAACAGACTGCCGCGTTGCTGGGTCTGGATCAGTTGGCCAAACAGCATCGGCCCGATGATGCCGCCCAGGCCAGTGCCAAAGGCGTAGAAAACGGCGATGGCCAAGGCGCGGATTTCCAGGGGGAAGGTTTCTGCCACGGTCAGGTAGGCCGAACTGGCCGCTGCCGAGGCGAAAAAGAAGATCACCATCCATGCCGCGGCTTGCTGGGTGACATCCAGCCAGCCCTGCGCGAAGGCATAACCACTGAGCGCCAGCAGGATCCCGGACGTCGCGTAGGTGAAGCTGATCATTACCCGTCGGCCGATCACGTCGAACAGGCGCCCCAACAGCAGCGGCCCGCAGAAATTGCCCAGTGCCAGGGGCAATACGTACCAGCCGACCTGCTCGGCGGGCACCTGGTAAAAATCGGTCAGTACCAGCGCATAGGTGAAGAAGATCGCGTTGTAGAAGAACGCCTGCGCAGCCATCAGGGTCATTCCCACCAGCGCCCTGCGCCTGAAGCTGACGAACAGGGTATGGAAGATCTCCGCCAGCGGCGTATGGTCCCGCGCGTGCAGGCGCAGGGGTTGGGCGGTCACGGCCGGCAGTTCATGGCCTTCTTCGCGCAGACGCGCTTCGATGCCTTCGACGATCTGTCGCGCCTCATCGTGCCGACCATGGATCACCAGCCAGCGCGGGCTTTCCGGCAGCCACAGGCGCATCACCAGGATCACCAGGCCCAGCGCGGCACCGATGCCGAAGCACAGGCGCCAGCCCAGGTCGCCACCGACCACCTGCGGGTCGAGCAGGACGATGGCCCCGCCGGCGCCCAGGGCTGCGCCTAACCAGAAGGTGCCGTTGATGGTCAGGTCGACCCAGCCGCGATAGCGCGCCGGGGTGAATTCCTGGATGGTCGAATTGATCGCCGTATATTCACCGCCGATGCCCATGCCGGTGAGGAAGCGCAACAGCAGGAAGCTTTCCAGATTGAATGAGAACGCTGCGGCCGCCGTGGCGCCGACGTACAGCCATAACGTCATGAAGAACAGCTTGCGCCGCCCCAGGCGATCGGTCAGCCAGCCGAACAGCAAGGCACCGACCACGGCGCCGGCGATGTAGATGCCACCCGCCAGGCCAATATCGAAGTTGCTCATGCGCAGGTCGGGGCTGTTTTTCAGCGCGCCGGACACCGAGCCGGCCAGGGTCACTTCCAGGCCGTCGAGCAACCAGGTGATGCCCAGCGCGGCCACCAGCAGGGTGTGAAAGCGGCCCCATGGCAGGCGGTCCAGGCGGGCTGGAAGATCGGTTTGGAATATCGCGCCGGCTTGTTGGTGGGTCATCGCCACAACTGGGTCATGTGCAGTGTGTTGTGAATTAGGAGTCAGCCCCAGGAGCGGGAGTTCAACATTCACACCCAACAAACCTGTAGGAGCTGGCTTGAACTGGTCAAGTAATCCCGGACACCGATTACGGTGTTTATGCCGCTTTTTGCTCCATAGCTATTGGCGACAGGTAGTTGTTGTAGCTGTGGAGCCTGGTGCGGTTGTAATACATGAAGAAGCGCACCATGTCGGTTTTTGCTTCTTCGACCATGCTGTAGCCGCTGCGGGGAACCCATTCTGATTTCAGTGTGCCGAAAAAACGCTCTGTTGGAGCGTTGTCCCAGCACTGTCCGCGATGACTCATGCTCTGCAAAATGCCGTGGCGGGCCAGTTCTTCTTGAAACTTACGACTGGTGTACTGACAGCCCTGATCCGAGTGGAACATCAGTCCCGGCGGGCAGGTTCGTACCTCTGTCGCCATGCGTAGCGCCTTGCTCACCAAGTTGGCGTCATTGACTAGAGAGAATGCCCAGCCAATGACTCGACGAGCAAACAGGTCAATTACGATGGCCAGGTGAACCCAGCGCTTACCCACCATCAAGCTGGTAACGTCGCCACACCAGACCTGATCAACAGCAGCCGGTTTGAAGTTGCGTTTGAGTCGATTAGGCGCAACAAATGCTTCAACCCCCTTGGACCTGAATGGATGCGGCTGGCGTTGTTTACTGACAATGTTGGCCTCCCTCATCAGTGTTCTGACAAGACTCCTTCCGACCGCTATGTTTTGCGACTTCAGGCCCTTGCTAATCATCCTGGAACCCATGGCTTCACGGCTTTCGCTGTGCAGTTCAACCACTTTCAGCTTGAGCTCCTCGCGTCTGACCTGCGGCTTGGCGAGCCGCTGAAGCCACTCATAAAAGCTGCTGCGCTTCACACCAAAAACGCGACACACGATAGCCGTCGGGAATGACTCTCTTAGCTCCGCAATCATCGAAAACGATCGGGATCCGACATCAAGAGAGCGGTAGCCTTTTTTAAGATCTCGGCCTCCATCTCCATACGCTTGATCTTGGCTTTTAGCTCCTGAATCTGGCGCTGATCTTCGGTAATCGCCTTGGTGCCTTTGACGGCCTGGCCCTCGCGTTCCTTGCGAACCTGATCGACCCAGCGCCGTAAAGCGGTGGGCCCGATATCCAGCGATGCACAAACATCTGGAACCGAACAGTTATCATCAAGCACCATGCTGGCAGCCTGAAGCTTGAACTCGCGGGTGTAGACCTTTCTTTCGTTCATGGAACCTCCAAGTTGGCGAAATCATATCGCCCTTAAGAGGTGTCCGGAATAATTAGGCCAGTTCAGCTTGCCAGCGAAGAGGCCCGCACAGCCGACATCTTCCTCGCCTGACAAACCGCCTTCGCTGGCAAGCCAGCTCCTACAAGGTGATCACCGCCAGACGCAATTCCCGGCAACACCCAACAAACCGGCTCCTACAGATGTGTGTCGCTTAGCTTCTGACGAAAGCCAGCAAATCGGCGTTGATGGCATCGGCGTGAGTGGTCGGCATGCCGTGGGGGTAGCCCGGGTAGGTTTTCAGCGTGCCGTTTTGCAACAGCTTGGCTGACAACGGTCCGGAGTCTTCATAAGGCACGATCTGGTCGTCATCGCCATGCATCACCAGCACCGGGATCGTGATCTTCTTCAGATCTTCGGTGAAGTCGGTCTGGGAAAAGGCCACGATCCCGTCGTAATGGGCAATGGCACAGCCCATCATGCCTTGTCGCCACCAGTTCTGGATGTTGCCCTCGGACGGTGTTGCACCCGGGCGGTTATACCCGTAGAAAGGCCCCGCCGGAACGTCACGGTAGAACTGGGCGCGGTTGGCCTTGAGCTGCGCCTGCAAGTCATCGAACACCGACTTGGGCAAGCCGCCCGGATTGCCAGGGGTCTGCACCATCAAGGGTGGCACGGCGCTGATGATGACGGCCTTCGACACGCGGTTTTCGCCGTGCCGGGCAATGTAATGGATGACTTCACCACCGCCGGTGGAGTGCCCTACATGGACGGCACCCTGCACGCCAAGGTGGTCGACCACGGCCCTGACGTCATCGGCATAGTGATCCATGTCGTGCCCGTCCCAGACCTGACTGGAGCGCCCGTGGCCGCGCCGGTCGTGGGCAATCACCCGGTAGCCGTTCGCCAGGAAAAACAGCATCTGGGCATCCCAGTCATCGGCACTCAGTGGCCATCCGTGATGAAACCAGATCACCGGGGCCTCGCGCGGCCCCCAGTCTTTGTAAAAGATCTCGACACCGTCCTGCGTAGTGACATACCCCATGTTCGCGTCTCCTCAATGAAAGGTTGCACCGCCTGGCCGCCAAAACACCTTGGGTTCAAAGGCAACTTCAAGATCAATGCTTTTTGGCAGGAGTATGAGGATAGGCGAACTGGGGGAAATCAGCGGATTAGTGTCATCACGCATCCGCGTGACCAGAGAAATGTCATCCCTCGATCCAAACTTTTCCCTTTGCCGGGCGTCCCTTGTTTAAGACGGCCATAAGGCCTGTCTACCCCGGACAGCTGACCCTCAGCCAAGGACTTGTGATGACTTTTTTCATTTTTCTGCTCGCCTGTGCGGCGGCCGCCAGCACTGGCATCCTGTTCAAACCGGGCCAGTGGTACGAATCCCTGGTCAAACCCGGCTTCACGCCGCCCAATTGGGTGTTTCCCCTCGCCTGGACGACCATCTACCTGCTGCTCGCCTGGGGCGGATACCGGATGACCTTGATACCGGGTAGCCAGGTGGTGCTGGCGTTATGGGCGGCGCAGATTGCGCTGAATACGCTGTGGACGCCGGTGTTCTTCGGCGCGCACCACCTTCTCGCCGCCATGCTGATCCTGGCACTGCTCTGGCTGGTGGCCGTGGCAATGGTGGTAATGGCAGTGCGGCTCGACGTCATCACTGGCCTGATCTTCTTTCCTTACATTGCCTGGCTGTGTGTAGCGGCCGCGTTGAATTTTTCCATCTGGCGCAATAACCGCTGATACCACCTAGCCCACTGAAGTCGCCCTTGCAGCCTGTGCTGGGTGACGGGATGTCACCAGGCCGATAAAGGAAATCGCCAGCGCCAGGCCGATGGTGGTGCTCACTTCGGTGCGGTGCTCGGGGGTGATCATCATCACCGCCAGCGCCGCGCAGATGAACACGATCACCAGCCACGTCAGCCAGGGAAACAGCCACATGCGAAAGGTCAGCTCGACCTTCTGCCGACGCAACATCCGCCGCATGCGCAACTGCGATACGGCAATGGCCAGGTACACCAGCAAGGCGATGGCGCCTGAACTGGCAAGCAGGAACTGGAACAGGCCGGCAGGCATGAAGTAGCTCCACACGGTGATCGCGGCGCCCAGCACGGTGCTGGCGATAACGGCTGCCCGCGGCACGCCTTCGCTGGAGGTCGCCTTCAGCGCTTTCGGCGCATCGCCACGACGACCCAGCGAGTACAGCATGCGCGAGGCAATGTAGATCGAGGAGTTCATGCAACTGGCCACGGCGATCAGCACCACCACGTCCACCATGAACTTGGCGTGGGGAATGTTCATGATTTCCAGTGCGCGCTGGTAGGAGCCCACGGAAGCCAGCAGCGGATCATTCCAGGGCACCACGGAGATGACCACGAAAATCGACAACAGGTAGAACACGCCGATGCGCCAGATCACCGAGCGGGTGGCCTTGGCAATGTTCTGCGAGGGATTATCGGATTCGGCGGCGGCGATGGTCACCGCCTCCGTCCCGATGAAGCTGAACATGATGGTGATGAAGGCGCCCACCACCGCCGACAGGCCGTTGGGGGCGAACCCGCCGTGTTCGGCCATCAGGCCACTCAAGCCGCTGACCTGCCGATCGGGCACCCAGCCCATCAACACGGCAAACCCCACGCCGATGAAACCGATGATCGCCACCACCTTGGCCATGGCGAACCAGAATTCGAACTCGCCGTACTTGGAGACACTGAACAGGTTGGTGATCACCAACGCAATGATCGACGCCAGGGCGAACAGCCAGGCATCGATCTGGGGAAACCATTGGTTCAGCACATGGCCGGCGGCCAGTGCTTCGATAGGGATCACCAGGACCCAGAACCACCAGTAGAGCCATCCGATGGTGAAGCCGGCCCAGCGCCCGATGGCCTGGTCGGCATAGGTCGAAAATGACCCGGTATCGGGATTGGCCACCGCCATTTCCCCGAGCATGCGCATGACCAGCACCACCAGCAGGCCGGAGAACAGATAGGCCAGCAATACGGCCGGACCGGCCGCCGCAATGGCATGTCCCGAGCCGACGAACAATCCGGCACCGATGATGCCGGCGATGGAAAGCATGGTGACGTGACGAGGCTTGAAGCCCTGCGCCAATTGGCCGTTCGAATCCTTGGAACTCGGGCTTGTCATTGTGTGCACCGCGGCAAAAGATGCGCCACCTTACCCGGCTTTTCCGCCAAATCAGTTACCTGATCACGCCGCCTCCGTGTCTGATCTCGACACGGGCGAGCTATTCGTTCACGGCCAAGACTCGTCGGTCAATTAGCCGGCATCGCAATCAATTGCGCTCGGATGGCTGCAGGCGTGGCTTGTACATGCCGTTGGCGATCATCAGCGCAGGCTCTTCATCGTCGTGTTGCTGGCTGAGGAATTCGCGTATCGCTTCGGCGGTTCGCCTGGCGCTGGTCACCACGAAAAAATGCCCCTCGCCCTGCAGGACGTACAATTCGGCACGGCGGATGGCGCGGCGCAGGATGTGCGCGTTGTACAGCCGCACCAGGGTGTCGCGTTCGCCAGTGAGAATCAGCGTGCGCTGGCGCAGACGGAACAGCCGCAGCAGGCTGGTCCAGCCGACCAGGGCGGCTAGCTGGTGGTAATAGGTCCGCGGGTTGGCCGTGAGCATGCCGTTCACCACACCGAAGCGCAGCAGCGTCTGTAGCGAATTGCTCGAGCCTTCCTGCTTGCCCGGTTTGACACGTTTGCTACTGCGAAAAAAATCCAGGATATCGGCGGGCTTCACCAGCATCGCCGGGCCGGCGGAGGTCGCGGCAAGGATCAGCCGACGCACCATGCCCGGGTAACGCAGGGCGAATTCTTGCGCCAATGCACCGCCCCAACTCACACCGAACACATCGACCTGTTCGATCCCCAATTGCTTGAGCATCTCGGCGATCAGGTCGGCATGGCGCGGCAGACGCATCGGCCTGCGGGGCATTTGCGATTTTCCGACCCCGGGCACATCCAGCGTAATGGTCCTGTAGCCCACCAGTTCATCGCGCAGGGGATCGAAGGTACGGATCAAACCACCCAGGCCATTGAGCAAGAGCAGCGGTGAACCTTGGCCGCGGATTGAAACGTTCAACTGCAAATCTTGAATGGTCAACTTGTGCGTTGTCATGGATTCCTCCCTGGCCTGCCTCATGGATCTCAATGGCAGGAATAACACCCTCGACGGTTTTGGGGCCTTTCATTGGCGCTGTCCAGGTCGATCTTCAAGTCGTGGGCACTGATGATCTTGAGCATTGAAATCTTCCCCGCTCAGGCGCCTGGGTTTGAAACTTGAATGAAGATCGACCAGGCCCCGAGCAGTATCCAGAATGTGGTAAAGATCCATGGCGTACGCACCGAAAACAACAAGGCTTTGCGGTAGCCTTTATGCGTGGACTCTCGTTCGGAAAACAAAGGGGATTCGTCGTAGGCCAATCCCATCAGCGGCTCACTGCTCAGCAGCTCGCTCTGCTTGAAATACCAGTGATCGATAATGTCATAGGCCGCGCGAATGCCGGGCCAGGCATTCAGGGAACTGAGCACCCCAAACAATGCCAGAAACGGGGGTACCACCAACGTGAACAGCTTGCCCCACTCGGGGTTCAGATTGGCCATGCAGGAAGCAAAGGCAATCACCAGAAACGACTGTGCGGCCAGGTAAGCGTCCGTCCGATTGGCGAGGATACTGGTCTCGTACTGAATCTCCCTTCGGTAGAAATCCAAGCGTTCTTTGGGCGAGCCAAACATCTTTGCGTTGTGCTCGCTCAGCTCGGTTTGATCGATGTGAGAGGTCAGGATTTTCGGCACGATGGTTTCACTCTGATCGGTTGGTACGGTGGCCATTTCATCTGAAGGTGATGGGCCTGAGAAAATTTTCTAAAGATTCTTCAAATTCGACGAGCGGCACGGCGTACTACCACTCAGACGTTTACTTCACCAGTCGTCGCTCGATCCTTCGCTGAGCAAAACTTACACAACGCAAACGCTCTCTACATCGCGCGGAAAAACCAGCGGCCCAGAAGCGCCATGTCGCGATTTTTTAAGGAATGGGTCAAGGAACCTGATTTTCAAACCGGGAAGGCCGCCGCTTAAAGTCGTCTCCAGGCCTCAAGCCGAGAAATACGGGATCAGTGACGTGACATGGCGTGAGACAGCCACCTTGAGCTGGACAGAGGTGGCCACTTGATGAGCCTGAAAGCCTGCATAGGGCCAAAAGCCCCCTCCACCCTCAACCCCGTCCAACCACCGGCGCGTGCTCGGCCATCAATTCCATTACCCAGTCGATGAATACCCGCACCTTGGCGCTGACATGGCGATTGGGCGGGAATGCCAGGTACATCGGCATCGGTGCCATGTGCCAGTCCTCAAACAGTGGCAGCAGCTCGCCGCTGACCACGTGCGGTTTGGCCATGTACTGCGGTAGCCAGAGCATGCCCAGACCCGCCAGACCTGCGGCGAGGTAGGCATTGCCGTCGTCGACCGTCAGCTGCGGGCGGCCCTGGGCCTCGATGCGTTCCTCGCCCCGCTGCATCGCGTAGGGCAAGGCTTTGCCTGTACGAAACCAGAGAAAGCCGACGGTATTGTGCCCGCCCTCCTCCAGCTCACGTGGGTGCGTCGGCGTACCGCAGCGCTGCAGGTAGCCCGGCGCGGCATAGATACCGAGTTGCAGATCGCCCACATGCCTTGCCACCAGGGACTGATCGGTGATCTCGCCGCCACGCAACACGCAGTCGACGTTTTCGCCAATGATGTCGACGATTCGATCGCTCACACCGACGGTCAGCTGGATTTCCGGGTAGCGTGCAAAGAACCCGGGCAAGGCGGGTATCAGCAGCATTCGCGCCAGCGGACTGGGCACATCCACCCGCAGCCGCCCGCGCGGTGTCATCGACGCGCTGGACAGGCTGGTCTCGGCGTCGTCCATATCGGCCAGCAGCCGGGTGACGCGCTCGTAGTAGGCCGCGCCATCGGCGGTGACGTTGACCTTGCGTGTGGTGCGGTTGAGCAGGCGCACGCGCAGCCGCGCTTCCAGTTGCTGGACGAGCTGCGTCACGCTGGTCTTGCTCATGTGCAGGGTGGCTGCCGCCTTGGTGAAGCTGCCGGTTTCCACCACTCGGGCGAAGGCCTGCATCGCATCGAAACGGTCCATTTCACGCCTCACTCGGGTCTGGATAGTTTGGATTCTACAAACAGTCATGACCAGAGTTGCTTGTTTATCCACGTCGGCCGACTTTCTACAGTAGTTCCATCATCAGCAACGGGCCGCGATGGCCCCGAAGGAGCTATGCAATGACCATTGAACGTGATGTCGTTTTCCCGCCTGATCGCCATGCACTGTACGAACTGCACCGCTACTCGCCGGCGATTCGCTCCAACGGTTTTCTGTTCGTATCCGGTCAGGTCGGCAGCCGCAAGGATGGCTCGGCCGAGCCGGACCTCGCGGCGCAGGTGCGCCTGGCCTTCACCAATCTCAACGCGATCCTGGCCGAGGCCGGCAGTAGTTTCGAGGATGTGGTCGACACGATCATCTTCATGGTCGAGCCCGACTCGACATTCGAAACCATCTGGGAGGTAGCGGCCGAGTACTGGGGCGAAGCGCCCTACCCGACGGCGACCGCTATCGGCGTGACCTGGCTGTCCGGCTTCGACTTCGAGATCAAGGTGATTGCCAAACTACCGCAATAGACCCGACTCAGTCCCTCCTCCGATCGCCAAAGGAAACAGTTTGTTTTTTCCAGAGAGCGCTATTCGTTCACGGGGATTCAAGCGTCGACTGGATCGTAATCGTTCACGTTGGCGACCTGGGCATGGAGGCGGCCCAACAACTCGATCAACGTGTCCACTTCCGAAGCTGAGAGCCCACTGAGCAACCGCCGTTCGCGTTCCAGTGCAACCTTGAGCACCCGATCATGCAGCGCTTTGCCACTGTCAGTCAGGCTGACGGTGTAGCGCCGTGCATCCTTGGAATCGACCTGGCTGCAAATGTGCCCGGCCACTTCCAGCGATTGCAGTGAACGGCTGACCGCACTCTTGTCGAGGCCGATCGTCTGACAGATTCGATTGGCAGTGATGTCATTTTCCACGGCGAGCATCGAGAGCATTCGCCACTCGACCACACCGATGCCGAAATGCTTGCGATAGCACTGCGACGCCCCCGAGGAGAGCTTGTTGGACAGGAAATTCAGCAGTGCAGGGACATAACGCGTCAGGTTCAGCTGGGATTCTGCGGACATTGAGCAAACACCTTGGATCGGCGGGTCTTGGAATATTAGTTGACACCGCAACTAAATAATCGGAGGATTTCCCTACCGAACGTCACGGGCGATGATTCGCATGATAGGCCGTCGCCCTGACTCATAAAAATAATTATCAGGTCCTGGTCATGAACCCCTTCACTCTCATCGCCTTCGCGTTGCCCAAGCAAACGATCGTCCTCCACGCGCCAGCGCCCGGCTGACCTGCCTCCCTGGCCAATGCTCTAACCCAGTTTTTTTCAGCAGCCACTTCAGTGTGGAGGGACAAGTCATGCTTCAAGTCAACGTCACCCGCAAAGCCGACGAAGCCGAAGGTATCTGCAGTTTCGAATTATGTGCCGCGGACGGCAGCACGCTACCGGTGTTCGAAGCCGGTGCCCACATCGACGTTCACATTGCCGACGGCCTCACCCGGCAGTACTCCTTGTGCAACGATCCCAGGGAGCGCCATCGCTACCTGATCAGCGTGCTCAAGGACCCGAACTCCCGGGGCGGTTCCAAGGCCATGCACGAGCAGGTACGGTCAGGGCAAACGCTGACCATCAGTGCTCCGCGCAACCTTTTCTCGCTGGAGCACTCAGCCAGCCGACACCTGCTGTTTGGCGGTGGCATCGGCATCACGCCCATGCTGGCCATGGCCTATGAGCTTTCGCACCAGGGCGCCGACTTCGAGTTGCATTACTGCTTTCGATCCAGCGACCGCGCGGCGTTCGTTGCGCTGCTGGCGCAGACGCCTTTCGCCGATCGCATCAAGCTTCACGACGACAGCGGCTCGCCCATCCAGAAGCTGGATGCGCCCACCTTGCTCGCCACACCCGACGCTGGCACCCATCTTTATACATGCGGGCCGGGCGGTTTCATGAACTACATCCTCGACGCTGCGCAGAACGCGGGCTGGTCCCAGGACCGCGTACACAAAGAGTTCTTCGCCGCAGAACCTGTCGATCAAAGCGCCAATGCCCCCTTCGAAGTCGAGCTGGCACGCAGCGGCCGGGTCTTTCAGATTCCTGCCGAACGTACGGTGTTCGAAGTGCTGGACGAGGCCGGTATCGAGATCGAGTCATCCTGCGAGCAAGGCGTCTGCGGTACCTGCGTAACCCGGGTTCTGAAGGGCATACCCGAGCACCGGGACCAGTTTCTGACAGTGGCTGAACAGGCCGCCAACGACCGCTTTACCCCCTGCTGCTCTCGCGCCAGATCATCGCGCCTGGTGCTGGATCTCTGAATCGAACAACAACATGAAACCTGGAGAACACCCATGAACATCCAGTCGCTTGCCGAAGAAATTGCAGCGCCGGCCTTGCCTGACTTTCCCCTGAACCAGTGGTACGTCGCTGCGCTGGGTTGGGAGTTGAAGGACAAACCCGTGGGCCGCACGCTGCTCAACAAGCCTGTCGTGCTGTTTCGCAAACCCAGTGGCGAGGTCGCCGCGCTGGAAGACCGCTGCTGCCACAGGGCACTGCCATTATCGAGCGGCACACTCGAAGAATCCGGCATTCGTTGCGGCTACCATGGCCTGCTGTACGATGAACGCGGAAAATGCGTCGAGATCCCTGGCCAGGACAAGATTCCGAGCAAGGCCAAAGTGCCCGCCTACCACGTGCGTGAGCAGGACCAGATCGTCTGGATCTGGTTTGGCAGCGAGTCACAATCGGAGCCGACCTGCGAGCCGCCGACCTACCCTGTCCACAGCAGCGGCAAGTACCTGTTCGACGGCAACGTTTACCACTACGACGCGCCTTACCAGCTGATTCACGACAACCTGATGGACTTGAGCCATCTGGGTTATGTCCACCTGCGCACCATCGGCGGCAGCGCCAGCATCCACATGAATGCGCGGATGAGTGTGGAAAGTGAAGGCGATGTGGTGCGGGTCGTGCGCCACATGCCGGACTCCGTTCCACCGCCCACCTACACGGCCGCCTACCCGTTCAAAGGCACCGTGGACCGCTGGCAGGAAATCGAATTTCACGTCAGCCATCTGCGCATCTGGACCGGAGCGGTAAATGCCGGTACCGAGGACCTGGACGACCCCGATCGCGGTGGTTTCCATATGCGCGGATTCCACGGGGTCACACCCGAGACTGCAACCACCAGTCACTACTTCTGGACCATTGCCACCAACCCCGAAAGCGATCCGGAAGCCATCAAGGCCAAGGTGGTTGAGCAAACGATATTGACCTTCGATGAGGACAAGGTGGTGATCGAAGACCAGTACCGGAACATGTGCCGGTTTGGCGTGCGCCCGATGATCGACATCCATGTCGATGCCGGTGCCAATCGCGCCCGCCGCATCATCGAGCAACTGCGCCAATCCACTTCC
Organism: Pseudomonas sp. PLMAX; assembly: GCF_046042685.1. Classification (NCBI taxonomy): domain Bacteria; kingdom Pseudomonadati; phylum Pseudomonadota; class Gammaproteobacteria; order Pseudomonadales; family Pseudomonadaceae; genus Pseudomonas; species Pseudomonas sp. PLMAX. Next base: position 2,206,390 of record NZ_CP064949.1, on the reverse strand, counting down.
TGAAGTACCCAGCGCACGCGTACCGATTAAGAGTGCGTGCGCATTTTCCGGGCCCTTGCATGCTCCACTGACCCACAAAAACAAGAAGGTATCGACATGTACTCACTGCAATCCCTGCTTTGGCGGGGTGGTTTCGGCTGCCCGTCGTTCACACCTACTGCCTACCCACAGCCTCGGAGCCTGACGCCATGAGCCAGTCGATTGGGCAACAGCTGGACGAAAAACCCATGCTCAGCTTCCAGTGGGGCGTGATTGCGCTCTGCTTTCTGATCAACATGCTCGATGGTTTCGATGTATTGGTGATGGCGTTCACCGCCGCTTCCATTTCCGCCGACTGGGGCCTGAGCGGCACTCACCTCGGCTACCTGCTCAGCGCCGGGCTGGTCGGCATGGCGATTGGCTCGCTGTTTATCGCGCCCTGGGCCGACCGCATCGGGCGACGGCCGCTGATCCTGCTGTGTGTCGGCATTGCCGGGCTGGGCATGCTGGCGTCATCCAGGGCGACCTCCCCGGAAATGCTCGCCGTTCTGCGCCTGATCACCGGGCTTGGCATCGGTGGCATCCTGGCCAGCAGCTACGTCATCGCCGGGGAGTACGCCAACAAGAAGTGGCGCAGCCTGGCCATCAGCCTGCAATCCACGGCCTATGCACTGGGCGCCACGATCGGCGGCCTCATCGCCGCGCAGATCATCCCGTCCCTGGGCTGGCGTTCGGTGTTCTTTTACGGTGGCGTAGCGACGCTGCTGACCCTGCCCATCCTTGCATTCTGGTTGCCCGAGTCCCTGGCTTTCCTGCTGTCTCGCCAACCCCGGCGTGCGCTGGAACGTATCAATATCCTGCTCAAACGCGTGGCGATCACCTCGCTCGAGCGTTTGCCCGAGGTGTTGCAGGACGCCAGGAAACCGCTACGGGCGACCTTTGCAGAACTGTTCTCGCCAGCCCTGCTGCGCTCGACCTTGCTCGTCTGGTGCGCCTTCTTCCTGGTGATGTTCGGCTTCTACTTCGTCATGAGCTGGACGCCGAGGCTGCTGGTGTCGGCCGGCCTGTCGAATACGCAGGGAATCACTGGCGGCGTGCTGCTCAACGTCGGCGGCATTCTCGGCACTTCGCTGATCGGCCTGCTGGCGGCACGCTTTCGTCTGTCCCGGGTACTGATGGCTTACCTGGTGATCAACGCGGTACTGCTGGCCATCTTCGTGCAGTTCACCACCCACCTGAACCTGGCCTTCGCCCTGGTCCTGCTGATCGGCATCTTTGTGAACGGCTGCGTCGCCGGGCTCTATGCTTTGACCCCAAGCATCTACAGCGCCACCCAGCGCGTCACCGGCCTGGGTTGGGGCATCGGCATCGGCCGCGCCGGCGCGATCCTCTCGCCATTGGTGGCGGGCCGGTTGATCGATGCCCAGTGGCAGCCCGCCGACCTTTACCTGCTGTTTGCCCTCTCGTTCGTCCTCGCCGCCCTCGCCGTCTGGCTGTTGAAGCCACAACGGCTACTGCACCTGAGCACCGCCACCAACGCCTGACCCGTCTAACCACAAGAACAAGAACAGGACACCTCACATGCACAACCGAATCGAATGCCCATGGCTCTACGGCCTGGGCATGGCGGCAGCCTGCGCCTCTTCCACCGCCTGCGCAGGCTTCGTGGACGGCAGTAGCGCCAGCCTGACTGCACGCAATTTCTACCTGGATCGGGATTACAAAAGTACCAGTCCGTATTCGGCCGCCCGTGAGTGGGCCCAGGGTTTCATCCTCAGGGCCAATTCTGGTTTCACGGACGGGACGGTCGGCTTCGGCCTGGATCTTACCGGCATGCTCGGGCTCAAGCTGGACTCATCGCCCGATCGGACCGGCACTCAACTGCTGCCCTACGACCCGAAGACCCGCGAGGCCGCAGACGAATACTCAGAGCTGGGCGTGGCGCTCAAAGCGAAGATCTCCAAGACCCGCCTGTCCATTGGCACGCAGTTCCCTGCCCTGCCGGTTATCACCGCGAGCCCTGCGCGTTTGCTCCCGCAATCCTTTCGCGGCGCCTATGCGGTTTCCGAAGACATCGACGACCTCACGCTGCACACCGGACGCATGGACCGCGTGAACCTGCGCGACTCCACCGACTATCAGCCCATCTCACTGGCGTCGCCCAATGGCCGCTTCAAACCCGGCGCCAGCTCCGAACGCTTTGACTTCATCGGCGGCGACTATCGCTGGTCCGACACGTTGACGCTGCGCTATTTCCACGCCGAACTGAAGGACATCTACACCCAGGACTTTGCAGGCGGCATCCACCTGCTGCCCCTCGGCCCTGGCAAGCTGAAGACCGATGTGCGGGTCTACAGCAGTCGGGAGAACGGTCGGGCAGAAGCCGGCAAGGTGGACAACCTCAACGCTGGCGCCATGTTCAGCTACCAGATCGCAGCCCACACTTTGGGCCTGGGGTACATGTACCAGACCGGCGACACGGCGATGGCCTACATTGCCGGTGGGGAGCCGACGGTGCTCAGCGATGGCACCATGAGTGCAGACTTCGTCAACCCGAAGGAGCGCACCTGGGTGGCGCGTTATGACTACAACTTCGCCGCTGTGGGCCTGCCGGGGCTGACCGGCATGGCCCGCTACTTGAGAGGAAGCCCCATCGACCTGCCTCATCTGGGGGGCAGCAACCTGACGGAGTCCTCGAAAGACCTGGAGCTGGCCTATGTCATACAGTCAGGCCCGGCCAAGAACCTCGCCCTGCGCCTGCGCCACGCGTTGTATCGCAATGAGCAGAGTGCAGCCTCGACATTCCGCAGTGACAACGAAACCCGGATCAATGTCGACTACACACTCAAGGTCTGGTGACTGACGGCAGCAAAAGCGTCTGCCCTCATGCATCCGTACGGGTGCATGAGGGCAACCCGGTCAATGCGGTGGGAACACCACGCCGACCCGCTCGGCATACTTCAACCAGGCAGCCTTGAGCCGTTGCACCGTCTCGGGTTGGGCGGCCGCCAGGTCGGTGGTTTCGCCGCGATCCTGGGCCAGATCGAACAATTGCCATTGCGGCGGCTGCGCGTTATCGCCAAAACCTGCTTGGGGGCGCATGCCTAGCAGTTTCAGGTTTCCCTCGCGGTAATAGGCATTGCCAAACAGCTCGCCGGCCAGGCTATCGTCAATGTGCGGGCTGCCCTTGCCGGCAAGCATCGGCAGCATGGATTTGCCGGTAATCGGGTGTTTACCTGCGTCCGTTGGCGCTTCGATACCCGCCAGCTCGAGGAAGGTCGGCGCCAGGTCATCCACCCGCGCAACCCCGCGTTCCACACCCTGGCGACGCAGTGACTTGGGCAGTTGAACGATCGCCGGCACGCTGATGCCGCCTTCTGCGGTGGTGCCTTTGAACAGGTGGAAAGGTGCCGCGCTGACTTCAGCCCAGCGCAGGCCATAGTCGATCTGCGAACCCTTCTGCCCGAGGTTGGCATAGCTATTGTCGGTGTGTGGGCCCGGTGGATAGAACTGGGCGTGGTTCTCCCCTGCCGCGCCGTTGTCCGACATGAACACGATCAGCGTGTTGTCGTACTGCCCGCTTTTGCGCAGGTAGTCGACCAGGCGGCCAATGTTATGGTCGAGGTTGTCGACCATGGCGGCGTAGATTTCCATCTTCCGCGCCTCGACCTTTTGCTGCTCAGGGCTCAGTTGCTCCCAGCCCGGCAGCTTGGGATTCACCGGTAGCGGCTTCGCCGGTTGGGCATCGCCCGCCATCAGGCCGAGTTTTTTCATCCGTTCGATCCGCGCCAGCCGTACGCTGTCATAGCCCTGGTCAAACCGACCTTTGTACTTGTCCAGGTACTCCTTCGGTGCTTGCAGCGGCCAGTGCGGCGAGGTGAACGCCGCATAGGCGAAAAACGGCTTGCCGTCCTTCTGGCTGTTTTGCAGGTAGCTGATCAGTTTGTCGGTGTAGAAGTCCGAGGAATAGAAATTCTCCGGCAACTCCACGGCCTTGCCGTTTTCCCGGTAGTGCACTTGCTCGATTTTTGCCGGGTCGACACTGGCGGGTTTGAAGTGCGACGAACCGCCCTCCAGCAAGGTAAACGACTGCTCGAAGCCGCGCTGATCCGGTCCCTGGTCCGTCTCCAGACCCAGGTGCCATTTGCCGACCATGAGGGTGCTGTAGCCGCCCTGTTTCAGCAGTTTGGCGATCGAATAGGAACGTTGGTTCAGATAGCCCTCGTAACCCGGCTTGCCCCGTTGAAAGGGTTGCAAGGCTTCCGCCATGGTGCCGAGTCCGGCGAGGTGGTTGTCCGTGCCGGACATCAGCATCGAGCGGGTGATCGAACAGGTCGGCGCGGCGTACAGGTTGGTGAACTGCAAACCGTCCTTGGCCAGTTGATCCAGGGTGGGCGTATTGATTTCGCCGCCATAGCTGCCCAGGTCGGAATACCCCAGGTCATCGGCCACGATCAGCAGGATATTGGGCTTTGCCGAGTCAGCGCTGGCCGCCATGGCCAGGCTGCTACTCACTGCCAGCACGGCCGTCAGTAAGGTTTGAGGCAGACGCAAAAGAGGCATGTGTTCTCTCTTATTGTGTTGATCGAGGAGGGTTTCCAGCGCGGCTTACTCTTCGAAGATCGCCACCGCGCGAACAAACCCCGCCGAAGCATGCTTGATCTTGTAGGGGAAACACGACACCAGAAATCCACTGGCCGGCAAGGATTCCAGGTTGGCGAGCTTTTCCATTTGCCCATAACCGATATCGCGCCCGGCCTTGTGCCCTTCCCAGATGATCGAGGCATCGCCGTCGGCGGCAAAACGCTCGCGGGTGTATTTGAAGGGGGCGTCCCAGCTCCAGGCATCGGTACCGACCACCCGTACCCCACGCTCCAGCAGGTACATCGTGGCTTCACGGCCGATGCCGACGCCGGCATCCAGATAACCCGGCTGGCCAAACAACGCGCCGGCACGGGTGTTGATCAGCACGATATCCAGCGGCCGCAACACGTGGCCGATACGCGACAGTTCCGCTTCGACCTCATCGGCGGTCACCACATGACCGTCCGCCATGTGCCGAAAGTCCAGCTTCACCCCCGGTTGCAGGCACCAATCCAGCGGCAACTCATCGATGCCAAAGGCCGGCTGACCGCCATCGGTGGTCGAGGCGTAATGCCAGGGCGCGTCCATGTGCGTGCCGCTGTGGGTGGTGATGTGCAGTCGTTCGGCGGCCCAGGATTCATTGCCCGGCATCTGTTCGAGCTGCAAGCCGGGGAACATCGCTGCCATTTCCGGCCAGCCTTGTTGGTGATCCATGTAATCGATCTTCGGCAGCAACGGTGGCGGATCGGTGTAGGGGTTGTTGTCGAGGGTGACCGAGAGGTCCACGAGACGACGTTTAGGCTTGGTTGGCTGTGACATGAAAGGTCTCTCCGGTCAGCGGCAGGTGTCGGGGGGCCGCGGGGTTAAGGGCATTGCGCACCAGCGCGGCAGCATTGCGGTCATGGCTGAAACCGGCGGCACGGGCTTGTGGGGTTTTCAGGGGGGGCATGCGCCCGAACAAGGCTTCCAGCCCGGCGTCGGGGGAAAAACTGATCAGCCTGCGGCGCTCCTGTCCATAACGCTCGGCCAGTGCGTCGATCACCTGGGCGATGGACAACTGCAGCACCGGCAACTGCCATACCCGCTGAGCCCCGAGCACGGCGCCATCGAGCTCGGCCGCGTGGATCAGGTTGTTCACACAGCAGCGCGCCGACATCCACCAGGCCGTCGCCGCTGGCGAGACCGGGCATTGATAGGCTTCACCCTCGGCAAACGCGCGCATCAGGTCGCTCATGAACGCCGACCGCAAGCCATTGGGCTCACGGGGCCGGGCGACGATGCCCGGCAGGCGCAACGCACGACCGTCGACATCGCCGCGCCGGGCCAGGTCGCTCACCGCGCTTTCGACCATGGCCTTGTGCGTGCCATAGGACAATTGCGGGCGCAGCTCGGCGGCCTCGCTCATGCGTTCCGGCAGATGACCGCCGTACACCGCGACGCTGCTGGCATACACCAGGACCGGTGGCTGGCTTTTGTTGCGCAGTTGGTTGAGCAGTTCCAGGCTGGCCAGCAGGTTGACCTGATAGCCCAGTTCGTACTGCTCTTCAGCCGCGCCTCCGGGAATGCTGACCAGATGGAACACCACGTCGATGCCGTCGGCCAACACCCGGCGCATCAGTGCGGGATCGGTCACGCTGCCGAAATGACGGCGCAGACGGGCGTCATCCGGCAAACCCTGCAAGTCCCTGTCCAGCACCAACAACGAACCAATGTGCTGGCCGCGCAAACTGCCCCGCGCCAGCAGGCAACGCACCAGCTCTCGTCCGACAAAACCATTGGCTCCGGTAATCAACACTCGCATAGAGCGCCCCTCAGCCCTGGGCCTGAACGACACGTTGATCGATCGCGCCGAACAACGACTGGCCATCGTTATCCAGCACGTCCATGTGCACGCGGTCGCCAAAGCGCATGAAGCCGGTTTGCGCGGCGCCCTGCTCGATCATCTCGATGGCGCGACGTTCGGCGATGCAGGCCGACCCGGCACTGCGTTCGGCATTCGACACGGTGCCGGAACCGATCAGGGTGCCAGCGCCCAACCGGCGAGTCAGCGCGGCATGGGCGATCAACTGGCCAAAGTTGAAATTCATCTGGCCGCCGTGGGGCTGACCGAACCATTGGCCATTCCAGTGCACCTGCAAAGGCAGATGCACGCGACCGTCGCGCCAGGCGTCACCCAATTCGTCCGGGGTAATGGCCAGCGGGGCGAAGCTGGACGAGGGTTTGGCCTGGAGGAAACCGAAGCCCGTGCGCATTTCCCGGGGGGCCAGGGCGCGCAAACTGACGTCGTTGATTTGCAGGATCAGCTTGATGTGCTGCAGCGCCTGTTGCGCGTCGCAGCCCATCGACACCTCATCCACCAGCACGACGAATTCGCCTTCGAAGTCGATGCCCTGGCTCTCGCTCGGCAACGCGATGTCGTCGCGCGGGCCGATGAAATCGTCACCGGCGCCCTGGTACATCAAAGGTGTGTGTTCGACGCCGTCGATGGGGTCGAGGTTGAACGCTTTCTGCATCAGCGCACCGTGGCTGAGGAAAGCGGAGCCGTCGCACCACTGATAAGCGCGGGGCAACGGCGCCATGGCCTGGGCGGGATCGAATGCGAAAGCGTCTGCCGCTGTGCCCGCATTCAACTCACTCGACAGCGCCTGCAAGCGCGGCTCGACGCTGCTCCAGTTCTCGATGGCCTGCTGCAAGGTCGGCGCCACGGAACTGGCGTCCAGTGCCCAGGCGAGATCCCGCGAGACCACGACGAGCTGTCCATCACGACTGGCGTTTTTCAGGGTGGCGAGTTTCATGCGGATGCTCCTTGGGCAGGGCTCAACTCAGCCGCGAAGCGTCCGTCGAGCAGGATGAAGACCATGCGCGCCATCGCTTCGGTGCGGTTGCTCCAGGCATGGTTGGTGCCGCGTTGCACCACGACGTCGCCGCGCTTGAGGTGCACTTCTTCCTCGTCCAGTACCAGCCACACTTCACCCTCGGTGACGATGCCGTAGTCGAGGGTTTCGGTGCGGTGCATCAACTTGTGCCGGGAGTCGGCTTTGCCCGTGCCAGCGTGGGATTGGCCAATTTCGGCGAACACTGCCGCGGCACTTTCAGCGCTGACCTGGTTCTGCACGCTGTCCGGTGGAATATCCACCACCCGAATCACGCTACCCAGGGGGCCGGGGCTCAGTTGCAGGGGTTTGCTGCTGGGATCACTGGCGTTGTCCAGCAACGCCGGGCTGGTGCTGCTGTTCCACAGTTCATGAAACACCGTGCCCGGTACCGACGCCAGCGGGAACACGTTCGGCGTCGGCCCGTTGCTGGCGACGATGGCCTGGCCATGTTCATCGTGCCCGGTGACCACTCGTTTGAATTCAGGAAGCGTTTGCATGGGAAATCCTCGTTCACTTTCCGTCGCCGGTGGTGGTGCCACCGACAACAACATTCGCGTGGGGCACCAGGCCACCGAGCCGAGGTACGGCCAGGCAGAACACTGCCACCAACAGTTGCAGGCCACCGACAATGGCCAACGCATGGGGTAGCGCAGTGACGACGCCACCGGTCACGCCGAGCACCACCAGGGGGCTGATGAATTCGCCGGCGAAGATGGCCGCGGTAAAACACCCGGCCGCCCGCCCGCGTTGATGAAAATTGACTTGCGCCATGATCCAGGTGATCAACGTCGGCAGCATCAGGCCAATGCCCAGGCCATTGATGGTCACGGCGACCACGACCTGCACATGGGTCAAGGCGTCCGCCATCAGCAGCCCGCCGCTGCCCGCCAGCACGTAGGCAATCAACAACATGTGCTGCCCACGCATCCCGCTGAACAGGCGAAAACTCAACGCGCCAATGAGCACGCCCAGTTGATTGGCGCCCATGGTCATGCCGATCTGTTGCGGGGCATCCACGTGCAGCAGGTTGAGCAGGTATCCGGCCTGCACCGGCACGATGAACAGGCTCAACCCTGCCAGCAGCGACAGCCCATACAGGGGCGTGAGCGCGCGCCACGGAAACTGGCCGGCGGGCAGGAGCCGTGTGGTTTGATCGGGTTGCGCAGCGGCCTGTGGCTCCCACAGTTTCCAGGCCATCAGCGGCAGGAAAACCAGGCCCACGGCGTACAGCGCAAAGGGCGTGCGCCAGTCGTTTTGCCCGAGGAAGCCACCCAGCGCGATAAACACCGCCGCCGACAACGAGGTGGCGACCATCTGCAAGGCAAACAGGCGCTCCCGCCGGGCGCCGCTGTAGTAGTCACCCATCAGCGTGGTGCAGCAGGTCATGATGCCCGCCTCGGCCAAACCGATGCCCGCACGGCTGAGCACGATCGCCGGCAGCGAGTCGAGCCACAGCGGCAGCACGCCGCAGAGCACGTACAGCGACATGCTGGCCAGCAGCAACGGCTTGCGCCCCAGGCGATCGGCGATCAGCCCGGCGAACGGCGCCAGCAGGGCAATCACCAAGGCCGGCAAGGTCAACACCACAGGCACCAGTACGCTGCTGCCGGGCACGTCGGCGAAATGCGCCTGCATCCGCGGCAGTACCGGGGCCAGCAGTACCGCGCCCAGCACCGGCAGACAACTGCCCAGCAGCAACAACAGCGATTGCACCCATCCGGCCTTTCGGGTGGAGTTTTCTACAAAGGCGTTAGCGACCATGGCACTGCTCCTTGATGCGCAGGTGTGGAACGTTGGCTAGCACCGCCGTCTCGGAACCCGCGACATTACGCACCGTCACTGGCCCCTGCGCCTCGCTACGCGCGGGCAACAGGAAGTACGCCAGCGCAGGCAGCAATACCAAGGCGCCAACCATGTTCCAGACGAACATGAAGGCCAGCAGCACGCCCATGTCGGCCTGGAACTTGATCGGTGAAAACGTCCAGGTCGCGACACCGATGGCCAGGGTGATACCGGTCAGCATCACCACCTTGCCGGTGGACACCAGGGCGCGGTAATAGGCTTCGGACAGGCTCGCCCCTTGGCGCAGATGGCCGAGGAGAATGCTCATCACGTACAGCGCATAGTCGACACCGATGCCCACGCCCAGGGCGATCACCGGCAGCGTGGCGACTTTCACGCCGATGTTCAGCCAGACCATCAAGGCTTCGCAGAGGATGGACGTCAGCATTAACGGAATCACCGCGCACAGCGTGGCGCGCCACGAGCGGAAGGTGATCAGGCACAGCAGAATCACAGCGCCATACACCCAGATCAGCATCTCGCGGTTGGCTTGTTTGACGACGATGTTGGTCGCGGCTTCGATGCCGGCGTTACCGGCGGCCAGGAGGAATTGCACCTCGTCGGTATTATTCACCGCGGCGAATTTTTCCACGTGCTCGACCAGGCGGGTCAGCGTCTCGGCCTTGTGGTCGGTGAGGTAGGCGTACAGGGTCAGCAGGCTGCAGTCTTCGTTGTACAAGCCGCGCGGTGCGCTGGCGGTGATCATGTTGAGCATCGCCTGGTTGTTCTGCAGCTCGTACCACTTGGGGTTGCCTTCACTGAGGCCGACCAGCATGCGCCGGTTGAGCAACGCCAGCGAGTTGGTCGAGTCCACCCCCGGCAAGGCGCGCAGCTGCCAGTCCAGGGCATCGACCTTGGCCAGGATGTCATAGCGCGCACAGCTGCTGGCCGGGGTTTTCACCATCACCGCGAACAGGTCGCTGCTGGCGCCGTAATGACGGGTCAGGTAGGCATCGTCCTGGTTGTAGCGCGAGTCCGCACGCAGCTCCGGCGCACCGGCGTCGAGGTCGCCGATTTTCAGTTGCAGGCTGACCACAAAACCGAGCGCCGCCAGCGCCAGGCTGATGGCGATGCACAGGCTGGCCCAGCGACGATGGGTGAACAGGTCGAGAAAACGCCAGAAGGCATGGCGTGTCTGTCCGGTTTGCTCGGCCTGTTCGCTCTTCAGGCTCAGTTGCGCCGCGCGCGGTGTCACGCCGACATAGGAGAGCAACACCGGCAGCAGGATCAGGTTGGTGAAGATCAACACTGCCACGCCGATGCTGGCGATCACCGCGAGGTCTTGAATGACCTGGATCTTGATCAGCATCAGCACCGCAAAACCCACGGCATCACACAGCAGCGCCGTGAGGCCGGCGAGGAACAGCCGGCGGAAAGTGAATCGCGCCGCCACCACCCGGTGCATGCCCCGGCCGATGTCCTGCATGATGCCGTTCATTTTCTGCGCGCCGTGGCTCATGCCGATGGCAAACACCAGGAACGGCACCAGCACCGAGTACGGGTCCAGTTGGTAGTCCAGCAAGGGCAGCAAACCGAGCTGCCAGACCACCGCCACCAGCGAGCACAGCACCACCAGCACGGTGCTGCGCAGGCAGCGGGTGTACCAGTAGAGCACGGCGGTGGTGATCAGGATCGCGACGGCAAAGAACAGCAGGATCTGCTTCAGGCCGGCAATCAGGTCGCCGACTTTTTTCGCGAAACCGGTGATGTGAATGTCGATGTTGGCGTTTTGATAAGTGCTGCGCAGGGTCTCCAGCTGTTCAGAAAGCACCGCGTAATCCAGCGGCTTGCCGTCGGTGGTGGCGGCCAGCAACGGCACGTAGATGATGCTCGAGGTCTGGTCGAACGCCACCAGTTGCCCGAGTTCATTGGAGCGTTGCACATTGCGCCGCAGTGCGTCGAGGTTGGCGGCGGTGCCACTGTAGTCGTCCGGGATCACCGGGCCGCCGTCGAGGCCGTCTTCGGTCACGGCGACCCAGCGGGTGGCCGGAGTCCACAGCGACTTCATGTACGCGCGGTCGACGCCTGGCAGCAGGTAGAGTTGGTCGCTCAGGGCCTGCAGGGTCTTCAGGTACTCGGCGTCATAGATATCGCCGTGACGGTTGGCGACCACGATGCGCAAGGCATTGCCCAGGCCGGTGAGCTGTTTCTGGTGCTCAAGGTAGTTGGCAATGTACGGTTGCTGCGTGGGGATCATCTTTTCAAAGCTGGCGTTGAGCTCGATACGGGTGGCTTGATAGCCGAGCACCAGGGTGGTCAGCACACACACCAACAGCACCCACAGGCGGTGGTTGAACAGCGTGCGTTCCACCACCGAACCGGAGCGCGGATCGAAATTCGCCAGGCTGGCCGTGGCGTTGTCGAAAGACTTCATAACCTCACTCCGAAGCGGTAGCGATTGACGGCGAGATGCGCGTCAACCCGGTGAAACCCGCCAGCGTCAGGCTGCCGTCGGCGGCCTGGACAACACTGGCAACGGGCTTGTCGAGCGGTTTGCCATAGGGCTTGAGCAATGCGCCGGGCTGGCTGTTGGTGCGAAACAGGGCGCCGCTCTGGTTGACCAGCAGCAACTGGCCGTCATCGGTGCGGATCGCATCGCTGAACGACACCGGCATAGTCACCGGCGCGGGCTGGAAGCTCTCGCCCAGGTCGCTGGAGGCAAACGCGTTGCCCTTCAAGCCAGCCACCAGCAGCACACCGTCATCGCGCATTTGCAGGGTGAAAAAACTCCCCGCGTAAGGGCTTTGCAGCTGGGTGAATGACTGGCCGGCATCGTTCGAGCGAGCGAGGTAACCCTGCTCGCCGGCCAGGAACCAGTGCGTTCCCTGTTGCGCGATGGCAGACAAGTGCGCGCCCATCGGGTTATCGATTTGCCCCATGACGGATTGCCAGGTGGTGCCGCCGTCGTCGGTGCGAAAGGCCAGGCCGTACGCTCCCACGATCAGGCCATGCCGGGCATCGACGAACTGCAGGGCGAGAAACGGCTTGTCGGCACCCTCGCCGGCCAGCCGTTCAGCCGTTTGCACCCGCGCGGCGGCGGCATCATGGTCGCTGGCCGAAGGCAATTGCGCTTTGGCGGCGTCCAGCTCAAGTTGTGCCGCACGCAGGCCGTCCAGCTGCATGGTCCAGTGCTCGCCCCCGTCACGAGAGGCCAGCACAACACCGCCATGACCCACGGCCCAGCCTGTGTTGGCATCGACAAATTGCACCGACGTCAGGCTGACCGAAACCGGCACCTCGGCCTGCCGCCAACTCATGCCGTTGTCATCGGACAGCAGCACGATACCCCGCTCCCCCACCGCCACCAGCCGCGCACCCGCACGGGCCAGGTCCAGCAGCACCGCGGACTTGGCTTGCGGCGCCTGCATGGCCGGCGTAGAGAGCGCATCGCCCACCGCGGCGGCCTGCACCAGGCTCAACGGCAATGCCAGAGGCAGCGCCACAAGCCACATCAGTCGACCAACCACCTGACAGAATCTGTTCATACCAACCTCGAAAAACCGTTTGAAACCGGATCACGCCGGGCTAGCCGTGATCCGGTCTGACTCAGCGAACCCCGGCACCCGCCATCGCCGCCGGCGAGAACTCGGAGGCCCTGTAGCGATCCACCATGCCGTACTGCTCAGGCAGGCCGGTGTAGACGTTCTGGATGAACCAGGCGCCGGAGGTCAGGTCGTAGAAGCCCGAGGACAGTTGCGCTTGCGCGGGCAGATCCGGCATCACCGCCGGCAACGACCACAGGGTCTTGGCCAGTTGGCCGTTGGCGTCCCAGCGGTCGCCCAGCATGGCTTGCCAGGTGTCTTCATCGAGGTAGTAACGGCCCTTCGGCAACTGGTGACGCTTGCCCGGTGCCAGGTCGGCCTCGACCACCCAGACCCGGTGCAATTCCCAACGCACGTAATCGGGGTTCATGTGGTGGGGCAGGAACAGGTCTTCAGGTTTGGCGGCGGCTTGCACTTTGTTGGTGTTGTAGGGGATGTACATCTCCTGCTTGCCCACCAGCTTCCAGTTGAAGCGGTCCATGCGGCCCTGGAACACGCTCAATTCGTCGAACGACATCACCCCGGCGGTCGCCGGTGTCGGCGTATCGCAGCAGGCATTCGGCAGCTTGCGCACACGACGTTGCCCGGTCAGGTAGACGTGCGCCTGGGACAGGTCGCCGTTGATGTTGGTGCGGCCCATGATCTGCTCGCCGGCACGCAACGGTGGTCCGACGTTGAGCAGGCGGAACAGCCAGTAGTCACCGGCAAACGACTCAGGCGTGCCTTCCTTGTAGTAATACGGCATCTCCTGGATGGCCTGGCCGTCGGTGGTCATGACCTGCTTGCCATCGGCGGTCATCAGGTAGTGACGGAAATGCATCGACACCGAGGTACCGCGCCAGTTGAGCACGTGGTTCCACATGGCTTCGGCACCGTTCTGCGGGATCGGGAACGGGATGCCGCCAAAGGCGCCTTCGGGCACGGGGCCGGCGCTGCTGTCGACCAGTTTGGCGCGGGTGGCGTTTTTCAGGGTGTTGTCATACACCCACTGCGGCGCGGCGGCGGTGCGCCGGGTCGGGTAGACGTCGATGCGATAGGAGTCCGGGAAACGCTTGAACATTTCCTTGGTGCCATCGCTGAGTTTGCCGGCGTATTGCGCGAGGTTTTTCGAGGTGATGCTGAACAGCGGCTTGTCCGCGGCGAACGGATCGGAACGCTTGCCGCCTTCCTTGTACGAAGGATCGACCTTGGTGTAGCCACCGTCCCAGGCCGGGATGGAGCCGTCGGCATTGCCGGCGCGCTCGGCGCCAAAAGGCGTGAGGTTTTTCGACAGCTTGGCGGCATCTTCCGCTGTCGCCGCCAGCGTCAGCTGGCTGCACAGAGCCAGGCTACCGAGCAGTGCAAAGCCCAGGGCCTTGAGGGTGAAGGCTGCGGTTTTCTTGTTGTGGGTCATGCGCAAGTCCTCTTAAAACGTGGTCTTGACGGAGAAAGCCAGGTAGTCCCGGTCTTTCAGCGATTGCTTGTAATTGAACTGGCTGGCGGCATTGAGGTTGGTGTCCTCGGCGCCGTAGTAATGCGTGTAGGTCAGGCCGGCGGTGACGCGATCCAGGTAGGTGGCGGTGATGCCGATGTTCATGTCGCCGCCGTTGTCCGGGCCGAAGGAGCTGACCACCGCCGATTTGCCCAGGGGGAAGTAGCTGAGGCCGACCGGGATACTGATGTCGATGCCGGAGAAGAACTGGCGGTAGGTCGGGGTGTAGACCACCTTGAAGCCGAGGCCGTCGTCGGTGGCATTGGGGTCGAGGGCGGCACGGTTTTTGGTGACGCTGAGCAGGCGGTTCCAGGCGATCTCACCGACCAGCCCCGATTCCCTTGCCAGGAAGTTCGGCCCGAACGAAGCCAGCACGTTGAGGTTGACGTGGGCGGTACGGCCAACCGCGTAGAGGGCGTCGTCATCGTTGTCGGCGACCACGCCGGGCAGGACGGTCTGGCCGTTGGAAACCAGCGGCATGTTCCAGCGCATCGAGGCTTCACCGGCGAAGCTGTACTCATCAACGGTGGTGGAGAAACTGGCACCAAAGGCGCGAATGTCTTCCGGGTACACCCAGTAGTACTCGCCGATCTGGCCGGTACTGAAGTTCGGTGTGCCGGTGGACGGCTTGAGGTACAGCTTGGGGGTCTTGTCGTGGTACTGGATCGCGTACAGGCCGTACTCGACCGTTTCCGCGCTGTACTTCAACTGCAGGCCGCCCTGCCCCGAACTTTTCGCTTCCTTGTCATTGCCATGGAAGAACGCCGCCGGGCTGGCGGGATTGCCACCGAGGAACGGAGGAAACGGCGCACCCACGATCAGGCGTTCGTTGCCTTCACCAATGGTGTCGCTGGTGGAGAAGTAACTGCCGGCACCGGGCAGGCGGGTCTCTTCCCATTCCAGCTGGTAGAAGGCACCGAGCGACACGTCGTCGGTCAGTTGGAAGGTGCCCGACAGTTGATTGACCGGGCGGGTGATTTCCTTGAACTGGGTGTTGGGCACCGACTGCGCCTTCACCACGTCGACCGGCGCCATGCCACCGGCAATACCGTTGGCCCCGAAAAACAGGCTCTCGCCCCAGATCAAGCCGTGGCGGCCGGCACGCACGGACGTGGCGTGGTCGGCCAGCTCGCCGTTCCAGTACACGAACGCGTCGAGCAGTTCCCCTTTACCCCCGTGCAGATGGCGGGTGTCGTCGGTGAATTCGTCGTAGGCCACGGAACGGGCGTTGGCCCGTGCCGGGTCGTCGTTATCGTTGTCCTGCTGGTATTCGGTGTCGTACCAGGCGGCGCCACTGAGGCGCGCGCCGACGTCCTTGAACGACATGTCCAGCTCGGAAAGGATGTCCGTGCGGTTGGAGATCAGGCCCTTCTTGAAGGCCCGGTCGCCGTCGTCCTGGTTGAGTGCCACCTGGCCCTCGCTCAGTTTGCTGCTGGGATTTTGCGTGCGCCAGGCGGCGCTGTACTTCACGGTGTTATCCCAGCGCAGTTTGAAATCCGGATTGCCGGTATCCACCGAAAAGGCGTGGGCCGCCTGGCTGCACAGCACCAAGGCCGCGGCCAGGGTGAAACCAAAGGGTGCAGACGTGCTGACCGGGCGGCGCGCAGGCGTCGCAGTCGTGGAACTAACCATCGCGTTAACCTCTTGTTTTTATAGTGGTAACTGCTGTGGGTGAATCAGATGGGTTCGGCCGTCAGCGCGAGCATCTGCTTGACAAGGCCGATGCGGTCGAACTCACGGTCGTGCTGCATTTCCTTGTCGCCGGCCAGCACCGAGCTTTCGCTGATGAACTTGCAGCGCTCGAAACGGCGCGCCATGAAGCGCTGCAGCTGTTGCTCGACGCTGCCGTCGCGGGTCAGTTCTTCGCTGAGCACGATGGCATCTTCAATCGCCATGCCGGCCCCCTGGCCGAGGTGCGGCGTGGTCGCGTGGGCGGCGTCGCCGATCAACAGGACGCGGCCGCGGTACCAGGACTCGTCGACGAAGACCACTTCCATCGGCTTGTAGACCACCTGGCTGCTGTCGGTGATTTGCTCACGCAGTTCGCCGATGAGGCCGGTGAAACCCTGCAAACGCTGGCGCATCTGCTCGGCCAGCGTCGCCGGGTCCATCCACGGGTTGGACGGTTCGTGGGACGTGAGGAACAGGTACATCAGGTCACCGGCCAGCGGCACCAGGCCGGCGTTGCCTTCGGCACTCTGGTAGTTGGCGAGGTGATCGATCTGCGGGTCACGCGGGAAGTTGTAGCGCCACACCGACTGGCCGGTGAAACGCGGGGTGTAGGTGTCGCCGAAGATCAAGTCGCGAACTCTGGAGAACAGACCGTCGGCGCCGACCACCAGGTCGTACACAGCGCCAGTGCCATCGGTGAATAGAACATCGACGCTGTCGCCCGTGTCGTTCAAGGATTCCACGCTGAGACCCAGGCGTACCTGCGCGCCCAGTTCCAGCGCCGTTTCGCTGAGGACCTTGTGCAGCGCCAGGCGTGAAATGCCGACGTTGGCCGGGTACGCAGGCCCTGCCAGTCGTTGACCCGGGATGCGCGCCAGTTGCTGGCCGGCCGGGCCGTAGATGGCGACGTCTTCAAAGGCATACGCCGCATCGAGATACCCATCCAGCACACCCAGCTTGGCCATCTCGCGGACCACGTTGCTTTGCTGGATGATCCCGACGCCGTACACCGTCCACTCTGACTTGAGCTCGATCAGATCGACCTCAATGCCCTTGCGCCGCAGTGCGATGGCCGCGCACAAACCACCAATGCCACCGCCCACGATCAGAACTTTGTTCACTGCACTCATGGTTTTCTCACTTGTTATTCTTGTGATTCGATGCAGCGTCGGGCACTGCGTCGTTGGGTCCAGCTTCCCGGCAAAGCAGGGATTTGACTAATCGCGAGTAAGGATGCGATGTATCTGCAAACGCGATACCTCAAAACGGGGAGACGCGCATTCAATGCCGGGCATTTGCAGCACCAGCCACCCCTCCTCCACCCGCCACGCCAGCGCCTCCAGCTTCTGGCCAAGACAGGGGCCGTAGACGCATTCGCCGGTACTCGGCAGAAACTGCGCACCGTGGGCGTAACAGACGATCAACTGGCCGTCGGAGGATAAAAAACGGTCCTTGCGGTACTCCAGGCGTACGTCCAGATGCGGGCAACTGTTGCGATAAATCCGCACCTGGCCGTCGTGCACCAAGGCAAAGACACTGTCTTTGCCGCGCTGCAATGGATCGAATCCGCGCGCCTGCCCTTCCACCAGTTCGTCCATCAGGCACAGGTAAAAATCCCGTTGGCTCATGGCAGACACCCGTGTTCAACCCTGTTTGGGTGGCGGGCCGCCGGGTGCCCATTTCGCCTTCGAATTGAACAGGAACAGCTGCGAGTTATCCGCCGACAACGGCGCGCGCCGGGCCTCCCAGGCGTCATCGTGCTTGTCCATGTCGGCGTCGTATTCGATGTGGCAACCCAGTGGACTGTTGAAGTACCAGAACCAGTTGGAGCCAAAGAGGTGACGGCCCGGGCCCCAGAAACTGGTCCAGCCTTTTTGCTCGAAACGCGTGCCGGCCAACAGCACTTCGGTGCCACTGCCCATGTGAAAGGTGAAATGCTCGCAGCCCTTCATGTGCGGCGGGGTCTGGATCATGAACAGGCAATGGTGATCATCGGAACCTGCGGGGCGCATGAACGGCCCGGCGCCGATAAAGGTGTCGGTGGTCCGAAAGCCCAGGCGCTCGGCGTAGAACGCTTCGGCCTTGGCCGCGTCGGGAACGAAATACACCACGTGGGACAAGGTGCGGGGCACCGCGCTCATGTCCAGGGTGATGCCAGGCTGGTTCAGCGGGCGCTGCGGCGCATGGCCGGCGGCGTTGGTCAGGTCGTCCGGGGCGTCGTACGCCTTGCGCACGGTGACCTGGAAAGCGATCGCGAAGCCCATGTCGTCGACGCTGTGCAGCACGCCGTTTTCCCGGGAGACCTGGCGGTCTCGCGCCAACTCGTCCTCGATGGCGTCGAGGTCCGCCACGCTGGCAACGCCGTAGACGGTTTCGCGAATCGACGGCGCCGGGCCGATGGCCGCTGGCAGGGTCGGATCGTCCGCACGGCGAATGATCACGGCCGTGCCGTCGAGTGCTTCAAAACGCCCGCCATCGCTGTCGACGTCAACCGGCGCAAGGCCGTAGTCACGCAGGCAATCGGTACAGGCTTGGATGTCATCGACGCCAAAGATCAGGGCATCAAGGCCAATGATGTTCATGGCTTACCACTCCATTGAAATTATGATCCGGAGACTGCTCGACCAGGCCGTTCAGCTGCGCATGGAATCCGGTGGTGGTGTCGGCCAGAGGTCCGACTGCGGCGAAGAGTGACGTGCGGTTTGGCAGCTGACTAATCGCGAGTGGGGATGCGACCTATCGGCAAACGCGATACCTGAAGGCGCAGGATGAAGGCGTGAAGACGGGGTTGACGGGACGATCAATTCACCGGAATGTATCGTGAAAATAAATACAACAGCGGACATGCCTGATGCGTTTCAACCACCTGGATCTCAATCTGCTGGTGGCACTCGATGTATTGCTCGAAGAGCAGAACATCACCCGTGCCGCCGAACGCCTGCACATGACGCAGTCCGCAACCAGTGGCGTGCTCGGGCGTCTGCGCAGCTATTTCGAAGACGAACTGCTGGTGCAGGTGGGGCGCAAGATGCAGCCCACGCCCTACGCCCAGGAGCTGGCCAAACCGATCCGCGAAGTGCTGCTGACGATTCAATCCTCGATCACCGCCAAGCCGGTGTTCGACCCCACCACCAGCAAGCGCCACTTCCGCCTGGTGACCTCGGATTACCTGATCAGCGTGCTGTTTGCCCAGGTGATACAGAAGATCCATCAGGAAGCGCCGAACATCACCTTCGAGATGCTCGGCCCCGGCGACAACTCCGGCGAGTTGCTGATTCGCGGCGAGGTCGACCTGATGATCGTGCCTGAGCGCTACATCATCGACGGCCATCCCCACAAGCTGCTGTTCGAGGAAGAACACGTCTGCGTGGTGTGGGCTGGCAATACCCAGGTCGGCGACAGCCTGACCCTTGAGCAGTACATGGACATGGGCCACGTTTCCGTCGGTTTTGGTCGCACCCGGCACTTGAGCATCGAAGAATGGTTCATGAACCAGTACGGCTTCAACCGCCGCATCGAAGTGATCACCAACGACTTCAACACCCTGCCGCAACTGGTAGTCGGCACCCAACGCATCGCCACCATGCACCAGCGCCTGGCGCGGTTGTATGCCCAGCACCTGCCGCTGCGTATCCTCAATCCGCCGGTGAAGATTCCGGTCATGCGCGAAGTCATGCTCTGGCACCGCAGCGTGGACGGCGACCCGATGCACCGCTGGCTGCGCGAGCGCATCAGCGAGTTCATCCAGCATCTGGAACAGGATCCTATCGCCGCTCGCGATACCTCGCATCCCGAGTCACGATTGGTCAATTAGCCGGGGCGTCCTTAACGTGCCTTGAACGCTCAAGGCAACCACAAGGACAACAACAATCATGTTCCGTTATTTCCCGACCAATTACGTGTGGAATCTTTCTGTCAACCTGGCCATTGAGATGGGCGCCCGCATCGGCGAAATCGAAGAGATGTGCGCGCCGCTGCAGGAAGCCGCCCAACAGCCGGACGCCGCTGGCACCAAGGCATTCCGCGAAACCTGGGCAAAGATGGCCGACAAACTCTGCGGCCTGGCCGAGGAAGACGAAGGCAATGGCCGGCTGCTGTCCGCCGGTGAAAAGTACAACCGCGCCGCCACCTATTACCTGACCTGCGAACGCTTGCAGGCCCATGGCGCGCCGGGCCGTACCGAGTTGTACCAGCGTTTTTTGCAGACTTTCAAGCGCGGTATCGAACTGTCGCGGGAGAACTGCGAGCGCGTTGAAATCCCCTACGAGGGCAAACATATTTCCGGCTTGCTGGTGCGTGCCGAAGGCGTGACCGGTCCGGCGCCAATCCTGGTGCAGGTCAACGGACTGGATTCGACGAAGGAAATGAAATACCGCGTCGGCCTGCCGGCCTGGCTGGCAAAACGCGGCGTCTCGTCGTTGATCATCGACCAGCCCGGCACCGGTGAAGCCTTGCGCCTGCACAACCTGATTGCGCGCTACGACAGCGAGCACTGGGCCAGCCGCGTGGTCGACTGGCTGGAAACCCGCAGCGACGTGGATGCCAAGCGTATCGGCCTTGAGGGTGTCTCCCTCGGCGGTTATTACTGCCCGCGCGCCGTGGCCTTCGAGCCACGGTTTGCCTGCGGTGTGGTGTGGGGCGCGAACCATGACTGGCGCGATGTGCAAAAGCGTCGCCTGGAAAAAGAAGGCAGCTTCCCGGTACCGCACTATTGGGCGCACGTGCAGTGGGTGTGGGGTGCAAAAGATATGGATGAGTTCATGGCCATCGCCGAGAACGTCCACCTGGACGGCGTGCTGGACCGGATCAAGGTGCCGTTCCTGGTGACCCACGGTGAAAAGGATTCGCAGATCCCGCTGAAGTGGGCACAGCGTACTTACGAGCAACTGGTCAACAGCCCCAAGCGTGAACTGAAGATCTTTACCGAACGCGAAGGTGGTGTGCAGCATTCGAGCTTTGACAACAGTATCAACGCGGGTCAGTACATCGCCGACTGGGTTACCGAAAACCTGGGTGGCCATACGGCTTGACCGGCCCCGTCTGACTTGCCGCGATGGCGGCATAACGGCCACCACCGAATCGCCAGCAAGCCGGCTCCTACAGATTTGTGTCGTACCCAACAATCCGCATGCAGCCCAAAACCTGTAGGAGCTGGCTTGCCAGCGATGGCGGCATAACGGCCACCATCGAATCGCCAGCAAGCCGGCTCCTACGGATTTGTGTCGTACCCAACTATCCGCATGCAGCCCAAAACCTGTAGGAGCTGGCTTGCCAGCGATGGCGGCATAACGGCCACCATCGAATCGCCAGCAAGCCGGCTCCTACAGATTCGTGTACCGCCCAACAATCCGCAGGCACCCGAAAACCTGTAGGAGCTGGCTTGCCAGCGATAGCGTGCTGAACGAATTCAGTTAGGCGCACGTGTCCCATGGAACGAGCTGATCTGCCAACCCTCTGCGCCCAACGTCCAGACCTGGGTTGCAAAGCCGTCGCCGCGAATCGACTGCTCGCCACCGCGCTTGCGCAAGGTGTTGCATTGCGTGCCGGTCATCACCGCCAGGTGCTCGCCGTAAAAGCGGATCTGCAACTCGCCACGCTCAATGTCCAGATACTGCACGGCGCTTTTTGCGTACTCCAGATAGTCCGCCTTGCCTTGCACCAATCCGGTGGTATGCACATACACGAGGTCATCGGCGAACAGCTCGGCGACGCGTGGGTAGTCTTCTTCAACCAGGGCCCGGCGGCGTTCCTGCTCAAGTGCCAGGAGTTGGTTTTTTACGGCTGCGGTGGTCATGTCAATGGCTCTCTGTGGGTGATGAGCGCGCACCATAGACTTGCAATCCGACCTGTAAAAAATCGTCGATCACGATGCCAGCCATCGCCACTCGCGATACCCACCCCCTGATCTCACCCTGCGCCGCAAAGGCCCCGCCCCTAGTGGGATTGAGCAGCTATCGACGCCATCAATACCCGGCCATTGATGCAAGTTGCTGGTGGCGCCCGTGGCCGCACCCTAGCCTCACTTTGCATAACAATCAGCCAAGTGAAAACGCCATGAATGCCCTGCACCTCAAATGCCAGACCCTGTTCGACGGTACTGGCCTGCATACCCGTCAACAGCAAACGCTGGTCGTGGAAAACGGCCTGCTGACCTACGTCGGCCCGACAGCCATGGCGCCGCAGCCACAAGCGAGTGACAGCATTGTCGATGCCGGCGATAACTTTGTCATGCCAGGCCTGGTGGACGTGCACACCCACCTGGCCTTCGGCAACGCGCAGAGTGAAGAAGACATCGATATCTGGACCAGCGACGAATTCCGCGCGCTGCGTGGCATGTTCTTCGCCCAACATGTGCTGGCCGCCGGCGTGACCAGCATGGTTTGCCCGGGCGATAGCGGCCAGCTCAGCATTTCAGTGCGCAACGCAATTGCAGCTGGCCTGTTCGAGGGTCCGCGCATCGCGGCCAGCAGCCGGGTCATCACCAATCGGCAGAGCCTCAATGACTGGTTTCCGAGCCGCGTAGGAGCTCCGGAATACTTCACCGCGCGCCTGGTCACCAGCCGCAGCGAAGCCCTGGCAGAAATCCGCAAGCAGGCGAAGGATGGCGTAGACCTGATCAAGATCGCCATGGACGGCACCCATCGTCGCCCGAACGGCGAAATCATCGCGGCGTTCACCGCCGAAGAAACCTACGAGATGGTCGAAGAAGCCCATCGCCTGGGCTGCAAAGTGGCTACCCACGCCTATGGCCGTGAAGCGGTGATGTACGCCGCACGCGCGGGTGTCGATCTGGTGTTCCACGCCTTTTACATGGACGACGACTGTATCGAGGCCTTGCTCGAAGCGGGCAGCATCCTCGCGCCGACCATGACCTTCCCGCAGAACACCGTGGATTTTTGCCAGCCCCACGACCCGGCCATCACCACCGGGTACGCCGGTTACTGCGCGCGCACGCTGGAAGTCGGTTCGGCGGTGCTCAAACGTGCCAAGGCGGCCGGTGTGCCGTTCGCCTGTGGCAGCGACAGCGGTTTTGCCGTGACACCTTATGGCGAGTGGCATGCCCGTGAGCTGGAACTGCTGGTCACGCGCCTGGGCTTCACGCCCGCCGAAGCCCTGTATGCCGCCACCGCCGTCGGTGCGCGCTGCATGCCGCGGGGTGAAACCATCGGCTCCCTGGAAGTGGGCAAGCAAGCGGACTTCCTGTTGCTCGACGGCTCGCCGCTGCACGACATCCGCATCCTCCAGGACCGCTCGCGCCTCAAGGCCGTGTACAAGGCCGGTCAGCCGGTGCGCATGGAACGCAGCCCCTACAACCCCAAGCAAGTGTCCGATTTCAACTCGTTGAAGTGGACTGACCTGTACACCCGCGACCGGGTTGCCCAACTGGGCAAGTGGGCCGTATGAGGATCGATATCATGCACACACTTGATCTGACCACAGCCACCCAGATCGCCAGCAGCGCGATCCGCATCGCCCGGGAAACCGGGCTCAACCCCCTGGCCGCCGCCGTGCTGGATGCAGCGGGTCATCCGCTGGCGGTCCTGCGCGATGAACAGGCCAGTTTCCTGCGCCCACAGATTGCCACGGGCAAAGCGCGCGGCTGCCTGGGAATGGGCTTCGGCGGACGGGAACTGGCACGGCGTGCGCAGGCCATGCCGGCGTTCTTCGATGCGATCAACAGCTTGACCGGCGGCGAGGTGATTCCAGTCGCTGGCGGTGTGCTGATTCGAAATGCCGAGGGGAAAATTTTCGGCGCCATCGGCATCAGTGGCGACACTTCGGACAATGATGAGCGCTGCGCCATGCAGGCGATCGACCAGGCCGGTTTGGTTGCCGATACCGGTGATCAGCCCGCGGGTTAATCAAGCGACGCGGCCTGCTCCAGCAACAGGCCGCGAAACCACATCAGCGCTGGATCGCGCTCTTGATACGGGTGCCATTGCAGCACCTGTACGGCGTCCGGAAAAGCCAGCGGTGCAGGGTGAATGCGCAGTGGATAACGCTGGGCAAAACGTTCTGCCTGCCGGCGAAACACAGTGGCAATTCGCGCGGTACCGACTATGAACTCCGGCATCAGCGCGAAGCTTTCAACAGCCACCGCCACCCGCCGATGAACACCCAATTCATGCAGATGCACGGCATCCATGGCCAGGTTTCGCCCGTCGGCGAACTCACGCACCACATGTTCGGCGGCGCAGTAGCCCGTCAGGCTCAAACCCTCGGCGAACTGAAGCTGCTGCGCACAGACGATGCAACACAGCTGGTCACTCATCAAGGGTACGTGGGGGTAAGCAGGGTTCAACCGCCGTTGCGGCACAATCACACAATCACTGCGCCGATAGTCGAGCGCTTCGCTGACCACGTCACCATCGCGCGGCACAGGCAAGTCGCGCAGGCTCAAACGCACACCCGGCGCGACGCGCGCCAACGCAAGACTGACCGCTGGCAACAGCACCCCGGCCACGTAGTCCGAAGCCACCAGGGTAAATTGCCGAGTACAGGTGGCCGGGTCGAAATTCATCGGTGCATCGACAATCTCCCGCGTCAGGGCGAGGGCTTCCTGCACCTTGGGCATCAGCTCCAGCCCCAAGGCGGTGGGTTCCAGCCGCCGCCCGACCTGCACCAGCAACGGGTCATTGAAATGCTCGCGCAAACGTCCAAGCGCCGAGCTGGTCGCTGACTGGCCCAGGCACAGTCGTTCAGCGGCCCTGCTGACGCTGCATTCGCTCAACAGGGCATCGAGCGCTACCAGCAGGTTCAAGTCAAGACGTCGATACCGCATGCTGTTTCCGCTGCAAATGGATGGCAGTGGCAACTCTAATGACCCGGGTATAACTCCCACCAATCGCGTGCCGCGTTAGCAGGTATCGCGACGCAAGATACCTGCCTACACCGCCTATGTTCGCTACCGAACAGACTTCGCCCCCCTGAACACTTCACACTCGTCGGTGGAATGCTGCGCCCGGCGGCGCAATGCCCCGCACACCTAGCCTGGCGTAGAACCGCCTTCATTCCACATGCGCCCTGCCCTGCGCAGGTCGTACGAAGGATTTCATGGAAAATATCCTGACTCGCACACTGTCCAGCCTTTGGCGCTCACCGGCCATCTGGCTCAGGTGGAGTGCCGCGCGGCACAAGTTCGAGTACGAGCCCATCCTGCGTTCCGACCTGTTCAATGCGCAGCAGATGGCCGACCACGGCATCGTCCTGGCTCGCCAACATGTGCTCGGGCGTCTTTCCAGAAAGGATGCCTTGCTCGGCCGCCTGACCGACAACCAACTGCTGCTGGAACGTAGCTGCGCAGCGCTCAAGACCGTGCAACAGTCCAGTCGACGCGCCACCCCGGCGGCGGAATGGCTGCTGGACAACTTCTACCTGATCGAAGAAAACATCCGCACCGCCAGGACCCACCTGCCCGACGGCTACAGCCGCGAGCTGCCACGCCTGGCCGAAGGGCCCTCGGCAGGCCTGCCGCGGGTCTACGACATCGCCCTGGAAACCATCGCCCACGGCGATGGCCGGGTCGATGCGCCGAGCCTGGATTGTTTCATCGCCTCGTACCAGACCATCACGCCGCTGACCCTGGGCGAGCTGTGGGCCATCCCGATCATGCTGCGCCTGGCGCTGATCGAGAACCTGCGGCGCGTGGCGTCCCGGGTCATGGCCAACCGCGATGACCGCAACCTGGCCGATGACTGGGCCGATCGCCTGATCGAAATGGCCGAGCGCGACGCCAAGAGCGTGGTCTTGACCGTGGCCGACATGGCGCGCTCGGCGCCACCGATGACGCCAGCCTTCGTGGCCGAACTGGCGCGCCGCCTGCACGGGCAAAGCGCCGCGCTGATCTTGCCCATGGCGTGGATAGAACAAACCCTCGGTGAGGCCGGCCTGACCATCGAACGCCTGGTGCAGATGGATGCCCAGCAGCAATCCGGTGACCAGGTGTCCATCAGCAACAGCATCGCCAGCCTGCGCTTGCTGGCAGCGACCGACTGGCGCGAGTTCGTCGAACTGCTCAGCCATGTCGAACAGGTCTTGTGCACCGACCCGGCGGGCGTCTACGCGAACATGGACTTCGCCACCCGCGATCGCTACCGCCATGTGGTCGAACGTCTGGCCCGGCATTGCGTGCAGTCTGAGGCCCAGGTGGCACGCGCCGCCATCGAACTGGCCAACACCCCACAACCCGCCGGAGTGACCGGACACGTGGGCTATTACCTGGTGGCTGACGGGTTGTTCAGCCTGGAGCAGGCGCTGCACGCCAGCGTGTCGCCGCTCGAACGCTGGAAGCGAATGCTGCAGAGCGCCCCGCTGAAGTTCTACCTGTGCCCTGCTCTGCTGCTGACATTTTTGTTGGCCTGGCCATTTCTCAGCAGCGCTTATCACAGCGGCACACCCACCTGGGGTCTGGTCCTGCTCGCGATCCCCGCACTCTTGATGACCAGCCGCCTGGCGATCGGACTGGTCAACTGGCTGGTGACCCTCACCGTCGCCCCGTCGCTACTGCCCCGCCTGGATTACAGCAAGGGCATACCGACCGATGCACGAACGCTGGTGGCGGTGCCGACGATGTTTGCCAACGCCGGCGACATCGAGGCCCTGGCGGAAGGCCTGGAAGTGCGCTTCCTGGCCAATCGCGATGACAACCTGCATTTTGCCCTGCTCAGTGATTTCATGGACGCCCCCGCCGAGGTGATGCCCGAAGATGCCGAACTGCTCGCCCTGGCGCGCCAACTGATCGAGGCGCTCAACCACAAGTATGCCGATGGCCAGGTCGACCGGTTCTTCCTGCTGCACCGGCCCAGGCACTGGAGTGCTACAGAGCGGGTATGGATGGGGCATGAGCGCAAGCGCGGCAAACTCGCCGAGCTCAACGCATTGCTGCGAGGCAAAGGTCAGGATCGCTTTGCCTTGATTGTCGGGGATATCGCGCCCCTGAGTGCGGTGCGCTTCGTCATTACCCTGGACACCGATACCTTGTTGACACGGGATGTCGCGCGCCAGTGTATCGGCACCATGATGCACCCGCTGAACCATCCGGTATTCGATGAAAAGAGCGGCAGGATCGTCAGCGGTTACGCCATCCTCCAGCCACGGGTGGGCATCAGCCTGCCTAGCACGGCACGCTCGACCTACGCCCGCCTGTTTGGCAGCGATGCCGGTATCGACCCCTATACCCGCGCCGTTTCCGATGTGTACCAAGACCTGTTCCACAACGGTTCCTTCATCGGCAAGGGCATCTATGCGGTCGACGCCTTCGAACAGGCGCTCGAGGGTTGCCTGCCCGACAACCGCATCCTCAGCCATGACCTGATCGAAGGCTGCTATGCCCGCTGCGGACTGCTCAGCGATGTGCAGCTGTATGAGGAATACCCGTCGCGCTACAGCGCCGATGCCAAGCGCCGCCACCGCTGGATTCGCGGCGACTGGCAAGTGCTGTACTGGGCCCTGCCGTGGGCACCGAAACCCCAGGGAGGGTTCGCGGCCAATCGCCTGAGCAACCTGGCCCGCTGGAAAATCTTCGACAATCTGCGCCGCAGCCTGGAACCAGGCGCCTTCCTCGCGATGCTGGCATGGGGCTGGCTGGGTACGAACGAGGCCGCCTCCTGGACGTTGGCGGTGGTGATACTGGTCTGCCTGCAACCCGTGCTGCAGTCGGTACTGGCGCTGGTGCAGAAAGCGGCCGATATTCCATTGGGGCAACACCTGACGGCGGCCCTGCACACCTCGGGCCAGCATTTCATGCGGGCGCTGTTGTCGATTGTCTGGTTGCCCTCCGATGCGTTGCTGAGCTTCGACGCGATTGGCCGCTCGCTGTGGCGCATGCTGATCAGCAAGCGTCGCCTGCTGCAATGGCAGCCTTCCCGTGAGGTGGAGCGCTCCAGTAGCAACGATCTGGCCGGCATGTATAAAAGCCTGTGGATTGCTCCTGCTTTGGCGCTGCTGCTGTTCGCGGCCCTGCTCTCCTCTCCCCATGTACTCGCACTGGCGGCACCTTTGCTGCTGGTGTGGCTGGCGAGCCCGGCGATTGCCTGGTGGATCAGCCTGCCGACGACCCCGACAGGGTTCAGTCCATCCGCGCAGGACCTGCGCTTTTTACACATGCTGTCACGCCAGACCTGGGCGTTCTTCGATCGTTATGTGGGCCCTGAGGACAACTGGTTGCCGCCGGACAACGTCCAGGAAATACCCAAGCCGACCATTGCCCATCGGACTTCACCGACCAACATGGGCATGGCCCTGCTCTCGCACCTGGCGGCCCACGATTTCGGCTATCTGAGCAGCGGGCGCCTGCTTGAACGCATCAACGCCACCCTTGAATCCATGGACGGCCTTGAGCGGCATCAGGGGCACTTCTACAACTGGTACGACACCCAGACACTGCAACCGTTGGCACCTCGGTACGTATCCACCGTCGACAGCGGCAACCTGGCGGGCCTGTTGCTCACCTTGCGGCCGGGGCTATTGGGATTGATTGACACGCCCCTGTTCGATCGACGCAGCCTTGGCGGCCTGGGCGACACTCTCGATGTGCTGCAACAGGCGTTGGAAGGTGCGGGCCTCGATGACCGTGCCGTGCTCGAACTGAGGGCAAAGGTGGAATCGGCCAGCGTTCAGGACAACCTCCTGCAACTGCTCGATCAGGCACAGGCCCTGGCAACCGACAGCCCGGCCAGCGCCGCTGAAGAAGTCCACTACTGGCTGCAGGCATTGCAGATGCAGTGCGCGGATCTGCGCGCAGAGTGGCTGCGCTTCGAGCTGCCGCAGGCACCCACCCAGGCCAAGGCACTCACCCTGCGGCACATGGCCGAGCTCGATATCACGCTGTGGCTGCCCGCCGATCAGGCGCAAGTGCAGGTGGTACAAACCCTGGCTCGCGCCCGAATCAGCCAGCTCGAGCACCTGGTCGAATTGTCCGCGTCTCTGGCGAGCATGGACTTCACCTTCCTCTACGATGCCCAGCGCGACCTGTTCTCGATCGGCTACAACGCCGACGAACGACGGCTGGACAACGGCTACTACGACCTGCTCGCGTCGGAAGTGCGCCTGACCAATTTCGTGGTCATCGCCCAGGGCCAGCTGCCGCAACAGGCCTGGTTCACCCTCGGACGCTTGCTCAGCAACAATCGCGGGGTGCCGGTGCTGCTGTCCTGGTCCGGCTCGATGTTCGAGTACCTGATGCCCAACCTGGTCATGCCCAGCTATGAAGGCACGCTGCTGGAGCAGACCTGCCGCGCGGCCGTGGCCTTGCAGATCGAGCATGGCAACCAGCTGGGCATCCCCTGGGGCGTGTCCGAGTCGGGCTACAACACCCTGGACGGCCACTTCAATTATCAGTATCGGGCATTCGGCGTGCCAGGCCTTGGCCTCAAGCGCGGGCTGGCCGAGGACACCGTGATTGCGCCGTACGCCAGCGCCCTGGCGCTGATGGTCGAGCCGCAAGCGGCCTGCCGCAACCTGCAACGCCTGGCGGCCCAGGGCTCGGCGGGGCGTTATGGCCTGTACGAAGCGGTCGACTACACCGAGGCACGCCTGCCCCGGGGCCAGCGTTATGCGGTGGTGCGCTCATTCATGGCGCACCACCAGGGCATGAGCCTGCTGGCGTTGACCAGCCTGCTGCTGGACCGGCCCATGCAGCGCCGGTTCGAGTCGATCCCGGCCTTCCAGGCGACCCTCCTGTTGCTACAGGAACGTGTTCCAAAAACCGCCGCGCCCTACCTGCATGCGACCCACGACCCTGCCACGGGGGACAATGCCGGGACCCAGGAAACCAGGCTTCGCGTGTTCGCCGATCCCGGGCGCAAGCGCCCCGCCGTCCAGCTGCTGTCCAACGGCCGCTACCACGTCATGCTCAGCAGTGCCGGCGGCGGTTACAGCCGCTGCAACGACATCGCCGTGACCCGCTGGCGTGAAGATGCGACCCGCGACAACTGGGGCATGTTCTGCTACCTGCGCGATGTCAGCAGCGGCGTGTTCTGGTCCTCGGCGCACCAGCCGACCCTGCACCGGCCAGAAAGCCATGAGGCGATCTTCAGCGATGCCCGGGCCGAGTTTCGGGTTCGCGAGCTCGACTTCGATACGCACACCGAGATCGTCGTGTCGCCCGAAGACGACATCGAATTGCGCCGGCTGCACATCACCAACCGCGGCCGCGTACGGCGTAGCGTGGAGATCACCACCTACGCCGAGGTGGTCCTGGCGCCGGCCATCAGTGATGCCATGCACCCGGCCTTCAGCAACCTGTTCGTGCAGACCGAACTGCTGCCGGCGTTGCAGGCTATCGTCTGCACCCGCAGGCGCCGTTCCACTGAGGAAGCCGTGCCCTGGATGTGCCACCTGATGGCGGTCCATGGCGCGGACATCGACGCGATTTCCTACGAGACCGATCGCGCGCGCTTCATCGGCCGAGGGCGCGACGTTGCCGCACCGGCGGCGCTCGATGGCCACGTCCAGCAGCTGTCCGGCACTGCCGGTTCGGTGCTGGACCCGATCGTCGCGATCCGCTGCCGCATTGCCCTGGAACCCGGGCAAACGGCGACCATCGACCTGGTGACCGGCGTCGCGGACAGCCGTGAGGGTTGCCTGTACCTGATCAACAAATTCCGCGACCGTCACCTCGCCGATCGCGTCTTCGACCTGGCCTGGACCCACAGCCAGGTGTTGCTGCGCCAACTCAATGTAACGCCGGAAGATGCCCGCCTGTTTGAACAGATGGCCGCGTCGATCCTCTACGCCAACGCCTCGTTGCGCGCGGAAAACAGCGTATTAATGGCCAACCGACGCAATCAATCGAGCCTCTGGGGCCAGGCTATTTCCGGTGACCTGCCCATCGTGCTGCTGCAGATCGCCACCGTCGAGAACATCGAGCTGGTGCAGCAGATGGTCAAGGCCCATGCCTACTGGCGACAAAAAGGCCTGATGGTCGACCTGGTCATCTGGAACGAGGACCAGGCCGGCTATCGCCAGCAACTCCAGGACTTGATCATGGGGGTGGTTACCTCCGGTAGCGAAGCCTCGCTGATTGACCATCCCGGCGGCATCTTCGTGCGGCCGGCCCAGCAGTTGTCGAACGAGGACCGCACGTTGATCCTGTCGGTGGCGCGCCTGGTGCTGAGCGAAAGCAAAGGCAGCATTGCCGAACAGCTTCAACGGCGTCACGCCAGCCCGGTGTCCCCGGCGCTGGTCCCCACCCTCAAGCGCCAGGCCAAGACTACGGCGACCACTGCCCTGCCCGCCCTCGACGGTTTGCTGCTGGGCAACGCCTATGGCGGCTTCAGTGCCGATGGCAGCGAGTACGTCATGACTCTGCAGCCTGGCAAGCCGACGCCGGCGCCATGGGCCAACGTGTTGGCCAACCCGCACTTCGGCTCGGTGATTTCCGAAAGCGGTGGCGCCTACACCTGGATGGAAAACGCCCACGAATTTCGCCTGAGCCCGTGGCAGAACGACCCGATCACCGACGCCAGCGGCGAGGCGATCTATGTGCGCGATGAAGAAACCGGGCATTTCTGGTCGGTGACGCCACAGCCTTGTCCCGGTACTGGCGAGTACCGCACCCGGCACGGCTTCGGCTACAGCGTGTTCGAGCACGATGAGGACGGCATCCACACCGAGCTGTGGGTGTATGTGGCGCTGGATGCTTCGATCAAGTTCTCGCATTTGCAGATTCGCAATCGCTCAGGTCGCCCGAGGCGCCTGTCGACCACCTGCTACGTCGAGTGGGTACTGGGCGACCTGCGCAGCAAATCGGCGATGCATGTGGTGACGGAAGCCGACCCCACCAGCGGCGCATTCTTCGCCAGGAACGCCTATTCGATCGAGTTTGGCGAACGGGTGGCGTTCCTCGATACCGACTCGACCGACACCAGCATCAGCGGCGATCGCACCGAGTTCGTCGGCCGCAACGGCAGCCTCAAGGCACCCGCCGGACTGCAGCAGGCACGCCTGTCGGGCCGCACCGGTGGCGGCTTCGATCCTTGCGCGGCGATCCAGGTGGCCCTGGATCTCGACAGCGGTGAAGAGCAGGACGTGGTCTTCCGCCTCGGTGCAGCCAGGGACACGGCGTCCGCCCTGCGCCTGGTTCATCAATACCGCGGCCTGGCCGCGGCCACCGCGCAACTGGAGGTGGTACGCGAGCATTGGCGTTCGCAACTGGACGTGATCCAGGTCCAGACCCCCGACCCGAGCATCGATGTGATGGTCAATGGCTGGCTGATGTACCAGGTGATCGCCTGTCGCTTCCAGGCCCGCAGTGGCTACTATCAGTCCGGCGGCGCCATCGGCTTTCGCGATCAACTGCAGGACAGCATGGCGATGCTCCATGCCGATCCCGCCAGCGTGCGTGCCCACCTGTTGTTGTGTGCGGCCCATCAATATGCCGAAGGCGACGTGCAACATTGGTGGCACCCGCCGCTGGATCGCGGTGTGCGCAGTGGCTGTTCCGACGATTATCTGTGGCTGGCGTTGGCGACCAGTCACTATGTGAGCGTCACCGGCGACCTCAGCGTGCTGGCCGAGCCCGTGGGCTACCTTGAAGGCCGCCCGCTCAATGTCGGGGAGGAGTCTTACTACGACCTGCCGGGCAAATCGCACCTCGAGGAAAGCCTCTATCAGCATTGTGTCCGCGCCATCGAACACAGCCTGCCGCGCGGCAGCCACGGCCTGCCCTTGGTCGGCACGGGCGACTGGAACGACGGCATGAACCGGGTCGGCCATCTGGGCCAAGGGGAAAGCGTGTGGCTGGGCTTCTTCGGCTTTGATGTCCTGCAGCGCTTCGCCCACACTGCCCAGTTGCACGGCGACCCTGTGTTCGCACAGCGTTGTACCCAGCAGGCCGCACTGCTGCAGTCCAGTCTGGAAGCGCATGCCTGGGACGGTGCCTGGTACCGGCGCGCCTGGTTTGACGACGGCCAGATCCTGGGCTCGGCCAACAATGACGAATGCCGCATCGACTCGATCGCGCAAAGCTGGTCGGTACTCTCGGGTGCCGCCCCGCAAACGCGACGGCGCACGGCCATGGCTTCGTTGGAGCAGCACCTGGTACGCCCCGACACAGGCGCGGTGCTGCTGCTCGACCCGCCTTTCGACACAGGCGTATTAGAGCCCGGTTATATCAAGGGCTATGTGCCGGGCGTGCGGGAAAACGGTGGGCAGTACACCCACGCAGCGGTCTGGGCCGGCATGGCGTTCGCCGAGCTAGGGGACAACGCCAGGGCCTGGCGGTTGCTCGACATGATCAACCCTGCGGGCGATGCAGTCGCCAGCCGGATCGAGACCTACAAGGTCGAGCCCTATGTCATGGCGGCCGACGTCTATGGCACGCCGCCCCATGCGGGCCGCGGGGGTTGGACCTGGTACACCGGGTCGGCCGGCTGGATGTACCGCTTCATCGTCGAGTCATTGCTCGGCTTGCAGCGTGTCGGCACTGCATTGCACATCGAACCGCTGCTGGCGCAGGGCTGGCCTGGCTACACGCTGCGCTACCGCTACGGGGCGACGACCTACCATATCGATGTGCGCCCTGGCACGACCAGCACGCTGGTGATCATGCTGGACGGCGAGCTGCTGGGTCAGGACGCGCTGCAATTATCAGATGACGTCAGGGACCATCAGGTGCTGGTGACCTGCCCGATAAAAGCGCAGCAGGCGCAAATGCCTGGCTGCGACAGAACCGTCGAAGCCGATCTGGAGCGTTGAGATCCAGCGCGCTGGGTGGAACAGGGTTCAGGCGTTACTGCCCGGGCCCTGGTGGTACGGCTGCACCGCGTCGCTCAGTTTGCTGTGAACCGGTTGGTCGGCCGCCTGCCCGTGCTTGGGATGCAGGGGTGGTGGCGTGCTTTGTGGTTGCTTCGCAGTGGGCTTGCCAGGGCCCTGGCGAAGATTCGGATCAATATGTTTGCTCATGGCCATCTCCAACGTCCGGCGCTGCAGAGGCAGCGTCGCTCCCTTGAGCATTGCAGATGGCAGCGGCGACGTCGGTGCGTTGCCCCGCATAGTGTGCTTTGGAGTAACCTGTCCCCCTCAGGGAATTTTCCTTCGAAGGGTGGCTGATATGTTCGCTGTACCCAAGCCACAACAGAACTACCTGCTGGCAGCGCTTCCGGCGCCAGCGCTGGACCGCCTGCTGCCCCACCTCGAGCTGGTCGAGTTGCCCCTTGGCCAAGTGCTCTACGAGTCCGGCGGCGCCCTGCGCCATGTCTACTTCCCCACCGACTCCATCGTGTCGCTGTTGTACGTAATGGAGAACGGCGCCTCGGCCGAGATCTCGGTGGTCGGCAACGAAGGCCTGATCGGCGTTGCGGTCTTCATGGGCGGCGAAAGCACGCCGAGCCGCGCCGTTGTGCAAAGCGCCGGGCATGCCTACCGCCTGCCCGGCCAGCAACTCAAGGACGAGTTCAACCGCCACGAAGAAATGCTCCTGCTGATGCTGCGCTACACCCAGGCGCTGATCACGCAAATGGCCCAGACGGCGGTGTGCAACCGCCACCACGCCATCGACCAGCAGCTGTGTCGCTGGTTGCTGTTGTCCCTCGATCGCCTGCCCGGCAACGAACTGACCATGACCCAGGAACTGATCGCCAACATGCTCGGCGTACGCCGCGAAGGCGTGACCGACGCCGCCGGCAAGCTGCAGCGCCTGGGGGTCATCGAATATACTCGGGGCCACATCAAGGTCCTGGACAGGACTCGTCTCGAGGAGCTGAGTTGCGAATGCTACGCCGTGGTCAAAAAAGAAACCGAACGCCTGCTGCCCTACTTTCCAATGCGGCGCGACAAGTGAATGGAGCGATACCCATGACGGACACGATCAATCTCGGAAGATTGAAGATTCTGGCCGCCTGCGTTGCGATGCTCGCGGCAGGCCAGGCCCTCGCCCGGGACCCGCTCGAATCGATCGTCAGCAACGCCGTGCGCCCGGTCATGCAAGCGCAAGGCATCGCCGGCATGGCCGTGGCCGTCACCCTCAACGGCAAACCGCACTACTTCAACTATGGCCTGGCCTCAAAAGAGACCGGCAGCCCGGTGACCCAAGACACCCTGTTCGAGATCGGCTCGGTCAGCAAAACCTACACCTCCACCCTCGCCGCCTACGCCCAGGCCACCGGCAGACTGGCCTTGACCGACAAGGCCAGCAAGGTACTGCCGGCCCTGCACGGCAGCGCGTTCGACCACATCAGTGTATTGCAGCTGGCCACCTACACCGCCGGCGGCCTGCCCCTGCAATTCCCGGCCGAGGCGGATTCGGCGGACAAGATGCTCGGCTACTACCAGCAGTGGAAGCCGGCATACGCCGTCGGCAGCCACCGCCTGTATTCGAACCCCAGCATCGGTTTGTCCGGCTACCTCGCCGCCCAGGCACTGGGCCAGCCCTTCAATGTCTTAATGGAAAACACCCTGCTGCCCAAGCTCGGTCTGAAACACACCTGGCTCAACGTGCCGCAGGATCAAATGGCGCTGTATGCCCAAGGCTACAACAAGGCCGACAAACCCGTACGGGTCGGGCCGGGGGCGCTGGATGCCGAAGCCTACGGCGTGAAAACCAGTGCGGCGGACCTGATCGCTTTTGTCCAGGCCAACCTGCAACCGGCCAGCCTGGAAAAACCCCTCCAACAGGCGATCGCCTTGACCCATACCGGTTACTACAGCGTCGGCGACATGACCCAGGGGCTTGGGTGGGAGATGTATCGCTATCCGGCCACTCTCGATCGCCTGCTGGCGGGGAATTCGACGGCGATGGCCATGGAGGCGCATCAGGTTCAGTGGCTGAATCCACCGCAACCGCAGGCTGAAGATGTGCTGCTCAACAAGACGGGTTCAACCGGTGGGTTTGGGGCTTACGTTGCGTATGTGCCGTCGAAGGATATGGGTGTTGTGATTCTGGCCAATAAAAATTATCCGAATGAGGAGCGGGTGAAGATTGCTCATCAGATATTGGAGTCTTTAGCCCTGTAGGAGCCGGCTTACTGGCGATGGCGGACGAACAGCCGACACCGTTGTCGCCTGACGAACCGCTGTCGGAACGCCGCCCGCAGCAAGCCCTGCCCTCCATAATCAGAGCGGCCGAAGGTGGCGTCCAGGGGCCTGGGTAATCAGTTTCAGCGCCGAGCTTATCAGCGAGTCGGCTAACGCTTGGGTGCGCGTGCCGGCCTGCCCCTGGCCAGGGTGTTCATCAGGGCGATCAGTAGCGACTGGCCCACCTCGCTCATCAGGATCAGCTGACTGGCTGCAGCGCAGCCCTTTCGCCCATCGGCGTACTTCACTTCGGACATGCCTGTGGCTCCGGTAAATACAACGCGGTCTTGATCGGGTATTCGGGGCTGCCGTAGGCGTAGCAGGAGGTGCTGACTTGCAGTTCTTCGCAGGGCAAGAAGTGCACGGTGAGGCCGCAGACTTTTTGGCCGGTGTAGTCAGGGACCGGGACGACTTTGCTGTGTTGGCGATTTTGAGCTCTTATTTCTTCCGCCCAGACCTCGTACTTGATCTCATCCGCAAAGCCGGGGAAACCATCGGGATAAGCCACCCCCGTCTCCCAATCCACACGCACCGTCATCCCCGATTTCCAGCGTGTCGGCGCCACATAGCAGCAACCCCCACCACCACCTTGGTAGGGCCCGATAATGTCGATCCCCGAACGGCCATCGACACTGAAATGGTTGATTGCCCAGTGATTGTGATTGATGGCTTCAAGAGTGCTGGCCTGGACGTCTTGAACAAGCAGGCTGCCAACCAGAATGCCGACGATAACGGCCCGTTCGCGCCATGGGCTGGCTTTGAGCTCGGGCCTGCGGTCCTGCGCCACGCCTCGAAAAAAAGGTTCAGGCCGATGCATTTTTCACCTCATTAGCCTGGGCATGGAACGCTTTCCACAGCGCATCGATGTCTCGCATGGCCTTGGCCAGGTGCTCGGCGTCCATTCGCGAGCCCGCTGTTGCCTACGGCGTTTCACGGCCTCTGCCTGCAAACGGCCCTCGGCCGGAAACGCTGGCAGGTACAAAAGAGGAGCGTGTTTCACTTCGGACATGACTGTGGCTCCGGTAAATGCAACGGGGTCTTGATCGGGTATTCAGGGCTGCCGTAGGCGTAGCAGGAGGTGCTGACTTGCAGTTCTTCGCAGGGCAGGAAGTGCACGGTGAGGCCGCAGACTTTTTGGCCGGTGTAGTCAGGGACTGGGACGACTTTGCTGTGTTGGCGTTTTTGCGCATTGATTTGGTCGACCCAGGCTAAGTACTTGAGCCAATCACCAGTGCCGGGGTAACCCGCAGAGCGTCCAGCGCCCGTCTCCCAATCAACACGTACTGTCATCCCAGGTTGCCAGCGTGCCGGCGCCATGAAGCAACAGCCGCCCCCACCACCTTGATAAGGCCCGATGATATCGATGCCCGAACGGCCATCGACACTGAAATGGTTGATTGCCCAATGAGTGTGATTGATGGCGTCGAGCGTGCTGGCCTGAGCAGGTTGTGCAAACAGGCTGCCGATCAAAGCGCCGACGACGAAGGCTCGTTTGCGATATGAGTTGGGCTTGAGCTCCGGTTTGCTCCCGTGTGCCACGCATCGAAAAAAAGGTTCAGGCGGACGCATTTTTCACCTTGCCAGCCTGGGCATAGAACGCTTCCCACAGCGCATCGATGTCTTGCATGGCCTTGGCCAGCTGCTCGGCGTCCAGAACCACAGGTTGCGCGGCGCCGGCAGGCCCGGCATTCGGGTTGGTACGCGCCAGCACTTCACCGTTCTCGCCATACAGCGCCAGGTCGCGACGGCCGGCCTCGCCGAAAAACACCATGCGTTCGCCGAAGTAGCTGCCGAACCACTCACGTCCCCGTGTGTACAAGAACCAGGCGCGTGAGTCGTGGACCTGATCGTCGAACAGTGCGCGCAATAGCCCTTCAGGTTCCGTGGCGTTGCGGCTTTCGTCGACATTGCCGCGCCGGGTTTCATTTTGATGATTGATTTCGCGCAACGGCGGCGGGAATAGCTGACCGACACGCGCCTGTCCCTCGGCTTTCATTCGCTGACGCTCGAGCCGCACCCGGGAGGAGACCTGATGAGCCATCAAACCGGGAATGGGCATCACTAGCGCGACCCGCATCACCAAAGGATCCGTAAGGCTGAGGACGCGATAATGCGCGGCAAATTCTTCGGCCGCTTCGCGCAACTGGGTTTGTGCCATATCGGCATCGAAATCCTTGACCCCAGGCTCCAGCGGCATGTTCGGTTCGCGGCTGAGAAATTCGCGAGCCCGCTGCTGCTTGCGGCTTTTTACGGCCGCTGCCTGATTCTGGTCGCGCTCTTCTTCGGCGCGAGCTCGGACTTCCTCGTCGGCCTGGAGGTCGCTCGCCTGAAGATAGAACGGTGTATGCATCAAACTGGCGAACGCGTAGCGGTCGATGCGCCAGGCAGTGATCCAACTCATCTGCTCGCGTAGGGCCTGCTCCAAACTAGTGTTGGCGGGTAGTGGCCGATAGTGCTCGATCTCTTCCGCAGGCAGCGTTTGGAGATCGGTGGGTAGACCAAGAGTGACTTCGCGCCAGGCATTGAAGCGGTTTACCAAAGTTGGCGCCGCAATAAACTCTCGTAACAGTTCGGGCTCCATCGCCCGCCAACCGTCTCGGTTAACCGCCTCTGGCAGAATTTCTTCTGGCACTTTCAAAGGTGCGCCATTTGCAAAGGCATCAGCATACAGATCGTTCAAGGCAATCTGCGACAGCAACAGACTGTCTCCTACCCGATGGTCCGTACTGACAGCCTTACCCTGATCCCCCGGCGGATACCCCCCACCCTGATCCGAATGCACGCCCGGATAAATCACCTCCACACTATTCGCCGGGTAACCCCCCTTCTCCCGGCGAATGGACTCCAGTGGAAAACTCAACCGTTGTTCGTAACTGGCAACGATATGCAGGCAACGCTTGACCAGGCTACTGGCGGGCAGTTCCTGATTGCCATCGGCCCAACTCATATGGCCGTTGGCCCCTGGTACGATATCGGCCAGACCGAACGAGGCCACGGTGTCCAGCAGCCCCAGGTACTCGACGCTGATGGGCAGTCGCAGGTCAGACAGTCGTAACGCCAAGACCGGCTCGGACCGGGTCAACAGCTGGTTCAACCAGCTGACAAACGCCCGCGCCGCCGATGCGCCACGGGAAAAACCATAGACGTACAACTTGATGCCCAGTAGCTTGACCTGGCCGGGTTGCGGTTGGGTCAAGGCGATGCGCAGCGGTTTCTCAATGGCCCAAAGCTGTCTGTTGAGTTCGCGGCTGCGGGTGGCATAACCGTCCATCGACTCCACACCCGCCCAGGTCCCCATGGCCTTGACCGCGTTGAG
Source organism: Pseudomonas sp. PLMAX (assembly GCF_046042685.1). Taxonomy (NCBI): domain Bacteria; kingdom Pseudomonadati; phylum Pseudomonadota; class Gammaproteobacteria; order Pseudomonadales; family Pseudomonadaceae; genus Pseudomonas; species Pseudomonas sp. PLMAX. The sequence goes on along the minus strand of NZ_CP064949.1, from coordinate 2,167,096 downwards.
CAGGGCCGCGTTGTCCAGCCGTGGCAGCCCCAGTGTGCGGCGCACGGCATCGAGGATCATCAACAGGCCCCAGTTGATCCGTTCCTCGCCGTACCAGGCTCCCCCCAGTCCCAGAAGGCTGTAGTCGAGGTCACCGACTTCGGTAAACGGCGTGCCCACACCGGGCATGTAGTACTTGAAGTACTGGCCATTGCCGGTCCCTGCCGCATCGGTCAAACCCTTGGCCTCGGTGCTGTGGGCGGTGCCGCCGGCATGGCCGTCACCAATGCTGGCGCGGAACATCCGGGCGATGTTGGTCGGGTGCCGGGGATCCGACAGGTAGAGGTCGTTATTGAGGTTATAGCCGGTGCCGTCGAAGAACAGGCTGATGTGCAAGGTCTTGCAGCAAGGCGGCATCAGCCGGCGCCCGGCCGCCACGCACAAGGCATCGTGGTAATCCGCCTCCAGCTGACACTGGCGCCGGTTATTTTGATAGACCTGCGCGACGTTACGAGGCAAACGTCCCTCGACCGGAAACGCTGGCGGGTACCACATAGAAGCGTGTTTCACTTCGGACATGACTGGGGCTCCGGCGATTGCAGTGGGGTCTTGATCGGGTAAGAGAGCTTGGACGGCGGGAGATACAGACTGAAACGAGCGTCCTTGTTGAGCATCTGCTCGGCGCTGAGGTCCTGCTCGGTGCAGGTGAATTCGATGCGGTAGCTGAAGGGCTGGCTGAGGTGTTCTTCGCCTTCGAAGGCCAGGACGTCGAAGACGGCGTCGAACCAGCGGATGGCAAATTTGTGGCGAGTGTGGTCGAAAAAGATGCGCGGAGGCGTGCTCATGGTCAGTCCTTCCTGGTCTGCGGGGAGAATTTGCAGGAAGGGTTTTGCGTTCACCCAGGTCCTGATGGATGAAAGCTTTGGTTAAGTTGAATAAGTTGGAAATGGGACGTTTCTGAGAAGGGTGTAGGGCTTTTCTGTATTGGAATACCGGGGTTAAAAGTATCGGACAACCCTGTAGGAGCGAGCTTGCTCGCGATGGTCGTTAACGAAAACTCTGTAAGCCTGACACCCCGCGGCCATCTCGGTTTTTTCGCGAGCAAGCTCGCTCCTACATGAGGGTGGCAGCTGTACGCAGGTGTGGAAGACCAGGCCAATCCACGGGCCCTTGCCTACGCAGGTAAAGGCTCAATCATCCGGCATTTCCGGTGGCTTTGCCGGTTTTGCCGGTTTGCCGTTTTTTGCCGCCTTGGCGGTCCCTTTGGGCGGTGGGGTTTCGGCAACCGGAGGTGGCGTTGGCGCCGCAGCTTCCTTCTCTGCCGCCGGCAAGGCATCGACGGTATCGAAGATTTTCTTCAGGTCGATCGACCTGGATTCATCCCCCGAGCTTTCGAGTTTCTTCTCGCCGTCCTTGCCCATCAGGATCACTTTGGGCAACGCGCCGGCCCCCAGCTTCAGGGCACGGATCAAGGCCATGGTGTCCTGTTGGCCGAGGTCCTTGCCGTCCAGTTGGCCGGACATGTTCAGCACGCTGTACACCCGGATGTTGCGCTCGGCGACACCCTGCTTGTTGGCCGGATCTTCCAGGGACTTTTTCAGGTTGACCCAGACCGGGTCGACGGTGCTCGAGGCAATCACGATCAGCGGCCGGGCCCTGCCCTTGTCGATATCCAGAGGTGAATCGCCGTCGGCGGCGAACAAGGGGCCGGCAATCGCCAGCAAGGTAGCCAGGGTCAGTGACCTGATGAGCATGCGCATCTCCTTTTGATATCCACGCTCTAATGATTGCGCATCGCGGCGTTCGTTCCGGTGACGCTTGGCAAATGTGTTTCACCTTGCTCCAAGCTTAGGTCAGGGCGGTCATTGCGCAACAGGCTGGGCTAATCTGAAAGCATGAAATAAACCTCATGAGGAGCCGTGCATGAGCGTTCGACTGAACCACACCATCGTCTGGTGCCGCGACAAACAACGGTCGGCCCATTTCCTCGTTGAACTGCTCGGCCTCCCGGCGCCAGAGCCCTTCGGGCCGATGCTGGTCGTCAGGCTCGACAACCAGGTGTCGCTGGACTTCTACGACAACGACCCGCCGATCGCCTCACAGCATTACGCGTTCCTGCTCGGCGACGACGAATTCGACCAGGCCTTCGCCCGCCTGCAAGCAACCGGGCAGCCATGGTGGGCCGATCCGGGCAAGCAGCGGCCGGGAGAGATCAATGACCATGGCGGCGGACGGCGGGTGTATTTCGATGACCCGGACGGGCATCTGCTGGAGATCTTCACCCGCGAATAGCGGGATATTCATCACTGCTGTCCGGCCAGGTCGTCAACACCTGGAAGCCATCTTCAGTGACCGCCACCATATGCTCCCACTGGGCTGAAAGGGAGTGATCCTTGGTGACCACGGTCCAGCCGTCGGCCAGGGTTTTGACGTGGCGCTTGCCCAGGTTCAACATCGGCTCGATGGTGAAGATCATGCCGGCTTTCAACTTCATTCCCTGGCCTGGGTAGCCGTAGTGAAGGATTTGCGGCTCATCGTGATAGATCTTGCCGATACCGTGACCGCAGTATTCGCGCACGACACTGAACCCGTCATCTTCCGCCACCTTCTGGATGGCATGCCCAATGTCGCCCAGCGTAGCGCCGGGGCGGACCATGCGGATGCCGGCGCACATGGCGTCATAGGTCGTCTTGACCAGGCGTCGGGCCTGCGGGCTGGGTTCGCCCACGAAGTACATGCGGCTGGTGTCGCCGTACCAACCGCCCTTGATCACGGCAATGTCGATGTTCAGGATGTCGCCATCCTTCAATACCCTGTTCGAAGGGATGCCATGGCAGACCACTTCGTTGACGGAGGCGCATACGGTCTTGGGAAAGCCGTGGTAGCCGACATTGCCTGGAATGGCTTTCTGTACGTTGACGATATAGTCGTGACAGAGCCGATCGAGTTCGTCGGTGGTGACCCCTGCTTGCACATGGGGCGTGATCATCGCCAGCACTTCGGCCGCCAGCGTGGCCGCCGCGCGCGACTGGGCTATTTCTGCCGGGGTATTGAGTTTGATATTGGCCTTCATTGCTTGCCCCCGGACGTTGCATGAACCGGCGAGGCTTGGGAAACATCCGCGATCGCACAGAGCTGTTTTACATCAAGGCCACCGGCCAGTTCGGCACGAATGAGCAGGCGGCAGATGTCTCTGTGATTCAATTCTGGATGTAGCTCGGCCAGCATCCCGATGCGCATCCAGTGTTCGGCTTGCGCATTGATCGAGCGACTCAGCGCATCGCTGGCGACGCGCAGGTTCTCATGCATGTCTTCTGAAATCTTGACGATACCCATCTACTTGCCCGATATGAAATGTATATGAAACATATACTAAACGCTCCGGGTGCTGGAGCGCAATTTTGCGCACTGGGTTCAGCCAGAAGAATACTCAACCCTGCATCAGCAAAGCGCCTGGCGGCACCCGCTTACGCAGCTTCTTGCAGCTGCCGGGTGGGGGCTGATGCCCAGTCGGGCGATCAGCGAACCAGATCCGGCATTGACCCGGAGGCGGCCAATGGCCGCGGGGAATCGTTATCTCATCGGACGCGGGCTCTGGCTCCAGCGCAGCCACCTTGAATTGTCCTGCGCTCTGTGGCCCGGCAGTCGCCGCGGTCACTTGCGCTTCGCGGGCCTTCTGTACGGCAACCGGATTCTCCTGCGCCTTGGGCGGGATACCCGAAGCCTGGGCCTGCTGCGCCGCCTGGATCAACTGGAGATTGCGGTTGCGTAACGCCTCGTTGCCTGTAATCCGCATGTTCGAGCGCAACGCCAGGGTTTGCGCCTGCTGGTATTGCCCCTGCTGCAGGCGCAACACGCCGAGGTAATGCAGGGTCGCGGGATTGTTCGGCTGGATATGCAGGGCACGCTCCAGCGTGGCGGCGGCCTGGTCCAGCTGGCCACTTTCATACTGCCGCGAGGCGGTTTCGATCAGGGCGGTTGAGGCACTATTGCTTTGCGCGGGCGTTTTTCGCTCGGCAGCCACCGGGCCAAACGACGCGACGGCGCAAAACGCCAGGAGGAAGCTGGGCAGGAAACGCTTGGTTGGCATCAGGGGGCAGACTCGGCTGATCTCGGAGGGCACCGCCATGAAAGCAGGCCACCAGCACTGCTCGGAATCTCCGATACAGGGCCCCTACTGACCTGGCCTGCACCCTGAAGTTCCCGTTGCCACGGCCACTTCAGCCCACGTTCGACCTCTGCCAGTCGAACCGACAGGACCTGCTCCCGCACACATCATTAAATTTTCAACTTCAGAAAAATCAACTATACCCAATTGGGCAATCAGTATTGATCCCGGCCCCAAGCACCCGTGCAGTCGCTGGTCCCCGGTCACTCAACGTCAGGACAGACCACGAGACTCTGGTTATGAATGGTTTGAAAGTCGCAGCAGGCGATACCGTTCTGGATTGCTTCCATACTTCCCGCCCGATTGTTGCCCTGGATCAAACCGACTTCACCGATGTTGCCGCCGCGGTACTGACCGTCGACGATGTCATGGGCGGCGCGCTCGATGCCATTCAACGAACAGGTTTCGACATCCCCCTATTCCTGGTGGTCCCTCGCGGCGGTGCCGGCAACCGTGCACTCGATGTCTACAAGCGCCTGCACGAGGTGATCCTGCTGGTCAATGGAGTGTTTGACCTCTCCAGCTACAACGCCGAGTACTACGGCAATCAGCTGGAAACAGCCGCCAAGGCCTATGAAGAAAACCTGTTGCCGCCCTTCTTCGACGCCCTCAAGCTCTACACCGAGGCCGCCAATGCGACCTTCGCCTGCCCCGGTCACCAGGGCGGACAATTCTTTCGAAAGCACCCCGCCGGCCGCCAGTTCTTCGACTTCTTCGGCGAAACCCTGTTCCGCGCCGACATGTGCAACGCCGACGTCAAGCTCGGTGACCTGCTGATCCACGAAGGCCCGGCCCTGCTGGCGCAAAAGCATGCCGCCACAGTGTTCAACGCAGACAAGACCTACTTCGTGCTCAATGGCACCTCGGCTTCGAACAAGGTGGTCACCAATGCGTTGCTGACGCCTGGCGACCTGGTGCTGTTCGACCGCAACAACCACAAATCCAACCACCAGGGCGCGTTGATCCAGGCCGGTGCCACGCCGGTGTACCTGGAAACCGCGCGCAACCCCTACGGCTTCATCGGAGGTATTGATGCCCACTGCTTCGAAGAAGACTACCTGCGCGAGCTGATCAAGGAAGTCGCCCCGGACAAGGCCCAACTGCCACGGCCGTTTCGCCTGGCGATCATCCAGCTGGGCACCTATGACGGCACCATCTACAACGCGCGCCAGGTGGTCGACCGCATCGGCAAGCTGTGCGATTACATCCTGTTCGACTCGGCGTGGGTGGGCTACGAGCAGTTCATCCCGATGATGAAGGATTGCTCGCCGATGCTGCTGGACCTTGGCGAAAACGACCCGGGAATATTCGTCACCCAATCTGTGCACAAACAACAGGCCGGCTTCTCCCAAGCCTCGCAGATCCACAAGAAGGACCGCCACATCAAGGGCCAGGCGCGCTACTGCAATCATGCGCGGTTGAACAACGCGTTCATGGCCCAGGCCTCCACCAGCCCGTTCTACCCGCTGTTCGCCTCGCTGGATGTGAATGCGCGCATCCACGCCGGTCGCAGTGGCCTGCGCCTGTGGGAAGACTGCGTGAAGTTCGGCATCAACGCGCGCAAGCTGATCCTCGAAGCCTGCACCCTGGTGCGCCCGTTCGTGCCGGAAACCATCGACGGCCGCCCCTGGCAGGACCACCCCACCGACGCCATCGCCAGCGACCTGCGCTTCTTCGAGTTCCACCCTAAGGATCGCTGGCACGCCTTCCCCGGCTATGCCGACAAGCAGTACTTCATCGACCCCTGCAAGCTGCTGTTCACCACCCCCGGCATCGATCCGATTGACGGCAGTTACACCGACTTCGGCATCCACGCCGGCATCCTGGCCAACTTCCTGCGCCAGAACGGAATTGTCCCGGAGAAGTGCGACCTCAACTCGATCCTGTTCCTGCTCACGCCCGCCGAAGACTGGGCGAAGATGAGCCATCTGGCCGCGCAACTGGCGCGCTTCGAGCAGTTCCTCAGCGATGACGCGCCCATGAGCCGGGTGCTGCCGGCCATCTACGCCCGTTACGAAGATCGCTACCGCAACTACAGCATCCGCCAGCTCTGCCAGGAAATGCACGACCTGTACCGCAGCCATAACGTGCAGCAACTGCAGAAGGACATGTTCCGCAAGGAACACTTCCCGAAAAAAGCCATGAACCCGCAACAGGCGCAGATCGAATACATCCGCGGCAATGTCGAGCTCATCGCGTTGGCCGATGCGGACGGTCGTATTGCGGCCGAAGGGGCGCTGCCCTACCCGCCCGGTGTGCTGTGCGTGGTGCCGGGGGAAATCTGGGGTGGCGCGGTATTGAAGTATTTCCTCGCGCTGGAAGACGGCATCAATGCCTTGCCCGGCTTCACGCCCGAACTGCAAGGCGTGTACCTGAAAGAACAAGGCGGCCGCATTCGCGCTTACGGATACGTGCTCAAGGCCTGATCCTCGCCCCATTGAAAGATCAGCGTTTCCTGCGACTTACAGCAAGGAGTGTGCGATGGCAGATTCAAGCAAGAAAATGGGCCTGATGGGGCTCACCACCCTGGTAACGGTCAACATGATGGGCTCAGGCATCATCATGCTCCCCACCAACATGGCCCAACTGGGTGCCGTCTCGCTGTTGTCGTGGATTTTCACGGCGATCGGCTCGATGGCCATTGCCTACTGCTTCGCCCAGTGCGGGGTGTTCTGCGCGCGTTCCGGCGGCTTGTCCGCCTACACCGAAGAAGCCCATGCGAAGTCGGGGTTCTTCCTCTGCTCGTACCTGTACTTCCTGTCCCTGGCGATCGCCAACGTCGCCGTCGCGATCTCGGCGGTGGGCTACATGAGCGCCTTCCTGCCCTGGCTGAGCACGGGAGCCATCCCGCTGTTCGTCGGCACCGTCGGGCTGATCTGGATTACCATCATCGCCAACTTCGGTGGCCCCAGCATCACCGGCAAGATCGGCGCGATCACCGTGTGGGGCGTGATCATTCCGGTGGCGGGCCTGTGCATCATCGGCTGGTTCTGGTTCGATGCCAACGTGCTGGAAGCCGCCTGGAACCCCAACAACCTGGCGATCTCCGACGCCATCGGCAAGGCCATCCCCCTGACCCTGTGGGCCTTCCTCGGCATGGAATCGGCGGCCCAGGCCACCGATGCGGTGGAAGACCCCAAGCGCAACGTACCGCTGGCCTGCCTGTTCGGCACCCTCGGTGCAGCCACGGTCTATGTGCTGTCGACCACGGTCATCCAGGGCATCATTCCCAACGCCGAACTGGCCAATTCCTCGGCTCCGTTCGCGCTGGTCTACGCCAAGATGTTCAGCCCGCTGGTGGGTAACATCGTCATGGCCCTGGCGGTCATGGCCTGCGTGGGCTCGCTGCTGGGCTGGCAGTTCACCCTGGCCCAGACCGCGAAGATGACCGCCGACCAGAACCTGTTTCTCAAGCTGTTCAGCAAGGTCAACGCCAGCGATGCCCCCGTGATCGGCATGATCGTCTGCGGCGTGCTGCAGACGCTCATGGCCGTGTCGACCATCTCGCCCGATGCCGCTGCACAGTTCAGCAAACTGGTGAGTCTGGCGGCCGTGACCAACCTGATCCCGTACATCACGGCGCTGACCGGTTTGCTGGTGATCATGCACAAGGCCCAGGTGGGGCCCGCGGTGTACTCGCGCAACGTGGTGGTGTTGCTGGTGGCGGTGGCCTACTCGTTGTACGCCCTGTATGCCTGCGGCAAGGACGCCGTATTGGGCGGCACCCTGGTGCTCGCCTTTGGCTACCTGCTCTATGGCTTCCTCGCCAAGCGTTTCGTCGACGCGCCCACCGTCACCCAGGCCAGGACCGGCAATATTTAGGCATGGCAATCAGGACTGCTCAGACTTGTACACGGGGAAACCGGACATGAAAGTACCTTTTGCTGCAAAAACCACCCGCCTGCTGCTGGCCCTGGTGGTCACCGCCCTGCCGATGGTGGCGGGTGCCAACACCCTGGAGCGCATCCGCACCAGCAATGCCTTTACCCTGGGCTACGTGCCGGACCTGTCGCCCTTCAGCGTTCAGGATGGCGACAAAGCCAGCGGTTATGCCATCGACCTGTGCCTGAAGATCGCCGACAAGCTCAAGAGCGAACTCGACCTGCCCAACCTGCAGGTGCGCTACCAGCCCGTCACGTCTGCCGAAGAGACCAGCGCGGTGAAACTGGGCAAGGTCGACATCCTCTGCACGCCGACCCCGCCTACCCTCGAACGGCGCAAGTCCGTCAGCTACTCGATACCGGTGTACACCGCCGGCCTCTCGGTACTGGTGCGCAAGGATGCCACCGAACCGCTGCTCAACGCGCTCAACGGCAAGGAAGCCATCCCCGGCCCGACCTGGCGGGCGACGATCAACCGCGGCCTGGCCAACCAGACCTACGCCACCGTCGAGGGCGGTGTAGTCGAAGACTGGATTCGCGAACAGATGCGCATGCTCGGCGTGATCGCTTCGCTGGTGACGGTGGCCAATACCGAAGAAGGTGCAGCGATGGTCGCCACGCGCAAGGCCGATGCGTTCTTCTCCGAGCGCATGCTCCTGAAAAACCAGGTGGCCAAAGGCGGCGCCAACAATGACCTGATGGTCCTGGACCGCATCTTCGAGTTCTCCCCGGTGGCCATGATCGTCGAACGCGGTGACGAAGACTTCCGGCTGCTGGTCGATATGGCACTGAGCGAGGCTTATCGCTCCGGCGCCATCGAGCAGGAGTACGACAAGTACCTGGGCGGGATCAACGAGACGATGAAGAAGCTGTTCCGGGTGTATGCATTGCCGTGAGGTTTTCTCAAAACGCCAGTTTGTAGCCGATCAATACCAGCATGGTCGCCAGGCAAGGACGCAACACTTCATCGGAGATGCGCCCGGTCAGGTGGCTGCCCAGGTAAATCCCCGGCAACGAACCGACCAGCAGATAACCGAGTACGTGCCAGTCCATGTTGCCCATGCTCGCATGGCCAAGGCCGGCGACCAGGGTCAGGGGCACGGCGTGGGCGATTTCGGTGCCGACCAGGCGGCGGGTTGGCAGCAACGGATAGAGGATGAACAACGCCACGGTGCCCAGGGCGCCCGCGCCGATCGAGGTCAAGGCGACCATGGCGCCCAGCACCAGGCCGGTGATCACGGTCAGGACATTGAGGCGCGCACCGCTGGGGTTGTAGTTGCCACCCGCGCGCTTGTGGGCGAAATCGAGCAGGCGTTTCTTGAACAGGATCGCCAACGCCGTGGCGAACAGGACAAAGCCCAACGCTTGCTTGATGATCGCGTTCATCGCGTCGGGTGCTTCGTTCAGACTGCTCAGGAACCACAACGTCAACGCCACCGCCGGCACGCTGCCGAGGGTCAGCCAACCGGTGATCGCCCAGTCGATGTTGTTGTTCTTCTTGTGGACCAGGACGCCGCTGGATTTGGTGATGGCCGCGTACAGCAGATCGGTGCCGACTGCGGTTGCCGGGTTGATGCCGAACCACAGCAGGATGGGGGTCATCAACGACCCGCCACCGACGCCCGTCATGCCGACGATGAAGCCGACCACAAGCCCGGCCACGACCAACCCGAAATTCAATAGATCCATTGATACGTCCACAAACCGCAGGGAATAACTGGCCCGCAGCATAGCGACATTTCTTATAACCAGTTATATCGATGCGATCTATCTTTATACCCCGATGTCATCACGACCTGTAGGAGCTGCCGAAGGCTGCGATCTTTTGATCTGGTTATTGAAGATCAAAGATCGCAGCCTTCGGCAGCTCCTACAAAGGGGCGGGTCACTGCACCGGCAGGAAATTCAGGAACAGCAGGCTCTGGGCATAATTCAGGCCGATCCGCCGGTAGCGTTCGTCGAGCATCTGGGTCACCAGGTCCAGGCGCGCGACGATCTTGCCGAACTCCACGGCGAAACTCAGGTTGCTGCCCTCCTCCGAGATTTCGTTGGAGAACAGCATGGGCTGGCCGTCCTTGTTCTGCCGCTGACTGAGGATCCAGGTGGCGATTTCGATGTTGCGCGCGGCATTGCTGACGAACGTCGGGTTGATCGCGTCCGTCATGTAGAACTCCAGGCGATTGCCGTGGGCGGTGACCAGCATGCTGCCGATGGCATAGATGAACGCACCGACCCGATCGCCGAGAAACTCAGGGCTCATGGCAAACCGCAGCGCCGCCAGATCCTTCTTGTTCCCCAGCGTGGGCAAGGGCTGCTGCTGCTCAATGGCCATGCGCACCTGCTTGCCGGCGGTACGGGCATCGAGGAAGCCGGATTTCTTCAATTCCTCGGGGTTGCGCAGGTACAGCTTGCCCATCAGCAGGTAAAGGCTGTCGAGGTTGTCGCGCATGGCCAGCGTGGCCATGCGGTCGACGCTGGTTTGCAGGAACTCCTGGGGTTTGCCTTCGCGTATCTGGGTGAACAGGTCGTTGCCGGGTTGGTGGCTGCAACCGCTGGCCAGCAACAGCGACAGACCGGCCAGCAGCAGGCGATGGCGACGGATTGAGCGGATGATGTGGGGTGAAACTTGGGCCATGGGCATTGAACTTGGACATGGGCCGGCGGTGGGGATCGCCGTCGGCTGGCAATGGATAGAGCCGGTAGATGGGGAAAAGTGCGGTGGGGAGGGTTGGCAATCGATCACCGGCAGTTTTGGGAGCAGAACCGGAACGCAGCCGCTTACCTTGTAGGAGCTGGCTTGCCAGCGATGGTCGTCAACGATAACGCGTGATGTCAGGTTCATCGCGGCGCTCTGGCGTTAATCGCTGGCAAGCCAGCTCCTGCAGGGGATCGGGTACATCCGCGTGCAGTTGGCCGTCGGGATGGAACCCTTGGGTCTATCCTGATGCCAACCGAAATATCACTAAAAGGAGCAAGCATGCGCACCCAGCAATTGGCCGGCACCCAGGTACCCGTGATCGGCCAGGGCACCTGGCAAATGGGCGAAGACCCCGCCCGTCATAAAGAGGAAGTCGCCGCCCTGCGCCTGGGCATCGAACTGGGCATGACCCTGATCGACACCGCAGAAATGTACGCCGAAGGCGGCGCCGAGATCGTGGTGGGTGATGCCATCGCCGGCCAGCGCGACCGGGTCTTTCTCGTCAGCAAGGTCTACCCGCACAACGCCAGCCGCCAGGGCATTCCCCAGGCGTGCGAGCGCAGCCTGCGGCGGCTGAAAACCGAGACTATCGACCTGTACCTGTTGCATTGGCGGGGCCAGTATCCCCTGGAAGAAACGGTCGAGGCTTTCGAACGCCTGCGTGAAGCCGGCAAGATTGGCCGTTGGGGCGTGTCCAACCTTGATCTCGACGACATGCTGGAACTCCCGGCAAAGGAGGCCTGCGCCACCAATCAGGTACTCTACAACCTGGAAGAGCGCGGCATAGAATTCGATCTCTTGCCCTGGTGCAAGGCACACGGGATGCCGGTCATGGCCTATTGTCCGATCGGCCAGGCAGGGAACATGCTGGCCAATGCTACGCTCAAACAAGTAGCTGCTGGCCACGACGCCACGCCTGCCCAGGTCGCGCTGGCATGGCTGCTGCGCCAGGACGGCGTGATCGCCATCCCCAAGGCTGTCCGCCCGGAACATGTGCAACTCAATGCGCAAGCGGCACGGTTGAAGCTGGAGGCTGGGGATCTGGAGGCGCTGGACCAAGCGTTTCAGGCGCCCAAACGCAAGCAGCGGTTGGCCATGGTCTAAGCCATCGCGGTGACAGAGGGCTTCGATATGAGAAGCACCGATCAACCGGACGTCTTTAACCTGCAACGCTTTATCCAGGCGCAGAACCCGGTGTTCGACCGGGTTCAAGTCGAACTGGAGGCCGGCCACAAGCGCAGTCACTGGATGTGGTTCATTTTCCCGCAATTTGCCGGGCTGGGTGACAGCGACATGTCGCGCCGCTTCGCGATCCGCTCCCGGCAGGAAGCACAGGCCTATCTCGATCACCCGCTGCTGGGTGCCCGGCTAAGGACTTGTACCCAGCAAGTGCTGGACATCCCGCAGCGCTCGGTGGCAGCGATTTTCGGCCATCCCGATGACCTGAAGTTTCGCTCCTCGATGACCTTGTTTGCCCAGATAGCGGCCGCCGACAGCCTCTTTCATCAAGCCTTGAACCAGTATTTCCACGGCATCCTGGATGACTGGACGCTGTCGCTGATGGACTCAAAACAAGCCCAGCTGCCCCCCCACCAGGGTTGAGAAATCGTCGTCGACAAAGGGCAGGATCGCGTCCGCCACCGGTTGCAGCTGCCGGCTGATGTAGTGGTCGTAATCAATCGGCGCACTGCGGATTTCCAGCGGCTCGGGGCCGGCGACGGTGATCACGTAGCTGATCCAGCCGCCATTCTGGTACTGCCGCAGGCGGCCCTGGCGATCGTTGTAATCATCGGCGATGCGCGCCGCCCGTACATGAGGCGGGACGTTGCGCTGGTAGTCGTCAAGCGTGCGGCGCAGGCGCTTGCGGTAGATCAAACGCTCGTCGAACTCACCGGCCAGGGTCTTGCGCACGTACTCGCGCACATAGTCCTGATAGGGCTTGCGGTGGAAGATCAGCGAATACAGCTCCTGCTGGAATTGCCGGGCCAGCAGCGACCAGTCGGTGCGCACGGTTTCCAGGCCCTTGTAGACCATCTCGTCACTGCCATCGGCGCGCGTGACCAACCCCGCGTAACGCTTCTTGCTGCCCTCCTCCGCACCGCGAATGGTCGGCATGAGGAAGCGTTTGTAGTGGGTTTCGAACTGCAGCTCCAGCACGCTATCCAGGCCGTACTCGCGGCGTACATGCTCGCGCCACCACTGGTTGACGTGATCGACCAGCGCGCGGCCGATCTGCGCGGCTTCCTGCTGGCCGTGGGCGCGCCGCAGCCAGACGAAGGTCGAGTCGGTGTCGCCGTAGATCACCGTGTGGCCCTGGGCCTCGATCAGCTCTCGGGTGCGCAGCATGATCTCGTGGCCACGCAAGGTGATGGATGACGCCAGGCGCGTGTCGAAAAAGCGGCAGCCACTGGAGCCCAGCACGCCATAGAACGCGTTCATGATGATCTTCAGCGCCTGGGACAGCGGCGCGTTGTGCTCTCGCTTGGCGGTTTCCCGGCCTTCGGCGACCCGGGCGACGATGGCCGGCAGGCAATGCCGGGTGCGGGAGAACCGTGCGCCGCGAAAACCCGGTACCGAATCCTGGTTGTCGGGGTGCTTGAGCCCTTCGATCAGGCCTACCGGGTCGATGAGGAAGGTGCGGATGATCGACGGGTAGAGGCTTTTGTAGTCGAACACCAGTACCGACTCGTACAGCCCCGGCTGCGAGTCCATGACAAAACCGCCGGGGCTGGCTTGCGCCGGCTTGCTGCCAAGGTTGGGCGCCACGAAGCCCTGACGGTGCATCAGCGGCATGTACAGGTGGGTGAACGCCGCCACCGAGCCGCCCATGCGATCGGCCGGCAACCCGGTGACACTGGCCCGCTCCAGGAGGAACTTGAGCAGCTCGGTCTTGGCGAAGATCCGCGTGACCAGCTCGCAGTCCTTGAGGTTGTACTTGGCCAGCGCCGGCTTGTCCTCGGCGAACATGCGGTTGATTTCATCCATGCGCTGGTACGGGTTATCGATCGCCTTGCCTTCGCCCAGCAGGGTTTGCGCGACGTTTTCCAGGCTGAAAGAGGGGAAACTCCAGGTCGCCGAGCGCAAGGACTCGATGCCGTCGATGATCAGGCGGCCGGCAGCGGAGGCAAAATAGTGGTTGCCGCTGCCGTGTTCGCGCCATTGCATTTCCTCGCCGCCACGCCCCAGTTTCAGCGGCACGCCCAGGCGCCGGGCGTGTTCATGCAGTACCCGCAGGTCGAACTGCACGACGTTCCAGCCGATGATGGCGTCGGGGTCGTGGCGGGCGAACCAGTCGTTGAGCTTTTTCAGCAACAGGGTTCGCGACTCGCAGTATTCAAGCTGGAAATCCACCGCGCTGTGGTCGCCATTGGGCGGGCCGAGCATGTAGACCTGACGCTCGCCGCAGCCTTCCAGGGCGATGGAATACAACTCGGCCTGGGCGGTGGTCTCGATGTCCAGGGACACCAGTTTCAGGCTGGGTCGGTAGTCCGGATCGGGTTTCATCTGTGCATCGAGCAGCAGGCCATCGGCATCCGGTGTACCGCCAAAACGTACCGGTGCGGTAATGAACCGTTCCATCATGTAGCGCTCCGGCGGGCGCACATCGGCCTCGTACACTTCGACGCCTGCCCGGCGCAGCGCGGTTTCCAGGCGCATCAGTTGCCCGTGCTGCTGGCAATACAGGCCGAGCACCGGGCGATGTTCGAAATCCAGCAGGGCCAGGGGCTTGAGCTCGACGTTCTTTTCGTCGCGCAACAGCGCCTCGGCCTGCTCGCGCTGCTCAGCCGGGATGAACGCCACCGACGGCTGATGAGGCAGGCGGATGCGCCGGGGGCCGCTGTCGGTCGCCAGCCAGAACTCGACTTCGGTGCCCGCCGGTGTGTCGCGCCAATGCCGGGTCAGGACGAAGCCCTGGGGTAAATCCACCACTGCAAACCTCAACGTTGATTCAGAGGGTGATTCTACGCGTTAGCCTGGAAAAGATCGCAGCCTTCGGCAGCTCCACAGAAGAACGCATTTCCCCTGTAGGAGCTGCCGAAGGCTGCGATCTTTTTGGTTTAACAGAAAAAAACCGCCGGATGACGTTTTTTGCATGCTATCTGCCGCATTCGCCCTTGCCCTCAACGCCTGGGTCTACGATCCTTCAAGGACAACGACAACACCCGGGAAACCGCCATGAAAACCGTCGCGCAACTGCTCAAGATGAAAGATCAGAAGAACCAGGAAGTGCACCAGATCAAACCGGATCACATGGTGCTCGAAGCGCTGATGAAGATGGCTGAAAAAAACGTCGGTGCCTTGCTGGTGGTGGAGAATGACGAGGTGCTGGGCATCATCAGTGAACGCGACTACGCGCGCAAACTGGTGCTGCATGGCCGCTCCTCCGTGGGTACGCCGGTACGCGACATCATGGTATCGCCCGTCATTACCGTGGACACCCATCAAACCGTCGACACCTGCCTGGGCATCATGTCCGACAGACGCCTGCGCCACCTGCCGGTGGTGGAAAACGGCAAGTTGATCGGCCTGCTGTCGATCGGCGACCTCGTCAAGGAAGCCATCGCCGAACAGGCCGAGCTGATTCGCCAGCTGGAGCAATACATCCGCGGCGAATGACGATTCCTCTGTACCTGTAGGAGCGAGCTTGCTCGCGATGGTGGATCAGTTGCACAGGTGTCGACTGACACCATCGCGAGCAAGCTCGCTCCCACAGGGGAGGAGTTGATGAGTTTACGAAGGCCAATGCCGGGCAAACACCGGCGCCAATGTCGGGTGCCGGTCAATCCGTTCCAGCCAGGCGGAAAAACCCGGCCGGGTCCGGCGCAAATGCTCGCGGCTGCCCGCCCACCGCGTGACCACCGCCGCCAGCACATCCAGCGCTCCCGGTGTCTCGTCACCCAAATACAACTCCGCGGAAAACTGGTCGGCAAACACTTCCCAACTCCAGTGCAGACGCTGCCGGGCACCGGCCATGAGGTTTTGCCGCGACGCTTCATCCGCCCCGGCCAGCCAGCGTTCCGGGTAATCGATGATGCCGATGGCCGCATAACAATTGCTGACGATGAACGCCAGGCCACGAATGGCCTGGTCACGGTCGGCAGGGTCGGCCGGCAACAGGTTCGACTGGGGAAACGTCAGCCCGAGATGAATCAGGATCGCCGCGCTCTCGGTGAGGATGCCGCCGTCGGGCAGCTGCAGCGTCGGGATCTGCTTGAGCGGATTAAGCTTCTCCAGTGCCTGGGCGGCCTCCGGGGAGGTCTCGACATCGATGAAGCGATAGGCGATCTCGCACAGCTCCAGTGCGGCCTCGATCGCTGCCGCGCCAGAGTTCTGATGTCCGTAGAGTTGATACATGCACGCCTCCTGATTGGCCGAGATCAGCACCCCGCTATGCAGTGTAGAAGGCGCCATCGACCACGCCTCGACCGTCCGACGACTGTAACATCACGGCCATCAAGGGAATTGCAGCGCCGCGTTCAACGCGCCATGCAGCGCTGGTAACGCTCGTCGACCCGTTTGGCGAACCAGGCGGTGGTGAGCTTGCGGGTGATTTTCGGGCTTTGCAGCACGATGCCCGGCAATACCGCACGCGGCAGGGCACGACCTTCGGGCTGTTCGGCCAGGGCGAAGACCCGCTGATAGAGTTCGCTGTCCTCGAACGCTAGGGTGTTGCCCTCCTCCAATTGATCCCTGATCGTCGGGTTGCGCATGCCCAGCTGCTTGCCCAGGGTGCGCACCGCCAGTTCGGTGCTGCCGGGCATGATCGAATCGTAGCGAACCAGGTCGCCGTCCAGCGCCAGTGGAATGCCCGAGGCCCGGCTTACGGCGTTCTGGAAGGCGGCGTTGCGACTGGCATACCAACCGGCGTTGAAATCGGCGAAGCGGTACAAGGGTTGCTTGTAGCTCACCGGATAACCGAGCAAATGCGCGATGCCGAAGTACATGCCGCCGCGCCGGGTAAAGACTTCGCGTCGTATCGAGCCCTCCACCGGATACGGATAGCCTTTGGCCTGCTGTTCGGCAAAGTCGATGCTGACCTGCATCGGCCCGCCGGTGTGCACCGGGTTGAAGCCGGCGAACAGGGTCTTGCCCATGGGCACCATGCCGATGAAGTCATCGAAAATCGCGCTCAGTTCCCGTTCGCTGCGCGCCGCATTCAGCCGGTCGCTGTAGGTCTTGCCGTTGGGTGAACTGACCCGCAGCGCACCGCTGACCAACAGTTCGGGGATATGCGCCTTGGATGCCCGGCGATCGATTTCCTCCCGGGCGATCTTGCCCAGCCCCGGCACGCGGGGATCAACCTGAAAGGTCGATTCCTGCTCGGTGACCGCCAGCACGGCACAAATGTTTTGCGTGGTCGGTGCAATATCCTGCGCGGCAAACGCGGCATAGATGTCAGTGGCCCACCCCTGGCGATCGACAGTCTTGGCCGGCAGCAGGCGCACGATCTGCGCCTTGACCTCGGCGGGCTTGCGCGCCAGCGGTTCCTGGGTGCGCTGGCTGCTGCAACCGGCCAGCACCAGCAACGCGGTGATGCTCATGATCAATCGATGGGCTTGCATGTTGCTCCAGGGCGTTCGTTTAACCGGTTAACCATACGACCAATGGCATGGTCCAGGCTATGACCGTGGCGTGAGCCCGGCTGTTCCTCTGGTGCCCATGAAACGTTACCTACACACCGTCATACAAATTGATTGCAGGATATGACTGAGAACTCCTATCATTCGCGCCAGGAGTCGCATTTGCGCAAGGAGTTCCGCGCCGTCATAACTTTTTATCAGCGGCGGCGCCGCCCAGGAACCCATTCCATCATGACTCCAGCCCGAACCGGCATACCTTACCGTCCTACGCTACTGGCCTTGTTTTGCTCATTGTCGGTCACGGCCCACGCCGCGACACCCGCGCCAACCAACTCTTCAGCGCTGGTGCTGGACGACGTTAACGTCAATGCCCAGGCGCCCTCTTCGTCCGACCTGCCCCCGGTATACGCTGGCGGCCAGGTCGCGCGCGGTGGGCAACTGGGGGTGCTGGGCAACCAGGACATCATGGACGTGCCCTTCAGCGTCACCGCCTACACCGAAGAACTGATCCGCGACCAGCAAGCCGAAACCGTGGGCGATGTGCTGCTCAACGATTCGTCGGTGCGCCAAGCCTCCGGGTTTTCCAACCAGGCCCAGACCTTCATGATCCGCGGGCTGCCACTGAACGGCGACGACATCTCCTTCAACGGCCTGTACGGCATTTTGCCGCGGCAAATCATTTCCACCGACGCCCTGGAGCGCGTCGAAGTGTTCAAGGGCCCGAACGCCTTCATCAATGGCGTGACTCCGTCCGGCTCGGGCATCGGCGGCGGCGTCAACCTGCAACCCAAGCGCGCCGCTGACGTGCCGTTGCGGCGCTTCACCACCGACATCAGCGATGAAGGGCGTATCGGCGAACACCTGGACGTCGGCCAGCGCTTTGGCGAGGACAACCGCTTCGGCGCACGGATCAACCTGTCCCAGCGTGAAGGCGATACCGCCATCGACGATGAAAACCAGCGCTCCAAGCTATTCGCCATCGGCCTCGACTACCGCGGCGATGCCCTGCGCCTGTCCGGCGACTTCATCTATTCCAAGGAGCGCATCAACGGCGGCCGCAGCTCGGTCAACCTCGGCAATACCACTCACATCCCCGATGCGCCATCGGCCGACACCAATTATGCGCAGAAGTGGGGCTTCAGCCAGATCGAAGATACCTTCGGCATGCTGCGCGCCGAGTACGACCTCAATGAAAGCTGGACCGCCTACGCCGCCGCTGGCGCCACGCACACCCGCGAAGTCGGCAAGTACGACGGCACGACCCTGGTCGGCAACGATGGCAGTTCCGTGACCACCGGCTCGTTCATTCCCCATGACGAGGACAACAGCAGCGCCATGGCCGGCCTCAACGGCGTATTCGCCACCGGCCCCGTCAGCCACCAACTCAATTTCGGCCTGGCCGGGATCTGGACCCAGCAGCGCAATGCCTTTGATTTCGACCTGACCCGCTACCCCAACAACATCTACCACCCGGTCGACGTGCCGGCGCCCCAGGGCGATTTCTCCGGCGGCGACCTGCACGATCCGGGCATCACCGGCAAAACCTTCGTGCGCAGCGGCGCGGTGTCCGACACACTGGGCTTCTTCGACGATCGCCTGCTGGTGACCGTCGGTGTGCGTCGCCAGCAACTGGTGGTCCAGGGTTATGCCTATGGCACGGGAACCCGCACCTCCAACTACGACGAATCGATCACCACCCCGGTGTACGGCATCGTGTTCAAGCCGTGGGAACACGTGTCGTTCTACGCCAACCGTATCGAAGGCCTGGCCGAAGGCCCGACAGCCCCCAACACTGCCGGCTCGCGGGTGGTGGTCAACGGCGGTGAAGTCTTTGCCCCGGCCCGCTCCAAACAGCTCGAAGCCGGTGTGAAGGTCGACATGGGCACCTACGGCGCCACCTTCGGCGTCTATCGCATCGAACAACCGGCCGATGGCTACACCGAAGTCATCGACGCCGGCACCGCGCGTTTCGTGCACAAGGGCGAGCAGATCAACAAAGGCGTGGAACTCAACGTCTTCGGCGAACCCCTCGACGGCCTGCGCCTGCTCAGCGGGGTGACCGTGATGGACACCGAACTGAAGAAAACCCAGGGTGGCCTCAACGACGGTAACCGGGCCATTGGCGTGCCGACCTTCCAGTTCAACGCCAGCGTCGATTGGGACGTCCCCGGCCTGCAAGGCGTCGCGTTGAACGGTCGGATGCTGCGTACCGGCGGTCAATACGCCGACGCGGCGAACAACCTCAGCCTGCCGACCTGGAACCGCTTCGATGCCGGTGCCCGCTACGCCTTCAAGGTGCAGGAAAAGGACGTGACCTTGCGCTTTGGCGTGGAAAACGTGGCCAACAAGAAGTACTGGGAATCGGCCCAGGGCGGCTTCCTGACCCAAGGCGAACCACGGGTGGCCAAGCTGTCGGGGACTATCGACTTCTGATTATGTGGGAGCGAGCTTGCTCGCGATGGTCGTGAACGATAACGCGCGCTTACCGGGCAGCGCGGCGCACCTGAGATCATCGCGAGCAAGCTCGCTCCCACAGGTATTTCCCACAGGTATTTTTCCATTCAGCGGTCAGCCTGGCCGCTGCGCAAGGCTGGACCATACTTGCTGCACACGCCCAGGAGGACTGGCTCATGCAGCGTAGCGATGTGTTGATCATCGGCGCCGGCCCGACCGGGCTGGTCCTGGCGCTATGGCTGAGCAAACTGGGGGTGCGCGTGCGGATCGTCGACAAGACCTCTGCACCGGGCACCACCTCGCGGGCGCTGGCGGTGCAGGCGCGCACGCTGGAGCTGTATCGCCAGCTGGACCTGGCCGACGCCATCGTGCACAAGGGTCATCGGGTAGCCGCCGCGAATTTCTGGGTCAAAGGCCAGCCCGTGGCGCACCTGCCGTTGAGCCGCGTCGGCGAGGGCCTGACGCCCTACTCCTTCCTCGAAATCTTCCCCCAGGACGAACACGAACGGCTATTGATCGAGCGCCTGCAATCCTTCGGCATCACGGTGGAACGCAACACCGAACTCGAAGGTTTCGAGCAAACCGATGACGGCATCAGCGCCACGCTGCGCCTGCCCGACGGCCAGCAGGAAACCTGCCAGGCCTGCTACCTGGCCGGTTGCGACGGCGCCCGTTCGATCGTGCGCAAGACCCTGGACACCGGTTTTCCCGGCGGTACCTACCAGCAGGTGTTCTACGTCGCCGACGTCCAGGCCAGCGGCCCGGCCTTCAATGGCGAATTGCATGTGGACCTGGATGAAGCGGATTTCCTTGCAGTATTCCCGCTGGCCGGCAGCGGTCGAGCGCGCTTGATCGGCACCGTGCGCGACGAACGCGCCGAACAGGCGCACACCCTGCAATTCAAAGACGTGAGCAGTCGCGCCATCGAACATATGCAGGTCAAGGTCGAACAACTGAACTGGTTCTCGACCTACCGCGTGCATCATCGGGTGGCCGATCACTTTCGCAGCGCCCGCGCCTTCCTGTTGGGCGATGCTGCCCATGTGCACAGCCCTGCGGGGGGCCAGGGCATGAACACCGGGATTGGCGATGCCATCAACCTGGCCTGGAAGCTCGCGGCGGTCCTGAGCGGCGGTGCCGAGGCAAAACTGCTCGATACCTACGAAACCGAGCGCATCGCCTTCGCCCGCAAACTGGTGGCCACCACCGACCGGGTGTTCACCTTCGTCACCGCCGAAGGTTCTATCGCCGATCTGCTGCGCACACGGCTGGCACCCTTCCTGATTCCGAAAATGGCCTCGTTTGAAAGCAGCCGCGAGTTCCTGTTTCGCACGGTGTCGCAGATCACCCTCAACTATCGCGGCATGCCCTTGAGCACGGGGGTCGCCGGGCACGTGCATGGCGGTGATCGCCTGCCGTGGGCCCATGACGGTGAAGGGGACAATTTTGGGCCGCTCAAATGCCCGACCTGGCAGGTGCACGTGTATGGCGACACCAGCGACGAGATGATCGCCTGGTGCCACGAGCACCATCTGCCGCTGCATGTATTCTACTGGCGCCCGGCATTCGAAGCGGCGGGCCTTGGGCGTAACGGCTTTTACCTGTTACGCCCGGACACCTATGTGGCGATCGCCGAAACCTGCTCGGACCCCAAGGTCATCGAACGGTATTTCCGCGATCACGGCATCCGCCCGTATTTTGGCGCGCCCTGACCGGTTTTTTTCAGATTCCG
This sequence comes from Pseudomonas sp. PLMAX, assembly GCF_046042685.1. Classification (NCBI taxonomy): domain Bacteria; kingdom Pseudomonadati; phylum Pseudomonadota; class Gammaproteobacteria; order Pseudomonadales; family Pseudomonadaceae; genus Pseudomonas; species Pseudomonas sp. PLMAX. Next base: position 2,145,603 of record NZ_CP064949.1, on the reverse strand, counting down.
GCCAGTGCCAGGTCCATCGCAAAGTAGGTGAAAATCAGGTCGGCCCCTGCGCGCTTGATCGCGCCGAGGCTTTCGCGCACCACACGATCCTCGTCGATGGCCCCGGCCTGTGCGGCGAACTTGATCATCGCGTACTCGCCGCTCACCTGATACGCCGACAAGGGCAGGCGCGAGGCTTCGCGAATGTCGCGGATGATGTCCAGGTACGCACCGGCCGGCTTGACCATCAGCGCGTCGGCGCCTTCCTGCTCGTCCAGCAGCGACTCACGTACCGCCTCACGGCGATTCATCGGGTTCATCTGGTAGCTTTTGCGGTCGCCCTTGAGCGCGCTGCCCCCGGCTTCGCGGAACGGACCATAAAGCGCCGAGGCGAATTTGGTCGAATAGGCCATGATCGGCGTCTGGGTGAACCCGGCGGCATCCAGTGCCCGGCGGATGGCCTGGACCTGCCCGTCCATGGCCGCGGACGGGGCAATCACGTCAGCGCCGGCACGGGCGGCGGCCACCGCCTGTTTGCCGAGGTTGAGCAGGGTCTGGTCATTATCGACCTCGTGATTGTGCATCACGCCACAATGCCCGTGGTCGGTGTACTCACAGAAACAGGTGTCGGACATGACGATCATTTCCGGCACCGCATCCTTGGCGATGCGCGACATGCGTGACACCAGGCCGTTGTCGTGCCAGGTGTCGCTGCCGTCGCTGTCCAGGTGGTGGGACACACCAAAGGTCATCACCGACTTGATCCCGGCCCGGGCATAACGCTCGATCTCGCCAGCCAGCTTCGACTCGGGAATGCGCATCACCCCGGGCATGCTCTTGATCGGCACGAAGTCGTCGATTTCTTCTTCAACGAAAATCGGCAGCACCAGATCGTTCAGGCTGAATTCGGTTTCCTGGAACAGACTGCGCAGGCTCGCATTGCGGCGCAGACGGCGGGGACGTGCTTCGGGGAACTGACTGGACATGGGTATTCCTGAAAACTGTAGGAGCGAGCTCGCTCGCGATGGTCGTCAATGATAACGCGCACAGTCTGAAGGATCGCGTTGCCCTGGCGTTTTTCGCGAGCAAGCTCGCTCCTACAGGGGGTAAGGGTTTAATTTGCGATTGGTTTCGGAATTTCCAGCCCGCGCTTCACCGCCGGCCGCGCGAGGAATTTCTCCAGCACCCGGGTGACGTTGGGGAAGTTCTGGATACCCACCAGATCGCCCGCTTCATAGAAGCCGATCAGGTTGCGCACCCACGGGAAGGTCGCGATGTCGGCGATGGTGTAACGCTCGCCCATGATCCAGTCGCGCCCTTCAAGTCGCTTGTCGAGGACGCTGAGCAGGCGTCGGCTTTCTTCCACATAGCGGTCGCGTGGACGCTTGTCTTCGAAGTCCTTGCCGGCGAATTTATTGAAGAAACCGAGCTGGCCGAACATCGGGCCAATGCCACCCATCTGAAACATCAGCCACTGGATGGTCTCGTAACGTGCTGCCGATTCCTGGGCCAGCAACTGCCCGCTCTTGTCGGCGAGGTAGATCAGGATCGCCCCGGACTCGAACAGCGGCAACGGCTGGTCGTCCGGGCCATGTGGATCGAGAATGGCCGGGATCTTGTTGTTCGGGTTCAGCGACAGGAACTCGGGGGGACATCTGGTCGTTGCTCTCGAAGCCCACGCGATGGGGCTCATAGGGCAGGCCGATCTCTTCAAGCATGATCGATACCTTGACGCCATTGGGGGTCGGCAAGGAGTACAGCTGAATCCACTCCGGGTACTGGGCCGGCCATTTTCGGGTGATGGGGAACGCAGACAAATCGGTCATGTGGGCATCCACGGGAAAATTGAGAATGCCGATCATAATGGAGATAACCCGGGCTGCGGCGTCTGGCGCCATGAATATCAATGATGGTGGAGATCAAGCGAGATCACGGCGCGCTGGCGTGCCGGCTAGTGTAGGGTGTCCATAATTTCGCAACATCCTGTCGATAACCTTTGCTCCAACCCGTGCAAGGTTACCGGTAAAGTGCTGCGCTCTCGGCCGGAATCGAACCAAACGGGCCTCAGAGGACTCTGAGATGCGTCCCTTTGAAACGGACCGGCTTCACGACATGGAAAACACCCGACGCAGGAAAGTCGCGGTGCAAAGGTTTGTCAGCCTTAACTCAATGCGCTGAAGAACCGTTTACTCCATGATCAATCCGTTGAAATTCACCCAACACTTCAAACGTCGCGCTTATTTGATCCTGCCCGCCTTGCTGGTGACCAGCGCGTTGTTTTTGGCGCTGGAGGCCCGTGAAAGTCGCGCCCAGCCGGCGGATGGCACCCAGACCCTGGTGTTCCTGCGCCATGCGGAAAAGCCTGAGGGCGGCCTGGGCCAGCTCAATTGCCAGGGTTTGAACCGCGCCATCGACCTGGCCACGCTGCTGCCGGAAAAATTCGGCAAGGCCGACTACGTGTTTGCCGCCAACCCGACGCGCAACGTCGAGGAAGGCGAACTGGACAACTCCTACAGCTACATCCGCCCCTTGATGACCATCAGCCCCAGCGCGATCAAGCTCGGTTTGCCGGTGAACATCAACTTCTCGGCCAACGACACCAGCGACCTGGCCGATGAACTGCTGCACGACAAGTACCACAACTCGGTCATCTACACCGCCTGGTCCCACGGCTATCTGCCGGAACTGATCAACAAGGTCGCCGGTGAAGCCGTTGGCCAGAAACAGAAAATCACCGAGGACTGGGAGTCCAATGACTACGACTCGCTGTATGTGCTGACCCTGACCTGGCACAACGGCAAGGCCAGTCTGCAGAGCCACAGCTACAAGCAGGGGTTGGACAACGGGCAGCAGACTTGCCCGACCTGAGTTGTGCAGTGCCTGGCATGACGCCATCGCGAGCAAGCTCGCTCCCACAGTGGATCGTCGTCGTACACAAAATTTGTGTTCACTGAAGATCTACCGTGGGAGCGAGCTTGCTCGCGATAGGGCCGGCAAAACCACCCTCACCCGCGCCGACCACCCCGCTCGCGCAGATACGCCAACACCGCCTCCCGCTCCCCCGCAAACTCGATCCGCGCCCCTTTCTTCTCCCGCTGAAAGACGTACATCGGGTCGTAATACTCCACCAGCAACCCTTCGATCCACGCCCGGTGCAAATCCACCGCACCACTGCGCCCCTGTTCGGCCAGCGCGTCTTCCATCAGGATCAGCATCCGCTGGTGCCGTTCACCGCCCAGGCGTTTGCGCACATTGTTCAGGCTCGCCAGCAAACGCTCGGAAAACAGCGTAAAACCTTCCTCGCCATGGGCACCGATGAACTCGGCACACAAATCCACCACGTAATCGCGCAGGATCCGCTCGACTCGCCCGTGCAGGCTGTCTTCGAGCCATACCATCGGAAACTGCTGCATGCCCTGGTACAACGGCAGTGGCAGCGCGCAACTGCCGACCGCGCGGCTCTCGTCTTCGAGCACGAACTGTTCGATGCCGCGGGCGCGTTTTTTCAACACGTCCACCGCCAGGCAGTTTTCAAAGTCGATGTTGGACGGCTGGCCAGTGACGCGTTTGCCGAAACTGGAACCGCGATGGTTGGCATGCCCCTCGAGGTCCAGGCCGTTGTCCAGTTGCGTGAGCACGTCGGTTTTACCGGTGCCGGTCATGCCGCCCAGTAACACGAAATCGCACTGGGAGACGGCCTGGTCCATGGTTTCCAGGAGGAAGGTACGCAGGGCCTTGTAGCCGCCGCCCACCCGCGGATAGTCGATGCCCGCCTCGTCCTTGAGCCATTGCTGGACGATCTGCGAGCGCAATCCACCACGGAAGCAATACAACAGGCCATCAGGATGGGCCCGGGCAAAATCCGCCCAAGCCTGGATGCGCTCGGCCTTGATGGCGCCGGACACTAATTGATGGCCCAGCTCGATCGCCGCCTGCTGGCCTTGTTGCTTGTAGCAGGTGCCAATCCGTTGCCGTTCCAGATCGTTCATCAGCGGCAGGTTGACCACGCCGGGGAACGCGCCCTTGAGAAACTCGACCGGTGCACGGGCATCCATCATCGGTCGATCGCTGAGAAAAATGTCGCGGTAATCGGTGCAGTCGACAGGCATCAGGACACCTCGACCGCGTGGCTCTGTCGCTCCACCAGTTCGCCGATCGGCGCCAGGTCCAGCCCCAGTTCGGCAGCGACCGCTAGAAACTCGGCGTTGCCTTCAGGCGTCACGGCGATCAGCAGGCCACCGCTGGTTTGCGGGTCGCACAGCACTCGCTTGTGCAGTTCCTGGAGGCGCCCGACCTTGCTGGCGTAGCTGTCGTAATTGCGCAGTGTGCCGCCCGGCACGCAGCCCTGGTCGAGGTAATACTCGACGCCCGGCAAGCGCGGTACCCGGTCATACCCGATGCGCGCGGTGAGGCCGCTGCCGTCGGCCATTTCGACCAGGTGCCCGAGCAGGCCGAAACCGGTGACATCGGTCATCGCCGTCACGCCCTCGAGCTTGCCGAAACGGCTGCCGGGTTTGTTCAGGGTGCACATCCAGTCCCGGGCCAGGCCGATATCGGCGTTGCGTAATTTGCCTTTCTTCTCAGCCGTGGTCAGCACGCCGATGCCCAGGGGTTTGGTCAGGTACAACAGGCAGCCGGCCGTGGCCGTGTCGTTGCGCTTCATGTGGCGCTTTTCCACGAGCCCCGTAACGGCCAGGCCGAAGATCGGCTCCGGTGCGTCGATCGAATGCCCGCCGGCCAGGGGAATCCCGGCCTCATCGCACACCGCGCGCCCGCCGCGAATCACTTCCCGGGCAATCTCCGGCGCCAAGACGTTGACCGGCCAGCCGAGGATCGCGATCGCCATCAACGGATCGCCGCCCATGGCGTAGATGTCGCTGATGGCATTGGTGGCGGCAATACGGCCGAAATCGAAAGGATCGTCGACGATCGGCATGAAGAAGTCGGTGGTCGATACCACGCCGCGCTCTGCATCGATGGCATACACCGCCGCATCGTCGCGCGAGGCATTGCCGACCCAGAGTTTCGGATCAAGATTCTGCGCACCGCTGCCGGCCAGAATCACTTCCAGCACCTGGGGAGAAATCTTGCAGCCGCAACCAGCGCCATGGCTGTATTGGGTCAGGCGAATCGGTTCGCTCATAGGGCACCTCATGGGGTCAATGGGGCCGATTCTAGCAGAGCGGCCGCTGCCTCTGTGGCAGTGAGCCGGCTCGCGAAGCGGTCATGAACTCACCGTCCGCCAATCCGAATGAATTTTCTTATCGCCCAACGATCCCTCTATGTACACAGGGAGGAAGAAAGGCTCTATGAACAACGCAAAACTGTTCGTCATTGAATACACTCTTCATGGCGTCCCCAAGTCGTTCATCATCCGTCTGGACAAAATGGACAACGCGGAGGCATGGCATTGGGCAAGCTGCGACGCGGGGGTCGGACGTATCCCTCGCTTCGGCCGCGAAAAAGTGCAGAAGACCAGCAAACCGATGGCGGAAAAATTCGGCGTGGAAAACGTCAAGTGGCGCCCGGCCGGTTAGCCCGGCAGCGCTTAGGATTGGGGGATCAGTAAATGACACTCGTCAGCAGCCCTGCACATCTGGACTACGGTCTGGATACGTTGTTCGGCCGCATCACCAAGAGCACCGAATGCCGGGTCGGCCTGGAACAGGTCGAAGATGATCCAATGCGCTTCGCGATCCGCGTTCCAGCGCCATTGCCGGAAGACCTGGAGCAGGCCAAGACGGTGGTGGTGAGGGTCGATGGACGACGCCTCGCCGGCACCGTGCGCCACAGCGAACGGCTTGACGACGACAGCCTGAAACTGGAAGTGGAGCCCGACTAGGCCCCACGTCCCGTGCTGCAAGTGTCAGTGGGCGCACTTGCAGCCTTTATGGGCGCACTCTTCGCCGTGCTCGTGGTGCTTGGCACAGGCTTCACAGCAGTAATGCTTGCCGTGGCGCACGATCGGATGTTCACCGAGCTTGCAGTTGCATTTCGGACAGTCACAGTCACTTTTTTCATCGGTCATGGCGCTGACTCCTTGGGCAGTGGTCGTCGGCGGGCCGCATCAGCAACCCGTTGTACCAGTGTAGGAGTTGATCAAGCGGACACCTGACCGTTCAACCCGCAACCCGACTGCTGCTGCGGTACATGAACACCAGGGCCAGCCCCAACAGCACCATCGCCAACACCCGGCTCCCCGATAACTCGATCGCCGGGTTGCCCAGCCAGCCAAAATTATCGATCAGCATCCCCATCCCCAGTTGCCCGACGATCACCGCCACCGTCGCCACCGCCGTACCCACCCGCGGCACCGCACCGACCATGACCATCATGTAGACCACGCCAAACAGCGCCCCGCTGAGCTGCCACTTCGGCACGTCCAGCAGGCTCACGGCGTGGGCCGGTTCAAAAAACACGATAAGCAACCCGGTCAGCACCGCGCCCACCACGAAGGTCAGCAAGCTGCTGCGCAACACCCCGACCGTTTCCCCCAGACGCCCGTTGATCGCCGCCTGCACACTCAGGATCGCCCCGGCCGCCACGACCACTGCCAACAAAATAATCAGACTCATCATCAACCCCGTGCAATCAGGACAAGTGCCGCGACAATCAGCAGCAAGGCCAGCCAGCGTTCAGCGTTGACCTTCTTGCGAGTGGTGCCGAACCAGCCGAAATGGTCGATCAGCACACTTTTGCCGACCTGCCCGGACAGGATGGCGATCATGGTCATCGCGATACCGATGTGCGGTGTTGCCAGTGTCAGTACAACGACATAGATCGGCCCGAGAAATCCGCCGATCAATTGCCAGCGCGGTAACTCGCTCAGCGCCGGGCCCTGTCGCGGGCCGCTGAGCAGCAACAGGAAAAACAGAATCGCCGAGCCGACGCCAAAAATGCTCAAGGTCGCCCACAGGTGACCGACCTGAACGCCCAACGGCCCGAGCAAACCGGCCTCCACGGACAGGCCCATGCCCGCCAGGATCACCAGGGGCAGCAGCAATAGCCGCAACCCTGGCCGGGTGCTCGGTGCCGTTGAAGCACCCACGTTGTCGAGAGAGGAAGACTGCATCGATAAAACTCCGTTCATGGAAACATGGCGCGCATTATCGATTGGCAGTGCTGTGCGATAAATGGGAGCATCCGGATAACACTTTTGCGCAATTCGCACAGCAGGACTGACCATGCACGGCCTCAACGAACTGGGATTCAAGGCACTTCGGCTGTTTGTCGCGGTGCTCGATCAGGGCAGCTTTTCCGAAGTCGCCCGCCGCGAGGGCCTGGCGCCCTCTTCGATTTCCCGCCAGATCCAATTGATGGAACAGGCCCTGGGCCAGCAATTGCTTTATCGCCACACACGCGCCGTCACGCCCACCGAGGCCGGGCGATTGCTGGGTGAACACGCGCGACTGGTGCTGGTGCAACTGGAGGAAGCCGAACAGGCGCTGCAGGAACAGCAAAGCGAGCCCAGCGGACTGGTACGGATCAACGCGCCGGTGGTGTTCGGCCAGCGGCATTTGACGCCGTGGCTGGGGCAGTTGTGTGCGCGCTATCCCAAACTGCAACTGGACATTCAGCAGACCGACAGCTATGTCTCGGCGTTACAGGAAGGCGCCGATCTGCTGTTTCGCATTGGCCCAATGCATGACTCCAGCATGCAGGGGCGGATCCTCGCGCCCCATCGCTTTCAGGTCGCGGCGAGCCCGGCGTACCTGCAACGCCACGGCACGCCACAACATCCAGACGATCTCGCTGTTCATCAATGCCTGGCCTACAAAGGCGTGTCAGGCCTGCAGCGCTGGTTTTTCCGCAAAGGCCAATTGCCCTGGACACCCTATACGGTGAAAGGGCCGATCACCGGCAACCACGCCGACACCCTGACCCAGGCCGCCGAGCAGGGCCTGGGGCTGGTGATGTTTCCGTCGTGGTTGATCGGCGAGGCCGTGCGCAACGGCACGCTGGTGCCGGTGCTGGGGGACTATCAGGTGTCCAACAGTCTCGAGCCGCAGCAGATCGCCGTGCTCTGGCCCGGCAGCCGACGCCTGTCGGTGAAGGTCAGGACGGTGATCGACTTTTTTGTCGAATGCTTTGGCGAAGTGCCGTATTGGGACCTGTAGGAGCCGGCTTGCTGGCGATGCGATGGCGGCCGTTATGCCGCCATCGCTGCCGTATGTGAAATCAGAGCACCATCGCCGCAATCCAGCCAAACACCAGCAACGGCAGGTTGTAGTGCAGGAAAGTCGGGACCACGGTGTCCCAGATGTGGTGATGCTGGCCGTCGATGTTCAAGCCTGAAGTCGGCCCAAGAGTCGAATCCGAAGCCGGCGAACCGGCGTCGCCCAATGCACCCGCGGTGCCGACGATACAGACGATGGCGATCGGGCTGAAGCCCAGCTGCACGCACAAGGGGACGAAAATCACCGCCAGGATCGGCACCGTGGAAAACGACGAACCGATGCCCATGGTCACCAACAGCCCGACCAGCAACATCAGCAAGGCGCCGACGGCCTTGCTGTGGCCGATCCACGAGGCCGAGGTTTCGACCAGCGTCTGTACTTCTCCGGTGGCCTTGATCACTTCGCCAAAGCCGGACGCGGCGATCATGATGAAGCCGATCATCGCCATCATCTTCATGCCTTCGGTGAACAGCTCATCGGTGTCACGCCACTTGACGATGCCCGACGCCGAAAAAATCAGGAAACCCACCAACGCGCCGATGATCATCGAATCCAGCAGCAGCTGGATGATGAACGCCGCGGCAATGGCCACGCCGGCAACCATCAGGCTCAGCGGGTTGTACTGCACCGCAACCTGCTCGACCTGTTCGATCTTTGCCAGGTCGTAGACGCGCTTCTTGCGGTAACTGACAAACGCGATCAGCAGGCCTACCACCATGCCCAGCGCCGGGATACCCATGGCGTGAGTCACGTTGATGCCGCTGATATCGACGCCGCTGCGGGCGACGTTGGCCAGGAGGATTTCATTCAGGAAAATGTTGCCGAAGCCCACCGGCAGGAACATGTACGGGGTGATCAGGCCGAAGGTCATGACGCAGGCGATCAACCGGCGATCGAGCTGCAGCTTGGTCAGCACATACAAAAGCGGCGGCACCAGCAGCGGAATGAACGCGATATGGATCGGCAGGATGTTCTGGGACGCGATGGCCACGACCCACAACAGGCCGATCAGCAGCCATTTGACCTGGCCACCGCCATTGGCATGTTGGCGATCGACCATTGCCAGGGCCTTGTCAGCCAGGGCATGGGCCAGGCCGGACTTGGCAATCGCCACCGCAAACGCGCCGAGCAACGCATAGGACAACGCCACCGTCGCCCCACCGCCCAAGCCGCTGTTGAACGCCTTGAGGGTCGCGTCGATGCCAAGGCCACCGGTCAGCCCCCCCACCAGCGCCCCTACGATCAGCGCGATGACCACATGCACGCGGGACAGGCTGAGTATCAGCATGATGCCGACCGCGGCAATTACTGCATTCATTGTCGTTACCTCTGGGCAAGCGAAAAGAGTCCGGCCGGCAGTCTGCGAGAGCCGCCAGCGGATAAAGGAACAGGTTTTATTAGAGGGCGCGCACTTTGAAGGAAGCCGCTGCAAGCTGCAAGCCTCAAGCGACAAGTTTTGGCTCAAGAAAGCTGCCTTCAGGCCGTTACAGAGCAAAGTCGCAGATATTTATCGAATAAGGACGCCTCCATGTCGCTCAGACAACTTTCCATTCAATGGAAAATCACCCTGTTGGCCGGCCTGTGCCTGGCGGGCATCGTGACCCTGCTGGTGGGTCTTTCGCTGTATCGCATGGAGCACAGTTCCGCGCTGGTGAAAGCCTCGAGCATGGAGATGCTGACCGAAGCGGCCCAGGCGCGGATCGAGTCCCAGGGTGAAAACCAGGCGCTGATGATCCGCCAGCAGTTCATGGACGCCTATCAATATGGCCATGGTTTCTCGCGCCAGGTGCTGTTCCTGCGCGACCAGGCGGAAAAACGCTTCCTCGATGCCTTCGACCTGCGCGAAGACCTGACCCGCCAGGTCAAGTCGGCACTGCAAGCCAACCCCGACCTGCTCGGCCTGTCCCTGGTGTTCGAACCCAACGCCCTGGACGGCAAGGACGAACTGTTCAGCGGCCAGGCGGAGCTGGGGAGCAACGACAAGGGCCGTTTCGCCCTCTATTGGTCGCAGCCGACACCGGGCAAGGTGACCTCCATGGCGCTGCCTGAAAGCGACATGGCCGACACCCGCACCGGCCCCAGCGGCGAACCGGCCAACGCCTGGTTCACCTGCCCGCGCGCGCGCCTCACGCCTTGCGTGATCGAGCCGTACTTCTATGTGATCGACGGCCAGAACGTGCTGATGACCAGCATCGTGTTCCCGTTGATGGTCAACGGCAAGGTCATCGCTTCGCTGTCGGTGGACATCAACCTCAACAGCCTGCAGGCGATCAGCCAGAGCGCGAGCGAGAAGCTCTACGACGGCCAGACCAGCGTCAGCATCGTCAGCCCGGCCGGCCTGCTCGCCGGTTACAGTGCCGATGCCAGCAAACTCAGCCAGCGCCTGGAAGCCGTGGACACCCGCACCGGCGCCGAGCTGATGCGCATGCTCGCCGCCAGCAGCACGACCTCCAGCCTGCACAATAATCAGCAATTGAAAGTGCTGGCGCCATTCCAGCCGATTCCCGGCGGCAAAGCCTGGGGCGTGCTGCTCGACGTGCCGGAAAAAGTCCTGGTCGGCCCGGCCGAGACCCTGAAAAAGCAACTGGATGACAGCAACACCGCCGGCACCCTGACCGAACTCGGCCTGGGCATCCTCGCCGCACTGATCGGCTTGCTGCTGGTGTGGCTGATGGCCCGCAGCGTGACCCGGCCGATCCTCGGCGTGGCGCACATGCTCCAGGACATCGCCAGCGGTGAAGGTGACCTGACCCGCCGCCTGGCCTATGACAAACAGGATGAACTGGGCCAACTGGCGGGCTGGTTCAACCGTTTCCTCGACAAGCTGCAACCGATCATCGCCGAGGTCAAACGCTCGGTGCAGGACGCCCGCGGCACCGCGGACCAGTCCTCTGCCATTGCCACCCAGACCAGCGCCGGCATGGAGCAGCAATACCGTCAGGTGGACCAGGTCGCGACCGCCTCCCACGAAATGAGTGCCACCGCCCAGGACGTCGCCCGCAGCGCCGCCCAAGCGGCACAGGCGGCGCGCGATGCCGATCAGGCCACTCGCCAGGGCCTGACCGTGATCGACCGCACCACCGCGAGCATCGACAACCTCGCCGCCGACATGAGCGCGGCGATGGTCCAGGTCGAAGGCCTGGCGGCCAACAGCGAGAAAATCGGTTCGGTGCTGGAAGTGATCCGCGCCATTGCCGAACAGACCAACCTGCTGGCCCTCAATGCCGCCATCGAAGCCGCCCGGGCCGGTGAAGCCGGGCGCGGTTTTGCCGTGGTGGCCGATGAAGTGCGCAACCTGGCGCGCCGCACCCAGGAGTCGGTCGAAGAAACCCGCGTGGTGATCGAACAACTGCAAAGCGGCACTCAGGACGTGGTCGGTTCGATGGGCAACAGCCACCGCCAGGCCCAGGACAGCGTCGAACAGGTTGGTCAGGCCGTGACGGCGCTGCAGCAGATCGGCGACGCGGTCACCGTGATCAGCGACATGAACCTGCAGATCGCCAGCGCCGCCGAAGAGCAAAGTGCCGTGGCCGAGGAAATCAACCACAATGTGGCGACCATCCGCGACGTCACCGAGTCGCTGTCGGGGCAAGCCAACGAGTCGGCGCGGGTGAGCCAGTCGCTCAATCGCCTGGCCAATCAACAGCAGAGCCTGATGGATCAGTTCCGCGTTTAACCCATACACACATCCAATGTGGGAGCGGGCTTGCTCGCGAATGCGGTGTGTCAGTCAACATGAGTATCGACTGACACACCGCATTCGCGAGCAAGCCCGCTCCCACAGGTCTATCTATCGTACATAAGATGCACACCCGGTCAGTTGCCCGGAACCTGCGCGGCGTTTCGGCATCCTATCTACCGATACCGCGCCCCGCCATTCAAACAGCCGTTTTGCGGTTGTTGCCCCTGGGGCCATCGATACACATACATGCCCTTGAGTGGCTCTCAGCGCTCGGGTAATGTCATCAGACCCATAGGACAGAGCACGCCCATGACTTCCAAGCTGGAACAACTCAAACAGATGACCACCGTGGTTGCCGACACCGGCGACTTCGAAGCAATCGCTCGCGTCAAGCCCGTGGACGCCACCACCAACCCTTCCCTGCTGCTCAAGGCAGCGGCCATTCCTGCTTATGCCGAACTGCTCAACGCTTGCGTCGCCGACTGCAAGGGCGATGTGGGCCTGGCCAGCGACCGTTTTGGCGTCGCGGTGGGGCAGGAAATCCTCAAGGTGATTCCCGGCCGTATTTCCACCGAAGTGGATGCGCGCCTGTCGTTCGACACTGACGCCGTACTCAAGCGAGCGCACCGTCTGATCGAGCTGTACGAAAACGCCGGTATCGGCCGCGACCGGGTGCTGATCAAGATCGCCTCCACCTGGGAAGGCATCCGCGCTGCCGAGATCCTGGAAAAGGAAGGCATCCAGACCAACCTGACCCTGCTGTTCTCGTTTGCCCAGGCGGCTGCCTGCGCCGACGCCGGGGTGTTCCTGATTTCGCCGTTCGTGGGCCGCATCTACGACTGGTACAAGAAAGCCAACGGTAACGACTACGTCGGCGCCGATGATCCGGGCGTGCAGTCGGTGACGCGCATCTACAACTACTACAAGGCCAATGACTACAAGACCGTGGTCATGGGCGCGAGCTTCCGCAACCTCGGCCAGATCGAGCAACTGGCCGGTTGCGACCGCCTGACCATCAGCCCCGACCTGATCGACAAGCTGGCGGCGGACACCGGCAAGCTGGAGCGTAAACTGGCGCCGGGCAGCGCCGGTGAAGCGCGCCTGAACCTCAATGAAGCGCAATTCCGCTGGCTGTCCAACGAAGACGCCATGGCCACCGAGAAACTGGCCGAGGGTATTCGTCAATTCGCACGGGACCAGGAGAAGCTGGAGGCGTTGTTGCAGGCCAAGTTGTGATCTGCATCGCGTAATGCAAAAAGGGCGAACCTTGGTGGGTTCGCCCTTTTTTGTGCGTCCTGATCGAGTGAGGTGTTCTTGCGGACGCCTTCGCTGGCAAGCCAGCTCCTACAGGGGGATTTGTTCACGCAACAGATCCAATGTGGGAGCCAGCCTGCTGGCGATGAGGCCAGCCCGGCCAACATCCCTCTAAGGGATCAGTGACGCTCCAAAGCATTCACCAGGTCATGAAAGGCTTCACGGTTGGAGTCGTTCAAGCCCATGAGGATCTTGTGCGCTTCCAGCACCTTGATCCGCACCACCTCCTCCGACTGATCCTGATCAGGCAGGTCGTCCAGGCATTCCGGGCATGGCACCGGCTGGTCGACGATGTTGAACACCTGCTCGAACCCCATCGACTGCAACAGACGGGTGATGTCTTCATGGGTGGTGACAACGGTTGGCAGCAGTCCGACCTTCTGCCGCGACAGGATCGACAGTTTGGCCAGCAGGCCCAGAGTGGTGCTGTCGATGCTGCGGGTTTCGGTCAGGTCGATCACGATCGCGTTGAAATTCAACGCGGTGAAGATCCGCTCAATAGTTGCATCCAACGCCGAACACAGGGTCAGGCGAACTTCACCGACGAATTTCAGGACAAAGGTGCCGTCCTGCTCGGCGAACTGGATTCTACCGGTACTCATCAAAGATTCCTGCTCAACACCAACAGGGCGATATCATCCGGCATCTCCCCTAGCGTGGCCAATCCAAAAACCTGCCGCAGGCCATCCAGGCTGCCGCCCGCCGCCTTGACCCGTTCGGGCAAGGCAGCCTCTTTTTCTTTGAGTGTGGGTTCCGGCAAAAGGTCCAGAATGCCATCAGACATCAGCGTCAGGCTGAACGTCGGCGGCAATTCCAGCACGTGATCCTCGTAGGTAGCTTCATTGAAGAGGCCTACCGGCAGACCACGCCCTTCCAGGTAACGAACACTGTCGGGTGTGTACAACACAGGCAACGGCAAATGACCACCGATGCTATAGGTCAACAAACCTGTCTCCTCGTCGATGACTCCACCGACCATTGTGACGTGTTTGCCCAGCTTACAACTGATCAGGCCCCGGTTGATATGCCCAAGCACTTCAGACGGCTTGAATTCCGGCAAGGTGCCGTTGCGCTTGGACTCGAACAACAGGCGCGTGGTCATGAATTTCAACAGCACGGTGACGAAGGCTGAAGAGGCGCCATGCCCGGAAACGTCCGCCAGGTAGAACGCTACCCGGCGCTCGTCGACCCGGAAATAGTCGACAAAATCACCCGACAGGTACAGCGACGGGATGATCTGGTGGGCAAACTTGAAATCGTCGATGGTCCAGGGGCTGACCGGCAGCATGTTCATCTGCACCTGGCGACCGGCGTTCTGGTCTTCCTGGAGCAGGTTCAGGCTGGCGGCGAGCTCGCGGTTGGCCTTTTCCAGCTTCTCGCGGTAGCGCTGGTTTTCCACCAGCAGACGTGCGCGATCCAGGGCCCGACGCACCGAGTGCTCGAGCACGGCCAGATCTTCGAGAGGCTTGATCAGGTAATCCGCTGCGCCCAGGCGCAGGGCCTCGACCGCGTCGTTCATGACGCCGGCACCCGACACCACGATCACCGGTGTTTGCGGTGACAGCTCGGTGACTTGACGGATGAGTTCGAGACCGCCCATCTGTGGCATGCGCAGATCGCAGATGACCAGGTCGGGCTTGTCTTGCTCGAATACCTGAAGACCCTGCTGGCCATTGCTGGCCTGCAAGACGCTGAAACCACTGTCTTCCAAATAGGCCGCGAGGCTCGCGCGCACTACTTCGTCATCATCGATTATCAGCAGCGTGGCACTGGTTTTTGGCATGTGGGCAAACGGCGCCAGAATTAGGTTGGCGTAGCGGCTCGGATTTTCGCCCGGCTCAGACTACTGGATTCGCTTTCTAGCCTCTCTGCTGCACTGTTTTCGAGCGTTTACCCGACTCACAGGTCCACCAGAGGTGCCCTTCTAAGGCGCAGACGGTACTCCCATCCGCGAGGCGTTTCAAGCTCACGCCGATGGTCTCTTGGCGACGAGACTTTTCAAATCACCGGGAGTTATAAGAACCTGCAAAACCGAAACCCAATGAAAGGTCGTTCAGGGCAATAAAAACGAACAAGGCGGCTCGTTGGCCGCCTTGTTCTTACCGGTCGAGATCAGAAATCGTCTTCGACCTGACCGTCTTTCACCTTGAATTCACGGTTTTGCAGATAAGCGTTGCGGATGAAGGTGTACTTGTCGCCGGTGATCAGCTTCTCGGAGGACAGCAGGCTCGCCCGGGTATCGACAATGTTCAGGCCGAAGATCGAGTTACGCACCGGTACATCGTGGATGTAGCGGTACGGGCCGGTGTAGCCGTCGACGTACTTCGAGGGCGCATCACGCAGCGTACTTGGGCCGAGCAGGGGCAACATCACGTAGGGACCACTGCCAACGCCCCAGTAACCCAGGGTCTGGCCGAAGTCTTCGTCATTGCGGTGCAGGCCCATGTGGGTACCCACGTCGAAGAAGCCCAGCAGGCCGAAGGTGGTGTTGAAGAGCAGGCGCGCCGTGTCGATACCCGCCGCGTGAGGTTTGACCTGGAGGATATTGTTGGCGAGGTTGGTCACATCGCCGACGTTGCGGAACATGTTGTGGATGCCATCTTCGAGAAACTCTGGCGTCACGAACTGATAGCCCTGGGCCAAAGGTTTCAAGGCATAGGTATCGACGAAGTCGTTGAACTCGAAGATCGGACGGTTGACGCCTTCCCAAGGATCATCTTCCGAGGCTGCCTGGGCAGCAAACGGAACCAGCAGCGCACTGGCGCACACACAAAGCCGAGCGAGAGGATTGCTCCAGCGCATAGAAAAACTCCTTGGACTGTAACGTCGCGGGGCGCTTGGCCCGGCGCAAAGATCGACAGTATAAGACGTAACTGCCACTTTAGGCAGTATTGGACCCGCCCCCCTCACAGGGCGAGCAATTCACAACAGTGTCACTCAACTGTCACCGTCGCCCTTTAGCCTCGAGGCTATTTCAGGGACGTAGACATGCCACACGCCGAAATCACCCCGCAAACCGCGCCAAACCTGACTGCCGTGCTGTTCGGCCTGAGTGGTTGCCTGGTGGATTTCGGCGCCTGCATGCGCTTTCAGGCCAGCCATGGTGCCGATCACGCCGAGGTCACCCCCGGCGCCCTGGACAGTCTGCACAGCTTGCAGCGCCAGCAGATCCCCTGCGCCTGGCTCGATGAACTACCTCCCTCGACCAGCCATGCTTTGGCTATCGGCCTGCCGCAATGGATCAAGCCTTCGCAGCCTCTGCAACAGCTTGCAACAATCAAACCCTGGCCGGCACCGGATGCGTGCTGGCAAGCCTTGATGGCCCTGGACATCGAACGCCTGGAAGGTTGCGTGCTGGTCAGTGGCGAACCGCGGCTGCTGCAATCGGGTCTCAATGCCGGGTTGTGGACCATCGGCCTGGCCTCCTGCGGCTCGCTCTGCGGGCTGTCGCCGGCGCAATGGCAGGCATTGTCCGCACAGGAACGCGACATCAAGCGCAGCAAGGCCACAGTGCAGCTGTTCGGCCTGGGCGTGCATTCAGTGATCGATCACCTCGGTGAACTCGACACTTGCCTGGCAGACATCAGCTTGCGTCGGCTCAAGGGCGAAAAGCCCTGATACAGATCATGCAGGTTAGGCGCGAGTGGATTAATCTAAAGATAAGCCATAGACCTTTGACGCGCCGTCGCGGTCTATGCCAGTGCCTATCGATAAAAGGAAGAACGCCATGTCTGCCCGCGAACTGCAAGATCAGCTCAATGCCCTGCGCGAGCAATTGGACCAGAATCCTCCGCTGACCGAAGTCGAGCGCGAAGACCTGCACAAGCTGATGCAACAGATTGAATTTGAGCTGGAGCTCGAAACCAAGACCCAGGACGTCAACCTCGCCGATAACGTCAACATGGCCGTCGAACGCTTCGAACTCGAACACCCGACCCTCTCCGACGCCCTGCGCCGGATTGGCACGGCCCTGCACAGCATGGGCATCTGATCCTGCAGATACATGTGGGAGCGAGCTTGCTCGCGAAAAACCAGAGATCGCCGCGGGGAGTCAGGCTTCCCGCGTCATCGTTGACCTCCATCGCGAGCAAGCTTGCTCCTACAAATCATTTACTGACGGACCAGGCGATGGTTCGGCAGCTGCACTTCTTCGGTACTGCGATACGGATTGATATCCAACCCACCCCGCCGCACATACCGCGCATACACCGTCAATTTCTCAGGCTTCAGCAACCGCTGCAGATCAAGGAAAATCCGCTCCACGCACTGCTCATGGAAGTCCGAGTGCTGGCGGAAGCTGACGATGTACGCAAGCAAGCTCGCGTGATCCAGCGCCGCGCCACGGTACTCCACCGCCACGCTGCCCCAGTCCGGCTGGCTGGTCACCGGGCAATTGGACTTGAGCAAATGGCTGTGCACGCTCTCTTCGACAATGCGCGAATCATCACAACGCAGCAGGTCCGGGCGCGGGTGCTCGTAGGTGCTGACGCTGATGTCCAGATCGTCGATGCACTCCCCTGGCAATGCCACCACACCTTCGGCCTCGACTTCTTTCAGGCTGCGGATGCGCACGCCCACGGTCTTGCCGGCGGCGGCCGACAGGTCCTTGGCCAGGGTCGATTCGAGGCTGGCGGTGTCGGCAAACGGCGTCTGGTTCAAGGAGTTGAGGTAGAGCTTGAACGACTTGGATTCGATGATGTTCGGCGAATCCGCCGGAATGCTGAATTCGCCGATCGCCACCACCGGTTTGCCCGACGGCAACAACCACGACAGTTCGAAGCAGTTCCAGAAATCCACGCCTTTATACGGCAGTGTTTCAGCCGTCAGGCCCAGCTCCGCCCATTTCGCGGTGCGCGGGATCGGAAACAGCAGGGACGGCGTGTAAGTGGCAATGTATTCGCTGGATTTGCCCAGCGGCGAGTGTTCGGCTGCGGGATGCATGGCGGAAACCTGACTGAAGAATCAGCGGATTCTACCAGCCTTTGCCGCAGCCTTTGAGTGCTTACTGACTGACAGTCAATTTGCCTACCATGCCGGCCTGGTAATGACCGGGGATGTTGCAGGCAAATTCGAGACTGGTGGCCTTGGTGAACGTCCAGGTCAGCTCGGCGGTCTTGCCAGGCTCCACCAGCACGCTGTTGGGGTCGTCGTGCTGCATGGCATGGCCCATTCCGGCCATGGCGCTGTGGTCCATTGCCCTCACGCCGGTAGGCGTGAGCATGCCGTGTTGCTGCATCTGCAGCATTTCCTGCTGATGCCTGGCATGCATCGCGGCATCGCCGAGGTTGAATTCGTGCAGCAACTGGCCTTTATTCACCAGCACGAAGCGCACCGTTTCCCCGGCCTTGATCTCGATCGCCTTGGGGGTGAACGTCATGTCACCCATGACCACCTCGACGCTGCGGCTCGCCTTGGCGGCCGATGCCGGCTGACCAAAATCCCAGGTTTGCGCCGGCGATGCCCAAACTGGCGAACTCAGTGCCAACAGACAGCTGGCCAACAACATGGATTTACGCAAAAACATCGAAGTACTCCAACAAGATCAAGGTTCAGCCTGTGGAAAACTCTAAACTGCCACCGCTGCCCGTTACCTGACAGCCAGATTACAACTTTGTCAGCTTGGCCTGCAGCGTCGTCGCCCAAGGTATAACGCTGTCGTGCCATTTAGCCCGAGTCGCCCATGAAACTGCTGATCGTCGAAGACCAACCGAAAACCGGCCATTACCTGCGCCAGGGCCTTAACGAGGCCGGGTTCACCACGGAACTGGTGGCCGACGGCAGCACCGGTCAGCAACTGGCGCTGAGCGGTGACTATGCCCTGCTGATTCTCGATGTGATGCTGCCCGGTCGCGATGGCTGGCAGATCCTGCAAGCGGTGCGCAGCGCCGGCCTCGACACGCCGGTGCTGTTCCTCACCGCCCGGGACGCCGTGGAAGACCGGGTACACGGCCTGGAGCTGGGCGCCGACGATTACCTGGTCAAGCCGTTCGCCTTCTCCGAGTTGCTCGCGCGGGTCCGCAGCCTGTTGCGCCGTGGCAGCACCCCACCCCAGGAAACCTGCCTGCAACTGGCCGACCTGCGCCTGGACCTGATCCGTCGCCGCGTCGAGCGCAGCGGCCAGCGCATCGACCTGACCGCCAAGGAGTTCGCCCTGCTGGAAATGCTCCTGCGGCGCCAGGGCGAAGTCCTGCCCAAATCGCTGATCGCCTCCCAGGTCTGGGACATGAATTTCGACAGCGACACCAACGTCATCGAAGTCGCGATCCGCCGCTTGCGCCTGAAGATCGACGACGAGTTCCCGAACAAACTGATCCACACCGTGCGCGGCATGGGCTACGTGCTTGAAGAGCGCCAGCCCTGATGCGCCGGCTGTCCTTGAGCGCGCGCCTGGCACTATTGTTTGCCGCGTGCACCGCCGTGGTCTCGCTGTTCGCCGGGTTTCTGTTCAGCCGCGCCAGTGAGGCGCACTTCATCGAGCTCGACCAACAGTTGCTGGACGCCAAGCTTGTTGGATTACGAAGGGCATTGCCGGATATCCAATCAAGCGAAGGTCAAGCCCGGCTGGCCGACGAATTGAGTCGCCAGGCCGACCTGTCACTGCGCATCAGTGGCAGCGATGGCCGCCGCTGGCATGACAGCTCCCCGCGCCTGCCGCCGACCTTGCCGCGCCAGCCCGGCTTGTCCACGGTGAGCCACGACGGCACCGACTATCGCGTGCTGAACGCACCGCTGTACCCCGACCAGGTCGATTCGCCGCAACTGACCCTGCTGCTGGACATCACCCATCACCAGCATTTTCTGCAACGCATGCAACACCTGATCTGGCTGACTGTCGGCCTGTCCGCCCTGGCCACTGCCCTGCTGGGTGCCTGGGCCGCGCGCAGCGGGTTGCGACCGTTGCGCCGCATGAGCGCGGTCGCCCGTGGGGTCTCGGCGCACTCGCTGAACGCACGCCTGCCGGAAGACAACATGCCGCCGGAGCTGGCGCAATTGGCCCTCCACTTCAACGCCATGCTAGGGCGACTTGACGACGCCTTCCAACGGCTCTCGGCCTTCTCCGCCGACATTGCCCATGAGCTGCGCACACCGCTGTCGAACCTGCTGACCCACACCCAGGTCACCCTCACCCGTGAGCGCCCCCTCGAGGATTATCGCGAAGCGCTGCACAGCAACCTCGAAGAACTGCAGTGGATGGCCCAACTGGTCAACGACATGCTGTACCTGGCCAAGGCCGACCACGGTTTGTTGATGCCCAAGCGCGAACCGCTGGATCTGGCGGAGGAAGTGGATGTGTTGCTGGAGTTTTTTGCGCCCCTGGCCGAGGACACTCAACTCACCTTGAGCCGCGACGGAAATGCATGCATCGAGGGTGACCGCAGTATGTTGCGCCGGGCGCTGTCCAACTTGCTGGACAATGCGCTGCGGTTTACCCCGGTTGGGGGCGAGGTTCGGGTGCGGATTGTCGATCGGCCCGAGGGCTTGAGGCTGACGGTGGAAAATAGCGGTGAGGGGATTTCAGCGGATTTGCTGCCGCGCCTGTTTGATCGTTTCTACCGGGCTGATCCGGCGCGACATGAAGGCAGCAGTGAGCATGCGGGATTGGGATTGGCGATTACCCAGTCGATCATCCGTGCCCATGGTGGGCAGATTCGTTGTGAATCGGCTGATGGGTGGACGCGGTTTGTGATTGAGTTGCCCAAGGGAGATTAAGGCTAGCCGGGCCGGCCTCATCGCCGGCAGGCCAGCTCCCACAGTATTTTGTGACGTTCACATAATTTGTGTACGACGCGATCCCTGTGGGAGCTGGCCTGCCGGCGATAGCGGTATCAGCGTTTACGAATAACGCAACGCGTGAGCCGGCTCGATCTTCGCCGCACGCCACGCCGGATAAACCGTGGCCAAAAAGCTCATGACAAACCCCGCCGTGCAGATCAGCGCAACGTCCGCACCCTGCAATTCAGACGGCAAATTGCTGACGAAATACACATCGGAACTGAAGATGTGCTGTCCGCTGACCCGCTCTACCCAGCCGACCATGGCACTGACATTCAACGCCGCAATCACGCCCAGCACGCCGCCGATCAGGGTGCCTACAATCCCGATCACGGTGCCCTGGACGATGAAGATCGCCATGATCTGCCTTGGCGTGGCGCCGATGGTGCGCAGGATCGCGATGTCCGCGCCCTTGTCGTTCACCACCATGATCAAGGTGGCGATGATATTGAATGCCGCCACCGCGACAATCATCAGCAACAAAAGGCCAATCATGGTTTTTTCCATCTTCATGGCGCTGAACAGGCTGCCCTGGGTGTGGGTCCAGTCGTCAGCCTTGTAGGCGGCGCCCAGCCCCGTGGCGATGTCGCTCGACACTTGCGGCGCGGCGTACAGGTCCTTCACCGCCAGGCGCACGCTCTGCACCTGGTTCGGCGCCCAATGCTGCATCTGCGCGGCATCGGCCATGTGGATCAGTGCCATCGAACCGTCCAGTTCGGCACCGACCTTGAACACCCCGACCACGTTCAGCCGTTGCATGCGCGGGGTGATGCCGCCCGGCGCATTGCTGACTTCCGGCACGATCAGGGTGATCTTGTCGCCGACATTCAGGCGAAACCGCCGCGCCGTGATCTCGCCGATCACCACGCCAAACTCGCCCGGCTTCAACGCATCCAGGCGCCCCTGGACGATATGCTGGGCGACGATCGACACCTTGCCTTCCAGCGCCGGATCGACGCCGCTGACCTGGATCGGCTGCATCGTGCCCTTGTAGGACAGCATGCCTTCCATCTCGGTGAACGGCACGGCGGCCGTGACTTGCGGGTTTTTCATCGCGGCCGCCGCAACGGGCTGCCAGTCATCGATGGGATTGACCCCGACGATGGTCGCATGCGGGACCATGCCGAGGATGCGTGAGCTCATTTCGCGCTGGAAGCCGTTCATCACCGACAGCACCACGATCATGGCCAGCACGCCCAGGGCGAGGCCGATCATCGAGGTCATCGAGATGAAGGAAACGAAGCGATTGCGGCGCTTGGCGCGGGTATAGCGCGTGCCGATAAAGATCGATAACGGTCTGAACATTCGCTGGGGCACCGTATAAAAATAGAAAACCCGACTGGCTTTTCAGTGCCGTCGGGTTGCAACCGGTCAGATAGGCGTCAGGCAACCTTCCTGCAAATGCAGGACGCGGTCCATCTGGCGGGCCAGGTTCATGTCGTGGGTCACCACCAGGAACGCCGTGCGCATCGAGGTGCTGAGTTCCAGCATCAAGTCCTGGATGCCCTGGGCGGTGTGGGAGTCGAGGTTGCCGGTCGGCTCGTCGAGCATCACCAGGCCCGGATTGTTCACCAGGGCGCGGGCGATGGCCACGCGCTGGCGTTCGCCACCGGACAGCTCCGCCGGCTTGTGCTCCAGTCGGTGGCCCAGCCCTACCCGCGTCAGCAACGCGGTGGCACGTTGACGCGCCTCGGGAATCGCGGTCTTGCCGATCAGCAGCGGCATGCAGACGTTCTCCAGGGCGGTGAATTCCGGCAGCAGGTGGTGGAACTGGTACACGAAGCCCAGGGCGCGGTTACGCAGCAGCCCGCGTTTTTTCTCGCTCAGCGCCGACAGCTCTTCGCCGTCGAGCCAGACGCTGCCCTTGGTCGGCGTATCGAGGCCGCCCAGCAGGTTGAGCAAGGTGCTCTTGCCCGAGCCCGACTTGCCGACGATCGCCACACGCTCGCCCGGGTGCAACTCCAGTTGCAGGCCCGCCAACACTTCCACCGACTCCGGGCCTTCCTCGTAGGATTTGCCCAGGCTGCGGCAGCTCAAGATTGCTTTATCACTCATGCCCGACTCACTCATAACGTAGCGCCTCCGCCGGCTGGGTGCGCGCGGCACGCCAGGCGGGATACAGGGTGGCGAGGAAACTCAGGACCAACGCCGCGCAGCAGACCATCAGGACATCCTGGCTCTGCACCTGCGACGGCAGGTAATCGATGAAATACACGTCGGCGTTGAGGAATTTGTGGCCGATGAGGCCTTCAAGCGCCGAGATCGCCGCGCTGACATTGAGCGCGGCGAAGATCCCGACCACCGCGCCGATGGCCGTGCCGACCACGCCGATCACCGTGCCCTGGACCATGAACGTGCGCATGATCGTGCCCGGCGTGGCACCGACGGTGCGCAGGATCGCGATGTCACTCTTCTTGTCGTTCACCACCATCACCAGCGTGGAAATGATGTTGAACGCAGCGACCGCGACGATCAGCAGCAGCAACAGGCCGATCATGGCTTTTTCCATGCGGATCGCCTGGTACAGGTTGCCGTGGGTGCGGGTCCAGTCGCGGGCATAGAAACGGTCCTCGCCCAGCTCGCGGGCGATGCTCCACGCCGTGCGCGGCGCCTGGAACAGGTCGTCGAACTTCAGCCGCAGGCCCTGCACCTGATCCGGCTTCCAGCGATGCAGGCGCGCCAGGTCCTGGAGATTGGTGATGCCCAGGTAACCATCGAGCTCGCCGGCGCCGACATGGAAGATGCCGACCACGGTGAAGCGCTTCATGCGCGGGAACATCCCGGCGGGGGTCACGGTGACTTCCGGCGCGACGAACGTCAGCTTGTCGCCAATGGCCGCACCGAGCTTGGCCGCCGCCTTGTCGCCGATGACGATGCCGAACTCGCCCGGCGCCAGGTCGTCGAGTTTGCCCTGGGTCATGAAGTTGTCGATGATCGACACCTGGCGTTCCTGTGCCGGGTCGATGGCATTGAGCAGGATCTTGTTGACCTTGCCGTTGTTGGTCAGCAAACCCTGCATCTGCGTGAACGGCGCCACGGCCGTCACCTGTGGGTTCTGCTTGACCTTGGCGGCCAGGCCCTGCCAATCGCTGAGCGGCTCGCCGGATTCGATGGTCGCGTGGGGCACCATGCCCAGCACGCGGGTGCGCATCTCATGATCGAAGCCGTTCATGACCGACAGCACCACGATCATCACGACCACGCCAAGGGCGAGTCCGATCATCGAGGTCAGGGAAATGAATGACACAAAATGATTGCGACGCTTTGCACGGGTATAACGCGTGCCGATAAATACGAAGAGAGGTCTGAACATGTCGGGGCTTGTTCGGAGGGAAAAGGAACGTCCTTGTGGCGGGGGTCGATAACCAGCTTTACACTCAGACCACCGCCGCTACCATGGGTTCGCCATGTCGACATTAGATGAAGAAGATCGCCGCGAATACTACCGTATCGAGGACATGATCGCACTGGAAATTCGGCCCCTGTCCGCCCTCGAAGCCGCCGGGCAGGAAGTGTTGCAGGATGCTTCCCCACTGTTCAATCTGCTCAGCGAACTGCACCTGAGCGAATTCGAGTCGCAGCACCTGCTGCGCCAGATCAGCGAGCGCGACCGCAACCTCGCGGCGTTCCTCAAATCCCAGAACAAGCGCATCGATCTGCTCAGCCAGGTGATCGCCATCACCGTGCTCGGGCAGATCGGCGAACCGCAGCCGGTGATCATCTCCGAAGGCGGCATCGACTTCCAGCACCCTTCCCCCATCGCCGCCGGTTCGCGCCTGTCGATCAAGCTGGTGCTGATGCCCCAGGCCCTGGGCCTGTTGCTGCGCGCGCGCGTCACCCATTGCGACCGCAAGGGCGATGGCTTTGATGTCGGCACCGAGTTCGAACACCTGACCGATGCCCAGCGGCAACTGTTGGCGCGCCATATCTTGCAGAAGCAGGCCCAGGAACGACGCCTGGCCCGCGAACTGAACGAATCAGGCATTTAAATAAAGGAATAATCGTGACCCTCATCTACGGCCACCGCGGCGCCAAGGGCGAAGCACCGGAAAACACCCTGACCAGCTTTCAGGAATGTCTCAAGCACGGCGTACGCCGTTGTGAACTGGACCTGCACCTGTCCTTGGACGGCGAGCTGATGGTCATCCACGACCCGACGCTCAAGCGCACCACTGACCGGCGCGGCAAGGTGGTCGAGCACACTGCAGCGGAACTGGTGACCTACGACGCGCGCAAGGGTGGCCCGGGCTGGATCAAACCGTGCCCGATCCCGACCCTCGAAGAGCTGTTCGAGCAATGCGATTTCGAGCACTGGCAACTGGAGGTCAAGAGCGCTTCACGCACCCGCGCCGCGACGACAGTGCTGGCGATTCGCGAAATGGCCCAACGGCATGGCCTGCTGGACAGGATCACCATCACCTCGAGTTCGCGGGAAGTGTTGAAGGCGGCCCTGGACCTGGTGCCGGACGTGTCCCGCGGCCTGGTGGCCGAATACGCCTGGCTCGACCCGTTAAAGGTCGCCCAAGGCTACGGCTGCGAGATCCTCGCGCTGAACTGGACCCTGTGTACGCCGGAACGCCTGCAGAAGGCGCAGCGCCAGGGGCTGCATGTGTCGGTGTGGACAGTCAACGAACCCGCGCTGATGCGCAGGCTCGCTGATTTCGGCGTTGACAGCCTGATTACAGACTTTCCCGGTTTGGCCACTGCCACGCTCGAGAATTGCTGAAATCGGTCTCCCCGGCCGGCTCAGGCCACCGGCCGGAGCCGCTCAAAAAAGCCGGTTGAGGCCGTCGTACGCGGCGACCCGATAGGCTTCGGCCATGGTCGGGTAGTTGAACGTGGTATTGACGAAATACTTCAAGGTGTTCAGCTCGCCCGGCTGGTTCATGATCGCCTGGCCGATGTGCACGATCTCCGATGCCTGGTAGCCGAAGCAGTGAACGCCCAGCACTTCCAGGGTTTCACGGTGGAACAGGATCTTCAGCATGCCTTGCGGCTCGCCGGCGATCTGCGCCCGGGCCATGCTCTTGAAGAACGCCTTGCCCACTTCGTACGGCACCTTGGCCTGGGTCAGCTCCTGCTCGTTCTTGCCGATCGAGCTGATCTCCGGAATGGTGTAGATCCCGGTCGGTACGTCGTTGACGAAGCGCCAGCTGCCGTTGTCGACGATGCTGCCAGCGGCCGAACGGCCCTGGTCGTGGGCGGCACTGGCCAGGCTCGGCCAGCCGATCACGTCACCGGCGCCGTAGATGTTCTGGATCCCGGTGCGGTACGCCTCGTCGACTTCGATCTGGCCACGGCTGTTGACCTTCACGCCGATGTTTTCCAGGCCCAGCTGGTCGGTGTTGCCGGTGCGGCCGTTGCACCAGAGCAAGGCGTCGGCCTTGATCTTCTTGCCGGACTTGAGGTGCAGGATCACACCGTTGTCCACGCCCTCGACACGGTCGTACTCTTCATTGTGGCGAACAGTGATGTTGTTGTTGCTGAAGTGGTAGCTCAACGCCTGGGAAATTTCCGAGTCGAGGAAGCTCAGCAACTGGCCGCGGTTGTCCACCAGCTCGACCAACACACCCAGGCCACTGAAGATCGAGGCGTATTCGCAACCGATCACGCCGGCGCCGTAAACGATGAGTTTACGCGGGGTGTGGCCGAGGCTGAGGATGGTGTCGCTATCGTAGATACGCGGGTGATGGAAATCGATGTCGGCCGGGCGATAAGGGCGCGAACCGGTGGCGATGATGATGTGCTTGGCCACCAGTTTTTCCACCACGCCATTGGCGCAGACCACTTCGATGGTTTGCTCGTCGGCGAAACTGCCGGTGCCGAAGAACACATCGACGCGGTTACGGGCGTAGTAGCCGGTGCGCGAGGCGACTTGCTTAGAGATCACTTTCTCGGCGCTTTTCAACACGTCCGGGAACGAGAACCAGCGCGGCTCACCAATGGCCCGGAACATCGGGTTGGTGTTGAACTGCATGATCTGCCGGACCGAGTGACGCAGTGCCTTGGACGGGATGGTGCCCAAGTGAGTGCAGTTGCCGCCGACCTGGCGACGGCTGTCGACCATCGCCACCTTGCGTCCTGCCTTGGCGGCGTTCATTGCCGCGCCTTCCCCCGCCGGGCCGGAACCCAACACCACCACGTCGTAGTTGTAGACAGCCATGCGTACTCCTCAGAACAGGCCGTGGCGCCAGCGGCACCTGCGGCTAAATCACGCCAATATGTGGCATGAAGGAACAATTTGGGGCCCATGCAGAACCCGGACACAGTCTATAGAAGCGTCAACGCCGCGCACATTAACCCTTGGTCGCGTCGTAGGCTAGTTTTGCCTGCACTACAACGCCAGGTTTCAATGCCTGAATCGCCGTTATCATTCGGTTTTTTCGCCACTCAGGCGTGCAAAAGCCTGATTGCTGCGTGTGACGAAACCTGTATCGGTGCGCATCACAAAAAATGCGCCGATGCCGTGTTTTTCCGCGTAGTCCCAGCCCCGCTCCGGGCCAAGAATCAGCAACAGAGTCGATAAGCCATCGGCCATCAGCGCTGAAGGATGAATCACCGTGACTGACGCCAGGTTGTGTGAGACCGGTGTACCGGTCCGGGCATCGAGGGTGTGGGAAAAACGCTGGCCACCCTGTACGAAATAATGTCGGTAGTCGCCGGACGTGGACAGGCCATAGCCGTCGACGGCGATGATGCGCTCGGTCACTTGTTGATCGTCGCGGGGTTCCTCCAGGGCGATGCGCCAAGGAGTGCCGTCCAGTTTGTGGCCGGCCGCCTTGAGTTCGCCGGTGGCTTCGGCGAGGTAGTCGTGGATGCCCATGGTCTCGAGCTTCGCGGCAATGTTGTCCACCGCATAACCGGCCGCGATGCTGTTGAAGTCGATTTCGACGGCGGCGTCCTTGCACAGCCGGTCACCGTCGATGCGCAGATGCTCGTGACCGACACGTCGGCGCGCATCGGCCAGCGCTTGGGCAGTGGGGATTTTTTCTTCACGGGCCTGTGGGCCGAAACCCCAGAGATTCAGAAGCGGCTCCACGGTCAAATCGAAAGAGCCCTCGCTTTGCACTGACAACTGCTCGCCGACGCGGACCAATTCGAGGATCGGCGCGGGCATGACCAGACAGTGATTGGCGGGCAAAGCGTTGAAGCGCTCGATGTCCGAGTCGCTGCGGTAGGTCGACATTTGCCGGTCGACTTCAGCCAGGATCTTTTCCACCTGAGCCTGGACCTCTGCCGGGGCAGGAAGGCCGGCGTGTCGCACGTACTTGATCGACCAGGTGCTGCCCATGGTCGGCCCGCCGAAGCTTTCCATGGATTCGCCATTGCCGCAGGCGGACAAGGTGCCCATCAACACAAAAACAACGGCCTGCCACCTGTTCAACAAATCCCCCACTCCCCAAAGCACTTCCTGACCCAACGCCAAGCTGAGCCATTATGCGATAGAACTGTAGGAGCGAGCTTGCTCGCGAAGGCGTAGTGTCATTCACCAATGATGTTGCCTGACACGCCGCCTTCGCGAGCAAGCCCGCTCCCACAGGGTAATGCTGTTCACTTTAGGTTGGAGGGCTTCAGGTGGATATTTGGATTAGGTGTATATCCCCCAATCCAGTTCTTAACAACACCATGCTTAAGTGAACAGCATTAGCTCCCACAGGGGGGATTTGTGGTGTGAATGAATTGGCGTGGTCAACGTTCCGCCATCTTCAAGGATTGGCTCCACCCTCCCCCCAGCGCCTTGTACAACGTCACTTGATTGATCTCCCGCGCCAACTCCAGCTGCGCCCATTTCTGCTGCGCATCGAACAACGACCGCTGCGCATCCATGGTGGAAAAATAGCTGTCCAGCCCCGATTCGAAACGCAGGCGCGACTGCCGGTAGGCTTCCTGATAATCCCCCACCAGTTTTTTCTGGTACTCGACCTGAGTGAGCATTTCCTGGCGCGCATTCAGGGCATCGGCCGCCTCCCGAAAAGCGTTCTGCACCGTGGCTTCATAGGCCGCCGCCTGGCCGGCGAAGCGGGCGTGACTGGCATCGACCTGCGCCCGTCGCGCGCCGCCGTCGAGCAAGGGCAGCGAGCCGGCCAGCGCCACAGACCAGAACTCCGCTGGACCCGTGAGCAATTGGGAAAATTCCCCGGTCAGGCTGCCCAATGCCGAGGTCAGGGAAAAGGTCGGGAAGTACGCCGTGCGCGCCGCGCCGATATCCGCGTTGGCGGCACGCAGCTGCGCTTCGGCGGACATGATGTCGGGCCGCCGCTCGACCAGCGCCGAAGGCAAACCCGCCGGCACGTCCAGCGTCGCCAACTGCTCCCCCAACGCGCCGGTCGGCAGCAACCCCACCGGCACCGGTTGCCCCACCAACACCCGCAGCGCATTGCTGTCCTGCGCCACTTGCATGCGATAGGTATTGACCTGCACCGCCGCGGTGTTGGTTTGCGCATCCGCCTGATGCACATCGATACGCGCACTGGAACCGAGGTTATAGCTCTTGCGCAACAACTGCCCGTAACGATCCTGGGATTGCCAGGTGTTCTGCGCCAGGTCGAGCAGATGCTGGTTGGCCTTGAGGCTCAGCCAGGTGCTGGCGACTTCGCCGATCAGCGCCAGCCGCGCCGTCTGATAATCCGCCTCGGACGCTTCGAAGCGCGCCCCGGCGGCATTGCGCTGACTGCGGATACGCCCGAACAGGTCCAACTCGTAGGAGGTAAAGCCCGCCGTTGCTTGATAGGTGTTGGCGATACTGCCAGCGGTATCGCCGCCTCCGGGTGTGCGCACCAGCGGCGGCAACTTGCTGCGACCGGCGTAAGTGTCGATGCCGATCGTAGGAAAAAGCCCCGAACGCGCACTGTCATACCCGGCCCGCGCCTCTTCGACACTGGCCGCGAACTGTCGCAGGCTGCGATTGTTGGCCAGGGCCATGTCGATCAACTGGCGCAGTCGCTCGTCGACCACAAAACCGCGCCAGTCCTTATCGAACGCCTGCTTGCCTTTGCAACATTCACCGGCGGTATTGGCCGGCCATTGCTGGTCGATCGGTGCTTCGGGTTTCTCGTAGGTCGGCTCCAGCGAACAACCACCGAGCAAAAACAATGTCATGAAACATGTAGTGGGCAAGCAACTGTTCATGGCGCGCACCTAAAAACGTTGGCCGAGCAAAGCTCGCAAGGGGGAAAGAAGCAACGACCACAGGCCCGACCGACCGACACTGATGTTCGGCAGCGCCTGTTTACGCGAACGCACACTGATCGGCCGCCAGCGGGGTGCAGGTACGTAGGTTGGCGCCTTGACCGGCTTGGCGGCAGGCGGTGCCAGGCGTTTTTCGCCGATCAAGGAGCGCTGCAGCAACGTGCCGAAGGCCTGCGCCGGCTGCGCCTTGCTGACCACGTTGATCGTGGCGTCACTGAACAGCCGGGCAATCAGTTGCCGCCGCAGCCCTTCGTCAAGGTCGGCAAACCTCAATCCCAATTGGTCCTCGCCGTGATTGCGCATGACTTCGACGTCAATCCAACCCAACTTGTCGACCCACAGCTGCCCGCACAGCCCCGGCTTGATCGAGGAAGCGAAGGCGCAGTTGAGCGACGCACCGCTGAGGGAAATATCCATCAGGCGCCCCGGCAGCACCTTGCCGGCAAAACGAAAACCGGTGGGTTTGTCGAACGGAAACCGCTCTTCGCCATGCAACCGCGGTCGGTCGACACAAGCCACCAGGGTCGCCAGGTTGTACACCAGCGCGACCACCGTCCAGCACAGGTTGAACAGCATGTTGCCGTCGAACGAGGCGGCGGTGCTGATGGCGATGTAGGCGCCAAATTGCGAGAGCAAGGTCAAGGCCAGAAAGAAGCCGAACAGCTTCCAGTGAACCATGGTTTTCGTCCGGTCGAGGCCCTTGGCGGTGACTTTGAACGGCCGCCCGAACGGACGGATCATGGCGCTGGCGATGGTGGCCGTGACCGCCAGTGAGGCAACGATCTGCGTGACCTCGGTAAAGATCGGCAAGGTTCGCCGGTCCGTCACCCAGGTCCCGTAACCCCAGAACGCAATCAGCGCCGGCATGCCGAACGCCAGGAAATCCACCGGATTGGCGTAGAACCCGGCGATTCCGAAGTACCAGTACAGCACCGGCGACACCAGCATCATCAGAATGAACGGCTTGGAAAACCAGTGCATCAGCCCATGGATATAGTGCAACCGGTCATTGAGCGTGTAGCCGCTGCCGCGCAACGGGCCTTCCTTGAGCAGCGCCACCTGGATCGTGCCCAGGCACCAGCGCCCGCGCTGATTGATGTACTCGGTCAAACCTTCGGCAGACAAGCCAATGGACAGGCGCTCGTTCAACCAGCGGGTGACGTAGCCTTTTTGCAGCAAGCGGTAAGTCGTGTAGATGTCTTCGCAGACCGACCCTGTAGGAAAACCGCCGACTTCGGTGATCAAATCGCGTCGCACCACGAAGGACGTGCCGACACAAAACGCCGCATCCCAACCATCCTTCGCCGGCTGGAACACATCGAAGAACACCCGCTGTTCATCGACCCAGCAGGCCGACGTGCCGAGATTGTGCTGGATCGGGTCGGGGTTGTAGTAGAACTGCGGCGTCTGCACCAGGCCGACCCTGGGATCGTCGAACAGCCCCAGGGTGCGCAGCAGGATCGGTTGCTGCGGTGCAAAGTCGGCGTCGAGCACCAGGATGTACGGCGCGTTGCTGAGGGCCGCCGACTGGCGCAGACCGTTGTTGAGGTTGCCCGCCTTGGCGTGGGAATTGTCGGGGCGCCGCGCGTACTGCACGCCCATTTCGGCGCAGTAGTCGCGCAACCAGTCGCGCCGGGTGTCGTCGAGCACCCAGATGGTGAAGTTCGGGTAGTCGATGGCCTGGGCGGCAATAATGGTTTTTTCGAGAATTTCCAGGCCCTCGTTGTAGGTGGCGATGAAGATGTCCACCGCCGGCACCGCGTTGCCTTGCTGGCGCAGGCGGCGTTCGCCGGCATCGGCCGCTTTGTGGTGATCCGTGCGACAGAGCATCACGACGATGGAAAACAGCGTGTAACCGATCGCCAGCATCTCGAAGAACAGAAAGCTGTAGGCCCAGACCGTGGCGAATCCGGAATGACCGTCGGGCAAGGTGTCGCGAATCCGCCAGGCTGCATAGTTGATCAGCAGGAAGGCGGTGATGGCACCGAATCCGACCCGCGCGGCCCATTGATCACGGTGGGTCAGGCAAGTGAATAGAATCACCGCCGCCAGGGTCCAGAAATTGATTTGCAGCAGTTGCAGCGAGTCCAGTGCCTGCATGTCAGTCAGCCTCTTGCGAACCGGTAAAGGGATTGACGCCGGTGGCAGCAATCGCCGCCCACGCTGTGGCGCCCAAGTGAGGCAGGTGGTAATAGAAGAAATCGTTGCTGACCGAGTCCGGGCCTATGGCCAGCCCGGTACTGATGCGCGCTTGCGGTGTGGCGAACAGCCAACCGTTGCCCGCCTGCTGGGCCAGCAGCACGCTCCACAGCGGCTGGGCTTTCTCACTCAGGCCGCTCAAGCGCGCCACCGCAGCGGCCTGGGCGGTGCCTTCGGTCCACAGGCCATCGGGGTCGCGGTTGAACCCGTAACCTTCGCCGGCACGGTGCGCCTGGTCGATGAAGGCGAAGACTCGTCGCCAGTCCTTGGGCGGCTCATGCAGGGCGATCAAGGGCCAGATCTGCGCATCCAGCCCCGAGCGCACGCGGTCCGAGGTCTGGCCATCCGCGCCAGTGCCGATCAGGAAGCGGCCTTCCCCGGCATCCCATTGGCTCGAGACAAACTGCCGGGCGATCCGTGCCTGTTTCGCCGCATCCTGATTCGGCGCCACCGCGTCGAGTGCCGACCACGCCGCGGCGAGGTCGACGTTGTGCTCAGTGGATTTCCAGTTCTGCTGGACCTGTTTGTCAAAGTACCCGTAGTACCCCCCACTGAATCCGGCGGGCGATTGCCCGTCGTAGGTGTTTTGCTGCGACCAGTGCAGGGCTTTGCGCGCGGCCGCAAGGTATGACGCCTGGCCGCTCTGTCGATAGGCCTCCAACAAGGCCAGTGCCGCCCAGGCCTGATTACCGGTGGCGCTGCTGACCTGATAGGCGTCCTGGTTCCAGGCGTTGCGCTCGACACTCCAATAGCCCGGCAACTTCATCGACGGCGCCGCCACCGGGCCGGCGGCATAGGCGTTGCGCAGGCGCCCGTCCTGGTACTCCGGATCGTGCAGTGTGGCGAACGCCAATGCATCGGCAATCCGCCGCGCCGATTCGGCCTTGCCGCAGGCAAACAGGGCAATGCTGGCCAGTGCGTTGTCGTAAGTAAACGCCACCCCGCGCAACGCCAGGATCGGCGCAGGCTGGCCATCCAGCGGCGGATAACTGGCCACCAGTACCGGGCCCGCCGGCTGTGATGCCACGGCCTGATCCAGGGCGGCGCAGGTCATTGCCGCCAGTTGCGGTCGGGCTTGCGCAGCCCATCCGCTTGCCGCACCGGTCATCAACATCAGCCCCACCATCGCTCGCAATAAAATGCTCATGGCCGCGACACCTCGGCACTGGCCCACAATCCCGGGTTGCAGGTCATGGCACGCTGGCTGTCCGTGAGATCGGCGGCAAAGGTGCCGACCACGTACACCGAATTCTGCTCGGCATAGGGAAACGGCACGCTGTAGGTATTGGCGCGGATGTCCGAAGCGCTGGACAACAACTGCACCACACTGGCCTTGAGCGGCTGGTCGAGGCCGCGGATTTTCACGGTGAGCACGCTGTCGCGGTCGATCTTGCTGGCCATGCGCTCGGGGAACACCGCGATCACGTAGCTCTGCGCGCAATCGGTGGCCCGCAGCAGAGTCGAGCCGGCCTGCACCAGGGTGCCTTGGGGGGCGAGCAGTTCCTGGACGGTACCCGGCGAATACGCCACGACGTCGTAGCCGGCCATCAACTTGATCCGGTTCTGCTCCGTATCGATCAGCTGGTTGAGGTTGGCGAGTTCCTGTTGATAGGTCGCCCGGTTGCGCGCCTGATTCTCCAGGCTGAGCTTGAGCGTAGTCATCTGCGCGTTGAGATCGAACATGCGCAGCTGATCGGGATCGAGGTAGACCCGCTTGTTGGCGGCGCTGACGTCACCATCGGTGATGCGCAACTGCGAACGCACAGACTCGGCCGCGCCCTGCAACGAAGCCAGCTGCGCTTTCGACGAAGCCACCACCGCCCCACTGACCGCCCCCTGGACGAACAACTCGAGATTGCGCTCGACCGTTTCCTGGGCATCGATCAACCGCGCACTGGCGGCACTGTTCTCGGCTTTCAGGGCTTTTTGCGTGTAGAGCTGGCGGGTATGGAAGGCGGCCTGGTATTGCTGGCTGGTCTTCTCCAGTTCCTCGTAATAGCGCTGATCGTGCTCGGCCTGGCTGACCGAAGACGACAGCTGCTGCTCCAACGTCAGGCGCCGGGTTTGCAGGGTCAACAAGGTTTCCTGGTTCGCCCGCGGGTTTTCCACCACGGCAATCTTCTGGCCCTGGCTAAACGTCACACCGGGCTTGACCGCCAGGGAACTGACCACGCCATCGATAGGCGTGGTCAACAGAATCACCGGCGCATTCAGAATCGCCCGGGTGGCAGACGCCGACACCAGCGGCATGAGCAAGGTCGACAGCAACAGCCAGACAACAAACCCCAGCACACCCAACCCCACCAGGCGCGGTAACAGCGACAACAACTTCGATCGTTCTTCCGCCATGTTCGACTCTCCCGATAGACCAACCGCGTATCAGCCAGGCAATAGCAGGCCTGGCTGCGAAAACACTTTTGGCAGGGTGAGCAAAACGTAATTGATCTGTGCACGGCAATTAAGCCGACGCTGGTTTATGTGATTTTTATTGTGATGTGAGCGGGAATGGGATCCCCGTCTTTTTGGAGAGTTGCTGTAAAGCATGACTTTGGTATTGCCCGAGGCAGAGCGGGCGGTGTCATGGGCGACACTAGATTCAGTGCTTTGGGGTGTCAAGTAAATGAATGGAACAATTAAATGACGTCAAATATGTAGCGGGTTTATGATTGGATCCACGCCATGCATTAGTCGGCAAGCTGTTATTTTTATTGGTGGTTTTTATTTTTTATTGCGAATTGAACTTTTTATCGGATTTTAAATAATTCTTAAATGATGGCCGGACAGATTAAAATGATATAAGTCAGTCCTAAGCGGTCCAGGGAGACGGGCTACATTCATGCCTTGGCGCCTATCAGGGGCGCGCGTAGTCTGTGGTGCATTGTTTAAAGCGATCCGATTCAGTGTCGCTGCCTTCGCTGAGATCAATGTCGCCAGACTCGGGCAGGGACTCCACCCCTTTGTTGTGGTATTCATGGCCGAGGGCATTCCGTTAATCGGCCTGAATTAACAGCATTAGTACGACTGCTATCGAGAGATCCATCTGCTCCAATATAGATGCTGGTCACCGGCCACTCAGGAATCATTCTTATACAATGACTTCTTTCTGACACAGCCCAGTCAAACTGCATAAAGAAATTATCATCTTTAAAAATGTGACCAGGGCCTCCTGTTGAGTGGCCGGGGGAGATTTCCCCTCGAAATATATCGTGTTGAGTATTTAGAACAAAACTCAACTCTTCAACCCCCTCCTCCGAGAAATAGACTTTCACCCTCGGCACGGAGACATACCAGAGAAAATACATTAGAAACGATATTGCGAGCAGTTTCCGCCCGCTTCTCATGGGCTCGCTGTGTCCGTAAAGCATTGTTTCAGCCGATTCGAATCCGTGCCACTGCCTTCGCTGTAATCAACATCACCATTGGCGTCCAGGTAGATGTGAGTATTTGGCCACTTTGGGGTCACGTTGACACAGTGTCGGAGCGCTTTATCATTCCACCAGGAGACCTCCATGAAAAACTTCTCACTTGGAAACAAGAAGCCATAATCACGTGTGCCGCCCCCAGGTTGCATTCGTCCTTTGAATATCCGGTGCTGTACATTCCAAATGTATTTGATTTCTTCTTTAGCATGCTTGGAGTAATGAATAGTCACAGTAGGCAACGCTATATCCCAATGGGTGATCGCCAAAAACACAACTGGGATCCATAGCCACCGTGAGTACCGCTTTAGGGTTTCACCTGCCAATGATGCCACGAACTCCTCCCCTTCAGTCGCGGGTGTGTTGGCAGGCTTAATTGATCAAACCAAGACAGACTACTGATTTGACGCATATCATGGCTTGACCAAATCCCATTGACACTCTTTTAGCTTACCCACATTTGTACCGCTCACTTTGTTCATATCGATGTTGCCGTCCGCATCGAGGAAAATATGCATATTGGGCCACTTCGGTGTGATGCTGATACAGTGCCAACGCCCGTTCTCAACTGCCCAAGAAAACTCCATGAAAAACTCGGTATCCGGATATAGATATCCGTGGTCGCTGACGGAGCCTCCGAGGGACATCCGTCCCCTGTACATCCGATCTTGGACGTTCCATGTGAGGGTGTTGAGAAATGATGCAATGGACGCTGACAGCCTTGCGACTGCCACGGCGAGGTGAAAAAGACGTTTCAGAAGTTTCGTCAAACGAAACAATCTTTTTCCTACAAGAATGTTTTTATTCGGAAAGAAAAGTCCGAAGTGCGCACAGACAAAAACGCCCCGACCAAGGTCGGGGCGTTTCATGTGCAGCTAAAGGCTTAGCGCGGGAAAGCTGGCGGGTTTACACCGGCCATGTCTTCCATTACGCGAACCACCTGGCAGCTGTAACCGAACTCGTTGTCGTACCAGACGTACAGTACAACGCGGTTATCCTGGGTGATGGTCGCTTCAGCGTCCACAACGCCTGCGTGGCGCGAGCCAACGAAGTCGGTGGAAACCACTTCCTGCGAATTGACGTAGTCGATCTGCTTGTGCAGGTCCGAGTGCATGGCCATCTGGCGCAGGTACTCGTTGATCTCTTCGCGGGTGGTGGCCTTTTCCAGGTTCAGGTTCAGGATGGCCATCGACACGTTTGGCGTAGGAACACGAATCGCGTTGCCGGTCAGCTTGCCCTTGAGCACTGGCAGCGCCTTGGCGGCTGCGGTGGCGGCACCGGTTTCGGTGATGACCATGTTCAGCGGCGCGGCGCGGCCACGACGGCTGCCCTTGTGGAAGTTGTCGATCAGGTTCTGGTCGTTGGTGAACGAGTGAACGGTTTCGACGTGGCCGTTGACGATGCCGAACTTGTCATTCACTGCTTTCAGCACCGGCACGATGGCGTTGGTGGTGCAGGAAGCAGCCGAGATGATCTTGTCGTCAGGGCTAATGTCGCCATGGTTGATGCCGTGCACGATGTTCTTCAGCGCGCCCTTGCCAGGTGCGGTGAGGATTACGCGGGCAGCGCCCGGGCAGGCCAGGTGCTGGCCCAGGCCGTCGGCGTCACGCCATACGCCGGTGTTGTCGACGATCAGCGCGTTTTCGATGCCGTACTGGGTGTAGTCGACTTCGGCCGGGCTCTTGGCGTAGATAACCTGGATCAGGTTGCCGTTGGCGGTGATGGTGTTGTTGGCTTCATCAATGGTGATGGTGCCATCGAACGGACCATGGACCGAGTCGCGACGCAGCAGGCTGGCGCGTTTGACCAGGTCGTTCTCGGCGCCCTTGCGGACGACGATGGCGCGCAGGCGCAGGCCGTCGCCGCCACCGGTTTTCTCGATCAGGATGCGCGCCAGCAGACGGCCGATACGACCGAAGCCGTACAGGACAACGTCGGTGCCTTTGCGGGCGGAGGCGTTCTGCTGGCCAACCACATCGGCCAGTTCTTCACGGACGAACTGCTCGGCAGTACGGCCATTGCCTTCAGCCTTGAATTTGGCTGCCAGCTTGCCCAGGTCTACCGAAGCGGCGCCGAGCTTGAGCTCGCTCATCGCCTTGAGCAGCGGGAATGTTTCGTGGACGGACAGCTCGGTATCGTCGGTTTGACGGTGACGAGCAAAGCGGTGAGCTTTGAGAATCGCAATGACTGAACGATTGATCAGGCTGCGGCCATAGATCGAGCTCACCACATTGTTATTGCGGTAGAGCTGACCGATAAGCGGAATCATCGCTTCTGCGAGTGCTTCACGGTCGATCCATTCACCAAGACACTGGTCGGGCTTCTGAGTCACGGGAACCTTCCACATGTAGGGGCAGAAAAAAGGGGCTACATTATGCCGCCGTAAGCCTCGTGTAGCAATGCGCGCCTGTCGTGCGATCCGTAACAATTTTTCCTTCAAAAAAATCACGCATCGCTGGAACCCAATGAAACCGGGGCTTTCAGCGCAGTCAATTTTTTGGAGACAACGCTACCTTGTCCGTAACCCTCCGTAACACCTGCTGGTTTTACCACTACATATTCTGGTTTTTACGGTAAAAAACAGTGGTTTTTTGTCTTTACCACTACATTTCGCCAAACCTGCGTAATAGACACAGTCTGCAACTGACAGGCGGCACCCGGGACCGCTACAATTACCGACTTTGTCGCAACGCTTGGAGCTCAACCTTCCGTGCCCGTTCTGCGTCTACCGCTTCTCCCTGCCGCGGCAGGTAAACAGCACTGGGGCAACCTGCCCGGTGCCGCCCTGAGCCTGGCCATCGCCGAGGCTGCCAGCGCTGCCAAGCGCTTTACCCTGCTGCTCACCGCCGACAGCCAAAGTGCCGAACGGCTGGAACAGGAGCTGAGTTTCTTCGCCCCGGATTTGCCCGTACTGCATTTCCCCGACTGGGAAACCCTGCCCTACGACCTGTTCTCGCCGCACCAGGACATCATTTCCCAGCGCATCGCCAGCCTGTACCGGCTGCCCGAGCTGTCGCACGGCGTGCTGGTGGTGCCGATCACCACCGCCCTGCACCGCCTGGCGCCGACCAAGTTCCTGCTCGGCAGCAGCCTGGTGCTGGATGTCGGCCAGAAACTCGACGTCGAGCAGATGCGCAGCCGCCTCGAGGCCACCGGTTATCGCTACGTCGATACCGTGTACGAGCATGGCGAATTCACCGTGCGCGGCTCGCTGATCGACCTGTTCCCGATGGGCAGCAAGTTGCCCTATCGCATCGACCTGTTCGACGACGAAATCGAGACCCTGCGCACCTTCGACCCGGAAAACCAGCGCTCCATCGACAAGGTCGATTCGGTCAAGCTGCTGCCGGCCAAGGAATTCCCGCTGCAGAAAGAGGCCGTCACCCGCTTCAAGGCGCGCTTTCGCGAGCGTTTCGATGTCGACTTCCGGCGCTGCCCGATCTTCCAGGACCTGAGCAGCGGGATTACCCCGGCCGGTATCGAGTACTACCTGCCGCTGTTCTTCGAAGAAACCTCGACCCTGTTCGATTACCTGCCCCAGGACACGCAAGTGTTCTCCCTGCCCGGCATCGAACAGGCGGCCGAAAACTTCTGGAACGACGTGCGCAATCGTTATGAAGAGCGGCGTGTCGATCCATCCCGTCCTTTATTGCCGCCCGCCGAACTGTTCCTGCCGGTGGAAGACTGCTTCGCGCGCCTGAAAAACTGGCCACGGGTAGTGGCGAGTCAACAGGATGTGGAAACCGGCGCCGGCCGCGAACGCTTCCCTGCCCGGGAATTGCCGAACCTGGCGATCGAAGCCAAGGCCACGCAACCCTTGGCGGCGCTGGCCGGCTTCCTCGACGAATTCCCCGGTCGCGTGCTGTTTACCGCCGAGTCCGCTGGCCGTCGTGAAGTGCTGCTGGAACTGCTCGAACGCCTGAAGCTGCGCCCCAAGACCGTTGACAGCTGGCCGGACTTCGTCGCCGGCAAGGAGCGCCTGGCGATCACCATCGCGCCGCTGGACGAAGGTTTGCTGCTGGACGATCCGGCCCTGGCGCTGGTCGCCGAAAGCCCGTTGTTCGGCCAGCGCGTGATGCAGCGCCGGCGCCGGGAGAAACGCGCCGATGCCAACAACGATGCAGTCATCAAGAACCTCACCGAGCTGCGCGAAGGCGCGCCGGTGGTGCACATCGACCACGGCGTCGGTCGTTACCTGGGCCTGGCCACCCTGGAAATCGACAACCAGACCGCCGAATTCCTCGCCCTGGAATACGCCGAGGGCGCCAAGCTCTACGTGCCGGTGGCCAACCTGCACCTGATCGCCCGCTACACCGGCAGCGACGACGCCCTCGCCCCGCTGCATCGCCTGGGCTCCGAAACCTGGCAAAAAGCCAAGCGCAAGGCCGCCGAACAGGTGCGCGACGTCGCGGCTGAATTGCTCGACATCTATGCGCGCCGCGCCGCCCGTGAAGGGTATGCCTTCGCCGACCCGAAAGCCGATTACGCCACCTTCAGCGCCGGTTTCCCGTTCGAAGAAACGCCGGACCAGCAAACGACTATCGAAGCGGTGCGCGAAGACATGCTCGCGCCCAAGCCGATGGACCGCCTGGTGTGCGGCGACGTCGGCTTCGGCAAGACCGAAGTGGCCATGCGCGCCGCGTTCATTGCCGTGCACGGCGGTCGCCAGGTGGCGATCCTGGTGCCGACCACCCTGCTCGCCCAGCAGCACTACAACAGCTTCCGCGACCGCTTCGCCGACTGGCCTGTTACCGTGGAAGTGATGAGCCGCTTCAAGTCGGCCAAGGAAGTGAATGCGGCGATCGCGGACCTCGCCGAAGGCAAGATCGACATCGTCATCGGCACGCACAAGTTGCTGTCCGACGATGTCAAGATCAAGAACCTCGGGCTGGTGATCATTGACGAAGAACACCGCTTCGGTGTGCGTCAGAAAGAACAGCTCAAGGCCCTGCGCAGCGAAGTCGACATCCTCACCCTGACCGCCACGCCGATTCCGC
Organism: Pseudomonas sp. PLMAX; assembly: GCF_046042685.1. Classification (NCBI taxonomy): domain Bacteria; kingdom Pseudomonadati; phylum Pseudomonadota; class Gammaproteobacteria; order Pseudomonadales; family Pseudomonadaceae; genus Pseudomonas; species Pseudomonas sp. PLMAX. The sequence goes on along the minus strand of NZ_CP064949.1, from coordinate 2,104,874 downwards.
GCACGCTGAACATGGCCGTGTCGGGCATGCGCGACCTGTCGATCATCGCCACGCCGCCGGCCCGGCGCCTGTCGGTACGCACCTTCGTCATGGAGCAGAACAAGAGCACGGTCAAAGAGGCCCTGCTCCGTGAGCTGCTGCGTGGCGGCCAGGTCTACTACCTGCACAACGATGTGAAGACCATCGAGAAATGCGCCGCCGACCTCGCCGAACTGGTGCCGGAAGCGCGGATCGGCATCGGCCATGGGCAGATGCGCGAGCGCGAGCTCGAACAAGTGATGAGCGACTTCTACCACAAGCGCTTCAACGTGCTGATCGCCTCGACCATCATCGAGACCGGCATCGACGTGCCGAGCGCCAACACCATCATCATCGAGCGCGCCGACAAGTTCGGCCTGGCGCAACTGCACCAGTTGCGCGGCCGCGTCGGGCGCAGTCACCACCAGGCCTACGCCTACCTGCTGACGCCGCCGCGCCAGCAGATCACCGCAGACGCGGAAAAGCGCCTGGAAGCGATCGCCAACACCCAGGACCTCGGCGCGGGCTTCGTGCTCGCCACCAACGACCTGGAAATCCGTGGTGCTGGCGAATTGCTCGGCGACGGGCAAAGCGGGCAGATCCAGGCAGTCGGTTTCACGCTGTACATGGAAATGCTCGAGCGCGCGGTGAAGTCGATCCGCAAGGGCGAACAACCCAACCTCGATCAGCCGCTGGGCGGCGGTCCGGAAGTCAACTTGCGCGTACCGGCGTTGATTCCCGAGGACTACCTGCCGGACGTCCATGCCCGCCTGATTCTCTACAAGCGCATCGCCTCGGCCACCGATGAGGAAGGTCTCAAGGACTTGCAGGTGGAGATGATCGACCGCTTCGGCCTGTTGCCGGAGCCGACCAAGAACCTGATGCGCATCACCGCCCTGAAATTGCAGGCCGAGTTGCTGGGCATCAAGAAAGTCGACGGCGGCCCGCAAGGTGGTCGAATCGAGTTTGCGACACAAACCCCGGTCGACCCGCTGACCTTGATCAAGCTGATCCAGAGCCAGCCCAAACGCTACAAATTCGAAGGGGCGACGATGTTCAAGTTCCAGGTCCCGATGGAGCGCTCGGAAGAGCGCTTTAATACTGTAGAGGCGCTGTTTGAGCGCCTCATTCCGAAAACTGCTTGAAGGACGCCGCATGCGCCTGTTTCGCTCACTGACCTTGTTGACAATGTTAATAACAGCACTGGTCACCCCGTCGGTCTTTGCCGATGATCTGTATCAGATTGAAATGATTCTGGTGCGGCAGAACGCCGTGCCGGCGATTGTCAGCCGTGCCGCGCCGGAAGACTGGGCCGCTGGCGCACAAGCCGTCAGCCCTGACAGCCTGCGCACGCCGAGCCTCAATGGCGAAGTGGAAAAACTGACCGCCAGCAATGAATACACCGTGCTGCTGCACAAAGCCTGGCAGCAGACCCTCGGCGAAACACCGGTCAAGGTCGCGGTCAGCGACGGTAAGGAGCAGTTCGGCCAGTACCCGATTGAAGGCACCCTGAACATGACGCTTGGACGCTTCACCGATGTGGACGCCGATTTCTGGGTCAACCAGTTCAACGACGAAGGCCTGGTCACCGCCAGCGAACGCCTGAAACAGGAAAGCCACACCAAGAACGGCCAGCTCAACTTCCTCGACAACGGCCACCTGGGCCTGCTGATCAAGATCACCTCGTTGACGGCGCCCGCTCCCCGGGAAGCCCCTGAAGTCGTTCCGGACTGATTGAAGCCCCCATGTCCGCGACGACCCTGAGCAAACCCCTGGCACCTTCCTGGGTCAGCCGATTCAAGGAACAGAGCCTGGAGCGTGGTCGCCGCTACGCACTGGAAAATCGCGTCAGGATCGTCGAGGTCGGTGACGCGACGATCACCGCGGCGTGCGAAGGCTCTGGCGGCAACGTTTACCGTCAGACCATTCGCCTGCGCGAGTCGGCCAAAGGCACCTTGCTGATGGTCGATGCCACCTGCTCCTGCCCGGTCCACAGCAACTGCAAACATTGCGCGGCGGTGCTCCTGCAAGTCCAGGAAACCCTCGACTACCCCGCCGCCGCCAAAGACGCCGAACTCCTGGAAAAACTCCAGGCGGTGCTGGAAAACCGTAGCCCCAAGGCACCACCGCAAGTCCTGGTGGACAACGTGCAACCGGTACCGCGCCTGTGGCTGGCGAGCATCGAATTCAGCGCCTTCGAACCGCGCAACGGGCGGATGCAGCGTTACATCCAGCATCGCGCGGCGCTGTCCTTCAGTTATCTGGACGAATACGTTTCAGGCCAGAAGAATTCCGACATCCTGATTCGCCAGGAGACCCAGACCCTACGGATAAAACGCCACCCGGATGTGGAACAGTCCTACCGCGAACAGCTGCGAATCCTCGGCTTCAAGATCGCCACCCGGCAAAGCAAGGCCCTGCCGGAAAGCGCAGGCGAACTGTATGAGATGGTCAATGACAGCGCCTGGTTGACCTTCACCCTCAATGAACTGCCGAAGTTGCGCACCCAGGGCTGGGAACTGCTGATCAACGAGGACTTCGGATTCGACCTGACCGCCGTGGACGATTGGTACGCCACGGTCGAACAGGCGCCGGAGCGGGACTGGTTCGACCTGGAACTGGGGATCATCGTCAATGGCGAGCGGCTGAGCCTGCTGCCGATCCTGCTGAACCTGATGCGCTCGCACACCGAACTGCTCAACCCGGAACGCCTGGCACGGCGGCGCGACGACGAGCTGATCCTGGTCAACATCCCCAACCGGCCGAACGCCGATCACGGCCCCTTGCAAGTCGCCCTGCCCTTCGGCCGCCTGAAACCGGTACTGGCGACGCTCGGCGAGTTTTACCTGCAAGAGCCGGGTGAAACCGCACTGCGCCTGAGCAAGGCCGACGCCACGCGCCTCAATGCGCTGGAAGACCTGCCGCTGCTCTGGGAAGGTGGCGAGCAGATCCGCACCTTTGCCCAGCGCCTGCGCGACATCAAGGACTACACCGCCACGGCTCCGGAGGGCTTGAATGCAACCCTGCGCCCGTATCAGCTTGAAGGCCTGAGCTGGATGCAGTCGTTGCGGCAACTGGAAGTCGGCGGCATCCTCGCCGATGACATGGGCCTGGGCAAAACCCTGCAGACCCTGGCGCACATGCTCAGCGAGAAGAACGCCGGGCGCCTCGATCGCCCCTGCATGGTGGTGATGCCCACCAGCCTGATTCCCAACTGGCTCGACGAAGCCGCGCATTTCACCCCGCAACTCAAGGTGCTGGCACTGTACGGCGCCAGCCGCAAAAAGCATTTCGACAACCTGGCCGACTACGACCTGATCCTGACCACCTACGCGTTGCTGCCCAAGGACGTCGACCGCCTGGCGGCGCAGCCGTTGCACGTCCTGGTGCTGGACGAAGCGCAGTACATCAAGAACCCGAACAGCAAGGCCGCCCAGGCCGCCCGTGAGTTGAACGCCCGCCAGCGCCTGTGCCTGAGCGGCACGCCACTGGAAAACCACCTGGGCGAACTCTGGTCGCTGTTTCATTTCCTGCTGCCCGGCTGGCTCGGCGACGTGAAAAGCTTCAACCGCGATTACCGCGTCCCGATTGAAAAGCGCACCAGCGAAGTACGACTGCAACACCTCAACGGTCGGATAAAACCTTTCCTGCTGCGCCGCACCAAGGAACAGGTGGCCACCGAGCTGCCACCGAAAACCGAGATCATCCATTGGGTCGAGCTCAACGAAACCCAGCGCGACCTGTACGAAACCATGCGCCTGGCCATGGACAAGAAAGTCCGCGACGAAATCACCCGCAAAGGCGTGGCCCGCAGCCAGATCATCATCCTCGAGGCGCTGCTCAAGCTGCGCCAGGTGTGTTGCGATCTGCGCCTGGTCAATGACGCGCCCCTTCCGGCGCGGGGCAGCACCTCGGGCAAGCTCGACAGCCTGATGGAAATGCTCGAAGAGCTGTTCGAGGAAGGCCGGCGGATCCTGCTGTTCTCGCAGTTCACTTCGATGCTGGCCTTGATCGAGGTCGAACTGAAGAAACGCGGTGTTGAATATGCCTTGCTGACCGGACAGACCCGCGACCGTCGTGCGCCGGTGAAGGAATTCCAGAGCGGCAAGCGTCAGATCTTTCTCATCAGCCTGAAAGCCGGCGGCGTCGGCCTGAACCTGACGGAAGCGGACACCGTGATTCATTACGACCCCTGGTGGAATCCGGCCACGGAAAACCAGGCCACCGACCGTGCCTATCGCATTGGCCAGGAGAAGCCGGTATTTGTCTACAAGCTGATCGCGCGCGGCACGGTGGAAGAGAAGATTCAACATCTGCAGAAGGAGAAATCCGACCTGGCGGCGGGCGTGCTGGATGGGCGTCAGGCGGGGGATTGGAAGTTGCAGAGCGATGATATTGAAGCGTTGTTTGCGCCGTTGCCGGACAAGCTGGAGAAGTAGCGAGATTCGAACTGTAGGAGCCGGCTTGCCGGCGAAGGCGGTCGTGAATTTTGTGTTGGGCTTCAGGACCCCTTCGCTGGCAAGCCAGCTCCTACAGGTCAGTCGCTTGTCGATCCTTTGAGCAGCCGCGCCAACGTCGACCTTACCTTACCCATCCCCTCACTCAACGCCTGTTCGATCCCGGCCATGCTGATCACCGTCGCCGACTTGCCCGCCGCCGGGTTCACCACCAGCGCCAGGCAGGCGTAATCCAGTTCCAGCTCGCGGGCCAGGGCCGCTTCCGGCATCCCGGTCATGCCAACGATGTCACACCCGTCTCGTTCCAGGCGGAGGATCTCGGCGGCGGTTTCCAGCCGCGGACCCTGCATGCAGGCATACACACCCTGATCGCTGAAACCAACGCCTTCGGCCACCAACGCTGCAATCAGGCGCTGACGCAGCGATTCACTGTAGGGGTAGCTGAAGTCGATATGGGTGACCGGCTCCAGGTCATCGGCAAAGTAGCTGTGCTCGCGACCGCTGGTGTAGTCGATCAATTGATGCGGCACGCAGAAATGCCCGGTACCCATCGCTGCGTTAATGCCGCCCACCGCGTTGACCGCAATTATCGCCTCGGCACCGGCCTGCTTCAGCGCCCAGAGATTGGCGCGGTAATTCACCCGGTGCGGGGCAAAACGGTGCGGCTGACCATGCCGGGCGAGAAACAGCACTTCGCTGCCAGCGTACTCGCCGATCTGCACCTCGGCAGACGGCGCGCCGTAGGGAGTGTCCAGCGCCAATGACTGACGAATGTCCAGGCCTTCCAACCGGGTCAGGCCGGTACCGCCGATAATCGCGTAGACCGTCATGGCGCGCCTCCGTTAATCAATAAGCTGTGCATCCCTGAGCGCGCCCACGGCTGCGAGCCAGCGCGGATCCTGGCGGTATTCGGTGCTCGCAAACGCCTGGCCACGCATACGCGCAATGCGCGCCGACGGCCTGACCTTCAGGCGCTGAGCGGCGCTCAAAGCCAGTTCGGCGGCCGCACGGTCGTTGCACACCAGGCCCATGTCGCACCCGGCGGTCAATGCTGCTTCGATACGGCTGGCGGCATCGCCCACCACATGGGCACCGGCCATGGACAGATCGTCGCTGAAGATCACGCCGTCGAATTGCAGCTCGCCACGCAGGATGTCCTGCAGCCAGCGCCGGGAGAAGCCCGCTGGCTGCGCATCGACCTGTGGATAAATAACGTGGGCAGGCATGACGGCGGCCAGCTGCTGGCTCAATTTGGCGAACGGCACCAGGTCGTGGGCGCGGATCTGCTCAAGGCTGCGCTCGTCATTGGGGATCGCGACGTGGGAATCCGCCTCGGCCCAACCGTGGCCGGGAAAATGCTTGCCGGTAGCGGCCATGCCTGCGGTGTTCATGCCGCGAATGAACGCACCGGCCAGCAATGCGGCACGTTCTGGATCAGCTTCGAACGAACGGGTCCCGACCACGGCGCTACGCTGGTGATCGAGATCCAGCACCGGGGCGAAGCTCAGGTCCAGGCCCACGGCCAGCACCTCGGTGGCCATGATCCAGCCGCACTGTTCGGCCAGGTATTCGGCGTTGGGGTTATCGGCAATGGCGCGCATCGCCGGCAGTCGCACGAAGCCCTGGCGCAGGCGCTGCACCCGCCCGCCCTCCTGGTCCACCGCCAGCAGCAGGTCGGGACGAATGGCGCGGATCGCCGCGCTCAGCTCGCGCACCTGGTGCGGATGCTCGATGTTGCGGGCGAAAATGATCAGGCCGCCCACCTCGGGCTGGCGCAACAATTGGCGATCTTCAGCGGTCAGCCAGGTACCGGCGACGTCCACCATCAACGAGCCTTGCAGGCCAGCAGTCATAGCAATTCCTTGATAACGATAAACCCGGCTCGCAGCGATTCACCGCCCTGGGTTGTACCCGGGAGGTCGATGATCATGAGCGGGAACGGGTTGACAACGAGAGTCGGCATGGGCGGCTAGCTTATCGGATGTAAGCAGCCGCGCCCACCCATGAGCGGTTAAACCTTGGCGGCAACCGGTGTCGATTTGCTACGAGGACGCAGCTGCGCGGTGGCCATGGCCGAGTCGGTGACCCCGGATTCGGCACGCATGCCGGCCGCCAGGAACGGCACCATCAGGCGCATGACCTGTTCGATGGAGGTGTTGACCCCGAAGTCGGTTTCGGCGATGGCACGCAAGGCCTTGATACCGGACATGCTGAACGCTGCCGCTCCGAGCATGAAGTGCACGCGCCAGAACAGTTCGATCGGCGGGATCCTCGGCGCGGCCTCGTTGACCAGCATCATGTAGCGGCGAAACACCTTGCCGTACATGTCTTCCAGATAACGACGCAAATGCCCCTGGCTCTGGCTGAAGGCCAGCCCGAGCAAACGCATGAAGATCGACAGGTCGTTGCCGCTGCGCGGCTGCACCACCAAGGCCTGCTCGACGAGGATTTCCAGCAGTTCCTCGAGGGAAGGCTTGTTTTCAGGTCGGGCCTGGCGCCGCTCCAGCTCTTTATCGAGGCTGAGGCAGAATGGCCCCAAAAAGCGCGAGAAGACCGCCTGGATCAGCGCCTTCTTCGAACCGAAGTGATAGTTCACCGCCGCGAGATTGACACCCGCCTTGCTGGTGATCAAACGCAATGAGGTTTCAGCGAAACCTTTTTCCGCGAACAACTGCTCGGCAGCATCGAGAATGCGTTCAACGGTTTCCGACTGGGCCATGGCTACTCCGCCTGACAAACACTTGTTTGAAACATACGTTTCAGCCCGTGCATTGTCAAGTCTGGCAGTTCGTTTCGGGAATGGTCGGTCAGACATTTAACCACACAACCGCAAAGCTTCCATCAGCCCGTTGCGCGACCGTCTGGCGGCGGAGAAAAAAAGGGGCATTGCCAAGACCGTTCCACTGTATATAATCCCAGTCACTGTATAAAAAGACAGAGCGATCAATATGCTAAAGCTGACGCCACGCCAAGCCGAGATTCTGGCCTTCATCAAACGCTGCCTGGAAGACAACGGCTACCCGCCGACCCGTGCGGAAATCGCTCAGGAACTGGGTTTCAAATCGCCCAACGCGGCAGAAGAACACCTCAAGGCGCTGGCCCGCAAGGGCGCGATCGAGATGACCCCCGGCGCTTCGCGCGGCATTCGCATTCCCGGCTTCGAGGCCAAGGCCGACGATTCCAGCCTGCCGATCATTGGCCGGGTCGCCGCAGGCGCGCCGATCCTCGCCCAGCAACACGTTGAAGAGTCCTGCAACATCAACCCTGCGTTCTTCCACCCGCGCGCCGATTACCTGCTGCGGGTGCACGGCATGAGCATGAAGGATGTGGGCATCTTCGACGGCGACCTGCTGGCCGTCCACACCACCCGCGAAGCCCGCAACGGCCAGATCGTGGTGGCGCGGATCGGCGACGAAGTCACCGTCAAGCGCTTCAAGCGCGACGGCAGCAAAGTCTGGCTGATGGCTGAAAACCCCGAGTTTGCCCCTATCGAAGTGAACCTTAAAGATCAGGAACTGGTGATCGAAGGCTTGAGCGTCGGCGTCATTCGCCGCTAAAGGAGGCTTTATGCAGTTCCCACAGACACCACAGCAAGCCCAACTGCCGCTACTGTTCGAGGCGTTCATGGCACAGCCATTGGCGCCGATCCTGAAGGAAGTGGTCGAGTCGCCCTGGAGCGCCGAGCCCGAGGTCTTCAGTGAGTTGTCTCTGCGTGGTGCAGCCGGGAATTGCCTGAACCTTCTGGCGCCGATCCTGCGCGAGCTCAGCCAGGACCAGGATGCCCGCTGGCTGACCCTGATCGCCCCGCCCGCCAGCCTGACCCAGACCTGGTTGCGGGACGCCGGCCTCAATCGCGAGCGCATCCTGCTGCTGCAACCCCGGGGCACCCAGAGCGCCCAGCAACTGACTTGTGAGGCACTTCGCCTCGGTCGCAGCCACACGGTGGTCAGCTGGCTCAACCCGTTGAACGCAAACTCTCGGCAACAGCTGATCAGCGCCGCCCGGATCGGGGACGCTCAAAGCCTGAATATTCGTCTGGGGTAACGGCGCACAGTGAAGGTGCGGGGCTTCTACAAGGACGGAGAAGCCAATGGGAGACAGTGTCGGTAAAAACCGACGGGCGGGGTCAATGAAGGACCCGCGGCCCCTCTTCCTTTTCGAAATCGCCTTCAACCAGGCGCCCTGCCATTTGCACGCCGACACTCAACATCGCCTTGGCGACTTCTACGTGCTGGCCTTGCAGGAACGCTTTGGCATCCTCGGAGAAATCCAAAGTAACCAGAGAACCCTCGTCCTCAGCCCTGCGCAGCTCGATTCGGCCGTCTGGTAACTCGACAATTTCTAGAAAGGACGTTGGCATAAAGGTCTGTTCTCCACGAAAGGCGGGCATTATATAGGCATCGGCCAGGCTTCGCTCGGGATCTTGACCAGATGCCATCGCGAAATCAGCTTAGGGGGCAGAGCAAACAACCCTGCGGGTCGTTCGCTGCACCCTTCACTCCCTCAGCACTCGTTCAAGCCTGCGCGAAAACGGACGGCCAGGCTTTTCAAGTTCTGCCGCCAACTCTCAAGCTCCTCACGGCCCAGCTCCTGAGGTGCCTCTTCTTCATCCAGGTTGACTGCCAGGATCAACGGCTGCGTCACATCACCCTTGGGCTTGTGCGGCGCCCGTGGCGGCTGAAACAACGCGGCATGGGCAGCCAACAGTTTGGCCAGCCAGGTTTCCGGGTTGTTGGCCAGCTCGACCATCTCGGCCATTTCCGGAATTGCGATGCTTTCCAGCACTTCACGAGTCAGCAAGGATTCGGCCCGGGAGGCATTGGCTTGGGGCAAACGATAGAAACCGGCAATCTCGTGACACAACCCCAGCAAGGCACCATACAGGTGAAATAACGCCGATTCTCGCCCCGCCTGAATCAGCGCCAGGGAATTCATCGCCCGCCCCTCTTCGGCCTTGGCGAGCGCTTCCAGCGACAGGCCGGCGAAATAGATCTTCTGGTTGGTACGGGTATAGAGCTCGTGGGCCATGACGGCAGCCTCCACAACGAAATAATTGCTTCACGCAGGTCAGACAGTGTCGTGGATCAACTCCCCTTGCCGCAAGCATTGTCTAATCCTGAAGTGGGGTACCGGCTCATAAATCGCCCCGTAGGAGCCAGCGGTGCTGCGTTCCGACTTGCTGGCGCCGTCGTCGGAACGCCGCCCGCAGCAAGCCGGCTCCTACAGGTAAATGCGTACGGCTCCCGATCAGGCCGGCCGGTAGGCCGCCTCGCTTTGGCTTTGGCTTTTGATCTGGCTTTTGATTTTCTTGCCACATCGAGAGGCCGAGTGGAGGTTCTGCGCAGTGGGCCCTGTAGGAGCGGAACCATAGGTGGCCGTTACCGCAGGAATGGATATGTACTCGGTCAACAAATAATAGATCGCCTGTCAGGACGCCATCGCCGGCAGGCCGGCTCCCACAGTGGATCGGGTACAGCCGCAAGTGATTGGTCGGCTATATGACCGCCTTCGCTGCGATGCGGCGACCCGACAAGCCAGCTCCTACAGTGGATTGGGTATAACCGTGGGAGATCGGTCGGGTGTGAGGCTCTGCGCCGGAGAGCAGGCACCCTGCACAAACAAAAAAGCCGCATGAAAACCCGAAGGTCGTCATGCGGCTTTTTCTGTGGAGAGGCTTTTACGCCTTCGCAGCCGGTCGCTTGTCCTCGACCTTCCACTTGCCACCGTCGTAGAACGCTTTCCAGCCAGTCGGCTTGCCGTCGACTTCGGTCTGCACGTACTGCTCCTTGGTCTTGCGGCTGTAGCGGATCACGGCAGGCAGGCCATCTGGATCTTTCTTCGGCGCTTCGCAAAGGAAGTGGTACTTCGGATCGATCTCATCCTTGTGCGGCAAAATCTCGATCACCAGCGGCGCACGGGTCTCGCGGTTTTTCGGGAACTGGCTGGCGGCCAGGAACAGGCCCGAGGCACCGTCGCGCAGGATGTAGGTGTCGTTGACCTTTTCGCATTTGAGCTCAGGCATCTTCACCGGATCCATCTTCGGCGGCGCCGCATCACCGCTTTTCAGCAGTTTGCGGGTGTTCTTGCAGGTCGGGTTGGTGCAACCGAAGAACTTGCCGAAACGGCCGGTCTTGAGCTGCATCTCGCTGCCGCACTTGTCGCATTCCAGGCTCGGACCTTCATAACCCTTGATGCGATAGGTGCCCTCTTCGATTTCGTAGCCGGCGCAATCCGGGTTGTTGCCGCAGATGTGCAGCTTGCGCTTCTCGTCCAGCAGGTAGGCGTCCATCGCCGTGCTGCAGATCGGGCAGCGGTGCTTGCCACGCAGTACCAGGGATTCCGATTCACCCTCGTCGTCCGCGGCGATTTCGTCGCCCGGCACCAGGTTGACGGTCGCCTTGCAGCGTTCTTTCGGCGGCAGGCTGTAACCGGAGCAACCGAGGAACACACCGGTCGATGCGGTACGGATCTGCATCGGACGCCCGCACGTGGTGCACGGAATGTCGGTCATCACCGGCTGGTTGGCCCGCATGCCGCCGTCCGGGCTTTCGGCTACTTCGAGTTTCTTCTTGAAGTCGCCGTAGAACTCGTCGAGCACGTTTTTCCAGTCGCGTTCGCCCTGGGCCACGTCATCGAGGTGCTCTTCCATGCCGGCGGTGAAGCCGTAGTCCATCAGGTTGGAGAAGCTTTCGGCCAGGCGCTCGGTGACGATGTCGCCCATTTTTTCCGAATAGAAGCGACGGTTGTGCAGCGCCACGTAGCCGCGGTCCTGGATGGTCGAAATGATTGCCGCATAAGTCGAAGGACGACCGATGCCGCGCTTTTCCATTTCTTTCACCAGGCTGGCTTCCGAATAACGCGCCGGTGGCTTGGTGAAGTGCTGGGTCGGATCAAGCTTGATCAGCTTCATCGCGTCGCCCTGGGCCATGTCCGGCAGTACGTCGTCATCGCCCGGCTTGGCAATTTGCGGCATCACGCGGGTGTATCCGTCGAACTTGAGGATGCGGCCCTTGGCGCGCAGCTCGAAGTCGCCGGCACCGACGGTGACCGTGGTCGACAGGTATTGCGCCGGCAGCATCTGGCAGGCGAGGAACTGGCGCCAGATCAGCTCGTAGAGGCGCTCAGCGTCACGCTCCATGCCCGACAGCTTGCTTGGCTCAGTGTTGGCGTCGGAGGGACGAATCGCTTCGTGAGCCTCTTGTGCGCCTTCCTTGCTGCTGTAGACGTTCGGGGTTTCCGGCAGGTACTTCTTGCCGAATTCGCCTTCAATATAGGTACGCGCCATCGCCACGGCATCGACCGAGAGGTTGGTCGAGTCGGTACGCATGTACGTGATGTAGCCAGCTTCGTACAAACGCTGGGCCATCATCATGGTCTTCTTCACGCCGAAGCCCAGGCGGTTGCTCGCGGCCTGCTGCAGGGTGGACGTGATGAACGGCGCCGACGGCTTGCTGCTGGTCGGTTTGTCTTCGCGCTTGACGATGCTGTAGCTGGAAGCCTTGAGCTTCTCCAGCGCGGCCATGGCCTGGGCTTCGTTGAGCGGCTTGAAAGCTTCGCCCTTCTCGCGAGCGACGTCGAAACGCACGGTCGCGCCCTTGGCGGTGCCGAGGTCGGCGTGGACTTCCCAGTACTCTTCCGGGATGAACGCGCGGATCTCACGCTCACGCTCCACCACCAGCTTCACGGCAACCGATTGCACGCGACCGGCGGACAGGCCACGGGCGATCTTGGCCCACAGCAGCGGCGAGACCATGTAACCCACCACGCGGTCGAGGAAACGACGCGCCTGCTGGGCGTTGACACGATCGATGTCCAGCTCGCCTGGCTGGGAGAAGGCTTCCTGGATCGCCTTCTTGGTAATTTCGTTGAACACCACGCGCTTGTAGCGGGTGTCGTCACCACCGATGGCTTCGCGCAGGTGCCAGGCAATGGCTTCCCCCTCGCGATCCAAGTCGGTTGCGAGATAGATGGTGTCAGCATCCTTGGCGAGCCGGCGCAGCTCTTCGATGACCTTTTCCTTGCCCGGAAGGATCTCGTACTTGGCTTTCCAGCCATGATCGGGATCGACGCCCATGCGAGCGACCAACTGCTTGCGCGCCTTTTCTTTCGGCGACAAGGCCGGCGCTTCACCCGCAGCAGCCTTGCCGCGCTTGGCGGCTGGCTCTTTGCTGGCGCTAGCCGAACCGCTGGTGGGCAGGTCTCGGATATGGCCGATACTCGACTTCACCACGTATTCGTTGCCCAAATACTTGTTGATGGTCTTGGCCTTAGCCGGGGATTCCACAATGACCAGCGATTTGCCCATGGATCAGAAAATTCCTGAATTCTAGAAGTGAAAGGCGGTTGGCGCCTGACGCGGCACCGCTATATATAGTGGCTACAAGGTGAGGTCAAGCGCAGGGTTCTGCGCGCCCTGCCCTTACGGCTTCGGAAAAACGCTCGGTTCGGCTTGCACCAAAGCAAAGCGTGGCACCTGTTCGCCGTCAACTTCGACGGACTCCAGGAACATGCTCAAGGGGCGTACCCAAAAGCCGTAATCGCCATACAGGGCTTGGTAGAAGACCACTTCTTCCTCGGTTTCCGAATGCCGCGCGACACTGAACACACGGTACTGCGGACCTTTGTAATGTTGATAGAGCCCAGGTTGTATCGGCATGCTTCGGCCCTCACTGAAATCCGTTCAAAATAAAAAAATAAAAAAATCCACAAAAACAAAAACCGGGGCACTGGGCCCCGGCTTCCGTCAACGCAACGTTTAAACGCGTTCGAAGACGGTGGAGATGCCTTGGCCGAGACCAATGCACATGGTGGCTACCCCAAGGTTGCCGCCATTTTGCTTCATCACATTGAGCAAAGTGCCGGAGATTCGCGCACCGGAGCAACCGAACGGGTGGCCCAGGGCGATCGCGCCGCCGTGCAGGTTAACCTTCTCATTCATCTTGTCGAGCACTTTCAGATCTTTCAGCACTGGCAGGGCCTGTGCGGCGAAAGCTTCGTTGAGCTCGAAGTAGTCGATGTCAGAGATGCTCAGACCCGCACGCTTCAGTGCTTTCTGTGTGGCCGGTACTGGACCATAGCCCATGATCGCCGGATCCACACCTGCCACGGCCATCGAGCGGATCACCGCCATAGGCTGGATGCCCAGGTCCTGTGCACGCTGCGCCGACATCACGATCATGCACGAGGCACCATCGGTGATCTGCGACGAGGTACCGGCTGTCACGGTGCCGCCCTTCGGGTTGAAAGCAGGCTTCAACGCCGCCAGGCTTTCCAGGGTGGTTTCCGGACGAATGGTTTCGTCGTAGTCGAAGGTTTTCAGGAAACCGTTCTCGTCGTAGCCCTGCATCGGGATGATTTCGTCCTTGAACTTGCCTTCCACGGTCGCCTTGTGGGCGAGTTGGTGGGAGCGCACGCCAAAGGCGTCCTGCTGTTCGCGAGTGATGCCGTGCATCTTGCCCAGCATTTCCGCGGTCAGGCCCATCATGCCCGAAGCTTTTGCCGCGTACAGCGACATATGCGGGTTCGGATCGACACCGTGCATCATGCTCACGTGGCCCATATGCTCGACGCCGCCCACCACGAAAACGTCACCGTTGCCGGTCATGATCGCTTGCGCGGCGGTGTGCAGGGCACTCATCGACGAGCCACACAGGCGGCTGACGGTCTGGCCGGCCGAGGTGTGCGGGATCTGGGTCATCAGCGACGCCATGCGCGCGATGTTCCAGCCCTGCTCCAGGGTCTGGTTCACACAGCCCCAGATCACGTCCTCGACTTCGCTCGGGTCGACCTTGACGTTGCGTTCCAGCAATTTGCTGATCAGGTGCGCCGACATGTCTTCGGCGCGGGTGTTGCGGTGCATGCCGCCCTTGGAGCGGCCCATCGGAGTACGACCGAAGTCGACAATCACGACGTCTCTAGGATTCAAGCTCATAAGTTCACTCTCACTCTAGTTGGGGGCGCTTAACCGAAGAAGCTCTGGCCGTTCTTGGCCATTTCGCGCAGCTTCGCGGTCGGGTGGTACAGCGCGCCCAAATCAGCGTACTGGTCAGCCAGGGCAACGAACTGGGCAACACCGATCGAGTCGATGTAGCGCAGCGCACCGCCACGGAATGGAGGGAAACCGATACCGTAGACCAGACCCATGTCGGCTTCGGCGGCGGTTTCGACAATGCCGTCTTCCAGGCAACGTACGGTTTCCAGGCACAGCGGGATCATCATCCAGTTGATGATGTCTTCGTCGGTGACTTCGCGCTGTTCGAAGACGATCGGCTTGAGCACTTCCAGCACCGACGGATCGGCGACTTTCTTCTGCTTGCCGCGCTTGTCGGTCTCGTAGGCATAGAAGCCCTTGCCGTTCTTCTGGCCCAGGCGCTTGGCTTCGTAGAGCACGTCCACGGCCGAGCGACGGTCATCCTTCATGCGGTCCGGGAAGCCTTCAGCCATCACGTCGCGACCGTGGTGACCGGTGTCGATGCCGACCACGTCCATCAGGTACGCCGGGCCCATTGGCCAGCCGAATTTTTCCATGACCTTGTCGATACGGACGAAGTCCACACCGGCGCTGACGAGCTTGGCGAAACCGCCAAAGTACGGGAACAGCACACGGTTGACCAAAAAGCCCGGGCAGTCGTTGACCACGATCGGGTTCTTGCCCATTTTCTTGGCGTAGGCAACGGTAGTGGCAACCGACAGCTCGCTGGACTTCTCGCCACGGATCACTTCCACCAGCGGCATCATGTGCACCGGGTTGAAGAAGTGCATGCCGACGAAGTTTTCCGGACGCTTGAGGGCCTTGGCCAGCAAGGTGATGGAAATGGTCGAGGTGTTGGACGCCAGGATGGTGTCCTCCTTGACCTTGTCTTCGACTTCAGCCAGTACGGCTTGCTTGACCTTGGGGTTCTCGACGACAGCTTCAACCACCAGGTCGACGTGACCGAAATCACCGTAGGACAGGGTCGGACGAATGCCGTTGAGCACTTCAGCCATTTTCGCGGCGGTCATGCGGCCTTTATCAACGCGACCAACCAGCAGTTTGGCGGCTTCGGCCAGACCCTGCTCGATACCGTGCTCGTTGATGTCCTTCATCAGGATCGGCGTGCCTTTGGACGCCGACTGATAGGCGATACCGCCACCCATGATGCCGGCGCCCAGTACAGCGGCCTGCTTCACGTCCTTGGCGATTTCGTCGTAGGCCTTGGCCTTTTTCTTCAGTTCCTGATCGTTCAGGAACAGGCCGATCAGGCTCTGTGCTGCCGAGGTCTTGGCCAGCTTGACGAAACCGGCGGCTTCGATTTCCAGGGCCTTGTCACGACCGAAGTTCGCGGCTTTCTGGATGGTCTTGATCGCTTCGACCGGGGCCGGGTAGTTCGGGCCAGCCTGGCCGGCCACGAAACCCTTGGCGGTTTCGAAAGCCATCATTTGTTCGATCGCGTTCAGCTTGAGCTTTTCAAGCTTCGGCTGGCGCTTGGCCTTGAAGTCGAACTCGCCGGAAATGGCGCGCTTGATCAGTTCCAGTGCGGCATCCTGCAGCTTCTCAGGAGCAACCACGGCATCGACGGCGCCCACTTTCAGCGCGTCTTCAGGACGATTTTCCTTGCCGGCGGCAATCCACTCGATGGCGTTGTCGGTACCGATCAGGCGCGGCAGGCGCACGGTGCCGCCGAAGCCCGGGTAGATGCCCAGCTTGACTTCCGGCAGACCGATCTTGGCCTTGGTCGACATGACGCGGTAGTCCGCCGCCAGGCACATTTCCAGACCGCCGCCCAACGCGATGCCATTGATCGCGGCGACAGTCGGGACGTTGAGGTCTTCGAAATCGCTGAAAATCTTGTTGGCTTCGAGGTTGCCAGCCACAAGCTCTGCATCCGGCAGCTTGAAGTTGTCGACGAATTCGGTGATGTCGGCACCGACGATGAACACGTCCTTGCCACTGCTGACGATCACACCCTTGATCGACGCATCTGCCTTGATGGCGTCTACGGCCTGACGCAGTTCGTTCAGGGTTAGACGGTTGAACTTGTTGACGGACTCACCCTTGAGGTCGAACTTCAGTTCGACGATGCCACTTTCAAGAGCCTTAACCGTGATGGCTTTACCTTCGTAAATCATCAACTGATCTCCACGATATGGAAGCTGAACAGTACACGTCGGACGCAGGCGGATGGCTGGCAGGGACGTCAATCGTCGATGCTACGCCTATCCACCCGTCACACCCGCCAACGCGATAGTCGGGATTCTGTAGGAGCGTTTTGTCGGACAAACGCTCAATTCATACGCCCGTTTGATTTGGGTACGTCACCTTCACGGAATTTCCGACAATTGTCAATCGCCCAAAATGCGGGTTGAAATGCGACTTTGCGGTCATATCCGTACTGCCAGCACCTGCAATACGCACAGGTATGCACAACCATTCATAGGATCAATCATTAGAAAATTCGCCCTAATTCACGGCAGCCTGTGTTTAACGGGCTACGCTGGCGGGACTGGCGAAAAAAGTGAACGCTTTTGGCGAATGCCCAGCGTAAGATCAGCCCACTCAGAATTACCGGCCTGCCTGGCCACCCCCGCCCGATGAAGTTGTCGGGCTTTTTATTGCCCGCAAAAAAACCCTTGTAGGAGCGAGCTTGCTCGCGATGGACCTGAGAACGCCGCGGGGTGTCAGGTTTCAAACGTCATCGTTGACGTCCATCGCTGGCAAGCCAGCTCCTACAAGGGTGGGGGTTCAGGCGAGGGCTTTGAGGGTGGCGTCGATGTGCTGCAGGACCTCGGCCTCGCCCTTCTCGCCCCAATACAGGGTGATCATTTGCTTGTCGGCCTCGACCTTGTAGACGTTGGCCGGCAATTTTTCGAAATGATTGAGCAGCGCGGGATCTTCGCAGGGCTCCTGCCACTGGTTGACCCACAGCCCCGGTGATTTTTGCCAGTAGCTCCAGCATGCCGGCTGATTGCCCCGGCGTGGCCGATGGTACTGCGCACAGGGGTTTGGCGGCTCCTGGGCGAGCCAGTGCGGCCACTCCTGTGGCGCCAGCTGCATGGCCAGGCCAATGCGTCGCGCCTCCATGCGCAGGGCCATGCGACCGCTCTGATGGCGCGAGGGTCGCAGCCATGCCAGTGGACTGAGTACCACCAGCAGGATTGACACCACTATCCAGACCGTCATATCTGTACTCCCGATTCTTGATGAGCGCATTGAGTCACTTTGGAACCAATGCGCTTGAAACCAGCCATACTTACCAATATTGCAATCCTCAGGAGGAGCACCTCATGCCCTACAACCACATCCTGGTCGCTGTAGATCTGACCGAAGAGTGCGACCCTGTCATCCACCGTGCTCGCGAGCTGTCGGTGAGCAATGGGGCGAAATTGTCCCTGGTGCATATCGTCGAGCCAATGGCCATGGCCTTTGGTGGCGATGTGCCAATGGACCTGTCACAACTGCAACAGCAGCAGTTCGACCAGGCCAAGGAGCGTCTCGATCGTTTGATCCTGAAATACCCTGAGCTCTCCAGGGAATACAGCCACCTGACCTACGGCCAGCCACGCCAGGAGATTCACCACCTGGCCAAGGAGCAAGGGTGCGACATGATCGTGGTCGGCAGTCACGGCCGCCATGGCCTGGCACTGCTGCTGGGCTCCACCGCCAACGACGTCCTGCACGGCGCGCCTTGCGATGTGCTGGCAGTGCGCCTGCAAAACAAAAGCTAAAGCAAACCCGTGTAGGAGCTGCCGCAGGCTGCGATCTTTTGACTTTGATGTTTAAAAACAAGATCAAAAGATCGCAGCCTTCGGCAGCACCTACAAAAAGCCCGACACTCGCATTACCGAGGTCGGGCTTTTTTTGTTACAGGATCAATCAGGCATCCAGTTCGGCCCAGCGCTCGACCATGATGTCGAGTTCAGCCTGCAACTGCGCCAGCTGGGCGATCACCGCAGCGGTTTCCGCAGCCGGACGCAGGTAGAAGCCGGCATCGGCCATCTGCGCCTCGACGGCAGCGATCTGCTGTTCCATGGCTTCGATCTGCCCCGGCAACGCTTCCAGCTCACGCTGCAGCTTGTAGCTGAGCTTCTTCTTCGCCACCGGCGCCTCGACGGCGGCCGCCACAGGCGCAGGCTCGGCCTTGACCACGGCGGAGTTCAGGTCGGCCTTGCCGGACTTGCTCTCGGTCACGCCCAGCAGGCGCGGTGAACCACCCTGGCGCAGCCAGTCCTGGTAACCACCGACGTATTCGCGAACCAGACCTTCACCTTCGAACACCAGGGTGCTGGTCACCACGTTGTCGAGGAATGCCCGGTCGTGGCTGACCATCAGCACGGTGCCGTTGAAGGTCAGCAAGACCTCTTCGAGCAGCTCGAGGGTTTCCACGTCGAGGTCGTTGGTCGGTTCATCGAGTACCAGCAGGTTCGCCGGCTTGCTGAACAGCTTGGCCAGCAACAGACGGGCACGCTCGCCACCGGACAGCGCCTTGACCGGCGTGCGGGCACGCTGCGGGCTGAACAGGAAGTCGCCGAGGTAGCTCAGCACGTGGCGGCTCTGGCCGTCGATATCGATGAAGTCGCGACCTTCGGCGACGTTGTCGATCACGGTCTTTTCCAGGTCCAACTGGTGGCGCAACTGGTCGAAGTAGGCGACGTCGATCCGGGTGCCCTCTTCCACCTTGCCGCTGGTGGGCTGCAGGCCACTGAGCATCAGCTTGAGCAGGGTGGTCTTGCCGGTACCGTTGGCGCCGAGCAGACCGATGCGGTCGCCGCGCTGCAACACCATCGAGAAATCCTTGATCAGGAACGGACCGCCCGGGTGAGCAAAGCTCACGTTCTCGAGCACCATCACCTGCTTGCCGGACTTGTCGGCGGTTTCCAGCTGGATGTTGGCCTTGCCGGTGCGCTCACGACGCTCGCTGCGCTCGACGCGCAGGGCCTTGAGGGCGCGGACGCGACCTTCGTTACGGGTACGACGGGCCTTGATGCCCTGGCGAATCCACACTTCTTCCTGGGCCAGGCGCTTGTCGAACAGCGCGTTGGCGGTGGCTTCGGCGGCCAGCTCGGCTTCTTTATGCACCAGGAAACTGGCGTAATCGCCGTTCCAGTCGATCAGGCCACCGCGGTCCAGTTCGAGGATGCGGGTCGCCAGGTTCTGCAGGAAAGAACGGTCGTGCGTGATGAACAGCACGGCGCCCTGGAAATCCTTCAGCGCTTCTTCCAGCCAGGCGATGGCACCGATGTCCAGGTGGTTGGTCGGTTCGTCCAGCAGCAAAAGGTCCGGCTCGGACACCAGGGCCTGGGCCAGCAGCACACGACGACGCCAGCCACCGGACAATTCGGCGAGGGTCTTGTCGGCCGGCAACTGCAGGCGACTCAGGGTGCTGTCGACCAGGGTCTGCAAACGCCAGCCGTCGCGGGCTTCGAGGTCGTGCTGGACGTGCATCAGCTTGTCCAGATCGGCATCGGTGACGCAGTTCTGGCTCAGGTGGTGATACTCGGCGAGCAACGCGCCGACACCGTCCAGGCCTTCGGCAACCACGTCGAACACTGTCCGCTCGTCGGCTACCGGCAATTCTTGCGGCAATTCGCCAATCTTGAGCCCGGGTGCGCGCCAAACCGAGCCGTCATCGGGCTTCTGGTCGCCCTTGACGAGCTTCATCATGCTGGACTTGCCAGTGCCGTTGCGGCCGATGATGCACACCCGCTCTCCACGGGCGATCTGCCAGGACACCTTGTCCAACAACGGCATAGCGCCGAAAGCAAGGGACACATCGCTGAATTTGAGCAGGGTCATGAGCTTCTCCAAAAACCGGGCGCGCATTCTACCTGAAACGGGACCCTAGCAGGCCGGCATTTTCACCTTGGTAGCACTCTGCAGCACAAATGTTGCGAACTGATGCAGACAGCCCGGCAAAGCTTTCGCCCATTGCTGGCAAAAGGCTAAGCTACGAATAATTCAGTGCGGGCGTCGCCAGCACTTGTCATGTTTTTTCTGTCCGGACGTCTCATGCGCAGTCGCCTTTTCAATCTTTTGTCCTGTTTTCTACTTTCTGCCGCTGCCGTTCAATCCGTCCAGGCGGTGGACCTGTCCACCCAACGCCAGTACTACGATGAAGCCAAGCGCGCCCTGGCCAAGGGCGACACCGGCCCGTATTTCCGTTACAGCCAGGCCCTGGCCGACTACCCGCTGGAACCCTACCTGGCCTACGACGAGCTGACCGCGCGCCTGAAGACCGCGAGCAATGCCGAGATCGAGAAGTTCCTCGCCGAGCACGGTGACCTGCCCCAGGCCAACTGGATGAAGCTGCGCTGGTTGCGCTGGCTGGCCGAACGCGGCGATTGGGCGACGTTCGTCAAATATTACGACCCCAAGATGAATTTCACCGAACTGGACTGCCTGAACGCGCAGTACCAGATCAGCCACAACCAGAAGACCGAAGGCTACGCCAACGCCAACAAACTCTGGCTGACCGGCAAGACGCAACCGGCGGCGTGTGACGCGCTGTTCGGCATGTGGGCCGCCGAAGGCCAGCTCACCGAGCAGAAGCGCTGGGAACGCACCAAGCTCGCCGCCCAGGCGCGCAACTACCCACTGGCCAACAGCCTGGTCAATGGCTTGACCACCCTCGCCCCCCGTGGTCGCCTGCTGATCGATGTGGCACAGAAACCGGAGCTGCTCAATTCGCCGTCGCGCTTCACCCCGGCCGACGAACCGATGTCCGACGTGGTCAGCCTCGGCCTGCGCCGTCTGGCCCGCCAGGACCCGGACCGGGCCATGAGCCTGCTCGACGGTTATGCCAGCAGCATGCACTTCTCCCGCGACGAAAAAGTGGCGATCGCCCGGGAAATCGGCCTGACCCTGGCGAAACGCTTCGACAGCCGCGCGCTGGACATGATGACCAGGTACGACCCGGAGCTGCGCGACAACACGGTGTCTGAATGGCGCATGCGCTTGCTGCTGCGCCTGGCGCGCTGGGACGATGCCTACCAGCTGACGCGCCGCCTGCCCCAGGACCTGGCCACCGCCAACCGCTGGCGCTACTGGCAGGCCCGCAGCCTGGAACTGGCGCAACCGCAGAACCCCGAAGCGCAAACCCTCTACAAGAGCCTGGCGCGCGAGCGCGATTTCTATGGCTTCCTCGCCGCCGACCGTTCACAGTCGCCCTATTCGCTGAACAACAAACCGCTGGTGTTCAGCCAGGCGCTGATGAACAAGGTGCGCAACACCCCCGGCATACGTCGCGCCCTGGAGTTCCATGCCCGCGGGCAGATCGTCGACGGTCGCCGCGAGTGGTATCACGTCAGCCGTCACTTCAGTCGCGACGAAATGGTCGCCCAGGCGAAACTGGCCTACGACCTGAAATGGTATTTCCCGGCGATTCGCACCATCAGCCAGGCGCAGTACTGGGACGACCTGGACATTCGCTTCCCGATGGCCCACCGCGAAACCCTGGTCCGCGAAGCGAAGATCCGCGGCCTGCATCCCAGCTGGGTATTTGCCATCACCCGCCAGGAAAGCGCCTTCATGGACGACGCCCGCTCCAGTGTCGGTGCCAGCGGCCTGATGCAATTGATGCCGGGAACGGCCAAGGAAACCGCACGCAAGTTCAGTATTCCGCTGGCCTCGCCGCAGCAAGTGTTCAACCCGGACAAGAACATCCAGCTCGGCGCCGCCTACCTGAGCCAGGTCCACAGCCAGTTCAACGGCAACCGCGTCCTCGCCTCCGCCGCCTACAACGCCGGCCCGGGCCGCGTGCGCCAGTGGCTGCGCGGCGCCGATCACCTGAGCTTCGACGTCTGGGTGGAAAGCATCCCATTCGACGAAACCCGCCAGTACGTGCAGAACGTGCTGTCGTATTCGGTGATCTACGGCCAGAAACTCAACTCACCGCAACCGTTGGTGGATTGGCATGAGCGGTATTTCGACGATCAGTGAGATCCGTTGATACAAGATCAAAAGATCGCAGCCTGCGGCAGCTCCTACAGGGTGTACACCCGCCCCACTGTAGGAGCTGCCGCAGGCTGCGATCTTTTGAATGTGATCCTCAAATCCAGATGGCATCCCACAAGGGATAATCGCCAACCCTGGAAACCAATCCCGCCCGCAACGGATTCATGACGATATACCGCGCCGCCCCCTTGATATCCTCATCACGCCGTAACGCTCGATCGTAATACCCCCGCTGCCACAATCGCTGCTGCTCACCGCGCACCATATTGATCGAACGACTGCTACTGGACTTGATGCGACACATCAACTCCGCCAGCGTCCCGTGTTTCAATTCAATCAGCCAATGCAGATGATCCGGCATCACGACCCAGGCCATGGAAGTAATCGCCGAGCTTTCATCAGCGCAGCGCAGTTGATCCACCAACAAACGACCCAAGCGCCAGTCAGCGAACACCGGCTGGCGCTGATGAGTGACTGCCGTCAGCAGATAGAGGCGACCCTGTTCAGAAAATCTGGACTTGCGCAGGCGACACCCTTTTGCGGCGATGGGCATTCCGTTGCCCTCCCTGAATATGCAGATTCCGCAAGGTTAGCCCACTGATGTGAGGCCGCTGATCTGCGCGATTTCTGCATATTTCAGAGCGCCGTTACTGGGTCGGTTACTAGGTCGGTTACTAGGTCGGTCGCCAGCTCACTGAATGCCGCCTTGCAGAATTCAGCAGCGGCGATTCATGCCGCCTCATGTCCATCACTGAACTGCAACGCCGCCAGCCGCGCATACAACGCATTGTTCGCAATCAACGACTGGTGCGTTCCCACCGCCACCAGCTTCCCCTGATCCATCACCGCAATACGATCGGCGTTTTTTACCGTGGCCAGGCGGTGGGCGATGACCAGGGTGGTGCGGTTTTTCATCAGGCTCGGTAATGCCTGCTGGATCAGGTGTTCGCTTTGGGCGTCGAGGGCGCTGGTGGCTTCGTCCAGGAGCAGGATGGGTGCATCCACCAGCAGCGCGCGGGCGATGGCCAGGCGCTGGCGCTGGCCGCCGGACAAGCCCAGGCCGCCGTCGCCCAGGTGGGTCTGGTAGCCGTTGGGCATGGCTTCGATGAAGTCGTGGGCGTAGGCGATTTTGGCCGCTTCTCGAACCTCCTCCGAAGTCGCGGTCGGGTTGCCGTAGCGCAGGTTGTCTTCGATGCTGCCGTAAAACAGCGCCGGGGTTTGCGAAACCAGGGCGAAGCAACGCCGCAGGTCCAGTGGATCGAGCTGGGTCAGGGGCACGCCATCGAGCAGGATGCGCCCTTCGCCGGGGTCGTAAAAGCGCAGCAGCAGGTCATACACCGTCGATTTGCCAGCCCCGGACGGCCCGACCAACGCCAGGGTCTCCCCGGCCTGGATGCTCAGGCTCAGGCCATCGACGGCGTAGCTTTCGGGGCGTGAGGGGTAGCAAAAGCGCACATCCTGCAACACCAGGTCGCCCCGCACCCGCTCGGGCAAGGTCACCAGGCCCGTGGTCGGTGGCTGGATGATGTTCTGCGCCCGCAGCAACTCGGCAATTCGCTCTGCCGCACCCGCCGCGCGCTGCAACTCGCCGATCACCTCACTCAAGGTGCCGAACGCACTGCCGACGATCAGGCTGTAGAAAACGAACGCCGCCAGCTCACCCGCGGAAATCCGCCCGGCAATCACGTCCATGCCGCCGACCCAAAGCATCACGCCGACGGCGCCCAATACCAGCACGATCACCAGGGTAATCAGCCAGGCCCTCTGGAAGATGCGCTTGCGCGCCGTGTCGAACGCCTCCTCCACGGTGACGGCGAAACGCTGTTCGTCCTGGGCCTGGTGGTTGTAGGCCTGCACGGTCTTGATCTGGCCCAGGGTCTCGGACACATAGCTGCCGATATCGGCAATCCGGTCCTGGCTCAGGCGCGACAGGCTGCGCACCCGCCGGCCGAAAATCAGGATCGGCGCAATCACCAACGGCAAGGCAATCACCACGATGCTGGTGAGCTTGGGATTGGTGACAAACAGCAGGACGATCCCGCCGATCACCATTAGCAAATTGCGCAGGAACAGCGACAGGGAAGAGCCGATCACCGATTGCAGCAGCGTGGTATCGGCGGTCAGCCGCGACTGGATCTCGGAGCTGCGGTTGTCCTCGTAGAACCCCGGGTGCAAGTAGACCAGATGATTGAACACCCGGCGACGGATGTCGGCGACGCAGCGCTCGCCGATCCACGACACCAGGTAAAACCTGGCGAAGGTGCCGACCGCCAGGCCGATCACCAGCAGCATGAACAAGCCGATGGACTGGTTGAGCAGATGCGGCGACTGGGTCATGAACCCTTGATCCACCAACAGGCGAATGCCCTGCCCCATGGACAAGGTAATGCCCGCCGTGACGACCAGCGCGAACAGGGCACCCAGCGCGTGCCAGCGATAAGGCGCGATGAAACGACTGGCCAGGCGAATCGCACGACGGTGACGAACAGTGAGCATTTGCATCATCCACAACGCAGTAATTGACAGGATCAGCGTACACCGACCCGAGGGTGGAACCTGTTGAATCAGAATGAGTCAGGTTAATTATGACCGTGAAGTCTAGTGCCTAGACGCTATTGGTCTAAAGTTGCGGTAGCCATGTCGGGATATTTCTGGTCGACTGGCGATGCCGTTCAGGAGCGATCGCAGGGAGTTGTCACAGCCTGGTCACCTGACGGTTCTAATCTAGGCACACAACCTGATGAGGAGACAGGCCATGTCCTTGCAACAACGCAGCGATGACAAGATTGAAGTGATCCGCACGCAGCCAGACCAGTCTCTGGGGTGCTCGATAATCGATGAACAGGGCCGCGAAGTACCGATCACTGAAAACATGATCCAGCACGCGTGCAGCGAACTGGAGAAGCGATTGGTCAAGCCTGCCGAACAAGAGTGATGTAGCCACCGTCTTCATTGACCCGGCCCATTTGGGCCGGGTTTTTTATTACCCGATTTTCAGATAGCCGTCGCGCCCAGAGCCGCCACGATGTGCCGCAACGCCGGCGCATCCCCATCAATGCGCACCTGCAACCCGTCGATCTCGCGTCGCGATGGATAGTTTTTGCGCAGCCCATCGAACGCCGCACGCTGCTCACTCACACTGCCCACAAGGCTGCGGCGAAAATCCGCATCGTCACGGCGCGGGTCGTACACCCCGCGGCACAACATCGCCAGGGCCCAGGCCGGGTCGGTGTCCGCACTCAAGGTCACCTGCGACAGCCACGGGGCTGGCAGCAAGTCGTTCAGGCTGACCTGGGGCGCTTGCCCGAGGAACTCGCAGTACGCCTGATAGATCTGCGCCGTGCCGCGTTGCTTGCCATCGAGGCTGTAGCCGGCAATGTGCGGCGTGGCCAGCACGCAGAGTTCGGCCAGGGCCACATCGACTTCGGGCTCAGCCTCCCAGACATCGAGTACCGCCTGCAGGTCCTCGCGCTGCAGCAGCACCTGGCGCAAGGCGCGGTTGTCCACCACCGGGCCACGGCTGGCGTTGACCAGCCAGGTGCCGGGCTTTAGCTGATTCAGGCGTTTTTCATCGAGCAGATGCCAGGTCGGCTGGGCGCCCTGCCGGGTCAATGGTGTGTGCAGGCTGATCACGTCGCACTGCTCGATGATCTGCTCAAGGCTGACGTAATCGCCCCCTTCAGCGGCCTGGCGTGGCGGATCGCAGACCAGCACCTTCCAGCCCAGGCCCTGCAGGACCTTGACCAATCGTCCACCCACCTCACCAGCCCCCACAACACCGTAAGTGCGTTGAGTCAGGTCGGCGCCTTCGATTTCAGCCAGTGTCAGCAGGCTGCCAAGCACGTAGTCGACCACGCCCCGGGCGTTGCAGCCCGGCGCGCTGGACCAGGTGATGCCGGCCTGCTGAAAGTATTCCAGGTCCAGGTGATCGGTGCCGATGGTGCAGGTGCCGACAAAGCGCACCTTGCTGCCTTCCAGCAACGCACGGTCGACGCGGGTGACCGAGCGCACCAGCAACACATCGGCCTGCTCGACCGTGGCGCGGTCGATGGAGCGCCCCGGCACCCGGCGGATTTCACCGAAATGTTCGAAGAAGGCGTCTAGCAGGGGGATATTTTCGTCGGCAACAATCAGCATGTCAGGCTCCTTTGGCGGATCGGCAGTGTAGGCGTAGTTGACGTGTTGCGCCTAGCATCGATGCCCCTGTAGGAGCGAGCTTGTTCGCGAAAAACCTGAGAACGCCGCGTTTATTCAGGCAGCCCTCGTCATCGTTGACCTCCATCGCGAGCAGGCTCGGTCCCACAGGATTACAAATCCCCAACACAGTCTTTTCCTGACCGCTGCGTCAATCTGTAGAATGCGCTCCCGCGCAGCCAACATATTTGGACGTTTTGCCCTTGAACTCCGTGACCGACCACACCACCAGCCCTTCCCTCTCCCGCCCCGCCCGGGTCCGCCTGGAGCTGAAAAACCTGCTCGGCCTGGCCCTGCCGATCATGATCGCGCAACTGGCCACCACGGCGATGGGCTTCGTCGATGCGGTGATGGCCGGCCGGGTCGGGCCGCGTGACCTGGCGGCGGTGGCGCTGGGCAACTCGATCTGGGTGCCGGTGTTCCTGCTGATGACCGGCACGTTGCTGGCCACCACGCCGAAAGTCGCCCAGCGCTTCGGTGCCGGCACCCACAGCGAGATCGGCCCGATCGTGCGCCAGGCGCTGTGGCTGGCCCTGGTGGTGGGCCTGATCGCCACTGGCCTGCTGCTGGGCGCCGAACCGGTCTTGCGCGTGATGAAGGTCGATCCCGAACTGATCGGCCCCTGCATGCAGTACCTGCACGGCATCGCCAGCGGCCTGCCGGCGGTCGCTATCTACCATGTGCTGCGCTGCTTCAGTGACGGCCTGGGGCGCACCCGTCCGGCAATGGTGCTGGGCCTGTGCGGCCTGGCGCTGAACATTCCGCTGAACTACGTGTTCATCTATGGCCACTTCGGCGTGCCGGCCATGGGCGGCGTCGGTTGTGGCTGGGCCACGGCGATCGTGATGTGGGTGATGGCCCTGGGCATGGCCGGCTGGGAGCGCTGGGCACCGGCGTATCAGTCGAGCCAGCTGTTCAGCCGTTTCGACTGGCCGCAATGGTCGGTGATCAAGCGCCTGCTGGGCATCGGCCTGCCGATCGGCATCGCCGTGTTCGCCGAGTCGAGCATCTTCGCGGTGATCGCCCTGCTGATCGGTAGCCTCGGCGCCACCGTGGTCGCCGGACACCAGATTGCCCTCAACTTCAGCTCGCTGGTGTTCATGATCCCCTACTCCCTGGGCATGGCCGTGACCGTGCGCGTCGGCCAGGCGCTGGGGCGCGAGCAACCCCGGGAAGCGCGCTTCGCCGCGGGCGTCGGCATGGGCACGGCGCTGGCGTATGCCTGTCTCTCGGCGAGTTTGATGCTGTTGCTGCGCGAGCACATCGCAACCATCTACACGGCGGACCCGACGGTGATCAGGGTGGCGGCGATGTTGATCGTGTATTCAGCGCTGTTCCAGTTTTCCGATGCGATCCAGGTCACGGCGGCCGGTGCGTTGCGCGGCTATCAGGACACCCGGGTGACGATGATCCTGACGCTGTTCGCCTACTGGGGCATCGGCCTGCCAGTGGGCTACGCCCTCGGCCTGACCGACTGGTTCGGCACGCCAAGTGGCCCGAGCGGGCTGTGGCAGGGTTTGATCGTCGGCCTGAGCTGCGCGGCGCTGATGCTGTCGATCCGCCTGACGCGCAGTGCGCGCAAGCGTATTCGTATCAGCCTGAAATGACCTTGTAGGAGCGAGCTTGCTCGCGAAGGCGGTGTGTCAGTCAACATTGATGGTGGCTGATAGGCCGTCTTCGCTGGCAAGCCAGCTCCTACAAGGTTTTGCGGCTCAATCGGATATGACCTTGTAGGAGCGAGCTTGCTCGCGAAGGCGGTGTGTCAGTCAACATTGATGGTGGCTGATAGGCCGTCTTCGCTGGCAAGCCAGCTCCTACAAGGTTTTGTGGGTCAGTCGGATTTTTTGCGGATCCAGTAGAGGTAGGTGCCGGCATCTTCATGTTGCCCCACCAGCTCATGGTCAAGAAACACGCAGAACTTGGGAATATCGCGGCGGGTCGACGGATCGGTGGCGATCACCTTGAGCAGGCCGCCGGGCACCAGGTCACGGATGTGCTGGTGCAGCATCATCACCGGCTCCGGGCAGTTGAGGCCGGTGGCATCGAGGGTGCCGTCTACCGGCGTATCAAGCAATTCACTCATGATTCACTCCTGAAACTTGCCGGCATTGTCGCCCATTGCCGGGTGTTCGGTCATCTGTTGCATTACGCCGGCCTTGTGGAATTACCACGGTCCTGTGGGAGCGGGCTTGCTCGCGAAAGCGGTGTGTCACCAGCGTTGATGTCGATTGACACGACGCCTTCGCGAGCAAGCCCGCTCCCACATGGGGCCGTTCGTCTCAGCGGGACTTGGTTTTCTTCACGTCCAGGCGGCGCAGGTGGCAGGTCACTTCCTCACGGTCGTGGTACAGCTGTTTGCAGCCGATCTCGACCTTGATGCCCCGCGCCTTGAAACCGTCGGCAATACGCTCCAGCAAGCGCTTCACCTCGGCATACCGCTGCTTCATCGGCAACTTGAGGTTGACCACCGCCTCGCGGCAATGCCCCTCGCCGATCCACTCTTCCAGCATCGCCGCATTGCGTGCCGGTTTCTCGACAATGTCGCACACCATCCAATCCACCGGCTGCTTGGGCTTGAAGGTGAAACCGTCGGCCATAAGGTGCTGCACCAGGCCGGTGTCCATCAGGCTTTCAGCCATCGGGCCATTATCGATGGCGGTCACCAGCATGCCACGGTTGACCAACTGCCAGGTCCAGCCGCCGGGCGCCGCGCCCAGGTCGACACCGGTCATGTCGCTGTGCAGGCGCTCGTCCCACTGGTCCCGCGGGATGAAATGGTGCCAGGCCTCTTCGAGCTTCAAGGTCGAACGGCTCGGCGCCTCACGGGGGAATTTCAGGCGCGGAATGCCCATCGGCCACATCGCCGAGTTGTTCGACTCCGCCAGGCCAACGAACACTTCACGGCCGCTCTTGAACGTCAACAGCAGGCGCGGCTTGGTCGCATCGTCCACCAGCTTGCCGGCGCCGGTCAGCGCCTTGCGCAGCGGGCCTTCGAACTTCTTGCAGAAATTCGACAGCTCCTTGCCATCATTGGTGTCGACCACTTCCAGCCACAGGCTGCCGCAGGTCGGGAAATCCGCCAGGTGCGCGAGGATCACGCTGATGCGATCGCTCTCCGGCAGGTCGATAAAGATTCCCCGGGCCCACTGGCGC
Organism: Pseudomonas sp. PLMAX; assembly: GCF_046042685.1. Lineage (NCBI taxonomy): Bacteria > Pseudomonadati > Pseudomonadota > Gammaproteobacteria > Pseudomonadales > Pseudomonadaceae > Pseudomonas > Pseudomonas sp. PLMAX. The sequence goes on along the minus strand of NZ_CP064949.1, from coordinate 2,075,123 downwards.
GGGAAGATCAGGTTGGTAAAACGCTGCCCGCGCATCAGGCGCTCGGCGCCGTCTTCTTCGGTGCAGACAAACTCGGCGCAGGCGCTGGCCGCCTTGGCCTTGGCATAACCGGCCACGTTCAGTTGTGCGGCGAGGTCGGAAATCTCGGAACAGACTTCACCTTCGAAGCCCGGCCGGCAATGCATGAAAAGGGTGTTCATTCTTACTCCTGGGCAGATGGCGAGACATTCAACCACTGCGCGAATGCCCAGACTTGCGCTAACGCAAAGCCTGTCACGAAAACCGGCGCATGATAGCCGACTTCGGAACCTCGGACTTGCCCATAGAGTCCAGTTATTAGCCAGCTACTTAAAACAGGGCTAGGTTTAATGCTCTGCCCGTTCCCTCAGTCCGTACCCGTGCGGACTCCAAGGAGTGACCGTAATGCCGTCCCTCGATAGCCTGAAGACCCTTAAAACCCTGCAAGTCGACGACAAGACCTACCACTATTACAGCCTGCCGGAGGCCGCCAGGAGCCTCGGCGACCTCGACGCACTGCCCATGTCGCTCAAGGTGCTGCTGGAAAACCTGCTGCGCTGGGAAGACGCCAAGACCGTCACCTGCGCCGACCTCAAGGCCATTGCCGCGTGGCTCAAGGAGCGCCGCTCCGATCGCGAGATCCAATACCGCCCGGCGCGGGTGCTGATGCAGGACTTCACCGGCGTGCCCGCCGTGGTCGACCTGGCCGCCATGCGCGCGGCCATGGCCAAGGCCGGCGGCGACCCGCAGCGTATCAACCCGCTGTCCCCGGTAGACCTGGTGATCGACCACTCGGTGATGGTCGACAAATTCGCCACCAGCAGCGCCTTCGAACAGAACGTCGACATCGAAATGCAGCGCAACGGCGAGAGATACGCCTTCCTGCGCTGGGGCCAGAGCGCCTTCGACAACTTCAGCGTGGTGCCGCCCGGCACCGGCATCTGCCACCAGGTCAACCTGGAATACCTGGGCCGCACCGTCTGGACCAAGGACGAAGACGGCCGCACCTACGCCTTCCCCGACACCCTGGTCGGCACCGACTCCCACACCACCATGATCAACGGCCTCGGCGTACTCGGCTGGGGCGTCGGCGGCATCGAAGCCGAAGCGGCGATGCTCGGCCAACCGGTGTCGATGCTGATTCCCGAAGTGATCGGTTTCAAGCTCACCGGCAAACTCAAGGAAGGCATCACCGCCACCGACCTGGTGCTGACCGTCACCCAGATGCTGCGCAAGAAAGGTGTGGTCGGCAAATTCGTCGAGTTCTACGGCGACGGCCTGGCCGACCTGCCCCTGGCCGACCGCGCGACCATCGCCAACATGGCGCCGGAGTACGGCGCCACCTGCGGCTTCTTCCCCGTGGACGACGTGACCTTGAGCTACCTGCGCCTGTCCGGCCGCCCCGACGCCACGGTCAAACTGGTCGAGGCCTACAGCAAGGCCCAGGGCCTGTGGCGCCTGCCGGGCAAGGAACCGCAATTCACCGACAGCCTGGCCCTGGACCTGGCCAGCGTCGAAGCCAGCCTCGCCGGGCCCAAGCGCCCGCAAGACCGCGTCTCGCTGCCGAACGTCGCGCAAGCCTTCAGCGACTTCATCGGCCTGCAACTCAAACCCACCAGCAAGGAAGAAGGCCGCCTGGAAAGCGAAGGCGGCGGCGGTGTGGCGGTGGGCAATGCGGACATGGCCGGCGAAGTGGACTACGAATTCGAAGGCCAGACGATTCGCCTGAAAAACGGCGCGGTGGTGATCGCCGCCATCACCTCCTGCACCAACACCTCCAACCCGAGCGTGATGATGGCGGCCGGGCTGCTGGCGAAAAAAGCCGTGGAAAAAGGCCTGCGGCGCAAACCCTGGGTGAAAAGCTCGCTGGCCCCCGGCTCCAAAGTGGTTACCGACTACTACAAGGCCGCCGACCTGACGCAGTACCTCGATACCCTGGGTTTTGCCCTGGTCGGTTATGGCTGCACCACCTGCATCGGCAATTCCGGGCCACTGCCGGAACCCATCGAAAAAGCCATCCAGAAAGCCGACCTGACCGTAGCCTCGGTGCTGTCGGGCAACCGCAACTTCGAGGGCCGAGTCCACCCGCTGGTGAAAACCAACTGGCTGGCCTCGCCACCGCTGGTGGTCGCCTATGCCCTGGCCGGCACCGTACGCATCGACCTCAGCCGCGAGCCCCTGGGCGAAGACCAGAACGGCAACCCGGTGTACCTGCGCGACATCTGGCCCAGCAGCCAGGAAATCGCTGAGGCAGTCGAGCGGGTCAACACCGCCATGTTCCACAAGGAATACGCCGAAGTGTTCGCCGGCGACGAACAATGGCAAGCCATCGAAGTGCCGCAAGCGGCCACCTACGTCTGGCAGGACGACTCGACCTACATCCAGCATCCACCGTTCTTCGACGACATCGGCGGCCCGCCACCGGTGGTCAAGGACGTCAGCGGCGCGCGCATCCTCGCCCTGCTCGGCGACTCGGTGACCACCGACCACATCTCCCCCGCCGGCAACATCAAGGCCGACAGCCCCGCAGGCCAGTACCTGCGGGAAAAAGGCGTGGAACCGCGCGACTTCAACTCCTACGGCTCACGCCGCGGCAACCACCAGGTGATGATGCGCGGCACCTTCGCCAACATCCGCATTCGCAACGAAATGCTGCACGGCGAAGAAGGCGGCAACACCTACTACATCCCCACCGGCGAAAAACTGCCGATCTACGACGCCGCCATGCGCTACCAGGCCTCCGGCACCCCGCTGGTGGTCATCGCCGGCCAGGAATACGGCACCGGCTCCAGCCGCGACTGGGCCGCCAAGGGCACCAACCTGCTGGGCATCAAGGCCGTCATCGCCGAAAGCTTCGAACGCATCCACCGCTCCAACCTGGTGGGCATGGGCGTGCTACCGCTGCAGTTCAAACTCGACCAGAACCGCAAGAGCCTGAACCTGACCGGCCGCGAAACCCTGGACATCCTCGGCCTGACCGGCGTTGAACTAACCCCGCGGATGAACCTGACCCTGGTCATCACCCGGGAGAATGGCAGCCGGGAAAAAATCGAAGTGTTGTGCAGGATTGATACGCTTAATGAGGTGGAGTACTTCAAGTCAGGAGGGATATTGCACTACGTGTTGCGGCAGTTGATTGCGTCGTAAGCGCGGGACAATCAGTGTTGAGGCTTCAGGCGCTGTTGCATCGGTAACGGCGCCTGAAGCCCTCCCTTACAACCTGCCATCCAAGCACCTTGCCGGCGAAGGCATCCTTACAACCAACTAATTACTTGCGAATGCACTCAATCCACTGTGGGAGCCAGCCTGCTGGCGATGGCGCCCTAACAGCCCACCATTCCCTCGCGGCAGCACCCAATCCCCTGTAGGAGCCGGCTTGCCAGCGATGGCGCCCTCAAAGCCGACCATTCCCTCACGACTGCACCCAACCCCCTGTAGGAACTGGCTTGCCAGCGAAGGCGCCCTCACAGCCAACCATTCCCTCGCGACTGTACCCAAAACCACTGTAGGAGCTGGCTTGCCAGCGAAGGCGCCCTCACAGCCAACCACTCGCCCCCGGGATGCACCCGATCCACTGTGGGAGCCAGGCCTGCTGGCGATAGCGGCCTCACAGCCGACCATTCCCTCACGACTGTACCCAACCCCCTGTAGGAGCTGGCTTGCCAGCGAAGGCGCCCACACAGCCAACCATTCCCTCGCGACTGTACTCAAAACCACTGTAGGAGCTGGCTTGCCAGCGAAGGCGCCCTCACAGCCGACCATTCCCTCGCGACTGTACCCAAAATCCACTGTAGGAGCTGGCTTGCCAGCGAAGGCGCCCTGACAGCCGATGATTGTCTTCCAGGTGATCACCGCGAGTCAGAACGCCTGCAAGATTCACTGGACCGCCTGATATCTCAACCAAAAACGACTATCCAAGACCCAGCGCCCCACATTTACTCAAGAAACGAAATCCCCTGCCGATAGCCAGGGCAATACGCTGTGGTAGGGTATTTTAAAATTTGTCGGTACGGGTTTAGCGTATGAAAGAGATTTATCTATTGATCGAGCACGGAATCGATCAAGGCGAAGTGTATGTTCTTGGTTGGTTCGACGATGAGAAAAAGGCGAAGGAAATCGCCGAGGAAAAAGAGTGGGAGGCATACCGCGAAAGCTTGAAAACAGGACATGCCTGGTCAAATCACAAGCCGTTGGCACCAGACCAAACCGAATACCGTCGATTCTGGGTCAAAGAGGTTTCCAGGTTTGATCGCGTTCCCGTCCCAAGGTCCTCGGCCGTTCATTGAGCCTCGACCCTGTGCTGATGCTCCTCAGCAGCACAGTTACCACGCTTGGCGAACATCCAAAAGCAAGGCGCCTACCGGCCGACATGATTTCGAATGCATTCAGCCCCCCTGTAGGAGCTGGCTTGCCAGCGAAGACGGCCGCCAGTCGACAGATCTGCCAACAGGCGCGTAGCTTTGAAGGGAACAGCACTACGCACAAAATTCCATATTTGCGGGGGAACCACATCCCTGTGCTCAGTGTTAGCGCTCTTGAAAGGACCAGTACCTGGTCAAACCGCAACTAGTACTCGGTATCGCCTTCAATTTTGAAATGCATGACCCACCCCCTTAACGAAGTAACCAGAGTCATAAGAGGCATCAACATCAACAACGTCACAGAGATCACGGACCAACTTGTCATATGCTTCCCCTTTTTCCAGCAGGATTCGGCAGAGCACCCTTCCAACGAATGTCAGGTACCTTTAAACATAGTCACACACTCTGTTTTACGCACTAAAACACAGCACCACAATTGCAGACGCACGGCCATATCTGCCTAAATGCCCCACATTAAAGCGAGCTCACCTGCAACAAGGAAACGTTCATGCTCGTAATGCCCTGGCCATACCTGACACTCCTCTCTGCCGGCTATGTCCTGGCACTCACCTACGGGCAAATCACCGCCCAGGCGAGCATCGCCATTCTCCTGCTGCTGCTCGCCGGATTCGCTGTCCAGCAACAACACACCCGCTACGGCCGCTATCTTGGCCACGCCCTGTTCATTCTCCTGGCCCTCACCCTGGCGCTGCACTGGTGGCCGGGATTTCACAACGCCCGGATGATCGACCAGGAACGCTTCACCGATAACGCGGTGCCCTTCTCAATGAACCTCAATCTGGAAAAACCGCTGATTGGTTTCTGGCTGTTACTCGTATGCCCTTGGATCATTGGCCGCCACTCGTTGATGCAAGCATTAAAGGCAGGCGCCATGGCCCTGAGCCTGACGGCAATCGTCACACTGGGAAGCGCATGGTTGCTGGGAATCGTCGAGTGGTCACCGAAATGGCCGCCGCAGGCATGGTTGTGGATAAACAACAACCTGCTGCTGGTGACATTGGTCGAAGAAGCGCTGTTTCGGGGTTACCTGCAAGGCGGCTTGAGCCGATGCCTCCAGCATCTGCCCTACGGCGAATACCTCGCCCTACTGATCGCCGCGCTCCTGTTCGGAATGGCCCATTGGGGCGCCGGCTGGCAATGGATTTTGCTGGCGACCCTGGCGGGCATCGGCTACGGACTGGCCTATCGATTCGGCGGACTGGCCGCCGCCATCGCCACCCACTTCGGATTGAATTTGCTGCACTTCGGTTTATTCACTTACCCAATGATGGCCACCTGAGCCATCATTCCGAGTGCTGTCCGTGTGGCCAAATCTGTTAAAATGCCCTCCCCGATGGCAAAAACGTCCGGTTATCGGTAGGGAACTATGCAGCTTGACTCCTGTCAGGCTCAACGTTTAACCTCGCGCCCCACGAATGGAATCGATCTGCCCTACATCGGCAGATAGTCTTCTGAAAATGAATTCAAGCAGCGCGATTTATCGCGCTGCTGTGCTGTGCGGTAAAACATGCTCAAGCCCCGCTCCCCCCTACAGATCAAAAAATCCGTCATTTTTGCCCTGGTGCTGCGTGAAGCGCGGTCGCGCATCGGCGAGAGTCGAATGGGCGCAGTGTGGATGCTGCTTGAGCCGATTTGCCATCTGCTTATCCTTAGTGTTTTGTTCTCATTGATCCGTGGCCGAACAGTGGCCGGTATCGACTACCCGGTATTCGTCCTCGTGGGTCTCGCGCCCTTCCTGCTGTTTCGTAATACCACGTTGCGCCTGATGGACAGCCCGAAGGAAAACCGATCGCTGTTCGCCTATAAGCAAATCAAGCCGCTCGACACCTTCCTCGCCCGCGTCCTCGTGGAGTTCTGCACCTCGGCCACAGTCTACGCCATCCTGGTTTTCGGCTTTGCCTGGTATGGCTTCGACATGTCGGTCAAGTCGCCTATTCAATGGGTACTGACAATCCTGCTGGGCCTGCTGTTTGCCTTTGGCCTGGGCATGCTGCTGTCGCTGATCGCCCACGCAATTCCCGGCAGCAAACTCTTCATCCGCATGATGTTCTTTCCCCTGTATTTCATTTCCGGCGTGCTGATTCCAGCGTCCTACCTGCCACACGCCATGCTTCCACTCCTATTGCTCAATCCGTTCCTGCACTTGCTGGAACTGATTCGCGCCGAGATCTTCCCGTATTACGTGCCAGTCGATGGCGTTTCAGTCAAATACGTAATCGCTGTCACCCTGGTTTTGCTGTTCGTTTCGCTCGGCACCTACCGGGTTCGTCGACTGCATTTGATCTCCTCCAAAAACGGCTAACCGCAGGCTTACCGTGTTCGAGCTTAAAAACATCACAAAGTCGTACCTGACCCCCAAGGGGCGCCGCTATGTTTTCCGCGACCTGTCACTGAAGATCCCTGCCGGAAAAAATATCGGCCTGATCGGTCGTAACGGCGCGGGTAAATCCACCCTGGTACGCCTGCTGGGCGGTGCCGACGTGCCGGATTCCGGCACCATTGCCACAGACAAGAGCATTTCATGGCCCGTGGGCCTAGCCGGAGGCTTCCAGGGCAGCATGACCGGTCGCGAGAACGTTAAATTCGTCAGCCGCGTCTATGGTGCAGTCGGTGACGCCATGCGTGCAAAGGTCGCTTACGTTGAAGACTTTGCCGAGATCGGCAGCTGGATCGACGAGCCGGTCAAGACCTACTCCTCCGGCATGCGCTCGCGCCTGGCCTTCGGCCTGAGCATGGCCTTCGACTTCGATTACTACCTGATCGACGAAGTGATGTCGGTAGGCGATGCACAGTTCAGACGCAAGTGCTCCGAGGTATTCGAAGAACGGCTGCAGAAATCCAAGGTGGTACTGGTTTCTCACAACATGCCCGAAATCAAAAAGCTCTGTGACGTCGTACTGCTGGTGCGCGATGGCGGGGTGCAGATCTATGACGATGTCGATGAAGGCATTAAGACCTACAACACCTGATCGCCTGACCGTGGCGTGACTGTTTCATTTCAAGGATGCGTGTGCATATGAGTAGTACGGGTAAATTCAAGGGCTGGCGCCTGACACTGGGGCTGATTGTGGTACCAATGGTACTGGCCATCGTCTACTACAGCTTTTTTGCTGTGGACCGCTATGTCAGCTCTGCGCAAGTCGTGGTGCGCCAGGAAGGCAGCAACCCCGGCGCCCAGTTGCCTGGCCTGGCCATGCTGCTCAGCGGTACCAATTCGGCTTCCAGAGAAGAAACCCTGTACCTGCGCGAGTACATCATGTCGATGGACATGATGCAGCTGCTGGAAGATCGCCTGCACTGGATCGAGCAATACAGCAAGCAACGCAACGACCCGTTCTTCTGGCTGGACGCTGATACTGAGCGCGAGGACCTGCTCAAGTACTATCAGCGCATGGTTTCGGCGCACTACGAAGAAACTACAGGCCTGCTGAACGTTGAGGTACAAGCCTTCAACCCAGAACTGGCCGAGCAAATGGTCCAGGTCATTCTGGAAGCCAGCGAGCACTTTGTGAACGAAGTCTCCCACAGCATCGCCCGTGAGCAAATGCGCTTCGCCCAAGGCGAGCTGGAAGGTGCGAAAAAGAGCTACGCCCAACGCAAGGAAGAGCTGCTGAGCTTCCAGAATCGCAACAAGGTATTGGATGGTAAAAGCTCGGCCATGGGCCGTGCCAGCATCATCGACACTCTCGAAGGCGAGCACTCCAAAGAGCGCGCCGTGCTCACCCAGATGCTCTACAAACTTCGCCCGGACTCACCCCAGGTCAAGCAACAACAGCAACGCGTCAATGCCATTCGCGAACAGCTGAATGCCGAAAAACGCCTGCTGGTGTCCGCTCCTGATGGCGACCAGCTCAACGTCGTTGCCTCGCGCTTCCAGCAATTGACCCTGGACGCCGGCATTGCAGAAGAAACCTACAAGACCGCCGTTGCCGCACTCGACAATGCTCGTATCGAAGCCAGCAAGAAGATTCGCACTCTGGTCACCGTGGTCAGCCCGAACACGCCACAGCTGGCCATTTACCCAGAGCGCCTCTACAACCTGGCAACCATCTTCCTAGCCCTACTGCTGCTCTACGGCATCACCCGCTTCCTAATTGCATCGATCGAGGATCATCGTGATTAAATCCATTACTGGCCTGTCCCTTCGCCCCCTGAACTTGAGCATGCGAAACAGCGCTGTTACTGGTTTGATGCTGGTGACCCTGACCTTGGCAGGATGCGGCGGCACCCTGTCTGGCGCCGGTCCATACAAGGGCGATATCGAAAACAAGAACGAGTCGTACAACCTGGTTGAGATTAATGCCAGCACCATCGCCCCCTATATGCGCGGTGCAGTACGCCCGGTGCAATCGAGCATTGCCAAGCCAGTCGCACCCTCGGCGCGACTGATGGCCGGTGACATTCTCAACGTGCTGATCACCGACAACGCACCGGAAGGCTCGGCGCTGTTTGCCCCGCTCGCCACTGGTGGCACCCAGCTCAAGACTCGTATCGACGACCAAGGCATGATTTCCCTGCCCTACGTCGGCCGTCAGTTCGTCGCCGGCATGACCCTCAACCAAGTCGAGGACATGATCCGTAAGCAGCTAAAGGGTGTGACCACCGACGTGCAGACCCACGTTGAACTGGTCGGTGACTTGTCGGGCTCGGTACTGGTGGCCGGAGCGGTCAAATCACCAGGCCGCTTTAGTACCTTGCAAGGCCCGCTGACCCTCCTCGACGCCGTAAACCAGGCCGGTGGTCCGTTGTTGGAGCCGCACCTGGTCAACGTCACCGTGCGCACCGGTAGCCAGGTTCAGCAGTTCAACTATGAAGACGTACTGTCCGGTAACAACTCGGTGCTGCGCCCGAACTCGGAAGTAGTACTGGACCGTGCGCGACAACGCTTTGTCGCGATGGGCGCTGTCACCGAGCCTGGCTTGAAAGACTTGCCGGCACAAAACACTACTCTGCTCGATGCATTGGGCAGTGTCGGCGGCCTGAAAGAAGCCAACGCCAACCCTGAAGGTGTATTCGTGTTCCGCATGGGTGAAGGGGCCAACTCGAAACCGACGGTCCTGCGCCTGGATATGCGTGATCCAGCGGCGGTTTTCTACGCCCGCCAGATCATGATCAAACCGGATGACACCATCTATGTGACTAACGCAGCGATTTACGAGTGGCAAAAAGTTATTGCGCCGGTCGTACAGACCATGGTGTTGGGACGCACAGTGGGCGCTTACAAGTAACCTTTGAATTATGATCAGCGATAGGGAAATTACATGATCCCGGTAATACTTTCTGGCGGCTCAGGCTCCAGGCTCTGGCCGCTTTCGCGTGCCATGCACCCAAAGCAGTTCCTCACACTCAACGGCGAACAGACGCTGTTTCAGGCGACGTTGTCGCGGCTGGCGGGCATCCAGGATGGCCCGCTGACCCCGATCGTTGTGAGTAACGAAGACCACCGTTTCCTGGTGGCTGAACAGTGCCGTGCACTGGGAATCAACCCCCACGCTATTTTGCTCGAGCCGATCGGTCGCAATACTGCCCCCGCTATTGCCGCTGCGGTCGTCAAAGCCCTTGCAACAGGCAGAGACGAATTGCTGCTGGTGTTGCCTGCCGACCACGTTTTCGACGATCTGGATGCGCTGCACAAGGCTTTTAAAGCAGGCACACCCGCGGCGCGTGACGGCCGGATTGTGACGTTCGGGATCGTGCCGAACAAAGCCGAAACAGGTTACGGCTACATTCGCGTTGCAGAGAAATCCGACGAAATTCAAGCGGTTCAAGAATTCGTTGAAAAACCGGACCTCGCCACTGCAGAGCAATACCTGGCTGACGGCCGTTATTACTGGAACAGCGGCATGTTCCTGTTCCAGGCATCAAGCATGCTTGCTCAGCTGGAAGAACACGCGCCGCAAGTGCTGGATGCCGTACAGGCGGCGCTGAAAAATGCCAAGGAAGACCTGGACTTCACCCGCCTGGACACCATGGCCTTCGCAACGGCAGAAAACATTTCCATCGACTATGCCGTGATGGAGCGATCCAACCAGGTGTCAGTGGTCCCTCTGGACGCCGGGTGGAACGATGTCGGCTCATGGTCGGCAGTCTGGCAAATCGCCGAAAAGGACTCTCAGGGCAATGCATCCCGCGGCGACGTCATGCTTGAAGCCACACGTAATGCCTATGTTCACGCTGAGCACCGCATGGTGTCCGTATTGGGCCTGGATGACGTCATTGTGGTCGAAACCGCAGACGCTGTAATGGTCGCGGCCAAGGACAAGGCGCAGGACGTAAAACTGCTGGTTGATCGCATCAAACAGAGCGCGCGCACTGAAGCGACCAATCACCGCAAGGTGTATCGCCCGTGGGGTGCCTACGACTCCATTGACCAGGGACCGCGCTATCAGGTGAAGCGCATCACCGTTGCACCAGGGCAAAAGCTCTCGGTACAGATGCACCATCACCGCGCAGAGCACTGGATTGTTGTTACTGGTACGGCAAAAGTATCGATTGGCGATAAGCAGGTTCTGCTTTCCGAGAACCAGTCGACCTACATCCCTATAGGCGTCGTACACGCACTTGAAAATCCGGGGAAAATCCCTCTGGAAATGATCGAGGTTCAATCAGGCGGTTATCTGGGTGAGGACGACATCGTCCGCTTTGAAGACCGGTATGGACGTAGCGTCCAACCCCAAAACGAGCCTGCATAACCCTCTATTAACCGAGCACAAACACGGGTTTGTGCGAAGATATAACGAAACCTGCTCTCTTCGCCGCAAAGCAAAGAGAGCAAGGTAAGTTAAAGTGCATATATGAACATATTAATTCAATGCGGCGACCACTTAGAAAATCAAGATAGAATAATGACCCTGGCCATGGGGCTAAAAGAGGCCGGGCACTCGCCAACGATCCTTCTTTACTCCAACGCCAAAGGGCGTTATTTCGAGAACAATGGTATACAAACCATATCGCTCGATGGCAATGAACCAAAAGCCATCCTCGAAAAAGGCGTCACTATCGATTCGGTGCTTGAAGACGGCATCAAATACAACGACGTCATGACCGCCGAAGCAAGACGGCGCCCGATAGTTGGCTGGCCTGGGCAGCGAGCAAAAACGATTCGAGATATCCATAGAATCCACAAAACCCTCGCGAATATCATTGAAACTACCAAACCAGAGAAAATAATCATCTGGAACGGTTTCACAGGGTGGGTCGCTAATATCCTGAGACTTATCTGTGAAAAAAGGAAAATTCAGTGTGCTTTCTTGGAGCGCGGCCTTCTCAAGGGATCGCTATTCATCGATCGAATGGGTGTTAATGGCGCATCTTCATTAAATGGGCTGACCCCGTCAATCGTCGATAACTTTTCGCTAACCGACGAGGAGACGTCATTCGTCAAACAGCTATTTAAGATCAACCCCCAGATTACTGATTGCGTTGCTCCAAAGAAAAATCGGAATATTTTTTTCCCTTTGCAGGTTCAACTGGATACCAACATTATCCTGTACTGCAAGTACAGAACAATGCGCGAGACATTTTTAGATATATATTCTGCACTGAATAGCGAAGGAAGCTCTTTCTTAATTCGGCCTCACCCGGAAGAAACTTCTGATGCGCTAATTAATATTCCGCGATTTGATAACGTTAAGGTTTCAAACGAAAAGAGCCTTGACCATTGGCTGGATTGGTCTGACCTTGTGGTCACCATCAACAGCACGGTTGGCTTGGAAGCTTTGATAAAAGGAAAGCAAGTCATATCCCTGGGTCAATCAATCTATTCGTCAGCCGGATTAACGAATGGACTGAATGAAAAAAATATATCCACCGGGGTTAACTACCAGAGGCTGATCAAGTATTTAGGTTGGTTGCTGAAATCCAATCTGCTTTTACCTGACGGCCCTTACAACAAGTCGGTAATTACCGCTCAGCTTTCGATCGAAAGCGCCGCACCAGCTGAGTTGGAAAAAGACTCTAACCCTGCCAAGCCAGAAGTTGAGATCGCAACTTTACACATTGCGTTCCCACTAGACTCAACTTTAGATTTGACATACAGAAAAAACAAGACCCCGATAACAAAAGACTGGCTAACTGAAATAACGAAAAAACACATAAGCTCAAAACAATATGAGTTCTCAACTTCTAGAAAGCCAATTAAAGACCGATACTCTATTAAAATAGTCAGTGAGTGCAAATCAGCTAAGCCCGACTATAAATTCAGCAAGACTATCGATATCTACGGCAACGAAGTAAGATAAACAGAGACCATATCATGAAAAACGTTGCAATCTTCATTGAAACAATCAACGCAGCCCAGCAGGCTACCGTTAGTGAACTATTAGCGAAAAACAAAGACAATAGTTACGTTGGTCTAAATTTAAAAAAAGCCACTCCACACTCCAATCTAAAAGAAGCAAAAGACACCCAATCATTTTTAGACTTTTGCTGTAACGCCCACGACTTGATATTGGTGGCCGGAGATAATTACGCTGTCGATGAAAAAATGCTTAACAGTTTTTTCTCCAACAGCCTTGGGAACGTATGGCATATCCACAGCGATGGAAAACTTACAAGATATCGTCTGAACCCCAAGAAAAAAGCCTCCACCTTACTGGTATTTCCTGGCTCCATCCTGCCACTAACACTAGGTTCGCATCAGCGTGCGTTCAATTTGCTGTTCAATCTTGGTAAAAACGGAATTCTGGTCGACGTTCTACTGACCACACCGAAGAATGTTAAGCAAAGCGAATTTCAAACAGCGCTTGGCACGATATGCAACAATGTTTATGTTTATAAAAACAATAAGAAAAAACACAACCCACGCATAATCGCAAAGCGTTTCCTGGAAACAAAAGCACGAACCGTACTTGGGAAATCCAAAGAGCTTCCTGAACTGTTTTCTGAACGACTCAATACTCGACCTACAGAGTCATGTAAACGCTGGGTAAACTCTCTCTATCTTGCCAACAAATATGAGTCGGTTATCATCTCTTATGCCTGGATGATGGGTGCCCTCGAACACATAATACATGACAGTGAAAACTTCAAAATCATCTGTGACACGCACGACGTTCAATTTACAAGAAACGACGACATCCTCAATCGCAAGGAGAGGATTTTCTTCAATAGCATTATTGAAAAAAGATGCGAACTCACAGAACTAAATAAATGCGATTCTGTGCTTGCAATATCGGTATCCGATGAAGATATCCTAAAAAAATCACTGAAAAGCTCCACCAATGTGATTCGAGCGTCATCTGGATTCGATTATGCTCTATCGCAAGTTAAATCCCGCCCATATGGAAAGCCCCTGTATTTTGGTTTTATCGGTGGCCAAATGTCGGCCAACGTAAAATCGCTCGTCCATATTTTGGATGATTGGTGGCCATCCATCAAAAAGTACTCACCAGATAGCAAGCTATTCATCGCTGGGTCAATTTGCAAATCAGTAGAAATTCTGCCAAAGACTTTTCTCGACCCAAATGTTGTTCCACTTGGTTTCGTGAATAGCATTAGTGACTTCTACAACCAAATTGATGTTTCTCTGAATCCCGTACTGGTACAGGGCGGTCTTAATTTTAAAAGTGTTGAGGCAGTATTCGCCGGCAAGCATCTCATCACAAATAGTCTAGGTCAGGAATGTCTCGGGAGCGATTTCCCCTCGACTATCGCCAACACACCAGATGATATTGTCAATTTCATATCAAAATACGAATTCGACATCAAAAAGGATTACGGCATGCGAATAGCGAATCAAAACAAGGCCAAAAATTTATTTGCCAACAAAAAAACATATCTTGAACTCGTAAATTACCTTGCCGGCCAGCAAGCGTAAAAAGTTATCAGATAAAGCGACGCAGTCAGAATACGACTTTCGATTGCATAAATTTTTCCATACAGTGCGAATACGATCATCATTAAAATTACTGAAACAATCGAATGCTCCAACAATGCCCCTTTCGTACTCTTCGGCGGCATTAACGTCCTTGAATCCCTGGACCTGGCCCTGACCGCCTGCGCCGAGTACGTGCGCGTAACCGAAAAACTGGGCATTCCATACGTCTTCAAGGCCAGCTTCGACAAAGCCAACCGTTCGTCCATCCACTCCTATCGTGGCCCAGGCATGGAAGAAGGCCTGCGTATTTTCGAAGCGGTAAAGGCCGAGTTCGGCGTGCCGGTGATTACCGACGTGCACGAAATTGAACAGTGTGCACCTGTCGCCGAAGTGGTCGATGTGCTGCAGCTGCCTGCATTCCTGGCCCGTCAGACCGATCTGGTAGTGGCTCTGGCCAAAACCGGCAAGCCAGTGAACATCAAGAAGCCTCAGTTTTTGAGCCCATCGCAAGTGCAGAACATCGTGCACAAGTTCAAGGAAGCCGGTAACGACCAGTTGATCCTGTGCGATCGCGGCACATGCCTGGGTTACGACAACCTGGTAGTGGACATGCTGGGCTTCGGCGTGATGAAGCGTACCTGCGCGAATCTGCCGATCATTTTCGACGTAACCCACGCCCTGCAACAGCGTGATCCGTCGGGCGCAGCATCCGGTGGTCGTCGTGAGCAGGTGGTTGAACTGGCCCGTGCCGGCATGGGTGTTGGCCTGGCGGGTCTCTTCCTGGAAGCTCACCCGAACCCGGATCAAGCCAAGTGTGATGGCCCAAGCGCCCTGCCGCTGGATCAACTGGAGCCGTTCCTGGCGCAGATCAAGGCACTGGATGACCTGGTCAAGTCGTTCCCACCTCTGAACATTGCTTGAAGCCAAATCTGTTGAAACAAGGATTGTGAACATGGCAAGTACAGAACAACGGGTCGCGATTGTCATTCCGGCCCGCTACGGCTCGACTCGCCTGCCGGGCAAGCCGCTGGCTGATATTGCCGGCAAGCCGATGGTGCAACACGTTTATGAACGCGCACTGCAAGTTGCCAATGCCCATGTGGTAGTGATCGCCACTGACGACGAGCGCGTTGCAAAAGCAGTGCGGGCGTTCGGTGGTGAGTGCGTCATGACCTCGCCGGATCACCCCTCCGGCACCGACCGGCTGGCCGAAGTCATGGCGCAGATCGACGCCGACATTTACATCAATCTGCAGGGTGATGAGCCACTGGTTCGTCCGGCGGACATCGAAGCGCTGGCTGCGGGCATGCTCGCTGATGCGAACGTGAAGGTCGGCACTTTGTGCCACCCGATCGAAGCGCATGAAGCCGGCAACCCCAATACCGTGAAAGTGGTGCTGGCCAATAACAGTAACGCGTTGTACTTCAGCCGTTCGCCGATTCCCTACCCACGGGACGGCGAAGTCGCTCACTACCTCAAGCATGTCGGTGTCTACGGCTATCGTCGCGATGTGCTAGGCGATTACAGCAGCCTGCCACAGCCGATGATGGAGCACGCGGAGAAACTCGAGCAACTGAGGTTGATGGCAGCGGGTTACTGCATTCGGGCCTACCAGGTCGAGCCAACCGGCCCGGGCGTGGACACCCCAGAATGCCTGGAGCAAGTGCGGGCGCTGATGAGCGGCCAGGCCCCTGCCCCACGACCGACCCTCAACGACATTCGCCTGGTGATCACCGATGTGGATGGCGTGCTCACCGACGGCGGCATCTATTACGATGCTACCGGCGAATGCCTGAAGCGCTTCCATGTGCGTGATGGCATGGGCATGCGGCTGCTGGAAGAAAATGGTGTGCGGGTGGCAGTATTGTCCGGGCGTGATTCGGCAACGTTGCGCAAGCGTGTGGCCGACTTGGGTATTACTCTTTGCCAGTTCGGCGTGAAAGACAAGCAGGCGGCCTGCAACCAGTTGATGGCGGAAGCCGGTGTCAGCGCTGAGCAAACGGCGTGCATTGGTGACGACTGCATCGACCTGCCGGCGTTCGCGGCGTGCGCCTTGTCGTTTGCGGTGGCGGATGCGCCCGTGTATGTGAAAGCTGCTGCCACCCACGTATTGGATGCAGCGGGCGGTACCGGTGCGTTCCGTGAAGTGGCGGACAGTATTCTGTTTGCTCAGGGCAAGGATGCGGTACTGGGTACTGCGGCGGGTTATGCGCAGGTGATGGCGAAGATGGCGCAATAAGAAGGTGGATCGTACGCTGTAACGACAACGGAGTAGATGTTTAGCTCAGTTGCGGTCATCGTACAATGCCAACAAATCAGGCACTGCATAATGAGCCTCATTCAGAGCTGTGATTCAATAAGGTCATGAAGCTCTTCATAAGAAGAGCTTACCTATCCTATCCCTGTGAGCTTGCATCACTGAGAGAATACGATCATAGGCCACCATACAACACACTCGGGCGAAACCGTTAGGTACCTGGACAGCAAAATAGAGCAAGCTCGTGCCCTACCCTGAGATTAGATACCTGTTGATCGACAGCCTTGCTACCCAGTCAGCCATGCAGCCTTTCATCATTAGCCGCAAAAAGGATTCAGCAGGACACCCAGAATCGAAACGGTCAGTAGCTTTATGCTTGATTTCGCTACAAAATTGGCTTACCTCGTACGCTCCGATTTGATGCCTACGTGCTTTCATGCCGTGGACATGCCCGCCTACATCATCAAGCAGAGCACCATCCACTTTTCGCTAATAGAGCGACCTCAGCGCGCCTTGGGGAAACTGCAGAAAACCTTTCCCATATCTGTTAAAATAGCTCACCTTCGTCGATCTATTCCGCCAGCGACCTAATCGGATAGATTACCAGTCGCGAACTGAAAATTCAGCCAGAGTCTTAGTAATTACTCCGAAGTGTAAATAATTCTTCAGAATTTAGCTAAAACAAATCTTGCGGATTAAATCGAGCTTTACCTTAATCGAAGAAAACCATATTCACCTTACAGCCAGTATCGATTCCAGGAGAAAAAATGAAGCTTGAGGACTTCAAAGAGTTAGTTCAGAAAAAAAAGGTTTTGGACGCTTTAGACATTGCAGAACATATCACCCCAAAAGACAGATACTTCTATTACGAAAAATCTAAAGCACTACTATCCATCGGCAACCACGAAGACTCACTCAAAAACATTGATAAAGTTTTAGAGTTAAAACCCGACTGGCTAGGCGCACACTCGATCAAGGTCTCTATACTGACTTCATTAAAAAGAGAACCAGATTTAATCAACGCACTAGTTAGCATGATCACCGCTAGCAAAGAAATCACAGACAAAGATGAAGTTTTTTCAACCTTATTCAATCAACTTTTAGATTGCACAATCAAGAACAAAATAAGCTTGATATCGTTCTGCCTAGAATATTACAAATACATTAACGGCTCCGACAGCCTTTACTTATTTTTCTCAGGCATTATAGACTCCAGTCAAGGCCATCTCGACACGGCGGCAAAAAAACTTTCCCTACTCACTAGTGATAGTATAAAAAATTTAGGCAGACATGCTACAGGCGCACTTAGCTTTAGATACAGCCACGAACTAGAGAGAATCTCGAGCAACCTGAGAGATTACACTACAAAAATCAACTTCTTAAAAGATTGCAACAACTTCAACGATGACTACTCAGAGATAGTATTTGCTGCCTGCGACTCTAAGTACTTCGACATGTTTTCAGAAGTTTTTATTTCGAGCTTTGCGTACAACCTTACATTCAAAATCTGCCACATACACGTAGTAAACCCTACAAAAAGCACTATCGAAAAAGCGAACATAATTGCATCCTCCTTTGCAAATTTCAACTTCTCCTACGAACACTCACGCTTCAACGAAGCAATATACTTTGCAACCGCTAGATTTTTAACACTCGAGACGATCCTAGATTTTTACGGCAAAGATGTTTTGGTCTGCGATATCGACGCAGCATTTCTCGCTGACTTTTCAATCTCGGAAATTCTCTCTCAGAATTTTGACTTAGTTATAAAAGCTGACGACCAATGTGGACTTGCGCTTTACCCTTGGAGAGGGCTAGCCGCTGGCTTTCTCGCAGTAAAAAATAATGATAGAGCGAAAGATTTTATAAGAAGCTTGAAATCATACATCTTGAACTTCTTGCTAGATGCGCAATACGATAACATCTGGTACTTTGACCAAACGGCACTTTACTGCCTACTTAACTTTTTCTCCGAAAGACAGCTTGAGCTTAGAACTCGCTTCATACACGGAGAAACATCAAAAATAATAATCTACCCAGATGCAAAAAAAGAAACTAAAGAAGAATTTGCTATAAAGCACAACAAAATAGATATATACCTAACAACATTATAAACATTTAAATTTGGACCAGTGTCATGCGCTTTGTCGTTTGCCATGGTGGATGTGGATGCGGATACGCCGGTGTAAGTAAAAGTTGCTGCCACCCATATACTGAATGCAGCGGGCGGCACCGGTGCGTTCCGTAAAGTGGCGGACAGTATTCTGTTTGCTCAGGGCAAGGATTCGGTAATGGGCACTGCGGCGGGTTATGCGCAGGAGATGGCGAAAATGGCGCAGAACGCTGAAGAGTCGTTGATGAAATAGAAAAACGGGGCCGATGTTGGGCCCCCGTTTTCGTTCCTGCAGATCGACATTTGGTCTCTGACGGGATACGGCGTTCCCACGCATTATGGCTGGGAACATCCCGAGACGACGGCGCCCTTGCGGGCGCTTTCGCTGGCAAGCCAGCTCCTACAAAGATCGCGTGTATCAGTCGAAGATTTCGACAACGCCTACGACAGCGTTTTCGCTGTTGGTGACGGCCAGTGCACGGATCTTGTTGTCCAGCATATAAGCCTCAGCTTCCGACAGCTGCGAATCATCCTTGATGGTGTGCGGGTTGGCGGTCATGAAGTGGGCGACGGTGGTGTGGATCACGCCTTCGTTTTCCAGCAGTGCGCGACGCAGGTCGCCGTCGGTGACGATACCCACCAGAGCGCCCTGCTCCATGACCACAGTCAGGCCCATGCGGCTTTGGGTCATCACCAGCAGGCAATCGTGGAAGCTGGTGGCCGGGGTGACGATGGGTGCAGGAGAGTGCATAACGTCGCTGACGCGGGTCAGCAGCTTGCGGCCCAGGCTGCCACCGGGGTGGTAGCGGGCGAAGTCCATCGGCTTGAATTGAATCGCTTCGATCAAAGCTACAGCCAGGGCATCACCCATGGCCATGGTCGCCAAGGTGGAAGTAGTCGGTGCCAGGTTGTTTGGGCACACTTCTCGCTCGACGGAGATGTCCAGCCAGATATCCGCGTGCTTGGCCAGGGTCGACTTTCCGTTGCCGGTCATGGCGATGATTTTGTTGCCGAAGGATTTCAGGCTTGGAATCAGCTTGATCAGTTCCTCGGTCTCGCCGCTGTAACTGATCAGGATCAGCACGTCGATCGGCTTGAGCATGCCCAGGTCGCCGTGGAAGGCTTCAGCCGGGTGCAGAAAGAAACTCGGGGTGCCGGTGGAGGCGAAGGTCGCGACCATCTTTTGCCCGATCAGGCCGGATTTGCCCATGCCGCACACGACGGTGCGACCTTTGCAACCGAGGATCAGCTCGACTGCACGCTGGAATTCGCCATCCAGGCGCTCCGCCAGCTGACTGATTGCTTGCGCTTGGGCATAGAGCGCTTCTTTGGCAATTGGTAGGTGATTCATGGGGGGACCTTATCGTTCCTTGATTTTGAAGGCGCGTATGGTAACGGCTCAATGGCAGTGAGGGAACGAAGTTGTCCATCCGTCTGTAGGAAATATCCTAAACCATGATAAACAAATCATTGAATGCCACGTAGTTGGCAATCATGGGACGGAATCCGTACTATCGCGCCTCTTCTGGTCAACTGTTATAGAGAGTGGGCAAGGATCGCGCCGCCGTCACGGGATGTGTCAGGCAGAAAATGGATGGTTGCTTACAGTTGGAACACATGGGTACCGAATCAAACACCGCGACACTCGCCAGCAGCAGGACTGTATTTTGGCTGAGCCATGCCACGCTGGAAAAACGCTTGAGCTTTCTCCTGCCAGGGTATCGGGCTGATGGGTTCAGCATCGTCACCACAGACCTGGCGTCCAATGCCTCGTTCGTCAGTTACGTGCGTCATCACCGACTGACCGATCTCGCCACCGGTGCCACGCAGGACGTGATCGAGAAGTCGATTCGCAAAACGCTTTTTATCACCAGTCTGGAGTCACGCTTCTATCGAGAGCGCAACGTGCTCAACGCAAGCGTTCACTTCAAGCACCCATCTTGCCTGGGCGTGATCGAAACGCCGTTGGAAAGCCTGATTTTTACCGGCTACGTACAAGGCCGTCCGCCAGCCATGTCGACTATCGCAAAGACCGTGGCGCCGGGCATTGCCGAGATCGAGACGCTGTCCAGTCGTTATCTTGGCTTCGCGCCTTGGTGGCAGGCGCCCAAGTTCTGGACCATGGATTTTTTTCGGCCTTGGTATCTGCTGCGATCGCGCTTTAATTACGAGCGCTATCTGCACACCCTTGTAGAGCTGGCCCGAGACGATGACCGCTTTGCCGACCTGCCCCGCCGACTTCGCGCGTTGCGGCCAATCTTGCGCCGTGAGGCCAATGGGGCAAAAAAGGGTCAGCGCTGTTTTTGCCACATGGATTATTTGCGCAAGAATTTTTTCCTGTCGCCTGATGGCCTGCAGATGATCGACTGGAGCGAGTTCAAGGTTGGACGCGTCGGATTTGACGGTGGCTCCTACCTGAGCGCGGTGTTCAGGCGTAGCGATATGGAGCGCTTTGTCACAGTGCGCGAGGAGTTCCTGGCGACCTATCTAGAGGCTCTGGACACTCGAATCGACCAGCAGCAGGCGTTGCGCAACTTGAATTACTTTTTCCTGCAGAATTCCCTCTGGCATTTCCTGCGTCCCAAGACCATTGCTGACTACCAGCGACGGGGCAAGCTGGAGCTGTTGCATCAGAAGTATGAGTATTTGTTGGCGCTGCCTGTGACGTTAGGTCGTTAGGCGAGTCGATACGGATGTTCGTTGTATTAGGTGAGGACGCCTTCGCTGGCAAGCCAGCTCCTACAAGGGGCTTGATTGTCGGGAGGGCGTCTCATGCCTGAAGCTTTGCGTGTCTGATCACCCTTGCGGATCGAGATTATCCAGTGCGCGATTCACCGCCATATCGGCCAGCATGATCACCTGCTGGATGCCCAGCAACATGCTGCGCTGAGGGCCGTCGACGAATGTTGCGAAATCGGTGGCCATGACACTGGCTGACGCCAGGGATTCACAGGCGTGAGCTAGAAGGGTTTCGGTGTCGATGCCTGGAGCGATGAGGAACATCGAGCTGGGGTTATGGGACGCGCTGGATTTTAGGATCGCGGGTTTCAGGTGCGGGTCGATTTCTGATTCGGGGGTATTAGGGGAAGGTTTGGGCATGGTGGAACTCCGTTTGATGATTGGAGCTGCCCCATCCGTTTCCAGGCGAAAGGGTGGCAGCTGTACGCAGGCTGGAAACCCGGGGAAACGGCAACCCGGTAGACCCGAAGGTCTCCCGCGCACAGCCGCCATAACGGAGTGCACACATTAAAAGCGCGCAAGCATACGTTATGAAGGGCGCTTTTGCGCCATTTCCACTTCGGGGTTTCCAGTCCCGGCCGCTGATTTGGCAGCGGCGGACAAAGCGTAGGGATGCTAGTTCCGAAGGACAACCTGAAAGGGTTGTGGGAGGATGGGTTGGCTGGGTGGACGCCTTCGCTGGCAAGCCAGCTCCTATGTATGGACTCGCCCCCCACTGTCTACCCGCTTTTAAAAAACCGTCGCCCCGTTGCATCTATGTATAAGGCCTATTCGTGGAAGCCGTCTTCGGCTTCTGGCCAAAATTGGAAAAGCTCGTGGTATGCCGATTACATTCAGGCCTCGAAGGCCAGTAGGAGCTTAGGCATCAATCCACGCCGGTCTTACCTGGGGTCAATTTTTTTCAGCAAAGGGTCGGACAGTTGGTACCTCGGTGGCAGAACTCTGTCGCTCAGTGGCTCATCGTTGCCTGCTGGCCATCTCCGGCGTGGCGACGATAAGTCTGGTCATTCTGTAGAAGCACCCAGACGATTCGCAGGTTGCGGTTGGCTAGCCTGATCGCAGCTTCCTTACGACCCAACCGGCTCATCCAGTGCAACAAGCGGCGGTCATCGGGTTGCTGGGAATCAGGTCGTAGTTGTTGCAGCACCGCGTGGGCTCCTTGGATCATCAGGCTGCGTAAATAAGCATCACCTCGCTTGGTCATGTCCCCCAGCCGGATCTTTTCCCCGCTGCTGTGCTGGTCAGGCACCATGCCAAAGTACGCGGCAAACTTGCGGGCATTGGGAAATCGCTCAGGCTTGGTTTCCTTGGCCACCAGGGCCGTGGCTGTGACTGGGCCGATGCCGCGCACAGTCATCAGTCGCTTCGCCGTCATGTCGGCGTTGGCGGCCACTTCCAGGCGTCCCGTCAGTACGCTGATGCGCTCGCCCAAATGGCGCCACTCGGCCAGCAGTTCGTCGATCAGTTCACGCAGCAGGGCCGGCACCGGCTGGGTAGCATCTTCCAGCACCCGCGGAATTTTCTGGCTGATCGCAACATCGCCTTGCGCCAAGGCGACACCGTGCTCGAGCAGCAGGCCGCGCATCTGATTACTGACGGCCGTGCGCCGACGCACATAGCCCTGACGGGCGCGATGCAACGCCTGCATGGCCAGCGCCGCGACGCTTTTGACCGGTACTGCGCAGATTTTTTCATCGCGACCAGCCCGCAGAATCGCCAACGCATCGTTGCGATCATTTTTTGGCCCGCTGCGATGTTTGGCCACCAAACCGGCTGGAAGAATTCGCGCCGAATTACCTTGGTCTTGCAGTTGCCGGGCCCAGGCTTGAGCACCCGGACCGGTCTCCATCAAAACCACAACATGAGGCGGCAACTTTTGGAGAAACTCATAGAACGCCTCGCGCGACTTGATCCGTTGCTCGAAGCGCACCTGGCCGAGAACATCTTCACCGGCGACCTGAAAAACCTGCTTGGCCAGATCGACCGCCAAGGTTGTGCAGGCCGACAAATCGGTAGAAGACAGGGATTGATCAATCGAACTATGCTTTTTCATGGACTCGCCCTCGCTGCCGTTGGCTGTTTAGACTGCCACCGTGGCGCATTGACGCCTCGGCTGGGGCGAGTCCATCCAATTACAGTGTTTTGTAGCGATCACGAATTCGCGTCACAAACCACATCTACGAAACCACTTAAATATCAATAAATCCACTGTTATTTGTGACAGTTACACTGCTGCGGAAAAAATCTTAGGGTGTTCCTCACGGCATCGACAGAACGTCAATGTCAATACACACGAGATGAAGCTGAAATGGATAACAATTTCGAACGCATGTTAGAGACAATGAAACAACCCAACCCAGGTACCGATGGCACTTTCAAGTGGCGCTTGGATTCAGAGCTCGACTGGACCGAAGCGACCACTGCTCGCGCGGAACTTTGGAGTCTTTCTGGTGGACGGAAAAAATGGTGCGTGTATGCCCGGACAGGCTCCCACCTAACAAATGACCTTTTCCACTATATATTCCAGTTTGACTACATTGACGATAACGTTATTGACAAGACACTTAATCTAGGAGAGCAGGGTCTTACCTTTGAACATTATTACTCAATCGGCAATCCAAAATACAACGTAATAGATGCACTATCTGCTAAAGTCTCTATCAAACTCGATCCGAAGAACAACACTTTTAAGGGTCACTTTGAAGCGACATTCGGCTCCAACGTCAAATCTCCGAACGGCGAATTCGACTTAACAAGGCAACCAGTCTAAAGTTAATGACGTGGCAGGCTATCCCAACTAGTGGTAGCTACCCCCCACAATGGATGAGTGCACATTATCCATTGTGGGGTTACTCACAATGAGGCCATGAGTGCTGTCGAAAGATTCACTGGAGAAACGCCGCCACCCGACTCGCCGCCGAAGCCAAATGCTGCTCATGGGTAAACCCCGAAGCCTTCAACGGCTTCAAATCATGATCCCCCGCCACCAGCCAGAACACTTCGATGCTCGGTGACAACGCATAACCCTCGACCGCCTCACGATTACCCAACGCATCGCGCTCGCCCTGCACGATCAGCGTCCGCGTTTTCAATCCAGCCAAATGTTCGACCCGCGGTTTCTCCGGTTTGCCCACGGCATAAAACGGATAGCCCAGGCACACCAGCGCGTCCGCGCCCAGTTCATCGGCGAGCAAACTGGCCATGCGCCCGCCCATGGACTTGCCGCCAATGGCCAGCGGCCCAGTGACATGACGTCGCACTTCGCCGAACACCTCACGCCAGCATTCCAGCAGTTTCGCCGCCGGATTCGGCGGGCGTTTGCTGTCATCGACACGCCGCTGAGCCATGTACGGAAATTCAAAGCGCAGCACGTTGACGCCGTGTGCGGCAAGGCGTTGCGCCATGTCGCTCATCCAGTCGCTGTCCATCGGAGCGCCGGCGCCGTGGGCCAGGATCAGTGTCGCCGAGGCCTTGCCGCTGGCGGCATCCCACAACCATCCGTGATCCCGCACGCACTGCGCCCATTGATCCCCGTCAATACCGGCCTTGTGCTGTTTGTCCATGCTTGCCTCGCTTTTAGTCTGCCTATAACTCCGGCCAAAGGGTGCGCTTGCACACTTGGGCTGAACCGTGGATGGGGAACCATGAACACTTCTATCAGTACCGCCTACAACTATAAGGTGGTCCGCCAATTCGCCATTATGACGGTGGTGTGGGGCATCGTCGGCATGGGGCTCGGGGTTTTTCTCGCTGCCCAGTTGGTCTGGCCGGAACTCAACTTCAATTTGCCCTGGACCAGCTTCGGCCGCCTGCGCCCGCTGCACACCAACGCGGTGATCTTCGCCTTCGGCGGTTGCGCCCTGTTCGCCAGTTCGTTTTATTCGGTGCAACGCACCTGCCAGGCCCAGCTGTTTGCACCGAAAATCGCCGCCTTCTGTTTCTGGGGCTGGCAACTGGTGATCCTGCTGGCGGCCATCAGCCTGCCGCTGGGCTACACCAGTTCCAAGGAATACGCCGAGCTGGAATGGCCGATCGACATCCTGATCACCATCGTCTGGGTCGCCTACGCCATCGTGTTCTTCGGCACGATCATGCAGCGCAAGACCAAACACATTTATGTGGGTAACTGGTTCTTCGGTGCCTTCATCGTCACCGTGGCGATCCTGCACATCGTCAACAACATGGAGTTGCCGGTCAGCTTCACCAAGTCCTACTCGCTGTACTCCGGTGCCACCGACGCCATGGTGCAATGGTGGTACGGGCACAACGCCGTGGGCTTTTTCCTCACCGCCGGCTTCCTCGGGATGATGTATTACTTCGTGCCGAAACAGGCTGAGCGTCCGGTGTACTCCTATCGCCTGTCGATCGTGCACTTCTGGGCGCTGATCACCCTGTACATCTGGGCCGGCCCCCACCACCTGCACTACACCGCCTTGCCGGACTGGGCGCAGTCGCTGGGCATGGTGATGTCGCTGATCCTGCTGGCGCCAAGCTGGGGCGGGATGATCAACGGCATGATGACCCTGTCGGGCGCCTGGCATAAGTTGCGCAGCGATCCGATCCTGCGTTTCCTCGTGGTGTCGCTGGCGTTCTACGGCATGTCGACCTTCGAAGGGCCGATGATGGCGATCAAGACGGTCAACGCCCTCTCCCACTACACCGACTGGACCATCGGCCACGTGCACGCCGGCGCGCTCGGCTGGGTCGCGATGATTTCCATCGGCGCGCTGTACCACATGATCCCGAAAATCTTCGGTCGCGCGCAGATGCACAGCATCGGCCTGATCAACGCGCATTTCTGGCTCGCCACCATCGGCACCGTGCTCTACATCGCCTCGATGTGGGTCAACGGCATCGCCCAGGGCCTGATGTGGCGCGCCGTCAACGAGGACGGCACGCTGACCTACTCCTTCGTCGAAACCCTGGTGGCCAGCCACCCTGGCTTCGTCGTGCGACTGGTGGGCGGGGCGATCTTCTTCAGCGGCATGTTGCTGATGGCCTACAACACCTGGCGCACCGTGCGGGCCTCGCAGCCTGCCGAAGCCGCCGCTGCCGCGCAGATGGCCTGAGGAGTCCGCCATGAAACACGAAACTATCGAGAAAAACGTCGGCCTGTTGCTGCTCCTGATGATCCTGGCCGTGAGCATCGGCGGCCTGACCCAGATCGTCCCGCTGTTCTTCCAGGACGTGACCAACAAACCGGTGGAAGGCATGAAGCCCTACACCGCGCTGCAACTGGAAGGCCGCGACATCTACATCCGCGAAGGCTGCGTCGGTTGTCATTCGCAGATGATCCGCCCGTTCCGCGCCGAGACCGAACGCTACGGGCACTACTCGGTGGCCGGCGAAAGCGTCTGGGACCACCCGTTCCTCTGGGGTTCGAAACGCACCGGGCCGGACCTGGCCAGGGTTGGCGCGCGTTACTCCGATGACTGGCACCGCGCGCACTTGTACAACCCGCGCAACGTGGTGCCGGAATCGAAGATGCCGGCCTACCCGTGGCTGGTGGCCAACGCGGTCGACAGCAACCACACCGAAACCAAGCTCAAGGCCATGCGTACCCTGGGCGTGCCCTATACCGACGACGACATCGCAAGCGCAGCCGAGTCGCTCAAGGGCAAGTCCGAAATGGACGCACTGGTTGCCTACCTGCAAGTGCTCGGCACTGCGATCAAGAGCAAGAGGTGAGCCATGGTCGTTGAAATGAGCACTGGAATGATCCGCGGCCTGGGCACGGTCGTGGTGTTCGTGGCCTTCGTCGGCCTGACGCTGTGGGTATTCAACGGCAAGCGCAGCGCGCAATTCGCCGAAGCGCGCCTGCTGCCGTTCGCCGACGAGCCACACCCCGAGATCCCCGAAGAATCCGCCACAAGGAGCACCCGGCCATGACCACTTTCTGGAGTACGTGGATCTGCGTACTGACCATCGGCAGCCTGATCGGCCTGACCTGGCTGCTGATCGGCACCCGCAAGGGCGAAACCAAGGGCAGCGTCGACCAGACCATGGGCCACAGCTTCGACGGCATCGAGGAGTACGACAACCCGTTGCCGCAATGGTGGTTCATGCTGTTCGCCGGCACCCTGGTGTTTGCCGTCGGTTACCTGATCCTCTATCCGGGCCTTGGCAACTGGAAAGGCATCCTGCCCGGCTACGCCAACGGCTGGACCGGCGTGCACGAGTGGGAAAAGGAAATGGACCGGGCCGACGCCCGATTCGGGCCGATCTTCGCCAAATTCGCTGCCATGCCGCTGGAGGAAGTGGCCAAGGACCCGCAAGCGCTGAAAATGGGTGGACGGCTGTTCGCCTCCAACTGCTCGGTGTGCCATGGCTCGGATGCCAAGGGCGCGTTCGGCTTCCCCAACCTGGCAGGCAGCGACTGGCGCTGGGGCGGCGAGGCCGACACCATTAAGGCCACCATCCTGGGTGGACGCATGGCGGCGATGCCGGCCTGGGGTGAAATCCTCGGCGAAGCTGGGGTGAAGAACGTTGCCGCTTATGTCCGTCATGAATTGGCAGGCCTGCCATTGCCAGCGGACAGCAAGGCCGACCTGCAAGCCGGACAGCAAGCGTTCAGCAGCACCTGCACCGCCTGTCACGGGGCCAATGGCCAGGGCACGGCAGCCATGGGCGCGCCAAACCTGACGCACTCGGCCGGTTTCATCTACGGCACGGGGTTGACCCAGCTCGAGCAGACCATCCGCCATGGTCGCCAGGGTCACATGCCGGCGCAGAATGAGCTGCTCGGCAACGATAAAGTACAGTTGCTTGCGGCTTATGTGTACAGCCTGTCACACGGATTGAATACAGAAAACCTGCAAGTCGAAGGCAAAAAGCAATAGTTCGCAACACCCCCACTGCCGCATTCTTTCGGATGCGGCAGTTCCCTGCCCCTTTGCGACCCATTGTCGCACCCTTCCAAACCTCCCCTTTCGAATCCCCGGATTCGGGTCTACGCTTGATCGATGGGGACTGGCCCGTGCCGGTTCCAGGTCTTCCTTGCACGATGTGTTCAACCAATCGGCCGATTGAAAGGCCGCAAAGGCAGGTAGATACCGGCTGTCGAGCCAAATGCCGTCGGTCGGCGATCAGGCCTTTTCAACACACCCCGTTACAAGTGACCTGAACCCCCTCGCTTCTTCCGTTCCCTGCGACATTTTGTCCGAGGCCAATTTTGACCCTACGCGGCGCATGGAAAGGCCGCAGAATCAGCATTTGAAAGCATTGACCCAGGTCATGGCGCGTTGCAATGACCCCCTGCTTTCTACATACTTGCGGCCGATTTTTAATCCTAATAAAACACCCAAACCGTGGAACCTTAGAATGAGCACAGCAATCAGTCCGACTGCTTATAACTATAAGGTAGTCCGCCAGTTCGCCATCATGACGGTGGTCTGGGGGATCCTTGGCATGGGGCTCGGTGTCTTCATCGCCTCGCAACTGGTCTGGCCGGAATTGAACTTCGGTCTGCCCTGGACGAGCTTTGGACGCCTGCGCCCGTTGCACACCAACCTGGTGATTTTCGCCTTCGGTGGTTGTGCACTGTTTGCCACTTCCTATTACGTCGTGCAGCGAACCTGCCAAACGCGACTGATTTCCGACAGCCTCGCGGCCTTCACCTTCTGGGGTTGGCAAGCGGTGATCGTCGGCGCCATCGTTACCTTGCCGCTGGGTTACACCACCACCAAGGAATACGCTGAGCTGGAATGGCCGATCGCCATTCTGCTGGCCATCGTCTGGGTTACCTACGGCCTGGTGTTCTTCGGCACCATCGTCAAGCGCAAGACCAAGCACATCTATGTGGGCAACTGGTTCTACGGTGCCTTCATCGTCGTGACGGCGATGCTGCACATCGTCAACCACATGTCGCTGCCGGTCAGCCTGTTCAAGTCCTACTCGGCCTACTCGGGTGCAACCGACGCGATGATCCAGTGGTGGTACGGCCACAACGCCGTAGGTTTCTTCCTGACCACGGGCTTCCTGGGGATGATGTACTACTTCGTGCCGAAACAGGCCGAGCGTCCGATCTACTCCTATCGCCTGTCCATCGTGCACTTCTGGGCGCTGATCACCCTGTACATCTGGGCCGGTCCTCACCACCTGCACTACACCGCTCTGCCGGACTGGGCTCAGTCCCTGGGCATGGCCATGTCGATCATCCTGCTGGCACCAAGCTGGGGCGGCATGATCAACGGCATGATGACCCTGTCGGGCGCCTGGCATAAGCTGCGCACCGACCCGATCCTGCGGTTCCTGGTGGTGTCCCTGGCGTTCTACGGCATGTCGACCTTCGAAGGGCCGATGATGGCGATCAAGACCGTCAACTCGCTGTCGCACTACACCGACTGGACCATCGGCCACGTACACGCCGGCGCGCTGGGCTGGGTAGCGATGATCTCGATCGGCGCGATCTACCACATGATCCCGAAACTGTTCGGTCGCGCGCAGATGCACAGCATCGGCCTGATCAACACGCACTTCTGGCTCGCGACCATCGGTACCGTGCTGTACATCGCTTCGATGTGGGTCAACGGCATCACCCAGGGCCTGATGTGGCGTGCAATCAACGACGACGGCACCCTCACCTACTCCTTCGTCGAAGCACTGCAGGCCAGCCACCCTGGCTTCATCGTGCGTGCCCTGGGCGGTGCGTTCTTCGCCGCCGGCATGCTGTTCATGGCCTACAACGTATGGCGTACCGTACGTGCCTCGAACCCGGCAGAAGCTGAAGCTGCCGAACAGATTGCTGTAGTTGGAGCTCACTGATGAAGCATGAAGCAGTCGAGAAGAACATTGGCCTGCTGGCCTTCTTCATGGTTATCGCCGTCAGTGTCGGCGGCCTGACCCAGATCGTTCCGCTGTTTTTCCAGGACGTCACCAACAAGCCGGTCGAGGGCATGAAGCCCCGCCCGGCCCTTGAACTGGAAGGCCGCGACGTCTACATCGCCAACGGTTGCGTCAGCTGCCACTCGCAGATGATCCGCCCGTTCCGTGCTGAAACCGAACGTTACGGCCACTACTCGGTCGCCGGTGAAAGCGTGTGGGACCACCCGTTCCTGTGGGGTTCCAAGCGTACCGGTCCGGACCTGGCCCGTGTCGGCGGTCGTTACTCCGATGACTGGCAGCGTGCGCACCTGTACAACCCGCGCAACGTGGTGCCTGAGTCGAAAATGCCGGCCTACCCGTTCCTCGTGGAAAACAAGCTCGACGGCAAGGAAACCGCGAAGAAAATGGAAGTCTTGCGCACGCTCGGCGTCCCTTACACCGACGAAGACATCGCCGGTGCACAGGATGCCGTGAAGGGCAAAACCGAAATGGACGCGCTGGTGGCCTATCTGCAAGGCCTGGGCACCATCATCAAAAGCAAACGGTGATCTAAATGGATATCGGGATGATTCGTGGCCTGGGCACCGTCGTCGTGATGGTGGCCTTCGTCGGTCTGGCGTTGTGGGTATTCAGTCCCAAGCGCAAGTCGGAGTTCGAAGACGCGACCTTGCTGCCTTTTGCGGATGATCCCGAAGCCATCAAGCACGTCGAGCAAGCTTCTAGGAGTAACAAAGAATGACTACATTCTGGAGTCTGTATGTCACAGTCCTCAGTCTCGGTACGATCTTTTCCCTGACCTGGCTGCTGCTGTCGACCCGCAAGGGCCAGCGCAGCGAGGCGACCGAAGAGACGGTCGGCCACTCCTTCGACGGGATCGAGGAGTACGACAACCCCCTGCCGAAATGGTGGTTCATGCTGTTCGTGGGCACCATCATCTTCGCCCTGGGTTACCTGGTGCTGTACCCGGGCCTGGGCAACTGGAAAGGCCTGCTGCCGGGTTACAACTACCTGGATAACGAGAAGCAGACCGCGTTCGCCAACGGCCAGACCGGCTGGACCGGCGTTCACGAGTGGGAAAAGGAAATGGCCCGCTCGGACGCCAAGTTCGGTCCGATCTTCGCCAAGTTCGCTTCCATGCCGATCGAAGAAGTGGCCAAGGACCCACAGGCGCTGAAAATGGGCGGCCGCCTGTTCGCCTCCAACTGCTCGGTCTGCCACGGTTCCGACGCCAAGGGTGCCTATGGCTTCCCTAACCTGACCGACGCCGACTGGCGCTGGGGCGGCGAGGCGGAAACCATCAAGACCACCATCATGGGCGGCCGTCACGCGGTGATGCCGGCGTGGGCTGAAGTGATCGGCGAGCAAGGCGTGGCGGACGTTGCCGCTTTCGTCCTGACCAACCTTGATGGCCGCAAGCTGCCGGAAGGCACCAAGGCCGACCCGGTTGCCGGGCAGAAACTGTTCGCGGCCAACTGCGTGGCGTGCCATGGTCCGGAAGGTAAAGGCACCCCGGCGATGGGCGCACCCGACCTGACCCACCCGGCCGCGTTCATCTACGGTTCGAGCTTCGCGCAACTGCAGCAGACCATCCGTTACGGCCGTCAGGGCCAGATGCCTGCGCAAGAGCAGATGCAGGGCAACGACAAGGTTCACCTGCTGGCCGCTTACGTCTACAGCCTGTCGCATGGCGAGAAGGCTCCGGTGGCGGACGCCCAGTAAGGCAAACGCTTGATGCAACAAAAAACGGCCCCTCCAATGTGAATTGGCGGGGCCGTTTCTATTGTGGCTTACGCTCGTCTATAGATGCCCACGACTCATTCTGGCAGCAATGGGCAACGGCAACCCAAGCGTATTCAATGCCTGCATGAACCTGGGAGAGACTCATGCACGCCCGGCAGCTTATGGAAGGCGACCGCCGCCCAAGGAGTCCAGGCCACCCGTTCCGCGCTTGTTGTCAGCAGCAATCCCCCTGGGGCGGGCTTTATCGATAGAAGACTCAATCGTGTGAGTCGTGGTACTGGACGTCGTCTGAGGAGCTGGAGCCGTGCAACCGGTCACAGGTTTCGGCTCCGGGGTGACCTGTGGCTCGGCAGCCGGGATTTGCGCAGCGGTGGGTTCATCTTCATGATGGGTCATGGTTACTTTTCCTTAAGTAAATTATTGAATGTTCAAGCTGCGACCTGGTTACTGTCGCCGATCCAAAGTACGCATTTCATATTGACGATGCCATCCAGCATTGTTCTCAAACTATTACCCGGACCATAAGCCCTGAAATCGTCCAGGGTGGATAAAGGGCAAAAGCGAATTGTCTATAGTCAAGTGACCTGCATCATGTTTTGTTACATTCGCTACACCATTGTTGATTTTTCCCCAACGCGACCAAAGGTCGCACCCTTGAGCTAGAGCGACAGGCGTATCATTGGGCCACTGCGACACCTCTTTTTGACCGCGGTCGGCACGTACTGACCGAGGCATTTTTCCACTGCCGTGGGATGCAATGATGAGCAACCAGATTCCGGTACACGACGTCACTCCACCCGCCAAGAACGCGAACAACAGCGTCGACCTCTACGCCTCCAGGGAAAAAATCTACACCCGTGCCTTTACCGGCATTTTCCGCAACCTGCGAATGGCAGGCGGTGCCGCGCTGTTCCTGTTGTATTTCGGTACGGTGTGGCTCAACTGGGGCGGGCACCAGGCCGTCTGGTGGAACCTGCCTGAGCGCAAGTTCTTCATCTTCGGTGCCACCTTCTGGCCCCAGGATTTCATCCTGCTGTCCGGCATGCTGATCATCGCCGCCTTCGGCCTGTTCTTCATCACGGTGTACGCCGGCCGGGTCTGGTGCGGCTACACCTGCCCGCAGAGCGTGTGGACCTGGATCTTCATGTGGTGCGAAAAGGTCGCCGAAGGCGACCGCAACCAGCGCATCAAACTCGACAAGGCGCCGATGAGCGCCAACAAGTTCCTGCGCAAATTCAGCAAGCACAGCCTGTGGCTGTTGATCGGTTTCGTGACCGGCATGACTTTCGTTGGCTACTTCTCGCCGATTCGCGAACTGGTGATTCAGTTCTTCACCGGCGAGGCGGATGGCTGGTCGTATTTCTGGGTCGGTTTCTTCACCCTCGCCACCTATGGCAACGCCGGCTGGCTGCGCGAGCAGGTGTGCATCTACATGTGCCCGTACGCACGCTTCCAGAGCGTGATGTTCGACAAGGACACGCTGATCGTCTCCTACGACCCGCGCCGTGGCGAAAGCCGTGGCCCGCGCAAGAAAGGCATCGACTACAAGGCCCAGGGCCTGGGCGACTGTATCGACTGCACCATGTGTGTCCAGGTCTGTCCGACCGGGATCGACATCCGCGACGGCCTGCAGATCGAGTGCATTGGCTGCGCGGCGTGCATCGATGCCTGCGACGCGATCATGGACAAGATGGAGTACCCGCGTGGCCTGATCAGCTACACCACCGAGCACAACCTGTCCGGGCAGAAAACCCATAAGCTGCGCCCGCGCCTGATTGGCTATGCCGTGGTGCTGATGGCGATGATCGGTGTGCTGGTGACCGCATTCTTCATGCGTTCACTGGTCGGTTTCGACGTCAGCAAGGACCGCGTGCTGTACCGTGAGAACGCCGAAGGCCGGATCGAGAACGTCTACAGCCTGAAGATCATGAACAAGGACCAGCGCGACCACAGCTATGTGCTCGAGGCCACCGGCCTGCCGGACCTCAAGCTGCAAGGCCGGCGTGAGATCAAGGTGGCGGCCGGCGACATCATCAGCCAGCCGGTCGAACTGTCGGTGGCCCCGGAACAATTGCCGTCGAGCACCAACGAGGTGAAATTCATCCTCAAGGACGCCGATGACGCCAGCATCCACGTTGAAGCCAAGAGCCGATTCATCGGCCCACAAAATCGTTGAGAGAAGTGATCATGCCCTCAGCAACTGCCGCAAGTCCCTGGTACAAGCACCTTTGGCCGTGGATCATCATCGGGATCCTGGCCTGCTCGGTGACCCTGACCTTGTCCATGGTGACCATCGCGGTGAAAAACCCGGACAACCTGGTCAACGACAACTACTACGAGGCTGGCAAAGGCATCAACCGTTCGCTCGACCGTGAACTGCTGGCGCAGACCCTGTTGATGCGCGCCAGCATTCGCCTGGATGACGTGACCGGTGAAGTCGACCTGCGCCTGAGCGGCAACAGCCAGCCGGCGACGCTTGAGCTGAACCTGATCTCGCCGACGCAACCGGAGAAGGACCGCAAGATCACCCTCACCCGCAGCGACACTGAAACGGGCCGCTACATCGGCCAGCTGAGCGACAAGATCGAAGGCCGCCGCTTCATCGAATTGCTCGGCAGCCAGGATGACCACATCTGGCGCATGTTCGAGGAAGAACTGGTCAACCACGACAAAGAGCTGCTGCTGGGTGACGAGCCGCTGCAAGGCGCGGAAGACCTGAAGAAATAGAAAGCTGCGCTTCGCGCTTCAATGTAGGAGCTGCCGCAGGCTGCGATCTTTTGATCTTGCTTGTTAAGATCAAAAGATCGCAGCCTCGTTTCACTCGTCAGCTCCTACAGGGATAGCGCCCTCCCCGGACAATTTTGAATGACCACCCCAACCCCCTGCTACCACTGCGCCCTGCCCGTCCCGGCCGGCAGCCGCTTCACCGCCGCCGTGCTCGGGGAGTCCCGCGAATTCTGCTGCCCGGGCTGCCAGGCCGTGGCCGAGGCCATTGTCGCCGGCGGGTTGGAGAGCTATTACCAGCATCGCAGCGAAGCCTCGGCCAACCCCGAAGCACTGCCGGTGCAATTGGTCGATGAACTGGCGCTGTACGACCGCGCCGACGTGCAGCAACCCTTCGTTCGCCACGAAGGCGAACTGGCCGAAACCACCCTGCTGATCGAAGGCATCAGTTGCGCCGCCTGCGGCTGGCTGATCGAGAAACACCTGCGCACCTTGCCGGCGGTTGCCGAAGCACGCCTGAACCTGTCCAACCATCGCCTGCACGTGCGCTGGGCCGACGCGCAATTGCCGCTGAGCCGGGTGCTCGCCGAGCTGCGCCACATCGGCTACGCCGCCCACCCCTACCAGGCCGACCGCGCCAGCGAACAACTGGCCAGCGAAAACCGCCTGGCCCTGCGCCAGCTCGGCGTGGCCGGGTTGCTGTGGTTCCAGGCGATGATGGCGACCATGGCCACCTGGCCGGAATTCAACATCGACCTCAGCCCCGAGCTGCACACCATCCTGCGCTGGGTCGCGCTGTTCCTGACCACGCCGATCGTGTTCTACAGCTGTGCGCCATTCTTCAAGGGCGCCATGCGCGACCTGCGCACCCGGCACCTGACCATGGACGTTTCGGTGTCGCTGGCCATTGGTAGCGCCTACATCGCCGGAATCTGGACCTCCATCACCGGGGTCGGCGAGCTGTATTTCGATGCCGTCGGCATGTTTGCGCTGTTTCTGCTGGCCGGGCGCTACCTGGAACGGCGCGCCCGGGAACGCACCGCCGCCGCCACCGCGCAACTGGTCAATCTATTGCCCGCTTCATGCCTGCGCCTGGGTGGCGACGGCCAGAGCGAGCGCATCCTGCTCAGCGAACTGCGGGTCGGCGATCAGGTGCTGGTGCATCCGGGGGCGATCCTGCCGGCCGACGGCAAGATCCTCGACGGCCAGTCAAGCATCGACGAGTCGCTGCTGACTGGCGAATACCTTCCGCAGCCACGCACCCCGGGCGACGCCGTCACCGCCGGTACACTGAATGTGGAAGGCCCGTTGACCGTCGAAGTCCTGGCCCTGGGTCAGGACACCCGCCTCTCGGCCATCGTGCGCCTGCTCGACCGCGCCCAGGCGGAAAAACCGCGCCTGGCGGAAATCGCCGATCGTGCCGCGCAATGGTTCCTGCTGCTGTCGTTGATCGCCGCCGCCGCCATCGGCCTGCTGTGGTGGGAGCTGGACCCTTCGCGGGCGTTCTGGATCGTGCTGGCGATGCTGGTCGCGACCTGCCCCTGCGCGCTGTCCCTGGCCACGCCCACCGCCCTCACCGCTGCCACCGGCACCTTGCACAAGCTGGGTTTGTTGTTGACCCGCGGCCATGTGCTGGAAGGATTGAACCAGATCGACACGGTGATTTTCGACAAGACCGGCACCCTCACCGAAGGTCGCCTGGCGCTGCGCTCGATCCGCCCCCTCGGCACTCTCGACAGCGACCAGTGCCTGAGTCTCGCCGCGGCCCTGGAGAACCGTTCCGAACACCCGATTGCCCGCGCTTTTGGTCGCGCGCCGCTGGCCGCCGAGGACGTTCACAGCACGCCGGGGCTTGGCCTCGAAGGGCAGGTCGGCGCGCAACGCTTGCGCATCGGCCAGCCCGGTTTTGTCTGCGCACTCAGCGGCGCTGCCGTGCCGGCCATTCCGGACGAAGCCGGCCAATGGCTGCTGCTCGGCGATAGCCAGGGGCCGCTGGCGTGGCTGGTGCTCGACGACCGTCTGCGCGCCGATGCCCCTGCCCTGCTCGCCGCCTGCAAGGCACGCGGCTGGCGCACCCTGTTGCTGTCCGGCGACAGCTCGCCGATGGTCGCCAGTGTCGCGGCCGAGCTGGGTATCGACGAGGCCCGTGGGGGCCTGCGCCCGGACGATAAACTGCAGGTCCTGCAACAACTGCACAAGGAAGGCCGCAAGGTGCTGATGCTCGGTGACGGGGTCAACGATGTTCCCGTCTTGGCCGCCGCCGATATCAGCGTGGCCATGGGCTCAGCCACGGACCTGGCCAAAACCAGCGCCGACGCCGTGCTCCTGTCCAACCGTCTCGATGCCCTGGTGCAAGCCTTCAGCCTGGCACGGCGCACCCGTCGGGTGATCATCGAGAACTTGCTGTGGGCGGGGCTGTACAATGGCCTCATGTTGCCGTTCGCCGCCCTCGGCTGGATCACGCCTGTGTGGGCCGCGGTCGGCATGTCGATCAGTTCGTTGACCGTGGTGCTCAACGCCCTGCGCCTGACTCGCCTGCCGAGCGCGCCGACTGCCCGCACCACGCCAGCAACCCGCCCGCTGCCGGCCTGAGCCGCGCGGGCATGGAGTCCAGATGCCAGCTCTCTACGTGATGATTCCGGCCGCGCTGTTGATCGTGGCCATCGCCGTCTACATCTTCTTCTGGGCGGTCGACAGCGGTCAGTACGACGACCTCGACGGCCCGGCCCACAGCATCCTGTTCGACGACCAGGACCCGAACCACACCGCGGCGGTCGACGAGGCCAGCGGCCACCCGCCGAAACCCGACGACAAGGCGCCGCCCCATGCTTGAATTGGCGCCGCTGCTGGTATCGGCGCTCATCCTCGGCCTGCTCGGTGGCGGGCATTGCCTGGGCATGTGCGGCGGCTTGATGGGCGCATTGACGCTGGCTATCCCCAAGGAGCAACGCAGCCGCCGCTTTCGCCTGCTGCTGGCCTACAACCTGGGGCGCATCCTCAGCTACGCCGCCGCCGGCCTGTTGATCGGCCTGGCCGGCTGGGCGGTGGCCAACAGTCCCGCGGCGATGTTCATGCGTGTGCTCGCCGGCCTGCTGCTGATCGCCATGGGCTTGTACCTGGCCGGCTGGTGGAGCGGGCTGACGCGCATCGAAAGTGTCGGTCGCGGCCTGTGGCGGCATATCCAGCCGGTGGCCAACCGCCTGCTGCCGGTGTCGAGCCTGCCCCGCGCGCTGCTGTTGGGCACGCTCTGGGGCTGGCTGCCGTGCGGCCTGGTCTACAGCACCTTGCTGTGGTCGGCCAGCCAGGGCAATGCGCTGGACAGTGCGTTGTTGATGTTGGCGTTCGGGCTGGGGACCTGGCCTGTTTTGCTCGCTACGGGGCTGGCGGCTGAACGGGTGACGGCGTTGTTGCGTAAACGCAGCGTGCGCATGGCGGGCGGGTTGTTGGTGATGTTGTTTGGGATCTGGACCTTGCCGGGGCCGCATCAGCATTGGCTCATGGGGCATTAAAAGCATAAGATCGCAGCCTGCGGCAGCTCCTACATGGGATGGCATTACACCTGTAGGAGCTGCCGAAGGCTGCGATCTTTTGATCTTGATCCTCCTTGATGCAAATCAAGATGCCCCACCCCGCCCTCGCATAAAGTGGCTGACACTGCCAGCCTATCCGGGGGAATGCCCGCATGATGCTCGACGCCATTCGTTGGGACACCGATCTGATCCGCCGTTATGACATGGCGGGACCGCGCTACACCTCCTACCCGACCGCCGTGCAATTCCACAGCCAGATCAGCCCGTTCGACCTGCTGCATGCCCTGCGCGACAGCCGCAAGGCCGCGCGTCCGTTGTCGCTGTACGTGCACGTGCCGTTCTGCGCGAACATCTGCTATTACTGCGCGTGCAATAAGGTCATCACCAAGGATCGCGGCCGCGCGCTGCCTTACCTGCAGCGCCTGGAACAGGAGATCCAGTTGATCGCCTGCCACCTCGACCCGACACAAAAAGTCGAGCAGCTGCACTTTGGCGGCGGTACACCGACCTTCCTCAGCCACGACGAGCTGCGCCAGTTGATGGCCCACCTGCGCAAACACTTCAATCTGCTGGACGATGATTCCGGCGACTACGGCATCGAAATCGACCCCCGCGAAGCCGACTGGTCGACCATGGGACTGTTGCGCGAACTGGGTTTCAATCGGGTCAGCATCGGCCTGCAAGACCTTGACCCGGCCGTGCAGCGCGCGGTCAACCGCCTGCAGAGCCTGGAGGAAACCCGCGCAGTGATCGACGCCGCCCGCACCCTGCAGTTTCGCTCGATCAACATCGACCTGATCTACGGGCTGCCCAAGCAGACCCCGGAGAACTTTGCGCGCACCGTCGACGAAGTCATCAGCCTGCAACCGGACCGGCTCTCGGTGTTCAACTACGCACACCTGCCGGAACGCTTCATGCCGCAACGGCGGATCAACAGCAACGAGCTGCCGACACCCGCGCAAAAACTGCAAATGCTTCAGGGCACCATCGAGCAACTGACCGCCGCCGGCTACCGCTACATCGGCATGGACCACTTCGCGCTGCCCGACGATGAACTGGCGATTGCCCAGGAGGAAGGGACCCTGCAACGCAACTTCCAGGGCTACACCACCCACGGGCATTGCGACTTGATTGGCCTGGGCGTGTCGGCGATCAGCCAGATCGGCGACCTGTACTGCCAGAACAGCAGCGACCTGAACCAATACCAGAACGCCCTGGCCTCGTCACAGCTGGCCACCAGCCGTGGCCTGCTGTGCAACGCCGATGACCGTTTGCGCCGCGCGGTGATCCAGCAGCTGATCTGCAATTTCAGCCTGGAATTCGCCCAGATCGAACAGGCCTTCAATATCGATTTTCAAGGTTATTTCGCCGAACTTTGGCCGCAATTGCAGTGCATGGCCAAGGATGGCCTGATTGAGTTCGATAGCGAACGCATCACGGTGTTGCCGGCAGGTCGCTTGATGGTGCGCTCGGTGTGCATGGTGTTCGATGCCTACCTTGCGCAACACAGTCACCAAAGGTTTTCCCGGGTGATCTAGATCCCTGCGACAAATCCGCCGCGTGCTGGCCTCAATGTCCTACAGTGGGTTACCCTTACAGCTTATGTGTGTTTTCCCACAAGGATTGAAGAAATGTCCGAGCCAGTAAAATTGCGCGCTCACACCCAGGCACATTGCAAGGATTGCAGCCTGGCCCCGCTGTGTTTGCCACTTTCTCTGAATCTGGAAGATATGGATGCGCTGGACGAAATCGTCAAACGGGGACGCCCGCTGAAAAAGGGCGAGTTTCTGTTCCGCCAGGGCGACCGGTTCGACTCGGTCTACGCCGTGCGCTCCGGCGCCCTGAAGACCTTCAACCTGAGCGATGGCGGCGAAGAACAGCTCACCGGCTTCCACTTGCCGAGCGAACTGGTCGGGCTATCGGGCATGGACACCGAAAAGCATCCGGTGTCGGCACAGGCGCTGGAAACCACCTCGGTGTGTGAAATCCCCTTCGAACGTCTCGACGAACTGGCCCTGCAACTGCCGCAGTTGCGTCGTCAGCTGATGCGCGTGATGAGCCGCGAGATTCGCGACGATCAGCAGATGATGCTGTTGTTGTCGAAAAAGACCGCCGATGAGCGCATCGCCACCTTCCTGGTCAATCTGTCCGCCCGCTTCCGCGCCCGGGGCTTCTCGGCCAATCAGTTCCGCCTGAGCATGTCGCGCAATGAAATCGGCAACTACCTGGGCCTGGCGGTGGAGACCGTGTCGCGGGTGTTCACGCGCTTCCAGCAGAACGAACTGATCGCCGCCGAAGGCAAGGAAATCCGCATCCTTGACCCGATCCAGCTGTGCGCCCTGGCCGGTGGCTCCCTCGAAGGCTGATTCGGCCGATCGCGGCTGAGCGAAACGGTTCAGCCGCCGTTATACTGTGTCGTTTGCAGCCTGCCAGGACATCTTCGATGGTCTTCGACTCCTTCGACATCAAATCCCTCATCCGCCCCGTGATCGACTTTCCCAAGCCCGGCGTGATCTTTCGCGACATCACCCCGCTCTTCCAGTCGCCCACGGCCCTGCGCCTGGTGATGGACAGTTTCGCCCACCGCTATGTCGAGGCGGATTTCACCCACATTGGCGCCATGGATGCCCGGGGTTTCCTGATCGGTTCGGTGCTGGCGTATCAGCTGAACAAGCCGCTGGTGCTGTTTCGCAAGCAAGGCAAGTTGCCGGCCGACGTCCTGGCCGAAGGTTATGCGACGGAGTACGGCGAAGCGTTTCTTGAAGTGCACGCCGACAGCCTGTGCGAAGGCGATTCGGTGGTGATGTTCGACGACCTGATCGCCACCGGCGGCACCCTGATTGCAGCGGCGAACCTGGTTCGGCGCATGGGTGCGCGGGTTCATGAAGCGGCGGCGATCATTGATTTGCCGGAGCTGGGTGGGTCGCAGCGCCTGGAAGACATGGGGATTCCGACGTTTTGCCTGACGCAGTTTGCTCTTACCGATAAGTAAGTAGCGCCTGAAAGGGCCTCTTCGCGAGCAAGCCCGGTCCCACAGGGAATCCTGGTGTACAGAAATGTTGTGCACGACGCAAATCAACTGTGGGAGCGAGCTTGCTCGCGAAAGCGTCAGCCGCTACAACATCAACCTAAAACTTGTCACAACCCAATCTGCTTGCTGATGATCTCGTTCATCACTTCCCGCGTCCCCCCGCCAATCGAAAGAATCCGGTTATCCCGGTACAACCGCTCCACCAGGCTCTCGCGCATGTAACCCAGGCCACCGAGGATCTGCACGGCATCGTGGGTGATCCGGTCTGCAGTGTCCGTGGCAAAATTCTTGGCCATGGAAATCTCCTTGATCACGCTCTTGCCCGCCGCCATCTTCGCCGCCTGCCGGTAGGTGAATTCCCTTGAGACTTCGAGCGCCGTGGCCATTTCCGCCAGGCGATGCTTGATCACCTGGAACTTGCCGATCGGCTTGCCAAAGGCTTCACGCTCGCGCGCCCACTTGAGGCTCTCCTCCAGGGCCAGCTGCGCGGTCATGTTGGCCATCAAGGCCAAGGCCAGGCGTTCGTTCTGGAAATTGCCCATGATGCAGGCAAAACCCATGTTTTCGCTGCCGATCAGATTGCCTACGGGCACCTGGCAATCATCGAAGAACAGTTCGGCCGTGTCCGACGCCCACCAGCCCATTTTCTTCAATGGCCGTCCGACGGTGAAACCCGGAGTGCCCTTCTCGATCAACAACAGGCTGATGCCGGAAAAACCCGGCTCGCCGGTGCGCACCGCGACGGTGTAGAAATCCGCGCGCACACCGCTGGTGATGAAGGTTTTACTACCGCTGACCCGGTAGAAGTCGCCCTCACGCACGGCGCGGGTTTGCAGGTTGGCGACGTCGGACCCGCCGCCGGGTTCGGTGACGGCCAGGGCGCTGATTTTCTCGCCGGACAGCACCTGTGGCACGACCCGGTCACGGATTTGCGGCCTGGCCCACTTGAGAATCGGCGGCAAGCCGATGTCCAGCGACCCCAGCCCTGCCACCAGGCCCCCGGAGCCACAGCGCATCAGTTCTTCGCTGGCGGCGATCTTGGCAAACACATCGCCCTCGTGGCTGCCACCCAGCCTCTGTGGATAACCGATGCCGAGAATGCCCGCGGCGCCGGCCTTCAGGTAAAGCTCTCGGGGAAAGCTTTCGGCTTCTTCCCACCGGTCGATGTCCGGCAGAATCTCGCGCTCGACGAAGCGTCTTACGCTGTCGCGGACCATTTGGTGGCTGGGGTCGAAGTATTCCTCGAAGGCAGACA
The DNA here is from genome assembly GCF_046042685.1 of Pseudomonas sp. PLMAX. NCBI lineage: Bacteria > Pseudomonadati > Pseudomonadota > Gammaproteobacteria > Pseudomonadales > Pseudomonadaceae > Pseudomonas > Pseudomonas sp. PLMAX. The sequence goes on along the minus strand of NZ_CP064949.1, from coordinate 2,032,694 downwards.
TCGGCGAACTCCACTGAAGGGTTCAGGGAAGTTAACCGAGCGCTTGCTTGGTTTTCAACAGGATTGTGTGAATCAGCGAGACCGAGGCGCCTGCATCGCCAGCAAGCCGGCTCCTACAGGGGTTCTGTATGCACCGCTAATACCATGTGGGAGCGGGCTTGCTCGCGAAGGCGTCAGTAAAAACACCACACAACTTAGAGGGAAATCGGCTTACGCCCCGCAAACGAATGCGCCAGCGTCCCGCCATCCACCAACTCCAGCTCGCCACCCAAGGGCACGCCATGGGCGATGCGCGAAGCGATCAGGCCTTTGCTGCTGAGCAATTGGGCGATGTAGTGCGCGGTGGCTTCACCTTCCACCGTCGGGTTGGTGGCGAGGATGACTTCAGCGAACGTGCCCGCCTCCTCGATCCGCGCCATCAACTGCGGAATGCCGATCGCCTCCGGGCCCAGCCCGTCAAGCGGCGACAGGTGGCCCTTGAGCACGAAGTAGCGGCCACGGAAACCGGTCTGCTCCACGGCGTAGACGTCCATCGGCCCTTCCACCACGCAGAGCAAGGTGTCGTCGCGCCGGGTATCGGCGCATTGCGGACAGAGGTCGTCTTCGGTCAGGGTGCGGCACAGACGGCAGTGACCGACCCCGTCCATGGCCTGGCTCAGGGCCAGTGCCAGGCGCGAGCCACCACTGCGATCACGCTCGAGCAACTGCAACGCCATGCGCTGGGCGGTTTTCTGACCCACACCTGGCAAAATTCGCAGGGCGTCGATCAGTTGGCGAATCAAAGGGCTGAAGCTCATGGGGAAAAGTCCGACGAAAACAACGAGACGCGGTTTATACCCGCGCCTCCGTTGAGCGTCAATTATTGCGCTGGCGCCACCCGTACCACCAACTTGCCGAAGTTGCGGCCTTCGAGCAGGCCGATGAACGCATCAGGCGCATTCTCCAGGCCATCGACCACGTCTTCGCGGAACTTCACCTTGCCATCGCGCACCCACGACGCCATCGCGCTGATGAATTCCGGCTGGCGATCGCCGTAGTCGTCGAACACGATGAAGCCCTGGATCCGTACGCGCTTGGTCAGCAGTGTGCGCTGCAACATCGGCAGCCGATCGGGACCGCTGGGTGCTTCGCTGGCGTTATAGGACGCAATCAGGCCACAGAGCGGAATCCGCGCCTTGGGGTTGAGCAACGGCACCACAGCGTCGAACACCTTGCCACCGACGTTCTCGTAATAAATATCGATGCCCTTGGGGCACGCCTGCGCCAGCTCGTCGACGAAGTCCGGGCTCTTGTGGTCGACGCAGGCATCGAAGCCCAGCTCCTCGACCACGTAACGGCACTTGTCCGCGCCACCGGCTACGCCGACCACACGCAGGCCCTTGATCTTGGCTACCTGACCTACCACCGAACCGACGGCGCCGGATGCCGCCGCGACCACCAGGGTCTCGCCTTCCTTTGGCTGGCCGATGTCCATCAAGCCCATGTAGGCAGTCATGCCCGGCATGCCCAGCACACCCAGGGCCATGGACGGGCTGGGCAGCCCCGACGGTACCGGGATGATGCTTCGACCGTCGTTGATGCTGTGGCTCTGCCACCCCGTGGCGCCCACCACCAGATCCCCTTCATGAAACTTGGGATGGCGCGAACGCTCGACCCGGCTGACCGCGCCGCCGGTCATCACCTCGCCGATTTCCACCGGCGCGGCGTAGGACGGCGCATCACTCATGCGCCCACGCATGTAGGGATCCAGCGACAGATAAAGGGTCTTGAGCAGCACCTGACCCTCTTCCAGATCGGGGAGCGCGACGCGCTCCATGCGGAAGTTTTCCGGTGTTGGCGCGCCGACCGGGCGTGAAGCCAGGACGATTCGTTGGTTGAGGGTCATGGGGTCGGACATGGCAGCGTCTCCTTTCGATGAATTCGGGGGTATAGGGAGCAGACCTTTGTGGCGGTATGGCGTTCGATGTTTATTCAGTTGGACCGCGTTGCCCCCTTCGCGAGCAAGCCCGCTCCCACATTGATTTTGTGCACGCCGCAGATCTAATGTGGGAGCGGGCTTGCTCGCGAAGAGGGCCTGGCAGTCACAGCACTTCTTCCTGCCAGAAACAAAAATGCCAGGCGCTATGCCTGGCATTTTTTGTAACTCATCTGAGGCCTGAAGGCGAATCAGAATGGCAGTTTCATGCCCGGTGGCAGTTGCATGCCAGCGGTCATGCTGCCCATTTTGTCCTGGCTGTTGGCTTCGATCTTGCGCACGGCGTCGTTGACGGCCGCAGCGAACACCGCTTCCAGCATTTCCTTGTCATCTTCGCTCAGGCCTTCGACCAGGCTTGGGTCGATGGTCACGCGCTTGACGTCGTGACGACCGGTCATCACCACGGTGACCATGTCGCCACCGGCTTTACCGGTGACTTCGGCGTTGGCCAGCTCTTCCTGCATCTTGGCCATTTTTTCCTGCATCTGCTGTGCCTGCTTCATCAGGCCGGCCATGCCACCTTTCATCATGGGAATCACCTCAAAAGTACTTGGATTAAAACGGCGCCCGGCCCGCTCGGGCGAGCGCCTTCAGTTATTAGCCCTGACTGACCACGGCCTCGACAGGTTCAATAGTATCGTTACGGATGACCGCACCGAACTGCTGCATCATTTGCTGGATGAACGGATCACCATGGATCGACTCCTCGGCCTCGCGCTGACGGTCGGCACGCCGACGGGACGCCGCCTGGGCCGGGGTTTCCTGCTCGGGCTTGATCAGCTCCATGGTCAGGGTCAGGGTGCGCCCGTGATACTGGTTCAACGCTTCATTGAGGCGCCGCTGTTGCGTGGCGTTGAACAAGGCGCTGTGGGCCGGGTCCAGGTGCAGCAACCAATTGTCGCCATCGACGGCGATCAGCGTGCAGTTGGCGGCGATGCTGCCGGTCATGCCGGAGATCGGCAGGTTCGGGAACAGCTCCAGCCATTGCAGGGCCAGGCCGGTGGCAGGCGCCGCAGCGGGCTCAGGCTCGGGTTCTGCGGCCGGCTCGGCGGCGTGCTCGCTGGCCAACTCGTCGAGGTAGCTGTAGGCCGAGTCCATGTCTGGCTCGATGTAATCTTCGTCCAGCGGCGGCTCGTCATCCAGGTCCATGCCCGGCGTGGCGGCATCGACTTCGGCCACCGACGGCTCTGGAATGGGCGCGGCAGCCCACTCCGGCGCGTCCGGCACCACGCTGTCCGGCGTCGGCAGCGGCATCGGCGGCAACTCGGGCTGCTCGCTGGCGGTTTCCAGCACCGGCTCGACGGCCGGCTGCTGAACCACTGCAGGCTCGACTGGATCATTCCACGGCAGGTCGACCACTTCTTCGACCACGACCGCCTCGACCACCGGCTCAGGCACCGGCTCAGGTACTACAACGGGAGTAACCGGCACAGGTGCCGCAGCCACGGCCGCAACGGGTGCAGCGGTTACAGGCGCAACGACCGGCGTGGCAGCCACTGATTTGGCGGAATCAACCGTGGCCTGGCTGATCCCCACTGTCTTTAGCGGTTGCCTCGGCGCGTCCGCAGTATCGGCGGGGCGGAACGCGAGCATGCGCAACAGCACCATTTCAAAGCCGCCACGGGGGTCTGGCGCCAGCGGCAGGTCGCGGCGGCCGATCAAGCCCATCTGGTAATAGAACTGCACGTCTTCGGCCGGCAAGGCCTGGGCCAGGGCCAGCACCCGGTCGCGGTCGCCGTGACCGTTGTCGACGCCTTCAGGCAAGGCCTGGGCAATGGCGACACGGTGCAGCACATTGAGGATTTCCGAGAGCACGCCGTTCCAGTCCGGGCCCTGTTCAGCCAGGTGGCGGACCGCTTCGAGCAAGGCCTTGGCGTCGCCTTCGATCAACGCATGCAACACGTCATAGACCTGGCCGTGATCGAGGGTGCCGAGCATCGCCCGCACGTCAGCGGCCATGACCTTGCCTTCACCGAAGGCGATCGCCTGGTCGGTGAGGCTCATGGCATCGCGCATCGAACCGTCGGCGGCGCGGCCGAGCAACCACAGCGCGTCGTCTTCGAACGGTACGTTCTCGACGCTCAGCACATGGCTCAAATGCTCGACGACCCGCTCCGGGGTCATGTTCTTCAGGGAGAACTGCAGGCAACGGGAAAGAATCGTTGCAGGAAGTTTCTGCGGGTCGGTGGTGGCCAGGATGAACTTGACGTAGGGCGGCGGCTCTTCGAGGGTTTTCAACAGCGCATTGAAAGAATGGCTGGAAAGCATGTGCACTTCGTCGATCAGGTAGACCTTGAAGCGCCCGCGGCTGGGGGCGTACTGCACGTTGTCGAGCAGCTCGCGGGTGTCTTCGACCTTGGTGCGGCTGGCGGCGTCGATCTCGATCAGGTCGACGAAGCGCCCTTCATCGATCTCGCGGCACACCGAACACTCGCCACAAGGCGTTGAAGTGATACCTGTTTCACAGTTCAGGCATTTGGCGATGATCCGCGCAATGGTGGTCTTGCCGACCCCGCGCGTACCGGTAAACAGGTACGCGTGGTGCAGCCGCTGGCTGTCCAAGGCATTGATCAGAGCCTTGAGCACATGGGTCTGGCCGACCATTTCGCGGAACGAGCGCGGACGCCATTTACGTGCAAGAACCTGATAACTCATCGAAAACCGTCGCAGCGAAGGAAGCAGAAGCGGCTAATGCTAGCGGAGCAAGGCACAAATTGCATCCGGTGCGCTCGTCTAATCTGGCTAAGCTGCACTTTGGAAGGATTTATCGGAGCGTTTATGCGGCTGGGCTTGGGGGCACTGCTGTTGATCAGCCTGGACGGGGCGGCCGCTGACGCGCCGTTGCGCTTCGTGATACCTGACAGTTGGGCCATGCCGATGGTGCAACTCGAACGAGGGCGGCCGACCCAGGGCATCCTGTATGACGTGATGCTCAGCCTCGCCACCCAGGTCGGCGTACCGGCGCAGTTTCACGTATTGCCCCGCGGTCGGGTGCAGAGCGCCATGGAACACGGCGAGGTGGACATTCGCTGCTACGCCGCGCAGTCCTGGACGCCAAACCAGTCCGGCGACTATATCTGGAGCATTCCGCTCTGGACGCAACCCGACTTGCTGATCAGCCAGTCCGGCGCTCCGACGTCAGTGAATCCGACTCACCTGACCCATCAATCGATCGGCACGGTACTCGGTTACAGCTACCCGGCCCTGCAACCGCTGTTCGACGTCAACCGACTGCAGCGCGACGATGCACGCAACCAGGAACAAGTGCTGGAGAAGCTGCATGCCGGGCGCAACCGTTATGCGGTCAGCAATCAATGGACCCTGGACTGGTTCAACCAGCGATTGCTCCCCCAGCAGCAACTGCAAAGGGTGGCGCTGCTGCAGGAACAAAACGTCGGCTGCTATGTGCGCAATGATCCCAAGGTGCCGGTCCAGCGCATTCTGCGCACCCTGCTGCGGATGAAGATGTCTGGGGAGATCGATGACATCATTCGGCTCTACATTGGCGGCAAGGCTGAAGACAGGCCGTGACCGGTTGCCTGCGCCACCCGCCATTGCGCTGGCGCGACAAAACCGGCGACCCAGCCCGGCACATCGACGGCCGGCATCGGCTGCGCAATGAAATCCCCCTGGGCCACTTCGCAGCCAAGATTCAACAGCAGCTCACCGTGCTCGATACTTTCCACCCCCTCTGCGACCACCTGGCGACCAAATGCCCGGGCCAGGCCGATCACGGCCGTGGTCAAGGCCAGGTCATCACCGTCGTGAACAATGTCGCGCACAAAGGACTTGTCGATCTTGATGGTCTGGGTGCGCAGGCGCTTGAGGTAACTCAGGGATGAGTAGCCGGTGCCGAAATCCCCCAGGGAAAACTGCACCCCCAGCGCCTGGCAGGCCTGCAGGCACGCACTGACATGCTGGATGTTCTCGACTGCGACCGACTCGACGATCTCCAGGTCAAGGCGCTGCGGCGCGACCCGATCGTGCCGCGCCAACAGGTTCTGGAGCCGTTCCACGAAATCCGCCCGCTGAAAATGCCGCGCCGCAATATTGATGCTCACCGGCCAGTCATGCCCATCCTGTCGCCATCGATCCAACTGGGCCAACACCTGATCGATGACCCATTCACCGATATCGATGATCAAGTCTGTCTCTTCCACCTGGGGTAGAAAATCCCATGCGCGCACCAGGCCGTTTTGCGGATGCTCCCAGCGCAGCAATGCCTCGAAGCCGACGACCCGGCCACGGCGCATGTTGACCTTGGGCTGGAAATGCAGGCGCAGTTCGCCGTCCACCAGCGCCTGGCGTACCCGCTCGACCGTCTCGTGAGTGGCCTTGACCTCACGGTCGCGGGTCACGTCGAATATATGAAAGCGCTTGCGACCGCTCTGCTTGGCCACATACATGGCCTGGTCGGCATGCCGCAACAGGGTCCCGGCATCTTCGTTATCGTCAGGAAAGAGCGTGACGCCAATGCTGGCAAACACATGGATGTCCTTGCCATGCAGCGAATACGGTACCGATATGGCTCCCAGCACCCGGCTCAGTGCCGCCCGCAGTTGCGGCAGATCGTGTACGTACCGCAACACCAGGACGAACTCGTCGCCGGCCAGCCGCGCGACTACATCCTCGCCACGCACAATATTGCGCAGGCGCTTGGCCACCTCCACCAGCAACAGATCGCCACTGGCATGTCCGTAGCCATCGTTGACCGCCTTGAAGCCGTCGAGATCGAGCATGCACACCGCCAGCGCAATGTTCTCCTGCCGGGAGAACTCCAGCGCCTGATCGAGCAGATCCGAAAGAAACGCACGATTGGGCAGCCCGGTCAGCACGTCATGGCCGACCCGCCATTGCAGGGAATGCAGGAGTTGCCGTTTTTCACTGATGTCGAACCGAATCGACAGATACCTCTCGACCCGCCCGGTGGCGCTATCGATCACCGGCACCATGGTGCTGTCGACCCAATACAGGCTGCCATCCTTGGCGCGATTGCAGATCTCGCCCTTCCAGATCTGACCCAGGGCGATGGTGCGCCACATCTCGACGAAAAATTCAGTGGCGTGCATACCGGAATTGAGCATGCGATGGTTTTGGCCAAGCAATTCTTCACGCCTATAGCCGGACACTGCGCAAAACTGGTCATTGACGTGGGTGATCCGGCCGCTCAGATCGGTCTCGGAAAAAATCGCGGCGGCATCCACCGCCCTGCGGTACTTCTCATCCATGAGTCAGGCTCGCTGTCGCTGGCGGTGGAACCCGTTCAAGGCAGCAACACCGATGCTGGTAATATTGTGCAAGAGCTCTCGCCGCCTTGCGTGAACGCGCACTGATGGCTTTTTCACATCGTTCCATAATCTGAAACAAGCTCATTCAATGTCGCATTAGCGCGGCAATTCTACGAAATACATCACATTTTGAAAAGCAAGGTGATGGATCATGCAGTTGTCTAATGCGAAAATCTATCGTTAAGTTCTTGATTCTAAATGGGAATTGAGCGATGCACATTTCAAGTTTGGGTCCAGCCATCCGGCGGTACCGCAAGGTCGCGGGGCTTACTCAGGCTGAACTAGGCGAAAAAACCGGTTTTGACCCCAAAACCATCAGCCGCTTCGAAACCGGCACCTATACCCCCAGCGTGGATGCACTGTTCATGTTTGCCAATGTGCTGGGGGTGAAGCTGAAAGCCTTTTTCGCCGACCTTGGCGATGAAGACGAACAGCGGGCGTATCTGTTCGATGTCATACATAAAGCCCCCCCAAAGGATCTGGGAAAGCTGATTGCAGCGGTTGACCAGGCCTTGTCCAAGCCTTAGAGCCAGAAAAGAACAAAGGAGACCGACGTGTCGCGCTCCTTTTTCATGTCGCCGGTAAATCGCGGACGACAAGAAACCGCTATGGACAGATGCCATGGCAGCACAGGAAAAATGGTTCCTGGCAGATCACGCGAGAGAGGGTCTCGCGGTTCGTTAAGGTGGTAACCCCACCAGCCACACCCCGGCACACAATTTCACCGCTGCAAGTATTGGCTGGCGCCAATGGCTGCTCTTCTCTTCCAGATACACGACCGGAAAACGGCCGAGGTCTGCGTGTAGTGGTCTAATGAAACCGGACACCCATTTAGGCGAGAATGCCCGCGTTGATCAAGAGAAGCGGGTACAGCGAAATCGGGAAGGCCTGCAGAACAGGCGTGCGGCAGAGCCGGATTGAAAGCCATGGGGCAAGGGCCGGAATCAAGCGAAGTGGGACAAGGTAGCGGGCTTGCTCAAGCGGGAATCTGCCGTTCTGCCATATACCTCGTTGATATTTCGTCATGAATTCAATGGCGATACTCGATCCTGGGCAGGTGCCGATTCTGAAAGGTTGAAGCGGATTTCAAAGTGTGGCTTACGACCGACACAGAGCCAGGAGAAGACCCTGCCAGTGTCTACAACCGAGGCTGCATTCACTGATGTGGCCTACTGATATAACGAATCAAGTCATGGATATTTACCTGTAGAGCTGACCCTTATAGGATGCAGTCCTCATCTACTGCTCTCCGGCGGTTTATCGGTAGTAACTCAGACAGAATGTCTCGATGTTTCTAAAAAATCACCACCAACCTAAGCAAGGAAGCGCAAAAATGAAATTCGTGAGTATTCTATTGGGATCGATCGTATTAACAGGTTGTGGGACGATCAACACTGTCTTCAGAGAAGACATGATCTCGAGCAACAAGCTCGCCCGATGGCACTCCCATTGCGACTCCATTCCACGAATCTACAGCGGAGCCGCACTTAATTACTGTACCTTGGATGCAGAGCCCCGCCGCTCTGTGGGCTTTGATGGGCATCCTGCGGCGTCATTGATCGTTTTAGATATGGCGTTGTCTGGGGTCGCTGACACCGTAGTTCTGCCATACACAATTTACTTGCAGAACAGACACGGAGATATTCCGAAAGCGCGTTTCGAGTGACACCATTGCTGTCCACCTCTGGCATGCACAGATACAAAAACGCCGGCTTGTTTGCCGGCGTCCGGGAGGATCTGCAGCAGCTTCTGGGTAATGCGTAATGCGTAATGGGCATAGGGTACTCCAAAAGCGAAAAAGCCCGCACTTCGCGGACATCGTGTAAAATGCAAAACGGCGGTCTCAAGGAGCAAGTGCAACAGTCAGTTAATTTTTCTGAGCTTGGCGGTCTCAAGGAACAAGTGCAACAGTCAGTTAATTTTTCTGAGCATGCTAATCACGAAACTGAATGCAATCCCGTCTCCGAAACATCGTTACCACTTGGCGTCTGAACGAACCTAGCCTACCTGACTAAGCACAATTTCCACTGCCAAGGGCTTAGCCATGATCAAACCCCTTGGTCGCCGCAGCAGTGGCTATACACAACCCTCCCTTCATCGCTTAAACAATGGCTATACACAACCCCCCCTTCATCGCTTAAACAATGGCTATACATACCCCCCCCTCCATCGCCGATGTGACGGCCTGGAATGACACGATAGAAACGCCCATTAGATGCATCCACCAGGTAGCTTGACGGGGACGGGGCTTGCTCTTACCGGTCAGTTTATCGTTTCAAGCTTGTTGGTCGCGGAAAACTGAAGATGATCCACCAGCACCTCAACCGGAAATTTCCAGCCCAGTGTCTGACGGGGTCGGGTGTTGAGCAAATCAGCGATTTCGTCCAGTCGTGCCTGCGTCACCAGAGAGAGATCTGTGCCTTTTGGGAGGTACTGACGTAACAAACCGTTCGTATTTTCATTGCTACCACGCTGCCAAGGCGAGTGTGGATCGGCGAAATAAATCTTCATCCCCGTGCGCGCAGTGATTTCGGCATGACGGGCCATTTCGCTGCCTTGATCATGCGTCATGGTTTTTAGTAGCGATGGCGCCATCCGCGACATTTCCCTCACAATGGCTTCCGCCGCAGCCTCAGCGGTAGGCCCTTCGAGTTTGGCGAGAATCACATAACGGCTCGTGCGTTCGACCATTGTGGCAACCGCAGAGCGATTATTGGCGCCCATGATCAGATCACTCTCCCAATGCCCTGGAACCAGACGGTCTGCAACTTCTGGTGGTCGTAGGTGAATACTCAGCTGCGCAGGGTAGCGTTCTCGACGCACATTGCTCTGGGTTCGCTTGTGACGTTTGCCATCAGCCTGCCGCAAATAACTGATCAGCTGACGCTTCAGTTCTCCGCGTGGGTAGGCATAGATAGCGAGGTAGATCGTTTCGTGGCTCACATGTCGCTCGGGTTGGCCGGGCCAGATACTGCGTAGTCTGCGGGCAATTTGTTGCGGTGACCAGCCGATGCGGAGCATTTCGACGACCACTTGAAATAGCTCTGAGTCTGGAGATAAACGCCGCTGACGGCGAGGCACATGTCGAAGCTGTTGAGCCCTGCTGGTAGCTTGTATGGCGTCATAGTGAGGCTGCTGGGGGGTGCGTTTGATCTCACGACTAATGGTGCTGGGGTGACGGCCTAGCAAAGCGGCAATAGCCCGCAGCGTCTGTCGTTGAAATAGCATCACCATAATGGTGACGCGCTCCTCGGTACTCAAATGTTTGTATTGGGTAGACATGGCAACACCTTACATCAGGTGTTGCACTTGTTCCTTGAGACCGCCAATTCGATTGGTGGGATGCCCAGCGCAGTGCACCACTTAGGTGTACTTAAACGCTGTCGCACTTCGAATTTTTTACTGAAAAATCCTTGATAATTCAAGGACTTAGAGATAGGTGGCGACCCCACCAGCCACACCCCGGCACACAATGTCACCGCTGCGGCTGCTCCCTTCCAGGCCTGACCGGGTTCACGGCTGATCGTTGCGGGGGGACCGATGGGGTCACCATAACGACGCTCACCTGACGGCGAGCCGCGCCATTGTACCTATCTGAGACGAAGTTACAACCGTTCGAACAGATTAAAAAATATGAGCTGGTTCAAGGACATGCAATGGCCTTGAAAATCTTGTGGTGGATTGACTGGCCGGCCTGATCGGGATCCGTACGCATTACCCTGTAGAAGCTGGCTTGGTCGGGACGCCGCATCGCAGCGATAGTCCCCAACGATAACGCGTGTTGCTGGTTCATCGCGGCGCTCTGAAGTTATTCGCCGGCAAGCGAGCGCCTACATTTCCCAATCGGCCTTGGCAATGTGAAACCCATGCGCCCCTTTGTACGCCGCATGCTCCGGCTGGCTCCAACCTTCGAGCAACGCATCATCCAGTCGGTAGACCTCCACCCCCAACGGGCGGCACACGCTTAGCGGGTCCTGCGCATCCGGCCCCCCACATGGCCAGCGACAGATCGCCCCCCCCCCGGACAGGTCGACAATGCACAGAGCAAATCGATCTCGGCAAAAAACTCTAGGTAATCGCCCTTCTGCGCCGGACAGGCTTTCATAAAATATATGTCGTCGTGGTTCAGCCCCGTGCACTGGAAGATGTTCAGCACGTCATGCACGTCGAATTCGCTCAGGCGGTGGGGCAGTACCGCGCGGGTCAGGTTGGAATGACAGTGAGGATGGAAATCTTCGCCGGTGAGCATCTTGTTCACGTACGGGTCGCAGATCGCTTTCCCCCAAGGCCATGCCGGGCAGCAAACGCCCACCGATGATATCGGCGCTCAACTCCAGGGTGATGAGAACGGCCAGTGAAAGCCCGCTGCTCATACTCGATACCTCGGATTGTTCAACAATGGGTAAATAATAAGTAGTCACTATTCGTGCCATATTCCATTGGCGTTTCAATCAAGTTCGACGCATCTGCATGCTTTTTAGAAATAGAAGTACAGTCACCATCCAATTTTCATTGGTTAATATGGCGCATTGATGTGGAGATATCAGATGCGTTACTCGCAGGACCATAAAGCCCAGACCCACAAACGCATCATCAAGGAAGCTTCCGTTCGCTTTCGCCGCGACGGCATCGGCGCGACCGGCCTGCAGCCCCTGATGAAAGCGCTGGGCTTGACCCACGGTGGCTTTTATTCACACTTCAAATCCAAGGACGAGCTGGTGGAAAAAGCGCTACAGGCTGCCGGGGATGAAGTGGACGTCCGGTGCGCCGAGCTGTTCGCCCAGGACCGGCCCTTGGAGGCGTTCATCAACGCCTACCTCTCTGAATGGCACCAGTCCTCGCCCCACGAAGGCTGCCCGCTGCCGACCATGTCTTCGGAACTCGGCATGCGCGGCCAGCCGAGCCCCACTTCAGACGTGGTACTCCATGCACGACTACGCCAGATTGAAAGTACGCTGGAAGGCGAAAACACCGAGCACCGCAGCATCGTCATCATGTCCACGTTGATCGGTGCGCTGCTGCTTTCGCGCAGCGTCGAGAATCCCGAGCTGGCCGCCGAGATCCTCGAGGTGACTCGTAGCTATCTCAATCGATCCGGCACTAGCCAGCCCAGCGTTTGAACAGCACGCTGGCGTTGACCCCGCCAAAGCCGAAGCCGTTGGACAGCGCGTACTCGATCGCCATCGGCCGAGCCTGGCCATGGACAATGTCCACGCCCTCGGAAGCCGGATCCGGGTTATCGAGATTGAGGGTCGCCGGCACGATCTGATCGCGGATCGCCAGCAGCGTGAAAATGGCTTCGATCCCGCCGGCGGCACCGAGTAAATGCCCGGTGGCCGATTTCGTCGATGTCACTGCAATGCCGTTGTTCGAACCGAACAATGACTTGATGGCTGCCAACTCTCCCAAGTCGCCTACCGGCGTCGAGGTCGCGTGCGCATTCAGGTGCTGAACCTGCTCAGGCAAAATTCCCGCCTGTGCCAATGCCAGTGACATCGCCCGGCGTGCGCCACTGCCATCCTCAGGCCCCGCGGTCAGGTGATAGGCGTCAGCACTGGTGCCATAACCGACCACTTCTGCCAGGGGTTGAGCCCCCCGGGCCAAGGCATGTTCCAGGGATTCGACTACCAGAAGGCCAGACCCCTCGCCCATGACAAAGCCATCGCGATCCCGATCGAACGGTCGCGAGGCGCGCTCCGGGGTGTCGTTGAACGCGCTGGACAAAGCACGCGCCGCCGCAAAGCCTGCCAGGCTGACCCGATCGATCGCCGCCTCCGCGCCGCCACACACGGCAACATCCGCCTCACCGCAACGTATCAACCGCACCGCATCGCCAATCGCCTGGACTCCGGCCGCACAAGCCGTGACAGGCGCGCCGAGCGGGCCCTTGAACCCATGCTGGATCGACACATGACCCGCCGCCAGGTTGACCAGAAACGAAGGAATGGTAAACGGCGACAAACGTCGCGGCCCACGGCTGTCCGTGGTGCGCACCGCATCGGCAATCGCCCCGAAACCACCGACACCGGAACCGATGATGGTTGCCGTGCGTTCCTGGGCCTCGCCTGTTTGCGCCTGCCAACCCGACTGTTCGATGGCCTGGCGCGCCGCCTCCATGGCAAACAGAATGAACCGGTCCATCTTCTTCTGTTCCTTGGGCGGTGTTGCCCGATCCGGGTCAAAACCCGCCTCCGGATCCTCCGCCAGGGTCGGCACGGCCCCACCGACACTGGTCGGCAGATCGGCCACCACCTCGCCAGGCAAAGTGCGCAACCCCGAACGTCCGGCCAACAACCGCGCCCAGACCGCTTCGACACCGCTACCCAGCGGCGACACCAGCCCCATGCCTGTCACTACCACTCGACGATCACTCATACCACAACCACCTCATACAGGTTCGCCCGCGTCATTTGTAACGCGCGGCAGCCTTGCTTTTGGAAAGGTTAGGCGCCATGACGAGACGCGCCGCCACAAATGCATCCCAGTCGCCAGCATCCGGCAAGGACGGAATGGTCACCAACTCACTCTGATCCAGACCCGCCAGGGCTGCATCGACCATCTCGCCCGCCTCCATGACCATCTCCGCCGGAATCTGCGAAGCATCGATACCCGAACGCTCCCAGATCTCGGTACGCGTCACCCCTGGCAATACAGCCTGGACCTTGACGCCGGTGCCGTCGAGCTCTGCGTTCAACGACTGGGTCAGACTCAGCACATAAGCCTTGCTCGCGCTGTACGTCGCATTGAAACGCTCAGGAAACAACGCCACCACCGATGCAATGTTGATGATCGTGCCCCGCCCCGCCTTGGCAAAACCCGCCGCCGCAGCCGACGCCAAACGCGTGACCGCCGTGACATTTAATTGAATCATGCGCTCCAGCTGGTCCAGATCGGCATTGGCCAACAACCCATCCGCCGCCACCCCCGCATTGTTCAACAACAGGCTGATACTCGAATCACTGCGCAGACGCTGCTCAAGCTTCAGCACGTCATCCTTCTGCGTCAAATCCGCCTTGAGCACCTCGACCTGCACACCATGGGCATCGCGCAACGCACTCGCCGCCGCTTCAAGCCGCTCCTGATCACGGGCGACCAACAACAAATCAAAACCACGCGCCGCCAGGCGCTGCGCGTAGATAGCGCCGATACCGGAAGAGGCGCCGGTGACGAGGGCGGTGCCTTGGGACTGAAGGGAAGTCATGAGGTTGCTCCTGGGAGATGCCAGAGGAATGTACAGGCGCCAGATCTCAGCGCGCCTGGGCGGAAAGCCTATTTATTATAGGCATAATTTATTTGCAGTATGATAGCCGTAATTTTTTAAACGCTGACGAAAGGCAAAACCTTGCAGCAATCGCCAGAAAGCAAAAAGGCCGGTCAATGACCGGCCTCCAAGGCTGAGTGACAAGCTTAGTTCACCTGAAGCTTCTCGCGATTTTTATCCAGAAGGGCCTTGCCGATACCCTTGACTTCGAGCAACTCGTCGACGGATGCAAACGGACCATTACTTTCACGATACGCAACAATCGCCAAAGCCTTGGCCTCCCCCACACCGGACAACTCACGCTGCAAGGTCGGCGCATCGGCCTTGTTGAGGTCAACTTTGACCAGCTGCACACTCGCCGAAGACTCCATCGCCACCGGAGCCTCCGGCCTCGCCGCAGACGCTGCATTAGCGGTGACAGAGGCACTGGTGAGCAGGGCAAAAACCAGGGAATAGAAGTAGCCTGTACGCATAAATGACGCTCCATGACATCGTTTGAGGAAGAAGCTTTTCCGCAGCTGCTTCCTCAAGTTAGGCGATGTCAGGAGGGAGTCAAAAGTGTGTCTGTTGCCGGATGTGAGACAATCAGGGTTCGAGGCGACGTTGTTGGTAGATCCAGTCGACGATCTCGCCGTCGGGGGTATAGCCGCTGACGGTTTCGCGAAGGAGTTGGCGGACACGCGCGTAGTCATCATGCTCAACCGCGTTAAGCAGCTCAGTGAGCTTTGACTTGAGCACTTCCCAAGGTAGATGATCTTCATTGGCACTCATGATCATCGGATGCTGTGTCGCGCTTACGTTGTCGCCAATCAACAATTCCTCATAAAGCTTCTCACCGGGGCGCAGTCCGGTGAATTCGATTGAGATATCGCCTTGGAGATTTCTCTCCGAGCGGACACTTAAACCGGACAAATGAATCATCTTCTCTGCCAACTCGACAATCTTCACCGGCTCGCCCATGTCGAGCACGAACACATCCCCGCCCTGCCCCATGGAACCCGCCTGGATCACCAGTTGCGCGGCTTCAGGAATGGTCATGAAGTAGCGAGTGATCTTCGGGTGCGTAACCGTCAATGGCCCACCGGATTTGATCTGCTTGTGAAACAGCGGAATCACCGAACCTGAAGATCCCAGCACATTTCCGAAACGAACCATTGTGAAGCGCGTCTTGTTAACTCTGGACACATTGGCTTTATCGCCGAACAGAACCGGCGCGATTTCACGACTCAAGGCTTGAAGCATCAATTCGGCCAGACGCTTGGTACTGCCCATCACATTCGTGGGACGTACCGCTTTGTCGGTGGAGATCAGCACAAAGTTGGAAACACCTGCCTGCAACGCGGCCTGAGCGGTGTTGAGCGTCCCGATGACGTTGTTCAACACACCTTCTGCAATATTGTGCTCGACCATGGGCACGTGTTTATACGCCGCGGCGTGGTAGACCGTATCTACACCCCAGGTCTTCATCACTTCCAGCAGTTTGTGCTGATGACGTATGGAGCCGAGAATCGGCAACAGTCGAACAGGAACCGTCTGCCGGGCTTCACGCTGCTCCAGTTCCGTGAGAATGCTATAGAGGTTGAATTCGCTGTGATCGAACAACAAAAGCGTGGTCGGAGCCAGCGAGAAGATCTGTCGACACAGCTCCGAACCGATTGATCCCCCAGCCCCTGTCACCATGACTGTCTTGCCTTTGATACAGTGTTCGAGCAAGTCCGGTTGTGCAGGCACCGAATCGCGGCCCAGCAAGTCAGCAATATCGACTTCCTGAATATCTTCAACCTTCACCCGGCCACTGGCCAGGTCGCTAAAATTAGGAACGCTGCGAATATGCAGCGGGAAACGTTCCAGGAAAGTCAGAATCTCCCGACGTCGTGCACGGGTAGATGATGGCAGCGCCAGAAGAATCTCTTGAGCACCGCTCTCATTGATCATCTGCTGAATATGCTTGGGTTTGTAGACCTGCAGACCGGCAATGACCCGATCCGCGATGCTTTGATCGTCATCGATAAACGCCACGGGCCGCATGACCCGCCCCATGCGAAGCGCCGCAACCAGCTGATTACCAGCCACCCCCGCACCATAGATCGCGACCTTGGTGAGGCCGTCATCGCGGCTTGTAAAGGGTACATGTTGCGCGCCCGCGAACCAGTCGCCCATGAAGTAATGGCGCATGCAAAGACGTAGCCCGCCAATGATTACGAGGCTTAACCACCAGTAGTTGAAGACGATAGATCGCGGCACCACTGTTTGGTGATTGCTGTACCAATAGACCACGAGTGCCAGGATCAACGAGGAAAGACTGACCGCCTTAATGATGGCGATGAGCGCGTCATTGCCGAAGTAGCGCATGACCGCACGGTACATGCCGAACCTGATGAATAGAGGTATGGCGACGAGAGGGGCGCTGACAAACAACCATAAATGGGCCCGGAAGGGGTTGTACATGTCATCGATACCCAGCCGCACGAGGAATGCCAACCACAGAGCCCCCCAGACCAGAATAATGTCTGTGGTCACCTGTATCAGTCGCTTGCGGCGCCTGGGAAGACCTACGAGGCCTGCCCTGACCTTATCCATGAAGTCTTCAATCACCTCTGCCTTCTCCCCTCAACTGCCATATCGGTGTAGCTGCCTTACAGGCGCATCTTATCCACTTCAGAATCGAAATGATCGAACTGTCACTCAGTGTTTAACCGGTGGGGTTTCAAGCTCACCCGCGTGGAACTTTATGGCCAGCGCAATTAATGGAGCATAGGCCAGAATCAATCCCGCCCCTGTGCTCAGGCCAAATTGTGTAATGCCTACTGCAATAGGCAACAACCAAAGCAAATTGATCGCCCCCACGACCGCTGTAACCGTCAAATGGCTGCCAAACCGACGAGAGGCGAACTGGTAGGCGTGGCTGCGATGTGCCTCATAAACCTTGTCGCCCCGGAGTAAGCGGCGAAACAGCGTGAAAGTTGCATCGACAATGAACACGCCAAGTAGGATCAGCCAGCCCCACAGGAAGTCTGCCGAGACCCAGGCCGCTTGGAGTGAGAGCCCTCCAAGGACAATTCCCAGAAAACCACTCCCGGCGTCCCCCATGAAAATTTTCGCAGGGGGAAAATTCCAGAACAGGAAACCGGCTACGGCAATGGCCAACAACAACGGAGCCCAGATCAAGTCCACCGCATTACTCACCCAGTACAACAAACAAGCCCCGAGACAAACGCAAATTGCCTCAACACTGGCAATCCCGTCGATACCGTCCATGAAGTTGTAAAGGTTGAGCAGCCATACCAGATAAAATATCGCTAGTACATGACCAAACCATCCAAGGTCAAATGCGACCCCGAATAACTCGACAACGGGCAAGCCACCGAGCCAGAACAGCAACCAGATAGATGCAGCGAAATGCCCCAACAAGCGCCAACGGGCGGCGATGTGTCCGTGGTCGTCCATGAATCCGATAACGGCAATCAGGGCACCGGCACCAGTAATGCCGAGAAACGCCGGGAAGGTCATCAACCTTGCAAACCAAAGTATGAACAGCGCCAAGGTAAATGCCAGGACAATTGCCACTCCTCCCCCCCGAGGCGTGGGTATCGAGTGAGAGCTACGCGCATTGGGAATATCCATCAGGCTTCGCGACAGGGCGTAACGACGCAGAGCCCAAGTCAGGGAAAAAGACACAGCGACAATGACAGGGATACACCAGCCATAATTCATGATCTATGGGAGTCCAAGAAATGTTGCGCCGTCAGGGCCAAAGCTTGATCGAGTGTCACAGGAGGTATCCAGCCCAATAGTTGTCGGTTTTTGCTGATATCAACTTGCAAGGACCCGAGAATACGGTCGGCCAGTGCTCGCTGGCCAAGTAACGCGGCAACGCCACTCATGAGTCGCGCCGGTACGGGCAACAATCGGGCTGGCTTGCCCAAGGCTGCCGCTAACTTGTGCAACAGTTGCGTGGTCGAGACGTCTTCACCGTCGCTGACCAGGAATACTTGATTGGCGGCCGCCGGATGATCGGAACAGGTGATGATCAAGTCCACCAGATTGTCTATGGCAACCAGGCTACGCCGATTGTCGACAGCGCCAAAAGGTAACGGAACGCCACGATACAACCAACGCATCATGCTGAGAAAGTTGGCTTTGACGCCTGGGCCATAGACCAATACGGGCCGGATGATGACCACCTCCATCCCCGTGGTTGCGGCGAGCACCATCAACCCTTTCTCTGCCTCAAGCTTGGAGATCCCGTAAGGGTCAATGGGGGCTGGTACATCATCTGCCCGGTATACGGCGCCAGGCTCTGTGCCTTCCCCATTCACCTTGATGGAACTGATGAAGATAAAACGCTTCACTCCGCACGCTGCAGCCTGACGGGCAAGGTTCAGTGTCGCCTCGACATTGACTTCACGAAACGCCGCCAACGGGTCCAAAGCCACCTCATTCATGACGTGAACCCGAGCAGCCGTATGGACAACTACATCGACGTCAGTCAGGGCAGTCGTCCAATCGTTTGTGCCATCGAGGTTGCCCAACCGCAGCGAACGCACACCCACGGGCAGCGTGGCGGACGGCTTCCGTAGAGGCGCCATGACAGAACACCCAGGCATCTGCACCAATCGATTGATCAACACCCGCCCGAGAAATCCGCTACCGCCGGTAACCAGAAATGCCTTAGCTCTCATGAGTGGCCCTTGGAATACAAAAAAAAACTTCAATGCCCGGGCACTGTGCCGCAATCTTTCAAAGCAGTGAGCGATAAATCTCGGCATAGGATTTTGCCATCGAATCAGATGAGAACACCGTTTCGAAACGCCGCTGCGCCGCCTCTCCCATCGCTGCCGCCACATCCGGTTGATTCCAGAGCAAGGTCATTGCCGCGGCCAGCGCGACAGCATCACGGGGAGGCACGACCAAACCGGTCTCCCCTGCGATGTTGATGTAAGTGGTGCCGGAACCAATTTCACAGGAAATCATCGGCTTGCCGTACATCGCCCCTTCAAGCAACGAAATACCGAAAGACTCGGATCGCAGGTGTGAAGGGAAAACGAACGCGTAGCACAGCTGCAGAAGAGCAGCCTTGTCTTCGTCAGGTAACCCACCAAGGAAATGCACATTGGACAGGCCCAATTGCTTGGCCTTGGCCTTGAGCTCAGCCTCGAGCCCCCCTCCCCCCAGAATGACGACGGGGAGTTGAGTTGTTTTGGCGGCCTCTAGCAGGTAGTCCAGCCCCTTGTAGTAACGCAACGCACCGACGAACAGGAAAAAACGTTCTCCCAGGCGCGCACGCCACAATGCTAGTTTCTCAGCCGAAGGCGTAGGGTAAGTTTTACGGTCCAACCCATAAGGCACGACACGTACCCTTTCTTTGAAACGCGTTAATACCGGACTGCTCTGAGCATAGTTGGGCGAAGAAGCAACGATGCAGTCAACACTGGACAAGAAGCGATTCATCAACGGTTGATAAAGCTTGAGAAGCGTTTTTTGCTTGACGATATCCGAGTGATAACTGACGACAGCTGGCTTGTTGATTCGACTGACAAAATGCACCAGGTCCATGTAAGGCCATGGGAAGTGGTAGTGAACAATGTCTGCCTTTTTCGCCAACTCGGCAAAATCCTTGAACGCCGATAGCGAGAAACCGGTGGAGGCGATATGCAAATCGAGTTTGGAGCGGTGAGTTAAATGGTGCCCCACCCTTTCATTGCGCGCCGCCCCTCGCTCACTGAGATAAAGTACTTCAGATTCAAACCCGTGACGGATCCCGCCCTCGGCAATCTGAAAGATGACTTGCTCAATACCACCCATGGTCTCCGGGTAGTACGTCTTGAAGAAGTGCAGAACCTTGATCATTGTCCCTTGATCACCTTCTGGTAAACCTCAAGCGTTTCCATTGCACAGCGTTCCCATGAAAATCTGGCCGCATGCAGCAAGCCTTGCTCAACGGCACTGGCACGCCACATCTCGTCTTCCAAACCTCGCTGAATGAGCTCGGTCAGCGTTTCCGTGTCCTTGGCATCGCACATCAATGCGGCTTCACCGGCAACTTCCGGTAACGAAGAACTGTTTGAGCAGACCACTGGAACACCTGAGCTCATCGCTTCAAGTACCGGCAATCCAAACCCTTCATAAAGCGATGGAAAGGTAAATAGACGAGCCCCAGCGAACAACAACGGGAGATCTTCACTGGGTACAAAACCCAAGTAATAAGCCCAGCCTTCGCGTTTTGCACTTTCCAGACGTTCGTGAATGCTCTCGTTTCGCCATCCATGATAACCGGTCAGCACCAACGGCCAGCGCTTGCGCACATCGAGCGGAAGCCGGGAGTAGGCATCAAGCAGCGTCTCGATGTTTTTGCGAGGCTCGATTGTCCCGACAAACAGGCTATAACCACCCACCTTGAGACCATGACGCGAAAGCGTGCTGTTAAGCTCTTCTGCGTTACGAGGATGAAACTCTGCAGAACTGGCGAGGGGTACCGTATGGATACGCTCGATAGGCCAGGAAAAGTAATCAGCTAACTCTCTGCGCGTGTACTCGGAGTCAGTGATCAGCGCATCCGCCCGTACCAAAGTGGTTTTAAGCTCTTTCTGCAAATAGCGCACAAGCTGCGGCGCATGGCAGTGAGACCAGGTAAAGGGCGACAAATCGTGGAAAGTTGCAACACTGCGGCCGGCAAAAGGCGGCAGATAGTAGTTAGGGCTATGGTAAAGAAAATCACCATGGCCTTTTAAGGCATGCTTCCTGAGCAATGGCATAAGAAGCCGATAGGCCTCGACCGCCAGGAAGTTTTTTTGCACGGCCCGTTTCAGGCCGTAACCGCTGCCCGATGCTTCGGGAGCCGTCGGTAATGCAGGCAAAAACCGTCGACCTGCAAAAAACAGCAGGTCGGAGATTTCCGGACTCTGCTGCAGTCGCAGCGCCAATTCATAGGTGTAACGACCAATACCGGTTAGCGGGAAGCGAACCGGTTCAACAGAGAGAATCAACTTCATTTAATCGGCCGTCAGCATCCAGCTCAGGGTTTCACCCAAGGAAGGAGTCGACCAGCCAGGCACCAGCGCCCGCAATCTGGAGTTGTCTCCGCAAAGGGTTTTCACCTCATTGGCCCGCACAAAGGCAGGATTGACCTGAACCTCGATATCGTGCCCGGTAAATCCTTTGCACATTTCGATCACTTCACGCAGCGAATGGGTTTGCCCCGAACTGACATTGATGGTCTGACCTAGCGGCTTTGCTTCGATCAATCCACGATAAGCAGCCACCAACGCACGAACATCACTGAAGTCGCGCCAGACATCGAGATTGCCCAGTTCGATCGTCTGCGCCTTGCGCCGAAAATGAGAAACAATCTTAGGCAGCAGGAAATTTTCCGCCTGGCCAACACCCGTGTAGTTGAAAGGACGAGTGATGACAATCGGCAGACGGTCGTGCCAGAGGCTGGCCATATACTCCATGGCCAGCTTGCTGACAGCATAATCGTTGGCTGGTGCCGGAGTTGTGGTCTCCGACAACAAGCCACCCGAAGCGTTGCCATAGACATTGGCGCTGCTGGCGATCAATACGCAATCCAGCGACTTGCCACTGGCGGCGATGGCTTCCAGCAGATTGCGTGTGCCAATCAGGTTGACCTGGTAGAACGCATCCGCTGCGCCGTGTCCAACAAACGCCAATGCTGCGAGATGCACCACAACGTCTGGCTGAATCTTTGCCAGCAACGCGCGCAAACCCGGGCCATCGGCCAAGTCTACCTGATGATAGTTTTGCTCATCGGAAGGCTGACTGCCCAATCCGACAACCTCGTAGCCCTGAGCCCGAAGTTCATCAGCCATATAACGACCGGTGAAGCCTTGAATACCTGTAATCAGTGCGCGTTTGCCAGCAATGGTCATCAGAACGAGAATCCTTGTTCATTACGACGCAGGTCAGCTTCGACCATCATCCGGCACAGCTCTTCCAGCGAAGTTTTTGGCTCCCAACCGAGAACTTCCTTGGCTTTGGCCGGGTTACCGATCAGCAACTCGACTTCAGTCGGGCGGTAGAATTTCGGGTTGATCGTGACCAGCACCTTGCCGGTTGCTGCATCAGTGCCCTGCTCGTCTTCCGCAGTGCCCGCCCAGGAAATGGTAATACCCACTGCCTTGAATGCCATGGAAACGAAGTCGCGAACAGTTTCGGTGCGATTGGTCGCCAACACGAAAGTATCCGGCTCATCGGCCTGCAGCATGCGCCACATACCTTCCACGTACTCCTTGGCAAAACCCCAATCGCGCTTGGCGTCCAGGTTACCCAGTTCCATCTTGTCCATCAGACCCAGTTTGATCTTGGCGACGGAGTCGGTGATTTTGCGAGTGACAAACTCACGGCCACGCAGCGGAGACTCGTGGTTGAACAAGATACCGCTGGTAGCGAAAATCCCGTACGACTCACGATAGTTGATGGTCATCCAGTGAGCGTAGAGCTTGGCCACGCCATAAGGGCTACGCGGGTAGAAAGGCGTGCTTTCGATCTGCGGGATAGCTTGCACCTTGCCGAACATCTCGGAGGTAGATGCCTGGTAGAAACGAACCTTCGGGTTAACGATACGAATGGCTTCAAGCAGGTTTACCGCACCCAGACCGGTGATTTCCGCGGTAGTGAGCGGCTGTTCGAACGAAACACCCACGAAGCTCTGTGCAGCAAGGTTGTAGACCTCGGTGGCTTCGGTCGTTTGCAGCAGACGGATACTGGCCGACAGGTCGGTCAGATCGTATTCGACCAAATGCAGATTAGGGTTGGACTGGATGCCCAACTCTTCGATACGCCAGAAATTGACAGAGCTGGTACGACGGTAGGTACCGTATACGGTGTACCCCTTCTCCAGCAGCAGTTCCGCCAGGTAGGCGCCGTCTTGACCGGTGATGCCAGTAACAATTGCTTTCATGCGAATCCTCTAAACTCCATTTTGAGCTTTGGTTGGCTAGCTCACAAAAATAATATGCACGGCTACAGCCGCAGCGACCACTCTGGTTCGTAATGATACCCAAATTGCCCGCACCGAAGGAACTTTAAAAGGGAAAGAACCCCTTGCCTCCTGTCGCGTCGAGCACCCTGGCCTACCCATAGGAAAAACCGATTTCCTTATAGCTGTATAAAGATCATGAGATCAATAAACACCCCGACACAAAGTGGCGAGATTCTTGGCTCACAAAGGTCAGGCTTAGCGACTTCCAATAGCCAAGTCGCTTTGGGACTAACGAGCGAAAATCGGCACCTCGGTTGGTCGCCATGACAAAAGTGGCAAGCTCAGCGGCTGGCAGCATGTGTCATATTCCTTAAACGCACCCCTCAGCAAAACCACCATCACTTGGCGCCGAGGCGATCCAGCCCCATCTTTTCCCATCAGGCCTGGCTTGACCTTGACCACAGAGTCAGTGGCTTACGGGTTACGAACTCACAACCCTGCAACGTAGACTCGAGCTTGTAGAGGCGGCCACTGGCAGCGAATATCCCTATGACTCTCGATAGTTGAGAGTAGCGAATTGGTTAGGCCTGCCCCTCCAAGGTGGCCTGGCAGGCCGCTTGCGCCACCAACGCACGTGCCCCCTGCAACAATTGATGCGCACACCCTGGACCTAGGATATCATCCGCCCCCTTGAAAGCATGAAGCTCACCCTCTGGCGGCGCTACTTCACAATCCGATATGGATGGGCTTCAGCATGACAATGGATTTCATGAGAACAATTTGGTGACTGTTGATGTGGCAGCAGTATTGAACTTTCCTGCTACAAAGGCTTGCCAACATCAGCCCTGGACACAGAGCCGCTTTGGTAAAAATCTTCACCAGAGGCGCTTTCTCAAGCACGTTGATTTTTCCGAGCCCGCCGCCCGCTCACTCGCTGCCATTCACCTCTATTCAAACCTGCCAGATTTCCATTTGTTCATAGCCGTCGAATCTTCGATTCTGGACAAGCTGGCGGTAGCATGGCCGCCCGTACAGAATTTTCTAATCCGGTAACCAATATGGCTTCAGTAAAACTTCATAATGGCAAAGCATTCGGCTCAGAGGCAGGCACATCAATGCTCGACAGTGCCAGGGCTGAAGGCATCACTCTCGAATACAGTTGCAGGACTGGACGCTGTGGTGTTTGCAAAACCATAGTTCTCTCCGGCGAGACTGAAGCGTTCAGGGACGAGACCTCTCTGACACCCGAAGAGAGCGCAGCAGGATTGATCTTGACGTGTTGCCGCCACGCCCTCACCGATGTGGAAATTGATGCCGAAGACCTTGGAGTACTCGGAAACATTGCCGTAAAGACACTCCCCTGCAGAATCGACACGATCAGCAAGCTCGCTGACAATGTCGTGGAAGTCACCCTTAGGTTACCGCCCAACAGTAATTTCACTTATTTGCCAGGACAGTATCTCGACATCATCGGTGAAGCTGGTCTGCGCCGCAGCTACTCCATTGCCAACGCCCAGCGTGCTGACGGAAAACTGGAACTACAGATCCGGGAGGTCGAGCAAGGCATGATGTCGGAGTACTGGTTCGACCGTGCAAAGACCAACGATCTCTTACGACTGGAAGGCCCACTAGGCACCTTCAGCCTGCGAGAAAAGGACGTTAGGAACATCGTTTTCCTGGCCACCGGAACTGGTATTGCTCCCGTCAAGGCCATGCTTGAGCAAATGCTTGTTACCCCCTCGATGACCGCTGGGAAGAAGGTCTTCAT
This sequence comes from Pseudomonas sp. PLMAX, assembly GCF_046042685.1. Classification (NCBI taxonomy): domain Bacteria; kingdom Pseudomonadati; phylum Pseudomonadota; class Gammaproteobacteria; order Pseudomonadales; family Pseudomonadaceae; genus Pseudomonas; species Pseudomonas sp. PLMAX. The sequence continues at coordinate 2,007,461 of NZ_CP064949.1, read as the reverse complement.
CTATTGGGGAGGTCGTACGAGTAGCGACATCTACTGGAATCCGCAACTCGAGGGATTGGACGCCACCTTCATACCGGTTCTGTCGCGAGCAGATGCTCAGTGGACAGGGCGGACAGGCTATGTACAATCGGCGCTAGTCGAGGATGCCATCGATCTCACTCAATCGGTCGTCTATGCCTGCGGCTCGGAAGACATGATTCATTCCGCACGGGATGCACTGACAACTTCGGGACTGCTCATCAAACACTTTTACTCAGATGCATTTGTAAGCTCAAACTGATAAGGAGCAATCATGAAAGCGGTCATTTTGGCAGGCGGTTTGGGTACACGCCTGAGCGAAGAAACCAGTGTACGTCCGAAGCCCATGGTCGAAATTGGTGGAAAACCAATCCTCTGGCACATCATGAAGATGTATTCCGCGCACGGCATCAATGATTTCATTATCTGCTGCGGTTATAAAGGCTATCTGATCAAAGAGTACTTCGCCAATTACTTCCTGCACTCGTCGGATGTAACTTTCAACATGCGTGAAAACACCATGAAAGTACACGACAAACGCGCCGAGGACTGGAATGTCACATTGGTTGACACCGGTGATACTTCGATGACCGGCGGTCGCTTGCGCCGCGTGGCAGATTACGTTCGAAATGAAGAAGCGTTCTGCTTCACCTACGGCGATGGTGTCGGTGATATAGACATCAGCGCCACCATTGCCTTCCACAAACAGCATGGCAAGGCAGCGACTCTCACCGCCACCTACCCCCCAGGTCGCTTTGGCGCACTGGACATCAAGCAGCACCAGGTTCTCAACTTCAAGGAAAAGCCCAAAGGCGACGGCGCCATGATCAATGGCGGTTTTTTTGTATTGTCCCCCCAGGTCCTCGAATACCTGATCGACGATAGCACTGTCTGGGAGCAAGAGCCTTTGATGGGGCTAGCAGCAGACGGCCAGTTAATGGCACACGAGCACCAGGGCTTCTGGCAGCCAATGGATACCCTGCACGATAAAAACCTGCTAGAAAAACTTTGGCAAAATGGCAAAGCACCTTGGAAATCCTGGGAATAATATGAAAGCTACCGTCACAGCTGCCTTCTGGAAGGGAAAGAAGGTATTTCTCACAGGTCATACCGGATTCAAGGGCAGCTGGTTGTCCCTGTGGCTACAGGATATGGGTGCGCACGTCAAAGGTTTCGCGCTGGCTCCGCCTACAACTCCGTCGCTCTTTGAACAGGCACATGTAGAGCGAGGCATGATGGCATCGCAGATTGGCGATATTCGCGACCTGCAAGCCATTATTGAAAGCATGACGGCTTTTGATCCCGATATTCTGATTCACATGGCCGCCCAACCCTTGGTCAGATTGTCCTACCGAGAACCGGTCGAAACCTATGCCACCAATGTCATGGGCACTATTCATGTGCTAGAGGCGGCACGCAAATGCCCAAGCCTTCGCGCAATCGTCAATGTCACAACTGACAAGTGCTACGAAAACCAGGAGTGGGAGTGGGGCTATCGTGAAAGCGAACCCATGGGCGGCCACGACCCTTACAGCAACAGCAAAGGCTGCGTAGAACTACTCACCTCCGCCTACCGTAATTCATTCTTTAATGCTGATGGCTCGCCAGCTTTGGCCTCGGCACGTGCCGGCAATGTGATCGGTGGCGGTGACTGGGCAGAAGATCGCCTCATTCCCGACATTCTGCATGCTGTCGAAAAGGGCCAGCCGGTAGTCGTTCGCAACCCGAAAGCGACGCGCCCGTGGCAACACGTGCTTGAACCACTCAGTGGTTACCTTGTCCTGGCCCAGCACCTGTGGGAGCATGGCCATGCATTCGCGCAAGGCTGGAACTTCGGCCCTCGGGATGAAGATGCACGTCCTGTCGAATGGATACTCGATCATATGGTAGGAGCATGGGGTAGCGGTGCTAGCTGGCAACTTGACAGCGACTCCCATCCCCATGAAGCGCGATACTTGAAGTTGGATATTTCCAAAGCCCGAACCCACCTGAAGTGGGAGCCTACCTGGAGCCTGGAAACCACACTAACCCGCATCGTCACCTGGCATCGTGCCTGGTTGCAAGGCGAGGATATGCATGCCCATTGTGTGAATGAAATCAACAGTTACATGGCAGCCATGGCCACTGGTGCCCAACCATCTAAAAGCTTTAAGCAGGAAATACTATGACCCCCGATATGCTCCGCCAGGAAATCAGCCAGCTCGTTGAGCGTTACGCCCAGATCGCATTGGCTGCCAAACCTTTTGTTGGGGGCGAAACCGTCATCCCTCCCTCAGGCAAGGTGATTGGCGCGCGCGAACTGCAACTGATGGTCGAAGCATCCCTTGATGGCTGGCTGACTACCGGTCGCTTCAATGCTGAATTCGAAAAGAAACTCGCTGAATTTCTCGGCGTCAAATACCTCATTACCGTCAACTCGGGCTCCTCGGCGAACCTGGTTGCTTTCAGTACATTGACCTCCCCCAAGCTGGGTGACCGTGCCATCAAGAAAGGTGACGAAGTCATTGGCGTGGCTGCAGGCTTCCCAACCACCGTCAACCCAATCGTCCAGTTCGGCGCGATACCGGTCTTCGTCGATGTCGACATGGCGACCCACAACATTGACCCTGAGCTGATCGAAGCGGCCATCACCCCCAAGACCAAGGCGATCATGCTCGCCCACACCCTTGGTAACCCTTTCAACCTGGGCAAAGTCAAAGCCCTGTGCGAAAAGTACAATCTGTGGCTGGTCGAAGATTGCTGCGATGCACTCGGCGCGACCTATGACGGCAAGCTGGTTGGCACCTTTGGCGACATCGCCACCCTGAGTTTCTACCCGGCCCACCACATCACCATGGGCGAAGGTGGCGCGGTGTTCACGAATAACGCTCAGCTCAAACTGATTGCCGAATCGTTCCGTGACTGGGGACGCGACTGCTATTGCGCGCCTGGTTGCGATGATACCTGCGGCAACCGTTTCGGCCAGCAATTCGGCAGTCTGCCACACGGTTATGATCACAAGTACGTGTATGCCCACTTAGGCTACAACCTGAAGATCACCGATATGCAAGCGGCCTGCGGATTGGCTCAGCTCGACCGCGCTCCCGAGTTCATCGAAACCCGCAAGCGCAACTTCAAGCTGCTCAAGGAACGTCTGGCATCCCTAAGCGATTTCCTTGAAATCGCCGAACCTACCCCTAATAGCGACCCGTCCTGGTTCGGCTTCCCTGTCACCCTGAAGGAAAGCGCCGGCGTCAAGCGTGTCGACCTGCTCAAGTTCCTGGATCAGAACAAGATCGGTACCCGCCTGCTGTTTGCCGGTAACCTGACCCGCCAGCCGTACTTCCATGACGTCGAATACCGCGTCGTGGGCGAACTGACCAATACTGACCGGACCATGAACCAGACCTTCTGGCTGGGCGTCCAGCCCTCCCTAGGCCAGGAACATTTCGATTACGTCGGTGAAAAACTGGAAGAGTTCTTCGGGATCGGTTTCTAACATATGAAAGCTTCGGATGCAGTAGCAAAAGTACTTGCAGACAATAACGTCCTGTATGGTTTTGAGCTCATCGGTGGAATGATTGCCCATCTGGTGGACAGCATTAACTTGCTCGGAAAGACCAAGTTGGTATCAATGCACCATGAGCAAGGCGCTGCCTTTGCTGCATCTGCTGTCGCACGCGCGACTCATCACAAGGTCATGGGTGTGGCACTGGGTACAAGTGGACCTGGTGCCACCAATCTGATCACCGGCATTGCCGACTGCTGGCTGGATAGTCATCCGTGCCTGTTCCTCACCGGGCAGGTCAACACGCATGAACTGAAGGGCAACCGCCCCATTCGCCAGCAGGGCTTCCAGGAGCTCGACAGCGTTGCCCTGGTGAGCAGCATCACCAAGTATGCTCACCAGGTCACCCATGTCGACGAACTGATTCCCTGCCTTCTCAAAGCGATCCGCATCGCTCGGGAAGGCCGTCCGGGGCCTGTCCTGCTAGACATACCCATGGACATCCAGCGCGCCGAGATCGATGAGGCGGTGCTGGACCAATTATTGAACGCCTGGACCAATGAAACGACGCCTGCTGCCGAGCAGCACGCCTCGTTTAGCGACGTCTGGGCTGCACTGGCCAAGGCTCAAAAACCGGTATTCCTGATCGGCGGTGGCGCAGTAAACAGCCCTTTGTTCAGCCAATGGCTGAGCCTGGTTGGCAAACTGGGCATCCCCCATGTCGCCAGCCTGAAAGGCGCTGAAAAACTCACGGCAAGCGAACACTACCTCGGCATGCTCGGAGCCTATGGCACCCGCGCAGCCAACCATGCCGTCCAGCACTGCGATCTGCTGGTGGTGTTCGGTAGCCGCATGGACGTGCGCCAGACCGGGGCCAAAACCGAAACGTTTGCTGCGAATGCGCATATCATCCAGTTCGATCTGGATGCCGCCCAACTGGACAACAGAGTCAAGGCCCAAGAGTCGATCCATGCCGACCTGGAAGCCGTGTTAGCCGACTTCATCGCTCATGCAGCCAAGTTGCAACCCGCTCCGGCGGCCTGGCGCGCGCATCTGGCGCAGATCTTCGAGCAATCGTTCGTCGATGAGTACACGGAGTGGGCCATCAGCCCTTTCAAGCTGCTGAAAAACCTCAACAACCTGACCGCAGACCGTGCACTTGACTATGTTGCCGACGTTGGTAATAACCAGATGTGGGCCGCGCATACCTTGCGCCTGAGCCCCGGCCAAGCCATGCACCACTCCGGTGGCCTGGGCACTATGGGTTTCGCAATCCCTGCCGCCGTGGGCGCCAGCATCGCAGGTAACAAACCGGTTGTTGTGATCACCGGCGACGGCGGCGCCCAGCTCAATATCCAGGAACTGGACATCATTGCCCGCGATCAGTTGCCGATCCTGACTATCGTACTGAACAATCACTCGCTGGGAATGGTCCGCGGCTTCCAGGAAATGTACTTTGAGGGCCGTAACTCCTCGACTTACTGGGACGGCTATACCTCGCAGTTCAAGGCCCTTGGCGCTGCGTATGGCATATATTCGCTAAGTGTTGTCACCTTGCCGGCATTCAAAGCCGCTGTGGCCGAGTTTCTTGCCAACGACAAACCCATGCTCATAGAGGTCATGATGCCAGATGCGCGGGAATGCCGGCCGCGCCTGGAGTTTGGCCGTCCAATCGATGAGCAGTCGCCGCTGCTGGATTTGGGTAAATGAAGCTTGCAATCCTTGGGGCGAGCAGTCATATCGCCAAAGACCTGGTAGCAAGCATCGCTAAACAGACTGATTATGAGTGCAACCTGTTCGTGCGCGCACCGGGCGCGCTAGATGCCGAACTGCGGGCCATTGCCGAGCGCAAGGATTTTCCCGTGCTCGACTACTCCGGCTTCGATGTCAGCTGCGAGTTCGATGCGATCATCAACTTTGTTGGCGTTGGTGATCCCGCCCGGGCCGTACAGATGGGCAAGGATATCTTCACCGTCACCGAGCTGTATGACAACCTTGCCTTGGAATACCTGAAAAACCATCCTCAGTGCAGATACATCTACCTGAGTAGCGGCGCTGCATACGGTACTAACTTTGAAACCCCTGTAACCCAGGACACAAAGGCGATATTCGCGATCAATGGGCTAAAGCCGCAGGACTGGTATGGTGCGGCCAAATTCCAGGCCGAGTGCCGCCATCGAGCGCTGCCTGAGGCCGCCATTACCGATGTGAGAGTGTTCAGTTACTTCAGCCACCGCCAGGCTGAAGAGGCTCGCTTCTTCCTCAGCGACATTCTGCGTGCACTGCAAGCGGGCACAGTGCTGGAGGTGGCACCCGATGACATGTTCCGGGACTACCTCACCCCCGCCGACTTCCTGCAACTGATTGACCGGATCCTGCAATCGCCAGCGTGCAACGACGTGGTCGATTGCTACAGCCAGGCCCCCATCGGAAAGTTTGAGCTGCTGACGGCATTAAGCGAGCAGTTCGGCCTGCAATTCACAGTTACGGGTGACCAGGCAAGGGTCAATGCCACAGGTCCCAAGGCCCATTACTATTCGCACAATCGCAAGGCCGGGCAACTGTTTGGCTATGTACCCAACGACTCTTCACTAAGTGGTGTCTTGCGTGAAATCAGGCAGCAGCTGAATGCAAGAGACTAAAAAGGCGCCTTCCATCCTGCACAGGCTTCTGCAAGTAAAACTGTTCAGATTCCTGTTGGTGGGGGTGATGAATGCGGCGTTCGGTTATGGCTGTTTTGCTAGTTTTCTCTACCTCGGGCTGCACTACAGTACGGCGTTGCTACTCGCCACGATATTAGGCATAGCCTTCAATTTCAAAAGCACCGGTGCCCTTGTATTCTGCTCGAAGAACAACAAGTTGATTTTCAGGTTCGTTGCTGGCTATGGCGTCGTCTATGGCGCCAATGTGGCAGGCATTGCGGCGCTTAAATTACTGGGTGTCGACCCTTACTTGGCTGGCTTGGCCTTGATCGTGCCAATGGCCTTACTTTCATTCGTCATTAATAACAGGTTCGTTTTTAAATATGCGTAAGCTTATCAGCATAGTGACACCCTGCTACAACGAAGAAGCCAACATTGATGAGCTGTACCAGCGCATCGTTGAGGTAATGTCACGCCTTGACTATGACTACGAACATATTTTCATCGACAACTGCTCCACCGATAACAGCCACGCCAAACTGCGCGCCCTGGCTGCACAAGACAAGCGGGTCAAGCTGATTTTCAATGCCCGCAACTTCGGCCATATTCGTTCGCCTTACCATGCCTTGCTACAGGCCAATGGCGACGCCGCCGTGCTGATCGCCTCCGACTTGCAAGACCCGCCAGAGATGATCGAAGAGTTCGTCAAGAAGTGGGAAGAAGGCTTCAAGACGGTGATGGCGGTCAAGCCTGAGAGCGAGGAATCCCGCCTGATGTTCCTGATGCGGCGAGCCTACTATCGCTTCGTCACACGCATCTCCGAAGTGCCGCTGGTCCAGAACGCCACCGGTGCCGGCCTGTTTGACCGGGCTGTGCTGGATATCCTGAAGAAGATCGACGACCCATATCCGTATTTCCGCGGCCTGCTGTGCGAAATCGGATTTCCGATCGCCACGGTACCGTTCAAGCAACCAAGGCGTCAGCGCGGTATCACCAAGAATAACTTCTACACGCTTTATGACATCGCGATGCTCGGCATCACCAACCATTCCAAGGTGCCGTTGCGGCTGATGGTGATGGGTGGGGCTTTACTCGCCGGCCTGAGCCTGCTGGCTGCCTTTGGCTTCCTGATCGCCAAGCTAATGTTCTGGAACTCGTTCCAGATAGGTATCGCGCCATTGCTGATCTCGCTGTTCTTCTTCAGTTCAGTACAGATCCTGTTTCTTGGAATGCTAGGGGAATATCTCGGATCGGTTCACACCCAGATGCGCAACATGCCCCTTGTTGTTGAAGCAGAACGCGTGAACTTTGACTGAGCCGCCCAGACACAGAGTATTGATTACATACTGCTCACCCTGTCTGGCGCCAATCTCGTCACTGCCGAAACTCCATTCCGGAACGCAATTGCCCAAAAAGGCTTAAACAATGAACAACAAACTAGATCTCAAGGCGAGCAACTACCTGCTTGGCGTATGCGTTCTTTCTTTTTTGACATTTTGGTTCGCCCGCTACATTCAGACCACCAGCTTTGACCTGGTCCAGCATTTTCTTCTGGTCGATGAACTGACTAAGCATGCCAGTGTTCGAAGCGGCTCCCTTGAGCGCATCGGCGCTATGGCGCTCTATCCTCCGGTAGCTCATTGGATGGCGACAATCATAGGATGGATCGGAGGATCGGGGCTCGTGGGAATCACGATCGTCACGATCATGTCACTCTATATTTGCTACGTTCTGATCACGATCCTGGTTGGAGCACAATCACCGACGCATGTATTCTTGCTAGCACTCGCTTTTCTACTGCTTATGCTTACCCGCTCTATCGTAGGCTGGGAAGTCGTCACTAACTTTTTCTACCCCCAGCTTGTCGCCGATGTGATGTTTTTCGGCACGCTACTGTGGGTATCAAAACATCAGGAAAACTGGAAGCAAACCGTTTCGTTCCTGATTGCCGGTCAAATTACGATATGGATCCAACCGCTAGTAGCGATTCATGTACTTGCTGCAGGATGTGCACTGATGGCATTCCAGCTGTGGCATCGCTGGGGAAATAATGCGTTTCCACGCACTAGGCACTCTGCTAGTCTCGCGCTGCTTGTCGTCGGCTCCGCAACGATTATTTTGACTAATCCTGCATTCAAAGTAATGCGCGAAATTTCGAGCAATGACGGTTATCTGCACTTTAGCTATAGCTCCACTTTGATGGTTGCCGTTATTTGTGCGGCCATAGGCACTTGGAATCTGCGTCAATACTGGCTTGGAAAAGCCGGATATGTCGATGCGATCCTCGGATCCGCAGCAGTAGCTGCGGCCGGATTGGCCATCCTTCAATACGCACTTTTGAAATTGCATGGTGACGGCTCCATGTACGCCGTCAAGAAGCACATGTTTATTGTTTTAACACTCGGCATGATGAATGCGGTTCGTGTAATTGCATCCTATTTCCCGACACGCAAGTCAGGTCTGACCCCGAGCATAGTGGTACCGATCATAGCAGGATGCGCCTCGATCTTCGTTCTAAAGGGGTTCAATACGCCTGTCGCGCCAATCGTCAAGGCATTGTCATCTGCGAATCACGCTGCAGAATATCAACTGGCTGACTTCACCCCTGGCAATACGGTATTCGACGACGACACGCTCCCTCTTATGGCGAATGTAATGATTTCCCTGACAGCGTTTCAGCATGCATTTGATCCGCGCGCAATTTCATGGCAAGGCGGTGCTTCCATCAAAGAAGGTGCGGGGCATGTAATGATGCGACGCACCCCCTACATAGCCAAGATATGCGATGCAAAGCTTTCCGAAACTTCAGCATATGTGGTTGTAAACCCTTCATGCTTGGCTAGATATCTTCCGGGCGAAAAACTCAGCTTCTCTCCCGGCGGCAATGCTTGGCAGTACGCATCAAATGGATGGGGTGGCGCTGAAGAATGGGGCTCATGGTCACTTGGCAATGTCAGTGGCTCAATACTTCTGAGCGTGCCACCCAGCGCCTATAAATTAGTTGTTGATGGCATGGCGTATTTAACCCAACAGCATCCAACCCAGACAGTTGTCGCTGAAGCGAACGGTACCGAAATTGCCACGTGGACCTTTGACTTGAGCGCGCCCATCGGCACGCGTGAGGCAGTAATCCCTCAGGACCTAATTAAAGATGGCTCGTTACATATCGTGTTCAAATCACCTGCGTCCGTATCGCCTGCTCAAATTGGACAGTCGGCAGATGCTCGGGTTCTTGGCATAGGTGTTAAAACACTTACATTGAATGCCCTGCATTGAAGTTTTTCATGTGTAGTAAGGCTATGAGCATCTAGATACATTTTTGTTGCTGCAACGCTTAAAGATAAACGTTGTCGTAACAGGGGCACTGGGATCACAGTGCTCCGTCCGGCAGATTGCTAAATTGGCTTTCCAACTCTGGTTTCGGTGCGATCCATGCGCAGCAGATATGAACGATGTTGGTGCTCGACTCCGCTTCATAGCCGCTGAACCTTCCGTCATTCTGCGTAAACTACTTTCTTGATCAGCCAATCGTCGCTCAACCATCGAGCAATACTCTGAAAATAAAAAGGGCCCTCATGCCTTTTGCTTGAGGGCCCATTATTATGAGTCGGTCAAAATCACTCTACGAGTTCTACACTCCGCCTTGATGGCAAGCTCTGCAGTTCGTTTATGCTGCTCAACAACTGGGCGGCGCTTTGTTTCCAGGTTATCCATGGCATCGCGGTCGACACTGGATGGATGCGAGACGCGTTAAGCTCGAGCCACTGCCGGATCCCGGCAGCCATGTCCTGAGGATTGAAGCCAGTGAAATATAGAGCATGATCACCGGCCACCTCCCTGAACACTGGCAGATCACGAGCGAGTATTGGCAAACCTTTCTGTGCAGCCTCGATCAACGGCAAGCCAAAACCTTCACCGTACGAAGCGGCCAGCAGGCAGTCGGACTGCTGATAGAGGTGCTCGAGGTACTCGTCGCTCGCACCATCTAGCCAGAGCAGGCGCTTGCCCCACTCCTGATGGTTGGCTAGACGTTCCGCCAGGTTATCGACCAGCCAGCCATGCTTGCCAACGATCACTAGATTCGCCTGTACACCGGATGCCCAGAGCGCCTCGAAAGCATCAAGCGCTTGGGTATGGCCCTTGCGCGGCTCCAAGGTACCGACCATCAGGAAGGTGGGGTTCGGCTGCAGTGCTTCGATACGCATCGCCGGGTCTTCAGGAATACCGGTCGAAGGCAACGACTGATCGATGTCTGCACCCAAATGGAACACGCCGATGCGGAACGGCCGTTCACGTACTGGGGCATTTTCGTCCATCCACTCGCGCAGTTCCTCGGCGACCGCATGGGAAATGCAAACCGCCCCGTCGTAACGCGCGATCGCATTGATCCAGTTGACGTAGTGCGGATGCAAATGGTCCGAGAAGAAGTGCGGCATCTGCAGAATGAGCAGATCGTAGACCACGAAGAACATGTTCACGCCGTGCGCCCGCATTCTGTCGAGATACGGCTGCTTTTGCGGGAGAACGTCCAGCAGCAGGTCGAGACAGATGTAGGAATCCCCGGCCTGGTAACTTATCGCCTCGTCCACGTCTTCAGCCGTCGGCTCTTTACCCAGGAACTGTGCGGTAAATCGCGCTGCGTTGCGGTAAAAGGGCTCTTCCACCTTGGCGTACACAGGCGTGACAATGTAGCCCTCAGGTGGGTTGCTCAGCCACTCCAACAGGATGCTGCGCACCACACGCTGGATGCCGCTTTTACCGTCGTGCCTGCATAGCTGCGAGATATCCACCAAGAGCTTTGGCTTGCCCGCCGGCCCTTGTAGCGAGTAATCGATAGCTTTGGCCAGCCGGGTGATGTCGATGCCGCCATTGGCCAGGTGGCCGGAAGTGCCCAGAGCTTCGGCCAGCGCCTGGATACGATGCTCGGTAGGCTGGTCTTCAGAGACCGCCGCCGTCACGTCCTCGCGGCACTGCAGTATTTGCTCGAAGGCCGCAATGGCAGCCTTACCAGTAAAGTCCCAGGAGAACAGCTTGGCGCGCTCCAGACCATGGCGGGTCATGGTGGCGCGGAACTCGTCGTCGACCAGCGCCTGGTGCATCTTCTGGGCGATGGACTCGATATCGAGCGGGTCGAAGGTTGCCTCCTCCCAGCCAATCACCTCAGGCACGCTGGAGGTATTTGCGCCGATCACCGGCGCACCGCACTTCATCGCTTCCAGCGGCGGCAGGCCGAAGCCCTCATGCCACGACGGGAAGACGTAGAGCCGGCAGGTGTTGTACAACGCCACCAGCTCATCGTCGGTAATGAAGCCTGTGAATACCAGATCGCTTACACCCAGGCCTTGCGCCAATGCTTCTGCGCGGTAACGGTCGATGATATGCTGGGACATCTTGCCGGCGAAGACCAGCTGGATATCACCCAACTGCTGCTTGACCTTGGCAAAAGCGACGATCAGTCGGCTGAGGTTCTTACGCTCATCGGCACCGCCGGAGTATAGTACGAACGCATCACGCAGGCCGAACTTGCTATTCAGCGCGTTGCGGGCATCGCCCGTCAGTTCGACTGGCCGGAAAATCTCGTCGGCGGCACCCGAAACGTTAAATACCCTGTCTTGCTCCAACGGCAGCAGCGACAGCGCTTCCTGACGCGCGCACTCGGAAATCGCCAGCAGCACCCCATGGTCCTTGAACGAGCCGACGATACCCATGTAGTACTGCTTGTATCCAGCGTGATCCAGATACTGCTTGGGGTTGGTGAGCGGAATCAGGTCGTACAGCGTGGCGCTGACGATGGCGCGGCTGTTCGACGGCGGTTCGCCAATGACCGCGTCATCAATGAATCCCTCGACCGCGCTGGTGATGTGCACTACATCAGGCTGCAGCTCATCGATGCAGGCCTGGCGGATGTATTTAGCCACTTCATTCCGGCTGTTATTGGCGGGGTCGATACCAGCGACCGGCCCTTCGGCGTACCAGACACGGATGTGGCTTTGCGGCAACAGGTCGACGAAGGCGCCCCGAATGGCCTCGATACCTTCGCTGAGCATGCCGTTGAGCACGAGATAGACCTCGTGCTCGCCGCGATTACGCACGATGCCCTGAGCCAAGGACACGCTGTAACGGCCAATACCTCTGAAGCGACTTTCGGTTTGCGCGCCTTGCATGTCAATTACAATACGCATTTAGTTCTGGCCCTTCTTCAGTGCTGCTTGGAGTGCGCTCTCGATGGCGCGGCCTCGTGGGGTCAACGGTGCGTGATCGATCACGCCGTGCTGCAGGTCGCTTGCGGTGGCTACCGGGTCGGGTGCAAGCAGGTTGCGCACCTTTCCTGCAAGCCATGGGCTGCGATTCATTACGGATGATGCCAGGCGTCGAATTGCCGGGCGCCGCCCCACCCAAAGGCGAGCATGAGGCGCGGCACGGCGCAAAGCCTGACGCAGCGACATCTTGCCATACTGGGTCGGCCACTGCAGCAGACGTCCGAACCAGCGCAGCGGCGCGGCGATTCGCCAGGACGTACTCATGCGCATTTCCTGCAATTGCTGCTCGGCAGCCAATGCACGCAGATACTGTTGATGGCAACTCTGGAGCGCTTGATCAAGCTCTCGTGTCGATGCGTCTGCACTGGACTGTGCCTGTTTGAGACGTTCCTGCATCGCGCCAAATTGCCGATGCATTACCGCCATCGCAGCTTCATGCCTCTCCTGTTCCGCAACCAACTGCAAGGCCTGAAGCTGATTTAGGCCGTCCACTCCCGCAACCTGAGCAGAATCGAGATGAGGAGTCCTGACGCAATCCAGCTTGTCTTCCAGTTTGGCCAATCGTGCTTCCAATGCCTGATCGAATCGCTCGGCCAACTGATCGAGCGAAACACCATAGGCCCCGTCGAACACCACCTTGAACGCATTCATCACCGAAGGCTCCCCTTGTTTTTGTGCGATCACAGCATAGTCGGGACTGGCACCGCACAACACATCTCGCACACCAATTTTGCGTTGTTCATCATGAAGTTCATGTGACTCCTGCAGGCGCACCACCTTGGAGCGTGCAAACCCTGCATGCTCGGTGAGGAACGACAGCAACTGATTCGGTAGCGGCCGCTCATGGGTCGGGTCGAGGTAAAAGTTGCTGGTGCCGACCATCACGTTTTCGACGTTTGGTGTTTCAAGAATGAGCATCCCCGCCGGGCGCAGTACCCTGAGCGCCTCTGCAACCAACTCCTCCAACACCGAGAACGGAACGTGCTCGGCGATGTGAAAGCCACTGACCGCTACCTGGCTACAATCGTCGAGCTTGCGCAGGGCGTTGAGGGCATCATCCTTGTGAGCGGGCAACTGCAAAGCTTTGCAGCCTTCGAGCATGCCATCATCCAGGTCAACGCCAACCGGGGCATAGCCTTCGCGCATCAATAGCTGCAGCCATTCTCCCCGACCGCAGCCAATATCGAGCACGGGGTAGTCGTCAAAAATCGACTTCAGCGGCTCAAGAAACGGTAGATACACTTCCAACCGCTGCGTGATCAACTCCCTCGAGCCACGGTAGCGATCCTCGAAAGCCCTGTAGAAACCAGCATTCATTACTTGCACTCCACGGTCGGCGGGATCCACGCGAGGCCAACGAAGGTTTTCTCGGACATGTTCACAACGTTGAACAGCAACGCAAGGTCACGCCACTCATAGTTATCGGCAATATGGGTATCGCTGGCATGCAACGCGATAGCTACCGAATAAGACCCCACTCCCATGTTGGCCAGGAAGCGGAAGCGATAGGTCAGCAATTCACCTTCGCGCAGGTCGGTACGCTGACACTTCAGATGATGGGTATTGGTACCGAATACATCCTGACCAAGTCGATCCTTTATCACATACCCCACCACCAGCTCTGGCAGAGGCGTATTGATTTTGACCTGGATGCTCAAGCAAACCTCTTCACCTACCGAGATGTACTCGACCGGCGCACCGTCGGCGTTATATAGGGCCACGCTGTTGATGCTCGCCTTGCCACTGCCCGACCGTGTCTGGACCAGGCCGTCGGCCAAGGTCTGCACCTCGACAGTGGCATTCTCCTTCTGGGCAATGATGGCGTTGTAGTAATCCATCACCTCCTCAGGCGGGCCGTCCTTGATGACGGTGCCGCCATCGATCAGGATCGCGCGGTTGCAAAGGGCCTGGATGGCACCACGGTCATGAGAGACGATCAGCAGGGTAGTGCCGGCTTTCTGAAACTCTTTGATGCGGCCGAAACTCTTGTGCTGGAAGTAGCTGTCCCCCACTGACAGGGCCTCATCGATAATGAGGATTTCTGGGCGGAACGCGGTCGCCACAGAGAACGCTACCCGCATCTGCATGCCGCTCGAGTAGGTGCGCACTGCCTGGTCGAAGTAATCGCCGATTTCGGCAAAATCTTCGATATCGGCGATCACACTGTCGATCTGCTCGGTATTGAAACCCATCAGGCCGGCTGCGTGGTAAACGTTCTGGCGACCGGTGAGTTCGCCATTGAAGCCCATGCCCAGCTCCAGGATGGCCGCGATGCGGCCATTGACGTGCACCCTGCCTTCGGTGGGCTGCAGGGTGCCGGTGATCATTTTCAGCAGGGTCGACTTACCGGCGCCGTTCTGACCGACCAGGCCGATGGCTTCGCCGGCCTGGATATTGAAACTGATGTGTTTGAGCACCCAGTGCTCACTGCTGGCCTTGACCGGCAGATAGAACCAGCGGGCGATACGCTGCCATTCCGAGCGGTAGCTGCGGTAGGCCTTGCCGACATTGTTGACGGACAGAAGAGTCATAGGGAGTCCACCATTTCCGCGGAGGCCCGGCGAAACAGGAATAATCCCAGCACCATGAGGCAGAGGGCAACTACGAAGATCCCTCCAATTTCGGCCAGGTTGGGGGCAACTTTGTAGACCAGAACGTTATGGTAGGCAGAAACGATCGGATACATCGGATTGGCGTCCAGCGTACCCTTGAGGTAATCAGGCACGATGTTCACCGAATAGACGATTGGGGTGAACCAGAACCACACCTGCATGATGATCGGGACCACCTGGCCGATATCGCGCAGGAAGACGTTCAACACGCCCAGCACTAGGCCAATGCCAACCGCTAGGGCCACCACCGCCAGGGTCAGAGGTAGCAGCCACAGCATCTGCACGTTGGGCGCGTGACCCAGCACGGCGAAGATGATCATCACCGCGGCGAACAGCAGCAAGTTGTTGAGCAGGCACGAACCCACCACGATCAATGGCAGCGCGATACGCGGAAAGCGCATCTTCTTCATCAGGTTACCCTGGTCGATGAACACCGTCAGGCAGCGCCCGATAATCTCGGCGAACAGGTTCCAGGCCAGGATGCCGGCAATCAGGTACAACGCGTAGGCGTACTTGTTCTCGATGCCCGGCAGTCGCGCACCGAGGACATTGGACAGAATCAGCGCATAAATGGCTACCTGTGCCAGGGGATGGATGATCATCCACAACCCGCCCAACTTGCTGCGCGCGAACCGCGAAATGAACTCGTTCTTGATGGACGTGAGAATGAAGCCTCTGTAGTCCCAGATGCCCCGGAGCATGCCGAACATAGTTATCCTTGTATCAGACGGGTGATTTCAGCGACACGTTGCGCCACCAGCGCTTCGTCGGCGCGGCTTTCGACGTTCAGGCGCAGCAACGGTTCGGTGTTCGAACCACGCAGGCTGAAGCGCCAGTCAGCGAATTCGACGCTGATACCGTCAGTCCGGTCGACGCTCGGGCCCTGCGGCGTATAGAAGTCGAGAATTTTCTCGATGGCGCCCTTGACGTCGGCGACCTCGTAATTGATTTCGCCACTGCACGGGAAGGCGGCAATGCGCTCATCCACCAGTTGGGCGAGGCTCTTGCCGGTTACGCTCATCAGCTCGGCAACCAGCAGCCATGGGATATTTCCGCTGTCGCAGTAGGCGAAATCGCGGAAATAGTGGTGGGCGCTCATTTCACCGCCGTATACGGCATCTTCGGCGCGCATGCGCTCCTTGATGAACGCATGGCCGGTCTTGCTTTGGATGGCTACGCCACCCGCGGCCTCGACTTGTTCGATGGTGTTCCAGGTCAGGCGCGGATCGTGGATGATCTTGCCGCCAGGATGCTTGGCCAGCAGCATTTCCGCCAACAGGCCAACTAGGTAGTAGCCTTCGATGAAGCGGCCCTGGTTGTCGAAGAAGAAGCAGCGGTCAAAATCGCCATCGAAAGCGATGCCCATGTCGGCACCGGTATCGAGCACGGCCTGGCGGGTCAGGTCGCGGTTCTCAGGCAGCAGCGGGTTGGGGATGCCGTTGGGGAAGTTGCCATCCGGCTCGCCATTGATGATGGTAATTTCCAGTGGCAGGCGTGCCTTGAGCAGCTCCAGGACAGGGCCGACGGCGCCGTTGCCGGGGTCGGCTAGAACCTTGAGAGACTTCAGTGCCGACAGGTCTACGTAGGTTAGCAGGTGATCGATGTAGGCGGTCTTGTCAAACGCCTCGCGGACGATGCCTGGCGTGGTGGCTTGCACGCCAAGGTCGCCGGCTTCCACGCGCTGGCGAATATCGTTGAGGCCGGTGTCGCCGCTGATCGGGCGGGACTGCTCACGCACCAGCTTCATGCCGTTGTAACCCTTGGGGTTATGGCTGGCAGTGACCATAATGCCGCCATCGGCTTGGTAATGGCTGGTGGCGAAGTAGACTTCTTCGGTACCGCACAGGCCCATGTCAATCACGTCGGCACCGCCTTCGGTCAGGCCCAGCATCATGGCGCGGGACAGATCCGGACTTTCCAGACGCATGTCGCGCCCGACCACGTAGGTGCGTCCGCCAAGTTCGGCCACCAGGGCACGGCCGATGCGGTAGGCAACATCCTTGTTGAGGTCGGCGGGCACTTGGCCACGGATGTCATAGGCTTTGAAGCAACGAGTCTGGATAGGTGCGTACATACATCTCACTTGATGTGGCGCCGGGTGAGCAGCCGCCGATTTGAAGACGAGGTTGGCATTGGATTGCCACCAAAGACTGGCCCGGCACCTCATTGAAGTGCCGGGCCAGCGGGAAGGCCAGGATCAGGCGTCGCAGCGGCCGTACTTGTCCTCGAAACGAACGATGTCGTCTTCGCCCAGATAGTCGCCACTCTGCACTTCGATCAGCACCAGATCAATCACACCCGGGTTTTTCAGGCGGTGTTTGTGACCTGCGCGAATGAAGGTCGATTCATTGGTATGGAGCATCAACTCTTTCTGATCGTTGACGACGACTGCAGTACCGCTGACCACGATCCAGTGCTCGCTGCGGTGGTGATGCATTTGCAGTGACAGGGATGCGCCAGGCTTCACCACAATACGCTTGATCTTGAAGCGCTCACCGTTTTCCAGTGTCGTGTAGGTACCCCAAGGACGGTGCACAGTGCGGTGGAGCAAATGTACGGTGTGGCTGGATGCCTTGAGCTGGTTGACGATATGTTTTACGTCTTGTGCGTGATCCTTGTGGGCAATCATCACCGCGTCAGGTGTATCGATCACTAGCAGGTCTTGCACGCCGACCAGTGCAGTCAGGCGGCCCTCACTGTTCACGTAGTTGTTACGCGAGCCGTGAGACAGCACTTCACCTTCAAATCGGTTGCCGTTCTCGTCAGCGTCGGTCAATTCACTGACCGCATTCCAGGAGCCGATGTCGCTCCAACCGATATCGCACGGAACGGTAGCCACTTTGGACGAACGCTCCATTAACGCATAATCAATGGAAATATCTGGAACTTCCGCAAACGAGTCTGCATCAAGCGCCAGACAACGGTACTTGTTGGAAGAGGTCAGGCGCGAAACTTCGATCGTTCTGCTAACTGCCTCTACGACTTCCGGAGCATGCTGGCGCAACTCTTCCAGCACCGTGCCCACCCGGAAACAGAACATCCCGGAGTTCCAGAAGTAGTTTCCTGCGCTGACATAGCTTTGTGCTGTATTCAGATCTGGCTTTTCAACGAAGCGCGCAACCTTCAAACCACCCTTCAGTGGTGCGTCCTTTTGCGCTTCAATGTAACCAAACCCGGTTTCAGGATAAGTCGGCTGAATACCGAACGTTACCAGCCAGCCTTCGGCTGCAAGCTTCGTAGCGCTGAGCACTGCCTCGGCAAAGGCTTTTTCGTCCTGGATCAGATGGTCGGCAGCCAACACCAGCATCTGTGCATCCGGGCCATGCGTGGCTTCCAGTTGGAGCGCAGCAGCGGCAACGGCAGCAGCTGTATTACGGCCGAAAGGTTCCAGAATGAATCCCTGAGCAAGCTTGGCTTTGTTGACCGCACCGTACTCGTCTTCAGTCTTGAACAGGAGCTCACGGTTGGTCACCGTTAGAACCTCCACAACCCCTTCCAGGCGTGAAGCGCGCAGAAAGGTTTTCTGGATCAGATTCTGACCATCTGGCAGCTCCATGAACGGCTTGGGATGAGCTTCTCGAGAAACAGGCCACAACCGGCTACCTACACCACCAGACAAAATTACGGGAATCAGTTCCATGCTCTAAGTCCTTAATCCCCTTCTGGCAGCTGAAACCAGCAAGTGGGGCTCAGTTATGTGTCCAGTCATTCCTGCATCATAGTCACTAGCAGGATTGACAGCTGTAAGTCGTTCCAACCTTCTAGCCTTAGCTGCACTCGCTTTTCTGGTGTTCCTGCACGCTCCCCCAACTCTGCGGAGGCTGCTCGGTAATGACACCTTTCTCAAGAAAAAAAACAAGCCAATCGAGATCGAAATGCAGCATCGGACCAGGGTCGAATACTTCTACTGGCCATTCTACAGCTAGTATTGGGAATTAATAACTCATGCGCCGACAGGAGACAAAAAATCATTTGAAAACAGATAAATACTGCTCCTTCGAGCGAGCAAAATAGCATTAACCATCAGCCCCCATCAATCCAGCACCTTCGATAACTATCGAGCGAAGTCCCGCTCCCTGAATTTGGTTCTTGAGTTAAGCCAGGATGCTTGAAGCAGGGGTTTATTAGCGTCGACTGCACAGCATTGGACATGGCCAGGACGGTTCTACGCTGGTAATCAGACTGGAATATGGCCGAAGAATGGAGCACAAGGAGAAGCCATCGAGCAATGCGCCAAGAGCTTGCATCGCTTCAATATTCTGCTTTTGTCATGACCGCCGACGCTGCAAATCTATCCGACGACGCCATGAGTGATGACTATGTACAGTGCAATCAAACAAGGCGCTTGCGCGATGCTCCCGAGGAGCGCGCCAGCAACCAGCCAATAATGGGACCGATCACCATGCCAACCAACAACGCAATCACCATAACCACCGAAACAGGCAGTTGCGGCCCCGCCCAACCCAGGAACAGGAGCGTAACCGATTGCTGGTTCTCGAGAACGAACACCAGGATCGCCAAAATCACCAATAGAACGAATACCGCGAGCAATACGCGCTTGAGGTTACGCATCAGCGCCCCCTTGAAGTGCTGCTGATATCAAAACCCCTCCTCCTCATCCTCGTTCACGCGATCGCGCAGTTCTTTGCCCGGCTTGAAATGCGGAACGAATTTACCGTCAAGGCTGACGGACTGGCCGGTTTTTGGGTTGCGGCCTACGCGCGGAGCGCGGTAGTGCAAGGAGAAGCTGCCAAAACCACGGATCTCGATACGATCGCCGGTGGCCAGGCATTGGGACATTTGCTCAAGCATGGTCTTGATGGCCAGCTCCACATCCTTTGATGAGAGCAGCCCTTGATGGGTGACAATTCGTTCGATCAACTCCGACTTCGTCATAATTTTCCCTTCTTTTTCAAGCAGCTAGATCAGCGCTTCAAAGGTTTTAGCATGCCCTGACAAATTTGAACAGCCCCCATCCTGCACCCTGTTTTTCTGCCTCCGGCGGTGCAACGCCCTGCCCATCCACTCACCTGCAGATAACCAGCATCGTCCGCGTAACTAAACCCGCGGGATTGAAGCCGAAGAGAAAATCTTCCTCTTCTTCCTTTGCATCATCGGACCGTGCCACGACTGTATAGCCTGCACCTTTGCATTCTTTGGCTGCGCGCTTCTGACACCTTTCCCAGCTCGACCCCAGCCCCGAGCAATCGATCTCGATACCACTGACCCCACGCACGGCATGCGTTCTTGCACTGGTGGCACACCCCGCCAATGCCAGCACTGCCATCACGACTACGAGCGTTTTCATTCACATCCTTATGCCAGGCACAGCGCCTGACCGTCGATTACCCCAAGCTAAGATTAGCTGCAAATAAGCGATTGATCCTGCTAAAGAAACAGACAGTTTTGGTGAGGTAATGTTTCGGGTTTACCCGAAAAGATCGCAGCCTGCGGCAGCTCCTACAGGGCGTGAGCCAAATTTCAGGCACAAAAAAGGGCGACCGAAGTCGCCCTTTTTTACAGAAAGTCAGAACTTAGTTCTGTTTTTCCATTTGTGCACGCAGCAGGTCACCCAGAGTGGTGGCTACTGGAGCATCCGAACCAGCTTGCGGCTTGTCGCGCAGGCTCTGGATCGCTTCTTTCTCTTCTTCAACGTCTTTCGACTTGATCGAGAGCTGGATTACGCGGCTCTTGCGGTCAACGCTGATGATCTTGGCTTCTACTTCTTCGCCTTCTTTCAGAACGTTGCGCGCGTCTTCAACGCGGTCACGGCTGATTTCGGAGGCTTTCAGAGTCGCTTCGATATCGTCGGCCAGGGTGATGATGGCGCCTTTAGCGTCAACTTCTTTCACGATGCCCTTAACGATTGCGCCTTTGTCGTTCTCTTGAACGTACTCGGAGAACGGATCGCTTTCCAGTTGCTTGATACCCAGGGAGATGCGCTCGCGCTCTGGGTCAACCGACAGGATAACGGTGTCCAGCTCGTCGCCCTTCTTGAAACGACGAACAGCTTCTTCGCCAACTTCGTTCCAGGAGATGTCGGACAGGTGAACCAGGCCGTCGATGCCGCCGTCCAGACCAATGAAGATACCGAAATCGGTGATCGACTTGATGGTGCCGGAGATTTTATCGCCCTTGTTGAACTGGCCAGAGAAATCTTCCCATGGGTTAGATTTGCACTGCTTGATGCCCAGGGAGATACGACGACGCTCTTCGTCGATGTCCAGAACCATAACTTCCACTTCGTCGCCGACTTGTACGACTTTCGAAGGGTGGATGTTCTTGTTGGTCCAGTCCATTTCGGAAACGTGTACCAGACCTTCAACGCCTTCTTCCAGCTCAGCGAAGCAGCCGTAGTCGGTCAGGTTGGTTACACGAGCGGTAACGCGAGTGCTTTCTGGGTAACGGGCTTTGATAGCAACCCATGGATCTTCGCCCAGTTGCTTCAGGCCCAGGGAAACACGATTGCGCTCGCGATCGTACTTCAGAACCTTGACATCGATCTCGTCGCCAACGTTGACGATTTCGGAAGGATGCTTGATACGCTTCCAAGCCATGTCGGTAATGTGCAGCAGGCCATCGACGCCACCCAGATCGACGAATGCGCCGTAATCGGTGAGGTTCTTGACGATACCTTTGACTTGTTGGCCTTCCTGCAGGGATTCCAGCAGAGCTTCGCGCTCGGCGGAGTTCTCGGCTTCCAGGACGCTACGACGGGAAACGACAACGTTGTTGCGCTTCTGGTCCAGCTTGATGACCTTGAATTCCAGCTCTTTGCCTTCCAGGTGCGTGGTGTCGCGCACTGGACGGACGTCAACCAGAGAACCTGGCAGGAACGCACGGATGCCGTTAACGTCGACAGTGAAGCCGCCTTTAACCTTACCGTTGATAACGCCCTTGACCACTTCTTCGGCTGCGAAGGCAGCTTCCAGAACAATCCAGCATTCAGCGCGCTTGGCTTTTTCACGGGACAGCTTGGTTTCGCCAAAGCCGTCTTCTACCGAGTCCAGCGCAACGTGAACTTCGTCACCGACGTTGATAGTCAGGTCGCCAGCGTCGTTGTAGAACTGCTCAAGCGGGATGAGTGCTTCAGACTTCAGGCCAGCGTGAACGGTTACCCAGCGAGCTTGGTAATCGATATCAACGATAACACCGGTGATGATGGAGCCTGCCTGAAGGTTCAGGGTTTTTAGGCTTTCTTCAAAGAGTTCCGCAAAGCTTTCGCTCATTTTAATTCCTGTTGATGAGGGCGAAGAATACGCCCATCTCCACACCCCAGACGGTGTGGGTTAGTTTCATTTAGAAGAAGCGCCCCAGGACTATGACTGGTCCCCTGCGGCCTTCTTGGTCACCCGGCGATATCGCGAATGGCGATCTCGCTCATGATGCGTTCCAGCACCTGGTCGATGGATAATTCCGTGGAATCCAGCTGTATGGCGTCAGCCGCCGGCTTGAGCGGGGCTACCGCTCGCTGGGTGTCACGCTCATCGCGTGCACGTATCTCATCTAGCAGACTCGACAGACTAACACCCTCGACTTTGCCCTTCAACTGCAAATATCGACGGCGCGCCCTTTCCTCGGCGCTTGCGGTCAGGAAAATCTTCAGCGGTGCGTCCGGAAATACCACGGTACCCATGTCGCGACCATCGGCCACCAGGCCCGGCGCTTCCTGGAAAGCGCGCTGGCGCTGCAGCAGCGCCTCGCGCACCGCGGGCAATGCAGCCACCTGGGAGGCACCCGAACCGACGCTTTCGGTACGGATCACATCACTGACTTCGTCACCCTCCAGGATGATGCGCTGCAGCTGACCTTCGGTCGCCGCGATGAATTGCACATCCAGATGAGCGGCGAGTTTTTTCAGCAACTCTTCATTGGTCAGGTCGACGCCGTGGTTATGCGCAGCGAATGCCAGCAGGCGGTACAGCGCACCGGAATCCAGCAGGTTCCAGCCCAGGCGCCTGGCCAGGATCCCGGCTATGGTGCCTTTGCCCGAGCCGCTTGGCCCATCGATGGTGATGACCGGTGCAATGCTCTTCACGACTGGGCCTCTTGCGCAACGCGGATACCGACCTGCGCGCACAGCGCGAGGAAGTTGGGGAACGAGGTCGCCACGTTGGCGCAGTCATGGATGCGGATCGGCGCAGTGGCGCGCAGCGAGGCAACGCTGAAGGCCATGGCAATCCGGTGGTCGCCGTGACCATGGACTTCACCGCCACCGATCGAACCGCCATCGATGATGATGCCATCCGGGGTCGGTTCACACTTGACGCCCAGCGCCAGCAAGCCATCGGCCATGACCTGGATCCGGTCCGACTCCTTGACCCGCAGCTCTTCTGCACCGCGCAGCACGGTACGCCCTTCGGCGCAGGCCGCAGCGACGAACAGCACCGGGAATTCGTCGATCGCCAACGGAACCAGCGCCTCGGGAATCTCGATACCCTTGAGTTTAGCCGCTCGCACGCGCAGGTCCGCCACTGGCTCGCCGCCGACTTCACGCTGGTTTTCCAGGGTAATGTCGGCGCCCATCAGGCGCAGGATGTCGATCACGCCGGTGCGGGTCGGGTTGATGCCGACGTGCTCCAGTACCAGCTCCGAACCCTCGGCGATCGACGCGGCCACCAGGAAGAACGCCGACGACGAGATGTCGCCCGGCACTTCGATGTGGGTCGCGGTCAGCTTGTGGCCGGACTCGACCGAAGCGGTGGCACCGTTGACGCTGACCGGGTAGCCGAAGCCACGCAGCATGCGCTCGGTGTGGTCGCGAGTCGGTGCAGGCTCGGTGACAGTGGTCTTGCCTTCGGCGTACAGACCCGCCAGCAGCAGGCAGGATTTAACCTGGGCACTGGCCATTGGCATGGTGTAGGTCAGGCCCTTGAGCTTGTTACCACCGCGAATGGTCATCGGCGGACGGCCTTCAGCGGCGGTCTCGATCACAGCACCCATTTCACGCAGCGGGTTGGCCACGCGATTCATCGGGCGCTTGGACAGCGAAGCGTCGCCGGTCAGGGTGCTGTCGAAGTCCTGTGCCGCCAGCAGGCCGGACAACAGGCGCATCGAGGTACCGGAGTTGCCCAGGTAGATCGGTCCCGGTGCTGGCTTGAGGCCATGCAGGCCGACACCGTGAATGGTCACACGACCATGGTGCGGGCCTTCGATGACCACGCCCATGTCGCGGAACGCCTGCAGGGTCGCCAGGGCGTCTTCGCCCTCGAGGAAGCCTTCGACTTCAGTCACGCCTTCGGCCAGGGAGCCCAGCATGATCGAACGGTGGGAAATCGACTTGTCACCTGGTACGCGAATCCGACCGGACAGGCGGCCACCAGGTTGAGCCAGGAAAATCAGATCGTTGGAATTCATAGCGTCCACATAGGCCCGACGGGCCAGGATTTTACTGAAATGCTCGCGGGCAACCCGGGCGCGAGTGAAAACGCCCAATAATTGGTGCCCATCCCCTGCATCGACCGCGTCGCGCAAGGCGTCGAGGTCGCTGCGAAATGTATCGAGTGTGCGCAGGACAGCTTCGCGGTTGGCGAGGAAGATGTCATGCCACATGACCGGGTCGCTTCCGGCGATTCTTGTGAAATCGCGGAAACCGCCCGCAGCGTAACGGAAGATCTCAAGGTTTTCATTGCGCTTGGCCAGCGAGTCGACCAGGCCGAATGCCAGCAAGTGCGGCAGATGACTGGTGGCCGCCAACACTTCGTCGTGGCGTTCGACCTGCATGTGCTCGACATCGGCGCCCAACTCGCGCCACAGACGATCGACCACGGCCAGGGCCTGCGGATCGGTCTGCTCCAGCGGTGTCAGGATCACTTTATGGCGACGGAACAGTTCGGCATTGGAGGCTTCCACCCCGCTCTGCTCGGAACCGGCGATCGGGTGGCCCGGCACGAAACGCGCCGGCATGCCACCAAAAGCTTCGCACGCCGCACGCACGACATTGCCCTTGGCGCTGCCGACGTCAGTCAGGATCGCTTGCCCCAGGTCCATGCCCGCCAGACGGCCGAGCATTTTTTCCATGGCAAGGATCGGCACGGCCAACTGGATCACGTCGGCGCCCTGGCAAGCAACCGCCAGGTCATCTTCGCAGCGATCCACCACACCCAGCTCAACCGCGAGTTTGCGCGACTGCGGGTCGAGATCGACACCGACCACTTCGCGGCACAGGCCACTTTCACGCAAACCCTTGGCAAACGAACCGCCGATCAACCCCAGACCGACCACCACCAGGCGTCCGATCATGGGCTCAGCAGATTGCAGTGCAGTGACATCAACCACGGGCCAGAACCTTGGCCAGCGCCTCGAGGAAGCGGCTGTTTTCCGCCGGCAGGCCAATGGTGATGCGCAAGTGGTTCGGCATGCCGTAGTTGGCCACCGGACGCACGATCACGCCTTCGCGCAGCAGCCCCTGGAACACCGGGGCCGCCACCTGACCGAGGTCAACGCAGATGAAGTTGCCTTTGGATGGAATCCAGCCCAGCCCCAGATCACGGAAACCCGCTTCCAGTTGCTGCATGCCGGACTCATTCAAACGACGGCTTTCAGCCAGGTATTCGGCGTCCTGCAGCGCAGCGCAGGCAGCGGCCAAGGCCAGGCTGTTGACGTTGAACGGCTGGCGCACGCGGTTCAGCACATCGGCGACCACGGCGGTGGACAAGCCATAGCCGACGCGCAACGCCGCCAGGCCGTAGGCCTTGGAGAATGTGCGCGACACCAGCAGGTTCGGGTAAGCCGCGAGGAAGTCCAGGCCGTCCGGCAGGTCGCTGCCTTCGGCGTATTCGATGTAGGCCTCGTCCAGCACCACCAGCACGTGCTCAGGCACGTCCTGGAGGAATTCGTCCAGCGCCTCGGTATCGAACCAGGTCCCGGTCGGATTGTTCGGGTTGGCGATGAAGACCACGCGGGTATTGGCATCGATGGCCGCCAGCATCGCCGGCAGGTCATGCCCCCAGTCCTTGGCCGGAATCACTTTGGCCTGGGCGCCGACGGCCTGGGTCACGATCGGGTAGACCGCAAACGCATGCTCGCTGAACACCGCGTTGAGGCCTGGCGCCAGGTAGGCGCGAGCGACCAACTCAAGGATGTCGTTGGAGCCATTGCCCAGCGTCACCTGGTTAAGTTCGACACGGCACTGCTCGGCCAGCAGGGTCTTGAGCGCAAAACCGTTGCCATCCGGATAACGAGTCAGCTCAGCCAACTCTTCACGGATGGCCGCCAGGGCCTTGGGGCTCGCGCCCAGCGGGTTTTCGTTGCTGGCCAGCTTGACGATGCTGGCCGGATCGAGATCCAGCTCACGCGCCAGTTCGTCCACGGGTTTGCCCGGAACGTATGGCGAAAGTTGTTGCACGCCCGGCTGTGCCAGAGCGAGGAAATTGCCACTCATTTGCTACCGCCCCTTAGAGAACTGCTTTCGGGTAGGAACCCAGCACTTTGAGTGCTACTGCTTCCTGGCTGATCTTTTCCAGCACACCTTTTACCAGCGGATCGCGGTGGTGGCCGACGAAATCGATGAAGAACACGTAGGTCCATTTGCCGCTGCGCGATGGACGGGTCTCGATTCGCGTCAGGTCGATGCCGTTGTCGTGGAACGGCACCAGCAATTCGTGCAGCGCGCCCGGCTTGTTGCTCATCGATACGATGATCGACGTCTTGTCGTCGCCGGTCGGCGGCACTTCCTGGTTACCGATCATGAGGAAGCGCGTGGAGTTGTCCGGACGGTCCTCGATTTTCTCGGCCAGGCGGGTCAGCCCGTAGAGGCCGGCCGCCATGTCGCCGGCGATCGCCGCCGAGTTCCACTCACCCTTGACCCGCTTGGCCGCTTCGGCGTTGCTGGACACCGCCACGCGCTCGACATTCGGGTAATGGGCGTCCAGCCACTTGCGGCACTGGGCCAGGGACTGGGCGTGGGAGTAGATGCGGCTGATGCTGTCGGTCTTGGTGTTTTCACCGACCAACAGGTGATGGTGGATCCGCAGCTCGACCTCACCACAGATCACCATGTCGTGCTCAAGGAAGCTGTCGAGGGTGTGGTTGACCGCGCCTTCGGTGGAGTTTTCCACCGGGACCACGCCAAAGTTCACCGCACCGGCCGCCACTTCGCGGAACACTTCGTCGATGGCCGCCATCGGCTTGCTGATCACGGCGTGGCCGAAGTGCTTCATGGCCGCAGCCTGGGTGAAGGTGCCTTCAGGACCGAGGTACGCCACTTTCAGCGGCTGCTCGAGGGCCAGGCACGAGGACATGATTTCGCGGAACAGCCGCGCCATCTCTTCGTTGCCCAGCGGCCCCTGGTTGCGCTCCATGACACGCTTGAGCACTTGAGCTTCGCGCTCGGGACGATAGAACACCGGCACTTCGCCTTCGGCCAGCGAGGCCATCTTTACTCGCGCGACTTCCTGGGCGCAACGCGCACGCTCACTGATCAGCTCCAGGACTTTAGTGTCCAGAGCATCAATGCGAACGCGCAGTGCCTTGAGTTCTTGCTCAGACATTAGCCGTGTTCCTTCTCGAACTCTGCCATGTACGCCACCAGCGCGTTGACCGCGTTGATGTCGACGGCGTTATAGATGGAGGCGCGCATGCCGCCCACGGAACGGTGGCCCTTGAGGTTCAGCAGGCCACGCTCGTCGGCACCGGCCAGGAACGGCTTGTCCAGACGATCGTCGGCCAGGCGGAACGGCACGTTCATCCACGAGCGGTCCGACTTGTTGATCGGGTTGCTGTAGAGGCCGCTGGCGTCGATGAAGTCGTACAGCGTGCGCTGCTTGACGTCATTGAGCTTGCCGATGGCTTCGACGCCGCCCTGCTCCTTGAGCCACTCGAACACCAGGCCGGAGAGATACCAGGCCAGGGTCGGCGGGGTGTTGTACATCGAACCGTTGTCGGCCGCGACCTTGTAGTCGAGCATGGTCGGGCACTGGGAACGGGCGCGACCCAGCAGGTCTTCACGCACGATGTTGACCACGATGCCGCTCGGGCCGATGTTCTTCTGGGCGCCGGCGTAGATCATGCCGAAACGCGAGACATCCACCGGACGCGAGAGGATGTCCGAGGACATGTCGGCCACCAGCGGAACATCACCGGTCTCGGGAATCCACTGGAATTCCAGGCCGCCGATGGTTTCGTTCGGTGCGTAGTGCACGTAGGCCGCGTCTTTCGACAGCTTCCATTCGTTCTGGCCAGGAATGGCGAAGTAGTCGTACGGCTTGGCGGTGGCGGCAACATTGACGTGGCCGAAGCGCGACGCTTCTTCGATGGCTTTCTGCGACCAGATACCGGTGTCGATATAGTCCGCGGAGCCATTTTCCGGCAGCAGGTTCAGGGGAATCTGGGCAAATTGCTGGCTGGCGCCACCTTGCAGGAACAGCACTTTATAGTTCGAGGGGATATTCAGCAGATCACGCAGATCCTGCTCGGCCTTGGTGGCGATGGACACGAACTCATCGCTGCGATGGCTCATTTCCATGACCGACAGACCCTTGCCGTGCCAGTCGAGGAGTTCACCCTGGGCGCGCTGCAGGACAGCTTCGGGAAGCGCCGCAGGACCGGCACAGAAGTTATAGGCTCTCTTGCTCACATCCAATCTCGCTCTGATTTGGTGGTATCACGCAATAAATCATCAGCCGACACCAATCTAATGTGGGAGCGGGCTTGCTCGCGAAAGCGATTGGACTGGCGACATCTTTATTGGATGTCAGTCCGTCTTCGCGAGCAAGCCCGCTCCCACATTTGATCGTCGTGGGTGTCGATTTTTTTCGTACAGGACAAACAACAAGGGGGCGAATTTTCATCCGCCCCCTGCTTACCCGCTTATTCCTGTGGTTCTTCGTCAGCGGCGGCGTCGAGTTGCTGGTCCTCGACGATGTCGTCGATCACGACATTGCCCTCGAACCCGGCACCTTCTTCACCTTCCAGCTCTTCACCCTCGACTTCCGATGGCTCCTGGACCCGCTCCAGACCGACCAGCGTTTCATCGCTGGCCAGCTTGATCAGGGTCACGCCCTGGGTGTTACGACCCAGGCTGGACACTTCGTCGACACGGGTACGCACCAGGGTACCCTGGTCGGAAATCAGCATGATCTCCTCGCCATCGAGCACCTGGACCGCACCGACCAGACGGCCGTTACGATCGTTGCTGACCATGGCGATCACGCCCTGGCCGCCACGCTTGTACTCAGGGAACTCGGTGATCGCAGTGCGCTTGCCGTAACCACGCGCCGAAGCGGTGAGGATCTGGCTGCCTTCTTCCGGGATCAGCATGGAAATCAGCTTCTGCCCTTCTGGCAGACGCATGCCGCGTACACCGCGGGCGGTACGGCCCATGGCGCGAACGTCGGATTCCTTGAAGCGAGTGACCTTGCCGCCGTCGGAGAACAGCATGACTTCGCGTTCGCCGTCGGTGATGGCCGCGGAGATCAGCACGTCGCCTTCGTCCAGCTCCAGCGCGATCAGGCCGACGCTGCGTTGACGGCTGAAGGATTCCAGCGGGGTCTTCTTCACGGTGCCGTTGGCGGTGGCCATGAAGATGAAGTGACCTTCGGTGTATTCCTCGACCGGCAGCATGGTGGTGATGTATTCACCGTCATCCAGCGGCAGCAGGTTGACCAGCGGACGACCACGGGCGGCGCGGGAAGCTTCCGGGATTTCGTAGGTTTTCAGCCAGTACACCTTGCCCTTGCTGGAGAACAGCAGCAGCGTGGTGTGGCTGTTGGCCACCAACAGGTGAGCGATGTAGTCCTCATCCTTGACGCCGGTCGCCGACTTACCTTTACCGCCACGACGCTGGGCCTGGTACGCAGCCAGCGGCTGGGTCTTGGCGTAGCCACCGTGGGAAATGGTCACGACGCGATCTTCTTCCGGGATCATGTCGCCCAGGGTCAGGTCGAGACGGGCATCGAGGATCTCGGTGCGACGCACGTCGCCGTATTCGGCGCGGATCACTTCCAGCTCTTCGCGGATCACTTCCATCAGGCGCGTGGCGCTGTTGAGGATGCGGATCAGCTCGCCGATCTGGTTGAGGATCTCTTGATACTCGGCCAGCAGTTTTTCGTGTTCCAGGCCGGTCAGGCGGTGCAGACGCAGTTCCAGGATGGCTTGCGCCTGCTCTGGCGACAGGAAGTACTTGCCGTCGCGCAGGCCGTATTGCGGATCGAGGTTTTCCGGACGGCACGAATCGGCGCCGGCACGTTCCACCATCGCCACAACGGCGGAGGACTCCCAAGGGGTGCTGACCAGCGCTTCCTTGGCTTCCGACGGGGTTGGCGAGGCCTTGATCAGGGCGATGACCGGGTCGATGTTCGACAGGGCAACCGCTTGACCTTCCAGGATGTGACCACGTTCGCGCGCCTTGCGCAGTTCGAACACGGTACGGCGGGTAACGACTTCGCGACGGTGACGAACGAAGGCTTCCAGCAGGTCCTTGAGGTTCAGGATGCGTGGACGGCCGTCGATCAGCGCAACGATGTTGATACCGAATACCGCTTGCAGCTGGGTCTGGGCGTAGAGGTTGTTGAGGATCACCTCAGGCACTTCGCCACGACGCAGCTCGATCACGACGCGCATGCCGTCCTTGTCGGACTCGTCGCGCAGTTCGGTGATGCCTTCGAGCTTCTTCTCTTTTACCAGCTCGGCGATCTTCTCGATCAGGCGAGCCTTGTTCAGCTGGTAAGGCAGTTCGGTGATGACGATCTGCTGGCGGCCACCGACCTTGTCGATGTCTTCGATCATCGAGCGGGCGCGCATGTAGATGCGGCCGCGACCGGTGCGGTAGGCTTCGATGATGCCGGCGCGACCGTTGATGATCGCGGCGGTCGGGAAGTCCGGACCGGGGATGTATTGCATCAGCTCGTCGACGGTCAGCTCGGGGTTGTCGATGAGCGCCAGGCAACCGTCGATGACTTCACCGAGGTTGTGCGGCGGAATGTTGGTCGCCATGCCCACGGCGATACCGCTGGAGCCGTTGACCAGCAGGTTGGGAATACGGGTCGGCATGACCGCCGGGATCATTTCGGTGCCGTCGTAGTTCGGCACCCAGTCCACGGTTTCCTTATGCAGGTCGGCCAGCAGCTCGTGCGCCAGCTTGGTCATGCGCACTTCGGTGTATCGCATGGCCGCGGCGTTGTCGCCGTCCACCGAACCGAAGTTGCCCTGGCCGTCTACCAGCAGGTAGCGCAGGGAGAATGGCTGCGCCATCCGAACGATGGTGTCGTACACCGCGGTATCACCGTGCGGGTGATACTTACCGATCACGTCACCGACAACACGGGCAGATTTCTTGTACGGCTTGTTGAAGTCGTTGCCCAGCTCGCTCATCGCGAACAGCACGCGCCGGTGCACGGGCTTCAAGCCATCGCGCGCATCCGGCAGTGCCCGCCCGACAATTACGCTCATCGCGTAGTCGAGATAGGACTGCTTCAGCTCGTCTTCGATATTGACCGGGAGGATTTCTTTGGCCAGTTCGCCCATGAGAAGCCTGATTCCTTTTTCTGGTGAAACTTCGTCACATCCATATGGGACGAACGAAGCTCGCCGCTGCAGGCTGAGTGCCGTGCACCGACTTACGACAAATCAACGAGTTATGCCATGGATCTGCGCAGTAAAGGTCGCCCCGCAGGACAACCTTGGAAACCGCCGGATGTTATCACAAGAGCCGCCACGCACCTATCCCCCTGATGCGCATGGAGCATAGTTAGTTGACCGATGACAGGCTTGAAGGGGATCAGAGAGGCTTAGAGCCGAGTTGAATGCTGAATTGGGGGGTTGATTCAGGCTGATTCACTGTCTTTCAGGGCCTCTTCGTGGGCAAGCCCGCTCCTACTGGGATCTGTGTCGATCACAAACCCTGTGGGAGCCAGCCTGCTGGCGATGGCGTCCTTTCAAACGCCACGGCAATCAATGGAGGCGCTTGCGGCACATCAACTGGGTCATTTTCGCCGTATCCGGCCGCTCGACGATGCCTTTTTCGGTGACGATCGCATCGATCAGGTCCGCCGGGGTTACGTCGAACACCGGGTTGAACGCATCGACATCGGCGCCGAGCCGCTGGCCACCTACCTCCAGCAGCTCGCGCCCATCGCGCTCTTCGAGCACGATGTCGTCGCCACTGGCCAGGTTCATGTCGATGGTCGAACTCGGCGCCACCACCATGAAACGCACCCCGTGGTGCATGGCATTGACCGCCATCTGATAGGTGCCGATCTTGTTGGCCACGTCGCCATTCGCGGTGATGCGATCCGCGCCGACGACGACCCAGGTGACGCCCTTTATCTTCATGATATGCGCCGCGGCGGAGTCGGCATGCAGGGTCACCGGAATGCCTTCGTTGGCCAGCTCCCAGGCCGTCAGTCGGGAGCCTTGCAACCATGGACGGGTTTCGCTGGCATACACGCGCTCGACCATGCCCTCGATAAAGGCACCGCGAATGACCCCCAGCGCCGTGCCGAACCCACCGGTGGCCAGTGCGCCGGTGTTGCAATGGGTCATGATCGCCTGGGCGTTGCCCTGGTGCTTGCGGATCAGGTCGACGCCCAGTTGCGCCATGGTCAGGTTGGCTTCGCGGTCGCTTTCATGAATGGCCAGGGCCTCGGCTTCCAGCACGGACAGCGGATCTGCGTGTTTTTTCAGGCGATCCAGACGCTCGCGCATGCGCCCAAGGGCCCAGAACAGGTTGACCGCGGTCGGACGGGAATCGGCGAGCAGCGCAAAATCTTCCTCCAGCGCCGCCTGCCAGTGGCCGCCCTCGGCAAACCGGGCGCGCGCTGCCAGCACAACGCCATAGGCGGAACTGATGCCAATGGCCGGCGCGCCGCGCACTACCATCGAGCGAATGGCTTCGGCCACTGCCGCCGCGCTGGTGCAGGCGATCCAGGTTTCCTCGAACGGCAAAACTCGCTGATCCAGCAGGTACAGGGTGCCATCACGCCAATCGATGGCCTTCACCTTCTCAGCAGCCAACAGTCGATCGCGCATCAAACACCCCGCAGTCAGAAACAAAAGCCGCCGATTATAGCGATCCCCCGGCGAAGACGCTCGGGTATACTTCGCCATCCTTTACAAAAGCACTGGAACCGATCCTCGATGCCGAACACTGCCCCTGCGCTCGATCTGTTGTTGCTGCCGACCTGGCTGGTACCCGTCGAACCCGCTGGCGTCGTGCTCAAGGATCATGCCCTGGGCATCCGCGACGGGCGCATCGCCTTCATCGGCCCACGCAGCGCTGCCCTGCAGCTTAACGCAACCGAAGTGCGCGAATTGCCGGACATCCTGCTCAGCCCCGGCCTGATCAACGCCCACGGGCATGCGGCAATGACCCTGTTCCGTGGCCTGGCCGACGATCTGCCGCTGATGACCTGGCTGGAAAACCATATCTGGCCGGCCGAAGCCAAGTGGGTCGACGAGGATTTCGTCCGCGACGGCACGGACCTGGCCATCGCCGAGCAACTCAAGGGTGGCATCACCTGTTTCTCTGACATGTATTTCTTCCCGAAGGTTGCCAGCGAGCGCGTACATAACAGCGGCATCCGCGGACAAATCGCCATTCCGATCCTCGACTTCCCGATCCCGGGCGCCAGCACCGCGGACGAGGCGATCCGCCAGGGCGTCGAGCTGTTTGGCGACCTCAAGCATCACGAACGCATCAAAATCACCTTCGGCCCCCATGCACCCTACACCGTGGGCGATGAAAACCTGGAAAAAATCCGGGTGATCGCCGAAGAGCTGGACGCGTCGATCCACATGCATGTGCATGAAACCGCCTTCGAAGTGCAGCAAACGCTCGAACAGCGCGGTGAACGCCCGCTGGCCCGCCTGGCGCGCCTGGGCTTGCTGGGGCCGCGCTTCCAGGCGGTTCACATGACCCAGATCAGCGAGGAAGACCTGGCGTTGCTGGTAGAAAGCAACACCCATGTCATTCACTGCCCCGAGTCGAACCTGAAGCTGGCCAGCGGTTTCTGCCCGGTGGAGCGCTTGTGGCAGGCCGGGGTCAACGTCGCCATCGGCACCGACGGCGCCGCCAGCAACAATGACCTGGACCTGCTGGGCGAAACCCGCACCGCCGCCCTGCTGGCCAAGGCCGTCGCAGGCTCGGCCACGGCTCTCAGCGCCCACAGCGCCCTGCGCATGGCCACCCTCAACGGTGCCCGCGCACTGGGGATCGAAGCCGAGGTCGGCTCGCTGGAAGTCGGCAAGGCCGCCGACATCGTCGCCTTCGACCTCTCGAGCCTGGCCCAGCAGCCAGTCTACGACCCGGTTTCGCAGCTTATATATGCATCCGGCCGCGATTGCGTGAAACACCTTTGGGTCGCGGGCAAGCAACTGCTCGACGACCGCCGCCTGACACGGATGGACGAACAGCAACTCGTCGCCACCGCCAAGGCCTGGGGCCAGCGCATCAGCGGCCGCAAAGAATCGTAAGTCCCCCGGACTCAACCCCGGGGCTACAGGATTTTTCAAGTTTTAGAGGACTTAAACCATGAGCAACGTCGACTACGCCGAAATCGCCAAATTCGAAGCCCTGGCCCATCGCTGGTGGGACCGCGAGAGCGAATTCAAACCGCTGCACGACATCAACCCGCTGCGGGTCAACTGGATTGACGAACGCGTCAGCCTGGCCGGCAAGAAAGTCCTCGACGTCGGTTGCGGCGGCGGCATCCTCAGTGAAGCCATGGCCCAGCGCGGCGCGACCGTGACCGGCATCGACATGGGCGAAGCGCCACTGGCGGTCGCTCAACTGCATCAGCTGGAATCGGGCGTGAACGTCGAATATCGGCAGATCACCGCCGAAGCCCTGGCCGAGGAGATGCCGGAGCAGTTCGACGTGGTCACCTGCCTGGAAATGCTCGAGCACGTGCCGGACCCGTCCTCGGTGATCCGCGCCTGTTTCCGTATGGTCAAGCCGGGCGGCCAGGTGTTCTTCTCCACCATCAACCGCAACCCGAAGGCGTACCTGTTCGCCATCGTCGGCGCCGAATACATCATGAAGCTGTTGCCACGCGGCACCCACGACTTCAAGAAATTCATCCGCCCTTCCGAGCTCGGTGCCTGGAGCCGCATGGCCGGCCTGACCGTCAAGGACATCATCGGCCTGACCTACAACCCGTTGACCAAGCATTACAAACTGGCGTCCGACGTGGACGTCAACTACATGATCCAGACCCTGCGCGAGGAGTAAGCCGATGCGTATCAGAGCAGTTCTTTTCGACATGGACGGCACCCTGCTCGACACCGCGCCGGACTTCATTGCGATTTGCCAGGCGATGCGTGCCGACCGGGGTTTGCCACCGATCAACGACAAGCACATCCGCGACGAAATCTCCGGCGGCGCCAAGGCAATGGTCGCTGTGACCTTCGCCATGGACCCGGAGTCGCCGGGCTTCGAGGAATTGCGCCTGGAGTTCCTCGAGCGCTACCTGGTGGGTTGCGCGGTGCACAGCAAGCTGTTCGACGGCATGGGCGAACTGCTGGCCGACATCGAGAAGGCCAACCTGATCTGGGGCGTGGTCACCAACAAGCCGCTGCGTTTCGCCGAGCCGATCATGCAGCAGCTGGGGCTGGCCGAGCGCTCGGCGCTGCTGATCTGCCCGGATCACGTGAAAAACAGCAAGCCTGACCCGGAGCCGCTGATCCTCGCCTGCAAGATGCTCGACCTCGACCCGGCCAGCGTGCTGTTCGTGGGCGATGACCTGCGCGATATCGAATCGGGGCGCGATGCCGGCACGAAGACGGCCGCCGTGACGTTCGGTTATATCCACCCGGACGACAATCCGCGGCATTGGGGTGCGGATGTGGTGGTCGATCATCCGCTGGAGTTGCGCAAGGTGCTCGATAGCGCCCTCTGTGGCTGCTGAAGTTTTTTTGTAGGAGCTGGCTTGCCAGCGAAGAGGCCCCTGAAATTTGCATCGATCTTTTGGCCGCCTTCGCTGGCAAGCCAGCTCCTACAAGGGACCGCGTAACGGACGCTCGTATTCTGATTGGTTGAGGTTTTTATGTTTGATTATTCCGCCCGCCCCGATCTGCTCAAGGACCGGGTCATCCTGGTCACCGGCGCCGGTCGTGGCATTGGTGCCGCCGCCGCCAAAACCTATGCCGCCCATGGTGCCACCGTGCTGTTGCTGGGCAAGACCGAAGCCAACCTGACCCAGGTCTACGACGAGATCGAAGCCGCCGGCCATCCGCAACCAGCCGTCATCCCGTTCAACCTGGAAACCGCCCTGCCCCATCAATACGATGAGCTGGCCGCGATGATCGAGGGCGAATTCGGCCACCTCGACGGTTTGCTGCACAACGCGTCGATCATCGGTCCGCGCACCCCGATCGAACAGCTGTCCGGTGAAAACTTCATGCGCGTCATGCAGATCAACGTCAACGCCATGTTCATGTTGACCAGCACCCTGCTGCCCCTGCTCAAGCTGTCCCAGGATGCCTCGGTGGTGTTCACTTCCAGCAGCGTCGGCCGCAAGGGTCGCGCGTATTGGGGTGCTTACGGCGTCTCGAAATTCGCCACTGAAGGCCTGATGCAAACCCTGGCCGACGAAGTCGACACCGTCGCTCCGGTGCGCTCCAACAGCATCAACCCGGGGGCCACCCGCACCAGCATGCGCGCCCAGGCGTATCCGGGTGAAAATCCGCTGAACAACCCGACCCCCGAGGAGATCATGCCGGTCTACCTCTACCTGATGGGCCCGGACAGCACCGGTATCAACGGCCAGGCTTTCAACGCCCAGTAATACCGTACGTCGCATTTGTGCCGCGTCGGCTTCCCGACGCGGCACTCCAGCGACAGCGCTACTTCAGTCAAACAACCGTCGCACATTGTCCTTCGCCAACTTAACTAACATTCAAGCTGTTGATTGATAACGATTTTTTATAAAAACCGGTAAATGGCACGACTTTCGCTCTGAATTTGTCCCGACTAGCTGCGGAAAAGCAGAGGGGGCGATGCCAAATCGCAGATTACTAATCTGCGATAAAGCAGATTAAGCTTGTACGAAATGTCCTACGGGACTGACGACCAGTATAACGCGCAGCCTGAGACTGCTCGCCCCCAGCTTGTAAGACAGCAGCCTTACTGCTCAAGGGCGCACGCCATATGAAGCCACCTTCCCAGACCAACGCAATTGACTTCGACAGCGCCAAATTGCAACGCCTGGGTTTTGGTCAGCAGCCGCCGATTCTGGAGAGGCCCGTCAGCCTTGCGCAGTTGCGCCAGCAATTGAACCTGCAGCTGCAAACCAGCCTTGAGCCGCAACGCATACTCGGGCTGTTCTACCGCGAAATCCAACGACTGGTACCCCTTGATGCCTTGAGCTATCAGCACAAGAGCAGTGACTTGCGCCTGGAATTCGGCCTGCGGGGCCACCACTCGATCAGCTACAGCCTGAGCCACGAAGGCGAGCACCTGGGCGAACTGGTCTTTCGCCGCAACCAGCGTTTCAGCGAGCAGGAACAGGGCCATCTGGAATCCCTGCTGGCCGCCCTGCTGTTCCCGATGCGCAACGCCTTGCTGTACCGCGCCGCCACCCAAAGTGCGTTGCGTGACCCGCTGACGGACACCGGCAATCGCATCGCCATGGACCAGACGCTGCAGCGGGAAATCGAGCTGGCACGACGGCATATGCAACCCTTGTCCTTGTTGATGCTGGACATCGATCACTTCAAGCAGATCAACGACACCCATGGGCATGGCGCTGGTGATGACGTGCTCAAGGCCGTGGCCGCCTCGATCAAGAATCAGTTGCGCAACGTCGACATGGTGTTTCGCTACGGCGGCGAAGAGTTCCTGATTTTGCTGTCCAACACCAGCCGGGAAGCGGCGGCCCTGGTCGGCGAACGCCTGCGATGCGCAGCGCAGACCGAGGATTATCCGGCCGATGGCTGCACGGTCGAGCTGACGGTCAGCCTCGGCTGCTCGACCCTGCTGCCGGGAGAATCCGCCGAGAGCCTGTTACGCAGGGCCGACAGTGCGCTGTACGTCGCCAAGCGCGAGGGGCGGAATCGCTTGACGATGGCGGGGTGACTCGAGGCGACCTTGTGTTGGTCTTGCGGGCGCCATCGCCGGCAGGCCAGCTCCCACAGTAGATCGGGTATAGCCGTGAGCGATGGGTCGCCTATGAGGTCGCCATCGCGACGACCTCCTACCTCTTCGGACCTACCGCACCGCGCCACGCAACTCACCCACCATGGCCTGCAGCCTCGCCGGCTGCGCCGCCTCAACGGCCACCTCCGGCCCTGCCACCAATGTCACCCGCGACCACAATCGGCGAAACAGCCCCTTGCCCGGATCGCGACTGAAGAAGCTCCCCCACAAGCCCTGCAATGCCAGGGGAATGACCGGCACCGGGGTTTCTTCGAGAATGCGCGTAAGCCCGCCCTTGAACTCGTCGATCTCGCCATCGGCGGTCAATTTGCCCTCGGGAAAGATGCACACCAACTCGCCGTTCTTCAGATATTGCGCAATGCGCGTGAAGGCCTTTTCGTAGATCTGGATGTCTTCCTGACGGCCCGCGATCGGGATGGTCCCCGCAGTGCGGAAGATGAAATTCAGCACCGGCAGGTTATAGATCTTGTAGTACATCACGAAGCGGATCGGCCGGCGTACCGCACCGCCAATCAGCAAGGCATCGACGAACGACACGTGATTGCACACCAGCAACGCCGCCCCCTCATCGGGAATCAGGTCCAGGTTGCGATGCTCCACGCGGTACATGGAATGGCTGAGCAGCCAGATCATGAAACGCATGGTGAACTCGGGCACGATCCTGAAGATGTAGGCGTTGACCCCGATATTGAGCAACGACACCACCAGGAACAACTGCGGGATCGACAGCTTGACCATGCTCAGCAGGATGATCGAGACAATCGCCGACACCACCATGAACAGCGCGTTGAGAATGTTGTTGGCGGCGATCACCCGAGCCCGTTCGTGCTCGGCAGTACGCGACTGGATCAGGGCATACAGCGGCACGATGTAGAAACCGCCGAAAACCCCGAGGCCGAGGATGTCGAGCAACACCAGCCAGGTGTGGCCGAAACCGAGAATCTCGATCCAGCCATGGCCCAGGGCACTGTCGGGAATCCCGCCGGAATGCCACCACAGCAACAGGCCAAACACGGTCAGCCCAAATGAGCCGAACGGCACCAGGCCGATTTCGACTTTGCGCCCGGAAAGCTTTTCACAAAGCATCGACCCCACGGCGATACCGACCGAGAACACCGTGAGGATCAAGGTCACCACGGTTTCGTCGCCGTGCATCCACTCCTTGGCATAGGCCGGGATCTGCGTCAGGTAGATCGCCCCGACAAACCAGAACCATGAGTTGCCGACAATCGAACGCGACACCGCCGGGGTCTGCCCCAGGCCCAGTTTCAGCGTGGCCCAGGACTGGCTGAAGATGTTCCAGTTCAGGCGCATCTGCGGCGTGGCCGCTGCCGCCCGCGGAATACCGCGGCTGGCCAGGTAACCGAGGACGGCGATGGCAATGATCGCGGTGGACACGATCGGCGCGTAATGACTGGACGACATCATGATGCCGGCGCCGATGGTCCCGGCCAGGATCGCCAGGAAGGTGCCCATTTCCACCAGGCCGTTGCCCCCAACCAGTTCGTCTTCATGCAGGGCCTGGGGCAGGATCGAATACTTCACCGGCCCGAACAGCGCCGAGTGCGTGCCCATGGCGAACAGCGCCACCAGCATCAACGACAGGTGGTCGAACAGGAAGCCCACCGCGCCCACCGCCATGATGACGATTTCTCCAAGCTTGATCAGGCGGATCAGCGCGTCCTTGGCGAACTTCTCGCCGAACTGCCCGGCCAGCGCCGAGAACAGAAAAAACGGCAGGATGAACAGCAGCGCACACAGGTTGACCCAGATGGAACGGTCGCCTTCGATCGACAGCTTGTACAGGATGGCGAGGATCAACGACTGCTTGAAGATGTTGTCGTTGAACGCCCCGAGGGACTGGGTCACGAAGAACGGCAGGAAACGCCGGGTGCGCAGCAAGGTGAACTGTGAAGGGTGACTCATCTTCCATGTGTCCCTGAAGCTTAAGAGTGGGTAACGAGTGGCGTGGATACAGTGATTGGAATGTCGCACGTCGATCCAGGCCACACATTACCTAAACTTTGCCGGTTATTTCTTCAATCCGGCAATGCACGGCGAGACAAACAGCTCGCCGCGCCAGGCACCTTGCACCGTACGCTTGGCGACGATCAGCCACATCACGATCAGCATGCTCACCAGCACACACCCGAAAACACTGAAAAACGTCAGGTGCAGCGCGCTGGCCAGTTTCAACGTTGCCAGAGAATAGACGCCCAACGGAAAGGTGAAACCCCACCAGCCAAGATTGAAAGGGATACCGGCGCGCAGATATCGCAGGGTGATCAGCACGGCCATCAGCATCCACCACAGGCCAAAGCCCCACAGCGTGATCCCGGCGACCAGGCCCAGCCCCGCCGCAATTTCACCGACGCCCGACAGACCGTTGGCGGCGAAGATTGCCGGCGCATCGGCGCCCAACAGCAACATGCCCAAGGCACCGGTGCCAATCGGCCCGAGCGCCAGCCAGCTCGAAGCGGCCATGTTTTCGTGGGGCAGTTTATGCAGCGCCATGCGCAGCAGCAGAATCGTCAGGATGCTGAACGCCACCGGCAGGGAAAATGCCCAGAGCACGTAGCTGGTCACCAGCATCACCAGTTGCGAATGGGCATCGACCAGATGCGGCGCCAACAGGCCACCGCTGGCCGCCGCCACTTCCGCCGCGACCACCGGCAACAGCCAAACGGCTGTCATCTGGTCAATGCTGTGCTCCTGGCGGGTGAACATCAGGTAGGGAATCAGTACGCCGCACGCCAGCGACATCGCCACATCCAGCCACCACAACGTCTCGGCCAGGGCAATCACGCCGTCGCCCCAGCGCGGCAAGCCGAACACCAGGAAGCCGTTGATGATGGTCGCCAGGCCCATGGGGATGGTGCCGAAAAACATCGAAACCGTGGAGTGGCCGAAAATCCGCCGCGCCTCATCGAAAAACAGCGCCCAGCGCGCCGCGTACAGCAGGGTAAACAACAGGAACAAAAAGATATTGAACAGCCAAAGCCCTTCGGCAATGACGTGCAGAACGGGATTGGCAACGGGCAATTGCGCCAGCGCCAAGGCCAGCACGCCGGTGCCCATGGTGGCGGCGAACCAGTTAGGGGTGAACTGGCGAATGACCTCGCGCGGGTGCTGCAAATGACTGAACGGTTTGATACCGGGCTTGATGGTGTTGGGGCATGTCATGGCGAACTCCTCTCCTCGGGTGAGGTGGAGCCCATCATAGATCCGGATAGAATATCGATATAACGGGTAATATCTCTAACTGTTATCTATTTTGCAGATAAACAATCATTCCCCGTACGCTGACGCCACGCCATCAACATCGCGCCGACGGACAAGACGATCAGCCCCGCACCATAACCATCGGCAGTCGCCACCAGGCCGAACGTATGCGTCAGGTTCCCGGCCAGGAACGACGGCAGGCAGAACGCCAGGTAACTGAGCACATAAAACGCCGACATCAATCCGGCCCGTTCATGGGGCAAGGCCAGCGGCACCAGGCTGCGCACGGCACCTAGAAATCCCGCACCGAAGCCGCAGCCGGCGACGAGTGTGCCAAGGAAAAACAGGGGCAGACTCGCGCTGTGCACGCCCAGCAGGATCAGCACGATACCTGTCGGCAGCAGAACTGTGCCCAGTTGCAGCGCCTTGCTGGCGGGTTGATTGCGCAGGGTGAAAATCATCGCAGCACCGGTCAAGGTCAAGGCTGCCACCGTTGCTCCGCCAATCAGGTTCGAGGTCGAACCCGTGGCTGTACGCACCAGCGACGGCGCCAGCGATGCGTAAAAACCGCCGAGCGCCCAAGTCGCTACATTGAGCGGCAAGACCCGCCACAGGGTCGCGCGCGCTTGCACGGGGACATGCAGTGTCGGGCGCAACGATGCCCATGCCCCGGCCTGGGGCGATACGCTCTCTGGCAAACGCCAGACATACACGGCCTGCAACGCAAACAGGGCGAGCAACAGCCAGTAGGTCAACTGCAGGGGCGCGGGCGCAAACTCCGCCAGCAGGCCGCAACCCATGCCGCCCATGGCCATGCCGAGCAACG
Source organism: Pseudomonas sp. PLMAX (assembly GCF_046042685.1). Classification (NCBI taxonomy): domain Bacteria; kingdom Pseudomonadati; phylum Pseudomonadota; class Gammaproteobacteria; order Pseudomonadales; family Pseudomonadaceae; genus Pseudomonas; species Pseudomonas sp. PLMAX. The sequence goes on along the minus strand of NZ_CP064949.1, from coordinate 1,965,302 downwards.
GCGCAACACTGTTGATCAGCGGACCCTGCTGGCGATCGACGTCGAGCAAGGTGGCACTGAGCACGGCGGTCGCCATGCCGGTGGCGAAACCTTGCAGCACCCGTGCACCGATCAGCCAGGCGACGCTATCGGCGTAAATGAACAACAGCATCGCCACGCTGTTGAGCACGACAGCCGTGAAAATCACCGGCTTGCGCCCCAGGTAATCCGAGAGCGAACCCACCGTCAGCAGCGCGGCCAGCAGGCTGAGGGCATACACGCCGAAAATCAGGGTAAGCATGGCGGCGGAAAACTGCAGCTGCTCCTGATACAAGTGATACAAGGGCGTTGGCGCCGTGGAAGCCGCCAGGAAACCGAGCAAGGTGATTGCCAGGAACCACAGGCTTGCACGGTTTGAACGAGAACTGGACATGGGCATACTCCGCAAAAGCTAATTTTTTGCTTTTGCGGAGTGTGCTACCGAGTGGCGCTTAAAGCAAATTCTTTGTGTTAAGGTCCGCTGCATGGCCCTACAGGGCCCGCGAAACAGGAAACATGCGATGACAGCACCCACTTTACGCCCCGGCGGCCGCAGCGCCCGGGTTCAGGAGTCGATCCATACCGCCGTGCGCGAACTGCTCGAAGAGCAGGATCGCGCCAGCGTCACCGTGCCGCAAATTGCCGCGCGCGCGGGCGTCACGCCTTCGACCATCTATCGGCGCTGGGGCGATTTGTCGGCGCTGCTGGCGGACGTCGCCCTGGCCCGTATGCAGCCGGAAACCGAGTCGGCCAAAACCGGCAGCCTGGCGGGCGATGTGCGAGCCTGGGCGGATCAATACCTGGACGAGATGAGTTCCGCGCCTGGTCGCAACATGCTGCGCGATGTGCAAGCGAGCCTGAAGCCGAGCTATTGCGCGACCATCATTGGCGGGCAATTGCAGGTGATTCTGGATCGCTATCCGGATCAGCCGAAGCCCGGTGTCGATCGGCTGATCAACATGGTGGCGGCCCCCATTGTGTTTCGCATCCTGTTTTCCGAGGCGGCGCTGGAGAGTGAGGAGCTGCATCGGTTGATCGAGATAGCGTTGGGTCAATAAAGCCGCCTTCGCGAGCAAGCTCGCTCCTACAAGGGATCGCGGCCCCCTGGAGCGAGCTTGCTCGCGAAGAGGCCCGGTCAGACACCCGAGATCCAACGGCCTTTATCCCTGCGACACCCCGCAACGCCGCGACCTTGGGCCACGACCTTGGTCGACACTGACTAACCCCTGCCATCGTGCGAGACTGTCTGTCCGGGCGGGAGGCTCGGGTGTCTTTGGTTGCCTGGAGTTCCCATGTCGCTGTCCAGCGGGCTGATTGCCGTCGTCGTCCTGGCCTATATGGCCATCATGTTCGCCATCGCCTTCTACGGCGACCGTCGCAGCGCGCCCCTGCCGCCGCGGGTGCGAGCCTGGGTGTACAGCCTGTCGCTGGCGGTCTACTGCACTAGCTGGACCTTCTTCGGCGCGGTGGGTCAGGCGGCCGAGCAGCTCTGGTCCTTCCTGCCGATCTACCTCGGGCCGATCCTGTTGTTGATCGGCGCGCCGTGGGTCCTGCAGAAAATGGTGATGATCAGCAAGCAGGAGAACATCACCTCGATTGCCGACTTCATTGCCGCGCGTTATGGCAAATCGCAATCCCTGGCGGTGGTAGTGGCACTGATCTGCCTGGTCGGCGTGCTGCCCTACATCGCGTTGCAGCTCAAGGGCATCGTGCTCGGGGTAAACCTGTTGATCGGTGCCGGTGCCGACGCCATGGGGGTTCGTGCGCAAGACACCGCGCTGGTGGTGTCTCTGGTACTGGCGCTGTTCACCATTGTCTTCGGCACACGCAACCTCGACGCCACGGAACACCACCGCGGCATGGTGCTGGCGATTGCGTTCGAGTCGCTGGTCAAGCTGTTCGCGTTCCTGGCGGTGGGCGCCTACGTGACCTTCGGCCTGTACGACGGCTTCGACGATCTGTTCGACCAGGCCATGCTCGCCCCGCGCCTCGAAGAATACTGGAAGGAAACCATCAACTGGCCATCCATGGTGGTGCAGACCGGCGTGGCGATGATGGCGATCATCTGCCTGCCGCGGCAGTTCCACGTCACCGTGGTCGAGAACATCGACCCGCAGGATCTGCGCCTGGCCAAATGGGTGTTCCCGGCCTACCTGGCCCTGGCGGCTTTGTTCGTGGTGCCGATCGCGCTGGCGGGGCAGATGTTGCTGCCCAGTTCGGTGCTGCCCGACTCCTTCGTGATCAGCCTGCCCTTGGCCCAGGCGCATCCTGCCCTGGCGCTACTGGCCTTCATCGGCGGCGCATCGGCGGCCACCGGCATGGTGATCGTGGCCAGCGTGGCGTTGTCGACCATGGTCTCCAACGACATGCTGCTGCCCTGGCTGCTGCGCCGCAACAATGCCGAGCGCCCGTTCGAGGTGTTCCGCCAGTGGATGCTGTCGGTGCGCCGGGTGAGCATCGTGGTCATCCTGCTCCTGGCCTACGTCAGTTATCGCCTGCTGGGATCGACCGCCAGCCTGGCGACCATCGGCCAGATCGCCTTCGCTGCCGTGACGCAACTGGCGCCGGCGATGCTCGGCGCTCTGTACTGGAAACAGGCCAACCGCCGCGGCGTATTCGCCGGCCTCGCCGCCGGTACATTCCTGTGGTTCTACACGCTGATCCTGCCGATCGCCGCCCACAGCCTCGGCTTGTCCCTGAACAGCTTCCCGGGCCTGGCTTGGCTGCACAGCAACCCGCTGAACCTGCCGATCACCCCGCTGACCCAGGGCGTGGTGCTGTCCCTGGCCGGTAACTTCACGCTGTTCGCCTGGGTCTCGGTGCTGTCTCGCACCCGCGTGTCGGAGCACTGGCAGGCCGGCCGCTTCATCGGCCAGGAAATCAGCGCCCGGCCCAGCGCCCGCTCGATGCTCGCGGTACAGATCAACGATCTGCTGCAACTGGCCGCACGCTTCGTCGGCGAAGAACGCGCCCGGCAGAGCTTCATCCGTTTTGCCTACCGCCAGGGCAAAGGCTTCAATCCGAACCAGAACGCCGACGGTGAATGGATCGCCCACACCGAACGCCTGCTCGCCGGTGTGCTGGGGGCCTCATCGACTCGCGCGGTGGTAAAAGCCGCCATTGAAGGCCGGGAAATGCAGCTTGAGGACGTGGTGCGCATCGCCGACGAAGCCTCGGAAGTGCTGCAGTTCAACCGCGCGCTGCTGCAAGGGGCGATCGAGAACATCACCCAGGGCATCAGCGTGGTCGACCAGTCGCTGAAACTGGTGGCCTGGAACCGTCGCTACCTGGAGCTGTTCAACTACCCGGATGGCCTGATCAGCGTCGGCCGGCCGATTGCCGACATCATCCGCCACAACGCCGAGCGCGGTTTATGTGGCCCCGGTGAAGCGGAAGTGCACGTCGCCCGCCGCCTGCACTGGATGCGCCAGGGCCGCGCCCACACCTCCGAACGGCTGTTCCCCAACGGCCGGGTGATCGAGCTGATCGGCAACCCGATGCCCGGTGGCGGCTTCGTCATGAGTTTCACCGACATTACCGCGTTCCGCGAAGCCGAGCAGGCGCTGACCGAAGCCAACGAGGGCCTGGAACAGCGCGTCACCGAGCGCACCCACGAGCTGTCGCAACTCAACGTGGCACTGACCGAGGCCAAGGGCACCGCCGAGGCCGCGAACCAGTCGAAAACCCGGTTCCTCGCGGCCGTGAGCCATGACCTCATGCAACCGTTGAACGCCGCGCGCCTGTTCTCCGCCGCCCTTTCCCACCAGGACGACGGCTTGTCCAGCGAGGCGCAAAAACTGGTCCAGCACTTGGACAGTTCGCTGCGTTCGGCCGAAGACCTGATCAGCGATCTGCTGGATATTTCCCGCCTGGAAAATGGCAAGATCAATCCGGATGCCAAGCCGTTCGCGCTCAATGAGCTGTTCGACACTCTCGGAGCCGAATTCAAGGCGCTGGCGCGGGACCAGGGGCTGGAGTTTCGCGTCAGGAGCAGTACGTTGCGCATCGACAGCGACATCAAGCTGTTGCGGCGCATCCTGCAGAACTTCCTGACCAACGCTTTCCGCTATGCCAAAGGGCCGATACTGCTGGGCGTGCGCCGTCGCCAGGGTGAGTTGTGCCTGGAAGTCTGGGACCGTGGGCCCGGCATTCCGGAAGACAAGCAACAGGTGATCTTTGAAGAATTCAAACGCCTGGACAGCCACCAGACCCGCGCCGAGAAGGGTCTTGGGCTGGGGCTGGCGATCGCCGACGGACTCTGTCGCGTGTTGGGGCACAAGTTGCGCGTGCGCTCGTGGCCGGGGCGTGGCAGCGTGTTCAGCGTCAGCGTGCCCCTGGCCCGCGCGCAAGCCGCGCTGCCGGCCAAGGCGGCCGAACTCAATGGCAAGTTGCCCAGCGGCGCCCACGTGCTGTGCGTCGACAATGAAGACAGCATCCTGATCGGCATGAACAGCCTGCTCACCCGCTGGGGGTGCCAGGTCTGGACCGCGCGTAACCGCCAGGAGTGCATGGCGCTGCTCGGCGATGGGTTGCGCCCGCAACTGGCGCTGGTGGATTACCACCTGGACGATGGCGAAACCGGCACCGAGTTGATGGCCTGGCTGCGCACCCGCCTGGGCGAGCCGGTGCCCGGCGTGGTGATCAGCGCCGACGGCCGACCCGAGACCATGGCCCAGGTACACGCGGCGGGGCTCGACTACCTGGCCAAACCGGTGAAACCGGCGGCGTTGCGGGCGTTGTTGAGTCGGCATTTGCCGTTGTAACAACAGAGATCTCAGCCCTGTAGGAGCTGCCGAAGGCTGCGATCTTTTGATGTTTTATTCCGGCAACTCGACCAACCCATCCACATCGGTCATTGCCCGCTCCAGCAAATCCGCCGGCAGGCTCTTGCTCGCCCGCGCACCCAGCAACTTGAGCTGTTCGCTGCGGCTGACCAGATTGCCGCGGCCTTCTGTCAGCTTGTTGCGCGCCGAGCTGTAGGCCTTGTCCAGTTGCTGCAGGCGATTGCCGACTTCGTCCAGGTCCTGGATGAACAGCACGAACTTGTCGTACAGCCACCCGGCCCGCTCGGCGATTTCCCGGGCGTTCTGGCTTTGCCGCTCCTGCTTCCACAGGCTGTCGATGACCCGCAGGGTCGCCAGCAGCGTGGTCGGGCTGACGATCACGATGTTGCGGTCGAAGGCTTCCTGGAACAGCGTCGGCTCGGCCTGCAACGCGGCGGAAAACGCCGCTTCGATCGGCACGAACAGCAAGACGAAATCCAGGCTGTGCAAGCCGTCGAGACGCTTGTAGTCCTTGCCGGCCAGGCCTTTGACGTGATTACGCAAGGACAGCACGTGCTGCTTGATGGCGATCTGGCCGATGGCGTCGTCTTCGGCCGCTACGTATTGCTGATAGGCCGTCAGGCTGACCTTGGAGTCGACCACCACCTGTTTGTCGCCCGGCAGGTAGATGATCACGTCGGGCTGGAAACGCTCGCCGTCAGGGCCCTTGAGATTGACCTGGGTCTGGTACTCGCGCCCTTTCTCGAGTCCCGCATGTTCAAGCACGCGCTCGAGGATCAACTCGCCCCAGTTGCCTTGGGTTTTCTGCCCTTTCAGGGCCCGGGTCAGGTTGGTGGCTTCGTCGCTCAGGCGCAGATTGAGTTGTTGCAGGCGCTCCAGCTCCTTGGCCAGGGAGAAACGCTCCCGGGCTTCGGCCTGATAACTTTCCTCGACGCGCTTTTCAAAAGACTGGATGCGCTCCTTCAACGGATCGAGTAATTGCCCCAGGCGCTGCTGACTGGTTTCGGCAAACCGCTGCTCGCGCTCATCGAAGATTTTCCCCGCCAGCTCGGCGAACTGCGCACGCAGCTCGTCTCGCGAGCCCTGCAGGTCGTTGAGGCGCTGCTGATGGCTTTCCTGCTGCTCACGCAGCTCGGCCTTGAGGGACGCGGCCTGGGCGTCGAGGCGGCGCAATTCGACGTCTTTGCCAGCGCGTTCGATGTTCCAGGCATGGGCCGCATCGCGGGCATCGTCACGCTCGATCTGCAGCAGCTCGACCTCACGCCGCACGGCGGCGAGATCCGCCTGTTTGGCAGCGTTGGCCTGGCCGAGATCGGCGGCTTCATCGCGACAGGCCTCGAGCTGCGCATTCAGGCCATCCTGCGCCAGATTCGCCATGGCCAGGCGCTCTTCCAGCAGCGCCGCCTGGGCCTGGGCGGTACTCGCCCGGCGCTGCAGTTGCCAGGCCAACACCAGCAACGGCAGCGCCGCACCCGCCAGCCCCAGCAATGCGCTGGTCAAGTCCATAGCCATAGCCACTCCTGCCATTGAAATAAAGCCTGAAGGTTAACCAAGGCGTCAGGTCTTGGACAGCTCAGTCTTCGATCAGGCCCAGTTCCTGTTGTGCGCGCAAGTCCCCTGCCCGCGCCGCCTGGCGCAAGAGATCCTGGCCAATCCGGCGATCCCGGGCATTGCCGCACTCACGGCACATCAGCTGCCCCAACCGGCTCTGTGCGGCGACGACGCCTTCACGGGCCGGTTGCTTGAGCAAACGGCCGGCGATGTGTTTGACGTTCGGGCTTTCGCCCAGGCGCGGGCTGTCCAGCAGCCACTCGGCCACCCGCATCGAAAAGCGCTTGGGTGAGGCAACCGTGGACGATTTGTCGGAGGAGGAAGTAGGTGGTGTACGAAACTTCATAAAGCACTGTGGGCAGATCGGAAGGCGCGCCACTCTACTCTCTTTTTCTTACAGGTAAAGCCGAAAAAAAACCCGGCACGCCCGTCCTAGAGCAAGCGCTCGGGACAATCCACAGAAGCTGTGGATAACTCAGTGGACAACCGCCATTGAACTCGCGCAAAGGCTTATGGAACGGGGCCTGCAGTCAAACTGACGATTTTTTCACCAGTTAAAAAAAGCGATGTTTTTCATTGACTTAAATTTTGGTTACAGGCACCCACTGCGCTTGAAGGCTGGATGACAGCGCCGTGACAGTCCGCGCAACTAATGTGCACAACTACCTTCGCGACGGTTATATCGCTGTGCATTTTCGGCGCGTTTTTCATCGAATGTTGGGGATAACCCCCGGTAAACCCGCGTCCCAGGCTGCTTGCGACGGGTCGAATGAGGATGACCGCCGGTCGTTTTCCGGGCGATGACAGGGCAGCTTCCCGGTATCGCCAAGCCGTCGGCGGACCATGAAGATGAGCCGGCATCAGAGTTTTTTTGCCAACACCCTTCCCTTTGCCTGTTCGATCCGTTAGTATCCGCGGCGTTAGTACCAAGCTGAAAGTCAATTCTGGTCGAACAAATCCCCCCGGAACAGCCTTCCAACAGGAAGCTGCCACCGAACAAGCGGGATCGACCACCTCGATGGTTTCCAGGTAAATCTTGCGCCAACACAGCCTTTGAATCGAATGCAAAGGGTGTTGCCAGGCTCACTTACTCTGACCGAACCAGCCTGCAAATTGATCAGGATCTTCACCCCGGGCCCAGAACCTTTGCCCTCGATGTGTTGCCTGCCCTCCTAAGTACCTACCTGCCAGCCCAAGCGCGCCAATTTTTAGCGCTTCAAACTGGCTGCTTTGTTCCAGTCGGGTTCTTCGTTCGACCAACGGTGGTCGTCGTCACTGGAACGTTTTAATTTTGCACGGCTCTTATCCGTGTCGCTTGTAGGAACACCCAATGACTATGTCTACTCAAATCCACACCCAGGATGCCATCCGCACCCTCACCAACGCTTTTGCACCAATGAACTGCCTGATCATGGCCGCTCGCAAAGGCTGTTTCAGCTTCACCCTGGTCAACGAACACGGCATCGCCCGTCATAGCGAACGCCTGTACCCCGACCAGTACTCCAGCGCCGAGCCGCTGCAGGCAGTGATCGAGCGTACGCGCCAGGCCCTGGTGGCCTGAAACGCCAGCACGACTGAAACACCAGAAGCCCCGCCCCGAAAAGCGGGGCTTTTTGTTGCCCGACGTTTCACGGCGACTAAGCACGGATAGATATAAGGTTTATAACTCGCCAGCGGAAATATTTTAAAAACAGTCCTTTACGCGGTGAATATGACACTAGACTTCAACTCAAGCGGCCTGTTCCGCTTCCGACGAGCCTGAGTCGATTCACCGCTGCCAAAGCCTTTCAGGTTCGTCGCCATATTGATGTATCGAGGGTTTTATGGGTATCGCTGCCAGCGAACTGTGCCGTTATGTGATCCGTCCGACCTTGATCTACCTTGGACGCCATAGCGCAACCGCCGAATCCCTGCTGCTAGGCATCGCCGCCAGCCAGTCAGCCCTTGGTTCCGCCCTGCATGACCGCCGTGGACACGGCCTCTACCGAATCGCCGAACCCCGCCACCAGGCACTTTGGGACCACTACCTGGCACTCGATCCGGAACGCGCGAGCCTGGTTCGTGGCCTGGCCAGCCAGCATGCCTTCCTCAGCGGCCCGCACCTGGAATTGACCGTCAACCTGCGTTACGCCACCGCCATCGCCTGGCTGCTGGTCGAAGAACAGAACACCCCCCTCCCCGAAGCAGACGACCTGCTGGGCATGGCGCGAATCTGGCGCCAGACCTTCCAGCCCCAGGGACGCCTGAGAGACTTCACCTGTGCCTGGCAAACCTGTGTATCACCGCTGAATCAGGTCGCCTGCTGAAACCTCTGGATCCAAAATCGCTCAACTGGTAGCGAATTTGGTCGGATTGTCCTACAAAACCGCTCTAAATCAAGCATTACAGCCTATGGCGCTGGGACGAAAATGTTGGTAATTTTCGCCCCGGTGATCACCAGGAGTTCTAATAATGAAAAAAGTAATGCTCAAAACCACCATTAGCCTCGCCGTTGCCTTGGCATCCACCCAGATCTTCGCAAGTGGCTTTGCCCTCAACGAACAAAGCATCAGCGGGATGGGGACAGGTTTTGCCGGGCGATCTTCTTCTGCCGATGACGCATCCACAGTTGTTGGCAACCCTGCCGGCATGTCTCGCCTCAAGCGCGAGCAAGTGACCGGCGGCGTTGCATTCATCGACGCGCACACTGACATCAGTGATGCCAGCGCCCGCAATGGCGGCACCAACAAAGGTGACATGGTCCCTTTCATGGGCGTGCCGATGGGCTATTACGTCAAGCCAATCGATGACCAGTGGGCGGTCGGTTTCGGCGTCTACGCTCCATTCGGCCTGGTGACCGACTACGAGAACGGCTTTGCCGGCCGTTACTTCGGCAGCAAGAGCGAAGTGCAAATCATCACCCTGCAGCCAACCGTCAGCTATGCCTTCAACGACAAGGTGTCGATCGGTTTCGGCCCGACCATCAACCGTATCGACGGCAAGCTGGAATCGAACCTGTCGCTGAGCCCGAATCCGGCCGCACCGGACGGTGAAGTCAAAATCAAGGGTGACGACACTGCGCTGGGCTACAACATCGGTATCCTGGTTCAAGCCACCGACTCCACTCGCGTCGGTTTGACCTATCACTCGAAAGTGAAATACAAGCTCGACGGTGACACCAAGCTCAGCTACAGCCCGCTCGGCCCACTGGGTCAACAGAAGTTTGATGCTTCGCTGGACATTACCACCCCTGAGTCCGTGGACTTTTCGGTCACTCATCAGCTGGACGACCAGTGGACCCTGTACGCAGGCAGCACCTGGACTCGCTGGAGCCGCCTGAAAGAAATCTCCGTCGAGAACAGTGGCGTGCCTGCTCCTTTGAACCCAGCGTTCGGCACCATCACTGAAGAGCAGAACTGGCATGACACCTGGGCTCACGCAATCGGTGCTTCGTACCAGCTGAACAAGCAGTGGGTACTGCGTACCGGCCTGTCGGTTGACCAGTCGCCAACCAACAACGAAAACCGCTCCCCACGCATCCCGACTGGCGATCGCACGATTTTCAGCCTGGGCGCCGGCTGGAGCCCGACCGACGACCTGACCATCGACTTGGCGTACTCGTACCTGCGTGAAGAGTCGGTCAAGGTCAACGACAACAATGGCCGTCAGAACTACAGCGCCAAGTATGAAAACTGGGCGAACGGTTTCGGTGTCGGTGCGACTTACCGCTTCTGATGACGTGCGGCGAGCCTGAACCCCTCGCCCGAAGCAAAAAAGCCCCGCTCTCTGGCACAGAGGCGGGGCTTTTTCATTTCAACCTGATAACGCAATACAGGGTTGCGTCAGGTTCGGTAATGGGTGTCGATCAGGGCGTGGCAGCCAGAGGCGGCGAAGCCAGTGCCTTCTCCACCGCCTCAATGAACTCAGGATCATCGGGCTTGGTCAGGCTGGAGAAGCTGGCGATCACCTTGCCCTGGCGATCGACCACGTACTTGTAGAAATTCCACTTCGGCGCACCGCTCTGATCGGCGAGCACCTTGAACAGGTTGGTTGCATCGTCGCCACGGACTTTCTGCGGTTCGGTCATGGTGAAGGTCACGCCGTAGTTCACGTAGCAGACCTTGGCCGTCTCGGCGCCGTCCTTGGACTCCTGCTTGAAGTCATTGGACGGCACACCAATCACCTCCAGCCCCTGCGCCTTGTAACGCTGATTGAGCGCCTCAAGGCTTTTGAACTGCGGGGCAAAACCACAGAAGCTGGCGGTATTGACCACCACCAGCGGCTTGCCGGCGAAGCGCTGGCACAAGTCGATGGATTCGTTGGCGCGCAACTTGGGCAACGAGCCTTGCAGCAGCGCCGGGCACTCGTCCGCCTGAGCCAACCCGGTAAATGCTACCAGTAACGCGGGAACCGCCAGCCAGCGCATCAGCATATCGGTACTTCCTTGAGGATTCTTGTGAGGTCGACGTTACTCGCCCTCACTTCCTTCTAGCAAGTCTCTAGCAAGCCGCCTTCTAGCATGCCGCGCCCAACTGCATCAGCGCCAGGCCTCCCTGGTGCCAGCCCCACCACGCCAGCGCCAGCAGCAAGGCGCAGACAGCGCCGAGCACGATCCGCGGCCAGAGGCTGTTCATGTCGCACTCATCTGGCTTTGCAGGCGCGCCACCGGCCGCTCACGCACAGGCCAGTTCAGGGCCGCGGCCATCAGGCTCAAGAGAATCGCCACCTGCCAGATCAAGTCGTAGCTCCCGGTCCGGTCATACACCACCCCGCCCAGCCAGCCACCGAGAAATGACCCGAGCTGGTGAAACAGGAAAACAATCCCACCGAGCATGGACAGGTTTCGTACGCCGAACAAGGTGGCCACGGTGCCGTTGGTCAAGGGCACGGTCGACAACCACAGCAATCCCATGCCCATCCCGAACAGGTACGCGCTGGTGGTCGTCACCGGCGCCCACAGGAACAGCGCGATCACCACCGCTCGCAACAGGTACAGGGCGGTGAGCAAGCGCGGCTTGGACATGCGCCCGCCGAGCCAGCCGGCGGTATAGGTGCCGAAGATGTTGAACAGGCCGATCAGCGCCAGCACCGTGGTACCCACGGTCGCCGGCAGATGTTGATCCACCAGATACGCCGGCAAGTGCACGCCAATGAACACCACCTGGAACCCACAGACAAAAAAGCCGAACGCCAGCAGCCAGAACCCCGAATGGGAACAGGCCTCGTGCAGCGCTTCAGAGAGGGTTTGCTCGTGGCCGAGTACCGGCAGCGGTTTGTCCTTGAGCATGCCCACCAGCGGCACGATCAGCGCCACCAGCAGCCCCAGCGCCAGCAAGGCCGCGGACCAGCCGAGCCAGCCGATCAGCCCGAGCGTGCCGGGCAGCATGGCGAACTGGCCGAACGAACCGGCGGCGCTGGCGATGCCCATGCCCATGCTGCGTTTTTCCGGCGGCACCGCGCGCCCGACCACGCCGAGGATCACCGAGAAGGAGGTGCCGGACAGGCCGATCCCGATCAGCAGGCCGGCGCTCAGGGACAATGTCACCGCCGAGTCAGAGAGCCCCATGCACACCAGCCCCGCCGCGTACAGGACACCGCCGACCAGCACCACTTTCGCCGCGCCAAAACGGTCGGCCAGGGCGCCGGTGAACGGTTGCGCCAGGCCCCAGATCAGGTTCTGCAGGGCGATGGCGAAGGCGAAGACTTCACGCCCCCAGCCGAATTCGGCGCTCATCGGCGCCAGGAACAGCCCGAAACCGTGTCGCACCCCCAGGGACAACGCCAGGATCAGCGCACTGCCCACCAACACCCAACCGCACGTACGCCACATCGAGGTCATTCTTGTTCTCCTGTCGCGGGTATATACCCGCTTATAATCGTACAAACCGGCTTCATGCCAGTTCGTCCAGCAACTTGAGTAACGTTTCGCGCTTTTCGGCGCCCAGGCGATCTACCAACCGCTGTTGCGCCGCCTCCCACGCCGGCAAGGCTGCTTCCAGGCGCTGGGCGCCCGCTTCGGTCAGCCGGACGATGCGGTTGCGCATGTCCTCGCCCTCCACCAGCGTTACAAGGCCTTCACCTTCCAGCACGCGCAAATTGCGCCCCAGGGTGCTGCGATCCAGCCCCATGGCTTCGGCGAGGGTGGAAATACTCGGTTGGTCCAGGCGCTGCAGATTGCACAGCAAAGAATACTGGGCAACGTTGATCCCGAAGCCATCGAGAGCGCCGTCGTAATGCCTGCTGACGCCACGGGCGGCGCGACGCAGGTTGATACATAAACATTGGGAGTCGAGCATGATGCGTGTATATACCCGTGGTTAGATAAGTGCAAGTCCTGCGAGGATCGCAACTTCCAGCAATTCCAGCAACGCCCCCGCCGTGTCTCCCGTCGTGCCACCCAATCGACGCAGCATCACCTGCCTCAGCCAGAAGAACATCAACGCCGCCAGTACCAGCGCCCAAACACCGCTGAGGCCAGCGATCAGCACGCACAACAGGCTACTGGCCGCCAACACCTGCTTGCCCGCCAAGCGCGGAAGATGATCGGCCAGCGCCTGACCCAAGCCACCGGGACGCACATAGGACGTGGTGAGGAATAATCCCAGCAGCGCGCTGCGACTGATCAAGGGAACGATGATCAGGGCCAGTGCATGCTGCTGTTCGATCAGCGCCACCAGTGCGGCAAATTTCAACAGCAACACCAACACCAGTGTGACCACTGCGATCGGCCCGCTGCGTGGATCCTTCATGATCGTCAATGTACGCTCACGATCGCCGAATCCGCCCAGCCAGGCATCGGCGCTGTCGGCCAGGCCGTCCAGGTGCAGCGCGCCGCTGAGCAGCACCCACACCGCCAGCAACAATGCCGCATGAAGCAACAATGGCGTGCCCAGCAACAGCCAGTTCAGCGCCCATAGAATCGCGCCGAACAGCAAACCCACCAGCGGATAAAACAGCAGCGAGCGCCCCAGTTCCTCAGGCGTTGGCATGCCCGGCAGGCGAATCGGCAGGCTGCTGAGAAATTGCAGGGCGATCCAGAACGGCAACATGTTCAGCGCACTTCCTTCAATACACCACCGGGCTCGACCGCCAGCGAGAACAGCGCCCCATGCGCCACTTCGACATTCAGCAGTTGCTCCCGTGGCAGGCCCCGGGCATGGGCCAGCAATAATCGCATGACCCCGCCATGACTGATCAGCAGCACACGTTCCCCGGCGTACCGCTCATGCAAACGCGCCACCGCCGCCAGCACCCGCGCGGAAAAGTCCGTGACCGGTTCGCCCTCGGGCGGGGTAAAGGCATAAGGATCCGCCCAGAACAAACCCAGGGCCTGGGCGTCGGTTTCCATCAGTGCCGCGGCACTCTGCCCTTCCCAGGCACCGAAGTGCAGTTCTTGCAGGTTGCTGTCCAGCTCGACCGGCAGCCCTGATTGCACCGCCAGTTCTTCGGCGAATCGTGCACAACGCTGCAACGGCGAACTGACCAGGCGATCCCAGGGCCCCTGCTGCGCCACCGCTTCGCGCATCTGCGCCCAGCCCTTGTCCGTCAGCGCGTCGTCGAGACTGCCGCGCAAGCCACCGCCGAGTTCGGTTTCACCGTGACGCAACAGATCCAGATGCAAAATCATGCCGGACGATCCGCCACCGCCGCTTCGGCGAACGTCGCCATCTGCCCGTGCAGGTCGCAGGCCAGGCGCAGCAATGGCACGGCCAACGCGGCACCACTGCCTTCGCCCAGGCGCAACCCGAGGTCCAGCAAAGGTTGGGCATTGAGGGTTTCCAGCACATGACGATGGCCCGGCTCGGCACCGCGATGACCGAACAACAACCATGGCCGGCACGACGGATTCAAACGCACCGCCACCAACGCCGCGACGCTGCAGATGAACCCGTCCACCAACACCGCGATGCCTTGCTGGGCACACGCCAGATAGGCGCCGACCAATGCCGCGATTTCAAACCCACCGAGGTTGAACAAGGTCTGCAGCGCATCGCCACGCTGAGCGCCGTGCAAGGCCAACGCACGTTCGATCACTTGAGCTTTATGACTGACACCCGTCGCATCCAGCCCGGTACCCGGCCCGGTCAGATGCACCACCGGACAATCCAGCAAGGCACAGGCCAGGGCGCTGGCCGCCGTGGTGTTGCCGATGCCCATTTCGCCACCAATGAACAGTTGCGCGCCCATCGCGATGGCACGCTGCACGCTGTCGCGACCGGCCTGCAAGGCGCGTTCGCCCTGAGCCAGGGTCATCGCCGGACCCTGGGCGAAATTCGCCGTGCCCGGACCGATGTTCAGGTGACGCACACCCGTCAGGTTTAACGACGGCGTGATGGTGCCGAGGTCGACCACTTCCAGGGAGGCGCCCAACTGCCGCGCCAACACGCTGATCGCCGCACCACCGCTGACGAAGTTGTGCAGCATCTGCCCGGTGACTTCCTGGGGATAAGCCGAGACGCCCTCGGCCACCACACCATGGTCACCGGCAAAAATCGCGATCCACAACCGCTCCAGACTCGGCTTGACCTGCCCCTGGAGCCCGGCCAGCTGCACCGCTACCGACTCAAGCTGACCGAGCGACCCGGCCGGTTTGGTCAGTTGCTGTTGACGGGCTTGCGCCTGCTCGACCGCCTGGGCGTCGATAGGTTGGCACGGGGTCAGCCACCACGATGGGCTCATAACGCAGTTCCTTTCAAAGTCAGGGGCAGGCCGGCGACCGTCAAGATGACGCGCTGACAACGCTCGGCCAGGGCTTGATGCAGCCAACCGGCTTCATCGACGTAGCGGCGAGTCAATTCGCCCAGGGGCACGACACCCATTCCGGTCTCGTTGCTGACAAAAATGATTTCACCCGGCAATGAGGCCAGGCATTCGAGCAAGGCTTGGCGCTCGGCGTTCAGGCGTTCGGCATCGTCCAGCATCAGCAGGTTGGTCAGCCACAGCGTCAGGCAATCCACCAGCAGACAGCGGTTGGCGCTGGCGTTCTCGCGCAGGACGCGGGCCAGTTCCAGCGGCTCTTCGATCAACGCCCATTCGGCGGGACGGCGGGCGCGGTGATGGGCGACACGCTCGTTCATTTCGCCGTCCAAGGGTTGGCTGGTGGCGATGTAGGTCACTTGGAGCTGGCTGTCGGTTGCCAGTTTTTCAGCCAGGCGACTCTTGCCGGAGCGGGCGCCGCCGAGGATCAGTTGGAGCATGGTTTATTCCATAAATTGTGCAGTGTCATGACGGGCCCCTTCGCGGGCAAGCCCGCTCCTACAGGGAACGCGGTCAAACTGTAGGAGCGGGCTTGCCCGCGAAGGGGCCGGTAAAGCCAACTCAAATCCCACAGAGCTCACGCAACAGCCCGGTATCCAGATGTTTCTCCACCAGATCCGCCAACCGCTCGATATCCCGCTCGCGCAACCCGTGGTAATCCACGTCCTGCACATCCTGCAATCCCGCCCAACGCAACAGCGCACTGCACGCCGCCGGCGACTCGAACAGGCCATGCAGGTAAGTGCCGAAAATCTGCCCGTCGCGACTTTGCGTACCGTCGCAGCGGCCGTCATCGAGCTGCACGGCAGCGTTTTCCAATGCCGGTCCGGTAGTGACGCCGGCATGGATTTCGTAACCACTGACTTCAGCATTCTCCAGCACCAGGCGCCCACGCACGTTGCGCAGCTGCTTCTCTTCTTCCAACTGCGTTTCAAACGCCAACAGCCCCAACCCCGCACTTGAGCCCGACGCCCCTTCCAGCCCCAGCGGATCATGCACCTGCTCCCCCAGCATCTGCAGACCACCGCAAATGCCCAGGACTTTTCCGCCATAGCGCAAATGCCGGGAAATCGCGGTGTCCCAACCATTGGCACGCAGGTACGCAAGATCGCTGCGCACGCTTTTCGAGCCAGGAAGAATGATCAGGTCGGCCGGTGGAATCGCCTGGCCGGGGCCGATGAATTGCAGGTCCACTTGCGGGTGCAGGCGCAGCGGATCGAAATCGGTGTGGTTGCTGATGCGCGGCAACACCGGCACCACCACTTTCAACAGTTGCCCGGCCTTGTCGGCCTGGCGCTGATCGATGCCGTCCTCGGCTTCCAGGTGCAAGTCCATCACGTAGGGCAGCACGCCGATCACCGGTTTGCCGGTGCGCGCCTCGAGCCAGTCGAGACCGGGCTGCAGCAGCGCGATATCGCCACGAAAACGGTTGATAATGAAGCCTTTGACCCGCGCCTGCTCACTCGCCGACAGCAGCTCCAGGGTGCCCACCAGGTGGGCGAAAACACCGCCGCGATTGATGTCGGCGATCAGCACCACCGGGCAATCCACCGCTTCGGCAAAGCCCATGTTGGCGATGTCGCCGGCACGCAGGTTGATCTCGGCCGGTGAGCCCGCGCCTTCGACCATCACCACGGGATAGGCCGCGCTCAAGCGTTCATGGGAGGCCAGCACCGCTTGCATGGCGATAGCCTTGTAGTCGTGATAGGCCACGGCGTTCATGGTCGTGACCGCACGCCCATGGATGATCACCTGGGCGCCGGTATCGCTGTTGGGCTTGAGCAGCACCGGGTTCATGTCGGTGTGGGGTTCAAGATGGGCGGCCTGGGCCTGCACCGCTTGGGCGCGGCCGATCTCGCCACCGTCGGCGGTCACCGCGCTGTTGAGCGCCATGTTCTGCGGCTTGAACGGCACCACGCGGACACCCTGGCGTGTCACCCAGCGGCACAGCGCCGTTACCAGGGTGCTTTTACCGGCGTCGGAGGTGGTGCCCTGCACCATCAGCGTGGTCATGGGTGTTCCTTGGCGTAGGCGTCCAGCGCCGAAGCGAGACGTGCCCAGTCGGCTTCATCGCCAGGCAGGCCGAAACGCAGGCTGCTGTTGTGGGTGAACAGGCGCAGCAGAATGCCGCGCCGGGCCATGAAGTCGTGAAGCAGTTCGGCGCGCTCGGTGCTCAGCCATTGGAACAGGGCGCAACCGCCCTGGGGCTCGAAGCCGTATTGCGTCAACAAGGTGGCCAGCCGCGCGCTGGCCTCATCGGCACGCAAGCGCTGGCGCGTGTGACCTTCGGTGTCGCGCAGGCACGCCTGGCCCAGCACCCGGGTCGGCCCGCTGACCGCCCACGGCCCGACCTGCTCGGCGAGCAGCTTGAGCAACCGGCGCTCCGCCAGGACAAAACCCAGGCGCACCCCGGCCAGGCCGAAGAACTTGCCAAAGGAGCGCAGCACGATCAAACCGACCTGATGGGCAAACGGCGCCACGCTCAGGTGCGGCGTGTTGTCCATGAAGGCCTCGTCCACCACCAGCCAGCCACCACGCGGGGCCAGGCGCGAATGCCAGTCGAGCAGGCGCGCGGGCGTCAGGTTCAGCCCGGTCGGGTTGTTCGGGTTGACCACCACCAGCACGTCGAGGCTGTCGACAAAGAAGTCGACTTCCTGCTCCAACACCTCGCGCACAATGTAGCCATTGCGCCGCCACGCCTCGGCATGCTCGGCGTAACAAGGCGACAGCACGCCGACCTTACCCGCCCGGCGCAAGCGCGGCAGCAACTGAATGGCCATCTGCGAGCCAGCGACCGGTAATGCCTGCAGGGTGCCGTAATAGTCGCAGGCCGCCTGCTCCAGGCCATCATCGGTTTCCGGCAACCGCGCCCAGGCCCGCAGCGGGATGTCGGGTACGGGAAACGGCCAGGGCGCCAGGCCGCTGGACAGGTCGAGCCAATCGGCTTCGTCAATGCCGTAATCGTGCGCCGCCTTGCGCAGTCGTCCACCGTGCTCAAGCATAAAATTCAGCCCCCACGCACAAAATCAGCAGCCACAACCATACCCCTCGCTGGACCAGTTGCCAGCCGCGGTCGATGGCGTCGGCATCCGCCGGCACGCCCTCGCCCAGCTTCGGGCGCTGATGCAGTTCACCGTGATAAATCGCCGGCCCGCCCAACTCGACGCCCAACGCACCGGCACCCGCCGCCATCACCGGGCCGGCATTCGGGCTATCCCAGGTCGGCCCCTGGGTGCGCCAGCATTTCAACGCCAGGCGGGTCTTGCCCAGCAGCGCGTAGGTCAACGCCACCAGACGCGCGGGAATGTAGTTGAGCACATCGTCGATCTTCGCCGCCGCCCAGCCGAACCGCTCGAAGCGCTCGTTGCGATAGCCCCACATCGCGTCCAGAGTGTTGCTCAAACGGTAGAGCACCACGCCCGGCGCGCCAGCCACGGCAAACCAGAACAATGCGGCAAACACCGCGTCACTGCCGTTTTCCAGCACCGATTCGGTGGCGGCGCGGGCGACGGCGGTTTCATCCAGATCGCTGGTTTTACGGCTGACCAGGTAACTCACGCGTTGGCGTGCTTCTTCAAGATTATCGCTGCGCAAAGCCTTCGCCACCGGCGTGACATGCTCACCGAGGCTGCGCATGCCCAGGGCGCAATAGAGCGCAAGAATCTCGACGATCCAGCCGACGTAGGGCGCCCAGGAAAATGCCGTAGCCAACAGGGTCAGCGGCAACACGGCGATCACCCACGCGGTGACCCCATGGCTGCGCCAGCCGCGACCGCCACCGTTGAAACGTTGCTCGATGCGCTCGGCAAATCGGCCGAACGCCACCAGCGGATGCCAGCGTTTGGGTTCACCCAGCAGCGCATCCAGCGCCACCGCGGCGACACTCAACAACGCCACACTCATTGACTCACTCCCCAATAGTTTTCATACAACAGCTCACTCAGCGGACGCGCCTGCGCCCAGCCTTCGAGTACCAGCATCGGTGCCGGATAAAAGGCCTTGACCGGTCCCAGGCAAAGAATCGCCAAGGGCTTGGCACCCGGCGGCAGGCCCAGCAGGTCCGCCAGGGCTTGCGGCTCGAACAGCGAGACCCAGCCCATGCCCAGCCCTTCGGCGCGGGATGCCAGCCAGAGGTTCTGGATCGCGCAGGACAACGAGGCCAGGTCCATTTCCGGCAGGGTACGACGACCGAAGATATGCCGTTCGCGATCGTCCATCAGCGCGGCGACCAGCACCTCGGCGCAATCGTTGATGCCCTCGACCTTGAGCTGCATGAACTCGTCGGTGCGCTCACCCAGGGCCTCGGCGGTGCGCACGCGCTCCTGCTCCACCAGGACCTGGATCTGGCTGCGTAGCGCGCGGTCACTGATGCGGATGAAGCGCCAGGGCTGCATCAGGCCGACACTCGGGGCCTGATGCGCGGCTTCGAGCAGGCGCCGCAGTAAATCGGGCTCGACCGTGCCGCCCGCGAAGTGGCGCATGTCGCGGCGTTCGCCAATGGCGCGGTAGACCGCATCGCGTTCGGCTTCGGAGAAGGCGTTGTCGGTCATGGCCTCTTCGCTGTAGGAGCTGGCTTGCCAGCGAAGGCGGCCTCAAGGTCGGGCGCAAACAACGCGGCAACCGCCTTCGGATTGGACGGAAAATAAAAATGCACATAAGAGGCCGTCATCCGCCCCTCGCGATAAACCGCCTCTGCCCCGCGTCCGCCGTTAGGGCTCAAGCCCCGGGCAATCGGTGTCAGTTCGGTGGTGGTCAAGGAATGATGATAAGTGTGCCCACGCAGTGAACCTTCCGGTAGCTCAACCGCCTGCAAGGCCAACGCAGCCAGGCGCTTCTGCATCACCGCATCGCCCTTCAACAAGCCGACCAGCTCTGCCCGAGTACCCTCGACATCGGTCAGCGAATCGAGCAGATAAAGCATCCCGCCACATTCCGCCAACAAGGGTTTGCCCGCCGCGTGGTGCGCGCGGATCGCCGCCAACATCGAGGTGTTCTGCGACAGCGCCACATGGTGCAATTCCGGATAGCCGCCCGGCAGATACAAGCTGTCCGCCTCGGGCAAAACAGCGTCACGGATCGGCGAGAAAAACCGCAACTCGGCACCCATCGCCCGCAACAGATCCAGGCTGGCGCCATAGGTGAAGGCAAACGCCTCATCACGGGCCACGGCGATGCGCACGCCAGCCAGAAGCGGTTCGGCCGCTATTACATCCGGCGCGGCGAAGGTCACCGCCGGTGGCAGCGCGACTTCGCAACTGCTGGCCAGGGCGTCTGCCGCTGCATCCAGGCGCACGTCCAGGTCGTTCAACTCGCTGGCTTGCACCAGGCCCAGGTGGCGACTTGGCAATTCAATGCCGGTCTCCCGAGACAAGGCGCCGTACCAGCGCAGGCCTTCGGTCAGGCTGCCTTCGAGTAGTTGCGCATGGCGCAGGGTGCCCACGCGGTTGGCCAGCACGCCGGCAAACGGCAAGTCCGGCTGATAGCGCGCCAGGCCCAGGGCCAGTGCGCCAAAGGTCTGGGCCATGGCGGTACCGTCGATCACAGCGAGCACCGGCACGCCGAAATGCCGCGCCAGATCGGCACTCGACGGCGTACCGTCGAACAGCCCCATGACGCCTTCGATCAGGATCAGGTCAGCCTCCGCGGCGGCCTCCCACAACAGGCGACGGCTTTCCTGCTCGCCGACCATCCACATGTCCAGTTGATACACCGGCGCACCGCTGGCGCGTTCGAGGATCATCGGGTCGAGAAAATCCGGGCCACACTTGAATACCCGCACCTTGCGTCCCTGGTTGCGATGCAACCGGGCCAGCGCGGCGGTCACGGTGGTCTTGCCCTGGCCGGAGGCCGGCGCGGCAATCAGTACCGCCGGGCAATGACGAGGTTGATTCACAGCTCGACGCCTTTTTGCGCTTTGATACCGGCCTGGAAGGCGTGCTTGATCATGCCCATTTCGGTGACGGTGTCGGCCAGTTCGACCATCTCCGGCTTGGCGCCGCGACCGGTGACCACCACGTGCTGCATTGGCGGGCGCCCTTGCAGGTCGCTGAGCACCTGATCGAGATCGAGGTAGCCGTGCTTGAGGGCGATGTTCAGCTCGTCCAGCACCACAAGGCCAATCGATGGGTCGCGCAGCAGTTGCTGCGATACCGCCCAGGCCGCTTCGGCCGCCGCGATGTCGCGCTGGCGATCCTGGGTCTCCCAGGTAAAACCCTCACCCATCACATGAAAACGCACCTGCTCGGGGAAGCGCCGGAAGAACAGTTCTTCGCCGGTGCTGTTACGCCCCTTGATGAACTGCACCACACCGCACTGCATGCCATGCCCCATGGCACGGGCGAGCATGCCGAAGGCCGAGCTGCTCTTGCCTTTGCCGTTGCCGGTCAGCACCAGCAGCAGGCCGCATTCGTTCGGGGAATTGGCGATGCGTTCGTCGATCACGGCCTTTTTGCGCAGCATGCGCGCCAGATGACGTTCGTCACGATCAGGGGTATCAGACATGGGGGAGCTCTCCGTTGAGGCAGGATTAACGGCGGGCAGGCACAAGAATAGACGGCAAGAAACCTGGCATCGCCCACCGTGATGCCGCTTGGATGGATCAGGCCGGTCTCCGGGCTCATGAGCGGCGTATTGCCAGACTGCGCGCCTTCCCGCATCAACGATCGACGCAGTGGCTTCTGACGCAGTTTTCACTCATTTACCGTTGCGGGGGCAGCGCCGGGATCGCAGGGCTTCATCGACTGAAGCACTCAACTCACCGGCTTCCCTGTTTCACTCTGTCGACCCAAGTCACAGAGCACCTGAAACAAGCGGCGAAGGTTAGAGGGTTGGGGGTGGAGCGTCAATTGAAGACGTGGCGGTGCCGCGAATAACTGCCCACCTTCAAGAAAGTGACGTCAATCTTGTGCCACAGGCCCAGCAGTGATATCAAATAGCCACAACACCACATCACAATAACAAGGGTGAACCCCATGCAAGGCATCATTATCAGCAATCCGCAGCTGGAATTCCTGCGTCCGGTCCTGGAACGCTGGTTCGACTGCATCGACCGCTACAACGCCGTGCGCGGCGACAACGAAACCCCCTACTGGCTCGACGAAAAAGCCAACCTCGGCCTGCTGTCCGCTGCGGCCTGGATGGCCGAAATGATCACCCTGCAACAATCACCTACCCGCAAACAGACCGAAGAAGGCGAACGCAACGGCCGCGCCGATCTGTTTATCGCCACGCCCGAAGCACGCGCCTGGCTGCAGACCACGCAACGCTGGCCACGGGTCAACAGCCTGAACCTGACCCAGGCCCTGCTGGACATCACCAGCGACGCGAAAAAAATCAGCTACGCCAGCGACCTGAAAATCGGCTGCCTGTTCGTCGCGCCGCACAAGAACCAGCAAGGCGCCACCCCCGAAGAACTTCAGGACATGGTCGATGACCTGCAAAAGGAGCACAGCTGCGCCGTGGCCTGGTATTTCCCCTATGCCTATCGCAAGTTGCGCAACGAAGCCGGTCACTATCACCCCGGTATTGCCGTGCTGCTCAAGGAAGCTCGCGGCTGACGTTGAACCATCGGGCTGCCGCGCTTCTCTATGGTTTAAGTCACTTCATTCATAGGGAAAGTCAGCAATGCGCACGTCTCAGCTGGTTTTCGTTATCGCATTAGCGGGAGGGCTCGCCGCCTGTGGCGAAACCGCCCGCTTGCAAGTCACCGACGGCACCGGGCCGTCCCCCAAGCTCCCGGAACCCAACAAGACCCTGTTCCCGACGATGAACATCGCCCCGGCCATCGGCTGGGCGGACGGCGCCAAACCCATCGCGGCCAGCGGCACCCAGGTCGGCGCCTTCGCCGAGGGCCTCGATCATCCGCGCTGGCTCTACGTGCTGCCCAATGGCGACGTGCTGGTCGCCGAAACCAACGCCCCGCCCAAACCCGATGACAACAAAGGCATCAAGGGCTGGATCACCAAGAAAGTCATGGGACGTGCCGGTGCCGCCGTGCCGAGCCCAAACCGCATCACGCTGCTGCGCGACAGCAACCACGATGGCATCGCCGAAACCCGCACGGTGTTCCTGGAAAACCTCAACTCGCCCTTTGGCATGACCCTGGTCGGCAATGACCTGTACGTTGCCGACACCGACCGGCTGTTGCGCTTTCGCTATGTCGATGGCGACACGGCCATCAAGTCGCAGCCGATCAAAGTCGTCGACCTGCCAGGGGGCACCCTGAATCACCACTGGACCAAGAACGTCATCGCCAGCAAGGACGGGAGCAAGCTGTACGTCACGGTGGGCTCCAACAGCAACGTCGGCGAAAACGGCATGGACCAGGAGCAAGGGCGCGCGGCGATCTGGGAAGTGGATCGTGCCACCGGCAACCACCGGATCTTCGCTTCAGGCCTGCGCAACCCCAACGGCATGGCCTGGGAGCCACAAAGCGGCGCGCTGTGGACCGCCGTCAACGAGCGCGACGAAATCGGCAGCGACCTGGTGCCGGACTACATCACCTCGGTCAAGGACGGCGCTTTCTATGGCTGGCCATTCAGCTATTACGGCCAGCACGTCGACGTGCGCGTCGAGCCGCCAAACCCCGACCTTGTGG
The DNA here is from genome assembly GCF_046042685.1 of Pseudomonas sp. PLMAX. Taxonomy (NCBI): domain Bacteria; kingdom Pseudomonadati; phylum Pseudomonadota; class Gammaproteobacteria; order Pseudomonadales; family Pseudomonadaceae; genus Pseudomonas; species Pseudomonas sp. PLMAX. The sequence goes on along the minus strand of NZ_CP064949.1, from coordinate 1,941,617 downwards.
CCAAGGCGATTGCCCCGGACTACGCGGTCGGCCCGCACACCGCCTCATTGGGCCTGACCTTTGCCGAAGGCAACAAGCTGCCGGCGCAGTTCAAGGAAGGCGCTTTCATCGGCCAGCACGGCTCATGGAACCGCAAGCCGCATAGTGGCTACAAAGTGATATTCGTGCCCTTCAGCGGCGGCAAACCGAGCGGTCAACCGGTGGATGTGCTCAGCGGTTTTCTCAATGATGAGGAAAAAGCCATGGGCCGGCCGGTGGGTGTGGTGGTTGATCAGCAAGGGGGTTTGCTGGTGGCCGATGATGTGGGGAACAAGGTGTGGCGGGTGTCGGCGGTGCAATAACCTGCACATGAAACAGGCCTGTCGGTCGGCCGCCTTGCTTCGGATTTGGCTTTGGCTTTGGCTTTGGTTCTGGCTTTTGATTTTGATCTTGATCTTGATCTTGATCTTCTTGCCCCATCGTGAGGCCGAGTGGAGGTTCTGCGCAGTGGGTAAACCGGCATGGATGCCGGTTTAGCCGCGCTGGGCCATGGATGGCCCATCGCGGCGGGCCCACGGAGCAGGACCGGAGCGAGGGCATGCCGAGCCACAGCGAGGCACCGAACGCCAGGGGCAAGAGCCCTTGGTTACTTGGGGCTTTTCCAAGTGACTCGCCGTAAGGGCGAAACCATAGGTGGCCGTTACCGAAGGAATGGATATGTACTCCGTCATCAAAAAAAAGGTCGGCTGTGAGATCGTCATCGCTGGCAAGCCAGCTCCCACAGTTGATCGGGTACAGCCGGGAGAGATGGGTCGGCTGTCAGGCCGCCATCGCTGGCAAGCCAGCTCCTACAGTGGATCGTGTACAGCCGTAGGAGATGGGTCGGCTGTCAGGCCGCCTTCGCCAGCAGGCTGGCTCCCACAGTAGATCGGGTACGGCCGTGGGGAGATGGTGCGGTTGTCAGGCCGTCATCGCTGGCAAGCCAGCTCCTACAGTGGATCGTGTACAGCCGTGGGAGATGGGTCGGCTGTCAGGCCGCGCCATCGCCCGCAGGCTGGCTCCCACAATAGATCGGGTACGGCCGTGTGGAGATGGTGAGGCTGTCAGGCCGTCATCGCTGGCAAGCCAGCTCCCACAGTAGATCGGGTACGGCCGTGGGAGATGGGTCGGCTTTGAGGCCGCCATGCTGTGCGCCTGGAGATCAGCGTTTGCGGCAGAGCGTCAGCCCATCACCCAACGGCAGCAACGACAGGTCTACCCGCGCATCATCCTTCAAGGCACAATTGAGCGCCTGGATGGCGCGGGTATCTTCACTTTCGGGATTCTCCTCAAGCACCCGGCCACTCCACAGGGTGTTATCGAATACTGCCAGGCCGCCGGTACGCAACAGGCGTAGTGCATGTTCCAGATAGGCCGGGTAATTGGCCTTGTCGGCATCGATGAACACCAGGTCGAACTGGCCTGGCTCGTCCAGCCTGCCGAGGGTTTCGAGGGCCGGCGCCAATCGCAGATCTATCCGCCCGGCCACGCCGGCCTCCTGCCAATAGCGGCGCGCGGTGGCGTTGTAGTCGCCGGGCAGGTCACAGCAGATCAGCAAACCGTCATCCGGCAACGCCGCCGCCATGCACAGGGCGCTGTAACCGGTGAAGGTGCCGACTTCCAGCACACGCCGTGCACCGATGAGCTTGACCAGCAAGGCGAGAAATTGCCCTTGCTCCGGCGCCACCTGCCAGCGCGCCATGGGCAGCGCCTGGGTTTCGTCGCGCAGGCGCTTGAGCAGCGGCGTTTCGCGCAGGGAAACGTCGAGCAGGTATTGATAGAGCGAATCGTCGAGGTTGAGCGTGCGGGCAGTCATGACAACACTCTCTGGCGGTTACGGATTGCGCGCCAGATGCTCCGGTTGCAGGACGCGCTTGGCACTCAGGTAGGCTCTCTGCCAATACGCCTTGGACAGGCTGTCGAGCTTGACCGTGCCACCGGTGGCCGGCGCATGGACGAAGCGCCCTTCACCGACATAGATGCCAGCATGGCTGACCTGGGAACCGCCATTGGTGGCGAAGAAGATCAGGTCACCGGTTTGCAGGCCCTCCTTGCCGACACTGGCCGCTTGCATGGAAATCATTTCGCGGGTGGTGCGTGGCAGGGAAATACCGGCAACATCACGGTAGACGTAGCCAATCAGCCCACTGCAATCGAACCCGGAGTCCGGCGTGTTACCGCCCCAGCGATAAGGCGTGCCGACCAGCCCCAACGCGCGAAACAGCACGTCTTCCGCTTCCGGAGAAAAGGCCTGGGAGGGACCGAATACGATGGGTGCACGAACCACCGGCGCAGGGGGCGGTGTGCGGCTGGCACAAGCGCTGAGCAGCGCTGCGAACAGCATGATTGCGAGGCGGGCCGACTTCGTCATAGCAGAGCATCCTGATCAGGCTGCGGCTTTTTTCTGCGCGAGTGCAGAAAAGAAAACCGCCTGCGGATCACGCAGGCGGTTTGCCATCATTCATGGATCAGAATTTTAGCGCTTATATGGCAAACTTCAAGTAAGACTTTAAGTTCGCCCTACGAAAAGTATGTTTACTTGCGAGCGGTGACGATTGGAGTCGCCGCGGGTGCCATCGCGAGAGCCCGCTTGGCTTCGATGAAGGTCTTGCTCCAGTAGCTGTCGCCCAGGCTATCGATGCGCACACCACCGCTACGGCGGCTGCTGGAGTGGATGAACTGGTTGTCGCCCAGGTAGATCCCGGCGTGACTCACACGACCGCGACGACCGTTGGTGGCGAAGAACAGCAGGTCGCCCGGCTCGAGCTTGCTGCGCGAGACCAGTGGTGCATCCACGTTGATCATTTCGCGAGTGGAGCGTGGCAGGTTCATGCCCGCTTCTTCACGGAACAGATAACCGATGAACCCGCTGCAATCAAAGCCGGCTTCAGAGGTACCGCCGAAACGGTAACGGGTACCGATCAGGGACATGCCGCGTTCGAGGATGCTGTCGGCCAGAACCGGAAGCTGGTAAGACTTGCCATTGCCGAAGCTGGCCAGTTCTTTTTCGGTGGCCGCTTCTTCCTGTTCAAGCGCTTGCTGATAAAGCGCGGAAGACTGGGCGGTAACGGAATTTTGAACCTGCTGTTGTTGTGCTTGCTGGGACACTGGCGTGTGGGCAGCGCAACCGAACAACAGGGTAACGAGTGCGAGAGGCACGAGGGGTGCAAAGCGATTTAGCATGGGCACGACCGTGGCTGATTGATGTCAAGAAGCCGAGACTATGCCCGCTATCATCCTCATTTGCAAATTCAATCGAACTTTTTGTGACTTCTTCGTTTCTCGCTGACATCTAAGCGCTAAAGCCCATTCTAGACACTTACGCAGTCGGCGCCCCCGCCGGAAAGCGGATTTTCTGCCGTCCGAAATATTCGATATATCGCTGTGGGCCTTGAATTTACAGGGCCTTGGCTACCAGCCCAAGGTCTCTTTAAGGAAAGGAATGGTCAGCTTGCGCTGGGCTTGAAGAGAGGCCTGGTCGAGTTGCTCGAGCAGTTCGAACAGCGCGCTCATGCTGCGGGTACCGCGAGTCAGGATAAAGTGCCCGACTTCGTCGGTCAGGTGCAGGCCGCGACGTGACGCGCGCAGTTGCAGGGCGCGCAGCTTGTCTTCGTCCGAGAGTGGGCGCATCTGGAAGATCAGCGCCAGGGTCAGGCGCGACTTGAGGTCAGCCAGCTTTACCGGCAGTTCGCGCGGCGAAGTCGATGCGGCAATCAGCAGGCGCCGACCACTGTCGCGCAGTCGATTGAACAGGTGAAACAACGCCTCTTCCCAGTCAGCCTTGCCGGCCACCGCCTGCAGGTCGTCCAGGCAGACCAGTTCGTATTGCTCGAGGTTGTCGAGAATTTCGATGCCGCGATCCATCAACTCGGCCAGCGGCAGGTAAACCGCCGGTTCGCCCATCTGTTCGAAACGCAGGCACGCGGCCTGCAACAGATGCGTACGCCCTACCCCGTGCTTGCCCCAAAGGTAAATCAGGCTTTCGGTCCAGCCGGCGTCGGCTTCGCACAGACGTTCGACATAGCCGAGTGCAGCGGCATTGGCGCCTGGGTAGTAGTTGATGAAGGTGGCGTCGTCACGCAGACGCACACCTAGGGGCAGCTGAATCGGTTTCATGCTGACTGAACAGTTCCAAAGGAACCGTTAGTGGCCTCTGTGTAAAGTTTGCGAAGTTTATACCCGTGAGGCCGACCGCACAATGCGACAGACCACAAGCAAAATCAAAGGTTTGCGTTAGCGCACCGGTTTTATGACAGATTCTTTGGCGCTGTGGGCAGCCCGCCGGGGTCTATCCGGGCTGCCCGTGACCCCGTCTATAGCTCGGGTTCGTCAACACCACTGTACATATCAGAATCCTTATACAAATCATGCACATGGCGCAGCAGCACCATGATCACCGCCGCCACCGGCAGTGCCAGCAAAACGCCGGTAAACCCGAACAGTTCGCCCCCGGCCAGAATCGCGAAGATCACCGCCACCGGATGCAGACCGATGCGGTCCCCCACCAGCAATGGCGTCAGCACCATGCCTTCCAGCGCTTGACCGACCATGAACACTGCGACAATGCCCATCATGGGATACAAATCACCACCAAACTGGAACAGACCGGCAATCAGCGCTGCGCCAATGCCAATGATGAAGCCCATGTACGGCACGATGGCCGCCAGCCCGGCAATCATCCCGATCAACAAGCCCAACTCCAGGCCCACCAACATCAGGCCCGCGGCGTAGATCACGCCCAAGGCGACCATCACCAGCAATTGCCCGCGTATGAAGGCGCCGAGCACCTCATGGCACTCTTCGGCCAGTGACACCGCCTGCTCTTCGCGGTCCCGCGGCAGCAGGCTGCGGATCTTCGCCACCATCAAGTCCCAGTCCCGCAGCAGGTAGAAACTCACCACCGGAATCAGCACCAGGTTCGCCAGCAAGGCTATCAACGCCAGGCCCGACGCCGTCGCCTGGGTCAGGACCACACCAACGATGTCGGTGGTCTGCCCCATGTGCTCGCTGATCGCCGCCTTGAGCTTGTCGAACCTCCAGAAGCCTTCCGACAAGCCAAACTTCGACTGCGTCCATGGCAATGCCGTGTGTTGCAGCCAATCGAGCATCTGCGGCGCCAGCTCATACAAGCGAAACAGCTGCTTGGCGAGCATCGGCACCAACACCAGCAACAGCGTGGTGAAGATCAGGGTGAACAGGGCAAATACCGCGATCACGCCCCAGGTGCGTGACAGGCCGGCCTTTTCCAGCCGATCCACCAGGGGGTCAAACAGATAGGCCAACAACAACGCCACCAGGAACGGCGTGAGGATCGGGTGCAACAGCCAGATAAACGCGCAGAGCAAGAGCACTCCACCCAACCAGAACCAACGCCGCGTATCGGCCATGTACCACTCCATTGCTTCTATATAAAGAAAGAAAATCCTACCAGCGGAAACGCAATTGCGGCGTCGGCGCCGGCGCAGGCGCGACCGCAGGGACCGAACCAGCGGCTACAGGCTGGACCGGAACCGCTGGCACCGGTGCCGACGCCTGATCTGCCGTGACCTCCTGCAATTTTGCCAGCGACAACTGCGCGCGCAATTGATCGGTACTGCCATTGACCCGGTAAAGAATCCGGTCGCCGTCGACACTTTGCGGACGACCGCCGAAAGGCTCGAGCAAACGCCCAAGGCTCGCATAACGCTCCAGGTTCATGCCCTGGACTTCGAGCAACTGCGCGGCAGAAGACCCCGGCTTGGCGACAAATCGCGGCGCCAGTCGCTGGTTCACCGCCAGCATCACCGCATCCGCCAAAGCGGCTTGATCGGCGCCTTGGGCAGTGCCGGCTTCTTTCTGGTCGCCCAGCCACAATTGCCACTTGGCTTGCCACTGGCCGCCCTCTTCCCGGGCATGCACCGCCAGCAAGGCGTCGGCATTGTAACGCTGCGATGCGTTGCGCAGTGCCGACGGATCAGCACTTTCCAGATTCGGCGCGGTGGCGACGATCTGTTCGTTGAGGTCCGCCAGCGGTAGACGCAGGGGCAGACCACGGTGCTGCGCAGCGCGGCGCAGTGGCGTCGCACCGGCCTGGCCATCACCCACCAGGCTCGCGCCCTCGGTGTAGTCGTTCAACCACCAGCCCAGGATCGACGGCCGATTGGCGCCCCACATCGCCAGCCCGGCCCGACGCAAGGCTTGCTCGGTGGTACCCGGGTCGAAATCGACTTTCAACACTTCCGGCGGGCCGGCCTCGAAGCCGTACTGGCTGATGATTTGCTGCGGGTCTTTGCGAACCGCCGCCAACCCGGGATTCTGGGGCGCCTTGGGATCGCCAGTGAGGCGCAGGACCAGCGTATCGAGCGCCCGTTGTGTCGCTTCGTCACGCTCTTGCGCCGACTGGCCGTTGACCGGTTCGCGCACCTGATAAAGGCCTTTGACGGTTTCAGCCTGGCTGACAAGGCTGACCACTGACAAGCAGCCCACAAACAAGAATTTACAAAAACCCATGGAAGATTCCTGAGGACAAAAGCGGCTGGAACAGACCGCATGAAGACGAACGAACAAGGCTGTGACCCTCGCCCGACGCAAAACATTCACACGCCCTGGGTAAGTTTTCGCACTGTGATAACGATAGACGGTTAATGACGACAACTTGTGCAGGCGAGCAGGATGTCAGCCACAGGGGGCGATGGCGTTTTTTTTTTCGGCCGATATGCCCCCTGCCGTCGGCCTGAGGATGGCCGCTGACCGTCAAGCCTGATAAAATCGCGCGCCTTCGCAGACCGGCAACAGCCGGGCACCCTCGAATATCGCGTGAGGCAATCACCTTCGTCGATGTCGGCGGTCCCGCTGGACTCGGTCGTTACCCAGAAATCCCCCCTAAAGGCCTGGATCATGAGCAAGCAACCCTCCCTGAGCTACAAGGACGCCGGTGTAGACATCGACGCCGGTGAAGCATTGGTCGAACGCATCAAGAGCGTCGCCAAGCGCACTGCGCGCCCGGAAGTCATGGGCGGCCTGGGCGGTTTTGGCGCCCTCTGCGAAATCCCGGCCGGCTACAAGCAGCCCGTGCTGGTTTCCGGTACTGACGGCGTCGGCACCAAGCTGCGCCTGGCATTGAACCTGAACAAGCACGACAGCATCGGCATCGACCTGGTTGCCATGTGCGTCAACGACCTGGTGGTGTGCGGCGCCGAGCCGCTGTTCTTCCTCGACTACTACGCCACCGGCAAACTCAACGTAGAAACCGCGACCCAGGTCGTGACCGGCATCGGTGCTGGCTGCGAGCTGTCCGGCTGCTCTCTGGTGGGCGGCGAAACCGCTGAAATGCCAGGCATGTACGAAGGCGAAGACTACGACCTGGCCGGCTTCTGCGTCGGCGTCGTGGAAAAATCCGAAATCATCGACGGCTCCAAAGTCGCTGCCGGCGATGCCCTGCTCGCCCTGCCTTCTTCGGGTCCGCACTCCAACGGCTACTCGCTGATCCGCAAGATCATCGAAGTGTCCGCTGCCGACATCGAGAACATCCAGCTCGACGGCAAGCCGCTGACCGACCTGCTGATGGCCCCGACCCGTATCTACGTGAAGCCGCTGCTCAAGCTGATCAAGGAAACCGGCGCCGTCAAAGCCATGGCCCACATCACCGGTGGCGGCCTGCTCGACAACATCCCGCGCGTTCTGCCAAAAGGCGCACAAGCGGTGGTTGACGTAGCAAGCTGGACCCGCCCGGCGGTGTTCGACTGGCTGCAGGAAAAAGGCAACGTCGACGAAAACGAAATGCACCGCGTACTGAACTGCGGCGTGGGCATGGTTATCTGCGTGGCTCAAGAGCACGTGGAAACCGCACTGAACGTGCTGCGTGAAGCTGGCGAGCAGCCTTGGGTCATCGGTCAGATCGCCACCGCTGCCGAAGGCGCTGCCCAGGTTGAACTGAAGAACCTCAAGGCTCATTAATGTCAGCCACCTGTGATGTTGTGGTGCTGCTATCCGGCACCGGCAGTAACTTGCAGGCCTTGATCGACAGCACGCGGACCGGCGACAGCCCGGTCCGCGTCGCTGCGGTGATTTCCAACCGCGCCGATGCCTATGGCCTGCAACGCGCCAGGGACGCGGGTATCGACACCCGCACCCTGGATCACAAGGCTTTCGAGGGCCGCGAGGCCTTCGACGCCGCGTTGATCGAACTGATCGACGCCTTCAATCCCAAACTCGTGGTCCTGGCCGGGTTCATGCGCATTCTAAGCGCTGACTTCGTGCGCCACTACGCGGGCCGCCTGCTCAATATCCATCCCTCGCTGCTACCCAAATACAAAGGGTTACACACTCATCAGCGCGCGCTGGAGGCCGGCGACGCTGAACACGGCTGCTCCGTGCACTTCGTCACCGAGGAACTCGATGGCGGACCACTGGTCGTACAAGCAGTAATACCGGTAGAGTTGCATGACTCGCCGCAGAGTCTGGCGCAGCGGGTCCATGTACAGGAACACCTGATCTACCCCATGGCCGTACGCTGGTTTGCCGAAGGCCGGTTATCCCTCGGCGAACAAGGTGCTTTACTGGATGGACAGTTGCTTGCGCCCAGCGGCCACTTGATTCGAACCTAGGAGATTTTATGCGTCGCGCCCTGCTCTTCGCTTGCGCTCTGCTCGCCTTGCCCTTCGCACAGGCTGCAGACCTTCAACCTTTCTCCGCCAGCTACACCGCCGACTGGAAGCAGTTGCCCATGAGCGGCACGGCTGAACGCAGCCTGACCAAGGAAGCCAACGGCGTCTGGAAGCTCAACTTCAAGGCGTCGATGATGATCGCCAGCCTGTCCGAAGAAAGCACCCTGACTGTCGACAAGGACACCCTGCTGCCTCAGTCCTACCACTTCGAACGGGGTGGCCTGGGCAAAGCCAAGAAGGCTGACCTGGACTTCGACTGGACCGCCAAGAAAGTCACCGGCACCGATCGTGGCGACGCGGTCAATATTGCCCTCAATCGCGGCATGCTCGACAAATCCACCTACCAGCTGGCGCTGCAGCATGACGTGGCCGCCGGCAAGAAAAGCATGAGCTATCAGGTTGTCGATGATGGCGAAGTCGATACCTACGACTTCCGCGTGCTGGGTTCGGAAAAAGTCGAAACCAAGGCTGGCCAGATCGATGCGATCAAGGTCGAGCGCGTGCGCGATCCGACTCAAAGCAAGCGCATCACCGTGCTGTGGTTCGCCAAGGATTGGGATTACCTGCTGGTTCGCCTGCAACAGGTCGAGACCGACGGCAAGGAGTACAACATCATGCTCCTGGACGGTACGGTGAACGGCAAGCCGGTTAAAGGCAGCTGATACTCATATGTTTGAAGGAGCCCCGCACTTGCGGGGCTTTTTTTAAGATCAAAAGATCGCAGCCTTCGGCAGCTCCTGCACGGGAATTCGGTCTCTTGTAGGAGCTGCCGAAGGCTGCGATCTTTTAAAGGAACGCACAACTGGCGCAATGCTCTATACCTTCAAGGTCTTTTTTGATCGAATGACTTTCCCTGCTGCCTGCGAGGTTTCCCATGACTGTTACCGTCAACACCGTTTCCGCCGAAGGTCTTCGCCATACCGTCCAGATCGATGACCACGAGTTGTTTGCCGACGCTCCCGTCTCCGCCGGTGGCGAAGGCAGCGCGCCAGAGCCTCATGATTATTTCGACGCAGCGCTGGGCGCCTGCAAGGCCCTGACCTTGAAGATGTACGCGAAGAAAAAGGACATTCCGCTGACAGGTGTTGGCGTGGAGGTCAAACGCGACAACAGCGAAGAGCAGAAAGGCAAATATGCCCTGCATGTGAAACTGACCCTCAAGGGCGTGCTCACCGACGCCCAGCGCGATGAGCTGCACCGGGTGGCCGATCGCTGCCCGGTGCACAAGCTGATGACCACCTCTGAAGTCAGCATCGAAACCCATCTGGCCGAAGGCGCGTTCAGCCAATAGCGGCAAGGGCTGCGCAAGCGGGTTATGCTCGACGCATTACCCGCTCAGCCTGGAACGCACCATGAACACTCCGCTCGTGATCCGCCCCCGCGCCGAAGATGTCGAAGGCCAGCCGATTCTTCGCCCGTTACCGTCTGCCAAATGCCGCAATGTCGGGCCCTTCGTGTTTTTCGACCACATGCTCGAAACCCGTTATGCGGCGGGCACGGGCATGAACATCCGCCAGCATCCACACATCGGTCTCTCCACGCTCACCTACCTGTTTGAAGGCCAGTTGCAGCACAAGGACAGCCTCGGTTCGGACCAGGTGGTCAACGCCGGGGATGTCAGCTGGATGACCGCCGGCAGCGCCATCGCTCATGTCGAGCGCACACCCGAAGCGCTAAAAGACAGCGGCTTTACGATGCACGGTTTGCAGATCTGGCTGGCTTCCCCCAAAGATCGGGAACAGGGACCGGGACACTACAGCCACCACCCCGCTGCCACGCTGCCGGTCAGCGAAAACCTCGGGGTGAAGATCCGCATGATCGCCGGCTCGGGCTTTTGCCTCGAATCGCCGGTTCCGGTGCTTTCACCGACGCTGTATGCCGAATTGAACCTGCAAACGGCGACAACCCTGCTGATTCCTACCGAGCATGAAGAGCGCGCGCTGTATGTGTTGAGCGGTGACGTGCAGCTGGATGGCGAGACGGTAGAGCCGCATTCGCTGGTGGTGTTGCCGGCCGGGGAAGAGATGACGTTGTTCGCCGAGAGCGACAGTCATGCGGTGGTGTTCGGGGGTGCGCCGCTGGATGGGCCGCGGCGGATCAACTGGAATTTCGTAGCGAGCGACCCGGCAGCCATCGATGAAGCGCGCCGGCGTTGGGCGGCCGGAGATTGGCCGACGGTGCCGGGGGAAGTTGAGCGGATCGAACTTCCTTAAGACTTTTTGTGAGTTTCACATCGCCTTCGCGAGCAAGCCCGATCCCACAGTTGACCGCATTCCAATGTGGGAGCGGGCTTGCTCGCGAAGAGGCCGGCACTATCGCAATCAGCCCTTGAACACTTCATCCAGCAGATTGTGCATCGAAGTGAAGGCACGAGCGGCGACCTTGGCGTCGTACATCATCATGCCCGGTACGTTCGCATGGGGATCGGTGAACGAGTGAAACGCGCCGCCGTAGCTCAGCAGCTGCCAATCCACACCAGCAGCATTCATTTCATCTTCGAACGCCGGAAGTTGCTCTTTGGGCACCAACGGATCGGAAGCGCCGTGCAGCACCAATACCGAGCCCTTGATGTTTTTCGCATCATTGACGTCCGGGGTATCCAGCGTACCGTGGAACGACACCGCCGCCTTCACGGGCGCACCCGTACGCGCAAACTCCAGCGCGCAGCAACCACCAAAACAGAAACCGAACGTGGCCAGTTTCGACGTGTCGACAGCGGCCTCTCCCTGGCTTTGCAACTGCTCGAACGCCACCTGCATGCGCTTGCGCAGCAACGGCCGATCGTTCTTCAGCGGCATCATTGCCGCGCCTGCCTCATCGTTGTTCTGCGGACGAACCGATTGACCATAGAGATCCGCGATCAGCACCACGTAGCCCTTGGCCGCGACCGACTTGGCGATCTCCTCGGCACCGGCACCGACGCCCATCCAGTTCGGCGCCATCAACAGGCCCGGACGCGGACCTTTGTGGTCAGCGTCGAACGCCAGCCGGCTTTCGTAGGATTGGCCATCAATCTGATAGGCAACAGAACGTACAGTGATTTGGCTCATTTCTGACTCCTGATTTTTTTACACCAGAATGAAAAAACCCGCCGAAGCGGGTTTTTCTACAACGCTGTTAAGCCGACAGCTCAACCAATAGCTTGTTCAGACGGCGCACATAAGCCGCCGGGTCTTTCAAGCTGTCGCCGGCCGCCAGGGCCGCCTGATCGAAGAGGATGTGCGACAGATCGCCAAAGCGCTCGTCGCTCTGCTCGTTGTCGAGCTTCTCGATCAGTGGGTGAGCCGGGTTGAATTCGAAGATCGGCTTCGAATCCGGAACCTTCTGCCCGCTGGCTTCGAGGATCTGACGCATCTGCAGACCCAGGTCCTGCTCGCCGATGGCCAGAATCGCCGGGGAGTCGGTCAGGCGATGGGATACCCGTACCTCAGCCACGGATTCGCCCAGTGCAGACTTCAGACGCTCGACCAGACCTTCCTTGGACTTGGCGACTTCTTCCGCGGCCTTCTTGTCCTCTTCCGAGTCCAGGTTGCCCAGGTCCAGGTCACCGCGCGCCACGTCGACAAAGCTCTTGCCGTCGAAATCGCTGAGGTAGCTCATCAGCCACTCGTCGATACGGTCAGTCAGCAGCAGCACTTCGATGCCTTTCTTGCGGAAGACTTCCAGGTGCGGGCTGTTCTTGACCTGTGCGTAGGTTTCGCCGGTCAGGTAGTAGATCTTGTCCTGACCTTCCTTGGCGCGTGCCAGGTACTCGGCCAGGCCGACAACCTGTTCGCCGTCATCACCGATGGTCGATGCAAAACGCAACAGGCCGGCGATTTTCTCTTTGTTGGCGAAGTCTTCTGCCGGGCCTTCTTTCATGACCTGGCCGAAGTTTTTCCAGAAGCCTTTGTATTGCTCTGGGTCGTTCTTCGCCAGTTTTTCCAGCATGTCCAGCACGCGCTTGGTCAGCGCCGACTTCATGGAGTCGATGATCGGGTCTTTCTGCAGGATTTCCCGCGACACGTTCAACGACAGGTCATTAGAGTCGACCACGCCTTTGATGAAGCGCAGGTACAGCGGCAGGAAAGACTCGGCCTGATCCATGACGAACACGCGCTGCACGTACAGCTTCAGGCCTTTCGGTGCTTCACGCTGGTACAGGTCGAATGGCGCACGGGCCGGCACGTACAGCAGCGAGCTGTATTCCAGCTTGCCTTCAACCTTGTTGTGGCTCCAGCTCAGCGGGTTTTCGAAGTCGTGGGCGATGTGCTTGTAGAACTCCTGGTATTCCTCGTCCTTGATTTCAGTACGAGGACGGGTCCACAGGGCGCTGGCGCGGTTGACGGTTTCCCACTCAACAGCCGGCTTCTCTTCACCTTCCACGGCTGCAACTTCTTTTGGCAGTTCGATCGGCAAGGCGATGTGGTCGGAGTACTTCTTGATGATGTTACGCAGGCGCCAGCCATCGGCGAACTCGTCTTCACCGGACTTCAGGTGCAGGACGATGCGAGTACCACGGTCAGCCTTGTCGATGGTCGCGACTTCGAAATCGCCCTCACCTTTGGACGACCAGTGCACGCCTTCGCTGGCCGGGCTACCGGCGCGACGGCTGAACACGTCGACTTTGTCGGCGACGATGAAAGCGGAGTAGAAACCGACACCGAACTGGCCGATCAGGTGCGAGTCTTTCTTCTGGTCGCCGGTCAGGTGTTTCATGAAATCGGCGGTGCCGGACTTGGCGATGGTACCCAGGTGGGTGATCGCGTCTTCGCGGCTCATGCCGATACCGTTGTCTTCGAGGGTGACGGTCTTGGCGTCCTTGTCGAAGCTCACGCGGATTTTCAGTTCGGCGCCGCCTTCCAGCAGCTCTGGCTTGGCCAGCGCTTCGAAACGTAATTTGTCTACAGCGTCAGAGGCGTTCGAGATCAGTTCGCGAAGGAAAATTTCCTTGTTGGAATACAGCGAATGGATCATGAGGTGCAGCAGTTGCTTCACCTCGGTCTGGAAGCCCAGGGTTTCCTTTTGAGTTTCCACACTCATGGTCATCAAACTCCAATCAGATGGCATAAGCCGCGACCATGAGGGTCGGCGGCGGGTTGTCATCAGAGTTGGGGGCAGCATTCAGGATTTCAAGGGCTCATCAAGTTTGAAATGCGCCCGGGCCGTGGCGATGGGTTCCGCTTCGGTGCTTTGCCAGGCGGTAATCGCCACGTTGGCGACCCGGCGCCCCTGGCGACACACCTGGCAACGGGCCCAGGTATCGCGAAACTGCCCGGCGCGCAGGTAATCGAGGGAGAAGTCGATGATCTTCGGCACGCCCGGCGAACCGGTCGCCACCAGCAGGTGCAGCGCGGCGGAAAGCTCCATGAAACCGGCGATCACGCCGCCATGGATGGCCGGCAACAACGGGTTGCCGATGTTGTCCTTGTTGGCCGGCAGGCGAAACAGCAGCTCGTCCCCCACCCGCGAGCATTCGACACCGATCAATCCGGCGTAGGGAATCAGGCTCAACAACGGCGCGTACTCGCCCTGCTCATGGGCCTGTTGCAGTTGCTCCTTGAATGACTCGCTCACTTCGCACCTCCTGCAATCACGCCGCCAAAACCCTTGGTCCCCTTGATGCCCTTGCCCATGCGCATGAAAGTGCCCACGACATGGGCAATCGGCTGCTCCGGGTCATCCTGATAGGCAAATCCGCGGGCGAATATCACGTCGGTGGTCACCCGATAGCACTGGGCGAAGCCATAGACATCCTTATGCGGTTCGGCAGCGTGCATGTAGTCGATGCGCAGGTCGAGGGTCGGGCAGACTTCGAACTCAGGCAGTACGCAGAGGGTAGACATGCCACAGGCGGTGTCCATCAAGGTGGTCAGGGCGCCGCCGTGAATTACGCCAGTCTGGGGGTTGCCGACGATTTGCGGGCTGTATGGCAGCACTACGGTGAGCCCTTCGGCACTGGCGCTGTGAACGCGCAATCCAAGCACCGAACAATGTCGCAGCGCCGACAGGAACCGTGTCGCACGCTCAAAAACGGGGTTTTCGGCCATGTTGATAAAGACTCTTGTTTAGTTGGCAGTGAAGTAGAGAGCCAGGTAAAGGTTCCGCGCTAGAACAAACTTATATATCTGAAATAATTTGTGGAACTTAACCATGACGCCAAGGCTCTTAAGGCCAGATAGATCTTTTCCACAAGGAGAAACACCCCATGCGTAAGACTTTTGCTATTGCCTTGATGTTGACCGCTTCCCTCGGTCTCGCTGCTTGCGATAAAAAATCCGAGGACAAAGCTCAAGATGCCGCCGAACATGCTGAGCAAGCACAGCAAGACATGAACAAAGCTCAGGATAAAGTGAACGACGCTGCAAAAGAAAATGCCGAAGCCGCCAAAGCTCAGGCTGAATCGAACGAAGCCGCAGCAAAAGAAGCCGCGCCTAAAAACTGATCCGGTTTTTAGCGTGGTAAAGAAAACCCGCCAAGTGCGGGTTTTCTTTTGCCTGCGATTTACTCGCTAGAGCAAAATCGTTCGAAAAGTCGGACTAATCATCAGCAACAAGGAACAGATCAAACCCACCAGCCAGACCAGGCTTCGCTGCCAGGCCAGGTCTTTCCAATAACACAGCAGGTAAAGGACTCGTGTAACCACAAAGATGATCGCCAGCGAGTCGATCAGCCAACCCGCCGTTTGTGTGGTGTGAGCCATCAACACCCCCACCGCAAACAATATGAAGGCCTCGAAACTGTTCTGATGCGCCGCCACCGCGCGCGCGCCCAGCCCTGTGAGCTGCGCTTGCTGTTGGCGCGGCAGGTGATTGTTGTAACCGCCCTGCTCTTTCATGGCCGTGGTCACGGGCATGCGCGCCACGTAAATCAGTACGGCACTGATAAACACGCACCAGAATGGAATACTCATCAAGCGGCCTCTTTATTCACCTCGGGCAATGGCGCCTCTGTAGGGGTATAGACCATCACATCGAGAACGTCGGAGTGAAACTCGCGGCGATACAGCACGAACACCACGCCGGCACTCATCAACATGAACAACCAGGGGCTGACGAACCAGGCCAGCATGGTCATGCCGAAATAGTAAGAGCGCAGGCCGAAGTTGAACTGGTTGGCGGCCATGGAAATAACCCGGGCGGCCCGGTTCGCAAAGGCTTTGCGCTCCTGCTCCGACACATGACGCTCACCGACCATGGGCGCCGAGCCCACCAGGATGGCGGCGAAGTTGTACTGGCGCATGCACCAGCTGAAGGTAAAGAATGCATAGACGAACACCAGCGCCAAACACAGCAACTTGATCTCCGACATCCCCTGGGACGCCTGCTGCACCATCGGGATATCCGCCAGCAACGACACCGCCCTTTCCGACGCCCCGAGCACCGTGAGAATACCGGCCAGGATAATCAGGGTGCTGGAGGCAAAGAACGACGCATTGCGCTCCAGGTTGCCGATCACGCTGGCATCGGCGATGCGGTTGTCACGCAACAGCATGCGGCGCATCCAGTCTTCACGATACAGGTGCAGCACGCTGGCCAGGCAGGCCGTGTCACGGCCCTTCCAGGTCGCATAGCGGGTGTAACCGCCCCAGCAGATGACGAACCAGATGGCAGCAAGGATGTGGATCAGGTTGGCTTGGATGAACGACATGCAGGTCCTTGTGATGGAGTGGCGGAACACTGAAACCCTGTGGGAGCGGGCTTGCTCGCGAAAGCGGTGGGTCAGTCGACATCGATGTTGAATGATTAACCGCTTTCGCGAGCAAGCCCGCTCCCACATTGAGTTTTGCAATGCTTCGACGTTAGCGCAACGCAAAAGACACCGCACTCCAGGTAAAAAAAATGCCCCGTATCGATTGATACGGGGCATTTCTGTTTTTGCCTGCAAGCCCGCTCGTGGAGGGCCGGCAACGCTTAAGCCAGCGCTTCTTCGCGCTTGCCCAGCAGACGGTCGCAAACCACCGCAACCACCAGGGTCATCACCGACGGCACCAGCCACGCCAGGCCTTGCTCGCTGAGCGGCAGGTGCGACAGTTGGGTCGGCATCCAGTCCGCCATGCCGGCGCCCTTGAGGGCGTCGATCAGGCCGAAGATGAACGACACCAGCATCACCGGACCGACGATGCGGCCTTGTTCATGCCAGAAGTCCTTGCAGAAGCTCAGGGCCACCAGGGCGATGCACGGCGGGTAGATCGCGGTCAGTACCGGGATCGAGAACGCGATCAGCTTGGTCAGGCCCAGGTTGGACACCAGCAGGGAGAACGCCGCGAGGATGATCACCAGCGTCTTGTAGGACAGTGGCAGCACCCGGCTGAAGTACTCGGCGCAGGCACAGGTCAGGCCGACCGCCGTGACCAGGCAGGCCAGAGAGATCAGGACGGCGAGGAAACCGCTGCCCAGGGAGCCGAAGGTGTGCTGCACGTAGGCGTGCAACACGGCCGCGCCATTGGTGGCACCAGCAGCGACTTCATGGCTACCCGAACCCAGGCGGAACAGGCTGATGTAGACCAGCGCCAGGCCCACGCCGGCAATCAGGCCGGCAATGATCGCGTAACGGGTGATCAACGCCGGCGACTCGACGCCGCGCGAGCGGATGGCGTTGACGATGACGATGCCGAACACCAGTGCACCGAGGGTATCCATGGTCAGGTAACCATTGATGAAGCCCTGGGAGAACGGCGCCGCCACGTATTCCGGCGTTGCATGGCCAATGTCACCCGCCGGCAACGCGAACGCGGCAATGCCGAGCGCGGCCAGGGCGATGATCTTCAGCGGCGCGAGGAAGCGCCCTACGGTATCGAGCAGACGACCCGGGTACAGCGAGATGAAGAACACCACCAGGAAGTACACGGAACTGTAGAGGAACAGCGCCAGCGGGCTTTCGCCGGTCAGGGGTGCCAGGCCGACTTCGAACGACACGGTCGCGGTACGCGGCGTGGCGAACAGCGGGCCGACAGCCAGGTAGCAGGCCGCCGCGAGCAGGCCACCGGCGATCTTGCCGATCGGGCTGCTCAGGGCATCCATGGCGCCACCGACCTTGGCCAGGGCGACGACGGTGACCACGGGCAGGCCGACCGCGGTGATCAGGAAGCCCAGCGCCGCCATCCAGACGTGAGGCCCGGACTGCAAACCGACGATAGGCGGGAAGATGATGTTGCCAGCCCCGACGAACAGGGCAAACGTCATAAAACCAAGTGCCAGGATGTCCTGGCCTTTCAACACTTTCATTAAGGAAATACCACACTACTGAATCGGAATTTAGAGAGGGATTTCCCTATGGGTGAGGGAAATGCTGTCGGTCCGTATGGGACCAACCCTTTTAGCGCGTTGCAGCCTTGTGGGACGCGGACGCAAAAATGGCGCGTATCCTAACGAATTTGGGCGGTAAACGCACTGTTAGAGGGCGGACTATCCGATACACGACATTTCCGTGTCGCATTTATGCATGTAAATGGTTGTCGCCTGTAAGTCCGTCATCGCGAGCAAGCCCGCTCCCACATTGGAACGCGGTCAACTGTGGGAGCGGGCTTGCTCGCGAAGGGGCCAGCACAGCCGACACAAACCCCGGAAACGACAAAGGCCACCCGAAGGTGGCCTTTGTTTGGTGAAGCGTCAGCTAAGCGCGAGGCTTACTTGACAGCCCAACCAGTCAGCTCGGCCAGGGCCTTGCCGATGTCTGCCAGCGAACGCACGGTTTTAACGCCTGCGTCTTGCAGAGCAGCGAATTTCTCGTCTGCAGTGCCTTTGCCGCCAGAGATGATTGCACCAGCATGGCCCATGCGCTTGCCCGGAGGAGCAGTCACACCAGCGATGTAGGAAACAACCGGCTTGGTCACGTGTGCCTTGATGTAGGCAGCCGCTTCTTCTTCAGCCGAACCGCCGATCTCACCGATCATTACGATCGCTTCGGTCTTCGGGTCTTCCTGGAACAGCTTCAGGATGTCGATGAAGTTCGAACCCGGGATCGGGTCACCACCGATGCCGACGCAAGTCGACTGACCGAAACCGGCGTCAGTAGTCTGCTTCACAGCTTCGTAGGTCAGGGTGCCGGAACGGGAAACGATACCGACCTTGCCTGGCAAGTGAATGTGACCTGGCATGATGCCGATCTTGCATTCGCCTGGGGTGATCACGCCTGGGCAGTTAGGGCCGATCAGGGTAACACCCAGTTCGTCGCACTTAACTTTAGCGTCCAGCATGTCCAGGGTAGGAATGCCTTCGGTGATGCAGACGATCAGCTTGATGCCGCCGAAAGCAGCTTCCAGGATCGAGTCTTTGCAGAAAGGAGCTGGAACGTAGATCACGCTGGCGGTGGCGCCAGTGGCAGCTACAGCGTCTTTCACGGTGTTGAACACTGGCAGGCCCAGGTGCTCGGTGCCGCCTTTGCCCGGAGTTACGCCACCCACCATCTTGGTGCCGTATTCGATGGCTTGCTGGGTGTGGAAACTACCTTGCGAACCGGTAATACCCTGGCAGATAACTTTGGTGTCTTTATTGATCAGGACGCTCATTATTTGCCCTCCGCAGCTTTGACAACTTGTTGAGCAGCGTCGGTCAGGCTGGTAGCAGCGATGATGTTCAAACCGCTTTCTGCCAGTACTTTAGCGCCCAGCTCAGCGTTGTTGCCTTCAAGGCGAACAACAACCGGGATTTTCACGCCGACTTCTTTCACAGCGCCGATGATGCCTTCGGCAATCATGTCGCAACGAACGATGCCGCCGAAGATGTTGACCAGTACTGCAGCGACGTTGGTGTCGGACAGGATGATCTTGAACGCTTCAGTTACGCGTTCCTTGGTAGCACCGCCGCCCACGTCGAGGAAGTTGGCTGGCTTGCCGCCATGCAGGTTGACGATGTCCATGGTACCCATGGCCAGGCCAGCACCGTTGACCATGCAACCGATGTTGCCTTCCAGCGCTACGTAGTTCAGTTCGAACTTGGCAGCGTGCGCTTCGCGCGGATCGTCTTGCGACGGATCGTGGAAAGTCTTCAGCTTAGGCTGACGGTACATGGCGTTGGCGTCGATGTTGATCTTGGCGTCCAGGCAGTGCAGATCGCCGTCAGCCTTGATCACCAGCGGGTTCACTTCCAGCAGGGCCAGGTCGTGATCCTTGAACAGTTTGGCCAGACCTACGAAGATCTTGGCGAACTGGGCAACTTGCTTGCCTTCCAGACCCAACTGGAATGCCAGCTCGCGACCCTGGAATGGCTGAGCGCCAACCAGTGGATCGATAGTGGCCTTCAGAATTTTTTCTGGAGTGTCGTGAGCGATTTTCTCGATGTCCACGCCACCTTCGGTGGAAGCCATGAACACGATACGACGACTCGAACGGTCAACGACAGCGCCCAGGTACAGCTCTTTAGCGATATCAGTGCACGATTCAACCAGGATCTTGGTGACTGGCTGGCCATTGGCGTCAGTCTGGTAAGTCACCAGACGCTTGCCCAGCCACTGCTGTGCGAAGGCCTTGGCGTCTTCTTTGCTGCGAACCAGCTTTACGCCGCCCGCTTTACCGCGACCACCGGCGTGGACCTGGGCTTTGACAACCCACTCGCTGCCGCCGATTTTGTCGCAAGCTTCTGCTGCTGCTTCTGGGGTGTCTACTGCGTAACCAGTGGAAACTGGCAGGCCGTACTCAGCGAACAGCTGCTTACCCTGATACTCGTGAAGATTCATGCTTATTACCGTCTTCGTTAGGTACTGCGCATTCGGTGCTGCACTTGTTCAAGTGCCGCACCACCTGTGACTGCTGCTTGCGTAGCCTTTCCGGACAACCGGTGCAGCTACGCAAGACTGCGTCCAGCGGATATTCCGCGGTGAGTCTTGCATGCAAGGCTCACGACGGGCCAAACCGCCGTGGTTTCTTATTGTCTTAACGCTTCTTGCGGTTGGCGATGTGGATGGCGCCGCCATTCACTGCCAGAGCAGCTTCGTGCAAGGCTTCAGACAGGGTCGGATGGGAGAAAACCATCATGCCCAGGTCTTCAGCGCTGGTGCCGAATTCCATACCGATCGCGCCCTGCTGAACCAGTTCTGCAGCGCTTGGGCCAATCACGTGGACGCCCAGCACGCGGTCTGTCTTGGCATCTGCGATGACCTTGACGAAACCACCGGTGTCGTTGGCAGCCATGGCACGGCCGGAGGCTGCAAACGGGAAGGTGCCGACGTTAACTTCAACGCCTTCAGCTTTCAAGGCCTGCTCGGTTTTACCTACCCACGCGATTTCCGGGTGAGTATAAATAACCGAAGGGATCAAATCATAGTTCATCTGGGCCTTGTGGCCCTTGATGCGCTCGACAACCATGATGCCTTCTTCGGACGCCTTGTGCGCCAGCATCATGCCGCGAACCACGTCACCAATGGCGTAGACGCCCGGTACAGTGGTGGCGCAGTGATCGTCGACGTGCACGAAACCGCGCTCGTCCAGGGTCACGCCGCAGTCGGCAGCCAACAGATCAGTGGTCACCGGACGGCGACCAACGGCTACGATCAGCTTGTCGAACGTGATGGTCTGTTCGCCCTTGGCATCGGTGTAGTTCACAACGACTTCGTCGCCATTCACTTTGGAGCCGGTCACGCGAGCGCCCAGCTTGATGTCCAGGCCCTGCTTGGTCAGGGTTTTCAGCGCTTCCTTGGAAACAGCGGCGTCAGCGGCCATCAGGAAGGTGTCCAGGGCTTCCAGGACAGTCACTTCCGCGCCCAGACGCGACCAGACCGAACCCAGTTCCAGACCGATCACGCCAGCGCCGATCACGCCCAGACGCTTAGGCACGGATTGGAATTCCAGGGCGCCAGTCGAATCGACGATCACATTCTGGTCAACCGGAGCCGGTGGAATGTCGATCGGACGCGAACCTGGAGCCAGGATGACGTTTTCGGCTTCGATGATTTCTACCGAACCGTCCGGCTTGGTGACTTCGACTTTCTTGCCGGCCAGCAGCTTGCCGTGACCCTCGATGGAGGTCACACCGTTGGCTTTGAACAGGGTCGCAACGCCAGAGGTCAGGCCTTTGACGATGGTGGCTTTACGGCCAACCATTGCACCCACGTCCATGGTCACGCCAGCGTGATTGATACCGTGGATCGCGAAGCCTTCTTTGGCTTCCTTGTATTTCCAGGAGCTGTCCAGCAGCGCCTTGGAGGGAATGCAGCCGACGTTCAGGCAAGTACCGCCTAGAGCCAGTTTGCCTTCCTTGTCGGTGTACTTCTCGATGCAGGCGGTCGAAAGACCCAGTTGGGCGGCCTTGATGGCAGCCACGTAGCCGCCAGGGCCCGCGCCGATCACTACTACGTCAAATTTCTGCGACATTCAAAAAATCCTCTTTAGCGAAAAGCTTCAAGCCGCAAGCTGCAAGCCAAGCTGCGGGTTTTCCGACAGCTCGGGCTTGCAGCTCATGGCCGCTTCTATCAGATATCCAGCAACAGACGAGCCGGATCTTCCAGCAGGTTCTTGATGGTCACCAGGAAAGTCACAGCTTCTTTGCCATCGATCAGACGGTGATCGTAGGACAGTGCCAGGTACATCATCGGACGAATCACGACCTGGCCGTTGATGGCCATAGGACGCTGGATGATGTTGTGCATGCCCAGGATGGCGGCTTGTGGCGGGTTGACGATCGGGGTCGACATCATCGAACCGAAGGTACCGCCGTTGGTGATGGTGAAGGTACCACCGGTCATTTCGTCCATCGACAGTTTGCCGTCGCGGGCTTTCTTGCCGAAAGTGGCGATGCCGCCTTCGATTTCAGCCAGGCTCATCAGTTCGGCGTTACGCAGAACCGGTACAACCAGGCCGCGATCGCTGGAAACTGCAACGCCGACGTCAGCGTAGCCGTGGTAAACGATGTCGCCGCCGTCGATCGACGCGTTGACAGCCGGGAAGCGCTTCAGTGCTTCGGTAGCTGCTTTCACGAAGAACGACATGAAGCCCAGGCGTACGCCGTTGTGGGACTTCTCGAACAGATCCTTGTACTTCGAACGCAGGGCCATGACTTCGGTCATGTCGACTTCGTTGAAAGTGGTCAGCATCGCCATGTTCGATTGAGCTTCTACCAGGCGCTTGGCCACGGTAGCGCGAACGCGGGTCATCGGCACGCGCTTCTCGATGCGATCGCCTGCAGCGAACACAGGAGCAGCGGCAGCAGGTGCGGCAGCCTTGGCAGGCGCGGCAGCCGGAGCGGCTTTCTTGGCAGCAACGGCTGCAACCACGTCTTCCTTGGTCACACGACCGCCTTTGCCGGTGCCGGCAACGGAAGCGATGTTGATGCCGTTTTCTTCAGCCAGCTTGCGCGCAGCCGGTGCAGCAACAGGATCGTCTTCGCCTTCAGCGGCAGGAGCAGCAGCTTGAGCAGCGGCGGCCGGAGCAGCAGCGGCTGGAGCGGCAGCAGCGCCGCCCGCTTCGATGGAGCCCAGGACTTCGTCGGACAGAACGGTGTCGCCTTCGTTCTTGACGATAGCGCCCAGCACGCCGTCAGCAGTCGCCAACACTTCCAGTACGACTTTATCGGTTTCGATGTCGACGATCAGTTCGTCGCGCTTGACCGCGTCGCCCGGTTGTTTGTGCCAGGTGGCAACGGTGCCATCGGCAACCGATTCCGGGAAAGTGGGGGCTTTGATTTCGATAGCCATTATCTGTGGGTCCTTAAATTCGGTTTCAGGTGCGCGAAGGCGTTAAACAGTAAAGGCGTCTTGCAGCAGTTTTTCCTGCTGCTCAGCGTGCATCGATGCGTAACCGCATGCCGGTGCAGCAGAAGCCTCACGGCCCGCGTACTCGAGTACGAGAGACTTGTTGAGGTTGCTGATGCTGCGACGCATGTGGTGTTGGCTGCAGTACCACGCCCCCTGGTTCATCGGCTCTTCCTGGCACCAGACGGCAGCTTTGACGTTGGTGTAAGGAGCCAGGACTTCTTTCAAGTCGTCCTCAGGGAATGGGTACAGCTGCTCGATACGCACGATGGCGATATCGTCACGGCCTTCGGCACGACGTTTTTCCAGCAGGTCGTAGTAGACCTTGCCGCTACACAGGACAACGCGCTCGACCTTTTTCGGGTCTTGGGCATCGATTTCCGGGATAACGGTCTGGAAGGAACCTTCGGCCAGATCTTCCAGGGTCGAGATGGCCAGCTTGTGGCGCAACAGCGACTTCGGAGTCAGGACTACCAGTGGTTTGCGCAGCGGGCGAATCACCTGACGGCGCAGCAAGTGGTAGATCTGTGCCGGCGTCGTCGGCATGCACACCTGGATGTTGTGCTCGGCGCACAGCTGCAGGTAACGCTCCAGACGAGCCGAGGAGTGCTCCGGCCCCTGACCTTCATAACCGTGCGGCAGCAGCATGGTCAGACCGCACAGACGGCCCCACTTGTGCTCGCCACTGGTGATGAACTGGTCGATAACGACCTGGGCGCCGTTGGCGAAGTCGCCGAACTGGGCTTCCCAGATGACCAGGGCATTTGGCGTGGTGGTCGAGTAACCGTACTCGAACGCCAGCACCGCTTCTTCGGACAGGAACGAGTCGTACAGGTCGAAACGTGGCTGACCGTCGTACAGGTTCTGCAGCGGGACGTAGGTGCCCGCGTCCTTCTGGTTGTGCAACACGGCATGACGGTGCGAGAACGTACCGCGGCCGATGTCCTGGCCAGTCATGCGGATCGGGTGACCTTCGAACGCCAGGGTCGCGTACGCCATGGTTTCGGCGTAACCCCAGTTGATCGGCAGGCCGCCGGCTTGCATCTTCTGACGGTCTTCGTAGATCTTCGCAACCTGGCGCTGAACCACGAAGCCTTCCGGGATTTCCAGCAGCTTGGCGGACAGTTCCTGCAAGGTCTTGAGGTCGAAGCGAGTGTCGTGACGCGCGGTCCAGGCGTGGCCCAGATACGGACGCCAGTCCACGAACAACTCCTTGTTCGGCTCCTTGACCAGGCTTTTCACTACGTGCAGACCGTTGTCCAGCGCGTTGCGGTATTCGTCGACCTTGGCCTGAACACGCTCCGCGTCGAGTACACCGGCCTGGGTCAGGCGATCGGCATACAGCTCTCGGGTGGTGCGCTGCTTGGTGATCTGCTGGTACATGATCGGCTGGGTGCCGCTTGGCTCGTCGGCCTCGTTGTGGCCGCGACGACGGTAGCAGACCAGGTCGATCACCACGTCACGCTTGAACTGCATGCGGTAGTCGATGGCCAGCTGGGTCACGAACAACACGGCTTCCGGATCATCGCCATTCACATGGAGGATCGGCGCCTGGATCATTTTCGCAACGTCGGTGGCGTACTCGGTGGAACGCGAGTCCAGCGGGTTGCTGATGGTGAAACCAACCTGGTTGTTGATCACGATGTGCACGGTACCGCCGGTCTTGAAACCGCGGGTCTGCGACATCTGGAAGGTTTCCATCACCACGCCTTGACCAGCGAATGCCGCGTCACCGTGGATGGAGATCGGCAGGACCTTCTCACCGGTCACGTCGTTACGACGATCCTGACGGGCGCGAACCGAACCCTCGACCACCGGGGAAACGATTTCCAGGTGGGACGGGTTGAACGCCATGGCCAGGTGAACTTCACCGCCGGTGGTCATTACGTTGGACGAGAAGCCCTGGTGGTATTTAACGTCACCGGAACCCAGCTCGACCTTCTTCTTGCCTTCGAACTCGTCGAACAGCTCGCGCGGGTTCTTGCCGAAGGTGTTGACCAGCACGTTCAAACGGCCACGGTGGGCCATGCCGATGACGATTTCCTTGGTGCCGTAGGAACCGGAACGCTGGATCAGCTCGTCGAGCATCGGAATCAGGCTCTCACCGCCTTCCAGGCCGAAACGCTTGGTACCCGGGTATTTGGTGCCCAGGTATTTTTCCAGGCCTTCACCGGCGGTCACGCGCTCGAGCAGGTGGCTCTTGATGTCGGCGGAGTACGTCGGACGGCCACGCACGCTTTCCAGACGCTGCTGGAACCACTGGCGCTGCTCGGAATCGGTGATGTGCGTGAACTCAGCGCCGATGGTGCGGCAATATGTCTGCTGCAACGCTTCGTGAATTTCGCGTAGGCTCGCTTCCTCTTTGCCGATGAACAGGTCGCCGGCACGGAAGGTCGTATCAAGATCGGCATTGGTCAAGCCGTAATGATTGATCGACAGGTCTGCAGGTGCAGGACGCTGCCACAGCCCCAGCGGGTCAAGCTGGGCTGCCTGGTGGCCACGCATACGGTAGGCCTGGATCAATCGCAGCACTTCAACTTGCTTCTTCTCGTGCTCACTGCTCACGCTGCCGGCGGAAACCGGTTGGGCGCGGCGCTGGTTCTTTGCCAGCAAGACGAAATGATCGCGAATTGTGGAGTGCGAAACATCGGTGGCAGAGTTGCCGTCAGCAGGCAACTTCTGGAAGTAGGTGCGCCACTCTTCTGGCACAGCGTTAGGGTCGTGCAGGTAGAGCTCGTAGAGCTCTTCCACATAGGCAGCGTTACTACCGGATAGGTAGGCGCTGTTCCACATGCGCTGCATCACGCTTTCTTGCATGCTTGGTCACCCTCGGTTAGGGGAACACCACCGGTGTCGACACCGAGCAAACTTGCAGAAGTCCGAATGCAGCGACCAAAACAAGCCACTAGGATCACACTGATAGTCCGGGTACCAGCCCGGATGCCCCTGCTTGTCTCATTTCTTCAAAATAAGAGCCGCAGCCTTATAGGCTGCTGCTCAGGTTAAAACTACGGCGCCGGTTGAAGCCTGCGCCGCAGCATCCACGGGTACAACGGTCTAGCGGGTACTACAGCTGAATCACACGCCGCTCGAGAGCAGCATGTTACGGATGTGACCGATGGCCTTAGTCGGGTTCAGGCCTTTCGGACATACGTTGACGCAGTTCATGATCCCGCGGCAGCGGAATACGCTGAACGGGTCATCCAGCGAAGCCAGACGCTCGGACGTCTTGGTGTCACGGCTGTCTGCCAGGAAGCGGTACGCTTGCAGCAGGGCAGCTGGACCCAGGAACTTGTCCGGGTTCCACCAGAAGGACGGGCACGAGGTCGAGCAGCAGGCGCACAGGATGCACTCGTACAGACCGTCGAGCTTTTCACGCTCTTCAGGGGACTGCAGACGCTCGATGGCCGGAGCCGGCGTGTCGTTCTGCAGGTAAGGCTTAACCTTCTCGTATTGCTTGTAGAAGATGCTCATATCGACGACCAGGTCACGGATTACCGGCAAACCTGGCAGAGGACGAACGATCAACTTGTTACCTTTTACAACGGCAGACAGCGGCGTGACGCACGCCAGGCCGTTCTTACCGTTGATGTTCATGCCGTCGGAACCGCAAACACCTTCACGGCAAGAGCGACGATAGGAGAAACCTTCGTCCTGCTCTTTGATCAGGGCCAGCACGTCCAGCACCATCAGGTCTTTACCACCGGTATCAACCTGGAATTCCTGCATGAACGGCGCAGCGTCCTGATCAGGGTTGTAACGATAAACACTGACTTGCAACATGGCGGCCACCCTTAATAAGTCCGAATCTTAGGTTCAAAAGTCGGAACCGTCTTCGGCGAGAAGTTCACGGCACGCTTGGCAACGCGCTTCTCACCCGGGAAGTACAGGGTGTGGCACAGCCAGTTTTCGTCGTCACGGTCTTCGAAGTCTTCACGGGCGTGAGCGCCGCGGGACTCTTTACGCACTTCGGCAGCGATCGCGGTAGCTTCAGCCACTTCCAGCAGGTTCTGCAGTTCCAGAGCTTCGATACGCGCAGTGTTGAACGCCTGCGACTTGTCGTTGATCTTCACGTTGGCGATGCGCTTGCGCAGATCAGCCAGCTGGGCAATACCCTTCTGCATGTATTCGCCGGTACGGAATACACCGAAGTAGTTCTGCATGCAGTTCTGCAGCTCGCGACGCAGGGTTGCCACGTCTTCGCCATCGGTACGCTCGTTCAGGGCGGACAGACGCGCCAGGGCCGCATTGATGTCGGCGTCGGTAGCGTCGTCGTATTCGATACCGTCGGTCAGCGCCTTTTCCAGGTGCAGGCCGGCAGCACGGCCGAAGACCACCAGGTCGAGCAGCGAGTTGCCGCCCAGGCGGTTGGCACCGTGAACCGATACGCAAGCCACTTCGCCTACAGCGAACAGGCCCGGGATGATGGTGTCTACGCCGTCGGCGTCCTGGGTGATCGCCTGACCGTGAATGTTGGTGGCAACGCCGCCCATCATATAGTGGCAGGTCGGAACAACCGGAACTGGAGCAACCACCGGGTCAACGTGAGCGAAAGTCTTGGACAGTTCGCAGATGCCTGGCAGACGGCTGTGCAACACTTCCTCGCCCAAGTGGTCGAGTTTCAGCATTACGTGGTCACCGTTCGGGCCACAGCCGTTACCGGCGATGATCTCTTTAACCATCGAACGGGCAACAACGTCACGACCAGCAAGGTCTTTGGCGTTCGGAGCATAACGCTCCATGAAACGCTCGCCGTGCTTGTTGATCAGGTATCCACCTTCACCACGGCAACCTTCGGTTACCAGTACACCGGCGCCGGCGATGCCGGTCGGGTGGAACTGCCACATTTCGATGTCTTGTACCGGTACGCCAGCACGCAGGGCCATGCCAACGCCGTCACCGGTGTTGATCAGGGCGTTGGTGGTCGAAGCGTAGATACGACCTGCACCGCCGGTGGCCAGAACGGTAGCCTTGGCACGGATGTAGGTGGTTTCGCCGGTTTCGATGCAGATGGCGATCACGCCGACGAAGTCGCCTTGACCGTTCTTCACCAGGTCAACGGCGTAGTACTCGTTCAGGAACGTGGTACCGGCTTTCAGGTTGCCCTGATAAAGGGTGTGCAGCAGGGCGTGACCGGTACGGTCGGACGCAGCGCAAGTACGCGCAGCCTGGCCGCCTTTACCGTAGTCCTTGGACTGGCCACCGAACGGACGCTGGTAGATACGGCCGGTTTCGGTACGCGAGAACGGCAGACCCATGTGGTCCAGCTCGAAAACGGCAGCCGGGCCTTCCTGACACATGTATTCGATAGCGTCCTGGTCACCGATGTAGTCGGAACCCTTGACGGTATCGTACATGTGCCAGCGCCAGTCATCGTTCGGGTCAGCGGACGCGATGGCGCAGGTGATGCCGCCCTGGGCGGATACAGTGTGCGAACGGGTTGGGAAAACCTTGGTGATTACAGCAGTCTTGTGACCGCCTTGCGCCAGTTGCAGCGCTGCGCGCATGCCGGCACCGCCACCACCAATGATGATGGCGTCGAAAGAAATCGTTGGAATGTTAGCCATGAATCAGATACCCCAGAGAATCTGCACACCCCAGACGAAGTAAGCGAACATCGCGACGCCGCATACTGCCTGGAAGAGGAAACGTATAGCCGTCGCGGACTTGCCGAACGCCATTGGCGTCAGGTAGTCGGTCGCGATGGTCCACATGCCGACCCAGGCGTGAGCGCCCAGAGCAACAAGGGCCAGCAGGCTGAAAATACGCATCCAGTTGTTGGCGAAGAGCGCGTGCCATTGGTCATAGCCAAGGCCCGGGTTCGCCACGAGGTATCC
The DNA here is from genome assembly GCF_046042685.1 of Pseudomonas sp. PLMAX. Lineage (NCBI taxonomy): Bacteria > Pseudomonadati > Pseudomonadota > Gammaproteobacteria > Pseudomonadales > Pseudomonadaceae > Pseudomonas > Pseudomonas sp. PLMAX. Next base: position 1,912,453 of record NZ_CP064949.1, on the reverse strand, counting down.
GATCAGGAAAATGAAGTAAGCCGCGAGAACGACCGCAGACACACGTTGCGCCATCCAGTCATAGAGGCCCGAACGCGAGAGGTTCGTGACGTTAGTTACCATATCCAAACTCCTGCCAGAACGATTACCACCACGGAAACGGCGATAATGATTTTCGAGCCCAGTTTGCCGCCTTCCAGCGTCTCACCGATGCCCATGTCCATGATCAAATGGCGCACACCGGCAACCAGGTGATACAGCAAGGCGGACAGGATGCCCCAAATCACTAGCTTGGCTAGCGGACTGGTCAGACACGCTTTCACCTGACCGAAGCCTTCCTCGGAGCTCAGCGACTTGTCCAATGCATAAAGCATGATGGCAAGGCACACGAAGAGGATGACACCGGAGATACGGTGAAGAATGGACGTGTAAGCAGTGACTGGGAGTTTGATGGTCCTTAGGTCTAGGTTTACAGGTCGTTGGCTTTTCACGGCTTTTTTTTCACACTGAAGAGCCCCTAACAATCAGGGCAAAGTTGTTGGGGAGTGCACTGGTCAGGTAACCACCACCCAGGGAGGCGACCCCCAATAACGCAAGCCCAAAAGCCCTTGGCGGTCGGCTGCCGAGTATAGACAGTTAGGCTACTAATGACAACGCAAAGACCTCACCCAAACAGCTGATTGCACAACGGACATAAAAGGCGTAAATGGCAGGCAATTTCGAGAAAAAAGTAGGGTTAAAGCCTTCTGGAGCAAGACTTTAGGCAAATTGACATTCGAATTTATCTCACTATAGTGGTGCGGGCCCTGCGTGGGGGGTCTGTCTGATGATTTCAAGCATAAATAGGAGGCCACATGGCTGACAAAAAAGCGCAGTTGATCATCGAGGGCGCAGCCCCCGTCGAGCTGCCCATTTTAACCGGCACCGTTGGTCCCGATGTTATCGATGTTCGGGGTCTGACGGCCACGGGCCGCTTCACCTTTGACCCTGGTTTCATGTCGACCGCTTCCTGCGAGTCGAAGATCACCTATATTGACGGTGACAACGGCATTTTGTTGCATCGCGGCTACCCGATCGAGCAACTGGCTGAAAAATCGGACTACCTGGAAACCTGCTACCTGCTGCTCAACGGCGAACTGCCGACCGCAGAGCAGAAGGCCCAGTTCGTCAGCACCGTGAAGAACCACACCATGGTTCACGAGCAGTTGAAGACCTTCTTCAACGGCTTCCGTCGCGACGCTCACCCGATGGCCGTCATGTGCGGCGTAGTCGGCGCCCTCTCGGCCTTCTACCACGACTCCCTCGACATCAATAACCCGCAGCATCGCGAAATCTCCGCGATCCGCCTGGTTGCCAAGATGCCGACCCTGGCCGCGATGGTTTACAAGTACTCCATGGGCCAACCCATGATGTACCCGCGCAACGACCTGTCGTACGCGGAAAACTTCCTGCACATGATGTTCAACACCCCGTGCGAGATCAAACCGATCAGCCCGGTACTCGCCAAGGCCATGGACCGGATCTTCATCCTCCACGCCGACCACGAGCAGAACGCATCGACCTCTACCGTACGTCTGGCCGGCTCGTCGGGTGCCAACCCGTTCGCCTGTATCGCCGCCGGTATCGCTGCACTGTGGGGCCCTGCCCACGGCGGCGCCAACGAAGCCGTCCTGACCATGCTCGATGAAATCGGCGATGTCTCGAACATCGACAAGTTCATCGCCAAGGCCAAGGACAAGAACGATCCGTTCAAGCTGATGGGCTTCGGTCACCGCGTTTACAAAAACCGCGACCCACGCGCCACCGTGATGAAGCAGACCTGCGACGAAGTGTTGAAGGAACTGGGCATCCAGAACGATCCGCAACTCGAACTGGCCATGCGCCTGGAAGAGATCGCCCTGACCGACCCGTACTTCATCGAACGCTCGCTGTACCCGAACGTCGACTTCTACTCGGGGATCATCCTCAAGGCGATCGGCATTCCAACCAGCATGTTCACCGTGATCTTCGCCCTGGCGCGGACCGTCGGCTGGATCTCCCACTGGAAGGAAATGCTCTCCAGCCCGTACAAGATTGGCCGTCCGCGCCAGCTGTACACCGGCTACGAGTCGCGTGACATCACCAAGCTGGAAGACCGCAAGTAAGATCAGTCTTGCTGTAGCGTGTTGAGTTGTACCGGGAACGGCCTCTATCCATATAGAGGCCGTTTTTGTTTACACCTGCCTGAAACCTTGCGGTGATCTGACCCACCGCTTTCGCGAGCAAGCCCGCTCCCACAAGGGGAACGCATTCCAAATGTGGGAGCGGGCTTGCTCGCGAAGACGAAGCATCAGTCACCATTGATATTGGATGTACCGGCTCTTTCACGAGCAGGCTCGCTCCTGCAATTATCAGTGCGATAACCGCCCAACAAAAATGCCCCGATCTCTCGATCGGGGCATTTGCTTGCAGCTTACAACTTGCAGCTTCTAACTGCTCTTAGTGCGAAACCGCTCCACTAGCACCCAAACCCGTCTGCGAACGAACAAACTGCGGGAAGAACAGCGCCCGCTCGTTATCAGCCGCGGTCGACTTGTCGGTAATCGAGAAGAACCAGATCCCGACAAAAGCAATGATCATCGAGAACAGCGCCGGGTACTCGTACGGGAAGATCGCCTTCTCGTGATGCAGGATCTGCACCCAGATGGTCGGGCCAAGGATCATCAAGCCCACAGCGCTCACCAGGCCCAGCCAGCCGCCGATCATCGCACCGCGAGTGGTCAGCTTCTTCCAGTACATGGAAAGCAGCAGGACCGGGAAGTTGCAGCTCGCCGCGATGGAGAACGCCAGGCCGACCATGAACGCGATGTTCTGGCTTTCGAACAGGATGCCCAGGCCGATCGCCAGCACCGCCAGGGCGATGGTGGTGATTTTCGAGACGCGGATCTCATCCTTCTCGTTGGCCTTGCCCTTCTTGATCACGCTGGCGTACAGGTCGTGGGACACCGCCGAGGCACCGGCCAGGGTCAGGCCGGCAACCACTGCCAGGATGGTCGCGAACGCTACCGCCGAGATGAAGCCCAGGAAGATGCTGCCACCGACCGCATTGGCCAGGTGCACCGCCGCCATGTTGTTACCGCCCAACAGCGCGCCAGCCGCATCCTTGAACGCAGGGTTGGTGCTGACCAGCAAGATCGCGCCGAAGCCGATGATGAAGGTCAGGATGTAGAAGTAGCCAATGAAACCGGTTGCGTACAGCACGCTCTTGCGCGCTTCTTTCGCATCACTCACGGTGAAGAAGCGCATCAGGATGTGTGGCAGGCCCGCGGTACCGAACATCAGTGCCAGCCCAAGGGAGAACGCCGAGATCGGATCTTTCACCAGGCCGCCCGGGCTCATGATCGCTTCACCTTTAGGGTGAACCTTGATCGCCTCGGAGAACAGAGCGTTGAAGTCGAAGTTGACGTGCTTCATCACCATCAGCGCCATGAAGGACGCGCCGGACAGCAGCAACACCGCCTTGATGATCTGCACCCAGGTGGTCGCCAGCATGCCGCCAAACAGCACGTACATGCACATCAGGATACCGACCAGGATCACGGCAACGTGATAGTCGAGACCGAACAGCAGCTGGATAAGCTTGCCGGCACCGACCATTTGCGCGATCAGGTAGAACGCCACCACCACCAGCGAACCGCAAGCGGACAGCGAGCGGATCTGGGTTTGCCCAAGGCGATAGGACGCCACGTCGGCAAAGGTGTATTTACCCAGGTTACGCAGGCGCTCGGCGATCAGGAACAGGATGATCGGCCAGCCCACCAGGAAGCCGATCGAGTAGATCAGGCCGTCGTAGCCGGAGGTGAACACCAGCGCGGAAATACCGAGGAAGGACGCCGCGGACATGTAGTCACCGGCAATCGCCAGGCCGTTCTGGAAACCGGTGATCTTGCCGCCCGCCGCGTAGTAGTCGGAGGCCGACTTGTTTTTCTTTGACGCCCAGTAGGTGATGCACAGGGTTGCACCAACGAACGCGATGAACATCAGGATCGCGGAAACGTTGAGCGGTTGCTTCTGCACGGCGCCGGTCAGGGCGTCAGCGGCCCAGGCGCCAGGTGCGAATGCTGCGATGCTCAAAAGAGCCATTAGACGCCGGATCATTGCTGAGCCTCCTTGAGAATCGCATTGTTCAGGTCGTCGAATTCGCCGTTGGCGCGTCGTACGTAGATGCCGGTCAGGATGAAGGCCGAGACAATCAGCCCGACACCAATCGGGATGCCCCAGGTAATCGATGACTCAGGGCTGATTTTCGCCCCCAGTACATGCGGCCCGTAAGCAATCAAAAGGATGAATCCGGAGTAAAGCCCTAGCATGATCGCCGATAGAATCCAGGCGAATCGTTCCCTCTTGCTAACCAGCTCCTTGAAGCGCGGGCTGTTTTGAATCGAGAGGTAAATGCTGTCGTTCATTGTTTTTATCCTCGCAGCACAGATTTAGTTGGAACGGTATCCACTCTATGCGGCTGCGGGGCAGGTTCCAGACGACCTTAGTCTTAGAACCACGTGACGTATTCGCCAATCTCAAGCACTAGTGAATAAAAGTGGGAGCTAGCCTGCTGGCGATTGCGGTCTGTCAGTCAACACTTCAGTTAACTGACAGACCGCAATCGCCAGCAGGCTAGCTCCCACAGGGTACCGCGGGGTATCTGTTACTTGGTCCAGTCAGCCACGCGCTCCGGATGCTTGGCTACCCAATCCTTTGCCGCCGCTTCAGGCTTGGCGCCTTCCTGGATGGCCAGCATGACTTCGCCGATTTCGTCTTTCGACGCCCACTGGAAGTTCTTCAGGAACTTGGCCACTTCCGGTGCCTTGGTCGCCAGCTCTTTGCTGCCGATGCTGTTCACGGTTTCAGCCGCGCCGTAAACGCCTTTCGGGTCTTCCAGGAAACGCAGTTTCCACTTGGCGAACATCCAGTGCGGCACCCAACCGGTCACGGCAATGGATTCGTTCTTTTTCTCGGCACGTGTCAGCTCGGCAATCATGCCGGCGCCGGAACTCGCCTTGAGTTGATAGCCGGTCAGGTCATAGTCCTTGATCGCCTGCTCGGTCTTGAGCATCACGCCTGAACCGGCGTCGATGCCGACGATGCGTTTCTTGAAGCTGTCATCGGTTTTCAGGTCTTCAAGCGACTTGGCCTTGACGTACTCGGGCACGATCAAGCCGATCCTGGCGTCCTTGAAGTTCGGACCGTAGTCGACGACCTGGTCCTTGTTCTTGGCCCAGTAATCGCCGTGGGTCACCGGCAGCCAGGCCGACAGCATGGCGTCGAGTTTGCCGGTGGCCACGCCCTGCCACATGATCCCCGTGGCGACGGCTTGCAGCTTCACGTCATAATTGAGCTTCTGCTTGATCACTTCAGCGGCCACGTGAGTGGTCGCGACGCTGTCGGACCAGCCGTCAACGTAACCGATGGTCAGGGTCTTGTTCTCGGCATTGGCGAATGTGGAGCCAATCGCAAGCACCAGAGCGGCACCTGCGCCTAAAAGTCGTCGCATCTTCATCGTTACTTCCCCGAAAGTGCTGCGCTCGACGGATGCCGAGTCGCGTCAACGTATAGTTATGGTGCACAGCGCCCCCATCACGCCCCACCCGCAAACTCGTTCGATCATCAGCGGAGTACTGATGATGCGATCATCAACCTGACGCTGTTGGCGACCTGCTCTGCCAGCGACCTCAAGGCATCGAGAAACGACATCAGAACGCCATGAGTCTAGGACAGCGCACAGGTTCCGCCCGATCCGCCCGAACTTTGCATGTCAAAATCATGCAAGGCACCAAGCACGGGACAAATACAGGTAACATGCGCCGCTTTGCTCCCAGACGGCCTGACCATGCCCGCGACATCCCGTTTTCCTTTTTTTGCTTATCTGTTCGCTTGCCTGCTGGGGCTGTTTGCCTTGGGCGGCTTCTGGTACGGCCTCGGCAAACCGGTGCTCCTGCCGGACGTGGTCAGCGCGACGCACAAGCTGCAATGCGCCTCCTATACCCCGTTCGACAAGGACCAGTCGCCGTTCGACGTACCGTTCAACCTTCGTCCCGAGCGCATGGACGCGGATCTCGCGCTGCTGGCCAAAAATTTCCAGTGCATCCGCACCTACTCCATGACCGGCCTCGATGCCCTCCCCGACCTGGCGCGCAAGCATGGGTTGAAGCTGATGATCGGCGCCTGGATCAACAGCAACCCGGTGGACACCGAAAAAGAAGTCGACCTGCTGATCGCCTCGGCCAACGCCAACGCGGACGTGGTCAGCGCGGTGATCGTCGGCAACGAAACCCTGCTGCGCAAGGAAGTCACCGGCACCCAGCTGTTGAAGCTGATCAACAAGGTCAAGAGCCACGTCAAACAGCCCGTCACCTACGCCGATGTCTGGGAGTTCTGGCTCAAGCACCCGGAGATCGCCCCGGCCGTGGATTTCCTGACCATCCACTTGCTGCCGTACTGGGAAGATGATCCGTCGAACATCGACGCCGCGCTGCAGCATGTGGCCGAGGTACGCCAGGTATTCGGCAACAAATTCGCACCCAAGGACGTGATGATCGGCGAAACCGGCTGGCCGAGCGAAGGCCGCCAGCGTGAAACCGCCCTGCCGAGTCGGGTTAACGAAGCCAAGTTCATTCGTGGTTTTGTCGCCATGGCCGAGCAGCAAGGTTGGCACTACAACCTGATCGAAGCCTTCGACCAGCCGTGGAAACGTGCCAGTGAAGGTGCGGTTGGCGGTTACTGGGGGCTGTTCGATGCAGATCGCCAGGACAAGGGTGTGCTGGCCGGGCCGGTGTCGAACGTGCCGTACTGGTCGCAGTGGCTGGTGGTTGGCGGGTTTATCTTCCTTGGCACACTGATTCTCGGTGGACGCGTTCGCAGCACTCGCGCCGCGCTGGTGCTGCCACTGCTGGGCGCCTTGGCCGCTTGCTCGATGGGTGCCTGGGGCGATCTGGCACGGGTCACCACGCGTTTTGCCAGCGAGTGGTTGTGGGTCGCCGTGCTGACTGCCTTGAATGTGTTGGTGTTGGCCCATGCCGCGCTGACACTGAGCCCCCGCATCGGTTGGCGTGGCTGGGCGTTCAATACGCTTGAGCGTCGGGCAGGCTGGATACTGGCGGTGGCAGGATTTGCCGCTGCAGTGATGATGCTGGAACTGGTGTTCGACCCGCGTTATCGCAGTTTCCCGAGCGTCGCCTTCATCCTGCCAGCGCTGGTTTACCTGTGCCGCCCGGTGAGCGTGCCGCGCCGGGAGATCGCCCTGCTGACCTTCATCATCGGCGCCGGCATTGCGCCGCAGCTGTTTCGTGAAGGGCTGCAAAACCAGCAGGCCTGGGGTTGGGCGCTGGTGAGCGGGTTGATGGTGGCGGCGTTGTGGCGTTGTTTGCGGGTTCGCAAGGACTGATCTTCAGCGCCGCCTCCGGCCTCTTCGCGAGCAAGCCCGCTCCCACATTTGATCTGCGTCGTTCACAAATCAAATGTGGAGCGGGCTTGCTCGCGAAGGCTATCTATCAGGCGCTACGGGACGCCCTGACCAGTCGCAACCCCGCAATCACCACCGCAAACACCGCCATTGTCGTGTTGTACAACGCCAGCGCCGGAAACCCGAACACCAGCGCCGCCACTGCCAACCACCACCCTGCCCGCCCAGGCAGCACAAAGCCGACCACGGCGGCGGCCAGTGCTGTCCAGCCCAACACCTGGAAGTGAATCATCAGGCCCAGGTTCGAACGTACCTGGCATTCCCAGCGGCTGGCCTCGTCCACGCAGATGCCGACCCACTGCGCATCTTCCATGAAGCCATAACGCGCGCCATAGCTGGCGGCCAGCCATAACGGCAACAAAACAAGCAGCAGAATCACGGGCAAACGGCGGGACATGGAGCACTCCAATACGCGAAAACGGCGGCCAGCTTAATCGCCCGACAGCCTTAAGCAAGGGATAACAACTGTTAACTGGTCATTCAATCACTGCAAAGTGTATCGTCACGCTACTATTACTCGGAATTCAGGCCAATTTGGTGCCGATGCGTGGCACTTTGGCGCAGATCCAGTGGTCATAGCCTGCGAACTTCATTCGGCACCTTTTTCTAAGGGATCTAGTCATGCTCCGTTCCTTGCGCTTCGCCGCCCTGTTTGGCGGCCTTATCTTGAGTGCGTCCGCACTGGCGGTCGATATCGACGCCGCCAGTTATGGCTATCCCTTGACCAACCCGTTCGAGGCGACCATTGCCACGACGCCACCGGACCTGCGCCCCGAGCTGCCGTTGGATGAGGACATCGATCAGTCCGATCGCAGCGTCACCCTGCGCCCGGAACGCGCATTCGAACTGCCGGACAACTTCTGGCCAGTGAAAAAACTCACTTATCGCATTGCCACCCAGGATAAAGCCGCGCCGTTGATCTTCCTGATCGCCGGCACGGGCGCGCGCTACGACAGCAGCCTTAACGAATACCTGAAAAAGCTCTACTACAAGGCCGGCTACCACGTGGTGCAATTGTCGTCGCCCACCAGCTTCGACTTCATGAGCGCCGCCTCACGTTTTGCCACGCCCGGCATCACCAAGGACGACGCCGAAGACATGTACCGGGTGATGCAGGCCGTGCGGGCGCAAAACCCGAAACTGCCGGTCACCGAGTACTACCTCACCGGCTACAGCCTGGGTGCACTGGATGCGGCATTCGTCGCGCACCTGGACGAAACCCGCCGCAGCTTCAACTTCAAGAAAGTGCTGCTGCTCAACCCTCCGGTCAATCTCTACACCTCGATCACCAACCTGGACAAACTGGTCCAGACCGAGGTCAAGGGCATCAACAACACCACCACCTTCTATGAGCTGGTGCTGAACAAACTGACCCGTTACTTCCAGCAAAAGGGCTACGTCGATATCAACGACGCACTGCTTTATGACTTCCAGCAGTCCAAGCAGCACTTGAGCAATGAACAGATGGCCATGCTGATCGGCACCTCCTTCCGTTTTTCCGCGGCCGACATCGCCTTCACCTCGGACCTGATCAACCGTCGCGGCCTGATCACTCCGCCGAAAACCCCCATTACCGAAGGCACCAGCCTCACGCCGTACCTCAAGCGTGCGCTGCAGTGCGACTTCGACTGCTACATCACCGAACAGGTGATCCCGATGTGGCGTGCCCGCACCGACGGCGGCAGCCTGCTGCAACTGATCGACCAGGTGAGCCTGTATGCACTGAAGGACTACCTGCACGACAGCCCGAAAATCGCCGTGATGCACAACGCCGACGATGTGATCCTCGGCCCTGGAGACCTGGGTTTCCTGCGCAAGACGTTTGGCGATCGCCTGACCGTTTACCCGCTGGGCGGCCACTGCGGCAACATTAACTACCGCGTCAACAGCGACGCCATGCTGGAGTTCTTCCGTGGCTAAATACCTCCTGCTTATCGCCGCGTTACTCTGTGCAAGCGCTGCCAATGCCGACAACAGCAAGGCCAACGCACCGGTGGTCGTCGACAGTGACGGCTTCAAGGAGCCACTGAGCAAACTCAAGTTCAACCCGGGCCTGGACCAGCGCGAATTCGAACGTTCGACGCTTAGCGCATTGAACGTCTATGACCCGCTGGAAGAGTGGAACCGCCGGGTTTACCACTTCAACTACCGGTTCGACCAATGGGTGTTCCTGCCGGTGGTCGACGGCTATCGCTACATCACGCCAAGCTTCCTGCGCACCGGCGTCAGCAACTTCTTCAACAACCTTGGCGACGTGCCGAACCTGATGAACAGCTTGTTGCAGTTCAAGGGCCAGCGCTCGATGGAAATCACCGGACGGCTACTGCTCAATACCACCATCGGCATCGCCGGCCTGTGGGACCCGGCCACCGCCATGGGCCTGCCGCGCCAGAATGAAGACTTCGGTCAGACCCTGGGATTCTATGGTGTTCCGGGCGGCGCCTACTTCGTACTGCCGATCCTCGGCCCGTCGAACCTGCGTGATACAGGCGGCTTGGTGGTCGATTTCAGCGCCGAGAACGCCATCAACTTCCTCAACGTTGCCGAAGTCAGCTCCAACCATCCGGAAGTCTGGATCCTGCGCGCCATCGACAAGCGCCATCAGAACAGCTTCCGCTATGGCCAGCTGAACTCGCCGTTCGAGTACGAGAAGGTGCGCTACGTGTACACCGAGTCGCGCAAGTTGCAGATCGCCGAGTAATAACGGCGGGTACAAATCAAATGTGGGAGCGGGCTTGCTCGCGAAGAGTGCATGACAGTCGACATCAATGTTGGATGTGCAGCCGTCTTCGCGAGCAAGCCCGCTCCCACACTTGATCGTATTGCCAGGTCTTAGCCCTTCAGCGTCTTCCAGACTTTTCCAACAATAGAAACCCCAACCAACACCACCGCACCCGCCACAATCCCCGCCACCGCATTGAGTAACGTCGGCACGATAAATCCGGCACCGCCGGCGGCTGCGCTGACACTTTCGATCCAGTGATGCACCACCGGAACGCCGTGGGTGAGGATGCCGCCACCGACCAGGAACATCGCCGCCGTACCGATCACCGACAGGCTTTTCATCATGTACGGTGCCGCGCGCAGAATGCCACCGCCGATGCTTTTGGCCACCTGCCCCGGCTTCTGGGTCAGCCACAGCCCCAGGTCATCGAGCTTGACGATGCCCGCTACCAGGCCGTAAACGCCGACAGTCATGACGATGGCGATACCCGAGAGCACGACGACTTGCTGGGTCAGCGCCGAATCGGCCACGACGCCAAGGGTGATGGCGATGATTTCCGCCGACAGAATGAAGTCGGTGCGGATCGCGCCCTTGATCTTGTCCTTTTCGAACGCCACCAGATCGACCGCCGGATCCGCCACCGCCTCGACCAGTTCGGCATGTTCGGCCTGGTCTTCAGCCTTGCTGTGGAGGAATTTATGGGCGAGCTTTTCAAACCCTTCGAAACACAGGTAGGCGCCACCGAGCATCAGTAACGGCGTGACCAGCCACGGGACGAACGCGCTGATAGCCAATGCCGACGGCACCAGGATCAGCTTGTTGACGAACGAGCCCTTTGCGACCGCCCAGACCACCGGGATTTCCCGCTCAGCGCGCACACCGCTGACCTGCTGGGCGTTGAGCGCCAGATCGTCGCCGAGCACGCCGGCGGTTTTCTTGGCGGCCATTTTGGTCATCAACGCCACATCGTCCAGTACGGCGGCGATGTCGTCGATCAGCACGAGCAAACTGCTTCCTGCCATGAATCGGCTTTCCTTCTTGAATGAATGCCGTGCAGCATAGCGCGGCCGAGCGCCGCACGGAGCATTCTTGAGCGTCGCCGAAGGCCGGTGCTACCATGCGCCACCGCCAGTACAGGCAAGGAACCCCCTGGTTTATGAGCACCATCCGCGAGCGCAACAAACAACTGATCCTGCGTGCCGCCAGTGAAGAATTTGCCGACAAGGGCTTCGCTGCGACCAAAACCAGTGACATCGCAGCCAAGGCGGGATTGCCCAAGCCCAACGTCTACTACTACTTCAAATCCAAGGAAAACCTCTATCGCGAGGTCCTGGAAAGCATCATCGAGCCAATTCTGCAGGCCTCGACGCCATTCAACCCGGACGGTGTGCCCAGTGAAGTGCTGAGCGGCTATATTCGCTCGAAAATCCGCATCTCCCGCGACCTGCCCTTCGCCTCCAAGGTATTCGCCAGCGAAATCATGCACGGCGCCCCGCACCTGAGCCCCGACCTGGTCGAACAGCTCAACGGCCAGGCCAAGCACAACATCGACTGCATCCAGACCTGGATCGACCGCGGCCAGATAGCGCCCATCGACCCCAATCACCTGATGTTCAGCATCTGGGCCGCCACCCAGACCTACGCCGACTTCGACTGGCAAATCACCGCCATCACCGGCAAGGCCAGGCTGGATGAAGAAGATTACGAAGCGGCGGCGCAGACGATCATTCGGTTGGTGTTGAAGGGGTGTGAGCCGGACTGATAGACCGAGTCGCCTTCATTCGCGAGCAAGCCCGCTCCCACATTTGATCAGCGTCATACACAAATCCAATGTGGGAGCGGGCTTGCTCGCGAATAGCGGCGACTCGGTTATGGGTCAAACCCAGATCGCATCCCACAAAGGATAGTCGCCAAGCTTCTGAACCAGCCCAGCCCGCAATGGGTTAGCCACAACATATCGAGCCAGTTTCACCAGGTCCTCTTCTTTTCGCAGCGTATGGTCATGAAAACTCTGTTGCCAGAGGCTACCTGTTCGACCAGTCGACGAATTAACTGCACGAGTGCTCAGTGACTTCACCTGACACATCAATTGTCCTAGCGTCCCTTTCTGCAACTGGACCAACCAGTGAAAATGATCGGGCATGACCACCCAGGCCAAAGAATCGGCGAAGCCCTCATCTTGAGCTTGCTTGAATTGGTGGACAACCAATCGGCCAAGAGTGTAATCCCTGAATATGGGTTCCCGATTTAAAGTGTTGGCCGTCAGAAGGTAAATGCGGTTTTGTTCGGCATAGCGGCCGATGCGTAGACGATGCGAAGCTGACAACTCAGGCATTCCTTTGCCCTCTCTCATGTTGAAATCATGGAAAAGGCTAGATCAGCGACTACAGAGTTGCCGGGTGGACTTTTTAGCTGGATGTGTCTGGGAAATTGCCTTCGCGAGCAAGCCCGCTCCCACAGGGTTTTGCGGTGTACACACAATTTTGTGTCCAACCGCAACTCCCTGTGGGAGCGGGCTTACTCGCGAAAGCGGTCGTTCAATCACCGCAGAATCAAGCCACCACCCCAGCATCCGCCCTCAACCCCAGCGCCTCGATCGCATTGATCGCACACTGCTCATCAACATCCGACAGATCCCCGCTGATCCCCACCGCCCCCAGCACGTTCCCGTCCTGATCCCGCACCAGCACACCACCCGGTGCGGGCACGACGCTGCCCTGCCCCAGGCTATTCAATGCCGCGATGAACGCCGGGCGTTGCTGGGCGTCCAGTGCCAGCAGGCGTGAGCCTTTGCCCAGCGCGATGGCGCCCCAGGCTTTGCCGATGGCGACGTGGGGGCGCAGCAGGCTGGCGCCGTCTTCGCGTTGCAGGGTGATCAGGTGCCCGCCGGCATCCAGTACCGCGATGGTCAGTGGCGCCGCGGAGATGGCCCGCCCTGCGCTGATGGCTTCGTTGACCAGGTTGACTGCGACTTTCAAGGTTAAAGCGCTCATGGTGCCGTCCTCATTTTGTTTTTGGAAAGGCGGTGGACTGCTTCGATGTGCCGTAGTCCGATACAACAAATAGAACACAATGAATTATTTTTTTGTATACAATAATTCTCGAAAAGCGCCACATGCGACGAAAAGCCACAGTAGACCGGGCTTCCGACGAATGAAACAACCGCTTGAGAAAATGGATTGACCTGCGCCGTCCGCCGTGAATACACTCTGCGCAAAGCCACTTGTATACAATTACAAAACGTAAAGAGGCACAAAACCATGAGCAAAATGAGAGCAATCGAAGCCGCCGTTCTGGTGATGCGCCGTGAAGGGGTTGATACCGCTTTTGGCATCCCCGGTGCCGCCATCAACCCGCTGTACTCCGCCCTGCAAAAGGTCGGCGGCATCGATCACGTACTCGCTCGCCACGTTGAAGGCGCCTCGCACATGGCCGAGGGCTACACCCGCACCAAGGCCGGCAACATCGGCGTGTGCATCGGGACTTCCGGCCCTGCCGGTACCGACATGGTCACCGGGCTCTACAGCGCCTCGGCCGACTCGATTCCAATCCTCTGCATTACCGGCCAGGCACCCCGCGCCCGTATGCACAAGGAAGACTTCCAGGCTGTCGATATCACCAGCATCGTCAAGCCAGTGACCAAGTGGGCGACCACTGTTCTCGAACCGGGCCAGGTGCCTTATGCGTTCCAGAAAGCTTTCTTCGAGATGCGCTCCGGCCGCCCAGGCCCGGTGCTGATCGACCTGCCGTTCGACGTGCAGATGGCCGAAATCGAGTTCGACATCGATGCTTACCAGCCGCTGCCTCTGGCCAAGCCGACCGCTACCCGCGTTCAAGTCGAGAAGGCTCTGGCCCTGCTCGATCAGGCTGAGCGTCCACTGCTGGTAGCCGGTGGCGGCATCATCAATGCCGACGCCAGCGATCTGCTGGTTGAATTCGCCGAGCTGACCGGTATCCCGGTCATCCCGACCCTGATGGGCTGGGGCACCATCCCGGACGATCACCCGCTGATGGTCGGCATGGTCGGCTTGCAGACGTCGCACCGCTACGGCAACGCCACGATGTTGAAATCCGACGTGGTGCTGGGCATTGGTAACCGTTGGGCCAACCGTCACACCGGTTCAGTGGATGTGTACACAGAAGGCCGCAAGTTCATTCACGTCGACATCGAAGGCACCCAGATCGGCCGCGTGTTCACCCCGGACCTGGGCATCGTCTCCGACGCCGCCGCCGCGCTGACCGTGTTCATCGAAGTCGCTCGCGAATGGCAAGCCGCCGGCAAGCTGAAAAACCGCAGCGCATGGCTGCAAGACTGCCAGCAGCGTAAAGCCAGCCTGCAGCGCAAGACTCACTTCGACAACGTGCCGGTCAAGCCGCAGCGCGTCTACGAAGAAATGAACCAGGTGTTCGGCAAGGACACTTGCTACGTCAGCACCATCGGTCTGTCGCAGATTGCCGGCGCGCAGTTCCTGCACGTCTACAAGCCGCGTCACTGGATCAACTGCGGCCAGGCAGGCCCTCTGGGCTGGACCATTCCGGCGGCGCTGGGCGTGGTCAAGGCTGATCCGAACCGCAAAGTCGTGGCCCTGTCGGGGGACTATGACTTCCAGTTCATGATCGAGGAATTGGCGGTGGGCGCGCAGTTCAAGCTGCCGTACATCCATGTGGTGGTGAACAACTCGTACCTGGGCCTGATCCGTCAGGCGCAGCGCGGTTTCGACATGGATTACTGCGTACAGCTGTCGTTCGACAACCTGAACGCGCCGGAACTCAACGGTTACGGTGTCGACCACGTCGCGGTTGCCGAAGGCCTGGGTTGCAAGGCACTGCGCGTATTCGAACCGGCCCAGATCCAGCCTGCCCTGCGCAAGGCCCAGGAGCTGATCGAAGAGTTCAAGGTGCCGGTGATCGTCGAGATTATCCTGGAGCGCGTGACCAACATTTCCATGGGCACCGAGATCAACGCCGTCAACGAATTCGAAGACCTGGCGCTGGTCGGCAACGACGCACCGACTGCGATTTCGTTGCTCGATTAACAGCTGACCGCTCTCCCTGTGGGAGCGGGCTTGCTCGCGAAGGCCATTTCACATCCGACAACGATGTTGACTGACCCACCGCTTTCGCGAGCAAGCCCGCTCCCACAAGGGGATCCTCACAAGATTTATGGGAGACCACCATGCCGCGTTTCGCAGCCAACCTGTCCATGCTGTTCACCGAACAGGACTTTCTCGCCCGTTTCGAAGCGGCCGCCAAGGCCGGCTTCAGTGGTGTCGAGTACCTGTTCCCCTACGACTTCAGCTCTGCCGAAATCAAGGCCAAGCTCGACGCCAACGGTCTGACCCAAGTGCTGTTCAACCTGCCAGCCGGCGACTGGGCCAAGGGTGAGCGCGGTATCGCCTGCCTGCCGGACCGCGTTGAAGAGTTCCGCGCCGGTGTCGACCTGGCGATTGCCTACGCACAAGTGCTGGCCAACACCCAGATCAACTGCCTGGCCGGTATCCGCCCACAAGGCGTCGACGATGCCACCGTGGAAAAAACCTTTGTCGCCAACCTCAAGTATGCGGCCGACAAGCTGCAAGCGGCAGGCATCAAACTGGTGATGGAAGCGATCAACACCCGCGACATCCCGGGTTTCTACCTGAACAACACGGCGCAGGCCCTGTCGATTCGCGAGCAGGTCGGCAGCGCCAACCTGTTCCTGCAATACGACATCTACCACATGCAAATCATGGAAGGCGACCTGGCCCGCACCCTGCAATCGCACCTGGGCGAGATCAACCATGTGCAGCTCGCGGACAACCCGGGGCGTAACGAACCGGGCACGGGTGAAATCAACTACCGCTTCCTGTTCGAACACCTGGACCGCATCGGGTACCAGGGTTGGGTCGGTTGCGAATACAAGCCGCTGACCACCACGGAAGCGGGCCTGGGCTGGTTGAAAACCCATAACGCAATCTGACACAGATCCCTTGTAGGAGCTGGCTTGCCAGCGAAGGCGGTGGGTCAGTCGACATGTATGCCGGATGGCACACCGCATTCGCGAGCAAGCCCGCTCCCACAAAAGCAGCTCCCCTATTCGCTTGAGCAAGACAAAAACAAGAGGATTTTCTCATGGCTAAAATCGGATTTATCGGCACCGGCATCATGGGCCACCCAATGGCGGCGAACCTGCAAAAAGCCGGTCACAGCCTGTTCCTGTCCGCGCATCACGACGCCGCCCCCGCCGACCTGGTCGCCGCCGGCGCCGTCGCCCTGGCGAACCCGAAAGAAGTCGCCCAGGAAGCCGAATTCATCATCGTCATGGTCCCGGATACCCCGCAGGTCGATGACGTGCTGTTCCGTGCCGACGGCGTGGCTGCAGGGATCGGCAAAGGCAAGGTGGTAATCGACATGAGCTCGATCTCGCCGACCGCCACCAAGGCCTTCGCCGCCAAGATCAATGAAAAAGGCGCCCAGTACCTCGACGCGCCAGTGTCCGGCGGTGAAGTCGGCGCCAAGGCCGCGACCCTGAGCATCATGATCGGTGGCGATGCCGATGCCTTCGAACGCGCACTGCCGCTGTTCCAGGCCATGGGCAAGAACATCACCCTGGTCGGTGGCAACGGCGACGGTCAGACCGCCAAAGTGGCGAACCAGATCATCGTTGCGCTGAACATCCAGGCGGTGGCCGAAGCCCTGCTGTTCGCGGCCAAGAACGGTGCCGATCCAGCCAAGGTGCGTGAAGCGCTGATGGGCGGTTTCGCTTCGTCGAAGATCCTCGAAGTGCACGGCGAGCGCATGATCAAGGGCACCTTCGATCCGGGCTTCCGCATCAGCCTGCACCAGAAGGACCTGAACCTGGCCCTGCAAGGCGCCAAGGAACTGAACATCAACCTGCCGAATACCGCCAACGCCCAGCAAGTGTTCAGCACCTGCGCGGCGATCGGTGGCAGCAACTGGGACCACTCGGCGCTGATCAAGGGCCTGGAACACATGGCGAATTTCTCGATTCGCGATAAATAAACCCTGCACCAATCCCATGTGGGAGCGGGCTTGCTCGCGAATGCGGTTTCACATTCAACAGAGATGTTGACTGACATGGCGCCTTCGCGAGCAAGCCCGCTCCCACACTGGACCGAGTTGCCCTCCAAATAACAAGAATTCGGGAGCCCGCCATGTCGGTCGATCCGCAACAATTCCTGCGCGAGCTGTTCGCCACAGCTATCGACGCGGCCCATCCGCAGCAAGTCCTCGAAGCCCATCTGCCTGCCGACCGTAGCGGTCGGGTGATCGTCATTGGCGCCGGCAAAGCCGCGGCCGCCATGGCCCAGGTGGTCGAGCGCTGCTGGCAGGGTGAAGTGTCCGGTCTGGTGGTGACACGTTACGGTCACGGCGCTCCGTGCGAAAAAATCGAAGTGGTCGAAGCCGCTCACCCGGTTCCGGACGCAGCCGGCCAAGCGGTGGCCAAGCGTGTATTCGAACTGGTCAGCAACCTGACTGAAACCGACCGCGTCATCTTCCTGCTGTCGGGCGGTGGTTCGGCGTTGCTCGCCCTGCCCGCTGCCGGCATCACCCTGGCCGACAAGAAATCGATCAACAAGGCCCTGCTCAAATCCGGCGCCACCATTGGCGAGATGAACTGCGTGCGCAAGCACCTCTCGGCGATCAAGGGCGGCCGCCTCGGCAAGGCCTGCTGGCCAGCCACTGTCTACACCTATGCGATTTCCGATGTGCCGGGCGACCTCGCCACGGTCATCGCCTCCGGCCCCACCGTGGCCGACCCGAGCACCTCGGCCGAAGCGCTGGCGATCCTCAAGCGTTACAACATCGACGTGCCGGCCTCCGTGCGCAACTGGCTGCAAAGCGCTGAATCGGAAACGGTCAAACCCGGCGATCCGAGCCTGGCCCGCAGCCACTTCCAGCTGATCGCCCGTCCCCAGCAATCCCTGGAAGCCGCGGCGGTCAAATGCCGTCAAGCCGGTTACAGCCCGTTGATCCTGGGTGACCTGGAGGGTGAGTCCCGGGAAGTGGCGAAAGTCCACGCCGGTATCGCCCGGCAGATTGTCCAGCACGGCCAACCGCTGGCCGCGCCCTGCGTGATTCTCTCGGGTGGCGAAACCACGGTCACCGTTCGCGGCAACGGCCGTGGCGGGCGCAACGCCGAGTTCCTGCTGAGCCTGACCGACAGCCTCAAGGGCTTGCCCGGTGTCTATGCCCTGGCCGGCGACACCGACGGCATCGACGGTTCCGAAGACAACGCCGGCGCCATCATGACCCCGGACAGTTACAGCCGTGCCGCCGCCCTCGGCCTGAGCGCCAGCGACGAGTTGGACAACAACAATGGCTACGGCTATTTCCAGGCGCTGGACGCACTGATCGTCACCGAGCCGACCCGAACCAACGTCAACGACTTCCGCGCCATTCTGATCCTTGAGAGCCCTAAACATGACGCCTGATAAAAAGGTCAAGATCCTCGCCACCCTCGGCCCTGCCACCGACGGGATCGAAGACATTCGTGAACTGGTGCAGGCCGGTGTGAACATCTTTCGCCTGAACTTCAGCCACGGCGATCACGCCGACCACGCCAAGCGCTATCAGTGGATCCGTGAAGTCGAGCGCCAGCTGAATTATCCGTTGGGCATCCTGATGGACCTGCAAGGTCCGAAACTGCGGGTCGGCAAATTTGCCGAGGGCAAGGTACAACTGTTTCGCGGCCAGGCCTTGCGCCTGGACCTCGATACCACGCCGGGTGACGAGCGCCGGGTCAACCTGCCCCACCCGGAGATCATCGCGGCGCTGGAGCCAGGCATGGACCTGCTGCTGGACGACGGCAAGCTGCGCCTGCGGGTGGTCACCAAGTACGCCGACGCCATCGACACCACCGTGCTCAACGGCGGCGAACTGTCGGACCGCAAGGGCGTGAACGTGCCGCAAGCGGTGCTCGACCTGAGCCCGCTGACCGCCAAGGATCGCCGCGACCTGAGCTTCGGCCTGGAACTGGGGGTGGACTGGGTGGCGCTGTCGTTCGTCCAGCGTCCGGAGGACATCATCGAAGCCCGCGCGCTGATCGGCGACAAGGCGTTCCTGATGGCCAAGATCGAGAAGCCGTCGGCGGTGACGCAATTGCGCGAAATCGCCGAATTGAGCGACGCGATCATGGTCGCCCGCGGTGACCTGGGCGTGGAAGTGCCGGCCGAAAGCGTGCCGCAGATCCAGAAGAACATCATCAGCACCTGCCGCGAGCTGGGCAAGCCGGTGGTGGTGGCGACGCAGATGCTCGAATCGATGCGCTTCTCCCCTGCGCCAACCCGCGCGGAAGTCACCGATGTCGCCAACGCGGTGGCCGAAGGGGCCGACGCGGTGATGCTGTCGGCGGAAACCGCGTCCGGCGAGTACCCGCTGGAAGCCGTGCAGATGATGAGCAAGATCATCCGCCAGGTGGAAAACGGCCCGGACTATCAGAACCAACTGGACGTCAGCCGACCGAAGGCCGAAGCGACGGTCAACGATGCGATCAGCTGCGCGATTCGCCGTATCAGCAATGTGTTGCCGGTGGCGGTGCTGGTCAACTACAGCGAGTCCGGCACCTCGAGCCTGCGCGCTGCCCGTGAACGGCCGACGGTGCCAATCCTCAACCTGACGCCGAACTTGCAAACCGCTCGTCGCTTGACCGTGGCCTGGGGCGTGCACTCGGTGGTCAACGATCGCCTGCGCCAGGTGGACGAAGTGTGCTCGACGGCCCTGGAAATTGCCCAGGCCCAGGGCATGGCGCAGCGTGGCGATACGTTATTGATCACGGCGGGTGTGCCGTTTGGGCAGCCGGGGTCGACTAACTCCTTGCGTATCGAGACGTTGATCTAGCGCCTGCACTGGCCCTTTCGCGAGCAAGCCCGCTCCCACATTGGAATGCATTCCAAATGTGGGAGCGGGCTTGCTCGCGAAGGAGGCGACACGGTTTAACTGAAACACCAAAGACTTCATCATGCCTGCCAACCACTTCAACACCCACTGCCCCGACTGGGCCGAAGCCTTGCTCAACGGCTTCAGCCAGATATTCCTCCAGCGCAATCCGCTGTGCGGCTTGCTGATCCTTTCGGCCATCCTGTTCACCGCCCCGGCCCTGCTCGGCGGAGCGTTGCTCGGCGGTGTCGCCGGATTGCTCACCGCGCAACGTCGCAACTATGCCAAGGCTGATCGTCAGGCCGGGCTGTTCAGCTACAACGGCGTGTTGCTCGGCCTGCTGCTGAGCCTGTACTTCCCCTGGTCGGCGATGATGCCACCGCTGATTCTGGCCGCCGGTGGCCTGAGTGCGATGATCACTCAACAATGGCTCAAACGCGTGCGGTTCAGCCAATACCTCCCCGCGTACACCACGCCATTCGTCGTGTTGAGCTGGGTACTGTTGTGCTTCGCCACGCCCTCGACCGAGGCGCATTTGATCGAGGTCAGCACACTGAACATGCTCGCCGCCCCACTCAAGGGCCTCGGTCAGGTGATGTTTCTCGGTCATCCGCTGGCCGGGGCAATGATTGCCGCCGGTTTGCTGATCGCCGATCGTCGCGCCTTCTGCTGGGCGTTGCTGGCGTCTGTTGCGGGCATGGGCTGGAGCCTGCTGCACCACGACTTCTACACCGCACTGCTGGGCCTGGGTGGCTATAACGCCGTGCTCGCCGCCCTCGCCTTCAGCACGCAGCGCCAGCAGCCGTGGCTGCCACTGCTCGGTATCGCCGCAGCGCTGCTGCTGACGCCGATGTTTGCCGCTATCGGCCTGCCCACCCTGACTGCGCCGTTCATCCTCGCCGGCTGGCTGATCCGTACGGCAACTCAGGTGCTCGGCAAAGCGCGGGACGCCAGTGCGCCTTGCGCTTCAGGGGAGAATCAACCTAGGCTGCGCTGATCATTGAGTCAGGCGTTATCCATGGACAGCAGCAAAAACTGGCGTGAAGACCTCTACGTCATGATTTTCCAGAGCGACACCAAGGCGGGTCGGCGCTTCGACGGCATTCTGCTGTTGATCATCCTCGCCAGCCTGGTGATCGTGATGCTCGACAGCATCGACACCGTTCACCGTAACTACGCCGACGTGCTGGCGTATATCGAGTGGGGTTTCACCGTCATCTTCGCCATCGAATATGGCCTGCGCCTGTACTGTTCGCCCAAGCCCCTGCGCTACGCCTTCAGCTTTTACGGCCTGGTGGATCTGCTGGCGATCGTACCCGGCATCCTCGCACTGTATTACGCCGATGCGCAGTACCTGTTGATTATCCGGATCATCCGGATGCTGCGGATTTTCCGCGTGCTCAAGTTGAGCCCTTACCTGAAGCAAGCCAACTACCTGATGTCCGCCCTGCGCGGCAGCAAGCAGAAAATCGTCGTGTTCCTGGTGAGTGTCTGCACCCTGGTGACGGTGTTCGGCACCTTGATGTACGTGATCGAAGGCCCGGAACACGGCTTTACCAGCATTCCCAAGGGCATCTATTGGGCGATCGTGACGCTGACCACCGTGGGCTTTGGCGACATCGTGCCGAAGACGCCTTTGGGCCAGGTGATTTCCTCGCTGGTGATGATCACCGGTTACTCGATCATCGCCGTGCCGACCGGTATTTTCACCGCCGAACTGGCCAATGCCATGCGTGGCGAACAGTTGCAAACTGACTGCCCGGTGTGCAAGAAAAACAGCCATGAACACGGCGCCGCGTTCTGCTCGCGCTGCGGCAATGCTTTATTCAAGAAAATAGAATAAGCAAAGAGCTTTTTAATCTTTAAACGACTATGCGAGCCCGGCTATAGTCGCTGGCAAATTGCCTGTTTTTTAATAAAAACATCTTCTCGAACAAGGAATTCGCAGTGAAAAAACTCTTTGGCGCCTCCCTTCTGGTCGCTGGCCTGGCACTGTCCAGCATGGCACACGCCGCACCGACCCTGCTCAACGTTTCCTACGACGTGATGCGCGATTTCTACAAGGACTACAACACTGCGTTCCAGAAACACTGGCAAGCCGAACACAACGAAAACATCACCCTGCAGATGTCCTTCGGTGGCTCCAGCAAACAGGCGCGTTCGGTCATCGATGGCCTGCCCGCTGACGTGATCACCATGAATATGGCCACCGACATCAACGCCCTGGCCGATAACGGCAAACTGATCCCGGACAACTGGGTGACCCGCCTGCCGAACAACAGCGCGCCGTTCACCTCGGCCACCGTGTTCATCGTCCGCAAAGGCAACCCGAAAGCCCTGAAGGACTGGCCAGACCTGCTCAAGGACGGCGTGCAGGTCATCGTGCCAAACCCGAAAACTTCGGGTAACGGCCGCTACACCTACCTGTCGGCCTGGGGCTATGTACTGAAAAACGGCGGCGACGAGAACAAGGCCAAGGACTTCGTCGGCAAGCTGTTCAAGCAAGCGCCGGTGCTCGATACCGGTGGCCGCGCCGCCACGACGACCTTCATGACCAACCAGATCGGCGACGTGCTGGTGACCTTCGAAAACGAAGCGGAAATGATCGCCCGTGAGTTTGGCCGCGATCAGTTCGAAGTGATTTACCCAAGCGTCTCCGCCGAAGCCGAGCCACCGGTGTCGGTGGTCGACAAGACCGTCGACAAGAAAGGCACCCGCGCCGCCGCCGAGGAATACCTGAAGTACCTGTGGTCGCCAGAAGGCCAGGAGATCGCTGCCGCCAACTACCTGCGTCCACGTGACCCGGCCGTGCTGGCCAAGTACACCGACCGCTTCCCGAAAGTGGACTTCCTGTCGGTGGAGAAAACCTTCGGTGACTGGCGCACCGTGCAGAAAACCCACTTCAATGATGGTGGGGTTTTCGACCAGATTTACGCCCAGTAACCACAATCCCCGCAAGCCTTTGCAGGCTGCGATCTTTTGATCTTGAAAATAAAAGTCAAAGATCGCAGCCTGCGGCAGCTCCTACAGGGGTGTGGCGCTAGCTCAGGTTGCCGCAGAAAATAGCCTGGTGACCATCGGCCGGGCTTTCACGCACGACCAGGGCATAACCGCCCGCTCGCAGCGTTTCCACGGCGACCGGTGCACTCTTCCAGAAATACTGGTGCGACGCCTGCGAATAGAACCGCGCATTCGGACCGTCATTCATGTCATAGGCCGGTTTCGCACCCAGGCTCGCGCAGCTTCCCGAATAGATATAGGCCTCCAGACGGCCCGGCAAAGCACTTCCCATGCTTTCGCCACTGACCGCGAACCAGAACACCGTTGCTTTACCGTCGGACATCATGATGGGCCGGGCGATGTTCCCGGCATTGATGGAAGTAGCGTTCAGGGGAACGATGGTGACCTGGCTGTCAGGTACTGTCGAGCACCCGAAGATCGACCCAACCGCTACCACCAACGCTAGCGAAGATACGATTTTCATCGTGATACTCCCGCTTTGTAAGGACACGTTGAAGTGATCCCCCTGTAGATTCTAGCTGTCAGGGCAAAGCGGGTGTTTCTTCGGATGGTCGGTCAACCGCTGGCAATCATTACGCCATGGCATGATTACTATCAGTCCAAACTCTCTTCCACCGTTGCGTTCAAGCCTTTAGCCTGCGCGCATTCCCTTCTGTTCAACGAGACACGTTATGACCCCAGCGACCCAGGTGCCCCACGGCACCGCGACAATGACCCGAGGCATGGTGCTGCTGTTCGCCTTCTGCTGCGGTGCGATCGTCGCCAACATCTACTATGCGCAGCCAATCATTGGGCTGATCGCACCGGACATCGGCCTGACCAGCACCATGGCCAGCCTGATCGTGTCGCTGACCCAGATCGGCTATGCCCTGGGCCTGTTCTTCCTCGTACCCCTGGGTGACCTGCTGGAAAACCGCCGGCTGATGATCATCACCACCCTGGTGGCGATCGCCAGCCTGCTGGGCGCGGCGTTCACCGATCAGCCGAACGTGTTTTTGCTGATTTCGCTGCTGGTGGGTTTCAGCTCGGTGTCGGTGCAGATCCTGATTCCACTGGCCGCGCACCTGGCGCCGGAAGAATCTCGCGGCCGCGTGGTCGGCGGGATCATGGGCGGCTTGTTGCTGGGGATCTTGCTGGCGCGACCGGTGTCCAGCGTGGTGGCCGATCATTTCGGTTGGCGGGCAATGTTTGTCATTGCCGCACTGTTGATGGCGGCGATCAGCATCGTGCTGGCGCTGACCATCCCCAAGCGCCAACCTGACCACAGTGCGTCCTATGGCCAGTTGCTGGGTTCGCTCTGGACGCTGCTGCGCCAACAACCGGTGTTGCGCCAACGGGCGTTTTACCAAGGCTGCATGTTCGCCACCTTCAGCCTGTTCTGGACCGCCGTGCCGCTGGAACTGGCGCGCAATCATGGCCTGTCGCAAAGCCAGATCGCGATTTTCGCCCTGGTCGGCGCTATCGGCGCCATTGCCGCGCCTATCGCCGGACGCCTGGCCGACGCCGGGCATACCCGCAGTGCGTCATTGCTGGCCCTGCTGTTTGCCAGCCTGAGCTTCCTGCCCGCCTTCATCCACCCGGCCTACAGCGTGATCGGCCTGGCAGTGACCGGCGTGGTCCTGGACTTCTGCGTGCAAATGAACATGGTCCTCGGTCAACGCGCGGTCTATGCCCTGGACGCCAAGAGCCGCAGCCGCCTGAATGCCTTGTACATGACCAGCATCTTCATCGGCGGCGCGTTTGGCTCATCCGTGGCCAGTGCGGTGTATGAGCACGGTGGCTGGTTGTGGATCGTGATCGTGGGCAGTGCGTTTCCCCTGGTGGCGTTGTTGCGGTTCCTCAGTGTTTCACAGAAGGCTTCGCTGGCGACGGCATAACGACTCATGCGCCAGGCGGGCAAGTCGGTTTGCCCGCCAAGGCGATGTTACTGTCAATTACGAACCAGCTTCTCCATCGCCGCATCCGCGAGGAACGACGAGCGGCTTTTGACATTGTGCTCGCGCACATAACGGTCAATGCGCTGGATCACATAGCCGGGCAACGTCACGGATCGCAGGTTTTGCCAGCGCCTGCTTTGACCGGAGCGTGGTTGTCACGCATCCCGGTCAGGCGCATGCGCCGGGCTCGTCGAGGCAGGCCAATAGTCGCTCGACGGTGCGCTCCAGTGACCCGGAGTTGTCGAGCACGTGCACTGATGGATCATCGGCCAGCAGGTGCTCACTGAAACGGGCATTGCGCGCCAGGCGCTGGTCGATCTCGGCCACGGACTCACGACCCCGCGCCAGCAAGCGCTGGCGCAACACAGCCTCGTCCACAGTCAGCAACACCGCCACCACGTTCGGATAATGCTCGCGAGTATCGTGCAGGTGCCCCCGCGAGCCGTTCACCAGCACGTCCTGCCCGGCAGCCAGCCAGTCGTCGATTTCACGTGGAATGCCATAGGTCAGGCCATTGGCGTGCCAGCTCAGGGCAAACGCGCCCTGGGCCTCCATCTCTATGAACTGCTCAGGACTGACCCCCAACGCCGCTTCGCCAACGGCTTCCGCCGATCGCGTAATGACCCGCCGCACGATACGGCAGCCTCGCTCGGCCAAACGTGTTCGCGCGGCATCGAGCAGGCTGTCCTTGCCCGAGCCCGAAGGCCCGATGAGATAGATCAATCTACCTGACATCCAATCACCCTCTTCGCTTGTCGCCCTACTTGCTGGACCACCGGTTAGTTTTCTTGTCGCGATCAGAGAGCCCGGTGGCCATGAAGCACTCACGGTACCTGGATCCCTGCACGATCTGGCGCTGGCCCGGCGAGTGGTCCATCACCATTGACCGGGTGTGCCGCCAATAGTGTGGCCGGGCTTAATCCTTGAGCTGCCGCAGGCTGCGATCTTTTGACTTTGCTTGCAAGAACAGATTCAGCCCTACAAATAAGGCGACCCCGAAGGTCGCCTTTTGCGTTACTGCCCGAACTGCCGTCCCAAACCACCCGGCACGCCCTGGATGTCCGTCTCTTCCCACGGCCCGTTGGGGCTGATCGAGCGGCTCCAGCCGTTATCCCAACGGTAGTAGGTGCGCTGGCGATAGAACGTGTTCGGTTGACCGTCGAGCACGTACACACCCAGTTTCGGATCCCAATGACTGTTACCCCCCGGTGGCGGCGCAAAGCTCGCGGAGGTGCGCGGCAACGGCTTGGCCGGTTTGGCCGGCGTGGTCGGCTTGCTCGGCACCGTCGTCGGCGCCGGCTTGGTACTCGGCTGCGACGGCGGGATCGGTGGCGGGGTCGTCTGCTCGGGTGGCCGTTGGACCGCACAAGCGCTCAGCCCCAAAACAACGCTGAGCAGTGTGATACGAGCAATGGCGGTCATGGTGGCGTTTCCTGTTATTTATCCCGGCTTATTTATCCGGGCTATCGATGGTCAGTTGTTGTGGCGCGGTGGTGCTGCTGGCCAGGGGCTGGCTGCGACCGATCCACTCGCCTGCCGTCGGTTGGCCGGCACGGGAGATGCGCGCAACCAGTTGGACTTCAGGGAAGTTCGACAGTTTCAACTGCGGCATCATTGCATCGCCATCGCCCAGTTCCACGGTGGCCGGCAGGTCAGCCACGGTCAGGCGCTTGGCCGCCAACGGCGCCGGTGGGCCCGAGGTGGCGCGGGCGAAGATGAACACGCTGTCGCCCGGCTGCACCTTGGTTTTCAGTTCGGCCGCCAGGTCCACCCGGACCTTGAGCAGCGCTGCCGGCTTGGCCGTTGGCGCCTCGGCCACTTTGCCACCGCTGGCCACCAGTTTCTCGCTGGCGCGGGCAATACCGCCCTGCAGCGCGACACGGGATTGATCCTCCGGCGGCAGTTGTTCCAGCAGGCGATTCCAGTAATCGATCGCTTCCTGGTAACGCTGGCCTTCGAAGGCGGCGATGCCCAGCAGGCCAAGGCTGGTGACTTCCTTCGGATCGGCTTTCAGCGCTTCGTCGGTCAGGGCCTGGACCTTGTCCGACCACTTTTTGCCATCGGCGAAGTACTGGGCCTGCGCCCATTGCCCAAGCAATTCAGGCTGACGGCCGGCAAGGTTGACGGTGCGCTCGAAGACCTTCGCCGCATCACCCGGACGATCCTGGGTCATGTAGGTGCGACCGAGGAAGTACAGGGCTTCGGCGGAATCCGGCTGCGCAGCGACTGCGCGCTCCAGACGTTGGGTCATCTCTTCCATCGACTGCGGCGCCTGGGAGAATTCCCGGGTCAGCTCGACCTTGTCGCTGGCACCGAAATGCAGGTACAGGCCCAGGCCCAGCACCGGCACCAGGATGGCCGCCAGCAACGGCGCCGGTTTGCCCAGGCGCGACACCCGCGGCGCGGCAACGCCCTCGGTGTCGGCGAGCAATTCACGGGCGGCTTCGGCGCGACCGGCGTCCATTTGCGCGGCATCGAGAACGCCCTCCGCCTGCTGAACCTGCAGCTCAGCCACGCGCTCCTGATACAGCGCCACGTTCAGGGCAGTACGATCCTCTTCGAGCTGGGCGCGACGACTACGCAGAACGGGGATCAGCAGAAAACTCAGGGCCACCAGAAGGAGCAGACCTGCAGCGAGCCAGAAATCAATCATTCTTGGTTTTTATCCAACAGTTGGTCGAGGCGCTCGCGCTCCTCGGCAGAAAGCGAGCCCGGCGTCTCGGCGCGTTGCGCGCGACGACGGCGGACGATCACCGCGATGACCACGAAACCACCCAGCAACAGGCCGGCGGGACCGAACCAGAGCAGCGCGGTCTTGGCGTTCAGGGCCGGTTTGTAGCGGACGAAATCACCGTAGCGATCGACCATGAAGTCGATGATCTGCTGGTTGTCCTTGCCCTCGCCCAACATGCGGAAAATCTCTTTGCGCAGGTCGGCGGCGATCGGCGCATTGGAGTCGGCGATGTCCTGGTTCTGGCACTTGGGGCAACGCAGCTCCTTGGTCAATTCGCGAAAACGCTCGCGATCACCTTCCTTGGCGAACTCGTAGGTGTCGATGGCGGCGTGGGCTACGCCGGCCAGGCTCAAACCCAATACCACGGCGGCTAAAAAGCGTTTCATGGCTTGGCCTCATCAACCAGCGCCTGATACTTGGCCGCCAGTTTTTCGCGCCAGACCTGCTCGTCGATCACGCCGACGAACTTGTCGCGGATGATGCCCTTGGCGTCGATGAAGAAGGTTTCCGGGGCGCCGTACACACCGAGGTTCAGGCCCAGGGTGCCGGCATCGTCGCGGATGTCCAGTTGATACGGGTTGTGGAACTCCGTCAGCCACTTCAAGGCATCGGCGTTGACGTCCTTGTAGTTGATGCCGTAGATCACGACGCCCTTCTCGGCCAGTTTGTTCAACACCGGGTGCTCGACCCGGCAGGAAATGCACCAGGTGCCCCAGACATTGACCAGTGCCGGCTTGCCGAGGATGTCGGCGCGGGTCAGGGTCTTGTCGCCCTGCACCGCTGGCAGGGAAAACTCCGGGAACGGTTTGCCGATCATCGCCGAGGGCAACTCGGCCGGGTCGAGGTACAGACCGCGATACAGGAAAACCGCCACCACCAGAAAAATCGCCAGTGGTAACAGCATCAACCAACGTCTCATGCAGTAGCTCCCGTCATGCCCAGCGCTTCACGCACACGGGCTTTCACCTTGACCCGATAACGCCGATCCATCGCTGCCAGCAACCCGCCCAGCCCGGTGAGCAAGCCACCGAACCAGATCCAGCGCACGAACGGCTTGACGTGTACGCGCACCGCCCAGGCGCCATCCCCCAGGGGCTCGCCCAGGGCGACGTAGAGGTCACGGGTGAAACCGGCGTCGATCCCGGCTTCAGTCATCACCGAGTTCTGTACCGTGTAGAGGCGTTTTTCCGGGTGAAGCACGCTGACTTCCTTGCCGTCCCTGATCACCCGTACGGTGCCCTTGTCGGAGGTGAAGTTCGGGCCTTCGAAATGTTTGGCGCCTTCGAACACGAACTGGTAACCGCCCAGGGCCATGGATTCCCCCGGTGCCAGGCGCAGGTCGCGCTCGGCACTGTTCTGGCTCGACAACACCACGCCGAGGGCGCAGACGGCGATGCCCAGGTGGGCAACCTGCATGCCCCAGTAGCTGCGGGTCAGGGTCGGCAGGCCTTTGATCAGGCCTTTGTGACGAGTCTTGTCGACAATGTCACGCGCACCGGCCAGCAACACCCAGGCCGCGAGCATGAAGGTGGCCAGCACCGCCCAGTTGAAATCGCCGTAGGCAACGCCCGCCACCACCGCCAGCGCGGCGCTGCCGAGCAGTACCGGGGTCAGCATGCCCAGCAGCCATTTCACCGGGGTGTCTTTCCAGCGCACGATCACGCCGACCGCCATCACCAGCATCAACAAGGCCATCAACGGAATGAACAGCGCGTTGAAGTACGGCGGGCCGACCGACAGCTTGGCACCGGTCATGGCATCCAGGATCAACGGATACAAGGTGCCCAGCAGTATCATCGAAGCCGCCACCACCAGCACCAGGTTGTTGCCCAGCAACAGGGTTTCCCGGGACCAGAGGTTGAAGCCGACCTGGCTCTTGACCACCGGTGCACGCAAGGCGAACAGCGTCAGCGAACCGCCGACCACGAACAGCAGGAAGATCAGGATGAACACGCCGCGCTCGGGGTCCGAGGCAAAGGCATGCACCGAGGTCAGCACGCCGGAACGCACGAGGAAGGTGCCCAGCAGGCTCAAGGAAAAGGCGGCGATGGCCAGCAGCACGGTCCAGCTCTTGAACACGCCACGTTTTTCCGTGACCGCCAACGAGTGAATCAGCGCGGTGCCCACCAGCCAGGGCATGAACGAGGCGTTTTCCACCGGGTCCCAGAACCACCAGCCGCCCCAGCCGAGTTCGTAGTAGGCCCACCACGAGCCCAGGGTGATGCCGATGCCGAGGAAGGCCCAGGCGACGATGGTCCATGGACGCGACCAACGCGCCCACGCGGCATCCAGACGACCGCCCATCAACGCGGCGATGGCGAAGGCGAACGCCACCGAGAAACCGACGTAACCCATGTACAGCATCGGTGGGTGAACGATCAGGCCGATATCCTGCAGCAGCGGATTGAGGTCGGCGCCATCGCTGGGGATTTGCGGCAGGATGCGCTTGAACGGGTTCGAGGTGAGGATCAGGAACAGCAGGAAACCGGTGCTGATCATGCCCATCACCGCCAGCACCCGCGCCAGCATCACCTGCGGCAGCTGCCGGGAGAACACCGACACGGCAAACGTCCAGGCGCCGAGGATCAACGCCCAGAGCAGTAACGAACCTTCGTGCGCGCCCCACACGGCGCTGAACTTGTAGTACCAGGGCAAGGCGCTGTTGGAGTTGCTGGCGACATAGGCGACGGAGAAATCGTCGGCCATGAACGCGTAGGTCAGGCAACCGAAGGCGAACAGCAGGAACGCGAACTGGCCCCATGCGGCCGGTTGGGCCAGGCTCATCCACAGGCGATCACCGCGCCAGGCACCGACCAATGGCACCACGGCCTGGACCAGGGCGAAACACAGCGCCAGAATCATGGCCAGGTGGCCCAACTCAGGAATAAAGATGCCGGAAGTCATGGATCAACCCTCCTTAGCGGGCGTTGGAGCGGATTGACCACTGTCTTTCAACGCCTTGGTCACTTCCGGCGGCATGTACTTTTCATCGTGCTTGGCCAGCACTTCATCGGCCACCACCACGCCGTCGGCATTGAGCTTGCCCAGGGCGACGATGCCCTGCCCTTCGCGGAACAGGTCAGGGAGGATGCCGCGATAAGCGATTGTCACGGATTTGTTGAAGTCGGTGACGACGAACTTCACGTCCAGCGAGTCCCCGGAGCGCTGCAGGGAACCCGCCTCGACCATGCCGCCGGCGCGGATGCGCGTGTCCTGCGGGGCTTCGCCATTGGCGATCTGGGTCGGTGTATAAAACAGGTTGATGTTCTGCTGCAGGGCGCTCAGGGCCAGGCCCACCGCGGCGCCGACCCCGACCAGGATCGCCAGAATAATGATGAGACGCTTTTTACGCAGCGGATTCACTTGCCGTTCTCCCGGCGCAGACGACGCGCCTCTTGTTGCAGATACCGCTTGCGGGCCAGGATCGGCGCCGCCACGTTGAGGGCCAGCACCGCCAGGCAGATGCCGTAGGCCGACCATACATACAGGCCGTGATGGCCCATGGCGAGGAAATCGCCGAATGAAGCAAAACTCATCGAGCGACCTCCAGGCTGTTTTCCACTTCGGCCTTGACCCAGCTGGCCCGGGCTTCGCGCTTGAGCACTTCAAGTCGCATGCGCAGCAGCAACACCGCACCGAAGAAACAGTAGAAACCCAGCGCCGTCAGCAGCAACGGCAGCCACATCTCGGCGGGCATCGCCGGTTTTTCCGTAAGGGTGAAGGTTGCGCCCTGGTGCAGGGTGTTCCACCACTCCACCGAGTACTTGATGATCGGGATGTTGATCACGCCGACAATCGCCAGCACCGCGCAAGCCTTGGCCGCGCTGTCACGATTGCTGATGGCGTTGCCCAGCGCAATAAGACCGAAGTACAGGAAAAGCAGGATCAGCATGGACGTAAGGCGTGCATCCCAGACCCACCACGAGCCCCAGGTCGGCTTACCCCAGATCGCCCCGGTGACCAGCGCCACGGCGGTCATCCAGGCACCGATGGGCGCTGCGCTTTGCAGGGCGACGTCGGCCAGTTTCATTTTCCACACCAGCCCGACGATGCCGCACACCGCCAGCATCACGTAGATGGACTGGGCCAACATGGCGGCCGGGACGTGGATATAGATGATGCGGAAGCTGTTGCCCTGCTGGTAGTCCGGCGGCGCGAAGGCCAGGCCCCAGACCACGCCAAT
Organism: Pseudomonas sp. PLMAX; assembly: GCF_046042685.1. NCBI lineage: Bacteria > Pseudomonadati > Pseudomonadota > Gammaproteobacteria > Pseudomonadales > Pseudomonadaceae > Pseudomonas > Pseudomonas sp. PLMAX. The sequence continues at coordinate 1,880,497 of NZ_CP064949.1, read as the reverse complement.
GCCGATCAGCAGCAACGCCGCGACGCTCAGCCATGGCAGCATTTTGCCGCTGATGCCGTAAAACCATTTGGGCGAGCCGAGCTTGTGAAACCACGTCCAGTTCATACTTTGTTTCCGTCACGGTTGCTCTTTACTGTGAAGAGCCAGGGCCTGCCTTTCTTCAAAAGAAGTGATCAAAAAATGATCAGGCCTCATTATTATTCGCCGACGCTGATCTTCAGGCCAGCAGCTATTGCAAAAGGTGTCAGGGTTATCGCCAGGGCGGTCAGGCTACCAAGCCACAAGAGATAACCGGTCGCCGGCATGCCCTGCAAGGCCGCCTGCAAGGCGCCACTGCCAAGGATCAACACCGGGATGTACAACGGCAGGATCAGCAACGCCAACAACAGGCCACCGCGCTTCAAACCGACCGTCAAGGCCGCGCCCACCGCACCGAGCAGGCTCAGCACCGGTGTACCCAGCAATAAGGAAAGCAGCAACACCGGCAGACAGGCGGCAGGCAAACCGAGCATCAACGCCAGCAAGGGCGCGAGCAAAACCAGTGCCAGGCCGGAAAACGCCCAGTGTGCCAGTACCTTGGCCAAAACCAGAAGAGCCAGGGGGTGCGGCGAAAGGACCCACTGTTCCAGCGATCCGTCTTCGAAATCACTGCGGAAGAGCCCGTCCAGCGAGAGCAGGACCGATAAAAGGGCCGCCACCCAGACCAGTCCCGGCGACAAGGTTTGCAACAATTGAGACTCGGGACCGACCGCCAGCGGGAACAGCGAAACGACGATGGCAAAGAACACCAGCGGATTGGCCAGCTCCGCGGGACGGCGGAACAGCAGACGGGCCTCACGGGCGACCAACAGGCCGAAAACACTCATACGGCCCAGTTCCCCAGATCAATGTCGCGATAGCTCGCCGGCATCCGGCTCAGCGTGTGGTGCGTGGTCAGCACCACCATGCCGCCGCGCTCGCAGTGCGCAGCCAGGTGTTCTTCGAGCTGCGCCACGCCTTGCTTGTCGAGGGCGGTGAAGGGCTCATCGAGAATCCACAGCGGCGGGCTGTCCAGATAGAGCCGCGCCAGGGCTACTCGGCGCTGTTGACCGGCGGACAGGGTGTGGCAAGGCACGTCCTCGAAACCCCGCAGTCCGACAGCCGCCAGGGCCTGCCAGATCGCCTCATGGGGCGCCGGTTGATGCAGGGCGCAAAGCCAGCTCAGGTTCTCTTGCGGGGTCAGCAAGTCCTTGATGCCGGCGGCATGACCTATCCACAAAAGATTGCGCGCAAGCTCGGTGCGTTGCTCGCTCAGCGGTTGACCGTTGAGCAGCACTTGACCGGCAGTCGGGTGCATCAGGCCGGACAACAGGCGCAACAGGCTGGTCTTGCCACTGCCATTGGGGCCACTGATCTGTACCATTTCGCCACTGGCCATTCTCAAATCGAGATTTTCGAAGAGCAGCCGAAGGTCTCGCTCACAGGCAAGGGCAACGGTTTGCAGGACTGGACTGGTCAAGGGTTCACGGGCCTTATACGGTTCAAGTCGGCGCTGGCGCAGCCGTTAAAGAGATGCAGAATAAAGGTATTGGCGCCCCGAACGAGAGAGCTGCGTCAATTAACTGCGAAATTTAGCGCAATCTGTATACAACGGAGCGGCATTATACATGCCATTTCCTACTCTCAAGCGTGCAATTTCCCAAGGTTGTGACCGCGTATGACAGGCGAAATGAACATCCTCCCGCTACCGCAGGCCGCCCCGGCGACCGCACGCCCGCAGGCGGTCAACGGCGAACTGCTCAAGCTGCTGACGCCGATGGAGGGCCTGATCAGCGCCGGCCAGACCGCCAAGGCCGAAGTGCTGTCGCTCAAGCAGGCGGACCAGGCGTTTCAACTGCTGCTCAAGCTCACCCTTGAAAGCGGCCGGCAGACCACGCTCCAGGCCCTCAGCAACCAACCCTTGGCCCAAGGCACCAGCGTCGCAGTCACCCAACCTTCGGCGGGCAACCTGGCGGTCACCGTACAGCAAGCTCTCGCCGCCAGCGTCGCCACCCTCACCCGCCTCGACACGGCGCAAATGCCGGTCGGCACCTTGGTGCAGGGTAAGGTGCTGACTTCTCAGGTGCTGCCACAAGTGCCGGGGCAACCCGCGGTGTTTCGCTCGATGGTCAGTCTGCTCAACACCGCGCTGAGCGGCAGCACGCTGAGCATCGACAGCGCGCAGCCGTTGCGCATCGGCACCTTGCTCAGCGCCCAGGTGCAAGACGCCCAGACCTTGAAGTTCGTGCCCTTGAGCAGCCGCCAGGAACAATTGGCCATAACCCAGCAACTGCTCAGCCAGCAAAGCCGCCAGGGCTCGCTGGACGGCTTGCTCAAACTGCTGCAAAACCTGCCGGCCTCGGACCAGACCTCCGGCGACCTGCGCGCGGCCGTGGACCGATTGCTCGCTGGCCTGCCCGACCTGCAGCAATTGAGCAGCGCCAAAGGCCTGGCCCAGGCGCTGGCCAGCAGCGGCGCATTCCTCGAAGCAAAACTGCTGGGCGGGCAGAACCTGGGGCCGGACATGAAAGGCGACCTGCTCAAACTGATCGGCCAATTGTCCTCCGCGCTTCCAGCCGGCACCCACCTCAGCGCGATCATCGCTGGCAACACCCTGGCCCAGGCCATGCCGAGTTTTGTACGCAATGCCTTGGGCATGCTCGGCCAAGTCAACGCAAAGCCGTCGCCGAGCGGGTTTCCGCTGCCTGAACGGCTATTGCAAGGCGCCGAAGGCGAAGACGATCTGGAACACCTGCTGCGCCTGGCCGCCGCGGCGGTTTCCCGCCTGCAAAGTCACCAGCTGTCCAGCCTGGAGCAGACCGGCGTCACCCCGGACGGACGGCTGATGAGTACCTGGCAGCTGGAGATCCCGATGCGCAACCTGCAGGACATCGTGCCATTGCAAATCAAGTTCCAGCGCGAGGAGGCCCCCGAAAGAGAACAACCCAAGGAACGCCCCGAAGAACGCGCGCCCAAACAACAACTCTGGCGCATCGAACTGGCGTTCGACATGGAGCCGCTCGGCCCGTTGCAGGTACAGGCACAGCTGATCCAGGGCAGCCTCAGCAGCCAGTTGTGGGCCGAACGCGCCTACACCGCCAGCCTGATCGAAAGCAACCTGGCGGCCCTGCGCCAACGCATGCTGGCGGCAGGCCTGAACGTCGGCGATCTCGACTGCCACCTCGGCAAACCGCCCCAAGGTCCACAAACCCGCCTCGAACAACGCTGGGTCGACGAAAACGCATGAAAAACCCCAACGCCCCACGCCAGGCCATCGCCCTCAAATACGACGGCACCCACGCCCCGACCCTCACCGCCAAGGGCGACGAAGAACTGGCCGAAGAAATCCTGCGCATCGCCCGCGACTGCGAAGTGCCGATCTATGAGAACTCCGAACTGGTGAGCCTGCTGGCGCGGATGGAGTTGGGGGACAGTATTCCGCAGGAGCTTTATCTGACGATTGCCGAGATCATTGCGTTTGCGTGGAATTTGAAAGGGAAGTTTCCGGAGGGGCAGGATCTGGATGCAGTGAGAGTGGAACGCGATATATCTGAGCGGGGAGATGATTATTGAAATGCTGACTGCCCTCACTTGGAGAGGCAGCCGGCACAACGATTTATGGTAATACCTGAATCAGGCATCGTTCCCACGGTCTTCCAGTCGAATATCACCTGCGGTTACTTTACCGTCATTCCACCTGACTAGAATAAAAGAAATACGCACACCTACAAGGGGTAACAGATGTTCCATGCCCTTGAAGTCACTTCCGCGAAGGTCGTATAGATTATTATCAAGTGCGGATCGGACCGTTCCTTTCGCCGCTGGCGTTATGACTGGCCAACCTGGATGCTCCAATTCAAAAGACGCAATGATTCCGGTATGACGATTTTGCTGCTGTTCCATGCGACAACTCCTTGAAATCGAAATTTCACACATTAGTGATCACGCCTGCCAAGCAGGATCGAATTCAAATTAGAGTTTTCGACACAACGACACAACTGTTAAAAGTACCAGGATTCACGTTTCAAGAGCGCTGATTTAAGCCCGAACTAACAAGCTGACATAGCTATTGAAGTATTTTGGCCTTTCAAAAAATCATATATTACGGTGATCTTTAGATTGTCTTCGCTGGCAAGCCAGCTCCTACAGGGGGGTGCGTTTACCTAAACTCCCGATAAAAACGAAAAGATCGCAGCCTTCGGCAGCTCCTACAGGTGAATGTAAGCCCCTGTAGGAGCTGCCGAAGGCTGCGATCTTTTGCTTGAGGCTTGCCGCTAGAAGCTGCTAGCTGCTCTTGTGCAACTTGCTCATCAACTCCGCCTCGGCCTTGGTCAGGCCGCAGGACTGGGTCAGTTCGTCGACGCTGGCGCCCATCCCGACCAGTTTCGCCGCCTGTTCAAACGACAGGCTCGCCGGATCGCGCTGTTCCAGGCGGGCCAGTCTGTCCGGCAAGGGCGCGACCAGCGCACGAAGTTCATGCAGGTCTTCGCCCATGCTCACGTTGCCGTTCTGGTAATTATCGACGCGCCGGCCCAGGTCCTTGATGCGCTGGTCACGCTGCGCATCGCCCTGGGCCTGTTGTGCCGCGATCAGCTTCTGACCGCGCACGTAAGACAGAAACATTGCCAGCGTGCCTGCCCATAACAGGAACAGGACAATGACCGCTACCTCGAGGATCAATCAGATATTCTCCAGATCCGACCATTCTTCTTCGCTCATCATCTTGTCCAGTTCGACCAGGATCAGCAGTTCGTTGTTCTTGTTGCACACGCCTTGAATGAACTTGGCGGACTCTTCGTTACCGACGTTCGGTGCCGTCTCGATTTCCGACTGACGCAGGTAAACCACTTCGGCCACGCTGTCGACCATGATCCCGACCACTTGCTTGTCGGCTTCGATGATGACGATGCGGGTGTTGTCGCTGATTTCGGCGTTCATCAGGCCGAAGCGCTGGCGGGTGTCGATCACGGTGACCACGTTGCCGCGCAGGTTGATGATGCCCAGCACGTAGCTCGGGGCGCCCGGTACCGGGGCGATTTCGGTGTAGCGCAGGACTTCCTGGACGCGCATCACGTTGATGCCGTAGGTTTCATTGTCCAGCTTGAAGGTTACCCATTGCAGGATCGGATCTTCGGAACCCTTTGCCGCCGTTGCCTTGTCATTCATACCCTGATCCCCTCAAGAAACCGCCCTGGCGGTGTTGTTCTGTTATGTAGTTTTGTGGGTCGGCTTGCTGCCGCCCATGTGCCTGGCCCCACCGCTGGCGATCAACTCGGCCAGTTCGGATACATCGAGCAAGGCACACATGTGCTCTATCACCGTGCCCGCCAGCCATGGCCGTTGGCCACGGTGGCTGCGCCATTTGATTTCGTTCGGGTCCAGGCGTAGCGAACGACTGACCTGATGCACCGCCAGCCCCCACTCGTAGCCCTGGACGGAGATCACGTATTGCAAGCCCTGTTTGAAGTCCTCGCGGTAGCGATCGGGCATGACCCAACGGGCCGTGTCCAGGACCTTGAGGTTGCCTGCCTGGCTCGGCAGGATGCCGAGGAACCAGTCCGGCTGGCCGAACAACGACGTCAGCTCATGGCCGGCCAGTGGATAGATCGAACCCAGGCACACCAGCGGCACCGCCAGGGTCAGCCCGGCGACATCGAACAACAGGCATTCGAAGGGTTCGGCCGCCCAGGCCGGACGACCGTCGGTTTCTGCCGGTGGCGGCGTGCTGGCGGGTGGCAAATGCACTTCGACGACCGGCGGCACCAAGGCTTGATGCACTTCGACGGGCGGCGGTACAAGGGCTTGCAGCAAGGGCGCGATGGTCGATACCGGCGTCAGGACTGGTGGCGACGCTTCGATCACGGCCACAGCGGGCTTCGCCACAGCTACCACAGGTGCAACGTCCGGGGCGGCGCCCTTCTGTGCATCCCGGGCCTGCTCTTCGAGCACTGCGGCCTGGAATTCGTCGAGCGCAGCCTCGGCTTCGACGACTTCCGGCGCTGCTTCGAATTCCGCCGAGAGTTCCTCGGTGACTTCTTGCAGCAGGCTGTCCAGATACGACTGCAGCGCCAGTTGCGGGCGCGATGTGATCTTTACCGGACGATTCACTGACACACCCCCATTGTAGGAGCGAGCTTGCTCGCGAAGAACCCGAGAGCGCCGCTGGGTGCCAGGTTTCCAGCGTTATCGTTGACGACCATCGCGAGCAAGCTTGCTCCTACAGGAGCGAGAGCGCCGCGGGGTGCCAGGTTTCCAGCGTTATCGTTGACGACCATCGCGAGCAAGCTTGCTCCTACAGGAGCGAGAGCGCTGCGGGGTGACCGGTTTCGAGCGTTATCGTTGACGACCATCGCGAGCAAGCTTGCTCCTACAGGAGCGAGAGCGCTGCGGGGTGACCGGTTTCCAGCGTTATCGTTGACGACCATCGCGAGCAAGCTTGCTCCTACAGGAGCGAGAGCGCCGCGGGGTGCCAGGTTTTCAGCGTTATCGTTGACGACCGTCGCGAGCAAGCTTGCTCCTACAGGAGAGAGAGCGCCGCGGGGTGCCAGGTTTCGTGCGTTATCGTTGACGACCGTCGCGAGCAAGCTTGCTCCTACAGGAGCGAGAGCGACGCGGGGTGACCGGTTTCCAGCGTTATCGTTGACGACCGTCGCGAGCAAGCTTGCTCCTACAGGGATCGGGCTCATTCTTATGCCACCTGCGCAACGAGTTGCGCCGCCAGCAGGTGCTTGAGCAGCGCGCGGTAGGCGACGACGCCACGGCTTTTGCCGTCGAATTGGGAGGGCGTCAGACCCGCCCGGCTGGCATCGCGCAGGCGTGTGTCGACCGGGATGTAGCCTTGCCAGATCTCTTGCGGAAACTTGTCGCGCACCACCCGCAGTGTACTGAGGGACGCCTGGGTGCGGCGATCGAACAGGGTCGGCACGATGGTGAACGGCAAGGCCTGCTTGCGCGAACGATTGATCATCGCCAGGGTGTTGACCATGCGCTCCAGGCCTTTGACCGCCAGGTGTTCGGTCTGCACCGGAATCACCAGTTGCTGGCTCGCTGCCAACGCATTGACCATCAGCACCCCGAGCAACGGCGGGCTGTCAATCACGGCGTAATCGAAGTCCTGCCACAACTGCGCCAGGCTCTTGGCGATCACCAGGCCCAGGCCACTCTGGCCCGGCGACTGGCGTTCGAGGGTGGCCAGCGCGGTGCTCGAGGGCAACAGGGAAATGGATTCGTGACTGGTGGGCAGCAACAACTGGCCCGGCAGGCCCTGGGGCACGCTGCCTTTATGCAGGAACAGGTCGTAGTTGCTGTGTTCCAGGCTGTCGGGGTCGTAACCGAAATAGCTGGTCATGGAGCCATGGGGGTCGAGATCGACCACGACCACGCGCTTGCCCGCCTCGGCCAGCAACCCGGCTAAAGCGATGGAGGAAGTGGTTTTACCGACACCACCCTTTTGATTGGCGACTGCCCAGACTCTCATTCGATTGTTCCTCCCGGCCCAACGGCTCGGCCGAGAATTAGCTCAACGTGTTAATGCGGGTGACGGAGAATTGACGGCGTTCTCCCCTACCGGCGACTTGACCTTGGTCGGTGCAGTTTGTGTGCCAGCACGCTTCAAGGCGGCATCCGGTTGTGCATTGGCCGCGCCGGTCGCGGTGAGGCTGCGGCGCACGTCCAGGTTGCGCGACACCACCAGCACCACGCGACGGTTGCGCGCCCGGCCCTCCGCCGTGGCGTTGTTGGCCACCGGCTGAAACTCGCCATACCCCACCGACGCCAGGCGACCGGGATTGACCCCCTGCATCGCCAGCATCCGAACGATGCTGGCCGAGCGGGCCGAAGACAGCTCCCAGTTGGTGGGGTACTGCGAGGTGCGGATCGGTTGGTCGTCGGTGAAACCCTCGACGTGGATCGGGTTGTCGAACGGTTTCAGGATCGCCGCGACCTTGTCGATGATGTTGAAGGCAATGTCGCTGGGCATGGCATCGCCGCTGCCGAACAACAGGCTGGAATTGAGTTCGATCTCCACCCACAACTCGTTGCCGCGCACGGTCATCTGCTTGGAACTGATCAGGTCGCCGAAGGCCGCGCTGATGTCGTCGGCGATGCTTTTGAGCGGATCGCTGGCACCCGAGACACCGGCATCGACCTGGTCACTGTCCTTGACCAAGGGCTTGGCCGGGGTCACGGTCTTCGGTCGCTCGTCACCAATGGGGATCGGCTTGAGCGCGCGATCGGTGTCGGTGAAGACGCCGATCAATGCCTCGGAAATGACTTTGTACTTGCCTTCGTTGATCGAGGAGATCGAGTACATCACCACGAAGAAGGCGAACAGCAAGGTGATGAAGTCGGCGTAGGACACGAGCCAACGCTCATGGTTTACATGTTCATCATGTTGACGACGACGAGCCATAGTCCATTACCCCCATCAATCCATGAAGCCCTGGAGCTTCAACTCGATCGAGCGTGGGTTTTCACCTTCGGCGATCGACAGGATTCCTTCCAGCAACATTTCGCGATAACGCGACTGGCGCAACGCGATGGACTTGAGCTTGGCGGCAATCGGCAGCAACACCAGGTTGGCACTGGCCACACCATAGATGGTGGCGACGAAGGCCACGGCGATGCCATTGCCCAACTGGGACGGATCCCCCAGGTTGCCCATCACATGAATCAGGCCCATCACCGCACCGATGATGCCGATGGTCGGCGCATAACCGCCCATGCTTTCGAAGACCTTGGCGGCTTCGATGTCGCGGCTTTCCTGGGTGTAGAAATCCACCTCGAGAATGCTGCGGATCGCTTCCGGCTCGGCGCCATCGACCAGCAATTGCAAGCCTTTGCGCGAGTAACTGTCGGGTTCGGCGTCGGCCACCCCTTCCAGCCCGAGCAGGCCTTCCTTGCGGGCGGTCAGGCTCCAGTTGACGACACGATCGATGCCGCCGGCCAGGTCGACCCGTGGCGGAAACAGGATCCACGCGAGGATCTGCATGGCCCGCTTGAAGGCGCTCATGGGCGACTGCAGCAACGCCGCGCCAATGGTCCCGCCCAGCACGATCAACGCGGCCGGACCGTTGGCCAGCGCGCCGATATGGCCGCCTTCAAGGTAGTTGCCACCAATGATGGCGACGAACGCCATGATGATGCCGATGAGACTCAGAACGTCCATCAGACACAGGCCTCGACGATGTGCCGGCCGATGTCATCCAGTGCATACACCGCGTCGGCCAGTTCGGCCTTGACGATGGCCATGGGCATGCCATAGATCACGCAGCTGGCTTCATCCTGGGCCCAGATCGAACTGCCGCTCTGCTTGAGCAGGCGCGCGCCTTCGCGGCCGTCGGCGCCCATGCCGGTCAGTACCACCGCCAGAACTTTGTCGCCGTAGGACTTGGCCGCCGAACCGAAGGTGATGTCCACGCACGGCTTGTAGTTCAAGCGCTCGTCGCCCGGGAGGATTTTCACCGCGCCCCGGCCGTCGACCATCATCTGCTTGCCACCGGGCGCCAACAACGCCAGGCCCGGACGCAGGATGTCGCCGTCCTCGGCTTCCTTGACGTGGATCCGGCAGAGCTTGTCCAGGCGCTCGGCGAACGCCTTGGTGAAGGCCGCCGGCATGTGCTGGACCAAGACGATGGGGGCCGGAAAGTTGGCTGGCAGTTGGGTCAATACCCGCTGCAGTGCAACCGGGCCGCCGGTGGACGTACCGATGGCGACCAGTTTATAGGCTTTGCGCTTGGGCGCTGGCGAGGACGGGGGGTGCGCAGGTGCACGAGTCGGGATCGGAGCAGGTGCCTGACGCACAGGCGCGCTGCTGCCATAACCAATGGTGCTCGCAGGCGTTGGCGCCTGCGCCGGCGCGGCCACCGGTGCCGGCGCACTGTAACTGCTGACACGACGATTGCTGCGCGAGATGCTGAGAATCTTCTCGCACAGCAGTTGCTTGACCTTCTCGGGGTTGCGCGAGATGTCTTCGAAGTTCTTCGGCAGGAAGTCCACCGCGCCGGCATCCAGCGCGTCCAGGGTGACCCGGGCGCCTTCATGGGTCAGCGAGGAAAACATCAGCACCGGGGTCGGGCAGCGCTGCATGATGTGCCTTACCGCGGTGATGCCATCCATCATCGGCATCTCGTAGTCCATGGTGATCACGTCCGGCTTGAGGGCCAGCGCCTGATCGATCGCCTCTTTGCCGTTGGTCGCCGTGCCGACGACCTGGATATTCACATCCGCTGAAAGAATTTCCGAGACGCGGCGGCGGAAAAACCCCGAATCGTCCACCACCAGGACCTTGACTGCCATAAACACTCCATTAGACGCAGCGGGGCATCAGTCGCCCCGCTGCGGCAGAATCAAATACGCCGTGTGGCGTAACGCTTGAGCATGCTCGGAACATCGAGAATCAGCGCGATGCGGCCGTCACCGGTAATGGTGGCGCCCGACATCCCCGGGGTTCCCTGGAGCATTTTGCCCAATGGCTTGATGACCACTTCTTCCTGGCCCACCAGCTGGTCGACGACAAAGCCGATCCGCTGGGTGCCCACCGAAAGGATCACCACGTGGCCTTCGCGCTGCTCTTCGTGAGCGGCGGAGCTGACCAGCCAGCGCTTGAGGTAGAACAACGGCAGTGCCTTGTCGCGCACGATCACCACTTCCTGGCCGTCCACCACGTTGGTGCGCGACAGGTCGAGGTGGAAGATCTCGTTGACGTTCACCAGCGGGAAGGCGAACGCCTGGTTGCCGAGCATGACCATCAGGGTCGGCATGATCGCCAGGGTCAGCGGCACCTTGATGACGATCTTCGAGCCCTGGCCCCTGGCCGAGTAGATGTTGATCGAGCCGTTGAGCTGGGAGATCTTGGTTTTCACCACGTCCATGCCCACCCCGCGACCCGACACGTCGGAGATCTCGGTCTTGGTCGAGAAGCCCGGGGCGAAAATCAGGTTGTAGCACTCGGTATCGCTCAGGCGGTCGGCCGCGTCCTTGTCCATCACACCGCGTTTAACGGCGATGGCACGCAGGACATTCGGGTCCATGCCCTTGCCGTCGTCGGAGATCGACAACAGGATGTGATCGCCTTCCTGCTCGGCCGCCAGGATCACCTTGCCGCCACGGGCCTTGCCCGAGGCTTCGCGTTCTTCCGGCGATTCGATGCCGTGATCGACCGCGTTGCGCACCAGGTGGACCAGCGGGTCGGCCAGGGCTTCGACCAGGTTCTTGTCGAGGTCGGTGTCTTCGCCGACCAGCTCCAGGTTGATCTCTTTCTTGAGCTGGCGTGCCAGGTCGCGAACCAGGCGCGGGAAGCGCCCGAAGACTTTCTTGATCGGTTGCATGCGCGTCTTCATGACCGCGGTCTGCAGGTCGGCCGTGACCACGTCGAGGTTCGACACCGCCTTGGACATGGCTTCGTCGGCGCTGTTGGCACCCAGGCGCACCAGGCGGTTACGCACCAGCACCAGCTCGCCGACCATGTTCATGATCTCGTCCAGCCGCGCGGTATCGACCCGTACGGTGGTCTCGGCTTCGCTGGCCGGTTTTTCCGCGGGTGGCGCGGCCGGGGCACGGGCCGCAGCCGGTGCAGCGGCGGCAACGGGTGCTGGCGCTTCGGCTTTCGCTTCGGGCGCCTTGGCCACGGGCTTGGGTGCAACCACCTTGGCGGCCGGAGCACCTACCGAGGCGCTCGAGCTGTTCGCCGCTGTCGCGGTGCCCACTTCGCTGAACTTGCCTTTGCCGTGCAGTTCATCGAGCAGGGCTTCGAATTCATGATCGCTGATCAGGTCGCTGCCGGCCGCCGCTGCGGTGGGCGCTGCCGGTGCAGGCACCGATGCGATGGCCGACTCCAGGGCCTCTACCGCAAAGTTGCCCTTGCCGTGCAGTTGGTCGAGCAAGGCTTCGAATTCTTCGTCGGTGATGTCCGAGCTATCGCCAGCGGCTTTCGGCTCTGGCGGCGCGACGGGCGCCGGGGCCACTGCATCGACGGCGAACTTGCCCTTGCCGTGCAGTTGATCGAGCAACGACTCGAACTCGGCGTCGGTGATTTCGTCGCTGGCAGGCACTTCGCTGGCCGGTGCTGGCGCAACCGCTGGCGCCTCGGCCTGGGCCTTGACGGCGTTCAGCGAGTCCAGCAACTGCTCGAATTCGTTATCGGTAATATCGCCGGAATCGGCTTCAGGTGCTTCGACCACTGCCGCTGCAGGTACAGCAGCCACCTCGTCAGCCGATTGCGGCTCGGCCAGGCGCGCCAGGGCCGCCAGCAGTTCAGGTGTTGCAGCAGTGACCGGACACCGCTCGCGCACTTCGCCGAACATGCTGTTCACGGCGTCCAGCGCTTCGAGGACCACGTCCATCAATTCCGAGTCGACGCGGCGTTCGCCCTTGCGCAGGATGTCGAACACGTTCTCGGCGATGTGGCAGCACTCCACCAGCTCGTTGAGCTGGAGGAAGCCGGCGCCCCCTTTTACAGTGTGAAAACCGCGAAAAATTGCATTGAGCAAATCCGCATCATCCGGACGGCTTTCCAGCTCGACCAGTTGCTCGGACAGTTGCTCTAGAATCTCGCCGGCCTCAACCAGGAAATCCTGAAGGATCTCTTCATCGGCGCCGAAGCTCATCAGGGGGTGCTCCTAAAGGTCTAAAAACCCAAAACCTAGAATGCTAAAAATTTTAGAAGCCTAGACTGGATAACAAATCGTCCACATCGTCCTGACCGGACATAACGTCTTCTCTTTTATCGGCATGAATCTGCGGACCTTCACCCTTCGAGAGATGTTTTTGTGGATCTTTTTCTGCAAGCATTGCCGCACGGTCATGTTCGATGCCCGCAAAGCGGTCCACCTGACTGGCCATCAGCACGAGCTTGAGCAGGTTGCTTTCCACTTCGGTGACCAGTTGGGTCACGCGCTTGATCACCTGACCGGTAAGGTCCTGGTAATCCTGGGCGAGCAGAATGTCGTTGAGGTTGCTCGACACCGCGCGGTTGTCCGTGCTGCTGCGCGTCAGGAAGCCGTCGACGCGCCGGGCCAGCTCACGAAACTCTTCAGCGCCGACTTCGCGCCGCATGAACCGTCCCCAGTCGGTGCTCAGGCCCTGGGCTTCTTCAGCCAGGCTGTTGACCAGCGGCGTGGCGTTTTCCACCAGGTCCATGGTGCGATTGGCGGCGGCTTCGGTCAGCTTGACCACATACCCCAGGCGCTCGGTGGCGTCGGTGATCTGTGAGACTTCCTCGGCTTGCGGCATGTGCGGGTCAATCTGGAAATTGACGATCGCGCTATGCAGCTCGCGGGTGAGCTTGCCCACTTCCTGATACAGGCCACGGTCACGGGTCTGGTTGAGCTCATGGATCAATTGCACAGCATCGCCGAACCTGCCCTTTTCAAGGCTCTCGACCAATTCGACGGCGTGTTTTTTCAGGGTCGATTCAAAATCGCCCTGGGATGATTCGTTATGCCCCATAGCTCCCCCGTGGCGCAGTTCAACCGATGCGTTCGAAAATCTTCTCGATTTTTTCTTTCAACGCCTGGGCCGTGAAGGGTTTGACCACATAGCCGTTTACACCGGCCTGGGCTGCTTCGATGATCTGCTCGCGCTTGGCTTCGGCGGTCACCATCAGCACTGGCAGGTGCTTGAGCCTTTCATCGGCGCGCACGTGGCGCAGCAGATCGATACCGGTCATGCCAGGCATGTTCCAGTCCGTCACCAGAAAGTCGATGCTCCCGCTGTTGAGTACCGGAATGGCGCTAGTGCCATCGTCGGCCTCGACCGTGTTGGTGAACCCAAGGTCACGCAACAGGTTTTTTATGATCCGCCGCATCGTTGAGAAGTCATCAACGATGAGGATTTTCATGTTCTTGTCCAATTCGACCTCCAAGCAGACTAAAACGCGCCCAGCACCTGGACGCGCCATTTCAATCAAACTGGCGAAACACTCGATGACTGTCTGGAGTACAACGGATCGAGACCGGCGCGGTTCATCACCCCACCAGCCAAGTCGCAGTGCCCCCACACTGCCTTCAGCGCGCTCGCCACTCTCCCAGACGCCCCCGCAAGCGGGCCGCGCACTGGCTGTGTAACTGGCTGACCCGGGATTCGCTGACCCCCAGGACCTCGCCGATTTCCTTGAGATTCAACTCTTCGTCGTAGTACAGCGCCAACACCAGGCGCTCGCGCTCCGGCAAATTGGCGATCGCATCGGCCAGCGCCGCCTGGAAGCGTTCATCTTCCAGATCGCGCGACGGTTCCAGATGCGCACTCGCGCCGTCCTCGTGCAGCCCTTCGTGTTCGCCGTCCTGCAACAGGTCGTCGAAACTGAACAGGCGGCTGCCCAAGGTGTCGTTCAAAATCCCGTAATAATCGTCAAGGCTCAATTGGAGTTCGGCCGCAACCTCGTGATCTTTAGCGTCACGCCCGGTTTTAGCTTCAATCGTGCGGATGGCGTCGCTGACCATCCGCGTATTACGGTGGACCGAACGCGGCGCCCAATCGCCCTTGCGCACTTCATCGAGCATGGCGCCGCGGATACGGATGCCCGCGTAGGTCTCGAAACTCGCGCCTTTGCTGGCGTCGTATTTGGTCGATACTTCCAACAGGCCAATCATCCCGGCCTGGATCAGGTCTTCCACCTGGACACTGGCCGGCAGACGCGCCAGCAAGTGATAGGCAATGCGTTTAACCAGCGGCGCGTAACGCTCGATCAGCTCGTACTGCGCGTTACGCGCCGATGCCTTGTAGAGGTTGTAACCGCTTGCGGTCATAGCACGGGTCCTGCCGTTTGTTGCACGAGGCGCTCGACGAAAAATTCCAGGTGCCCACGCGGGTTGGCGGGCAGCGGCCAGGTGTCGACCTTCTGCGCGATCGCCTTGAACGCCAGCGAGCACTTGGAGCGCGGGAAGGCTTCGTAGACGGCGCGCTGCTTCTGCACAGCCTTGCGCACGCTTTCGTCGTAAGGCACGGCGCCGACATATTGTAGGGCGACGTCGAGGAAGCGATCGGTGACCTTGGTCAACTTGGCGAACAGGTTGCGCCCTTCCTGCGGGCTCTGCGCCATGTTCGCCAGCACGCGGAAGCGGTTCATGCCGTAATCGCGGTTGAGCAACTTGATCAAGGCGTAGGCGTCAGTGATCGAGGTCGGCTCGTCGCAGACCACCAGCAACACCTCCTGGGCCGCGCGCACGAAACTGACCACCGACTCGCCAATGCCCGCGGCGGTGTCGATCACCAGCACGTCGAGGTTGTCGCCAATGTCACTGAAGGCCTGGATCAGGCCGGCGTGCTGGGCCGGGCTCAAATGAACCATGCTCTGGGTGCCGGACGCGGCCGGCACGATGCGGATGCCGCCGGGGCCCTGCAACAGCACGTCGCGCAGCTCACAGCGGCCTTCGATCACGTCGGCCAGGGTACGTTTGGGTGTCAGCCCCAACAGAACGTCGACGTTCGCCAGGCCCAGGTCAGCGTCCAGCAGCATGACGCGCCGGCCGAGCTCAGCCAAAGCCAGGGACAAGTTCACTGACACGTTAGTTTTGCCGACGCCACCTTTGCCGCCGGTCACCGCGATCACCTGTACAGGATGCATGCTGCCCATGTTATTTCTTTACCTTGTTCTGCATAGACGGGGCCACATAACTGGCTGCGCGTTCACAACCGGAACAATGCATGGCAGGCCATCGATGTAGGTACAAAAACTATTCATTGTTACCTCAGCCAACCTGCTTGGTCGGGCTGTGATAGATATCAGCGAACATGTCAGCCATGGCTTCTTCGCTGGGTTCTTCCTGCATTTGCACGCTGACGGCCCGACTGACCAGTTGATGACGGCGCGGCAGATGCAGATCATCTGGAATCCGCGGACCGTCGGTCAGGTAGGCCACCGGCAATTCATGGCTGATGGCCAGGCTCAACACCTCGCCCAGACTTGCCGTTTCATCCAGTTTAGTCAGGATGCAGCCAGCGAGCCCACAACGCTTGTAACTGTGATAAGCGGCGGTTAGAACCTGTTTCTGGCTGGTGGTTGCCAGGACCAGATAATTTTTTGAGCGGATGCCGCGACTGGCCAGGCTTTCGAGCTGCATGCGCAGGGCCGGGTCGCTGGCTTGCAGGCCGGCGGTATCGATCAGCACCACGCGCTTGCGCAGCAACGGGTCCAGCGCCTGGACCAGCGACTGGCCCGGATCGACGTGGGTCACCGGCACATTGAGGATCCGCCCGAGGGTCTTGAGCTGTTCCTGGGCTCCGATGCGGAAGCTGTCCATGCTTACCAGGGCAATGTTCTGCGCGCCGTACTTGAGCACGTAACGCGCCGCCAGCTTGGCCAGGGTGGTGGTCTTGCCCATGCCGGCCGGGCCGACCATGGCAATCACGCCGCCCTCTTCCAGCGGCTCCACTTCCGGGGTGGCGATCATCCGCGCCAGGTGCGCCAGCAACATGCGCCAGGCCTGACGGGGTTCTTCAATTTCGCTGACCAGTGCCAGCAGGTCCCGCGACAACGGACCGGACAGGCCGATGCGCTGCAGGCGCCGCCACAGGTTCGCCTGGGCCGGGCGGCTGCCCTGCAGCTGGTTCCAGGCGAGGGAACCGAGCTGCACTTCCATGAGTTCACGCAGGCTGTTGAGCTCCGAACGCATCGAATCGAAGGCCCGCGTATCGAGACCGGCCGCCGGCGCAGGGACCGGGGCAGGTCGCGGTGGCTCGGCCAGGGTCGGTTCGATCAGCGGTTCGGCAGCGGTCAGCGGCAGGCCGGCAAACAACTGGCGATTGGTGCCCTTGTCGCTCTCGCCCTCGCCCCGCAGGCTCAATTCGGCCTGGGCGGTGACGATCCGCGACTGGGTCTTGCGCAGCTCGTCCTCGAGCTCCACGTTCGGCACACGCGGTGCCAGCGCCGACAGCTTGTAATCCAGGGCAGCCATCAGCTCGACACCCCCGGCGATGCGCCGGTTGCCAATGATGGCGGCATCGGCGCCCAGCTCATCACGAACCAGCTTCATGGCCTGACGCATATCGGCGGCGAAAAAACGCTTAACTTGCATAAACCACTACCTCAGCCGTTGGGCCCTACTGTCGCAACGATGGTCACTTGCTTGTTGTCAGGGATTTCCTGATACGCCAACACGTGCAAACCCGGGACTGCGAGCCGGCCAAATCGCGAGAGCATCGCGCGAACCGGACCGGCCACCAGCAGAATCACCGGTTGACCTTGCATCTCCTGCCGCTGCGCCGCATCGATCAACGAGCGTTGCAGCTTCTCAGCCATGCTTGGCTCCAGCAGCACGCCCTCTTCCGAGCCTTGCCCTGCCTTCTGCAGACTATTGAGCAATATCTGTTCCAACCTTGGCTCCAGCGTGATCACTGGCAGCTCGGAGTCAGTGCCTACAATGCTTTGCACGATGGCGCGGGATACGCCGACGCGCACCGCAGCCACCAGCGCGGCGGTATCTTGACTCTTGTTGGCGTTGTTCGCGATGGCTTCGGCAATGCTGCGAATGTCGCGTACCGGTACCTGTTCGGCCAACAGCGCTTGCAGGACCTTGAGCAATTGCGACAGCGACAGCACCCCCGGCACCAGCTCTTCGGCCAGTTTCGGCGAGTTTTTCGCCAGCAATTGCATGAGTTGCTGGACTTCTTCGTGGCCGATCAGCTCGCTGGAGTGCTTGTACAGGATCTGGTTCAAGTGCGTGGCCACCACGGTACTGGCATCGACCACGGTATAACCAAGCGATTGCGCCTGGGCGCGCTGGCTGATTTCGATCCACACCGCCTCCAGGCCGAAAGCCGGATCTTTGGCGGTTATGCCGTTGAGCGTGCCGTAGACCTGCCCCGGGTTGATCGCCAGCTCGCGATCCGGGTAAATCTCCGCCTCGGCGAGGATCACCCCCATCAAGGTCAGGCGATAGGCACTCGGCGCCAGGTCGAGGTTGTCGCGGATGTGCACCGTGGGCATGAGGAAACCCAGGTCCTGGGACAGCTTCTTGCGCACGCCCTTGATCCGCGCCAGCAATTGCCCGCCCTGGTTGCGGTCCACCAGCGGAATCAGGCGATAGCCCACTTCCAGGCCGATCATGTCGATCGGCGTCACGTCATCCCAGCCCAGCTCCTTGGTTTCCTGGGCGCGGGCCGGCGATGGCAGCAGTTCCTGCTGACGCTTGACCTCTTGCAGGGCCTGCACCTTGGCCGTGTTCTGTTTTTTCCAGAACAGGTACGCGCCACCGGCGGCCAGGGCGGCCATGGACAGGAAGGAGAAGTGCGGCATGCCCGGCACCAGCCCCATCACCGCCATCAGGCCGGCCGACACCGCCAGCGCCTTGGGCGATGCGAACATCTGCCGGTTGATTTGCTTGCCCATGTCTTCGGAGCCCGAAGCACGGGTCACCATGATCGCCGCCGCTGTGGACAACAACAGTGATGGCAATTGCGCCACCAAACCGTCACCGATGGTCAGCAGGGCGTATACCTTGCCGGCATCGGCGAAGGACATGTTGTGCTGGAAGATACCGACCGCCATGCCGCCGATCAGGTTGATGAACAGAATCAGCAGGCCGGCGATGGCGTCACCGCGCACGAACTTGCTGGCACCGTCCATGGAGCCGTAGAACTCGGCCTCCTGGGCCACTTCCGAACGCCGCGCCTTGGCCTGGTTCTGGTCGATCAGGCCGGCGTTGAGGTCGGCGTCGATGGCCATCTGCTTGCCGGGCATCGCATCGAGGGTGAACCGCGCGCTCACCTCGGAAATCCGCCCGGCACCCTTGGTCACCACGACGAAGTTGATGATCATCAAAATCGCGAACACCACGATACCGACCACGTAGTTACCGCCGATCACCACCTCGCCAAAGGCCTGGATCACCTTGCCCGCGGCAGCATGGCCGTCCTGGCCGTGGAGCATCACCACCCGGGTTGACGCAACGTTCAAGGCCAGGCGCAACAACGTCGCCACCAGCAGGATGGTCGGGAACACCGCAAAATCCAGCGGCCGCAAGGCGTAGACGCAGACCAACAGCACGACGATCGACAGGGCAATGTTGAAGGTGAAAAACACGTCGAGCAGGAACGGCGGCATCGGCAACATCATCATCGCCAACATGACCAGCAGCAACAGCGGCACGCCCAGATTGCCTCGACTGAGGTCTGCCATGTTCGTGCGGGCACTGTTGATTAACTGAGAGCGATCCACCGGTATTCCCCGTTCCTTTGAAGCAAAACTTTTGACGCCAGAAGCGGGCGCGGGGTGGGCACTGCAAGAAGCTTTCCAACTTTTGCGCAGGTTTGAAATAGAGGTTTGCGCAAGCAAAAAGATCGCAGCCTTCGGCAGCTCCTACAGAGGCTCGGAGTACCCCTGTAGGAGCTGCCGAAGGCTGCGATCTTTTGATCTTCAGTCCGTGTAACGCACGACTTTACAACGGCGAACCTATCAGTTCTGCTAGTACCCGCCCGTTGCATAATTGCTGATACTCGGCGCAAGTCCTTCGACCTTTCGAGGCGTCCATACATGGCAACCCCACGCGAAACCCTGCTCTGTCGATATAGCTACGATGCGCTTGACCGCCTGACGAGCAACGAACTGCCAAACGAGCCCGAGCACCAGCGCTTTTATTGCAAAAGCCGACTGGCCACCGAGATTCAGGGTGCGAACCGGTATTCGGTATTCCAGCACGGCGACCAACTGCTGGCGCAACAGCAACACGAAGGTGGTTCACCCGGCACCACGCTCTTGGCCACCGATCAGCAGCGCTCGGTGTTGCAGACGCTCAAGATCAATCAGCCACAACGAGCCATCGCCTATACACCCTATGGCCACCACCCGGCTGGGAGCGGGTTACTCAGCCTGCTTGGGTTCAACGGTGAGCGGCGGGATCGGGTAACCGGGTGGTATTTATTAGGGGGGTATCGGGCATTCAATCCGTTTTTGATGCGGTTTATTAGTCCGGATAGTTTGAGTCCGTTTGGGAAGGGCGGATTAAATTCGTATGTGTATTGCTTGGGGGACCCTCTCAATCGACGTGACTCAAATGGACATGTATCTTTCCGCACAGTAACACGCGCAATCATCTTCGGACTGCGTCTACAAGCCGACCAAGTTGCCAAAACTAATACAATTCTGCTCCGCACGGGGAGATTTTCCCTCAAGCCAGGAATATCGCCTACAAAAGCGGTTTCAGCACGTGCAAAATATGACAAATTAGTGGAGATGCTCTCAGAAGCTAAATTTCAGAATGAAAAATTCTCATACGATTTGGCGCAAGCACGAAAATATGCACCCGAATTAGAAAACATGACTGGAATAACCAAAAGTTCCAACGACCGCCTTAAATTATTGGAATACATCGAGACAACCCCCACACCAAATAATAAAAACCGTCTGTTCGACATGGAAAAACTATCCAAGGCAGGAGAGTCTGAGTTCGATCTTAGCATACCACCCCACAAACTCCCCTCACCTGAACTAGCAGATCGTTACTACCAAGAAATTACTCAAGTACGCCACCCATATTTCGCGGAACTGACCTCAGAGGCAATCAGAATCAGAGACCTTCATTTCAATTATATAAAATAATCAATCCCATAAGGGTCCTGAAAGGGGACAGGACCTACAAGGGGACGGCGTAAAAAGGGACGACCTAAAAGGACCTGAAGACACGAGCAAAAAGGGAGCAAAAAGGGGACAAATTTATTTTCAAAGCAAAAACATGGAAATATTCAATAACAGCAAAATGGAACGGAGGACTCAGCTTCTACTAATCTCTCGTCGTCATGACAAGGACGAAGGAAGATGCCCAAGACAGGCCGCGTTGTTTTACCCAACCACCCCCATCGTGTCGTACAGCGAGGGCACAATCGGCAAGTCATTTTCGCAAACACGAGAGTAGAAAAGGGGTTAGATTTATTTATCGAAATTCTTGCGGAGCGTTGAAATCTAGATTCCCGCAGGTGAAAAAAGATCGCAGCCTTCGGCAGCTCCTACAGGGATTCGGTGTACACCTGTGGGAGTTGCCGAAGGCTGCGATCTTTTGCTTTGGGGTATCAGGAATCGCGACGCAAATCCGGCGGGATCGGCAGGTCGTCCTTGAGCGGATCCGGACGCTTGCCCTTGCCGGCGCGGTACTGGCGAATCTGGTACACGTAGGCCAGTACCTGGGCGACGGCGAGGTACAGGCCGCCAGGGATTTCCTGTTCAAGCTCGGTGGAGTAGTAGATCGACCGCGCCAGCGCCGGTGATTCCAGTAGCAGGATCTCGTTGGCCGCCGCGATCTCTCGGATTTTCAGGGCCAGGAAGTCGCTGCCCTTGGCGATCAGCATGGGCGCCCCGCTCTTGTCCGGGTCGTACTTGAGGGCCACGGCGTAGTGGGTCGGGTTGGTGATGACCACGTCGGCATCGGGCACCGCCGCCATCATCCGGCGCTGGGACATTTCGCGCTGCAGCTGGCGAATCCGTTGCTTGACCTCCGGCCGCCCTTCCTGGTCCTTGTGCTCGTCGCGGATTTCCTGCTTGGTCATCTTCAGCTTCTTGATGCTTTCCCAGATCTGGATCGGCACGTCGACGGCGGCGATGATGATCAGCCCGCAGGCCATCCACAGGGTACTCCAGCCGACCACTTGCAGGCTGTGGGTGATGGCGCGGTCCAGGGGTTCGTGGGCGATGCGCAGCAGGTCGTCGATGTCCGCCGTCAACACCGCCAGGGCCACGAACAGGACGATGAAGAACTTGGCCAGGGCCTTGAGCAGTTCGGTCAGGGCCTTGGCCGAAAACATGCGCTTGAGCCCCGCGCCGGGGTTCATGCGGCTGAACTTGGGCGCCATGGTGCCGGCGGAGAACAGCCAGCCACCAAGGGAAATCGGGCCGATGATCGCCGCCAGCAGCAAGGTGATCATCACCGGTTGAACCGCCAGCAAGGCGATCTGCCCCGAGTGCAACAGGTAGGTACCCATCGCCCGCTGGTCCAGCACCACCTCGCGGGACAGGGAAAAATTCAGGCGCATCAGGTCCATCATGTCCTGGGCCAGGGCACCCCCGAAGATCAGCAGCGCACCGGCGCCGGCGAGCATGATCGCCAGGGTATTGAGTTCCTTGGATCGGGCGATCTCGCCTTTCTCCCGGGCGTCCTTTTTCTTTTTCTCCGTGGGGTCTTCTGTCTTGTCCTGACCGCTTTCGCTCTCAGCCATGCCTTAGCGCGCCTGTGCCAGTTCGCGTAAAAACTGCAGGGCCTCGGAAGCCAGCGGTTGATACTGGTTGAGAATGTCCGCCAGCCCGACCCAGAGGATGAACATGCCGAGCACCAGGGTCAGCGGGAAGCCGATGGAGAAAATGTTCAGTTGCGGCGCCGCCCGGGTCATCACGCCAAATGCGATGTTGACCACCAGCAGCGCGGTGATCGCCGGCAGCACCAGCAGCAGCGCCGCGCCGAGCACCCAGCCGAGCTTGCCGGCCAGCTCCCAGTAGTGGTTGACCATCAGGCCGCTACCGACCGGCAACGTGGTGAAGCTCTCGGTCAGCACCTCGAACACCACCAAGTGGCCGTTCATGGAGAGGAACAGCAGCGTCACCAGCATGGTGAAGAACTGTCCGATCACTGCCACCGACACGCCGTTGGTGGGGTCGACCATCGAGGCGAAGCCCATGCCCATCTGGATCGCGACGATCTGCCCCGCCACCACGAAGGCCTGGAAGAACAGTTGCAGGGAGAACCCCAGGATCGCGCCGACGAGGATCTGCTCGGCAATCAGCAGCAGCCCGCTCAGTTCCAGCGCATTCACCGGCGGCATCGGCGGCAGGCCCGGGGCGATGACCACGGTGATGGCCAGGGCGAAGTACAGGCGGATGCGCTTGGGCACCAGGGCGGTGCCGAACACCGGCATAACCATCAGCAAGGCGCCGACGCGAAACAGCGGCAACATGAAGGTCGCCACCCAGGTGCTGATCTGGGTATCGGTCAGCTGCAGCAGCGACGACATGGCTTAGCCGATGACCTGCGGAATGCTGCCGTACAACTGCAGGATGTATTCCATGAAGGTCTGCACCAGCCAGGGGCCGGCGACGATCAGCGTCACCAGCATCACCAGCAGGCGCGGCAGGAAACTCAAGGTCTGTTCGTTGATCTGGGTGGCGGCCTGGAACATCGCCACCAGCAGCCCCACGAGCAGGCTCGGAATCACCAGCACCGCGACCATCAGGGTGGTCAGCCACAATGCTTCGCGAAAGATGTCGACGGCGACTTCAGGCGTCATGGCGACACACCGCCGAAGCTGCTGGCCAGGGTGCCGATGATCAGGGCCCAGCCATCGACCAGCACGAACAGCATGATCTTGAACGGCAGGGAAATGATCAGCGGCGAAAGCATCATCATGCCCATCGCCATCAGCACACTGGCCACGACCAGGTCGATGATCAGGAACGGGATGAAGATCATGAAGCCGATCTGGAACGCGGTCTTGAGTTCCGAGGTGACGAACGCCGGCACCAGGATGGTCAGCGGCGCCTGATCCGGCGTGGCGATGTCGGTGCGCTTGGACAGGCGCATGAACAGCTCCAGGTCACTGGTGCGCGTCTGGGCCAGCATGAAGTCCTTGATCGGCACCTGGGCCTTGGCCACGGCATCCTGGGCGGTCATTTTTTCCGCGAGGTAAGGTTGCAAGGCATCCTGGTTCACCCGGTCGAACACCGGCGCCATGATGAACAGGGTGAGGAACAGCGCCATGCCGGTGAGGATCTGGTTCGACGGCGTCTGCTGCAAGCCGAGGGCCTGGCGCAGGATCGAGAAGACAATGATGATGCGGGTGAAACTGGTCATCAGCATGACGAACGCCGGGATGAAACTCAGCGCGGTCATGATCAGCAGGATCTGCAGGCTGACCGAGTATTCCTGGGCGCCCTCGGCATTGGTGCCGAGCGTGATGGCCGGGATCGACAATGGATCGGCGGCGATCGCCAGCGGCGCGGCCAGCATCAGGGCCAGCGTCAGGATGATGCGCAGCGCAGCCATTACTTCTTATCCTTCTGATCCTTGCCCATCAGCTCCATCAGGCGCTGGGCGAACTCCGGGGTGGCTTTCTCGGTCGCGCTCGGCACCTGCACCGGCTCCTTGAGCACATGCAGCGCCGTGATGGTGCCCGGGCTCAGGCCGAGCAGGATCTGCTCGTTGCCGACCTGCACCAGCATCAGGCGATCACGGGGCCCCAGTGCGCGGGAGCCGATCAGCTCGATCACCTGCCCCTTGCCCGCCGGCCCGGCCTGTTGTACCCGGCGCAAGAGCCAGGCGAGGAAGAAAATCAGCCCCAGCACCAGCAACAAACCAAACACCAGTTGTGTCAACTGCCCGGCCACGCCGCTGCTGGCCACAGGCGCGGCGGCGGCATTGGCGACAGGCTCGGCGGCCAGCACACTGCAGGGCAAGACCAGCGCCAGCCCCAAGAACAATCCCAAAAGCCTTTTCACTCAGCGCAGCTTCTTGATGCGTTCGCTTGGGCTGATCACGTCGGTCAGGCGGATGCCGAACTTCTCGTTGACCACCACCACTTCGCCATGGGCGATGAGGGTGCCGTTGACCAGCACGTCCAGCGGTTCACCGGCCAGGCGATCGAGTTCGATGACCGAGCCCTGGTTGAGCTGCAACAGGTTACGGATGTTGATGTCAGTGCTGCCGACTTCCATGGAGATCGACACCGGGATGTCGAGGATCACGTCCAGGTTCGGGCCTTCCAGGCTCACCGGCTCGTTGCTCCTCGGCACGCTGCCGAATTCTTCCATAGGCAGGCGATTGGACGAGGAACGACCCGCATCGGCGGCCAGCAAGGCGTCGATATCGGCCTGGCCGGCGTCACCGGCTTCTTCCAGGGCCGCAGCCCACTCATCGGCCAGCGCCTGGTCGTCCTGGGTATTCATGTGGTCAGCCATCATTTGTCCTCGGCGAACAACTCTTCAGTCAGAAGAGTCAATTAATAGGGGGAGTGGCGCCGCCTCAACGACGCTCGATCGGCTCGATAACCTGCAGCGCAAGGTTGCCCTTGTGCGAGCCCATCTTGACCTTGAAGGCCGGCACGCCGTTGGCGCGCATGACCAGTTCTTCCTGCATGTCCACCGGGATCACATCCCCCGGCTGCATGTGCAGGATGTCGCGCAGCTTCAGCTGGCGACGGGCAACCGTGGCGTTGATCGGTACGTCGACGTCCATCACGTCCTGGCGCAAGGCGTTGACCCAACGCTCGTCCTGGTCGTCGAGATCGGACTGGAAGCCGGCATCGAGCATTTCGCGCACCGGTTCGATCATCGAGTAAGGCATGGTCACGTGCAGGTCGCCGCCACCGCCATCGAGTTCGATGTGGAAGGTCGACACCACGATGGCCTCGCTCGGGCCGACGATGTTGGCCATGGCCGGGTTCACTTCCGAGTTGATGTACTCGAAGTTCACTTCCATGATCGCCTGCCAGGCCTCTTTCAAGTCGACGAAGGCCTGCTCCAGGACCATGCGCACCACGCGCAGCTCGGTCGGGGTGAATTCACGCCCTTCGATCTTGGCGTGGCGGCCATCGCCGCCGAAGAAGTTGTCCACCAGCTTGAACACCAGCTTGGCATCGAGGATGAACAGCGCAGTGCCGCGCAATGGCTTGATCTTGACCAGGTTGAGACTGGTCGGCACGTACAGCGAGTGCACGTATTCGCCGAACTTCATCACCTGCACGCCACCGACCGCCACGTCTGCCGAGCGGCGCAGCATGTTGAACATGCTGATGCGCGTGTAGCGGGCAAAACGCTCGTTGATCATTTCCAGGGTCGGCATGCGTCCACGGACGATGCGATCCTGGCTGGTCAGGTCGTAGCTCTTGACGGTGCCGGGTTCGGCAGCGATATCGGTCTGTACCAGACCATCGTCGACGCCATGCAGCAGCGCGTCGATCTCATCCTGGGACAGCAGGTCCTGCACGGCCATGTCGTGTTCCTACTGCAGTACGAAATTAGTGAAAAGCAACTGTTCGATCACCACTTTGCCGAGCTCTTTCTGCGCCACTTCCTGGACGCTGGCCGTGGCCTTCTGGCGCAACATTTCCTGGCCGACCGGCGAGGCGAGGGTCGCGAAATCCTGACCGGAGAACAGCATCACCAGGTTGTTGCGGATCACGGGCATGTGCACCTTGAGCGCGTCCAGATCCGCCTGGTTGCGCGCGAGCATGGTGATGCTCACTTGCATGTAGCGTTGGCGACCGTTCTGGGTGTAGTTGGCGACGAACGCCGGGGCCATCGGCTCGAACACCGCTGGCTGCTTGCCTGAAGGGGCGGTTTCAGCTTCGACGGCAGGCTTGTTCTGGGCGCTGTGCATGAAGTACCAGGTCGCGCCAACGGACAGGCCGATGGCCAGCAGCAGCGCCACCACGATCAAGATGATCAGCTTGAGTTTGCCTTTGGTTGCGGGGTCTTTTACTGCTGCGTCGCTCTTCGCCATGCCAATAATCCGTCACTATTCGGGTTTTCACAGTCGCACGGCAAGGCAAGAGCAAGTGTTATGCCAGAAACAAAAAAGATCGCAGCCTGCGGCAGCTCCTACAGGGTGTACATTTCCTGTAGGAGCTGCCGCAGGCTGCGATCTTTTAGGAGCATCGCGAATCAGGCGTAGTAGTCGACGGCACTGGAGCCGATCACCCGGGTAGCCGTTGCGGCCACTTCGGTCACGCTCGGCGCGATCTCGTCATCCATGGCATCCAGGCGTCCACCGCCAGCACTGGCACGCCCGCTCTGCGCCTGCTGTTGCTGCCCCTGATCCTGCGAACCGCGGGACTGGTCGGACACATTGACGTCCACCTGGCCCATGCCCTGCTGGGCGAACATGTCGCGCAGGCGATGCATCTGGCCGTCCAGCGCTTCCCGCACGCCCGGATGGGCGCTCATGAAGGTCACCTGGGTCTGCTGGTCGGGCACCATGTTCACCCGAATGTCGAGGCGGCCGAGTTCGGCCGGCTGCAACTGGATGTCGGCCGCCTTGAGGTTGGCGCTGGACAGGTACATGACCCGGTTCACCACTTCTTCGGTCCAGCCGCTCTGATGCATCGCGATGGGCTGGTTGACCGGCACGGCGTTGGCGGTTTTCGGCGTGGCCGCCTGGGTCAGTGCCGCCAGGCGGTTGGCGAAATCGTCGACCCGGGTATCGCTGCTGGCCGACGTGAGGTCCTTGAGGCCCGCATCGATCAGGCCGCTGAAGGCTTTTTCGCCACCCTGGCTGGTGCTGTCCTGGTCGGCCTGCACATCGAGCATGTTCGCCATGCCGGCGGCAAAGGTCTGCGCCGCGGTCGGCTCGCCGTCGGCCTGGGTCGGTGCCGACTTGGCTGCCTGGCTCGAGGCCGAGACATGCCCGCTCTGCTCCATGGCCATGCGCAGGGCTGGCAAGGCGTCGAGCGGGTCGGCTTCGGGATCGAAACCGGTGTCGGTGGCGGGGACTGCTGGCGGGACGACCGCTGTCAGCGTCGCTTCGACGGGATCAGCCACGACAGGCGGAGCAGGCACCGCGACCACAGGCACCGAGGCAGGGTCGACAGGCGCAGCATCGGCGACCGGCGCCTGTCCGGCATCCGTCGAATCGGCGTCGGCCTGCTTGTCGTCTTGCGCCGGTTTATCGGCGGGCAAGCCTTTGCCGCTATCGGCAACGGCGGGCTTCTCGGCGGCAGCGTTATCATCCTTTTGACCGACGCTATCTTCGACCTTGTCACGCGCTGGTTTCGCAGGTGCTTCAGCGGCTACGGACGTGTTCCGAGCCTGCCTGGCATACACCTGAGAGAAGCTTGAGGCCTTGTCCATTGGCTCGGCGGCCACTGTGGCGGCAGGTGCGGAGACGGTCTTGCTCTTGGCCTGAGTAGCGGCCAGGAGCAGTGATTGGGGCGTAAGGGGCATTTAACGGTCTCCGCTGCACTGGGATCGTAGGTACAGTTGAAGAATTGATTGCAAGGGGCGAGCCAGTTTCGCTCGATGCCGACGAAAAGCGTCCTGGGCCTCAGTTTTCCGCCAGGGACCGCTGCCGCTCAGCCTGGTAAAGAGGTCGCACAAAGGCGAACTCACCATCGATTTTGGCGATCAGTTCACTGATATCCAGGTTAGACAGGCTGTTGGCGCTCTTTTCAAGCTGGCCACACAGCTCGGCGAGCCTGACGGCCCCCATATTGAGGCTGCTGCCTTTGAAGCTGTGAGCCTCTTCTATCAGTTGCGCGCCCTGCTGTGCCTTGCGCAACAATCCAAGGCGCTCTTCGGAATCGCTGAGAAAGGTATCCAGCAATTTCGGATACTCCTCCTCCATGACCTCGCGCAACGCGCTCAGCGCGTCCAGGTCCAGATGTTCGTCAGTCACTTGTTCGCTCCTTGATCAAGAATCTTCGGATTATGCCAGAGCCTTCCAGTAAAACTCCACGCGGGCACTGCGACCGTCGTCGGACCAGCTTGCATTTTGACCCAACTGACGGATCAGACTGATGCCGCGCCCGGACAGACGGACAGGATCGACCGGGCGCTCCAGCACCCGCCCGACATCGAAGCCCTTGCCGCTGTCCTCGACGCGAATCGCCAGGCAACCACCCTCGCCCTCTGGCGTAACTTGCAAATGCACCCGTACATAACCTTCCTGCAGCTCGTCCAGGCGTGCATTGCGTTGTTGATAATAGCGGGTAAAACCCGACACATCGCGCTTGAGGCTGGAATCCAGGCCCAATACCCCATGCTCCAGGGCATTGGAGTACAGCTCCGCCAGCACACTGTACAGTGCCCCGCTCTGCGCCCGCAGGCCGTGCACTTCCTGGAGCAATTGCAACAGATAGGGCAACGGGTTGAAGCGTTTGAGGGTCGCGGCGCGAAATTCGAAACTGGCCGACCAGTCCAGGGGACAGGACTGGCCGCTGTCGGAATAGACCGGCACCGGCGGACTCGCATGCACGGGTGGCGCCAGGATGACCTCGACCATGCTGACATCGTCGCGCGTTATCCCTTGAAAGTCCCGATGCGCCTGCTCGATGTCCTCGAACAAGGTGTCGGGCTGACGATTGGCGGCAAATACCTGCAGCAATCGCTGCTCACCAAACAGCTGATCATCGGCATCACAGGTGTCGATCACCCCGTCGGACATCAGGAACACCCGGTCACCCATGGCCATCGGGAACACTTCGGTCCGATCATCGAAGGTTTGCGGGCTCAGTACACCCAGCGGTAAATGCCGCGCCGT
Source organism: Pseudomonas sp. PLMAX (assembly GCF_046042685.1). Taxonomy (NCBI): domain Bacteria; kingdom Pseudomonadati; phylum Pseudomonadota; class Gammaproteobacteria; order Pseudomonadales; family Pseudomonadaceae; genus Pseudomonas; species Pseudomonas sp. PLMAX. The sequence continues at coordinate 1,851,314 of NZ_CP064949.1, read as the reverse complement.
CAGTGGCGTACGCGCCCCGCTGGCAATGCTGTGCAGGTAGCCGTCCGGCATGCCGCCGTTCCAGACCTCCAGCGAGCGGCTCTGGAAACCCAGGCACAGCATCGTCGCGCAGCAGAACATGTCCACCGGCAGGATGCGCTTGAGCTTGGCATTCATCTCGCGCAGGGTTTCGGCGAGGCCGTAACCCTTGGCGGTCATGCCGTAGAAGACTTCGGCCAGGGGCATGGCGCCAACGGCAGCAGGCAGGCCATGGCCGGTGAAATCGCCGAGCAAGACGTGCATGTCCCCTGCCGGGGTGAACGCGGCCAACAGCAGGTCGCCGTTGAACAATGCATAGGGCGATTGCAGGTAGCGGATATTGGCGGCATTCAGGCAGCCGGAATGGGCCACCTTGTCGAACACCGCCTTGGCCACCCGCTGCTCGTTAAGCAGATATTCGTGGTGCCTGGCGATCTGGTCGCGCTGCTGCAAGACAGTGGCCTGCAGACGCCGCAAGCGGTCCATCGCCTTGATCTTGGCGGCGAGGATCACCTGGTTGTAGGGTTTTGCCAGAAAATCGTCACCCCCCACCTCCAGGCAGCGGGCCAACGCCTGGCTTTCCGACAGCGAGGTGAGGAAGATGATGGGCACCAGGGTTTCCCCTGCCAGTTCCTTGATGTGCGCCGCCGCCTCGAAGCCATCCATCACCGGCATCATCGCGTCCATCAACACCAGTTGCGGGCGTTGCTGGCGAAACACCTCGACCGCTTCGGCGCCGTTGGCGGCCGTCAGCACTTGATGCCCCTGGCGGCGGACGATGCTCGACAACAGCATGCGGTCGGCCGCGCTGTCCTCGGCGATCAGGATCGTCAGCGGTTCGAGTACCACCTGCACGGTGGTCAACTGATGTCGAACAGCTTGTCGAAGTTGGAAATGGCGAGGATTTTCCTCACATCGGAACTGCTGTTGACCACGCGAATGTCGGAATCGTCGCCACCGGCATGGTCACGCAACAGCAGCAGCATGCCCAGGGCGGAGCTGTCGAGGTAGGTGGCTTCTTTCAGATCGACCACGACCTTTGAGAGGTTCTGCTCTTCGTAGGATTTTCGAAATTCATGATGTTTGGCGAAATCGAATCGTCCCTTGATCGATATCGTCAGCTTTTTCCCGTCCGGGGAGATTTCTGTAACGACTGACATATCATGGCTTCCTTGTCATTGGTAAACCTTCTTGTACAAGGTTTAGCATTGGGTAGAGGTTGGGGCAAGGTTGGGGATCAAGATCAAAAGATCGCAGCCTTCGGCAGCTCAGGTCCGAAGACAACCACGGATTCATGCCCAACACAAAACATTGTAGGAGCCCGGCTTGCCGGCGAAGACGGTCTTGAGTTTTGCGCTGGTCTCTCGGGCCTCTTCGCTGGCAGGCCAAGTCCGAAGACATCCACGGATTCATGCCCAACACAAAACATTGTAGGAGCCCGGCTTGCCGGCGAAGGCGGCCTTGGGTATTGCGCTGGTCTCTTGGGCCTCTTCGCTGGCAAGCCAGCTCCTACAGGTCCGTGGAAAACCACGGATTCATGTCTAACACAAAACATTGTAGGAGCCCGGCTTGCCGGCGAAGACGGTCTTGAGTTTTGCGCTGGTCTTTCAGGCTTCTTCGCTGGCAAGCCAGGTCCGAAGACAACCACGGATTCATGGCCAACACAAAACATTGTAGGAGCCCGGCTTGCCGGCGAAGGCTGCCTTAAGTATTGCGCTGGTCTCTCGAGCCTCTTCGCTGGCAAGCCAGCTCCTACAGGTCCGTGGAAAACCTCGGATTCATGCCCAACACAAAACATTGTAGGAGCCCGGCTTGCCGGCGAAGGCGGTCTTGGGTATTGCGCTGGTCTTTCGGGCCTCTTCGCTGGCAAGCCAGCTCCTACAGGTCCGAAGACATCCACGGACTCATGTCTAACACAAAACATTGTAGGAGCCCGGCTTGCCGGCGAAGGCGGTCTTGGGTATTGCGCGGGTCTCTCGGGCCTCTTCGCTGGCAAGCCAGCTCCTACAGGTCCGTGGAAAACCTCGGATTCATGCCCAACACAAAACATTGTAGGAGCCCGGCTTGCCGGCGAAGGCGGTCTTGGGTATTGCGCTGGTCTTTTGGGCCTCTTCGCTGGCAAGCCAGCTCCTACAGGTCCGTGGAAAACCACGGACTCATGGCCAACACAAAACATTGTAGGAGCCCGGCTTGCCGGCGAAGGCGGTCTTGGGTATTGCGCTGGTCTCTTGGGCCTCTTCGCTGGCAAGCCAGCTCCTACAGGTCCGAAGACATCCACGGACTCATGTCTAACACAAAACATTGTAGGAGCCCGGCTTGCCGGCGAAGGCGGTCTTGGGTATTGCGCTGGTCTTTCGGGCCTCTTCGCTGGCAAGCCAGCTCCTACAGGTCCGAAGACAACCACGGATTCATGGCCAACACAAAACATTGTAGGAGCCCGGCTTGCCGGCGAAGGCGGTGTTGAGTTTTGCACTGGTCTTTCGGGCCTCTTCGCTGGCAAGCTGAACTGGTCAAGTAATCCCGGACACCGATTACGGTGTTTATGCCGCTTTTTGCTCCATAGCTATTGGCGACAGGTAGTTGTTGTAGCTGTGGAGCCTGGTGCGGTTGTAATACATGAAGAAGCGCACCATGTCGGTTTTTGCTTCTTCGACCATGCTGTAGCCGCTGCGGGGAACCCATTCTGATTTCAGTGTGCCGAAAAAACGCTCTGTTGGAGCGTTGTCCCAGCACTGTCCGCGATGACTCATGCTCTGCAAAATGCCGTGGCGGGCCAGTTCTTCTTGAAACTTACGACTGGTGTACTGACAGCCCTGATCCGAGTGGAACATCAGTCCCGGCGGGCAGGTTCGTACCTCTGTCGCCATGCGTAGCGCCTTGCTCACCAAGTTGGCGTCATTGACTAGAGAGAATGCCCAGCCAATGACTCGACGAGCAAACAGGTCAATTACGATGGCCAGGTGAACCCAGCGCTTACCCACCATCAAGCTGGTAACGTCGCCACACCAGACCTGATCAACAGCAGCCGGTTTGAAGTTGCGTTTGAGTCGATTAGGCGCAACAAATGCTTCAACCCCCTTGGACCTGAATGGATGCGGCTGGCGTTGTTTACTGACAATGTTGGCCTCCCTCATCAGTGTTCTGACAAGACTCCTTCCGACCGCTATGTTTTGCGACTTCAGGCCCTTGCTAATCATCCTGGAACCCATGGCTTCACGGCTTTCGCTGTGCAGTTCAACCACTTTCAGCTTGAGCTCCTCGCGTCTGACCTGCGGCTTGGCGAGCCGCTGAAGCCACTCATAAAAGCTGCTGCGCTTCACACCAAAAACGCGACACACGATAGCCGTCGGGAATGACTCTCTTAGCTCCGCAATCATCGAAAACGATCGGGATCCGACATCAAGAGAGCGGTAGCCTTTTTTAAGATCTCGGCCTCCATCTCCATACGCTTGATCTTGGCTTTTAGCTCCTGAATCTGGCGCTGATCTTCGGTAATCGCCTTGGTGCCTTTGACGGCCTGGCCCTCGCGTTCCTTGCGAACCTGATCGACCCAGCGCCGTAAAGCGGTGGGCCCGATATCCAGCGATGCACAAACATCTGGAACCGAACAGTTATCATCAAGCACCATGCTGGCAGCCTGAAGCTTGAACTCGCGGGTGTAGACCTTTCTTTCGTTCATGGAACCTCCAAGTTGGCGAAATCATATCGCCCTTAAGAGGTGTCCGGAATAATTAGGCCAGTTCAAGCCAGCTCCTACAGGTCCGAAGACAACCACGGATTCATGCCCAACACAAAACATTGTAGGAGCCCGGCTTGCCGGCGAAGGCGGTCTTGGGTATTGCGCGGGTCTCTCGGGCCTCTTCGCTGGCAAGCCAGCTCCTACAGGTCCGAAGACATCCACGGACTCATGTCTAACACAAAACATTGTAGGAGCCCGGCTTGCCGGCGAAGGCGGTGTTGAGTATTGCGCTGGTCTTTCGGGCCTCTTCGCTGGCAAGCCAGCTCCTACAGGTCCGTGGAAAACCTCGGATTCATGTCTAACACAAAACATTGTAGGAGCCCGGCTTGCCGGCGAAGGCGGTCTTGGGTATTGCGCTGGTCTCTTGGGCCTATTCGCTGGCAAGCCAGCTCCTACAGGTCCGAAGACAACCACGGATTCATGTCCAACACAAAACATTGTAGGAGCCCGGCTTGCCGGCGAAGGCGGTCTTGAGTATTGCGCTGGTCTTTCGGGCTTCTTCGCTGGCAAGCCAGCTCCTACAGGTCCGTGGAAAACCTCGGATTCATGTCTAACACAAAACATTGTAGGAGCCCGGCTTGCCGGCGAAGGCGGTCTTGGGTATTGCGCTGGTCTCTTGGGCCTATTCGCTGGCAAGCCAGCTCCTACAGGTCCGAAGACAACCACGGATTCATGTCCAACACAAAACATTGTAGGAGCCCGGCTTGCCGGCGAAGGCGGTCTTGAGTATTGCGCTGGTCTTTCGGGCTTCTTCGCTGGCAAGCCAGCTCCTACAGGTCCGTGGAAAACCTCGGATTCATGTCTAACACAAAACATTGTAGGAGCCCGGCTTGCCGGCGAAGGCGGTCTTGGGTATTGCGCTGGTCTCTTGGGCCTATTCGCTGGCAAGCCAGCTCCTACAGGTCCGTGGAAAACCATGGATTCATGTCCAACACAAAACATTGTAGGAGCCCGGCTTGCCGGCGAAGGCGGTCTTGAGTATTGCGCTGGTCTTTCGGGCCTCTTCGCTGGCAGGCCAGCTCCTACAGGGGTTTCGCGTTCGCGCTGAGCTGCCGCGGGCTGCGATCATTCCCGGGCAATCTATCAATACGCATCCTGTCGCGGCAGGCGCTGGGACAATTCATCCAGCAGCTTCTGCTCGCGCTTGTCTTCCAGCGCCCGCGCTTCGTCCTGGTAGCGCTGAACCAGCTTGCGCAAGCCTTCGACCCGGGCGAACGCCTGCTGCCAGGTGTCCCGCGCCTTGTTCAGGTTGTTCTGGTGCCAGGCCAGGCTTTGCCGCTGTTGATCGATGGCCGTGCCCAATTGCGCGAGAAAGCCCTGGTAGCCCAGTAGCCATTGCCCGGACACGCCGGCACTGCCGCGCACGATCCACTGTTCCTGATAGTCGAGCCGAAAGGCTTCGAGGTCGGCCAGTTTGCTCTCGGCCAGCCGCACCTGCCCCTGGAAGTGCCCCAGACGCTGGACCGCGGTTTTCTCGGCCTTCTCGGCCATTTCCACCACGGGGGCCAGGCGGCCCGCCCGACTCTGGGCCATGGCCGGTTAACCGCCCGCCGCGGGCGCGAAGATCGAGGCGAGGTACGCTTCGCTTTCGCCCAGGCTGATGCTGTCGTTGAGGCCCTGGCGCAGGTATTTGACCAGCTGCGGCTGCAGGGAAATCGCCAGGTCGGTCTCGCGGTCACCGCCGGCGACGTAGGCGCCGACGCTGATCAGGTCGCGGCTCTGTTGATAGCGCGACCACAACTGCTTGAAGTACTGCGCCCGGGCCATGTGTTCCGGCGACACCACGGCCGGCATGACCCGGCTGATGGAGGCCTCGATATCGATGGCCGGGTAATGGCCCTCCTCGGCCAGTCGCCGCGACAGCACGATGTGCCCGTCGAGCACGCCCCGCGCCGAGTCGGCAATCGGGTCCTGCTGGTCGTCACCTTCGGACAGCACGGTATAGAACGCCGTGATCGAGCCACCGCCCTTCTCGGCATTGCCGGCGCGCTCCACCAGTTTCGGCAACTTGGCGAACACCGAGGGCGGATAACCCTTGGTCGCCGGCGGCTCGCCGATGGCCAGGGCGATTTCCCGCTGGGCCTGGGCGAAACGCGTCAGCGAATCCATCAACAGCAGGACGTTCTTGCCCTTGTCGCGGAAATACTCGGCGATTCGCGTGCAGTACATGGCGGCGCGCAGACGCATCAGCGGCGCATCGTCCGCGGGCGACGCCACCACCACCGAGCGCTTGAGCCCTTCTTCACCGAGGATATGCTCGATGAATTCTTTAACTTCTCGACCCCGCTCGCCGATCAGCCCGACGACGATGATGTCGGCCTCGGTAAAGCGCGTCATCATGCCCAGCAGCACGGATTTACCGACGCCGGTACCGGCGAACAAGCCAAGCCGCTGACCGCGCCCAACCGTCAACATGCCGTTGATGCAACGAATGCCCACGTCCAGCGGCTCGCTGATCGGCTCGCGCTTGAGCGGGTTGATGGTCGGGCCGTCCATCGGCACCCAGTCCTCGGCCTTCATCCCGCCCTTGCCGTCCAAGGCGCGGCCGGCACCATCGAGCACGCGCCCGAGCATGCTCATGCCCATCGGCAAGCGACCGCTGTCGGACAGGGGCACCACCCGGGCACCGGGGGCGATGCCGGCCACGCTGCCGACCGGCATCAGGAAGACCTTGCTGCCGGAAAAGCCCATGACTTCGGCTTCGACCTGCACCGGATGGTAGCTGTCATCGTTGATGACCATGCAGCGACTGCCCATGGCGGCGCGCAAGCCTTCGGCTTCGAGGGTCAGGCCGACCATGCGCAGCAGGCGGCCTTCGAGGATCGGTGCGCCAGCCAGTGTCGTGGCCTCGGCGTAACTGCCCAGGCGCTTGGCGAAACTGGTGCGTTCAAGGCGCATCAGGGGCAGCCACGGGTTTACTTTCGACGGGCAACTCAAGGCTCAGGTCCGGAGCGGCCGGGTGCAAAGCTTGTTCGTGCATCTGGTCGAACAGCTTATCCATCACCTGCGCAACGCGGGTTTCGACCGTAGCATCGATACGACTGTGCTCGGTTTCGACCCGGCAACCGCCAGGCAACAGCGCCTCGTCCTCGACGATGCGCCAGGTTTCCTCATGGCGCTCGCGCAAGGCTTTGACCTGGACGAAATCCTGCGGATTGATATACAGCCGCACGTTTTCAACGCCCAATGGCAACAGCTTGAGGGCTTCGCGCATGACGTGTTCGATCTGCGTCGAGTCCATGGCCAGTTCGCGCTGGATCACCTGTCTGGTCATGTGCCGCACCAGCTCGACCAGGGACTTTTCAATCTGTGTGTCCTGTTCGGCGATGGGCTCGAACAGGTGCGCCATGATTTTTTCAAGGCTGGCGATCTTGGCCGCCAACGCCACTTCAGCTTCCTGGCGAACCCTGAGCGTGGTGCTGTGGAACCCTTCTTTTTCGCCCACCGCAAAACCTTCGTTGTAGGCTTCCTGGCGAATGCTCTCGAGCTCCTCAAGGGTCAGTGGCTGTACTTCCTCCAGCGGCACTTCCTCCATTTCCGGCGGCTCGGGTTCGGGCTCGGGCTCAGGCTCGGGTGCCGGCGGATCGAAGCTGGGCAGCGCCCAGGACTCGAAACCACCGACATCACGGGCCCTGATCAGGTCAGAGGGCTGCTCATCGTTCTTGGCCATGGGGTCAGATCATTTCCTCGGCGCCTTTGCCGCCGAGCACGATTTCGCCCGCTTCGGCCATGCGACGGGCGATGGTGAGGATTTCTTTCTGCGCGGTTTCCACATCGCTGACGCGCACCGGGCCCTTGGCCTCGAGATCGTCGCGCAACAATTCGGCCGCACGCTTGGACATGTTCTTGAAGATCTTCTCCTTGACGTTTTCGTCCGAGCCCTTGAGGGCCAGTACCAGCACGTCGGAGGACACTTCACGCAGCAACGCCTGGATGCCGCGGTCGTCGACGTCGGCCAGGTTGTTGAACACGAACATGAGGTCTTCGATCTGACCGGACAGGTCTTCGTCGACTTCGCGGATCGAGTCCATGAGCTGGCCTTCGATCGAGCTGTCGAGGAAGTTCATGATGTCGGCCGCGCGCTTGATCCCGCCCAGGCTGGTGCGCGAAGCATTGGAGTTGCCGGAGAACTGCTTCTCGAGAATCTGGTTGAGTTCCTTGAGGGCCGCCGGCTGCACGGTGTTCAGCGAGGACACCCGCAGGATGATGTCCAGGCGCACCTTGTGGTCGAAGTTGCCCAGCACTTCACCGGCCTGGTCCGGGTCGAGATACGCCACCACGATCGCCTGGATCTGCGGGTGCTCGTAACGGATCACGTCGGCGACCGCGCGCGGCTCCATCCACTTCAGGCTGTCCAGGCCGCTGGTGTTGCCACCCAGCAGGATGCGATCGATCAGGCCGTTGGCCTTGTCTTCGCCCAGGGCCTGGGTGAGCATCTTGCGCACGTAGTCATCGGAACCGACGCCCAGGCTGGTCTGGTCACCGACGATGTCGACGAACTCGCTCATCACCTGCTCGACCTGCTCGCGGTGCACGTTACCCATCTGCGCCATGGCCACGCCAACACGCTGGACCTCCTTGGGCCCCATGTGGCGCAATACCTGGGCGGCATCGGTCGAGCCCAGTGACAGCAGCAGGATCGCGGCTTTGTCGACCTTGCTCAGTTTGGCGGCAATGGCTCGGTTATCACTCATCTGCGTTAATCCACTCTTTCACGACCTGGGCGACACGACCCGGGTCTTCTGCCACCAGGCTCTTGATTGCGTTCAACTGTGCGTCATAGCCTTCGCTCGGGCTTGGCAGCAGGATGCTGGTCGGGCCACCGAGGCTGATACGATCGTTGGCCAGTTCGCCGTCCAGGCCGCCCATGCCACCGAGCTCGACGTCGCTGCCGATGCCCGCCAGTTGCTTGTCCTTGCCACCACCGGTGATGTTGTTGAGCACCGGGCGCAACACACCGAACACCAGCACCAGGATGAACAGGACGCCCAACAGCTGCTTGACCACATCCCAGAACCACGGCTGGGAGTAGAACGGAATATCGGCAATCACTTCGCCGCGCTCGGCGGAGAACGGCATGTTGATCACGCTGACGCTGTCGCCACGGCTGGCGTCGAAACCGACCGCATCCTGGACCAGGCGGGTGAAACGGGCCAACTCATCGGCACTCCACGGCGCACGGGTCATTTCACCGTTGGCCGGGTTGATCTTGACCTGGTCATCGACCACCACCGAGACCGACAGGCGATTCAATCGGCCCTGCTGTTGCCTGGTGTGGCTGATGGAGCGGTCCAGTTCGAAGTTCTTGGTCGACTGCTGACGCTTGTCCGCCGGATAGGGCGCGAGCATGGGCTGGCCGGTGGCCGGGTCCATGACCTGCTGGCCGTTGGCATCGAGCAGTGGCTGGCCGGGCTGCACCATGCCGGCCGACGCGGTGGCGCCACCGGTGGTTTGCGGTGCCGAGGCTGGCGACGGTGGCTGGTTGCTCAGGGCACCCGGTACACCTTGCGGGCCGTTGCTGGCGGTACGTTGTTCGTTGACCGACTGCTCGCTGCGCAACGCCGGCTGGTCCGGGTTGAACTGCTCGGAGGTGGACTCGACGGCGCTGAAGTCGACATCGGCCGAGACTTCGGCCTTGTAGCGGTCGTTGCCCAGCACCGGTTGCAGAATGTTGTGCACGCGCTGGGTGAGCATGCTCTCCATGCGGCGACTGTAATCGAATTGCTTGCCGGCCATGGTCAGCTCGGAGTTTTCCGCCTGATCGGAGAGCAGGTTGCCTTTCTGGTCGACGACGGTGATCTGCGACTTGCTGAGTTCGGGGACGCTGGTCGCCACCAGATTGACGATGGCCACGACCTGGCCCGGCTCCAGCGAACGCCCGGAATACAGCTCGACCAGCACCGAGGCGCTCGGCTTGCGCTCGTCACGCACGAACACCGAGCTTTTCGGGATGGCCAGGTGCACCCGGGCACCCTTGACATTGTTCAGGCTGGAAATGGTGCGCGCCAGCTCGCCTTCAAGGCCGCGACGATAACGGGTCGCTTCCATGAACTGGCTGGTACCCAGGCCCTGTTCCTTGTCGAGGATTTCAAAACCGATGTTGCCATCGCTGGGAGTGACACCCGCGCCCGCGAGCTTGAGACGCGCGCGGGACAGGTCTTCGGCCTTGACCAGCAAGGCACCGGAATTGGGTTCGACGTTATAGGCGATATCGGCGGCCGCCAGGGTATCCATGACCTGCTTGGCGTCCATGCCGGCAAGGCTGCCGTACAGCGGACGGTAGTCCGGCTGCTGGGACCACAACACCACGGCAAAACCAATCGCCACGCTCGCGGCCAGGCCGACCATCAGGCCCACCTGACGCAGCATGGTCATCTCGGAGAGGTTTTCCAGGAAGGACAACCCGAACAGCGGCGGCTTGCCGCCTACGGAATTGGCCTTGGCCGGAACATTGTCAGCGATTGCATCTGCCATGACTCAATCTCGTCCTTAAACCGGCATCTGCATGATGTCTTGGTAAGCCTGAACCAGCTTGTTGCGCACCTGGGTCAAAGCCTGGAAAGACACGCTGGCCTTCTGCGAGGAAATCATCACGTCCGTCAGGTCGACACCGCTCTTGCCGATCTCGAAGGCATTGGCCAGGGCTGTGGACGCCTGCTGGGTGTCGTTGACCTTGTTGACGGCCTGACCGAGCATGTCGGAAAAGCTGCTGCCATTCAGTTCAGGGACGGCGGCAGTCGATTTCGGCGCAGACATGGCGTCCATTTGCATGGCGCGCATATCCAGCATCAATCGATTGAATTCAATACCTTGGCTCATGCTCTACTCTCTCTGGCGGCCCGCAATTTTTTGACGCTCACTCAGCGGGTAACGAGGTGTTAGCAACAAGGGTGCCAGCTTTCCCGGTGCCGCATCTGTAGGAGCAGCCGGTCGACGCTTGATTGCTCGCGATGGACCCAAGAGCGACGTGTTTATCCTGAATCCCCGCGTTATCGTTAACGACCATCGCGAGCAAGCTTGCTCCTACAGGGCCCCGTGCAGGCCAGCGCTCAGGTGGCAAACAAATACGCTTCCACGTCCATGCCGGCATCGCGCATCTGCGCCAGCTTGTAGCGCAAGGTGCGCGGGCTGATGCCCAGGCGCTCGGCGGCCTCTTTGCGGCGGCCGCGCTCGGTGCGCAGGGTGTCGATGATCATCTGGAACTCACGGCGCCGCAGATCGTCGCCTAGCGCCCCGGCAGATTCGGCCTCTACTTCCACTGCCCGCGCGGGCGCCAGTGCCGGTAACGGCGCGCAAGCGACCGGCCCGGCGAGACAGAAATCCTCAGGCTCAATCATTCCACCCTGCTGCAGGATCAAGGCGCGTTGAATCGCGTTATCCAGTTCGCGCACATTGCCCGGCCACGGATAACCGATCAGGCACGCCTGCGCCTCGGGCGACAATCGCGCCGCCGCATGCTTCATTTTATTGACGTGTTTGGCCAGCAGGCGCTCGGCAAGCGGCAGGATATCGGCCGTGCGCTCGCGCAAGGGCCGCCAGGCCAGCGGGAATACGGACAGGCGATAGTACAGGTCTTCACGGAACCGCCCCGCCGCCACTTCAGCGGCCAGATCCCGGTTGGTGGTCGCGACCACGCGGATATCCAGGGTGATCGGCTTGCGCGCACCGACTCGCTCGACCTCGCGCTCCTGCAGCACCCGCAGCAACTTGGCCTGCAACCCCAGGGGCATTTCGGAAATTTCATCGAGCAGGATAGTCCCGCCATCGGCCTGCTCGAACTTGCCGGCCTGCGTCGCGATGGCGCCGGTGAACGAGCCCTTCTCGTGACCAAAGAGCGTGGCCTCCAGCATGTTGTCGGGAATCGCCGCGCAGTTGATCGCAATAAATGGCTGGTTGGCGCGCCGGGAGTGCTGGTGAATGTAGCGCGCCAGCACCTCCTTGCCGGTGCCGGACTCCCCGGAGATCAGCACCGTGGAATCACTGCGCGCCACCCGCGCGGCCAGTTCCAGCAACTGCGCACTGGCCGGTTCGAACGCCACAGGTCCTTCGTGATCGGTGCTGCCGACATTGCCCAGCGCATGGCGTGCGACCAGGTCGAGCAGCGCCTTGGGCTCGAACGGTTTGACCAGGTAATCCGCGGCACCCTGGCGCATCGCATCGACCGCCCGCTCGACGGCACCGTGCGCCGTCATCAGCAACACCGGCAGTTGCGGCTGTCGCGCCCGCAGCAACGCGAGCAATTGATGACCGTCCATGCCCGGCATGTTGACGTCGCTGACCACCAGGTTGAACGCCTCGGCCCCCGCCGCTTCCAGGGCTTCCTGCGCCGAAGCCACGGCCTTGTAATCGTGCCCGGCGAGCAACAGCGTGTCCGCCAGCGCTTCGCGCAAAGCGCGGTCATCCTCGACCAGCAGAACCTTGATTGCCATGGCCTTCACTCCACTCCCTGGGCGCTACTTTTCTCATTGATAAAAAGCGGCAGGAGCACCTGCGCACAGGTGCCGCGACCGATCCGCGAGCGCAAGCGCAACTCGCCCTGATGAGCCCTGGCGACTGCCTTGACCACGGTCAGGCCGAGGCCGGTGCCGGTGGTCCTGGTGGTAAAAAAGGGTTCCCCCAGGCGCGCCAGCACCGCGCCGTCGATACCGCTGCCGCTATCGCTGACGCACAGGCGCAGGTTGTTGCCACGGGTGTAGAGATGCACCTTCAAGCGCACCTCACCGGCACTGGCCTGAATCGCGTTCTCGATCAGATTGAGGATCGCACCGACCAGGGTGTCGCGGTTGCACAGCAATTCACCGGCATGACTGTCGCATTGCCAGCGAATCGGCAGGTCCTGTACATGGGTCAGCGCCGCCGCCTGCAGTGACTGCATCAGCTGCGCCGGGGTCACCCGGTCGGTCAAGGGCAACTCGCCGCGAGCAAACACCAGCATGTCGCGCACCTGATGCTCCAGCTCGTGCAAGCGCTCCTTGAGCCGTCCGGCAAAACGTTGCTGGGTGTCTATCGGCAGCGCCTGCTCGGTCAAGTGACTGGCGTAGAGCAAGGCCGCGGATAACGGCGTGCGAATCTGATGCGCCAGCGACGCGACCATGCGTCCCAGGGAAGACAAGCGTTCGTGGCGCGCCAGTTGATCCTGCAGATGACGGGTTTCGGTCAGGTCGTTGAGCAACACCAGTTGCCCAGGCTCCGCACCCAGCGAACGCGTGGCAATCGACAGGCGCCGACCATCCTTGAGAGAGACTTCATGACCGTCGTCTTCGCGGGGCGCAAAGCAACGGGCAATCACCTGCCGCCACAGCTCGCCTTCGAGGGGCAGACCGAGCAGTTCGCAAGCCGCCGGGTTGGCTTCGCGCACGATCCCCTGGGCGTCGATAACGATGACGCCGCCGGGCAGGAGGTCGAGCAGGTGTTGCAGGCGATTGGCCAGGCGTTCTTTCTCTGCCAGTTCCTGCATGCGCTGGGCGCTGACCACCGCCAACTCGCCCTTGAGCTCGGTGACCCGGGCTTCGAGCATGCTGTAGGAGTTGGTCAACTGGCTGGACATCTGGTTGAACAGGGCAAACGCCTGCTCGAGGCCAAGCCGGCTCGCCTGCTCTGCGGACGACGATTGTCCCAGGGCACTAGGGACAGGAGACAGGGGGGCGGCTTGGGGCATCGTGCTCTCTCGCTTGGCTGACCGTCAGTTAAACGGAACGTTGCGAGGGCTATAGCAATACCCGTGCCTAAAAAAAACTGCTTGAAAATGAAAGAGTTGAAAAACAGGCGTCAATCATCCGCCTGTTCATCTCCATCACGGCGGCTCATACCGTACTTGCGCATTTTTTCCACCAGCGTGGTGCGGCGGATGCGCAGGCGTTCGGCCGCGCGCGCGACAATGCCATTGGCATCGTCCAGTGCTTGCTGGATCAGACCCTGCTCCAGGCCACCGAGGTAATCCTTCAGGTCCAGGCCTTCAGGCGGCAACATGGCATGGGTGGTGAAGTCCGGGGTATGGCCGTTGATTGCCACCCGCTCTTCGAGATCACTGCGCAGGGTGTCGACCAGTTGCTCGTCTTCATCATCGACGTAGCGGAATTTCTTCGGCAGCTCGACCACGCCGATCACCCCGTACGGATGCATGATCGCCATGCGCTCCACCAGGTTGGCCAGCTCGCGGACGTTGCCCGGCCAGCCGTGACGGCACAGCGACATGATCGCCGCGGAGTTGAAGCGGATCGAACCGCGCTTCTCGTGCTCCATGCGCGAGATCAACTCGTTCATCAGCAGCGGAATGTCCTCGACGCGCTCGCGCAGCGGCGCCATCTCGATCGGGAACACGTTCAGGCGGTAGTACAAATCTTCGCGGAAGGTGCCGATCTCGATCATGCTTTCGAGATTCTTGTGGGTCGCGGCGATGATGCGCACATCGACGCTCTGGGTCTTGTTGCTGCCCACGCGCTCGAAGGTACGCTCCTGCAACACGCGCAGCAGCTTGACCTGCATCGGCAGCGGCATATCGCCGATTTCGTCGAGGAACAGCGTACCGCCATTGGCCAGTTCGAAACGCCCGGCGCGGCTGGTGATCGCCCCGGTGAACGCGCCCTTCTCATGGCCGAACAATTCGCTTTCCAGCAGCTCGGCCGGAATCGCCCCGCAATTGACCGGCACGAACGGCGCTTCGCGGCGCTTGGAATGGTAATGCAGGTTGCGCGCAACCACTTCCTTGCCGGTCCCGGACTCGCCGAGGATCAGCACGCTGGCGTCGGTGTCGGCCACTTGCTGCATCATCTGGCGCACGTGCTGGATCGCCCGGCTGGTGCCGACCAGGCTGCGGAACAGATTGGGTTCGCGATGCCGACCGCGCTCACGGGCCTGGTCGTACATCTCGCGATAGACTTGGGCACGGTGCAGCGAATCGAGCAGCTTGCTGTAGCTGGGAGGCATTTCGAGGGTCGACAACACGCGGCGACGCTGGTCTTCCGGCAGGTCGATGGAAGAATTATCGCCCATCAGCAAAATCGGAAGGAACTCATCCCATGTCGCGAGTGTCTTTAACAAGCCCTGAAGCGAACCCGGAGCATTGACCGTCCCGATGAGGACACAGATTACTTCACGACTGGACGACAAAGAGACGACAGCCTGCTGCCAGTCATGGCTACCGCAGGGTAAATTTTCTTCGCCGAGAAAATTTAAAATCACCGCCAAGTCGCGGCGGCGGACGCTATCGTCATCGATCAGCAGAATTTTGGTTTCACGCCACATGCAATCGTAACTTCCCTAGTCAACCCGGTGCCCGAAATGAGTGGGCAAGCTAGACGCTTGCAGACTGTTAATGCCTGTAGACGCCTGAAATCTGGAAACAGCCACTAGTAAAGTCAAAAAACCGTTCACAGTCAAATTTATGGCGCAATCTGACTGGATCAAGCAGATATTAATTAACCAAACAGATGGTAAACCTTTGCGGCACTCTTCGCTTGGTTGATCTGCGACATCTGATCAACAATTGCCTGACGCTCGCCCATCGTCACCGTCAATAAATCTTTGTACACCGCCAGCAGACTCTCAAGGTGGGTGCGCAGTGCTTCCTCATCGATCGGTGCTTCAGCGAGCACCTCATCGACGCATTCACGGCAGGCCGAATCCAGCTCGCCGATCGCATCCCAGTTACGTTCGGCCAGCGCATCGATGAGCGCTTCGCGTGTTTCTTCGATCCGTTGCAGTGCTTGACTCATGACGTCATCCTCGGCCCTCAGGCCTGTGGGCTTCCAATCGCATCCCAACCGCTTTTCAGGGTTTCAAGCAGACCTGCTACTTCGTCGATGATGGCAGCGTCGTTGGTGGTGTTAGCGTCCATCAAACGGTTGGTCATGTAAGCGTACAAGCTGTCGAGTTGCTGGACAGATGCTGGATCCTCGGCCTTTTCCGGGTTCAGCCCGTCACGCAGCCCGATGATGATGTCTGCAGCTTTGCCCAACATCAAACCCTTGAGTGCGATATCTCCACGCTCCAGAGCGCCCTTGGCTTGGGCCATGCGATCCAGGCCACCCTCCATCAGCATCTGCACCAGGCGATGCGGATTGGCTTCAGAGATTTGAGCATGGGAATTGACCTTCTGATATTGGCGAAGGGCTCTCATGGGGTTCATGTTTCTACCTCGTGACAGACAAAAACTAAAAAGAGGACTGCTCTGATATTTATGTCGACTGGTCGACACATAACTTTAACGTAGACCTGCAATCAAGGAAAAAACCCAGGTGCCGTCATCACAGCATGCCTGGGTTTTTTTATGCCTGATCCGAATCAGCTGTCTTTCGGATTATTGAGCGCATTGAGCGTGGTCATGATGCTGTCGCTTTGTGCCCGCAACTTCGCCACAAGGGAATCCATGGCGGTGTACTTGGCCGACAGACTGGTGGTCAACAGCGTCATGCGCTCATCCAGCGAAGCCTGTTGCTTCGCGAGGTCGGTCAGCGTATCGCTCAACGTTTTTGAGCGCTCCGCCAGCGTGCCGGTACTCGACTTGGCATAACCTTCGGTGGCATTGGTTAAGCGCTTCAACAGCCCATTATCACCACTGAAAATACTATTGATATCAGCCGCGTTGGTAGCTACTGCTTTATCCCACTTTTTGTCGTCCAGGGTTAGAAGACCCGTCGTCGAGTCAGTGGAAACACCAAACTGCGCCAATGATTTTAACGTGCCACTACCAGACATCGAGTTCAATTCATTTCGAATGGAGCTCATAAGAGTTCGCATCGAAGCATCGCCGGTCAATGCGCCTGCTGTGGGCGTACCATCCGCCCCCATTGTAACTTTTGTCTCCGCACTGATCGCTTTCACCAGCGCATTGTAGGTGTCAATAAAACCCTTGACCCCAGACTTAATCACGGGGCTATTGGTACTCACAGCGATGGTAGTAGGTGTGAAATCGCCGGTCGTGGCGTCTTTGGGCGAGACCGACAGAAGCTTGATACTCACGCCGCTGACAGCTTCACTGATCGTATTCGACTTGGACTCCAGTGCAATCGACCCGTCGATGGTGTACTTGGCGTTCTTCGGCACCTCGACAACTGTTGCACCGACGTCGATCCCGGAATTGCCCGATAGCGTAATGTCCGAACCCACACCCATGTTGGTAGAGGTCAACACCAGCCGCGACCCCGTGGAGTCGGTCAGGACGTTAGCACTCAAGCCGGAAGTGGAAAATTGCGAATTGATCGAATCACGTACCTGCTGCAGCGTTGCTCCCGCCGGGACGCTCAGATCGTAGTTCTTGCCCGACTGGGAAATTGTCAGAGTGGTCGGAGTGGTACCACTGTTGACTACGGAAGACGCACCACCAGCAAAGGTCTTGGTCGATATCTTAGAGGCACTGGCCAATTGAGAAACCACCAGCGAGAAACTTCCATTCGAAGCTCCGTTGCCAGCAGTCATGGTCGCAACTTTTTCATTCGAGGACGAGCCAGTCAGGCCGGTGAAGCTACTATCGGTACCCATCGAAGTCAGGGCGCCACGAAAAGCATCCAGTGCCGCCTGGATCTTGCCGATCGACGACAACGTGGTGGTTGCTTTCAACGACTGAGTGTTGATCTGCGTTTGCTTCGGCACGCGCTCGGCGTCAACCAGTGACTTAACAATCGCCTGAGTATCGATGTTTGAACCGATACCACTGACCGTTGAACCCGCCATCGTCCTTCTCCTTATCCAGTGGCCGCCGCTTTCTTGGCAATGAACGCCTTAAACGCGGATACCAACAAAATTCATGCCAGCTCAGACTTTGTCGTCGAACAACAAGCTGCTCGCCTGGCTCAGGCTTTGTGCCAGTTTCAGTGCAGTTTCCGAAGGGATCTGGCGAATCACGTCACCACTGTCGGTGGCGATGACCTTGACCACGACCCGGCCGGTGGAATCATCAATGGAAAAGTCCAGCTTGCGCTGGCTCGCTTGAACGAACTCGCGAATATCAGTCACGGCCTTTTCCAGCTCATCGCGCTTGGGCTCCGTCGCCGACTTGGCAACAGGCTCGACCTTTGGCCGACTGACCGGATCCACCGGTGCCGCTGGGCTTTGCGGTGCAAGCGCCGGATAAGACTGGTTCAACTTGACGCTCATATCCATTTCCAAACTCCTCGTCACGGAAAAGACAAAAGGGCACGTAAACGCGCCCCTCCGTCAATTACCAAGCGCTGAAATTACTGAAGCAGTTTCAGTACAGCGGATGGCAGCTGGTTAGCTTGCGACAGGATGGCAGTCGAAGCCGATTGCAGGGTTTGTTGCTTGGTCAGCTCTGCAGTTTCAGCAGCGAAGTCCACGTCCTGGATGGTGCTGCGAGCAGCAGTGGAGTTCTTCTGAATGTTCTGCAGGTTGTCGGCAGTGGTGGTCAGACGGTTCTGGGTAGCACCCAGACCCGAACGAACGCTGTCGATGGTACCGATGGCCTTGTCGATAACAGCCAAAGCGTTTTGTGCGTTGGTTGCATCGGTAACATCAGTGTTGGAAATGTTGGTTTTTTTGGAGGAGAACGAAGTACCTGCCGCAGCACCGAACAACTCACCAGCATCAGCTGCCAAACCGGAAACAGAGTAACCTTTAGCGGAGTTGAGGTTGACCTGACCAGTGACAGTAGTACCAGCAGCTACCAGGGCGACTGGAGTACCGGAATACTTGCCTGCACCGTCTTTCACATCAACTTTGATTGCCGCTTGCGTTGCCGCGTCAGCTGCGCCGAATACCAGGTTTTCACCGGTATCGGACTTCACTTCCAGCGTATTGTTACTTTGGTCGTAGTTAACACTGATACCCAGTTTAGCGGAGTTGGATTTCAACTGATCAGCCAGGCTGGCGGTATCGGTTACACCAACAAAACTAACGGCGGAACCACCACCTACTGCCAGAGTAAAGTTAGCTGGCGCTGTCGCTGCAGCGGCCGCAACGCTAAATTTAACTTCGGTGCTGGCAGTAGCAGTCAAACCGCCGATAAGGCCGTTCAAACCACTCGCAATGTCTTTTGCCTGAGCGCCCAAACCGTATGTAAAGGTTTTCGACTGGCCGTTACCAACAAGAGACAGAGTACCGCCGGTCAGACCATCTGCATCAGGAACAATTTTGCCGGATTTGAGTTGTTGCGAACCGATCTGGTTAGCAGCAACGTTTTCCAGGCTGACGTTGATGGTTTCGTTGGCGTTGGCGCCTACCTGGATAGATTTGGTACCGAACGAACCGTCCAGCAGCTTCTGGCCACCGAAGGTGGTAGTTTGCGAGATACGGGTCAGTTCCGAAGTCAGAGCCTGATATTCGTCGTTGTTCGACTTACGGTCGTCGTTACTCAGGGAGCCGGTAGCGGAAGACAGAGCCAGGGTACGCATTTTCTGCAGGATGTCGGTCGATGCCTGCATCGCGCCTTCAGCGGTTTGAGCGATGGAGATACCGTCATTCACGTTCTTGACCGCTTGGCCCAGGCCGTTGATCTGGCTGGTCAGGCGGTTAGCAATTTGCAGGCCGGCAGCGTCGTCTTTAGCGCTGTTGATGCGCAGGCCGGAAGACAGGCGCTGCATCGAAGTTTGCAGGGAGTTGCCGGCCTTGTTCAGGTTGCCCTGAGTAGTGAGAGAGGCAATGTTGGTGTTTACGGATAAAGCCATGACGAAATCCTCGTTGGATGGATACTGCGGCTTCCGGCCCTGGCAACCGCCTGGTATGGCCTAGAGAACCTACGTAATAGTTATCGTCGTGGAACCCGTTTGCTTGAGGGGGTTTTTAGATTTTTTTAGTGGCAGCTTGCCAGCCCTTTATTTTCAAGGCTTTAGAGCCAGAAAGTCGGCGTCAGAAAAACGCAAAACGCCCGGAGACTCTCCGGGCGTTTTTTTGTTTCGAATACCGCGGTAGATATCAGCCGCGATAGAGAATCGCCGAGCCCCACGACAGGCCTACGCCAAAGCCGCTGATGGCCACGCGGGTCCATTTGGAATCGAACACATGGTTCTGCAATAGCAGCGGAATGCTAGACGACACCGTGTTGCCAGTTTCGAGCATGTCCTTGACGAACTTCTCCGGCTCGCCTTCTTCGAAGCGGCGCGCCACGGCATCGACGATGGCGGCACTGCCTTGGTGAATGCAGAAGGCGTTGATATCGCTGGCCTGCAAATTGGATTCCTCCAGTAGCTCATGCAGGTGCGCCGGGACTTTCAACAGCGCGAAGTTGAACACCTGGCGGCCATTCATGAAGAACACGCCATCGCTGACCTTAAGGTGCGGCGCGCCGGAACCGTCCGTGCCGAACTTCGACTTGCCGAGCTGCCAGACCGCGTTTTCGCCCATCCAGGTCGCGGTGGCGGCATCGCCGAACAGCATGGTGGTGTTGCGGTCTTCCGGGTCGACGATCTTCGAATACGGATCGGCGGTGATCAGCAGGCCGTTTTTCAGCCCCGCCGCTTCCATGAAGCCCTTGATCGCATAGATGCCGTACACGTAGCCGGAACAGCCAAGGGAAATATCGAAAGCGGCGACGTGGGTCGGCAGGCCCAGCTTGTCCTGAACGATCGCAGCGGTGTGCGGCAACCCCTCCTCATCCCCATTCTGGGTGACGACGATCAGGCAGTCGATGGACTCACGCTTGAGTTCTGGACTGGCGGCAAACAGCGCATTGGCGGCTTCGACACACAGATCGGAAGTTTCCTGATCGGCAGCCATGCGTGGCAAAAATGCCGAGCCGATCTTGCCAAGGATAAAGGTTTCGTCCTTGTCAAACTTGGCACCCTGGGCGTAATTATCAATCCCGGCTACCGGCACGTAACTCGCTATATTTTTTATGCCAATCATTATGGCTTCCCAATAATAAACAGCTGAACATCGCCGCTCGCTGAATCGAGGGCGTCTACAGTCAGGGACCGGCCCCAGAGGGGCATCGTCGTGGCTCAAGCACCTGCTTGAACTGTCCGCCACCTTCACCGCCCGCAGACAGGATACAGTGAAGATGCGCGTTTTGACTGGCGGGTCACTCAGAGTTCACGGCTTTATTTGATTTTGTGGTCCGAGCCCCGTTCCGCACAGCCCCGGATCATCGCGAAAAAATCCTCAAAAAAAAAGCCAGCCCCATGCAACACAGGGCTGGCCGAGAGCGCTCAGGACCGACTTAAAGCTTGTTGAACAGGCTCAGCTGGGACACCTTGGCGAATGCCAGTTGCGCCGCCTGCAGCATGGTCTGCTGCAGGGTCAGGCGGGTCAGCACTTCGGCCGGATCGGCCTCGCGGATCGACGACTGGGTGGAGGTATTGAGCAGATCGGTGCTCTGGTTCTGATCGCGCTGCATGTCCATTACATTGCCCCGTGCACCGATGGCACCCCGGGCCAGGTCGACCTGGTTCTTGGCATTACCCAGGTTGGCAATCGAAGACGCGATCGCGCTGTCCAGGTTGCGTTGTGCTGTCGGGTTGCCAGCCGTGGGCGTTTGCAGTGCCTGACGCAACTGACTGACCGTGTCGAGCACGTTCTGGGTCTGATGGGTGTTGACCGAGATATCGAACTGATCGTTGGCCGCCGGCGCAGGCGTGGTGCTCATGGTAAAGCTGACGCCGGCCGCTGTGGCCACGCCGCCGGCCACGCTCCCGGTGGTGACCGGCGTACTGCTGCTGGTCAATGGCCGGGCGTACAGCTCGAACGTCGTCGGGCTGGTGAACTTCAGCACCGCCCCGCCCTCCGGGAAAAAGCTGTTGTAGGCGGCGGCATCGGTCACCTGGGTCTGGGTGACCAGGGCCGTCGAGGCATTGCCCGGCGCACGGTTGCTGACGAAGCTATCCGGCTTGGCCTCCAGCTTGAAACTGTGGCCGGCGATGACCGAATCCGCGGTAGCGGGCGTGTCGGATGCCTGGAAGGTGATATCCAGTGCAAAGCTCACGCCGCGGAAAGTGATGTCGCTGCCATCCTTGTTATTGGGATCGAACTTGCCGGCGCCAGTCGCTTCGGCGGTCACGTCGTTACCCGCGGCATCGGTGATCACGAACTGCGTGCTGCTGGTGAACGCCAGGGTATAGGGCTCGCCACCGCGGAAGCTCGCATCGAAGGCCGGACCCGAGCTGACCAGACCCGATGACAAGGCCACGCGCCCGTCATCGACGGCCGGTGCGGTCAGGGTGGTGGTACTGCGCGCGGCGTTGATCGCCTGCTGGAACACCTCCCAACCGGTATCGTTCAGGCCCAGGGACATCGAGTCACCGATCTTGAGCTCCAACTGGGTCTGGTCACCCTGATAGCTGTAGGTGCCATCACTGTTGCGGGCGAACGGCGGCGTGTTGTTGCTGGCCCCGGAAAAGATGTACTTGCCGTTGGCATCCTTGCTGTTCATCAAGCTCAACAGCTGTTGCTCGGCCTGGGCAACTTCTGCGCCGATGGAGTTGCGATCGTCGTCGTTCAAGGAGGCGGCACCGGCACGCACCGTCAGCTCGCTGACTTTTTGCAGCACGGTATTGATGCTGTCCAGCACGCTTTCTTCCTGCGCCTGGGCCGTATTCAATGCGTTGATGTTAGTGGTGTACTGGCCCAGCAAGGCTTTTTGCTGCTCGAGCTGCAGCAGCCGCGCGGCACCGACCGGATCGTCCGCCGCCGTCTCCAGCTTGATGCCACTGCTGGCCTGCTCGGCCGTCTTCATCACGTTGTTGAGGTTGCGCTGATAGTTGGCAGCAGTGGTCGCGTAGTACTGTGCAGTAGAAATTCGCATGTTCTACGGTTCCTTAAAGGGCATTGATCAGGGTGCTGAAAATTTCCTGCGCAGTCTTGATGATCTGCGAAGAGGCCGTGTAGTACTGCTGGTACTTGGTCAGGTTGCCAGCCTCTTCATCGAGGTCGACGCCCGACAGCGAGTCACGCGCATTGCGCGCCCCGGTGACGATGGTGTCGGTCGCCGTGGCATCGAGTTGACCCTGCTTGGTCAAGGAGCCAACGGTCGATACCAGGCCGCCATAGGCCTCGGTAAAACTCACACCGGGACTGGTCGCAGTCGCGCCGACCGTGGCCTTGGTCTGCAGGGCCAGCAACGCCTGTGCGTTGCGGTTGTCGGTGCTGTCTGCGGCGGTCATCGCAATATTGAAGCTGTCGCCCGCCTTGGGACTGCCGCTGACGGTCATGCCGACACTGAAGGTCTTGGCCGCGCCGCTGGCATCGGTGTACGGCACCGAAATGTTCAGGTCGTTGTTCTGGCCGGGCACGATGTTGCCGGTGCCGATACTGACCCCCTTGGCATCGAACACTTCATAGGCACTGGCGCTGGTCATCAGCATCCGGACCGGCATCGACGCCTTGACCGCGCTCTGCACTTCCAGGCGCTGGGCCGAATCGTAGATGTCCAGGTTGGTCTTCAGGGTCGGCTGGCTGGCATCCCCCGTACCGTTATTGCCCTGGGCCTTGGTGGACGTCAGCGGTGCAGACGTGGCCAGGCGCTTGGCGTCGGTCATGACGGTGGCCATGTCCGCGGCGGAACTGCGGGTCGGGGTAATCTTGAAGCTGTCGCCGCTGTTTACCGCACCGGCGTTGAGGCTCAGGCTGAAGCCATCGATGACCGGTGGCGGCGTCGTGCCCAGGTCGAAACTGCCCATGTCGGTATTGTCCGACAGGCGCCGCACGCTGTAGCCGGTGGCGCTGGTGAAGGTCACCTGGTAATCGCTGGCCGCCAGCTTGCCGGTGTCCTTGATGGTGACGTTCAGGTTACCCGACGCCGGATTGTTCTTGGCATTGGCAATGCTGCGCTGACTGATGGCCGCGGCACTGTTGATGTCATTGAACAACGCTGCGCCGAAGTTACCGCTCTGGTCCAGCCCCTGCCCCAACTGCTTGTTGACCTGATCGGCGACGACCATGGCGATACGCCCCAGGCCATTGACCGCCGGGGTCAATACCTCATTGCGATAACGCAACAGCCCGCCCATCTCGCCGCCGCTCATCACGTTGGTGATGTCGATCGACGAACCGTTGCGATCCATGATGATCGAGGAACGGGTCGGGTCGGCCGGGTCGGCGGCCACGCGCAGTTTGTTGACGGTGTCGCCCACCACCAAAGGCTGGCCGCTGCCCAGGTAAATATCCATGCGCCCTTCGGTCTCAGTGACCTGGGTGCCCACCAGCTCATTGAGCTGGCGGATGGTTTCGTTACGCTGGTCCAGCAATTCGTTGGGCGTGCCACCCGAGCCACTGACTTCACTGATTTTCTTGTTGTACGCGGCAACGGTCGACGCCAGCTTGTTGACCTGGTCGGCCATCGAACCCAGCTGATCGTTGATGTAGCTGCCTTGCTGCTTCAATTGCCCGGAGATGGCATTGAAGCGGCTGCTCAAGCCTTGGGCGTTGGTCAGCAACGCTTGGCGCGCGGCATTGTCGTTGGAGTTGCCGGCCAGCGTTTGCAAGGACGAGAAAAAAGCCTGCAAGGATTTGGTCACACCGGTGCCGCTGTCGGACAGCAGCTTGTCGACCTGGGTGGCCTGCCCCAGGTAAGCCTGCGCATCACTGTTGAGCGACGTCGAGGTCTGCAACTGCGCGTCGAGGTAGCTGTTGTACACCCGACGCACGTCGGCCAGCGTGGTGCCGGTGCCGATGAACACATTGCCGTACTGAATCGAGCCTTTGGTGCCCTGCACAGTTTGTTGGCGCGAGTACCCGACGGTATCGACGTTGGAAATGTTGTTACCGGTAGTCACCAATGAGGCGTGGCTAGCGGATAGACCCGACATTCCGATGTTGAGCAAACTCATGGTTCAGACCCTTATGTCTATAAAGGCGTGGTTGAAACGCCCGCCGCAGCGTAGTTCTGATAACTCGTCATCTGCCTGGCTATCTGCGAAATCTTGCTGGCGTAAGCCGGGTCGGTTGCGTAACCGGCCTTTTGTAGCTCGCGCACAAACTGTTCGGGGTTATCGGCCGACTTCACGACATCTTGATAGCGATTGTTGGTTTGCAGCAGCGTTACAAGGTCATGGAAGCTGTCCTTGTAGGAGTCGTAGGAACGGAACTCGGCCGTCTCCTTGACCATCTCGCCATTCCTGAATTCGCTGGTGATGGCCCGCGCCGAATCACCCTGCCAACTGCTGCCGGCCTTGATGCCGAACAGGTTGTGGCTGCTGCTGCCGTCCTGGGCCCGCATGACCGATTTGCCCCAACCGGTTTCCAGGGCGGCCTGGGCCACCAGGTAACGTGGGTCGACACCAATGCGATCGGCCGCTTCCTTGGCCATCGGCAGCATGGTGTTGACGAATTCGTCGGCGGAGCTGAAGGCTTTTTTCGCCGGTGCCAGGGGGATTTGCGCGATGGCGCGCCCGTGGATCTGCAGGGACCCGCTCGACGCCATTTGCGCGTTCGCCAGCCAGTCGCCGTTGTACAAGGGACCGGAACCTGTGGTCGCGACGCGCTCGGGCAACGGCGTCTTGTTGACCGCGGTGGCGGTCGGCGTGGCGGAAGGCACCAGGCCGGCGAGCAAGCGGTCGGCCAGTTTTGGCGGCAGGGCCAGGCGGCGCTGATTGATCAGCGCCATGTCATTGCGATGGGCGCCCTCGCCTGTCGGCGCACTGAGCGAACGCGAGGCCCACAATGGACGCTCGCCATTGACCCGGGACAGAGGCCCGTTGATCGCCACCGTGCCAGCGGCCACTGGTGTCTGCGCGGCCGCTTTCGCCGCTTCCTGCTTGGCCGCCGACAGTGTCGCCGCTTCACCCGGCGCCAGCGGCTTGTTCTTCGACATCTGCCGCATCAGCACGTCCGCCAGGCCGATACCGCCGCCTTCGCGGGACATCGAAACCGCCAGTTGCTGGTCGTACATTTCCTGGTACTGCTTGGCCTCGGCGGTGTTCATCGGGTTGTCCTTGCCCAGCGACTCGGTGGCCGAGCGCATGGACTTGAGCATCTCGCCGAGGAACAGCGACTCGAATTCCTGCGCCACCTTGCGCATGTTGGCGTCGCTGTTCTTGTCGCCGACCTTGAGCTGGTTCAGCCGGTTCAGGTCGGAAAACGCACCGGAATCGCTGCTGCTGACCCGACCGCTCTTGTTCATGTCCATGGTCGCCGTCCTCAGATCACGATCAGGTCGGCTTGCAAGGCGCCAGCCTGTTTCAGTGCTTCAAGGATCGCCATAAGGTCACCCGGTGCCGCGCCGACCTGGTTCACCGCACGGACGATTTCGTCGAGGGTGGTGCCTGGGCCGAACTTGAACATCGGCTTCGCTTCCTGCTCGGCATTGACCCGCGAGCGCGGCACGACCGCGGTCTGGCCATTGGACAGAGGGCCGGGCTGGCTGACGATCGGGTCTTCGGTAATGGTCACGGTCAGGCTGCCGTGGGTGACGGCGGCCGGGGAAACCTTGACGTTCTGGCCGATCACGATGGTGCCGGTGCGCGAGTTGATGATGACTTTGGCCACCGCCTGGCCTGGATCGATTTCAAGGTTTTCCAGGATCGACAGATAGTCGACACGCTGGCTCGGATCGAGCGGCGCCGTGACGCGCACCGAGCCGCCGTCGATGGCCTGGGCCACACCTGGGCCGAGCATGTCGTTGATCTTGTCGACGACGCGCTTGGCCGTGGTGAAGTCGGAGCGGTTGAGGTTCAGGGTCAGGCTGTTGCCCTGGTTGAATCCGCTCGGCACCGCTCGCTCGACCGAAGCACCGCCGGGGATGCGGCCGGCCGACGGCACGTTGACCGTGATCTTCGAGCCGTCGCGACCCTCGGCATCAAAACCGCCGACCACCAGGTTGCCCTGGGCCACCGCATAAACGTTGCCGTCGATACCCTTGAGCGGCGTCAGCAGCAAGGTGCCGCCGCGCAAGCTTTTGGAGTTACCGATGGACGACACGGTGATGTCGACCTGCTGCCCCGGCTTGGCGAACGCCGGCAAGTCGGCACTGATCGACACCGCCGCGACGTTCTTCAACTGCACGTTGCCCGAGCCCGGTGGCACCTTGATGCCGAACTGCGAGAGCATGTTGTTGAAGGTCTGCAGGGTGAACGGGGTCTGCGTCGTCTGGTCGCCGGTGCCATTGAGCCCGACCACCAGGCCGTAGCCGATCAATTGGTTGGAGCGCACGCCGGAAATGCTGGCGATGTCCTTCAGGCGCTCGGCTTGAGCACCGAACGCTGCGGACATCAGGAACGCAGCCACCATCAGGTGTTTGAAATTCAATGTCGCCACCTAGAAAGGGAACAGCGGGCTGAGGAAGAAACGGTCGAACCAGCCTGGCTGACTCGCATCGGCAAACGAACCGGTGCCCGAGTAGGTGATGCGCGCATCCGCGACGCGGGTCGATGACACGGTGTTATCGGTGGAGATATCGTCGGCCCGGACCAGGCCGGCAATACGCACCAGTTCATCGCCGGTGTTGAGGGTCATCCACTTCTCGCCGCGCACGGCGATGATGCCGTTGGGCAATACGTCGGCGACGGTCACGGTGATCGAACCGGTCAGGGTGTTGCCCTGGGCAGCCTTGCTGTCCCCCTTGGTCGCGCGGTCGCCTTCGTAGCTGGCGTCCAGGCTCAGGTCACCACTGCCAAACGGATTGTTGGTGCTGGGCGTGGAACCGAACAGAGAGCTCAGGCCGATGCTGGCCTTGCTGTTCTTGCCAATCTGCGAGTTGGCGTTTTTGCTGGCCTGGGTCTTCTCGTTCAGGGTGATGGTGATGATGTCACCGACCCGGAACGCCTTGCGGTCGCTGTACAGGTTCTGCTCGAAACCGGCCTGATAGATCGAGCCGTTGTTGGCGGCAGCCGGCAACGGCGTGCGCGGCAACACCGGTGCATAGTAGGGATCATTGGGCTTGGGCGACATGGGCACACAACCCGCGAGCACAGTGACCCCACTCAGTGCCAGAACAGATACAAAGCGTTTCATGACCCTACCTCACGGTGTTGCCGGCGACCTCTTGGCCGCCCCAAAGACTTGATTACAGATTCTGCGTTACGAACGAGAGCATCTGGTCGGCGGTGGAGATCACCTTGGAGTTCATCTCGTAGGCGCGCTGAGTGGTGATCATGTTGACCATCTCTTCAACGGTGCTGACGTTGGAGGTTTCCAGGGTGTTCTGCAGCGTGGTACCGAAACCGGCAAGGCCCGGGGTGCCGACTTGCGGCGCGCCACTGGCGGCAGTTTCCAGGAACAGGTTGTTGCCCACGGCCTGCAGGCCGGCCGGGTTGATGAAGTCGGCGGTCTGCAGGTTGCCGATCACCTGGGAGGCCGGGTTGCCGGCGACGGTGATGGACACGGTGCCGTCCTTGCCCACGGTGAAGGTCTGGGCGTCGTTCGGAATGACGATCGCCGGCTCCAGGGCAAAGCCGCTGGCGTTGACGATCTGGCCGTTGGAGTCCAGGTGGAAAGTACCGTCACGGGTGTAGGACGTGGTGCCGTCCGGCTGCAGGATCTGGAAGAAGCCGCGACCGTCGATGGCCATGTCCAAAGGCTGCTCGGTGGTTTGCAGGCTGCCGGCGTTGAAGTTTTTCTGGGTGCCGACGATGCGCACACCGGTACCCAGTTGCAGGCCCGACGGCAGTTCGCTGTCCTGGGTCGACTGAGCGCCTGGCTGACGCTTGATCTGGTACAGCAGGTCCTGGAACTCGGCGCGGTCACGTTTGAAACCCGTGGTCGAGACGTTCGCCAGGTTGTTGGAAATGGTGGTCAGGTTGGTGTCCTGGGCGGACAGACCGGTTTTGGCAACCCATAGAGCCGGAAGCATTCGATTCTCCTCGTGCGCCTGTTTTACGGCGCGACGTTCTGGTAATTAGCTGATCTGCAAGACCCGAGCCATGGCCTGGTCGTCTTCTTTGGCGGTGTTCATCATCTTGATGTGCAGCTCGAACTGCTTCGACAGGGCCAGTACCTGAGTCATCTCGTCCACAGCATTGACGTTGCTCGACTCGAGGAAACCGGAGACCAGCTTGACGTTGGCATCAGCTTGCGCAGGCTGGCCGTCCTTGGTGTGGATCGAACCGTCCAGGCCCTTGGTCATGTTCTTGATGTCCGGGTTGACCAGCTTGATGCGGTCGACTTCGGCCATGACCCGCGGGCCTTCGCCCATCGCGCGAATGCTGATGGTGCCGTCCTCGCCCACTTCGATCTGCTGCTCGGGTGGCACTGCAATCGGGCCGCCATTGCCGATCACCGGCATGCCGTTGCCTGCCCGCAGCACACCCAGCGCATCCACCACCAGGCTGCCGGTACGCACGTAGCTTTCGCCGCCATCGGGGTTCTGCACCGCCAGCCAGCCGTTGCCTTGCACGGCGACATCGAGGTCGCGACCGGTCTGTACCAGCGAGCCTGGGGAAAAGTCGGTGGCCGGGCGCTCGGACAGGGCAAACGCTCGCGCCGGAAAGCTGTCACCGAACACCGGCATCGAGCGGGCCTGCTCCAGGTCTTTCTGGAAGCCGCTGGTAGAGATGTTCGCCAGGTTGTTGGCATGGGCCTTTTGCGCCAGCGCATTCTGGCTGGCGCCGGTCATTGCCACATAAAGGTACTTGTCCACACGCTTTCCTCTGCCTGCCGGACGTTTGCCGCCCGATGCTGTTCTGAGGTGGCATAAGCAATTTGCAGACCAAGTTGGTTTTGGCGGCGCGAGGCCCGGCAAACAAAGGACTTGAGAGATTTCGCAGGTCTGGAGGGTTTGTATCAGAGACGAAAAACCGGCGGTGATATGCCGGTAAGTGGCAACGCATGACCTGGTTACCAGCAATGCTGGCCCCTTCGCGAGCAAGCCCGCTCCCACAGTGATCTGTGGCGTTCACAAAACCTGTGGGAGCGGGCTTGCTCGCGAAGAGGCCGGCACAATCACAACAAGTCAGCTAAGACTCAGTCTTGCCCACCTCATAATCACGCAACTTGTTGGCAATGGTGGTATGCGAAACCCCCAACCGCTTGCCCAGCTGCCGACTGCTCGGGTGCTCGGAATACAATCGCTCCAACACCGCCTTCTCAAAGCGCCCAACAATCTCGTCCAGCCCGCCTTCCAACGAAAAATCGCCAAGTGGCTGACGCACACCGTAGTCCGGCAGACGAATATGCTCGGCCTTGACCGTTCCGCCATCACACAGGGAAACCGCCTGGAACAGCACGTTTTCCAACTGCCGAACGTTGCCCGGCCAATGGTAATGACTGAGCCGGTCCATGGCCGCTGGCGCGAGCTTGGGCAGCGGGCAACCGATCTGCCGGCTGGCCTGATCGAGGAAGTGCTCCACCAGCGGCGTCAAGCCGTCCAGGCATTCGCGCAGCGGCGGGATGTGCAACGACAGCACGTTCAATCGGTGATACAGGTCCTGGCGAAACTCGCCCCGGGCACAGAGTTCGGACAGGTCGACCTGGGTCGCGCAGATCACCCGCACGTCGAGGTACACCTCTTCATCGCTGCCTACGCGACGGAAGCAGCCATCCTGCAGGAAGCGCAGCAATTTCACCTGCAGGCGCGGGCTCATTTCCCCGACACCATCGAGAAACAGCGTACCGCCCGCCGTCAGCTCCAACAGCCCGAGCTTACCCTCGGCCCGGGCGCCCTCGAACGCGCCAGGGCCATAACCGAACAACTCGGTCTCGGCCATGGATTCCGGCAGACCGGCGCAATTGAGCGCCATCAGCGGCGATTGCCCGCGCGGGCTGGCCAGATGGCAGGCCCGCGCCAACAATTCTTTACCGGTGCCGGTTTCGCCTTCTATCAATAGCGGCGCATCGAGCGGGGCCATGCGCCGGGCTTCGCGCACCACCGCCGCCATCACTTTCGAGCTTTGAAAGATGCTGTCGAAGCCGCGCAACTCCTGCTTGCGTACGTTATAGATGCGCTCGCCGACCCGGTCGGCGCGATGCAGGGTCAGCACCGCTCCGGCCATGGCTTCGCTGTCGTCATGCTCCGATTGCAGGGGCGCGATGTCGGCCAGGAACACATCGCCCTTGACCTTGACCCGCAGTCCGTTGATCCGCGATTTGTTGGCGCGCACCAGCTCCGGCAAATCGAAATCCTCGGCATAACGCGACAGGGGAATCCCCGGCACCTCATCTACCCGCACACCCAGCAACTGCGCCGCCGCGCGATTGGCCGCGACGATGGAGCCACCCATGTCGATCGACAGCACCGGAAACTCCAGGGCGCCGAGCAACGCATTGAGCTCCATGTGCCGACGCTCACTGGGCATTAGCCCTACACGCTTGACCCCAAAAACCCCGGCAATCGCCTCGAATTTCGGACGCAGTGCCTGGAACTGAATGTTGATCAGGTTCGGACAGTGCAGGTAGATGGCATTGCCATGCTCGCCACCCACTTCACCGCGGGCGACGTTGATACCGTACTCGACCAACAGGTTGAGGATGTCGCGCAGGATGCCGATGCGGTTCTGGCAGTGGACTTTGATACGCATAAATAGGCCTGAAAAAAGCGGTGATTGAGGTGCATGCCTAGCGCGCAAACTGTGGGAGCGGGCTTGCTCGCGAAAACGTCTGCATATCCAACAGTGATGTATCAGGCAGACCGCTTTCGCGAGCAAGCCCGCTCCCACAAGAGATGCTGCAGCGCCTTCAGGCGTATTTTTCTGCGGGAGCGCTCAGATAGTCGTCAAGATTATGTGACAGATGTAGGGCTTTTCCCACCCGCCAATCTCAACATTTACGCGATGACGGCCAATACGTAACGAAAACTTTACGATAATCCAGGGATTTTCCCGCGCAGGACGCCGCTCACCTGCTGCAGCGCTGCAATTGATGGGGTATTCCTAGGTCCATAGCAGCACATAACAAGAACGAATCCCCTAGCAGGAGAGCAGCATGAAGCAGACGCAATACGTGGCTCGCGAGCCCGATGCGCATGGTTTTATCGACTACACCGCCGAAGAACACGCGGTGTGGAACACGCTGATCACTCGCCAACTGAAAGTGATCGAAGGGCGTGCGTGCCAGGAATACTTGGACGGCATCGAAAAACTCGGTCTGCCCCACGACCGCATTCCGCAACTGGGCGAGATCAACAAGGTCCTCGGTGAAACCACCGGCTGGCAAGTCGCCCGCGTGCCGGCGCTGATCCCCTTCCAGACCTTTTTTGAATTGCTCGCCAGCAAGCAGTTTCCGGTGGCCACCTTCATTCGTACCCGCGAAGAGCTGGATTACCTGCAAGAGCCGGACATTTTCCACGAGATCTTCGGCCACTGCCCGTTGCTGACCAACCCCTGGTTCGCTGAATTCACCCACACCTACGGCAAACTCGGCCTCAAGGCATCCAAGGAAGAGCGCGTGTACCTGGCGCGCCTGTACTGGATGACCATCGAGTTCGGCCTGGTCGACACCCCGCAAGGCCAGCGCATTTACGGCGGCGGCATCCTGTCTTCACCGAAAGAAACCGTGTATTGCCTGTCGGACGAGCCTGAGCATCAGGCATTCGATCCGCTGGAATGCATGCGCACGCCTTACCGCATCGACATCCTGCAACCGCTGTATTTCGTTCTGCCGAACCTCAAGCGCCTGTTCGACCTGGCCCACGAAGACATCATGGGCATGGTCCAGCAAGCGATGCAGATGGGTCTGCATGCTCCGAAATTTCCACCGAAACCCAAAGCGGCCTGAACCGCCGCTTTTTCGATCAAGTGAGTCTGTCAGGAACCGACGCTTTGCTTTAGCGTGGTGTTATTGACGGTCGATTTCCCTTTATCCCGATTTCAGGAATCCATCATGTCCACATTGAACCAAGCCCACTGCGAAGCCTGCCGCGCCGACGCCCCACAGGTCAGCGATGAAGAACTGCCGATCCTGATCAAGCAGATCCCGGACTGGAACATCGAAGTTCGCGACAGCATCATGCAGCTGGAAAAGGTTTTCCTGTTCAAGAACTTCAAGCACGCCCTGGCGTTCACCAACGCCGTCGGTGAAATCTCCGAGGCCGAAGGTCATCACCCTGGCCTGCTGACCGAGTGGGGCAAAGTCACCGTGACCTGGTGGAGCCACTCGATCAAGGGCCTGCACCGCAACGACTTCATCATGGCCGCGCGCACGGACATCGTTGCCAAGGACGCCGAGGGCCGCAAATAATGCATTTCGACGCCATCGGCCGGGTGCCCGGCGACCCGATCCTCGGTCTGATGGAGGCGTATGCGCAGGACCCCAACCCGCGCAAATTCGACCTCGGCGTGGGTGTCTACAAAGACGCCCAGGGCCTGACCACCATTCCCCAGGCGGTGAAGCTGGCCGAAGCGCGCCTGGTGGATCGCCAGACCACCAAGACCTACATCGGCGGTCACGGCGACGCGGCTTTCGGCAAAGTCATCAGTGAGTTGGTGCTCGGCGCCGACTCGACGCTGCTGAGCGAACAGCGCGCCGGCGCCACCCAGACCCCGGGCGGCACTGGTGCGTTGCGCTTGAGCGCTGACTTCATCGCCCAGTGCCTGCCGGGCCGTGGCGTCTGGCTGAGCAATCCGACCTGGCCGATTCACGAAACCATTTTCGCCGCGGCCAAGGTCAAGGTCAGTCATTACCCGTACGTGGGCAGTGACAACCGTCTCGACGTCGACGCCATGCTCGCCGCGCTCGAGCAAGCCCCCAAGGGCGACGTGGTGCTGTTGCACGCCTGCTGCCACAACCCGACCGGCTTCGATCTGTCCCATGACGACTGGCGCCGGGTGCTGGACGTGGTGCGCCGGCGCGAGTTGCTGCCGCTGATCGATTTCGCCTACCAGGGCTTCGGTGACGGCCTGGAGCAGGACGCCTGGTCGACTCGACTGTTCGCCGCCGAGTTGCCGGAAGTCTTGATCACCAGCTCCTGTTCGAAGAACTTCGGCCTGTACCGCGACCGCACCGGCGCGCTGATTGTCTGTGCGAAATCCGCCGACAAGCTGACCGACATCCGCAGCCAACTGGCCCACATCGCCCGCAACCTGTGGTCGACGCCGCCGGATCACGGCGCTGCCGTGGTGGCGACCATCCTCGGCGACCCGGAACTGAAAAACCTCTGGGCCGACGAAGTGGAAACCATGCGCTTGCGTATTGCGCAACTGCGCAGCGGTTTGCTCGAAGCGCTGGAGGCTTACGGTTTGCGTGAGCGCTTTGCGCACATTGGTGTGCAGCGCGGAATGTTTTCCTACACCGGGTTGACACCTGAGCAAGTGAAAGTGCTGCGGGATAACCATAGCGTGTACATGGTCAGTTCGGGTCGGGCGAACGTTGCCGGCATTGATGCTACGCGCCTGGATTTGCTGGCCGAGGCGATCGCCAAAGTCTGCAAATAACTTCCAAACACTGCAAATCCTGTGGAGCGGGCTTGCTCGCGAATGCGGAATGTCAGTCGACATCCATATTGACTGATCTACCGCTTTCGCGAGCAAGCCCGCTCCCACATTAGTTTTGCATTGCTCCTCTTATTTCCCTGTATATACAACCCCATTCGTCGAAACAAATGGATATAAAAGTCTGTTTGTCATTTCTACTCCTGTATCCTGCCCAGGCTTTTTTGAAAGCGCGGATCTACCAGATCTATCAACAGACTTAGCGAGGAGCGCGACCATGCACGAGATTCCTAATCTCCCCTTCCCAAGCCTGCACGTACCTGAGCAGACGACCACGCAACAAGCCGGTGCGCAACAGCCCGAGCCGAAAGAAGCCACTGACCGCCGCCAGGCAGACAGCGAAGACTGAAACACCCGCCGTACAGACTGTGTGGAAAGCGCTAACATGCGCTTTCCACACCGCCTGAACAGTGACCCCGCCCATGACCGACGAATTCGACGAAACCCAGGCCAGCCTCCTGATCGGCACCGCCGAGAAAATGATCGAGATCTGGAATCGCCTCTCCCCCGAGAAACAGGCCGCTTTGCTCGCCCGCTTCGGCAGCGAAGAAAACGCACTGGCCGCCCTGGTCACCACGCAACTGGTCGCACCTGCAAAGCCCGACTGATCCCGCCCGGTAAATAGTTTTACTTTTTCCACGACCCGCGGCCGCTCGCGCCGCTATCATAAGCAGCCTATCTATCCTGCTTTCCCGTGGACCTTTACCCATGTCTGAAAACCAGCGCCCCCTGGCGGTCACGCTGCAAGTCGTTTCCATCGTCCTGTTTACCTTCATCGGCTACCTCAATATCGGCATTCCATTGGCGGTACTGCCGGGCTATGTCCATAGCGACCTGGGTTTTGGTGCGGTGATCGCCGGGCTGGTGATCAGCGTGCAGTATCTGGCCACCCTGCTCAGCCGCCCCTACGCCGGGAAAATCATCGACAACAAGGGCAGCAAGCTGGCGGTCATGTATGGCCTGGCCGGCTGTGGCCTGAGCGGCGTGTTCATGCTGATCTCGGCCTGGACCCAAAGCCTGCCGATGCTCAGCCTGATCAGCCTGCTGATCGGCCGCCTGGTGCTCGGCAGCGCCGAAAGCCTGGTGGGCTCAGGCTCCATTGGTTGGGGCATCGGCCGGGTCGGCGCGGCGAACACCGCCAAGGTCATCTCCTGGAACGGCATCGCCAGTTACGGCGCATTGGCCGTGGGCGCCCCCTTGGGCGTGTTGCTGGTCAAGCAGCTGGGCTTGTGGAGCATGGGCGTGAGCATTGTCCTGCTGGCGCTGCTTGGCCTGCTGCTGGCCTGGCCGAAAACCGCCGCGCCCATTGTGGTCGGCGAACGACTGCCGTTCATGCATGTGCTCGGTCGGGTCCTGCCCCACGGTTGCGGCCTCGCCCTGGGCTCGATCGGCTTTGGCACCATTGCCACCTTCATCACCCTGTACTACGCCACCCAACACTGGGACAACGCCGTGCTGTGCCTGAGCCTGTTCGGTGCGAGCTTCATCGGTGCGCGCCTGCTGTTCGGCAACCTGATCAATCGCCTCGGCGGTTTTCGCGTGGCGATTGCCTGCCTGTCGGTGGAAACCCTGGGCCTGTTGCTGCTATGGCTGGCGCCCGATGCGCACTGGGCGTTGGCGGGCGCGGCCTTGAGCGGTTTCGGTTTCTCGCTGGTGTTTCCGGCGCTGGGTGTCGAAGCGGTCAACCTGGTGCCGGCCTCCAGCCGCGGGGCGGCGGTTGGCGCCTATTCGCTGTTCATCGACTTGTCGCTGGGGATCACCGGGCCGTTGGCTGGTGCGGTTGCGGCGGGCTTCGGCTTTGCCTCGATCTTCCTGTTCGCCGCCCTCGCCGCCTTGAGCGGCCTGGCGTTGAGCGTTTACCTGTACCGGCAGGCACCGAAGCAACGCCAGGCGCGGGATTCACGCTAGAAGTCGACCTTGCCGCGCCCGGCCTTGATGTTGCCGCGCTTGCTCTTGGACTCGAGCCGACGGGTCTTGGACCCGAGGGTCGGCTTGGTCGGCCGGCGCTTCTTTTCGACCTTGGTGGCACTCTGGATCAACTCGACCAGACGCTCCAGCGCATCGGCGCGGTTCTGCTCCTGGGTCCGGTATTGCTGGGCCTTGATGATCAACACGCCTTCGCTGGTGATGCGACTGTCGCGCAGCGCCAACAGCCGCTCCTTGTAGAACTCGGGCAAGGACGAAGCCGGAATGTCAAAGCGCAGGTGCACCGCGCTGGAGACCTTGTTGACGTTCTGCCCTCCCGCACCCTGGGCGCGAATCGCCGTCAATTCGATCTCGGCATCCGGCAGATGCACGTTGTTGGAAATCACCAGCATGGAAAAGCGTCCGTATTCGAGAGTGTTCAGGATACCGCGAATAGATTGAAGGAATGCGGACCTTGTGGGAGCGTGGCTTGCCCGCGATTCAGGCGCCACGGTTTATCAGGGGCACCGCCTTATCGTTCATCGCGGGCAAGCCACGCTCCCACAGGTTTTTGCTGCGCTATAAAAAACCCGGCACTTGGCCGGGTTTGTTTTTACTGTGTGCAGTTATTCCACCGCTGGCTGCAAGGCGCGCTGTGCGCTGCGCTTGTT
Organism: Pseudomonas sp. PLMAX; assembly: GCF_046042685.1. Classification (NCBI taxonomy): domain Bacteria; kingdom Pseudomonadati; phylum Pseudomonadota; class Gammaproteobacteria; order Pseudomonadales; family Pseudomonadaceae; genus Pseudomonas; species Pseudomonas sp. PLMAX. The sequence goes on along the minus strand of NZ_CP064949.1, from coordinate 1,814,739 downwards.
CTTGATGCCGTAGCAGACCCACATGAACACGAGCCACACCGGAATCGCGTACACCGATGTCTGGATCCCCGGAATCAACAACATCACGCCGAGGATGAACAACACGAACGCCAGGCAGATGTAGTTGCCGTATGGGTACCAGAAGGCCTTGAACAGCGGCGTCTGTTTGGTCTTGTTCATGTGCTGGCGGAACTTGAAGTGCGAGTAGCTGATCATCGCCCAGTTGATCACCAGGGTGGCCACCACCAGCGACATCAGCAGTTCCAGCGCGCTGTGCGGGATCAGGTAGTTCAGCAGCACCGCGATCAGGGTCACGGCGGCCGAGGCCAGGATCGAACGCACTGGCACGCCGCGCTTGTCGATCTTCGCCAATGCTTTCGGCGCATCGCCCTGCTCGGCCATGCCCAGCAGCATGCGGCTGTTGCAGTAGGTGCCGCTGTTGTACACCGACAAGGCCGCGGTCAGGACCACGAAGTTGAGGATGTGCGCAGCGGTGTTGCTGCCCAGCATCGAGAACACTTGCACGAACGGGCTGCCGCTGTAGGAATCACCGGAGGCGTTCAGGGTGGCCAGCAAGCTGTCCCACGGGGTCAGCGACAGCAGGATCACCAGCGCACCGATGTAGAAAATCAGGATCCGGTAGATCACCTGGTTGATCGCTTTCGGGATCACGGTCTTCGGCTTGTCGGCTTCAGCTGCGGTGAAACCGAGCATTTCCAGGCCACCGAAGGAAAACATGATGAACGCCATGGCCATCACCAGGCCGCTGATCCCATTCGGGAAGAAGCCGCCGTGGGACCACAGGTTGCTGACCGCCGCTTGCGGGCCGCCGTTGCCGCTGACCAGCAGGTAGCTGCCCAGGGCAATCATGCCGACGATCGCCACGACCTTGATGATCGCGAACCAGAACTCGGCCTCGCCAAAGACTTTGACGTTGGCCAGGTTGATCACGTTGATCAGCACGAAGAACGCCGCTGCGGAGGCCCAGGTCGGGATGTCCGGCGCCCAGTAGTGGATGTATTTGCCGACCGCCGTCAGCTCCGACATACCGACCAGAATGTACAGGATCCAGCAGTTCCAGCCCGACAGGAAACCGGCAAAGCCGCCCCAGTACTTGTGCGCGAAGTGGCTGAAGGAGCCGGCCACCGGATCTTCGACGATCATTTCACCTAGCTGGCGCATGATCATGAAGGCGATGAAACCGCAGATGGCGTAGCCGAGGATCATCGACGGGCCGGCGGATTTCAGTACCCCGGCCGAGCCGAGGAACAGACCGGTACCAATCGCGCCACCGAGGGCAATCAATTGAATGTGGCGATTTTTCAGGCCGCGTTTCAGCTCGCCTGAATGCGAGTTTTGTCCACTCATGAAAAGGGTCTCACGCAAGGTTTGATGATGTTCAGAAGGCGTTGCTGCTCAAGACAGACGTTAAGCAGCGCCGATCAAACCCCAGCGCAGGCACCAGGAGTTCAGCGTATTTACAACGGTCATGCGTCACCTGTTTGTTTTTATCTGTGACGAAATCGAACCCGGCGCGCTTGTGGCGCGGCGGAGTGAACAAGGCGGATAGCCTTGAGGTTTGCGCATTTGCGCAGGAGGTCACAGGTAAAACGCGGCGCATTGTACACCGGTAACCCCCTGTTGCCAGACCCCGCTGGATCAGCGTGTCGGTAGCCGGGATTGCATGTGTCCGCCTCGATGGGATCGGGCGACTGCAAAAAGGAGGTCAGACCTTTGCGGGTCATGGACCGGGACGGTGGAAAAACCGACCCGCGATGGGAGCTGGAAACGGATTGCGGCGTTCATTGCGCCTCCTTTTTGTTATGCACCTGCACGACAGGCATGGCGCGCATAACACCTTGCATGGGGGCGGGAAACAAGCGGGCTAGAGGGCTGGGGGAAGGACTTGAGCGAATTGAGCGTAAGAATTTTTTTACGGCATTACGGGAAAGGCGATTTCATGGGGTTAATACGGGGATTTCGTCATGAAATCTTTACAGCCTGTCATTTTGACTTTCCACTTCGGAATCACTGGTGCAGCGACTGGCGCTTTCGCGAGCAAGCCCGCTCCCACAGTGGATCGCATTTATCTGTGCCGACTCGGTCACCTGTGGGAGCGGGCTTGCTCGCGAAAGCGTCCTCAAAAACGCTACAGGGCTAAAACCAGGCACAAAAAAAACGCCAACCCGAAGGCTGGCGTTTTTCATGAAGCGCTTTCCGATTACTCAGGCTTGCGACGACCAAACCCCGGACGCTGACCGGAACCGGCCGGTGCGCCACGGCGTTTGCCCGACGGCGCATCACCGTCGACCAGCTTGATCCCCGGACGCTTCGGCGCCGGCTTGGTCGGACGCTTGGTGTCGGCCGGACGATCAGCTACCGGCGTACCACGACCTTCGCCACGCTCGGTACGGCCATTGGCCGGACGCGGCGTGCGTGGACCGCGCTCACCGTCCTGACGAGCAGCCGGCTTGCGCGCCGGGCGCTCGCCTTCGATCTGCGGCTCGCGGCTGGCACGTGGCGCTGCAGGTGCGGCGGTGGCTGGACGCAGGGTCCGTACGCGCTCGGTCTTGGCCATTGGTCGCGACGATTTACGCTGCATCCGGTCAAGCTTGTCTTTGCTCTTGGCGTTCATCTGCGGCATCGCGACCGGCGTCAGGCCGACCTCGGCACTCAGGATGTCGACTTCGTACTGGCTCATTTCGCGCCAGCGACCCATCGGCAGGTCCGAGTTGAGGAACACCGGACCGAAACGCACGCGCTTCAGACGGCTGACCACCAGGCCCTGGGATTCCCACAGGCGACGTACTTCGCGGTTACGACCTTCCATCACCACGCAGTGGTACCAGTGGTTGAAACCTTCGCCGCCCGGCGCCTGCTTGATGTCGGTGAATTTGGCCGGGCCGTCTTCGAGGACCACGCCGGCTTTCAGGCGCTCGATCATCTCGTCATCGACTTCGCCACGCACACGTACCGCGTATTCACGGTCCATTTCGTAGGAAGGGTGCATCAGGCGGTTGGCCAGCTCACCGTCGGTGGTGAACATCAGCAGGCCGGTGGTGTTGATGTCGAGGCGCCCGATGTTGATCCAGCGACCTTCTTTCGGCTTTGGCATCTTGTCGAACACGGTCGGACGGCCTTCCGGGTCGACACGGGTGCAGATTTCGCCATCGGGCTTGTTGTACATGATCACGCGGCGGACCGACTCGGCGGCCTCTTCACGCTTGATGACCTTGCCGTCGATGGTGATGGCGTCGTGCATGTCGACGCGCTGGCCAAGGGTGGCGTCTTTGCCGTTGACCTTGATCCGGCCGTGGCTGATCCAGGCTTCCACGTCACGGCGCGAGCCGACGCCGATACGGGCGAGGACCTTCTGCAGTTTTTCGCCTGCTGGGCCGATTTCCTGGTCGTCTTTCTGGTCTTTGATACTCATCTGGGCACCTCCCGGTGTGTTCTGAAAACTGGGTACTTGGGCGAAGGGATCGCCGAAGGGTCGCGAATCATACGCGCATGTGGGCGTTTGCGCATCAGAGACTAGCTGATGAATGCAAGGTTATTGGCTTTTCCGCCGGCCGGTGATCCACTGTGAACACTTTCCCCCACATTGGAACTGTGTCAGTCGTCGAATTCGCGGCGTTCGGCTTCGATGGCTTCGGCCAGGGCCAAGGCTTCGGCTTCTTCGTCGGATAGCTCCGACTCGGGTTTCGGCTGTTCGAGGGCAGCGACGGCGGCCAGGAGCTTTTCGCGAGCCTCGGCAACGCCGAGGATGTCGTCTTCCTGCTCGGGCTCAGCTTCGGGTTCAACCTGTTCCGCTTCGATGTCAGGCTGCTCCGGATCAATCCCCGGCAACTCACCATCACGCAACAAATCGTCGAAATCGGTCTTGATCCCCTCCTCCATGCTGTCCAACTCCAGCAACAGCGTATGGAAACTGGTCTCTTCCTTGGGCTCTTCCGGCTCCGCGCTGGCGTCGGCCAGTTCTTGCAGCCCTGCAGGTACTGGCGCGTCGTCGAAATCGAGCACCGGGTCCGGCTCCAGTTCGCGTACCTCGGCCAGCGGCGGCAGGTCATCCAGGTTCTTCAGGTTGAAATGATCGAGAAACGCCTTGGTGGTGGCGAACATCGCCGGCTTGCCCGGCACATCGCGGTAGCCGACGATGCGGATCCACTCGCGCTCCATCAGCGTCTTGACGATCTGGCTGTTGACCGCCACGCCCCGCACATCCTCGATCTCGCCCCGGGTGATCGGCTGGCGATAGGCGATCAAGGCAATGGTTTCGAGCATGGCCCGCGAGTAGCGCTGCGGCCGCTCTTCCCATAAGCGCCCGACCCACGGCGAAAACTTTTCACGGATTTGCAGGCGATAGCCGGAAGCAACCTCCTTCAACTCGTAGGCGCGGCCATCACAGGACTTGCCCAGGATGGTCAGGGCTTTCTTGAAGACCGCCGGTTCCGGGCGCTCGCCCTCTTCGAAGAGCTCGAACAGGCGCTCCAGCGATTGCGGTTTTCCAGAGGCCAACAGAAAGGCTTCGAGCAGTGGCGCCAGCTCGCGGGGTTCACTCAGGTTCATGATTGGACTCGTTATTCGGCTCGTGCTCGGACGTGGATCGCGGCGAACGGCTCATTCTGCACCAGCTCGACCAAGGATTCCTTGACCAGCTCGAGAATTGCCATGAAGGTCACGACAACCCCCAGGCGCCCTTCCTCGGCGGTGAACAGCTCGACGAACGGTACGAAACCGCCGCCCTTGAGCCGTTCCAGCACATCGCTCATGCGTTCGCGGGTGGACAGTGCTTCGCGGCTGACCTGGTGGCTTTCGAACATGTCGCCACGGCGAAGGACCTCGGCCATGGACAGCAAAATCTCGGACAAGCGCACATCCGGCAACAGTTTGCGCGCCCTGGCTTCCGGGGCATCGAGCTTGGGCACCACCACGTCGCGACCGACCCGGCTCAGGCCATCGATGCCTTCGGCGGCGGCCTTGAAACGCTCGTACTCCTGCAAGCGACGGATCAGTTCGGCGCGCGGGTCTTCTTCCTCGTCCTCGACGGTTTCAGCCCGCGGCAGCAGCATCCGCGACTTGATTTCGGCCAGCATCGCGGCCATCACCAGGTATTCGGCGGCCAGTTCCAGGCGCACCGACTGCATCAACTCGACATACCCCATGTACTGACGGGTGATTTCCGCCACCGGGATGTCGAGGATGTTGATGTTCTGTTTGCGGATCAGGTACAGGAGCAGGTCGAGGGGGCCTTCGAAGGCTTCGAGAAAGACCTCCAGCGCATCCGGCGGGATGTACAGGTCCAGCGGCATTTCCATGACCGCCTGGCCATAGACCATGGCGAAAGGCAGCTCTTGCTGGGCCCCGGCCTGACTGTCGACGGGTTCAACTGCGGACATCTAGGCCTCGACCATGAACGGCGCAGGGTCGCCACAACCGACACGGATCACTTCCGGCTCGCCGTCGGCGAGGTTGATCACCGTGGAAGCCTTGATCCCGCCGAAACCGCCATCGATGATCAGGTCGACCTGATGCTCGAGCAACTGGCGCATTTCGTAAGGATCGGTCAAAGGATCCTCGTCGCCCGGCATGATCAGCGTCACGCTCATCAACGGTTCGCCAAGCTCTTCGAGCAACGCCAGGGCAATCGGATGGCTCGGCACCCGCAGGCCGATGGTGCGCTTTTTCGGATGCAACAGCAGGCGCGGGACTTCACGGGTGGCGTTGAGGATGAAGGTGTAGGGCCCTGGAAGGTGAGCCTTGAGAATGCGGAAGGTGCCCGTGTCGATCTTGGCGAACAGCCCCAGTTGTGACAGATCGCTGCAGATCAGCGCAAAGTTGTGCTTTTCGTCGAGCTGGCGCAGTCGGCGTACGCGCTCCACGGCGACCTTGTCGCCGATCTGGCAACCGATGGCGTAGGAGGAGTCCGTGGGATAGATCACCACCCCGCCCTTGCGAATGATCTCGACAGCCTGCTTGATCAGGCGCGCTTGCGGGTTTTCCGGATGAATCTGGAAAAATTGACTCACATTCTCTACCTGTTCAGACGACGGCAATATTTGGGTCATGTTTGAATCGACACCACAGTGGTGGCAGATCCTCCGGAAGCGGGCGATATTCACCGATCTCGGACCAGCCTCCAGGGCCATGAAAATCACTGCCGGCGCTGACCAGCAGACCGAACTCGCGGGCCAGAATAGCCAGGCTGCCCACTTGCTCGGCAGGCTGATGGCCATTGACCACTTCGATCGCGTGGCCCCCTGCTTGAATATAGTCGGCAATCAGGCGGCGACGCTTGCTGCGAGTGAATTCGTAGTGCCAGGGGTGGGCCAGACTGACCCACGCCTTGGCCGCGCGCAGGGTTTCGACGGTTTCTTCCAGGGTTGGCCAGTGTTGCTTGACGTCGCCCAGCTTGCCGGCACCCAGCCATTTGCGGAACGCTTCGGCGCGATCCTTGACGAAACCTTCGCGCACCATCCAGTCGGCGAAGTGCGGGCGGGCCGGCGCGTTACCGCTGTCGCCCAGGGCCTGCTGGACTTCCCGGGCGCCTTCGAGCGCCCCCGGCATGCCTTTCAACGCCAGTTTGCGGCTGATTTCCTCGGAACGTAGCCAGCGGCCGTCGCGCAACTTGGCAATCGCCTCGACCAACGGCGCGGCATTGACATCGAAACCGTAGCCCAGCACGTGAATGGTCGCGCCGCCCCAGGTGCAGGACAATTCGACGCCATTGACCAGTTGCATCCCCAGCGCATTCGCTGCACAGCGGGCCTCGTCGAGGCCTTCGAGGGTGTCGTGATCGGTCAAGGCCAGGACTCGCACGCCTTTCTCGAACGCTCGCGCAACCAGGATCGCAGGCGCCAGGGCGCCATCGGAGGCCGTGCTATGGCAGTGCAAATCAACATTCACAGGGCTTTGTAACCTCAAATCAGCTGGCGCTATCGCGCGCCCATATGTTTGTTATTATGCCGCCACATCCTGCTTCTGGCTGCCACTGTGAAACAATTCATCGATTTCATCCCGCTCCTGCTGTTTTTCATCGTCTTCAAGATCGATCCACGGGTCGTCGACATTGCCGGCCACGAGGTCACTGTAGGCGGCATCTACAGCGCCACCGCGATGCTGATCATCAGTTCCCTGGTGGTCTACGGCACGCTGTTCATCAAGCAGCGCAAGCTGGAGAAGAGCCAGTGGCTGACCCTCATCGCCTGCCTGGTCTTCGGCAGCCTGACCCTGGCCTTCCACAGTGAGACCTTCCTGAAATGGAAAGCTCCGGTGGTCAACTGGTTGTTCGCCCTGGCGTTCATCGGCAGCCACTTCATCGGTGACCAACTGCTGATCAAGCGCATCATGGGCCACGCGCTGAGCCTGCCGGAGCCGGTCTGGACGCGCCTGAACATCGCCTGGATCGCGTTTTTCCTGTTTTGCGGTGCCGCCAACCTGTTCGTCGCGTTCACGTTCCAGAGCTACTGGGTCGACTTCAAGGTCTTCGGCAGCCTGGGCATGACTTTGCTGTTCCTGGTCGGCCAGGGCATCTACCTTTCCCGCCACCTGCACGACGCCGATACCACAACGCCGAAAACCGAGGACTGACATGCTTTACGCAATCATTGCCACAGACGTCGCCAACTCCCTGGAAGCCCGCCTGGCCGCCCGGCCTGCACACCTTGAGCGCCTGCAGGTGCTCAAAGGCGAAGGTCGCATCGTATTGGCCGGCCCACATCCGGCGGTCGACAGCAATGATCCGGGGGCAGCGGGTTTCACCGGCAGCCTGATCGTCGCCGAATTCGACTCCCTGAGCGCCGCACAGGCCTGGGCCGACGCCGATCCGTACATCGCCGCCGGCGTCTACGCCAACGTCCTGGTCAAGCCTTTCAAGCAAGTCCTGCCGTAACGTCTCTTGGCGCGGTGAACCTTATCGGTTCATCGCGTTCTCAATCGCTCATTATTCTCGTTTGCCTGCCGACAAACTCCCCAATATCCGTATTGGAATCAGGAGTCGCGATGCGCAAAGGTCCGTTGTGTCTGATGTTGGTCACGTTGTCGATCGTGGCGCCCGCCCACGGTGAAGAAGCCGCCGAGGGCGCGAACTCCACGCCGCTGTCCTTGAGCGCCGGCAGCCAGATCAACGAACTGCAGCAACGCTTGAAGGAAAGCGAGCGGCAACGAGAAGAACTGGGCAAACAATTGAACAATGCCGATGGCGAACGCGAAAGCGTCCAGCTGGTCCGGTTGCGCCAGGAGAATCAGCGACTCAAGCTGCAACTTCGGGAAGTCCAGGCCGGCAGTACGATCCCGCGCTTGCTGACCGATCAGCAACAGTGGTTCGTCGTTGGCGCCGGGGTGGCGCTATTGGCCCTGCTCTGCGGTATCTTCGCCAGTGGTGCGAGTCGAAAACGTCGACAATGGCTAAATTGAGTGATTCATGAGCGAGCTGTTACTAATTGATGATGACCAGGAGCTGTGCGAGCTCCTGAGCAGCTGGCTGAGCCAGGAAGGGTTTCAGGTGCGCGCCTGTCACGATGGCCAGAGCGCCCGTCGCGCACTGGCCGAAACCTCCCCGGCGGCCGTGGTGCTGGACGTGATGTTGCCGGACGGCAGTGGCCTGGAACTGCTCAAGCAACTGCGCAGCGATCACCCGGACTTGCCGGTGCTGATGCTGTCCGCCCGCGGCGAACCCCTGGACCGTATCCTCGGCCTGGAGCTCGGTGCCGACGACTACCTGGCCAAACCTTGCGACCCACGGGAACTGACAGCCCGTCTGCGCGCCGTGTTGCGCCGCAGCCATCCGGCGCCGGCATCCAGCCAGATGGAGCTGGGCGACCTGTGTTTCAGCCCGGTGCGCGGCGTGGTCAGCATCGATGAACAGGAGTTCACGCTTACAGTTTCCGAAAGCCGCCTGCTCGAAGCCCTGCTCAAGCAGCCCGGCGAGCCGCTGGACAAACAGGAACTCGCGCAAATCGCCCTCGGCCGCAAGCTGACCCTGTACGACCGCAGCCTCGACATGCACGTGAGCAACCTGCGCAAAAAAATCGGCCCGCATCCCGATGGCCGCCCGCGCATCGTGGCCCTGCGCAGCCGCGGCTATTACTACAGCCTCTAAACCTACGCTCCCTTGCAGGAGCCGGCTTGCCGGCGAAGGCTTCCTTAAATAATGCGTCGTTCTTTCGGACGCCTTCGCTGGCAAGCCAGCTCCTACAAGGGTTGTTTTTGTCAGGTCGGCGCAAAACCATCTTTACCCAAGCTTTACCTACCGCTGACCGCCGCTGACCTTGATCTGCGTAATCTGAACTCATCCGGAACGTACCGGGAATGAGACAAGGAGATTCACCATGCGCAAGACTCTTATCGCTCTGATGTTCGCCACCGCCCTGCCGACCGTTGCCATGGCCATGCCTGAAGGCGCAGGCCCGATGGATGGCCCGATGGACGGTTCGCGCCACGGCGGTCAGATGCACGGCATGCACGGTAAAGGCCCGTACAGCCAACTGGACCTGAGCCGCGAGCAGCGCGAGCAGATCCGCAAGATCATGGGCGAGCAGATGCACGAGCGTAAGCAAGTGGTCGACAAGTACCTGGAAAAACTCTCGCCAGCCGACCAGAAAGCCATGAAAGATGAAATGGCCGCCAACCACAAGAAAGCCGAAGCCGATGTGCGTGCCTTGTTGAAGCCGGATCAACAGAAGAAATTCGACGAGATTCAGAAAAAACAGGCTGAACGTCGCGCGGAATGGGCAGAGTTCAAGGCCTGGAAAGCGCAGCAGGCACAAAAAGCGCAATAATGTGCTAACCCCCCCGGCTCAACGGTTAACCACCGTTGGGCCTCATTGCTTTTGATCTACTGTAGGAGCGAGCTTGCTCGCGATGGACGTCAACGATAACGCGCGGCATCAGGTAGCCCGTGTTGTCTAGTCGTTTATCGCGAGCAAGCTCGCTCCTACAGGTCTGTTCGAGGATTTTCTGTGCGCTCATTGTTCTGGCGGGTCCTGGCCAGCTTCTGGCTGGCCATCGCCCTGGTTGCAGGGCTCTCCATTCTGCTCGGGCACATGCTCAATCAGGACGCGTGGATTCTCAGTCGCCATCCGGGCCTCAACACCCTGGCCGAACAATGGACGCAAACCTACGAAACCCAGGGCGAAGACGCAGCCCAGGACATTCTGCAACAGCGCAAGCGCCAATATCACATCGACGTCCAGGTGCTCAACGAAAGTGGCGACCCGGTGGTGCGCGGCACCTTCCCACGGCGTGCGGCGGCCTTTGAGGCGCGGCAGAACAACGACGACCGCCGCCTGCCATGGCGGCGCCTGACCGATGAGTTCACCAGCGACAAAAGTGGTGACACCTACCTGTTCATCTACCGCATCCCTCACCCGGAACTCGACGCCTGGCACCGCGAAAGCCTGCTCTGGCCGTTGAGTGCGCTGGGGATCGCCCTGGTGGTACTGACCCTGTTCAGCCTGCTGGTGACCTTCTCCATCACCCGCCCGCTCAGCCGTTTACGCGGCGCGGTGCATGACCTGGGACAAACCACCTACCAACAGAACAGCCTGGTCAAGCTGGCCAACCGCCGCGACGAATTCGGCGTGCTGGCCAACGACTTCAACCGCATGGGCGCGCGCCTGCAAAGCCTGATCGGCAGTCAACGGCAATTGCTGCGCGATGTGTCTCACGAACTGCGGTCCCCGCTTGCCCGTCTGCGCATTGCCCTGGCATTGGCCGAACGGGCCAGCCCTGAAGAGCGGGAAAAACTCTGGCCGCGGCTCACCCGCGAATGCGACCGCCTCGAAGCCTTGATCAGCGAAATCCTCGTGCTGGCACGGGTCGATGCCGATAACGCCAGTGCCGAAGAAGTGGATCTCAACGCCCTGCTCACGACCTTGCAAAAAGATGCACAGCTGGGTTCACCCGATCAGCTCGTGCACCTGGAAGCCGAGTCGCAGCTGACCCTCAAGGGTTGGCCGACCATGATCGAGCGCGCCGTGGACAACCTGCTGCGCAACGCCCAGCGCTTCAACCCGGCGGGCGGCCTGCCGATTGAAATGCAGGCGTTGCGCCAAGGGGACCGGATTGTGGTGACCGTGCGTGACCATGGGCCGGGGGCAGAGGCTGAACATTTGCGCCAACTGGGTGAGCCGTTCTATCGCGCGCCCGGTCAAACGGCGGCCGGGCACGGCCTGGGACTGGCGATTGCGCGCCGTGCGGCGGAACGCCATGGCGGAAGCCTGATGCTGGCCAATCACCCTGAGGGTGGATTTATTGCCAGTCTGGAATTTCCTTTGGTGCCGGGGGCGGTGACCTGAAAAGATCGCAGCCTCGTTTCACTCGACAGCTCCTACGGATGTAACACTGTAGGAGCTGCCGCAGGCTGCGATCTTTTGATCTTCAGGCTTTACCGGGCCAGGCACTGACAAATTCGGCCAGATCAACCTTCTCCGCCACCCGCGGTTCTTTTTGCGGCGTGCCGAGGTACAGGAAGGCAATCACCTCCTCCCCTTCCGCCAGTCCCAACCCCTTGGCCACATGGGACGAATAGGCCAGATCACCGGTACGCCAGACCGCACCTATCCCCTGCGCATAGGCCGCCAGCAAAATCCCGTGCGCCGCACAACCAGCGGCCAGCAACTGCTCGGACTTCGGATACTTGACGTGATCCTGCAACCGAGCGATCACGACCACCACCAATGGCGCCCGCAGCGGTCCATTACGCGCCTTGTCGATGGCCGCTTCAGTGACTTCAGCGTCCTGCAGCTTTGCCGCCTCGGCCAGCAACTCGCCCATTTGCTCACGCGCCGCGCCTTCGACCGTCAGGAAGCGCCAAGGCTGCAAGTGGCCGTGATCCGGGGCGCGCATGGCTGCGGCAAACAGCACTTCGCGTTGCGCCTGGGTAGGTGCCGGCTCGATCAGGCGCGGCACGGAAACACGGTTGAGCAAAACGTCGAGAGCCTGCATCGGCCACCTCCAGAAAAAAATGTGCGGCTATTCTAGCTGTAACTACTGAGGCAGTGCGGTTTACATGCCCCGCCCCGCAGGTAGAATGGCGCCCTCCTTACTTCAGCCGAGCGGATTTCATGGCGTTGCCGACCTTACGTCTCATTGGTTTCATCATCGGCATTTTCCTGATAACCCTGGCCATCGCCATGGTCGTGCCCATGGCCACGCTGGTGATCTTCGATCGCACCGGCGACCTGCCGTCGTTCCTCTGGGCCAGCATGATCACCTTTGTCGCCGGCCTCGCCCTGGTCATTCCCGGGCGCCCCGAGCATGTCCATCTGCGACCACGGGACATGTACCTGCTGACCGTCAGCAGCTGGCTGGTGGTGTGTATCTTCGCCGCGCTGCCGTTCCTGCTGACCCAGCACATCAGCTACACCGACTCGTTCTTTGAAAGCATGTCCGGGATCACCGCCACCGGTTCGACGGTGCTCAACCACCTGGACGACATGTCCCCCGGCATCCTGATGTGGCGCTCGCTGCTGCACTGGATCGGCGGCATCGGGTTTATCGGCATGGCGGTGGCGATCCTGCCGCTGCTGCGCATCGGTGGCATGCGGCTGTTCCAGACCGAGTCTTCGGACCGTTCTGAAAAAGTCATGCCCCGTTCGCACATGGTGGCGCGCCTGATCGTGGCGGCCTACGTCGGCATCACCATTTTCGGCAGCCTGGCCTTCTGGTGGGCCGGGATGAGCCCGTTCGATGCGATCAACCATGCGATGTCGGCGATTTCCACCGGGGGGTTCTCGACCTCGGACCAGTCCCTGGCCAAGTGGACGCAACCGGCGGTGCATTGGGTGGCCATCGTCATCATGATTCTCGGCAGCCTGCCGTTCACCCTGTACGTGGCGACCCTGCGCGGTAACCGCCGGGCGCTGATCAAGGACCAGCAGGTCCAGGGCTTGCTCGGCATGTTGCTGGTGACCTGGCTGGTACTTGGCACCTGGTACTGGTGGACCACCCAGCTGCATTGGCTGGAGGCGCTGCGGCATGTGGCGCTGAACGTGACGTCGGTGGTCACCACCACCGGATTCGCCCTGGGGGACTACAGCCTGTGGGGCAATTTCTCGCTGATGCTGTTCTTCTATCTGGGTTTCGTCGGCGGTTGCTCTGGTTCGACTGCCGGCGGGATCAAGATTTTCCGCTTCCAGGTCGCCTACATCCTGCTCAAGGCCAACCTTAACCAGCTGATCCACCCCCGTGCGGTGATCAAGCAGAAGTACAACGGCCACCGCCTCGATGAAGAGATCGTGCGTTCGATCCTGACCTTTTCGTTCTTCTTCGCCATCACCATCTGCGTGATCGCGTTGTTGCTGTCACTGCTCGGGGTGGACTGGATGACCGCCCTGACCGGCGCCGCCAGCACCGTGTCCGGCGTCGGCCCGGGGCTGGGCGAGACCATCGGCCCGGCAGGCAACTTCGCGTCCCTGCCGGACGCGGCCAAGTGGATTCTCTCGTTCGGTATGCTGCTGGGCCGACTGGAGATCATTACCGTGTTTGTGCTGTGTATACCGGCGTTCTGGCGTCACTGACCGGCGCCGGCGTTTCCATCAGGCGCGCCCGGTACTCGCCGGGCGTGGTGTCGAACCAGCGGCGGAAAGCGCGGAAGAAATTGCTCGGATCAGCGAACCCCAGCAGGTAGGCGATTTCCAGCAGGGTCATGCTCGGTTGCGCCAGGTACTGCTCGGCCAGTTCACGACGGGTGTCGTCGAGCAACGTCTGAAAACTCGTGCCCTCCTCCTGTAGACGCCGTTGCAAGGTGCGTTGCGACAAATGCAGCGTCTGCGCCACGGCATCGCGCTTGGGTTCGCCCTGGGGCAGCAGACGGCACAGCACCTGGCGCGCCTTGTGCGTGACCCGACTCTCGGAAAACCGCGCCAGGTATTCGCCGGCAAACCGGTCATGCAACAGCGCCATGGCCTCGTTGGCCGTCGGCAGCGGTGCTTCCATGTCCGCGCGTTCAAATATCAACGCATCGTAGGGCGCGTTGAACACCAGCGGCGCATGGAAGGCTTGTTTATAGGGTTCGAGATCGGCCGGTTGATCACCCTGCACCAGCACCTTGCGCGGGTGCAGCGTGCGTCCGGTCAACCAGCCGCACAGTGCCAGGGCGCAGGCCAACGAGGCTTCGGCGCTTTGCCGGGTCGGCGGCAAATGGTCGCCGTGCACCGTCAGGATCAGCGCATAGCCCTCATCCAGCAGGCGAAAACTCAGGTCGGCGCTTTCGGCGATGATCCGCTGGTAACGCACCAGTCGCCTGAAGCCTTCGGCCAGGGTCTGGCTGGACATCAGGGCGTAACCAGTCACATGGAACTGGGCCGGTCGCACCACCTTGCCCATGTTCAGGCCAATCGCCGGGTTGCCGGACAGTTCAACCGCCCGTTGCCACAGTCGTGTCATGGAATCTTGCGGGAAGCGCGCATCCGGATCATCCAGTGCCGCGTAGTCGAGCCCCAGTTGATTGAACAGAACCCGGCAATCCAGGCCGTCCATTTCCAGTGCTTTGACAATCCCCATCGCCCAGCTTGCAGAAGTCGTTCGTTCGCTCATGGCGTCTACTGTCTTGGTGAGCCGTCTGTCGCGGCAAATTTTCCGAAGGATACTAAAGTGGCGCCTATTGTCACTGGCTCGCGCCAATGATCACTCTAGACTCAAATAAGCTACCCGCAGAACAAGTTGCAGCCAGAACAATAACCACAGAGATCGCGGTCGTGGAAAACATCAAGCGTTTCAATAGCTTCGCTGAGTTTTATCCGTATTACCTCAGCGAACACAGCAACAGTACCTGCCGACGATTGCACTTCATCGGCACTACGCTGGTTATTTTCATTCTGGCGCTGACCGTCGGTCGTGGCGCCTGGACCTTGTTGTGGGTATTGCCGCTGGCGGGTTACAGCTTCGCCTGGGTTGGCCATTTCTTCTTCGAGAAGAATCGTCCTGCAACCTTTCAGCACCCTTTCTACAGCCTTCTCGGCGATTTCGTCATGTATCGCGACATGATCCTGGGACGCGTGCCGTTCTAGATCAGCAGAGGATTGTCGATGAATGCCAATGCCCGTTTTACCCACATGAAGGATGGTACGCAGGAAGACTGGGCGATCATCGCCGCAGACTTCAGCGCCTACGCTCGCCAATTGCCGATTCGGATCGCGGCGCACCTGAAGCTGCTCGAAGGTGATTTCGGCGGGTTCCCCGTGGACCGCCTGACCCACTCGCTGCAAACCGCCACCCGTGCCTGGCGCGATGGCCGCGATGAAGAGTACGTGGTCTGCGCCCTGCTCCACGACATCGGCGACACCCTGGGTTCCTACAACCACCCGGACATCGCCGCGGCCATCCTCAAGCCGTTTGTCAGCGCCGAGAATCTGTGGATGGTGGAAAAACACGGGATTTTCCAGGGCTACTACTTCTTCCATCACCTGGGCATGGACCGGCATCTGCGCGAGCAATTCTGCGATCACCCGCAGTATCAGGCCACCATCGAATTCTGCGCCAAATACGATGCGGCGGCGTTTGACCCGGCGTATGACACGCTGCCGTTGAGTTTCTTCGAGCCGATGATGGAACGGTTGTTTGCGCAGCCGAAGAACTCGATCTACAAGGCGGCGATGTAGGAGCGAGCTTGCTCCGGGCGGCGTTCCGACGAAAAACCTGAGGTCGCCGCGGGGTGTCTGGTTTCCCGCGTCATCGTTGAATTCCATCGCGAGCAAGCTTGCTCCTACAGCGAAGGCGCCGGACCTGTCTACGCAGGCTCTGCCATTTTAACTGCCTTCAATTGCGCCTCCTGCGCATCCGCCAGCCGATACAACTCGATCGTGCCATCCCAATGCTCGATCAGCGCCGTGCACGACTCCACCCAGTCGCCGCAATTGAGGTAGTCGACCCCACCCACCTTGCGAATCTCGGCATGGTGAATATGGCCGCACACCACGCCGTGCAGTTCGCGCTTGACGCACTCGTGGGCGATGGCTTCTTCAAAATCGCTGATGAAGCTCACCGCGGTTTTCACCTTGTGCTTGAGGTACGCCGACAGCGACCAGTAGCCGTAGCCGTATCGGGCGCGCCAGTGGTTGAGCCAGCGGTTGAGGGTCAGGGTGAATTCGTAGGCCGAGTCGCCGAGAAACGCCAGCCAGCGGTGATAGCGGGTAATCACATCGAACTGATCGCCGTGGATCACCAGCAAGTGCCGACCATCGGCGGTCACGTGCACCGCTTCGTCCACCAACTGGATGTTGCCCAGGATCAGCTTCGAATAGCGGCGCAGGAATTCGTCGTGGTTGCCGGTGACGTAGATCACCTCGGTGCCGCGCTTGCTCATGGTCAGCAGACGGCGAATCACATTGGTGTGCGCCTGGGGCCAGTACATGCCGCCGCGCAGTTTCCAGCCGTCGATGATGTCACCGACCAGGTAGACCTTGTCCGCGTGATAACCCTTGAGAAAATGCGACAGATGCTCGGCCTGGCAATCGCGGGTGCCCAGGTGCACATCGGAAATCCACAGGGTCCGCACACGTTGCTTACGACTGGGTTTGGCGAGCTCGGCGCTGGTCATGGGCAACCCTCAGGACAAGTTTTGGCAAGCTTGCCGCGTACGGGTTAATGGCCCATGACAGCGCCGAGTCAGTCCTGTGACAGCGCGCGCAGGTGGTGTCGGTGTAGACTGCGACCTGACGCATCAACCCTGCAACGAGAGCCGAGATGAGACCGATCCTCACCCTGCGCCAGTACACCCACGACCTGATCGTCCACAGCCATGAGCATGCGCAACTGGTGTTCGGGCTGTCGGGTGCGCTGGATTTCGAAGTCGACGGGCATGGCAGCCAGGTGGTCCAGCAAAGCTTCGTGGTGATTCCGGGCGGCTTTCATCATGCCTGCGGCAGCCCCAACGGCAGCCGCTGCCTGGTCCTCGACGTGCCCGGCGATCAATGGCTTGGCCAGTCCCTGGGCGATCATGCCGATGCCAGTCGACGCCTGCTCGACAACGCCGGCCGCTTGTCGCTGGATGCGGGACAGAGCCAGTTGGTCGAGTGGCTGGCCAACAGCCCGGTCGATGATCCGGTCATTGCGCAACAGGGCGCGGTGCTGTTGCTGGCGAGCCTCAACAACGCCAGGCCCGACTCGGTCGGCGGCCGGCGCCTGCCCTACGCCGCCCTGAATGCACACATCGACCAATACGCCGCCTACCCGCTGCAAGTCGCCGATCTGGCGCGCGTGGCCGGCCTTTCCAGTGCCCGTTTGCATGCCCGGTTCGTGGCCGAATGCGGGCAGACGCCGATGGACTACATCCGCAGCCGACGCCTGCACAAGGCCGTGGGATTGCTGCGCAATTCGGCGCTGCCCATTGGCGAGATTGCCTGTCGGGTCGGCTACAGCTCCCAGAGTGCCTTTGCCGCCGCGGTGCTGCGCGAGTTCGGCGCATCGCCGGGCAGACTGCGGCGCGAGGCTGGCGACAAATGACGCGAGTCTGGCGACAGACACAGGGTTCGTTTACACGTTCAATGTAGGAGCTGCCGCAGGCTGCGATCTTTGATCTTGCTTTCAGGATCAAGATCAAAAGATCGCAGCCTGCGGCAGCTCCTACAAGGGTCGGCGGTGTTGTCGGCCACGTTTATCAAGGATTGCCATGACTCCCCGTACCGCCCTGGGCGCCCTGCATATCGGCGCATTGATGTTCGGCCTGACCGGCGTGTTCGGCAAACTCGCCGCCGCTTCGCCGGCGATCATCGTCTTCGGCCGGGCGGCGTTCGCGGTGCTGGCGCTGGCGTTCTTTGCGCGCTTTGCCAGCCAAAGCCGTTGGCGAAGACTCGAAGCGGTGGATGTGCGCCGACTGCTGCTCAGCGGCTTGCTGCTGGCCGGGCACTGGGTGAGTTTCTTCATCTCGGTGAAGGTCGCTGGCGTTGCCATCGCGACCCTGGGTTTTACCAGTTTCCCGGCCTTTACCGTGATCCTTGAAGGGCTGATGTTCCGTGAGCGCATCCGCGCCAATGAAATTCTGCTGGTGGCGCTGGTGAGTGTCGGGCTGGTGCTGGTCACGCCTGCGTTCGATCTGGGCAGTGGCGCCACCACCGGCCTGCTCTGGTCGATCGCCTCGGGCTTGCTGTTTTCCTTGTTGTCGCTGACCAACCGCGCCAGCTCCGCGCGCATCCCGCCGGTGCAGGCGGCGTTGTGCCAGAACGTGGTGGTCGGATTGTGCCTGCTGCCAGCCGCAGCCCCGCACCTGAGTGAAGTGCGCGCCATCGACTGGCTGTGGATCGGCCTGCTCGGGGTGTTCTGCACCGGCGTCGCCCACAGCCTGTTTGTCGCCAGCCTGGCGGTGATCAAGGCACGGACCGCCGCCGTGGTCTTCGCCCTGGAGCCGGTCTACGGGATCACCATCGCCTGGCTGCTGTTCGATGAAAACCCGACCCTGCGCATGCTGCTGGGTGGCGCATTGATCATCGTCGCGATCGTGGTGTCCAGCAGGCTATCGAGTGGTGCGAGCAAGAAAACCGTTGCCGCCGAGGCGGTGTCTCACTGAGTGCGATCGTTGTGCCCCAGGTCGCGGTCCGGATCGATCTGGTCGCGGACCCGCTGCTTGAGCACCTTGGCCTCGGGGAAACCGCCGTCAGCCTTGCGCTCCCAGAGCTGCACCTGGTCACAGAAAATGTGAAAGACCCCACCCGTGCCGGGCACCAGGGACACCTTGCCCAGGTCATCGCCAAAGGTGCTGAGCAGCTCCTGGGCGAGCCAGGCCGCACGCAGCAGCCACTGGCATTGGGTGCAATAGGTGATGACGATTTCCGGTTTGCTGGCGGTCATGATCGGCGAAACTCCTGAGGCAGAGGGCGCCACCATGATAACGGTGTTTATTGCCTGTTACCCGGTTCGGCGGGTTCGATTACCCATTCAATCTCAGGCTCGGGCAGCGCTGGCGCTTTCGGCGGCTGCTCGGCGGTAGGAGAAGGGTCCATCGGGCCCAGATCCCAGTTCGTTTCCATCGACAAGTCGTCCAGATTCAGCTGGAACTCATCGAAGGGTAATGGCGGCGATGGCGTCACCAGGGGCAAAAGTACCGGTGCTGCAAGCACAACCGGCGCAAGAGGTTGCAATGGCGATTGGCGGACGGGCACTTCCTGAAGGCTCTGCCCATCGGGCTGCGGGTCTGGTTGCGATGGTTCCAGCGATACCTGGTCCTGCTGTCTTTGCCGACGAACCCGAACCAGCAGTAACGCCAACGCCACCAGCGCCAGCAACCCTCCGATCGCTAGCCAGTTCGACCCAGGCTCCGCCACTGGCGCTGGCGCCACGTCAACCGACGCAACAGGCTCCGTGGGTGCCTGCTTGACCTCGGCCAATCGGGCTTGCAACTCGGCGACCTGCTTTTTCTCAACGGCGATCTGCTCGTCCCGGGCCTGAAGTTTCACGTTGAGTTCATCGACGCTCGCCTGCAACTGTTGGTTGTGCAGGACGCTGGTGGCCAGTTGTTCAGCCAGGGGATCGGCGACAGGCCTTGCTGCCGATTCCGTGCGTGCAGGTAATGGTGCGACTGCCGGCTCGACACTCGGGAATGCTGAAGAAGGACGGTTCACCGCTGGTTCATCACTGATCGGTGCCAGGTTTTCTGCACCTGGAGGATCGATCAGCACGGTGTACTCGCGCAACACGCGGCCATTGGGCTGGTCGAGTTGCACCAGAAAATCCAGGTAGGGTTCCTTGACCGGTTTGTTGGAGCTGACCCGGACCAGGCTGCGATCGCCCCGCAGGATGGGCGTGAAGGTCAGGTCGTTGAGGAAGGCCACGCGCTCGACGCCGGCGCGGCTGAACTCGTCCGCCGTCGCCAGGCTGACCGACAGCTCGCCCTCAGCCACTGCGGCGGCATCCACCAGGGCGATCTCCGCGCGCAGCGGCTGATTCAGTGCCGAGTGCAGGGTGATTTCACCGAGGCCCAACGCCAGCACCCAGGCCGAATAAGTAACAGCGGCACAGGCCAGCAACAGCCTGGCGCCATACCGTACAACCAATAGCCGACTCTGGAGCATGAACATCCCTTAGGTAAACCAAAAACCAATCTGCACGTGTTCGCACCTGCGGTACGAACACGATATTGCCGACTAGTTCTTATAGTCCGCCCAATGCCCTGGCTCAAAAGCCTGGGCGGGAGGTTATGTCTCAGGATTTTTCGAGGTTGGCCAGGATGTGCCCGTGAACACGCATGCAGACCTTTACGTCCGCCTCATCGACACCTTCGAAGAGTTCATGACGCAGCTGGGTGGCAATGGTTTCAATTTGTTCGATCAGCGGCAGCGCCGGCGCGCAAAGCACAATTTTTTTCGCCCGACGGTCTTCCACCACCGCCTGGCGTTGCACCAGGCCCTGGCTTTCCAGACTGTCGAGCAGCCGCGCCAGGGTTGGTCCCTCGACGCCGACGCTTTGCGCCAGCTCACGCTGGGTCGGGGCTTGCTCGAAGCGCGCCAGGTGCAGCAGCACCAGCCAGCGGGCCTGGGACAGGCCAAGTCCGGCAAGGCGGCGGTCGAGCTCGGCGCGCCAGCCACGGGACATTTGTGCCAACTGCATGCCAAAACGGTGTTGATCGGTCAACGACATAAAACACTCATGATCAGACTGAAATAAGAGAAATACTAATAATTAGTCAGCTAAGCATGAGCCTTGGCTGGAGGCAAGGCTTGTTCTGTACTGAATCGTTACATCAATGAGGCTGGTCATTCAAAGTTCGAATTCGGACTGCAAAGCCGCCCGAATACAGTACAGGACCCCTTCGGGCACCCTCCCTGCGAACAGCGCGGAAATTTCCGCTACCGGCGGCAGTTCGCCCTCTCCGTCGAGGAACGCGTCCTGGACTTCGCCCATCAAGTCCTCCGGCAAGTCCAGCGCCTGCTCCAGCGACAACTGCTGCTTGCCGATCGCCTCGGCGAGCAGGGTGTAGACGTTCTTTTCCGAGCATTGCAACTGACCGGCGATCTGCAACGGCGTCATGCCGGCACGGGCCAGGGTGATCAGCTCGTGGCGCAGGTCTGCGACAACTTTCGGTGCCTCGACCTGGCCACCGAGGACTTCGAGGAACGCCTCGCCATAACGCTCCAGCTTGCGTGCGCCGACGCCACTGACCCGGGCCATTTGCGCCAGCGAGGTTGGTTGGCTGCGCAGCATTTCCAGCAAGGTCGAGTCGGGGAAAATGACGTACGGCGGTACGCCGTGTTCTTCGGCCAGCTTGCGCCGCAGGGCACGCAGGGCTTCCCACTGTTCGCGCTCTTCGCCTCGCACCAGCTGGCTCGCCTGGCTCTTGCTGCTCTTGGCCGTGGTTTGCGCCTTCAGGTCGCGACGCAGTTCCAGGGTCACTTCGCCTTTGAGCAGCGGACGGCAGGTGTCGCTCAGGCGCAGGCCGCCGTAGCCTTCCAGGTCGATGTCGGCCAGGCCGCGAGCCACCAACTGGCGGAACAGCGAACGCCACTCGCCTTCGGCCATCGCCTTGCCGACCCCGTACACCGAAAGGTGCTGGTGCCCGAAGTTGCGCACCTTTTCGTTGTCCTTGCCCAGCAGGACATCCACCAGGTGCCCGACGCCGTAGCGCTGGCCGGTGCGGTAGATCGCCGAAAGGGCCTGACGGGCGGGTTCGGTGGCGTCCCAGGTCTGCACGCCATCGACACAGTTGTCGCAATGGCCGCAGGGCTCTGGCATGTCTTCGTCAAAGTAGGCCAGCAGCGTCTGGCGACGGCAGCGGGTTTCCTCGCACAGCGAGAGCATGGCATCGAGCTTGTGTTGCTCCAGACGCTTGTGGCGCTCGTCGCCTTCGGAGTTCTGCAGCATCTGCTTGAGCATCACCACGTCCTGCAGGCCATAGGCCATCCAGGCATCGGCGGGCAGACCGTCACGGCCGCCGCGCCCGGTTTCCTGGTAATAGGCCTCAAGCGACTTCGGCAAGTCGAGGTGCGCGACAAAGCGCACGTTGGGCTTGTCGATGCCCATGCCAAAGGCCACGGTAGCGACCATGATCAGGCCTTCCTCGTTGAGGAAGCGTTTCTGGTTGTGGGCCCGCAGATCGTTGGGCAGGCCGGCGTGATACGGCAGCGCCGGGAAGCCTTGCTCGCTGAGGAAGGTCGCCACTTCCTCGACTTTCTTGCGCGACAGGCAATAGACGATACCGGCATCGCTGCGACGCTCGGTGAGGAACGCCAGCAACTGCTTGCGCGGCTGCTCCTTGGGCACGATGCGATAAAAAATGTTCGGCCGGTCGAAACTCGACAGGAAGCGCTCGGCATTCTGCAGGTGCAGGCGGGTGACGATCTCTTCCCGGGTTCGCTTGTCGGCGGTGGCGGTCAGGGCGATGCGCGGTACGTCGGGGAACAGCTCCGCCAACTGGCCCAGTTGCAGGTATTCCGGGCGGAAGTCATGGCCCCATTGGGACACGCAGTGGGCTTCGTCGATGGCGAACAGCGAGATGTTCAGCCCTTGCAGGAAGCTCAGCATGCGCGGCTGCACCAGACGCTCGGGCGCGAGGTAGAGCATTTTCACTTCACCGCGGCGGATCCTTGCCGCCAGGTCACGCTGTTGCTCGGCACTGAGCGTGGAGTTCAATGCCGCGGCGGCCACACCCAGTTCTTCCAGGGTCGCGACCTGATCGTCCATCAGCGCGATCAGCGGCGAAACCACGACCGCCAGGCCGTCGCGCAGCAGCGCCGGCACCTGGAAGCACAGGGATTTACCCCCACCGGTAGGCATCAGGACCAGGGCATCGCCGCCACTGGCCACGCGCTCAATGATTGCACCCTGGCGGCCACGGAAACTGTCGTAGCCGAAGATGTCCTTGAGGACGCGCTGAGCCTGTTCGAGCATAAAAACTCCAAAAATCACCGAAACATCCCTGCAAGGCTGGTGCAGAACCCGCAACTTTGCACCGACAAATCGTAAGTGCGCATTGCATGTCGCTTCACATTTCAGCCATGACGCCAGCAGGGCATCACAAAACGCGCGAGTATACCCGAGCCCTCCCTCGCGCAGGGCACCGCTGATAAGAGCGGATGAAGATGAACCTGTAGGAGCTGCCGAAGGCTGCGATCTTTGATTTTGTTTTTTGAGAAGCAAGATCAAAAGATCGCAGCCTTCGGCAGCTCCTACAGGGAATGCTGCATCCAAGAGGGGCAAATATGCCGCGCGGCTGGCCCAAGCGCTCAAGAAGGCCTAGAATTCCCGCATCGAATATTCCCCAAGGTAGCCCTTTAATGTCCTTCGCTGAGCAACTAACCCGCCTGCAAGTCTTCCTCGACGCCGATGAACTGCATGACGAGGCGCTGGACTACGTGGCCGCCCACGGCTACCTCACCGCGCTGTCGATCTGTTCCGAAACCGTTCCCGACCGTGAATGGATCGACGCCCTCTTCGCCGAAGAGCCGCACTACAGCGGCGAAGCCCAACGCGAAGAAATCGAAGCCACGCTGATCGGCCTCAAGGCTCACATCGCCCGCCAGCTGGCCTCCGATGAAGAGTTCGAACTGCCGTGCGACCTCGACCTGGGCGACGATCCGGACGACTCCGAACTGCGCGGCTGGTGCATCGGTTTCATGGAAGGCGTGTTCCTGCGCGAAGAAGCCTGGTTCGAAACCGCCGAAGACGAAGTCAGCGAAATGCTCCTGCCGATCATGGTCGGTTCGGGCCTGTTCGACGAGCAACCGGAGTTCTCCGACATCGCCGCCGACGCCAACCTGATGGACGACATGATCGTGCAGATCCCGGAAGCCCTGACTGCGCTGTACCTGCTGTGCAACGCACCAGACGAAAAACCGGCGATCCTCAAGCCACGCCATCACTAAGGTCCCGCCTATGGACAACCCCATAGGCAACCGCTCCCTGATGTTGCGCTACGTGCTGCTGGCCATCGGCTGGCTGAGCGTGGCGCTGGGGGTGATCGGGATTTTCCTGCCGGTGCTGCCCACCACACCCTTCCTGTTGCTGGCGGCTGCCTGTTTCGCCCGCAGTTCGCCGCGTTTCTATCAGTGGCTGGTCAATCACCCGCGGCTCGGGCCGTGGATTCGTGACTATCTCGAAGGTAATGGCATTCCGCTCAAGGGCAAGGTCTATGCCATTGGCCTGATGTGGGCCAGCATCCTGTTCTCCTGCTACCTGGTGCCGATGCCCTGGGCGCGGGCGTTCATGCTGACCAGTGCGGTGCTGGTGACCCTGTACATCCTCAAGCAGAAAACCCTGCACAAGTCCTGAGATTCCCCCGCCTGCAGGTCGACGCTGACCCGACCACCACCTAGACTTCAGGTCTCTGCACTCGAGCAGCCAGTCATGCCGCGCAGTCCGGGTAGTCCAGGATGGCCAACACTCCGACTTCGGTTTGGCGGATGGCTGCTGCTGGCCAGTTTTCCCCTGGCCGGGCTTGCCAGCGCCTGGCCCGCCTGGGATTTCGCGCAGATTTCGCATAGCGCACAAAAACGCTATGCCAGCCTGGGGCCGACCCAGGGACGTCTCCAACCCTGGAGTGAAATGCTGCAAGGTGAACGCAACCTGCCCGAGCTGGAGCAATTAACTGCGGTCAATCGCTTCTTCAACCAGCAGCTGGATTTCCAGGACGACGCCCGCCTCTGGCGCCAGGCCGATTACTGGGCCACGCCCGTCGAGGCGCTGATCAAGGCCGCGGGCGATTGCGAAGACTATGCCCTGGCGAAATATTTCAGCCTGCGCCAGCTGGGCATTCCCAGCGACAAACTGCGCATTACCTACGTCAAGGCCCTGAAACAGAACCAGGCGCACATGGTGCTGACCTATTACAGCAGCCCTGGCGCCGAACCGCTGGTGCTCGACAACCTGATCGGCGAAATCCGCCCCGCCTCGCAGCGCAAGGACCTGTTGCCGGTGTATGCCTTCAACGCCGAAGGCCTGTACCTGCCCGGCAAACCTGGCCACCCGCGCAGCGGCGACTCGAAAAAACTGTCGCGCTGGCAAGACGTCCTGAAAAAAATGCAAACCGAAGGATTCGCCGTCGGCGACGGTTAGTCGCCACGCCAAGGAGCGCTCGATGAAACTGCGCAACCAGTTGTTTCTTGCCATCTGCCTGTTCTTGCTGGTGGCGTTCAGCGGCAGTTTTTATGCCAGCCTGGAAAGCTCTCGCGAGCAAACGCTGGGCCAGTTGCGCGCCCATGCCCAGGACGCCGCGACCGCCCTGGGCCTGACCTTGACCACCCAGGTCGACGACCCGGCGATGATGGAGTTGATGGTCAGCTCGATTTTCGACAGCGGCTATTACAGCGACATCCGCGTCACCCACCTGGAGAATCGGCAGGTGCTGGTGCAGCGCAGCGTCCCCGAGCGAATCGACGGCGTGCCCGGCTGGTTCGTCAACCTGGTGAATTTGCGCCCCGAGGGCGGCGATGCATTGATCACCCGTGGCTGGCAACAGGTGGCGCGCGTTGAAGTGTTGAGCAATCCCCAGTTCGCCCTGGCCAAGCTCTGGGACAGCACACTGGGAAGCCTCGTCTGGTTGCTGCTCTGCGGGCTGCTCAGTGCAGTGTTCGGTGGCTGGCTGCTGCGTCGGCAATTACGCCCGCTCGACACCATGGTTCGCCAGGCCGACGCTATCAGCAAACGCGAGTTTCTCAGCTTGCCGACGCTGCCGCGCACACCGGAGTTGAAACGCGTGGTGCTGGCGATGAACCAGATGGTCGAGAAGCTCAAGACGCTGTTCGCCGAAGAGGCGGCGCGCAGTGAAAAACTGCTCGGCGAGTCCTACCGGGACAGCCTGACAGGGCTGGCCAACCGGCGATTGCTCGATGAACAACTGGCCGATCAATTGCGGATCTCCGAGCAAAATGGCGACGGTCATCTGCTGATGCTGCAGCTCAACGATTTGGCCGGGCTCAATCAACGCCTTGGCGGGCAGCGCACCGATGCGTTGATTGGCGCGGTCGGCGACTTGCTCAAGCGCCTGACTCAGGTACCGCAACGGCGCACCTGGCTGGCAGCGCGCAATCGCGGTGGCGAATTCAGCCTGCTGGCACCGGATCTCGATACCGAGGAGGCGACGCGCCTGGCCGCCGAGCTCAGCGCCACCCTGGAAAACCTGCGCCTGACTGGTGAGAGTGATTGCATGCCCGTCGCCCATCTGGGCATCGTCGCCTTCCATCCCGGCGACCCGGCGAGCCACGTGCTGCATCAACTTGACCAGGCACTGAACGAAGCCCGGCAACATCCCGAGCGCCCCTGGGCCGTGTTGGGCCACAGCGACAGCGCACCAAAGAAGGCCCAACACCACTGGCACACCTGGCTCGACGCTGCCCTGAACGAAGGCCAGCTGCAGTTGTATTTTCAACCGGTGGTGTTATGCGCCGACACTCGTCAGGTGCTGCATCACAAAGTCCTCGCACGCCTGCTCGACCCACAGGGCGAAGCGGTTGCCGCCGGCCAGTTCCTGCCGTGGATCGAGCGGTTTGGCTGGTCGGCGCGCTTTGACCTGGCGATGCTCGAAGCCACCCTCGAATACCTCGTCATCAACCGGATGCCCCTGGCATTGAGCCTGTCCGGCAGCACCTTGCGCGATCAGGCGCAGGTGCAACTGATCCTCGACATGCTTGAATCCCTGCCGGAACTGGCGCCCTTCCTGACCCTGGAAATCGATGAGCGCCAACTGCCTCCGCCAGACCCGTTGCAACGCTTGAGCCACAGCCTGCTCGCCACCGGTTACCGCATCGGGCTGCAGCATTTTGGCGGCCATTTCAGCCAGATCGGCAACCTCACGCAACTGGGGCTGGCGTACCTTAAAATCGACGGTGCCTACATCCGTGGCATCGATGCAGAGCATGATAAACGGCTGTTCATCGAGGCGGTTTGCCGCACGACCCACAGCATCGACTTACCCTTGATAGCCGAGAAAGTGGAAACCCAGGGGGAGCTGGAAGCGATCCGGGCATTGGGGGTGTTTGGCGTGATGGGGCGCTTGATCGGTGAGCCGCAGCCGATGTGATCTGCGGACGGTCGCAGGCAAAAAAAACCGCTCTCCCCTGTCACAGGAAGAGCGGTTTTTTATTGCGGCTTTCAGGTCACACGGTATCCACCTTCAATGAATGATCATTGAGCATGCCGTTGATGATGGTGGCCGCATCCGCTGAGCCAACGACCCCGCCCGCCCCCGGCATGACCCCATAGTGGCTGGCCAGGTTGACGCCGGCCAGGTCGATGGTCTGGTTCGGCGCGGCGCCGGCCATGGCGCTGACGTCGATGCTGGTCACCAGTGACGCGCCGCTGCCGCTGACGGTGAAATGCAGGTAGTCATCCAGTGAAGCCGCGGTGTTGGTCTCTCCTTGCAGCAGTTGCGACAGGTCGAGCTTGTCGGCACCCGGTGTGAAGTCGGTGATGACGTCGTGACCGCTGTTGCCGTTGAGCCACTGGAAGGTGTCGGCGCCACTTCCGCCGGTGAGGGTGTTATTGCCCAGGCCGCCGATCAGGAAGTCGTCGCCACCCGCGCCGTTGAGCACGTCGTTACCCAGGCCACCGGTGATGATGTTGCTGTTGTGATCGCCGGTAAGCAAGTCATTGAAGTTGGAGCCGGTCAGGTTTTCGATGGCGGTCAGGGTGTCGGTGCCGGCACCGATGGTGTTCTGTGCGCCGCTCTCGCCGAGATTGACCGTGACCCCGGCGGTGGCGTGGGCATAGCTCGCGGTGTCGATGCCCGTGCCGCCATCGAGCAGGTCGTTGCCCGGTCCGCTGTAGAGCAAGTCGTTGCCTGCTCCACCGTGCAGCTCGTTGTTGCCGGTGTCGGCGACCAGCACGTCATCCCCCGCTGTCCCGGTGAGGATGTGGTCAGCCTGGTAGCTGATGCTGTCGCTGCCGCCATGGTGGTCGCTGGCGGAGTAGCTGTGGTCCGGCGCAGTGTCCTTGGCCGCGGAGTAATCGACGGTCATCTTCAACTCGTAGTTTTCAGCGCTGTTTGCGCCTGGGCCCGGACCGTCGGGGATGTTGCTGATGTGGATGTGATAGGTCGCATCCTCCTTCGCCGTAAGGGTCTGGCCATCAGCGATGGGCGTGTAGGCGCCATCGTTGATCGAGTACTCCAGGCTGACCTGACCGGCAGTGAGGTTGTGATCCAGGTTGAGGGTTTCCCCCTGCTTGAGATTGACGGTGATCAGGTCATCGCTGTTGTGACCGTTGACCGCACCCAGCGCTCCGCTGACCACCAGGACCGCGGTCATGGCCGCCGTATTCGCGACGAAGGCGCTGCGGGCGATATCGGCATTGTCGCCGGAGACACTGTAGTTCGGTTTGGTCCCGGTAAAGTCTGCCCCTTTTGCGGGCTCCGAGGCTTTTTCGTGGACGCTCGCACCGCTGTCGTGGGCCGTCACCATGCAGCTGTTGTTCACGTCGATGGTGATCGTGGTGGTGCTTTCATCACCGTCACCGTCGCGCAGGGTGTAGGTGAACACATCACTCGCACCGGCCCCGCCCACCGAGTTCGGGTAGCTGTGATACAGCGCGTTGCCTGCCGCATCCAGGGTCAGGTAGCCATGGGTGCCGTTGATCTGGCTGCCCACGCCGCCATGCACCGGGGTCGAGGTGTCGTCGCCAGCACGCACGCCGACCACACCACCGCCGGCGAACTGGCCGTCGGCCCCCACGTGGTCGTTCCAGATCACGTTGCCACCGATGTAGCCGCCCTCTCCCACGGACGCAATGTCGGCAGTAGCGGTCGGTACGTCATCGACGATGTTGACCACGATGGTGCTGGTGGCGATGTTGCCCAGGCCGTCGATGGCCTGGTAGGTGAAGGTTTCGTGCAGGACGTTGGCACCATCGTTGGCTGGCGGCGTGGTGCTGGCTGGCGAAGTCAGGGTGTAGGTATAGCTGCCATCAGGGTGCAGCAACAATTGGCCGTAGGTGCCGATGGCATTGCTGACCAGGCTGTAGGTGATGGTGCCGCTGCCGCCGTGGACCGCGCCGACGAGTGTACCGCTGGCGATTTCGCCGGGGTTGCACGGCTGCTCCAGGGCACTTTCGTAGACGGTCACATCGTGGTCGCTGGCCGCGACCAGGCAGCTGTTGTGCACGTCAATGGTGACCGTGGTGGTGCTTTCGTCACCGTCACCATCGCGCAGGGTGTAGGTGAACACGTCGCTCGCACCCGGGCCACTCACCGTATTCGGGTAGCTGTGATACAGCGCGTTGCCTGCCGCATCCAGGGTCAGGTAACCGTAGGTGCCGTTGATCTGGCTGTTGAGCCCGCCATACACCGGCGTCGAGGTGTCGTCGCCAGCGCGCACGCCGACCACACCACCGCCGGCGAACTGGCCATCGGCCCCTGCGTGGTCATTCCAGATTACGTTGCCACCGATGTAGCCGCCCTCTCCCACGGACGCAATGTCCGGGATTGCGGTCGGCACGTCATCGACGATGTTGACCACGATGGTGCTGGTGGCGATGTTGCCCAGGGCGTCAGTGGCCTGGTAGGTGAAGGTTTCGTGCAGGACGTTGGCGCCATCGTTGGCCAGCGGCGTGGTGCTGGCTGGCGAAGTCAGGGTGTAGGTATAGCTGCCATCAGGGTGCAGCAACAATTGGCCGTAGGTGCCGATGGCGTTGCTGACCAGGCTGTAGGTGATGGCGCCGCTGCCGCCGTGTACCGCACCCACCAGGGTGCCGCTGGCGATTTCGCCGGTGTTGCATGGCTGTTCCAGGGCATTTTCGTAGACGGTCACGTCCTGGTCGCTGGCCGCGACCAGGCAGCTGTTGTGCACGTCGATGGTGACGGTGGTGGTGCTTTCGTCACCGTCGGCATCGCGCAGGGTGTAGGTGAACACATCGCTCGCGCCCGGCTCGCTCACCGAGTTCGGATAGCTGTGGTACACGGCGTTGCCCGCCGCATCCAGGGTCAGGTAACCGTAGGTGCCGTTGATCTGGCTGTTCAGGCCGCCATGCGCCGGGGTCGAGGTATCGGAGCCGGCACGCACGCCGACCACGCCACCGCCGGAGCCATCGGCGCCGCCAACGTCGTTCACCAGCACATTACCGGTAACGGTTGCGCCCTCGCCCACCGAGGTCGCATCGGGCTTGGCGGTCGGCAGGTCGTCGGCGACCTTGACGTTGATTTCGCCGCGCGCCTCGCTGCCGTCGGCATCCACGGCGATGACTTCGAAGTTTTCGGTGATGCTGTTGGCGCCATCGGCGTTGGGGTGGGTGTCGGTGTAGTTGAGGGTGTAGCTGTAGCTCACCACGCCGGTGGCCGGGTCGAAGCCGGTGATGGTCAGGGTGCTGCCTATCCAGGTGCTGCCGGAGATCGGCAAGCCCTGCACCACGCCACCGCTGATAATCTGGACGCCGGAAATGCTCAGGCTCTGCAGGCCGTCCGGGGCGTTCACGGTGAAGGTCCCGTGCTGGGTCAGCGCCGGGGCGTCGGGGTCGCTGCCGTAGGTGAGGTTTTTCTCGTAGACGGTCAGTTCGCCGCCTGCGACGTCCAGGCCGCCGAGGGTCACCCCGTCGTCGTTGTTGTGCACGTTCAGCACCAGGTTGGCGGTGCTGCTGTCGCCGTCGGCGTCGGTCAGGGTGTAGGTGAAGGTCTCGGTGCCGTTGCCACCGCCGTGCAAACCCTTGAAGTCGGCGTCGCCGGGATTGAGGGTGTAGGTGTAGGTACCGTTGGCGTTGAGCACCAGGGTGCCGTAGGTGCCGACGAAGGTGCCGGGGGTGATCGGGCCGCTGTTGGGGCCGGTCGCTACGCGGTCGGCGCCTTGCACGTCGTTGCCCAGGACGTTGCCTTCGAGGGTGAGTCGGGTTTCCGAGGCGGTGTCGAGGTGGTGGTCATCGATCGCCTTGGGCACGTCGTCGACGATGTTGATCTCGATGGTGCTGGTGACGATGTTGCCCAGGCCGTCAGTGGCCTGGTAGGTGAAGCTTTCGTGCAGGGTATTGGCGCCGTCGTCCGCGTGCGGCGTGGTGCTGGCCGGTGAGGTCAGGGTGTAGGTGTAGCTGCCGTCAGGGTGCAGCAGCAATTGGCCATAGGTGCCGATGGCATTGCTGACCAGGCTGTAGGTGATGGCGCCGCTGCCGCCGTGGACCGCGCCGACCAGGGTACCGCTGGCGGTTTCGCCGGTATTGCCAGGCTGGCTGCCGATCACGCTGCCGGGGGCCAGGTCCTGGCCGTCCTGGGTCAGGTCGAGGGCTTTTTCGAAGACGGTCACGTCCTGGTCACTGGCCGCGACCAGGCAGCTGTTGTGCACGTCGATGGTGACGGTGGTGGTGCTTTCGTCACCGTCGGCATCGCGCAGGGTGTAGGTGAACACATCGCTCGCACCCGGGCCGCTCACCGCGTTCGGGTAGCTGTGGTACAGCGCGTTGCCTGCCGCATCCAGGGTCAGGTAACCGTAGGTGCCGTTGATCTGGGTGTTCAGGCCGCCGTGCACCGGGGTCGAGGTGTCGGAGCCTGCGCGCACGCCGACCACGCCACCGCCAGCAAACTGGCCATCGGCACCCACGTTGTCGTTCCAGATCACGTTGCCGCCGATATAGCCGCCCTCTCCCACCGAGGCGATGTCCGGGATAGCGGTTGGCACGTCATCGACGATGTTGATCACGATAGTGCTGGTGACCACATTACCCAGGCCATCGACGGCCTGGTAGGTGAAGCTTTCGTGCAGGGTGTTGGCGCCGTCGTTGGCTTGCGGTGCGGTGCTGGCTGGCGAAGTCAGGGTGTAGGTGTAGCTGCCGTCCGGGTTCAGCAGCAGCTGGCCGTAGGTGCCGATGGCATTGCTGAGCAGGCTGTAGGTAATGGCGCCGCTGCCGCCGTGAACTGCACCGACCAGAGTGCCGCTGGCGGTTTCGCCAGTGTTGTATGGCTGGCTGCCGGTCACGCTGCCGGGCGCCAGGTCCTGACCGTCCTGGTACGGGTCCAGGGCTTTTTCATACACGGTCACGTCGTGATCGCTGGCCGCGACCAGGCAGCTGTTGTGCACGTCGATGGTGACGGTGGTGGTGCTTTCGTCACCATCGGCATCGCGCAGGGTGTAGGTGAACACATCGCTCGCGCCCGGCGCGCTCACCGAGTTCGGGTAGCTGTGGTACACGGCGTTGCCCGCCGCATCCAGGGTCAGGTAACCGTAGGTGCCGTTGATCTGGCTGTTCAGGCCGCCATCCACCGGGGTCGAGGTGTCGGAGCCGGCACGCACGCCGACCACGCCACCGGCGGAGCCATCGGAACCGCCGATATCGTTTACCAGCACGTTGCCGGTGACGGTGCCGCCCTCGGCCACCGAGGTTGCATCGGCGCGAGCGGTCGGCAGGTCGTCGACGACCTTGACGTTGATTTCGCCGCGCGCCTCGCTGCCGTCGGCATCCACGGCGATGACTTCGAAGTTTTCGGTGATGCTGTTGGCGCCGTCGGCGTTGGGATGGGTTTCGGTGTAGTTGAGGGTGTAGCTGTAGCTCACGACGCCGGTGGCCGGGTCGAAGCCGGTGATGGTCAGGGTGCTGCCTATCCAGGTGCTGCCGGAGATCGGCAAGCCCTGCACCACGCCACCGCTGATAATCTGGACGCCGGAAATGCTCAGGCTCTGCAGGCCGTCCGGGGCGTTCACGGTGAAGGTCCCGTGCTGGGTCAGCGCCGGGGCGTCGGGGTCGCTGCCGTAGGTGAGGTTTTTCTCGTAGACGATCAGTTCGCCGCCTGCGACGTCCAGGCCACCGAGGGTCACCCCGTCGTCGTTATTGTGTACGTTCAGCACCAGGTTGGCGGTGCTGCTGTCGCCGTCGGCGTCGGTCAGGGTGTAGGTGAAGGTCTCGGTGCCGTTGCCGCCGGCGTGCAAGGCCTTGAAGTCGGCGTCGCCGGGATTGAGGGTGTAGGTGTAGGTACCGTTGGCGTTGAGCACCAGGGTGCCGTAGGTGCCGACGAAGGTGCCGGGGGTGATTGGGCCGCTGTTGGCGCCGGTCGCGACGCGGTCGGCGCCTTGCACGTCATTGCCCAGGACGTTGCCTTCGAGGGTGAGCAGGGTTTCCGAGGCGGCATTGGCGTGGGCGTCATCGATCGCCTTGGGCGCGTCGTCGGTGATGTTGACGTCCAGGGTACCGGTGGCGGTGTCGCCGTTGCTGTCACCGGCCACCACGGTGAAGTGTTCGCTGAGTTGAGTACCGTCGCCGGTCGAATGGTTTTCGCTACCGTTGAGGGTGTAGCTGTAACTCACCACGCCCGTGGTCGGGTTGTAGCCGGTGATGGTCAGGGTGCTGCCCAGCGGCGTGGTGATCGATTGCGGAAAACCGTTGGCCACGCCAGCGCTGATCACGCTGATCCCGCCGATGCTCAGGCTGGTCAGGCCGTCAGCTGCCGTGACGGTGAAGGTGCCGCTCTGGGTCAGCGCGTCGGGATTGCTCGCCGAACCTTCGGCCAGGTTGGCTTCCTTGACGGTCAGTTCACCGCCCGCCACCGACAGCCCGTTGAGGCTGACCGGATTGTTCTCGGGCGGGGTGACGACAGGGGGTATGACTTCCGGTGGTGTGACTACCGGCGGCGTGACTTCAGGTGGTGTTACCAAGGGTGGTACCACCACCACAGGCGGTGTAATGACTGGCGGCGTAATCAGCGGTGCAGAGGCGCCATCATCAGGGTTGCGATCGCCGTCGTGCCGCTCCCGCGGAAACTCCGGAATACCGTTGAACCCGGCGGTTGGGAAACCGATGGTCGGATCGACATGCCCCCCCACTTCCTCAAGCATGACAAAACTGTGGCCCCCGCCCAGTGCGCCCCCAGCAGGTCCGGTCGAACCCGGGCCGGCCGCCGTGGCTTCAGCGGTCTGGGTCGGGTCGTCACCGGCGGCAATGGCTTTTTGCAGTTGCTCGACATCGGTCAACTGCGCCTGGCTCGGGGTCGTCGCTTCAGCGGTATCCACATGGGGCGAAGTTTGCGCCAGCAACTGGTCAGTCATTTGCAGGCTACTGCCACGGCCCAGCGTCAATTCCTGGCCGTTTTGCAGATGCACCGCCACCGCGCCTTCGGCCCCGGTCACCAGTTGATCGCCGGCAAACAACCGGTCCCCCTCGACCAGCACTCGACGGGCGCCGTCACCCGCCACCGCGAAGACCTGACCGACAACCTTGCTGACGATACCGATGAGCGTAGCCATGTGCATTCCCTCCGCTGCCAACGCTTTGTCGGCACCCTGTCTGAATGCGGAGAACATGCACATGGGCTCAAGCAGGTTGCCTGGCGAATTGCCGCCGCTGTTCGCGAACCGGATAACCCCTTTGCAATCAATGGCATTGGGCTACCTGTCGAAAATAACGTCATCCGCCAGCATTGCGTAACAGTCCTGAATCACCTTGGCGACAAAAAACCGTCACCCCAGTCTGCCTCGCATCCCTCCCCTCCAGCACTTCTCCGCTCTTTGTCGATAAGTGGACTTGAACTTTCCTCAAGCCGTGATGAGCGCCATAAGGCACATAAATCAAGGGCTTTCGCAGTGAACAATGTGCTGGATTTGGCAGAGTACATAAGTTTTTTTTGGCATAAGTCTTATGAGAAAAACTTCTTAGGTCCGCCTGAAAATGTTCTTAGCTCTCTTGTTACAAGCATGAAACGGTTTTACCTATAAATGTCGTCAAATAATTGGCGACGCATAAAGTACCACTAGGATTCAGGGAGATGGACCATGCGCCTTTTAAACCCCCTCTGCAGCGCGGTTTTGCTGGCAATTGCCTGCAGTTCCCAAGCGCATGCCATGTCACTGACCGAAGCGATCCAGAGCACTATCGCGACCCACCCGGAGCTGGCATCGCGGGTGGACAGCCGTCTGTCGGCTGACGAAGACGTGAAGGTCGCCAAGGGCGGTTTTTATCCATCGGTGGACCTGAATGCCGCGTACGGGCGCGGGTACAGCGACAACACCAACACCCGGGCGCTGGGCAATCACCACACCGAAATCCTCAATTACACCCAGTCGGAACTGCGTCTGCGGCAGATGCTCTTCGACGGGTTCAACACCGCCAACGAAGTCGAGCGGACCAAGGGCGTCGTCAACTCCCGGGCGTATTACGCCCAGGGCACCGCCCAGGACCTGGCCCTGCGCACCACCGAGGTCTACCTCGAAGTGCTCAAGCGCCGCGAGCTGGTGACATTGGCCAAGAACAACCTGCAGGCGCACTTGCGCGTCAACGAACAGATCGGCTTGCGCACCGAGCGCGGGGTCGGCAGCAACGCCGACGCCGACCAGTCCAGCGCCCGTCGGGCCCTGGCAGAAAACAACCTCGACACCGCCGAAGTCGATCTGGCCGACGCCGAGTCGAACTTCGCCGCCGTGGTCGGGCGCCTGCCCGATGAGCTCGAAGCGCCGCCGTCGATCCGTGGTGAAGTGCCCGCCTCGCTGACCGATGCCCAGCAAAGCATGGTCGACAACAACCCCTACCTGAAATCCGCCCAGGCCGACGTGCAATCGGCCGAGAGCCAGTACGAAGTCGCCAAGTCGCCGTTCTACCCACGCTTCGACGCCGAAGCCGCGGTGGGCGCGAACAACAACATCGCCGGCGAAGAAGGCCATGACAACGAATGGCGGGTCGGCGTGGTGATGAACTACAACCTGTTCCGCGGCGGCAGCGACAAGGCGCGCCTGCAGTCCGATGCCCACAAGATCAATCAGGCGATGGACATCCGCAACAACGCCCTGCGCCAGCTCAACGAAAACATCAACCTGGCCTGGAACGCCATGGTCAACGCCAAGAAACAAACGCCGACCGCCCGCGAGTACGCCGAGACCAGCCGACGCGTGCGCGTGGCGTATCAGGATCAGTTCGGCCTCGGCCAACGTACCCTGCTCGACCTGCTGGACAGCGAAAACGAGCTGTACAACGCCAACCGCCGCTACACCGAGGTCCGCTACACCGAGGAGTATTCGATGTACCGCGTGCTGGCGAACATGGGCCAGTTGCTGAGCAAGCAACACGTGGTGCTGCCGGCCGACGCCGTCGCCCAGGCGGAAGTGAAAAGCGAAGCTCGCCTGCCTGAACTTAGATGACTCCTGTGTAGGAGCTGCCGCAGGCTGCGATCTTTGATCTTGCTTCTTAAAAACAAAATCAAAAGATCGCAGCCTGCGGCAGCTCCTACAGGGGGAGGTGTTCAAGCAGATACCCATGCCATATGCCGTAGCGCAACGGGAGCGATCAATGTGACCAGCATGGAAACCGCCAACACCGGTGTCGATCCACGCCTGAGCTTCGATGACCCGCTTCTGGACGGTCTGTTGATCCTCTGCAAACTCCACGGCGCGACGGTCAGTCGCGCCAGCCTCAGTGCCGGGCTCCCAATGGCACACCAACGCCTGAGCCTGGACCTGCTGCCCCGCGCAGCGGCCCGGGCGGGATTGCAGGCGCGTCTGCTGCGCCGCGACCTGAAAGACATCAGCGCGCTCAACCTGCCGGTGCTGCTGTTGCTCAACAACGGCCGCACCACCGTGCTGCGCCGCTTTGGCGAGGATGGCCGGGTCCTGGTCCTGCCCAGCGAAGCCGATGGCGGCGAGCAATGGACCACCACTCAAGAGCTTGCCGAACACTACAGTGGCCAGGCGCTGTTCGCCCGACCCCGGCATGAACTCGAAGACCTCCGTTCCCCCTTGGTGCCGCGGGTAGAGGCCTGGTTTCGCGACACGTTGAAGCTGTCGAAATGGTTGTATAGCGACGCGATCCTGGCGAGCTTCCTGATCAACCTGCTGGGCCTGATGGTGCCGCTGTTCGTGATGCAGACCTACGACCGCGTGGTGCCGAACCAGGCCACCTCGACCCTGTGGGTGCTGGCCATCGGCCTGCTGATCGGTACCGGTTTCGAACTGGTGCTGCGGGTGGTGCGCGCGCACTTGCTGGACACCGCCGGCAGGAAGACCGACGTGATTCTCTCGGCGACCCTGTTCGAACGCATCACCGGCATGGCGATGAAGGCCAAGCCTGTGACCATCGGTGGCTTTGCCCAGAGCATTCACGACTTCCAGGGGCTGCGCGAGTTTCTCACCGCCGTGACCCTCACCAGCCTGATCGACCTGCCCTTTGCCCTGCTGATGCTGGTGGTGATCGGCCTGCTGGGCGGCTGGCTGGTGGTGATCCCGGTCCTGGCGTTTCCGATCACGATCATTTTCGCCATGATCATCCAGGCGCGCTTGCGCGACACCGTGCAGAAAAGCCTGAGCCTGGGCGCCGAACGCCAGGCCCTGCTGATCGAGACCCTCGGCGGCCTGGAAACCCTCAAGGCCTGCAGCGCCGAAAGCGAGCGCCAGCACAAATGGGAAAGCACCCACGGCGCCCTCACCCGCCTCGACAGCCATGCGCGCAACCTCTCGGCACTGGCCACCAACGGCACGCTGTTCATCCAGCAGTTTTCCGGCATGGCGACCATCGTCGCCGGGGTCTACAGCATCATCGCCGGTAACCTCAGCGTCGGCGCACTGGTGGCGACCTACATGCTCGGCAGCCGGGTACTGGCACCACTGGGACAGATCGCCGGCCTGATCACGCGCTACCAGCAAGCGCAACTGACCATGAAAAGCACCGACGCACTGATGTCCCTGCCGCAAGAACGCGATGCCAATCAAAGGCCGCTGGAACGCACGCAACTGCAAGGCGCCCTGGATGTGGTCGGCGTGACCTTCCACTACAACGGCCAGAATGCCCCGGCGCTGGCCAATGTCAGCTTCAGCGTGAAACCCGGCGAACGGATCGGCATCATCGGTCGCAGCGGCTCGGGCAAAAGCACCCTGGCGCGCCTGGTGATGGGCTTCTACGAACCGGCCCAGGGCCAATTGCTGCTCGATGGCCTGGACCTGCGGCAACTGGACGTCGCGGACCTGCGCCATCAGATCGGCTACGTCGCCCATGACCTGCCGCTGCTGGCCGGCAGCCTGCGCGACAACCTGACCCTGGGGGCGCGCTACATCAGTGACGCGCGCATGCTCGAGGTGGCTGAACTGACCGGCGTCACCGAACTGGCCCGGCAACACCCGCAAGGCTTCGACCGCCCAGTCGGCGAGCGCGGGCAATTGCTCTCCGGTGGCCAACGCCAGGCCGTGTTGCTGGCCCGGGCGTTGCTGCTCGACCCGCCGATCATGCTGCTCGACGAACCCACCAGTGCGATGGACAACAGCAGCGAAGACGCCCTGCGGCAAAAACTCCACACCTGGGTGCAGGGCAAGACCCTGCTGCTGGTGACCCATCGCACCTCGATGCTCAGCCTGGTCGATCGCCTGGTCGTGCTGGACAACGGGCGGATCGTCGCCGACGGCCCGAAAGAAGCGGTCATCGATGCACTGCGCAAGGGCCGTGTCGGCTCTGCGGCCGTCTAGGAGTTGCCTATGTCCGCTTCATCGGATTCTTCGAAAGCACGTGGCTACTTCGACAGCTTCAGCAAGAGTGCCGAAGCCGAGTTCATGCCGGAAACGGCCGGCGCCGCGTTGCAGGATTCCCCACGCTGGTCGCGGATTACCGTGTGGCTGGCCGCCGCGTTGCTGATCAGCGCGTTGGCCTGGGCCAGGTTCGCGGTGCTGCAGGAAGTCACCATGGGCGAAGGCAAGGCGATTCCGTCGAGCAAGGTCCAGGTGATCCAGAACCTCGAGGGTGGCATCGTCACCGAGATCTTCGTGCGTGAAGGGCAGATGGTGAACAAGGGCGACACCTTGCTGCGCCTGGATGACACGCGCTACCTGTCGAACAAGGGCGAAAGCGAGGTCGATCGCTACGCACTGACCGCGCAGGTCGAACGCCTGTCGGCCGAAGCCGAAGGCCGACCCTTCAAGCTGTCGGAAGAAGTGATTGCCAAGGCGCCGCAAGTGGCCGAAGACGAACGCTCGCTGTACGAACAGCGGCAACGTCGACTGGCCAGCGAACAACGCACGCTGACCGAACAACTGCGGCAAAAAACCCAGGAACTGGCGGAATTTCGCTCCAAAGCCGGGCAATACGGCTCCAGCCTGGCGCTGGTCAACCAGGAAATGGCCATGTCCGAGCCCCTGGTCAAGACCGGCGCCGTGTCGCCGGTGGAGATCCTGCGGCTCAAGCGCAGCGCGGTGGAAATCCGTGGTTCGCTGAACGCCACCACCCTGGCCATTCCCCGGGCGGAATCGGCGATTGCCGAGATCAGGAGCAAGATTGATGAATCCGAACAGACATTCCGCTCGGAGGCGGCCAAAGAGCTGAACGAGAAACGCACCGACCTGTCGAAAATCACAGCCTCGAGCATCGCCATCGACGACCGCGTGACCCGTACCACGGTGCTCTCGCCGGTCAAGGGCATCATCAAGATGCTGAAGGTAAACACCATCGGCGGCGTGGTCCAGCCGGGCAGTGACATGGTGGAAATCGTGCCGCTGGAAGACAACCTGCTGATCGAGGCCAAAGTCCGGCCACAGGACGTGGCGTTCCTGCATCCGGGCCAGAAAGCCATGGTCAAGTTCAGTGCCTATGACTACACCATCTATGGCGGCTTGAGTGCCAAGCTGGAGCTGATCGGCGCCGACACCATCACCGACGACAAGGGCAACAGTTTCTACCTGATCCAGGTGCGCACCGACAAAAACCACTTGGGTGGGGATGTGAAACCGTTGCTGATCATTCCGGGGATGGTGGCGACGGTGGATATCATTACCGGGGAGAAGACGGTGTTGGATTATCTGCTGAAACCGGTGTTGAAAGCGCGGACCGAGGCGATGCGCGAGCGGTAGTTATTCGAAAGTTGTGGTGATGATCTGCCGCCTTCGCGAGCAAGCCCGCTCCCACATTCGACCGAGTTCCTCCAGGAAAAATACGGTCAAATGTGGGAGCGGGCTTGCTCGCGAAGAGGCCGGCACATACAACATCATCTGTCGCCATGATTACGCTGAAAAACCTCCTCCCCCATCGCCGCAATCTGCCCCTCGATCAACGCTTCAAATGGTCTGAGCAACGGCGCAAAGCGGGTTGGCGCTTCCAGGGTTTCCAGCGCCTGCACAATCGCCTCCACCGTCGACAACGCCCCAGGCCCCGGTGCCTTGCGCAAGCGATAACGGGACACCCCGCCCTCCGCCAGCGTCACCCTCGGCAACGCTGCCAGCAACGGATTCAGATGCAGCATCTTGCGCGCCTTGCGCCAGGTGCCATCCGGTACCACCAGCAACAGCGGCTCATCGCCGGCGGCACAGGCCTGCATCGGCTGCGCGTCGTCCCCGGGAAACAGCAACCGCGCCCGATAGCCCGGCTGGTTCAACAACGTCGGTAGATCCTCGAACACCTCACCGACGATCAACTCGGCATTGTTCAACCCAAGCGCCGCCAACCGCGCGGTGTTCAGGGCATGGTTCACTTCGCTGGGGTGTTGCAACAGCAACACCCGGGTGCGGCTGTCGAGGCTGGGGATCAGCGGGCACAGGCAATGGCTTTGCGGGCGCAGGCAGCGGGGACATTGAATTCTCGGCATCTTCTTCACGCCTGGTTGAGTTGTGCTTTGAGCAGGTCGCGAAAGGTCTGGATCAGCGGCTCGCGGCTGCGGCCCCGGCGCACGATCATCGAGAACGGCGCCTGGTAACCGAAGGTGGCCGGCAGCAGCACGCGCAGGTCGCCCTTGTCGGCCCAGGCCTGGGCGTAGTGTTCCGGCAGGTAACCGATGTAGGCGCCGGACAGCACCAGAATCAGCTGCGCCTCCATACTCTCCACGGTTGCGGCGCTGTGCTTGAAACCATGACGGGCCAGTTCGGCCTGGCTCCAGTAGCCGCGACCGACCATGCGTTGCTGGGTGATGACTTGCTCGGGGATGCGCCGTTCATTGAACAGCGGATGCCGGGTGCTGCAATACAACCAGTGCTGTTCGCGGTACAGCGGCATGTACACCAGGCCGCTCATGCGCGTGGAAAACGCGCCGATGGCCAGGTCCAGGCGGTTGTCCTGCACACCCAATTGCAGTTCATAGGGGCTCATCACCGACAGGTGCAAGTGCACCGCCGGGTGCTCCTGGCTGTAGGCGCCGATGGCTTCGGCGAACGGCAGGGCCTTGTCGCTGACCGTGGAGTCGATCACCCCCAGGTTCAGCGTGCCACGCAATTCGCCCTTGAGCGCGGCGGCATATTGTTCGAAACCTTCAAGCTCGGCTAACAGGCGCAGGGTTTCCTGATGAAACAGTTCACCCTTGCTGGTCAGGCTGAACCCGCCGCGGCCGCGATGGCACAGGACCAGGCCCAGGGCGGCTTCGAGCTGGCTCATGTAGGTACTGATGGCCGACGTCGAGAGGTTGAGCTCTTGCTGGGCGTTGGCGAAGCCCTGATGACGCACCACGCTGACGAAAATGCGCAATAGTTTGAGGTCGGGTAAAGCGTTGGCCATGGGGGCTCCGTAACCTGTTCAGGTGAGTCCGCGTTGTCGGATGGGCGGTTGCTGCGCAACCGATCGCCAGCAAGCCGGCTCCTACAGGTTCAGCGATCAGGTCTGACGTAACGCAAATCTGTAGGAGCCGGCTTGCTGGCGATCAGCCCGCCCAGACAACACATCTCTCAAGCCGGGAAGTCTATCGCCGCTCCCGCCATTAGTTTAGAAAAATCTGAACTAAGTATTTGCCCGTAGCGATTCTTCCCGGCCACTACATTTCGCAGAATCGCCGCCACAAGGTTCGCCCGTGCCTTCCGTGAACGGCGAAACCCAATAAATAAAACAACGACGATGAGGCCCTACCCGTGGACAAGATTCTTCACCAACCACTGGGCGGCAACGAAATGCCGCGCTTCGGCGGCATCGCCACCATGATGCGACTCCCCCATGTACCGACCGCTGCAGGTCTGGACGCTGCTTTTGTCGGCGTGCCGCTGGACATCGGTACCTCCCTGCGCCCTGGCACTCGTTTCGGACCTCGCGAAATCCGCGCCGAATCGGTGATGATCCGCCCGTACAACATGGCCACTGGCGCTGCACCGTTCGACTCGCTGTCGGTTGCCGATATCGGCGACGTGGCGATCAACACCTTCAACCTGCTGGATGCCGTGCGGATCATCGAAGAATCCTACGACAACA
This sequence comes from Pseudomonas sp. PLMAX, assembly GCF_046042685.1. Classification (NCBI taxonomy): domain Bacteria; kingdom Pseudomonadati; phylum Pseudomonadota; class Gammaproteobacteria; order Pseudomonadales; family Pseudomonadaceae; genus Pseudomonas; species Pseudomonas sp. PLMAX. The sequence goes on along the minus strand of NZ_CP064949.1, from coordinate 1,772,790 downwards.
TCCTCGAACACGATGTGATCCCGCTGACCCTGGGCGGCGACCACACCATCACCCTGCCGATCCTGCGTGCCATCCATAAAAAGCACGGCAAGGTCGGCCTGGTGCACATCGACGCCCACGCCGATGTCAACGATCACATGTTCGGCGAGAAAATCGCCCACGGCACCACCTTCCGTCGCGCCGTCGAAGAAGGCCTGATCGACCCGGACCGTGTGGTCCAGATCGGCCTGCGCGCCCAGGGCTACACCGCTGACGACTTCAACTGGAGCCGCAACCAGGGCTTCCGTGTGGTCCAGGCCGAAGAGTGCTGGCACAAATCCCTGGCGCCATTGATGGCCGAAGTACGCGAGAAGGTCGGCGGCGGTCCGGTGTACCTGAGCTTCGACATCGACGGTATCGATCCGGCCTGGGCACCGGGTACTGGCACCCCGGAAATCGGTGGTCTGACGACCATTCAGGCCATCGAGATCGTTCGCGGCTGCCAAGGCCTGGACCTGATCGGTTGCGATCTGGTAGAAGTCTCGCCCGCTTACGACACCACCGGTAACACCTCGCTGCTGGCCGCCAACCTGCTGTACGAAATGCTCTGCGTACTGCCTGGCGTGGTCCATCGCTGAGGATCGGTCATGAACCAACGTGATCAGGTCTTGAAAGCGGCCGCCGACCTGGTGTCCGCCTTCGCCCGTAACGATCGCGAAGCCTACTTCGGCGCGTTCAGTGCCGACGCCAGCTTCGTCTTCTACACCCTCGAACAGCCGCTGCTGTCGCGCGATGCCTACCAGGCGTTGTGGGACAGCTGGCGTGCCGAGGACGGCTTCGAGGTGCTTTCGTGCACCTCGAGCAACGCCTTCGTCAGCCTGCAGGGTGACGCGGCGATTTTCATCCATGACGTGGCCACCGAGTTGCGCATGCAAGGGGAGCAACACTTCAGCCAGGAGCGCGAGACGATTGTTTTCAAGAAACAAGCGTCTGGCCAAGAACAACAAGGCCTATGGCTGGCCTGCCACGAACATTTGTCCGCGATGCCGGAAGGGCTGCCAACCCCTTAGCCAAACAGGTGACGCTCACACACGATGAGCGCGCCTTTATGATCGGAGCAGATCATGAATAACAACAACAACGACCAAAGCCTTACGCAGATTGAAACCCACGGGGTCGAACAGATCCCGGACAACGAACGCACCGCCGGCCCCACGGACCTGTTCCGGATGATCTTCGGGGGTTCCAACACCTTTGCCACCGCCGTGCTCGGCAGCTTCCCGGTACTGTTCGGCCTGTCTTTCCAGGCGGGCGTGCTGGCGATCGTGCTGGGCGTGTTGCTGGGTTCGCTGATCCTCGCGCCGATGGGCCTGTTCGGTCCGATCAACGGCACCAACAACGCCGTGTCTTCCGGTGCGCACTTCGGCGTGCACGGGCGGATCGTCGGTTCGTTCCTGTCGCTGTTGACCGCCATCGCCTTCTTCTCGCTCTCGGTGTGGAGTTCGGGGGATGCGCTGATCGGTGGCGCCAAACGCCTGATCGGCCTGCCGGAAACCGACTTGACCCTGGGCCTGGCCTACGGTCTGTTCGCGATCCTGGTGCTGACCGTGTGCATCTACGGCTTCCGTTTCCTGCTGTGGGTCAACAAGATCGCGGTGTGGAGCGCCAGCCTGCTGTTCCTGCTGGGCGTCTTCGCGTTTGCAGGGCCTTTCGATGCGAACTACGCCGGCACTGTGAACATGGGGCAACCGGGTTTCTGGGCGGCCTTCATCGGCGCTGCGCTGGTGGCCATGAGTAACCCGATCTCCTTCGGTGCGTTCCTCGGCGACTGGTCGCGCTACATTCCGCGTGAAACCTCCAAGCGCCGGATCATGGCCGCTGTGGTGATCTCGCAGATCGCGACCTTCATCCCGTTCCTGTTTGGCCTGACCACCGCCACCATCGTAGCGATCAAGGCACCGGACTACATCGCGGCCAACAACTATGTCGGCGGCCTGCTGGCGGTTTCACCGAGCTGGTTCTTCCTGCCGGTGTGCCTGATTGCGGTGATCGGCGGCATGTCCACCGGCACCACCTCGCTCTATGGCACCGGGCTGGACATGTCCAGCGTGTTTCCACGGGTGCTGTCGCGGGTCAAGGCGACGTTGCTGATCGGGGTGATGTCGATTGCCTTCATCTTCATCGGACGCTTCGCGGCGAACCTGGTGCAAAGCGTGTCGACCTTCGCCGTGCTGATCATCACCTGCACCACCCCATGGATGGTGATCATGATCATCGGCCTGCTGGTGCGTCGCGGCTTCTACTGCCCGGATGACCTGCAAGTGTTCACCCGCGGCGAGAAAGGTGGCCGCTACTGGTTCACCCACGGCTGGAACTGGCGTGGCCTGGGTGCCTGGATCCCGAGCGCGGCCGTCGGCTTGTGCTTCGTGAACCTGCCGGGGCAGTTCGTCGGACCACTGGGCGAATTGGCCGGCGGTATCGACGTCAGCCTGCCGGTCACCCTGGGCCTGGCTTCGCTGGTGTACCTGGCGCTGCTGAGCCTGTTCCCGGAACCCCGCGCGGTGTTCGGCCCGAATGATCCACGCAGCAAGAGCACGGACCCGCTCGTTAAACCGGCGATGCGACAGGTCGCCTGAGTAAACGCATTACCCCTGTGGGAGCGGGCTTGCTCGCGAAAGCGATCGGTCAGTCACATTAATTTTGAATGTGCCGCCGCCTTCGCGAGCAAACCCGCTCCCACATGGGATTGATTTTCAGCCTCACATAAAAAAGACAATCGGAGACACGCCATCATGGCTTTGGATTTATTCGTCGTACTCATCTACGCCGCTGCGATGCTGATACTCGGCTATTACGGCATGCGCAAGGCCAAGACCCACGAAGACTACCTGGTTGCCGGTCGTAACCTCGGCCCGAGCCTGTATATGGGCACCATGGCCGCCACCGTCCTGGGCGGTGCGTCCACCGTGGGCACCGTGCGTCTGGGCTACGTGCATGGCATCTCTGGCTTCTGGCTCTGCGCTGCACTGGGTTGCGGGATCGTCGCGCTGAACCTGTTCCTTGCCAAACCTTTGCTGAAACTCAAAGTGTTCACCGTCACCCAGGTGCTGGAGAAACGCTATAACCCAATGGCCCGTACCGCCAGCGCGACCATCATGCTGGCCTACGCCCTGATGATCGGCGTGACTTCGATCCTGGCCATCGGCACGGTGCTGCAGGTGTTGTTCGACCTGCCCTTCTGGATCTCCGTGCTCCTGGGTGGCGGCATCGTCGTGATCTACTCGACCATTGGCGGCATGTGGTCGCTGACCCTGACCGACATCGTCCAGTTCGGCATCCAGACCGTCGGCCTGATGTTCCTGCTGCTGCCGATCTGCCTGTACCGTGTCGGTGGCTGGGATCAACTGGTCGCACAACTGCCGGCCGCCAGCTTCAGCTTCACCAGCATTGGCTGGGACACCATCATCACTTACTTCATGATCTACTTCTTCGGCATCCTGATCGGCCAGGACATCTGGCAACGGGTGTTCACCGCTCGCAGCGAAAAAGTGGCGAAGTATGCCGGCACTTCGGCCGGTATCTACTGCATCATCTACGGCCTGGTGTGCGCACTGATCGGTATGGCCGCCCACGTTCTGATCCCGGACCTGGATAACGTCAACAACGCCTTTGCCGCTATCGTCAAAGTCTCGCTGCCAGACGGCATCCGTGGCCTGGTGATTGCTGCGGCCCTGGCAGCCATGATGTCCACCGCCAGCGCCGGCCTGCTGGCCGCGTCCACCACTCTGACCGAAGACCTGCTGCCAAAACTGCGTGGTGGCAAACAGTCGAACGTCACCATCAACCGCCTGTTCACCCTGTTGACCGGGGTTGTCGTGCTGGGTATCGCTCTGGTTGTGAATGACGTCATCAGCGCCCTGACCCTGGCCTATAACCTGCTGGTAGGTGGCATGCTGGTCCCGCTAATGGGTGCAATCTTCTGGAAACGCGCCACCACGGCGGGTGCAATCACCGCCATGGCATTGGGTTTTGTCACCGCCCTGGTCTTCATGTTCAAGGACGGAATGGATGCCAACACGCCGATCTACTACAGCCTCGGTGTCAGCCTGGTGAGCTTCGTGGTGGTCAGCCTGCTGTCTCGTCGCCCGATGACACTGGCCAGCGCCGCCTAAGCTGAACATAACGACTTGATGCTTTCTTCGACGAGTGTGGCGTCGGTTGCCACACTCGTTTTTTTTCGCCTGAAGGAAACTGCCCCATGAAGATCGTCAGCCGCGATCAGTGGTTCGAAGTCAAACAGCTCAGTGACGGCATCCGCCTGATTCATGAACCCTGGATTCGCCCCTTCTATCGCTGCAACCTCTGGCACATCCAAGGCCGCGACAAAGACCTGCTGCTCGACAGCGGCTCGGGACTGGTCAGCCTGCGCGAACAACTGCCGTGGATCACCGAGCGGCCGCTGGTGGCGGTGGCCAGTCACTGCCATTTCGACCACATTGCCGGGCACCACGAATTCGCCGAGCGCCTGGTGCATCCAGCGGAGGCGGACATCCTGGCCGCACCGGACGGCGAAAATGACTTGAGCAAGGCTTTCGTCGGCGACGACATGTTCGAAGCGCACCCCGATTGCCCATTGTGCTACGCCGAATATCGGGTCAAGGCCGCACCGGCCACCGGGACCATCGAGGAAGGCGATGTACTGGACCTGGGCAACCGGGTGCTGCAAGTGCTGCACACGCCGGGGCACTCGCCGGGCGGCATCAGCCTGTACGAAGCGGCCACCGAGACCCTGTTCAGCGGCGACATCATCTACGACGGGCCGTTGATCGAAGACGCCTACCACTCCAACCTGGACGACTACGCACACAGTCTACAGCGCCTGCGCGCCCTGCCGATCCGTACGGTGCATGGCGGGCATTTCGGCAGTTTTTCCGGGGAGCACCTGCGCCACATGATTGACCAGTGGCAACGCTCGCACGCCTGAAGTCGTTGGGGTTGGACAAAGCGGATATCGAAGAGCTGATCTTCCATCTGGAAGACGAACTCGGCTTGACGGCGTTCACCGTCGAGGAAGACCGGATGCTCAAGACCGCCAGGACGGCGAACGACTTGAGCCGGTTCTTGATGGAGATCGGACGGCGTTGACCTGGCCGATCTCCCTGGAAGCACTCATTGCTTATCGAGCAGCAGCCTTTGGCTGCTGCTGCAAAACGGCGTCGCGTTTACCGGCGACGCTGCTGGCGACGGCGTTGTTCGTCGTCGGTACGAATAGGCACAGGTTGCAGAGGCGGTTCAATCAAACCGAGCGCAACACCCAGGTCGTGCAGCCAGTTTTGGATTTTCTCTTTCATGATGCCCCCTTCAGGGTAGTGCCGGGCGACCGGAATTCTGTAGTCGCTTCGCACTGATAATAGTCCGAAGTGCCGAGCAATGCTCGCCAAACATAGCAACGATCTGTTACTGAATGGATCACAATCCGACGACAAGCGTTCAGCCAGGCGCGTTGCAGATGACGACCGGCATACTCAAGACTGCCCGAGCGCCCTGCGCAAACGGCGACGCACCCACTGTTCGGCGCTGACAAAGGTGATCCCCAGCAGCACCAGCACGGCACCGATGACGAAATTGAGGCTCAGCGCCTCCCCCAGCAGGACAACCCCGAACGTCACGCCGAACAAGGGCGTCATGAAGGAAAACACCGCCAGGTTGGCCGCCAGGTAACGACGCAGCAGCCAGAACCAGACCAGGTAGCTGAAGAACGACACCACGACGCCCTGGAACAGCACGCTGGCCACCGCCACGCGGGTCAGGCTGACGTGGGTGATCTGGCCACTCAGCAGCGCAATCAGCAACAGGCCGACGAAACCGACGATCAGTTGGTAAAACAGGGTCAGGGTCACCGGCGCCTCAGACAGGCGCGATGCACGCACCACCACGGTGGTCGCCCCCCAGCAAGCTCCTGCCAGGACGCCCAGCGCATCGCCGAGCAACATGCGGCGATCGAGGTTATCCCAGGACACTCCACCGGCAAAGGCAATGCCGATCCCGACGAAGGCGAGGAAAATGCCCAGCCATTGCACGGGGCGCAAACGCTCGCTGGGCAACAACCAGTGCACGCCCAGCGCGGTGAAAATCGGTGCGGTATAGAGGAACACCGACATGTGCGCCGCCGTGGTCAGCTGCAGGCCTTCGGAAATGAACAGGAACTCCAGGCCAAACAGGGCCCCGGCCAACAGCCCGCCGCGCCAGGTGGCGCCCACCTGATCCCAGCCGCCCTTCCAGCAGATCAACAACCCCACAAGCAGCGCGGACAGGCCCGAACGTCCGGCTGCCTGCATGACCGGCGCAATATCGGGCGCCGCCCATTTGATCATCACCTGCTGAATACCCCAGACCAGGCACAAGCCCACCATCACTTGCAGGGCAAATCCATCGGCGCTGCGCCGGGTGGCGCTCACCGTTCTACCTCGGCAACACGGAACATGGGACGTTCAGCTCAGTTCAATACGATCGGCATGAATGACAATCTGGCCGTTCTTGTACAACGCACCAATGGCCTTCTTGAAGTTGCCCTTGCTGACGCCGAACATGCTGCTGATCAGGGTCGGATCGCTCTTGTCGCTGACGGCCAGGCTACCGTTGTTCTCGCGCAACTTGGCGAGGATCTTCGAGTTCAGGCTGCTGGCCGCTTCGACGCCCACCGGTTGCAGGCTCAGGCTGATCTTGCCGTCACTGCGAACTTCCTTGATGAAGCCCTTCTCTTCTTTGCCGGCGCGCATGAACTTGAAGATTTCGTTCTTGTGAATCAGGCCCCAGTGCTTGTTGTTGATGATCGCCTTGAAGCCCATGTCGGTCGCTTCGGCCACCAGCAGGTCAACTTCCTGCCCCGGGGTGTAGTTGGCGGGCGTCTTGTCCAGGTACCGGTCCAGACGCGCCGTCGCGGTTATGCGGCGGGTGTGCTTGTCGAGGTATACATGCACCACGGCGTATTCACCGGCCTGCATCTGGCGCTTTTCTTCCGAATACGGCAACAACAGGTCTTTGGGCAGCCCCCAATCCAGGAACACGCCAATGCTGTTGACTTCAACAACTTTTAAGCTGGCGAATTCACCGACTTGAACTTTCGGCTTTTCAGTAGTTGCGATAAGTTTGTCATCGCTATCCAGATAAACAAAAACGTTGAGCCAGTCTTCGTCTTCGCTGGGAATATCCTTGGGAATATAACGATTCGGCAACAGGATTTCGCCATCCGCGCCACCGTCCAGATATAAACCGAAGTTAGTGTGTTTAACTACTTGCAAACTGTTGTAACGCCCGACTAAAGCCATGTCCAATACCCTCATTGCGTGGCGCCATTCTACCCGGTTTTAGCGGTCAGGTTCGGCGGTCAGCCCGGTGGAGCCAGAAATTCCCCGCAAAGCCTTAATTTTTCTCGGTTTTGCACTCACTGATCGGCCGCTCGTCTGACTGATCCGTCAGTTTCCCTGCCGCCCACGCTGGACGGGACGCTGTTTTCCAAGCCAGGTTCTTATTTAAAACAGCGGCTTAGGGCAATATCGCAAATAACAACTTGCATTTTGTCGCACCACCGCCCAATGTCCTCCAGCGGATATTTACCAAGCAAATAGGCAGTCAATCCTGTACGATGCCTGGCCAAGTTAATTTTCTACAGGTTAATGGCCGCCATGCGTGTAAAAGCATCCAACAGCAAAGCAAAGCCAGCTCCAGCCGTCGAAACCAGCGAGTCGATCAACAGCCAGATCGCTGCGTTTCTCAAATCCGGTGGTGAAATCCAGCAAATTGCCAAAGGTGTCAGCGGCCAGACATTCGGCCCGTCCAAGCAGATCACGCTCGGCAAGAAGTAATACCCTGCGCTGCACCTGGTCCCTAAGCGCTTTGAGCTTCGAAGCGCTTGGACTGGAACCCTGCTACACCCCCGCTGCAAAACCTCCAATCTTGTAGAAATCGACGAACGGGCCACGCTGCCTGTCATTCGTCGGTATCCTTGCACGCGTCTGGATCAAGCGTTTCAGCAGGCCCAAGCTTGCGCTCGCTGTTCATGGAGTGACGCATGCGCATACCTTCTTGTTTATCCTTGCTGCTTGCCGGCCTGCTGGCGTGTCCGGCGGTGCATGGGCAAATCTTTCAGCGCGAGCTGGGGGATTTCGACCTCAAGCTCGGAACCAGCCCCAGCCGCAGCATGGCCCAGGGCCTCGTCAAGCCATCGGCCGTCGGCTCGTTTCATGGCGGCCTGGACCTGACCCATGACAGCGGCTTCTACTTTGGCCAATGGTCGCCGAGCATGGGCATCAGCCCGGGAAAAAACCTCGAGATCGACTCTTACGCCGGCTTCAAGCAACCCTTCGACCAGGTCCTTGGCTACGAAGTGGGCGTCATCCATTACAGCTATCCCGAAGTCGACACCCTCGACAGCCAGGAAGTGTTCGGTGGCCTGACCCTGCTGGGCAGCCGTTTCGGCGCAGCCTTGAGCAACGACCCGGACAAACAGAACAGCACCCTGTTTGCCGACCTGCGGGGCAACCAGCCGTTCGGCATCGGGGTGAGCATGAAATACACCACCCATCAGCTGAACACGCCGGTCGCGGTGGACGGCGGTTACGTCGGCAGCTTCACCGACTGGTCGGTGAAACTGTCCCGGCCGTTCATGGGCATCGACCTCGACCTGATCTACAGCGACTCCAGCCTCAGCGGCAGCTATTGTTCAGCTTATACCGGGCAAAATAGCCAGTGCGACGCGCTTCTCACCCTCAAGGCCGAACACGCGTTCTACTGACGGGCTGAACTGCCGGGTTGATTCTGCGTTCAGATGAAAAACAGTTGCAGAAGCCAGGCTTTCGCAAGGATTCGCCCATGTCTTGCTGGATCAAAAACATCGCCTTTGTGCTCATGTTCACCCTTGCCCTCGGCGCGTGCAGCCGTATGGGCCTGGCCTATCGCAACCTCGACGTGATCATTCCCTGGACGCTTAGCGACTACCTGGACATGAACGGTGAGCAAAAGAACTGGCTGAGCGAACGCCTGAAGGAACACCTGGATTGGCATTGCACCACGCAAATGCCGGGGTATCTCGACTGGCTGGACCGCTTGCAGTCAATGATCGAGACCAATAAGGTGACCGATGCCGCGCTGCAGGCGCGCACCGCGGAAGCCGAAGCGGCGATTGCCGAGACGGCCCGGGAAATCACACCATCGGCCATCGAATTGCTGCAGGGCCTGGATGACAATCAGGTCGCGGAAATGAACGAGGCCTTCGCCAAGGACCAGCGCAAGCGCCAGGAGCAATACCTCAAACCGTCGCTGGAGCAGCAGATCAAGCAGCGTGGCGCGCGCATGGAAAAACGCCTGAATGAATGGCTCGGACCGCTCAACGCCTCTCAACACCAGCGGGTCATGGCCTGGTCGAATGCCTTGGGCGACCAGAATACGCAATGGATCGCCAACCGCATCCACTGGCAGAAACAATTCAGTGCCGCCGTGGCGCAGCGCCATACCGCACAATTCCCACAGCGGATCGAGACGCTTCTGGTCAATCGCGAGAGCTTGTGGACACCGGCTTACCGCGAGGCTTTTGCCAAGACCGAAGCCCAGGCGCGGGCGCTGTTTGTGGATTTGATGGCGGAAAGTACGCCGCAACAACGTCAACGCTTGCTGACGAAAATCGAGGGCGTGAGGAAGGATTTCAGTGATTTGAAGTGCCTGAAAGCGGCTAAGCAGGGTTGAAAGATCAAAAGATCGCAGCCTGCGGCAGCTCCTACAGAATCACTCGATCCATGTAGCTGCCGCAGGCTGCGATCTTTTTATTCAGGCAATCTGCGCCTTCGAAGCCACTTCATCGAACGTCAGCTCGTCCAGTGCATCTTCCTGATCATCGAGAACCTGCCGCGGATGGTCATTGCCCGGAATACTGCTGTCGATCAGGCTCAACAACCTCGAACCCCGGATCGTCAGAATGTAATTCGAACCGGTGCCACCCTGCTCTTCCGGCCGAGGTTCGATATAACCTCGCTCCAGCAGCAGCTTTTCGTACTCGCCGGCAACTGCCTTCAAGTGATCCAGGTTTTCCGTCTGCTCGCCTTCCGATGCTTTCTCTGCGGCGTACTGCTCGGCGTAGGGCCGTGGCGTGAAGCTGCTCGCACCGTTCTGGACTTCGTGCAGCAAGCGTTCAATCAAATCCCAGTTATAAGTCGTCATCCCGTTTCAACCTCCGGTACCCGTGAGAGAGGGCCTTCATAGGTTGTGACACGAGTGCGGGGTAGCCGTTCAGCCCACCTTTTTAGCGCTACCGACCGGCGGCATGTCGAATTACCGGCAAGTCAAACGACTAGGCTGTGTAAGTCACCTCCCCGCCTCACGCAGGAGAAAGCCCGATGAACATTCAGAATCACCCGGTCGTGTCCCGGGAAGACTGGCTCGCCGCCCGCAAGCAACATCTGGCCCACGAAAAGGCCTTCACCAGGGAACGCGACAGACTCAGCGCCGAGCGCCGCGCCCTGCCTTGGGTAAAAATCGACAAGGACTACCACTTCCAGGGTCCCGACGGCGAACTGAAACTCGCCGACCTGTTTGGTGGCCGCAGCCAGTTGGTCATTTACCATTTCATGTTCGCTGAAGGCTGGGATGAGGGCTGCCCGGGTTGCTCGTTCCTGTCCGACCACATCGACGGCGCCAACCAGCACCTGGCGCACCACGACGTCGCGGTGGTGGCGGTGTCCCATGCACCGTTCGCCGAGTTCCAGGCGTTCAAACGGCGCATGGGCTGGACATTCGACTGGGTGTCGTCCGAAGGCTGCGATTTCAATTATGACTTCGGTGTGACGGCTCGCCCCGAAGACGTCGCCGCCGGCAAGGCCACCTACAACTACGAAAAAACCGATGGCAGCGAAGAAGAACTTCCCGGTCTCAGCGTGTTTTATCGCAATGAGGCCGGCGAGATTTTCCACACTTACTCGACGTATGCACGGGGCCTGGATCTGCTGGTCGGTACCTACAACTACCTGGACCTGACGCCCAAGGGGCGCAATGAAGACGAAATCATGGATTGGGTGCGGCACCATGACCGGTATGAGGATCAGGCGCCCAAGAGCTGCTGCCATGGCGGATGAGGGTGAACTTTTTCCCTGTTCCAGCCCTCAACCGGTTAACCCGCCTTAACCGGAACTGAGGCCCGACAGATGAAGATCCTGCTGAAACTCACCCTCGCCACCACCCTCGCCTGCGCCCTGCCCGTCTGGGCCTGCACTCCCGAGGAGGCCACCCTCAAGCGCGAGCAGCTGGCCAAGGAAGTCACCAGGCTCACCGAACAGAACCCGGCCAAGGCCAAGGAAATCAACGACGAGCTGCAGAAGATGGACCTTGGAACGGCCTCCAAGGATTTGCCGGACAAGTGCCAGTTGATCGATCAGCGATTGAAGGAGCTCGGGACGGCAGAGAAGAAAGCCGAGAGCTAAAAAGACAAGATCAAAAGATCGCAGCCTTCGGCAGCTCCTACAGGTGGTCCAGTGTAGGAGCTGCCGCAGGCTGCGATCTTTTGATTTTTACGGGGCCTTATTCAGCAGCCGGCGCTTCCGGCTTGCGGCGCTTGAGCGGGGCCATGCCGTCCTTGCTCACCAGAGAGTCGCTCTTCGGGCGGTTGACGCTCTTGCGTTTGGTCGGGGTCTTGGCGGCGACTTTTTTCTTGTCGCCCTTGGCGTCGGTCTTTTTCTTCTTCACGCCAACGGCCTTGCCGGAGGCCTTGACCTTTTTCGGCCCGCCGTAGGTGCCTTTGACTTCCTTGATGGTGCGGCGCTCGAAGCTTTGCTTGAGGTAGCGCTCGATGCTCGACATCAGGTTCCAGTCGCCGTGGCAGATCAGCGAGATGGCCAGGCCATCGTTGCCGGCACGACCGGTACGGCCAATGCGGTGCACGTATTCGTCGCCACTGCGCGGCATGTCGAAGTTGATCACCAGATCCAGGCCGTCCACGTCCAGGCCGCGAGCGGCGACGTCGGTAGCGACCAGGATTTTTACCCCGCCCTGCTTCAGACGGTCGATCGCCAGTTTGCGATCCTTCTGGTCTTTCTCGCCGTGCAGCACGAACGCCTTGTATTCCTGGGCCACCAGGCGACCGTAGATGCGATCGGCCATGGCCCGGGTGTTGGTGAAGACGATGGCCTTCTGGTAGGTCTCGTTGGCCAGCAGCCAGTTGACGATCTGTTCTTTGTGCTGGTTGTGGTCAGCGGTGATGATTTGCTGGCGGGTGGTTTCGTTCAGCTGGCTGACCGCGTTGAGCTGCAGGTGCTCAGGGTTGTTCAGGACCTTGGCGATCATCTCGCGCAGGCCGGAACCGCCCGTGGTGGCGGAGAACAGCATGGTCTGCTGGCGGTTGGTGCACTCGTCCATCAGGCGCTGTACGTCTTCGGCGAAACCCATGTCGAGCATGCGGTCGGCTTCATCGAGCACCAGCACTTCGACTTCCTTGAGGTCGAGGTTGCCGGCATTCAGTTGCTCGATCATCCGGCCCGGGGTACCGATCAGGATGTCCGGCACCTTGCGCAGCATGGCAGCCTGGACCTTGAAGTCTTCGCCGCCGGTGATCAGGCCGGACTTGATGAAGGTGAACTGCGCGAAGCGTTCAACTTCCTTCAGGGTTTGCTGGGCCAGCTCGCGGGTCGGCAGCAGGATCAGGGTCTTGATGCTGACGCGGATCTTGGCCGGGCCGATCAAGCGGTTGAGGATCGGCAAAACGAATGCAGCGGTCTTGCCGCTACCGGTTTGCGCTGTCACCCGCAGGTCACGACCTTGGAGCGCCAGCGGAATAGCCGCTGCTTGCACAGGCGTTGGCTCGACAAATTTCAGCTCGGCCACGGCTTTGAGCAGGCGTTCGTGCAAGGCGAATTCGGAAAACACGGGTGCTACCTCGAAGAAATGCAAAAAAACAGCTGCATAGGGTACCGGTTTCGAGCGCTCAGGCCGAGTTTCTTTATACAAATGGCGGTAAACAGTGGTTTTTTTGTTGCTCGAATTGTCACCGACGGTAATACAAAGCGTCTTAAATGCTCTAATCGCCCATCGCGTCCCACAGAAGAATCGTTTTTTGCCCATGGATATCAAACAGCTCTGGCTCAATGCCCAAGACCTCTGGGGTGCCCTCGACCAGCATCCGATCGTGCACGCCAGCCTGGCACTCGTGGTGTTGTTGCTCATTGCGCTGGCCCTCGGACGAGTGGCGCGCTACCTGATCCTGCACGCCAGCAAAATACTGGGCCGCCAGCCCGCGCTGCACTGGATCAACGACTTGCGGCACAACAAGGTGTTCCAGCGTCTGGCGCAGATAATTCCGTCGCTGGTGATCCAGTTCGGCCTGCACCTGGTGCCGGAGCTGGGCAAAACCGCGATGCTGTTCCTCGGCAACGTGGCGCTGGCGTTCACCATCCTGTTCCTGCTCTTGTCCGTCTCCGCCTTGCTGAATGCCCTGCTGGACATCTACGCCCGCACTGAACACGCCCGCACCCGCTCGATCAAGGGCTACGTGCAACTGGCGAAAATGGTCTTGTACGTATTCGGCGCGATCATCATCGTCGCCACCTTGATCGACCGTTCGCCGCTGTTGCTGCTGTCGGGCCTGGGAGCGATGTCGGCGGTGATCCTGTTGGTCTACAAGGACACCCTGCTGTCGTTCGTCGCCAGCGTGCAGCTGACCAGCAACGACATGCTGCGGGTCGGCGACTGGATCGAGATGCCCCAGGTCGGTGCCGACGGCGATGTAGTGGACATCACCCTGCACACGGTCAAGGTGCAGAATTTCGACAAGACCATTGTCTCGATCCCGACCTGGCGCCTGATGTCCGAGTCCTTCAAGAACTGGCGCGGCATGCAGCAGTCCGGTGGCCGGCGGATCAAGCGCAGCCTGTTCATCGACGCCAGTGGCGTGCGGTTCATCCGCGATGACGAGGAGCTGAAGCTGTCCCAGGTTCATCTGCTCACGGACTACATCAGCCGCAAGCAGGCCGAACTCAAGGCCTGGAACGAAGCCCAGGGCAATGTCGCAGCGATGTCAGCCAACCGCCGCCGCATGACCAATATCGGCACTTTTCGCGCCTATGCACTGGCGTATCTGAAGAGTCATCCGGAGATCCAGCCCAACATGACCTGCATGGTCCGGCAGATGCAGACCACGGCCCAGGGTATTCCACTGGAGATCTACTGTTTTACCCGCACCACCGCGTGGGCCGATTACGAGCGGATCCAGGGGGATATTTTCGATTACCTGCTGGCGGTGTTGCCGGAATTTGGCTTGAGCCTTTATCAGCAGCCCAGTGGAACGGATCTGCGCGCCGGGCTGCTACCGGTGGTGTTGGGCGCGAGCCACATCCCCACACCTGAAAAACACGTCATGTAATCTAGTCGTAAGCTTAGGTATTCATTAGGTTTTTGTGATTTCTTGCTTGACGCCTCAGCCGTAAAAACGTTTAATGCCGCCGCGGCCCAGATAGCTCAGTCGGTAGAGCAGGGGATTGAAAATCCCCGTGTCGGCGGTTCGATTCCGTCTCTGGGCACCATGATTTCCAAACCCCTGATGCCTGATGGCCTCAGGGGTTTTGTTTTTTTAGCGCCGGCTCTCTCCCTCAGCTTTTCAGTGTGCGACCGCGGATTGGCGAATGCCCAACCGACTGATCCACACCGCCATCAAGATTACCGATCCCCCCAGCAACAACCGCCCCAGCTCTTCATGCTGATTCCAGATCAGCAGATTGATCAGCAGCCCCACCGGCACATGCAGGTTGTTCATCACCGCCAGCGTCCCGCCGTTGACCAGGCACGCGCCCTTGTTCCACCAGTACAGCCCGAGCGCGGTCGAGACCAGGCCGAGGAACAGCAGCACGCCCCATTGCAGTGGTGCTTCGGGCAGGAAGTTGGATTTGCCGAACATCAGGAACGCCGGCAACGCCACCGCCAATGCACCCAGGTAGAAATAACCGAAGCGCCGGTAATGCGGCAGGTCACTCGGATGGCGCGCCACCAGGTGTTTGTAGAGCACCTGCCCGGCGGCGTAGGTGAAGTTGGCCAGTTGCAGCAGCAGGAAGCCCATGAAGAAGTCCGGGTTGATCCGGTCATAGCGAATCACCGCTGCGCCGCCCACCGCCACCAGTGCCGCGATCAAGGCCCAAGGATTGAAACGACGGTTCAACGCGTCTTCGATCAGGGTCACGTGCAGAGGCGTGAGGATGGTGAACAGCAGCACTTCCGGCACCGTCAGCACGCGAAAGCTCAGGTACAGGCAGACGTAGGTCACACCAAACTGCAATGCACCGATCAGCAACATGCCGCGCATGAACGCCGGTTCCACCGAACGCCAGCGGGTCAGCGGGATGAACACCAGCCCCGCCAGCAGCACGCGTATCAGCACCGCGAAGTAACTGTCGACATGACCGGCCAGGTATTCGCCGATCAGACTGAAGGAAAACGCCTGGATCAGCGTGACAAAAAGTAGATAGCCCATGCTCGCCTCGTTTTGAATGGCGGCGAAGATAGCGGTTTTTGACGGGGATCGCGAACAGTCAAACGATACAAAAACCCTGTGGGAGCGGGCTTGCTCGCGAATAAGGTGTGTCAGTCGACTGAAATGCTGAATGACACACCGCATTCGCGAGCAAGCCCGCTCCCACAAAATCCTGGGCAAAAAAAAGCCCGATCTCGCTAAAGCGTTCAATCGGGCCAGAGCACTCAGGAGCAACAAGTGCAAAGGGAGGTTCGATGCGCGTGCAGGCTTGAAGGGTAACGCGCCAGGTCACTAGACCATCCGGTGATTATCTGGCGATTAACGACTCAGGCCACTTGGGAAAGCTTGGCGTTCGCCTGGTTCAGGCCTTTCTCCTGGAAGTCGCCGCCCAGGTTCATGCCTTCGGCGTGGATGAACGTCACGTCGTGGATGCCGATGAAGCCCATGACCTGGCGCAGGTAGGGTTCCTGGTGATCCGCGGTGCTGCCAGCGTAGATCCCGCCGCGAGCGGTCAGTACGTAAGCGCGCTTGCCGCTGAGCAGGCCTTGCGGGCCGGTTTCGGTGTACTTGAAGGTCACGCCGGCACGCAGCACATGGTCGAGCCAGGCCTTGAGCGTGCTGGGAATGGCGAAGTTGTACATCGGCGCGGCCATCACCAGCACGTCGGCGGCGAGCAACTCGTCGGTCAGCTGGTTGGAGCGTTCCAGGGATACTTGCTCGATATCGCTGCGCTGATCGGCGGGTTTCATCCAGCCGCCCAACAGGTTGATATCCAGATGTGGCACCGGGTTGACGGCCAGGTCACGAACGGTGATCTGGTCCTTCGGATGCGCGGCTTGCCACTGGGCGATGAAGGTCTGGGTCAGTTGACGGGAAACCGAGTCTTGCTGACGGGCACTGCTTTCGATGATCAGAACGCGGGACATGGGCTGTAGCCTCCATCTGAGAATGCTGTAGGTCGATGGAGTGAAGGTTAAACAGCGTCATATCGATTAAAAAGCGCAAATAACTGCTATAACCGATCAAGAATTTCGTTTATAAGCGGAGCATCAGCGATGGGCTTGCTCCGCTGAAGGTCATTTCGGCTTGCAGGTCATGGTGATGTACAGCTTGATGATCTTGCGGTTGAACTTGGCGGAAAGATCGGCGCTTTTGCCGGCGTCGAGATTGATCCTGCGGGTCTTTGGCGATTCAGGACCGTTGCGAAACACCACCGCGCATTCGGCAGCGGTGTCGCCGTAGTTGTTCACGGTGATCGAACCCATGTCGTAATCGGAGGCGTAGGTGGTGTAGTCGATTTTCAGTCCATTGAGCTCTTTCTGTACATCGATCGGATAAGCAAACGCAGTCAACGGCAACATTGCCAGTAATAAACAACAGATTTTTTTCATTCAGCAGTCTCCAATAAGAACTGCGCAGCTTAGGACAATAGGAGCCCATCATGAAAGCGCCCCGCGTGACCCTTGATCAATGGCGAACGCTGCAGGCCGTGGTCGACCACGGTGGTTTCGCCCAGGCCGCCGAGGCGCTGCATCGCTCGCAATCGTCGGTCAGCTACACCGTGGCGCGCATGCAGGACCAACTCGGCGTGCCGTTGTTGCGCATCGACGGTCGCAAGGCGGTGCTCACCGAGGCTGGCGGCGTGTTGTTGCGCCGTTCCCGCCAACTGGTGAAACAGGCCAGCCAGCTCGAAGACCTGGCCCATCACATGGAGCAAGGCTGGGAAGCCGAAGTGCGCCTGGTGGTCGATGCCGCCTACCCGAGCGCCCGCCTGGTCCGCGCACTGACCGCGTTCATGCCGCAAAGCCGTGGCTGCCGCGTGCGCCTGCGCGAAGAGGTGCTGTCGGGTGTCGAAGAGGTGCTGCTCGAGGGCGTGGCCGACCTGGCCATCAGCGGTTTCAGCATTCCCGGTTACCTGGGCGCGGAGTTGAGCGACGTCGAGTTCGTCGCGGTCGCCCATCCGGAACATCCGCTGCACCGGCTCAATCGCGAACTGAATTTCCAGGATCTGGAAAGCCAGCTGCAAGTGGTCATCCGCGACTCCGGTCGCCAGCAGCCACGGGACGTCGGCTGGCTCGGTGCCGAACAGCGCTGGACCGTCGGTAGCCTGGCCACCGCCGCCACGTTCGTTGGCAGCGGCCTGGGATTTGCCTGGTTGCCAAGGCACATGATCGAACGGGAACTCAAGGAAGGTACGCTCAAGCTGCTACCGTTGGACCAGGGCGGCAGCCGTAACCCGAGTTTTTACCTGTATTCGAACAAGGACAAGCCGCTCGGCCCGGCGACGCAGATTCTTATCGAGCTGTTGCGCACATTCGACACCGCCCCCCTGGACGCACCGTTCGCCGCCCCAGAACAAGCCTGACACGGAGGTAACGCATGGCCTATTTCGAACACGAAGGTTGCAACCTGCACTATGAGGAATATGGGCACGGCACGCCGTTGCTGCTGGTCCACGGCCTGGGTTCCAGCACCCTGGACTGGGAAGAACAGATCCCGGCGCTGGCCGCCCGCTACCGGGTGATCGTGCCGGACGTGCGCGGCCACGGGCGCTCCGACAAACCCCGCGAGCGTTATAGCATCGCGGGGTTCAGCGCCGACCTGGTGGCGCTTATCGAGCACCTGAACCTGGGGCCGGCCCACTACGTAGGGTTGTCCATGGGCGGCATGATCGGCTTTCAACTGGGGGTGGACCAGCCGCAATTGCTCAAGAGCCTGTGCATCGTCAATAGCGCACCCGAGGTCAAGCTGCGCAGCCGCGACGATTACTGGCAGTGGTTCAAGCGCTGGAGCCTGATGCGTGCGCTCAGCCTGCGCACCATCGGCGAAGCCCTGGGCGGCAAATTGTTTCCCAAGCCGGAGCAGGCCCAATTGCGACAAAAGATGGCCGATCGCTGGGCAAAAAACGACAAACGTGCTTATCTCGCCAGCTTCGATGCCATTGTTGGCTGGGGGGTTCAGGAACGACTGTCGAAGGTCACCTGTCCAACCCTCATCGTCAGCGCCGACCGTGACTACACGCCGGTCGCGCTGAAGGAAAACTACGTAAGACTGCTGCCCAATGCTCGGCTGGCAGTGATCGCCGATTCGCGTCACGCCACCCCGCTGGACCAGCCCGAACGCTTCAACCAGACGCTGCTGGAGTTTCTCGCCGCAGTCGACACCACCCCTCAGGATCACTGACCCATGCTGAAAAAAATCGCCCTCGCCGCTGGCTCCGTTCTGTTTGCCGCCAACCTGATGGCAGCAACGCCTGCCAAGGCGCCGCACGTTCTGCTGGACACCACCAACGGCCAGATCGAAATCGAACTGGACCCGGTCAAGGCCCCGATCAGTACCAAGAACTTCCTTGAGTATGTGGACAGCGGCTTCTACAACAACACGATTTTCCACCGCGTGATTCCGGGCTTCATGGTCCAGGGCGGCGGGTTCACTCAACAGATGCAGCAGAAAGAAACCAAGGCGCCGATCAAGAACGAGCACAAGAACGGTCTGGTCAACGTGCGTGGCACCCTGTCCATGGCCCGTACCTCGGTGCCTGACTCGGCCACCAGCCAGTTCTTCATCAACGTCAAGGACAACGATTTCCTCGACCAGGGTGACGGTTACGCGGTATTCGGCAAAGTGGTCAAGGGCATGGACGTGGTGGACATCATCGTCAATTCGCCTACCACCGTGCGCAGCGGCATGAAGGATGTGCCGGCAGACCCGGTGTTCATCAAGTCGGCCAAGCGCATCGACTGAAACCAAGCTGGACATGGATGTCCGAGCCGTTGCCGGCTTCTGCCGGCAACGCTCAAACCGTTGAAGGAGAGCCCGTTCGCGGGTGAATAACCGATGCTTTATCGCCGCTTTGAAAAACTGATCGACGTATTCCGCGACGCCCCGACAGCCGCCCCGCCAGATCGGGTCCTGCCGTTCTATACCTACTACCTCAAGCAAGTCTGGCCGAGTTTCGCCGCCCTGCTGATCGTCGGCCTGTTCGGCGCATTGATCGAAGTGGCGCTGTTCAGTTACCTGAGCCGCATCATCGACCTGGCCCAAGGCACGCCAAACGTCGACTTCTTCAAGGAACACGGTCTCGAACTGACCTGGATGGTAGTGGTGGCGCTGGTGCTGCGCCCGGTATTCGTCGGCCTGCATGACCTGCTGGTGCACCAGACCCTCAGCCCCAGCATGACCAGCCTGATCCGCTGGCAGAACCACAGCTACGTGCTCAAGCAGAGCCTGAATTTTTTCCAGAACGACTTCGCCGGGCGCATCGCCCAACGCATCATGCAGACCGGCAACTCCCTGCGCGATTCAGCGGTGCAGGCGGTGGACGCGCTGTGGCATGTGCTGATCTACGCCATCAGCTCCCTGGTGCTGTTCGCCGAAGCCGACTGGCGCCTGATGATCCCGCTGCTGACCTGGATCTTCGCGTTCATCAGCGCCCTTTATTACTTCGTGCCACGGGTCAAGGAACGTTCGGTGGTGTCCTCCGATGCGCGCTCCAAACTCATGGGGCGGATCGTCGACGGCTACACCAACATCACCACCCTGAAGCTGTTTGCCCACACCAACTTCGAGCAGCAATACGCCCGCGAAGCGATCAAGGAGCAAACCGAAAAAGCCCAGCTGGCCGGCCGTGTCGTCACCAGCATGGACGTGGTCATCACCAGCATGAACGGCCTGTTGATCGTCGGCACCACAGGCCTGGCCTTGTGGCTGTGGACGCAGTCGCTGATCAGCGTGGGCGCCATTGCCCTGGCCACCGGGCTGGTGATCCGCATCGTCAACATGTCCGGCTGGATCATGTGGGTGGTCACCGGCATCTTCGAAAACATCGGCATGGTCCAGGACGGCTTGCAAAGCATCTCGCAGCCAGTCAGCGTCACCGACCGTGACCAGGCCAAACCGCTGGCGGTGGCCCGTGGCGAAGTACGCTTCGACAACGTGGACTTCCACTACGGCAAGCGGAGCGGGATCATCGGCGGGCTCAACCTGACGATCAAACCCGGCGAGAAGATCGGCCTGATCGGTCCGTCCGGCGCGGGCAAATCGACCCTGGTCAATCTGCTGCTGCGCCTCTACGACGTCGAGGGCGGGCGCATCCTCATCGACGGCCAGAACATCGCCGACGTCAGCCAGGAAAGCCTGCGCGAACGCATCGGCATGATCACCCAGGACACGTCCCTGCTGCATCGTTCGATCCGCGACAACCTGCTTTACGGCAAACCCGACGCCACCGACGCCGAACTCTGGGAGGCGGTGCACAAGGCCCGGGCCGATGGTTTCATTCCCACTCTCTCGGACGCCGAAGGCCGCAGCGGTTTCGATGCCCATGTCGGGGAACGCGGGGTGAAGCTTTCCGGCGGCCAGCGCCAACGCATCGCCATCGCCCGCGTATTGCTCAAGGATGCGCCGATCCTGATCATGGACGAGGCCACGTCGGCACTGGACTCGGAAGTCGAAGCGGCTATCCAGGAAAGCCTCGAAACCCTGATGCAGGGCAAGACCGTGATCGCCATCGCCCACCGGCTCTCGACCATCGCCCGGATGGACCGGCTGGTGGTGCTGGAAAACGGCAGGATCGCCGAAACCGGCAGCCACGCAGAATTGCTGGCCCATGGCGGTTTGTATGCGCGGTTGTGGCAACACCAGACTGGGGGTTTTGTCGGGATCGATTAGGCCCTGCACCCGCTAAAAAACCGCCACGCCCGCTACCCCGGGCGCTGGCGGTTTTTTTATGCCCACTGGAACTTTGGAAAAACAGTGCTGTACTCAGCCAAGGTTCTGGAGGTGGTTCTGCAGTCCATCTGCTGGATGCACAAGGCAGCAAAATCTCGAAAGGACACTCTCTCATGTCTCTGTTCAAACGTTCCGCTACAGAGTTGGTAGGTACCTTCTGGCTGGTGTTGGGTGGTTGCGGCAGTGCGGTGCTGGCCGCTGCTTTCCCGGACGTCGGCATCGGTTTGCTCGGGGTTTCCCTGGCGTTTGGCCTGACGGTGCTGACCATGGCATTCGCCATCGGCCACATTTCCGGTTGTCACCTCAACCCGGCGGTGTCGCTGGGGCTGGTGGTCGGCGGACGGTTTCCGGCCAGTGAACTGCCGGCCTACATCATCGCCCAGGTGCTTGGCGCGGTGATTGCCGCCGCCCTGCTGTACTTCATTGCCAGCGGCAAGCCCGGTTTCGAACTGGCGTCGGGCCTGGCGTCCAACGGCTTTGGTGAACACTCCCCTGGCGGCTACTCGATGGCGGCGGGATTTGTCTGTGAGCTGGTGATGACCGCCATGTTCATCCTGATCATCCTTGGCGCCACCGACAACCGCGCACCAGCGGGGCTCGCGCCGATCGCCATTGGCCTGGCACTGACCCTGATCCACCTGATCTCGATCCCGGTCACCAACACCTCGGTCAACCCGGCACGCAGCACCGGCCCGGCGCTGATCGTTGGCGGCTGGGCGATCCAGCAGTTGTGGATGTTCTGGGTCGCGCCGCTGCTCGGTGCGGTCGTCGGCGGCGTGCTGTATCGCTTTCTGGGCAAGGAAAGCAGCTGACCTACAGTACCGCGAAGATCAGCCTTGCCGGTAAGGCAAGGCGGTCTTCGCCTCATCCGCGTAGGCCAATACCCCGACCCGTTCCTGCTGCAAAAAGTCCTTCACGGCTGCTTTCAAACCCGGATGGCGCAAGTAATGCCAGGAGTGCGTGATGACCGGCTCGAAACCGCGAATCAACTTGTGCTCACCCTGGGCTCCGGCGTCGAAACGCGCAAAGCCATTGGCGATCGCGTAGTCCATCCCCTGATAAAAGCACGTCTCGAAGTGCAGCCGATCGAACTCCGCCAGGCAGCCCCAGTAACGCCCGTAAAAACTGTCGCCGCCGATCAGGCTGAACGCCATCGCCACGGGACGGGCCCCTTGCCTGGCCAATACCACGCGAATGGATTGCGGCATGCGCTCAGCCAGCAGACTGAAAAACGCCCGCGTCAGGTAGGGTCTTTGCCGACGCACCGCGTAGGTATTGGCGTAGCAGGCGTAGACGAAATCCCACTGCGACTCGGTCAATTCCCGGCCTTCGAGCCATTCGAAATCGATCCCCTGCCCCGCCACTTGCTCGCGTTCCTTGCGCATCTGCTTGCGTTTGCGCGAACTCAGGACGTCGAGAAAGTCCTGAAAATCCCGATAACCACGGTTCTGCCAGTGATACTGACAGCCGATGCGCTGCAACCAGCCCGGTTGTTCGGCCAGTGCAGCGTCGGTGAACGGGTCGCTGAAGTTGATGTGGGCACTGGAGAGTTGTTCGATCTCCAGATAGCCCGGCAGACTCTTGAGTAATTCAAAACCATCCTCCACCCGCGCCGCCAGCAAGCGCGGGCCGCTGACCGGACTGAATGGCACGGCGGTCAGCAGTTTGGGGTAGTAATCGATGCCCGCGCGTTCACAGGCATCAGCCCAGGCGTGGTCGAACACGTACTCGCCATAGGAATGCCATTTGCGGTAGCTGGGCAATGCCGCGATCAGCCGATCCCCTTCCATGTGCAGCAAATGCTCGGGTTGCCAGCCGGAATGGGGCCCGACACTGCCGCTGTCTTCCAGCGCGCCGAGAAACCCGTGACGCAGGAATGGTTGATTCTCGGGTACCAGCGCATCCCAGGTTTGCGGGTTGATTTCGGACAGACTTTGCAAGCGTTGCAACGGCATCACCATCCTCACTCTTCATGGCGTGAAAGCCTCGCGAGTATCGCCTATCGGTGTGCATTGCACACGGGCATTTCGACGACAGCGCTCTAGATCAAGGGTTCGCAACGACTGTACATCGTCACAGACATGCCATCACTCTGCCACTGCACTGTAATAAACCATCGCGATACTGGCGCCTGTTTTTAGAGCGCCGGGTTATATCCGGCCACTGTTTTCCGTCCACCCCATGGTCGGTTGTGCCCAGGATGGTCCAGCCATCCACTCTCATCTTCGGAGATTGATATGCGTCTTGCTTCCACGAAAACTGCGGCGGCCTTGTGTGGCGGCCTGTTGCTGGCCATGAGTGTTCCGGCCAGCGCCGCAGTCGACGCCAAACTGCTCGACATGCTCCGGGCTAACGGTTCGATTACCAACGCCCAGTACAGCGAATTGCAAGCCGAGTTGGCAAGGGATCAGAAGGACCAGCAAATCGCTCGTCAGGCCCAGCAAGAGACCAACGAGCAGATCGCGGCCACCGCGAAGAAAACCAATGAGCTGAGCACCTTCGACCAGAAACTGGCGTGGGCGGCCAAGACCCAATTCAAGGGCGACGTGCGTTTCCGTCAGGAAAACGTCCACAACGACGGCGTTTCCAACAACAAAGACCAGGACCGCCAGCGCATTCGTGCCCGCCTGGGTGCGTTCAGCGAAATCAACCCGCAAGTGGACACCGGCATCCGTATCGCCACCGGCAGCAGCGACGACGCTCGCTCCACCAACCAGGACCTGAACAACTACTTCGACAAGAAGCAGATCTGGCTGGACCTGGGCTATGTCGACTACCACCCCGACGCCATCAAGAACCTGCACGTGATCGGCGGCAAGATGCTGCAACCGTGGGTGAGCATGGGCGACATCATCTGGGACAGCGACATCAACCCTGAAGGCCTGGCCCTGACCTACAAGTACCCGCTGGGCAATACCGAACTGTTCGGCAGTGCCGGTCACTACACGCTCAAGGACAACGTCGATGGCGACGGCGTGCAGTTCAAGCACGACCTGCGTCTGTACGCTGGCCAGTTGGGTGCGCGCTTCGCCATTACCGACAACCTGAAATTGACCGTCGGCGGCAGCCTCTACAACTACGACAACGACGAAGACAGCACCTGCACCGCCACCACCTCGCCATGCGCTCTGGCCGTCAACGGTAACAGCCCGGGCGAAGAGTTCCGCCTGTGGGAAGGTTTTAGCCAGATCGATATCGGCGGCCTGCCAATGCCGCTGTCGCTCTACGGCCAGTACGTACACAACGCCGAAGCCAGCAACAATCAGGACACTGGCTGGCTGGCCGGCGTCAAGACCAAGCTCTACGGCTTCGGCCTGGACTACAACTACCGCGACATACAGCAGAACGCGGTGGTGGGTGCCTTCACCGACTCCGACTTCGCCAACGGCTTCACCGGTTCGCGCGGCAGCAAGCTGAAAGTCAGCTACGAGCTGGACAAGAACTTCACCCTGGGTGCGACGTACTTCATGGCGACTTCCGACTACACCAACGCCAGCGTCAACCTGAAAGACTCCGACATCAACACCCTGCAACTGGATGCTGAAGCGAAGTTCTGATTCCCCCGCTACAGACTCCGGCATGGATGCCTGAGCCCCTTTTACAGCCTGGCGTTGATCTATCGGTCCCCATCATCCTCCGATATTTCAACGCCAGGCTGTTTCTATTGGCGCAAAAAAAATCGCAGCCTTCGGCAGCTCCTACAGGATCGGGTTTCAACCGCGATATCGCGATTGAACATCGATCCATGTAGGAGCTGCCGCAGGCTGCGATCTTTTCGGCGACAGCGAAAAAAATCAGCGCTTGCGCAACAGCACGCTACCAATCGAATAACCCGCACCAAACGAGCTGAGCACCGCCAGCGAGCCGGCAGCCAGATCATCCTGGTGCTTGTGGAACGCAATCACCGAACCTGCCGAACTGGTGTTGGCATAGGTATCGAGAATCACCGGCGCCTCCTGCTCGGTGGCTTCACGTCCCAGCAGCTTCCTGACGATCAGGTGGTTCATGCTGAGGTTGGCCTGGTGCAGCCAGAAGCGTTTCACGTCATTGACGTTGAGTTGGTTCTCTTCCAGGTGCGCAGCGATCAGCTCGGCGACCATCGGGCAGACTTCCTTGAACACCTTGCGGCCTTCCTGCACGAACAGCTTGTCCTTGGCTCCGATGCCCTCTTCCGCGGCGCGGTTGAGGAAGCCGAAGTTGTTGCGAATGTTGTTGGAAAATTTGGTCAGCAGTTTGGTGCTGACGATGTCGAACTGGTGACTGGAGGTGGCCAGGTCAGCGCGCTCGATGATCACGGCGGTGGCGGCATCGCCGAAGATGAAGTGGCTGTCGCGGTCGCGGAAGTTCAGGTGACCGGTGCAGACTTCCGGGTTGACCATCAGGATCGCCCGGGCCTGGCCCAGCTGCACGCTATTGGCTGCGGCCTGGATGCCGAAGGTGGCCGAAGAGCACGCCACGTTCATGTCGAAACCGAAACCCTGGATGCCCAGCGCTTCCTGGACTTCGATGGCAATGGCCGGATAGGCGCGTTGCAGGTTGGAGCAGGCGACGATCACGCCGTCGATGTCTGCGGCGGTTTTGCCGGCACGCTGCAAGGCTTGTTCGGCGGCGCCGATGGCCATCTGGCAGAGCACCGACCATTCGTCGTTGGAACGCTCCGGCAAGCGTGGCGCCATGCGTTGCGGGTCGAGAATGCCTTCCTTGTCCATGACAAAGCGGCTTTTGATGCCAGAGGCTTTTTCGATGAAGGCTGCGCTGGACTCGGTCAACGCCTCGACTTCACCGCGGGCAATGGCCTGGGCGTTGTCAGCGTTGAATTGAGCGACATAAGCATTGAAAGACTGCACCAGCTCTTCGTTGGAGATGCTGTTGGCCGGGGTGTACAGGCCGGTGCCGCTGATGACGACGTTATGCATGGTCGTGTCTCTGATCTGTTCAGGCAGAAAGCATTGGTACAAACGTACCAATGCATAAAGGGTCTATTCCCATCCGTGGACGCAAACCTGGCATCGCTTTATTCCGACCTGCCCGCGGCGGCGAAGGCTCAAAATCGCGGGGCCGGTGTTTATAGGCGCGAAGTTTGCCATAAACCTTGGATTTTGGCGCCTTTTTGCTGAATGTCGAATCCGCTTAAAGAACGACGCAAACCCTGTAGGAGCCCGGCTTGCCGGCGATGGCGTCTTCATGGGCGATGCAGGGCTCAAGGACGCTTTCGCTGGCAAGCCAGCTCCTACAAGGGTCCGGTCAGGTTTCGACTTGACTCCACTGCTTGCTCAGGCGCTTGTCGGAGATCGGCACCTTGGTTCCCAACTGCTGGGCAAACAGCGAAACCCGGTATTCCTCCAGCCACCAGCGGTACAACTCCAGCTGCGGGTCGCGCTTGCCTTCCTGGGCGTGTTTGTTGGCGCGGGTCTGGTATTGCGTCCAGAGGCCGGACAACTCGCCGCTCCAGACCCGATCCCGTTGCACCTGGGCGCCGATTTTTTCGAAACGCTGTTCGATGGCCTTGAGGTAGCGCGGCAGTTCCTTGAGCCACTGCATCGGCGTTTCCCGGACAAACCCCGGATACACCAGATGGCTGAGCTGCTGCTTGATGTCGTTCAGGGCCACGGCTTGCGCCAGGTCGATCTTGCCCTTGAAGCGTTTTTGCAGGCCGTGCCAGTGCTTGAGGATTTCCAGGGCCAGCCTGGCCACGCGTTCGGCATGTTCGGTCCAGGCGCCGCGCTTGCGTTCGGCCAACGCGGCCAATCCGGCGCCATCCCGTGGCAGCGGGTCTTCACCGTCGAGGATGCAGCTGTCGAGACTGGCCAACAGGATGTCTTCGACCAGGGCATCGACACGCCCCATGTCGCGGTACAGCAGGCCCAGTTCGGTCAGGCCCGGCAACTTGCCACGGAGGAACTTCGCCGGCTCCGCCAGTTGCTGCATCAGCAGGCGCTGCAAGGCGCGGCGATGCTGGAACTCGGCTTCGGCCGGGGTCGAGAAACGTCCTTCCTTGACCGTCCCCGCCTCTTCCACCAGCGCCGGATAGACCGTCATCGACAGCCCGGCGATCTTCTGCTGGGTTTTCTCGGCCACGGCGGCAAACACCTTCGGCTCGACCGGCTGCTGGCTTTTCGCGGTTTGCGGCACGGCCAGGGCAGCCTGGCTGGCTTCGGCGAAACGCGCGGTCAGTTCGGCCAGGTCGCGCCCTTCACCGAGGAACTTGCCCTGGGCATCGACGATCTCCAGGTTCATCCGCAGATGGCTTTCGACCTGCTGAGCTGCCTCGGCCCAGGCTTCATCGCTGACCCGGGCGCCGGTCATGCGCAGCAACTCCCGACCCAGGGCCTGGGGTAATGAACCTTCAGCGAAGGTCATGCGCTGCAACGCGGCCTTGACGAAATCCGGCACCGGCACGAAATTCTTGCGCAAGGCCTTGGGCAGGTTGCGCACCAGGGCAATGCACTTGGCTTCGATCACCCCCGGCACCAGCCATTCCAGGCGTTCCGGCGGCAGCATCGGCAACAGCGGTGCCGGTACCCGCAGGGTCACGCCGTCGCGCGGGTGGTTCGGTTCGAAGTGGTAGCTCAGGGCCAATTCGAGGTCGCCGATGTGCAGCGTGTCCGGGTAATGCTGGGCGGTGACTTCGCTGGCTTCGCGGGCCAGCACGTCTTCTTCGCGCATGATCAGCAGCTGCGGGTCTTTCTGGCTGTTGATCCTATACCAGCTGTCGAACGTCGCGGTCTGGTGAATCTCTGCCGGCAACCGCGCATCGTAGAAGGCGTAGAGGGTTTCTTCGTCGGCGAGAATGTCCCGGCGACGGGCCTTGGCCTCCAGTTCGTCGAGTTGCTCCAGCAACTGCTTGTTGGCCGTCAGGCACTTGGCTTTCGACTGGATTTCGCCACGCACCAGCGCTTCGCGGATGAACAGTTCACGGGACACCACCGGATCGATCGGGCCGTAGTGCACCGGCCGGCGGCCGACCACGATCAGCCCGAACAGGGTGATCTGCTCGAAGGCCACGACCTGGCCACGCTTCTTCTCCCAATGGGGTTCGAAGTGGTTTTTCTTGATCAAGTGCCCGGCCAGCGGCTCGATCCAGTCGGCATCGATCTTGGCCACCATCCGCGCATACAACTTGGTGGTTTCCACCAGTTCGGCGGTCATCAGCCACTGCGGGCGTTTCTTGCCGATACCCGACGACGGATGAATCCAGAAACGCCGCTGCCGCGCGCCGAGGTAATCGCCGTCTTCGGTTTTCTGGCCGATCTGGCTGAGCAAGCCCACCAGTACTGCCTTGTGCAGTTTCGGGTAATCCGCCGGCTCTTTGTTAAGGCTCAGCTGCATGTCGCGGCAGATGAGGCTCAACTGGCGATGGGAGTCGCGCCATTCACGCAGGCGCAGGTAGTTCAGGAAATTCTTGCGACACCAGTTACGCAGCGGGCTGGCGGTCAGCGCCTGGCGCTGCTCTTCGAACCCGCGCCACAGGTTGACCAGCCCGGCGAAGTCCGAGTCGGTATCCTTCCATTGCGCGTGGGCCTGGTCTGCGGCTTGCTGGCGCTCCGGCGGACGCTCGCGCGGGTCCTGGATCGACATGGCGCTGGCGACGATCAGCACTTCCTGCAGGCTGCCGAGCTTGGCCGCTTCGAGCAGCATGCGACCCATGCGCGGGTCCACCGGCAGTCGCGCCAGTTGCCGACCGAGCGGGGTCAACTGGCTGTTGCGGTCCACCGCCGAGAGCTCTTGCAGCAGGTTGTAGCCGTCACTGATCGCCTTGCCATCCGGCGGCTCGATGAACGGGAATGCGCTGACCTCGCCAAGGCGCAGGTGCAGCATCTGCAAGATAACGGCGGCGAGGTTGGTGCGCAGGATTTCCGGATCGGTGAATTCCGGCCGACCGAGAAAATCTTCTTCGCTGTACAGGCGCACGCAGATACCCGGCTCGACCCGTCCGCAGCGGCCTTTACGCTGGTTGGCGCTGGCCTGGGAAATGGCTTCGATGGGCAGGCGCTGGACCTTGGCGCGGTAGCTGTAGCGACTGATGCGCGCGGTGCCGCTGTCGATCACGTAACGGATGCCCGGCACGGTCAGCGAGGTTTCCGCGACGTTGGTCGCCAGCACCACGCGACGGCCCGGGTGCGACTGGAAAATCCGCTGCTGCTCGGCCGGCGACAGGCGCGCGTACAACGGCAGGATCTCGGTGTGCTTGAGCTGGGCCTTGCGCAGCATGTCGGCGGCATCGCGAATCTCGCGCTCGCCGGGCAGGAACACCAGCACGTCACCAGGGCTGCGGCGTTCGCTGCGCTCGTAGGCGGCAATTTCGTCGAGGGTGGCGAGGATCGCCTGATCCACCGTCAGGTCGTCCTCGACCCGGTTGCCCTCCTCATCCTGTTCCAGGGTCAGCGGGCGATACCAGGTGTCCACCGGGAAGGTACGGCCGGAGACTTCGACAATGGGCGCATCGTCGAAATGCTTGGAGAAACGCTCCAGGTCGATGGTTGCCGAAGTGATGATGACTTTCAGGTCCGGACGACGGGGCAGCAGGGTTTTCAGGTAACCGAGCAGGAAGTCGATGTTGAGGCTGCGTTCGTGGGCTTCGTCGACGATGATGGTGTCGTAGCGTTCCAGATAGCGGTCGTTCTGGGTTTCCGCCAGCAGGATGCCGTCGGTCATCAGTTTGATCAGGGTGTTGGAATCGCTCTGATCCTCGAAGCGCACCTGATAGCCGACCAGCGCGCCCAACGGCGTGCCGAGTTCTTCGGCAACCCGGGCTGCCACGCTACGTGCGGCGATTCGCCGTGGTTGGGTGTGGCCGATCAGGCCATGTTGGCCGCGGCCGATTTCCAGGCAGATCTTCGGCAACTGGGTGGTTTTACCCGAGCCGGTCTCGCCGGCGATGATCAGCACCTGGTGCTTTTCCAGCGCTTTCTTGATTTCGTCGCGCTTGGCGGCGATCGGCAGGCTGTCGTCGTAACGAATCACCGGCAGGCTGGCGCGCCGGGCCAGCACCTGGTCACAGGACGCCTGCATCCGCGCCCCCCACTGGGCCAGCTTGGCCTCGTCAGGTTTCTTGCGCAGCTCAAGCAACTGCCGCCGCAGCCGGTGGCGGTCGGCAAGCATGGCGTGATCGAGGTTTTTCAGCAGTTTGTCGATGGAGGGCGATTCGTCGGTCATCGGGTACGCAATTCAGTCGTCTAGTGGCGCAGGTCGGGGATTGTCGCAGATTTGAAGGACGAGCGAGATCCCTTGTAGAGCCGGCTTGCCGGCGAAGGCGTCGGCACTGGCGATGCAAGGCTCAGGATTGCCTTCGCCGGCAAGCCGGCTCCTACAGGGGGGATGGGGTTACTCGGTATCGTGGCCTTTACGCCGATACGGAAACACATCGATCACCTTCCCTGCCCGAATCGCCTCCTGCAGGCTTTTCCAGTAGTCAGCGTTGTACAACTCGCCATGCAGCTGATCGAACAACTTGCGCTGCCCCGAATCGGCAAACAAAAACGGCGGGAATTCCTCGGGGAACACATCCAGCGGTCCGATCGAATACCACGGCTCGGACGCCATTTCATCTTCCGGCGTACGCGGTTGCGGGATGTGGCGGAAGTTGGCCTCGGTCAGGAAGCAGATCTCGTCATAGTCGTAGAACACCACGCGACCGTGGCGGGTAACGCCGAAGTTCTTCAGCAGCATGTCACCGGGAAAGATATTCGCCGCCGCCAGTTGCTTGATCGCCAGGCCGTAATCCTCCAGGGCCTCGCGCACCTGCGCGTCGTTGGCGTTTTCCAGGTACAGGTTCAGCGGCGTCATCCGCCGCTCGGTCCAGCAGTGACGGATCAGCACCGTGTCGCCTTCCACCGACACCGTGGACGGCGCGACGTCCAGCAGTTCTTCCAGGCACGCCGGGTCGAACTTGCTCAGCGGGAAGCGGAAATCGGCGAATTCCTGGGTGTCGGCCATGCGCCCGACGCGGTCGACGCTTTTTACCAGCCGGTACTTCTCGATCACAGTCGCGCGGTCGACGTTTTTTGACGGCGAGAAGCGGTCCTTGATGATTTTGAACACGGTGTTGAACCCCGGCAGGGTGAACACGCTCATGACCATGCCGCGCACGCCGGGGGCCATGATGAACTGGTCGTCGGTGTTGGCCAGGTGGTTGATCAACGCCCGATAGAACTCGGACTTGCCATGCTTGTAGAAACCGATCGAGGTGTACAGCTCGGCGATGTGCTTGCCCGGCAGGATGCGCTTGAGGAAGCCGATGAACTCCGCCGGCACCGGCACATCGACCATGAAATAGGAACGGGTGAACGAGAAGATGATCGACACGTCCGCTTCGTCGGTGATCAGCGCGTCGATCTGGATACCGCGCCCCTCCAGGTGCAGCAGCGGGATCGCCAGCGGCCATTGCTCATCGGCGGTGTAGATGCGCCCCACCAGGTAGGCGCCCTTGTTGCGGTAGAGCACCGAGGAAAACAGTTCGACGCCGAGCTCGGGATCCTTGCACACCCAGTCCGGCAGGTTCTCGCGCAGTTGCGCTTCAAGGCGGCGCAGGTCGCCGGGCAGGTCGGCGTATTCCTCGCTGAAGCGATAGTCGGCAAAGATGCTCGCCAGCATGCCCGCCAACTGGCCCTGGGGTTTGTAGGTGCGGGTTTGCGCGGCGCGGGCCCGGCGCAGGCTCGGCCGCGTGGTGTGGATGAACATGCAGCCGTCGCTGATCAGGTCATGGCTGAACAGCCCGCAGAAAATCGAGTTGTACCAGGTCTCGGACAATTCATCGTCGAAACGCAGGTCGATCAGGCTGATGTAGGCGCTCTTGACCAGCGGCCAGCAACTGACGTCCAGGGTGTCACTGTCGAACGCGATGCGCAGCCGTTCCACGGTTTCGCTGACTTTTTCTTCGTAGAGATTGATCCGCGCGGCCGACGCGACCTGCGTCTCCTGCCACTGGGCCTGCTCGAAGCGGGCCCGCGCACCGTCGGTGATCTGCCGGAAATGCTCGCGGTAATCGTCAAAGCCATCGAGGATCATTCGGGCGATATCGGCGGCTGGCCATTGCTGCGGCATGGTGAGACCTCTGCGGGAATTCGTGAGCCCTGAGCTTAGCCAGTGAAGCGGGTGCAGGAGAAGCGTAATTTTGCGCCCGGGTTATTTGCCGGTTTTTCGGTTGCCATCGATCAGCCGCTCGGCAACACTCTCGTCCCCATAAAGGAAGGAGAGCAGCGTGAACCCCGTCGATATTGTCCGTTTACTGTCACTGGCGGCCATCTGGGGTGCGAGCTTTCTGTTCATGCGCATCATCGCCCCGGTGATTGGTACCATCCCCACGGCCTTTTTCCGCGTGTCGATTGCCGCTACCGGCCTGTTGCTGATCCTCGGGCTGATGCGCATCAGCTGGGATTTCAAAGGCAAACTCAAGACCGTGATGCTGCTCGGGGTGATCAACTCGGGGATTCCGGCCACCCTGTATTCCGTGGCCGCCCAGGTGCTGCCGGCTGGGTACTCGGCCATTTTCAACGCCACCACACCGCTGATGGGCGTGTTGATCGGCGGCCTGTTCTTCCATGAGCGGCTGACCGGCGCCAAGCTCGGCGGGGTATTTCTCGGCTTGTTCGGCGTTGGCGTGCTGACGCGCGCGGGCCCGGTGGCATTCGATATGCAATTGCTGATGGGCGCCCTCGCCTGCCTGCTCGCCACCACCTGTTATGGCTTTGCCGGTTTTCTAGCACGCCGCTGGCTGGATCAGGCCGGTGGGCTCGACAGCCGTTTGTCTGCGCTGGGCAGCATGCTCGGGGCGACGTTGTTCCTGCTGCCGCTGTTCGGCTACAGCGTGATCAGCCAGCCGCCAGCGAGCTGGGGTGGCTGGGATGTCTGGTTGTCTTTGCTGGGATTGGGGCTGGTGTGTACTGCGTTGGCGTACATCGTTTACTTCCGCTTGCTCAGCTCGGTCGGGCCGGTGAGGTCGATGACCACGACCTTCCTGATCCCGCCATTCGGGGTGTTGTGGGGGGCGCTGTTGCTGGGTGAGCCGTTGTCGATGGCGCATGTGTATGGCGGGGTGTTGATTGCGGCGGCGTTGTGGCTGGTGTTGAAGCCTGCGGTGGTGAGGGTGGCTGAGGTGACTGCCAAGTAATTTGTGCTGAGGCTGATGACGCCTTCGCGAGCAAGCCCGCTCCCACATTTGATCTACGCAACAACGAAGATCCAGTGTGGGAGCGGGCTTGCTCGCGAAGGCGATTGCCCAGTTCCTACAGGGCTGACTGACTCACCTCCCCATCCACCAACCGCCGAATCCCCAGCGGATTGGCGTTCTGCAACGCCTCGGGCAACAACGCATCCGGATAATTCTGGAAGCACACCGGGCGCAGGAAGCGGTCGATCGCCAACGTCCCCACCGAGGTCCCGCGCGAATCGGACGTTGCCGGATAAGGCCCGCCATGCACCATCGCCTCGCACACCTCGACCCCGGTCGGATAACCATTGAGCAGGATCCGCCCGACCTTTTCCTGCAACATCTCCGCCAGCCAGCGGTATTCCAGCAGCTCATCCGCCTCGCCGATCAAGGTCGCTGTCAATTGCCCACGCAACCCTTGCAGCGCCTGCGCCAACTGCGCACGGCTCTCGACTTCTACGACGATGGTGGTCGGCCCGAACACTTCTTCCTGAAGCAGTTCATCACCCTTGAGCAACAGGCCGACATCGGCCTTGAACACTTGCGGCTGCGCCTGACTGCCCTGCTGCGGCTTGCCCGCCAGATGGGTCAGCCCCGGATGTTCGTGCAGCTCGCCCAGGCCTCGGCTGTAACTGGCCAGCGCGCCAGCATTGAGCATGGTTTGCGCAGGTTGCTGGTTCATGCTCGCGCAAAAGGTTTCCAGAAACGTGCTGAACTGCGGCGAACGCAGGCCGATGACCAGGCCAGGGTTGGTACAGAACTGGCCACAGCCCAAGGTC
The DNA here is from genome assembly GCF_046042685.1 of Pseudomonas sp. PLMAX. Taxonomy (NCBI): domain Bacteria; kingdom Pseudomonadati; phylum Pseudomonadota; class Gammaproteobacteria; order Pseudomonadales; family Pseudomonadaceae; genus Pseudomonas; species Pseudomonas sp. PLMAX. The sequence goes on along the minus strand of NZ_CP064949.1, from coordinate 1,738,655 downwards.
ACTGAACCGGCAAGCTGCGTCGCGATCTGTTCACCCCGTACGGCCAGCGCCTCGGGCAGCAGGAACACCGGGTTGATGCTCGACATCTCGGCAAACACCGGGATCGGCTGTGGCCGGGTCGCCGCCATGTGGCTCAGGGCATTGCCGCCCTTGAGCGAGCCGGTGAAACCCACGGCCTGGATCGCCGGGTGCTTGACCAGCCACTCACCGACGCCACCGCCGTAGATCATGTTGAACACCCCCGCAGGCATTTCCGTGCGCTCGGCGGCGCGGATGATCGCGTCCGCCACCCACTCGGCGGTTGCCATGTGCCCGCTGTGGGCCTTGAACACCACCGGGCATCCGGCGGCCAGGGCCGAGGCGGTATCGCCACCGGCGGTGGAGAATGCCAACGGAAAGTTGCTGGCGCCAAACACCGCTACCGGCCCCAGGGCGATGCGGTATTGACGCAGGTCCGGGCGTGGCAATGGCTGGCGATCCGGCAACGCCCGGTCGATGCGCGCACCGTAGAAATCACCACGACGCAGGACTTTGGCGAACAGGCGCAACTGGCCGCTGGTGCGACCGCGTTCACCCTGGATACGCCCGGCCGGTAATGCGGTTTCGCGGCACACGGTGGCGACGAAGTCATCGCCCAGGGCATCGATTTCATCGGCGATGGCATCGAGGAAGGTCGCGCGCTTTTCTGCACTGAGATTACGGTAGATCGGGCACGCCGCGGCGGCGGCTTTGGCGGCGGCATCCACCTCGGCTTCGGATGCCTGGAAGAAGGTGCCGGGCAATGGCTCACCGGTGGTCGCGTCGAGGCTTTGCAGGTGCAAGTTGCCGTTGGCGCTACGGCGGCCGCCGATGTAATTGTGTCCAAGTATCGTGGTCATTGCGGATTCCTTGATCGATTACAGACCTGTAGGAGCCGGCTTGCCGGCGAAGGCCACGGCACGGCAAACATCAACGTCGCGTGAAAAATCGCTTTCGCCGGCAAGCCGGCTCCTACAGGGGTTAAAGCGCACGCACCTGACCGATTGCCAACGGCTGGGCACTTTCACCGATGCCGTTCACCAGCGGCGCTCCGAACTCATCGAGGCTGATCTGGAAGCGGTCCCCCGGCTGGGTCTTGATGCCATCGGCAAACGACAGCGTGGCGGTGCCGAAGTAGTGCACATGCACATCACCGGGACGCAGGAACTGCGCGTACTTGAAGTGGTGGAATTCGAGGTTGGCCAGGCTGTGGCACATGTTGTCTTCGCCGCTGAGAAACTCCTTTTCCCAGATCGTCTTGCCATCGCGCTTGATGCGGCTGGTGCCCTCCAGGTGCCTGGGCAATTCGCCGACGCGCAGCTCCGGGCCATAGGAGCAGCAGCGCAGTTTCGAATGGGCGAGGTACAGGTAGTTGCGCCGTTCCATTACATGGTCGGAGAACTCATTGCCCAATGCATAACCGACGCGATACGGCAGGCCGTCGTCGCCGATCACGTAGAGCCCGGTCAGCTCCGGCTCTTCGCCGGCGTCTTCGGCAAAGGGCGGCACCGGAAAGTCCGCGCCGGGACGCACGACGATGCTGCCGTCGCCCTTGTAGAACCATTCCGGCTGCGCACCGACCTGCCCGGCCGCGGGCTTGCCGCCCTCCAGGCCCCATTTGAAAATGCGCATGGTGTCGGTCATGGCGGTTTCGACGGCACCTTCCTGCTGGTGCATCTTGTCCCGCGCCGAGGCGCTGCCCAGGTGGGTCAGGCCGGTGCCGCTGATCAGGCAGTGGGCCGGATCTTCGTGGTCCAGCGGTGGCAGCACCTGGCGCTGCTGCAACAGCTGGGCGTAGTCCGGGCCCGGTTCGGTGCCGCGCAGGGCGACTTCTTCCTGCAGGCTGCGTTGGCCGCGGATCGCCGCGAGTGCCAGTTCACGGGTGCTGCGGGTGCCGTTGAGCACCTGGACCTGTGCCCCGTCGACCAGCCCGACCTGGCGCTCACCGGCGGTGTTTTCAAATTGAATCAGGCGCATGTCGCCTCCGCAAAGTCATGGACGGCGCCGCCGGATGACGGCGCCTCAAGGTCACTCGATGATGTTGAAGTCGCTCAAGTACTCATCGGAGATTTCCAGGCCCAGGCCCGGCTTGTTGTCGTCGAGCTGGATGTAGCCGTTAACTGGTTGCGGCTCGCCCTTGAACACGTAGTAGAAGAGTTCGTTGCCGACCTCGACGTCGAACACCGGGAAGAACTCGGCCATCGGCGACGCCGTGGTGGACATGGTCAGGTGGTAGTTGTGCATCTGCCCGGCGTGGGGGATCACCGGCACCGACCAGGCCTCGGCCATGGCGTTGATCTTGCGCGCGGCGGTGATGCCGCCGACGCGGTTGGTGTCGTACTGGATCACGTCGATCGCACGGCGTTCCAGCAGGTCCTTGAAGCCGTACGAGGTGAACTCGTGCTCGCCGCCGGAGATCGGCATGATGCCCATTTTTTTCAGCTCGATGTAGCCCTCGATGTCGTCGGCGATCACCGGTTCTTCCAGCCAGCGCGGCTCGAACTCGGCCAGTTTGGGCAACATGCGGCGGGCATATTCCAGGGTCCAGCCCATGTAGCATTCGAGCATGATGTCGACGTCGGGGCCGGCCAGGTTACGCAGGGCGCGCACTTGTTCGATGTTCTTGCGCATGCCCGCCGGACCGTCTTTCGGGCCGTAGCCGAAGCGCATTTTCAGCGCGGTGAAGCCCTGGTTCAGATAGCCCTGGGCCTCTTCGAGGAACAGGTCGAGGTTGTCGTTGGCGTAGAGCTTGGAGGCGTAGGTCCAGATCTTTTCCTTGGTGCGGCCGCCGAGCAGTTTGAACACCGGCTTGTTGACCGCCTTGCCCATGATGTCCCAGATGGCGATGTCGATCGCCGAGATGGCCGCCATGCCAATGCCCTTGCGGCCCCAGGCGTGGCTCTGGCGGTACATTTTCTGCCAGATGTATTCGTTGTCGAACGGGTCTTCGCCAATCGCGATGGGTGCCAGGTAGGTGTCGATGATTTCCTTGGCTACACGGGGCGCCAGGGCGCAGTTGCCGATGCCGACAAGACCGGTGTCGGTCTCGACTTCCACCACCAGCCAGCCGTGGAAACGGAACGAGCCCATGGCGTCGCCGCGCTCGAACAGGATGTCGCTGGCGTTGGTGCAGAAGTGCGCTTGAGGTGGGACGACTTTACCTTTCCACTCGAATACGCGGGTACGGATCGCTTTGATTTTCATGAATACGGTTTCCTTGCGCTGCCGGCTTCTTGTCATTGTTGTGTCGCTGCGTGGAGCCGCTCGGATGGCGGTTCCAGGCATTCGATGGAGCGACTGTAGCCAGCGCCCGAGGGTGCGGATAATCACTTATGCGTATCCGGCGATAACCTGGGGTGATAGGAAAGAGCAGTAATCCCCTAGATCGAGTTATCGGGGCAATACATAAAACTGTAGGAGCTGGCTTGCCAGCGAAAGCGGCCCGACAGGCACCTCAGGGGTGTCTGTCAGGCCGTCTTCGCTGGCAAGCCAGCTCCTACAGGGGTATTGCGTTGTGTCAGTAGCTGTTGCCACCCATCCGGCAGGCAATCTCGAACGCCTGGCGAGTCGCGCCGACATTCGCCTTGCCCTGCCCCGCGATATCGAACGCGGTGCCGTGGGCCGGTGTGGTGATCGGGATGGGCAGGCCGCCCTGGACCGTGACGCCACGGGAGAAGCCCATCAACTTGATCGCGATCTGCCCCTGGTCGTGGTACATCGTCACCACCGCGTCAAAGGCACTGGCATCACCCTGGACCTTGAGGAAAATCGTGTCCCCCGGATACGGCCCTTCCGCCGCGATCCCCAATGCCTGGGCCGAACGCACGGCCGGGCCGATGATGTCCAGCTCTTCGCGACCGAACGAACCGTTGTCGCCGTTGTGCGGGTTCAAGCCGCAGACGCCGATGCGCGGTTTTTCCAGGCCGTTGCGCTTGAGCGCGGTGTCGATCAGTTGAATCGCTTCCACCACCCGCGCCTGGCTGAGCAGGCCCGGAACTTCAGCCAACGCCACGTGGGAGGTCACACGGGAAGTCCACAGATTGTCGAGCACGTTGAATTCGCAGAACGGCCCGTGGAAGTCCAGCAGCTCGGCGAACCAATGCAACTCATCGTTGTGGGCCATGCCGGCCATGTGCAACGAAGTCTTGTTCAGCGGCCCGAACAATATCGCGTCGGTGGTCCCGGCCTCGGTCAGGCGCAGGGCGACCTCCAGGGTGTCGAGGCTGTAGCGACCGCCAATGACACTGGACTCGCTGCGCGGAAATTCACCGACAGTGTCGCCGCGAAAGTCGTAGAACAGCGGTGTGTCGTCAACGAATGACAGCTGCTCCAGCGACTCCACCCGGCGATAGGGAAACTCCACACCGGCGATGCGCATGCCGCGCCGCATTTCCGCTTCGTCGGCAATCAGGATCACATTCGCCTGGCTGCGTACATCGGGCTCGCCGAGCAAGCGTGCGATCAGTTCCGGACCGATGCCCGCGGGGTCGCCCAGGACCATCGCGATGGTTGTCTTGTTCATGCTTCTCTCCTCAAGGATTCAGGCCGCGCCCGGTCAATGGCGCAAGGTTCGCAGCGGTAGATGCGCCGCGCGTTGCTGTAGAACAGTCGCTCCTGATCGGCAACTGGCAGATCGGCGACGATGGATTTGAAACCGTTGTAGATGTCGTTGAACGAGCCACACAGGCTGTCCACCGGAAAGTTACTGGCGAACATCGCCCGCTTGCTGCCGAACATCGCGATGATTTCGCGCACGATCCAGGCGTTGTCGATGGCGCGCCACGCTCGCCCCGCCTGGCCCAGGCCGGAAATCTTGACCTGCACGTTGGGCCACTGCGCCAGCCGCGCCATCGCGGCGCGCCAACCGGCCAGGCCTTCGGCGCTGCGGTCGCTGGGCAAGCCGGCGTGGTTGAGAATCAGGGTGATACCGGGGAAATCCCGGGCCAGTCGCTCAGCTTCGGGCAGGTTCCACCAGGGGGTTTGCAGATCGAAGTGCAGGCCCAAGCCCTCCAGCGCGGCATAACCGCGCCGCCAGTGCTCGTCGCTCATCAGGCTGCGCACCCGGCCGAACTGCACGGGTGACGTCGGTCCCCCGGGCTTGTGCCGGACGCTGCGCACGCACTTGTGACTGGCCTGCTCGCGCAGCACGGCAATGGCGTCCGGGTGGTCGAGCCAGGCTTGCGCGACGATCGCATTCGGCACGCCGTAGCGGGCGGCCAGTTGCTCGATGAAACGGGTTTCGCCAATCGGGTCCTGCGGGTTCCATTCGGTCTCGACATACACCGTTTGCACGACTCGCTGGTCGCCGGCATCGGCGAAGTAATCGTCGGGCAAATAACGGCGCTTGATCGCGGAGTAATCGCCGTAGCGAAACGGGATGTTCGCCTCCGGCGCCAGCCACGGATGGTCGTTGATCGTTGGGTCCCAGAAGTGATGATGGGCATCGATGATGGGACCGTTCCACAGTTCACCCATGGCGCACCTCGTCGAGACTGATGAACAACGTAGCCAGCACGAACACTGCCGAGCACACCGCGAAGAATCCCGGTACCGGGACAAATCCACCGCTCATTTGCATAATCACACCGCACTGGTGACGAGCCATTGCGCGTCCCTCAATTTTTATTGTTGTACAGTTGCAGACATTAACCTGTGCCGCGTTTTTCACGGTGTTGATGAGCACTATCGAAGGCCCGGTGATAACCGTCTAATCAAAACTTGAAATCAGGCGATAGCTTCGGGTTATGGCACGCCGTGCTTTCAACGATCTTTCAATGTTGGACCTTTCTTTTCTGTCGGAGCGAGCTTGCTCGCGATGATCGTCAACGAAAACGCGTGTTTCCTGAATTAGCGCAGCGCTCGTGAGTCCATCGCGAGCAAGCTTGCTCCTACAGAAGTCTTGCTTCGTTTGACTAGCTATAACCCCAGGCTATCGGTGTATGTATTGTTTTGACTAGACGCGGGGGCTGCCTCTTCCCACACTCACTCCAGGCTTGCGGCTTTACCGCTCAAACAAGTCGCTCATAACAATTACAAAAACACAGAAACGAGGCCCTCCCATGCGAAATGCATTCGTCCGTCGCACTTCCCGTCTGTTTCTTGGCTGCACCCTGATCGCCGCCGGCGCCCTTCCCGCGCTCGCTCAAGCCGCCTGGCAACCGGACAAGAACGTCGAAATCGTCGTCGCCGGTGGCCCCGGTGGCGGTACCGACCAACTCGGTCGCCTGATCCAGTCGATCATCACCACGCATAAACTGCTCGACGTTAATACCATCGTCCTGAACAAGGGTGGAGGCAACGGCGCCGAGGCTTTCCTCGACATGAAAATGAACAAGGGCGATGCCGAGAAGCTGGTGATCGGCACCAACAACATCTACCTGTTGCCGCTGGTGTCCAAGCTCGGCTATCAATGGCAGGAGCTGACCCCGATTGCCGCCGTGGCCGAGGATGACTTCATTCTCTGGAGCTACAAAGGCGCACCGTGGAAGGATGCGAAAAGCTTCTACGAAGCGGTCAAGGCCGACCCGTCGAAACTGCGCATGGGTGGCAGCCAGTCCAAGGATGTCGACCAGACCCTGACCCTGCTGCTGAACCAGACCACCAACAGCAAACTGGTGTATATCCCGTTCAAAAGCGGCAGCGAGGCCGCGACCCAGCTGGCCGGCAAGCACATCGCCGCCAACGTCAACAACCCCAGCGAAAGCATCAGCCAATGGCGCGGCGATCAGGTCGAACCGCTCTGCGTGTTCAGTAAGGAGCGCATGGCCTACACCGAAAAAGTCGCCGGCGACAAATCCTGGGCCGACGTACCGACCTGCCACGAACAAGGCCTGGGCATCGATCAATACCGCTTCCCGCGCACCGTGTTCATGCCTGGCGACATTTCCGCCGAGCAACGCGCGTTCTATGTCGAGCTGATGCGCAAGGTCACCGAAACGCCGGAGTTCAAGGCCTACGTCAAGCAGAACGCGCTGGTGCCGACCTTCCTCGAGGGCGAGCCGCTGACCGCCTACATCGAAAAAGACACCGCCCGCGTCACCCCGGTCTTCAAGGAAGCCGGCTGGCTGAAAAACTGACGTTGTCACGGCCGCTCGCCTGCGGGCGGCCGTCATCTGCTGGAGGTGTCTTCATGTCCCATTCTTCGGATTCACCCGCGCTGGTCGGCACCCGTTGGGTCGAGCTCGGCCTGACCCTCTTCACGGCGCTGATCGGCGTGGTGGTGATGTTCGGCAGTGTCGAACAGGGTATCGGCTGGGGCGATGCCGGCCCCGAGCCGGGTTACTTCCCCTTCTACATCGGCCTGATGCTGAGCGCCGCAAGCGTGGCCAACTTTGTGCTGACCCTGGTGCGCTGGCAAGCGCTGAGCGTTGCCTTCGTCAGTCGCAGTGCGTTCAGGCAAGTGCTGTCGGTGTTCATCCCGATTGCACTGTTCGTCGCGGCCATGCCACTGACCGGCATCTATGTCGCCTCGGCGTGCTTCATCGCCTGGTTCATGTGGCGTGACAAGGACCGCGCCAAGCCTTACGGCAAACTGATGATTGCCTGTATATCCCTCGGCGCGGTACTCGCCAGTTACCTGATTTTCGCGCTGTGGTTCAAGGTCCCGCTGGATGCCGGCCCGTTGGGCGACTGGATTGCCCTGGCCGGGAGAAACTTCAAATGAGCGAATTCGATTCCCTGTTGCAAGGCATGAACCTGATCCTGACCCCAGGCCACATCGGCCTGATGGTGATCGGCGTGCTGCTGGGCATCCTGGTCGGCGTCTTGCCCGGCCTCGGCGCCCCCAATGGCGTGGCACTGTTGCTGCCGCTGACCTTCACCATGTCGCCGGTGTCGGCGATCATCCTGCTGTCGTGCATGTACTGGGGCGCGCTGTTTGGCGGCTCGATCACCTCGATCCTGTTCAACATCCCCGGTGAGCCCTCATCGGTGGCGACGACGTTCGACGGCTACCCGATGGCCCGCGAAGGTCGCGCCGCCGAAGCCCTGACCGCCGCGTTCAGTTCGGCATTGCTGGGTGCACTGGCCGGGGTGTTGCTGCTGACCTTCCTCTCGACGAAGATTGCCGCCTTCGCCATGTCGTTCAGTTCGCCGGAGTTCTTCGCGGTGTACCTGTTGGCGTTCTGCACCTTCATCGGCATGAGCAAGAACCCGCCGCTGAAAACCGTGGTGGCGATGATGATCGGTTTCGCCATGGCGGCGGTCGGCATGGACACCGTGTCCGGCAACCTGCGGTTGACGTTCGATCAGCCGACCCTGATGACCGGAATCAGTTTCGAAGTGGCGGTGATCGGCCTGTTCGGTATCGGCGAAATCCTCTGCACCGTGGAGGAAGGCCTGGTGTTCCGTGGCGAACACGCGCGCATCACGCCGATGGTGATTTTGCGCACCTGGGCCAAGTTGCCGCGCTACTGGTGGACCATTGTGCGCAGCACCCTGGTCGGTTGCTGGATGGGCATTACCCCGGGCGGGCCGACCGCCGCATCGTTCATGAGCTATAGCCTGGCGCGGCGTTTCTCGAAGAACCGCGACAACTTCGGCAAGGGTGAACTCGAAGGCGTGATCGCCCCGGAAACCGCCGACCACGCCGCCGGCACCAGCGCCTTGCTGCCGATGCTGACCCTGGGTATTCCCGGTTCCGCCACCGCAGCGGTGATGCTCGGCGGCTTGATGATCTGGGGCCTGCACCCTGGGCCAACCCTGTTCGTCGAGCAGCATGACTTTGTCTGGGGCCTGATCGCGAGCATGTACCTGGGCAACGTGGTGAGCCTGATCGTGGTGTTGGCCACCGTGCCGCTGTTCGCCTCGATCCTGCGCATTCCGTTCTCGATCATCGCGCCGATCATCATCATGGTCTGCGCCATCGGTGCCTACTCGGTACACAACTCGTTCTTCGACGTGGTGCTGATGCTCGGTTTCGGCGCGTTGGGTTATCTGTTCAAGAAACTCGGCTACCCGATTGCGCCACTGGTACTGGCGGCGGTATTGGGTGACAAGGCCGAAGATGCGTTCCGTCAGTCGATGCTGTTCTCTGACGGGCACCTGGGGATCTTCTGGTCCAACCCATTGGTCGGCAGCCTGACCACGGCGGCGCTGCTGATGCTGTTCTGGCCGCTGATTTCCAAGGCCCTGGCAGCCCTGATGGGCTTTCGTAAACCCCAGGTCGCCAAGCCAAAATCGGTGCTGTGACACAGCAATGCTGGCAACGCCTGACATTTGTTGTCAGGCTTGCCGCAGTCCTGATTGCGAGTGCGGCCCATGTCCCGAATTCCTGATGCCAATGTAATCCACAGTCGACTGCGGCTGCGCCAGCTGCGGCTGATGCTCGCGCTGGAGGAGTTCGGTTCTTTGCGCCGCGCCGCCGACCACATCGGCATGACCCAACCGGCAGCGACCAAGATGCTGCATGAGGCCGAGGACCTGCTCGGCGTCGAGCTGTTTGAACGGCTGCCTCGGGGCATGCGCTCGACCCCGTTCGGTGAAACCGTCATCTACTACGCACGCATGGTCTTCGCTGAGCTCAGCGGCATGCGCGAAGAACTGGTGGCGCTGCAATCGGGCAACCTGGGGCGGGTCGCCGTTGGCGCGATTCCGGCGCTGGCTTCCGGGCTGTTGACCCGCACCATCGCGACCTTGAAGCAAAGCCATCCACGCTTGTCCATGAGCATCCAGGTCGACACCAGCGACGTGCTGGTACAGGCGCTATTGCAGGATCAACTGGACATCGTTTTAGGAAGGATTCCGCCCGGAGCACGGGCCGAAGAACTGCTGTTCGACAGCCTGGGCGAAGAAGCCCTGTGCGTGATTGCCGGTGCGCAAAATCCGCTGGCGCAGGAGAAGCAACTGGGTTGGGCAGAATTGCAGAACATGACCTGGGTGCTGCAACAGCAGCCAAGCCCGATGCGCGCGATCATCAATCAGGTGTTCCACAATGCGCGGGTCGACATTCCCAGCAGCATCGTCGAAACCACCTCGATCATGACCCTGCTCTCGTTGATCCAGCAGACCGATATGCTCGGTGTCACACCGGTGTCGGTGGTCGAGGATTATCCCGGTCGAGACCTGCTGGCGGTGTTGCCGATCAAATTCGAAGCACGACTGCCACCCTACGGCTTGATCACCCGCCGCCATCGCATTCAATCCTCGGCGATGCAGGCGTTCATGAACTCGGTGCGGGCCGAGCATGCGCTGAGCAAATAAAAAGGCCCCTGTAGGAGCTGCCGGAGGCTGCGATCTTTTGATCTTGCTTTTAAAAGGTCAAAAGATCGCAGCCTCGTTGCACTCGGCAGCTCCTACAGGGAAATGCGTTTACGCGGTTTTACGGAACACGAACACCAGGCCAACGATAATCAGCACCATGCCGAGGATACTCAACAGCGCCAGACGATTGCCGAAAATCAGGTAATCCATCACGGCCGTCACGGCCGGCACCAGATAGAACAGGCTGGTGACATTCACCAGGTCGCCCCGGGCGATCAAGCGGTACAGCAACAGGGTCGCCAGCACCGACACCACCAGCCCCATCCACAACACCGGCACGATGAAACCGCTGCCGTGTTCGAAATGAAACGGCTGGAACGGCACAAATATCCCGCAGAGCAACAACCCGGCCAGGTACTGCACCGGGAGCGTGCCGAGGGGATTATCGGTGATGCGTTTTTGCATGATCGAACCGAAGGTCATACTTGCCAGCGCCAGCAGGCCGAAGAGCATCCCGGCCAGCGACATGCCGGCCAGGCCGATGCCCTGATAGACCACCATGATCAACCCGGCCAGGCCCATCGACAGGCCGAACATGCGGCTGGCCGAGCGCTGGCGCTCCATGAGCACCACCGTGAGAATCGGTTGCACGCCCATGATGGTCGCCATTACACCGGGCGTGACCTTTAGGTCGAGCGCCAGCAGATAAAAAATCTGATACGCCCCCAGCAACACCACACCAGTCGCCATCGCATACAACATCGGCCTGCCGCCCTTGGGCAACTTCAGCTTCAGCAGCGGCATCAGCAACACCAGGCCGCACAACGCGATGACGAAGCGAATCAACAGAAAGGCAAAGGGTGATGCGTGGGCCAGCCCCCACTTGGAGAAGATCGCCCCGCTGCTCCACAGCAGAACGAACAGGCTCGTGGAAGCCGCCGCGAGCGCGGACTTTTTCGAAAGGACAAACATGAATACCACCTGTAGTCAGGCAAGAAGCCAATTCAGCCGAAGCTGAAATCCAGTAGTTTTTTCAAGCGGGCGCGTTTCGGAGAGGGTCAGCAGAGCAATGCTGATCAGCCCGAAATGCCAACACCCGGCGGTGATACGACTGCGTACACCGGCGTGCTACGGACAGGTGGGGGGTAATGACTGATCTGCACAGGCTGCTGGTTCCCGCACGGCACGACGCCAGCGTTGACCGCTGAATCGACTACCGCGTTGATGAGGGTTGCAGGCATTGGGCTGATCTTTTTCGAAAAGTTGAAAAGCAGGTCATGCAGACCTGCTTGAGCTGACTATAACCAGAGGTGTGGCAGGCATCAACCCTCTTGCAAAAGACGGTTAAGGTATTGGCCATAACCATTTTTTGCCAATGGCGCCGCCAGTTTCTGCAGCTGATCGGCATCGATCCATTTCTGCCGGAAGGCAATCTCTTCAGGACAAGCGACTTTGAGGCCCTGGCGACGCTCGAGCGTGGCAATGAACTGGCTGGCATCGAGCAATGAGTCGTGGGTTCCGGTATCCAGCCAGGCGTAACCGCGGCCCATGATTTCTACCGACAGGTTGCCCTGTTCCAGGTAGAGACTGTTGATATCGGTAATCTCCAGCTCACCCCGCGCCGATGGCTTGATGCTCTTGGCCATCTCGACAACGTCGTTGTCATAGAAATACAGCCCGGTGACCGCAAAATTCGACTTGGGCTTGAGTGGCTTTTCTTCGAGGCTGATCGCCGTGCCCTGGCTGTCGAACTCGACCACGCCGTAACGCTCCGGGTCATTGACGTGATAGGCAAAGACACTCGCCCCCGCCTGACGCGCCATGGCACTTTGCAGAATATTGATGAAGTCGTGGCCGTGATAGATGTTGTCACCCAGGACCAGGGCGCTGGGGTCGTTGCCGATAAAGTCTTCGCCGATGATGAAGGCCTGTGCCAGGCCATCGGGCGAAGGCTGCACCGCATAGGCAATGTTCAGGCCCCAACGGGTGCCATCCCCCAGCAGCTGTTCGAAGCGTGGGGTGTCCTGTGGCGTGGAGATGATCAGGATATCGCGGATACCCGCCAGCATCAGGGTGCTCAGCGGGTAGTAGATCATCGGTTTGTCGTAGACCGGCAGCAGCTGCTTGGAAATGGACAATGTCGCCGGATGCAGTCGAGTACCAGAGCCGCCGGCAAGGATGATGCCTTTACGATTGAGCATATTCATTTCTCCAGTATTTCTGCGAGCATCCGTGTCACGCCGACTTTCCAGTCAGGCAAGCTCAGCGCAAAGGCCTTTTGCAGTTTTTGCGTATCGAGTCGGGAATTGCATGGGCGTCGTGCCGGCGTCGGGTACGCCTCGGTGCCGATCGCGTCGACCATTGCCGGGCCAACCTTGAGCTTCATCCCTGCCCGCTCGGCATGTTCGAGTACAAAACGAGCATAGCGACACCAGGTGGTTTCGCCAGCGGCTGCAAGATGGTAGATCCCGCTCAATTGCGGGTCGGCCAGCAGGCTACGGATGGCATGGGCGGTCACATCCGCGAGCAATTCGGCACCGGTTGGCGCGCCGAACTGATCGTCGATCACGGCCAGGCGTTCACGTTCCCGGGCCAGGCGCAGCATGGTCGTGGCAAAGTTGTTGCCCCGAGCGGAATACACCCAACTGGTACGCAGGATCAGATGCGCACAGCCGCTGGCGGCGATCGCCTGTTCGCCGGCCAGCTTACTGGCCCCATAGACACTCAAAGGCGCGACCGGATCCTGTTCCTGCCAGGGCGTATGGCCAAGCCCTGCGAACACATAATCGGTGGAGTAATGCACCAGCAAAGCCTTGAGCCGTAACGCCTCGCGAGCCAGCACCGCCGGTGCATCGGCATTGACCCGATGGGCCAGCTGCGATTCGCTTTCAGCCTTGTCGACCGCGGTGTAGGCCGCTGCGTTCACGATAACGTCAGGCGCGAAGCGCTGCACGGTGGCAGCCAGCCCTGGCAAATCCGTCAGATCGCCGCAGTACTCCTGACTTGCGGAGTCCAGCGCCAACACCTCGCCAAGGGGCGCGAGACTGCGTTGCAGCTCCCAACCCACCTGGCCGTTCCTGCCGAGCAATAGCAGTTTCATGCATTGCGCCCGGCATAGTTTTTCTCGACCCATTCGCGGTAGGCGCCGGACTGGATATTGCGTACCCAATCCTGGTTGTCCAGGTACCACTGCACGGTTTTGCGAATGCCGGTCTCGAAGGTTTCCGCCGGCTTCCAGCCCAGTTCACGCTCAAGCTTGCGGGCATCGATGGCATAACGTCGATCGTGCCCGGGCCGATCGGTCACGTAGCTGATCTGTGCATGGTAGGGCTGGCCGTCGGCACGCGGACGCAGCTCATCGAGCAACGCGCAGACGGTGTGCACGATCTCGAGATTGGTTTTTTCGTTCCAGCCACCGACGTTGTAGACCTCACCCACGTTGCCGGCCTCCAACACGCGGCGGATGGCGCTGCAGTGGTCCTTGACGTACAACCAGTCGCGAATCTGCTGGCCATCGCCATAGACCGGCAATGCCTGGCCGGACAGCGCGTTGACGATCATCAGCGGAATAAGCTTTTCCGGGAAGTGATACGGACCGTAGTTGTTCGAGCAGTTGGTGGTCAGTACCGGCAGGCCATAGGTGTGATGGTAGGCGCGCACCAGGTGGTCGCTGGCGGCTTTGCTGGCCGAGTAAGGGCTGTTGGGTTCATAGGGGTGGTTTTCGTTGAACGCCGCTTCGTCCTTGGCCAGTGAGCCGTAGACTTCGTCGGTGGACACGTGCAGGAAGCGAAAGGCCTGCAGCGCATCGGGCGCCAGCCCCTTGGCGTAGGCGCGCACGGCTTCGAGCAAGCGGAAAGTGCCGACGATGTTGGTGTCGATGAAGGCCTGCGGCCCGTGGATGGAGCGGTCGACATGGGACTCGGCGGCAAAATTGAGAATGGCACGGGGCTGGTGCTCTTCGAGCAAGCGCTCGACCAGGGCACTGTCACCGATATCGCCCTGCACGAATACATGCCGGGTATTGCCCGACAGGCTGCTGAGGTTATCCAGGTTGCCGGCATAGGTCAGCTTGTCCAGATTGACTACGGTTTCATCGGAGTGAGCCAGCCAATCCAATACGAAATTTGCCCCAATGAAGCCTGCACCGCCAGTTACCAGGATGGTCATTGATTCAGACCTTTTTCAGTAAGGTTGCGAGGATCGGCCCCCCAATGGCGTTACTGCCAAGGAAACTCTGCTGTCGCAAGGATTTTGGATAAGGGTTTGAACATTCAACCAGCGCTCGCCAGCTCTACGACTGGCTCTGTATAGACTCCCCCGACGCCCTGAACGGCATTAACAGGCGACATTCGTAATATAGCTTAGCTCCCAAAAATAAAAAAAAAGATCGCCTGGTGGCGATCTTTTTTCCCGGCCTTTGGCCATCGAGTGCTCAGCCTATCAGCCAATGGCCCAGTAACCCCAGCACGCCAATCGCCAAGATCGGCCGCATTGCCCGATACGCCTTGGGGTGACGGCGTTTCCACTGCTTGACCAGCCCGCTGAACCTGTCGCTGAACTGCTTGCTCCAGGCATAGGCCTGGTTGATCCCGCCCACCCGTTCATCCGCAAGGTTCTGCGGCGCGGTGGCGCGCCCCAGCAGGCGGCTGATCCAGCGGTTGATGCCGGTGATCAAGCGGTTACTGAGCGGCCGCTCGATGTCGCAAAACAGAATGACCCGGGTCTTGTCGGTTTCGTTCTTGACCCAGTGCACATAGGTTTCGTCGAACATCACGTCTTCACCATCACGCCAGGCGTAGGCCTGACCGTCGACAAAGATGCGACAAGCGTCGCTGTTGGGCGTCGACAGCCCCAGGTGGTAGCGCAAAGAGCCGGCAAATGGATCGCGGTGCGGATTGAGATGACTGCCCCCCGGCAGCAGGGCAAACATGGCCCCCTTGACGTTGGGAATCGCGCTGACCAGCGCTACGGTCTGCGGGCACAGCAACTCGGCCGAGGGCAAGGGTTGGTCGTACCACTTGAGGTAGAAGCGCTTCCAGCCCTTCTTGAAAAACGAACCGAAGCCGGCATCGTTGTTTTTTTCCGCGGCGCGGATGTACCCCTCATCGAACAGGTGCAGCGCTTCTTCGCGGATAACTTGCCAATTGTCCTTGAGCACATCCAGCTCGGGAAACCTGCTGCGGTCCAGGTAGGGTTTTGAAGGCACGCCGGAGAACAGATACATCAAGGCGTTATAGGGGGCAAACAGGGCCGAATGGTTGACGAACTGACGCAAGACCGGCAAGCGCGCCTTGCCACGCAAATGTACATAGAGGGTACTGCCCAGAAACAGCAGCAACAACGACGCTTTCGCGGCAACCGAAACGCTCATTTACAACTCCTTGATCGATAATCTACGCAACGCCATTCCTCGACGCGGCCGTTGGCATGATAAACATTACCAATCGCGGGAAAAACCCGTGTAACCCGACATACAGTGTTAAGGAATGCGCAACAAAGCATGTCTTAACACAAGGTGCCTGAACGCTTGCTGATCCGCGTCAGGACACCTGATGGAGAAGGGGACTCCCCTTCTCCATCATCCAGCCTTCCCTACCCGTTACTGCTGGTTCTCCTGCTCGGTAAACAGATCGCTGAACAGCATGCTCGACAAATAACGTTCACCGGAATCCGGAAGGATCACCACAATGGTCTTGCCCTGCATCTCCGGGGTCTCGGCCAGGCGTACCGCCACGGCCATCGCGGCGCCGCAGGAGATGCCGCACAGGATGCCTTCTTCCTGCATCAAGCGCAGCGCCATGGCCTTGGACTCCTCGTCGGTGACCAGCTCCACCCGGTCAACGATCGACAGGTCGAGGTTTTTCGGCACGAAACCGGCACCGATGCCCTGGATCTTGTGCGGGCTCGGCTTGATTTCTTCACCGGCCAATGCCTGGGAAATCACCGGTGATACCGCTGGCTCCACCGCCACCGAGACGATGGGTTTGCCCTGGGTATTCTTGATATACCGTGAAACGCCGGTAATGGTTCCGCCGGTTCCGACACCGGCCACCAGGACATCCACCGCGCCGTCGGTATCGTTCCAGATCTCGGGCCCGGTGGTTTTTTCGTGGATGGCGGGGTTGGCCGGGTTGTCGAATTGCGCCGGCATGAAAAAGCGGGCCGGATCACTGGCGACTATTTCCCCGGCCTTCTCGATCGCGCCTTTCATGCCCTTGGCCGGCTCGGTCAGCACCAGTTCCGCCCCCAGCGCCTTGAGTACCTTGCGGCGCTCGATGCTCATGGATGCCGGCATGGTCAGCATCAATTTGTAGCCACGGGCGGCGGCAACGAAGGCCAGGCCGATGCCGGTATTGCCGGACGTCGGCTCGACGATGGTCATGCCCGGCTTGAGCCTGCCTGTGCTTTCGGCGTCCCAGATCATGTTGGCGCCAATCCGGCACTTGACCGAGTAACCGGGGTTGCGCCCCTCTATCTTGGCCAGGATGGTAACGCCACGCGGCGCGATACGGTTGATCTGCACCAACGGCGTGTTGCCGATGGAATGGGCATTGTCAGCGTAGATACGGCTCATGGCTGGGTCCTTAACGACAGCATTGAAATAGGGCATCAAGGTAAGCCTCTTGCCCCTGGGCGTCCAGTCAGGTCGAACGTCCGGATGTAACCGCAGTCAATGGCTTTAGAACGTCAGAGAATTACCACCATGAAACGTCGATACCGCTGGCCGTTGTGGAGCTTCACCGGCCTCCTTGTGTTGCTGATTGCCCTGCATTTCGCCCTGCCCTACCTGGTGCGCGACTACCTGAATGACCGGTTGGCGAACATGGGCGATTACCGTGGCCAGATCACCGACGTGGACCTGGCCCTGTGGCGCGGTGCCTACAAGATCAACGGCCTGAAAATCGTCAAGGTCGAGGGCAAGGTGCCTGTGCCCTTCGTCAATGCGCCGCTGATCGATCTCTCGGTCAGTTGGCATTCGCTGTGGCACGACCACGCGGTGGTCGCCCAAGTGACGTTCCTCAGGCCCGAGGTCAACTTTGTCGACGGCGGGGCCAACAAACAGAACTCGCAAACCGGCGAAGGCACCGACTGGCGTGCCCAACTGGGGAAATTGCTGCCGATCACCCTGGATGAAGTGCGGATCGACGATGGCAAGATCAGCTTTCGCAACTTCAATTCCAAGCCACCGGTGAACATGAATGCCACCAAGGTCGACCTGAGCATCTACAACCTGACTAACGTGGTCGATGCCAAAGGCAAACGCGACGCCCGCTTCGAAGGCAAGGCGCTACTGCTGGGTCACGCGCCCCTGGAAACCACGGCCACCTTCGACCCCCTGAGCAACTTCGAAGATTTCGAATTTCGCATGCGGGCCCGGAACATTGAGCTCAAACGCATGAATGACTTCGCTTCGGCCTACGGCAAGTTCGATTTCAATGCCGGCCATGGCGACGTGGTCATCGAAGCCAAGGCGAATAAAGCCAAACTGACTGGCTATATCAAACCGCTGCTGCGGGATGTCGACGTGTTCAACTGGCAACAGGATGTGGAAAACAAGGACAAGGGGATCTTTCGTTCCATCTGGGAGGCTATCGTCGGCGGCTCGGAAACCGTGCTGAAAAACCAGGGCAAGAACCAGTTTGCCACCCGGGTAGAGCTCAGCGGCAACGTCCATCAAAAAGATATCAGCGCGTTCCAGGCGTTTTTGCAGATTTTACGCAATGGTTTCATCCAGGCATTCAATGCGCGCTATGAACGACCCAAGCCGGAGGCCGATTAGTTTTTACGCGTGACAGTGTAACGCCCGGTGTCTTCGGCTGCCCGTAGTGGATTGGCTTGCTGTTGCAGGAAATCCCATCCCAGGCAGGCCAGGGCCAGTGATCGCGGTACCGCCTCTCGGCCACTGCTGTACCGACTGATGCTGCGGGCGCTGACGCCCAACGCCTCGGCGGCCTGATTCAGCGGCAATCCGGTTCGAGCGCGCCAGTCGATGAAAATCCGGGTATTTTCGTCCGACGCGTTTTGCGCCAGCGCATCCAGGTACAGGGTGTCGGCACCGATCTGGATGTCCTGCTCAGGCCACTCCACGCACCAGCCATCGTCACCCAGCATGGCCCCCTCGAAAGCGCTGCCACGCAAAGGCTGCAGGCCGGCAAAAACCTGCAGGTCGCGACTCAGGTCCAGGGTCAGTTGTTGACCATCGATGAACGTCAACGCCAGCCGATAATCCGGCAGTACTTCCACTGCTGATAGTCGTGGTCGCTTCATGGGTAACATCGTTTCCAATCCTCCAGCAATTGCGCCTGATGGGCTCTGATCCACCCGAGCGCTCCTTGATAATCAGCGGCGGCGCCTTGCCTGCCATCACTTCGACGGTTTCCAGGCTCAGCATGACATCCAGCCCTCCACCGGACAGATGAACGTGAGGCGGCGGATGGCCCTTCTCTCGCAGCTGAATGCGATACGTATCTCGAAATCGGTATTTAGTAGACATGCCCGGCAAGCTATCGCCAAAATGGCGATATCTCAATACTGGCCAGCCGCCGAGACTGAGTCAAGATGTGACGCTCCATTCAGAGACTGAATAAGCCGTCTGCGTTCACAGTCGACCGGACACCGCGTTATAGTCGGGGCTGACCATTTTATTGCACCTTTTATTGCACCTTTCATTGCACCCCTGCGCCCTGCCTCGCTCAGGCCGGCGTTACCGTTCGAGGATTAGCAGATGAAGTTCGAAGGCACCCAGGCCTACGTCGCCACCGATGACCTGAAGCTGGCGGTCAACGCCGCCATCACCCTGGAGCGGCCACTGCTGGTCAAGGGCGAACCTGGCACCGGCAAGACCATGCTCGCCGAACAACTGGCCGACTCCTTTGGCGCCAAGCTGATCACCTGGCACATCAAGTCCACCACCAAGGCTCACCAGGGCCTCTATGAGTACGACGCGGTCAGCCGCCTGCGCGATTCGCAGCTCGGCACGGAAAAGGTCCACGACGTTCGCAACTACCTGAAAAAGGGCAAGCTCTGGGAAGCCTTCGAATCCGAAGAGCGGGTCATCCTGCTGATCGACGAAATCGACAAGGCCGACATCGAGTTCCCCAACGACCTGCTGCAAGAACTCGACAAGATGGAGTTCTACGTCTACGAGATCGACGAGACCATCAAGGCCAAGAAGCGCCCGATCATCATCATTACCTCCAACAACGAGAAAGAGCTGCCGGACGCCTTCCTGCGCCGCTGCTTCTTCCACTACATCGCGTTCCCGGATCGCACGACCATGCAGCGGATCGTCGACGTGCATTACCCGGACATCAAGAAAGACCTGGTCAGCGAAGCGCTGGATGTGTTCTTCGACGTGCGCAAGGTGCCGGGCCTGAAGAAAAAACCATCGACGTCCGAACTGGTTGACTGGCTGAAGCTGCTGATGGCCGACAACATCGGCGAAGCGGTGCTGCGCGAGCGCGATCCGACCAAGGCCATCCCGCCGCTGGCCGGCGCTTTGGTGAAGAACGAACAGGACGTGCAATTGCTGGAGCGTCTGGCGTTCATGAGCCGTCGCGGCAGTCGATAAGAGGCTGATGCCATGCTGCTCAACCTGTTCAATGAAATGCGCGCAGCCAAGGTGCCGGTCTCGGTGCGCGAGCTGCTGGACCTGATCAACGCGCTGAAACAGCGCGTGACCTTCGCCGACATGGACGAGTTCTATTACCTGTCCCGGGCGATCCTGGTGAAGGACGAAAAGCATTTCGACAAGTTCGACCGGGCCTTCGGGGCCTACTTCAATGGCCTGGAAAAGCTCGACGATCACCTCCAGGCCCTGATTCCGGAAGACTGGTTGCGCAAGGAGTTCGAGCGCTCGCTGACCGATGAAGAACGGGCAGCGATCCAGTCCCTTGGCGGCCTCGACAAGTTGATCGAAGAATTCAAGAAACGCCTGGAAGAACAGAAGGAACGCCATGCCGGCGGCAACAAGTGGATCGGCACCGGTGGTACCAGCCCGTTCGGTTCCGGCGGTTTCAACCCGGAAGGCATTCGGGTCGGCGATGCCGGCAAGCGCCAGGGCAAGGCCGTGAAAGTCTGGGACCAGCGCGAGTACAAGAACCTCGACGATTCAGTCGAGCTGGGCACGCGCAACATCAAGGTCGCCCTGCGCCGCTTGCGCAAATTTGCCCGTCAGGGCGCGGCGGAAGAGCTGGACATCGATGGCACCATCGATCACACCGCCAAGGATGCCGGCTTGCTGAACATCCAGATGCGACCGGAGCGGCGCAACACGGTGAAGCTGTTGCTGCTGTTCGACATCGGCGGCTCGATGGACGCCCACGTGAAGATCTGCGAAGAGTTGTTCTCGGCCTGCAAGACCGAGTTCAAGCATCTGGAATACTTCTACTTCCACAACTTCATCTATGAGTCGGTGTGGAAGAACAACATGCGTCGCACCTCCGAGCGCACCTCGACCATGGACCTGCTGCACAAGTACGGCGCCGACTACAAAGTGATCTTCATCGGTGACGCCGCCATGGCGCCCTACGAAATCACCCAGCCGGGTGGCAGCGTCGAGCACTGGAATGAAGAAGCCGGTTATGTGTGGATGCAGCGGTTCAAGGAGAAGTACAAGAAGCTCATCTGGATCAATCCGTATCCGAAGGACACCTGGGGTTATACCTCGTCGACCAATATTGTGCGGGATTTGATTGAGGACCAGATGTATCCGTTGACCCTGCGGGGGTTGGAGGAAGGGATGCGGTTTCTGTCCAAATGATCGGGTGACGGTCTAAAAGATCGCAGCCTGCGGCAGCTCCTAAAGAGATCGGTGTAGGAGCTGCCGCAGGCTGCGATCTTTTGATCTTCAAACAGTAAAACGGTGCAAATACTCGACCTGCTCGCGATGGGCGACTTCCTGCACCACCGGCCGCAACCGAACTTGCGCCCCCGGCAGACACTGCGCCAATCGCGCCAACGCCAACGGCGTCAACGCCCCCAGCCGCGGATAACCGCCAATGGTCTGCCGATCATTGAGCAGCACAATCGGCTGCCCGTCCGGCGGCACCTGCACCGCGCCCAGCGGAATACCTTCGGAAATCATCGGTTTGCCCAGGTACTGCAACGCTGTGCCCAACAAACGAATGCCCATGCGATCGGCACGGCTGTCGAGGCTCCAAGTGCTGTTGAACGCATCGAACAGGCTCTGCCCGCTGAATTCACCGATCTGCGCACCGAGCACCAGGTCCAACGGCGCCTTGAGGTTCAGGTCCGGCCGCTGGTCTGCGGTCAACTCTCGCAGCAACATCACTGAGTTACCCGAATAGCTCAGGCACGCGCCTTCACCCAGCGCACGCCCCATGCCATCCAGGCCGCCGAGCTCCTCGCGAACCACCGTCGCGCTGCTGCCCAACACCTTCGGCGCATCGAAGCCACCCGGTGCGGCCAGATAGGCCCGGGCACCGAGCAATGGCTGGGTGAATTGCAGACGCTGGCCCTTTTGCAGCCTGAAGCTGCGCCACGGTGCCAAGGGTTCACCGTCCACCTTCGCGCCAAGATCGGCCCCGGCCAGCGCCAGCACGCATTCGTCCTCGGCCACTACGGTGAACCCGCCGAGGGTGATTTCGATCACCGGCGCATCCAGCCCGTTACCCAGCAACCAATTGGCCCAGGACATTGAACGCCAATCAGCCGCGCCACCCTGGGTCACGCCCAGGTGCCGCACGCCAAAACGACCAGCATCCTGCAACAGGCACAGCGGCGTACTCGCTTCAATCGTCAGACGGCTCATGCCTGGGCCTCCAGTGGCGTGTCGTCACCGCCCAAATTGATGAACTCGGCACGGCCGACCGCTTCAAAGCGCACGGTGTCGCCCGGTTGCATCAGGCTGTAGCCGTCTCGGTTGCGGTCAAACAATTTGGCCGGCGTGCGACCGATCAGGTTCCAGCCGCCCGGCGATACCACCGGATAGGCGGCCGTCTGCCGTTCGGCGATGCCGACACTGCCCGCAGCGACTTTCTTGCGCGGTGTACTCAGGCGTGGTGCGGCGAGTACTTCTTCCACCAGGCCCATGAAGGCGAACCCCGGGGCGAAGCCCAGGGCGAACACCTGGTATTCACGCTCGCTGTGACGACGGATCACTTCTTCCACCGCCAGCCCACTGCGTTGCGACAACAGGCTCAATTCCGGACCGACACTCAAGTCGTACCACACCGGCAGCACATGGCATTTGCCGCGAGTACGCGCGTTGGGCGACAAGTCGATCAAGGCCTCGGCGATCAATTCCCGGGCCTGCACCGGATTCAGCGCAGTCAGGTCGTAATGCACCATCAAGGTTGTGTAGGACGGCACCAGATCGATCAGCCGGTCACCGAACGCAGTCCGCAGGCTTTCGCTGGCGGCGAGCATCCACGGCATGTTGGCTTCGGCGATCTCATCGAACAGACGCACCATCAGGCAATCGAGCGCGACCACTTCTACCCGCATTTTCATGACGCGCCCTGCTGGTTCAAGGCTTCACGGATGCGCCGCACGGCGGCCACTGAACTGGCATTGTCGCCGTGCACGCACAGGGTGTTGGCCTGCAGGTGCAAGGCGCTGCCGTCACTGGCGGTGAGGTGATCGCCACGGGCAATGATCAACGCCTGCTCGATGATTTTCTCCGGTTCGTGATGCACCGCCCCCGGCAGTTGCCGCGACACCAGCATGCCGGCGCTGTCGTAGGCGCGGTCGGCGAAGGCTTCGAACCACAGGGTCACGCCGTATTCCTCGCCCAACTGCTGCGCGGCGCTGTTGTCGCGGGTGGCCATCAGCATCAACGGCAGGCTGCGGTCATAGGACGCCACTGCTTGCAGGACGGCGCGCAGCTGAGCCGGGTTGGCCATCATGTCGTTGTACATGGCGCCGTGGGGCTTGACGTAGCTGACCCGACCGCCCTGAGCCCGGCAGATGCCGTCGAGGGCGCCGATCTGGTAATGCAGGATGTCCTGCAGTTCCTGGGTGGCATAGGCCATGGAGCGGCGGCCGAAACCGACCAGATCCTGATAGGCCGGGTGGGCCCCGATCTGCACGCCGTGGCTGAGGGCCAGGCTGACGGTCTTGCGCATGATGCTCGGGTCGCCGGCATGGAAACCGCAGGCGATGTTGGCGCAATCGATGAAGGGCATGACTTCGGCGTCCAGACCCATGGTCCAGTTGCCAAAGCTTTCGCCAATGTCGCAGTTCAATAGCAGGCGGCTCACGCTGAACACTCCTGTAGGCTTTATTCTTGTTAGCTGTGGGACATATCCGTATGACACGCCCGCAGATTACCAGTTACTGGGCGTCGAGTTGCTTGCCACGGGTTTCCGGCAAGCTCAGGGCCGCGAGGATCACCACGCCGTAGGACACCGCCGCAAAGGCACCGATGCCGACGCTCAGCGGCACCGTCTGGCTGAGCAGGCCGATCAGCAGCGGGAACAACGCCGCCAGCGCGCGGCCGATGTTGTAGCAAAACCCCTGGCCCGAACCACGAATGCGCGTCGGGAACAACTCGGTCAGGAAGGCGCCCATGCCACTGAAGATACCCGAGGCAAAGAAGCCCAGCGGAAAGCCCAGCCACAGCATCACACCATTGCTCACCGGCATTTGCGTGTACAGCAGCACAATGGTGAACGAGCCGACGGCGAACAGGATGAAGTTCTTCTTGCGGCCGAGGATGTCGGTCAGATAGGCGCTGATGACATAACCGACGTAGGAACCGACGATCACCATCGCCAGATAACCGCCGGTGCCGAGTACGCTCAAGCCGCGTTCGTTCTTCAGGAAGGTCGGCAGCCAGGAGGTGATGGCGTAGTAGCCGCCCAGGGCACCGGTGGTCAGCAACGAAGCGCGAATCGTGGTGAAGAGCATGCCGGGCGCGAAGATCTCGTAGAACTTCGCCGGGTTGCTCGGTTCCTGTTTGGCTTTGGCTTCGCGGTAGATTTCCGGGTCCTTGACCAGGCGGCGGACGAAGATCACGAAAATCGCCGGCACGATGCCGAGGATGAACAGCGCGCGCCAGGCGTCTTCCGGCGGCATGATCGAGAACAGCAGCGCGTACAGGATCGCGGTCAGGCCCCAACCCAGCGCCCAGCCCGATTGCACCATGCCAACGGCCTTGCCGCGGTCCTGGGCACGAATGACTTCGCCGATCAGCACCGCACCGGCGGTCCACTCGCCGCCGAAACCAAAGCCCATCAGGGTCCGTGCAATCAGCAGTTGTTCATAGTTTTGGGCGAAACCGCAGAGGAAGGTGAAGAAGGCAAACCACAGTACCGTCAGTTGCAAGGTGCGCACGCGACCGATGCGGTCGGAGAGAATCCCCGCCACCCAGCCACCGATGGCCGAGGCGATCAGCGTGCTGGTGTGAATCAGCCCGGCCTGGCCGGTGGTGATGCCCCACATGGCAATCAGGGTCGGCACCACGAAGCTGAGCATCTGGGTGTCCATGCCATCAAGGCCATAGCCGATCTTGCAGCTCCAGAAGGTGCGGCGTTCCTGCTGGTTGATGTTGCGATACCAGTCGAAAGGTCCCGGGCGAGCCGTGGCTTTCGGAATGGCGGTGGTGTCGGGCGCACTCATGGCAAATCTCCGCGCTGATTTTATTGGTATTGTTCTGAGCCCCGACGACGCCTATCGTGGGAACCGGATGTGTCGATTTTTGGACGCGCCAGCGCTCTGCGTCCAACTAATAAAAACCTGCCCTAGCCATAAGAAAAACTTGATCACATGAACCTGAAGTTTCTCGAGACCTTCGTCTGGGTCGCCCGGCTCAAGAGTTTCCGCCTCACCGCCGACAAGCTCTTCACCACCCAGGCGTCGATTTCCAGCCGCATCGCCGTGCTCGAAGGCGAGCTTGGGGTGAAGCTGTTCCTGCGCGATTCACGAGGGGTGAGCCTGACGCCGGAAGGCTTGAAAGTGCTCGAATACGCCGAGCAGATGATGGACACCATGCAAGCGCTCAAACAGTCGATCGAGACCCGCTCCTGCAAGGCCGGTCGCGTGCGCATCGGCGTGATGGACACGGTGATCCACACCTGGCTGAGCCCGTTGGTGGCGCAGATGACCGATCATTACCCGCTGGTGGAGATCGAACTGGTGGCCGATACCTCGCTCAACCTCTGCGATCAACTGCAAAAAGGCTTTCTCGATGTGATCCTGCAAACTGACCTGCTGCGCCAGGAAAGCGTGCGCAGCCTGGAACTGGCCAGCCACCCCATGGGCTGGATCGTCGCCAGCAATTCACTCTACAACCGCGACTACTCAGGCATCGCCGACCTGGCCAATGAGCGGATCATTACCTACTCGAAAAACTCCCATCCCCATCAGGAAGTGCTCGCGCTGATGCAGGCCAACGGCGTCATCGCGCCTCGGCTGAACTGCGTGAACTCGGTCTCGGCGATCACCCGCCTGCTGCGCGACGGTTTTGGCATCGGCGCATTGCCACCGGTGCTGGTGGCCGAGGAACTGGCGCGGGGTGAATTGACCTTGCTGGACATCGACCAGCGACCACCGGACCTGCAAGTGGTGGTGTCGTGGCGGGTGGGCGTGGAATGGGTCGAGGAGATCGTGGCGTTGTGTCAGCAGGTGCTGGAGGGCTATGCGCGTCGGGTGGGGGAGAATTACATCGTTTTGCAACGTTGACCTGTAGGAGCTGGCTTGCCAGCGAAGGCGCAATGCCTGACACACCGCATCGCTTGATTCGCTGGCAAGCCAGCTCCTACAGACCGCGCAAATCCCGCTCTTCGATCGGCCGGCTCTGGCGCAGACGCTTGCCGCCCAACACCACCCAATCGATCAGGCGGAACAGGCACTCGATCCCGAATGACAGCAGCAACGCCCCGCTCATGCCCCAGATCATCGCCTCTGGAGTCAGCAGGATCTGGTAGCTGTAGCCATTCCAGGTTTCCTTGCGAATGTCCGGATCAGCGGCCAGCACCACTTGGAGGAAGCGGATGTACCACGGCCCTTGCATCGCCTGGAATTGCTTGTCCAAGGCCACCTGGCGGGTCAGCAGGTTGCCCAGGCTGTCGGCGTCGCTGCGAAAGATCGGGTCTTCACTGGCACGATAGTGGGCGACCAGGGCCTGCATGTCGCCCTTGAAGAATTGATTGGCGGTGTTCTGGAACCCGCTCAACCCGGCCTGCGCTTCAATCAGGTGGGCTTCGACCCGCTTGGCGTAATCATTGATGAACCCCGGCACCTGGACACCGATCAACAGGCCCGCCGCAAACAACACCAGCCGTAGATAACTGAGCAACATGGGGGATGATCCTTATTCGGTCCTGCCCTGGCTGACGCATTCGCCGCGTCGCCACAGGCTCCATTGGCCTGGCTCGTAGCGGGTCCAGGTTTCATTTTCGGTCAGGGGTTCGGTGGCGATCACCGTGACCACATCGTTGGGCGTGGTTTCGGCCTGGAAGTCGACGATCACATCGACGTCCTTCAGGCGCGCCGGGCCGAACGGGGCACGACGGGTGATCTGCGCCAGCTTGGTCGAGCAATAGCAGAACAGCCAGTCGCCATCGCTGAGCAGGCAGTTGAAAACACCCTTGCTGCGGTATTCGGCGCAGGCGGCGACCAGGTCCGGCAGCAGTTCCTCGACCTCCACCGGCTCCGGAAACGCTGCCCGCACGCGGTTGAGCAAGTCACAGAACGCCGCCTCGCTGTCGGTATCACCAACCGGGCGATAGAAGCTGGTCGTGGGCTGAAAATCTGCCAACTGGCCATTATGGGCGAAGCACCAGTTACGCCCCCACAACTCGCGCACGAAGGGATGGGTGTTGGACAGGCAGACCTTGCCGACGTTGGCCTGGCGGATATGCCCGATCACCACTTCGCTCTTGATCGGGTAGCGCTGCACCAGGTTCGCCACTTCCGACTCGCAGCTCGCCGCCGGGTCCTGGAACAGGCGCAAACCCCGGCCTTCGTAAAAAGCGATGCCCCAACCGTCACGGTGCGGCCCGGTACGCCCACCACGCTGCATCAGCCCGGTGAAGCTGAACACGATATCGGTCGGGACATTGGCGCTCATGCCCAATAACTCACACATGCTTGGACTCTCGCTTCATGGCAGGGGCACGGTTACAGACGGGGTTCGACGCGCATCCGCTGGGGATTGCCTGGCACAGGTGGACGACCGTAACGATCATCGCCGGCACCGCCGAAGGGGTGATCCTCTTCCGGTTCGTCGGCACGAAGAGCGGCCTGGGCGGCGGCTGCCTGTTCCTTGCGGGCCCTGGCGCCACGTTCGAGGATAAAACGCGCACCGGCGAACACCAGGTAGATGCCAAAAGCGATCATGCCGTACATGAACAGGTCGGAAATCGCCCGCCACGCGTTGTTGCCGACCTTGAACAACAGGTCAAGGGCCGTGATGGCAAGGGCCGGGGCCACTTTTTCCTTCACCGGGTCGATGATGGTCGGGCTGAACAGCAGCACCGCCACCAGTAAACGCAGGGGTTCGCGCAGCCAGCGCCACATCCAGCGGGTGATGCGCATCCACACCAGCAGGCAGCCAAAAGCGGCAAAGGCGTAGAGGCCCCAAGCGATCAGATAGTCGTTCTCGGTCATGGTGTCCATGGCAAGGCAGGCAAAGAGGCGCTTATGATAACGGCTTTTCGTCCATCAGGCTCCTTCATGTAGGAGCTGCCGCAGGCTGCGATCTTTTGATCTTGAAAACACAAGATCAAAAGATCGCAGCCTGCGGCAGCTCCTACAGGTTGCGCCCCTATTCAGTATCTTGTTCGAGAGACCTTCATGCCCCTATCCGCCAACGTTTCCGACGCCCCGATTGCCCGCAAGGCCGAAGGATCCGACCCGTACGCCTGGCTGCAGGAGCGCGACAGCGCAGCGGTGCTCGACTACCTCAAGGCTGAAAATCTATACCAGGAGGCGCAAACCGCCGATCAGGCCGGGTTGCGCGAAACCCTGTTCGAGGAGATCAAGGGCCGGATTCTCGAAACCGACCTGTCCCTGCCCTCGCCGTGGGGACCCTACCTGTATTACACCCGCACCACGGCCGGTGACGAATACGCCCGTCACTACCGCTGCCCGCGCCCGGCCGATGACAGCCTGGTCCTTGATGAAAGTCGGGAGCAACTGCTGCTGGACCCGAATGAACTGGCCCAAGGCGGCTTCTTTTCCCTCGGCGCGTTCAGCATCAGTCCCGATCACCAGCGCCTGGCCTACAGCATCGATTCCACGGGCGACGAGATCTATACGCTGTTCGTGAAGGAATTGTCCGACGGTCGCGTCAGTGAACTGGAGTTCCAGGACTGCGACGGCAGCATGACCTGGGCCAATGACAGCCTGACCCTGTTTTTCGGCGAGCTGGACGACACCCATCGCCCGCACAAGCTGTTGCGCTATCGCCTGGACGGCACGGCGGCCGAAGAAGTGTTCCATGAAACCGACGGCCGCTTCTTCATGCACTGCTACCGATCGAGCTCCGAACAGCAATTGCTGCTGTCGGTGGGCAGCAAGACCACCAGCGAAGTCTGGGTGCTGGATGCCAATCACCCGCAACGGCCCTTTACCTGCGTCGCGCCGCGCCAGGAAAACCATGAGTATGACCTTGACCACGGCGCGCTCGACGGCCAATGGACCTGGTTCATCCGCACCAATCGCGACGGCATCAATTTTGCCCTGTACACCGCCGTCGACAGCGGCGTGGCACCCACCGAAGCCGACTGGCAGAACCTGATCCCTCACAGCGACACGGTGATGATCGATGGCATGAGCCTGAACGCCGGGGCCATGACCCTGAGCCTGCGGGTCGGCGGCTTGCCGGTGATCGAAGTTCACCCCCAGGACCTGCCGAGCTATCGGGTGCAACTGCCGGATGCCGCCTACAGCCTGCACGTGCAGAACAGCCTGGAATTCGTCAGCGAGCGGATTCGCCTGCGCTACGAAGCGTTGAACCGTCCGGCGCAGATCCGCCAACTGGAACTGGTCAGCGGTGCGCAGCAAGTGCTCAAGCAAACCCCGGTGCTGGGCCCGTTCGACGCCGACGCCTACGTCAGCCAGCGCCTGTGGGCCACGGCGCCCGATGGCACGCAAGTGCCGATCAGCCTGGTGGTCAAGCGCGAAGCACTCGGCAAGCCGGTTCCGCTTTACCTGTACGGCTATGGCGCCTATGGCGAAAGCCTCGACCCGTGGTTCTCCCACGCGCGCCTGAGCCTGCTCGATCGCGGCATGGCGTTCGCCATCGCTCACGTGCGCGGCGGTGGTGAACTGGGCGAAGCCTGGTATCGCGCCGGCAAGCAGGAGCACAAGCAGAACACCTTCAGCGACTTCATCGCCTGCGCCGAACACTTGATCGCCAATGGCCTGACCACCGCGCCACAACTGGCGATCAGCGGCGGCAGTGCCGGCGGCCTGTTGATCGGGGCGGTGCTTAACCAGCGACCGGAGCTGTTTGGCGCCGCGATAGCCGAGGTACCGTTCGTCGATGTGCTCAACACCATGCTCGACCCGGAGCTGCCATTGACCGTCACCGAATACGACGAGTGGGGCAACCCTGAAGAGCCGGACGTGCACGATCGGATCAAGGCCTACGCGCCGTACGAAAACGTCAGCGCCCAGGCTTATCCGCCGACCCTGGTGATCGCCGGCTACAACGACAGCCGTGTGCAGTATTGGGAAGCGGCCAAATGGGTGGCGAAATTACGCGCCACCAAGACTGACAACAACCCGCTGCTGCTCAAGACCGAACTGGGCGCGGGGCATGGCGGGATGAGCGGTCGCTATCAGGGATTGCGTGACGTAGCGCTCGAATATGCATTTTTGTTCAAGGTGCTGGGTGTGGCCTGAGGAACTTGGCTGGGTGTGCGGGTCTTAATTGCGCACACCGCAAGCCGATACAACATTGACCCAACTGTGGGAGCGGGCTTGCTCGCGAAGGCAATTTTTCAGTCAACCTATGTGTTGAATATTTTGGCCTCTTCGCGAGCAAGCCCGCTCCCACAGGGTTCCGTACAACAAAAAAGACCGCCCGACATGTCAGAACCCACCTTATTGAACAACGAAATCCGCAACTGGCTGATGGACTGCGGCCTGTTCAACCAACTGCTGCCGGCGGAATTCGCCGCGGCTTCGGGCTATTTCAGCCTCAGCACCATTGTCCAGGGCGAAGAAATCTTCCACGAGGGCGATGCCGGCAGCTTCATGTGCATCATCCATACCGGCCAGGTGGCGGTGCAGAAGACCACCAGCGACGGCCAGCAGGTGACCATCGCGACCCTGCGCAGCGGTCGCTCGTTCGGCGAAATGGCCGTACTCGACGGCGAACGCCGTTCGGCCAGTTGCGTGGCCGCGAGCAACTGCCAGTTGCTCAACCTGGGCAAGGATTCGCTGGAAAAGATGCTCAACGAGGCACCGAAAATCGCCGCCAAGATCATCCGCGCCCTCGCCGTCTCGCTCTCCAAACGCTTGCGCATGGCCGATGGGCAACTGCTGTCGCAGCAGGTCTAACCGCCGGGCGACTTGACCTTCGGCGGGTTCTGCTCGATCCCCGGCACCGGCTGGTCCTTGGTCGGCGGGCTCGGCATCTCGATCGGCACCAAGGGTGGCCCGCCACTGCCCGGGCCTACTTTCGGCAGGGGTGCCGGGCTGATCTGCGGATACGGCGTGGGCGTTGCGGTGCCCGGCGAACCGGGCATTGGCGCGGGACTGATCGGCATGGTCTGCAACTGCTGCGCCTGCACTGCAGTTATCGAGAGCGCGGTCAGGGCAATGGCCGTTAGAATGGTGCGCTTCATCAATGGCTCCGTTGGCCTTGTGGTCGATTGCAGGCTACTCCCAACTGCGCCGGTTTGCCTTCCCCTGTGCTGCCATTTTTCCTCAAGTGAGCCCCATGAAACGTTTTGTTCTGCTCGATACCGCCCCTATTCCCGAGAACGGCGGTGCCCTGTGCCTGTTCGAGTACGGCGAGGATTTCGTCATCAAGATCCAGGGTGGTGACGGCGGACAATTGATGAATACGCGCATGCACGGCTCTGAGGATGCCCTGGCCGAGATCCCCTGCCGCAAGGTCGCAGGAAGACCGAACTCGCGGGTGTTGATCGGTGGCCTGGGCATGGGCTTCACCCTCGCCTCGGCGCTCAAGCACCTGGGCAAGACCGCCGAAGTGGTAGTCGCCGAACTGGTGCCCGGCGTCGTGGAGTGGAACCGCGGGCCGCTGGGCGAGAAAGCCGGCAACCCGCTGCAAGACCCGCGCACGGTGATCCGCCTGGAAGACGTGGCCAAGGTCCTGCAGGCAGAGCCGCAAGGTTTCGACGCGATCATGCTCGACGTCGACAACGGCCCCGAAGGCCTGACCCAGAGAGCCAACAGCTGGCTCTACTCCGCCGGCGGCCTGAGCGCCTGCGCCAAGGCCCTGCGACCAAAAGGCGTGCTGGCGGTCTGGTCGGCCAGCGCCGACCGGCAGTTTTCCGACAAACTGAAGAAAGCCGGTTTCAAGGCCGAGGAAGTACAGGTCTTCGCCCACGGCAACAAGGGCACCCGCCACACCATCTGGATTGCCGAGAAGCTCAAGGGCTGAGCTAAACTGCGTGTTATACCGTCATTAGTCATTCAACAAAGGTGAACCCATGAGTTCGTCCACCCCGACCAACACCTCGAAGCTGGACCGCATCCTGGCCGACAACCAGCGCGACAAGGAAATGGGCTACCGCGACAAGGCCCTGAAGATGTACCCGCACGTGTGCGGCCGCTGCGCCCGTGAATTCTCCGGCAAGCGCCTGAGCGAACTGACCGTGCACCACCGCGACCACAACCACGATAACAACCCCCAGGACGGTTCGAACTGGGAATTGTTGTGCCTGTACTGCCACGATAACGAACACTCGCGTTATACCGACCAGCAGTATTTCGGCGAGGGCTCGCTGAGCACGCCGAAAATCGCCAAGGCGACGCACAACCCGTTTGCCGCGTTGGCGGGGTTAATGAAGAAGGACGAATGATCTTCATCGCCTGACCCGGCCTCTTCGCGAGCAAGCCCGCTCCCACATTGGTTTTGTGAACGACGCAGATCAAGTGTGGGAGCGGGCTTGCTCGCGAAGACGGCTCACCGGACACCATCAATCCCCAAACTGACCACGACCTCCCAATCCCCGTATAATCGCGCTTTTTCCTGAAAGGCACCCCGCTCGTGGCAGACAAACGGTACAGCTGCATTGGTTTGTATAACCCCAAATCACCGGAGAACGTCGGTTCGGTGATGCGCGCCGCTGGCTGTTACGGCGTGGCGTCGGTGTTCTACACCGGCAAGCGTTATGAACGCGCCGCCGACTTCGTCACCGATACCAAGCGCGTCCACTACGACATCCCGCTGATCGGCATCGACGACCTGAAGAAAATCCTGCCCCTCAACTGTGTTCCCGTTGCCGTGGAACTGGTCGACGGCGCCCGCCCGTTGCCGGAGTACACCCACCCGGACCGCGCGCTCTACATCTTCGGCCCGGAAGACGGCTCGCTGGATAAAGAGATTCGTGACTGGTGCGAAGACGTGGTCTACATCCCGACCACCGGCTGCATGAACCTCGCTGCCACGGTCAACGTCGTGCTCTACGACCGCATGGCCAAGGGCCTCAACACCCGCTCGGGGCCGAAATTCCGCTGAATCGCCGCACATCCGATGGAACAAGTGGCCTGCTCCGGCAGTCAGCTTATCTATCCACTACTCAAGCCTGGAGTCAGATCATGAGCGAACTCAAACGCGTAGAGCGCATCGAATCCACCCCGTTCCAGACCCCTTCCGAGCAGAATGTGCATGGCTGGGAACGCATCGGTTCATTGGCGGGCGGCGTGGTCATGGTCGGCAAGGGCTTGCGTCGCGGCGGCCTGTTCGGCCTGATTCAGGTGGCCATCGGCGGCGTGGCCCTGGCCCGCGGCATCACCGGCCACAGCTCGGCGAAAAGCCTGCTGGAAAAAAGCCGCCAGGACATGAACAACGTGCGGGCGAAGATTCAGCGCGCGGGCGAAGAGTTGAACCGGCTGAAAGCCAATGCCGAGGCAGCGACCAACACCGCGACCGTCACCGGCAACGATTCCTTGAAGTCGCCTAAAACCGGGGTTTGATCGGGAATTTGCGCCAAGGCTTATGGCCTCATCGCCAGCAGGCTGGCTCCCACAGTGATCTTCCGTGTTCACACACCCTGTGGGAGCCAGCCTGCTGGCGATGGCGGTGTTACTGAAGCAACCCGGTATCCAGGACCTTGGAAGACTCACCAAGCACGCTCTCACTGAGCTGTACGAATTCCTTGGTATCAATGCTCCCCAGATGCATAGCCCC
This sequence comes from Pseudomonas sp. PLMAX, assembly GCF_046042685.1. Classification (NCBI taxonomy): domain Bacteria; kingdom Pseudomonadati; phylum Pseudomonadota; class Gammaproteobacteria; order Pseudomonadales; family Pseudomonadaceae; genus Pseudomonas; species Pseudomonas sp. PLMAX. The sequence goes on along the minus strand of NZ_CP064949.1, from coordinate 1,705,141 downwards.
GCGCAGCACATCATCCAGCGAACGCTTGTTGCGCGTCTTCAGGCGAATCTCGCGATCCAGTTCCTGTAGCAACAACACCGCCTTGGCCACCTGCGCCGCACTGATCTGCTCGCCCCGCAAGGTGGTGACTTTCTGGCTGTCCTTGACCAGCTTCCCGTGCAAGCCCTCATACCGCTCATCACTCATGCCACCGGCCCGGCGCACCAGTTCGATGGCGTAGTATTCGGCAAAACCTTCACTGATCCAGTCGCTGCGCTGCTGATCGTTGATTCGCCCGAACACCTGGGCCAACTCGCGCACAACCGGGCTGGTCCCGCTTTCGCTGACCAGCGGCAGGCGACTATTCAGGTAGATCGATTCGTGCGCCGACAGGCTGCCGCGCCACATCGGATCGTTGGCGCCGACAATCAGCAACTTGGTCGGGTGACGAGGAAACACCGCCTGTACCTGGGGCCAGACAAACGTCAGCAGCGTCAGCACATCCATGCGCCGCATGCCCTGGCCACGCGGTGAAGCGACGGTGACTTCGGTTTCGCCCAAGCGGGTGCGACGGCTGCCGAGGTGCCCGGCGAGCATCCAGCCTGTGGGCCGATCGAAAAGCCGGGAAACGTTATCGATGCGGAACTTGTTCTTGCCGATGCGCGGCCAGGCGGTTTCGACGCTTTGCCAGCCAGTGGGCAACTCGAATTCAAGGCGTGAAACCAGCTCGATGCCGTCCTGCTGATCGAGCCTGGCTGGCGGCACCAGATCGTCACCGCGCATCAGTGCCCAGGTCGGGGTCATGCGGGTGTCGAAGCTGCCGCTCTTGCGCCCGTGACTGATCTTTACCCGCCAGGTCAGGCTGGCCTTTTCGGCCGCCGGGCGCCACACGCCGCGGGCCGGCTTGCCCTCGGTCAGCTGCCATTGGCCGTCGGCCTTGAAATCGCTGTAGTGGCTGCCGTCGCCGAGGTCGAAATCCAGGCTGCGGACCGCCGCGCCCTGGGCCAGGGTCAGGCGCACTTCAGCCTGGTCGCTTTGCGGCAACAGGCGCACGTGGTAATCCAGATCGACTTTCTTCGCCGCCCACACGGGCGCGCTCAGGGCGCACAACCCAACGACCAGCGCCCGCCGCCATCCCACAGCCATACACACTCCTTCGTGAAACCTTGACCTGCGCTGCGCTTTAACCTGCGCGGAAAATCAGATGGTCTTCCCAATCCTCTTCCGCCACGCTGCCTTCGGCGAGCATGCGCCCGGACTGGGAAATACGTTCGTGGTGCACCGCGTCGCGATCACCGCACACCAGGTGATGCCACAGCGGCAGGTCCTTGCCCTCGCTGACCAGGCGATAGCCACAGGTCGGTGGCAGCCATTTGAACTCGTCGGCCTTGCCCGGTGTGAGCTGGATGCAATCCGGCACCGAGGCGCGACGGTTGGGGTAATCGCTGCACTGGCAGGTTTTCAGGTCCAGCAGTTTGCAGGCGATGCGCGTGTAATAGACGCTGTTGTCGTCTTCGTCTTCGAGCTTTTGCAGGCAGCACAGGCCACAGCCGTCGCACAGCGATTCCCATTCCTGCTGATCAAGTTGATCGAGGGTTTTGCGTATCCAGAACGGTTCTACTTTGGCGGCCATGGTTCGAGCATCGACATCAGGTGGTGAAAAGGCCGCCAGTCTAGTGCCCGCAGCCCCGCGGGCCAAGCATTGGCGACTGCCGGTAGAACACGCTTGTCAGTCATCGCGCCGCCAAGTAGGGTTTTGCGTCGCTCCCACTTTCAAACGTAGCCAGGAATCTCTTGATGAGTGCCAACCCACGCGTTGCCGATTATGTCATTCACCCTCAGTTCACCGATCGCTGGTCGCCCCGCGCCTTCACCGGCGAAAGCATTCCTGAAGAAACCCTGCTGAGCTTCTTCGAAGCCGCGCGCTGGGCACCGTCGGCGTACAACTCGCAGCCTTGGCGGTTTCTCTATGCGCGTCGCGATACGCCGAACTGGGAGCGTTACCTGGGCCTGCTGAATGAATTCAACCGCAGCTGGGCGCAACACGCCTCGGCACTGGTGATCGTGATCTCGAAAACCACCTTCACCGCGCCTGGCGCCAGCGAAGAGACCCCGGCACTGTGGCACACCTTCGACACCGGCTCCGCCTGGGGCCACCTGGCGCTGCAAGCCAGCATCAGCGGCTGGCACACCCACGGCATGGCCGGTTTCGATCAGGAACTGACCCGCAAGGAGCTGAACATTCCTGAAGGCTACGCCCTGCATGCGGCCGTGGCAGTGGGCAAGCTGGGGGATAAAGCGACGCTGGCAGATTACCTGCAAGCCCGTGAAGAGCCGAGCCCGCGGCGTCCGCTGAGCGAACTGGCTGCTGAAGGCGACTTCACCCTCTAAGCCACACTGCAAAACCAATGTGGGAGCGGGCTTGCTCGCGAAGGCGGTGTGTCAGTCACAAAAGTTGTTGACTGACACACCGCCTTCGCGAGCAAGCCCGCTCCCACATGTTGATTGGGGTAGATTCAGTAGCCGCGATTGAAATCCACTTCCCCGCGCAACGCTTCACCCGCCTGATACGCCCGCAGGTTCGCGACAAACAGCTCTACCATCAACGACGGCGACGTCGGTGCCGAGCTGTGGCCCGTCAGCAGCAGGCCGAAGGCCGTCCAGAACGGATGCCGTTGCGGCAGCGGCTCCTGGCGACAGACGTCGATCACGGCGCCCACCAGATGGCCTTCCTTCAAGGCTTCCACCAGATCCGCATCCACCACCGCCACACCGCGCCCGACGTTGATGAACAAGCCGCTCGGCTTGAACTGCTTGAACAGCGCCGCATCGTAGATATCGTGGGTGTTCGGTGTATTTGGCAGCAGGTTGACCACATAATCCACTTCACCGACCAAGCGTGGCAGATCCGCCAGCGAACCGACTTCGATAAAGGGGGCCTGCTCACGGGCCTCACTGGCGATGCCATACAACTGCACACCAAAAGGCACGAGGAACTGCGCCACCGTCTGCCCGATATCACCGGTGCCGACGATCAATACCTTGCGCCCCGCCAGGCTCTGGCCATGACGACTGTCCCATTTGCGCTCGACCTGGCTGACCAGCCGCGCCAGCACTTCACGTTCGTGGCCGAGCATGTAGGTGAGCACGTATTCGGCCATGACCTGACCGAAAATCCCCACCGCGCGGGTCAGGCGATAGTGCCGAGGCAAGCCGTCGGCCAGCAGCGGCGTGATGCCCGCCCAGGTCGACTGCAGCCATTGCGGCTGATGGCCCTGACGCAGCAGGGTCGCCAGCAAGTCGGGCTGGCCGAGCCAGACCGGGCAATCGGCCGCCAGGCGTGCCAGTTCGGCGGAATCGCCGCTGGTCAGTACTTCCACATCAGGCGCCGTTTCTTGCAACAGTCGGGCGTACACCGGGTGGTCGTGTTCAGCAATCAGGACGCGCATGCTTCAAACCTTTCGAAAAACAGTGCAGACGGCCGCCGACAGAGTCCTGCTCCGTCCGTGCGGCCATCGCCAAAATCATTCCAGTGTTGATCAAGGCTTCGAACCGAAGCCCGTCTATCGATCACATGGGATCGTTGCGTCGCAGCAATTCTTCCGGCAAGTGTTCGATGTATTCCTCTTCCGCCGGCGGCATTTGCAGGTGGTAGCCCTGCTTTTCGAGGTTATCCAGCACGACGGTGATGTCCTCGCGCGACAATTTACGCTCGGGGCTCAACACCAGGTCGAACGCGTGGATCGCTTTGCCGAAGGCGGCCATCAAGGGTTCCGGTACACGCTCCAGGGCATCGCTCTTGAGCACATAGAGGTACATCTCGTTTTTCTTCGAACTGCGGTAGATCGAGCAAATACGTTTCAAGGCTGTTCTCCGGCGGTGGCCAGGCTGTCGAGCAGCGCCTGGCCCATCAATTCGCGGCGCCAGCCACGCAATGAATCAGGCAATTGGTAGGGACCATTGGGGAAGCCGCTCTTGAGCAGCGCTTCCAGGGTTTTCTTGCGCAGCATCACCTCAGGCGCGATGTTCAGGCGTTCGCCCTCGGCCTGGCCGATGGCCTTGAGCCGCTTGAGCAGCGCGGCGGCGTCCACCGGCAACGGTTCAGGCACGGCGGGCGGCCATTGTTCCGGCGACACACTGCCAGAGCGCTTGATCAGATCAAGCAGAAACTCGCCGTCCTGACGCACGGTACGCGGGTGCATGTCTTCGATTTTCGCCAGTGCACCGAGGTTGTCCGGCTGGGTGCGCGCCAACGGCCACAGCGAATGCTCGCGGATGATGCGGTTGCGCGGCAGGTCGCGGGCACGCGCCTCCTGCTCGCGCCAGGCGCAGAGTTCACGCAATACGGCCAGCTGCGCGCGGGACAGCTTCCAGGCCAGTTTGGCGTCGCGATAGACCTCGTACGGGTCGATCTCGCGGCGCAGGTTGGCCACCAGCTCCGCTCCGTCTTCCAGGACCCAGGCGTATTTGTCGTCCGAGAGTTGCGGGCGCAACTTGACGAAGACTTCCGCTAGGTGCACGGCGTCTTCGGCGGCATAGCTGATCTGGGTTTCGGAAAGCGGACGTTGCAGCCAGTCGGAACGGGTTTCGCCCTTGGGCAGGTCGATGCCCAGCACTTCCTGCACCAGCCGCGAATAGCCCATGGAGAAACCCAGGTTCAGGTAAGCGGCGGCCAGTTGGGTATCGAACAGCGGCGCCGGCAGGCTACCGGTCAGGCGCAGCAGGACTTCGAGGTCTTCGCTGCACGCATGAACAACCTTGACCACCGCCGGATTTTCCAGCAAGGCGGCCAGGGGCTGCCAGTTGTCGATGGTCAGCGGATCGATCAGGTAGGCACGTTCGCCATCGCCGACCTGCAGCAGGCCTGCGATCGGGTAGAAGGTGTCGACCCGCATGAATTCGGTGTCGAGGGCAACGAACGGCAGTTGCTGCCACTCGGTGCAAAACCGACCGAGGCTTTCGTTGTCGCGAATCCAGTGAATATCGATGGCCACACGGCTCTCCCTTGAAGAATGGCGCGCAGTATATATCGCCCCCGACGATTTCCGCGCATTCACTGAACAAGAGCTTTAGCGAAAATGCCTTCCTGATCGTAAGAATAGTCCGGCAAACAAGGCCTAACCGACCTTTCCCAGCCACCTAAACCCTCACCCCTTGGCCAGCACGCCATCGATTGCGGCTCTGCGGCACCCGGCAAACATATCCAGGTCCTGGTTATAAACTTGGCTGTTGACCTCCAGCAGCCCCAGCATCGAATGGAACAGGTTGTCCTGGCTCAAGGGCTTTTCCCGACTCAGTTGCAGGCAATGGGTGTCCACCGAGAACGACTTCTGATAGCTGTCGGAGAACCAGGCCAGCATTGCCACATGCTTCTGTTGATCCGGTGCCAGCATGTAAGGCGTGCCATGCAGGAACAGGTTGTATTCACCCAGGGATTCGCCGTGGTCCGACAGATAAAGCATCGCGGTATCGACTTTGTCCTGGTTGCTGCGCAACAGATCGATCAGGGTCGACAGCACATGGTCGGTGTACACCAGGGTGTTGTCGTAGCCGTTGATGATGCTTTCGCGGCTGCAATTGTTCAGTGCATTGCTCTTGCAGACCGGGGTAAAGCGTTCGAATTCCTTTGGATAACGTTTGTAGTACTCCGGACCGTGACTGCCCATCTGGTGCAGTACCAACACCGTGTCTTTATCCAGGGTATCGATGAAATGTTGCAGGCCTTGCAGGAGGATTTCATCGCGGCATTCACTGTTGGCGCACAGCACCGGGTCTTTCAGGTTGCTGAGGTCGTCGAGGGTGACCCTATCGCAAGTCCCCTTGCAGCCAGACTGGTTGTCACGCCAGATCACGTCGAGACCGGCACGCTTGAGCACATCCAGCAGGCCTTCTTCGTTCCTGGCCTTGCTCGCGTTGTAATCCTTGCGCCCCATGTTGGAAAACATGCAGGGCACCGACACCGCTGTTTCAGTGCCGCATGACTTCACGTCGGTAAAGGCGATGAGCCCGGCTTCCTTATCCAGTTTCGGCGTGGTATCGCGGTTGTAGCCGAGAATACCGAAGTTCTCTGCCCGGGCACTCTCCCCCACCACCAGGACCGTCAGCGACTTGCGACCATGGGTTTGCCAGGCAGAATCGCGCCGGGCATCTTCACCGACTTTGACAAAGGGCTGGCGTGCCGAGGCGACCTGTTCGCGCAAGTAACCGGCGGAGGCACCAATATAGTTGCTCGGAACCACCATCAGGCGCAGTTCGTGGTGATTGCGAAACAATGAAGACAGGCCTTGATAGTTAACCAGTGCAACACCGCCAATGACCGCCGCCGAGGCAACAGTCACCAGTGCCTTGCTTAATAACTCCCGATGCCAGCGGCGGTAATTAACCGGCGTTCTCCACAACAACCAGGACGGCAGCACACCAAGAAAAACAATATAAGCCAGTAACTTCAAAGACAATAAGTCGCGCACTTCCGTGGCATTGGTTTGAGCGAAGTTGCGCAACATGCCCACGTCGATCAGGACACCGTATTGGCCCATGAAATAAGCGACGCCGGCACTGATCATGAACAGCAGGGTAAGCAGGGGTTTAAGCACCGACCGGAAAGCCAGCAAGGTCAGGACAATGTTGAAGGCCGCGAGAATCATCGCCCCGAACGCCACGCGCAGGACGATGCCTTTACCGTCAGCCGCGGTGATATCTAAAAGGTGCTGCCACAGGACAAAATTGCAGGCAGTCAATAAAAAGGCACTGGCAATCAGTGTCACCCACTCCGGGCGCACGGCTTTAATCTTCAACATGATTTTCGGCTGTTCCTGAAAAGAAGCGCCGTCAACAAATGTGAAAATTTCATTTATCGCGGCGACACTAACTGTAGGTAGCCGACCATCAATTTTTCGTGAAAAAGAAGCCAACGATTAGTTGCCTCTACTACACTCGATGAAACTTTCCGCTTATTTGAGAATGGTTCAGTTCCGGTTCAGCAAGAGCTAAGGTCCGAACATCTGAAGAGGTCTCATCGCAGCAGTATTTAATTTCCCGATACGGCCCGGGATTTTCTGATTTGCCGCCTGCGAACCACTCGCGCCTAATCGGCCCCTGATTCATCAAGGTCCGATCATGGAAAATATTCGCGCTACCTCCCGCCCTGCCCTGTGGTTGATGTTCAGCATTGTTTTGGTCGCCCTGAATCTGCGGCCCTCCATGGCTGCAGTCGGTCCTTTGCTGTCGGCGATTCGCGGCGACATCCCGCTCAGTTTCAGTCTCGCCTCGCTGCTGACCCTGCTGCCGGTCATGACCATGGGGCTGGCGATGTTCTTTGGACTGGCGATCAGCCAACGCCTTGGCGAGCGCCGCACGGTGGTGCTGTCGCTGCTGGTCATCGGCCTGGCCACTGCATCGCGATTGTTCCTCGATTCGGCGCTGGAACTGATCCTCAGTGCCGTATTGGCCGGCATCGGCATCGCACTGATCCAGGCGCTGATGCCGACGCTGATCAAATCCCGATTCAGCGACAACGTGGCCTTGTGCATGGGGCTCTATGTCACCTCGATCATGGGTGGTGCCGCCATTGCCGCCTCTTTCTCCCCCCTGGTGATGCTCCACACAGGCAGTTGGCGCATGGGCCTGGCCATCTGGGCGGTGCTGGCCGTGCTCGCGCTGCTGTTCTGGTGCAGTCAACGCGTGGGGGCACCGACGCCGGGTTCAACCAGCCACCGCTCCTTCTTCAGCCATCCTCGCGCCTGGTTGCTCGCGGCGTTTTTCGGCCTGGGCACGGCGTCCTACACCTGCGTGCTGGCCTGGCTGGCGCCGTACTACGTGGAAAAGGGCTGGAGCGAACAGGATGCCGGATTGTTGCTTGGCTTCCTGACCGCCATGGAGGTGTTGTCCGGCCTGCTGGTTCCGGCCATTGCCAACCGCAGCCGTGATCGACGCCTGGTGCTGGTGGTGTTGCTGGCGCTGATCATGGTCGGTTTTTGCGGGTTGATTCTCAGCCCGGGAAACCTCGGCCTCCTGTGGCCGTGCCTGTTGGGGCTGGGGATCGGCGGGCTGTTCCCAATGAGCCTGATCGTGTCGCTGGATCACCTGGACGAGCCTCGGCAAGCGGGTGGCCTTACGGCCTTCGTGCAAGGCATCGGCTACCTGATCGCAGGTCTCTCGCCGCTGGCGGCCGGGATGATCCGCGACCGGCTCGGCAGTTTCGAATGGGCCTGGTGGTCACTCACCGGGGTCATGGCGCTGATGATCCTGATGGCCTTGCGCTTCGATCCACGGCATTACGCCAGGCACATGCACTGACTCCGAATGCTTGCAGTGCATTCTCCTGTTGCCTTCATTGCGCTAGGATCATTCGCTCAAGTTTGCACATGAGCCAGAAAGGATGCTGAACAGCAACGTGCTACGAAAGCTCGACATGCAGGACTTGATGGTGTTCGTCGCCGTGTTTGAGCAAAACAGCGTCTCCGGCGTTTCCGAGACGCTGTGCGTCAGCCAGTCCACCGTGAGCTACTGCCTGAAAAAACTGCGCGCAGTGTTTGACGACGAATTGTTCATCAATACCCGCACCGGGATGCGCCCCACCTACAAAGCCGACGGCATGTACCCCCACGTGCTGACGATCCTCGACAGCATCAACCTGTGCCACGCCAGTGCCTCAAAGTTCGACCCCACCCAACAACCAACGGTTTTCAACCTCTGCGCTCCGGAATACTTCGAGCAGCTGGTGCTGCCGCGCCTGTTGAAGCGCTTCGCGTGCGCCGAGCTTGCGGTGGTGGTCAATGTGCATAAGCTCGAGACCGACATCCCGGCCCAGGCACTGCGTGATGGCAGCCTGGATCTGGCGATAGGTTTCGGTCCGGACTTTCATCGAAGCCACGCCGACTTCAAGGTGCGCACACTGCTGGAAGACGATTTCGTCTGCGTCTTCGACAAACGCAACGCCCCATCGCACCCACACCTGAGCCTGCAAACCTTCGTCGAGCGCCGTCATGTGTTCCCGACGCCCTGGACCTCCACCAGCAACATGGTCGACGGCTGGCTGGCGCAGCAAACCCGACAACGGCAGATCGTCGCACGGGCCAATAGCTACGGCGCAGCCCTGAAGATGATCAGCGGCACCGACTTCATCCTCACCCTGCCCCGGCGCATCCAGCAATTGCTGGCCGATGACACCGTCTTCGAGCGCTGCGAAGCGCCCAGCGGCCTGCCGGGTTTCACCCTCGACATGCAGTGGAGCCAGGGCGCCGATCAGGACAGCGCGAACATCTGGTTACGTGAGGAAGTAATCGAGGCTTGCGCCGAACTGGACACGGCCTGAAACTCAGACGCCGACGGTAGTCTTGGCATAGGATTCGCGATCGATGTCGAGAATCTCCACGCACAACTGCACCTCCACCCCCGTCGGCCATTCACACAGATCCTTGACCACGGCCAGCAGGCTGTCGGACAGCTGCTTCTTGATCTCCGCGGAGCGACCGCTCAGCACGGCCAGTTTCACATGCACAAACGCCCGCTCGGCCAATGCCGTGCCGACCTTGAACGTCTCGAGCTTCACCGCGCGACTCTTGATGTCGAATTCGGCACCGAATTGACCGGAGCCCACCAGCACATTGTTCATACGCATCAACGCCACGTCAGCGTTCAGATCAGGCAGGTTGGCGGTGTATTCCAGGTGCAGGTGAGGCATGGCATTACTCCTGTAGGTCGGTGGAAAAGTTCATAGGTATAACACGGCGCTGCCTTGCTCACTGGGGTAACGACAAAAGATTGCGCTCGCCCATGAACGCTTCGAGTCGCGAGCGCAACCAGCGCTCGGCAGGGTCGCTGTCGACATGGCTGAGCCAGACCATGGACAACTCCAGGGTCGGCGTACTGAACGGAAACGGCTCCATGAACACCTGACCGGACGCCGCCATGGCCTCTGCCGTGTAATCCGGCAGGCTGGCAATCAGGTCGGTCCCGGCGAGCAAGGCTGGCAACGAACTGTATTGCGGCACCGAGAGCACCACCTGGCGCGTGCGGCCGATTGCTGACAGCCACTCGTCAGCGAAACCACTGACGTTGGCGATATGCGACACCAGCACATGGGGGCGCGAGCAGTATTCATCGAGCGTCAGCGGTGTATCGCTGGCGTCGGCGCGTAAAACGCTGGGACGGATGTGCCGCAACAACTTGCGCTTGGCGTTGGCTGGCAGGCCGCGGGTCTGGGTGACGCCAACCGTGATGTCGCCAGACGCCAGCAAGTCGGGAATGCGCCAGTAGTCGACATTCTGCACCACGAACACTACCTTCGGCGCTTCCTGGCGCAACGCCCGCAGCAACGGCGGCAACAGGCCGAACTCGACATCGTCCGACATCCCGATGCGAAAGGTCATGGTGCTGCTGCTCGGGTCGAAATCATGGGTCAGGCTCAACGCCACCGACAACGAATCCAGCGCCGGCGACAGATGCCGAAAGATCTCTTCAGCCCGCGCCGTCGGCTCCATGCGATGCCCGACGCGGATGAACAACGGGTCGTTGAACATGGTACGCAAGCGATTGAGCGCCGAACTGATGGTCGGCTGACCAAGAAACAGCTTCTTCGCCACCTTGGTGACATTGCGTTCGAGCATCAGCGTTTCAAACACCACCATCAGGTTGATGTCGGCCTTGCGTAGTTCGTTGCGATTCATCCATTGACCCCGCGCTGTAAAACTATCGACAGTTTAGGGAGATGTAACAATCGGCGTCTATGCGACTGAACGAATGCCTCAAGTGATTTGTGTTTAATGCCAACAGGCTCACGCGACGGGTCCTACAGCCCCTTCCTGATTTCGTCGCACCCCTGGCGGTACAGCCTCGCGCCCCTAAGCTCAGGGGGCTTCGGGCAAAACCGGCCCGGACCTATAACCTTCGAACACAACAGGAGAGTTTCAATGGCTAGAGACAAAGCGAAAGACGACAAGCACTTCAACTGCACCCAGGCGCATGAAGCCGACTACGTCGCCGGGCTTTATCCTCACGCCAGGGACGAAGTGAAAAACTTCCTGGCATCGGCCTGCCAGGACAAATCCCTGCACAACTCAACCCACAAGGACGTCTACGACTTGATCAAGAGAAAACTGGGCCACTCGCAGCCGTAAGACTGCCCGGGCAACAGGAAGCTGCTCTTGACGAGCAGCTTCACCGACTTGCTCGATCAATTCAGCTTTTAACGCAATGCTCCATACCGTGACCGCCGCCACTGTATTCAGGACCATAATAATACTTGGTGAACGACACTTTCCCCTCCGGCGTTGAAACAACCTGTGCAACACCGACTCCATAATCCTTCAATGACGGATCGGTATGCGCAAAATAAATGGCCAGCGAGTCGGACGTGCCGGCAGCGAACCCGTCATACCTGGACTTGTCCTCCAGCGTCAGTACAAAGTTATAAGCGCCATACTTCCCGGTACTCTGTTCGGCATTGAGTGTCATGTCGACCACCCCTTTAAATCCCCCAATATGGCTGTCCTTGCCAATACATTCATAGCGCCCACTATAATCGGTACCGGTAAAGGCCGCAGGGGCCTGGGCAGCCCACGCGGGAACGGAAACAACCAGGATGGCAGCGGCAATACTCCTGAGCATATGTGACCTCGTTGTAATTGTAGGAAATCATTAGATATTGCGTAGGAATATTCTGCAGATTAGTGCACTACAACCTCATCATTGCGCACCATCCATCCATTATGAAACTTGCCCCTTAAGTTTACTTGAAACTTTTGAAACAAGATCTTTCGCCAAACAATAACCGACAATGGAGTCAAACATCGCGATACACTCCGACGGATGATAAATAACTACCGTTCTTACAGAATGCTCCTGCGTCATCCAATCCGGATAACGGGAGCACATTCGCTCATTTCATTATCGCAAGGAAGCAATACATGACTATCGATTTGAATCAACACCTGGAAACTGCCAAACAGTACATCGGTCAGCCATACACCGAGGAGCTTCGCGCCGATCTCGCGAAGAAGACCGGCCTGAAAGTTCGGCCGATAGGTATCGCGTTCAGAATGACCAAGGACTACAACCCTGCACGAATCAATCTGAAGGTCGAGAACGAAATCATCACCCACGCCACCATGGGTAACTGATTCGCCCTGCGCACCCCGTGCGAATAAAAACCTGACAGTTTTTTGCGTAAACAAAAAAGCCCCGTAACTTTTCAGCTACGGGGCTTTTTCCATGTAATGGCGGAGAGATAGGGATTCGAACCCTAGGTACCGGTGAAGGTACAACGGATTTCGAATCCGTCCCATTCGGCCACTCTGGCATCTCTCCAACGGCGCGCATCATAACAACACTTTTGCCGAAAGCAAACCCTCTTTCGAAAATTTTTTCTGTGCTATCAGATGCTTGCGTCGATTAAAGCGGTACACCCAGACGATTGGCGACTTCTTCGTAGGCTTCGATGACGTCACCGAGGCCCTGACGGAAGCGATCCTTGTCCATTTTCTTCTTGGTGGCCTTGTCCCACAGGCGGCAGCCGTCCGGGCTGAATTCGTCGCCCAGGACAATGGAGCCGTCGTGGAACACGCCGAATTCCAGTTTGAAGTCGACCAGCAGCAGGCCGGCGTCGTCGAACAGTTTGCTCAGGACTTCGTTGACCTTGAGCGACAGTTCCTTCATGCGCGCCAGTTGCTCGGCAGTGCCCCAACCGAAGGCCACGACGTGGGATTCGTTGATGAACGGGTCGCCCTTGGCGTCGTCCTTCAGGAACAGTTCGAAGGTGTAAGGCTTGAGCTTCATGCCTTCTTCAACGCCCAGGCGCTTGACCAGGCTGCCGGCGGCGTAGTTACGCACGACGCACTCGACCGGGATCATGTCGAGCTTCTTCACCAGGCATTCGTTGTCGCCCAGCAGTTTGTCGAATTGGGTCGGTACGCCGGCTTCTTCGAGTTTCTGCATGATGAAGGCGTTGAACTTGTTGTTCACCATGCCTTTGCGGTCGAGTTGTTCGATGCGCTTGCCGTCGAACGCCGAAGTGTCGTTGCGAAACAGCAGGATCAAGCGGTTGGCGTCGTCGGTCTTGTAAACCGATTTGGCTTTGCCGCGGTAGAGTTCTTCACGTTTTTCCATGATGGGCTCCGCTTGCTAAGTAGGTGGGCTAGGCGATGTGTCGCCAGTCGAGCCCTGAATCTTGATCGGCCAGTTGCAGCCAGTCCGGGTCGCACCCGAGGGTGTCGACAAAACATTGCCGGGCCAGCCGCGGCAGGTTGTTCTTGCTGCTCAGATGGGCCAGGACCAGGTGTTGCAGGTCTTTCCAGCCCAACTCGGACACCAGGAATGCCGCCTGATGGTTGTTCAAATGTCCCAGCTCACCGCCCACCCGCTGCTTGAGAAAGTAGGGGTAATGACCGCGAGCCAGCATGTCCCGGCAATGGTTGGCCTCGATCATCAATGCATCGAGGTCGCGATAGCCTTCCAGCACCTTGTCGCAATACGAGCCCAGGTCGGTCAACAGGCCGAAGCGCCGCTCACCGTCACTGAACACGTATTGCGTCGGCTCCTGCGCATCGTGGGCCACGGCAATGACACCAATGCTCAGGTTGCCGATCTGCAGTTGTTCGCCACCGGCCAGGAAGCCCGCGGGTTCCACCGGTTTGCGCATCCCGCGCAGGGTGCCGCGACTGAGGTAGACAGGCAGATTGTAGCGCCGAGACAGCAAACCCACGCCATGCACGTGGTCGGCATGTTCGTGGGTCACGAGTATCGCGCTCAGCTGCGCAGGGTTCACACCCAGGCGCAGCAAGCGTTTTTCGGTTTCCCGCAGGGAGAAACCACAATCCACCAGCACGTACGTATCAGCGCTGGCTATCAGCGTGCCATTCCCTTGGCTACCGCTGCCGAGAACGGCAAAACGCATGTGATCAGCCCAGATTGTCCTGAATCACGCTCAACACTTTGCGCGCCACGTCAGCCGGCGCCACGGTGTTGATGTTTTTCTCGACGGTGACCTGGACGCTTTCGCCGACCTTGCTCAGGCGAACCTGATAACGCTCGGCACGGGACTCGACTTCTTCCTTGCTCGGCGCACTGCCGAACAGGCTGCTGAAGAACCCGGGCTTGTCGTCTTTCTTCTCGGCTTTTTCAGCGAGGTTGATGTAGTACAGGCCCAGGCTGCGGTTGATGTCTTCAACACGCCATTCGCCCTGCTCCAGCGCACGGCCGACGCTCGACCAGGCACGATCCAGGTCGGTGCCGACGTTCAGCACCGGGTTGCCGCTGCCGTCTTCGCTCAGGCTGATGCGGCTTGGCGCGTCGAAATCGCGAGAAGCCAGCATGGAGACCGAACCGCCCTTCTCGGAGATGCGGCTCATGCTCGCCAGCATGTCGTCGACCAGTGCCGCGTCCAGGCCAGTGTTGACCGAACGGTTGGTGAAAGCGACGTCGGCCGTGCTGCCGGCAGGACGCTCGGCGGTGACCACGTAGATCTCACTGGTATTGCGCTGCACACCCGGCTCGATACGTACCCGGGCACGGATTTCGCTGTCAGAGGCGACGCCGGCTGCGCTCAGGCGCTTGGCCATGGCTGCGGACAGTTCGTCGGAACGCTGCCAGGTGGTGGTGAATTCGCCAGTCTGAGGGCGCTGTTCGTCCAGGCGGAAACCGTTGTCCTGGAAGAACTGTACGGCCACGGGCCAGGCTTCCGCTGGCGGATTCTGCGCCAGGATCGAGCGCGTATCGCCGCTCTTTTGCAGCGAGTAGGCACTGGCGTCGGCGGCAGCGGTCAATGGCTGCGGACGAGGCACGATGTATTCGCCCTTGGCGGTGTCATCGGCGACATTGCGCGGAATCGGCAACAGCGGATCCAGACGCTTGGCAGTGGTGATATCCGGTGGCAGTTGCATCGGTGCGGTCTGTTGCGCTTCCAGGTAGTCGCTACCACGGTCACGGAAATAACCATCCGGGCCCCACAGCCACCCACAGCCACTGGTGCTGGAGATGATCAAGGCAAGCGCGGAAAGTCCGGCCATTCGCTTCATGCGTTGTACTTCCTCAATTAAACCAGGACGCCGGACTGGCGCATGGCCTGCCGCAGCGGTTCGTGACATTCGGCGCTGAGCCAGGTGAGCGGCAGACGGATTCCGTCCGGCATCAGGCCCATCTCATGCAGCGCCCATTTCACGGGAATTGGATTGGACTCGATAAACAGGATTTTATTGAGTGGCATCAGTTTTTGGTGAATGGCGCGCGCCTTCTCGGCTTCGCCGTTCAGCGCGGCAATGCACAGGTCGGCCATGTCACGCGGGGCGACGTTGGCGGTCACCGAAATATTGCCCTTGCCGCCCAGCAGGATCAGCTCGACCGCGGTGGCATCGTCACCGGAAATGACCAGGAAGTTGCTGTCGACGCCGTCGATGATGGCCTTGGCGCGCTGCAGGTCGCCCGTGGCTTCCTTGATCCCGATGATGTTCTTGACGCTCGACAGGCGGATCACGGTCTCGGCCAGCATGTCGCAGGCGGTGCGGCCTGGCACGTTGTAGAGGATCTGCGGGATATCGACGGCTTCGGCGATCGCCTTGAAGTGCTGGTACAGGCCTTCCTGGGTCGGCTTGTTGTAGTACGGTGTGACCAGCAGGCAAGCGTCGGCGCCGGCGGTCTTCGCATTGGTGGTCAGCTCGATCGCCTCGCGAGTCGAGTTGGCGCCGGTACCGGCGATGACCGGAATGCGGCCGTTGACCTGCTTGACTACGCGACGGATCACTTCGATGTGTTCGCTCACATCAAGGGTGGCCGATTCACCTGTAGTGCCGACCGCCACGATGGCGTGGGTGCCGTTTTGCAGGTGAAAGTCCACCAGTTTGCTCAGGCTGTCCCAGTCGAGACGACCTTGTGCATCCATGGGTGTGACCAGTGCCACCATACTGCCCGCAATCATGCAACCGCTCCTGCCGGAAAAAGAGAGCCGTAATGGTACTGGCGCCAAGATGCTTGTACAAGCGAAGTACTGCGCTGCCGCCATTCCCCTTGGCGCCGCTTTTCGCTACCCTTCAGACTTTGATCGATACTGCTAAGCTCGTATTTCGGGTTTGCGCCTCCACTTTCGACATCCCAAGCCCCCGATCCAGGGTTGCCACCCCCGCTCCTGCTACTCTGGAGCCACGTTGCGACCTTGTGCCCGAAGCTTTGGGAGTTCGCATGCGCAGGCTCGCTCCCGGCAAAACCAGCCGATAGAAGTACCGACCGCTCATCGCTTTAGGAATGCTGCATGTCCACCCCCACAGTTCGCGAACAATTCCTTGTCATCAGTGCCCTCGGCGCCAACCCCATGGAGCTGACTAACGTCCTGTGCCGCGCCAGCCATGAAAATCGCTGCGCCGTGGTCACCTCCCGCCTGACGCGTCATGGCGAGTGCAGTGCGCTGGTCCTCGAAATCTCCGGCAGCTGGGACGCCCTGGCTCGCCTGGAGGGCAGCCTGCCGACCCTGGCAAAACGCCACGCCTTCACCGTCAACGTGGTGCGCAGCGCCGCCCTGGAGAACCGTCCCCAGGC
The DNA here is from genome assembly GCF_046042685.1 of Pseudomonas sp. PLMAX. NCBI lineage: Bacteria > Pseudomonadati > Pseudomonadota > Gammaproteobacteria > Pseudomonadales > Pseudomonadaceae > Pseudomonas > Pseudomonas sp. PLMAX. The sequence continues at coordinate 1,688,641 of NZ_CP064949.1, read as the reverse complement.
CCTGCCCTACGTGGCCTATGTCAGCTCGGCCTACCGCTCGGACATCATCAACGAGCTGTGCCAGTTCTTCATGGACCACAACGTCGAACTGGAAAACCTGACCTGTGACACCTACCAGGCGCCGCAGACCGGCGGCACCATGCTCAATGCCACGTTTACCGTGACCTTGCCGGCCGGTGTGCAGATCAGCTGGCTGCGTGACCAGTTCCTGGACTTCGCCGACGCGCTGAACCTCGACGCCCTGATCGAACCGTGGCGTCCACAGAACCCAATGTAAGGAAGCATTCATGGCCGTTGCACTCGACCAACCGGTTGCCGACTTCGAAGCACCCGCCACCAGCGGGCAAACCGTGCGCCTCGCCGACCTCAAGGGCAAGCAGGTAGTCATCTACTTCTACCCCAAGGACAGCACACCGGGCTGCACCACCCAGGGCCAGGGTTTTCGCGACCAGCTGGACGCTTTCAAGGCGGCCAACACCGAAGTGTTCGGCGTGTCCCGCGACAGCCTCAAGTCTCACGAGAACTTCAAGGCCAAGCAGGCCTTCACCTTCGAGCTGATCAGCGACAAGGAAGAAGCGCTCTGCCAGCTGTTTGATGTGATCAAGCTGAAAAAGCTCTATGGCAAGGAATACATGGGCGTGGATCGCAGCACGTTCCTCATCGACAAGGACGGTGTGTTGCGTCAGCAATGGCGTGGCGTGAAGGTGCCGGGGCATGTGGATGCGGTTCTGGCGGCCGCCCAGACCCTTAACCAAGCCTGATTAATTGGGTGTCTGTTCTGACGCCTTCGCTGGCAAGCCAGCTCCTACAAGGTACGCGCGACCATTGTAGGAGCTGGCTTGCCAGCGAAGAGGCCCTCAGAGCCAGCATTCAAAGCAGCGGCGCCACCACCGGCTCTTTACGCGGCCAGGCATCCAGCACGGCCTTGAACAGCGTCGCCAGGGGAATCGCAAAGAACACCCCCCAGAAGCCCCACAACCCGCCAAACAACAACACCGCGCAAATGATCGCCACCGGATGCAGGTTCACCGCTTCCGAGAACAACAGTGGTACCAGCACGTTGCCGTCCAGGGTCTGGATGATCCCGTAGACCGCCATCAGATAGATGAACTGATCGCTCCAGCCCCACTGGAACAGCGCAATCAGGAACACCGGCACGGTCACCACCACCGCCCCGACGTAGGGCACGACCACCGAAATGCCCACCAGCAAGGCCAGCAGCGCCGCATAATTGAGTTCCAGGACGACAAAGGCGATGTAGGTCACCCCGCCGCAAATGAAAATCTCGATGACCTTGCCACGAATGTAGTTGGCGATCTGCCGGTTCATTTCATGGGCGACACGGGTGATCAGCGCCCGCTCACGGGGCAGGTAGCCGCGCACCCACTCGCCGATCATTTGCCGGTCCTTGAGAAAGAAGAACACCAGGATCGGCACCAGTACCAGGTAGATCATGATATTGACCAGCAGCGGCAGGCTCGACAGCGAAAACGTCAGCGCCCATTGACCGAACTTGCCGATCTCGCCCCGGGCCACTTCAATGGCCTGCAGCACCTGCTCGTCGGACACAAGGTGCGGATAACGCTCCGGCAACAGCAGCAACAGGGTCTGCCACTTGGCAAGCATGCCGGGCAATTCGTTGAACAGGGTGATCAGTTGGTGCCAGAGCAACGGCACCACGACCACGATGAACACCAGCAGCAGCCCCATGAACAGCGCGAAGACCAGCCCCACTGCGACGCCACCCGGCACCCGCAGGCGCTCCAGGCTCACCACCAGACCCTGCATCAGGTAGGCCAGCACCATCCCGGCCAGCACCGGCGCCAGCATGCCGCCCAGGGTCAGCACCGCGGTGAACGCCAGGAACAACAGGACCGCCAGTACCACGGCTTCTTCGTCGGAGAAGTAGCGCTGAATCCAGTCGCGCAACACTTTGAACATCAATAATCCTTAGTAACGAACGCAGCTGGTTTCAGGCTTTTTTCAACCAGTAACGGTAAATGCCCGCTTCATCTTCTTCACGCAGCAGCGTATGACCGGCCAATCGGGCAAAGGTGCGGAAATCACGCTGCGAGCCTGCATCGGTGGCGATGACCTTGAGCACCGTACCACTGGACATCTTATTGAGTTCCATCTTGGCCTTGAGCAACGGCAAGGGGCAATTGAGGCCACTGGCGTCCAGTTCAACGTCATGGGCTACAGCGTCGATCATTGCATCACTCCGGGTCAGGTGGCTGAGTTGCCTAGAATATCTGGTCGCAGGGCTGGTGTCCGGCTACAGTAAGCTCTTTGTCGACTAAGGCTTTGTGCATGACTTTTTTGCGCCCTACCCTGCTGACGCTCGCTTGCCTGCTTGCCTCACCGGGCTTCGCCGACGACCTGCCGTCACTCGGCGACGCCAGTTCTGCCATCGTCTCGCCGCAACAGGAGTATCAGTTGGGTCGCGCCTGGCTTGCCCTGTTGCGCAGCCAGGTAGCTCAGCTCAATGACCCGCAGCTCAAGGACTACGTCGAGTCCAGCGTCTACCGCCTGGTGGAGACCAGCCAGGTCAATGACCGGCGCCTGGAATTCATCCTGATCAACAGCCCGCAGCTCAACGCGTTCGCGGCGCCCGGCGGGATTGTCGGGGTCAACGGCGGCCTGTTCCTCAATGCGCAGACCGAAGGCGAGTATGCCTCGGTACTGGCCCACGAACTGGCTCACTTGTCGCAGCGCCACTTTGCCCGTGGCGTCGAGGCCCAGCAGCGCATGCAGGTACCGATGATGGCCGCGCTGCTGGCCGGTATCGTGATTGCCGCGGCAGGTGCCGGCGATGCCGGTATTGCGGCGATTGCAGGGACACAGGCGGCAGCCATCCAGGAACAACGGCGATTCTCGCGCCAGAACGAACAGGAAGCCGATCGCATCGGTATCCTCAATCTGGAAAAGGCAGGCTACGACCCCCGCTCCATGCCTACCATGTTCGAACGCCTGGGGCGTCAGTACCGCTTCGATGCCAAGCCGCCGGAATTCCTGCTGACTCACCCGGTGACCGAATCGCGTATCGCCGACACCCGCAACCGCGCCGAGCAGGCCCGGCAGGGCGGCATCGAAGACACCCTGCGTTATCAGTTGATTCGTGCCCGGGTCCAGCTGATCTATGAAGAAACCCCAGGCCTGGGCGCCAAGCGCTTCCGCGCCCTGCTGGATGAAAACCCGAAAAGCGATGTGGCGCGCTATGGTCTGGCGATCGCCCAGATCAAGGGCGGACAGCTGAACGAAGCACGGGAAAACCTCAAGCAGTTGCTGGCCAAGGCGCCGAACGAGATCATCTACAACCTCGCCCAGGTCGATCTGGACATCACCAACAATCGCCTGCCGGATGCACAGTCCAGGGTTGACCGCCTGCTGACGCAATACCCCGGCAACTATCCACTGAACCAGGTTCGCGTCGACCTGCTGCTGAAACAGAACCGCGCCGCCGATGCCGAAAAGGCCCTCGAAGGCCTACTCAAATCGCGCCCGGACGATCCGGACGTGTGGTATCAGGTGGCCGAAACCCGCGGCCTGTCGGGCAACATCATCGGCCTGCACCAGGCGCGCGCCGAGTATTTCGCACTGGTGGGCGACTATCGCCAGGCCATCCAGCAACTGGATTTTGCCAAGCGCAAGGCCGGCAGCAATTTCCCGCTGTCGTCGCGAATCGATGCCCGCCAGCGCGAGCTGATGGAGCAGGAACGCATGATCAAGGACATGATGGGCTGACGTTTTCAGCGACAAAAAAAACCGCCTCATTCGAGGCGGTTTTTTTATTCAACCAACAGGCGGGTTATTCAGCCAGCTTGAAGGTGATGAAGCTCGCGCGGTTCTGGCGCAGTACGCGCATCGACACCGAGCGATTCTTCGGCAAGGCCTTGGCAATGTCCGTGAACTCCTTGGCCGAACCGATCGCCTGATTGTTCAGGTGAGTGATGATATCGCCCGGCTGCAGGCCGATCATCGACGCAGGACCGTCCTGAACTTCCTTGATCAGCACGCCGCCCTTGAGGTCGTAGGTTTTCTTCTGCTCGTCCGTCAGTTCGACTACCGAGACGCCAAGGCGGTTGCTGCTGCGCTCGATGCTCGACTGCGGCAGGTCATCAAGCTCCTTGCCTTCTTCCGGGATAGCGCCAACCGTCAGCTCGACATTCTTGCGCTTGCCTTCGCGGATCACTTCCAGATTGGCCTTGGAGCCGGCCTTCAATGCGCCCACCAGGTGTGGCAGATCGGCGGACATGACGATCGGCTGTCCATTCATGGTCAGGATCACATCGCCTACCTGCAGCCCACCCTTGGCAGCCGGGCCGTCATCCTGGATCTGCGCGACCAGCGCACCGGCTGGTTTTTCCAGGCCGAACGATTCGGCCAGGTCCTTGTTAACTTCCTGGATCACTACGCCCAGCCAGCCACGGCTGACCTTGCCACCGCTTTTGAGCTGATTGGAAACGTCCATGGCCACGTCGATAGGGATCGCGAACGATACGCCCATGAAACCACCGGAACGGGTGTAGATCTGCGAGTTGATACCGACCACCTCACCGTTGAGGTTGAACAGCGGCCCACCCGAGTTACCCGGGTTGATCGGCACGTCGGTCTGGATGAACGGCACGTAGTTTTCATTCGGCAGGCTGCGGCCGACGGCACTGACGATGCCCTGGGTCACGGTATGGTCAAAACCGAACGGCGAGCCGATGGCCACGACCCATTGCCCGGCTTTCAGATCCTGGGATTTGCCCAGCTTCAGGACCGGAAGATCCTTGCCTTCGATTTTCAGCAGCGCCACGTCGGAGCGCGGATCGGTGCCGATCAGCTTGGCCTTCATTTCACTGCGGTCGGACAGACGCACGAGGATTTCGTCGGCATCGGCGATCACATGATTGTTGGTCAGGATGTAGCCGTCAGGCGAAATGATGAAACCCGAACCCAGGGATTGCGCCTCGCGCTGGCGGTCGCCACGGGGGGATCGAGGTTGCTGTGGCGGCATGCCACGTTCGAAAAACTCGCGCAGCATCGGCGGCAAGCCTTCGAGGTCAGGCATCTGCTGGTTGACTCTGCGCTCAGGCAATTTTTGCGTGGTACTGATGTTCACCACCGCAGGCGACGCCTGTTCGACCAGTTGCGTGAAATCAGGCAATTCGACCGCCTGGACAGCGGCCGCCTGACCGAGCACCAGCACGGTGGCAAAAATGGAGAGGTAAGACTTCAAGCGTGGTATCGACATACGGCTCCCGTTACGACGAGCATGGTTAAGCGATATGGAGCAAGGAACACCGGGAAAGATACGCCGGTATTTTTGTTCCGGGAACAACAAACAAGGCCAGAGCCGAGGGGCTCTGACCTATAAAAAATATTGGGGGGATTTGCAAATTGAAATGCTCACTAAACATTTCGATTTCAAGTCACTGCTGGGTTGCAGTAGCGTCGGTGCGCATGGACAAGGCGATCCGTTCAGCGGTGCCGATCGGGATCTCACCCACCACAGTCACCATCATCTCGCCTTGCGGCGTGCTCAAGCGCCGGGAGACGGCGGCGGTTGGGCCCAGTTGCGTACGGGTGTCGGTGGTACCTGCACCGCTCAAGGGCTCGAGGAACACTGAAAAACGCGCCAGACCATCGTCATACAGCAGGCTGTTGACTTGGGCCTTGGTCTCTGGATCCTTGCGGGTCGTACTGCTGGTCAGTTCGAAACCCGGTGGCAACCAGTCCGAATGCCAGACCCGGGCGTCCTTGACCGCCGAAGCCTTGTCGCTGTCGAGCTTGACCGCCTTGCAGTCAGCGCCCGGTTGCAGGTCACTGTCGGTGGGAACCGTGGCGGGATCGAGTCGAGTAAACTGGAAGCGCTCGAGCAGACGGCCCTTGTCATCGATCAGCAATGACTTCAGGGGCAGGCCGGTTTCCTGATCGAGATGCAGTTCAAAACCGTAACGATGCTGGTCACGGGGTGTCAGGGAAACAATCACTGCCGGGCGACCGGCCACGCGCGACTTGCCGATGACAGCAAGGTCATACCAATTCTTGAGCTTTTGTGGATCGAGTGCACGAGCGGTGGAGTTGGAGGTATCCCCCAGCCCTGCCATCAGGTTGCCGCTGACGCATTGAGTATGCCCATCAATGCGTACGACCTCCTGAGCGGAGCCGTCGAGCTGGATCAAACGCTCGCGGACCTTGCCATCCTGGACGCGGTGCCAGATGTTGTGGGTAGAGAAACTACCGTTACGCTCGTAGACAAAAGTACCCTGGAAGCTTTGCTTCTGCTCGGCCTGGCCCAGACGGGTCAACCAGTCTTGAGCCTGATCGGCATGGGCTGGAACAACGAACCAGCCACTGAGCAAAAGCGTAAGTAGAGGTATGGCGCGCATGATCCTCCTTAACGGTTTTCCAGGCTTGCTGCACGCGCGTAAGGCAGAGCGCTCTCGGTACCTTTCAGTGCAGCCTGTTGAGCATGTTGGCGCAAGTAACCTGGCAAACGTTGATCGTTCCAGCCTGGCTGACCTTGCAACACACCATTGGCCATGGGACCAGTGGCTTCCGAACTCTCATTGTAGCCTGCCAGCACAGCCGGGCCCTTGACTTGTGGAACCGCCAGGCCAGGTTGGGTGGATTGCTGCGCCAGCTCGACGCCAGCGATCTCGTCCTGGTTGTACAGACGAACACCTGCCAGCACCGCCAGGGTTACCGATGCGGCAACGGCCAGTCGACCCAGGCTGCGCCATGGACCACGGGTGGCTTTTGCCGGTACGGCTTCGTCGGCCAATGCAGCAGAAACAGCCGCGGCAATGTCCAGGCGTGGAAGCAGCAGGTCCTTGTGCATCACTGCCCGAGCGATCTGATAACGAGCCCAGGTTTCACGGGTTTCAACATCGTCACAGGCACTGAGTACCCGACGCAATTCCAATTCGTCCGCTTCGTTATCCATCACTGCGGACAGCGATTCCTGCAGGGCTTCACGACTCATGGCGTTCCTCTCTTGGCTGTCGCCGCTGTCTTTAGTTTTCCTGCAACAAAGGCTGCAGGGCTTTATCGATGGCCTCCCGGGCGCGGAAGATCCGGGAGCGCACGGTACCCACCGGACATTGCATGACGCTCGCAATGTCCTCGTAACTCAGACCATCGAATTCACGTAAAGTTAAAGCCGTACGCAAATCTTCTGGCAGTTGCTGAATGGTTCGATGGACGGTGCCTTCGATCTCATCCCGCAGCAAAGCCCGTTCTGGCGACTCGAGATCCTTGAGGCCATGATCGCCATCGTAGAACTCTGCATCCTCGGAACTGACATCGCTATCCGGCGGCCGACGGCCGCGTGAAACCAGATAGTTCTTCGCCGTGTTGATGGCGATGCGGTAAAGCCACGTATAAAACGCGCTGTCTCCGCGAAAATTACCAAGTGCGCGGTAGGCCTTGATGAAGGCTTCCTGCGCTACATCCTGGGCTTCATGGGTGTCGTGCACGAAACGCACGATCAACCCGAGAATTTTGTGCTGATATTTCAGCACTAGCAGATCGAATGCACGCTTGTCGCCGCGCTGAACGCGTTCGACCAGCTGCTGATCCTCTTCCTGGGTTAGCATGAACACTCCTCGATAAGCTTGGAGGAGGCTTGCATTACTAAACGACCGGGCTTGCAAACATAGACTCGGGCTTTTCGCAAAAGTTCTCCCCCTCCAGGCAAGTTTCCTGCGGGCTCTGATTCGGCACGCACGAAAAACGCAGCTCGAGATTCCCCGGCTGCGCGAATAATCTTGTCATCGGTCTGACCGCCAGGGATCCAACCGCGATCCTGCGATGAAACCGACACTGTCCCTTGATTCAGGCAACCGTCTATTGATCTTGGGCCTTTGGCAAAAGTTCCAAATATTTATAGCTGCACAGAATCGACATTGTGCAACCCTGAAGCGAAAAAGAGTGTTAAATCCACGATACAGTTCGCTTGTCGCCGAACCGGTGGAAAAAACATCCGACGAAGCGTCGGCAGATTTCCGTCACAGTAGTTTCACAATGCCATATCGGCTCGGCTATTGTGCCGCTCCCCCCCTCTATATACTAGTGGGCTGTGCGGTTGCCGGGCATGCCTGTCCAGATGTCTGGCGCCTACCCCGACCCGGGTCGCTTTGAGCGGAATCCTGAAATGAGCCAACAGTTTCAACACGATGTCCTGGTAATTGGCAGCGGTGCTGCCGGCTTGAGCCTTGCGCTGACCTTGCCCGGTCATTTGCGCATTGCCGTATTGAGCAAAGGCGACCTCGCCAATGGTTCGACGTTCTGGGCCCAGGGAGGGGTCGCCGCCGTACTGGATGACACCGACACCGTCGAGTCCCACGTCGACGACACCCTCAACGCCGGTGGCGGGTTGTGTCACGAAGATGCCGTGCGTTTTACCGTCGAGCACAGCCGGGAAGCGATTCAATGGCTGATCGACCAGGGCGTGCCGTTTACCCGCGACGAACAATCCGGCACCGAAGATGGCGGATTCGAGTTCCACCTGACCCGTGAAGGCGGTCACAGCCATCGGCGCATCATCCATGCCGCCGATGCCACCGGTGCCGCGATTTTCAGGACGCTGCTCACCCAGGCCCAGCAACGGCCCAACATCGAGTTGCTGGAACAGCGGGTCGCGGTCGACCTGATTACCGAAAAGCGCCTGGGCCTTGAAGGTGATCGCTGCCTGGGTGCCTACGTGCTCAATCGTGGCACCGGGGAAGTCGACACCTACGGCGCCCGTTTCGTGATCCTCGCCTCCGGCGGCGCCGCCAAGGTCTACCTCTATACCAGCAACCCCGATGGCGCCTGCGGTGATGGCATCGCCATGGCCTGGCGCTCGGGCTGCCGGGTGGCGAACCTGGAATTCAACCAGTTCCATCCCACCTGCCTGTATCACCCGCAAGCCAAGAGTTTCCTGATCACCGAAGCCCTGCGCGGAGAAGGTGCGCACCTGAAGCTGCCCAATGGCGAACGCTTCATGCAGCGCTTCGACCCCCGCGCAGAACTGGCGCCCCGGGACATCGTCGCCCGGGCCATCGACCATGAAATGAAGCGGCTCGGCGTCGACTGCGTCTATCTGGACATCAGCCACAAGTCCGAAGATTTCATCAAGACGCACTTCCCGACGGTGTACGAACGCTGCCTCGAATTTTCCATCGACATCACCAAACAGCCGATCCCGGTGGTACCGGCGGCACACTACACCTGCGGCGGCGTGATGGTCGACCAGCAAGGTCGCACCGACGTGCCAGGGCTGTACGCGATTGGCGAAACCAGCTTCACCGGCCTGCACGGCGCCAACCGCATGGCCAGCAATTCGTTACTGGAGTGCTTTGTCTACGCGCGCTCGGCGGCGGCGGACATCCTGGAGCAATTGCCACAGGTATCGGCCCCTGTCGCCCTCCCGGCTTGGGACGCCAGCCAGGTGACCGATTCCGATGAAGACGTGATCATTGCGCACAACTGGGACGAATTGCGCCGCTTCATGTGGGACTACGTCGGAATCGTGCGCACCAACAAGCGCCTGCAACGGGCCCAGCACCGGGTGCGCCTGTTGCTCGACGAAATCGACGAGTTCTACAGCAACTATAAAGTCAGCCGGGACTTGATCGAGTTGCGCAACCTGGCCCAAGTGGCCGAGCTGATGATCCTGTCAGCCATGGAGCGCAAGGAGAGTCGCGGCCTGCACTACACCCTCGACTACCCGAACATGCTACCTGTCGCCATGGACACTATTCTGGTGCCGCCCACCTACGCCGAGTGAACTTGAGCCGCACCCGCAGGCGTCGGTGCAGATCCGCCGCCTGCGAGTCCCGGGGCACGCAGATTGTCCTGACCCGCCGCTCACCGCGCAGACGAAAGCGCAACACCACGATCAACGGCAACGCCAGGCTGTCCGGGCGCAGTTGTACCGGCAGCCATCCCTTCGCCTGATTCCACAGCTGCCAGCCATCGGCGTCACGACGCAAGCCGCGAAAAGCCTGTGGGTGGGTCAGTAGAATCTGTCGAGGCAACGCCCAGGCACCGTGCAACAGACAGCACAAGGCACCGGGCAGACTGGCCCAGAGCGGTATGGCGAGCAGGAACAACGAACCCAACGCGAACGCCTGGGCCAAAAGATACGCCGCCAGCAACTGCCGAGAGGCATGCCAGCGGCATTCGAAGCCGTTACTTGGGTTGGACACGATCCAGGATCATGCGAACCATGCGCTGAAGTTCCGGATCTTCCGATTCGGCGCGCTCCATGAACCAGCCGAACATGTCCTGATCTTCGCATTCGAGCAGCCTGACGTAGCAGGCGCGATCCACTTCGTTGAGGTGCGGATAAACCTCTTTCACAAACGGCACCAGCAACACGTCAAGCTCAAGCATGCCGCGGCGGCTGTGCCAGTAGAGGCGATTCAGTTCAACATCTTCGACCATGGAGCGCTCCTCAAATAGGCCGCAAGTATACAGCCCCGCGCCCCATCGAACAGTCGGCTTTGGTCGGGCACGACGATCCTTTGTGAACTACCCATTTCAGGGGCAGCCCCTTATCATGTCTGCCAGACTCTTTACCCTGCGATGACCCATGGCCGATTCCGCTTTTTTCTGCACGTTGTCTCATGAAGGTGTCCTGGCGGTCCGCGGCGCGGACGCCGGCAAGTTCCTGCAAGGCCAACTGACCTGCAACCTCAATTACCTGAGCGACAACCGGGCCAGCCTCGGCGCGCGCTGCACGCAGAAAGGCCGGATGCAGTCGAGCTTTCGCATCCTGCTCGAAGGTGATGGCGTACTCCTGGCCATGGCCAGCGAGTTGCTCGAACCGCAATTGGCGGACCTGAAGAAATACGCGGTGTTTTCCAAGTCCAAACTGACCGATGAAAGCGCTGCCTGGGTTCGCTTCGGCGTCGAGCAGGGCGATGAGGCATTGAAAAGCCTCGGCCTGGAACTGCCTGCAGAGACCGACAGCCTGGTGCGCCATGACGGTTTGATCGCCATTCGCGTCTCGCCCGAACGCGCCGAACTCTGGGTTGCCGCCGATCAGGCCGATGGCATCAAGGGCAAGCTGTCCGCCCTGCTGCCTGAAGGTGAACTCAATCAATGGTTGCTGGGCCAGGTCCGTGCCGGGATCGGCCAGGTGATGCCAAGTACCCGCGAGCTGTTCATCCCGCAGATGCTCAATCTGCAAGCGGTCGGCGGCGTGAGCTTCAAGAAAGGCTGCTACACCGGCCAGGAAATCGTCGCGCGCATGCAGTACCTCGGCAAACTCAAGCGCCGCTTGTATCGCCTGCAACTGGCTGGCGGCGAACTGCCAGAACCCGGCACCCAGCTGTTTGCCCCGAGTCACGGCAGCTCGATCGGTGAAGTGGTGCTGGCCGCCAATGCCGCCAATCAGATTGAACTGTTGGCCGTGTTGCAAGCCGAAGCTGCAGAAGGCAGCGACATTCATCTGGGCGCACTCGACGGCCCAGCCCTGAATTTGCTCGACCTGCCGTATGAACTGGACCGCGATCGCGAAATCCAGCGTTAACCGCGGTACTTTTTTGCAACACCTAGAGAAGCGTAATGAGTGAGCTGGCGGAAAAGGTCCAACAGGATTTGGTTGAGGCCATCGATAACGATGACCTGGTTCTGCCAACGTTACCGGAAGTGGCCTTGCAGATTCGCAAGGCCGCTGAAGACCCGGAAATCAGTATCGGTAGCCTGAGCAAAGTGATTGGCCGCGATGCCGCGCTGTCGGCGCGCCTGATCAAAGTGGTCAACAGCCCACTGCTGCGCGCGGCGCAGGTAGTCACCGATCTGCACACGGCGATCACACGCCTGGGCATCAATTACAGCAGCAACCTGGCCATCGGTCTGGTCATGGAACAGATTTTCCATGCCCGCTCTGCGGTGGTTGAACAGAAAATGCGCGATGTCTGGCGCAAAAGCCTGGAAATTGCCGGCGTCAGCTATGCGCTGTGCCGTAACTACACCCAGCTCAAGCCCGATCAGGCGGCCCTTGGCGGGCTGGTGCACCAGATCGGGGTCTTGCCGATCCTGACGTACGCCGAAGATCACTATGAACTGCTGGCCGATCCGGTCAGCCTCAACCATGTGATCGACCGCATTCATCCGTTGCTCGGCGATAAACTGCTGCGGGTCTGGGAGTTTCCGGAAAAATTGGTGCAGGTGCCGCAGCTCTATCTCGACTTCAAGCGACAGTCCGCGCGAATCGATTATGTCGACCTGGTCCAGGTGGCCAGCCTGTACTGCCACAAAGGCACCGACCACCCGATTTCGCGCATCGACCCCTTTGGCGTCGGCCTTCGTCAAGCTGGGGATCGATCCGGACAACAAGGCGATGTGTGCTGACCTGGAAGACACCCGCTTGATGTTTTATTGATCAGACACCGCGTCGCTCCATTCGCGAGCAAGCCCGCTCCCACATTGGAATGCATTTCAATGTGGGAGCGGGCTTACTCGCGAAGAGGCCAGAACAGGCACATCACTCCCCTGCATTAAAACTCACCCGCACCTTCAACCCCGCCTTCTCCCCATCATGCAGGCTGATCTGCGCCAGGTGCGCCCGACAAATTTCTCCAACAATCGCCAACCCCAACCCTGACCCCGCCACCTGCTGATTGCGCCGGTAGAACCGTTCAAACACCCGATCCCGCTCATCAAGGGGAATCCCCGGGCCATCGTCCTCGACCTCCAGCACCGCCGGGGTCGACACCCGCAGGATCACGTTGCCGCCCGCAGGCGTATGGGCCAGGGCGTTATCCACCAGGTTGCTCAACAGTTCGTTGAGCAACGTCGGTTCGCCGCGCAACCAGACCGGCTCGTCCGCTTCCAGCGCCAGGGCCACGCCGCGCTTGTGGGCCAGCGGCGCCATGGCCATGCCCAGCTCACGCGCCAACTGGCTGAGGTCGAGCAATTGCGCGCCGCCCTCGGCAATCGCCCTGGCACCGTTTTCCACCCGGGCCAGCGAGAGCAGTTGATTGGCCAGGTGGGTCAGGCGATCCGTGCCCTGGGCGGCGGTTTCCAGCGTACTGCGCCAGGTTTGCGCATCGTTCGAGCGCAAGCCCAATTCCAGCCGGGCCTTGAGTGCCGCCAACGGCGTGCGCAGTTCGTGGGCGGCATCGGCGATGAATTGCGCCTGCTTCTCGAACTGCCCGCGCAGACGCTCGGTGAAATGATTGAGTGCGCGCACCAGTGGCCACAGTTCGCGCTGCACTTCGACCAGGGGCAACGGCCGCAGGTCATCGGGCTGACGCTCCTCCACCGCGGTGCGCAAACGCTCCAGCGGACGCAGCGCCGCACTGACCGCAAACCACACGATCATCAGGGCCCCGATCGCCAGCATGCCCAGGCGCAGCAAAGTATCGCCGGCCAGACTACGGGCCATGCTGACACGGGCCTCATCGGTCTCCGCCACGCGGATTTCCGCCATGCCGTTCATGTTCGGCTCGCTGACCGCCTTGAGCAGGCTGACCACGCGCACGTTCTGCCCCTGGTAAGTCGCATTGTAAAAACGCGCCAGCGCCGGGTAGTCGTCGGTTCGCGGCGTACCGGGTGGCGGTGGTGGCAGGTTTTCGTAGCCGGAAATCAGCTTCTGGTTGATGTCGTTGACCAGGTAGAAAATCCGCCCCGCACTGTCGTAGGCGAACGTGTCGAGGGCCACATAAGGCACGTCCAGGCTGAGGCTGCCATCACGCTCGGACAAGCCGGCGGCGATGGTCCGCGCCGAGGCCAGCAACGTCCGGTCATAGGCCGTGTCGGCCGCTTCGCGCCCGTTCCAGTAAGCGCTCAAGCCACTGGCCAGCATCAATACCACCAGCAACAGCGCCAGGTTCCACAGCAACCGCCAACGCAGGCTGCTGGCCTTATGCATCACGACTTTCCAGCAGATAACCGAGACCGCGGAACGTGACGATGGCCACCGGGTGGCCGTCGAGTTTCTTGCGCAAGCGGTGTACGTAGATTTCGATGGCGTCGGGACTGGCCTCCTCGTCCAGGCCGAAGACCTGGGAGGCCAGTTGCTCCTTGCTCATCACCCGGCCGGGACGGGCGATCAGGGCTTCGAGTACCGCCTGCTCGCGGGAAGTCAGGGTCAGCAACTCCTCACCGAGAGTGAAGCGCCGGGTCTCCAGGTCGTAGGCCAGCACACCACAGCGCTGCAGACGCTCGCCTCCCAACACGCTGCGGCGCAGCAAGGCCTTGACCCGGGCTTCGAGTTCGGTGAGCTCGAAAGGCTTGGCCAGGTAATCGTCGGCGCCCAGGTTCAGGCCATGGACCCGATCCTTGACGTCGCTGCGGGCCGTCAGCATCAACACCGGAAGGTTCTTGCCGCGGGCACGCAGGCGCGCCAGCACCTCGAAACCATCCATGCGCGGCAGGCCGACATCGAGAATCGCCATGGCGTATTCCTCGCTGCCCAGCGCCAGGTCGGCCGCGACACCGTCGTGCAGCACATCCACGGTCAAGCCGGTGCTCTTGAGCGCCTGGGCGACGCTTTCGGCGAGCTGCAGATGGTCTTCGACGAGCAGGACACGCATGGATCATTACCTCGTTCAGGGATGGTCGACGCCATTGTTTGGCGCGGAGTTTACAGCGGCATCCGTCGCTGTGAAGCCCGAAAAACCGTGAAAGCCCGATGAAAGGTTAGCGAAAGGTTCGACCGTTAGAGTCGACCCACGGATGGTTTCGATCACAGCCATCGCTCCTGCTTTGAAATGTAGCTCCCGAAAAACGCCTCGATGCGTTTTCGCCAATAAGAACAATAACGAGGTACTTTGCCATGCTGTCCACACAGCGCCAGATTTGCCCGCCCCGCCCCTTTTCCCGCTCCCCATCGTTTACGCTTGCCGGCGCCGTCATCGGCTGCGCGAAGCGAAACCGCCGCATCTGAAACATCCCCAAAAACAACAACTCCCGTGGAGACAACAATGAATCGATCACTGCGCCGTTTCGCCCTCGCCGCCAGCGTCATGATGTTTGCCGGCCAACTGATGGCCGAGCCCAAGCGCCCGGAATGCATCGCCCCGGCCTCCCCCGGCGGCGGTTTCGACCTGACCTGCAAACTGGCGCAGAGCGCCCTGGTCAACGAAAAGCTGCTGACCAAGCCGATGCGCGTGACCTACATGCCCGGCGGAGTCGGCGCGGTGGCCTACAACGCCGTGGTCGCCCAGCGCCCGGCCGATGCCGGCACGCTGGTGGCCTGGTCCAGCGGTTCGCTGCTGAACCTGGCCCAGGGCAAGTTCGGTCGTTTCGATGAAACCAACGTGCGCTGGCTGGCCGCCGTCGGCACCAGCTACGGCGCCATCGCGGTGAAAAGCGATTCGCCCTACAAGAACCTCGACGATCTGGTGCAGGCGCTGAAAAAAGATCCGAGCAAAGTGGTGATCGGTTCCGGCGGCACCGTCGGCAGCCAGGACTGGATGCAGACCGCCCTGATCGCCAAGGCCGCCGGGATCAACCCGCGTGACCTGCGTTACGTCGCCCTCGAAGGCGGCGGTGAAATCGCCACCGCCCTGCTCGGCGGCCACATCCAGGTCGGCAGCACCGACATCTCCGACTCCATGCCGCACATCCAGAGCGGCGACATGCGCCTGCTGGCAGTGTTCTCCGACAAGCGCCTGGACGAGCCGGAAATGAAAGACATCCCGACCGCCCGCGAGCAAGGCTACGACATCGTCTGGCCAGTGGTGCGCGGTTTCTACCTCGGGCCAAAGGTCAGCGATGAAGACTACGCCTGGTGGAAAGATTCCTTCGACAAACTGCTGGCCTCGTCCGAGTTCGCCAAGCTGCGCGATCAGCGCGAACTGTTCCCGTTCGCCATGACCGGCCAGGAACTGGACACCTACGTGAAAAAGCAGGTAGCGGACTACAAAGTGCTGGCCAAAGAGTTCGGCCTGATCCAGTGATCGTCTCTGTCTAGCGGCTGCGGCTCCGTCTGGCGGAGCCGCGGCACAGGAGTTCCCCATGCTCTTACAACGCATTTTTGCTTCGGTGCTGTTGCTGGCCTGTGTCGGCCTGGCGCTGATGGCCTGGCCGTATCAAGCGGCTTTTTCCTACGAACCGGTGGGGCCTCGGGCCTTTCCGCTGTTGATGCTGGGCCTGATGGGCTCGGCGCTGTTGTACATGGTGTTCCGTCCGGCACCGATCAAGCACAGTGATGACGAGCCGCCGCTGGATCGCGAAACCCTGACCAAGATCGGTATCTGTGTGGTGCTGTTGCTGGTGTTCGCCGGCACTTTCGAACCCCTGGGGTTCATCGTCGCCAGCATCCTGATCGGCGTGCCCATGGCCCGTCTGTACGGCGGTCGCTGGGTGCCAAGCAGCGTGATCATCAGTCTGATGGCCGTCGGCCTCTACCTGCTGTTCGACAAGTTGATGGACGTGCCGCTGCCCCTTGGCGTGCTCGACGTTCTGGAGAACTGATATGGATACTCTTGGCTATTTGGGTCAGGGCTTCGGCGTCGCGCTGAGCCCGTACAACCTGGTGACCGCCTTGTGCGGCACCCTGATCGGCACCGTGGTCGGCCTGTTGCCGGGCCTGGGGCCGATCAACGGCGTGGCGCTGCTGATCCCCATCGCATTCGCCCTCGGCCTGCCACCTGAGTCGGCGCTGATCCTGCTGGCGGCGGTGTACCTGGGTTGCGAATATGGCGGGCGGATCAGCTCGATCCTGCTGAACATTCCGGGCGAAGCCTCCACCGTGATGACCACCCTCGACGGCTACCCGATGGCCCGCAAAGGCTTGGCCGGTGTGGCGTTGTCGCTGTCGGCGTGGAGCTCGTTCATCGGTGCCTTCATCGCCACCTGCGGCATGGTGCTGTTCGCCCCGCTGCTGGCGAAATGGGCGATCGCCTTCGGCCCCGCGGAATACTTCGTGCTGATGGTGTTCGCGATTGTCTGCCTTGGTGGCATGGCCGGTGATCGACCGTTGAAAACCTTCATCGCGGCGCTGATCGGCCTCTTCCTGTCGACGGTCGGCATCGACGCCAACAGCGGCGTGTACCGCTTCACCGGGGACAACATCCACCTGACCGACGGCATCCAGTTCGTCGTGCTGGTGCTGGGCCTGTTCTCCATCAGCGAGATCCTCCTGCTGCTGGAGAAAACCCACCACGGCCAGGAAGCGGTGAAAGCCACCGGGCGCATGATGTTCAACTTCAAGGAAGCGGCATCGGTGTTCGTGGTGAACATCCGTTGCGGCGTACTGGGTTTCATCATGGGCGTGTTGCCCGGTGCCGGTGCAACCCTGGCCAGCGCCGTGGCCTACATGACCGAAAAACGCATGGCGGGCGCCAAGGGCACCTTCGGCCAGGGTGACATGCGTGGCCTCGCGGCCCCGGAAACCGCCATCGGCGGCGCGGCCTGCGGTGCGCTGGTGCCGATGCTGACCCTCGGCGTTCCGGGCTCGGGTACCACGGCGGTGATGATCGGTGCCCTGTCGCTGTACAACATCACGCCGGGGCCGTTGCTGTTCCAACAGCAACCGGACATCGTCTGGGGCCTGATCGCGTCGTTGTTCATCGCCAACGTGATGCTGGTAATCCTCAACATCCCGATGATCCGCATCTTCACCCGTATCCTCGCCGTGCCGAACTGGGCGCTGGTGCCAGTGATCGCGATCATTACCGGGATCGGCGTCTACGCGGTGCACGCCACCACCTTCGACCTGTTCCTGATGATCGGCATCGGCATCTTCGGTTACATCCTGCGCAAGCTGGACTTCCCGCTGTCGCCAGTATTGCTGGGGTTCATCCTCGGCGGCCTGATGGAACAGAACCTGCGCCGCGCCCTGTCGATTTCCAACGGTGCGCTGGACATCCTCTGGTCGAGCCCGATCACGTTCGGTTGCTGGGTCCTGACGGCGATCATGCTGTTGATGCCGATCATCCGCATCTGGCGCAAACGCGCGGCCGCGCAACGCGTTATCGCCGATGTCTGATAGGTCTCCCTTCAAACTCTGGTGGGGAACCCCGCTGGTCGGCCTGCTTGGCGGTTTCCTCGCCAGCCAGGTCGGCTGGCCTTTGCCGTGGATGGTCGGCTCGTTGCTGGCGATCATCCTCGTGCGCTGCCTGACACCCTGGCAACTGGCGGAAATCCCTGGCGGGCGCAAGTGTGGCCAGTGGATCGTCGGCATCGGTATAGGCCTGCACTTTACCCCGGTGGTGATGGAGCAGGTACTGAGTCATTTCGGCCTGATCTTCTTCGGCGCCCTGGTCACCAGCCTGTCGGCGGTGGTCGGGGTGTGGTTGATGCGCCGTACCGGCGAAGATCGCGCCACGGCATTTTTTTCCAGCATGCCCGGCGGCTCCGGGGAGATGGTCAACCTCGGTGCGCGCAATGGCGCAGTGCTCAGTCGAGTGGCTGCCGGGCAAAGCCTGCGGGTGCTGGTGGTGGTGCTGTGCGTACCGGCGGCGTTCAAGTATCTGTTGGGCGACGGTGCGCCGATTTCCCACGCGGGCAGCATCGATTGGTACTGGCTGGCGTTGTTGTTTCCGGCGGGGGCGCTGGCGGCCTGGATCTGGGAACGCCTGCGCCAACCCAATCCCTGGTTGTTCGGCCCCTTGCTGGTGAGCGCAGCGGTAAGCATCGGTTGGGACCTGCACATCGGCTTGCCCAACGGTGGCAGCCAGATTGGCCAGTGGTTGATCGGCAGCGGCCTGGGCTGTCACTTCAACCGGCAGTTTTTCCGGCGTGCGCCATCGTTCATGGGGCGGACGTTGATCGGTACGGTGCTGACCATGCTGATCGCCACGGCGGCGGCGCTGGGCTTGAGTGCGCTGACCCACCTGGATTTGCGTTCACTGACATTGGGCATGATGCCCGGCGGGATCGCCGAGATGAGCCTGACGGCGGAAACCCTGCAGTTGTCGGTGCCGCTGGTGACGGCGATGCAGGTGATGCGGTTGTTGTTTGTGTTGTTTCTGGCGGAGCCGTTGTTCAAGTACTGGAACCGCAATCCGGATTCAGTCTGATAAACCGAGGCGCCTTCTTCGCGAGCAAGCCCGCTCCCAAACAGGTTTTGTGGACACCGCAAAAACCATGTGGGAGCGGGCTTGCTCGCGAAGAGGCCCTCACCATCGCCGCTTAAACCGGCGGCAATCGCCACTCGATCGGCGTTTCGCCATTCTGCTCCAGAAACTTGTTGGTCCGGCTGAAGTGCCCGCACCCGAGAAAACCACGATAGGCCGACAGCGGTGACGGGTGCACCGAGGTCAGCACCAGGTGCTTGGTGGCATCGATCAGCTTCTGTTTGCTCTGGGCATGGGCGCCCCACAGCATGAACACCAGGTGCGGTTGCTGCTGGCTGACCACTTCAATGATCCGGTCGGTGAAAAACTGCCAGCCCTTGTCCTTGTGCGCATTGGCGTTGGCACGCTCCACGGTCATGGTGGTATTGAGCATCAACACGCCCTGCTCGGCCCAGCTTTGCAGGTAGCCGTGGCTGGGGATGTCGATGTTCAGGTCGCGCTTCAACTCTTTATAGATATTGACCAGCGACGGCGGCGCCGGCACGCCCGGTTGCACCGAGAAGCACAGGCCGTGGGCCTGGCCCGGGCCGTGATAGGGGTCCTGGCCGAGAATGACCACCTTGACCTTGTCCAGCGGCGTGGAATTGAGCGCGTTGAAGATCATCGGGCCCGGCGGATAGATTTCCTTGCCCGCCGCCCGCTCGTCCTGGAGGAATTGTCGCAACTCTGCCATGTAGGGCTGGTCGAATTCGGCACGCAGTGCCTCCTTCCAGCTCGGTTCGAGTTTGATACGGTCGTCAGCAGTCATGGTTACATCCGGCAAAAACAATGGGGCGAACCCTAGGAAAGCCCATCACGCTTGTCAATTGATCTGACGCAGATCCGGCACTTTCCCACACAGCGATCATACTTACCCCTCAAATTCCCCAGCGAGGTCACCGATGAATCTGCACTTCGAAGAACTCACCGGCACTGACGGCGCCCGTATCGGCATTGCCACCCTGGATGCCGAGCAATCGTTGAACGCCCTGTCCCTGCCGATGATCAACGCCCTGCGCGACAGGTTGGACGCCTGGGCCAAGGAACCGCAAATCGTTTGCGTCATGCTGCGCGGCAAAGGCATCAAGGCCTTCTGCGCCGGCGGTGAAGTGCGCAGTCTGGTCGAGGCCTGTCGTGCCCATCCGGGCGAAGTGCCGCCCCTGGCCGCCAACTTCTTCGCCGCGGAGTATCGGCTGGACTTTAGCCTGCACACCTATCCAAAACCGCTGATCTGTTGGGGCCACGGTTATGTGCTCGGCGGCGGCATGGGGCTGCTGCAGGGGGCGAGCATCCGGATTGTCACGCCGAGCAGCCGGCTGGCCATGCCGGAGATCACCATCGGCCTGTACCCGGACGTCGGCGCCAGTTGGTTCCTGTCACGCTTGCCCGGCAAGCTCGGCTTGTTTCTCGGCTTGACCGGTGCCCACATG
Source organism: Pseudomonas sp. PLMAX (assembly GCF_046042685.1). NCBI lineage: Bacteria > Pseudomonadati > Pseudomonadota > Gammaproteobacteria > Pseudomonadales > Pseudomonadaceae > Pseudomonas > Pseudomonas sp. PLMAX. The sequence continues at coordinate 1,668,222 of NZ_CP064949.1, read as the reverse complement.
AACGGTCGCGATGCGATCGATCTGGACCTGGCTGATCGTTTCCTGCTCGATGAGCAACAGCCACAGCTGATCGAAGGCCTGCTGCAGTTGAACTGGCAGGAACAGACGCCGATGCAGCTCAACAGCCTGCTCAAGGCCTTGCAGCAGGAGGCGGTTGCGCAGATGCCCGAAGCCCAGTGGCTGCCACGCCGCCAGCAGATCGATGAACTGCTGGATGTCAGTGATGTGCGTTGCGCCTGGAAGGCCATCAGCACGCTGCGCGATCACGCCGACCCGCTGCTCAACCGCGCGGCGCGCAACCTGATCGAAGGCTCGCCGCTGACCGCGCATCTGGTCTGGGAACAGATCAAACGCGCCCGCCACCTGTCGCTGGCGCAAGTCTTCGAGATGGAATACACCCTGAGCCTCAACTGCTGTCGCCATCCCGAATTCAGCGAAGGCGTGCGCGCGCGGTTGCTCGACAAGGACCAGAAACCCCACTGGCACTGGCCGGACGTCAACAATGTGCCGGATGCGGTGGTGGAGGCGCATTTCCATAAGGTCTGGGAAGGTCGACACCCGCTGGCAGATCTGTCGAATTACTGAAACTAAATGTGGGAGCGGGCTTGCTCGCGAAGGCGGAGTGTCAGTCGACATTATCGTTGTCTGACACTCCCTCTTCGCGAGCAAGCCCGCTCCCACAGGTGTTGCGTTAATCCAAGGGACTAGCGGTGGTCGCCACGGCCGTTATGGTCACCTCGACCACCGTGCTTGTTGTTGCGTCCACTTCGGTTATCGTTGTTCCAGCCGCCGCGGTTACGGCCGTCCCAACCATGCGCCCGGTAGTCTGGGCGAGCCTGGTAATAGCGAGGTGCCGGTTGGTAATAGCGTGGCGCCGGTTGATAAACCCGCGGCTGGTGGTAATAGCGCGGCGTTGGCTGGTAATACCGGGCAGGCGGCGCGTAGTACCGGCGTGGTGGTGTGTAATAACCACCGCCGTTGGAATAATAGGAGCCTCCACCGGCGTAATAAGGCGCTGGCGAGGTGTAGACCTCGGAACTGTAGTAACCGGCTCCTCCATCGGAATAAGGTACGCAACCACCCAGGAACAAACCCAACACGGCAATGAGAAGAATTTGTCGATGCATAGCGGCCTCCTGGACCGCGAATGAGCCAAACCAGCGACGCTGGCAGGCGACAGCCAAATGTTCCAACTGTCGATAGATCAGACATCGAATTCGAGATCTGGTGCGTCCCTGCAACACGTTGAAACATGTCGCCGATGAAAAGTTGTTCATCTATTAACGCTGGCCAGCACGTCCCATTGCGGTGCACCCGCGCACCATCACAAGGCAGGCGCAAGCAACCTTGCTAGCGCTTCAGTCGATCAATCCCGCATGCCAGAGCGCTTCAACCGACTTGGCACGTCTCTCGCTTAAGCAAACACGTGCAGGAGTCATCACAGGTTCGCGGCACCACAATTTGCAATGGCTGACTAGGGTTCCGGCTCGCAAGCGCGAGTGGCTGGTCCGAGAGTTGGCGACCTCCAGTTGAGGTTACACGGCGGGACAAAAGCCCGGGAGACAAGCCACCGTTCGCGGTGCCGCTGCCTTCCTGTCCGCCCTTGATCAACTGGAGAACCACCATGTCCCAGCATCGTTTACCCGCCCTGCTCGCCGCTGCCTTCGCAGCCCTGGTGAGCCTCTCGTCCCCCGCCGCCCAGAAAGACCAGTTCAGCGTCTGCTGGACGATCTACGCCGGCTGGATGCCCTGGGAATACGCCGGCAGCCAAGGCATCGTCGACAAGTGGGCGAAGAAGTACGGCATCAAGATCGATGTGGTCCAGCTCAATGACTACGTCGAATCGATCAACCAGTACACCGCCGGCCAGTTCGATGGCTGCACCATGACCAACATGGATGCGCTGACCATTCCGGCCGCTGGCGGCGTCGACAGCACTGCGCTGATCGTCAGCGACTTCTCCAACGGCAACGACGGCATCGTGCTCAAGGGCGAAGGCAAGAAAGTCGCCGACCTCAAGGGCACCGATGTCAATCTGGTCGAGCTTTCGGTGTCGCACTACCTGCTGGCCAGGGCCCTGGATTCGGTGGACCTCACCGAGAAAGACCTGAAAGTGGTCAACACCTCCGACGCCGATATCTCCGCCGCTTTCAACACCGATCAGGTCAGCGCCGTCACCACCTGGAACCCGATGCTTTCGGACATCAAGGCCCAGCCCGGGGTGACCGAGGTGTTCAATTCCAGCCAGATCCCCGGCGAGATCATGGACATGATGGTGGTCAACTCCCAGACCCTAAAGGACAACCCGGCACTGGGCAAGGCGCTGACCGGCGCCTGGTTCGAAGTGGTCGAGTTGATGAATGCGAAAAACGCCGCGGGCAAGGCCGCACTGGAGCACATGGCCAAAGCCTCGGGCACCGACCTGGCCGGTTTCCAGGCGCAACTGGACACCACCAAATTGTTCGCCACCCCGCAGGAAGCCCTGGCGTTCAGCACCAGCAAACAACTGCCGGAAACCATGCGCAAGGTGGCCGAGTTTTCCTTCCAGCACGGCTTGCTCGGTGAAGGCGCCAAAGACACCAGCGCGGTGGGCATGGCCTTCGCCAACGGCGTGACCAGCGGCGACAAGGGCAACCTCAAGCTGCGCTTCGACCCCAGTTACGTGCAGATGGCTGCCGACGCCAAGTTGTAACCAGAGGACTTGGCCATGCGCCTGATCAATCGCCACCCGGATCGCCCGAGCCGCCTGTTGCTGGTGATCCTGCCCTTCGCCCTGCTGCTGCTCGCCTACTTCATGGGCTCGGCCGAGCGCCTGGCGGATAACCCCAACGACAAACTGCTGCCCAGCGCCGTACAGATGAGCGACGCGGTGCAGCGCCTGGCCTTCGTGGCCGACAGCCGCACCGGCGACTACCTGCTCTGGCAGGACACAGCGTCCAGCCTGCGACGCCTGGCCATCGGCCTGGGCATCAGCGCGCTGGCCGGCCTGTGCCTGGGCATCGCCGCCGGGACGCTGCCGTTGTTCGGCGCGCCGTTGTCACCCTTGCTGACCGTGCTGTCGATGGTGCCGCCGCTGGCGATCCTGCCGATCCTGTTCATCGTCTTCGGTTTGGGTGAGTTGTCGAAAGTGATGCTGATCGTGATCGGCATCACACCGGCCCTGGCCCGCGACCTGGAACAGCGTGCCCGGGAAATCCCCGTGGAACTGCTGATCAAGGCGCAGACCCTCGGAGCATCGACCTGGACCCTGATGCTGCGGGTGGTGCTGCCGCAATTGCTGCCACGCCTGCTGATCTCGCTGCGCCTGATGCTGGGTTCGGCGTGGCTGTTCCTGATCGCCGCCGAAGCCATCGCCTCCACCGACGGCCTCGGCTACCGGATTTTCCTGGTGCGCCGCTACCTGGCGATGGACGTGATCCTGCCGTACGTGGTGTGGATCACCCTGCTTGCCTGGCTGATGGATTGGGGCCTCAAGCGCCTGACCCTGCGTGCTTTCCCTTGGTATGAAGGAGCGCGGGCATGAGTTTCATCACTGTGAAAAACGTCTGGCAGCAATACGCCGACCAGGTGGTGCTCGAAGGCCTGAACCTGAGCGTCGCCGAGGGTGAGTTCTGCACCCTGGTGGGCGCCTCCGGTTGCGGCAAGTCAACTTTCCTGCGCCTGCTGCTTGGCCAGGAAAAAGCCAGTCGCGGCGAGATCCTGCTCGACGGCCAAACCCTGGCCGGCGAACCGGATTCCAGCCGTGGCGTGGTGTTCCAACGTTATTCGGTGTTCCCACACCTGAGCGTGCTGGACAACGTCGCCCTTGGTCTCGAACTGCCCCGCTCGCGTTTGCTCGGACGCCTGTTCGGCAGCGCTAAAAAAGAGGCTCGCGAACAGGCTTCGGTGCTGCTGCACAAAGTCGGTCTCGGTCACTCGCTGGACAAGTACCCGGCGCAACTGTCCGGCGGCATGCAACAACGCCTCGCCATCGCCCAGGCGCTGATCATGAAGCCGCGGGTGTTGCTGCTCGACGAACCCTTCGGCGCCCTCGATCCGGGCATCCGCAAAGACATGCACGCCCTGCTGCTGGAGCTGTGGCGCGAGACACGACTGACGGTGTTCATGGTCACCCACGACCTGTCCGAAGGTTTCAGCCTCGGTACTCGCCTGCTGGTGTTCGACAAGGTCCGCCTCGACCCGCACGCCCCAGGTGCCTATGGCGCACGCATCACCTACGACATCCCTTTGAACAGCGACCGCCGCACCTGCCGTGCCGCCGTCGACGCCTTGCCCGTGCAACTGGCAAGCACGCTTCGTATCGCTTAGAGGAATATGAAAATGACCGACTCGACTCAACTGTTCCCGCCCTTCGCCGAAGAAATGCTGCCCGGCGGCGGCCACCGTTCCTTCGTGCTCAAACGCGGCCAGCTGCTGCGCCTGACCGACCTGCGCGGCGGCGCCAACGTCAGCCTGACGTTGCTCAACGCCAACGAAAAAACCGAACGCCTGAACCTGCCCGACAGCCTCAAGTGCCAACACACCGCCAAGCTTACCGCCGGCCATTGCCTGTACTCGGACATGGGCCGCGTGCTGGCCGCCATCACTGCCGATACCTGCGGTTGGAGCGACAGCCTTGGCGGCGTGCTCTGCGCTGAAGAAGTGGCGGAAAAATATGGCCAGGGCCGCTATCAGGAACTGCGCAACGGCTTCTTCCGCAACGGCACGGACAACCTGCTGGTGGAGTTGGGCAAGTGGGGGTTGGGGCTGTCCGACCTGCTGATGACCCTCAACCTGTTCAGCCGGGTCAACGTCGACGACGCCGGGCGCTTTCACTTCGTCGAGGGCAACTCCAAGGCTGGCGACTACATCGAGTTGTACGCGCCGATGGACACCCTGGTGGTGCTCACCGCCCTGCAGCATCCGATGGACCCGTCGCCGGAATACTCACCTAAACCCTTGAAGCTCAGCTGGATGAACGCCGACCCCAGCGTCGCCGAACACTGCCGCACCTCGCGCCCGGAAAACGAGCGCGGCTTCATCAATACCGACCGTCTGTTCGCCTGAGGATCGCTGCCATGTCACTCGCAATCGCTACCGCTGACGTTACTACGAGCAGGCAACCCGAAACCGCGGTCTACCGCGCCACCATCCCCGCCGGCGAACCCTGGCTGATGGAGGTCAAGGCCGGCCAGACCCTGCGCATCCTCGACCTGGAAGGCAACCAGGCCGTCGACACCCTGTTCTACAGCGTCGCCAATCCCAAGGAACGCTACGACGTGCAGCGCACCCTGCGCCGCCAGAACAGCGTGTACCTCACCACCGGCAGCGTGCTGTATTCCAACCTCGGCAAGCCGATGCTGACCATCGTCGCCGACACCTGCGGGCGCCACGACACCCTCGGCGGCGCGTGCGCGCAGGAGAGCAACACCGTGCGCTACGCCCTGGAAAAACGCCACATGCACAGTTGCCGCGACAACTACCTGCGCGCCTGCGTGCATGACGGGCGCCTGGGCAAAGGCGACATCGGGCCGAACATCAATTTCTTCATGAACGTACCGGTCACGGCGGACGGCGGGCTGACCTTCGAAGACGGGATTTCCGCACCGGGCAAATACGTCGACCTGCGGGCCGAGATGGACGTGATCGTGCTGATCTCCAACTGCCCGCAACTGAACAACCCGTGCAACGCCTACAACCCGACCCCTGCGGAGCTGCTGGTATGGAACTGAAATTCCCGAAATTGCGCCGCTGGTTGTTTGCCCTGTGCCAGGCCCGCTCAAGCCAGTGCCTTGTAGGAGCTGGCTTGCCAGCGAATGGGCCAGCACATTCAACAATGGTGTGACTGACACACCGCTTTCGCTGGCAAGCCAGCTCCTACAGGGGGCGGTGGTGTTTGAAGAAAGTTGATTTTCCCGTCGGGGACGACCCTGGCGCTCATCGAAAAACTGCGGGACGGCCCGCATCCCCTCCAGGGGTTATGCCATGTTCGAAAAAGTCCTGATTGCCAACCGTGGCGCCATCGCCTGCCGCATCCTGCGCACCTTGCGCGAACTGCAGGTCGCAGGCGTTGCCGTGTATTCCGAAGCCGATGCCGCGAGCCTGCACATCCTGCAAGCCGACGAGGCCCATTGCCTCGGTGAAGGCGCGGCCGCTGGCACCTACCTCGCGGTGGAAAAAATCCTCGCCATCGCCAAAGCCACCGGCGCCACCGCAATCCATCCCGGCTACGGTTTTCTCTCGGAAAACGCAGCGTTCGCCGAAGCCTGCGAAGCCGCCAACATCGCCTTCATCGGCCCGACGCCGGAACAACTGCGGGTGTTCGGCCTCAAGCACACCGCCCGCGCCCTGGCCAAACAACACGGCGTGCCGATGCTCGAAGGCACCGAGCTGCTCGACAGCCTCGACGCAGCGCTGATCGCCGGCGAACAGGTCGGTTACCCGGTGATGCTCAAGAGCACCGCCGGCGGTGGCGGCATCGGCATGCGCGTGTGCCGCAGCGCGGCCGAGTTGAGCGAATCCTTCGAGGCGGTCAAGCGCCTCGGGCAGAACAATTTCAGCGACGCCGGCGTGTTCATCGAGAAGTACATCCAGCGCGCCCGGCACCTGGAAGTGCAGGTGTTTGGCGACGGCCGTGGAGAGGTGATAGCCCTCGGCGTGCGCGACTGTTCGGTGCAGCGGCGCAACCAGAAAGTCCTCGAGGAAACCCCGGCGCCGAACCTGCCCGAGGGCATGGCCGATGAACTGTGCGCGGCGGCGATCAAGCTGGCCAAGGCGGTGAACTACCGCAGCGCCGGCACCGTCGAGTTCGTCTTCGACAGCGATGCCCAGCGGTTCTACTTCCTGGAAGTGAACACCCGGTTGCAGGTGGAGCACGGCGTCACCGAGCAAGTCTGGGGCGTCGACCTGGTGCGCTGGATGGTGCAACTGGCCGCGGGTGATCTGCCGCCGTTGAGCGAGTTGAGCCGAGGTTTGAAAGCTGACGGCCATGCGATTCAGGCACGACTTTATGCCGAGGATCCGGGGCGGGATTTTCAACCGAGTCCGGGCTTGCTGACCGCCGTTGATTTTCCCGTCGCCGACGGCAAACAGCTGCGCATCGACACCTGGGTCGAGGCCGGTTGCGAGATCCCGCCCTACTTCGATCCGATGATCGCCAAGGTCATCAGCTGGGCATCGACCCGCGAACAAGCGGCTGCCGATCTGCATCAAGCCTTGGGCGACAGCCTGCTGTACGGGGTGGAAACCAACCGCGATTACCTGCGGCAGATTCTGCTCGATGCGCCCTTCGCCAGCGGCCAGCCATGGACCCGTTGCCTGGAGGGCCTGGAGTACCGCGCCAATACCTTCGAAGTGCTCAGCGCCGGCACCCAGACCAGCGTCCAGGACTATCCCGGCCGCCTCGGCTACTGGGCGGTCGGCGTGCCGCCATCGGGGCCGATGGACAGCCGTGCGTTGCGCCTGGGCAACCTCCTGCTGGGCAATGACGAAGGCGCCGCAGCGCTGGAAATCACCATGAGCGGGCCGTTGCTGCGGTTCAATTGTGATGCGGTGGTGGCGGTGACCGGTGCGATGATTCCGCTGACGCTGAACGGTGAAGCCGTGCCGATGAACACCGCGCTGCTGGTTCCGACTGGCGCGACTTTAAGCCTCGGCACGATCGCCGGTGCTGGTGCGCGCAGCTATCTGTGCATGCGCGGTGGCTTGCAGGTTCCGGATTATCTGGGGAGCAAAAGCACCTTTACCCTCGGTCAGTTTGGCGGGCATGGCGGTCGTGCCTTGCGGGCGGGTGATGTGTTGCATCTGCCGGCGTTGAACGACCGTAGCGTCGGTGCGCAACTGCCTGAAATCGCAGAGTTGCCCGCCGTACGGCAAATCCGCGTGATCTACGGCCCCCACGGCGCACCGGAATACTTCACGGAAAACTACATCGGCACCTTCTTCGCCACGCAGTGGGAAGTGCACTTCAATTCCAGCCGCACCGGCGTGCGCCTGATCGGGCCGAAGCCTGAGTGGGTGCGCGCCGACGGCGGTGAAGCCGGGCTGCACCCTTCGAATATCCACGACAATCCGTACGCCATCGGCGCTGTGGATTTCACCGGTGACATGCCGGTGATCCTCGGCCCGGACGGCCCAAGCCTGGGCGGTTTCGTGTGCCCGGTGACGGTGATCGAAGCGGATCTTTGGCAGCTGGGCCAGCTCAAGGCTGGGGACAAGGTGCAGTTCCACCCAGTCGATCTCAAGACCGCGCGCACCCTCGCCTTGAAATGGAAAACCTGTAGGAGCTGGCTTGCCAGCGAAGAGGCCCTAACAGACACCGCATCAACTTCTTCGCTGGCAAGCCAGCTCCTACAGGGGGTTGTGTCGCCTGTGGTGCTGGATTTGGGTCAGGGGGATACGCGACTGGTCGCGAGGCTGTCGGGGGATACTCATCTTCTTCTCGAAATCGGCGCCCCCGAACTCGACCTCGTCCTGCGCTTCCGCGCCCACGCCCTCATGCAAGCCCTGGAAAGCAAACACCTGCACGGCGTGATCGACCTGACCCCAGGCATCCGCTCGCTGCAAGTGCATTACCAACCCGAGCAACTTCCGCTCGCCGACCTGCTCGGCATCGTCGCTGGCGAATGGGACGCCGTGTGCGCCGCCAAGGACCTGCAGGTGCCCTCGCGCATCGTCCACCTGCCGCTGTCCTGGGACGACCCGGCCTGCCAGTTGGCGATCGAAAAATACATGACCACCGTGCGCAAGGACGCCCCCTGGTGCCCGAGCAACCTGGAGTTCATCCGTCGCATCAACGACCTGCCGAACCTCGATGAAGTGCAACGCACGGTGTTCGACGCCAGCTACCTGGTGATGGGCCTGGGTGACGTCTACCTCGGCGCACCGGTCGCCACTCCGCTCGACCCGCGCCATCGCCTGGTGACCACCAAGTACAACCCGGCGCGCACCTGGACCGCGGAAAATTCGGTGGGCATCGGTGGCGCCTACATGTGCGTGTACGGCATGGAAGGCCCCGGCGGTTATCAGTTTGTTGGGCGCACTTTGCAGATGTGGAATCGCTATCGCGAAGTCGCCGCGTTCGATGGCAAACCCTGGCTGCTGCGCTTCTTCGACCAGATCCGTTTCTACCCGGTCAGCGCCGATGAACTGCTGCGCATCCGCCGGGATTTCCCCCTCGGGCGTTTCGATCTGAACATCGAGCACAGTCAGCTGAACCTGGCGGATTACCAGGCGTTCCTGGCGCAGGAAGCCCAGAGCATCAACGCGTTTCGCGATCAGCAAAAAGGCGCCTTCAATGCCGAACGCGAGCGCTGGATCGCCAGCGGCCAGGCGCATTTCGACAGCGAAGAGCTGGTTCCAGAGGTGAGCGAAGACGCCCCTCTGGCCAGCGGTCAACAGAGCGTCGACAGCCACATCGCAGGCAATCTCTGGCAAGTCCAGGTGCAGGCCGGCAGCCGCGTCGAGGCCGGTGATGTGCTGGTGATCCTGGAGTCGATGAAGATGGAAATCCCGCTGCTCGCGCCAATGGCCGGCGTGGTGCGCGAGATTCGCGTGCAGCCGGGTTCGGCAGTGCGTGCCGGACAACGCGTCGTGGTGCTGGAACTCGACTGAACCCATTTCGAAAGGACGAATAGCATGAACATCAATCTGCAACTCGACGCCCTGCGCAACGCCTACCGCGACGGCAGCACCACGCCTCGTCAACTGCTATCAAGCCTGCGCGATAAGGCAGCGGCCTTGAACCCGGACTATCACTTGTTCATCCATGTGCTCAGCGCCGAAGAACTGGAACCCTACCTCGCCGCCCTCGACGGCCGTGACATCGACAGCCTGCCTTTGTACGGCGTGCCGTTCGCGATCAAGGACAACATCGACCTGGCGGGCATCACGACCACGGCGGCCTGCCCGGCATTTGCCTACGTGCCGCAACGTTCGGCGACCATCGTCGAGCAACTGCTGGCCCTGGGCGCCGTGCCGCTGGGCAAGACCAACCTCGATCAATTCGCCACCGGCCTCAACGGCACGCGCTCGCCCTATGGCGCGTGCCCCAATAGCGTGTTGCCGGAGTATCCATCGGGTGGCTCCAGCGCCGGTTCTTCCCTGGCGGTGGCGCTCGGTGTCGCGAGTTTTTCCCTGGGCACCGACACCGCGGGCTCCGGGCGCGTGCCGGCGGCGTTGAACAATCTGGTGGGGATGAAAGCGACCAAGGGCCTGATTTCCACCGCGGGTGTGGTGCCGGCCTGTCGCACGCTCGATTGCGTGACGACCTTTACCGCGACCGCCCGGGAAGCGAGTCAGTTGCTCGCATTGACCGCCAAACTCGATCCACGGGACGAGTACAGCCGCGCTAATCCGCTGTGGAATGACGGCTCGGCGTTCGGCGCAGTGCGTGGGTTCCGTTTCGGTGTGCCCCGTGCGCAAGACCTGGAATTTTTCGGCTGCGCTCAAGGCCCGCAGCTATTTTCCGATGCAATCGACCGACTCAAGGCCCTCGGTGGTGAAGCGGTAGAGCTGGACCTGTCGCCCTTTCTCGAAGCGGCGCGTTTGCTTTACGAAGGCCCGTGGGTGGCCGAACGTTACAGCGTGGCCGGCGAATTGATGGAACACAATCCGCAGGCCGTACTGCCTGTCCTTCGCGCCGTACTGGCCAAGGCCCCGGCCGTCACGGGCGTGCAGACCTTCCGCGCTCAATATCGGCTGCAAGCATTGAAAGCCCTGTGCGACAAAGCGCTACAAGGCCTCGATTGCGTGGTCACGCCGTCCATTGGCCGCCCGGTCACCCTGGCAGAACTCGACGCCGAACCGGTCCTGCGCAACAGCGAACTGGGCTACTACACCAACTTCATGAACCTGCTCGATTACGCTGCCGTCGCGGTGCCCAGCGCGTTCATGGACAACGGCTTGCCTTGGGGTGTGACCCTGTTGGGGCGGGCGTTCACCGATCAGTACCTGTTGAGCCTGGCCGATGGCTTGCAGCGCCAGCAAGGACTGGCGGCCCCGGCACCGACCGCGGTCGCGCGCAATGACCGCGCGCGGCTGGTGGTCTGTGGCGCCCACCTGGATGGCCTGGCGCTGAACTGGCAACTGAAACAGCGCGGCGCGCGCCTGGTGGAAACCACGTTCAGCTCGGCCGATTATCAGCTGCATGCGTTGGCCGGTGGCCCGCCGTTGCGTCCGGGCATGGTTCGGGTCAAGCACGGCGGCGTGGCGATTGCCGTGGAAGTCTGGGAATTGCCAAGCAGCGAACTGGGCTCGTTCCTCACCGGCATCCCGGCACCGTTGGGGCTGGGCAAGGTACAGCTGGCGGATGGTCGCTGGGAAAGCGGATTCATCTGTGAGGCCTATGGGTTGGAGGGCGCGGTGGACATCAGCCATCTGGGCGGATGGCGCGCCTACCTCAAAACCCTAGCCTGACCCCGTCCCCCTGTAGGAGCTGCCGCAGGCTGCGATCTTTGACTTTGTTTTTGATCGCAGCCTGCGGCAGCTCCTACAGGGATTGTTTGCGTCATGCATGGGAACGACCATTCGCGACGCACATGGAGCAGTTATTTCCCGCGCCAGCCCTTAGAATGCTTGCCATCGGATTGCTGACAATGGAACTGCCATGCCACTTCGTTCGCCGCTGTATTCCCAACGGTCGTTGGTCCTCACGTTGGTCGCGTTGCTGGGCGCAGGCTTCCTGGCCACTTCCTTTCTCAGTTACTACGCCTCGCGAGCGTCGATCCGCGACAACATCGTCAACACCGAGCTGCCGCTGACATCGGACACCGTCTACTCGGAAATCCAGAAAGACCTGGTCCGGCCGATCCTGATTTCCTCGATGATGTCCCGCGACACCTTCATGCGCGACTGGGTGGTCAATGGCGAACGCGACACCGGGCAGATGACCCGCTACCTCGACGAGGTCATGACCCACTACGGTGCCTACACGGCGTTTTTCGTCTCCGACGCGAGCCTCACCTACTACCACGCCAAGGGTGTGCTCAAGCAGGTCAGGGTCACCGAACCCCGGGATGCCTGGTACTTCCGTGTGCGTGACATGAAGGATCCCTACGAGATCAACGTCGATCCGGACCTCGCCAACAAGGACAACCTGACCGTCTTCATCAACTACAAGGTCTACGACTACCACAACCGCTTCATCGGCGCCGCGGGTGTCGGGCTGACCGTCGATGCGGTGATCAAGCTGATCGACAAATACCAGCAGCGCTACCAGCGCAGCGTCTACTTCGTCGACACCTTCGGCCGCCTGGTGCTCACCGGGGCCGAGGGCGGGCCACAAGGCGCCCTGGCCGGGCAGACCCTGGCCGAGCTCGACAGCATGAAAAACCTGCTCAGCCAACTGCCCAAGCCCCACAGCGGCAGCTACGAATATTCCGGCCAGGGCCAGGGCCATTTCCTCAACGTGCGCTTCATCCCGGAGCTGAACTGGTACCTGTTCGTCGACAAGCGCGAAGACGGCGACCTCAGCGACATCCGCCGCTCGCTGTACCTCAACCTGCTGATTTGCCTGATCGTCACACTGATCGTGCTGGCCCTGCTCAACCGCGTGATCAAGCGCTACCAGGGACAGATCCAGACCCAGGCCACGCTCGACAGCCTGACGGAACTGCCCAACCGCCGCGGCTTCGACCTGCTGGCCGCGCAAGCGATGCATGAGGCCCAGCGTGAACCCAGGCCGCTGACGGCGCTGCTGCTGGACCTGGACCACTTCAAGGCCTTGAACGACACCTACGGCCACCTGGCCGGCGATCAAGTGCTGATCGGCTTCGCCCGAGACCTGGAAAGCTGCCTGCGCCACTCCGACATCGTCTGTCGCTGGGGCGGTGAAGAATTCATCGTGCTGCTCAAGGACACCGACGGTGACGGCGGACAGGTGATCGCCGAGAAAATACGCCAGCATGTGGAGCGACAGCCCTATGCGTACAATGGCAACCGCTTGCAACTGACCGTCAGCATCGGCCTGACCACCCTGCAGCCCGATGACACCTTGCACACCCTGCTGTCACGGGCCGATCATGCGATGTACCGGGCCAAACAATCGGGCCGCAACCGAATCTGCGTGGAACTGCCTCAACCTGCCTATGAAAAAGCCTGACCTCTGCCCCGCCTGCGGCGCAGCCAACGACTGCACCCTGGCCGACCCGCGAACCGCTGACCGGGCCTGCTGGTGCTACGGCGTCAGCATCGACCCGGCGGTGCTCCAGGCGCTGCCCGCCGAACTGCGCAACACAGCCTGCCTGTGTCCTCGTTGCGCCGAGGTTGAGGCGCAGTTGCAAGCAACGCCGCCGTCGATCAAGTAAGATGCGCGCCCCCTTTCTTCACTGATCCTCACGTCATGCGCGTCGACCGTTTTCTCAGCAACCTGCCCTGCTTCAACCGCAAGCAGGTGCGCCTGTTGCTGGTGGAAAAACGCGTCCGGATCGACGGCAAGACCGTCAGCGATCCCCACACTGACGTGCGCGAATTCAGCCGCGTCGAAGTCGACAACGAAGTGCTGCAAGCCGGCAAGCCGCTACGCCACTTCATGCTCAACAAACCCGCCGGCTGCGTCAGCGCCACCCGCGACCCGCAGCACCCCACCGTCCTCGACCTGATCGCAGAACCGGACAAGGATGATCTGCACATCGCCGGGCGCCTGGATTTCAACACCACCGGCCTGATGCTCATCACCAACGACGGCAGTTGGTCGCGACGCCTGACCCAGCCGCAGACCAAACTGGCGAAGGTCTACTACGTTGAAACCGAGCAGGACATCGGCCCCGAATACGCGATCACTTTCCGCGAGGGGCTGTACTTCGCCTTCGAAGACCTCACCACCCAACCCGCCGGGCTGGAGCTGCTGGGCCCGAAATGCGCACGCCTGAGCATCGTCGAAGGACGCTACCACCAGGTCAAGCGCATGTTCGGTCACTTCGACAACAAGGTGCTGCGCCTGCATCGCGAATCCATGGGCCCACTGGTGCTCGACAACGCGTTGAAACCGGGTGAATACCGCCCGCTGAGCGTCGATGAGATCGAATTGATCTAAGCAGCCTACCGCTGAGCAGAAGTTGTCGAACAATTTGCCAAAGGCACTTGCGCGATGACGTGACCCCTGCTTGAATCAGGACGTCGGCCGAAATGTGACCGATGAGTCACAAGCTGTATCTAAGAAACTTTTTGCCGGTAGGGACCCTAGGGTTCCGGCCTCACCCGGCAAACTGCCCGCCAATAACAATACCCGTCGACCGGACTGCATTGGATCGACATGGGCTAACAATTTCCAGGGCGTATGCCTACCTGTCACAAAGCTCGTGCAATCTCTTTTGCGCGCATACCCGCTTGCCAGGAGTCTTATGACATGAGGCCAGAAATCGCTGTGTTGGATATACAGGGTCAGTATCGGGTTTACACGGAGTTCTATCGCGCAGACGCCGCAGAGAAGACCATTATCCTGGTCAACGGCTCGATGGCCACGACTGCGTCGTTTGCACAAACCGTGAAGAATCTCCACCCGCAGTTCAATGTGGTCTGCTACGACCAGCCCTACGCGGGCCGGTCCAAAGCCCACAACCTGCACGAGAAATTGCTGACCAAGGAAGTCGAAGGGCAGATCCTCCTGGAGCTGATCGACCACTTCGCCGCCGAACACGTGCTGTCGTTTTCCTGGGGTGGCGCCGCGACCCTGGTCGCCCTGGCCCAACAGCCTCGGCGCATCGAAAAAGCCGTGATCAGCTCGTTCTCCCCGGAGATCAATGCGCACATGCTCGACTACCTTGAGCGCGGCGTGGATTACCTGGGCAGCCGTGACGGTGACCGGGTCGGCAACCTGGTCAACAGCACCATCGGCAAACACCTGCCGACGCTGTTCAAGCGCTTCAACTATCGCCACGTCAGCAGCCTGGCCGATCACGAATACGGGCAGATGCACTTCCACATCAGCGACCTGCTGCACAGCGACCGCCAGTGCTTCTTCAAGGCGGCGCAGAAAATCAACGTACCGGTGCTGTTCATGAACGGCGAATGGGACGAATACACCGCCGCCGATGGCGCCCGGTTGTTCGCCGATCACGTGCAAGACGCCACCTTCACAACCCTGGGCGCTACCGGCCACTTTCTCGACATGGAACACAAAGCCGCCTGCCGAGACAGCCGCAACGCATTACTGGGGTTCCTGAAGCCGGCACAGCACGATAGCCGACCGCGTTACCACTACGTTCAGGACCACCATGCATTGTCCCTCTGAAACAGCGTCGTCGCGAGCAAGCCCCGCAGCCCTTACGTACTCCCGTAGGCGCGAGGCTTGCCCGCGAACGACCGTCACAGGGTCCGTGCATGTGCTTCACCCGCGCTAAAGCCATCAAACGCAAAGAAAAACTTCATTTCCACGCGCACATCTGGTACAAAGTCTCCGCTCTGAGCGGGTGTCGTATAATGGCATTACTCCAGCTTCCCAAGCTGATAACGAGGGTTCGATTCCCTTCACCCGCTCCAACCGAATTCTTGTCTCACGTTGTTTGTTGACGGGGGATGCAGGTAAAGAAAAAACCGGCTTAGATGGCCGGTTTTTTTGTGTCTAATATTTGGTGAAATTCAGCGTTTCATTTCCACTTTCGATAAGCATGTAACCCCACCGCTGTAGTGACTAATCTGGACTCGTTAGCGTTTTTTTCTCAGAACCCGGTTTTAGTATCATTTTTCATCAAACATTAGCCTTTTCACACCTGCATAAATTAGCGTTTTCGCATAGGATCGACGTTCTGTTAGCGTTTTTCTTTCCTCAGTAAAGGATCTCGTCAATGCAAGTCGGTTTTAACACCCTCGCGAACCGCTACGACATCGCATTGGCGCAGCCTCTGCGCGTCGAGTCCACGATCGGCAGCACACGGGTCAGCCGCGAAAGCGACGGGCATGTGGAGAACCGGTATCCGCCAAGCTACCGACCCGCAGACGACTTTGCAGGACATTTCGAATTCGGCCTCAAGTACGAAGACATTCATCTCGAATTTTTTGCCCGCCTGTTTGCGGTCGTAGGGCCGCAGCCTGTCGAAGACTGGTGTCGACGAGAGCCTTTCGGCCAGTACGCCCGTCGCACAGGATTCCTTTATGAATGGCTGACAGGTGAACACCTGGATGTGCCGGACGTGACCAATGGTGCCTACGTTGATGCACTTTCGCCAAAAAAATACCTGACTCGTCGCCAGTCGTTACGAATTCGGCGTTGGCGAATCAATAACAATCTGCCGGGAACGGCTCAGTTCTGTCCCTTGGTTCGTCGAACAGCGCCCGTGCAGGACGCTCTGCAATTTGATCTGCGCGAAGCATTGGCCGAGTTGGATCAGACCTTTGGCGCTGACATCCTGATGCGTACGGCCAGTTGGCTGACGTTCAAGGAATCGCGCGCTAGTTTTCTGATCGAAAAGGAAGCCGACCAGGCTGATCGCATCCAACGGTTTGCCCATGTCATTGCCCAATACTGCGGTCATATCGAAAACCCGTTGAGCAACGACAGACTGCAGTCCCTGCAAGCCGGCATTCTGGGACATGACGCCATCGGCCTGGGTTTGCGGCGCTCTCCTGTATTTGTGGGGCAAGCCACGATGCGCGAGGACATCGTGCACTACATTGCGCCCCACTCCAGGGACCTTGACTCACTACTGGCGGGCCTCAACGAATTTGAGATTGCAACACGTGGTGCGGAATCGCTGGCGCGTGCCGCTGTGTTGGCATTTGGCTTCGTCTATATCCATCCCATGCGCGATGGCAATGGTCGGATCCACCGTTTCCTGATCAACGACACTTTGATTCGAGACAAGGCAGTGCCCGATGGCGTCATTCTGCCAGTATCAGCCACCATCACCAGCTCGATCGACTTCCGGGCCGGCTACGACCGTACGCTCGAAGTGTTCTCGCGACCTTTCATGCGCCGTTACGCGACGGCGTATCGCTTCGGCGAACTGGTGACCGACGAGGACGGGACCCTCAGCAACTTCATCTTCGATGAATATGAAGATGGCTGTTTTGCCTGGCGGTATCCGGACCTGACCGAACACGTCCTGTACACCGCGCGCGTTGTCGAGCACACGATTCGCACGGAAATGGCGGATGAAGCGCGCGTACTGTTGATCTTTCAGCGAGCACAGGAGCAGTTGAAAGAGGTGCTGGAGATGCCCGACCAGGATGCGAATCGCATCATCCGCTCCATCAAGGAGAATGGTTGGGTGGTTTCGGGCAAGCTGAAGAAAGGGTATCCGCAGCTTGAGGATGAGCGCATGGCGGAACGAGTTGTGGAGGCTGTGCGTTCGGCGTTTGAAGATCGCGAGATGGGAAGCAGTGAAGAGAAATAAATCCGTCTCCCCTTTTCCCTACTTTTCCCTACTTTTCCCTGTTTCAAGATCCTCGCCGCTCTCGCTAAATGTAGACTGGAGCTAGGCCAACGTACTATCAGTTCTGCTAGTACCGACGCGGGACCAAAATCTGTAAAACAACAGTATCGTCCTTTCAGTATCCAGAAGCCCCTTATGGTCACGCCCACTCGAATCGAGAAAAACGAACCAAAAACGATTCTACTTGCGACCCATCAGAACCAATCCGTTGTGGCGCAGGTGAGTCAAGGCGAGGTGAATCCATTGGCATACACTGCCTATGGGTACCGATCAGGCGATCACCGTTGTACCCGTCTTGGTTTCAATGGTGAGCTTAAGGAAGCACAGACTCATTGGTATTTATTGGGCAACGGTTATCGAACCTACAACCCGGTACTGATGCGGTTCCACTCTCCTGACAAATTGAGCCCATTCGCCGCCGGTGGATTAAACGCGTACACCTATTGCGTCGCAGATCCAGTAAATCATCGAGATCCCACAGGGCGCTTCGCTATACCGACCGTGCTTATGCTTGCAGGCGGTGGAAGCTTTACATCATCGACAGCACTGATTCTGGGAATGTATGCAAGTAGTCATTCTCGTGTGCAAGGAATTTTGACTGTGGGTATGGGAACGGCAGGCATGCTGGCCGGTTTAGGGGCGGCTGCAAATCCAGCCTCGGTAATAGCACCCTTTCTGGCGAGTGCGAGTATGACGGCAGGGGGAACCGCCATAGCGCTGGGTGTCAAAGCGGCAAGAGCAGCAACGGCAAGAGGTAGCCAATGGTTTCAGACGGTGGCTAGGGGGGCCACCGAGGGTCCGCCAAGATACTCAACTTTGTCAGTTCGGGATTTGCCGCCATCGTACTCCACCGTGAACCTTGGTCCACCGCCACCATACAGTCAATCGATAGCCCTGACTCCCATTGCCCCCATACATTCGACTGCACGCGGTGCATCACCTCAAGCTGGACGTCTATCGCAAAGCACACGGCTTGCGAGAGACCAGGAGAACCTCTTGAATCAACCCGAGCTTCACACAGCCCGGATGAGCGAGCTTCCGCAACTGCAATTCATAGATGAAACTAATTCCGCAGCCAGGACAATCAGACGCTCAAGCAGCTAAGACGTGGATTTGCTCTCGAATCTCATCAGGCATTAGCCTTTCCACAAGCACTGGATCTATAGGTGCCGGCTTGTTGGCTCCTGCACGCAAAACCTCGCAATACACCAACCCTCTCCTTTCAGGCTTGCCCAAAGCCATGTCCGCAGCGGCCTTCTAGACTCGATTCCTATCGCTGTCCCACCGAGCCAGGACGACTTGGTGGTTATAGTGTTGATTAAAAACAACCAGTAGGTATAGTAACCACAAGCACACCACAGGGAGGTGATGTGAATAGCCGATTTTTGATAAGCCAACTCGTTGCGGACGGCTGGTATCTGGTACGTATCAGAGGCAGCCATCATCACTTCAAGCATCCGACCAAACCGGGCCTGGTGACAGTCCCTCACCCGAAGAAAGATCTTCTCAAGAAAACGGCCATCAGTATTTTGCAACAGGCGCTGCTCTGACAGACGCTGTGCCGAGTCCTCGGAGGACAATGACAATGCTTTACCCGATTGCGATTTCAATGGGAGATGAGGAGCACGCCTGGGGCGTTGAAGTCCCTGACATCCCGGGCTGCTTTTCCGCCGGGGAAGATCTGGATGATGCGATGGCGATGGCCCGAGAAGCCATTGAAGGCCATTTCGAGATCTTGGCCGAAGGGGGTTCAGCCATTCCCCCCGCAAATAAAGTGACACTGCACGCAGCCAACCCAAAGTACGCGGGATGTGCGTGGGCACTGGTGGACATCGACGTTACCAAATATCTGGGCAAGGCCCAGAAGCTGAACATCACACTGCCTGGGTACCTGCTAAACCGTATCGATGAATACGTGCTGCACCATCCGGAAGAGAAAAGCCGTTCGGGCTTTCTGGCTTCGGCAGCACTCAAGGTATTGCAGCAGAGCTGATAAGCTTATTGCAGTGATCTATCAACCGGCCCGAGTGGCCGGTTTTTTGTGGCCGGAATTTAATGAATGTTGGATCTCAGGCGACACCATTTCTAAAAAAAGCAACGTCCTACAATAGTCTGGGAAATGTCCGTACACTCGCGCATTGCTGTGCCATTGTCATGAGATCTATAGTCCGAGCGCGCCCCAAATGGCGTATCGGGTTTGGCGACTCGATGGCAAGGCACAGAAATCTCCGGCCAGCTCGGAGCGTTTCTGAACGCACTTGGCTACCTGTTTTTTGGTGGCTGTGCGTGGGAGATCTTCGGGTCTGCCGGTTTGTGCCTTGTCCGGTTCGCCAACCCGCGTACAGCTACCACCCTTTGTTTGGCGACGATGAGTGGTAGTTCACCTAACTTCAAGGTAATCACTCATGAATGAATATATGGCTCTAACCAGCAACGCCGACGACCTCCCCTCGTTTTACGTCAACACCACTCAACCGCTGCACTCGCTGCTCAGCAGTGCCCGTTACCCGAATCGGTGCCGTGACGCAGGTTCTCGAAAACCTCGCGATGCGAGGTGAGATCAGCACAGACTCAGTCATCCTCAGCGACTTCGCATTGTTGTGTTGCATTCCTTTGCGCGATGGCTGCGATGTGCTGGATGTCATCGCTCGGCGCATGGATGCCGAACCGTCCTGACGTAACACTTTGCTCACGATGGTGGTCTGGCAGGCAACACAGATGTGACTGTGCGACCGTCATCGCGAGCAGGCTCGCTCCCACAGGGTTTGCGATAACCCAAACCATCTCAGCAGAGCACCACTACCATGACTCAAAACATCTACGACGCTCCCGGTTTTTTCCAGGGCTATAGCCAGATGGCCCGCTCGATTGGCGGCCTCGATGCCGCACCGGAAGCGCCTGCGCCTATGGCGATGCTGCCGCCGATGCAAGGCTTGAAGGTGGTGGATCTCGGGTGCGGTTATGGCTGGTTTTGCCGTCGGGACAGCGAGCACGTTCAGCGCTGAGTGTTTGTCGCAAGCACTTGTATAGGTTGCGTATGGATCCGCGCACGCCAGTAAAGATGCTGTATAGCTGCGTTTCGCCAGACAACGGATCCCTTATTCTCCCTGCTCACCGTTCGCCAAGAGGTCAGCATGGACAGTTCAGAGTTGGGGATCATGGTCATTTCAATGATCGGGTTGTTCGGCTTTGCTTCGTTTATTTTTGAATACCTGGGTGCCAGGCGCGCAAGGAAAAGGCAGAGATGATTCTTTCCTCATCTCTGCCTTTTTCACCTCAGCGCGTCGCCACCAGAAACAAACGCGGGAACGGCAGCAATACCGAACCATCGGCCAATGCCGGATAGGCCTGCTCGATTGCAGTCTGATACTGCTGCAGATACTGCGCGCGTTGTGCCTCATCCAATGGTTCGAGGAACGGCCGCAAGCCGCTGCCCTTGAACCACTCCACTACACCCGACGCGCCGCCCGCCAGCGGATGATGGTACGTGGTGCGCCATACATCGACGCGGGTGCAACAGGCTTTGAGCATTGAGTAATACGCGCTGGCATCGGCCATTTCGGTCCGTTGTGCGGCGACGCTCGCCAGTTTTTCGGCCCACGGGCCTTGTGCCGCGACTTCGCGCATCAAGCGGTGCGAGGGTTGATTGAGGTTGTCCGGCATCTGGATCGCCAGGCTGCCACCGGGGGTGAGTTTGCTCACCAGCGCAGGCAGCAATGTGGCGTGATCGGGTACCCACTGCAGCACGGCGTTGGCGAAGATCACGTCGAATGGGCCAGTATCATTCCAGGTGTCGATGTCCGCGATGTCGAACTGCACTTGGGGCAGGCGCTTGCGTGCGGCCTCGATCATGTCGGTTGAACTGTCCAGCCCGCGCACCGTGGCGTCGGGGAAGCGTTCCACCAGCAACTCGGTCGAGTTACCGGGACCGCAACCGATGTCGATGGCCGAGCGCACTGATCCAGCGGGGATGGCGGCCAGCAGGTCGCGAGCGGGACGGGTGCGTTCATCTTCAAAAGCGACGTATTGTTTGGCGGACCAACTCATTGCGTTCTCCTGTTGGTGCGTTGTCTGGGGCTTGGCTGACAACGGGTTCGCTACGATACATCGACTGGTGGGTGGTGCTCTATTGCACCTTGAAGATTGCGGTGGTCTTTCCGCCGCCTTCGCTGGCGAGCCAGCTCCTACAGTGGATCGGGTGGGGCCGGTAGAGAGGGGGCGGCCATGAGGGCGCCTTCGCTGGCGAGCCAGCTCCTACAGTGGATTGGGTGCGGCCGCGGAGGTTGGTCGGTTATGAGGACGCCTACGGGATTTTCCATTGGGTAGCGGGTATAAAGCCGAATTTTCACCCCGCCGCCAGTGTCTGAATTTCAGGTGCATCCCCAATAAGGAAAACGGCCATGAAATTCGCAAAAATCGCCCAGAAACTGGCTCTCTGGACCGGCAGCCCCACGACGTTCCTCGGGGCGATTATCCTGATTTTAGTGTGGGGCGTGAGTGGCCCGATTTTCGGTTTCAACGATACCTGGCAGCTGGTCATCAACACCTCGACCACCATCATCACCTTCCTGATGGTGTTCCTGATTCAGAACACCCAGAACCGCGACACGGACATCCTGCACCTGAAGGTCGATGAGTTGCTGCGGGTGACGAAGGAGGCGCAGAACGCGATGCTCGGGCTCGAGGCGCTGGACCTCAAGGAGCTGGAAGCCTTGAGAAAACACTACCGCAGCCTCGGCGAAGGCCAGACCATTTCCATCGACGGCACCGTGGTCCAGGAGAAAGGTAAACAGGATCTGAATAAATGCTGATCGATGTTACGCGGGTGACCCAAGGTCACCCGCGTATGCGAAGGGTCAGCGACTGGCTTGCAGGGCCCTGGCCATCTGCAGGTGATTTTGCAGCTTTGGCAGGGTCTCTTCAGCGAACGCCTTGATCTGCGGCACGTCGGTGGTCTGCGCCGTTTGCTCGAGCTGCTCGATGGCTTGCTCGGTGGTCTTGACCTGACTGGCCGCGTAAGCCTCATCGAAGGACGCACCCTCCGAGACTGGCGGCATCAGGGCCTTGGCTTTTTCCACTACCTCTTCGCGCGGTGCCACCGGCAGATCCAGTTGCTTGGCGATTTTCGCCAGATGCTGGTTGGCGGTGGTGCGATCGTTGATGACCACGATGGTGTAGTCCTTGACCTCCTTGGACTCGGACTTCTGGTGCGCCAGGCGACTGGCTTCGATGTCGGCAATGCCTTGGGCCGACGCATCGTTGATGAATTCGGTGGGGCTCTGGGCGAAGGCACTGGTGGCACACAGGCCCAGTAATGCGGCCAGGCCGCCATTGCGTAATCGGGTGGCCATGCGGTTCATGGTCGCGCCCTCCTCGGTAAAAATTCAAACGGGAGCTTTCGCTCCCGCTTCTCGATCAAAACCACCTGCATCGATTACTTGGACTTCTGTCCAGGCTTGCGGCCCATGGGTTTCGTAGGCTCTTTATCGACGGTCGTGGTAGTGGTTTTCCCACCTTTGCGACCGGCTTCAGACGCCTTCGTTCGATCATTGGCGAAGTTTCCCGAGTTCGAGTTTCTTGAGTTAGGCATGATTCTCTACCTCTTGATGATGATCTCGGCGAGCTGTAGCCCGCATAGAATCTGAATTTGCGCGCATCAAAAGGTTTAGAAAACCTGGAATCGTCTCGACGAACGGTGGCGAAATTTTCAGACGAGTCGCAGTGCAACTGACGCGTCCCTACGTCCAGCGTCAAGCCTTGTTCGTCACCAGCCCAGGCAGTGCATGCGCCAGGGCGTTGATGGCAAAACCGATGAACATTACCCCGCACAAGCGGGTGATAGCCAACTCATGGCGTTGATACAAGGTGCGTACCTGGCGCGCACCGACGATGCCGATGAGGATAGCGTAGGCCATCAGGCCGCCGACGAAGCTCAACACGATCAGCCATGGCAACATCGACCAGGTCAGCAACTCTGCCCGGCTGGACAATAGCGCCGTGAAAGTGGCGACGGCCACCGGGTAGGCTTTCGGATTGGTCAGGCCGAACAGAATGCCGTGCCAGAACGGCCGCCGCGCCGGCCCCTGCGGCGCCTCGACACCCCGTTGACGCGCCCGCACCGCGCGCCAGCCGAGCCAGAACAGGTAGAGCCCGCTAAGCACGCCCAGCACATCGAACGCGGTGCTGCCGATTTCCCGCGCACCGACGATCGCCACCAGCGCGGTGCTGCACCAGACCACGTCGCCCAGCAAATGCCCGCAGAGAAACCCAGCTCCCGCCCGCCGCCCGTGCGCCGCGCCGATACCGAACACCGCCAATACGCCCGGCCCTGGCGTGATGCCATAAATGAAGCCCGAGGCGAGAACGGCCATTAGCAGTGAGGGGGTCATGGGGAGTCCTTATGAGTTGTTTTGCTGAATGGGCGCCAGTCTATATCACCTGCGGCGCGCTCGATTTGTGCATTCAACCAGTTCAGGGCCTGATCCCCGCCCCGCCGCTTGTGCCACACCAGGACAAAGGTGAACGACGGAATGTGAAACGGTGGCGGGACGACGATCAACGACGACTCGTCGATGTCGCGCAAACCCCGGGAAGCGACGGTGAGGATCAGGTCGGTGCCGCTGATGAACTGCGGCGCGACGCTCCAGTGCGGCAGGCTGATCGCGACGCGACGGCGCTCGCGCAAGGCGGTCAGGGCTCGTTCGATTTCCGGGGTGCCGCTGCCGCGCATTTCCAGCAGCACATGGGGCCGCGCCAGATAGCTCGGCAGGTCGAGGACACCGTCGGCGGGCAGGCTGTGGCGGTCCACCAGGCAGGCGTAGTGTTCCTCGAACAGCGCCGTGCTGCGCAGCTCGTTGGGCATTTCCGGAAACACCCCGGCGGCGACATCGATATCGCCGTTGAGGACTCCATCGAGCATGCCTTCACGGCTGCCATGACTGATTTGCAGGTCGATGCCAGGCGCTTCGCGACGCAGCGTACGGATCAACCCTGGCAGGACGATGGCGGCGCCGTAGTCTGACATCGCCAGGCGAAAGGTTCGTTTGGCCGTGGCCGGATCGAAGGTGTTCGGCGCCAGCAGCGATTGCACCTGGGCCAGGGCCTCGGCCAGCGGCGCCGTCAACTCCAGCGCTCTTGGCGTCGGCACCAGGCTGGCGCCGGCGCGCACCAGCAGCGGGTCGTCAAGCAGATCACGCAGCCGCGCCAATGCATGGCTGACGGCAGGCTGGCTAAGGTGCAGGCGCTCGGCCGCACGGGTCACATGTTGCTCGTTGAGCAAGGCGTCGAGGATCACCAGCAGGTTGAGATCGATGCGGCGCAGATCATTCATCTGATGCATGTTCTGGATAGTAAAACGGAATTTAAATCTGCGCGACGAATACTCTAGAGTCCAGCAAAACTTGCTGGAGAATAACCATGAGTACGTTGCATTGGGCGGGCCTGTTGCTGCTTGCCGCGTTCGCCGGTGCGGTAGTGCCGTTTCAGAGTGCGATCAATGTCAATCTCGGGCGCAGCCTGGGTCATCCATTGTGGGCGACCCTCGCTTCATTGGTGGTGAGCATTTTGGTGTTGTTGCCGATCATGTTGGCAATGCGCTTGCCGTTGCCATCGCTGGCGTTCATCGCCAAGGCGCCGATGTGGATGTGGGCGGGTGGGGCTTTCGGGGTGTGTTTTATTTCGTTGGCCTTGGTTTTGCTGCCCAGGCTTGGCGCTTCAGGGTTCATGGCGTTGGCGCTGGCGGGGCAAGTGGTGGCGTCGCTGTTGCTGGATCACTTTGGCTGGTTTGGGTTGGTGGAGCGGCAGGTGACGTTGCCCAAAGTGTTCGGGGCGGTGTTGTTGATTGGCGGGGTGGTGTTGATTCAGTTTGGTGATTGGGCTGGAAAAGCGATGACTGCGACGTCTTGAAGATCAAAAGATCGCAGTCTGCGGCAGCTACAGGTTCGCGGTGGTCAGGAGGGCACGGGGTGCAGGTCGCAATTGCGTCCGGCCTTGGCCAGCTGGCCCGGCACATCGTGGCCGAGCAGCGCCGGCAATCCTCGGGACAGCTTGAGCAACAGCGGCAGGTCGATGCCGGTCGTTATGCCGATTTCATCGCACAGGTTCACCAGGTCTTCAGTACAGATATTCCCCGAAGCGCCCGGCGCAAACGGGCAGCCGCCAAGACCACCCAGCGCCGCGTCGAAACGTCGGGCGCCGGCCTCGTAGGCGGCCAGCACGTTGCACAGGCCCAGGCCGCGGGTGTTGTGGAAATGCAGGGTCAGGTCCGCTGGCGATACCCGCTGCAACACCCGCCGCACCAGGCGCTCGACCTGCCGCGGATTGGCCATGCCGGTGGTATCGGCCAGGGTGATGCCCTGGATGCCGAGCTCCTGATAGGCCTCGACGATCTGCAACACCCGGTCCTCATCGATCTTGCCTTCGAACGGGCAACCAAAAGTGGTGGCGATGCTCGCGTTCAGGCGAACCGGCGTGCCCTGCGCTAACTGGACGATCTCGCCAAACGCCGCCAACGAGTCTTCGCAGCGCATGCGCATGTTCGCCAGGTTGTGGGTCTGGCTGGCGGACATCACCAGGTTCAGTTCATCGGCGCTACAGGCCAGCGCCCGTTACGCGCCCTTGAGGTTAGGGATCAGCGCGACATAGATCACCCCAGGTTGGCGGCTGATGCCCTTGAACACCAACTCTCCGTCGCGCAATGCCGGTATGGCCTTGGGCGACACGAACGAGCCGGCCTCGATACGGCTGAACCCGGCCAGCGACAGTTGATTGATGAGCGCGATCTTGTCGACGGTTTCCACCCAGGTCGGCTCGATCTGCAAGCCGTCGCGCGGGGAGACTTCCTGAACGATCAGGCGCTCGGAATAATCAGTGATCATTGCACCACTCCTTCGACTTTCAGGCGTTCGATGTCTGCCACGGTGAGGCCCAGTTGCGCAAGGATGCCATCGGTGTGCTGGCCCAGTCCCGGGCCCGACCAGTTGACGCCACCGGGGGTCTCCGACAATTTCGGCACGATGCCCGGCATCTTCACCGTGGCGCCGCCCGGCAGTTCGGCATTGAGCAGCATGTCTCGCGCCTGATAATGCGGATCGGCGACGATGTCGGCCACCGAGTAGATACGTCCGGCCGGCACTTCGGCGGCTTCCAGCGCCGCCAGTACGTCGTTGATCGGCAGGCTGCTGGTCCAGTGGGTGATCGCCGCATCGAGCAGGTTGCTCTTGGCCGCACGCCCGTCGTTATGGGCGAATTCGGGGGCTTCGGCCAGATCCGGGCGGCCGATGGTCAACATCAGGCGCTTGTAGATCGGGTCGCTGTTGCCGGCGATCACAACGTAGGCGCCATCGGCCGTGAGGTAGGTGTTGGACGGTGCGATGCCCGGCAAGGCGCCGCCACTGCGCTCACGCACATGGCCGAGCATGTCGTATTCCGGCACCAGGCTTTCCATGACGTTGAACACGCTTTCGGCCAACGACACATCGACGATCTGCCCACCACCCTGCCCGGTCTTGACCCGCAGCAGCGACATCAGCGCGCCGATCACCGCGTGCAACGAGGCCAGGGAATCGCCGAGGCTGACGCCCACCCGCGCCGGTGGCGAACCGGGGGTGCCGGTGGTGTAGCGGATGCCGCCCATGGCCTCGCCTATGGCACCGAAACCCGGACGATCGCGGTACGGACCGGTCTGGCCGTAACCGGAAATCCGCACCAGGGTCAGGTTGGGGTTGAGGGCATGCAGCACGTCCCAACCCAGGCCAAGTTTTTCCAGGGCGCCGGGACGCAGGTTTTCGATCAGCACGTCGGCGCTGGTCGCCAGTTGCTTGACCAGTTCGATGCCTTCAGGGGATTTGAGGTTTAGCGCCAGGGACTTGTTGTTGCGCGATTGCAGGTACCACCACAGCGAGGTGCCTTCGTGCAGCTTGCGCCATTTACGCAGGGGATCACCCTGGCCCATGGCTTCGATCTTGATCACTTCGGCGCCGAACTCGGCGAGCATGCGCGCGGCGAACGGCGCGGCAATCAGCGTGCCGATCTCGATCACTTTGATCGCACTCAAGGGGGCAGTCATCGCGGGGTACCTCTTGTTCTTGGAATATGCGCCAAGGCTAGAGGACAGGGAGCTTGGGAATCCAACCTTCAGTTGTCAACGGGCGTTCGCGAAACGCGAATGCTTTGGGAGATTGTCGTGACCTCAGGGCCGCCTTCGCGAGCAAGCCCGCCACATTTGGAATGCATTTCCCTGTGGGAGCGGGCTTGCTCGCGAAGACGCCGGCCCGGCCAATGAAAACTCAGAGTTGCTCCCGCAAATGCTCAAACAACATCCGGCTCACCGGCGACAGCAGTGCCTCATCACGCACCACCACGATCAAGGCGCGATCCGACCACTCATCGGTCAATGGCACGGCCGTCAGCCCAAGGGCCCGACCGAACAATTCATAGGCCCGCTGCGGGAGAACGCCAATCCCCATGTTGGCCTGGACCATGCGGCACATGGCGTCGAAGCCCGGCACATGGATCCGCACCCGCAGCACCCTGCCCGCCTCGCGCGCCGCCGCATGGGTGCGCATGTTGATGGAACTGGCGGCGTGCAACCCGACGTAATCGCTGTCCAGCGTATCGGCAAACGCCAGGCTCGACCGGCTCGCCAATGGATGATGCGGCGGCATCAACACCACCAGTTTGTCCTGCCCGCGACGTGCCGTGGTTGAACCGCCCGACCATGATAAAGTCGCCGCCCATCAGACCTTTTGCTTCGAGACGACCACCGCAATGACCGATTTCCAGGATGTCGATGCCCAACTTGAAGACTGGAACGCCCTGCGCGCCAGCGCTGCGTTCGACGGTCTGCTGGTGGGTAATGGAGCCAGCCGGGCGGTGTGGGACGACTTCGGCTACGACTCGCTGTTCGAAAACGCCCGCACCGTCGAGGAAAAACCCCTCAGCCCGTCCGAGCTGAGCGTGTTCGAGGCGCTGCAGACGCGCAGTTTCGAGCAGGTGCTCAGCGCGTTGAAAACCACCAGCCGGGTCAACAAGGCCCTGGCCGTCAGCTCCGCCGCGCCGCGCAATCGTTACTACGCGATCAAGGAAGCGCTGATCAACACCGTGCACGCGGTGCACATTCCGTGGCGGTTGGTCGAGGCGTCGAGCCTGGCGACCATCAGCCAGGAACTGGGCCGGTATCGCACGGTGTTCACCACCAACTACGACTTGCTCAATTACTGGGCGATCCAGCAGCAACCCGAGGCGATCACCGATCTGTTCCAGGGGGCAGAACCGGCCTTCGACCTGAGCGTTACCGCCACCGACAAGACCCGCCTGCTGTACCTGCACGGCGGCCTGCACCTGGTGCGCAACCAGGACGGCACGGCGCGCAAACTGATGTCGACCGAGGGCACGTTGCTGGGCAACTTCGCCATCAACAACACGATCAAGACCCTCGACGACGTACCCTTGTTCATCAACGAAGGGCCGAGCGCGGACAAGCTCAAGACCATCCGCAGCTCCGATTACCTGTCGTTCTGCTATGACCAGTTGCTCGGCCATGGCGATGGCTTGTGCATTTTCGGGCATGCGCTGGGTGAGCAGGACAGCCACATCGTGCATGCCTTGCGCCAGGCAAAACCCAAAGTGGTGGCGATCTCGATCTACCCGCGCAGCAAGGCGTTCATCCAGCATCAGAAGCGGCATTACGCGAAGGTGTTCGAAGGGACCGGCGTGGAGTTGCGGTTTTTTGATTCGAAGACACATGGGCTGGGTAGCCCGAAGCTATCGGTACCAGTCGAAGTTTAGTGTTGCCCGATCTGACGCTTTCGCGAGCAAGCCCGCTCCCACAGTTGATCTGCGGCGTGCACAAATTCCCTGTGGGAGCGGGCTTGCTCGCGAAGCTTTTAAAGCTGACTCATTCCTCGCTGCTATGCACCACCACCAGCAACTGCGCCTGCACCTCGCCCACCGAGCGTATCCGGTGCGGTTTCTGTGAGTTGAAGTGCAGCGCATCGCCACGGCTGAGCAGCACCCGCTCGTTGACGAAATCCACTTCCACCTGCCCCTCGTGGACGAATAGAAATTCTTCGCCCAGGTGTTCCTTGAAGGCTTTGTCGGTAAATTCTGTCGGCGGGTAAATGATGAACGGCAGCAGGCTGCGTTCGCTGACCTGATGGGCCAGCACCGCGTAGCCCGGATTGTCGCCGCTGGCACCCAGTGGCTGGCGCTCATGGCTGCGCACCAGGCTGTAGCTGTCGAGGCTGACCTTGTCTTCGGAAAACAGCTCCTCGACCTTCACGTTCAGTGCCTTGGCCAGTTTCAACGCGGTCGCAATCGACGGCGTGTTCAGGCCGCGTTCGACTTTCGACAGATAACTCTTGGTCATGCCGGATTTTTCCGCCAATGCCTCAAGGGTTACGCCAAGTTTTTTTCTCAATAATTTCAAACGGATAGACATGTAGAACGATTAATCCATCAAGGAGGTGACGAATTGTCCTTGCTCATGACACAAGGTGTCATATAGCATCTTTCGTGTCATCTGCATGACCCAGCCAAAGAGGACATCGATATGGCCACGACATTAGCACTGCCCAAAGATCAACTGGTCAAGCAAGCGCTGAACCAGATGCAAAACACCCTCGCGGATAATACGTGGACCGACCGGCAAAAGCTGGCCCTGACCTGCCGCATTCTGTTCGAGAATGGCCATGACTCCGGCCTGGCCGGGCAAATCACCGCCCGTGGCCCGCAGCCGGGCACCTATTACACTCAACAACTGGGCCTGGGTTTCGACGAAATCACCGCGGGCAACCTGTTGCTGGTCAACGAAGACCTGGAAGTGCTCGAAGGCCACGGCATGCCCAACCCGGCCAACCGCTTCCACAGCTGGGTGTACCGCGCCCGGCCGGATGTGAATTGCATCATCCACACCCACCCGACCCACGTCGCGGCGTTGTCGATGCTGGAAGTGCCGCTGCAGATTTCCCACATGGACCTCTGCCCGCTCTATGACGACTGCGCGTTTCTCGAAGGCTGGCCCGGCGTACCGGTGGGTAATGAAGAAGGCGAATTGATTGCCGGTGCCCTGGGCGACAAGCGGGCGATCCTGCTGTCCCACCACGGCCAGTTGTCCACCGGCACCACCATCGAGGAGGCCTGCGTGATTGCCCAACTGATCGAACGCGCCGCCAGGTTGCAGCTGCTGGCGATGAGCGCCGGAACCATCAAGCCGATCATTCCCGAGCTGGGCCGAGAAGCCCATGACTGGATCGCCCGGCCCAAGCGTCATGCCGCCGCTTTCAATTACTACGCCCGGCAGAACCTGCGTCGACACGCCGATTGCCTGAACTGAACCCCAGACCTTTTTTGTACGGAGAGACCCCATGTCCACTGCAAACATTCACGGCATCATCGGCTACACCATCACCCCTTTTACCGCCGATGGCGAGGGCGTTGACCTGGACGCGCTCGGGCGCTCGATCGACCGTTTGATCGACGGCGGCGTGCATTCCATCGCACCCCTGGGCAGCACGGGCGAAGGTGCTTACCTGAGCGACGCGGAGTGGGACCAGGTCGCCGAATTCAGTATCAAGCACGTGGCCAGGCGAGTGCCGACCATCGTCAGCGTGTCCGACCTGACCACCGCCAAAGCGGTGCGTCGCGCCCGTTTCGCCGAAGCCCATGGCGCCGACGTGGTGATGGTGCTGCCGACGTCGTACTGGAAACTCAGCGAAGCGCAGATCCTCGCGCACTACCGCGCCATCGGCGACAGCATCGGCGTGCCGATCATGCTCTACAACAACCCGGCCACCAGCGGCACCGACATGTCGGTGGACCTGATTCTGCGCATCGTCAAAAGCGTGGAGAACGTGACCATGGTTAAGGAGAGCACCGGTGACATCCAGCGCATGCATCAATTGCAACGCCTGGGCGAAGGTCAGGTGCCCTTCTACAACGGTTGCAACCCGCTGGCGCTGGAAGCCTTCGCGGCCGGGGCAAAAGGCTGGTGCACCGCGGCGCCGAACCTGATCCCGCAGCTCAATCTCGACCTGTACGACGCCGTGCTGGCCAACGACCTGAACAAGGCACGTGAACTGTTCTATCGCCAGTTGCCGTTGCTGGATTTCATTCTCAAGGGGGGGTTGCCGGCGACGATCAAGGCGGGTTTACGAGCGACAGGGCTGGAGGTGGGTGATCCGCGGTTGCCGGTGTTTCCGTTGGATGAGGCAGGAGTCAGTCAGCTGCAAGGGCTGCTGAAAACCCTGCGCTGATCTCAGACTCACATAAACAAATGTGGGAGCGGGCTTGCTCGCGAATGCGGTATGCCAGTCACAACCCTGTTGCCTGACACTCCGCATTCGCGAGCAAGCCCGCTCCCACATTAGATCATCGGTGTTTTCAGAGTACGGGCAGGGTTTTGTCCTTGATCACCTTGCTCGGCCCATTGGCCTTCACACTGGCGATGCCTTTCTCCATGGCGGCATCGGAGGAATAGGACTCACTGCTGCCGATAATCTCGTGGTTACCCGCCTTGAGGTTGAAATAAGGATGGCCATCCTTGGTGGTTTTTTTCTCGTAGCGCTCATCGAGCGGGCTGTTGGCCTGGACTGACGTTATGCCTTTGTCGGCCGCGGCGCGGGTGGTGTACAACTCGCTGGTCAGAATGGTTTCGGCATTCGCCGCCTTCAGCACAAACCTGAACTGACCGCTGCTGCTCTTGCTCACTTCGTACCATCCGGACATGCTCTTTCTCCTTGGCGATTGGAAGGTTGCGCGCTTCAGAGTAAAGACCAGCCTGCTGTTTCTGTCGCCTGTGTGGGCCCTATCGCCAGCAGGCCAGCTCCCACATTGGACTGATGCACACCAATCCACTGTGGGAGCCAGCCTGCTGGCGATGGGGCCCGTAAGCAAGCTGCAAACCTAATTGACTGAACGCTTCACCACCGACAACTCCGGAGCAGCTACCCGCCGCTGACTCAGATACCGCGTACAACTCACCCGCAGGAACGAAGCGAAATTGACCACTTCGCCGCGGTAGTCCATGACCTCTTCATACAGCTTGGCAATCAGCTGGTTGGTAGTCATGCCGTCGGTCTCGGCGATTTCGCTGAGGATGTCCCAGAACTGATTCTCCAGCCGCAGGGTGGTAACCACCCCGCAGATGCGCAGCGAGCGCGAGCGCGATTCGTAGAGGATCGGATCGGCTTTGACGTACAGCTCGCACATGGACGGGTCCCCCGTTACAGCGTGATTTTGGTGCCCAGCAAACCGAGGAATCCGGCCAGCCAGCTAGGGTGGGCAGGCCAGGCCGGCGCCGTCGCCAGATTGCCTTGAACATGGCCGTCCGTCACCGGGATATCGATAAACGTACCGCCCGCCAGGCGCACTTCTGGCGCACAGGCCGGGTAGGCGCTGCATTCACGCCCTTCGAGAATTCCCGCGGCGGCGAGCAACTGTGCACCGTGGCACACGGCGGCGATCGGCTTGCCGGCCTTGTCGAAGTCGCGCACCAGTTCCAGGACTTTTTCATTCAGGCGCAAGTACTCCGGCGCACGACCGCCCGGTATCAGCACCGCATCGTAATCCGCCGCCTTGACCTTGGCAAAATCGAAGTTCAGGGCAAACAGGTGACCGGGCTTTTCGCTGTAGGTCTGGTCGCCTTCGAAGTCATGGATGGCTGTGCGCACGGTCTGGCCGGCGGTCTTGTCCGGGCAAACGGCATGCACCGTGTGACCGACCATCAGCAGGGCCTGGAATGGCACCATCACTTCGTAGTCTTCGACGTAATCGCCGACCAGCATCAGAATTTTTTTCGCCGCCATGGGGAGGACTCCTCTGGGAAATGCGTAGGAGTGTTCAAGGTAGTCCTTATCCGCTGGGGTGGGTAATAACCTGCTACTACGCGATCTCCTTGTGCAGGAGCTGCCGGAGGCTGCGACCTTTTGATCTTGATCTTGATCTTGATCTTGATCTTGATCTTGAAAGCAGGATCAAAAGATCGCAGCCTGCGGCAGCTCCTACGTTGGGAGCTTCGCTCCCAACTGTACGGATAACTCTGCACTTAGCTGTAACAGCGCAGACGCCACGGTTTATGGCTAGATGAAGGCACTTCCCATCACCCACGATTCTGGTTGCCATCATGACCTCGCGCGAAAACACCGGCATGGCCCTGGGCCTGCTCGGCGTTGTGATCTTCAGCCTCACCCTGCCCTTCACACGCATCGTCGTGCAGGAACTGCATCCACTGCTCAATGGCCTGGGCCGGGCCCTGTTCGCGGCGATTCCCGCGGCGTTGCTGTTGCTGTGGCGGCGTGAGAAATGGCCAACCTGGCAGCAGGTCAAGGGCCTGACGCTGGTCATTGCCGGGGTGATCCTCGGGTTCCCGGTGCTGTCGGCCTGGGCCATGCAAACCTTGCCGGCGTCCCATGGCGCCCTGGTCAATGGCTTGCAGCCACTGTGCGTGGCACTGTACGCCGCGTGGCTGTCCCACGAACGCC
Organism: Pseudomonas sp. PLMAX; assembly: GCF_046042685.1. Taxonomy (NCBI): domain Bacteria; kingdom Pseudomonadati; phylum Pseudomonadota; class Gammaproteobacteria; order Pseudomonadales; family Pseudomonadaceae; genus Pseudomonas; species Pseudomonas sp. PLMAX. The sequence goes on along the minus strand of NZ_CP064949.1, from coordinate 1,634,396 downwards.
CATCGAAAGCCTTCTGGGCCTGCGCCGCGCTGGGCAGTGCCCTGGTGCTCGGTTATGCGCTGATCAGCGGGGCCGGCAGCATCCAGGCCGGAGACTTGTTGATGCTGGGCGCGATTGCGGTAGGCGGCCTGGGGTACGCCGAGGGTGGCCGGTTGGCCAAGGAAATGGGTGGCTGGCAAGTGATCTGCTGGGCGCTGGTGCTGTCGACACCGCTGTTGATCGGCCCGGTGCTGTACCTTGCGTTGCAACATCAGGGCGAGATTTCCGCCAAAACCTGGTGGGCCTTCGGCTACGTCTCGCTGTTTTCGCAATTCATCGGCTTCTTTGCCTGGTATGCCGGGCTGGCCATCGGTGGCATTGCCCGGGTCAGCCAGATCCAGCTTTTGCAGATTTTCTTCACCATCGGCTTTTCCGCACTGTTCTTTGGCGAACAGGTCGAGCCGATCACCTGGCTGTTCGCCGGCGGGGTGATCGTGACCGTCGTGTTGGGCCGCAAGACGGCGGTCAAGCCCGCACGCATTGCCACCGCGTAATACCTGTCAGAGGTAACCGTCAGCCCGCAACAGGGTTTCCAGGCAATGCTCGGTGATGTGGTAGAACGCCTTGAGTTCCTCGATCTTCGCCAGCAGCTGGGCCGGATCACCCGGCTCGGCGCGCTTGACCGCCAGGATCATCTTGTTCTTGTTGGTGTGGTCCAGCGAGATGAACTCGAACACCTTGGTCTCGTAGCCGCAGGCTTCGAGGAACAGTGCACGCAAGCTGTCGGTGACCATTTCCGCCTGCTGTCCCAGGTGCAAGCCGTATTGCAGCATCGGCTTGAGCAATGCCGGGCTCTGGATTTGCAGGCGAATCTGTTTGTGACAGCACGGCGAGCACATGATGATCGAGGCCCCGGAACGAATGCCGGTATGGATCGCATAGTCCGTGGCGATGTCGCAGGCATGCAGCGCGATCATCACATCCAGCTCGCTCGGTGCCACGCTGCGCACATCCCCGCACTTGAAGACCAGCCCGGGATGCTCCAGCTTGGCCGCGGCGGTGTTGCACAGGGTGACCATGTCTTCGCGCAGTTCGACTCCGGTCACCTGCGCTTCGGCCTTCAAGGTATTGCGCAGATAGTCATGGATCGCGAAGGTCAGGTAACCCTTGCCGGATCCGAAGTCCGCCACCCGCACCGGGCTGTCCAGCGCCAGGGGCGACGAGGTCAGCGCATGGCTGAAGACCTCGATGAACTTGTTGATCTGTTTCCACTTGCGCGACATCGCCGGGATCAGTTCATGCTGCTTGTTGGTGACGCCCAGGTCGGCGAGAAACGGCCGTTCGAGATCGAGAAAGCGGTTTTTCTCGCGGTTGTGCCCGGCGGACGGCACTTCGCGCAATTGCTGGGGTTTGCTCTTGAACAGCGAAGACTTGCCCTTTTTGCTGTATTCGAGCTGGGCTTCGTCGGTCAATGACAACAAATGCGCATTCTTGAACGACGCCGGCAACAAACCGGCGATGACTGCCACACCTTCGGTCAATGGCAGGTTCTTGGTGATGTCGCGTGTCTTGTACCGATAGACGAAGGACAGGCAAGCCTGCGCCTTGACCGTCACCGGCTTGATGATGATCCGCTGCAGGTCCGCTTCCTCGCCGGCGTACTTGGCCAGCACCAGCTTGATGAAGGCATTCTGGTCGAGGCTCGATTGCAGCAGGCCGATGAACTGGGCGTGGTGGTCCGGCGCGAGGCTGGCGGGAGTAGCGGTGACGGACATGGAAAAACGGCCTCGGGCAGTGCGAATCGGAGAATGCTCGATATTTTAGGGGGGATGACGGTTTTGGGCACGGGGTTATTTTTCGCAGGCCCGCAAATGCCCCTCGGACCTGCGAGTATCCGGCGTGCCGTCAGGGCTCCACCAGCCTAAGTTTGCGATTGATCGGTGAATTGATCACATACCTGACGATCAATCCCACCGGTACGGCCCACGTCAGGCCATTGGCGGGGTCCGTAATGACAGCGACGGTTTCGGAGCTGGCGCCGATGTCCAGGCGTCGTCGATCGTTGCAGGACTTGAGCTCCCCGTAGGCGTGGCTGACCAGTCGCTCCGCCAGGTGCATCGGCACATCAATCCCTTGCAGGTGCTTCACGGCACGACAGAACAGCACCTGGTCATCAATTACCGCATCACTTTCGTGACGGGCCAGGAATGCCTGGGCGATGGCCAACAATTGCTCGTTCAAATCCTCGTTTTCAACAATGGCGGACATGTTCATGACTCCGTCGACTCAGGCGCCGTCGGTGCAAGCGGACGCGCGGCGTGCCGCAAATCGGGCCCGGCGCAAGGCAAACGCACGGCGGGGTTGGGCATGCCACTGGGTGAAAGTTCGTGGGTCATTTCGAACTCGGCCCGCACCGACCAGCCGCAGGCTTCCGACGTGCATTGCAAGTACGCCACCCGCAGGAAAATATGACGACCCTCACTGGTGCGGATGCGCATCCGGCTCAAGCAGTGCGGGCACACCATTTTGTAAGTACTCATACCTGGATCCCGCTGTTCGTCGGGTGGTAATCAACATAATCAAACGCAATACTGCTTGATGCGATGATCGCTGCAACCCGGCATTGCAAGTAACGCCCACCCGAAAGAAGAAAGTGCAAGGAATAACGGCGTAATGGGCAGGAACCAAACATGTAGGAAATCACCCTGCTACCATTAGGAAGTTTCGACATCATATTCATCTGATTCATAGTTGAAGATTGATTCCTCACAATAAAAAAGTTACTCATTGCGCATACATTAAGCACTCAAAAAGCGTGTGTCAAAAGGAAGAGGCTCAAATTGCGTAGCAAAAAATCTCAGGCTGTTTTAGCGCGACTGAAGCAAATTACCGGCACAAAAAGCGATGCCTCTTTGTCTTCGGCGTTACAAGTCAGCCCGCAGACCCTTAGTAGCTGGAAGGGTCGCGACAGTACGCCATACTCATTATGCGTAGAAATTGCACAGTCGCGCGGCATTTCACTCGACTGGTTGTTGCTGGGCGAAGGTCCAATCCTGCGTCACAGCGCTGCAGCCAATGAACTCGAACACCACCAGGAAACAGCCAATCGGGAAAATACAATTCTCGCGATGTGGCGATTGCTCGGTGAAGAAGATCGCTGCGCCATACAAAATGCCCTGGAGGAAAAACGCCGCCTGCGTGAAATGGAACTCAAACTTTCAGAGATGGCGTCTATTCTGTCGACACTTCAACAGGCGAACGAAACATGAGTACATATGTAGTTCGCAATCGGTTTAATCATGACGAGTTGATACCCGTCAGCGTCGCCCTTTGAGGCGCTCAATGATTTCCCCAAGGCCAGCGCCGTCGACCCACTGCATGATCTTGACGCTGATGGGAATAATGATCAGCGCGCAAAGAAATGCCGTTACCCCTGCAGTCAGGAAAGGCGCCAACGGCAGTGCGACAGGGGTAAAAAGATAGCCGACGCCCGCCGACAGCAACCACGAGCCGATCCGCTGCCAGGCTTTGAATTCAACGCGCGTCGTGATAACCAGCCACGCCCCCAGCGATGCACCGAACAGCGCTTCGCCATCTATCGCGGGCAATGTCGCGATGCCCAATCCCAGGAGCAGTCCACTGATACTGTTATAGGCCGAGTCAGTCAGATTCATGCACACCTCGCTCATCGACCTCGTCGATGACAATGGCGCCCGACTCAATGGCTTTGAGCAAGGCGGCATGCCGGGACCTGACAGCAAACTTGCGGCGAATACTGGCAAAGTGGAAGTTGATCGTGGTGGGCGAGCAATTCTGAATCCTGGCGATTTCCCAGGAAGTCTTGCCTTTGTAGCACCAGATCAAGGCTTGTGTTTCTTTAGTTGTCAGATGGATCGGCGTTTCATTTCTCCCGCCGTCAGGCGCTGCACCGGCAAAAGAGTCGAGCGGTAGATGCGTTGACATAAGTACTCCCTCTACGTCAGGACGCCCGTCACAGGGCGTTCGCTATTGGAGGGAGATGTTGAAGACCGGGCAGGAGCCAGACAACCGGCCGTAGTTGTACCGCCAAGCGTTACAAAAGTGTGCGACGGCCAGCCTAGCCGAGCACGACCAGGCGGTTTGGCAGTTCGTTGCGCACATGGGTCACTGGAACGTGCACCTTGAGCAACTCACCGCAGGCCTCGACGCAGGCGATAAAGCCCTGCAACGTCTGGCCCTGGCGCACCTGCTGGGTGAACTGCGCGACAATCGCGTCCCAATGGCTGTTGTCCAGCCGACTGGAGATACCCTCGTCCACCAGGATTTCCACATAGCGCTCGGCTTCAGAGACGAAAATCAGGATGCCGGTGCTGCCGACCGTATGGTGCAGGTTCTGTTCGAGGAACTGCCGGCGCGCCAGGTTCGAGGCGCGCCAATGGCGCACCGACCGCGGAATCAGGTGCGTGGTGATTTTCGGAATTCGCAATACCAGGCACAGCACGATGAAGGTGCTCCATTGCACCATCAGCAGGCTGTGCAAGGTCAGCCAGCCCGTCAGGTAATGCACGATTCCCGGCAGCACCAGTGCCAGCAGACTGGCCCAGAGCAGCGGGATGTACACATAGTCGTCGGCGCGGGCCGCGAGCACGGTGACCAGCTCCGCGTCGGTGTCGCGCTCGACCCGGGCAATCGCCTCGGCGACCTTGCGTTGTTCGTGTTCAGTCAGTAATGCCATCTGTTGAATGCCTGCTCGCTAATGTATTTATTTCCGTGTCATCACCAGCCGCCCGACGAACCGCCGCCACCAAAACTGCCCCCTCCGCCGCTGAATCCACCGCCACCGCCACCGCCGAAACCACCGCCACCAAAACCGCCACCGGAACCACCGGAGCCGCCACGACCGGCAGGAAGGATACCGAGCATCTGGCAAACAAATACTGTCAGGATGAACAACAACACCAGAAACACGAACAACCCCGGATGCCGCGAGACGAAATCGTCACCCGGATCGCCGCTGGACTCATAGACCGTCGAGGGCTCGTCCAGGGGATTGCCACCCAGCACCACCAGCATCGCCGCCACCCCGTCGCTGATGCCCTTGCTGAAATTGCCCGCCTTGAACGCCGGAGTGATGACCTGGTTGATGATCACCGAGCTCTGGGCGTCGGTCAGGCGATCTTCCAGGCCGTAGCCGACTTCGATGCGCAGTTTGCGCTCATCACGGGCAACAATCAGCAGCGCGCCGTTGTTCTTGTCTTTCTGGCCAATGCCCCAGTAGCGGCCCAGTTGATAGCCGAAATCGGCGATATCGGTGCCCTGCAAGTCTGCCAGCGTGACCACCACCAACTGCTCGCCGGTGGTCTTTTCATGGGCCTGCAACTGTTGAACCAGCTGCTCGCGCACCGCTGGCTCGATCATCTGGGCGTTATCCACCACCCGCCCGGTCAGCTCCGGGAACTTCAATTGGGCCTGGACCGCCAGGGCAAACAGCCACAGCAACAACACCAGACCGATCTTCAACGCTCGCATTGGCAACCTCGCACGTCCTTGCAGGAGCTGCCGAAGGCTGCGATCTTTTGATCTTGATCTTTTCGAAACCGCTGAAAAACAAAGTCAAAAGATCGCAGCCTTCGGCAGCTCCTACAGGGTATCTACACGCCATCAGGATTCAGAATTTGACCTCGGGTGGTTTCTCCGACCCCGGCGTGGCCTCGAAGGTCGCGCGTTCCGGCAGATTGCTGTACATCACGCTGTGCCACAGGCGACCGGGGAAGGTGCGGATCTCGGTGTTGTATTTCTGCACCGCCAGGATGAAGTCGCGTCGGGCCACGCTGATCCGGTTCTCGGTGCCTTCAAGCTGCGATTGCAGGGCCAGGAAGTTCTGGTTGGCCTTGAGGTCCGGGTAGCGCTCAGACACCACCATCAGGCGGCTCAAGGCACCGCTGAGCTGATCCTGGGCCTGCTGGTACTGCTTGAGCTTTTCCGGGTTGTCGAGGGTGGAGGCGTCGACCTGGATCGAGGTGGCCTTGGCCCTGGCTTCGATCACGGCCGTCAGGGTGTCCTTTTCATGTGCGGCATAGCCCTTGACGGTTTCCACCAGGTTGGGAATCAGGTCGGCACGGCGCTGATACTGGTTCTGCACCTGGCCCCAGGCAGCCTTGGCCTGTTCATCGAGGGTCGGGATGTTGTTGATGCCGCAGGCCGTCAGCAACGTGGCCAACACGAGCAACGTGGCCACTTGCAGGCTCGACCGGTAGGACTGTCGTACATTCATCAGAGTGATGCTCCGTTCACATTTCATGGAAAAAACAACCGGCGACCCTCTCGGCCGGCTCTTCGGGCATAATCGGCGCGGCACTGGATTGCGTCGGGGCAAATGGGCTAAAAGATGCCCTGCAGAAAAACCGCTTCCGGTGTTCGACTGCCGTTTTCGGCCGTCGCTTTTTGAGTCAGCACCCGAACAACAATAGTCGCTCCCTAAATTTTGGCTGGCCGGCGTGTACATCGCCGCTTGGGCCCTTGAGAAAACTATTCATGAAGAAGCTGTGTTTGCTGGGCCTGTTCGTCAGCCTGGCCAGTCATAACGTACTGGCCGCCACGACGCCCGCACCCCTGGAGAACAAGGACGCCTTCGTCAGCAACCTGATGAAGCAAATGACCCTCGATGAAAAAATCGGCCAGTTGCGCCTGATCAGCATCGGCCCGGAAATGCCACGCGAAATGATCCGCAAGGAAATCGCGGCGGGCAACATCGGCGGTACGTTCAACTCGATCACCCGCCCGGAAAACCGTCCAATGCAGGACGCGGCCATGCGCAGCCGCCTGAAGATCCCGATGTTCTTCGCCTACGACGTGATCCACGGCCATCGCACCATTTTCCCGATCCCGCTGGCCCTGGCGTCGAGCTGGGACATGGACGCCATCGGCCTGTCCGGGCGCATTGCCGCCAAGGAAGCCGCGGCTGACAGCCTCGACATTACCTTCGCGCCCATGGTCGACATCTCCCGCGATCCGCGCTGGGGCCGTACGTCCGAAGGCTTTGGCGAAGACACCTACCTGGTGTCACGCATTGCCGGCGTAATGGTCAAGGCGTTCCAGGGTGCCGGTGCGAACGCTGCCGACAGCATCATGGCCAGCGTCAAGCATTTCGCCCTGTATGGCGCGGTCGAGGGCGGTCGCGACTACAACGTGGTCGACATGAGCCCGGTCAAGATGTACCAGGACTACCTGCCGCCGTACCGCGCCGCGATTGATGCCGGCGCGGGTGGGGTGATGGTCGCGCTGAACTCGATCAACGGCGTGCCGGCCACGGCCAATACCTGGCTGATGAACGACCTGTTGCGCAAGGAATGGGGCTTCAAGGGCCTGGCGGTCAGCGACCACGGAGCGATTTTCGAGCTGATCAAGCACGGTGTCGCCCGCGATGGCCGTGAAGCGGCGAAGCTGGCGATCAAGGCCGGCATCCACATGAGCATGAACGACACCCTGTACGGCAAGGAACTGCCAGGGCTGCTCAAAGCCGGTGAGATCCAGCAGAGCGACATCGACAACGCCGTGCGTGCGGTATTGGACGCCAAGTACGACATGGGCCTGTTCAAGGACCCGTACCTGCGCATCGGCAAGGCCGAGGATGACCCGGTCGACACCTACGCCGACAGCCGCCTGCACCGTGCCGAGGCCCGCGATGTGGCGCGCCGTAGCCTGGTGTTGCTGAAAAACCAGGGCGAAACCCTGCCGCTGAAGAAAACCGCGAAAATCGCCCTGGTTGGCCCGCTGGCCAAAGCGCCAATCGACATGATGGGCAGCTGGGCCGCCGCCGGTCGCCCAGCGCAATCGGTGACCCTGTTCGATGGCATGACCAACGCTCTGGGCGCACAGTCGACGCTGATCTACGCCCGTGGCGCCAACATCACCAGCGACCCGAAGATCCTCGGTTACCTGAACTTCCTCAACTTCGACGCCCCGGAAGTGGTGGATGACCCGCGTCCGGCGAACGTGCTGATCGACGAAGCGGTGAAAGCGGCCAAGGATGCCGACGTGGTGGTTGCCGCCGTGGGCGAGTCCCGCGGCATGTCCCACGAATCGTCCAGCCGTACCGACCTGAACATCCCGGAAAACCAGCGCGAGCTGATCCGTGCCCTTAAAGCCACCGGCAAACCGTTGGTACTGGTGCTGATGAACGGCCGTCCGTTGTCGATTCTCGAGGAGAAGGAACAGGCCGACGCGATCCTGGAAACCTGGTTCAGCGGCACCGAAGGCGGCAACGCCATTGCCGACGTGCTGTTCGGCGACTACAACCCGTCGGGCAAACTGCCGATCACCATCCCGCGCTCGGTGGGCCAGATTCCGACCTACTACAACCACCTGACCATCGGCCGGCCGTTCACCCCGGGCAAACCGGGCAACTACACCTCGCAGTATTTCGATGACACCACCGGCCCGCTGTACCCGTTTGGTTATGGCCTGAGCTACACCGATTTCAGCCTGGGCGACATGGCGCTGTCGTCGACCACACTGAACAAGACCGGCAAGCTCGACGCCAGCATCACGGTGAAAAACACCGGCAAGCGCGACGGCGAGACCGTGGTGCAGTTGTACATCCAGGACGAGACCGGCTCGATGATCCGCCCGATCAAGGAGCTGAAGAACTTCCAGAAGATCATGCTCAAGGCCGGCGAACAGAAAGTCGTGCACTTCACCATCACCGAAGACGACCTGAAGTTCTACAACACCCAGCTCAAGTATGCGGCGGAGCCGGGCAAGTTCAACGTGCAGATCGGCCTGGATTCCCAGGATGTGACGCAGCAGAGCTTTGAACTGCTGTAACCCCGCGATCCTCTGTAGGAGCTGGCTTGCCAGCGAAGAGGCCATAACATTCAACATCTTGGTTGGATGTTATACCGCCTTCGCTGGCAAGCCAGCTCCTACAGGGGTCTTTGGTGTAGCGACTAGCCCCGTCGATCCAGCAGATTGACCACCAACCGATCCACCCACCCCCACACTCGCTGCTTGACCCGCTTCCACAGCGGGCGGCGCTGCCATGCCTCCAGGCTGACTTCCTGGCTCAGAGAGAAGTCCTTTTCGAAACTCGCCACCACGTCACGGGTCAATCCAGCGTCCAATGCTTCAAGGTTGGCCTCCAGATTGAAACGCAAATTCCAGTGGTCGAAATTGCACGAACCAATGCTCACCCAGTCATCGATCAGGACCATTTTCAGGTGCAGGAAACACGGCTGGTATTCGAAAATCTTCACCTCTGACTTGAGCAGTCGCGGGTAGTAGCGATGCCCGGCGTAACGCACCGACGGGTGATCGGTGCGCGGGCCGGTCAACAGCAGCCGCACATCGACGCCGCGGGAGGCTGCGCGGCGCAGTGAGCGACGGACTTTCCAGGTCGGCAGGAAATACGGCGTGGCCAGCCAGATGCGTTTCTGGCCGCTGTTCAATGCACGAATCAGCGATTGCAGGATGTCCCGGTGCTGGCGGGCGTCGGCATAGGCGACGCGGCCCATGCCCTCACCCGTGGACGGCACGCGGGGCAGGCGCGGCAGGCCGAAGTGCGAAGCCGGGCGCCAGGCGCGGCGATGGCGGTTGGCGATCCATTGGCGGTCGAACAGCAATTGCCAGTCGAGCACCAGCGGGCCGGTGATTTCCACCATCACTTCGTGCCACTCGCTGACGTCTTCGTTGGGCGTCCAGAATTCATCGGTCACGCCGGTGCCACCGACCACGGCCAGGCTCTGGTCCACCAGCAGCAGCTTGCGGTGATCGCGGTAGAAATTGCCGACCCAGCGTCGCCAGCTCAGGCGATTGTAGAAGCGCAGCTCGACGCCGGCGGCCGTGAGGCGCTGGCGCAGGGTCAGGGTAAAGGCCAGGCTGCCGTAATCATCGAACAGGCAACGCACCCGCACACCGCGCTCGGCGGCCTGGACCAGCGCCTGGACCATGGCCTCGGCGCAGGCGCCCGCCTCCACCAGATACAGTTCCAGCTCGACCTGTTCTTCGGCGCGGGCGATCGCCACCAGCATGCGCGGGAAAAACTCCGGACCGTCGACCAGCAATTGGAAACTATTGCCTTCACGCCAGGGAAAGATCGGGCCGGCCATGTCAACGCGCCGTGAAGATCAGCACCGCACCCACCGGCACCGACAGGCTGATGGCCGACAGGCCGGCGACCTTGCGCAACGCTTCCAGCCCGGGCGCCAGATCAAAGTCTTCGGCACTGATGACCACCGGCTCCAGAGTCACCACCTGGAAACGCCGGTCATCGAGACGGGTGGCCAGCAGTTCGGCGTTGTAGGTGTGTTGCTTGCCGTGCAGGTCGACGGTCAGCGGCAGGCGCAATTCCAGTTGCGCGCCGGGCGCGAGGTCATTGATCGGGCGCAGGTCGATTTGCGTGGTGATCAGGGCTTCGGGAAATTTCTCGATCTCGAACAGCTCCTTGCGCATGCGTTCATCGCGCAAGGGAATGCCGCTGTTGACCGATTCCAGCTCGACCTCCACTTCGGCTTTTCCGCCGGGGTCGACTTTGCCGTGCAACACCAGGAAGCGCTGCACTTCGGACACATTGGCGTTTTTGGTGCTGACGAACGACAGCCGCGAGGATTCGCCGTCCAGGTACCAATTGGCCTGGGCCGACAACGAAGCGCCGGCCAACAACAGGCAGGCAAGGGTTTTGCAGACAGACCGCTGGAACATAAAAACTCGGGGGGCAGATAAACCTGTGCTGAACCTTAACTGCCCCCGCCGCTATTGCAAACCCACGATCAAAAGATCGCAGCCTGCGGCAGCTTCCTACAGGATCGCATTCGCACCCGGATCCTGTAGGAGCTGCCGCAGGCTGCGATCTTTTTGGGCCTTACGCCATCGCCTGCTGCACATTGCCAATGGTCGCGGCAAGGCTGTTCAGGTGCAGGCTCAGCACCCGTTCCACCGGCGCCTGATCCATCGGCCAGTGCAACGCCATGCTGCCGACCAGCCGGCCATCGGTGTGAATCGGCAAGGCCACCGCCCGGATCAGGAAGGGCAGCCGCACCGGGTATTCCCAGTAGCCCTCGGTGCGCTGACCGAAACCTTGATGCAACGCCTGTTCGGTGGCGCTGAACAGCGATTCGTCGCAGAGGCGCTCACGCTCGGCCAGGCGCTCCACTTCATGGCTTTGCAACTCACCCAGGCAGGCGCGGCCCATGGCCGAATGGAACAGGCTGGCGTGCTGGCCGACGATCTGGCAGTTGTTCGGATAGCGCTTGCGCAACACCTGCGGGATCGCACTTTCCATCACCTCCACCCGTTCGCCATCGAAGCACGACAGGTCCGCCACCAGGCCGGTGCGCTCGCTCAACTCCAGCAGCAGCGGCGCGGCGTTTTCCACCAGGCGCCGCTTGAAGCGCTGCCGGCTGTCACCGAACAGGCGCTTGGCGCACAGGCGGTAACGCCGGTCGCTCAAGCCGCGATAGATCCAGCCTTGCTCCTGCAAGGTCAGCAACATGCGCGACACCGTGGCCTTGGGCAGACAGGTGAGGTAGTGCAACTCCTCCAGGCCCAACGCCTGATGCTCACCCAGCAACTCGACGATCGCCAGGGCGCGCTCGACTGAACGTACGCTGCCGGTTTCAGCCTTGCTGTCCATGTGTTCGATCTCCTTGGGCGCTAATGGATGATCGATTCTTGCAGCAAGATGTGGGCCTGCCCACAAGTTTTACGCACTTTGCAGACAGCCGGGCGGTCGGCGCTTGACCCACTGGGTCAGTTGCTCGTGGGCATAAGCCAGTTGCAGCACCGCACGATCGGCCTGGGCCGGGCCAATGATTTGCAGGCCCATCGGCAGCCCGGCCGGATTGAAACCCACCGGCACGTTCATGCTCGGCAAACCGGCCAGGGTCGGTCCGATCACCACTTCCATCCAGCGGTGATAAGTGTCCATGCTTTGCCCGCCGACGACACGTGGCCAAGGGGTTTGTGCATCAAAAGGGAACACTTGGGCAGTGGGCAGCAGCAGGAAATCGTAACGTTCGAACAAATCGTTCAAGGCGCGATACCACTCGCTGCGACTGACCGAGGCCTGATAGACATCCGCCGCCGTCAGGCGCAGGCCACCCTCGATTTCCCATTGGGCTTCGGGCTTGAGCTGCTCGCGTTTGTGCGGATCGGCATACAGGCTACCGAGGCCGCCCTGCACCAGCCAGTGACGGTGCACCAGCCAGGCCTGCCACAGGCGTTCCATGGAAAAATCCGGCTGGCAGGTCTCGACCTTGCAACCCAGGGCCGTGAAGTCCTGCAGCGCCGCCTCGCACAGGCTCATCACGCCCGGGTCCATCGGCAGGTAGCCGTTGTAGTCGCCCAGCCAACCTACGCGCACCTCGCTGAAATCCTGGGCCAGCGACTGATGGAAAATCTCCGGATCCTGGGTCAGCGACAACGGCGCGCGCGAATCGTACCCGGCCTGGGTGCCAAGTAACCGCGCAACATCGGTGACGGTGCGGCCCATCGGCCCTTCGGTGGCCAGTTGCTGGACAAACACCTCGGGCTGCGGGCCATGGGGCACGCGGCCCTGGGACGGGCGAAAGCCGAACACGTTGTTGAACGCCGCCGGGTTGCGCAGCGAGCCCATCATGTCACTGCCGTCGGCCACCGGCAGCATGCGCAACGCCAGCGCCACCGCCGCCCCGCCGCTGCTGCCGCCGGCGACCAGCGTCGGATCGTAGGCATTGGTGGTGGTGCCGAACACGCTGTTGTAGGTCTGCGAGCCGAGGCCGAATTCCGGCACGTTGCTCTTGCCGATGATGATCGCGCCGCAGTCACGCACCCGCGCCACGCTGATGGCGTCGTGCTGCGGTATTTGCTCGGCGAACAGCGGCGAGCCCATGGTCGTGCGCAAGCCGGCGGTGGCCGCCAGGTCCTTGACCGCTTGCGGCATGCCGTGCATCCAGCCCCGGGACTGGCCCTGGTCCAGTTGCCGGTCGCAGGCGTCGGCCTCTGCCAGTAGCTCCTCGGCGGGTCGCAGCGACACCAGCGCATTGACCTGCGGATTGAAGCGCTCGATCTGCGCCAGATACGCCTGCATCACTTCACGGCAGGACACCTGCCGCCCGTGAATCGCCCGGGACAATGCATCGGCGTCCATTTCAACAATCGGATTCATGCTCAAGGTTTCACCCCAAGGTTAAGAGCTACGGATTTCTTCGCCCGTGGTGCTTCCTGCATGCAGTAAGTGCCCAATAGCGTCAGCACGCAAGCGAACAACACGTAGAAGGATGGCGCCACCGGCGTGGCCAGGACCTTGCTCAGCCAGGTCACGATCAGCGGGGCAAAACCGCCAAACACCATGACCGCGACGTTATAGGCCACCGACACCCCGGTGGAGCGCACTTCAATCGGAAACTGTTCGGCAAGCGCCGTCGGTGCCGGGCCGAAAAACCCGCCGATTGCCGTGCACAGCAACAGTTGCATCACCAGCAAGCGCTCCACCGAGGGCGCCGCCGCGACCCACACGTACAGCGGATAGACCATCAGGAAAAACGCCAGGGTGAAGGCCATCAGCACCGGGCGACGGCCGAGGCGATCCGACAAGGCGCCGGACAGCGGGATCACCACGGTCATCACCGCCACCGCGAGCATCTGCACCAGCAGCACCTGGTCCAGCGGCAGGCCGAGGTTCTTGTGGGCGAAAGTCGGCATGTTCACCAGCACCACGTAGAACGACACCGTCGCACCACAGGCCAGGCCCATCGACACCAGAATGGCGCGGCGATGTTCGCGGATCACTTGCAGCAAACCCGGGCTTTCGCCCTTGGCCTGTTTGCGCGCCTCAAGAAACTCTTCGGGTTCCTCCATGTGCTTGCGAATCCACAGGCCGACCGGGCCGATCAACAGGCCGATCATGAACGGAATCCGCCATCCCCAGCTGTCCAGGGCCTCGGGGGTCAACAGATGGGTGAACAGCGCCACCATGCCCGCCCCGGAAAACACCGCCAGGCATTGCCCGACCAATTGCCACGAGCCGTACAGACCCTTGCGGTGCGCCGGCGCGCTTTCCACCAGGAACGCCGTGGCGCTGGCGTATTCACCACCGGTGGCGAAGCCCTGGAGCATCCGCGCGACCACGATCAACAGCGGCGCACCCATGCCGATGGCGGCGTAGTTCGGCGCGAAGGCGATCAGCGCGATCGACACGGTCATCAGGCGGATGATCATCTGCATCGCCGCCTTGCGGCCTTTGCGGTCCGAATACATGCCCAGCAGGATGCCGCCCACCGGGCGCATGAAGAAACCGACGCCGAAGGTCGCCAGGGCCATCAGCAGTGAGGCGTACTCGTCTTCGGAAGGGAAAAATTGCCGGGCGATGATGCTCGCCAGAAAGCCGTAGACAATGAAGTCATACCATTCCAGCGCATTGCCGATAACGGCCGCGACCACTTGCCGGGTGCGCGAAACACCGGTGCTCGAAGTGTGCATGGGGAACTCTCCAGAAACCTGTTGGGTGATGCCGGGCGCGACATGACGCGCCCGGTCCAGCGGCAGTAGAAAGTGAAAGGCTCAGGCCGGCTTGAGCCAGCTCTCGGCCAGCGCGCCCCAATACGCCGCGCCGGTCAGCAGGATGTCGTCGTTGAAGTCGTAGGCGGGGTTGTGCACCATCGGCCGCGACACACCGTTGCCAATGAACAGGTAGGCGCCGGGGCAGCGTTGCAGCATCCAGGCGAAGTCTTCGCTGCCCATCAGCTTGGGCGTGTTGCCGTCCACCGCGTCGGCACCGACCAGCTCGACGCCGACTTGCCGGGCGAACTCGGTTTCGGCGGCGTGGTTGACCAGCACCGGATAGGCCGGACGGTGTTCGATGGTCGAACTGCAACCAAAACTTTGGGCCTGGGATTCGATGATCGCGCGCACCCGCTCGAGGGTCTGCTCACGCACCTGGGCATTCAATGCACGCAGGCTCAGGCGCAGGATCGCCTGCTGAGGGATGACGTTGGCGGCCTCCCCGGCCTGCAATGCACCGACCGTCACCACCGCTGCCTGTTGCGCATCGATGTTGCGCGCAACCACGGTTTGCAGGGCCATCACTACGCTGGCCGCCGCCACCAATGGATCGACCGCCAAGTGCGGCATAGAGCCGTGACCGCCGACACCCTCAATCGTGACGTTGAGCAAATCCTGGGAAGCCATCATCGGCCCTTCGCGAAAGCCCAGGTGCCCCGCTGGCAGGCCCGGCATGTTGTGCATGCCGAACAGTGCGTCGCAGGGAAAACGTTCGAGCAAGCCATCGGCGAGCATCGCTTCGGCGCCGCCCTGGCCTTCTTCGGCCGGCTGGAAAATCAGGGTCAGGGTGCCGTCGAACTGGCGAGTCGCCGCCAGGTAACGGGCCGCGCCCAACAACATTGTGGTATGCCCATCATGCCCGCAGGCGTGCATGCAGCCCTGATGCCGGCTGCTGTAAGCGGCGCCGGTATTCTCGATGATCGGCAGCGCGTCCATGTCCGCGCGCAAGCCGAGTTTGCGCAGGCTGTTGCCGTTGCGCAGCACACCGACTACACCGGTCTTGCCGATGCCCGTGTGCACCTCGTAGCCCCATTCCGAAAGGGATCTGGCCACCAGCGCCGAGGTGCGGTTTTCCTCGAAGCCGAGTTCCGGGTGGGCGTGGATGTCCTGGCGGGTGGCGTGCAGATCGCTGGCGACGTCGTTGAGCCAGGCAAGAATGTGTTGATGTCGGGTCATGACGATTTCCTCGGGCCGGGTGTATTCCCGTTCTTTTTGTTCGTTATGATTTCGCGACGTTTAAAAAGGCAGGTCGCGCTCACCGCCAGATAACCGCGAGTCGCGCGCGAGGACAATCGAATGTGGTTCCACCAGATGGAACCTGCAGGTCAGGGGTTCAGGCGACAGCCCTGGTGCTCGCCGATCCATACGGCCATATTGCTGCGCCCCATCCCGCTGACCGTGATGCGCTTGCTGGCCGCGTCATCGGTAAAGCCGCTGAATGGCAGCCATTGCTTGACGTAGCCACGGCAATACCCGGCGTCGTTGTTCATCACGTAGCGGCACGAACAGTATTCCTTGGCGGTGTAGGCGCTGATGATGTCCGGGAAGGCCCATAGCGCCACCCGCTCCTGCCAGACCCAGCCAAGCAAGGCGAGCAGCAGGATCAACAACAATGAACTGATCGGTCGGCGCCTCATGAAACCGCTCATGGTTTCACCGTCCCGGCAAAGGCCTTCAGCGCGAGCTTGAGCAATTCGTTGTGCTGGTAGAGGCCATCGCGGTCATCGCCATAACGCACGATCACCAGGTTTTCCCCGGGAATCATGTACAGCGCCTGGCCCCAATGACCCAGGGCGGCGAAGGTATCGGCGGGGGCATCGGGCCAGGGTCTGGCGCCCCCTCCTACTGCTCGATTGAGCCACCAGTGGCCGCCGGGCACTGCATCATCCTGGTTGGCGCGATAGCCCGCGAAGGGTTCGCGGTTGAAGGCCACCCAGTCTTTGGGCAGCAGTTGTTGATCGCCCCAGCGACCGTCCCGCGCCATCAACAGTCCGATGCGGGCCAGGTCCCGAGCGGTGAGGTAGGCATAGGACGAGGCGACGAAGGTGCCCGCGGCGTCGGTTTCCCAGATCGCTCGGCGAATGCCCAGGGGTTCGAACAGCGCGGTCCACGGATAGTCCGCGTAGCGCTGCGCACCGACGATGGCTTTCAGCGCGGCGGACAGCAGATTGGTGTCGCCACTGGAATAACGAAACGCCTGCCCCGGTGCGGCGTATCTGCCGTGATCGGCGGTGAAGGCGGCCATATCGCGGTGACCTCGGGTGTAGAGCATGGCCACCACTGAGGAGTTGAGCGGTGCGTATTCGTAATCTTCCTGCCAGTCGAGACCCGAGGCCCAGTGCAGCAGGTCGGCCAGGGTCAGGTCCGGGTGTTTTTGCAGTGGCGGATAGAATTTGGCCACCTTGTCCTGCAGCTTGAACCGGCCTTCGCCATACGCCACGCCGAGGACGGTGGCCATCAGGCTTTTGCTGATGGACCAGGTGAGATGCGGTGTCTGGGCAGTGGTCGGGCCGGCGTAGCGCTCGTAGATCAACTGGCCGTCGCGGATGACGAGCAAGGCGTCGGTGCGGATGCCTTGATGGGTGGTGTCGTCGCGGGGTGGGAAGGCGTAGTTTTCCAGGGCCTGGAGTGCTGGCCCGGTGACGGTCGGGCCGGGCGACCATTGTTCGGCGGGCCAGTTTTCAGCGCGGGCCGTGAGGCTGAGCAGCAGCATGAAAAACAGGGACAGGCCTTTGGGCATGGCGGGGGCTCGTGGGGATGAACTGCTGAGCCTAGTAGAGGTTGATGACAGTTCCGGGATTGGTGTTGTTAATGCGGCCGCCTTCGCGAGCAAGCCCGCTCCCACAGGGGGAACGCATTTCAAAATGTGGGAGCGGGCTTGCTCGCGAAGGGGCCGGTCAATTCACTGAAAATTCACGAGTGCCTTAGCCAATCGCTTGCCCCGCGCTTCAGCCGCCAGTTCCATCACCCCCTGATCCCGCTGCCACATGGCCGCCCACTCCGGCGGCCCCTCGGCCAGCGCTTCATTGATCTCACCCTTGAGCCCCTCGAACTGCGCAAACAACCCACCGAGCAATACATGCCCAGCCGGACTGACGGGCGGGTGTCGACTGACCTCCGCACACCCTGCCAGCAGCGCCAGCAAGCGCAATTGCAAGGCCTGCGGCCAGTCACAGTCCTGACCGACGCCGTACAGCCAGGCGGTCATGGCACTCAATACATAGCTGTCTTCCAGGGTTCGGAACGGCTTGACGTAGGCATCCCAGCCATCCCCCGCCAGCAGTTCGCACAGTGCGTTATCGAGAATCAGGCGGCCATGGCTGATCTCCGGCATCAACGGGATCGGCGGCAGTTTCTCCACCCGCACGCCCGGCTCATCGGGGTAGGCCACCGCCAGGCTCAGGCGCGGCGTTTCGCCGGGCTGTTCGCTGCGCGCGGCAATCAGCAGCCAGTCGGCGGCATCGCCTGCGGTGACGAAATCCTTGCGCCCGCTCAAGCGCAAATCGTGCAGGCGGGTCTGCATGTCAGCCACCCGCAGGCTGCGTTGCTCGGTGGCGCACAACGCGCCAAGGCTCGGCGGCGCGCTTGGCCAGAGCATGCGCAACGCCGCCTGATACCCCACCAGGAACGCCAGCCCCGGCGTCGCCATCATGCGTGCGCCGACCACGGCCAGTTCAAACGGAGTGACGTGACCCAGCTGCTGCAACAACGTGGCGAACCCTTCGCCCAGATCCGGGTTGGCGGGCAGGCGAGCGTGGCGGTTCAACAGGGTTTGCCAGGGCATAAGAGGCTCCTTGTGGGCTGTCATACAAGCATCACCAAAGCTTAATGGCGATGACACCGGGGCTACATAGCCTGACTTTGCACAACACGGCTGGATAAAGAAAGTCGATTCGCTGTAACCCAAAGACGGGTGAGCAGCCCGCACGGAGATTCGTCATGACTCAGATCGCCCGCATCAGCGACACCGGCAACGAACGCCGCCTGCAAGCCGAACGCCTGGTGGGCGAAGAGGCTTTGCAGCAAGCCCAGGCCCTGCGCTTCAACGTGTTCAGCGGCGAATTCAACGCCAAGCTCAAAGGCGCGGAACTGGGTCTGGACATGGACGACTACGATGCTCACTGCACCCACATCGGCGTGCGCGACCTGAACACCGGGCGCCTGGTGGCGACCACCCGCCTGCTCGACCACACCGCCGCCAGCAGCCTGGGCAAGTTCTACAGCGAAGAAGAATTCAGCCTGCACGGCCTGGTCCATCTGCAAGGCCCGATCCTGGAAATCGGCCGCACCTGCGTCGACCCGGCCTACCGCAACGGCGGCACCATCGCCATGCTCTGGGGTGAGCTGGCCGAAGTCTTGAACCAGGGTGGCTACAGCTACCTGATGGGTTGCGCGAGCATTCCGATGCAGGACGGCGGGATCCAGGCCCATGCGATCATGCAGCGTTTGCGCGAACGCTACCTGTGCACCGAACACCTGCGCGCCGAACCGAAAAAGCCGTTGCCGACCCTGGATATTCCCTCCAACGTGATCGCCGAAATGCCGCCGCTGCTCAAGGCCTACATGCGCCTGGGCGCGAAGATCTGCGGCGAGCCGTGCTGGGATGAAGATTTCCAGGTGGCCGATGTGTTCATCCTGCTCAAGCGCGACGAACTCTGCCCGCGTTACGCCAAACACTTCAAGGCGGCCGTGTAATGAGTCGCTTGCGCGTGTACGCGCGAATCGCACGGGTGTTGCTGGTGGTCGGGCTCGGCTTGAGCATGGCCAGCGTGTTCGGCGTGTTCGAGCGACTGGGGCTGGCCCACTCGATGGAACGCCGCCAGCGCTGGTCGCGGTTTTTCATGGCGCGCCTGGGCAACGCCCTGCCCTTCGATGTGACGGTTCACGGCAAGCTGCCGCAAGTGCCGATGCTGTGGGTCAGCAATCACGTGTCCTGGACCGATATACCGCTGCTGGGCATGCTCACGCCGCTGTCATTCCTGTCCAAGGCCGAAGTGCGCACCTGGCCCGTCGCCGGCTGGCTGGCAGCCAAGGCCGGCAGCCTGTTCATCCGTCGCGGTTCGGGCGACAGCCAGTTGATCCGCAAACAGATGACCCGCCACCTGGCGCACGCCCACCCGCTGCTGATGTTCCCCGAGGGCACCACCACGGACGGTCGCTCGCTGCGCACCTTCCACGGTCGCTTGCTGTCAGCCGCCATCGACTCCGAAGTGGCGCTGCAACCGGTGGCGATTCGTTATGTGCGCAACGGCGAGCCCGACACCCTGGCGCCGTTCGTTGGCGACGATGATCTGTTGTCGCACTTGATGCGCCTGTTTGCCAATGACCGGGGCGGTGTGGAGATTCACCTGCTCAAGCCGATTGCCTGCGAAGGTCGCGAGCGTGCGGCATTGGCGTTCGAGGCCCAGCAGGCGGTGCAGAAGGCGTTGTTTGGAGTCATACCAGAGAAACAGCAAGCCCCGATGCGCCCTGCCATAGCGGCCTGACGCAGTTCCCCTGTGGGAGCGGGCTTGCTCGCGAATGCGGATTCTCCTTCACCATTGATGTTGACTGACATACCGCATTCGCGAGCAAGCCCGCTCCCACATTAGATCTGCGTTGCTTGGGCGAAATCCTGAAGGTGCGGATAGAACAACCGGAAATCCTCGCTCAACGGCTCATACAGCACCCGCAGTTCCTGCATCGCAGCCGCCAGCTCTTCCGGCCGGGTCAGGCGCCGCGAAATCCCCCGCAACACCTGCTCCAACACTTCAAATTCCTGATACGAGCCCAACCAGTCGTTGGCCACCATGTGCGGTGCGATTTTCGCCAGGCGTTCCGGTAGTTGCGCTTGTGTGGACAGCACCCGGTACACGTCCGAAGTGAACAACTCCAGCGGCCGGTCGGCATACAGCGCCCAGTCCCGGGCCAGGCAATGGTCGAAAAACACGTCGAGCACGATGCCGGCATAGCGCCGACGCGTCAGGGAAAACCGCGACAACGCGGTATCCACCAGCGGATGGCGATCGGTGAATACGTCGATGCTGCGATGCAGCTGGATGGCCGCTTCGATCTCCGGGTCGAACTGCCCTTGCAGCCGCCCTTTGACGAAATCGCCATACAGGCTGCCGAGCAATTGACCAGGACGCTGGCCACCGAGGTGAAGATGTGCGAGATAGTTCATGGGCGCAGCTTAGCATTGCGCCTGTGTCTCTACACCCAACATATCGTTATAACCCGATATACCGATTTATTTGGTCGTCAGACCAAAATCATATTGGTGTATCGCGAAATACCGATTTAAAGTTCGCTTCATCGCGATATAGCGTTTTACACATCACGAGCCCCCAACCATGAACCTTGAACTCGACGAAATAATAAAAGCCCTGGCGCACCCGGTACGGCGAGAAATCCTGCACTGGCTCAAAAATCCGGACGTCGAATTTCCAGACCAGTCCCACAGCAACGAGCACGGCGTTTGCGCCGGGCAGATCGATCAACGTTGCGGTTTGTCGCAGTCCACGGTGTCCGCGCACCTGGCCACCCTGCAACGCGCCGGCCTGATCAGCAGCCGCAAAGTCGGCCAGTGGCATTTCTTTAAACGCAATGAGGAAACCATTCAGGAGTTCCTCAAAGTCTTCAGCAAAGAGCTCTGACCCTTTACGTCAGCCAGCCGAAAAGGATTTAACCCATGCCCCTCTCGCTACTCATATTGGCCTTGAGCGCCTTCGCCATCGGCACCACCGAGTTCGTCATCATGGGCTTGCTGCCCGACGTGGCTGCCGACCTCGGTGTGTCGATCCCCGGCGCCGGCTGGCTGGTGACCGGGTACGCCCTGGGCGTGGCCATCGGTGCGCCGTTCATGGCACTGGCCACCGCCCGGCTGCCGCGCAAGGCCGCCCTGGTCGCGTTGATGGGCATCTTCATTATCGGCAACCTGCTCTGCGCAGTGGCCAGCGACTACAACGTGCTGATGTTTGCCCGCGTGGTCACCGCGCTGTGTCACGGTGCGTTCTTCGGTATCGGCTCGGTCGTGGCGGCGGGACTGGTGCCGGCCAACAAGCGCGCATCGGCCGTGGCCCTGATGTTCACTGGCCTGACCCTGGCCAACGTGCTGGGCGTGCCGCTGGGTACCGCGCTCGGTCAGCAGGCCGGCTGGCGTTCGACCTTCTGGGCAGTGACCGTGATCGGCGTGATCGCACTGATCGGCCTGATCCGCTTCCTGCCGGCCAAGCGCGATGAAGAGAAACTCGACATGCGCGCCGAGCTGCGCGCTCTCAAAGGCGCCGGCATCTGGCTGTCGCTGAGCATGACCGCACTGTTCGCCGCGTCGGTGTTCACCCTGTTTACCTACGTCGCGCCGCTGTTGGGCGAAGTCACCGGCGTCTCGCCCCGTGGCGTGACCTGGACCCTGATGCTGATCGGCCTGGGCCTGACGGTGGGCAACATCATCGGCGGCAAGCTGGCGGACAAAGGCCTGGCCGCGACGCTGATCGGCGTCTTCATCGCCATGGCCGTGGTCTCCACCGTGCTGACCTGGACCAGCGTCGCGCTGATCCCCACAGAAATCACCCTGTTCCTCTGGGCCACTGCATGTTTTGCCGCCGTACCCGCCCTGCAAGTCAACGTGGTGACCTACGGCAAGGCCGCGCCGAACCTGGTCTCGACCCTGAACATCGGCGCCTTCAACGTCGGCAACGCACTCGGCGCCTGGGTCGGCGGCAGCGTGATTGCCCACGGTTTCGGCCTGACCAGCGTGCCCCTCGCGGCAGCCGTACTGGCGGTGCTCGCCCTGCTGGTCACCCTGATCACTTTCCGTCAGAGCGGTAATCCCGAACTGGCCCCCGCTACCAACTGATACCTCACGAGGGATGCAATAAATGACTACTATTTTCGATCCGATCAAACTGGGCGACCTCGAGTTGGCCAACCGCATCATCATGGCCCCGCTGACCCGTTGCCGCGCCGATGAAGGCCGCGTACCGAATGCCCTGATGGCCGAGTACTACGTACAACGCGCCTCCGCCGGCCTGATCCTCAGCGAGGCCACTTCGGTCACGCCGATGGGCGTCGGCTACCCGGACACCCCGGGTATCTGGTCCAACGACCAGGTGCGTGGCTGGGCCAACGTGACCAAGGCGATCCACGGCGCGGGCGGCAAGATCTTCCTGCAACTGTGGCACGTGGGTCGTGTATCGCACCCATCGTACCTGGGCGGTGAAGCACCGGTCGCTCCGAGCGCCATCCAGCCCAAGGGTCATGTCAGCCTGGTTCGTCCACTGGCCGACTACCCGACCCCGCGCGCCCTGGAAACCGAGGAAATCGCCGACATCGTCGACGCCTACCGCACCGGTGCCGAGAACGCCAAGGCCGCCGGTTTCGACGGCGTGGAAATCCACGGCGCCAACGGTTACCTGCTCGACCAGTTCCTGCAAAGCAGCACCAACCAGCGCACCGACAACTATGGTGGTTCCGTGGAAAACCGTGCTCGCCTGTTGCTGGAAGTGACCGACGCCGCGATCGAAGTCTGGGGCGCCGGCCGTGTCGGTGTGCACCTGGCACCGCGCGCCGACTCCCATGACATGGGCGATGACAACCTGGCAGAGACCTTCACCTACGTGGCTCGCGAACTGGGCAAGCGTGGCATCGCATTCATCTGCTCGCGTGAGAAAGAAGGCGCCGACAGCCTCGGCCCGCAGATCAAGGAAGCCTTTGGCGGCCCGTACATCATCAACGAACGCTTCACCAAGGACAGTGCCAACCAATGGCTGGCCAGCGGCAAAGCCGATGCCGTCGCCTTCGGCGTACCGTTCATTGCCAACCCGGACCTGCCGGCGCGCTTGAAAGCGGATGCGCCACTGAATGACGCGCGTCCTGAGCTGTTCTATGCCAAGGGCCCGGTCGGCTACATCGACTACCCAACACTGTAAGCGTTACCGTTAACACGCAATAGCCTCGGCTTGAAAAAGCCGAGGTTTTTTTTGTTTAGGCATTTTGATTATCGCCACCGGCAATAAACCATTACACCAATAAAAAACACCTTAATCGCACCCCTGTTATTATCTATAAATACCAACCACCGAAAACAGGTAATATCATGGACGATAAAGAAAACAATCAAGAACACAGCAACGAAGACATTAAAGATGTAACCTTTGAACAGAACTTCCTTAAAGACATGACCCGCGCCATGCTGCCCGCCTATTTACAGCACCTGGTCAGTTTTGCCGAAGATAGAGCAGACATAGATAACGCCATAGACAAACAGAAAACCGTGGAGGAATTCGACGAATTCATCCGCGAAGGTAAGCGGGACGAGGAACAGGCCTGGCGCTCCATCAGTAACGATGAGTCTCCCAACAGCGTGATTGTCTACATCTTCAATGCCACCGCAAAAACGTTCAGCCTCACCACAACAAGCTCGTATAACGGCGCTCCCCCCAGAGAGGCTTGTGTCCTCGAACCCTGGAACTGCGCGTCAATCATACTGCGCAGCGAGCCACCTACTAAAAAAAACCCTAACATCAAAGTCAATCATGACCTCTCTTTTGAAAGTGGCAAATTTGCATTCCAATTCAATACATCGCTGAGTTTGAAAGGTGATGGTCCTTTTGTCCTCAAGGTTACATTCACTCCCCACATTCAACATACTGTGCGATCTATTGGTAAGGAACAATTGAAGTGCACCTCCAGTATCACCAGAAGCCTGGCAAAGGAACCTTACAGCTACAGCGTCGTGATCAGGCTGGGTTAACAGCAAAACCTGAACAGAACACGTGACAACCTGGCAGAGACCTTCACCTACGTCGCTCGCGAACTGGGCAAGCGTGGCATTTAGGCGTTTGATTTTCGCCACCAGCAACAATCCATTACACCAATAAAAAACACCTTAATCGCATCCCTGTTATTATCTATAAATACCAACCACCGAAAACAGGTAATATCATGGACGACAAAGAAAACAATCAAGAAAACAGCAACGAAGACATTAAAGATGTAACCTTTGAACAGAACTTCCTTAAAGACATGACCCGCGCCATGCTGCCCGCCTATTTGCAGCACCTGGTCAGTTTTGCCGAAGATAGAGCAGACATAGATAACGCCATAGACAAACAGAAAACCGTGGAGGAATTCGACGAATTCATCCGCGAAGGTAAGCGGGACGAGGAACAGGCCTGGCGCTCCATCAGTAACGTTCAGTCTCCCAACAGCGTTATCTTCTACATCTTCAATGCCACCGCAAAAACGTTCAGCCTCACCACATCAAGCTGGGATAACGGCATTCACCCCAAAGAGAAATATGACCTTGAACCCTGGGACTACTTGTCATTCATACTGCGCAGTGAGCCACCTAGAAGACGTGCTGGAAAAATTCCTGCCTCTCAAGTCAATCATCACTTCTCCTATGAAAGTGGCAAACTTGCATTCCAATTCTCGACGTCGCTGAGTATCAGAGGTGAACATCAGGGATTCTCCTTTTCACCTAAAGACATTCCCCATATTGAACATACTGTTCGATCTATTGGTAGGGAAAAATTGAAGTGCACCTCCAGCATCACCAGAACAATGCCAAAGAAACCTTACAGCTACAGCGTCGTGATTAAGCTCGGTTAACAGCAAGACCTGAACAAAACACGCAAGCGCTTGATAGCAGGCGCTTGCCCTGTACTTCGTTGACGCAGTTCCCGCTTTCCATCGATCAGTCTGCGAATCAAGCTCCCTCCCGGCGACAACACAAATTTCCTACAAAATACGTAATTCATTGACTGTTAACCGGTCGAGCATACGTATATAAAAGCACCCCATACCGCAAGTCGCGTGAAGAAAGGTTCATTTGGCACTGCATCGATTGACACGGCTGCAGCCAATTACGCATCTTGCTTCATTTGCGCAAGCTGGGGCTGAAGCGCAACAGGTCCAGCCCGGTATCGACCCAACGCTCAGCCTCGCTGTGCAGTTGAAAGCTGTCGGGGGCCAGCAGCCACTGGTACAGGATGCCATCGATATAGGCATGCAGGCTGATGGCCGCGCGAGCCGTGTCGAGGTTTTCCGGCAGTTGCCCGCGATTCACGGCGTTACTCAGGGCCAGGCCGATCCGTACATTGCAGTCCAGGCTGGCCGCCACACGCTGCTGGCGCAAGTCGCACATTTCATCGGTGAACTCGCACTTATGAAACAGAATTTCGTTGATGCGTCGGGTTTTCGGGTCCAGCGCAATTTGATGAAACAAATGAATCAACAGCTTGCGCATGCAGCCCAGGGGGTCGGGTTCGTCCGGGCTTTCGCTGGCCTTGGCCATTTCATCCAGAGGCTCATGCAGGGTATCGAGCATGGCCTGCACCAGGTCCGCCTTGTTGCTGAAATGCCAGTAGATCGCCCCGCGGGTAACGCCGGCCAGGGTCGCGATGTCCGCCAGGGTCGTTCGCGCCACACCCCGCTCGAAAAAGGCTTTCTCGGCCGCTTCGAGTATCTGGCTGCGGGTTTCTTGGGCTTCCTCTTTGGTACGACGGACCATGGCAGTACAACCTCAATCAGGATGCTTCAGCGATGTCTGGATATCAGCTGAATAAAAGCGGGGCGAGAGCTCTTGGGTATCGTCCCCGGGCTTACGATTTGAACCTTTCCAGGACGTTTGTAACGACCTGGGTACACGGCCAGGGCCTTTACAAACAGCCGTGAATGTAAGTATATTCCTTAGCATGCTACTTATCCACCCGGACCCCACTTTTTAACCTTCCATCTTTTCTTGTGCGTTTTTTTTCGCGCCTGACCCGAGGATTTTCATGCAATTCAAGCCAGCTGTTACCGCTCTGGTCGCCGCCGTCGCCCTGGCATCGCTGCTCAGCGGATGCAAAAAGGAAGAAGCTCCACCGGCCGCACCACCGCCTCAGGTCGGCGTCGTTACCCTGCAAGCGCAAACGTTTACGCTCACCTCGGAACTGCCGGGGCGCACCAGCGCGTTCCGCATTGCCGAGGTTCGTCCACAGGTCAACGGCATCATTCTCAAGCGCCTGTTCAAGGAAGGCAGCGACGTCAAGGCCGGCCAGCAGCTCTATCAGATCGATCCATCGGTCTATGAGGCGACCCTGAAAAGCGCCGAAGCCAACCTGCGTTCGACCAAGTCGATTTCCGATCGCTACCAGCAACTGGTCAACGAACAGGCCGTAAGCCGCCAGGAATACGACACGGCCGTGGCCAACCGCCTGCAATCGGAAGCTTCGTTGCAATCGGCGCAGATCAACGTGCGCTACACCAAGGTCTACGCGCCGCTGACCGGCCGCATCGGTCGTTCCACGGTGACCGAGGGCGCGCTGGTCAGCAACGCGCAGACCGAAGCGATGGCCGTGATCCAGCAACTTGACCCGATCTACGTCGATGTAACGCAATCCTCGGTCGAACTGCTGCAACTTCGGCGCGAACTGGAAAGCGGTCGCCTGCAGAAGGCCGGTGACAACGCCGCCAAGGTCAAGCTGACCCTCGAGGACGGCAGCGAATACAAACTGGACGGTAAACTGGAGTTCTCCGAAGTCTCGGTCGACCAGACCACCGGTTCCGTGACCCTGCGTGCCGTGTTCCCGAACCCTGATCACACCCTGCTGCCGGGCATGTTCGTGCACGCACAGTTGCAGGCTGGTGTGAACAGCGCGGCGATCCTGGCCCCGCAACAAGGCGTGACCCGCGACCTCAAGGGCAGTCCGACCGCACTGGTCGTCGGCCCTGACAACAAGGTTGAACTGCGTCAGCTCAAGGCCAGCCGCACCGTCGGTAACCAATGGTTGATCGAAGACGGCCTGAAAGCCGGCGATCGCCTGATCACCGAAGGCCTGCAATTCGTCAAGCCAGGCATCGAAGTCAAGGCCACTGACGCCACTAACGTAGGCGCCAAGAACCCGGCCCCCGCCAAGCCAGCTGAGCAGGCTGCCAGCGGCAAAGGGGAGTAACTCATGTCCAGATTTTTCATCGACCGTCCGATTTTCGCCTGGGTAATAGCCCTGGTGATCATGCTGGTCGGGGCACTGTCGATCCTCAAGCTGCCGATCAACCAGTACCCGAGCATTGCACCGCCGGCCATCGCAATTTCCGTGACCTACCCGGGCGCTTCCGCGCAAACCGTGCAGGACACTGTGGTCCAGGTGATCGAGCAACAGCTCAACGGTATCGACAACCTGCGTTATGTGTCTTCGGAAAGTAACTCCGACGGCACCATGACCATTACCGCGACCTTCGAGCAAGGCACCAACTCCGATACCGCGCAGGTCCAGGTCCAGAACAAGCTGAACCTGGCCACCCCGCTGTTGCCGCAGGAAGTGCAGCAACAAGGTATCCGCGTGACCAAGGCAGTGAAGAACTTCCTGCTGGTGATCGGCGTGGTGTCGCGTGACGGCAGCATGACCAAGGACGACCTGTCCAACTACATCGTGTCGAACATGCAGGACCCGATCTCGCGGACCGCCGGCGTCGGCGACTTCCAGGTGTTCGGTTCGCAGTACGCCATGCGTATCTGGCTCGACCCGGCCAAGTTGAACAACTTCAATCTGACCCCGGTCGACGTCAAGACCGCCATCGCCGCGCAGAACGTCCAGGTGTCCTCCGGCCAGCTCGGCGGCCTGCCCGCCCTGCCCGGCACCCAGCTGAACGCGACGATCATCGGCAAGACGCGCCTGCAGACCGCCGAGCAATTCAACAAGATCCTGCTCAAGGTCAACAAGGACGGTTCCCAGGTTCGCCTGAAAGATGTCGCCGAAGTCGGCCTGGGTGGCGAGAACTACAGCATCAACGCCCAGTTCAACGGCGCCCCGGCGTCCGGTCTGGCCGTGAAGCTGGCCACCGGTGCCAACGCCCTGGATACCGCCAAGGCCCTGCGCACGACCATCGACAGCCTCAAGCCGTTCTTCCCTGAAGGGATGGAAGTGGTGTTCCCGTACGACACCACGCCGGTGGTGACCGAATCGATCAAGGGCGTGGTGCACACCCTGGTCGAAGCGGTTGCGCTGGTGTTCCTGGTGATGTTCCTGTTCCTGCAGAACTTCCGTGCCACCATCATCACCACGATGACGGTTCCGGTGGTATTGCTCGGGACATTCGGCATCCTCGCGGCGGCCGGTTTCAGCATCAACACCCTGACCATGTTCGGCATGGTGCTGGCCATCGGCTTGCTGGTGGACGACGCCATCGTCGTGGTGGAAAACGTCGAACGGGTGATGAGCGAAGAAGGCCTGTCGCCCAAGGAAGCGACCAAGAAATCCATGGGCCAGATCCAGGGTGCCCTGGTCGGTATCGCCCTGGTGCTCTCGGCGGTATTGCTGCCGATGGCGTTCTTCAGCGGTTCCACCGGTGTGATCTACAAGCAGTTCTCGATCACCATCGTCTCGGCCATGGCCCTGTCGGTACTGGTTGCCCTGATCTTCACCCCGGCGCTCTGCGCCACCATGCTCAAGCCGATTTCGAAAGGCGAGCATCACACCCCGAAACGCGGCTTCTTCGGCTGGTTCAACCGCAACTTCGACCGTGGTGTCAGTAGCTACGAGCGTGGCGTGGGCAACATGCTCACGCACAAGGCGCCGTACCTGCTGGCCTACCTGATCATCGTCGTCGGCATGATCTGGCTGTTCACCCGCATTCCGACGGCGTTCCTGCCGGAAGAGGACCAGGGCGTACTGTTCGCCCAGGTACAGACCCCAGCCGGTTCGACCGCCCAGCGCACCCAGGTGGTCGTGGACGAAATGCGCGAATACCTGCTGCGTCCTGGCAAGGATGGCGGTGAAGGCGATGCGGTGAACTCGGTGTTTACCGTGACCGGCTTCAACTTCGCCGGCCGTGGCCAGAGCTCGGGCATGGCGTTCATCATGCTGCGCCCATGGGAAGATCGAAACGCCGACAACAGCGTGTTCAAGGTCGCGGCCCGTGCCCAACAGCACTTCTTCACCTTCCGTGACGCCATGGTGTTTGCCTTCGCCCCGCCTGCGGTACTGGAGTTGGGTAACGCCACCGGTTTCGACGTGTTCCTGCAGGACCGCGCCGGTATCGGTCACGACAAGTTGATGGAAGCGCGTAACCAGTTCCTCGGCATGGCGGCGCAAAGCAAGATCCTCACCCAGGTCCGTCCGAACGGCCTGAACGACGAACCGCAATTCCAACTGGAAATCGACGACGAGAAGGCCAGTGCCCTGGGCATTACCATCGCCGACATCAACAACACCCTGTCGATCGCCCTGGGCAGTAGCTACGTCAACGACTTCATCGACCGTGGTCGGGTGAAGAAGGTTTACGTGCAAGGCCAGCCGGGTTCACGCATGAGCCCTGAAGACCTGAACAAGTGGTACGTGCGCAACAGCGTCGGCACCATGGTCCCGTTCTCGGCGTTCGCCAAGGGCGAGTGGATCTACGGCTCGCCGAAACTGGCCCGCTACAACGGCGTAGAAGCGATGGAAATCCTCGGCGCCCCGGCTCCGGGTTATTCCACCGGTGAAGCCATGGCCGAAGTTGAAGCCCTTGCCGCCAAACTGCCGAAGGGTGTCGGTATTTCCTGGACCGGCCTGTCCTACGAGGAACGGCTGTCCGGCTCGCAAGCGCCGGCGCTGTACGCCCTTTCGCTGCTGATGGTGTTCCTGTGCCTGGCGGCGCTGTATGAGAGCTGGTCGATTCCGATCGCGGTGATGCTGGTCGTTCCGCTGGGGATCATCGGTGCGCTGATGGCCACCAGCCTGCGTGGTTTGTCCAACGACGTGTACTTCCAGGTGGGCCTGTTGACGACCATCGGCCTGGCGGCGAAAAACGCCATCCTGATCGTCGAATTCGCCAAGGAACTGCACGAACAAGGGCGCAGCCTGCGTGAGGCAGCCATCGAAGCCTGCCGCATGCGTCTGCGACCGATCATCATGACCTCCCTCGCCTTCGTGCTCGGTGTGGTACCCCTGGCGATCTCCACGGGCGCAGGTTCCGGTAGCCAGCATGCCATCGGCACCGGCGTGATTGGCGGTATGATCACGGCAACCGTTCTGGCGATCTTCTGGGTCCCACTGTTCTTCGTCACCGTGTCGGCCATGGGTCAGCGTAAAAACGTCGACCAGGAAGACGCTACTGAAACTCCTAAAGAGGCTGGCCAATGAGCAAGTCGCTACTCTCCCTGGCAGTCGCCGCCTTCGTGCTAAGTGGCTGCTCGCTGATACCTGACTATCAGCGGCCGGACGCTCCGGTGGCAGGTCAATACCCTCAGGGCCCGGCGTATTCGCCGGCCCAGGCACCGGCGCAGGCTGCTGCCGAGCAGGGCTGGAGGCAGTTCTTCCATGACCCGGCGCTGCAGCAGCTGATTCAGGTATCCCTGGAAAACAACCGCGACCTGCGTGTCGCGGCCCTGAACATCGATGCCTTTGCGGCTCAATACCGCATCTCGCGCGCCGATCTGTTCCCGGCCGTTTCGGCCAACGGTAGCGGCAGCCGTCAGCGCCTGCCGGCTGACGCTTCGCAGACCGGTGAAGCGGGCATCAGCAGTTCCTACTCGGCCACGGTCGGCATCAGTGCCTACGAGCTCGACATGTTCGGGCGGATTCGCAGCCTGAACGAAGAAGCGCTGCAGCAGTACTTCGCCACCGAAGAAGGCCGCCGCAGCACGCAGATCAGCCTGGTGGCCAGTGTGGCCAACGCCTACCTGACCTGGCAGGCCGACAAGGAACTGCTCAAGCTGACCCAGGACACCCTCGCCGCGTTCGAGGAGAGCTACAAGCTCACCGCGCGCAGCAACGAAGTGGGGGTCGCTTCGGCCCTGGACCTGGCGCAGTCGCGCACCTCGGTGGAAAACGCCCGTGCGCAACTGGCCAAGTACACCCGTCAGGTCGCTCAAGATGAGAACAGCCTGGTATTGCTGCTCGGCACCGGCATCCCGGCCAACCTGCAGGCGGCCAAACCGCTGGCGGACGATCTGTTGGCCGAAGTACCGCCAGGCCTGCCGTCGGACTTGCTGCAGCGTCGTCCGGACATCCTGCAAGCCGAGTACAACCTCAAGGCCGCCAACGCCAACATTGGCGCGGCGCGGGCGGCGTTCTTCCCGAGCATCAGCCTGACGGCCAACGCCGGCACCCTGAGCCCGGACCTGTCCGGCCTGTTCAAGGGTGGCTCGGGCACCTGGCTGTTCCAGCCGCAGATCAACCTGCCGATCTTCAACGCCGGCAGCCTGCGCGCCAGCCTGGATTACTCGAAAATCCAGAAAGACATTGGCGTGGCGAACTACGAGAAGTCCATCCAGACGGCCTTCCAGGAAGTCGCCGATGGCCTGGCCGCGCGCCAGACCTACGTGCAGCAGTTGCAGGCACAGCAGGACTTCGTCAATGCCAACCAGGACTACTACCGTCTTGCCGAGCGTCGGTACCGCATCGGTGTCGACAGCAACCTGACCTTCCTCGATGCCCAGCGTCAGCTGTTCAGTGCCCAACAGGCACTGATCACCGACCGCCTGGCGCAGCTGGTCAGCCAGGTCAACCTGTACAAGGCCCTGGGTGGTGGCTGGAACGAACAGACGGCGAAGAACGAGCCGTTGAAGGAAGAAGCGCCGAAGTTGAAGTTGTTCTGATGGTGCTGTGAAAAAACATGAAGCCCACCTTTTGGTGGGCTTTTTGTTGGTTGCAGGAAAGTATGCGTTGTCAGATCCGGCCCCTTCGCGAGCAAGCCCGCTCCCACATTCGATCGTATTCTTTCTGGAGGAACCCGGTTGAATGTGGGAGCGGGCTTGCTCGCGAAGGGGCCAGTATCGACAACACAAACCCCGGCCAATCTTACGTTCGATAATCGCCCAAAACCTGCTTTCACAGATTGAACCACCTAGTACATTCACATCACCATTTGATCCACAAAACCAATAACAACAGGTTCGATACGATGCCCCCGCACTCTACCCTCTCCGGCTGATCCGCCCCGCTTGTCCCGATCTCGCATGCACGTCTGCAACCCCAGGTTGCGGCATCACCCTGTTTCATCCCCAAGAATTAGAGAGACCCGAGCCCATGCCTTCTCCCGCGCATTACTTCGTTCCCAGCCTGATTGCCATCGCCCTGGCGAGCGCAGCCCTGCCCGCCCAGGCCGAAGAGTCGGGGTTTGTCGAAGGAGCCAAGGTCAACCTGAACCTGCGCAACTTCTACATCAACCGCAACTTCACCAACCCGACCAAGACCCAGGGCAAGGCCGAAGAGTGGACACAAAGCTTCATTCTTGACGCCAAGTCCGGGTATACCCAGGGCATCGTCGGCTTCGGCATGGATGTGCTGGGCCTGTACTCGGTGAAACTCGATGGCGGCAAAGGCACCGGTGGCACACAGTTGCTGCCGCTGGACAGTGACGGCCGCCCGGCCGACAACTTCGGGCGCACCAACGTGGCGTTCAAGGCCAAGCTGTCGCAGACCGAAGCGAAGGTGGGCGAATGGATGCCGGTGCTGCCGATCCTGCGTTCGGACGACGGCCGCTCGCTGCCGCAGACCTTCCGTGGCGGCCAGATCACCTCGAAGGAATTCGACGGCCTGACGCTGTACGGCGGCCAGTTCCGCCAGAACAGCCCGCGCGACGACAGCAGCATGAGCGACATGTCGATGACCGGCAAAGCCGCATTCACCTCCGATCGCTTCAACTTCCAGGGCGGCGAGTACCTGTTCAACGAGAAACGCACCCAGATCGCTGTGTGGAACGCCGAACTCAAGGACATCTACAGCCAGCAATTCATCAACCTGACCCACAGCCAACCGCTCGGCGCCTGGACCCTGGGTGCCAATCTCGGCTTCTTCTACGGCAAGGATGACGGCAGCGCCCGGGCCGGCGAGTTGGACAACAAGACGATGTACGGGCTGCTTTCGGCCAAGTACGGTGGCAACACCTTTTACGTCGGCCTGCAGAAACTCACCGGCGACAGCCCGTGGATGCGCGTCAACGGCACCAGCGGCGGAACCCTGGCCAACGACAGCTACAACTCCAGCTACGACAACGCCCGGGAAAAATCCTGGCAGGTGCGCCACGACTACAACTTCGTCGCCCTTGGCGTGCCGGGGTTGACCCTGATGAACCGCTACATCAGCGGCGACAACGTGCACACGGGGACGATCACCGATGGCAAGGAATGGGGGCGTGAAAGTGAACTGGGCTACACCGTGCAAAGCGGTGCGCTGAAAGACCTGAACGTGAAATGGCGCAACTCGACCATGCGTCGCGACTACAGCAACAATGAGTTCGATGAAAACCGCGTGATCGTCAGCTATCCGATCAGCCTGTTGTAAACACAAAACAAATGTGGGAGCGGGCTTGCTCGCGAAAGCGGACGGTCAGCCAGCAATGATGTCGACTGAAACACCGCATTCGCGAGCAAGCCCGCTCCCACACTAGATCTTCGGTATGTTCAAAATCTACGGTGCATTCACACCCGCGATTCAGTCCCCAACTCATCCCACACCGACTCGGCCAGGTGGAATGTCGCGTTGGCGGCGGGAATGCCGCAGTAGATCGCGCTCTGCATGATCACTTCCTTGATCTCGCCACGGCTCACGCCGTTGTTGGCGGCGGCGCGCAGGTGCAGTTTGAGTTCACCCTCGCGGTTCATGCCGATCAGCATGGCGATGGTGATCAGGCTGCGGGTGTGGCGCGGCAGGCCCGGACGGGTCCAGATGTCACCCCAGGCGTGGCGGGTGATCATTTCCTGGAACTCCGAGTTGAACTCGGTCAGGGTGGTCAGGCTGCGGTCGACATGGGCGTCGCCCAGTACCGCGCGACGGACATTCATGCCCTCGTCGTAACGTTGCTTCTCGTCCACAACAATCCCCTTCAATGAGCCAACAAGAACGCCAGTACCCGCTCGCTGAACGCAGCGCCAGCCTGGACGTTGGACAAGTGCGCGGCGTAGAACTCGGCGTACTCGGCGCCCTGCACGTGCTCCTGGATGAAGTGTCCACCGGAGGGCGGCGTCACTGCATCTTCAGTCCCGGCAACCACCAACAGCGGTGCCTTGATCGAAGACAAGTGATCGCGGAAGTCGGCATCACGCACCGCTGCGCAGTTGGCCGCGTAACCTTCAGGCGAAGTGGCCGCCAGCATGTCGGTAATTTGCTTGGCCGCGGCCGGATTGGCCGCTGAGAAATCCGGGGTGAACCAGCGCGCAATCGACGCATCGCGCAGGGCGACCATCGCGGCCTGGCCATCGCGCAGCACGGTTTCGATGCGTGGGTTCCACACCGACGGATCGCCGATTTTCGCCGCGGTGTTGCACACCACCAGTTTGTTCAGGCGCTCGCCGGCATTGATGCCCAGCCACTGGCCGATCAGCCCGCCCATGGACAGTCCACAGAAATGCGCGCGCTCGATGTGCAGCGCATCCAGCAGCGCCAGTACGTCGCGGCCCAGTTGCTCGATGCTGTACGGTCCCGGCGTCACCAAGGACTTGCCATGGCCGCGGGTGTCGAAACGCAGCACGCGAAAATGCTCGCTGAACGCCGCAATTTGCGCGTCCCACATGTGCAGGTCAGTACCCAGCGAGTTGGACAGCACCAGCACCGGCGCATCGACCGGTCCGTCGAGTTGCGGCCCTTGAATTTGGTAGTGCAGTTCGCCATCGGCGAGTTGTACGAAAGCCACAGCAGTCTCCTTCACGCAGTCAACGCAGAATGTTCAGCCACCGCTCGCTCGACCCAGGTACGGGCCTGACCGAGGTAGTGGGCGGGGTCCAGCAGATGATCGAGTTCAGCCGCCGACAACTCGGCGGTCACTTGCGGTTCGTCGCCGAGTACCGCGCGCAGATGACGTTGCTCGGCCACGGCGCGTTTGCAGCATTGCTCCAACAGATGATGCGCGGTGTCCCTGCCGACCCGTTGCGCAAGGACGATGCTCACCGCCTCGGCGAGCACCAGGCCCTGGGTCAGGTCGAGGTTGCGCGCCATGCGGGCGGCGTCCACTTCCAGCCCACCGGTGATCAGCAGTGCTTGCTTGAGGCTGCCGGAGACCAGGCAGCAGATCTCCGGCAGGGTTTCCCACTCGGCGTGCCACAGCCCCAGGCTGCGCTCGTGCTCCTGGGGCATCGCGCTGAACAAGGTCGACAGCAGGCCTGGTACGCGCGTCGCCGCGCCAATCAGCACGGCCGCGCCGACGGGATTGCGTTTGTGCGGCATGGTCGAGGAGCCGCCCTTGCCCGGCGCCGAAGGCTCGAACACCTCGGCGGCTTCGGTCTGCATCAACAGACTGATGTCGCGACCGAGTTTACCCAGGCTGCCGGCGATCAGTCCGAGTACCGAGCCAAACTCCACCAGGCGATCGCGCTGGGTGTGCCAGGGCTGGTCGGGCAGCGTCAGTTGCAGCTCTTCGGCCAACGCCTGGGCAATCGGCATCGCCTGCTCGCCGAGGGCCGCGAGGGTCCCGGAAGCGCCGCCGAATTGCAGCACCAGCAGACGTGGCTTGAGTTCCAGCAGACGCTGACGACTGCGGGTCACCGCCCCCAGCCAACCGGCGATTTTCATGCCCAGGGTCACCGGCGTCGCGTGCTGCAACCAGGTGCGCCCGGCTAGTGGCGTGGCCACATGACGTTGGGCCTGGGTAGCGAGAGTCTGGCCCAGTTGCGCCAGATCGCTGTCGATCAATTCCAGCGCCCGGCGCAATTGCAGCACCAGGCCGCTGTCCATCACGTCCTGACTGGTGGCGCCCAGATGCACGTAGCGCTCGGCTTCGGCATCGCTCGCCGCGATCTGCTTGCCCAGCGCCTTGACCAACGGAATCGCAGAATTACCCGCCGTGGCAATCGCCTCGCCCAGGGCCGCAAAATCGTAATGCCCGGCCTGGCAAGCGGCTTCGATCGGCGCCACCGCCGTGTGCGGAATCAGGCCAACCCGCGCTTCGGCACGGGCCAGGGCCGCTTCGAAATCGAGCATGGCCTGGACCCGGCCCTGATCGCAGAACACTTCACGCATGTCGCGGGCAGTGAAATAGGCATCGAACAATTGATTGCCCGGTCGCTCGTTCATAAACAATCCCTGCAGGCGCGGGCCGCTCGGGCCCGCGGGTATGGATCAAAGGTCGTGATGCAGATACTTGGCTTGCTTGGGCAGGCGCAGGCTGAACAGGAACGCGATTGCCATCATCACCGTCACGTACCAGTAGAAGGAGTTTTCCATCCCGACCGCTTTAAGGCTCAAGGCAACATACTCCGCCGAACCGCCGAAGATCGCATTCGCCACCGCGTACGCCAGGCCGACGCCCAGTGCGCGTACTTCGGGCGGGAACATTTCGGCTTTTACCAGGCCGCTGATCGAGGTGTAGAAACTGACGATTGCCAGTGCCACGGTAATCAGCACAAAGGCCAGGAACGGACTGGTGACGCTTTTCAGGCTCAGCAGGATCGGCACGGTGCACAAAGTACCCAAGGCGCCGAACCACAGCATCGAGTTACGTCGGCCGATCTTGTCGGCGAGCATGCCGAAGAACGGCTGCATGCACATATAAAGGAACAGTGCGCCGGTCATGATGTAACTGGCGGTCTTGGCGTGCATGCCGGCGGTGTTCACCAGGTATTTCTGCATGTACGTGGTGAAGGTGTAGAAAATCAGCGAGCCACCGGCGGTGTAGCCGAGCACGGTGATGAACGCGGCTTTATGGTCGCGGAACAGTGCGCGGATGCTGCCGGCGTCCTTGTTTTCGCGCATTTCCTTGCTGGTGGTTTCTTTCAGCGAACGGCGCAGATACAGCGAAACCAGCGCCGCCATCGCACCGACCACGAACGGAATCCGCCAGCCGTAGGCACGCAATTCGTCCTCACTGAGGAACTGCTGCAGGACCACCACCAGCGACACCGCCAGCAACTGCCCGCCGATCAGCGTGACGTACTGGAACGAGGCGAAAAAACCGCGCTGGCCCTTGAGGGCGACTTCGCTCATGTAGGTGGCGGTGGTGCCATATTCGCCACCCACCGACAGGCCCTGGAGCAAGCGCGCGAACAACAGCATGATCGGCGCCCAGACACCGATGTCCTTGTAGGTCGGCAGGCAGGCGATGAGCAGCGAGCCGAAGCACATCATCAGAATCGATATCAGCATCGAATTCTTGCGCCCGTGCTTGTCCGCGACCCGGCCGAAGATCCAGCCGCCAATCGGGCGCATCAGGAACCCGGCGGCAAATACGCCCGCGGTGTTGACCAACTGCACGGTGGGGTTGTCGGAGGGGAAAAAGGCAGGCGCGAAGTAGATCGCACAGAAGGCATAGACATAGAAGTCGAACCATTCGACGAGGTTGCCGGACGAAGCGCCGACAATGGCGAAGATCCGCTTGTTACGTTCTTCGCCGGTGTACAGAGGTTCTGTAGCGGTGATCGATGTCATTGTTTTTTACTCAATGGGGACTGAGAGAGTCTAGACATACTTTGCAACAGTCCCGTTCCACAAATGCATCAACCCCCTGCAGGAGCTGGCTTGCCAGCGATGGACGCAAGAGCGACACGGTAAACCAATGGATACTCGTCATCGTTAACGACCATCGCTGGCAAGCCAGCTCCTACAGGGGATGCGGTGTTCACTTAATAATCGAAGAACACCGTCTCGGCATCGGTACCCTGCAGAACAACGTTCCACTGGTATACACCCGACGCATCCTGCTTCGCCAGCAAGGTGCCGCGACGTTCTGCCGGCACGCATTCGAGCAACGGATCCGCCACGTTAGCCGGCTCGCCATCGAAGTAGATCCGCGTCAGCAAGTGCTTCACCAGGCCACGGGCAAACACCAGCACCACCAGATGCGGTGCCTGGGTCGTGCCCTTGAGGCCTTCGACCGTGCCCGGCTTGATGGTGGTGAAACGGAAGCGCCCTTCGGCATCCACCGGCACCCGGCCAAAGCCTTCGAAGTTCGGGTCCAGGGGTTTGTCCTGCTCGTCTTCGGGGTGGTCGTACTTGCCGGCGGCGTTGGCCTGCCAGACTTCCAGCATCGCGTCGTTGACCACATCGCCGTTGCCATCGACCACCTGCCCGGTGATCGCCACGCGCTCGCCCAGGGTTTGCTCGACGGTCAGGTCTTCGCGGTTCAGCCAGGTCAGTCCGATGTGGTAGTACGGCCCGACGGTGTGGGACGTGGTCGCATTCAGCGTCATCTTATTTCTCCATCGGCGTGGCGTCGCGGCCGCGCAAGACGATGTCCCAGCGATAACCGAGGGCATAGGACGGGATGGTTTTTTCCAGATCGAACGAGGCGATCAAACGCTCTTTGGCGCGGGTATCGGGCACGCAGTTGTAGATCGGGTCGTACGCCAGCAGCGGGTCGCCCGGGAAATACATCTGGGTGACCAGGCGCGTCAGGATGCTCGGTCCGAACAGCGAGAAATGGATGTGCGCCGGGCGCCAGGCGTTGTGGTGGTTACCCCACGGATACGCGCCGGGCTTGATGGTCTGGAACTGGTACCAGCCATCGGCGTCGGTCACGGTGCGGCCGGTGCCGGTGAAGTTCGGGTCCAACGGCGCGTCGTGCAGGTCACGGGCATGGTTGTAGCGACCGGCGGCGTTGGCCTGCCAGATCTCCACCAGGATCCCCGGCACCGGCAGGCCGTTCTCATCCAGCACACGGCCGTGAATGATGATGCGTTCGCCCTGTGGTTCGCCTTCATGCTGGGCGGTCAGGTCGTTATCCTTCTCATTGACGCGCTCGGCACGAATGGTCGGACCGGTGATTTCCGACAACGAATGCGGCAAAAACACCAATGGCTTGGACGGCGAGCGCAGGTTGGTGGATTGGTAGGTCGGATGCAGGTACTCAGGCTGAGTGCCTTCCTGCGGGCGACGATAACCAGGCTTGTCAGTCATGAAGCTTTCCTCGATTTCTTGTTAGTGGCAGAGCGCGTCAGACGCGCTCGATCGCCAGGGCCAGACCCTGGCCGACACCGACGCACATGGTCGCCAGGCCTTTCTTGCCACCGGTTTTTTCCAGCTGATGCAATGCGGTCAGTACCAGGCGCGCACCGCTCATGCCCAGCGGATGGCCCAAGGCAATGGCGCCACCGTTCGGGTTGACCTGGGCCGCGTCGTCGGCGATTCCCAGTTCACGCAGTACCGCCAGGCTTTGGCTGGCGAAGGCTTCGTTGAGTTCGATCACGTCGAAATCGCTGACGGCCACGCCGAGGCGTTCGATCAGTTTACGCACGGCGGGCACCGGGCCGATGCCCATCACCCGTGGCGCAACACCGGCGCTGGCCATGCCCAGCACTTTGGCGCGGGCGGTCAGGCCGTGTTTTTTCACCGCTTCGGCCGAAGCCAGGATCAAGGCGGCGGCACCGTCGTTGACGCCCGAAGCGTTGCCGGCGGTGACGGTTTTGTCCGGGCCGTTGACCGGCTTGAGTTTGGTCAGGGCTTCGAGGGTGGTGTCGGCGCGCGGATGTTCGTCCTGGCTGACCACGGTTTCACCCTTCTTGTGGGCAATGCGCACTTCGACGATTTCTTCGGCGAAGAAGCCCGCGGCTTGCGCGGCGGCGGTGCGTTGCTGGCTGCGCAAGGCGAACGCGTCCTGATCGGCGCGGGACACCTGGTAATCATCGGCGACGTTGTCGGCGGTTTGCGGCATCGCATCCACACCGTACTGGGCTTTCATCAACGGGTTGATGAAGCGCCAGCCGATGGTGGTGTCTTCCAGCTTCATGTTGCGCGAGAACGCTGCATCAGCCTTGCCCATCACGAATGGCGCGCGGGACATCGACTCGACGCCACCGGCAATCGCCAGCTCCATTTCGCCACTGGCGATGGCGCGGAAC
This sequence comes from Pseudomonas sp. PLMAX, assembly GCF_046042685.1. Lineage (NCBI taxonomy): Bacteria > Pseudomonadati > Pseudomonadota > Gammaproteobacteria > Pseudomonadales > Pseudomonadaceae > Pseudomonas > Pseudomonas sp. PLMAX. The sequence continues at coordinate 1,594,189 of NZ_CP064949.1, read as the reverse complement.
GCGGTGCCGATGGCGTCCATGCCCGAAGCGCACAGGCGATTGAGGGTCACGCCCGGAATGGTTTCCGGCAGCCCCGCCAGCAGCAGCGCCATGCGCGCCACGTTGCGGTTGTCTTCACCGGCCTGGTTGGCGCAGCCGAGGAACACTTCGTCCACCGCCGTCCAGTCCACCGAAGGGTTGCGCTCCATCAGCGCCTTGATCGGCACCGCGGCCAGGTCGTCGGCGCGAACTGCCGACAGGCCGCCGCCGAAACGGCCGATGGGGGTGCGAATCGCGTCGCAGATATAAACTTCACGCATCATGCTTCTCCGGGCTTCGAGATCACGCAGAGCGAGCTCCCGTTTGTTATTTCGACGTAGTAAAAAAAGGCGCCGATGCGCAGCGCCGCAATGGTTAAAGATTAAGCCCATGGCACAGGCCAAACAATTCGATAATCGACTGAGTGTTCGTTTATCGAACACATTGTTGTCTGGCTATCGTTTTGTCGCCTGCAAAAGATCGCAGCCTGCGGCAGCTCCTACAAAGGCATGATCAGGTCGCATCTGCATGACTGACCACCCCCTTGATCAGCACCGCCGTTGTTGCCAATGCCGCCGGAATCACCAATGCCGTCAGCACCTGCTCGAAATTCCAGCCCAGCCCCAGCAGCGTCGCGCCCATCCATGCACCGAGGATCGCGCCGAAGCGGCCAATCCCGAGCATCCACGAAACCCCGGTGGCCCGCCCTTGAGTCGGATAAAAGCGCGCGGCCAGCGACGGCATCGCCGATTGCGCGCCGTTGACACACATACCGGCCACCAGCACCAGGGTCGCCAGGATTGTGATGTTGCCCAGGCTCTGCCCTACCGCGTAGGCAAACACCCCGGCCAGCAGGTAGAAAATGCCGATGACCTTGTGCGGATTGAAGCGGTCCATCGCCCAGCCTACGCCCACCGCGCTCAACACCCCGCCGAACTGGAACAACGCGCCGATGAACGCGGCCTGCTCCATGCTCGCGCCACTGTCACGCATCAGGGTCGGCAGCCAACTGGTCAGCAGGTAGACGATCACCAGGCCCATGAAGTAGGTCAGCCACAACAGCAAGGTACCGACGCTGTAGGTGCCGGAGAAGATCACCGCAAACACGTTACGCGCCTTCACGGTTTTCTGTTCCGGCACGCTGAAGCTCGAGGCCTGGCCCACCACTGTCGGGTCGATGGGTGCCAGGGTCTTGCGTACCTTGTCGGTGCCGCGATTACGCACCACGAGGAAACGCGCCGACTCCGGCAGCCAGACCAGCAATACGACAGCGAGGATCAACGGCAGGATCCCGCCGATCAGCAGCAGGCTGTGCCAGCCGAAGGCCGGAATCAGCTTCGCCGAAATGAATCCACCCCCGGCCATGCCCAGGTTGAAGCCGCAGAACATGCTGGTCACCAGCAGGGACTTCTTGCGCTCCGGGGTGTATTCCGACAGCAGCGTGGTTGCGTTCGGCATGCCCGCGCCCAAGCCGAGACCGGTCAGGAAACGCAACACCAGCAACTGGTCGACGTTGGTACTGTAGGCCGAAGCCAGGCTGAAGGCACCGAACAGCAGCACCGCCCCGACCAGAACGACCTTGCGCCCAAAGCGGTCAGCCAGCGGACCGGAACCCAGTGCGCCGAAGACCATGCCGATCAGCGCCGCACTCATCACCGGGCCGAGGCTGGCCCGGTCGATGCCCCAATCCTGGGACAGCGCGGGCGCGATGAAACCCATGGCCGCGGTATCGAGGCCATCGAGGAAGACAATCAGGAAACACAGGATCACCACGCGCCACTGATAGCGCGAAATGGGTTGGGCATTGATGAAGGACTGCACGTCGAGGCAGTTACCTACAGCAGACTGGGGCTGGTTCATTATTTTTTTCCACGCAAAACGCAGTCGAACAGGTGCCAGCCTTTAACAGGGCTGTCACGGTAAAGGGGGTGTCAGGATCAGGCGATCGGGTTCCGGCACAAAAACCGGGGAGAACGGCGACAGTCGGGGAATGTGCGCATCGGGTGCCTCTTCTCATTATTATGGGGTCGTCGTCCGGTGCCGGATCGAGATCGACAGCGCCGGATGACGCTGCCGCGACATTAATGAGCCAAGGGAAAGAGCGTCAATTCGCCAGACGCGAGTCTGTGCGATTATCGAACAGCTTAGGTAAACAGCTGGGTGCTGAGGTCGCGGCTGGCACTTAACAGGCCCGGCAGGAAACGCTGTTCAAGTTCGCTGCGGCTGACCCGCCCGGCGTGGGTACTGACGTTGAGCGCCGCGACCACCTGGCCGGAAGCGTCGTACACCGGCACCGCGATCGAACGAAGCCCCTGCTCCAGTTCCTGGTCGACGATGCACCACCCTTGTTGTCGCACCTCCTGCAGGCATTCGAGCAATGCCTCGGGGGTATGGAGGGTTCGACTGGTCTTGGCTTGCAGGTCGGCGTGGTCGAGATACTCGTGCAATGACGTGTCATCGAGGGCGGCGAGCAGGATCCTGCCCATCGACGTGCAATAGGCCGGCAAGCGCCCACCCACCGACAGGTCGACCGATATCAGGCGCTGGGTGGTGGCCGAGCGGGCGATGTACAAGATGTCATCGCCTTCAAGCGTGGCCATGTTGCAGGCCTCGTGAAGTTGCTCGCTCATGCGGTCCAGGTAAGGCTGTGCAGAAACCGCCAGCGGCGTCGAGGACACATAGGCGTGGCCCAGGGTCAGCACTTTGGGCAGCAGCGAATAGGTGCGGCCATCGGTGGTGGCGTAACCGAGCTTGATCAACGTATGCAGGCAACGGCGCACGGCGGCGCGGGGAATTTCCGTCCGGTGGCTGATCTGGGCAATGGTCAGGTGCCGCTTGCGCTCCTGGAACGCCTGCACCACGGCCAGTCCACGCGCCAGCGAGGTCATGAAGTCCGGGTCGCCGGTCAGGGCCTGGATCCGCTTGGCGGGGGAAGCAACGATCGGCGGTGCCACCGAAGCGAAGGAGTTGCGCAGTTGATCGTTCATACTAGGTCCTTTTCCCAGACGGATCGTCGATCCATTACAGGCGACTGGCTGTAGGGTACACAAGCCCGGGCCGACAAGATTGGGCGATTATCGAACCATCGATCGATAATCGCAATCCATGTTTTTTTTGCGCGGGCGCATCTGCCGACTTCAAGGCGCAATGTAATGGTCTTAAGTTGTGCGACTTAATGGCGCCAAAAAGGCATCGCCGTACAATGGCATCATCCAGTGCCCAAGTTGCCACTAACGGGTTATGGGTAGAAAACAATCACACATCAAGATCCACTTTTAACTCTATCGTGATAGTGTTCTGTCAATCGCTCGCTATAATGTAATTCAGTAGCCAATCGGTTTTTTATTAGCCGATCCCGCTACCGGTGGCGCGATGTTCCATCGCCGCTCTCCTCAGCAAGCCCATGACGCCGACTGCATCCGCATCGCGCCAACGCGCTCGCTGAAACAGGAACTGATGCTACGTCAGCTATATATCTCTGGTGCCGTGGCCGCCTGCAACATGGAAGTAATGAGCACACTGTCGCAAAAATGATGCCTGTAAGGGCTTTTTGCTTTTGACGAGTGCGGTCAATACATCGAGTGCAGCGCGTTTCACCAGAATTCACCTCAACTCAATCAGGTAGCACCGTGACAAAAGACGAACTGCGCGCGGAACTTGAGCGCCAGGAACAACGTTACAAGGAAGTTTACGGCGGGGAAGTCACCACCTACGCCGCCCAGCCCGAACCGGAACGCAAGCCCTGGCGCAAACGCGCCACCGTTCAGGATCAGGTATTCAAGCAGGAACTGGAAAAAATGGAAAAGGAACTGAAAGCCGAGGAGCCGTGACGTCCTGGGCTTTTAATACCTGCCGGGGTCTGCATTGCATCCGTTAAAAGCGGGATGTACTGATGTTGCCTTTTTGCGCCCGCCACGAGCGGGCAGCGGCCGCCTTGCCGACCTGATAAGGCTGAAGGCACGTATCTGACACTATTTTCAGAAATTTCATACAAGCGCGCGCAAGGTCCCTCCAGGCGTGGCGAACCCCTGTGCCTGCGGGCTTTCCAAAGAAATTCAAGTACTTGCAAGACCCGCAAAAGCGCAGGAAATTCAGGCTCCAAAGCAAAATAATTCGTTGAAGAATGTTACCGATGAGCAGCAAGTGCATCGATTTCCAGTCTTTTCTGGCATAATCGCGCCCCCTTATGACCGGGTCAGAAAACCTTCATGATCGATTTATTCAGCGGACTGGATGCTTGGGTGCTTGTGAGCCTCCTGCTCGCCCTGACTTTTGTCCTCGCCTTCGAGTTCATCAACGGATTTCATGACACCGCTAACGCGGTAGCCACTGTTATCTACACCAAAGCCATGCCGCCTCATCTGGCGGTGTTCTTTTCCGGTGTGTTCAACTTCCTCGGCGTTTTGCTGGGCGGCGTTGGCGTGGCGTATGCCATTGTCCACCTGCTGCCGGTGGAGCTGCTGATCAATGTGAACACCGGTCACGGACTGGCCATGGTGTTCTCGTTGCTCGCCGCCGCCATCGCCTGGAACCTGGGCACCTGGTACTTCGGTATCCCTGCCTCCAGCTCCCATACGCTGATCGGTTCGATCCTCGGCGTAGGCCTGGCCAACGCCCTGATCAACGATATTGCGTTGGCCGATGGCGTGAACTGGCAGAAGGCGATTGATATCGGTATGTCGCTGGTGTTCTCGCCAATGGCAGGCTTCCTGATCGCTGCGCTGATTCTGATCGGTCTGAAATGGTGGCGCCCGCTGTCGAAGATGCACAAGACGCCGGAGCAGCGCCGCAAGATCGACGACAAGAAACACCCGCCATTCTGGAACCGCCTGGTGCTGGTGATCTCGGCCATGGCCGTGAGCTTCGTGCACGGTTCCAACGATGGTCAGAAAGGTATCGGCCTGATCATGCTGGTGCTGATCGGCATCGTGCCGGCGCAGTTCGTACTTGATCTGAACAGCACCACCTACCAGATCGAACGTACCCGCGACGCCACCTTGCACCTGAACCAGTTCTACCAGCGCAACGCCGAAACCCTCGGCGAATTCCTGGCCCTGGGCAAAAGCGTCGAAGGCGATCTGCCGGAGAAATTCCGCTGCAACCCGCAACAGACCGAACCGACCATCAATGCCCTGCTTGGCACCCTCAAGGGTGTAGCCGACTATCACTCGCTGCCGCCGGAAAGCCGCATCGAAGTGCGTCGCTACCTGCTCTGCCTGGACGACACGGCGAAGAAAGTCAGCAAACTGCCAACCCTGGCCCCGCGGGAAAAGGCTGACCTGGACAAGCTGCGCAAAGACCTGACCACGACCACTGAATACGCTCCGTTCTGGGTGATCCTGGCGGTCGCCCTGGCCCTGGGCCTGGGTACCATGGTCGGCTGGAAACGCGTGGTACTGACCATCGGCGAAAAGATCGGCAAGCAAGGCATGACCTATTCCCAGGGCATGTCGGCGCAGATCACCACCGCGAGCCTGATTGGCATGGCCAACATCTTCAGCCTGCCGGTGTCCACCACCCACGTCCTGTCCTCGGGCGTTGCCGGTACCATGGTCGCCAACAAAAGCGGCCTGCAAGGCGGCACCGTCAAGACCATCCTGCTGGCCTGGGTCCTGACCCTGCCAGCCACCGTGGCGCTGTCGGCCGGCTTGTTCTGGCTGGCGTCGAAGGCACTCGGCAGCTGACAGGCAGCCGAACTGAGAAAGGCGCGCTCCGTATGGACCGCGCCTTTTTTATTGCCTGAATATTCCAGACACCGTCATTCCCCCTGTGGGAGCGGGCTTGCTCGCGAATGCGGAATGTCAGGCGATATTTGTATCGACTGATACTACGCATTCGCGAGCAAGCCCGCTCCCACAGGGTTGTGCATGGTCAGACACGTTTGCGCAGGCAAAAAAAAGGGCAACCGAAGTTGCCCAAAATGCCTTGCGTGCTCATTGCATCCAGAAAGACCTACGGCTCTTTGCGCTTGTGCGAGTCTTTCCAGATAAAAAATCCGAACCCTGCAAAAAATACAACCATGAGGCTGACGGTCAGCACTCCGGCGATCACCACGTTATCGAAAAACATGACGCGTCTCCTGCAGTTGCCCTGTTGCGATGGGGCCAAGGTAACCAATCGGGCAGGAGAAAATATTGACCGGGATCAATGTTGCCCGGGACCGGGCCTGGAAGGCGGGGGAAAACTGACCTGCATCAATCGATGCAGGAAGACTCAACGCTTTTTCGGTTTGTTCTTCGGCTTTTTCTTCGCCTTGCCCAATGGCATGGCCTGCTCGAACGCCTGGCGCACTTCGTTCAGGCGCTTGTCGTTAAGGTCATGGACACGCTTGGCGCGTTCGGCATTCAGGTCGATCAGCTTGTCGTCTTGGCTCATGGTGTCAGTGCATCGCTTGGCAGGAATGTGCCAATAATGCGGTCTGGCGACGGCGCTGACCAGTCACGGGCTCAAATCTCGATATCGACCCACAGGCCCTGACGAGGCTGGTCTTCCATCAACGGAGCCACCGGCACGGTGTTGTCGGCATTGAGTTCGTCACCCGGGATCGCCAGGTGCGCTTCGGGGTCCTCGTCGGCTTCACGGCGGCGGCGTTGCTGCTCCTGCTTGCGCCGCTGTTCTTCGCGCAGCAGCAGCGCGGCCTCTTCCGGATCGCGGTTTTGCAGGTCGATGGTGCTGTCGCTGGCGCTTTCCTGCACCGGCACGACGGGCGCGATGTCCGGGCGCGGGCGAACCGGGTCGTGCTGGGAAGTGATCGGCACGGCACTCAAGGGGAGCATCGGTGGCAGCATATTATCAGTCTCCTGTCAGCAGGCTGTCGGCCGCAGTAACGGCGACTTGAGCCATCGGTCGCAAACTGTGAGTCGATTGGCACGGTGGGAACGTTCGCAGGCTACGATTTCTTCAGCCTGGCAAGATCAAAAGATCGCAGCCCAAGGCAGTTCCCACACAGGTAATCCTTTGGTCTGGAGACCTGATTCCGTTAAGATAGCCCGCTTTTTCAAGGTGGGAGTCAGGCAGCATGGCGCAGCAGTATCAACCGGGGCAACGCTGGATCAGTGACAGCGAAGCGGAGCTGGGTTTGGGCACCGTTCTGGCACAGGACGGCCGCTTGCTGACCGTGCTCTACCCGGCCACTGGCGACACTCGCCAGTACGCGCTACGGAATGCGCCCCTCACCCGTGTGCGGTTTTCGCCGGGTGACACCATCACTCACTTCGAAGGCTGGAAACTGACCGTACGCGAAGTCGACGACGTCGATGGCCTGCTGGTCTATCACGGCCTCGACGCGCAGAACGAAGTGGTCACCCTGCCGGAAACCCAACTGTCGAACTTCATCCAGTTCCGTCTCGCCAGCGACCGTCTGTTCGCCGGGCAGATCGACCCCCTGGCCTGGTTCGCCCTGCGTTATCACACCCTCGAACACACCAGCCGCCAACTGCAGTCGTCGCTGTGGGGCCTGGGTGGCGTGCGTGCGCAACCGATCGCGCACCAGCTGCACATCGCCCGCGAAGTGGCCGACCGCATCGCGCCTCGGGTTCTGCTGGCCGACGAAGTGGGCCTGGGCAAAACCATCGAAGCCGGTCTGGTGATCCATCGCCAACTGCTTTCGGGCCGCGCCAATCGCGTGCTGATCCTGGTGCCGGAAAACCTCCAGCACCAGTGGCTGGTAGAAATGCGCCGACGCTTCAACCTGCAGGTCGCGCTGTTCGACGAAGAACGCTTCATCGAAAGCGATGCCTCCAACCCGTTCGAAGACACCCAGCTCGCGCTGGTGGCCCTGGAATGGCTGGTGGATGACGAGAAAGCCCAGGACGCGCTGTTCGCGGCCGGCTGGGACCTGCTGGTGGTCGACGAAGCCCACCACCTGGTGTGGCACGAAGACCAGGTCAGCCCGGAATACTCGCTGGTCGAGCAACTGGCTGAAACCATCCCGGGCGTCTTGCTGTTGACCGCCACCCCGGAACAGCTGGGCCAGGATAGTCACTTCGCGCGTCTGCGCCTGCTCGACCCAAACCGCTTCCATGACCTGGCTGCCTTCCGCGCCGAGAGCGAAAACTATCGCCCGGTAGCCGAGGCCGTTCAGGAGCTGCTGGAAAAAGGTCGCCTGTCGCCGCAAGCCCATGAAACCATTCACGGCTTCCTCGGCAACGAAGGCGAAGCCCTGCTGACCGCCGTCAACGATGGCGACACCGAAGCCAGCGCCCGCCTGGTGCGTGAACTGCTGGACCGCCACGGCACCGGCCGCGTGCTGTTCCGTAATACCCGGGCCGCGGTCCAGGGGTTCCCGGAGCGCAATCTGCATCCTTACCCGCTACCGTGCCCGGACGAATACCTCGAACTGCCGCTGGGCGATCACGCCGAGCTGTACCCGGAAGTCAGCTTCCAGGCCCAGCCGGACGCCAACGAAGAAGAGCGCTGGTGGAAATTCGACCCGCGCGTCGAGTGGCTGATCGACCAGCTTAAAATGCTCAAGCGCACCAAGGTGCTGGTGATCTGCGCCCACGCCGAAACCGCCATGGACCTGGAAGACGCCCTGCGCGTGCGTTCCGGCATTCCGGCCACGGTGTTCCACGAGGGTATGAACATCCTCGAGCGTGACCGCGCCGCCGCCTACTTCGCCGACGAAGAGTTTGGCGCGCAAGTGCTGATCTGTTCGGAAATCGGCAGTGAAGGCCGCAACTTCCAGTTCTCCCACCACCTGGTGCTTTTCGACCTGCCGTCCCACCCGGACCTGCTGGAACAACGTATCGGTCGTCTGGACCGGATCGGCCAGAAGCACACCATCGAACTGCACGTGCCGTACCTGGAAACCAGCCCGCAAGAGCGCCTGTTCCAGTGGTACCACGAAGCCCTGAATGCTTTCCTCAACACCTGCCCGACCGGCAACGCCCTGCAACATCAGTTCGGCCCGCGCCTGCTGCCGTTGCTCGAAGAAGCCGACGATGGCGAATGGCAAGCGCTGATCGACGAAGCCCGCACCGAGCGCGAGCGCCTGGAAGCCGAGCTGCACACCGGCCGCGACCGCTTGCTGGAGCTCAATTCCGGCGGTGCCGGCGAAGGTGAAGCGCTGGTCGAGGCCATCCTCGAGCAGGACGACCAGTTCGCCCTGCCGATCTACATGGAAACCCTGTTCGATGCATTCGGCATCGACAGCGAAGACCATTCGGAAAACGCCCTGATCCTCAAGCCGAGCGAAAAAATGCTCGACGCCAGCTTCCCGCTGGGCGACGACGAAGGCGTGACCATCACCTACGACCGCAACCAGGCGCTGTCTCGCGAAGACATGCAGTTCATCACCTGGGAACACCCGATGGTCCAGGGTGGCATGGACCTGGTGTTGTCCGGCTCCATGGGCAACACCGCCGTGGCGCTGATCAAGAACAAGGCGCTGAAACCCGGCACCGTGTTGCTGGAACTGCTCTACGTCAGCGAAGTGGTTGCCCCGCGTTCGCTGCAACTGGGCCGCTACCTGCCGCCGGCCGCCCTGCGCTGCCTGCTCGACACCAATGGCAATGACCTGTCGGCCCGGGTCTCGTTCGAGACCTTGAACGATCAACTCGAAAGCGTACCGCGCGCCAGCGCCAACAAGTTCATCCAGGCCCAGCGCGATCAGCTGACGCCTCGCATCAACGCCGGCGAAGACAAGATCTACCCACGTCACGCCGAACGCGTGGCAGAGGCGCAACGTCGCCTCGCCGCCGATACCGACGAAGAACTGGCACGCCTGACCGCGTTGCAAGCGGTCAACCCGACCGTACGTGACAGCGAACTGGTTGCGCTGCGCAAACAACGCGAACAAGGCCTGGCCATGCTCGACAAGGCTGCGCTGCGACTGGAAGCGATTCGGGTGTTGGTGGCGGGTTAAGTCCCCCCGCTTCACCGCTTGAACAAAAAGGCCCGCAGCGATGCGGGCCTTTTTTGTTTGCTTGAGTTTTGTAGTGCTACTTATTACCTCTTCGCGAGCAAGCCCGCTCCCACATCTGGAATGCAATCCCCCTGTGGGAGCGGGCTTGCTCGCGAAAGCGATTAAGCAGTCGCCGCGGCCCCCTCAGGCTCGACTACGCTACCCAACCCATCCTTCATCCGCTTGGCATCGCGCACAAAACACCGCGACGCCAACACCAGGAACACCATGGTGAAGAACAGCGCTACCGGGATCAGGTACATCGCGTCATGCAGGCCCACCGCCTTGAACGCCTCGGTCATCTGCCCGGCACCCGCCGCGAGCATCGCCGTGTGGGCAAAGTGATCGGACAAGGCGCCGACCACCACGGGCCCCAACCCACCGCCCAACAGGTACAGCCCGGCGAAGAACAAGGCCATGGCGGTGGCCCGCAGGCGCGGCTCGACCACGTCCTGGATTGCCGTGTAAACGCAGGTATAGAAGTTATAGGCAAACAACCAGCCCAGGCTGAAGATGGCCACGAACACGCCGATCTCGATCCGCCCCGAATGCAGCGCCCACGCCGTGCACAGGGTTGAAATGATCAGGCTGAACGCGGCGAACAGCAGACGACCGTTGGCAACCCGCTGATGGATCTTGTCCGCCACCCAGCCGCCCAACGTCAGGCCGAACAACCCGGTGACGCCGACGATCACCCCCGTCGCCACTGCGGCCTCCTGCAACGGCATCAGGAAATAACGTTGCAGCATCGGCACCATGAACGAGTTACAGGCATAGGTGGCGAAGTTGAAACAGAGTCCCGCCATCACCAGCCACAGGAAGGTCGGCACTGCCAGCACCCGGCGGATCGGCCGGTCGATCTTCTCCTGGGACACCTGCACGCTTTCGGCCGCGCCACGTTTCGGTTCCTTGATGAAAAACATGAAGATCGCCAGGATCAGCCCCGGTACCGCGGCAATGAAGAACGGGGCGCGCCAGCTGTCGAAGGCCTTGACCATCGCGCCGATAGTGAAGAACGCCAATAGCAGACCCAACGGCAGCCCGAGCATGAAGATGCCCATGGCCCGCGCCCGGCGATGTGCCGGAAACAGGTCGCCGATCAACGAATTGGCGGCTGGCGCGTAACTGGCTTCGCCGATGCCGACGCCCATGCGCACGATCAGGAAACTCCAGAAGCTGCCGACCATGCCGTTGACTGCGGTCAGGCCGCTCCATGCCGCCAGGCCCCAGCCCATCAACTTGCTGCGCGAGCCGGTATCGGCCATTCGCCCCAGCGGCAGGCCGGCGATCGCGTAGACGATGGTGAATGCCGTACCGATGATCCCCAATTGAAAGTCGCTGAGGTGCCACTCCATGCGGATCGGTTCGATGATGATGGCGGGGATGGTGCGGTCGAAGAAGTTGAACAGGTTGGCCAGGAACAGCAGGAACAGAATGCGCCAGGCATTCGCCGCTTGGGTCGAGTTCTGCATGGGTCCGTCTCTTTTTTATTGTTATGGGGGCTTGCCTGCCACCCGGAACCTGCAATCTAGTCATGCGGGCCGGGACTGTCTGTAATTATTCGTAAAGCTGATACCCGCCCATGGGCACCGACGCGGCCCATGCGACATTTTATTTCCAAACGCACTAAAGCCCATTCCAAAATCATTGGGAGACAATGTGCCACTATTCCTTGCGTTCGATGCACGGCTTCTATACTCCAACACATTCGCCAGCGTTGATTGCCGGCAGGGAGACAACCACGGGGCACGCTATGGAGTGGCTTGGTCTGCATTTCACCACAGAGCTGGCAGACAGCGGACAGGTCATACTCCATTGCGCACATGACCCTTTCCTGGTGCTGCTGGCTTTTCTGGTCGCCTGCGCTGGCAGTTTTGCCACACTGGATATGGCCGAACGGGTTGCCCAGGCGCAAAAACCAGCGTCCCAACGCCTTTGGCGCTGGATCGGCGCCGGATGCCTGGCCGGCGGAATCTGGGCCATGCACTTCATTGGCATGCTGGCGTTCCAGGCGCCGATCGACGTGCAGTACCATTTGCCCATCACCCTTGTGTCCCTGTTGATCGCCCTGTGTGCGTCATGGCTGGCGATGCACACCCTCAGCCTGCCCGCCCTGAATTTCCGGCAATGCTGCAAGGCGTCGATCATCATCGGCCTGGGCATCGCCACCATGCATTACGTGGGCATGGCCGCCATGCGTACGCAAGCGACGGCTTATTACCATCCCGGGCTGTTCATCCTTTCGATCATGATCGCCATCGGCGCCAGTCTGGCGGCGTTGCTGCTGGCCAGCTATCTGCGCACGGGTGAGGGATTGTTCAATCAGTTGCTCAAATGCGGCGGCAGCCTGGTGCTGGGAGCCGGCATCTTCACCCTGCATTTCACCGGCATGGCCGCCTTCTCCCTGGTCCTGCCAAACGGCAGCCTGCTGCCCCAGCCGGGTGAAAACAACCATCTGCAACTGGGCCTGACGGTCGCCGTCATGACCCTGCTGATCATCGGCAGTTGCATCAGCGCGGCGCTGGCGGACAAGAAGCTGCAGCACAAGGACCGCGACCTGCTGCGGGTCAACTCGCTGCTCAGCCAACTGGACCAGGCGCGCATGTCCCTGCAACAGGTGGCGCACTACGACGCCCTGACCAACCTGGTCAACCGTCGCGGGTTCAACCAGCTGTTCGCCGAGAAGCTCCTGGAGCGCACCCAGGCAGGCGGCATGCTCGCCGTCCTGTTCCTCGACATCGATCATTTCAAGCGCATAAACGACAGCCTCGGCCACGATGCCGGCGATGAACTGCTCAAGGTGCTCGCCCGGCACATCAAGAGCTCGGTGCGCACCCATGAAGATGTGGTGGCACGCTTTGGTGGCGACGAATTCTGCATCCTCATCGACCTGCATGACCGTGATGAAGCGCGCCAGATGGCCCAGCGCATCATGCAGAAGCTCAAGGAACCCATCGAGCTGTCCGGGCGGCGCATGGTCATGACCACCAGCATCGGCATCAGCGTGTTCCCCGAGGACGGCAAGACTTGCGAAGAACTGCTGAAAAACGCCGACCTGGCGCTGTATCAATCCAAGGACAGTGGCCGCAATGGGCTGAATTTCTTCAGTGCCAACCTCAAGGCGCGCGCCATGCTGGAACTGCAACTGGAAGAAGAACTGCGCCATGCCCTGCGCGAAGACACCGGCCTGATGCTCTATTACCAACCGATCTATGACCTGAAAACCGGCCAGGTCAGCAAACTCGAAGCCTTGATCCGTTGGCAGCACCCGGTCCATGGATTTCTTGCGCCGGACCGCTTCATTGGCATCGCAGAGGCCAATGGCCTGATCACCGAACTGGACAACTGGGTGCTGCGCAAGGCCTGCGAGGACCTGGGCGAGCTGTCGCACCAGGGTTGCGCGAACCTGAAGATCGCCATCAATTGCTCGCCCCTGACCCTGGCGCGCGAAGAATTGAGCGACGAAATCTCCCTGGCGTTGCACAGCGCCGGGGTAGAGCCCCACCGACTGGAACTGGAGGTCACCGAGAATGCGCTGATGGGCAGCATCGCCGATACGCTGGTGTCGCTGCGCCAGGTACGCGCCCTCGGCGTGTCGCTGTCGATCGATGACTTCGGCACCGGTTACTCATCCCTGGCTTACCTCAAGCGCTTGCCGCTGAACACGCTGAAGATCGACCGCTCATTCATCCAGGACATTCCAATCGCCACCCAGGACATGGAGATCGTCCAGGCCATTATCGTCATGGCCCACACCCTGCATCTGGAGGTGGTCACCGAAGGCGTCGAAACCTTCGAGCAGTACCAGTTTCTCGAGCGCCACGGCTGCGACTTCGTCCAGGGTTACCTGCTCAGTCGCCCGGTACCGCTGGCGGAACTGCGGCCCGTGCTGAACGAAATCAACCAGCGCAAGCAATCGTACAGCGTCACGCCCCTGAGTCTTGTGCACGGTACATCTGCACTAATGTAGAGGGGTCTTTCTCGAGGAAACCCTGGGCCCCATGCAGGCGCATCAATTGCGCGGCCAGGCCGCTGATCGGCGTCGCCGAACCTTGTTCGCGGGAAAACTTCACCGCTGAATCCAGATCCTTGAGCAAGGTCCGCACGTGCCATTTGACCGGTTCGAAACGGCTCTGGGCCATTTGCGGTGCAAGGAACTGCAAGGGCCTCGAATCGGCAAACCCACCGGCCAATGCCTCGGCGATCAGGCTGGCATCGACCCCGGAGCGCTCCGCCAGGGCCACCACTTCGGCGATGACCAGCGCATTGCAGGCAACGATCATCTGGTTGCAGGCCTTGGTCACCTGCCCTGCTCCCACCGCGCCCATGTGCGTCACCCGCTGGCCGAGCCTCTGCAAAACCGGTTTGACCCGCTCAAGGTCTGCCGCGCTGCCGCCGACCATGATCGCCAGGCTGCCGGCTTCGGCCCCCACCACCCCACCGGACACCGGCGCATCCAGCCAACCCATGCCGGTCTTGCCGAGTTCTGTCGCCATTTCCCGGGTCGCCGTGGGCTCCAGACTGGAAAAATCCACCAGCAGCTGACCCTTTTTCGCCCCCTCGGCAATGCCCGACTCGCCGAAAACCACCTCCCGGACCACTGAGGTATCCGCCAGGCACAACATCACCACCTCGGCGTGCTGGCACAACTCGGCAGGTGTGGCGACCTGGCGTGCCCCGGCCTCGACCAGCTCTGCGCACTTGGCCGGATTGCGGTTCCACACCGTCAGCGGGTAACCCGCGGCGAGCAAACGCTGGCACATCGGCAAGCCCATCAGGCCGATTCCGGCAAAACCCAGGGACGGTAGCGTTGACATCATTTTGCCTCCTTTTGATTAAAGAACAGCGAATACTGGCCGATTTATCAAGACTCAGGAAAGGATTCCGCCGGGCGACGCGCCAATTGGCTGCGCCGCCCGGGACAATTCGCGCTGATAAAAGACGCGAGTTCTCATTCCGTGATGGTCGACGACAACAGGTTGCCCGACCCACCAGCCCAGGTACATGGCGAACAATGACTTCTAAAAACAATCCAGCCCCTGCGCTTTCCGACCTGACGCTGAGCCCGGCGGCGAACAGCCCCGCACCGTCGAAGCCATTGACGCCGTCGCGCCCGCTGGCGACCCAGCAATACCTGTACTTCACCGAAACCAACACCGATCGCATCCTCGACAACCTCGACGGCCTGCGCGACATGGTGTTCCCGCGCCCAGCGCATCTGGAAGGTGACAACGAACAGCACAACGATCAGGAATTCCCTTCGGTGTGCCTGATTGGCCTGGGCCGCTGCGGTTCGAACATCGCGCTGGATGTCGCGGAACTGGTCTACAACGCCCGCAAGTTCTACCTCAACGAATTCAACAACGAAGATCGCCTGTCGCCAGACAAGCGCTATGCGGAAAAAGGCTATAGCCCGGCACAGTGGATTCGCAACAATTTGCGCCTGGGGTCGAACAAGGCGACCAAACCGGTGTTCCTGGTCGAACCGCTGGTGATGCTGGGCGACCTGGACAAGGACATCGCCGGGCGTATCCGCTTCTCGCGCAAAGGCGAAAAGAGCGGTTTCCTGCGCGACTACAGCAAAATGAAAATCATGGACCTGTCGGAAGTCCATGCCGGTGGTGCCGGTAACGCGCCGATTCTCGGCCAGTACCTGGCCAAGATCATCCTGAACAAGGACACCCAGCGTTTCTCCAGCCCCGACTGGAAGATGATCCACTCGTACCTGATCGACAGCTGTGGCATCAAGGCCAACCAGTCGCGCCTGTATTTCTCGATCTTCAGTGCCGGTGGCGGTACCGGTTCGGGCATGGCTTCGGAATTCGGCCTGGCCCAGCAACACTCGTACATGAACAAGACGTTCGACACCCGGCCGATGGACGAGCACGACAGCAAAAGCGGTCATTCCTTCGTCTTCGAACCGATCTTCACCAGCGGCATCTGCGTACTGCCAAACATATCCGATCACCGCAGTGAAATGTCCGAGGCGCTGCACATCAACGCCGGCCGCCTGCTGTGCAAATACCTGTCGGAAGAATGGGACTTCTCCTACAACTTCGCCAACGAAGACAGCAGTGAAGCCAGCGTCATGGGTCGTATCCGCCCATGGAACGCGATGATGCTGATCTCCAACGACATCATGCGTTATGCCGAAGAAAGCGATGACGGCAACATCCAGAACATCGACGTCAACGCGATGGAAAAGCATGCCAACCAGTACATCTCGCAGCAGATCTTCAACATTCTGACGGCTCAGGCGGTCACCACCGACTACGACCAGAACTATTTCCGCCGTGCGGGCATCGACATCGGCGAAACCATTCGCCTGGACGCCAACGACCTGTTCATGAGTCTCGCCGGCCCGGTGGCCATTGCCTATGCCGAATCCGTGGTGCCGGAAACCCCGCCGCCGAGCAGCGACAAGTTCAAGGTCTTCGACAAAGAACCGCAGCGCCTGAACATCGACGACCTGTTCTTCCGCTCCATCGACCTGCCGCACTTCAACAAGGTCACCCAGGCCATCGAAGGCATCAGCCTGCTGCCCATCGAGTCCAAGCGCTATCGCGCGGCGCTGGAGCAGTACAAGAATTCGGGGTATGACGCGGCCGCCCTGCACGATCTGCACTTCTTCAAGAACTGCTCATCGGTGGTGTCGATCGTTTCCCTGCCCAAGGACTACAAGCTGTCCTACATGGACCTGAACCGCTTGAAGACCCACCTCAACAGCCTGTTCCCCAACACCACGCTCAAGCGCTATGCGTTGGTGATCGGCGCCTCGGCCAACCTGTCGCTGACCACCCTGATCGCCAAGAGCCCGTGCCTGTCGGACGATTTCCTGACCTTGATCGTGGCGTTCATCAAGCGCTGCTTTGCCCGTACGCCGTACCGCTTCGATGACACCCTGGACAACTCGGTCCTGGACTTCATCATCAACGAACATTTCGATGAAGACCTGATCGACGACCTGCTCAACGAGTTCGAGAACCCGGCGAAAATCCTCGATACCAACTGGTACGCAATCAAGCCGATGTACGAGAAGAAGTATCGCGAGCTGATCAACGACAAGGACAAGTTCGTCTCGATCAACGACATACGGCTGTCGCGCGATTGCGTGAAGAAAGCGATCAAGTACCTGCGTGAGATCTATCGTCACCGGATTGGCAAGACCAAGGTGATTTCGTTGAATAACCACACAGGCAAGAGTTACTGATCAAGGCGTGATACCGAGTCGCTCCCGTCGCTGGCAAGCCAGCTCCTACAGGGTTCGGTGTCGTTCACGAAATAGGTGTTCGATATCAATTCCTGCAGGAGCTGGCTTGCCAGCGAAAACGATCTCGAATTCAACGGCCTTTCAACATCCAGAAACAATTGGTCAGCCGCTCAGCTGTCCTACCAACTGTTCCCGTTACGTTTACGTCACCGTGAAGCGTGGCCTTTCTCTACGGCAACCTGCCATCACGCTACTCGGCTACACACTTTCCTTGTCTCAGCCATGGCACCACCATGGTGCGCGCACTCAGGCCTGCGCTCTTTCCTGGATCAGGATCCACGGCGAAACCACCACAGCCCACAGCTGTGGATCGCGCTCGAAAAGATCCAGCGCCCGCGTTTCAGACAGCTTGGCGACCTTGTCTTCGGCCAGCCAGGCAGCCACTTTCTCGCCTTCATCAGTGGCTACAGCTTCGGCTGCGGCGATCAAATCGAGGCTCGGGTCGACCCACAATAGGGCACCCTTGGCGAAGAACGGCTCCAGTTCCTTCCAGGAAATAGATGCGGTTTCTCCGAGCAGTTTGGCATAGAGGGTGCTAGGTTCTTCAGTCATGGGTCCGGTCCGGAAAAGAAATCGACGCAATGATAACGTCGGTGGTCAGGCAGAAAAACCCAGATGCAATTTGAGTGACCGAATGAAAAGCGCAGGAAAGCCAAGGAATGCACGGAATCTGGCTATAAGCCCGTCAAAACCCCGCCGCAATTCTGACTTTTTCTTTCAAAAAAGCGACACCCCCAAGTTTTGCCCCCTGGCGCCAGCTTCCCAGGCTGACAATCGGCGCTCTACACTGTACCGGTACAGTTGCCGGGGGGCTTTTCCGGGGGATGTCGTAGATATCTGACCCGGTTCTGCTGCCAACGGCGCCAGGACTATAAAAATTACAACAGTAAGAGTGGAGCACTATGACTAAGGCTACTAAGCAGATTTCCAAACTGTTTGCCGCTATGGTTCTGGCCGGGGTTGCCAGCCATTCGTTCGCAGCTGACACCATCAAGATCGGCATCGCCGGCCCCAAGACCGGTCCTGTAGCCCAATACGGCGACATGCAGTTCAGCGGCGCCAAAATGGCCATTGAACAGATCAACGCCAAAGGCGGCGTAGACGGCAAGAAGCTCGAAGCCGTCGAATACGATGACGCCTGTGATCCAAAACAAGCGGTAGCGGTCGCGAACAAAGTCGTCAACGACGGCGTCAAGTTCGTGGTCGGTCACCTGTGCTCCAGCTCCACTCAACCGGCTTCGGACATCTACGAAGACGAAGGCGTGATCATGATCACCCCGGCTGCCACCAGCCCGGACATCACCGCTCGTGGTTACAAAATGGTGTTCCGCACCATCGGCCTGGACAGCGCCCAAGGCCCTGCCGCCGGTAACTACATCGCCGATTTCGTCAAACCGAAAATCGTTGCCGTCCTGCACGACAAACAGCAATACGGTGAAGGCATCGCCACCGCCGTTAAACAGACCCTCGAGAAGAAAGGCACCAAGGTTGCCGTGTTCGAAGGCGTCAACGCCGGCGACAAGGACTTCTCCTCGATCATCGCCAAGCTCAAGCAAGCCAACGTCGACTTCGTCTACTACGGCGGCTACCACCCGGAGCTGGGCCTGATCCTGCGTCAAGCCCAGGAAAAAGGCCTGAAAGCCAAGTTCATGGGTCCGGAAGGCGTGGGTAACGACTCCATCTCGCAGATCGCCAAGGACGCTTCCGAAGGCCTGCTGGTGACCCTGCCGAAATCCTTCGACCAGGATCCGGCCAACGTTGCCCTGGCTGATGCGTTCAAGGCCAAGAAAGAAGACCCGAGCGGTCCGTTCGTGTTCCCGGCCTACTCGGCTGTGACCGTGATCGCCGACGGCATCAAGGCCGCCAAGTCCGAAGACGCGACCAAAGTGGCTGAAGCCATCCACGCGGGTACCTTCAAGACTCCAACTGGCGACCTGGCCTTCGACGAGAAAGGCGACCTGAAAGACTTCAAATTCGTGGTCTACGAGTGGCACTTCGGCAAACCAAAAACTGAAGCCAAGCCTCAGTAAGGTCTTGCCTGACTGACTGCCAATAAAGCCCACGGCGTGCCGTGGGCTTTGTTTTACGAACGTACCTGGGCCGCGCTGGCGTGATCCGCCAGTCTCCCCACCTGAAAATCTCAAAACCGTCATCAGCGGTTCGCTGGCAAACCCCGGATTCGAAGTGGATGCAGATCCACGGGGCCCGGGCGGGAAAATGACTCCACCAGTGAAATGCGTATCAGGTTTTTAGGAGCGCTGTAATGCCTGACATCTATCACTTCTTCCAACAGCTGGTTAATGGCCTGACCATTGGCAGCACGTATGCCCTGATCGCCATCGGCTATACGATGGTTTACGGCATCATTGGAATGATCAACTTCGCCCACGGCGAGGTGTACATGATCGGCTCCTACGTGGCGTTCATCGCCATCGCCGGGCTGGCCATGCTGGGACTCGACAGTGTTCCGCTGTTGATGACCGCCGCTTTCCTGGCGACCATCGTCGTCACCAGTGCCTACGGCTACAGCATCGAACGGATCGCCTACCGCCCGTTGCGCGGCAGCAACCGTCTGATCCCGCTGATTTCCGCCATCGGCATGTCGATCTTCCTGCAGAACACGGTTCTGCTGGCGCAAGACTCCAAGGACAAATCCATCCCCAACCTGATTCCGGGCAACTTTACCTTCGGGCCAGGTGGTGCACATGAAGTGCTGATTTCCTACATGCAAATCGTGGTGTTCGTGGTGACCCTGGTCGCCATGCTCGGCCTGACGCTGTTCATCTCCCGCTCTCGCCTGGGTCGCGCCTGCCGTGCCTGCGCCGAAGACATCAAGATGGCCAACCTGCTGGGTATCAACACCAACAACATCATCGCCCTGACCTTCGTCATCGGTGCTGCGCTGGCGGCCATCGCGGCCGTGCTGCTGAGCATGCAATACGGCGTGATCAACCCCAACGCCGGTTTCCTGGTCGGCCTCAAGGCCTTCACCGCGGCGGTACTGGGCGGTATCGGCAGCATTCCGGGCGCCATGCTCGGCGGGCTGGTACTGGGTGTGGCGGAAGCCTTCGGTGCCGATGTCTTCGGCGACCAGTACAAGGACGTCGTGGCTTTCGGTCTCTTGGTTTTGGTGTTGTTGTTCCGGCCAACCGGCCTGCTGGGCCGTCCGGAGGTTGAGAAGGTATGACTAGGAATCTTAAACAGGCACTGTTCAGTGCCTTGCTGGTATGGGCCGTGGCCTACCCGGTACTCGGCCTGAAGCTGACCATCGTCGGCATCAACCTCGAAGTTCATGGCACCAGCGACGCCACCCTGATCACCATCGCCGTGTGTTCGGTGCTGATGTTCCTGCGCGTGCTGTTCGACCAGCAGATCAGCTCGGCCTGGCGCTCGTCGCCAAGCATGCCGCTGATCCCGGCCAAGGCCAGTAACTTCCTGACCCTGCCGACCACCCAGCGCTGGATCATCATTGCCTTGATCGCCGGCGCCCTGGTCTGGCCGTTCTTCGGTTCTCGCGGCGCGGTGGATATCGCGACGCTGGTGCTGATCTACGTGATGCTCGGCCTGGGCCTGAACATCGTGGTCGGCCTGGCGGGCCTGCTCGACCTCGGTTACGTCGGCTTCTACGCCGTGGGCGCCTACAGCTATGCGCTGCTGTCGCACTACTACGGCCTGAGCTTCTGGATCTGCCTGCCGATCGCCGGCCTGATGGCCGCCACCTTCGGCTTCCTGCTCGGCTTCCCGGTGCTGCGCCTGCGCGGTGACTACCTGGCGATCGTGACCCTGGGCTTCGGTGAAATCATCCGTCTGTTCCTGCGTAACCTGACCGGCCTCACGGGCGGTCCGAACGGCATCAGCAACATCGAGAAACCGACGTTCTTCGGCCTGACCTTCGAACGTAAAGCCGCGGAAGGCATGCAAACCTTCCACGAGTATTTCGGCCTGGCATACAACTCGATCAACAAGGTGATCTTCCTCTACCTGGTTGCGCTGTTGCTGGCCCTGGGTGCGCTGTTCGTCATCAACCGCTTGCTGCGCATGCCGCTTGGCCGCGCGTGGGAAGCATTGCGTGAAGACGAAATCGCCTGCCGTGCACTGGGTCTGAACCCGACCATCATCAAGCTCTCGGCGTTCACCCTGGGTGCCAGCTTCGCCGGTTTCGCCGGTAGCTTCTTCGCTGCGCGCCAGGGCCTGGTGACACCGGAGTCGTTCACCTTCATCGAGTCGGCGATCATCCTCGCCATCGTGGTGCTGGGTGGCATGGGCTCGCAGCTGGGTGTGATCCTGGCGGCGGTGGTGATGATCCTGCTGCCGGAAATGATGCGTGAGTTCAGTGAGTACCGCATGTTGATGTTCGGTGCCTTGATGGTACTGATGATGATCTGGCGCCCTCAGGGTCTGCTGCCCATGCAACGTCCTCACATGGAGCTGCGCAAATGAGCCGCGAGATCCTTAAAGTAGAAAACCTGAGCATGCGCTTCGGCGGCTTGCTGGCGGTCAACGGCGTTGCCTTGAGCGTGAAAGAGAAACAAGTGGTTGCCTTGATCGGCCCCAACGGCGCCGGCAAGACCACCGTGTTCAACTGCCTGACCGGCTTCTACAAGCCGAGCGGCGGCAGCATCCTGCTCGATGGCGAGCCGATCGAGGGCCTGCCGGGCCACAAGATCGCCCTCAAGGGCGTGGTGCGTACCTTCCAGAACGTGCGGTTGTTCAAGGACATGACCGCGGTCGAGAATCTCTTGATCGCCCAGCATCGCCACCTGAACACCAACTTCCTGTCCGGCCTGTTCAAGACCCCGGGTTTCCGCAAGAGCGAACGCGAGGCCATGGAGTTCGCCGAGTACTGGCTGGAAAAGGTCAACCTCAAGGAGTTCGCCAACCGTCCGGCCGGTACCCTGGCCTACGGTCAGCAACGGCGCCTGGAAATCGCCCGCTGCATGATGACCCGTCCGAGGATCCTCATGCTCGACGAGCCGGCCGCCGGCCTGAACCCGAAGGAAACCGAAGACCTGAAGGCGCTGATAGGCATGTTGCGTGAAGAGCACAACGTCACTGTGCTGCTGATCGAACACGACATGAAACTGGTCATGAGCATTTCCGACCACATCGTCGTGATCAACCAGGGCACCCCCCTGGCCAACGGTACGCCGGAACAGATCCGCGACAATCCTGAAGTGATCAAAGCCTACCTGGGGGAAGCGTAAATGCTGCAATTCGAAAACGTTTCCACCTTCTACGGCAAGATCCAGGCCCTGCACAGCGTCAACGTCGAAGTCCGCCAGGGCGAGATCGTGACCCTGATTGGCGCCAACGGTGCCGGCAAGTCCACACTCCTGATGACCCTGTGCGGTTCGCCTCGGGCCCACAGCGGCAGCATCCGCTACATGGGTGAGGAACTGGTCGGCCAGGATTCTTCGCAGATCATGCGCAAGAGCATTGCCGTGGTGCCGGAAGGTCGTCGGGTGTTTTCCCGCCTGACCGTGGAAGAAAACCTCTCCATGGGTGGTTTCTTCACCGCCAAGGGCGACTATCAGGAACAGATGGACAAGGTCCTCGGACTTTTCCCACGCCTGAAAGAGCGCTTCAGCCAGCGTGGCGGCACCATGTCCGGCGGCGAACAGCAAATGCTCGCCATCGGCCGCGCGCTGATGAGCAAGCCCAAGCTGCTGCTGCTCGACGAGCCTTCGCTAGGCCTGGCCCCGATCATCATCCAGCAGATCTTCGACATCATCGAACAGCTGCGCAAGGACGGTGTGACGGTGTTCCTGGTCGAGCAGAACGCCAACCAGGCCCTGAAAATCGCTGACCGCGCCTACGTTCTGGAGAACGGCCGGGTAGTGATGACAGGCACCGGTGAAGCGCTGCTGACCGATCCGAAAGTGCGTGATGCGTACCTCGGTGGCTAAGCCTTCGGGGTAACCAGAAAACGGCCTTCGCGGGCCGTTTTTTTATGCCCGCCACAACCTAACTGACAATGAGAAACCTTGTGGGAGCGGGCTTGCTCGCGAATACGGTTTCATATTCAACATCAATGCTGGCTGACACTCCGCATTCGCGAGCAAGCCCGCTCCCACAGGTTTTGTGTCGTGTCAGGCTTTCACGTTAAAGCCTGTCCAGCGCCTCGCCGCTGCGCTTGAACCAGCCGATCAAATCATCCGCCAGCACCTGCGTGCGCCTGGGCAACCCACCTTGATACGGGTGCACCAGGTACATCGGCATGCTCCGGGTCTGATAATCACGCAGGAGCCAGCGCAAACGCCCGTCAGCCAATTCCTCCGGTAAGGCGTAGGACGGTAAACGGGCAATGCCGGCGCCAGCCAGGGCGGCTTTTTTCAACAAGTTGTAATGGTTGCTGGCGAACGGACCGGAAACCCGTACCCGCAACAGTTCGTGTTGCTGGTGATACAGCCACTCCTCCCGACCGCTGTAGTGGCTATTGAGCAGGCAGCGGTGCTCGGCCAGCGCCTGAGGCGTCTGCGGTTCACCGTATTGCTCCAGATAGGCCGGGCTGGCGCAGGTCAATTCCCGCCACGCCAACAACGGCCGCGCCACCAGGCGCTGATCGATCGCCACATCGGAGCGGATCGCCAGATCGAAGCCGTCCCGGGACAGGTCACGGTAATTGTTGTTGAGCTCCAGTTCGATCTGCACCTCGGGATACTGGGCGGAGAACTCCAGCAACAAACCATCGAAGAAAGTTTCCCCAAGCGACACCGGAACCGTCATCCGCACCGGGCCCGCCATGTCGTCCTTCAGGCGTGCCAGGGCCTGGCGCGCGCGCTCGACTTGCACCACCAGCGCCTGGGCCTGGGGCAACAACGCCGCGCCCGCCGCCGTCAGGCTCAAGCGCCGCGTGGTGCGCTGCAGCAGGACCACGCAAAACTGCGCTTCCAACTGGCTGATGCGCTTGGACAACTGGCCCTTGCTGCAACCCAACTGCTGCGCCGCCAGGGTAAAACTGCCCGCTTCGATCAATATCGCGAAGGCGGCCAGGTCATCCATTTCGCTCATGGATTGTTTCCATTTGAAAACCAAAGGTTGCCCATTAGTGCGCTTATCGCCGGAAAAAACCACTCTAAACTGAAGCCTTACTCAATCCAACGAGGATCAGCCAGTATGAAAATTCTTTTGATTGGCGCCAGCGGCACCATCGGTTCGGCCGTCGACAAAGAGCTGTCCCAGCGCCACGAGATCGTCCGCATTGGCCGCAGCAGCGGTGATTTTCAGGTGGACATCAGTGACAGCACGTCGATTCGCCGACTGTTCGAACAGACCGGCAAATTCGATGCAGTGGTGTGCGCCGCCGGTAACGTGACCTTCGCACCGTTGGCCGAAATGAGCGAAGAGAGTTTTGCCCTGGGCCTCAAGGACAAGCTGATGGGCCAGGTCAACCTGGTGCTGATCGGCCGTGAGTTCGCCAATGAAGGTGCATCCTTCACACTCACCACCGGCGTACTCAGCCACGACCCGATCCGCAGTGGCGCATCCGCTGCGCTGGTCAACGGTGCGCTGGACAGTTTCGTCCGCGCTGCCGCCATCGAGTTGCCACGCGGCTTACGCGTGAACTCGATCAGCCCGACCGTCCTCGTCGAAGCCATGGGCAGCTATGCCCCCTATTTCCGTGGCTACAAGCCGGTTCCTGCCGAGGATGTGGCATTGGCCTACGCCAAAAGCGTCGAAGGCTTGCAGACGGGCCAGACCTTTCACGTGGGGTAGGAGCTGCCGCAGGCTGCGATCTTTTGATCTGGCTTTTGATTTTCAATCGCCTCAAACAACATCAAAAGATCGCAGGCTGCGCCAGCTCCTACAAAAAGCCCGGCGTAATGCAGGGTTGTGATGAACGGTCAGGCTGAGTAACGTGGCGGCACTTGTCAGGAGACCCCAAGATGCGTGCTGCCCGTTCCTTAGTCCTTGTTGCCCTGTTCCCCCTGTTCGCGGCCTGCCAGTTGTTCGACGGCCAGCGTGAAAGTGCCTCCCACGTCGGGCAGACCCGCCTGCAGGGCCAGTTGAGCGCCGCCGACGGCAAACTGCTGTTCCAGCCGTGCGGCGAGCAACGCCGTTACCTGGTCAATGACACGGGCAGCACCAGCGTCCTGCAACAGGCCGCGAGCCTCGCCGATGCCCAGGGCAAGCTGTTTGCCGACGTGCGTGGGCGCATCGTTCCCGGTAACGGCGAAGATCAGCTCGACGTGGAAACGCTGTACCGCGTCGAGCGCTCCGCCACCGCCTGCGCCGATCCAAATTTCAAGCCGCTGATCCTGCGCGCCACCGGCCATGCCCCCGAGTGGAGCGTGAGCGTCACCGGCAAAGGCATGGTCGTGGAACGCGCCGGCCAGCCACCGTTGGCCGTGCCCTACGTCGAAGAACAATTGGGCGAAGGCCGCTTCAACCTCAGCACCGAAGCCAACAACCAGCACATAGAACTGTGGGTCGCGCCACAACGCTGCATCGACAACAGCACAGGCAGTCTGCAGCACATGACTGCCGAACTGCGCATCGATGGCAAGGTACAGCGCGGTTGCGGGTATTTCGGCGGTTCGCGCGACGACTGATCGTTTTAGCCTCACGGGCCTGCGCCTTTGGGGCTTATAATCGCCGGTTTCAAACGCCCTGGCGCAGTTGTGCGCCCCGCGAACCGGATCCTGCCATGTTACGAATCACCGAACTCAAGCTGCCGATCGACCATCCCGATGAAGACCTGCGCCCTGCCATCCTGCAGCGCCTGGGCATCTCCAGCGATGACCTGGTCGATTTCACCTTGTTCAAGCGCAGCTACGATGCGCGCAAAAAGTCCTCCGAGCTGTGCTTCATCTACACCATCGACCTCGATGTTCGCGATGAGGCCTCGGTACTGAACAGGTTCGCCGATGACCGTAACGTCAACGTGGCACCGGATGTCAGCTACAAAATGGTTGGCCAGGCGCCGGCCGACCTGAGCGTGCGCCCTGTCGTCGTCGGCTTCGGACCGTGCGGGATCTTCGCCGGGCTGCTGCTGGCGCAGATGGGCTTCAAGCCGATCATCCTCGAACGCGGCACCGAAGTGCGCCAGCGCACCAAGGACACCTGGGGCCTGTGGCGTAAAAGCGTGCTCAACCCCGAGTCCAACGTGCAATTCGGCGAGGGCGGCGCGGGGACCTTCTCCGACGGCAAGCTCTACAGCCAGATCAAGGACCCGAAGTTCATCGGCCGTAAAGTCCTCAATGAATTCGTCAAGGCCGGCGCCCCGGAAGAAATCCTCTACGTCAGCAAACCGCACATCGGTACGTTCCGTCTGACGGGCGTGGTGGAAAACATGCGTGAGCAGATTCGCGCCATGGGCGGCGAAGTGCGCTTCCAGCAACGGGTGACCGACGTGCTGATCGAAGACGGCCAACTGGTCGGCGTCGAACTCGATGGCGGCGAGCAGATCCACTCCAAACACGTGATCCTGGCCCTGGGCCACAGTGCCCGGGACACCTTCCGCATGCTCCACGGTCGCGGCGTGTACATGGAAGCCAAGCCGTTCTCGGTCGGTTTCCGTATCGAGCACCCGCAGTCGCTGATCGACCGCGCGCGCCTGGGCAAGTACGCCGGCCACCCGAAACTCGGCGCCGCCGACTACAAACTGGTGCACCACGCCAAGAACGGCCGTTCGGTCTACAGCTTCTGCATGTGCCCGGGCGGTACGGTGGTGGCGGCGACCTCCGAGCCGAACCGCGTGGTCACCAATGGCATGAGCCAGTACTCGCGCAACGAGCGCAACGCCAACTCCGGGATCGTTGTCGGGATTACCCCGGAAGTCGATTATCCGGGCGGCCCGCTGGCCGGTATCGAGCTGCAGGAACGCCTGGAATCCCACGCCTTTGTGCTCGGTGGCAGCAACTACGAAGCACCGGCGCAATTGGTCGGCGACTTCATCGCCGGCAAGCCGTCCACCGCGCTGGGCAGCGTCGAACCCTCCTACAAACCGGGCGTTGCCCTGGGCGACCTGGCGCTGGCCTTGCCGGCCTTCGCCATCGAAGCGATTCGTGAAGCCTTGCCGGCGTTCGAGAAACAGATTCGCGGTTACTCGCTGCATGACGCGGTGTTGACCGGGATCGAGACCCGTACTTCGTCGCCGCTGCGCATTACGCGTAACGAGTCGATGCAGAGCCTGAACGTGAAAGGCTTGTTCCCGGCGGGTGAAGGCGCGGGTTATGCGGGCGGGATTTTGTCGGCGGGGGTCGATGGCATTCGCATCGCCGAAGCGGTGGCCAGGGACATCCTGGGCCTCGAAGCCTGACGCCAACCCCCTGTGGGAGCGGGCTTGCTCGCGAAGGCGGTGGATCAGCCAACGTTTCTGTTGAATGACGAACCGCATTCGCTGGCAAGCCAGCTCCTACAGGTGCAGGGGGGTCAGATATTGGCGCGCAACACGCTCGCCGGCAGCGGCTCCCCGCGCTCGACCGTCGCGGCCACCGCATCGATCAACCCGCTCAACTCAAACCCCTCGGCCTTGAGCCACGCCTGATCGTAATAGGTCGTGGCATAGCGCTCGCCGCTGTCGCACAGAATCGCCACGATCGACCCCTGCTCCCCCGCCGCCGCCATCTGCTGCGCCGCCATCAACGCGCCAATCAGGTTGGTCCCGCTCGATCCACCGACATGCCGCCCCAGACGTTCAGCCAGGTAATGCATGGCTGCCAGTGACAATGCGTCCGGCACCTTGACCATCGCATCGATGACCTTGGGCAGGAATGACGCTTCCACCCGGGGCCGACCAATGCCTTCGACCCGCGAACCGTGATCCAGGCGCAGGCTGGCATCGCCGGTCTGGTAGTAATCGAAAAACACCGAGCGCTCGGCATCGGCACACAACACGCGGGTGGCGTGCTGCCGATAACGTACGTAACGCCCCAGGGTCGCCGTCGTCCCCCCAGTCCCGGGGCTGGACACCAGCCAGCTCGGCTCCGGGTGCTTTTCGAAACGCATCTGCTGGAAAATCGATTCGGCGATGTTGTTGTTCGCACGCCAGTCGGTCGCACGCTCGGCGTAGGTGAACTGGTCGATGAAGTGGCCGTCGTGCTCGCGCGCCAGGCGTTCGGACTCGGCGTAGATCTGCGTCGGATCCGCGACCAGATGCGTCTGCCCGCCATAGAACGCGATTTGTGCGATCTTTTCCCTCGACGTACTGGCCGGCACCACGGCAATGAACGGCACCCCCAGCAAACGCGCGAAGTATGCCTCGGAAATCGCCGTCGAGCCGCTGGACGCCTCGATCACCGGCGCACCGGGCTTGAGCCAGCCATTGCACAGCGCATACAGGAACAGCGACCGCGCCAGGCGGTGTTTCAGGCTGCCGGTGGGATGGCTCGACTCATCCTTGAAGTACAACTCGATGCCGGCAAAACCTGGCAGCGACAAGGGGATCAGGTGAGTGTCGGCGCTGCGCTGGAAGTCGGCTTCGATGATCCGGATGGCTTCGCGGGACCACTGTCGGTTGTCGCTCATGGTGGTTATCTCGATGGATCAGGCAATAGGCGGCCCTGTCAAAAGCCTCAACCTGCAAGCTTAGGAAAAATCCTACATCAAACACAGGTACAGCTGAGTTCCAATACATCCGGCAACTGCTAGGCTCAGGTCCTTGCCCGAAGAATCGCGCTGTAACGACATATAACAAAAAAGAATATAACTTTTGTTTTAACAACAAACGGTACGGGTTAGGGTGTGCCACCTTTTGACTTTATCGATGGAGAGCGACTTTGCCTCTGCGTAGCACGTTCACGCGTTTCTTTCAGCTGGAAGCTGCCAGCGGTCTGTTATTGATCGCCGCGGCTATCCTCGCGCTGATCATCAACAACTCCCCATTGTCGTGGCTCTACAACGGCCTGCTGGAAACCCCCGTGGTCGCTCAGGTCGGCGCGCTGAAAATCGCCAAGCCGCTGCTGCTGTGGATCAACGACGGGCTCATGGCGCTGTTCTTCCTGCTGATCGGGCTGGAGGTCAAGCGTGAGGTCCTCGACGGGCAGCTGTCCAAACCGTCGCAGATCGTCCTGCCCGGCGCGGCCGCCATTGGCGGCATGGTGGTCCCGGCGCTGATCTACTGGTTCCTCAACCGTGACAACCCACCGGCCCTGGACGGCTGGGCGATCCCGACCGCCACCGACATCGCCTTCGCGCTGGGCGTACTGGCGCTGCTGGGCAAACGCGTGCCGGTGTCGCTGAAGTTGTTCCTGATGACCCTGGCGATCATCGACGACCTCGGCGCGATCGTCATCATCGCGATTTTCTATTCCGGCGAACTGTCGACCCTGTCCCTGGCACTGGCCGCCGCCTGCATCGCGGCGCTGATCGGGATGAACCGCCTCGGCGTGGTCAAGCTCGGCCCCTACATGATCATTGGCCTGATCCTCTGGGTCTGCGTGCTCAAGAGTGGAGTGCATGCCACGCTGGCCGGCGTGACGCTGGCATTCTGCATCCCCTTGCGTACGAAAAACGCCGAACCCTCTCCCCTGCTTTCACTGGAGCACGCGCTGCACCCGTGGGTGGCCTATGGCATCCTGCCGCTGTTCGCCTTCGCCAACGCCGGCCTGTCCCTCAGTGGCGTGACCGCCGAAAGCTTCACCCACGCCGTGCCAATGGGCATCGCGATCGGCCTGCTGCTGGGCAAGACCGTCGGCGTGTACGGCCTGACCTGGCTGGCGGTGAAAACCGGCATCGCCGCCCTGCCCCAGGGGGCCAATTGGGGCCAGGTGCTGGGCGTGGCGATTCTCTGCGGCATCGGCTTCACCATGAGCCTGTTCGTCGGTTCGCTGGCCTTTGAGCCGGGCGTCAGTGACTACGCAGGCATGGACCGCATGGGGATCCTGACCGGTTCGATCCTGGCCGCATTGATTGGCTATGCCGTAACGGCGGCGGCCAGTCGCAAGCCTGTGCTGCAAACCGCGTAGGGAACAATTCATGTGCTAAAGAAAAACCCCGATCCAGTCACCTGGTCGGGGTTTTCTTTTACCCGTATTCCCGCTTAGTGGGAAACGCGGCTGGTGCCATCAACCGTGGCAATGCGCACGCGCTCGCCAACGCGGAACACTTCGTTTTCCTGAACCTGTTGCACGTAGGCGCGCATGCTGCCGTCGTCTTCGCGCACGGTGATTTCCACGCCCTGGGTGCGGGTCAGGCCTTCTTCGGCTGCCGAGCCTACCAGGCCGCCTGCGACGGCACCGATAACTGCTGCGACAATGCTGCCGCGGCCACCACCGATGGCGCTACCACCGACACCGCCCACCACTGCACCCGCCGCGCCGCCGATTGGCGTCTTGGTACCTTCGATTTTCACCGGTCGCAGGGCTTCGATGGTACCCATGCGAATCGTCTGCACGCGACGCGCTTCGTCACGGGAATAGGAGTCACCGGTCAAGCTCGATTGGCAGCCAGTGAGCAACATCGCCATGGTGGAAAAGGAAGCAACCAGCAGAACAGACTTACGCATAGCATCAACTCCAAAGGACAAGTAACCATTAAACTCCGCAGCCAGACGCCTGTCACGGTCTTGCCCGGATAAAAATGTTTCGATTCAGGCTTCGTACAGGCCTGTCCACGCACTCACCACACAGTCGCGGTCTGTTCGCAGAACAGCGCCACTGAGCAGGGATATGGATGGATTACTTTATCATTGTCGTCACTACCGTCGCCGGGCTGTACTTCCATGGGTGGCTGTACGTGCGCATCAGACGCTGGATGGACCGGGACCTGGCGTTGGCGCTGGCCGGCAAGGACGAGCAGAAAAAAGCGTTCATGCTCGAACGGTTGGCGAGCGCCCGGGCTCAGAAAATCAGGCGTCGAGACCTGCCGCAGTGGCTTGAGGCCGCAGCGGCAGCATATCCCGAGCGGTAGACTGCTTAAGGTGCCAGGCGTTCAAGAATCCAGTGGGCACCCTGCAGGCGATAGTTGAGCCGGTCGTGCAGACGGCTCGGACGGCCCTGCCAGAACTCGATGCGTTCTGGCAGCAGGCGATAACCGCCCCAGTGTTCAGGGCAGTGGGGTTGGCTATCGCTGAAACGTTGCTCGGTATCCTTGAGCAGCGACTCCAGCTCACCCCGATCGGCAATCACCCGGCTCTGCGGCGAAGCCCAGGCACCGAGGCGACTGCCCAGCGGGCGCACCTGATAGTACGCATCGGATTCTTCTGGGGTGACTTTCACCACCCGACCTTCAATCCGCACCTGACGCTCCAGGGTCGGCCAGAAAAACGTCATGGCCGCGAATGGATTCGCCACCAGTTGCTGGCCTTTGGCGCTGTCGTAGTTGGTGAAGAAGGTGAAGCCTTGGGCGTCCAGGCCCTTGAGCAGCAGGATGCGGCAATGCGGCCGCCCCTCCTGGTCGACAGTGGCCAAGGTCATGGCATTGGCCTCCACCGGTGCCTGCTCGGTTTTCACCGCGTCGGCAAACCATTGGTGGAACAGCGCGAACGGCTCGGCCGGGGCTTGCGCCTCGGTCAGGCCATCACGGGTGTAGTCGCGGCGCATATCAGCCAGGGCCTTGGTCATGGCGCATTCCTTATGGTTGACGAATTACTTCTTTGTAGTATCGGCGGCGGCGACTTTTTTAGTGTCGGCTGCGGCTTTGGCCGGTGTCGTCTTCTTCGCGGGCGTTGCCGTTTTAGCCGGGGTCTTCTTCGCGGCGGCTTTCTTGGCCGGCGCTTTCTTCGCCACCGGTGCAGCCGCTTTCTTCGCATCGGCAGGTGCTGGCGTCACAGGCTTGGCAACCGGCTTGATGTCCTGGGCAGCGACCATGCGCACAGGCGCCGGGGCCGGCATGTTGTACTTGCTCAGCAAGGCGACCATGGTGTTTTGCGGCGTTACCAGCAGCTCCACGCGGCGGTTCAGGGCACGGCCTTCATTGCTGTCGTTGGCGGCACGCGGGGCTTCACCACCCATGCCACGCAGCATCAGGCGATCGCGCTGCAGACCGCTGAGGCGGAAGATCGCAGCCACCGATTGCGCACGTTCCTGGCTCAGCTTCACGTTAGCCGGCGCTGCGCCCGACGTGTCACTGTGGCCGAGTACCAGCACGGCAGTCTTCGGATCGGCTTCAAGGATTTTCGCAACGCGAGTGAACGGGCCGAGCGTTACCGGCAGCAGCATGGCCGGGCGGTCCGGGTTGAACGAGCCTTCTACCGGCGCGGTGACCACCAGGACGTTTTCACGGCGTTCGAGTTGCAGGTTGCTGTCCTTGATCGCTGTACGCAGACGCGGCTCGTAGTCGTCAAGCCAGGCTTGGGTGACTTTCGGATCAGGCATCGGTACGGCTTTGGCAGTGCTTTGATCCTTGCCGCCGAACGGCCACCACCACTTGCCGCCCGCCTCGGCCTCGGCCTTGGCGACTTCGACGGGCTTGGCCTCAGGTTTTACCTCTGGTTTCTTGTCGAGCACTTCCTCGGAGCCGAACGGCCAGTACCAAGGGCTGGAACTGTCAGTCTTGGTCACCGCAGCGGCTGCGGTGGGCTTCAAGGGAGCTGGGGCCGGTTCTTTGGCCGGCTCTTTGACAGGCTCTTTGGCCGCGACTTTGTCGGAAGACCCGAACGGCCACCAACTGCCGCCGTCTGCATCATTTTTAGGAGTCTGCGCGCAACCGGTAATAGCGAAGCACAGTGCCAAGGCGAGGGTGGGTTTGGTTGACATTGGATATCCACAAAAATGAAGTAATAAAATCAGGCCGGGTCAGCCCGCATAAACAGACGCTTGGAAACTGAAAAGGCCGTCGGGTTCCAGCTCCGGAACCCTTGAGCGTGATTTACAGACAAGTGGCCAGTACCCGCACAAGCTTTTGTGCGCGCGGATCCATCAAGACGTACGGCCCCAGGGTATTTGTCACAAAACCGAATGCCACATCATGTTCCGGGTCAGCGAAACCAACAGAGCCACCCGCACCCGGATGCCCGAAGGCTCGCGCGCCCAGGCCAAAGGTCGCATTGGGCACATCCGGTTGGTCGAGCATGCAGCCCAGGCCGAAACGGGTTCGGGTCAACAGTGTCTTGTCTTCGCCGAGGCTGTGCTCGCGGGTCAGCTCGTCGAGCAATTCGCCTTCCAGCAGGCTGCCATCGAGCAAACCGGCGTAAAACCCGGCCAGGCTGCGGGCATTGCCGTGGCCATTGGCCGCCGGCTGCTGCATGCGCCGCCACTCAGGTTTGTTGGTACTGGTCAGCACCGAAGGTGGATTGGTAAAAGCACGGGTGGTCATGGCCGTTGGCTCGCGCAGGGTCACTTGCAGCAGGCGCTGGGCCGCGGCATCGCCGACATTGCCCTTGCCACGGGCAATGTGCGCCACGCGATGAAACTCTTCATCGGCCAGGCCGACGTGAAAATCCAGGCCCAAAGGCTTGGCAACCCGCGCCACGATGGATTCACCGGGGCCACGACCGTCAGCACGGCGCAGCAGCTCGCCGACCAGCCAGCCATAGGTGATGGCCGCATAACCGTGGCCCTCACCCGGCGTCCACCATGGCGCTTCGGCGGCCAGGGCGTCGACCATGGTTTGCCAGTCGTAAAGCGCTTCGGGGGCCAGTAACTCGCGTAACGCCGGCAGACCGGCCTGATGGCAAAGCAGTTGGCGCAGGGTCACCGATTCTTTGCCGGCGGCGGCGAATTCAGGCCAGTAGCGGGCCACCGGGGCATCCAGTTGCAGCTTGCCTTCGGCCACCAGTTGCAGGGCGGTGACGGCGGTGAAGGTCTTGGTGCAGGAGAAGAGGTTGGCGATGGTGTCGCTGTGCCAGGCTTCGGCTCCGTCCTTGTCTGCGGTGCCGGCCCACAAGTCGACGACGGTTTCGCCGCCGACCCGGATGCACAACGCGGCGCCACGTTCCTGAGGATCGTCGAACAGCGCCGCGAACGCTTCACGCACTGCCTCGAACTTAAGCTCGTAATGACCCTGAATCTGCACCCGCAACTCCCCGGAAACGTTCTATAAAGTGGGCCGCATTGTTCCAGCCCTTGAGGGTTTTGGGAACAGGGGCGGGCTGGGCGGTCAATTCAACACCCAGGTTAAAATCAAAAGATCGCAGCCTTCGGCAGCTCCTACAGGGTTGCGATCCCGGCGTTTAATGACCTTGACCGGAATGCCCACCAGCGCCCTTCCCCGGGCCTTTGCCGGCTTCGGCCTTGCGCCCGCCCTCGGCGTCGTGGTTCGCCTTGTCGACCTCGGCGGCGGCCTTCTGGGCCTCTTTGGCCAATTGATCGACCGTCGCCAGATTGCTCTTGCGCACGCTGTCGACAAAGCCCTGGAACGGCAGATCGGTTATCCCCACCAGGCCAAAGTGACCATTTTCGCCATCCAGCAGGCGCCCGGTCACGGGTTGGTCGAGGTACTGGAACCAGTGCACGCCGACAATCGACGGCTCGCCCAGCGCCTGCTTCAGGAAATTCGCGTAGGCCGGGCCACGGTCTTCTTCCTTCGCCAGTTGCGTCACGCCGCCCCAGAACGGGCCGCGATCGGTCGAGCCGAAGTTGAACTCGGTGACCAATACCGGTTTGTCCAGACTGCGCAGCCTGGCGAAGTCGTAACCGTCCTGGGGTTGCAAGGTGTACATGTTGAAACTCAATACGTCGCAGTACTGCGCACAGGCCTCAACGGCTTCCGGGGTGCTGATGGCAAACCGGCCACCAAGCAGGAGCTGGTTCGGCGCGTGCCACTCCAGCGAATCGGAAATGGTCTTGAAGTAGGTGTCGGCGAAGACCTTCTGGAAGTATTTGAAGTCGGCCTCGATTTCCGGGTGCTCGGCGCTTGGCAGCGGCGGCACGAAGCCCGGGTCCTCCATCAGTTCCCAGGCTGGCAGATCGATACCCCAGGCTTTCGACAAGCCCGCCTGGTTGCGGTATTTGTCACGCAACTGCTTGAGGAACGCGCGCTTGGCCGGCACGTCGGTGGTCATTTTCAAGGTGCCATAGGCCAGCGCATAACGGGCTTTCGGGTCATCGCCGGGACCGGCCCAGGCCAGTTCGTTGTCGGCGAAGTAACCGATCAGCCATGGATCGTCGCGGTGGTCGCGGGCAGCAATGGCCACCGCGCGCTCGGTCGCCATGGCGAAACGCGGGTCGAATGGGTCGGGCATCCCGCCCCACCAGTCGTTGCCAGTGCTGATGCTGGCGTAATCGCCGACGATCGACAATGGCAAGGTGTACGGCATGCGCTGCGCGTCACCCAGTGCCGGTGCGCTCCAGTTGCCGAGGGTGTTGAATCCCCAGGCTTGCAGGCGCTCCAGGGTTTGGCCGGTCCAGCGCTGCTCATCAAAGGTCGTTTTGCAGGGTTCGGCAGGTGGTGGCTCAGCCGCTTTTGCCACCGTCGCATCGGCGGCGCCGGCCTTGGCCGCTTCGGCGACTCCGGATTCGGCCGTTGAGGGTGCGACGGCAGGCTCGGCAGCCTTCTCGGCCGTTGCTTCTACCGCGTCGGCCTTGGCCGCTTCAGCAACGCCGGCCTTGGTATTGCTGCCCAGTGCACAAGGGTCACCGTACAGACGCTGCAGATTGGCGCCATAGAAGTCATACCACTTTCCAGAACTGAAACCCCGCCCCTTGTCGACACCATTACCACCGCGGTTGTCGCCTTCCCCGAAGTGATTGGCCAGTGGTTCATCAGCCTTGGGCAGGGATTCGAACATCCATTCCCGACCGGCGACATACGTCTGGTTGACGTCCGCCGCAACGGTGTTGACCCCCAGCGAATAGAACGGATGCCCCTGCGGCGTCACCAGGTACCAACGACCGTCGCGTTTCTCGGTGCGGAAAAAACCGCTGGCCTTGAACGTCGGCCCGTTGGTCCAGCCGCCGAACGTGTCCAGGGAGGACTTTTCGCGCTCACCCAGCCAGGTTTTCAGCTGCTGTTGTTCCTTGGCTGCGGCGCTTTTCAGTTGTTCGTCGCTACCGACCTTTTCTGGCCATTTGGCCCGGGTCGATTGGCCATAGGCGTCCACCAGGCCGCCATAGACCGCTTGGGTCACACCTTCGCCATCCTGCACGCCAAAGCGCTCCAGCAGGATGCTCTGGGCGACTTTCGGTTGATCCATGGACAGGCTGACCGACA
This sequence comes from Pseudomonas sp. PLMAX, assembly GCF_046042685.1. NCBI lineage: Bacteria > Pseudomonadati > Pseudomonadota > Gammaproteobacteria > Pseudomonadales > Pseudomonadaceae > Pseudomonas > Pseudomonas sp. PLMAX. The sequence continues at coordinate 1,557,965 of NZ_CP064949.1, read as the reverse complement.
CCACCTGGCTGCGGTCCAGCTCACCGGCACTGCTGGCCAGCAAAATGCGCTGGCCGTCGATCGTCATCGGCATCGGCGGACCCGCCTTCAGGCCCTGGCTCAGCGGCGAAGTCGGCTGCAATGGCACCAACAGGGTCTGTGCGGGGCCGGCTGGCAGGTCGACGCGACTGACCAACGTCTTGCCGTCGTTACTCTGAATGGTCACGTACAGGGTCACGGCCCAATTCATGGCGCTCTGGATCCGCAAGCTCATGACGCCCGACTGCGACCAGTCCCAGGCACCGGTCTGCGGCGACAGGCGCAGCGTTGGCCGCGCAACAGGGTTGAAGGTGACCCGGCGCAGCACTTCGCCTTCGGGCGTCTGTTCGGCGTTGGACTGCGGCAGGCTGGCGTCCTGGGTCGCCACCTGGACCACGTCGGCGGGGCGCACGAAATTGAACAGCGTCTGCTGCCCGGCGGGCGCTGCCAGCAAGGGCGTGGCGAACATCAGGGCAAGAACGGCAGGTAGCGAACAGCGAATCATGAGAACGGAATTCTCCCTAGCGACCCGGGCGGGCCAATGGAAAAGCGATGGTAGAGAGATAGACAACGCGGCGGGCAAAACTGCCCACCGGTTTATCAGGAAATTTCACGGCGGAAGGGAGGCAACGCATTGAGGATCGCCTTGCCATAACGCTGGGTGACCAGGCGCCGATCGAGCAAGGTGATGGTGCCGCGGTCTTCTTCGGTGCGCAGCAGGCGCCCGCAGGCCTGGACCAGTTTCAGCGAGGCGTCCGGCACGGAAATCTCCATGAACGGATTGCCGCCTCGGGCCTCGATCCATTCGGCCAGCGCCGCTTCGACCGGGTCATCCGGCACCGAGAACGGAATCTTGGCGATCACTACGTGCTCGCAGTAGGCACCGGGCAAGTCGACCCCTTCGGCAAAACTCGCCAGGCCGAACAGCACGCTGGAATCACCGCCATCGACCCGCGCCTTGTGCTTGTTCAGGGTTTCCTGTTTCGACAGGTTGCCTTGAATGAACACCTGCTTGCGCCAGTCGCGGTCCAGGCCGTCGAACACGTCCTGCATCTGCTTGCGCGAGGAAAACAGCACCAGCGTGCCCCGAGACCCTTCGACCAGGTCTGGCAGGTCACGGATGATCGCGGCGGTATGGGCCGCCGCATCCCGGGGATCGGCGTTCAGGTTCGGCACCCGCAATACACCGGCGTCGGCGTGATGGAACGGGCTCGGCACCACGGCGGTCACGGCCTTTTTCGGCAGGCCGGCGCGCATGCGGAAGCGGTCGAAGGTGCCCAGGGCGGTCAAGGTGGCCGACGTCACCAGCGCGCCATAGGCAACGTTCCACAGGTTGCGCCGGAGCATTTCCGCCGCCAGGATCGGGCTTGCGTTAACTTCGATATCGAACAGCGAGCCGCTTTCCGCCAGGGTCAGCCAGCGGGCCATGGGCGGGTTGTCTTCCGGGTCTTCAGCGGTGAACGCGACCCACAATTCCCAGTTGCCGGATGAGCGCGACAACAGGCTGCCGAACAACGGATACCACTCCTCGGCCTGGTTGCTGGCGATGCCGATATTGACCTCGCCGTCCATGCCTTCCTTGAGCAATTCAGTGAGGCGGGTAAACAGGTCGGTCAGGCGCGCGTAGCCCTTCTTCAGCTCGACGCCCATTTCGCGCATGTGCTCGGGAATCACCCCGCCGACGAAACGGTGGCGTGGGCGTTCGCGGCCCTCGACATCTTCGCCGGGCTTGAAATCGGCGATCTGCTCACAGGCGGTGAACATGAACTGTTGCTGGGTCTTGATCTCCCGCGCCAGCTCCGGCACCTGCTCGATCAGCTTGCCCAGATCACCGGGCAACGGGTGTTGGGCCAGCAGCTTGGTGAGGTTCTTCGCGGTGGTTTCCAGCCAGTCGGCGGTGGAGCGCAGGCGCGTGTAATGGGCAAAGTGGCCGATGGCCTTGTCCGGCAGGTGATGGCCTTCGTCGAACACGTAGATGGTGTCGCGCGGATCGGGCAGCACGGCACCGCCGCCCAGCGCCAGGTCGGCCAGGACCATGTCGTGGTTGGTGACGATCACATCGACCTTGCCCATGCCTTCGCGGGCCTTGTAGAAGGCGCACTGGCCGAAGTTCGGGCAATGGCGGTTGGTGCACTGGCTGTGATCGGTGGTCAGGCGCGCCCAGTCGGCGTCCTCCAGGGCGGTGGACCAGCTGTCGCGGTCACCGTCCCACTTATTGCCGGCAAGTTTCTCGATCATGCTGGTGAACAGCTTCTGGCTGGCCTCATCGACCTCGATCTTGAAGCCTTCTTCTTCGAACAGCTGGGCGGTGGCGGTTTGTGCGTGACCTTCCTGGAGCAACATGTCGAGCTTGGACAGGCACATGTAGCGTCCACGCCCCTTGGCCAGCGCAAAGCTGAAATTCAGCCCGCTGTTGCGCATGAGGTCAGGCAGATCCTTGTAGACGATCTGCTCCTGCAGGGCGACGGTGGCCGTGGCGATCACCAGGCGCTTGCCCGCCGCCTTGGCAGTGGGGATGGCCGCCAGGCTATAGGCTACGGTCTTGCCGGTACCGGTGCCGGCTTCCACCGCGACAATCGCGGGGTCGCCACTGCGCCGGCCTTCGTCGTCGGTGTCGATGTCACCGAGGACCTTGGCGATTTCGGCGATCATCAGGCGTTGGCCGTAGCGCGGCTTGAGGCTCTTGGCTTCGAGAAAACGCGAATAGGCGCCCTGGATCGTGGTTTTGAGTTCGGTGCTGATCATGGATTGTCGGGCGCAAAAAACGCTGGATAAATTTTCAGTAGTTCGGTTCGGTCGCTATCATACCCCGCTAATGAATCCCGCGCAGAACGGAGTAACCCGATGACACCTTTTAGCCTCATTTATAGCCTGCATGTCCTCGCCGCACTGGTGTGGGTCGGCGGCATGTTTTTCGCCTGGATGGTCTTGCGCCCCGCGGCCTTGAAGGCATTGGAGGGCCCTGCCCGGCTGAAGCTGTGGGTGGAAGTGTTTCAAGGTTTCTTTCGCTGGGTCTGGGTCGCGGTGGTGCTGTTGCCGATCAGCGGCGTCGGCATGATTCATCTGCAATACACAGGTTTTGAAAGCGCACCGCGTTACGTGCAGGTGATGATGGGCTTGTATGTGGTGATGACCGCGTTGTTCATCCGGATCCAGGCGTTGATGTTGCCGGAGTTGCGCACGGCGGTGACGGCCCAGGATTGGCCGGCGGGGGCTGCGGTACTGGGAAGGATTCGTCGGTTGGTGGGGATCAATCTGATTGTCGGGTTGGTGTTGGTGGCGATTGCGGCGGCACGACCGATGTTCTAGATAATTCCCCTGTAGGAGCTGCCGCAGGCTGCGATCTTTTGATGTTGCTTTTAAAAACAAGATCAAAAGATCGCAGCCTGCGGCAGCTCCAGGTTTTTGGGTGTTGCCGGGATTTGTGCCTGGCGGTGATCCCTTGTAGGAGCTGGCTTGCCAGCGAAGGCGGTGTGTCAGGCGAAGGAGGTGTTGGTTGTGCTGGCGTCATCGCTGGCAAGCCAGCTCCTACAGGTTTTTTGGATGTTGCCGGGATTTGTGCCTGGCGGTGATCCCTTGTAGGAGCTGGCTTGCCAGCGAAGGCGGTGTGTCAGGCGAAGGAGGTGTTGGTTGTGCTGGCGTCATCGCTGGCAAGCCAGCTCCTATGTATGGACTCGCCCCCACTGTCTACCCGCTTTTAAAAAACCGTCGCCCCGTTGCATCTATGTATAAGGCCTATTCGTGGAAGCCGTCTTCGGCTTCTGGCCAAAATTGGAAAAGCTCGTGGTATGCCGATTACATTCAGGCCTCGAAGGCCAGTAGGAGCTTAGGCATCAATCCACGCCGGTCTTACCTGGGGTCAATTTTTTTCAGCAAAGGGTCGGACAGTTGGTACCTCGGTGGCAGAACTCTGTCGCTCAGTGGCTCATCGTTGCCTGCTGGCCATCTCCGGCGTGGCGACGATAAGTCTGGTCATTCTGTAGAAGCACCCAGACGATTCGCAGGTTGCGGTTGGCTAGCCTGATCGCAGCTTCCTTACGACCCAACCGGCTCATCCAGTGCAACAAGCGGCGGTCATCGGGTTGCTGGGAATCAGGTCGTAGTTGTTGCAGCACCGCGTGGGCTCCTTGGATCATCAGGCTGCGTAAATAAGCATCACCTCGCTTGGTCATGTCCCCCAGCCGGATCTTTTCCCCGCTGCTGTGCTGGTCAGGCACCATGCCAAAGTACGCGGCAAACTTGCGGGCATTGGGAAATCGCTCAGGCTTGGTTTCCTTTGGCCACCAGGGCCGTGGCGGTGACTGGTCCGATGCCGCGCACAGTCATCAGTCGCTTCGCCGTCATGTCGGCGTTGGCGGCCACTTCCAGGCGTCCCGTCAGTACGCTGATGCGCTCGCCCAAATGGCGCCACTCGGCCAGCAGTTCGTCGATCAGTTCACGCAGCAGGGCCGGCACCGGCTGGGTAGCATCTTCCAGCACCCGCGGAATTTTCTGGCTGATCGCAACATCGCCTTGCGCCAAGGCGACACCGTGCTCGAGCAGCAGGCCGCGCATCTGATTACTGACGGCCGTGCGCCGACGCACATAGCCCTGACGGGCGCGATGCAACGCCTGCATGGCCAGCGCCGCGACGCTTTTGACCGGTACTGCGCAGATTTTTTCATCGCGACCAGCCCGCAGAATCGCCAACGCATCGTTGCGATCATTTTTTGGCCCACTGCGATGTTTGGCCACCAAACCGGCTGGAAGAATTCGCGCCGAATTACCTTGGTCTTGCAGTTGCCGGGCCCAGGCTTGAGCACCCGGACCGGTCTCCATCAAAACCACAACATGAGGCGGCAACTTTTGGAGAAACTCATAGAACGCCTCGCGCGACTTGATCCGTTGCTCGAAGCGCACCTGGCCGAGAACATCTTCACCGGCGACCTGAAAAACCTGCTTGGCCAGATCGACCGCCAAGGTTGTGCAGGCCGACAAATCGGTAGAAGACAGGGATTGATCAATCGAACTATGCTTTTTCATGGACACGCCCTCGCTGTCGTTGGCTGTTTAGACTGCCACCGTGGCGCATTGACGCCTCGGCTGGGGCGAGTCCATCCAATTACAGGTTTTTTGGGTGTTGCCGGGATTTGTGTCTGGCGGTGATCCCCTGTAGGAGCTGGCTTGCCAGCGAAGGCGGTGAGTCAGGCGACGGAGGTGTAGGCTGTGCTGGCGTCATCGCTGGCAAGCCAGCTCCTACAGGAAAATCACCATTCAAAAAATGGTTTACAACCGCTGCACCGTCACAGACCCTGCAGCCCCCTCCATTCCTGGCTGTCCGTCAATACCAGGCTTGCCGCTCTTGCCGCCATCGGCCTTGTAGACAAGACAGCCTTTGGCCTTGCCGCCGGCACCTGGCTTGCCACCAGGCCCGGCCACGCCACCGGCACCGCCGGCCACTTGAACCTTGATCTTGTCTGCCGGGTAATCGCGCGGCACGGCCAGCTTGACCGCCGCGCCCGGCGCACCGGCCTGGCCATCACTGCCATCGCTGCCATCGGCACCGCGACCCGCCTGGCCCCAGGCGCAACCCGGTGCCTGACCGTTGGCCCCGTCGAGGCCGACGAACCCTGGCGCACCCGCGCCACCGCGAGCATCCACCCGTAATTGCGGGGCATTCAGGGCCTTGATCTGCAAGTCCAGATTGCGCCCGGAACGGGCGGCCTTCTGGTAAGTCCCCGGTGCACCCCGCGCGGTGATCTGGCTGCCCTCGGACAACTCGGCCCGATTGACCTTGAGTTCCAGCGCCTGTTCGCCGGGGACGATGGTGATTCGCGCATCGCGACCCAAGTGCAGTTCGCCGACGGTGACTTCGGTCACGTTCGAGGGAATCAGCAAGGTGCCGTAGTCGGCCACTTCCAGGCGTTCCAGTCGCAAGGTGCTGGCGGTGTTGGGCAGGCGCATCAACGAGTTGGTTTCAACGCTCACCACCTGGGCGCAAGCCAATGGACTGATGAGGGCAGCGAGCAGACAGAGTTTACGCATGGGAAGCCTTAGATACGGTGGGAGCCGGGATGGTTTGCAGGTGGAAAACGCCGAAAAAGAGGATCTTCAGGCGATCGAGCCAAGGGTGGGCGCGGCCCCTGAGCGTGCGGAAGCAGAACACCGCCTCCAGCAGATGAAGCCCCGCCAGCAGGCAGCCGGTCAGGTCGACCAGCAGGTGCAGCGGATAGACGAACGGCGTGAGCTGATTGACCAGCACCACCAGCCAGAACACCAGGGTCAACAGCTTCCCCAGCCCCCATATCACCTTCATACGCGCCCCCGATGAGAATTATTATTTGCTCGCACAGTAACGGCTTCCATGCAGGATAAGCCAGAGGGCAAACGGAAATTCTCGAGGAAGATGGCAAATGGCCGACGGAACGACGAAAATCATCGCCCGACGGCTCTATTGCGCGGCTCAGCGATTGACGTGCAATTCCACGCGACGATTCTTCGCGCGCCCTTCTTCGGTTTCGTTATCGGCAACAGGCTCACTTTCGCCCTTGCCTTCGCTGGTGACCTTGTTCGGTGCAACGCCCTGGCTCAGCAGATAGCCGGCGACGCTGCTTGCACGTTGCTGCGACAGTTGCAGGTTGTACTCATCCGATCCAACGCTGTCGGTATGACCGACCACCTTGATGCTCGCGACGCTGGCGTCCTGCAGTTTGCCCATGATCGAATCGAGTTTGCTTTGCATGGAGGGGGTCAAGTCAGCGCTATTGAAGGCAAACAGCACATCGTCGGCATCGCTCAGGGTGATGACTTCGGCTTGTACAGGTTCAGGTTTCACGCTGGCCGGGTATTGGGGCAGCGGACAACCATGATGCTCCACAGGGGTATTGGCGGGCGTGTCGGGGCAGCGATCGCGACGGTCGAATACGCCATCGTCGTCTTCGTCGCCGTCCTGGGCATAACAGATCAAACCACCGGTCAAGACACCCAGCGCCGCTCCACCGGCCGCCCAACCGCTACTTCCGATAGCGCCCAGACCTCCGCCGACGAGTCCGCCAAGGAGGCTGCAGATCGGCCAGGTACGTTGATTGAGGGGGGCAGTGCCATCGCTGTGAGTAGCGCAACCGGTCAACAGGCTGCCCAGCAGCAGAACCGGCAAGACGGTCCGTGTGAGATTGCTCATTTTTGAAAGCTCCTGTGTCACCGGCCAATGCCGGTTACACAGGAGTAAAGACCCGCATCCACGACTGCACAAGCCGTGGATGCGAGGGGTTTAGCGGTTGATTTTGATTTCCGTGCGACGGTTCATCGCGCGGCCGTCAGCGGTTTTGTTATCGGCAACCGGCTGGCTTTCACCGGCCCCGGTGACCGACACGAAGCTGCTGCGAGGCACACCACTTTCGATCAGATACTCCACCACCGAGTGGGCGCGTTTGTCCGACAGTTTCTGGTTGTAGGCATCGCTGCCCACGCTGTCGGTGTGACCGGTCACGGTCAGTTGGGCGCTGGCTGCTTCCTGTTTCAGGTGAGTGGCAATGGTGTTGAGTTTGTCTTTATCGGCGGCTGTCAGCTTGGCCGAGTCGAACTGGAAGTTGACATCGCGAATGACGATGGTTTCTTCCTTGACCACCACGGCCTCTTCAACCACTGGAGCAGGTGCTGGTGGTGGGCAGCCATCGGCATCGACCCGTACGCCTTTTGGCGTGCCCGGGCACTTGTCGCGGCTGTCGAGTACACCATCACCGTCTTCGTCACCATCACCATGGACCCAGCAATAGGCTGCCGCCGTACCGCCGGCAATCAGCGCGCCGTAGCCGGCCCATGACGAGCTCTCGATTGCCCCGAGACCTGCGCCGACGACACCACCGACCGCCGCACAGATCGGCCAGTCGGTTTTCTGCAAACCTGCACAACCAGTCAACACACTGGTTAGCAGAACCAGGGGTAATGCTGTCCGAACTATGCTCATCTAGTTTTCTCCTGAAGGATCGGCTTAGAACCGATTCAGGGAGTAAAGACCGGAGTTTTAATCTCCGCCAGCAATAGGCCATAGCAGTTTTGTCTCGTGTTCGCGGGGGATTGTGACTTTTGCCGCAAACCCGCTCTAGGATCGAACTGGCGGGCAGGCTAGTCTTGGCAAATCTGATTGAGGATCTTCGATGATTGCAGGTATTTCTTCGCGCACGCCGCAGCAGGCGCTGGCCGCTTTGCTCGACCGTTACGCCCCCGCGCGCCTGTTGTTGATTGGCGCCAGCGAGTTCCCCGCGCTTGAGGCTTTCAAGCTGGCGCATCCGGACAGCAGCGTGGCGCACGCAGCGCCCGGGCCGTTGCCCGCAGAGTTGGCGGCGCTGCGCTTTGACCTGGCGCTGGTGGTCGATTGCCTCGAACATTTGCCCAAGCGTGATGGCCTGAACCTGCTTGGCGGCATCCGCAACCTCAACGCCAGCCGCATCGCGGTACTGGCCGACTTGCCGGCGAGCGGCTGGCAGGAAACAGATTTTTTCTCACTGGCACTGCAAGCCAGCGAACGTTTCCAGCGTGACGAGCAGGTACTGACCCTGTTCACCTATGATCTGCTTGAATACAAACAAGTACCCGACTGGCTCAACTCGCGGTTCTGGGCCAATCCGGAAAACTTCGGGAAATATTGGTGGTAACGCAATGAGTACATCCATTTGCCCCTGCGGCAGCGGCACCCTGCTCGACGCCTGTTGCGGCCATTACCATGCCGGACATCCGGCACCCTGCGCCGAAGCCCTGATGCGCTCGCGTTATAGCGCCTACGTGCTGGGCCTGATCGATTATCTGGTGGCGACCACCCTGCCCGCCCAGCAGGCCGGACTCGACCGTCAATCGATCACCGACTGGAGCGCCCAGAGCACCTGGCTGGGCCTTGAAGTCGAAAGCTCCGAAGTGCTCGGCGGCCAGCCGGAGCATGCCTTCGTCACGTTCACCGCGCGCTGGCACGACGGCAGCGGCGAACACAGCCACCGTGAACGCTCGTCCTTCGTACAGAATGCGGGGCGCTGGTACTTCATCGACCCGACCGTGCAACTGGACATCGGACGCAACGACGCCTGCCCTTGCGCCAGCGGGCACAAGTTCAAGAAGTGCTGTTCGGGGTATTTCGGTAGCTGATACAAGGTCAGGAGATCGACCCGATCTGTAGGAGCCGGCTTGCTGGCGATGCAGGCGACGCGGTCTGTAGGAGCCGGCTTGCTGGCGATGCATACGACACGGTGTGCCAGCCACTCCGCCTTCGCTGGCAAGCCAGCTCCTACAGGGTTCAAGGGAGAAACGACCATGATCACCCAGAGACTCGAACGCTTTCTGCTCACGCTGGTTCTTTGTCTGGGGCTCGGCGGTTGTGCATCCTGGTTCAGCTCCGACGAGCCGGACCCCGAGGTCCATCTGGTCAGGGTCGAAGTCGTGCGGGCCAAGCTGATGGAGCAACGGTTCGTCCTGCATTTTCGCATCGACAACCGCAATGACAGCGAGTTGACCGTGCGTGGCCTGGAATATCGCATCCACTTGGGCGACATCCTGCTGGCCGAAGGCGAGCATGAGCACTGGGTCACCGTGAACCCCAGGAGCAGCCGTTTCTACAAGGTGCCGATCCGCACCAACCTGTGGCCCAAGGTCAAGGACCTGGTCAAACAGCTGAAAAACCCCGAGCAGGCCGTTCCCTATCGTCTGGAAGGTGAGATGGAAACCGGTTTATTCATCGCCCACTACGTGCACCTGACGCGTAATGGCGTGATAATCCCCGCCGATCTAATTCCGGAGTAACCCCGATGACCCAGCAACCCCATGTCCATGGCCCAGACTGCAATCACGATCATGACCATCACCAGCATGATCACGACCATGGCCATGTCCACGGCCCGAACTGCGGCCACGCCCACCAGGAACCGGTGCGCAACGCCTTGAAAGACGTTGGCCGCAACGATCCTTGCCCATGCGGCAACGGCAAGAAGTTCAAGAAGTGCCACGGCGCCTGATTGACTGATCGGTAGGAGCTGCGATGCGGCTCCTACAAAGCTTTATCCAGAATATGTGCGGTGCTGACGACCGTGGCGTACTCGCCATGCAAGTTGCCCAGCGACATCGCATGGACCTCTTCGGCGCAGTGGGCATTGCCGAAAAAGTCGGCCTTGTCGAAGGTAAAGCAGGCATCCTCCGCTACCCAGGTGTCAAACCCCAGATTGCCTGCGGTGCGCGCCGTGGATTCCACCGAGTTGTGCGTCGCTACGCCGACGATGACCAATTGCTCGATCCCCGCCTTACGTAAAACCGCCTCCAGCCCCGTGGAACAAAACGCATCCGGCACCTGTTTTTGAATGTGTCGTTCGCCTGCCGCTGGCTGAAACCGCGACTGAAATTCCACCCCGGATTGCTCGGGCCAGAACACTGAATCCTCTGACCTGGACAAATGCTGCACGTGGATCACCGGCCTGGCGCTGTGGCGCCAGTGGGCCAGCAGTTCCAGCATGCGTTCTTCGGCGTGGGGATTGTTCCGGCGACCGAGTTTCGGCTGCAGGATGCCTTTCTGTTGGTCGATGATGATCAGCGCCGCGTTTGTCTTGAGCTCCATGCCGGCCTTTCTCCCTCGGGTCATTGGCTGTACCGCTCCCATCTTGCATGGGAGCGGTCATCAGCACCAGATCAATGACCGAACACGCCCACCTTCTTGGCTTTCTTTTCCGTGCGCTTTTCGATCGCCGATTTCAGCGGTTTTTTCTTCGCTGCTTTCTTTGAATCCATACCTTTGGACATGATGCGTACTCCACTGACTGGGGATGTGAGATCAGGTATACACCTATCGCCGCCGGCGTGTTCTTTTATAATCGCAGGCTTTGCGCACCGACAGTCCCAGACCATGCCCGATACCCTGTACACCCGGCTCGACGAGCCGTTATGGCCATTGATGAACAAGTTTTATCGCGCCCACCAATCGTCGATGAAGGCGGTTCGCGACGCACAATTGTGGGTGGCGCGGCGCGACGGGATCGTCGGTGCGCTGTGTTTGCGGCCGGTGTCCGGCGGGTTTTGGCTGACCGGGCTGTTTGTCGACCCGGCCTGTCGCGAACAGGGTGTCGCGGGCGCATTGATCGCCGCAGCGATCAACCAGGTTGAAAGACCGGTATGGCTGTTCTGTCATCCGGACTTGCGGGAGTTCTATCAGCGTCGTGGCTTCGTCTTCGATCCGCCGATGCCTTACGCCCTGGTCGAGCGCCTGAGTCGATACGCGCGCAGCAAGCCGATGATTGCCATGGGCCTTGCGCGGTAACGGATCAGTCGTCTGCGTTGGGATCCAGATCCGGGAACATCACCTCGGTAAACCCGAACTTGCTGAAATCGCTGATGCGCGACGGGTACAATCGACCGATCAGGTGATCGCACTCATGCTGCACCACCCGCGCATGAAAGCCCGAAGCGATGCGCACGATCGGCTCACCCTTGGGGTCGAAGCCTTCGTAGCGGATGTGTTGATAGCGATCCACCGCACCGCGCAGCCCAGGCACCGACAGGCAACCTTCGAAACCTTCTTCCAAAGTCGGGCTCAGCGGCGTGATCAGCGGATTGATCAGGATGGTCTGCGGCACCGCTTCGGCGTCCGGGTACCGTTCGCTGTGCTCGAAGCCGAAGATCACCAGTTGCAGGTCGACGCCGATCTGAGGCGCGGCCAGGCCGACCCCGCCAACGCTTTCCATGGTCTGGAACATGTCGTCGATCAGTTGCCACAACTCGGGGCTGTCGAACATCTCGGCCGGCACCGGCGGGGCAATGCGCAACAGGCGCTCATCGCCCATCTTCAGAATTTCACGAATCATGGTCAGGTTTCGTCTATGGTCGGTTTCGGTTGTGAGTGATCGCGGCCCAGTCCCGATACGTGCTGTTTTTCCTCATGCACGGGGCCATGCTCGCCGGGGACCTTTTCGCCAGGGTCCTTGCCCTCTCGCGACATGTGCTCGATCACCGCATTCATCTCCGCGCCCAGCAGCAACACCGCGGCGGAGATGTAGAAGTACAGCAACAGCACAATGATCGCGCCGATACTGCCATACATGGCGTTGTAGTTGGCGAACTCCTTGACGTACAGACCGAAGCCCAGCGACGCGATGATCCACACCACCACCGCCAGGACCGAGCCGGGCGTGATGAAGCGAAACTCCTGCTTGACGTCAGGCATGACGTAATAGATCAGCGCCACGGCGACCATCAGCAGGATCACGATCACCGGCCAGCGTGCAATGGTCCAGAGGGTGACGATGAAGTACTCGAGACCGACTTGCGCAGCGATCCAGCCCATCACTTGTGGGCCGAGCACCATCAGCGCGGCGGCGATCAAAAGCATGCCGGCGATGCCGACGGTGTAGATGATCGACAAGGGAAAACGCTTCCACGCCGGACGGCCTTCGACCACATCGTAGGCGGCGTTCATCGCGCTCATCATCAGCCGCACGCCGGCCGACGCGGTCCACAGGGCAATCACGATACCCACCGACAGCAGGCCACCCTTGGATTGCTGGAGCTGGTCGATCACCGGGTTGACCTGCTCCAGCGCCTGGGGCGGCAACACCAGTTCCGACTGCAGGCGCAGCCAGGAAAAGAAGTCCGGCAGGTGCAGGAAACCGATCAGGGCGATCAGGAACAGAATGAAGGGGAACAGCGAAAACAGCATCTGATACGCCAGCGCCGAGGCATAGGTCGACATTTCGTCGTCGACGAATTCAGTGACCGTGCGCATCATCACACGGTGCATGGGCAGACCTTTCATGTCCGGAAAAATCATTAGCGTCTCCATTCGCCGCAATCAGGATGGGTTGAAGTCATGGCGACTCAGGGGCTGTTTTCTACATCAAAAGTAGATTACCTGGCGACTTTGAAACAATTTCCCTGCTCAAGTTCAGGCTGACATAAAAACGGCCATCCGTGGATGGCCGTCGCTGTCACCAATCAAGGCCGAATCAGGCCTTGTCGACACCTTTTTTAACAGCGTCCTTGGCTTTGCCCACTGCTTGTTGAGCTTCGCCTTTCTTTTCCTGCACCACGCCTTCGGCGCGCATCTTGTCATTACCGGTGGCCTTGCCAACGCCTTGCTTGACGTTGCCGGCTGCTTCGTTGGCCATGCCTTTTACTTTATCGCCTGTGCTGCTCATGGTGTTTCTCCCGAACAATATTGATGAATAAAGTGGTTACAGAAGGTTGACCGGAGGCGTTTGCACGGAGTTTCATTTATTTTTACCGCGACATTTCATCGATCCGGGCAGGTTGGGCTTTATGTTTACCGGCCAACCCCCGAGAATGCGCAACGTATTCAGGCCCCGGCGCTGAAGATCCAATTTTGTAGGAATGTTATGAAAATCGATAAAAAGCAGGCCATTGCCCGCAGAAACCTGGAACTGGGCGGTGCTGTGCTTGGCGTCAACAACTGCCATTTCACCGAACTGAACCGCAACCGCAACATCTGGTGGTTCGATATCCCGGTGACGCGCCTGGCCGTTGGTCAGTACGAGTGGATTCACCTGCTGATGCACACCCCGGACACCGACCAACTGCTGCACCTGAAAGTGCCGACCGTGTTCCTGCGCGAGAAGCTCGAAGGCCTGGTGGTACGCAACGAAGGCAAGCGCAAGGCGGCATTGAGCCTGGAACTGAGCGCCGACAAGGATTCCTTCCTGCAGGACATGCGCCCGGCGGGCACCAACGTCAATTTCGCGCCGTTCCGCCAATAATCGAAAAGACCGCAGCCCTGTAGGAGCTGCCGAAGGCTGCGATCTTTTGATCTTCAACAAAAAGCCCCGCATCTGCGGGGCTTTTTGTTTTACGCGGCGTTCTTCGCCTTGATCTTCTTCAACTCTTCATCGCGCAACTCACGACGCAGGATCTTGCCGACGTTGGTGGTTGGCAGCGCATCGCGGAACTCCACGGAGCGCGGAACCTTGTAGCCGGTGACATTGGCGCGCATGTGCTCCATCACCTGTTCCTTGGTCAGGGTCACGCCCGGTTTGGCGACGATGAAAATCTTGATCGCTTCCCCCGACTTCTCGTCCGGCACGCCGATGGCCGCGCACTGCAGAACGCCCGGCAGGGTCGCCAGCACGTCTTCCAGTTCGTTCGGGTACACGTTGAATCCGGAGACCAGGATCATGTCTTTCTTGCGATCGACAATGCGCATGTAGCCGTCAGGCTGGATCAGCGCGATGTCACCGGTCTTCAACCAGCCTTCGCTGTCGAGGATTTCATCGGTGGCTTCCTGGCGCTGCCAGTAACCCTTCATCACCTGCGGACCTTTCACACAGAGTTCGCCGATTTCGCCCATTGGCTGTTCGACACCAGCATCGTCGACAATTTTGCACAGGGTCGACGGCACCGGAATGCCAATGGTACCGATCTGGATCTTCTGGATCGGGTTGACCGTGGCCACCGGGCTGGTTTCGGTCATGCCGTAACCTTCGCAGATGGCGCAACCGGTGACCGCTTTCCAGCGCTCCGCCGCCGCCAGTTGCAGGGCCATGCCGCCGGACAGGGTGACTTTCAACGCCGAGAAATCCAGCTTGCGGAAGCCTTCGTTGTTGCACAGGGCCACGAACAGGGTGTTGAGGCCGACGAAACCGCTGAACTTCCACTTCGACAGTTCCTTGACCATCGCCGGCAGGTCGCGCGGGTTGCTGATCAGGATGTTGTGGTTGCCGATCAGCATCATCGCCATGCAATGAAAGGTGAACGCATAGATATGGTACAGCGGCAGCGGCGTGATCAGGATCTCGCAACCTTCATTGAGGTTGGAGCCCATCAGTGCCTTGCACTGCAGCATGTTCGCCACCAGGTTGCGGTGGGTCAGCATAGCGCCCTTGGCCACGCCAGTGGTGCCGCCGGTGTATTGCAGCACTGCGACATCGCTGCTGGCCGGGTTGGCTTCAGTCACGGGTTGGCCATGGCCCTTGCTCAACACGTCGTTGAACTTCACCGCTTTTGGCAAGTGATAGGCCGGCACCATCTTCTTCACGTACTTGATCACGCTGTTGATCAGCAGACGCTTGAGCGGTGGCAACAGGTCCGCCACTTCCGTGACGATGACGTGCTTGACCCCGGTTTTCGGCACCACGGTTTCAGCCAGGTGCGCCATGTTAGCCAGGCAAACCAGGGCTTTGGCACCGGAGTCATTGAACTGGTGTTCCATTTCCCGCGCGGTGTACAGCGGGTTGGTATTGACCACGATCAGCCCGGCGCGGATGGCACCGAAGACGGCAACCGGGTACTGCAGCACGTTCGGCAGCTGCACGGCGATTCGATCGCCCGGCTGCAAATCGGTATGCTGTTGCAGGTACGCGGCAAAGGCACCGGACAATTCGTACAGCTCACCGTAGGTGATAGTCCTGCCCAGGTTGCTGAATGCCGGTTTGTTGGCGAAGCGTTGGCAGGATTGCTTCAACACTGCCTGAATATTCGGGTACTCGTCTGGATTGATGTCGGCAGCAATTCCAGCTGGGTACTTATCCTTCCAAAAGTCTTCGATCATGGAAGCCCACTCCTCAGCAACGCGAATTCAGCACCGCATTTGATGCGATTATTATTGGTGTTTGGTTATTGGTGAATCTGGGCTTTCATACAGGCCGAGAAGCACAAAACGCGCCGAGAGTAGCAGCTTTGCCAAGGGTCGCCTAGAGCCAAAAGCGGCCTCTACAGTCACAATTGTGACTCAAGAATGACAAGCGGTCATTTTAGAGCAAAAAACCTATATCGCCTTGAAACCCCCGAAAATCGGGGGCTCAAAACAAAAGATCGCAGCCTTCGGCAGCTCCTACAGGGGAATGTGATTCCTGTAGGAGCTGCCGAAGGCTGCGATCTTTGGAGAGCGCCCCGCTCTACAACCTGTTACGCGATATCCCGCAACTCCCGCCGCAGAATCTTGCCCACCGGCGTCATCGGCAACGACTCACGCAGGACGATGTGCTTGGGCACCTTGTACGCCGTGAAGTTTTCCTTGCAGTAGGCCTTCAGCTCTTCAAGGCTGACCCCCGCCTCACGGGCCACCACGAACAACTTCACCGCCTCGCCCGAACGCTCGTCCGGCACACCGATCACCGCGCAGTTGGCGACTTTCGGGTGAGCCATGACCACGTCTTCGATTTCGTTCGGGTACACGTTGAAACCCGAGACGATGATCATGTCCTTCTTGCGATCGACGATGCGCACGAAGCCGTCCGGGTCGATCACCGCGATGTCGCCGGATTTGAACCAGCCCTCGCTATCCAGCACTTCGTTGGTCGCCTCGGGTTTCTGCCAGTAGCCCTTCATGATCTGCGGGCCCTTGATGCACAGCTCGCCACGCTCGCCCAATGGCTGCTCGACGCCTTCGTCGTTGATCACCTTCAGCGTGGTGCCCGGCACCGGCAGGCCGACCGTGCCGATGCGCGACTGGTCGCCATAGGGGTTGGTGCAGGCCACCGGCGAAGTTTCGGTCAGGCCGTAGCCTTCGGTGATGCGGCAACCGGTCAGTTGCTCCCAGCGCTCGGCCGTGGCCTTGACCAGCGCGGTGCCGCCGGAGTTGGTGAGCTTGAGGCTGGAGAAGTCCAGGGTCTTGAAGTCCGGGTGGTCCATCAGCGCGACGAACAGCGTGTTGAGCCCCAGCAATGCCGAGAACCGCCAGTTCTTCAGCTCCTTGATGAAAGCGCCGATGTCCCGGGGATTGGTGATCAGCACGTTGTGATTGCCGGTCACCATCATGCACATGCAATTGGCCGTGAATGCATAGATGTGGTACAGCGGCAGCGGCGCGATCATCACCTCCTGGCCTTCGCGCAGCAGCGGCCGGCCGTCGGCCGCGAACTGGCCGAGACAGGCCCGGGCCTGCTGCATGTTGGCCACCAGGTTGCCGTGGGTCAGCATCGCGCCCTTGGCCAGGCCGGTGGTGCCGCCGGTGTATTGCAGCACGGCGATGTCGTTGAGGCCTGCCTTCAACCCCTTGATGCCCAGGCCGCGGCCCATGCGCAACGCACTCTTGAAGGAAATCGCCTGGGGCAAGGAATAGGCCGGGACCATTTTCTTCACCTTGCTCACCAGCGTGTTGACCAGCCAGCCCTTGGCGGCCGGCATCAGGTCGCCCATCTTCGCTTCGATCAGGTACTGGATGTCGGTGTCGGGCAGCACTTCCTGGACTTTCTGCCCGAACATGTTCAGGTACACCAGTGCCCGGGCGCCGGAATCCTTGAACTGGTGACGCATCTCCCGCGCGGTGTACAGCGGGTTGGTGTTGACCACGATCAGCCCGGCGCGCAAGGCGCCGAACACGGCGATGGGGTATTGCAGGACGTTGGGCATCTGCACCGCGATGCGATCCCCCGGCACCAGGTCGGTATGGGCTTGCAGGTAACCGGCGAACGCGGCGCTGTAGCGTTCCAGTTCGGCGTAGGTCAGGGTGACGCCCATGTTGGTGAAGGCCGGGCGATCTGCGAACTTCTTGCAGGAACGCTCGAACACCTCGATGACCGACTTGTATTCAGCGACATCAATGTCCAGGGGGACGCCGGCCGGGCGTTTGTCATTCCAGAAATCAGGTTGCATTGTTCTTGTCCTCTTTACCTGAACCGATCCGGGGCCGCTGATCTGTCATTTCTCAAATACAGAACGCGGAGCTTCACGGACACTAGCAGCTATGGCGAATCAGGCAAATATGGGCAAGGGCGTCATAGACCGTGTGAATCTTCCCGCCGTGGCGTGGGCTGATGCCAGCGCCGTTATGCGCTATACAATGCAACCACCCCGCGCCCATGCATGGAAAGGAATCGCCATGATCCACGACACGTTCTGGCTGACCGCCAGTGACCGCAGCCGCCTCTTCGTCAACCAGTGGCTACCTGCTGGCAGCCCCAGGGCCGTGATCCTGCTGGCCCACGGCATGGCAGAACACAGCGGTCGCTACGGGCGCCTGGCGGAAAAACTCTGCGAACAGGGCTACGGCGTCTACGCGCCGGACCTGCGTGGACATGGCAAAACTGCCGAAAACGGGACGCTCGGACACTTCGCCGACAGCGATGGCTGGGCCAAGGTAGTGGGCGACCTGGCGTGCCTCAACCAGCACCTCGGCCAGCAGCACCCCGGGACCCCGATTGTGTTGCTGGGGCACAGCATGGGCAGCTACATCGCCCAGGCCTATCTGTTGCATCACAGCGCCAGCCTGCACGGGGCCATTCTCAGCGGTTCGAACTTCCAGCCCGTGGCCCTTTATCGGGCGGCCCGCCAGATCGCGCGTATCGAACGTCTGCGCCAGGGCCCCAAGGGCCGCAGCGCCCTGATCGAATGGCTGTCGTTCGGCTCGTTCAACAAGAAATTCAAACCGGCGCGCACCCGCTTCGACTGGCTCAGCCGTGACCCGGTCGAGGTCGACCTGTACGCCAGCGATCCGCTGT
Source organism: Pseudomonas sp. PLMAX (assembly GCF_046042685.1). NCBI lineage: Bacteria > Pseudomonadati > Pseudomonadota > Gammaproteobacteria > Pseudomonadales > Pseudomonadaceae > Pseudomonas > Pseudomonas sp. PLMAX. Next base: position 1,539,555 of record NZ_CP064949.1, on the reverse strand, counting down.
GCGGCTTTCGCTGCACCAACCAGCTGTGGATCGATTTACTCGGCGGCTTGCAGCAAATCAGCAAAGCGTCCAATCTCGCCCAGATCGATCCGGGCCTGCCGCTGCTGGTGATCGGCGGCGAATGTGATCCGGTGAGTGAGGGCAAGCGTCTGAATGATCTGGCCAACGCGCTGCGCGAGGCTGGCAGCCAGAGCCTGCAACTGACCGTTTACCCGCAGGCACGGCACGAACTGTTCAACGACATCAACCGCGATGAAGTGACGAGCGACGTGTTGGCCTGGATCAACCAGGCGTTGAGCAATCCGCGACCACAGCGAACCGAATAGTTTTTTGTGAATTTTTTAATTCGTCACAGGAATCCAGACACATGACCCAGGTTACCAACACCCCTTACGAAGCCCTCGAAATCGGCCAGACCGCCAGCTTCAGCAAAACCGTTGAAGAGCGCGACATCCAGCTGTTCGCCGCCATGTCCGGCGACCACAACCCGGTGCACCTGGACGCCGAATACGCCGCGACCACCATGTTCAAGGAACGTATCGCCCACGGCATGTTCAGCGGTGCGCTGATCAGTGCCGCGGTCGCCTGCGAGCTGCCTGGGCCGGGCACCATCTACATCGGCCAGCAGATGAGCTTCCAGAAGCCGGTGAAGATTGGCGACACCCTGACCGTGCGCCTGGAAATCCTCGAGAAACTGCCGAAGTTTCGTGTGCGCATTGCCACTCGCGTGTTCAACCAGCGCGACGAGCTGGTGGTGGATGGCGAGGCGGAGATCCTGGCGCCGCGCAAGCAACAGTCGGTGACTTTGACCGAGTTGCCGGCGATCAGTATCGGTTGATTACGTTAAAAGATCGCAGCCTCGTTTCACTCGACAGCTCCTACAAGGCTGCGATCTTTTGATTTTTCAAGGCTCCTGCACCTGCACGCTCGCCGTCATCCCCGCACTCAGGTTGAGCCCTTCCGGCAACTTGTCCAGCTTGATCCGCACCGGAATCCGTTGCGCCAGCCGCACCCAGTTGAACGTCGGCTCGACTTCCGCCAGCAACTGCCCATCCGGCGTGGTATTGCGGTCGGTAATCCCCCGGCTGATGCTTTCCACCGTCCCCTGCAAAGCGTCCCCGGCGCTCATCAACCAGACTTTCACCGGGTCGCCGACGCGAATCCGCGGCAGCTTGGTTTCTTCGAAGTACGCCTGCACATAGAAGGTCGAGTCGTCGATCAAGGCCATGACTGACTGCCCGGCGTTCACATAGTTGCCCTGGGCCAGGCGCAGGTTGGTGATGTGGCCGTTGCGCGGGGCGTGGATCTGGCTGCGGTCGAGATTGATTTGTGCGGCCTTGGCTTCGGCCTGGGCCTCGCGCAATTCGCCCCGGGCGATGCCGGCGTTGATCTGCGCATTTTCCCGCAGCTCGGCACTGATCGCCTGCGGCCCGAGACTGGCGCGTCGGCTGGCTTCGCGCTCGCGCAGATTGAGTTGCTGCTGGCGGGTCTGCACCACCGCCTGGGCCTTCTCCAGCGCTGCCTCGAAACGATCGCGGTCGATGCTCAGCAACAGGTCGCCGGCCTTTACTTCCTGGTTGTCGTGGACCTTGAGCTCACGCACCCAGCCCGACACATCCGGGGAAATCACCACCACATCGGCACGGATGCGCGCGTCCCGGGTCCAGGGGGTCAGCATGTAGTACTGCCACAGATGGACGCCGGCAAAAATCGCCACGGCCACCAGGCACAGGGTGACGGCTACACGTACGGGGGTACGCATGTTCAACTCCTTATAAAGGTCCGAGGACGACGGTGATCACGGTCAATACACAGACGTACAAGGCGCAATCGAATAATGCTTCATGCCAGATCCAGCGGCTCACCGGGGTCAGGCGCAATAACAGGCGCAAGGCGCCGGTGACCAGCAGTGCCAGCACCAGGTAAATCAGGAATGGGCTGAGCAGCACGCCGCCCACCGACCACTCACGCAAGCCCATGAATTTCCTCCTGCTGGCGGCACCAGGCGCGCCAGCTGTTTTGCAATTGCAGCACCGCGCCCTGGGCCAGCTTCAGCGCATCGCTGGGGGGCAAGGCGTACAGGGTTTGCAGCAACGCTTCGCTGGGTTCGGCCAAGGCCTCGGCGCGACTGCCGGCAGGGCCCTGGCGCAGGACATTTTCCAGGTCGTCGAGATAACGCCGCTGCGGCGCCGTGACCGGTACCTGCGCCACCGCCAGGCTCAAGCGCAGGTGCAGCAATTCGTCGCCGATGTCCAGGCCGAGCAGGCCGTCGTCCCAGCGACTGCGCGCCGGTTCCGGCAGTTCCGGATAGTGCCGAGCCAGTTGCAGCAAACGGTCGGCCATGCGCCCGCCGAACCAGCTTTCGGCACCGGCCAGGTTGCGCCGGGTCAGGCGCACCAGGTCGTCCAGGGTTGCCACCAGCAAACGTCGGCCATGCCAGGTCGGGTTGCGCAGGATCAGCAAATGGAACGCCAGCACCGCCGCACCGACGCCGATCACCATGGCCTGGGCACTGTTGAAGAAGGTCGCGACGCCGAACTGCATCTGGTTCAGCGGGGCCACCAGCACAATGAAATGCAGGCAGAACGAAGTGGCCGTGGCGCCGATCTGCGGCTTGGCCATGCCCAGCGCGCCGAAAAACAGCGGCACGCCCATGCCCAGGCAGAGCATGGCGAAACTGCTCCATTGCGGCAGCAAAATCTGCCCGACGACAAACGCCGCCGGAATGGCCAGGAAAATACCGCGCATGAAACTCATGCCGATCTGCGCGCCGTTCTCGCGGCTGGCAAACAGGCTGCACACCACGCAGGTCAACACCAGTGCACCCGCCGCGGCGGGCCAGGCGGTTGCCAGCCAGAAGCACGACACCACCAGGAAGGCCAAGGCGCTGCGGGCGCCGAAGACCAGGGCTAACGACAGGTCGCGGTGCGGCGTCAGGGTTCTCGGCGGAACCACTGCGTCACGGCCCTCCTCCACCGCTTTCAGCGCCGCATTGGCCGCCATGGCGGTGTCCATCAACAAAGTGAAACGGACCAGGCAATAACTCTGCGCAGAACTGATGTGCGGGTCATGGGAAGCATCGAGCAAACGCGGGCGCAAGGCTTGCAGGATCGCGGCATCGGCACTGCCCAGCGCCTCCTGGACCTCGTTCATCCACGGCAACAACTGCTCGGACTCCTGCGGTTCCAACTGCTTCCACTGCCGGCGCACCGAACGGGCAATGCGCAACAGCATCAACAGCTTCTGGCTCAAACCGCTGATGGCCCGCGCACGTTGGCGTCCCTGGCCGCCTTCGAACCAGGCGTGTTCGCGCTGGGCGTCCACCGCGACGATTCGTCCGAGGATTTCCAGCAGGCCTTTGCGCGCCTGGCCATCGCCAGCCAGGGTCGCCCGCGCGGCATTGATCCCGCTTTGCCAGGCGGCCCGGGCCTGCTCGGCCAATTGGCGTTCCACCCGCAGCGGCCAGATCAAGGCACTGCTGACCGTGGCGCAGATAATCCCCAGGCTGATTTCCGTGCAACGCGCCACGGCCTGATCGAACACCGTCAACGGATGGTTGATGGCCGGCAAGGCAATGATCGCCACCGTGTAACCGGCCAGCACGAATGAATAGGACCAGGCGCTGCGCAGCAGTGTTGAACTGGCGGTACACAGCCCGAGCCACAACGCCAGGGCCAGCAGGAACAGCCAGGGAGTCTGGGCAAAGACGCCCATGAACACCACCGACATGATCGTCCCGACCAATGTCCCCAACAGTCGCGCCAGGCCTTTTTGCAGGACCATCCCGGACAACGGCTGGGCCACGATGAAGGCCGTCATCAACGCCCAGGCCGGTTGCTCCAGGCCCCAGCGCAACGCGAGCCACAGCGCCACGCCCCCGCCGATCAGGGTCTTGATCGCGAATTGCACGGCGCGCAGGTCAGGCGCGAACAAAGCCTGCAGGGTGATAGGCACTAAATGGACTCTCGAGAGGACGATTTAACGATAGACGGCTTCTCCCACGACCTCTCATAAAACGCGGATTCTGTAGGAGCTGCCGAAGGCTGCGATCTTTTGATCTTGCTCTTCAGCGGGTTCAAAGCCGCCAAAAGATCGCAGCCTTCGGCAGCTCCTACAAGGGTTTTTGCGGTGTTATTCACAGGGCACAAAAAAACGCCAGGCTGGCTGGCGTTTTTGACAGCTTACGAACGCTTACGAGCGTGCGCGAGCCTGGTTACGCAGGGCTTTCACCTGATCGTGATTGCGCTGTACGCCGTGGTACTGACGCTCAACCACATCGCGAATACTTACCAGGTTGTGCTTGCTGATTTTTTCAATGGCGTCCTTGTAAGCCTTCTTCGCATGGTCTTCACCACGCTCGGCTTCATTCAACACAGCCTCTTCGTCCTTGCCGGTGAACATCGACTTCACGTCGACCCAGCGACGGTGCAGATCACCGCTAACACTGGTGGAAGTTTCCGGATCGCCACCCATCGAGCGTACGAGGCTCTGCAGTTCAGCGGCAGCGCGTGCGCAATCGGCAGAACGTTCCACGAACAGGGTTTTGAGTTCAGGTTGTTTGATGTCTTCAGCGCAAGTCTTGAACCCTTCCTGACCGTCCTTGCAGGTTTCGATCAGGTCGTTGAGTACAGAAATCGCTTCTTTATTCATGTCGGTCATTTTCAATTCCTCGCGGGTTGATGAAAGATGCAATAGCTATTGCACTGGTCATGCCAGCCCGGAATTGATTGGTAATTCGTTATTTTTCAATTACTTAGAATTTATCCTAAAACCTGTATCCGTTTTATTTGCATGATCTGTCATTTGGCCTGCATGCAGAATGCCTGTATTTTCCAGACTGATTGATTCAAGACGGCCGATTGATGAACCCTGAAAAGCTCGAATTACTGATTACCCGGCAAATGCCATTCGGCAAATACAAGGGCCGCATCATCGCCGACCTGCCGGGCCCCTACCTCAACTGGTTCGCCCGGAAAGGTTTTCCCCACGGCGAATTGGGCGGGCTGCTGGCCCTGATGCAGGAAATCGATCACAACGGCTTGTCCGAGTTGCTCGAGCCCTTGCGCGCCAAACATGGCAAACCCGCACCCCGTCATTGAACCGAGTAACCCCATGCCCGATAACACCCGCCGCGCCCGTGATGAAGCATTCTGGAAAACCTTTGCCGACCGCTACGCTGTGCAACCCGGCCCGATCAACCTGGAAAACGGTTACTTCGGCCGTATGTCGCGCACGGTGGTCGAGGAATATCAGCGCAACATCGAACTGATCAACCGCAGCAACTCGGTCTATGTGCGCCAGCGTTTCGAACAGGGCGAGAGCCAGAAGATCAGCGCGCAGGTAGCCGGGTTGGTTGGCGTTGCCGCAGAAAGCGTCGCCCTCACCCGCAACGCGACGGACGGTTTGCAATCGTTGATCCGCAACTACAACCTTCTACAGCCAGGCGACCAGGTACTGTTCAGCGATCTGGAGTACGACACGGTCAAGGGCGCCATGCGCTGGCTGGCGCGCCACCGCGGCGTTGAAGTGGTCGAGATCGAACACCGGCATCCCGCCAGTTTCGACAGCCTGCTAGGCACTTATCGCGAAGCCTTCGCGCGTTATCCGCGGCTCAAGCTGATGGCCCTGACCCACGTCACCCACCGCACGGGCCTGGTGATGCCGGTCCAGGCGATTGCCGCCGCCGCCAAAGAACATGGCATCGACGTGATTCTCGACGGCGCCCATGCGCTGGGCCAGTTCGAGTTCGACCTCGCTGAGCTGGGCATCGACTTCGCCGCCTACAACCTGCACAAGTGGATCGGTGCGCCGCTGACCCTGGGCTTCGTCCATATCGCCCCCGAGCGCCTGGCCGACATCGACCCGGACATGGGCGAGATGCATTTCCCGGCCACCGACATCCGCGCCCGCACGCCGTACAGCACACCGAACATTCCGGCCTTGCTCACCCTGCCGCTGGTCATCGAGGAGCATCATGCGATGGGCGGTGCCGCCGCCAAGGGTGCGCGACTCAACTACTTGCGCAACCTGTGGGTGAGGCCGGCACGGGAGCTGCCGGGCATCGAAGTGATGACGCCGGATGACCCACGGTTGTATTGCGGCATCACGTCGATGCGCTTTACTGCGCATGCCGATCAACAGCCGATGGTCGAACGCCTGCTCAAGGACTACAACCTGTTCACCGTGGTGCGCAGCGGGGCGGCGTGTGGGCCGTGTATTCGTATCACGCCGGGGCTGACGACTACGGCGGCGGATATGATGGTGTTGACGTCGGCGTTGACTGAGTTGCGCTGAGATTACTGTGGGAGCGGGCTTGCTCGCGATGGACGTTAACGATAACGCGGGTTGCCTGGCACCCCGCGTTGTTCCCAGGTTTTTCGCGAGCGAGCTCGCTCCTACAGGTTTTTTTTGCGGGCAAAAAAAACGGTGCACCGACCAAGCGCACCGTAAAGCCGTAAAGCACACAACGAAGTGTTGGGGTGAAGCTGATCAGTCCAGCAGCGCCAGGGCCTCGGCGGTGCATTCCTGAATGCGGGCCCAGTCGCCGTTCTTGATCCACTCCGGATCAAGCATCCAGCTACCGCCCACGCACATGACGTTCTTCAATGCCATGTAGCTCTTGATGTTGGACGGACCCACGCCGCCGGTCGGGCAGAATTTCACTTCGCCGAACGGGCCGCCCAGGGCCTTGATGGCCGCGACGCCGCCGCTGACTTCCGCCGGGAACAGCTTGAAGCGGCGATAGCCCAGGCCGTAGCCTTCCATGATGCCCGAGGCATTGCTGATGCCTGGCAACAGGGGAATCGGGCTGGCGACGCTGGCTTCGAGCAGGTCACGGGTGATGCCTGGCGTGACGATGAACTGCGAACCCGCAGCTTCGGCCGCGGCCAGCATGTGCCGATCCAGCACGGTGCCGGCACCGGTCACCAGCTCCGGACGCTGCTCACGCAGCACCTGGATGGCCTTGAGGCCGAACTGCGAGCGCAGGGTCACTTCCAGGGCGGTCAGGCCACCGGCCGCGAGGGCATCGGCCAGCGGCAGGATGTCCTGCTCGCGGGCAATGGTAATGACCGGCAGGATCCGCGCCTTGGCGCAGAGGCTGTCGATCAGGGCAACTTTGTCCGCCATGGAAACGGTCGGGGATGGGTTTGTCATAGCGGCTGTTCCTTGGCTCATGGGCACCAGTAAATCTCTAACGTGGGTTGCAAAAACGCGCGAATCGGCAGTGCGGCGACATCGTCACCGGCCAGTGCGGTATCCAGGGTGGTCAGCTTGGACTGACCGGAAATCGACAGAATCTTGTGTTTGGCCGAGGCCAGCAGCGCACGACTCATGGTCAGGCGCTGACGCGGCACGGTGGGTGCCAGCATCGGGTAACAACGACGGGTCCCGTCAGCCTTCAAGGCTTCGGCCAGGTTCGGGCTGCCGGGGAACAGCGACGCGGTGTGGCCGTCATCGCCCATGCCCAGCACCAGCACGTCGATCACCGGTAGCTCGGAAAGCAAACGGTCGGCGTGATCGGCGGCCTGTTCAAGGTTGGCGCTGGCGCTGTACAGGCTCAGGAACTGCGCTTTGGCCGCAGGCCCCTGCAACAGATATTTCTTCAGCAGGCCGGCATTGCTGTCGGCGTGCTCTACCGGCACCCAGCGTTCATCGGCGAGGCTGACCACCACGTTCGACCAGTCCAGCGCCTGCTTGGCCAGGTGCTGGAAAAACGCCACCGGGCTGCGACCACCGGAGACCACCAGGGTCGCCGTGCCCTGGGCTTCAATGGCATCGCTCAGGTGCTTGGCCACATTCAGTGCCAGGCTTTCAGCCAGCAGCACCGGGCTCTTGAACGCATGGGCGCTGACGCCCTGCGGCAGTTTCAAATCAGATATCGCCATACCACGACCTCCCATCCCGCGTGATCAGAGCAATGGAGCTCATCGGTCCCCAGGACCCGGCCGCGTACGGCTTGGGTGCATCACCGGATTTTTTCCACCCGGCGATCAACTGGTCACACCACTTCCACGCGGCTTCGATTTCATCTTTGCGGACAAACAGGTTCTGATTGCCGCGCATCACTTCCAGCAACAACCGCTCGTAGGCATCGGGAATCCGTGCGCTGCGCCAGGTGTCGGAAAAATTCAGCTGCAACGGACCGCTGCGCAGCTGCATGCCCTTGTCCAGGCCTTGTTCCTTGGTCATCACCCGCAAGGAAATGCCTTCGTCCGGTTGCAGGCGGATAATCAGCTTGTTGCTGATCTGCAGGCGCTGCTCGGGAGCGAAGATGTAGTGCGACGGTTCCTTGAAGTGGATGACGATCTGCGACAGCTTCTGCGGCATGCGTTTGCCGGTACGCAGGTAAAACGGCACGCCGGCCCAGCGCCAGTTGCGGATGTCGGCACGCAGGGCGACGAACGTCTCGGTGTCGCTCTGGGTGTTGGAATTGGGTTCTTCCAGGTATCCGGGCACCGGTTTGCCTTCGCTGTAGCCGGCGATGTACTGGCCACGCACCACCTGGGTGGTCAGGCCTTCCGGGCTGATCGGTGCCAGTGCCTTGAGCACTTTGACTTTCTCGTCGCGGATGCTGTCGGCGGACAGGTCGGCCGGCGGGTCCATGGCGATCAGGCAAAGCAGTTGCAGCAGGTGATTCTGGATCATGTCCCGCAGCTGGCCGGCCTTGTCGAAGTAGCCCCAGCGGCCTTCGATGCCGACCTTCTCGGCCACGGTGATTTCCACGTGGGAGATGTAGTTCTGGTTCCACTGGGTTTCGAACAGGCTGTTGGCAAAACGCAGGGCGATCAGGTTCTGGACGGTCTCTTTGCCCAGGTAGTGGTCGATGCGATAGGTGCGGTTCTCCGGGAAGAACTGCGCCACGGCGTCATTGACCTTGCGCGAGGACTCCAGGTCCGAACCGATGGGTTTTTCCAGTACCACGCGGGTGTTTTCCGCCAGGCCGACCTTGGCCAGGTTCTCGCAGATCGCCCCGTAGACGGCTGCCGGTGTGGCGAAATAGGCGATGACCCGTTGCGCGCTGCCGGCCACTTCAGCCAGGGCCACATAGTCTTCGGACTTGAGGAAGTCGACGTGCAGGTAGCTCAGGCGTGCGAGGAAGCGCTCAAGCACGGCTTCGTCCAGCTCCTTGGCACCGACGTAGCGGCGCAGCTCGGACGTAATGAACGCCAGGTGCTCCTGTTCGCTGCCAGGCTCCCGGGCCAGCGCGATGACCCGCGTGTCCTCGTGCAAGAGGCCTGCGCCGTCGAGTTGATAAAGGGCAGGAAACAGCTTGCGCAGGGCCAGATCGCCCAAGGCGCCGAACAAGGCGAAGGTGCACGGTTCAACCGTAATCGAAGGCATGATGTTTGTTCTTTTATCAAGTTAAGCTACAAATACCTTTTTTCAAGGCTTCACTCAAGGGAAAATGTAGTAATAACCACAACATTTTCGCAAAATACAGATTCCGTGTGGTGGTCGGTCGGAGCCATCAGTAGGATAGGCCACCGTTATGGGCCACACCAAAGGCCCTTTTTGCATTAGCCGCGCGCTTATCGGCGCAGGTGTAAAGGATACTTATATGGACCGCGTGCGAAATTTACTGGAGCAAATCCAGAGTCGCCTTGAAGAGCTGAACAAGGCCGAACGCAAAGTGGCCGAGGTGATCCTGCTCAACCCGCAGCAGGCCACCCGCTTCAGCATCGCCGCCCTCGCCCAGGCGGCGTCCGTCAGCGAACCGACGGTCAACCGTTTCTGCCGTTCGTTCGGCGTAAGCGGTTACCCCGAGCTCAAGCTTCAGTTGGCCCAGAGCCTGGCCAGTGGCGCGGCCTATGTCAGCCGTGCGGTCGAGGCGGATGACAACCCTGAAGCCTATACCAAGAAGATTTTCGGCAGCGCCATCGCCTCCCTGGACAGTGCCCTGCAGGCGCTGGACCCGAACCTGATCAGCCGCGCCGTCGACCTGTTGATCCAGGCCCGGCAGATCCACTTCTTCGGCCTCGGCGCCTCGGCTCCGGTGGCGCTGGATGCGCAGCACAAGTTCTTCCGCTTCAACCTCGCCGTGACCGCCCATGCCGATGTGCTGATGCAGCGCATGATTGCCTCGGTGGCGCACACCGGCGAGTTGTTCGTGATTATTTCCTACACCGGCCGCACCCGCGAACTGGTGGAAGTGGCACGCATTGCCCGGGAGAACGGTGCTTCGGTGCTGGGCCTGACTGCAGAGAACTCGCCCCTGGCCAAGGCCAGCACCTTGAGCCTGAACATTCCGCTGCCGGAAGACACCGACATCTACATGCCGATGACTTCGCGGATCATCCAGCTGACCGTGCTCGATGTGCTCGCCACTGGCATGACCTTGAGGCGCGGGGTGGATTTCCAGCCGCATTTGCGCAAGATCAAGGAGAGCTTGAATGCCAGCCGGTATCCGGTGGGCGACGAGTTCAACTAGTCAGGTTTGATTTCTTTGCGGCCTGTCAGACCGTCTTCGCGAGCAAGCCCGCTCCCACATTTGATCCGGTTTCTTCAGTTGGAATGCGGTCGAATGTGGGAGCGGGCTTGCTCGCGAAGAGGCCAGCGGCAACACCACAAAATCATGCCCCCACCCGCGCCTGCAAACTCAAATGCGCCCGCTCCCCAGGCTTCAGGCACAGGCTGTCGGTGCCGCCACTCGCCGCCTCTACACAAACGAATTCGGATATCTCGCTCCAACTCACCCCCAGCAACGGCCGCGAACCCGGATGCCACACAACCGTGTCAGCGCTGGCGCCCGTATCGATGCACAACGCCCGCTCCCAGGCGTGATCGTTAAGCTGTAACTCACCGTCATGCTGGAACACCCGCTGGCAGCCACCTTCGACGCGCAACTCGCCTTCCTGCTGGCAAACCTGCCGGTTCAACTGGTCGTAACCCTGCGCGCCATCGAGCCCAGACAGCGCTACCTCACCGACATCACCAATACGCCAGTAAGCGTGCAAAGCCTGGCTCAACTGGCACGGCATGTCGTCCTGATGCTCGGTGCTCAGGCGCAAATCCATGCGTTCCCCCAGGTGCGCATGCAGGTCTACCTGCCAGTCGCACAGCTCCAGCTGCCAGTGCAGGCGCACGCCATCGTCATCGTTACTGCTGTCGATCAGTTTCCAGTCGAGTAAACGCGCCCAACCGTGGGACGGCCAGGCGTTTTCGCTCGGGTGGCGGCCGTACCATGGCCAGCACACCGGCACGCCTCCGCGAATGGCCCCGACCTGCGGCCACTTCGCCGCGCACCACAGCCAGGGTTTCTGGCCCTTGGGCTGGAAGTGCAGCAACTGCGCACCCTGGCGACTGAACACCGCCTGACACAGCGGATGATCGATCACCAGCACGTCGCGCTTCTGATAGCGCTCCCACGCGAACACCGGCCGTTCACGCAAGGATTTGAAGAAGCGTTGTAGCGGATGCTCAAGCATGTGCCACGGTCCTGAAAATCATCTGTTACCGGGGTGCGCCGCCGGCAAAAAAAAGCGGACAGCCTTGGCCGTCCGCAAAATGCGCACATGGTGAGGAGCTTATCGCAGTCGCGTTAGAACACCGACTGAATTTTCAGGCCGGCGACCAAAGCGTCATCGACTTCATCCACACCGCCCGGGTGAGTGATGTATTGCAGGTTGGGACGCACGGTCAGCCAGTTGGTCACGTGGAAGCCGTAGTTGAGCTCGTAGTTGTATTCGGTGTCGCGCAGCGGCGAGAACAGCGGATCGTTGTAATCGCTGACACCATTGGAGGCGTTGACCAGCTCGGCGTTTTTCTTCACGTCATCGTTGACATGGATGCGGGCGAAACCGATCCCCATGTCATCTTTCGGACGTGCATCGAACGGGCCTTTGTAGACGAACATCAGCGACTGGTAGTTGTCGACGATGTTGGTGTCCTTGTCGTGGAACGTCGCGTTGGCGGCGATGTTCAGACCGCGGGTCGCGTCACCGTTATGGCTGGTGAGTTGCTGTTGCGCCACGAACCAGTAGCCGTGCTTGCTGCTGTGGCTGCGATAGGCGTTGCCGCTGGTGGCCGCGTTGTTGCCGTTGTCGTCTTCAAGCACGTCATCGGCGCTGGCGGTGCTTTTGTAGTAACCAACACGGTATTCGCCCGGCAACTTGCCTGGGTTGGGCAACCACACCAGTTCCACCGGCAGGACGGTGCCTTCGGTACCGCTGCCGCTGAGCTTGAAGCCGTTGCCGTGCTCCAGTTGCGACGGGTTCTGGTTGTACGCGCCGATCTGCGCATACCACTCGGGCGAGAAGTTGTACTTCACGCGGATCGCCGCCTGGCTGACCGGCCAGTTGTACCAGATGTTGGTGGCCCAGTTGCCCACCTGGGAGCCGCAGAACGCCAGGTTCTGGAATTCGCAGGGGAAGGTGTTGAAGTCTTCACCTTCACCGAAGTAACCGGCCTTGATGTCGAGTTTGTTGTCGAAGAACTGATGCTTGATCCACAGTTGGGTCAGCCGGACCATGTGCCCACGGCCGTAGACTTCCTGGGAGGAACTCAAGGTGCCGGCACGCGGGTCGCCGATGCGATCGTTGGAGATGTTCTCACCGTTACGGTTGGTGAGCTGGATCTTGGCCTGGGTGTTGTCCCAGCCGAACAGTTTCTCCAGGTCCAGCGCCGCCCCCAGGCCGAACTGGTCACTGTAGCGTGCGGTCTTGTCATCGTTGAAACCGCCATCGAGGTTGCCGCCCACTTCACCGACGTAGTCCATCTTGATGTCGATGCCCTGCTCGATCAGCCTGGTCCGCTCACCACCCCAATCGCCCGTCATCCATTCGGAATCGGCGCTGAACGCATCAGCCGCGTGCACGCTACCGGCCAGCATCATTGCCGCAATCGCCGATAACTGGCAGATAAGCTGAGCGTTGTTGTTCTTCTTCATCCCTACATCCTCGTCTTATTGTTATTAACTGTTTTTATCTAACGCGGTTACATCCCCTGTGGGAGCGGGCTGCTCCCACATTTTTTGATCTTCAGCGGCCTTTGAATTGGGCCACGTTGGCGGCGTGAGCTTCGGTTTTCGGCAAGCCAGCCACCCCCAGCCGCTCACCTGTCTTGGCATCGAACAGCAGCACTTTCGCCGGATCGAATTGCAACGTCAGAGTCTCGCCAACCTGCGGCGCAACATCGGGCGCCAGGCGGCAGCAGACCTTGGTGTCGTTGAGGTTGACGAACACCAGGGTGTCCGGCCCCGTTGGCTCGGTGACCTGGACTTCGGCGCGAATGCTCGGCAAGCCATTGGGCTCGCCGCTGGCCAGTACGATCTGCTCAGGGCGCATGCCAAGGATCACTTCGCGGTCTTCGAGCCCGGCGTCCTGCATGCCCAGCGGCAGCTCGCAACGGGCCTGGCCGCTGTCGAGCAGCGCCAGCAGGCGACCGTCCTTGCGCTGCAAACGCAGAGGGATGAAGTTCATCGGCGGCGAACCGATGAAGCTCGCCACGAACAGGTTGGCCGGGTTGTTGTAGATATCCTTCGGCGTGCCGAACTGCTGGATGATCCCGTCCTTCATCACCGCCACTTTGTCCCCCAGGGTCATGGCCTCGATCTGGTCGTGGGTCACGTACACCGTGGTGGTTTTGAGGCGCTGGTGCATCAGTTTCATTTCGGTGCGCATCTCGACCCGCAGCTTGGCGTCGAGGTTGGACAGCGGTTCGTCGAACAGATAGATCTTCGGCCGCCGCGCCAGGGCACGGCCCATCGCCACACGCTGTTGCTGACCACCGGAGAGCTGGCCGGGCTTGCGATTGAGCAGGTGTTCGATCTGCAACAGCTTGGCGACGCGAGTGACTTCCTCATCGATGGCGGACTGGCTCATCTTGCGGATTTTCAGGCCGAACTCGATGTTCTCGCGCACGCTCATGGTCGGGTACAGCGCGTAGGACTGGAACACCATGGCGATGTCGCGATCCTTGGGGCTCATGCCGCTGACGTCCTGGTCGCCGATCATGATTGCGCCGCCGGTGATGGTCTCGAGACCGGCGATGCAATTCATCAGGGTCGACTTGCCGCAGCCCGACGGGCCGACAAGGATCAGGAACTCACCGTCCTTGATCGACAGTTCGATGTTCTTCAGGGTGTCCGGCAGGCCGGCGCCATAGGTCTTGTTTACATTGCGAAGTTCGAGCGTAGCCATGATTACCCCTTGACTGCGCCGGCCGTCAGCCCGCGCACGAAATACTTGCCTGCGACCACATAGACCAGCAGGGTCGGCAGCCCGGCGATCATCGCCGCGGCCATATCAACGTTGTATTCCTTGGCCCCGGTACTGGTGTTGACCAAGTTGTTCAGCGCCACCGTGATCGGTTGTGAATCCCCGCTGGAGAACACCACCCCGAACAGGAAGTCGTTCCAGATCTGAGTGAACTGCCAGATCAGGCAGACCATGATGATCGGCGTCGACATCGGCAGGATGATCCGGCGAAAGATGGTGAAGAAACCCGCGCCGTCGAGGCGTGCCGCTTTCACCAGCGCATCGGGAATGCTGATGTAGTAGTTACGGAAGAACAGCGTGGTGAACGCCAGGCCATAGACCACGTGCACGAACACCAGGCCCGTGGTGGTGCTCGCCAGGCCCATCTTGCCGAGGGTGAACGAGGCCGGCAGCAGGACGGTCTGGAACGGCAGGAAGCAACCGAACAGCAACAGGCCGAAAAACAGCTGCGAACCACGGAAACGCCACATCGACAGCACGTAGCCGTTCAGGGCACCGATGGCCGTGGAGATCAGCACCGCCGGAACGGTGATCTTGATCGAGTTCCAGAAATAACCGTCAACCGTGGCCCAGGCCTTGACCCAGCCGATGCCGCTGACCACGGTCGGCCAGCTCAGCAGGTTGCCGGTGCTGATGTCTTCCGGGGTCTTGAAACTGGTCAACAGCATGACCACCAGCGGAATCAGGTAGAGCATCACGGCGAGGATCAGCACGGCGTAGATCGCGATGCGACTCAAGCTGATGGCAGGTTTGGCAGCGAGACTAGTCATGACGCTTGGTCCTCAGCTCGGAGTACAGGTAAGGCACGATGATTGCGAGAATCGCACCGAGCATCAGAATCGCACTGGCCGAACCCATGCCCATCTGGCCGCGACTGAAGGTGAAGGAGTACATGAACATCGCTGGCAGGTCCGAGGAGTAGCCCGGGCCACCGGCGGTCATCGCCGCCACCAGGTCGAAACTCTTGATCGCGATGTGCGCCAGGATCATCACCGCGCTGAAGAACACCGGGCGCAGGCTTGGCAGCACCACTTCCCAGTAGATGCGCGGCATGCTCGCCCCATCGATCTGCGCGGCACGGATGATCGATTGATCAACGCCGCGCAGGCCGGCGAGGAACATCGCCATGATAAAGCCCGAGGCTTGCCAGACAGCGGCAATCACCAGGCAATAGACCACGCGATCCGGGTCGATCAGCCAGTCCAGGCGGAAGCCTTCCCAGCCCCAGTCACGCAACAATTTGTCCAGGCCCATGCCCGGGTTGAGCAGCCATTTCCATGCAGTACCGGTGACGATCATCGAGAGCGCCATCGGGTACAGGTAAATGGTGCGGATGAAGCCTTCTCGACGGATGCGCTGGTCGAGGAAAACCGCCAGCAGCACGCCGATCACCAGGGTGATGCCGATGAACATGCCGCCGAACAGCGCCAGGTTCTTGCTCGCCACCCACCAGCGGTCGTTGTCGAACAGCCGCGCATATTGCGCCAGGCCCGCCCACTTGTAGTTGGGCAGGAAGGTCGATGTGGTGAACGACAGCACGAACGTCCACAGGATGTAGCCATAGAAGCCCACCAGCACGATGAACATGCTCGGCGCCAGCACCAGTTTTGGCAGCCAGCGTTGCAATGCATCGAACGGCGAGGCCTTGCTGAACACAGCAACAGAACTCATGGGGAAATCCACAATAAAGATTACAAGGGCATTCCCTTGTGGGAGCGGGCTTGCTCGCGAAAGCGGTGTGTCAGGCGAAACATGTATCAACTGAAGCGACGCCTTCGCGAGCAAGCCCGCTCCCACAGGAGGGGCCTGCGGTGCTAAGGGTTACTTGGCCGACTGAACCGCCGCGCCGAGTTTTTTGGCCGCATCAGCCGGGTCGGCTTTCGGGTCGTTGATGTAGTTGGTCACTACGTCGAAGAACGCACCCTGTACCGCCAGCGTGGTCGCCATGTTGTGCGCCATGCTCGGTTGCAGGCCGCCGGACTTGGCGTCAGTCAGGAAGTCCTTGGCCGCGGTCTGGGCGCACGCATCGAAACCGTACTTGCCCATGTCCGCCAGCATGTCGTTGCGCACCGGGATCGAGCCCTTGTTGATGCTGAAGACTTTCTGGAAGTTCTCACCCAATACGACTTTGGCGATGTCCTGCTGACCGGCAGCAGTGCCTTTGTCCTTCTGCTTGAACACTGCCAGCGAGTCGATGTTGTAGGTGAAGGCCTTGTCGGTACCCGGGAACGCTACGCACTCGTAGTCCTTGCCGGCGACCTTCTTGGCGGCGGTCCACTCGGACTTGGCCCAGTCACCCATGATCTGCATGCCGGCCTTGCCGTTGATGACCTTGGCCGCTTCCAGGTTCCAGTCCTGACCTTTGCCGTCGGCGTTCATGTAGGTCGCTACTTTCTTCAGTTCGGTCAGCGCCTTGACCATTTCCGGACCGGTCAGCGCGCCGTTGTCGAGATCAACCAGGGCTTTCTTGTAACCATCGACACCCATGACCGAAAGCACAACGGCTTCGAACACGGTGCTGTCCTGCCAAGGCTGGCCGCCGTGGGCGAGCGCAATGAAGCCGGCAGCCTTGAGCTTGTCGCCTGCAGCGTAGAATTCTTCGAGGGTGGTCGGGTTCTTGGTGATACCGGCTTTCTTGAAGACTTCCGGGTTGATCCACAGCCAGTTCACCCGGTGAATGTTCACCGGCACGGCCACGTAATCACCTTCGTACTTCACGGTATCGGAGACTTTCTTGTCGAGCAGGCTGTCCCACTTCTCTTCTTTGGCAACGTCCTTGAGGACGTCGGTGTCGAGCAGACCGGTCGATGCCCACTCCTGAATGTCCGGGCCCTTGATCTGGGCAACGCCTGGCGGGTTACCCGCTACGGCTCGGCTTTTCAGCACGGTCATGGCCGTCGCACCGCCGCCACCGGCGACTGCGCCGTCCTTCCAGGTGAAGCCGTCTTTTTCGACTTGAGCCTTGAGCACATCGACCGCTGCCTTTTCACCACCCGAGGTCCACCAGTGAACGACTTCCACGGAACCTTTGGATTCGGCGGCAAGCACACTGAGCGGAAGCGCAGACAGGGAGACGAGGGAAATGACAGTAGCGAGGCGAGAAATCGCATTCATCGAGAAGTACCTTTCTTGTTGTTATGCATGCAAGTCTGGTGCTTGCGCTGCAGAGGATTTTAAACAGGGGACGGCCCTTCGCAGGTAACGAAGGGACGCGCGAATGTCACCGCATGGTTACACAGAACCGCTCTGGGACAATGCTGCCAGCGCACTGGCCATGCTCGGCGCCAACGGCAGGCGCGGGATCAGCACCGCCTGCCAGGCGTGATAGAGGTCGGGTTTTCCGGGCCAGATATCGGCACTTGGGCGGTTCAAGGGGTCGAGTTCGTGATGCCAACTGCCATCGCATCGGTCGATGAAATGACTGTCACAGAATTCCCAGAACAGTCGGTACCAGTATTCGTATTGCGCATCGCCGGTGCGCTTGAGCAAGGCACTGGCGGCGGCGCTGGCTTCGCAATGGGTCCAGTGCAGGCGATGGCGGACCACTGCCTTGTTGTCCCAGTCGAGGGTGTAGACCAGGCCCGGCGCGCCGTCGATGTTCCAGCCGTGGCGGCAGTTGTGCTCGAAGAGTTTTTGCGCGTCGGTGGCCAGCCAGCCTGGGGTGAGCATGCCGGCGCGTACTCGCGCAGCCTCGAGATGCAAGAGCAATCGAGCCCATTCGAAACCGTGTCCCGGCGTGGTGCCGTAGGGGCGAAAACCATCGGCCGGGTTGTCGTGGTTGTACTCGCGCAGCGGTTGCCAGTCGCGGTCGAAATGCTCGATCACCAGATAGTCATTGGCGGCGGCGTGACCATGAATCACTCGCTCGACGATGCGCTGGGCGCGGTTTAACCAGCGCTTGTCGTCGGTGACATCGGCCAGGGCGAGGAAAGCTTCGGTGGCGTGCATGTTGCTGTTGGCGCCGCGGTACGCCTCCTCTTCGCTCCAGTCGCGATTGAAGGATTCGCGCATGGCGCCTTCTTCTTCGCTCCAGAAACAACTGTCGATGATGTCGATCGCGTCATCGAGCAAGGCCTGCGCACCGGGCCGTTGCGCGACCACCGCGGAACTCGCGGCCAGGGCCACGAAGGCATGCAGGTAGGCGTTCTTGCCGGTGTTACCGTCACGGTGTTGGGCGAGCGCGAACCAGCCACCGTGCACGGCATCGCGCAAGGGTCCGCGCAGGGCCTGGATGCCGTGATCCACCAGGTCGGCAAAACCCGGCAGGCCCTGGATATGCGCCATGGCGAAGCTGTGGGTCATGCGCGCGGTGTTCATGGTGTGGGCTTGGGCGTCGGCCGGCAGACGACCTTTTTCGTCGAGATTGCCGAAGCCTTCAGGCAGTCTTGATGCCTTGGCGAATGCCAGTAGGCGCAAGCCTTCGGCGGCGAGCCATTGCTGATGGGCCGGTGCGTTCAGCCAGCTGCTGAAGGCGGGTTGAGAAGAGTCCATGGGGTGCCTTTTTTGTTGTTATGACTGAGGGGCAGTCTAAACAACGGGCGGTGGTGGGCTTGTAACGAAGGGGGCGTGTTATGTCACCAAGCTGTGACATTTCCCTTTTGAAATTGCGTTGAATGCACTGACGCCTTCGCGAGCAAGCCCGCTCCCACATTGGAATGCATTCCAACTGTGTGCGGGCTTGCTCGCGAAGAACGATAACGCGGTATTGCTAATCAACACTGCGGGGCAGTTGCAGGGTCACCCGCAACCCCCCCTCACGCAAATTCTGCAAACTCACTTCCCCTCCATGACTATGGGCAATATTGCGCGCAATCCCCAACCCCAACCCATACCCCTGCTGCTGCCCGGCCAGACGAAAGTGCGGCTCGAACACCTGCTCCAGTCGCTGCTCGGGAACCCCTGGCCCTTCATCATCGACATGCAGGACAAACGCGCTGTCGTCATCATCGATGTGCAGGTGGGCGTTCTGGCCGTACTTCAGGGCATTGTCGATCAGGTTGCCGATGCAACGCTTGAGCGCCAGCGGTTTGCCCGGATAGGCCGCCAGGGCGCGGCCTTGCTGGGTCACGCGACCGTTACCGTTGGGTGACAGGTACGGCTCGACCAGACATTCAAGCACATGGTTGAGGTCGACCTGCTCGATGTTCTCGTGGATGTCGGTGTCTTTCACACATTGCAGCGCGCCCTTGACCAGCAGCTCCAGCTCATCCAGGTCACGCCCGAACTTGGCTTGCAGCTGTTCGTCTTCGAGCAATTCGACCCGCAGGCGCAAACGGGTGATCGGGGTGCGCAAGTCGTGGGAAATCGCGCTGAACAACTGGCTGCGTTCGGTCAGGTAACGGCTGATGCGCTCGCGCATGGTGTTGAAGGCGCGGCCGACTTCGACCACTTCACTGCCGCCGCCTTCGGCCACCGGCTCGACGTCGGCGCCCAGCGACAGGTCCCTCGCCGCCCGCGCCAGGCGCTTGAGCGGCCGGCTTTGCCAGTGCACCAACAGGCCGATGAACAACAGCAGGAAGCCGCTGGTGAGGACGATGAACCACACCTGCTGCGCCGGCAGGCCTTGTTCTTCAAGACTGGTGTAGGGCTCAGGCAACAGCGAGGCGATGTACAGCCATTCGCCCGGCGCCATCTGGATCTGCGTGACCAGCACCGGCGGGTTCACCGGCTCCAGGGTCAGCGCGTAGTGCGCCCAGGAACGTGGCAGTTCGTCGAGCTTGAGACCAGCGTTGAAGATCCGCAGGTCTTCGGGGCTGACAAAGGTTACCGAGATGTCGGTGTCCTGGCCGAGGGACTGGCGCAGCACCTGGTCCACCGCCTTGATCACCGCTTCCTTGCGGGGCGTGATCGGCAACACTTCCATGCCCAGGGGTTTGTCATTGAGCGTCACCACGAACCGCGTACCGCCCATGCTGCGCAGCTGGTCGAGCACCAGCGGGCGATAGGCCACCGGCAACGAGCGCAGGTAACTGACGCTGGCGTTCATCGAGTGAGCGAGGCTGCGCGCGCTGGTGACCAGGCCTTCCAGCTGGGTCGCACGTAATTGGGAAACCCAGATCACGCTCGACAAGGTCTGGGCAAACAACACCGCGAGTAACGTCAGCAGCAACATGCGCCCGAGCAGCGAGCGTGGCACCGGCACGCGGCCGGCCAAGTTGCGCAGGAAATCAGTGACCATTGGCGGCAACCACACTGGCTGCCAGCTGATAGCCGCTGCCCCGTACGGTGCGAATCAGCCGCGGTGGTTTTTCCGTATCGCGCAGACGCTGGCGCAGACGACTGACCGCCATATCGACGATGCGGTCCAGGGGCATCAGGTCCCGGCCCCGGGTGGCGTTGCCGATGGTGTCGCGGTCGAGGATTTCCTGGGGGTGATCGAGGAACAGCTTCAACAGGGCGAAATCGGCACCGGACAGAATCACCTCTTCGCCATCGATGTGGAACAGGCGATGACTGACCATGTCCAGGCGCCAGTCATCGAAGGCCAGCACTTCGCCGCCGGAGCGCTCCTGGCCGAACTGGGCCCGGCGCAGCAAGGCCTTGATGCGCGCCTGCAATTCCCGGGGGCTGAAGGGCTTGCCCAGGTAGTCGTCGGCCCCCAGCTCCAGGCCGATGACCCGGTCGGCCTCGTCGGAGCTGGCGGTGAGCATGATGATCGGCACCTGGGACTGACGCGGGTGCTGGCGAATCCAGCGGCACAAGCTGAAACCGTCTTCGTCCGGCAGCATCACGTCGAGGATCACCAGGTCGCTGGGAGCGTCGTTGAGGGCCTGGCGAAAGCCTGCGCCATCGGGCGTGGTACGCACCTGGAAACCCGCGCGGGTCAGGTAGGTGTCCAGCAACTCGCGTATCTCTTGATCGTCATCGACCAACAAAATCGACTTGTTGACTGAGCTCACAGGAAGGCGTCCTTATTATTTGAATTGGGCGGATTATGCCTTAAGCACCATTTTTACAAACACCACAGAAACAATTGTGGGAGCGGGCTTGCTCGCGAAAGCGGTGTGTCAATCAACGAATGTGTTGAATGTAAAACCGTTTTCGCGAGCAAGCCTGCTCCCACATTTTTGATCGCATTTCACACTGGGACAGATTGTTCCAGTGCTACCCCTGCCCCCATCAACCCGGAATACGGCGCCGTCACCAGCCACACCGGAATCCCCTTGAAGTAATCGCTCATGCAACCCTTGTCGGCAAAGCATCGAGCGAAGCCACTTTCGAGGAAGAAATCGGCGAAGCGCGGGATCACCCCGCCAACGATGAACACACCACCACGCGCACCGGTGGTCAGCACATTGTTGCCGGCCACGCGACCGAGCCAGCAGCAGAATTGTTCGAGCACTTCCAGGGCAATCGGATCGCCCGCCAACCCGGCAGCCGTAATCGCCTCCGGGGTTTCGAGCACAGGCGTATGACCGTCCACCGCACAGATCGCCCGATAGACTCGGGGTAAGCCGCCGCCACTCAACGCCGTTTCAGCGCTGACATGGCCGATCTCGTTGAAGATGTGCTGCCACAGTTGAGTCTCGCGCGGGCTGCTCAGCGGCAGATCGACGTGACCGCCCTCCCCCGGCAACGCGGCAAAACGCCCGTCGCCCAGATCGAGCAACGTGCCAACGCCCAGCCCCGTACCCGGGCCAATCACCACCGCCGGGCGCAACGGCTCCGGCGTGCCTTCGCACACCACGCGAAACTCACCGGGTTGCAGACGGGTCATGCCCAGGGCCATGGCCGAGAAATCGTTGACCAGCAGCAGCTGATCGACCTGCAAGGTCTTGCAGAAACCCTTGCGGCTCAAACGCCAGTGATTGTTGGTGAATTTGAATTCGTCGCCGCTCACGGGGCCTGCCACCGACAGGCATACCGAGCCGATGGAACCCGGCGCCAAGCCGAGTCCGCTCAGGTAGAGGCTGATCGCCTCTTCCGGGCTGGCGTGGTCGGCCGTCGCCAGCACCTGGACGCTTTCCAATTGCTGGTTTTTCCACAACGCGAAACGTGCGTTGGTGCCTCCGATGTCACCGACCAAAGCCAGTTTCAATTAAGCGTCTCCAGGGCAGAAGTGAAGGCGCTGGCCCCCTGCTCCGCCGAGCTGAAGGCCATGCGCATGAAACCAAACAGTTCGCGACCGGTGCCGATGTTGTTGCCCAACAAACCCTTGGCTGGTGTGCGCGCTGCAAATTCTTCGGCGTCCACCTTAAGCTCCAGGGTGCCTTTAACGCCATCGACGCGGATGATATCGCCCTCTTGCACCCGTGCCAAAGCGCCGCCCACATAAGCTTCGGGGCTGACATGGATGGCCGCCGGGATTTTCCCCGACGCACCGGACATCCGCCCGTCGGTGACCAGTGCCACCTTGAAGCCGCGATCCTGCAGCACGCCAAGGAACGGCGTCATCTTGTGCAGTTCCGGCATGCCGTTGGAACGCGGGCCCTGGAAGCGCATCACCGCGACAAAATCCTTCTCCAGCAAACCGGCCTTGAACGCATCGGCCAGGTCCTGTTGATCCTGGAACACCATGGCGGGCGCTTCGACGATCTGGTTTTCCAACGCCACCGCGGAAACTTTCATGACGCCGCGACCGAGGTTGCCTTCCATCACCCGCAGACCACCTTCCGGCGAGAATGCGCGGGCGACCGGACGCAGGATACTTTCATCGAGGCTTTCGGTGATGCCTTCGCGCCAGACCAGTTCACCGTTGTCGAGGAACGGCTCCATGGTGTACCGGCGCAGGCCGTGACCGAGCACGGTGTTGACGTTTTCGTGGAGCAGCCCGGCGTCCAGCAGTTCGCGAATCAGGAACGACATGCCGCCCGCGGCCTGGAAGTGGTTGATGTCGGCTTTGCCATTCGGGTAGACGTGGCTCAGGGTCGGCACCACCTCGGAGAGGTCGGCCATGTCCTGCCAGGTCAGCTGGATGCCCGCCGCCATGGCGATCGCCGGCATGTGCAAGGTGTGGTTGGTCGAGCCGCCGGTGGCATGCAGGGCGACGATGGAGTTGACCAGCGAACGCTCGTCGACGATTTCACCGATCGGCAGGTAGTCGCCGTTCTGCTTGGTAATGCGCGTCACCTGGTGCGCCGCTTCGCGGGTCAGGGCGTCGCGCAACGGCGTGTTCGGGTTGACGAAGGAAGCGCCCGGCAAGTGCAGGCCCATGACTTCCATCAACAGCTGGTTGGTGTTGGCGGTGCCGTAGAAGGTGCAGGTGCCGGGGCTGTGGTAGGAGTTCATTTCCGACTCCAGCAGCTCTTCGCGGCTGGCCTTGCCTTCGGCGTAGCGCTGGCGCACGTCGGCTTTCTGCTTGTTGGAAATACCCGACACCATCGGCCCGCCCGGGACGAAGATCATCGGCAGGTGGCCGAAGCGCAGCGCGCCCATCATCAGGCCCGGGACGATCTTGTCGCAGATGCCGAGCATCAGCGCGCCATCGAACATGTTGTGGGACAGCGCAACGGCGGTGGACAGCGCGATGACTTCGCGGCTCGGCAGGCTCAGCTCCATGCCCGGCTCGCCCTGGGTCACGCCATCGCACATGGCCGGGGTACCGCCGGCGAACTGGCCGACGGAGCCGATTTCGCGCAGGGCCTTCTTGATCAGTTCGGGGAAGACTTCATACGGCTGGTGCGCCGAGAGCATGTCGTTATATGACGAAACAATTGCGATGTTGGCGGAGTTCATCATCCGCAGGCTGTTCTTGTCGTCGCTGCCGCAACCGGCCACGCCGTGGGCGAAGTTGGCGCATTGCAGCTTGCCGCGCATCGGACCGTCGCTGGCGGCATCGCGAATCAGTGCAAGGTAAGCCTCACGCGTGGCGCGACTGCGGGCGATAAGCCGTTCGGTGACCTCAAGGACGCGGGGATGCATGTGTAGAACTCCAGGCTAACGGATGTGGCGACCTGATTGTCTATGCTGATCAAAGGCCGGTGTCGATGGGATGACAGACGGTTTTCTTGATCGGTTGGACCAGTTAATTCAGGTCACTCGTTGTAGATTGAATAAAATATTGCCATTAAAAAGGCTTGTTTTCTATTTTTTTGCGAATAATCTTGTAATTCCAACAACAAAACGACGGCGGCGCTGATAAATGACTCTACGAATCGCAATCAATGGTTTTGGCCGCATTGGTCGTAACGTCCTTCGAGCACTCTATACCCAAGGCTATCGCCAGGATTTGCAGATCGTCGCCATCAACGACCTGGGAGACAGCGCTATCAATGCGCACTTGCTCAAGTACGATACGGTTCACGGCACGTTCGAAGCCGATGTCCAGCATGACCAGGAAAGTCTGACCGTCAACGGCGACCGCATTTCGGTCAGCGCCATCCGCAATCCGGCCGACCTGCCCTGGGCCGCGGAAAAGATCGATGTGGTGTTCGAATGCACCGGTCTGTTCACCGACCGGGCCAAAGCCGCCGCGCATATTACGGCCGGCGCACGCAAAGTGATCATCTCGGCCCCGGCCGCAGGCGCCGACGCCACCGTGGTATATGGAGTCAACCACGACATTCTGCGCCAGTCGCACCAGATTATTTCCAACGCCTCGTGCACCACCAACTGCCTGGCCCCGGTGGCTCAGGTGCTGCACCGCGAACTGGGCATCGAAAGCGGCCTGATGACCACCATCCATGCCTACACCAACGACCAGAACCTGACCGACGTCTACCACAGCGACCCGTACCGCGCCCGTTCGGCCACCCAGAACATGATCCCGAGCAAGACCGGTGCTGCCGAAGCGGTGGGCCTGGTGCTGCCGGAACTGGCGGGCAAACTGACCGGCATGGCCGTGCGCGTGCCGGTGATCAACGTCTCCCTCGTCGACCTGACCGTGCAGCTCAAGCGCGAAGCGTCGAAGGAAGAAGTCAACGAACTGCTCAAGCAAGCCGCCCAGCACTCGAAAATCCTCGGCTACAACACCTTGCCGCTGGTTTCCAGCGACTTCAACCACAACCCGCTGTCGTCGATCTTCGACGCCAACCACACCAAGTCCAGCGGCAAGCTGCTCAAGGTGCTGGCCTGGTACGACAACGAATGGGGCTTCTCCAACCGCATGCTCGATAACTGCCTGGCGCTATGCCACGCCGAATAATTCGGCGCCTGCATGATCGCCATCGCCAGCAAGCCGGCTCCTACAGGAATCGCATACGACGCGCCTTGTAGGAGCCGGCTTGCTGGCGATGGCGTCCTCAGAATCACCCTCGCAAATCGCCTGTGGAACACTCCATGATCGGTATCAGCTTCACCCAAAAGACCATCGCTGCGCGCAAACGCATCGCCCTGGTCGCCCACGACCACTGCAAGGTGTTCCTGCTGGACTGGGCAGAGCGCCAGAAAGACCGCCTGGCCCAACATGAACTGGTCGCCACCGGCACCACCGGGTTGTTGTTGCAACAACGCCTGGACCTGCCCGTGGAGAGCATGATCAGCGGCCCCCTGGGCGGCGACCAACAGCTCGGCGCACGCATCGCCGAGCAAAGGGTCGACATGCTGGTGTTCTTCTGGGACCCGTTCGAACCACAGCCACACGACCCCGACATCAAGGCATTGCTGCGGGTCGCGGCGGTCTGGAACATCCCGGTGGCATGCAACGAATGCAGCGCCGACTACCTGCTCAGCAGCCCGCTGATGGATCAGGCCCACGCCCATCGGATTCCCGATTACGCGACCTATTTGCAGGGTCGTGCGTAAACCTTCACAAATCAGGACTTGACCATTCAAGTAGATGATAAGCATTATCATTCGCTTAAAATGGATCAGGTCCTCCCGTGAGTCAATCGCGCTTCAACGACGTCTTCATCACCCAGCGAGTCTCCCTGCTGCGCACGCTGGAGCGGATGGTCAACAATCACAGCACCGCCGAAGACCTCCTGCAGGAGACCTACCTGCGCGTAACCCGGGCGCTCGGCGAGCGGGCCATCGATCACCTGGAACCCTTCGTTTTCCAGACCGCCCGCAACCTGGCGCTGGACCACTTGCGTGCGCGGCGCATCCATGCGCGCACCATGGTCGACGACGTGCCACTGGAGGTGGTGGAAAGCGTCGCCGCCCCCGCCAGCAGTGCCGAAGACGCCGCCCATGCCGAACAACTGCTCGAGCGTTTGAACGTGCGCCTCAGTCAACTCAGTGCCCGCCAGCAGCAGATTTTCATCCTCAGCCGCCTGCACGGCCACAGCTACCTGGAGATCGCCGAGAAACTCGGCGTCTCGCTCAGTACCGTGCAGAAAGAGCTGAAACTGATCATGACGATATGTATGGCTGTCGCAGAGAACAGCAGCGGCAAGCTTTAAGCTGCAAGCTCCACCGCCGAACCGAGCTTGCAGCATGTAGCTTGAAGCTTGAAACTGCATCTCTCAACCTTCCGAGTAAACACCGTGACGGACACCCACCGCGCCCCTTCGCCTGCCCCGGCGCAGGCTACAGCCGAGGCGATGGACCAGGCCCTGGACTGGCTGATCGTGCTGGACAGCCCGAGCGAAGAACAGACCCGCCAGTTCCACCAATGGCTCGCGGCCGACCCGGCGCACGCCGAAGCGTTTGCCAGGGCCCAGGCGATCTGGAACGGTGCGCCAGTCACCCAATGCGCGCAAACCCTGGCAACGCAGCCCACAAAAGTCAGCGTGCTGTCGCGCCTGCGTCCGCACTGGAAACCCCTGGCCACTGCCGCCGTGCTGATCCTCGGTTTGTTCAGTTTCAGCAATCTGCCCATGCGCCTGCAGGCCGATCACCTGACCGTGGTCGGTGAGCGCCAGCGCCTGCAACTGGAGGACGGCTCGCAAGTCCTGCTCAACACCAACTCGGCCTTTTCCAGCACCATCAACGATCAGAAGCGCGTGGCCCGCCTGTATCAGGGCGAGGCGTTTTTCGACGTGCAGCCCCATCGCGGCCTGCCGCTGGAGATCGACGCCGGGCGGGTCACCGCGAGTGTCCGCGATACCGCGTTTGCCGTGCGTTACCTCGACGGCGTGACCCAGGTTCGGGTGCAGCGCGGGGATGTCGACTTGCGCGCCAGCGGCGACAACGCCCTGGTACGCCTGACCGCTGGGGAAAGCATCCGCATCGGCCCCAACGGTTTCGACCGCCCGGCCAAACTGGATGCAGCCACCGACCTGGCCTGGGTCCAGGGCCGCCTGGTGTTTGAAAACTGCCCGCTGAGCCAGGTGCTGGCGGAATTGCGTCGCTACTATCCGGGCTGGATCATCAACAACAACGAGCAGTTGGCTGATGTCGCCGTGACCGGAAACTACCGTCTCGACCAGCCGCTGGACGTGGTCCGCTCCCTGGCGCACATCACCTCGGCCCGGCTCCAGGAATTCCCGGCACTGGTCATCTTGAACTGAATGAGAATTATTTTTACTCGATAGCCGAAGCTCGTACGTCTCGTTATAGCCAATGCAATTGATTCGCATCCTTGATGCCAATCAGCACCTATAAAGATTCGTGCGACACGGAGCGCTATCGATGTCCTCTCGCCTTACCCGCCCAGCCTCTTCACCTTCCCGCGTACTGTCGCTGCTGACCGCCGCCATCCTGATGGCCGGTACTGCGCCGGTCATGGCCGCCACTGCAGCCGAGCAGCCGTCGCGCAAAATGGGCGATTACGCGTTCACCATTGCGCCACAGCCGCTGGTCTCGGCACTCAATGCCTTTACCGCCGTGACAGGCTGGCAGGTGGGCTTTTCCGCCGAACTGGCGCAAGGCATGAGCTCGCCGGGCGTGCGTGGCTCGCTGCCACCGGAAAAGGCCCTGGATCGCCTGTTGGTGGGGACCAACCTGAGCTATCGAAAACTGGGCAGCAACAACATCGTGCTGGAACGCCGCAGCAATGCCGGCACCCTGAACCTGCAACAGGTGACGATCAGCGCCACGCGTAACGAGCAGGACGTGAACAGCGTCCCCAGCACCGTCACCGTCCACACCCGCGAAGAGCTGGACCGCAACAACGTCAACACCATCAAGGACCTGGTGCGCTACGAGCCAGGCGTTTCGGTGGGCGGTGCCGGTACCCGTGGCGGGATCAGCGGCTACAACATCCGCGGCATCGACGGTAACCGAGTTCTGACCCAGATCGACGGTGTCGAAATTCCCAACGGTTTCTTCAACGGTCCTTACGCCAAGACCCAGCGCAACTACGTCGACCCCGAGATCATCAAGCGCGTGGAAATCCTTCGCGGTCCGGCTTCGGTGCTCTACGGCAGCAACGCCATCGGTGGTGCCGTCAGCTACTACACCCTGGACCCGGACGACATCATCAAGCCAGGCCAGGACGTCGGTGCCCGCCTGAAGACCGGCTACAGCTCCGCGGACGAAAGCTGGCTGAAATCCGCCACCGTGGCCGGTCGCGCCGACCAGTTCGACGGCCTGCTGCACTACAGCCAGCGCGACGGTCATGAAACCGAATCCTACGGCAGCAACAACAGCACCGGCCTGACCCGCACCGCCGCCAACCCTGAAGATGTGCGCGCCACCAACGTGCTGGCCAAGCTCGGCTGGAACTACAAGGACGATGCACGCCTGGGCCTGACCTACGAGAAATACAAGGACGATCGCGACACCGATCAGAAAAGCGCCTATGGCGGTCCTTACTTTGCAGGCGCGCCGACCATTCCCGACAGCATCCTGCCCGGCGGCATGTACCAGTCGCGTACCGGCAACGACACCATTACCCGTGAACGCTTCGGCCTGGAGCACAGCTTCGCGCTCGACAGCCTGCTGGTGGATAACGTCAAGTGGAGCCTGAACCACCAGATCGCCAAGACCGACCAGAGCACTGACGAGGTCTACTTCCCGATCACCCGCAAGGTGTTGCGTACCCGGGACACGGTCTACGAAGAAAAGCAGTGGGTCTTCGACGCTCAATTTGAGAAGGGCTTCAGCATTGCCGACACCGAACACCTTCTGACCTACGGCACTACCCTCAAGCAGCAGAAAGTCACCGGCTCACGCAGCGGCAACGCCACCTGCCTGGCGGTCGGTCGCGGCTGCACCGCCATCGGTGCTCCCAGCCCGGCGGACGTGCTGAAGAAATCCAGCGACTTCCCGGACCCGACCATCAACACCTACAGCCTGTTCGCACAGGACCAGATCAGCTGGAACGACTGGACCTTCCTGCCCGGCCTGCGCTACGACTACACCGAACTCAAGCCGGACATCACCCAGGAGTTCCTCAACACCGTGGACCCGGACGGCCTTGGTACCGTCAGCGACGGCAACAAGACCTGGCACAAAGTCTCGCCCAAATTCGGCCTGACCTATGCCCTGACGGAAAACTACACCTGGTATGGCCAGTACGCCGAAGGGTTCCGCACCCCGACCGCCAAGGCGCTGTACGGGCGCTTTGAAAACTCCGCTACCGGCTACCGGGTGGAACCGAACCCGGACCTGGACCCGGAAAAAAGCCAGAGCTACGAGACCGGCCTGCGGGGCAACTTCGAGCAGGGCTCCTTCGATGTGGCGGTGTTCTATAACAAGTACCGCGACTTCATCAACGAAGACGCGGTCACCCCGGGCTACGACGAACCGACCTTCCAGAGCGCCAACATCAAGCACGCCACCATCAAGGGTGCGGAGGTCAGGGGCCGTCTGAACCTCGACGCCTTTGGCGCCCCCCAAGGCCTCTATACCCAGGGCTCGGTGGCCTACGCCTACGGTCGCAACAACGACAACGGCGAGCCGATCAACAGTGTCAATCCACTGACCGGCGTGTTCGGCCTCGGTTATGACCAGGACCATTACGGCGGCCTGCTCAGCTGGACCCTGGTGAAAAAGAAGGACCGCGTCGACGACAGCAACTTCAAGTCTCCGGACGGCGTCAGCAGCCAGTTCAAGACCCCGGGCTTCGGCATTCTCGACCTGAGCGCCTACTACAAGGTCACCGACGACGTGACCGTCAGCGGCGGCGTCTACAACCTGACCGACAAGAAGTACTGGCTGTGGGATGACGTGCGTGGCTACGACAACGTCGGCGAAGCGTCGGTGACGCAACCGGCCAACCTCGATCGCCTGACTCAGCCTGGACGCAACTTCGCGATCAATCTGGTCTGGGACATCTGAACCTGTGCACACCGGGCGGCGCTCTGATAGCCGCCCGGTGAGGATTTTTTACTGTCACGCGCCTGCTCATTCGTCTCGTTACCAAGCGCCTCTTCTTTTCAAGGATTTGCCATGACCACCCAGGACACCGCCCAACGCCCCACCCTGCGCTCGCAACGCTTGAACCAGGTCACCAACGAGCCCCACAGCAAGCTCGATGCACTGGTCAAAGCCCACGCACCCTTTGAAACCCAGGCCAACTTCGCCCGTTTTGTGGTGGCGCAATACCTGTTCCAATCGGAGCTGGTGGCGCTGTACAACGATGCCGAACTGACAGCCATCGTCCCGGACCTGCCGGCCCGATGCCGTGCCGATGCAGCCAAGGCCGACCTGGCAGACCTCGACACCGAAGTTCCGGCGCCCGTGGCTGGTGCGCTGCAAAACCCGAGCAAGGCCCAGGCCCTGGGCTGGCTTTTCGTCTCCGAAGGCTCGAAGCTGGGCGCAGCGTTCCTGATCAAGCGTGCCGTGGGCCTGGGCCTGAGCGAAACCTTCGGCGCCCGCCACCTTGGCGAACCTGAAGGTGGCCGCGCGCAAGGCTGGAAAAATTTCGTCAAGACCCTCGATGAATTGGAACTTGGCGAAGAGGAAGAAGCCGAACTGGACAAGGGCGCCATTGACGCCTTCAACCGCTACACGGTATTGCTGGAACAAGCGTACGCCACCACCCCGGAAATCGTCTGACACCCCACCCCCCACTGTGGGAGCGGGCTTGCTCGCGAAGGCGTCGTGTCAGTGATATCAATGTCGCCTGACACACCGCCTTCGCGAGCAAGCCCGCTCCCACAGGGGACCGAGTCAGTCCAAAGAATTCTGATCAAGCGCCCCATGCCTGCCTCCTCCAAACTCGCCCGCTTCCTCTTCGGCCTGCTGGCCTACGTCAGCCTCGGCATCGGCCTGGTCGCCATCGTCATACCCGGCCTGCCGACCACCGAATTCATCCTGCTGGCCGCCTGGGCTGCCACCCGAAGCTCACCGCGCCTGAGTGCCTGGCTGGAAAACCATCGGCTGTTCGGCCCCATTCTCAGTAACTGGCGCAACGGCAAAATCATTGCGCGCCGGGCCAAGGTCAGCGCCACTGTCAGCATGCTGTTCTGTGCCGGGCTCATGCTGGTGATGCTCGATCATGGCTGGCCGATCTACCTGGCGATTGCCGGCATGGGACTGGGCAACCTGTGGATCTGGTCGCGACCGGAATCACTGGCATAACGCCGACAAACTTCCCCGTTTTTCACCGGCTTTTCGGCACATTCTCCCGCGCAAACGTTCAAACATGACCGTTCGTCGGCAGCCCACTCATGCAATCTGTACCCCCCGCCGATGTGCTGGAATGGCGCTAAATGGATTTGGCGTGTCGAGCCGCCATGGCTCACAGCCAACCTCTCATCCATTCGCGAGCTCGCCCCATGTTCGACTCACTGTCCATCCGCCTGAAAATCGTCCTGCTGTCCGGTCTGTGCCTGCTTGGCGTGGTCGCAGCGATCGTGGGCATGAACCTCTACCAGACCAATCAGAACGATGAACTGGTCAGCGCTTCCAGCAGCACAATGCTCACCGACAGTGTGCAAGACCTGCTCCAGGCCAAGGCCGCCGAGCAAGCGGTGCGGGTGCAGAAGACGTTCGGTGAAACCCTGACGGTGGTGACCGCCCTGGCGGACCAGATCAAGGACCTGCGCAACATGGCAGCCAAGCGTTCGCTGGACGCCGGCACCCTGCGCGAGGAGCTCAACCAGAGCCTGAAGACCGCCTTCGAGCGCAACGGCAAGGTGCTGGGGATCTGGCTGGCGTTCGAGCCCAATGGCCTGGATGGCAAGGACAGCGAATTCGTCGGAGACGCCGCCCGCCAGTCCAACGAAATCGGTCGTTTCGCCACTTACTGGAGCCGAAGCGCAGGGACCGCACTCAACACGATCATGGTCGAAGAAGACATGACCAAGACCACCCTGAACCTCAGCGGCACACCCTACAACGTGTGGTACACCTGCCCCCGGGACAGCAAGCGTACCTGCCTGCTGGACCCGTACGCCGACACCGTCGCGGACAAGGAAGTGTTGATGACCACCATTTCCCTGCCGCTGCTGGTGGACGGCAAGGTCATCGGCGTCGTCGGTATCGACATCGCCCTCGACACCCTGCAGGCCGCGGCCGTCGACTCCCAGCGCGAGCTGTTCAACAACGCCGGGCACATGCTGATCGTCTCCGGCACCGGCGTGCTCGCCGCCTACAGTGTCGACGCTGGCAAGGTCGGCAAAAGCATCGGCGACACCCTGGGCGCAGAGGGTAAGGACATCCAGCAATCGCTGGCCGGCGGTGCGCCGAAGATTCTTCAACAAGGCGACCTGATCCGCGCGGTGTACCCGGTCAGCCCGATTGCCGACGCCAAGCCCTGGGGCGTGGTGATCGACTTGCCCAAGCAAGTGCTGCTGGCCGATTCGGTGAAGCTGCAAGCAGTGCTCGACGATGCCCAGCAAAGCGGCACGCTCAAGGCGATCCTGGTCGCCGTCGTTGCCGGCCTGCTCGGCCTGCTGCTGATGTGGCTGACCGCGTCAGGCGTGACCCGGCCGATCAACAGCGTGGCCGAGATGCTCAAGGCGATTGCCAGTGGCGACGGCGACCTGACCCAGCGCCTGCATTACAGCAAGAAGGATGAACTGGGTGAACTGGTCAGCTGGTTCAACCGCTTCCTCGACAAGCTGCAGCCGACCATCGCGCAGATCAAGCAGAGCATTACCGATGCCCGCGGCACCGCCGACCAGTCTTCGGAAATCGCTCGCCAGACCAGCGAAGGCATGCAGGTGCAATTTCGCGAAATCGACCAGGTCGCCACCGCCTCCAATGAAATGAGCGCCACCGCCCACGATGTCGCCAACAGCGCATCGAACGCCGCCAGTGCGGCCAAGGGCGCCGATCAGTCGGCCCGCGATGGCATGCAGATCATCGAGCGCAGCACCCGCGACATCAATCAACTGGCCGACGAAGTCAGCAAGGCCGTGACTGAAGTCGAGGCACTGGCGGTCAACAGCGAGCAGATCGGCTCGGTACTGGAGGTGATCCGCAGCATCGCCGAACAGACCAACCTGCTGGCGCTCAACGCGGCGATCGAAGCTGCCCGGGCCGGCGAGAGCGGTCGCGGCTTTGCGGTGGTCGCCGACGAAGTGCGCAACCTGGCCAAGCGCACCCAGGACTCGGTGGAAGAGATTCGCCTGGTGATCGAGCGCATCCAGAGCGGCACCCGCGGTGTGGTCGCCACCATGCACTCGAGCCAGACCCAGGCCCACAGCAACGCCGGGCAGATCCAGCAAGCGGTGCAGGCCTTGGGCAAGATCAGCGACGCGGTCACGGTGATCAGCGACATGAACCTGCAGATCGCCAGCGCCGCCGAACAGCAAAGTGCCGTGGCCGAAGAGGTCAACCGCAACGTCTCGGCGATCCGTACGGTCACCGAAACCCTGACCGGCCAAGCCACCGAATCGGCGCAGATCAGCAGCCAGCTCAATGCCCTGACCACCCAGCAGATGAAACTGATGGATCAGTTCCGGGTGTGATCCTTACCTGTAGGAGCTGCCGAAGGCTGCGATCTTTTGATTTTTCAAGATCAAAGATCGCAGCCTTCGGCAGCTCCTACGGGGTTTTCATCAGCTCTGAGGTTTTTTTTTTTTATGCTCGGGCTCTCGTACCGGAGAGCCCTTCGATGACTGATCTACTCACGTCCATTCAAGCCGAACTCGGCTTGCCGCTCACCCCCCTGACATTCACCTCCAGCGGCGCCCTGCCCTCGGCGTTCGCCGTCACCGACCTGGCGTGCGCCAGCATCGGCGCCGCCGGCCAGGCAGTCAGCGAATTGCTGCACCAGCAAACCGGACGCTTGCCCGGCCTTGAAGTCGACCGGCGCCTGGCCTCCTTCTGGTTTTCCAGTTCGATCCGCCCGCTGGGCTGGAAGGTCCCGCCACTGTGGGACCCGATTGCTGGCGACTACGCCACGAAGGACGGCTGGATTCGTCTGCACACCAATGCGCCCCATCACCGCGCCGCCGCTGAAGCCGTGCTGGGCGCTTGCGTCGACCGCAAGTCGATGGCAGCTAAAGTGGCGCAATGGGCCAGGACTGACCTGGAACAGGCCGTGGTCGATGCCGGTGGCTGTGCCGCCGAAATGCGCACGTGGGAACAGTGGCAGGTCCATCCGCAGGGCCTCGCGGTCAACGCCGAACCGCTGATTCAGTTCACCGCCGGCCACACTCCGCAGAACACAATCTGGCAAGGTTCGGTGGCGCGCCCCTTGGCCGGAATCAAGGTGCTGGACCTGACCCGCGTACTCGCAGGCCCGGTCGCCAGCCGCTTTCTCGCGAGCCTTGGCGCCGATGTACTGCGCATCGACCCACCCACCTGGAACGAGCCGGGCGTGGTGCCGGAGATGACGCTGGGCAAGCGTTGTGCACGCCTGGATCTGCACGACCAAACCGATCGCCAGGTATTCGAAAGCCTGCTCAAGGACGCCGACATCGTGCTCCACGGTTACCGCGCCGATGCCCTGGAGCGCCTGGGGTATGGTGCCGCCGAACGACAGCAGCGGATTCCCGGCCTGATCGACGTTTGCCTCAACGCCTACGGCTGGAGCGGTCCGTGGCAGAACCGTCGCGGCTTCGACAGCCTGGTGCAAATGAGCAGCGGCATCGCGCACGCGGGCATGCTCAGCCAGCAGGCGGACAAACCGACGCCCTTGCCACTGCAGGCGCTCGATCACGCCACCGGGTATCTGATGGCGGCCAGTGCGATCCGCTTGTTGGCAGAACGCTTGAACAACGGCCTGGGTGGTTCGGCGCGGCTGTCGTTGGCGCGTACGGCGAAGCTGTTGATCGACCAGGGTCCCGGTAGCGCCGAGCCATTGCGGGCCGAAGACGAACAGGATCAGGGCATGCTGGTCGAGCAAACGCCATGGGGCCCGGCACATCGCCTGCATGTGCCGCTGAAGATCAGCGGGACGCCCGTGCAGTGGACGCTTGCAGCGTCTGAACTGGGTTCCCATCGGGCGCAGTGGTAACCCCATGAAATTCGACCTCGCCTATTGCCTCGGCCTCGAGGAAAAACTGTCGATCTATGACGTGCGCGACCTGAATTTCGACGAGTCGATGGCGTTCGATTCCGCACAGGAACATTTCCAGTGCCCCAACGATGCCTGTCGCCTGGCGTTTGATGCGGCGAACGGTTTGGGCACGTTCAACGCCAAAAACGTCAACTACGTGCGCACGCCGCACTTCAAGAATCTGCCGAGTACGCGGCATGTCGCGGGTTGTCCTTATGTGAGCCTGAAGACCCCGGCTTCGGTCGGCGAGGAAACGGATGACAGTCGCGAGGAACATTTCCCGTCGGAATTATTACTCAGTCGGCGTGAGTATGTGCGCAAGCCGTCGCACCCGACGGTGGCTGCCGATCTGCAAGGAGCTGAGCCAGCAGCGGCATCGACGATCAGCAGCGTCGAGCAATCCGGCCGCGAGTCGGCGCCGGACAAGACCAGTGTCTTCGCCCATCCGGTGGAATGTTTCGTGTCGAACTTCGAGGACAAGGCGCTGCTCAAGCGCATGCCGCTGAAGATTGGCCAGCACACCGCGCCCTATGCCTCGTTTTTCAAGAAGATCGAGTACCTGCAAGACAACCCGGGACTGATTTACTGGGGCAGGATCAAGCAGATCAAGGACTACACCCAGAGCTTTCGCATCGACTTCGAAAAGAAGGTCTGGTTCGAGAAGACGCCCTACTCGGTCAACGTTTACCTGAACAAGAAGCTGATCGACAGCTACCGCAAATGCAAGGCGTTCCTGGAGGAAATCAAGCACGCCATCGAGAGCGGGAAGCCATTGTATTGCTTCTTTTATGGCGTCCAGCCTGCGTTGCGGCAGGTGCCCAGCAAGAAAAACCCCGAGCAGACGTTCGGGGTGTTCAGCGCCAATATCGAGAATCTGGATCACTTTATCGTACGCGAGGCGCCGGGGTTGGATGAGTCATCCAAGCCATAAAGGCAGTGACCTTCCGTCTGGCCATGGGGGTATGAAACAGAAAAATCGAAAAATGCGTTTGATCCGGATCGAAAACAACTGTACAAAAACACAGTATATTTAAAACCAGTACTCTCGAGCCCGGAGAACCCCCATGGCCTCTCAAGCGATGAAAATCACCCTGGAACGTATCGCCCTTTTCCAATTCACCCCGGCCCACTGCGCCCAGGCCCGAGCGATGCTGGGCTGGAGCGTGGAAGTCTTGTCCCGCGAAGCCGGGGTTTCCGTGCAGGCCATCGAGCGCTTCGAGGCGCGGCAGGAGGTGCTGGATGTCACTCGTCTGGCCTTGGCATACAGGCTTGAAGCTGAGGGGCTGGTGTTTTTCCCGGGGTTTGCGCCGGGTAGAGGGATGAACGTGAAAGGCCCTACGCCGAATCCGGTGGCGCGGGCGGATTTTGCGATGGTTGAATGAGGTCGCAGCACCATCACTTGCGCTACGACCAGACGTGCATGGAACTGAAACTAGGGCCTGAATGCAGGTATTGGCCGCGCATGGGAGGCTTGTTCATAGCCATACGCCAATGCCAGGAGGCTGGCTTCGCTCCAGCGTGCACCGAAGAATAATGCCGACGTGGGCAGCCCGTCTTCATCCGCTCCGGTAGGCACCATGATGCTGGGGTAGCCCGCCAGCGGAACGACATTCAACCCCGGTGAGCCGACATCAAGCACCACGGCATCCAGTTGGTGCTGCACCAGGACGTCATCGATGGCGGCGGCGTTTTCACTCTGGATTGTCTGCCACAGTTGCTCGTAGGTAAGCGGGTCAAACACCAGGTTGTTGGCCGCGATCAACACGCTTTGCCCATGGTCTTCGACCCCAGGTATGCGTTGATTGAAACGGACAAGGTCTTCCAGGCTCTTGATGGGCAGGCCGGTGCGTTGCGCGAGGTATTCAGGCAGGTGTCGTTTGATTCCCATGGACAGGGCCTCCTCCACCTGCGCCGACTGCGGGTCTTTGAGCTCAATGGGTATCAATTTTGCGCCGGCGGCCTGCATGACTTCCAGCGCCCGGGAAAACTGAGGATCGCTCTGCGCGGCCTCGCCGCTCACATCGAACTTGAGTGGGTAACCGAGGCTTCGCCCCACCAGCGAACCAGGTCGGAGCAATGCCGTGTAGTCCACGCCATCGAGGGCTCGGGGTTTACTGACCGGATCGGCGGCGTCATTGCCCGTCATGGCGTTGAGCAGCAGTGCCGCATCGCGAACGCTGCGAGCCATCGGCCCAGGGGTGTCGAGTTTGTGTGTCACAGCGACAATGCCACTGCGACTCAACAACCCCACGGTGGGCTTGACCCCCACCACCCCATTGAGCGATGCCGGACAGATAATCGAGCCGGCGGTTTCCGTCCCTACGCTCAAGGGTGCAAAACCTGCGGCCACTGCCGCACCGGACCCGGAGCTTGAACCGCAGGGCGTCTGGCTTAACAGATGCGGGTTCCTGGTTTGCCCGCCTCGGCCACTCCAGCCGTCGGGGACCGCGGGGTCACGAAAGTTTGCCCACTCGCTGAGGTTGGTCTTGCCCAGAATGATCGCGCCTGCGGCCCTTAGCCGTTGCACGATAAAGGCATCCTCGGCGGCGGGTTGCCCGATCATGGCCAATGATCCGGCGCTGGTCTGCATCTGGTCAGACGTATCGATGTTGTCTTTCAACAACAGCGGAATACCGTGCATGGGGCCGCGAACATGCCCTCGTTCTCGCTCCCGATCCAGCGACCTGGCAATCGCCAGCGCATCGGGGTTGAGCTCGATGACCGAATTGATCGTGGGTCCGTTTTTATCGAGCCTGTCGATGCGTTGTTGCAGGTGTTGCACCAGCGCCTCGGCACTCAGCTGGCCGCGCTGCATTTCCTTGCTGATTTCATCGACACTCAAGTACTCCAATGGTTGTGCGTTGGCGTAGCTTGCGATCGAAAGCAGAACAACCTGGGCCAGCCGCGTCATGCAGCCTTTTATCCTTACATCCATGTGAATGACATCCTTGTGGTACGGGGTGAGCTTTCCAGCCTACCGACGTGGCCGGGAATATCCGTCATCACTTGCCCTGAATCACATAGGAAAACTCGTCTCGTTCTGTAGGCGCTTCACCCGAGGATTTGCTGATCCTGGTAGACCTGCTGTTCGACTTCATACCACCACGCCGTACCGCGCTGCGCCGCCAGCATATTGAACGCCTCGCCCATCCGCGGCGTGGTGATCGAGACATTGCGCTCCCAGGCCAGGGCCAGGATGCGGTCGAAGGGTTCGTACCAGGCATGCGTCGACAAATCGAAGGTGCCGTTGTGAATCGGCAGCAGCCAGCGGCCCTTGAGGTCGAGGTGGGCTTGCAGGGTTTGCTCAGGCTGCATGTGCACATGGGGCCAGTCGACGTTGTAGGCGCCGGTTTCCATGAGGGTCAGGTCGAACGGGCCGTATTGTTCACCAATGCGTTTGAAGCCGTCGAAGTAGCCGCTGTCGCCACTGAAAAAGATCCGCGTATCGCCATCGATCATCACCCACGAGGCCCAGAGGGTGCTGTTGCCATCGAACAGGCCGCGACCGGAAAAGTGCTGCGAGGGGGTGGCGACGAACTGGATGCCCTCGACCTCGGTACCCTGCCACCAGTCCAGCTGGCGGATTTTGCTGGCGTCGATTCCCCACTTGATCAGAGTGTCACCCACGCCCAGCGGGGTCAGGAAGTACCTGGCCTTGTCGGCAAGCTTGAGCACCGCGTGATAGTCCAGGTGATCGTAGTGATCGTGGGACAGGATCACCGCTTCAATCGGCGGCAATTGCTCGAGGCTGATCGGCGGCTGGTGAAAACGCTTGGGGCCGGCCCATTGCACGGGGGAGGCGCGTTCGGCGAAGACCGGGTCGGTGATCCAGAATTTGTCCCGCAGCTTGAGCAATACCGTGGAATGACCGAGGCGATAGACGCTGTGGTTGGGCGCTGCCAGCAACGCCGCTTGCGTCAGGGGTTGCATCGGTACAGGCGCCGTCGGCCGGGTGTTGCGCGGTTTGTGGAACATCGCGTTCCAGAGGATGCGCAAGGTTTTGCCAAGGCTTAAACGCTGAATCGGCCTGTGGTTTTGAAACTGTCCTTGAGCCTGTCGGGAAGCTTCAGGTTGGGAGGCGCTGTTCGCCGCGGAAGTTGATTTGGCCATGGGGCAATGACTCCAGGAAAACCGCAAGCTTCACGGTTTTCCGTTTTTGGGACGATAAATGGCCGAGACACGCACGCATCAGCCGAGCACTCTAGTTTTACCGGGCAGGATTAACAAAACATTACACTGCACAGTGTAGTTTCAAGGTTGCATCAAAGCCGATCACAAGTAAACTACCGAGTGTAATTTTCCTTTCTTCCTGCCGAAGCGTATTTATGACAGCTCCACAGCGCCTCACCGACCGCAAACGCGAAGCCATCATTCAGGCGGCGATTGTCGAATTCCGTGCCAATGGATTCGACATCACCAGCATGGACAGGATTGCCGCCACCGCCGGTGTGTCCAAGCGCACGGTGTACAACCATTTCCCCAGCAAGGAAGAGTTGTTCGCTGAAATCCTCAATCAATTGTGGGTCCGGGTCACGGCGGAACAGGAAGTGCCTTACCGCCCCGACCTGCCCCTGCGTGACCAGATGCGTCATATGCTGACGGTAAAGCTTTCGGTATTGAGCGATGAAAATCTGCTCGATCTGGCGCGGGTGGCCATCGCCGCCACCATCCATTCTCCGGAGCGCGCGCAAAGCATGGTGACGCGAATGGGGGAGCGCGAAGAAAACCTCACGATATGGATTCGAGCCGCCCAGGCGGATGGACGCCTGAAAGCGGTCGCCCCGGAATTTGCCGCGCAACAGCTGCATGGCATGCTCAAATCCTTTGCCTTCTGGCCGCAGATTTCCCTGGGCTTGCCGGCTTTGTCGACCGAGATGCAAGGCACCGTGGTGGAATCGGCGCTGGACATGTTCCTGGCCTGCTATCAGGTGCAATAATTGACAATCTCGACTGCGGCGTCGAAGAACTGATCGCTTCAATGTGTACGGCAGAATGTGTTTCAGAATGAAACTCGTGCCGAGGCTATAGTGAGCCTCAGTCCCAGCGC
Organism: Pseudomonas sp. PLMAX; assembly: GCF_046042685.1. Lineage (NCBI taxonomy): Bacteria > Pseudomonadati > Pseudomonadota > Gammaproteobacteria > Pseudomonadales > Pseudomonadaceae > Pseudomonas > Pseudomonas sp. PLMAX. The sequence continues at coordinate 1,499,132 of NZ_CP064949.1, read as the reverse complement.
CTGCAGAGAGCATCATGAATTCCACGAGCAACGAAACCACCGCCCCCGTCGATCACCTGCGTTTCCATCGCCGCCATGCCCACCTGGCGCCGACCTTCGGCAATGACAAATTCGCCCTGCGTGCCGAGGCCTTTGCGCGGTTCTTCGGTACACCGACCTTTCTCGGCGCACAAACGCTGATCGTGGTGGCCTGGGTGTGCCTGAACCTGTTCGGTGTCACCCATTTCGATGCCTACCCGTTCATCCTGCTCAACCTGGCGTTCAGCCTGCAATCGGCCTATGCCGCACCCCTGATCCTGTTGGCCCAGACCCGCCAGGCCGCGCGGGACAAAGCCCAATCCGATGCCGATGCGCAACACCGCGAAGCGCTGGCGATCGCCAACAGTGAGCGCCAGGCGGAAGCGGCGAAAAACAGCGCGCAACTGCTGGCGCTGCTTGAGCAAAACACCCGCCTCACGGAAATGACCAAAGCCCTCACCGAGCGCATCGAAAACCTGACCACGGAAATGCATCAGCACTTCGTGCGCAAGGACGAGCCAAAGGCCTGAACCGCCTAGGGTAACTTCAGCGCCCGCCCCAGCTCGTCAAACAGCGTCACCACCGAGCGCAAGGCTCGGCAATCCGGGCGGGTCAGCAGCCACAGCGCGGTGTCGTATCCTTGCAACGGCTCGCCCAGTGGCTGTAATCCATCACCGATCAGAAAGTCCGGCAACGCCGCCACGCCCAACCCCGCCCGCACCAGTTCGGTGACCGACAGCATGCTGTTGCAGCGATAAGCCGGCATCACCCCCGGCAATGCCTGACGACGCCAGGCCACTGTCGGGTGATCAGGCAGGAAGTCGTCAGGGGCGATCCAGGTCAGTGACACCAGATCGGTCGCATCGACCCCTTGAAGATAACCGGCGCTGGCACACACTCGGTAGCCAATCCCTGCAAGGCGTCGCCCAACCAGGTGCTCAGGTGGCGTACGGGTCAGGCGCAAGGCGATGTCGGCATCGCGGCGGCTGAGGTTGGCAAAGTCGTTGGACGTACTGAGCTCAAGGATCAACGCCGGATAGTTCGGCATGAACTGCGCCAGCGCCGGCAGCAGTAAGCCTTGCAGGACCGAATCGGTGCAGGTCAGGCGCACGGTGCCGCTGACCACTTCACCGCCCTGCTCCACACCGACCCTGGCGGCTTCCAAAGCCTGTTCGGCGCGCTCGGCCTGTTCCGCCAGGGCCTGCGCCAAGGTCGTGGGCAGGTAGCCGGCGCGACTTTTTTCGAACAACGGCTGGCCCAGTGCGGCTTCCAGTCGACGCACGGCGCGAAACACCGTCGAGACATCCACTTTCATCAGCTGCGCGGCCCGGGCCAGAGAGCCGCCGCGCACCAAGGCGAGCACCAGGGCCAGGTCTGGGTAGTCCAGTCGATAGTGCGTCGCTGCATTGATCACTTGGGATAACGCCAATATTGAGTGCGTGAACGCCAATCTATAGTGGCTGCCAGGAATCAACAAGCGCCGAGGTCACCCATGGAAAACCGCGTCATTCGCATCGCCCTGATCGGTGATCAAGACCCTCAAGTCACCGCCCACCAGGCCATCCCGGTGGCGCTCGGCATGGCCGCCGAACACAGCGGCCGAAACGTGCAAGGGCAGTGGCTGGCCACCGATAGCTTGCATGCCAACACGCCGCTCGCCGGGTTCGACGGTTTCTGGTGCGTGCCCGCCAGCCCGTATCGCAGCATGGACGGTGCCTTGCGGGCGATTCGCTTTGCCCGTGAACAGCGGCGACCTTTCCTCGGCACCTGCGGCGGGTTTCAACACGCGGTGCTGGAATATGCGCGCAACGTGCTCGGCTGGGCGGATGCCGAACATGGCGAGACGGCTCCCGATGCATCGCGGGCATTGCTCACGCCGCTGGCGTGTTCACTGGTTGAGGCGGTCGACACTATTCATTTGCGGGAGGGCTCGCTGATCGCCAGGGCATATGAAACCTGTGAAATTCGTGAGGGCTATCGCTGCCGCTACGGAGTGAATCCCGAGTTCGAACGGGAACTGCTCCAGCACGCGCTTCATGCCGTCGGCCATGATGCCGAACACGGTTTGCGCGCGGTCGAGCTCAGCGGTCATCCGTTCTTTGTCGCCACGCTGTTCCAGCCGGAACGCGCTGCCCTCGAGGGTACCCTGCCGCCGCTGGTGGGGGCCTTGATCGCAGCGTGCGTGGAGCGGCGGTCATGATTGCTGCGCCCTATTACGCAGTGATCTTCACTTCGCTACGAACCGAGGGTGACCAGGGGTACGCCGAAGCGGCCGGACGGATGGTGGCGCTGGCGCGTGAGCAGCCGGGGTTCCTCGGTGTAGAGTCGGCGCGGGGCGATGATGGGCTGGGGATTACGGTGTCATATTGGGCCAGTGAGGCGGCGATCCTGGCGTGGAAGCAGCATCCCGAGCACCGGGCAATTCGTGAGCTTGGGCGTTCGACCTGGTATGCGCAGTGTCATACCCGGGTTTGCCTTGTTGAGCGGGCCTATGAGTTCACCCCAACCTCTGCAGGAGCGGGCTTGCCAGCGATGACGGCCTGACATTTTGCGGCTGTACGCGATACCTGTGGGAGCGAGCTTGCTCGCGATGGAGGTCAACGATGACGCGGGGAGCCTGACACCCCGCGGTGCTCTCGGTTTTTTCGCGAGCAAGCTCGCTCCTACAGGGGCCCGCCGCGCTGGACAGAACCGGAACGAAGCCTCTCGATGGGACAAGAAGATCAAGATCAAAAGCCAAAGCAACAGCAACAGCGAGAAAGCCCACTAACCCCGCACCAGACTCCTCACCGCCGAAATCTCCGGCACTTCCCGCCTGTCCATGTACACCCGCAACGGCTCGGTGATGTTGATTCGCTCATCAATATTTTGATCCAGCAACAACTGGATCAACTCGCGCTTGAGCGTCATGGTCTGCTCCGGGCCAGGCACCCAGACGAATTCGCTGGTGGGGATGATGCCGTCGTCAGCCACGTCCATACCGAACGAGTCTTCGCTGAAACGCACGATGTAGTGGCCAGTCTTGCGATTGAGGCCGACGAAGCCCTGGAGCTGGTCGGCGGCCTGGCAGATGAGCTGGGAAGTGATGCGCATGGAAACCTCACAAGAAGTGATCGATGGTTTACACGCATGGCCAGCGAATGGTTTTCCCTCTGCCGGGGAAGTTGCCGGGACGAAGAATAATGCAGACAAGAACACAAAAACGCTGACCGACATCAGCTTTCAACACGTTTATGTCGGTCTCGCGATAGCGCTGGCAACGCTCAGTTGTTAAAAGAGACCTCTTTGAAACCTGTCACGAAAGGATCTCGACCATGCCGGCCACCTTCACCCACAGCGCCCTGCTCCTGAGTTTGCTGCTTGGCCTCGGCCAGGCCCAGGCCGCCAGCGAGCCCGGCCCCGCCGCGCTGGCCACCCGAATGGGCATTCCGCACCCGGCGGTGATCGCCCACCGTGGCGCATCTTTCGATGCACCGGAATCCACCGCCGCCGCCTACAAACTGGCCCGCGACCTCGGCGCCGATTACCTGGAGCTGGACCTGCAGCGCAGCAAGGATGGCGTGCTGTTCGCCCTGCACGACAATAACCTGCAACGCACCACCGACGTCGCCAGCAAGTTCCCCGAGCGCAAGGACAGCCCGGCCAATGCCTTCACCATGGCCGAGCTGAAAACCCTGGATGCCGGCAGCTGGTTCAACGCGGCCTACCCGGATCGCGCGCGTCCTGCGTTTGCCGGCCTGAAAATCCTCACCCTCGATGAAATCATCGACATCGCCCAGGGCAATCCGCTGCACAAGCCCGGCCTGTACATCGAGACCAAGGAGCCCAAGCAGTTTCCCGGCATCGAACGCGATCTCAAGGAAAAACTCCAGGATCGCGGCTGGCTGAGCCCCGCAGGGTCGAAGCTGGCCAAGAGCGCACTGGGCGTCGGCCAGGGCAAAGGCAAGGTGGTGCTGCAAACCTTCGAGAAAAGCAGCCTCGAATTGCTGCAAAAGGAAATGCCACAGGTGCCGAAGATCTTGTTGTTGTGGGTTGGCGAAGGCAGCATCGAACCCAAGTCGACAGTGAGCTTCGCGCAATCCGGCGACAAGGACAAAGCCGCTTACTACGCCAAACAGCAACCCAAGGACAAAGCCGAGTTCCAGCGCTGGGTCGACTACGCCAAGGCCCAGGGCGCGATCGGTACCGGCCCGTCCGCCGCGCTGACCCAGGGTGGCGATCAGAGCTACGCCGACCTGGTACAACCGTGGATGAACCAGTACACCCACGATCAGGGCCTGCTGGTCCACGTCTACACCATCGATGAGGCGGTGGATTACCAGAAGGTCATGGCGGCTGGCGTCGACGGTATCTTCACCAACCGCGCCAGCGAGCTTCTGAAGTTCTATAAACGCCCGGCGGCGGCGAGTGTGGCGCAGGTGATACGCAATAACGGCTATTGATCATTCGATTCAAGGGAATTTAAGTCTGAATTAAGTTGCCACAGTTATTCTGATCCCACTTAAACAGCTCATCCAAGGAAAGAAGCTTATGAAAACCCTGACTGCCCTGTTCGCCGCTGCAACCCTGACCCTCACCGCTGGCCTGGCCCAGGCTGATGTTCCCGTCGACCAGATCCCTCAGTTGGTCAAGGACGGCAAGATCAAGCCACTGGAGGAACTGAACCAGATCGTGCTGAAGCTGCACCCGGGTGCCACGATTACCGACAGTGACCTGGACAACCACTTCAATAGCTACGAGTACGAAGTGGAACTGCGCGACGCCAACAACGTTGAATGGGACGTGGACGTAAACGCCGCCACCGGCGAAGTCCTGAAGAACAAGAAAGACGACTGATGCACCCGAAAAAAAGCCGCACGATGCTCCCCATCGTGCGGCTTTTTTGCGTTTGGGTGACCGATCAGGCCGAGGTCACAAATCCGTCATCCAGCCTTGCGATGATGCGGCTCACGTGAACCTGTAAAACACGCGACAGGCGCCCCCCATGCGAGCCCTCATGAACCACAGCATCGATCACAGCCATCGCGATCCGGATCTGTTCGGCCTGCTGTACGGTTTCAGTTTTCGCCCCGGTGAACGCGGCCAGGAAATCGATTCGGCCAGGGCCTTGCAGTACCTGCAACACCCGCAGGACGCCGAGCAATTTCTCTGGCTGCACCTGAACCTCGCCCATGCCGCGTGCGAGCGCTGGATGAAGAGCCACCTGGAACTGCCCGACGAGTTTTTCGAAGCCTTGCATGAAGGTTCACGATCGACGCGCATCGAACATGTCGATTCGGCGTTGCTGGCGGTGGTCAACGACGTGGTGTTCAACCTCAGCAGCATGACCTCCTCCGATGTCTCGACCCTGTGGGTCTGTGCCCGCAGTCGACTGATCATCAGCGCGCGCCTGCAACCGCTGCATTCGGTGGACAAGCTGCGCTCATCGGTCAAGGCCGGTGAATGCTTCCGCTCGCCGCTGGAGTTGCTGGTGCATCTGCTGCGCGACCAGGGCGAAGTGCTGACCCAGATCGTGCGCAAGACCAGCCTGAGCGTGGATCAGATCGAAGATGAACTGCTGTCCTCGCGCCTGTCGACCAACCGCGCGGAACTGGGGGCCAATCGCCGGGTGCTGGTGCGCCTGCAACGCCTGCTGGCGCTGGAGCCGGGGTCGTTGCTGCGCCTGCTCAATCGCCCGCCACCCTGGCTGCAGAAGGAGGACGTCAAGGAACTGCGCAAGTCCACCGAGGAGTTTGCCTTGATCATCAACGACCTCACGGCGCTGGGGGAACGGATCAAGCTGCTGCAGGAAGAAATCGCCGCCAACCTCAACGAACAGAGCAACCGCACCCTGTTCACCCTGACGGTGGTGACGGTGCTGGCCCTGCCGATCAACATCATTGCCGGTTTTTTCGGCATGAACGTGGGTGGGGTGCCGCTGTCCCAAGACCCTGAAGGGTTCTGGATCCTGGTGGCGCTGGTTGCGACCTTTACCTTGATTGCGGGACGTTGGGCGTTCCGTAAGCGGCAGGATTATTAAGGTCAAAAAATCGCAGCCCCTGTAGGAGCTGCCGCAGGCTGCGATCTTTCAAGAATCATAAAAAACCAAACACTGACACAGGGCAGTCTCTCTGTAATATTTTGCAACGATCATCAACGACACTCCTTCCCTCCTCAGGAATGTCCGGCATGGCTACCCCCTCCTTTACCGCCGCCCCGGCGCCCGCCAGCAGCGCCAAACCGCAATTCGATAAAAAACCCGGTGCGCTCACCCTCGTGGTGTTTTTTGCAGTGCTGGGCATCGGGCTGCTGTTCACCGCCTACAGCCTGATGCACGACATGAACGAACTCGGCACGGAGGTGACCACCTGGACGCCATTCATCCTGCTGGGCGTGGCCTTGCTGATTGCCTTGGGCTTCGAGTTCGTCAACGGTTTCCACGACACCGCCAACGCCGTCGCCACCGTGATCTACACACACTCGCTGCCACCGAATTTCGCGGTGGTCTGGTCCGGGTTCTTCAACTTCCTCGGGGTGCTGCTGTCCAGTGGCGCGGTGGCGTTCGGCATCATCGCGCTGCTGCCGGTGGAGTTGATCCTGCAAGTCGGTTCATCCGCCGGTTTCGCGATGATCTTCGCCCTGCTGATCGCCGCGATCCTGTGGAACCTCGGCACCTGGTGGCTGGGCCTGCCGGCCTCGTCGTCGCACACCCTGATCGGCTCGATCATCGGTGTCGGCGTGGCCAATGCGCTGATGCACGGGCGTGACGGCACCAGCGGCGTGGACTGGGCGCAGGCGACCAAGGTGGGATACGCCCTATTGCTCTCGCCGCTGGTCGGCTTCGGCTGCGCCGCGCTGTTGCTGTTGGCCCTGCGGGCCTTCGTCAAGAACCGCGCGCTGTACAAGGAGCCCAAGGGCAACACCCCGCCGCCATGGTGGATTCGCGGCATGTTGATCCTGACCTGCACCGGCGTGTCCTTCGCCCACGGTTCCAATGACGGTCAGAAAGGCATGGGGCTGATCATGCTGATCCTGGTCGGGACCTTGCCGATGGCCTATGCACTGAACCGCACCATGCCTGCAGACCAGGCGTTGCAGTTCGCCGCCGTGGCCGAAGTGACCCAACAGGCGCTGGTCAAGAGTGCGCCGTTGCCGGCACCGGCCGATCCGCGACCGATCCTCTCCGATTACGTGCGCAGCAAGGAGGTCACGCCGCAACTGATCCCCGCCCTCGCGGCACTGGCCGGCAACATCGGTAATGAAGTGAAGGGCTATGGTTCGCTGTCCAAAGTCCCGGCCGAAGCCATGGGCAACGTGCGCAACGACATGTACCTGACCAGCGAAACCATCCGCCTGATGGACAAGAACAAGGTCGGTAACTTCGACGCCGACACCAACGGCAAACTGCAGCTGTTCAAGCAGCAGATCGACAACGCCACGCGCTTCATTCCGTTGTGGGTGAAGATCGCCGTAGCAATTGCGCTGGGCCTGGGCACCATGGTCGGCTGGAAGCGCATCGTGGTAACCGTGGGCGAGAAAATCGGCAAGACCCACCTGACCTACGCCCAAGGCGCCTCGGCGGAAACCGTGGCCATGCTGACCATTGGCGCCGCCGACATGTTCGGCTTGCCGGTCTCGACCACCCACGTGTTGTCGTCAGGGGTGGCCGGGACCATGGTCGCCAATGGCGGCGGCTTGCAGATGAAGACCATCCGCAACCTGCTGATGGCCTGGGTGCTGACCTTGCCGGCGGCGATAGTGTTGTCGGGCAGTTTGTACTGGTTGTTCACCCAGATTTTCTGAATAAAGCAGCCCTTGCAGGAGCCCGGCTTGCCGGCGAAGGCGTCCGAAAGACCAACGCCATGTTGGAGGACGCCTTCGCCGGCAAGCCGGGCGCCTACAGGTTACGCGTTACAGGTAGAGCGAATGACCAACCGCTCCCGCACCACGTCATACACCCAGTGGTAAACGTAGGTGTACGGCAGGAAAAACAGCAGCACGCCGATATCCAGCAGGAACGCTTGCCACAGACTGACTTTCAGCCACCACGCAATCAACGGTACGCCTAGGGCGACCAGCCCGCCCTCGAACAACAGCGCGTGCACCACGCGGACCCAGGCGTTGTGCGCAATGGCGAAACGCTTGAGCACGCGGTCGAACAGACCGTTGAAGACCACGTTCCACGCCAGGGCCAACACGGCAATGACCACTGTGACAGCGCCCATTTCCAGCATCGGTTTGTCCATGATCCAGGCCAGCAATGGCGTACAGATCAGGATGGCCAGCAGCTCGAAACCGATGGCCTGGAAAATACGTTCGGTAATGGATTTATTGGCGCTCATGGCCGGACTCCTTGAGTGACGATGGTTGCCATCATCCATCTTCTTACCGATACTTCATAACCAATAACCATCGATCAAGGCGATAGTTCATGGCATCCCAGGAAGTGCTGCAGGCGTTCGTCCAGGCCGCGACCCAAGGCTCGTTTTCCGCGGCGGCACGCAAATTGGGCCGTAGCCAGTCGACCATCAGCGCCGCCGTGGCCAGCCTGGAAATCGATCTGAACCTGACCCTGTTTAACCGCAGCAGCCGCAAGCCCAGCCTGACCCCCGACGGGCATGTCGTACTGCAACGGGCCGAAGAGATCCTGGCCGCCACCAGCCGGCTGGAGATGACCGCCAGCCAATTGTCCCAGGGCGTCGAGGCGAAGCTGACCGTGGCGCTTTCCGACACCTACCAGTCCGATCGTTTCGAAGTGGCACTCAGTGCCTTCGAGTCGCGTTATCCAGACCTGGAACTCGAATGCCTGATTGCCGAATGCGAGGACCTGGTGGCACTGGTGCAAAGCGGTCGGGCCCACGTCGCCTTCGCCGAAATGCAGGACAGCTACCCGCCTGACCTGGTCAGCTCGACCGTGGACGAACGCACGGAATTCGCCCTGTTCGTGTCGCGTAAACATCCACTGGCCAAGCAGAAAAATATTGACCAGGACACGCTGCAACAGCATCGCGAGCTGCGCCTGGCGACCATCGTCAATCCCTATGAAAGCCGCGCCAAGGGCCGGGTCTGGTCGGCACCGAGTTACTTGATGCTGCTGGAAATGGCCCAGGGCGGATTTGGCTGGGCGCCACTGCCACGCTGGTTGGTAGGGCGTTTTGGCGCGGGGACGTTGCAGGAGTTGGAGGTGCGCGGTTGGCCGAAAACGGTGTCGGTGGATGCCTTGTGGTCGCGCTTGCATCCGCCGGGGCCGGCGGGAAGCTGGTTGCTGGGCAAGATGCTGGAATAGGGGTGTAGCTACTGGCCTCTTCGCGAGCAAGCCCGCTCCCACAGTGATCACTGCTGTACACAAAAATTGTGGTCGACTCATTACCCTGTGGGAGCGGGCTTGCTCGCGAAGGGGCCAGCAAACATCACATCACTCCAACGCCCGCAACCGAGCCTCGATAAACCGCCGCTCCGGCGCCTGCTGCGTCAACTCCAGCGCCCGCTCATAGGCCGCCCGCGCCTGCTCCACCCTGCCCAACTGCCGACAGAACTCCGCCCGCGCCGAATGCGCCAGGTGGTAATCGAGCAGATCCCCCCGCGCCAGAATCGCCTCGACCAGCGTCAGCCCCGCCAACGGTCCATCGCGCCTGGATATCGCCGCCGCCCGGTTCAATTCGATCACCGGCGACGGCCACGCCCGCAGTAACACGTCATACAGCCCGACGATCTGCATCCAGTCGGTTTCCTCGATCGACGGCGCTTCGGCATGCACCGCGGCAATCGCCGCTTGCAGGCAATACGGGCCGAATCGTCGGGTACCCAATGCCCGCTCCACCAGCGCACAGCCTTCGGCGATCATCTGCGCGTCCCACAACGAGCGGTCCTGGTCATCCAGCAATATCAGGTCGCCGTCCGCGCAGGTCCTGGCCAGGCGTCGGGACTCGTGCAACAACATCAAAGCGAGCAAGCCCATGACCTCCGGCTCCGGCAGCAACTCCAGCAACAAACGCCCCAGGCGAATCGCTTCGCGGGTCAGGTCTTCGCGGGTCACTTGCGCGCCGCCGGACGCCGAATAGCCTTCGTTGAACACCAGGTAAATCACCCGCAGCACGCTGTCGAGGCGCTCGGGCAGTTCCGCCAGGGATGGCACCTGATAGGGGATTTTCGCATCACGGATTTTCGCCTTGGCGCGCACGATGCGCTGGGCGATGGTGGCGGGTGCCGAGAGAAAGGCCCGGGCGATTTCTTCCGTGGTCAGGTCGCAGACTTCACGCAGGGTCAACGGCACCTGGGCGTCTGCCGCCAGTGCCGGGTGACAACAGGTGAAGATCAGGCGCAGGCGATCGTCTTCCACGTCTTCTTCACTCCAGTCGGCCTGCTCCAGCGCCTCCAGCTGCGCCTGTAACAATGGCCGCGAAGCATTGAACCGCGCGCGCCGGCGCAGCACATCAATGGCCTTGAAACGCCCGGTGGACACCAGCCAGGTACGCGGATTGTCCGGCACGCCGTCCTGCTGCCAACGTTCCACGGCAACGAAAAACGCTTCGTGCAAGGCCTCCTCGGCCAGGTCGAAATCGCCGAGCAGGCGAATCAGGGTCGCCAGGATGCGTCGCGACTCCTGGCGATAAACCTGCTCGACCCTGGCCTGTACCGGCAGCCCCGGCATCTTAAGTATTCAACTGCCGGACGGGGCGCACTTCGACACTGCCGACCCGTGCCGCCGGGATGTTCCCGGCGACCTGCAGGGCTTCGTTGAGGTCCTTGGCATCGATCAGGTAGAAGCCGGCCAACTGCTCCTTGGTTTCGGCGAACGGGCCATCGGTGATCGACAACTTGCCGTTGCGCATGCGCACCGTGGTGGCGGTCTGCACCGACTCCAGCGCCTCGGCGGCAACCATCCGGCCGCTGCCCTGGATTGCCTCTGCGTAGGCCACGCACTCCTCGTCCTTGGGACTTTCCGGCAGCGAATGCAGCAGGCGCTCATCGCTGTAGACTAGGCATAAATACTTCATCGCGCTCTCCCGATTGAACGGATCAACTATGGTCGCAGATGGGCCGTTTCGCACGGCTTGCCGACGATCAGGGTTCCAGGTTGAACAAGGTCGTGCCGCTCATCATGTCGAACGGGGCCGACCAGTGTTCGTGGACGATGCGCCATTGCCCGGCCTCGCGCCGGTAGCAGGCGGTCACGCGCATCCAGCAGGCCTGGGTTTCGCCCTTCTCGTTGGTGCCGCCGCAATGGGCCAGCCAATGGGCGAAGGCTATGTGCTCGTCGGCCACGATGTTCATGTGGTCGAAATCAAACTTGTGCTGGCCCTGGCACATTTCCATGCATTCCAGCCAATGCGCGCGATAGGCCGCCTTGCCGCGAAATTGCAGGGCCTTGACGGCGTCGTAGGAGACGATGTCGTCGGCGTACAGGGCCATGATTTTATCGACGTCCTTCGAGATGACCGCCTCACGGTAATTGGCGATCAGGGTCTGGATTTCATTGGTCTCACTCATGGTGGTTCTCCGTGGTTTTTCTTGGAAGACACCCTTAGTCGTCCGGCGATCCGCCAGATCGACAGTCGAAATAAAAATAATCCACGAGCGCAAACTCGCTAGAATCCGAGGCTCATTTCTATTGGAAAAAGGACACTCCAGTGACAGCCCGACTCGTGCCTTACGAAAGCCTGAATGCGCTGCAGCGCCAGCAGGTGGAGGCCATCGAAGTGCATCCGGAACAGATCAGGTTTTCCGGCGACATTCACGGTGCATTGCACACCCTGCTATCGAAGCCCGGCCCCGGCGTCAAAGGCTTTGCCTTGCTGGCTGATGCGGTGCCGGTTGCCTTTCTGCTGCTCAAACGCCCACCGGTGTTGCCCGCCTGGGCTGACGAACACAGCGCTACGCTGCACGCTTTGCAGGTCGATCAACGCGCCCAGGGCAAAGGTTATGGCAAGGCTTGCCTGCAAGCGCTGCCCGAAGCGGCGCGCCTGGCGTGGCCGGAAATCCGCGGGCTGGAATTGTCGGTGGATGCCGACAACGACGCCGCCATTGCGTTGTATGCCAGGTATGGTTTTGTCGACAGTGGCGAGGCGTACAAGGGGCGGATCGGGTATGAGCGGCGGATGGGCCTCGTGTTCTGACTGACACACATGCCCCTGTAGGAGCGAGCTTGCTCGCGAAGGTCGTCAACGATAACGCGTGCATTCTGGATAAACGCGGTGTGCCTGGGTTCTTCGCGAGCAAGCTCGCTCCTACAGGGGGTCTGCGTCGGGTTCAGAGATTGAGCACCATCTCGTGCCACGCCATGCCGCCATGGTCGGACGCCGAGGGCTTGACGTAGGCAAAGCCAAAGCCTGCATACAGCGGAATATGCCGCTCCTTGCACATCAGGTCGATGCTGGTTTTCCCCATCCCGCGCATGCGCTCGATGAACTCGCCCATCAAGTGCTTCGCCAGGCCCTGGCCCTGATAGTCCGGGTGCACCACCACCGACATGATCACCACGTGCGGTCCGGCCGGGTCGTGGCCGATCAGTTCCTTGAAAGCCTCGTCGGACATTTCCACCTGGAACGCCGCGCCGGAATTGATGAAACCGGCGACCACGCCGTCCACTTCAGCAACGATGAAACCCTCGGGCCAGGTGGCGATGCGGGTGGCGATTTTCTCCCGGGTCGCGGCTTCGTCGCCTTCGTAGGCAAGGGTTTCGATGGCGTAGCAGCGGTCCAGGTCAGCAGGCGTGACGTGGCGGATGACAGTGTTCATGGCAGCTCGGAATCGGCGAGGGAAAGGCCGGGGATGATAAATCAGCAACGGCGCAACATCGAGAGACGAACCGGCTGATCCGCCTCCCGATGCACTTGTCACGCCTTGAGCGGTAGCCAGAGTTCCAGCGTGCCGGTATTGAGCCTGGGGTTGAAGTCTTCGCTGTAGCGTTCGAATTCCGGGGCGTTCAACAGCTCGCGCCCGGACTGCGGCAGCCAGGTGCCATGGATGTACTGGAAGGTTTGCGGCAAGGTGTCCAGCGAGCCTTTGTGTTCGAACACCACATACTGCTGAGGCTGAACCTCTACCCAGCGGTACTGTTCAGGCAAATCATCGAGCTTGCTGATCTCGACGCCAGCGATGTAATCAAAGCCGCCCTTGCCGTCGAAATTGCAGCAGACGCCGTAGGTCACTTCGCCTTTTTGCCCCGGAACATTTCCAATGTGGGGGATGAATTTTTCCCAGAGATCAGGAATGCCTTTTACGGTTTGCTGGGTAAATTGTCCGCCAAGCCCCGCAATCAGCAGGAAGTGACCGTGTTCGAAGCGTGGTTCCGTCACTTCGACGCGTGTTTGCTCATCCATGACTCGACTCCTGGAAGTAAAAGTGGATTCGGCTGGGAGTATAGAAGCCAAACCCGAATCGCCCAGTTACAGGGCGTGCAACTGCTCGACGGCGGCTGCACCGACAAACTCGTTGTAGCCCGATAGGATCACGTACACCGCGAAATAGCAGAAGATCGCCGCCGATGCCATATAGGAATAGCGCAGCAACTTGTCGCCGAGCAACTTGCCGCCGTGACTCGCCGCGAAGCACAGGCCAGCGGACCACAACAGCCCGGCGCAGAGGAATCCACCGAGGAACAAGGACGAGCTGAGCGCACCGCCCCCACCGGAGCGGGCGATCAACGTGCCACCAACCGCGGCGAACCAGAGAATGGCGCTGGGCGACGACATGGCGAGAAAAATCCCACGGAAAAACTCCTTGCGATGGGAGTTGTGGCCGACCTCGGCGGTTTCGGCCAGCAGCGCCTCATGGTGGATCGCCGAGTAAATCATCTTCGCCGCGAAATACACCAACAGCGCCGAACCACCGATCCATAGCACCCAGCGCACCGTTTCGTATTGCAGCAACACGGTCATGCCGGCCAGCGCCAGCACGGCGTAGATCAGGTCGCCGACACAGGTACCCAGGCCCAACGCAAAGCCTTGAAAATAGCCGCGCTGCATCGCCAGGGTGATCATCGCGATATTGGCCACGCCGATGTCCAGGCACAGCGACAGGCTCAACAAGAAGCCACTGGTAAACTCCATCTAACCCTTTCCTTCGCAAAATTTTGTTTACTTTGAGGCTGGACAGTCTGCCACAGCTGCCCTTACATTCCGCCACAGGTCACCGCAGTGACCAGCGTCGCTCGGACGGTTCCGGGCGCTTACGTTATCCGAGGCAACAATGGCCGAACAAGGTTCGCCGCGCCGCTTTGCGCGCATAGATCGACTCCCCCCCTACGTTTTCAACATCACTGCCGAGCTGAAGATGGCCGCCCGTCGTCGTGGCGAAGACATCATCGACTTGAGCATGGGCAACCCCGACGGCGCCACGCCGCCGCACATCGTCGAAAAACTGGTGACCGTCGCCCAGCGCGAAGACACCCATGGCTACTCCACGTCCAAGGGCATTCCGCGCCTGCGCCGGGCCATTTCCAATTGGTACAAGCAACGCTACGAGGTCGACATCGACCCGGAAAGCGAAGCCATCGTCACCATCGGTTCCAAGGAAGGCCTGGCGCACCTGATGCTGGCCACCCTTGACCAGGGCGACACCGTGCTGGTGCCCAACCCGAGCTACCCGATCCACATCTACGGTGCCGTGATTGCCGGCGCCCAGGTGCGTTCGGTGCCGCTGGTGCCGGGCGTGGACTTCTTCGCCGAACTGGAACGGGCCATTCGCGGCTCGATCCCGAAGCCGAAGATGATGATCCTCGGCTTCCCGTCCAACCCCACCGCCCAGTGCGTGGAGCTGGATTTCTTCGAGCGGGTGATCGCCCTCGCCAAGCAATACGACGTACTGGTGGTGCATGACCTGGCCTACGCCGACCTCGTCTACGACGGCTGGAAAGCCCCGTCGATCATGCAGGTGCCCGGCGCCAAGGACATTGCGGTGGAGTTTTTCACCCTGTCCAAGAGCTACAACATGGCGGGCTGGCGTATTGGCTTCATGGTCGGCAACCCGGAACTGGTCAACGCCCTGGCGCGGATCAAGAGCTACCACGACTACGGCACCTTCACCCCGCTGCAAGTGGCGGCCATTGCCGCGCTGGAAGGCGATCAGCAATGCGTGCTCGACATCGCCGAGCAGTACAGGCAGCGGCGCAACGTGCTGGTCAAGGGCTTGCATGAACTGGGCTGGATGGTGGAAAACCCGAAAGCGTCGATGTACGTCTGGGCCAAGATTCCCGAGGCCTACGCGCACCTGGGCTCACTGGAGTTCGCCAAGAAACTGCTGGCCGAAGCCAAGGTCTGCGTCTCGCCGGGTGTCGGTTTTGGCGAGTACGGCGATGATCACGTGCGCTTCGCCCTGATCGAGAACCAGGACCGGATTCGCCAGGCCGTGCG
The DNA here is from genome assembly GCF_046042685.1 of Pseudomonas sp. PLMAX. Classification (NCBI taxonomy): domain Bacteria; kingdom Pseudomonadati; phylum Pseudomonadota; class Gammaproteobacteria; order Pseudomonadales; family Pseudomonadaceae; genus Pseudomonas; species Pseudomonas sp. PLMAX. The sequence goes on along the minus strand of NZ_CP064949.1, from coordinate 1,483,782 downwards.
CGGGATTCGCGGAATGTTCCGGGCGGATGGGCTCGTCACCAAATCCAACGCCTAACACATAACACCTGTGGGAGCGGGCTTGCTCGCGAAAGCGGTGTATCAGTCAACATTGATGGTTTTGACACACCGCTTTCGCGAGCAAGCCCGCTCCCACATTGGTTTCATGTCAGCCTTGAAATGCATCACCCACAAAAAAACCGCATCGCTGCGGTTTTTTCGTGTCTGGCTAAACGCTTAGACGAACAGCGACAACAACAGGATAAAGCCCAGGCCGACTACGGAGAGGATGGTTTCCATCGCCGTCCAGGTCTTGAATGTTTCGGCCACGGTCATGTTGAAGTACTGCTTCACCAGCCAGAAACCAGCATCGTTAACGTGGGACAGGATCAACGAACCGGCACCGGTCGCCAACACCAGCAGCTCACGGTTAACCCCTGGAATCATCCCCACCACCGGCACCACGATGCCCGCGCCGGTAATGGTCGCCACGGTCGCCGAACCGGTCGCGATGCGGATCACCGCCGCCACCAGCCAGGCCAGCAGGATCGGCGAGATCTGTGCATTGACCGCCATGTGGCCGATCACGTCACCCACGCCGCTGGTCACCAGCATCTGCTTGAAGCCACCGCCGGCACCGATGATCAGAATGATCGCAGCGGTCGGCGCCAGGCTCGCATCCAGCCATTTCATCATTTGGCTGGAACCGATGCCCTGCTTGTAGCCGAAGGTGTACAGCGACAGCAGCAATGCCAGCAGCAATGCCGAAATCGGGTGACCGATCAGGTCCATGAACGAACGGAAGATGTTGCCATCCGGCAGCGCCACGTCGGCAAACGTCTTGAGCAGCATCAGGAATACCGGCAGCAGCACAGTCACCAGGGTGATGCCGAAGCTCGGCAGTTCAGCCGAATCCGTTTCGCGGGCCAGTTGATCCACCAGCTCCTGGTTCGGGTGACCAGGGATGTGCTTGGCAATGAACGTACCGAAGATCGGGCCAGCGATGATGGCGGTTGGCAGCGCAACGATCAGGCCGTACAGAATGGTCTTGCCGATGTCGGCACCGAATACGCCAATGGCCAGCAACGGACCCGGGTGCGGCGGCACCAGGCCGTGTACCGCGGACAGACCCGCCAGCAGCGGGATACCGATCTTGATGATCGACACGCCGGTGCGCCGGGCAACGATGAACACCAGTGGAATCAGCAGCACGAAACCGATTTCGAAGAACAGCGGGATGCCGACCAGGAAGGCCGCAAACATCATTGCCCACTGCACCTTGTCCTTGCCGAAAGCGCGGATCAGGGTCTGGGCGATCTGGTCCGCCCCGCCCGACTCGGCCATCATTTTGCCGAGCATTGTGCCCAGCGCGAGAATGATGCCGACGAAACCGAGCACGCCACCGAAGCCGTCCTGGAACGCCTTGATGATGGTGCCGATCGGCATGCCGGAAGTCAGGCCGAGGAAGGCGGCGGCAATGATCAGGGCAAGAAAGGGGTGCAACTTGAACTTGGTAATCAGGACGATAAGCCCGATCACCGTAACCACTGCGTCGAGCAGCAGGAACGTCTCGTGGGACATGCCAAACATTAGGGGTGTCTCCTGGTTGTTGTTGTTATTAAAGCGGGTTAATCAGAAGTCGCGTGGACAGCGCTGTCTTTGCAAGCACGTTCATACCGCCTGCTTCAGGCCGTTGGCCTGCCACCAGGTGTGGGCCTGAACGGCCAGTTCTTCAACGCTGTGGATCGAGGCATTGAGCGCCAGTGTCAGCGGCTCGCCCTTGGGAGACTCGAGGGTGGCGAACTGACTTTCGATCAAGGTGGCCGGCATGAAATGACCCGGGCGATGGGAGACGCGTTCAGCGGCAACTTCCGGGGTCAACTCCAGGAACACGAAACCCAGGCCCGGCAAGGCGCTGCGCAGGCGTTCGCGGTAGATGTGCTTGAGCGCCGAGCAGGTCAGCACCGGGCGCTGGCCCATGGCATCGATACGGCGCAGTTCATCGCACAGGCTGTCGAGCCAGCCGGCACGGTCTTCATCGTTCAGGGGGATCCCCGCGCTCATCTTGTCGATATTGGCGGCAGGGTGGAAAGAGTCGCCTTCGATGGCAGTGGCGCCGCTCAATTGGCACAGGGCCTCGCTGACGCACGTCTTGCCGCAACCGGCAACGCCCATGATGACCAGGGCGGTGATGGGATGATTCATGTAACACCTCAGCGCGCAGACAGCGCTACCTTTGCCAGTTATGACACTAGACCAAAAGCAGAAGTTGCCGACGCCTTTCTTGTCATTTTGTGGGTTGCAGCATGTGTGTTCCCAACGCCAAAAAGCGAGGATCAGGCGAACCCCCGCTCACGCATTTGCAGCTGCATCGAGACAGCGCTACCTTAGTGCCTTGAATTTTGTTTGGCAAGCCGTCGATGACTCCAACTAAAAACGATAAAAATACCCGCACCACTGGCCGCCCTACCCTCAACGAAGTGGCACGCCTGGCCGGTGTCAGTCCGATTACCGCCTCCCGGGCCCTGCGCGGGGTCAGCACGGTGGCCACGGAACTCGTGGAAAAAGTCCAGAAAGCCGCGCTGGAACTCAACTACGTAGTCAACCCCGCGGCCCGTGCCCTGGCCTCGGCGCAGAGCCATTCGGTGGTGGTGTTGGTGCCGTCCTTGTCCAACCTGCTGTTCATCGACACCCTGGAAGCCATCCATCAGGTACTACGCCCCAAGGGCTTCGAAGTGCTGATCGGCAACTTTCATTACTCGCGCGACGAAGAAGAAAACCTGCTGCGCAACTACATGGCCTATCAGCCACGGGGTTTGCTGCTGACCGGATTCGACCGCACCGAAAGTTCGCGGCGGATGATCGAAGCCAGCAACATCCCCTGCGTGTACATGATGGAACTGGACAGCGCGGCCGGTCTTAATTGCGTTGGCTTTTCGCAACTGGCGGCCGGTGAAACGGCGGCCGAGCATTTACTCTCGCGCGGACGCAAGCGCCTGGCCTACATCGGCGCGCAACTGGATCAACGCACGCTGCTGCGCGGTGAAGGTTTCCGCAAGGCCCTGAAAAAGGCCGGCCTGTACGACCCGGACCTGGAAGTGCTGACCCCGCGCTCTTCGTCCGTCGGCCTGGGTGGCGAACTGTTCCTGCAACTGCTGGCCAGTCATCCGGACGTCGATGCGATCTTCTTCGGCAACGACGACCTGGCCCAGGGCGCCTTGCTTGAAGCCATGCGCTGCGGGATCAAGATCCCCGAACAGGTGGCGATCCTGGGCTTCAACGATTTGCCGATGTCAGAACACATGGTCCCGCGCCTGAGCAGCATCAACACCCCGCGTGAAGCCATCGGCCGTCGCGCGGCGGAGCAGATGCTGACGCTGATGGCCGGTAATACCGTGGCCAGACCGGTGCAGGACATGGGGTTTGAGTTGAAGGTGCGTGAGAGTACCTGATGCTATAACTCGCTTCCTGTAGGAGCTGCCGCAGGCTGCGATCTTTTGATCTTCGCTCTTGAAATCAAGATCAAAAGATCGCAGCCTGCGGCAGCTCCTACAATTGGATATACGCCTCTCGTTGGAGTAGTTCGATGGAACACACACTGAAGATTCTGGGAAAAGCCTCGTCGATCAACGTCCGAAAGGTCCTGTGGACCTGTGAGGAGCTGGGCCTTTCCTACGAACGCGAGGATTGGGGCAGCGGTTTTGCCTCGACTCACAGCCCCGAGTTTCTGCGGTACAACCCCAACGCACAGGTGCCGGTGATCATCGATGAGGCGGGAGTGCTGTGGGAATCCAACACCATCTGCCGCTACCTGAGCGCCAGGCACCAGCACCACCACACGGAGCTGCTGCCCAGCGACCCGGCCGCCCGCGCCCGGGTGGAGCAGTGGATGGACTGGCAGGCTACCGATCTCAATTCGTCCTGGAGCTATGCGTTCATGGCGCTGGTGCGCAAGGATCCGGAGTACCAGGAAGCCCATCGCATCGAAGTCGGCGTGCGCGGCTGGAACCAGAAAATGGCCATCCTCGAACACCAGCTCGCGACCACCAAAGCCTATGTCGCCGGGGCAAAATTCAGCGTGGCCGACATTGTCATTGGCCTCTCGGTCAACCGCTGGCTGATGACGCCCATGGAGCGTCCCGATTATTCGGCCGTCGACGAGTATTTCAAACGTCTGGCGCAACATCCGGGCTTCCTTAAACACTGCTGTAACGGCCTGCCTTGAGCGGTCGAGCGCTATAAATCAGCAAAATGTAACCATTCATTGCAATAACTTGGCGAATCTCGGTGTTCAGGCACCGGGATTCACAATCATTGATATCCGATAGCAGGCTAAGCTTCTCCATCATAAAATTGGACCAGCCCATGACTGCTCACGCCCCTGCTGCCCAGGCAGATGACATCGACCCACTGCGCGCCGCGCAGATTTCCGCCCGCATCGATCGCCTGCCCGCCGTCTCCACCCTCTGGCGCCTGGTGGCGCTACTATCAATCGGTGGGTTCTTTGAGCTCTACGACCTGTTCCAGACCGCCTACATCAGCCCCGGCCTGATCAGCGACGGCATCTTCGCCACTGGCAACCAGGGTGTGTTCGGTTTCTCCGATCAAGCCGCCTTCGCTTCGGCGACGTTTCTTGGCCTGTTCCTCGGCGCCAGCCTGTTGAGCCCTTTGGCCGACCGCTTCGGCCGACGCGCGATCTTCACCTTCGCGTTGATCTGGTACACGGTTTCCACCGTATTGATGGGTGTGCAGAGTTCGGCGTTGGGCATCATCTGCATGCGCTTCCTGGTGGGCATCGGCCTGGGCATCGAACTGGTGACCATTGATGCCTACCTCTCGGAGCTGGTGCCCAAGCGCATGCGCAGCTCGGCATTCGCCTTCGCTTTTTTCGTGCAATTCCTGTCGGTACCGGCAGTGGCGCTGATGTCATGGTGGCTGGTACCCCAAGCGCCGTTCGGTGTGTCGGGCTGGCGTTGGGTGGTTTTGGCCAGCGCGGTGTTTGCGTTGTTCATCTGGTGGTTGCGCTCACGCTTGCCGGAATCGCCGCGCTGGCTGGCGCAGCACGGACGGTTCGAGGAGGCCGACCAGATTCTCGCCCGCATCGAGGCACGCTGCGTGAAGGATCAGGGCAAACCGTTGGACGAGCCGGAACTGGCAGCGGTGGACATCCAGGGCAAGGGGCGTTTCGCCGATATCTGGCAGCCACCGTATCGCCGCCGGGCCTTGATGCTGATCGTGTTTCACGTGTTCCAGGCCATTGGTTTCTTCGGTTTCGGCAACTGGTTGCCAGCGTTGCTCAATGGCCAGGGTGTAAGCATCACGCACAGCTTGATGTATGCGTTCATCATCACCCTTGCCTATCCGCTGGGGCCGTTACTGTTCGTGAAATTTGCCAACCGTTTCGAGAACAAGTGGCAGATCGTCGGCTCGGCACTGGGTGCCATGACCTTTGGCACATTGTTCGCCCTGCAAACCAGCGCGTTCGGCCTGATCTTCTGCGGGGTGATGATCACCTTCTGCAACGCCTGGTTGAGCTTCAGCTATCACTCGTACCAAAGCGAATTATTCCCTACCAACATCCGCGCCCGGGCGGTAGGGTTCTGCTATTCGTTCAGCCGTTTGTCGACTGTCTTCAGCAGTTTGTTGATCGGTATTTTCCTCGAACACTTCGGCACCCCGGGCGTACTGGCGTTCATCGTCAGCAGCATGTTGATCGTCATGTTGACCATCGGCATGTTTGGCCCGCGCACCCGCAACCTGGCACTGGAAAACATTGCCCATCGCTGAAGACCTTGCGGTAACTGCAGGAGCCGGCTTGCAGGCTCCTGCAATTCGGTCAGTTCAACTGCAACGTCGAGTTGAACTGGCTGATCGCGTCCACCACATGTCGCGAGCCCTGCTGGATCTCCAGGATCACCTCCCCCGCCTCGTTCGCCAGCTCCACGCCCAGCCCGGTTCGACTCAGGCTCGACTGCATGCTCGACACCGCACTCAATGACAGGTCGTGGTTCTTGCGCACCACATCGACAATCTCCAGGGTGGCCTGGCTGGTGCGTGCGGCCAGGCTGCGCACTTCATCGGCCACCACGGCAAACCCTCGCCCGTGCTCGCCGGCGCGGGCCGCTTCGATGGCGGCGTTGAGCGCTAGCAGGTTGGTCTGATCGGCAATCCCGCGGATGGTCTGGACGATGGTGCCAATGATCTCGGACTGCTTGTTCACCGCATCGATGCTCAGCGCCGCCTGGTTCAAGTCCTTGGAGATGTCCTGGATGATCTGCACCGTCTGCTGCACTACCTCGGAGCCCTTGCGCGCGCAGGCGTCGTTTTGCACCGAGGTGCTGTGGGCCGAGTCCGCGGCGGATTGCAGGGTGGTCATCTGTCGGGTGATGTCGCTGGCGAACTTGACCACCTTGTACAGGCGGCCCTTGGCGTCGAACAACGGGTTGTAGGAGGCTTCCAGGAATATCGTCTGGCCCTGTTTGCTCTTGCGCTCGAATCGATGGGAGTGATATTCGCCGCGGTTCAGCGAGGCCCAGAAGTTCTTGTAGCCCTGGGATTCCGCTTCGGCGCGATGGCAGAACATGCTGTGATGCTGACCCACGACTTCATTGAGCGAGTATTGCGTGGTTTTCAGGAAGTTGTCGTTCGCCGTGATCACACGGCCTTCGGGGGTGAACTCGATCACCGCCATGGAGCGGCCAATGGCGGCGAGCCTGCTCTGGTTTTCGTGGTCCTGGTTGACCCGGGCGGAAATGTCGGTAGCCACCTTGATCACGCTGCGCACCTGCCGGTCGGGACCCAACACCGGCATGTAGCTGGCTTCGAGCCAGATCTCCTTGCCGCTCTTGTTCAAGCGCAGGAAAGTGCCGCTGATCGGTTCGCCCCGGGCGAGATCACGCCACAACCTGGCGTACTCCTCGCTGCGGTAAAACGCCTCTTCACAGAACATCCGGTGATGTTTGCCGCGCACTTCTTCGGCGCTGTAACCCATGGCCTTGCAAAAATTCTCGTTGGCCTCGAGGACGATGCCATCGGGGGTGAATTCAATCATCGCCATTGACCGACTGACAGCAGCCAGCTTGGCGTTGGCCTCGGTCAGCGCGCAGCTGAAGCGTTCGATTTCCAGCAGGTCAGCCTTGTGATGCAGGTTAAACATGGTCGTATCACCTTTGCGCGTTTATGAAAGTTGCCGGTCTTTCAAATCCACCACTACGTTCAACAGAACAGGCACACGCGTTCCTCCAAGGAGGAGGAACCCATCAGGTGATTGGTGATGTTCGATCGGAGGGGGTCCTTATAACGACACTCTCATCAAGACATCCTTCTCTTGATAGCCCGGGGTCGGGCCAGCCCTAACGTGCTCATAAGCGAACTCCATTTCCGGATAACGTCCTGCAAGTGTGTTGGTGCCTTGGGTTGCGCACTCTGACAGTCTGGTTCGAGGGACCACATCCGCCGATAACGGTCGACATGGTTAGTTACGCGTCAGCATAGACATCGGCCTTGGGCTTGCAAGGCCACTAGTCGGCCAGTATTGAGGACAAAATCGGTTCAGCGAGTGGATGGTTTGTCCGACTGCCTATTGCGCAAACAACATGGACATGGGGGCGAATGCGATGCTCACGATCCGAGCGTTATGCCCGGTCAGTCGGCGCTGGGCAGTGATCTCCGTCCAGGTGTCGATGATGCGGATATCTTCGGGAATACTGAACGGACAGCAGCCCTTGCCAAGGATCACCTCCCTGATATTGCTCATCACCATGTTGCCCCTGGCGCCAGGCCCATCCACGCCGAAGATCTTCACTGAATGGGCCTTGTTGTTGTGCTGCCAGGAGGCGACCTGGGCACTCATACCGTAGTCGGACAGATTGACCGGCCGGCTTTTCGAAGTGCTGAGCAACGACAATTTCCTGCCTGCGAAATCCGCAGCGCTCCACAGACACACGTAACCGTAATCACAGGCGCGATCTGACTGACCTTCGTCGCCGGGTACCGGAAAGGTCAGCACAACGGCACCGTTGTCGTAAATCACTTGGGTCGAACTGACTTGATGCCCTCCGGACTGACTAAGGAGTTGTCGGTCGATTTGCTGTTGCACCTCGGCTTTTTGCCCAACCGTCATGTGTGGCTCAAACAAGGCATAGGGGCTGCGCTCGACCGTCGCCTGCTTCGCCGAAAAGAACAGTGCGCCGACACCGAGGCAGAGTGCCACGAAGCTAACCAGCCATTTGCTGTTCATGCACAAACTCCGTCGCCTGGAACGCTGAACACCTTCAGCGTGAGCAGGAAACCAGAGTCCCTTCGGCACAATTGATTGTCTACTGTCAGAAATAACAGGCTCGACGGATGGCACCATCAGGCGGGTTGTTGAAATAACCCCGCGCCCCGCTTGCGCGGGCCCCTCCTGCTCACTAACGTAGCGCCTTTATTGCGCGCCGCCGCCTCTACCCCGCAGGAGCTTTGCCATGGCCTCGCCAGCCCTTTCACATTTTCTACCCCGGTTCGGCGTTGCCGCAGCAGTGGCGGGTATTTTAAGCCTGACCGGTTGTCAGAGCTTCAATGCCCAGGACACCCTCCCGCCCACCTCTGGCGTACAGCCGCTCAAAGGGCTGGCGCAGAACGTTTCGGTGCGGCGCAATGCCATGGGCATGCCGTTGATCGAAAGCAACAGTTTTCACGATGCGCTGTTCGCCCTCGGCTATGTGCACGCCAGTGACCGCATTACCCAGATGGTCACCCTGCGCTTGCTCGCCCAGGGTCGATTGGCCGAGATGCAGGGCTCGGACGTGCTGGACGCCGACCGCTATATGCGCGCGGTCAACCTGAAGAAAAACGCCGGCGAGTTGTACAAGGCCTCTTCTGCGCGCCTAAAGCGCTTCTTCGAAGTCTATGCCCGCGGGGTCAACGCCTATCTGTTCCGCTACCGCGACAAGCTGCCAGCCGACCTCGTCGCCACCGGGTACAAGCCCGAGTACTGGCAGCCGGAAGATTCGGCGCTGATTTTCTGCCTGTTCAACTTCAGCCAGTCCGCCAACCTGCCCGAGGAGATTGCCTCGCTGGTGCTGGCCCAGACCGTCACCACCGACAAACTGCCGTGGCTGACCCCTTCGGCCCCGGATGAAAAACTGCCCCTGGGCGAAAGTGAAAAGCTCCAGGGCATCAAGCTCAACGGCCAAGTACCGGGGCTGGCTGACATCAGCAAGGCCACCGACCAGCTGTCCGGGCTGAATCTGCTGGGCGCCACTTCATCGAACAACTGGGCCATTGCCCCGCAACGCAGCCGCAGCGGTAAAAGCCTGCTGGCCAGCGACAGCCATGGCCCGATGGGGGTGCCGTCGCTGTTCAGCTACGTGCAGATCCGCGCACCGAAGTATCAGGCTTCCGGGGCGACCATCGCCGGCTTGCCGATGATACTGGACGGGTTCAACGGCAAAGTGGCCTGGAGCATGACGACCGTCATGGGCGATAACCAGGACCTGTTCCTGGAAAAAATCAAACGCCAGGGCAACGGGCTGTCCTACGAAACCGCTGGCAAGTGGCAGCCGGCGATCGTGCGCAACGAAACCTACTTCGTCAAAGGCCAGCGGCCGATTCGCGAAGCCGTGTTCGAAACCCGCCACGGTCCCCTGCTCAACAGTGCCCAGGGCCTGGCCCAGGGCAGCGGTTTCGGCCTGGCCTTGCAAACGCCAAGCTTTACCGACGACAAGAGCCTGGACGCCTTCTTTGACTTGTCCCGTGCGCAGAACGTCGAAAAAGCGTCGGACGCCAGCCGCGAAATTCGCGCCATTGCCCTGAACCTGGTGTTTGCCGATGCCAGCAACATTGGCTGGCAGGTCACCGGTCGTTATCCGAACCGCCGCGAAGGCGAAGGCCTGCTGCCCTCGCCGGGTTGGGAGGGGCGTTACGATTGGGACGGTTACGCCGACCCGATGCTGCACCCCTACGATCAGGACCCCGCCCAGGGCTGGCTCGGCACCGCCAACCAGCGGGTCATTCCCCATGGCTATGGCATGCAGCTGTCCAATTCCTGGTCGGCACCGGAACGTGGCGAACGCCTGGCCGAGCTCGCCGGCGTGGGCAAACATGACACCCGCAGCCTGATCGCCATGCAGTACGACCAGACCACCACCTTCGCCGCCAAGCTGAAGAAAATGTTCCAGGCACCGGGTATGTCCCAGCCGCTCAAGCAGGCCATCGAGGCTTTGCCAGTGGCCGATCGTGGCAAGGCTCGCGAGGCCTTGACCCGCCTGATGGCGTTTGACGGCAAACTCAGCCCGACTTCTGCCGACGCGGCGATCTACCAGCTGTTCCTGCAGGAAAGCACCCGGCAGATTTTCCTCGATGAATTGGGACCGCAAGGCAGCCCGGCTTGGCAAGCCTTCATCGCCAATGGCTCGTTGTCCTACGCGGCGCAGGCCGATCACTTGCTGGGGCGTGAAGACAGTCCGTTCTGGGACGATGTGCACACCGCGCAGAAAGAAGACAAACCGGCGATCCTCGCCCGCAGCCTCGCAGCAGCGATCAGCGCGGGCGACAGTCAGTTGGGCGGCGATCACAAAGCCTGGCAGTGGGGCAAACTTCACCGCTATGAGTGGAAGAACGCCAGTGGGCAGACTGTGCGCGGGCCACAACCGGCTGGCGGCGACCAGACGACCCTCAACACGGCCGCGTATGCCGTAGGCCAGGACTTCAACACCACGCGGGCACCGGCCATGCGTCTGATCGTCGACTTCGGCCAGCCCGAACCGTTGATGGGCCAGATCACCACCGGCCAGTCCGGCAACCCGGCCAGCCCGAACTACCTCAACGGCATCGAGCCGTGGCTGAAGGGGCAGTACCAGAGCTTGCCGATGCAGCCGGCGAATTTTGACCGGGTGTATGGGACCAAGCGGTTGACCCTGACACCTGGCAAATAACGCCTAGCCAAAATGTGGGAGCGGGCTTGCTCGCGAAGGCGGAGTACCAGTCAACATACATGTTGAATGTGAGGCCGCTTTCGCGAGCAAGCTCGCTCCTACAGAGGTAGGTGGTTTACCCGGGAAATCCCGATAGAACTTCTCCCAGCGCGCCAGCCTCCTAGCTAACAAGCCCCTCCACCTGGATAGCAACGTGGACCTTGTCATCGCGCGACCCGAAGGCTTGTACTGCCCTGCCGGCGATTTCTACATCGACCCGTGGCAGCCGGTCGAGCGTTCGGTCATCACCCACGCCCATGGCGACCACGCCCGTACTGGCAACCAGCATTACCTGGCGGCGGCACCCGGCGAGGGGATTCTGCGTGCGCGACTGGGCCAGGACATCGACCTGCAAACCCTGGCGTATGGCGAGCGGCTGCTGCATCACGGCGTCACCCTGAGTTTCCACCCCGCCGGCCACGTCCTCGGCTCGGCCCAGGTACGCCTGGAATATGGCGGAGAAGTCTGGGTGGCGTCAGGCGACTACAAGATCGAACCCGATGGCACCTGCGCCGCCTTCGAGCCAGTGCGCTGCCACACCTTTATCACCGAGTCGACATTCGGCCTGCCGATCTACCGCTGGCAGCCCCAGGCGCAAGTGTTTGCCGAGATCAACCAGTGGTGGCAAGCCAACGCCGCGCAAGACAAAACCAGCGTGCTGTTCTGCTATTCCTTCGGCAAGGCCCAGCGCATCCTCCACGGCATCGATGCCAGCCTGGGGCCCATCCTGGCCCATGGCGCGGTCGAGCCGCTGAACCGCGTTTACCGCGAGAGTGGAATAAACCTGCCACCGACGCTCTATGCCGGCGACTTCCAGAAAAACGATCCAATCCTGCGTAAAGCGCTGGTCATCGCTCCACCCTCCGCCGGTGGCAGCACCTGGATGCGCCGCTTCGGTGACTTCAGCGACGGCTTCGCCAGCGGCTGGATGCGTTTGCGCGGGGCACGTCGGCGACGCGGTGTGGATCGCGGCTTCGTGCTGTCCGATCACGCTGACTGGCCCGGTTTGCTCTGGGCCATCGAACAGACGGGTGCGCAACGGGTGATGGTCACCCACGGTTCAGTCGCAGTACTGGTGCGCCACTTGCGTGAACAAGGCCTGGACGCCCAAGGATTCAGTACCGAGTACGGCGACGAAGAGGAGGCATCGACAGCCGAAGCCATCGAGGCGTCGCCATGAAGGCGTTTGCCCAGTTGTACGCCGAGCTCGACGCCACGACGTCGAGCAACGCCAAGCTGGCGGCGATGCAGGATTACTTTGCCCAGGCTGCACCGGAAGATGCCGCGTGGGCGGTGTACTTTTTGTCCGGAGGTCGCCCCAGGCAGTTGGTGCCGGTGCGCGTGCTGCGGGAGTTGGCCGTCGCGTATTCCGGGCTTTCACCCTGGCTGTTCGAAGAGAGTTACCAGGCGGTCGGCGACATGGCGGAAACCATTTCCCTGGTGCTGCCGGAGATGCCCTACCGCTCCAACGACGGCCTGGCGGTGTGGATCGAAGAAAAACTGCTGCCACTGCGCGGCGAATCCCCGCAAGTGCTCGCCGAACGCCTGCCGGTGCTCTGGTCGCAACTGGACCGTCCCAGCCTGATGCTGTGCATCAAATTGATCACCGGCAGCTTTCGCGTCGGCGTCTCCAAGTTACTGGTGACCCGGGCCCTGGCCGCCATGGCGCAGCTGGACAGCAAGCGCGTGGCCCAGCGGATGGTGGGCTACACCGACCTGTCCAACCGGCCGAGTGCCGCCAGCTACCTGAAGTTGATCGCCGCGCAATCGCCCGACGAGCATGCGCAACGCGGCGGTCAGCCGTATCCGTTTTTCCTCGCCCATGCCCTGGCGCAACCGGTCGAACAATTCGAAGCGCTGCTCGGTGCCGCCAGCCATTGGCAGGTGGAATGGAAGTGGGACGGCATCCGGGCGCAGATCGTCAAGCGCGATGGGCGCCTGTGGATCTGGTCGCGGGGTGAAGAGCTGGTCACCGATCGCTTTCCGGAATTCGACAGCCTGATCCACTGCCTGCCCGACGGCACCGTGATCGACGGGGAAATCGTTGCCTGGAAAACCACTCGATCGGCGACCGAAGATGCCTTTGATCCGGCCCCGGATGCCCCCGCCGTGCAACCTTTCGCCCTGTTGCAGCAGCGGATCGGCCGTAAGAACCTCACCCGCAAGATTCTCAATGACGTGCCGGTAGTCATCCTCGCCTACGACTTGCTGGAATGGGAAGGCGCGGACTGGCGCAACCAACCGCAAAGCCGACGGCGCAGTCAGCTGGAGCAGGTGATCGCCCAGGCCAACAATCCACTGCTGCTCGCCTCGCCGCTGTTGACCGGAGAAGACTGGTTCGACCTCGCCCGGCAGCGGGAAGCATCGCGCAAGCTCGGGGTCGAAGGCATGATGCTCAAGGCTCGGGACGCCCTCTACGGCGTCGGTCGCACCAAGGACATGGGGGTCTGGTGGAAATGGAAAGTCGACCCCTTCAGTGTCGACGCAGTGCTGATTTATGCGCAGCGCGGTCATGGCCGCCGGGCCAGTCTCTACAGCGATTACACCTTCGCCGTCTGGGACGCGCCACCGGACGCCAGCGAGCGCGCGCTGGTGCCGTTCGCCAAAGCGTATTCGGGGTTGACCGATGAGCAGATGCGCCAGGTCGACAGCATCGTGCGCAGAACCACGGTGGAAAAATTCGGCCCGGTGATCAGCGTCAAGCCGAGCCTGGTGTTTGAACTGGGTTTCGAGGGCATTGCCTTGTCCAAACGCCACAAAAGCGGGATTGCCGTGCGGTTTCCACGGATGCTGCGCTGGCGCCAGGACAAGTCGGTCGAAGAAGCTGATCACCTGGGTACATTGCAGGATTTGCTCGGCTGAACCCAATCTTTGCGAGCACCGCGCAGAACCAAAAAAGTGCGGGCTTTTCATGACGCCCAATTTCGTGCACTAATCGCCTCCTGCAATTTCCCGAACACCTTTTAAACGCTTGTTCGGCACTATGGTTCGGAAATTGCTACTTTCATCAGGGCTTACGCTTACCAGTAACAATAATTCTGCGCCACAAGCGCTCATATTGGTTCTTAGGGATTGAATAATGAAAAAAGCATTGCTGACCCTTTCTGCACTGGCGTTGTGCGTGGCAGCCGGTTCCGCGCTGGCAAAGGAATACAAGGAATTGCGTTTTGGTGTTGACCCTTCCTATGCACCGTTCGAGTCGAAAGCGGCCGACGGCAACCTGGTAGGTTTCGACATCGACCTGGGGAACGCGATCTGCGCCGAGCTGAAGGTCAAGTGCAAATGGGTCGAAAGCGATTTCGACGGCATGATTCCTGGGCTCAAGGCCAATAAATTCGACGGCGTGATCTCTTCGATGACCGTCACCCCAGCCCGCGAAAAAGTCATCGACTTCTCCAACGAGCTGTTCTCCGGCCCGACCGCCTACGTGTTCAAGAAAGGTTCTGGCCTGACCGAAGACGTCGCTTCGCTGAAAGGCAAGACCGTCGGCTACGAACAAGGCACCATCCAGGAAGCCTACGCCAAGGCCGTGCTGGACAAGGCAGGGGTGAAAACCCAGGCTTATCAGAACCAGGACCAGGTGTATTCCGACCTGACTTCCGGTCGTCTCGATGCCGCGATCCAGGACATGCTGCAAGCTGAACTCGGCTTCCTGAAGTCGCCAAAAGGCGAAGGCTACGAAATCAGCAAGCCAGTCGACAGCGAACTGCTGCCAGCCAAGACTGCAATCGGTATTAAGAAAGGTAACACCGAGCTGAAAGCCCTTTTGGATAAAGGTATCAAAGCGTTACACGATGATGGCACCTACGCCACCATTCAAAAGAAACACTTTGGCGACCTGAACCTGTACAGCGGCAAGTAATGCCCGGCGCCCATCTCGCGATGGGCGCTTTTTTCATCCGATCAGGTTGCTGATTTATGTTCGAAAACCTCTTACAAAACCTGGGGCTCTCCGCCTTCAGCCTCAAGGGCTTTGGCCCGCTGCTGATGGAAGGCACCTGGATGACCATCAAGTTATCGGCGATGTCGCTGCTGGTGGCCGTATTGCTCGGCCTGCTCGGCGCCAGTGCCAAGCTGTCAAAAGTCAAATTGCTGCGCCTGCTTGCCCAGTGCTACACCACACTGATTCGCGGAGTGCCGGACCTGGTGCTGATGCTGCTGATCTTCTACAGCCTGCAAACCTGGCTGACGTCGCTCACCGACTACATGGAATGGGAATACATCGAGATCAACCCGTTCAGCGCAGGCGTTCTGACCCTGGGCTTCATTTACGGCGCGTACTTCACCGAAACCTTCCGCGGCGCCATCCTCGCCGTGCCTCGCGGCCAGGTCGAAGCGGCCACTGCCTACGGGCTCAAGCGCGGCCAGCGTTTTCGCATCGTGGTGTTCCCGCAAATGATGCGCTATGCCCTGCCGGGTATCGGCAACAACTGGATGGTGATGCTCAAGGCCACTGCACTGGTGTCGATCATCGGCCTCGCCGACCTGGTCAAGGCTGCCCAGGATGCGGGTAAAAGCAGCTATCAACTGTTCTACTTCCTGGTAATCGCCGCCCTGATCTACCTGATGATCACCAGCGCCTCCAACTTCATTCTGCGCTGGCTCGAGCGTCGCTACGCCGCCGGTACCCGGGAGGCCGTACGATGATCGAACTCCTGCAGGAATACTGGAAAGCCTTCCTCTACACCGACGGCCAGAACATCACTGGCCTGGCCATGACCCTGTGGTTGCTCAGTGCGTCGATCTTCATCGGCTTCATCGTCTCGATTCCGCTGTCGATCGCCCGGGTCTCACCGCACGCCTACATCCGCTGGCCGGTGCAGTTCTACACCTACCTGTTCCGCGGCACGCCTTTGTATATCCAGTTGCTGATCTGCTACACCGGGATCTACAGCCTGGCCGCCGTGCGCGCGCAACCGGTGCTCGACAGTTTCTTCCGCGATGCGATGAACTGCACCATCCTGGCGTTCGCCCTGAACACCTGCGCCTACACCACGGAGATTTTCGCCGGGGCGATCCGCAGCATGGCCCATGGTGAAGTCGAAGCGGCCAAGGCCTACGGCCTGACAGGCTGGAAGCTGTATGCCTACGTGATCATGCCTTCG
Source organism: Pseudomonas sp. PLMAX (assembly GCF_046042685.1). Taxonomy (NCBI): domain Bacteria; kingdom Pseudomonadati; phylum Pseudomonadota; class Gammaproteobacteria; order Pseudomonadales; family Pseudomonadaceae; genus Pseudomonas; species Pseudomonas sp. PLMAX. The sequence goes on along the minus strand of NZ_CP064949.1, from coordinate 1,467,725 downwards.
GCGCTGCGTCGCTCGTTGCCGTACTACAGCAACGAAGTGATCCTGATGCTGCACTCGACCACCGTGGCGTTCACCGCGACCATCCCGGACATCCTGAAAGTCGCGCGGGACGCCAACTCGGCGACCTTCCTGACCTTCCAGTCGTTTGGCATCGCCGCGCTGATCTACCTGACCGTCACCTTTGCGCTGGTCGGCCTGTTCCGCCTCGCCGAACGCCGCTGGCTGGCCTTCCTCGGGCCGACCCACTAGGACCCGCTTCGGGATACAAGAAAAATGCGCCACCAGATACACGACCTGCTGGCCCCCTTGCCGGGGACCGCACGACAGATCCACAGTTTTCACTTCGGCCCACAACCGGCCAAGGGCAAGATCTACATCCAGTCGTCCCTGCATGCCGATGAAATGCCCGGCATGCTGGTGGCCTGGCACCTCAAGCAACGCCTGGCGGAGCTGGAAGCCGCCGGCCGGCTGCGCAGCGAAATCGTCCTGGTACCCGTGGCCAACCCGGCCGGCCTGGAACAGGTGCTGATGGATGTACCGCTGGGCCGCTATGAGCTCGAAAGCGGGCAGAACTTCAACCGCTGGTTCGTTGATTTGAGCGAAGAGGTCGGCAACGCGATCGAAGGCCAACTCGGCGACGACCCGCAGCGCAACCTCGAACTGATCCGCGACAGCTTGCGCCATGCCTTGGCGCGGCAGACCGCCAGCACCCAATTGCAATCCCAGCGCCTGACCCTGCAACGGCTGGCCTGCGACGCTGACATGGTGTTGGACCTGCATTGCGATTTCGAGGCTGTCGCCCACCTGTACACCACACCCGAGGCCTGGCCGCAGGTCGAGCCGCTGGCCCGCTACATCGGTGCGCAGGCCAGCCTGCTGGCGACCGATTCCGGCGGCCAGTCGTTCGATGAATGCTTCACCCTGCTCTGGTGGCAGCTGAAAGAGCGCTTCGGCGAACACTTCGACATTCCCCATGGCAGTTTTTCGGTCACCGTCGAACTGCGCGGCCAGGGCGACGTCAGCCACCCAATGGCCAGCCTCGACAGCCAGGCGCTGATCGATTACCTGATTCAATTTGGCGCGATTGCCGGTGAACCGGCGCCATTGCCCGACCTGCCCTACCCGGCCACTCCCCTGGCCGGGGTAGAACCTGTGGCGACACCGGTCGGCGGCTTGCTGGTGTTCAGTGCCCTGCCGGGGCAATACCTCGAAGCCGGGCAACTGATCGCCGAAATCATTGACCCGATCAGCGACCGCGTCACGCCTGTCCATTGCACCGCCGCCGGCTTGATGTACGCCCGTTCGCTGCGCCGCATGGCCACGGCCGGCATGGTGATCGCCCACGTCGCGGGCGCCGAAGCCTATCGCAGCGGCTACCTACTTTCGCCTTGAGGATGCATGCTCCATGTACAAACTGACCATTGAAGGCCTGCATAAAAGCTATGGCGATCATGAGGTGCTCAAGGGCGTTTCGCTCAAGGCCAACACGGGTGACGTCATCAGCCTGATCGGTGCCAGCGGCTCCGGGAAAAGTACCTTCCTGCGCTGCATCAACTTCCTCGAACAACCCAACGACGGCGCCATGAGCCTCGACGGCCAGGCTATCCGCATGATCAAGGATCGTCACGGCATGCACGTGGCCGACGCCGATGAACTGCAACGTATCCGCACCCGCCTGGCCATGGTGTTCCAGCATTTCAACCTGTGGAGCCACATGACGGTGCTGGAAAACATCACCATGGCCCCGCGCCGGGTGCTGGGCTGCAGCAAGCAGGAAGCCGAAGACCGTGCCCGGCGTTACCTCGACAAGGTCGGGCTGGCGGCGCGCGTAGCGGATCAGTACCCGGCGTTCCTCTCCGGCGGCCAGCAACAACGGGTGGCGATTGCCCGCGCGTTGGCGATGGAGCCGGAAGTGATGCTGTTCGATGAACCGACCTCGGCGCTGGACCCGGAACTGGTGGGCGAAGTGCTCAAGGTGATCCAGGGCCTGGCCGAAGAAGGCCGGACCATGATCATGGTCACCCACGAAATGAGCTTCGCGCGCAAAGTGTCGAGCCAGGTGCTGTTCCTGCACCAGGGCCTGGTGGAGGAAGAAGGCGCGCCGGAGGACGTGCTGGGCAACCCGAAGAGCGAACGCCTTAAACAGTTCCTCAGCGGCAACCTGAAGTAACGGTCGCCGATGGAAGGGAAGCTGGGGCTTCCCTTTCATTTGAAGCTCAGCCACTGGCATGCTCGAGCCTGAAGCTGCCGTTCTCCACCTCGATACCTTCGGCGTCCAGGCCACGGAAACTTCCGGCAAACTGTGCATCGCCCCCTACCATCAAATCAAGCGACCCTCGATACAACTCCGTTTCCGAGTCGCCCGTCACATGAATGATCATGGGCGAGCGCTCACACAGCCCCAGAGGAAATCCGCCACTCTCGATACCCTGCGGCAAATAGATGTAAAACGTTTTGTCCTTACCATTGCTCGCCCCAAGGCAGTGCAGGCCTGGCAACTCGTAGTATTCGAGCATTGGCGCTGCTCGAAACGCGAGATGCCTCCCACCCTCCGTGATCATATCGGCGTGCAAATGCCCCGTACGAACTGACTTCATCTGAATGTTCCTTTTCATGTTCATGGACAACAGCGCAGCGATAAAACCACGGCCAATCGGCCAATAGGTTTCAACCAAACACACAGTTATTTCCGAATATGAGAAATTCTGAATCGCGTTCAGTCATTAAACCTTTCGCGCTGCGCCGTGGTCACTGAAGGAACACTCTCAGAGCGCACACCGCCGGCATGGGAACCACCACCGACTTCGCAAAACGCTGGTTTGCCGCGCGCGACTGGCAGCCGTTCGACTTTCAGAAACAGGTATGGGCCGCAGTAAAACAAGGACAGTCCGGTTTGTTGCACGCCAGCACCGGCGCCGGCAAAACCTACGCGGTCTGGTTTGGCGCGCTCAATCGCTTCGCCCACTCTTCGCCTGCGCTTGAAACACCTCGCAAACGCAAACCTGTGGCCGCTCCCCTGACCGTATTGTGGATAACCCCCATGCGCGCCTTGGCCGCCGACACGGCCCGCGCACTGGAGGCGCCGCTGCAGGATTCGCAGATTCCCTGGAGTGTCGGCCTGCGCACGGGCGATACCAGCAGCAGCGAACGGGCGCGCCAGAGCCGACGCCTGCCAACCGCGCTGATTACCACCCCGGAAAGCCTGACCTTGATGCTCGCCCGAGCCGACGCCCAAACAGCGCTCTCGACCTTGCGCATGGTGGTGGTCGACGAATGGCACGAATTGCTTGGCAACAAACGCGGCGTGCAACTGCAACTGGCCCTCGCCCGTCTGCGCCGCTGGCATCCGCAATTGATCGTGTGGGGCGTATCCGCGACCTTGGGTAATCAGTCCCACGCCGAACAGGTATTGATCCCACAGGGCGGCGGCATCAGCGTTCAAGGCCGCACGCCCAAGAAACTGCAGGTGGACACGCTGCTGCCGCCCGGGATCGAACGCTTTCCATGGGCCGGACATATCGGCCTGAAAATGTTGCCGCAGGTCGCCGCGCAACTGGATGCCAGCGCCAGCAGCCTGGTCTTCACCAATACGCGAGCGCAATCGGAAATCTGGTACCAGGCCTTGCTTGAGGCCCGGCCGGACTGGGCCGGGCTGATCGCACTGCATCACAGTTCGTTGTCCCGGGAAACCCGCGACTGGGTGGAACGCGCCCTCAAGGAAGGTCAACTCAAGGCGGTGGTCTGCACCTCCAGCCTGGATCTGGGAGTGGATTTCCTGCCGGTGGAACGGGTGCTGCAAATTGGCTCGGCCAAAGGCGTGGCGCGGCTGATGCAGCGTGCGGGGCGTTCGGGGCATGCGCCGGGGCGAATTTCACGGGTGACCCTGGTGCCGACCCATAGCCTGGAGCTGATCGAAGCCGCGGCGGCACAGGATGCAGTAGCGCAGCGCCGGATCGAACCGCGAAACTCCCCCCATAAACCCCTGGATGTGCTGGTCCAGCACCTGGTCAGCATGGCCCTGGGCGGTGGGTTTGTGCCCGATGAGTTGTTTGATGAGGTCCGCACAGCCTGGGCTTATCGCGATCTCAGCGTGGCGGACTGGACCTGGGCCCTGGCTTTCGTACGCCATGGCGGGTTTTCCCTGACAGCCTATCCGGATTACCGCCGGGTCGAACCGGATGAACAGGGTATCTGGCGGGTACCCGATGCGCGACTGGCCCGACGCCACCGCATGAGCATCGGCACGATTGTCAGCGACGCGAGCATTCAATTGAAGTTCTGGAGCAAGGGCGGCGGTGGCAAGCAACTGGGCAGTGTCGAAGAAGGCTTCATCGCGCGGCTCAAGCCGGGTGACGGTTTTTTGTTTGCCGGGCGCCTGCTGGAGTTGGTGCGCGTGGAAAACATGACCGCCTATGTCAAGCGCAGCACCGTGAAAAAAGCTGCGGTACCGCGCTGGAATGGCGGGCGCATGCCCCTTTCCAATGAACTGGCGCAAGCGGTGGTGGAGCGGTTCAGTGCGGCGGCGCGCGGCGAGTTCAGCGGCCCGGAAATGCAGGCATTGCGTCCACTGCTGGAGGTGCAGCAACGCTGGTCTGGCTTGCCGACGTCGCAATCGTTGCTGGCCGAGGCGCTGAAGTCCCGTGAGGGCTGGCACCTTTTCCTGTATCCCTTCGCCGGCCGCCAGGTGCATCTGGGCCTGGCGAGTTTGCTGGCGTGGCGAGTCAGCCAGCAGCAGGCGCTGACGTTTTCCATCGCGGTCAATGACTATGGGCTGGAACTGCTCAGCGCCACCCCCGTGGATTGGGCGCAAGCATTGAACCCAAGCCTGTTGAGTCCAGAGCATTTGCTGGGGGACGTAGTCGCCAGCCTGAATGCCGGAGAGCTGGCCTTGCGGCGTTTTCGGGAAATCGCCCGGATCGCCGGGCTGGTGTTCGCCGGTTACCCCGGCGCACCGAAAAGCACACGGCAAGTTCAAGCCTCGAGCGGGTTGTTCTTCGAAGTGTTCAAACAGTACGACGCAGGCAATCTGCTATTGGCCCAGGCCGGCGAAGAAGTCCTACGGGAGGAACTGGATATTCATCGCCTGGAACAGACGTTGACGCACATCAGTTCACTCAGTCTCGACCTGCATCACGTCAAACGTCCTACGCCACTTGGGTTTCCACTGCTGGTGGAACGCATGCGCGAGAGCATGAGTTCAGAAAAACTCGCCGACCGCATCCGGCGCATGGTCAGCGACCTCGAGAAAACCGCCAGTACAGGGAAAGCCTGATGAGTACCCCCTACCCTGTGCAACTGGCCGGCGAGGAGCTCTGGCTGCTGCCGGAAAAAGCCCTCTACTGGCCCGCGCAGCAAGCCCTGTTGATCGCCGACGTGCATTTCGGCAAGGCCGCCGCTTACCGCAGCCTTGGCCAACCGGTGCCCCAAGGCACCACCCACCGCAATATCGCCGTGCTCGATGGACTACTGGCCACCCTGCCCTGCCGCCAGCTGATTTTCCTCGGGGACTTTCTTCACGGTCCGGGCTCCCATGCGAGCGCCACGCTGAAAGCCTTGGCTGACTGGAGAGTACGCAACGCCGGGCTGGCCATGACGCTGATTCGCGGCAACCACGACAAGCGCGCCGGGGATCCGCCGGCCTCCTTGAACATTCGCGTGGTGCCTGAGCCGTTGTTGTTGGGGCCATTCGCCTTGCAGCACGAACCCGAGCCGCATCCGCATCGGCATGTGCTTGCCGGTCACGTGCATCCGGTCTATCGGCTCCACGGTCGGGGTCGGCAGACCCTGCGGCTGGCCTGTTTCAGGCTTGGCGAGGAAATCAGCCTGCTTCCGGCCTTCGGCGCGTTCACCGGTGGCTATCAGGTTGAAAGGGGTGACGACTGCAGAATTTTTGTCATCGGCGACAACGAAGTATGGCCGGTGTACTCGCCCTTGTAGGAGCGAGCTTGCTCGCGATGGACGTAAGGGCACCGCGTATTGTCAGGAAGCCCGCGTCATCGTTAACGACCTTCGCGAGCAAGCCCGCTCCCACAGGTACAGGAGAATATCTCAGGCGACCGGTGCAGGAGGCGGCTCGTCGGGCAGCGTCGGCTCACCAGGTTCGGTCGGTTGTTCGTTGGGGGTATCGGGATCAGGCTGGCCGGGGATGCCACCGGCCATGCTGATTGGCGGATGTGCCAACAAGGACCAGGCCAAAACGCCAACCTGATTGGGCTCAAGCCTTGCCAGTTCGGCACTGATACGGGGGTCGATCTTCATATAGCACTCCTGGGCGATGGCCCGACCCGCCTTGCGCAGATCGGAACAGTACACTCCATAGAGTGTACGCTCGCCCAGGAATTCCCACGGTTCGTCAGACGGCTGACTCAGGTGCGCGGCAGGGTGACGCCACGCTGCCCCTGGTACTTGCCGCCACGGTCCTTGTAAGACACTTCGCACTCTTCGTCCGACTCAAGGAACAGCATCTGCGCCACGCCTTCGTTGGCGTAGATTTTCGCCGGCAGGTTGGTGGTGTTGGAGAATTCCAGGGTCACGTGGCCTTCCCACTCAGGCTCGAGCGGCGTCACGTTGACGATGATGCCGCAGCGGGCGTAGGTGCTTTTACCCAGGCAGATGGTCAATACGTTACGCGGGATGCGGAAGTATTCGACGGTGCTGGCCAGGGCGAAGGAGTTCGGTGGAATGATGCACACGTCGCTGTGGATGTCGACGAAGCTGCCCGCGTCGAAGTTCTTCGGGTCGACGATCGCCGAATTGATGTTGGTGAACACCTTGAAGTGGTTGGTGCAACGCACATCGTAGCCGTAGCTGGACACGCCGTAGGAGATCACACGGCTATCGTCGCTGCCACGCACCTGGCGCTCGACGAAAGGGTCGATCATGCCGTGTTCCTGCGCCATGCGGCGAATCCACTTGTCCGATTTGATGCTCATGGCGGGTGTCCTGAATAGCGAGGTGGAAAAAATCTGTCCGGCATCTTACCGGGCGCGCCGCCGGGTTCAAAGTGCGCGCTGCAATTCTCGCCGGACATCCTGGAATTACCTGCGCTGGCGACGAACCGACACACCGTCGATCCTTAAAACAGAGAAACCTTCGCAAGAAGCATTGGCACGTTCCGGAAAAAGGGTTAAGGTGGCGTCACTGTGCTGCTTGTGTCACTGAGAATCTCTACACGATATGTTGAATTTCGATCCAACCATCTACAAGAATTTTTCCTGCTCTTTGCACTCAGTCTCGGCCAGGGTTTTTCCTGAGTCGCAGTTATCTTTGTTCAAGGAGTTACACCATGTCTAATCGCCAAACCGGTACCGTTAAGTGGTTCAACGATGAAAAAGGCTTCGGCTTCATCACTCCACAATCCGGTGACGACCTGTTCGTTCACTTCAAAGCTATCCAATCCGACGGCTTCAAAAGCCTGAAAGAAGGCCAACAGGTTTCTTTCATCGCTACCCGCGGTCAGAAAGGCATGCAAGCTGAAGAAGTTCAAGTTATCTAACTTGTACTTGCTTTAGTAAAAAGCCCCGCCCTCAACAGCGGGGCTTTTTTGTGCCTGCAGGTTTTTCACAGGCAAAAAAAGATCGCAGCCTTCGGCTGCTCCTACATGGAGCTGCCGCAGACTGCGATCTTTTTGCGTCTTACCAGGTCACGCCAAACCCTGCCGTGTACCGGGTCTTGTCCAGGTCAGCATCATCAGTCCCGTCGATAATGTCTCGCTCGGCCTTGAGGTTCAGTGACGCCCAATCCGTCACCTTGTAACGCAGCCCCATCTCGGCATCCAGCGCATACTCGGCCACGCCCGACAGCGGCTTGCCCACCTCGCCATTGGTGAAGAACTCCACTTTCTTGCCAATCAGGTAGCGGTTGTAGTCCCACTTCATCGCGACAGAATAGAAGTTCTCCTTGCTGCCATCGCTGAATTGGTAATCCGTGCGGTTGATCAGCGAGCCCAGGGAGAATGCGCCCAGCTCGTCATCCCAGAACTGGTAACCAGGACCGGTACCGACGGTGCGCTGGCGGGAAAGGTCTTCGACCTTGTCACGCTTGTACACCAGGCGACCTTGCCAGAACCATTTGTCCGTCAGGAAACGGTCGAGGGAGTACTCTCCCCGCCAATTGTCCGTGGTGGTCACGTCATCCTGATACTCGCGGTTGTACTCGCCTTCTGCGATGTGCCGCCAGCGGCCATGACGCGCAGTGGTCTTGAAGTCGATGTCGTAATCATCGGTATCTTTCTCGGCACGCTGGTAATCGAGGGCCGCATCGATATTGCCTTTCCACACCAGATCCTCGACCACCGGCTTGGGCTTGAGGATTTGCTGGACACTCGCCAGCTCTACCGTCTTGGGCCCATCACCGTTTTCCAAGGTCACCTTGCCGTCATCCGCCGCGTGCAGCGACTTGGCCTTCTCGCCGGTGTAGGCGTCCTGCTTGACCAGCAGTTGCTGATCACTTTCCAGGGTCTTGACCTGCTTCCAGTCGATCGGCACCGCGCCGGCATATTCGGTCTGGACCAGCAACTTGCCGCCATCGAACAGGATGATCTTGCCGCTCAGCTTGTCACCGTTCTTCAACCAGACGGTATCCGCGAGCAAGGGAGTGGAGGCAGTGACGACAGCGAGGCATAGCAAGGTTCTAGACAACATAAGCAAATAAAAGGCTCAGGTTCGCGAAAAAAAGTCGGCATTATCCGCAGGAATAAGACCCTAGCAAGGACTGACCCAACTATTTCTATTGAGTTCATTTCTCAATTGGCGATCCAGCATTTACCCTACAGACGGTACTGCGAACGACTTCAGGAACTGCGAACGTGATCGAGCCGACAGAACAACCCGACAGTCCCGCGCAAATCCGACGCACGGCGCTCTACCTGACGCTCGCGTCAGTACCCGAAGGCAAGGTCGTGAGTTATGGTCAACTCGCCGAACTGGCGGGACTGGGACGCGCCGCTCGCTGGGTCGGCAGGACACTGAGCCAACTGCCCGGCGACAGCAAATTACCCTGGCACCGCGTACTCGGTGCCGGCGGGCGCCTGAGCCTGCCCGCAGGCAGTCCCTCCGGGGACGAACAGCGCGCACGATTGCGCATGGAGGGCATCAGTATCCAGAACAATCGTGTTGATATTCAGCGTCATGGGTGGCGCCCGGTAGAGCACAGCGGTTAGAGTGCGCGCTTTGTTTCCGTATTTCTTGAGGCAGACTCCAGCCCATGCCCCGTAAAACCTGGCGCGCCGCGCTTGCTGCCTATGCCAGCCCTTCGACGCTTGTACTGTTATTGCTGGGTTTCGCCGCCGGCTTGCCCTACATGCTGGTGTTCTCGACGCTTTCGGTCTGGTTGCGTGAAGCCGGTGTGGCGCGCGAAACCATCGGCTACGCGAGCCTGATCGGCCTGGCGTATGCCTTCAAATGGGTCTGGTCGCCCCTGCTCGACCAATGGCGCCTGCCGTTGCTCGGCAAACTCGGCCGACGCCGTTCCTGGCTGGTATTGTCGCAAGGGCTGGTGATTCTCGGCCTGGTCGGGATGGGCTTCTGTGACCCGCAAAAGCATTTGTCCTGGCTGATCGCCATCGCGGTGGTCGTCGCCTTCGCCTCGGCCACGCAAGACATTGCAGTGGATGCCTACCGCCTGGAAATCGCCGACGACAGTCGCCAGGCGGCGCTCGCCGCCAGCTACATGTCCGGTTATCGCATCGCGGCGCTGCTGGCCACGGCCGGCGCCCTGTTCTTCGCCGAAGGCTTCGGCTCCACCGGCTTCAACTACAAGCATTCGGCCTGGGCCGGCACTTACCTGCTGTTCGGCGCCTTGATGGTCCCGGCACTGCTCACCTCGTTGTTCATGCGCGAACCTGCCGTACCGCTGCGTACGCAACTGCAAGCCGGGCGCTACAGCTTCGTCCATCAACTGGCCTCGGTGTTCGTCCTGATCGTGCTGCTGGTGTCCGTGCCAGCCATGTTTACCCAGCTGTACAACACCGACTTTGCCAGCGTGCTGTTCGAAGGTGAGAGCCTGCTCGACCTGCTGCTCGAAGACCGCGCGTTCCTGCGCGCCATCCTCTACACCACGCTCACCGCCCTGTGCCTGTCGGCCATGGGTCGCCGGGGCCTGGCGCCGGTGCTGACGCCGGTCAACGACTTCATCCTGCGTTATCGCTGGCAAGCGCTGCTGTTGCTGGGGCTGATCGCCACCTATCGGATGTCCGATACGGTGATGGGCGTGATGGCCAACGTGTTCTACATCGACATGGGTTTCACCAAGGACCAGATCGCCAGCGTCAGCAAGATCTTCGGCCTGATCATGACCCTGGTGGGCGCCGGCATGGGCGGCCTGCTGATCGTGCGCTTTGGCATCCTGCCGATCCTGTTCATCGGCGGTGTCGCGTCGGCGGGCACCAATATATTGTTCCTGATGCTCGCCGACATGGGCGCCGACCTGAACATGCTGATCCTGACCATTTCCCTGGACAACTTCAGCTCGGGCCTGGCGACCTCGGCGTTCGTCGCCTACCTGTCGAGCCTGACCAACCTCAAGTTCTCCGCCACCCAGTACGCCCTGCTCAGTTCGATCATGCTCTTGTTGCCGCGCCTGATCGGTGGTTATTCGGGGGTCATGGTAGAGAAGTTTGGCTATCACAATTTCTTCCTGATCACCGCCCTGTTGGGCGTTCCGACGTTGCTGCTGATCGCCCTGCACTGGTTCCAGGAGAACCGTCGCGCCGGTCCGACACCAACGCCTGAACCGGTTCCGACCCAGGTCGTGGAAGAATCCTAGGAAACACCCGCAGAATTCCTACAGAGGACGGAGTCAATTCCGTCCTGCTGCCACCGCACCGACCGCACGCCTGTACGCCAGCGGAACTCGCCCGTACAATGCTCCGTCATTTCTCGTCATCAGCAATCGATAACGGCCAACCATGCGCACCAGTCAATTTTTGCTTGCCACACAGAAAGAAACGCCTTCCGACGCGGTCGTGATCAGCCATCAGCTGATGCTGCGCGCCGGCATGATCCGCAAACTCGCCTCGGGCCTGTACACCTGGCTGCCGATGGGCTTGCGAGTGATGCGCAAGGTCGAAGCCGTCGTTCGCGAAGAAATGAACGCCGCCGGCTCGCTCGAAGTGTTGATGCCGAGCACTCAACCGGCTGAGCTGTGGCAGGAATCCGGGCGCTGGGAAGAGTACGGCCCTGAATTGCTGCGCTTCAAGGATCGCCACGGTCGCGATTTCTGCGCAGGCCCGACCCATGAAGAAGTCATCACCGACCTGATGCGCAACGAGTTGAGCAGCTACAAGCAGCTGCCGATCAACCTGTATCAGATCCAGACCAAATTCCGTGATGAGATCCGTCCACGCTTCGGTTTGATGCGCGGCCGCGAATTCATCATGAAGGACGCCTATTCGTTCCACGCTGACCAGCCTTCGCTGCAGGTTACGTACGACCGCATGCACCAGGCGTACTGCAACGTGTTCACCCGCCTGGGCCTGAAGTTCCGCCCTGTGGAAGCCGACAACGGCTCCATCGGCGGCGCCGGTTCCCACGAGTTCCACGTGCTGGCCGAGTCCGGCGAAGACGATATCGTTTTCAGCAACGGTTCCGACTACGCGGCGAACATCGAGAAGGCCGAAGCCGTGCCACGCGAATCCTCGCGCGCCGCTGCGACCGAAGAACTGCGCCTGGTCGACACGCCCGACACCAAGACCATTGCCGCGCTGGTGGAAAAATTCAATCTGCCGATTGAGAAGACCATCAAGACCCTGATCGTGCACGCTGAGGAAGAAGGCAAGCTGATTGCCCTGATCATCCGTGGCGATCACGAACTGAACGAAATCAAGGCGGCGAACCAGCCAGGCGTGGCCAGCCCGCTGGTCATGGCCAGCGATGCCGAACTGCGTGACGCCATTGGCGCCGGCGCCGGTTCCCTGGGTCCGTTGAACCTGCCGCTGCCAATCATCATCGACCGCTCCGTCGAGCTGATGAGCGATTTCGGCATCGGTGCCAACATCGACGACAAGCACTACTTCGGCGTGAACTGGGAACGCGACCTGCCAGTACCGACCGTGGCCGACCTGCGTAACGTGGTCAGCGGCGACCCAAGCCCGGATGGCAAGGGCACCCTGGAAATCAAGCGCGGCATCGAAGTCGGGCACATCTTCCAGCTGGGCAACAAGTACAGCAAGGCGATGAAGTGCGAAGTGCTGGGCGAGAACGGCAAGCCGGTTACCCTGGAAATGGGTTGCTACGGCATCGGCGTGTCCCGCGTGGTCGCGGCTGCCATCGAGCAGAACAACGACGACAAGGGCATCATCTGGAGCGACACCCTGGCGCCCTTCCAGGTTGCCCTGGTGCCACTGCGCTACGAAACCGAACTGGTTCGCGAAGCCACCGACAAGCTGTATGCAGAACTGACTGCCGCCGGCTTCGAAGTGCTGCTGGACGACCGCGACAAGAAAACCAGCCCGGGCATCAAGTTCGCGGACATGGAGCTGATCGGCATTCCTCACCGGATCGTGGTCAGCGACCGCGGTCTTGCCGAAGGCAACCTGGAGTACAAGAGCCGTACCGAGGCCGAGCCGCAAGCGCTGCCGGTCGCCGACGTGCTGCCTTTCCTTCAGGCCCGTATCCGCCGCTGAAACCAGATAGAGACATCATGTTCAAGCGAAACACCTTAGGCCTCGGTGGTGCCGCCCTGTGCGGCGCCCTGCTGGTCAGCGGCTGTGCCAATCACATGTCACAACGCAGCGAGCACGAGGAACGTGTCGAGCGCAAACTGCTCGATCACAGCCTGCAGATCGATGTTGGCGAGCCCAAGGTGCTTGAGCTGCCGCAACGCCGGGTGAAAATCCACGAGCAGAAGACTTTTGAAGTCACCGAGTTCGAGGTCACCCGTCATTACGATCGCTACACCCCGTACCAACCCTGGCGGGAGGTCTATGAGATCCCGCTGGGCGCGGTCGCGGTGGTGGCCGGTGTCGGCGCCAATGTGGCCAACGTGTTCGCGCTGGGCAATCTGCCGGACAGCATGACCCGGGACTGGTTCAGCTACGGCTTCGCCGGGCTCAACCCGTTCATGAACGTGCAGTCCCACGGACGCGCCCAGCAGAACCTGGCCGGCATCGACGAAGTCCAGCTCGACAAGCGCACGGAGTATTCGAGCCTGCCCTGGAGCGAGCGTCCGGTCGAAGTCAAGGCCGGCAAGGAAACCTTCGAGATGAGCACCGACAAGAATGGCGTATTGCGCCTGAACCTGTTGGACAGCCCGTTCGCCGAACATGACCTCAACCACCTGAGCAAGCTGCAGATCAACGTCCAGGACGCCAAGGACGATGTGCACAGCGATTCGTCGCTGGCCGTCAGCAGCACATTGCGCGGCAAGTTGCTCGAAGCCCACGGGTTGATTTACGACGACCTTGAAGACGACGAAGTGAGCCAGTGGGTGCACCGGGTCAAGCGCCTGTCGGAGCTGGGCCTGGAAGAAGAAGCCACCGAACTGGAACAAAGCCTGATCGAGCTGACCCGCAACGATCCGGAGTTGCAGACCGAATTCCTCAAGTCCCTGACCAAGGATGCCGGGCGACTGGTGGCGGCGGATCCGCGACCGAACTGAGGCACCTGTTAAAAGATCGCAGCCTTCGGCAGCGCCTACAGGGGTTCAGATTCCCTGGAGCTGCCGCAGGCTGCGATCTTTTGACGTTTAACGCTCAAACAACTCCATCTGCTCGAACCCACCCCTCAAATCCTCCAGCCTCACCCCCACCCCCAACAACCGCACCGGTTTACCTCCACGGTTGAACGCCTGGGTCAGCAACAACTGATAACTGCCCAGATCCCGCCCTGCCCCGGCCTGCTCCAGCGTGGTCTGGGTGAAATCATGGAACTTCACTTTGACGAAGGGTTTGCCCGGCCGATAGCTGCTGTCGATTCGCGCCATGCGCGATGCGAGGGTTTCCAGCAGTTCCGGCAGTTTGTCCAGGCAGCTGCGCAGGTCCGGCAAGTCGACGTCGTAGGTGTTTTCGACACTGATGGACTGGCGGCGACTGTCGTTATGCACCAGGCGATCATCGATCCCACGGGCCAGGCTCCAGAGTCGCTCGCCAAAACTGCCGAATTCGCGCACCAGCGCCAACTTGTTCCACTCACGCAGCTGCGAGCAGTCGACGATGCCGAGCTTGCCCAGCCTGTCGGCGGTGACTTTACCCACCCCGTGCAACTTGCTCACCGGCAAGCCGCTGACAAACGCCTCGACCTGATCCGGGGTGATGACAAACAAGCCGTTGGGCTTTTTCCAGTCGCTGGCGATCTTGGCCAGGAACTTATTGGGCGCCACCCCGGCAGAGACGGTGATGTGCAACTGATTGGAGACGCGCCGGCGAATGTCCTGGGCAATGCGCGTCGCACTGCCGCCAAAATGCGCGCTGTCCGACACATCGAGGTAGGCCTCATCCAGGGAAAGCGGCTCGATGATCTCGGTGTAATCGCGAAAGATCGTGTGAATTTCCCTGGACGCTTCTCTATAAGCTTCCATGCGCGGCTTCACGATCGTCAGGTCCGGGCACAGCTTCAAGGCATGCCCGGAGGACATGGCCGAGCGCACGCCATAGGCCCGCGCTTCATAGTTGCAGGTGGCAATCACCCCGCGCCGGTCCGCCGACCCGCCTACCGCCAGGGGTTTTCCAGCCAGGCGCGGGTCGTCCCGCATCTCGATGGCGGCGTAGAAACAGTCACAATCGACGTGGATGATCTTTCGCTGGGTCATTTCAACGCGGTGTTCATGAAGTAGAAATAGCGTCACGCGGTGTAGGAAAAACAGTATCTCACTGACAACTGTATATAGCACCAGTACCCGGACGGATCTTTTTCATTCGTTGGAACCGGCCAGAAATTTATTTTCTCAATCGAGAAGTTCACTGCAATAGAGCCGCAGCCCTTGCCATGCCTGCCTCTCAGGCCTCCAGAGTGCGGCAATTTACAGCTAAGCGATTGAACAGGAACAGGTTTTATCAAAATAGCAGGTTGACACACCCGCGTATTTCTATAGAATGGCCAACACAGACGCGGGATGGAGCAGTCTGGTAGCTCGTCGGGCTCATAACCCGAAGGTCGTCGGTTCAAATCCGGCTCCCGCAACCAAACATCAAAAAAGGCTACTCGAAAGAGTGGCCTTTTTTGTGCGCGTCAGTTTTGTCATCGGCATGCCCACTCCTCACGACGACTTAAAGCACGTTGTGATGAGAAATCGTTCAGATTCCGAAACTTAAGTCACCTCCTCCCCTGTTTTGCCCTTTCTCACACTTATTTGACCCAATTGGGGATTAACGGTTGACACCCCGGCGATTCTCTATAGAATGCCGCCACACAGACGCGGGATGGAGCAGTCTGGTAGCTCGTCGGGCTCATAACCCGAAGGTCGTCGGTTCAAATCCGGCTCCCGCAACCAAACATCAAAAAAGGCTACTCGAAAGAGTGGCCTTTTTTGTATCTGTTGAAAAAGTCCTTTCGCAACAATGACCTGTCACTCTTCAGTGAGCCCTCCGGGTCACCGATTCACTGAGTTCCGACTATGCTCAATCCCAGGCTGAGCCCTCTACGACTGTCGACGAACCGTTACCGGGACTCGGTGCCGGGCGTTAATATTTGTGATTATTTTTTTCTACAGGGATTGGTAACTTGGCTGGATACCCCCATCCTGTCGCGCACAATCCAAGAGGTGATTGATGCGCGCCAACTCGTCAGATCCACAAGACACCGTCACAGCGACACAACCGATCAAGGCGCAACGCCTGCGCTTGCTTGATCGAATCAGCAAATACCGCCAACCCATCGGCCTGGCGGTTACCCTGTTGTTGTTCACCATCGCGCTGATTGCCTGTCGTCACCTGTTGAGCGAGCTCGACCTGAACGCGTTGCACGACTCGATCCTCGAGGTTCCGCAACCGGCACTGCTGGGCGCGCTGGGCGCTACCGTCGTCGGTTTCATCATCTTGCTGGGTTACGAATGGTCCGCCAGCCGCTACGCCGGCGTTTGCCTGGCCCCGCGAACCCTGGCACTGGGCGGTTTCACCGCTTTTGCCATCGGCAATGCCATTGGTCTTTCGATGCTGTCCGGCGGCTCGGTTCGCTACCGCCTGTATGCGCGCCATGGCCTTGGGGCGACCGAAGTCGCGCGCATGACACTGTTCGCCAGCCTCTCGCTCGGCTGCGCCCTGCCCCCGCTCGCCGCGCTGGCGACACTCAGCGACCTGCCCGACGCTTCCGCCGCCCTGGGGCTTTCGCAAGTCTTGCTGGGCACCCTGGCGACGGCTGTGTTGCTGCTGTTCACGGTACTGGCCATCGGCATCTACCGCCGTCGCCTGCCGGAACAACCCTACGCCGACAACCTGCTGGTCAGGATCGGCCGCCGCACCTTGCGCCTGCCCGGGCGCCGCCTGACCTTCCTCCAGCTGATCATTACCGCACTGGACGTAGCCGCCGCCGCCACCGTGCTTTATCTGTTGTTGCCGGAAGCGCCGCCGTTCGGCGCGTTTCTGCTGGTTTACCTGCTGGCCCTGGCCGCTGGCGTGCTCAGCCATGTGCCGGGCGGGGTCGGCGTGTTCGAAGCCATCTTGCTCGCGGCCTTCTCCGACACACTCGGCGCCGCACCACTGGCTGCCGCCCTGCTGCTCTATCGCCTGATCTATGTGGTGCTGCCGATGCTGGTGGCCTGTCTGTTCCTGCTGATCAGCGAAGGCCAGCGTCTGTTCCAGACTCGCCAGACCCTGCGCGCCGCTTCCGGCCTGGCCGCGCCTATCCTGGCGGTGCTGGTCTTCCTGTCCGGCGTGGTCTTGCTGTTCTCCGGCGCGACTCCGGAAATCGACACGCGCCTTGAACACATCGGCTTTCTGATCCCGCACCGCCTGGTCGACGCTTCGCACTTTGGCGCCAGCCTGATCGGCGTGTTGTGCCTGTTGCTGGCCCAAGGCCTGCGTCGTCGCCTGTCGGCGGCGTGGATGCTGACCACCATTCTGCTGCTGGTTGGCGCCCTGCTCTCCCTGCTCAAGGGGTTCGACTGGGAGGAAGCCACTCTGATGGTGCTGACGGCGAGCCTGCTGGGGGTTTTCCGCCGCTCGTTCTATCGCCCCAGCCGCCTGACCGAACTGCCGTTCTCGCCCCTTTACCTGGTGGCCAGCGTGTGCGTGCTCGGCGCCTCGATGTGGCTGCTGCTGTTCGCCTATCAGGACGTTCCGTACAGCCACCAACTCTGGTGGCAGTTCACCCTGGATGCCGATGCCCCCCGTGGCTTGCGCTCGCTGCTCGGCGCGGCGGTCCTGCTGGTGGTGGTGTCCCTGACCTGGTTGCTGCGCACCGCTCGCCCGGTGATCCACCTGCCGACACCCGATGAGCTTGCGCGCGCGAGCAAGATCCTCATGGCCTCCGCCCAGCCGGATGGCGGCCTGGCCCTGACCGGCGACAAGGCGCTGCTGTTCCACCCCAACGACGAGGCGTTCCTGATGTATGCCCGCCGCGGCCGCAGCCTTGTCGCACTGTATGACCCGATCGGTCCGGGGCAGCAACGGGCGGAAATGATCTGGCAGTTCCGCGACCTGTGCGACATCCATCACGCCCGCCCCGTGTTCTATCAAGTGCGTGCGGAGAACCTGCCGTACTACATGGACATTGGCCTGACCGCGATCAAGCTGGGCGAAGAGGCCAGGGTCGATCTCGTGCGCTTTGACCTCGAGGCCAAGGGCAAGGAGATGAAGGACCTGCGCTACACTTGGAACCGTGGCACCCGCGACGGCCTGTCGCTGGAGATCCATGAGCCGGGCCAGGCGCCGATGGATGAACTCAAGGTAATTTCCGATGCCTGGCTGACCGGCAAGAACGTGCGCGAGAAAGGCTTCTCCCTCGGCCGCTTCAGCGACGATTACCTCAAGCACTTTCGCATTGCAGTGATCCGTTTCGAAGGACGCCCGGTGGCGTTCGCCAACCTGCTCGAGACCTACGGCCATGACCTGGCCAGCCTCGACCTGATGCGCGCACACCCGGACGCCCCCAAGCTGACCATGGAGTTCATGATGGTCGGCCTGATCCAACATTATAAGAGTCACGGATACGCGCGCTTCAGCCTGGGTATGGTGCCGTTGTCGGGGTTGCAACCCCGTCGCGGTGCACCTTTGACCCAGCGCCTGGGCTCGATGGTATTCCGCCGTGGTGAGCAGCTCTACAACTTCCAAGGCTTGCGCCGCTTCAAAGACAAGTTCCAGCCTGACTGGGAACCCCGTTATATGGCCGTGCCCGCCGGACTCGATCCGCTGGTTGCCTTGGCCGACACTGCCGCCCTGATCGCGGGCGGCTTGACTGGATTGGTGAAACGCTGATGATTCAACGCTCCCTGCGCTATGTACTGGGCACCCTGGTAGTGGTTGCCCTGATTCTCGGTGGTGGCTACTGGTACCTCAAACGCCCGGCACCGGAACCGACCCTTGAGCAATTGACCCCGAACGACGGCGCCGCGATGACCCGGGTTATCCCTGGCACCACGGCAAAGGCTCAGGTGTTGGTGGCGGTCAATGAAGAACAGAAACTCAGCGACAAGCAATTGCTGACCCTGAGCCGCAGCGGTTCGGCAGAGATTGTCCAGGTGATCCTGCCCAAGGACTGCCTGCTGCAAAGCCGTGCTCTGCAGTCGGGCCTGCGGGAACTGAAAGGCCCGGCCACGCTGGTCAGCGGCATCGGCCCGGGCGCGGTGCTGGCCTGGCGCTGGTTGTCCGAGCAGAAGAACGACAAGGCCCAGGCCGTGTCGGTGGACCTGGCCCTGGAAAAACCCGGCTGCACCCACCTGCTGCCGAAAAGCGCCGCCCATGGCCATTGGCTAGTGGCGTGGAACGACAACCCGGACGACACCAGCGCCGGCTTCGTGCGCGACCAGCCCAACGCTGAAACCAGCATCAGCGACTACGACATCAACCTGCCGCAAGTGCTGAACAACGAACTGCGCAAACTGCTGGTCGGTGGCGACAAGGACGCGGGCGGCTTGCAGATTCCAGTGGTCGAAGTGCCCGCCGGCCAGGCCAAGGACACCGTGACCCTGTTCCTGTCGGGTGATGGCGGCTGGCGCGACCTCGACCGCGACGTGGCAGGCGAAATGGCCAAGATCGGCTACCCCGTGGTCGGCATCGACACCCTGCGCTACTACTGGCAGCACAAGAGCCCCGAGCAAAGCGCCCTGGACCTCGCCGAGCTGATGCAGCACTACCGGCAGAAATGGGGCACCAAGCGCTTCATCCTGACCGGCTACTCGTTCGGCGCCGATGTGCTGCCAGCGATCTACAACCGCCTGGCAGAGTCCGAGCAGCAGCGCGTCGACGCCATTATCCTGCTGGCCTTCGCCCGCACCGGCAGCTTCGAGATCGAAGTCGAAGGCTGGCTCGGCAACGCCGGCAAAGAAGCCGCCACCGGCCCGGAAATGGCCAAGCTGCCCGCCGCGAAAGTGGTGTGCATCTACGGTGAAGAAGAAGTGGACGAAAGCGGCTGTACCGACAAGACCGCCGTGGGCGAAGTCATCAAATTGCCCGGCGGCCACCACTTCGACGAAAACTACCCGGCCCTGGCACAGCGGTTGGTGGATGTGATCCAGAAGCGCCAAGTGCAGGAAACAGAAGCTCAGGAGTGATCTGAGCCGCACAAAAAAGCCCCCGCAGCCTTTTGGATGCGGGGGCTTTTTTATGGATGCGTGATGTCCCCAAAAGATCGCAGCCTGCGGCAGCTCCTACAGGGGAATGTGTACACCTGTAGGAGCTGCCGCAGGCTGCGATCTTTTGATCTTACATCTCCACCTGCGTCCCCAACTCAATCACCCGGTTCAACGGCAGATTGAAGAAGCGCAAATTGCCGTTGGCGTTCTGCAACATGAACGCGAACAACCCCTCGCGCCAGCGGGCCATGCCTTCGAGCTTGGAGGCGATGACCGTCTCGCGGCTGAGGAAGTACGTGGTGCGCATCGGGCTGAAATCCAGTTCATCGAGATGACAGAGTTTCAGCGCCTTCGGCACGTCAGGCTCGTCGGTGAAACCGAAATGCAGGATCACCCGGAAGAAGCCTTCGCCGTAGGATTCGACCTCGAAGCGCCGGCTCGCCGGCACGCGTGGAATATCCTCGTAGACAACGGTCAGCAACACCACCTGCTCGTGCAGTACCTGGTTATGCAACAGGTTGTGCAACAGCGCGTGGGGAACGGCGTCCGGTCGCGCGGTGAGGAACACTGCCGTGCCCTGCACGCGATGCGGCGGTTGCACGGCGATGCTGCTGATGAAAATCTCCAGCGGCAAGCCACCCTCGTCGATACGCTCCACCAGCAATTGCTTGCCGCGTTTCCAAGTAGTCATCAGCACGAACAGCGCGATACCGGCGATGACCGGGAATGCCCCGCCCTGAACGATTTTCGGCACATTGGCGGCGAAGTACACCCCGTCCACCAGCAGGAAACCCAGCAGGATCGGCACCGCCAGCACCGGCGGCCACTTCCACAGCAGCAGTATCACCGCCGACACCAGGATACTGGTCATCAGCATGGTCCCGGTCACCGCCACGCCATAGGCCGAGGCCAGGGCACCGGAGGATTCGAAACCCAACACCAATAGCACCACGCCAACCATCAACGCCCAGTTCACCGCACCGATGTAGATCTGGCCCTGTTCGGCGCTGGAGGTGTGCTGGATGTGCATGCGCGGAATGTAGCCGAGCTGGATCGCCTGGCGGGTCAGGGAGAACGCCCCGGAAATCACCGCCTGGGAAGCGATCACCGTGGCCAGGGTCGAAAGACCGACCAGCGGAATCAGCGCCCAGCTTGGCGCCAGCAGATAGAACGGGTTGCGTGCGGCTTCCGGATCGCCCAGCAGCAGCGCCCCCTGGCCGAAGTAATTGAGCACCAGCGCCGGCAGCACCAGGATGAACCAGGCGCGGGCAATCGGCTTGCGGCCGAAGTGGCCCATGTCGGCATACAGCGCTTCGGCACCGGTCAGTGCCAGCACGACCGCGCCCAGGATCGCCACGCCCATGCCCGGATGCACCACGAAGAAGCGCACGCCCCACGCCGGGTTCATCGCCTGCAACACTTCCGGGTGCTGGATGATCCCATGGACACCCAATGCCCCCAGCACCACAAACCAGGTGACCATGATCGGCCCGAACAGGATGCCGATGCGCGCGGTGCCGTGGCGCTGGATCAGGAACAACGCCACCAGCACGATCAGCGACAGCGGCACCACCCAGTGGTCGATGCCGTCGAATGCCAGCCCCAGGCCTTCAATGGCCGACAGTACGGAAATCGCCGGGGTGATCATGCTGTCGCCATAGAACAGCGCCGCACCGATCAGTCCGCAGACCACCAGGATCGTGCGCAATTTCGCGTGTCCTGCTGCCGCCCGCCGGGCCAGCGCGGTCAAGGCCATGATCCCGCCTTCACCCTGGTTGTCGGCGCGCAGGACAAACATCATGTACTTGATCGACACGACCCAGATCAGCGACCAGAAGATCAGCGCCAGAATCCCCAGCACGCCGTCATGGTTGACCGGTACGCCATAGCCCCCGGAAAAGACTTCCTTGAGGGTGTACAGCGGGCTCGTGCCGATATCGCCATAAACCACCCCGACCGCCGCGACCAGCATGCCAATAGGCTTGGCCGCCGTATGACCGGCACCCTCAGCCTGACTACTTGCCTGACCCATCCACCACTCCTACTACCCAGACCCGGGCTTCTGTGAAGAAGCACTATGCTTTGTCATGCAGCATGCGCTGTTTTACTTGCTGTTACAGACGTTTTGTTGACTGTAAAAAATCGGTAAAGCCCAACGGCGCGAAGCATAGCGCAGCACTCGTCGTATTTCCCTGCATAAAGCTGGTCAAGTGAACGTCTCATCGCTAGAATTGCGCACTTTTTGATCAGAGGCGCAGTTCAAGCGCCCGTCCGTCGGTTTTGCCCAACCCGGCAAGCGGCGTCACAAAACACCGAGGTTAGACATGTCCACCACTCCTGCGCCGGCCAATCCAAAGGTTGGCTTCGTATCACTGGGTTGCCCGAAAGCACTGGTCGACTCCGAGCGCATCCTCACCCAGCTGCGCATGGAAGGCTATGACGTGGTGTCCACCTATCAGGACGCCGACGTCGTGGTGGTCAACACCTGCGGCTTCATCGATTCGGCCAAGGCCGAGTCCCTGGAAGTGATCGGCGAAGCCATCAAGGAAAACGGCAAGGTCATCGTGACCGGCTGCATGGGCGTCGAAGAAGGCAACATTCGCAACGTGCACCCGAGCGTGCTGGCCGTGACCGGCCCGCAGCAGTACGAGCAGGTGGTCAACGCCGTGCACGAAGTCGTGCCGCCGCGTCAGGACCACAACCCGCTGATCGACCTGGTGCCGCCGCAAGGCATCAAGCTGACCCCGCGCCACTACGCCTACCTGAAGATTTCCGAAGGCTGCAACCACAGCTGCAGCTTCTGCATCATCCCGTCGATGCGTGGCAAGCTGGTCAGCCGTCCGGTCGGTGACGTGCTCGACGAGGCCCAGCGCCTGGTCAAGTCCGGCGTCAAGGAACTGCTGGTCATCTCCCAGGACACCAGCGCCTACGGCGTCGACGTGAAGTACCGCACCGGATTCTGGAACGGCGCGCCGGTGAAAACCCGCATGACCGAACTCTGCGAAGCCCTCAGCACCCTCGGTGTCTGGGTGCGCCTGCACTACGTCTACCCGTACCCGCACGTCGACGAGCTGATCCCGTTGATGGCGGCCGGCAAGATCCTGCCGTACCTGGACATCCCGTTCCAGCACGCCAGCCCGAAAGTGCTCAAGTCGATGAAACGCCCGGCGTTCGAAGACAAGACCCTGGCGCGGATCAAGAACTGGCGCGAAATCTGCCCGGACCTGATCATCCGTTCGACCTTCATCGTCGGCTTCCCCGGCGAGACCGAAGAAGACTTCCAGTACCTGCTGAACTGGCTGACCGAAGCCCAGCTCGACCGCGTCGGCTGCTTCCAGTACTCGCCGGTAGAAGGCGCACCGGCCAACGATCTGGACCTGGAAGTCGTGCCGGACGACGTCAAGCAGGACCGTTGGGAGCGCTTCATGGCGCACCAGCAGGCCATCAGCTCGGCGCGCCTGCAAATGCGCATCGGCCGTGAAATCGAAGTGCTGGTCGATGAAGTCGACGAGCAAGGCGCGGTCGGCCGCTGCTTCTTCGATGCCCCGGAAATCGACGGCAACGTGTTCATCGACAACGGCAGCAACCTGAAGCCAGGCGACAAGGTCTGGTGCAAAGTGACCGATGCCGACGAATACGACCTGTGGGCTGAACAGATCTAAACGCAAAAAATACGAAAAGCCCTGCTCTCTTGAGAGATGCGGGGCTTTTTTACGGCTATCGTTTGGTGAGGAACGGATTCTCATCTCCAACAACCCAAGGGGCAGGCTGGCATGCGCCAACATTCGGTCATTCACACACCGAAACAAAGCGACTACGAAGAATTGACCAGGGTCTGGGAGGCCTCGGTCCGCGCCACCCACGACTTTCTGCCGGACAGCTATATCGAACTGTTGAAGAACCTGGTGCTGACCCGCTACCTCGACGCGGTGATGCTGATCTGCACCAAGGACTCGCAGCAACGAATTACCGGATTCGCCGGAGTCGCGGCGGGCAAGATCGAGATGCTTTTCATCGACCCGGCGCATCGCGGCCAGGGTCTGGGCAAACGGTTACTGCGTTATGCCCTGGAAAACCTCAACGCCGATCAACTGGACGTCAACGAACAGAACCCGCAAGCCCTGGGGTTTTACTTCAAGCAGGGCTTCGAGGTCATCGGTCGTTCGGAGGTCGATGGCATGGGGCAGCCTTATCCGTTGTTGCATATGCGTTTGCGGCAGGCTCAACAGCTGACGCGCAACGGCTGACACAACACAGCTCCTACAAAAAAACGCATGGTACAAATGGAATCGCGATTAACCGGCGCCACGCAGGTACAATGCCCACCCCTTTTTTGTTACGGCCCTGTCATGACTGACCCGATTCGACTCTCCAAACGCCTCATCGAACTCGTCGGCTGTTCCCGTCGGGAGGCTGAGCTGTTCATCGAGGGCGGCTGGGTCACCGTCGACGGCGAAGTCGTCGACGAGCCGCAGTTCAAGGTCGGCACCCAGAAAGTCGAGCTCGACAAGGACGCCAAGGCCACCGCGCCGGAGCCGGTGACCATCCTGCTCAACGTGCCCGCGGGCATGGACGCGGACAGCGCCATGGCGACCATCAGCGCCGAAACCCTGAGCGAAGAGCACCGCTACGGCAAGCGCCCGCTCAAGGGCCACTTCCAGCGCCTGACCGCCAGCACCGACCTGCAGGCCAATGCCAGCGGTTTGCTGGTGTTCACCCAGGACTGGAAGATCCTGCGCAAGCTCACCGCCGACTCCAGCAAGATCGAGCAGGAATACGTAGTGGAGGTTGAAGGCGAGATGGTTGCACACGGCCTCAACCGCC
Organism: Pseudomonas sp. PLMAX; assembly: GCF_046042685.1. Classification (NCBI taxonomy): domain Bacteria; kingdom Pseudomonadati; phylum Pseudomonadota; class Gammaproteobacteria; order Pseudomonadales; family Pseudomonadaceae; genus Pseudomonas; species Pseudomonas sp. PLMAX. The sequence goes on along the minus strand of NZ_CP064949.1, from coordinate 1,443,239 downwards.
TGAACCACGGCCTGACCTACAAGGGCAAGGAACTGCCGCCGGTCAAGGCCAGCTGGCAGAACGAAAACCGCCTGCGCTTCGCCATGAAGAACCCGCAACCGGGCGTGATCGCCCTGTTCTGCCAGGCCGTCGGCCTGAAGGTCGTGGGCATCCGCCGCATCCGCATCGGAGGCGTGTCCATCGGCAAGGTGCCCCTGGGGCAATGGCGCTACCTGTCCGGCAAAGAGAAGTTCTAAGGCCTCTCACGCCGCCACACATTCTGGCGCCGCGGCTTGTGCGGCGCCCACTGCTGAATATCAGGATTGCACACCATGATTCATAACGACGTACTGCGCAGCGTGCGCTACATGCTCGACATCAGCGACAAGAAAGTCATCGAGATCATCAAGCTCGGCGGCATGGACGTGACCCTGGCCGACCTGCTGACCTACCTCGACAAGAAAGAGGAAGACGAGGAAGGCTTCGTACGCTGCCCGGACGAAGTCATGGCGCATTTCCTCGACGGCCTGGTGATCTTCAAGCGCGGCAAGGACGAAAGCCGTCCACCGCAGCCCATCGAAGTGCCGGTGACCAACAACATCATCCTGAAAAAGCTGCGCGTGGCCTTCGAGCTGAAAGAAGACGACATGCACGCGATCCTCAAGGCCGCCGAGTTCCCTGTGTCCAAGCCTGAGCTGAGCGCGCTGTTCCGCAAGTTCGGCCACACCAACTACCGCCCGTGCGGCGACCAGTTGCTGCGCAACTTCCTCAAGGGCCTGACCCTGCGCGTGCGCCCGCAATAACCCCCAAGGCTGATTGCAACCCCTTGTAGGAGCTGGCTTGCCAGCGAAAGCGGCTGATTGATCGCCGCAAGGCTCCCGGGCCTCTTCGCTGGCAAGCCAGCTCCTACAAGGGCCGACGCCGTATGACCCCTCATTCCGCGCAAAAATAATGGCTCCGCTGACCGCTGCTGACGGCTAGGGTGTAATGACCTACAGTCTTCAGGATTCGCCATGCATCCCTACTTCTCCCTCCAAGGCCGCACCGCACTGGTGACCGGCGGCACCCGTGGCATCGGCAAAATGATCGCCAAGGCCTATGTCGAGGCTGGCGCTACCGTCTACGTTTGTGCCCGCGATGTCGAAGCCTGCCGGCAAACCGCCGATGAGCTCGGTGCGCTCGGACGCTGTTACGCGGTAGCCGCCAACCTGGCCACGGAAGAAGGCGTACAGCAGTTGGCCACGCGACTGGGAGAGCAGATGACCCACCTCGATATCCTGGTCAACAACGCCGGGACCACCTGGGGGGCACCCTTGGAGAGCTACCCGATCAAGGGCTGGGAAAAGGTCATGCAACTGAACGTGACGTCAGTATTCAACTGCATCCAGCAATTTCTGCCGCTGTTGCGCAAGGCGGGTTCGCCTGCGAACCCGGCACGGATCATCAATATCGGTTCAGTCGCCGGGATTTCATCCTTTGGCGAACAGGCCTATGCCTATGGGCCGAGCAAAGCGGCCTTGCATCAACTGTCGCGGATCCTGGCGCGGGAACTGGTGAGCCAGCACATCAACGTAAACGTGATCGCACCGGGGCGCTTTCCGAGCAAAATGACCCAGCATATCGGCAATGATGAGCAGGCATTGGCGCAGGACACCTCGTTGATCCCGATGAAGCGCTGGGGCCGCGAGGAAGAGATGGCGGCTTTGGCCATCAGTCTTGCGAGTACGGCAGGGGCCTACATGACCGGAAACATCATTCCGCTGGACGGTGGGTTCAGCCTCTGAAATCGGCGTTACGGCCTTCGCGAGCAAGCCCGCTCCCACACTGATCTCCTGTGTACCCTATATCAAATGTGGGAGCGGGCTTGCTCGCGAAGGGGCCGGCACAGGCACAACTGAATGCTGGTCGAACGGGTTATCATGCGCGCCTTAATTCTGCCTCGACCCCAAACCATGACCTACAGCGTTTCCCCCATCGGCTTCGTGCGCTCCTGCTTCAAGGAGAAATTCGCCATTCCACGCCAGCCGCAACTGGCCCCGGCCGCCCGTGGCGTACTGGAACTGGTGGCACCGTTCGATCAAGGGGACGCGGTGCAGGGCCTGGAACAGGTCAGCCATGTGTGGCTGCTGTTCCTGTTCCACCAGGCCCTGGAGGAAAAGCCACGACTCAAAGTCCGCCCTCCGCGCCTGGGCGGCAACAAATCCATGGGCGTGTTCGCCACGCGCGCTACCCACCGGCCCAATGGCATTGGCCAGTCCGTGGTCAAGCTGGACAAGGTCGAAGCGGATCGCCTGTGGATATCCGGGATCGATCTGCTGGATGGCACACCGATCCTCGATATCAAACCCTACGTGCCATATGCAGACATCATCGACACAGCCAGCAACAGTATCGCCAGCGCTGCGCCGTCGCTTATCGCCGTGCAGTGGACGGACTCGGCCCTGCAACAGGCTCACGGGCATGCTCAGCGCCTTGCAGAGCCCTTGGTTGAGCTGATTGAGCAATGCCTGGCGCAAGATCCGCGTCCGGCGTACCAGACGCCTGCGCCGGAACGGGAATATGGTGCGCAGTTCTGGGATGTGGATGTGCGCTGGCACTATCCGAGTCCGGAGCTGATCCGGGTCCTTGAAGTCATTCCCGCAGGAATGTGACGGGCATAAAAAAACCCGCATTGCCGGAACAGGCGATGCGGGTTTTTTATGGGCTGCGTTTATTTCTCGACGAACGCACGCTCGATCAGGTAATCACCCGGCTCGCGCATCCGCGGCGAAACCTTCAGGCCGAAGCTGTTCAACACTTCGCTGGTCTCGTCGAGCATGCTCGGGCTGCCGCACAGCATGGCGCGGTCGTCCTGCGGGTTGATCGGTGGCAGGCCGATGTCGCTGAACAGCTTGCCGCTGCGCATCAGGTCGGTCAGGCGACCTTCGTTCTCGAACGGCTCGCGGGTCACGGTCGGGTAGTAGATCAACTTGTCACGCAGCGCGTCGCCGAAGAACTCGTTCTGCGGCAGGTGCTCGGTGATGAATTCGCGGTAGGCGACTTCATTGACGTAACGTACGCCGTGGCACAGGATCACTTTTTCGAAACGCTCGTAGGTTTCCGGGTCCTGGATGACGCTCATGAACGGCGCCAGACCGGTACCGGTGCTGAGCAGGTACAAATGTTTGCCAGGCTTCAAGTCATCCAGCACCAGCGTGCCGGTAGGCTTCTTGCTGATGATGATCTCGTCGCCTTCCTTCAGATGCTGCAGCTGGGAAGTCAGCGGACCATCAGGCACCTTGATGCTGAAGAACTCGAGATGCTCTTCCCAGTTCGGGCTGGCGATCGAGTAAGCGCGCATAAGCGGGCGGCCATTGGGCTGTTGCAGGCCGATCATCACGAACTGACCGTTCTCGAAGCGCAGGCCCGGATCACGGGTGCACTTGAAGCTGAACAGAGTGTCGTTCCAGTGATGAACACTGAGGACACGCTCGTGGTTCATGTTGCTCATGTACGGGGACTCCTGGAGATTGGGTCTGCGCTTGCTCTTTCAGGAAGAGACCGGCGGTGCGCAATTGCATCGCATTCTAATAGCGCCGACAATATCTGTTAACTGGATTATTAAGATAAGGGTTATCGGTTATATCGATATGCGATTTACTCTCCGTCAACTTCAAGTGTTCGTCGCCGTCGCCCAGCAGGAAAGCGTCTCCCGTGCTGCGGGCCTGCTCAACCTCTCGCAGTCGGCGGCGAGCACGTCGATTACCGAGCTGGAGCGCCAGTGCAGCTGCCAGCTGTTCGATCGCGCCGGCAAACGCCTGAGCCTCAACGCCCTGGGTAAACAGCTGCTGCCCCAGGCGGTCGCCCTGCTCGACCAGGCCAAGGAGATCGAGGACCTGCTCAATGGCAAGTCGGGTTTCGGCTCATTGGCGGTGGGCGCAACCCTGACCATTGGCAACTACCTTGCGACCCTGTTGATCGGCGGTTTCATGCAGCGCCACCCGGAAAGCCAGGTAAAGCTGCATGTGCAGAACACCGCCAACATTGTGCAACAGGTCGCCCACTACGAAATTGACCTGGGTCTGATCGAAGGCGATTGCAGCCACCCGGACATCGAAGTGCAAAGCTGGGTCGAAGATGAGCTGGTGGTTTTTTGCGCGCCACAGCACCCGCTGGCCAAACGCGGCACCGCGACCATGGAGGAACTGAGCCATGAAGCGTGGATCTTGCGTGAACAAGGTTCAGGCACGCGCCTGACCTTCGACCAGGCCATGCGCCATCACCGTAGCGCGCTGAACATCCGCCTGGAGCTGGAACACACCGAAGCCATCAAACGCGCCGTGGAGTCCGGCCTGGGGATAGGCTGCATCTCGCGGCTGGCGCTGCGGGATGCGTTCCGTCGCGGCAGCCTGGTCGCGGTGGAGACCCCGGACCTGGACCTGGCGCGACAGTTCTATTTCATCTGGCACAAGCAGAAGTACCAGACCTCGGCGATGCGTGAGTTCCTCGACCTGTGCCGCGCGTTCACCGCCGGGGTGCAGCGCAGCGACGAGATCGTCCTGCCAGCGATCGCTTAAAGCAGGATCACCGCCCAGACCAGCGCAATCATGGTCAAGGCGACGAATTGCGCGGCACTGCCCATGTCCTTGGCGTTTTTCGACAACGGGTGCAGTTCCAGGGAAATGCGGTCGATGGCCGCTTCCACGGCCGAATTGAGCAACTCGACGATCAGCGCCAGCAGGCAGACCGCAATCAGCAACGCCTGCTCGACACGACTCACGTTCAAGAAGAACGACAGTGGGATCAGGATGACGTTGAGCAACACCAGTTGCCGAAAAGCCGCTTCGCCGGTGAAGGCTGCGCGCAGGCCGTCCAGCGAGTAGCCGGAAGCATTGAGGATACGTTTCAGGCCGGTCTGGCCTTTGAAAGGTGACATAGAGTAGGAACTGACCAAAAAAGGGAGTGGGAAAGCTAGATTAACCAAAGTCAAAAAAGCGTGAAGGTGCCAGCGCTTAATGGCTTGAAATTGACTCAAGTTGTTGCAGCAGCAGCGCCGCCTGGGTGCGAGTGCGCACATTCAGCTTACGAAAAATCGCGGTGACGTGGGCCTTGATGGTCGCTTCGGACACACTCAGTTCGTAGGCAATCTGCTTGTTCAGCAACCCTTCGCAGACCATGGTCAGCACCCGGAACTGTTGCGGCGTCAAGCTGGCAAGGCCTTCGCTCGCCGCCTTGGCTTCATCTGAAACGCTGACGGCTTCGAACGCCTGCGGTGGCCAGAACACATCGCCATCGAGCACCGCGCGCACGGCTTTCTGGATGACACTCAGGTCGCTGGACTTGGGGATGAAACCGCTTGCACCAAATTCCCGGGATTTCACCATGATCGTCGCTTCTTCCTGGGCCGAGACCATGACCACAGGAATTTGCGGATACTGGCCGCGCAACAGCACCAACCCGGAAAAACCGTACGCACCCGGCATGTTCAGATCCAGCAGCACCAGGTCCCAGTCAGCCTTTTCGGTCAGGCGGGTCTCCAGCTCGGCAATGCTCGCCACTTCCACCAGGCGCACATCCGGGCCCAGGCCCAGGGTCAGCGCTTGATGCAGGGCGGAACGAAAAAGCGGATGGTCATCGGCAATCAGGATTTCGTATGTGGCCATTTTTCAAATGATCCTGTTTTTCATGGGACGCCCGATGCATTCGGGCATCGCCAAAACAACTCGAGGTAACAGCCACGGAGCTGCACCAACAGGGCACGTTCAACGCAAAAAACGGCGTTTCAAACTCTGGCCGCACCCTAATCGGCGCCAAGCATGCCCAGCGAAACCGGGGTGGTCAAGCGACATGGCCGGCACACTTTATTGCAGCATCGGCGACAATCAGTCCATCAATACCACTGCTGGCTGAACATAGGCCATCAACTCGGTGTGCGCCGGGGTCGAAACATTCATCTCCAGCTGACGCTTGGCGTCGAGGTAATGCTGGCTGAACACATCGAAATAGGCATCGAGTGCCGATGCCGCCTCTACATCGCCCGCCAGATCGAGACACAACGCCGCGACTTCCGCGGTGCACAGGTGTTCGCTGCGGGTGGAACGGCGCAATTGATAGCGCGAGAGCTTCTCGGGCAACAGGCTAAGGATCGGCAGCGAGTCGAAATAAGGGCTCTTGCGGAAAATCTTGCGGGCTTCGGTCCAGGTCGCGTCCAGCAATATGAACAGCGGTCGCCGGGTGTCATCGACTGCCACGCTGTGAGTCACCCGCTCAGGCGCGACATATTCACCCGGGAACACCAGATAAGGCTGCCATTGCGGGTCGGACAGCAACGCCAGCAACTGTTGATCGACCTCGGTACGCGACCAGATGAAGGCATGGTTGTCACGCACCACATCGGCAATCAGCCAGCCGGTGTTGCTGGGCTTGAACACTTCCTTGCCGGTCATGATCAGGCACACCCCGGAGCGGGTCTCGACCTGCGGACGCCAGGCACACAGGCAGTGACTCTCGATCACGCGGCACGCGCGGCAGCGAGTCGCCCGCCAGCCACGAGCCTGGATCGGCTTGATGCCTTCCTCTTCGCGCTGGTCGCGCAGACGGGCTACGGCGTTGGGGGCATGGTTCATCGCAGGCCACGGCAGAAAAAAGAGATCGACACGAAAAGCACTCGCAGGCTGAAAGTGCAGGCAGTTTACCAGACCCACCAGAGCAAACCTGTACCGTCCAGGCCCGCTCCCCTATAATTCGCCGCCACTGAACGCACAGTCATGTGATGGGTCAAACCCCCATCACTGCCCCAGGAGAGTTTCATGCTGCGCCTTATCGTTCCCACCGCTGCCATTCTGCTGGCGTCGTCCTTCAACGCTCAGGCTGCGTCCTTGAGTGAGCAGAATCTGAACAGAGAGCTGCGCAACGTCGCCACGCAAAGCAGCGTCGGCACTCCACGGGCGATCAATGAAGACATTCTCGATCAGGGCTACACGGTCGAGGGCAATACGCTGATCAACCACCTGAGCGTGCAAAGCAGTCACGCCAACAAGATGCGCGCCGACCCCAAGGCCGTGTACTTCCAGCTTGGCGCCTCGGTCTGCAACAACCCGTCCTTCCGCAAGCTGATGGCCAAGGGCGCGGTCATGCGTTATGACTTCACCGAGGTCAAGACCAACCGTGCGGTGGGCTCTGCCAGCTACCAGGAATCGGATTGCCCGAAAGCGACCCAGAAGAAAAAGTAAGTCAGTGGGATTTTGCGCGCCGCTGTTCATCCTCGGCGCGCAGTTCCGCCACCAGCGCCTGCAAATAGCGTGAACGCCGCTCCGCGCCCATAAGACGCCGGCAGCACTCCTCCTCGAGACTCAAATGATTGATCTCGGCTGATGACTTCAGCAATCGATACAGTTGCGTATCGATCTCCAGAATGACCCTGGCCATGGCTTACCGGCTCCCTGCGCTTCGCTCGTAATGAGCGAAAAATCCTTTAACCGCTTGTACCTTGCGCCCTGCCCTTGACGCCAAGTTGTCGTGTAGTACCTGTAACTTAGTAAATCAGAGCACAGCATACTCGGGGCGGGTTCAGACGAGCGGTGAAACCACCTCGCAAATCGTCAATAAACGGTTGCCAGGAAAGACTTTGCGGCGCAATGATCAAGGCAACACGAATCATCGCAAGGGTCTAGATTTCAGGTATCCACGTTCATTTGTCAGGGCATGAAAAGGTGCCGCCCGTTACACCTTGCGCTGTGCGAACGTTTCTTTCATCCAAGGGAAAAACAGAGCCGGTATGGATGACTCGATCACCGGTCGGGTCAAGTGGATCGCCCAGGCATGGGCCTGGGCAGACAGCGCCACATGAAGTGGCGTGGCATCGACGCTGAAGGGTCGACGCCGATGGCTCTGTGCAGAAGGAGAAGTTGAATGCCTTACCAACCGAATGACCTCCTGAGCCGTCATTTTCAAGAAAGCGGCCACGACCTCATCAGCAAGGTCGAAGAACAGCTCAACCTGGTTTCACCCAATAGCCCGAACATCCCGATCTACCGCGACATGATCCTGACTGTGCTGCGCATGGCCCAGGAAGACCACAACCGCTGGAATGCCAAGATAACCCTGCAGGCCCTGCGCGAACTCGAGCACGCGTTCCGGGTTCTGGAGCAGTTCAAGGGGCGACGCAAGGTCACTGTTTTCGGCTCAGCACGCACGCCAGTGGAACACCCCTTGTATGGCCTCGCCCGGGAACTCGGCGCCGCCCTGGCGCGCTCGGACATGATGGTCATCACGGGTGCGGGAGGCGGCATCATGGCCGCGGCCCACGAAGGGGCTGGCCTTGAGCACAGCCTGGGATTCAACATCACCCTGCCCTTCGAGCAACATGCCAACCCCACCGTCCAGGGCACGACCAACCTGCTGCCCTTCCATTTTTTCTTCACGCGCAAGCTGTTCTTCGTCAAGGAAGCGGATGCCCTGGTGTTGTGCCCGGGTGGTTTCGGCACCTTGGACGAAGCACTGGAAGTCCTGACGCTGATCCAGACAGGTAAAAGCCCATTGGTGCCCGTGGTACTGCTGGACGCGCCGGGCGGCAAATTCTGGCAGGGCGCGCTGGACTTCATCCGCCAGCAACTGGAGGAAAACCACTACATCCTGCCCGCCGACATGAAGCTGGTGAAGCTGGTCTACAGTGCCGAAGAAGCGGTGGAGCAGATCAACCAGTTCTACAGCAATTACCACTCCAGCCGCTGGCTCAAGCATCAGTTCGTGATTCGCATGAACCACAAGCTCAGTGACCAGGCACTGGAACACATGCAGGAGGCATTCGCCGACCTGTGCCTGAGCGATCAATTTCATCAACACGCCTACAACGGCGAAGAGCACGATGAAGCACAGTTCAGTCACCTGGCGCGACTGGCCTTCACCTTCACCGCCCGTAATCAAGGCCGACTGCGCGAGCTGGTGGATTACATCAACCTGGCGGAGAACTGGGCACAAAACCAACCAACAGTGCAGCCGCGTACGCGAGAGTCAGTAAAGGTCATGTGAGGCAAAAAAAACGGCCCGCTATCGAAATAGCGGGCCGTTTCAGTCAATCGTCCATCCCTCGGCCGCTGAACAAGCGGCTGATCATTTCCATGGAATATCCCCGATACGCCAGGAACCTGCCTTGCTTGGCACGCTCCCGAGCGTCTATAGGCAAGTGCCCGGAGAATTTGCGCCGCCAGGTATCTTGCAACTGCTCCTGCCAGTCGATGCCGCTCTCGCGCAAGGCGAGTTCGATGTCGCTGCGTTGCAGGCCGCGCTGCCCCAACTCTTCACGAATGCGCAAGGGGCCATAGCCGGAACGGGCACGGTAGGAAACAAAGCTTTCAAGGTAGCGGGCTTCGGACAACAAGCCCTCTTCCGTCAACCGGTCGAGTGCTGTTTCGATCATTTCGGGGAGAGCGCCGCGCTGACGCAGTTTACGCGTCAGCTCGACTCGACCGTGCTCGCGTCGCGCGAGCAGGTCCATTGCGGTTCGCCGCACCGCGACGAGGGTATCGAGTACGGCGGTCATCGGATCAATCAGATATCAGCGTCAGCCAGATCGTCTTCGGTCTCTTTGACCGCAGAAGCCTTGGCGTCCGCTACCGAAGCCGGCGACAGCAGCTTGTCACGCAGTTGTTTCTCGAGCGTTGCGGCAATATCCGGGTTATCCGCCAGGTACTTGGCCGAGTTGGCTTTACCCTGGCCGATCTTGGTGCCGTTATAGGCATACCAGGCACCGGACTTTTCAACGAAACCGTGCAGCACACCCAGGTCGATCATCTCGCCATTGAGGTAGATGCCCTTGCCGTAAAGAATCTGGAACTCGGCCTGACGGAACGGCGAAGCCACCTTGTTCTTTACAACCTTGACGCGGGTCTCGCTACCGACGACTTCATCACCTTCTTTCACCGCACCCGTGCGGCGGATATCCAGACGAACCGAGGCGTAGAACTTCAGCGCGTTACCACCGGTAGTGGTTTCCGGGCTGCCGAACATCACGCCGATCTTCATGCGGATCTGGTTGATGAAGATCACCAGGCAGTTGGCGTTCTTGATGTTACCGGTGATTTTACGCAGCGCCTGGGACATCAGGCGGGCTTGCAGGCCCACGTGCATGTCACCCATTTCGCCTTCGATTTCAGCTTTTGGCACCAGCGCTGCCACGGAGTCGACGATGATCACGTCAACCGCGTTGGAACGCACCAGCATGTCGGTGATTTCCAGGGCTTGCTCACCGGTGTCTGGCTGGGAAACCAGCAGGTCGTCGACGTTGACGCCCAGCTTGCCGGCGTACTCAGGGTCGAGGGCGTGCTCGGCATCGACGAAGGCGCAGGTCGCGCCGGCTTTCTGGGCCTGGGCGATCACGGACAAGGTCAGTGTGGTTTTACCGGAAGATTCAGGACCGTAGATTTCAACAATGCGGCCTTTTGGCAGACCGCCAATGCCCAAAGCGATGTCCAGACCCAGAGAGCCAGTGGAGATGGCCGGGATCGCCTGACGGTCCTGATCGCCCATACGCATTACGGCACCCTTGCCGAATTGACGTTCGATCTGACCCAGGGCCGCAGCCAAGGCTTTCTTCTTGTTGTCGTCCATTAAAGTCCTCACGTAATCAATAAGGCCTGACGGCCAACACCTGTATAAGTAGACAGTATTATTCCACAGCGTTTGCGGATCGCCTACCCCTGATTTGAGATTTCTCCCGCGGCATGGCGCAGCAGCCCCTCTAGCGCGGCCTTCACCGTTTGTCGGCGGACCTCGTCGCGGTTACCGGCGAAGTGCTGTACCTCGCTGAACACCTGGTCGTCGACGCCCCACGCCAGCCAAACGGTGCCCACCGGCTTGCTGGGAGAACCGCCGTCCGGCCCTGCCACCCCGCTGACCGCCACGGCAAAACGCGCACTGCTTTTTTTCTGTGCGCCACGGACCATGGCCTCGACCACCTCCCGACTGACCGCTCCCACCGTTGAAAACAGCTCGGTCGGGACATTCAGCTGAAGCGTCTTCTGGCGGTTGGAATAGGTGACATAACCGGCCTCGAACCACGCCGAGCTACCCGGTATCCGGGTAATCGCCTCGCTGATACCGCCGCCCGTACAGGACTCGGCGGCGGTGACGTGGGCATTGAGAACCTGCAGACGCCTGCCAAGTTCAGCGGCCAGCTGAGTGATTTCTTTCACGGTCAACTCCTGATCGGACGGAATGAGGCTAACGTACACGAGCGAGTAGCGCTTGCAAGTGACGGACTATCAAGATGTGCGCGGGCAAGCGCTCTGACACAGGCCTCACGGGCTTGCAGGCGGGCATAACACGGCCTTTGCCCGTTCCCACAGCAGCAAACGATCCTGCAACCCGTTCAAGCCACCGTTGATACGTCGGGTAATACGGTTGAACTCATCGCCGTCGGCCAGTTCATTGAGGCCGTTTCGCTCCCAGAACCAGGCCGCGGATTCGGCGGCCCACTGTGGCAGTTCCAACAGTTCGGGTTGTTGCAACAAGCGCTCATCAGCAAACAGCGCCCGACTGCACTGCAGATAATTGCTGCGGCCGGTGACCTGGATCAGGCCACGACCCCGATAGCGTTGTCCGTCGCCGTCGGGCTCAGGAGAATTGCCCAGGCGCTCGGCCAAGTCCCCGGTATCGTATTTCTCGAAATACTTCTCGTTGCCCAACTCTCGCACATGCTGCAACTGCCCGGACTCGTGGCCGATTTGCGCCAGGAAGGCGGCGATGCGCCCGGGGGTACTGATATTACGGCGCCCCATGGCGTTATTGAGGACCAGGATGAACGCCCCTGCTTGAGTGCGGGCGCCTGGAAAAATCATGAGTAACTGTTGCTCGGTGAGGTGCATCGCTCGCTCCTTGATTGATGCATGAAATTCGCAAGGTGGGGCTGGGAGCGCCGCACCCTGAGCACAAGATTACAGACCTGCCCCACATAAGCCTCGCCGGCAATTGTTGCGCCGTGTTGTGCCGTGCGCAGCGACAGCCATTCACTGCTGGTCAGGGCGAGAATCGCGCGGCGGCCTGTCATCGATACCGATACGCCTGGCCACCCAGCGCCCGTACAGTCCGACGGCCATGTCGGCCCCGGCTATCGCGGTGAGGCACCCGAAGGCTCCCGCGGCCCAGATCGACATCCCGGCGGCGTACAGCAACATCATCGCCGAGAGGCCACAGACCATGCAGGCCCCGGAGCGCAAGGCCAGTCGGCGCAACAACGACCAGCCTCGGGCACCCTCCTTGTCAGCACGCCACATTTCCCCGGACACCCCGCTGACCACTGCGAGCGTGACGACGAGCCAGATCGGCAGGTCCAGCAACAGTTGTTGCTCGTTTGTCATGTCGGGCCTCCAGGGTACGCAAACGGTAGAGCACCAGATTATGCACGGATGCATATACAGTCAATGCATTAATGCATTTTTCAATCCGCAAGAATGGCTCCTTCAGGCAGGCAAACCAGTGATTAACGGGCGTACATGCCCCACCAGAACACATGACCCAGGATCAGGATCTGCTCTTCCTGCATATCCTGGAACGAATAGTCCTCGTCCGGATGCTCCTCGCGGTTGAAGCTGCGCAGGCGAATCCCGGTGGGCAGTCGATACAGCTGTTTCACCCGCAATTGGCCGTTATGGTTGATGGCGTAGAGATCGCCATCGACGATATCGCCAATCCCGCGCTTGCCGGCGTTGACGCCCACCGTGGCGCCGTCGCGGAGCACCGGCAGCATGCTGTTGCCGCGCACTGTCACGCATTTGGCCTGGTCGAACTGCACGCCGTTATGCCGCAGGCTGCGCTTGCCGAAGCGCAGGCTGGCGCGCTCGCTCTCTTCGATGACGAATCTTCCTGATCCCGCAGCCAATTCAACCTCGCGAAGAAAAGGTACTGAGACCTCGTCGTCATCGATGGGGGTGTCGTCGTCCCACAGACTGATGTCGGTAAGTTGCGAGTGTGCGGCTTCACGCCGGGTAGTGGTCGTCGGCGCGATAACTGCGCGGCCACGCAACTGATCGGTACTCACGGCGAAGTAATCGGCGATCTTCGAGATGTGTTTATCCGAAGGATCGACAATCTTCCCGCCGAGGATGCGCGACAGCGTGGATTGAGGCACGCCGGTGCGACGGTGAAGCTCCGTGGGGGAGATACCGTGCTGATCGAGCAGCGCTCTTAAAACTGTTGAAACATTGCGTTTTTGCATAATGCGCATAATGCTCGAAGTTTTTTGCCACGACAATTGCTCAATTGCATAACCCATGCATGAATCGCTCAATAAAAACGTCACCCGGCCGTGGATGCCTGCGTCGACAAGACTGCCCATGGTAACCTTGCGCCCATCGCGGAAAAGCCGTGCCAATGCCCGCTTTTGCCCCACACCTTTTGAACGAGTTTTCCTGGCAATCCGATGAATAAAGCCCTCTCCGACCTGTCCTCGCACACGCCGATGATGCAGCAGTACTGGCGCCTGAAGAACCAGCACCCTGACCAGTTGATGTTCTACCGCATGGGCGACTTCTACGAGATCTTCTATGAAGACGCGAAGAAGGCCGCCAAGCTTCTCGACATCACCCTGACCGCTCGCGGGCAGTCGGCTGGCCAGGCGATTCCGATGTGCGGTATTCCTTACCACGCGGCGGAAGGTTATCTGGCGAAACTGGTGAAGCTCGGCGAATCCGTGGTGATCTGCGAGCAGGTCGGCGACCCGGCCACCAGCAAAGGCCCGGTGGATCGTCAGGTGGTGCGGATCATCACCCCTGGCACGGTGAGCGATGAAGCGCTGCTCGATGAGCGCCGGGACAACCTGATCGCCGCTGTCCTGGGCGATGAGCGCCTGTTCGGCCTGGCGGTGCTGGACATCACCAGCGGCAACTTCAGCGTGCTGGAAATAAAAGGCTGGGAAAACCTGCTGGCGGAACTGGAGCGAGTGAATCCGGTGGAGTTGCTGATCCCGGATGACTGGCCCAAGGATCTGCCGGCCGAGAAGCGTCGTGGCGTGCGCCGCCGTGCACCCTGGGATTTCGAGCGTGACTCGGCACTGAAAAGTCTGTGCCAGCAATTCTCGACCCAGGACCTGAAAGGCTTCGGTTGCGAAAATCTTACCCTGGCCATCGGTGCCGCCGGCTGCCTGCTGGCCTATGCGAAGGAAACCCAGCGCACCGCCCTGCCGCACTTGCGCAGCCTGCGCCACGAGCGCCTGGACGATACCGTCGTGCTGGACGGCGCGAGCCGGCGCAACCTGGAACTGGACACCAACCTGGCCGGTGGTCGCGACAACACCCTGCAATCGGTGGTCGATCGGTGCCAGACCGCCATGGGCAGCCGCCTGTTGACCCGCTGGCTGAATCGCCCGCTGCGCGACTTGAACGTTTTGCTGGCGCGCCAGACCTCGATCACCTGCCTGCTGGACGGCTACCGTTTCGAAAAGCTGCAACCGCAGCTCAAGGAAATCGGCGACATCGAGCGCATTCTTGCCCGGATCGGCCTGCGCAATGCCCGTCCACGGGACCTTGCTCGCCTGCGTGACGCCCTCGGCGCGCTGCCGCAACTGCAAGTGGCAATGACCGAGCTGGAAGCGCCGCACCTCAACCAACTGGCAACCACCACCAGCACCTACCCGGAACTGGCGGCACTGCTGGAAAAAGCCATCATCGACAATCCACCCGCGGTGATCCGTGACGGCGGCGTGTTGAAAACCGGTTACGACAGCGAACTCGATGAACTGCAATCGCTCAGCGAGAACGCCGGGCAATTCCTGATCGACCTCGAAGCCCGGGAAAAAGCCCGTACTGGCTTGTCTCACCTGAAAGTCGGCTACAACCGCATCCACGGCTACTTCATCGAACTGCCGAGCAAGCAGGCTGAGTCCGCACCCGCCGATTACATCCGCCGCCAGACCCTCAAAGGTGCCGAGCGTTTCATCACGCCGGAACTGAAGGCATTTGAAGACAAGGCACTGTCAGCCAAGAGCCGTGCCCTGGCGCGCGAGAAGATGCTCTACGAAGCGCTGCTCGAAGACCTGATCGCCCAACTGCCACCGCTGCAGGACACGGCCGCGGCACTGGCCGAGCTTGACGTGCTGAGCAACCTGGCCGAACGCGCGCTGAACCTCGACCTGAACTGCCCGCGTTTTGTCAGCGAGCCGTGCATGCGCATCAACCAGGGTCGCCACCCGGTGGTTGAACAGGTATTGACCACCCCGTTCGTGGCCAACGACCTGAGCCTCGACGACAATACCCGCATGCTGGTTATCACCGGTCCGAACATGGGCGGTAAGTCCACCTATATGCGCCAGACGGCGTTGATCGTACTGCTGGCGCACATCGGCAGTTTCGTCCCGGCAGCCAGCTGTGAGCTGTCCCTGGTCGACCGGATTTTCACCCGGATCGGCTCCAGCGATGACCTGGCCGGCGGCCGTTCGACCTTCATGGTCGAGATGAGCGAAACCGCGAACATCCTGCACAACGCCACCGAACGCAGCCTGGTGCTGATGGACGAAGTCGGGCGCGGCACCAGCACCTTCGACGGCCTGTCCCTGGCGTGGGCGGCGGCGGAACGCCTGGCGCACCTGCGGGCCTACACGCTGTTCGCCACCCACTACTTTGAGCTGACGGTGCTGCCGGAAGCCCAGCCGCTGGTGGCCAACGTGCACCTCAATGCCACAGAACACAACGAACGCATCGTGTTCCTGCACCATGTACTGCCAGGGCCAGCCAGCCAGAGCTATGGCCTGGCGGTCGCGCAGTTGGCCGGCGTGCCGAACGAGGTGATCCTGCGTGCCCGTGAGCACTTGAGCCGCCTGGAAGACACTGCCCTGCCCCATGAAGCGCCTGCGCCGACCAAAGGCAAACCGGCCACTCCGCAGCAGAGCGACATGTTCGCGAGCCTGCCACATCCGGTGCTGGACGAACTGGCCAAACTCGATCTGGACAACATGACACCACGTCGCGCACTCGAAATGCTCTATACACTAAAGACACGGGTCTAACGCACTGGCTTGCAAGCTGTTAGAATCTCGCGCGGTTTGGGATGCTGCTGGCTTTTAGCCTGGCCTGCAGACTATCGCTCCCAAACCTTGCGACCCCTACGTGAAGGGGCGCAGCAAGCCGCGCCTGAGGAGAAAATTAGAAATGACCTTCGTCGTCACCGACAACTGCATCAAGTGCAAGTACACCGACTGCGTAGAAGTCTGTCCGGTGGACTGCTTTTACGAAGGCCCGAATTTCCTGGTGATTCACCCGGATGAGTGCATCGACTGCGCACTGTGCGAACCTGAATGCCCGGCTGTGGCCATCTTCTCCGAAGATGAAGTACCTGCAGGCATGGAAAACTTCATCCAGCTGAACGTTGAGCTGGCTGAAATCTGGCCGAACATTACCGAACGCAAAGATCCATTGCCCGACTCTGCGGAGTGGGATGGCAAGCCAGGCAAGATCGAACACCTCGAACGCTGATTACCCCCGCGTTCCGGAAAAAGGCCCCACAAGGGCCTTTTTTTAAGATCAAAAGATCGCAGCCTTCGGCAGCTCCTACATGCAGGCAAAAAAAAGGGGCGGTATGACCCGCCCACATTTTTTCCATATTCCCTGTATTCCCTTTTCATCATCCTGATGAATCGCTTCCTGCGATGTCCTTTCCCCCTCGTCCGTGAAGGGCGTGTCTGTCCGTAGACACAACGCCGATACTAGAGTGTTTACCGCCGGGAGCAATCGCCCGCCTGGGCCTGGGATGGCTTGTCACATCCCCTTCATATAGAAAAATCTACCGGTTTTTCAGATAGATAGGACTGACCTCTGAACAATAGGGTCGACTGCCAACCTGTAAAAATAGTGAACACTTACGAAAAGAGTAAGCGATGACTTACATCTGGAAGCTACAAAGCTGCGCTATCGCCCAAAAACGAAAAGCCCCGAACCAGTCGGGGCTTTTCAGTGAGCACTAACGAACGGCTTATTGAAACAACGACTCGCTCGACAGCCCGTTTTTCTCCAGGATCTCCCGCAGGCGTTTCAGACCTTCAACCTGAATCTGTCTGACCCGCTCCCGGGTCAGGCCAATCTCCAGGCCTACATCTTCCAGGGTGCTGCTCTCGTGCCCGCGCAGGCCGAAGCGGCGTACAACCACCTCGCGCTGCTTGTCGGTCAACTCCGAGAGCCACTGGTCGATGCTTTGAGACAGGTCGTCATCCTGCAGCAGTTCGCATGGATCGGTTGGGCGATCGTCGGTCAGGGTGTCCAGCAGGGTTTTATCCGAATCCGGACCCAGCGAGACGTCGACCGAAGAAACCCGTTCGTTGAGGCCGAGCATGCGCTTGACCTCCGCTACCGGTTTTTCCAGCAGGTTGGCGATCTCTTCGGGGGAGGGTTCATGATCGAGTTTTTGCGTCAGCTCCCGTGCAGCCCGCAGATACACGTTGAGCTCCTTGACCACATGGATCGGCAACCGGATGGTCCGGGTCTGATTCATGATCGCGCGCTCGATGGTCTGACGGATCCACCAGGTTGCGTAGGTCGAGAAGCGGAAGCCGCGTTCAGGGTCGAACTTCTCCACCGCCCGGATCAAGCCGAGGTTGCCCTCTTCGATCAGGTCGAGCAGCGACAGACCCCGATTGACGTAACGCCGGGCGATTTTCACCACCAGCCGCAGGTTACTTTCAATCATGCGTTTGCGCCCGGCCGGATCACCACTTTGCGACAGGCGCGCAAAATGAACTTCTTCTTCGGGGGACAGTAGAGGGGAAAAGCCGATTTCATTGAGGTACAGCTGCGTGGCATCAAGTGCCCGCGTGTAATCGATGTACTTGTGTTGCTTCAATGTCGCGGAGTGTTTGGATTTGGCACGAACGGAAGGTGGAGCCGCCCCTTCATCATTCGACATCGAATCCGTGCCGATGCCGGTCTCCATCAGGAGAACCTCATCGTCGATGTCAAACTCCGGCACTTCTTTACTGAGAGCCATTGTTATAGTCCTTTGGTGAGTTCGACCTCAAGCTCAAGCGGCGCCTTTATCCTTGGCAACGCTGGAGCCTGTCCCCTCTACGTAAGAAACGGAACAGGCTGGAAGCGATCAACGACGTGGCAGGAATTGCAGCGGATCTACAGGTTTACCTTGGCGGCGAATCTCAAAATGCAGTTTCACCCGGTCTGTACCCGTTGACCCCATTTCGGCAATTGTCTGTCCGACCTTGACCTGCTGCCCCTCCCGAACCAACAGCCTGCGGTTATGTCCGTAGGCACTGACGTAGGTTTCACTGTGTTTGATGATGACTAATTCGCCGTAGCCCCTTAAGCCACTCCCGGCGTATACCACCGTCCCATCAGACGCAGCTAAAACAGGCTGTCCCAAATCCCCTGCGATATCAATTCCTTTATTCAAACTACCGTTTGAGGAGAATTTGCCAATTAAAATGCCATTAGATGGCCACCCCCAGCCGGTCGGGGCTGGACCCGGTGGAGGCAGTGGAGCGGGTGCCGGCTTGTTGGCGACGGACGGTACAACCACTGGTGTGGTGGTGGTCGTACCGTCCGCAGAGCGACGGATGACCGTGGTTTTACTCGAGGATGAAGGCGAGGAACTGGACGAGCTGACCACGGCTGTCGGCGTTGAACCGCTGCGACCATCGAAGCGAATCGTCTGACCTGGGTGGATGGTGTACGGCGGCGCGATGTTGTTGCGTGCCGCCAGCGCCTTGTAGTCCCAGCCATAGCGAAAGGCGATGGAAAACAGGGTGTCCTTGGGTCGAACGACGTACTGCCCCGTGGTCACGGCCGGACGCTGGGCGACTGTTTTGTTGCGATCGACAACGCCCACATCGCTGGATTTGTTACTGGAGCAACCGACCAGCAAGGTGCTCATGACAAGGCCAGTCACCAGGCGCTGAAAGCTCGTTGTACCCATACGCTGCGCTATGACTGTGAGACTCACCCGCCGCTCCCTTTGTGGTGGCTGAAAATGTGATTTGCCGTGTTTCGGCACGAAGTGTCGCAAGTATAACGGGCCGTGCCGGCTTTACCCTTATTGAAGCGAAATGGCTTGGCGCACACGTTTGCTGTCTGACAAAACTATCCGTTTAATCAAATCGATGCCGCTGTAAGACAGAGGCAATCGAAGAGAATTCAGCGCGTTTAAATAAATGCTCAGGCCAGTGGACCATTGAGTAACGGGACGAAGCGCACCGACCCCAGGACACGCCTGGAAAAGCCATGTTCCTCCCGGATGATCAGCATTAATTGTTGCACTTCTCCTGAGCCGACCGGGATCACCAGACGCCCCCCAGGCGCCAGTTGATCCAGCAGCGCCTGGGGTACGTCGGTGGCCACGGCCGTCACGATTATGCCGTTGTAGGGCGCCAGCGCAGGCCAACCCTCCCAGCCATCGCCCCAGCGAAATACCACGTTACGCAGGTTCAGCTCGACCAGGCGTTCCTTGGCCCGGTCTTGCAATACCTTGATGCGCTCAACGGAAAAGACCCGCTCGACCAGTTGCGACAGCACCGCCGTCTGATAACCCGACCCCGTACCGATCTCCATGACCTTGTCCAACGGCCCGGCTTCGAGCAGCAACTCGCTCATGCGAGCCACCATATAAGGCTGGGAGATGGTCTGGTTATTGCCGATGGGCAGCGCCGTGTCTTCGTAGGCCCGGTGCGCCAGCGCCTCGTCGACGAACAGGTGACGCGGCGTACGACGAATGACTTCCAGCACCTTGGCGTTGGAAATCCCCTCTTCGTACAGGCGCTGAATCAGGCGTTCGCGGGTCCGTTGCGAGGTCATGCCGATGCCGCGATGCAGCATGTCGTCTTGTCCACGGGTCATGGGTGCAACCCCTCCAACCAGCCGTCGAGGCTCCTGAAGGCATCATTGAAGGTGCGATCCAGTTGCAACGGGGTGATGGAAACATAGCCCTGCATCACGGCATGGAAATCGGTGCCGGGGCCGCCATCCTCAGCATCCCCTGCCGCCGCGATCCAGTACCCGGACCTGCCTCGCGGGTCGACCACCTTCACCGGTGCCGCCGCGCGAGCGCGATGCCCGAGGCGGGTCAACTGGATACCGCGGATGTGCTCCAGCGGCAAATTGGGAATGTTCACGTTCAGTACCGTACGCGGTGGCAATTCGAGATCCGCATGGGCCTCGACCAGTTTGCGCGCAAAGTAGGCCGCCGTGGGCAGGTTGTCGACCTGTCGCGAGACCAGCGAAAAGGCAAAGGAGGGACGCGCCAGGAAGCGACCTTCGAGTGCCGCCGCCACGGTACCGGAGTACAGCACGTCGTCCCCCAGGTTGGCGCCCAGGTTGATGCCGGACACCACCATGTCCGCCTCACGTTCCAGCAAGCCGTTGAGGCCCAGGTGCACGCAATCGGTCGGCGTACCGTTGACGCTGATAAAGCCATTGGCCAGCGTGTGCGGATGTAGCGGACGGTCGAGCGTGAGCGAACTGCTCGCGCCGCTTTTGTCCTGGTCCGGGGCTATAACCACGCACTCGGTGTAATCCGCCAGCGCAGCATAAAGCGCGGCGAGTCCGGGTGCGGTAACCCCGTCGTCGTTAGAAATCAGAATACGCATGGGCTGTCCGTCTGCCCCACCGGCACCAGATCAACAAGCTCGCGCACCAATACGGTGGCGAAGCATCCGGCCGGCAGGACGAATTCCAGTTGCAGAATGTCAGGTTCGGGATAATGCCACGTCAACCCACCGATGGGCAGCCGCAGGATGCGACGTTCGTGGCTCATTCCGGCGTTGATCAACCAATCGCGAAGATCTGCCTCGCGTGCGGCGATCGCCTGCTCCAGTTCATGGACAGCGCCCGTGGTCGGCGAGTCACCTTCACCCCACTGCGGACCGGTCGGGTGCAGATCGAGAATCGCCAGTCGCGGGTCGCTGCACTCGGCTTCGCCTGCGGGAAAAAAGCTGCGGCTGTCGGTGAACGCCAGCAGATCGCCCACCTGGGCACGCTGCCAGGTGCCGTCGGCGACACGCGCGGCCAACACCTGGTTGAACAGGAAACTGCGGGCGGTCGACAGCAGCCGCGAACGCACGTTACGCTGCTCCGGCAAGGCCTTGCGCGCAGCCCAGGCACGGGCGTCGACCACGTTGCCGCCGTCATGCCCGAAACGCTGGGCACCGAAATAATTGGGGATGCCTTGCCTGGCGATCATCTGCAGGCGCTCTTCGATCGCCGCCTTGTCGCCGGCAAACTGCGTCAGGCGCAATGTGAAGCCGTTGGCCGAATGGGCACCGCGTTGCAGCTTGCGTTTATGCCGGCTGGTCTTGAGGATTTTCAGCGTATCGTTTTCTGCCGCCGACAGATCCGGATCGGCCTTGCCCGGCAGCTGCACGCTGAACCACTGACGCGTCAGCGCCTGACGATCCTTGAGCCCGGCATAGCTGACGGTACGCAATGACACGCCCGCCGCCTTGGCGATTCGGCGTGCCGCCTCTTCAGTATTCAGGCCGCGTTTTTCCACCCAGATCCACAGGTGTTCGCCGTCACCGCTCAGGGGGATATCGAGGACTTCGTCGACCTGGAAATCTTCCGCGATGGCTTTCAGCACGGCGCTGCCGAGCGCTTCGCCATAGGCCCGCGGGCCGAGCAATTGCAGTTCGTTCATGCGCGCAACAACAGGGCAACGGAGTGCACGGCGATGCCCTCTTCGCGACCGACAAAGCCGAGCTTTTCGGTGGTGGTAGCTTTCACGTTCACTTGATCCAACTCAACTTGAAGATCCGCGGCAATCAGCGCGCGCATCGATTCGATATGCGGGGCCATTTTCGGTGCCTGGGCAACGATGGTGTTGTCGACGTTAGCGACTTTCCAGCCTTTGGCGTGGATCAATGCGACGACATGGCGCAACAGCACACGGCTGTCGGCGCCCTTGAATTGCGGGTCGGTGTCCGGGAAATGCTTGCCGATGTCACCCAGTGCAGCGGCACCGAGCAAGGCATCGCTCAAGGCATGCAGCAGGACGTCACCATCGGAGTGAGCGAGCAGTCCGAAGCTGTGTGCAATGCGCACGCCGCCCAGAGTGATGAAATCGCCTTCAGCGAAACGGTGCACATCATAGCCGTGGCCAATACGCATAAAAAAACGCCCCGAATTTTGTCAGGGCGTGATTCTACCTGCTATTGAGCTGCTAGAGCATGCGCGTGATGCCGCAAGTGATCTTCGATGAAACTGGCGATGAAGAAATAGCTGTGGTCGTAGCCCGGTTGCAGACGCAACGTCAGCGGATGACCGGCCAGTTTGGTCGCCTGTTGCAAGGCTTCCGGCTTGAGCTGGGTGGCGAGGAAATCGTCGCGATCGCCTTGATCCACCAACAGTGGCAGCTTTTCGTCAGCCTCGGCGATCAACGCACAGGCATCCCATTCGCGCCATTTCGAACGGTCCTCTCCCAGGTAGCGGGAAAAGGCTTTCTGGCCCCAAGGGCAGTCCATCGGATTGTTGATCGGCGAGAACGCCGACACCGATAGATAACGCCCCGGATTGCGCAAGGCACAGACCAGCGCACCGTGGCCACCCATGGAGTGACCGCTGATGCCGCGCTTGTCCGACGCCGGGAAATGCGCTTCGACCAATGCCGGCAATTCCTGCACGACATAGTCATGCATCCGATAGTGCCGCGACCAGGGTTCCTGGGTGGCGTTCAGGTAGAACCCGGCGCCGAGGCCAAAATCCCAGGCACCATCCGGATCACCCGGTACGTCGGGACCGCGAGGGCTGGTGTCCGGCGCGACGATAATCAGCCCGAGCTCGGCGGCCACGCGCATGGCGCCGGCCTTCTGCATGAAGTTCTCATCGGTGCAGGTCAGGCCGGACAACCAGTACAGCACCGGCAATTTGCCGCCCTGCTCTGCTTGTGGCGGCAGGTAGACGGCGAACACCATGTCGCAGCCGAGCGTTTCCGAGCGATGGCGATAACGCTTGTGCCAGCCGCCGAAGCTTTTCTGGCAGGAGATATTTTCCAGGGTCATGGGCTTTTTTCAGCTGCAAGCTTCAAGCTCTATGCTGCAAGAGGGCGTCAAACCCACTTGCAGCTTGCGGCTTGAGACTTTCTGCTGCTCCTTAGAAATGAATGACGGAACGGATGCTCTTGCCTTCATGCATCAGGTCAAACGCCTTGTTGATATCTTCAAGGCCCATGGTGTGGGTGATGAAAGTGTCCAACGGGATTTCGCCGGTCTCGGCCATCTCCACGTAGCTTGGCAACTCGGTACGGCCACGCACACCGCCGAACGCCGAACCGCGCCAGACGCGACCGGTGACCAGCTGGAACGGACGGGTCGAAATTTCCTGGCCGGCACCGGCGACGCCGATGATCACCGACTCGCCCCAACCCTTGTGGCAGCACTCAAGGGCGGCACGCATCAATTGCACGTTGCCGATGCATTCGAAGGAGAAGTCGACGCCGCCATCGGTCATGTCGACGATGACTTCCTGGATCGGACGATCGAAGTCTTTCGGGTTTACACAATCGGTTGCACCCAGCTGTTTGGCGATCTCGAATTTGGCCGGGTTGATGTCGATGGCAATGATGCGAGCAGCCTTGGCTTTGACCGCACCGATGACCGCCGACAGACCGATGCCGCCGAGGCCGAAAATGGCCACGGTATCACCAGGTTTCACCTTGGCGGTGTTTAGTACAGCACCGATGCCGGTGGTGACACCACAGCCCAGCAGGCAGACTTTTTCCAGTGGCGCCTCTTTGGCAATCTTGGCCACGGAGATTTCCGGCAGCACGGTGTACTCCGAAAAAGTGGAAGTACCCATGTAGTGGAAAATCGTTTCGCCCTTGTAGGAAAAACGCGACGTGCCATCCGGCATCAGGCCTTTGCCCTGGGTCGCACGAATCGCCTGGCAGAGGTTGGTTTTACCCGACAGGCAGAATTTGCACTGGCGACATTCCGGGGTGTACAGCGGGATCACATGATCGCCCACCGCCACCGAGGTCACGCCTTCGCCGATCGCTTCAACGATCGCCCCACCCTCGTGACCGAGGATCGACGGGAAAATGCCTTCCGGGTCAGCGCCCGATAGGGTGTAGGCATCGGTATGGCAGACACCGGAAGCCACCACGCGCAGCAACACTTCACCGGCCTTGGGCATGGCGACATCGACTTCAACGATCTCAAGCGGTTTCTTGGCCTCGAAGGCAACGGCGGCGCGTGACTTGATCATGGTGATTCTCCAGTGAATAAAAACGAGACAAGGAGTGTAATACATGGCTCCACGATGAATAATCGAGGCAAATGCAAAATATTATTGCCGTACAGGGATAATCCTTCATGTCTGAAAATCGCTGGGAAGGGATCGACGAATTTGTCGCCGTTGCCGAATGCAGCCAATTCACCGCCGCCGCGGAACGCCTGGGGGTTTCTTCCTCGCATATCAGTCGACAAATCGTACGCCTGGAAGAGCGCCTGCAAACCCGCTTGCTCTATCGCAGCACCCGCCGGGTCACACTGACCGAGGCCGGACAAACCTTTCTGCAACATTGCCAGCGTTTGCAGGATGGCCGCGAAGAAGCGCTGCGGGCGGTCGGCGACTTGACCAGCGAACCCAAGGGCATGCTGCGCATGACCTGTGCCGTGGCGTATGGCGAACGCTTCATCGTGCCGCTGGTGACGCGTTTCATGGGGCTTTATCCACAACTGCGGATCGACATCGAACTCAGCAACCGCCAGCTTGACCTGGTGCATGAGGGCCTGGACCTGGCAATCCGCCTGGGGCGCTTGCAGGATTCAAGACTGGTGGCCACGCGCCTGGCGCCACGGCGCATGTATCTGTGCGCGTCGCCTTCCTACGTGGAACGGTATGGTCGGCCACACAGCTTGTCGGAATTGAGCCGGCACAATTGCCTTGTAGGCAGTTCGGACCTCTGGCAACTGGAACAGAACGGGCGGGAGTTTTCGCAACGGGTGCAGGGAAACTGGCGGTGTAACAGTGGGCAAGCGGTGCTGGAGGCGGCGCTACAGGGCGTGGGGTTGTGTCAGCTGCCGGATTATTACGTGTTGGAGCATTTGAAAAGTGGCGCACTGATTTCGCTGCTGGAGGCGCATCAACCGCCCAATACGGCGGTTTGGGCGTTGTATCCGCAGCAACGGCATTTGTCGCCCAAGGTGCGCAAGTTGGTGGATTATTTGAAGGAGGGATTGGCCGAACGGCCGGAGTATCAGGGTTAAGAGCAAAAGATCGCAGCCTTCGGCAGCTCCTACAGGGATCGCGTACAACCATCATTGTGCGGATGTACCGGCCCTTGTAGGAGCTGCCGCAGGCTGCGATCTTTTAGCGGCGGTTGGCCCATCGCAGCCGCAACCATTCCAGGTCTTCGGGGCGCGTAACCTTGAGATTATCCGCCCGCCCTTCAATCAGGCGCGGTGCCATCCCGGACCACTCCATGGCTGACGCCTCATCGGTGATGACAGCATCCGCCACCAGACTGTCCGCCAACGCCCGATGCAGTGCACCCAGGCGAAACATCTGCGGTGTATAGGCCTGCCAGATCACACTGCGATCCACGGTCTCGACGACACGACCCTGTTTGTCGACCCGTTTAAGCGTATCCCGCGCTGGAACCGCCAACAGACCGCCCACCGGGTCATCCGCCAGTTGCCCCAACAACTTGTCCAGGTCATCGCGACTCAGGTTGGGCCGCGCGGCATCGTGCACCAGTACCCAATCCTCATCGTCCGCACCCAACGCATGCAAGTGCAGCAACGCATTGAGCACCGATCCGGAACGCTCGGCGCCGCCGTCAACGCGTTGAATGCGTTTGTCGCCAGCACACGCCAGGTTCGGCCAATAAGGATCATCAACAGCAAGACTGACCACCAGGCCCTTCAGACCAGGATGATCGAGAAAACAGCCAAGGCTGTGTTCGAGAATAGTGCGCCCGCCCAGTTGCAGGTATTGCTTGGGACGGTCCGCGGCCATACGGGCACCGACGCCCGCGGCAGGAATCACGGCCCAGAAGGCCGGCAGAGACAGGTTCATTGTGCCAACTGGTAAAGGGTTTCACCGTCCTTGACCATGCCCAATTCATGGCGAGCCCGCTCTTCAACGGTCTCCATGCCCTTTTTCAACTCACTGACTTCAGCGTCCATCACCCGATTGCGCTCCAGCAACGTCTGGTTCTCAGCTTGCTGATCGGCAATCTGCTGAGTCAGCTCGGCCACTTGCGCCAGACTGCCATTTCCCACCCACAGGCGGTACTGCAGGCCAGCCAGCAGCAGGAGCAAGACGAGGAACAACCAATTGGGACTGCGCATCGAATATCAGGTATCCAGTGAAAAAAGACAGCCACACCAAAACATGAAGCTACTGATAGCACGAAGCCTGGAAGAACCAGGCTTGTGCTTGCAAGGCATCAGATTAGTGGCAAAAACGTCGCTGTAGCGATTTTTCCGACACAATCCGGTGTCTTTTTTTACATCAGCCGCGGAATTCGCTGCGGCCGTTGTACTTGGCCCTGCCATTCAACTGCTCTTCGATACGCAGCAGTTGGTTGTACTTGGAAACGCGGTCGGAACGGCACAGGGAGCCGGTCTTGATCTGGCCAGCCGAGGTGCCCACAGCCAGGTCGGCAATGGTCGAATCTTCGGTTTCGCCGGAGCGGTGCGAGATCACGGCGGTGTAACCAGCGGCCTTGGCCATCTGGATGGCTTCCAGGGTTTCGGTCAGGGTGCCGATCTGGTTGAACTTGATCAGGATCGAGTTGGCGATCTTTTTATCGATGCCTTCTTTCAGGATCTTGGTGTTGGTCACAAACAGGTCGTCGCCTACCAGCTGGGTCTTCTCGCCGATCTTGTCGGTGAGGATTTTCCAGCCAGCCCAGTCGGACTCGTCCAGGCCATCTTCGATGGAGATGATCGGGTAACGCTCGGTCAGGCCTTTGAGGTAGTCAGCGAAACCTTCAGCGGTGAACACCTGGCCTTCGCCGGACAGGTTGTACTTGCCGTCTTCGTAGAATTCGCTGGCTGCGCAGTCCAGGGCCAGGGTCACGTCGGTGCCCAGCTTGTAACCGGCGTTGGCCACGGCTTCGGAGATCACTTTCAAAGCGTCTTCGTTGGAAGCCAGGTTCGGTGCGAAACCACCTTCGTCACCCACGGCAGTGCTCAGGCCACGGGCCTTCAGGACAGCCTTGAGGTGATGGAAAATCTCGGTGCCCATGCGCAGACCTTCCGAGAAAGACTTGGCGCCAACCGGCTGCACCATGAATTCCTGGATGTCGACGTTGTTATCGGCGTGCTCGCCACCGTTGATGATGTTCATCATCGGAACCGGCATCGAGTAGACACCCGGGGTGCCGTTCAGGTTGGCGATGTGAGCGTACAGCGGCAGGTCCTGGTCCTGTGCTGCTGCCTTGGCCGCGGCCAGGGAAACGGCGAGGATCGCGTTGGCGCCCAGGGTTGCCTTGTTTTCGGTACCGTCGAGCTTGATCATCGCGTGATCCAGCGCTTTCTGGTCGCTTGGGTCCATGCCTTTCAACAGGTCGCGGATCGGACCGTTGATGTTGGCGACGGCCTTCAGGACGCCCTTGCCCAGGTAACGGCTCTTGTCGCCATCACGCAGCTCGAGCGCTTCACGCGAGCCAGTGGAAGCACCGGACGGCGCGCAAGCGCTGCCGATGATGCCGTTGTCGAGAAGCACATCCGCTTCCACGGTGGGATTGCCACGGGAGTCGAGAACTTCACGACCTTTGATGTCGACGATTTTAGCCATTGTTGTAAACACTCCAAAGTTGACGAAAACGCTGTACCGCTCGATTTATAAGTTTCGCATTACTTTGTGGGAGCCGGCTTGCTGGCGATGGTGTCCTTTCGGGCCCCTTCGCTGGCAAGCCAGCTCCTACAGGTCACATTTGTGGGAGCCGGCTTGCTGGCGATGGCGTCCTTTCGGGCCTCATCGATGGCAAGCCAGCTCCTACACAGGATCGGGGTTGCCGATATTACGCGGTTTCTATGGCAGGAAAACTCTTCACCAGTTCGTCCAGGGCTTTGAGCTGGGCCAGGAATGGCTCCAGTTTGTCCAGGCGCAAGGCGCAAGGGCCGTCGCATTTGGCGTTGTCCGGATCCGGGTGGGCTTCCAGGAACAGGCCCGCCAGGGACTGGCTCATGCCGGCCTTCGCCAGGTCGGTGACCTGGGCGCGACGACCACCGGCGGAATCGGAGCGACCGCCAGGCATTTGCAGCGCGTGGGTCACGTCGAAGAATACCGGGTATTCGAACTGCTTCATGATGCCGAAGCCGAGCATGTCGACCACCAGGTTGTTGTAGCCGAAGCTCGAACCGCGCTCGCAGAGGATCAACTGATCGTTACCCGCTTCCACGCATTTGCTCAGGATGTGTTTCATTTCATGAGGTGCGAGGAACTGGGCTTTCTTGATGTTGATTACCGCGCCGGTCTTGGCCATCGCGACCACGAGGTCGGTCTGGCGCGACAGGAAGGCCGGCAGCTGGATGATCTCGCAGACTTCAGCGACGACCGCGGCCTGCTCAGGCTCGTGGACGTCAGTGATGATCGGCACGCCGAAGGCTTGCTTGATGTCCTGGAAAATCCGCATGCCCTCTTCCAGGCCGGGGCCACGGTAAGAGGTCACGGAGGAACGGTTGGCCTTGTCGAAGCTGGCCTTGAACACGTAAGGGATACCCAGTTTCTGGGTAACCTTCACGTACTCTTCGCAGACCTGCATCGCCATGTCGCGGCTTTCCAGCACGTTCATGCCACCGAAAAGCACCATTGGCTTGTCGTTGGCAATCTCGATATCGCCTACGCGGATGATCTTCTGCGCCATGGGGTTCACGCCTTCTTCTGGTGTTGAGCCAAAGCGGCCTTCACGAAACCGCTGAACAACGGGTGACCGTCGCGAGGCGTCGAGGTGAACTCAGGGTGGAACTGGCAAGCGACGAACCATGGATGATCCGGCGCTTCAACCACTTCGACCAGCGCGCCATCACCGGAACGACCGGAGATTTTCAGGCCGGCTTCGATGATCTGCGGCAGCAGGTTGTTGTTCACTTCGTAGCGATGACGGTGACGCTCGACGATCACGTCCTTGCCGTAGCAGCCGTGAACCAGGGAACCCGGCTCCAGCAGGCAATCCTGCGCGCCAAGGCGCATGGTGCCGCCCAGGTCGGACGCTTCGGTACGGATTTCAACGGCGCCGGTGGCATCTTCCCACTCGGTGATCAGGCCGACTACCGGGTGACCGCTGGCACGATCGAACTCGGTGGAGTTGGCGTCTTTCCAGCCCAGCACGTTACGCGCGAACTCGATCACGGCCACTTGCATACCCAGGCAGATACCCAGGTATGGCACTTTGTTTTCGCGAGCGTACTGGACGGCAGTGATCTTGCCTTCCACGCCACGCAGACCGAAGCCGCCTGGCACCAGGATCGCGTCGACACCTTCCAGCAGCGCGGTGCCCTGGTTCTCGATGTCTTCGGAATCGATGTAGCGCAGGTTGACCTTGGTACGGTTGCTGATGCCGGCGTGACTCATCGCTTCGATCAGCGACTTGTAGGCGTCCAGCAGCTCCATGTACTTGCCGACCATGGCGATGGTGACTTCGTGCTCAGGGTTGAGCTTGGCGTCGACCACGGCTTCCCACTCGGACAGATCGGCACCGCCGCATTGCAGGCCGAAACGCTCGACGACGAAATCGTCCAGGCCCTGGGAGTGCAGGATGCCCGGGATCTTGTAGATGGTGTCGGCATCTTCCAGCGCGATCACCGCACGTTCTTCAACGTTGGTGAACTGCGCGATCTTGCGACGCGAGGACACATCGATCGGGTGGTCGGAGCGGCACACCAGCACGTCTGGTTGCAGGCCGATGGAACGCAGTTCCTTCACCGAGTGCTGGGTTGGCTTGGTCTTGGTTTCGCCGGCCGTGGCGATGTACGGCACCAGCGTCAGGTGCATCAGCATCGCGCGCTTGGCGCCGACTTCGAAACGCAGCTGGCGGATTGCTTCGAGGAACGGTTGCGATTCGATGTCACCCACGGTGCCACCGATCTCGACCATCGCCACGTCGGCATCGCCCGCGCCCTTGATGATGCGGCGCTTGATTTCGTCGGTGATGTGCGGAATCACCTGGATGGTTGCACCCAGGTAGTCACCACGGCGCTCTTTGCGCAGCACGTGCTCGTAGACACGGCCGGTGGTGAAGTTGTTGTTCTGGGTCATGGTCGTGCGGATGAACCGCTCGTAGTGGCCCAGGTCCAGGTCGGTCTCGGCGCCGTCGTGGGTGACGAACACTTCACCGTGCTGGAACGGGCTCATGGTGCCCGGGTCGACGTTGATGTACGGGTCCAGCTTCAGCATGGTGACCTTAAGTCCCCGCGCCTCCAGGATGGCCGCCAATGATGCCGATGCAATGCCTTTCCCCAATGAAGAAACAACACCGCCCGTGACGAATATGTAGCGCGTCATGAAAAACCCTAGAAGTCTGCGTTAAAGCGGTCCGAGCCGCCGGGGAAAGCGAAGGAAGGCCGAAGCCCCCGATCACCTGCATTAATCACAGTGCACCTTTCAAAAAAACCGCCGCGTTGGGACAGACCGGGAAATGAAACACCGGTTCGTTGCTCGCTACACATTTTTTGGAATCGCCCAGCAAAGACTGCTTGGTAATCGGCAACTCCTGCAATTCAGGCGAATCCACAGAAGTTGTATCAAGAAGGGAGCGTAGTCTACCGGAAAGCCCCTTTCAGCTCAAACCTTGATCTTCGCCTGGCGGTTGCCAATGTAAATGCCAGCCACCCGTCGCTTCGCCATCCAGCCCCGCCAGGTTAGCCACCGCCAGCAATTGCTCGCCCTTGTACAGCAGCGGCAATCTGCCGCGCACGAACAGCGGCACCCCACGTTCGTTGAGCAAACGCTTCAAGTCGCGATGGCCGCGGCCGGGCAGCTCCATCACTTCGCCCCCTTCACGATAGCGGATCTGCAAGGGGCCATCGGGGATTTGCCCACTGAGCGTGAGCATGCCGTTGTCGGCCAACGCCAGCGGCTGAGCGGGTTCCAGCCATGCGCCAGGCGCTGGAGCCGCGCGCAACCAGGCACCGGATAACCACCAGATACGCCCGCCCGCCCGATGCAGTTCGCCATCGGCCAGGCGCCAGATCGGCCGGGCGTCGCCGGTGGCATCGCGCAAATCGAGCCAACCCGACCAATGGTCGCTATCCGGCAGCTGAGTCAGCGGTTCGAGCCAGTGGCTGAGCGCATTGCGCTGGCGAGCATCGGAGAGTTTTTCCAGCGATGCCAATTCCAGCGAGGGTAAATTCAGCCAATCGAATTCGCTGGCGGCGCTGGCGTGGCTCAAGTCAATTTGCGCCAGATCATCCAGCAACCCCTGCGCCTCGCTCAAATGCGCGGCACTGCGGGCCATGGAAGCCATCGCCTGCGGCCAGCGCTGGGTCAATGCAGGAAACACCTGATGACGCAGGTAATTGCGCGAGAATTGCCGGTCCTGGTTGGAAGGGTCCTCGATCCAGTTCAATTGATGCTCCGCCGCATACGCCTCAAGCTCGGCCCGGGTAGCATCGAGCAAAGGCCGCAACAGATGCCCTTTGCCCAACGGGCGCTGGCGTGGCATCCCTGACAGCCCCCTTACGCCGGCCCCTCGCAACAGGCGGAACAGCAAGGTTTCCGCCTGATCGTCACGGTGCTGGGCCGTCAGCAGGACTTCATTGGCTTGAGTGGCGTCAATGAACGCCGCATAACGCGCATCGCGGGCTGCACGCTCAAGGCTTGCGCCGGGTTGCACCTGGACGCGGACGACTTGCAGCGGCACGCCCAGCGCATCACAGACCGACTGACAGTGATCCGGCCACGCGTCAGCCGCAGCCTGGAGGCCGTGATGGACATGGATGGCGCTCAGTGGTGGCAGGGACTGGAATTTGGCGAGGTGTGCGAGAAGATGCAGGAGGACGGTGGAATCGAGGCCACCGGAGAAGGCGATGTGCCAATGTGCAGCATTGCGCCAAGGCTGAAGATTTAGCAAAAGCCGAAAAGGCAGATCACTCTTCGAAGGATTCATAGAGATTGATCGCTTCTCATGGAACCCTGTAGGAGCTGCCGCGGGCTGCGATCTTTTGATCTTAAAAAATCAAGATCAAAAGATCGCAGCCTGCGGCAGCTCCTACAGGGGTACCGCGTTAGAGACCGTAGCTCATCAGACGATCATAGCGGCGCTTCAGCAGCGCATCGTTGTCGAACTTCTTCAGCATTGCCAGTTGCGAGCTCAGTTCGGCGCGGATCGAGGCAGCGGCAGCAGCCGGATCACGGTGTGCGCCGCCAAGTGGCTCGCTGATCACTTTATCCACGATGCCCAGGCCCTTGAGGCGCTCGGCGGTGATGCCCATGGCTTCAGCGGCGTCCGGTGCTTTCTCGGCGGTTTTCCACAGGATCGATGCGCAACCTTCCGGCGAGATCACCGCGTAGGTCGAGTACTGCAGCATGTTCAGCTGATCGCAAACGCCGATGGCCAGCGCACCACCAGAACCACCTTCACCGATCACGGTGGCGATGATTGGGGTTTTCAGGCGAGCCATCACGCGCAGGTTCCAGGCAATCGCTTCGCTCTGGTTGCGCTCTTCAGCGTCGATGCCAGGGTAAGCGCCCGGGGTGTCGATGAAGGTCAGGATCGGCATCTTGAAACGCTCGGCCATTTCCATCAGGCGGCAGGCCTTGCGGTAGCCTTCCGGACGCGGCATGCCGAAGTTGCGGCGAACCTTTTCGCGCACTTCGCGGCCTTTCTGGTGACCGATGACCATTACTGGCTGGTCTTCCAGACGGGCAATACCGCCAACGATGGCGGCGTCGTCGGAGAAGTGACGGTCACCATGCAGCTCGTCGAACTCGGTGAAGATGTGTTCGATGTAGTCCAGGGTATATGGACGCTTCGGGTGACGCGCCAGACGCGCGATCTGCCAGCTGGTCAGCTTGCCGAAGATGTCCTCGGTCAGCGTGCTGCTCTTGTCCTGCAGGCGGGAAATCTCATCGCCGATATTCAGCGAATTGTCATTACCGACCAAGCGCAACTCTTCGATCTTGGCTTGCAGGTCGGCGATCGGCTGTTCGAAATCTAGAAAATTCGGGTTCATAGGCGTCCGTCTTGGGTCGACGTCCAAGAGAGCTTGGGCCGGCCGGTTGTCTATTCGCGCCCTACCATAAGGGACAGGCGCGTTCAGGTCGAGATTAAATTCTGGTCAAGCTCAGGGCCCCGCTCAAAGTTAAAAGCGACACCCTGACCGTTAACGGTATTGGAGGAAGACGTTGTCTCGCCCGAACTGGTCACGCAGGGCTTGAATCAACGCATCCGCCGGGTCGATTCGCCAGCCTTCGCCGAACTGCAGCAAGGCTTTCGCATCGGGACTCGTGTAGTCCATGGTGATCGGGCACGCACCGCGGTGACGCTTCAACAGCTCACCCAGCCAGCGTAGCTGATCGCCCTTGAGATCCTTGGCGTGCAACTTCAGGCGCAGGCTCTCGGCCAGGTTGGTGCGCGCATCCTCCATGCTCATCACCCGCTTGACCCGCAAGCGCAGACCACCGGAGAAGTCGTCGTTGCTGACTTCGCCTTCGACCACCACCATCGCATCGGTCTGCAACAGCGATTGCGCGGAATGGAACGCATCGGCGAACAACGACGCTTCGATCCGCCCCGAACGGTCGTCGAGGGTGATGAAGCCCATCTTGTCGCCCTTTTTGTTTTTCATCACCCGCAGGGCGATGATCATGCCGGCAACGGTCTGGGTATCGCGCGCGGGCTTGAGGTCGATGATGCGCTGACGGGCGAAACGGCGGATTTCGCCTTCGTATTCGTCGATCGGGTGACCGGTCAGGTACAGGCCCAGGGTGTCTTTCTCGCCCTTGAGCCGTTCCTTGAGGGTCAGTTCCTTGGCCTTGCGATGATTGGCGTAGACGTCGGCGTCTTCCTCGACGAACAGCCCGCCAAACAGGTCGGCATGGCCGCTGTCATGGGTACGGGCGGTTTGCTCGGCAGCCTTGATCGCCTCTTCCATCGCGGTCAGCAGTACCGCACGGTTGCGGTCGATATTGGCCTGATAGGCTTTGGCTTCGTCGTGGAAATACGGGCCCAGGCGATCCAGCGCACCGCTGCGGATCAAGCCGTCGAGGGTGCGCTTGTTGATGCGCTTGAGGTCGACCCGGGCGCAGAAATCGAACAGGTCCTTGAACGGACCGTCCTGCCGCGCTTCGGTGATCGCCTCCACCGGCCCCTCGCCCACACCCTTGATCGCGCCAAGGCCATAAATGATCCGGCCTTCGTCGTTCACCGTGAACTTGAACTCGGAAGTGTTCACGTCCGGCGCGTCGAGACGCAGCTTCATCGTGCGCACTTCTTCGATCAAGGTCACGACCTTGTCGGTGTTGTGCATGTCCGCCGAGAGTACCGCGGCCATGAACGGCGCCGGGTAGTGCGCTTTCAGCCACGCGGTCTGGTACGACACCAGGCCATAGGCGGCGGAGTGGGACTTGTTGAAGCCGTAACCGGCGAATTTTTCCACCAGGTCGAAAATGTTACCGGCAAGGTCCGCGTCGATGTTGTTGGTCGCGCAACCTTCGATGAAACCGCCGCGCTGCTTGGCCATTTCCTCGGGCTTTTTCTTACCCATGGCCCGGCGCAGCATGTCCGCACCACCGAGGGTGTAGCCGGCCATGACCTGGGCGATCTGCATCACCTGTTCCTGATACAGGATGATGCCGTAGGTCGGGGCCAATACTGGCTTGAGGCCTTCGTACTGGTAGTCCGAGTGCGGATACGCGAGTTCCGCGCGACCGTGCTTACGGTTGATGAAGTCGTCCACCATGCCCGATTGCAGCGGGCCGGGACGGAACAGTGCCACCAGTGCGATCAAGTCTTCCAGGCAGTCGGGCTTGAGCTTTTTGATCAGCTCTTTCATGCCTCGGGATTCAAGCTGGAACACCGCTGTGGTTTCGGCTTTTTGCAGCAGCGAATAGGTCGGTTTGTCGTCCAGCGGGATGAACGCGATGTCCAGCGGCGGCTCGTTGACCTTGGCGCGGTCGCGGTTGATGGTCTTCAGCGCCCAGTCGATGATCGTCAGGGTCCGCAGGCCGAGGAAGTCGAACTTCACCAGGCCGGCGGCTTCGACGTCATCCTTGTCGAACTGGGTTACCAGGCCATCGCCTGCTTCGTCGCAATAAATGGGCGAGAAGTCAGTGAGCTTGGTGGGTGCGATTACCACACCACCGGCGTGCTTGCCGACGTTACGCACAACGCCTTCAAGCTTGCGGGCCATCTCCCAGATTTCCGCGGCTTCTTCATCGACCTTGATGAAGTCACGCAGGATTTCTTCCTGTTCGTAGGCCTTTTCCAGGGTCATGCCGACTTCGAACGGGATCATCTTCGACAGGCGATCCGCCAGGCCGTAGGACTTGCCCTGCACCCGCGCCACGTCGCGGACCACAGCCTTCGCCGCCATGGAACCGAAGGTGATGATCTGGCTTACCGCGTTGCGGCCGTATTTCTCGGCCACGTAGTCGATCACCCGGTCGCGACCGTCCATGCAGAAGTCGACGTCGAAGTCGGGCATGGAGACCCGTTCCGGGTTGAGGAAACGTTCGAACAGCAGGTCATATTCCAGCGGGTCGAGGTCGGTGATCTTCTGCACATAGGCCACCAGCGACCCGGCACCCGACCCCCGGCCAGGACCTACCGGCACACCGTTGTTCTTGGCCCACTGGATAAAGTCCATCACGATCAGGAAGTAACCGGGGAACCCCATCTGGATGATGATATCCAGCTCGAAATTCAGCCGGTCGACATAGACCTGGCGCTTGGCTTCATAGTCCTCGGTGGTGTCCTTGGGCAGCAGGACGGACAGCCGCTCTTCGAGGCCATCGAAGGACACCTTGCGGAAGTATTCGTCGATGGTCATGCCAT
Organism: Pseudomonas sp. PLMAX; assembly: GCF_046042685.1. Classification (NCBI taxonomy): domain Bacteria; kingdom Pseudomonadati; phylum Pseudomonadota; class Gammaproteobacteria; order Pseudomonadales; family Pseudomonadaceae; genus Pseudomonas; species Pseudomonas sp. PLMAX. The sequence continues at coordinate 1,407,356 of NZ_CP064949.1, read as the reverse complement.
CGGGGATCGGGAAGTTGGGCAGGAAGTGCGTGCCCAGCTTGACTTCGATGTTGCAGCGCTTGGCGATCTCGACGGTGTTTTCCAGCGCCTCGGGAATGTCGCTGAACAGCTCGGCCATTTCCTCGGCACTTTTGAGGTACTGCTGATCGCTGTAGTTCTTCGAGCGGCGCGGATCGTCGAGGGCCCGGCCCTCGCCGATGCATACGCGGGTTTCGTGGGCGGCGAAATCTTCCTGCTTGATGAAGCGCACGTCGTTGGTCGCGACCAGCGGTGCGCCGATTTTCTCGGCCAGCGCCACGGCGCCGTGCAGTTGCTCTTCATCGTTGGGGCGGTTGGTGCGCTGGATTTCCAGGTAGAAACGATCCGGAAAAACCGCCATCCACTCACGCGCCAGGGTTTCCGCTTCGTCCGGGTTGCCGCTGAGCATGGCCTGGCCGATCTCGCCCTCTTTGGCCGCCGACAGCATGATAAGGCCGTCGCTGGCTTCGGCCACCCATTCGCGCTCGATGATGATCGAGCCATTGCGCTGACCGTCGATGAAACCTCGAGAGATCAATTCGGTGAGGTTGCGATAACCCGCGGCATTCATCACCAGCAGGCTGATCCGGCTCAGGGGGTTGTCCGGATCCTTGTTCGACAACCACAGGTCGGCGCCGCAGATCGGCTTGATCCCGGCACCCATGGCGTTTTTATAGAATTTGACCAGGGAACACATGTTGTTCTGGTCAGTGACCGCTACGGCAGGCATGTTCATGCCGACCAGGGTCTTGACCAGCGGCTTGATCCGCACCAGACCGTCGACCAGGGAGTATTCAGTGTGCAGGCGTAGGTGAACGAATGAAGCCGGCATAGTGATCCTGCATTAAGTCATGAAAACAACAAGGCCCGGATTGTACCGGGCCTTGGTGAAAAAAATCAGCCTTGCAACTAAGACTCGATGAGACTCTCTCGGGCCTCATAGGCCAGGCGCACCGGGGCAAACGAGCGCCGGTGAATCGGTGTCGGCCCCAGGCGTGCCAGCGCTTCCAGATGAACGGGCGTCGGGTAGCCTTTGTGCCCGCCGATCCCGTAACCCGGGTAGATCAATTCGAAAGCAGCCATTTCACGGTCGCGACTGACCTTGGCCAGAATCGATGCCGCGGCGATCGCCGGGACCTTGCCGTCGCCCTGCACCACCGCTTCGGCACGCATCGGCAACTTCGGGCAACGGTTGCCGTCGATCATCGCCAGTTTCGGCTGGACGTGCAGCCCGGCAATGGCGCGCTGCATGGCCAGCATTGTGGCATGGAGGATGTTCAGCTCATCGATCTCTTCGACTTCCGCGCGGGCAATGCACCAGCTCAGGGCTTTTTCGCAGATTTCGTCATAGAGTTTTTCGCGCCGGGCTTCGGTGAGCTTCTTCGAGTCGTTCAGCCCGAGGATCGGACGGTTCGGATCAAGAATCACCGCCGCGGTCACCACGGCGCCGCATAGCGGGCCGCGACCGACTTCGTCGACACCGGCAACCAGTTCTTCCACTTCAGCGACCAAGGTGAAATCCAGCCCCATCTGCATGCTTGTCTTACTCATTTTACTGGGTCGATCAGGTTCAGCACTGCATCCGCAGCCTGGTTGGAGGCATCCAGACGAAGGGTCCGGTGAATTTCATCAAAACCGCGGGTTTGCTCTTCGCCACCCTCGATCAGCGGCGACAGGGTCTGGGCCAAGGCTTCGACCGTGGCATCGTCCTGCAACAACTCGGGCACCAACAGGCGCTGGGCCAGCAGGTTCGGCAAGGACACGTACGGGCTCTTCACCATGCGCTTGAGAATCCAGAACGTCAGCGGTGCCAGGCGATAGGCAACCACCATCGGCCGCTTGTACAACAAGGCTTCAAGCGTTGCGGTCCCCGAGGCAATCAGTACGGCGTTGCAGGCTGCCAAAGCCAGATGGGACTTGCCGTCGAGCAAGGTCAGCGGCAAATCGCGACCGGCCAGCAGCTCTTCAAGCTGCGCCCGGCGCTGTGGGTTGGCACAAGGCACGACAAACCGCACACCGGGGCGCAGTGCCCGCAGGCGTTGGGCCGTATCGAGGAACAATGCACCGAGACGGCCGACTTCGCCGCCACGACTGCCGGGCATCAGCGCCACCAACGGCCCGTCGGGCAATCCCAGTTCGGCCCGCGCCGCAGCGCGATCGGCTTCCAGCGGAATGGCATCGGCCAGGGTGTGCCCGACAAACCGCACCGGCACACCCTTCTCTTCGTAGAATTTCGCTTCGAACGGGAACAGGGTGAGCATCAGGTCGCAACCTTCGCGAATCTTCAGCACGCGCTTCTGCCGCCAGGCCCAGACCGATGGACTGACGTAATGCACGGTCTTGATCCCGGCCTGACGCAGCTTGAGTTCGATGTTGAGGTTGAAGTCCGGGGCATCGATACCGATGAACACGTCCGGCTTCGCGGCGATCAGGTCAGCCACCAGCTTTTTTCGGCGCGCCAGCAATTCACGCAAGCGGCCCAGCACTTCCACCAGGCCCATGACCGACAGACGTTCCATGGGAAAGTAGGACGTCAGGCCTTCGGCCTGCATCAACGGGCCGCCGACTCCGATGAACTCGACCGCCGGATGGCGAGCCTTGAGCGCGCGCATCAGACCCGCGCCCAGAATGTCGCCGGAAGCCTCGCCCGCCACCAGCGCAATACGCAAATTGGCCATGGTTAGCGGGTGATGCCGCGGGTCGAGGACTGTATGGAGTCGCGGAACACCGCCACTTCCGGGAACTGGGCAGAGGATTCGGCCAGTTCGGCGAGCGCTTGCTCAACCGTCAGGCCCTGGCGATAGACCACCTTGTAGGCACGACGCAGGGCGTGGATCGCGTCTTCGCTGAAACCGCGACGGCGCATGCCTTCGAAGTTCATGCTGCGGGCTTCGGCCGGGTTGCCGAACACCGTGACATAGGCCGGGACGTCCTTGCCAATCGCGGTACCCATGCCGGAAAAGCTGTGGGCACCGATGTGGCAATACTGGTGAACCAGGGTAAAACCGGACAGGATCGCCCAGTCTTCCACGTGCACGTGGCCGGCCAGCGCCGTGTTGTTGACCAGGATGCAGTGGTTGCCGATGACACTGTCGTGACCGATGTGGGCGTAGGCCATGATCAGGTTGTGATCGCCCAGGGTGGTTTCCGAACGGTCCTGAATGGTCCCACGGTGAATCGTCACACCTTCGCGGATGACGTTGTGGTCACCCATCACCAGGCGGGTTTCCTCGCCTTTGTATTTCAGATCGGGCGTGTCCTCACCTACCGAGGAAAACTGGTAGATACGGTTGTGCTTACCGATTCGGGTCGGGCCCTTGAGAATCACATGCGGCCCGATCACGGTCCCCTCGCCGATTTCCACACCTGCGCCGATGATCGACCACGGGCCGACCTCGACACCGTCAGCCAGGACGGCCGTCGGATCGATGATTGCGCGAGGGTCGATCAAACTCATAGTTTGCGTTCCGCGCAGATGATTTCAGCGGAGCAGACCGGCTTGCCATCGACCGAAGCCTGGCACTCGAACTTCCAGATCTGCCGCTTGCAGCTGATGAACTTGGCTTCCAGGATCAGCTGGTCGCCCGGCAGAACAGGCTGGCGGAAGCGCAGCTTGTCGGAGCCGACGAAGTAATAAAGGGTGCCGTCGGCGGGTTTCACGTCGAGCATTTTGAAACCAAGGATCCCTGCAGCCTGAGCCATCGCTTCGATGATCAGTACGCCCGGCATGATTGGATGCGCAGGAAAGTGACCATTGAAGAAGGGTTCGTTGATGCTGACATTCTTGTAGGCGCGAATGCGCTTGCCTTCAACATCCAGCTCCACTACCCGGTCCACCAGCAGGAACGGGTAACGGTGAGGCAGGTATTCGCGAATCTCGTTGATGTCCATCATTTCGGGGGGAAGCCTATGTAAAGATTGGGAGCGCGCGACTGATGCACACTCCTCTAGCAAATCAAGGACGCAGTCTAGCGGCTGTGCACACTTGATATGGAAATGGTATCAGCCATCTGATGAAGCATTACCGCCAGGGGTCACGTCCCCAGTTTGCTTTTCCAGCTGTCGCAGACGCCGCGCGATGTCATCGAGCTGACGAATACGGGCCGCGCTTTTGCGCCACTCGGCGGCTGGCTGCATCGCCGTTCCGGAAGAATAGGCACCCGGCTCGGTGATCGAGTGGGTCACCATGGTCATCCCGGTGATGAAAACGTTGTCGCAAATATCGATATGCCCCACCAGCCCTACGCCACCGGCGAGCATGCAATGCTTGCCGATTTTAGTGCTGCCGGAGATCCCAACGCAGGCCGCCATGGCGGTGTGATCACCGACCTGAACGTTGTGGGCGATCTGGATCTGGTTGTCGAGTTTCACACCATTGCCAATGACGGTATCGGCCAGCGCACCACGGTCAATGGCGGTGTTCACGCCGATTTCCACGTCATCGCCGACCAGGACACCACCGATCTGGGCAATTTTCTGCCAGATGCCTTTCTCGTTGGCAAAGCCGAAGCCTTCGCCGCCAAGCACCGCACCGGACTGGATCACCACCCGCTTGCCGACGCGCACGTCGTGATACAGCGTGACGCGCGGTGCCAGCCAGCCGCCTTCGCCAACGACGCTGCGGGCGCCGATGAAGCAGTGCGCACCAATGGTCGTACCGGCAGCAATATGCGCCCCGCTTTCGATCACCGCAAATGCACCGATACTCGCCGCCGGATCGACCACCGCATCCGCGGCAATCACTGCCGTCGGATGAACACCGGCTGCCGCCTTGGGCTTGGGATCGAACAGGTGGGAAATACGCGCGTAAGCAGCGTAAGGATCGGGCACCACCAGGCAATCCCCGGCAAAACCTTCGGCGTCAGCGGCCTTGAGCAACAACGCTGCCGCCTGACTGCCTGCCAGGTATTTGCGGTATTGGGGGTTTGCGAGAAAGCTCAACTGAGCTGGGCCAGCCTCCTGCAAGGTGGCTAGCCCAGTAATTGCTTTCTCCGGGTCGCCACGTAGCGTGGCGCCGAGGAACTCGGCCAGCTGGCCGAGCTTAATGGTCACTGTCATGGATTACTTCAGCTGATTCATGCGCTCGATAACCTGGCGCGTGATGTCGTACTGAGGTTTGACATCAATCACTGCACCACGCTCGAAGACCAGGTCAAAAGCACCTTTCTTGATGACTTCTTCCACAGCGCTGTCCAGTTTCGGCTTGAGCTGCTTCAGCATTTCACGGTCGGCAACGGCTTTGGCTTCGTTCAGTTCCTTGGACTGGAACTGGAAGTCACGGGCCTTTTGCTTGAATTCAAGCTCCAGACGCTCACGCTCGCCTTGCTGCATTTTGTCGCCACCGGCCATCAGGCGATCCTGGATACCCTTGGCGCTGCTTTCCAGCGTCTTGAGCTTGCTCAGCTGAGGACCGAATTTCTTCTCGGCATCCACGGCGTATTTCTTGGCCGCATCGGATTCCAGCAGAGCCATCTGATAGTTCAGGACGGCGATTTTCATGTCGGCAAATGCCGGACCTGCAACCAGTACGGAAGCCAGGAGAACCAATTGAGTCAACTTACGCACGATGCACTCCTACAAAATCCATTGTCGTTATCTTGGGGCAGACGCTTAGAACGTCTGACCGAGGGAGAATTGGAACACTTGAGTTTCAGCGTCATCCGGTTTCTTGACTGGCATCGCCAGCGCGAAACTCAAAGGACCCAGTGCGGTGACCCAGGTCACACCCACACCGACGGAACTGGCCATATTGCTCAGACTGATGTCGTTGCACTTGGTGTTGGACTTCGTGCCATCAGCGTTGGTGGAATCAGAGCACGATGAGTCGAATACGTTACCCACATCCCAGAATACCGAGGTACGCAGGGAACGCTGGTCCTTGACGAACGGCAGCGGGAACAGGACTTCAACACCACCCTGGATCAGGACGTTACCACCGAACGGCAGCGGATCCTGGTCCGGGTCGAGCGCAGTGCCAGGGTTCTTGCCGGTACTTGGCGTACTGCGAGGACCCAGGGTGCTGTCCTTGAAGCCACGAACCGAGTTGAAACCACCAGCATAGTAGTTTTCATAGAATGGCAAGCCATCGGTCGAACCGTAACCATCGCCATAACCCAGTTCGGTATGCAGGCGCATGGTGTAGTTGTCGCTCAGTGGCTGGAACAACTGGCCACGGTAGTCGAGCTTGAAGAACGACAGGTCGCTGCCTGGAACCGTGGATTCCAGCACGAGGCTCTGGGAATGACCACGGGTCGCCAGTACGCCCTTGTTCAGGGTGGACTCGGACCAACCGGCCGAAGCCTTGAAGTTCAGGTACTTGTCGCCTTCCTTGTTAACAAAATCGAAGATCTCGTCGACGGTATACACACCGGTCTTGATCTCGTCCTGCTGGGCCGTCAGGCCGAAGGTCAGGCGCGAAGTCTCGCTGATCGGATAACCGACGCTCACGCCGGCACCCAGGCTGTCCACGGCATAGCTGGCTACGTCGACGTCGAGGTCATCGTAGTCAGTCGTACGGTAGAACGCGTTGTAGCCCAGGCTGACGCCATCGGCAGTCCAGTAGGGGTCAACGTAACCGAAGTTGTAGCGGCTCTGGTATTCGCTGCGGGTCAAGCCGAGGCTGACCTTGTTACCGGTGCCGAGGAAGTTGTTCTGGGTGATCGAACCACCGAGGATCAGGCCCGCACTCTGGGCGAAGCCGACGCTGGCGGTAATCGAACCGGACGCCTGCTCTTCAACGCTGTAGTTGACGTCAACCTGGTCATCGACACCCGGTACAGCCGGGGTTTCAACGTTGACTTCCTTGAAGAAGCCCAGACGCTCCAGACGGGTCTTGGATTGGTCGATCAGGTAGGTCGAGGCCCAGCCGCCTTCCATCTGGCGCATTTCGCGACGCAGCACTTCGTCTTCGGACTTGGTGTTGCCACGGAAGTTGATGCGGTTCACGTAGGCACGCTTGCCTGGATCGACAGCGAAGGTGATGTCTACCGTGTGGTCGTCATCGTGGGGCTGAGGCACGCCATTGACGTTGGCGAAGGTGTAGCCCTCGTTACCCAGGCGACGAGTGATCAGTTCAGACGTGGTGGTCATCAGCTTGCGCGAGAACACCTGGCCTTTCTGTACCAGCAGCAGGGACTTGACCTGGTCTTCAGGGACTTTCAGGTCGCCGCTGAGCTTCACGTCACGAACGGTGTACTTGTCACCTTCGTTGATGTTGACGGTGATGTAGACGTGCTTCTTGTCCGGCGTGATGGACACCTGGGTCGAAGCGATGTCCATGTTGATGTAGCCGCGGTCCAGGTAGTAGGAACGCAGGCGCTCCAGGTCACCGGAGAGTTTTTCACGGGCGTACTTGTCATCGTTCTTGAAGAACGACAGCCAGTTGGTGGTCTTGAGTTCGAACAGGTCGATCAGGTCTTCATCAGGGAAGACCGTGTTGCCTACCACGTTGATGTGCTGGATAGCGGCAACGGTGCCTTCGTTGATGTTGACCTTCAAGCCGACGCGGTTGCGCGGCTGCGGGATCACTTCAGTGTCGACGGTAGCCGAGTAGCGACCCTGGGCGACGTACTGGCGCTGCAGTTCGTTACGTACGCCTTCGAGGGTGGCGCGTTGGAAGATCTCGCCTTCGGCCAGGCCGGATTGCTTGAGACCCTTCATCAGGTCTTCGGTGGAGATCGCCTTGTTGCCTTCGATCTCGATACTGGCAACCGACGGACGCTCGACTACCGTGATAACCAGGACGTTGCCATCGCGGCCCAGTTGGATATCTTGAAAGAACCCGGTTTTGAACAGCGCACGAGTGGACTCCACCAGGCGTCGATCATCCGCCTGTTCACCGACGTTCAACGGCAAAGCACCAAAGACGCTACCCGCGGAGACCCGCTGGAGGCCATTGACGCGAATATCAGAGATAGTGAAGGACTCGGCGTGAACTTCGGCGATCATCAATACGGTGAGAACCGCAGTTAGCAGCAGACGTTTCATGAAGTCCTTTCTTATTCCAACTGGCAATAAAAACTGCCGCAAAATGCGGCAGATTCGCAATTCAGCGAAGCGTTACAGTCGACCCAGATCATTAACCAGAGCAAGCAACATCACCCCGATCACCAAACTGATGCCGATCTGTATCCCCCAACCTTGCACCCGATCCGACAAGGGACGACCACGCGCCCACTCGATCAGATAAAACAACAAATGCCCCCCATCCAGCACAGGAATGGGCAGCAAATTCAGAACCCCCAGGCTAATACTCAGATAAGCAAGGAAATTCAGGAAATCAGCGACACCCGACTGGGCCGAAGCGCCCGCCACTTTAGCAATGGTTATCGGTCCACTCAAGTTTTTTACCGAGAGCTCGCCGAACAACATTTTCTTCAGCGAATCGAGGGTCAGCACGCTCATCGTCCAGGTGCGTCGAGCCCCTTCCCCCACGGCTGCCAACGGCCCGAAACTGACTTCGCGAATCATCTCTGGTGGCCAATCGACAGCTTTTACCCCTGCCCCCAGGTAACCACTGGGTGCCTTTTTTTCGCCACGGGCAGCCAACATCACAGGAACGTCGATTTGAGCACCGTCACGCTCCACCCGCAGCATGATTTTGGTATCAGGATGCATACGAACGATATCGACGACCTGCTGCCAGTCATCCACGGCCTTGCCATCGAGCGCCAACAGGCGGTCACCGGTCTTCAGGCCGGCGGCCTGGGCCGGGCCTTTGGAATCCAGTTCAGCCAGGACGGGCGGCAATGCCGGGCGCCACGGGCGAATGCCCAGGGAACGAATCGGATCAGGTTCATCGGCACCTTTGAGCCAGTTGTCCAACACCAGCTCGCGCGGCGAATCCACTGTAGTGCCCTGCTCGCGAACCAGCAGCTGCAGGGAACCGCTTTCACCCAGGCGACGGACCAGTTGCAGATTGACCGCAGCCCAGCCGGAAGTGGGCTCGCCGTCGATGGCAACGATTTCCTGACCTGCGTTCAGGCCCGCCTTGGCAGCCAGGCTACCGGACTCGACAGCGCCGATGACCGGGCGCACCTGCTCGGTGCCGAGCATCGCCAACGCCCAGAAAAAAACCATTGCCAGCAAGAAGTTGGCAATCGGCCCCGCCGCCACGATAGCAATGCGCTGGCGCACGGTTTTGCGGTTGAAGGATTGCTCGAGCTGATCGGCCGGCACTTCACCTTCACGCTCGTCGAGCATCTTCACGTAGCCACCCAATGGAATGGCAGCCACCACGAATTCGGTACCCTTCTTGTCGTGCCAGCGCAGCAGCGGCATGCCGAAGCCCACGGAGAAACGCAGCACCTTGACCCCACAGCGACGCGCGACCCAGAAATGGCCGAACTCGTGGAAGGTAACCAGCACGCCCAAAGCGACCAGGGTGCCGACAATCATATAGAGCGCGCTCATCTATTTTCTCCGCATTCCTATCCAGTCCTGCATCGCAGCACTTACCGCCCTTGACGACTCAACCATTGTTCAGCCAGCAAACGCGCCTTGGCATCCGCCGTGAACACCGCCTCAAGATCATTCACTGCAACCACAGGTTCGAGATTGAGGACTTCCTCGATGATACTCGCGATTTCCAGGTAACGAACCCGTCCGTCGAGAAAGGCCGCGACAGCGACTTCATTTGCCGCATTCAACATCGCCGGAGCGCTGTTACCCGCCTCCGCTGCCTGGCGCGCCAGTCGCAGGCACGGGAATCGATCTTCGTCGGGGGCCTGGAAGTCCAGGCGCGCGACGGCAAACAGGTCCAGCGGCGGCACGCCCGAGTCGATTCGCTCCGGCCAGGCCAGCGCGTTGGCGATCGGCGTGCGCATGTCCGGGTTACCCAACTGGGCCAATACCGAACCATCGATGTAGTCGACCAGCGAATGAATCACGCTTTGCGGGTGGATCACCACTTCAACCTGGGACGGCTTGGCATCGAACAGCCAGCAGGCCTCGATCAGTTCAAGCCCTTTATTCATCATGCTGGCCGAATCGACCGAGATCTTGCGCCCCATGGACCAGTTAGGGTGGGCACAGGCCTGCTCGGGTGAAACATGCGCCAGCTCGGCGATGGGCGTCTGCCGGAACGGACCGCCAGAAGCGGTCAGCAGGATCCGGCGTACGCCGACCGGTTCCAGGCCACGGGCAAAATCCCGGGGCATGCATTGGAAAATCGCGTTGTGCTCACTGTCGATCGGCAGCAATACCGAGCCGCTTTTGCGCACGGCCTGCATGAACAAGGCGCCGGACATGACCAGCGCCTCCTTGTTGGCCAGGAGGATCTTCTTGCCGGCCTCGACGGCCGCCAGGGTCGGGCGCAGGCCTGCGGCGCCGACGATGGCCGCCATGACCGCATCAACCTCAGGGTCGGCAGCCACCTGGCACAACCCCTCCTCCCCCACCAGCACGCGAGTGGCAAGACCGGCAGCGCGCAGGTCATCCTGCAAGCCGCGGGCAGCAGCGGCCTCAGGCACCACGGCAAACCGCGGGGCGTGACGCACGCACAGCGCCAGCAGCTCGCTCAGGCGAGTGAAACCGCTCAAGGCGAAGACCTGGTAGCGCTCAGGGTGGCGGGCGATGACATCCAGGGTGCTCAGACCGATCGAGCCGGTCGCCCCGAGGACGGTAATCTGCTGAGGACGGCTCATGGTGCAGCCATCCACAACAGTACGGCAAATACCGGGATCGCCGCGGTCAGACTGTCGATGCGATCCAGCACGCCGCCATGCCCCGGCAGCAGGTTGCTGCTGTCCTTGATCCCGGACTGGCGCTTGAACATGCTTTCGGTGAGATCACCCACCACCGAGACGAACACGATCAGCGCGGCGCCGATCAGCCCCTTGAACAATTCGGCCACCGTCCAGTCGCGCACCAGGGCAACCAGGGTGGTGATCACCAGGCTCAGGGCCAGGCCACCGTACACGCCTTCCCAGCTTTTGCCCGGGCTGACCTGCGGCGCCAGCTTGCGCTTGCCAAACGCACGTCCGGAGAAATAGGCACCGATATCCGCGCCCCAGACCAGCACCATCACCGCCATGATCAACCAGTTGCCCAGCGGGTACTGCTTGATCTGCACCAGGCCTTGCCAGGCCGGCAACAGGATCAACAGGCCGATCAGCAGCTTGCAGGCGGCGCTCGCCCAATGCTCACTGGAGCGCGGGTAGGTCAGCACCAGGTAAGTCGCCAGCGCCCACCAGAGCACCGAAGCCCCCAACACCCAGGGCGCAAGGCCGGGCAGGATGTACATGACGAACAGCATCAAGGCGACGACGGCGGCATAGCCGGCACGAAACGCTTGCGCAGCGAAACCGGCCAGGCGCGCCCATTCCCAGGCGCCCAGGGTTACGACCAGGCCGATGAACAGCGCAAAAGCGGAACCCTCCAGCAGAAAAAACCCACCCAGGGCAATCGGCAGCAGGATCAGCGCGGTGATGATTCGTTGTTTAAGCATTAAACCCGGGCTCCAGCCTCGACCTGCTCGCTCGTTTTACCGAAGCGGCGCTGGCGAGATGCGAAATCGGCCAGCGCATTGCGCATGGCATCGTGTTTGAAGTCCGGCCAGAACAGGTCGGAGAAGTACAACTCGGCGTAGGCCAGCTGCCACAGCAGGAAGTTACTGATGCGATGCTCGCCACCGGTACGGATGCACAAGTCCGGCAACGGCAGGTCGCCGGTGGCCAGGCAGGTTTGCAGCAGTTCCGGGGTAATGTCTTCCGGCCGCAGATGCCCGGCCTGGACTTCACGCGCCAGACGCTGTGCGGCTTGAGCGATATCCCACTGACCGCCGTAGTTGGCGGCGATCTGCAGGACGAAGCGATTGGCGCCGGTCGTCATGGCCTCGGCTTCACGCATGGCGGCCTGGAGCTCCGGGTGGAAGCGCGAGCGGTCGCCAATGATACGCAAGCTGATGTTGTTGTCGTTGAGGCGCTTGGCCTCACGACGCAATGCCTTGAAGAACAGATCCATCAAGGCACTGACTTCATCGGCCGGGCGCTGCCAGTTCTCGCTGGAGAACGCGAACAGGGTCAATACTTCGACCCCTGCCTCGGCGCACACCTCAATGACTGCACGCACCGCATCCACACCCGCTTTATGCCCGGCGACACCCGGCATAAAGCGTTTTTTCGCCCAGCGATTATTACCATCCATGATGATCGCGACATGGCGCGGCACCGCGGAAGGTGCAATCTGCTTGGTCTTTTCCATGAACACGCGACCCTTATACGGCCATCAGGTCTTTTTCTTTCTGCGCCAGGTTCGCGTCGATTTGAGCCACGTACTTCTTGGTCAGATCATCGATTTCGCCAGTTGCGCGACGCTCTTCGTCTTCGCTGATTTCCTTTTCCTTGACCAGATCCTTCAGCGAGCTGTTGGCATCGCGACGGATGTTGCGCACGGCAACACGGGCATCTTCAGCTACATCACGCGCCTGCTTGGTGAAGCCCTTGCGGGTTTCCTCGGTCAGGGCCGGCATGGAGATCAGCAGCAACTCACCCAGGTTGGTCGGGTTCAGGTTCAGACCTGCACTGCCGATGGCCTTGTCGACGGCACCGAGCATGTTGCGCTCGAAGGCAACGACTTGCAGGGTACGGGCGTCCTTGACGGTGATGTTCGCCACTTGCTTGATCGGGGTATCGGCGCCGTAATACGGAACCATCACACCTTCCAGAATGCTTGGGTGCGCCTGGCCGGTACGGATCCGACCGAAGTTGTGCGCCAGCGATTCCACGGACTTCTGCATGCGCTCTTGAGCGTCTTTCTTGATTTCGTTGATCATTGTTGGCCTTCCTCGATCAGGGTCCCTTCAGCGCCACCATGGACGATATTCAGCAGGGCGCCGGGCTTGTTCATGTTAAAGACGCGCAGCGGCATCTTGTGGTCGCGGCACAGGCAAATGGCCGTCAGATCCATCACGCCCAGCTTGCGATCCAGTACTTCATCGTAGGTCAGATGATCGAACTTCTCGGCATGCGGGTCTTTGAATGGGTCAGCGGTGTAGACGCCATCGACCTTGGTTGCCTTGAGCACGACATCGGCATCGATTTCGATTGCACGCAGGCAAGCCGCCGAATCCGTGGTGAAGAACGGATTACCGGTGCCGGCCGCGAAAATCACCACATCCTTGGAGTTCAGGTGGCGCATGGCCTTGCGGCGATCGTAGTGATCGGTCACGCCAACCATGGAGATGGCCGACATCACGATGGCCGAGATATTGGCACGTTCCAGCGCGTCGCGCATGGCCAGGGCGTTCATCACAGTGGCCAGCATGCCCATGTGGTCGCCCGTGACCCGATCCATGCCGGCCTTGCTCAGCGCTTCGCCGCGGAACAGGTTGCCGCCGCCGATCACCAGGCCGACCTGGACACCGATGCCGACCAGCTGGCCGACTTCCAGCGCCATGCGATCCAGAACCTTCGGGTCGATCCCGAACTCTTCCGAGCCCATCAGGGCCTCGCCGCTAAGCTTGAGTAGAATGCGTTTATAGCGAGCCTGATAACCACTGCCCTGCTGAGCCATTGCGAATCTCTCCTGCGGCGTATTTTAAAAATTCTTTGCGAGCTGTTTTTCAGCTGGCGTTCACTCTAGCGTGACGCTGCTTCAGCGCCATCGGAACATGGCTTTGTAAGCCAGTTCCAAGTGGAAGCCAATTAAAAATTGGCAACCCATCTGAAAAGAGGCTGCGCGCGTGAGCGGGCAGCCTCTTCAGGGCGACAGTTAAAAAACCGTCTTATTGCTTGGCGGCAGCCAGTTGTGCGGCAACTTCTTCAGCGAAGTTGTCAACTGGCTTCTCGATGCCTTCGCCCACTTTGAAGTAGGTGAAGGAAACGATTTCAGCGCCGGCTTTCTTGGCCAGGGCACCTACGGTGACTTCCGGGTTCATCACGAAAGCTTGCTCAACCAGACTGGCTTCGGCCAGGAACTTGGTGATACGGCCGGCAATCATCTTCTCGACGATTTCAGCTGGCTTGCCTTTCATCTTGTCTTCGTTCAAGGACAGGAAAACGCCCTTTTCACGCTCGATGGCTTCTGGCGAAACCTGCGATGGCAGCAGGAACTCAGGGTTGCTTGCCGCCACGTGCATGGCGATCTCTTTGGCCAGCTGAACATCACCGCCCTTGAGAACAACAGCAACACCGATCTTGTTACCGTGCAGGTAAGTACCGACCACGTCACCTTCAACGCGAACCAGGCGACGGATGTTGACGTTTTCGCCAACTTTGGCCACCAGGGCTTCACGAGCCGATTCCTGAGCGGCGATCAGCGGAGCTGCGTCGGTCAGTTTTTCGTCGAATGCTTTTTCTACGCTGGCAGCAACGAAGTTCTTGAAGTCGTCTTGCAGTGCCAGGAAGTCGGTCTGCGAGTTCACTTCCAGCAGTACGGCGGACTTGTCGTCAGCCTTGATGGCGATGGCGCCTTCAGCGGCAACGTTGCCCGCTTTCTTGGCAGCCTTGATGGCGCCCGAAGCACGCATGTCATCAATGGCTTTCTCGATGTCGCCGCCGGCCTTGGTCAAGGCCTTTTTGCAGTCCATCATGCCTTCGCCAGTACGCTCGCGCAGTTCTTTGACCAACGCTGCAGTAATCTCTGCCATTTCAAAATTCCTCTTGGATAGGTTATCAACCATTCCACCCGATCGAACGGGCGTTCAATTCTTCCCGAACCACCCTTGTTAGCTGCCGCACGTTACAGATAGAGCAGTGGGCGCCGACAAATGGTTTTCGAGGTGGCAAAAAGGGGGCCAAGCCCCCTTTTTGCTTACTGAGTCAACGCCAGGGCGTCAATTACTCAGCTGCAGCCTGAGTTTCTTCAGCTGCGAACTCTACGGTGCCGCCGGCAACGTTGTTGCGACCACGGATAACAGCGTCAGCCATCGAACCCATGTACAGCTGGATAGCGCGGATTGCGTCATCGTTGCCTGGGATGATGTAGTCAACGCCTTCCGGGCTGCTGTTGGTATCGACTACGCCGATAACCGGGATGCCCAGCTTGTTGGCTTCGGTGATCGCGATGCGCTCGTGATCAACGTCGATAACGAACAGAGCGTCTGGCAGACCGCCCATGTCCTTGATACCACCCAGGGAACGATCCAGCTTTTCCAGGTCACGGGAGCGCATCAGCGCTTCTTTCTTGGTCAGCTTGGCGAAAGTACCGTCTTCGGCTTGTACTTCAAGGTCACGCAGACGCTTGATGGAAGCACGGATGGTCTTGAAGTTGGTCAGCATGCCGCCCAACCAGCGGTGATCGACGTACGGCGAACCGCAACGTGCTGCTTCTTCAGCAACGATCTTGCCAGCGGAACGCTTGGTGCCGACGAACAGAATCTTGTTTTTGCCCTGGGCCAGACGCTCTACGAAAGTCAGAGCTTCGTTGAACATTGGCAGGGTTTTTTCAAGGTTGATGATGTGGATCTTGTTACGCGCGCCGAAAATGTATTTACCCATTTTCGGGTTCCAGTAACGGGTCTGGTGACCGAAGTGCACACCGGCCTTCAGCATATCGCGCATGTTGACTTGGGACATGATAGTTCCTTAATAAGTCGGGTTTGGCCTCCACGTATCCCAATGACCAACCACCAGCATTTCGCTTGCGGCACCCAGGTCATCGTGTCGACACGTGTGTGGATTTAGGCTTTTCGGGGCATCCCCGGAAAGCGGCGCATTTTATACCACAAGGATGGAAAAAACGGAACCCGGATTCTCAAATCGAGGCGAACGCACATCGCCAGCCCTTGGAATCCGCCCAGAATGCACCATTCTATAAGGAGAAGCGATGCACTGAGCCGCGGATTTGCGCTGATCGTCTGTTAGAATCGCGTTTTTCAGGGCTGCGAAGATCGATCGCGCAACGCCCTTTTCGTCAAGAAAGCGCCATCGAGCGCAGAGAGAGCCTGTATGACCGTCACCCTCAAAACCCCCGAGGACATCGCAAAAATGCGCGTCGCCGGCAAACTGGCCGCCGATGTGCTGGAAATGATTGCTGAACATGTCAAACCGGGCGTTACCACCGATCAACTGAACCAGATCTGCCACGACTATATCGTCAACGAGCAGAAGGCTATCCCTGCCCCGCTGAACTACAAGGGCTATCCCAAGTCGATCTGCACCTCGATCAACCATGTGGTCTGCCACGGCATCCCGAACGACAAGCCGCTCAAGGATGGCGACACCCTGAACATCGACGTCACCGTCATCAAGGATGGCTACCACGGCGACACCAGCCGCATGTTCCACGTCGGCACCGTGCCGGTCTGGGCCGAGCGCCTGTCGCAAGTGACCCAGGAATGCATGTACAAGGCGATCGAGATCGTCAAGCCTGGCTGCCGCCTGGGCGACATTGGTGAAATCATCCAGAAGCACGCCGAGAAAAACGGCTTCTCGGTGGTTCGCGAGTTCTGCGGCCACGGCATCGGCAAGGTGTTCCATGAAGAGCCGCAGATCCTGCACTACGGCCGTGCCGGTACCGGCATGGAACTGAAGGCCGGCATGACCTTCACCATCGAGCCGATGATCAACCAGGGCAAGGCCGACACCAAGGTGCTGGGCGATGGCTGGACCGCGATCACCAAGGACCGCAAGCTGTCGGCACAGTGGGAACACACCCTGCTGGTGACCGAGACCGGTTACGAGATCTTCACCCTGCGCAGCGATGACACCATCCCCCGCGTTTCGGCCTGATCCGCTCACCGAACCCAGCCTATAGAAAGGAAAGCCAATCAATGCCGCAGGTGGATCCCGAACTCTTCGATCGTGGCCAGTTCCAGGCTGAACTGGCCCTGAAGGCCAGCCCGATCGCGGCCTTCAAGAAGGCGATCCGCCAGGCGCGCGAAGTGCTCGACGGACGCTTTCGCAGCGGCCGGGACATTCGCCGATTGATCGAGGACCGTGCCTGGTTCGTCGATAACCTCCTGCAAAAGGCCTGGGAGCAGTTCGACTGGAGTGAGGACGCCGACATCGCGCTGGTCGCGGTCGGCGGCTACGGTCGTGGCGAGCTGCACCCCTACTCCGACATCGACCTGTTGATCCTGCTCGACAGCGCCGACCACGAGGTTTTCCGCGATTCCATCGAGCGCTTCCTGACCCTGCTGTGGGACATCGGCCTGGAAGTCGGCCAGAGCGTTCGGTCGGTCGAGGAGTGCGCCATCGAAGCCCGCGCCGACCTGACAGTCGTCACCAACCTGATGGAAAGCCGCACCATCTGCGGCCCGGAGCACTTGCGCCAGCGCATGCTGGATGTCACCAGCACCGCGCACATGTGGCCGAGCAAGGACTTCTTCCTCGCCAAGCGCGCCGAGCAGAAAGCCCGTCACCACAAGTACAACGACACCGAATACAACCTGGAACCCAACGTCAAGGGCTCGCCCGGCGGCCTGCGGGATATCCAGACGATTCTGTGGGTGGCCCGTCGCGAGTACGGCACCTTGAACCTGCGGGCACTGGCCGGCGAAGGTTTCCTGGTCGAAAGCGAAAACGCCTTGCTGGCCTCCTCCCAGGAGTTCCTGTGGAAGGTCCGCTACGCCCTGCACATGCTCGCCGGGCGCGCCGAAGACCGCCTGCTGTTCGATCACCAGCGCACCATTGCCGGGCTGCTGGGCTTTGAAGGGGACGACGCCAAGCAGGCCGTCGAGAACTTCATGCAGCAGTATTTCCGCGTGGTCATGAGCATTGCCCAGCTCAGCGACCTGATCATCCAGCACTTCGAGGAAGTCATCCTCGCACCGGAGGATGCAGCGCCGCCACAGCCGGTCAACTCGCGATTCCAGCTGCACGACGGCTACATCGAGGCGCGTAACGACAATGTGTTCCGCCGCACGCCGTTCGCCATGCTCGAGATCTTCGTGCTGATGGCCCAGCAACCGGAAATCAAGGGCGTGCGCGCCGACACCATTCGTCTGCTGCGCGAAAATCGCCACCTGATCGACGACAACTTCCGCAACGACATTCGCAACACCAGCCTGTTCATCGAGCTGTTCAAATGCAAGATCGGCATCCACCGCAACCTGCGCCGGATGAACCGCTACGGCATTCTCGGGCGTTATCTGCCGGAATTCGGTTTCATCGTCGGGCAGATGCAGCACGACCTGTTCCACATCTACACGGTCGACGCCCACACCCTGAACCTGATCAAGCACCTGCGTAAGTTGCAGTACACCCAGGTTTCGGAAAAATTCCCGCTGGCCAGCAAGCTCATGGCCAAGCTGCCCAAGCCCGAACTGATCTACCTTGCCGGCCTGTACCACGACATCGGCAAGGGTCGGCATGGCGATCACTCGGAGATCGGCGCAGTGGACGCCGCCGCCTTCTGCCAGCGCCATCAACTGCCAGTGTGGGACAGCCGCCTGATCGTCTGGCTGGTGCAAAACCACCTGGTGATGTCGACCACGGCCCAGCGCAAGGATTTGTCCGACCCGCAGGTGATCCATGATTTCGCCCTGGCCGTGGGCGATGAAACCCGCCTCGACTACCTGTACGTGCTGACGGTCGCCGACATCAACGCGACCAACCCGACGCTGTGGAATTCCTGGCGGGCCAGCCTGCTGCGCCAGCTCTACACCGAGACCAAGCGCGCCCTGCGCCGCGGCCTGGAAAACCCGGTGGACCGCGAAGAACAGATCCGCCAGACCCAGAGCGCCGCGCTGGACATCCTCGTGCGGGGTGGCACCGACCCGGACGACGTCGAGCAATTGTGGGCGCAATTGGGTGATGACTATTTCCTGCGCCACACCGCCGGCGACGTCGCCTGGCACAGCGATGCGATCCTCCAGCAGCCGGCCGACGGCGGGCCGCTGGTGCTGATCAAGGAAACCACCCAACGCGAGTTCGAGGGCGGCACGCAGATCTTCATCTACGCACCGGACCAGCACGACTTCTTCGCCGTGACCGTGGCCGCGATGGACCAGCTCAACCTGAACATCCATGACGCCCGGGTCATCACCTCCAGCAGCCAGTTCACCCTCGACACCTACATTGTGCTCGACACCGACGGCGACTCGATCGGCGATAATCCGGCGCGGGTCAAGCAGATCCGTGACGGCCTGGCCGAAGCCCTGCGCAACCCGGACGACTACCCGACCATCATCCAGCGTCGGGTGCCGCGCCAGCTCAAGCATTTCGCCTTTGCGCCACAGGTGACGATCCACAATGACGCCCAGCGTCCGGTGACCGTACTGGAACTGACCGCCCCTGACCGCCCTGGCCTGCTGGCACGGGTCGGCACGATTTTCCTGGAGTTCGACCTGTCGCTGCAAAACGCCAAGATCGCCACCCTCGGCGAGCGCGTGGAAGACGTGTTCTTCATTACCGACGCAAACAACCAGCCGTTGTCCGACCCGTTGTTGTGCAGTCGGTTACAAGACGCAATCGTCGAGCAGTTGAGTGTTAACCAGGAACCCGATATCAAGTTGTCGCGCATCAGTATCTGAATATACATATTCCCCCTGTGGGAGCGGGCTTGCTCGCGAAAGCGTCCTGTCAAACACCATTGATGGCGACAGACACACCGCTTTCGCGAGCAAGCCCGCTCCCACATTGAACGAGGCCCTCATGAACAACGCCCTGACCCAGCTCCAGCCCTACCCGTTCGAAAAGCTCCGCGCCCTGCTCGGCAGCGTCACGCCCAACCCCGACAAGCGCCCTATCGCGCTGTCGATCGGCGAACCCAAGCACCGCTCGCCAAGCTTCGTCGCCGAGGCCCTGGCCAGCAACCTGGATCAGATGGCCGTGTACCCGACCACCCTCGGCATCCCGGCCCTGCGCGAAGCCATCGCCGCCTGGTGCGAGCGTCGCTTCGGCGTGCCGAACGGCTGGATCGACCCGGCGCGCAACGTGCTGCCGGTCAACGGTACCCGCGAAGCGCTGTTCGCCTTCACCCAGACCGTGGTCAATCGTGGCGACGACGCGCTGGTGGTCAGCCCCAACCCCTTCTATCAGATCTATGAAGGCGCTGCGTTCCTCGCCGGGGCCCAGCCGCACTACCTGCCGTGCCTGGACGAAAACGGCTTCAACCCGGATTTCGATGCCGTTTCCCCGGACATCTGGAAACGCTGCCAGATCCTGTTCCTGTGCTCGCCGGGTAACCCGACCGGCGCTCTGATTCCGGTCGAGACCCTGAAGAAGCTGATCGCCCTGGCTGACGAACACGACTTCGTGATCGCCGCGGACGAGTGCTACAGCGAGCTGTATTTCGACGAACAGACCCCGCCGGCCGGGCTGCTCAGCGCCTGCGTGGAATTGGGTCGCAAGGACTTCAAGCGTTGCGTGGTCTTCCACAGCCTCTCCAAGCGCTCCAACCTGCCGGGCCTGCGTTCTGGCTTCGTGGCCGGTGACGCGGACATCCTCAAGGGCTTCCTGCTCTATCGCACCTACCACGGCTGCGCGATGCCGGTTCAAACCCAACTGGCCAGCGTCGCCGCGTGGAACGACGAAGTGCACGTACGCGCCAACCGTGCGCTGTATCGCGAAAAGTATGACGCCGTGCTGGAAATCCTCAGCCCGGTGCTGGACGTGCAACGCCCGGACGGCGGTTTTTACCTGTGGCCGAATGTGGCCGGGGACGACGCAGCCTTCTGCCGCGACCTGTTCGAGCAGGAGCACGTGACCGTGGTGCCGGGCTCCTACCTGTCGCGGGATGTCGATGGCGTCAATCCGGGTGCCGGCCGTGTGCGCATGGCGCTGGTTGCGCCGTTGGCCGAGTGTGTCGAGGCTGCGCAACGTATCCGCGACTTCATCCAGCGCCGCAAATAACCGCGGGGTTATTTCACCTGGCCGAGCTTGGCTTCACTCAGATCCAGCTCACCCAACACCTCACGCAACACGTCATCGCCGATCTGGTGATGACGACTGAGGCTGTACAGCTCCAGGCGCTGAGCCCGCAGCGCCTTCAAGCGCAAACGCCGCTCCAGCAAATCCATCTGGAACGCCAGTGCCTGGGCTTCGGCCGAGTCATTGAACACCTCCAGCTGATGCCGATATTCGGACATGATTCGCGCCTTGAGCTCTGCCGCCAGCGCCGCTTGCGCGGCGTCCTGTGGGTTGACCTCTTCGGTTTCAAGGGCATGGATCGCCGCTTCGGCGGTTTTGCGCCAGGCGTCGCGCACTTCATTGCGGCGCTTGTCGTCCGGGCTTTTCTCGATGCCGCGCAGCAGCAACGGCAAGGCAATGCACGCGGCGATCAACGACAGCAGAATCACCCCGGCGGCGATGAAGATCAGCAGGTCACGTTCGGGAAATGCATCGGTGCCCATGAGCATCGGCACCGACAGCACACCCGCCAGCGTCACCGCCCCGCGCACGCCACCGACGGTCAGCAACCAGCAGGAACGCGCGCTCGGCACCCGGGTGATCTCATCCTTGCCACGCCAGCGACGCAGCACAATGGACAGTCGCCAGATGCTTTGCACCCAGACGAACCGCAGTACCAGCAACACCAGGAAAATGGCCAGCACATCGAAGCATCGATACAACAGCGTCGGCCACAGCGAGGTTTCATGGCTGGCCACGGCCTTGACGATGTCCGGCAACTGCAAGCCCAGCAGGAGGAAGATCAAGCCATTGAAGGCGAACTCGAGCAATGACCAGACGCTGCGATTGAGCAGCCGCGTGTTGGTCTGGCGCGGCAGCAGATCGAGCCAGCTCTGCATCATCCCCGCCGCGACCGCCGACAGGATGCCCGACGCCCCCACGCGCTCGGCCAGCACGTAAGCGGCAAACGGCAGCAACAACATGAAGACGACGTGGGTGGCCGGGTCATCCCAGCCACGGGCGATCATCCAGGAGCGCAGGCGCCCCACCAACCAGCTCAATGCCACGCCGATGGCCAGCCCCCCAACTGCCACCAAGACGAAGGTGACGCTGGCATTGGCCAGCGAGAACGCACCGGTCACTGCCGCCACAAGGGCGAACTTGAACGTCACCAGACCCGAGGCATCGTTCATCAAGGCTTCGCCCTGCAGGATGTGCATCAAGGGCGTGGGCAAGCGATTCTGCGAGATCGCCGAGACCGCCACGGCGTCCGTGGGCGACAGTACTGCGGCCAAGGCAAAGGCTACCGGAAGCGGGATAGTCGGCAGCAACCAGTGAATGAAATACCCGGCGCCGACCACGGTAAACAGCACCAACCCCACCGCCAGAGTCAGGATCGGGCCACGTAGTTGCCAGAATTCACGCTTGGGCATGCGCCAACCGTCGGAAAACAACAAAGGCGGCAGGAACAGGAACAGAAACAATTCAGGGTCCAACGCCACATGCAGGCCGAGGGTCGGCCAGGCCAGCAAGGCGCCCGCGGCAATTTGTACCAACGGCAGTGGCAGGGGGATCACCCGCCCGAGCAAGCGCGAAACGCCTACCAGCATCAACAGGATCAGGACGGTGTAGGCGGTTTGCATAAAACGGAAATCTCAGACTATCGACAGCGTTGAACTGCCATATTAGCCGCTTAGGATACGTCTGACCGTTGTACCTATGTCGCAGCCCCCGTGTGGGAGCCAGCCTGCTGGCGATGGCGGCGCCAAATTCAATACTGATGCCGACAGATCCGACGCTATCGCCAGCAGGCTGGCTCCCACAGGTTTTGCAGTGGGAAATCGACCTCAAGCGCCGCGAAACCGTCCGGCCATGGCATAATCCGACACCTTTTATTTCCGACACCTGTAAAGGGGGCGATTCCTTGACCGTTTCAAGTAAAACGTTGCACCTTTTCGGCATCAAGGCCTGCGACACCATGAAAAAGGCGCGCACCTGGCTCGATGAACACGCTGTCAGCTATGACTTCCATGATTACAAAGCGGTCGGTATCGACCGTGAACACCTGACCCAATGGTGCAACGAGCACGGCTGGGAAGTGGTGTTGAACCGTGCAGGCACGACCTTTCGCAAGCTCGACGACGAACGCAAAGCCGATCTCGACCAGCCGAAAGCCATCGAACTGATGCTCGCACAACCTTCGATGATCAAGCGCCCGGTGCTCGATCTCGGTGACCGAACCCTGATTGGCTTCAAGCCAGATATCTACGCGGCCGCGCTCAAGTAAGCAGCCCGTTCCAATTTGTTAGAGGTATCAACATGTCCACTACCCTGTTCAGCCTGGCCTTTGGTGTCGGCACTCAAAACCGCCAAGGCGCGTGGCTGGAAGTGTTCTACGCACAGCCACTGCTCAACCCTTCTGCCGAACTGGTCGCTGCCATCGCGCCGATCCTGGGCTACAGCGAAGGCAACCAGGCCATCACCTTCACCACCGCGCAAGCTTCGCAGCTGGCTGAAGCCGTGAAAGGCGTCGACGCTGCCCAGGCCGCCCTGCTGACCCGTCTGGCAGAGAGCCACAAGCCGCTGGTCGCCACCATCCTGGCTGAAGACGCACAACTGACCTCCACGCCTGAGGCTTACCTCAAGCTGCACCTGCTGTCCCATCGCCTGGTCAAGCCCCACGGCCTGAACCTGGCGGGCGTGTTCCCGCTGCTGCCGAACGTCGCCTGGACCAGCCAGGGCGCGATTGACCTGGCCGAACTGGCCGAGCACCAACTCGAAGCCCGCCTGCGCGGCGAGCTGCTGGAAGTGTTCTCGGTGGACAAGTTCCCGAAAATGACCGACTACGTGGTACCGGCCGGCGTGCGTATCGCTGACGCCGCGCGCCTGCGCCTGGGCGCCTACGTGGGCGAAGGCACCACCGTGATGCACGAAGGCTTCATCAACTTCAACGCCGGCACCGAAGGCCCGGGCATGATCGAAGGCCGCGTTTCCGCTGGCGTATTCGTCGGCAAGGGCTCGGACCTGGGCGGCGGTTGCTCGACCATGGGCACCCTGTCTGGCGGCGGCAACATCGTGATCAAGGTGGGCGAAGGCTGCCTGATCGGCGCCAACGCCGGTATCGGCATCCCGTTGGGCGATCGCAACACCGTTGAGTCGGGCCTGTACGTGACCGCCGGTACCAAAGTGGCGCTGCTGGACGAGAACAACAAGCTGGTCAAGGTCGTGAAGGCCCGGGAACTGGCCGGCCAGGCCGACCTGCTGTTCCGCCGCAATTCGGAAACCGGTGCCGTGGAATGCAAAACCCACAAATCGGCCATCGAACTGAACGAAGCGCTGCACGCTCACAACTAAGCCTGTGGGAGCGAGCCTGCTCGCGATGGCGTCCTCGAAACCGCCATCGTGAGCAGAATCGAACCCATAATGGTCAGGCGTACACCCCGCCCATGTTCACCAGGGCCCGATAGCATGATGATTCTCTCTCCCTGGCGTGCCGACTTTCCGGCCATCGCCGCCCTGCAACGGCAAGGCCAGACCTATCTGGACAACGCCGCCACCACGCAAAAACCGCAAGCCCTGCTCGATGCCCTGGCGCATTACTACGCCAACGGCGCGGCCAACGTGCATCGGGCGCAACACCTGCCCGGCGCCCATGCCACCCAGGCGTTCGAGGACAGTCGGCGCAAAACCGCCCATTGGCTGAATGCCGGCGACAGCGGTCAAATTGTCTTTACCCACGGCGCGACTAGCGCGCTGAACCTCCTGGCCTATGGCCTGGAACCTCTTTTCAATCCAGGCGACGAGATTGTCATCAGCGCCCTGGAACACCACGCCAACCTGCTGCCGTGGCAGCAACTGGCGCACCGTCGCGACCTGAAGCTGGTGATCCTGCCGCTGGATGCCGACGGTGTGATCGACCTTGAAGCCGCCGCACCCATGATCGGCCCTCGCACACGCCTGCTGGCCGTCAGCCAGTTGTCCAACGTTATTGGCGCCTGGCAACCGTTACCCGCGCTGCTGGCGCTGGCCAAGGCACACAACGCCTTGACCGTGATCGACGGCGCCCAGGGCGTGGTCCATGGCCGCCATGACGTGCAGGCGTTGGGCTGCGACTTCTATGTATTTTCCAGCCACAAGCTCTACGGCCCCGATGGCCTGGGCGTTCTGTTCGGGCGCAATGAAGCGCTCAAGCAACTGCGCCATT
Organism: Pseudomonas sp. PLMAX; assembly: GCF_046042685.1. NCBI lineage: Bacteria > Pseudomonadati > Pseudomonadota > Gammaproteobacteria > Pseudomonadales > Pseudomonadaceae > Pseudomonas > Pseudomonas sp. PLMAX. Next base: position 1,382,402 of record NZ_CP064949.1, on the reverse strand, counting down.
GGCAGTTCGGCGGCGAAATGGTGCTGGACGCGGATTACCTCAGCGCGCGCTTTCGCCCTGCCCCGCTGGGTTTCGAGGCCGGAACGCCGCCGATTTCCAGTGTCATCGGGCTGGGGGCAACCCTGGATTACCTCGCCGGTCTCGATCAGGACGCGGTCTCGGCCCATGAAGCGGCGCTGCATGCCTGTCTGTTGAAAGGCCTTGAGTCACGCAACGGCATCCGGTTGCTGGGCAAACCGCAGGTAGCACTGGCCAGTTTTACCGTCGAAGGTGTGCATAACTCGGATCTGGCGCACTTGCTGACCGAGCAGGGCATCGCCGTGCGCGCCGGTCATCACTGCGCCATGCCATTGCTCAAAAGTCTTGAGCTGTCCGGGGCGATTCGGGTGTCGTTGGCGTTGTACAACGATTCCGAGGATCTTCAACGGTTCTTTGAAGCGCTGGACCAGGCGCTGGAGTTGCTGCGATGAGCTTGCCCGCCGATGCCGTGACTGCACTCGCAACTTTTCAGGCTGCCGCTGGCTGGGAACAGCGTGCGCGTTTGCTGATGCAATGGGGCGAGCGTCTGCCCGCCTTGAGCGACGCGCAGATGTGCGACGCCAACCGGGTGCACGGCTGTGAAAGCCAGGTGTGGCTGGTGGGCGAGTTGCAGGGCGGTCATTGGCAGTTCAGCGCCAACAGCGATGCGCGGTTGATTCGCGGTTTGGTGGCATTGCTGCTGGCGCGGGTCAACGGCTTGTCTGCGGTCGAGTTGCGGCAGGTGGATTTGCCGGAGTGGTTCAATCAGTTGGGACTGGGGCGGCAGTTGTCGCAGTCACGCAGTAACGGCTTGAATGCTGTTCTCCAGCGGATGCGGAGCCTAAGCGACGTGTAGGAGCTGCCGCAGGCTGCGATCTTTTGATCTTTATTTTCAAGATCAAAAGATCGCAGCCTGCGGCAGCTCCCAGGGGTTTGACCCGCTCCGCCGGCCGCCTTACACCCGCCACAATCTTGTCCACCGCCTTGGTCGCCGCGACCATGCCGAAGGTCGCCGTCACCATCATCACCGCGCCAAAGCCGCCGGCACAATCGAGCTTCACGCCATCGCCGACAAAACTCTTCTGCAAACAAATGCTGCCATCCGGTTTCGGGTAGCGCAGTTGTTCGGTGGAGAACACGCACGGCACGCTGTAATGACGGGTCACGGTGCGCGAGAAGCCATAGTCGCGACGCAAGGTGGAGCGTACTTTCGAAGCCAGCGGGTCATTGAACGTGCGGTTGAGGTCGCAGACCTGGATCAGCGTCGGGTCGATCTGCCCGCCCGCACCGCCGGTGGTGATGATCTGGATCTTGCGCCGCTTGCACCAGGCGATCAGCGCCGCCTTGGCGTTGACGCTGTCGATGCAGTCGATCACGCAGTCGATGTTCGGCGTGATGTACTCGGCCATGGTCTCGCGCGTGACGAAATCCGGCACCGCGTGCACCGTGCAGTCCGGGTTGATCCCGCGCAGGCGCTCGGCCATCACCTCGACCTTGGGTTTGCCGACGGTGCTGTCCAGCGCATGCAACTGGCGGTTGGCGTTGCTCACGCAGACATCATCCAGATCGAACAGTGATATCTCGCCCACACCGCAACGCGCCATGGCTTCCGCCGCCCAGGAGCCGACGCCACCGACACCGACGATCGCCACATGCGCCGCTTTCAAGCGCTCAAGGCCTTCGATGCCATACAAACGGGCGATGCCTGCAAACCGCGGATCTTCTGTACTCATGACCATAACCCCAAAAACCGGCGGGCATTATATGGCGATATGAAGACAAAATCAGTTACATGAAAAGCTGAAAGAACTTTAACGAAATCAAACTGCCCAATATCGGGTAATTCCCTGTCCGCTGTACGTTCAGAGAATGCCCAGTGTAGGATGCGCGCCCCTCGGCGGTCCGACCGTTCCTTCGTTCCACAGTCTTTGGAACCCGAAATAACTATGTCATCGCGTAAATTTGGACTCAACCTGGTGGTGGTGCTCGCCATCGCTGCCTTGTTTACCGGCTTCTGGGCGCTGATCAACCGCCCGGTGACCGCCCCCAACTGGCCCGAACAGATCTCCGGCTTCTCGTACTCACCTTTCCAGCAGGGTCAATTCCCGCAGAAAGAGCAGTACCCGACCGACGATCAAATGCGTCGTGACCTGGAGATCATGAGCAAGTTGACGGACAATATCCGTACTTACTCGGTCGACGGTACGCTGGAGAACATTCCCAAGCTGGCGGAAGAGTTTGGCCTGCGCGTGACCCTGGGGATCTGGATCAGCCCGGACCAGGAGCGCAACGAGCGCGAAATCACCCGCGCCATCGAAATCGCCAACACCTCACGCAGTGTGGTTCGCGTGGTGGTCGGTAACGAAGCGATCTTCCGCAAGGAAATCACCGCCCAGGAACTCAGCGTCATGCTCGACCGCGTCCGCGCTGCCGTGAAAGTGCCGGTGACCACGTCCGAACAGTGGCACGTCTGGGAAGAGCACCCGGAACTGGCCAAGCACGTCGACCTGATCGCCGCCCACGTGCTGCCGTACTGGGAATTCATCCCGATGGACAAGGCCGGGCAGTTCGTCCTCGACCGCGCCCGCGACCTGAAAAAGATGTTCCCGAAAAAACCGCTGCTGCTCTCCGAAGTGGGCTGGCCGAGCAACGGCCGCATGCGCGGGGGCGCCGATGCGTCGCCGGCAGACCAGGCGATCTACCTGCGAACCCTGGTCAACAAGCTCAACCGCCAGGGCTTCAACTACTTCGTGATCGAAGCCTTCGACCAGCCGTGGAAGGCCAGTGACGAAGGCTCGGTGGGTGCTTATTGGGGCGTGTTCAACGCCGCGCGCCAACAGAAATTCAACTTCGAAGGCCCGGTGGTCGCCATTCCGCAATGGCGCGTGCTGGCCGTGGGTTCGGTGGTGCTGGCCCTGCTGTCGTTGACCCTGTTGATGATCGACGGCTCGGCGTTGCGCCAGCGTGGCCGCACCTTCCTGACCTTTATCGCGTTCCTCTGCGGTTCGGTGCTGGTGTGGATCGGTTATGACTACAGCCTGCAATACAGCACCTGGTTCAGCCTGACCGTTGGGTTCCTGCTCGCCCTCGGTGCGCTCGGGGTGTTCATCGTGTTGCTGACCGAGGCCCATGAACTGGCCGAGGCCGTGTGGGTGCATAAGCGCCGACGCGAGTTCCTGCCGGTGGAAGGCGACTCCAGCTACCGTCCGAAAGTGTCGATCCACGTGCCGTGCTACAACGAGCCGCCGGAGATGGTCAAACAGACCCTCAACGCCTTGGCCAACCTCGACTATCCGGACTTCGAAGTCCTGATCATCGACAACAACACCAAGGACCCGGCGGTCTGGGAGCCGGTGCGCGACTACTGCGCAACCCTCGGCCCGCGCTTCAAGTTCTTCCACGTCGCGCCCCTGGCCGGTTTCAAGGGCGGCGCGCTGAACTACCTGATTCCGCACACCGCCAAGGATGCCGAAGTGATCGCGGTGATCGATTCCGATTATTGCGTGCACCCCAACTGGCTCAAGCACATGGTGCCGCACTTCGCCGATCCGAAGATCGCCGTGGTGCAGTCGCCGCAGGACTACCGCGACCAGAACGAAAGTACCTTCAAGAAGCTCTGCTACGCCGAGTACAAAGGTTTCTTCCACATCGGCATGGTCACCCGCAACGACCGTGACGCGATCATCCAGCACGGCACCATGACCATGACCCGCCGCTCGGTGCTCGAAGAATTGGGCTGGGCCGACTGGTGCATCTGTGAAGACGCCGAGTTGGGCCTGCGGGTGTTCGAAAAAGGCCTGTCGGCGGCGTATTACCACGACAGCTACGGCAAAGGCTTGATGCCTGATACCTTCATCGACTTCAAGAAACAACGTTTCCGCTGGGCCTACGGCGCGATCCAGATCATCAAGCGTCACACCCGCAGCCTGCTGCGCGGCAAGGACACCGAGCTGACGCGCGGCCAGCGCTACCACTTCCTCGCGGGCTGGCTGCCGTGGGTGGCCGATGGCATGAACATCTTCTTCACCGTCGGCGCATTGTTGTGGTCGGCGGCGATGATCATCGTGCCGCAACGGGTCGACCCGCCGCTGCTGATTTTCGCCATCCCGCCCCTGGCGCTGTTCGTGTTCAAGGTCGGCAAGATCATCTTCCTCTACCGTCGCGCGGTGGGCGTGAACCTCAAGGATGCCTTCTGCGCGGCGCTGGCCGGGCTGGCGTTGTCGCACACCATCGCCAAGGCGGTGTTGTACGGTTTCTTCACCAGCAGCATTCCGTTCTTCCGCACGCCGAAGAATGCCGATAACCACGGCTTCTGGGTGGCGATTTCCGAGGCCCGCGAAGAAGTGTTCATCATGTTGCTGTTGTGGGGCGCGGCCCTGGGGATCTACCTGGTGAACGGCATGCCGAGCAACGACATGCGCTTCTGGGTGACCATGTTGCTGGTGCAGTCGCTGCCGTACCTGGCCGCGCTGATCATGGCGTTCCTGTCTTCGCTGCCCAAGCCGTCGGTCGAGGCGCAAACGGCACCCGTGGTCTAAATAAGGCCGGATACACTAAACGGCGGCCAATGGTCGCCGTTTTGCTTTAAGATAACCGCCATTTTGCGGGGCTTGGCGTGATTACAGTCTCACTGGCCGTACTCAATACCTGTGGGAGCGGGCTTGCTCGCGAATGCGGTGTAACAATCAACATTTATGTTTTCTGACACACTGCATTCGCGAGCAAGTCGAAGCGTCGAACCGCCGCTCCCACATTAGCCCGGTGCCAATTTCAAGTTTTCCGGAGTTTTCCATGACGGCCCACGCCGACCTTTCGCCGACCCTTCAACTCGCCATCGACCTGATCCGCCGTCCGTCCGTGACCCCGGTCGACGCCGATTGCCAGAAGCAGATGATGCAGCGCCTGGGCGATGCCGGTTTTGCCCTGGAACCGATGCGCATCGAAGATGTGGATAACTTCTGGGCCACCCACGGCAAACACGACGGCCCGGTGCTGTGCTTCGCCGGCCACACCGACGTGGTACCGACGGGCCCGGTAACGGCCTGGCAGATCGACCCGTTCAATGCGGTGATCGACGAGCACGGCATGCTCTGCGGCCGTGGCGCGGCGGACATGAAAGGCAGCCTGGCATCGATGACCGTGGCCGCCGAGCGTTTCGTCGCCGACTACCCGGATCACAAAGGCAAGGTCGCCTTCCTGATCACCAGTGATGAAGAAGGCCCGGCGCATCACGGCACCAAGGCAGTGGTTGAGCGCCTGGCTGCGCGCAAGGAGCGTCTGGACTGGTGCATCGTCGGCGAACCGTCGAGCACCACCCTGGTCGGTGACGTGGTCAAGAACGGCCGTCGCGGCTCACTCGGTGCCAAGCTGACCGTACGCGGTGTGCAGGGCCACGTGGCCTATCCGCACCTGGCGAAGAACCCGATCCACCTCGCCGCCCCGGCCCTCGCGGAATTGGCCGCCGAGCACTGGGACCACGGCAACGACTTCTTCCCGCCGACCAGTTTCCAGATTTCCAACGTCAACTCCGGCACCGGCGCGACCAACGTCATCCCGGGTGACCTGGTCGCCGTGTTCAACTTCCGCTTCTCCACCGAATCCACCGTCGAAGGCCTGCAAAAGCGCGTCGCCGACATCCTCGACAAGCACGGCCTGGACTGGCACATCGACTGGGCATTGTCCGGCCTGCCGTTCCTCACCGAGCCGGGCGCCCTGCTCGATGCGGTGTCGTCGAGCATCAAGGACATCACCGGTCGGGACACCAAGGCGTCCACCAGTGGGGGCACCTCCGACGGCCGCTTCATCGCGACCATGGGCACGCAAGTAGTCGAACTGGGGCCGGTCAACGCGACCATCCACCAGGTCAACGAGCGCGTACTGGCGGCTGACCTCGACGTGCTGACCGAGATTTACTACCAGACCCTGATCAAGTTGCTCGCCTGATGCTCGCGTGTCCGATCTGCAGCGAACCGCTGGGCGCGGTGGACAACGGCGTGGCCTGCCCCGCCGGGCATCGTTTCGACCGCGCGCGCCAGGGTTACCTGAACCTGTTGCCGGTGCAGCACAAGAACAGCCGCGACCCTGGGGATAACCAGGCGATGGTCGAAGCCCGCCGCGACTTCCTCAACGCCGGCCATTACGCGCCGGTGGCCAAGCGCCTGGCGCAGCTGGCTGCCGGCTACGCGCCACAGCGCTGGGTCGACATCGGCTGTGGCGAGGGTTACTACACCGCGCAGATCGCCGACGCCTTGCCGGTGGCCGACGGCTACGCCCTGGACATTTCCCGGGAAGCGGTCAAGCGTGCGTGCAAACGCAATCCCGGGCTCACCTGGTTGATCGCCAGCATGGCCCGCGTACCTCTGGCGTCGGGCAGCTGTCAGTTCCTCGCCAGCGTCTTCAGCCCGCTGGATTGGGACGAAGCCAAACGCCTGCTCAGCCCCGGCGGCGGCCTGATGAAAGTCGGACCGACCAGCGGCCACCTGATGGAATTACGCGAGCGGCTGTACGACGAAGTGCGCGAGTACATCGACGACAAGCACCTGGACCTGGTGCCCGAAGGCATGGCGCTGGCGCACAGTGAAACCCTGACCTTCAAACTGACGCTCACCAGCGGCCAGGACCGGGCGAACCTGCTGGCCATGACGCCCCACGGCTGGCGTGCGAGTGCCGAACGCCGGGCAGCGGTGATCGAGCAGGTCGAACCCTTCGAGGTCACCGTATCGATGCGCTACGATTATTTCGTACTTCAATAACTTCAAACATTTTTGGCCTTGGGCAACGGCCCGAGGCCGGCTAAATCCGCGAATGGATTTTTCAGACACGCAGTGAGGACATCCATGCGCCAACCCGATATCGAGATTTACCTGAAAGACGCCGACGTCGACCACAAGGCCATCTCGGCCTGGCTCGGCACGGCACTGGGCCCGTGCACCGACTGGGTACAGAAAGGCCAGACCTACAAGTGCAAGGCGGGCAATGTGCCGGTGACCTGGTTGCCCAAGGCCGTAGGAAAGTGGAACAGCCTGTACCTGGAAAGCGACCAGACGCCGTGGGACGACGACATCGCCTGCGCCCGCGCCGCGTTTGCCGCGCTGAACGTCGAAGTGCGCTGCGCACCGGGTAGCTGGGTCGAGGAAGAAGGTGAAGAGACGGCGGATCGCTGGATTCGCATCAGCGCCGATGGTGAAGAAGAGATCACCTGGAAAACCGCGTAAACGACGCCAAACACATGTGGGAGCGGGCTTGCTCGCGAATGCGGTGTGTCAGTCGCCATCAACGTTGACTGACACACCGCATTCGCGAGCAAGCCCGCTCCCACATTGGTTCTGGCTGATCTGAAGATCCGAGTTACAGACCTACGACATCCTCGGCCTGCAACCCCTTCTCGCCAGTCACCACCCCATACTCAACCTGCTGGCCTTCGGTCAGCGAACGATGCCCTTCGCCGCGAATCGCGCGGTAATGCACGAACACGTCCACCCCGTCCTCGCGTTGAATAAAGCCGTAGCCCTTGGCGTCGTTGAACCACTTCACGTTGCCGGTTTCGCGCGTAGCCATTTTCAGTACCCCCGTTGTTTTTATTTTGAGCGGCCGAGTATATGACAGGCACAGAAACTCTCAACTACAGATTGGTTGACCGCTTTTTTGCCGATTTTCGATGAATACGGCACACTATCGAGCGCCCGAGCAACCGCTCGGTTTTATTCACTCACGCAGAAGCCGTATGACCCGCTCCCCGTTCCGCCGTCTTGTGTTTGGCACCCTGCGCCGACTGTTGTACCTCTGGGTTCGCTCGGAGACGATCAACCAGTCGTCGTTCACCCTCAACCTCGACCGCAGTCGTCCGGTGTTCTACGTCCTGCAAAACCCTTCGCTGACCGACCTCGCCGTGGTCGACACCGAATGCACCAAGGCCGGCCTGCCGCGGCCGGTGTTGCCGGTATCGGTGGGCAACCTGCTGGAACCGGCCGCGTTCTTCTACCTGACCCCGGACCCGGACTGGCTCGGCCGCCAGGACAAGCGCGGTGCGCCGCCCACCCTGACCCGCCTGGTCAGCGCCTTGAGCCAGAACGCCGCCGAAGACGCGCAGATCATTCCGGTCAGCGTGTTCTGGGGCCAGTCGCCGGACAGCGAAAACAGTCCATGGAAACTGTTGTTCGCCGACAGCTGGGCGGTCACCGGGCGCCTGCGTCGCCTGCTCAGCATCATCGTGCTGGGACGCAAGACCCGCGTGCAGTTCTCCGCACCCATCCACCTGCGCGAACTGATCGAGCACAACAAGGGCCACGAGCGCACCGTGCGCATGGCCCAGCGCATCCTGCGGGTGCACTTCCGCAACCTGAAGGCCGCAGTGATCGGCCCGGACATTTCCCACCGACGCAACCTGGTCAAGGGCCTGGTCAACCAGCCCCTGGTCCGGCAAGCGATCCTCGACGAAGCCGAGCGCGAGAACATCTCGCCGGAGAAAGCCAAGGCCCAGGCCCTGCGCTATGGCAACGAGATCGCCTCGGACTACACCTACACCGCTATCCGTTTCCTGGAAGTGGTGCTGAGCTGGTTCTGGAACAAGATCTACGACGGCATCAAGGTCAACCACATCGAAGGCGTACAGAAGGTCGCCCAGGGTCACGAAGTGATCTACGTCCCGTGCCACCGCAGCCACATCGACTACCTGCTGCTGTCGTACCTGCTGTTTCGCAACGGCCTGACCCCGCCGCACATCGCCGCCGGTATCAACCTGAACATGCCGGTGATCGGCAGCCTGCTGCGCCGTGGCGGCGCGTTCTTCATGCGCCGCACGTTCAAGGGCAACCCGCTGTACACCTCGGTGTTCAACGAATACCTGCATACCCTGTTCACCAAGGGCTTCCCGGTGGAGTACTTCGTCGAGGGCGGCCGTTCGCGCACCGGGCGCATGCTGCAGCCGAAGACCGGGATGCTGGCGATCACCCTGCGCAGCTTCCTGCGCTCGTCGCGCATGCCCATCGTCTTCGTGCCGGTGTACATCGGTTACGAGCGCGTGCTGGAAGGCCGCACCTACCTTGGCGAGTTGCGTGGCGCGACCAAGAAGAAAGAATCGATCTTCGACATCTTCAAAGTCATCGGCGCCCTCAAGCAGCGCTTCGGTCAGGTCGCGGTGAACTTCGGTGAGCCGATCAAACTCGCGGAATTCCTCGACAGCGAACAGCCGGACTGGCGCAAGCAGGAACTGGGCCCGCAGTTCAAACCCGCCTGGCTCAACGAAACCACCAACCGCCTCGGTGAGAAAGTCGCACAGCACTTGAACGAAGCGGCGGCGATCAACCCGGTCAACCTGGTCGCGCTGGCGCTACTGTCCACCAGCCGCCTGGCCCTGGACGATCGCGCCATGGCGCGGGTGCTCGACCTGTACCTGGCGTTGTTGCGCAAAGTCCCGTACTCACCGCACACCACGTTGCCGGAAGGTGACGGCCGGGCGTTGATCGAGCATGTGAAGGACATGGACCTGCTCTCCGAGCAGAGCGATGCCTTGGGCAAGATTCTCTATCTGGACGAGCAGAACGCCGTCCTGATGACCTACTACCGCAACAACGTGCTGCACATCTTTGCGCTGCCGGCGCTGCTGGCGAGTTTCTTCCAGAGCGCGTCGCGCATGAGCCGCGAACAGATCCTGCGCTACACCCGTGCGCTGTACCCCTACCTGCAAGCAGAGTTGTTCATTCGCTGGTCGCTGGACGAGCTGGATGCGGTGATCGACCAGTGGCTGCAAGCCTTCGTCGAGCAAGGTCTGTTGCGCTTCGAGAACGACGTCTACCTGCGTCCGGCACCAAGTTCACGGCATTTCGTATTGCTGACGCTGCTGTCGAAAAGCATCGCCCAGACCTTGCAGCGCTTCTACATGACCGTCTCCCTGCTGCTCAACAGCGGCCAGAACAGCATCAGCGCCGAAGAACTGGAAGACCTGTGCACGGTCATGGCCCAGCGCCTGTCGATCCTGCATGGCCTGAACGCCCCGGAATTCTTCGACAAGAGCCTGTTCCGCCACTTCATCCAGACGATGCTCGACCTTGAAGTGCTCAAGCGCGACGAAGCCGGCAAGCTGAGCTACCACGAACTGCTCGGTGAACTGGCAGAAGGCGCGGCCAAGCGGGTATTGCCGGCGGAGATTCGCTTGTCGATCCGTCAGGTGGCGTTGCATCGCAGTGAAGATGCGGCGGATCAACCGCCACCCACCGCGCCCTGAAATTCCTGACGACCCTGAACATGGATGTTCAGGAAGATTCGTCGTGGATTTGCCGAATTCCCCTACAGGGGTTTGGCTAATCCAACCATATGCTTGGCACTCGTCATCTTCGACGAATCGTTGGATAAGGAAATCATGATGAACAACGAAAACACCAAGAGCATCAACGGTACCGTTCACTATCTGCAGAGGATCGGGCTCGCACCGAACTCGACACTTCAAGTCAGCCTGGAGGACGTCTCCCTGGCTGATGCACCGGCCAGGCAGCTCGCTGTCCAGGTTACCCGCAATGCTGAGACCGCCGGGTTGAGTTTCAATCTTGAGTACAGCACCGCGGATATTCAGCCAGGTCACACCTACGCAATCCGTGCACAAATCGAAAACGAAGGACGGCTCATCTTTATCAACACTGAACGCTACCCGGTAGAGTTGGGTGTCGACTATTTGCAGCCACTGGACATACGGGTCGACAACGTCGCCGCAACCGCGCAGCCGGATGCCTGATGTAATGCCAGATGCCTGGATCGGTTTGCGAGGCGATATTGCAGGCGAAATCCGTTAAATTGTCGTTGGCGCTGCTCTTCTTCAGGCGCCAATGACAAGGATCCGCTTCATGAAAAAAATCCGTTTTACCGCCCTGTGCGCAGGTTTGATGATCTCTGCCAGCGCTATGGCGCTGTCCCTCACTGACCTGTCGCAGAAAGACGCCACCGGCGGACTCAAGGACGCCCTGACCCAAGGCGCGCAACTGGCCGTGAAACAACTCGGCACCCCGGGCGGCTTCAGCAACAATCCGGACGTGAAGATCGAACTGCCGGGCAAACTGGGCAAGGTCGCCAGCAAAATGAAACAGTTCGGCATGGGTGATCAGGTCGATCAACTGGAAACCAGTATGAACAAAGCGGCGGAAACCGCCGTGACCCAGGCCCAGCCGATCCTCGTCGACGCGGTGAAGAAAATGTCCGTTGCAGACGCCAAGGGCATCCTCAGTGGCGGCAATGACTCAGCCACCCAGTACCTGAACAAGACCAGCCGCGAACAGATCCGCGCCAGGTTCCTGCCGATCGTCAAGCAAGCCACCGACCAGGTCGGCCTGGCCCAGCAGTACAACTCGTTCGCCGGTCAGGCCGCGACCATGGGCGTGATCGACGCGAAGAGTGCCAACGTCGAGAACTATGTGACCGAACAGGCGTTGAACGGCTTGTTCGAGATGATTGCCAAACAGGAAGAAACCATCCGCCAGAACCCGGCGGCTGCGGCGACCAGTTTGGCCAAGAAAGTATTCGGCACACTGTAACAACCACCTGTAGGAGCTGCCGCAGGCTGCGATCTCTTGATTTTGATTTAAAAAACAAGATCTAAAGATCGCAGCCTTCGGCAGCTCCTACCCGCTCAAAAAACCCGGACTCCGACAACCAACGATCGAAGCTCTCGGCATTAACCAGACTTTTCCTATAAGCCTCGGTAAAGCTGCTGACAGCACGCAGCACCACCCAACACTGGAAATCGATGAAGTACGTCAAGTCCAGGTCATCCGCTTCGCTATTGAGATAGGAGCGTCCGTATTTCACCGGCGCATTGCGTAGCAAGACGCTGATCGCGATGTAACGAAACGCCGAGAAATCATTCTTGAACATGAACCAGTAGAACAACGCCCGTGCGACGCGACCGTTGCCATCACGAAATGGATGCTCATAACCCAGCGCGAAATGCAGCGCGATACCCTTGATCAACGGGTGCAGGTAATCCGCCCGATGCGGATCGTCATGGGATTGATTGATCCACTTCGACAGCACCCGCAATCGAGCCGCGAGCCCCGCGGCGAGAGGCGGAACATGAACCGTATTGCCCTGGCCGTCCTGCACCACCACGTCATCGTTGACCCGCAGAACCCCCGGCGAGCAACAGGCTAGCGTACTGCGCTGTTCGGGCTTTCGGCGTTCCTTGTGTGGCGATTTTGTCAGCAAATCGAAAACCGGGTCTGACCTCCCCTTCAGCATGGGTGGCTTTTTCATTGATGCCGTCTCAGAACTCGTGAAACCGAATCTTGAGTACAACATCCGGGCCTCGGGCTCAATATCGGACGGTTCTGATATGGCTGTAGGAAGTTCCGCTGGCTCGGTTTGGCTGTCAGGCCGTCATCGCCGGCAAGCCAGCGCCTACAGCAGATCGGGTACAGCCGCGAGCAAAGGGTCGGCCCGAAGGCCGCCCAAGGTCAGATCGGCTCCTTTTTGACCCGGAACCAGGCCGCATACAATGCCGGCAGGAACAACAGCGTCAACGCCGTCGCCACAATCAAACCGCCCATGATCGCCACCGCCATCGGCCCGAAGAACACACTGCGCGACAGCGGTATCATCGCCAGCACAGCCGCCAGCGCGGTCAACACAATCGGCCGGAACCGCCGCACCGTGGCCTCGATGATCGCCTGCCAAGGCTTCAACCCGGCAGCGATGTCCTGTTCGATCTGATCCACCAGGATCACCGAGTTACGCATGATCATCCCCGACAGCGCGATGGTCCCTAGCATGGCGACAAAGCCGAACGGCTGGCGGAACACCATCAGGAACAGCGTCACTCCGATCAAGCCCAAGGGCGCCGTCAGGAACACCATTGCCGTGCGTGAGAAACTGCGCAACTGCAGCATCAGCAAGGTCAACACCACCACGATGAACAACGGCACGCCAGCCTTCACCGAGTTCTGCCCGCGTGCCGAGTCTTCCACGGTACCGCCGACATCCAGCAAGTAGCCGTCGGGCAGTTCAGCGCGGATCGGATCAAGTGTCGGCATGATCTGCTGCACCAAAGTCGCCGGTTGTTCCTTGCCATAGATATCGGCACGCACGGTGACGTTGGGCAGGCGATTGCGGTGCCAGATCACGCCTTCTTCAAAGCCGTATTCCAGGGTCGCAATCTGCGACAGGGCGACGCTGCGGCCATTGTCGGTCGGCACCGCCAGGCTTGGCAGCAGCGACAGCTCGGTGCGCTCGTGCAAGGTGCCGCGCAACAGGATCTCGATCAACTCGTTGTCTTCGCGGTACTGGCTGACGCTGGAACCGGTCAGCGAGCTCTGCAGGAACTTCGACAGGTTCGCCGTGCTCACCCCCAGGGCCCGCGCACGGTCCTGATCAATGTTCAGGTACACCACCTTGCTCGGCTCTTCCCAGTCCAGGTGGACGTTGACCACATGGGGGTTTTCGCGAACCTTGGCCGCGACTTTGCGGGCCAGTGCGCGGACTTCCTCGATGTGTTCACCGGTCACCCGGAACTGCACCGGATAGCCAACCGGCGGGCCGTTTTCCAGGCGCGTGACCCGCGAGCGCAAGGCCGGGAATTGTTCGTTGAGGGTGGTGATCAGCCAGGTGCGCAGGGGTTCGCGATCCTCGATGGTTTTCGCCAGGACGACAAACTGGGCGAAGCTCGCGGCGGGCAGCTGCTGATCCAACGGCAGGTAAAAACGCGGCGAACCGGTGCCGACGTAGGCCACGTAGTTGTCGATTCCGGCTTTGTCCTTGAGCAACGCTTCGAGGCGCTTGACCTCTTCGGCCGTATTGCTCAGGGATGCGCCTTCGGCCAGCTTCAGGTCGACCATCAACTCCAGACGGCCGGAGGCCGGGAAGAACTGTTGCGGCACGAAGCGGAACAGCACGATGGAGGCAATGAACAGCACCACGGTCGCGGTGATCACGGTTTTACGCCAGCGCACGCACCATTCCACCAGACGCCGAACGCGCTGATAAAACGGCGTAGCGTAAGGATCGGGTTGGCCGGCACCATGTTTGGCTGCATGAATTTTCGCCAGGTCCGGCAGGAGTTTTTCCCCCAAATACGGCACGAAGAGCACCGCCGCCACCCAGGATGCCAGCAGCGCAATGGTCACCACTTCGAAGATCGAACGGGTGTATTCGCCGGTGCCCGATTGCGCGGTGGCGATCGGCAGGAAACCGGCGGCGGTGATCAGCGTACCGGTGAGCATCGGGAAGGCGGTGCTGGTCCAGGCATAGCTCGCCGCCTTGATCCGATCGAAGCCCTGCTCCATTTTGATCGCCATCATTTCCACGGCGATGATGGCGTCGTCCACCAGCAAGCCCAGCGCCAGCACCAGTGCGCCGAGGGAAATCTTGTGCAGGCCGATCCCCAGGTAATACATGCAGGCGAACGTCATCGCCAGCACCAGCGGAATGGCCAGGGCCACCACCATGCCGGTGCGCACACCGAGGGAGAAGAAGCTCACCAGCAACACGATGGCCAGCGCTTCGACCAACACCTGGACGAACTCGCCGACCCCGGTTTTCACCGCGGCCGGTTGGTCGGAGACCTTGCGCAATTGCATGCCGGCCGGGAGATTCTTCTGGATACGGGCAAACTCGATTTCCAGGGCCTTGCCCAGCACCAGGATGTCACCACCGTCCTTCATCGCCACCGCCAGGCCGATGGCGTCTTCAGCCATGAAGCGCATACGCGGAGCCGGTGGATCGTTGAACCCGCGACGCACGTTCGCGACATCCGAGATGCGGAACGTCCGATCGCCGACGCGAATCGGGAAGTTCTTGATCTCCTCTACCGTCTGAAAATTCCCCGAGACCCGTAGCTGCAATCGCTCGCTGGTGGTTTCAAAGAACCCCGCGGTAGACACCGCATTCTGTTCTTCAAGGGCTTGTTGCACCGCCGCCAAGGGCAGCCCGAGGGTGGCGAGCTTGACGTTGGACAGCTCGATCCAGATCTTCTCGTCCTGCAAACCGAGCAGGTCGACCTTGCCTACATCCTTGACCCGCTGCAGCTGTATCTGGATGCGGTCGGCGTAGTCCTTGAGCACGGCGTAATCGAAACCCTCGCCGGTCAGCGCGTAGATATTGCCGAAGGTGGTGCCGAATTCATCGTTGAAGAACGGCCCCTGGATACCCGGCGGCAGGGTATGACGAATGTCGCTGACCTTCTTGCGCACCTGATACCAGAGTTCCGGGATATCCACCGAGTGCATGGAGTCACGGGCGATGAAGGTTACCTGGGATTCACCGGGGCGGGAGAACGACACGATGCGCTCGTACTCGCCGGTTTCCATCAGCTTCTTTTCAATGCGTTCGGTGACCTGGCGCGAGACTTCCTGCGCGGTCGCTCCCGGCCAGTTGGTGCGGATGACCATGGCCTTGAAGGTGAAGGGCGGGTCTTCGCTTTGACCCAGCTTGGTGTAGGACAGTGCGCCGACGATCGCCAGCAAGAGCATCAGGAACAGGACGATCTGGCGATTGCGCAGCGCCCAGGCGGAAAGATTGAAACCCATCGGGGATTACTCCTTGTCCGCCAGATTGACCACGCGGTTGGAGCGATCCACCGGGCGTACGGCCTGCCCGTCGAGAAGCACATGGACGCCGGCGGCCACCACCCAGTCGCTGGCATTGAGGCCTTCGAGCACCGGAACGGTTTTCTCACCGAAGGCGCCGACCCGCACCGGGGTCTTCTTCAAGGTGTTGTTGGCGCTGACGACCCAGACGTAGGTCACGCCGTTTTCCGCAGTCAGCGCCGACAGTGGCACCGACAACGCCACGGCTTCGGCCGTCTGCACGAAGACACGGGCGCTCTGGCCGAGTTCGGCCGGCACCTTGCCGGCATTGAAGGCGATACGTGCAGCGAAGGTGCGGGACTTGGGATCAGCGGCCGGCGACAGCTCGCGGATGTGTCCGGCGAAGCGTTGATCCGGTTGCGTCCACAACTCCACCGCCACCGGCTGGCCGACCTTGAAGCGGCCGAAACTTTGCTCCGGCAGGCTGATCAACACTTCACGCTCGCCATCGGTGGCCAAGGTGAACACCGTTTGCCCGGCCGCGACCACTTGCCCGACTTCCACCGCACGCTTGGCAACGATGCCATCCTGCGGCGCGCGCAATACCGCGTAACTGGCCTGGTTGGTCGAGACGTTGAATTCGGCCTTGATCTGTTTAAGGCGCGCTTCACCGGAGCGGTACAGGTTTTCGTGATTGTCGTACTGCGAGCGGCTGACCAGCTGGCGCTCCATCAGCGTTTTGTAGCGATCACGCTCGGCGCGCACCATGTTCAAATTGGCTTCGGCGGCCGCGACCTGGGCACGGGTGGCTTCCAGTTGCAGGCGCACGTCCTGGGGGTCGAGTTCTGCCAGTGGTTGATCGGCCTTGACCCGCTGCCCTTCGTCGACCAGTCGTCGGCTGACTTTGCCGCCAATGCGGAACGCCAGGTCCGGTTCAAAACGGGCGCGCACTTCACCGGGATAACTTTCCATCGCCTGGGCCGAAGGCTCTGGCTGGACCACCATGGCCGGGCGCACGCTGGCCACGGGCGCCTCCTCGTGACCACACGCGGTCAATAAGAACGCCAGGCTGACTGGCAACGCGAGGGGCAAGGCATAGCGGAACATGGTGAAGGACCTTTCGCCAATGGTGCTTGGAATAATTATACTGACGAGTATGTTATTAATAGCAAACTCACCAGTCCAGTAATAAAAGCGAATATGCCGAACAATCTTTCAGCACCCAATGGCCCGGGCCGCCCCAAGGATCTGGCCAAGCGCCAGGCGATCCTCGATGCAGCGAAAACGCTGTTTCTGACCAAGGGTTACGCCAACACCAGCATGGATGCCGTTGCAGCGCAGGCCGGGGTGTCGAAGCTGACGGTCTACAGCCACTTCAACGACAAGGAGACGCTGTTCTCCGCTGCCGTGGTGGCCAAGTGCGAGGAGCAATTGCCGTCGCTGTTCTTTGAATTGCCCGATGGCGTGGCAGTGGAAACGGTGCTGCTGAATATCGCCCGCGGCTTTCATCAGCTGATCAACAGCGACGAGTCGGTGAACCTGCACCGGCTGATCATGGCCCTGGGCAGCCAGGACCCGAAACTCTCGCTGATCTTCTTCGAGGCCGGGCCACAGCGCATGCTGCATGGCATGGAGCGGTTGCTGGCGCGGATCGACGAGAGTGGTGTGTTGAGTATCGATAAACCGCGCAACGCGGCGGAACACTTCTTCTGCCTGCTCAAGGGCGCGGCGAATTTCCGGTTGCTTTACGGTTGCGGCGAGCCGTTGACCGGCGATGCGGCGGAGAGCCATGTGCAGGAAGTGGTGGGGTTGTTCATGCGGGCTTATCGGCCTGAGTGAGCCTGATGGATTTGTAGTGATTGTGCCGGCGTATTCGCGAGCAAGCCCGCTCCCACAGGGGTTCGAGGCGTTACACAAATCCCTGTGGGAGCGGGCTTGCTCGCGAAGCAGGCGACTCGGTCTTACGGCTTGAGCGCCTTCTTCGGATAGATGTCATACCGGCTGGACTTGCCATCCAGCGCATGACTCGGCTTCGGCCCTTCAATGCACGGCGCCTTGCGCGGGCGCTTCACCACCACTCGGTGGGTGGCCAGCGCCAACGCCGCTTCGAGCAAGGCCGGCGCATCCGGATCATCCCCCACCAGCGGCCGGAACAGGCGCATTTCCTTCTTCACCAGGGCGGTTTTCTCACGATGGGGAAACATCGGGTCGAGGTAGATCACCTGCGGCGGCTCCCCTTCCCAATTGCGCATCACCTCGATCGAGTTGCCCTTGAGCAAGCGCATGCGCGCCACGATGGGCGCCACGTCGAAATCTTCCGCGCCCCGGGCCAGGCCATCTTCGAGCAGGGCACCGATCAAGGGCTGACGCTCGATCAGGCTCATCTCGCAGCCCAGGCTCGCCAGCACGAACGCATCCTTGCCCAGCCCGGCGGTGGCATCCAGCACACGCGGGCGCACGCCCTGGGCGATGCCGACGGCCTTGGCGATCATCTGCCCGCTGCCGCCACCGTACAACCGGCGATGCGCCGCGCCACCCTCGACGAAATCCACCCGAACCGGGCCGGGCGCATCCGGCCCCAGCTGTTGCAGCTGCAAACCCTGGTCACCCACCTGCAACGCGAACTCGCCGTCCGCCACTTGCAGCGGCAGGCCCAGGCGCTCGGCCCATTGCTCGGCCTGGGGCTCGAAGGCCACGCCCAGCGCCTCGACATGGATGCGGCAGGCCGCTGGTTGATCAATCATCGGAAAACACGCTCAAAAAATTAATGATCGGCAAAAACGGCCGATAACAAAACTATCAAGCATTTTGCCAGAGCTGAGCGTCGACCGAGAGAAATGTCAGACATTCAACCCACAATCACAGGTTTTATCTCGCCCTACGGCGATTACAACCTGCGCAACACCCAGGCGCTGAGCGGCGTCAGTCACCTCTGGCAGGATTTCTTTGCCCGTGCGCTGGCCGATCAGTCGGGTGAAGCAGTGCTGCCTGAATCGTTGAATTTTCCCCCGGTCGACCTCGACAGCCCGGTTGAGCCCACCGTAGGCAGCGACTTGCTGGCGCACATCGTTTCCCAGCGTGAATGCGATGTGAAAGACAACGAAGTTCGTCCGCCCGAGCCGCTGTTCCTGCCGATTGCCGAATTCGAAATGGACCTGGCCGACAAGCCGTTCCCGCCCTTCCCGCCTGAAGAAATCGTTGCCCAGCAAAAACAGCAGGACTTCGAGAGCGGCTGGGTGCGCCCGATCGTGCTCACCGCCGGCCAACCGTTGCCAGAAACTGGCCCGGCGCCGCAACCGCGGGCGCTGCACCTGCCCATCGCCGAGTTCGAACTCGAGCTGCTGGACAAGCCCTTCCCGCCATTCTCGCCCGAAGAGATGGTGGAGCAACAGAAACAGCTCGATTTCGACAGCCGCTGGGCACGCCCGATCGTGCTGCAGAACCTGCGCCTGGCCGCCTGAGCCTCAACGACAGACCCACCAAGGCCCGACATCGACATGAAAGTGATTGCGATGGGCGGCGTTGTAATCCGGGCTCAACACCACACTGAACAGGCCACAGGCGCCATCGCGGACCTGCCTTAGAAACGCGGCGTCCTGGTTACCCTTCGGCCAATCCTTGAGCACGCTGATGGTCCGACCGTCAGCCAGGCGAAAACCGGCGATATCCAGGGCATTGGCCGACGCATGCTGGCTACGCCTGCCATTCTCGCGACTGTAGACATTGCGACAGGCAAAGCTGCCGAGATGATCGACCCGCGTGACGGCTTGCCCATAGACCGCCTGCGCCGCGGGTTGCAGCGCGTGATGCTCGAACAGGGCGAAAGACACCGCCAAGCGGCAACTGGCGAGGAAACTGCTGCTCAGGGCCACGTCACTGCCCTGGACACGCAGGGTATCGGTAAGCGGACATTTGGCGTCCGGGCTATCGGCCTGACGGGTCACGCGCAAACCGGAGCTGCTCAACGCCTGGTCGCACAGCTGCGGATCATCGCGCAGACGCATCAGTTTGTAGCGGGTCAGAAGGTTAGGCTCAGCTTTCACATCGAGCGGCGCCCAGGGATTCCACTGTGGCGGCAGGGAGATCCAGCCGCGCCAGACGCCCACTCCCGCCGCTGCAATGATCAACAGCAAAAGCCACCCGCGAAACCGCATCGTCAGCCTTTGAAAAATTGATTGGCCTGGGCATACGGCATGGAGCGCGTCGTGAAGCCGAACGTGCCCGACGTCTTGATCTCCTCGGCGGCGCGATAGAACTCGCCTAACGCCGCCAGGGCCAGCGCCGAGCCGACACTGATGCGCTTGACGCCCATTTCGCCCAGTTGCTCGACCGTCAGCTTCAAGCCGCCGGACATCAACACGTTGACCGGCTTCGGTGCCACGGCGCGGACCACGGCCAATACCTCTTCAGCGCTGCGCAACCCTGGCGCATACAACACGTCGGCGCCGGCTTCGGCGAACGCCTGCAAGCGGCGAATGGTGTCGGCCAGATCCGGATTGCCATGCAGGTAATTCTCGGCCCGGGCAGTCAGCGTAAACGCGAAAGGCAAGCTGCGGGCGGCAGCGACGGCGGCCTCGATGCGCGCCACAGCATGTTCGAAGCAATAAATCGGACCGTCCGCACGGCCGGTGAAGTCTTCGATCGAACCGCCGACGGCACCGGCGGCCGCGGCTGCCAGAATGCTTTGTGCACACTCGGCGGGATCATCGGCAAAGCCGTTTTCCAGATCGACTGCGACCGGCAGGTCGGTGGCGGCGACAATCGCCCGGACGTTGGCCAGGGTGTCGTCCAGCGTCAGGCCGCCATCGGGGCGGCCCTGGGAAAAAGCGTACCCGGCACTGGTAGTCGCCAGCGCCTCGAAACCCAGGCTGGCGAGCATTTTCGCCGAGCCGGCGTCCCACGGATTGGGAATCACAAAAGCGCCTTGGCGTTCGTGCAGGACTCTGAACGCTTGGGCTCGAAGGGTTTGCGCATCCATTGGCAGGCTCCTGTGCAGGAAAACGAGTCCGCTGTCAGAGCAAGCCAAGTTGCTCGGCCGCGGGCTCTCTGTATAGCTCAGGCAGCGCCGGCAAGCCAGGCAGTCGCAACATCAGGCGTGTGTGAAAACGTTGCGCCAGTTTCGCCGCGAGCACGTTGTCGGCGGTGTGCAGGAAGATGTAGGGCGTACGGCCCTCTTCGATCCACAGGGCGATTTTTTCCACCCACGGCTCCAGGAACGGATCGTTGGCTTCAAGCTGCGGATGACCGATGAAACGCACCTGCGGAAATTGCGTGAACGCTGCCGGGCGTGGTGGCACCCGGGGTTTCTTCGATTGGGCGTGAAGCACCGAGGGCTCGGTCGAGGTACAGCTGAACAGCGCACGGGGATCGAGGCAGATACGTTCGACGCCGCGATCGAGTAGAAGGCGATTGAGTTCGCGCTCGCTGTCACCCTTGGCGAAAAAGTCGTCATGGCGCACTTCCACCGCCAATGGCCCTTGCAGCCCATCGATAAATCCGGCCAGCTCCGGCAAGCGGTGTGGTGTGAAGCTCTTCGACAACTGCAACCACAGTGGGGACACCCGCTCACCGAGGGGGCTGAGTAGCTGGGTGAAGGTTTCGGCGGCGGTCAGTTGTTCGCGCAGGTCACCGCCGTGGCTGATCTCGCGGGGAAACTTCGCGGTGAAGCGAAAGTGTCCGGGCATGACCTCGGCCCAGCGCTGCACGGTGCTGGCAGCCGGGCTCGCGTAGAAGGTCGTATTGCCTTCCACGGCGTTGAACACTTGGGCATAAAGACTGAGGAAATCGGCGGGCCTGGCCGCGGGCGGGTACAGGTAATCGCGCCAGGCGTTTTCACTCCAGGACGGACAACCGAGGTAGTAAGGCAGCATCAGATGTACAGGTCGAGGCCCAGCACTTGCGCATCCCAATCGACGAAACTGGCGGTGCTCAGGTAACTGGCCAGCGCCGTTGCCACGCTCTTGCTCATCGCGCGGTGATAAAGCATGTCCTGCTGACGGGCGGGAAGATTGCTGAGCTTTTGCGCGGCGGCCTTGGCGGCACGGGAAGCCAGTTGTTCTTCGCTGGCAAACTCCAGCTCACCCTCGATATCGACGGACTCGTCATGCACTACCTGGTCTTTGCGAGGCTTGCGCTTGATGGGGTAGGACTGAGAGGAAACGCCGTCTATACGCATAGGTGCATGCTCGGTATCAGTAATGGCAGTCTAGTGGCACCTAAACCACATCGCAAACCGCCTAGTGATAACTAGAACACATAAAAGGCAAAAGGTTTAAAAGCTGGAGTTACAAACTGACGATTGGCTTTGTCAGATAGATCGCCTTCGCGAGCAAGCCCGCTCCCACAGGGTTAGCGGAGATCCTGTGGGAGCAAGCCCACTCCCACAGGGTGGTGGAGAACCTGTGGGAGCGGGCTTGCTCGCGATGGGACCAACTCGGTCTGGAGGATTAACGCGCCTTAGGCGTCGCCACTTTATCCCGCAGATAAACCGGCTGCGCCTCATCCGCCACGATCGCCTCGCCCCGCGCCCAGGCAAAGCGCGCCAGGGTCAGCAAATCTTCGGCATGGGGCAACATGCCCGCGTCCTGGCCACTCAGCTCGACAGCGATGCGCTCGGCATAACCCCAGCCGGTGCCTGCACCGAACCACTGGCCACTGGCATCGGCCGGCAAGGCAGCCGACTCCGGTGGCAATACCGCTTCAGCGCCGACCAGGCGCATCTCCCCCGCCGTCTCGCGGTAGCAGCCCCAATACACCTCGTCCATACGCGCATCGATGGCCGCCGCGACCTGGCTCACACCATGCTCGCGATAGGCGCGTTGGGCCAGCACGGCCAGGTTCGACACTGGCAACACCGGGCGATCGAGCGCAAACGCCAGGCCTTGCACCACACCGATGGCAATGCGCACGCCGGTGAACGCGCCCGGCCCGCGACCGAAGGCGATGGCGTCGACCGCTTGCAGGGTGGTGCCGGCATCGGCGAGCAACTGCTGGATCATCGGCAGCAGCTTCTGTGCATGCAGGCGCGGAATCACCTCGTAATGGCTCGTCACTTTGCCGTCATGCAGCAAGGCAACGGAGCAAGCTTCAGTCGCGGTGTCCAGGGCCAGCAAGGTGCTCATCGATGTATCCACAAGAGTGATCGGAAAAAAGTGCGTCAGTATAAACAACTACGGCCCGCAAGCGGGCCGTAGAAGATCAAGCGATTTTTCAGCTCAGGGCTGCAAGCACCTTGGCGGTGATTGCTTCAACCGAACCGACGCCTTCGATATGGCTGTACTTCGGCTTGCCATTGGCAGCCGACAGCTCCTGGTAGAAGGCCACCAGCGGCTTGGTCTGCGAATGGTAGACCGACAGGCGATGACGCACGGTTTCTTCGGTGTCGTCCTTGCGCTGCACCAGCTCTTCGCCAGTGATGTCGTCCTTGCCGGCAACTTTCGGCGGGTTGTAGACGATGTGGTAAACGCGGCCGCTGGCCTCGTGAACACGGCGACCGGCGATACGTTGCACGATCTCTTCGTCTTCAACGGCGATTTCAACCACCGCATCCAGCTCGACGCCAGCAGTCACCAGGGCTTCAGCCTGGGGAATGGTGCGCGGGAAGCCGTCGAACAGGAAACCGTTGGCGCAGTCGGGCTGGGCGATACGGTCCTTGACCAGGGCGATGATCAAGTCATCGGACACCAGGCCGCCGGCATCCATGATGCTCTTGGCCTTGATGCCCAGCTCGGTGCCGGCCTTGACCGCGGCGCGCAGCATGTCGCCCGTGGAGATTTGTGGAATGCCGAATTTTTCGGTGATGAACTTAGCCTGAGTACCTTTACCGGCCCCGGGAGCTCCCAGCAGAATGACGCGCATCGATGTGCTCCTCAATTTTTTATTTAGATAACGTCAGATTCGCCTCGTGGGGCCAATCTCAAAAATAGGGTCGTGACCGCCCAAACGGCCAAAGGCTGCTCAAGATACACAGCAGGCTGCGCCCACACAAGCCGCCAAAAGTCGGAGAAACCGCTGTCTGTCGTGACCCTGTAACCCGGTTCCCCAAGTCGCAACCCCATCATTAACTGTCGCTTGGCAGCACTTTTGCACCCGCTATCGAAGCACATCCGACGCTCGCGCCGGATGCTCCAAAGCACGACAACAAACCTTAGCCGGTATTGCGCAAACCGGCGGCAATCCCCGCCACAGACACCAGCAACGCCTGTTCTACCGGGCTATCCTGTGCCACATCTCGTTGCCGCGAGCGTGCCAGCAACTCGGCCTGCAATAGATGAAGCGGGTCGAGGTAAGTGTTGCGCAGGCGGATGAATTCAAGGGTGGCTGGGCTATGTGCCAGCAGCTGCGACTGACCGGTCAGCCCGAGAACGATGGTGCATGCCTGCGACAATAGGTCGCGTAAGTGCGCGCCCAACGGCAGCAAGTCCGGTTCGACCAGCCGCTCATCGTAAGACCGCGCGATATCCGCGTCGGCCTTGGCCAGGACCATTTCCAGCATGTCGATGCGGGTGCGGAAGAACGGCCATTGCTCGCGCATCTGCGCAAGCAGTGCGCCTTCACCGCGCTCCAGCGCCTTGCTCAGGGCCGCTTCCCAACCGAGCCAGGCCGGCAGCATCAGGCGGGTCTGGGTCCAGCCGAAGATCCACGGGATGGCCCGCAGGCTTTCGATCCCGCCAGCGCGGCGCTTGGCCGGACGACTGCCCAGCGGCAGGCGCCCCAGTTCCTGTTCCGGGGTGGACTGGCGGAAATATTCCACGAACTGTGGATTTTCCCGCACCACGGCGCGGTAGGCGCTGACTCCGTCGGCGGCCAATTCGTCCATCAAGTGGCGCCACTCAGGCGTTGGTGGTGGTGGCGGCAGCAAGGTCGCCTCGAGTACCGCGGCCAGGTACAGGTTGAGGTTTTGCTCGGCGATGTCCGGCAGGCCAAATTTGAAACGAATCATTTCTCCCTGCTCGGTGGTGCGGAAACGTCCAGCAACCGAACCGGGTGGCTGCGACAGGATCGCCGCGTGGGCCGGGCCGCCACCACGCCCCACGGTGCCACCGCGACCATGGAACAACAGCAGTTCCACTTGCTGTTCGCGGCAGATATCCACCAGCCGCTCCTGCGCCCGGTATTGTGCCCAGGCGGCGGCCGTGGTCCCGGCGTCCTTGGCCGAGTCGGAATAACCGATCATCACTTCCTGCGGGCCTTGCAGGCGCGAGCGATAACCCGGCAGCAGCAACAGCTTCTCGATCACCGGGCCGGCGTTGTCGAGGTCGGCGAGGGTTTCGAACAGCGGCACCACGCGCATCGGCCGCAGCACCCCGGACTCTTTGAGCAACAGCTGCACGGCCAGCACATCGGAAGCGGCACCGGCCATCGAGATCACGTAGGAACCCAGCGACGCCCCTGGCGCGGCGGCGATTTCCCGGCAGGTCGCGAGCACTTCGGCGGTGTCGGCCGAGGGCTTGTAGTGGGCCGGCAGCAAGGGCCGACGGTTATTCTGTTCGCGCGTCAGGAAGGTGATGCGCTCTTCTTCGCTCCAGTCCTCATAGCGACCCAGGCCAAGGTAGTCGGTGATTTCGGTCATGGCCGCGGTGTGGCGCGACGAGTCCTGACGCACATCGAGGCGCACCAGGAACAGGCCGAAGGTCACTGCCCGGCGCAGGCAATCGAGCAACGGACCGTCGGCAATCACGCCCATGCCGCACTCATGCAGCGAGTGGTAGCACAACTCCAGCGGGTCGAGCAGCTCGCGATTGTTCTGCAACACATCGGCCGGTGCCGGCGTCGGGGTCGACAACGCGGTGTGCGCCCAGTTTCTCGTCGCCCGCAGGCGTTCGCGTAGCTGTTTGAGCACCGCGCGATAGGGTTCGGCGCTGTCGCCTGCCTTGGCCTTCAATTCCTCGCTGGCCTGCTGCATCGACAACTCGGCAGCCAGGTGATCGACATCGCGCAGGTACAGATCGGCCGCCATCCAGCGCGCCAGCAGCAGCACTTCCCGGGTCACCGCCGCCGTCACGTTCGGGTTGCCGTCGCGGTCGCCGCCCATCCACGAGGCAAAGCGAATCGGTGCGGCTTGCAGTGGCAAACGCAGGCCGGTGGCAGCGTGCAGGGCCTGGTCGGCCTTGCGCAGGTAATTGGGGATCGCTTGCCACAGCGAATGCTCGATCACCGCGAAGCCCCATTTGGCTTCGTCGACCGGCGTCGGGCGCGTGCGGCGAATTTCTTCGGTGTGCCAGGCTTCGGCGATCAGGCGCTGCAAGGTCGACTTGATCTGCTCGCGCTCGGCGCTGGTCAGGTCGCGATGGTCCTGGGCCGCCAGTTGCGCGGCGATGGCGTCGTATTTCTGGATCAGCGTGCGGCGCGCGACTTCGGTCGGGTGCGCGGTCAGCACCAGTTCGATTTCCAGCCGACCCAGTTGCCGGGCCAGGGCCTCGGCGCCATGACCTTCAGCACGCAGGCGGGCGAGCAACTCCGGCAGCACCCGCGCTTCGAAGGGCGCGGCCTGGGATTCTTCGCGACGGTGAATCAGCTGGTACTGCTCGGCGATGTTGGCCAGGTTGAGAAACTGGTTGAAGGCCCGCGCCACCGGCAGCAATTCGTCCTCCGTCAACTGGTTGAGGCTGGCGCTCAGTTCGGCGTCCATGGAGCCGCGGCGGTCCGCCTTGGCGCCCTTGCGGATCTGCTCGATCTTGTCGAGAAAGCCGTCCCCGTACTGTTCACGAATGGTATTGCCCAACAACTCACCCAGCAGGTGAACGTCTTCGCGCAAGCGTGCATCAATATCGGTCATCAACAGTTCTCCAGGGAAAAATCCGGTCGACCAGGAACCTTAAGAGTGCCGCTCCAGACCGGTTCTTACAAGCAAGACGACGAAGGGCCTGTAAACCTTTGGCGTTGAAGCTAGTCTCAAGAGTAAGCCGTACAACGGCTGTCGCCGGCGCCTGCCGGACATTCCCCGCCTGCCTGGAGCAGGAGCGCAATGAGGTCATTATGAAAATCCGCGAGCTTGCCAACCACTGGGAAGAAAACGCCAAAGGTCGCCTGACCGATACAGGCTATTCGATTCATCTGGACGTGGAGGCTGCCGCACGGCTTGCGGCGATCATCGAAATGTACCCCAAGCGCAGCCCCGAAGAACTGTTGGGCGAACTGATCGGGGCCGCCCTGGAAGAGCTGGAAAAAAGCTTTCCCTACGTGAAAGGTTCGACCGTGGTCGCCACGGATGAAGAAGGCGATCCGCTGTACGAAGACATCGGCCCTACCCCACGTTTTCTAGCGTTGTCCCGTCGTCATCTGCACGACTTGTCGACCGGTAACGACAAGCAGAAACACTGACTTCCCCGTATTCATCCCCTTCTGAAAACCGCTGCTCGCGCCCCCCTTCGAGGGGGCGTGAACAGCCATGTTCATCGCCGTACTCCTCGATATAGAGCCCTGTCCACTGAATCGAAGTTTTTTTCGGTAGCAGGCTAATTTCTCTGAACTTTCGAAAAACGCCTCGGGTCAACCCAGTAACCACGCCTGGGACGGCCGTATCAAAACGCCCCCAAAACGGTAGCTTTCGGCTCCTTGCCCAGGATGGATGTTCACGTTTCTCAGGAGTTAGCCCCATGGAGTTGAAAACGATGAAAACCCGAACTGGCACATTTTCTTCCCTGCACAGCCTGAAAATGGCGGCACTGGCGATCGGCGGCAGCCTGGTACTGGCCGGTTGCGCCGGTAACCCACCCAGCGAGCAATTCGCCGTCACCGAGTCCGCGGTCAACGATGCCGTCAGCGCCGGTGGTACCGAATTCGCTGCGGTGGAAATGAAGGCTGCCCAGGACAAGCTCAAGCAAGCTGAAATTGCCATGCACGACAAAAAGTACGATCAAGCCAGGACCCTGGCCGAACAGGCTGAATGGGATGCTCGCGTCGCCGAGCGCAAAGCCCAGGCGATGAAAGCCGAACAGACTGTGAAGGACTCTCAGAAAGGAGTTCAGGAACTGCGTCAGGAAAGCCAGCGCACCGTTCAGTAACGGCGCGGCCCGACGTATTTCTTTTCGACTAAAAGGACGAAACCATGATTTCCAAAAGCATGAATTACAAACACGTGATGATCCCTGCCCTGCTGGCCGCAAGCGTCGCCCTGGCTGCGTGCTCTACGCCACCGAACCCTAGCCTTGAACAGGCCCGCACCAACTATGCTGGCCTGCAAGCCAACCCGCAGGCGAGCAAAGTCGCGGCGCTGGAAACCAAGGAAGCCAGCGATTACCTGGACAAAGCCGACAAGGCTTATCTGGACAAGGAAGACGCGGCCAAGGTCGACCAGTTGGCCTACCTGACCAACCAGCGTGTCGAAGTGGCGAAACAGACCATCGCCCTGCGCACCGCCGAAGCCAACCTGAAAAACGCTTCCGCGCAACGGGCCCAAGCCCGTCTGGACGCCCGCGACCAGCAGATCAAACAACTGCAGGACAGCCTCAACGCCAAGCAGACCGATCGCGGCACGCTGGTGACCTTCGGTGATGTGCTGTTCGCCACCGACAAGGCCGAGCTGAAATCCAACGGTCTGGTGAACATCAACAAACTGGCGCAGTACCTGCGGGACAACCCGGATCGCAAGGCGATTGTCGAGGGCTACACCGACAGTACCGGCACCGCCTCGCACAACCAGTCGTTGTCGGAACGCCGAGCGGGCTCCGTGCGCATGGCACTGGTGAAGATGGGTGTCGACCCGACCCGCATCGTCGCTCAGGGTTATGGCAAGGAATACCCGGTGGCGGATAACACCAGTACTTCGGGCCGGGCGCAGAACCGCCGGGTGGAAGTGACGATTTCCAATGACAACCAGCCGGTGATCCCGCGTTCGGCGGTGAGTGCCAACACTCAGTAATTGGCTATATGCAAAACTAAATGTGGGAGCGGGCTTGCTCGCGAAGGCGGTTTCACATTCAACAGAAATGTTGACTGACACACCACCTTCGCGAGCAAGCCCGCTCCCACATTTGATCTCGGTTTATTGTTCCAGCTTCTGCGGGGTTTCCTGCCCCATGCAACGCACGGCTTTTTTCCGCTCGTTGACAAGCACGCCGGTCAGGCCTTTCTGCTCAGTGTCGAACAATACCAACACCCCATCTATGCACTGCGCCACTTGCGCCGCCGGTTCCAGGGAGACTTTGTAGTCTTCGCCGGGCACGGTCTTGAGCATGGTGAATTCGTTGAGCAGCAACGCATCCTCTGGCTTGGCGAAATGCAGGTAGCCGTACCACCACAAGGCAGCGACGGTGCCCAGGATGCTGCAGATACCGGTGATGATCAGCGGGATGGCGTTGCGTTCTTCACTCATTGCGGGCTCTCTGGTGGTTCATTTTCAGAAGGTTCGGGCGCCGGGTAATTGGGGATTTCGCCCAGGCGGCGCAGGCCGTTGAAATGCTGCGGGTCTTCAAGAAAACGCAGCATGACCTTGCGCCACACCGGGTCGGCGAATGTCTGCACGTGACCGCCTCGGGTCAGTTGCAGCACTCTCGGCGGCGGCGCAGCTTGATACAGACGGATGCCGTTGGAAAGAGGCACGATCGGATCGTCGATGCTGTGATAGATCAGTTTCGGCACGCCGTTGAGCTGCGCCATGGAATTGATCGCGCTGTCACCGTCGGGCACCAGCCAGGACAGCGGCACCTGGAACGTCCAGAACACCCATGAATTGCTCAGCGCATAGCGACCGACGCTGCGGTAGCTGGCGGGCACGCCATCGAGCACAAACGCCTTGAGCTGTTTTTGCCGCTCAGGGTGTTGCACCAGGTAGTGAACGGCCATCGCCCCACCGAGGCTTTGGCCCAGCAGGATCAGCGGCTTGCCCTTGACCTCGGGTGCCTGGTCGAGCCATTTGAACGCGGCGTCGATGTCCTGATAGATCGCCGGCAGGCTCGGCTCGCCCTCGGACAAGCCGTAACCGCGATAGTCCACCAGCAGTACCTGATAACCCTCCTTGGGCAACCACCAGCTGCCGCCCAGGTGCATGGGCAGGTTGCCGCCGTTGCCGTGCAGGTGCAGGACGGTGCCCTTGACCTCGACACCCTTTTTCGCCGGCAGCCACCAGGCGTTCAGCTTGAGGCCGTCGGCGGTGGTCAGGGTGACCTCGCGGTATTCGAGCTTGGCTTTTTCCGGGGTGAACAGCTGGCCGGGCTCGGGGTAGAACAGCAGGGAGCTGCAACCGCTCAGGGCCAGGAGAAGGCAGAAGATGCCGAGGATTCTCATCCGTTGAAACCTCGCGATATATGTGAATATCTGACCCTGTAGGAGCTGGCTTGCCAGCGAACGCCGTAACGCGGGTTTACCTGCCGCACCGCGTTATCGTTCTTCGCTGGCAAGCCAGCTCCTACAGAAGGTGTCGTGATTAAAGGATATTGGAGTAATCCGCCTCGATCCGGTCCAGGCTCAGGTGGTTGAGGAAGTTGGAGAAGCACATCCACGCCGACAACGCGTTCATGTCGCGAAACTGCTCCGGCAGGTATTTGGGCGGTACCACCAACCCTTCGTCCACCAGCAGGCGCAAGGTGCGCATGTCTTCCAGGGTGGTCTTTCCGCAAAACAGCAGCGGTATCTGCTCCAGCTTGCCTTTGCGCACCGCCAGCTGAATGTAGTTGTAAATCATGATGAAGCCCTTGAGGTAGGACAAGTCTTTGGTAAAGGGCAGACCTGTCGGCACCGAGCCGCGGAAAACGCGACTGGCGTTGCTGTAGCTCTCGGGCATTTCGAAACCTTGTTCGCGGAAGAACTCGAACACCTGCAGGAAGTCCGCGCCCTCTTCCACCATGTGAATGGCGCGAGTGCGGTTGGTCAGTTTGCGCAGGCGACTCGGATAGGAGGCGAAGGTGATGATTTCCATCAGGATCGCCAGGCCTTCCTGGGTCACCGTCGACGACGGCGGGCCCTTGGACAGGAAGGTGCAGATCGGCTGGTTCAGGCCGTTGAGCGTGGTGCCCACGTGCACCAGCCCTTCGTGAACCTCAAGGGCGCGCACGTCGCGCTGGTTGAACATCGCGTCGGAGCGGATCTTGATGTAGTCGGCGCCGGCCGCCGCATCGGCGACGATCCCGTCGGACTCGAACACCCGGATGGTTTCCTCGGCTTCGCCAAACACCTTGTTCAGGCGATGCTGCAACATGTCGACCGCATCCTTGGCCGTCAGCGTCTTCGGTTCATCCTTGAGGTCGCCACGACCGTCGATGTTGTTCAGGTATTCGGACAACATCATGCCCAGGTCGGATAACGTCGGGTCGCCGGCATGGAACGCGTCGGACGCAGCGCCGTACAACTCCTGGGAAATCAGGCCGAAATCCTCGGTGCCGCGCGCTTCGAGCATGCGCACCACCATGCGGTATTCCTTGCACATGCGGCGCATGATCTGCCCGACCGGGTTGAACTGACCCAGCTGGCGGGTGATGTCGCGCTCGATGTTCTGGAACTCCAGCTTCACCTTGCTGGAATCGAAAGCCAACGGACGGTTGAGGTAGTAGTCGCGGTCCACCGCCGGCATTTCCTTGCCCTTGGCCTTGAGGAAACCCTTGCGGATGTTGTCGTCCCATTTGACCGCATCGAGGACGCGAATCGGCGTCTGTGCCAGCACAATGCGATCGGACAAAATGCGTATCGACTGCTGGTAATCGTCCACCCGAAACTCCCATAGAAATCTTCTGTGCTGGTTTACTTGGCTTTGGCCTGGCGCTGGTAACGCACCACTTCGACGAACACATCGGAATTGGCCGGGTCGTCGAGGTAGGCGGACACCTGGTCCATCTGACTGTTGATCAACACGCCATCGCCGTCGTCGGTCTGAAAGCTCTCGCCGCTCAAGACGTTCTGCCCCAGGGCCTGCTTGATTTGTTCGAGGTCGAGGTTGTACACCACCAGTTCATGCTTGTCGGTGAGTTCAAACCCGCCAATGGTGAAATGCCCGCCGAACTGCGCCGGCACTTTCGCCGAAAGATACCAGCGGCTGCCGTGGCGCGACACGGTGAAGGGATAGGCTTCGCGCTCCTTGGGCCTGGCCCTGAAGTAGCTCACCGCCTGATAGCGATTGTCGCCGATGCGCGTCAGTTCCAGGTTGACCGGCTCACCCCAGGCGTTGGTGCTGGTCCATTTTCCGAGCAACCCCTTGGGCACGGGCTCGCTCGTGGGCAGCGGCTCCTTGAAGGTCACCAGGCAGCCACTGAGCAGCAGGAACGACAAGGCGATCACTACGACACGCCAGACTCTCATTCAACACTCCCTTTGAAACAACACTGTCCACTGTAGGAGCAAACCTCGCTCGCGATGGCAGTGTGTCAGACAACAAAGATGTTGAATGTCAGACCATCGCGAGCAAGCTCGCTCCTACAGGGATTAAACCGACGCCAGCACCAAATGCATATAACGCGTCAGTATGCCGAGCATTTCCTCTTCGGCGCCCGGCTCGGCGTCGTTGAGCAGGCCCTGATATTCCATCCGTCCGATTATCGCCGTCAACACTTTGGCATCCTGTTGCGGCTCGTGGGAGCCCAGCACCTGGAAGAGCTGGCAGGATCCCTGCAACAGGATTTGCTGATGGGAGCGCACCAATTCGGCCAGGCGCGGGTTCAACAGTGCTTCCTGACGGAACGCCTGCTCGGCCATCAAGTGTTCACGACGGGTCACCAGTTGCCGATGAACATACTCGGTCATCAACCGCGCAATGTCGTCCGCCAGTTTTGAACGCGCCTGCGGGCTGCCGTCGCCGCTGGCGATCATGTCGCGCAACAGGCCCTCGTTGTTCACCCACAGCTTGGCCATGTAGGCCGCGCTGCGTTCCACGTATTGGGCGAAGGTATCGGTGAGCAGGTCATCGATATCCTTGAAGTAGTAAGTGGTCGCCGATAATGGCACTTCAGCCTCAGCGGCTACCGCACGGTGGCGCACGGCCCGTACGCCATCACGCACGACGATGCGCATCGCGGCATCGAGAATGTCCTGTCGACGCTGTTCGCTGCCCTGCCGGCTGGCCTTGCGGCCCTGGTACTGAACGCTTTCAGCGACCGCAGTGGCGATACCCGCTGCACCTTCTTGAGCTATTGCAGAGTTCACGACAGGTATTCCTCTCTACTTCAAAAGTAACTATTTGATACGTTTGTACCAGACAGGCAATAAAAAGCCGCCTATTTCAGGCGGCTTTTTAGTTGAAACACTTACGCTTGCGGCCGCATGTGCGGGAACAGGATCACGTCGCGGATCGACGGGGAGTTGGTCAGCAGCATCACCAGGCGGTCGATGCCGATGCCTTCACCCGCCGTCGGCGGCATGCCGTACTCCAGCGCGCGAACGAAGTCGGCGTCGTAGTGCATGGCTTCGTCATCGCCGGCGTCCTTGTCGGCCACCTGAGCCATGAACCGCTCGGCCTGGTCTTCCGCGTCGTTCAACTCGGAGTAGGCGTTGGCGATTTCACGACCACCGATGAACAGCTCGAAGCGGTCGGTGACGTTCGGGTTCTCGTCGTTGCGACGGGCCAGCGGCGACACTTCGAACGGGTATTGGGTGATGAAGTGCGGCTGTTCCAGCTTGTGCTCGACCAGCTCTTCGAAAATCATCACTTGCAGTTTGCCCAGGCCTTCGAAGCCCAGCACCTTGGCGCCGGCCTTCTTGGCGATGTCGCGAGCCTTGTCGATGTCGTTCAGGTCGTCGGCGGTCAACTCAGGGTTGTACTTGAGGATCGAGTCGAATACCGACAGGCGCACGAACGGCTCGCCGAAGTGGAACACTTTGTCGCCGTAAGGCACGTCGGTGCTGCCCAGGACCAACTGAGCCAGTTCACGGAACAGTTCTTCGGTCAGGTCCATGTTGTCTTCGTAGTCGGCGTAGGCCTGGTAGAACTCCAACATGGTGAATTCAGGGTTGTGACGAGTCGAAACGCCTTCATTACGGAAGTTGCGGTTGATCTCGAACACTTTCTCGAAACCGCCAACCACCAAGCGCTTGAGGTACAGCTCTGGCGCGATACGCAGGAACATTTCCATGTCCAGCGCGTTGTGGTGGGTTTCGAACGGCTTGGCTGCCGCGCCACCCGGGATGGTCTGCAGCATCGGCGTTTCCACTTCCAGGAAGTCACGCTTCATCAGGAAGCTGCGGATGTGGGCGATGACTTGCGAACGCACGCGGAAGGTCTGGCGCACGTCTTCGTTGACGATCAGGTCAACGTAACGCTGGCGATAGCGCTGTTCGGTGTCGGTCAGGCCATGGTGCTTGTCCGGCAGCGGGCGCAGGGATTTGGTCAGCAGGCGCACGTTGGTCATTTCAACGTACAGGTCGCCCTTGCCGGAACGGGCCAGGGTGCCTTCGGCGGCGATGATGTCGCCCATGTCCCAGGTTTTCACCGCAGCCAGGGTGTCTTCGGACAGGGTCTTGCGGTTGACGTAGACCTGGATGCGACCGGTCATGTCCTGGATCACCATGAACGAGCCACGGTTGAGCATGATGCGACCGGCAACCTTGACCGGGATTGCAGCCTCTGCCAGCTCTTCCTTGGTCTTGTCCGCGTACTGTTTCTGCAGGTCATTGCAGTAGTTTTCGCGGCGGAAGTCGTTCGGGAAGGCATTGCCCTTGGCGCGCTCGGCAGCAAGCTTTTCCTTGCGCAGGGCGATCAGGGAGTTTTCTTCCTGTTGCAGGGCTTGCGGGTCGAGTTCTAGGTCGCTCATGTCTTTAAATATTCCATCTGGTTCGTTGTCCCCGGCCTGCGGCTGGGGATCGCCGGCAAGCCGGCTCCTACAGGGGATCGCGGTGTGTCAGTGTATTACAGACCGGATTTCAGGCTGGCTTCCAGGTATTCGTCGATATCGCCGTCGAGTACCTTGTCGCAGTCGCTGCGTTCGATGTTGGTCCGCAGGTCCTTGATGCGCGAGGCATCGAGAACGTAGGAACGGATCTGGTGACCCCAGCCGATGTCCGACTTGGTATCTTCCAGCGCCTGGGACGCGGCGTTGCGTTTCTGCATTTCCTGCTCGTACAACTTGGCCCGCAGCATTTTCATGGCGGTGTCCTTGTTGGCGTGCTGGGAACGTTCGTTCTGGCAGCTGACCACGGTGTTGGTCGGTACGTGGGTGATACGTACGGCCGAGTCGGTGGTGTTTACGTGCTGACCACCGGCACCGGAGGAACGATAGGTGTCGATCCGCAGGTCTGCCGGATTGATCTCGATTTCCACCTTGTCATCGATCTCAGGGGAAACGAATACCGCGGAGAACGAGGTGTGGCGACGGTTGCCGGAGTCGAACGGGCTTTTTCGCACCAGGCGGTGCACGCCGATTTCGGTACGCAGCCAGCCAAAGGCGTATTCGCCCTTGATGTGCACGGTCGCGCCCTTGATACCGGCGACTTCACCGGCCGAAAGCTCCATGATGGTCGCGTCGAAACCGCGTTTATCGGCCCAGCGCAGGTACATGCGCAGCAGAATGTTGGCCCAGTCCTGGGCTTCGGTGCCGCCGGAACCGGCCTGGATGTCCAGGTACGCGTTGTTCGGGTCCATTTCGTGGCTGAACATGCGGCGGAATTCCAGCTTGGCCAGACTTTCCTCGAGACGGGCCAGCTCGGCGACGACATCGCCCACTGCGCCTTCGTCGTTTTCTTCGACGGCCATGTCCAGCAGGTCACGGCAATCGGCCAGACCGGTGTTCAATTCGTCGAGGGTGTCGACGATCTGCGCCAGCGCAGCGCGCTCGCGCCCCAACTCCTGGGCGTATTCAGGCTTGTTCCAGACACTCGGATCTTCAAGCTCGCGATTGACTTCAGTCAGACGCTCATGCTTTTGATCGTAGTCAAAGATACCCCCGAATGGTTTCGGAGCGCTCGGACAGGTCCTTGATGGTGTTAAGGATCGGGTTGATTTCCATGGCGGGCAGCACTCGTTGGCGAACTTTTGAAAGCCGGCGAGTATACCGGCAAACGGCCGAAAACGGCAGTCCGCCTGGCCGAAAAGACGTGGTTACAGGGGATCTTTGCGATGACGCAGAACCCTGTGGGAGCCGGGCTTGCCCGCGATGAAGGCCTGACAGCCAATACTTTCGTCGACTGACATACCGTCATCGCGGGCAAGCCCGGCTCCCACAGGTTCTATGTCGTTTGGTAGAAATTGCAGATCACTCAATCCCCACCTGATTCCGCCCATTGTGCTTCGCCAGATACAACCCCTTGTCCGCCGCCGAGATCAATTCCCGGCAATTGCTGCCTGCCGTCGGGGTGATGGTCGAGAGGCCGATGCTGATGGTCAGGCTCGAGCCTTCGGTCGGGGCTATATGCGGGATCTTCAGCGCCGCCACGGTCATCCGTAGTTTTTCCGCCACCAGGCGCGCGCCGCCGAGGGAGGTGTTGGGCAGCACCAGGGCGAACTCTTCGCCGCCGTAGCGGGCCGGCAGGTCGGAAGGCCGGGCGCAGGCGTCACGAATGGCCGCGGCGACCTGGCGCAGGGCTTCGTCGCCTTCCAGGTGGCCGAAGGTGTCGTTGTAGGTCTTGAAGTAGTCCACATCGATCATCAGCAGCGACAATTGGCTCTGCTCGCGCAGCGAACGGCGCCATTCCAGCTCCAGGTATTCATCGAAATGCCGACGGTTCGACAACCCGGTCAGGCCATCGGAGTTCATCAGGCGTTGCAGCACCAGGTTGGTGTCGAGCAGCTGCTGCTGGCTGACCCGCAAGGCGCGGTACGCCGCATCACGCTGCAGCAGCGTCATGTAGGAGCGCGAGTGATAGCGAATGCGCGCGACCAGTTCGATGTTGTCCGGCAGCTTGACCAGATAATCGTTGGCCCCGGCCGCGAACGCCGCGCTCTTGATCAGCGGGTCTTCCTTGGTTGACAGGACGATGATCGGAATGTCCTTGGTCGCCGGGTGTTTGCGGTATTCGCGCACCAGGCTCAGGCCGTCGAGGCCGGGCATGACCAGGTCCTGCAGGATCACCGTCGGCTTGATGCGCACGGCATGGGCAATGGCCTGGTGCGGGTCGGCGCAGAAGTGGAAGTCGATATTGTCTTCGTTCGACAACCCACGTCGAACTGCCTCGCCGATCATGGCCTGATCGTCCACCAACAGCACCATGGCGGCATTTTCGTCAGTCTTGAAGTCGTCGAGCTGTAATTCATTCATGTGCGTTCACCTGAAACTACTTGGGCCAGGATTGCTGTTGAGAGGGTCATTTGGGAAAAAGCTCCAGCAAACGAGGCGCTATCTTTTCCAGCGGGCGTATTTCCACAGCGGCATCGATGGCCGCAGCCGCCTTGGGCATGCCGTACACCGCGCTGCTCTGCTGGTCCTGCGCGATGGTCAGGTAACCTTGCTGGCGCATGAGTTTAAGCCCTTGCGCCCCATCACGCCCCATGCCGGTCAACAAAACGCCAACCGCATCACCGTTCCAGTAACTGGCCACGCTCTCGAAAAACACGTCGATGGAGGGCCGGTAGATCTCGTTGACCGGTTCGGCCGTGTAGGCCAGGGTGCCGTTCTTCAACAAACGAATATGGTGATTGGTGCCCGCCAGCAGCACGGTGCCGCTTTGCGGCGGTTCGCCCTCCTGGGCCAGGCGCACTCTCAGGCCGCTGGCACTGCCGAGCCATTCAGCCATGCCGGCGGCGAAGACCTGGTCGACGTGTTGCACCAGCACGATGGCCGGGGAAAAATACCGGGGCAGGCCCTTGAGCAGGATTTCCAGGGCCGCCGGCCCGCCAGCGGATGAACCGATGGCGATCAGGCTCTGGCGCGGGCCGCTACTGCGCGCGGGACTCGGTGCCGGTCGCTCCCGATTGCCCTTGTCGCCGATCAGCCAGCCGATGTTCATGATCTTGCGCAACAGCGGGGCCGCCGCTTCCTGGGGATTGCCTGCGCCGAGGGCGGGTGTGTCGACCACGTCCAGGGCGCCATGGCCCATGGCCTCGAATACCCGATGCACATTCTGCTGGCGATCGACGGTGACGATGACGATCGCGCAGGGCGTTTCAGCCATGATGCGCCGGGTGGCTTCCACGCCGTCCATCACCGGCATGATCAGGTCCATCAGGATCAGGTCCGGCGTCTGTTCGGCACACTTTCGCACCGCCTCCCGGCCATCGCCCGCCACCCAGATCACCTGGTGTGCCGGCTCGAAGGCCAATGCCCGGCGCAAGGCCTCCACGGCCATGGGCATGTCGTTGACTATTGCGATCCTCATGCCCGTGCTCCTCCAATGAGCTCAACCACTGCATCGAGCAGGGCATCGTCGTGAAAGCTGGCTTTGGCTAGATAATAGTCGGCCCCGGCGTCCAGTCCACGACGACGGTCTTCTTCACGATCCTTGTAGGACACCACCATCACCGGCAGCGATTGCAGGCGATTGTCCCGGCGCAACAACGACACCAGCTCGATGCCGTCCATGCGCGGCATATCGATGTCGGTGATCAGCAGGTCGAAATCCTCCGAGCGCAAGGCGTTCCAGCCATCCATGCCATCCACCGCCACGGCCACGTCATAACCTCGATTGAGCAACAACTTGCGCTGCAGCTCACGCACGGTCAGGGAGTCGTCGACCACCAGGATCCGCTTGCGGGCCGCTTCGACGGCCTGGCTGCTGTGACGCGCGATGCGCTCCAGGCGCCCGGTGTTGAGCAGTTTGTCCACCGAGCGCAGCATGTCCTCGACATCGACGATCAACACCACCGAACCGTCGTCGAGCAAGGCCCCGGCGGAGATATCCTGGATCTTGCCCAGACGCTCGTCCAGGGGCAGCACCACCAGGGTCCGCTCACCGATAAAGCGCTCGACCGCAACGCCATAAATCGTATCGCGCTCACGGATCACCACGACTTTCAGGGTTTGCTGAGCCAGCTGGTTCGCCGGGCGCTGCAGTAACTGGCTGGCCGCCACCAGTCCGACATGCCGGCCTTCGTGCCAGAAATGCTGGCGCCCCTCGACCTGGACGATATCCGCCGGTTCCAGATCGCACATGCGTTCGATGTGAGCCAGCGGGAAGGCATAGGCCTCGTCGCCCACTTCCACCACCAGGCTGCGCACCACCGACAAGGTCAGTGGCACTTCGAGATGGAAGCGGCTGCCCTGGCCCGCCGTCTGCTCCAGCACCACCGCGCCGCGTAACTGGCGGACCATGTGCTGCACCGCATCCAGGCCGACACCCCGCCCGGAGACTTCGGTGACCCTGTCGCGCAGGCTGAAGCCAGGCAGGAACAGGAACGTCAGCAGCTCCTCTTCACTCAGTTGCGCGGCGGTATCGGCCGGGGACAACTGGCGTTCGACGATGCTGCGCCGCACTTTTTCCAGATCGACGCCATGGCCATCATCGCTCAGCTCCAGCACCAGCAAGCCGGCTTGATGGGAGGCGCGCAGACGGATCAGGCCTTCCTGCGGCTTGCCGGCCAACAGGCGTTGTTCCGGGGTTTCGATTCCGTGATCCACGGCGTTGCGCAGCAGGTGCGTCAGGGGTGCTTCGAGTTTCTCCAGTACATCACGGTCGACCTGGGTTTTCTCGCCCTCGATTTCCAGCCGCACCTGCTTGCCGAGGCTACGACCGAGGTCGCGAACCATGCGTACCTGGCCGGTCAGGACATCGGCGAACGGCCGCATGCGACAGGCCAGGGCAGTGTCGTACAACACCTGCGCACGCTGGCTGGCCTGCCAGGCGAACTCATCCAGCTCGGCGTTTTTTTCTACCAATAATTGCTGGGACTCAGCCAGGAGCCGGCGGGCATCTTCGAGGGTTTCCCGGGCTTCCAGGCTCAGGGCCTGGTCCTTGAGATGGACGTTGAGGTTTTCCAGGGCCCGCAGGCTGTTGCTCTGCATGCGCTTGAGCCGCTGCATGGTGGCCAGGTGCGGTTTGAGCCGCAGGGTCTCCACCAGGGATTTGCTCGACAGATCAAGCAGGCTGTTCAGGCGCTCGGCCGTGACCCGCAGCACGCGCTCGCCGTTTTCGGTAGTGCGCCGGGGCTGTTTCGGCGAGACGGGCAGCGGCTCCGGCTCTTCCAACACCGGTGCGGGCGCTTCGAATTGCAGCTCTGCCATCAGCGGCGCGGCGGGTACCAGGTTCGCTACCTCGGCAGCCATCGGATCGAGCAAACGCCCCATCAACGCGACATAGGCGTCGATTTCCGCAGGCCCCGACACACTGTTCGGCGTCGCGATGCGCATCAGCAAATCGGTGCCTTGCAGCAGCGCGTCGATGTGCTCCGGCCGCAGGTACAGGCGCCCTTCCTGGGCACTGACCAGGCAATCTTCCATGACATGCGCGACGCTGACGCCGGCATCGACGCCGACGATTCGCGCCGCGCCTTTGAGCGAATGCGCCGCACGCATGCACGATTCGAGATGATCGGCCTGGGTCGGATCACGCTCCAGCGCCAACAGACCTGCGCTGAGCACCTGGGTCTGGGCCTCGGCTTCCAGACTGAACAGCTCCAACAAAGAGGAGTCGCGCATTTGCTCGGGGGTCATGTGAGGCTCCGGGTCACGGCGGACAACAACTGCTGTTCATCCAGCCAACGCAGGCTGCGACCTTTGAATTGCAGCACGCCACGGGTGTACTTGGCACTGGCCTGCGCGCCAGAGCGGGACGCCGCGTCGAGGATGCGTTCGTCGATGGCATGAATCCCGTCCACTTCGTCTACCGGCACCACCACCGGACCGCCGTGGGCGGCAATGATCAGCATCCGCGGCATGACCCGCGCACCAGTGGCCACGCTGCCGACGCTATCGAGCCCCAGCAACTCGACCAACGAGAGGCACGCCACCAGCGCGCCCCGCACATTCGCCACCCCGAGCAAGGCCCGGGAGCGCTGATGCGGCAAGGAGTGAATGGTTTGCAACGGCGCCACTTCCACCAGGCTGCGGGTGGCGAGCCCCAGCCATTCTTCGCCGAGGCGAAACATCAGCAGCGAACGGGTTTGCACCTCGCTCTCGACCTCAACGGACACTGAGCCGCGGTCCTCTTGCTGCAACGCGTAACGGTCCAGCAGACGCGTTGCAGCCGCCGAATACACCGCGCAGTTGCGGCAATGGATGTGTTCGATCAGCAGCGGGCAGGACTTGTCGCCATGGATGCCGATACGGTTCCAGCAATCATCGATGGCCTGGGCATCTTCATGGGTGACGCTCAAGGAGTCGGAGGCGATCATCGTTTACGCTCACTGTCAGCGGCGCGCTCGCTGCGGGCGGCGCGGTCCTGCAATCGTCTGGCTCCTTCGGTATCGCCCTGGGATTGCAGCAAGGCGGCAAGGTGCATCAACGCGTCGGCATGTTGCGGTTCGAGGTACAACGCCTTGCGATAAAAACCCTGGGCTTCGAGGACACTGCCGGCGACATCGCTGAGCAGTCCCAGCCAATAGAACACCTGGGCCACCGGCTCGTGGTGGCGTAGATATTGATCGCAGGCGGCGCGGGCTTCGGCGCTCTTGCCTTCGTTGGCCAGCGCGGCGACGTTGGCCAGCAATGCGGCGGCCTCGAAGTTGTTCGGTTTAAGCGGGTGCGATGCCTGCGCAACGCTGGCGAACGGGCGCCGTTGAGTCGGTACCGGCGCAATCCGGCGCACAGGTTGCGGCATCGGCAACGGCGTGGGGACGAATGCCGGCAGAGGTTCGGGCTCTGGAGCGCTATGACGACTGAAGGCAAAGGACTGCGCGATGCCAATCGAGCGCATGCCCAGGCGCCCCAGCAGGCTGCCTTCGGCCGGGCCGATAAACAGCACGCCGTCGACATGGGTCAAGCGCTTGAGCACCTCGAAAACCTGGTTTTGCGTCGGCAGGTCGAAGTAGATCAGCAGATTGCGGCAGAACACGAAGTCGTAGGGCGGCTCGGTGGCGAGCAAGGCCGGATCGAGCAGATTGCCCACCTGCAGGTGCACCTGATCCAAAACCCGCGCGCTGAGTCGATAGCCGTCGTTCTCGGCGCTGAAATAGCGGTCGCGAAAGGTTATGTCCTGTCCGCGAAAGGAATTCTTGCCGTACAACGCACGTCGCGCCTTGTCCACCGACAGCGGGCTGACGTCCATGCCGTCGACCTTGAACTGATGCGGCTTGAGCCCGGCATCCAGCAGTGCCATGGCGATCGAATAAGGCTCTTCACCGGTGGAACACGGCAGGCTGAGAATCCGCAGGGCGCGCATGTTGTTGAGATCGGCCAGGCGTCTGCTCGCCAGTTTCGCCAGGGTGGCGAAGGATTCCGGGTAACGGAAAAACCAGGTCTCGGGGACGATCACCGCTTCGATCAGCGCCTGCTGCTCGTCGCTTGAGCGCTGCAAGGTGTGCCAGTATTCGTCGGCCGTTTGCGCCTGGGACGCAGCACTGCGTTGACGCACCGCACGCTCGATGATCGCCGGGCCGACTGACGTCACGTCGAGGCCGATGCGTTCCTTGAGGAAATCGAAAAAGCGCTGGTCGCTGCTCATCGCTGCGCCTCCAGCCCGGTCAGGTCCAGGGGTGGCGTCGGGTACAACAGCGCACGCACCTGATCGTCCAGCAACTCGGCCACCCGCACCCATTGCAACAATCCCTGGGCATCCTCACGCACGGGCCCCAGATACCGCGCCTGGGGATTGTCCAGGCCATAGGGCTGAAAATCCGCCGGGTCGCAACGCAAGGTATCGGTGGCCCGTTCCAGGATCAGCCCGAGCAATTGCGCCTCGGCGGTTGCCTCCGGGCGGTAATGCACCAGCACTAACCGCGTGCTGGTGCGCGCCTGCGCGGGCGTGCCAAAAGCCAGGGCGCTGAGGTCGATGACCGGCACCACCGCGCCGCGATAGGCCAATACCCCGGCCACCCAGTGCGGCGCCTGGGCAATCGGCTTCAATGGCAGGCGCGGCAGCACTTCCGCCACCTCGATCGCCTGCAAGGCATAACGCTCGTGGCCGATGCGAAACACCAGAAACAACGCATGCGCCGCCTGTTTCACGACGACGCGCTTGACCGTGAGTTCGCTCATCAGACTTTGAATCGCGAGACGCCGCTACGCAGCCCGACGGCCACCTGGCTCAGCTCGTCGATAGCGAAACTGGCCTGGCGCAGGGATTCGACGGTCTGGCTGCTGGCATCGCCCAATTGCACCAGCGCGTGGTTGATCTGCTCGGCGCCGGTGGCCTGGGCCTGCATGCCTTCGTTGACCATCAATACCCGCGGCGCCAGCGCCTGGACCTGATGGATAATCTGCGACAGCTGTTCGCCGACCTGCTGCACCTCGAACATGCCACGGCGCACTTCCTCGGAAAACTTGTCCATGCCCATCACACCGGCCGACACCGCCGATTGAATCTCGCGCACCATCTGTTCGATGTCGTAGGTGGCGACGGCGGTCTGGTCAGCCAGGCGCCGGACTTCGGTGGCGACCACGGCAAAACCGCGACCGTATTCGCCGGCCTTCTCGGCTTCGATCGCCGCGTTGAGCGACAACAGGTTAGTCTGGTCGGCGACCTTGACGATGGTGACTACCACCTGGTTGATGTTGCCGGCCTTCTCGTTGAGGATTGCCAGCTTGGCGTTGACCAGGTCGGCCGCGCCCATCACCGAATGCATGGTTTCTTCCATGCGTGCCAGGCCCTGTTGCCCGGAGCCGGCGGCCACCGAGGCCTGGTCGGCGGCGGTGGACACTTCGGTCATGGTGCGCACCAGGTCACGGGAGGTGGCGGCGATTTCACGGGAAGTCGCGCCGATTTCAGTGGTGGTCGCGGCCGTTTCGGTGGCGGTGGCCTGTTGTTGCTTGGAGGTCGCGGCGATCTCGGTGACCGAGGTGGTCACCTGCACCGACGAGCGCTGGGCCTGGGACACCAGGGAGGTCAGCTCGGCCATCATGTCGTTGAAGCCGGTTTCCACGGCACCAAATTCGTCCTTGCGCTCAAGATTCAGGCGCGTGCTCAGATCGCCCGTGCGCATGATTTCGAGGATTTGCACGATGCGATTCATCGGCGCCATGATCGCGCGCATCAACAGCAGGCCGCAGAGGCCGGCGGCCAGCACGGCGAACACCAGGGAAATACCCATGATGACTTTCGCGGTGATCACCGCATCGTCGATGGCTGCAACAGCCTGGTCTGCCACGGCTTTGTTGTGACGCAGAATTTCGCTGAGCTTCATGCGCCCGGCCGTCCAGGTCGGGGTTAGCTCTTCGTTGAACATCCTGATGG
Organism: Pseudomonas sp. PLMAX; assembly: GCF_046042685.1. NCBI lineage: Bacteria > Pseudomonadati > Pseudomonadota > Gammaproteobacteria > Pseudomonadales > Pseudomonadaceae > Pseudomonas > Pseudomonas sp. PLMAX. The sequence continues at coordinate 1,338,765 of NZ_CP064949.1, read as the reverse complement.
CTTCGGCGTCCTGATTGCGTTTATGCAACTCGGTAACGGCAATCAGGATCCGGTGGTAATCCGCGTGGAGTTTTTCAAAGGCGGCGTACTCGACCTTGTCCTCGTCCGTGGTGACCGTCTGGCGATAAAGCTCCATCTGGTCCAGCAGACGCGCGGAGAAGTCCTTGAAGTCTGACGCATCCTTGGTGGTGAAGCCCTGCCCCTGTTCCAGGCCGAGCATCTCCAGCATCCGCAGATAACTGTCGGACCAGGCGCCGCGCACCATCGAGCTGTAATACAACCCCGGCAGCGCATCCTCACGAACGCTGGCTTCGCTGCTCTCGATCTTCAACAGGCGCGAATACGAGACGACCACCATCAGCAACATGATGGCGATAATTACCGCAAAGCTCGCCAAAATGCGTTGGCGCAACGTCCAGTTCTTCACAGTCAATCCTCGGGGGCATTTCGAAATGCGGGGAGTATAGCCGAGGGCACTGTTTCATTTATAAGACGGTTGCGCCAGTTCTTATCCCGTGGGCAAAAAAGCGTGATTGACAGGATCAAAGTCAAAAGATCGCAGCCTTCGGCAGCTCCTACGCGCCTGTGGGCGCCGCCGCAGGCTGCGATCTTTCAAGGCAGACGCCTACAGGGAAGCCTGGCGAACCTGTTTCTCCAGCTCGGCCTTCAATCCCGGTTCCAGCTTGAGCTGGCGCGCCAGTTCATCGAGGTAGGACTTCTCCATGAAGCTCTCCTCATCCACCAGCATCACGCTGGCGATGTACATTTCCGCAGCCATTTCCGGAGTGCTGGCAGCGCGGGCGACATCACTGGGGTCCAGCGGTTTGTTCAGTTCGGCGTGCAGCCAGTGTTGCAGCTCCTGGTCGTTGTCGAGCTTGCTGAACTCGCCTTCGATCAGCTCGCGTTCGCGCGCATCGACATGACCGTCGGCCTTGGCCGCAGCCACCAGGGCCTTGAGAATCGCCTGGCTGTGCTGCTCGACTTGCGCCGGCGGCAATCGATCGAGGGTTTGCGGTTCGGTCCTCGGCGCCGTGCCCTGCTGGGCCTGCCAGTTGCCGTAGGCCTTGTAGGCCAGCACGCCCAATGCAGCGAGACCGCCATAGACCGCGACCTTGCCCCCGACCTTGCGCGCCTTCTTGTTACCCAGCAGCAGGCCCATGGCCCCGGCGGCCAACGCCCCCCCGCCCGCACCGGAGAGCAGGCTGCCGAGACCGCCCGAGCCTCCGGTGCCGCCGAGTAACCCGCCCAATCCTGCGTTGGACGAGGTGTTACGGGCACCACCGGTCTTGTTCTGCAACATGTCCTGACCGGATTTGAGTAGCTGGTCGAGCAATCCACGGGTGTTCATTTTCCGCCTCCACTAAAAGGTACAACCAGACCTTAAGGCCACCAGCCTAGATCGAAAGTGCCCGAAAACGGCCTGTTAGATTGCTTCCAGATGTTGCTCACGCTTTGCGCGGGTGACTTACAGATACCCTCTAAAAAAACGATATACACTCGATAAAATCTATAAAACTGCCCACCGGGTACGCTCTTCATGATGACCTTGCGTCAAATCCGTCATTTCATTGCCGTGGCCGAGACCGGCTCGATCTCCGCCGCCGCGCAAACCGCGTTCATTTCCCAGTCCACCCTGACCCTGGCGATCCAGCAACTGGAGCAGGAAATCGGCGTCGGCCTGTTCAATCGCCACGCCAAGGGCATGACCCTGACCCATCAGGGGCACCAGTTCCTGCGCCAGGCGCATTTGATCCTGGCTACCGTGGACAACGCCAAGCGCAGCCTGCAACAAAGCACCGACCAGGTGGCCGGGCAATTGATCGTCGGGGTGACCAGCCTGGTGGCCGGTTACTACCTGGCGGACCTGCTCACGCGTTTCCAGCGCGCCTACCCCAACGTCGAAATCCGCGTGATGGAAGACGAACGCCCTTACATCGAACACTTGCTGGTCAGCGGCGAGATCGATGTTGGCGTGTTGATCCTCTCCAACCTCGAAGACCGCCACGCCCTGCAGACCGAAGTGCTGACCCATTCGCCCCATCGGCTGTGGCTGCCGGCCCAGCACCCGCTGCTGGAACACGACAGCATCAACCTTGCCGACGTGGCCCGCGAACCGCTGATTCAATTGAACGTCGATGAAATGGACCGCAATGCCCAGCGCATGTGGACAGCCGCCTCCCTGCAACCGCGCATCACCCTGCGCACCGCCTCGACCGAAGCGGTGCGTAGCCTGGTGGCTGCCGGCCTTGGCGTGTCGATCCAGCCCGACATGACTTACCGGCCATGGTCACTGGAGGGCGACATCATCGAAGCGCGGCCGATTGCCGACCTCAGCCATACCTTGGATGTCGGCCTGGCCTGGCGCCGCGGGACCGCGCGCCCGGCCCTGGTGGACCCGTTCCTGACCGTCGCCCGCGAGCAACCCCACGGCGGGCGCAAGCCATCTATTTAATCGAACGCCGCCTTCAGTATTTAGAATTTGTCGACCTCGGGTCTGCGCACTAGTCTTGATGCATCCATATAAGACGGCCAGCCCCAGTCACAGGGAGCAACATGGCCACACAAGAAAAGAGAACCCGCAAAATGGCTGGCGCGCAGACCCCGTTGTTCACCGCATTGTTGATCGAGGGTGAATTGGTCGCCGGGCAAGGCCGTGTCGAACCGATTCTCAACCCGGCCACAGGCGAAGTCCTGACGCACATCGCCGAAGCCAGCACCGAACAAGTCGAAGCCGCCATCCTCGCCGCCCACCGCGCCTTTGCCGGGTGGTCGCGAACCACGCCGCAGCAGCGCTCGAACCTGTTGCTCGATATCGCCAACGCCATCGAAAAAAACGCCGACCTGCTCGCCCGCCTCGAATCCCTGAACTGCGGCAAGCCGTTGCACCTGGCCCGCCAGGACGACCTGAGCGCCACGGTCGATGTGTTCCGCTTTTTCGCGGGCGCCGTGCGCTGCCAGACCGGCCAGCTCAGCGGCGAGTACCTGCCCGGGTACACCAGCATGGTGCGTCGTGATCCTATTGGAGTGGTTGCGTCCATCGCGCCGTGGAATTACCCGATCATGATGGCCGCGTGGAAAATCGCCCCGGCCCTGGCCGCCGGCAACACCCTGGTGTTCAAGCCATCGGAGCACACGCCCCTGTCGATCCTGGCGTTGGCCCCGGCGCTGGCCGAGATCCTGCCGCCCGGCGTGATCAACATTGTCTGCGGTGGCGGCGAAGGCGTCGGCAGTCATCTGGTCAGCCACCCCAAGGTGCGCATGGTGTCGCTGACCGGCGATATCGTCACCGGGCAGAAAATCCTCCAGGCCGCGGCAAAAACCCTCAAGCGCACGCACCTCGAACTGGGCGGCAAAGCGCCGGTGATCGTCTGTAACGATGCCGACATCCAGGCGGTGGTCGAAGGCGTGCGCACCTACGGCTACTACAACGCCGGGCAGGATTGCACCGCCGCTTGCCGGGTGTATGCCCAGGCCGGCATTCACGACCGCCTGGTGGCCGAACTCGGCGCGGCGGTCAGCAGCCTGCGTTTCGCCGGCAAACGCGATGCCGACAACGAAATCGGCCCGCTGATCAGCACCCGCCAGCGCGACCGCGTGGCCAGTTTCGTCGAACGCGCCCTCGGCCAGCCTCATATCGAACGGGTGACCGGTGCGGCGGTGCATTCCGGCGCCGGCTTCTATTACCAGCCGACGTTGCTCGCCGGTTGCAAGCAAGGCGATGAAATCGTCCAGCGCGAAGTGTTCGGGCCGGTGGTCACCGTGACCCGATTCGATCAACTCGAACAAGCCGTGGACTGGGCCAACGACTCGGAATACGGCCTGGCCTCCTCGGTCTGGACCCAGAACCTGGACAAGGCGATGCAGGTCGCGGCGCGCTTGCAGTATGGCTGCACCTGGATCAACAGCCATTTCATGCTGGTCAGCGAGATGCCCCACGGCGGGCTCAAGCGATCGGGCTACGGCAAGGACCTGTCCAGCGATTCGCTCCAGGACTACAGCGTGGTGCGGCACATCATGGCCCGCCACGGGCAGCATCTCTGACTACGCTAATAACAAGCCGATAGCGGCATGCTTCACCACGTTCACCACTGCCCCGACCATAATTTGAAGAAGAGGGAAATTCCATGTTCGTGCACAAGACCGCACTGCTCAGTGCAATCACCACCGCGCTGCTGGCCAGTGCCAGTGCCCAGGCCGCCGAGCCGTTGCAGGCTGTCGGTGCCGGCGAAGGGCAACTCGATATCGTGGCGTGGCCCGGCTACATCGAACGTGGCGAAAGCGACAAGGCCTACGACTGGGTGACCGGTTTCGAGAAGGAAACCGGCTGCAAGGTGAACGTTAAAACCGCGGCGACCTCCGATGAGATGGTCAGCCTGATGGCCAAGGGCGGTTATGACCTGGTGACGGCGTCCGGCGACGCTTCCTTGCGCCTGATCGTCGGCAAGCGAGTGCAGCCGATCAACACGACGTTGATCCCGAACTGGAAGAACCTCGACCCGCGCCTGAAAGATGCGCCGTGGTACGTGGTCAACAACCAGACCTATGGCACCCCGTACCAGTGGGGTCCTAACGTATTGATGTACAACACCAACGTCTTCAAGACCGCGCCCGACAGCTGGGGCGTGTTGTTCAATGCCGAAAACCTGCCGGATGGCAAGCCGAACAAGGGCCGCGTTCAGGCCTATGACGGCCCGATCTACATCGCCGACGCGGCGCTGTACCTCAAGACCGCCAAGCCGGAACTGGGCATCCAGAATCCCTACGAACTGACCGAAGCGCAATACAAGGCGGTGCTCGATCTGTTGCGCGCGCAGCAGCCGTTGATCCACCGCTACTGGCACGACACCACCGTACAGATGAGTGATTTCAAGAACGAAGGCGTGGTGGCGTCCGGGGCCTGGCCGTATCAGGTCAACGGCCTGGTCAACGAGAAACAGCCGATCGCCTCGACCATCCCGAAGGAAGGCGCCACCGGATGGGCCGATACCACCATGCTGCATGCCGAAGCCAAGCACCCCAACTGTGCCTACAAATGGATGGACTGGTCGCTGCAACCGAAAGTCCAGGGTGACGTGGCGGCGTGGTTCGGTTCGTTGCCAGCGGTACCGGCCGCGTGCAAGGAAAGCGAATTGCTCGGCGCCGAAGGTTGCAAGACCAATGGGTTCGACCAGTTCGACAAGATCGCCTTCTGGAAAACCCCACAGGCCGAAGGCGGCAAGTTCGTGCCGTACAGCCGCTGGACCCAGGACTACATCGCGATCATGGGCGGCAGATAGTTTGTGAGATGACACCGCCCCTGTGGGAGCGGGCTTGCTCGCGAAGAGGCCATCACATCCAGCATTGATGTTGCCTGACACACTGCATTCGCGAGCAAGCCCGCTCCCACAGGGGATCTCTACAGCCAGTACACCGTATTCGATTCAGATTTTTCAGAAGTCCAGGCAGGGCCGCTGCGACGGCCCTCGCCTTTTCGGAGCACCGCACCATGACGCTTGCAGTCCAGTTCACCAACGTTTCCCGTCAGTTCGGCGAAGTGAAAGCCGTTGACCGGGTTTCCATCGACATCCAGGACGGCGAGTTCTTCTCCATGCTCGGGCCCTCAGGCTCGGGCAAAACCACCTGCCTGCGCCTGATCGCCGGTTTTGAACAACCGAGCGCGGGCTCGATCCGCATTCATGGCGAGGAGGCCGCCGGCCTGCCGCCGTACCAGCGTGACGTGAACACCGTGTTCCAGGATTACGCGCTGTTCCCACACATGAACGTACTCGACAACGTCGCCTATGGCTTGAAAGTCAAAGGCGTCGGCAAAACCGAACGCCGCAAACGCGCCGAAGAAGCCCTCGACATGGTCGCCCTCGGCGGTTACGGCGAGCGCAAACCGGTGCAACTGTCCGGTGGCCAGCGCCAGCGCGTAGCCCTTGCCCGCGCCCTGGTCAACCGTCCGCGTGTGCTGCTGCTCGACGAACCCTTGGGCGCGCTCGACCTGAAGCTGCGCGAGCAAATGCAGAGTGAACTGAAGAAGCTGCAACGCCAGCTCGGCATCACCTTTATCTTCGTCACCCACGACCAGACCGAAGCGCTGTCGATGTCCGATCGCGTCGCCGTGTTCAACAAGGGTCGCATCGAACAGGTCGATTCGCCGCGTATCCTGTACATGAAACCGGCGACCACCTTCGTCGCCGAATTCGTCGGCACGTCCAACGTGATTCGCGGCGATCTGGCGCAGCAGTTGAGCGGCAATCCACAACCGTTTTCGATTCGCCCGGAACACGTGCGTTTCGCCGAAGGCCCACTGGCCGCGCACGAAATCGAAGTCAGCGGTTTACTGCACGACATCCAGTACCAGGGCAGCGCCACACGTTATGAACTGAAGCTGGAAAATGGCCAGACCCTGAACATCAGCCAGGCCAACAATCAGTGGCTCGATACCAGCGCGCAACATCAGACCGGGCAACGCCTCAGCGCACGCTGGGCGCGCGAAGCGATGATCCCGTTGCACGACACCATCGTGGGTGGGGCGTGAAATGACCAGCGTCGCTCTCCCGCAAAACCCGGCCAGTGGCTCGCCGTTGCGCCGATTTTCCAACCTGTTGTATCGCCGGCCGAACCTGTACCTGTCGATGCTGCTGGTGCCGCCGCTGCTGTGGTTCGGCGCGATCTACCTCGGCTCGTTGCTGACCCTGTTGTGGCAAGGTTTCTACACCTTCGACGACTTCACCATGGCGGTCACCCCCGACCTGACCCTGGCCAACTTCGCCGCACTGTTCCAGCCATCGAACTTCGACATCATCCTGCGCACCTTGAGCATGGCGGTCGTCGTCTCGATCGCCAGCGCCATCGTCGCGTTCCCGATTGCCTACTACATGGCCCGCTACACCACCGGTAAGACCAAGGCGTTTTTCTACATCGCGGTGATGATGCCGATGTGGGCCAGTTACATCGTCAAGGCGTATGCCTGGACCCTGTTGCTGGCCAAGGGTGGCGTAGCGCAGTGGTTCGTCCAGCACCTGGGGCTGGAGCCGGTCTTGCAGTTCATCCTGGGCATTCCCGGCGTCGGCGGCAGTACCTTGTCGACCTCGCACCTGGGACGCTTCATGGTGTTCGTCTACATCTGGCTACCGTTCATGATCCTGCCGATCCAGGCCTCGCTGGAACGTCTGCCGCCATCGCTGCTGCAAGCGTCGGCAGACCTCGGCGCCAAGCCACGCCAGACCTTCATGCAAGTGACACTTCCGCTGTCGATCCCGGGCATTGCCGCAGGTTCCATCTTCACCTTCTCGCTGACCCTGGGCGACTTCATCGTGCCGCAACTGGTCGGCCCGCCGGGCTATTTCGTCGGCAGCATGGTCTACGCCCAGCAAGGCGCGATCGGCAACATGCCGATGGCGGCCGCCTTCACCCTGGTGCCGATCGTGCTGATCGCCATTTACCTGTCCATCGTCAAACGACTGGGGGCCTTCGATGCACTCTGAAAAAGCATCCCTGGGTTTGCGCATTGCAGCCTGGGGCGGGTTGGTGTTCCTGCACTTCCCGATCCTGATCATCTTCCTGTATGCCTTCAACACCGAAGACGCGGCGTTCAGCTTTCCGCCCAAGGGCTTCACGCTGAAGTGGATCGGCGTGGCGTTCTCGCGGCCCGACGTACTGGAAGCGATCAAGCTGTCGTTGCAGATCGCTTCGATTGCCACGCTGATCGCCATGGTCCTCGGCACGCTGGCTTCGGCGGCGCTGTATCGCCGGGACTTCTTCGGCAAGCAAGGCATCTCGCTGATGCTGATCCTGCCGATCGCCCTGCCAGGCATCATCACCGGGATCGCGCTGCTGGCGACGTTCAAGACGCTGGGCATCGAGCCGGGGATGTTCACCATCATCGTCGGCCACGCGACCTTCTGCGTGGTGATCGTCTACAACAACGTCATCGCCCGCTTGCGCCGCACCTCCCACAGTCTGATCGAAGCCTCGATGGACCTCGGTGCCGACGGCTGGCAGACCTTCCGCTACATCATCCTGCCGAACCTGGGCTCGGCGCTGCTGGCCGGAGGCATGTTGGCGTTTGCGCTGTCGTTCGACGAGATCATCGTCACCACCTTCACCGCCGGCCATGAACGCACCCTGCCGCTGTGGCTACTCAACCAGCTCAGCCGCCCCCGGGACGTGCCGGTGACCAACGTCGTGGCGATGCTGGTGATGATGGTGACCATGCTGCCGATTCTCGGCGCCTATTACCTGACGCGGGGCGGTGAGAGCGTGGCGGGTAGCGGCGGGAAATAACAGACAACTCAGCCACTGAAGAAACCGAATCTTGTAGGAGCTGGCTTGCCAGCGAAAGCGGTGTGTCAGCCGACATCAATGTTGAAGGTGATGGCCCCTTCGCGAGCAAGCCCGCTCCCACATTTTGAGCCGGTTCCTTCAGAGGTAAAACAACAGTTCCAAAGAGGACAAGAACATGCAAACCCAACTCTTGATCAACGGCCAACTCATCAACGGCGAAGGCCCCGCCCAACCGGTGTTCAACCCGGCGCTGGGCCGCGTGCTGGTGGAAATCAACGAAGCCAGCGAAGCCCAGGTCGATGCCGCGGTGCGCGCCGCCGATGCCGCGTTCGACAGCTGGTCGCAGACCCCGCCCAAGGAACGTTCGCTGCTGCTGCTCAAACTCGCCGACGCCATCGAGGCCCACGGCGAAGAGCTGGCCAAGCTGGAGTCGGACAACTGCGGCAAGCCCTACAGCGCCGCGCTCAACGACGAGATTCCGGCGATCGCCGACGTGTTCCGCTTTTTTGCCGGCGCCAGCCGCTGCATGAGCGGCTCGGCCGGTGGCGAATACCTGCCCGGCCACACCTCGATGATCCGCCGCGACCCGGTGGGGGTGATCGCCTCCATCGCGCCGTGGAACTACCCGCTGATGATGGTCGCCTGGAAAATCGCCCCGGCCCTCGCCGCCGGCAACACGGTGGTGCTCAAGCCATCGGAACAGACGCCGTTGACCGCCCTGCGCCTGGCACAACTGGCGTCGGAAATCTTCCCCGCTGGCGTGCTCAACCTGGTGTTTGGCCGTGGTCCCACGGTCGGCAGCCCGCTGGTCACCCACCCGAAAGTGCGCATGGTGTCGCTGACCGGCTCGATCGCCACCGGCTCGAACATCATTTCCAGCACCGCCGACAGCGTCAAGCGCATGCACATGGAACTGGGCGGCAAGGCCCCGGTGATCATCTTCGATGACGCCGACATCGACGCCGCCGTGGAAGGCATCCGCACCTTCGGTTTCTACAACGCCGGCCAGGACTGCACCGCCGCCTGCCGCATCTATGCCCAGGAAGGCATCTACGACAAATTCGTGGAGAAGCTGGGCGCGGCGGTCAGCAGCATCAAGTACGGCTTGCAGGACGATCCGGCGACCGAGCTCGGCCCGCTGATCACCGCGCAGCACCGCGACCGCGTGGCCGGCTTCGTCGAGCGCGCCGTGGCGCAGCCGCACATCCGCCTGATCACCGGCGGTAAAGCGGTGGACGGCAATGGCTTCTTCTTCGAACCGACGGTGTTGGCCGATGCACAACAGGACGACGAAATCGTGCGCCGCGAAGTGTTCGGGCCGGTGGTGTCGGTGACCAAATTCACCGATGAGGCGCAGGTGCTGGGCTGGGCCAACGACTCGGACTACGGCCTGGCGTCATCGGTGTGGACCGCCGACGTCGGTCGTGCGCATCGCCTGTCGGCGCGCTTGCAGTACGGCTGCACCTGGGTGAATACGCACTTCATGCTGGTCAGCGAAATGCCCCACGGCGGGCAGAAGCTGTCCGGGTATGGCAAGGACATGTCGATGTATGGGCTGGAGGATTACACCGTTGTCAGGCATGTGATGTTCAAGCACTAAAAAGCATCGCCAGCAGGCTGGCTCCCACATTTGGGAATGCATTTCCCTGTGGGAGCCAGCCTGCTGGCGATTGCGTCACCTCGGTTTCAAGGTCGAAACCGGCATTAGGCACCACCAGGTTCCAGACCAAAGAAATCAAAACAATAACCACCGACCCGGGCGGCGCCTCCAAGCCCCGTCACGGTCTCGGGCATCCGAAATCTGCCGATTTTCCGGAGAAACACACATGAGTGCATCACCCGATCTCTCGTCCGCCATCGCCGACAGCGACGCCGAGCAGCTGCGAAAACTGGGCTACACGTCCAACTTCAATCGCAGCATGAGCCTGTGGGAAAACTTCGCCCTGGGCTTCACTTATCTGTCACCCGTCGTAGGGGTTTATACCCTCTTCGGCCTGTGCCTCGCCGCCGGCGGGCCGCCGATGTTCTGGGCCTACCTGCTGGTCGGGTGCGGCCAGTTGCTGGTGTGCCTGATCTTTGGTGAAGTGGTTTCGCAGTTCCCGATTTCCGGTGGCGTATACCCGTGGGCGCGTCGCCTGGTGGGCAAGCGCTGGGCGTGGATGGTCGGCTGGATCTACTCCATCGCCCTGTGCGTGACCATTGCCGCCGTAGCCGTCGGCGCCGGCCCGTACCTGGCCGCCATGCTCGGTTTTGAACCGAGCAACAACACCAACATCATCATTGCCCTGGTACTGACGCTGTTCGCCACCCTGGTCAACCTCAGCGGCACCAAGGTGCTGGCGCGCATTGCCATGTTCGGCTTCCTCTGCGAACTGGTGGGTGCGGTGATCGTCGGTGTCTACCTGCTGGTCTTCGAACGCCATCAGTCGATCAGCGTGCTGTTCAACACCTTCGACATCAGCGTCAACGGCTCGTACCTGCCGGCCTTCCTCACTGCATCGCTGGCGGGGATGTTCCTGTACTACGGCTTCGAGGCCTGCGGCGACGTAGCCGAAGAAACCCCGAACCCGAGCAAGCAGATCCCGGTGGCCATGCGCATGACCATCTACATCGGCGGCGTGGCGGCGATGTTCGCCTGTCTGGCGCTGATCCTCGCCGTGCCGGACATGCAAGCGGTGATCGATGGCACCGACAAGGACCCGGTCGGCACCATCCTCAACAATGCCTTCGGCCCGGTCGGTTCGAAAATGGTGATGGGCGTGGTGATGATTTCCTTCATCTCCTGCGTCATCAGCCTGCAAGCGGCGGCGAGTCGCCTGCTTTATTCCTACGCCCGGGACGAAATGGTCATCGGCAGCCGACTGCTGAAGAAGATTTCCCCTACCACTCAGGTTCCGGTTGCGGCGCTGTTCGTGTCCGGCGTCCTGCCAGCGCTGATCATCATCCTCGGCTTCTTCCTGCAGGACGCGGTCGCCACCATCGTCAGCTTCGCCGCCATCGGTATTTACCTGGCTTTCCAGATGATCGTGCTCGCGGCGCTGTATGCCCGCCTCAAAGGCTGGAAACCCAGCGGCAAATTCACCCTCGGCGCCTGGGGCTGGGCAGTGAACATCGGCGCGCTGGTCTATGGCGTCGGCGCGATCATCAACATGGCCTGGCCACGGACCCCGGACGCCGCGTGGTACATCAACTACGCCATGGTCCTGAGTACCGCCATCGTCATCGGCCTGGGGTTGCTCTACATGTGGATTGCCAAGCCGTATGACCACGGTAAGGCGCCTGCCGGGGATGCGTGGAAAGTCAGTCGCTAACGGAAGTTGCCCCGGTGCCGGCAGGTACCGGGGTTCATCGAGCCTGCAACAGGCAAGCATTTCGAAACAGTTCCTCGCTACCTGCGAATGTTTACCCGGCTAGAGTTTCCTCAACCAAGCACGCGGTATCGGTTGACGATAGACGCAACAGAGCCTAGCGTGTTTACGTCGTTTACAGCGTATACACCTTTAGGAGAGCCACCATGGCCTCGCCCGTTTTGTCTTTTCGTGTCGAAGAACTTCTGGCCCAACAGCTGGATCAGCTGGCAGCGGCCACTGACCGCGACCGTCAGTACCACCTCAAGCGTGCACTGGTTCGATACGTGGAAGCCGAGTCCTGGCATCTGCAAGCCATCAGCGACGGCATAGCCGATGCCGATGCCGGAAAACTGACCGATCTGGACGCCGTGAAGGCTAAGTGGGCAAAACGTGCCGAGCGTAGTACTGACTGAGAAAGCCGAAAGCGACCTGAATGCCATCCATGAGCATTACCGAGAGGTCGTAGGCGCGAGTAGTGCCATCGAAATCATTGCAACCATGCTGCAATCTTTTCGGCAGTTGGAGCAGTTTCCCGGTTCAGGCAGGCCTTCCGTCATGCCTGATGTCCGAGAGTTAGTGCTTGGCCGTTATCCCTTCATTGCCACGTATCGATTTGCCAATGGCCAGATACAGGTGTTGAGAGTGCTGCATCAGCGCTCCGAACGCTCTGAGGATTGGTAGAGGGGAGAACATCCAGCCGCGGCAAAGTTGCCGCGACTGAAGGTTCTATTTCTTCAAAACCGCGAAACACTGCGCATCGCATCCACCAGATAACGCATCGCAATGCGGTCACTCTCCGACAACTCCCGATAGCGTTCCACCAACTTAATCTCCTCGCTATTGAGCCGACGTCTTCGCCGGCCAGTTGACAGGCACGCAAAGATTCCCAGGATTTCGGTGATGCCTTGTACTTTCGACATGGACGATGTCCTTCTCTACGTCAAAGAAAACTTCAGAAACCGCATCGCCCTACCCCTTTTCAGCGGCCACCCTGTGCCCGCTGAAGCCACCGGCCCGAAGGGCAGAAACCGGTCATGTCCATAGAATAGGAATTATCCGGGCGCTGAAAAGCGGTTTTTAGAGTAATTAGTCAAAAAAAGCAGAAATGCCCTGTAAATCAGAAGTTACTGTCGGAAACGTTAACCGACATCTCTTGTTTCATTGCCGCGCCATCGTCACGCCATCAATCATTTTTTCTGCACAACCGAACGGTTTAAGCTATTCGTTATCTGTTTAAAGGCAGTTGCGTTTGGCCGAAGGCATGTCCGAACCGATATTCTTGATCCAGCAGTGCCAGGAACGGCGCGGGATCGTTCACGACAGGTTGTACTTATGCATCGCAGGAATTTGCTCAAAGCCTCCATGGCCATCGCGGCCTACACCGGTTTGTCGGCCACCGGCCTGCTCGCTGCCCAAGCCTGGGCAAGCAATGGCACGGCGGATGGCGAGGCTCAGGCGTTCGACTTCGAAGCGCTGAAGGCCCAGGCCAAGCAACTGGCCAGCAATCGCTACCAGGACACCAAGCAGGTGCTGCCGCCCACCCTGGCGACCATGACCCCGCAGAATTTCAATGCCATCCGCTATGACGGCAAGCATTCGTTGTGGAATGACCTCAATGGTCAGCTCGATGTGCAGTTTTTCCATGTCGGCATGGGTTTCCGCCAGCCGGTGCGCATGTACAGCGTCGATACCAAGACCCGCATGGCCCGCGAAGTGCATTTCCGCCCTTCGTTGTTCAACTATGAAAATACCTCGGTCGATACCCAGCAGCTCAAGGGCGACCTGGGCTTTTCCGGGTTCAAGCTGTTCAAGGCGCCGGAACTGGACAAACACGACGTGGTGTCTTTCCTCGGCGCCAGCTATTTCCGCGCCGTAGACGCCAGCGGCCAGTACGGTCTGTCGGCCCGCGGCCTGGCCATCGACACCTATGCCAAGAAGCGCGAAGAATTCCCCGACTTCACCAAGTTCTGGTTCGAGACGCCAGGCAAGGACAGCACGCGGTTCGTGGTCTACGCCCTGCTCGATTCGCCGAGCGCCACCGGCGCCTACCGTTTTGACATCGATTGCCAGGCCGAGCGCGTGGTGATGGAGGTCGACGCCCATGTCAACGCGCGCACCGCCATCGAACAACTGGGCATCGCGCCGATGACCAGCATGTTCAGTTGCGGCACCCACGAGCGCCGCATGTGCGACACCATTCACCCGCAGATCCACGACTCAGATCGCCTGGCGATGTGGCGGGGCAACGGCGAGTGGATCTGCCGCCCGCTGAACAACCCGGCCACCCTGCAATTCAACGCCTTCACCGACAAGGACCCGAAAGGTTTCGGCCTGGTGCAGACCGATCACGAGTTCGCCAGCTATCAGGACACCGTTGACTGGTACAGCCGACGCCCGAGCCTGTGGGTCGAACCAACGACCGCGTGGGGTGAAGGCTCTATCGATCTGCTGGAAATTCCTACCACCGGCGAGACCCTCGATAACATCGTGGCCTTCTGGACCCCGAAAAAACCGGTCGCGGCCGGCGACTCGTTGAACTACGGCTACAAACTCTACTGGAGCGCCCTGCCGCCCGTCGGCACGCCGCTGGCACGGGTCAACGCGACCCGGTCGGGTATGGGCGGATTCACCGAAGGTTGGGCACCGGGCGAGCATTATCCGGAAGTCTGGGCCCGCCGTTTTGCCGTGGACTTCAACGGAGGCGGTCTGGATCGTCTGCCGGCGGGGACCGGCATCGAACCGGTGGTCACCTGTTCGAACGGCGAGGTGAAGGAGTTCAACGTGCTGGTGCTCGATGACATCAAGGGCTATCGCATCACCTTTGACTGGTACCCGACCAACGACAGTGTCGAGCCGGTGGAGCTGCGCCTGTTCATTCGCACCAATGACCGGACGCTGAGTGAGACCTGGTTGTACCAGTACTTCCCGCCGGCACCGGACAAGCGCAAATATACTTGAGGAAAAGCAAAAGATCGCAGCCTTCGGCAGCTCCTACAGGGGATCGTATTCCTCTGTAGGAGCTGCCGCAGGCTGCGATCTTTTGACGTTAAAAAACCTCACTCAATCACGCAAATCCGACTCATGAATCGGTTGGTCGCGATGGGTCGCCCGGTGATACTGCGCTGGCCATATGGCCTTGCGCCCACCGAGGTCATCGTCGGCATGCAGCGCCCAATAAGGATCACGCAACAGCTCGCGAGCGAGGAAGATGATGTCCGCCTGACAGGTGCGCAGAATATGCTCGGCCTGTGCGGGCTCGGTGATCATGCCTACAGTGCCGGTGGCGATGCCTGACTCCTTGCGCACACGTTCGGCAAACCGGGTTTGATAACCCGGGCCCGTGGGGATTTCCGCGTTGACCGCCGTACCGCCTGACGACACATCGATCAGGTCCACGCCGAGGTCTTTCAGGCGCCGCGCCAGCTCGACGGTTTCATCCGGGTTCCAGCCATCCTCCACCCAGTCGGTGGCCGACACCCGCACGAACAGCGGTAATTCTTCCGGCCAGACTGCCCGCACCGCTTCGGTGACTTGCAGCACCAGCCGAATTCGATTTTCGAAGGATCCGCCATACTGGTCACGCCGCTGATTACTCAGGGGCGACAGAAACTGGTGCAGCAGATAGCCATGGGCCGCGTGCACTTCGACCACCTTGAAACCGGCGGTCAACGCGCGTTTCGCCGCGTCGACAAAGGCCTGGATGACGTCAGCGATCTCGCCTTCGTCGAGCTGCTTGGGTTGTGTGTGCTGCGGGTCAAAGGCGATCGGTGACGGGCCCACCGGCTGCCAGCCGCCCTCGTCGATTTTCACGCTGCCATGCTTGCCGAGCCAGGGTCGATAGGTACTGGCCTTGCGTCCGGCATGGGCCAGCTGGATGCCGGCGACGGCGCCCTGAGCGGCGATGAAGCGAGTGATGCGTTGCAGGGGTTCGATCTGTTCATCGTTCCACAGGCCAAGATCCTGGTCGGTGATGCGCCCGTCGGCGGTAACCGCCGTGGCTTCGGTAAATACCAGGCCCGCGCCGCCGACCGCGCGGCTGCCGAGATGGACCAGGTGCCAGTCATTGGCCAGGCCGTCGACACTCGAATACTGGCACATCGGCGATACCGCGATGCGGTTGAGCAGGGTCAATTGACGAAGGGTGTAGGGTTCAAGCAGCAGACTCATGGGGCACCTCTCAAATCAGTGGTCAGGCTCCAGGGTTCTGTTTGAGTAGTCGACGAGTGACAGGAAAAGGATGCAGCACCCGCCCCCGCGGGCAAAAAAATTGACAAGACGTCACAAGGATAATCAAGCAGTGCTTAGAGCCTAGTCGACATCGGGAGATGAGGGAGGATTCAGAGAGATTCGGTGTCGCAAAGATTGCCATCGCGAGCAAGCTCGCTCCCACAGGGTTCGCTCAAATCCTGTGGGAACGAGGGGTCAACGCGGTTCGATGTGGGCAATCATCAGTTGAACAGTCTCATTGCCGCGGAACTCGTTGACGTCGAGTTTGTAAGCCAATTCCACCCACTTGATGGTCGGATTCGGCCACACCTCACGGTCGATCCCGAATGCAATGCCGTCAAGCTTGACCGAACCGCACTCGCTGCGAAGCACCACCTTGAGGTGCCTTTCACCGACGACACGCTGCTCGACCAACTGAAACACCCCATGAAACAGCGGCTCCGGGAAGTGTTGCCCCCAAGGGCCGGCATGGCGCAAGGCACGGGCCAGTTCCAGGTGAAACTCCTCGACCGCCAGGGTGCCGTCCGACAACAGGCGCCCGGTCAGGTCTTCGTCGCGCAATTGACGCCGAACCTCGGCATCGAAGGCCTCGGCGAACAGCGGAAAATTCGCCTCCGGCAGCGTCAGGCCAGCGGCCATGGCGTGGCCACCGTATTTGGTGATCAGGTTCGGATGCTGAGCCGCCACCACGCTCAGGGCGTCGCGGATATGAAAGCCCTGGACCGAACGCCCGGAGCCCTTGAGCAAGCCGTCGCCGGCATCGGCAAAGGCGATGGTCGGGCGGAAATAACGCTCTTTCATGCGCGACGCGAGGATACCGATGACACCCTGGTGCCACTCGGGATCGAACAGGCACAAGCCAAACGGCATCGATTCCACCGGCAGATCCTTGAGCTGGGCCAGCGCTTCACGTTGCATGCCCTGCTCGATGGATTTACGGTCCTGGTTCATCCCGTCCAGCTGCGCCGCCATCTCACGGGCCAGCGCCGCGTCGTCGGTCAGCAGGCATTCGATGCCCAGGCTCATGTCATCCAGTCGTCCGGCGGCGTTGAGGCGCGGGCCGACGATAAACCCCAGGTCGGTGGAGGTGATGCGCGCATGATCACGCTTGGCCACTTCGAGAATCGCCTTGATTCCCGGCCGGGCACGTCCGGCGCGAATCCGTTCGAGGCCCTGATGCACCAGGATCCGGTTGTTGGCATCCAGCGGCACCACGTCGGCCACGCTGCCCAGCGCCACCAGATCGAGCAACTCGCCGATGTTCGGCTGCGGCTTGCTGGTGTACCAGCCGAGTTCGCGCAAACGCGCGCGCAAGGCCATCAGCACATAGAAGATCACCCCGACTCCAGCCAGCGCCTTGCTCGGGAAGGTGCAACCGGGCTGGTTCGGATTGACGATGGCATCGGCCAGCGGCAGTTCATCGCCGGGCAAGTGGTGATCGGTGACCAGCACGTTGAGCCCGGCCTTTTTCGCCGCGGCCACGCCTTCGACACTGGAAATGCCGTTGTCCACGGTAATCAGCAACTGAGGCTCGCGCTCCAGCGCCACCGCGACGATTTCCGGGGTCAGGCCGTAGCCGTAGTCGAACCGGTTGGGCACCAGATAGTCGACGTGCGCTGCACCCAACAGGCGCAAGCCCAGGGTGCCCACGGTACTGGCTGTGGCGCCATCGGCATCGAAGTCGCCCACGATCAGGATCCGCTGACGCTGTTCAAGCGCGGTCACCAGCAAGTCCACCGCCGCCTCGATCCCCTTGAGCTGCTGGAACGGAATCAGCCGCGCCAGGCTCTTGTCCAGTTCGGCTTCGGTTAACACGCCCCGCGCGGCGTACAGCCGGGTCAGCAGCGGCGGGATATCACCGAGGAATGGCAGGGTGTCGGGCAGCAGGCGAGGTTCGATGCGCATGGGGTGACAGGGGCTTCTCTTCAATATGTAGGATAAAACCGGTGAGGCCGCGACTGATCAGCCGCGTTCGCCCAACAGCCACTGCAACTGGACTTCATGCTGACCACGGTCGTCGGTGACGAAAATCGTCCCTTCGCTGATCATCACGTCCCACTTGATGACGCGGGGCATGTCCTTGGCCAGGGTTTCCAGGACTTCCTGGGGAACCGCCGCGATGTTGACGTTTTTCAGGTTCTTGATCGCCGGGATCACCTTGCCTTCCCAGACCCGCAGGCTGCCGTAGGCCAGCAGGCTGGTACGTTCGGTACGGCGCGAGCACCAGGTCAGGCGATCGGCGTCCGGCTGGCCGACTTCGATCCAGTGCAGGACACGGTCGTCCAGGCTCTTTTCCCACAGGGCCGGTTCATCCACGTCCGACAGACCACGGCCGAACGACAGCTGCTCGTTGTACCAGAGGGCGTAGGCCAACAGGCGCACGGTCATGCGCTCTTCGGTTTCCGAAGGGTGGCGGGCGATGGTCTGCTTGACGGACTCGTAGACGCTGCGATCGAGGTCGGTGAGGTTCAGTTCAAACTTGTAGGTCGTGGACGGCTGGGCCATGAACGGGCTTCTTGATACGGGGAAAGGCGGCAAGTCTAACCGATGCAGCCGCCAATCAACGAATAGAAGCAGATCTCCCTTGGGCGCCTGACAGTCGGCTATGTTAAAACTCTGTACTCGCTCAATCTTTGTCCTACAGGAACCCGCATGCCGTCTTCTGCCAAACCGCTCTCAGGTCTGAAAGTCATCGAACTGGGTACCTTGATCGCCGGCCCGTTTGCCTCGCGCATCTGCGCTGAATTCGGTGCCGATGTGGTCAAGGTCGAATCGCCGGACGGCGGCGATCCATTGCGCAAATGGCGCAAGTTGTACGAGGGCACCTCGCTGTGGTGGTTCGTCCAGGCGCGCAATAAAAAGTCGCTGACACTGAACCTCAAGCACCCGGACGGCCTGGAGATCCTGAAAAAACTGCTCAGCGAAGCGGACATCCTGATCGAAAACTTCCGCCCCGGCGTGCTGGAAAAGCTTGGACTGGGCTGGGATGTACTGCATGCGCTGAACCCCAAGCTGGTCATGGTGCGCCTCTCGGGCTTCGGCCAGACCGGCCCGATGAAGGACCAACCCGGGTTTGGCGCGGTCGGCGAATCCATGGGCGGCCTGCGCTACATCACCGGGTTCGAGGACCGGCCACCGGTGCGCACCGGGATTTCCATCGGTGACTCGATTGCTGCGCTATGGGGCGTGATCGGAGCCCTGATGGCCCTGCGTCATCGCGAGGTCAATGGCGGTGCGGGGCAAGTGGTGGACGTGGCGCTCTACGAGGCGATCTTCGCCATGATGGAAAGCATGGTGCCGGAGTTCGACGTGTTCGGCTTCATCCGCGAACGCACCGGCAACATCATGCCGGGCATCACGCCCTCCTCGATCCACACCAGTGCCGATGGCAAACATGTACAGATCGGCGCCAATGGCGACGCGATCTTCAAGCGTTTCATGCAGGTCTTAGGCCGCGAAGACCTGGCCAACGACCCGCAATTGGCCAGTAACGACGGCCGCGACAGCCGTCGCGACGAAATCTACGGGGTGATCGATCGCTGGGTCAATTCGTTGCCCCTGGACAGCGTCATCGAGCTGTTGAATCAGGCCGATGTACCGGCCAGCCGAATCTTCAGCGCCGAAGACATGTTCAGCGATCCACAGTACCTCGCCCGGGAAATGTTCCTGCAGGCCAAGCTACCCGATGGCAAGGACTTCAAGATGCCGGGGATCGTGCCGAAACTCTCAGAGACACCCGGTGATTGTGAATGGGTCGGGCCACAACTGGGCGAGCACAATACCCAGGTACTCCAGGAACTTGGCTATGACGCGTCGCAGATCGCACAGCTGCGCAAAGACGGAGCCATCTGAGCTCAAGCGTCTGTTTGCGCTACTCATCAAGCCCTGCCTGTTGCTGGACGGCCGGCGCTTGGGCGCGTTGGCGAGCCTGTTCCTGATCATCACCCTGGCCGCGCCGGTATCGGCGCAGGCCAAGGATTCCCTGGTCTGGCTGAAACGCGATCTACCACCGCTGTTCATTTTCGACGGCCCGCAAAAAGGCCAGGGGGTCATCGACCAACTGCTCCGCCAACTGATCGCCGGCATGCCGCAGTACCAGCAC
Source organism: Pseudomonas sp. PLMAX (assembly GCF_046042685.1). Lineage (NCBI taxonomy): Bacteria > Pseudomonadati > Pseudomonadota > Gammaproteobacteria > Pseudomonadales > Pseudomonadaceae > Pseudomonas > Pseudomonas sp. PLMAX. The sequence continues at coordinate 1,318,815 of NZ_CP064949.1, read as the reverse complement.
AGTGTGCTGAAGGTCAATCGAGCCCGTGGCTTGCAGATGCTCCACGAACCGGCCCTCACCTGCGATGCGGCGCTGAATTGGAGCAAGGAGCGCGAAAGCTGGATCGCCTTTTCCCTCCCGGTTTTTCGCGCCATGAGCAATGGCCTGGCCATACGGCGTAACAATCGGGAAGTACTGACGCCTTTTCTCAAGGATGGCGAGGTGGACCTGGCGGCTCTATTGGCCACCGGCAGCGTGACACTGGGCATTGTTGCCGAACGCAACTACGGCGACTTTCTCGACACCTTGCTCAAGCAGGCGCCGGGCAAGGTGCTGACCTCGCACTACGGCAACGACGCCTTGGGCAGCCTGTTGCAGATGCAACGCCTGGGTCGCCTGCAATTGCTCTTGGGCTATCGCCCGGAAATTCGTTATCAGGCGCAGCAACAAGGCATCGCTGAAGATGAACTGGAGTTCTTCCCGATTCGTGGCACCGGCAAGTACCTGTCCGGCTACATAGGCTGCACCAACACGCCCCAGGGCCGCCAGGCGATCGTCGAGATCAACCAGCTGCTGCGTGCCCTGCCCCGGGATCACTTGAGCGAGGCGTACGCCGGTTGGCTCGACCCGCAAAGTCGCAGCGACTACCTGCAAGCGGCCAGGGATTTTTTCGAGCACCAGAGCGGCTACTGACAATTTCCGGGCAAAAAGAAACCCCGAGAAGTGGGGAGACGACTCGGGGTTAAACGTGGTCTTTTCAAGGACCCGTAACGGCAAGCGGCAAGCACCGGAGCACAATGCTTGATCTTGCTGTTACTAGGTCTGACGATGGGGATGCAGGAAGGTTCCCACATCCGACAATTCAATTTCGGCTGGCCAGCAGCTTGTCCTGTGCCGCATTGCGCAACGCCGCGATCACACAGGGTTCCAGGCGTCCTTCAGCAATCAGCACGTCGCGGTGCAAGCCGTCGACCACATCCGTCAGCTGGCGCTTGTCACTCAACTGTGCCTGGTTGAACGCCCGATCGACCACTATGGCGCCGATTGCGTTCTTCAATGTCACCCGGCATTCACCGTGAATGCCCGACGGGGTCAACGTCACCTGGTACGGGCTCAGAGCCTCACCGAGCAAGAGACTGATACTTTCCATCCGATCACCACTCAATAGTCCGAAAACAAAGTGCCTGGGGGCGTGTGTACAGTAAATGACCGCTGGCCCGGGTAGAAAGTTCTGAAGACCGAGTGCAGGTGAACCTGCGCCTCTGGTCGATAGAGCATGCACGCTGAAGATGACAGAGAAAAAACAACAGCGTCAAGCCTGCCCCGTATTCATCCGCGAGGACTGCCGGGAATTTGGAATGCACCAACAGAAAAGCCCGTCAGGAGACGGGCTTTCTTGTGTGACAAGGTTTGCCTGTTACAAAGGCTTACCGCGGTTGCCATGCTGGCTGACAAAGGCCTGCACGGCCTTGAGGTCATTCGGCAATACGGTGCAACGCTCGTCTCTTTCGAACAGATCAGAAAGATGCACAGGAAGCTCAAGGGCTTTTCCTACGCCAGCTTTCAACACGGCGTCCGGGAACTTGACCGGATGGGCCGTGCCCAGGATCACCATCGGGATATCCAGGCTGCGACGGCATTCCCGTGCGGCCTTGACGCCGATCGCGGTGTGCGGGTCCAGTACTTCGCCGGTCTGCTCGAAGACTTCGGCGATGGTTTCGCAGGTTTGCGCATCGTCCACGGCCAGCGAGTCGAACAGCTTGCGCGCCTCAGTCCAGCGCTCCTGCTCGACGCTGAAACCGCCGCCCTGCTTGAAGCTGTCCATCAGCCCGGCAATCGCCGCGCCGTTGCGACCGTGCAGGTCGAACAGCAGGCGTTCGAAGTTCGAGGACACCATGATGTCCATCGACGGCGACAGGGTCGCGTGCAGGGTTTCCTTGACGTACTGGTTGCCGCTCATGAAGCGGTGCAGGATGTCATTGCGGTTGGTGGCGACGATCAACTGGTTGATCGGCAGGCCCATGTTGCGTGCCAGGTAACCGGCGAAGATGTCGCCGAAGTTACCGGTTGGCACCGAGAACGCCACCGAGCGCGCCGGACCGCCCAGCTGCAGGGCTGCGTGGAAGTAGTAGACGATCTGGGCCATGATTCGCGCCCAGTTGATCGAGTTCACCGCCACCAGGCGAGTGCCCTTGAGGAAGCCCTGGTCGGCGAAGCTCGCCTTGACCATTTCCTGGCAGTCATCGAAGTTGCCTTCGATGGCGATGTTGTGGATGTTCTCACCGAAAATGGTGGTCATCTGCCGACGCTGCACTTCGGAGACACGGTTGTGCGGGTGCAGGATGAAGATGTCGACGTTTTCGCAGTGCTTGCAGCCTTCGATCGCAGCCGAGCCGGTATCGCCGGAAGTGGCGCCGACGATCACCACGCGCTCGCCGCGCTTTTCCAGCACGTAGTCGAGCAGGCGACCGAGCAGTTGCAGGGCGAAGTCCTTGAACGCCAGGGTCGGGCCGTGGAACAGTTCCAGCACCCACTCATTGCCGTTCAACTGGCGCAGCGGTGCAACGGCGTTGTGGGCAAACACGCCGTAAGTTTCTTCGAGAATCTTTTTGAAATCGGCATCCGGGATGCTGCCGGTCACGAACGGGCGCATCACCCGGAAGGCCAGCTCGTGATACGGCAGGCCGGCCCAGGAAGCGATTTCTTCCTGGGTGAAGCGTGGCAGGTTTTCCGGGACGTACAGACCGCCGTCGGTGGCAAGGCCTGCCAGCAGGACGTCTTCGAAATTCAGGGCCGGTGCCTGGCCGCGGGTACTGATGTAACGCATGACTGACTCCAATGGACAGTGTTCGTAATGCCGGGCCAGCTCACTGGCCCGGCGAACGATAACGGCTTAGTTCAGATGCTCGACGCGGATCCGTACGACCGGACCGACTACGCCTGCCAGAGCTTCGAGGGCAGCGATCGCATCGTTGATGCGCTGCTCCACCACGCGGTGGGTCAGCAGGATCATCGGTACCAGGCCGTCGTGCTCCTCGGCTTCCTTCTGCATGATCGACTCGATGTTGATGCCACGCTCGGACAGGATGCTGGCCACCTGGGCCAGTACGCCCGGATGGTCCTTGGCCTGGATCCGCAGGTAGTACGCGCTTTCGCAGGCATCGATCGGCAGGATCGGGTGCGCCGACAGCGAATCCGGCTGGAAGGCCAGGTGCGGTACGCGGTTTTCCGGGTCCGAGGTCATGGCGCGAACCACGTCCACCAGGTCGGCGATCACCGACGAAGCGGTCGGCTCCATGCCGGCGCCGGCACCGTAGAACAGCGTCGAACCGGCGGCGTCGCCGTTGACCATCACCGCGTTCATCACGCCGTTGACGTTGGCGATCAGGCGATCGGCCGGGATCAGCGTCGGGTGCACGCGCAACTCGATACCCGCAGCGGTGCTGCGCGCCACGCCCAGGTGCTTGATGCGATAACCCAGCGCTTCGGCGTAGTTCACGTCGGCGGTGGTCAGCTTGGTGATGCCTTCGGTGTAGGCCTTGTCGAACTGCAGCGGAATGCCGAATGCGATGGACGCCAGGATCGTCAGCTTGTGCGCCGCATCGATGCCTTCAACGTCAAAGGTCGGGTCGGCTTCGGCATAGCCCAGGGCTTGCGCTTCGGCCAACACGTCTTCGAAGGTCCGGCCTTTCTCGCGCATCTCGGTGAGAATGAAGTTGCCGGTGCCGTTGATGATGCCGGCCACCCAGTTGATACGGTTGGCGGACAGGCCTTCACGGATCGCCTTGATCACCGGAATGCCACCGGCCACGGCCGCTTCGAACGCGACGATCACGCCCTTCTCGCGAGCCTTGGCGAAAATTTCATTACCGTGAACGGCGATAAGCGCCTTGTTCGCGGTGACCACATGCTTGCCATTCTCGATGGCCTTGAGTACCAGCTCGCGGGCAACGGTGTAGCCGCCCATCAGCTCTATGACGATGTCGATCTCAGGGTTCGTGGCCACTTCGAAGACATCGGTGGTAATCGCAATACCGGTCGTTTGGAACTGAGGCTTTGGCGTGCGCATGGCAATTTGTGCCACTTCGATTCCACGCCCGGCACGACGAGCAATTTCCTCGGCGTTGCGCTGAAGTACGTTGAAGGTACCGCCACCGACGGTCCCTAACCCACAGATGCCTACTTTGACCGGTTTCACTGTGAACTCCCCATAAAACGGCCGACTCGAGGCCGGCCGTGAAAACAGCCGCAAACTCGCGGCTCTCTATTGATGGCCCGGCTGGAACTGCCGCCGGGCCACGCTCGTCAACGGCTGACCGTGACGATACGAATTACTTGGCACTGAGCGCCAGTTTGGCGACTTGTGGCGCCGGCTGGTAGCCCGGAATGACCTGGCCGTCAGCCAAAACGATGGCCGGCGTGCCGTTCACGCCAATCGACTGGCCGAGGGCGAACTGTTTGGACACCGGGTTTTCGCACTTGGCGGCCTTGATTTCCTTGCCGTCGACCATCTTGTCCATGGCCGCCTTCTTGTCTTTCGAACACCAGACCGCCTGCAGTTGCTCGTCACCCGGCGAACCCAGGCCCTGGCGTGGGAACGCCACGTAACGCACTTCGATGCCGCGCTTGTTCAGCTCCGGCACTTCGGCGTGCAGTTTGTGGCAGTACGGGCAAGTGGTGTCGGTGAACACGGTGATGTGCGACTTGGTTTCACCGATGGCCGGGTACACCACGGTCTCCGCGACGGGGATGGCGTTGACCAGTTTGGAAACACCCAGGCGCTCGGTCTTCTCGGTCAGGTTGACCGGCTTGCCGTCCTTGAGCTGGAACATGTAGCCCTGGACCACGTACTGGCCGTCGGCGCTGGCATAGAGTACGCGGCTGCCTTGCAGCTTGACTTCGTACAGGCCTGGCAGAGGGCTGGCGGAAATGCTTTCTACCGGTACTTCGAGCTGGAGGTTTTCCAGGCTTTTACGAATGGCTTTATCGGCCGCGTCATCGGCGACAGCAAAGGTGCTGACCAACGCGATGGCGGCGGCGGCGAAAATCTGGGTCAAACGCATGAGAACTCCTGAAGGCGGACAAATGAGACGCTCAGAACGCCAGTGCCGAAACACCGGGTCATAAACGCCCATCGTGCAAACTGGCAAAGCCTACCACATAAGGTTCGTGTGGCCGAATGCACCTGATACAAGACATCACACCCCCCTGTAGGAGCTGCCGCAGGCTGCGATCTTTTGACTTTGATCTTTAAGATCAAAAGATCGCAGCCTGCGGCAACTCCTACAGGGGGACGGCGTCAACCGCGGGGGTGGTGTTTGGCATGCAGGTCCTGCAAACGCGCCCGCGCAACGTGAGTGTAGATTTGGGTAGTCGACAGATCGCTGTGGCCGAGCAGCATTTGCACCACCCGCAAATCGGCGCCGTGGTTGAGCAAATGCGTAGCGAAGGCATGGCGCAAGGTGTGCGGCGACAGCGATTTGCCGATGCCGGCGACCTTGGCCTGGTGCTTGATCCGGTGCCAGAACGTCTGGCGGGTCATCTGCTCGCCGCGCTGACTGGGGAACAACACATCGCTGGGCAGCCCGCCCAGCAGCTCGCCACGACCGTCGCGCAAATAACGCTCGACCCAGACGATCGCCTCCTCGCCCATCGGCACCAGTCGCTCCTTGCTGCCCTTGCCCATCACCCGCAGCACGCCCTGGCGCAGGTTGACCTGCTCCAGCGTCAGGCTGATCAGCTCCGTCACCCGCAGGCCGCAGGCGTAAAGCACTTCGAGCATGGCGCGGTCGCGCTGGCCGATGGCTTCGCTCAGATCCGGTGCTTTCAGCAGCGCTTCCACATCAGCTTCCGACAAGGACTTGGGCAACGGCCTGCCCAGTTGCGGCATATCGATGCGCAACGTCGGATCGACAGCGATCAGCTTTTCCCGCAGCAGATAGCGATAGAAGCCGCGCACGCCAGAGAGAAATCTGGCCGTTGAACGGGGCTTGTAGTTTTGCTCCAGGCGCCAGGCCAGGTGATCGAGGATCAATTCGCGCCCGGCGTTGAGCAGCTCCAGGCCTTTTTCCTGCAGCCAGCCATTGAACAGGGCCAGATCGCTTCGATAGGCATCGCGGGTGTTATCGGAAAGACCTTTCTCAAGCCACAGCGCGTCGAGAAACTGGTCAATCAAGGGATGATCGATGGCAGGCATAAAGACTCAGGCAAGGCCGACAGTACGGCCAGGGAAGATAAATCGCAGGCAACAAAAAAGCAGCCCGTAGGCTGCTTTTTTCTGCATCGGAAGCTGGACTTAAGCCAGTTTTTCCTTGATGCGAGCTGCTTTACCCGACAGGTCGCGCAGGTAGTACAGCTTGGCTTTACGTACGTCACCGCGACGCTTGACAGCCATGCTGTCGATTTGCGGGGAGTAGGTCTGGAAAGTACGCTCTACGCCAACACCGTTGGAGATCTTGCGCACGGTGAATGCACTGTTTACGCCGCGGTTACGCTTGGCGATTACAACGCCTTCGAACGCTTGCAGACGCGAACGGTCGCCTTCCTTCACTTTCACCTGAACGACAATGGTGTCGCCCGGGGCAAAGGTAGGGATCTCTTTGGTCATCTGCTCTGCTTCGAGTGCAAGGATGATTTTGTTAGTCATGCTGTGCTCCTAAGGTAAATCGTCGGATCTACCATCGATACGTTGTTAACTATCGTCCCGCTCGCGGATGTATTCCTCGAGCAGCTTCTTCTCTTCTCCAGAAAGCGAGCGGCTTTCCAGAAGATCGGCGCGTCGTTCATAGGTCCGACCAAGGGACTGCTGTAAACGCCAACGCCGGATGTGCGCGTGATTGCCACTTAGCAATACGTCGGGAACACGCTGATCCGCATACACCTCCGGTCGGGTGTAGTGCGGGCAATCCAGCAAACCATCCGTAAAGGAATCTTCCTCGGCGGAGTCCGCATGCCCTAAAGCTCCAGGCAGCAGTCGTGTAACCGCATCGATCAGGACCATCGCCGGCAGCTCGCCGCCAGACAGTACATAGTCGCCAATCGACCACTCTTCATCGACATGAGCATCAATAAAACGCTCGTCAATGCCTTCATAGCGGCCGGCAATCAGGATCAATGCATCCAGATTCGCCAACTCGCGTACCGCCGACTGAGTCAGTTGACGGCCTTGGGGGGACAGGTAAATCACCTTCGCTCCCTCCCCGGCGACTGCCTTGGCCTGAACCAGAGCATCTTCCAGGGGCTTGATCTTCATCACCATGCCAGGACCACCGCCAAAAGGGCGATCATCCACAGTGTGATGTCGATCCGTCGTGTAGTCCCGCGGATTCCAACAGGTGAGCTGCAACAGCCCCTGCTTCACCGCCCGACTGGTGATGCCGTACTCGCTGATGGCGGAGAACATCTCGGGAAACAAACTGATCACTTCTACGCGCAAGTTAGCCACGCTTAGAAGTCCGCATCCCAATCCACCTTCATCTCGCCTGCGGCCAGGTCGACGGCCAACACGCATTGCTCGGTATAGGGCAACAGGCGTTCGCGATCATCCAGGCTGCCAGCGCAAGGCTTGACCACCATTACATCATTCGAGCCGGTCTCCAGCAGGTGATCGATCTTCCCGAACAGTTGCCCGAGGGTGTCGATGACCTTGAGACCTTCCAGCTGGTACCAGTAGTACTCGCCGTCGGTCAGTTCAGGGAACAGGTTGCGTGGCACGCAGATCTCATAACCGGCCAGAAGACGAGCTTCTTCACGATCATCGAGACCCTTGAGCTTTGCGACCAGGAACTTGTCGTTCCCGCGTCCGCTGACCAGCTCTACCTGCTTTACATTGCCGTCACGCTTGAGCGTCCAGGTTTTGTATTCCAGCAGGTTCTTGATCGGATCAGTAAAGGAATACACCTTCACTTCGCCGCGAACGCCGTGAACCGAATAAATCTTGCCGATAACGATCAAATCATCAGCAACAGCTGGCGTCGCGTTCATATTGCTCAGGCCGCAGCCTTGGCAGATTCCTTCAACAACTGAGCAACGCGCTCAGAAGGTTGTGCACCAACGCTCAGCCAGTAGGCTACGCGCTCTTGGTTCACGGACAGACGAACTTCCTGGCCACGAGCAACAGGGTTGAAGAAACCAACCTGTTCCTTGTGCGAACCGTCGCGCGGGTTGCGGCTGTCGGTTACGGTCAGGTGGTAAAACGGGCGCTTTTTGGAGCCGCCAAGGGCAAGACGGATTGTTAGCATGTGAACATCGTTCCTGTAGTCGGTGCTGCAAATCTAAAGGCACAGCGGGCATAGGTGCCCGAAAGGCCGCATATTCTAAGGAATATCCGGACTTTTGCAAATGACTTTTTCCGGCGGCCTATCGGACGCCATCCAGATTTGCTATAGAGCCGTCGTTTAAAACGGCCAGTCAGCTCCCGCCAAGTGCGGGTTTGCTGTAGATCCCGCGTCCTTGCGGGTCTGCGCCGGTGCGATGACCGGCGCGGATTCTTTACATCTTGGGCATGCCGCCGCCGGGCAACATACCGCCCATGCCGCGCATCATCTTGGCCATTCCGCCTTTCGCGGAGAATTTCTTCATCATCTTCTGCATCTGCTTGTGCTGCTTGATCAAGCGACCGATGTCCTGCACCTGGGTGCCGGACCCCATGGCGATACGACGTTTGCGCGAACCGCTGATCATCTCAGGGTCACGGCGCTCGGCCGGCGTCATGGAATTGATGATGGCTTCCATCTGTTTGAATTGCTTCTCTGCCGCGCCCTGGGCATTGCCCATCTGCGCCAGGTTCACACCGCCCATGTTCGGCAGTTTGTCCATGAGGCCGCCAAGGCCGCCCATGTTCTTCATCTGTTGCAGCTGGTCACGGAAGTCTTCGAGGTCGAAACCCTTGCCCTTCTTCAGCTTCTTGGCCAGCTTGTCGGCCTTGTCCTTGTCGAGGGTCGCTTCCGCCTGCTCGATCAGGCTGAGCACGTCGCCCATGCCGAGGATGCGCGAGGCGATACGCTCAGGGTGGAACGGGTCGAGCGCTTCGCTCTTCTCGCCCATACCGATGAACTTGATCGGCTTGCCGGTGATGGCGCGCACCGACAGGGCGGCACCGCCACGGGCATCGCCGTCGACCTTGGTCAGGATCACACCGGTCAGTGGCAGCGCATCGCCAAAGGCCTTGGCCGTGTTGGCGGCGTCCTGGCCGGTCATGGCGTCGACCACGAACAGGGTCTCGACCGGGTTGATCGCGGCATGCAGCGCCTTGATCTCGCCCATCATCTCTTCATCGATGTGCAGGCGACCGGCGGTATCGACGATGACCACGTCGATGAACTTGAGTTTTGCTTCTTTAATAGCTGCCTGGGCGATCTCGACCGGCTTCTGGCTCAGGTCGGACGGGAAGAAGGTCACACCCACTTCACCGGCGAGCATTTCCAGCTGCTTGATCGCCGCCGGACGATAAACGTCCGCGGACACGACCATGACCGACTTCTTCTTGCGCTCTTTAAGGAAGCGCGCCAGCTTGCCGGCGGTGGTGGTCTTACCCGCGCCCTGCAGACCGGCCATCAGGATGACCGCTGGCGGCACGGCGCTCAGGTTCAAATCTTCGTTGGCCGCGCCCATCAGGCTTTCGAGTTCGGCCTGGACGATCTTCACGAAGGCCTGGCCCGGCGTCAGGCTGCGCGACACCTCGGTGCCGACAGCGCGTTCCTTGACCGAATTGACGAAGTCTTTCACCACCGGCAAGGCGACGTCGGCTTCGAGCAACGCCATGCGCACTTCGCGCAGGGTGTCTTTGATGTTGTCCTCGGTCAGCTTGGCCTTGCCGGTGACATGGCGCAGCGTCTGCGAGAGACGGTCGGTTAAGTTTTCAAACATTGCGCGATCCTTTCAGGCCCTGTGTAGACCGGGATAATGGCGGCCCAGACCGGACTAAACGTGTGCTCGGCGAGCCTGCGGCGTGGGCAGGTCGCGGATTATAGCGAAGACTGCGTCTGGCGGACACCTCGCACTTTCGTGTCGCGTGGGTTCTATGCCAAACTCAGCGCCTTTCGGGCTTGCCTAACAGGACTTATGCTCCCCTTGTCACCCAGTTTGCTTACTACCCTCGCCGCCGCCTGCTTGTATGCCGCTGCGACTTTCTATCAAGGCACTCGCCTGGCCACTGGCGCCAAGGCCAACAAGCGCCTGCTGGTTACGCTCGGCGTGCTGGCGGTGCTGGCCCACAGCGCCAGCCTGGTGACCCACCTGCTGACCCCGATTGGCCTGGGCCTGGACTTTTTCAGTGCCGCCAGCCTGATTGCGGCCGCGGTCATCGCCCTGACGCTACTGGCCTGCTCACGAATACCTGTGGAGAACCTGCTGGTCCTGCTGTTCCCCCTGGGCGCCTTGACCGCGCTGCTGGCGCAGTTCGCCCCCGCCGGCACCGTGCAGATCATCGACGAAGCGCCAGGCATTCTCGCCCACATCCTGTTGTCGATCCTTGCCTACGGCATGTTCACCATCGCGGTGTTCCAGTCGTTGCTGCTGCTGGTCCAGGATCACCAGCTCAAGCACAAGCACCCATCCGGGCTGATCAAGAACTTCCCGCCGCTGCAAACCATGGAAAGCCTGCTGTTCGGCTTCCTCTGGGCCGGCTGGACGCTGCTGTCGCTGTCGCTGATCTCCGGCTGGCTGTTTGTCGATAACCTGTTCGCCCAGCACCTGGTGCACAAGACCTTGCTGGCCTGCCTGGCCTGGATCGTCTTCAGCGTGCTGCTGTGGGGCCGTAACCGCCTTGGCTGGCGCGGCCACAAGGCCATCCGCTGGACCCTGGCCGGTTTCTGCCTGCTGATGCTGGCGTATTTCGGCAGCAAGCTGGTTCGCGAATACATCCTGCACATCTGACGGGCGGCAATAATGGACGACTTGCCCATAGGGCCGATGCTTGCAGTAGTGGCCTTGCTGATTTTATGGTCAGGGCTGTTCACTGCCATAGAAGCGGCGCAGCAGCATTTGCTGGCCCAGCGCAACGCCTCGCGCGCCAGCGACAAACCGCTGGCCCGGTTGAGCTTTCCCCTCGTCAGCCTGATTTTCTGCAATACCCTGTGCCGCGCCCTGGTGATGGTCATCTGTACCTTGCTGGCGATTTTCACCTGGGCCGAAAACGGCCCGTGGCTGGCCTGTCTCGGCGCGGGCGCGCTGCTGTTGATCCTCGCCGACTACCTGCCCCGCGCCCTCGCCGCCCGGCATCCGGACGCGATCCTGGCACTGGGCAACAACCTGCTGGCCATACCACTGAAGCTCATCTACCCGGCGGCCTGGCTGCTCAATGCCATCAGCCAGTTGCTGATGCGCCCGTTCGCCCGCAAGGCCAATGTCGTGCAACAGAGCGAAGACGAGCCGGCGCTGGAGCGCCACGACCATCACGAGCAAGCCGCCAGCCGCCCGCACCCGCTGCCGGGCATCCATGCGCTGGACAACATCACGGTCAACGACATTCTGGTACCGCGCAGCGAGGTCGAAGGGATCAACCTCGACGACCCGATCGAAGACATCATCGAGCAACTGCGCCACAACCAGCGCACGCGTCTGCCGGTGTTCCACAGTGACATCAACCAGGTCGAAGCGGTGCTCAATACCCGGCAAATCGGCCATTTGCTCCCCGACGGCAGCCTGACCCTGGAAGCGCTGCTGGCGGCCTGTCGCGAACCGTATTTCGTTCCTGAAAGCACCCCGCTGCAACTGCAACTGCTGAACTTCCACAAGCAGCAGCGGCGCCTGGGCATGGTGGTCGACGAATACGGCGAGGTTCTGGGCATCGTTACCCTGGAAGACATTCTCGAAGAAATCGTCGGGGAATTCGAAAGCCAGCAAAGCCTGGACAACCCGCATATCCACCCCCAGGCCGATGGCCGCCTGGTGATCGACGGCGCCGCCTCGATCCGCGAGCTGAACAAGAGCCTCGGCTGGCACCTGCCCAGCGACGGCCCGAAAACCCTGAACGGGCTGGTGACAGAAGCATTGGAAACTATCCCGGACTGCCCTGTGTGCTTGAAAATCGGTCGTTATCGGCTGGAAATTCTTGAGACCGAGGACAATCGGGTGACTCAGGTGTTGATCTGGCATATCAACCCGGCTCCCGCTGCTCTACCCACCCTCTAGATTGTTAAAAGATCGCAGCCTTCGGCATCTCCTACATTGGAACGCGCGCTCCTGTAGGAGCTGCCGAAGGCTGCGATCTTTTTGCACTTGTTGAATCGTTAGCCACCTTTCTATAATCGAGTCGCTTACACAAGCCTCGCCGTCCCGTGCTTACCCCGCACACCGCAAGTTCCGGCCTGACCACCAGAAACGTCCGCTGCACACCGACGCCTGTTCCTACCTGGAACAGCGACCGCGCCTCCACCCACATCCCTGGGTAATCGACCATAATAATTCGCTCCACTGGGGCCCATGACTGTCAGGGATAACCGCATGACGACCAGCACAACCTATAACGACTCCACCCCCGCGCAACCGGTGAACTCCGCCAGCCGCGTGGCCACGGCGAGTTTCATCGGCACGGCCATCGAGTTCTACGACTTCTACGTCTATGCCACCGCCGCCGCGCTGGTGATTGGCCCTGTGTTCTTCCCACAGACATCCGGCACGGCCCAGATGCTCTCGGCCTTCCTCACGTTCGGCATCGCATTTCTTGCACGCCCCCTGGGGTCGGCCTTGTTCGGGCACTTTGGCGACCGCATTGGGCGCAAATCGACCCTGGTCGCCTCCTTGTTGCTGATGGGCGTGTGCACCACGCTGATCGGCGTACTTCCGGGTTACGACAGCATCGGGGCCTGGGCGCCGATCCTGCTGTGTGTATTGCGCTTCGGCCAGGGCCTGGGGCTGGGCGGCGAATGGGGCGGAGCCGCCTTGCTCGCCACCGAGAATGCGCCCAAGGGCAAGCGCGCCTGGTTCGGCATGTTCCCGCAACTGGGCCCCTCCATCGGCTTTCTTGCGGCCAACGGCCTGTTCCTGACCCTGGCCATGGGCCTGGATGATGAACAGTTCCGCGCCTGGGGCTGGCGGATTCCCTTCCTGCTCAGCGCCGCGCTGGTGATGGTTGGTCTGTATGTGCGCCTCAAGCTCCACGAAACACCGGTGTTCGCCAACGCCATGGCGCGCCAGGAGCGGGTGAAGATGCCGCTGGTGGAGCTGTTCAGCCAATACTGGATGCCAGTGCTGCTGGGCGCCGGCTCGATGGTGGTGTGTTATGCGCTGTTCTACATCTCGACCGTGTTCTCGCTGAGTTACGGCGTGGCGACGCTCGGCTATAGCCGTGAAACCTTCCTCGGCCTGCTGTGTTTCGCGGTGTTGTTCATGGCCGCGGCCACACCACTGTCAGCCCTGGCCAGCGACCGTTACGGGCGTAAACCGGTGCTGATCATCGGGGGTGTGCTGGCGGTCCTGTCCGGTTTCCTGATGGAACCGCTGCTGACCCAGGGTTCGACCTGGGGCGTGGCGCTGTTCCTGTGCATCGAGCTGTTCCTGATGGGCGTGACCTTTGCGCCCATGGGTGCGCTGCTGCCAGAGCTGTTTCCGACCCACGTGCGGTATACCGGCGCATCGGCGGCCTACAACCTGGGCGGGATCGTCGGGGCATCGGCCGCACCGTTCTTCGCGCAGAAACTGGTAGCGATGGGCGGATTGAGTTATGTCGGCGGGTATGTGTCGGGGGCGGCGGTGCTCAGCCTGATTGCCGTGCTGTGCCTGAAGGAGACGCGTAATAACGACTTGAATCGGGTTGCCTGAAGAAAGGCAAAAGCCAAAGCTTCGCGAGCAAGCCCGCTCCCACATTTGGACGCATTCTGTCTGATAGAACGCGGTCCAAATGTGGGAGCGGGCTTGCTCGCGAATGGCTTCGACTCGGTTTAGAGCTCTACCACAACAGCCTGGGATGCACGGGTCGCCTTGGCACGAGCCGCTTCGATCGACTCGTCACGAGCCAATGCAACCCCCATCCGGCGCTGGCCATTCACTTCAGGCTTGCCGAACAGACGCAACGCCGTATCCGGCTCGCTCAAGGCCGCGCCCAGATTGGCGAAAGCAGTCTGGGTCGACTGCCCTTCCACCAGGATCACCGCCGAGGCCGATGGGCCGAACTGGCGGATCAACGGAATCGGCAGGCCCAGAATCGCCCGTGCATGCAGGGCGAACTGCGACAGGTCCTGGGAAATCAACGTGACCAGGCCAGTGTCGTGCGGACGCGGCGACACTTCGCTGAACCACACCTGATCACCCTTGATGAACAGCTCGACGCCAAACAGGCCACGGCCACCCAGGGCCTCGGTCACGGCCTTGGCCACGCGCTCGGATTCAGCCAGAGCCACCGGGCTCATGGCCTGAGGCTGCCAGCTTTCCTGGTAGTCGCCCTTCTCCTGGCGATGGCCGACCGGCGCGCAGAAGGTGGTGCCGCCGACGTGGCGCACGGTCAGCAGGGTGATTTCATAATCGAAATCGATAAAACCTTCGACGATCACCCGGCCTTTGCCAGCACGCCCGCCTTCCTGGGCGTAGTCCCAGGCCGTCTTCACGTCATCGACGCTGCGCAGCAGGCTCTGGCCCTTGCCCGAAGAACTCATGACCGGCTTGACCACGCACGGGAAACCGAGATCCTCGACGGCCTTGCTGTAGTCCTCGAAGGTGTCGGCGAAGTGGTAAGGCGAAGTCGGCAGGTCCAGCTCTTCGGCAGCCAGGCGACGGATGCCTTCGCGGTTCATGGTCAGCTGTGCGGCACGCGCGGTCGGGATGACGGTGAAGCCTTCGGCCTCCAGTTCCACCAGGGTGGCGGTGGCAATGGCTTCGATTTCCGGCACGATGAAGTGCGGCTTTTCGGCTTCGATCACCGCGCGCAGGGCCGCGCCATCGAGCATGTTGATCACATGGCTGCGATGCGCCACCTGCATGGCCGGGGCATTGGCGTAGCGATCCACGGCAATCACCTCAACGCCCAGGCGTTGCAGCTCGATCACCACTTCCTTGCCCAGTTCGCCACAGCCACACATCAATACGCGGGTCGCGGTGGGCGACAATGGAGTTCCGATACGGGTCATCTCAAGTCCTCAAGAAGCGGATCATCGAGGGATGCGGCGCCTGGCGCGCTTCCCATGGGGAGAAAGCGCGGCATTTTACATGAACCGCAGGGTTTGGCTCAGCTGACGAGCGCCTGTTTGCGCAAGCGCCAGGCCATGATCAGCCAGACGGCCGTGACGCCGGCGAACTTCGAGCCCAGGGCGGTGAGAATCACACCGGGAGTCAGCGCGTCGATCATGCCGAAGAAGATAAAGGTATCGAGCGGGATGCTCAGGGCCGAACTTATCCACAGCCGGTCGTGCAACGGACGACGGGTGATGCTGAACACCAGCCAGTCGATGCACTCCGATACCGCGAACGCCGTGGCGCTGGCCAGGGCGATGGAGGGATCGGAGGTGATGTAGGACAGCACCAGCGCCGCCAGCATTGCCGCAATCGCGCCGTGCCCGAAGCGGGTTTGCACCATGTCGCGCAACACGAACACCAGGCCACCCCACGCCGACCAGATGATGTCCAGGTGCGGGGCAGTGGAGAAGGCGTAGTTGGTCAGCACTACGCTGCCGATGTAGGCGATCAGGAAGAACATGGGGGGCACCTGTCAATTTGGCGCACAGGGTACTTCACAGGAGGCGGTGGTGACAGTGCTGACGCCTTCGCGAGCAAGCCCGCTCCCACATTGTTCAGGATCGGTCACAACATGTATGAGCAACACTAGTCAAATGTGGGAGCGGGCTTGCTCGCGAAGGCCTCGCCTCATTTTTCGGGCCTTACCCCAATCATCCACACCAACCCACTGGACTTGGCCCGCTCATGGCACAACCCCAACACCTTGCGCCGTTCTTCGTTGTCCATCCGGCTCCAACGGGTGATCTCTTCCACCGTGCGCTGGCACCCCGTGCAGATGTCATCGTCGTCCAGCGCGCAAATGTTCACGCAGGGCGATGGCACTGCTCGTTCGGTCGTCGTCATTCTTCCTGCTCAGCCAGGTCGCGGGCATAACGTTGCGAGTTATGCACGTAGTGAGCGGCGCTGGCTTCCAGCATCTTCTTCTGCGCCTCGGTCAGTTCGCGCACCACCTTGCCGGGTGAGCCCATGACCAGCGAACCGTCGGGAATCTCCTTGCCTTCACCGATCAACGAATTGGCGCCGATGATGCAGTTCTTGCCGATTTTCGCGCCATTGAGGATCACCGCATTAATGCCGATCAGGCTGTAGTCACCCACGGTGCAGCCGTGCAGCATGGCGTTGTGGCCGATGGTCACGCCGGTACCGATGGTCAGCGGGTAGCCCATGTCGGTATGCATCACAGTGCCGTCCTGGACGTTGCTGTTCTTGCCGATCAGGATCAGTTCGTTGTCGCCCCGCAGCACGGCGTTGAACCAGACGTTGGCGCCCTCTTCCAGCTTGACCTTGCCCACCAGCACGGCATTGGGAGCGACCCAGCTCTGTGGGTGGGTCTCGACTCGGGCGTCGCCCAGGCGGTATTTCATCGTGTTGTCCTCAAGGCTCAGGCAGCGGCGTGTTCAGGCCATTCGAATGATGGCTTCAGGTATTGATAAAGCTTTTAGGCGGCGAGTGCAGGCTGATTTTCGCGTCATAGAGCAGATTGATCAACTCGACGATCATGATTGCCGTCAAACCCCAGATCTTGAATTCGCCGTAGCGATAACTCGGGACGTACCAACTGTGCCCCTGATAATCGATGCGATGGGTGTGCTCGCGCGGGTCCTCGCGGAAGAACTCCAGGGGCACACTGAACACGGCGGCGATCTCGGCATCGTTGGCGCGGTATTGGACGAAGTCCGGAATTACCCCGACATAAGGCGTGACCTTGATGCCATGCAGGGAGATCAACGGGCTCAGCGGGCCGATCACTTCGACCAGTCCCGGTGGCAGGCCGATCTCTTCCTCGGCTTCGCGCAGGGCGGTAAAAACAAGGTCGGGGTCTTCGGGGTCGCGTCGACCACCGGGGAAAGCGACTTCGCCACCATGGGTCGACAGCCCGCTGGCGCGCAGGGTCAACACCAGCTCCGGCTCGTCACTGCGGGTAATCGGCACCAGGACGGCGGCCTCGGGGAAACGTCGGTCAGTCTCCAGCGTGCGCGGTGTGTGGTGACTTACCCGATGCAGTAGCTCGTCCAGCATGAGTGTTCTCGATCAGTGCCTTACCCTGCATCATGCACTAATCGCTTAGGTCGCCCAACCCCCCGGACAGTGGCATGTCGCGAAACGACAACTTGCCGACAGCCACCGCCGCACGCCAAGATAGGCGCAGCATTCAGGAACCCAAGCATGAAATTTTGCAGTCAGTGCGGCAACCCGGTGACCCAGCGCATTCCCGAAGGCGATTCACGCCTGCGTTTTGTCTGCGACAGCTGTCACACCATCCATTACCAGAACCCCAACATCGTCGCCGGTTGCGTGGCGACCTGGGGCACCCAGGTGCTGTTGTGCCGCCGCGCCATCGAGCCGCGCCGGGGCTACTGGACCCTGCCTGCTGGCTTCATGGAAAACGGTGAGACCATCGAGCAGGCGGCCATTCGCGAGACCGCCGAGGAAGCCTGTGCGCGGGTGCGCAACCTGAGCATCTATACGCTGATCGACGTACCGCACATCAGCCAGGTGCATGTGTTCTTCCGCGCCGAGTTGGCGGACCTGGATTTTGCGGCGGGCCCAGAGAGCCTGGAAGTGCAACTATTCGACGAAGCCGACATTCCTTGGGACGAGCTGGCTTTCCGCACGGTGGGCCGTACCTTAGAATGCTTCTTCGCTGACCGGCGGACCGAGGTCTACCCCGTGCGGTCCGAATCGATCCCGCCGCTGGCCCAGCCTGTCATCAGTTGATGTCATCTTGGTATCATCGTTAGGCGCGCACAGATCGTCCGAACTCGGCCGAACCCTCGGCAGCGCCTGCAAAAACACCTATAAATAGATATATAGTCGCGACACCTCTTGGGGAATCGTTTCAATGCGCTGGTTGCTTGCCCTGTTCTTCTTGTCGTTCGTCACGGTGTCCCAGGCTACTGCCATGGAGCCCATGAACGGCAAGGTCATCGAGAAAATCCTGGTTCTCAAGTCTGCCCATCAATTGCAATTGATCAACGACGGCAAGCCATTCAAGACCTATCGCATTTCCCTGGGCAAAAGGCCCCAGGGACCGAAACTGATGGAAGGCGACAAACGCACGCCGGAAGGTTTCTACTGGATCGACTGGCGCAAGGTCAGCGACCGCTTCAACCTGGCCATGCACATCTCCTACCCGAACATCAGCGATTCCGCCCGCTCACGACGCGAAGGTGTCGATCCCGGCGGCATGATCATGATCCACGGCACCCCAGACACCGAAGAAAACCCCGAGCACCTGTTCCACACTCTGGACTGGACCGACGGTTGCATCGCCATGCGCAACATGGACATGCGCGAGATCTGGAACCTGGTGCCGGACGGCACGATGATCGAGATTCGCCCCTGACATCCCGCAGAAGCGTTCCCATGCCGTGGGAACGCTGTCCGTTCTGATCGACGCGCCATGCCTGCACGGGCAAATGGCCAGGACCTGTCCAGATCCTGAACGCTCCCCGAATATCCCCTCCCCCATTGAAACCACACAAGGCCTGCCCCATCTAAGACCCATACCCCATTGCGCAGGTGCCCCATGAGCGACCAGCAAGCCTTCCCCGAAGACCCCAGCGAATACGCCGACCCGGAAACCACCGAACACCACACCACCGGCAAGGGCCTGGCCCTGCCCGGCCAGAACCTGCCGGACAAGGTCTACATCATTCCGATTCACAACCGCCCCTTCTTCCCGGCCCAGGTCCTGCCGGTCATCGTCAATGAAGAACCCTGGGCTGAAACCCTCGACCTGGTCGCCAAATCCGATCACCACTCCCTGGCCCTGTTCTACATGGACACCCCCCAGGAAGATCCGCGCCATTTCGATACCTCGGCCCTGCCGCTGTACGGCACCCTGGTCAAAGTGCACCACGCCAGTCGCGAAAACGGCAAACTGCAATTTGTTGCCCAGGGCCTGACCCGTGTGCGCCTCAAGACCTGGCTCAAGCACCATCGCCCGCCTTACCTGGTGGAAGTCGAATACCCGCACCAGCCCACCGAGCCGACCGACGAGGTCAAGGCCTACGGCATGGCGCTGATCAATGCGATCAAGGAACTGCTGCCGCTCAACCCGCTGTACAGCGAAGAGCTGAAGAACTACCTCAACCGCTTCAGCCCCAACGATCCATCCCCACTGACCGACTTCGCCGCTGCCCTGACTTCGGCAACCGGCAGCGAACTGCAGGAAGTGCTCGACTGCGTGCCCATGCTCAAGCGCATGGAAAAAGTCCTGCCGATGCTGCGCAAGGAAGTCGAGGTCGCGCGGCTGCAGAAAGAGATTTCCGCCGAAGTGAACCGCAAGATCGGCGAGCATCAGCGCGAGTTCTTCCTCAAGGAACAACTCAAGGTCATCCAGCAGGAGCTGGGGCTGACCAAGGACGACCGCAGCGCTGACCTCGAACAGTTCGAACAGCGACTGGTGGGCAAGGTCCTGCCAGCGCAGGTGCAGAAACGCCTCGAAGAAGAAATGAACAAGCTGTCGATCCTCGAGACCGGCTCGCCGGAATATGCGGTCACCCGCAATTACATCGACTGGGCGACCTCGGTGCCGTGGGGCGTATACGGCGAGGACAAGCTCGACCTCAAGCACGCGCGCAAGGTGCTGGACAACCACCACGCCGGCCTCGACGACATCAAGGACCGCATCCTCGAGTTTCTCGCGGTCGGTGCCTACAAGGGCGAAATCAGCGGTTCCATCGTGCTGCTGGTAGGGCCGCCGGGCGTGGGCAAGACCAGTGTCGGCAAATCCATCGCCGAATCCCTCGGTCGACCGTTCTACCGCTTCAGCGTGGGCGGCATGCGCGACGAGGCCGAGATCAAGGGCCATCGCCGCACGTACATCGGCGCACAACCGGGCAAACTGGTGCAGGCGCTCAAAGACGTCGAAGTGATGAACCCGGTGATCATGCTCGACGAAATCGACAAGATGGGCCAAAGCTATCAGGGTGATCCGGCCTCGGCGCTGTTGGAAACCCTGGACCCTGAGCAGAACGTCGAATTCCTCGACCACTACCTCGATCTGCGCATGGACCTGTCGAAAGTGCTGTTCGTCTGCACCGCCAACACCCTGGATTCGATTCCCGGTCCCTTGCTGGACCGGATGGAAGTGATCCGCCTGTCGGGTTACATCACCGAAGAAAAAGTCGCCATCGCCAAGCGTCACCTGTGGCCGAAACAGCTTGAGAAGGCCGGCGTATCGAAAGGCAGCCTGAGCATCAGCGACAATGCCCTCAAGGCGCTGATCGACGGTTATGCCCGTGAAGCAGGGGTCCGTCAGCTGGAAAAAAACCTCGGCAAACTGGTGCGCAAAGCCGTGGTGAAGCTGCTCGAAGATCCGCAAGCAACAATCAAGATTGGCCCGAAAGACCTCGAATCGTCCCTGGGCAAACCGGTGTTCCGTAACGAGCAAGTGCTTTCCGGCACCGGCGTGATCACTGGCCTGGCCTGGACCAGCATGGGTGGCGCCACCCTACCGATCGAAGCGACGCGCATCCACACGCTCAACCGCGGCTTCAAACTCACCGGGCAACTGGGTGAAGTGATGAAGGAATCGGCGGAAATTGCCTACAGCTACGTCAGCTCCAACCTGAAGTCGTTTGGCGGTGATCCGAAATTCTTCGACGAAGCGTTCGTCCACCTGCACGTCCCGGAAGGCGCCACGCCGAAAGACGGCCCGAGCGCCGGTGTGACCATGGCCAGCGCCCTGCTGTCCCTGGCCCGCAACCAGCCACCGAAAAAAGGCGTGGCCATGACCGGCGAACTGACCCTGACCGGGCATGTACTGCCGATTGGCGGGGTGCGTGAGAAGGTGATAGCGGCGCGGCGGCAGAAGATTTTCGAGCTGATACTGCCGGAGGCGAACCGGGGCAATTTCGAGGAGTTGCCGGAGTATCTGAAGGAGGGCATTACCGTGCATTTCGCCAAGCGGTTTGCGGATGTGGCGAAGGTGCTTTTCTGATGTTGCTGTAGCGATTGCGCTACCGCTATCGCTGGCAAGCCAGCTCCTACAGTGGCCGGCGGTGCTCACTAAAGGTGTGTCCACCGCAAAACCCTGTAGGAGCTGGCTCGCCAGCGATGGCGTCAGCCCTGCCACCGCTACCTTCGGCGACTGTCACAATTTGTCTCATCTCGGTTATGCTCGCCGTTCGTCGTGAACGCCGGAGCCGCTGAACCTATGTCCCCCACTCGCCTGTTAATCCCCCTCGCACTCGCCTTGCTGGCCGCTTGCGCCACGCAACCTGCGCACAACGTGACTGTGGAAAAACAAAGCGAATGCCCGGTAAAACTCACCAGCGGGCAAAACCTGATCCTGACCCTGCCGAGCAATCCGACCACGGGTTATCGCTGGTCCATCCAGGATTCGGCCGGTGGCGTGTTGCACGCGCTCAGCCCTGAGGTCTACAGCAATCCGGAAGATGCCGGCGTCGTCGGCGCTGCCGGTGTGTCGACCTGGCGGTTCCAGGCGTTCGCCACTGGCACGGGACGTTTGCGCCTGACGTCGCAGCAACCCTGGGCACCGGAAGTGCTGCCGGCGGATGCCTTCGACTGCGCCATTTCGGTCAACTGACCGTGGGCTGGCTGATTCTGGCGCTGATGGGCGCGGTGACCTTTCTTTATGGCCTGAGCGTTCACGCCTCCCTGCTTTGCCTGCTGGTCAAGCCGCTGCCGGTCCTGGCCCTGCTCGGCTGGCTGCACGATGCACCGCCCAGCGAGTATCGGCGCTGGATCAGCCTTGGCTTGATTTTCTCCTTGGTCGGCGACGTGTTGCTGGCATGGCCGGGGGATTTGTTCGTGTTTGGCCTTGGGGCGTTTTTGGTCGCGCATCTGGCGTATCTGAAAGCTTACTTGAGTGACTGCAAGCAGTTGGCCCTGTTGCCACTGATGCTGGCCCTCGGCGTTGGCGTGGTGTTGCTGGGAATCCTGATCTCTCACGGGCTGGGGCCCTTGCTGATTCCGGTGATCGTCTACGGCCTGGCGATCAGCGCCATGCTCTGGCGTGCGCTGGCCCGACTCGGTACTGACGTGCCCAAGCGTTCGGCGCTGCTGGCCGCTGCTGGCGCCGTGGCGTTTGTGTTTTCGGATAGCGTGATTGGTATCAGTCGGTTTGTGATTCCGTTTGATGCGGCGCCCTACGTGATCATCCTCAGCTATTGGCTTGGCCAATGGGGCATCACGGCATCGGCGTTCGATCAGAAACCGCGTTGACCCCTTCGCGAGCAAGCCCGCTCCCACATTGAATCTGTGTCGCACACAAAACCACTGTGGGAGCGGGCTTGCTCGCGAAGGCGGTCGGACTGGACACGCCGATTTCAGAACTGCCCCCCTTCGGTTTATCAGACAACCCGCGCATCCCCGCGCCAACTTGGCTAAAATGCCGGCCTTTTCCACCTCCACCGCCGGAACCGCCGTGAGCAAAGAATCCGATCGCCTTTTCGCCCAGCCTTTGGCCCAGGTGCCTGACTTCGCCTTCAACGAGGACGTGGTGCGGGTGTTCCCGGACATGATCAAGCGCTCGGTGCCGGGTTACCCGACCATCGTCGAAAACCTCGGTGTGCTCGCCGCGCAGTTCGCCCAGCCGGGCAGCGTGCTCTACGACCTCGGTTCGTCCCTGGGCGCGGTGACCCAGGCGCTGCGTCGGCATGTGCGCACCGAGGGTTGTCGCGTTATCGCTGTGGATAACTCCGCGGCGATGGTCGAGCGGTGCCGTGAATATCTGAACGGCCAGGACTCGATGTTCCAGGAGTTGCTGCCGGTGGACGTGATCGAAGGCGACATCCTCGCCCTGGAGTTCAAACCGGCTTCAGTGGTGGCTTTGAACTTCACCCTGCAATTCATTGCGCCAGACCAGCGTACCGCGTTGCTGTCGCGCATCCGCCAATCGCTGTTGCCCGGTGGCGCATTGATTCTCTCGGAAAAACTGCGCTTTGAAGACGAGCAGGAGCACGCATTGCTCACCGACCTGCACGTCGCCTTCAAGCGCGCCAACGGCTACAGCGAACTGGAAATCGCCCAGAAGCGCAGCGCCATCGAAAACGTCATGAAGCCCGACAGCCTCGAAGAACACCGCGAACGCCTGCTGGCAGCCGGGTTCTCGAAAGTCGTGCCGTGGTTCCAGTGTCTTAACTTTGCCTCGTTGATTGCCTTGCCATGATAGATCTGTCCCCCCTCGCCCGTCGTCTGGCCGGCACGCCGCTGGCTGATTGGGCCAACACCCTGCAGCAGCAACTCGACAAGAAAATGGAGAAGGGCCACGGCGACCTGGAACGCTGGCAGAGCGCGCTGGACGCCCTACCGAAGATCCAGCCGAGTGAAGTTGATTTGCTCAACGACTTGAAGCTCGACACCGATTGCGACGATGAAACCCGCGCACAGATGCGCACCGCGCTGATGGGCTTGTCACCATGGCGCAAAGGGCCGTTCGACCTGTTTGGCGTGCACGTCGACACCGAATGGCGCTCGGACTGGAAATGGTCGCGGGTCGCCCCGCACCTGGACCTCAAGGGCAAGCGCATCCTCGATGTCGGCTGCGGCAACGGCTATTACATGTGGCGCATGCTCGGTGCTGGCGCCGACAGCGTGATCGGCGTCGATCCGAACTGGTTGTTCTTCTGCCAGTTCCAGGCGGTTCAACGTTACTTGTCAGAGCCGAATGCCTGGCACCTGCCCTTCCCGTTCGAGGACCTGCCGCCGAACCTCGAAGGGTTCGACACGGTGTTTTCCATGGGCGTGTTCTACCACCGCCGCTCGCCGATCGAGCATTTGCTGGCGCTGAAGGATTGCCTGGTCAAGGGTGGTGAACTGGTGCTGGAGACGCTGGTGGTCGAAGGCGACAAACACCAAGTGCTGGTGCCGGAAGACCGCTACGCGCAGATGCGCAACGTTTGGTTCCTGCCGTCGGTGCCGGCCCTGGAATTGTGGCTGCGGCGTGCCGGGTTCAGCGATGTGAAATGCGTGGACGTGAGTGTGACCACGGTCGAGGAACAGCGCGGCACCGAGTGGATGAAGTATCAGTCGCTGAGTGATTTCCTTGATCCGCAAGATCACAGCAAGACCATTGAAGGGCTGCCGGCGCCGATGCGGGCAGTCATCGTCGCTCGCAAGTAAGCCATTCTCCAGATCAATGGAGATCAAAATGTGGGAGCGGGCTTGCTCGCGAAAGCGGTGTGTCAGACAACAACCATGTCGACTGACACACCCTCTTCGCGAGCAAGCCCGCTCCCACATTAGTTCAGTGTTCAGTCTGAAGGTTTGGCTCTACGGGCCTTGAAGAACTCACTTAAAACAGCCCCACACTCCTCCGCCAACACCCCACCCTCATACAACACCCGGTGATTCAAAAATCCCTGGGTAAAAAACTGCCCCTGGCTCTGAACAATCCCGGCTTTGGGTTCCAGCGCGCCATACACCACCCGTGCAATCCGCGAATGCACGATCAAGCCGGCGCACATGCTGCACGGCTCCAGCGTCACATACAGCGTACTGCCCGGCAGACGATAGTTGCTCACAGCTTGAGCGGCAGCGCGGATCGCGACCATCTCGGCGTGGGCACTGGGATCGCTGCCGCTTATCGGGCAGTTGAAGCCACGGCCGATGATTTCACCGTCCTGCACCAACACGGCGCCCACCGGCACTTCGCCCAGGGCGGCGCCTTGGGCCGCCAGCGCCAGGGCTTCACGCATGAAGTCGCGGTCACGGCTGCGGTCGATGATGGCGGCGGGACGAATCTGACGCATCACGCCACCTCGATAGCGGCCATCAGGCCGGTTTCCATGTGGTCGATCACATGGCAATGGAACATCCACACGCCAGGATTATCCGCCACCAGCGCCACCTGCGCCCGCTCGTTCTTACCCAACAGGTAAGTGTCGGTGAAATACGGGATGACCTTGTGCCGGTTCGAGGCAATCACCTTGAAGCTCATGCCGTGCAGGTGAATCGGATGCTGATACTGAGTCATGTTCTTCAATTCGAAAATGTAGCTCTTGCCCTTCTCGAGCTTGGCAATCGGGCGGTCGGCGCAGGTCTTGTCGGTGATATCCCAGGCCTTGCCGTTGATCTGCCACAGGCTCGGCGGCCTGCCGTTGTCGACGTTCACCGACACCGAACCGACCCATTCGAAATTGAAGTTGAGTTTCTCGGCATTGGCCAGGTCCGGCTCGGCGACCGGGTTGGCGGGCAGCGCCGGCGGCCATTGGGTCGGTGCGTCGGTATTGGCCACCGAGCGGAACGTACCCAGGCGTACAGGGCCATTGCGCAACGACAACTCTTCACCGGCCGGCGGCGCCTTGATCGCCAGGCAAATGCGCATGCCGGGGCCCAGCCAGTATTCCTTGCCCAGCGGTCGCGGCTCGATGGGATTGCCATCCAGCGCATAGATCTGCGCTTCGACGCCGGGGATGTTCAGGCGATAGGTCAGGGTGTTGTCGAGGTTGAGCAGGCGTACCCGGGTGATCTGTCCGGCGGGCAAGTCGATCACCGCCTGCGGCACACCATTGATGGTCGCCAGGCGCCCCGCCGTACCGCCACGGGCGGCTTCCCGGGGAATGCTGAACTCGACGAAATTGCCGACGTCGTCGACGTGCCAGCTTTTCAGGCTCAAGGTCTTTTCATACTTGAAACCGGTGGGCTCGCGCTCCTCGATGATCAGCGGGCCGACCAGGCCACGACCGAGCTCTTCGCTACTGTTCACGTGCGGGTGATACCAGTAGCTGCCGGCATCCGGCACACGGAATTTGTAATCGAAGTATTCACCCGGCAACACTGGCAACTGCGACACGTAAGGCACGCCGTCCATTTCCAGCGGAAGGCGGATGCCGTGCCAGTGAATCGTGGTGGCAACCGGCAGGTGGTTGATGAATCGCACCCGCAGCCATTCACCCTGGCGCACGCGCAATTCGGTGCCTGGCGCCGACGGGCCGAACGCCCAGGCCGGGGTCTTGTGCCCGGCCACCAGCTCGACGTCCAGCGGTGCCGCAATCAGTTCATAGTCGTGACCGGCATCCGCGTCAGCCATCTTGCCCAGCCAGTAACGCGACGCGCCCCCCGCACCGACACCAACGACTACAAGACCGGCCAGGCCACCGAGGATTTGGCGACGGGTAAAGGACATGAACTCAACTACCTCACGTTTCAACGACAGGCCCGGGGGCCGCAAAAGGCGAATACGATACACCCGCAGTTGCGAAAGAAACAGCAAAGCGGACGTGACGACGGGCCGCAGGTACGGCCGGCTCCAATGCAAAAAGCCGCGTGAACTCTCGTTCACACGGCTTTTTATCCTGCGATCAACCCTTCAAGGCTGGTGCGGGATCACTCCCACTCAATGGTCGCTGGCGGCTTGCTCGACACGTCGTAGGTGACGCGGGAGATGCCTTCGATTTCATTGATGATACGGCCGGAAACGGTTTCCAGCAGTTCGTAAGGCAGGTGTGCCCAACGTGCGGTCATGAAGTCGATGGTTTCCACGGCACGCAGGGCCACGACCCAGGCGTAACGACGGCCATCGCCCACCACGCCAACCGATTTCACCGGCTGGAACACCACGAACGCCTGGCTGACCTTGTGGTACCAGTCGGCCTTGCGCAGTTCTTCGATGAAGATGTGGTCGGCACGACGCAGCAGGTCGGCGTATTCCTTCTTCACTTCACCGAGGATGCGCACGCCCAGGCCCGGGCCCGGGAACGGGTGACGGTAGACCATGTCGTACGGCAGGCCCAGTTCCAGGCCCAGACGACGGACTTCGTCCTTGAACAGTTCGCGCAGTGGCTCGACCAGCTTCAGGTTCATCTCTTCCGGCAGGCCGCCCACGTTGTGGTGCGACTTGATCACGTGGGCCTTGCCGCTTTTCGCGCCAGCCGACTCGATCACGTCCGGGTAGATGGTGCCCTGGGCCAGGTACTTGATGTTGTCCAGCTTGCAGGATTCGGCATCGAACACGTCGATGAAGGTACGGCCGATGATCTTGCGCTTCTTCTCCGGGTCGGCTTCGCCGGCCAGGTTACCGAGGAACTGCTCCTCGGCGTTGGCGCGGATCACCTTGACGCCCATGTTCTCGGCGAACATGGCCATCACTTGCTCGCCTTCGTGCAGGCGCAGCAGGCCGTTGTCGACGAATACGCAGGTCAGCTGGTCGCCGATGGCCTTGTGCAGCAGCGCGGCAACCACGGACGAGTCCACACCGCCGGACAGGCCGAGCAGGACGTTGTCGGTGCTGACCTGGGCGCGAACCTGGGCGATGGCGTCTTCAGCGATCTTCGAAGGGGTCCACAGGGCTTCACACTCGCAGATGTCGAGGATGAAACGCGACAGGATGCGACCGCCCTGCTTGGTGTGGGTCACTTCCGGGTGGAACTGCACGCCGTAGTAACGACGCTCGTCGCTGAACATGCCGGCGATCGGGCAGCTCGGGGTGCTGGCCAGGATATGGAAGTCTTCCGGCATGCGGGTAACTTTGTCACCGTGGCTCATCCACACGTCGAGGCCGAACAGGCCGTCGGCGTCGATGTGGTCTTCGATGCCGTCGAGCAGGCGGCTCTTGCCGACCACGTCGACGCGGGCGTAACCGAACTCACGCAGCTCGGAGCCTTCAACCTTGCCGCCCAGTTGCTCGGCCATGGTCTGCATGCCGTAGCAGATACCGAAGACCGGCACGCCCAGGTCGAAAACAGCTTGCGGGCAGCGAGGGCTGTTGGCTTCGTGAACCGACTCTGGGCCACCGGCGAGGATGACGCCTTTAGGAGCGAATTCGCGGATCGCATCTTCGTCCATGTCGAACGGGTGCAGTTCGCAGTACACGCCGATTTCACGCACGCGGCGGGCGATCAGTTGGGTGTACTGGGAACCGAAGTCGAGGATCAGGATGCGGTGGGCGTGAATGTCGAGGGCCATGATTCAGTCTCGTCTAAAAAATTCGGACACAGTCGTGATTCAGAAACAACTCGGGGCTGAATAAAACAGCCCCGGTTGCTTGATGTGTTGCTTGAAGGCTCAACCTACGCGGTAGTTTGGCGCTTCCTTGGTGATCTGCACGTCGTGGACGTGGGACTCGGCCATGCCAGCGCCGGTGATCCGCACGAACTCAGGCTTGGTGCGCATCTCTTCGATGTCGGCACTGCCGGTGTAGCCCATCGAGGAGCGCAGGCCGCCCATCAACTGGTGGATGATCGCGCTCAGGGTGCCCTTGTACGGCACACGCCCTTCGATGCCTTCCGGAACCAGTTTCTCGGCACCAGCCGAAGAGTCCTGGAAGTAACGATCGGAGGAGCCCTGGGCCTGGGACATGGCGCCCAGCGAACCCATGCCGCGGTATGCCTTGTACGAACGACCCTGGAACAGTTCGATCTCGCCCGGCGCTTCTTCGGTACCGGCGAACATCGAGCCCATCATCACGCAGGAGGCACCGGCTACGATGGCCTTGGACAGGTCACCGGAGAAACGGATGCCGCCGTCGGCGATCAACGGTACGCCAGTGCCTTCAAGGGCAGCGGCGACGTTGGCGATGGCACTGATTTGCGGGACGCCGACTCCGGCGACGATACGGGTGGTGCAGATCGAGCCTGGGCCGATACCGACCTTGACTGCGTCAGCGCCAGCTTCGGCCAGGGCCTTGGCGGCAGCGCCGGTGGCGATGTTGCCGCCAATCACCTGCACTTCAGGGAAGTTCTGCTTGACCCAGCGAACGCGGTCGATCACGCCTTTGGAGTGACCGTGGGCGGTGTCGACCACCACCACGTCAACGCCGGCAGCGACCAGCGCGGTAACGCGGTCACCGGTGTCTTTACCGGTACCGACTGCAGCACCCACGCGCAGACGACCTTGATCGTCCTTGCTGGCCAGCGGGTAAGCCTTGGCTTTTTCGATGTCGTTGACGGTCATCATGCCTTTGAGGGCAAATTTGTCGTCGACGATCAGCACGCGCTCGATGCGGTGCTTGTGCAGCAGTTCACGCACATCGTTCTTGTCGGCGCCTTCCTTGACCGTGACCAGACGCTCTTTAGGCGTCATCACTTCACGGACAGTGGCTTCCAGACGGTTCTCGAAACGCACGTCACGGGAGGTCACGATGCCGACCAGGTCGCCATTGTGCAGCACCGGAACGCCGGAGATGTTGTGCATGCGGGTCAGTTCGAACAATTCGCGCACGGTGGCGTCGGCGTCGATGGTGATCGGGTCCTTGACCACACCGGCTTCGTAACGCTTGACCTTGCGCACTTCGGCAGCTTGCTGCTCGATGGTCATGTTCTTGTGGATGATACCGATACCACCTTCCTGAGCCATGGCAATTGCCAGACGGGCTTCAGTGACGGTGTCCATGGCGGCGGAAACCAGTGGAATATTCAGCTCGATGCCACGGGTAAGGCGGGTCTTGAGACTGACTTCGTTAGGAAGCACCTCGGAATAACCGGGCACTAGGAGAATGTCGTCGAATGTCAGAGCTTCTTGGCTGATACGCAGCATCGCGGGGGCTCCCGAGCGGGAAAATGGAAGCGCGCCATTATAGTCAGACACCCCCTCGGGTTCAATGTAAAACTCTGTCTATTATCGATACGGTGATCGACGGGACATTTGAAGAGCATCGCCAGCAAGCCGGCTCCTACAAATTCGACGCGATCCTGTAGGAGCTGGCTTGCCAGCGATGAACGATAACGCGGTCCATCAGACCTGTCACAACTCCACTTTCACCCAACTCACCGGTTGATCCAGCCAATCGGCAAACTCGTCGAGAAAGCTCTGCTTGAACCCCGCCTCGGCCCAGTTGTTGAAGATGAAGCCCAGGTTGGAAAAGCCGCACTCCTGCAGGTACAGAAAGCCGTTGATGTCGTCTTCGTGCCCGCATTCCGGGCAAGTGAAGTTGTCGGTACGCCCGGGCATCCAGTCTTCGAGGCTTTCGAACAGCGCTTCCCCGATCTCCTTGCGACACTCGGCACAACCGGCCTCGCCGAGGAATCCCTTGGCCGGCGTATAGATGCAGCGCTTGGTGACGATCTCCAGGCCATTGACCGGCTCGCCGAACGGCAGGGCTTGCGGGTGCAGGACCACCTCCCGGGCACCCTCGCCGATGGCGTGGGCCATGCGATTGCCGGTGCGGCCGCAGGTGGTCAGCTCTTCGTTGATGATGTTCTTGCGCACCAGCCAACGCACGATCGCCCGGGCCCGGGGCTCGTGCACCGGCAGCGTGGAGATTTTCGGGACAATGATGCTTTGGGAATTCATGGGGCGGCCTGCTGCAACGCTTTGAAAGAAGCCCGGCAGCTTAAGCCCGGGGATTCACAGGTCAAGTACTCAAGTAACGCCCGATCAAGGCGATGCCACTGGCCAGCACCAGCCAGGTCACCAGCCGCACGAACGCTTCGCGCGACAACTTCATGGTCAACCGTCGACCGATCCACAGGCCCAGGGCCATGGCCGGCAGCAAACACAGCGCCAGCACCAACAAGGGTAGCTCGGCATAGACGCCCGCGACAATGAACAGGCTCAGGCGCACCACCGTGCTGCAACTGATCAGCGCACTCTGGGTCGCCCGGGCCGCCTCCTTGGGCAAGCGGCTGTTCAAATAGATCGCGTAGAGAAAGCCGCCACTGCCAAACAACGCCCCGAACATCCCGCCCACGGTGCCCATCGGTAAGGCCCAGGCGGCAGACAATTGCGCCGGGCGGGTTTTGATCCACAGGCTGTAGATGGCATAGGCACTGATGAACAGCCCCATCAACAGCAGCAACAGATCGGACTTGAGGTTCAACAGAAAGATCACGCCCAGGGTGCAGCCCACAGCCATGCACGGCAGTAATCGCAGCAGCTCCGGTTTTGCCACATCGCGCCGTGAAGGCAACAGATTGCCGAAGGCCGCGACAAAATCCAGCAGCACCAGCAAGGGCACGATCTTCGACAGCGGCATGAACAGGAGCAAAATCGGCCCGGCCACGAGCGCGGTACCGAAGCCCGCGATGCCGAACACGATGTAGGCCAGGGCGATGCCTAGCCCGATTACCAGCCAGTCCACAGTCCCAAAATTCCATTGCCCAAGCAAATCAACCAACATGTCCACCTATCCCTGTAGGAGCTGCCGCAGGCTGCGATCTTTTGCTCTTGAAAATCAACATCAAAAGATCGCAGCCTTCGGCAGCTCCTACAAGGGGGTCGTGCATTGGGCAGGAGACCTTTATCATGCGCCCATGATTAAAGATCCCTTTGCAAGACTCGGCCTGGACCGCGAAGTCCTCACCGTCAGCCAGCTCAACGGCCGCACACGGGTGTTGCTTGAAGACGTTTTCAGCAACATCTGGGTCGAAGGCGAAATCTCCAACCTCGCCCGTCCAGCGTCGGGCCATGTGTATTTCACCCTCAAGGACAGCGGCGCCCAAGTGCGTTGCGCACTGTTCCGGCAAAACGCCGCGCGGGTGCGGCAAGCCTTGAAGGATGGCCTGGCCGTCAAGGTACGGGGCAAGGTCTCGCTGTTCGAAGGACGCGGCGATTACCAGCTGATCCTCGATACCGTGGAGCCGGCCGGTGATGGCGCATTGCGCCTGGCCTTCGATGCCTTGAAGGAAAAACTCAGCGCCGAAGGCCTGTTCAGCGCCGAGCGAAAAGTACCGCTGCCGGCGCATCCGCAGCGCATCGGCATCATCAGCTCGCCCACCGGCGCGGTCATCCGCGACATCATCAGCGTGTTCCGCCGCCGCGCGCCGCAGGTGCAACTGACCCTGATCCCGACCGCCGTGCAAGGGCGTGAAGCCACCACGCAGATTGTCCGCGCCCTGAAACTGGCGGATGCGCGCGGCTTCGACGCGTTGATCCTGGCCCGCGGCGGCGGTTCGCTGGAAGACCTCTGGTGCTTCAACGAAGAAGCCGTGGCCCGCGCCGTGGATGCCTGCGTGACGCCGATCGTCAGCGCCGTCGGGCATGAAACCGACGTCTCCATCAGTGACTTCGTCGCTGACGTGCGCGCACCCACGCCATCGGCCGCCGCCGAATTGCTCGCACCGGACTCCAGCGACCTGGTGCGCCGCGTCGAAAGCCTGCATCGACGCCTGGTGATGCGCATGCGCGATCGCCTGATGCGCGACCGGCTGCGCCTGGAAGGTATTTCCCGGCGCCTGCGCCATCCCGGCGAACGCCTGCGCCAGCAAGCGCAACGCCTGGATGACCTCGACATGCGCATGCGCCGCGCCTTCGAACGCAGCCTCAACACCCGCCGCGAACGACTGATCCGCCTGGAAACCCGCCTGGCCGGGCAGCATCCGGGCCGGCAATTGGCGATGCTGCGCCAACGTCTCGACAGCCTCGCCGAACGCCTGCCCCGGGCCATCCGCGAGGGCCTGAAAAGCCGGCGCCTGCAACTGCAGAGCCAGATGCAGACGCTGCATGTGGTCAGCCCCCTGGCGACGCTCGGCCGTGGCTACAGCATTTTGCTCGACGAGCGTGGCCAGGCGATCCGCAGCGCCGCTCAGACCCACACGGGCCAGCGCCTGAAGGCCAAACTGGGTGAAGGCGAACTGCACGTGCGGGTCGAAGACAATCACCTGACGCCCGTCACACTTTCTCTACTGGATTGATCCATGCCGCGCTTTTTAGCTCCATTGTTGTTGCTGTGCCTGACCCTCAACGCCCACGCCGACAGCTACATCACCCGCCTGTTGAACAAACCGGTGCCGGGCGGTGTGGCGGTGGTCGACCTGGGCAGTTCCGCGCAAGCGCCTAAAGCCAGCTACCAGGGCAAACCGGTGCTGGTGGTCAAGGAACAGAACAACTGGCTGGCCATCGTTGGCGTGCCGCTGACCGTCAAGCCGGGTGCACAGTCGATCAGCAGCGGCGGGCGCAACCTGGGTTTCACCGTTGGCAACAAGAAGTACCCGGAACAGCGCATCACCCTCAAGAACACCCAACAGGTCAATCCTGACCCGGACAATCTCAAGCGCATCGAGCGCGAGCTGGCCGAGCAGATCGCGGCCTACCGCACGTTCAGCCCGAATACACCGAGCAACCTGCTGCTGGACAAGCCGGTCAACGGCCCGCTGTCGAGCAAGTTCGGCGTGCGCCGGTTCTTCAACGGTGAAGAGCGCAATCCGCACTCGGGCCTGGATTTTGCCGTGCCAGCCGGCACGCCGATCAAGACCCCGGCCGCAGGCAAGGTGATCCTGATTGGTAACTACTTCTTCAATGGCAACACGGTGTTTGTCGACCATGGCCAAGGCTTCATCAGCATGTTCTGCCACATGTCGAAGATTGACGTGAAGGTGGGCCAGCAGCTGGCTCGCAGTGGCGTGGTGGGTAAAGTTGGAGCGACTGGCCGGGCGACGGGGCCGCATATGCACTGGAATGTCAGCTTGAATGATGCGCGGGTAGATCCGGCGATCTTTATCGGCGCGTTTCAGCCTTAACAGTACGGTGAGGCGACCGGCCTCTTCGCGAGCAAGCCCGCTCCCACATTGAAATGCGTTCTAATGTGGGAGCGGGCTTGCTCGCGAAGGCGGCGTCACAGGCAACCATTTATTCCGCATCCAGATCCTCAATCCCATGAGCCTCCCGATCCGCCAGGCAGTGCCTCACCCACTCCTGTGTTTCCGGCGAAAACCCGCTCAGCTCCTCGGCCGTGATCAACTCCCGCGCGCACAGCCCCAGCAAATGCGACCGCGCTTCATGCCGTGAAAACCTGAACACACCAAAGGCCCAATACAGCTCTTTTTGCCCAGCCTTGAGCAACTCCTCACTGGCATCGATCCGTTCATAGGGTGCGACGCTCTTGTCCAGCACGATCTTTTCGACGTCGGACATGATCCGGGTGCACATCCGCTCATGGGCCAGCGGTCGCAATACGCTGTATAGCTTCCAATCGTACTCGTTCATTGCCGACTCCTTGTTTGCCAGTCGAGGCTTTAAGAATAGCCCCGCCACCAACAGCCGGCGCTGAAACCTTCAATTGCGCATCGCTCAAACCTCGCGCAAGCAACCTGATGATCACCCGGATTCACCGCAATAAAATCTCGTTACAGATGCCCTGAAGAGGATTCCTCTCAATTTTTTTCGACTGCTTGCCATCCTTCCCCCCCGCGGTTAGGGTTGAAGGCATGAAAACCTCTCACACCCTCATTCAGCTTCGTCAGCACCGCAGTCTGTGCCTTGTCAGCGCTCGACTGCCGGGCTGAATCGCGGCGCCTCATCCCAGCGTTACTCCAAGAACATATTGATCCACCGGCAGGCCGCCTTTTTTCGGCCCACACAATAAGGATTTCCCGATGAGCATGCTCAAAGACCCGTCTTCGAAATACCGCGCGTTCCCGACCATCGATATCCCGGACCGCACCTGGCCGTCGAAGACCATCACCGCCGCGCCGATCTGGTGCAGCTCCGACCTGCGTGATGGCAACCAGTCGCTGATCGAGCCGATGGACGCGGTCAAGAAACTGCGCTTCTGGAAAACCCTGGTGCAGGTCGGCGTAAAGGAAATCGAAGCGTCGTTCCCGGCCGCTTCGCAAACCGACTTCGACTTCGTGCGCACCCTGATCGAAGGCGGCCACATCCCGGACGACACCACCATCCAGGTGCTGACCCAGGGCCGTGAAGACCTGATCGAGCGCACCTTCGAATCCCTGCGCGGGGCGAAGAAAGCCATTGTGCACCTGTACAACGCGACCTCCCCTTCCTTCCGCCGCATTGTCTTCAACCAGGACAAGGACGGGATCAAGGAAATCGCCGTCAGCGCGGCCAAGCTGTTCGTCAAGTACGCGGCCATGCAGCCGGACACCGAGTGGACCTTCGAGTACTCGCCGGAAACCTTCAGCGCCACCGAACTGGAATTCGCCAAGGAAGTCTGCGACGCGGTGATCGAGGTCTGGAACCCGACGCCCGAGCACAAGATGATCCTCAACCTGCCGGCCACCGTCGAATGCGCGACCCCGAACATCTATGCCGACCAGATTGAATGGTTCGGCCGTCACATCAACCGTCGTGACAGCGTGATCATCAGCCTGCACACCCACAACGACCGTGGTACTGGCGTTGCGGCCACCGAATTGGGCCTGATGGCCGGTGCCGACCGTGTCGAAGGCTGCCTGTTCGGCAACGGCGAGCGTACCGGTAACGTCGACCTGGTGACCGTGGCCCTGAACATGTACACCCAGGGTCTCGACCCGCAGCTGGACTTCTCCGACATCGACGGCGTGCGCAAGGTCGTCGAAGAGTGCAACCAGATCCAGGTGCACCCACGTCACCCGTACGTCGGCGACCTGGTGCACACCGCGTTCTCCGGCTCGCACCAGGATGCGATCCGCAAGGGCTTCGCCCAGCAGAAATCCGATGCCTTGTGGGAAGTGCCATACCTGCCGATCGACCCGGCCGACATCGGCCGCAGCTATGAGGCGGTCATCCGCGTCAACAGCCAGTCGGGCAAGGGCGGTATCGCCTACCTGCTGGAGCAGGAATACGGCATCAGCTTGCCACGTCGCATGCAGATCGAGTTCAGCCAGGTCGTGCAGCGTGAAACCGATCGCCTGGGCCTGGAAATGACCGCCAAGCAGATCCACTCGCTGTTGATCAGCGAGTACCTGCAAGCCAACACCCCGTACGCGCTGGTCAGCCATCGCCTGCAGGAAGAAAACGGCAACAGCGCCGTCGAAGTGGAAGTGGCGAGCAAGGGCCAGGGCGAAACCAACCTGCACTGGCGCGGCAAGGGCAACGGCGCCCTGGAAGCACTGGTGGCCGGTCTGCCGATTCCGGTGGAAATCATGGACTACAACGAACACGCCATCGGCGCGGGCACCAATGCCAAGGCGGCGGCCTACATCGAGCTGCGTGTGAATGGTGAGCGTGCGGTGCACGGCGTGGGTATTGATGAAAACATCACTACTGCCAGCTTCAAGGCCCTGTTTAGCGCGTTGAACCGCTCGTTGAGCCAGCCGGAAGCTAAAGCCGCCTAAGCGATGCTGAAAAGCAAAAGGCCCCTAGGTAAGAACCTCGGGGCCTTTTTTTGCCTACGGGTTATGTGCTGTCTGAACTGGCTCCTTCGCGAGCAAGCCCGCTCCCACAGGGTATGTGGGTGTACACAAAATTTGTGTTCGCAACGGTCCACTGTGGGAGCGGGCTTGCTCGCGAAGGGGCCATGTCAGGCAGCAAAAATCTCAGGTGAACTCGAAGGTATCGGCATCCAGATTCGCCGGAAACCGCGTGCGATAAGCCGCCAACTCCGCCGCATCCAGCGTCACCTTGAACACCCCATCCGCCTCCCCAGCACTGAGCAAGGTCTCCCCCTGGAAATCCAGCACCTGGCTGTCACCGGTATAAGCAAAGCCCTTGCCGTCGGAGCCGACGCGATTCACCGCCGCCACATAACACAAGTTCTCGATCGCCCGCGCCGGCAGCAACCGGTTCCAGTGCTGGCGCCGCGCGCCCGGCCAGTTGGCGGTGTACAGCAACAGGTCCGTGTCCTGGGCATCGCGACTCCACACCGGGAAGCGCAGGTCGTAGCAGATCAGCGGCCGTACTCGCCAGCCCTTGAGCTCGAACTGCACCTGGCGCTCGCCCGGGGTGTAGTGGTTATGTTCACCGGCCATGCGGAACAGGTGGCGTTTGTCGTAGTGCCACACTTCGCCGTCCGGGCGTGCCCACAACAGGCGGTTGCGATGACTGCCATCGGCGGCCTGCACAATCACGCTGCCGGTGATCACCGCATCGAGCTTCGCTGATTGAGCCCGCAGCCATTTGCTGGTGGGGCCGTTTTCCGCTTCAGCGAGGGTCTCGGACTCCATGGAGAAACCGGTGGTGAACATCTCCGGCAGAATGATCAGGTCAGCGCCACGGGCCTGCTCCAGCAGCGCTTCGAAATGCTCCAGGTTGGCCTGGCGGTCGTGCCAGGCCAGGGTGGTCTGGATCAGCGCAACGGTCAGGTTCGGCAGTGCACTCAGATCACGCATAGTTTTTCCGCTGCTTCACGCAGGGTCTCCTCACGTTTGGCAAAGCACAGGCGCACCAGGCGCTGGCCGACCGGTGGCGTCTGGTAGAACACCGAGATCGGAATACTCGCCACGCCATGTTCGCGGGTCATCCACAGGGCCATTTCGACGTCATTGAGGTCGGGGCGGATCTGTGAATAGT
The DNA here is from genome assembly GCF_046042685.1 of Pseudomonas sp. PLMAX. Taxonomy (NCBI): domain Bacteria; kingdom Pseudomonadati; phylum Pseudomonadota; class Gammaproteobacteria; order Pseudomonadales; family Pseudomonadaceae; genus Pseudomonas; species Pseudomonas sp. PLMAX. Next base: position 1,281,594 of record NZ_CP064949.1, on the reverse strand, counting down.
CGACCAGCTGGAAATAGGTACCGGTAGCCCGGGTGAAACTGAAGCGCGAAGGCGCCAGCAGATCGCAGAACAGATCGCGCTTGGCCTGGTAGAACGCCGGCAATTCTTCGACGTGTTCCGGATGCTCGGCCATGAAGTCGGCCAAGGCGTATTGCAGCGGTGTCACGCCGCAGAAACTCACGTACTGGTGCACCTTGCGCAGTTCCGCCGTGAGGGCCGCTGGTGCGACCACGTAGCCGGTTTTCCAACCCGTGACGTGATAGGTCTTGCCGAACGAGCTGACCACGAAGGCACGCTGATAAAGCTCTTCATGATTGAGTACGCTGGCGTGGGCCACGCCGTCGAACACCAGGTGTTCGTAGACTTCGTCGCTGACCAGGTAGATATCGCGATCACGAATCAGGTCCGCCAACTGATCCAGCTCGGCGCGGCTGATCAGCGCCCCGCTTGGATTGTGCGGTGAGTTCAGCACGATCATGCGCGTGCGCGGGGTAAGCGCCTCGGCCAGTTTCTGGAAGTCGATGGAGAAATCATTGAGCCCGAGCTGCACATGCACGCAACGACCGCCGGCCAGTTCCACCGAGGGCTCGTAGCTGTCGTAGCACGGATCGAAGACGATCACTTCGTCGCCGCTGCGGATAACCGCCTGGATCGCGCAGAAGATCGCCTGGGTCGCGCCTGGAGTGACCGTAATCTCGTTGTCGGCATCGACGTTCACGCCATAGCTACGAGCAATCTTTGCCGAAATCTGCTGACGCAGCGCCGGCAGGCCGGTCATCGGCGAATACTGGTTGTGGCCACTGGCAATATGCCGACCGACCGCATCGCACAGGGCCTGCGGGGCATCGAAATCGGGGAAACCCTGGGACAGGTTGAGCGCCCCGGTTTGCGCCGCGAGCTGAGACATCTGAGTGAAGATGGTGATGCCGACATTCGGCAGCTTACTGGTGATCATCGAGGAATCCCTGCTCTGCACCCGGCTCTAACGTCGGCGCGGGAGAGCCCGAGGATAGCCCAAACGGCAGGCATGAAAAAGGGCGCCATCGGCGCCCTTTCGATCCCACGGGAAAAACCTGAATCAACGCTTGTCGCGGCGCTTCTTGTCGGCCTTCTTGTGGTGCGACATCAAGCGACGCTTCTTGTTGACCTGGCGGTCTGTCAGCGAGTTCTTGTTGCCTTCGTACGGGTTCTCGCCGCCCTTGAACTCGATGCGGATCGGCGTACCGACCAGCTTCAGCACACGGCGGTAAGTGTTCTCCAGATAGCGCACGTACGACTTCGGCACTTTTTCGATCTGGTTACCGTGGATCACGATGATCGGCGGGTTCGCGCCACCCAGGTGAGCGTAACGCAGCTTGATCCGGCGGTTGTTGACCATCGGCGGCGCGTGCTCGCCAACCGCATCTTCCAGGATCTGGGTCAGGCGGTTGGTTGGCCAGCGAGTAACAGCCGACTTGAACGAGTTCTGTACGGAGGCGTACAGGTTGCCCACGCCAGTGCCGTGCAGGGCCGAGATGAAGTGGATGTCGGCGTAGTCGACGAAGAACAGCCGACGTTGCAGCTCGACCTTCACGAAGTCGCGCTCGCTCGGGGTCATGCCGTCCCACTTGTTGATCGCGATAACCAGCGCACGACCCGATTCAATGGCGAAGCCCAGCAGGTTGAGGTCGTGATCGACCACGCCTTCGCGGGCGTCCATCACGAAGATCACCACGTTGGCGTCTTTGATCGCCTGCAAGGTCTTGACCACGGAGAACTTTTCGACTTCTTCGTGGATCTTGCCGCGCTTGCGCACACCGGCGGTGTCGATCAGCGTGTACTTCTCGTCGTTACGCTCGAACGGGATGTAGATGCTGTCGCGGGTGGTGCCGGGTTGGTCGTACACGATCACCCGGTCTTCACCGAGCATGCGGTTGACCAGGGTCGACTTGCCCACGTTCGGACGGCCGATGATGGCGATCTTGATCCCGTCTTTTTCGCTCGGGCCAGGAATGCGCTTGGCTTCCTCGCCTTCGGCAACGATCTCTTCCTCGCCTTCTTCCGGCTCTTCTTCGTCTTTCGGGAATTCGCTCAGGGCGATTTCCAGCATCTGCGTGATGCCACGGCCATGGGCACCGGCGATCGGGATCGCGTGGCCCATGCCCAACGGGGCGAATTCGGCGCGGGCCATGTCAGGGTCGATATTGTCGACCTTGTTGGCAACCACGTAGGAACGCTTGTTACGTTTGCGCAAATGCTCGGCGATCATCTGGTCGGCGGCGGTGAAACCGGCCTTGGCATCTACCAGGAATAGAACAACATCTGCTTCTTCAATGGCCAGCAGCGACTGCTCGGCCATTTTTTCGTCCATACCATGCTCGTCACCGGAGATACCGCCGGTGTCGACCAGAATGTAGGAACGCCCTTGCCACTTGGCCTCACCGTATTGGCGATCACGGGTCAGACCGGACAAGTCGCCGACGATGGCGTCGCGAGTCCTGGTCAGGCGGTTGAACAAGGTGGACTTGCCGACGTTCGGTCGGCCCACCAGGGCGATTACGGGAACCATGCGGCTCTCCACTTCGTTATTTCAGAAAATACAAAAGCCGCTGCTAGGCAGCGGCTGGTGCTCGGGGCAATCACCGTGTGTGTTTTTTGTGGGAGCGAGCCTGCTCGCAAAAAACGCCAGGACACCGCGTTTCTCCAGATCGCCAACGTAATCGTTGACGTCCATCGCGAGCAAGCTTGCTCCTACAGCCCTACAAACGGTGAAGCAGCCTGGGGGATTAACCCCAAGCATAGTCAAACCTTTACTTGATGGTCAGGGCTTCCAGCTTGCCACTGTTGCCATACACATAAATCGTGTCACCCACCACCAGCGGACGCGCGCGCAGGCCGTCGCTGTCGATGCGCTCACGGCCGACGAAGCGACCGTCCACCTGACTCAACAGGTGCAGGTAACCTTCCAGGTCACCCACTGCAACGTAGCTGGAGAACACTTCCGGAGCCGACAGTTGGCGGCGGGCCAGCGAATCGTTGCTCCACAAGGCTGTGGTGGAACGCTCGTCGACGCCTTCAACGGTGCCCGAAGACAGACTCACGTAGACGCTGCCAAAACCCTGGGCGACACCGGCGTAGCTGGAAGCATCACGCTGCCACAGCTGACGGCCGCTTTGCAGGTCCAGTGCCGCAACGCGACCCTGGTAGCTGGCGACATAGATGGTCTCGCCGGAAAGCAGCAAACCGCCGTCGATGTCGACCACGCGTTCCAGTTCCGAACGACCTTGCGGGATCGCTACACGCTGTTCCCACACCGGCACGCCGTTGGAAATGTCGAGAGCGACCACTTTACCGGTCGAAAAGCCAGCCACTGCGAGGCGGTTGGTCACGATCGGTGCGCTGGTACCGCGCAGGGTCAGCACCGCCGGGGTGCTGTCATACAACCAGCGCTGGTTGCCGGTGGCGGCATCCAGACCGATCAAACGGTCGTCCTGGGTCTGGACCACGACCACATCGCCATTGTTGGCCGGCGGTGCGAGGACTTCGCTGGACACGCGAGCGCGCCATTTCTCTTCGCCGTTGATGGCGTCCAGGGCAACGATTTCACCCTTGATCGTACCGATCGTCAGCAGACCGTAACCCACGCCAACGGCGCCGGAAACAGGCAGTTCGAGATCTTTCTTCCACTTGACGTCGCCGTTGCTGCGATCCAGCGCCATCACCACACCGGTGACATCGGCGGCATAGATGGTATCGCCTTCGATGGCCGGAACCAGCATGTTGTAGGTTTCGCCCTGACCGTCACCGATCGAACGACTCCACTGCTTTTGCAGGACCACTTCTTCCTTGAAGTCGGTCAACTCGGCCGGTGGCAATTCTTTCTTGCTGTTGCTGCTGCAACCCGCGGCCAAAATGGCCAGGGCCAGCAATGCTGCATGCTTCCAACGAATCACGTCACGCATCCCCTTTGGCCAGGTCGTCCAGCTTGATTTGCAGGCCACCGACCGCCGCTTCGTCCGACAGTGCCGCCTTGGCTTTTTGATACGCCGCGTGTGCTTCGTCGGGACGACCCAGCTGCACCAGCAGGTCACCCTTGAGTTCTTCGCGAGTGGCCAGGAACGCCTTGTCGGCATCGCCTTCCAGCAGTTTCAGGGCTTCATCGGCCTTGTCCTGCGCGGCCAGTACCTGCGCCAGGCGCTGACGGGCGATTTCGCCCAGTGCCGGGTTGGCCGGCTTGGCGATGATGGCTTTCAGTTCGGTGGCTGCGTCATCGAGCTTGCCGCTGTCGACCGCGACTTTCGCCACGAACAGGCTGCCGTATTGCGCGTAGGCACTGCCGCCGAACTCGCTGTTGAGCTTGCCAGCCAGGTCCGAAACACGCGCCGCATCAGGCTTGCCGTCAGGGGTCAGCGTGGTTTCGAGCAATTGCTGATAGAGCATCGAGGCGCCTTGCGACTGGTTGCTCTGATACTTCTGGAACGCCTGCCAACCGAACACGATGACCAGCGCCAACAGGCCGCCAGTAACCAGGGGCTTGCCGTTGCGTGACCACCATTCCTTAAAATCCGCCAGCTGTTCGTCTTCGGTACTCGACACCCCAATACTCCTTAATCGCTAATTCGGCTGTTAAGACAGCTTCAACCCTGCACGACGCAGGTGGCCAGGTGAGCGGCAAGCGCATCCCAGGCAATGCTTTGTTGTTCGCCCTGGCCACGCAGGGGTTTGAAACCTACCACTTGCTGGGCCATCTCGTCGTCACCGAGGATCAGTGCGTACAGCGCACCGCTCTTGTCGGCTTTCTTGAACTGGCTCTTGAAGCTGCCGGCGCCGGCATTGACTTGCAGGCGCAGGTTGGGCAACTGGTCGCGCACGCGCTCGGCCAGGGTCAGGCCGGCCAGTTCGGCGGCCTCACCAAAGGCGCAGAGATAGACGTCGACCTGACGGGAGATTTCTTCAGGGATCTGCTCAAGTGTTTCGAGCAGCAGCACCAGGCGCTCGATGCCCATGGCGAAACCGACGCCGGCAGTAGGCTTGCCGCCCATCTGCTCGACCAGGCCGTCGTAACGACCACCGGCACACACGGTACCCTGGGCGCCGAGCTTGTCGGTGACCCATTCGAAAACGGTCTTGCTGTAGTAATCCAGCCCGCGAACCAGCTTCGGGTTGATCACGTAAGGAATGCCGGCGGCGTCCAGGCGAGCCTTGAGGCCCTCGAAGTGCACGCGGGACTCTTCGTCGAGGTAGTCGGCCATTTTCGGCGCATCGACCAGTACCGCTTGAGTGTCGGCGTTCTTGGTATCAAGAACCCGCAGCGGATTGGTTTTCAGACGGCGCTGGCTGTCTTCGTCGAGCTTGTCCAGATGCGCCGAGAGGTACTCGACCAGCGCTTCACGGTAGCGACCACGGGACTCGCTGGTGCCCAGGCTGTTGAGTTCGAGCTTGACCGCATCGCGGATGCCCAGCTCGCCCCACAGGCGCCATGTCAGCACGATCAGCTCGGCGTCGATGTCCGGACCGTCGAGATTGAACACTTCGACACCGATCTGGTGGAACTGGCGATAACGGCCTTTCTGCGGACGCTCGTGGCGGAACATCGGGCCGATGTACCAGAGTTTCTGCACCTGGCCACCGCCGGTGATGCCGTGCTCGAGCACCGCACGCACGCAGGCCGCCGTGCCTTCAGGGCGCAGGGTCAGGGAGTCGCCGTTGCGGTCGTCGAAGGTGTACATCTCTTTTTCGACGATGTCGGTCACTTCACCGATGGAGCGCTTGAACAGCTCGGTGAACTCGACGATCGGCATGCGGATCTGCTTGTAACCGTAGTTATCCAGCAAACGCGAAACGGTGCCTTCGAAATGACGCCACAGGGGGGTCTGTTCGGGCAGGATATCGTTCATGCCACGAATGGCTTGCAGAGACTTGCTCACATTAAATCCTTAAATTCGTTCGGCTCAGTCGGGCTCAGCCGCGCGCGATAACCGCTGCGTCAGCTTCGACCTTCTCGGCCGCTTTCTGGCGGATCAAGCGTTCAAGCTCATCCACCAGATTGTCATTCGTCAGTTTCTGCGACGGCTTGCCGTCGATGTAAATCAGGTTTGGCGTGCCGCCGGTCAAGCCGATATGGGCTTCCTTGGCTTCGCCCGGCCCGTTGACCACGCAACCGATGACCGCGACATCCAGCGGCACCAGCAGGTCTTCGAGGCGCCCTTCCAGCTCGTTCATGGTTTTCACCACATCGAAGTTCTGCCGCGAGCAGCTCGGGCAGGCGATGAAGTTGATGCCACGGGAACGCAGGTGCAGGGACTTGAGAATGTCGTAGCCGACTTTCACTTCCTCGACCGGGTCAGCCGCCAACGAGATGCGAATGGTATCGCCAATCCCTTCGGCGAGCAGCATACCGAGGCCCACGGCAGATTTCACTGTGCCTGAACGCAAACCACCGGCTTCGGTAATCCCCAGGTGCAACGGCTGGACGATTTCCTTGGCCAGCAAGCGGTAGGCTTCGACGGCCATGAACACGTCGGAGGCCTTCACGCTGACCTTGAAGTCCTGGAAGTTCAGGCGCTCGAGGTGCTCGACGTGGCGCAAGGCCGATTCGACCAGCGCGGCCGGGGTCGGCTCGCCGTATTTCTTCTGCAGGTCTTTTTCCAGGGAGCCGGCGTTCACGCCGATACGGATCGGAATGCCGCGGTCACGGGCGGCATCGACCACCGCGCGCACGCGGTCTTCGCGACCAATGTTGCCCGGGTTGATCCGCAGGCAGTCGACGCCCAGTTCGGCTACGCGCAACGCGATACGGTAGTCGAAGTGAATATCGGCAACCAAAGGTACTTTGACCAGCTGCTTGATCTTGCCGAAGGCCTCGGCGGCGTCCATGTCCGGCACGGACACCCGCACGATATCGACGCCCGCGGCTTCCAGACGGTTGATCTGGGCAACGGTCGCAGCGACGTCGTTGGTGTCGCTGTTGGTCATGCTTTGCACAGCGATGGGCGCATCGCCGCCAACAGGAACGTTACCGACCCAGATCTTGCGTGATTCGCGACGTTTGATTGGAGATTCGCCGTGCATGACTTATTGACCCAACTTCAGGCGAGCAGTCTCGCCACTGGTGAACGGAGCGACATTGACCGCCTGGCCGTTGTAGCTGACCTGAGCGCCACGGGCGTAGCCCAGGCGTACGGAAAACGGCGGCTTGCCACTGACGGAAACGCTATCGCCTTTACGCTTCAGACCGCTCAACAGCACCTTGCCGGCGCCGTCGGTCACCTGGGTCCAGCAATCGGCGGTGAACTGCAATTGCACCTGGCCCTGGCCTGCAACAGCAGGCGCTGCTGGCGCTGGAGCGGCAGCGGTTGGCGCTGGCACAGCTGGAGCAGCCGGTGCTGCAGCGACAGGAGCAGCCGGCGCTGACGTTGCAGGTGTGGCGACGACAGGAGCGGCAGCTGGCGCAACAGGCGCTGGCGTTTCAGCCGGTGCCGGGGTCGCGGTTTCGGCCTGTGGCAAAGCCAGGGCCGTTGCATTATCCGTCTGACCTTCCGCGACAGCCTGGTCTTCCGGCTCGTCCAGCGGATGAATCTGGGTGGTGCCGTCGGCGCCTTCTACTTCAACGTGTTCCGGGGTCAGGCTGACCACATCCTTGGTGCGCTGCGAAGTCTGGTCCTGCCACCAGGCAAAACCGCCACCCACCACGGCCACCAGCAGCAACAGGCTGACAATGCGCAGGATGGTATGGGACACACGCACCGGCTCTTCGATACGGCCCAGGCTGTGCACGTTGCTGCCCTTGGAATCGGTACCGGTGGACTGGTCGAACTGCTGGACCAGGACGGCCTGGTCCATGCCGAGCAATTTGGCATAGGTGCGAATGTAACCGCGGGCAAAGGTGTGCCCCGGCAGCTTGTCGAAAGCACCGGCTTCCAGATTGCTCAGGGAGCTGACGGTCAGGTTGAGCTTGAGGGCCACTTCGGCCAGCGACCAGCCATTGCTTTCGCGGGCCTGGCGCAAGGTCTCACCGGGGTTAACGCGATTCGCTGCTACAACTTCAGGATGCGCCGCTTTCATCATTGCTCCGACAGGTATTGCTGATATTCCGGTGTACCGGGATAGAGTCGTTTTAATTGCAGGCCAGCACTGGCGGCCTTGTCGCGATCATCAAACACTTTGGCCAGGCGAATGCCGAGCAATAGACTACGTGCATTTTGCTCGGTAAGCAGGCTAAAACGATCGTAATAGTCACGCGCGGGCACATAATGCCTGTCTTCGTAAGACAACTCAGCCATTTCCAGCAATGCACGAGGCTGTTGTCGATTCAAGCGCAGGGCTTTTTCCAGTTGTTGCTGGGCCAACTCGCGCTGGCCGAGCATCGAGGCCGTCATGCCCAGGTTCTCGAACACGCGTGAACGCTCAGGATACAGGGTATCGGCGGCGGCCTGCTCGAAGCGCTCGTAGGCTTCCTTGTAACGTTTCTGCTCGAAGAGAAAACTGCCGTAGTTGTTGAGGATTCGCGCATCGGTGGGGCGGGAAGACAGCGCCTTGCGAAAATGCTGGTCAGCCAGGTCGGGCTCCATTTCAGCCTGGAATACCAGCCCCAGCGCCGCATTGGCGTCCGGGTCGGCGGCGTCCAGTTCCAGTGCCTTTTTCAAGGGCACCTTGGCGCGCTCAGTCATGCCTTGTTGCAAATAACCAATGCCCAGCTGCACGTAGGCATCGCGCGCCTCGTCACGGCCTTTGCTGGTCTTCATCGGGTTGTAGTCGCCCGAAAGCACACAGCCAGCACAGAGGCTGGCCAGTAGCAAAAGCAGCGCAAAGCGCAGGGACATGGAGATCCTCTCTTGATTACTTCGCAGCGTTCGACGCCATATCGTTGTCGGCGTTGAGTTCACGCACGGCGATATAACGTTCGCTGCGACGGGTGCGATCCAGCACCTGCCCTACCAATTGACCACAGGCCGCGTCGATGTCTTCACCACGGGTGGTGCGAACAGTGACGTTGAAACCGGCATGATGAAGCTGATCCTGGAACCGGCGAATGGCGTTGTTGCTCGGCCGCTCGTACCCGGAATGCGGGAACGGGTTGAACGGGATCAGGTTGATCTTGCACGGGATATTTTTCAGCAACTCGATCATCTCGACCGCGTGCTCGACCTTGTCGTTGATGTCCTTGAGCAAGGTGTACTCGATGGTCAGCACGCGCTTTTCGCCCAGGGACGACATATAGCGCTGGCACGACTCGAGGAGCATCTTAAGCGGATACTTCTTGTTGATCGGCACCAATTGGTTACGCAATGCGTCATTCGGTGCGTGCAGGGACAACGCCAGGGAGACGTCGATGTGCTTGGACAGCTCATCGATCATCGGCACCACGCCGGAGGTCGACAGGGTCACACGGCGCTTGGAGATGCCGTAGCCCAGGTCGTCCATCATCAGGTGCATGGCCGCGACGACGTTGTCGAAGTTCAGCAGCGGCTCACCCATGCCCATCATCACCACGTTGGTGATGGCACGGTCGACGGTTGCCGGGACGCTGCCAAAGGATTTGTTGGCAATCCACACCTGGCCGATGACTTCGGCGGCGGTGAGGTTACTGTTGAAGCCTTGCTTGCCGGTGGAGCAGAAACTGCAATCCAGGGCACAGCCTGCCTGGGACGAAACGCACAAGGTGCCGCGTTTGCCCTGGGGAATGTACACGGTCTCGACGCAGCTGCCGGACGCCACGCGCACCACCCACTTACGGGTGCCGTCGCTGGAGATGTCCTCGCTGACCACTTCCGGACCACGGACCTCAGCAACAGCCTTGAGCTTTTCGCGCAAGGCCTTGCTGACGTTCGTCATGGCGTCGAAATCATCGACGCCAAAGTGGTGAATCCATTTCATTACCTGACCGGCACGGAAACGCTTCTCCCCGATTGAGTCGAAGAATTTTTCCATTTCCTGTTGAGTCAGACCCAGCAGGTTGGTTTTTACAGTCGATGTAGTCATGGATTCACCTTCACTCTTAAGCCAATGCTTAGCGAGTGGTTACTTCAGTAGCTGCGAAGAAGTATGCGATTTCGCGAGCGGCAGCGGCTTCGGAGTCCGAACCGTGTACAGCGTTGGCGTCGATCGATTCAGCGAAGTCAGCACGGATGGTGCCGGCAGCTGCTTCTTTAGGGTTGGTAGCGCCCATCAGCTCACGGTTGCGAGCGATAGCGTTTTCGCCTTCCAGAACCTGAACAACAACCGGACCGGAGGTCATGAAGGCAACCAGGTCGCCGAAGAAACCGCGCTCGCTGTGCTCAGCGTAGAAGCCTTCGGCTTCGGCTTTGGACAGTTGCTTCAGTTTCGAAGCTACAACGCGCAGGCCAGCGTCTTCGAAGCGAGTGGTGATCTTGCCGATCACGTTTTTAGCAACGGCGTCAGGCTTGATGATGGAGAAAGTACGTTGAACAGCCATGGTGTAACTCCAGAAACGGTAATTTGCGAAAAATTAAACCCGCGAATTATACGCGGGTTCTTGGGTATTGCCTAACTGTGTACAGGTCGCCCGCTCTGTAGGAGCTGCCGAAGGCTGCGATCCTTTGATCCTGGCCTTTCGCTTGAGATTCAAGTGGCACCGGAAAGATCGCAGCCTCGCTTCGCGAGTCAGCTCCTACTCGCGTTCTTCGATCCAGTGGGCCTGAATGGCCTCCAGGATCTTTTCGCCACAATGCTCAGGCTTGTCGTCGAATTCGGGCAATTCCATCACCCATTTACGCAGATCGACGAAGTTGACCGACATAGGGTCGACCTCAGGCTTGCTTTCAGCCAGCTGGATCGCGATTTCCAGCACATCAGTCCACTTGAGACTCATGACAATTCCTTGAATCAGTGCGGCGCTTCGGCTGCGTGGTTGAGCGAGTACTTCGGAATTTCAACGGTCAGGTCTTCGGTGCCGACCTTGGCCTGGCAGCCCAGGCGGGACACAGGCTCAAGCCCCCAGGCCCGATCAAGATAGTCCTCTTCCAGCTCGTCAGCTTCTTCCAGCGAGTCAAAACCCTCGCGAATCAGGCAGTGACACGTGGTGCAGGCACAGACGCCGCCGCAGGCACTTTCCATCTCGATATGGTGTTCATGAGCCAGTTCGAGGATGGAAATACCTGGCTCAGCCTCCACGACCATGCCATCCGGGCAAAACTTTTCGTGTGGCAGAAAAATGACCTGCGGCATCGTTATTCCTCAATCTCATTCAGGTTGCGCCCCGCCAGCGCGGCTTTCACCGTCGAGTCCAGGCGGCGGGCAGCAAAGGCGTCGGTCACTTGCGACAGACGCTTGGTCTGCTGCTCGATGGCGAAACCATCGGTACCTTTCATCAGTTCGGTCAGTTCCTGCACCTGCAAGTCGATGACCAGGCGCTCGTCGGCGTCGAGCAAACGCTCGCCGTCAGCCTCAAGAGCCGCCTGCACCGCTTCGATCAGGCGCTGGGCGTCGACTTGCTGCTCACGCAGTACGCGGGCAACCTTGTCGTCGTTGGCGTGCTGGAACGAATCCTTGAGCATCTTGGCGATTTCGCCGTCGGTCAGGCCGTAGGACGGCTTGACCTGGATGCTGGCTTCCACGCCCGAACCCAGTTCGCGGGCGGAAACACTGAGCAAACCATCGGCATCGACCTGGAAGGTCACGCGAATCTTCGCCGCACCGGCGACCATCGCCGGAATACCGCGCAATTCGAAGCGCGCCAGGGAGCGGCAGTCGCTGATCAGCTCGCGCTCGCCCTGCAACACGTGGATCGCCATGGCCGACTGGCCGTCTTTGTAGGTCGTGAAGTCCTGGGCCCGAGCGACGGGGATGGTGGTGTTGCGCGGAATCACCTTCTCCATCAGGCCGCCCATGGTTTCCAGGCCCAGGGACAACGGAATCACGTCCAGCAACAGCAGTTCATCGCCATCGCGCTTGTTGCCGGCCAGGGTATCGGCCTGGATCGCGGCACCGATGGCCACCACTTGATCCGGGTCGATTTCGGTCAGCGGCTGACGACCGAAGGCTTCAGCCACGGCTTCGCGAACACGCGGTACGCGGGTCGAACCGCCGACCATGACCACCGCATGCACATCTTCCAGCTCGACACCGGAATCACGTACCGCACGGCGGCAGGCTTTCAGGCTGCGTGCGACCATCGGCTCGATCAGGGCATCGAAGGCTTCGCGGGTCAGCTCGGCTTTCCAGTCGCCGTGAGCCACTTCGACCGACGGAGCATTGGTCAGCGCTTCTTTCGCCGCGCAGGCGGTTTGCAGCAGTTGACGCTGCGCGCCCGGGTCGAGATCGGCGGACAGGCCGGCGCTCTCGATGATCCAGCCAGCGATCGCGTGGTCGAAGTCATCGCCGCCCAGGGCGCTGTCGCCGCCGGTAGCCAGGACTTCGAAGACACCGCCGGTCAGGCGCAGAATAGAGATATCGAAGGTGCCGCCGCCCAGGTCATAAATCGCCACCAGGCCTTCGGCATGCTGATCCAGACCGTAGGCCACTGCTGCTGCGGTCGGCTCATTGAGCAAGCGCAGCACGTTGAGGCCGGCCAGTTTGGCCGCGTCCTTGGTAGCTTGGCGCTGGGCGTCGTCGAAATAGGCCGGAACGGTGATCACCGCGCCGACCAGCTCGCCGCCCAGGGTCGCTTCAGCGCGCTGACGCAGGACCTTGAGGATATCGGCGGACACTTCCACCGGGCTTTTCGGGCCCTGGATGGTGTCGATGAACGGCATGTGCGACTCGCCACCGACAAAGCGGTACGGCAGCTGATCACCCAGCTGCTTGACGTCGGACAGACCACGGCCCATCAAGCGCTTGACCGACAGCACGGTGTTCAGGGGATCGGTGGCGGCCGCCAGCTTGGCGGATTCGCCAACTTCGACGCGATCGGCGTGGTAACGCACGGCGGACGGCAGGATAACCTGCCCTTGCGCGTCGGCCAGAGGCTCGGAAAGACCACTGCGCAATGCAGCGACCAGCGAATTGGTAGTGCCCAAGTCGATTCCCACAGCCAGACGACGCTGGTGCGGTTGAGGACTTTGGCCGGGTTCGGCGATCTGCAGTAGGGCCATCGTTATCAGGACTTATCTGTATATCAGGCGTGCGACCGGAGCGGCACTGGGTTAATCGTCGAGGCGCTCTTCCAGCTGGCGCACTTCGTAGGTGAGCTTGTCGAGGAACTGCATGCGCCGCATCAGGCGTTCGGCCTGTTCGCGGTGCACGGCATCGTCCCAGCAAGCTGCGAAGCTTTGGTTCAGTTCATCCTGGGCAGCCTTCAGGCGGCGCTTGAAGACGGCGACGCCATCGAGGTCGGCGCTGTCCTGCAGGTCTTCGAGCTCTTCGCGCAACTCCATCTGTTGCAGCAGAAATTCCGGATCATGCACCGTGACCTCCAGCGGCAGCTCGCCACCATTCAAGGCGAGCAGGTAACGCGCGCGCTTGGGTGGGCTCTTGAGCGTCTGGTAGGCCTCGTTGAGGCTCGCGGATTGCTCCAGCGCCAGCCGCTGCTCCCGCTCGGAAGCGTCGGCAAAGCGGTCCGGATGAACACTGCGCGCCAACTCACGGTAGCGCGTAGCCAGCTGGTCGAGATCCAGGTTGAAACTCGGTTGCAGCTCGAATAAAGCGAAATGACAAGGAGTACCCACGACAAGCCTCAGATGTTGAAGCTTTCGCCGCAGCCACATTCACCGCGCACGTTGGGGTTGTTGAACTTGAAGCCTTCGTTCAACCCTTCCTTGACGAAATCGAGCTCGGTGCCGTCCAGGTAGGCCAGGCTCTTCGGGTCGATGATCACTTTCTCGCCGTGACTCTCGAACACCTGGTCCTCTGCAACCACCTCGTCGACAAACTCCAGCACGTAGGCAAGGCCGGAACAGCCTGTGGTGCGAACACCCAGGCGGATCCCTTCACCCTTGCCGCGCCCGTCGAGGGAGCGCCGCACGTGTCGAGCAGCCGCTTCTGTCATGCTGATAGCCATCGGTGACTCCTTACTCGTCGCCAAAAACTGAAAGTCAGATCAAGCCTTTCTTCTGCTTGTAATCGCGAACGGCAGCCTTGATGGCGTCTTCGGCGAGCACGGAGCAGTGGATTTTCACTGGCGGCAGGGCCAGCTCTTCAGCCAGCTGGGTGTTCTTGATGGTTTCCGCTTCGTCCAGGGTCTTGCCCTTCATCCACTCGGTGGCGAGGGAGCTGGAAGCGATGGCCGAACCGCAGCCGTAGGTCTTGAACTTGGCATCTTCGATGATGCCGGCTTCGTTGACCTTGATCTGCAGGCGCATCACGTCGCCGCATGCCGGGGCGCCGACCATGCCGGTTCCGACATCCGGGTCTTCGGCATTCATCTTGCCGACGTTACGCGGGTTTTCGTAGTGGTCGATGACCTTTTCGCTGTAAGCCATGATTCTAATCCTCACTCATCAGGGCCGCTCTTGAGACCCTGTAGCTGCGCTGCGTCAGTCGCCGCGTCGCTACAGGAGCTGTATCTGGCGGCTTCTATATTTAGTGTGCCGCCCACTCGATCTTCGAGATATCGACGCCGTCTTTGTACATGTCCCACAGCGGCGACAGAGCGCGCAGCTTGGTAACGGCCTCGCAGACTTTCTGCGCGGCGTAATCGATTTCTTCTTCGGTGGTGAAACGGCCGAAGGTGAAGCGGATCGAGCTGTGTGCCAGTTCGTCGTTGCGGCCCAGGGCGCGCAGTACGTACGAAGGCTCCAGGGACGCCGAGGTGCAGGCCGAACCGGACGAAACCGCCAGGTCCTTGAGCGCCATGATCAGCGACTCGCCTTCAACGTAGTTGAAGCTCAGGTTCAGGTTGTGCGGAACGCGGGCAGTCAGGCTGCCGTTGACGTACAGCTCTTCCAGGTGCTCGACCTGCTTGTAGAAACGGTCGCTCAAGGCCTTGATGCGCACGTTCTCGGCAGCCATGTCTTCCTTGGCCACACGGAACGCTTCGCCCATGCCGACGATCTGGTGGGTCGCCAGGGTGCCCGAACGCATGCCGCGCTCGTGACCGCCGCCGTGCATGGTCGCTTCGATACGTACGCGCGGCTTGCGGCTTACGTACAGGGCGCCGATGCCTTTAGGACCGTAGGTCTTGTGGGCGGAGAACGACATCATGTCGACTTTCAGCTTCTGCAGGTCGATCTCGACCTTGCCGGTGGACTGGGCGGCGTCGACGTGGAACAGGATGCCCTTGGAACGCAGCAGTTCACCGATCGCAGCGATGTCGTTGACGGTGCCGATTTCGTTGTTCACGTGCATCACCGACACCAGGATGGTGTCGTCGCGCAGTTCGGCTTCGATCATCTCTGGAGTGACCAGGCCGTCGGTGCGAGGCTCGATGTAGGTCACTTCGAAGCCTTCACGCTCCAGTTGGCGCATGGTGTCCAGGACAGCCTTGTGCTCAATCTTGGTGGTGATCAGGTGCTTGCCTTTGGTGGCATAGAAATGTGCCGCACCCTTGATTGCCAGGTTGTCGGATTCGGTGGCACCGGAGGTCCAGACGATTTCGCGCGGGTCGGCATTGACCAGGTCGGCCACCTGACGACGGGCGTTTTCGACGGACTCTTCGGCTTTCCAGCCAAACACGTGGGAACGGGACGCCGGGTTACCGAAGTTTCCGTCGACCAGCAGGCATTCACTCATCTTTTGCGCGACACGCGGATCAACCGGGGTAGTCGCTGAGTAATCAAGGTAAATCGGCAATTTCATGGACTATCTCCTAAATCAGGCTGGCTGGCGTGCCGCTAGCTCTCTGGCTGTCATTCGACGGCGGACGCTTCAATCTTGTCCAGGCGTGGCGCCTTGCTGTTGCAACGGCGTTGATCCTGACGCTGGGCTACTTCTTGCACCTCACGGCGAGTCACAAGGTCAGCCAAGCTGATACCGCTCAGAAATTCGTGAATCTGCAGGCTCAGATCGCACCACAAGTGGTGGGTCAGACAGGTGTCGCCTTGATGGCAATCACCCTGGCCCTGGCATTTGGTCGCATCGACCGATTCGTTCACCGCATCGATCACCTGGGCGACCTGGATACCTTGCATGTCGCGAGACAGCTGGTAGCCGCCGCCTGGACCGCGAACGCTGGACACCAGATTGCTGCGGCGCAATTTGGCGAACAGCTGCTCAAGGTAGGACAGGGAGATGCCTTGGCGCTCGGAGATATCGGCCAGGGACACGGGCCCGTGCTGCGCGTGCAACGCCAGGTCGAGCATGGCGGTCACGGCGTATCGGCCTTTTGTAGTCAGTCGCATGGACAATTACCACGGAGTTCGGAATGAGGCGAGTATGCAATTCCCGAGTATTTAAGTCAACTATAAGACCTAGTACTTTAGTCAGGTTTACCCGCAAAAGAGCGGCCGCATCATAGCAAAGGCTGGGGGTGAACAGCCAGCAATTGCGCGTTATCGTTCTTCGCGAGCAAGCCCGCTCCCACATTGGAATGCATTTCAAATGTGGGAGCGGGCTAGCTCGCGAAGGGGTCGACGCGGTCTAGCTGGCCTGACTCTGATCCTTGTCCTTCACACAGGCGAAGTCTTCTTCGCGCAGCTCAGGCAGATCTTTCGCACAGTAATTACTGCCCAGATCCTTCAACGCCCCGCACATCCCCTCCAGACGCCCATCGACCGCCTGCAGGTGGTCAAGCAGCTGGTTAATGGCGCGAGCCACCGGGTCCGGCATGTCTTCGGTCACACCGTAGGCATCGAAACCGATCTTCTCGGCCATGGCCTTGCGCTTGGCGTCCAGCTCCTGGTCGGGCTTGACGATGATCCGCCCCGGAATCCCCACCACAGTGGCGCCCGGCGGTACTTCCTTGGTCACCACGGCGTTGGAGCCGACCTTGGCACCCGCACCCACCGTGAACGGCCCCAGCACCTTGGCGCCGGCACCCACCACCACGCCATCACCCAGCGTCGGGTGGCGCTTGCCTTTATTCCAGCTGGTACCACCCAGGGTCACGCCCTGATAAATGGTCACGTCATCGCCGATTTCGGCGGTTTCACCAATGACAATGCCCATGCCATGGTCAATGAAGAAACGTCGACCCACCTTGGCCCCCGGATGGATCTCGATCCCGGTCAGCCAGCGACCGAAGTTCGACACCAGCCGCGCCAGCCATTTCAGGTCTGCGCGCCACAGCATGGCCGACAGACGGTGAATCCAGATGGCATGCATACCGGGATAGCAAGTCAGGACTTCAAAAGCGTTACGCGCCGCCGGGTCTCGATGGAATACGCTCTGGATATCTTCACGCAAACGCTCAAACATCATTAATCCTTCCGCTTAAGAAGCTCACCACGGGCCGCTTTTTGGGTTTCCGTGAGGATGCCACGCAAAATATTCATTTCCGCCCGGCTGACCGAGCTGCGTCCGTACAACCGGCGCAGGCGCGCCATCAAGTGCCGTGGTTTTTCCGGATCGAGGAATTCGATGGCCACCAGGGTTTGCTCCAGGTGCTCGTAGAATCGCTCCAACTCATCCATGGTCGCCAGCTCAGCGCTTTTGACCGATGCCACTTCTTCCTTCTCGACCTTGGTCGGCTGACCTTGGGCCGCCAACCAGGACATGCGCACTTCATAACTCAACACCTGCACCGCCGCCCCAAGGTTCAGCGAACTGAACTCAGGGTCTGATGGGATGTGCACATGATAATGACATCGCTGCAGCTCTTCGTTGGTCAGGCCGGAATCTTCACGACCGAACACCAGGGCGATCTCGGCGCCCTGCCCGGCTTCCTCGACCACCTTCGTGCCGCATTCGCGCGGATCGAGCAGTGGCCAGGGAATGCGCCGGTCGCGGGCGCTGGTGCCGAGCACCAGGTTGCAACCGACCAGGGCATCTTCCAAGGTGGCGACGACTTGCGCGTTTTCAAGGATGTCACCGGCACCGGAAGCGCGGGCATCGGCCTCGTGGTGCGGGAACAGGCGCGGCTCAACCAGCACCAGGCGCGACAGGCCCATGTTCTTCATGGCACGCGCAGCCCCGCCGATATTGCCCGGATGACTGGTATTGACCAGGACGATACGAATGTTTTGCAGCAAGGGAGGCGCTCTCGAACACGATAATCGGGAGCCGAATCTTACAGCTGTAGCTACCGTTAAGCCATGAAAGCGAACGTCGTCCTTCTCCTGTAGAAACTTTCTGATAGAATGCCCGGCTTTCTTTAACAACCTTAGGTGACACATCCATGCAGCCCATGCTGAATATCGCGCTGCGCGCCGCCCGCAGCGCCAGTGAATTGATCTTCCGCTCCATCGAGCGCCTGGATACCATCAAGGTCGACGAAAAAGACGCCAAGGATTATGTATCCGAGGTGGACCGCGCCGCCGAACAGAAAATCATCGACGCACTGCGCAAGGCGTACCCGAATCACTCGATCCTGGGTGAAGAGACCGGCCTGCACGCCGGCAGTGGCATCGAAGGCGAAGAGTACCTGTGGATCATCGATCCGCTGGACGGCACCACCAACTTCCTGCGCGGCATTCCTCACTTCGCTGTCAGCATCGCCTGCAAATACCGCGGTCGCCTGGAACACGCTGTGGTCCTGGACCCGGTTCGCCAGGAAGAATTCACCGCCAGCCGTGGTCGCGGCGCCCAACTGAATGGCCGTCGCCTGCGCGTCAGCGGCCGCACCAGTCTGGACGGCGCCCTGCTGGGTACCGGCTTCCCGTTCCGTGACGACCAGATGGACAACCTCGACAACTACCTGGGCATGTTCCGCGCCCTGGTAGGCCAGACCGCCGGCATCCGCCGCGCAGGTTCAGCGAGCCTGGACCTGGCCTACGTGGCTGCCGGCCGTTTCGACGCGTTCTGGGAGTCGGGCCTGTCCGAGTGGGACATGGCTGCTGGCGCCCTGCTGATCCAGGAAGCAGGCGGCCTGGTGAGCGACTTCACCGGCGGTCACGACTTCCTTGAAAAGGGCCACGTCGTTGCCGGTAACACCAAGTGCTTCAAGGCAGTGCTGACGGCCATCCAGCCGCACCTGCCGGCCTCGCTGAAGCGCTAAGCTTGCGGCGACAGAAAAAAGCACCCTTAGGGGTAATGCCAGTCAGTTAAGCTGACTGGCAATTTTATTTCTGATCGGATACTTCGGCGATTTGAGCCGGATGGTTCGGGGATAAATACGCTCCTCTCGCCGATGAGGCAGGACATAGTGCGGCGCTGAAGCATGAAGCTCGGCCAGGTATTTGGGGATGTTCCCGGAGCGGTCGGCCGAGACGCTGTTGATAAACCCTAAAATTGCCCAGGTGCAGGCGGTAAAACTCATTTCGCACGGGTAAATTCCCGGACAGTGACGGCTCATTTCTACCATCTGATAGCGCAACAGGTTGTAGCCCAGCAACACGCCCCACAGCTCCTGCTCGATCATCTCGGGTGTCTTGCTGCGCAAGGTATAGCTGCTGTTGAGCAGCGTTGTTTCATCTCCGAAAGCCCAATTCGATCTCCCATCGCTGGCTGTACAGGTCGACTATTTCGTCAGGACGGAAGCGGGTCGGTCATCGACGTCAGGATCTGACGCACCTTGCCCTTGACGGTTTTGCTCAGAAGGCGCGCAATCAGGCGCTCGGGCAGTCCCGGCCATTGCTTGCGGGCCTGCGGCGAAGTGCTTAACGAGACCATGGCATCCTGACGGCCCAAACGCTGAACAACTTCGTACTGCGCACCCTTGCGCAGTGGCATCAGCCAATGGCGCTCGGTGCCTGCTTGCTGCCACTGGTGCAGCAATCCCAGGGAGTAGAAACCTCGATCGAATAGGGTCAACGGTGATCGGGCGTGGTGTCGATCAGTTGTTCGGCCAGTTTCATCGTTCTGCGATAGCCATCAAATGCGCTGCCGATCAACATGTGGCTCGTCAATTCCATCTGACAGACCATGCGTACCAGGGGGAAAACCGGTGTCGCCGTTGCTGGTTACTGGCCGAATCGTAGCGCGCTCGATTTTTCGCGGGTGTCAGGCGTTCGCCAGACGACACCGTCGACGCTCAACAAGCGCAAACCGGCCCAAGTCGGATGGTCAGCTGCTTCATGCCAACTTTTCTGAGTCAGGTCGAAGACTTGTCGTACGGCTTCGCTACCTAGTCTCTGACGTGCCTGGACTACGGCGCTGGGGGCCACTAACGGGCGTTGCCCCGGCAGCATGATGTTCATGCGACTGACCACATCCCACGCCGACATGCGCCGGAAGAACGCCATGGAAATCACGCACCAGAGCATCATTTCCAGCGGCAAGCGCCGCTTGCGCAGCGTCGCCACGCCGGCCTGTTCAAGCGCCTGCTCGACCAAAGAAGGATCGAGTAAGGAATCCAATCCCTCGATTGAGTTTGGAGTGGAAGCGAAGTTGTGGGTCAGTTCCAGTGCCCGAGCGAGACGCATAAAAAAATCCGATGCCAGTTCAGGCATCGGATTTTGATTTCTTGCGGCCAAAGGTCAAGCGAGATGGCTTAACTGATCGGCATTACCCTTAGGGGTGCTTTTTTTATGCCCGCAATTCACCCCCTGACACACCACAAACCCAATGTGGGAGATTCTATGTTTGGGGGGAAGCCCCCAAGACTGGATTTGGCTGATACTCGCTCTGGTTCTTCATCAGGGCGAACGCCACTCGTGCCAGCTTTCGAGCCAGGATGACCAGCACTTGAGTCGTCTTTAATCCTCGCTCCAGATAGCGTTCGTAAAATGGCTTCCAGGTCTTCGAGCGACTGGCAGCCATCGCGGCGTTATGCAGCAGACGCCGTATTTCTGAGTCACCTTTCTTGGTCAGCTTTCGACGTCCGTTCATCTGCCCCGAATCAGAGACTCTCAAATCCATTCCAAGAAACGCGATATAGGCGTCACCACTGGCGAAGTCGCCACGTTGAAATGCCATCGTCAGTGCGGTGGCGGTAAGAAAACCGACCCCCTCTACGGCCTGGCAGCGTTTGACTTGATCCAACAGACCCGCCTCTTTGACGACTTCCAACAGCTTCTTCTGGATGAGTAAATCCAATCGACCCATGGCAGCTATCTGTTGTTTGAATGCCGCTTTCAGCAGCGGCTCGTCGTTCCAGCTTTGAGTCAGGCTGACACGCGCCTGGACCAATGTCGCTCGTCTTCGAAGCAGGCTTTGAAGCTTGGTATAGACCTTCGGCGGCGGGCTCAGGACGATAGCTCTTCTCTTCGTTCTTCAAGTAACGCGCCAGTAAACGCGCGTCGCTGGCATCTGTTTTGGCGCGGCCACCCACTCCCTTTGCGGTAGTTACTCAAACGAAACCGTCGATGACATAGACGACATGTCCCATTACGTGCCCGCTCAACCGTATCCAGGTGATAGGATATTGGTGGCTTCAATCGCGGTGGCGCTGTTTGCAGGTAACGTTTTCAGCCACTTTGTAAAGACGGTTTATCGTTGACACGGGCAACAGCAGATCCGTTCGGCCTGATAGACCACCACTTCGGCCTTGGCGACATCCACTCCGACTACAGAACGCGAGACACTCATTCGCCACAAAGAAAGCTCCGGGTTAGGGTTTAAAGGCTTGTCGGGGCTTCACCATTGCGCTGGCTTGCTTCTATCGTCGGTCATGGCCGATGCATTCCTTATCGGCGCTTTTGGTGAAGGGGTGGGGCGAAGTCTCCATCGGTACTGGCTACGAGTCAGATGCTGGCTTTTAGTCCCACCACCCCTACAAGTCTAAACATACAAGCGGGCTTTGCTCGAGAAGGCGGCGGGTCAGCCAACATAGATTTTGAATGACGGACCGCTTTCGCGAGCAAGCCCGCCCCACAGGGGGATTGGTGGGGATGCTTAAATAGGGCACAAAAAGCACCCCACAGGCTAATGCCGATCAGTTAAGCCATCTCTAATTTTTGGCCGCAAGAAATCAAAAATCCGATGCCTGAACTGGCATCGGATTTTTATGCGTCTCGCTCGGGCACTGGAACTGACCCACAACTTCGCTTCCACTCCAAACTCAATCGAGGATTGGATTCCTTACTCGATCCTTCTTTGGTCGAGCAGGCGCGAACAGGCCGGCGTGGCGACGCTGCGCAAGCGGCGCTTGCCGCTGGAAATGATGCTCTGGTGCGTGATTTTCCGCGTTCTTTCCGGCGCATGTCGGCGTGGGATGTGGTCGGTCGCATGAACATCATGCTGCCGGGGCAACGCCCGTTATTCTCCAGCGCCGTAGTTCAGGCACGTCAGAACTAGGAGAAGCCGTACGGACAAGTCTTCGACCTGACTCAGAAAAGTTGGCATGAAGCAGCTGAGCATCCGACTTGGGCCGGTTTGCGCTTGTGAGCGTCGACGGTGTCGTCGGCGAACGCCTGACACCCGCGAAAAAATCGGCGCCGATTCGGCCAGTAACCAACGCGACACCGGTTTTCCCAGGTACGCATGGTCTGTCAGGATGGAATTGACGAGCCACATGTTGATCGGCAGCGCATGATGGCTATCGCAGCAACGAAAGAACTGGCGAACAACTGATCGACACCACGCCCGATCACGCTCGTTGACCCTATTCGATCGAGGTTTCTACCCTGGGATTGCTGCAAACAGTGGCAGCAAGCAGGCACCGAGCGCCATTGGAAGATCCACGCGTGAGTGCAGTACGAAGTTGTGCGTTTGGGCCGTCAGGATGCAATGGTCTCGTTAAGCATCGCCAAACCGCAAGCAATGGCCGGACTACCCGAGCCTGATTGCGCGCCTTCGAGCAAACGGTGGTGTCAGATCCTGACGTCGATGACCGACCCGCTGCGCTTCCCGTCTGACGAAATAGTCGACCTGTACAGCCAGCGATGGGAGATCGAATTGGGCTTTCGGGAGATGAAACAGACGCTGCTCAACAGCAGCTATACCTTGCGCAGCAAGACACCCGAGATGATCGAGCAGGAGCTGTGGGGCGTGTTGCTGGGCTACAACCTGTTGCGCTATCAGATGGTAGAAATGAGCCGTCACTGTCCGGGAATTTACCCGTGCGAAATGAGTTTTACCGCCTGCACCTGGGCAATTTTAGGGTTTATCAACAGCGTCTCGGCCGACCGCTCCGGGAACATCCCCAAATACCTGGCCGAGCTTCATGCTTCAGCGCCGCACTATGTCCTGCCTCATCGGCGAGAGGAGCGTATTTATCCCCGAGCCATCCGGCTCAAATCGCCGAAGTATCCGATCAGAAATAAAAATGCCAGTCAGCTTAACTGACTGGCATTACCCCACAGGGTGCTTTTTTTAACTCGTTACCAGCAGATCATTGCCCCTGCTGATTCTCCGACAGAACCAACTTGCCTTCCTTATCCACAGGAATCTGATTCCCCGGATCACGATCCATCCGCACCTTGCCTTCCTTGCCATCCAGCGAATAACGCACGTCGTAACCCACGACCTTGTCACTGATGTCATTCACCGTATTACAACGGGTCTGGGTCGTGGTGTAGGTGTCACGCTCCTGCATGCCCTCCTGAACCTTGTTACCGGCATAACCACCACCGACAGCGCCTGCAACCGTCGCAATCTTCTTGCCGGTGCCGCCGCCGATCTGGTTACCCAACAGACCGCCCGCCAGTGCACCTACCACGGTACCAGCGATCTGGTGTTGATCTTTCACCGGCGCCTGCCGGGTCACAGCTACATCCTTGCACACTTCACGTGGAGTCTTGATTTGTGTCTTGACCGGCTCAACGGCGAGTACTTGCGCGTACTCGGGACCGTTATCTTTAACCAGGCTGTAGGTGGCCACAGCGCCTCCGGCAGTTACACCGACAGCACCCAATACCGCACCAACCAGCATCGACTTGTTCACATGAACCTCCTGACCATCACATGCGGCACTTGTCCGCGCTTCTCCCAGCCTTGGAGCATAAAAAAAGGCGCGAGTTCAACTCGCGCCTTTTTTGGACTACATCGCTGAAGGAAATGCCCTTCAAGGACGGTCGTCGATTTCCTTCTCGGTGTTGGCAGCAGGAATCAGATCCTCGGAACTCAGGTTCAGCCAGATCAGCACCACGTTGGCGATGTAGATCGACGAATAAGTACCCGCCAGCACCCCGATGAACAGGGCGATGGAGAAGCCGAACAGGTTGTCGCCACCGAAGAACAGCAGGGCCGCGATCGCCAGCAAGGTGGAGATCGAAGTGGCCATGGTGCGCAGCAGGGTTTGCGTGGTCGAGATGTTGATGTTCTCGATCAGGCTGGCCTTGCGCAGCACCCGGAAGTTCTCACGAACCCGGTCGAATACCACGATGGTGTCGTTGAGCGAGTAACCGATGATCGCCAGTACCGCCGCCAGCACCGTCAGGTCGAAGGTGATCTGGAAGAACGACAGGATACCGATGGTCACGATCACGTCGTGGATCAGGGACACGATCGCACCGACCGCGAACTTCCACTGGAAGCGGAAAGCCAGGTAGATCAGGATGCCGCCCAGCGCCATCAGCATGCCGAGGCCGCCCTGGTCGCGCAGCTCTTCACCCACCTGCGGTCCGACGAACTCGACGCGCTTAACGGTTGCCGGGTTTTCGCCGCCTACCTTCTGCAAGGCCTCGGCCACCTGGTGACCCAGTTGCGGGTCTTCGCCAGGCATGCGCACCAGCAGATCGGTGGTGGCACCGAAGTTCTGCACGATGGCTTCGTGATAACCCGATTTGACCAGTTGCTCACGCACCTGGGTGACGTCGGCCGGACGCTCGTAGGTCAGCTCGATGAGCGTACCGCCGGTGAAGTCCAGGCCCCAGTTCATGCCCTTGGTGGCAACGCTGAACAAGGCCAGCACGGTAAGGAACAATGTGACGCCGAACGCAACGTTGCGGACGCCCATGAAGTTGATTGTACGTAACATGGCAGCCCCTTAAATCCACAACTTCTTGAAGTCACGTCCGCCGAAGATCAGGTTGACCATCGCGCGGGTCACCATGATGGCCGTGAACATCGAGGTAAAGATCCCGAGGGACATGGTCACTGCGAAGCCCTTGACCGGGCCGGTGCCCATGGCAAAGAGAATCCCGCCGACCAACAGTGTTGTCAGGTTGGCGTCGAGAATCGCGGTGAATGCCCGGCCGAAGCCTTCATTGATTGCGCGCTGCACGGTCATGCCCGCGGCAATCTCTTCACGAATCCGCGAGAAGATCAGCACGTTGGCGTCGACCGCCATACCCATGGTCAACACGATACCGGCGATACCCGGCAGGGTCAGCGTTGCCCCCAGCAGCGACATCAGGGCCAGCAGCATCACCATGTTCACCGCCAGAGCGACGGTGGCGATGATGCCGAAGAAGCGGTAGATGGCGATGATGAACAGCGAGACGAACAGCATGCCCCACAGCGATGCATCGATACCCTTGGTGATGTTGTCGGCACCCAGGCTCGGGCCGATGGTGCGCTCTTCAGCGAAGTACATCGGTGCAGCCAGGCCGCCAGCGCGCAGCAGCAGCGCCAGTTCGGACGACTCGCCCTGGCCGTTCAGGCCGGTGATGCGGAACTGCGCACCCAGCGGCGACTGGATGGTCGCCAGGCTGATGATCTTCTTCTCTTCCTTGAAGGTCTGAACCGCGACGTCTTTTTCGACACCGTTGACCATTTGCTTGGTGTAAGTGGTGACCGGACGCTGCTCGATGAAGATCACCGCCATGCTGCGACCGACGTTCGAACGGGTCGCGCGGCTCATCAGCTCGCCACCGTGGCCATCCAGGCGGATGTTCACTTCTGGCGTGCCGTGCTCGCCGAAACCAGCCTTGGCGTCAGTTACCTGGTCACCGGTGATGATCAGGCCACGCTCGATCTGCGCTGGCGGACGGTTGCCCTCACGGAACTCAAAGGATTCGGAGGTGGCTTTCGAAGCACCCGGCTCAGCCGCCAGACGGAACTCGAGGTTGGCCGTCTTGCCGAGGATACGCTTGGCTTCCGCGGTGTCCTGCACGCCCGGCAGCTCAACCACGATGCGGTTGGCGCCCTGACGCTGGACGATCGGTTCGGCAACACCCAGCTCGTTGACGCGGTTACGTACCGTGGTCAAGTTCTGCTTGATGGAGTATTCGCGGATTTCCGCCAGCTTGGCCGGGGTCATCGCCAGACGCAGCACCGGTTGACCGTTGAGGTCGGCCGGAACAATGTCGAAATCGTTGAAATTCTTGCGGATCAGAGCGCGGGCCTGTTCACGGCTGTCTTCATCGGAGAAGCCCAGCTGAATGGCGCCGTTGAGTTGCGGCAGGCTGCGATAGCGCAGTTTCTCTTTACGCAACAGGCTCTTCACATCGCCTTCGTACACTTTCAAGCGTGCGTCGAGGGCCTTGTCCATGTCCACTTCGAGCAGGAAGTGCACACCACCGGACAAGTCCAGACCCAGTTTCATCGGGTGCGCGCCGAGGTTGCGCAGCCATTGCGGAGTGGTTTGTGCCAGGTTCAGTGCAACGACGTAGTCATCACCCAACGCCTTGCGCACCACGTCCTTGGCCGGCAGCTGGTCTTCAGCCTTGGTCAGGCGAATCAGACCGCCCTTGCCGCCCGCCGCCAGCGTGGCAGCCTTGACGTTGATCCCGGATTCCTTGAGCGCTGCGCTCACACGATCCAGATCAGCCTGATTGACCTGCAGCGCAGTGCTTGCACCGCTGACCTGAATGGCCGGGTCATCAGGATAAAGATTGGGAGCGGAATAAATCAGACCGATCGCCAGCACCGCCAGGATCAGAATGTATTTCCACAGAGGGTATTTGTTCAGCATCACGCCGCCCGCTTATGACGCGGGGCGCCTTGCGCGCCCCGTCGATTGAGTAGAAGTTGAAACTTAGATCGCTTTGAGCGTGCCTTTTGGCAGCGTGGCGGCGATGGCGCCTTTCTGGAACTTCATTTCGACGGTGTCGGAAACTTCCAGAACCACGAAATCGTCAGCCACTTTGGTGATCTTGCCGGCGATGCCGCCGGTGGTCACAACTTCGTCACCTTTTTGCAGGCTGCTCAGCAGGTTTTTCTGCTCTTTGGCGCGCTTGGCCTGTGGACGCCAGATCATCAGGTAGAAGATGACCAGGAAGCCGACCAGGAAAATCCACTCAAAACCGCCACCCATTGGGCTGGCAGCAGCAGGTGCAGCAGCGTCAGCCATGGCATTAGAGATAAAAAAGCTCATTTAGCACTCCAGTTGCAAATGTTGAATCTTGGGGTCAGGAAACTCAGTCCAAAGGCGGCACGGGTAGCCCGCGTTTGGCGTAGAAGGCATCGACAAAGGCGGCCAATGTACCCTGTTGAATAGCCTCGCGCAAACCAGCCATAAGCACTTGATAATGACGCAAGTTATGGATGGTATTGAGCATGCTTCCCAGCATTTCGCCGCACTTGTCCAGGTGATGCAGGTAAGCGCGGGAGAAGTTCTGGCAGGTATAGCAATCGCAGGTCGGATCGAGCGGCGAATCATCATGGCGATGGAACGCGTTTCGGATCTTCAGCACGCCGGTATCGATGAACAGATGCCCATTGCGGGCATTACGGGTTGGCATCACGCAATCGAACATGTCCACACCGCGGCGCACACCCTCCACGAGATCTTCCGGTTTGCCAACGCCCATAAGGTAACGAGGTTTGTCAGCCGGCATCATGCCCGGCAGGTAATCCAGCACCTTGATCATCTCGTGCTTGGGCTCGCCCACCGACAGGCCGCCGATGGCCAGGCCGTCGAAGCCGATCTTGTCCAGGCCTTCCAGGGAGCGCATGCGCAGGTCCTGGTGCATGCCGCCCTGGACGATACCGAACAGCGCCGCCGTGTTCTCGCCATGGGCGTTTTTCGAGCGCTGGGCCCAACGCAGGGACAATTCCATGGAAATACGGGCGACGTCTTCGTCAGCCGGGTACGGCGTGCATTCGTCGAAAATCATCACGATGTCCGAGCCCAGGTCACGCTGGACCTGCATCGACTCTTCCGGGCCCATGAACACCTTGGCGCCGTCGACCGGGGAAGCGAAGGTCACGCCCTCCTCCTTGATCTTGCGCATGGCGCCCAGGCTGAACACCTGGAAACCGCCGGAGTCGGTCAGAATCGGGCCTTTCCACTGCATGAAATCGTGCAGGTCGCCGTGCTTCTTGATCACTTCCGTGCCAGGGCGCAGCCACAGGTGGAAGGTGTTGCCCAGAATGATTTCAGCGCCGGTCGCCTCGATATCCCGTGGCAGCATGCCCTTGACCGTGCCGTACGTGCCCACCGGCATGAAAGCCGGGGTCTCGACGGTACCGCGCGGGAAGGTCAAACGACCGCGACGAGCCTTGCCATCAGTGGCCAGCAGCTCGAAAGACATACGACAGGTGCGACTCATACAGTTTCCTCTGGGCCCGATTCTTCAGGGGCGGTCGGCGCAGGGTTGCGAGTGATGAACATCGCATCACCGTAGCTGAAAAAGCGGTATCCGTTATCGACGGCGGCCTTGTAGGCGGCCATGGTCTCGGGATAACCGGCGAACGCCGAAACCAGCATCAACAGCGTGGATTCGGGCAAATGGAAGTTGGTGACCAGGGCATCGACCACATGAAACGGCCGGCCAGGGTAAATGAAAATGTCTGTATCGCCGCTGAACGGCTTGAGCACGCCATCGCGCGCAGCACTTTCCAGCGACCGCACGCTGGTGGTGCCCACGGCTATCACACGACCACCGCGCGCGCGGCAGGCGGCCACGGCATCCACCACGTCCTGGCCGACTTCCAGCCATTCAGTGTGCATGTGGTGGTCTTCGAGCTTCTCCACGCGCACCGGCTGGAAAGTGCCAGCGCCGACGTGCAGGGTCACGAACGCGGTCTCGATGCCCTTGGCGGCAATCGCCTCCATCAGCGGCTGATCGAAATGCAGCCCCGCCGTCGGCGCCGCCACCGCGCCCAGGCGCTGGGCGTACACGGTCTGGTAACGCTCGCGGTCCGAGCCCTCGTCCGGGCGGTCTATATAAGGAGGCAGCGGCATGTGCCCAACGCGGTCGAGCAGCGGCAACACCTCCTCGGCAAAGCCCAGCTCGAACAACGCGTCATGACGCGCCAGCATCTCGGCCTCGCCACCGCCGTCGATAAGGATCTTCGACCCCGGCTTCGGTGACTTGCTGGACCGCACATGCGCCAGCACGCGATGACTGTCGAGCACCCGCTCCACCAGGATTTCCAGCTTGCCGCCGGAAGCCTTCTGGCCAAACAGTCGTGCCGGAATCACCCGGGTATTGTTGAACACCATCAAGTCGCCGGGGCGCAAATGCTCCAGCAAATCAGTGAATTGACGGTGTGCCAGGGCGCCGCTGACCCCATCCAGGGTCAACAGGCGACTGTTGCGACGCTCGGCCAAAGGGTGGCGGGCGATCAGCGAATCAGGGAGCTCGAAGGTAAAGTCAGCAACGCGCATGATGGGGTGTCGTCTAGCAGGGTCGGGAAGTCTAGCGGAATTATCAAAAATTCTCCATGTACCTGATTGACCGACGGTTATCTCATCTCTATACTCCGCGGCCATTGCCCTGATGGCGGAATTGGTAGACGCGGCGGATTCAAAATCCGTTTTCGAAAGGAGTGGGAGTTCGAGTCTCCCTCGGGGCACCAAAATTAAGAAAGGCCTTGCTTAGCAAGGCCTTTTTTTTCGCCCGCAATAATGTGCCTGACACCCCACCGACCTGTGTAGGAGCTGCCGAAGGCTGCGATCTCTTGATCTTGCTTCTCTTCCACGCGGGCCACGTCCGCGGAACATTTCACAAGGATTCCCCCCATGGAATTGCACCTGGAAACCGTCGCCCTCTTCTCCCTCAAACTGGCTTATGAATCGGAAGATTCAAGTCCGATTTTGCGGGATGACCTGGTCATGGGTGATTACCAGAGGGATGTGTTTGAGTTGCTGGTGCGACGGGGGGATGTTGAGGGGATTCGGGTGAAGGTGGGTGAGTGTGTGGGGTTGGCGTTGGAGGCGGTTGGGGGTGTGGATAAGCCGTTGGGGCGGGAGTTGGGGAGGTTGGCGAGGGAATTTGCTGGGATTCGGGTGATGGAGGAGCTTGATGCCCCCCTTATCGCGCTTAAGGATTATCTGAAAGATATTCAATGAATCAAGGTGGGCAGTCTTACAACGGGAGCATCCGGTAGCAGGGCCGACGGTGATTGCCACGCCCTATCCAACTTTAATTATATTTCCCTTATTAGGCTTCTTTTAGTTTGTCCCTTTTAGCCTCCTGTAGATGCTACCGGTTGTCAGCATCGCCGTCGTGTTGGAGTGGCGGGCTGCGGTGAGACCGGCAGCGCTCAAGTCGAGCAACTGTGGTTCGACTTGCGATCACCGGTAGACTCAATGGTGACTAACGGCTGGGCATTCAGCCAGATTTCGAGGCGCTGCCACTCGGGGTCGGTGAGATCGGCAGCCCTCTCTCCGCGCCGGCTGTCGATCATGCGCAGACCAAAGTCCTCTGGCAGAAGGGGACCGAAGGCGCCGAAGCGCCAAGCATGATCAAACACGAGGACGTTCAGTCCACCAGTGTCGCGAACTTGAGCCTCAGGCCCGTGAACGGGGTTGGGTTGCCAAGCGAAACCGTTGTTGCTGGTAGGCTTATAGAAATTGTCGGGGACATCGGTACAGTCAGGTTTCTTTGAGGTGAAACGGCGGTCGTTCCAGTATTCGGTGAAGGTCAGTACCTCAGAGACGATGCCGGCCCAGACGACGCTGTGGCGGGAGGTGGGATTCACTACCGCGCCTGCAAAAGCAAGCACGAGATCGCCGACCTTCGCCTTCTTGCGGATGCCCGGCTTACAGACAGCCAGCGTAACAGCCGGCGGATCGTAATTTGGCGCGGAGCCCGCGTCCGTGGCGATCACATACGTGTGAACTCGCATCGTTATGCCTCCTGCGCAAAGAGCTGATCGAGCCACGCGAGCGCATCGACACCATTCCTGATGCCAGCGACGAACACCTGACCACGTGCGACCACCTACAAAGTCCCGGACGACGACCAGCGCTATAAGGGGTGATCAGGCCGATTTTCAGCCACCAATATACGAAACGCTAGGGTTGCCCCCCTCCCGCATGACCAGCGGCTGAATGTGCGTCATTGGCCGAAACAGTCCCTAGAAGAGGAAAGAATCGCTGAGGCACACACCTTGCCTGCGATTTGTGCGCGACACTCACGCTCATTTCAGGATCTCATAGATTATTTCACCAGTTTTTGTCACCGGTCTGCCGAGGGTAGACCCTACAGCCAAGCGTCCTCTTACCACTACAAATCAACATGCCAATATTTCTGAGCTTGCAGTTTAGTTCTCGAAACTGGCTAGCCTTAAACCAGCCAGCTACCGACCACACACAACATAAGTCCACAGTCAAAAATCACTTGAGTACTCCTGATTTCCACAACGCCACGAGTAACGCTAAGGAAGTAAATAGTCCTACAGCACTCCACATGAGCACGATTAGCTTGCGCCTGAGTGAAACGGGAAAGCTTTCTATATCTCCAGCACCGGCGATACCGTGTTTTACAAAAAAGCTGGGGAATGTAACGACGCTGCATGCTGAACCCACTAGCTGCAGCTTTCCCCAAGGCCCCTTATATATGCGTGTGGAAATGGTTATGGCTGAAGAACTGTTTTTGAAAGAATTCAGCAACACATCTGTTTTTGTATAGCCAAGATATAGCGCAACCGCGAGCCAGACAAACATGCTGATGAGCACAATTCCACACGAACTGCCGACAACCAGTTCCGCAGTAGTCATTTCAAATTCTCATAAACAAGTTCGCCAATTATTTTGCCACCCATCTCACCAAGCGTGCTGCCTGCAAAAGAACCAATGCCAACCGCTAGACACTGCACGCCAGCAGACCGACACCAGCTTTCGCTACACCCTGCCCAATGCAAACCCCGCCAACTGCAGAAGTAGTTAATATTGCACCTGCCATGGCACCACCAGCGATCCCCCCAGCAAAACTTCCCGTTTCCGTGAACCTGATTCGTTCGCATGCTTAAAAAATGGGACAAGTTTATTTTAAAGAGAATAAACCTTCCCCCCTTTTGCTACTCCCTTTTCTGTCGTGCGCCTGGGAACTACTCTACAACTATATTCCGAACACCGCTAAACGAGGCCAAGTGCGGCGACTGCGAAAAACCCAAGCAATAGAACAATAAAAACTACCCCACCCCAATGCAACACAATTAGTTTTCGTCTGAGGCGTCTAGGAAAGTTTTGCAGGTTCTTAGCGTTGGCTCCACCATCGCAAAGATATAAATTAGGCATAGTCATCATGCCCATTATGGCAGCCAGTACAAACAACCTCCCACGAGTTCCCCCGTTGTAGATTATTTCGCCAGTTTTTTTCATCCGTCTCGCCGAGGGCAAACCCTACAGCCAGTCCTCTTGCCAGTACAAATCAATAAACCTAAGTTTTTAGCTTGCAGTTTGGTTCTCGGAACTGGCTAGCCTTAAGCCAGCCAGCTACCGACCCCACACGACATAAACCCACAATCACATCACTTCAGCACTCCTGACTCCCACAATGAAACCAGGAAAACCAAAGTGGCGAGCAACCCTATTACACTCCATTGCAAAATAATTAATTTGCGCCTTATTGGAAGTGGAAAGCCCTCTATATCTGCAGCACTCGCGATGCCACGATTTATAAAAAAACGAGGAAAGGTGACAACACTGGCAATGCCGCCGACCAACTGCAGCTTCCCAAAAGGGCCTGTATGCTTGTGCGTATCGACAGTAATCAGCGACGAACTGTTTTTGAAATACTTCGATAACTCTTCACCCTTTGTGTACCCAAGGTATAGTGCAATCCCAATCCAAACATAGATACCAAGGAGCACCACCCCACACAAACCACCTACGATTAATTCGGCCGTCGTCATCTCGCATACTCGTATATAACCTCCCCGATTATCTCACCGCCCTTTCCGCCATATACGCCGCCGGCATAAGAACCGATGCCAACCACGACGATACTGCATGCCAATGTACCTAGCCCGCCTGTAGGCCCCCCCAACCCAATGCAGAGCGCACCGACAACGGGGGCCGACAATATCGCGCCTGCAGCTACACCACCGCCGATCCCCCCGGCAAAGGCCCCTGTTTCAGTAAACCTGACTCGCTCGCAAGCCTCGGTATTTCCCGCCTTACACACATCCTGCACCTTCATGGCAGAGGCTCCTCCGCCGACGGCAGTCCCTACCCAACCTCCGTATTTGACGTATTTAGAAGCCTTCGCCACACCTTCAAGATGGGTGGCATGACCCGGTATTTGCCCCCCGGGACTGGCATTCGTCCAGTGGTGGACCAGACTTTGGCTGGAAATACCCAACATTTTTTTCAAGTTAATGTGGTCAGGGAATCCAATGCCCTTGCGGGTCAATGCCGTCATATGGCTGTTCAGTTGTGCGAACAGACGCTGGCGCTCTGCAAAGAATGCTGGCGAGCGCAGGTGCCCATCTCTCTGCAGCGTATTCTGTTGCAACGCTTCAATATCCCTCAAGGCATTGCCTACGTTATCCAGGTTGTTCTTGAAAATACTCGCGCCAACGCCAATAGCGTTCGAGCCGTAGGTCAGGAAGGCCTGGATGACATCACGGTGTTGCACCATGAAATCCGCTTCTTCCGGGCTAAGCGTTTCAATGATCTGGTTGGTCTTGGCTGCCACGTCCATGAGCAGCGCTTCTTCACGGGTGCATTGGTGATTTTTGGGGTCGCTCAGCACGATCATCGAGCCGGCTTTGACGTCGCGCAGGTTGGGGTTCAGTAGCTTGAATTTGCCCATCACCGCCGGATCACGCAGGGTGAACAAGTCGGCTTCGAGCTGTTCGCGGCTGGTGCTTTTGGGCACGATGTAGAAGCCCGGTTCCTGCGCCGCTGCACTGCCCAAGGGCACTGGCTTGGGCACGCTCGACGCAGACGCGAAAGCAGCTGGCCGAGGCGCTGCCGGATTGCCGGCGAGAGGTGTGGTCGGTTGGGACGCGGCCCTCGTGGTCTGGGGCGCAGCACTGTGGCTCGATTCATACGTGGCGTTGAACACCGACGGGATCAACCTGGCTCTGCACGGGCAGGTGCTGTAGCTGTCCAGCGAGCCCGCCACGATCCTGCCATGACTGTTGATGTAGGAGACGCCTCCCACGATCTTGTAGGTTTCGTCGTTTTTCCCGCAGGAAACACGGTCGCCTTCACGCGCATGGGCAATGCCAAACATCATGACGCGTGTGTCGGCTTCCAACACCTTGCCGCCGCAAGTGGTGTCGTCACCCAGGCGAATGAAATGTCCTTTGGCCATTGCTGATCTCCCTCTCTGCTGGCGCTCCAGTCATGGAAAGCGCACCACTGTTATAGATCGATAAGCCGACTCGAGATGAGTGGCTTAAGGCAAAGTACGTGGACAGAGAGGAAACTCAAGATGGTCGAGAAAATCAGGAAAGATCCCACAAACCATGCAGAAAAAGGCGACAAAAATGGAGATAGGACAAATACCAATTCGTACTCGGTTCTGGGATTTGAGATTGGCCTCGCGGTTTTCGGGGCTCCCACAAGCCGTACAGAAAACGGCGACGAAAATTGTGACAGGGTGAAACCGGGGCACCACGCACCCCGGTCAAACGCCCGACTCGTCACGCTCTCCCGTCAAAAATGCACCTTCAGCAAGAGGCTCAGCGCATTCTGGTCTGTTTCAAATCCTGAAGTGTCTTCAATCCCGTATTTATTCGACCAGTAATCCCACTCGATCCCCGCATAAAACTGCTTCTGCCGTTGCCCCAGCGCTTTGCCCACGTCGTATTTGATCTGTGGGTTGAAGTGCAAGCTCTTGGCCACGTAGTTGGAGGTGCCTTTGTTGCCGACGTCGTTGACGTACCACTCCAGGTAGCCGTCGAAGAGGATGTCGGAGCGGCCCAGCGGGAGGGTCATGGACCAGGTGGGGTTGATCTGCCATTGGCCGGAGGCCTTGCCGGTGATGCCGTCGGGTTTGCGGTAGTAGGTGTTCAGGGAGAAGCGATCGAAGCCTGGAAGGGCGAGGTCGACAGCGGGGCCGAGCAGATATTTGCGGTTGCGGTCTTCGCCGCGTTCGTAGGTGGCGGCGATGAGCACGTCCTTGACGATGCCATAGCTCAGGGACCGGTCGCTGATTTTGCCCAGGGACAGGCGTGGGGAGAATTCGCCGTAGTAGGAATGGCCGTCTCCACCCGAGAGGCCGTTGGACCATTTGTTGTCGACGAACATGAAGACGTCACCCCAGGTCCAGCCGCTGGCGTGTTCGAAGGTGATCGTTTGCTGGGTGTCGTCGCCGGTGCCGTCGACTTTGAAGTGCTGGCCGTAGAGGTAGCTCAGGCTGTTGTCGTTCCACAGCAGCGGGCCGGCTTCGACGCTGGCGCTGGCCAGGGCGAAAAGCGACAGCAGGCTGCGGCGCAAAAGAGTAAGTGCTAGTAACGGAGATGTTTTCATGGACTGCCCCTGGTAGGTGATTGGCGTAAATCACCGGCAAGGCATGCCCGAGCTGCGGGATAACCACTGTTCTGGCCCTCAGCGTACTGAGGGGCGCCCCTTGCCGGGTACGCGGCGTAATGCCGCCAGAGCAATGCCCGGCACCCTGGGTCCTGTTGGAGCCGCTCAGTGCTGACCGCTTCTACTCGATCCGGAACTTAGCACGGGTTGTGCCAACTGATCGAATACAATCCGCAAGCCATACTCAGCACAATCGACCGCTGAAATTGAACACGCGAATACCCAATGGATTGCGCACCATATTGAGGCCTGGGCGCCCGAGTTCGCACCTTCACGAATCGTCTTCCCCTACTGCTCACCGAGCGCCTGACACGCCCAAACCCCTGACTGCGCGACAGCAACGACTTGGCACGCTTCTGGCTATGACTCCTTCCGAGTAGAAGCGGTCAGTGCCAGCGATGGCACCGGGCATTGCTCTTGCGCCCTCCCCTATGGGCGTACGTCCGATTGGATGCTTGAACGCGGCGCCAGCGCCCCGGGCAAGAGAGATGTGTTAGCCGCGTGTCTACACCTTGGCGCCCTCTCTCTTTCCACGTTCTCTCCAATCGGTCCCTCGCTGGCGTGCCGATTGGCGCGCGGCGGTTTTCGAATCGTTGTGGAGAACACATCATGAAAATTCGCTTTGCCTTGGGTCAACCGCTTCGCTCGATGCTGGCCATGGCCCTCGTGCCCGCCGCACTGATAGCGTCTCCGCTGGCCCTGGCCAATGACAAGGTGGTGCTGCTCACTTCCTGGTATGCCCAGGCCGAACAGGGTGGTTTCTACCAAGCCCTGGCCGATGGTTTGTACGAGAAGGAAGGCCTGGACGTGACCATTCGCATGGGTGGGCCGCAGGTCAATGGCATGCAGTTGCTGGTCAACAAGCAGGCCGACTTCATCGTCAACTACGACTTGCAGATCCTCAAGAGCGTGGAGCAAGGCCTGCCCGTGGTAGCAGTGGCCGCGCCCTTCCAGGGCGACCCACAAGGGTTGCTGACCCATGCGGACGTCAGCGGCCTGGACGCCCTGCAGAACAAGCAGGTGCTGGTGTCCACCTCGGGCCAGCAAACCTGGTGGCCGTGGCTCAAGGGCAAGTATCAGCTCTCGGACAGCCAGGCGCGTCCCTACACCTTCAACCTGCAACCCTTCCTCGCTGACGCCAACACCACGCAGCAGGCCTACGCCAGCTCCGAGTTGTTCCAGGCGCTGAAGACCGGCGAGAAAGCCAACTTTTTCCTGTTTGCCGACGCCGGCTACCCGCCCTACGGCTCGACCCTGGCCACCCGCCAGGACGTGATCGATCAACACCCTGACCGAGTCCAGCGTTTTGTCCGCGCCTCGATGGAGGGCTGGAAGCGTTACCTGGACAACCCGAGCGCCAATCATCTGATCAAGGCCGACAACCCGAACATGAGCGATGAGCTGCTCGCCTGGGGCTTGTCGACCCTCAAGCAATACCGCCTTGTCACCGGTGGTGATGCCGCCACCCAGGGCATCGGTGTGATGAGCGATGCGCGCTGGCAGGCTACCCGCAATTTCATGGTCGAGGCCGGCCTGCTCGGTGCCGATGCGCCTTGGCAGAAGGCCTATACCACGCGCTTCGTTCAGGACCTGAAGGTACTGCCGACTGCCGAACAGGCCGCCAGCCGCTAAGCCCGATTGCACCAACTTTGCACCCAAAGCCCGGGCCCAAGAGCCGGCTGAACGAACACCGTGAGGACACTTGTCATGTTGGTTACCAAACAACCTGTATTGCGCCGTTTCTGGTACGCCCTGCTGCCCATGACCGCGCTGGATGCCGGCCCGCAACCCTTCACTTTATTGGGCGAAGCCCTGGTGCTGTGGAAGCGCCCCGACGGCACCCCGGTGGCCATGCGCGACCGTTGCTGCCACCGCACCGCCAAACTGTCCAAGGGCTTTGTCAGCGAGGACGGCAACATTGCCTGCGGCTATCACGGCTGGGAATACGACTGCACCGGCACCTGCGTGAAGATCCCGCAGAACCCCGCGGGCATGATCCCGCCGGGCGCCTCGGTCCAGGCCTTTCACTGCCAGGAAAAATACGGCTACGCCTGGGTCGCCCTCGACGATCCGCTGCAACCGATCCCTGAGTTTCCCGAAGACGGCGCCCCGGGCTACCGGCGCATCTTCCAGTTTTATGAAGAGTGGAAAACCAGCCCGCTGCGGGTCATGGAAAACTCCTTCGACAACTCGCACTTTTCCTTTGTCCACAAGGCCAACTTCGGCCTGTTCGACCAGCCGGCGCCGGCCGGCTACGAGTTTCACGAAACCGACTACGGCTTCGAGGCCGAAACCCGAGTGCCGATCCGCAACCCCGAAGAAAGCTTTCGCATCACCGGCACCCGCGAGCCGATCACCCAGCGCCATCTGATCAACCGTTATTACCTGCCCTTTTCTCGGCGCTTTGGCTGCATGTACCCGGACAGCGGCATCCACCACATCATCTACAACTGCGCGACACCCATGGAAGACGGGCGCCTGATGCTGGTCCAGTGGCTGTATCGCAACGACAGCGAGGAGCAATGCTCGACCCAGGAACTGATCGATTGGGACGCGGCGATCACCGCCGAAGACCGCGACATTCTGGAAGCCACCGATTACGACGCCTGTGTCGACACCCGGCGGCGGGTGGAACTGCATATGCCGTCGGACAAGCCCGGCCTGGTGATTCGCCGGCAACTGCTGGGCCTGCTCGAAGCCCACGGCGAAAGCGAAGTGTTCCTCAGCCACTGAATTCAGCGCCCCGGTGCGCCGGGGCTTATCCGGTCGCTCATGACCCCAGGGGAGAGCGCTATGTTGATGCAAACCATAACGGCGGCCAACGCCCGGCCACAGGCATTGCCCGACACCGACAGCGTTAGCGTGCAAACACCGCTGTTCGCCAACCAGGTGGAAAAAACCTACAGCAATGGCACCCAGGCCTTGAGCCGGATGAAGCTGGCGATTCAGCGCGGTGAGTTCGTGTCGTTGCTCGGCCCTTCGGGCTGCGGCAAGAGCACCTTGCTGAAGATGTTCGCCGGCCTCGAACAACCCTCTGCCGGCCATGTGCGCTGGTGGGGCAAGGACAGCCCGGCCAGCCCGACGCAGGGTCAAAGCCTGGCCATGGTGTTCCAGGAGGCGACCCTGATGCCTTGGGCCCGGGTCAGCGATAACGTGCGCCTGCCCCTGGACCTGGCCGGTGTGCCCAAGGCCCAGAGCCAGCCCAAGGTCGACGCGGCTCTGGCCCTGGTCGGCCTGGACCGCTTCAGCCAGGTGTACCCGCGGGAGCTGTCCGGCGGCATGCAAATGCGCGCATCCATCGCCCGAGCCCTGGCCACCGAGCCCAATCTGCTGCTGATGGATGAACCCTTCGGCGCCCTCGACGAGTTCACCCGCAACAAGCTCGACAGCGACCTGCGCCAGCTGTGGGCCAGCCGCGACCTGACCGTGGTGTTCGTCACCCACAGCATCTTCGAGGCGGTGTACCTGTCGTCGCGGGTGGTGGTGATGGGCGCACGCCCGGGCCGGGTGATCGCCGACATCGAGATCGACGGCCCCCTGGAGCGGGACGAGGCCTACCGCACCTCCCCGGCCTTTATCGAGCAGTGCGCACGCCTGTCCCGGCTGCTGGCCCAGGCCAATGGCGACATCTGCTGATTCACTATGAGAGCCCAATCATGAGTCAATCCTTTACTCCCTGGTTGCGTCACCCCACGGTCTTGCGCATCGTCTCGCCGCTGCTGCTCGGCGCTGTATTGCTTAGCCTGTGGCAACTGGCCTGCGTGTCCTTGCAGGTGCCGGTGTACCTGGTGCCTTCCCCGGCCGACATCGGCCGCACCCTGATCAGCGATGGCCCGATGCTGCTGGGTGCGTTGTGGATGACCTTGAAGATCACCTTCTTCTCGTTCGCCCTAGCGGTACTGATCGGCACGTTGGCGGCCTTTGTCTTCGTGCAGAGCCGGGTGCTGGAAGTCAGCCTGTTTCCCTACGCCATCCTGCTGCAGGTCACGCCGGTGGTGGCGGTGGCGCCGCTGATCATCATCTGGTGCAGTAACACCACGCTGGCGTTGGTGATTTGCGCGACCCTGGTGGCGATTTTCCCGATCATCGCCAACACCGTACTCGGCCTGCGCAGCGTCAACCCCGGCCTGCTCAATCTGTTCCGCCTGAACCGCGCCAGTCGCTGGCAGGTACTGCTGCGCCTGCGCATTCCCAGCGCCCTGCCGTGTTTTTTTGCCGGGCTGCGCATTGCCAGCGGGCTGGCCTTGATCGGCGCGGTGGTGGCGGAGTTCGTCGCCGGCACCGGGGGCACTGGCGCCGGGCTGGCGTACCAGATTCTCCAGGCCGGCTTCCAACTGAATATTCCAAGGCTTTTCGCCGCCCTGCTGCTGATCGCCCTGACCGGTGTCGCGCTGTTCAGCCTGATGGCCCTGCTGGCCCGGTTGAGCCTGCGCAACTGGCACGAAAGCGAACTCGGCTAACCCTTTGAGTCCGCCGCAGGCGCGGCGTATGGAGCCTCACATGACGATTCAAAACAGCTGGCTGGTGCGCAATGCCAGCGCCATTCTCACCGGTTTGTCCGGCGCGGCGGCGCGCCACGCCGGGCCCGATATTCGCATCATCGACGGGCGCATCGCCGCCATCGGCGCCCTGCAAGCCCTGCCCGGGGAGCGCGTGCTGGATGCCACCGATTGCGTGGTCTACCCGGCGTGGGTCAACACCCACCATCACCTGTTCCAGTCGCTGCTCAAGGGCATTCCTGCAGGTATCGACCAGAGCCTGGGGACCTGGCTGGGGGCCGTGCCCTATCGCTATCGCGGCGCGTTTGACGAGCAGAGCTTTCGCCTGGCAGCACGCATTGGCCTGGTTGAATTGGCGCGCTCCGGCTGCGCCACCGTCGCCGACCACCATTACCTGTACTTGCCGGGCA
Source organism: Pseudomonas sp. PLMAX (assembly GCF_046042685.1). Taxonomy (NCBI): domain Bacteria; kingdom Pseudomonadati; phylum Pseudomonadota; class Gammaproteobacteria; order Pseudomonadales; family Pseudomonadaceae; genus Pseudomonas; species Pseudomonas sp. PLMAX. The sequence continues at coordinate 1,241,296 of NZ_CP064949.1, read as the reverse complement.
TGGCCTTCGACAGTGCCCAGGTGCTGTTCGAGGAAGCCGAACGGCTGGGGCTGCGTTTTGTCCTGTGCCGAGGCGGTGCCACGCAGGCGCGGCAAGCCGAAGGCAACGCGGTGGCCGGGCCGGAGACCCTGGAGCAGTATCTGGGCGACGTTGAACGCCTGGTGCGGCGTTACCACGACCCGGCCGCCGACGCCTGGCGCCGTGTGGTGATGGCGCCCACCAGCCCGCCCTACTCCATGCCCGCGGAGCACCTGCGGGAAACCGCCCGGGTCGCGCGGCGGCTGGGCATTCGCCTGCACAGCCACCTGAGCGAAACCGTCGAATACCAGAACGAGGTACAGCAACGCCATGGCATGTCGCCGGTGGCGTTCTGTGCCGAGCAGGAGTGGCTGGGGCCGGACGTGTGGTTCGCCCATCTGGTGAAACTCGACGCCGAAGAAATCCGGATGCTCGGGGCCAGCGGCACCGGCATCGCCCATTGCCCGCAAAGCAATGGCCGCCTGGGCAGCGGCATCGCCGATGTGGTGGCGATGGAAGCCGCCGGAATGCAGGTGTCGATCGGCGTGGACGGCGCCGCCTCCAACGAGGCTTGCGACATGATCAGCGAAACCCACGCCGCCTGGCTGATGCAGCGGGCCAAGGCCGGCGAACGCACCCGTGCGCGTTATGCCGGCGGTGACGAGGAAGGCGGCGCCCACGCGGCCACCGTGGAAGACGTGGTGCGCTGGGGGACCGCAGGCGGGGCCAGGGTGCTGGGCCTGGACGCCGTCGGCAGCCTGCAGGTGGGCATGGCGGCCGACCTGGCGATCTACCGCCTGGACCAGCCGCGCTACTTCGGCCTGCACGACCCGGCGATCGGCCCGGTGGCAGGCGGTGGACGCCCAACCTTGCGCGCCATGCTCGTGGGCGGGCGATTGACCGTGGACAACGACCAGTTGCCCAACCTCGACCTGGCCGAACTCGGCGCCCAGGCCCGGGACGCAGTGCGCCGCTTGCAGCAGGCCGCAGGAGTCCGCGCATGAGCTGGTCTGCCCTGCACGTGCGCAGCCTGCGCCTGGAAGCCGACGATGTGCTGGGTATCGAGTTAGCGCCCGTCGACACCGCGCCCCTGCCCTTCACTTGGGCTCCAGGCGCCCATGTCGACCTGCGCCTGGGCAACGGCGCGGTGCGCCAGTACTCGGTGCTGAGCCTGCCGGAAGATGGTCACCTGTACCTGGGGATCAAGCGCGAGCCGGCCTCCCGGGGTGGCTCGCGTTGGCTGCACGAGCAACTACGCCTGGGCACGCAGATCGAAGTCAGCGCGCCACGCAACCTGTTCGCCCTGCAACCGGGCAGCGGGCCGGTGACGCTGGTGGCGGCGGGCATCGGCATTACCCCGTTGTTGCCGATGTATCGCCAGTGCCTGGCCGAAGGCCGCCCCGTGCGCTTGCTCTATTTCACCCGGGAGGCACGCCAGGCGCCTTTCATCCAGCGTCTGGGCGCCGACGTACACTGGTTCGGCGGCTTGCGCGCCGGGCAGATCGCCGAGTTGCTGGCCAGTCAATTTCCCGCCTGGCAAAGCGCAGCCGGTCTGTACTGCTGCGGCCCGACCGGCTTCATGGACACCGTCGAACAGGCGGCGCTCAAGGCGAACTGGCCAGCCCCAGCCCTGTATCGCGAGCACTTCCAGGCCCGGCAGCCCGCGAGCCTTGAGACGCAGGGCTTTTCACTGGAGTTGAGACGCAGTGGTTGTGAGGTCCAGGTGCAAGCCGGGGAAAGCCTGATCCAGGCAGCTTCGCGGGCCGGGGTCAATCTGGAATTTTCCTGTGGCATGGGCATGTGCGGCGCTTGTGTGTGCCGGGTCCTTGAAGGCGAACCGGAACACCGCGACGACTGCCTGAATGACGCCCAGCGCCAAAGTGGTGAATGGATCGCGCCCTGCGTTTCCGGTAGTCGCGGCACACGCCTGGTGCTGGATGCCTGAGCGGTGAGGAATGAGGCCCGTCAAAGCGGGCCTGGTTGGGCCGTCCATAAATGCCCAACCCAACATTTGCGCCGCACTCTTCTAGACTTAATAGGTGGTCGCAGACAGAACCAAGCACGTCGCTTTGGTACAGCTGAATCAACGCCCCCGTGGCAATCTGGGTTTTATGCCCTTTCAGAGGCGCGGCGAAAACCGTGCCGGGCACAACAAGATGCCCGCTCAGGGTGCCCTGGCCAACGGCCTGAAATTGCCACGATGCCGTGACGTGGTGTGAGTGCCGCAGCCGACACTTTCGGACGACCGACGACCTTCTGGTTTGTCCGTGACCGTGAGGATTGCTGAATGCCTGATGTTGAGTTGCACTTGCCTTTGGTCAACAGCCTGCTGGAGCGCCACAAGGGCTCTGCGGGTGCACTGTTGCCCATTCTTCATGATATTCAGGAGCGCATTGGGTACATCCCCGATGCCGCCGTCCCCGAGATTGCCCATGCGCTGAACCAGAGTCAGGCTGAGGTTCGTGGGGTGATCAGTTTTTACCATGACTTCCGTACTGCGCCGCCTGCGCGGCATATCCTGCGGTTGTGCCGGGCTGAGTCGTGCAAGAGTCGTGGTGCCGAGCAGCTGGCGGCGCAGTTGCGCGAGCGGTTGCAACTGGATGACCACGGCAGCAGCGCCGATGGCAGCATCAGTTTGCGGCCGGTGTATTGCCTGGGTGCTTGCGCCTGTTCGCCGGCGCTGGAGCTGGATGGCCGGGTGCATGCGCGGCTGAGTGCCGAGCGTCTCGATGCCTTGCTCGATGCTTGCCGGGAGGACGCATAATGCCCGCTTTCTATGTGTCTCGTGATTCGGTAGCCCGTGCCGTGGGTGCCGAAGAGGTTGTGGAGGCCCTTATCATCCATGGCCGGGGGCGCGTCGTGCCGCTGGTGATAAACCGCACCAGCTCGCGTGGCCTGTACTGGCTGGAACCATTGCTGGAAGTGGACACGCCGCAAGGTCGTTTCGGCTTCGGCCCACTGACTGCTGACGATGTACCGTCAGTGCTCGAAGCCCTGAAAGGCGAGCCGTCTGCTCATCCTTTGGCCCTGGGTCTGGTGGAAGAGTTGCCCTATCTGAAGACTCAACAACGCCTGCTGTTTGCCCGCGCCGGCATCACACAGCCGCTGTACATCGACGATTACCTGGATCATGGCGGTTTCGAGGGTTTGAAAAGAGCCGTCATCCTCGGTGGCGAACGGACTGCGACTGAAGTGTTCGACTCAGGCCTGCGTGGCCGTGGCGGCGCGGCATTCCCCGCCGGGATCAAATGGCGCACGGTGCGCGCGACCGAAGCGGCGCAAAAGTACATTGTGTGCAACGCCGACGAAGGCGACTCCGGCACCTTTGCCGATCGCATGCTGATGGAAGGCGACCCCTTCCTGCTGATCGAAGGCATGGCCATTGCCGGCCTCTGCGTCGGCGCCACCTACGGCTACATCTATGTGCGCTCGGAGTATCCGGATGCCGTGGCCATCCTGCGCAACGCGCTGGAGATTGCCCGGAAGAATGGTTACCTCGGCGCCAATGTCGGCGGCAGCGGTCAGGCCTTCGATATGGAAGTGCGGGTCGGTGCCGGTGCGTACATCTGCGGTGAAGAAACCGCGCTGCTGGACTCTCTTGAAGGCAAGCGCGGGATCGTCCGCGCCAAGCCGCCGATCCCTGCCTTGAAGGGATTGTTCGGCCAGCCGACCCTGGTGCACAACGTGCTGACCCTGGCCTCGGTGCCGCTGATTCTGGCCAAGGGCGCGCAGTTCTATCGCGATTACGGCATTGGCCGTTCCCTGGGCACCATGCCCTTCCAGTTGGCGGGCAATGTGCGTCGCGGCGGGCTGGTGGAGCGGGCCTTTGGCCTGACCCTGCGCGAACTGGTGGAAGACTACGGCGGAGGCACCGCCAGTGGCAGGCCGCTGAAGGCTGCGCAGGTGGGTGGCCCACTCGGCGCCTGGGTGCCGCCGTCGCAATTCGACACGCCGCTGGATTACGAGGCCTTCGCCGCCATCGGCGCGATGCTCGGTCACGGCGGTGTGGTGGTGGCGGACGACACGCTGGACATGGCTCACATGGCGCGCTTCGCCATGGAGTTCTGCGCCGAGGAATCCTGTGGCAAATGCACGCCGTGCCGCATCGGCTCGACCCGGGGCGTGGAGGTGATCGACCGCTTGCTGGCCGCGCAAGACCCGAGCGGTCGCGATGAGCAAGTGATCATCCTCAAGGACCTGTGCGACACCCTGCAATACGGTTCGCTGTGTGCGTTGGGCGGCATGGTGTCCTTTCCGGTCGCCAGCGCCCTCAAGCACTTCCCCGCCGACTTCGGCTTGTTGCCCTCGGAGGCCTCGCAATGATCACTCTTTTCGACCCGAACACAGACATTGACCTGGGTACGCCTGCCCGCGACAGCCAGGTGCAGGTCACCTTGAACATCGACGGTCGCAGCATCAGCGTGCCCGAAGGCACCTCGGTGATGCGCGCCGCTGCGCTGCTGGGCACCACCATTCCGAAACTCTGTGCCACCGACAGCCTGGAAGCCTTCGGTTCCTGCCGCATGTGCCTGGTGGAGATCGACGGTATGCGCGGTTATCCGGCGTCCTGCACCACGCCGGTTACTGAAGGCATGAGCGTGCACACCCAGACGCCGAAGCTCGCGACCCTGCGCCGCAATGTCATGGAGCTGTACATCTCCGATCACCCGCTGGACTGCCTGACCTGCTCGGCCAACGGCAACTGCGAGCTGCAAACCGTGGCCGGTCAGGTCGGCCTGCGGGAGGTGCGTTACGGCTATGAAGGCGACAACCATCTGGCCGATGTGAAGGACACTTCCAACCCCTACTTCGACTACGACCCGAGCAAGTGCATCGTCTGCAACCGCTGTGTGCGCGCTTGCGAGGAAACCCAAGGCACCTTTGCCCTGACCATTACCGGGCGCGGTTTTGAATCCCGGGTGGCGGCGGCCGGTGGGGATAACTTCCTCGATTCGGAATGCGTGTCCTGCGGCGCCTGTGTGCAGGCCTGCCCTACTGCGACGCTGATGGAAAAAAGCGTGGTCGAACTGGGCCAGCCCGAGCGCAGTGTGATCACCACCTGCGCCTATTGCGGCGTGGGTTGCTCGTTCCGCGCCGAGATGAAAGGCGACCAGCTGGTGCGCATGGTTCCGGACAAGAACGGCCAGGCCAACCACGGCCACTCCTGCGTCAAGGGGCGCTTTGCCTGGGGCTACGCCACCCACCCGGATCGAATCACCAAACCGATGATCCGTAAGCACATCAACGACCCTTGGCAGGAAGTGAGCTGGGATGAGGCGGTGACCTACGCCGCCAGCGAATTCCGTCGGTTGCAGCAGAAATACGGCCGCGACTCCATTGGCGGCATCACCTCCAGCCGCTGCACCAACGAAGAAACCTACCTGGTGCAAAAGCTGGTGCGCGCCGCGTTCGGCAACAACAACGTCGACACCTGTGCGCGGGTCTGCCACTCGCCCACCGGCTATGGCCTGAAGCAGACTTTGGGCGAGTCAGCCGGCACCCAGAGTTTCGACTCGGTGATGCAGGCCGACGTGATCCTGGTGATGGGCGCCAACCCCAGCGACGCGCACCCGGTGTTCGCTTCCCAGCTCAAGCGCCGTCTACGTGAGGGCGCGCGGCTGATCGTCATCGATCCACGACGCATCGACCTGGTGGACTCGGTGCATGCCCGCGCCGAATACCATTTGGCCCTGCGCCCGGGCACTAACGTCGCCATGCTCAACGCCCTGGCCCATGTGATCGTCACCGAAGGGCTGCTCAACCAGGCCTTTATCGACGCCCGTTGCGAGGGCAGCGATTTCGCCACCTGGAGCGAGTTCGTCAGCCGGCCGGAAAACTCGCCGGAAGTGCTTGGCGCGATCTGCGGCGTGCCCGCTGCCGACATCCGTGCCGCTGCGCGCCTGTATGCCACCGGCGGCAATGCGGCGATTTACTATGGCCTGGGTGTCACCGAGCACAGCCAGGGCAGCACCGCCGTCATGGGCATCGCCAACCTGGCCATGGCCACCGGCAACATCGGCCGCGAAGGCGTCGGCGTGAACCCGCTGCGGGGGCAGAACAACGTTCAGGGTTCCTGTGACATGGGCTCGTTCCCCCACGAGTTGCCTGGCTATCGGCACATCTCCAACGAGGTGGTGCGGGCGCAGTTCGAACAGGCGTGGAACGTCACCCTGCAACCCGATCCGGGCCTGCGTATTCCCAACATGTTCGAGTCGGCCCTGGCCGGCAGCTTCAAGGGCCTGTATTGCCAAGGTGAGGACATCGCTCAGAGCGATCCGAATACCCAGCACGTCACTGCGGCGCTGTCGGCCATGGAGTGCGTGGTGGTACAGGATATTTTCCTCAACGAAACCGCCAAGTTCGCCCATGTATTTTTGCCGGGCAGTTCGTTCCTGGAGAAGGACGGTACTTTTACCAACGCCGAGCGGCGTATCTCCCGGGTGCGCAAGGTCATGGACCCGCTGGGTGGCAAGGCCGACTGGGAAGCCACGGTGGCGCTGGCCAACGCCCTGGGTTACCCGATGAACTACAAACATCCATCGGAAATCATGGATGAAATCGCCAGCCTTACGCCGACCTTCACCAACGTCAGCTACGCCGAACTCGATCGCCACGGCAGCCTGCAATGGCCGTGCAACGCCGCGGCACCGGATGGCACGCCGACCATGCACATCGAGGAATTCGTGCGCGGCAAGGGGCGTTTCATGCTCACCGGCTATGTGCCGACCGAGGAGAAGGTCAACACGCGTTATCCGCTGCTGCTGACCACCGGGCGCATCCTCAGCCAGTACAACGTCGGCGCGCAAACCCGGCGTACCGAGAACGTCGCCTGGCACGATGAAGACCGCCTGGAAATCCATCCGACTGACGCCGAAAGCCGTGGCATCAACGAAGGTGACTGGGTCGGCATCGGCAGCCGCGCCGGGCAGACTGTATTACGTGCGCGGATCACCGAACGGGTTGCGCCGGGCGTGGTATACACCACGTTCCACTTCCCTGAATCAGGCGCCAACGTGATCACCACCGACAACTCCGACTGGGCCACCAACTGTCCGGAGTACAAGGTCACGGCGGTGGAAGTCAGCCGCGTGTATCACCCTTCGGAGTGGCAAAAGCGCTTCCAGGAGTTCAGCGAGGAACAGGACCGCTTGCTCAAGGATCGCCGCCACGCCCGTGGTGATAAGGCGGAGGTGCGCCGATGAGTACTGAAAACCTGATCAAGATGGCCAACCAGATCGCCCAGTACTTCGCCAGCCAACCGGACCAGCAACAGGCGGTGCTCAGTGTGCGTAATCATCTGCAGATGTTCTGGGCGCCGAGCATGCGCAAGGAATTGCTGGCCTGGCAGACGGAGCATCAGGGGGCGGATTTGCATCCGTTGGTGCAAGAGGCGGTGAGTGGCGCGGGTTGGTAGCGCCTGGAAAAACGCTATCCCTGTAGGAGCCGGCTTGCTGGCGATCGCGGTTCGTCAGGCGACATGTGTCGACTGTACGTCCGCCATCGCCAGCAAGCCGGCTCCTACAGGGTTATGTATCAATTTTGAATGCGGCTTTCACTTTTCAGGTAGAGCGACAACTCATGTTGCCGCTGACAGCCCAGCAACAGCCAAAGCAGAACCCTGGCTTTACGCGGACATAGAAATCCCGCCATCGATGCACCCTTGCGAATCAGATCCATCTCACCGCCATTAAAACCATAGCTGGCTTGCGCAGTAGAGCCGGAACCGGTGCGGGTCGCGATGATGACCGGGATTCTTTCGGCGATGTGCTCAATCACCGTCGCCCAGCTCTGCGAGACATGTCCGGCGCCGAAACCGGCTATCACCAGCCCGTCATAACCGAGCGCAAGGATGTTTTCCAGCAGCAGCGTGTCAGCCGAGAGGGATGCCTCGAACATCGCAACCTTCTGTGTTGTCTGGTGCGGCAGGGGCAAAACCTTACGCTGATCCGGCGCGCGCAGGTAGTGAACACGGTCTTCCATTATCAGGCCTGCAGGTCCCACGACCGGAGAGGTAAACGCCTGCAACGCCAGCGAATCAGTTTTACGCACGCTGCTCGCTTGATGAATCTCCCCGTTCATCACGACCTGAACACCACGCTTTCGGCTGGTCCCGGCCAGGGCGACGTGGCATGCATCCAGCAGATTCGCCGGTCCCTCGGCCCCGGGCTGTGCTGCCGAGCGCATCGCACCGGTCAGCACCAGTGGTGCTTCGTGGGGCCAAAGGTAATCGAAAAACGTTGCCGTTTCTTCGAGTGTGTCGGTGCCTTGGGTCAACACGACACCCACGGCGCCTTGCTTGATTTGGAGTTGCGCCCACGACAATACAGTCAGTAAAAATCCGAAATCCAGTGAAGCGCTGGGTAGCAGTCCAAGGGTTTCAACGGTCACCTGGGCAAACGTCGCCAAATGCGGTACGGACGCCAGTTGAGTCTCGCCGCTGACGGTCGGGATAACGCCTTCGCCGGCATTCCTGGCTTGCATGCTCACCGTGCCGCCGAGTGCCGCGATGGCGAGTTTGGGCAGTTCCATGTGATACCTCATGTGTTCGGAAAGAGAGGTGACTGTACCCGGTTCAGGACGGGGTACAGCCCAAAGGTCGGTGGCATTTACCCCGCGATAAGGACGCCGATCAGCGGCACGATCAGCAACGTGCTGATGGCCATGGACAGGACATTGCCGATGTAGGCATGCATGTCGGCCGGCAATCGCTTGGCAATCGCACAGGCCAGAGGCGGTGCGATCAATGCCCCCAGCAATGCACTCGAACCGATCACCAGCCAACTGCCGCCATGGGTCAGAATCGCCGCGGGCACCACCGACACCAGAGGAACGTAAGTGGGGTACCAGCCGCGCAACATCCATTGCCGACGCCAGATCACCACCCCGATGGCCGAGGTCAGCGCCTGTGCAGCGATGATGTGCAGCAGCAGACCTGAACCGTACGCCGGGCTCATCGGGTTCATGCTGTAGGCGAGCAATACCCCGAGTAACAAGCCGAGGCTGGCCAGTTCATTGCCGAAAAATGGCGCTTCGGAAAAGTCTGCCAAGACCCGGCGCATGCTCCAGATCACCCCGTAGTCGGGCGCCTTGGTGGCGGGCGCGGGAGGCTTGGAGGGTGGTGTCGCGGATTGTTCGGACTTCATCAGGCTGGGCCGGTAGCGGCACAGCAGAAAAGCCACGACGCTGGCGACCGCCATGCCCAGGACATTGCCGATCACCGCCGGCAATCCCAACGGGTTACACAGGTAATTGACGATCAGCAGGCACATGGGCGTGACGAGTAAGGCGCCCATGATCGCGCCGTTGATCGTGACCTTCCAGCCACCGCCAAACATCAGCACCATCGCCGCTGGCAGCGAAACGAACGCGGCAAATGTCGGCTGCCAACTGGTGGCGGTTACCGTCCAGCCCCACAGCACGTTACTCAGCAGCAGCCCGAGCAGCGAACTGGTGATCAGCCACGGCCATAGCCCGGTGCCATAGGAAATGCTGAAGCCTTGCCAGGTTCTCCCCGTTCGATTCGCCCAGTAAGCGAGATAGGCGCCCGCCAACAGTCCGATCGATGCGAACTCGTGTTTGTAGAATGCCACCTCGCTGATGTCGCCGAGCAGCCAACGTAACCAGGCACTCGGCTGGGGAAGACTCGACACCATGTCGCTGTAACTCGGCCAATGGGCGGACCAGAACGAACGATTGGTGAATGAAAGCCAGACAATCAGCAGTGTCGCGCCGATCATCAGCAGGATGACCGCCACATCAAAAAGCGATCTGGTGGCAAACCGGTTTTTATCGGTTGTGGTTTCCATGGGTCAGGTCCCCCTTATCAACGTGGGAGACATGGGTGCTGGGTGTAGCCGAGCATTTGATTGTAGAGATCGGCTCGACGATCACGGTGCAGATCGTTCAGGTTGTTCCAGATGAGGGCGCTGCGGGAGCTGGTCAGGTCGATATCGGCAAACAGGATTTCCTGCTGGTCTGCCGATGCTACGGCGCCAATCGGCCAGCCATTGGTCCCGGCAATCAGCGAGCAGCCGAGGTAGCGGGCACCTCGCTCCTCACCAATCCGGCTGGCAGCGGCGATAAACACATTGTTGACGTGTGCCGCCGTCATCGTCAGGTACGACGCCATGCACTTGCCGGCCTCATCGAACAGCGGCGGAGGCGTCCAGACCCAGTTATTGACGCTGCAAATGATGTCGGCGCCTTGTTGACTCAAGATGCGCGGTACCTCCGGAAACCAGATGTCCCAGCAAATCAACATCCCGATTCGGCCAATGGGCGTATCAAAAACCGGAAAACCAAGATCGCCCGGTGTGAACCAGAGTTTCTCCAGGTTCCACAAATGGGCTTTTCGATACTTGCCGATGAAACCGTCAGGGCCAACAAGTATTGAGGTGTTGAACAGCCGCATGCCGTCGCGCTCGGCCAGGCCGGCCACGATGTAGACGCTGTGTTTGGAGGCAAAGTCGATCCAGAGTTGCGCGCTTGGCCCGCCGGGTATCAACTGCGCATGTTGAAAAGCATCCTGCCGATTGCTGAAGAAATAACCGGTGCTGCATAGCTCAGGCAGCACAATAAGGTTCGCACCGCCGGTGACCGCCTCCAGCGCCAGTTCCAGGCTACGACACAGGTTTGCATCGCAATTTTCGATGCCGACTTGTGGATCGAATTGCACGACTGCTACACGCACAGGGCTTGTTGGCTCGCTCATTTCGGGTGACCTCTTTTTATTGTTTTTCACGCTGTTTCAGTGCGTGTTTATGAGAGTCGAAATGCCAGTGGGTGTAAGTCAGATGCTTCCTTGAGTGCTGTAGTCTTTGTCCGAAGATGTATGTTCGAAAATGTAAAAAGGGCCTGCATTTGCAGACCCTTTTTTATGCGCTGAAGCCCCCTCAAATTCACCACAATCCCCTGTGGGAGCGTCGTTCATGAGTGTTGTAGCCAGCTCAAAGCAGATGCTGAGAAATCAGTTTGGAAATTGCCACCATCGACGTCCTGCCGGTGAATTCGAATTTCACTCTCCCCAACGATGAAAAATAAATCTCCAGCTCAGAATCCAGATCAAACGTCCCCGACGTCTCCACCGAATACGCCACGATGTTTTTGTACGGCAACGAGGTGAAGTCTTTTTTGCTGCCGGTGAGGCCCTGTACGTTCACCGCGATGATGCGTTTGTTGGTGAAGACCACGCCATCGCGCATGGATTTGTAGGAATCGATGACCTGTTCCCCGTCGAGCAAAAGGTCGGCTACACGCTCGGCGTATTCGTCGTTCTGCTTGAGCTTGAAGAATCCCTTGTTGTTGAAATCAATCATTTCCCGCTCCTGTCTGGTTACTCGATCTCGATCGGCCCCTTGGTCCCGGCATCACTGTCGGTCCAGTAATCCTCGCCCGTCAGCCGTCGATCGCCCTGTATCGTGAAGGTGAGCTTGCCCTGGTGAAATTGCAGGGTGCCGTCGGTGCGTTTGGCGTCGACCCGTTTGCCGTTCACCCAAACCTGCTCCTTGGCATCGATGCGGATGGTGGCGACTGTCGCGCCTGCATCGCTTTTGGCCACCCATTGGCCGGCATACGGGGTCTGGGTCGTCGCGCTGTCCGTGGCGGGGTTGGTGAAGCCGGCCTTGGCGTTTTCCGCTTTGCTCTTGTGGATATCGCAGCCCTGGGTCTCGCTGACCTGGGTGCAGCCCGATTGCTCGAGTTGCTTGCGGTATTTGTCGTTGATGGCGTAGGCCGGGGATTGCGCGGTCAGCAGGATAACCAGCGCTGGCAGGATGATTCTGTTCATGTTTACCCTCTTCTTCGCGAATGCCTGCATATAGCATGACTGACTCACTTTAGCCTGCGCACGCATTTGAGTCTGTCAGTACACAAGGGCAGCAGCGCCCACCTGCGTTATCATCGCTGCCCTGTTTCCCCAAGAGCCCTGCCCCCGGATGTCCGATACTCTGCCATTGCCTGAAGACCCTCAATCGCTGCCACCCGTGCTGGCGGGCCCGCTGTTGCGGCGCCTGGAACCGACGCGGCTGGTGCTGTGGCTGGTGGGTTCGCGGGCGCTGGATTTGACGCTGCGCTTGCAGGGCGTGGGCGCTATTCGTCTCGATGCCGGACAATGCACGGTCGTTGCGGTGGGTACCCATGCGTTTGTGCACCTGATCGATGTGGCGCTGGACGCCGCCCTGCCCTGCGATGAGGTGATCGAGTACGACCTGTTGATCGATGACGGCACGGGCATCGCCACCTGGGCGCCGCATCTGTTGTACGGCGATGCGGCTGCGCCGAACTTCGTCCTGCATGCGCGCATCGAGCAGTTGCTTCACGGTTCCTGCCGCAAACCCCATCACCCGGCGCCCGACGGCCTGCTGTGCGTCGATCAGCTGTTGGCGCAAGAGCACCTGGCCAGCGAGCGTCCGGCGCTGCTGATGATGAGCGGCGACCAAGTCTACGCCGACGATGTCGCCGGGCCGACCCTGCGGGCGATCCATGCCTTGATCGAACGGCTGGGGCTTTTCGGTGAGCATCTGGCTGGCGCCATCGTCAGCGACAGCGCCGAGCTGTACGGGCACGCCGCCTGTTATTACCACCGGGCAGATCTGCTGCCGGCGCTGCAAAGCAACGAAACCCTGCGCGAGCGCTTTTTCGGGGGTGCGCGCAAGCCGATTTTCACCAGCAGCAGTGCCGACAATCACCTGGTGACCTTCGCCGAAGTCATGGCCATGTACCTGCTGGTCTGGTCGCCGACGCCCTGGACCTTGATCGCGCCAAAACCGCCGAAACTGATCAAGGAACGACGCGAGCGTTATGCCCTGGAACAGACGCGCATCGACGCGTTCAAGGCCGGCCTGGACAAGGTCGCGCGAGCGCTGGCACACGTGCCGACGCTGATGATTTTCGATGACCACGACATCACCGACGACTGGAATCTTTCCGCGCAATGGGAGGAAACGGCCTACGGCCATCCGTTTTCCCGGCGCATCATCGGCAATGCGCTGCTGGCCTACATGCTGTGCCAGGGCTGGGGCAACAATCCGGATGCGTTCGTCGATGTGCTGGAAAAAACCCGTTCACTCAGCGCCACCGGCGATGACCATTACCTGGACAGCGATGTCCAGGACGCGCTGATCGATGAGCTGCTGCGCTTCCAGCACTGGCACTACGTGCTGCCCACCACGCCGGCCATGGTGGTGCTCGATACCCGCACGCGGCGCTGGCGCAGCGAGATGAACCTCAAGCAACCGTCGGGCCTGCTGGACTGGGAAGCCCTCAGCGAACTGCAGCAGGAACTGCTCGATCACCCTTCGGCGATCATCGTTTCGCCGGCGCCGATCTTCGGCGTCAAGCTGATCGAAACCGTGCAACGGGTGTTCAGCTGGCTGGGTTATCCACTGCTGGTGGACGCCGAGAACTGGATGGCCCACCGCGGCGCGGCCCAGGTGATCCTGAACATTTTCCGCCACTCGCGCACGCCGGGTAACTACGTGGTGCTGTCCGGCGATGTGCATTATTCCTTCGTCTACGAAGTGCTGATCCGCCACCGCAAGGCCGGCCCGCGCATCTGGCAGATCACCAGCAGCGGCATCAAGAACGAGTTCCCGCCGGCCCTGCTGGAGTGGTTCGACCGCCTCAATCGCTGGCTGTACTCACCGCGCTCGCCGCTGAACTGGCTGACCAAGCGTCGGCGCATGCGCATCGTGCCGCATGTGCCGGAACATGCTGAGGCGGGTGAACGGCTGTGGAATTCAGCGGGGATCGGCCAGGTGTACTTCAATGAACAAGGGCAGCCACGGGATATTTTCCAGCATAACGCCAATGGCTCGCCGAAGACGCGGATGGTGGCGCCTGAAGGTGATATCTGAAGGGCTGGACTGAGAACCTGTGGGAGCGGGCTTGCTCGCGAATGCGGTCTACCAGTCCCTATTGGGGTGTCTGTCAGACCGCATTCGCGAGCAAGCCCGCTCCCACAGTTTGATCGGTGTCGCTCATGGATTTAACCCGAACCCTGATCATCGGCAACTCCGGCTCCGGCAAGAGCTGGCTGGCGCAGCGGCTGGCTGAGCGTTTGCAGGTGCCCTGGACCGATCTCGACCGCGTTCACTGGCTGTCCGACGAACACAGCATCGCCCGTCCCCGCGCCGAAGCCTTGGCCATGGCGCGAATCGCGGCCGAGCAGGAGCGCTGGGTGATCGAAGGCGTGTATGGCTGGATCGCCAGCGAACTCCTTCCCCGCACGACTGCACTGATCTGGTTGAGCGTTGCCGACGAGGTGTGCGTCGCTAATATCCGTCAGCGTGAAGTCAATGACGATGAACGTCTGATCGCGTTGCTGGAGTGGGCGGGCAGTTATCGTCAGCGTGACGGTTCCAGCGGATACACGGCCCATCAGCGGCTATTCGACGGGTTTACCGGTTGCAGAATTCAATTGATGGACCGGACTGAAATCGCAGATTTCGCCTTTATCAGATAAGGACTACAGCGTTCTCGGAAACGTCCCGAGGAGCTTTCGGCGATACTCGGAAGACACGTTGATGCGCTCATTGCGCAATGACCATTCGGAGATATCGCCTTGTCGACCTGTACTCATTTCTGTACAGTCCTTGCATCGAGCGAGGATTTCACCATGCACACCATCAATTACACCACCGCACGCGCGCACTTGGCCGAGACCATGGATCGCGTCAATGAAGACCGCACCCCGCTGCTGGTCACGCGCCAGAAAGGCGAGCCGGTGGTGATGATGTCGCTAGCCGAATACAACGCCCTCGAAGAGACCGCCTACCTGCTCCGCTCCCCCGCCAATGCCGAACGCTTGATCAAATCGATCGGCAACCTGCGCGCCGGGAAAACCAAGTCACGGCAACTCATTGAAGAATGAACATCGAGTTCACTCCTGAAGCTTGGGATGACTACCTGTGGTTTCAGCAAAACGACAAGGCGGGACTCAAGCGCATCAACCTGCTGATCAAAGCCATCCAGCGTGAACCTTTCGAGGGCCTCGGAAAACCGGAACCGCTCAAACACAATTTAAGCGGCTTCTGGTCCCGCCGGATCACGGCTGAACATCGCTTGGTCTACACCATCGAAGACGGTGAGTTACGCGTTGTGATGTGCAGATACCACTACTGAACTCACCCCCCTGACAATCATCTCCACCTCCCGCTCATCAATCGTCAAAGGCGGCAACAAGCGAATGGTCTGCCCCCGCGTCACGTTGATCAGCAACGCATGATCCCGCGCGGCGATCAGGCTCAGGTCGCGGATCGGTTGCTTGAGTTCGATGCCGATCATCAGGCCCTGGCCGCGGATCGCCAGGACGTTTGGATTGTCGGCCAACTCCATGCGCAACCTGGTCAACAGGCGTTCGCCCTGGCGCCGGGCGTTTTCCAGCAGGCCTTGTTCTTCGATGATGTCCAGCACCGTGCAACCGACCCGACAGGCCAGCGGGTTGCCGCCGAACGTGCTGCCGTGGCTGCCGGGGGTGAAGAGTTCGGCGGCTTTGCCACGGGCCAGGCAGGCGCCGATCGGCACGCCGTTGCCCAGGCCTTTGGCCAGGGTCATGACGTCCGGGACGATGCCTTCGTGCTGGAACGCGAACCACTGCCCGGTACGGCCGATGCCGGTCTGGATTTCGTCGAGCATCAACAACCAGGCGCGCTGGTTGCAGAGTTCGCGCACGGCTTTCAGGTAACCGGGTGGCGCCAGTTGCACGCCGCCTTCGCCCTGGATCGGCTCCATCAGGATCGCCACGATGCGCGAGCCGTGTTCCTGCTGCACCTTGTCCAGCGCCTTGAGGTCGCCGAAGGGCACCTTGATGAAATCCCCCGGCAACTTGTTGAAGCCCAGGCGCACCGCCGGGCCATCGCTGGCGGACAGGGTGCCGAGGGTGCGGCCATGGAAAGCGTTGTGCATGACCACCACCAAGGGTTGCTCGATGCCTTTGCTCCAGCCATGCAGCCGGGCGATTTTCAATGCCGTTTCGTTGGCCTCGGCCCCGGAGTTGTTGAAGAACGCCCGGTCCATGCCGGCCAGCCCGGTCAGCTTGCGCGCCAGTTGTTGTTGCCAGTCGATGCTGTAGAGGTTGGAGGTGTGCAGCAAAAGGCCGGCCTGTTCGCTGATGGCCGCGACGATTTTCGGGTGCGAGTGGCCGACGTTGGTCACCGCCACCCCGGCCACCGCGTCCAGGTACTCCCGACCGGCCTGGTCCCATAGGCGCGTGCCCAGGCCCTTGTTGAAACTCAGGGCCAAGGGTTGGTAAGTGCTCATCAGGCAGGCGGCGGTCATGGCATCAGGCTCCATCAAGGGTCGGTGTTTTTGCAGTATGGTTAGCCACCTGAGCTGGATAAATACTGCAATACTTCAATCATTTTAAAGTCGAGCTTGATAATGGACCTGTTCCAGGCAATGACCGTCTACGTCAAGGTGGTGGAATCCGGCAGCATGACCGGCGCCGCTGCGCAGTGCAAAATGTCCACCACCATGGTCGGCAATCACCTCAAGGCCCTCGAGCAGCGCCTGGGTGTGCGCCTGCTCAACCGCACCACCCGGCGCCAGCGGCTGACCGAATTCGGCACTGCGTATTACCAGCGCTGTCTCGAGGTGTTGGGGCTGGTGGCAGACTCTGAACGCCTGGCCGAGCAAGCGGTCGATGAACCCAGCGGCACCCTGCGCATCTCGGCGCCCCTGACCTTCGGCACGGAAAAACTGGCGCCGGCCCTGAGCGAATTTGCCCTGCTCTACCCGCGGGTAAAACTCGACGTGATGCTCACCAACCGTCGCCCGGACATGCTCGAACACGGTCTGGACGTGGCCTTTCGCCTGGGTGCCCTGGAGGCGACCACCCTGATTGCCCGCCCGCTCATCAACTACACCCTGACCATGTGCGCATCCCCGGCCTACGTGGCCCGGCGCGGCGCGCCGCAGAAACCGGAAGACCTGCGCCACCACGACTGCCTGTCGTTCGCTTATCCGGCCGGGGATGACTGGCACTCGGTGGAAAAGGAATGGCGCCTGGCCGGCCCCGAAGGTGAAGTCTCCGTGGCGGTCAGCGGCCCGATGCTGATCAACAGCTCGGCCGGGCTGCATCAGGCCGCGCGCACCGGCATGGGCATCGTGATGTTGCCCGATGTCCTGGTCGAGCGGGACATCCAGGACGGCAAGCTGCTGGGCTTGATGCCCGGCTTCACCCCGCCGAGCCGGCCGATGAACCTGATGTATGCCCAGGACCGCTACCGCTTGCCGAAATTGCGACGTTTCGTCGACTTCGCCCTGCAGATGTGGGGCAAGCACTAGCAGGTCCACCGGGCCTTGAACTACTCTCCCTGACTAGGCAGGGCATTTGCTATCAGGCAGGCGTCAGGGGGAGCAGCGATGGGAGAGGCATCGAGTATCGAGCCCTTGAAGTTCAATGTCTCTGACATGAACGAAGGCATGCTGCACGCCATCATGGAGTTGGTCAGCGACGGCATCTGGGACTGGAATGCCAACACCGGCTTCGTCTACCGCAACAGCCGCTGGTACGAAATGCTCGGCTACACGCCACACTCCCTGGACAACAACGCGTTGACCTGGGAAAACATCATCCACCCCGATGATTTCCCGCAGGTCATGGCCCTGTTCGATGACTACCTGAAACAGCACACGCCGGTGTATCAGGCCGAGTACCGCTGCCGCGCCCACGACGGCAGTTATATCTGGATCGAAGACCGCGGCCACGTCCTGGCCCGCAATGCCGACGGTTCGGTGGCGCGGATGGTCGGCGCCCACCGCAGCATCGAAGACAGGAAACGCCTGCTCGAAGCGCTCGAACGGCGCAATCAGTCCCTTGAAGCCATCGTCGAAGAACGCACCCGTGAGCTGTCCAGGGTCAATCAGCAACTGCAGGTACAACTCGAAGAAAACCGCAGGCTGGCGCAAACCGATGCCCTGACGTCGATCGCCAATCGCTATCGCCTGGAACAGACCCTGCCCCAGGAATGTGAGCGGGCCCAGCGCTTTCGACAGCCGCTGTCGTTGATCGCCATGGACATCGACGACTTCAAGACCATCAACGATCACTACGGCCATGCCCTGGGCGACGCCGCCTTGGTGCAGGTGGTCGAACGTGTGCAGCGCTTTGTGCGTGACGATGACCTGCTGGCCCGTTGGGGCGGCGACGAATTCATCGTGATCCTGCCCGACACCCCGCTGGCCGAGGCCATAACCCTGGCCGAAAAAATCCGCGAGGGCCTGGCGGACTTGCCCGCCGTAGGCGACTTTCGGGTGACCATGAGTTTCGGCGTGGTCCAGCGCTTCGACGAAGAACAAAAAACCGGCCTGATGGCCAGGGCCGATCAGGCACTGTATCGGTCGAAAATCGCCGGCAAGAATGTGATCAGCGGATAACCGCCGTCACATCCCCGCCTTCACCAGCACCGGTTTGTCCTGATAACGCTCCGGGTACAGCTGCTTGAGCTGCGCCACCTTCGGCAAGTCGTTGATCACGATGTAGGGATAGGTCGGGTGCTCGGTCAGGAAGTCCTGGTGTTCTTCTTCCGCCGGGTAAAAACCGTTGAAGCTTTCCAGCTTGGTCACGATCGGCTTGTCGAACGCACGCGCGGCATCGAGCTGGGTAATGTAGGCCTGGGCGACCCGTTGCTGTTCGCTGCTCTTGGTAAAAATCGCCGAGCGATACTGGGTGCCGGTGTCCGGACCCTGGCGGTTGAGTTCGGTGGGGTTGTGCGCCACGGAAAAGTAGATCTGCAGCAAGGTGCCGTAGCTGACCTGGCTCGGGTCGAAAGTCACTTCCACCGACTCCGCATGCCCGGTATCGCCACCGCTGACGCGTTCGTACTGGGCGGTATTGGCGGCACCCCCGGCGTAACCGGACACGGCATTTTTCACCCCTTTGACATGCTGGAACACCCCCTGGACACCCCAGAAGCAGCCCCCGGCGAATACCGCGGTTTCGCTGCGGGCCTGGGTGGTTTCGTCGATGGCCGGTGGCGGCAGCAGCACCCCTTCTTCAGCCCCACCGAGGGAAAACGCCGAGCATTGGCCGATGATGCCGGCAGCGGCCAGCCCCAACAGGGTACGGCGCCAGGTGAACAGACTTTTCATGTCACAAACTCCAGAAGGATGCAGATAAATTCAGACGGTGCCGGGCTCGAACTTCAGCGCCAGGCCGTTCATGCAGTAGCGCAGGCCGGTGGGTTTCGGCCCGTCGTCGAAGACATGGCCCAGATGCCCGCCGCAACGCCGGCAGTGCACCTCTTCGCGCAGCACCCCGTAGGAACGGTCCTGGCGGGTGGCCACGGCCTTGTCCAGCGGCGCCCAGAAACTCGGCCAGCCGGTGTGGCTGTCGAACTTGGTCGCCGAGGAGAACAGCGGCAATTGGCAACCGGCACAGGCGAACGTGCCGTCGCGGTGCTCGTTGTTCAGTGGGCTGCTGTAAGCGCGTTCGGTGCCTTCCTCGCGGAGGATTTCATACTGTTCGTCGCTCAATATCGCGTGCCATTCGCTGTCGCTGTGGGTCACTTCGAAGGCCTCGGCGGCGCTGGCATCGCTGATCAAGGCCGTGCCTGTGGAAAACTTCGGCAACAGGCCGATTGCCAGGGCTGCCACCCCCACCCCGCCGCTCGTTAGCAGAAATTGCCGTCGTGAAAACATGCTCGTCTCCAGAAATCCAGGGGTGTTTCATGGAACACAGCCTAGGCTTTGGGTGATCGCCAAATCCTCACGGGAAGTTAAACAATTCGTGATAACTCGGGCGCCGAAAAAACCGCACAATGGGCCCTTGACGGACTTCACTGACTTGACTGATTTAACTGTAGGAGCTGCCGCAGGCTGCGATCTTTTGATCTTGATCTTTAAAAACAAGATCAAAAGATCGCAGCCTTCGGCAGCTCCTACAGTGAGTGGCATTACGCACCCTGCGCAGAAGGATTGAGCTGGATGGAACAGACCAAACGCATCCTCGTGGTCGAGGATGACCTGCATATCGCCGACCTCATCTGCCTGCACCTGCGGGACGAGCAGTTCGAGGTGGTGCACAGCGCCGATGGCACTGAAGGCATGCGCCTGCTGCAACAGGGCAACTGGGATGCGCTGATCCTCGACCTGATGCTGCCCGGTGTCGACGGCCTGGAAATCTGCCGGCGCGCCCGCGCCATGGCCCGCTATACGCCGATCATCATCACCAGTGCGCGCTCCAGTGAAGTGCACCGGATTCTCGGCCTGGAACTGGGTGCCGACGATTACCTGGCCAAGCCGTTTTCCATGCTCGAACTGGTGGCCCGGGTCAAGGCGTTGCTGCGTCGGGTGGAGGCCATGGCACGCAACCTGAAGATGGACGCCGGCAGCCTGCTCATCGACGGCCTGGCCATCGACCCGATCACCCGCGAAGTGGCCCTCGACGGCCGCCGCCTGGACCTCACGCCCCGGGAGTTCGACCTGCTGTACTTTTTCGCCCGCCAGCCGGGCAAGGTATTTTCGCGCATGGACCTGCTCAATGCCGTGTGGGGCTACAGCCACGAAGGCTACGAGCACACCGTCAACACCCACATCAATCGCCTGCGCGCCAAGATCGAGGCCGACCCGGCGCAACCGGTGCGCATCCTCACGGTCTGGGGCCGCGGCTATAAATTCGCCACCGGGGAGGAGCCGCAGCCATGAGGCTGACCCTGACGCAGCGCCTGTCCCTGGTGTTCGCCGTGCTGCTGCTGGTGTGCTGCGGCACCTCGGCGTGGCTGCAGGTGCGTTCCAACCAGATGCATGAACAGGAAGTGGTGCAAGGCTTGTCCCGGGACCTGGCGCAGCACATTGCCAGTGACACGGTGCTGATGGACACCCAGGGCCTGATGCCCAATGCCGTGCGCGATCTGTTCAGCAAGCTGATGCAGGTCAACCCCAGCGTCGAGGTTTACCTGCTGGACACCGAGGGCAAGATTGTCGGCAGCGCTGCCCCCGAAGGCCGGATTCGCCGCGAGCGCGTCGACCTGGCGCCGATCCAGCGCCTGCTGCGGGGCGATGCCTTGCCGATTGCCGGCGATGACCCGCGCAGTGTCGATGGGCGCAAGGTGTTCAGCGCCGCGCCGTTGAAGGTCGACGGCAAGCCGGTCGGTTATCTCTACGTGGTGCTGTTGGGTGAAGACCACGATCGCCTGGCCGAGCGCGGCGCCACCAGCGCGGCACTGAATACTGCCCTGCTGTCCATCGGCCTGGTCGCGCTGCTGTGCCTGATTGCCGGCCTCACTGCGTTTGCGTTGATCACCCGCCCCTTGCGCCGTCTCACCGACACCGTCAGCCAGTTCGACATCGACGGCGTCCCGGTCTCGCCGGCCCTGCCCGTCACTGTGGACAAAACCGCCAGCCATGACGAGATCGCCATACTCGACGCCACGTTCCGGCAGATGCAGGCGCGCCTGGGCGAACAATGGCGCTCCCTGACCCGCCAGGACCAGGAGCGCCGCGAACTGGTGGCGAACATCTCCCACGACCTGCGCACGCCGCTGGCGTCGCTGCATGGCTACCTGGAAACCCTGTCGCTCAAGGACGCCACGCTGTCACCCGACGACCGTCGTCGCTATCTCGGCATCGCCCTGGACCAAAGTCGCAAGGTTGGCGGTCTGGCGCAGTCGCTGCTTGAGCTGGTGCGGCTGGAACATGGCTTCGTGCAGCCGGTGCTGGAGCGGTTTTCCCTGACCGACCTGGCCCAGGACATCTTCCAGAAATTCGAATTGACCGCCGAGGCGCGCCAGGTCGAATTGAAGGCCACGTTCGCCCCCAACGTGTCTGCGGCCTGTGCGGACCTGGGATTGATCGAGCGGGTGTTGACCAACCTGTTCGACAACGCCTTGCGCCATACGCCGCCAGGGGGCGAGATTGAACTGGGGTTGCGTCCGCAGGGGTCGTTCATTGAAGTGACGGTCAGTGACACCGGGCCGGGTATTGCTCCGGAGTTGCGCGAAGGGCTGTTTTTGCGTCCGTTCAATATCGGTGGGGCACGGCGTGATGGTGGGTTGGGGTTGCGGATTGTGCATCGCATCCTGCAATTGCATGGGCTTGAGATTCAGTTGATCGACAGGCCGGGGCGTGGGGCGACGTTTCGGTTTTCATTGCCGATCGATGATCAGACCGCGTCGGCACTGGCGGTGCGATCGATGAACCTGAATACACCGGGGCAGGCCTGACAGACCGTGGTGACTGCATCGCCAGCAGGCTGGTTCCCACAGTGTTTTGGGTCGGCCACAGATTTAGCGTACACCCAATTCCCCTGTAGGAGCCGGCTTGCCGGCGAAGGCGTCCGAAAGACAGGCGCAATGTTCAGTGACGCCTTCGCTGGCAAGCCAGCTCCTACAGGGTTTGTGTGTTGTGATTGTGTCCGTTGGCCTGTTGGGCCGTGACAACGCCGCCCCGGTCCAATAGATTAGGCGGCCTGAAAAAGCCCCCGGGCTTTCTCGCCCCTATTCAAGTTCAAAGAAGTAGTGAAATTTCAATGTCAGATTCCAACACCGCTGAATCCGTAGTCACCCTGTCGTCCAAAGCGGAATACGAAAACTCCATCAATCTTTCACAGCACGTCTCCCAGGCCAAGACCATCAGCGAGATGGTCCTGGACGCGTTTCAATCCACCCGCGAAAGCGAGCAGATCCGCGAGCTGCGCGCCGCGATCCGCCAGGCCCACGACAGCTTCGACGACGACAAGGCCTACGAACTGATGGGCCAGCTCAAGCAGCTCAAGGACGCCGAGGCCGCCGACATCGCCGCCCTGGAAGACCTGAGCAGCAAGTTCCCGATCAGCCGCATCCTGTCCAGCTTCAAGGACGATCCGGCGTTCCAGGAAATCGTCTACGGCCTGGCCCTCAAGGTGCTGAACCAGACCCACCAGGCCATCAGCAACCCGAGCGGCGGCAAGAGCAAGGCCGCCAAGGCGAAAAAAGAAGTCGAAGTGTTCACCATCAGCAAGGACGGCATCAGCGTCACCTTGCCGCTGCGCACCCCGCGCTCGCGCCTGAGCGTCGACCGTGAAGCCCTGGAATTCCTCGGTTTCACCTTCGTCGGCGAAGGCGACGAGGCCGAGCTGCAAAGCGAGACGTTCCTGGACAACCAGGGCGCCGAACAAGCGGTCAACCGCAAGAACATCATCACCGCCCTGCAACAGCAGACCGCCTTCGACGGCTACAGCATCGCCGCCCAGTAACACCCGCCAGCGCTTCATCAGAGCCCCGCCACCGTGCGGGGCTTTTTATTGCCCGCGATTCCAGCGAAACCGCGTTTAGTGTTCCAGTATCAAGGCCAGAAAAACACTTCCCTTCACCCATCTGCACCACGGGTCCGCCTGCGGGGAGCGTCAACTCACTTTCCAGCCCAGACCTCAGTGGTGCGACTGCTGAGGTCATCATGAACACGCTTCCCTTGTACCGTCAGTTGGCCAACCACTACCTGGACGCGATCCGCAGCGGCACCCTGAAAACCGGCGAGCGCCTGCCCTCGATCCGCCTGATGATGGAAAAACACGCCGTCAGCCTGTCCACCGCCGTGCAGGTCTGCCGCGAGCTCGAGGACTATGGCGTACTGGAAGCCCGACCGCGCTCGGGCAATTACATTCGCCAGCCCGACACGCCGGGCAAAGCCGTTGCGATCAGCCTGCCCGCGCCGCTGGATACCGGCGTGTATGTCGGCATCCATGAGCAAGTGTCAGCGGTGCTCAAGGCCAGCCAGCGCGCGACGGTCAAGGTCAACTTCGCCAGTGCCTACTGCGCCCCGCCGCTCTATCCGCTGAAGGTCTTGCAGGACAACATGATCAAGGCCTTGCGCCAGGACCCGCATCTGCTCGATACCAGCAGTTCGACCAGCGGCCACAGTGCCCTGCGCAATGTATTGGCCCGGCGGATGCTGACCGCCAAGACCCACCTGAGCGCCGAACGCATCGTGATTACCCACGGCGCCACCGAAGCGATCAACCTGGCCTTGCGCGCCGTAACCCGCCCCGGCGATACCGTGGCCGTGGAGTCGCCGACCTTCTACGGCGTGTTGCAGATTCTCGAAAGCCTCAACCTGCGGGTGCTGGAAGTCCCGGCCTCGACCCCTGCGGGGATTCACCTGCCGGCCCTGGAACAGCTGCTGCAAGGGCCGGAACCCATCAAGGCGCTGATCGTAATGCCCAACCTGCACAATCCACTGGGCAGCATCATGCCCGACGCTCACAAGGCGCGGCTAGTGAAACTCTGTGCCGAGCACGATACGGTGCTGATCGAGGACGATACCTACGGCGACCTGGTGGACACCGAGCAACCGCTGTCCACCCTCAAGCACTGGGACCGCACCGATAGCGTGATCTATTGCGCTTCGCTGAACAAAACCCTGGCCCCGGGCCTGCGCCTGGGCTGGATCAGCGCCGGCAAATGGCACGACCGCGTGGAAATGCTCAAGCACACCCAGACCCGTGGCTGCGAGAAGTTGTCGCAGCTGGCGGTCAGTGCGTTCATGGCCACGCCTTCCTATGAACGCTACCTGCGGCGCTTGAGAAACACCCTGACCCAGCAGCGCCAGCAGATGAGCGCGGCGATCTTGCGCTACTTTCCCGAGGGTACCCGAGTGAGCAGCCCGCGGGGTGGGACCTTGCTGTGGGTGGAGTTACCTGCGCAGTATTCGTCCATGGCGCTGTTTCACGACGCGTTGAATGTCGGTATCCAGATTTCACCTGGGGATATCTTTTCCAACACCCGGCGTTTCCATCACTTTATGCGCATAGGTTGCGGAGCGCCGTATTCGCCAAGGATTGATGAGGCGCTGCAAACCCTGGCCCGCCTCCTCAAAAACCAGGCTTAACACGCCCCCTGTAGGAGCTGGCTTGCCAGCGAAAGCGTCAGCACATCCAGCATCGAGGTGCCTGACACACCGCCTTCGCTGGCAAGCCAGCTCCTACAGGGGTTGCGTGTTATTGGGGGTTTTGGTGTAGGCAGATGATATGCGGGTCATCATTCCAATGCGGGAAGCGCTCGGCGATCAGCGGGTCGTGGCCGGGGATGACGTGGTCTTCGCTGTCGGCCAGGCGATCGATCTCGCTGAAGGCTTCCAGGCTTTGCGCCAGGTCATCGATGATCGGAAACGGGCTGCGCTCGCGAATATTGATCCACAGGTGCGCCGCGTCCGACGCCAGCACGATCCAGCCCCGCTCGGTGTGCACCCGCACCACCTGGCTACCCGGTGTGTGCCCGCCCACCGCGTGCAGTGTCACGCCGGGCAGCACCTCCACCGTGCCGTTGTGCAAACGCATGCGCCCCTCGAACAGCGGCGGTAGCGCCGACATCACGTCCTCCACCTCGTAGGTCTTGTTCACGGTGTGATGGGCCATCTTCGGCCCGGTGCAGAAGCGCAGTTCCGCTTCCTGCAAATGCACCGTGGCCTTGGGAAACAACCCCAGGTTGCCGGCATGATCCCAGTGCAGGTGCGTGAGGATCAGGTGCTCGACCTGCGCCGGATCGATGTCCAGTTGCCGCAGGGAATCCTCCGGCAGGCGATACATCTGACGGTTGCGGCGGTCCGCCGTGGCCGGTTGAAAACAGGTGTCGACCACGATGACCTGATGCTCGTTGCGAATCACCCAGAAGTAGTAGTCCAGGGGCATCGGCGCATTGGGGTCGCCGCAGCAGGCATCGTAGAGAAAGTTCTCCCGGGCGGTGCGCTGCGCGTTGGCGCCGACCCGGATGGCGAACACTTCGTACAGGGGAACGGACATGGTCACCTCCGGGTTCAGGCGGCTGCGGTGGCTTTGAGGGTCGGACGGAAATCGAAGTCGATCTGCTCGCTGATGCCCAGGTCCTGCGCCAGCTTATGCAGGCCACTGTAGTCGCGCATGATCGTGGCGTTTTTGTTGCTCTCGCGGGTGTCGGCGATGATCGCCTGGGCCTCCTCGACCCCAAGCTGCGTGAGGATCGCCTCCCACATCGAGTAGTCCTGGGCGATGAAAGCACTCAGTGCCACCGACAGGTGACGGGCGAAAAACTCCCGCTGTTCGGGCTGCATGTTGGCGTACATCACCTTGGCGACTTCGGCCAGCACCTTGCTGTGGGCGTATTCGTCGCGGTTGTGCAGTTCAGCCACGCGGCGGTTCTGCGGCTGGATGGTCTGATCGTCCGCCAGCAGGTCGAGGTAGGCATTGACGCTGATCTCGGCCACCACCGCGAAGGTAATCGCCGCCAGGTCGCGCTGCCATTGTTCGAGCAGTTCCTCACGCAGGGCCTTGAGGCGCAGGTAGGTCACCGAGGGCGGCAAATCCAGGTCCTGGTCGAGGGCGCGATCGAGCTTGGTCCGCTCGATGGCGCGCAGGTGCATGAGCGTGTGGTAGTGCTCGTCGATCAGGGTCTGCTGCATCGCCTCGCGAAAATGCCAGTCGTCCTTGCCCAGGTACTGCTGGGCGATGACGCTCAGCGCCGGGTTCACTACATGCTCCTCGGCGGTGACGGTGCGCAGGTTGTAGCCGATCCAGCCCCAGGTCACCACCTTGCTCTTGAGCTCGTCGCTCAAGGCCTGGAATGTCGGGTGATGGAAAAACGGCACCATGCACTCCGGGTAATCCGGACGTGCCGGGTCGAACACTTCGTTGACCTGGCCCCTGTCCGGCGCACACACCCCGGCGCGTTTGGTCCAGGCCTGATTTAGCCGCACGATCAGTTGATGATCGACCTGGGCAATCTCGATTGCTGTTTGCATGACGCAATACCTGTAGAACGCGTACCCGCCAGGAGTACGCGGAAAAAAGAAGGGCGACGGAAAAATCAGGCCAGCCAGTAGCGGGTCAGGTTGCGCGCCGGGTCAGTGTATCGACTGCGGGCATGGATCATCCGCCAGTTGTCCCAAATCAGCAGGCACCCGTCGGGAATCAGCACCGGGATGTTGTGCTCCAGGAAGTAGGCTTCGCCCAGCGCGGCAAATTTTGCCAGCGGCGCCGTGCTGTTGGCCACCTGCGATTGCTGCAACGCCTCCTTCGACGGATTCACATCGCCGTAGTGAAACTGGTTGTAGCTGAAGCGAAAGATATCGCCGTCCTCGGTGGGGGTCAGGATGTATTCCCTGACACGGGTTTGCGCCGGTTCGCCGGGCTTGGCGGTGGCGACGAATTCCACCGGCGTGTCATCGAGCCACTCGCGCAGTTCCGGCTCGGTTCGCTCGAGCGACTTCAGGAACTCATAGCCGTCCACCAGCCCCGTATGCCCGCCACCGCAAGTCGCCTGTGTATGGCAATGCAGCGCCAGGTAGCGTGGCGGCGGGCCGTACACCGGCGCTTCGGTGTGCGGGCCGATGCCGTTCATGCTCTGGGAGTACGGCAAGTCCTCGTAGCCCGGCTTGCGGGTGATGGCGAACGCCACCTGGCCATTGAACTGCGGAATGATCGGGCCGAACTCATGCAGTGTTCCCGTAACGTCGTGGGCGAATTCCCCTGGGGTCAGCACCGTCCAGCCACGACTCGACAATTCTTCATGGCGATGGCCCAGTGAAACATAAGGTGTGCACGCAACAATCCCTTGGTCTGACATGGTGAGTTTCCTGGCGGTTTATCAGGCGTTGACGGTTGAGGTGTAAGCGGCAATCAATGCACTGCAGGCGTTGCCCGGTCGGTAGCGCTGTTCATCGATGCTCTGTACCGGGGTGATTTCGGCGGCGGTGCCGGTGAGAAAACACTCGTCGAAGTCGCCCAGTTCCGTGGGCAGGATCGTGCGTTCGATGACCTGGTAATCCAGCGCCCGAGCCAGCTCGATGACGGTCTGGCGGGTAATGCCGTCGAGGAAGCAATCCGGCACTGGCGTATGCAAGGTCCGCCCCTTGGCGAAGAACACATTGGCGCTGGTGGCTTCGGCGACGTGCCCGCGCCAGTCGAGCATCAAGGCATCGTGATAGCCGTGGTTTTCGGCGTCGTGCTTGCTCAAGGTGGCGATCTGGTAATGCCCCGACGCCTTGGCTTCGAAGGGGCTGCTGCTGGGCGGTGGACGGCGCCACGCGGCGGTCTTCAGGCGGATGCCGGCCATGCGCGCCGCCGGGTCGAAATAGCTCGGCCATTGCCAGCAGGCGATCGCCACATGCACACGATTGAAACGGGCCGAGGTGGAAATCATCTCGCTGCCGCGCCAGGCCACCGGGCGCAGATAGCCGTCGCCCACCTGGTTGCGTTGCAGCAATTGATGGCTGGCCGCTTCCAGCTCGGCGGGTTCGAAGGGAATGGCAAAATCCATCAGCTGCGCCGAGCGATACAGCCGCTCAGTGTGTTCGCGCAGCTTGAAGACCTTGCCGTTGTACACACGCTCGCCCTCGTACACCGTGCTTGCGTAATGCAGGCCGTGACTGAGCACATGCAGGCGCGCCTGGGACCACTCGACGAACTCGCCATCAAGCCAGATCCATCCTTCGCGCTGATCAAACGGGATACCGCTCATGTCCTTGTCTCCCCAGTAATTAAGCGTCGGCTTACGCCGTTTGCAGCAGGACCGGTATCAACTGCGGCGCAGGCGCCAGCAACAACTCGGCCTCGGTCTGAAAGAAAAAAGCCCGTTCGCCGAAAGCCGGGCGCAGCTCGTCGAACCAGGTCGCCTGCGGATCGAAGCGCGCATAGAAGGTGCGCAGTACCCATAACGGGTCCCGGGCCTGGAGGAACTGCAACACGAAGACTTTTTCCCCGGCGACGGTCTCGATGCCGTTGATCAGGACCTTGCCGTAGAAGGTGCTCATCGACGGCCCGCGCACCGTACGTGCCAGCCCCGACACCGTGCGATAGGCCGCCTGGAAAATCTCGAACGCCCGTGCCAGCGGCATCGCGAAGTAGTGGCTGGGGCCGGTGTCGCGCTCGACGAACATGTAATAGGGCACCGCCCCGAGCCGTACACCTTCGGTCCAGAGGTCCGCCCAATCGACGGGATTTTCGTTGATATGGCGGATCACCGGTGCCTGCATGCGCAGGGTCGCCCCTGTGGAACGAATGCACTCGATGGCCTGCCGGGCGATGGCCGGGCGGATCTCCACCGGGTGGTTGTAGTGGCCCATGATCGAGAGGTTTTTCCCCGCCGCGACGATCCGCCGAAACAGCGCCAGCAACTCGGGCGCATCCTTGTCGCTGACGAACCGCTGCGGCCAGTACGCCACCGACTTGGTGCCGATGCGGATGTTCTGGATGTGCGGCAGATCCAGCAGCGGCTCGATGTACCCTGCCAGCGAGCGGGTGTTCATGATCATCGGGTCGCCCCCGGTAATCAGCACATCCGTGACGTCGGTGTGTACCTTGAGGTAGCTGACCAGCTCCTGGGATTCCCGTGCGTTGAACTTGAGCTCTTCCTCACCGATGAACTGCGCCCAGCGAAAACAGAAGGTGCAGTAGGCGTGACAGGTCTGGCCGGCACCGGGGAAAAACAGCACGGTCTCGCGGTACTTGTGCTGGATGCCCGGCAGGACTTTGCCCTCGAGAGTCACGCCGTTGTGCGTCAGCTGCCCGGCCGGATGGGGGTTCATGCGCAGCCAGATCGCCTCGATCCGCCGCTTGATCGCGGCGGCGTCATCCTGTTCGATCAGTTGCTTGAGCGAGGCATACTCCTCCGCCAACAACATGTCCTTGTGGGGAAAGGTCATGCGGAAAATCGGATCGTCCGGGATGTTGTTCCAGTCGATCAGCGTCCCCAGCACGTATTCATTGGTTCGAAACGGCATGACCCGGGCCACGACCGTCATGGCTTCCTGCAACGCAGGCGTCAGCTTGTGCCAATAGGGCGTGTCGCGAATGGTGCGGGCGTTATAGGGTTTGTAGCGTTCGTGCTCCGACAGTCCTTGCATGGCAGCGCTCCTGGTGATTGCCCTGACAGTCGCCTCAAACAACAGCGGGTGCGATGGCCGGCGCTTTGCGCTCGATGTCCATCCATGCCCGAACGCTGTCGCGATCCCACTGGCGGCGCACATAGGCCGCGAGCCGCGCCGGGACTTGATCGCCATGGGCGACCAGCCGGTTGAGCATGATCGCCAGGTCTGTGTCGGCAATGCTCCAGTCGCCGAAGAGGTGCTCGGCGCCCTCCTCCAGCAAGCGGTCGGCGACGAAAAACAGGCGTTCGACCGCGGCCCTGGCATCGTCGGAGAGCGGCGCGAGTTGCTTGCCGAAGTACACCAGGTCAAACGGGCGCTCCTTGCGAACCACCAGCAAATCGCTGCGCAGCCAGGCCTGAAGTTGGCGGGCCCGGGCGCGCTGCTGGATGTCTTGCGGGAAGAGTCTGGTATGTCCCGGGGCGAGTTCCTCCAGGTACTCGGCGATGGCGGAAGACTCCGACAGCGCAAAACCTGCGTGAACTAAGGTGGGAATCTTGCAGGTCAGGGAAATATCACGATATTTATCCTGATAGTTCTCGCGCGCTTTTAAACCCAGCGTGACAAACTCAAATGAAAGTTGCTTTTCCTTGAGCGCCACAAACGCCGACATGGCAAAAGCACTGACAAAATCCGCACCCACATAGAGTTTAAGCTTGTTGCTTTCCATAGAACGCTCCCTTGAACTAAACACATAAATCCGTTGCATTCCAGGCGATCGTAGTAAGTTGACCGGGCGTTGAATAGATACAGAAATTGTCCGTTTGCATCGATACAGATGGCAAATTGCCAGATGGC
Source organism: Pseudomonas sp. PLMAX (assembly GCF_046042685.1). Taxonomy (NCBI): domain Bacteria; kingdom Pseudomonadati; phylum Pseudomonadota; class Gammaproteobacteria; order Pseudomonadales; family Pseudomonadaceae; genus Pseudomonas; species Pseudomonas sp. PLMAX. The sequence goes on along the minus strand of NZ_CP064949.1, from coordinate 1,210,672 downwards.
ATCGCGGGCACAGCAGAAATGAAAAAGGGAGTCGGCGAATGCGGACTCCCTGGTGGGCAACGGAGGGGAAATTACAGCGAGCGGGGGATCAGGCCAACGTTGTCGTTGTAGTTGGCGAGCAGCAGCGCCTGGGGCATGTTGCTGATGTTGAGCATGGCCAGCGGCTCGGTGGCGCTGGTGTTGACGAAGCCGTGGCGGGTCCAGGCCGGCACCAGCAGCACGTCTCCACTGCCTACGCCCACGGCCTCGGCATCGCCCAGGGTCAAGGTGCCGTTGCCGCTCTGGATGATGAACAGGTGCCACCAGGCATGAACATGGCCGATGAGTTCCGCGCCCGGTATCAACCATTGCATGGACACGGCCATTCCGGGGGTCAGCGAGCAGCCGTCGAGGCTACTGTGGTGGGCCAGCGCGACAATATCGACATCGCTCGCCTCAAGGCTTTTGCGCATAGCCGTTAGTTCAACATCCTTCCACACCCGTGGTTTTAGCGGTTGTTGAATCAGACTTTGGCGAAAGTCCTTATATGAAAAGAACGCACCTTGAACGCTGTTCATGTTCGGGTTCCAACTTATTCTGCCGAGTTGAGTTATCCGACCTTAGGCGAACATTTAATCCCTGTAAAGCCGAACAACTCATACTTATAAGGCAGAGGGTCGCAACGCCACGATCATGTCCACTTCCACTGCCGCGTTTTTTGGCAACTGATAAACGCCGACGGTAGTGCGGGTATGTTTGCCGGCATCGCCAAGTACGTGACTGAAGACATCCGAGGCGCCGTTGGCCACTTCGCTGAGGTCGACAAAGTCCGCGGTGGATTTAACATACACCGAGACCCTGATCAGCGACTTGATCTTGTCCAGCGATCCGATGGCGTCGACAATCAACGCCAACCCGCGCATCGCGCAGAGGCTGGCGGCCGCTTGCGCATCCGCCATCTCGAGGTCCAGGCCGACCCGGCCGGGGTATTGGATCTTGCCGTTCACCCGCGGCACCATGCCGCTGATATGCAACTCGTCGTGGTGACGAATCAGCGGAGCGTAATGCCCGCCCACGCTGTTTTCGCCGTAGATGTCGTAGTCGAATTCCTTCGCCAGCGCGATGAAGCGCTCATCACAGGTCATGTGCTCAATCATTTAACAAACCTCTTGATCAGTACTGCAAAAAACATTGATCCCTGATGCTCAACACAGCATCCGTGCAGGTGGCGCCAGGCTGTTGATCCCGATGCTCGACTCAACGGCCTCGGCCAGGCGCAGCAGGTCATTGCTGAGCTGTGTGTAGTCTTCGTTGAACAACACGATGTGGCCGATGAACGAGAAGTTGTCTTTCACCAGCGCGCTGACCGCATCGCCAATGCGCTTGGTTACCACCGCCTCCACCAGGTCGATGTCCAGCGAGCGGGCCAGGGCCTGGATGTCCGGTACATCGCGCAGGATGCCGCCCGTGCTCGCCCGCAGCAGGCGTATGCCGCAGTAGCCGCGCGGCACCGGCTCCCGATTATCGACCTGGCCTTCCACGGCCCAGCGCACCCAGCGCTCCCACGGGTCGAAATCGACGAATGCCTGACGTGCCAGGTCCCAGATGTGCATGCCCCCGGGGCGCATGTTGGTTTCAACGGCCGAGGTGCGATGGTTGGCCCGGTAGAACACCTCGTTGTGCCAGGCACCGTTGTCCTGGGAAACCAACCCCGCCATGTGCTGGCCGGCAGCCTTCAGTCGAGCCTGTACCTCAGGCGCCAACGGAGCGGGCACCACTTGCTGGATCTCGGCGCGGTAGGCGCCTTCGGTGGTGGTTTTTTCGGTGATCCAGGTACTTCCGGCGACATAATCCCAGCTGTATTCCCGGGCGTTCTGGATCAGCTCTTCGAGTACGATGCCCCCCTCGCGATAAGGCTTGAGTGCCTGCCACGCGTCGTCGCATTCGGACGGGTGTCGGATGACCCGGCAGCCTCGGCTGGCACCTTCGCAGGCGGGCTTGATGAACGCCTTGCCGCCCAGCTCGATCACGCGCTGACGCAGGTCCGGCAGGCTCTCGATACGGCTGGAAACCACCGGCCGGTAATCTTCGGGAGCCGTGCTGGCGCAAGCTTCGAGCTGGCGGAAAATCTGTTTGTCCAACCCCGCCCGGGCCTCGGCGGGTGAAATACCGGGCAAGCCGAAATGACTGGCCAGCGCCGCACCGAGCAGCACGCCACGGTCGGAAAACGGCAGCACGCCGATCAGTTTCCAGCGATCGGCGTTCAGGCAACCCACCACCAGCTCGAGGGAGGCCGCTACGTCCTGCTCGGCCAGCGAAGTGCTGCAGACATGGTCCGCCACCTGATCGTCATAGGGCTGGATCTGCTCGACCAGCAGGATCAGCCTGGCGTTGTACAGCGACTTGCACAGATCGCGCAGCTTCTGGATATCGTGAACCCGACTGCCGTTGTACCCCACCACTACTACGCATGAAGTCGTATTCATAAAGCCCCCGACTTGCAAAGTGAAAACCGAAACAGCGATGACTCAGTCGTGCAACGACGCGATGGATTGCCGGTTGAGCCAGTACCAGACCAGGATCCCGCCAGCGCCGATGGCAGCCAGCACCAACGCGTTATAGGGCGGTGGCGCGACCCGCATGATCAACACGGTCAACCCGGCGCCGACGCCCAGGGACACTTCCTTGACGAACATGTTGTTCTGCTTGACCGAGAAATAATCGAGGTGGCTGAAGGCGCATTCGGCGATGGACAGCAGCGCCACCCAGATCAGCGCGCCGACCAGGGTGTCGACGTGGAACGCGGCAGGCGACGACAGCACGGCAAAACCGCCGACAATGATGCCGATCACCGTCAGCACCTTGAAGCGCCCGGTGCTCTCGATCAGCTTCATGACCGGCACTTGCGCGAAGACCACCACGGCGCTGTTGAGGATCAGCATCAGCCCATACCAGGCCGGCAGCTCGCCGGTCTTGAGCAGGATCGCCTGTGGCAGGATCGAGAACACGCCGAACAGCTTGATGCCCATGATGACGCCGGCGATGACCCACGGCAGTTTGTTGCGCCAGCCGCTGCCGTCCTGGCTGGCGGGACGGGCCACCACGGGGTCACAGGTGAAGGTCGCGCCCATGGCGATCGGCAGGCACAACAGGACGAAACCGGCGGCGCCCAGGAAGAACAGGGTCGGGGTCAGCAGCGGCGACAACAGGATCAGCCCTGCCAGCAGGCTGCCCATGTTCATGGCGACACGGTTGTAGGCGGCGCCCTCCTTGGTCTGCGCCGCTTCGCTCTTGATCAGGTAACCGGCAATCGCAATGCCGTAGGCGAACAACGCCGCGGCAAACATGACCACACCCTGGTTGCTCGTGATCGCCAGCAGTACCAGCCCCATGGCGGCGCACAGCAGCGTAACGCTCAAGGAGCGGCGGCCGAGTACCAGCAGGGTCAACGGCAACAGCAGCAACAAGGCCCGATACCCCAGGGCCAGGATGCTGTTGGTGGCGGTATCGAGCCAGACGTTGGCCTTGCCCAGCACCGCAAACAGCGACACGGCGGTGATGATCCGGATGGTGAACAAGCGCAGGTTGATGACCGGCTTGGCCGCGACGACCGTTGTTTCGACACTCATGCAACACCTCACGAACCTGGCATCGATCGACCGGCATAGGTCGACCCTCCAGAAACTCTGTAAGGCGATGGTAGAAAGAGATGCTTGTCTTGGTCAGAGCAAGTTCGTATAGAATCAAACGAACTTTACTGCCAGAGAGACCAGTAAAATGCAGGCTCAGCGCGCAGTGATCGCCGCTATCGAGTTCCAGCCGGGTGTGCCGCTGGTGCAGCAGATCGTCGATCAGTTGTCGGTGGCAATCACCAAGGGCGGCCTGCCCCACGGCTCCAGGCTGCCACCGATCCGCGAACTCTCCGACCTGATGCATGTGGGCAAGTCCACGGTGGTCGACGCCCTCGACCGCTTGCGCGCCAAGGGCCTGGTGGTGTCACGCCAGGGCTCGGGGCATTACGTGCACCGTTCCAGCACCACCCTCCAGGCCAGCGCCGGCCCCGACCTGCTGCCCCAGGACACCCTCAGCGTAGTGCGTCGCGCGGTGCTGCTGGACAATGGCGCGCTGCGCCCGGGGGCCGGTTTCCTGCCGTCCTCCTGGTTGCCGGCCGAGGAATTACTCAAAGCCGTGCGCGGCACCCTTCGCGCCACCACGCTGCGCATGGGTGAATACGGTAATGCCAGCGGTTACCTGCCACTGCGCCAGGCCTTGCGGGTGAAGATGGCGACCCTGGGCATCGAAGCGCCGGTGGAGCAGATCATCACCACCGCCAACACCGTACAAGCCATCGACATGCTGATGCGCCTGCTGGTCAAACCCGGCGACACGGTGCTGCTCGACGACCCGTGCTACTTCACGATGCACACCAACCTGGCCTGGCACGGCGCCAAGGTCATCACCATCCGCCGCGATTGCGACGGCATGGACCTGGAAGCGTTCGAGCAACTGCTGATCGCCCACCGCCCTGTGCTCTACATGACCAACAACGCCCTGCACAACCCGACCGGCCACTCGTTCACCTCGGCGCAGGTCTACCGCCTGGTGGAACTGAGCCATCGCTACCATTTCCACATCCTCGAAGACGACCTGTACTGCGACATGCAGCAACGTCGAACGCCGCGCCTGGCTGCGAGCGGGCTGGACAACGTGTCCTACGTCTCGGGCTTCTCCAAGACCCTGACCGCCAACAGCCGCGTCAGCTTCGCGGTGCTGTCACCGCAACTGGCGGCGCGGATGGTCACCCTGAAAATGGCCTGCGGCGGCATGACCTCGGAAATGGCCGAACAGATCATCTGCACCATGCTCAGTGACGGCAGTTACTCCAAGCACATGCGCCGCACCGTGGACAGGCTGTATGAGTCGAACAGCCGGGTGGCGGCGTGGCTAGGTGAAGCCGGGTGTTCAGTATCCTCACTGCCCGGTGAAGGGTTATACATCTGGACGCGATTGCCGGATGGATACGATGCCGAAACCCTGGCACGCAAGGGCCTGGAAATCGACCTGGTGCTGGCACCGGGGACCATGCTCAGCAAGGCCGCGGATGGCAACCAGTTTCTGCGCTTCAACGTGGCGCACAGTGATCATGTGCAGGTGCGCGAACGGTTTTTCCGCTTGCTGGATAAACCACACAAATAACTGACTGTCTTCAATCCTGTGGGAGCGGGCTTGCTCGCGAAGAGGGCGTTATATCCAGCATCAATGTCGCCTGAAACACCGCTTTCGCGAGCAAGCCCGCTCCCACAAGGGTCCTGCGGCGCTCAATCCCATCCCGGCCAGCACAAGGCCACGATTGTGCATTCCGATATCCACACGCTAACTTCGACCGGTCGCTGCCAATTCAGCGACCGGGCCTGAGAACTCGAATTCCCCAAGACCTGAAAACCATCGGCCTCACCCCTTCTGCTACCACGCCAACGAACCACTGTTGCGCATCAACCCTGGTGTCCGGTCATCTCTGCCCTCTCCCACGCCTGCGACCTGCTCCACCTCGCCAAACTGCTCGCCTCAGACGCCGCCATTGTCCGTGACTCCGACCGACACACCTGGGCCTCGCATTTCCTGCAGGACATGAGCAAGGCGATCATCGATGACGTGGTGAAGGTGCTCGAAGCACCGTGTAACAACCGCGCGTAAATGAAAAAGCCCCGGGTTTCTTTCGAAACTCGGGGCTTTTCAAGTGTTCGCTAAGCTCGATCAAACCACTGCCAGTCGATCAACCATATCCGGGAATTTCTCCACCAATCTGATCAACAAGGCTGCCTGTGCATTAGGCTTCGACTTTTCCTGTTCCCAGTTTCTCAAAGTACTGGGGCTGGTTCGAATCCGCTTGGCAAAAACGGCCTGGGACATGTGTAACTTTTCCCGTAACGCGACGATTTCTTGCGCCCCTACCTCGGGGGCCGGAATGTCCCCCACCGTCGTGTTGCGCAACGTAATCTTGCCTTCGCGTTGAGCCGCCATCTCATCAACGCCCTGCATCAACTCTGCAAACAGGTCGCGTTTTTTCATGGGATACCTCGTTTTTTCAACTCTGCTTCTATGGCTTTCTTGAGCGCCTTCTCTTGCTCGGCAGTCAAATTCTCAAGCTCATCTTTGTCATAAATTGCAAACATCCAGAACTGACCATCATTCATAAGCCAATAATAGATAACCCGCAAGCCACCTCGCTTGCCTTTACCTCGACGCCCATCCGCCCAACGTAGTTTCCGGAAACCGCCTGTTCGAGGCATCACATCCCCAGCTTGCGGATCGAGCTGCATATGGGTTTGCAGCGCTCGATACTCATCGTCCGTCAGATAATTTCCAACGGTAGCAGTGAAGGACGTGGTTTTGAAGAATACGGTTCGCATGCGCAAACTATAGGCAAGTTGCCTATAGTCATGCAACCGACGAATCATCTTCCTGACGAACCGTCTTTTCGAATCCCTATTCCCAAATCCAACAAAAAGCCCCGCGCTTCTCTCGAAGGCGGGGCTTTTCTTTACAGCATCCGACGCTTAAGGCGCGTACGTCAGCAGCAGCTCGGTCGGCACTTTGAAGTCCAGGGACATCATCACGCTCAACGCGGTAATGGTGAAGATCGAGAACACGAACAGCTTGCGTGCCCAGACCGTGTCATCCACTGCCTTGTAGCCGGTCCAGGCCATGTACAACCAGTACATGCCCATGGCCGCGGCCACGGCGAGGTAGCTCATGCCGGCGTAGCCGCTGAAGGTCAGCATCAAGGTCGCCACGAGGAAGGCCAGGATGTAGAGCAGGATGTGCTTCTTGGCCACCTGGATGCCGCGCTTCACTGGCAGCACCGGAATCGATGCGGCCAGGTAATCGTTGAAGCGGAAGATCGCGATGGCGTAGGAATGCGGCATCTGCCACAGGCTGAACATCACCAGCAGGGTCAGCGCGGCCATGTCGAAGGTGTTGCTGACTGCGACATAGCCGATCACCGGCGGCATGGCGCCCGACAGACTGCCCACCAGCGTGCCGTGAACCGACTTGCGCTTGAGGTACAGGCTGTAGAAGCCGACGTAGATCACGAAGCCGATCACGGCGAACAAAGCGGCCAACGGGTTGGCCACCTTGTACAACAACGCAACGCCGAGAACACCCAGGACGGTCGCATAGATCAGGGCCAGTTTCAGGGAGATGAGGCCCTGGACCAGCACCCGGTTCTTGGTGCGTTCCATCTTGATGTCGATGTCGCGGTCGATGCAGTTGTTGAACACGCAACCGGAGGCGACGACCAGGGAAGTGCCGATCATGGCTGCCAGAAACACGGCCAGATCGACATGCCCTTTCGAGGCCAGGAAGAACCCGCCTGCCACAGAAAGCACGTTACCGAAAATGATCCCCGGTTTGGTGATTTGGATAAAGTGCTTGAGCGACATCGGGTCTACCTCACTTCGCCATCATGTACGTGTGGATGCTGAACATGATCCACAGCGACAGGCCAACCAGCAGCACGATCACGATGGCCGTAAAGACGAAAGCGATCACGTTGTTACGCTGAGCGATGGAACGGTCCAGGTGCAGGAAGTAATACAGGTGAACGATCACCTGGATCACTGCGAACAGCAGAACGATTGCCAGCGTGGTGGCCTTCGGCAGGCTCGGGTACATCACCAGACCGAACGGGATGACGGTCAGGATCACCGACAGGATGAAGCCGATGGCGTACGACTTTACGCTGCCGTGGCCAGCATCATGGCTGTCATGGGAGTGTGCATTAGCCATTACAGGGTCCCCATCAGGTAGACAACGGTGAAGACGCAGATCCAGACCACGTCCAGGAAGTGCCAGAACAGGCTCAGGCAACTCAGGCGAGTCTTGTTGGTCGACGTCAGGCCCTTTTTCTGCACCTGATACATCATGATCGCCATCCAGATCAAACCGGCGGACACGTGCAGACCGTGAGTACCGACCAGGGTAAAGAACGCGGACAGGAAGCCTGAACGGCTAGGGCCGTAGCCTTCGGAGATCAAGATGTGGAACTCGTTGATCTCCATCGCGATAAAGCCTGCGCCCAACAGGAAGGTCATGCCCAGCCAGGTCAGCACCGCCTTCTTGTTGCCCTTGTACAACGCCAGCATGGCGAAGCCGTAGGTGATCGAACTGAACAGCAGCAGAGCTGTTTCGCCCAGTACGTAGGGCAGTTCGAAGATGTCGTGGCCCGACGGGCCACCCGCTACGTTGTTAACCAGTACCGCGTATACCGCGAAGATCGACGCAAACAGAATGCAGTCGGTCATCAGGTAGAGCCAGAAACCGTATACGGTCATCTCGCCCGAGTCGTGGTGGTGGTCATCGTGCCCATGGTCACCATGGGCGTGTCCAACATTGGTCACTAAGTTCGACATGGTTTAAGCCTGTTCCAACGAGGTTTCAACACGGGTGGCGGTGGCCGGGATTTTCCCTGCCGCTACCAGACGCTTGTGCTGCTCGGCTTCGATGCGCTCGATCGTTTCAACCGGGACCATATAGCCCTGGTCGTCACGTGCAGCGTGGATCACGAAGTAGGCGACAGTGCCTACCAGGCTCGCGATTGCCAGCCACCAGATGTGCCAGATCATCGCGAAACCGAACACGGTCAGCAGAGCGCCCATGACCACACCGGTAGCGGTGTTGTTTGGCATGTGGATCGGCTCGTACTTGGCCGGAGCCTTGTACGCGGTGCCGTTTTCCTTGGCTTCGGTGAACGGGTCGATGCAGTCAGCCTTGGGCAGCACGGCAAAGTTGTAGAACGGAGGTGGCGACGAGGTCGACCATTCCAGAGTGTGGGCATTCCACGGGTCACCGTGTTCGCACATGTTCTCTGGCTTGTTGCGGTCACGCACACTGACGTACAGCTGGATCAGTTGGCAGGCGATACCGAAGGCGATCATCACCGCACCGAACATGGCGACGTACAGGTACGGCACCCACTCAGGGTTGGTGGTGGCGTTCAGACGACGGGTCATGCCCATGAAGCCCAGTGCATAGAGCGGCATGAACGCGACGAAGAAGCCCGAGATCCAGAACCAGAACGCTGCTTTACCCCAGCCTTCGTGCAGCTTGAAGCCGAACGCTTTCGGGAAGTAGAACGCGAAACCTGCGATGTAGCCGAATACCGCGCCGCCGATGATCACGTTGTGGAAGTGCGCGATCACGAACAGGCTGTTGTGCAGGACGAAGTCAGCACCCGGGATGGCCAGCAGTACGCCGGTCATGCCGCCGATGGCGAAGGTCACCATGAAGCCCAGGGTCCACAGCACCTGGCTGGTGAAACGCAGACGACCCTGGTAGATGGTGAACAGCCAGTTGAACAGTTTCACACCCGTCGGGATGGAAATCAGCATCGTCGCCAGACCGAAGAAGGCGTTGACGCTGGCACCCGAACCCATGGTGAAGAAGTGGTGCAGCCAAACCATGAAGCCCAGTACCGAGATCGCGCCCGAAGCGTAGATCATCGAGTGGTGGCCGAACAGTTTCTTGCCGGTGAACGCCGAGATCACTTCCGAGAAGATGCCGAATGCCGGCAGGATCAGGATGTAAACCTCAGGGTGGCCCCAGGCCCAGAACAGGTTGACGTACATCATTGGATTGCCACCAAGTTCATTGGTGAAAATGTGGAAATCCATGTAACGGTCGAGGGTCAGCAGTGCCAGGGTAGCGGTCAGGATCGGGAACGAAGCCACGATCAGTACGTTTGCCCAGGTGCAGGTCCAGGTGAAGATCGGCATGTCCATCAGCTTCATGCCAGGGGTACGCATTTTCAGCACGGTGGCGAGGAAGTTAACCCCCGTCAGCGTCGTACCTAACCCGGATAGCTGTAGCGCCCAGATGTAGTAATCCATCCCCACGCCAGGGCTGTATTGCAGGCCCGACAGCGGCGGATAGGCAACCCAACCGGTCTTGGCGAATTCGCCGACGCCCAGGGACAGGTTGATCAGCACCACGCCGGAAACCAGCAGCCAGAAGCTCAGGGAGTTCAGGAACGGGAAGGCAACGTCACGCGCGCCGATCTGCAGCGGCACTGCAAGGTTCATCAGGCCGGTGAAGAATGGCATCGCCATGAAGATGATCATGATCACACCGTGGGCGGTGAAGATCTGGTCATAGTGTTCAGGTGGCAGGTAGCCAGGCGAACCCTCGGTGGCCATGGCCAGCTGGGTACGCATCATGATGGCGTCGGCAAAGCCGCGCAGCAGCATGACCATGGCGACGATGATGTACATCACGCCGATTTTCTTGTGGTCGACCGAAGTCAGCCACTCGGTCCACAGATAGGTCCACTTCTTGAAATAAGTGATACCCGCGAACAGTGCCAGACCACCGAGCGCGATCATGGCGATGGTCACCATCACGATCGGCTCGTGGAACGGCACCGCTTCCCAACTTAATTTACCAAACATCGTTTACTCCTCTGCCCCGGCAGCTGAATGCGAGTTCATGTCCGTAGCGGCCACTTCTTTCTCTTTCTTCTCGTGCTTGACCTTAGGACCAGGTTTCATGCCTTCGTACTTGTCGACGATGATCTGGAACAGGTTCGGCGTCACCGAGGAGTAGAGCTCGACTGGGTTGTTCTGGCTCTGCTTGGAAAGGGCTGCGTATTCAGCTTGTTCAAGCTGTTTAGGTGCCTTTTTGACTTCACTTACCCAGGCGTCGAAATCTTCCTGGGAAGTTGCGATCGCTTTGAATTTCATACCGGTGAAACCGGCACCGCTGTAGTTGGCAGAGATGCCGTCCATTTCAGCGTTGCGGTCGGCGATCAGGTGCATTCTGGTCTGCATGCCCGCCATCGCGTAGATCTGGCCGCCCAGGCCCGGGATGAAGAACGAGTTCATCACGGCGTCGGAGGTGATCTTGAAGTTGATTGGCGTGTGCGCCGGGAACACGATCTTGTTGACCGTGGCAATGCCTTGTTCCGGGTAGATGAACAGCCACTTCCAGTCCAGCGCGACCACTTCGATGGTCACAGGCTTCACGTCGGATTCGATCGGACGGTACGGGTCCAGCTCGTGGGTCGACTTGTAGGTGATGTAACCCAGGGCAATGATGATCAACACCGGAACAGTCCACACCGCGATCTCGATCTTGGTGGAGTGGTTCCATTTAGGCGTGTAGGTCGCCTTGGTGTTGGACGCGCGGTATTTCCAGGCGAACAGGAAGGTCATCACGATGACCGGCACCACGACCAACAGCATCAGCAGCGTGGCGGTGATGATCAGGTTTCGCTGTTCCAGGCCAACCTGGCCCGTGGGATTGAGCAAGGTCATGTTGCAGCCTCCCAGCAACAACGTGCCGAGCAGCGGCAATAAGCCTAGTAGTCTGGGGTACCTGTTTTTACTCATCTCACGACCTCTAAAGCAGCTTGCGCAATGCAGTTGGGTTTTGATCGCCAACACTTCACCCTGCCAAGGGTTGGCATTTTTCTTGGATTGAATAAGGGCTTGCCCGTCGAGCGTCAGAGGCGTTTCGACAAATCCTGGGCCAGCGGTGAGTTCTTATTCGAATTCGTGGTCAAAGGCCTTGTTACAGCCCAATTCCATTTGGTGCGGATAGTTGGAGGCACCGACACCTGGGCGTCACATGAGGCCAAAAGGCCTCTCGACACCCTCGTGCCACTCATGCACCAGAGCCTGGGTGAGCAGTGCCGGGAATTCAGTGCGGGCGATTGTAGATATGTAGCGTTTTATAAACCATGTCTTATCCCGAAATAATTTTTATCCCTGACCGCAACAATCCTGACTCAATTGTGTAAAAGTGGCGCATCTTATCGAAATTGATTCTCAACAAAAACACCAAAAATAGTAGGGCTACCACCCTCGATTCAGACAGCCTTAGACGCTTGAACAGGGTCCACAACCCCGCCCTAGCCCCGGTATGACAAGGGCTCTGGCAAATCGCCACAACCTGTTAAAACTGTCTGTTCCCGATTGACCCCGCAATTATCATGCGACGCTCAAACACGCCAATTTCATTGCAGGACGCCACACCAATCCAACCCTCGAAAGCGCCGTGCGACACTCGCGATGTGACAACATGTCGCACATTTGTCGCACCCCTCGTTGCCGCTCGTCACGGTCTTTTCACCTGGCCCCGGAAATGCAAAAACGCCCCGGCCCTCTCATCGAGGACCGGGGCGTTTCTGGCCTATCAGCGCAGCGACTTGCGATTGCGCAGCGTCAGCAACGGCACCAGTACCACCACCAGCACGAAGGCCACCAGCGCCCACTGCGCCAGGGACAAGCCCAGGATCGGCGGGTACGGCGTGGAGCAAAAACCGTCGACCTGGAAGCCCAGCGGGAAGATCTTCGCCAGCGGCAAGCCATCGACAATCGGTTGCAGTACATCGATGCCACAACTGACGGCCGGATAGAACTGCGTATAGACGTGATGCCCCGCCACCCCGACGCCGGCCAGGGCACAAATGACTACCAGGGTCTCCAGCACCGTGATGCTGCGGCGGGTGCGCATGGCCGCACCGATGAACGCGAAGAGCGCGATCAACAACAGTGCATAACGCTGCAGGATGCACAACGGGCACGGCGCCTCGCCCAACACCACCTGCATGTACAGCGCACCGCCGATCAGCGCCAGGCAGATGATGCCCAACAGCACCAGGTAGCGCCGTTCACGGCCCAGACGCATCGTTTCCTCGCTCATCGTGTTTCCCTTTTGACTATCGATTGCCCGCCAGTTTACACGCTGGCCTTGACCTTTGAGAGGGCTGGAGCGCACTGGCGGATTGTGGGGAAATAGACGACAGGCCAGTTAAGACGGGATTAACCCTGACGACCCCGGCCCCTCGAACTCGGCCTGCAACAACTTCACAAAGGCCTCGCGAGCCGGGTGCCGACCCGCATTTTCGTGCCAGTAAAAGAGGTTGTCGATGCTCGTCAGTTCCGGGAACTCATAGCCTTGGCAACCTCCGCCGGGACCATACTGCTCGTAGATTCCCCGGGGCACCAGCGCGACGCCGGCACCGGCGCTGACACAGCCAACGATGGTGCCATAGCTGGCGATGCTGACAATCGGTTGCACCTGGTCATGGCGCAACAGCCACTGTTCCAGCGCGAAGCGGTACGGGCAACCCGGGGGCCACATGAAAATCGCCTTGCCCTGCAGGTCCGCCGCCTTGCGCAAAGGCCCATGGGAGGCGGATGCGATGAGAATCAGGTCTTCGCGGTACATCACTTCCCGCTGCAGTCCCGGGCGATCAACGTTGACCGCCACGAACGCCCCATCCAGCCGACGATGCTGGGTGTCGTCGAGTAATTGAGCCCAGGTTCCGGTGCTCAACTCCAGCATCACCTGTGGATAAAGCTCGTGGTACTTGGCCAGTAACCTGGGCAATCGCCCCGTGGCACTGGATTCGATGGCACCAATGCGCAGAGGACCGCTCGGGGCACTGCCGGGTGCCAAAGCCCTGCGCGCCTCTTCGGCCAGGCCGAGGATTTTCGTCGTGTAATCAAGAAACACCTCCCCGGCGGGCGTGATCCGCAATCCACGGCCGTCGCGGGAAAACAGCGGCGTGCCGAGTTCACGCTCCAGGGACTTGAGGCGCGCGGTGATATTGGACGGCACACAGTGCAGCGCCTCGGCCGCGCGCGCGATGCTGCCCAGGTGATGAACCGTGTTGAACATGCGCAGCTGGGACAGCTCCATAGGTCACCCAAAGTGAATACTTAAGTCATTTTAAGTCACTTGTAGTGAATTCATAGGGTTTTGATAATTCGAGTGTCGGCATTGCACTACGCCTTTTTCCGCCGGACACAGAGGATCGCCTTATGGATTTTGTTCAACGCCGCCTCGCCGAAAGGCCTGGCGTAAAAATCGCCTTGGCGACGGTTTTCGTGATCCTCTGCTGGGCCTACTCCCCCATCGGCATCCGCATCGGCCTGGGTGCTTACGAGCCGGGTCATCTGGCGCTGATCCGCTTTCTCATCGCCTCTACGTTCATGGCTGGGGTCGCTTTGGTGACGCGTATTTCCCTACCGCGCCTGAAAGACCTGCCACTGTTGTTTTTGCTGGGATTCTTTGCTGTCAGCCTGCACCACATCGCCCTCAACTTCGGCCAACGAGGCGTCAGCGCCGGCGCGGCCAGTGTGCTTGCGCAATCCACGCCGCTGTTCAGCACCCTACTGGCGCATTTCGTGTTCAAGGACCGGGTCAACAGCTGGCAGTGGATCTGTGTGCTGTGCGGCTTGCTCGGTGCGGGGGTCGTGGTGACGGGTGATCGTGGCTTTGGAGAACTGGATGCGCACGGGCTGCTGATCCTGCTCGCGGCCTTGTCCTGGAGTCTCTATTTCGCCCTGCAAAAACGCCATTCCCATCGCTACGACGGGCTGACGATGGTGTGTTACACCATCTGGTCGGGCACGACATTATTACTGGTGTATACACCGGGCTTGTGGAGCGAAGTGCAGAACGCCTCAGCTTCGGTCAACCTGGCAGTGCTTATCCTGGGCATTTTCCCCAGTGCCCTTGCGTACCTCGCCTGGGCCTACGTACTGACTCACAGCAACGTGAGTCGCGCTTCCATTTCGCTTTACCTGATACCGCCCACGGCCATGCTGATGGCCTCGGTTGTTCTGGCTGAGCGCCCGTCGATCATGGTCATCACCGGGATGCTCATCGTGCTGGCGAGCGTACTGGCGCTCAATCTGCAGCCCTCGAAAAGCTGCAATGCAGTGGGGCCTTCGCGAGAAAGCCCCGAGAACAATTGATCACTCGCCGTAGATATCAGACTTGAAGTAGTGCTGAGAGATCTTCTGGTATTCGCCACTGGCGCGGATGCCGTCGATCGCGGTGTTCAGCTCCGAGACAAGCTCGGTGTTGCCCTTGCGTACTGCAATCCCGGCGCCCTCGCCCACGTATTTCGGGTCCTTGAGCTCTGGTCCGACAAAAGCGTAGCCCTTGCCCCGTGGCATCGACAGGAAGTCGTTGAGGGGAATGGTGTCGGCGAAGATGGCATCCAGGCGACCGGCCGCCAGGTCCATGTAGATCTCTTCGTTGTTGCTGTAGCGCTTGACGTTGACGCCCATGGGTTCGAAGACTTCGGTCGCGTAGCGGTCGGTGGTGGTCGCCCGTTGCACGCCCACGGTCTTGCCTTTGAGGCTGGCGTATTGGTCATCGACGACCGCGCCTTCCTTCATGACCAGGCGCGACGAGGTGAAGTAGTACTTGTGGGTGAAATCCACCGACTTCTTGCGGTCTTCGTTGATGGTCATCGACGACAGGGCCATGTCGATCTTCTTCACCTTAAGGGAAGGAATCAGGCCGTCGAACTCGCCCTCGACCCACACGCACTTGACCTTCATCTGCGCGCACAGGGCATTGCCGATGTCGTAGTCGAAGCCCGCGATCTCGCCTTTGTCGGTCTTGGAGGCGAATGGTGGGTAGGCCGCTTCGATACCGATGCGCAGGGTTTTCTCGGCGGCAAACAGGTTGCTGCACGCCAACAGGCTCAGGGCCAGACCGGTGATGAGGGGGAGTTTCTTCATGTTCGTTCTCTCGCGGGTTGTTGTTGGTTTGGCAAGACAGAAGAAAGAGCAGAATCTGGGGGGAAGCCTTTTTTGTACTTAGAATTCCATACTGGACTTTTATGTATTTGGCGTCAATCGGGTAAATGGGTGGCGTGCCGGCCGATGGTCGGGTGGTCAATCAAGCGGTTCTTGGGTGAAGCGGATGGCCTCTTCGCGAGCAAGCCCGCTCCCACAGGGGTCTGTGTCGTACACAGAGTTTGTGTTCACAGCAGATCACTGTGGGAGCGGGCTTGCTCGCGAAGACTGACTAAAGAACGCCGCAGGAATTACCGCTTCCAGCGATCCGCCGCCGCATGATCGCTGTCACGCCCCTCGACCCAACGCGGCCCATCGCTGGTGTTTTCCTTTTTCCAGAACGGGGCGCGGGTTTTCAGGTAGTCCATGACAAAGGCGCAGGCGTCGAAGGCCGCCTGGCGGTGGGCGCTGGCGGCGCCGACGAAGACGATGGGCTCGCCGGGCTCCAGGGCCCCGATGCGATGCAGCACTTCCAGCTTGAGCAAGGGCCAGCGCTGCTCGGCCTCGGTGGCGATCTTGCCGAGGGCTTTTTCGGTCATGCCCGGATAGTGTTCGAGGAACATCCCGGCGACATCCAGGCCGTCATTGAAGTCGCGAACGTAGCCGACGAAACTCACCACCGCGCCGACGCCGACATTGGCATCGTGCATGGCGTTGACTTCGGCACCAGGGTCGAACGCGGTCGATTGCACGCGAATGGCCATGGCTCAGCCCCCGGTCACGGTGGGGAAAAACGCCACTTCATCGCCATCGCTGACCGGTTCGTCGAGCTGGCACAGATCTTCGTTGCGCGCGCACATCAGGTTCTGCTCGCTCAATACCTCGGCGCCGTCGCGCTGGGCCAGCAATGCGCGCACGTCGTCGACGGTGGCGAAGTCGCCCTCGACCTTCACCGCGTCAACGCCCAGCGCTTCGCGGTAACGGGCAAAAAATTTCACGGTCACGTTCATGGCTGATCCGCCTGGAAATGCCCGCTCTTGCCGCCGACCTTCTCCAGCAGGCGCACGCTTTCGATGGTCATGCCGCGATCCACGGCCTTGCACATGTCATAGATGGTCAGGGCGGCGACGCTGGCGGCGGTCAGGGCCTCCATCTCGACACCGGTCTGCCCGGACAACTTGCAGCACGCGACGATGCGCACGCTGTCCTCGCCTTCGGCACTGAGTTCGACCTTGACCCCGGTCAGCATCAGCGGATGGCACAGGGGAATCAGGTCGCTGGTCTTTTTCGCCGCCTGGATGCCGGCAATGCGGGCCACGGCGAACACATCGCCCTTGGGGTGACCGCCACTGACGATCATTTGCAAGGTTTCGGGCAGCATGCGCACCAGCGCCTGGGCCGTCGCTTCACGGAAGGTCACGTCTTTTTCGGTGACGTCGACCATGTTGGCGCGGCCTTGGGAATCGAGATGAGTCAGCACGGGGTTACTCCTGATCAGGAGTTTCGATTGTAAACCTGTGGGTCAGATTTTCGCACGCCAGATTATCGGATGGACGCATTCCTGTAGGAGCTGGCTTGCCAGCGATGAGGGCCTTGAATTCAATGCAAGCTTCAAAGCCCCCTTCGCTGGCAAGCCAGCTCCTACAAGGTTTTTGTCGGCCATAAAAAACCGGGCGGCTTTGGGGCCGCCCGGTTTTGGGTGAAGGTTACAGATGCGATTCGGCGTATTCGGCCAGGATCGAACGTGGCACCCCTTGCAGGGTGATGTGCACCCCGTTCGGGAAGTCCTTGAAGCGTTCAGTCAGGTAGGTCAGCCCGGAGCTGGTCGCGGACAGGTAAGGGGTGTCGATCTGTGCCAGGTTGCCCAGGCACACCACTTTGGAACCGGCACCGGCACGGGTGATGATGGTTTTCATCTGGTGCGGCGTGAGGTTCTGGCATTCGTCGATCAGGATCAGGCTCTGCTGGAAGCTGCGGCCCCGGATGTAGTTGAGGGATTTGAACTGCAACGGCACTTTGCTGAGGATGTAGTCAACGCTGCCATGGGTGCTTTCGTCATCCATGTGCAAGGCTTCGAGGTTGTCGGTGATGGCGCCCAGCCAAGGCTCCATTTTTTCCGCTTCGGTGCCGGGCAGGAAGCCGATCTCCTGGTCCAGGCCTTGCACGCTGCGGGTGGCGATGATGCGGCGGTAGCGCTTGCTGACCATCGTCTGTTCAATGGCCGCGGCCAGCGCGAGGATGGTTTTACCGGAGCCTGCGGCACCGGACAGGTTGACCAGGTGGATGTCCGGATCGAGCAAGGCATACAGCGCCAGGCTCTGATAGATGTCCCGCGGCTTGAGGCCCCAGGCTTCCTGGTGCAGCAGCGGTTCCTGGTGCAGGTCCAGGATCAGCAGCTTGTCTTCCTCGATCTCCTTGATCCAGCCGACGAACCCCTGCTCGTCGATGATGAACTCGTTGATATGCACTGCGGGCAGATTGTCGATCAGCTGTACCTGATGCCAGGTGCGGCCGTGGTCCTGGCGGGTTTCGACCTTGCTCACGCGGTCCCAGAAGGAGCCGGTCATGTTGTGGTAGCCATTAGGCAGCAGCGATACGTCGTCGACCAGCTGGTCGGTGCTGTAGTCCTCGGCCGCGATCCCGCAGGCGCGGGCCTTGAGGCGCATGTTGATGTCTTTGGTGACCAGCACCACGGGCTTCTGCGGATCGCGCGCGTGCAGGTCGATCAATTGGTTGATGATTTTGTTGTCGTTCAGGTGCTCGGGCAGAATCAGGTTCGGCTCGGCGTGCTTGCTCATCAGAATTGACAGCAAGCCCTTGGGTCCGCTCTTGCCCCGCTGGATCGGCACACCCTGCTCGACGTCCTCGGGTGAGGCATCGCCCAGGGTCTTGTCGATCAGCCGGATGGCCTGGCGGCATTCGGCGGCAACGCTGTGATGCCCGCTCTTGAGCTTGTCGAGTTCCTCAAGCACGGTCATCGGGATCGCGACGTGGTGTTCTTCGAAGTTAAGCAGCGCGTTTGGATCGTGAATCAATACGTTGGTATCGAGTACATAAAGGATTGGCTGGTTGGAAGAAGAGCTACGTCCGTGATCATCCATACTCGGTCACCTTTGTGGGAGCCAGTCGACGCAATACCTTGGCGGTGCTGCGCCTCGAAGTGACTACCGAATACACCTGCGGGGACTCAAGTGTTCTGCATACATGCGGGTCTTGGGAGACGCCACCTGTGTTGCAGGTTTCGGCGGTCTGTCTTCGTAATACTCCAAAACCCATGACAGAAAAAAGTACTTTGACGCTTTTTTGAAGTTTATTTTTCAGAATGACCAATAACACTTGGCGGACTGCCATCACCCGTTTACAGTCGGAAGTCAACCTGCAGCAAAATCACCTCTAAAATCGCCTTTCACCCAATGTTTACGGGCTTTGGCGGTTTTCAGCGAAATCCCTCCTGACAGTCTTCCCACCCGATCCCGCTCTGCGCCGTTTGTGTGATCAGCCAGGGCAACGCCGTTTTCACCCCCTCCTGCTTCACATTGAAATTGATCACCCCGTGGCGCCACAGCAGCATCAGGGTCAGCACCCGTTGCGCACTCTGGCTGCCCTTGAGCTTGCCCGCACCGTCCTGGGCATCGATATCCCACAGGGCGACCTGCAAGCCCTGGGCCTTGAAGAAAGCGGCGGCGTCGGCGCGGCGCTGGCCATCGGGCGGGCGAAACAGCGGCACGAAGTTCTCCGGCAGCTTGCTTTTGGCCAGCTCGACGCTGCGGCGTACCGAGTCCTGCCAGTCCTGCCAGTGGCTGTGGGAGCGAAATTCCCAGCCCTGCACGCCGATGCACTGGGTTGACCAGGTCGACTGCAGGCTGGCCACCGAACGCTCGTTTAAACGGGCCTGGAGGTCCTTGCCGAGCACGAAGAAGGTGCCACTGAGGTTGGCCTTGCGCAGGTACTCGGCAATCCAGTCGGTATTGTCCGGCGTGGCATTGGCGGCGCTGTCGAAGGTCAATAGAAACAGCCGATCATGCATGCCGTCGCCATTGCGTTCATAGTCGCCAAAACGATCGACTTCGCTGCTGGTTTGCGGGAACAGCGCCGCCTTGCGCAGTTGCTCATCCAGGTACTGGGTGTGGAACAGGCGACTCGGCTCGGACCATCGGGTGTAGTAGCTGTCCTCGCTGAGCTGGAACTTGCCGGCCTGCTCGCGCAGGGTGGCCATGTCCTCGACCAGGAAACAGAAGGAGGCGTCCTGGTCGCAACTCTGCTGAGCGAAGTTGTAGTTGGCCAGCAGGCGTTGCCACAGGCGCTGGCGAACCCGATTGACCGACTCCAGGTTGATGGTGCGCAAGCCAAGGCGTTGCGCCAGCGCCGCCTCGTCCAGGGCTTCACTGGCCAGCAGCACCCGGGCGAACATGAGGATTTCGGCCCGCGAGGCGACATCGAACAGAGTCGGGTTGTCGAGTTTTTCCGGCCAGGTGCTGCGATCCAGCGTTGCTACTTCACCGGGTGCCGCCATGACGCCGAAGCTAAATAGCCAGATCGAGATGAGAAAAACGATGCGCAATGGGAAGTCTCCATAACCGGGCCCGGGCGGCACTATATCGCGGGGAGATCAAAAGATCGCAGCCTCGCTCCGCGAGACAGCTCCTACAGGGGGGGCTGTACCGAGTTCAAGCCAACCCGCTCCCGGGTACGGTCCATTTTCAAGCCAACCCGGTCCCGTAGGAGCTGTCTCGCGAAGCGAGGCTGCGATCTTGTCCCATGACGCCACCGATCACCTATCGCACCGATAGCTGGAGTCAACACGGTCAACCCCCTAGAATCGCCGCCACGATTAAAGGAGACGACTTCATGCTGACGGTGATTTCCCCCGCCAAGACCCTCGATTACGAAACGCCGCCGGCGACCCAGCGCTTTACCCAGCCGCAATACCTCGACCATTCCCAGGAGCTGATCCTGCAGCTGCGCGAGCTGACCCCGGCGCAGATCAGCGAACTGATGCACGTTTCCGACAAGATCGGCGGGCTCAACGCCGCCCGCTTCGGCAGCTGGACACCCGCCTTCACCCCGGCCAACGCCAAGCAGGCCTTGCTGGCGTTTAAGGGCGATGTCTACACCGGGCTCAATGCGCAAACTTTCAGCGAAGCCGACTTCGACTACGCCCAGCAACATCTGCGCATGCTCTCCGGCCTGTATGGCCTGCTGCGTCCCCTCGACCTGATGCAGCCGTACCGTCTGGAAATGGGCACCAAACTGGCCAATGCCCGGGGCAAGGACCTGTATGCCTTCTGGGGTACGCGGATCAGCGAATGGCTGAACGAAGCCCTGGCCGACCAGGGCGATGACGTGCTGCTCAACCTGGCGTCCAACGAGTATTTCTCGGCGGTCAAGCGCAGCGCCTTGAACGCACGCATCATCAACACCGAGTTCAAGGACCTGAAGAACGGTCAGTACAAGATCATCAGCTTCTACGCGAAAAAGGCCCGGGGCATGATGAGCCGCTTCGTCATCGAAGAACGCATCAACGATCCGCAAGCCCTCAAGCAGTTCGATGTTCAGGGCTATCGCTACAGCGCCGAACAGTCTAAACCGGACAACCTGGTGTTCCTGCGCGACCACGCACCAGAGTAAAGCAACGGGTCGGCGCACGACCCTCCAGCTCCCCTCGTGCGCCCCCACTGATCCCCTCGAAATCCCCCGCTTTTTTCGTCATTTTTATGACGCCAAAATACCACCTGTCAATTTTCTAACTTTAGTTTCACTCGACTTCGATCATTTTTTTCAGTAGTGGCACCGAAAAAAATTATCGATAGTGGCAAAAAACTATCCCCTCCAATAATCCGCCTATATATAAAGGGCGAAACGGCAAGTGCTATCAATTTGAGAGCAGTGCCATCTTTGACAATATTTCAAGAAATTTCAGATTTCGTGATGAGCGGACCGGAACTATGTCCAGATGCACCGCTCATACCACCGGTAACGATTCTCTCCGAGGATGTACGAGATAACTTACGCAGATCAGGGAACCATGTAGTGAAGTTGCAATACTAACTTCCACTGACTAACCCATGATTTGGGCAATACCAGAACGCACAGGAGATACGCACCATTAATATCCCCTGCAAGGCCAAGGCCGCGTCCCTATAAACGTGCTCACCCGGGCACCAAAACGCTTGATCTACGGGCTTTCGGCCTGACATCGAGCGTGCAGGAACATTGCACGAACTTCTTCTGAACAGAGGACGGGCTGCATAACAGGGCAAGTCATAACAACAAGGCCTAGTTGCGCACACCTTGAGTGCACTTACTTAGACACTCGGAACTTTTATGCCAGCACGCGGTATTGTCGCGCCTGCCAGGCGTAACTTCCGCGTGCACTATAACCGCTGAACACCATTAACTCCGGCCATCTAATGGCTTGATCAACACTGAGGTAAATGCGATGCGCATCAGCATATTTGGTTTGGGTTACGTAGGCGCTGTCTGTGCCGGCTGCCTGTCTGCACGGGGCCATGACGTCGTTGGCGTCGATGTTGCCAAAGACAAGATCGATATGATCAATGCCGGCAAATCGCCGATTGTTGAACCAGGCCTGGGCGAACTTCTGGCCCAGGGTATCCAGACCGGTCGCCTGCGTGGCACCACCAACTTCGCCGAGGCCATTCGCGACACCGACCTGTCGATGATCTGCGTCGGTACGCCGAGCAAGAAGAACGGCGATCTGGAACTGAACTACATCGAAGCCGTGTGCCGCGAGATCGGTTTTGTCCTGCGTGACAAGACCACCCGCCACACCATCGTGGTTCGCAGCACCGTGCTGCCAGGTACCGTGGCCAACGTGGTGATCCCGATTCTCGAAGACTGCTCCGGCAAGAAGGCCGGCGTCGATTTCGGTGTTGCCGTGAACCCTGAGTTCCTGCGCGAAAGCACCGCCATCGCCGACTACGACCAGCCGCCAATGACCGTCATCGGCGAGTTCGACAAGGCCTCGGGCGACGTTCTGCAATCGCTGTACGAAGAACTCGACGCACCGATCATCCGCAAGGACATCGCCGTTGCCGAAATGATCAAGTACACCTGCAACGTGTGGCACGCCACCAAGGTGACCTTCGCCAACGAGATCGGCAACATCGCCAAGGCCGTCGGCGTCGACGGTCGTGAAGTGATGGACGTGGTCTGCCAGGACAAGACCCTGAACCTGTCCCAGTACTACATGCGCCCGGGCTTCGCCTTCGGCGGTTCCTGCCTGCCCAAAGACGTGCGTGCCCTGACCTACCGCGCCGGCTCCCTGGACGTGGAAGCACCGCTGCTCAACTCGCTGATGCGCAGTAACGAGTCCCAGGTGCAGAACGCCTTCGACATCGTTTCCAGCCACGACAAACGCAAAGTCGCCCTGCTGGGCCTGAGCTTCAAGGCCGGCACCGACGACCTGCGCGAAAGCCCGCTGGTGGACCTGGCGGAAATGCTGATCGGCAAGGGCTACGACCTGAGCATCTACGACAGCAACGTCGAATACGCCCGCGTTCACGGCGCGAACAAGGACTACATCGAGTCGAAGATCCCCCACGTCTCGTCCTTGCTCAACGCCGACTTCGACGAAGTGATCAACAACTCCGACGTGATCATCCTCGGCAACCGTGACGAGAAATTCCGCGCCCTGGTGCAGAACGTTCCACACGGCAAGCAGGTGATCGACCTGGTCGGCTTCATGTCCAAGGCCACCAGCGTGACTGGCCGGACTGAAGGCATCTGCTGGTAACGCGGTATCTGTAGGAGCTGCCGCAGGCTGCGATCTTTTGGCGCAGGCGATGGCTAAAGATCAAAAGATCGCAGGCTTCGCCAGCTCCTACAGGGACTCTGGCGTCATCCAGAACGGGTGCCGCCAGTTTTCACAAGCCTGCCTTAACCCCATCGGGCCACCCCACAGGCTCGCCCGAGATCGAGACGGATGCAGATTATGCACAGGCTAAAGCACGGCCTACTCCAGGCCGCCGGTTGGCTGTTCTACCTGAGTTTATTGATGGGCATCGCCATGGCGCTGCCTGTGTCCACGTTCGACTCCGAGTCGAAGGACTTCATTTTCCTGATCGGTATCGTCGGTATCTGGCGCTACTCGATGGGTGCCACGCACTTTCTGCGCGGCATGCTGTTCCTGTACGTGGTCTACCCGCACCTGCGGCGCAAAGTGCGCAAGCTGGGCAAGGCGGCGGACCCGTCCCATGTATTTTTGATGGTCACCAGTTTTCGTATCGATGCGCTGACCACCGCGCAGGTCTACAGCTCGGTGATCCGCGAAGCGATCGACTGCGAGCTGCCAACCACCGTGGTCTGCTCCATCGTTGAAATGTCCGATGAACTGCTGGTCAAGAGCCTGTGGAACCGGATGAACCCGCCTGCCCGGGTCAAGCTCGACTTCGTGCGCATTCCCGGCACCGGCAAGCGCGACGGCCTGGCCTACGGTTTCCGCGCCATCTCCCGCCACTTGCCGGATGACCGCGCCGTGGTGGCTGTGATCGATGGCGACACCGTGCTTGGCGAAGGCACAGTGCGCAAGACCGTGCCGTGGTTCCAGCTGTTCGGCAACGTCGGCGGCCTCACCACCAACGAGTTCTGCGAAGTGCGCGGCGGCTACATCATGAGCGAATGGCACAAGCTGCGTTTCGCCCAGCGCCACATCAACATGTGCTCGATGGCTTTGTCCAAGCGCGTGCTGACCATGACCGGGCGCATGTCGGTGTTCCGTGCCACCGTGGTCACCAACCCGGAATTCATCGCCGACGTGGAAAGCGACTCGCTGCAACACTGGCGCCTGGGTCGTTTCAAATTCCTCACCGGTGACGACAAGTCGAGCTGGTTCAGCCTGATGCGCCTGGGCTACGACACCTTCTACGTGCCGGACGCGGCGATCAACACCGTCGAGCATCCGCCTGAGAAGAGCTTCATCAAGGCCAGTCGCAAGCTGATGTTCCGCTGGTACGGCAACAACCTGCGCCAGAACTCCCGGGCCCTCGGCCTTGGGGTCAAACGCCTCGGTGCGTTCACCTCGGTGGTGCTGTTCGATCAGCGCGTGTCGATGTGGACCTCCCTGCTGGGCTTGACCGTGGCGCTGATCGCCAGCTTCAAGTACGGCACCGCGTTCATCCTGGTGTACCTGCTGTGGATCGGCATCACCCGCCTGATCCTGACCCTGTTGCTGTCCTGCTCCGGTCACCGGATCGGCCCGGCTTACCCGGCGATTCTCTATTACAACCAGATCGTCGGCGCGCTGGTGAAGATCTACGTGTTCTTCCGCCTCGACCAACAGTCCTGGACTCGCCAGCCCACTTCCCTGACCCGTGATCTCGCCAGCTTTCAACGTTGGTTCAACACCTGGTCGTCTCGGACCATGACCTTCTCCGCCGGCAGCATTTTTGTCGCCGTGCTGCTGATGATGGTCTGACCGCCCCCTTATTGAATTAACCAGGAAATCGCCCATATGAATACCGCCGTCAACGCCAACGTAGTGCATGAATCCGAAGCCCAGCGCCAACACGCCCGAGTGAAAATCCCGGCCAAGCTGCGTTTCTTCGGCCCTGACCGTACGCCGGTCGAAGCGCGAGTGATCGACCTGTCCGCCGGTGGCCTGGCCTTCAATGCCGGGCAACTGCCACTGAAGATCGGCGACAAGTACAAGGCCCGCCTGCAATTCGTCATCGACAACCTCGGCCTGGCCATGGACGTTGAGTTGCAGGTGCGCTCCCATGATCGCGAGACCGGTCGTACCGGCTGCCAGTTCCAGAACCTGGAACCACAAGACATCTCGACCTTGCGCCACCTGATCACTTCGCACCTGGCGGGCGACATCGTCACCATCGGCGAAGTGCTGGCGACCCTGCAGCGCGACAACTTCACCAAGGCGCGCAAGATCAAGGACGGCGGCCACGGCATGAGCGCGTTCGGGCGCATGAAAGCAGTGACACTCAGCCTGGGGGTTTTCGTCGTCGGCCTGGCGGCGTTCGGCTTCATCTTCAAATCGGTGTACGGCATGTACTTCGTCAGCCACGCCCAGGCCGGCCTGGTCAGCGTGCCGGGCGTGAACATCACCATGCCCCGCGACGGCACCGTGCAGAGCCTGGTGAAAGGCGATGGCGTTGCAGCCAAAGGCGCACCGCTGGCGACCTTCAGCACCAGCATGCTCGACGTGCTCAAGGGTCACCTGGAAGACGATCAACTGGCCCCGGCCAAGGTTGAAGAGCTGTTCGGCAAGCAGATGACCGGCACCCTGACCTCGCCGTGCGATTGCACCGTGGCCCAGCAAATGGTCGCCGACGGTCAGTACGCCAGCAAAGGCGACGTGATCTTCCAACTGGTGCCACGCAATACCGAAGCCAACGTCGAGGCGCGCTTCTCCTATCGCCAGTTCGGCGACGTTCTGCCAGGCACCCCGGTGCGCTTCCAGATCGCCGGCGAAGACAAGACCCGCACCGGCAAGATCGTCAGCAGCACCAGCCTGAAAAGCGCCGACCTGTCATCCGACATCCGCGTCCTGATCCAGCCTGACGAAGCCCTGGACAGCAGCCTCGCCGGCCGTCCGGTGGAAGTGAACAGCGACCGTGGCCCGAACCTGAACTGGCTGATCGACAAAGCCATGGCTGCTGGTCTGTAACCGGAGGACATGCACGTGACGACGCCAGATCTTGTGAACACACCACATCCCCTGTGGGAGCGGGCTTGCTCGCGAATGCGGTTCAACATTCAAAATCAATGCCGGCTGACACACAGCTTTCGCGAGCAAGCCCGCTCCCACATGGGTTCACTGTGTGCCGTTGCATTGGCGGTGAGCCTCGCCGGTTGCGCCGGCCTGCCCGACCAGCGCCTGGCCAACGAAGCGCTCAAGCGCGGCGATACCGCCACTGCCGCGGCGAACTACCAGCAACTGGCAGACCTGGGCTACAGCGAAGCCCAGGTTGGCCTGGCCGATCTTCAGGTCGACAGCCGCGACCCGGCGCAGATGAAACAGGCCGAAGCGACTTACCGCGCCGCGGCCAGCGTTTCACCGCGAGCCCAGGCACGCCTGGGTCGCCTGCTGGTGGCCAAGCCCGGCTCCACCGAAGCCGAACAGCACGAAGCCGAAGGCCTGTTGAAAAAAGCCTCGGCCGCCGGCGAAGGCAACACCCTGATCCCGTTGGCGATGCTGTACCTGCAATACCCGCACAGCTTCCCCAACGTCGACGCCCAGCAGCAGATCAGCCAATGGCGCGCCGAAGGCAAACCGGAAGCGGGCCTGGCGCAAGTGCTGCTGTATCGCACCCAGGGCACCTACGACCAGCACCTCGACGAAGTGGAAAAGGTCTGCAAGGCCGCGCTCAACACCACCGACATCTGCTACGTCGAACTGGCCACGGTCTACCAGAAACAGGCCAAGCCGGAGCAACAGGCCGAGCTGATCAAGCAGATGCAGGCCGCTCACAGTCGCGGCGCCGTTTCCGCCCAGCGTGTCGACAGCGTCGCCCGCGTGCTCGCCGATCGGACCCTGGGCACGCCCGACGAAAAAACCGCGCAGTCGCTGCTTGAACCCATCGCTCCGGGCTACCCGGCCTCGTGGGTCACCCTCGCGCAACTGATCTACGACTTCCCGGAACTCGGCGATGTCGACCAGATGATGAAGTACCTGGACAACGGCCGCGCCGCCGACCAACCGCGCGCCGAGCTGTTGCTGGGCAAGCTCTACTACGAAGGCAAGATGGTCCCGGCCGACGCCAAGGTCGCCGAGGAACACTTCCAGAAAGCCGTCGGCCGTGAAGTCGCCGCCGATTACTACCTTGGCCAGATCTATCGCCGTGGCTACCTGGGCAAGGTCTATCCGCAGAAGGCCCTGGATCATCTGCTGACCGCTGCGCGTAACGGCCAGAACAGCGCCGACTTCGCCATCGCCCAACTGTTTTCCCAAGGCAAAGGCACCAAGCCTGACCCGCTCAATGCATATGTCTTCAGCCAGTTGGCCAAGACCCAGAACACCCCGCAAGCCACCGAGCTTGCGCAAACCCTCGAAGCCCAACTGCCGCCTGCGCAGCTGGCCGAGGCCCAGCGCCTGTTGAAACAGGAACAGGCGGTTCGCGGCAACTTGAGCCAGAACACGCTGCAACTGCACGCCCTGCAAGAAGAAGACGGCGAGGAATCCCTATGAAGTTGAATCCATTCATGAAGGCCGGTATCGGCCTGACGTTCGCGCTGATCTGGTCGTGCCCGACGCTGGCGGCGATGACTGAAGAAACCAAGAACTACGGCCTGGACGTGAAAATCACCGGTCAGTCCGAAGACGACCGAGACCTCGGTACCCAGAGTGGCGGCGACGTCAATGGCCTGGGCCTCGACCTGCGCCCGTGGGTGTATGGCGAGAGCGGCGCGTGGAGCGCGTATGCAATGGGTCAAGCCGTGACGTCCACCGACATCATCGAGACCGACACCCTGCAGCAATCCGAAGGCACCGAAAACACCGTCAACAATGACCGAAAGACCAAGAAGAACTACCTGGCGATGCGCGAGTTCTGGGTCGGCTACAGCGGCTTCACGCCCTACCCTGGCGAAATCCTGAAATTCGGCCGCCAGCGTCTGCACAACGACGACGGTCAATGGCGCGACACCAACATCGAAGCCCTGAACTGGACCTTCGACACCACCCTGTTGCGCGCCAACGCCGGTATCGCCGAACGCTTCAGCGAGTACCGCACCGACCTGAAGGAACTGGCGCCGAAGGACAAGGATCGCCTGCACGCCTACGCCGATGCCGAATACCAATGGACACCGGGCCACTGGGCCGGCATTCGCGGTCATCACACCCACGATGACGGCAAGCTCGATTATCCAGAGCCGGGCGTGGCCGGCGATTCGCTGGACAAGAAACAGAACGGTGACATCAGCTGGCTGGGCCTGCAGGCCAACAGCGACGCCTACAACTGGCGCAACACCAACACGGTCAACTACTGGGGCAGCATCACCGGCATGAGCGGCGACCGTGACACGGTCAACCCTTTGAACGCCGATGGCACCGCACCGGCGCAAGCCAAGCACAGCGGCGACGTCGATGGCTGGGCCACCGACCTGGGCGTGCGTCTGCGCCTCGATCCGCAATGGCAAGTCGGTGCGGCCTACGCCCGTGCCAGCGCCGATTACGAACAGAACGGCCTGGAAAGCAACCGCTCGAGCTACACCGGTACCCGCTCGCGTGTGCACCGTTTCGGCGAAGCCTTCCGTGGCGAAATGAACAACATGCAATCGGCCACCCTGTTCGGTTCGTGGATGCTCAACGACGAGTACGACGCCAGCCTGATCTACCACAAGTTCTGGCGCGTCGACGGCAACAAGCCGATCACCAGCAACGGCATCGACGCCGTGCAGAACAACACCGACGACGTCACCGGCGCGGTGCTGTCCAGCACGTCCCTGCCTCTGAACGATGGTGATAAAGACCTCGGCCAGGAAATGGATCTGGTGGTCACCAAGTACTTCAAGCAAGGCCTGCTGCCGGCGGCATTGAGCCAGAAGATCGATGAGCCTTCGGCCCTGGTGCGCTTCCGTGGCGGTGTGTTCAAGCCGGGCGACGCCTACGGCAAGGAAGTCGATTCGTACATGCACCGCGCGTTCGTCGACGTGATCTGGCGCTTCTGATGCACATTGCGAAGGGAGTCCCCGACATGAACAGTGCCAAGAAAGGGTCCTTGACCTTGCTCGCCGGCGCCCTGCTGCTGGCCAGCGCGACTGCCTTCGCCAATGTGGAGCCGGCCGCCAAGCCGGCCACCATGGCCAAGGAACTGCAACAGGCCAAGACCTACACCGTCAGCAGCGCACCGACCGCGCCGCTGGAGCTGGCCACGCCGAAACTGCCGGACACCTCGGGCTACACCGCCGAAGCCATCGCCGCGAAAGTCGTGCGCAGCAAGGCCGGCAAGATCAGCGTGCGCCGCATGATGCAGGAAGACGCCCTGAAGGACTTCATCGGCGGCGACAACAAGATGGCCGAGTGGGTCGTGCGTCAGCACGGCATCCCCCAGGCGATCTTCGTCGACGACGGCTACATGAACCTCAAGGACCTGGCGAAGAAGCTGCCCAAGCAGTACTTCAGCGAAACCTCGCCGGGCGTATTCCTGGCCAAGTTGCCGATCGTGGTGGGCAACAAGGGCATCCTGGAAATTGACAAGCAGACCCAGGAACTGCGCCTATCCCAGGAGGCCGGTTCGTTCCTGGTCAACGACGGCCAGTTGTTCGTGCGTGATACGAAAATCACGGGTTGGAGCGAGAAGGCCAACGGCCCGGCGGCCTTCAAGTCGCCCAAGGAATTCCGTCCGTTCCTGCTGTCCTGGGGCGGCACCGAGACCTACATCGCCAACAGCAAGATCGCCAGTTTCGGCTACGCCAACAGTAAGTCCTACGGCGTGAGTATTTCCCAGTACACGCCGAACATGGCCAAGGTACTCAAGCGTCCTGAGCCGACCGGCTGGATCGTCGGTTCCGAGTTCTCGGACATGTGGTACGGCTTCTACTGCTACGAAACCCGCGACTTCGTGGTCAAGGGCAATACCTACAAAGACAACATCGTCTACGGCATCGACCCCCACGACCGTTCCCACGGCCTGATCATTGCCGACAACACGGTGTTCGGGACCAAGAAGAAGCACGGGATCATCATTTCCCGTGAGGTCAACGACAGCTTCATCTTCAACAACCGCAGCTACGACAACAAGTTGTCGGGCCTGGTGATCGACCGTAACAGCGTGAACAACCTGATCGCCCATAACGAGATCTACCAGAACCACACCGACGGCATCACCCTCTACGAGAGTGCCGACAACCTGCTGTGGGGCAACAAGGTAATCAGCAACCGTCGTCACGGCATCCGCATTCGTAACAGCGTGAACATTCGCCTGTACGAAAACGTCGCCATGGCCAACGGCCTGACCGGCGTCTACGGCCACATCAAGGACCTGACCAACACCGACCGTGACATCAAGCTCGACCCGTTCGACGCCCAGGTGTCGCTGATCGTGGTCGGCGGTGAACTGGCGGCCAATGGCAGTGGCCCACTGTCCATCGACTCGCCGCTGAGCGTCGAGTTGTATCGCGTGTCCATGCTCGCCCCGACCAAATCCAGCGGCATCAGCTTCTCGGGGATTCTCGGCGAGCGCCAGGATGAAATTCTCGACCTGCTGGTGCGCCAGCAGAAAGCCGTGCTGATCGACCCTGTCGAACGCCAGACCGAAATGCGGGACTGAGGATAATTTTATGCACCCACACTTGATCAAATTACTCAGCCTGTCGGCCCTGACCGCCGGCATTCTCGCCGCCAGCGGTGTTCGCGCCGATGAAGTGCAAGCACCGAAATTCAGCGCCGAGCCGTGCTGCAGCCTGTGCCCCGCCGCCCACGACGCGAAGAACTACACCACGCGCTACCAGCAGAACTTCACCACGCTGGTACAGGCCCAGGGCGACTGGTTGTTCCGTACGCAAGAAGACTTGCGCACCGAGTTCGACACCACCCCGGCCGGCTACAAGCGCATGAAGCAACTGCACGATGCGTTCAAGAGCAAAGGCGTGGAGCTGGTGGTGGTTTACCAGCCGACTCGTGGCCTGGTGAACCGCAACAAGTTGAACCCGGCAGAAAAAGCCAGCTTCGATTTCGACAAGGCGCTGAAGAACTACAAGACCATGCTCGGCCGTTTCGCGCAGATGGGTTACGTGGTTCCGGACCTGTCGCCGCTGACCAACGAGTCGCTGCCCGACACCCTGCCCGCCCACGATTTCTACTTCCGCGGCGACCAGCACTGGACGCCATACGGCGCCCAGCGCACGGCAAAAATCGTGGCGGAAAAGGTCAAGCAGATCCCGGCCTTCGCCGACATTCCCAAGCGTGAATTCGAGACCCACAAGTCGGGTCGCATGGGCAAGACCGGAACATTGCACAACATGGCTGGTCAACTCTGTGGCACCAGCTACGCGATCCAGTACATGGATCAATTCACCACCGAGCCGAAAGGCGAAGCAGGCGATGGCGATCTGTTCGGCGATTCCGGCAATCCGGAAATCACCCTGGTCGGCACCAGCCACAGTGGCAAGAACTACAACTTCGCCGGTTTCCTCGAAGAGGCCATCGGCGCCGACATTCTCAACGTGGCGTTCCCTGGCGGCGGCCTGGAAGGTTCGATGCTGCAGTACCTGGGCAGCGAGGAGTTCCAGAAGAACCCGCCAAAGATTCTCATCTGGGAATTCTCGCCGCTCTATCGCCTCGACCAGGAAACCATCTACCGCCAGATGATGGCGCTGCTGGACAACGGTTGCGAAGGCAAGGATGCACAGATGTCCGCCAGCACCACGCTGAAGCCGGGCAAGAACGAGCTTATGGTCAACAGCAAAAACCTGAACCTGCAAAACAGCAGTCACCAGGTCGACATCCGCTTCGCCGACACCTCGGTGAAAACCTTGCAAGCCACCCTCTGGTACATGAACGGGCGCCACGAGGACATCAAGATCGACAAACCGGAAACCTCCGACACTGACGGACGTTTCGCCTTCGAGTTGCGCACGGACGAAGACTGGGCCTCGCAGAACCTGCTGGCCGTCGAAATCCAGGGCCCTGAAAAAGCGGGCGCCGCGCCACAGAAAGTCGAAGCGAAAATCTGCAAACGCAACGTATTCCCGAACGCTGAGCAACGTACTGCTTCAGCCGGGCAATGAGGTCTGCTATGCGAAATCCGAAACTTGCAACACTGACGCTGTTGAGCCTGGCGATGTTCGCCGGTGCGACCCAGGCCGCGGCGCCACTGCGCCCGCCACAGGGCTATTTTGCGCCGATCGAGAAAGTCAAAACCGGCGACAGGAGCGAAGGCTGCGATGCCATGCCGACGCCCTACACCGGCTCGCTGCAATTTCGCAGCAAGTACGAAGGTTCGGACAAGGCGCGTTCAACACTGAACGTGCAGTCGGAAAAAGCCTTCCGCGACAGCACCGCCGACATCACCAAGCTCGAGCGCGGCACCAGCAAGCGCGTCATGCAGTTCATGCGTGACGGTCGCCCGGAACAGCTGGAGTGCACCCTGAACTGGTTGACGGCGTGGGCCAAGGCCGATGCGTTGATGTCCAAGGACTTCAACCACACCGGCAAGTCGATGCGCAAATGGGCGCTGGGCAGCATGGCGTCGTCCTACATTCGCCTGAAGTTTTCCGACTCCCACCCGCTGGCCAACCATCAGCAGGAGTCGCAGTTGATCGAAGCCTGGTTCAACCGCATGGCCGATCAGGTGGTCAGCGACTGGGACAACCTGCCGCTGGAAAAAACCAACAACCACTCGTACTGGGCCGCCTGGTCGGTGATGGCGACCTCGGTCGCCACCAACCGCCGCGACCTGTTCGACTGGGCCGTGAAGGAATACAAGGTCGGCGCCAATCAGGTTGATGCGGACGGCTATCTGCCGAACGAACTCAAGCGCCAGCAACGCGCCCTCGCCTATCACAACTATGCCCTGCCGCCGCTGGCGATGATCGCCAGTTTCGCCCAGGTCAATGGTGTGGATTTGCGCCAGGAAAACAACGGCGCATTGAAACGCCTGGGTGATCGCGTACTCGCCGGGGTAGAAGACCCGGATGAGTTCGAGGAAAAGAACGGCAAGAAACAGGACATGACCGACCTGAAGGTCGACTCGAAATTCGCCTGGCTCGAGCCGTTTTGCACCCTCTACACCTGCGCGCCGGAGGTGCTGGAGAAGAAGCATGACATGCAACCGTTCAAGACCTTCCGCCTGGGCGGGGATTTGACCAAGGTCTACGACCCGGCCAACGAAAAGGGCAAGGGTTCCTAGAGACGAAAAATAACCCCTTGTGGGAGCGGGCTTGCTCGCGAATGCGGTCTGACATTCACCATTGATGTCGACTGACACACCGCTTTCGCGAGCAAGCCCGCTCCCACAGGGGGCCAGTGCAAGATTTGAGTCAAGTGTATATCCCCCGGTTTTTCGTGGGGGGTTTGGGGGGGCCGTTGGCCCTTGAATGTAGCTTCAAACAAGGAGAGATCGGGATGGTTTTTTCGTCCAACGTGTTCCTGTTTTTGTTCTTGCCGATCTTTCTCGGCTTGTACTACTTGAGCGGGCAACGCTATCGCAATCTGCTGCTGCTGATCGCCAGCTACATGTTCTACGCCTGGTGGCGTGTGGACTTCCTCGCACTGTTCGCGGCGGTCACGCTGTGGAACTACTGGATCGGCCTGAAAGTCGGCGCCGCAGGCGTTCGGACCAAACCGGCGCAGCGCTGGCTGCTGCTCGGCGTGGCGGTCGACCTGTGCATCCTCGGCTACTTCAAGTACGCCAACTTCGGCGTCGACAGCATCAACGCCATGATGACCTCGGTGGGCCTGGAGCCGTTTATCCTGACCCATGTGCTGCTGCCGATCGGCATCTCGTTCTACATCTTCGAGTCCATCAGCTACATCATCGACGTCTATCGTGGCGATACCCCGGCGACCCGCAACCTGATCGACTTCGCGGCGTTCGTGGCGATCTTCCCGCACCTGATCGCAGGTCCCGTGTTGCGTTTTCGCGACCTCGCCGACCAGTTCAACAACCGCACCCACACCCTCGACAAGTTCTCCGAAGGCTGCACGCGGTTCATGCAGGGTTTCATCAAGAAGGTGTTCATCGCCGACACCCTCGCGGTAGTGGCCGATCATTGCTTCGCCCTGCAAAACCCGACCACGGGTGACGCCTGGCTCGGCGCCCTGGCGTACACCGCGCAGCTGTACTTCGACTTCTCCGGCTACAGCGACATGGCCATCGGCCTGGGCTTGATGATGGGTTTCCGCTTCATGGAAAACTTCAAGCAGCCGTACATCAGCCAGTCGATCACCGAGTTCTGGCGCCGCTGGCACATCAGCCTGTCGACCTGGCTGCGTGACTACCTGTACATCACCCTGGGCGGTAACCGCAAAGGCACCCTGACCACCTATCGCAACCTGTTCCTGACCATGCTGCTCGGTGGCCTGTGGCACGGTGCGAACATCACCTACATCGTTTGGGGTGCATGGCACGGCATGTGGCTGGCGATCGAGAAAGCCCTCGGCCTGAACACTTCGCCACGCAGCTTCAACCCGATTCGCTGGGCACTGACCTTCCTGCTGGTAGTGATGGGCTGGGTGATCTTCCGGGCGGAAAACCTGCACGTGGCCGGTCGCATGTACGGCGCGATGTTCAGCTTCGGCGAGTGGTCGTTGTCGGAACTCAACCAGGCCAGCCTCACCGGCCTGCAAATCGCAACGTTGGTAGTGGCCTACGTGACCCTGGCGTTCTTCGGCCTGCGTGATTTCTACAGCAACCAGCCACCAGTGAAGACCAAGCCTGAAGCGAATGTCGATGCCGATGGCCCGGCCGCCAGCGAACCCGGCCTGATCAAGGCAGCGCCTGGTGATAACCCGGCGAGCATCCACCAGCCTGGCTACACCGTCGGCGTCGATGCCCAGGTGCAACCGGCCTACTGGACCGCTGACTGGTCGCGCTACGCAATGCGCGCATTGGTTCTGCTGCTGTTCATCGCCTCGATTCTCAAACTCTCGGCGCAAAGCTTCTCGCCGTTCCTTTACTTCCAGTTCTGAGGGATCTGACCATGACCCGCTCATTACGCATCTTCTACATCGCCCTGTTCCTGATGACGCTGCTGGCCCTGGGCCTGTGGTCGGTCCGCAGCTTCCTCGGCTTCAGCACCAACGCCGATGCGACGGTGCTCAATGGCCGCTGGAGCAAGGCCGTGGAGACGCACTACGACGACGAGTTCCCGATCAAGCGCCTAGGCACCAACCTCTGGGCCGCGCTGGACTTCAAGCTGTTCAACGAGGGTCGTCCGGGCGTCGTGCTCGGTCGCGACCAGTGGCTGTACAGCGATGAAGAATTCCATCCGACGGTCAACGAAGAGCTGAACCTGCAAGGCAACTACGCGCTGGTCGAAGGCGTGCGCCAGACCCTGAAAGACAAGGGCGTGAAACTGGTGATGGCGGTGGTTCCGGCCAAGGTGCGCCTGTACCCGGAACACCTCGGTGAAGTGAAACCGGCCAGCATCCACGCCAACCTCTACCAGGACTTCCACAAGCGCCTGGCCGCGGACCACATCCTTGCCCCTGATTTGCTGGGCCCGCTGCAAGCGGCCAAGCGCGACGGCAAGCAAGTGTTCCTGCGCACCGACACCCACTGGACTCCGGAAGGCGCCGAGATCGCCGCCAACCGCCTGGCCAGGACCATTGCCGACAAGTACCCGCTGAGCGGCGAACCGCAAAACTTCGTCACCGAGCCTGCGGAGAAAATCACCCACAAGGGCGACTTGCGTCTGTTCCTGCCACTGGACCCGCTGTTCGAAAACCTGATGCCGGCGCAAG
The DNA here is from genome assembly GCF_046042685.1 of Pseudomonas sp. PLMAX. Classification (NCBI taxonomy): domain Bacteria; kingdom Pseudomonadati; phylum Pseudomonadota; class Gammaproteobacteria; order Pseudomonadales; family Pseudomonadaceae; genus Pseudomonas; species Pseudomonas sp. PLMAX. Next base: position 1,174,774 of record NZ_CP064949.1, on the reverse strand, counting down.
AGCCTCTGCAGAAGCGCAACACCGTTGCCGCTGATGACCAGCCAGCCGCTGAAGACGCCCTGTTCGCCAACACCGAAGTGCCCGTGGCACTGATCGGCACCAGCTACAGCGCCAACCCTAACTGGAACTTCGTCGGCGCGTTGAAACAAGCGCTGCGCAGTGACGTGGTCAATTACGCCGAAGACGGTCACGGCCCGATCCTGCCGATGCTCAGCTACCTGAAAAGCGACGCTTTCAAGAACAGCCCGCCACAAGTGCTGATCTGGGAGTTTCCTGAACGCTATCTGCCTGTGAACAACGAAATCGGCGACGCCGACCCGCAGTGGGTCGCAGAGCTTAAACAAGCCGGCGCCCGCCAACAAAACGTAGCCATCAACACTAAATCCGAGACGCCCGACCGGGCGCAAAACTGAAAGAGAGAGGTACTACCATGACTTTCAAGACTACTCCTCGTCGTCTCGCCAAGACCTTTGCACTGGTTGCTGGTATGAGTGTGCTTTCGATGCAGGCCTTCGCCGGTGGCGATGCCGCACTGTACGGCCCGACCGCACCGAAAGGCTCGTCCTTCGTGCGCATCTACAACGCCAGCAACGCCGAAGTCAGCGCCACCGTCGGCAGCACCAACCTGAGCGATGTCGCGCCGCTGTCCAGCAGCGACTTCAGCTTCATGCCGGGCGGTGACTACAGCGCCAAGGTCGGCAGCCAGACCCTGCCGGTGAAACTGGCCGGCGACCACTATTACACCCTGGTCAACAACGCCAGCGGCGCGCCGCAACTGATCGAAGAGCCGCCGTTCAAGAACAAGCAGAAATCCCTGGTGCGCGTGCAGAACCTCAGCGACAAGGCGCTGACCCTGAAAACCGCCGACGGCAAGACCGACGTGGTCCCGAACGTGGCCGCCAAGGGCCGTGGCGAGCGTGAAATCAACCCGGTCAAAGTCAGCCTGGCGCTATACGATGGCGCAACGAAAGTCGGCGACGTGAAACCGGTCGCCCTGGAACGCGGTGAAGCCGCCGTGCTGTACGTCACCGGCAGCGGCAGCAGCCTGTCGCCGGTCTGGGTAAAACGCCCGGTATCGACGCGCTAACACATTTAACCGGTTGACCCATTAACCCCCTGTAGGAGCGAGCTTGCTCGCGAAAAACGCAAGGGCAACGCGTCTACCCAGACAGAACGCGTTTTCGTTGACGTCCATCGCGAGCAAGCTCGCTCCTACAAGGGACCGAGATGTCAGCCGGGACACGGAACAAGAACAAGAGTGAAACGACACAGCGTTCGTAGCTCTAACCAAACGATTTTCAAGGAGTAACAACATGATTCCGGTGATCTTGTCAGGTGGTAGCGGCTCACGTCTTTGGCCGCTTTCCCGTAAGCAGTTCCCTAAACAGTTCCTGGCCCTGACCGGCGAGCACACCCTGTTCCAGCAAACCCTGGAGCGGCTGGTGTTCGACGGCATGGACACGCCGATCGTGGTCTGCAACAAGGACCACCGCTTCATCGTCAACGAGCAGTTGACCGCGCGCAAACTCGAAACCCAACGCATCCTGATGGAACCGTTCGGCCGCAACACCGCGCCGGCCGTGGCCCTGACCGCGATGATGCTGGTCAACGAAGGTCGTGACGAACTGATGCTGGTCCTGCCGGCCGACCACGTGCTGGAAGACCAGAAAGCCCTGCAACGCGCCCTGGCCCTGGCCACCGTCGCCGCCGAAAACGGCGAAATGGTGTTGTTCGGCGTCCCGGCCACCAAACCGGAAACCGGCTACGGCTACATCAAGTCGACCAACGATTCGCTGCTGCCCGAAGGCGTCAGCCGCGTTTCGCACTTCGTCGAAAAACCGGACGTGAAACGCGCCACCGAGTACGTCCAGTCCGGCGGTTACTTCTGGAACAGCGGCATGTTCCTGTTCCGCGCCAGCCGCTTCCTCGAAGAGCTGAAAAAGCACGATCCGGACATCTACGACACCTGCCTGCTGACCCTGGAGCGCAGCGCCCAGGACGCCGACACCGTGAGCATCGACGAAGCCACTTTCGCCTGCTGCCCGGACAACTCCATCGACTACTCGGTCATGGAAAAAACCCAGCGCGCCTGCGTCGTACCGCTGACTGCGGGCTGGAGCGATGTCGGCTGCTGGTCGTCGTTGTGGGAAGTGAATGCCAAAGATGCCAATGGCAACGTCACCAAAGGCGACGTGGTGATCCAGGACAGCAAGAACTGCATGATCCACGGCAACGGCAAACTGGTGTCGGTGATCGGCCTGGAAAACATCGTGGTGGTCGAAACCAAGGACGCCATGATGATCGCGCACAAGGACAAGGTCCAGGGCGTGAAGCAGATGGTCAACACCCTCAACGAACAGGGCCGCAGCGAAACCCAGAACCACTGCGAAGTCTATCGTCCGTGGGGTTCCTACGACTCGGTCGACATGGGCGGGCGTTTCCAGGTCAAGCACATCTCGGTGAAACCGGGCGCGTGCCTGTCGCTGCAGATGCACCACCACCGCGCCGAGCACTGGATCGTGGTCAGCGGCACGGCTGAAGTGACCTGCGACGAGAACGTGTTCCTGCTGACTGAAAACCAGTCGACCTACATTCCGATTGCTTCGGTGCACCGCCTGCGCAACCCGGGCAAGATTCCACTCGAGATCATCGAAGTGCAATCGGGCAGTTATCTGGGTGAGGACGATATCGAGCGGTTCGAAGACATCTACGGGCGTTCGACCCCGATTGAGCGTGGCGTGTCGGTGAAAACCATCGCGCAGTAAGCACTGTTTACCTTAAGCCCCCGCTCAACCCGCTGCGTCCCCTATCCGCAGCGGGTTGACCGGGGGCTTTTTTTGTCCGGGTTTTGTGTTGCCCAGGCTGGCCTCTTCGCGAGCAAGCCCGAGTTTTTCCAGGAGAAATGCGATCGAATGTGGGAGCGGGCTTGCTCGCGAAGAGGCCAGCACATCCGCCACAAAATCTCGCCCATCGCCAACCTCCCCTACGCTTAGGTAGGATGGTCTCTCCATCCCCCAAGGTTTTCACGTCATGTTCATCGGTGTCCTGCTGGTCATCACCTGGCTGATCCTGCTCCTGCGCTATCCGACCAAAGCCTTGCCCGTGTCCATGGCCGCCGCCGTAGGCCTGGGCATCGTCGCCACTTGGGTCATCTGGATGGACCACCGCGAACTCAAACAGCTTGAACGCCTGGAGCTGCGCATCAGCTACGCACCGCAACATTGCCCTGCCGACCGGCCGCTGCAATTGACCATGAGCAACGGCAACGACGTGCCGCTGACCGAGTTGCGCTGGCGCGTCGCCGCTTATGCGCCGGGCGACACCGTCAACCTGGCCGACAATCAGTACACCGCCCCTCGCTATCGCGGGCCTGGCGAATTGCAGGCTGGGGGTAGCTGGGAAGATTGCCTGCCCATGCCGCCGTTGCGCCCCGGCTATCGCCCGGAAACCCTGGAGTTTCGCGCCGAGCGTTTGCACGGCACTTTCTCCGACTGACCTCTCCCCCACTTTTTTGCACAAGGACCGCGCCATGCCCGTTGCGTTGATTACCGGATGTTCCAGTGGCATCGGCCGCGCCCTGGCCGATGCCTTCAAATCTGCTGGTTATACCGTCTGGGCCAGTGCCCGCAAGACTGAAGATGTCGCAGCGCTGACCACTGCCGGTTTTATTGCCGTGCAACTGGACGTCAACGATGGCCCGGCACTCGAACAATTGAGCGAACGGATCAACCAGCAACACGGCGGCCTCGATGTGCTGATCAACAATGCCGGCTACGGTGCGATGGGGCCTTTGCTCGATGGCGGCGTGCAGGCGATGCAGCGCCAGTTTGAAACCAACGTGTTCGCAGTCGTGGGCGTGACCCGCGCCATGTTTGGTGTGTTGCGTCGAGCGAAAGGGATTGTGGTCAATATCGGTAGCGTTTCCGGGGTTCTGGTCACGCCGTTCGCAGGGGCTTATTGCGCGTCGAAAGCCGCGGTGCATGCCTTGAGCGATGCCTTGCGCATGGAACTGGCGCCGTTTGGCGTGCGGGTAATGGAGGTGCAGCCGGGGGCCATCGCTTCCAGTTTTGCCAGGAATGCCGGGCATGAGGCGGAGCAATTGATCACCGAACAATCGCCGTGGTTTCCACTGCGAGAAGGCATTCGGGCACGGGCCAAGGCGTCCCAGGACAATCCGACGCCGGCCAGTGAGTTTGCCGCGGGGCTGCTCAAGGCCGTGCAGCAGAACAAACCGCCGCGGCTGATTCGTCTTGGCAATGGCAGCCGGGCGTTGCCGTTGATGGCAGGGTTGTTGCCCAAGGGCTTGCTGGAGTCGGCGTTGATGAGGCGGTTCGGGTTGCGTGGGCAGCTCTGAGCCCCGGTCGACGCCTTCGCGAGCAAGCCCGCTCCCACAGGGGAACGCATTTCAAATGTGGGAGCGGGCTTGCTCGCGATGGACGTCAACGATGATGCGTACATTCTGAATACACGCGGTGTCCTCTCGTTCATCGCGAGCAAGCTCGCTCCTACAGTGCGTTGACCACTACCGTGCAGGTAATCCCCGCCGCCAGCAGCACCCCCTCCGGCACTTCATCGATGTGAATACGCACCGGTACCCGTTGCGCCAGGCGCACCCAGTTGAAGGTCGGGTTCACGTCGGCGATCAGCTCCCGACTCTCCGGATTGTCGCGGTCGTAGATGCCGCGGGAGATGCTTTCCACGTGGCCCTTGAGCACTTCGCCGCTCATCAGTTGCATGTCGGCCTTATCGCCGACCCGCACGTGGGGCAGCTTGGTTTCTTCGAAGAAGCCGTAGACCCAGAACGAGTTCATGTCTACGACGGCCATTTTCGCTTCGCCGATGCGCGCGTAGTCGCCGCGATGGACATTCAGGTTGGTCACGTAGCCATCCACCGCCGCACGCACTTCGGTGCGCTTGAGGTTCAGTTCGGCGGCTTCGAGTTGCGCCTGGGCCTGTTGGTAATCGGCCAGGGCCGAGTCGGCGAGGTTGCTGGCGTCGTCGCGGTTTTCCCGGGAGATCACCAGGTTGTCCATGTCGGCACGGCGATGGGCGTTGACCTTGCGCATCTCCCACGTCGCCTTGCGTGACGCCACCAGGGACTGCGCCTGCTTGACCGCGAGGCGATAGTGCTCGGGGTCGATGCGCATCAGCAGGTCGCCCTTCTTCACCAATTGGTTGTCGCGCACCGGCACGTCCACCACTTCGCCGGTGACGTCCGCAGCAACGTTGATGATGTCGGCGCGCACCCGGCCGTCGCGGGTCCACGGGGTTTCCATGTAATGCACCCAGAGTGTGCGGCCGATCCATATCGCCAGGGCCAGAACCAGCAGGGTGGCGAGCAGGCTGAAGAGCTTTTTCATCAGAGCATTCTCAACGATAAACAGTCAGCGCCATGGCGCCGAACAGACAGGTAAACAGGCTCAGGCGCAGCAGCGCCGGGTGCCAGAAGAAGCGGTACAGGTCGAACCCGGACAGGAAGCGGTCCAGTGCCCAGGCCAGCGCCGCCGCAATGAAAAACATCAGGGTCATGGTCGGCATGTAAACGCCGTGGAAGGCGATTTCACGGGGCATGGTCAAGTCCTTGGGGCTTGGTGTTCGTGTAGGAGGCGAGCGGCGATTGCGGGTCGAGTAGCGAGGTGCGGATAAAGTGCAGGTAGCTCTTCACCCGGCGCAGCGCCGAGGTGTCGAAGTGCGGGGCGAAGGGTTCGTCGGTGGCTTGCACGCGGCTGATCGCATGATCGACGGCGATCAACGCGCGCTCCAGATTGCTCTGGCCCGGTTGCAGGAACAGCCGCACCAGCGCACGCCCCATCACGCGGATGGACTGGCGCCACGGCTGGGACTCGGCATAGGCCGGATGCACCGGCAGGATCGCCTGCTCCTTGCGCAATTCGATGATCGCGTGCCCGACTTCCAGCACCACGAACATCCAGCGCAACAGCTGCCGCTGGACCTGCGGCTGCCCCGTCGCGAAACCGTACGCCTGATGCACCAGGTCGCGGGTGCGGCTTTCGAAACTCGACGCCAGGCCCTTGAGTTTGCCGCTGATGGCGTAGACCACCTGGCCGCGCAGGTCCTGCTCCAGGCGCTGCCACAACCAGCGGCTGTTCGGCGGCAGAATGATCGCCCCGGCCGCCGCACACACCAGCATGCCGAGCACCATGGCGATGTAGTCGTTGATGAAGCTGTAGGGGTTGTAGACCGTGAGGTTGTCCGGCACCGAACCGGTGCTGAAGAAGATCAGCAAGCCGAGGCCGACGCCAGCGTATTGCGGGCGCGAGGCCAGGAATGAACCGAGCACGATCACCGGCGCGAGCATCACGCACAGCAAGGGGAAACCGTCGATCCAAGGGAAGATGAAAAACATCTCGACGAAGCCGATCAGCGCGCCGAGAAACGTCCCGCAGGCCATCTGGAATGCCATGCGTTTCGGGTTCGGCGTGGCGGCGGACAGGCCCACGGTGGCCGCCGCAATGAGGGTCATGGTCGCCCCGCTCGGCCACGCCGTCGCCACCCAATAGCTGCCCAGCACCACCAGGATGAACGCAGCGCGAATCCCTGAGGCTGCCGACACCAGCCAGTTGGTTTGCGGGGTGAAGGGCTCGTCCCAGCGTTCGCGCTCGTGGCTGTGATCGGCCAATGAAGCGTGGGTCTGTGCATAACTGTGCAAATCGTCAACGAAGCGATAGAGCAATTCGTAGGCGGTGTGGAAATCCAGCAGCTCGGAATCGCTCGGCTCGCTCTCCTGGAACACCGCCCGCAGGCTGCGCACCCGCGCTGGCAAACCGGCCTTGTAGGCGGTCAGCGCCGAGACCAGACGCGCCGCATCGGCACTGGTCAGCGCGCGGCCGCTGAAGCCGTCGAGCAATTCGGCGAGGTCCTGCAAACCGGGCTTGATGGCTGCCACGGCGTGATCGGTGTCATTGCTGCGCAGGCGTTCGAGCAACTGGTGCAAGGCGTTGAAACGCGTGGTGATGCCCATGAACTCGCTGTTCAGGCGACTGAGCCGACCGTTGCATCGACGCATGTGCGGGTCTTCGAACACGGTGACGCTGCGCAGCCCCTCCAGGCCCACCGCTTCGGCAATGAAGCGCACGTTGCCGGCCTCGAAAGCCTCACGCTGGCTGCGCCCGCGCAAGCCGTCGGTGACGAACAAGGCGAACACACCGAAGCGCTGGTACAGGGCATTGCGCATCGCGGCACTGGCGGTTTGCGGCAGGATCGCGGCGCTGACCAGGGTCGCGCAGAGAATCCCCAGGGAGATTTCCAGCACCCGCCAGACCGCCGCCATGAACGCGCCGTCCGGATGGGCCAGCGCGGGCAACCCGACCATCGCGGCGGTGTAGCCGGCCAGGACAAAACCGTAGGCGCGGAAGTTGCGGCAACGCGCCGCGCCGGCCGAGCAGATACCAACCCAGATCGCCAGCGCGCCGAGGAACAGTTCGGTGTTCTGCGCAAACAGGGCGATCAACGCCACCATCACTGCCGAGCCGGTCAGGGTGCCCAGAAAGCGGTAGAAACTCTTGGCGAACACCTGGCCGCTTTGCGGCTGCATGACGATGAACACGGTGATCATCGCCGTGCGCGGCTGCGGCAGTTCCAGGCGCATGGCCAGCCACAGGGTCAGGAACGCGGCGAACAGCACCTTGAAAATATAGACCCAGGTCACGCCATCGCTGCGTGCCCAGTCGAAGAAGCCCCGGCGCCATTCGAGGGAGTACAGCCAGCGCAAGGGTGCGGGCAAGGGGGTCATAAAGCCTGCTCAGTTAACTAAAATTGTGCGGTGAGAACCCGGTCCTTGTGGGAGCGGGCTTGCTCGCGAAGAGGGCGTGTCAGTCGACGGTGATGTTGCCTGACACACCGCTTTCGCGAGCAAGCCCGCTCCCACAGGTATTGTGTTCAACGCAAAAGGCTCGGGGTTTTCGGTGCCTGGGTCTGGCTGTCTTTCGGTACATCGTTGCCGGCACCCAGCCCACCGCCTAGGGCCGTTACCAGTTCGGCATGCGCACTCAATCGCGCCGCCTGCACCTGCTGCTGCACCTGCTGCTGTTTGAACAACAGCGTCTGCGCGTTAAGCACATTGAGGTAATCGGTCAGCCCGCGCTGGTAGGCGATCATCGCGATGTCATAGGTCTTCTGCGCCGTAGCCACCGACTCGGCGGCGAAGGTTTGCTGATTGTCCATGGACTCGCGGCGGATCAACTGGTCGGAGATGTTTTTCAGCGCGTTGACCAGCGTCTGGTTGTATTTGGCCACGGCGATGTCATAACCGGCCGAGGCTTCGCCCAGCTCCGAGCGCAAACGCCCGCCGTCGAAGATCGGCAGCGAGATGGCCGGGCCGACGCTGTAGTTGAGTTTCTTGCCGGTCAGGAACTCCAGGGCGCCGCCACCGGTGGCCATGTAGCCCAGGCTGCCGACCAGGTCGACGTTGGGGTAGAAACCGGCATGCGCCACGTCAATGCCCCGCGCCTGCGCCGCCACTTGCCAGCGACTGGCAACCACGTCCGGGCGTTGACCGAGCAATTGCGCCGGCAGCGTCGACGGCAGTTTGAGTGCGGCGCCCAGCGCCAGTGTCGGCGGCTGCAACTGCGCGCCCTCCCCCGGTCCCTTGCCTGCCAGCGCAGCCAGTTGATTTCGACTGAGGGCGATTTCTTCGTCCAGGGCGTCAATCTGACGGTGGGTTTCCGGCAGCGGCGTCTGGGCCTGGCTGACTTCGAAATGGGTGCCGATGCCGCCGTTCAAGCGTTTTTGCGCCAGCTCGAGGATCTGCTCTTGCTGCTGCAATGTCGCTTCGACGATGTCCCGTTGCGCGTAGTGCAACGAGAGTTCGATGTAGACGCGCACGATGTTGTTCTGCAATTCGAGCTGCGCCTGGCGCGCTTCGGCGACCGTCATGTGGGCCATGTCCACGGCGCGCTCGGTGGCATTGCTTTCGCGGCCCCACAGGTCGAGGGCATAACTGAAGCCCAGTGCGGCGTTGTTGTCCCAGGTGGTTGTGTTGGCCAGCTCACCGGGACCATAGAATTGATCGGTGGGCCAGTTGTGGCGCTTGAGGGTGGACTCGCCGTTGATCTGCAACGACTCCGCCGCTTCGGCAACACCGGCCATGGACCTGGCCTGGCGCACCCGCGCCGCCGCCATGGCCATGGTCGGGCTGCCTTGCACGGCGAGGTCGATCCAGCGGTTCAGTTGCGGATCGCCATAGGCCTGCCACCATTGCGCGGTGGGCCAGTGCGCGTCCTGGGCGGCGCTCTGGATCGCTTCGTCCGTGGCCAGTGAATTGGCCTCCAGTGCCTTGCCCTGTGGGGCAATACCTCCGGTTCCGATGCAGCCGCTGATTGCCAGGGTTAAAACCAAAACACTGAGCGGCTGAAGCGCTCTGCTGATGCGACGCGGCACTGCTGCGATTTCCTGAATTTGGGAGGAGGCATACGGGTCCCCGTGGGACCGGGGCAATTCTATGGGGCGGTCTGGATGGCGATAAGCTGGGATTCCTGTGAATCTTTGTTACCGTTAACGCGATAATCCCTTGGTCGGGGTCTCAGACCCTGAAACTTCGTGTCACAATTTGCCATCGAACCCGAGAGCACCCCATGGACACATTGCAAAACATGCGCGCCTTCAGCTACGTGGCCGAGGCCGGCAGCTTCACCGCCGCCGCCGTGCAACTGGACACCACCACGGCCAACGTCTCGCGCGCGGTCTCCAACCTGGAAGCCCACCTGCAAACCCGTCTGCTCAACCGAACCACGCGCCGCATCGCCCTGACCGAAGCCGGCAAGCGCTATTTACTGCGTTGCGAGCAGATCCTGAACTACGTCGAAGAAGCCGAAGCCGAGGCCAGTGACGCCCACGCGCGCCCGGCCGGGCAGCTCAAGGTGCACACCATGACCGGCATCGGCCAGCACTTCGTGATCGACGCCATCGCCCGCTATCGCAAGACCCACCCGGACGTGACCTTCGACCTGACCCTGGCCAACCGCGTGCCGGACCTGCTGGACGAGGGCTACGACGTGTCCATCGTGCTCGCCAGCGAACTGCCGGACTCGGGTTTCGTCTCCCAGCGCCTGGGGATTACCTACAGCATCGTTTGCGCCTCGCCCGCCTATGTCAAAGCCAACGGCTGCGCGCAAAAACCCGGCGACCTGCTCAACCACGCCTGCCTGCGCCTGGTGAGCCCGGTCATCCCCCTGGATAAATGGGCCTTCGACGGGCCTGACGGCCAGGAAATGGTCACCATCAACAGTTCGCCATTCCTGGTGAACTCGGCCGACGCGATGAAAACCGCGATCACCAGCGGCATGGGCGTCGGTGTCCTGCCGCTATACGCCGCGATCGACGGGCTGCGCAACGGTACGCTGGTGCGGGTGATGCCCAATTACCGCTCCCAGGAGCTGAACCTGTACGCGATCTATCCGTCGCGGCAGTACCTGGATGCGAAGATCAAGACCTGGGTGGAATACCTGCGCGGGTCATTGCCGGAGTTGCTGGCGGCGCACCAGGCGGAACTGGCCGCGTATGAATTGAGCGGCAGCCTCGCCGGGGCACGGATGGCGACCTGAGACATAGCTGAACGACAGGTAAAAAAAAACCCGGACACCATGTCCGGGTTTTTTCATCGCCTGGGTTCGATCAATGCAGGATCTGACTCAGGAACAGCTTGGTGCGGTCGTTCTGCGGGTTGTCGAAGAAGTCGTTCGGCGCGGCCTGTTCGACGATTTCGCCCTTGTCCATGAAGATCACGCGGTTGGCCACGGTACGGGCGAAGCCCATTTCGTGGGTCACGCAGAGCATGGTCATGCCGTCTTCAGCCAGGCCGATCATGGTGTCCAGTACCTCTTTCACCATCTCGGGGTCGAGTGCCGAAGTCGGTTCGTCGAACAACATGATTTTCGGCTTCATGCACAGCGCCCGGGCAATCGCCACACGCTGTTGCTGGCCACCGGAAAGTTGCCCCGGGAATTTATGCGCCTGCTCCGGAATGCGTACGCGTTCCAGGTAGTGCATGGCGATTTCCTCGGCCTTGCGCTTGGGCATCTTGCGCACCCACATCGGCGCCAGCGTGCAGTTCTGCAGGATGGTCAGGTGCGGGAACAGGTTGAAGTGCTGGAACACCATGCCGACTTCGCGGCGGATCGCTTCGATCTGCTTGAGGTCGTTGGTCAGCTCCACGCCGTCGACCACGATGCGGCCCTGCTGGTGTTCTTCCAGGCGATTGAGGCAGCGGATGGTGGTGGACTTGCCGGAACCCGACGGGCCGCACAGGACGATACGCTCGCCCTGCTTGACGTTGAGGTTGATGTCTTTGAGTACGTGGAACTGGCCGTACCACTTGTTGACGCCCTGCATCTGAATAATGCCTTCAGGGCTCACAGGCTGTTTGATTGCTTCGCTCATTTGAAGAGAACTCCTAACGCTTGTGGCCAGTGTCGAGCTTGCGTTCCAGATGCATGGAATAGCGCGACATACCAAAACAGAAAATCCAGAACACCAGGGCGGCGAACACATAGCCTTCGGTGGCCATGCCCAGCCATTTCGGGTCGGCGGCGGCTTGCTTGACGCTGTTGAGCAGGTCGAACAGGCCGATGATGATCACCAGGCTAGTGTCCTTGAACAGCGCGATGAAGGTGTTGACGATGCCAGGGATCACCAGCTTCAGGGCTTGCGGCAGAATCACCAGGCCCATGCTGCGCCAGTAGCCGAGGCCCATCGCTGCGGCGGCTTCGTACTGCCCCTTGGGAATCGCCTGCAGACCGCCACGCACCACTTCAGCCACGTAGGCCGACTGGAACAGGATCACGCCGATCAGCGCCCGCAACAGCTTGTCGAAGTTCATGCCTTCGGGCAGGAACAACGGCAGCATCACCGAGGACATGAACAGCACCGTGATCAACGGCACACCGCGCCAGAACTCGATGAAGGTCACGCAGACCACCCGAATCGCCGGCATGTTCGAACGACGGCCCAACGCCAGGACAATCCCCAGCGGCAAGGCACCGGCAATGCCGACGGTGGCGATCACCAGGGTCAGCATCAGGCCGCCCCATTGGCTGGTCGCCACTTGGGTCAGGCCGAAGACGCCGCCGTGCAGCAGGCACCAGGCAATGATCGGGTACAGCACCAGGAAGCTCAGGCCATACACTGCTTTATGGTGAAAGCGCGAGATGAACAAAGGTGCCACGCCAATGACCGCCAGCCACACGGTCAGGTCCACGCGCCAGCGCAGTTCCGGCGGGTAGTAGCCGTACATGAACTGGCCGAAGCGCTGCTGGATGAACACCCAGCAGGCGCCCTCCTTGGTGCAGTCGGCCTGGCTGGTGCCCACCCAGTTGGCATCGAGGATCGCCCACTGCAGGATCGGCGGTACCACCAGGTAAATCAGGTAGAACGCGAACAGGGTCAGCAGGGTGTTGAGCCAGCTGGAGAACATGTTCGCGCGCATCCACGCCACTACGCCGATGCTGCGACTCGGTGGCGGCATGTCAGGTTTGAAAGTATGAGTGCTCATGCGCTTTTCCTTACCGCTCGATCAGCGCAATGCGCTTGTTGTACCAGTTCATCAGCAGGGAAATGCTGATACTGATCGCCAGGTACACGCTCATGGTGATGGCAATCACCTCGATCGCCTGGCCGGTCTGGTTCAGCACCGTGCCTGCGAACAGCGAGACCATCTCCGGATAACCGATACCGGCCGCCAGCGAGGAGTTCTTCGCCAGGTTCAGGTATTGGCTGGTCAGCGGTGGAATGATCACGCGCAGGGCTTGCGGGATGATCACCTTGCGCAGGGTCGGACCATTGCGCAGGCCCAACGAGTGCGCCGCCTCGGTCTGGCCGTGGCTGACCGACTTGATGCCCGAACGCACGATCTCGGCGATGAACGCCGCGGTGTACACCGTCAGCGCCAGGGTCAAGGCCAGCAGTTCCGGGATCAGCACCCAGCCGCCGACGAAGTTGAAGCCCTTGAGCTGCGGCATTTCCCAATGCACGGGCGCGCCAAAAATCAGTGCGCACAGCGCCGGGATGACCAGGAACAAGGCCAGGCCGACCCAGAACTTGTGGAACGGAACGCCGGTGGCTTCGAAGCGTTTGTTGGCCCAGCGGCACATCAGCACGATGGCGACGATGGCCACCACGACACCGATCACGAACGCCCAGAAACCATCGGCCATCAGCGCCGCCGGCATGTTCAGGCCGCGGCTGCTGACAAAGAAGGTGTCGCCGAAGTTGTGGCTGTTGCGCGGCCCCGGCATGGTCAGGAACACCGCGAAGTACCAGAACAGGATCTGCAGCAGCGGCGGAATGTTACGGAAGACTTCCACGTACACCGTCGCCACTTTGGCGATGATCCAGTTCTTCGACAGCCGTGCCACACCGACGATGAAACCGAGGATAGTCGCCAGGATCACGCCGATGAAAGTCACCAGCAAGGTGTTGAGCAGGCCGATGACAAACACCCGGGCGTAGCTGTCCGCTTCGGTGTAGTCGATCAGGTGCTGGGCGATGCCGAAGCCGGCACTGCGCTCGAGAAAGTCGAAACCGGAGGTGATGCCCCGGTGTTGCAGGTTGGTTTGCGTGTTGTCGAACAGAAACCAGCCTAGCGAGACCACACCGATAATGGTGATGATCTGGAATACCCACGCACGCACTCGTGGATCGCTGAGGCTGAGCCTCTGCTTTGGTGCGCCGATTGAATTTTGCATGAAGTGCCCCGCAAAGAATGGAACAGAACATCACCCGGCGGTTGGCCCGCCGGGTGATAGAACCATCAGCGCACTGGTGGTGCGTATTGAATGCCGCCAGCGTTCCACAGGGCGTTCAGCCCGCGGTCGATTTCCAGTGGAGTGCTCTTGCCGAGGTTTTTCTCGAACACTTCGCCGTAGTTACCCACTTGCTTGACGACCTGCACGACCCAGTCTTTCTTCACTTTCAGGTCTTTGCCGTATTCGCCGTCGGTACCCAGCAGACGGGCAACGTCAGGGTTCTTGGTGCCCTTGGCTTCGGCTTCGACGTTCTTCGAAGTGATGCCGGCTTCTTCAGCGTTGAGCATGGCGTAGCCAACCCAGCGCACGATGGCCAGCCACTCGTCGTCGCCATTACGCACGACCGGGCCCAGAGGTTCCTTGGAAATGGTTTCCGGCAGAACCACGTAGTCCTTAGGCGATGCCAGCTTGCTGCGCTGGGCGAACAGTTGGGACTTGTCGGAGGTCAGTACGTCGCAACGACCGGACTCCAGCGACTTGGCGCTCTCGTCGGAGGTGTCGAAAGTGATCGGGGTGTATTTCAGGCCGTTGCCGCGGAAGTAGTCGGAAACGTTCAGCTCGGTGGTGGTACCGGCCTGGATGCAGATGGTTGCACCGTCCAGTTCCTTGGCGCTCTTGACGCCCAGCTTGTTGTTGACCAGGAAGCCGATGCCGTCGTAGTAGGTAATGAAGCCCGGGAATTTCAGGCCCATGCCCGCGTCACGGGAGCTGGTCATGGTGGTGTTGCGCGACAGGATGTCGATTTCGCCGGACTGCAGCGCGGTGAAGCGCTCCTTGGCGTTCAACTGACTGAACTTGACCTTGGTCGCGTCGCCGAACACGGCAGCGGCCACGGCACGGCAGTAGTCAGCGTCGATGCCGACGATCTTGCCGGTAGCATCCGGAACCGAGAAGCCAGGCAGGCCATCGCTGACGCCGCACTGTACGAAACCTTTTTTCTGCACTGCATCCAGGGTCGCGCCCGCCTGAGCGAACCCACTGACGCCGAGTACCGCGGCTGCAGTCACGACTGCCAGGGTGGATTTCAACATCTTCATTCAAACCTCCAGTTTTGCTCTTGTTGTGTCGGAGCGTGAGTCCAGTCGCACCCTTTTGAGGCGGTGGTGACCCGTGTTGGCTTTTTTTAGGGTCAACCGACGTAGGACCGTAGCCATGAGTCTAGTAGGAGAAAATCCACATAATGGACAACTCACTTCTCACCAATCGGCCGAACGGGCTGTAGCCCTTTCTCGTTCGCGAAGCCCGTAGCGGCCACTGGCGAACATCCATTACCGGATTTTTGCTATCCCGCGGCCAGTCGTACACTGATAGTGTTACCGCCAGGCGCGAGATGAGTTGCACCGCTTCCCCATAGCAAAGCCCGTACCACACCGGCTGCTAAAGCGGTTAAGCGACAGGTCAATAGCAAAACTTGTAACCTTGCGACATCTTCGTAACTGATCAACCAGAGGCGCCCTCAGCCCTCGCACTCAATGAGAGCGCCCGCACAAAATTGGAGCAACCATGACCGAGCCCTTGATTCTTGAACCCATCAAGCCCGCAGATGCCTGCGTCATCTGGCTCCACGGCCTCGGCGCCGACCGCTACGACTTCCTGCCGGTGGCCGAAGCGTTGCAGGAAAACCTGCTGACCACGCGCTTCGTTTTCCCTCAGGCACCGACCTGTGCCGTCACCATCAATGGTGGCTACGAGATGCCGAGCTGGTACGACATATTGGCCATGAGCCCGGCGCGGGCGATCAATCGCGAACAGCTGGAAGAGTCCTCGCAGAGGATCGTTAATTTGATCGACGTGCAGCGAGCCATCGGAATAGACGCCTCGCGAATTTTCCTGGCCGGCTTTTCCCAGGGCGGCGCCGTGGTTCTACACACCGCGTTTCTGAACTGGCAGGGCCCCCTGGGTGGCGTACTTGCCCTCTCCACCTATGCACCGACCTTCAGCGATGAGCTGGAACTGTCCGCCAGCCAGCAGCGCATTCCGGTGCTGTCGTTGCATGGCCAGTACGATGACGTGGTGCAGAACTCGATGGGGCGTAGCGCCTACGAGCATCTGAAGCAGCGTGGTGTCACCGTGACATGGCAGGAATACCCAATGGGGCACGAAGTGTTACCCGAGGAGATTCGCGACATCGGCGTGTGGCTGACCGAGCGTTTGCGCTAGACATCGATGTTTAAAAACGCCCTTTGATCCATCCCTCTACGCCGCGCCCGATTCTTGCATTACACTGGCCGGCGTACATTCCTTAACCAATTGATGAGATGACCGTGCTCAAAGCACTCAAGAAAATGTTCGGTAAAAGCGAGACTGAGCAACTCGCGCCAGTCCCCAGCGCTCCGTCTCACACATCCAGCCACCGCACCGACGGTCATCAGTCTGGTCGGGCCGCCCCGGTAGCGGCACCGAAACACGAGCCAAAGAGCGCAGCGGTCGCCGAGCCCGTTGTGCAAACCGCCGCCGAGCAACCGCGCAGCGAAGCGCCAAAACCCGCCAAGCCGCGCCGCGAACCCAAGCCCAAGGCGCCGGTGATTCCCTGGAAACTCGAAGACTTCGTCGTCGAACCCCAGGAAGGCAAGACCCGCTTCCACGACTTCAAACTCGCCCCCGAACTGATGCACGCCATCCAGGACCTGGGCTTCCCGTATTGCACGCCGATCCAGGCCCAGGTGCTGGGCTTCACCCTCGCCGGCAAAGACGCCATCGGCCGGGCGCAGACCGGTACCGGCAAGACCGCGGCGTTCCTGATCTCGATCATCACCCAGCTGCTACAGACCCCGCCGCCGAAAGAGCGCTACATGGGTGAGCCGCGCGCACTGATCATCGCCCCGACTCGCGAACTGGTGGTGCAGATCGCCAAGGACGCCGCTGACCTCACCAAGTACACCGGCCTCAACGTCATGACGTTCGTCGGCGGCATGGACTTCGACAAGCAGCTCAAGCACCTCGAGGCTCGCCACTGCGACATCCTCGTGGCCACGCCGGGCCGCCTGCTGGACTTCAACCAGCGCGGCGACGTGCACCTGGACATGGTCGAAGTCATGGTGCTGGACGAAGCCGACCGCATGCTCGACATGGGCTTCATCCCCCAGGTACGCCAGATCATTCGACAGACGCCGCCGAAGAACGAGCGTCAAACCCTGCTGTTCTCGGCGACCTTCACCGAAGACGTGATGAACCTGGCCAAGCAATGGACCACCGACCCGGCCATCGTCGAGATCGAGTCGCAGAACGTGGCCAGCGAAAACGTCGAACAGCACATCTACGCCGTAGCCGGTGCCGACAAATACAAACTGCTCTACAACCTGGTCAGCGACAACGGCTGGGAGCGGGTCATCGTCTTCGCCAACCGCAAGGATGAAGTGCGGCGCATCGAAGAACGCCTGGTGCGCGATGGCGTCAACGCCGCGCAGCTGTCCGGCGACGTGCCGCAGCACAAGCGCATCAAGACCCTGGAAGGTTTCCGCGAAGGCAAGATCCGCGTACTGGTGGCCACCGACGTGGCCGGTCGCGGCATCCACATCGACGGCATCAGCCACGTGATCAACTTCACGTTGCCGGAAGTCCCGGACGACTACGTGCACCGCATCGGCCGTACCGGTCGCGCTGGCGCCGATGGAGTGTCCATCAGTTTTGCCGGTGAAGACGACTCCTACCAGCTGCCGGCCATCGAAGAAAAACTGGGTCGCAAGATCAGCTGTGAAACCCCACCGACGCATCTATTGCGGGCGGTTGAGCGCAAGCGGCCGTAACGGGCGACTTGCAGGAAAAGGCGCAGCCGGAAACGGACTGCGCTTTTTTTTCGTCTGGTTTTTTCAACAGGCGCTTGCTCGCGATAACTAAAAGTCCATAATGGACAAATTAGTTTACTCGCCACTCCCGGAGCCACCATGGCCAGCACCCCCTACGTGATCAACCAATCCCAGGCCCGCGAGTTGCTGGCCCAGGTCGACGTGCCGCAGATCCTGCGCAAACTGTTCCGCGACCTGGCTGCCGGGCAAGCCGTGCAACCGGCACAGCAACTGGTGGAATTTCCCCGGGGTGCCGGCGACTTCATCAACTACCTGGGCGTGCTGGCCGAAGATGGCGTGTACGGGGTCAAGACCTCGCCCTACATCGTGGGCGAGCAAGGGCCGCTGGTGACCGCGTGGACCTTGCTGATGTCGATGCAGACCGGCCAGCCGCTGTTGTTGTGTGATGCTGGCGAACTGACCACTGCCCGCACTGCCGCGACCACAGCCGTGGCGGTCGATGCCCTGGCGCCGCTCACAGCGAGTCGCCTGGCAATCATCGGCAGCGGCAAAGTGGCCCAGGCGCACCTGCATTACGTTAAAGGTCTGCGCGAATGGCAGAACATCAGCCTGTACTCGCCAAGCCTGAGCGAAGATGCTGAAACGGTGAGCCTGCTGAAAAACATCGAGCCGCGCCTGAACATCGTCGACAGTCGCGAGGCCGCCGTTCAGGACGCCGATGTGATCATGCTCTGCACCTCGTCCGCAGGGCCCGTGATCGATCCGTCGAGCTTGCGCAAACCGGCGCTGATCACCTCGATCAGCACCAACGCCCCGCGCGCCCACGAGGTGCCGCCGCAAAGCCTCAACGACATGCAGGTATTCTGCGACTACCGAGTGACCACCCCGGGCTCGGCGGGTGAAATGCTGATTGCCGGCGAACAGCATGGCTGGGATAACAAGGCGATTGTTGGCGACTTGCCCGACCTGCTCAGCGACAAGGTGCAGCGCCCCGGCTACGACCGTCACGTGTTTTTCCGCTCCATCGGCCTGGGCCTGGAAGACATCGCACTGGCCAATGCCATCTACCGCCTGCACCCCTGACACCACACATCTCTGTAGGAGCCGGCTTGCTGGCGATCGCATCACCTCGGTTTTCCTGACAGACCGCGGCGCCTGCATCGCCAGCAAGCCGGCTCCTACAGGGATCATCGAACCTTCGGCATTTGTGTTTCACAGGAGACATTCATGAGCCAGGCAGACTTCATCATCATCGGCGGCGGGATAGCCGGCGCTTCCACCGGTTTCTGGCTGTCGCAGCACGCACGCGTCATCGTGCTCGAACGCGAATCCCATCCGGCCTATCACTCCACCGGCCGTTCGGCGGCGCTGTACACCGCCGCCTACGGCACCCCGCAAGTGCGGGCGTTGACCCAGGCCAGCCGGGATTTCTTCGACGCCCCTCCGACCGGTTTCTGCGAACACCCGCTGCTGACCCCACGCGGCGAAATGACCGTGGACTTGACCGGTGACCCGGCCGAACTGAATAACCAGTACCTGAGTGCCAAAGCCACAGTGCCGCAAATGCAGTTGCTCAGCGCCGACGAAGCCTGCGCGCTCGTGCCGATCCTGCGCCGGGAAAAAGTCCACGGCGCGATCTACGATCCGACCGCCAGCGACATCGACACCGATGCCCTGCATCAGGGTTACCTGCGGGGAATCCGCCGTAACCAGGGCGAAGTCCATACCGACAGCGAAGTCCTGAGCCTGACCCGTGATGGCGCAGGCCTGTGGCAGGTGCAAACCAAGGACCAGACCTTCAGCGCGCCAGTCATCATCAACGCCGCCGGCGCCTGGGCCGACAAGATCGGTGAAATGGCCGGCGCCCGGCCGCTGGGCCTGCAACCCAAGCGCCGCGCGGCCTTCATCTTTGCCGGCCCCGAAGGCGTGGACATCCACCATTGGCCGATGCTGGTCAGCCTCGACGAATCCTTCTACATGAAACCCGACGCCGGCATGTTCCTCGGCTCGCCGGCCAACGCCGACCCGGTGGAACCCCACGACGTGCAGCCCGAAGAACTGGACATCGCCATGGGCATCTACCAGATCGAAGAAGCCACCACCCTGACCATCCGCCGCCCGACCCGAACCTGGGCCGGCCTGCGCAGTTTCGTCAGCGACGGCGACTTGCTGTCCGGTTTCGATCCGCAGGTGCCGGGGCTGTTCTGGGTGGCGGCACAAGGCGGTTACGGCATCCAGACCTCGCCGGCCATGGGCCAGGCCAGTGCTGCGCTCGTGCGCGGTGAAGCCCTGCCCGAAACCCTCAGCCGTTTCGGTCTGAACGCCGGCATGCTGTCCCCTGCCCGCCTGGGCTGACTATTGTCCTCAGGTGACGCGCCGACTCGATTGCGGCACACTTTCAGCGTCCTGAATAACGGGGCGCTGAAGCTGCCCCGGAGCCCCATTGTATGAACGCACCTGAACAAGATCCTGCCCTGAACGACACGTCCCTGGATAACTTCCGGGCGATTGCCGATGCCATCGCCACGCTGTTTTTTCCCCACGCCGAAGTAGTGCTGCACGACCTGCGCACGCAAAAGGTCGACTACATCGCCAACAACCTGTCGAAACGGGAAATCGGTGACGATTCGGCGCTGGATGACATGCTCGGCGACGATGTCGGCGAACGTAACATCGGGCCGTACGAAAAGCTCAATTGGGATGGTCAGAAGATTCGCAGCCTCAGCACCGTGCTGCGCGACCGTGAGGGACTCCCGCTGGCAGTGCTGTGCATCAACCTGAATATTTCGCTGTTCGAGAATGCCAAGGCCGCGCTGGATCTGTTCCTGTCGCCGACCAAGCTGATTCCGCAGCCGGACTCACTGTTCCGCGATGACTGGCAGGAACGGATCAACACCTTTCTCCACGCCTGGCTGCGCGAACGCCAGCTGAGCCTGAACCTGTTGACCCGCGATCACAAACGCGAACTGGTGCTGGCCCTGCACGCCGAAGGCGCCTTCAAAGGCAAAAGCGCCTCCAACTATGTGGCCAATGTGCTGAACATGGGGCGGGCGACGGTGTACAAGCATTTGAAGGAACTCAAAGGCTGAAATCATACCGTACGATCACATCACCACGGTCGTCCTGACAGACCGCAGCGCCCGCATCGCCTGTAGGAGCCGGCTTGCTGGCGATCGGCATCACCACGGTTCCTGACAGTCCGCGGTGCCTGCATCGCCTGTAGGAGCCGGCTTGCTGGCGATTGCATCTCCACGGTTCCTGACAGTCCGCGGTGCCCGCATCGCCTGTAGGAGCCGGCTTGCTGGCGATCGCATCACCACGGTTCCTGACAGTCCGCGGTGCCCGCATCGCCTGTAGGAGCCGGCTTGCTGGCGATTGCATCTCCACGGTTCCTGACAGTCCGCGGTGCCCGCATCGCCTGTAGGAGCCGGCTTGCTGGCGATTGCATCTCCACGGTTCCTGACAGTCCGCGGTGCCTGCATCGCCAGCAAGCCGGCTCCTACAGAGCGATGTTTACTCCAAGGCGGAAGCCGGGCCGAAGAACTCGTAACGGCTCTGCTTCTCTGGCACACCCAACGCCTTGAGGTGACGCTTGACCGCCGCCATGAAGCCCTTCGGCCCGAGGAAGTAAGCGTCCAGGTCGCGCTCTTCGGGTAACCAGGCGGCCAGTTGTTCCTGGCTCAACATCCCGACCTTGTGCGCCGCCGGGCTGACGCCGTCATCCTCGGCATAGCAGTAGAAACGCTTGAGTTGCGGATGACGCTCGGCCAGCCCGTCGATCCAGTCGCGGAAGGCGTGGACGCTGCCGTTGCGCGCGCAGTGGATAAAGTGCACCGGCCGCTCGGTTTGCAACGCTGCTTCCAGCATCGCCAGGGTCGGGGTGATGCCGACACCGCCGCTGATCAGCACCAGCGGCTTGTCGCTGGCGCTCAGGGTGAACTCGCCCGATGGCGGGAACAGCTGGATGCTCGCCCCTACCTGCAGTTGATCGTGCAAATGATTGGAGGCCCGACCACCGGTTTCACGCTTGACGCTGATGCGGTACTGGCCCTTGTTCGCCAAGGCCGACAGCGAATAGTTGCGACGGATCTCTTCGCCATCGAGGATCAGTTTCATGCCGATGTACTGGCCTGGCTCGGCGGCCAGAATCGGCCCCTTGTCGGCCGGCTCGAAATAAAACGAGGTGATTTCCGCACTCTCCTCGACCTTGGCCACCACAATGAATTCCCGCGCCCCGCGCCAGCCGCCCGGTGCCTGCTCTTTCTGGTCGTAGATGCTTTTTTCGGCACCGATCAGAATGTCCGCCAGTTGCCCGTAGGCCGCCGCCCATGCCGCAATCACTTCAGGGGTGGCGATTTCTTCACCCAGCACTTCGGCAATGGCACGCAACAGGCACTTGCCGACAATCGGGTAGTGTTCCGGCAGAATCTGCAGGGCCACGTGCTTGTTGATGATCTTGGCCACCAGGTCGCCCAGTTGGTCGAGCTGATCGATGTGGCGGGCGTACATCAACACACCATTGGCCAGGGCGCGCGGCTGGTCGCCGGAAGCCTGGTGGGCCTGGTTGAACAGCGGGCGCACTTCTGGATACTCGGACAGCATCATGCGATAGAAGTGGGTGATCAACGCTTCACCACCGCTTTCCAGCAGCGGCACAGTGGATTTGACGATGGCACGGTCTTGAACGCTGAGCATAGAGTGACTCCTGGGCAACGAGGGTTTCTTAACAGTTGCCCTATGCTTATCAGTTTCCGTGCCAAGAATTAAAACCATATAAATCAATGAGTTAATGACACAGTAGTCATATCGACATAGCGTGATCTATAGTCACATCGACTACATGGAGTCACTATGACTGCAAAATCCCTGTTAACCGCCCTGCTGCCCCTGGTCTCCGACCTGTCCCGTGAACTCCCCGAAGGCGAGCGCTATCGGCGCCTGCTGGAGGCCATGCGTGCCCTGCTCCCTTGCGACGCGGCCGCCCTGCTGCGCCTCGATGGCGAATGGCTGGTGCCGCTGGCCGTCGACGGGTTGAGCACCGACACCCTCGGTCGGCGCTTCAAAGTCAGCGAGCACCCGCGTTTCCAGGCCCTGCTCGGCAGCACCGGTCCCACCCGGTTCGCCGCTGACAGCGACCTGCCTGACCCCTATGACGGCTTGGTCGATGGTCTCGATGATCACCTGGAAGTCCACGATTGCATGGGCTGCCCGCTGTTCATCGACGAGCGGCCGTGGGGCCTGCTGACCCTCGACGCGCTCAATCCGGAACAGTTCGAACCGGTCGAGCTGGATGCCCTGGAAGCCTTCGCCAGCCTCGCCGCGGCCACCGTCAACGCCGCCGAACGCATCGAGCGGTTGAACAACCGAGTCGAAGACGAACACCAGCGCGCCGAGGTCTACCGCCAGGCCAGCGGCCAGCAACACCGCGAGATGATCGGCCAAAGCAAGGCGCACAAACGCCTGGTGGAAGAGATCGACCTGGTGGGCGGCAGCGATCTGACGGTGCTGATCACCGGGGAAACCGGGGTCGGCAAGGAGCTGGTGGCCCAGGCCATCCATGCCGCCTCGCCTCGCGCCGACAAACCGATCATCAGCCTCAACTGCGCGGCGTTGCCGGATACGCTGGTGGAGAGCGAACTGTTCGGGCATGTCCGCGGCGCCTTTACCGGGGCGCTGAACGATCGCCGTGGCAAGTTTGAACTGGCCAACGGCGGCACGCTGTTTCTCGATGAAGTCGGCGAACTGTCGCTGACGGTGCAGGCCAAACTGCTGCGGGTGCTGCAAAGCGGCCAGCTGCAGCGACTGGGTTCGGACAAGGAGCATCAGGTCGACGTGCGACTGATCGCGGCGACCAACCGCGACCTGGCCGAGGAAGTGCGCAGTGGCCGTTACCGCGCCGACTTCTATCACCGCCTCAGTGTCTATCCCCTGCTGGTCCCGGCGCTGCGGGATCGCGGGCGGGATGTGTTGCTGCTCAGCGGTTTTTTCCTCGAGCAGAACCGCTCGCGCATGGGCCTCAACAGCCTGCGCCTGAGCACCGACGCCCAAGCGGCGTTGCTGGCCTACGACTGGCCCGGCAATGTGCGCGAGCTGGAACACCTGATCGGCCGCAGTGCATTGAAGGCGTTGGGTAACTGCAAGGATCGGCCGAAGATCCTCAGTTTGAGTGCCGCCGACCTCGACCTGCCCCATGCCCGTGTCGAAGCCGGCGTCGAAGTCAGCGCCGAGCAACCCGCCGTTGTCGACGTCGAATCGGTGACGGGAGATTTGCGCGAAGCCACCGAGCGTTACCAGCGCCAATTGATCGGCGCCTGCCTGGAGCGCCACCATCACAACTGGGCGAGCGCTGCCCGGGAGCTGGGCCTGGACCGGGCCAATCTCGGGCGGATGGCCAAGCGCCTGGGGATGAAATAGCACCGTGGCGCATAACTTGCTTCGAGAGCCCCCTTCGCGGCGACATTCCGACGCCGCTGACTGTCCTCGGATGCGACTGACTGCTCAATGAATACGACGTTTTCCTGTGTAGGCTGTGGCAAATGCTGCAATGATCACCACGTGCCCCTGACCCTGCCCGAAGCCCGGATGTGGGCAGCTGACGGTGGCCAGGTGATAGTGCTGGTGGAAGCCTTCCTGAGCAATGGCCTGGGCCTGTCGGCGCAGCAACGCGAGCATGCCGAAGCGCGCTCGGCGCTGGTGCGCAGCGGCGCCTGCGAGGTTTACGTGGCCATCACTTTTGCCGCCTATAGCACCGGTGCCTGCCGTCATCTGGACCAGGACAACCTGTGCCGCATCTACGAACGCCGGCCGCTGGTGTGCCGCATCTACCCGATGGAGATCAATCCGCACATTCCCCTGAACATCGCCGCAAAGGAATGCCCGCCGCAATCGTGGGAAACAGGGCCGCAGCTGATTGTCGGTGGCCAACTGGTGGATCCGGAACTGGCACAACTTATCCAGCGCTCCCGCCAGGCGGATCGCGACGACATCCGCATCAAGGATGCGATTTGCGCCTTATTGGGGATTCGAACCACGGCCCTCAAGGGCGACGGGTTTACCGCTTACCTGCCGGACATGACCGAGTTCGCCACGATCATCGACGAATTGGCCGGGCAGACGTTACCGGTATGGGAAAGCGAATGGCAGTTTCATGTATCGGGGGACGATGTGGCGGGGCATGTATTGGCTGCGGGTGCGCAGGTGGTAACCGAGACACCCGCCGACTACACGTTTATTCCGTTGCGGGCGGCTTGAATCCACGGCCCGCTGGAAAAATCTGAAACTAACGCTTGCCCATCGAACGGCGTGTACCCGGAGGCGCCATCCCCGGTGTCTTGGTGTGGCCATTCTTTGCGCCATTCTTGAACCACGGCTGGCTGGCGTCCTTGTTGGCCTGCAGCTCACCCGGCTTGAAGGGGAACTTGAACGTCGGGATCGCGGGTTTGCTCTCGCTGTCAGCGCTGGAGTCGACGCTGTCTGGCAGCTCTGCCTGTTCGGCGCCCAAGGCGTCGGCTACCGGCGGTTGTTTCGGGGAAGTCATGAAAAGCTCCGGGTGATGCACACTGTGACGGGCCCGGTCAGCGAGCCGCGAAAGACGACAGTATAGCGGAATGGCAGCTGCAAGCTCCAAGCTGCAAGCTTCAAGTCAAAAGCGCTGCGGGTGGCTTTTAGCTTGCGGCCTGGCGCTTGAAGCTTGTAGCTTTCCACCCATTCTCCTGCGCCCGAAGAGCCCTTTGCCCATGAAAAAGACCGTCCTCGCCTTCAGCCGCGTCACGCCAGAAATGGTTGAACGCCTGCAACAAGACTTCGACGTCATCGTGCCGAACCCGAAAAAGGGCGACATCAACGCCCAGTTCAACGAAGCCCTGCCCCATGCCCACGGCTTGATCGGGGTCGGCCGCAAGCTTGGTCGCGCACAACTGGAAAACGCCGCCCGGCTGGAAGTCGTGTCCAGCGTCTCGGTGGGCTATGACAATTATGACGTGGCCTATTTCAACGAGCGCGGGATCATGCTCACCAACACGCCGGACGTGCTCACCGAAAGCACCGCCGACCTGGCCTTCGCCTTGCTGATGAGCAGTGCGCGCCGCGTCGCCGAACTCGACGCCTGGACCAAGGCAGGTCAATGGCAAGCCAGCGTCGGTACCCCGCTGTTCGGCTGCGACGTCCACGGCAAGACCCTGGGCATCGTCGGCATGGGCAATATCGGCGCGGCCATCGCGCGCCGGGGTCGCCTGGGTTTCAACATGCCGGTCATCTACAGCGGCAACAGCCGCAAGACTTCGCTGGAACAGGAACTCGGCGCGCAGATGCGCAGCCTGGACGAGCTGTTGGCTGAAGCCGACTTCGTCGTCCTGGTGGTCCCGCTCAGCGAGAAAACCAGGCACCTCATCAGCCATCGCGAACTGGCCCTGATGAAGCCGAGCGCGATCCTGGTGAACATTGCCCGTGGTCCGGTGGTAGATGAGCCGGCACTGATCGAGGCGCTGCAAAACAACCGCATCCGCGGCGCCGGGCTGGATGTGTATGAAAAAGAACCGCTGGCCGAATCACCACTGTTTCAACTGAAAAACGCCGTGACCTTGCCGCATATCGGTTCGGCCACCCATGAAACCCGCGACGCCATGGCCAACCGTGCCCTGGCGAACCTGCGCAGTGCCTTGCTGGGCGAGCGCCCACAAGATCTGGTCAACCCGCAGGTTTGGAAAGGCTGATTGAACGATGGCACGTCTCTGGCTGGACGTGCCACTTTTCGCAACATTAAAAAAACGCTGAATGGCTATTGAAAGACGACATAACTTGCAATGCAGTCTCCGGCCGAACTTGTCTGAACAGTTATAAACTCCGAGCGATTAAAAGAGCACCAAACGTGCACTCGGAGAATACCCCCATGAATAAACTAACCACCATCTGTGTGATAAGGCGGAGCAAAATACTGATTGTCTTGACAGCGGCACTGTTCGGACTGATGACGCTCATTAACAATGTCACCGACTATGCGGCATACGCCGACTATATCGGGCGCATCATCAGCATGAGCAATACCGAAGGCAATGACTCCCGACGCTACAGGGCAATCAGCTCAAATATGTTTCATCATCGCTTTTACTGGGCAATCATTTCGCTCGAGACCCTTTCTACTTTCAGCTGCCTGGTGGGGACCTATCAGCTTTGCCGAAAAGTCGATGCACCACGCCCAGAGTTTCACGAGGCAAAAAAATACGCGATCGCCGGTCTCGTGATAGGCATCATTGTTTATCAACTTCTATACGTCACCATACTCAATGAATGGTTTGACCTGGAGTACTCTGCTCAACGCTACGCCAATGATTGGGCACAAAGAAACATTGAATACATGTTTCTCGCCCTTATCTATCTCACCGCCGTAAAAGACAACTGAACAGCCTGCTGCTCAAGCCAGCTTTCCCGGCACGGGGTGGGCGCTCGCCCTGGGCTTGCGAAACACCAGCACGTTGCCCAGCATGACCATCACCAGGCCCACGAGTGCCGGGGCGGTCCATTGGTAGCCTTCGGCAAACGCCGAGACATTCAGCGCCACCACCGGAAACAGTACCGTGCAATAGGCTGCGCGCTCGGGCCCCATGCGCCCGACCAGGGTCAGGTAAGCGGTGAACCCAATGACCGAACCGGGGATCACCAGGTACAACAGCGAGCCGATGTAGCGTGCGTTCCATTCCATGTCGAAGGCAATGCCCTTGGCCAGGCACCACGCACACAACATCGCCGCGCCGTAGGCCATGCCCCAGGCATTGGTCGTCAGCGGCTTGAGCCCGGCTTTTTGCTGCAGGCTCGACAGCATGTTCCCCGCCGAGAAACACAAGGTGCCGCACAGGGCCAGGCCCAGGCCGAGCAAGGTTTGCGGGCTGGCGGTGTGCCCGACCAGCTCGGGCCAGAACAACAGGCCCAGGCCGAGCAAGCCCAAGGCGCCGCCCATCAGCACATTACGGGCGATTTTCTGGCCGAAGAACACCCGTGCATTCAGCGCATTCCACAGCGTAGCCGTGGAAAACACCACGGCGACCAGGCCGCTGGGGATCCACTGGCTGGCGGTGAGGAAACACATGAAGTTGACACAGAACAGGCACAACCCCTGCGCCAGGCAAATAAGGTGCCCGCGGCGGTTCATCACTTGCAGGCGGCGGCTGAGCAACAGGATCACGAACAGCACCAGCGCCGCCAAACCAAAGCGATAGACAATGGACACGGGAATCGCCACCACGCCCAGTTGCCATTTCAGGGCAATCCAGGTGGTGCCCCAGATCAACACAGTCAGCAGGTACAACGAAAGGTTCATGACAAAGGCTCCTCGGCTAGGTGCCCAGTGTCCTGCGCCACGATGCGCCGCACTTGCATAATCTTGCGCTTTTGTCCGGCGACGGGCTGGCAGGCGAACGCCTACGGAGTAGGATGCAAGGCGTTGGAGAGAACGATCATGCCCGCACTGGAAACCCTGCAAGTCTTTCAAGCCCTCAACCGCTCACCCAATGCTCGCCTGGAGCACAGCGCCGAGCTCGGTGACGGCATGGCTGCGGCCCTGTGGAGCAACCATCACGACGCCCAGGACTACGCAGCGCCGAGTCACCACACCTTGTCCTGCTACATCGCCGGCGGCACCGGCACCTTCCGCCGTGACCAGCCCGGCACCAAGGGCGGCCCGGACAAACTGTGCATCCTGCCGGCCGAGCATCAGTCAGGCTGGGTGATCAACGGCGACATTCGCCTGGCCCACCTGTATTTCAGCCCCGAACAATTTGCCCTCGGCTGCGTCACCCTGCTTGATCGCGAGCCCCGGCAAATGCAGTTGCGCGAGCAAACTTTCCTTGATGACCCGCAACAGGCGGCGCGTTTTCGGCGGCTGATCACCCTCAATTGGGACGAACCGGGCGAACGCCTGCTCACCAGCAGCCTGGCCCACGAGATGCTCGCCCATGCGCTGCTCAGCCAGGTCGGTTCTCGTCAGGATTTGCGTCTTAAGGGTGGCTTGGCTGCACACCAGCGCCGGCTGTTGGTGGAGTTCATTGACAGTCAGTTGGCCGAGGCCATCAGCCTGGGACAGTTGGCTGCGCTGTGTGCGCTGTCGGAGTACCACTTTGCGCGGATGTTTCGTGAGAGCTTTGGGTTGCCGCCGCATCAGTATGTGCTGGCACGGCGCTTGAGCCGGGCGCGGGAATTGTTGCGCTCAACTTCCCAGCCGTTGGGGGAGATTGCGTTGGCGTGTGGGTTTGCCAGTGCGAGTCATTTTACCAATCGCTTTCGGCAGGCTTCAGGTGGAACTCCGGGGGAGTATCGGCAGGTCTGGTTGCGGTAGATCGAATTTTCACGACAATAATTGGATCACTTATCGCGAACTATTATTCGTTTTCATTGAAAACCTGTCAGATATGACAGTAGCCATGACAGCACTGAGGACCGATTATTATAACTCCCCAACGGAGTTATATATTATGTCCAAAACTGAACAATTCGAAACAAACCTTACAGTATTAGCCAACCTCCCTCCTGCGTCCGGCTCTTTGGATGCAGTATTTGGCGCCCACCACCCAACGTTCAAAAGCCAAAAAGTTTTCTTTCGAACCACCCAATTCGATCAAGTTGAAATTTCAGCCGTAGACAATGACCGACATTGGGTTTTCAACTTCGATAAAAGCATCACACCCAATACCTATCTTATTGGGGATCAGGCGATTAAACGAATCTGGTACGTCCAAGAAAACCCAAATCAGATTTATACACCCGCCCGCATCATTGGGAAAATTCAGATTATCGAAATTGATCTTGCGAAAGGGATACTCAAAGCTCATTTTGATTTTTCCATTTGGCGTGAATCGCAAGGCCAGGATTCAATTGCTGACGCGAAAGGAACGATTGATGTTTGGGACCTGAATCGAACTCAGCTGTAACCCACTGCAAGTAGCGCTCGACACCCTTGTCGCCACGCGACGAGGGTGCTCAGTGGCAGTACAAAAAGACTCAAGGCCCTCATCAAAACTCCAACGTACTCGACAACGTCACCTGCCGCGAATCCCCCATCGACACGAAGAACCGGCTCGCCGCCGAGGTGTAGTAGGTGCGGTCAAACAGGTTCTTCACGTTGAGCTGAAACTTGACCCGCTGCCCATCGAGCTGGGTGTCGTACGTGGCGAACGCATCGGCGACGGTATAGCTCGGCAGGTCGAAATCATTCACGGCATTGCCCGCTCGCTCCCCGACATAACGCGCGCCTGCGCCCACCCGCAACTGATCGCCACCGATGAGGCTGCCAAAGTCGTACACCGCCGACAGCGAGCCGCTGTTCCTGGCCACGTTCTGCAGCTGCTTGCCTTTGTAGACCGGGTCTTCGGTCACTTCGGCATCGGTGTAGGCATAGCTGCCGATCATGCTCCAACGGTCGCTGAGCTGGCCGCTCAAATCCACTTCCAGGCCGCGGGAACGCACTTCGCCCGCCGCGCTGTAGAGGGTCACCGGGCCTTCGGAATTGGCCACCAGGACGTTGCGCTTGTTGATGTCGAACAGCGCGATGTTGCCCGTTACGCGGCCCGGCATTTCCAGCCTGGCCCCGACTTCCCAGGACTTGGCTTCTTCCGGCGCAATGCTGCCATCGAGCACTGTGCTGCTGCCGCTCAACGGCGCGATGGTCGAGTTGGGTTTGAACGATTCGGTGTAGCTACCATAGAACGACAGCTCATCGGTGTAGCGGTAGACCAGACCGGCGCGCGGCACCCATTTCTGCCCGTTGCTGTCGGTGTTGGCCTTGAACGGCACGCCTTTGCCGGCGTACTGGTCGTACTCCTGGAAACGTGCGCCCGCCACCAGGATCCATTGGTCGGTGAGGTGGATCGAGTCCTGCATGAACACCGAATCGCTGCGCAGCTTGTCGGTCTGGGCACTGTCGGCCGGGCTGACCGTGGTGCCTGGCACTTCACGGCCGTACACCGGGTCGAGGTAGCTGAAGGTGGTCAGGCTTTTCTGGCGGATCAGGTCGGCGCGGTAGATCTTGCGGTATTCGTCATCGATCCCGAACACCAGGTCATGTTGCATGCCCGCGACATCGACCTTGCCCTCGAGGCTGGCGGTGGTGAAACGGTCGGTGCTGATTGCATTCTGCGTGCCGTCCATGCTGCGTGTCAGCGTGCCCTTGTTGGTGTCGATGGCGGTCACGCGCACCTGGCTGGCGTCATAGGTTTCGCGGTTCCAGCTGTAGCCGAAATGGGCTGTCCAGTTGTCGTTGAGTTCGTGATCGGCCTGGAAGTGATACAGGTCAGAGCGCCCTTCCATGTTGTTGAAGGGTTCGTCGAGCCGGCGATCCCGGGGGATGTCCAGCGGATGGTTGTCCCGGGGATCGATCACCGTGCCTCGGTCGAACGGGGTCAGGAACTCCCGGTGTTCATAGGCGAACAGCAGCTTGGTGCTTTCACCGAACCAGGCCAGCGACGGCGCCACCAGGGTCTCGCGGTGCACGCCGTAGTTGCGCCAGTACTCTTCGTCTTCGTGGTCCAGCACCATGCGGTAGGCGAAGCCGGAATCGCCCAGGGCGCCCGTGCTGTCAAAGGTGCCACCGCTGCCGTTCTTGCCTTCGCCATAGGTCGAGCCCCGCAAGGTCAGGGCGTTGTACGGATCGAGCTGCGGCTGTTTGCTGACCATGTTGACCACTCCGCCGGGATCCTGAATGCCGTAGAGCAACGAGGCCGGGCCCTTGAGCACTTCAACCCGGTCCACCGTGGCGTTCATGCCCCGCCCCTGCACCACCGGCATGCCGTCGCGCATGATCGAGCCGTTGCGGTTATCGCCGAAACCGCGGGTCATCACCGAATCCTGGGTGCTGCCCAGCGTGTTGCCCTGGGTGATGCCGCTGACGTTCGCCAGCGCGTCGTCGAGGTTGCGCGGCGCCTGGTCGCGAATGACCTGGGCCGGGACGATGTTGACCGTCTGGGGAATTTCCTGGAGCGGCGTCGAGGTGCGCATCACCGAACTGGTGGGTGGCGGCTGGTAGCTGGTGGACTGATCCATCACCGAGGTAATGGTGGTGGCACCCAGGTTCAGCGCGCCCTCGATCGGTAGCGGCTCCAGGGCCATGGTGTGGCCATCGATGCGGCGGAAGGTCAAGCCAGAACCGCTGAGCAGACGCTGCAGGGCCTGTTCGGCACTCAACTGGCCGTTGAGCGCCGGGGCATTGAGGGCGTAAGGCGCTTCATCGGTGTAGACCACGCTGATGCCGGTGACTTGGCTGAAGTCGCTCAAGGCCTGGGGCAGTGGTTTGGCGGCCATCGAAAAGCTGAACAGCGAACTTTGCCGGGCGTTGGCCTGCGCGGCCATCACCCCATTCAACGGCAGCAGCGCCAACGCCGCGAAGCTCAACGCAGACACACCCAACCACTGTTTGACCGAACCCGATATTGCCCTGGACTTCATGACTCATGACCTGTGTAGAACCGCAACGGATGCGAATGACTCGCAGTTTCAGTCACTACACGGATGGCATTCGGGTTTACCTCAGCAGAAAGTTGAAATATTTTTTTTGGACGTTGAGGTGTTTGATCTGACGCCTTCGCTGGCAAGCCAGCTCCTACAGGGGACCGCGTTCAACCTGTAGGAGCTGGCTTGCCAGCGAAAGGGCCAGTCGCCTCACCGCAAAATGATCAGACGCCCCAGAACCTGATGCTGCTCAAACCCCAACACCCCCTGCAAGGAACTCAAAACCGCCTGCGGATTCTTGCTCGGGAAACTGCCACTAACCGTTCGCTTGGCCAGCTCATCATTGAGCAACACGATCCGCCCGGGGTAATACCGCTGCAAATCCTCAACCACATCGGCCAGCGTCGCCTTGTAGTAATTGAGCCACCCCTGGCGCCACGCCAACTGTGCTTCGCTGTCCACCGCATGGAGCTTCTGCGCCGAACCTTCGCCATAGGCCACCTGCTGGCCAGCCGTCAGGATCTGCTGCTCCGCATTCCTGTCCGCCGTCACCCCAACCCGACCCGACAACACCGTCACCTGCGCCCCATGGGGTTGCAGGCGCACCTCGAACTGCGTGCCCAGCACCCGCGCCTGCCCCTTCTCGGCGTCGACCACAAAGGGCTCTCCGGTGTGGACCACGCTGAAAAATCCGGCGCCGCGCCGCACCTGCACATGCCGCTCGCCACCGCTGAAATCCACGGCAATCGCACTGTCAGCATCGAGAGTGACTTGCGAATGGTCGGCCAGGGTGACGGTGCGGGTTTGTCCCGGTGCCGAGACATAATCGGCGCCCAGGTCATCGATCCAGCGCAACGGCTGCCAACCGCTGCCGAGGCTGATCATCAGCAGCAGGCAAGCCGCCATGGCCAGTGCGCCCGACCAACGCCGGACGCTGCTGCGGCCTGAGCGATTCATCGCGTTGAGGTAACCCTGCAAGGCCAGCGCGTCCTCATCGGCAAGCGTGCGCGCCGGCACCTCGCTCAACTCCCACAGCACTTGGGCACGGGCATACGCCTCGGCATGGGCCGGGTCGGCCTGCAACCACTGGCTGAAGGTGACCTGATCACCACTGCTGGGCTGGTCATGCAACAGACTCAGCCAGGCCAGCGCTTGCTGTTCCTGAGCGGGCGTCGGCATGACGCGTTCGATGCTATTCACGGTGCTTTCCCTGGCGTGCGCGGGTCGGGCTCCCGCAGGCTGGCCTTGCAGGCCTCGAGCGCGCGCATCATATGTTTTTCCACGGCACTTTGGGACAGGCCCATGGCCTTGGCGATCTCGGCGTACTTGCGGCCATGGATGCGGTTGAGCAGGAAGATCTGCCGCGTGCGCTCGGGCAACGCGCGTAATGCCGCTTCGACATGGCGCAGATCGTTGCCCGCCTCCAGCGCCGCTTGCGGTTCACCGCCCACGCTGTCCGACGGTTGCGCCATCAAGCCTTCGTTGGCCCGCACCCGCGTGCCTTCACTGCGCAAATGGTCGATGGCGATGTTGCCGGCGCAGCGCAACAGGTAGGTACTGAGTTCTTCAACCTGCACCAGGGGGCGGCGCCAGAAACGGACGAACAGGTCCTGCACCAGGTCCGCCGCCGTTGCCCGGCAACCGACGCGACGATTCACCAGCGCTTCCATTTGCGAACGCTGGGAGAGAAACACCTGGAGAAAATGCGCACGGGCGCAGCGTGGTTCGGCGTGCTCGATCTCAGGGGATTCGGGGGGCGTCATCGATTCAGTACTGCGCCATGGTGGCCACCGGGCTGGCCAGCAGGCTCACCGCAGCCAGCGCCAACGCCAGGCGCGGTCGATACGGCAGCAACAACACCAGCAGCAAGGCACTGAGCATCAGCACCGCGAACCACTCCACCAATCCCAACGCCCAGCCTGGGACCGACACCGCGATCCAGAGCGACAGCACAAGCAACAGCCCGCCAGCCAGCTTCAATCCCAGGCATAAGCGCTGCGACGGTTTGCGCCCCAGCAAGTCGGCATGGTGCCGATCCATGGATAAACACAGTGCCGTGAAACCGGCGTAGCAGAGCAACGAGACCAGCAACATTCAGTTCGCCTCTTGCTCAAGATGGGTCGATCGGGCGCGTTGCTGTCCACGGGCTTTTGCCCGCTCTGCGCGCTGCATTTTCCAAGCGGCCCATCCGAGGAGCAGGCCGCTGGCCAGGCACGCCAGATCGAAACCGGCCATGGCCCAATCACCCTCAACAAGCGAGACGCCCAGGTGCCAGGGCGTGGTCAAGGCGTTGAGCAACGGCACCGCGGCAAACAGCGCCGCCGCCAGCGTCAACTGCTCCACCCACGCGGCGCGACCCCGGCGGACCAGGGCATGCAGCAGGCTCAAGCCCCACACGATAAAGAAGCTGTCGACCTCCCAATCCGCTCGCCCGACCATGCCGACCGGCAGCAGCCGGTTGGCCCAGAAGTATACGGCGACGGCGACCAGCAACCCCGACATGCTGGCGATGTTAAGGACCTCCACCAGCCGCAGCTCAAATGGCAGCACGCCGCTTTTGGCATGCTTGAGCTGACGCTTGCCGAGCCAGATCACCAGCCCGGTGCCGATCATTGCCGTGCCCGCCAGTCCGCAGATGAAATACAGCCAGCGCAACAGCGGGCCGGCGAAATGCCCCATGTGCAAGCCATAGAATCCGCCGGCTATCGCCATGGGCAGGGTTCGTGGTGGTGTCGAGTCGAGCAGTTCACCGGTCACGCCATTGAAGGTCACGGCGCTGCCATAGTCGTAGACCACCCGGTCCGCGCTTTCCCGGGCCAGGATCACCGAGGCATTCGCATCGCCAGGATTGCTCACCGTCACGCGTGCGGCCCGACCGCCCGACCACTGCCCGCGAGCCTGCTCCAGCAAGGGCGCCAACGCCACCAAAGGCGCAGGTTTGCCAGCCGATGGCGGCGTATTGGCCGCCGGAAAAACTTCGCTGTAAAACGCCTGGGCATCGCCCTTATAGGCGGCAACGATGCTCGCCGGCATCACCATCGCCATGAAAATCACCAGGCTGCTATAGGTGATCATCAGGTGGAACGGCAATACCAGCACCCCCACCGCGTTATGCCCGTCGAGCCATGACCGCTGGCCCTTGCGCGGACGGAAGGTGAAGAAGTCCTTGAAGATTTTCTTGTGGGTGATGATGCCGCTGATCAGCGCGACAAACATCACCATGGCCGCAAGGGTCGACAACCAGCGGCCCCACGGATAAGGCATTTGCAGTTGAAAGTGGAAGCGGTAGAAGAACTCGCCACCCCGAGTGTCGCGGCCCTGCACTTGGTTGCCGGTTTGCGGGTCGAGGAGTTTCTCCGTGAGCTGGCCGCGCTCGCCGGGCTTGGCCGGCGTCTGCTGCCAGCGCACCGACAGGCGGGGATCGCGGGCACTGGGTAAATCGATGATCCAGCGCGCAGCGCCCGGGGCGTGCTGCCCAAGATAGGCCTGGGCCAGCGCCAGGCTGGCCTCGGTGGACACTGGACGGGCGGGGATTTCCGGCTGCATCCAGTGGTTGGTCTCGTCCTTGAAATAAGCGAGAGTGCCGGTCAGGAAAATCGCAAACAGCAGCCAGCCGAAAATCAAGCCGGCCCAGGTGTGCAGCCAGGCCATGGCCTGGCGAAAGCCCTCTTTCATGACCGCTCCATCCAGTACCCCATCCCCGCTGCCGCTGCCAAAACCAGGCCCGTCACGATCAATCCGAACCAGGCCCGCCACGCTGAGCGACAGGCAAAACACCAGATCACCGCCAGCAGATAAACCACGAACGAGCTCATCATCCCGGTCACTACCGCTTCGGTGCGGGCCATGGGGGCCCAAAGCGTCAGGCACACGCTGGCCAACGTGGTCACCAGATAGCCGCCGAACACGGCAGCCAGCACCCGCGAAGTGACCGCCAGGCGATAGGAAACAGGGAGTGTCTTGGCTTTCATGTCGCGACCTTGAAACCGGGTGAGGCCCCATGAACGTCACGGGGCCAGCAAGGCGCAATATTAATGATAAATATTCTCATACGCAAAACTGTCGGATGAGATCAGGTTCCAGCAGGTACAAAAAACAAAACGGGCCTGCAATGCAGGCCCGTTTTCGGTGGGAAGGTAAAAAGTGAATCAGGCGTCAGGCGTTTTGCGCAGCCTGTTCGTTTTCAAGAAACTCTTCTTCCAGGAGCACATCAGCGCGAGCCCTCGGCTCGAACGGCACTACAGCGGCGCGTGGTTTGCCTCGCAATTTGCCGAACAGGTGTTCCAGCGCATGCTCGAGTTTCTCGGCGGCTCCGTCGATCGCCAGTTCCAGGCTGGCGGCTTTATGGGTGACAGAAATCGGTTGGTGGCCTTTTGGCCGCGCTTCCAGCTGGCAGCGCATATCGTGGGGACCAGGCTTGTCGCCGTTCTCGTCCCGCAGGTGGACCTCGACGCGTGTCAGGTCCTCTTCGTAGCGTTCGAGCGTGCTCTCAATGGTAGTACGTACCCACTCCTCCAGTCGTTTACTGCCTTGAATATGGTTATCGCTATTGACTTGGATTTGCATAGTTCATCCCTTATTTCAGCTAGCTCGCGAGAGGCCGGTCAGCTAAGCCCTTGGGCGTCATCACCGTGACCTCTTGGTTACACAATCGGTCTGTACGATGAACATTTCAACCCCTAGAAAAAGATAAATATCTATTCGCAAAAAAAGCCGGACAACCGGTAAATGCGCTGTTAAGGTCGGGAGTTGGGTCGCCCCGCTCCTTCGTCACTAATCCTCACATCTGCCCCTCCGACAGCGGGTGCAGGCCGCGAAAAATCCCCGCTTCCTCCACCAGCCAGTCGTGCACCGCCCGCACCCCCGGATGACTCAGCGCCCCTGGCGCGTAGAGCACCATGTAGCGCTTGTGATTGGGCACCGCCAGGCCGAACGGAACGATCAATGCGCCCCGCTCCAGCTCGTCATTGAGCAGCGTGCGTCGGGCGATGGCCACGCCCATTCCGGCGATGGCCGCTTCGATGGTCAGGTGATTGCGATTGAAGGTGTGTCCGCGCCGCACATCCGCGCCTTCAAAGCCGATGGCATCCAGATAAAACTCCCATTCCGCATATTCGTAACTGCCGCGCCAGGCAGTGATGTCATGCAGCAACGGAAAATGCAGCAGGTCCGCCGGGCCATGCAACGGCGGACGCCCGCGCAACAGGCTCGGGGCGCAGACCGGGAAAATCTGCTCGTCGAGCAAGGCTGTGGATAACAGGCCCGGATAGCTGCCGTCGTTGAGGTCGATGGCAAGGTCGAAATCGCCTTCGTGCAACGGCACGCTGCTGTCTTCGGCCACCAGGCGCAACTGAATGTCCGGAAAGCGCTGCTGCAAGCGCGGCAGGCGCGGCGTGAGCCATTTGCTCAGGAAGGAAGGGATCGAACGCACCCGCAGCGTGCCGCTGATCATGCCCGCGTCCAGCCGGCGCAATTCCGCATCGATGCTGCCGTAGGCCTCGTTGACGGTTATGGCCAATCGCTGGCCTTCGGCGCTCAGTTCCACGCCCCGGGCACGCCGGTGAAACAGGCGAAAACCCAGGCGCTCCTCCAGTTGCCTGATCTGCTGACTGACCGCCCCCGGCGTTATGTGCAGTTCTTCGGCGCAACGGGTGAACGACAAGTGCCGTGCGGCACAGGAAAACACCTGCAGCCAGACATAAGTCTGGGCGTGTAATTGACGGCTCATCGTTTAGTCCTGCTAAAGGCTCTCTTAGGAAGTTTCGTTGGTCACGTAGGACCGAGGGAGGCAGTATCGCTGAAATTGCGCTTGTCCTACAAAAATGGCAGCGATTCATCTCCCATTGCAGGAATAGGCTTTAGCATGGCTATCAGTGTTTTCGATCTCTTTAAAGTAGGCATCGGCCCGTCCAGTTCCCATACCGTCGGTCCGATGCGCGCCGCGGCGATCTTCGCCCAAGCGCTGGTCGACCAGGCGCTGCTGAACGATGTGCGGCGAGTGGAGATTCGCCTCTACGGCTCCTTGTCGGCCACCGGCGTCGGTCACGCCACCGACCGTGCCTGCGTAATGGGCCTGATGGGCGAATGGCCAGACCGTATCGATCCCACCACCATCGACAGCCGCATCCATACCCTGCGGGAAACCGGCGAGTTGTCCCTGGCCGGCCAGGCGAGCATCGCGTTCGACTGGTCCCGCGATCTGCTGCTGCTCGACGAGAGCCTGCCCTACCATCCAAACGCCATGTCCCTGACCGCGTTTGGCGAGACTGGCGAACTGTTCGAGCAAACGTACTACTCGATCGGCGGCGGTTTCATCATCGAGGCGGCCGAAGCCGAATCCGGTGTGGCGCCTGCCAACGATGTGGTGTTGCCGTACGATTTCTCCAGCGCCGCCGAACTGCTCAAGCTTTGCAACCAGCACGGTCTGCGGGTTGGTGAACTGATGATGGCCAACGAACGGGCCTGGCGCAGTGACGAAGAAATACGCCAGGGCTTGCTGCACATCTGGTCGGTGATGCGCGAATGTGTCGAGCAGGGGCTGGAGCACGAAGGCATCCTCCCTGGAGGCCTGAATGTGCCGCGACGCGCGGCGAAGTTGCACCGCAGCCTGTTGGAAATCGGCAAGCCGAACGTCATCACTTCGACCCTGTCGGCCATGGAATGGGTGAACCTGTTCGCCCTCGCCGTCAACGAAGAAAACGCCGCCGGCGGGCGCATGGTGACCGCGCCGACCAACGGCGCAGCGGGGATCATTCCGGCGGTGCTGCACTACTACATGAAATTCAACCCTGATGCGTCGGACGATGACGTCGTGGCGTTCTTTCTGGGCGCGGCCGCCGTCGGCATTCTCTGCAAGAAAAACGCCTCGATCTCCGGCGCCGAAGTCGGCTGCCAGGGCGAGGTCGGCTCAGCCTGCGCCATGGCCGCCGCCGGTCTCGCAGAAGTGCTCGGCGCCACGCCGGAGCAATTGGAAAACGCCGCCGAGATCGGCCTGGAACACAACCTCGGCCTGACCTGCGACCCGGTCGGCGGGTTGGTGCAAGTGCCGTGCATCGAGCGCAACGCGATTGCTGCGGTCAAGGCCATCAACGCCACGCAGATGGCCCTGCGCGGCGACGGCAAGCACTTCATTTCCCTGGATCGGGTGATCCGCACCATGCGCGACACCGGTGCCGACATGCACGACAAGTATAAAGAGACATCCCGTGGCGGCCTGGCAGTGAACTGGGTGGAGTGCTGACCGGTTTGGTGGCATGCGGGCAGTCAGTGCCCTGAAACGGGTAGGCAAAAACAAGGCGGACCACAGTGCCCGCCGTGTTTTTGCCCCCGTTTGTTGTCCGACAATCTTTCCGGCATGCCCCTTGCTACATCCCGCTTGGAACAATGATGGCGATTTGACGAGAAATGGCCGATGGTCCGGGTGTGCGAACCAACCCGATCATGGCCGGTCAACAACTGCACGTTCAATCAAGCGGTGACGCATCATGGACAACCCTTTTCAGCTCATTACCGATGCTTTTGCAGCGGATTATCAGATCAACCTGAGCATTCAGGGTCTGGACGGCAGCATCATGCTGACCCTCTCCAACAGTGGCCGCGTAGTAGCCAAACGCATGATCAGTGCCGAGCAACGCAACGATCCCCAACGCCTCAAACGCCTGGTACAAAGCATTCAGTTCGGCATTGCGATCGAACAGGGCCACAGCGCGGTGGCCATCCTCGAAGCCATGACCGATGACGGCACGCGCAGCCTGCCGCCACCCTCTGTAAAAAACCGGCCGCGCCCGTCCATCAGGCTCTAAAGTTCGCCCTTCTCCACTTCCGGATGTTCACCCGAGCCCGCACCCGTCTTACGGTGCGGATGCTCGATCTTCACCGACGGAAATTGCGAGGAGGCATAGCGCACCACCAGGATCGCAAACGCCAGCAGCAGAATACCGCCGCACAGGTAAATGATCCCCAGATCCGGTGGACTGTGATGGGACACGTTGGAAATCAGCAGTCGCGTAAGCGCCGTGATCGCCACGTAGATCAGGAAACGCACCGGCATGTGGTTGGTCTTGAAGTAAATCCCGACCATCGCCCCCAGTTCCAGGTAGATGAACAGGAGCAGGATGTCATCGATCTTGATATCCCCCTTCTCGAGCATCCCGAGAAACTCCATCACCGCGGCCCACGCGGTCACCGCACCAATGGCGAACAGCGCCAGGTAGTGGAAGGTTTCGACGAACAGGTTGCCCAGCGACTCGGCCAGTTCATGCACGTTCTGCCGCAGCTTTTCGGCCCAGTTGATTTTCACGATGATGCTTCCTTAGGTCGACTCGACCGGATAATGCAGGTTGGACGTGACGGTTGTTCTGCATGCAGAAACAAGGCCACGACCATGATGGCGAGTCGCTGTTAACTGCGCTCCGTGGCGTTTGGTCGCAGCTACCCATACCTGAGGCCTGACAAATCCCGAAATCGGCCTACATTGAAAAGCCACTACCCAAACCCCGGGGATTCGCTTATCCTTAGCTGTATATAGATACAGTAGTCGAATCAGACTGACAAATGTGAAGGCATGTGAGGTGGTGAATGGCCGTCGAAGTGGTATACCGCAGCAGCCGAGATCTGGAGCGCTTGTTCATGGATAAAGCCGAAGCTGACCGTCATGACAAAATGCTCGAGCTGGCCGAATTGCTGGCTGAAGTGTTGCAAAAAGCCGTACCGTCCCTGACCGAACAGCAAGTGGAAGAGGCCGGGATCTACATGGCGAAGAACCGCGATGTGTTCGCCAAGGCATTCAAGAGCCAGCCGGACGCCTTGTCCGAACTGCTCACGGCGCCAGCGGAAGCTGCGCCGCAGGTTGAAGTGCCTGAAGTACCTGAAGGGGTTGAAGCTGCCGAACAAACGGCACCGGCCAAGCCTGCCAAGGCTGCAAAAGCAGCGAAGTCAACGTCGTAAAAATCAAAAGATCGCAGCCTTTGTAGGAGCTGCCGCAGGCTGCGATCTTTTTGGTCTTCTTATCGATACAACACTTTCTCCGCCAGCTCATCCGCCACTCGAGCCGGCGAACGTTTTTCCGCCTGGGCATGAGCGAAGACTTCAGTGAGTCGCGAGCTTATTTTCGATAAATGCGCGGTGATGGTTCCCAACTCTTCACCACGATGCTTGAGCGAAACATAGATCAATCCACCGGCGTTGATCACGTAATCCGGCGCATACAGGATGCCCCGCCGTTCCAGCTGATCGGCGACGTCCAGATGGGTCAGTTGGTTGTTCGCCGAACCGGCCACCGCCGAGCAGCGTAGTTGCGTCACGCTGTGGCTGTTAAGCACCCCACCCAGGCCGCACGGCGCCAGAATGTCGCAAGGCGTGCTAAGCAATGCATCGTTGGCTATCGGGTGCGCACCGAGCTGCTCCATCGCCAGTTGGACCTTGCCGTGGTCGATGTCGCTGACCAGCAGCTCGGCACCGGCGGCGTGCAACTGTTCGGCCAGGGCAAAACCGACGTTGCCCAGGCCCTGGATGGCGACGCGCAGGCCTTCGAGATTATCGCTGCCCAGCCGGGCCATCGCCGTGGCGCGAATGCCGGTAAACACGCCCATCGCCGCGTGAGGGGCGGGGTCGCCGGCAGACGTGGTGCTGGTGACGTGTTGGGTCTGTTGGGCGATGCAATCCATGTCCGCCACCGAGGTGCCACTGTCAATGGCGGTGATGTAGCGCCCGTCGAGCTGATTGATACAACGTCCGAAGGCTTCAAAGAGCGCAGCGCGATTGGCCACATGGACGGGGCGAATAATCACCGCCACGCCGCCGCCCTGGGCCAGCCCGGCCAGCGCCGCCTTATAGCTCATGCCTTGGGCAAGGCGCACGGCATCCTCGACCGCAGATTCGTCGCTGGGATAGGCAAGGTATCGACAGCCACCCAGGGCAGGCCCGAGACGGCTGTTATGAATGGCAATGACCGCCTTCAACCCGGTGGCCGGGTCGACGCTCAGATGCAGCGATTCAAGGCGAGTGCTTTGCATGAGAGCGAACATCGTAGGGCTCCCGAATCACTTCTTGTAGACGCCAGTATAGGCTTGCGCCCAAAAATTGCAGAAGCGCACCGGAATAAGCGAGGGCGCCAGACAAGCTTTAGGAAATAACCGCAATTGCGCCTGTGCGGTACTGGACGAAAGGCATAGACCGGTCTAAAACGAGGCATAGCCCGGAGATTGTGATGACGCCGCGCCAATCGTTTTTCGCCTGCTTGCAACGATCACCGCCTGCGCTGTTCGAGGCGGCGCTGTGGATTGCCGTCGAACATGACAACCAGGTGAACCCCGAGTCGG
The DNA here is from genome assembly GCF_046042685.1 of Pseudomonas sp. PLMAX. Lineage (NCBI taxonomy): Bacteria > Pseudomonadati > Pseudomonadota > Gammaproteobacteria > Pseudomonadales > Pseudomonadaceae > Pseudomonas > Pseudomonas sp. PLMAX. The sequence continues at coordinate 1,132,519 of NZ_CP064949.1, read as the reverse complement.
TATTGGCGCACTTCAAGGAGCTGCAACAGCGAATCAGTGGCGGCTTGCCAATGCTGCCGGTGAGCGAGTTGGCGCAACCCCTGCTCAGGCGCATGGTCGAGTTGGGGTTCGCCCAGGACGACTTCGCGCCCTTGCGACCGCAAGTGGCCTTGCTCGATAAAGTCCTGGAGCGTCGCCGCGGGCAACCGCTGGCCCTGGGGCTGATCGCCCTGGAACTGGCCCGAGGCCTGGAGATTCCCCTGGTCGGCGTCAACTTCCCCGGGCATTTCCTGCTGCGGGTGCCAGGCGCCGATCATCTGCTCGACCCCTGCGGCGGCCGGCGCCTGTACCCCAATGATTGCCGGGAACTGCTGCACCGCCAGTACGGCCCGAACCTGAAACTCAACGCTGAGCACCTGCTCACCGCCGACCCCGCGCAAATGCTCCAGCGCCTGTCACGTAATTTGCGCCAGCTGCACCTTTCCCACGACGATTACATTGGCGCGCTGGTCGACGCCGAACGCGTGCTGGAACTGGGCAACGCCAGCGCCTCCGACTACCTGGCCCGGGCAAGCCTCTACCAACGGCTGGACTGCCCGAATGCCGAGCGCTTCGACCTGGAACATGCGCTGTTGCTCAGCGACGACCCGATCCAGCGGATTCGCCTGACTGAGCGGCTGGGGCACCTGCCGCCCAATTCCATCGTTCATTGAACCTGCGGGTGTACCCGGCGCTGCGGTGTACCTGTCATACCGCGTCATCGTTCTTCGCCGGCAAGCCGGGCTCCTACAGGTACATGCGAGGCTTTATGGGGTGTCTGGCTGGTTAGCCGGATGCGCCTTGATGAACGCCGGATGCGCCGCCGCCAACCCCGCCACTCGACGAATCCGTGGATACGCCTCAAGGGCGATGTTGAAGCGCTCAGCCGCGTACAGCTGCGGGATCAGGTAGACATCCGCCAGACCTGGCTCAGGCCCGAAGCAGTAACCCTCCTCCCCAATCAATTGTTCCACGGTCGCGAGGCCTTGAGTGATCCAGTGCCCGATCCACTCCACCACCTGCGGTTCTTCGTGACCCAATTGGCGCAGCCGGTTGAGCACGCTGACGTTGTGCAGCGGATGCACATCGCAGCCAATCACCGCCGCCACGCCACGCTCACGGGCGCGGGCCGCGAGGTCCGTGGACAGCAGCGGCACCTGTGGATAACGTTCCTCCAGGTACTCGATGATCGCCGGTGACTGGATCAGCAGGTCGCCTTCATCGGTGCGCAAGGCCGGCACTCGGCCTTGGGGATTGATGGCCAGATACGGCGGCTGCCGATGTTCGCCACCTGGCGGCGCGATCAGGTTGACCGGAAGGGCCTGGTAATCCAGGCCCTTCAACGCCAACGCAATCCGCACCCGATAGGACGAAGTCGAGCGGTAGTAGGTAAAGAGCTCCATGACCCGATCCTCTTAACGCGCCGACACGACTGTGCCACGACATTCGCCGAAACCGATGGAGGCAAAACCTTCGCGGCTGCAACGGCCACGCAAGATGATTTCGTCGCCGTCTTCAAGGAATTTGCGCACCTCGCCCGAGGCCAGTTCGATCGGTTTTTTACCGCCCTCGGTAATCTCCAGCAAGCTGCCGAACTGACCGTTTTCCGGCCCGGACAAGGTGCCCGAACCGAACAGGTCACCGGCCTGCAACTGGCAGCCGTTGACGCTGTGGTGCGCGACCATTTGCGCTACGGTCCAGTACATGTGTTTGGAGTTGCTCAGGGTCAGGCGATGGGCAGGCAGGTTCTGTTCGCGCATGGCTTCGGTCAGCAACAGCACTTCCAGCTCGATGTCAAAAGCGCCGGCGGCTTGGTCGCGCTGGTCGAACAAGTACGGCAGCGGCTGCGGATCGCCTTCCGGGCGTGCAGGCTGGGCACGGCGGAACGGCTCCAGCGCTTCGGCGGTGACGACCCAGGGTGAAATGCTGGTGATGAAGCTCTTCGACAGGAACGGCCCCAGCGGCTGGTATTCCCAAGCCTGGATGTCGCGTGCCGACCAGTCGTTGAGCAGGCAGAAACCGGCGATGTGATCGGCGGCATCACCAATGGCGATGGAGTCGCCCATGTCGTTGCCCTGGCCGATCCAGATGCCCAGCTCCAGTTCATAGTCCAGGCGCGCGCACGGGCCGAAGGTCGGCTCGGTCTGGCCGGCCGGCAGCGTCTGGCCTTTCGGACGGCGAACGTCGGTGCCCGACGGGCGAATGGTCGAGGCGCGGCCGTGGTAGCCGATGGGCACGTACTTGTAGTTCGGCAGCAACGGGTTGTCCGGGCGGAACAGTTTGCCGACGTTCTGCGCGTGCTCGATGCCGACGTAGAAGTCGGTGTAGTCGTTGATTTTCGCCGGCAGGTGCATGTCGCAATCCGCGGCCAGAGGCAGCAGTTTTGCGCCCTGGGCTTCGATCTTGCCGTGCAGGGTGCTGCCGTCCTTGAGCAGTTCGATCAAGCGTTCACGCAAGGCCACGCGAGCCTCGCGGCCCAGCTCGAAGAACGCATTCAACTGGCCGCCACGGGTGGCTTCGACCGCAACTTTTGCAGCGCCTTCGAACAGACCGGCCTCAAGTGCCGCTTGCAGATCGAAGATATGGTCGCCGATGGCCACGCCACTGCGCGGCGCCGAACCTTTCACGCTGAACACGCCCAGCGGCAGGTTCTGCAGCGGGAAATCCGCATGATCGTTGGCCGAAGCAACCCAGCTGCGAGTGATGGAAGTTTGCGTCATGGGCTATCTCCGGGTCGGGTCGAAAGTGGCGGGCAGCGTGGCCCAGCAAGCATCGTAGTTGGTTTGCAGTTGCGGGCAATCGAGGGCATGGCGGCTCGGGCGCAACACCTGGCTGGTCTCGAACATGAAGGCCATGGTGTTGTCGATTTTCGCCGGTTTGAGGTCGGCGTTGACCGCCTTGGTGCAGGTCTCGCCGTCAGGCCCGTGGGCGCTCATGCAGCTGTGCAGCGACGCGCCGCCGGGCACGAAACCTTCGGCCTTGGCATCGTACTCGCCCTGGATCAGCCCCATGAACTCGTTCATCAGGTTGCGGTGGAACCACGGTGGACGGAAGGTGTTCTCGGCCACCATCCAGCGCGGCGGAAAGATCACGAAGTCGAGGTTGGCCAGGCCGTGGACGCTGGTCGGCGAGGTCAGCACCGTGAAGATCGACGGGTCCGGGTGATCGAAGCTGACCGTGCCGATGGTATTGAAACGGCGCAGGTCATATTTGTACGGCACGTTGTTACCGTGCCAGGCAACCACGTTCAACGGCGAGTGATTGAGCTCGCAAGCCCACAACTGACCGAGGAATTTCTGCACCAGGGTCGTGGGTTGTTGCAGGTTTTCGTAGGCCGCCACCGGGGTCAGGAAGTCCCGCGAATTGGCCAGGCCGTTGCTGCCGATCGGCCCCAGGTCCGGCAGGCGCAATGGCGCGCCGTGGTTCTCGGCGATGTAGCCGCGCGCTTGCGGGTCGAGCAGTTCGACACGGAATTTCAGCCCGCGAGGCAATACGGCAATTTCCAGCGGCGCCACTTCCAGCACGCCCAGTTCGGTGGCGATGCGCAGACGGCCCTGTTGCGGCACCAGCAGCAGCTCGCCGTCGGCGTTGAAGAACACGCGCTCCATGGAGCGGTTGGCGCAGTACTGGTAGATGCTGATCCCCGCCGGTTTATCCGCGCCAGAGTTGGCCGCCATGCTCACCAGGCCGTCGATGAAATCGGTCGGCTCGTCGGGCATATCCAGCGCGTTCCAGCGCAGGCGATTGGGCGTCACTTCGCCCAATGGGCCGCCGGCCAGTTGCCGATCGAGCTTGGCGAATGCCGGGTGATTGGCCGAAGGCTGAATGCGGTACATCCAGGTCCGCCGCGCTTCGCTGCGGGCCATGGTGAAGGCGGTGCCGGAGAACAGTTCGGTGTAGAGACCGTACGGCGCTTTTTGCGGGGAGTTCTGGCCGACGGGCAGTGCGCCGGGCAATGCCTCACTGCTGAATTCGTTGCCAAAGCCTGACTGATAGGCCAGCGCCTGGACGTTTGAATCGGAGTTCATGGAGCCTCCTGAACAGGGAGTCGGCAATGGCCCTTCACGCTATGACAGCGATCATGGCACGCCGGGGTTGTTTTTATCGTAATCTAATTACGCATAACGTAATTTGATTGGTATTGACCGTCAAGCTATAAAGACGCCCATTCGTCCCGGGATCCCTCCATGGAAAAGCCTGAAAGCAACGGTAAACAGAAAGTCCGCTCCGCCGAGGTGGGTACCGACATCCTCAAGGCGCTCGCCGAGCTGTCGCCCTCGACTTCGCTGTCGCGCCTGGCCGAGCACGTGCAAATGCCGGCGAGCAAGGTTCATCGCTATCTGCAGGCGCTGATCGCCAGTGGTTTTGCCGAACAGAATGCCGCGACCAACCATTACGGGCTCGGCCGCGAAGCCTTGCGCGTCGGTTTGGCGGCACTCAACAGTATGGACGTGCTGAAAGTCGCTGCCCTGCCATTGGCCGAACTGCGCGACGACTTGAACGAAACCTGCTTTGTCGCGGTGTGGGGCAACCAGGGCGCGACCGTGGTGCATATCGAACCGGCGGTGCGCGCGGTGACGGTGGTGACCCAATTGGGCTCGGTATTGCCGTTGCTCAGTTCATCGACCGGCCTGGTCTTCGGCGCCTACCTGCCCAAGCGCGAAACCGTCGAGTTGCGCGAGCAGGAACTGCAATCCGTCAGCGCCCATCCCCTCGGCGATGATCAGGCCTATGAAACGCTCTGCGGGCAGATCCGCGACCGCGGCTTGCATCACGTGCACGGCTTGTTGATGCCCGGGGTCGATGCCCTGTCCGCGCCAGTGTTCAACGCCGTCGGGCAGGTGGCTGCCGTGATGACCATTGTCGGCCCGGCCTCGTTGTTCCATGCCGACGAAAACGGCCCGGCGGCCCAGCGCTTGCTGGCGGCGACCCGGGCCGTCAGTTGGCGGATGGGGTATGAACCGTCCACCGTCATCGGCTAGCCGGATTACATCAAGATCGTTCGCTCGCTGGAATCAGGCTCGGCGAGCGACTGCTTCATCAGTTCGCTGACAACGGCCAGATCCACCGTTGTGCCGGTGCACGCAGAGATTGCCCCCATGCAGGTATTAACATTCCCGAGCTGTTTGGCAATGGCCTTCTGCGCCACCGAGAACCCCAATTTGCCGATGCGCATGGTGGCCAGTTCCATCATGCAATCGAGGTAACTTGAGAACAACTTCTCGTAGTCCCCTTCCTGATACGCCTTAGCCCCCTCAAATACCGCTTTCGTCATCACGACTGCACTCAATGCGAGTCCGATGGGTGCAAAAGGAATGCTGGCAATGGCGACCGCCGCGACGGCAGTATCGTAGATCAGCTTGCCGACGATCTCCCCAAGGCTGGTAGTCTTGGCATCAACGTCGTCAATGATTTGAGCGATTGCATCGGTGTAGCAACGGGAGAAATCGCGGACTCGACTATCGAACTGCAAATGAGGGATGTCCTCGATGCTGCTGCGCTTCACTTTCTCGAGGTATGCACCGACGACTTTCTGCTGCGTGTACTTGACTCGCTTGCTGTAATAACTGCCAAGGCCCGCCGTTTTTACCGATTTGGCAAACTCGGCCAAGGGTCTGAACGATCTGCAATCCGGTGCATAGGGGGTATACAGCAGATCCTCGGCGACGCCATTGCGCATGATGCGGAAAATATAAACGCCGTCGACCTGGCGATCTTGCAGATAAAACGTGTAGACACCCTCGCGTTGAGGGGAATCAGGATCTTCAGAATCAGGGCTTGCGCCAGGTTCCGCTTCGCGCAGCTGATCAATGAGCCGTTCGAGCTGCTCAAATTGTTGGCGTTCAAGATGACCACTGAACAATTCTTCCAATGCTGATCGATGCATTTCATGTCGCCGCAGATCCAGGAAGACGTCGCGCTTCAAGGCATAACCCGGGGCGCCCTGATCCAGATAGTCGCGCCTCAACATGGCGATGTACTGCTCACCTGGGCGCAACGTTCTTGACCAGCCCGGCAAATACTCGATCAGCAGGTCGGAAACAGGCGGATGACCGGGAGATAGACGAATGGACGGGTAGATTCCGGGGTTGTGGGCCGGACCACTGGCTTCGGTAATGTGATGTTCCTCGATGATCATCCGGGACAAGGTCATCTCTTTCGAGGCATCAAGCCTTACCACAATCAGGTCAGGATCGATGTCGACTGTTTCGCCGTTTTGCGCCAGGACCTCCTCTGCACACTTCTTGATCAGCCCATAGGCGAATTCCTCGTAACTGATCAGCGCTGCCTCGCGGCTTGCAAGTCGGGTTAAACCTTTGAGCTCGGTGTTCAGCCGGGCATAACATTGGCGCTGGGCTGCGGTAGCCGAGCGATAGCCTGCGGGCACTACCGCGTCCATTTCTCCCTGCAGCCAATCGACATGCTGCATAACTGCCTTGTGCAATGCACCCTCTGCACTATTCGACCAAGGGCTGCGCTGGATGCCACGCCACTGAGTCGGCAGGTCTTGTACGAGTCTCATGTACGCGTCGATGCTGGCGCGTTCACTGGCGAAGGTCTGGCGGCTCAGGTAACTGCGCCCTTCGGCTTGAGCGATCCAGTCAGCCAGATGGAAAGTCAACTGCCTGAAGCTCGGGAACTCATACCAGCTCCGGCCACCCGGACCCTGCGGAGCATAAAGTACACAAGGGCCTTCTTCACCCTGTGGCCCGCAATAGACAATCATCCCCTCGAAACCGCTTTTCGAATCAACGATCGAGAGTGCTCCCATTGAATATTGCTCGTCACCCTGCGTGGCAATAGCGACGATTTTCAGGCTATCGTCATTAATTTGTCTCTGCAGCTTCGCACTGAACGAGCTCAGGGCTATACGACAACCCAAAAGAAGCTGTAGGACCTGAAGCACGGCTTCATCCGCGTATTTCTTTTCGAATTTTTCCGCATAGAGCTTGCGCATGCTTGCGTCGAGCATCAGCTCCAGAAGATCTTCCTCATCCATGCCGGACGGCAGCGCCTCCCCTTCCAGTTTGATCTCCAGCGGGATTGCGGTGGATCCGTACAATCCGTTGAGCATGAATTCGGGAAGCGTTACGCGATTGCCCTGCACGACCTTTTGCTTGCCGACAAAGAATGTGTGGCGAGCGTTGACGAAAACATGTTCCGGCTCGAGAACTTCACCGGTGAGAATCCGTACAACTTCCTGCGCATAAAATCGGGCGAACGCCTTGAAGGATTTTGTTTCCCCCAGCAGTTTGTCCAGCGCCTGTTCACTTTCTGTCAGGGACTGCTCGGCATCAAAGTAGTATTGGCGATCCTCCTCACTTGCACGCTGCAGCCAATCCGGCAGCTGTTGTGTTTGCCTGGTCGGGCGTAACACTTCTTCTTGAAGCCTGTACTTGGCCTCATTGGTTAATCCATTAATATTCATGCACTGTCCTTTTTGCATCCATCATTATGCAGATTGTTACTGCGAACTCCCCAATCCTGTTCAAAAACTCAAACTGAATGACTGTCACTACCGGGGTGATTCAAATTTTATAAACACTCCAGCCAGCGAAGTACACCCCGAAACTTGTGTGCATTCATGAACAGACAAAGTACCTGCCAATTCAAACATCAAGTAACAATACCCAATTCTTTCGCCCTGGCCACGGCTTGCGTCCGGCGCTCCACACCCAACTTGCCGTTGATGCGTCGCGCGTGGGTCTTGACCGTATGCAAGGAAATGAACAACAGATCGGCAATCTGTTGATTGGAGTTGCCCTGCGCCACTAGCCGCAGAACCTGTATTTCACGTTGGCTCAAGCGGTTCTGGTCCGCACCCGGCGCCTGGGGATCATCGCGCGACTCGGTCAGGCCAATGGCTTGCGGCAGCTGCGCCTGGCGCAACTGCAGATCGCGCAGGGCCTGTTGCAGGTTGCACCGCTCGACCAGTGCCAGTCCTTGCGCCAGTGCTTGCCGGGCAGCGTCCGCATCGCCTGCAAGCCAGGCGACTTCAGCCAGCGCCAGATGCAATTGCCCTTGCAGCGCCGTCATCCCCCGCTGCCTGGCCCGTTGCAGTTGCCCTTCAAGCCGCTCCAGGGGCGTTTGCGCCTGCCCCAGGTAAACCTCGGTCAGGACCAGCAGGAATTCCAGGCCGTCAATCAGCTCCAGCGTGGCCGGAGGGGCCTGGCGTGCACAGGGGCCATGATAGTGACGCAACACCCGGGTCAGGGCCTGGTACGCCAGTTGCGGTCGCCCTTGTTGCAACCAGAAATGGATACTGGTGTGCAGCAAGACTCCGCGATACACGGTCTCGGGAATCCGCCGTTGCTGCATCAGCCGTTCGGCGTCGCGCAGCTGGTCGAATGCCTGGGCGTAATCGAGGCGATTCGCCGCCAGCTGGGCCAACCCGAGGAAGCCATACAGCGCGCGTTTGTCCTGGCTGCGCAAGCAGATCTGCAGACCGGTCTCGAAGTACATGGCCGCCTGTTGCTCGCGGCCCAGGCTCAGGTTCAAGCGGCCGCGACGCAGGGCGATCCGCCCCAACAAGGGTCCGGCATTGCCATGCTGGCTGCAGAGCAGGCCGTGCATGTGGGCGAGCAGGTCATCGGCCCTGCCGGACGCTCCGCGCTGCTCGAGCAATTGCGCGTGATCGAGCTCCAGCAAGCCTTCGAATACCAGTGAGCCGTGCGCCCGGGCGAGACACAACGCCTCCCGGCTGAGCGCCTGTGCGACGTCGAGTTCGCCCCGCAGCAAGGCCTGTTGGGTCAACCCGGACAGGCACATCAGCCGGGCAGGCCAACATTCGGGGTCGAGCTCGTCGAGCGCCTCGAGCAAGTGCGCCCGGGACGCATCCATGCGCCCCAACAAATGCAGGAGCCAACCCTGTTGAGCCTGCCAGCGTGCGATCAATTGCCGTTGCAGAAATGCCGACGGCTGGGGGCTGAATCGCGACAATTGTTCGATGCACTCGGCGGCCTGCTCGAAGCGCCCGGCGAACAACAAGGCCGCGGTGATCAAGCCGACCAGTTGCGGCGAGCCAAACAGCAACTCCTCGCCGCGTTGCTCGTGCAAACGCAGGAGCAAAACGACGGTCTGCTCTTCGAACAACTGCTCGAAACCGAAATGCTGCAACAGGCTGACGGCGACCTCGAACTCCTGCGCCAGCAAGGCCTGTTCAAACGCGGCCTTCCAGTCCTGTTCGGCGACGAACCACTGGCAGGCACGACGATGCCAGAAGCGTGCGGCCGGCCATTGTTCATCGCGCATCAAACGGCTCAGGGGAGCGAAGACCTGCAACCAGTCTGTGGAGTCTTGCCAGGGCTCGATGAAACAGCCCCGCTCCTGCAACGCACTCAGGTATTGCGCGCCCTCGCCAGCGCCGAACAGGTGATCGCTGAGCCGAGCGTTGAACCGTGGCAACTGCGCCAGCACCCGCCAGGCCTCGGCAAGCTCCGGCGCCAGATGGGCGAAGAGCTCATGCTCCAGGTAGTCGTGCAGGGTATCCGGTCGACCGTTTGGGGTGTCGTAGCGGGTCCAGTCGCATTTTTGCAGCAGCGCTATCCGCACCCCGGCGCACCAGCCACCACTGTTCCTGAAAATTCTCTCGGCACCTTTCGCGGCCAGGGCCGGCTCCAGGTGATGCAAGAGTTTTTCGATTTCATCCTGATTGAACGCCAGTGCGGCAGGCTCGGCATCGTACAGCTCGTCACCGAGCAGCAGCCGTGGCCAGTTGCATTGCGCACGTCGCCGCCCACTCAACCACCAGGTGATCATCGGGCTGCTGCCGGCCAGCAAGCGATCGAGCAACAGGTCCAGCGCCGGGTGAGGAACACGACAGTAGTCATCGATAAACAGCCAGGTTGCGGTCGGTAATCGAGCCAGGTACTCCAACAATACCGACTCATCCGCCGTTGCCAGTCCCAGCGCCTGCGCCAGGCGCTGGCAAAAGCCATCGACACTGAGCGCCTCCCCCGCCATTGGCAGCCAGCGGACCTGGCAGGTTGCAGGCGCATTGAGCATGCACTCGACGAGCAGCGCACTCTTGCCACTGCCGGCCGGCGCGCAGAGCAATTTCACCCGCGCCGTCGAGGCCAGCAACGGCTCGACCAGGCGCGCGCGATACAAGTGATGTGGAGACAATCGGGGCAGGTGTCCAGGACGGTCCAGACACGTCGTCATGGCAGTCATAGTGGTGCGCCTTTTTATTTTTGTGGCGCCACCCTAGCCCCCTGTCGAGCGCTTATTGAAGAAGTATTCAACACACTTATCGAGCCCTATAAAAAAGGTGACCACGAGGTCACCTTTTTGTGCAAACGCTGTAGGAAATCTACCTCACACCTGTACTCCGCAATGCTGCAGGCGTGTAGTCCCCGGCTTTGGCGGCGATGTTGAATTCGAAGCTGCGCTTCTCCTCGTTCTTCATCCCCAGGGCGATGTAACGACCGGCAATCAGGTCGTACAGCGCTTCAACGGTGTAGGCCGGGACCTGATGATCGTAGTAGAACTGCGCGTGCCCTTCAGCCACCCGCCAGAGCTGGCCACGACCGTCGTAATGATCGGCCAGGGCCACCTGCCAGGTGTCTTCGTCGATGTACATGTGACGCTTGGCATACACATGCCGCTCATTGGGCTTGACCGTGGCAACCACCTCCCAGACCCGATGCAGCTCATAGCGGGTCAGGTCCTGGTTGATGTGCCCGGCCTTGATCACATCGGTGTACTTGAGGTTAGGCGAGTCGAGCTTGTAGCTGTTGTAGGGGATGTACATTTCCTTCTTGCCGATCAGCTTCCAGTCATAGCGATCCGGCGCTCCGGAAAACATGTCGAAGTTGTCCGTGGTGCGCAACCCGTCGGACGAGGTGCCCACGCCGTCATAGGCCACTTGCGGTGCCCGGCGCACACGGCGCTGACCGGCGTTGTAGATCCAGGCCTTGCGGGGTTCCTGGACTTGGTCGAGGGTTTCGTGGACCAGCAGCACGTTGCCCGCCAGGCGCGCCGGCGCGGTGACTTCCTGCTTGAAATAGTTGAGGACGTTTTCATCGCTGCCTGGCTTCAGGTCTCCCAGCAGTGACGGCACCGCCACTTCGTCCTTGAAGCGGATGACCGTGAAATCGCCATTGGACTGGGGCGTGGCCTGGGTGATGGTGCGACGCAGGTTGCCGCCGTGATAACGGGTGATGTGGTTCCAGATCACCTCGACCCCGTTCTTCGGAATCGGAAAGGCGTAGTAGCGATTGCCGGTGAAATTGGCCAGGCCGTTGCCGTCATTGGTCGGCGTTACATTCAGTGCGCTGCGCTTGGCCGCCTCGTAAACCTCCGGCGGCAGTGCCGCCGTGCGATGGCTCGGATAGACCGGTATTTTGTAGGTCTCGGGGTAGCGCTTGAACATTGCGACCTGGCCATCGGACAGCTTGTCCTTGTACTGGTCGACGTTCGCGGCGGTGATGATGAACAAGGGTTTTTCATTGGCGAACGGATCGGCCAAAAAGCCCTTGCTGTCCACCGCACCCGCATTCTTGGGAATACCACCGGTCCAGGCTGGAATCGTACCGGCGGCATTGCCGGCCTTCTCGGCGCCCAGGGGCGTGAGGCTGGTGCCGAGCTTGTTGGCTTCTTCGGCCGATACCGCCGCCATCACGTTGACGGCCAGCAGGCTCAGGGCCAGGGCGGTGCCCAATTGCAGAATCATCTTGCGCATTGAATTCATCCTTTTTCAGCCAGGTCAGAAGTTCACGCCAAAGCTCAACGCGACGAAATCGCGGTCTTCGAGCACGTTGTAGTCACCGCCGAAGAAGTCGGTGTAACTGAGGCTTGCGGTGTAGGTGTTGCGGTAGTCCGCATCGACGCCGAGGCTGACCGCCTTGGCCCCTTCATTGAACAGCCCGTTGGGGCCGTAGCCGGCGACGTCGTGGGACCACGACAGGTTGGGACGGAAATTGATCCCGGCGATGACGTTGTTGTAATCGAGGATGGCGCGGGCGCGATAACCCCAGGAGGTCGACGTGACGAAACCATCGGTGTCACCGCCGAAGCCGTATTGGCCGTACACCGAGTCGCGGCCGTAGCGCAACTTGCTGCGCGCCTCCAGGCCACCGACCCGGACCACGGCCGCTTCACCCACCAGGGTCAGGCGATCCGCACCCGCGACCTGGTCGACGAAGTGCGTCAGGGTGCTCTGGACCTGGGTCACTTCCTTGCGCCGGTAGCCTTTGTTGTCGGCACCCGGTGAAGTCTGGATCGGCGACGCGGCGCCACCGGCAATCGGGTTGAGCATCGCCAGGGTCAGGTCGGTGCTGTTGATCTGCACCGGCAGGTTGGGGCGATAGCTGATCTCGCCGGTCCACGCCGTGCCGGTGGGCAAGGTGGTGGAGAAGCTCGCGCCATACAGGCGAATGTCTTCCGGGTATTCAAGGTAATACTGGCCGCGACCGAGCATTACGCTTTGCGCCAGGCCTGAGCCGCTACCGGGAGCGATACGGTTGGCGGCCGCGACAATTCCGGGAATGCTCGCCAGTGTGGACAGGCCGGCCGTCGTGGTACCGACGTTGGGCGTACGACTGTGGTAGTTCATGAAATACAGACCGTACTCGGTGTCATCCCCCAGCCAGCGCAGCGCAGTACCCCACTGCCCGGAATCCCGGGCATCGCGGTCTTGACCACGAGGAACGACCACGCCTTCGCGGGTGACCTCGAAACCCTGGCCAAACGCAGCGGCAATCGGCTGCAGTGGCGCAATGGCCGGGCTGGCCACGGTGTAGCCCTTGTCACACCCATCGGCCACCACGTCGGTGCCGAAGAAGGTGCCGCAGTTATCGACGACGGTCTGGTCCCACTCCAGCTGATAGAAGCCTTCCACCGTCAACTTGTCCGTCAGGCCCTGGGAGGCGAACAGCATGTTGACCGGAATCAGGCCCTCCTTGATCTCGGCACCGGGACGGCGGAAAGCCGAGACGTCGACCGGATTGATGCTGTTGATCGAGTTGCCGATGAAGGTGCTTTCGCCCCAACTGACCACCTGCTTGCCGGCGCGCACCGTGCCTGGCAGATCGGCGATGGAATAGTTGTGATAGACGAAGGCGTCGAGGATCTGCCCGCCGGACGACTTGGCACCCTCCTTGCGATTGTGATCGCTGATCGGCTTGAACGGCCGGTCTTCGTCCTTCAATTCGAAGTCGTACCAGTACTTTCCACGGACGAACACACCGGTGTCGCCGTACTTGAGTTCAAGGTCGTGAATACCCTTGAAGATCTTCGAGAAAGTTTCACCCTTGCTGAAATTCTGCCGCCCGTCATCACCCGTCGACGCCTGCCCGCTGCCACCGTTGACGATGCCGACCAGGGCATCATCGGCATCGCGCATGCCCCAGCTCGCACCGACCGACAGCGAAGAGTCGAACGTGCCCTCGATTTCGCCAATGTTGAATGAAAGCGCCTGCGCCTGGGCACAGCACCCCAAGGCCACCGCAACGGCCAGCGCCTGCGGTGTGAAGATGGCGCGCATTGTTGTTTTTGTCATGCGTCTTCCCCGGTGAGTGACAGAAGGCCACACCCTACTGCCGAGCGCCGGGAGCGATAAGCGCACCAAGGAGGTATTCGTGGTGTCGCTCGAAAGGATGAATGGCTGCGTGGCACGGGGGGATTGCGCGGGGCATAGACACACTGGATGTGAAGGCATCATTCAGAAACATGGTCTACGCTGCTGGCAGGCAGGACTGTTGCACCAACCGTAACGGTGCATCTTCGCGATCGCTATTTTTCCTTGGCAGGCAAAGACTTATTCTTGCCCTGCGCTTTCGGGAAAGCAGCCGCAAAGCGCCCTCGCGGTTCGCGACAGATTTCAGATGATTTGATCGTATCGAGTCATCACCCCGTGTACATCGACGTTGATTTGTAGCTCCTGGATCCAACGTCTTCTTTGGCCGCTGCGTTTGCAGCGGCCTTTTTTATGGGCGGTGGTTTGTGCGGAATTTCCCAACCACTAAATTTAAAACGTACGTCCTACAAGAATTTCCTATAACACTATAAGAAATAGCTTTCCACACAGAAAGATCATCCAGCATATATTCCTGCCGGATCGAAACCTCTCTCAATTTCCTCTGTAAAAGCCTACGCACTTCTCAGACCCCTTACTTTTAATTTAGCTGTAACTTTTTAGTGGCCAGACGAGACGGTTGGTAGCGTAACCGCGCCAACATGTTTGCGTCCCAAACACGCTCCTACTAAAAGGATTTTAATATGCAAAGGCCACCAGCGCGCCCCAAGGACAAAAATTCAAGACCCGGCTTTCTTGAAATAGACACGCCGCTGGTAACAATCGGGGTAGCACCCGATCACTTTATTCCCCCTCCCCAATCGGGAACGCGTTTGCAAGCGGGACCTTTTGGACCTGGGGTATCAACTTATAATCAAAATCGTGGAACCGTAATAAACACCACTCGAGCGCTGGAACAGGAGTATCAAACCAGATCCGCTCAGCTACCGGCAACCCTGGAAGCAGAACTTACAGCGACCCGAAATGAAGGCCCCACGGACCCGGTGCCACCATTGCAATCAATCGCCCGGGAATTAGGCGTACTGAACAAAGTTACAGAACGAAAAACCGCTGAACTTAACATTAAATCAGCTTCTGCCAATGCGTTTTATGGAGGCGACCCGTTTAATCGACATATCAATGAATTCATGCTCAAGGCCACGAAGATGGAGAAGTGGCCGGGGCCGGAAGGCATTGCCATGCAGGCTTTGAATCAATCCCTCAGAGCCGCGATCGAGGTCAGATTACTTTCTCAAACCCTGCAATCTCTCCATCAGCGAACTGTCGACCTTCAACACACCTTCAATGGCATGCAGGCCGCTGAACAGGCGCGACTGGCAGCTGAACAGGAAGCTCAACGTGTCGCGGCTGAACAGGCACGCATCAGGGCTGAAGCTGAAGCACTGGCCTTTGCGCAAGAGCAGGCGCGGTTAGCTGCACTGGCTGAAGCCGAGCGGATGGCCGGCGAGCAAGCCCGGATTGCCGCTGAGGCTGCCGCACGGTATATCGCTGCTGAACAGGCACGCCTGGAAGCCGAGGCCGAAGTAAAGCGTCAAGCCGAACAACTGCGTCTCGAAAATCAACGGCAAGCTGAGGAACAGGCACTCCGCGAGGCAATGGCGGCGCTTGATGCCGCGAAGGAAGTTCGCTCGTTTCCAGTATCGGGCGCGGCGGCGGCAAGCGGTCCGGTGTTCACCGTTGCGGCAGGAACACTGGCCGTCGACGCGGTCACCCAGCTCGCGATCAAGACTGCTCTGCGCTCGGCGGCAGCCACTGCAATCACGGCGTTGGCAGCAGCTATCGGCACAGCGTCAGGTGTCGTGATCGTCGTGGGTGTCGCAGCGCTTGTTTATTACGCATTGAGGGACAACAAAGAGCCGTACGCCTTGAGCGTGCCGCTCTCGGATCTGACGACATACGACGCCGACGAACTGCATGCCATCGCCCTGGCCAACGGGGAAATCGAGCTGCCGGTCACCGTCGGCGCCAAAACTGTGGATGACGCCACCGAGTATTCTGTCGTTGCCACGAACGGCAACACGGTGCCTCGCAAAGTGCCGGTTCGTCTCGCGATTTACGATCAAGTTCTAAAAATCTACAGGACTGAAACCCCGGACGCCCAATCCCCTGGCATGACATGGACGCCAATTGTCAGACCAGGCGATACGTCAACGACTCTTCCGGTGAAGGAACCGGACGTTGCCCCCTACACCGGCGCTAGCGCCAACGCCATCGAAGGAAGGGTAGATACAAATCCGGAGTTGGATCTCTACAGCTTTGGTGGTTTCATCTATGTATTTCCGATTGAGTCGGGAATTCCGCCTCAATATGTGATGTTCAATACACCTTATGAAGGTGCAATTGTAGAAGGGGAAAACAGCGGTCGAGATTTCAACCCTCAGGAATCAGGTGGACCAATTACGGATATAGAATGGGCTTCTGCCTCTGCTTCACAAGAAGGGGTCATTATCGTGAAATTGCACACCTCAAAATTCCTTCAGTCCGATGCCAACGACGTGATGATCGATCGCCTGGAAAGGATTCTCCGTGGAGAGCTTGAGATGACCGACACGGACAAACGCTTCTATACTCACGAAATCAGAGAGTTTGAACGTTTCAAAGCTCTGGGTTATGGCGATACTGAAATGCCGGATCCAGAGTCCCCCGCATGGAACAATGTTCATACTGCCACTTTGGAAGATTTCAAACTGAAAGATGATCCCTCACTGCTGTACACGCCGGAAGCGCTAGCCGCTGCGGAGAAACAAGATGAGCGTGACTATCAACGATTCCTGAAGGAGATATGGAAATGAGCGATATTCAACAAATCGTTAACAATGAATCCTTAGACGATATCGTTACAGTTTTCGCTCTAATTAAAGCTCAACCGCATTTAGACATGATGATATGTCGCTATAAGCCTGAAGCCATCCGGCACGGAGAACTTCAAATCTCCTATGCGCGACTGTTTGAAAAGGGTGTTTTAGTGAAGGGAGAAAAGGGACTGTCAAACAAAGGGCCCAACTGGAAAGCCCCCCAGTTCGTCACAGAAAAACGCTACGTCGAGTAAAAAATCACACCCCAAGCCGCACCTTGCGGCTTGGGGCATCTAAACCCTTAAATCGAATACTTCTGCAAATTCCCCATCATCTCCTTCAGCGCTTCAATATTGTCCTTCGGATGTGCAGCACCCTCGAAATCACAAATCTGCTGCCAGTGCGCCGCGACGTCTTCCGGGGAGAAACCGACCCGCGGATCGAACCCGGCGCCGAGGCTGCGTTCCCAGCGCACCTTGCCCATCCAGCCGCCGCCGACTTCGAACAGCCCGGAGGTTTCCTGGCAGTTCTCGCTGGCCAGGTACACCACCAGCGGGCTGACCAGTTCCGGCTTGAGCTGCTCGAACACTTGCGGCGGGATCAGGCCTTCGGTCATGCGGGTGCCGCCGGTGGGGGCGATGGCGTTGACCAGGATGTTGTTCTTGCGGCCTTCGATGGCCAGGGTGCGGGTCAGGCCGTAGAGGCCGAGCTTGGCCATGCCGTAGTTGGACTGGCCGAAATTGCCGTAGATGCCTGAGGTGGACGCGGTGAAGATGACCCGGCCATAGTTTTGCTCGCGCAGGTGCGGCCAGGCGGCGCGGGTGACTTTGTAGGCGCCTTCGACGTGGACGCGATACACCAGGTCCCAGTCGCCATCCTCCATTTTGTGGAAGGTCTTGTCGCGCAGGATGCCGGCGTTATTGACCACCACGTCGACGCGACCGAAGACGTCAAGGGCGTGCTGGACGAGTTTGTCGCCGTCGGTGACCGAGTCGTGGTTGGCCACGGCGGTGCCGCCCGCCTCACGAATTTCGCTGACCACGCGGTCTGCCGCCGAGGCATTGGCGCCTTCGCCCTGGGTCGAGCCGCCGAGGTCGTTGACCAGCACCTTGGCGCCCTGTTTGGCGAACAGCAGTGCGTGCGCCCGTCCCAGGCCGCCACCCGCGCCGGTGATGATCACGACTTTATCTTCGAAACGCACAGACTCATTCATGGGGAACTCCAGCAGGCCAGGGACAATGGATTGGAGTGTCAGGCACGGCGTTGCCGGTCACAATGAATACGGGGGAGGCTGAATGGTGTGCGATAAGGCAGGGGGATGATGAGCATGAACCCTGTAGGAGCGAGCTTGCTCGCGAAAAACCAGAGAGCACCGCGGGGTGTCAGGCTCCCCGCGTCATCGTTGACCTCCATCGCTGGCAAGCCAGCTCCTACAGGGGATCGGGTGTGGTCGCGAGGGCCGGTGTCCACAGGGCTACTAGGAGCAAGCCACCTTGAGCGGCGTCGAGATCAACCGGTCGCGAAACGCCAGGTAGTGCTTGAGCACCTGGCATGGCGCTTCGATCTGTGGGTAATGACCAATGTCGCTGAGCAGGACCGCGTCCGGGTTGGGTATCAGTTCACGGTAGCGCGCCACCATGTGCGCACCGGAAATCGGATCGACCTCGCCATCGATCACCCGCAGCGGCACGTCGCCGCGCTGCATCGCCCCGACCCAACGCTCGCGTTGGACTCGCCGCTCGGGGATGTAGGCAATCAATTTGTGCATGACCCGTGGGCCATGGTTGCTTTCGACCAGGCTCCAGAAATCATCCATCTGGCTCTCGCTGGGACGGGTCTGCGGGCCGAAGATCTGGCGGAAACTCTTCACCAGGCCATCGCGACTGAACGCACGGCCGATCATCCACCCCAACGGGCTGAGCAGGAGTTTTTGCACCAGCACCGGGCGATGGGTTTCGGGGAATAGCCCGCCATTGAGGAAGACGCAACTGGCGAGGTCGATGCCCGCTTCGTAGTGCCGGGCCAGCAGTTCCTGGGCCACGCTGTCACCGTAGTCATGGGCCAGCAGGTGCAGCGGTTGCTCGACGCCCAGGTGGGCCAGCAGCGCCTGTTGCAGGTCGGCCTGCTCCAGCAGGCTGTACTCGTGATTCAGCGGTTTGGCCGAGTCGCCGAAACCGAGCATGTCACAGGCGATCACCCGATAACGCTGGGCCAAGGGTTGCCAAAGGTAATGCCAGTCCCAACTGGCGCTCGGGAAACCATGGATGAGCAGCAACGGCTCACCCTGCCCCGCCGTCCAGTAACGGATGGCGTGACCACGAAACACGAAAGTCTGGCCGCGCTTGCGCCAGACACTCAGGGGGATCTCGGCAAGTTGCATTAGAGTTTATATCCCGGGTCGAGTTTATCGAGCTTGCGCAGCAGCGCCGGCCAGGCCAGCGCTCCGCCCATTCCTTGAGCACTTTTGGTGACACCGGCGATCATCGCCTTGGCCCCCGCGAGAATCTGCGGTTCGATGGCAATCAATTCTGCCCCGCCGTTCTGCGCCATGACCTGGATATCGCAGGCGCGCTGAAAGATAAACATCGCCAGGAAGGTGTCGGCGATGGTGCTGCCGCAGGTCAGCAGACCGTGGTTGTGCAGCATCAGGAAATTGTTTTCACCGAGGTCAGCCTGCAGTCGCGCCTTTTCCTCGTGGTTGAGGGCAACGCCTTCATAGGCGTGATACGCCAGGCTGGACAGGACAAACAGCGACTGCTGGCTGATCGGCAGAATGCCCTGGCGCTGCGCCGACACCGCCACGCCCGAAGCCGTATGGGTGTGCAGCACGCACACGACATCGTGGCGAACCTCATGCACCGCACTATGGATGGTGTACCCCGCCGGGTTGATCTCGTAGGGGCTGTCCATCAACTTGTTGCCGGCCTGATCGACCTTGACCAGGCTCGAGGCGGTAATTTCGTGAAACATCAGACCATAGGGGTTGATCAGGAAGTCTTCGGTGCCGGGCACCTTGGCGGAGATGTGGGTGAAAATCAGATCATCCCAGCCATGCTGGGCGACCAGGCGGTAGCAGGCAGCGAGGTCGACGCGGGCCTGCCACTCGGCAGCGCTGACCTGGTCTTTGACGCTCGAAGCGGATTGGACGGGGGCTACGCTCACGACAAGGAACCTCGGTTTTTATTATGGAGTGTTTCCAATGACTACCGAGTCTAGTCACCCTCCGAGGTTCGCGTAGTTGCATTGGCAGCCAGCTTGATGGCCGAGCGAGTCAGCGGTGTCGATCAGCCCCGCAGGGCGTCGACCAGTTCCGCCAGCCAAGGCTCGGCGTCCGTTTCCGGGGTCACGCTTTCACTGGCGTCCAGGCGCAGCATCGGCAGGACTTCGACAATGCCCAACTCACCGAACAGCTCGCGCATCAGCTCACCACCGCCGCAAAAGGTATCGCCATAGCTCGCATCGCCCAGGCCGATCACGGCCCCCGGCAAGCCTCGCCAGGCACTGGGCAGCAGGTCGCGAATCATCGAGTACAGGGGCTGCAGGTTGTCCGGCAGCTCGCCCATGCCGGTGGTCGACGTCACCGCCAGCAAGGCTTCGGGCGCGAAGGCCTGAAGATCGGCGAGGCTGGCACGGGGGTTGTGGAAGGTTTCGAAACCGGCGTCTTTCAAAATATTGGCGGCATGGCGGGCAACTTCTTCGGCCGTGCCGTACACCGAGCCGGAAATGATGGCGACTTTCATCAATCTGATCCTGAAGCTGAATAAAAGACCGGGATATTAACAGCACGGTCTGGATTGTTCTTTTAGAATCCCACAGACGACCAACAAGGAAGGGTTTTACCGATGATCAACGCGAAGCTGCTGCAGCTGGCGATCAATGCCTCCAACGACGGTATCGTGATTGCCGAAAAGGAAGGCGATCAGGACAAGATCCTGATCTACGTCAACCCGGCTTTCGAACGCCTCACCGGCTATACCAGCGAAGAAATCCTCTACCAGGATTGCCGCTTCCTGCAGTCGGGAGACCGCGACCAGGATGCCTTGTCGAAGATTCGTGACGCGCTGGCCAGTGAAGGCTCCTGCCGGGAAATCCTGCGCAACTACCGCAAGGATGGCACGCCGTTCTGGAACGAACTGTCGCTTTCGACGGTGAAAAGTCCGAGTGACGGGCAGGTTTATTTTATTGGCGTACAGAAGGACGTGACCATCCAGGTCAAGGCGCAGCAGCGAGTGGTGCAGCTTGAAGCTCAATTGGCCGAGGTCCAGGCCGAGCTTGATGCGCTCAAAGCGACGAACGGCAAAAACAAAACCGCGAATTAATTGTCATTAACTACAATCACCAGTGCCTCTGTAACTAAATTTTTCGAGCCCACCATGCAACGCGACGCGCTCCTCACCCAGGACGAGCTGGATTTTATCCAGACCATGCAACACAACCCGCAGCTGAATGTGCGGGATGCGACGTCGAGCCTGCTCGTCAATGGTGGGTCGCAGATCCGTGACCTGCTCACGCGCCTGGCCGCGCATGAGCAGGTCACCCTGCAAGCAAATTTCGAAAACCAGCAAATGACCTTCCCCCTGCACCTGGTGGAAGACGAGTTTCATGCCATGCATCTGCGCCTGGGCGTGCCGAGCATTTACGAAGGCGGGCCATCGGTCCGGCCTTGGCGGCTGGTGCTCGACGAACCGGTGGCGCTGGAAAACGCCAAGGGCCAACCCGGCACCCTGTGGGTGCACGAAGTATCGTTCAAAGGGGTGTTGCTGGAGATTCGCAACAAGACCAAGGCACCCAAGCATTTCGCCTTGTGGTTCAGCCCGTCAGGCTATGAGCGGATCGCCTTGCGTGGCACGCTGGAAAAAGAAACCGAGCAGGGTTTCTTTGCCTACCAACTGAGCCAGAACGACCTGGATGAAACCGAGCGCCTGCGCCAGTTCATTCTGCAACAACATCGCTTGACACATCCTACCCTGCACCTCTGAGCCCTGCCCTTCTGAACCCTGCCCCTCTGAACATCAGGTATCCAGGTTGCCCGCCAGAAACTGGTTGAGGCGCTGACGCATCACCGTTCCCTCATTTCCCAGGCATCCGATCGATGACCCGGCGAGGTTTTCCTGCGCCAGGTCGCACGCATCACCGGCCAGCAGCAAAGGGCAATCCAGGCTCATCGCCAGACGATTCAGGCGCCGGGGCAAGTCGGGGCTGGGGACGTGGTTGGAAAACAGCACCAGCGCCCGGGGCTTGATCCTTTCGCAGACCAGGGTCAGTTCGTCGAACGGTTGGCCGGTGGTCAGCACCCGCACCCCCATTTGATCGTTTGCGAGGAACAACGCGGCGATCAGCAATTCAAGCTCGCGACACTGGCCTGCCAAGGCGCTGACGATGACGCGCCTGGGGTGCCTGTCACGGATCAACAGCAGGCGCTGCACCACCCGTGAGCGCAGGAAACCATCGAGGAACAACCACTCGCTGGCCCGGCCAAACGTGTCCTGGCGCTGCAGCAATTGCCGCCACAGCGGAAGAAGGATGTCCTGGAAAACAACCGGCTGGGAGTAGCTGGAAAAAATCTGCCCATAGACCTGCTCCAGCCGGGCGTCGTCAAAAGCGCTGACGGCGGCCGCGAGCTGTTGCTGCCATTGTGCGTAATCGGCCTGCACCAGATTGTTGGGAATGATGTGGGCCAGTGCCTGTAACGGCGCGGTCTTGGCCAGGATCTTGCTGATCTTGCTGACCGCTACCCCGCGCTCGATCCAGTTGAGGATGCTGCGCACCCGCTCGATATCGGTCATCGAATACAGGCGGTGCCCGCTTTCGGTGCGAGTGGGCACGATCAGGCCATGGCGTCGCTCCCATGCGCGAAGCGTGACCGGGTTAACACCGGTAAGGCGCGCCACCTCGCGAATCGGAAAAAGCTCTTCCCGTTCCAGGGAGAGCGCCGGTGACACTTCCAGGTCAACGTCGGTCAAGACAGGCATTTATCGGCCTACATCCATGTGTTATTCAGATCCCATTGTACCTCTGCTGCACCTCAATGATTCAAGGCATAGATTGTTACCGAGCCACTGACGTCGCGGGTAGAATCAGGAATAATTTTTGCTTGTCCCAAGATGCAGCCCACCACCCCGGCGCTGCGCCTGGCGAAACTCCTACCCGGAGCGACGCATTTGTTTACGGAGATACATGATGTCTACCTCCCCCGTCACGCTGATGGTGGCGCGCCGCGTCGCCGATGGGCGTTATCAGGACCTGATGGTCTGGTTGCGCGAAGGCGAACAACTGGCCACCGACTTCCCCGGTTACCTGGGCTCCGGCGTGCTCGCTCCGCCGCCTGACGATAACGAATTCCAGATCATCTTCCGCTTCGCCGACGAGCCGACGCTGCACGCCTGGGAGCACTCGGCTTCGCGTACCGCCTGGCTGGCCCGTGGCAGCGATCTGTTCGCTCACCCGAAGGAACATCGGGTCAGTGGCATCGAAGGCTGGTTCGGTGCAGCGGGACAACGCCCGCCGCGCTGGAAACAGGCAGTTGCGATCTGGCTGGCGTTTTTTCCGGTGTCGCTGTTGTTCAATTTTGTACTTGGGCCGTTGCTGAGTGAGATGACGCTGTTGCCTCGCGTGCTGATCAGCACCCTGTGCCTGACGCCGTTGATGGTCTATTTCTTCATTCCGTTGTCGACCCGTTTGTTGGCCAATTGGTTGAATGGCACATCAGCACGACCGTTGCCTGTTCGACCGTCCACCCAAAACCGCTGAAATAGGTAGACCGCCCGCGTCGCTGGTATAGTTTTGCTCTTACCGCGATGCGAGCCGTTCATGACCTCTACCGCAGCCCCCATTCTCATCACCGGTGCCGGCCAACGTGTCGGCCTGCATTGCGCGCAGCGCTTGCTCGAAGACGGTCATCGGGTGATTTTCAGTTACCGCAGTGAACGTCCCGGCGTGCAAACCCTGCGTGACCTGGGGGCGATCGGGCTGTTCGCGGACTTCTCCAGCGAAGCCGGGATCGTCACCTTCATCAGTGAACTGAAAACCCATACCGACAGCCTGCGAGCGATAATCCACAACGCCTCCGAATGGCTGGCCGAAACACCGGAGACCGATGCCACGGCATTCGGCCGCATGTTCAGCGTGCACATGCTGGCGCCTTACCTGATCAACCTGCATTGCGCCGACCTGCTCGAACGCTCGAGCCCCGCCGACATCGTGCACATCAGCGATGACGTGACCCGCAAGGGCAGCAGCAAGCACATCGGCTACTGCGCCAGCAAAGCCGGGCTCGACAGCCTGACCCTGTCCTTCGCCGCCAAATATGCGCCCGGTATCAAGGTCAACGGAATCGCCCCCGCCCTGCTACTGTTCAATCCCGACGATGATGCGGCCTATCGCGCCAAGGCACTGGCCAAATCCGCGCTGGGCATCGAACCTGGCAGCGAAGTGATCTATCAGAGCCTGCGTTATCTGCTCGACAACCCTTATGTCACCGGCACCACCCTGACCGTCAACGGCGGAAGGCACATCAAATAAGTGTCCCTGAGGAACTTCCATGACGCTTTCCCTACCCCAGAACGGCCTGTCACAGAGCTATCGCGAGATCCTCATCGGGCTCGGAGAGAACCCAGATCGCGAAGGCCTGCGTGATACGCCGTTGCGCGCGGCCAAGGCCATGCAGTACCTGTGTCATGGTTACGAGCAAAGTGTCGAGGAAATCATCAACGGCGCCTTGTTCGCGTCCGACAACGATGAAATGGTGATCGTCGACAACATCGAGCTGTATTCGCTGTGCGAACATCACATGCTGCCCTTCATCGGCAAGGCGCATGTGGCTTATATTCCAACGGGCAAGGTGCTGGGGCTGTCGAAGATCGCGCGGCTGGTAGACATGTTCGCCCGTCGCCTGCAGATCCAGGAAAACCTCACCCGGCAAATCGCCGACGCCGTGCAACAGGTGACCGGCGCGGCCGGCGTCGCCGTGGTCATCGAAGCGCAGCACATGTGCATGATGATGCGCGGCGTCGAAAAACAGAATTCGACCATGAACACCTCGGTGATGCTCGGCGCCTTCCGCGAATCGAGCAACACACGCCAGGAGTTCCTGCAATTGATTGGACGGAGCAAGTAGCAATGCCACAACTTCAACCAGGCATGGCGCGCATCCGGGTCAAGGACCTGTGCCTGCGCACCTACATCGGCATCAACGAGGATGAAATCCTCAACAAGCAGGATGTGCTGATCAACCTCACCATTCTGTACGCAGCCCAGGAAGCGGTGCGCGACAACGATATCGATCACGCGCTGAACTACCGCACCATCACCAAGGCGATCATCGCCCACGTGGAAGGCAATCGTTTTGCCCTGCTCGAACGCCTGACCCAGGAGTTGCTGGACCTGGTCATGGCCAATGAGTCGGTGCTGTACGCCGAAGTCGAAGTCGACAAGCCCCACGCCCTGCGATTCGCCGAGTCGGTGTCGATAACGCTTGCAGCGAGCCGCTAGCTTCAAGCTTCAAGCCGCAAGCTGTAAACTGCACCTCACCGCCAACCATCTTGCAGCTTGAAGCTTGCCGCTTGAAGCTGTCTCACAGAGCCCCCCATGACCGATCAAGAACGCCTTGAGCTCGAAGCCGCCGCCTTCCGCCGGCTGGTGGCCCACCTGGACAGCCGCAAGGATGTGCAGAACATCGACCTGATGAACCTTTCCGGTTTCTGCCGCAACTGCCTGTCCAAGTGGTACAAGGCCGCGGCCGACGAGCGCCAGATCGAGGTCAGCCTCGATGACGCCCGCGAAGTGGTCTACGGCATGCCGTACGCCGAGTGGAAAGCCCAATTTCAGCAAGAAGCCAGCGCCGAACAACAAGCGGCGTTCGCCAAAGGAAAACCCAATGAGTGATTTGAACACCCTGCGCGCCAGCCTCAAGAGCGGCGAACACGTCTTCGCCGACACCCTGGCATTCGTTGCCGCCGGTTACGACTACCAGCCCCAGGCCTTCAACAATGGCGGCGTGGAAAACGCCGCCGGGCAGAACGAAGGCTCGTGCAAGACCCTGGGCCTGGCATTGCTGGAAGGCCTGAGCGATGACGAAGCACTGCTGGCGTTCGGCGAGCATTACCGTTCGGTGTTGGCGACGCCCGAGGGCAGCGATCATGGCAATATCCGTGCGTTGATGGTGCATGGCCTGGCCGGTGTGAAATTCACCCAGCAGCCCCTGACCCGCCGCTGATCCTTGTAGGAGCCGGCTTGCCGGCGAAGGCGTCCTGAAGGGTGATGCCAAATTCAAGGGCCCCTTCGCTGGCAAGCTAGCTCCTACAGGTTCTGCGTCTGTTTTTGGAATGTTCAACACATCCCGACTTTTAAGATTAACCCGCTCACTTTATTTCGTTTGCCCGCCACCGCTGCTCACGGCTTAGATAAAAAGAAGTCCTCCTTCTTCCGAGCCGGCCCCCCATGCGCAGTGAAACCATCAGCCAGTCGATCAACATCGTTCACCCTGTCACCCTCAGCCACGGCAAAAACGCCGAGGTCTGGGACACCGATGGCAAGCGCTACATCGACTTCGTCGGCGGCATCGGCGTGCTGAACCTCGGCCATTGCCATCCGCGCATCGTCGATGCCATCCGCGAACAGGCCACCCGACTGACCCACTACGCCTTCAACGCCGCGCCCCATACGCCCTACATCGACCTGATGGACCGCCTCAGCGCCTTTATCCCGGTCGATTACCCGGTCAGCGGCATGCTCACCAACAGTGGCGCCGAAGCGGCGGAGAATGCGCTGAAGATCGTCCGTGGCGCGACCGGGCGTACGGGCGTGATTGCCTTTGATGGGGCATTCCACGGCAGAACGCTGGCCACCCTCAACCTCAACGGCAAGGTGGCGCCCTACAAACAGAAAGTCGGGGTGTTGCCCGGGCCGGTGTATCACCTGCCGTTCCCCAGCCGGGACAACGGCGTGACCTGTGCCGAGGCCCTGAAAGCCATGGAGCGCCTGTTCAGCGTCGAGATCGATGTTGCGGACGTGGCCTGCTTCATCGTCGAGCCGGTGCAGGGCGAAGCGGGTTTCCTGGCCATGGATGTCGAGTTCGCCCAGGCATTGCGCAAGTTCTGCGACGAAAAAGGCATTGTGCTGATTGCCGATGAAATCCAGTCCGGCTTCGGCCGCACTGGCCAGCGCTTTGCATTCTCGCGACTGGGCATCGAACCGGACCTGATCCTGCTGGGCAAGAGCATCGCCGGCGGTGTGCCGCTGGGTGCGGTGGTCGGGCGCAAGGCGCTGCTGGATAACTTGCCCAAGGGCGGGCTCGGCGGCACCTATTCCGGCAACCCTATCGCTTGCGCTGCTGCGCTGGCGACCCTGGACGAAATGACTGACGCCAATCTGCAGGCCTGGGGTTCGCAACAGGAAGAAGCGATTGTCAGTCGCTACGAAAGCTGGCGCGATCGTAATCTGTCACCGTTCCTTGGCCGCCTGACCGGCGTTGGCGCGATGCGCGGCATTGAACTGGCCAACGCCGACGGCACACCGGCTTCAGCTCAGTTGACGCAACTGCTGGCCCTGGCGCGGGACGCCGGTTTGTTGCTGATGCCCAGTGGCAAGTCGCGACACATCATTCGCTTGCTGGCGCCATTGACCACCGAATCTTCGGTGCTGGAGGAAGGCCTGGACATCCTTGAGGCGTGCCTCACCAAACTGACCTGAACACAAAACCCCTGTGGGATAGCATTCAGGCATGAATTGCAGACAGAAAAAAAACCGGCCGAAGCCGGTTTTTTTACCAACGCAGAATCAAGCGTTCTGCAGATTGTCCAGGTAACGCTCGGCATCCAGTGCCGCCATGCAACCGGCGCCAGCGGAGGTGATCGCCTGGCGGTAGACGTGGTCGGCCACGTCGCCAGCGGCGAAGATGCCTTCGAGGTTGGTCGCAGTGGCGTTGCCGTCACGGCCGCCATGCACCACCAGGTAACCGTCTTTGAGCGTCAGCTGGCCTTCGAACAACGAAGTGTTCGGGGTGTGGCCGATGGCGATGAACACGCCGTCGACTTTGATCTCGTCGAAGCTGCCGTCGTTGTTCTTCAGGCGGGCACCGGTCACGCCCATGTTGTCGCCCAGGACTTCGTCCAGGTTCGCGTTCAACTTCAGGATGATCTTGCCTTCAGCCACGCGGGCATTGAGCTTGTCGATCAGGATCTTCTCGGCGCGGAAGGTTTCGCGACGGTGGATCAGGGTCACGGTGCTGGCGATGTTGGCCAGGTACAGTGCCTCTTCGACAGCGGTGTTGCCGCCACCGACCACGGCCACTGGCTTGTTGCGGTAGAAGAAACCGTCGCAGGTCGCGCAGGCCGAAACGCCTTTGCCCATGAATGCTTCTTCCGATGGCAGGCCCAGGTAACGAGCGCTGGCGCCGGTGGCAATGATCAGGGCGTCGCAGGTGTAGGTCGCGCTGTCGCCGGTCAGGGTGTACGGCTTGGCAGCGAAGTCCACGGCATTGATGTGATCGAACACGATCTCGGTTTCAAAGCGCTCGGCGTGCTCGCGCATCCGCTCCATCAGCGCCGGGCCGGTCAGGCCATGGACGTCGCCCGGCCAGTTGTCGACTTCGGTGGTGGTGGTCAATTGACCGCCGGCCTGCATGCCGGTGATCAAGAGTGGCTTGAGGTTGGCACGGGCGGCATAGACGGCGGCGCTGTAACCGGCAGGGCCGGAACCGAGAATAATCACTCGCGAATGACGGACTTCAGACATGACCTGCTCCTGTTGACCGGCCCGGAATACCTGGCGCGGAACGCCGGATGACCGGCGGGAATAAAAAAGGACCATTGAAAGCACTTGGGGAAGGCTTGAACTCGACAGTCCTGTAAAAAGTTGGGTGCAGCGTATCGAGGGGGCGAAGATTAAGGAAATACCGTTTAACAATCCAGCTCATAGGTGGTCTCTATCCTCACTGAGTGATGATCGGGACGCCTTTGTTACAGTTAATGTCGATGTCGCCGTCGCGCTTTCGCCGGTCAGGCAAAGCCGGTAAGGTCGGCGCGTTTTCCTTTGTTCGGAGCACCCTATGCCCGCCCCTGTACTGTCCGGCCCGCAATACCTGCGTGAAGGCCTGAAACTGGTGCTCAGCCCCAGCCTGCGCCTTTTTGTATTACTGCCACTGGTGATCAACCTGGTGCTGTTCGTCGGATTGATCTATCTGGCCGGCCATCAGTTCAGCCTGTGGGTCGATACGCTGATGCCATCCCTGCCCGACTGGCTAAGCTTCCTCAACTATGTGCTGTGGCCGTTGTTCGTGGTGCTGGTGGTGTTGATGGTGTTCTTCACCTTCACCATGCTCGCCAACGTTATCGCCGCGCCGTTCAACGGCTTCCTGGCGGAAAAGGTCGAAGTGGTGGTGCGCGGCACGGACGACTTCCCGGCCTTCAGCTGGGGCGAGCTGATCGCCATGATCCCGCGCACCCTGGCCCGGGAAATGCGCAAGCTCGGTTATTTCCTGCCCCGGGCGCTCGGGCTGTTCATCCTGTCGTTCATCCCGGTGGTGAACATCATTGCGGCGCCGCTGTGGCTGCTGTTCGGGGTGTGGATGATGGCGATCCAATACATCGACTACCCGGCGGACAACCACAAGCTCGGCTGGAACGAAATGCTCGCCTGGCTGCGCCAGAAGCGCTGGCAGAGCATGAGTTTTGGCGGGAGTGTTTACCTGGTGCTGCTGATTCCGGTGGTCAACATTCTGATGATGCCGGCGGCTGTGGCCGGGGCGACCTTGTTCTGGGTCCGTGAGCGTGGGGCGGAAAACCTGGTGACCCAGCGCTGAGTCGGTGATGACTGACAGAAAGACCCCGTTTGCTGATCACGCTTGAACTGCCCTTTCCCAGCCAACTGATACACAAGGCTGGTACACATGGCACTCATAGCACAACCATTCCGGCACCCCGACTCGGGCATCTACTACCTCCGACGCAGGGTGCCGGGTGATCTCAGGCACATCATCGGTAAGACCGAGATTCGTCGCTCGCTGAATACGCGGAACCACCAGCAAGCCAAAGCCGCGTTTGCCGTGGCGTATGCAGAGTCCGAGCGACTGTTCAATGATGCACGCCAAGGGCTCTACCTTGAGCACCATCAGCCGGAGGTGCCAGCAAAGCCCCTACCTGCCTCCTATCTGCCGGCACGCATAGAAGCCTCCATAAAGCTTTCAGAAGCGCTTGCTCGCTACGTCCAGTCCATCTCCATGTCGGGAAGGTCGGAGTACGTATCGCGGCGTCATGCTGTCGACTACAGCCGTGCCGTCAAACGGTACATGACTGACATGGGCGACATGCCCATTGCGGCGATCCGGCCTTCGCACATCCATGCTTTCGCAGCCAACCTGATCCAGCCCGAAAACGCCAACGTGAAGCCACTGGCGACCTCATCCACGCGCCTGCTCTTGGCAAGGCTGTCATCAGTGTTGGCGTTCTCTGTGGACTCCGGACTGATTGAAGCGAATCCCGTGACTGCATCACGGATTCACAAGCGTCTAGGATCAGGCAAACCGAAACGCCGCCTGGACGATAATCGGGGATACACCTGGAGTGAACTGGTCACGCTATTCAGTCATGCCGAGTTTCAGCGGCTTCGAACTGCCGAGGGCCGTCCGGGCAACGCAGTGTTCTGGATACCGTTGATAGCCGCTTACACTGGTGGCCGTCGCGAAGAACTCGCTCAGCTGTACGTTGAAGACATTCACCAGCACGAAGGGAACTCATGGTTCATTCGCGTCATCGACGACCGCCCCGACAAGTCAGTAAAGACCGACAGCAGTCGAAGGGAAATTCCTGTGCATCCTGACTTGATCGCCCTTGGCTTGTTGTCGCTTGTTCAAGGACGCGAGCCTGGAACGAGAGTTTTCCCTCAACTGGTCAAAGTCTCCGATGGCTTTGCAGGAATCATTTCAAAGTCATGGCGTCCGATCACTCAACGGTGCGGGGTGTATCAGGCAGGCCGCAATCCGCTGCACGCTTTCCGCCATAGCTTCAAGACTCTCGCAAGGGAGCACGGCATACCCAAGGAAGTAAGTGATTGGATCACCGGTCATGCATCTGGACACATAGGGGACAGCTACGGCATTAACCCGCTCTCTCGAATGGCCTTAGAAATACGGAAGCTTCCTAGCATCGCGAAGGCCGCCGGACTGCTTCCCAGCGTATGAAGTGTCGATACTGAGCTAGTTCAGTCCGATGGAGCTAAGGCGTCAGGCTCCTCAGCGAGAACCCGTGCGGGGGAAACTGGGCCACGCACCACCGAAGTGGTTTGGTCGGTACAAGACAAATCGGACTTGGTTGCTGAAGCCCAGGACTGTTGCCGCTGAATTCACTCTGAGCTTCTGCCTGGATAAGCTCGAAAGCTCACTGGATCTAGACCACAGCTTTCCTCGACATTCCCAGGCAGCTCAAAGAATTGGACTTGGACATTTTCAGGACGAAGGTTAAAAACACGGTAGATTACATAGCTCTCAGGATGGTTGCTCGATACCCTGACCTCGTTCGCCGAAATATAGAACGGGGTCGACTCTGGCCCCTCGGTTGTCTTGACTTCAATTCGCTTGGGACTACCGTCAAGCTGGAACGAAGCAATATCGAATCCTGCAGCGGAGTTGTAGAGCGCCACATGACGGACCTGCTCTGCCAACTCTGCGAGACCAGCCGCACGAAGCGTATCAACCTCGTAATCGAGTACAAGCTTCTCGCCCCGACCACCAAGCTCGCGATTTCGGAGGTCCCTTATTGCCCAATCCACCGTGCCGTTCTGCGCTGAGCGAGTGCTAGCCTTTCGCCTTGCCGCACCAGGCACGGCCACTTGGACAAGGTTTTGAGAAACAGGCGGCTGAATCGCTGGAGAGTAAGCAGGATCAAGTGGTGGACGGAACGGAAGGTTCACCCTGTCTAAGCCCTCCGGACTCAGATCCCAGTTCTGAATCCTCCATACAAAGTGAACAGGATTCGTTTTGTTCGGGTCGTGAGAGAAGTACTCCAACATACCTATATATGAGTACTTAACGTGCCGATTCGGGCGTAAAAACAGGTGGATATCCCTATTCTGCGGATCATGAACTAGCAGCTTTTGAATCACTGGAGACTCGAAGCTCTGCCGAGTCTGCGACTCCCAGATTAGGTACCCATCAACCGTCAGCGCATCTTGGTAAGGGTTGCCCTCAGTCAGCTTCCCTAATGTCACCATGAATACAAAGTTCCCGCTCTCCTTTGGAGTTTCAACGATGCCTTGTATGCCCCATCGGCCAGCCCCCGGAGTGAATCCCACATCAGGCTCAAAAACTTTGGCAATCTCCTTCCGCTCATACAGCTGAAATCGGTCTAATCCTCGCGTACCAAACAGAACTGAATCGTTCGAGATCTTTTTGACAATTTCAAATCCAAGTGCATTGAGGATCGCAAAGCAAGTCGATTTTTCGCCGCCCGTAAACTCTTCGGAGGTCAATGGACGGCCAACCACCCTTTCTGCCGCAAGCCCTAGAACCGCCTTTGGAGGATACCTCCGCCCTTCATGAACGAGATCAAAATCGGTGGACTCGGCGTAGCGATATGAAGCGGCAGCACTGAGAGAAAAGACTGGCAGCACTGCCAATACATCCTCTCGTTTCATACCAGCGAGTAGATCTCGCAGCCCCTTGACTCGCCCCGAAGGCCCCTTCCTTATCTGCAAATCCATCGCACCTTCCAAACGTTAATTGCAACAAATCCCTGGTGGAGGATGACTAGCCAGACTCAAGACCCTGCTAGCCGCCACACGCATGCTCAATGGCATAACGGTCCGCAGTATCTTGAACGTTTAATCCGTTATATGACAATTACCTATTTAGCCCTCATGACCGTTTTAGAGTGCTGACGATCAGCATTTCGGCATGTACTGCTCAAGTCGCATATAAAAAGTGGTCAACACGAATGCAAATACCTGATCAGGTGGAGTGGAACTGGGTGGTCACGCCAGTGGAATCCCCAAACTCAACCTCATTCGGCGTCGGCAGGTGCTTATTCAAAACAGGTAACCCCACCAGCCACACCCCGGCACACACTGTCACCGCTGCGGCTGCTCCCTTCCAGGCCTGACCGGGTGGCATGCCAGCATGCTCGGCAATCGTTGCGGGCCTTATGGGGTAAGGGTTTCAGGCTTTTAAAGTTGCTGGATATCTACCGTGCGAACTCGCTGCACGGGCAGTCAATACTCTGGGGCGTACTCAGCATTGTTCCACTCTGCTGTTCCACTTTGGTGTTCCACTCATGACCTATATCGTCCGCCGCCAATCGGTCTATTACCTGAACCTTCGCCTTCCTAAGCACCTGTTCCCGAACCGACACACCCTGCGTATATGCCTGAACTTGCGAGAGCGTCAGGCTGCATTATTCCTCGCCGCCTCACTCGCCCAGCATGTCCACAACCACCTGAACGAACACCCCCTGGCAGCCCCCCAAACACTCCGTGCCTTATGCTCGCAATTGCGGGATGCTGCACCAACGCAGACCGCCCAGCCTGCTCCAAGGAAGGCACCAGCGGCTACGGTGAATCGGAAAAGTGACGGACCTACCCTCGCCACCTTGTCCAAGCTCTATATAGAAAAAGGAAAACGTGGTGGCACATGGCGTGAGGTAAGCACGCACGAAGTCGAACGCTCATTACGAGATTTGTTCGAACTGATGGGTGACATACCCGTGGAAGCATTCGACATCCAGCGAGCCAGACTGCTGAAGGATCGTTTGAGTCGCTGCCCGCAATACTTCGGCCTACGCCCCGAATATGAAGGCGCGACCCTGAAGCAAGTGGTTGAATCAGGCGCCACTTACAAGACCATCACCGCTGTTACCGTGAACAATCGCTTACGCAAGCTCTCTGCCTTCCTGAACTGGTGCAAGTCGAATGGATACATCACGGACAATCCGCTGCTGGGACTTAGGGTCATGACCGGGTCAGCCAAAGAAGCTCGGCTGTCATTTGATCGTCAGGATCTAACCATCCTGCTCAACTTGGATACACTGAGAGCAGAAGCCCGGAAGCATCCATGGCGCTATTGGTTGCCACTACTAGGTCGCACCACCGGAGCACGATTAGAAGAACTTTGCCCATTGCGGGTGGCCGACTTCATCGAGCAACAGGGTCTCCAGTGCATCCGCATCGATGACAGCCGTGAAGGCCAGACCCTGAAGAACTCCAGCAGCCGTCGCATTCTCCCATTGCACCCTGCCCTGATAGAACTGGGGCTGTTGAAGAATGTTGAAGCAGTCCGGAGCACCGGAGCAGATCGCCTGTTCCCTGAACTGGAAGCCGTACGAGGGAAATTAGGCCACGCACCGTCGAAGTGGTTCGGTCGGTACAAGACCAAGCAGGGCATCACCGACCCGAGAAAGACGTTCCACAGCTTTCGTCACACGCTGATCGACGACCTGCGAGATGCTGGGGTTCAGGATTCGCTCATCAAGCGTATAGCGGGACATGAGGACGCATCGGTGACCTTCAGCATTTACGGAAGCCGAAGTCCACTCAAGGCGATGGCTGAGGCACTGCAACAAATAGAACTTTAAAAATCACCAATGGGTCGCACAGGGACGTTACACCCATGAGCTGGCACGTATCGGCGTGTCTCCCCTTACGACCCTACACCACTGTTAACGCTATCGAATTAGATCCCCATCTTGCTGTGCTAGCGCTGCTTCCTCGATACCCCTTCAATCAGATGATTGGGATTCACGACAGCAACACAAAATGATTCTCGCCTTATAATTCGCAATATACGTCTGACCATCAAACAGAAGAAGTCGTAAGCAACGGTATAACTCCCGCCGAAAAATTGTGTACCGCCAAAAATAAGGGCACAATAAATCCATCGAGTTAGCCGAGCACTCATCACGTGAAAACGCGCAGTTAAAATACGGCACTGTATTGGCCGTACTGCAACCTCTCACATATGGTAATGCATTGCACATACTGCAATCACTTATATATGGCACTGTATTGCACATACTGCAATCTATTATATATCGTGCTGTATTGAACATACTGCAACCCCTTATATATAGTGCTGTATTGCACGTACTGCAACCCTCTATATATGGTGCTGTATTGCACTTACTGCAGATCACCATGCCAGACACTGTACGGACACCCACTGCAAGCAACTAAACGGCCGCCCGAATAACCCAAATCTAGAGAACGAACAACAAAAATAATTCATAGCAATCTCAATTTTCTCCATTGACAATCGCAAATACAGCACTATCATTCAGTCCTCGCAAACATCACCAAACCGTAACAACCATTCAGAGGTAAAGCCCCAGACCATCCAACTACCGAATTTTGACCACACGTTAAAAAACAATCTTGACCAACCAAAAATAACAACTGTATTTTCTGCACCCATTTCGACTACCCAGCAACAACCATTGCAGCTATAACAGAGCACAGGTACTGCCTCATGAAAAACCAAACAACATCATCGAGTCCACAAATGAACGACATGAACACCTACTCTAACCAGCCATTCATCAACCCTGAGCATGGCCAGCTAACGCCGTTCACTACGGGTATCACTACAGATTTAAGCGATGACGAAGTCCCCCCCTTCCTTTATCTGCAAGTCACACCCAAAGGAGAGATTAGGGGTGTAGTTCATGATTGCTATGATGACAACTGCAACTACAACTACAACTACGACTACGTCTACGTCGCCGGAGGCATTGAAGATGTCGATTTCTTGATCGCATTCGCAACGGACTATCCAGGACTCACACCAGTTCTTTCGGAACTCGTGCTCCACCGCAAATTCAAATACTCGGAGTTTTTGTTACAACAGGTAGGGCTACGGCGACACGATGGGAGCAGCCTTGCATAAATAGCGAATAAGCTAACCAGCGTGCATATGCAGGCGGATGGGAGAATTACGCACTAGGCAAACATGAATTAACGCCCATACAAAAAAACCTACTCACCAGCCTGCATACTCTTAGGCTGGATACAGCAAACATTCTGCACTACCAATTATTCTGCATGTTCAAGCCCATAGAACGCTGAGCAGAGCAAACCTTGTCGCCTGCGATATAGGTATACGTGTTTCCGACACCAGACACCCGGAGACCAACTGAGCACTGCTAATAACAACACTAAATAACGAGAAACCTGACAGGTATAACCTTATGACAAATAAAATGACATTCCCCACAGCAAACCACAAAGACCACTTTATCTATGACAACCTGCCTTTCATTAACCCTGAACATGGAGAGCTCCACCCAATTCAGTGGGCTACAGTAATTGATACCAGCCTGATTGAACCCAACAGCCTCGATCCCGATGACTATTACACTCGCCCGCCTTATTATCTGCAGATCACCCCCAACGGGGAGATAAGGGGTGTAACACATGACTTCGATAAACATGAAGAGTATTTTTCGGTAACTGCGGAAAATTCCGACGTTGCTTTTCTAAAAGTATTCTCCAATCAATTCCCTCAGATTACGCCCACGCTACCAGCACTATTAGACTATCGTAAATACCGGACATCCAATTTGAGGGAGCAGTACTTAAACCAAGAAAACATCTCAAACGATGATTAATATCATCCCACACCAATAACCAGCGAACGATCATTAACCGCCAGCCCTACTTCTAAAGTCGCTGAGTCCGGAAAACTTTGTTTCCGATTATCTCCAAGCAATAAGCTTCAGCAAAAGCTGCCAGAGCGTTTTTTGAGAAATCACATACTTTCAACCAGAGACTCAAATCTCTGGCAGTGCATTGTTACGCCCTAAAATAATTGAACCAGCTAGTATCAAATCATTCAAAGCCGAAACGTTTATGAAAGCCATATACGCATTAATTGCACCACCAGGAGCAGGAAAAACTTCGTGGCTGATCAAGCAACTTGCTGAGCTAAACGATCAACGCTCTGTTCTTGCATTTCCTACAAAGATTCTCGCATCGGAAGTGACAAGGCGATTAGAGAGCATGAATATAGAGTTCAACTCAATCAACAGCGACACCGTTGAGGGAGCAGTTATTGAATGCCTGGGAGAAGCCCTGACAAATCAGAATAGCAGCATCATCATTTGCACCCACGAATCTCTTAGACTTATTAATCCAGAGGCATTACAAGGGTGGAATCTATATATCGATGAAGTCCCAGTTACTTGGGATTGTACTACTTGCAGCTTCAGCAACTTATCGTACCACAAAGTTTTTGACAGCATCATCGACATTGTCAGGACAGATGGCAAAGACAGGGCCAAAGCAAAAGAAAATCGTAAACTATTAATTGAAGAGCTGCCGAATGGAGTGGACTCAACCCTATCCGCTGAGACACGTAGCGTTCTCACTGCCCTACTAGACAATCGATATATCGTTGAGGTTGACGAGCTTGATACGAAACAAAACCGGATCCTGAGGATCATTGGAATCAAGCACTACATTCCAGCGTTCGAGGCAGCAGATACCACTGTAATAATGGGTGCAGAAATTGAGAAAACTCTGCTCGGTGTGATCTTGAAAGGTGCTGGCTGGTCTATTATGCCTATCGCGGTTGAGCTCGACTTTGTAGGGTATGGCAATAAAGTGGTGATTCACCCGTTCTTTACGAACAAGAATTACTCAAAGCGTGCAGCCCTTATGAAAGCGGGGAAACTTCAACAAGACTATCAGCAGGGTTGCTTGCTCGATGATTGGCTGAAGGTCGATGTTTTCCGATTGATTGAGAACAAAAAAGCGATACTCGTTGCACATACCTGGTGCAGACCTGAACTCCCACTACCTCAAGATAGCGACGTCAGCAACATTAGATTCATTCCAATTGACAGTCGAGGAATCAACGACTACGACGACTACAGCATCGCGATCTGCCTACAGCATGGGAATATAACTCCTATAGAGAGTAGAAACCTTTATACCCTCGCGGCCCTGCTCTCTATTGCGAGCAGTATTTCTCCTAACCAGATCATGAATGCGATTAAGTACGAACGATTTTACGAATCAACACTACAGTCTGTTTGCAGGACTGCCCTACGTTCAAAATCAAACAATGGTCCGATTTTGCTATTTGTCCAAGATCTTTACATTGCCAACTTCCTCGCAGAGAAGATTGGCAATTGCACCATAGACTGCACATACTCTGAAGTTTATGTTCCATCGACTTCTACGGCAAAAGCCCTTAGGTACACTCTGAAGCAGAAGTCCATTGCACTATGGGAGCAAGGGGATCACACCAAAACCATAGCAGAAAAAATTGGCAAGACGGAGAAGACGATCAAAGAATGGCTAAAACTTTACCGTCAGTTACAACCGACTGAATAGTGGAAATTTTTCCTTAAAGAATCTTTAAGGGATTTTTTCCTCAATAATACAACGACAAAATACCTTCACTCATCGGCCCAGCTAGATCAAACCGACCAACATAAATATCGCGCGAACTATATCGTACCACTATCAAAGCCAATAGAGTTTATATCTCGTGATGGTGCGTCACAGACGTGATGACCAGTAAACCTGCACGTTAATACAAGACATTAGGAACCTTTAACCTCACTCACTTGAGCACAAACTAGGAAACACCTGCAGACAAATCCAGGTTCGTTTGGACACATATATCCCGACAGCATCTTGATTCGATGTCGGCTTTTATTACAACTATTAGGAAGGCGTTCAATACCGGCGCCACAGAGGGCTGTATGTCACAGATTTCAATTCCATCCGTTGCACATTTCCTTCTGGATGGGCAGCCAGTCAGGGTTGATCCTAACTTACTAACTAATGCGGTTAAAATACCTCCAGAGCTTTACTTTGACGACCAGCATCATCGCACAATTTACTGTCCCAGCTGTGGTGTCATGTGCAGCCGAATACCACGCAAGAAAGCGAGGCGAAGAGATAACGTACGCGCATTCTATGCCCACATTCGCGGATTTGACGATGTTGTTTGTCCGCACCGAATGCCTGGTGGCAGTGCATGCGTAGACGGTATCAGCAAAGAGAAAAAAGCTATCAACCTCGTCAGTTTTGCTG
The DNA here is from genome assembly GCF_046042685.1 of Pseudomonas sp. PLMAX. NCBI lineage: Bacteria > Pseudomonadati > Pseudomonadota > Gammaproteobacteria > Pseudomonadales > Pseudomonadaceae > Pseudomonas > Pseudomonas sp. PLMAX. Next base: position 1,094,146 of record NZ_CP064949.1, on the reverse strand, counting down.
GATGGAATAGCGTGGATGACGACGAAGCGGAAGATGATGAAGCTTGGCAAATCTCAAAGTCCAAACGCGTCGTTCAGGGTGGAACTGCTGGGAATGAGCGGGGGGTCGAACTGGTGTTTGACGGCGGTGGAAAGTTGCTAAATGCGGGTGAGTTTCGCACTGTGGGTAGGCTCGTGACCCTTGCTAAAACGTCTCTCGATATATCCGTGCAATTCCCCGATCTGGAGGTGACTCGCCTACGCGACCTGATTGTGTGGATCGAAAATGTTCAAAAGGACAGCCGCCAATATATTGGGAAGAGTTTCCTTTTCGTCGGCAAGCCAAACTCAATAGATTCCGGAAGGGTTAAAATTTTCTTCAAGTTCTTCAATACTGAACACAATTTAGTCGTATACTGCGACCCTCATGTACTTGAAAAGAAGGGCTGGAAAATCTCAGAGCGTGACCACTATTATATTTTTTATGGTCTACTCGAACGCAATGAATCAGATTCAATCGTTCGGATCTTATACCCAGGACAAATTGATCGGCTTCCTTCGTCTGCACATGAACTGTTCAACTCATTGCGTTGAATTTCCTTTCCCGGTGTCTTCCTGCACCGTCAGATTCTCGCTCAGGTAAGGTGTCTTTTGATTTTTGTGCACGCGAGTTTTCAAAAAAAAACAATCGTCACAGGGGTGATATCAAGCTTGTCCGTGACGGTGAATATTAGTGTGGGCATGTCAGCCTATATAGAGAGGCGTGGCTCAACCGACGATCACCATGATCTTCAAGTGGGCCACTGCATCGAAACAAAAGCTTCATTACCGAAGTTGACGCCCTTGTGAACCGCACCTAATCAAGGTGCTTTCCCACGAAGTGCATCCGCCGCTTGAGGGCTCCCCTTAGGCGGCCCCCTGAATAAAATCGGTCAAAAACCAAGCAATATCTATTCACTCGCAGGCGTCGGTCACAGCCCCAACACCATCCTCTTCCAGCCAAAGCGCATATTCACGGGCTTTCCAGCCATTGGTATCAAGCGGATCGCCCGATTCTTTCGTATCCCACAGATTTCTGGATGTTTATTGCTCTGGTGCGAGACTAGAACAGCGAAGGTCGACGCAGTCTTGCGTTCATCATTCTGGTCACCACAATAGTTCGCCCCAGATTTGGGAACATCTCTCACTGCTCCAACGGTGCGGGTAACAGCTGCTACCCCAGGACGACGGCCTGTCTATGAGCAGCGTACCGATCGCCCAGCTTACTGAAACGCGGCACGATCACGTAATGCGGGACAACCGCAACATGCTGGATACTTAAATTGTCCGGCCTTCCTCAACCCAGCCGTAACAGCTCGCAGCTATCAGAGAAGTAGACAAGTCTGGTAGCCCAGCAACACCCTAAAAACCACTATCAAATGACTATTGCGGATAGCCATATGATTCAATTATCATTGATCTATCGTTTCCTAGAGCAAAGGATAGTAGGTCATGAATACTCATCTTTACCTGCGTGCATCAACCAAGGATCAGGATGCCCACCGTGCAAAAGTCGCACTGGAATCGTTCGCGGCTGAGAAGGGACTGTTCATTGCTGGCATATATGCGGAGAACATCAGTGGGACCAAACTCCTTCGCCCTGAACTGATGCGGCTGCTGGCCAATGCCCAACCGGGCGAACTGCTACTGGTGGAGTCTGTAGACCGCCTTAGTCGTCTCTCCCAAGTCGACTGGGACACTCTCAAAGCAACCATCAAGGCCAAGGGGCTCCGATTGGTTGTGGCCGACTTGCCTACCAGTCACAAGATGATTGAGGGGGATGGTATCGATGTAGCCATCATGCGAGTTATCAACGATATGCTGATCGAACTCATGGCAACCATGGCCCGCTTGGATCAAGAGAAGCGAGTACAGCGGATTCGGGAAGGCCTGGAGAACAAGCGTGCTGCTGAACCTGAGTGGAAGCCAGCTGGCAAAGGGCGTAATCAAGCGAAGTGGGACAAGGTGGCGGGGTTGCTTAAGCGGAACGGCAATACCGTGGAAGAAGTCGCCAAGATCGCGGAAGTGGGAGTTGCAACCGTGTACCGCATCAAGCGGGAGCTGACTCTGTAAGCCCCATCAGCGTGACATAAGCTGCCTACCGGGTTTCTCGCCTCGTGATATTTTGAATTTGTAACCGTTGACGGCAAGGTGGCACGGGAACGGCTCTTAATCTCGACCCACCCTGTGCGGAAAATCCCCCGATCTGACACATGCTCTGCCCTGATATTTCGCCACGGACTCACGAGCGAAGTTCGATCCGAGGCAGGTACCAACTTTGAAAAGCCCAGGTATGAGCAGGTATAAAAGGGGAAGTTACGAGCCAGAGAATGGACAACAGCGGCCACTGGTAGAAACCTACGCGCCCTTCCCGAGGCATCATGGGAAAGGCTTTTACTAATAGCTCGGAATCCGCGAGACACGAAAAACGGCCTTCCAATCGTATTGCCACGTTGGCAGTAGGCTCTCAAGATTTGAAGCGTGAAAAGTAAATAATAACGCCTTTAAAGATCGTTAAAAAAAACAATGCACGCATCTACTTTATTGTGCGTGGATACGCTTTAGGATCTCTAAGGTCACGGTGAGCTACTCGTTTGCCCGTAAAATCCTCACCGCATTTTGACACATCACGCATGTGCGCTCTCCATTTCGGAAGAGACGCCCGTTTCGTGACGAAAAAACAGGATACAGGTATGATAGCACTGCCAACTCATAACAGGAAGTTATATGGAACACGTAAAACTCACAAAAATAGATATAAAAAACTACAGATCATGTGTCTCTACCAACTTTGAACCTACACCAACCCTTTCTGCGCTAATTGGTCCGAACGGCAGTGGAAAAACAACAGTACTTTCGGCCCTCCAACTCCTCATCAAGCTTCATGCTTCTTCGAACTATTATCGGCGACGTAGTCCAGATCCATACTCATCTGACTGCGTGATCACGGCTACCTTTAAGTGGCACGGAAAGAACGTAGTTTATAAGGCACAAATTAGTTTAATCAACACTGAACGCAATGAAGACGAGATAATAGCAGCCACTGAATCATGGACGATGCCGACTGTAATCGGAAGTCGTAAACAGATGCCCATACCCTTGGGTGCACTGAGTAACGACTATCGGTATCCTGGCCAAAGCTTTAGGGAAACGTTAGTAGGCCACATCGGACGCTTGTCTGGAAATCAAGAAACTGCCGAATCTGCAACGCAGGCTATTTTGGATATTTCGCAATTCATTGCTTCGATTAGCTACTATAGTGCTTCCGTATTCACCAACCCCTCAAGCTCCCCAATCTCGTTCGAGGTTGAAGGCGACTCGATGGTTCGAAGAGGCGCCATCGGTGTAGGACACAAAAAGTTTCTTTACGATCTTTACACAGCGTACCGCGATGACACTGAAGACTTCAAAAACTATTGTGAAATCATCGGCAGCGACGGCTTAAACCTTATCGATCAGTTGACTTTTCATGCAATTGAAACATCTTCTTCAACTTACAAAGTTTCAGTCGGGGGACGGATCACTAATCGGGAAAAGAAAACAAACCTGATTGTTCCAAATTTCTTTATCTACGGTAATGCACTGTCCCCAAGCCAGCTATCTGAAGGCACTTTTAAAACCTTAGCTTTAATATTCTACATTATGACAAACCACGGATCTATGTTATTAATCGAAGAACCAGAGGTTTGCGTACACCATGGCTTACTCTCCAGCATAATTGAACTGATAAAATCATACAGCCATGAAAAACAAATTATAATATCAACACACTCCGATCAGTTGATTGACCATATTCCTTTGGAATCAGTCTTTAAAACGACACGCTCGGAGGAGACAACCTCTGTAACTAACATCACTAAGGAGCTGGGATCTGAAGAGCTCAAAGCCCTGAGGGATTACTTACAAAATGAGGGTGGCCTTGGACAATATTGGAAGCACGGAGAGCTGTAAATGGCCATAAAGATAGGCATTATTGCGGAAGACGATAGCGATGTCGATGTGATAAAAGAAATCCTTGGAATGTATCTACCGCAACCAAGCTTTAGCACAAAGAAGTTTGTAGGGAAAGGCTGTGGAAAGCTAAGAGCAAAATGTGCGGCTTGGTCTATCAATCTTTCCACTCAAGGCTGCGATCACATATTAATTTTCCACGACCTAGATCGATATGACGAGCACACTCTAAGAAAAGAATTATCTGATAAGCTCAACCCTACCGGATTAAAGAATACATTAATTGTAATTCCTGTGGAAGAACTTGAGAGCTGGCTCCTCTCCGACCTCAATGCCATTAAAGAGATTTTCGCCATTAAATCTGAGATCAAGCAGATAGCCGACGTTGAGAAGGTAAAATCTCCCAAGGAGCATTTGCAAAAACTAGTCAAAAAACTTTCAAATAAACCATACATAAACACAATACATAATAAAAAAATTGCTTCTAAACTCTCCATTAAACAACTGATGTGCTGCCCTTCCTTTCACCCCCTGAATGATTATATCAGCAACCAGATAGCCAAATAAGCTTACTTCATTCCTTACTCGCAACAAGGCCTCCTCTATCAGAGTTTTAATCGGCAGGGGGCTTTTGCATTATAACGCCCACCCTGATGAGGCTTACTGTAAATAGTTGCGGGGCCTGTTTGGTTAATCAGATCCCGCCCCCCCCCACAACCTCTCTCATCTTAGCACTACGAGGCACTTGGAAAACTTCCGTACTTTTAGTTTCACGATTGGTGTCGAACCGTTGAACCCACAGTCATCTTCTGCCGGTCATTGCCAAGGAGCATTCTGGTCAAATCCGGCCCAAAGGACCGGTTAAATCGACGCAAACAATGGGGCAAGCTAGAGCAATTACCCAACCAGAGGTGACATGAGCTAGGCTTCCCGAACCATCACTCAGGGACGATAGCCATGTCGGATAACCCCGAAGCTAAGATCGCTACGGCGGACGCGTTAACCTTGCTCCTGCATAATCAGCATGCCTTAGCTGCTGCCATAGAAGAAGTGACCATGTGGCTTTCAGCGAATGGTGTAGACAGTGTTGCAGCTAACGCTATTTCGGCCATAGAAACGCTGGACACCAATGCTCAAGGCATCACTGACGCCATCATGCAATTACGCCAGTCGTAGCTTCATCTAACGCCCCCTCTTCCATGAGCGAGCCATCGGGGACTACCTTCGACCAGAGGCCGTCTGTTGGACGCAGGTGGCAAAATTGCTCAAAACAATCGCAAATGGCCTTCAAGAGAGCGGCTGCTTTAGACTGGCTTTATGTGGGTAGAGTATTCACTTTGGTTGCATTGCTTTTGAGTACAAAAAGGCGGTTGCACCGAACCATAGAGGAAATTTCGATGACGGCTAGCAAGCCAGTGATGAAGATGGCTGAGTTACTTGTATTCGCGAAGCCTCTCGCCACCGGCTTCATAGGAGCTGAAGTCTGGCGGGTCGCATCCTATCTAGGCGCGAATTTCGCTCCTAAATTGTCTGATGTAGCCCTAGGAGTTCAAATTAGCGGCATAGTAGCCAGTTTGCTGCTTTGCTTGGTTTACCTATTCAATCGAGGGGCGCACATCACTGCTGCACGAATGGCCCTCAGTGGTCGTCTGGATCTGCTTGTCGCTGTCGGTATAGGCATCTGGGTAAATGAGCTGACCTCACCCTGGCTAACCAAAGGCCACACATTATTAAAGACAGTGGATCCTAATTGGACGCCAGCAGTGTTCCTTCTGCTATGCACCGTGTTGTTATCACCACTGGTTCAGCAGTACTGGCGTAGACCAAGCAGAATGATCCCCCAACTGTACTTCATTGCAGATGAGGAAATTGGAGACGATAACGAAGATTTGCTAGCGACCAAGGCGCAAGCCAAGTCATTCGCAGAGACAGTTCTTGCAAGCGGAGCCCATCCAGGGCTTGTTTTTGGGATCGATGGTCCATGGGGGGTAGGCAAGACAAGCTTCATAAATCTTGCAGAACGTCACTGGGCAAACGCAGAAGACAAGATCATCCTTTGCCGATTCGAACCACTTCGGTATGCATCTGAGCCTGACCTTGCGGACCGGCTGATTAGAGATTTAACTGCTGCGATTCAACGTACGGTCTTTGCGCCAGAGTTTCGTCCAGCGGCATCACGTTACTCCCGATTGATAAAAGGTAAGGCCGACGTTTCTTTCCTTGGCTTCAAACTCTCGGTGGAACCTTCGCAGGAGACCGTTGATGAACTGCTGGATGATATTGACGAGGTCCTCAGGCGCATCGGCCGTCGGGTCATTATCGTCATTGATGACCTTGATCGCTTGGACGCGAAAGCTACAAATACCGTTCTGTTTGCAACTCGTCGGACGTTCAAACTCTCGCAGGCAACCTACATCCTCTGCTATGACACAGAAGTACTTGCTGGCAGCCAAGAAGAAGGTTCTAGAGCGAGAGAATTTCTTGAGAAGTTTGTTACTGTCAAGCTAAGCTTGTTTGTTGATAGCTCAAGGATTCGCGACTTCCTGCGAAAGGACTGGCAACACACCGACAACCAACTTGGTTCGATTCCTTCCGACACCATGTTGAAGCTTGGGTCCGTTCTCAATGGGTTGGCGAGCATACTTGAAGGTGATCTAGCGGCAAATTATCTACCCCTTGTGGGCGATCTACGCAAGGTGAAGCGCTTCGTTAACGCCACGCTGCTCATGCAACTTGAGAGAATCGACTTGGGGCGGACGGATTTCCATAAAGGCGATCTGATCAATCTTATTCTTATACATCTTAACTATCCCGGATTGTTCAGGCGTATCTATGCCGAGGAGACTGCAGGGCGTGCTGGAACTTTTTCTTTAAACCGAGAATACGGACAGAGCAAGTTCAGTAACTCAGCTGAATTCTCCAAACTAGTGTCAGATACACAAGGCTCGGAGGTGTTTCTATTGAAGCAACTTTTCGATGTGGAAACCCTAGCGCTTCCTGAACGATCTGAGGTGGAGGAGGCAGTTCTGGCAGCACGTGCTTGCTTTAATCAGGACTCATTCAGGAATTTGGAGGCTTACCTCAACCTCATCGTGAGGTTCGCCACTCCTGAACCCCAAAAAACCTATGTTCTTTATCAACATGCCGTGGAAAGAGTTCAAAAAGGGGGGAGCATCGTTTCAGTTCTGACGTCGCCTGACTTCCAATTGGAAAAAGGCGAGCATGCTCATGATCAGTTTTGGAGGGTGCTCGTCAATCAATCTCACAACTTCACCCAATCTGTTGCCGAGGACGCTATCAATACGCTTGTTGACTACCTTCCGCGCTATTCGTCAGTCACGAATGATGATAGAGGATTGCGGCACAGGTCGATCTACTCCCTGCTGCGGCTTTTAGAAAGTGCTGGTTGGGGAAGGACATCAGGTAAGCGTCTCCCGAATTCAAAAGAGAATGTGGTTGAGATTGCATGGCGGATTTTTGGCGAAAAAACCTACGAAGGAAAGGGGTTACTTCAACGCCTTGCTAGCAACGACCGTGGCGTTCTTGGCTGGAATGATCTTATGCTGTTCAGGCTCCAGTGCTCCGCAGATCGTCAAGGGCAGTTGCATAACCTGCATTCAGCTCTCATCTTGCATGAAGATCAAAGTTCTGAGACAACTGGCTGGGTCAATGAACGTGCATTACGCGGAATGAGAAGGCTATCTCAAGAGATTTTTGAATTATTTAAGACTACCTATATCGATACGCAGGAGAATTTTTACTCAAAAGTCAATGAAACCCCAATTGAAGCATTTACTGGTGAAGCTTCATCTCAACTTCTTCATGATGCTTCAATTGACGAGGCATCCGTACAAAATACCGACTCGCTAGCCTTTGGCGTTTCCTCAGCACGCAATACTGTGAAATCATTTGTTATTTACCAGCTGAGCAATTCCCTACCTCCAACTGGATCCGGTGTAGGGTGCGGATATTACGATACCACCGGCGAGGACGATGATGGAAGTATTGCAAAACTGATGAACGAATATGTGTTCGGATTTTGCTTTAATCCCGAACTCCATCAGGATAACGCCTTTCACTTTCTCGACCATTGTTTATCAAGATTAAGCAATAGCTACTTCATGAATGGCCATGAACGTGGCTACGTTGCATCCAAGGTTGAACTCACGAGCGGCTTCGATCCGAAGGCGATTGGACGGTACTGGAGGAAACATCGAGAACTCATTCGCCTCAGGATACTGGAGGTCGAAGATCGCTTTGTATTTACATCTAACTATAAAGCATCGTATAGCGAAGACCTGGGTGGGGTCTTCGATGCACTCGATGAATTGGCAGATGAAACGATGGTAGTGGATGGGAAGCCTGAGTAGCGCTTCGCAAGAGACCTTGGTTTTCTGTCGGCATGCGCCTTCACGTCACGAAAAGGCTCATGACTCAAAGCCACACCAATGGCGTGAAAACACCGGTCCATTCGGTGTGGAGTGAGCGTGAGTCGTCCCCCCCGTTTGCCGCATCAGCGGCGTTAGAGAGTGTCGGCATGAGTCGAACACTACCTCCCGTGCGGTCTATTCAGGACATCCACTTAACTGATACATTTCCCGTTCGCTCCCTTGGGAAAGGGCTGTGATTTACGTGGCCTTCAGCGGATGCATCTCGATTTATCAGTACATCGACTACCCGGCGGACAACCACAAGCTTGGCTGGAACGAGATGCTCGCCTGGCTGCGCCAGAAGCGCTGGCAGAGCATGAGTTTTGGCGGGAGTGTTTACCTGGTGCTGCTGATTCCGGTGGTCAACATTCTGATGATGCCGGCGGCTGTGGCCGGGGCGACCTTGTTCTGGGTCCGTGAGCGTGGGGCGGAGAATCTGGTGACCCAGCGCTGAGTCGGTCACAAATCCATCATCCTGTCGTCACAACGCCGACATGGCCTCAGGCCACACTGAGGTCATGACGACAGCTCTGCATATCACCCTGATCACCGAAACCTTCCCCCCGGAAATCAATGGCGTGGCCAACACCCTTGGGCGCCTGTGCGACGGTTTGCGCGCGCGCGGGCATCAGGTGGAACTGGTGCGTCCTCGCCAGGGCTGCGATCAATCGGCGAGCAGCGACGATGAGTTGCTGCTGTGCCGAGGCTGGCCACTGCCGGGCTATCCCGGGCTGCAATGGGGGCAGTCGTCGATGCACAAGCTGCTGCGGCGCTGGAAGCGCCATCGCCCGGATGTGCTGTATATCGCCACCGAAGGACCGCTCGGCCTGTCGGCCTTGCGCGCAGCACGACGCCTGGGCATCTCGGTGGTCAGCGGCTTTCACACCAACTTCCAGCAGTACTCCAGCCAGTACGGCTTCAGCTTGCTGTCTCGCCTGCTGACCCACTATTTGCGCTGGTTCCACAATCGCTCGAACCTGACGCTGGTGCCCAGTGTCAGCCAGCGCATGGAGCTGGAACGTCGGCATTTCGAGCGCCTGGCGTTGCTGTCCCGCGGGGTCGACAGCCAGTTGTTTCACCCGGCCAAACGCTTGAATGCGCTGCGCGATCAATGGGGGCTGGGGGAAAAAGACATCGCCGTCATCCATGTAGGACGGTTGGCTGCGGAGAAAAACCTCGGGTTGCTCAAACGCTGTTTCGACACGCTCAAGGCTACTTATCCACAGCGCACCTTGAAGCTGATTGTGGTGGGCGATGGCCCGCAGCGTCTGCAGATGGAAAGCGAATTACCGGAAGCGATTTTCTGTGGGGCACAACGAGGCGAAGCCCTGGCCAGTCATTATGCGTCGGGGGATGTGTTTGTGTTTCCGAGCCTGACCGAAACCTTCGGCAATGTAGTGCTTGAGGCGCTGGCCTCGGGGCTGGGGGTGGTGGCTTACGACCAGGCAGCAGCGGCGCAGCATATTCGCCATGGCTACAACGGGGTGCTGGCGATGCCGGGGGATGAGGAGGCGTTTTGCGATGCCGCGGTGTGGTTGCTGGAGAAGCGCGAAAACTTGCGTTGTCTGCGGCTAAATGCGCGCCAGCATGCGAGTCGCCAAGGTTGGGCGGCGATCATTGAACAGTTCGAGGGGCAGTTGCGAGGGGCTTGTGTTGGGGAGGTGGTGGTGCCGAATGCACCGACCATTCCCTGAGATTTCTGGTGATTTCAAGTCCGTCTTCGCGAGCAAGCCCGCTCCCACATTTTGCAATGCGTTCCCCTGTGGGAGCGGGCTTGCTCGCGAAGAGGCCCGAACAGACGCCGCTTAAACCAGCGTCATCAACGCTTCACGGCTGAACGGCAGGATGTCTTCCTCGCGACCGTCACGCACTTTCTGTGCCCAGTCCGGGTCCACCAACAGCGCACGCCCCACCGCCACCAGATCGAACTCGTCGTTATTCAGACGCTCCAGCAGTTTTTCCAGGCTGGCCGGCTGCGCCACCTTGTCGGTGTTGACCATGAACTGCAGGAACTCGCCGTCCAGGCCAACGCTGCCCACGGTGATGGTCGGCTTGCCGGTGAGTTTGCGCGTCCAGCCTGCCAGGTTCAGTTCGGAACCGTCGAACTCCGGCTCCCAGAAACGGCGTGTCGAGCAGTGGAAAATATCCACGCCAGCGTCGGCCAAGGGCTTGAGGAAATCGCCCAAGGCCTCTGGCGTCTGCACCAGGCGCGCGGTGTAGTCCTGCTGCTTCCACTGGGAGAAGCGGAAGATGATCGGGAAGCCTTCGCCAACCGCGGCACGTACCGCCTGGATCAATTCGATGGCGAAACGCGAGCGGTTGGCCAGGCTGCCGCCGTATTCGTCGGAGCGCTGGTTGCTGCCTTCCCAGAAGAACTGGTCGACCAGGTAACCGTGGGCACCGTGGATTTCCACGCCGTCCATGCCAATGCTCTGGGCATCCTTCGCCGCTTGGGCGAACGCGGCAATCACGTCCTGAATGTCCTGCTTGGTCATGCCGTGAACCACGACCTGGCCGTCCTTCACTTTTTCCGATGGACCGTAACCTGGCACGCTGGCGTCCGGCTCGGTGCCGATGCGACGCACGCTGCCGACATGCCACAGTTGCGGAACGATCTTGCCGCCCTCGGCGTGAACCGCATCGACGACTTTCTTCCAGCCGGCCAGGGCCGCTTCACCGTAGAAATGCGGCACGTTCGGGTAGCCGTTCGAAGCCTTGTGCCCGACTGTGGTGCCTTCGGTGATGATCAAGCCCACGCCGGCGGCGGCGCGACGACGGTAGTACTCGATCACTTTGGAATTGGGTACGCCGCCCGGCGAAAACGAACGGGTCATCGGCGCCATGACCACACGGGTCGGCAATTCGAGGCTGCCGAGGTGGAACGGTTTGAACAGGGCTTTAACGGGCATTTGGACGCTCCACGGAAGAATGACTTTATGACGGCGATAATATGGAGAGTCCGACGCCTTGAACAGCATTATTGATCAGCGTGATTAAGGGTCAGAAGGAGGGAACACTGTAGGAGCGAGCTTGCTCGCGATGAACCTGAGAACGCTGCGGGGTGTCAGGCTGGCAGCGTTATCGTTAACGACCATCGCGAGCAAGCTCGCTCCTACAGGGGAGGTATCAGGCCAGGGCTTTTTCGATCGCCTGAACCACACTCGGATCATCCGGCGCCGTACGTGGCGAGAACCGCGCCAGCACACGACCGTCTTTACCCAGCAGGAATTTCTCGAAGTTCCAGGTAATGTCGCCGGGGAACTCCGCGCCCTCGCCCGCCAGCAGCTTGTACAGCTGATGACGTTCGTGGCCGTTGACTTCCAGCTTGCTGGACAACGGAAAGGTCACGCCATAGTTGAGGTTGCAGAAGTCCTTTATTTCCTGCTCGGTACCTGGTTCCTGCCCGGCAAACTGGTTGCACGGCAGGCCCAGCACGCTGAAACCCTTGCCTTTGTATTGCTGGTAGAGGTTTTCCAGCGCCGCGTACTGCGGGGTCAAACCGCATTTGGAGGCCACGTTGACCACCAGCACGACGTGCCCCTTGAAAGGGGCCAGAGGGAGCGCCTGACCATCCAGGGCTGTCAAATTAAGTTCGTGAAAAGCACTCATGACGTACTCCAGATTCCCGTGTTCTTCTCGAAACAGCCACTTGGTGGTGTCGCCTGGAACAGCCGCAGACTAAAAAGGCGCCCTCGGGGCGCCTCTCCAGCTATCTGAGCTTAGCGCAGAAATCAGTGGTGATGGCCACCTTCGCCATGGACGTGACCATGGGCGATTTCTTCCTGGCTGGCATCACGGATGTTGATGATCTTGACCTGGAAGTTCAGGCGCTGACCCGCCAACGGGTGGTTGCCGTCTACGGTGACGTCGTCGCCGTCCAGATCGCGGATGGTCACGATCTGCATCTGGCCGTCCGGAGCGGAAGCGTGGAACTGCATGCCCACTTCCAGCTCATCAACGCCTTCGAACATGCTGCGGCTCAGGGTGCTGACCAGTTCGGCAGCGTACTCGCCGTAGGCATCTTCCGGTTCAACGGCCACGGTCAGCTCGTCGCCGACTGCTTTGCCTTCCAGGGCCTTTTCCAGGCCCGGGATGATGTTGCCTGCGCCTTGCAGGTAGACCAGCGGCGCGCCGCCGGCTGAGCTGTCGATGACCTCACCAGCGTCGTTGGTCAGGGTATAGTCGATGGAGACAGCCTTATTGGCGGCGATCAGCATGGGGCGAGACCTTTTGCATAAGAATATTGAAAGACCCAGTTTAGCGAAGCAATCGCCCGAAAGCGAACACAACCCGGACAGACGGGATTCGACGATCACGGGCTTTCATCAGGACGAAGACGGCCACTGGGTGGTCGAGCTTTCCTGCGGTCACACCCAGCACCTTCGGCACCAGCCACCCTGGCAATCCCGGGCCTGGGTCCTGGACCCTGCGCAACGCCTTGAAAAAATAGGCCAGCGCTTTGACTGCGGTTGGTGCGCACAGGGCTCGGTTAGCGATAACCTTGGCGACTGAATTTCGGTAGATCGTCAGATATAGATGATCACCACTGCCATGCACCTCTAGAGAATCCGCATGCAAACTTTTTTTATCGCACCCACCGATTTTGGCGTGGGCCTGACCTCCATCAGCCTCGGGCTGGTACGCACCCTCGAGCGGGCCGGCCTCAAGGTCGGCTTTTTCAAGCCGATTGCCCAGCCCCATCCGGGCGACACCGGACCCGAGCGCTCCACCGAACTGGTGGCGCGCACCCACGGCCTGAAGCCGCCGCAACCCTTGGGCCTGGCCCATGTCGAGCGCATGCTTGGCGATGGCCAGCTCGATGAGCTGCTCGAAGAAATCATCACCCTTTATCAGCAGGCCGCCATCGGAAAGGACGTGTTGATCGTCGAGGGTATGGTCCCGACCCGCAGCGCCAGCTATGCCGCACGGGTCAACCTGCACCTGGCCAAGAGCCTCGATGCCGAAGTGATCCTGGTTTCGGCACCGGAAAACGAAGTGCTGACCGAACTGTCCGGTCGCGTCGAACTGCAGGCGCAATTGTTCGGCGGCCCCAAGGACCCGAAAGTCCTCGGCGTGATCCTCAACAAGGTCAAGACCGACGAAAGCATGGAGGCCTTCGCCGCCCGCCTGAACGAACACTCGCCGCTGTTGCGCAGCGGTGACTTCCGCCTGCTCGGTTGCATCCCGTACCAGCCGGAGCTGAATGCGCCGCGCACGCGAGACGTGGCGGACCTGATGGGCGCCCAGGTGCTCAACGCCGGCGATTACGAAACCCGGCGCATGACCAAGATCATCATTTGCGCGCGCACCATGCGCAACACCGTGGAGCTGCTCAAGCCCGGCGTACTGGTGGTGACCCCCGGCGATCGTGACGACATCATCCTCGCCGTGAGCCTTGCGGCCATGAATGGCGTGCCCCTGGCCGGCCTGTTGCTGACCAGCGACACCCTGCCCGACCCGCGCATCATGGATTTGTGCCGTGGCGCCCTGCAGGCGGGCTTGCCAGTGTTGTCGGTGAGCACCGGCTCCTACGACACCGCCAACCAGCTCAATGGCCTGAACAAGGAAATCCCGATCGACGACCGCGAGCGCGCGGAGATCATCACCGATTTCGTCGCCAGCCACCTCGACGCCAACTGGCTGCACCAGCGCTGCGGTACCCCGCGGGAAATGCGCCTGTCGCCAGCGGTGTTCCGTTACCAATTGATCCAGCGCGCACAGTCCGCCAACAAGCGCATCGTCCTGCCGGAAGGCAGCGAACCGCTGACCGTCCAGGCCGCCGCCATCTGCCAGGCCCGTGGCATTGCCCGTTGCGTGCTGCTGGCTAAACCGGCAGACGTCGAAGCCGTGGCCCGCGCCCAAGGCATCGAGCTGCCGCCAGGCCTGGAAATCCTCGACCCGGACCTGATCCGCGAGCGCTACATCGAGCCGATGGTGGCCCTGCGTAAAACCAAAAGCCTCAACGCACCGATGGCCGAGCAGCAGCTGGAAGACACCGTGGTGATCGGCACCATGATGCTGGCGCTCGATGAAGTGGACGGCCTGGTGTCCGGGGTCATTCACTCCACCGCCAATACCATTCGCCCGGCCCTGCAGCTGATCAAGACCGCGCCGGGCTGCACCCTGGTGTCGTCGGTGTTCTTCATGCTGTTTCCCGAAGAAGTGCTGGTCTACGGCGACTGCGTGATGAACCCGCACCCGAGCGCCAGCGAACTGGCCGAGATTGCCCTGCAAAGCGCCGACTCGGCGGCCGCGTTCGGCATCACCCCGCGGGTGGCGATGATCAGCTATTCCAGCGGTGAGTCGGCCAGCGGCGAGGAAGTCGAGAAGGTCCGCGAAGCGACATTGCTCGCCCATGAACAGCAACACTCGCTGCTGATCGACGGTCCGTTGCAGTATGACGCCGCCGCCAACGAAACCGTGGCCCGGCAACTGGCGCCGAACAGCCAGGTGGCCGGTCGCGCCACGGTGTTCGTGTTCCCCGACCTGAACACCGGCAACACCACGCACAAAGCCGTTCAGCGCAGCGCCGACTGCGTCAGCCTCGGGCCGATGCTGCAAGGCCTGCGCAAACCGGTGAACGATTTGCCGCGCGGCGCGCAGGTCGACGACATCGTCTACACCATCGCCCTGACGGCGATTCAAGCTGCCAACCGACCTATGGATGTGTAAATGCTGGATTTCCTGCCCGCGTTCTTACGCGGAGTAATCGCCGCGCTGCTGTTGGCGTTGAACACGATTTTGCTGTGCTCGTTCCTGTTCTGTGTGGCGCTGTTCAAGGTGTTGCCGTTCGCGCTCACCCAACGCATTGCCCAATGGCTGATGAGCCATACCCATGAGGCCTGGATCAGCGTCAACAAGGGCTGGATGAACCTGGTCCGGCGCACCCGCTGGCACGTCAGCGGCCTGCAGGGCCTCGACTATCAACACTCGTACCTGGTCACCAGCAACCACCAGAGCTGGGTCGACATCCTGGTGCTGCAATACGTGCTCAATCGGCGTATCCAGCCGCTGAAGTTCTTCCTCAAGCAAGAGCTGATCTGGGTACCGGTGATTGGCCTGGCGTGGTGGGCGCTGGGCTTTCCGTTCATGAAGCGCTACTCCAAGGCCTATCTGGAAAAGCACCCTGAGAAGAAAGGCAAGGACCTGGAAACCACGCGCAAGACCTGCGCGAAATTTCGCGATAACCCGGTGGGCATCTTCAATTTCGTCGAGGGCACGCGCTTCACCGAAGGCAAGCATGCCCAGCAGAAATCGCCGTTCCGTTATTTGCTCAAACCCAAGGCTGGTGGCATTGCGTTCGTGCTGGACGCCATGGGTGAGCAACTGGAATCCATCGTCAACGTGACCATCCACTACCCGGCCGGGCGTCCCGGTTTTTGGGATTTGTTGTGCGGGAATGTGACGGATGTGGTGGTGCACTTTGAGGAGCTGAAGATACCGCCGCAGTTCATTGGCAAGAATTATGACCAGGATGGTGAGTATCGATTGCAGTTCCAAGGCTGGATCAACCAGTTGTGGGAAGACAAGGATGTGCTGCTGGGGCAGATGCACCACGAATATCCAGCCAAGTAATCAGGTGTCTGTTATGGCCTCTTCGCTGGCAAGCCAGCTCCTACAATGATGGGCGGCCAGCGAAGGCGTCCGAACAGGCAAAAAAAACCCGCCGATGATCACTCATCGGCGGGTTTTTCATTTCTGGCTAAGGCTTAGATCGCGCCGCGTTTACGCAACAGTTCCAGCACTTGCTTCACGCCCTCTTCCAGCGACACGGACTGGGTGTCGATCACCAGGTCGGCATCCAGCGGCAAGTCGTACGGGAAGGATTCGCCCGGGATGTTATCCCCGGCCGCCGCGTAAAGGCCTTGCGGGTCACGCTCGGCACAGACTGTTGGCGAAGCCTGGACGTAGACCGTCAGCAGACGTTCCTTGCCGATCAGTTCCCGCGCCTGTTCACGACCTTCGGCACTCGGTGCAACGAACGCCGCCAGGGTCAGCAGACCGGCTTCGTTGAACTGACGCGCCACATGCGCGGCACGACGCCAGTTCTCGGTGCGCCCGGCGCGATCCTGTGGCAGACCTTTGTTCAGGTCGTGACGCAGGTTCTGGCCATCGAGCACGAACACCGCACGACCCAGGTCGAACAGCTTGCGCTCAACCGCATAGGCCAGGGTGCTCTTGCCAGCGCCCGACAAGCCGCTGAACAACACGGTGGCCGGTTGCTGGCCGAAGCGCTGGGCGCGTTCTTCGGTGGCAACGTGGGCCAGTTTGCCGTGGTGCGTGCTGGTGCCATGGGCCAACGGCTGGGCGACGATCATGCCGGCGCCGACGGTGCCGTTGGTCAGGCGGTCGATGATGATGAACGCGCCGGTGGTGCGGTTGCTGTCGTAACCGTCGAGGGCAATCGGCGCGTCGAGCGCGATCTTGACCTTGCCGATTTCGTTCAGCTGCAACGCGCTGGCCGGGCCTTCTTCCAGGGTGTTGACGTCGACCTTGTTGACGATGCTGGCGATGGAGCCCGGCACGTAGCTGGTGGCGCGCTTGATGTCGTATTTCTTGCCCGGCAGCATCGGCTCTTCGGCCATCCATACGAGCATGGCTTCGAAGCTGTCGGTCACCGGCGGCACGTTGTCGGCGTGAACCAACAGGTCGCCACGGGAGATGTCGATTTCGTCTTCCATGGTCAGGGTGACTGCCTGACCTGGACCTGCGTGTTCCAGCTCACCTTCGAAGGTGACGATGGATTTCACGCGGCTGCTCTTGCCCGACGGCAGCACCACGACTTCGTCGCCTTTCTTGACGATGCCGCTGGCCAGGGTGCCGGCGAAACCGCGGAAGTTCAGGTTCGGACGGTTGACGTACTGCACCGGGAAACGCAGGTCGGTGAAGTTGCGGTCGCCCGCCACTTCCACGGTCTCGAGGATTTCCATCAGCGACTGGCCGGTGTACCACGGCGAGCGCTCGGACTTGTTCACCACGTTGTCGCCCTTCAAGGCAGACATCGGCACGAAGTGCATGCTGGTCGGCTTGAGCTTCAGGCCTTCGGCGAACTGCAGGTAGTCGGCCTTGATCGACTCGAACACGCCCTGATCGAAGTCCTTGAGGTCCATCTTGTTGATGGCGACGACGATGTGCTTGATGCCCAGCAACGAGGCGATGAAGCTGTGGCGGCGGGTCTGGGTCTGCACGCCGTAGCGGGCATCGACCAGGATGATCGCCAGGTCACAGGTGGAGGCACCGGTGGCCATGTTGCGGGTGTACTGCTCATGGCCGGGGGTGTCGGCGATGATGAATTTGCGCTTGGCGGTGGAGAAGTAGCGGTATGCGACATCGATGGTGATGCCTTGCTCGCGCTCGGCCTGCAGGCCATCGACCAGCAGCGCCAGGTCGATGTCTTCACCGGTGGTGCCGACTTTTTTCGAGTCGCGGGTAATCGCTTCCAGGTGATCTTCGTAGATCATCTTGGAGTCGTGCAGCAGGCGCCCGATCAGGGTGCTCTTGCCGTCGTCGACGTTACCGCAAGTCAAAAAGCGCAGCAGCTCTTTACGTTCGTGCTGGCCCAGGTAAGCGAGGATGTCCTCGCTGATCAAATCAGATGCGTGCGACATGACAACCCCTTAGAAATAACCCTGACGTTTTTTGTCTTCCATGGAGCCTGCGCCATCGTGGTCGATGACACGGCCCTGGCGCTCGGAAGTTCGCGTCAGGAGCATTTCCTGAATGATGTCCGTGAGGCTTTCGGCCTCGGACTCCACCGCGCCCGTCAACGGGTAGCAACCAAGGGTACGGAAACGCACTTTCTTTTTGACGATGCGGGCTTTGTCTTCATCGCTCAGGTGTTCGAGGATGCGCTCGTCGTCGATCATGATCAGGGTGCCGTTCTTCTCGATGACTTCACGCTCGGCGGCGAAGTACAGCGGGACGATCGGGATGCCTTCCAGGTAGATGTACTGCCAGATGTCCAGCTCGGTCCAGTTCGACAACGGGAATACGCGGATGGATTCGCCCTTGTTGACCTTGCCGTTGTAGACGTTCCACAGCTCCGGACGCTGGTTCTTCGGGTCCCAGCGGTGCTTGCTGTCGCGAAACGAGTACACGCGCTCTTTGGCACGGGATTTCTCTTCGTCGCGACGGGCACCACCGAAGGCGGCGTCGAAACCATGCTTGTCCAGTGCCTGCTTCAGGCCCTCGGTCTTCATGATGTCGGTGTGCTTGGCGCTGCCGTGGGTGAACGGGTTGATGTTCTGCGCCACGCCATCCGGGTTGACGTGAGTGATCAGGTCCAGGCCCAGCTCGGCAACCATCTTGTCGCGGAAAGCGTACATCTCCTGGAATTTCCAGCGAGTGTCGACGTGCATCACCGGGAACGGCAGCTTGCCTGGGAAGAAGGCCTTGCGTGCCAGGTGCAGCATCACGGCGGAGTCTTTACCGATGGAGTACAGCATCACCGGGTTATCGAACTCGGCGGCCACCTCGCGGATGATGTGGATGCTTTCCGCCTCCAGCTGTTTCAGATGCGTCAGTTTGTCGACCATGGCTACTCACGAAATCTTTCTTATGAACGGCCAGCGGGCCGTGTTCGAGCGGGGAATCCTAGCACAGCGCCCCCTTCTAATGAGGACGCCAACTAGATCGAAAGAGCATATGAATATGCCCGCCTGTTTGGGCGCCGCGGACCTTTGTGGGAGCGGGCTTGCTCGCGAAGGCGGCGAATCAGTCAGCATAAATGTTGAATGACACACCGCATTCGCGAGCAAGCCCGCTCCCACATTTAGATCGGGTTGGGGCAATCGATGAAGATGTGTTCGAGGGCGAACCTGCGCGCCAGGTAGTCACCCAGCGCCTGCACGCCATACCGCTCGGTGGCATGGTGACCGGCGGCGATGAAGCTGATGTCGTTCTCACGGGCACTGTGGAAGGTCTGCTCGGACGCTTCCCCGCTCAGGTACAGATCGACACCCGCCAGCACCGCCTGATCGATGTAGCCCTGACCGCCACCGGTGCACCAGCCGACCCGGCGTATCATGTTGCCACCTTCGATCAGCAAAGGTTCGCGGCCCATCACCTCGCGCACGCGGCGGGCGAAGTCCCGGGGCGTCACGGGTTCGTTCAACGAACCGACCAGGCCGACGATTTTCAGGTTGTCCGGGTCCAGCGGACCTTCGACAGTGATGTCCAGCTGCCGCGCCAACTGCACGTTGTTGCCTACGTCAGGATGCAGGTCCAGCGGCAGGTGATAGGACAGCAGGCTGATATCGTGCTTGAGCAGCGTCTTCAGGCGGCGCTGCTTCATGCCGGTGATGCACGGGTTTTCGCCTTTCCAGAAGTAGCCGTGATGCACCAGCACCAGGTCGGCGTTGGCCTCCACCGCGGCATCGAGCAAGGCCTGGCTGGCGGTGACGCCGCTGACAATGCGCATCACCTGCGGCCGGCCCTCGACCTGCAGGCCGTTGGGGCAGTAATCGGCAATTTTCGAACTGCCGAGGTAACGGTCGGCTTCTTCGACCAGGGTGCTCAGGGCGACGGCCATAAAAGACTCCTAAATATCCCGTTCAGAGGCACGCGCGGCCTCGTATAATGCGCGTCATTATGAGCGGTCTCATACCGCCTGCAACTCTCTCAGGACGTGCTTAATGCTCAAGGCGCTGCGTTTTTCCGGCTGGCCGCTGTTGGCCGGCGTGCTTGTCGCTCTGTTAATCATCCAGCGTTACCCGCAGTGGGTCGGGCTTCCAAGCCTCGACGTCAACCTGCAACAAGCCCCGCAAACCACCAGTATGCAGCAAGGTCCGGTGTCCTATGCCGACGCGGTGACCACCGCCGCGCCGTCGGTGGTGAACCTGTACACCACCAAAGTCATCAACAAACCCAATCACCCGCTGTTCGAGGATCCGCAGTTTCGCCGTTTCTTCGGTGACAACTCGCCCAAGCAGAAACGCATGGAGTCGAGCCTCGGTTCCGGCGTGATCATGAGCCCGCAAGGCTACATCCTCACCAACAACCACGTGACCAGCGGTGCTGACCAGATCGTGGTGGCGCTCAAGGACGGCCGTGAAACCCTGGCACGGGTGATCGGCAGCGATCCGGAAACCGACCTGGCGGTCCTCAAGATCGACCTGAAGAACCTGCCGTCGATCACCGTCGGCCGCTCCGACAATATCCGCATTGGCGACGTGACCCTGGCCATCGGCAACCCGTTCGGCGTCGGCCAGACCGTGACCATGGGCATCATCAGCGCCACCGGGCGCAATCAGCTGGGCCTGAACAACTACGAAGACTTCATCCAGACCGACGCCGCGATCAACCCCGGCAACTCAGGCGGTGCGCTGGTGGACGCCAACGGCAACCTGACCGGCATCAACACGGCGATTTTTTCCAAGTCCGGCGGTTCCCAAGGCATCGGCTTCGCGATTCCGGTAAAGCTGGCCATGGAAGTGATGAAGTCGATCATCGAACACGGCCAGGTGATTCGCGGCTGGCTCGGTATCGAAGTGCAGCCGTTGTCCCAGGAACTGGCGGAGTCGTTTGGCCTGTCGGGGCGCCCGGGCATCGTGGTCGCGGGGATTTTCCGTGACGGTCCGGCGCAAAAGGCCGGCCTGCAATTGGGCGATGTGATCCTCAGCATCGACGGCGAGCCGGCTGGCGATGGCCGTCGCTCGATGAATCAGGTGGCGCGGATCAAGCCGACCGACAAGGTCGCGATCCAGGTGATGCGCAATGGCAAGGAACTGAAGCTAACGGCTGAGATTGGCTTGCGTCCGCCGCCTGCGCCGGTCAAAGAGAAAGAAGAAAACTAAGCAGGCAGCACAAAACCAATGTGGGAGCGGGCTTGCTCGCGAAGGTGTGTCAGTCGACACCCATGTCGCTGACACAGCTTCGAGCAAGCCCGCTCCCACAGGGTTTATAGGTCGCCGAGGCCGTCGATCAGTGCCTGATTCTGCTCAGGTGTACCGATCGAGATCCGCAGGAACTGGGCAATCCGCTCCTGCTTGAAGTGCCGGACGATCACGCCTTGCTCGCGCAGTTTGGCCGCCAGGCCTGCTGCATCGTGCTGGGGGTGACGGGCGAAAATGAAGTTCGCCGCCGATGGCAGTACTTCGAAGCCCTTCGCTTTCAACTGTGCGACGACCTTCTCGCGACTCTCGATCACCAGGCGGCACGTCTTGTCGAAGTACTCACGATCCTCGAACGCCGCCGCGGCCCCGACGTTCGCCATCCGATCCAGCGGATAGGAGTTGAAGCTGTTCTTGATCCGCTCCAGCGCCTCGATCAGGTCCGGATGCCCCACCGCCAAGCCGACCCGCAGACCGGCCAGCGAGCGCGACTTGGACAGGGTCTGGGTCACCAGCAGGTTCGGATAACGATCCACCAGGCTGATCGCCGTCTCGCCGCCGAAATCGATGTAGGCCTCATCGACCACCACCACCGAATCCGGGCTGGCCTTGAGGATCTGCTCGATGGCATCGAGTGCCAACAGGCAACCGGTCGGTGCGTTCGGGTTGGGGAAAATAATCCCGCCGTTCGGTTTGGCGTAGTCCGCCGGGTTGATCTGGAACTGCTCGTCCAGCGGCACCGCATCGAACTGGATGCCATACAAGCCGCAGTAGACCGGGTAGAAGCTGTAGCTGATATCCGGGAACAGCAACGGCTGATCGTGCTGCAGCAAACCGTGGAAGATGTGCGCCAGGACTTCGTCGGAACCGTTGCCGAGGAACACCTGGTTGCTCTGCACGCCGTAGTACTGGGCCACGGCATTTTTCAGCCGATCGCTGTTCGGGTCCGGGTACAGGCGCAGGTTGTCGTTCAGTTCAGTCTGCATCGCAGCCAGGGCTTTGGGCGATGGACCGTACGGGTTTTCATTGGTGTTGAGCTTCACCAGTTTCGCCAGTTTTGGCTGTTCGCCCGGTACGTACGGCACCAGGTTCTTGACGAACGGGCTCCAGAATTTACTCATCTCAGTTCCCCTGCTTGTCGTCGATGATGCGGTATTCGGCACTGCGGGCGTGGGCGGTCAGCGACTCGCCACGGGCCAGCACGGAAGCGGTTTTGCCCAGGTCGGACGCGCCCTGCTCCGAGCAAAAAATGATCGACGAACGCTTCTGGAAGTCGTACACACCCAGCGGCGACGAGAATCGCGCCGTGCCGGAAGTCGGCAACACATGGTTCGGGCCTGCGCAGTAGTCGCCCAGCGCTTCGCTGGTGTGACGGCCCATGAAGATGGCACCGGCATGGCGAATCTGCGGCAGCCAGGCCTGTGGATCGGCAACCGACAGCTCCAGGTGCTCCGGCGCGATGCGGTTGGCCACTTCGATGGCTTGCTCCATGTCGCGCACCTTGATCAGCGCACCACGGCCGTTGATCGAGGTTTCGATGATCTGGGCGCGTTCCATGGTCGGCATCAGCTTGGCGATGCTCGCGGCAACCTGGTCGAGGAACTCGGCATCCGGGCTGACCAGGATCGCCTGGGCGTCTTCGTCGTGCTCGGCCTGGGAGAACAGGTCCATGGCGATCCAGTCCGGATCGGTCTTGCCGTCACACACCACGAGGATCTCCGACGGACCGGCGATCATGTCGATACCGACCTGGCCGAATACGTGGCGCTTGGCAGTGGCAACGTAGATGTTGCCCGGGCCGACCACCTTATCGACCATCGGCACGCTTTCGGTACCGTAGGCCAACGCGGCCACCGCCTGGGCACCCCCGATGGTGAATACACGGTCGACACCGGCGATGCAGGCGGCAGCCAGCACAAGCTCGTTGATCTCACCGCGGGGAGTCGGCACCACCATGACCACTTCGGTCACGCCGGCGACCTTGGCCGGAATCGCGTTCATCAGCACCGACGACGGGTAGGACGCCTTGCCACCCGGCACGTACAGGCCGGCGCGATCCAGCGGCGTGACCTTCTGGCCCAGCACGGTGCCATCGGCCTCGGTGTAGCTCCAGGAGTCCTGCTTCTGCTTTTCGTGATAGCTGCGTACCCGGGCCGCGGCTTTTTCCAAGGCTTCGCGCTGGGGCACGGTAATGCGCGTCAGTGCCAGCTCCAGACGCTCGCGCGGCAGGATCAGGTCCGCCATGGACTTCACGTCCAGGCCGTCGAACTGACGGGTGAAGTCCACCAGCGCCGCGTCACCGCGCTCGCGCACGGCCTTGATGATGTCCAGCACTCGCTGATTGACCGAGTCGTCAGACACACTTTCCCAGCTCAGCAGATGATCCAGATGATGCGCGAAATCCGGGTCAGCAGCGTTGAGTCGGCGAATTGCAGTCGGTGCGGTCATAGCGAGAGCCTCATAGGATTGGCAAAAAACTCAGGCGCCCTAACTTAGCAGTCGTTTCCGCTTGGGCACCTGAGAATTCTGGCTATGAGGCGGATAGACGGGCGCGACTCAAGGCCGCGCAGGTGAATCAGCCGCGGTGTCGAGACTCCACTGCCTTGCGCAGGGTGTCGATCAACGCCTGGATACGGGCGTGCTGCATTTTCATCGAAGCCTTGTTGACGATCAGTCGGGAGCTGATGGCCGCGATGAAATCCTGTGGCTCCAGGCCGTTGGCCCGCAGCGTGTTACCGGTGTCGACCACGTCGATGATCTTGTCGGCCAGGCCGATCAGCGGCGCCAGCTCCATCGAGCCGTAGAGCTTGATGATGTCGACCTGACGGCCCTGCTCGGCGTAGTAGCGCTTGGCAACGTTGACGAACTTGGTGGCGATACGCAGGCGGCCCTTGGGCTCGACTGCGCCGACCTTGCCGGCGGTCATCAACTTGCACTGGGCAATCTGCAGGTCCAGAGGCTCGTACAGGCCCTGGCCGCCGTATTCCATCAGCACGTCTTTACCGGCGACACCGAGGTCGGCGGCACCATGCTCGACATAAGTCGGCACGTCGGTGGCACGCACGATCAACAGGCGTACATCTTCCTGGGTCGTGGGGATGATCAGCTTGCGGCTCTTGTCCGGATTCTCGGTCGGCACGATGCCCGCTTCAGCCAGAAGCGGCAGGGTGTCGTCAAGGATGCGGCCCTTGGACAGTGCGATGGTCAACATGGGAAACGTCAGTCCTTATCAAGGTACTCATGCCCGGTCGCAAATGGCGCCGGACATACATCGAGGGTGTAGACCACCCTCGACTTTGAACAATTCAACGGGCACTTCCCTGTGCCCATGCAGCAGGTACTAGCCCGGAACGCGGCGGATCTTGGCGCCCAGCATCTGCAGTTTCTCTTCGATGCACTCGTAACCACGGTCTATGTGGTAGATGCGGTCGATCAGGGTGTCGCCGTCGGCGATCAGCGCCGAGATCACCAGGCTGGCCGAGGCACGCAGGTCGGTGGCCATCACTGGCGCGCCCTTGAGCTTCTCGGTACCGGTAACGATGGCGGTGTTGCCTTCGACCTGGATCTTGGCGCCCATGCGGTGCAGTTCGTACACGTGCATGAAGCGGTTTTCGAAGATTGTCTCGATCACGGCGCCCGTGCCTTCGGCAATGGCGTTGAGGGAGATGAACTGCGCCTGCATGTCGGTCGGGAACGCCGGGTACGGAGCGGTGCGCACGTTGACGGCTTTAGGCCGCTTGCCGTGCATGTTCAGCTCGATCCAGTCTTCGCCGCAGGTGATTTCGGCACCGGCTTCGCGGAGTTTTTCCAGCACGGCTTCGAGGATGGTCGGATCGGTGTCCTTGACCTTCACACGCCCGCCGGTCACGGCCGCGGCCACCAGGTAGGTGCCGGTTTCGATACGGTCCGGCATCACCTTGTAGGTGGTGGTGTGCAGACGCTCGACGCCATCGATGGTGATGGTGTCGGTGCCAGCACCGGAAACCTTGGCACCCATGGCGTTCAGGAAGTTCGCCAGGTCGACCACTTCCGGCTCGCGCGCGGCGTTAGCCAGAACGCTGCGACCCTTGGCCAAAGCGGCCGCCATCATGATGTTTTCGGTACCGGTCACACTGACGGTGTCGAAGAAGAAGTGCGCGCCACGCAGGCCGCCTTCAGGGGCCTTGGCCTTGATGTAGCCGCCTTCGACGTCGATGATCGCGCCCATGGCTTCCAGGCCACGGATGTGCAGGTCAACCGGACGCGAGCCGATGGCGCAACCGCCAGGCAGCGCGACTTCGGCTTCACCGAAGCGGGCAACCATCGGGCCCAGCACCAGGATCGACGCACGCATGGTTTTAACCAGTTCGTACGGAGCGATCAGGGTCTTGATGGTGCGCGGGTCGATTTCAACGGCCAGCTTCTCGTCGATCACCGGCTCGATGCCCATGCGACCGAACAACTCGATCATGGTGGTGATGTCGTGCAGGTGCGGCAGGTTGGCCACGGTCACGGGACCGTCGCACAGCAGGGTGGCAGCGAGAATCGGCAGTGCCGAGTTCTTTGCCCCGGAGATACGGATTTCGCCATCGAGACGAGCACCGCCAGTAATAATCAATTTATCCATAAGAATCTCGACGCCCTTGGGCTCAGGTGCGCTCGGCCCAGGCCGCGCTGCTGAAAAATTTCATAGTGACCGCATGGATGCTGCCATCGGTGATCCACGGGTTCAAATGGGCATAGATCTGCTGCTGACGCTTCACCGGGCTCAACGCCGCCAGTTCATCGCTAATCACGTTCAGCTGGAAATTGCAGCCTTCGCCCTCGACTTCTACATTCGTTCCGGGCAGCTTTCCTTCAAGAAAGCTCTTAACTTCGTTGGCCTGCATGCTCAACCTCAATCGGCGCCCTGTGCGCGCGGGTCGGACATCATACAAAAAAGCCCCGCGCCTGCGAACCCCGGGAAGCAGGACTCTGACGGGGGGCTTCCTTATAGATGCGGGTTAGGGATGCGCCAACAGCTCGGTCAGCTCACTGACCTGGGCTATTTCGCGCATATCTTCTGGCATCCCGCGGATGCTCAGCGCCTTGCCGGCCGCCTGGGCATCACGCATGAAACACAACAGCAACGACAGACCGACGCTGCTGGACTTCTCCACCGCTGAACAATCGACCACCACGGCCGCGGCCTTGCTGGAGTTAATCAGCGACTGCCCCTGCCGGCGCAGCTCCGGACCGGTTCGATAATCCAGCACACCGCTGAGCCGCAGCTCGCCGGCCTCGTCCATGCGGACCGCCGACTCACTCATTGGGTCTGTTTCTCGGTGGATTCCTTGGCCTTGGCGACTTCCCCTGCCCAACCATTGATGGTTTTGTCCAGGTCGTTGCCATTGCGCTGCATCGCATCAGCGAACTGATCACGGAACAGCTTGCCAATGTTGATGCCGTTGATGATGACGTTACGCAGCTTCCACTCGCCGCCGACCTTCTCCAGTGTGTAGGACACAGGATAGATCGCGCCGTTGCTGCCCTTGACCGTCATGCCGACGCTGGTACGTTCGCCCGACTCGTCCTTGGCAGGATCAACGGTGATGCCCTGGTTGTTGTACTCCAGCAAGGCATTGCCATAGAACTGGAACAGACCCTTCTTGAAGTTTTCTTCAAAGGTCTTCATTTGCGCCGGAGTAGCCTTGCGCGAGTACTTGACCGTCATGATGCTCTTGGAAATGCCCTCGGCATCCACCACCGGGCCGACGATGCTGTTGAGCGCCGCATAGAAGTCCTGCGGGTCCTGCTTGTATTTCTCTTTGTTGGCGGCCAGGTCGGCCAGCAACCGGTTGGTGGTGTCCTGGACCAGTTCGTGCGCGGAAGGCGCCGCCACGGCGTTAGCCACCAACGGCAAGGCCGCGAGCAAAACCAACAGGCCACGTCGCAAGGTAGAGATCATTCAAAAGCTCCTCATTTGGCGTCTTTGCTAACGGTATTGAGCAGGAATTTACCGATCAGGTCCTCGAGCACCAGCGACGACTGGGTGTCATGGATGGTCCCGCCATCCTTGAGCAGGGCTTCTTCCCCACCCACGCTGATACCGATGTACTTCTCGCCCAACAGGCCAGCGGTCAGGATAGATGCAGTGGAGTCTGCCGGTAGATTATCTACACGCTTCTCCAGCTGCATGGTCACCCGACCAGTGAAACTGTCGCGGTCCAGATCGATTGCCGTGACCTTGCCGATGGTCACACCGGCCATGGTCACCTTGGCTCTGACAGTCAATCCGGCGATATTGTCGAAATACGCATAAAGTTTATAGGTTTCGGTGTTCGGGCTCGGGGACAGTCCACTGACCCGCAACGCCAACAACAGCAAAGCCAGGATGCCAGCCAGCAAGAAAAGGCCGACACCGATTTCCAGGGTGCGGTTTTGCATCAGAAATCTCCAAACATCAAGGCGGTCAGAATAAAGTCCAGGCCGAGCACAGCCAAAGAGGCATACACCACGGTCTTGGTAGTGGCACGACTGATCCCTTCTGAAGTGGGCTCACAGTCATAGCCTTGGAATACGGCGATCCAGGTCACGACAAAGGCAAAAACCATGCTTTTGATGATGCCGTTGAGCACATCGTCGGCAAACGTCACGCTGTTCTGCATGTTCGCCCAGTAGGAGCCGTCATAGACACCCAGCCAGTCGACGGCCACCCAGGAACCGCCCCAGATACCCACCACGCTGAAAATCATCGCCAGCACCGGCAAGGAAATGAAGCCGGCCCACAGGCGCGGGGCAATGATGTACTTGAGCGGGTCCACCCCGATCATTTCCAGGCTGGAGAGCTGTTCGGTGGACTTCATGTTGCCGATTTCCGCCGTCAGCGCCGAACCGGCACGCCCGGCGAACAGCAATGCGGTGACCACCGGCCCCAGTTCACGCAGCAGCGTCAGCGCCACCATCTGCCCCACCGCCTGCTCCGAACCGTAGCTGGACAGGATGTTGAAGCCCTGGAGCGCCAGCACCATGCCGATGAATATCCCGGAGACCACGATGATCACCAGGGACATTACCCCCACCGAATGCAGTTGCTTGACCAGCAGGCCAAACCCGCCACCGATACCGCCGCGCCCCAGCAGTGCATGAAACAGGAAAATCGAGGAGCGCCCGAACACCGCCAGCACATCGATGCCCGCGTGGCCGAACCGGCGCACCCTTTCCAACAGTGAAATCTTGCGCATCAACGCTTCCCCAGAAGATCTGCGCGGTAATCCGTCGCTGGAAAGTGATAGGCGACCGGACCGTCGGGCTCGCCTGTCATGAATTGACGGATACGCGGCTCGTCCGAGTTCATCAGTTCGTCGGGCGTGCCCTGCCCCAATACCTGGCCATCGCCCACCACATAGATGTAGTCGGCAATGCTGGCGGTTTCGGCCAGGTCATGGGACACCACGATACTGGTAATGCCCAGCGCATCGTTGAGCAAGCGGATCAGACGCACCAGCACGCCCATGGCAATGGGGTCCTGGCCGACAAAAGGCTCGTCATACATGAGAATCTGTGGATCGAGCGCAATCGCCCGCGCCAGTGCGACGCGACGTTTCATGCCGCCGGACAGCTCGTCGGGCATCAGGTCGATGGCGCCACGCAACCCCACGGCCTGCAATTTGAGCAGGACGATGTCGCGGATCATTTCTTCGGGCAGCCCGGTATGAACGCGCAACGGGAAGGCGACGTTCTCGAAGACATCGAGGTCGGTAAACAGTGCGCCACTCTGAAACAGCACACCCATGTGCTTGCGTGCATCGAACAGATCACTGCGCGACAACGTCGGCAGGTTCTGGCCATTGACCCAGACTTCGCCACTGGCAGGCCGCAACTGCGCGCCCATCAGGCGCAACAGCGTGGTCTTGCCACATCCGGAAGGCCCCATGATGCCGGTGACCTTGCCGCGCGGGATGCGGATATCAATGTTATTGAAAATGCTGCGCGTACCGCGCTTGAAGGTCAGTCCCTTCAGCTCGACCGCGTAGGCGTTATCGGCGCTCATCTAAACTCCTTGCGATGCAGCCTCACACTCGGACGCCTGGCTTCCTGACAAAAGCACACTACCTCCTGGGCGGGCCGAACTGGCGGCGAACTATATCACTGCAAGCGGCACGCGCCCAAGGCCAATGCCGGGCCATGTTCAGCAACATGACAGCCAGGAAGGCTCAATCCAGAGGGGATTAGGTAACAATGAATGACAATGGGCAACGAACTTGCGTGAGGGTTTGAACCATACCGGCTATAATCGCCGCCTTTTCATCAGGCTAAACATTTTCGAAATGAGCCAATCCAGCGACCTGATCAAGTCAGCACAACGCACCATCCGCCTCGAAGTGGAAGCCGTAAAAGGCTTGCTGCCCCGTATCGACGCGGATTTCGTGCGCGCCTGCGAAATGATTCTGGCCAGCAAAGGCCGTGTCGTCGTGGTCGGCATGGGCAAATCGGGGCATATCGGCAACAAGATCGCCGCGACCCTGGCCAGTACTGGCACCACGGCCTTTTTCGTGCACCCCGCCGAGGCCAGCCATGGCGACATGGGCATGATCACCCGCGACGACATCATCCTGGCGCTGTCGAATTCCGGCTCAACCAATGAAATCGTCACCTTGTTGCCGCTGATCAAGCGCCTGGGCATCCAGTTGATCAGCATGACCGGCAAGCCCCACTCACCGCTGGCCAAGGCCGCCGAGGTCAACTTGAATGTGCATGTCGAGCATGAAGCCTGCCCGCTGAACCTCGCGCCCACCTCGTCGACGACCGCCGCGCTGGTCATGGGCGATGCCCTGGCCGTCGCGTTGCTGGAAGCACGCGGCTTTACCGCCGAGGACTTCGCCTTCTCCCACCCGGGCGGTGCATTGGGCCGACGCCTGCTGCTGAAAGTTGAAAACGTCATGCACGCCGGGCAGGAGCTGCCGCAAGTACAACGCGGCACCCTGCTCAAGGATGCGCTGATGGAAATGACCCGCAAAGGCCTGGGCATGACCGTGGTGCTCGAGGCCGATGGCAAGCTGGCCGGGATCTTCACCGACGGCGACTTGCGACGCACGCTGGACCGCAGTATCGACATCCACAGCGCCACCATCGATCAGGTCATGACAGCCCACGGCAAGACGGCCCGTGCCGAAATGCTCGCCGCCGAGGCCCTGAAAATAATGGAAGATCACAAAATCAACGCGCTGGTCGTGGTCGACAGCGAAGATCGCCCGGTCGGCGCCTTGAACATGCACGACTTGCTGCGTGCGGGAGTAATGTAATGAGCGCTGACCTGCTGCAACGCGGCAAACAGATCAAGCTGGCGGTGTTCGATGTCGACGGCGTCCTGACCGACGGGCGCCTGTACTTCCTCGAAGACGGCAGCGAATTCAAGACCTTCAACACGCTCGACGGCCAGGGCATCAAGATGCTGATGGCGGCCGGCGTGCAAACCGCGATCATCAGCGGGCGCAAAACCCCGGTGGTCGAGCGACGGGCGAAGAACCTCGGCATCCCCCACCTGTATCAGGGCCGCGAGGACAAACTGGTGGTGCTCGACGAGCTTCTTGGCCAACTCGGCCTAAGCTATGAGCAGGTCGCCTACCTCGGAGACGATTTGCCGGACCTGCCAGTGATCCGCCGCGTCGGCATGGGCATGGCCGTGGCCAATGCCGCCAGCTTCGTGCGCGAGCACGCTCACGGCATCACCCAGGCCCGAGGTGGCGAAGGTGCCGCCCGTGAATTCTGCGAATTGATCCTGCGCGCCCAAGGCCGTCTCGATGAGGCTAACGCCGCGTACCTGTGAGCCAGATAATGCTAAGTAAAAAGTTTCGCAACATACTGGTGTTCGGTAGCATCACGGCGATTTTCGCTGCGGTCGGCTACTGGAACATCAGCCCGGAACGCTTCCTCGACAAGCCGGTCGTGCAAGTCGATGAGAGTGCGATCGACTATTACGCCACCAACGCCCACAGCGTACAGTTCCTGCCGGACGGCAGGCTGCAGTACGAGATGACGTCGGACAAGGTCGAGCACCTCAAGGCCACCGAGGTGACGCTGCTGACAAACCCCGACCTGAACATGTTCCGCGGCACCGAGTTTCCGTGGCACGTGCAGAGCGAAAAAGGCGAGGTCAATCCCGACGGCACTGAGGTCGAGTTGATCGATTCAGTACGCATTACACGTTTTGACGAGAAAAATCGCAGGACGCTGATCACCACCACTCGCATGACCGTGTTCCCGCAGCAGCAATATGCGCAGACCGAGCGAGACGTTAGAATCGACGGCGCTGGCGGTGTATCGACTGGCAAGGGAATGAAGGCGTATTTGAAAGAAAGCAGGATACACCTGCTATCGAACGTAAGAGGACAGTATGAGGCTCGTTAAAACCCTCCCTATTTTGCTCAGTCTGGGCGCTGCACTGGGAAGCGTGAGCGCCTGGGCTCTGCCGGACGATCAACAGCAGCCTATTCGCATTCAGGCCGACGATGCCCAGCTGGACGACAAGCAAGGCATCGCCACGTACACCGGCGACGTCATCATCACCCAGGGCTCGATGAAGGTCACCGGCAACAAGGTGACCATGACCCGCGCGCCGAACGGCGACATCGACGTGGTGACCTCGGTGGGCAACCTGGCTTACTTCGAGCAAATGCAGACGGCTGGCGACGCCAAGCCGGTGCAGGGCTGGGGCGTGACCATCCAGTACCTCGCTCCGCAAAACCGCGTCGTGCTGATCGACAAGGCCAAAGTCATCGACAAGGACAACAACGTCACCCAAGGCGAGAAAATCGTCTATGACACCGAGAAGAAACTGGCCAGCGCCGGTCGCGCCACAGGCAGCAAGGTGACCGAGTCGCGTCCGCGCATCGACATGGTGATCCAGCCGAAAAAGAAAACCGACGAGCAAAAGGCCCCGTAATGGCAACTCTGAAAGCCCAGCACCTGGCCAAGAGCTACAAGAGCCGCCAGGTCGTGCGTGACGTCAGCCTGTCCATCGACAGCGGCCAGATCGTCGGCCTGCTCGGCCCCAACGGCGCCGGCAAGACCACCTGCTTCTACATGATCGTCGGCCTGGTACAGGCCGATCAGGGCCGCGTGCTGATTGATGACCTCGACGTCAGCCACCAGCCGATGCACGGTCGCGCCAAGGCGGGCATCGGCTATCTGCCACAGGAAGCGTCGATCTTCCGCAAACTGTCGGTGGCCGACAACATCATGGCCATCCTCGAGACCCGCAAGGAACTCGACAAGGCCGGTCGCCGCAAGGAACTGGAAAGCCTGCTGCAGGAATTCCACATCAGCCACATCCGCGACAACCTCGGCATGAGCCTGTCCGGCGGCGAGCGCCGCCGCGTGGAAATCGCCCGGGCACTGGCCACCAACCCGAAATTCATCCTGCTCGACGAACCGTTCGCCGGCGTCGACCCGATTTCGGTGGGCGACATCAAGCAGATCATCCATCACCTCAAGGCCAAGGGCATCGGCGTACTGATCACCGACCACAACGTCCGTGAAACCCTGGATATCTGCGAAACCGCCTATATCGTCAACGATGGCCAACTGATCGCCGAAGGTGACGCTGAAACCATCCTGGCCAATGACCTGGTCAAGGAAGTGTACCTGGGGCACGAATTCCGTCTGTAAGCGTCGAGGTGTCCGGCGGGTCGACCGAGCGCTCGGCGCAATAAAAAATCAACCTTTTTTTATTGTTACAGCGCTCTAGGCAAACGCCGCGGTTTCGGGCATATAATTTGCTTATGTTTGGCGCTCCGGCGCCCTGTAGTGGATGGCGCATGTGCGCCGGCGAATAAGGTGTTAAGCCCCTGCCATGAAACCATCGCTAGTCTTGAGAATGGGCCAGCAGCTGACGATGACACCGCAGCTGCAACAGGCCATCCGCCTGCTCCAATTGTCGACCCTGGACCTGCAACAGGAAATCCAGGAGGCCCTGGAGTCCAACCCGATGCTCGAGCGCCAGGAAGAAGGCGACGACTTCGACAATTCCGACCCGCTGGCCGACAACGCCGAACACAAGCCCAGTACCGACATCCAGGAACCCTCTTACCAGGAAACCGCCCCGACGGTCGATAACCTCGAGGAAGGCGACTGGAACGAGCGAATTCCTAACGAACTGCCGGTCGACACCGCCTGGGAAGACGTGTACCAGACCAGTGCCAGCAGCCTGCCGAGCAACGATGACGACGAGTGGGATTTCACCACCCGCACATCGGCGGGCGAGAGCCTGCAAAGCCACCTGCTGTGGCAATTGAACCTGGCACCGATGTCCGACACCGATCGCCTGATCGCCGTGACCCTGATCGACTGCATCAACAACCAGGGTTATCTGGACGAGACGCTGGAGGAGATCCTCGAAGCCTTCGATCCGGAACTGGACATCGAACTGGACGAAATCGAAGCCGTCCTGCACCGCATCCAGCAATTCGAACCCGCCGGCATCGCTGCCCGCAACCTGGGCGAATGCCTGCTGCTGCAATTGCGCCAGCTACCCGCCAAGACGCCTTGGCTGGCCGAGGCCAAGCGCCTGGTCACCGACTACATCGACTTGCTCGGCAGCCGCGACTACAGCCAGCTGATGCGCCGCATGAAGCTCAAGGAAGACGAACTGCGCCAGGTGATCGAACTCGTGCAGAGCCTCAACCCGCGCCCTGGCTCGCAAATCGAGTCGACCGAAGCCGAATACGTGGTACCCGACGTGATCGTGCGCAAGGACAACGAGCGCTGGTTGGTGGAGTTGAACCAGGAGTCGGTGCCGCGCCTGCGGGTCAACGCCCAGTACGCAGGCTTCGTGCGCCGTGCCGACACCAGCGCCGACAACACCTTCATGCGCAATCAGCTGCAGGAAGCCCGCTGGTTCATCAAGAGCCTGCAGAGCCGCAACGAAACCCTGATGAAAGTGGCCACGCAGATTGTCGAGCATCAGCGCGGCTTCCTGGAGTACGGCGACGAGGCCATGAAACCGCTGGTGCTGCATGACATCGCCGAAGCGGTCGGCATGCACGAGTCGACGATTTCGCGGGTGACCACGCAGAAATTCATGCATACCCCTCGGGGCATCTATGAACTGAAATACTTTTTCTCCAGTCACGTCAGCACCTCCGAGGGCGGAGAATGCTCGTCCACGGCGATTCGCGCGATCATCAAAAAACTGGTGGCGGCGGAAAATCAGAAAAAGCCGTTGAGTGACAGCAAGATCGCTGGTTTACTGGAGGCACAAGGCATTCAGGTGGCTCGCCGCACCGTCGCCAAGTACCGCGAATCCCTCGGGATCGCGCCTTCGAGCGAACGCAAGCGGTTGATGTAGGGCCACGCCACAGCGTTCCAGTGGCAGATCATCTGGATCTGCCGCTTTATGCACTGGCAACGAAGGAGAAGCTGTATGCAAGTCAACATCAGTGGACACCAACTGGAAGTGACCGAACCTCTTCGCACCTACATCGGCGAAAAACTCGAACGATTGGAGCGACATTTCGACAAGATCACCAACGTGCAAGTCACGATGTGCGTCGAAAAGCTGAAGCAAAAAATCGAAGCCACGCTGCATATTCCCGGCAATGAGGTCGTCGCAAACGCGGAACATACTGATATGTACGCAGCTATCGACTTACTGACCGACAAGCTGGATAAACAACTCAAAAAGCATAAGGAAAAGACCCAGAGCCTCCTCCAGGGCGCTACGGGTCGTTAACACTCCCAACCCATGATCCGACTTGAAAGCATCCTGACCCCCGGCCGTTCCCTGGTGAACGTGCCGGGCGGCAGTAAAAAGAAAGCCCTCGAGCAAATTGCCAACCTGATCGCCCGGGAAGTGCCGGATCTGGAGATGCAAGATGTCTTCGAGGCTTTGATTGCCCGTGAAAAACTCGGTTCGACCGGTTTTGGCAACGGCATCGCCATTCCCCACTGTCGCCTGAAGGGCTGCACATCGCCCATCAGCGCCTTGATGCACCTCGACGCCCCTATCGATTTCGACGCCATCGATGGCGCCCCGGTTGACCTGTTGTTCGTGCTACTGGTCCCGGAAGCCGCTACCGATGCGCACCTGGAGCTTTTGCGCCAGATCGCCAGCATGCTCGACCGCAAGGAAGTGCGCGAAAAACTGCGCAGTGCCGCGAGCAATGAAGCCTTGTATCAGGTTGTCCTGGACGAGCAAAACGGTCACTAATCATGCGCTTGATCATCGTCAGCGGTCGTTCCGGCTCAGGTAAAAGTACCGCCCTCGACGTCCTCGAGGACAACGGCTACTACTGCATCGACAACCTGCCTGCCGGTTTGCTGCCCGAACTGGCCGAGCGCGCGCTGATTCACACCGAGCTGGCGCAACCGCTGGTTGCCGTATCCATCGATGCGCGCAACCTGCCAAGTCACCTGTCGCGTTTCCCCGAGCTGCTGGCCGAAGTGCGCAGCCGCCACATCCAGTGCGATGTCCTGTACCTGGATGCCGACGAGGAAACCCTGCTGAAGCGTTTCTCGGAAACCCGCCGCCGTCACCCGCTGAGCAATGCCAACCGCTCACTGGCCGAGGCGATCAACGACGAGACCACCCTGCTCGGGCCGATTGCCGACCTGGCCGACCTCAAGCTCAACACCACCAGCCTGAACCTGTATCAACTGCGCGATACCATCAAGCTGCGCCTGCTGAACCAGCCGGAACCCGGTACGGCATTCCTCGTCGAGTCGTTCGGGTTCAAGCGTGGCATGCCGGTCGACGCCGATCTGGTATTCGATGTGCGCTGCCTGCCCAATCCTTACTGGAAGCCGGAACTGCGCGAGCAGTCCGGGCTCGACCAACCGGTGGCCGATTACCTGGCGGCGCAACCCGATGTCGAGGAGATGTTCCAGGACATTTCTACGTACCTGCTCAAATGGCTGCCACGTTTTGCCGCCAGCAACCGCGCCTATGTCACTATTGCCATTGGCTGCACCGGCGGCCATCACCGCTCCGTCTACCTGACTGAACGTCTTGGCCAGGTCCTGCAGCAATCCCTGAAGAACGTCCAGGTTCGCCACCGCGACCTCAGCTAAAGGATTCACACCGCGATGCCTGCTCTGGAAATCGAAATCATCAACAAGCTGGGCCTGCATGCCCGCGCTTCGGCAAAATTCGTTGGAATCGCCGGTCAATTCAAGGATTGCACGATCAGGGTAGGACGCACGCCAGAGACCACCGTCGACGGTAAAAGCATCATGGCGATGATGATGCTGGCCGCCGGCAAGGGCACCAGGATTTACCTGAGCACGGAAGGCGAGCAGGAACAGGAAGCGCTGGATGCGCTGGTGAAGTTGATCAACAACTACTTCGACGAAGGCGAATAAAGGTCAAGATCAAAAGATCGCAGCCTGCGGCAGCTCCTACATGGGATCGTGTTTACCTGTAGGAGCTGCCGCAGGCTGCGATCTTTTTAGGCCAACGCCGTATCCATCACCATCATCAGGCAAAACCCGATCAGCAGCCCAAGGCTTGCCAATTTGTCGTGACCATTGCGGCGCGACTCGGGAATCACTTCGTGGGTGACCACCAACAGCATCGCCCCCGCTGCCAGCGCCAACCCCAAAGGCAACAACAGTTCGGCCAGGCTCACCAGCCATGCGCACAACAGCGCGAACACTGGCTCCACCAACCCTGACGCCGCACCGATCAGGAAGGCCTTGAAACGCGACATCCCTGCCCCGGCCAGGACCAATGCGATCACCAACCCCTCCGGCACATCCTGCAAGGCGATGCCCATCGCCAGGCTGTCGGCGTCAGGCATGCCGCCACCGGCCGACACGCCGACCGCCATGCCTTCGGGGATGTTATGGGCAATGATGGCAAACACGAACAGCCAGATCCGTGGCGCAATGACCGGATGCTCCACGGTGCCGACGAGCATTTGCGGTGAAGCACCCGAGACCTGGCAATCCACCAGGAACAGACCGAAGGCGCCGAGCAGGATGCCAAGACACATCAGGCCGCTGGCGGCCCACGGACTCATGCCCAGGTTTTCTGCCGCGGCAATGCCCGGCATGATCAGCGAAAACGCTGTCGCCGCGAGCATGACGCCAGCACCAAAGCCCAGCAGCGAATCGCTGAGTGCCTGGGGCATGCGCCGGATCACCAGCACCGGCACAGCCCCGAGCGCCGTGCCCAGGGCGCAGATCGCACCGCCCTGCAACGCCCGCGACAGCCGCGGTTCAAGGTCCAGCCAGGCCAGCCCATGTGCAACCAGCAAGCTCATGCCCGCCAGCAGTAACAGCGATCCGAATGCGTAACGAAACATTCGTCCACTTCCGATCGCCAGCGTTTCAGTGCCCATAATCAGCCTTGGGTTGTTTTTATAAAGGACTCAGGCCAGTGCCGCTTGATAGCGCGCCGCAACTTCCGGCCAATTGATCACGTTGTAGAACGCGCTGATGTATTCCGGACGGCGGTTCTGATACCGCAGGTAATAGGCGTGTTCCCACACATCCAGGCCGAGGATCGGCGTATTGCCGTTCATCAACGGGCTGTCCTGGTTGCCGCTGCTTTCCACGACCAGGGTCTTTTGTGGGGTTACGCTCAGCCACGCCCAGCCACTGCCGAAACGAGTCAACGCCGCCTTGGTGAAAGCGTCCTTGAAACTGTCGAGGCCACCCAGCTGCTCATCGATCGCCTTGGCCAGCGCGCCTTCAGGCTTGCCGCCGCCGTGCGGCGCCATGACTTCCCAGAACAATGAATGGTTGGCGTGGCCGCCGCCCTGGTTGATCACCGCCGCACGGAGCTTCTCCGGCAGTTGCTGCACGGCGGCCACCAGCTTTTCCACTGGCCACTCGGCGAACTCGGTGCCCTCGACCGCAGCGTTGAGGTTGTTGATATAGGTCTGGTGGTGTTTGGTGTAGTGGATCTCCATGGTCTGCGCATCGATGTGCGGTTCCAGGGCGTCGTAGGCATACGGCAAGGCAGGCAGGGTAAAAGCCATGTTCAGTGGACTCCATGATGGTGAGGCGCAGGGCGATGCGACGGTGAGGCAGTCTCGATGTGCAGCAACCGATGGGTGCGTGGATATTCACCGTGCTCGCTGATGAAATTCAGCAGTTCGACGTAGGTCTTGTTGCTCTGGCGCAGCGCCGCTTCACGCAGCGCTGGCGTCAGTCGCGGGTCCTGCACGGTCTGTAGCAGGCGCTGGTGGATGGCGCACAGGTACTCGGCGCTCTCCTCCGGCTGGTTCAGGCGCAAATGCAGGTCCGCCAGGTTGTGATGGGAGATCACGCAGGCCGCCACCGCTTCATCGGCATTTGCCCAGCGCTCGAACAGCACCTGGGCCAGGGCCAATGCCTGCAAGTAAGCCTCGCGGGCATCGACCAGCTCGCCCAACATGAAACAGCGATTTGCCCTTTCGATCGTGCGTTTCCAGTGTTCCATGGTGAGCCTCCAAAGCGGTGGTGGCGGTTACACGCCGCCAGCGGTGAGTTTTTCCGGGTTGAGCAACGCTTCCAGCTGGCTACGCGGAAGTTCGGTGTGCTCAAGTGCGACATCGATCACCGGGCGGCCCTGCTGATAGGCCTTCTTGGCGATTTCAGCGGCTTTCTGGTAGCCAATGATCGGGTTGAGTGCCGTCACCAGGATCGGGTTGCGCGAGAGCGCTTGCTTGATCCGGTCTTCGTTGACCTTGAAGCTGGCAATGGCCTTTTCCCCCAGCAGACGGCTGGAGTTGGCCAGCAATTCGATGCTGCCCAGCAGGTTCTGGGCGACGATGGGCAGCATCACGTTGAGCTCGAAATTGCCCGACTGACCGGCGATGGTGATCGCCGTGTCGTTGCCGATTACCTGGGCGGCGACCATGGCGGTGGCCTCCGGGATCACCGGGTTGACCTTGCCGGGCATGATCGAAGACCCCGGTTGCAAGGCTTCGAGCTCTATCTCACCCAGGCCAGCCAGAGGACCGGAGTTCATCCAGCGCAGGTCGTTGGCGATTTTCATCAGCGACACCGCGGTCGCCTTGAGCTGGCCGGAAACGGCAACGGCGGTGTCCTGGGAGCCGATCAAGGCAAACAGATCCACGCCCGGCGTAAATTGCACCTGGGTCAGCTTGCTCAGTTGTTGGCTGAAGCGCGCCGCGAATTCGGGATGCGCATTGACCCCGGTGCCCACTGCCGTACCGCCCTGGGCCAGGGATTGCAGGCTTGGCTGAAGGCCTTGCAAATGGCCGATGTTGGCCTTGAGCTGTTGCGCCCAACCCTTGAGCACCTGGCTCATGCGCACCGGCATGGCATCCATCAGGTGGGTGCGCCCGGTCTTGACGTGGTGATGCACCTCTTGCGCCTTGCGCTCGATCACCTGCACCAGCCCGTTCAGGGCCGGCAACAACTGCTCGTGCAAGGCCAGCGCGGCACTGACGTGGATAGTGGTCGGGATGATGTCGTTGCTGCTCTGCCCGCAATTGACGTGATCGTTGGGGTTCACCGGCTCGCCGAGCAGGCGGCTGGCCAGGGTGGCGATCACTTCGTTGGCGTTCATGTTGGAGCTGGTGCCGGAACCGGTCTGGAACACATCCACCGGGAAGTGCTGCATGAAATCGCCTTCCAGCAAGCCTTGCGCAGCCTCGACGATGGCGATGCCCTGGGACTCGCTGATCTGCTTGAGCTCGATGTTGGCGCGCGCTGCCGCAGCCTTGGCCAGGATCAACGCGCGAATGAACTGCACCGGCATTGGCTTGCCGCTGATCGGGAAGTTATCCACTGCACGCTGAGTCTGTGCGCCATAGAGGGCGTCATGCGGGACCTGAAGTTCGCCCATGCTGTCGCGCTCAATACGTGTCTTGGTCATCTGAAAATCCTTGCACCAGTTCAGTTAAGGGAATCGAGGGTTGCAGCTCGCAGGTCGCCAGTTGCCAGGTGTAGCTCTGCCAGCGCTTGAGTCGGCATTTGCACAAGGCGAGGCGTTCGAGTTCGCGCAAAGGGCGCCAGGCCTGGTCGAGGCAGTAAGTGCGCCAGTGCCAGGGCAGCGCGACATCGGCGGCGGTGTCGAGCAGCAAACGGAACGAGGTTTGGGCAATGGTCCAGGGCGAGGTTGCCGTGCAACAGGCCAGATACCGGCCTTCGGCCAGGTAATGATCGATCAGGCGCGGCTCGTCGGGATCCATCGCGCAACGGATCTGGCGACTCATCCAGCGCCAGCTTTCGAGGTAAGGCTGCTCGTGCAAGGCAGAACTCATGATCCGGGGCTCATTCGGTAATGAGATTTATTATTAGATGATAATGAGAACCAACACAAGCTCGATAGCGCACGTAGAACACTCTGTGGGAGCGGGCTTGCTCGCGAAGAGGCCAGCACATTCAACATCTTCGTTGACTGGCGTGCCGCCTTCGCGAGCAAGCCCGCTCCCACATGGGATCTGTGTAAGGCATATAAAAAAAAGGCCACCACCTGGGGTGGCGCGCCTTTTTGTGTAACGGCGAGGCTTAGCTGCCCGCCACCGTCATCCGCTCGATCAACACCGAACCGGTGCGAATGTTACTGCGCAGCTCCAGGTCATTACCCACGGCAACGATCTGCTTGAACATGTCGCGCATGTTGCCGGCGATGGTCACTTCCTGGACCGCGAACTGGATTTCGCCGTTCTCGACCCAGTAACCCGCCGCGCCACGGGAGTAATCGCCGGTCACCATGTTCAGGCCCTGGCCCATCAGTTCGGTCACCAGCAGGCCGCGGCCCATGCGACGCAGCAACGCAGCCTGGTCCTCATCACCGTGGGTGACGAACAGGTTGTGCACGCCGCCCGCGTTGGCGGTGCTCGGCATGCCAAGCTTGCGGCCGGAATAGGTGCCGAGGATGTAGGACACCAGCTCGCCTTTTTCGACGAACGGTTTGGCGTAGGTCGCCAGGCCATCGCCGTCAAATGCCGCACTGCCCATGGCCCGCATCAGGTGCGGACGCTCGTCGATGGTCAGCCATTCCGGGAACAGCTTCTGCCCCAGGGTACCTTCGAGGAACGACGATTTGCGATACAGGCTGCCGCCGGAAATCGCCGACAGGAAACTGCCGAACAAACCACCGGCCAGCTCCGCGGAAAACAGCACCGGCACTTCGCAGGTCGGCACCGGACGCGCGCCCAGACGGCTCGCCGCGCGCTGGGCAGCACGTTGACCGATGCTCACCGGATCGGCCAGCAGGTTGCCCTGGCGGTTCACGTCGTACCAGTAATCGCGCTGCATCTGGCCATCGGCCTCGGCGATCATGACGCAGCTCAAGCTATGCCGGGTCGACGCATAACCGCCAACAAACCCGTGGCTGTTGCCGTAGACACGGCAGCCCTGATGGGTACTCAGGGTCGTACCATCGGCGTTCTTGATCCGGCTGTCGGCAGCAAAGGCTGCAGCCTCACAGGCCAGAGCCTGCTCGATCGCCTGTTCCGGGGTGATATCCCATTGGTGGAACAGGTCGAAGTCCTGCACGTCCTTGGCCATCAGCGCGGCATCCGCCAGGCCCGAAGCTTCGTCTTCCGAGGTGTGTTTGGCAATCGCAAGGGCAGCGGCTACGGTTTCGCGAATCGCCTCAGGGCCACTGGCCGAGGTGCTGGCCGAGCCCTTGCGCTGACCGACGTACAGCGTGATGCCAAAACCCTGGTCGCGGTTGAATTCGACGGTTTCGACTTCACGCTGACGAACCGTGGTCGACAGGCCTTGTTCCAGCGACACCGCCACTTCACAGGCACTGGCGCCCTGGCGCTTGGCTTCAGCGATGATCTGCTCGACCTGTTCTTGCAGTGCCGGCAACGCTTGTGGGCCGACGCTCTCAACTGCACTCATGCTGTTCTCCACTCAAATTCTGCTTTCGGTAACGGTCATCGAGCGACCGGGCCGGACAAGCGGCCCCCGACTGGTTATCATGGCGGCGTTTCTTTGCGGACGGCCACCATGGTTGATTCTTACGACGACTCCCTCGATACGGGAGAAAAAAGCAAATCCCAGGTTAAACGCGAGCTGCATGCTCTGGTTGACCTCGGCGAGCGCCTTACAACGCTCAAGCCTGACTTGCTGGCAAAGCTGCCGTTGACCGACGCCATGCGTCGGGCCCT
This sequence comes from Pseudomonas sp. PLMAX, assembly GCF_046042685.1. Taxonomy (NCBI): domain Bacteria; kingdom Pseudomonadati; phylum Pseudomonadota; class Gammaproteobacteria; order Pseudomonadales; family Pseudomonadaceae; genus Pseudomonas; species Pseudomonas sp. PLMAX. Next base: position 1,051,880 of record NZ_CP064949.1, on the reverse strand, counting down.
GGCCGATGCGCCCAAGCACACCGCGAACATCGCGCGTAAACGGCACCTTCAGTTCATCGGCAAGCTGATGCGCGATCAGGACACTGACGCGATTCTGGTCTTGCTCGATCAACTCGATGCCTCCACCCGCCAGTACAACGAACGCTTCCATAACCTGGAACGTTGGCGCGATCGCCTGATCGCCGGCGACGATGCCGTACTGGAAAAATTCGTCGTCGACTACCCGGACGCGGACCGCCAGCAATTGCGTTCCCTGATCCGTCAGGCCCAGCACGAGGTTGCGCAAAACAAGCCTCCTGCTTCCAGCCGTAAAATCTTCAAGTACATCCGTGAGCTGGACGAGACTCAACGCGGTCTGCGTTAAGCCATCGCAACTCCTGTAGGAGCTGCCGCAGGCTGCGATCTTTTGATCTTCTAAAAAGCAAAAGATCGCAGCCTTCGGCAGCTCCTACAGGGGATGTATCAATCCCTATGCGCCCGTGCCACCCACGGTGATCGCATCAATTTTCAGCGTTGGCTGGCCGACACCCACCGGCACCGACTGCCCATCCTTGCCACACGTCCCCACGCCGCTGTCCAGTGCCAGGTCGTTACCGACCATCGACACCTTGCTCATGGCCTCAGGGCCGTTGCCGATCAACGTCGCGCCTTTGACCGGGGCGGTGATCTTGCCGTCCTCGATCAGGTACGCCTCGCTGGTGGAGAACACGAACTTGCCGCTGGTGATGTCCACCTGGCCACCGCCGAGGTTGGCGCAGTAGATGCCGCGTTTCACCGAGGCGATGATTTCTTCCGGATCGCTTTCGCCGGCCAGCATGTAGGTGTTGGTCATGCGCGGCATCGGCAGGTGCGCGTAGGATTCGCGGCGACCGTTACCGGTGCGGGCCACGCCCATCAGGCGGGCGTTGAGCTTGTCCTGCATGTAGCCCTTGAGTACGCCGTTTTCGATCAGCGTGGTGCACTCGGTCGGCGTCCCTTCGTCGTCGACGCTCAAGGAGCCACGGCGACCGGCCAGGGTGCCGTCATCGACGATGGTGCACAGCTTGGACGCAACCATCTCGCCCATGCGCCCGCTGTAGGCCGAACTGCCTTTGCGGTTGAAGTCGCCTTCCAGGCCGTGGCCGACCGCCTCGTGCAGCAACACGCCCGACCAGCCCGAACCCAGCACCACCGGCAAGGTACCGGCCGGCGCCGGGATGGCTTCCAGATTGACCAAGGCCTGGCGCAGCGCCTCACGGGCATAGCTCATGGCGCGGTCTTCAGCGAGGAAATAACGGTAGTCGGTACGCCCGCCACCGCCGTGGCCACCGCGCTCGCGGCGGCCGTTCTGCTCGACGATCACGCTGACGTTGAAGCGCACCAGCGGCCGTACATCCGCCGCCAGGCCGCCGTCGGTGGACGCCACCAGGATCCGCTCCCAGACACCGGCCATGCTCACGGTGACCTGCTGGATGCGCGGATCGAGGGCTCGGGTAGCGGCATCGATGCGCTTGAGCAGATCGACTTTCTCGGCACGGGTCAGCACTTCCAGAGGATTGTCCGGCCCGTACAACTGCGCCACGTCCTGGGTGGTGAACGCTTGCACGGTGCCATTCTGCCCGGCTCGGGAGATCGACCGGGCAGCACGGGCCGCCGCGCCCAGGGCTTCCAGGGTGATGGCGTTGCTGTACGCAAAACCGGTCTTCTCACCGGATTGCGCGCGCACGCCAACCCCTTGGTCGAGGTTGAAACTGCCTTCCTTGACGATGCCGTCTTCCAGCGCCCAGGACTCGGAAATCTGCCCCTGGAAATACAGGTCGGCGGCATCGATGCCCGGGCCGGCCAAGTCGCCGAGCACACCTTGCAGGCTTTCGATCGTTACGCCACCCGGTGCCAGGAGGTGTTCACTGACTGAGGACAACAACTCGCTCATATGCTTTACGCCTTAAATTCATCGTTCTGAGGCAGGTCGCTGGGCGCCCTGCGAGAAAAAGCGCCGGTGACTGGACACCGGCATCCGCGCCCGGATGGACGCCTGTTCGCTGCTATCGCGTTCGGCCAGCAGCACGGCCTCGCCTTGATCCTGTTGAGCCAGTACCCGTCCCCAGGGGTCGACAATGGCCGCGTGCCCCCAGGTTTCCCTCGGTCCCGGATGTGTTCCACCCTGGGCGGCCGCGAGCACATAACACTGGGTTTCGATGGCTCGCGCACGAATCAGCACGTCCCAATGCGCCGCACCGGTCACCGCGGTAAACGCCGATGGCACGGTAATCAACTCCGCCCCGGCAGCGCGTAACTCGCTATACAGCTCCGGGAAGCGCAGGTCATAACAGACCGTCAGGCCGACTCGCCCCACCGGTGTGTCCGCAACCACCACGCCACTGCCATAAGCATAGTCATCGGATTCGCGATAACGGCCGCGATTGTCCGCCACGTCCACGTCAAACAGGTGCAGCTTGTCGTAGCGCGCCACCGTCTCGCCGTGATCATTTACCAACAACGAGCAGGCATGCACCTTGGCCGTCGGTTGATCCACCGGCGGCAGCGGCAAGGTACCGGCCACTATCCATAACTTGAGGTCGCGGGCCGTCTGTTTCAACCACGGCAGGATCGGGCCTTCGCCCAGGGCCTCGGCGCGACCGATGTCGGCGACGTCGCGCCGGCCCATGGCGGCGAAGTTTTCCGGCAACACGGCCAGTTTCGCACCGCCGGCGGCCGCCTGTTCCAGCAATTGGCGCGCCCGGGCCAGATTGGCCGGCACTTCGCTTTGGCTGACCATTTGAATTACCGCTACGGACATGGCCTTTTCCTGTTCAGGTATCAACGCAGGGGGAGGTACGGCCATGCTACTCCATAGGCCAGGGCAGTGGTTTCTCAAAAAGCCTTGTCGAAGGTGATTTTCGGTTCTTTCCACGGCCCCTTGACCGTGTATTTCACGCTGGCAAAACGCGACACACGGTCACCGATCAACTTGTCGATCAGGAACAGCGCCCCGCCGATGGCCGGCGCGCCGACGATCAGTGCGGCAATGGGCAGGTTGTTGGTCACCGGCAAGGTCACCATCAATTTGGCATCGATCTGATCGGCTACCATGTTCAGGGTACCGTTGAGCTCGATGGTGCTCGACGGGCCCGTCAGGCGGATAGGTTCGCGGGTCACGTACACGCCATTGGTCGCCACCAGCAGGCCCTTGACCCGGTCATAGCTCAGGCCTTTGCCGAACAGGTCGGAAAAGTCCAGGCGCAAGCGGCGGCCAATCGAGTTGAAGTTGAGCAGGCCAAACACCCGCAACGCCTGGGCACTGCCTTCAACCTCGACAAACTGGCCTTCATTGAGCGATGCATCGAGGGTGCCGGAGAAGCGCTTGGTGGCCAGCCATGCCGGCGAGCCGGGCCAGCGGCCGTCGACATCCATGTGGAATTCCTGGCTGGTGACGCTCGGCGCAAAGCCCCAGCCCTTGAGCACATCCGCAAGATTCTTGCCGCTGATCCGCCCCTTGTACCAGCTGGTGCTGGCGCCCGGCGCACCTTCCCAGCCGCCGCTGCCTTGCAGGAGGATGCCCTTGAGGCCCATATCCAGCGAGTTGAGCGCTATACCCTTGGCCGTCGGACGCACTTTCAGCGACCAGGCACCGACCAGGTCGTTACCCTGGTACAGCTGGTTGATGGTGATATCCAGCGCCGGGATCTTTTTCGGGTCTACCGAGGCCAGGGGGTCCGGCGAGTTTTCATCGGCCAGCACCGTCGGGTCAGGTGCCGGCAGCCGCACGGTCTGCAGGTTGATCACCATCGGCGCGGCTTTGGCATCCGGGAGGCTGGCGTTGCCCTTGACCTGCTGGCTGTCGAGCTGCAAGGCCCAGGCGGACGGTTTGCGTGTCAGCTGCACCGCTGCCTGGTCCAACGTTGTGCCGAAAGCGCGGAGCTTGCCGACCTTGACGTCCAATCCACTGAGCAACTGCTTGGCATTACCGCCTGGGTCTTGCCCGGCATACTTGTTCATCAGGTCCTGCCACGGGCCGATATCCAGCTCCGACAGCGTGCCACGAATGCGCAGGCCCTTTGTGTCGGGCAACACGGCATTGCCATTGCCGAGGAACAACTCGCCACGGCCGTTGGCAAAGTTGCTGGCCGGTGCAGCAAATGTGAAGTTCGCCAGTTCACCGTAGTTCACCCAGTAGCGCCGCTCCTCGCCTTGCAGGGTCATGCGGAACGAGGTGTCGCGCCCGGCATCCGGCGCCAGGCCAAAGGGCGCCGGCAGATCGACGGCCACACCCCTGAGATTGGAATTGACCAGCAACTGGCTATCGGCGCCATTGAGGGTCAGTTGCAATTGATAGGGGATCACGCCGCTCACCGGCAACGGCTGGGTCACGCTCAGCCAGTCCGTGAGTTTCTTCACTTCGACCTGCCCGGAAGCGGTGACCCGGGTGTTGAGCTTGCCCTCGCGACCCTCGGCGAAAATTTGCGCAGTCACCGGCTTGTCGAAGGCGCGCGCGCTGATGTTCTGCCCACTCAAGCCTTTGCTGCTGTCGAACCGGAAGTCACCCTTGAGCTGAGTCAGCTCAAGGGGCGGTTCGGGCAGTTTCAGGCGGGCCTTGGCCGTCTTGAAGTCGACCAGGATCTTCGGCGGCTCGCCCTTGGCCAGCGGAATATCCAGCTTGAGCTTGCCTTGCAGGTCGCCTTCGCCTTCCCAGCCAGCGAACGTTTCGGCCGTGCCAATCGGCGCTTCCTTGAGAATTTTCAAGCCATCGCCCAGGCCGCCAGCGAACGCGCCATCGAGAAACAGATGACTGTTCTGCCCGTCAGGCACGTGGGGAATATTGACGTAGATGTCGCGGACCTTGGTGTCGAGCAACTGCCCCTGGCTGGCCAGAACCCGCACGCCGCTGTCTTCTACGAACACATCACCGGTGACCTTGCTGACATGCGGCCAGCCAGGCTGAAACGCCAGTTCGGCATCGTGGACCTTGAAAAACAGGCTGATGCTGCGGGCCGTTTCCGCCGCGCCATGGTTCAACGAGCCCTGGTACTGGAAGAAACCCTCGTCCACCGCACCTTTGAGAATCGCCGTACGCAGCCATTCGTCCAGCGCCGGGCTGAGAACGGTCGGCAGGTATTTCGCGGTGTAGCGACCGTCGCCCTCCACCATGCCGACCCGCAGGTCCATGTAGTCTTCCTTCGTGTCATCGAAGAACAGGCGGATCAGGAAATCGCCGGCAATCTTGCCCTCTTCGCCCAACACCTTCAGGTACGGCGCGATCAGGGTGAAACTTTCCTTGTCGAGCTTCCAGGTCAAGGTGGCGTTGGCCTGGATGTATTGCCATGGCTTGGCGAAAATCGGGTCCAGGTGCAGCATGAAATCCTTGCTGTCCATGCGCAACTCGCCATGGCCAAGGTCCCCGCTGATGCTGCCCGAGACATTACGCGCCGCCGGCGCGCCGTGATACGCGTCAAAGCCGACCCGATCAAGGTTGGCCGCGAAGCTGAACCGACTGTCGTCTGTGGCATTGGGTTTCACGTCGATCAGCACGTTGCGCAGTCCACCGGTGACCTTGAGCCGTTCGACCACCTTGGCAACACCTTCCGGCAAGGGCGCCAGGGCATTGAGCAGCGGTGTGAGCGGCGTCAGGTCGAGACGGTCGGCTTGCAGGTGCCAGAGATTCTGGGTGCTGTCCGCGGCCGTGGTCTGCTTCAATTGCAGGCGCGACTCCCAACGCGTTTCTGCAAGGTTCATGGCCAGGGAATCTACCGTGACCAGCATGCCCTCGGCGCTGCGCTGGAAATAACCGTTAAGCGCCAGGTTATTGATCTGGATCGGCTTGCGCTCGGCATAGGCACCCTTGAGTTGCGGGGCATTCAAACGGATGGCGGCACTTTGCAGGGCGCCCTTGCCCCAGGTAACCCACAGCTCGCCACCGGCCTTGATCTCGGAGAAATTCCAATTCTGGGTCAGGGTTTCGGGCAACCATTTCGCCCAGTCGCTTTGCGGCAGGCTCGCATAGGCTTCCACCTCGCCGTCCTTCCACTCGCTGGCACGAATGCGGCTACGCAAACTCATGGCCAATGGCTGGCCATCGGGCAGGGTCAAGCGGGCATCGAGGCGCTGGCGGTAGGCGCCGGTTTTGAGACTCAAGCCGACGTACGTCAGGGTCAGCGGCGATTCCCCCCACGGCTGCAAAGTGACCTGGCTGTCGAGCACCGACAGCTGCTGGATCATTTGCATGCGATTGAGCAACTGCTCCGGGTCGAGGGGCTGATCTTCCTTTACCGGCAAACCTTCCAGCGCCCACTTGCCATCATCGCCTTGCTTGAGGCTGATCTTCAGGCCATTGAGTTCCAGATTGGCGATGCGCACATCGCGAGCCAGCAGACTGGCCCACAGGTCCGGGATCGCCCGCACCTGCTCCAGGTGCAAGGCGTTGGCACCCTCGCCCACCGTCACGTCGTGAGCGGACAAAACAGGCGCGAAGCCGCTCCAACTGCCTTTCAACTCACCGATTTGCAGGGGCATGCCCAAGGCTTCGCTGGCCTTGGTTTCGACTTCGGCACGATACTCGGCTACCAACGGCGCCAGTTCCCGGCCAAGGCTGACGTACAACGCCATCAACACCAAAACCAACGCGCACAGGCCCAGACCCCAGCGGGTCAGTGCGGCCAATATGCGTGTCAGACGCTCCATGTCAGTTGGCTCCCATGGCAAAAGTCTTGCAGAAAGCTGAGGCCAGCCGTTCAGGAAAATTCAAGACGCAGCAGTTCAGAGCAGCACGACGTCGTATTGTTCCTGGGAATACATGGTTTCGACCTGGAACCTGATGGTGCGCCCGATGAACACTTCAAGTTCGGCGACGTTGCCCGACTCTTCATCGAGCAGGCGGTCGACGACTCTCTGGTTCGCTAATACACGATAGCCTTCCGCCTGATAGGCGCGAGCCTCACGGAGGATTTCGCGGAAGATTTCATAGCAAATGGTTTCCGGCGTTTTCAGCTTGCCGCGCCCCTGGCAACTCGTGCACGGCTCGCACAGGACCTGCTCGAGGCTTTCGCGGGTGCGCTTGCGGGTCATCTGCACCAGGCCCAACTCGGTGATGCCGATGATGTTGGTCTTGGCGTGGTCACGCTCCAGTTGCTTCTCCAGCGTGCGCAGCACCTGGCGCTGGTGCTCTTCATCTTCCATGTCGATGAAGTCGATGATGATGATGCCACCCAGGTTACGCAGCCTCAGCTGGCGTGCAATGGCGGTCGCCGCTTCGAGGTTGGTCTTGAAGATGGTTTCTTCAAGGTTGCGATGCCCGACGAACGCCCCGGTGTTGACGTCGATGGTGCTCATGGCTTCCGCCGGGTCGACCACCAGGTATCCGCCGGACTTCAACGGGACTTTGCGCTCAAGGGCCTTCTGGATTTCGTCTTCTACGCCGTACAGGTCGAAAATCGGCCGCTCGCCCGGGTAATGTTCCAGACGATCGGCGATCTCCGGCATCAGTTCGGCGACGAACTGCGTGGTTTTCTGGAAGGTTTCCCGGGAATCGATGCGAATTTTCTCGATCTTAGGGCTCACCAGGTCCCGCAGCGTGCGTAGCGCCAGGCCAAGGTCTTCGTAAATAACGCTGGGGGCACTGATGGTTTTGATCTGCTCGCTGATCTGGTCCCACAACCGGCGCAGATAGCGGATGTCCATGAGGATCTCATCGGCGCCGGCGCCCTCGGCCGCCGTGCGCAGGATGAAACCGCCGGCTTCCTTGATGCCTTCCTTCGCCACGCAATCGGTCACCACTTGCTTGAGGCGATCGCGTTCGGCTTCGTCTTCGATCTTCAGCGAAATACCGACGTGCGCGGTGCGCGGCATGTACACCAGGTAACGCGAAGGGATCGACAGCTGCGTCGTCAGTCGCGCGCCTTTGGAGCCGATCGGGTCCTTGGTGACTTGCACCACCAGGCTCTGGCCTTCGTGCACCAGCGCACTGATGCTCTCGACCGCCGGCCCTTCACGCAGGGAGATTTCCGACGCATGAATGAACGCGGCGCGGTCCAGGCCGATATCGACGAACGCCGCCTGCATGCCCGGCAATACCCGCACCACCTTGCCCTTGTAGATGTTGCCGACGATCCCGCGCTTTTGCGTGCGCTCGACATGAACTTCTTGCAGGACACCGTTTTCGACCACCGCCACGCGCGATTCCATCGGCGTGATGTTGATCAGGATCTCTTCACTCATGGCAGGGTCTCGTTCAGGCATGTTCACGATAATGGCCGGATACAACGCTTAGCGCGCGTTATGGGGTTGCCAACAGGGTATGCCGAAATGGCCGAGCAGTTCCGCGGTTTCGCACAACGGCAGTCCAACCACCGCCGAGTAACTTCCAGTGAGCCCGGCGACAAACACCGCGCCCAGTCCTTGAATACCGTATCCACCGGCCTTGTCCCGGGGTTCGCCACTGGCCCAGTAGGCGGTCGCTTCATCAGGGCTGATAGCCCGAAAGCGGACCTGGCTGATGACCACCCGAGACTCACAGCGCTCGCCGTCGAGCAGCGCAATCGCGGTCAGGACCTGATGCTCGCGCCCGGACAACATCTTCAGCATGGCGCACGCGTCGGCTTCATCAACTGGTTTGCCAAGAATTTTTCCGTCGAGCACCACGGCGGTGTCGGCACCGAGCACGCAGCACGAGGCTGCAGGAGAGATCGCGCCGCGTCCGGCCTCGGCCTTGCCGCGCGCCAGGCGCTCGACATAGGCCGACGGGCTTTCATGGGTCAAAGGGGTTTCATCGATGTCCGCACTGACGGCGGTGAATGGCACGCCGATCTGCGTGAGCAGCTCACGCCGACGCGGTGAGCCAGAGGCGAGGTACAGCTGTTTCATCAAGACCTCTCCCTGTCTGAATGCCGAGGCGAATTAATTGATTTTGTAGCGTCGACGCAATCCGCGCAAACCGAAGCTGATCCAGGGCCAGAGCAACGCGCTGACCAGTGCCGGCAATACCAGCGCCAGGGTCGGTTGACGGTTGCCGGTCAGGGCGCTGAGCCAGAGCTGTACCAGCTGGGCCAGGCCGAAGATCACCAGGATCACCAGGCTCTGTTGCCACATCGGGAACATGCGCAGGCGTTGTTGCAGCGCCAGCACCAGGTAGGTGATGAGCGTCAGGATCAACGCATTCTGGCCCAGCAGCGTGCCGTACAGCACATCCTCCGCCAGGCCCAGGCACCACGCGGTGACCATCCCGACTTTCTGCGGCAGCGCCAGCGCCCAGAACGCCAGCAGCAAGGCCAGCCACAGGGGTCGCAGGATCTCCATGAATTGCGGCAGCGGCGATACGCTGAGCAACATGCCGATGGCGAATGTCAGCCAGACGATCCAGCCGTTTCGGGAAGCTGTAACACCAACCATTATTCTCGTCCCCTGGTGGTAGCCGGCGCGGAGACAGGCGGTTTGGCCGCAGGCTTGGCGGCGGCGGGTTGCGCCGCCGGTGGCTTGGCGGGTGCAGTCGCGGCAGGCTTGGCCGGGGTGGTGGCAGCAGTCGGGGCGGCTGGAGCAGCGGGAGCGGCAACAGCCGCCGGAACAATCGCCGGCCTCGGCACCGTCGCCGGAATGATCGGCCCACCACCCTGCGCATCCAGGCTTTCCTGGGCCTGGGCAGCGTCGTTGGCGCGCTCTTCGGCGGTGCGGGTGTCGCTGAACACCAGCAGCAGGTAACGGCTGCGGTTCAAGGCGGCAGTCGGTACGGCGCGAACGATGGCGAACGGCTGGCCGGAATCGTGGATCACTTCCTTCACTGTCGCCACCGGATAACCGGCCGGAAAGCGCTGGCCGAGGCCGGAACTGACCAGCAGGTCGCCTTCCTTGATATCTGCGGTATCGGCCACATGACGCAGTTCCAGGCGCTCCGGGTTGCCAGTGCCGCTGGCAATGGCGCGCAGGCCGTTGCGGTTGACCTGCACCGGAATACTGTGGGTGGAATCGGTCAGCAGCAGGACCCGGGACGTGTAGGGCATCAACTCGACCACCTGGCCCATCAGGCCACGGGCATCGAGTACCGGCTGACCGAGCACCACGCCGTCGCGCTCACCCTTGTTGATGATGATGCGATGGGTGAACGGGTTGGGGTCCATGCCGATCAGTTCGGCCACTTCGACCTTTTCGTTGACCAGTGCCGAAGAGTTGAGCAACTCGCGCAGCCGAACGTTCTGCTCGGTGAGGGAGGCAAGCTTTTGCATGCGCCCCTGCAACAGCAGGTTTTCGCTCTTGAGTTTTTCGTTTTCGGCGACGAGCTCGGTGCGACTGCCAAACTGGCTGGCCACACCCTGCCATAGCCGCTGCGGCAGGTCGGTGATCCAGTAAGACTGCATCAGCACCAGCGACATCTGGCTACGCACTGGTTTGAACAGTGTGAAGCGGGCATCGACCACCATCAGCGCGACCGACAGCACGACCAGCACCAACAAGCGCACGCCCAGTGAGGGACCCTTGGTGAAAAGCGGTTTAATAAGCCGCTCCTCCCAGGCAAATGTTCTCTTTATTCATACGGCATCAAACCGGCCTGGATGCAGACGACAGAAGATAAACGCGAACAGGCAGCACTGCAAAGTGCCGCCTGCGCGCTCAACAGCATAGAGGCGATCCGGCATTTATTCGCTGGAGAGCAGGTCCATGGTGTGTTTATCCATCATTTCCAATGCACGGCCACCGCCGCGAGCAACACAGGTCAGCGGATCTTCGGCAACGATCACCGGCAGACCGGTTTCCTGGGCCAGCAGCTTGTCGAGGTCACGCAGCAGCGCGCCACCACCGGTCAGCACCAGGCCACGCTCGGCGATATCGGAAGCCAGTTCCGGCGGCGATTGCTCCAGCGCACTCTTCACTGCCTGAACGATGGTGGCCAGGGACTCTTGCAGAGCTTCCAGCACTTCGTTGGAGTTCAGGGTGAATGCCCGTGGAACGCCTTCGGCCAGGTTGCGGCCACGAACGTCGACTTCGCGAACTTCGCCGCCCGGGTAGGCGGTACCGATTTCCTGCTTGATGCGCTCGGCCGTCGATTCACCGATCAGGCTGCCGTAGTTGCGGCGCACGTAGGTGATGATCGCTTCGTCGAAGCGGTCGCCGCCAACCCGTACGGATTCGGCATACACCACACCGTTCAGGGAGATCAGCGCGATTTCGGTGGTACCACCACCGATATCCACGACCATCGAACCGCGGGCTTCTTCAACCGGCAGGCCGGCACCGATCGCGGCAGCCATCGGCTCTTCGATCAGGAATACTTCACGGGCACCGGCACCGAGTGCCGATTCACGGATGGCACGACGCTCAACCTGGGTGGATTTGCACGGAACGCAGATCAACACACGAGGGCTGGGCTGCAGGAAGCTGTTTTCATGAACCTTGTTGATAAAGTACTGCAGCATCTTTTCGCAGACGCTGAAGTCGGCGATCACGCCGTCTTTCATCGGACGAATGGCAGCAATGTTGCCCGGCGTACGGCCCAACATGCGCTTCGCTTCGGTGCCGACAGCAACGACACTTTTCTGGTTACCGTGCGTCCGAATGGCCACAACCGATGGCTCATTCAGGACGATACCGCGCTCACGCACGTAAATAAGGGTGTTGGCAGTGCCCAGGTCAATGGAAAGATCGCTGGAAAACATGCCACGCAGTTTCTTGAACATGGGAAAGGGACCCTAGGCAACGCGTGGGTAAAAAAGTGCGGCAAACTCTAACAACGACAGGGATTTTGGGCAAGGCGCCAATATGTTAAATTGACCGCTTTTATGTGCACCAAACCCCACAATCGCGGCCATATGACCGTAGAAGTGCGGTAGTGTTCCGACAATCTAACACACGGACGCCGTCCGTTTTGTTTTCCACTGGAGAATCCCAATGGCGCTTGAACGCTCCGACGTGGAAAAAATCGCTCATCTGGCCTGTCTGGGCCTCAATGATGCCGATCTTCCACACATCACTTCGGCCCTCAACAGCATTCTCGGGCTGGTCGACGAAATGCAGGCAGTCGATACCGACGGTATCGAACCGCTGGCCCACCCTCTGGAAGCCAGCCAGCGCCTGCGTGCGGACGTCGTGACCGAGACCAATCACCGCGAGGCCTACCAGTCCATCGCACCAGCGGTCGAAAACGGCCTGTACCTGGTTCCGAAAGTCATCGACTAAAGGGAAAGAGCCTGCAATGCATCAATTGACTCTGGCCGAGATCGCCCGCGGACTCGCCGATAAAAAGTTTTCCTCCGAAGAGCTGACCAAAGTCCTGCTGGCGCGCATCGCCCAGCTCGACCCGCAGCTCAACAGTTTCATCAGCCTCACCGAAGACCTGGCGCTCACGCAGGCGAAAGCCGCTGACGCACGCCGGGCCAACGGTGAGAGCGGCGCCCTGCTCGGCGCGCCGATCGCCCACAAGGACCTGTTCTGCACCCAGGGCATCCGCACCAGCTGTGGCTCGAAGATGCTCGACAACTTCAAGGCCCCCTATGACGCGACCGTTGTCGCCAAGCTGGCCGCTGCCGGGGCCGTGACCCTGGGCAAGACCAACATGGACGAATTCGCCATGGGTTCGGCCAACGAGTCGAGCTACTACGGCGCGGTGAAAAACCCGTGGAACCTGGAACACGTGCCCGGCGGTTCGTCCGGTGGCTCGGCCGCTGCGGTGGCCGCTCGTCTGTTGCCTGCCGCTACCGGTACCGACACCGGTGGCTCCATTCGTCAGCCCGCTGCGCTGACCAACCTGACGGGCCTGAAACCGACGTACGGTCGTGTTTCGCGCTGGGGCATGATCGCTTACGCCTCCAGCCTCGATCAGGGCGGTCCGTTGGCGCGCACGGCCGAAGACTGCGCAATATTGTTGCAAGGTATGGCCGGCTTCGATCCGAACGACTCCACCAGCATCGACGAGCCCGTGCCGGACTACAGCGCCAGCCTCAACGGTTCGCTGCAAGGCCTGCGCATCGGCGTGCCTAAAGAGTATTTCAGCGCCGGTCTCGACCCGCGCATCGCCGAGCTGATCCACAACAGCGTCAAGGAGCTGGAAAAGCTCGGTGCCGTGGTCAAGGAAATCAGCCTGCCGAACATGCAGCACGCGATCCCGGCGTACTACGTGATCGCCCCGGCGGAAGCCTCGTCCAACCTGTCGCGTTTCGACGGCGTGCGTTTCGGCTACCGCTGCGAAAACCCGGTCAACCTGATCGACCTGTACAAGCGCTCCCGTGGCGAAGGCTTCGGCCCGGAAGTGCAGCGCCGGATCATGGTCGGTGCCTATGCGCTGTCCGCCGGTTACTACGACGCCTACTACCTGAAGGCGCAGAAGATCCGTCGCCTGATCAAGAACGACTTCATGGCCGCCTTCAACGAGGTCGACATCATCCTCGGCCCAACCACGCCGAACCCGGCCTGGAAGCTCGGCGCCAAGAACAGCGACCCGGTCGCTGCCTACCTGGAAGACGTCTACACCATCACCGCCAACCTCGCCGGCCTGCCAGGCCTGTCGATGCCGGCCGGTTTTGTCGACGGCCTGCCGGTCGGCGTGCAGCTGCTCGCTCCGTATTTCCAGGAAGGTCGCCTGTTGAACGTTGCCCACCAGTATCAGTTACACACTGACTGGCACACCCGCACCCCAACCGGCTTCTGAGGAGACACACATGCAATGGGAAGTCGTGATCGGGCTGGAGATTCATACCCAGCTCACCACCCGGTCGAAAATCTTTTCCGGTAGTTCCACCACCTTCGGTTCCGAGCCGAACACCCAGGCCAGCCTGATCGACCTGGGCATGCCCGGCGTGTTGCCGGTGTTGAACCAGGAAGCGGTGCGCATGGCGGTGATGTTCGGTCTGGCGATTGACGCCGAGATCGGCCAGCACAACGTGTTCGCCCGTAAAAACTACTTCTACCCTGACCTGCCCAAGGGCTACCAGATCAGCCAGATGGAACTGCCGATCGTCGGCAAGGGCCACCTGGACATCGCCCTTGAGGACGGCACGGTCAAACGCGTCGGCATCACCCGCGCGCACCTGGAAGAAGACGCCGGCAAGAGCCTGCACGAAGAATTCAGCGGCGCCAGCGGCATCGACCTGAACCGTGCCGGCACTCCGCTGCTGGAAATCGTTTCCGAGCCGGACATGCGCAGCGCCAAGGAAGCCGTGGCCTACGTCAAGGCGATCCACGCGCTGGTGCGCTACCTGGGCATCTGCGACGGCAACATGGCCGAAGGCTCGCTGCGTTGCGACTGCAACGTGTCGATCCGTCCGAAAGGCCAGGTCGAGTTCGGTACGCGCTGCGAGATCAAGAACGTCAACTCGTTCCGTTTCATCGAGAAGGCGATCAACAGCGAGATCCAACGCCAGATCGAGCTGATCGAAGACGGCGGCAAGGTGATCCAGCAGACTCGGCTATACGACCCGAACAAGGACGAGACCCGTCCGATGCGCAGCAAAGAGGAAGCCAACGACTACCGTTACTTCCCCGATCCAGACCTGCTGCCAGTCGTGATCGAAAACACCTTCCTCGATGACGTGCGCGCCACCCTGCCGGAATTGCCACCGCAGAAACGCGAGCGTTTCCAGGAGCAGTTCGGCCTGTCGGTGTACGACGCCAGCGTGCTGGCCACCAGCCGCGAGCAGGCCGACTACTTCGAGAAGGTCGCGAGCATTGGCGGCGACGCCAAGCTGGCAGCGAACTGGGTAATGGTCGAGTTGGGCAGCCTGCTCAACAAGCAAGGCCTGGACATCGATCAGTCGCCGGTTTCCGCCGAGCAACTGGGCGGCATGTTGCAGCGCATCAAGGACAACACCATCTCCGGCAAGATCGCCAAGGTGGTATTCGAAGCCATGGCCAACGGCGAAGGCAGCGCGGACGAGATCATCGACAAGCGCGGCTTGAAGCAAGTGACCGACACCGGCGCCATTTCGGCGGTGCTGGACGAAATGCTCGCGGCCAACGCCGAGCAGGTCGAGCAATACCGCGCGGCAGACGAAGCCAAGCGCGGCAAGATGTTCGGCTTCTTCGTCGGCCAGGCCATGAAAGCCTCCAAAGGCAAGGCCAACCCGCAACAGGTCAACGAATTGCTGAAAAGCAAGCTCGAAGGCTGATCGGAATGGAGCGTAGGAGCGAGCTTGCTCGCGAAGGCGGTCCGGCACTCAACACAAAGTTGATTGTCAGAATGCCAATCGCGAGCAAGCTCGCTCCTACAATTGTTTCGGGAAACCCTTCTATGAAGCGTCTACTCGGCGCCTGCGCCCTCCTCTCGCTCCTGGCCGGTTGCGCCAGCAACGATGTTGTCGACCCCCACGGCTACGACAAAACCGGCGTTGCCTCTTACTACGGCGCCAAACACCAAGGCAAACGCACCGCCAGTGGCGAGCGCTTCAACAAGAATTCCCTGACCGCCGCCCATCGCCAGCTACCCTTCGGTACACGGGTGAAGGTCACCAACCTGAACAACGACAGATCCTGCGTGGTACGCATCAACGACCGTGGCCCGCATACCCGTGGCCGCCTGATCGACCTGTCCCATGAAGCCGCCGAGCGCCTGGGCATGCTCAAGAGCGGCACCGCGCGGGTTCGCGTGCAAGCCCTCGACTGACCGACGGAGCCCCGACCATTTTCGGACTAGCCGATTTACCCCTGATCAGCGTGATCGAATTGCTCAGCGGGCTGGTGCTGCTGATTGCCGGCGCCGAACTGATGGTGCGCGCTGCGGTGCGCCTGGCGGCACGCCTGCATGTACGCCCGCTGATCATCGGCCTGACCATCGTCGCCCTTGGCAGCAGCGCACCGCAGATGGCGGTCAGCCTGCAAGCCACCCTGGCACATAACGCCGACATTGCCGTCGGCAGCGTGATCGGCAGCAGCATCTTCAACATCCTCGTGACCCTCGGGCTCTCCGCCCTGATCATACCGTTGCGGGTTTCCCGGCAACTGGTGCGCCTGGACATCCCGCTGATGATCGGCGCCAGCCTGCTGGTGTTCTTCCTGGCGTGGAATGAAGAGCTGACCCGTACCGACGGCGTCATGCTGCTGGTGGCACTGCTGCTGTACCTGGCCTTGTTGCTGCGCCAGTCGCGACATTCGGTGCGCCCGGTGTCGACTCATGGCCATACAGGGGAAGCGCCATGGTTCACCAGCCTGCTGATGATCGTCGCCGGCCTGGCGATGCTGGTGTACGCCGGGCATCTGCTGCTGGGGGCGGCGGTCGCGGTCGCCACCGACCTGGGGTTGTCGGAGCGGATCATCGGCCTGACCATCGTCGCCGTCGGCACCTCACTCCCGGAGCTGGCCACTTCCCTGATCGCCGCCTTGCGCGGTGAACGGGAAATTGCCGTGGGCAACGTGATCGGCAGCAATCTGTTCAACCTCCTGGGCGTGCTTGGCTTGACGGCGCTGATCGCGCCGTCGCCCTTGTCGGTATCGCCTAATGCGCTGGAATTCGATCTGCCGGTGATGCTCGGCGTCGCGGCGTTGTGCCTGCCGGTATTCTATTCCGGTTACCGGGTGACCCGCGCCGAAGGCCTGCTGTTTCTGGGCCTGTACCTGGCCTACGGCCTGCACGTGGTGTCGTTCACCACCGGCATGCCGCTGGCTGGCAAGCTTGAACACCTGATGCTGTTTTTTGTCCTGCCGGCACTGTTGGCGTTCCTGTTGTTCACGTCACTGCGCGCCTGGCGTCGCCAACACCACAAGAGGGAATTGCCATGACCGAGAATAAAAAATCCGGCGTCGAAGTACGTCGCCAAGTGATGGGCGACAGCTTCGTCGACCGCGCACTGGGCAACGCCACCGAGTTCACCCAGCCGCTGCAGGACTTCGTCAACGAACATGCCTGGGGCGGGGTGTGGAATCGCGAAGGCCTGCCGTTGAAAACCCGCAGCCTGATCACCCTGGCCGCGTTGACTGCGCTGAAGTGCCCGCAGGAATTGAAAGGTCATGTGCGCGGCGCGCTGAACAACGGCTGCACCGTGGAGGAGATTCGCGAGGCACTGCTGCATTGTGCGGTGTACGCCGGCGTGCCGGCGGCCATCGATGCGTTTCGCGCGGCGCAGGAAGTGATCGAGCAATATCAGTAACCCCCCTACCTGTTAAAACTTCGTTCGAGGGGATGGTGATTGATTTCGCCGTCCCGTCGAATGCATTCGACCGCCAGAACTCCAAGCCTACTTATATAAGTCACTTTCCATTACATATATCCAGAAAAACAACACCCACAAAATAACTTCCAATAACGATGACACGAAGACAATATTTTTACCGTCGCAAAAAAATCCCGCGATAACAATCATAAAATAAATTGAAACAAGCGAGACTAGTCCAATGCGATCCACTCTTCGTGTCATTCTACCAAACATGTTAATAACCCTAGGCCTGGCAAGCTTCACGGCACAAGCCGAAACGCTGGTCGACAAATGCTCTCCCCCCAACGACTTCAGCGAAATACTGAACTGCTATAAAAATCAGGAAGCCTCCAAACCATTACTCTACGTAGCAAAAGGTACCCAGGTCTTTCCTGGCGTAGAGAAGCGCAGCTTTGATCTGTCATCTCAACAGTGGTCGCCTGAAGGACTGGTCAGCCCGGAACAATGGAAACATAGTGTCGACATTTATATCCCACACAATGCCCTTCATGGACAGGCACTACTGGTGGCGAACAACGGAACCAACATACCTGCCGGTAACAAGGCTAAATCTGAACCTACAGATTTCACTCAAGCCATGGCCCTGGAAGTTGCACGCCAAACCAATACAATCGTCATCTCGCTCAGCAACATCCCCAATCAATATCTCACTTACGCCGATGACGGAGTTCCCCGCACAGAAGACTCAAGCGTGGCCCATAGTTGGAAATTATTTCTCGAAAGTCCTGAAACGCGCCCCTACATGTCGGCTCATGTACCGATGATGGCGTCCCTGGTCAAGGCGATGGACCTTGCCCAGAAAGAACTGAAGCCATGGAACGTTGAACGATTTATTGCCAGTGGGGTGTCGAAACGCGCCTGGGCAGCCTGGCTGGCCGCTATTGCCGATGAGCGCGTCAACGCCGTCGTGCCATTTGTCATTGATGGACTCGGCACAGCCAAAGTGTTCGAACATACCTTTCAAACCTATGGCAAAAACTGGCCGCTGGCCTTCTATGACTATTACAGCGAAGGGGTGCTCCGTCTGCGCCACACCGAAAACTTCGAGAAACTGCTGAAAATCGTCGACCCCCTGGCTTATCTGGACAGTGCCTATGCCGAGCGATTGGCCATTGCGAAATACATCGTCAACGCCAGCAGTGACGACTTTTTCACCCCTGACAATTCGGATATCTATTTCGATCGACTGCCTGGGCCGAAGAGCCTGCGGGTTGCCCCCAATTCCAGCCACAACGGCATCCGGCAATTCGTTGAAAGCTCACTGATTCCTGTGGTCAACCGGTGGCAGCAAGATCGCCCGTTACCCTCCGTGACGACAAGCGCAACAACCCATGGAACGGGCAAAGCCGTTTCGCTGCACTTTACCGAGGCGCCGGTTCAGGTCACTCAATGGACGGCCGTGAACCCGATGGCGCGAGACTTCCGGGATGCTTGCGGAATTCGTTATCAGCCACGGCATGTCACCCCTTCCACCCCATTGCATGCACAGGTACAGATAGAAACACCCGAACAGGGCTGGACAGCAACATTTGTCGAGGCGACCTTCGCCGATGGTTTTGTCGTCACCACACCGGTACAGGTCCTGCCTGATCGCTACCCGACCGCAGCACCTCCAGAGACCGGGCCACTGTGCAAAACCCTGCCCGAGATGGCCAGCCGCTAGATCCACCCACCCCACTGCAACAAAAAGATCCCGATGTTGGTGGTCACCGCCGCCATCAGCGTGGTGATCACGATGATCGCCGCCGCCAGTTCATGATTGCCATTGGCAGCCCGGGCCATGACAAAACTGGCGGCGGCGGTCGGGCTGCCGAAGTACAGGAACAGAATGCCCAGCTCCGCACCACGAAAACCCCAGAGCCACGCGCCGAGCGTCGCCAGGATCGGCAGGCCGAGCATTTTCACCAGGCTAGAACTGAGCGCCATCGAGCCGCTTTTGCGCATGGCCGCCAGCGACAGCGTGCCGCCAATGCAGATCAACGCCAGCGGCAAGGTGGTTTGTGCCAGGTACTGGCCGGACGTCTCCAGCCAGCCCGGCAGGCTGATCTTGAAATAGGCAAAGGGCGCCGCCGTAATCACGCTGATGATCAGCGGATTGACCATCACGCTTTTGCAGATGCTCCACGGGTCGGACTTGATCACCGGGCTGTACACCGCCAGCACGATGGTCGACAGCGTGTTGTAGAACAGGATCACCAGCGCCGCCAGGATCGCCCCCAGGGAAATCCCGTAGTCGCCATACATGCTCGCGGCCAGTGCCAGGCCGATCACGCCGTTATTACCGCGAAACGCACCCTGGGTATAAATTCCCCGGTCTTCGCGCGGGCACCTGAAGATCGCCCAGCCCCAGGCAATGGCGAAGCACACCAAGGTGGCGAGGGAGAAGTAGATCAGCAGTGCCGGTTGCAACGCGGCATGCAAATCGGCATGCAGGATGCCCAGGAACAGCAGCGCCGGCATGGTGACGTTGAACACCAGGGACGAGGCGGTATGGATGAAGTTGTCGTTGATCCAGTCGATGCGCTTGAGCAACACCCCGAGAAACAGCATGGCGAACACCGGTGCGGTGATGTTCAGGGTTTCGAGGAAAATTGCCAGCATGCCGGTGGGAACCTAGATGGTGTCGTTAGTTGGCTAATGATAAGCCACCAGGGACGTTGGCGTCTGGGAGAACGCCTTCGCGAGCAAGCCCGCTCCCACATTTGATCGCATTCCTTCTGGCAGAACGCGGTCGAATGTGGGAGCGGGCTTGCTCGCGAAGCAGACAACGCGGTGTTACGTGATCGGCGCCGGGTTGAACAAGGTGATGTCGTTATGCAGCTTGTGCTTTTCAGCCCAGGTCTGCTGTTTGCCGCTGGCCACATCCAGGTAGTAGTGGAACAACTCCCAGCCAAGCTCCTCAATGGACGCGCGCCCGGTGGCAATGCGCCCGGCGTCGATGTCGATCAGGTCCGGCCAGCGCTGCGCCAGTTCCGTCCGGGTCGACACTTTCACCACCGGTGCCATGGCCAGTCCATAAGGCGTACCGCGCCCCGTGGTGAACACATGCAGGTTCATCCCCGCCGCCAGTTGCAACGTACCGCAGACAAAGTCACTGGCCGGGGTCGCGCAGAAAATCAGGCCTTTTTCCTTGAACCGCTCGCCAGGGCCGAGAACACCCGTGATAGCGCTGCTGCCGGACTTGACGATCGAGCCCAGGGACTTCTCGACGATGTTCGACAACCCGCCCTTCTTGTTACCCGGCGTGGTGTTGGCGCTGCGGTCCGCCTCACCCTTGGCCAGATAACGGTCGTACCAATCCATTTCCCGCACCAGTTCCTGCGCGACGTCCTCGGTTTTCGCGCGGGAGGTCAGCAGGTAGATCGCGTCGCGCACTTCGGTCACTTCGGAGAACATCACCGTCGCACCGGCACGCAGCAACAGGTCCGAGGCATAACCCAGGGCCGGGTTGGCGGTGATCCCGGAAAACGCATCACTGCCGCCACACTGCATGCCGAGGATCAGCTCCGACGCCGGCACGGTTTCCCGGCGGCGCTGGTCGAGTTTCTTCAGGCGGATTTCAGCCAGTTCCATGATCTGCTCGATCATCTCGGTAAAACCGTGGCTGGAATCCTGCAGGCGATACAGCCACGGCTCACTCAAGTCCACCGAGGCATCGTCCTCGTGCATCACCTGCCCGGCCTGCAATTTCTCGCAGCCCAGGCTGATCACCAGGGCTTCGCCACCCAGGTTCGGGTTGCGCGCCAGGTTGCGCACGGTGCGGATCGGGATGTACGCGTCGGTGGCGGTGATTGCCACACCGCAGCCGTAGCTGTGGGTCAGCGCCACCACCTCATCGACGTGCGGGTACTTGGGCAGCAGTTCGTCCTTGATGCGCTTGACCGCATGATCCAGCACACCCGTTACGCACTGCACCGTGGTGGTGATACCCAGGATGTTGCGCGTGCCGACCGTACCGTCGGCGTTGCGATAACCCTCGAACGTATAACCTTCCAGCGGTGCCTGCGCGGCCGGCACTTCGGTGGACAGCGGCAGGCTGTCCAGCGGCGGCGCGGTCGGCATGCGCAGTTGATCTTCCTTGACCCAACTGCCACGGGGAATCGGCCGCAGGGCGTAGCCGATGACCTGGCCGTAGCGAATCACCTGGCCACCCTCGGGAATGTCTTCAAGGGTGACCTTGTGGCTCTGTGGCACGAAGTCCACGGTGACCAGGCCATCCGGGAACTCGGTACCGACCGGTACACCCTGGTCATTGACCACGATCACCACGTTGTCCCGCTCGTGCAGGCGGATGTAACGCGGCGAGTCGGAATGTTCAATCAACTGCATGACGCCGCTCCTCAGGAATGCGCTTGAGACAATTTACCGGATGCTTCAGGACCGTTTACCGGCGGCTCCTTGAGCACCACTCGCTTGATCGGACCGACGATGACCAGATAGCTGAACACCGCGACCAGTGCGTTGCAACCGACAAACACCAACGCCCACTTGAACGAACCGGTGGAGCTGATGATGTAACCGATGACGATTGGCGTGGTGATCGAGGCCAGGTTACCGAAGGTGTTGAACAGGCCACCGCTCAAACCGGCGATCTGCTTCGGTGAAGTATCGGACACCACGGCCCAACCCAATGCACCCACGCCTTTGCCGAAGAACGCCAGGGCCATGAAGCCCACGACCATCCATTCAACGTCCACGTAGTTGCAGGCGACGATGCTGCTGGACACCAGCAGGCCGGCGATGATCGGCGCCTTGCGGGCGAAGGTCAGGGAATGGCCCTTGCGCAGCAGGTAGTCGGAAATCACCCCGCCGAGCACACCGCCGATGAAGCCGCAGATCGCCGGCAACGAGGCGATGAAACCAGCCTTGAGGATGGTCATGCCGCGCTCCTGCACCAGGTACACCGGGAACCAGGTCAGGAAAAAGTAAGTGATGCCGTTGATGCAGTATTGGCCCAGGTACACGCCGAGCATCATGCGGTTGGTCAGCAGTTGGCGGATGTAGTCCCACTTCGGGCCGTCAGTCTTCTTGCCTTTGCCCTTGTCCTGGTCCATGTCGACCATGCCGCCGTTGTCGGCGATGTGCTTGAACTCGGCGTCATTGATCATCGGGTGCTGGCGTGGGCTGTAGATCACTTTCAGCCAGATGCCCGAAAAGATGATGCCGATCACGCCCATGACGATGAACACGTGCTGCCAGCCGAAGCTGTAGACGATCCAGCCCATCAGTGGTGCGAACAACACGGTGGCGAAGTATTGCGCCGAGTTGAAGATTGCCGAAGCGGTGCCGCGTTCAGCCGTCGGGAACCAGGCCGCGACGATGCGTGCGTTGCCGGGGAAGGATGGCGCTTCGGCCAGGCCCACCAGGAAGCGCAGCATGAACAGCGCGACCACCGCCGTGGACATGCCGAACTCGCCGACATAGCCCTGCAACACGGTGAACAGCGACCAGGTGAAGATGCTCAAGGCATAGATTTTTTTCGAACCGAAACGGTCCAGCAGCCAGCCACCGGGAATTTGCCCGGCCACGTAGGCCCAACCGAATGCGGAGAAGATGTAGCCGAGGGTGACTGCGTCGATGCCGAGGTCTTTCTGCAGGCTGGAGCCGGCGATGGCGATGGTGGCGCGGTCGGCGTAGTTGATCGTGGTCACCAGAAACAGCATGAGCAGGATCAGATAGCGGACGTGAGTCGGCTTCTTGGTCGATTGCATGTAGATGTACTCCCACTGATTATTTTTATGCGGGGTGAATCTTTGGTTGCTCCCTGTAGGAGCTGACGAGTGAAACGAGGCTGCGATCTTTTGATCTTTAAAAGCAAAGATCGCAGCCTGCGGCAGCTCCTACAGGGGTATTGCGGTGTATCAGGAGCCGACGTAGGACGTTTTTACGACCGTGTAGAACTCTTGCGCATAGCGACCTTGCTCACGTGATCCATAGGATGAACCTTTACGACCACCGAACGGAACGTGGTAATCCACGCCGGCGGTCGGCAGGTTGACCATCACCATCCCGGCCTGGGAGTGGCGCTTGAAGTGGTTGGCGTATTTCAACGAAGTCGTGGCGATGCCCGCGGACAAGCCGAATTCGGTGTTGTTGGCCATGGCCAGTGCGGCTTCGTAATCGGCCACGCGAACGATGTTGGCCACCGGGCCGAAGATCTCTTCGCGGCTGATGCGCATCGACGCTTCACTGTCGGCAAACAGCGTTGGCGCGAGGAAGTAGCCCTCGGTGTCGCAGGTCACCAGACCACCGCCGCTGACCAGGCGCGCACCTTCGGACTGGCCGATGTCGATGTACTTCATGTCCTGTTCCAGCTGCGCTTGCGACACCACTGGACCGATGTCGGTGCCGGCTTTCAACGCGTGGCCGACCTTGATCGACTTCATGCGCTCGGCCATGGCTTCGACGAACTGGTCGTGGATCCCGGCGGTGACGATAAAGCGGCTCGATGCCGTGCAACGCTGGCCGGTGGAGTAGAACGCGCTCTGCACCGACAGCTCGACCGCTTGCTTGAGGTCGGCGTCGTCGAGAATGATCTGCGGGTTCTTGCCGCCCATTTCCAGCTGTACTTTGGCCTGGCGCGACACGCAGCTGACGGCGATCTGCCGACCGACGCCCACGGAACCGGTGAAGCTGATGCCATCGACTTTAGGGCTGTGCACCAGTGCATCGCCAACCACACGACCGCTGCCCATCACCAGGTTGAACACACCGGCCGGGAAGCCCGCACGGGAGATGATTTCAGCCAGGGCCCAGGCACAACCCGGCACCAGGTCGGCAGGCTTGAGTACCACGCAGTTACCATAGGCCAGGGCCGGGGCGATTTTCCACGCCGGGATGGCAATCGGGAAGTTCCACGGGGTGATCAGACCGACCACGCCGAGGGCTTCGCGGGTGACTTCCACGTTGACGCCAGGACGCACTGACGGCAGGTAGTCGCCGGACAGGCGCAGGCATTCACCGGCGAAGAACTTGAAAATGTTACCGGCGCGGGTCACTTCGCCGATGGCTTCGGGCAGGGTCTTGCCCTCTTCCCGGGCCAGCAGGGTGCCGAGCTCTTCGCGACGGGCGAGGATTTCAGTGCCGACTTTATCCAGCGAGTCGTGACGCGCCTGGATACCGGACGTGGACCATGCCGGGAACGCGGCACGGGCAGCGTCGATGGCGGCGTTGACCTGGGCCAGGTCAGCCTTGGCGTAATCGCCGATGGCATCGGTCAGTTCGGACGGGTTGATGTTGGCCGAGTAATCGCCACCGGCAACCCATTCGCCATTGATGTAGTTATCGAAACGCTTTGCATCTGCCACTTTAAGATCTCCTCACGCAAAAGGCCGCTGATCGCTCAGCGGCCTTACTAAATCGGATGTATTACTGCGCACCCTGCTTGTCGATCAGCGCGGCGAGCATTTCGTACTCTTCGCCGGTCAGGTCGGTCAGCGGCGCACGCACAGGACCTGCGTCGTAACCGGCAATTTTTGCCCCGGCCTTGACAATGCTCACTGCGTAACCGGCCTTGCGGTTACGGATGTCCAGGTACGGCAGGAAGAAGTCATCGATGATCTTGCCGACGGTGGCGTGATCTTCGCGAGCGATCGCGTGGTAGAAATCCATCGCGGTTTTCGGGATGAAGTTGAACACCGCCGAGGAGTAGACCGGCACGCCCAGCGCCTTGTAGGCCGCAGCATAGACTTCGGCGGTCGGCAGGCCACCCAGGTAGCTGAAGCGATCACCGAGGCGGCGACGGATCGACACCATCAACTCGATATCACCCAGGCCATCCTTGTAGCCGATCAGGTTCGGGCAGCGCTCGGCCAGACGTTCCAGCAGGGGCGCGTTCAGGCGGCAGACGTTACGGTTGTAGACCACCACGCCGATGTTGACCGACTTGCACACGGCCTCAACGTGGGCGGCGACGCCGTCCTGGCTCGCTTCGGTCAGGTAGTGCGGCAGCAGCAACAGGCCTTTGGCGCCAAGACGCTCGGCTTCCTGTGCGTACTCGATAGCCTGGCGGGTCGAACCGCCGACGCCGGCGAGGATTGGCACGCTGGTGGCGCAGGTGTCGACGGCAGTCTTGATGATTTCCGAATATTCGCTGGCCGCCAGGGAGAAGAACTCACCGGTGCCGCCTGCGGCGAACAGAGCCGAGGCGCCGTATGGGGCCAGCCATTCCAGACGCTTGATATAGCCAGCGCGGTTGAAATCGCCCTGGGCATTGAAATCGGTGACCGGGAAAGACAGCAGACCGGAAGAGAGGATGGACTTCAGTTCTTGTGGATTCATTATTCGAACACCCTGGGTAGCGACGTTTGTGTGTGAGAAAACCGTTCAGCCTGCGCCGAAGTTGTAGGTCATCGTACAACTTAAAAAATAACCGTCAACTGCATTTCATCGCCGGGGGTGAAAATTGTTCGACAAAAGTCTCCCAAGACTACTGATATGGGCTTTTCAGCAAAATGGACGAGAAATGAGGGATGCTACTATCCGGCGTTTTTGGAGATAGGTTGTCGGAGGAGATGTTTGTGGGCTTGCTGAAAGGTGTGTGAAATGGCCGCTGGCTATTTCGCGAGCAAGCCCGCTCCCACATTGGATTGTCTGCGAGCACAAATCTTGTGAGCATCCGAAATCAATTGTGGGAGCGGGCTTGCTCGCGAAGGCTATCTGCCAGGCAATAAATAATTACGCCAGGAAATTTTAACCCCGCTGCGCCTCAGCCTCTTCATGGGCATGACGCAGCCGCTCGCGGCTGTTGGTCAGGTGCAGGCGCATGGCGGCGCGCGCCGCGTCGGAGTCCTGGCGGGCGATGGCGTCGTAGATCTCTTCGTGCTCGCGGCTCAGGCGATTCATGTAGTGCTGCTGAT
This sequence comes from Pseudomonas sp. PLMAX, assembly GCF_046042685.1. Taxonomy (NCBI): domain Bacteria; kingdom Pseudomonadati; phylum Pseudomonadota; class Gammaproteobacteria; order Pseudomonadales; family Pseudomonadaceae; genus Pseudomonas; species Pseudomonas sp. PLMAX. The sequence continues at coordinate 1,025,923 of NZ_CP064949.1, read as the reverse complement.
CGTCATGGGCCAGGCGCGCGGAGTTCAGGCGGGTACGCGGAATGATGCTGGTACCCAGGTGGGTCATGATGTCGGTGAAGTAGCGGTTGCCGGTTGCCAGGGCAATCTGCAGGTGGAACTGGAAGTCCGAAGCCACGGCATCGCTGGCGTGGGAAACACTTTCGTTCAGCGCATCCAGTGCCGCGCGCATCAGCGCCAACTGCTCGGGGCTGCGGCGTTGCGCGGCGAGGCCGGCGGATTCCACTTCAAGGCTGATGCGCAGTTCCAGAATCGCCAGCACGTCACGCAGGGTGACCACAGTCGCCGGGTCGATGCGAAAACCGCTCGGGCTCGGGGTGTCGAGCACGAAGGTGCCGATGCCGTGACGGGTTTCCACCTGCCCGGCCGCCTGCAAACGGGAAATCGCTTCACGCACCACGGTGCGGCTGACGCCATGGGCATCCATGATCGCCGACTCGGTGGGCAACTTGTCGCCACGCTTGAGGTGACCGTCGCGGATCTGCTCGGACAGCACCGTCACCAGTTCCTGAGCGAGGCTGCGGCGCTTGCGAGGGAGGCGTGGTGCGGCGTTCGGGTTTTCCATGGTGAACATCTGTCTCGAAAAATTCGGCTGCTGAAACCGCATCATAGCGCAACGCGGTTGTACGATCACCCATCAGGCGGTCACGGTCTGGTCCACCAAATGCCCGTTCTCGATACGAACGTGCCGTGGGTGGAAACGCTTGAGGCTGCTGCGATGGCCGACGCTGACGATACTCAGGCCCGGCAACTCATCGATCAGTGCCTGGTACAGCGACGCCTCGTCTTCTTCATCCATCGCCGAAGTCGCTTCGTCCATGTACAGCCATTGCGGTGCATAAAGCAGTGCACGGGCGAAGGCCAGGCGTTGCTGCTCGCCCGGCGACAGCATGCGTTGCCAGTGATTGGCTTCGTCGAGTCGCGCCACCAGATGCGGCAAACGGCACGTTTCCAGAACGTGCACGTAGCGCTCGTTGGGGTAGGTATCGCCGGCCTGTGGATAACTCAGCGCTTCGCGCAGCGTGCCAATCGGCAAGTAAGGCTTTTGCGGCAGGAACAGATAGCGCGCCGCCGGCAGCCGGATACTGCCATGCCCCGCTGGCCACAGGTGCCCCATCGCCCGCAGCAAGGTCGACTTGCCGCTGCCGGAACGGCCGCTGAGCATGACGCGCTCGCCCTCCTCCACAGTCATGTCGGCACTGGTCAACAGGTGGCGACCGTCGGCCAGGTCGAGGCCGAGGTTGTGCACCTTCAAGGCCGAGCCCGCGTTCTGCACGTCAATGGCTGGCGCCCGTTGCTCGTTGTCGGTCATGGCCTGACGGAAGCTGAGCAGACGATCGCAGGTGGCGCGCCATGAGGCGAGGCTCTGGTACGCGGTGATGAACCAGCTGAAGCTGTCCTGGACATTGCCAAACGCCGAGCTGATCTGCATCAGCTCACCCAGTTCGATCTTGCCGGAGAGATAACGCGGCGCGGCCACCATGAACGGGAAGATGATGGCGGCCTGCTCGTAGCCGGAAGTGAAGAAGGTCAGGCGCTTGGACACCTTCATGATGTCCCAGAAGTTGTGCCAGACCATCGAGAAACGCTGGGTCAGGCGGCGGTTCTCATTGGGCTCGCCGTTGTACAGCGCAATGCTTTCGGCATTCTCGCGAATCCGCACCATGGAGAAACGCAGGTCGGCTTCGAAGCGTTGTTGCCGGTTGTTCAGGCCGATCAGGCGGCGACCGATCAAATGCGTCAGCCAGCTACCCACCACGGCGTAGACCAGTACGCACCAGAACATGTAGCCGGGAATGGTCACCCCGAATACCTCGATGCTCCCTGACACACCCCAGAGGATGATCGAGAACGACACCAGGCTGACGACATTGCGCAACAGCCCAACGCCCAGGCTCAAGGTGTCGGAGGTGAAATTGTTGAGGTCTTCGGAAATGCGCTGGTCCGGGTTATCGGTGTAGCCGCCCTGCTCCAGCTGGTAGTAATTCTTGTTGCCCAGCCAGCGGGCGAAATGCTTTTCGGTGAGCCAGGCCCGCCAGCGAATCGTCAGCATCTGCGTCAGGTAGAGCCGGTACACCGCACCGACGATCGCCACCGCCGCAATCGCGCAGAAATACAGGATCAGCCGCCAGAACGCTTCCTCGTCCTTTTGCTGCAGGGCGTTGTAGAAATCCTTGTACCAGGTGTTGAACCACACCGAGATGCCCACGCTCATCAGCGACAACGCAATCACGGCGATCAGCAATGTCCAGGCCTTGACCTTTTCTTCGCTCTGCCAGTAAGGCGTGATCATCGCCCAGACTTTTCGAAAAAACTGCCCGCGCACAGCATCATTGACCGCGGAATATTCAGCGTTCTGATTCATGGATAAGGCTCGATAAGAAAAAATACATGCACGAACCGATCATAGATGATCGGTTCGGTTTGTCGCGAGGAGCGGCCCGCATTCGTTCAGCGTTGGTTCAGCGTCGAACGGGACGCTTCTGCAGTTTGCGCTGCAGCGTGCGGCGGTGCATGCCCAGGGCGCGGGCGGTGGCGGAGATGTTGCCTTCGTGCTCGGTCAACACGCGCTGGATGTGTTCCCACTGCAGGCGGTCCACGGACATCGGGTTTTCCGGCACCAGGCTGTCGAGGTCGGCGTGTTCGGACAGCAGCGCCGCCAGCACGTCGTCGGCGTCGGCCGGCTTGCACAGGTAGTTGCAGGCGCCGCGCTTGATCGCCTCAACGGCCGTGGCGATGCTCGAATAACCGGTGAGGATCACCACGCGCATTTCCGGGTCCATTTCCAGCAACTTGGGCAGCAGCACCAGGCCCGAGTCGCCATCCATTTTCAGGTCCAGCGCGGCATAGTCCGGCAGATCGGCCTGGGCGATGGTCAGCCCTTCTTCGGCGGAACCGGCGGTGCTGACGCGAAAGCCACGGCGGGCCATGGCGCGGGCCATCACCCGGGTAAAGGTCGCGTCGTCGTCGACCAGCAGCAAATGCGGCAGTTCTTCGCCTTCAACTTGGATTTCGTCACTCATGTTCGTCTCCTCGGGCGCCATGGGGCAGGCGCAGCTCGGTGAGCGTGCCGCCTTCCTCATGACTGTAGAGTTTCACTGAGCCGCCGGCGCGTGTCACGCTGGCCTTGCTCAAAAACAGGCCCAGGCCGAAACCTTTGCCCTTGGTGGTAAAAAATGGCTTGCCGATCTGCTCGGCGATGGCCAGCGGCACGCCCGCACCGTGGTCGCGGATGCTGATGGTCAAGTCTTCGGCATTCCAGTCCAGGGTCACTTGCAGCCCTTCGGGACAGGCATCCGCCGCGTTGTTGAGTAAATTGAGCAACGCCTGGGTCAGGTCCGGCGGTGGTGCCATGCGCGGCACCGAGCCCTGGCCCAGGCGCTGGAAGCGATAACTGGCTTCCGGACGCATCAGGTGCCAACGATTGAGCGCTTCGTCGAGCCAGTCGGTGACGTCCTGCATCTGCACGGCCAGCCGGCGATTGGCCTCCGCCGCCCGAACCAGCTGCTGCAAGGTCTCTTTGCACAATTTGACCTGATCCTGCAGCACTTTCAGGTCATCCTGCAGCATCGGGTCAGGATGATCCTGTTGCATCTCCTTGAGCAACACGCTCATGGTCGCCAGCGGCGTGCCCAATTCATGGGCAGCGCCCGCCGCCTGGGTGGCGACGGCCAACAGCTGCTGGTCGCGCAGGCCTTCTTCCCGGCGAATGGCCCGCAGCTCTTCCTGGCGACGCAGCTCTTCGGCCATGCGCGCGGCAAAGAACGTGATCACTGCCGCCGCCAGCGCGAAGCTCAACCACATCCCGTACACCTGCAGGTTTTCCCGGGCAATCGGGAAGGTTTGCAGCGGGTAGAAGCGCGCCAGCAGCAAGGTGTACATGGTCAGGGCGATGCCCGACAGAATCACCGAATATCGCCATGGCAAGGTCACTGCCGCGATGGTCAGCGGCACCAGGTAATAAGAAACGAACGGGTTGGTCGAGCCGCCCGAGAAATACAGCAGCGCACTGTGGATAAACAGGTCGCAGGCCAGTTGCACCGCGTATTCGAGCTCGGTGACCGGCCAGGTGGTGCGCAGCCGAATGGCCGTGAACGCACACAGCAACATCGAGCAGCCGAGGGTCGCGGCCAATTGGAACCAGGGCAGTGGCAGCAGCTCGAACCAGTAGGCCAGGCCCACGGAACCGGCTTGAGCGGCCAATACCAGGGTGCGGATGAACGTCAGCCGCCAGAGATTCTGGCGTGTGGCGGAAGTGATTTGAACGGGGGCGAGCATGAGCTCTCCTGATGAGCGCTCCAGGCGGATCGACGGGAGTATAACCAAGCGCGGGGGCTGGCAGGCGAAAGTGCGGCAAACGGCCACACTCCCACATTCAAACGCATACCCCTGCAGGAGCGTGGCTTGCCCGCGATTGGCTGCGAAGCAGCCACCTGCAATCGTCTGTATAAAAGTTGTAAGTGCGCGAACCGGATCATCAAAGCTAGAGTCTGATGGTTTCACGCAGGCCCGCACATCAACCTGCGCACCCACCCAGGAGCCTTCATGCACACATTCCGCCGCAGCGCCGCCCTCCTCGCCCTGAGTGCTGGCACCCTCGCCGCCCTCCCGGCCATGGCCGCCGACGAGCTTCACTACAACCAGATTTCCCTGCGCGCCGAAGTCAGCCAGGAAGTGGCTCGCGACCTGATGATCGTGACCCTCTACACCGAAGATCAGAACACCGACCCGGCCAAACTCGCCGCGGACGTCAGCACCACCATGAACAAGGCCCTGGCCCAGGCCAAGCAAGTGAAGGACATCACCCTGCGCCAGGGCAGCCGCAACAGCTACCCGATCTACGACGCCAAGGGCCAGAAAATCACCGGCTGGCGCGAGCGTGCCGAACTGCGTCTGGAAAGCCCGGACTTCGCGGCCCTGTCCAAGCTGACCGGCGAACTGCTCGGCGACCTGAAAATGGGCGGCATGGATTTCGCCATCGCCCCCCCCACCCGCAAGGCCAGCGAAGATGCCTTGCTGAAGGAGGCCGTGACGGCCTTCAAGGCCCGCGCCCAACTCGCCACTGACGCCCTGGGCGGCAAGGGATACAAAATCGTCAACCTGAACTTCAACAGCAATGGCTACCCGCAACCGTACATGCGCGCACCGATGATGATGAAAGCAGCCAGCATGGACGCCGCTCCGGTGACCCCGGAAGTGGAAGCCGGCACCAGCCAGGTCAGCATGACGGCCGATGGCTCGATTGAAGTGCTGATGCCTTGATTCGATAACTGAATACAAAAAAACGGCGATCACTCAGGTGACCGCCGTTTTTTTTCGAATTCACCCTGTAGGAGCTGCCGCAGGCTGCGATCTTTTGATCTTGTTCTATGCTCTCAAAGACATTTCAGCGGCGACCGAAAAGATCGCAGCCTGCGGCAACTCCTACGGAGATGTCGTACAAATTGGAATGAAAAGTTGCACCTTGTACAACTCGCAACCTGCGACCAGTACCAGTGCAACGATAACCACTCCCATTCACCCCCGCACACCCCTCAAGGACTGGGTATAAATAGGTAACACCCCGCCCCACCCACGGGCAGCCCAAGGCTTTAACGCACCATAAAGGTGCGCCAATTGCACTACAAAAACACCGCGCAAACGTTCAAATGCGCCAGGTTTTATACTAATGCGACATTAAGGTACGTTCGTGCCACTGTTTAATGCCTGTAGTCGCTCTGGATCTTGCATTGGGTATGGCCCCTGCATAAGTATCCGCAGGCACGACTCACGAGGTCGTCCTCAAAATCAAAAAATGACAACAAATCATGAGGCCACCATGCTTAAACAAGCGGTCATTCCGTTTTTATTAGGTGCCAGCTTGCTAGCTAGCGCACCGTTCGCCCAAGCTGCGACTAACCTGGTGTTCTGCTCCGAAGGGAGCCCGGCCGGTTTCGATCCAGGTCAATACACCACCGGAACCGACTTCGACGCCTCTGCCGAAACCATGTTCAACCGCCTGACCCAGTTCGAGCGCGGCGGTACCGCCGTCATTCCTGGCCTGGCGACCAGCTGGGACGTCTCCGATGACGGCCTGACCTACACCTTCCACCTGCGCGAAGGCGTCAAGTTCCACACCACCCCGTATTTCAAGCCGACTCGTGAGTTCAACGCGGACGACGTGCTGTTCACCTTCAATCGCATGATTAACAAGGATGACCCGTTCCGCAAAGCGTACCCGACCGAATTCCCGTACTTCACCGACATGGGGATGGACACCAACATCACCAAGATCGATAAAGTCGACGACAAAACCGTCAAGTTCACCCTGAAAGACGTCGATGCTGCGTTCATCCAGAACATGGCCATGAGCTTCGCCTCGATCCAGTCCGCCGAGTACGCCGCCCAGCTGCTCAAAGAAGGCAAGGCCGCTGACATCAACCAGAAGCCGGTCGGCACTGGTCCGTTCGTGTTCAAGAGCTACCAGAAAGACTCCAACATCCGCTACACCGGGAACAAGGACTACTGGAAGCCGGACGACGTCAAGATCGACAACCTGATCTTCGCCATCACCACCGACCCGTCGGTACGCATCCAGAAGCTGAAGAAAAACGAGTGCCAGGTCACCCTGTTCCCTCGTCCAGCCGACCTGAAAGCGCTGCGCGAAGACAAGACCCTGAAGCTGCCTGACCAGGCTGGTTTCAACCTGGGTTACATCGCCTACAACGTGATGGACAAGGTCAAGGGCAGCAACGAGCCAAACCCGTTGGCCCAACTGAAAGTGCGTCAGGCACTGGACATGGCCGTCAACAAGCAACAGATCATCGACTCCGTGTACCAGGGCGCCGGCCAACTGGCCGTCAACGCCATGCCGCCGACCCAGTGGTCCTACGACACCACCATCAAGGATGCGCCGTACAACCCTGAGAAAGCCAAGGAGCTGCTCAAGGAAGCCGGTGTGAAAGAAGGCACCGAAATCGTTCTGTGGGCGATGCCGGTCCAGCGTCCATACAACCCGAACGCCAAGCTGATGGCAGAAATGCTGCAGTCCGACTGGGCGAAGGTCGGCCTCAAGGTCAAGATCCAGAGCTACGAGTGGGGCGAGTACATCAAGCGCTCCAAAGGTGGCGAGAACCAGGCAATGCTGATTGGCTGGAGCGGTGACAATGGTGATCCCGATAACTGGCTGAACGTGCTGTTCGGCTGCGACTCGCTGGAAGGCAACAACTTCTCCAAGTGGTGCGACAAGAAGTTCGACGACATCGTCAAACAAGCCAAGCGTACTTCGGACCAGGGCAAGCGCACCGAGCTGTACAAACAGGCGCAACACGTCCTCAAAGATGCTGTTCCAATGACACCTATCGCTCACTCGACGGTGTTCCAACCCATGCGCGCCAATGTGCAGGACTTCAAGATCAGCCCGTTTGGCTTGAACTCCTTCTACGGCGTCAGCGTCAGCAAATAAGGTTCGGTAACGGCGACGTTTCTTGACGTCGCCGTTACTTTATCGACCGAGAAAGCAGGAATCCGCCTACCTCCAAATCGTCTGCTGCCTACAGCAGAGCATTAGGACGCGTCGCCTTTTCCTACGAGTCTTTAGGACTCTTCGTATTTACTGCCGGACCCACGGTTCATACCGTCGGGATTCGACCAGTTCATGCGTGGGTCATCGGTTTTGCTGCACGTCATGGCTTGAGACCAATGAGACCTCCCTTTGGAGTCCTCATTGCCAATCACTGAACAAGAGAGAGCGTCATGCGCCATACCTTGGTTTTATCCGCATTGCTGGGCGCGGGCCTGTTGGCCGCCACGTCCATGAGCCAGGCTGCCTCCAATAGCCTGGTGTTCTGTTCCGAAGGCAGCCCCGCCGGCTTCGACACCGCGCAATACACCACCGCGACCGATAACGACGCCGCCGAACCGCTGTACAACCGCCTGGCCGAGTTCGAAAAAGGCTCGACCAATGTCGTACCGGGCCTGGCCACGAGTTGGGATATTTCCGAGGACGGCCTCAAGTACACTTTTCACCTGCGTCCCGGGGTGAAATTTCACACGACCAAGTACTTCACGCCGACCCGCGACTTCAACGCTGACGACGTGCTGTTCACCTTCAATCGCATGCTCGATCCGCAGCAACCGTTCCGTAAGGCCTATCCGACCGAATTCCCCTATTTCAACGGGATGAGCCTGAACAAGAATATCGCCAAGGTCGAAAAGACCGGGCCGCTGACCGTGGTCATGACGCTCAACAGCGTGGATGCCGCGTTCATCCAGAACATCGCCATGAGCTTCGCCGCGATTCTCTCCGCCGAGTACGCCGACAAGCTGCTGGCGGAAGGCAAGCCGAGCGACATCAACCAGAAGCCGATCGGCACCGGGCCGTTCGTGTTCAAGAGCTACCAGAAAGACTCGAACATCCGTTACACCGGCAACAAGCAATACTGGGACCCGAGCCGGGTCAAGCTCGACAATCTGATTTTCGCCATCAACACCGACGCCTCGGTGCGCGTGCAGAAGCTCAAGGCCAACGAGTGCCAGGTCACCCTGCACCCGCGCCCCGCCGACGTGACCGCTCTGAAAAACGACCCCGCGCTGCAGTTGATCGAAAAGCCCGGCTTCAACCTGGGTTACATCGCCTACAACGTTCGGCACAAGCCGTTCGACCAGCTCGAAGTGCGCCAGGCGCTGGACATGGCGGTGAACAAGCAAAGCATTCTCAACGCCGTTTACCAGGGTGCGGGGCAACTGGCGGTCAACGCCATGCCGCCGACCCAATGGTCCTACGACGACAGCATCAAGGACGCCGCCTACAACCCGGAAAAAGCCAAGGAACTGCTCAAGGCTGCCGGCGTCAAGGAAGGCACCGAAATCACCCTGTGGGCCATGCCCGTACAGCGCCCCTACAACCCCAACGCCAAGTTGATGGCCGAAATGCTCCAGGCTGACTGGGCGAAGATCGGCCTCAAGGTCAAGATCGTCAGCTACGAATGGGGCGAGTACATCAAGCGCACCAAGAATGGCGAGCACGATATCAGCCTGATCGGCTGGACCGGCGACAACGGTGACCCGGACAACTGGCTCGGCACGCTGTACAGCTGCGACGCCATTGGCGGCAACAACTACTCCATGTGGTGTGATCCGGCTTACGACAAGCTGATCAAGCAGGCCAAGGTCGTGACCGACCGCGACCAGCGCACCCTGCTCTACAAACAGGCGCAGCAGTACCTCAAGCAGCAGGTACCGATCACGCCGGTCGCCCACTCGACGGTCAACCAGCCGTTGAGCGCCAAAGTCGAAGGGTTCAAGGTCAGCCCCTTCGGTCGCAACGTGTTCTCGGGTGTCGGCATCGAAAAATAAAACCGTGTAGCTGAAAACGCTGGGGGCGCATTGCGCCTCCACGCAAGCGTATTGCCGTCATTCGCCATTCTGGTCAGCAGCAAACGTTTGCGATGTGTGCAAGTGTTCCAAAGCAAATAGCCGGATCACCAAAAAAGACCGGCATTAATAATAGAAAGTAAGGAGCTTCACCCATGAAACTGAGCAGCACTGCGATACTGGCCCTGGCCATCAGCAGCGTAACCGCCACGGCATACGCTGAAACCCAAAGCCAGGCGTATACCCCGGTTACCCTGAATGAAAAAAGCGCCCAGAGCGAAGCAACCGGCTTCCTGGAAGGCCAGTCGATCAGCGGCACGACCCGTAACTGGTACGCCAACGAACAACTGAAACGTGGGGCCAAATTTTCCTACAAGAAAGACGGCGTTTCGACCCCGACTGACCGCCGTATCAACTGGGTTCAAGGCACGATCGTCAAGTACAACTCGGGCTTCACCGAAGGTGCCCTCGGTTTCAGCACTGAAGTCGCGGCCTACAACGCCATCGCCCTGGACCAGGACCGCAAGGACCTGGCGTCCAACAACGGTGGCGCACCGGGCACTCGCCCAGGCGCGGGCAACAACCGTACCCTGACCGAAGAAGGCGGCGACGCCGTTGGCCAGTGGAGCAAGCTGGGCCTGGCCAACGTCAAGGCGCGTATTTCCAACACCACCCTGACTGCCGGTCGCCAGAACTTCAGCAGCCCGATGGTCGACGTCATCGGTAACCGTGCGCTGCCTTCGAGCTTCCAGGGTGTGGCGATCCACAGTGAAGAGCTGAACAACCTGCAATTCGACCTGGCCACCTTCGATCGCAACTCTCCGCGTACCGAAGAAAGCCAGCGCAAGTTCCGCACCGAATACGCCAACGGTATCGTTGAAACCGATCACGTCTACACCGGCGGCATCACCTACACCCCGTTCGCCAGCCTGACCACCAGCCTCTGGGCCACCCAGGCCGAAGACATCTGGAACCAGTACTACTTCGGCGCCACCCACGTACTGGGTGACAGCCAGGTCCTGAGCCTGACCACCGGCCTGAACTACTACAAGACCCAGGAAGAAGGCAAAGCACTGATCGGCGACATCGACAACGACACCTACTCCCTGTCGTTCGGCCTGACCCACCAGGCGCACACCCTGACCTTCTCGTACCAGGAAGTGAACGGTAACGAGTACTTCGACTACCTGCACGAAACCAACGGCATCTACCTGGCCAACTCCCTGCTGTCGGACTTCAACGGCCCGAACGAGAAGTCCTTCCAGATCGCCTACGGCCTGAACATGGCCGAGTACGGCGTACCCGGCCTGAAGTTCAACATCTACCAGGCACGTGGCTGGGGCATCGACGGTACCCACTACACCGGCAACAAGGGCGTGGCGGACAAGGGCTACGACGGTATCCAGTCGCAAGACGGCGAACACCACTACGAATACGGCATCGGTGCAACCTACGCCGTCCAGAGCGGTCCGTTCAAGGCCACCACTATCCGTGGCACCTACACCGCTCACCGCGCCAGTGAAAACCAGGCTGATGGCAGCATCAACGAGTTCCGTCTGGTGACCACGGTTCCGTTCAACATCCTGTAATGCACCCGCCGGACGGCTGATTCAGCGACGAATCAGCCATCCGACTATTGTCCTTAAACCGATTGCAGAGGGTTCTTGATGAAAATGCTTCCCCTACGCGCGGCCATCGCGGCCGCCTTGCTGAGCGTCGCGGTGGGTGTATCGGCCAAGCCGCTGGTGGTCTGTACCGAAAACAGCCCCGAAGGCTTCGACATGGTCCAGTACACGACTGCAGTCACAGCCGATGCGGTGGCCGAAACCATCTTCAATCGCCTGGCGGACTTCAAACCAGGGACCACCGAGGTGATTCCGGCCCTGGCCGAATCCTGGGACATCAGTGAAGACGGCCTGACCTACACCTTCCACTTGCGCAAAGGCGTCAAGTTCCACACCACCGAATACTTCAAGCCGACCCGCGACCTGAATGCCGACGACGTGGTCTGGAGCTTCCAGCGCCAGCTGGACCCGAACCATCCATGGCACAAGCTCTCGAGCGTCGGTTTCCCGTACTTTGAAAGCATGGGCTTCAAAGAGCTGCTCAAGAGCGTCGAGAAGGTCGACGACAACACGGTCAAGTTCACCCTGACCCGCCGCGAAGCGCCGTTCCTGGCCGACATCGCCATGGCGTTCTCCTCGATTTACCCTGCCGAGTACGCCGACCAGCTGCTCAAGGCCAACAAGACCGGCGACCTCAACAGCAAGCCGATCGGCACCGGGCCGTTCGTCTTCCAGCGCTACAACAAGGACGCCCAGGTTCGCTTCAAGGCCAACCCGGACTACTTCCGTGGCAAGCCGCCGGCCGATTCGCTGATCCTGGCCATCGCCACCGACAACAACGTGCGCCTGCAGAAGCTCAAGGCCAACGAATGCCAGGTCGCGCTGTATCCGAAGCCGGATGACATCCCGAGCATCAAGAAAGACTCGAACCTGAAGGTCGAGGAAATGAACGCGATGACCGTCGCCTACATCGCCATCAACACTACGCACAAGTACTTGAGCGATGCGCGCGTGCGCAAGGCCATCGACATCGCGTTCGACAAGGAAGCCGCGGTCAACGCGCTGTTCGGCAAGGGCAATGCCACCGTGGCGGTCAACCCGTACCCGGACACCCTGCTGGGCTACAACCACACGCTGAAAAACCCGACCCGCGACCTGGACAAGGCCCGCGCCCTGCTCAAGGAAGCCGGCGTACCGGAAGGCACCACCTTCACCCTGTTCACCCGCAACGGTGGCGGCGCAACCAACCCGAACCCGATGCTTGCGGCGCAGATGATGCAGGCCGACCTGGCCAAGGTCGGGATCAAGATCGACATCCGCGTAATGGAATGGGGCGAGATGCTCAAGCGCGCGAAAAACGGCGAGCACGACATGGTTTCCGCCGGATGGGCGGGCGATAACGGCGACCCGGATAACTTCCTGACGCCTATGCTCAGTTGCGAGGCCGCGAAGAACGGCGAAAACTACGCTCGCTGGTGCAATGAAAAATTCCAGGCCCTGCTTGACCAGGCCCGTGAAAAAACCGACCCGGCCGAGCGTGCAGCGCTGTACGAACAGGCTCAGGTTATCTTTAACCAGGACCAGCCATGGATCAGCCTCGCACACACTAGAATGTTTACCGCAATGCGCAACAACGTAGAGGGCTACCAGATTAGCCCGCTCACCACCAATAACTTCGCCACCACCCAGGTGAAGTAGATAAGAAACTCCCGGCATTGCCGCACCCTGGCATGCCGGGCACGCCTAACCGGCTGATGAGGTACACCTTACGATGTTTAGTTTTATTGCCCGCCGACTGGGGTTACTGATCCCCACGTTCTTCGGCATCACCTTGCTGACATTCGCGTTGATTCGCATGATCCCTGGCGACCCCGTGGAAGTCATGATGGGCGAACGCAGAGTCGACCCGGAAATGCACGCTCAGGCAATGGAACGCCTAGGTCTGAACAAACCCCTGTATGCCCAGTACCTGGATTACATCGGCAAACTGGCCCACGGCGATCTCGGGGAATCCCTGCGTACCCGTGAAAGCGTCTGGAACGAGTTCACCTCCCTCTTCCCTGCGACCCTGGAACTGTCCATGGCCGCCCTGCTGTTCGCCGGCATCCTGGGCCTGCTGGCCGGGGTGATCGCGGCCCTCAAGCGAGGGTCCCTGTTCGACCATGGGGTGATGGGCATCTCCCTGGCGGGATACTCGATGCCGATCTTCTGGTGGGGCCTGATCCTGATCATGTTCTTCTCGGTGTCCCTGGGCTGGACCCCGGTGTCGGGGCGGATCGACCTGCTCTATGACATCGAGCCGCGCACCGGTTTCATGCTGATCGATACACTGCTGGCCGATGACGTCGGCGCGTTCTTCGATGCCCTGCATCACCTGATCCTGCCGGCCATCGTGCTGGGCACCATCCCGCTGGCGGTGATCGCGCGCATGACCCGTTCGTCGATGCTAGAAGTGCTGCGTGAAGACTACATCCGTACCGCCCGCGCCAAAGGCCTGTCGCCCTCGCGCGTGGTGTTCGTGCATGGCCTGCGCAACGCGCTGATTCCGGTGCTGACCGTGGTGGGCCTGCAAGTCGGCACCCTGCTAGCCGGTGCGGTCCTGACCGAGACCATCTTCTCCTGGCCGGGCATCGGCAAATGGCTGATCGAAGCCATTGGCGCCCGTGACTACCCCGTCGTACAAAACGGCATCCTGTTAATCGCCTGCCTGGTGATTCTGGTCAACTTCGTAGTGGACATCCTCTACGGCTTTGCCAACCCACGCATCCGTCATCAGCGCTGAGGTCAATACCATGAGCACTCCAACATCCTCAGTAGCCACCACCACGTCCGCCGTGGATCAAAGCCTGCTGTATCCGTCGCCGTATAAAGAATTCTGGCAAGCGTTCTCCAGGAACAAAGGTGCCGTTGCCGGCCTGATGTTCATGCTGCTGGTGATTTTCTGCGCCATCTTCGCCCCGTGGGTTGCCCCCCATGACCCGAGCGAGCAGTACCGCGACTTCCTGCTCACCCCGCCAGCCTGGCTGGAAGGCGGGCAGATCCAGTTCCTGCTGGGTACCGATGAACTGGGTCGCGACCTGCTGTCGCGCCTGATCCAGGGCTCGCGCCTGTCGCTGCTGATCGGCTTGTCGTCGGTGGTGATGTCGCTGATCCCGGGGATCCTGCTGGGCCTGCTCGCCGGTTTCTTCCCGAAAGCCGTCGGCCCGACCATCATGCGCCTGATGGACATCATGCTGGCCCTGCCGTCCCTGCTGCTGGCCGTGGCGATCGTCGCCATCCTCGGCCCTGGCCTGATCAACACCGTGATCGCCATCGCCGTGGTGTCCCTGCCGTCCTACGTGCGCCTGACCCGCGCCGCGGTGATGGGTGAACTGAATCGCGACTACGTGACCGCCGCGCGCCTGGCCGGTGCCGGCCTGCCACGCCTGATGTTCGTCACCGTGCTGCCCAACTGCATGGCGCCGCTGATTGTCCAGGCCACCCTGAGCTTTTCCTCGGCGATTCTCGATGCCGCCGCACTGGGCTTCCTCGGCCTTGGCGTTCAGCCGCCAACCCCTGAGTGGGGCACCATGCTGGCGTCGGCTCGCGACTACATCGAACGCGCCTGGTGGGTAGTCAGTCTGCCTGGTTTGACCATTTTGCTCAGCGTGCTGGCAATCAACTTGATGGGTGACGGCCTGCGCGACGCGCTGGACCCGAAACTCAAGAACGCCGCCTGAGGAGATTCCAATGTCACTGTTAGAAATCAAGAATCTCAACGTTCGCTTCGGCGACAAGAACGCCACGCCCGTGGTCGATGGCCTCGACCTGAAAGTGGACAAGGGCGAAGTGCTGGCCATCGTTGGCGAGTCGGGTTCGGGTAAATCCGTGACCATGATGGCGCTGATGGGCCTGATCGAGCATCCCGGCATCGTCACCGCCGACTCGCTCAGCTTCGACGGCAAGGACATGCTCAAGCTCAGCAACCGTCAGCGTCGGCAGATCGTCGGCAAGGACCTGTCGATGGTCTTCCAGGACCCGATGACCGCGCTGAACCCGAGCTACACCGTCGGTTTCCAGATCGAAGAAGTGCTGCGCCTGCACCTGAAAATGTCCGGCAAGGCCGCCCGCAAGCGCGCCATCGAGTTGCTGGAAAAAGTGGAAATCCCGGGCGCGGCCAGCCGCATGGACGCCTACCCGCACCAACTGTCCGGTGGCATGAGCCAGCGCGTCGCGATCGCCATGGCGATTGCCGGCGAGCCGAAACTGCTGATCGCCGACGAACCGACCACCGCGCTGGACGTAACGATCCAGGCGCAGATCATGGACCTGCTGCTGGCGTTGCAGAAAGAGCAGAACATGGGCCTGGTGCTGATCACCCACGACCTCGCGGTCGTCGCCGAAACCGCCCAGCGCGTGTGCGTGATGTACGCCGGCCAAGCCGTCGAAGTCGGCCAGGTGCCGCAGCTGTTCGACATCCCGGCGCACCCGTACAGCGAAGCGTTGCTCAAGGCGATTCCGGAACACAGCCTGGGCGCCTCGCGCCTGTCGACCCTGCCGGGCATCGTTCCCGGTCGCTACGACCGTCCGCAGGGCTGCCTGCTGTCGCCGCGCTGCCCGTACGTGCAGGACAACTGTCGCGTGCAGCGTCCGGCCCTTGACCCGAAAAGCAACAGCCTCGCCCGCTGCTTCTACCCGCTGAACCAGGAGGTGGCGTAATGGCCGTCGTACTTACCGCCCGCGACCTGACCCGTCACTACGAAGTGTCCCGTGGCCTGTTCAAGGGTCACGCTACCGTACGCGCCCTCAACGGGGTGTCGTTCGAACTGGAAGCCGGCAAGACCCTCGCCGTGGTGGGTGAGTCGGGCTGTGGCAAGTCCACCCTGGCCCGTGCCCTGACCCTGATCGAGGAGCCGTCCTCCGGCTCCCTGAAAATCGCCGGCCAGGAAGTCGCCGGTGCCGACAAGGCCCAGCGCAAGCAACTGCGTAAAGACGTGCAGATGGTGTTCCAGAGCCCATACGCCTCGTTGAACCCACGGCAGAAAATCGGTGATCAGCTGGCAGAGCCCTTGCTGATCAACACCAACCTGTCGGCCACCGAACGTCGCGAGAAAGTCCAGGCGATGATGAAGCAGGTGGGCTTGCGTCCCGAGCACTACCAGCGCTATCCGCACATGTTCTCCGGCGGTCAGCGTCAGCGGATCGCCCTGGCCCGCGCCATGATGCTTCAACCGAAAGTGCTGGTGGCGGACGAACCGACCTCGGCGCTGGACGTGTCGATCCAGGCGCAGGTGCTCAACCTGTTCATGGACCTGCAGCAAGAGTTCAACACCGCCTACGTGTTCATCTCCCACAACCTGGCGGTGGTGCGTCACGTCGCCGACCACGTGATGGTGATGTACCTCGGCCGCCCGGTGGAAATGGGTCCCAAGGAAGACATCTACACCCGTCCCCTGCACCCGTACACCCAGGCGCTGTTGTCGGCCACGCCGACCATCCACCCGGACCCGGACAAACCGAAAATCAAGATCGTCGGCGAGTTGCCCAACCCGCTGAACCCGCCCGCCGGCTGCGCTTTCCACAAGCGCTGCCCTTACGCTACCGAGCGTTGCAGCACTGAAGAGCCGGCCTTGCGCCTGCTCGACAGTCGCCAGGTGGCTTGCCATTACGCCGAGCAATTCCTCGACGGCGCGGCGTAAATAACGCCTCGGTCACTGAGGCGCTTTAATCAGGCAAACCCCTTCTCTTTCGATTGCCATCAATCGAGGGAGGAGGGGTTTTTCTTTTGTTTGCACAAGTGCACTGTCTTTTCTGACAGTTACGCACGTCCAGCCGTTTTGTTTGAATCCCGTCGGAGAGTCACGCGACACAAGGCGTAGACCCGGAAACATTCAAACGACAGGGACAGGTGCAAGCATCATGGAAATTCAAACAACAATCGAAAACGCTGGTCAGCTAGACCCGGGATTTGGTGATTTTGGCCAGATCCGCCCCGACTTTCTGGCCGGCTCGGTCAGGGCCGTCGTGTTATCGGCTGAAGGTGCCCTGACCTACGCTACCCAGCAGGGAAAGGGTTTCACTCTGTACCGAACCGATTTTGACGGTATCAAGGACACGAACTTTGGTCATGACGGCAACACCGGTGAGTGGCAGTTTGTCAGCGGTAAACAGGCAACGCCGGTGCGCTTGCTACTGCAGGACGATCGCAGGATCCTGGTGATCGGCGAGACCCGGGAACCCGACGGTATCCGCCGGGCAGCACTGAGACGCTTTAATGCCAACGGCAGCCCTGACCTGGTCTTTGGCAGTGTCGTTGTTCCTGTGGCACAGCATGATTATTCCCAAGTGGAGTTGATCGACGGTTGTCTGCAGGGTGATGGAAAAGTGCTTGTGTCGTTCACCTATTACATCAGTGAATCCCAAGGGTCACTGCTGGCTCGCCTGCACAGTAATGGTGAACTCGATACCGGTTTCGGTGTTAGGGGTTTTATCGAGATCGAAAACGGGGATGACTTCATCCGTGTTAACAGCGTTGTGATTCAAGGCGGAAAAATAGTTGTTGGCGGGACCACCCTATCCGGTCAGCTCGTTCTTGCACGTTATGATCTGCAAGGGAAGATCGATAGCCAATTTGGTGTCGATGGCTTTGCTTTCTTCGCAATATCGGATGGCTCACTCAGAATGCGTCAACTCATCGCACAGGCTGATGGCAAGCTGGTGTGTGCTGGCGGTCTGATGGATACCATCGGCATGGTGATGAGATTTACCGCAGACGGTCACCCCGACAAGGAGTGGAATGGCGGGCGTCCGGTATTGACCGACACCGGTCCTGAAACATTCTGGAGATCCTTGGCCCAGCAGCCGGATGGCAAGATTGTCGTGGTCGGTCACAATCGGGCACTGCATATCATCGCTGGCAGGTTGTTGCACAATGGAGAGCATGACACCCGATTCGGCAGGTCCGGGTCAGGGTGGGTTTCCTTTGGTCCTTCAGGGGGACTGGCGTGGGACGTGAAGGTGCAGGGCGCCGCTCGCATTATCATTGGCGCCGAGGCATTCATCGACTTCGGGCATCACGGGCCGGTGGTCTACGGGCTTCAAACCTGAGCCCAGAACTCCTGTAGGAGCGAGCTTGCTCGCGATGCACTCAAATACGCCGCATTCTTTCTGAAAGCACGTGTCATCGTTGACGTCCATCGCGAGCAAGCTCGCTCCTACAGGGGGGTTGTTTTGTCTGCCATTTACGTCTGGCTATCGCCTTCGTCCGAATCGTCGGAGTCCGGTTCATCGGTGGTCGAGTCATCATCGTTGTCGGCACCACCCTGCCCCTTGTCGCCCGGTTCCGATTCGGACTTGGCGATCATCAGCTCACCGTGGGTCCCCTGCCCGCTCGACGCCTGGGTTTCATGATCCTCGCACTCGGCCCAGACCGCCGAACTGCCGAAAGCCAGCATCACCAATACCTTCAACAGCAACACAATGCGTAGCAACCTGTTCATAGCCGAGTCCATCCTTTCGTAGAGTGCCTGTCTGGCGCTGATTAAATCTAGTCGCGATCAGCCCCGTTCTCCAGATAGGACGCTAACGGATGGGCGGAAATGCCGTGAATGTAGAGACTGGTTTTGAATAAGGGTTATACCCAAACTCAATAACAACACTGTCCAGTGTGGGAGCGGGCTTGCTCGCGAAGAGTCCATCACACCCAATATCAATGTTGACTGACACTCCGCTTTCGCGAGCAAGCCCGCTCCCACATTGAACCGTGTGGTAACAAAAAACCCCGCAGCTTTCGCAACGGGGTTTTGGGTGTTTCAACTTGATGCTTAGTGATGCTCGCGCGTCGCGCGGAATTTCACGTCCGGCCAGCGCTCTTCCATCAGGGCCAGGTTGACCCGGGTAGGCGCGAGGTAGGTCAGGTGACCGCCGCCGTCCAGTGCCAGGTTTTCCACGGCCTTGTTGGAAAATTCCTCAAGCTTCTTCTTGTCGCTGCATTCGATCCAGCGCGCGGAATAAACGGTGATTGGCTCGTAGGAGCACTCGACCTTGTATTCCTCCTTCAGGCGGCTGGCGACCACGTCGAACTGCAGCACACCGACGGCGCCGAGGATGATGTCGTTGCTGCGTTCCGGGAAGAACACCTGGGTCGCGCCTTCTTCGGCCAGCTGTTGCAGGCCCTGGCGCAGTTGCTTGGATTTCAGCGGGTCCTTCAGGCGTACGCGGCGGAACAGTTCCGGCGCGAAGTGCGGGATGCCGGTGAAACCCAGGACTTCGCCTTCGCTGAAGGTGTCGCCGATCTGGATGGTGCCGTGGTTGTGCAGGCCGATGATGTCCCCGGCAAACGCTTCTTCCAGTTGCTCACGCTCGGAGGAGAAGAAGGTCAGTGCATCGCCGATGCGCACGTCCTTGCCGGTGCGCACGTGGCGCATCTTCATGCCTTTTTCGTACTTGCCGGAGCAGATGCGCATGAAGGCGATACGGTCGCGGTGTTTCGGGTCCATGTTCGCCTGGATCTTGAAGATGAAGCCCGAGAACTTCTCTTCCACCGGCTCCACGGTGCGCTCGTTGGCCACCCGGGCCAGTGGGCGCGGAGCCCAGTCAACGACGGCGTCGAGTACGTGGTCGACACCGAAGTTGCCCAGTGCGGTACCGAAGAACACCGGGGTCAGCTGGCCATCGAGGAATTCCTGCTGGTTGAATTCGTGGCAGGCACCCTGCACCAACTCCAGTTGCTCGATGAAACGCTCGTATTCGTCACCCAGGTGCGCGCGGGCTTCATCGGAATCGAGCTTCTCGATGATTTTGGTTTCGGTGCGCTCGTGGCCGTGACCGGCGGTGTAGACGATGATGTAGTCGTCGGCGAGGTGATACACGCCTTTGAAGTCACGGTAGCAGCCGATCGGCCAGGTGATCGGCGCGGCCTTGATCTTGAGGACCGCTTCGATTTCGTCGAGCAGTTCGATCGGGTCGCGGATGTCACGGTCGAGTTTGTTGATGAAGCTGACGATCGGCGTGTCACGCAGACGGCAGACGTCCATCAAGGCGATGGTCCGTGGCTCAACGCCCTTACCGCCGTCGAGGACCATCAAGGCCGAGTCCACTGCCGTCAGGGTGCGGTAGGTATCTTCGGAGAAGTCTTCGTGGCCCGGGGTGTCGAGCAGGTTGATCATGTGCTCGCGATACGGGAACTGCATGACCGACGTGGTAATGGAAATACCCCGTTGTTTTTCCATTTCCATCCAGTCGGAGGTGGCATGGCGGTCGGATTTACGAGATTTCACCGTACCGGCTACCGCAATCGCCTTGCCCATCAGCAAGAGCTTCTCGGTGATGGTGGTCTTACCGGCATCGGGGTGGGAAATAATGGCGAAAGTGCGGCGTTTCGCGACTTCGGCGGCCTGTTTGGTCATGGGAAATCGCCTGGCAGGTGATTCAAAAAAGGGCGCAGATTATAGCCCAAGTTGAGTCAATAACCGAACCGTTGAGCACATCAGGGGTGGCCAAATGCTGCCGTAGATGGGAACCTTTTAAAGCACGGAGACGTCCACTCCCCCGTAACGACCACTCGTCGGGGGCCTGAAACACCCGCATTTCAGCCTGACGAGGCTGTGCTCATGGCTCGATAGCCGTGCGCTAGCCCTCTGTAGGAGCGAGCTTGCTCGCGAAAAACGTCCAGACAACGCGTACATTCAGGTACCCAGCGTTATCGTTGACGCCCATCGCGAGCAAGCTCGCTCCTACAGTGGAAAGCGCTCGGCATGAGCTGCATCTCGCGATCACTTTTTCGGCAGCCAGGAATGGCGTTGCCACACGGGGAAGTGTTCGCCGACTGAAAAAAAGGAGTCCGCCTGTGGCTATTCGCTATGGCAAAGGGCTGATAGGAGGCGCGCTGGTAATCGCCCTTCTGGCCCTGCTGATCCACTGGATCGGCATCAACACGATCGAACACTACCGCGACGATTTGTTGTTTTACCTGCAAGCTCATCTGATTCTCGTCCTCGCTTCCATGCTGGCCGCCCTCGTTGTGGGCATCCCCGCCGGCATCTTCCTCAGCCGCCCGAGCATGGTGGGTCGCGCCGAGCGCTTCATGCAGCTCTTCAACATCGGCAACACCGTGCCGCCTCTCGCCGTACTGGCCATCGCCCTGGGCATCCTCGGCATCGGCAGCGGCCCCGCGATCTTCGCCCTGTTCCTCGCTTCACTGTTGCCCATCGTGCGCAACACCTACGAAGGCCTGAAAAACGTCCAGGGTTCGCTCAAGGAAGCCGCCGTCGGCATCGGCATGACCCCGTCTCAAGTGCTGTGGCGGGTCGAACTGCCGAATGCCGTGCCGATCATCATCGGTGGCGTGCGCGTGGCCCTGGCGATCAACGTGGGTACCGCGCCACTGGCGTTCCTGATCGGCGCGAACAGCCTGGGCAGCCTGATCTTCCCCGGCATCGCCCTGAACAACCAGCCGCAACTGCTGCTGGGCGCGGCCTGCACCGCCCTGCTGGCGTTGCTGCTCGATGGCCTGGTGACAATCGCCAGCCGTCTCTGGCTCGAACGCGGTTTGCGCCCGTCTTAAGCCTCGGCAAAGGAATCATCATGAAGACTTCAAGCTTTTTACTGGGCTGCGTCCTGCTGTTCGCAGGATTTGCCCAAGCCGCGGAAAAACCGTTGATCCGCATCGGCGCCCGGGTGTTCACCGAACAGACGCTGCTGGCGGAGATCACCTCCCAGTACCTGCGCACCAAGGGTTATGACGTGCAGGTGACCGGCGGCCTGGGCAGCAATCTGGCCCGCAGCGCCCACGAAAGCGGACAGCTGGACATGCTCTGGGAATACACCGGCGTGTCGCTGGTGGCCTACAACCATGTGACGGAAAAACTCGACAGCGAACAGTCCTACGCCCGGGTGAAAGAACTCGACGGGAAAAAAGGCCTGGTCTGGCTGACCCCGTCGAAATTCAGCAACACCTATGCCCTCGCCCTGCCGAAAAACGTCGCGGATAAATACCCGCAGATCCACAGCATCAGCGATCTGAACAAGGTGCTGCGCGATGAAGCCAGGACCAACAATCTGGTGGCGCTGGACACCGAGTTCGCCAACCGTTCCGACGGTCTGGACGGCATGGTCAAGCTGTACGACATGAGCCTGACCCGCAAGAACATCCGCCAGATGGACGCCGGCCTGGTCTACACCGCCCTGCGCAACGGTCAAGTATTCGCCGGTCTGGTCTACACCACCGACGGTCGCTTGAACGCCTTCAAGCTCAAGCTGCTGGAAGACGACAAGCACTACTTCCCCGACTACACCGCCGCGCCCGTGGTGCGCCAGGCCTACCTCGATGCGCATCCGCAATTGGCCGAACAGCTCAAGCCGCTGGCTGAACTGTTCGACGACAACACCATGCGCGAGCTTAATGCGCGGGTCGATGTCGATCACCAAAGCCCTTCGTCCGTTGCCGCAGATTTCCTGCGCCAGCATCCAATCAAATAAGGAGGAAAAGCCATGGAATTTCTCAACGCCTTTTCCCACCTCGACTGGGCACAGGTACTGCACCTGACCGGGCAACACATCACCCTGGTGGGCATCGCCGTGACCCTGGCGATCGTGGTCGGTGTGCCGCTGGGCGTGTTGATGACGCGTTTCCCGACGCTCGCCGGCCCGCTCCAGGCCAGCGCCACGGTGCTGCTGACGGTGCCGTCGATTGCCCTGTTCGGCCTGCTGCTGCCGTTCTACTCCAAGTTCGGCCAAGGCCTGGGCCCGATGCCGGCCATCACCGCGGTGTTCCTATACTCGCTGCTGCCGATCATGCGTAACACCTACCTGGCCCTGACCAACGTCGAACCGGGCATCCGCGAAGCCGCGCGCGGCATCGGCATGACCTTCGGCCAGCGCCTGCGCATGGTCGAACTGCCGATTGCCGTGCCAGTGATCCTCGCCGGTGTGCGCACCGCCGTGGTCATGAACATCGGTGTCATGACCATCGCCGCGACCATCGGCGCCGGTGGCCTCGGCGTACTCATCCTCGCTTCCATCAGCCGCAGCGACATGTCGATGCTGATCGTCGGCGCCGTGCTGGTCAGCCTCCTGGCCATCTTCGCCGACCTGCTTCTGCAATGGCTGCAACGCTCGCTGACTCCAAAAGGACTGCTCAAATGATTGAACTTCAAAACCTCAGCAAGACCTTCCAAAGCAACGGCAAAGACGTGAAAGCCGTGGACTCGGTGAGCCTGACCGTCAATGAAGGCGAAATCTGCGTATTCCTCGGGCCTTCGGGCTGCGGCAAGAGCACCACGCTGAAGATGATCAACCGCCTGATCAAACCGACCTCGGGCAAGATCCTGATCAATGGTGAAGACACCACCGGCCTCGACGAAGTGACCCTGCGCCGTAACATCGGTTATGTGATCCAGCAGATCGGCCTGTTCCCCAACATGACCATCGAAGAAAACATCGTCGTGGTGCCCAAGCTGCTTGGCTGGGACAAACAGAAATGCCACGACCGCGCCCGCGAGTTGATGAGCATGATCAAGCTGGAACCCAAGCAGTACCTGCATCGCTACCCTCGGGAACTGTCCGGTGGCCAGCAACAGCGGATCGGCGTGATTCGCGCACTGGCCGCCGATGCACCGCTGTTGCTGATGGACGAACCGTTCGGCGCGGTCGACCCGATCAACCGCGAGATGATCCAGAACGAGTTCTTCGAGATGCAGCGGGCGCTGAACAAGACCGTGATCATGGTCAGCCACGACATCGACGAAGCCATCAAGCTGGGTGACAAGATCGCGATCTTCCGCGCCGGCAAACTGCTGCAGATCGACCATCCGGACACCCTGCTGGCGCACCCGGCGGACGATTTCGTCAGCAATTTCGTCGGCCAGGACAGCACCCTCAAGCGTCTGTTGCTGGTGAAAGCCGAAGATGCGGCGGACAACGCGCCGTCGGTAAGCCCGGAAACGCCGGTGGCCGATGCGCTGGAATTGATGGACGAGCATGACCGTCGCTACGTGGTGGTCACCTGTGCCGAGAACAAGGCGCTGGGTTATGTGCGTCGTCGCGACCTGCACCGTCAGAGCGGCACTTGCGGGCAGTATCTGCGTGAGTTCAACGCCACGGCGGCGTATGACGAGCATTTGCGCATCCTGTTGTCGCGCATGTATGAGTTCAATCGCTCGTGGTTGCCGGTGATGGATGCCGAGCGGGTGTTTTTGGGTGAGGTGACTCAGGAGTCGATTGCCGAGTACTTGAGCTCTGGCAAGTCCCGTGGGGGCAAGACCAGTATTGTTTCGCCAGCAGAAACTGCTGTCGCCTGATCTGACGCCTTCGTCGGAACGCCGCCCGGACCAAGCCCGCTCCCACATTTCGCCCGCACTCCGATGAGTGAACGCGGTTGAGTGTGGGAGCGGGCTTGCTCGCGAATGGCACACCACAAATCCCCCTGAAACACCTCAAATCTCCCTGCAACGGGAACATCACACCGTCACATAGGTCCTTTACACCAGTAGCTGTCGGGGACCGCACGACGGATGCGTGTAAAAACGCGACATTTTTTGTTGATCTCAAGCCCCTCACGCCCTAAAGTTCGCGCCGAACGTCCATGCTGGAAACGATCCATCCGGCTCAAGTACTGACGACGAGACAGCAAGGCCAAGGGAAAGCAGCGCTTCCCCATGGCCTTTTTGCTTTCGGCGACATGCCTTGGGAAGTAGGCGAACCAAAGTGGGGATACGGAGGACGTTCATTTGCACCCATTGATAATTTCAGTTTGCCAGTAGGAGTTCCCAGCATGTCGATCCAGGTCGAAGATTATTTCGCGCGCGAAACCTTTCAGAAAATGAAGGCGTTCGCCGACAAGCAAGAAACCCCGTTCGTGGTGATCGACACCGCGATGATCAGCCAGGCCTACGATGACCTGCGCGCCGGTTTCGAATTCGCCAAGGTCTACTACGCGGTCAAGGCCAACCCGGCCGTGGAAATCATCGACCTGCTCAAAGAGAAAGGCTCGAGCTTCGACATCGCCTCGATCTACGAGCTGGACAAAGTGCTGAGCCGCGGCGTCAGCGCCGACCAGATCAGCTACGGCAACACCATCAAGAAATCCAAGGACATCCGCTACTTCTACGAGAAGGGCGTGCGCCTGTATGCCACCGACTCCGAAGCCGACCTGCGCAACATCGCCAAGGCCGCACCGGGCTCGAAAGTCTACGTACGTATCCTGACCGAAGGCTCGACCACCGCCGACTGGCCTTTGTCGCGCAAATTCGGCTGCCAGACCGACATGGCCATGGACCTGCTGATCCTCGCCCGTGACCTGGGCCTGGTGCCGTACGGCATCTCCTTCCACGTGGGCTCGCAGCAGCGCGACATCAGCGTCTGGGACGCCGCGATCGCCAAGGTCAAGGTGATCTTCGAGCGCCTGAAGGAAGAAGACGGCATCGTCCTGAAGCTGATCAACATGGGCGGTGGCTTCCCGGCCAACTACATCACCCGCACCAACAGCCTGGAAACCTACGCTGAAGAAATCATTCGCTTCCTCAAGGAAGACTTCGGCGACGACCTGCCGGAAATCATCCTGGAGCCGGGCCGTTCGCTGATCGCCAACGCCGGCATCCTGGTCAGCGAAGTGGTGCTGGTCGCGCGTAAATCCCGTACCGCCGTCGAGCGTTGGGTGTACACGGACGTGGGCAAGTTCTCCGGCCTGATCGAAACCATGGACGAAGCCATCAAGTTCCCGATCTGGACCGAAAAGAAAGGCGAGATGGAAGAAGTCGTCATCGCCGGTCCTACCTGCGACAGCGCCGACATCATGTACGAGAACTACAAGTACGGCCTGCCGCTGAACCTGGCCATCGGTGATCGCCTGTACTGGCTGTCGACCGGTGCGTACACCACCAGCTACAGCGCCGTCGAGTTCAATGGCTTCCCGCCGCTGAAGTCGTTCTACGTGTAAGTACCGCTCGCAGAAATCAAAAAGCCCATGACGTGTCATGGGCTTTTTTGTGGGTGATTACAAAATATCGACCCACCACAACCCTGTAGGAGCCGGCTTGCTGGCGATCCAGGCACCGCGGTTAACCAGATATACCGCGTGACCGTTAATCGCCAGCAAGCCGGCTCCTACAGGACCGAGGCGAGTTCGGTGCAGCGGCGGCGGTAATCGTTCGCCAGCATCTGGATGCGCGGATCCGTGGCGCTCATCAGCGCCCCGCTCGCCACCCGCAGAAAATTCAGATTCCCGGTGATCAGCGCCTTACGTAGCCAAACCAGCGCTTGATCGACATTCCCTTCATCAGCCAACACCGCCGCAAAGCTGAACTGCCCGCGAAAATCCCCACCCTCGGCCGAACGCCGATACCAGTCACGGGCCGCCGCCGGGTCCGCAGGGCACACCTGCCCTTCTTCCAGATATCGCCCCAGCAGATTCATCGACTTCGCGTGGCCCAGCTCAGCCGCGCGGCGATAGAGGTTGAGCGCCTGCAGTTGATCCTCAACCACCCCACGCCCGGTCGCCAGCAGATTGGCGTAGTTGTACATCGCCCAATCCAGCCCGGCTTCTGCAGCCTGGCGATAGTGTACGGCGGCAACAGCGGCATCCGCCTCGCAGCCCCAACCATGCTCATGACAACGCCCGAGCATGTTACGCGCCATCAGATGTCCACGCCGGGCGGCGATGTCAAACCAGCGCACGGCCAGCGGCTGATCCTGGGCGATCCCCTGCCCGTCCAGCAGAATCTGCCCGAGCAACGCCTGGGCATCGAGGAGGTTTTCGCGGGCAGCCATCAAAATGGCTTGGGCAGCACGGGCCGGGCTTTCATCAAGCATGGATTTGAGCGCATCGCCGTCGAAGACTTCCTCGCGACGCAATTGAAAACTCATACCTCGACCCAGCGACGCAACAGGTTGTGATAGGTACCGGTCAGGCGAATCAGCGAAGGGTGATCCGGCACGTCCTCGGTCAACTGCCGGATCGCCCCGTCCATCTCGAATAACAGGGCACGCTGGCTGTCTTCGCGCACCAGGCTCTGGGTCCAGAAGAACGAGGCGTAACGTGTACCTCGGGTAACCGCATTGACCTTGTGCAGGCTGGTGCCCGGGTACAACACCATGTCCCCAGCCGGCAACTTCACGCGCTGGGTGCCGTAGGTGTCCTGGATTTCCAGTTCGCCGCCGTCGTAGTCCTCGGGCTCGCTGAAGAACAGCGTGGCGGAAAGGTCGGTGCGCACCCGTTCGATACTGCCCTTGGGCTGGCGCACGGCGTTGTCGATGTGGAAGTCGAAACTGCCGCCGGCCGTGTAACAGTTCAGCAACGGAGGAAACACCTTGTGCGGCAATGCCGCCGACATGAACTGCGGATTCTTCCACAGCCGCTCCAGCATGGCCGCGCCGATTTCCTTGGCCAGCGGATGACCTTCCGGCAGCTGCAGGTTGTGCTTGGCCTTGGCCGATTGATAGCCGGCGGTGATCTTGCCATCGGCCCAATCAGCCTGTTGCAAGGCCTCGCGAATGCGCTGCACTTCTTCTTTTTCGAACAAGCCGGGAATGTGCAGCAGCATGGGGCAAGCACCTGAAAGCAAAAGGGTGCCAATGGTATTGATTCTTATTGCCTGTGTAAAACCCGCCAGACGAATGAAACAGCAAAAACCGTAAGGTTAAATTGTAAAGAATGTAAATTCAGTGCGAATAGTAATGTTTCGCAATTGATACGAATACGTGTTTACCCTATATTCCGCCGCCTCAAATCCTTGGGGAGGGGAATAAAAAATGTCACGTCAGCACCCACAACTACCGGTCAGTTCACCGCGTCTGCTCACTTGCGCCATTGGCGTGGCAATCACGGCCGGCTCTGCGGGCCACATGGCTTTCGCCGCTGAAAAAACCGACGAGAAAGCGCCGAGCAACACCATTTCCCTTGGCGCTACCGCGATCACCGGCGAAGCCCAGGACGAGACCTCCTACAACGTCGAGAAAGCCTCCTCGCCCAAGTACACCGCGCCGCTGGTAGACACTCCGCGCTCGATCACCGTCATCCCGCAGCAGGTCCTCAAGGACACCGGCGCCCTGAACATGCAGGACGCACTGCGCACCGTTCCAGGCATCACCTTCGGTGCCGGCGAAGGCGGCAACCCACAGGGCGACCGTCCTTTCATCCGTGGCTTCGATGCCCAGGGCGACACCTACCTGGACGGCGTGCGCGATACCGGTTCGCAGAGCCGCGAAATCTTCGCCGTTGAATCGATCGAAGTGAGCAAGGGCCCGAACTCGGCCATTGGCGGTCGCGGCGCAGCCGGCGGCAGCATCAACCTGGTGAGCAAGAAAGCGCACCTGGGCGACTCGTTCGACGGTGGCTTCACCTGGGGTTCGGACCAGACCCAGCGCTACACCATGGACGGCAACTACCAGTTCTCCGACACCGCTGCCGGTCGTCTGAACCTGATGAGCCACGAAAGCAACGTCGCCGGCCGTGAAAGCGTCGACTACGATCGCTGGGGCGTCGCGCCATCGCTGGCCTTTGGCCTGGGCACCGACACCCGCGTCAACCTTGACTACTACCACCTGGAAAGCAACGACACGCCGGACTCGGGTATTCCCTACACCATCCCGGCCGGTGGCTCGGCTGCCCGCACCAAGTCCAATCCGGACAAACCTTACGCCGGCGGCGACAGCAGCAACTTCTACGGCCTGACCGATCGTGACTTCCGCAAGGGCCGTACCGACACCGCGACCATCGCCGTCGAGCACGACCTGAACGACGCACTGACCGTCAAGAACACCCTGCGCCACGGCAGCAGCATGCAGGACTACATCCTGACCCAGCCGGACGACAGCAAGGGCAACGTCAACAACGGCACCGTCTGGCGTCGGGCCAACACCCGTGTGAGCAACACCGATACGACGACCAACCAGACCGACCTGTTTGGTGATGTCTACATCGCCGGCTTCAAGAACAGCTTCGCCACCGGTATCGAGTTGAGCCGCGAGGAAAGCAAGAAGTCCTCATACACCGTCAACACCGACACCACGCCGGGGACACCCGCAGCCACCACCACTTGCAACCCGGCAATCATCGGCGCACCAAGTGGCTACAACTGCACCTCGCTGGCGAACCCGAACCCGAACGATCCATGGAACGGTTCGATCAGCCGCAACTACGCCGGCACCGACACCACGGGTAAAACCTACGCGCTTTACGTGTTCGACACCCTGACGTTGTCCGATCAGTGGCTGGTGAACATGGGCCTGCGCTACGACCATTTCGACACCGACTACAAGACCTACAACGCCGCCGGCACCACGACTTCCAAGGGCGATGACGTCAGCGAGTTCGTTACCGGTCAGTTCGGTGTGGTCTACAAACCCGCGGAAAATGGCAGCATCTATGCGTCCTACGCGACGTCCGCGACACCTCCGGGCTCCACGCTTGGCGAAGGTCAGGACGGCAACCCGCTGGGCGGCACTCCGGATCGTAACGGCAACCTGCTGAGCAGCGACATGGAGCCGGAAACCACCAAGAACTACGAAATCGGTACCAAGTGGGATCTGCTGAACGATCGTCTGTCCTTGACCGCGGATATCTTCCGCACCGAGAAAGACAACGCCCGTGTGCAGGTCGATACCACCTCGTACGAAAACGCCGGCAAGACCCGCGTGCAGGGTGTCGAGCTGTCGGCCACCGGCAAGCTCACCGACAAATGGCAAGTCTTCGCCGGTTACGCCTACATGGACAGCGAGCAGGTTGACGGTGGTCCGCTGGGTGCGGCCAACGATGGCAACGAACTGCCTAACACGCCGAAAAACAGCGCCAGCCTGTGGACGACCTACCAGGTCACGCCGAAGCTGACCATCGGTGGCGGTGCGTTCTATGTCGACGACGTGTTCGGCAGCGTGGCCAACACCACCATGGTCAACGACTATGTGCGTTACGACGCGATGGCCGCCTACAAGCTGACCAAGAACATCGACCTGCAACTGAACGTGCAGAACCTGACCGACGTCACCTACTACGACAAGGCGTTCTCCACCCACTTCGCCAACCAGGCGGCGGGCCGGACTGCGTTGCTGAGCACCAACTTCCACTTCTGATGACTCAAACCTGTAGGCGCTGCCTTTTAAAAGATCGCAGCCTCGTTGCACTCGACAGCTCCTACAGGCAATGCGTACTCACCTGTAGGAGCTGCCGCAGGCTGCGATCTTTTGATTTTGTTTTTCAAGATCAAAGGATCGCAGCCTTCGGCAGCTCACAGGGGGCCAGCCCCGTTCATCCAGGTGAACGGGGCTTTTGTGTGCAAAGGGAATGTTTCTCGACAACCCACGGCATAATGCGCGCCGTGATGATTACTTTTGAACGAACAAGGCGAGCGACGTGTTGAAGAAAACCCTGTTCCAGTTGCACTGGTTTTTTGGCATCACTGCCGGACTGGTCCTGGCCCTGATGGGCATCACCGGTGCGACGGTCTCGTTTCAGGATGAGATCCTGTCCGCGCTGAACCCTTCCGTGTTGCAAGTCCAGAAGCAAGTCGCTGGCGTGCTGCCACCCGCCGATCTGGTGGAAAAGATCGAAGCGACGACGGGCATGAAAGTCGCAATGCTCTCGGTGGGCATCGACAGCGACACTGCCGCCAAAGTGTTCTTCACTCCGCCAGCGGGCGAGCGGCGCGGCCCCATGCGTTACTTCGACCCCTACACCGGTGAACTGCTGGGCGACGCCACCGGCCAGGGCTTCTTCGGCCTGATGCTGCAACTGCACCGCTTCCTTGCCATGGGCGATACCGGTCGGCAGATCACCGGTGCCTGCACCCTGATCCTGGTGTTCTTCTGCCTGTCCGGCCTGTACCTGCGCTGGCCTCGCCAGTGGAAAAGCTGGCGCGCCTGGCTGACCCTCGACTGGAAGAAAAAAGGCCGCAGCTTCAACTGGGACCTGCACTCGATTGCCGGCACCTGGTGCCTGGTGTTTTACCTCCTGGCCGCGTTGACCGGGCTGTCCTGGTCCTACGAGTGGTACAACAAGGGCCTGACCCGATTGCTCTCCGATTCGCCACAGAACGAACGCGTGCGCGGCGGACGCGGCCCTGGGCCAAGCGGTCCGGCGCCGACGGCCGATTATTCGGCGATGTGGAGCAGCATCTACAGCGCCGCCGGTCCCGACCTGAGCTTCTACAACACGCGCATGCCCCCCGTGGCCGGGCAACCGGCGACCGTTTTCTACCTGTTGAAAAACTCGCCCCACGACCGTGCGCTGAACCAGATCAGCCTCGACCCGGTGACCGGCGCGATCAAACACCATGACCGCTACAGCGACAAGAGCGTCAAAGCGCAACTGCTGACCAGCATCTATGCGCTGCACGTAGGCAGCTACTTCGGCATCGTCGGGCGCATCATCCTGACGCTCACGGCCTTGAGCATGCCGCTGTTCTTCATCACCGGCTGGCTGCTGTACCTGGATCGCCGGCGCAAGAAACGCCAGATCAAGGACGCCCGCAAAGGCCTGGCCCAACCCGCCGGCGACACCCCGGCATGGCTGATCGGTTTCGCCAGCCAGAGTGGCTTTGCCGAGCAACTGGCCTGGCAGACCGCCGGCCAGTTGCAGGCTGCTGGCCTGCCAGTCAACGTGCAGCCGTTGGCCACTGTCAGCGAGCAGGATCTGCAGGGCTCAAGCAATGCGCTGTTCGTGGTCAGCACCTTCGGTGACGGCGAAGCGCCGGACAGCGCCCGCGGTTTCGAGCGCAAGGTGCTGGGCCGGGCGTTGAGCCTCGACAGCCTGAACTACGCCGTGCTTGGCCTCGGCGACCGGCAGTATCAACACTTCTGCGGGTTCGCCCACCGCCTGCACAACTGGCTGGGCGAGCACGGCGGCAAGACCTTGTTCGCGCCGGTGGAAGTCGACAGTGGCGACCCCTATGCCTTGCGTCACTGGCAGCAGCAACTCGGCCAGCTGACCGGCCAGGCGCCGATCGACACCTGGCAGGCCCCGCGTTACGACAACTGGACCCTGACCCGTCGCGAGCTGCTCAACCCGGACAGCAGCGGTTCCCCGGTGTACCTGCTTGGCCTGGCCGCCCCCACCACCAGCAGTTGGCTGGCCGGTGACCTGGTGGAAGTGCTGCCACGCAATTGCCCTTGGGCCATCGAACACTTCCTCGACGGCCTGGGGATCGACGGCCGCGCCACGATTGAACTCGATGGCTTGGCGCAAACCCTGGAGCAGGCCCTCGCCGGTCGCCAGCTGCCCGAGAACCGTACGCACCTGGTCGGCTTGCATGCCCAGGCGCTGGTGGATGCGCTGGTGCCGTTGGCGATGCGCGAATACTCCATCGCCTCGATTGCCGCCGATGGTGTCCTGGAGCTGATCGTGCGCCAGGAGCTGCATGCCGATGGCAGCCTTGGCGTCGGTTCCGGCTGGCTGACCGAACACGCCCCCGTGGGCGGCAGCATCAGCCTGCGGGTGCGGCGCAACAGCGGCTTTCACCTGCCCAACGAACCGGTGCCGATGATCCTGCTGGGCAACGGCACCGGCCTCGCCGGCTTGCGCAGCCTGCTCAAGGCGCGCATCGCCGATGGCCAACAGCGTCACTGGCTGTTGTTCGGCGAGCGCAATCGTGAGCACGACTACCTGTGTCGCGATGAGCTGCAAGAGTGGTTGATTGCCGGCGATCTCGAGCGCCTGGACCTGGCGTTTTCCCGGGACCAGGCCGAGAAGATCTACGTGCAGGATCGCCTGCGCGAATCGGCCAATGAGCTGAAGAAATGGCTGGCGGACGGTGCGGTGATCTACATCTGCGGCAGCCTGCAGGGCATGGCCTCAGGCGTCGATCAAGTGCTCAACGATGTACTCGGCGCTGCCGAGGTCGAGCGCCTGATCGAACAGGGCCGCTACCGCCGCGACGTCTACTGACCCCGCACGCCCTTGTAGGAGCTGCCGCAGGCTGCGATCTTTTGATTTTTTCAACATCAAAAGATCGCAGCCTGCGGCAGCTCCTACAAGGGGATGGGATTGGTGTTGTTACAGAGGTTGCAGTTTCTGCTCGAACACCGCCACCCCCTCCAGATCCCGCAACACCACACTCAACTCCCCGCTCTGCCCGTCGATGTTCACCTCGCCAAAAAACTGGAATCCGCCAAACGGCGACATGTTGTGCACCGGTGGCGCTTTCTCGAACACCACTTCAGGACCGAAAGTTCTGTCCAGCGTATCCGGGCCGAAGCTCCCCGCATTCAGCGGCCCCGCGACAAACTCCCAGAACGGTTCGAAGTCCTGGAACGCGGCACGGTCAGGGTGATAGTGATGCGCCGCGCAATAGTGCACCTCCGCCGTCAGCCAGACAAAATTGCGCACCTGCTGCGCCCGCAGAAAACCCAGCAGCTCGGCGATTTCCAGCTCCCGCCCCTGAGCCGGTCCGGGGTCACCGTTGGCCACCGCTTCCCAGCGCGTCACGCCGGGGCTGACCTTGCCATCCGGTGCGCCGAGGCCAATCGACATGTCGGCGGCGATGACTTTCCATTGGGCCTTGGACGCTTTCAACGAAGCCTTCAGCCAGTCCAGTTGTTCGCGCCCAAGAAACGGCTTGGCATCGCCAAGGTTGGCGTCATTGGCCCCGCGATAACTGCGCATGTCGAGCACGAACACATCGAGCAACGGCCCGTAATCGATTTGACGGTAAATCCGTTTGCCACCCTCGGCGCTCTGCCAGCGCATCGGTGCATATTCGAGCCAGGCCTGACGTCCACGACTGACCAGGCTGTGGATATCTTTGTTGGCGTAGCGCACACCCAGCGCTGTGCCCGGAGACCAGTTGTTCACCACTTCGTGGTCATCCCATTGCCAGATCTGCGGGACTTCGGCGTTGAAGCGGCGGATGTTTTCGTCCATCAGGTTGTAGCGGTAATTGCCACGGAAATCGTCGAGGTTTTTGGCGACCCTGCTCTTCGCCTCGCTGGTAATGTTGCGCCACACCCGGCCGCCCTCGGTGAGGAGCTGCGCCGGTATCGGGCCGTCGGCATAGATGGTGTCGCCGCTGTGGATAAAGAAGTCCGGCAGGCGCAGGCGCATCGCTTCGTAGATGCGCATGCCGCCGATGTCTGGATTGATACCGTAGCCCTGGCCAGCAGTGTCGCCGCTCCAGACGAAACGAATGTCGCGCCGGGTCTGGGGCACGCTGCGCAGGTGGCCGAACCAGGGTTCACTGGCGACGCCGCTCTGGGCGTCTTCGAATTGCACGCGATAGAAAATCGCCTGGTCGGCGGGCAGGCCGGTGAGATCGACCCGCGCCGTGAAGTCGCTGCGGGCGTCTGTCAGCGCCG
Organism: Pseudomonas sp. PLMAX; assembly: GCF_046042685.1. Classification (NCBI taxonomy): domain Bacteria; kingdom Pseudomonadati; phylum Pseudomonadota; class Gammaproteobacteria; order Pseudomonadales; family Pseudomonadaceae; genus Pseudomonas; species Pseudomonas sp. PLMAX. The sequence goes on along the minus strand of NZ_CP064949.1, from coordinate 991,727 downwards.
AGACGAAGCGCCGGGGGTTGGGAAAAAGACTGCGGGTGTCCCACTCCACCACCATGCGTGCGGGGCGATCGCAGCGGCTCCAGACGATCGCTTTATCGCCCTGCAAGTCGCCGGACTGCACGCCATCGGTGAGTTGCGGACGATCCTTGACCGAAGCGATCACCGCCGGTGCCAGGCTCGGCATCAACAAACCGGCACCGAGCGCCTGCATGACACGTCGCCGACCGGGGTCGAATTCGCTCATGGTGTTCTCCCGGAAAAAAGATCGCAGCCTTCGGCAGCTCCTACAGGGGAATGCATTCCAATGTAGGAGCTGCCGAAGGCTGCGATCTTTTGATCTATGCCTTGACGGGCTCCAACGCCAACTCCACCACCTCCGGCCGCTTGACCAGCGCATACACCACCGCCGTCAACAAGCTCCCGGCAACAATCGCCAGCAGATACAGCAACGCATGGTTGATCGCATTCGGAATCGCCAACACGAACAACCCGCCATGGGGCGCCATCAGCTTGCAGCCGAAGTACATCGACAACGCACCGGTCAGCGCACCGCCGGCAATGCTCGCCGGGATCACCCGCAGCGGGTCCTTCGCGGCAAACGGAATTGCGCCTTCGGAGATGAAGCACAGCCCCAGCACCAGCGCCGCCTTACCCGCCTCGCGTTCAGTCTGGGCGAACTTGCGCCGGGCGATGAACGTGGCGATGCCCAGGCCGATCGGCGGCACCATGCCGGCGGCCATGGTCGCCGCCATCGGTGCATAACTCGACGACGCCAGCAACCCGACCGAAAACGCATACGCAGCCTTGTTGATCGGCCCGCCGAGGTCGACGCACATCATGCCGCCCAGCAACACGCCGAGCAGAATCGCGTTGGTGGTGCCCATGCTGTCGAGGAAATGCGTAAGCCCGGCGAGCATGCCCGCCACCGGTTTGCCGACCACGTAGATCATCACCAGGCCGGTGAACAGGCTCGCCAGCAACGGGATGATCAGGATCGGTTTCAGTGCCTCAAGACTCTGCGGCAACCGTGCATAACGATTGATCGCCTGCGCCGCGTAACCGGCGATAAAACCGGCGATGATCCCGCCGATAAACCCGGCGCCCAGGGTACTCGCCAGCAACCCGCCAATCATCCCCGGCGCCAGGCCCGGACGGTCGGCAATCGAGTAGGCGATATAACCCGCCAACAACGGCACCATCAGCTTGAACGCAGTCTCGCCGCCGATCTGCATCAGCGCCGCCGCCAGCGTCCCCTCTTCCTTGAACGCGGTAATGCCGAACACGAACGACAAGGCGATCATCAAGCCGCCCGCCACCACCATCGGCAACATGAACGACACGCCGGTCAGCAGGTGTTTGTAGACGCCGGTCTTCTCTTGCCTGGCTGGCCCCTTGGCACCGGTCGAGGCGGTTTCCTGCTTGCCTTCGGCCAGCGCTTTATTCAGCGTTGCCTCAGCCTGCTTGAGAGCAATGCCGGTGCCGCAACGGTAAATCTTCTTGCCGGCAAAACGATCGGTGGCGACTTCGATGTCCGCCGCCAGCAATACCACATCGGCGTCGGCAATCGCGTCGCTGCTCAGCGGGTTGCGTGCGCCGACCGAGCCCTGGGTTTCCACCTGCAAGTCATAGCCCAGGCGCTTGGCCGCTTGCTGCAAGGCTTCGGCCGCCATGAAGGTGTGGGCGACACCGGTCGGACAGGCCGTCACGGCAACCAGTCGCGGCGCGTTCTTGACCACGGCCACCGGCTCGACCACGGCTTGAGGTGCGACATACACCTGAGCCTCTTCAGCGCCACGACGCAGCACCGCTTCGACATCTTGCAGCGCCTGGGCCGGGGTGCTCTGGAACAAGCGCTTGCCGACGAAACGCGACATATCCACAGGCGCGCTGGTCACCAGCAACACCCATTCGGCCGCGTCGATCGTGGCCGCCGACAATTGCCGTTCGGGGTGCGCCGCATCGCTTATTTCGACGCTGGTGCTCCAGCCCTGACGCTGGGCCGCCGCATCGAGCAAGCGGGCACACAGCACACTGGTGACCATGCCGTTCGGGCAGGCAGTAACAATGGCTAACTTCATGACCAACCCTCTTATTGTTCTGTCAGGGGGCGCACGCGCACACCCTGTTCGAGCTGCGCCAGTTGCGCCGCATCGCTGATACCGAAACCGATCTGGGTGACCGCCATCGCGGCGATCGCCGTGGCGGTGCGCAACGTCTGCTCCGGCGTGTCGGCGCTGACCAGGCCATGCAGCATGCCGGCCAGCAGCGAATCACCCGCTCCGACCGTGCTGGCGACACTGACCTTGGGGGGCGTGGCGTGCAGCGCCGAACCGACACTGAACCAGTTCACGCCTTCAGCGCCGTGGGAGATCACCACATGTTCAATGCCTTGGGCGTGCAGACGGCTGGCGGCTTGCGCCTGGGCCAAGACCGACACCACCTCGCCACCGAGCACTTCCGCCAGTTCCTCGGCATTGGGCTTGATCAACCATGGACCGGCCTTGAGCGCGGCACGCAAGGCCGGCCCGCTGGTGTCGAGGGCCACCTTCAGGCCCAGGCCTTTCAAGCGCACGATCAACGCCTGCAACCACTGCGGGCTGATGCCCTGGGGCAGGCTGCCGGCCACCACGACCGCGTCATGTCCCGGTGCAATCCGCTCGAGTCGCTCGAGCAAGGCCTGCTGCGCCTCAGCACTGACCAGCGGTCCCGGCCCATTGAGGTCGGTGATGCGCCCATCGCTTTCCGCCAGTTTGATATTGCTGCGTGTCTCACCGGGAACCCGGATAAAGGCATCGACAAAACCGCGTTTGGCGAACAGGGTTTCAAACGCCTGCGGATTGTCTTCGCCGAGGAAGCCGCTGACCGTCAGTTGATGCCCCAGGTCTGCCAGCACTTGCGCCACGTTCACCCCTTTGCCGGCGGCGTGGGTGTGCATGGCGTCGCTGCGGTTGACCTGACCGGCCTCCAGGCGCGACAACTCGACCGTAAGGTCCAGCGCAGGGTTCAGGGTCAGGGTCAGAATCTTGGCCATTACAGGGCCTCCACTAATTCACGTACTTCATTGGCGCTGCCCACGAGCAGGGCTTGTTGGGCCAGCGTGCGGGCCTGGGCGAGACTGAGCTCGCGAATTCGCGCCTTGACCTCGGCAATGCTGCGCCCGCCGACACTGAGCTCATCCACACCCAGGCCGACCAGCACCGGCACCGCCAGCGGATCGGCCGCCAGCTCGCCGCACACGCCGACCCACTTGCCATGGGCATGGGCCGCGCGCACGGTGATGTCGATCAGTTGCAGCACCGCCGGATGCAAGCCATCCGCCTGGGCCGACAAGGTCGGATGGCCGCGGTCGATGGCCAGGGTGTATTGCGTCAGGTCATTGGTGCCGACGCTGAAAAAATCGACTTCCCTGGCCAGCACCGGCGCCAGCAGGGCCGCCGACGGCACTTCGATCATGATCCCCAATTGCAGGTCCGCAACCGGTATTTCCAGGCGCAGGCGCTCGGTCATGTCTCGCGCCTGGCGCCACTCGTCGACGCTGCCGACCATCGGGAACATGATCCGCAGCGGACGGTTGTCGGCGGCGCGCAGCAAGGCGCGCAGCTGCGCTTCCATGATCTGCGGTCGTTGCAGGGTCAAGCGAATGCCGCGCACGCCGAGGAACGGATTTTCTTCCTTGGCGATCGGCCAATACGGCAGCGGTTTATCGCCTCCCACATCCAGGGTGCGCACCACCAGCGGCCGACCGGCCAGGCCATCGAGCACACGGCGGTATTCGGCTTCCTGGGTCGCCTCGTCCGGCGCTTGCGGGTGGGCCATGAAAATAAGCTCGGTGCGCAGCAGACCGATGCCTTCGGCGCCCTGCTCCACCGCGCTGGTGACGCCGGCGCTTTCGCCGATGTTGGCGAACACTTCGACGGCGTGACCGTCGGTGGTCAACGCCGGTTGATGCCGTTGCTCGGCGGCGGCCTTCAGGCGTTGTTCGCGGGTGTCGCGCTCTACGGTGGCGCGTTGCAACGTGGCGGCATCAGCGTCTACATGCAGGCGACCGCGCTGGCCATCGATCAACAACGGCGTACCCGGCGCCAGCAGTAACACCGCCGCGCCGGCGCCGACCAGCGCTGGAATCCCCAAGGCCCGCGCGACAATCGCGCTGTGGGCGGTGGCGCCACCCCGGGCGGTGAGAATGCCGGCGACCCGGGTCGGATCAAGCCGCGCCACGTCGGACGGGCCGACTTCGTCCATTACCAGAATGTACGGTTGTTCAGGCTCACTCAGGGTTTCGACACCACTGAGTTGCGCCAGCACCCGTCGACCGATATCACGCAGGTCGGCGGCGCGCTCGGCGAGCAGGGCGTCCTGCAAGGATTCCTGTTGCCGGGCGGCGGCTTCGATCACCGACATCCACGCCGCTTCCGCGCTTTCGCCCTGCTTGAGGCGGGTGTCGACTTCATCGGTCAATTCCGGATCGTCGAGCATTTCCTGGTGGGTGATGAAAATCTCGCGGATAGCCTTGGCCTTGCTGCGCTCGATCAAGCCGCCGATGTCCTGGCGAACGTGCGCCAACGCTTGCTTGAGACGCTCACGCTCGATGGCGGCGGATTCTCCGCGCAGCGGGTAATCGATGGTTTGCAGCACCTGGATATGCGCCGGGCCGATGGCGATTCCCGGGGCGGCCGCGATGGCCTGCACCAGACTGCCGGACGCCGGGGCGAGCAGCACCTGGGCCACCTCGACAATGTCTTCACGCGGCTGACTCATCGGTGGCAACGGCTCGACTTCTTCACCAAGACCTTCTTCGATGGCGGCCAACAAGGCGGGCAAGGCGTCGGCAGCGATGCCTGGCTCGGCGATGATTTCCAGCACCTGGCCACGACGGGCGCCGAGGCTGAGCAGTTTGCTCAGGCTCTTGACCGACACCGCGCTGTCCTGGCCATCGACGATGCGGATACGAATCTCACCCTCAAAACTCTTCGCCAGTTGGGCGAGGATTTTCGCCGGACGGGCATGCAGGCCGTGGGCGTTGGCCAGCGTTATGCGCGCGCTCGGCCAATCGGCTGGCAGCTCACCACCCAGCACTTCCAGCACGGCGCGGCAACTGGTGGCGCGGCCTAACTCATGGCCGCGACCTTCTATCAGCAACGCACACAGCCGTTCGAGCAACGCTTGATGGGCCTCGCCAAGACTGGCCAGACAAAATAAACCGTTCAGCGGTTGGCCGAGGTAACGCAGCGGTTTGTCCGGGGTGACGAACGCCAGGCCCGGGCGCTTGACCGTTTGCTCACTGTGCAGCCACCACAGGCCATCGCCCAGCGGCAGCGCTTCGACCTGCTGCAACACGGCGGAGAAACCGTTGCTGACGCAGTCGGCCTGACGCAGCAAACGCGCGCCGCGCCAGACCAACTCCTCGAAATCTTCGGCGGCAACGCCCAGGCCGATCATCTGCGCATCCAGCGCCAGCTCCTGCGGCGCCCCTTGCAGCAATTTCAGCAGGGCCTCGGCGGAACCGGCGCGGCGCAAGGCCTGGCCCAGATCAGTTTCACCGAGGGCACGGGTCAGCAGTTGCAACAGGCGCAGGTGTTCGTCGGACTTGGCGGCAATACCAATCGCCAGGTAGACAATCTGTCCGTCGCCCCAGTCCACGCCGTCGGGGAATTGCATCAGGCGTACGCCTGTGGAAAACACCTGATCGCGGGTTTCGGGCGTACCGTGGGGGATGGCAATACCTTGACCGAGAAAGGTCGAGCCCTGGGCTTCGCGTGCCTGCAAGCCGGCGAGGTAGCCCTCGTCAACCAGGCCATCGGCAACCAGGTGCCGGGCCAGCAGTTGCAGCGCGGCGGACTTATCCACAGCCGACTGGCCCATGGATATCTGCTCTATGGTGAGCTCGAGCATGCTTTCTCCTGTTGGCACCCTTGGGGCGCCAGGTATTGTTTTTGAATGATTCAGCTTAGGCCTTTGTCTTTAAACAATCTTTGGTGGTTTCGCGGCAGAACCGGCCAAAGCAGCCATTAACGTAGAAAATACGCTTGCTGAATCGTTTAATCTAGAGTGATTGGCACGTTACTCGATAATGTTGCATCGTTGAAGCCCAACTTGTCGGGTGCGTTGTGACAAAGGTCGCCTGCCTGAATCGGGTAGGATTGGTGAAAATGTCGAGGCAACCTCGAGAAAACAAGGAATAGCGGGTTGAAACTCAGTGATATAGCCCAGCTGGCCGGTGTGTCTGTCACCACCGCCAGCTACGTCATCAATGGCAAGGCCGAACAGCAACGCATCAGCAGCGCTACCGTCGAGCGCGTGCGCGCGGTCGTCGAAGAACATGGCTTCACGCCTAATCCCCAGGCGGCCGGCCTGCGCAGTCGCCACACCCGGACCTTGGGCTTCATTCTGCCGGACCTGGAAAACCCCAGTTACGCGCGGATCGCCAAGCTCCTGGAACAAGGCGCCCGGGCGCGTGGCTATCAGCTGTTGATCGCCAGCTCCGACGATGCACCCGACAGTGAACGGCAACTGCTGCAACTGTTCCGCGCCCGTCGCTGTGATGCCCTGATCGTCGCCAGTTGCCTGCCGCCGGGCGACGACAGCTATCGCCTGCTGCAAGCCAAAGGCATTCCGATCATCGCCATCGACCGGGTCATGGAGCCCGAGTATTTCTGCTCGGTGATCAGCGACGACCGCGAGGCCAGCCTGCACCTGACCCAGAGCCTGCTTGATCCGCTGCCCAAACAGATCGCCTTGATCGGTGCCCGCCCCGAGTTGAGCATCAGCCAGGAACGGGCCGCCGGCTTCAAGGAGGCCTTGATCGGGTACGACGGCGAGGTCCTGATCGAACACGGTGATTCGTTCAGCCGTGAATGCGGCAAACAGTTGATGGAAGAATTGCTCCAGCGCGTAGGGCATTTGCCAGAAGCCCTGGTGACCACGTCCTATGTCCTGCTGCAGGGCGTGTTCGATGCATTGCACGACTTCCCGCTGAAAACCCGCCCGCTGCGCCTCGGCACATTTGGTGACACCCAGTTGCTTGATTTCCTGCCGCTGCCGGTGAATGCCATGGCGCAGCAACACCAATTGATTGCCGACAAGGCACTCGCGCTCGCCCTGGCGGCCATCGAGCAATCCGATTACCAACCCGGTGTGCAGGCCATCGCGCGGACGTTCAAACAACGTATTCGCCAGGACTGAGCTATGGACCTGATCGACACCCACACTCACCTGGATTTCCCCGACTTCGACGCGGATCGTCAGGCGCTGATGGCCGAAAGCCGCGCACTCGGGGTGCGGCAGATGGTGGTGCTGGGGGTTTATCAGGGCAATTGGCAACGTGTCTGGGATCTGGTGCAAAGCGATGCCGACCTGCATGCGGCCTTCGGTTTGCACCCGGTGTATCTCGAGGATCATCGTCCCGAGCATCTCACCGAGCTGGGCGACTGGCTGACGCGATTGGCTGGCCATCGCCAGCTGTGTGCTGTGGGCGAGATCGGCCTGGACTACTTCATCGAAACCCTGGATCGCGAACGTCAGCAAGCGCTGTTCGACGCGCAACTGCAACTGGCGGTGGATTTCCACCTGCCCGCGCTGATTCATGTGCGCCGCAGTCATGCGGCCGTGATTGCCACGCTTAAACGCTTCAAATTGAAACGCGCCGGGATCATCCATGCCTTCGCCGGCAGCCAGGAAGAAGCCCGCGAATACATCAAGCTCGGTTTCAAGCTCGGTCTCGGGGGCGCGGCGACTTGGCCCCAGGCACTGCGCATGCACCGGGTGCTCGCGCGGTTGCCGCTGGAATCGGTGGTGCTGGAAACCGACTCGCCGGACATGGCACCGGCGATGTTCCCCGGCCAGCGCAACAGCCCGGCGCACTTGCCGGCGATCTGCACGGCGCTGGCGCAAATCATGTCGCTCGCCCCCGAACAACTGGCCGCCGCCAGCACCGCCAATGCCCGTGAACTGTTCAACTGGTGATCAGTCGACGTGGGCCTTGGCGGCCTCGAGAATCAGTGTCATGTGCTGACGCTGACGGGCAAATCGAAGGGCAACGAAGTAGACGAAAATCGCGCCCAGCGAAAAATTCAGCTGTTCCACGACGCTGAATATACCGATCCATTCCAGTACCAGCACCACCAGCAATGTGGTGCAAATCGTGACCAACAGGCTTGCCTTCAACATGGCTATCGAGTCCAGGGACTTGAAGCGCCTGATCTGTTTCGGGTCGCACAGTTGCAGGGTTTTCTGGCAGTGCGAACAGGTGAATGCTTCGTTGATTGCAATGGCATTGAGTTGCCAGGGTTTAAGCAACAGCGTGCGCTGGCAATGTGCACAGCGACCCTGGATTCCAAGTGTTGCAACAGCCATAACCGTGCCTCCTCCAAGCGGTCAGTGAAGTGGATACTCCTTCATTGAAGCCGAAAAACCAGAGCCCGGAGGAAAACAGGAGGTTTCCTCCAGGCATTGGGAAGAGGTACTACAGAGCTTTCAGACCCGGAACGCGCTGATCAGCTGTTTGAGCTCGACCACCTGCGCCGACAGCGCTCGACTGGCATCCTCGGTCTGGTGCGCACCTTCGGCCGTGCGTTCTCCGGCACGATTGATCTCGACGATGTTCTGGTCAATGTCATGGGCGACTGCGGTCTGCTGTTCCACAGCCGCGGCGATCTGCTGGTTCTGGTCGACGATCATGCCGACCGCCCCAAGGATATTTTCCAGGGCCTGCTGGACCTTTTCCGACTGCCCCACCGTGCCGCTGGCCATCTCATGGCTGACGCCCATCGCCTTGACCGCGGCCCCGACACCGCCGTGCAGCTTGGCGATCATCTGTTCGATCTCTTCGGTCGATTGCTGGGTGCGCTTGGCCAGCGTGCGGACTTCATCCGCCACCACCGCAAACCCGCGACCCTGCTCACCCGCCCTGGCAGCCTCGATGGCGGCATTGAGCGCCAGCAGGTTGGTCTGTTCGGCGATGCTCTTTATCACCTCCAGCACACGGCTGATGGACTGACTGTCGCTGGCCAACTGGTTGATCACCTGCACCGATTGGTCGATTTCGCTGGCCAGTGCCGCGATGCTGCCCTGCTGCGACTGCACCAGCCCACGACCGCTCACCGTTTCGTCGTTGACACTGTGGGCGCTGCTGACAGCGGCGGCCGCGCTGCGCGCCACCTCCAGGGAAGTGGCCGACATCTGGTTCATCGCCGTGGCGACCTGCTCGATCTGCGAGCGCTGCCCGGCCACGGCCTGGTTGCTTTGCGCCGAGACACTCTCGACTTGCCCGGCCTGGCGCTCGACTTCGCCGACGGTCTGACCGACACGCTCGATCAAGTCATGGATTTTTTTCACGGTACCGTTGAACACCTCGCCCAACTCACCCAGTTCATCACGGCTGTGGGCATTGAAGGTGACCGTCATGTCGCCAGCCGCCACCTTGTCCATGACCGCGCCAAGACGCTTGAGGGTGGTGCGGGTGGAGGCGTAGAAGGCGCCGTAAAGATAAAAGATCAGTACGAACACCACCGACAGCGCAACGGCCTGCAGGATCATGTGCGTGCGGTTCTGGTCCAGGCGCTGTTGCAACTGGGTACCGAGAAATTTCAAGGTGGCTTCATTGAGCTGGTAGGTCTGGCCCATCAGCGTCGAGACCTGATCGTAGAAGGCCAGCCACGGTGCATCGAGCGTGTCGGCCATCACCACTTGCTCTTCGAACAGTTCACTGGCCTTTTTCAACGAGGCCTTGCTGCTGTCAGCCGGGGCAGCCAGGGCTTCACGCGCGGCATTGCTGGAGCCCGTGGCATCCTGCAGCTTCAGGCCATACTCGGCCTGGAGCTTTTCGATTTGCGCGAGCAATTCATCGAAACGCGTACTCGACGACGAATTGAGAAACCCCTGGCCCAGCGAAGCGGAGCCCAATGCACGGCCTTCGCCGAGCATCTGGGTGATGCGCGGGGTGATGTTGGTGACGAGTTCGCTCAGCTGGCGCATGTCACTCTGGCTGTCGTGGCTCAGGCCGGCCTGGCTGGCGATAATCTGGCCGAAGACCTGGGCATTGCCGACCAGTTTGCCGATCAGTGCACTTTTGCTTTGCAGGGATTTTTCCGTCTGCTGGGCCTTGAACGCGCTGATCATTTCATCGCGCTTGCCATCGAACAATGCGATCTGCTCGGGATCGGTGGCCATCGCCGTCAACCCCTGCAAGCGTGCCAGAACGCCTTGTTCCAGCGTATTGATCTGCGCCTCGAGATTCGCCGCCTTGCCGGATTGGCCCAAGGCGACGTTGATCTGCACAAGATTGTTCAGGGTCTCCAGATCACGCCGCAGTGCGAGGCTGCTGCCCAACAGGTCCAGGCTCTGCAGTTCGACCCGGGTGCCCTGGAATTCGCGATAGGAGTCACGCACCAGGTAGAAGTTGGTGACCAGCATTGGCACCAGGAACAGTACGCTGATCAGGCTGAACTTCATGCCAAAACTCAGGCGGTTCATCAGCGCGACGGCGGGATAGAGCAAGCTCTTCACTGGAAGTCTCCCTTGGATTTCTTATTTTTATGGGTGGGCGCAGCGAGAGAGCAGATAGCCACTATTCGGCGCTATCTCTGTATAGCGTAAATCAGGGGGATGTTTTGTAACTTAAGGTTAACGGTGCGCACAAATAATTGCTGGCGCAGGCAGGGAACCGTGTACCAGGTTCTGCGCTGTGGGCAACCCGGTTAACTCTGTAGGAGCGAGCTTGCTCGCGAAAAACCTGAGAACACCGCAGGGTGTCAGGCTCCAAGCGTCATCGTTGACCTCCATCGCTGGCAAGCCAGCTCCTACAGTGGGTCGGGTGCATCCGCGAGCATGCGGCGACTCGGTAAGCCGGCGCCTACGGCAACACAGTCCACAACGCAAACCCCGCATACCAGAGCACTGCCGCCCGCAGCAGCAACTCCCAGATACGGTCAAGATTGTGGATGCCCTCAGGCCCGACCACCGGGGCGGGGATTTCACCGGCCACCAGTCCGACCCGTTCGATCAGTTGTGCGGCGCTGATGTTCCAGTTCAGCAGTTCGTGCAGCATCACCCGGCTGACCGCGACAAAGTTGCCAACCAGGGCAAGGCTGGCGGCCAACAGACGCACTGGCACCCAGTCGAATGCATGGCGCAGTTGCGCGGCGCGCTCGACCACGGCGGGGTTTTGCCCGTGTTCTTCGGCCAAGGCCAGCAATCGATAGCTCAGGGCGGCGACCGGCCCCAGCAGGAAGTACCAGAAAATGATCGCGAAAAAGCTCTGGTAGGCCTCCCACAGCAAATGCCCTTCGACCCGCTCCAGCAGTTGCTCGGCATTGTCGGCGCAGATGTCCAGGTCACGCTTGGCCACATGGGCCGCCGCTTGCAGGTCTTCGCGACGCCAGGCATCGCGGAAGGGACCGAGACCGGCCAGCAGATCACCGCGACCCAGGCTGTAGATCACCACCAGCAAATGCACCGGCAGCGCCAACAGGCCGTAGGCGACAGGGTCGAGCACCACCAGCAGCAAGCCCAGCAACGCCACCGGAAACAACACCAGCACCGCCAGGACCAGCCACGGACGGTTCACCAGGCGCGGGCCGAGTTCAAGCTTGTGCAGCTCGCGAATCCAGCCAGCGTCGCGTTGAACCCGATGGCGCAGGGCCGAAAATTTCTCGATCCACACCGCCAACAGCAACACCAGAAAACTCATTATCCTTCCTCTTGTGCCAGGGCTGCCCGATAGCGTGCCCAGTCGAACGCGGGCCCCGGATCAGTCTTGCGCCCGGGGGCGATGTCGCTGTGCCCGCAGATGCGTTGCGTGGTGATTGCCGGAAACGCCGCTTGCAGCTGGCGAGTCAGGGAAATCAACGCTCGGTATTGCGCATCGTCGAATGGCAGATCATCCGTGCCTTCGAGTTCGATGCCTACGGAAAAATCGTTACAGGTTTCCCGCCCCTCGAAACTCGAAACTCCCGCATGCCAGGCACGCTCGAGGCAAGAGACAAACTGAGTGACGCTGCCATCACGCTCGATCAGGAAATGCGCAGACACCCGCAAATCGGCAATCCCTGCAAAGTAGGGATGCTCCGTGACATCCAGGCAGTTCTGGAAAAACGCCTGCACCTTGCCAGTCTTGAACTGCGCTGGCGGCAGGCTGATGTTATGAATCACCAGCAGGGAAATTTCGCCCTCGGGGCGCGCATTGAAGTTGGGCGAGGGGCATAAATGCACACCCTTGCACCAACCGCTCGCGGGGTCCAGCTGCATACAGGTTCCTTCACGACGACTGTGTTGGCACCCAGTATGCCGCGATAGCCCACCGGGGGCGATCACTAGACGCGATTGAGGCGCTGCAGTTTTGCGATCACCGACGCCAGCGCGCGTTCAAACAATGCGCTATCCTCGAGCACGCGAGCAGTGTCGGCGGGACTTTCCCCAGCCGTAGGCAGAGTGAATGGCTCCAACACCTCGACCATCGCCGTCGCACCTGCTGAATGCCCTGGATGCTCGAACGATTGAACGTGCAAGCGCTCCAGCTCGCTGAAAAACTTGCTCGTGGCAAACGGATCGAACGCCGAACTGCTCAGTCCCTCGCGCAATGACTTGAGCAACCCCGGGACCAGCGTCAACAAATGTTCTTGTGCATCGGGCAGGTCATGACGCTGGACGCTCCAGATCAATTGCACCATGGTCTGCACATCTGCCTGCCACGGCAGCGACAGATGGCCATGCTTGAGGCAGGTCATCAGCAAAACGTTGCTCCAGGCGTCTTGCACGAACCCCAGCACACTTTGTGGCAATTTCTCGCCCAGCAGCGCCTGATTCAAAGCCTGCTCGACTCGCTGGCGGGCCAAAGCGGTTCTGCCGCGACTTTCCTCGGCATCACGAATCCGCTGCTCAAGCAATTCCCTGCGACGGCGTTCGTCACGGGCGAACGCAAGGAACTCATTCAGCAGTTCAGAAAATATCGCCGGGTCGTCGACAAACTCGTCCAAAAAACGCTGCACCACGTGCTCGATGCGCCGGTACAGACTGTCGCGCTCATGATCACCGGCCTCGGGCCCAGGAGAATTGGCAATGCTCGCGCGCACCTGCAACAACAGGTCCTGCAGCGCCGCCAGTACCGCGGGCACGATCTCATCAGCCTGCGGATCTGCTGGCGTGGCAACCGTACCGGCGCTGGCGTTATCCGTTGTGGAGATGGTCGGGGCGGGCGTGAGGCCAGGTAGCACACCGGTGGCGACCAGCAGTTGGTTGGCCTGGGCGTAAAGCTGGCCGGCGCCACTGAGCACATAGCGATCAAACAGCTTGAGGATAATCAGCTTGACCTTGATGTCCACGCCCAGGTGGCGTCCGGCCCCAAGGAAGCACTGGCAGAGCATCGTCGGCCCCAGGGGATTGTTCTGCTCGATCAGCGTCCTGCCCAGCAACGTGCTGAGGCGGGCGGTGAGTTGGTCAAGGGCAAATCCGTCGCGATAGAGCACCTGATTGACCATCGCATCCACAGCCTGGTTACGCTCCAGCCCGTCATCCGGCAGCGCCCCGCGGGTATCGGCAGACAATGACCGAGGCAGGGCCCTGTAAGCGAGGTCGCATTGACCGAGGCTGATGAACGCCTCGAAGAATTGCTCAAAAAACAACCGCTCGATGCTTTTGCGCTTCAAGCGCAAATCGCGCATCGCCTCAAACAACAGGTTCTGCTCGACGTCATCGAGTGCCCGGTCAGCCATTTCGAAGAGGCTATCGTCGGCATTATCGAACAGCGTCTGCAAGCCCTGCCTGAGCTGTTGAGTAGCCTTGTCGCGAACCTGCAGGACGATGACAGGCAGGCGGGCGAGTGGCGGGTGCGCCGTCTGGTCGGTAGCGACCCTGCGCAAAGGCACCACATTCCCGTCGTTGTGCATCCAGCCTCCTGAAATCTGCAGCCGTCAAAGTCGTGACGTCAAATCCAAGGCGAATTATCGGATAAAGGTAGCCCTAACGCCACCCCGACGCTCGCTGCGCATGAAAAGAACAGTCTCACGGATGTCGATCAGGCACGGAATCGACCGGGAACAATGCTGATGCCTTGGGTTGCCCGGTAGCATGGCCCTATAATCGGACCACTTTGTTTGTGGAGTTGCTTATGCCGAATCTACGTCTCGCCGATTTGAACGCCGAAATCGAAGCCAACGTGCGCCGCGCGCTGCTCGAAGACATCGGCAGCGGCGACATCACCGCGCAGCTGATCCCGGCCGAACGCCTGGCCAAAGCCACCATCATCACCCGCGACGCCGCCGTCATCTGTGGCACTGCCTGGGTCGATACCGTGTTCCGGCAGCTGGACCCACGGGTGGCGGTGCATTGGCAGGTCGCCGATGGCGAGCGCGTAAAGCCCAACCAGGTGTTGTTCCACCTCGAAGGGCCGGCCCGCTCGCTGCTGACGGGCGAACGTAGCGCGCTGAACTTCCTGCAAATGCTCTCTGGCGTCGCCACTCGCGCGCAGCAACTGGCAGACTTCGTTGCCGAAACCCGGGTGAAACTGCTCGACACCCGCAAGACCTTGCCGGGGCTGCGCCTGGCGCAAAAGTACGCGGTCACCTGCGGCGGCTGCCACAACCATCGCATCGGCCTGTACGACGCCTTCCTGATCAAGGAAAACCACATCGCCGCCAGCGGAGGCATCCCCCAGGCCATCGCCGCCGCGCACAAGATTGCACCGGGCAAGCCGGTAGAGATCGAAGTGGAAAGCCTGGATGAACTCAAGGAAGCCCTGGCGGCCGGGGCCGACATCATCATGCTCGACGAACTGAGCCTGGATGACATGCGCGAAGCCGTGCGCCTGAACGATGGCAAGGCAAAGCTGGAGGCCAGCGGCGGGATCAACGAAAGCACATTGCTGCCGATTGCCGAAACCGGGGTGGATTACATTTCGATTGGGGCGATGACCAAGGATGTGAAGGCTGTGGATCTGTCGATGCGACTGAGCCTCTGATCACGCGTCGTTGAACGAAAAACGCCGGCCTCATGAAGGCCGGCGTTTTTGTCAGACCACCAGATTGTTCATCTCGCAGTACTCATCCCACTCGACACCCAACACTTCAGCCGCTTCCTTATGCAGTTTCAGGCGCTCGGCCTCGTACTCTTCGGGGGTTGATGTGTATTTGAGCGTCAGTTCCCACGGCTGCAAGCCCTGGGCTTCGGCTTCATCCTCGAACGCCCACTGGATCTGGTCTTTCTGATCGTCGGCGGGCAGGTCCTTGATCTCGTCCATCAATTCTGGCGCATCCAACACGTATTTCTTCAGTGCTTCTACGTGCCTTGCTTCCTGGGACATCTCTTTAACGGTCATGGCGTTCTCTTAGATCGGGGGAATGGAAGATGGATCTGGATCATCAAGGATCTCTCTGACGCAAAAAAACCGCTTGAAACCCGGTTTTTCTGGCCTTCAGAACCATTCGGGATCATCTGAAAACAACGTGTCGCTGGTGCCCGAGACAGGAATCGAACCTGCGACCTTCGCGTTACGAGTGCGCTGCTCTACCGGCTGAGCTACACGGGCAGTGGGCTAAACCTAGCACTGACCATGGAGTCAGGCAACTTCGAACACGTTTAAAATCAAAAGATCGCACCCTGCGGCAGCTCCTGCATAAGCTGCGATCTGCGCACAGCAAAACGCCCCGAACCAGTCGGGGCGCTTTGTTGTTCAGCGGTCAGACGCGGGAGTAATTAAACGCCCGAAGCCTTCGCTGCTGCTACGTCCTTGATGGACAGCTTGATACGGCCGCGGTTGTCCACGTCCAGTACCAGTACTTCCACTTCCTGACCTTCTTTCAGGATGTCGGTCACTTTCTCAACGCGAGCATCGCTCAGCATGGAGATGTGAACCAGACCGTCCTTGCCAGGCAGGATGTTGACGAATGCGCCGAAGTCGACGATGCGCTCAACCTTACCGACGTAGATCTTGCCGATTTCGGCTTCAGCGGTGATACCCAGGACGCGCTGACGAGCAGCTTCTGCAGCTTCCTTGGTTTCGCCGAAGATCTTGATCGAGCCGTCGTCTTCGATGTCGATCGAAGCCTTGGTCTCTTCACAGATCGCACGAATGGTCGCGCCGCCTTTACCGATGACGTCACGGATCTTGTCGGTGTCGATTTTCATCGCGATCATGGTCGGAGCGTTGGCCGACAGTTCGGTACGCGACTGGCCAATGATCTGGTTCATCTGGCCGAGGATGTTCAGGCGCGCTTCCAGGGCTTGGCCCAGAGCGATCTCCATGATCTCTTCGGTGATGCCCTTGATCTTGATGTCCATCTGCAGCGCGGTGACGCCTTTGGCGGTACCGGCTACCTTGAAGTCCATGTCGCCCAGGTGGTCTTCGTCACCCAGGATGTCGGTCAGGACGGCGAATTTCTCACCTTCTTTAACCAGGCCCATGGCGATACCGGCAACCGGCGCCTTCATCGGCACACCAGCGTCCATCAGGGCCAGGGAAGCGCCGCAAACGGAAGCCATCGAGCTCGAGCCGTTGGATTCGGTGATTTCCGACACTACACGGATGGTGTACGGGAACACGTCAGCGGCAGGCAGCATGGCCGAAACCGAACGACGGGCCAGACGGCCGTGACCGATTTCGCGACGACCAGCGCCACCCATGCGACCACACTCGCCCACCGAGAACGGAGGGAAGTTGTAGTGCAGCATGAACGGGTCTTTTTTCTCGCCTTCCAGGGTGTCCAGCAGTTGTGCGTCACGGGCGGTGCCCAGGGTCGCGACTACCAGGGCCTGGGTTTCGCCACGGGTGAACAGAGCCGAACCGTGGGTCTTTGGCAGAACGCCGACTTCGATGTTCAACGGACGAACGGTCTTGGTGTCGCGACCGTCGATACGTGGCTTGCCGTTTACGATGTTTTCGCGAACGGTGCGGTATTCGATTTCGCCGAAGGCTGCTTTGACTTCGCTGGAGGAAGGCTGGCCTTCTTCACCGGACAGCTTGGCAACGACCTGGTCCTTCAACTCGCCCAGGCGAGCGTAACGGTCGGCCTTGACGGTGATGGTGTAGGCCTGGGAGATCGCTTCGCCGAACTCGGCACGGATAGCGCCCAGCAGTTCGGTGGCTTCTGGCGCAGGAGCCCAGGTCCAGGTTGGCTTGGCAGCTTCAGCGGCCAATTCTTTAACAGCGTTGATCACAACCTGGAATTCGTCGTGAGCAAACAGTACCGCGCCCAGCATCTGGTCTTCGGTCAGCTCTTTGGCTTCCGATTCAACCATCAGCACGGCGTCCGAAGTACCGGCAACGACCATGTCCAGGCTCGAAGCAGCCTGCTGTTCGTAAGTCGGGTTCAGCAGGTAGCCGGTGCTTTCGTGGAAAGCAACGCGGGCTGCGCCGATCGGGCCATCGAAAGGAATGCCGGAGATGGCCAGGGCAGCCGAGGTACCGATCATCGCAGCGATGTCCGGATCGGTCTTCTTGCTGGTGGACACGACGGTGCAGACAACCTGCACTTCGTTCATGAAGCCTTCAGGGAACAGCGGACGGATCGGACGGTCGATCAGTCGGGAAGTCAGGGTTTCTTTCTCGGAAGGACGGCCTTCGCGCTTGAAGAAACCGCCAGGGATCTTACCGGCAGCGTAAGTCTTTTCCTGGTAATGAACAGACAGAGGGAAGAAGCCCTTGCCTGGATCGGCTTGCTTGGCACCAACGACGGTCACCAATACGCTGACGTCGTCGTCAACGGTGACCAATACTGCGCCGGAGGCCTGACGGGCGATACGGCCGGTCTCGAGGGTGACGGTCGACTGACCGAACTGGAACTTTTTGATTACCGGGTTCACGGTGTCCTACCTTCTTTTGTGGCTCTTGGGGAAACTGGGTTCTTGCGAAATTCTTGGGCAACGCCGGGAATCGGCCCGACCGGTTGTCCTGGGTGTCACACAGGCAAAACGGATATCCAGATAAAACTTGAGGCTGGGAGCCTGCCACGCGCCGGCGGAAAACCGCTGACGCACGACAGACAACCAACCTCTAGCGCAATCGCTTATTAGCGACGCAGACCCAGGCGACCGATCAGAGCGCTGTAACGGCTCACGTCTTTGCCTTTCAGGTAGTCCAGCAGCTTACGACGCTGGTTAACCATGCGGATCAGACCACGACGGGAGTGGTGGTCTTTACCGTTGGCCTTGAAGTGACCTTGCAGTTTGTTGATGTTGGCGGTCAGCAGTGCAACTTGCACTTCTGGCGAACCAGTGTCACCAACAGCTTGCTGGTAGTCAGCTACGATTTGAGCTTTTTCTTGAACGTCGAGAGCCATGTGGCAATCCTTTTATCAGGAAACTGTTTCAAAAACAGTTTCAACAGGCCAGGGAAAAATCCCTGTATCTAAAAATGAGTAGTGACCGTGCCTGCTAACAGCCACACTCGTTCGGTCATTCTGACCGAATCAGTCGACGCGGCGCGATGCGCCCGTCTTCGCTCACTTCACCGATACCGATGAAGCGACCATTGTGATCCTGTACCCGTACCATGCCGAACTTCGGGGCATCCGGGGCGCGTACCGGCTGGCCGTTGAGCCAGTAGAACGCACTCGCTTCCGAGAACTGCAACAGTGGCCAATCCAGCAGGCCGCTGTCCGATGGCATCAGGAAGCGGTCGACCGCCTCGTTGCCGCCTTCGGCATGTACCGCTTCCAGCTCTTCGAGGGTAACGGTCTGCGCCAGGGTGAAAGGCCCGGCCTGGGTACGTCGCAGTTCTGCAACGTAAGCGCCACAACCGAGTTGCTCACCGATATCCTCCACCAGGGTGCGGATATAGGTGCCTTTGGTGCAATCCACCGCAAGCCGCGCAGTATCACCTTCGAAGGCCAGCAATTCCAAGCGCGTAATAGTAACAGAACGCGCTTCGCGCTCCACTACTTCACCTGCACGGGCCAGCTTGTACAGGGGCTGCCCGTCACGCTTGAGGGCCGAGTACATGGGCGGTATCTGACTGATTTGCCCACGAAATTGCGGCAACACAGCTTCGATATCGGCCTGACCAACGGTCACCGGGCGCTCCTGCAAAACCTCACCCTCGGCATCGGCCGTGGTGGTGGTCTTGCCCAGCTGCGCCAGGGTTTCGTAACCCTTGTCGGAATCGAGCAGGTACTGCGAGAACTTGGTGGCCTCACCGAAGCACAGCGGCAACACGCCAGTGGCCAGCGGATCGAGACTGCCGGTGTGCCCGGCCTTCTCGGCGTTGAGCAACCAGCGGACCTTCTGCAAGGCCGCGTTGGAGGTGAATCCCAGCGGTTTGTCGAGCAGGATGATGCCACTGACGTTACGACGGATACGTTTGACCTGAGCCACCGATTACTCCTTGGTGTCTTCGGCTTGTGCCGCAACCGAGTGCTGGTTGTCTTCGGCTACTGCACGCTCGATCAAGGCCGACAGATGCGCACCGCGCACGACGCTTTCATCGTAGTGGAAGTGCAACTGCGGAACGCTGCGCAGCTTCATCTCGCGAGCCAGCTGCATGCGCAGGAAACCGGCGGCGGAGTTGAGCACCTTGATGCTTTGCGCGATGTCTTCGTGGCTGTCCTGGCCCATTACGGTGATGAAGATCTTCGCGTGACCGACGTCACGGCTGACTTCCACAGCGGTAATGGTGACCAGGCCGACGCGCGGGTCTTTGACTTCACGACGGATCAGTTGTGCCAGCTCGCGCTGCATCTGATCGCCGATACGTTGGGTACGGCTGTATTCTTTTGCCATGTCTTGTTACCTGTTACTGCCCCACGGTGAAACCCGTGTGGTCTGAAAGCGGCAAACGCCCGGCCTGACAAAAGCCAGACCGGGCGTTGCGTTTAGAGTCCGGGCGATGCGCCGCGCAATTGCATGCGGCTGGCCATCACGGCTCTTGAAGTGCGCGAGTTAGAGGCTGCGAGCAACCTGAACCTTCTCGAAGACTTCGATCTTGTCACCGACCTTGACGTCGTTGTAGCTCTTCACGCCGATACCGCATTCCATGCCGGCACGTACTTCCGACGCGTCATCCTTGAAGCGGCGCAGGGATTCCAGCTCGCCTTCGAAGATAACGATGTCTTCACGCAGAACACGGATTGGACGGTTACGGTGAACGACACCTTCGATCACCATGCAACCGGCGATCGCGCCAAACTTCGGCGAACGGAACACGTCACGCACTTCGGCGATACCCAGGATGTTCTCGCGAACATCGCTGCCGAGCATGCCGGTCAGGGCTTTCTTGACGTCTTCGATGATGTCGTAGATCACGTTGTAGTAACGCATATCCAGACCTTCCTGCTCGACGATCTTGCGCGCGCCAGCATCGGCACGCACGTTGAAGCCGAACAGTACAGCGTTGGAGGCCAGTGCCAGGTTGGCGTCGGATTCGGTGATACCACCGACACCGCCACCGACCACACGCACTTGCACTTCGTCGTTACCCAGGCCGTTCAAGGCACCGTTCAACGCTTCCAACGAACCACGGACGTCGGATTTGAGGACGATGTTGAGCGTCTTCTTCTCTTCCTGGCCCATGTTTTCGAAGATGTTTTCCAGCTTGCCGGCGTGAGCACGGGCCAGCTTGACTTCGCGGAACTTGCCTTGACGGAACAGAGCCACTTCACGGGCTTTCTTCTCGTCGGCAACCACGCTCATCTCGTCGCCAGCGTCCGGGGTACCGTCCAGGCCGAGGATCTCGACAGGGATGGCCGGACCGGCTTCCTTGATTGGCTTGCCGTTCTCGTCGAGCATGGCACGTACACGGCCGTAGTTCGAACCGACCAGGACCATGTCGCCTTGACGCAGGGTACCGTCTTGAACCAGCACGGTAGCCACCGGGCCACGGCCCTTGTCCAGGCGGGACTCAACCACGACACCACGGCCAGGAGCCGATGGGGTAGCGGTCAGTTCCAGGACTTCGGCTTGCAACAGAACGGCTTCGAGCAGTTCGTCGACGCCAGTACCCATCTTCGCCGAGACCGGTACGAATGGAGTGTCACCACCCCACTCTTCCGAGGTCACGCCGTGTACCGACAGTTCGCTACGGATGCGATCGAGGTCAGCACCTGGCTTGTCGATCTTGTTCACCGCGACAACCAGCGGAACGCCAGCAGCCTTGGCGTGCTGAACTGCTTCGATGGTCTGCGGCATCACGCCGTCGTCCGCTGCAACCACCAGGATCACGATGTCGGTCGCCTTGGCACCACGGGCACGCATTGCGGTAAACGCGGCGTGACCAGGGGTGTCGAGGAACGTCACCATGCCACGGTCGGTTTCAACGTGGTACGCACCGATGTGCTGGGTGATACCACCGGCTTCGCCAGCAGCTACCTTGGCACGACGGATGTAGTCGAGCAGGGAAGTCTTACCGTGGTCAACGTGGCCCATTACGGTCACGACTGGTGCACGGGAAACAGCCTCGCCTTCAAACTTCAGGGACTCGGCCAGGGAATCTTCCAGGGCGGTGTCGCTGACCAGGGTCACTTTGTGGCCCAGCTCTTCGGCAACCAGCTGGGCAGTTTCCTGGTCCAGTACCTGGTTGATGGTCGCTGGGGTACCCAGTTTGAACATGAACTTGATGATTTCAGCAGCCTTCACCGACATCTGTTGGGCGAGATCGCCAACAGTGATGGTTTCGCCGATCTTCACTTCGCGCACGACAGGGCCGGTTGGGCTCTGGAAACCGTGGGCGTTGCGTTTCTTCAGCTTGGCCTTGCCACGACCACCACGACGGAAGCCATCGCTTTCTTCGTCGGTAGTACGTGGGGCAACACGTGGCGCTGGCGCCTTTTCCTTGACCGAAGCACGATGCGGAGCGTTTTTGCGCTCGCCATCGCCACTACCGCGACGATTGCTGTCGTCGGCACGTGGTTTGTCCGGACGACGCTGTTCGTCACGCTTGCGGGCATCGGCTGCAGGTGCCAGAGCGGCTGCCACGACCGGTGCGCTTTCGCGCACAGGCTCGGCCACCGCAGCGGGCGCTGCAACGGGTTGGGCTGGAGCGGTCGGTGCAGCAGCAGGCTGGCGACGCGCTTCTTCTTCGGCGCGGCGCTTGGCTTCTTCTTCAGCCTTCTGACGTGCAGCATTTTCTACTGCGCGACGTTCATCCAGTTCACGCTTGCGCTCGGCTTCGATTTCTTCCGGGCTGCGCTGTACGAAGACTTTCTTCTTGCGTACTTCAACGCTGATGCTTTTGCTGCCAGCAACACGCAGGGTGCTGGTGGTTTTACGCTGCAGCGTAATCTTGCGTGGTTCTTCCACTTTCGCCTTGTGGCTGCTTTTCAAGTGAGTCAGCAACGATTGCTTCTCACTGTCAGTCACACTTTCTTCGGCGGCGGTGTGCGGCAGACCTGCCTCACGCATCTGCTGCAACAGGCGCTCTACCGGTGTTTTGACCTCATCGGCCAGTTGTTTCACCGTGACTTGCGTCATGCACTTCTCTCCTCAGGCCGCGCCTAATTACTCGAACCAGTGGGCTCGGGCGGCCATGATCAACTTGCCGGCACGATCATCGTCAATGCCGTCGATGTCGAGCAGGTCGTCAATAGACTGCTCGGCCAGGTCTTCGCGGGTAATTACGCCGCGCACCGCCAGTTCCATCGCCAAATCCTTGTCCATACCCTCAAGCGAGAGCAGGTCTTCGGCCGGATGGGCGTCTGCCAGCTTTTCCTCAGTAGCGATGGCTTTGGTCAACAAACGATCCTTGGCACGAGCGCGAAGCTCGTTGACGATTTCTTCGTCAAAGCCGTCGATGTTGAGCATTTCTTCCAACGGTACGTAGGCAATCTCTTCCAGGCTGGTGAAGCCTTCATCGACCAGCACCTGTGCCAGCTCTTCGTCGACTTCCAGCTCGTCGATGAAGTTGCGCAGGATGTCGCCGGTTTCTGCTTGCTGTTTAGCCTGGATGTCCGATTCGGTCATCACGTTCAGGGTCCAGCCAGTCAACTGGCTGGCCAGACGCACGTTCTGACCACCACGACCGATGGCCTGAGCCAGATTGTCTGCGCCGACGGCGATGTCCATTGCATGGGCATCTTCGTCAACGATAATTGCCGCAACCTCGGCCGGGGACATGGCGTTGATCACGAACTGAGCCGGGTTATCGTCCCACAGGACGATGTCCACACGCTCACCGCCCAACTCACCCGACACTGCCTGGACGCGCGAACCGCGCATACCGATGCAAGCGCCCTGCGGGTCGATGCGTTTGTCCTTGGAGCGCACGGCGATCTTGGCGCGCGAACCCGGATCACGGGACGCAGCCATTACTTCGATCAGGCCTTCGGCAATTTCCGGCACTTCGATGCGGAACAACTCGATCAGCATTTCCGGCGCGGTACGCGACAGGATCAACTGTGGGCCGCGGTTCTCGGTGCGGATTTCCTTGAGCAGCGCACGCAAGCGCACGCCAACCCGGAAAGTTTCGCGAGAAATGATGTCTTCACGGGCCAGCAACGCTTCAGCGTTGTTACCCAGGTCGACGATCACGTTGTCGCGGGTGACTTTTTTCACGGTGCCGGAGATGATTTCACCCAGGCGCTCGCGGTAAGCGTCAACAACCTGGGCGCGCTCGGCTTCGCGAACCTTCTGCACGATGACTTGCTTGGCAGTCTGTGCAGCGATGCGGCCGAACTCGATCGATTCGATCTTCTCTTCTACAACGTCACCGACCTTGGCGCCAGGGTGCGTTTCAGCAACCTTGCTCGGCCAGGTTTCGATGGCCGGATCGTCCAGGTTTTCTTCTTCGACGACCGTCCAGCGACGGAAGGTTTCGTAAGCACCGGTGTGGCGGTTGATTTCCACACGCAGATCAACTTCGTCTTCAAAACGCTTTTTGGTAGCCGTGGCCAGAGCCAGCTCCAGCGCTTCAAAAATTACGCTTGCCGGTACACCCTTTTCATTGGATACCGACTCAACAACCAGCAGTACTTCTTTGCTCATCGTACGCCTCGCCTTTCGCAAGCCATTGGATCCGCGGGATCCGCAGTATCTGGCACGCCTCAGTCAAAACTGGGAATAATGTTGGCCTTGTCGATCATATCGATCGGCAACAGGAACTCATGGTCATCTACCTGCACCACGACGTCCTGCTCTTCTACACCGCGCAGAAGGCCCTGAAAGTTGCGTCGTCCTTCAAAAGGCGAGCGCAGCTTGATCTTCACTTGTTCACCGGCAAATTTTGCAAACTGCTCAAGAGTGAACAGCGGGCGTTCCATGCCTGGCGAGGAAACTTCGAGGGTGTATTCAACGGAGATCGGATCTTCAACATCCAGTACACCGCTGATCTGACGGCTGACGATGGCACAATCGTCCACCAGCACACCGCCCTCTTTATCGATATAAACGCGCAACATCGAGTGACGACCCTGAGCCGAAAACTCGATACCCCAGCATTCATAGCCTAGGGCCACGACCACCGGGGCCAGCAAGGCCTGCAACTCTTCTAGCTTGCTCGACACCTGAACCCCCTCGTGCATGTATGTGCATGCTGTGCAAAATAAAAAAATGGGCGAAACGCCCATCCTTGAAACGCCGTCGAACAGCGGCGCTGGAAGTGTCCAGCTAACAAAAAGCCCCTTAAAAGGGGCTCCTTAAACTGGTTGCGGGGGCCGGATTTGAACCGACGACCTTCGGGTTATGAGCCCGACGAGCTACCAGACTGCTCCACCCCGCGACAAAGCTGGGGCGGAAGTATACGACCGATCCCCTACAGGGTCAATGTAACCTTCCACCTGCAAGAAAGCCCGCAACAGCGGGCTCTCCTGACTAATTGGTACCGAGAAGGGGACTCGAACCCCTACACCCTATGGGCACAACCACCTCAAGGTTGCGTGTCTACCAATTCCACCACCTCGGCAATACTACGTTTGAAACCCTTCTTACTTCTGCTCTTGAGCTGGAGGTACGTCAGTCGCTGGAGTAGCCGACTTTTGCTCTTGAAGCACCGGGACATCATCAGAAGCCGGTTGTTGCTTTGGAACTTCCAACACTGCCGGGTTTGGCAAACCTACTTGAGTCAGCTGGTGAGCTTTCTCTTTAGCAAAGTAACCTAACCCTAAGCTGGTTATGAAGAAACCTGCGGCAAGTATAGCAGTAAACTTACTAAGAAAGGTAGAGGAACCTTGGCTTCCGAACACAGTATTTGAAGCACCTGCTCCGAAAGACGCGCCAGCGTCCGCACCTTTACCCTGCTGCAGCAAAACCAGAGCTACTACGCCCAATGCACCCAGCAGATGAAAAACGACTACGACTGTTTCCAGCATTTTTTCAGTTTCCCGCGGCGCGACAAATCGCACCGAACTCATCTGCATTCAGGGAAGCCCCACCAATGAGGCCCCCATCGATATCCGGCATGCCGAACAGTTCGACCGCATTGGCCGCCTTCACGCTGCCGCCGTATAGAAGCCGCACACCTTGTGCGATTTCAGAATTCTCTGCCGCCAACTGTGCGCGGATGGCTGCGTGCACATCCTGCGCCTGTTGCGGCGAAGCAGTCAGCCCGGTGCCAATGGCCCAGACCGGCTCGTAAGCGATTACTGCCTTGGCAAACACACCGACACCCAGCTCGTCGATGATGCTGCCCAGTTGCTGCGAGACAACTTCAAGGGTCTTGCCGGCTTCACGCTGCTCCAGGGTTTCCCCTATGCACAACATCGGAACCAGACCGCTTGCCTGTGCCGCTGCAAACTTGCGAATCAGCACTTCGTCCTGCTCGCCCATTATCTGGCGGCGTTCGGAGTGCCCGACAAGCACCAGGGAACAACCTGCATCCACCAACTGACTTGGCGAGACCTCACCGGTCAGTGCACCTTGTCCGGATTCCACCGCAGAATTCTGCGCGCCGATCGAAACCGACTTTCCTTTCAAGCCATCAACCACTTGGCTGATATGCAACAAAGGCGGGAACACCGCTACCTCAACACCGCTCGGCAAGGCCAAGTCACATAGGCCGTCGATCAGCTCAGCGACGCTGGCGCGGGTACCGTGCATCTTCCAGTTACCAGCTACCATAGGGCGACGCATGCTGTACCTCGTCGGTCAAAGTGGGCGCAGATGTTACCCAACACAATCGAGGCTGGCAAGCCGAATTCAGGCAGAAACTTCAGTAACCAGTTTTGCCAGCTCTTCGGCGTAGCCGCGAACCAGGGTTTCGTCTTCGCCTTCGACCATCACACGCACCAGCGGCTCTGTCCCGGACTTGCGCAACAGAACCCGCCCGCGACCCGCCATGGCCTGGGTAACACGCTCGCTGGCTTCCTTAACCGACGCATGCTCTAGCGGGTTTGCACCGCCGCCGAAACGCACGTTGATCAACACCTGAGGACACTTGCGTAATGCCTGGCGTGCCTCTGCCAGGCCCTGGGAGCGAGTCTTCAATGCCATCAGCACCTGCAGCGCGGCAATGATTGCGTCACCGGTGGTGGTGTGATGGAAGCACACGATATGCCCCGAGTTCTCGCCACCCACCAGCCAGTTGCGTTCCAGCAGATCAGCGATCACATAACGGTCACCGACGTTGGCGCGCACGAAGGGAATCGCCAGGTCCGCCAGGGCGAGCTCCAGCCCCAGGTTACTCATCAATGTACCGACCACACCGCCTTGCAGCTTGTTCTGCTCATGCAGATCGCGAGCGATGATGTACAGCAGTTCGTCGCCGTCGACGATGGCACCGGTGTGATCGACCATCAGCACGCGATCACCGTCACCGTCGAACGCGATACCCAGGTCGGCATGCTCGGCCAGCACGGCAGCCTGAAGCTGGCCCATGTGGGTCGAACCGCAGTTGTCGTTGATATTCAAGCCATTGGGGTGCGCAGACAGGACCACGACCTCGGCACCCAGCTCGCGGAATACGCTCGGCGCCACCTTGTACGTGGCACCGTGAGCGCAGTCGATGACGACCTTCAGGCCGGCAAAGCTGGTGCCGGTCGGCACGCTGCTCTTGCAGAATTCGATATAACGACCGGAGGCGTCATTGATTCGCGAGACCTTGCCGATCTTGCTCGACTCAACCACGGTCATCGGGGTATCGAGCAGCTCTTCGATCATGTGCTCGATTTCATCGGGAAGCTTGGTGCCCTTCCCGGAGAAAAACTTGATGCCATTGTCGTCATGGGGATTGTGCGACGCACTGATCACGATGCCGGCTTCAGCATGGAAGGTGCGCGTCAGGTACGCGATGGCCGGCGTCGGCATCGGGCCCAGGAGCATCACGTCGGCACCCGCAGACGTCAGCCCGGCCTCGAGTGCCGATTCGAACATGTACCCGGAAATCCGCGTGTCCTTGCCTACCAGCACCTTGCACGCACCCATCTTGCGGAACGCCATGCCGGCAGCCCAGCCCAGCTTGAGCATGAAGTCAGGAGTGATCGGATAAACGCCGACCCGACCACGAATACCGTCGGTGCCAAAATATTTCTTAGTCATAATTACTCCATCTTTCTTATTCGGCTGATTCCACGGCGGTGATCATTTTCACCACATCAACTGTTTCAGCTACGTCATGGACACGCAATATACGCGCACCTTTGTGCGATGCCAGCGCCGCGAGGGCAAGACCGCCGTACAGGCGCTCCCCGACGGGACGATTCAACGCCTGACCGATCATGCTCTTGCGCGACACCCCAACCAACAGCGGGCGCCCCAAGGCATGCAAGGCTTCCATGTGCTTGAACAAGCTTAGATTGTGCTGCAGGTTTTTTGCGAAGCCAAAACCCGGATCGAGAATGATCCGCTCAGCCGGAATGCCCACCGCTGCGCATTGAGCCATGCGCTCGGCAAGAAACTGGCCCACCTCTTGGGTGACGTCCTGGTAGTGCGGGTTGTCCTGCATGTCACCCGGCTCACCGAGCATGTGCATCAGGCACACGGGCAAGCCGGTAGCCGCCGCCGCATCCAGCGCTCCTTCGCGGCGCAACGAACGCACGTCATTGATCAAGCCGGCACCGAGTCGCGCTGTTTCGCGCATGACCGCGGGTGTGGAGGTATCAACGGAGATGATCACATCCAGCTCACGGTGGATCCGCTCGACGATCGGCGCCACGCGCTCCAGCTCTTCGAGCGGAGAAACCGCCCTGGCGCCCGGACGAGTGGACTCGCCGCCGACATCGATCAATGTGGCGCCAGCCGCGACCATGGCTTCGGCATGGCGCAACGCCGCATCGAGCTGGCTGAATTGACCACCATCGGAGAAAGAATCGGGAGTGACATTGAGAATGCCCATGACATGCGTCTGGGCCAAATCAAGAACCCGGTTGCCGCAAGGCAACCGGGTCGAGGACTGAACAAAAGTCATTTCAAACCTTAAACGTCAGCAGCGGGACCGCCGATAGGTGTTTCCGGACGTTCGCCCTGCACTGCCGGAGGGGTGCCGGATGTACCGGTACCGCCCGACCAGTCGCGAGGTTCGCGAGGGGTGCGTCCAGCCATGATGTCGTCGATCTGCTCGGCATCGATGGTTTCATACTTCATCAGGGCATCGGCCATGGCGTCGAGTTTGTCACGGTTGTCCGTGAGAATCTGCTTGGCCGTGCCGTAGCACTGGTCGATGATGCTGCGCACTTCGGAGTCGATCAGCTTGGCTGTCTCACCGGAGAAACTTGCACTCTGGCCACCGCCGCCGCGACCGAGGAACACTTCGCCCTCTTCTTCGGCGTACATCAGCGGACCAAGCTTCTCGGAAAGGCCCCACTTGGTCACCATGTTCCGCGCAATCTGGCTGGCACGCATGATGTCGTTCGATGCACCGGTGGTGACGCCATCGAAGCCCAGGGTCATTTCTTCAGCGATACGGCCACCGTAGAGCGAGCAGATCTGGCTGATCAGTGCGCGCTTGGACAGGCTATAGCGATCTTCCTCCGGCAAGAACATGGTCACACCCAGCGCACGACCGCGCGGGATGATCGAGACCTTGTACACCGGATCATGCTCAGGCACGACGCGACCGACAATGGCGTGGCCAGCTTCGTGATAAGCGGTGTTCTGCTTTTCTTTCTCGGACATGACCATGGATTTGCGCTCGGCACCCATCATGATCTTGTCTTTGGCCAGTTCGAACTCTTTCATCTCGACGATGCGCTTGCCGGCACGGGCAGCGAACAACGACGCCTCGTTGACCAGGTTGGCCAGGTCGGCACCGGAGAAACCAGGGGTACCACGAGCGATCACGGCCGGAGCGACGTCATCACCCATTGGCACTTTGCGCATGTGGACCTTGAGAATCTGTTCGCGACCACGGATATCCGGCAGACCGACCACGACCTGACGGTCGAAACGGCCTGGACGCAGCAACGCAGGGTCCAGTACGTCGGGACGGTTGGTCGCGGCAATCACGATGATGCCGTCATTCATTTCGAAGCCGTCCATCTCCACCAGCAACTGGTTGAGAGTCTGCTCGCGCTCATCGTGACCACCGCCCATGCCGGCACCACGGTGGCGACCGACGGCGTCGATTTCATCGATGAAGATGATGCATGGCGCGTGTTTCTTGGCCTGCTCGAACATATCGCGAACACGGCTGGCACCGACACCGACGAACATTTCGACGAAATCGGAACCGGAAATGGTAAAGAAAGGCACCTTGGCTTCGCCGGCAATCGCCTTGGCCAGCAAGGTTTTACCGGTGCCCGGAGGACCGACCATCAGTACGCCGCGAGGAATGCGGCCACCCAGGCGCTGGAACTTGCCCGGATCACGCAGGAACTCGACCAGCTCGCCGACTTCTTCCTTGGCTTCGTCGCAACCTGCAACGTCTGCCAGGGTGGTTTTCACCTGGTCTTCGGAGAGCAGGCGCGCCTTGCTCTTGCCGAAGCTCATAGGGCCACCCTTGCCACCGGCACCGCCCTGCATCTGGCGCATGAAGAACATGAACACCGCGATGATCACCAGGATCGGGAAGCTCGCCACCAGGAGTTGAGTCCAGATGCTTTGCTGCTCAGGCTGCTTGCCTTCGACCACGACGTGGTTGTCCACCAGGTCGCCGATCAGGCCGTTGTCCTGGATTGCCGGACGAATGGTCTTGAAGCTGTCGCCATCGTTGCGTTTGCCGGTAATCACGTAGCCATCAACCGCCACGCGCTCGACCTTGCCATCCTTGACCTGCTGGATGAAGTCGGAATAGTTGAGGGTCTGCGGCTCGTTAGGGCTGGAGAAGTTGTTCATCACCGTCACCAGGACAGCCGCGATGATCAACCACAGGATCAGATTCTTTGCCATATCGTTCAATTAACTACCCTCTGAAGCAAGCGCCGCGTTGGCGCGCGCTTCGCATGATATTCACCGGCCTAACTTACTACATTACCTACAACTCTGGCAGGCGCCGTCTGTAACCCTTTGTGAAACACTTTCTACACAATATTCGCTTATGCACGCGAGGCGAAATACGAAAAACCTATCACCCCGCCAAAAAACCTCGTTTTACTCACTGCGACCGCGATAGCCCCAAGCCAGCATGTATTGCTCGCGAGAGCTGCCACGCGAAGAGTCCGGCTTGAGCATCTGGATCTTGTCGAATTTCTTGCGAGCGTCCTTCAGGTAGACATCGAAACCTTCGCCCTGAAAGATCTTGATCACGAAATTACCACCAGGTTTGAGTATCCGCTCAGCCAAATCAAGTGCCAGCTCGCACAGGAACATGGCTTTGGGCATGTCCACTTCAGGCGTACCACTCATATTGGGGGCCATATCGGAAATCACAAGGTCCACCTGCGAATTACCGACGGCCTCAAGGATCCGGGCGAGCACTTCGTCCTGGGTGAAGTCACCCTGGATGAAAGTCACGTCCGGAATGCCGTCCATTTCCAGGATGTCCGAGGCGATCAGACGACCCTGGCCACCGATCAGCCGGCTGGTGACCTGCGACCAGCCACCGGGCGCCGCACCCAGGTCGACAACGCTCATGCCCGGACGGATCAGCTTGTACTTCTCCTGGATCTCCAGAAGCTTGTAACTCGCACGCGAGCGGTACCCGTCCTTCTGCGCTTGCTTCACATAGGGATCATTGACATGTCTTTTCAGCCACTCAAGGCTTGTCTTGGAACGCGCCATCGGGCACCTCGATGATAAGGGTCGTGATTAGTTGGGCGGATCCACGAACCCTCGGGTAAAATGGCCGCCATTTTACAGAATCCAGACGAAAGGGTCAGATTATGCCGCTCACTCAAGAGCAGAAGAAACAGTACAAATCCATTGGCCACCATCTGAAACCAGTTTTGATTGTGGCTGACAACGGTTTGACTGAAGGTGTGTTAGCCGAACTCGAACGCGCATTGGCGGATCACGAGCTGATCAAGATCAAGCTCAACATCCTCGATCGCGAATCGCGCCTGGCATCCATTGCCGAGCTGTGCAAGGTTGGCAAAGCGGATCTGGTACAGGTCATCGGCAAGATGGCACTGATTTACCGCAAGAACTTCAGCGTCAACAAGCAGCTGTCGAACGTCCATCGCTTCAAGTGATGACAAGGGTCAAGGGTGTGCTTCGCGCACCCTGCCACTCCATCCGGGTACCGGCTGCATGATCAGCACCAATCCCGAGAACCCCAGGACCATATAGCTGAACACCTGCCAGCGCTGCGCATCAGGCCAGCCGACAAGCACCGCGACAAACATCGCACACGCGCACAACGCGATCAGCAACACCTGCCCACGAAAATCCCGCCATAGACTGGCAAGGCCATTGGCCTGTACCAGCACCAAAGCCTGAAAGATCACGCACACGGCGGCAAACATCACCACCATGGTTTCGAACAAGCCGGCGATCTCATCGATCAGCAACGGTGCCAGGCCAATTCGGCCCAACACCGGCTGCAAGCCCAGATGTACCAGCCACAGGCCGCCGACCCACAACATCTGGGCCAGCTGCCAGAGCATGGCGCCCGCATGCAGCGGGCGCCTGGCTTCAGATGTGACGGACTTCGACAATCTCGTACTCGATAACGCCGCTTGGCGTTTTTACTGCAACCACATCACCCTCTTCCTTGCCGATCAAGGCACGGGCCAGGGGTGCGCCCACCGAAATCTTGCCGAGTTTGAAGTCTGCCTCGTCCTCTCCCACGATGTGGTAGGTGACGCGCTCATCCGTCTCGACGTTGGCGATTTCAACGGTGGTGCCGAAGATCACTTTGCCGGTGTGAGGAATGGTCGTGACATCGATGATGACCTGATTCTGGATCCGGCCTTCGATGTCACGAATCCGCGCCTCGACCATACCCTGCTGCTCGCGAGCAGCGTGATATTCGGCGTTTTCCTTCAAGTCACCCAACTCACGGGCCGTACCGATGTCCTGGCTGAGCTTCGGACGAACGACCTTGGTCAGGTGAGTGTGTTCTTCTTCCAGGGCGCGAGCGCCCTGAACGGTCATCGGGTACTTGGTTATGCTCATGCCTTCAATCCTGCGTGTAGATCCTGCAAGCGGCGTACGGTCTTCTCGGGACCGAACTTCAGCGCTTCGCAGATCGCTTCGCCAGCAGCAATGGTCGTGGTGCAGTAGATCTTGTGCTGCAGCGCGTTGCGACGAATGGAATAGGAGTCAGCGATCGACTGACGGCCTTCAGTGGTGTTGATGATCAGGGTGACTTCGTCATTCTTGATCATGTCGACTACGTGCGGACGCCCTTCGGTCACCTTGTTCACGCGGCGCACTTTCAGGCCTGCCGCTTCGATCAGCTTGGCGGTACCGGCAGTGGCAACCACTTCGAAGCCCAAGTTGATCAGATCACGGGCCACGCCCGCAACCAGTGGCTTGTCGTCATCACGAACACTGATGAACGCAGTACCGCCGGTCGGCAGCACTTCGCTGGCGCCCATCTGGGCCTTGGCGAATGCTTCACCGAAGGTGTCGCCCACGCCCATCACTTCACCGGTGGACTTCATCTCCGGGCCGAGGATCGGGTCAACACCAGGGAATTTGGCGAATGGGAACACCGCCTCTTTCACACTGTAGAAGTTCGGGATGATTTCCTTGGTGAAACCCAGCTCTTTCAGGGTTTTACCGGCCATCACGCGTGCGGCGATCATCGCCAGGGAAACACCGATGCACTTGGACACGAACGGTACGGTACGCGAAGCACGCGGGTTGACTTCGATGACGTAGATGTCTTCGCCTTGCAGCGCCAACTGAACGTTCATCAGGCCGACCACGCCCAGCTCCAGGGCCATTTTCTTGACCTGTTCGCGCATCTCGTCCTGGATGTGCGCCGGCAGCGAGTACGGCGGCAGCGAGCATGCCGAGTCACCGGAGTGAACGCCAGCCTGCTCGATGTGCTGCATGATTGCGCCGATGACGACGTCTTTACCGTCGCAGACCGCATCCACGTCCATTTCGATGGCGCAGTTGAGGAAGTGGTCCAGCAGCACCGGGCTGTCGTTGGACACTTGAACCGCTTCACGCAGGTAGCGCTTGAGTTCTTCTTCTTCGTAGACGATTTCCATCGCACGACCGCCCAATACGTAGGACGGACGCACCACCAGCGGGTAACCGATCTTGGCGGCTGCACGAATCGCTTCGTCTTCGCTGCGCACGGTGGCGTTTGGCGGCTGACGCAGGTTCAGGCGCTGGACCATCTGCTGGAAGCGCTCGCGGTCTTCGGCACGGTCGATGGCGTCAGGGCTGGTGCCGATGATCGGCACGCCTGCGGCTTCCAGGGCACGGGCCAGTTTCAGCGGGGTCTGGCCGCCGTACTGGACGATCACGCCTTTTGGCTTCTCGACGCGGACGATTTCCAGCACGTCTTCCAGGGTCACTGGTTCGAAGTACAGGCGATCGGAGGTGTCGTAGTCGGTGGAAACGGTTTCCGGGTTGCAGTTGACCATGATGGTCTCGTACCCGTCATCGCGCAGGGCCAGTGCCGCGTGTACGCAGCAGTAGTCGAACTCGATGCCCTGGCCGATACGGTTAGGACCGCCGCCCAGGATCATGATCTTGTCGCGGCCCGATGGCGCGGCTTCGCACTCTTCTTCGTACGTCGAATACAGGTACGCGGTATCGGTGGCGAACTCGGCGGCGCAGGTGTCGACGCGCTTGTAGACCGGGAAGATTTCCAGCTTGTGGCGGTGAGCACGCAGGCTCTTCTCGGTCACACCCAGCAGCTTGGCCAGGCGCATGTCGGAGAAGCCTTTGCGCTTGAGGCGGAACATCAGGTCGCGGTCGATGCTGGTCAGACCCAGGGTCTTGACCTTCTCTTCGTCCTTGATCAGGTCTTCCATCTGTACCAGGAACCACGGATCGATCATGGTCATGCCGAAGATGTCTTCAACACTCATGCCGGCGCGCATGGCGTCCGCCACGTACCAGATACGCTCGGCGCCCGGCACGGTCAGCTCGCGCTTGAGCACGCTCATGCTTTCCGGGTTGCTCAGGTCAACCTTCTCGTCCAGGCCGCAAACGCCTACTTCCAGGCCGCGCAGGGCTTTCTGCAGGGATTCCTGGAAAGTACGGCCGATGGCCATGACTTCACCGACCGACTTCATCTGAGTGGTGAGGCGCGCGTCAGCCTTGGCGAATTTCTCGAAGGCGAAACGTGGCAGCTTGGTCACGACGTAGTCGATGGACGGCTCGAAGGACGCCGGGGTCTTGCCGCCGGTGATGTCGTTCGACAGCTCGTCCAGGGTGTAGCCCACAGCCAGTTTGGCCGCGACCTTGGCAATCGGGAAGCCGGTGGCTTTCGAAGCCAGTGCCGACGAGCGGGATACACGCGGGTTCATCTCGATCACAACCATGCGGCCGGTGTTCGGGCAGATGCCGAACTGAACGTTGGAACCGCCGGTTTCCACGCCGATCTCGCGCAGTACCGCCAGGGAGGCGTTACGCAGGATCTGGTATTCCTTGTCGGTCAGGGTCTGTGCCGGTGCCACGGTGATCGAGTCACCGGTGTGCACGCCCATCGGGTCGAAGTTTTCGATGGAGCAGACGATGATGCAGTTGTCCTTCTTATCGCGGACAACCTCCATCTCGTATTCTTTCCAGCCGATCAGCGATTCGTCGATCAGCAGCTCTTTGGTCGGCGACAGGTCCAGGCCGCGGGCGCAGATTTCTTCGAACTCTTCACGGTTGTAAGCGATACCGCCACCGGTGCCGCCCATGGTGAAGGACGGACGGATGATGCACGGGAAGCCAAGCTTCTCGAGGACCGCATTGGCCTCTTCCATGCTGTGGGCGATACCGGAACGCGGGCACGCCAGGCCGATGGACTTCATCGCCTTGTCGAAACGCGAACGGTCTTCAGCCTTGTCGATGGTGTCGGCGTTGGCACCGATCATTTCTACGCCGAACTTCTCGAGAACGCCTTCACGCTCCAGGTCCAGGGCGCAGTTCAGTGCAGTCTGGCCGCCCATGGTTGGCAGCAGCGCGTCCGGACGCTCCTTCTCGATGATCTTGGCAACGGTCTGCCACTTGATCGGCTCGATGTAGGTGGCGTCGGCCATGGCCGGGTCGGTCATGATGGTGGCCGGGTTGGAGTTCACCAGGATGACGCGGTAACCCTCTTCGCGCAGGGCTTTGCAGGCCTGGGCGCCGGAGTAGTCGAATTCGCAGGCCTGGCCGATAACGATCGGGCCAGCGCCGAGAATCAGGATGCTTTTAATGTCTGTACGTTTTGGCATGGGTTTGTCACTCAAATCCGCAGGTCAGTCGGCAAGCCGTCTTGTTCAATCTGTGAAGACCCGAGGGGGCCACCGGTGTCGGGGCCGCCCTCAGGCTTTGCAACATCAGGGCGAGCGATCAGCGTCGCTTGGCCATCTCGTTGATGAAGCGATCGAACAGGGGTGCTACGTCGTTCGGGCCAGGGCTCGCTTCCGGGTGACCCTGGAAGCTGAAGGCGCTCTTGTCGGTACGCTCGATACCTTGCAGGGTGCCGTCGAACAGCGATTTGTGGATCGCGCGAACGTTGGCCGGCAGGGTCGCTTCGTCTACCGCGAAACCGTGGTTCTGGCTGGTGATCATCACAACACCAGTGTCCAGGTCCTGGACCGGGTGGTTGGCACCGTGGTGGCCGTGGCCCATTTTCAGGGTCTTGGCGCCGGAGGCCAGGGCCAGCAGCTGGTGACCTAGGCAGATGCCGAATACCGGGATCTCGGTTTCCAGCACGTCCTTGATCGCCTGGATCGCGTAGTCGCAAGGCTCCGGATCACCAGGGCCGTTGGACAGGAACACGCCGTCCGGCTTCAGGGCCAGTACATCGGCGGCAGGCGTCTGGGCAGGCACCACGGTCACACGGCAGCCGCGCTCGACCAGCATGCGCAGGATGTTCACCTTGACGCCGTAGTCGTAGGCCACCACGTGGTACGGCAGCTCGGAGGCTTCGATGGTTGCGTGGCTGTCGGTTTTCAGGTCCCAGACAGTCGAGCGCCACTCGTATTTCTCGGTGGTACTGACGACTTTCGCCAGGTCCATGCCCTTGAGGCCAGGGAAACCCTGGGCGGCGGCGATGGCGGCTTCTTCGGAAATGTTGTCACCGGCCATGATGCAGCCGTTCTGCGCGCCTTTTTCACGCAGGATGCGCGTCAGGCGGCGGGTGTCGATACCGGCGATGGCCACAACGTTGTTGGCCTTCAGGTAGTCGGACAGGGACATGGTGTTACGCCAGTTGCTCGCCACCAGTGGCAGGTCACGGATGACCAGGCCAGCCGACCAGACGCGGTTGGACTCGGCGTCTTCCGGCGTGGTGCCGGTGTTGCCGATGTGCGGGTAAGTCAGGGTAACGATTTGTTGGGCGTAGGAAGGATCGGTAAGGATTTCCTGATAGCCGGTCATTGCGGTGTTGAACACCACCTCACCAACGGTTTGACCGTCGGCTCCAATGGCTTCGCCGCGAAAAATGCTGCCATCAGCAAGGGCGAGTATGGCTGGCTTAGTCAAGAAGACCTCCCGTAAATAAAGCCTGAAAGGGCGATCGCAGGTTGTAAAAAAGCGGAGTGACGTATGGACACGTCACCCCGCTTCTTCACTGAATTATTCTGCGCGCTTTTAGTGGACACACTAAAGCTGTAGCTTACAGAAAAAGGCATTTTTGGTCTACCGCCAATGAGCCTTAAAGGCTGGAGAATGCGACAGGACGTCGCTTGGCGGGATAAAACCGGGCTCGAACGCTGTGCGCGAGCCCGATTTCGGGTGCATCTTAACGCAGGTCGAGCACGTCTTGCATGTCATAAAGACCAGGCTCGCGCCCATCCAGCCACAAAGCGGCACGGACCGCGCCCTTGGCGAAGGTCATGCGACTGGAGGCCTTGTGCGTGATTTCGACGCGCTCACCGTCGGCGGCAAACAACACGGTGTGATCACCGACGATGTCGCCAGCGCGAACAGTGGCAAAACCGATCGTCTCGCGCTCGCGAGCACCGGTCTGGCCTTCACGACCGTAAACCGCGACTTTCTTCAGGTCGCGACCCAGGGCGTCGGCAATCACTTCACCCATGCGCACGGCGGTACCAGACGGCGCATCGACCTTATGCCGATGGTGGGCTTCGGTGATCTCGATATCGACATCGTCACCCAGCACCCGAGCGGCGGTGTCGAGCAGCTTCAGGCACAGGTTTACGCCGACGCTGAAGTTGGCCGCGAAGACGATCGGGATTTCCTTGCCCGCCTCCACCAGCAACTGCTTCTCTTCAACGCTGAAGCCGGTAGTACCGATGATCATCGCCTTGTTGTGCTTACGGCAGAAGGCGAGGTTCTTCAGGGTCACCGTCGGGTGGGTGAAGTCGATCAGCACGTCGAACTCATCGACCACACGATCCAGATCCCCCGACAACGGCACACCGATGCGACCGATGGCCGCCAGCTCGCCAGCGTCCGCGCCGACCAGCGTGCTGTCAGGACGATCCACTGCCGCCGTCAGACCGGCACCCTGTGCTTGCTGCACGGCTTCGATCAGGGTTTTGCCCATGCGCCCGGCGGCGCCCATCACAGCTATACGTCGCATGCCTGTCTCCTTACAAATCGCCGAAGAAGCGCTTCACGCCTTCGAACCAGCCTGTGGTTTTCGGTGAATGACTGTTGTCGTCCGCCAGGGAGTTGCGGAACTCTTCGAGCATTTCACGCTGACGACGGCTCAGGTTGACCGGCGTCTCGACCGCCACACGGCACATCAAGTCACCCGCACCGCCGCCACGCACCGGCGCAACGCCCTTGCCACGCACGCGGAACTGCTTGCCGGTCTGGGTCCCTTCAGGGATTTTCAGCTTGACCCGACCATCGAGGGTCGGAATCTCCAGCTCGCCGCCCAGCGCCGCATCGACGAAGCTGATCGGCACTTCACAGAACAGGTGCTTGCCGTCACGCTGGAAGATCGAGTGCTCGCGCACGTTGATCACCACGTACAGATCGCCGGTCGGCCCGCCCATGGCGCCCGCCTCGCCTTCGCCCGACAAGCGAATGCGGTCACCGGTGTCGACACCGGCCGGCACTTTCACCGACAGGGTCTTGTACTCTTCGACACGACCTTCGCCGTGACAGGAGTCGCACGGGTCGGAGATGATCTTGCCCTGGCCATGGCAACGCGGGCAGGTTTGCTGCACCGAGAAGAAGCCTTGCTGCATGCGCACCTGGCCGATACCGCCACAGGTCGGGCAAGTCACTGGCGAGGAGCCTTTCTTGGCACCCGAGCCGTCGCACGGCTTGCAGTTGACCAGTGTCGGAACGCGGATATTCACGGTCGTGCCGCGCACCGCTTCTTCCAGGTCCAGCTCCAGGGTGTAGCGCAAGTCACTGCCACGCTGGGCACCGCCACGGGAACCACCGCGACCGCCACCGAAGAAGTCGCTGAAGACATCGCCGAAGATGTCGGAGAAGTTCTGACCGCCGAAACCGGCACCGCCGCCACCCATGCTCGGGTCTACACCGGCATGGCCGTACTGGTCGTACGCCGCACGCTTGCTGGAGTCGGACAGCACTTCGTAGGCCTCGTTGGCCTCCTTGAACATCTCTTCCGATGCCTTGTCATCAGGATTACGGTCCGGGTGGTGTTTCATCGCCAGGCGACGGTAAGCCTTTTTCAGGTCCGCCTCGCTTGAGCCTCGTTCAACACCCAATATCTCGTAATAGTCACGCTTTGCCATAAGTCTCTGCACTCTTGAGGACGTTCGACAAAACCCTCCTGAGTCTGCCGAACTCATTGAGCCCCAATACAGGCCCGGACCCAACTCACGTCAATTCAACGATCCTGGTCTTTGATTCTTGCGGTACTTGCGGCGCGAAAAGCAGGAGCATTTCCGGCCATACCACCAACATCCGAACGTTGTCGCATGCTGTAAAAATTCGCGTATTCCAGATACGCCAACGCGGGAGCAAGCTCCCGCGCGGCGACATCCTACCAGTCACCGCCGCAAGGCAGTCAACCGGCCGACCAACAACTTACTTGTGGTCTTTGACTTCTTCGAACTCAGCGTCGACCACGTCATCAGCCTTCTCGGCCGACTCACCTTGCGGCGCCGCGCCTTCAGCTGGCTGAGCCTGTTCGGCGTACATCTTCTGCGCCACTGGAGCGGAGACTTTCGACAGCTCTTCAACCTTGGCTTCGATAGCAGCCTTGTCGTCGCCTTTCACAGCGGCTTCCAGGGCAACCACGGCAGCTTCGATCGCAGTCTTCTCTTCAGCGCTTACCTTGTCGCCAGCATCGGCAACCATTTTGCGCGTCGAGTGAACCAGTGCATCGCCCTGGTTACGGGCAGCGGCCAGCTCTTCGAACTTGCGGTCTTCCTCGGCGTTGGCCTCGGCATCACGCACCATGCGCTCGATCTCTTCGTCGGACAGACCGGAGTTGGCCTTGATCACGATCGACTGAGTCTTGCCGGTGGCCTTGTCCTTGGCGCCTACGTGCAGGATACCGTTGGCGTCGATGTCGAAGGTCACTTCGATTTGTGGCACGCCACGTGGTGCTGGTGGAATCTCGGCCAGGTCGAACTTGCCCAGGGACTTGTTCTGTGCAGCCTGCTTACGCTCACCTTGCAGCACGTGAATGGTCACGGCGCCCTGGTTGTCGTCGGCAGTCGAGAACACTTGCGATTTCTTGGTAGGAATCGTGGTGTTTTTCTCGATCAGCGCGGTCATCACGCCACCCATGGTCTCGATACCCAGGGTCAGCGGGCTGACGTCCAGCAGCAGAACGTCTTTCACGTCACCGGCCAGTACCGCGCCCTGGATGGCAGCACCCATGGCGACAGCTTCGTCCGGGTTCACGTCTTTACGTGCTTCTTTACCGAAGAACTCGGTCACCAGTTTCTGAACCAGTGGCATACGGGTCTGACCGCCGACCAGGATCACGTCGTTGATCGCGCCGATCTCGATACCGGAGTCTTTCAGCGCAATGCGGCAAGGCTCGATGGTGCGTTGAACCAGGTCTTCAACCAGCGATTCCAGCTTGGCGCGGGAGATCTTCACGTTCAGGTGCTTTGGACCGGTGGCGTCTGCAGTGATGTACGGCAGGTTGACGTCGGTCGACTGAGCGGAAGACAGCTCGATCTTGGCTTTTTCAGCGGCTTCTTTCAGGCGCTGCATCGCCAGCGGATCACCCTTGAGGTTCATGCCGCTTTCTTTCTTGAATTCGTCGACGAGGTAGTCGATCAGACGAATGTCGAAGTCTTCACCGCCCAGGAACGTATCGCCATTGGTGGCCAATACTTCGAACTGGTGCTCGCCATCGACTTCAGCGATCTCGATCACGGAAACGTCGAACGTACCGCCACCCAGGTCATAAACGATCACGGTGTGATCGCCCTTGGCCTTGTCCATACCGTAAGCCAGAGCGGCTGCGGTTGGTTCGTTGATGATACGTTTCACATCCAGACCGGCGATGCGGCCGGCGTCCTTGGTCGCTTGACGCTGGCTGTCGTTGAAGTAGGCCGGAACGGTGATCACCGCTTCGGTCACTGGCTCGCCGAGGTAGTCTTCGGCGGTCTTCTTCATTTTCTTGAGGATTTCAGCCGAGATTTGTGGCGGTGCCATTTTCTGGCCGTTCACTTCAACCCAGGCGTCGTTGTTGTCAGCCTTGACGATCTTGTAAGGGACCATCTGGATGTCTTTCTGTACCACTTCTTCTTCGAAGCGACGACCGATCAGACGCTTCACCGCATACAGGGTGTTGTGCGGATTGGTCACAGCCTGACGCTTGGCGGACTGGCCAACCAGGATTTCGCCATCGTTGGCGTACGCGATGATCGACGGCGTGGTACGCGCGCCTTCTGCGTTTTCAATAACTTTGGCCTTGCCGTTTTCCAGCACGGAGACGCAGGAGTTGGTAGTCCCCAGGTCGATACCGATAATTTTGCCCATGTTCACTCTCCCGAAACTTTGGATTTGGTTGCCGCAGCAGTGGTGGCTAACTGCGGTAGCACTTAAACGCTTGACTTCTAAATGGGGGCCTTGCGGCTAATTTCAAGCCTGCTCGTCAATCGAAGGCGAAACTGGCGCAGGGGCCTTGCTGACCACGACCATGGCCGGGCGCAGCAGGCGTCCATTGAGCTGATAGCCCTTCTGGAACACCTTCAGAACACTGTTCGGCTCGAGGTCGGCGCTTTCCTGCATGGCCATTGCCTGATGCAGAACGGCGTTGAACGGTTCGCCGTGCGGATCGATCGCTTCCAGCTGATAACGTTTCAGGGTGTCCTGGAACATTTTCAGGGTCAGCTCGATCCCTTCGCGCATCGGACGAATGCTTTCGTCATCCGGGCTGGACAACTCCAGGCCGCGCTCCAGGCTGTCGATGATCGGCAGCAGGTCGCTGGCGAATTTTTCCAGCGCGAATTTGTGAGCCTTTTCCACATCCTGCTCGGCGCGACGGCGGACGTTCTGCAGATCGGCGGCTACACGCAAAGCCTGATCCTGCGCAGCTGCCAGTTGCTCTTCGAGCACTTGTACACGAGCCGCCAGGTCATCACCCGAAGCCTGGGAAGCCTGGTCGGCGTCTAGATTTTGCGTATCCACTGTCTGTTCGTCAGCCATAGAATTCTCCTTTCAATATCGTCCGCGAGCTCGACTCGCGCTTCTGTCCAGCTATATGGGGCCGCAAAATCCGGCTTCAAGGGGCTGGATGCGATTAACCCTACAAAAAGCTCTGCATTGTCATTCCCCGGCGCGCTAAGGATTTCGTCGGCTCAAGCGAAACGAGCTAACGAGGGGCATTGTCAGCCAGAAACAAAACACTGTATAAATAACCAGACCTAAAGCCTGGGAGCGGCCTTCATGCTGGTGCACCTGTCCGTACATAACTACGCCATCGTTGAACATCTCGATCTTGAACTGGATCGAGGAATGAGCGTGATCACAGGGGAAACCGGCGCCGGCAAGTCGATCATGCTCGACGCCCTGGGCCTGACCCTCGGCGACCGCGCCGACAGCGGCGTGGTCCGCCCCGGCGCAGACAAGGCCGATATCCTGGCCACCTTCGACCTGGTCGACATCCCGGAAGCCAGCACCTGGCTCGCCGAGCGCGACCTCGAGAACGATGGACCGTGCATCTTGCGCCGGGTCATCACCGCCGAAGGGCGCTCGCGCGGCTACATCAACGGCACGCCCTGCCCGCTGGGTGATCTCAAGGCCTTGGGTGAGCTGCTGATCGACATCCACAGCCAGCACGAACACCAGTCCCTGCTAAAGACCGACACCCACCGCCGCCTGCTCGACGAGTACGCCGGTGCCACGGACCTCGCCCGCCAGGTTCATCTGGCGGCCCAGCGCTGGCGCCAGACTCACCAGGAGCTTGAGCGACTGTCCAACTCCGGCGATGAGCAACGCGCCCGCCATCAGTTGCTCAGCTACCAGCTTGAAGAATTGGAAAACCTTGGCCTGGGCGACAACGAACTGGAAGAACTGGAACAGGAACACAAGAACCTGACAAACGCGGAAACCTTGCTGGGTATCTGCCGGCAAGTGGTGGAACAATGCAGCGAGAGCGATTCCGGCAATGTCCTGAACGCCCTGACGGCAAGCCTGAACCGCCTGTCGAGCGTGAACAGCTCGATTGGCGCGCTGGGCGAAGCCAGCAGCCTGCTGACCAGCGCGCAGATCCAGGTTGAAGAGGCCGTGGGTGAGCTGAACCGCTTCCTGGATAACTTCGACGCAGACCCGGCGCGCCTTCAATACCTGGAAGAACGCCTCGATGCGATCTACACCATGGCGCGCAAACACCGCATCCAGCCGACCGAGGTCGCCGAGATGCAGCAGCGCTTGCTGGATGAAATCGAAACCCTGAACGCCAACGATGAGTCCATCGAGCGACTGAGCGATGAGCTGGCATCCTATGCCCGTCATTATCAAGAGAAGGCTCGGGAGTTGAGCGACCTGCGCCACCAAGCCTCCAGCAGCCTGGCCAGCGCGGTGGAACAGGAGATCCAGCGCCTGGGCATGCCCGGCGGGCGCTTTGCCATCGAGCTGCGGCCGAACAACAGCAATGAATTGCTGCCGAACGGGCTTGAGCAGGTAGAACTGTTGGTCAGCGCGAACCCCGGGCAGCCTTTAAAAGCCCTGGCGAAGGTGGCATCGGGCGGCGAACTGTCGCGAATCAGCCTGGCCATCCAGGTCATCACCGCGCAAACCTCCCGCGTACCGACCCTGGTGTTCGACGAAGTGGACGTGGGCATCGGTGGCCCCACCGCGGAAATCGTCGGCCAGTTGCTGCGGCGTCTCGGCGAGCGCGGCCAAGTGCTGACAGTGACGCACTTGCCACAGGTGGCGGCGCAGGGCCATCAGCATTTGTTTGTGCATAAAGTGCGCGGTGAAGATGCCACTCGCACGGCCGTCTCCAAACTGAGCAAGAACGATCGCGTCGAAGAAGTGGCCCGGATGCTGGGCGGCATCGACCTGACCAAGGAATCCCTGGCTCACGCCAAGAAAATGGTCGTCACTGCAAAAATCTAAAGCGAACTGTAGGAGCTGCCGCAGGCTGCGATCTTTTGAACTTGCTTTTATAAGGTCAAAAGATCGCAGCCTGCGGCAGCTCCTACAGGCCTATCCAAACCTGCACAAGCAGCAGAAAGCACGAAGGCGACCCTGGGGTCGCCTTCGTTCGTTTCGCGAACCGTGGGTTCGCGCGACATGCTTACTTTTTCTTGCGCACGTACAGCACAAGATTGTGATCAACCATCTCGAAGCCATACTTGTCGACGATGGCTTTCTGCAGGCGCTCGATTTCTTCGTCGAAGAATTCGATCACTTCGCTGGTTTCGACGTTGACCATATGGTCGTGATGCTTGCCGTCGTCCAGTTCGAAGACCGCGTGGCCTCCGTCGAAGTTGTGCCGCACCACAAGTCCAGCTGCCTCGAACTGGGTCAGTACACGGTAAACCGTGGCCAGACCGACGTCCTCGCCAGCCTCCATCAATGCCTTGTAGACATCCTCGGCACTCATGTGGCGCTGCTCGGCAGAGTCGAGCATTTGCAGAATCTTGACCCGT
Source organism: Pseudomonas sp. PLMAX (assembly GCF_046042685.1). Classification (NCBI taxonomy): domain Bacteria; kingdom Pseudomonadati; phylum Pseudomonadota; class Gammaproteobacteria; order Pseudomonadales; family Pseudomonadaceae; genus Pseudomonas; species Pseudomonas sp. PLMAX. The sequence continues at coordinate 947,388 of NZ_CP064949.1, read as the reverse complement.
GGCAGGGTCACTTTGAGGCCGGCTTTGCGTAGTTCGCTATTTTCAACCATGGTCAGCTTTCTCGCGATGCTGCTTCGCAGCTTCTCTTAATGCGGGTATGATCGGCGTTTACGTTGTCCCAGCCAAGATAGTGGAAGTCGCCCACCGATGCAAAACACCAAGCTCTTGCTAACCAGTTTCACCTTTGTGGGACTGCTCGCACTCGCCGGTTGTTCATTCCCCGGGGTTTACAAAATCGACATCCAGCAGGGCAATGTCGTCACGCAGGACATGATAGACCAGTTACGCCCGGGAATGACCCGAAAGCAAGTACGGTTTATCATGGGCAACCCTCTGCTGACTGATACGTTCCATGCCGATCGCTGGGATTACTTGTATAGCCTGCAACCGGGTGGCGGTGAACGCCAACAGGAACGCATTAGCGTTATCTTCAACCCAAATGACCAGCTTGTCAGCCTTTCTGGCGACTTCATGCCCGGCATGAGCCGCGACGAAGCCATTCTGGGCAAGGACAGCGCCCCTGCCGTCACTGCGCCGGCAGAGAACGTCGAACAGCCGAAACCGGAAAAACCGGTCAAGCCAGGTTCGTTGCTCGATCAGATCCAGAAGGAAGTGGACGGTGTCGAAACCGTACCCGTTCCGACTCCAGAACCTCTGGAAACCTCGCCGCAATAATTTGCGACGTAAAAAAACCCGGCATGTCCGGGTTTTTTAATGCCTGGCATTTACCCGGCTCACTGATTTCGCGCTTTAGCCTCGGCAGCCTTGGCCGCACGCAGTCGACGCACCTCCTTCGGATCCGCCAGCAATGGCCGGTAAATCTCGATGCGATCCCCCGGTTGCACCGGGCGACTGTCGGGATGGACGACCACCTTGCCGAAAATCCCCACCGGGCACTGCGACAGTTCCAGCTCCGGAAAAGCTTGAGCAATACCGGACTTCAGCAAGGCGGCGCGAACGGATGTGCCTGCCGGCACCTTCACCGGCAAGAGCACCTGGCGATCAACGGCGGCATAGACCACCTCGACCTCTATCATCGCCTCAACCATGCATTTGCTTGGCGCGCTGGCAGAACGCGTCCACCAGCGTATTGGCCGCCTGATTGAACAACGGCCCCAGGGTCGCGCGAATGATCGGGCCTGCGTAATCGAACGACAGGTCCAGGCTGATCTTGCAGGCTTTCTCGCCCAACGGCTTGAACACCCACACTCCATGCAACTGAGTGAACGGCCCCTCTTCGAGATTCATCTCGATCGACTGGCCGGACACCAGGGTGTTGCGCGTCACGAAATGCTGGCTGAGCCCGCCCTTGGCCACGCCAACGCTGGCGCGCATATGCTCGGCGGAGCTTTCCAGGACTTCGGCCGTTGAACACCAGGGCAGGAATTCCGGATACCGAGCCACGTCGTTGACCAGGTCATACAGCGCTTGCGCAGGGTACGGCAGCAAGGCCGAACGTGAAATGTGTGTCGTCATGTCAGCGTCACTTCCAGAGCTGGGCGGCAAACACTACGAGAATGCCGATGGGCGCCACATAGCGCATCAAGAACAAGGACAGGGCAAACAACATCGGGTTACGCATCGACAGTTCATCACGCACTGCGTCACGCCCCATTACCCAGCCTGCAAAAACCACGAAACACAATCCACCCAGCGGCAGCATGATTCGCGAGGTGAAGAAATCGATCACGCCGAAGAAATCCAGGCCGCCCGCCGCACCCCATTGATAGAGGTGAAACAGCCCGCCTTCGTTCACGAAAAACTTGGCCTCCTTCCAGATATTGAAGGAAAACACGGTGCCCAGACCGACAAACCAGCAGGTAAACGCCAGCCAGAAGGTGACCCAGGCGCGACTGATCTTCGAGCGCTCGACCAAATAAGCCACCATGGGCTCGAGCAAGGATATGGCCGAACTCCAGGCTGCAATCGCGACCAGCACGAAGAACACTACGCCCATCAACTGGCCAAACGCTACGTTACCAAAGGCAAATGGCAGGCTGACAAACATCAGGCCAGGGCCTTCGCTCGGGTTCAGGCCGCCAGCAAACACAATCGGAAACAATGCCAGGCCGGCCACCAGGGACACGAAGGTATCCAGCAGCGCCACACCCACGACCGTCCCGGAAATCGACGAATGCTTGGGCATGTAGGCGCCGTAGATCATGATCGAACCGACCCCGACGCTCAGGGAAAAGAACGCGTGCCCCATGGCCGGCAGCAAGCCGTCGAGCACTTTTTCCGGATGGAAGTCGAACATGAAATGTACGCCCTCCATGAAATGCCCGGTGGTCATGCTGTAGCCCAGCAGCACAAGGATCATCACGAACAGCAGCGGCATCATGATCCGCAGGCTGCGCTCAAGTCCCGCCACCACGCCCTTGGCGATGACGACCGCCGATAGCAGCATGAAAATCGTGTGCCAAAGTGTCAGGCGCCATGGATCGGCAATTACATTGCCAAAGTACGCCCCCACCTGATCGGCCGTCGCCCCCTGGAAGTCGCCACGCCCCATGTCGATGATGTAGTCCAGCGACCAGCCGCCGACCACACTATAGAAAGACAGGATCAGCAAGGCCGTGATCATTCCGGCAAACGCGCCCCAGGACCACTTGCCCGAATGCCCCGCTTCCAGCGCCAGCACCTTCAAGGCATTGGCCGGGCTCTGCCGGGCGCGCCGGCCGATCAGGGTTTCGGCGAGCATGACCGGCACACCGATCAACGCGATACAGGCCAGGAACATCAGCACGAAGGCCCCGCCGCCATAGACCCCGACCATGTAGGGGAATTTCCAGATACTACCCAGGCCCACGGCCGAACCGGTCGCGGCGAGTATGAAGACCCAGCGGCTAGCCCAACTGCCGTGGACAGAAACCTTGTCTGTCGACATCGTTATTACGACCAAGCGTTCAAAAAGAGGCCGCATTGTCCGGGATTCAATCAACCTGCTCAAGCACGCAGCAATCCCGTAGCCGACTCGCGCGCAACTCCCTATAATGCCGCCCCTATGGCTAAACAGAAGAAACACCCAACAGGGACCATCGCGCAAAATAAAAAGGCGCGACACGATTACTTCATCGAACATCGGTTCGAGGCTGGTCTGGTCCTGGCCGGCTGGGAAGTAAAAAGTCTGCGGGCAAGCAAGTTGCAACTGGTTGACAGTTACGTACTGCTCAAGGATGGCGAAGCCTGGCTGCTCGGCAGCCACATCACGCCCCTGACGACCGCCAGCACCCATGTCATCGCTGATCCGGTGCGCACGCGAAAATTGCTGCTCAACCGGCGGGAGCTGGAAAAGCTCGCCGCCGCCGTGCAGCAAAAAGGCTATGCCTGCGTGTGCCTGTCCTGGTACTGGAGCAAGCACATGGTCAAGTGCGAGATCGCTCTGGGCAAGGGCAAGAAGGAATACGACAAGCGCGATACCGAGCGCGAACGCGACGCCGGGCGCGAATTGCAGCGTGCGGTGCGCAACAAGGGCAAGGAAGATTAGTCTTTGCCCTAAGACCGCTTTCGCGAGCAAGCCCGCTCCCACAATGGATTTGTGAACGACACAAAACAAATGTGGGAGCGGGCTTGCTCGCGAATGCAATCGCACAAACGATACAAAACCGTCTGACTACGTCCCCTTGCGCCGCTCCGCCCGAGCCACGCGCTGCACTTCCTGACGCACCTCCTCCAGCACCTCCTGCACATACAGGATGTGTCGACTGGAGACTTCCCGCGCCTGCTCCGCCCTGCCTTCGATAATCGCCTGATACAACTCCCGGTGCTGCGTAATCAGCATGTCGCGGGTTTCGGTGCGCTGCTTGTACATGCCGCCGATGTTGGTGACCACGTTGCGCTTGAGCAGGTCGAACAGGCCACGAATGGTGTGCAGCAACACCGCGTTATGACTGGCTTCGGCAATCGCCAGATGAAAACTTGCATCCGCCGCGCCCTCTTCCGCCCGACTGACTTCATCGTGACGCGAATAGCAGTCCTGCAATTGATTGAACGCCGCGGTCAGCCGCTCGCGATCAACGTCGGTGGCGCGCAACGCCGCGTAATAGGCGCAGGACGCTTCCAGCGTGTGGCGAAACTCCAGCAGGTCGCGCTGGGCTTCGGGGTTGCTTTCCAGCAGATGCAACAGGGGATCACTGAAGGTCGTGCCCAGGGATTCGACCACGTAATTGCCTCCACCCTGACGACTGACCAACAGGCCCTTGGCGGTCAGCTTCTGAATGGCTTCGCGTAACGATGGACGAGAAACGCCAAATTGCTCGGCCAACGCGCGCTCGGCCGGCAAGCGCTCACCCGCCTTCAGCGTGCCCTCGAGGATCATCCCCTCGAGCTGCTCGACAATATCGTCAGACAAACGGCGCTGCCGAATCTGATCAAACGCCATAACTCATTTTCTCCAACAACCCGACGGTGCGCCGGGGCTCTATTCTGGCCTATCCATACGGCGCAGGCACCTGCCACGCGAGCATTTTCCGAACAGTTCAAAACCCTGCCTACGACAAAAGTTTTAGGGCGGCAAATTGACACACCGCCTACAAGGCTTTTACCCTAGCCAACAGCGATTGTAAATTGGTATTACCAATTAACCAAGAACGCTGATCAGTGCCTGACCAACAACAATTAGGGGCCACCCCATATGCAAACCTGGCAACAGCTCTACAGCCCGCTCGGCAGCCTCGGCCTGTCCGCACTCGCAGCCGTCATTCCCATCGTGTTTTTCTTCCTGGCCCTGGCCGTGTTCCGTCTCAAAGGACACGTGGCCGGCAGCATCACCCTGGCCTTGTCAATCCTGGTGGCGATCCTTGCCTTCAAGATGCCCGTGGACATGGCGTTCGCCGCCGCCGGGTATGGCTTTGCCTATGGCCTGTGGCCGATCGCCTGGATCATCGTGGCGGCGGTATTCCTCTACAAACTGACGGTCAAGAGTGGCCAGTTCGAAGTGATCCGCAGCTCGGTGCTGTCGATCACCGACGACCAACGCCTGCAAGTGCTGCTGATCGGCTTCTGCTTCGGTGCGTTCCTCGAAGGCGCGGCCGGTTTCGGCGCACCGGTGGCGATCACCGCGGCGCTGCTCGTAGGGCTGGGCTTCAACCCTCTGTACGCAGCGGGCCTGTGCCTGATCGCGAACACCGCGCCAGTGGCCTTCGGCGCACTCGGTATTCCGATCATCGTCGCCGGGCAAGTGACCGGCATCGACGCTTTCAAGATCGGCGCCATGACCGGTCGCCAGCTGCCACTGCTGTCGCTGTTCGTGCCGTTCTGGCTGGTGTTCATGATGGATGGCCTGCGTGGCGTCCGTGAAACCTGGCCGGCAGCGCTAGTCGCAGGTTTGAGCTTCGCCGTGACCCAATACTTCACCTCCAACTTCATCGGCCCGGAACTGCCGGATATCACGTCGGCCCTGGCCAGCCTGATTTCCCTGACCCTGTTCCTCAAGGTCTGGCAGCCCAAACGCGCCGCCGGCCAGCACATCGTCGGTGCCGTGTCGGCTTCCGTGGTCAGCGCCAGCGCCGGTGGCTTCGGCCAGAAACGCACTACCGTAGCTTCGCCTTACAGCCTGGGGGAAATTTTCAAAGCCTGGTCGCCGTTCCTGATCCTGACCGTGCTGGTGACCATCTGGACCCTCAAGCCGTTCAAGGCGATGTTTGCCGCTGGCGGCTCGATGTACAGCTTCGTGTTCAACTTCGCCATTCCGCATCTGGATCAGCTGGTGATCAAGGTCGCGCCGATCGTGGCCGCGCCGACCGCCCTCCCGGCCGTGTTCAAGCTTGACCCGATTTCCGCCACCGGTACCGCGATCTTCTTCTCGGCGCTGATCTCGATGCTGGTCCTGAAGATCAATATCAAAACTGGTCTGACCACTTTGAAAGAGACCTTCTACGAACTGCGCTGGCCGATCCTGTCCATCGGCATGGTGCTGGCCTTTGCGTTCGTCACCAACTACTCGGGCATGTCCTCGACCATGGCCCTGGTCCTCGCCGGCACGGGCGCCGCCTTCCCGTTCTTCTCGCCGTTCCTCGGCTGGCTGGGCGTGTTCCTGACCGGTTCCGATACCTCGTCCAACGCGCTGTTCAGTTCGTTGCAGGCAACCACCGCCCACCAGATCGGCGTCAACGACACCTTGCTGGTGGCAGCGAACACCAGCGGCGGCGTGACCGGCAAGATGATCTCGCCACAATCGATCGCCGTGGCCTGCGCCGCGACTGGCCTGGTGGGCAAGGAATCGGACCTGTTCCGCTTCACCCTCAAGCACAGCCTGTTCTTTGCAACGATTGTCGGCCTGATCACCCTGGCCCAGGCCTACTGGCTCACCGGCATGCTGGTGCACTGAGTCCTACAGGCGACAAGGAAAAAACCGACGCCGGGCCACAACCCCGGCGTCAGCTATTCACCACCCGGTCTGCAAGGCTGCTGAAAGAATCTCTGTCTATATTCAGCGGCCTCAGCGGACGGATAACCGGGCCCACCCGGAGACACGCCTGATGAGCGAGCTTTTTTACAACGCTGTGCCGAATGCGACCCGCGTCGCCCCGCCACTGCCCGAGCCTCGGCAATACCCCAGCGAAAAACCGCAACGGGTGTACCTGTTCGGCACCTGCGTAGTGGATCTGTTCTACCCGCAAGCCGGAATGGACGCGATCCACTTGCTGGAACGCGAAGGCATCCGTGTCGAGTACCCGCAAGGGCAAAGCTGCTGCGGGCAACCGGCCTACACCTCGGGTTACACCGAGCAGGCCAGGACCGTGGCACGCTCGCAACTGGCGCTGTTCGCCGGGGATTGTCCGGTGGTGGTGCCTTCGGGTTCCTGCGCGGGCATGTTGCGCGAACACTATGCCGACTTGTTCAAGGACGAACCGGACACCTTGAAGCAGGTTCAGGCACTGGCTTCCAGGACCTACGAGCTGGCCGAGTTCCTGTTATTTGTCTGCAAAGTGCAGTTCAAGGACAGCGGCACACCGGTGAAAGTAGCGCTGCACACCTCGTGTTCGGCCCGCCGGGAAATGAACACCCACCTGCACGGCCGCGAACTGTTGGCGCAACTGGGCAACGTGGAACGAGTCGAGCACAGTCACGAAAGCGAATGCTGTGGCTTCGGTGGGACTTTCAGCGTCCGAATGCCAGACATTTCCGGGGCGATGGTGGCCGACAAGACCCGCTCGCTGAAGGAATCCGGCGCGCACCAGGTACTCAGTGCCGATTGCGGTTGCCTGATGAATATCAACGGCTCGCTGGAGAAACAGAAAGAAGCGTTGCGTGGCCAACACCTGGCCAGTTTCCTCTGGCAGCGTACCGGGGGTGCCCAATGAGCGCCGCCGAGATTATTCCTACGGTCGCCGTAGAAGAAGACTTTCGCGCCCGGGCTCACGAGGCCTTGGGTGATGCGCAATTGCGCGGCAACTTCCGCAAGGCGATGGATTCGCTGATGACCAAACGGGCCGCGGCTTTCAGCGATGCCCATGAAAGAGAACACCTGCGCGCGCTGGGCAATGCTGTCCGCGCCCGAGCTTTATCGAAGTTGCCCGACCTGCTCGAGCAACTTGAACGAAACCTGACCCGCAACGGTGTGACAGTGCACTGGGCGGAAACGGTGGACGAAGCCAATGGCATCGTCCTCTCGATCATCCGCGCTCACGAGGGGCGGCAAGTGATCAAGGGCAAATCGATGGTCAGCGAAGAAATGGAGATGAACCACGTCCTCGCTGAACAGGGCATTGAATGCCTGGAATCGGACATGGGCGAGTACATCGTCCAGCTCGACCACGAGAAGCCTTCACACATAATCATGCCGGCGATCCACAAGAATGCCGGTCAGGTCGCGTCCTTGTTCCACGACAAACTTGGCGTGGAATACACCAAGGACGTTGACCAACTCATTCAGATCGGTCGCAGGGTCCTGCGGCAGAAATTCTTCGAAGCGGACATCGGCGTCTCCGGCGTCAACTTCGCCGTGGCCGAGACCGGCACCCTGCTGCTGGTGGAAAACGAAGGCAACGGCCGCATGACCACCACGGTGCCACCGGTGCACATCGCCGTCACCGGCATCGAAAAAGTCGTGGAGAACCTGCGCGACGTAGTGCCGCTGCTGTCGTTGCTGACCCGCTCGGCCCTGGGCATCCCGATCACCACCTACGTCAACATGATCTCCGGCCCGCGCAAGGCGCATGAGCTCGACGGCCCTCAGGAAGTTCACCTGGTACTGCTCGACAATGGTCGCAGCCAGGCCTTTGCCGACAGCGAACTGCGCCAGACCCTGAACTGCATCCGTTGCGGCGCCTGCATGAACCATTGCCCGGTCTACACTCGAATCGGCGGCCATGCCTACAGCGAGGTCTACCCCGGCCCTATTGGAAAAATCATCACCCCGCACATGGTTGGCCTGGCGAAAGTCCCGGACCACCCAAGTGCCTCTTCGTTGTGCGGTGCCTGCGGTGAGGTGTGCCCGGTAAAGATTCCGATTCCTTCACTGCTGCGTCGCCTGCGGGAAGAAAACGTCAAGGCGCCCGACAGCCCTCATCAAGTGATGCGCGGCCAGGGCAGCAAGTACTCGCGCAAGGAGCGGTTCATCTGGAACGCCTGGGCCAGGCTCAACAGCTCGCCGACGCTGTATCGCCTGTTCGTCCTGGCGGCGACTCGCCTGCGCGCCCTGACGCCAAGGAATGTCGGCCCGTGGACGCAAAACCACAGCGCGCCAAAACCCGCTGCCCGCTCACTGCATGACATGGCCCGCGAGCATCTGGCCAAACAGGGAGACCGTTGATGAGCGCCAAGCAAAACATCCTCGCCAAATTGCGTAAAAGTCTGACAGGCACCACGCCAGTGGCGGACGACTTCGATGTCGATCTGGTGACCCAGCCCTACACTTACACCCCGGAGCAACGCATCCCGCAGCTGCGCAAACTGATGGAAGCGGTACACACGGAAATCCATCTGACGTCCGGCGAAGACTGGCCGGCGGTGTTGGCGAAACTGCTGCAGGAGCGCCAACTGCCCAGCCTGTTGATCGCCCCGACTACGCCGCATGGGCAACGTGTCACGCAGCACTGGGCGACAAATCCCGGGCTGCCGGCGCTCAAGGCCTACAACCGTCCGGTTGAAGAATGGAAAGCCGAACTGTTCAACGATACCCCGGCGAGCCTGACCACCACCCTTGGCGCAATCGCCGCCACGGGCAGCCTGATTATCTGGCCGACGCGGGAAGAACCGCGCCTGATGAGCCTGGCGCCCCCGGTGCATTTCGCCCTGCTCAAGGCCAGTGAAATCCGCGACAATTTCTATCAGGTACAACAGGAATTCGAATGGGCCCAGGGCATGCCGACCAATGCCCTGCTGGTGTCCGGCCCGTCGAAAACCGCTGACATCGAGCAAGTCCTGGCCTACGGCGCCCACGGTCCGAAAGACCTGGTGGTGCTGATCCTGGAGGACCAATGAGTCTACCAGCCGCTTTCCTGCGCGAAGCGCAGCAACTGATTCCCCAGGAACGACGTTTCGACGATCCGCTGTCGACGCTGGCCTTCGGCACCGATGCCAGCTTCTATCGCCTGAATCCACAACTGGTGATTCGCGTCGAGTCCGAAGAGGAAGTGGTGGCGCTGCTCAAACTGGCGCAACGCGATCGGGTGCCGGTGACCTTCCGCGCCGCCGGCACCAGTCTGTCCGGGCAAGCCATCAGCGATTCGGTGTTGATCGTGCTGGGGGATAACTGGAACGGTCGCGAGATCCGTGGCCAGGGCACACAAATCCGCCTGCAACCGGGGGTGATCGGCGCGCAGGCCAATGCCTGGCTGGCACCGTTCGGGCGCAAGATCGGCCCGGACCCGGCCTCGATCAACGCCTGTAAAATCGGCGGCATCGTTGCCAACAATGCCAGCGGCATGTGCTGCGGCACGGCACAAAACACCTATCACACCCTGGCCGGCATTCGCCTGGTGCTGGCCGACGGCAGCCGTCTCGATACCGAAGATGCTGCGAGTGTCGCGGCGTTTCGCGCCAGTCATGGCGACCTGCTGGAGCGTCTCGCGACCTTGGGCCGCGAGACCCGCGCTAATGCCGATCTGGCTGCGAAAATTCGCCACAAATACCGTCTGAAAAATACCACCGGCCTGTCACTCAACGCCCTGGTGGATTACGACGAGCCTGTGGATATCTTGAGCCACTTGCTGGTGGGCTCCGAAGGCACCCTCGGCTTTATCAGCGCGGTGACCTACGACACCGTAATCGATCACCCGAACAAGGCCTCGGCGCTGATCGTATTCCCCGATGTGGAAACCTGCTGCAACGCCGTCACCGTGCTTAAAAGCCAACCGGTGTCAGCGGTAGAGCTGCTGGACCGGCGCAGCCTGCGTTCGGTGCAGAACAAACCCGGCATGCCCGCTTTCGTACAACAGCTGTCGAACAATGCCTGCGCCCTGCTGATCGAATCCCGCGCCGCATCGTCCTCGTTGCTGCAGGAACAACTGGCGCAGATCATGGCGTCGCTGTCCTCGTTCCCGGTAGAGAAACAAGTCGACTTCACCGAAGACCCGCTGGAAAACGCCCGGCTCTGGGCGATCCGCAAGGACACCTTCCCCGCCGTCGGCGCGGTGCGCAAAACCGGAACCACGGTGATTATCGAGGACGTGACCTTCCCGGTGGAACAACTGGCCATCGGCGTGAACCGACTGATCGAGTTGTTCGACAAACATCACTACGACGAAGCGATCCTTTTCGGACATGCACTGGAAGGCAATCTGCACTTCGTCTTCACCCAAGGCTTCAACAACCCGGAAGAAGTCGCACGCTATCAGGCGTTCATGGACGACGTGGCGCAACTGGTGGCGGTCGAGTTCGGCGGTTCACTGAAGGCCGAGCACGGCACCGGGCGCAACATGGCACCCTTTGTCGAACTGGAATGGGGCAGCGACGCCTACCAGTTGATGTGGCAGCTCAAGCGCCTGCTCGATCCCAACGGCATACTCAATCCGGACGTGGTTCTCAGCGAAGACCCGCAGATCCACCTCAAGCACTTGAAACCCTTACCCGCCGCCGACGAGATTGTGGATAAGTGCATCGAATGCGGCTTCTGCGAACCGGTCTGCCCGTCCAAAGGACTGACCTTGAGCCCGCGCCAGCGCATCGTCATCTGGCGGGACATCCAGGCGAAGAAACGCGCCGGCGTCGATACCCGCGAACTTGAAGCGGCCTACGAATACCAGGGCATCGATACCTGCGCGGCCACCGGTCTTTGTGCGCAGCGTTGCCCTGTGGGCATCAACACCGGCGAGCTGGTGAAAAAGCTTCGCGGCCTACACGCATCTCATACGAAAACCGCCAACTGGCTTGAAGGCAATTTCGCCACGGCGCTGCAAGGTGCGCGTTTCACCCTGCACGTGGCCAATGGCGCACGGATGTTGCTGGGGGCGCCGCGCCTGGCAAAGTTGTCGGCGACCTTGACGCGCTTGTCCAAAGGTCAGGTCCCGCAATGGACCAACGCCATGCCGCAGCCGGAAAAAGCCATTCGCTTCAGCCCGACGGTGACCGACGAACGCCCGCGCGTGGTGTACCTGGCCGCGTGCGTCTCACGCGCGATGGGGCCGGCGGCGGGCGACAAGGAACAGATGTCGCTGTACGACAAGACCCGCGGCCTGCTGGAAAAAGCCGGTTACCAGGTGGTCTTCCCGGACAACCTGGACAACCTCTGCTGCGGCCAGCCGTTCGCCTCCAAGGGTTATGCCGAACAGGCCGAACACAAACGCCAGGAACTGATCGGCGCCCTGCTCCACGCCAGCCGTGGCGGACTCGACCCGATCTACTGCGACACCAGCCCCTGCACGCTGCGCCTGACCCAGGACCTGGGCGATGTGCGCCTGGACCTGTACGACCCGGTGCGCTTCATTCGTACGCACTTGATGGATCGACTGCAGTTCACACCGCAGGACGCGCCCATCGCGGTGCATGTCACCTGCAGCACCCAGCACCTTGGCGAAAGCCAGGCGCTGATCGATCTGGCGCGCAAATGCAGCAACCACGTGGTCATCCCCGAAGGCATTCACTGCTGCGGATTCGCCGGCGACAAGGGCTTCACCACCCCCGAGCTGAACGCCCATTCGCTGCGCACGTTGAAGGATGCCGTGCAGTATTGCAGCGAAGGCATCTCCACCAGCCGCACCTGCGAAATCGGCTTGAGCCAGCATGGCGGAATCGATTATCACAGCCTGGTGTACCTGGTAGACCGCGTAACCCAAGCGCGCCCCACCCTGTAGGAGCAAGCTTGCTCGCGATGGACGTCAACGATAACGCGTGCTGTCTGGATAAACTCGTTACCCCAAGATCCATCGCGAGCTCGCTCCTACAAATTCTTACCCCCACGCAATCGCAAAAAAAAACCGAATTCCTGCGCGCGGCTATAGTCATTTAGCTAGGCCCTCTAATCGGGCTTATAACCACCTCGGCTGGCAGCCCGATTCACCGGCAGCACCGAGCCCTCATGCGCAAGGAGATACCCATGAAGCACTCTGCAATGGCTGGATTGTTCATTTCTGCTGCACTGTTGGCATCGCCGGTGTTCGCAGCGGACGAAAATCTTTGTGACGGGAACATTGCCAAACTGAAGAACGCCATCACCACCGCGCCTGCCGTATCCGAGAGCTCCATGGATAACGCAAAAACTGCGCTGGAGGATGCGGAAAAGGCCAAGGCAGCCGGTAACGAGAAGGACTGCATCGAGATCTCCAGTCAGATGCTTGAGAAAATTCAGCAGCGCAGCCCTACGAAAAAGTGATCACAGACAAGGCCAACCTTCGGGTTGGCCTTCCGTGCCACATTGGCGTAGACTACACAGGCTTGTTGCTCATCGGATTCACGAGCAATGAGTTCGGGGCCGTTTAGGATTCGACGCCGGTTGCGAAACTTTAGGTGCATGCCGAGTTGGTAACAGAACTCGTAAATCCACTGTTGCAACTACTTATAGTTGCCAATGACGAAAACTACGGCCAGGAATTCGCTCTCGCTGCGTAAGCAGCCTTAGCCCTGAGCTTCTGGTACCTTCGGGTCCAGCAATCACCAGGGGATGTCTGTAAACCCAAAGTGATTGTCATATAGAACAGAATCGCCGTGCAGTACGTTGTGGACGAAGCGGCTAAAACTTACACAACTCGCCCAAAGCACCCTGCCCGTCGGGTCGCTGAGGGTTAACTTAATAGACACGGCTACGCATGTAGTACCGACAGCGGAGTACTGGCGGACGGGGGTTCAAATCCCCCCGGCTCCACCAAATACGAAGCAAGACAAAACCCGCCCAGTGCGGGTTTTGTTGCATCTGGGGTTCGGTAATCCAAAGCTGATACGCCCCCCTGTAGGAGCGGGCTTGCCCGCGAAGAGGCCAACCAAACCACCGCAAAAACGGCGGCATGCACTTCATGCAGAGCCTGCGGGAAGGGAGTCAGCATGAATAATGTTCTGTTGATAATGGACTACGCCCGTGCCCGCCTGTCACTGGAGCCGCTGTTCAGCAACCTCGTTCGCAGCTCATCAGTAGAACTCGTCCAGCAAACAGTAAAACGCTATCCGTTGCTGATCGGGTTCCACACCATAGGCGTGGAAAAATGGCGCTACCCATGCCTGTCCAAGGTTGCGCTCTATGCTTCGGGCAGCCAGCGCAAGATCTTGGTAAATGTCACTGATGCCTAGTCGGCCGCAGTCGATGTAGCCGGTAAAACGGGTTCCTTCGACCATGAAATTCGGCAGGCAGGCGTCGCCGTGGGTGACCGCAAGATCATAGGTTTCAGGGAGCGTCGACAGCAGCTCTGCGAAAACATCCACAGCGGTCCGACCCAGCCGCTCATCGTCAAAGTCTGCCTCGTCAACGAGCCCGGCACTCACTCGACTCCGGGCGGCGGCTATGCGCTGCTCCAACGGGTGATCAAAGGGACATGCCTCGATTGGCACCTGGTGCAGAGTACGCAGTGCCACTGCCAGGATGCGGATGACTTGGGGTGGAGACAGATCGTTGGCACTGGCCAGATCCTGTCCGGGGACGGCACTCATGAGTAACCAATGGCGATTGTTTTCTGTCGTGGCATCAAGAACGGTTGGCGCAGGCAGGTCGAGCTGGTTCATCCAGCGAAGACGCTCAATCTCTTGCGGCAGCTCACTATGGACGCCAACGGGTTCGGACTTCACAAACAGGTGTTCGCCGCTGATGCAGCGAATGCGAGAAACCTCGGCGCCTGACTCGCCGATGGTTTGTCGTTCAATGGGTGCACCACTGGATGTTTGGGACCATTGGGTGGGAATGTACATACTGTTACTTACCCTGCTCCGGCAGATAATGATGAGAGGCCTCATGATCCGCGACTTTCGAAACCTGGACCTGGAACCCGTATTGGACATCTGGCTACGGGCGTCAATCCAGGCGCATCACTTCATCGCCCCCGAATTCTGGCGCAACCAGCTTGATGCCATGCGCGAGGTCTACCTGCCCGGCGCCATGTCCAGAGTATTTGAGGCCGATGGGGCCGTCGCAGGATTTTGCTCCGTGTATGGCGACACGCTTGCGGCGCTTTTCGTATCGCCTGAGCATCAGGGGCACGGCATAGGTACGCGGCTTCTCGCGGACGCCAAGGCCTCCAGGTCAACGCTACGGTGACTGTATATTCGGCGAATGCGCCCAGCATCCATTTCTATGAGCGCCAGGGATTTGTGGTTTTAAATGAACAACGGGATGAGCACACTGGCCACCTTGAGAAGGTGATGCGCTGGGGTGACCTGGTTCAGGACTAGGCACCACTTTTGCCCTTCAACTCAAACGAAAGTCACTCAGGTCAATCGACACCATCACCCTCTCGCGCAGGGGTTGCCTGTCCTCGCCCCGCAGGTAGGCTCTGCGCCGGGAGGGAAAGCGAAAGCCCTGGGCTTCAACGTACTCGCCCACGTATTGGGCGGCTGCGAAGCCGCCGGCCACGTCGACGTGATAGTCGTGTCGACGCAACAGGCCGTCGTCAGCGAAGTAAAAATCCTGGACACGGCTGTGGCTGGCGATGTGTTCCGGGAACTCGACCCGCAGACCGCGCCAGGTCTCAGGGCCTTCCTGCCAGGGGGTGATTTCAGTGACGTTGAAATCCGCCATCGCCATGAAAAACGGCGTCGTCAGGTAGGTCCACATGGCGTACCCGCTGAAGTACGCACGGTGCAGCGGGTCCCAAGGTGTGTTCATGTCGTGCCCGGCGAATGACTCTCGCGGGTTCGAGCGCTCGCGCACGATTTCGCCCTCGGTGGTTTCGATGGCGATGTAGTCGGCCCGGAATGCCGTGCGCCAGTGCGGGTTGCCGAAGGGTGTCACGCTGGCGTTTTGCTGGTGCAGGCTGACGGTCATCACGCGGGGCATGGTGTCTTGCACCACGCTTTTCATTGCCCATAATTCCCCGCCCGTGATGATGGTGGCGTTGAGCGAGGCAAACTTGTTCCAGCGCTCCAGCTGGCCATGGGCGTCGAGTACTTTTTTCAGCAAATCGTTCATGGGTCTTGCCCCTTTCGATGCTGGCCGGAATCAAAAGAATAGGTCACTGGCGGGTCGTGGGCGGATCTATGCTGATGACTTCACTACAGGCTCGATCCTCCACTGACCAGAAGCATTGAGGAATGCAAAACATGAATATGCGGATTCTGGCCCTCCTGGCAGCGATGGTTTGCCTACCGGCACACGCCGCCAGCGAAGTCGACGCCTTCGATGCCGGCAATGGCAGCCGGCCTTTCGACCAGACGCTGGAACTGCAAGGCATTGTTTTTCATGTGACGGATGAGTCGGTCGATGGCGGCCGGGCAGTGCGCATCGCTCCCCAAGGGCTGGAAATCGATAATTCAGCCATGACTCACCCCTTGGCCGGCGACATCGCTCGGGCGGAGGTCGGAGACCTTGATCGGGATGGCTCTCCGGAAATTTACGTGTTCGTCAGGTCACCAGGGCGCGGATTGCCCGGCGAACTCGTCGCCTACGCCGCCAACCGTAAAAAATCCCTCAGTGCGATCTATCTGCCACCGGTCAGCGAAGACCCGAAGGTCGCCGAGGGGTATCGGGGCGAGGACGAGTTTGCCGTGGTGAAAAACACCTTGGTGCAGCGGTTTGCGCTGTATGACAGTGCCGACGCTTCGGCGGGCCGGACCGGGAAAATGCGCGAGATTCAGTATCGGTTGATGCCTGGGGAGGCGGGGTGGATTATGCAGAGGCAGAAGGTGATGGAGTATTGAGCAATTTTCCGGTTTCGCCTGCCGGGCAACACATGAACTTTTCTTCACCCCGGGTTCAGGCAACTCCCTGTACATTTGCCCTTGCTCATTCAAGAAACTACGGTTTGCCCGCCCTCCCGCGGGCTTTTTTTTGTCTTGCGAAATGTCCTACTTTGAAACAACTCGCGAAGAAAAATCCCACAGGTCTTTCAGGTTGTCGCTCGGAAGGGGGCTGTTTAGCCTTTGTTGGTCACTGATAACTCAGTGATCGGGCGTGAGATCCCGGGAGTATGAATCCAGTGCCAGTACCACCATAATTGCCGCCAGCTATCCGCTGTCAGCAATGTTTTATGGCGGCTGTGTGCGGGCAGACTTCGGTCTGGCCGGTTTCCTACTCCCGGTGATCTCACTCCGCACACAGCTGCCACCCATTTCGCCGCGTGAGATCGGTGAGTGGCGGTGGTTCTCAAATCGAGTGGAGAACTCAGATGGATAAACTTATCCCGGATCCGCCTTTCACAACCGAAAAGCCCTATCGCCCCAGCCCCTTCTTCACGATCCTCCCCGACATCAAATCCGAAAACCTCCTCGCCCACGCTTGTGAATCACTGGCTTCAGCCAGCGTCATGCTCAATGACTTCGCCACTTACCTTCACGGCCCCCAGCGCAACACCGCGCTTGGGATTGCGCAGATCGTCATGCTGGCGGAGCTGGCTGTGAACAGGGCGCTGGATAATGTCGATCCGCAGGGCTAGGAAAGTAGACCGCGTTATCGTTCTTCGCGAGCAAGCCCGCTCCCACATTTAGTCTGTGGCGTATGCAAATTCTGCGGCCACCGAAAGACTATTGTGGGAGCGGGCTTGCTCGCGAAAGCAATTTGCCAGGCAACAAAAAAACAGAACATCTCACTCAAACTGCGGGCTACGCTCAACCCGCAATTTGCGACAATCCTTTTGCAGCACCGGCATCTCCAACCGCGCTCTTCCGTAAAAGGCCAGCGCCGTCAGTAAACACGCCAGCCACACGAAGATCCCGGCCCAGAAGGTGTGGGACATGTAGTGCCAGCCCTGCACCACCCGTGTCGTGCCATAGACAAACCCCAGGGCCAGCGAGCCGTACATGATTGCCTTGGAATAGCGCCAGCGGTAACGGCGGGCAACAAAGTACAGCGCCAGCATGGTGAAACCACCGGAGGCATGCCCGCCGGGCCAGCAACGACCGTCACCGGCGACTTTCAACAAATCGAAATTCTCGTACCACTCCCTGTGCTCGATCTTCCCGCCGTACTGGGTGGTCTCGATCGGGCAATACACACTGGTATGACCCTTGAGATAGTGGATGACGCCGGTGCTGATGGAGAAGGCAAACACCACGTAGAGGAAATCCCGCCGATGTTTGCTGGCAAAACGTAGCACCGGCGCGACCTTGATCTTTTCCAGGACGGCGATGATCTTCGCGTGTTTTTCCGCCTTCAGGCGCGGCCAGAGAAACGACAGCAAGGCACCGATGATGGCGATCTCGCCAGTCCAGTTCGGAATGATCCGCGCCCATTTATGGGTGATCTTTTCGAACAGGTGCACATGGTCCAGAGGGAATGTTTGCGTCACCGGGTCATAAAACAGATCGTTGAAGGCGATGTCGATCCGGGTCAGGTCGAACATCAGGAACACCACGACCGCGCAGGCCAGTGGGATACCGAAGTTCACCCAGTAAAAACGCGAGCGTGAAGCCGTCAGCATGGCGTGTCCTGGTGACAGAGTGAATTCATTCGGTGGTCACCGATTGCCAGTCCGAGGCCTCGATGAACCCGAGTATGTGGGGCGCTTGTTGCGCTTGGGCGGTAACGAAAAGCGAGGCGCCGTAACCAAGAGTCGAGATGGGCAACTTGAGATCCTTTTGCAGTTGCGCCATGCATTCGCTATGGGTCACCAGGATCAGGTTGCGCCCGGGGACCTTGTGCGTCAGCGCGTCGCGCAGCATCGTGCCCTTGCAGTTGATCAGCCAGTCGTCGCCAGCGCCGACCGAGTTGAACATGTACCCGCTGGTCTGCGCCGTACGCACCATCGGGCTGTTGTAGATGTCGGCCTTCCCCAGCCCAAGCTGCTCGAACTGCGCACCGACCGCCACCGCAACGCTGCGCGAACGATCGGTAATGCCATCATCGCCACTCAGGCAGGGGGCGCTGGAGTGATCGCAACGCTCGACATGGCGCACCAGCACGATCATGTCGCCCCTGGCCCAACCCGCCAACAGCGCCCGCGCGCCCTCCACGTTGCCATGGGCCAGATCCGGCACGGCGTCAGCCCGCAACAGCAATACCGTCATGGCCAGCGCCAGCATCGCCGTGGCCAGCACCACGAGCGGATTGCGATAACGGGTAAAACGGCTCAGGTCGATCGAGCGGTGTATTCCGAACAGACTCAGTCTCAATTCCACAACAAGCCGCCTCGCAGCCCTTCATCAGGTGCCGTGAGAGTAAAGAGGCGGGCGTCGGCTGCCAGTGAAACCGATGTGAAAAAAAGCTTAAGCCCCTAGCAAAAGCTTGTTACAGCATCCGTCCGACAAAATCCTTTCAGCTCTCGCGATTGCTGCCGATACAGACCTGCAACCCACCTTGCTGGCGCCTAAGAACAACAATCTTCCAGCCAACCGACGATCAAGAAACACCACGTTCCTGGAGGAATTTTGATGAATAGCTGGTTCGGCAACATCAGCGTGAACCTGAAACTGGGCCTGGGCTTTGGCCTGGTCCTGGCCCTGACCTGCGTCCTCGCCCTGACCGGCTGGACCAGCCTGGGCAGCTTGATTGACCGCAGCAACTGGATGAGCGACATCACCCAGCTCAACGCCGGCCTGACCAAGCTGCGCGTGGTGCGCCTGCAGTACATGCTGACCAACGGCGACGAAGCCACCGCGCAGAACGTACAGACCACCCTTCAGGCCTTTTCCGATCAGCAGCAAGCGCTGCTGGCGAAGTTCAAGAGCCCGGAAAACCTCAAGCTGCTCAAAGAACAAGGCAGCGTCATCGACGCCTACAAGACGTCCCTGGCCAAGATGCGCGACGCCTACCGTACCGGCAACAGCGCGCGCGACGTCATGGGCAGCAACGCCGAAACGGCCAGCACGCTGATCGACGACCTGAACAGCCGCGTGCAACGACTGCCACCGAGTGATCAGCGCTTCGAACAGTTCCAGGCCATCACCGCCGCCAAGCAAGCGTTCCTGCTGGCCCGCTATGAAGTGCGTGGCTACACCGCCACCACCAATGCCGAGACCGAGCAAAAAGCCGTGGCGCAACTGGACGCCGCAATTGCCAGCCTGCAACAGCTCAACGTGCATTTCAGCGACATCCAGCCCCAGGCCCTGCGCCAACTGGAGACCGCGCTGGGCAACTACCGCAGCGCCTTGCAGGCCTATAAAGCGGCGAACAGCGAGGCTGTGCAGGCGCGCAAGGAAATGACCGACGAGGGCGCGGCCATCGTCAGCCTGAGCGAGCAGCTGTATCAGATCCAGCTCGACCGTCGTGACGCTGAAAGCGCCCAGGCGCGTACCCTGCAACTGATCAGCACCCTGCTGGCATTGCTGGTGGGCATTATTGCCGCCGTTGTCATTACCCGGCAGATCACCGGTCCGTTGCGCGAGACCCTGGCCGTGGTCGATCGCATCGCCAGCGGCGACCTGTCCCAGGACGTCAGGGTCACGCGTCGCGATGAGCTGGGTGTCTTGCAACAAGGCATTGCGCGCATGGGCGTGACCCTGCGCGACCTGATCAGCGGTATCCGCGACGGCGTCACCCAGATCGCCAGCGCAGCCGAAGAGCTGTCGGCCGTGACCGAGCAGACCAGCGCCGGGGTCAACAGCCAGAAAGTCGAGACCGACCAGGTCGCCACCGCCATGCACGAGATGACCGCCACCGTGCAGGAAGTCGCGCGCAACGCCGAGCAAGCCTCCCAGGCCGCCGCCGCGGCGGATGGCGAAGCACGCGCAGGGGACAAGGTTGTCGCTGAAGCCATCACCCAGATCGAACGCCTGGCCAGCGAAGTGGTGCGCTCCACTGAAGCCATGGGCCTGCTGCAACAGGAAAGCGACAAGATCGGCAGTGTCATGGACGTGATCAAGGCCGTGGCCGAACAGACCAACCTGCTGGCGCTCAACGCCGCGATTGAAGCGGCACGCGCTGGTGAAGCCGGACGCGGTTTTGCCGTGGTGGCCGACGAAGTGCGGGGCCTGGCCCAACGCACACAGAAATCCACCGAGGAAATCGAAGGCCTGGTGGCCGCCCTGCAGAACGGCACCCAGCAAGTGGCGACCGTGATGAACAACAGCCGCACCCTGACCGACAGCAGCGTGGCCCTGACCCGCAAGGCCGGCGCCTCACTGGAAAACATCACCCGCACGGTGTCCAACATCCAGTCGATGAACCAGCAGATCGCGGCCGCGGCCGAACAGCAAAGCGCGGTGGCCGAAGAGATCAGCCGCAGCATCGTCAACGTGCGTGATGTGTCGGAACAAACCGCTGCGGCGAGTGATGAGACGGCGGCGTCCAGTGTTGAGCTGGCGCGGTTGGGGAATCAGTTGCAGATGATGGTCAGCCACTTCCGCGTCTGACGTTCACTGCGCGGTGAATGAAAGATTCATTCGCGAGCAGGCTCGCTCCCACAGGTTCAATGAGCATCCTGTGGGAGATTCTATGTTGCCCGGCAACCTTGAATTCTCAGGCTTGCCACGGATTGATCACCTCCAAGCCGGAAAACTCGAAGTCACGAACATTGCGGGTGGCGATCGGTGCTCCGTGGATTCGGCAGACAGCGGCAATCTGCGCATCAGCCATCGACACAGCCCGCCCCTTGGCTTCACAACCCGCCACAAGTGTCGCGTACTCGACTGCAGCATGCACATCAAAGGGCAATATCCTTCCGGCGAAGTCTTCTTCAAACATTGCCATCGCGTGGGCTTCAAGCTTTTGTTTGCGCTTGCCGGAAGGGAGACGGGCGATGCCATGGAGAATTTCCGCCACGGTAATGGCAACAATGGCCAACTCCATGGCAGGTTGTGCATCAACCCAAGCCAGAACCTGAGCGTCAGGTTCAACCCGCATAAATTCAGAAAGAACATTGGTATCGAGCACTATCATTCGGAGAAATCTACCGCGGTTGCTTTCTCCTGCCGTGCAGGCAGATCAAGTTCAACGCCACCGCACGCACCAAACCTGCTACGAATTCTGCTGCCGAGTCCTCCCGCACGATCGACTGTAGCCAATGCTCTACCCAGAATAAGTCGGGCTTCCTCTTCCATCGAATGCCCGTTATGGGCAGCCGCGATTCGTAATTGCTCCTTGATCTGATCGTCCAGATTTCTAATCGTGATACTGGCCATGACGCCCTCTGCAATCAATGAAATCATTGATTGCATGCTAGCACATCATGCCCGGATAAAAACTCAAAAAGTTGCCGAACGGCCTCACCCACTCATCGCATTGGTAAACACCAATGTCACAGGAACCCCGCACGCAAATCCCCTTCCCGCGCCAGGAACCGCCCTTCCCTGCGCCCGTTCGCCTGACCGTCCTGGTAGCTCAATACCCCGTTGACCCACACGCCATCGATGCCTTCGGCCGCCCGCTGCGGATCGTTGAAGTCGGCCACATCGCGAATGGTCGCCGGGTCGAACAGCACCAGGTCGGCCCAGTGGCCTTCGCGGATCTCGCCCCTTTGCTTCAAGCCGAATCGCGCCGCCGACAAGCCGGTCATCTTGTGCACGGCGGTGTGCAGTGGAAACAGGCCGACGTCACGGCTGAAATGGCCGAGCACCCGTGGGAAAGCGCCCCACAGGCGTGGATGGGGAAACGGGTCTTCGGGCAGGCCGTCGGAGCCGACCATCGACAGCGGGTGCGCGAGGATCCGTCGCACATCGTTTTCGTCCATCCCGTAGTACACCGCGCCGGCCGGTTGCAGCTGGCGGGCGGCATCGAGCAGGGACAGGTTCCACTCGGCGGCGATGTCCATCAGGTCGCGCCCGCCCATCTGCGGGTGTGGCGTCGACCAGGTGATGGTAATGCGGTGGGCATCGGTGACCTGCTTGAGGTCCAGGGTCGAGGAGCTGGCGGCATACGGGTAGCAATCGCAGCCCACTGGGTGGGTCTTCGCGGCCTGTTCAAGAGACGCCAGCAGTTGCGGGCTGCGCCCCCAGTTACCGGCACCGGCACATTTGAGGTGGGAGATGATCACCGGGGATTTCGCATGGCGGCCGATCTGGAACGCCTCGTCCATGGCCTCCAGCACCGGTTCGAATTCACTGCGCAGATGGGTGGTGTAGACCGCCCCGAACGCGGTCAGCTCTTCGGTCAGTTGCATGACTTCGTCGGTGGAAGCCGAGAACGCACTGGCGTAGGCAAGACCGGTGGACAAGCCCAGCGCGCCGGCCTCGAGACTGTCGCGCAGTTGCTCGCGCATCGCGGCAATTTCATCCGGCGTGGCGGTGCGGAACAGGTCGTCGAGGTGGTTGCTGCGCAACGCGGTATGGCCAACCAATGCGGCGACGTTGAGCGTGGTGTTCGCCGCCTCGACCGCCGCGCGGTAATCGCTGAACGTCGGATAAACAAAGGCCGCCGCGCTGCCGAGCAGGTTCATCGGGTCCGGTGGATCGCCGCGCAGGCTCACCGGCGAAGCGCTGATCCCGCAATTGCCGACGATCACCGTGGTCACGCCCTGGCTGAGCTTGGGCAGCATCTGCGGCTGACGGATCACCACCGTGTCGTCGTGGGTGTGCACATCGATGAAGCCGGGCGCCAGCACGCGGCCGGCGGCGTCGATCTCATCGCTGGCACGGGCATCCTGCAAGTCGCCGATGCGCTCGATGCGCCCGTTCAGGATCGCCACGTCGGCCAGGTAGCCAGGACTGTTGCTGCCGTCGATGACCAGGGCATTGCGAATCAGCGTGTCGTACATCATGTCAGTCTCCCAGCGGCAGGTGATCGTCGCCGCCGCGGTAATCGTCCAGGGCGAGTTTGATCCGCCGCAGGCGTTCTTGATTGTCTTGAGGATTGGCCAGTGCCAGCTCGGTGGCAAGCACATCGATGGCGAGCAACATGCCGTAGCGTGCCGCTGTCGGTTTGTAGATGAACGAGGTCTCGGCGCTTTGCAGCGGCAGCACGATGTCGGCCAGTTGCGCCAGCGGCGAATCGCCTCGGGTGATGGCCAGGATGCGCGCGCCGTAGTTGCGGGCCAGTTCCACGGTTTCCAGCAGTTCGGGGGTGATGCCCGTCAGTGAGCAGACGATGACCACCTGATCAGGACTGAGGCTGGCCGCCGTGATGCGCATCATCACCGCGTCGTGGCAGACCGCGATCGGGTAGCCAAGGCGCACCAGGCGCACCTGCAACTCATCGCTGCACAAGGTCGAGCAGCCGCCCATGCCGAAAGCGTGAATCATCCGCGCCTTGCCCAGCAGTTTCACCGCATCGGCGAACCGCGATTCGTCAAAAGCCGACAGGTGCTGGCGCAGGGTCGACTCGATGTCGCCGACGATCTGCCCGTAAAACGCCGACTGCTCCGGCGTGCCCGCCGGGTCGAGGAAACGGCTGCCGACGCCGCTGGCCTGGGCCAGTTGCAAGCGCAGGTCGCGCAAATCCTTGCAGCCGACCGTGCGGGCGAAACGCGAGAGCGTGGCGGTGCTGACTTCGGCGCGCAGCGCCAGCTCATCGAGACTGGCGGAGGCGGCAAAGCCCACATCGTCGAGCATCAGGCGGGCGATGCGTCCTTCGCCGGCGCTGAAGGAATCCTGGCGGGCGCGGATCTGGTAGAGGATGTCCATGGCAGGCGGCTCCGGCTAAATCAGGTAGGAAAGGCCCACGGTCAGGCCGAAGGCGACGAGCGAGATCAGGGTCTCCAGCACCGTCCAGGTCTTGAAGGTCTGGGTGACCGTCATATTGAAGTATTCCTTGATCAGCCAGAAGCCGCCGTCGTTGACGTGGGAAAAAATCACCGACCCCCCCCTGTCGCCAGCACCAGCAACTCCGGATGCGGATACCCCATGGCGATGGCGACGGGTGCGACCACGCCCGAGGCGGTGGTCATGGCCACGGTGGCAGAACCGGTGGCGATGCGCATCAACGCCGCGAACAACCAGCCCATCAGCAACGGCGACAGGTGAAATTCGTGGGCCAGGCCGACGATCTGGTCGGTCACGCCGGCGTCCACCAGGATCCGGTTCAGGCCGCCGCCGGCGCCCACCAGCAAGGTGATGCTGGCGGTCGGCGCCAGGCATTCGTTGGTGAACTTGAGGATCGACTCGCGATTGAAACCCTGGGCCAGGCCGAGGGTCCAGAAGCTCAGCAAGGTCGCCAGCAGCAGCGCGATGACCGAGTTGCCGATGAACAGCAGGAACTGGTTGAGGCCGCTGCCCGGGGTGGAAATCAGGTTGGCCCAGCCGCCGATCAGCATCAGCACCACCGGCAACAGGATGGTCGCCATGGTCAGGCCGAAACTCGGCAGGCTGTCGCGCGGTTCTCGCTCGAGGAACTGCCGTTCCAGCGGGTTTTCCGCCGGCAGCTGGATGCGCGGTACGATGAATTTGGCATACAGGGGGCCGGCGATGATCGCGGTCGGAATGCCGATCGCAATCGCATAGAGCAAGGTCTGCCCCACCGACGCCTGGTACATCTGCACCGCCAGCATCGCCGCCGGGTGCGGTGGCACCAGCGCATGCACCACCGACAGGCCGGCGACCATCGGCAGGCCGACCATCAGGATCGACACGCCGACCCGCCGCGCCACGGTGAAGGCAATCGGCACCAGCAGCACGAAACCGACCTCGAAGAACAACGGCAGCCCCACCAGGAACGCGATGCAGACCATCGCCCAATGTGCGTTCTTCTCGCCGAAGCGGTCGATCAGGGTGCGCGCCACCTGCTCGGCGCCGCCGGACTCCGCCATCATCTTGCCGAGCATGGTGCCCAGCGCCACCACCAGCGCGATATGCCCCAGGGTCTTGCCGACACCTGCCTCATAGGCCCCGACCACACCGGACGGCGGCATGCCCGCCACCAGCGCCAGGCCGATGGAAATCAGGGTGATGACAATGAACGGATTGAGCCGGTAGCGGGCGATCAGCACGATCAGCGCGATGATGGCGACAGCGGCATACACCAGCAGCCAATAGCCGAAGGACGGGGTCATGCGGTACTCCTCGAGAGGGTCACGTCGAAAGTTTTGTGAAACTCTTAAAACATTTCGAGGAGTAACTTTCAAACGAGGTGAAAGTAATTTTCGTGCAGAGGTAAGGGATGTCGCTCAGAGATATGCCGTGTCGCAAATAATGAAAATCAGGCAGGCGGATTTTCATCACGCCTGCGCTGGTCGGTCTCAGTCGTGTTGCACCCGGGCACGTTTGAGCAGTTTCTTGCAGCGCTCGGACAGGCCCAGCACCCGCAGGTGTTTGCCGGCCTTGCTGTAGCGCTCGCGCAGGGTGTCGAGCGCGGCAATGGCCGAGTAATCGACGAAGCTCAAGTGGCGGCAATCGAGGGTCACTTGCGCAGGGTCGTTGGCCGGATCGAATTGATTGAGGAAAGGGGTGGTCGAGGCGAAGAACAGCGTGCCATGGACGCGGTAAAGCTTGCTGCCGTCGTTTTCCAGGTGACTGTCGGCGTACAGCTGCCGGGCCTGCTGCCAGGCGAAATTCAGCGCCGCGATGATGATGCCGCACAACACCGCCGTGGCCAGATCGGTGAACACCGTGATCACTGTCACCGCGATAATCACCAGTACATCGTTCATCGGCACCTTGTTCAGCACCCGCAGCGAAGCCCAGGCGAAGGTCTGCTGCGAGACCACGAACATCACCCCGACCAACGCCGCCAACGGAATACGTTCGATCAATGGCGACAGGAAAAGGATGAACAGCAGTATCGACACCCCGGCGACCACACCGGACAGCCGGCCGCGGCCCCCGGAGCTCAGGTTGATCACGGTTTGGCCGATCATCGCGCAACCGCCCATGCCGCCGAACAGACCGGACACCACGTTGGCCGCGCCCAGCGCCACGCATTCGCGATCGGGGTAGCCGCGGCTCTCGGTGATTTCGTCGGTGAGGTTCAGGGTCAGCAAGGTTTCCAACAGGCCAACCATCGCCATCAGGATCGCGTAAGGCGCAATGATGCGCAGGGTTTCCAGGTTCCAGGGAATGTCTGGCAAAGCGAATGTCGGCAAGCCACCGGCGATGTGTGCCATGTCTCCCAGGGTGCGGGTTGGCAGGCCGAGGAAGTAGACAGCCAGTCCTACCCCGAGGATCGCCACCAACGCGGGCGGCACTGCGCGGGTCAGGCGTGGCAGCACATAGACGATCGCCATCGTCACCGCCACCAGGCCGATCATGAAGTACAACGGCGTACCGCTCAGCCAGGTCTCGCCACTCTTGAAGTGCTCCAGTTGCGCCAGGGCAATGATGATCGCCAGGCCGTTGACGAAACCGAGCATCACCGGGTGCGGCACCATGCGCACCAGCTTGCCCAGCCGCAGCAGGCCGAACGCCGCCATGATCAAGCCGCCCAGCAGCACCGTCGCCAGCAGGTACTGCACACCCTGCTGCACCACCAGCGCGACGATCACCACCGCCATCGACCCGGCGGCACCGGAGACCATGCCTGGCCGGCCACCGAACAGCGCGGTCAGGGTGCAAATGATGAACGCACCATACAGGCCCATCAGCGGATTGAGATGCGCCACCAGCGCGAAGGCAATGCATTCGGGCAACAGGGCGAAAGACGTCGTGAGCCCGGCCAGGGCATCGGCGCGTAGATGTTTTGGTTTCATGGGGGACCGCATGCAGGGAGTAGCAAGAAAGAGTGTGCGGATGTTACGGAATCGAGGGCGTTCCGGCCAGTTTATGCGGCTTCAGAAACGCCTTCGCGAGCAAGCCCGCTCCCACATTAGACCGCGTCCGTCTGGACAATGCGGTCAAGTGTGGGAGCGGGCTTGCTCGCGAAAGCAGCAACTCGGTCTAAAGCGAACTCACACCATCTCGTTACGAATCCACTCCAGCACCGACGTACGCTTCGGCACCCAGCCCAATATCTCCCGCGCACGGGTACCGCGAACCCGGCTATTGGAGCCCAGGCCATAATTGGCCATTTCATAACCCCACTCGGCTTCGGCATCCTTCAATGGCCAGTCTTGCGGCTGGCCCAGGCTCAACGCCTCGGCGATCGCCGTGGTCATGTCGATGAACGACGCTTCGCCGCTTTCGACAAAGTAGAAGGTGCCTGGGACGTTTTTGCTCAGCGCCAGCAGGTACAGCGCCACCACGTCTTCGATGTGCACATTGGACCAGATGTTCTGCCCGGTGCCGACATGGTGGACCACGCCGCTTTTGCGCGCCTGTTTCAGCAAGCGCGGCAGCTGCACGCTGTCGCGATTGACGCCGAGGCTGTGGCCGTAGATCAGGGTGTTGCAGATGACGGCCGAGTTCACGCCATCCTTGGCCGCGGCGAGGATCAGGTTGTCGATGGCCACCCGTGCGGCCTTGTCCACAGTGGGTTCCGGCAAGTTGTCTTCACGGTAGATTACGTCGCTGGACTTGCCGCCCGAGGCGTCGCCGACGATGCTCGAACCGCTGGTGTGCAGGAACACTTTGTTGGAGCCGCGCAAGGCATCGAGCAAAGCTTCGACTGCACCGCGATGGTCGCTGCTGGCGGCGTTGATCACAGCGTCGGCGGCCCGGGCCTGTTCGGCCAACAGTGCGCTGTCATCCAGCGTACCGATGACTGGCATGATGCCCAGCGCTTTGAGCTCATCCGCCTGTTCGGCGTTGCGCACCAGGCCGGTAACCTTGTGACCGGCCTTGATCAGGCCGGTGGCGATGGAGCCGCCGATAAAACCGGCAGCGCCGGTAACGAATACGTTCATGGAGAAACTCCCTGCGTGGATAAGTGATGCAACGAGTATCCAGCAGCGATCCCTGGCGAAAAATCCCCGCTGACCCAATTCACTCTTGCGCTGCAATCACGAATCAGCCGCTGAAATCCGTGGACGCGTACACCGCCAGTTTGCTCTGGATGAAGTCGAGGAAACACTGGATGCGCAAGGCCAACTGCGAGTTGCGGTAGTACACCGCGTTGATCGGCTGGCGATAACCACTGTTGAATTCGGCCAGCAACACCTTCAACCGTCCGGCACGAATGTCCTCGATGGTCATGTAGTGCGACAGGCTGGCGATGCCCTGGCCTTCCAGCGCCAGGTGGCGGAGGGTTTCGCCGCTGGAAGCGCTGAGCGACGCCTGGATCGGCCAGCGATCGCCGTGCACATAGCGCAGCGGCCATTGGTTGAGGCCTTCGTTCTGGGTGAAGCCCAGCAGGGTGTGTTCGGCCAGATCCGCCACGGCGGTCGGGGTGCCGTGTTTTTCCAGATACGCCGGGCTGGCGACGATGTGAATCGGACTGCATCCCAGAGAGCGTGCGTGCAGGGTCGAGTCGGCCAGGGTGCCGATGCGGATGGCGATGTCGGTACTTTGCTCGAGCAGGTCGATGATCAGGTCGTTGCTGTTGAGCTCGAGCTGGATGTCCGGATAGAGCCGGCGGAATTCATCGATGTAGGGCACGATGGCGTGCAGCATGAATGGCGACGCGGCGTTGATGCGCAAGCGCCCGGACGGGGTTTGCTGGCGTGAGGACAAGCGCTCCTCGAGTTCGTCCATCTGATCGAGAATCAGCTTGGCGTGTTCGAAGAAGTACTTGCCCTCCTCGGTCAGGTCCATGCGTCGCGTGGTGCGGTTGATCAGCGTGGTATCGAGCTTGGCCTCGAGCCGCGACAGCGTGCGGCTGACCGCCGACGGTGTTTGCCCGACCTGCTCGGCCGCCGCGGAAATCGACCCGCACTCGATCACGCAGACGAAAATCTGCAATTCATCGGATCTGGCTTTCACGAGTGTCCTCTTTGACGAAAATCGCTAAAAGATCGCAGCCTTCGGCAGCTCCTACAAGGTATTGCGTACACCTGTAGGAGCTGCCGAAGGCTGCGATCTTTTAGCCGCTGAGACCGATAGTAGCCGAGCGTTACGCCTTCAGGCCAAACACCTCTTTCAGATGCTGCTCATAACGCGCCACATCGGCTTCGATGTTCGGACGTTTCATCACGTCCACGCAGAGGAAGGTCGGCAAAGCGGTCATGCCGAGGAATTCGTTGGCCTTGTGGAACGGGAAGTACACCGCGTCCACGCCCTTGGCCTCGAAGAAGTCGGTCGGGTCGTCGAAGGCTTGCTGCGGCGCGTTCCAGGTCAGCGACAGCATGTACTGCTTGCCGTGGATCAGGCCGCCACTGCCGTATTTCTGCGAGGCGTCGGAACGGGTGCGGCCGTCGCTGGCGTAGAGGCTACCGTGACCTTCGGTGAAGACTTCGTCGATGTACTTCTTGACGGTCCATGGCGCGCCCATCCACCAGCCGGGCATCTGGTAGATGATCACGTCGGCCCAGAGGAATTTGGCGACTTCTTCGGCGACGTCGTAACCCTCGTCGATAAATGTGGCTTTGACATCTACCCCACCGCGATCCAGCACGCTCAGCGCGGCTTCATGCAAGGTGGTGTTGTAGCGGCCATCGGAGTGGGCGAATTGTTTGCCGCCATTGAGCAACAGGACTTTTTTCATGGGAGGTCTCGGGAAGGGTCAGGAATCGGATAGCGGCAGAGTAAAGACCTGGCTCGCGCGGAGTAAGCGGCCATTGTGCAAAATTCATTTGACCCACACGCACGAATCAATCGGTGATTGTTGCCTTAAACTAGGGCCGATTCTGAAATGAGGAGTGTTTTCTGATGAGTGAAATGCAAGGTTTCATCCTGCACGCCAAGACCCGCCCGGAAAAATCCGACGCCTTCGAAGCGTTTTTCAGCGGCTATGTGGAAGCCAGTCGCGCCGAGCCCGGCTGCATCGAGTACCACATGCTGCGCGACAAGCAGGACCCGACCCTGTTTATCTTCTACGAGATCTGGCAGTCCCAGGCACACCTCGACGTGCACTCGAACCTGCCGCACATGAAACAGTTTCTCGAACAGCGCGATGAATACCTGGAGCGGGATTTCGAGATCCGCGCCATTGACATGCTCAGCCCGTCGTCCGCTAGCCGCTGATCAACAAATGGCCGCCAAGCAAGCCGAGGCCAATGAAGAACACGCGTTTGAACAACACGGCGCTGATCCGCTGGCGCAGCCACTGCCCCAGCCACATGCCGAGCACCGCCGGGATCAGCGCCAACAACGATGCACTCAACTCGCCACCGCCGAGAGCGCCGCGCCATAGCAGGCCGCCGGCCAGGGCCAGGGTCGAGACGGTGAACGACAGGCCCAGCGCCTGCACCAGTTCATCCTTGCTCAAGCCCAGCGCCTGCAGGTACGGCACCGCCGGAATCACGAACACGCCGGTGGCCGACGTGATGACGCCCGTCAGTACGCCGCACAGCGGACCTAGCCAGCGCTCATTGCGAGCCCCTACTCGCAAGGTCGGCAGGCACAAACCGCTCAACGCATAGAGCAGCAACGCCGCCCCCAATCCGCGCACCACCCAGTGGCCGCCAGCCATGCCGATCCACAGCGTGCCCGCGCCGGTGCCGATGAAAATGGCCAGCAGCATCGGCCACAGCCGCTTGATCAGCCCGTGCAGATGCCCGCCGAAGGCCAGTTGCCAGACGTTGGTCAGGGTCGCGGGAATGATCAACAGCGCGGCAGCCTGTGATGGGGCCATAGCCAGACCGAGCAAGCCCATGGCGATGGTTGGCAGGCCAAGACCGATGACCCCTTTGATCATGCCGGCCAGCAGGAAGGTGGCAATGACCAGCAATGACAGGGTAAATCCGAGATTTTGGTAGAACGAGGCGAGTGTGTTCATGGGGCTATCCTGAGCCTGGATTGGCCGGATGAAAATCTGCCATATACTGAGGGTGCCTCTCTTACAGCAAGAGGCTGAAGAAGAGTTAAGGCCACTGGCGACTTCGCGAGCAAGCCCGCTCCCACAGGGGGATGCATTTCAAATGTGGGAGCGGGCTTGCTCGCGAAGGCGTCCGACCAGACAACACATTCCCAGAGATTGCCGATGCACTTCGACCTGACCGACCTGCGCCTCTACCTGAACATCCTCGACAGCGGCAACATCACCGCCGGCGCCGCGCGCAGCCATCTGTCCCTGGCCGCCGCGAGCGCACGAATCCGCGCGATGGAAGCATCACTCGGTACTGAGTTCCTGGAGCGCGGCCGTCGTGGCGTAACCCCTACGCCTGCCGGCAAAGCCCTCGCCCAGCACGCCCGGGTCCTGCTGCAACAGGCCGAACGCATGCAGCAGGACCTGGCTGACTATGCCAAGGGCGTCAAAGGCCAGGTGCGCTTGTTGTGCAACACCACGGCGATCACCGAATACCTGCCGGAACTGCTCGCCGATTTCCTGCGCGAGCACCCCAACCTCGACATCGACCTGCAGGAATTGCCCAGCACGCGCATCACCCACGCCTTGCGCCAGGGTGCGGCCGACCTGGGCATCGTCTCCGACGCCGTAGACACCCACTCGCTCGAAACCCTGCCCTTTCGCAACGATCCGCTGGTGCTGATCATGCCGCCCGGGCATCCCTTGGCAGGCGGCGAGCCACCGAATTTCAGTGATACGTTGCAGTTCGATTACGTGGGGCTGACCGCCAACAGCGCACTCGCGGTGTACCTCGAAGAACAGGCGCTGCACGCGGGCATGCGCATGCAGATCCGCATCCGTGCGGAAGGCTTCGACGGGGTGATTCGCATGGTGGCTCGCGGCGCCGGGCTGGCCATCGTACCGCTGGCGGCGATCCAGCGCCGTGCACTGGATCAGCCGCTCAAAAGCTTCGCGCTGAAGGAAGATTGGGCACAGCGAAAATTACTGCTGTGCGCGCGCTCATTCACTGGCCTGCCCGGTTATGCCAGAGCGTTGCTCGAGGCCTTGCGCAGCGAGTGAGGCCGGTTTTGGCTTCCTGAAAAACACGCCATAGACCACCGTCAGCAGCACCAGGAACGGCACGCCAAACACCAGGGTCATCTTGAAGGCTTCGGTGAAGTAGGTGGTGATCATCACCGCACCCATCAGCACCAAGCCCAACAACGTGCTGTAGGGGAACAGGCGCATGCGAAACGACAGTTTTCGCTCGCCGTGGCGCTGGTGATAACGACGGAAACAATAGTGGGTCAGGAAGATCATGAACCAGGTGAAGATGGCGCCGAACATCGAGATCGCCATCATCAAGGTGAACGAACTTTCCGGGTACAGGATGTTGAGCAACGTCGCCAGGGCAATGCCCGAGCTCGACAGCAACAGGGCGTTCAGCGGAATCCCGGTCTTGCTCAGTTTGCCCATGGACTTGGGTGCGTAGCCGCCACGGGACAGGCTGAACATCATGCGCGTGGTGATGTACAACTGACTGTTCATCGCCGACAACGCGGCGATCAGGATCACGAAATTCATCACCCCGGTGGCGCCGGGAATGCCGATGGCCTGCATCACCGTGACGAACGGGCTCTGGGCATGACCGGCCTGGACCCACGGCACGATCGCCAGCATCAGGGCGAGGGTCAGGAGGTAGAACACCACCAGGCGCACGATGGTCGCGCGAAAGGCTTTCTTCACCGCTTGCTCGGGGTCCTGCGCCTCACCGGCGGCCACCGCGATCATCTCTACGCTCAGGTAGCTGAAGATCGACACGATCACCGCGACCCACATGCCTTGCAGGCCATTGGGGAAAAAGCCGCCGTGGGCGGTGTAGTTGTGCACGCCGTATTCCGGGTTACCGGAACCGAACACCACGTACACCGCGAGGATGATGAAGCCGACAATCGCGCCGATCTTGATGGTCGAGAACCAGTACTCGAAGGTACCGAAGGTCTTCACGCTGATGGCATTGAGCACGATCAGCACACTGGAGAAGGAGACGATCCACACCCATTCCGGCACGTTGGCAAACCAGTACTTCATGTACATCGCCACCGCCGTCACTTCCGTGCCGACCGCCAGCACGATCGCCGCCCAATAGGCATAGCGCACCAGGAACCCGGCCAGCGGGGATACATAGAATTCGGCGTAGGCACCGAACGAACCGGAGGTCGAGTGGGCCACGGTCATTTCCGCCAGGCAGCCCATCAACAACAGCGTGATGATCGCGCCGATGGCGTAGCTGAGCAGCACGCTCGGCCCGGCATACCCGATCGCGTAGGCACTGCCCATGAACAGTCCGGTGCCGATCGCACCGCCAATGGCGATCATGCTCATCTGCCCGGACGTCAGCTGACGCCGCAGGCCCTGCTCACGGTTGGATATCGTTTCAAAACCGGTGTTATCGGTCATTTTTATGTCCTCTGAATATTGTCTTTCTTGAAGAGCACGTCTTGGTTTTTACCGGTGGGGATCAGCCACGCACAGCAGGACAGGGATCAGAAAATACTCAGTGGATATTCGATGATGATGCGCACTTCGTTGTTGTCCGTGGTATCGGCCCTCGCCACTTGCGCAGTCGAGCGCACACTGGCCTGGCGCACCCGCAGCGACAGGTCCCTGGCCTTGCCCGACTGCACGACGTAGCGCGCTTCGATGTCGCGCTCCCAGCGCTTGCCGTCATCGCCGTAGCGTCCATAAGCGCCGTTGGGGCCACCGTCGTAATGGCTGTCGTCGATATGATCGCCACTGACGTAACGCGACATGAAGCTCAGGCCAGGCACGCCGAATGGCGCCATGTCCAGGTCATAACGCAGTTGCCATGAGCGTTCGTTGGGGGCGTTGAAATCGAGCACCTGCACCGAGTTGGAGAGGAAAATCGAAGTCCCCGGCTGCTGGTCGAAACCCAGGTAATCGAACGGCTCATTGCCATTGACCTGTTGATACGCCAGGGTCAATCGATGGGCGCCGAACTTGTACCCGCTGGCCAGCGACCAGGTGGTGTTGTCGATCCTGCCGGCCAGGCTCTGGCCGTCGTCGTTGGTGCGATAAATATTGAAATCCAGGTTCAGCGACTGGCCTTCACCCAGGGCAAAGGTGTAGTTGCCGTTGGCGTAGTACTGCCGCCAGATGTCGGTGAATTGCGAACCGTACAGGCTGACGCTCAGTTGATCGCTCAGGGCGTAGCTGCCGCCCAGATAATCGACGCTGCGGGTTTCCACGCCAGCGTACAGCGCTTTCAGCGCGCCATCGGCGTTGGTCGAATTGCTGTCGTTGCCGGCGGTGAAATGACCGATGTCCAGTTGCAGGGCCTTGAGCTCATTGCTGGTCAGTTGAAAGCCGGTGGCCACGCTGGTGAACAGTCGCGCATTGCCAGTGCCGAACACCGGGTTGAGCGGTGTCAGGTTGCCGTACTTGAGTTCGGTGCGGGATATCCGCGCCTTCACCGCGCCACCCGCTTCGGAGTACTCATCCTCGGGATGGCCATTGGAATCGACCGGCAGCAAACCCGTGCCCGTGCGTCCCTTGCCACTGTCGAGCTTGATGCCGAGTTGCGCGTAGGCATCGACGCCGAACCCCACCGTGCCCTGGGTGTAGCCGGAGCGGTAATCGAGCATGATCCCGTGGGCCCATTCATCCCGGTAATTCTGCCCGCCTGGGTTGTTGAGGTTGTTGCGGTAGAAATAGAAGTTACGGTTGGTCAGGGTCAGGCTGCTGTCTTCGACGAATCCGTCGTCGGCGGCGGCGTAGGCCATTTGCCCGAGGCAACTGCCGAGGGCGAGCGACAAGGTGGGCCAGGGGGAGAGTCTCATTCTGCGTGTTCCTTGTTATTGTGATTGCACAGAACTGTTTATCGAGGACGACCGAAGCCCTGCTGCCAGGAAACCCGGCAACAGGGGTGAATATCGGCGGTATCAGGTGACGCTGTGGCGAACCTGGAATTGCGCTTGTGCCCAGGTTTTTTGATCGAGAATTTCGCCGAGGATCTGCACCGCGTCCCAGACCTCGGTGAAGGTCGTGTACAGCGGGGTAAAGCCGAAGCGCATGATGCGCGGCTCGCGGTAATCACCGATGACGCCCCGCTCGATCAGGGCTTGAATTACCGCATAACCTTCAGGGTGTTCGAAGCTGACGTGACTGCCACGTTTGGCGTGCTCACGCGGCGTGATCAACTTCAGTTCGTGTGCCGCGCAACGCTGCTCGACCAGTTCGATGAACAGGTCCGTCAGGGCCAGGGATTTGCGGCGCAGGCTGGCCATGTCGGTCTGGGCGAACACGTCCAGGCCGCACTCGACCATTGCCAACGAAGTGATCGGCTGGGTGCCGCACAGGTAGCGGGCGATGCCGCTGCTCGGCTCGTAGCGCGATTCCATGGCGAACTGCCGCGAATGGCCGAACCACCCCGACAGCGGCTGCGCCACCAGATCGCACAACTGTGGATTGACCCAGACAAACGCCTGGGAACCCGGACCGCCATTGAGGTACTTGTAGGTGCAGCCGATGGCGTAGTCGGCGCCCGCCTGATGCAGGTCGACCGGCACCGCCCCGGCGGAATGCGCCAGGTCCCAGATGGCCAGCGCCCCACACTCGTGGGCCAGCGTGGTCAGGGCCTGCATGTCGTGCATGTAGCCGGTCTTGTAGTTGACGTGGGTGAGCATCACCACCGCCGTATCCTGGTCGATCGCTTGCGGCAGCTCTTCAGGGCTGTCGACCAGGCGCAGGGTGTAACCCTGCTGCAGCATGTCGGCCAGGCCTTCGGCGATGTACAGGTCGGTGGGGAAGTTACTGCTTTCGGTGACAATCACCCGTCGCGTCGGCGACCTTGTGGCCTGCACACGCAGCGCGGCACTGAGCACCTTGAACAGGTTGATCGAGGTCGTATCGGTCACCACCACTTCGCCGTCTCGGGCGCCGATCAGCCCGGCCAGGCGATTGCCCAGACGCTCGGAAAGGTCGCGCCAACCGGCACTGTTCCAGCTGCGGATCAGGCCATTGCCCCACTCCTGGGCAATCACCTCCTGAGCCCGCGCCAATGCCGCGACCGGCCGTGCGCCCAGGGAATTGCCATCGAGATAAATCACACCGTCGGGTAGCGCAAACTGCTGGCGTAGCGGCGCGAGAGTGTCCTGGGCATCGAGCGTCAGGCAATCGTTTCTTGTTGTCATCGGGTGTCCTGTTCTTTGAAGGTCGTCGCGTTTTTCCGGGCGTTGTCTGGCCCTTTTCTGTGGAGAGATAATGAACGATGCCTTGCAGAATTTTCGTGCAAAGTAAGCGGCCATAGGGTAGTTGTTTCGCATAAAATTCGAATACAACTCCTATAAACGCGGATTTACACCAGCCATGAATCTCGACTCGACAGACCTGCGAATCCTCCATCAACTGCAACTGGATGGCCGTATCAGCAACCAGGAACTGGCAGAGAAAGTCGCCCTGTCGCCGTCGGCCTGCCTGCGCCGGTTGCGCCTGCTGGAAAGCGAGGGAGTCATCAGCGGTTATCGCGCCGTGCTGAATGCCGAGCGGCTGGGGATCGAACTGGAAGCCATCGTCCATGTGTCGTTGCGACAGGACGTCGAGGACTGGCACGAGACCTTTATCAAGAAGGTCCAGTCGTGGCCGGAAGTGGTCACCGCGTACGTGATCACGGGCGCGAGCAACTATGTGCTGCGGGTCCAGGCGCGCAACCTCAAGCACTTCTCCGATTTCATCGTCAACCACTTGAACCGCACGGCGGGGGTCACCGATATCCGCTCGGAAATCGTCCTGCAGAAAATCAAGGAGCGCGAAGCGTTGCTGGACCTGGTGGTGCGCAAGTAAGGGAGCAACGCACTGCTAAACCTGTGGGAGCGGGCTTGCTCGCGAAGAGGGAGTGTCAGATGACATCAATGTTCACTGGACCACCGCATTCGCGAGCAAGCCCGCTCCCACGGGGTTCGCTCAGAAGCCGCGCATGCGCCGGGCTTCGTTGCGCTGCAAGGTCATGCTCGGGGATTCGTCGAACAGCTTGCGATACTCGGCGGAAAAACGCCCCAGGTGGGTGAACCCCCAGCCCATGGCGATCGCGGAAATATTGCGCGCCGAGCCGTGCTCGAGAATCTCCTGGCGCACGCCGTTCAGCCGGTATTTCTTCAGGTAGACCATCGGCGACAGCGCGAAGTACTTCTTGAATGCCTCGAACAGCTTGAAGCGCGAAACCCCGGCGGCGAGCTCGATGTCCTCCAGGTGCAGGGCCTCGCGAGCATTGTCGTGAATGTATTGCCGCGCCCGGATCAGGTAGTGCGGCAACTTCACGCCCAGCACCTCGCGCAACTCTTCCGAGTAGTTGTTCGGCTGGGCGAGGATCAGGCCTTTGATCAGCGAGCTCTCAATGTCCCGGGTAAAGGCCACCTGCTCGTAGAGTTCGTTGCTGCGTTCCAGCTCGGCGATAAAATAGCGCGCCATGCGCCACCACGAAGCCGACGCGCCGTCGACCGCATCCATCACCGGTTCGAAGCGCAAGGGTTCATCCAGCGGTCGCTGCAGCAAGCCCTGCAGGGACTCGCTCATGGCAACGCGGGTGATCACCACCTGGACCTTGCGGCAATCGCCGGAGATCGCCAGCAGCTGGTTTTCATTCGGCGAAATGATCACACCCTGGTCGCGGTCGGACTTCACCACGCTGCCGTTTTTGCTCAACTCCTGCTCGCCCACCAGGGGCAGGCTCAGGCTGTAGCTGCTGAAGTGCTCGGCGTCTTCGATATCGATGGTGACATCGGTGCCGTATTCGATGGTGCCCAGGGTCGTGGCCATCGACTTGAACATGTTGGCGCTGTGATGGAAGCGGATCCGCTCGGGCGTCGTGCTCACGAGTCGATGTGGCCCGCAAATACCGGACATCCAGTTTCTCGCGGCCTCGAGATCATCGCTGTCGACACGAATGTCGCGACACTGCGGATCGTTTTTGCTGTTCATCACGGTGCACCCACGGGCTATTTTTCAGCGCGCTCTGACGGCGCGTCTCAGGCGTGGAGAAGGCAAGTTCCAAGCCACAAAACCCCAGTGCCAACTTAGTGGATAGCAATCCTCGACTAGGCGGATAACGCAGCCGGAGAACGCTCCCCTACAGGCACTCGAGGTTGTGCAAGACAGTACCTCATTGCTGCAAACAGGGGCAGCCGTTCATCGTTTGGCGCGCGGTTTGGGTAGTCGCTGCACAGCTTGATACCCCGCGCGTGTTACCCCACAAATTATACGGACTGCCTTCGCCGACAAACCGGATAGACCCCTACCCGTCCCGCTCCCTCTAATGCGCACACCGATTAGCCCCAATAAAAAACAGGTGCACACCCATGAGTGGCGAAAAAAA
This sequence comes from Pseudomonas sp. PLMAX, assembly GCF_046042685.1. Lineage (NCBI taxonomy): Bacteria > Pseudomonadati > Pseudomonadota > Gammaproteobacteria > Pseudomonadales > Pseudomonadaceae > Pseudomonas > Pseudomonas sp. PLMAX. Next base: position 908,923 of record NZ_CP064949.1, on the reverse strand, counting down.
CGTCGAGCAGTGGAAAGCGTTTATCCAGGGTTGCCTGGACTTCCGTCCGGCAGAAGGCGTGTTCCGCATCGCCCGGGATATTTTCACCGAGCCGCAGTTGTTCGATCTGGAAATGGAACTGATCTTCGAGAAGAACTGGATCTACGCCTGCCACGAAAGCGAGCTGGCCAATAACCACGATTTCGTCACGATGCGCGCCGGCCGCCAGCCGATGATCATTACCCGCGACGGCAACGGGCAGCTCAACGCCCTGATCAACGCCTGCCAGCATCGCGGCACGACCCTGACCCGGGTCGGCAAGGGTAACCAGTCGACCTTCACCTGCCCGTTCCATGCCTGGTGCTACAAGAGCGACGGGCGCCTGGTGAAGGTCAAGGCGCCTGGCGAGTATCCGGAAGGCTTCGACAAGGCCACCCGTGGCCTGAAAAAGGCGCGCATCGAGAGCTACAAGGGTTTCGTGTTCATCAGCCTCGATGTTCACGCCGACAACAGCCTGGAAGACTTCCTCGGCGACGCCAAGGTGTTCTTCGACATGATGGTCGCCCAGTCACCCACCGGTGAGCTGGAAGTGCTGCCCGGCAAGTCGGCCTACACCTACGACGGTAACTGGAAACTGCAGAACGAAAACGGCCTCGACGGTTATCACGTCAGCACCGTGCACTATAACTACGTGGCCACGGTGCAGCATCGCCAGCAGGTCAATAGCGAGAACGGCAGCGGCAACGGCAGCACCCTGGACTACAGCAAGCTCGGTGCAGGCGATGCCAATACCGATGACGGCTGGTTCGCCTTCAACAACGGCCACAGCGTGTTATTCAGCGACATGCCGAACCCGACAGTACGCTCGGGCTACGCCACCATCATGCCGCGCCTGGTCGAAGAACACGGCCAGGAAAAGGCCGAATGGATGATGCATCGCCTGCGTAACCTGAACGTCTACCCGAGCCTGTTTTTCCTCGACCAGATCAGCTCGCAACTGCGCATCATCCGCCCGGTGGCCTGGAACAAGACCGAGATCATCAGCCAGTGCATCGGGGTGAAAAACGAGTCGGATGCCGACCGCGAAAACCGCATTCGCCAGTTCGAGGATTTCTTCAACGTGTCGGGCCTCGGCACGCCGGACGACCTGGTGGAATTCCGTGAAGCCCAGCGCGGTTTCCAGGCACGCCTGGAGCGCTGGAGCGACATTTCCCGTGGCAGTCATCGCTGGGCCACCGGCGCCACGCCCAACAGCGAGGCGATCGGCATCGCCCCGGCCATGACCGGCACCGAATTCACCCACGAAGGGCTCTACGTCAACCAGCACAGCAACTGGCAGAAATTCCTGCTCGATGGCCTGGACGCGAAATCCCTGAAACTCCGTGAGGTGCAATGATGAATGCGCAATTGCAGTACCAGATCGAACAGTTCTTCTACCGCAAATCCGAACTGTGCGACGCCCAGGACTGGGACGCCTACGTCCAGCTGTTCGCCGAGCAGAGTGAATTCCACCTGCCGCAATGGGATTCGGAACACGTCTACACCCGCGACCCCAAGCGCGAAATGTCGCTGATCTACTACCCCAACCGTTCCGGCCTGGAAGATCGCGTGTTCCGCCTGCGCACGGGCAAATCCGCGTCCTCGACGCCGATGCCGCGCACCCTGCATTTGATCAACAACGTGCGGATTAACGAACTCGAGGGCGGTGAGCTGGAGGTGCGCCTGAACTGGCACACGCTGTTCTATCGCCTGGCCACGTCGGAGCAGTTCTATGGCCGCGCCACCTACCGGCTCAAGCCCCACGCCGACAGCTGGCTGATCAGCCGCAAGCATGTGCTGCTGCTCAACGACACCATCAACTCGGTACTCGACTTCTACCACCTCTGAATCCCTGGAGACCGAGGCATGAATCACAAAGTAGCGTTCAGCTTTGCCGACGGCAAAACCCTGTTCTTTCCCGTACAACCCAACGAAATCCTGCTCGACGCCGCCCTGCGCAACGGCATCAACATTCCCCTGGATTGCCGCGAGGGCGTCTGCGGCACCTGCCAGGGGCGCTGTGAGTCCGGCGACTACAGCCAGGATTACGTGGACGAGGAAGCGCTCTCGAGCCTGGACCTGCAACAGCGCAAGATGCTCACCTGCCAGACGCGGGTCAAATCCGACGCGGCGTTCTATTTCGACTTCGCCTCCACCCTGTGCAACGCCTCGGGTCCGGAGCAACTGAGCGCAACGGTGACCGACGTCAGGCAGATTTCTGCCAGCACCGCGATCCTGCACCTGGACCTCGGTACGACCACCCCGCTGGATTTTCTCCCGGGGCAATACACCCGGTTGTCGATTCCGGGCACCGAGAGCAAGCGTTCCTACTCGTTTGCCAATCGGCCGAGCGAGCACAATCAACTGCAATTTTTGATTCGCCTGTTGCCCGACGGGGTGATGAGCAACTACATCCGTGAACGCTGCCAGGTGGGCGACGAAATCATGCTCGAGGCACCGCTGGGCGCGTTCTATCTGCGGCAGGTGGCCAAACCGCTGATCCTGGTGGCGGGTGGCACCGGGCTGTCGGCGCTGCTGGGTATGCTCGACGACCTCGCCGAACGCGGTTGCGTGCAGCCGGTGCATCTGTACTACGGCGTGCGCGACGCTGCCGACCTGTGTGAACGCGCACGGATCGAGGCCTATGCCGAGCGCCTTCCGGGGTTTCGCTACTCCGAAGTGGTCAGTGATCCATCGCCTCAGTGGACGGGCAAGCGCGGCTACATTGCCGAGCATTTCGACCTCAGTGAATTGCGCGACGCGCCGGTCGACATGTACGTCTGCGGCCCACCGCCGATGGTCGAGTCGATCAAGGACTGGTTACAAAGCCAGGCGCTGGACAGCGTTCACCTGTATTACGAAAAGTTCACCGAGAGTAATATCTGATCTTTCAAATCAGGCCTGACAACAATAACCAGAAGGGAACGAGATGGCGGATGAAATCTTGCAACAGGGCTCGCTCAAGCGGGGGTTGAAGAACCGGCACATTCAATTGATCGCCCTGGGTGGGGCGATTGGCACCGGGCTGTTCCTGGGCTCGGCGGGTGTGCTCAAGTCGGCCGGGCCGTCGATGATCCTCGGTTATGCGATTGCCGGGTTCATCGCTTTCCTGATCATGCGCCAGCTGGGCGAGATGATCGTCGAGGAGCCGGTGGCCGGTTCCTTCAGTCATTTCGCCCACAAGTACTGGAGCGGTTATGCCGGCTTCCTGTCCGGCTGGAACTACTGGGTGCTGTACGTGCTGGTGGGCATGGCCGAGCTGACGGCCGTGGGCAAGTACGTGCAGTTCTGGTGGCCGGAGATCCCGACCTGGGTCAGCGCCGCGGTGTTCTTCGTCCTGGTCAACCTGATCAACACGATGAACGTCAAAGTCTTCGGCGAGATGGAGTTCTGGTTCGCGATCATCAAGGTCGTGGCGATCATCGGCATGATCGTCCTGGGCTGCTACATGCTGTTCAGCGGCACTGGCGGCCCGCAGGCGTCGGTCAGCAACCTGTGGAGCCACGGCGGTTTCTTCCCCAACGGCACCACCGGCTTGCTGATGTCGATGGCGTTCATCATGTTCTCCTTCGGTGGCCTGGAACTGGTCGGCATCACGGCCGCTGAAGCCAGCGAACCGAGGAAGGTGATCCCCAAGGCGATCAACCAGGTGGTTTATCGCGTGCTGATCTTCTACGTCGGCGCCCTCACCGTGCTGCTGTCGCTGTACCCCTGGGATCAACTGCTGCAGACCCTCGGCGCGTCCGGCGATGCCTACAGCGGCAGCCCGTTCGTACAGATCTTCTCGCTGATCGGCAGCGACACCGCCGCGCATATCCTCAACTTCGTGGTGCTCACCGCGGCGCTCTCGGTCTACAACAGCGGCGTCTACTGCAACAGCCGCATGCTCTACGGCCTGGCCGAACAGGGCGACGCACCCAAATCACTGATGAAACTGAACAAACAGGGCGTGCCTCTGCGGGCGCTGGGCATCTCGGCACTGATCACGATGCTGTCGGTGCTGGTCAACTACCTGGCGCCCCATGAAGCGCTGGAGTTGCTGTTCGCCCTGGTGGTCGCCTCGTTGATGATCAACTGGACGCTGATCAGCCTGACCCACCTGAAATTTCGCAAGATCATGGGCCAGCAAGGCATAGTGCCCGGCTTCAAGTCGTTCTGGTTTCCCTATAGCAACTACCTGTGCCTGGCGTTCATGGCCATGATCATCTGCGTGATGTGGATGATTCCGGGCATCCGCGCGTCGGTCATCGCCATCCCGGTGTGGGTGGCGATCATCTACCTGTTCTACCGGGTGCGCGTGGCGCGCGATCGCGGCTTGCCAGTCGCTCAATAATCCAGCGCGCAACAAAAAGCCCCGGTATTCATTGAATGCCGGGGCTTTTTAATGCCTGTCAGGTCAAAGGGTCGAACGCACCCGCCACAATTCCGGGAACAGCACGGTATCGAGCATCTTGCGCAGGTAACCCACTCCTTCAGTGCCACCCGTGCCAGGCTGGAAGCCGATGATCCGCTCGACCGTGGTGACATGGCGGAAGCGCCACTGGCGGAACGAGTCTTCGAGATCGATGAATTTCTCGGCCAGTTGATAGAGATCCCAATAACGCGTCGGATCCTTGTAGACCACACGCCAGGCCGCTTCAACCGAGGCGTCATGCTGCGTCGGGGCGCTCGGGTCACGCTCGAAACGCTGCGGGTCGATCGCCAGCCCGGCGTTGGCCATCAAGCGAATGGCTTCGTCATACAGCGAAGGCGTGGCGATGGCTTTTTCCAGTTCCTGCAACAGCTCCGGCCGATGGGCGTGGGGGCGCAACAGCGTCGCGCTCTTGTTACCCAGGATGAACTCGATTTCACGGTACTGGAACGACTGGAAGCCCGACGATTGCCCCAGGAAAGGCCTGATCGAGTGGTACTCGGTGGGCGTCATGGTGGCCAGTACCGTCCACGCATGCACCAGCTGATCAAAGATTCGCGAGACCCGCGCCAGCATCTTGAAGGCCGGCGCCAGCTCACCCAGCCGAACGTGTTCGCGGGCGGCCTTGAGCTCATGCAGCATCAGTTTCATCCACAGCTCGGAGGTCTGGTGCTGGATGATGAACAGCATCTCGTTATGGTCCGGCGACAACGGGTGCTGGGCGCTGAGAATACGCCCCAGGTCCAGGTAGTCGCCGTAGCTCATGGAGTCGGAAAAATTCAGCTCGGCGTTATGCCACTCCGCTGTCTGATTGGCAGGCGAATACGGACATTGGCTCATTGAACAGGCTCCTGATGTAGCGATGAATTCAGTGGACGCAAGATCGCCCTGACCGGGCTGGCGTCGAGGTTGGCAAATCGCAGTGGCAGCGCGATCAACTCGTAGTCCCCTTCCGGGACGTCATCGAGCACGATGCCTTCGAGAATGGCCATGCCGTGACGCGCCACGGCGTTGTGCGCGTCCATGGTCTTGGATTGCTGCGGGTCCAGCGACGGCGTGTCGATACCGATCAGGCGCACGCCGAGACTGGCGAGCAGGTCGACGGTGTCTTTGCCGACCGCGGTGAATTCGGGGTCCCAGGTGGTCTGCGGCGCCTGTTGATAAGTTCGTAGCAGCACGCGTTCGGGCAGGTTCGCCAAGCGACCATGCAGTTGCCCAGGTTGCACCAGCGCGTCGCTATCCAGGCAATGCAGTACCCGGCAAGGCCCGATATAGACGTCGAGAGGCACATCGCCAATGGCCGCGCCGTCCTTGCTGTAGTGCAGCGGCGCGTCGACATGGGCGCCAGTGTGCGGCGACAGCGTGATACGCCCGACATTCACCGGGCATTCAGGCCCCAGGGTCCAGACGCGTTCTTCCTGAAACGGCGTATCGCCCGGCCAGGTCGGTGTTGCGGTACTCAAGGGCGGGCTGATGTCCCACCACGACATTGTTTTTTTCATAACACAGCTCTCGGCCTTTTCCGAAGTGAATGATACGAGCGATACCTGTGCATGTTCTTGCAAAAAACTTCGAAAACGCCTGGGGCTTTCGCACAAACTGCCAGATATCGGCGGTTTATGGCGTGGAAATTTCAATGGCGCCACAGTCGCTGGCAGGCGTCGAGCCGCTGCGTTTCTGGATACCTCGATGTCGAGCACAGACAACTGGCGCCCGGGCAGGCCCTATAGGGTGCGACTTCAGTTCTCCCCAACGCCGGAGTCATCATGACCGCACCGATCACCGTTCTTCGCGACACCCACCCGCTGCCCGTACTCGATGCCTGCAAATGGGAAAAACTCGAAGGCGACCCGCACACCGTCAACCTCAACGCCTACACCAGCGAAGACGGCAGCAAGATCATGGGCACCTGGATCTGCACGCCGGGCAAGTGGTACGTGGAATACGTGAAGTGGGAATACTGCGATTTCCGCGAGGGCTACTGCATCATCACCCCTGAGGGAAAAGAGCCGATCCACCTGCGCGCCGGTGACATTTTTGTCGTTGAGCCGGGGATGAAAGGCACCTGGGAAGTGGTGGAAACCGTGCGCAAGTATTTCGTGTTTGCCTGATGCAAAAAAACCGGGAGATCACGCAATGTGATTTCCCGGTAAATGTCGATGCGCTTCTCTGTAGGAGCGAGCTTGCTCGCGAAAAACCTGAGAGCACCGCGGGGAGCCAGGCTTCCAGCGTTATCGTTGACGACCATCGCGAGCAAGCTCGCTCCCACAGGTTTTCAGCATGATTATTGCGGCTTGCGATAGCTGTTGATGATCGCCGAGAAGTCACTGCCGCCTTCCCCACGCAAACTCATCGCCTGATACAACTGTTGCGCCACCGCGCCCATTACCACCGGCTGGTGCGCCGAACGCGCTGCTTCAGTGGCCAGCCCCAGGTCCTTGAGCATCAGCTCGGCGCCAAAGCCCCCGGTATAGCCGCGCGAGGCCGGGGCCGTTTCGACGATGCCCGGCCACGGGTTGTACATCTCCGAACTCCAGCAACGCCCGGTGGAGCTGTTGATGATGCCCGCCAGCACCTTGGTGTCGATACCCAACGCATCACCCAACGCCATGGCTTCGCTGACGCCGACCATGGAAATGCCCAGCAGCAGGTTGTTGCAGATCTTGGCGATCTGCCCGGTGCCGACTTCGCCGCAATGGACGATGTTACGGCCCATCTGCGCGAGCACCGGTTGCAGGGTCGCGAACAGTTCAGGGGTCGCGCCGACCATGAAGGTCAAGGTCCCTGCCGCGGCGCCACCGGTACCACCGGAAACCGGCGCATCGGCCATGGTCACGCCCTGCTTCGCAGCAGCGGCGGCCACGTCACGGGCGGTCTGCGGATCGATGGTGCTGCAATCCACGGCAGGCACGCCCTTGCCGATACCGGCGAGCACGCCGTCTTCGCCTAGCCAGACGCTGCGCACATGCACAGCAGCCGGCAGCATGGTGATCACCAGTTCCGCGCCTTCTGCCGCCTCACGTGCCGAAGCGCTGATGCTGCCGCCCAGTTGCTCAAGCTCCGCCAGCACGGTTTTGTTCAGGTCGACCAGGCGCAGTGCATGGCCGGCCTTGATCAGGTTGCGCGCCATCGGCGCGCCCATGTTGCCGAGACCGATAAAAGCGATGTTCATGTCCGGCTCCTTAACGCAAGTTGATGGTGGTGTTCACACCGTCGTTGACGCTGTCGTCATCGAACCAGCGGCTGGTGACGGTCTTGGTCTGAGTGTAGAACTGCACCACTTGCTTGCCATACGGGCCGAGGTCGCCGAGCTTGGAACCACGGGAACCGGTGAAGCTGAAGAACGGCACTGGCACCGGGATCGGGATGTTGATGCCGACCTGGCCGACGTCGATTTCGTTCTGGAACTTGCGCGCCGCCGCACCGGATTGGGTGAACAGGCCGGTGCCGTTGCCGAACGGGTTGGCGTTGACCAGGGCGATGGCCTCGTCGAGGGTATTCACTTCCAGTACCACCAGCACCGGGCCGAAGATTTCCTGGGTGTAGATCTGCATGTCGGTGGTCACGCCGGAGAACAGGGTCGGGCCGACAAAGTTGCCCTTCTCGTAACCGGGAACCGTGATTTCGCGACCATCGAGCTCGAGTTTCGCGCCTTCCTTGATGCCGCTTTCGATCAGATCAAGAATTCGCTGTTTGGCTTTTTTGGAGATCACCGGGCCGACGTCGGTGCCCGGCTCGCTGCCGGCATTCACCGTCAGTTTCTGCGCCAGCGCCTTCAGGTCAGGCAGCCATTGCTTGGCCGCGCCCACCAGCACGACCACCGAGGTGGCCATGCAGCGTTGACCGGCTGCGCCAAAACCGGCGCCCACCAGCGCATTCAGCGCCTGTTCGCGATTGGCATCGGGCAGCACCACGGCGTGGTTCTTCGCGCCCATCATCGATTGCACGCGTTTGCCGTGCTTGCCGGCCAGGTCGTAGACGTGGGTGCCGACCGCCGTCGAACCGACGAAGGAAACGGCCTTGATGTCCTTGTGGGTGCAGAGCGCATCCACCACGTCCTTGCCACCGTGCACGACGTTGAGCACGCCGGCCGGAACGCCGGCCTCGATGGCCAGCTCCACCAGCAGCATGGTCGACATCGGGTCCTGCTCGGACGGTTTGAGCACGAAGGTGTTGCCGCAGGCGATGGCCATCGGGAACATCCACAGCGGAATCATCGCCGGGAAGTTGAACGGGGTAATGCCGGCGCACACGCCGATCGGCTGGCGCAGGGTGTAGGTATCGACACCGCCTGCGACGTTTTCAGCGAATTCGCCCATTTGCAGGCTGCCGATGGAGCAGGCGTGTTCGACCACTTCCAGGCCACGGAAAATGTCGCCCTCAGCGTCGGCAATGGTTTTGCCCTGCTCGGCGCTCAGGACCACGGCGATGCGCTTGGAGTGTTCACGGATCAAGGCCTGGAGCTTGAGCATGATGCGCATCCGCGCGCCGATCGGCGTCAGCTTCCAGGTCTGGAAGGCGCGATGGGCTGCACTGATGGCCGCGTCGACTTCTTGAGCGGTGGCAAACGGCACCTTGGCCAGCACCTGTTGGGTGGCCGGGTTGATGATGTCGTGCCATTCGGTGGTCTGGGATTCGACCCATTCGCCGTCGATCAACAGCTTGACCTTTTGTACGGTGGTTTCGTTGGGCGTGAGCGAAGCGTTCATGTGGGTCTCCGGATGCTTGTTTTTATCTTGGGAGCCAGGGCGAAAAAGTCGCCATGCGATGAGGCGTGTGCCGCAAATTGGTGATCGGACTGTTTTTGGAGTATAGATGTGCAAACTTCTAATAAGAACGCACATAAAAGCCGGTCCAACATGCAAAAAAACATCACCTCTCTAGGCTCGCTGAACTGGGATGACCTCAAGTTTTTCCTCGAAGTCGCCCGCACCCGCAAGGCCAGCACCGCGGCCAAGCGCCTGGCCGTCGACTACACCACCGTGTCGCGGCGCATCAGTTCACTGGAAGCTTCGCTGGGCACCTTGCTGTTCGAGAAATCCCGGACCAGCGGTTTTGTCCTGACCGCCGAAGGCCAGCGCCTGCTGGGGTACGCCGAGTCGATCGAAAGCACGCTGCACATGGCCTGCGAGCAGGTTTCGGGCTCCGGGGTGGCGTTGTCCGGCCATGTGCGAATGGGCTGCACCGAAGGGTTCGGCAGCTTTTTCATTACCCCGCAACTGAGCCATTTCGTCGACGCCTACCCGGCGATCTCGGTGGATATCCTGCCGCTGCCGCACTTCATCAGCCTGTCCAAGCGCGAGGCCGACATCGTCATCGCCCTGGAACGCCCGGAACACGGGCCTTACGTATGCTGCAAACTGACCGACTACCGCCTGCAGCTGTACGCGACCCAGGAATACCTCGACAAACACCCGACCATCCGCCGCCCGGCCGACCTGGGCAAACATTCGTTCATCAGTTATGTCGACGACCTGGCGTTCAGCTCCGAGCTGCTGTACCTGGCCAACGTGCTCCCCGGCGCCAGCGCCAATCTGCGCAGCACCAGCGTGATCGCGCAGTTCGTGGCGGCGCAGCAAGGGCGATCACTGGCCATCCTGCCGTGCTTCCTCGCCGCCCAGGACCCACGGTTGCTGGCGGTGTTGCCGCAGGAGATCAACATCACCCGGCAGTTCTGGATGTACTGCCGGGAGGATCTGCGCAAGCTCAAGCGGATTACCCTGTTGTGGGATTACATCCGCGCGGTAACCGAGCAGAACCAGGCGCTGTTGATGGGGGACAGTCGGCAAATGCTGTTTGCCGACTGAGATTTTTCAAGGAATCAGGTAGCGCCAACCTTTAAGTTGGAACGGGTTGGCCAGCGACTTTCCTGGACAATGTCTTACCAAAAGCAATCCACCACTTTTCATAATAGAAAGTCGAGATATGCGCGGTCATGAAAATGGCGGCGAACAACAACGGACGCTTCAAATATTTTATGACGGTATCTCCGCTACCCAGCCAGGTATGTGCCAGCAGTGGATGAACAACGTAGAGCGCGTAGGAAATGGTGGCGATATAAAACAGAACGCGATTATTCAGAACCTGGGCAACAATGCGTGTCTGGCCATTGACTAACGTGCTCCCCACCATGGCGGCGGCAATATAGGGGCGCAGGTAGTTCATGAAGCCGCCGTCGGGATGACTGGAAACAATAAACAGGAGGAACAACACTATTTGCACAACCCATATTTGTTGCGGAAGCTTCACAAAGGTGCTGCCCACTCTTTTGTGGTATATCAGGGCAAGTAAACAGCCAGAAAGTATTTCATCAATGCGGTAATAGGTGTTGATCACGACATGGGCATCGTTCATGACTCGGTAGGTCGTGACGGCGATGGCGAATAAAGGAATCATCACCATCCACTTTTTCCGCATCATGACGACCAGCAAAGCGATAGCAACATAAAACTGGACCTCCATGCACAAACTCCATAAATGCCCGTTTACATTGCCAAGCCACATGGGCGGCCAGTTGGCATAGAACAGAAAGTTTGCGAGGTAGTAATCCGGAGGGCTGCTCATGATCGGCAAGACAATTGCCATGTACAACCAGGCAAGAGGCACAATCCGAAAGAACCTGCGAATCAAGAAATCAATGACGCTGTCGTTCTTGAGCAGGAAACTTGTTATCAGGAAACCCGACAGGGTAAAAAATATAGCCATGCCCATGACACCTGCAGCGGAATTCAATTGCAGGATCTTTGGGCCGAGTGGTAGCAGGTGACACGCCAGGACAAGCAATATACTTATGCCGCGCCATCCATCAAGTACATTTAATCGAGAGTGTGCTACGGAACCATCACTCATATTGGCATTCGCTCTTTGGATATGAAAACCCAATAGTCGCAGCGCTGAAAATCTCATGAAGCCAGACCATTCAAGCCTGTAGTCTAGGTCAGCTTTTGCACTTTACACTTCACACCATGATAAAATTTTGTCGCGAGCAATTGGTTAAATCACTGTTTTTTTGACGGTGCTTTCATGGCGTGAAGTGAATCGTCCACTTTTTGGCAGATGCGCTGCGAGCGCTGTCAGTCGATCCCCTCCTTGAGCTCCAGCATCAACCCACTCAAGCGTTTGACCCGGCGTCGCACCGCTTCTTCGAAGACGCCGGCCCGAGGTTCGATCAAGGTGAACCAGTCCTTGGCCCGGGTGATGCCGGTGTAGATCAGCTCCTTGGTGAGCACCGGGTTCAGGGCATCGGGCAGGATCAAGGCGGTGTGGGCGAATTCCGAGCCCTGGGATTTGTGCACGGTCATGGCGTACACGGTTTCGACATCATTGAGACGACTGGGCAGTACAAATCGCACGCCGCCCTGGCCGTCGTTCCTCGGGAACGCGACCCGCAGCACAAGCTTCCCGGCCTCGGGGCCCTCGCGTTCGGGAAGCTTGAGGGCGATGCCGATGTCGCCATTCATCAGGCCCAGGCCGTAATCGTTGCGGGTCATCAGCACCGGCCGGCCTTCGTACCACTGCTGGTCGCTGTCGATCAGCCGCGCCTTGAGCAAGGCGTCGGTCACCCGCTGGTTCAGGCCTTCCACGCCCCACGGCCCTTTGCGCACGGCGCATAACAACTGGAACGCGTCGAACGCCTGCAGGACCTGCCGAGCCCAATCGGTCCAGCGCGGGTCTTCCAGTGGGCAATCCAGCGGTGGGCGCTGATTGCGCAGCAGGCTCAAGTAATACCGGTATCCTTGCGGCCCTTCGCCATGACCTTCGAGCAACAGGCGCTCCAGTGCCCGATCCTGTTCATTCTTGAGGGACAGGCAGAACACATCGTCATGGCTGCGCGCCGCCAGCAATTTACGGGCTTGCGCGGGCTGTTGCTGGTTGACCCAACGGGCTAGTTGGCCAATGCCGCTGCCTTCGCCGAAGCGCCGCGAGTGGCGCAACATCACCACTTGCTGGGCGAGCGGATGGGAACCCTGGGTGTCTTCCTGCAACCCACTCGCTTCGAGGCTCTCGCCACTGACGGCCTGCAACCATTGGCGAGTCTGCGGGCTGTACCAACCCGCCTCGGCGTCGCGACACAGATCGCCCAGCACGGCACCGGCCTCCACCGACGCCAACTGGTCCTTGTCACCCAGCAGCACCAGGCGGGCATGGGCCGGCAGCGCATCGAGCAGGTTGGCCATCATTTCCAGGTCGATCATCGACGCTTCGTCCACCACCAACACATCCAGCGGCAAGTGATTGCCGGCGTGGTGACGGAAATGTCGGGTCCCCGGGCGACTGCCGAGCAGGCGGTGCACGGTGGTGACATCGGAGGGAATTTTTTCGCGGATGGCTTCCGTGACTTTCAGCGTCCGCACTTGCGCACTGATGGATTCGGTCAGCCGTGCCGCGGCCTTGCCGGTAGGCGCGGCAAGGCGAATGCGCAGCGGTTTGCCCGCCTCTACCGCCGGCGCCTGGAGCAGCGCGAGCAAGCGCACCACGGTAGTGGTCTTGCCGGTGCCCGGACCGCCGGTGACGATACTGAACGCGCTGCGAGTGGCGAGGGCGCAGGCCAGTTTCTGCCAGTCGATGACCTCACCGGGCCTGGCCGGGCCAAACAGACCGGTCAGGCGTTGCAACAGATCCTGCGGTGCGTCTTCCTGCGCAGCCAGGCGCTCACGCAACGCATCGTCGATGCGTCGCTCGTAGGCCCAGTAGCGCCGCAGGTACAGGCGCTTGCCGGCCAACACCAGGGGCCGCTGCTGCACGTTCTCGCGCTCGTCCGCGGCCAGGGCAACCAGGCTGCTGGATGCCAGCACCTTGCACCAATGGGCGCCATCCAGGGTTTCCAGCAGCTGCGAAGGCAGCAACATCGCGCCACCTTGCAGGTCGCCTTCCGGAGGCAGCGACAGGGCGAAGTCCGGCTCCTTGAGCGTCTCGAACAGGTCCAGGCAGACATGCCCGTGGCCCAACTGGTGACTGGTCAATGCCGCCGCCAGCAGCACCAGCGGGTCATCGGCCGGTGCCAGCTCGTGAAGAAAGCCGACGAAGGCCTTGTCCAGTGCGCGCAACCAGCCACGCTCGACCCAGCGCGAGAGCAGCAGCAACAGGTCTTCGGCACGACTCAACGGGCTGAGTTGCGCCAGGCTCTCGGCAGTCAGCGGCGTCGCCAGCACATCGGCGAAGGTACGGTTCATAGCAGTACTCCCTGTTCCCAGGCCGGTTCGACCCTGGGCTGCGGTTTGCCCTGGAACAGGCGGTCCAGTTGCTCGATCAGCGCCCGGGGCGGACGGGCGAAATACACGCCCTGGCTCGGCGCACGCGTGCCCCGCAGGAACAGGTACAGCGCACCACCGACATGCCGGTCGTAGTCGTAATCGGCCAGCCGCGCCTTGAGCTGGCGATGCAGGGCCAGCAGGTACAGCACGTATTGCAGGTCGTAGCGGTTGTCGAGGATCGACTGCTCCATGGCCTGTTCGGTATAGGCCGCGTCGTCAACTCCGAGCCAGTTGGATTTGTAGTCGGCGACGTAGTAGCGGCCATCATGCTCGAACGTCAGGTCGATGAAGCCCTTGAACATGCCATTGAGCAAGACAGGTTCCGCGGCCACCCGCGGCACACCGTTGTGGGTGTATTGGCAGACCAGGGCATCGAGCTTGAGCACATCGACCTTGTGGCTGGCGAACCAGAATTCCATCTCGACCTGGTACTGGGTCAACTGCGCGAAAATCACCGGTGCCTGGTCGCTAGCCACAGGCAACGGCGACTTGAGCAGGTGCTGCAACCATTCACTCAGCGTGGTGATCCAGCCTTCCCAGCCTCGGCGATTGCAGCGACGGCCAATCGCATCCTCCACCGCCTGCGGGGTGGCGGCAAACCCTTCGCCACCGGCCCATTCGAGCAAGCCATGGAGAAAGGTGCCCGGGTTCGGGCCACGGGGGAATCGATGGATATCGGCACCGCCAGCCACCATCTCGCGGGGGGCGTGTGGGTCGAGACGTTCGTCGTCGAAGAGTTTCTGTGCCTGCGGACTTTCCGGCGCCTGATCACTGCCGATGCTCAGGCTGTCGCCAATACGCAAGGCGCTGTAGGAGGCAATCCACCAGTTTTCACTGGCCTTGCGTTGCACCGTCAACGGCGCCAGCAACGCCGCGGTGTTCTGCGGGGGATGGTAAGACTCGAGGGTGGCCTCGGGCATTTCGCCGTAGCCGATCGCCGGACAGCCCTGTTGCAGGTCCCGTAACCAGGCCTGCAAACCCGCCGACTCGTTCAGGCAGGCACCGCCGCCCAACAGATACCCCAGCGCCGACAGGTGCAGCACCGAGCTGTTGTTGTTGCCGCGCTTGAGATCCGCCACGCCCAACCAGCAGACGTGTTGCGCCCGGGTCAGGGCCACGTACAGCAGGCGCAGGTCTTCGGCCAGACGCTCGTCATCGGCCTGGGCAATCAGTTCGGGCGTGGGGCTCAGGGTCACCTGGGCCTTGCCCGTGGCGTCGTGGTAATGCAATGGCAGGCGGCTGCCATCCACCGGTTTCGCCGAGCAAATGAACGGCAGGAATACCAACGGGTACTCAAGTCCCTTGGACTTGTGGATGGTCACGACCTTGACCAGTTGCTCATCGCTTTCCAGGCGCAGGATCTGCTCTTCACCGGCCTGGCCCGACAACGCCAGGTGCTCGGACAAATGCCGGATCAAGGCCTGCTCGCCGTCCAGTTCGGCGGCTGCCTGTTGCAGCAACTCGGACAGGTGCAACAGGTTGGTCAGCACCCGCTCGCCATCGCTGCGGGCCATCAAGGCCTGGGGCAGCTTGAAGTCATGCAGCAAGCGTCGCAGCATCGGCAACACACCCTGCTTGCGCCACAGCTCGCGATAACGGCGGAACTGCATGACCCGGGATTCCCAGGCCAGTTCGTCCTGGTTCAACTGCTCCAGTTCGGACAATGACAGGTTCAGCGTGATGCTGGCCAATGCCGCCCGCAGCGGCCGCTCGACGTCCGGCTCGGCGCAGGCCTTGAGCCAGGTGAGTACGTCGTGGGCTTCCTGCGCGGCGAACACCGAGTCCTTGTCCGACAGATAAACGCTGCGCACGCCGCGGGCAGAGAGCTCGGCACGCACCGCCTGGGCCTCCTTGCCGTCACGCACGAGGATGGCAATGTCCGCCGGCATCAGGCCTTTGAGCACCTGGTCGTCACGCACGAACCCCGCCAGGCCTTGTTGCCCGCCATTGAGCAAGGCGGTGATTTCACTGGCACAGGCGGCGGCCAGTTGTTGCCGATAGACCGCGCCGGACATCGGCTGCTCGGCCGCCAGGTGCCAGATGTTCAACGCCGGGACGGCCTGCTGATTGATGCGCAGAACTTCCTTGCGCCCCTGGGACTCGACGGGCAGGAACGGCACCGGGTTGTCGCCATTTTTTTCCCGGAACAGAAAGGCCCCACGCCCCGACTCGCGAGACTCGGCACAGTCGAATACATGGTTCACGGCACTGACCATGCCATGGCTCGAACGGAAGTTGGTGCCCAGGGTATGCAGGCGGCCCGTGGTGGCCTGGCGGGCGCGCAGGTAGGTGTAGATGTCGGCGCCGCGGAAGGCGTAGATCGCCTGCTTCGGGTCGCCGATCAGGAACAGTCCGCTGTCGGGGCTGTTGTCTTCAATGCGGTAGATGCTCTCGAAGATCCGGTACTGCACCGGGTCGGTGTCCTGGAATTCGTCGATCAACGCCACCGGGAACTGCTCGCGGATCAAGGTCGCCAGGCGCTCGCCGCCCTCGCTTTGCAGCGCCGCGTCCAGGCGCAGCAACATGTCGTCGAAACCCATTTCAGCACGGCGGCGCTTTTCCTCTTCGAAGCGCGCGCCTACCCAGTGGGCAGAGTGTTGCAGCACAGCGGCATCGGGTGTCGGCAAACCATCGAGGCAGGCCTTTAGCCCGGGCATGGCGTCCAGGCCTGGATGGTCCGGCGCAGGGCCCTTCTTCCAGGCTTCCGCCATGCCGTCGGGGGTCAGGCGGCTGAAGCCGGTACCGATGTCCAGTTGCTCGAGGGCCTCGTCTTCGGCCCAGGCTTTGATTTTCTCGAACCAGGGCTCGAAATACCGCGCCTGCATCTTGCGCCCGTCGACACTCTTGCTGGCGACACCTTCGTGACACAGGGCCAGCAGCTCGTCGGCCCATTGGCGCCATGGCATCTTGAGCTCAAGCAGGGCGGCCCGGCGCTCCTGCAAACATTCGTTGATCAGTTGCGCCGGCTCAACACCGGCGAGAGTGTCACGCGCGCTGGCGAACAGCCCGCGGATCCGCGGCAACAAGGCCGCCGGTCCGCCCCAATTGCCGCGCACCCAGTTCAACGCATCGCCCTGCATCGGATAACAGAACAGCCGCCAGTAATCGCGCAGCACTTCACCGAGCAGATCGCTGTGATCGGTTTCCAGGGTCTGGGTAAACAGGCTGCCACTGTCGAAGGCGTGCTCGCGCAACATGCGCTGGCACCAACTGTGGATGGTCGACACCGCCGCCTCATCCATCCATTGCGCGGCGATGTCCAGGCGATTGGCGCAGCCGGGCCACTGATCGGGTGCGTACTCTTCGCGCAGCTGGTTGATCAGCGCGTCCGGGGCCGGCGTTTCCTCGCGGAAAAACCGCGCGGCTTCGGCCAGGCGCGTGCGAATGCGTTCGCGCAGCTCTTTGGTGGCGGCATCGGTAAAGGTCACCACGAGGATTTGCGGCGGCAGCAGTTCACGGCCGAAACCACAAGGCTCGCCACCGTGGCCAAGGACCAGGCGCAGGTACAACGCGGAAATGGTGAAGGTCTTGCCGGTCCCGGCACTGGCCTCGATCAGTTGACTGCCACGCAGCGGGAACGCCAGGGCCAAGGGGGTCTGGGTGGTCATGGGCGGGGCTCCTCGCTGGACACTGAACGCCAAGGGGCCTCAAGCAGCGGTCGATACAGGGCGTCACACCAATCGGCGAACGTCTCGTCGGCGACCAGGGCGTCGTAATCGGCGAACTGACGCGCGAGCGCCACGCTTTCGCGGCGCTCGCCGTCGGTGGTCAAGCCATCACCTTCGTAGGCCTTGCGCGCGGCGGCCTGGGCTTTGAGCGGGTCGGTCTGGCCGAGCCAGGCAAAGGCGGTCTTGACCGCGATCGGCAGGGGTTGGCGCATGCCCGCTTGCCAGGCCTGCAACAGATCGCCCAGGGTTCGCAAAGCACGCTCCCGGGCAATCGGCTCGAGTATCAGGCTGTCGTCACTGGCCACCAGGGCCGTGGTCATCGCCATGCCGCTGGCGCACGCCACCAGGTGGTTGACCCACGGCCGCGTCAGCCGATGCCATTTGCGCGACTTGATCGAACCGATGCTGTTGGGGATCGTCGTGACCGACAGCAAGCCGCCGTCGGCGCGTTGATGCAGGCCACTGAGCCAACCCTCGATGCGCAGGCCATCCACTTGCAAATTGACTGGCAGGGCGCTGGTCAGGGGCGTTGGCCATAAGGCCAGAAGCTGTTGATAACGCGCGAGCAAATCCGGCAAGGGTTCGATCAACTCCCGTTGCAGGCATTCGCCAAACCCCGCCATTGGCAACAGCCCGCTGTTTTGCAGGCGACTGGCCTGCGCCTCCAGCACCCGTTCGCAGTTATCCAGGTCTGCCAGTGCGGCGCCGAGCAAACTGTCGCTCAGGCTATAGCGTTGCAAGGCATCGAGGACAAAGGGCTCTTCATCGGCCAAAGGCACTTCGGCCGCCTCGAAGAACACCTTCAGGCGCTGACTGAAGAAATGACGCACCGGGTTGCGCAGGAAATCCTGTAGTTGTCCCAGACTCAGCGGTTCCTCCTGGACGTGGGCATCCAGTAGCTCGCTGACAGGCGCCTGCCCGCTGGCTTGATGGAGCACCTGCCACTCGCTGGCATAGCTGAACAAGGCATCCCCCTGGTGGAAGTAACGGGCGCTGAAGGGTTGCAGCGGGTGCTCCTGGGTCAGGGCTTCGAGTAGGTCCTCCTCGGCATCGACCAATCGCCAACCGCTGGCCAGATGGTCCCGAAGCTGGCCGATGAGCACCGATGCCGGGCGCTCGCTGTTATCGCGGATGCTGCGACCGACCCAACTGACATAGAGCTGCTCGCGCGCCGACAGCAATGCTTCCAGCAGCAAATAGCGGTCATCCTCACGTCGCGAGCGATCGCCGGGGCGGTAGTCGCTGCCCATAAGGTCGAAATCCAGCGGCGGCTGTGCCCGCGGGTAGTCGCCATCGTTCATGCCTAGCAGGCACACCAGCTTGAACGGGATCGCGCGCATGGGCATCAAGGTGCAGAAGTTGACCGCACCGGCCAGAAAGCGCTGGGACAGGCGCCCCTGATCGAGACCGGCGAGCCAGGCTTCACGGACGACGGTCAGGGTCAGCTCGTCGTGCAAGCCAACTGACTCACAGTTTTCGAGCCAGGTTTCGCGCAAGGTTTCCAGCTGCGTCAGCAAATACTCGTCGTGCTCGTTGCTGGCCTGGAAGAACAGTGCCACCAATGCCTGCAAACGCAGGCTCCATTGCTGCGGCGATGCCGGTCGAGTGAGTTCGTGGTGGGCGATTTCCAGGGCATCCAGCAGCGCAACCAGTGGGCCGATGAGCGCGGCATCCAGGCCACCGATCTCGTCGTAGGGTTCGATGCCGCCACAGGCGCCGGAACTGCCAACGGCGTAGCCGAGCAACATCCGCCGCAGGCCAAATCGCCAACTGTTCTGCTCCAGTGCCTCAGGCAGGCCCAGGCCGGCACGCTGCTCGGCATTCATCCCCCAGCGGATGCCTGCCCCTTCGATCCAGCGGTGCAGGGTTGGCAGGTCACGCTCCTCTACGCCGAAGCGCTCCCTTAGCGCAGGGACGTCGAGCAGGTCGAGAATCTCGCTCACCGGGAAACGGCTGTCTGGCAGCTTGAGCAGATGTTCGACCGCGATCAGCAACGGATCACGGCCGCGCTGGCCCTGGTCGGCGAGAGTGAAGGGTATGAAGCGCGGATCGTGGCGCTCCAGCTGGCCGAACACCGCGCGAATGTGCGGGGCATAGGCATCGATGTCCGGGACCATGACAATCACGTCCCGGGGCCGCAATAGCGGATCGGCGCTGAAGCGCGCGAGCAACTGATCGTGCAGGATCTCCACTTCGCGTTGAGCGCTGTGGGCAATGTGGAAGCGGATCGACGAGTCTTTCTTCAAGTCCACGGCCGGCCAGCATTCGCGGGTTTCGCCCAGCGGACGCAACTCAAGGATGTCGTCCTGCAACTGGTTGAGCATGTGCAGCGGCTGGCTGTCACTGAACAGGTCGATGCGACCGTCACGAAACGCCGAACGATAGCTGTTGGGATCGTCGTAGCTGTCGAGCAGGTTGATGTAGTCCCGCCCCTGCTTGCCCCATGCCGCGAGTAACGGATGGGCGTGTTGATGCAGGGTTTGCGGGTCGAGCACGCCGGGCATGCCGCTCTTGCGCGCCTGCCGTTTGTATTGATGGCGCAACAGGTCCTTGTCGGCGACGATGTCTGCCCAATGGTGACGACAGGGATTGTGCACGCACAGCAGCACCTGGCTGAATCTAGCCAGGCCGGCCAGGGCTTCCAGGGCTTGAGCGGGCAGGGAGGAAATGCCGAATACAATGACCCGTGACGGTAATCCGGTAGGAGCCACGTCGAGGCTGTTGATGCGTTCGATAAACCGCTGATGCACGCCGGCCCTGCTTTGCGCCATCCCTGCAGCACCGACATCCAGCAACAGTGCACGCCACAACTCCGCCTGCCAGGCATTGGCGGCGGTCAGCGGCTTGGCTTCGCCCCTGCCGTTGCGTAACTGGTGACGACCTTCGGCCCAGTCTTCGAGCCAATCGGCGCGGTACACCTGGTACTGGTCGAACAGATCCGCCAGGCGCTCAGCCAATTGATAGCGTTTGCGCAAATCGGTGTCATGGGTGAGAAAGCGCTGTAGCGGCTCGAAGTGCGGCTGATCGATCACCTGCGGCAGCAGGCGCATCAGGCGCCAGGTCAGGGGGGCTTTATCCAGCAGCGACTTGGCCGGAATGTCGTCGCGCCCCAGGACCATCCGATAGAGCTGCCACATGAAACTGCCGGGCAATTGCACGTCGATGGCGGCGGCGATCCCGCAGCCGCCCATGTCGTCATCCTCAGCGTCTTCGGCCAGTGCCAGCTTCAGCCACTGGGCAATGCCGTTGCTCTGCACCAGGGCGATTTCATTTTCCAGGGGAGCCAGCGGGTAGCGCCGCATCCAGCTCACTACCAGGCTGCGTAACTCGTCCAGGCGATTGCCATGAACCACCATAAAACCAGCAGTGAGGGACGTTGCGTCCGGCATAAAGGCTTCCTTGGAAAGCGCAAATCGAGGGAGGACTTTAGCATTGAAGGCGACTTGCTTCATTGTAGGAGCGAGCTTGCTCCTACAGGGGGGAGGAGCCAGAAAGACAAAACCCCTACCTGCATACGCAGATAGGGGTTTTGGAATTTAATCTTGACGATGACCTACTCTCACATGGGGAAACCCCACACTACCATCGGCGATGCATCGTTTCACTTCTGAGTTCGGGATGGGATCAGGTGGTTCCAACGCTCTATGGTCGTCAAGAAATTCGGGTACTGAGTCGTGGCCGGTTGGCCTCGCTTCAGCAAATTGGGTATGTGACAGCTGGTGTTTTGTGAGCATCTCGAACTTTCGGTTCTTTCGTCTTCACACACCGCAATCTGATGCTCTTTCGAGTAGTCAAATTGCTTGGGTGTTATATGGTCAAGCCTCACGGGCAATTAGTATTGGTTAGCTCAACGCCTCACAGCGCTTACACACCCAACCTATCAACGTCGTAGTCTTCGACGGCCCTTCAGGGGACTCAAGGTCCCAGTGAGATCTCATCTTGAGGCTAGTTTCCCGCTTAGATGCTTTCAGCGGTTATCTATTCCGAACATAGCTACCCGGCAATGCCACTGGCGTGACAACCGGAACACCAGAGGTTCGTCCACTCCGGTCCTCTCGTACTAGGAGCAGCC
>NZ_CP064949.1:0-882500 GCF_046042685.1 Pseudomonas sp. PLMAX | reverse complement strand
TTTACCCTTCTACTTACAAACTAGGGAAAGCGAACTGCGAAGCTTCATGGCTCGCACGCTGCGGCCAGCGCTGGGTGATGGCTTTGCGGCGGGTGTAGAAACGCACACCATCCGGGCCGTAGGCATGCAGGTCGCCGAACAGCGAACGTTTCCAGCCACCAAAGCTGTGGTAGGCCACTGGCACCGGCAACGGTACGTTAACGCCGACCATGCCGACTTCGATCTCGTCGCAGAACAGGCGCGCCGCTTCCCCGTCACGGGTGAAGATGCAGGTGCCGTTGCCGTACTCGTGATCGTTGATCAGTTGCATCGCCTCTTCCAGGCTGTTGACCCGGACGACGCACAACACAGGCCCGAAGATCTCTTCTTTATAGATGCGCATTTCTGGCGTGACGTTGTCGAACAGGCAGCCACCCAGGAAGAAGCCTTCCTCATGACCGGCCACGGTCAGACCACGTCCGTCCACGACCAGCGTCGCACCGGCTGCTACGCCGTCTTCCACGTAACCGCTGACCTTGTCCCGCGCTTGACCCGTGACCAGAGGCCCCATGTCCAGACCGCAGGAAGTGCCAGCACCGATTTTCAGCGCCTGGATTTGTGGAACCAGTTTGGCCACGAGAGCATCTGCAACCTGGTCGCCGACACACACGGCTACCGAGATTGCCATGCAGCGCTCGCCGCAGGAACCGTAAGCCGCGCCCATCAGTGCGCTGACCGCGTTGTCCAGATCGGCATCCGGCATCAGCACCGCGTGGTTCTTCGCACCACCCAGGGCCTGGACGCGCTTGCCGCGCTTGGTGCCTTCGCTATAGATGTACTCGGCAATCGGGGTCGAACCGACGAAGCTCAGTGCCTTGACTTCCGGCGCTTCGATCAGCGCGTCCACCGCAGTCTTGTCGCCGTGCACCACGCTCAAAACGCCTTTCGGCAAACCGGCTTCCAGCAGCAACTGGGCAATCAGCAGCGTCGAACTCGGATCACGCTCGGATGGCTTGAGGATGAAGCAGTTGCCGCAGACGATGGCCAGCGGGTACATCCACAGCGGCACCATGGCCGGGAAGTTGAACGGGGTGATACCGGCCACTACGCCCAGTGGCTGGAAGTCGGACCATGCATCGATGTTCGGGCCGACGTTGCGGCTGTATTCGCCCTTGAGGATTTCCGGCGCCGCGCAAGCGAACTCGACGTTCTCGATACCGCGCTTCAGTTCACCGGCGGCGTCTTCCAGGGTCTTGCCGTGTTCTTCGCTGATCAGCTGTGCGATACGCCCTTCGTTCTGCTCCAGCAGTTGCTTGAAGCGGAACATGACCTGGGCACGCTTGGCCGGTGGCGTATTGCGCCAGGCCGGGAATGCAGCCTTCGCCGCGTCGATAGCGCTCTGGATGGTTTCGCGGGTCGCCAGCGGCAACTTGTGGATAGCCTGGCCGGTGGACGGGTTGAACACATCAACCGCGCGACCGTTCTCGGTCACCAGTTCGCCATTGATCAAATGCGGAATAACGCTCATGGAAGCTCCTGAAAAGTTGTCCACAGGCGCGCCCGAATCGGTGCGCCCGTTGTTTGTAGGTATGTAAGGAGAAATCAGTCGATCTTGCCCAGCACTTCGCCGACCGCGTCGAATAGACGATCCAGGTCCTGCGGCTTGCTGTTGAACGTTGGGCCGAACTGCAGGGTGTCGCCGCCGAAGCGCACGTAGAACCCGGCTTTCCACAAGGCCATGCCCGCTTCGAACGGACGGACGATGGCGTCGCCGTCACGTGGCGCGATCTGGATCGCGCCCGCCAGGCCATAGTTACGAATGTCGATGACGTTCTTGGTGCCCTTGAGGCCATGCAGCGCGTTTTCGAAATGCGGTGCGACTTCGGCGACGCTCTGTACCAGGTTTTCCTTCTGCAGCAGATCCAGTGCTGCAAGGCCGGCGGCGCACGCCACCGGGTGTGCGGAATAGGTGTAGCCGTGGGGGAATTCCACCGCGTATTCAGGCGTCGGCTGATTCATGAACGTCTGGTAGATCTCGGAGCTGGCAATGACCGCGCCCATCGGGATCGCACCGTTGGTGACTTGCTTGGCGATGCACATCAGGTCCGGGGTCACGCCAAAGGTGTCGGCACCGAACATGTTGCCGGTACGGCCGAAACCGGTGATCACTTCGTCGAACACCAGCAGGATGTTGTGCTGATCGCAGATCTCGCGCAGACGTTTCAGGTAACCCTGCGGCGGAACCAGTACGCCAGCGGAACCGGCCAGAGGTTCAACGAATACCGCCGCGATGTTCGAAGCATCGTGCAGTTCGATCAGCTTGAGCAGTTCGTCAGCCAGGGCGATACCGCCCAGCTCCGGCATGCCACGGGAGAACGCATTGCTCGCCAGCAAGGTGTGTGGCAGGTGATCGACGTCCATCATCGCCTGGCCGAACAACTTGCGGTTGCCGTTGACGCCACCCAGGCTGGTACCGGCGATGTTCACGCCGTGGTAGCCACGGGCACGACCGATCATCTTGGTCTTGGTCGACTGGCCTTTCAGGCGCCAGTAGGCACGCACCATTTTCACGGCGGTGTCGGCGCACTCGGAACCCGAGTCGGTGAAAAACACGTGGTTCAGGTTACCCGGGGTCAGGTCGGTGATTTTTTCTGCCAGCTGGAACGACAGCGGGTGACCGTACTGGAAGCCTGGCGAGTAATCGAGGGTGCCCAGTTGCTTGGCGACCGCTTCCTGGATTTCCTTGCGAGTGTGCCCTGCGCCGCAGGTCCACAGACCCGACAGCGAGTCATAGACCTTGCGGCCCTTGTCGTCGATCAGCCAGCTACCCTCGGCACCCACGATCAGGCGCGGATCGCGCTGAAAGTTACGGTTGGCGGTGTACGGCATCCAGTGAGCATCGAGCTTGAGCTGGCTGGCCAGGGATGTCGGGGCGTTTTCAGGCAAGTTCATGGGTGAAACCTCGCAAGGCAATAAGCGCGTAAGGATTGAAACCGCTGTTGCAGCTAAATTGCCACGGGGATAAAGTCGGTGAAATGCAACTTTTCTAACCTTCAGTCAGCCCCTCACTAAACTATCGAGTAAACGCATGTCCAGCCGTCGCCCCGATCCACTGGCGCAAGTCAGCGACTTTGATATCCGCCTGCTGCGGATCTTTCGCAGCGTGGTCGAAAGTGGCGGCTTCTCTGCGGCTGAAAGCGTTCTCGGTATCGGCCGCTCGGCCATCAGCCAGCAGATGAGCGATCTGGAGCAGCGCCTGGGTTTGCGCCTGTGCCAACGTGGCCGTGCCGGGTTTTCCCTGACCGAAGAAGGTCGTGAGGTTTATCAATCGGCGTTGCAGCTGCTAAATGCCCTGGAAAGTTTCCGCACCGAGGTCAACGGCCTGCACCAGCACTTGCGCGGCGAATTGACCATCGGCCTGACCGACAACCTGGTCACCCTGCCCCACATGCGCATCACCCACGCCCTGTCGCAATTGAAGGAACGCGGCCCGGACGTGCAGATCCAGATCCGCATGATCGCGCCCAACGAAGTGGAACAAGGCGTGCTCGACGGTCGCCTGCATGTCGGCGTAGTGCCGCAGGCCAGTGCGCTATCGGGGCTGGAGTATCAGCCGCTGTATAGCGAACGCTCGCTGCTGTACTGCGCGGTTGGCCACCCACTGTTTTATGTCGATGACAAGCAACTGGACGACGGGCGTTTGAACAGCCAGGACGCCATCGCCCCGACCTTCCGTTTGCCAGCGGATATCCAGGCGCATTATCAGGCGCTCAACTGCACCGCCAGCGCGTCGGACCGCGAGGGCATGGCGTTCCTGATCCTGACCGGGCGCTACATCGGCTACCTGCCGGACCATTACGCCAGCCTTTGGGTGCAGCAAGGCCGGTTGCGCGCATTGAAATCAAAAACCCGTTTCTATGATCTCAGCCTGGCTTCGGTGACCCGCAAGGGGCGTCGTCCGCACCTGGTTCTGGAAAGTTTTCTCGAAAGCCTGGCCGCAACACGCTGAACATCCGGTTGTGGTGTATTCGGTTTTACGCTATCAACGCACTGGATGCACCCACCCCCTTGTCCGGAAGTGCCTATGACCTTTGAAGTCCCAGCCCACAGCGGCAAACCCGCCAGCCGCATTCGTCAGAAGAACGAAGAGACCATCATCAAAGCAGCCGAAGACGAGTTCGCCCGTCACGGGTTCAAGGGCACCAGCATGAACACCATCGCCCTGAATGCCGGCTTGCCGAAGGCGAACCTGCATTACTACTTCACCAACAAACTCGGTTTGTACGTGGCGGTGCTGAGCAACATCATCGAGTTGTGGGACAGCACCTTCAATACCCTGACCGCGCAAGACGACCCGGCCGAAGCCCTGACCCGCTATATCCGCGCCAAGATGGAGTTTTCCCGGCGCCAGCCGCAAGCCTCCCGAATCTTCGCCATGGAGGTCATCAGTGGCGGCGAATGCCTGACCGAATATTTCAACCAGGACTATCGCACCTGGTTCCAGGGCCGTGCCGCGGTGTTCCAGGCGTGGATCGACGCTGGCAAAATGGACCCGGTCGACCCGGTGCACCTGATTTTCCTGTTGTGGGGCAGCACCCAGCATTACGCCGACTTCGCCACGCAGATCTGCCGGGTCAGCGGGCGCAGCAAGCTGACCAAGCAAGACATGGAAGACGCCGGCAACAACCTGATCCGTATCATTCTCAAAGGCTGCGGCCTGACACCCTCTCTCTAAGACCCCTATGCCTTTTACCCTCAGCGACTTCTGCGAATACCGCGAAGAGATTCGCAAAAGCCGCTTCATCACCTTCGCCGCGCCGATCGGCAGCCCCGCCGAAGCCCAGGCTTTCATTACCCAGCACAGCGATCCGAACGCGACGCACAATTGCTGGGCGTGGAAGCTCGGCGATCAATACCGCAGCACTGACGATGGCGAACCCGGCGGCACGGCTGGGCGGCCGATCCTGGCGGCCATCGAGGCACAGGATTGTGATCAGGTCGTCGTACTGGTGATTCGCTGGTATGGCGGCATTCAACTGGGCACCGGTGGACTGGCCCGGGCTTACGGCGGCGGTGCCAATAAGTGCCTGCAAACGGCGCCGAAGATTGAGTTGATCAGTCGGGTGCCGGTGCGCTGTGCCTGTACGTTTGGTGAGTTGGCGTTGGTCAAGCTGCGGGTTGCGGAACTTGGTGGGCTGGTGGTGCACGAGGATTTCACGGCCAATGGCGTTGAACTGCAATTAGCTGTGGGTGCCGGGCAGATCGACACATTGCAATCTCTACTCGCCGACTTGAGTCGTGGACGGATTGTGTTGCAGCACTAGCAAGATCAAAAGATCGCAGCCTGCGGCAGCTCCTACAGGGGATCGCGGACATCCTGTAGGAGCTGCCGCAGGCTGCGATCTTTTGGGGCACGCGCATTTTTTGCATATTCCATAGTTGCCCACATCTGCTGTGCACCCGACTGTGGATAACCTGAGCACATAACGCTGTAACCCTTCTGTCATGCGGCTTTGCAGGCTTTGCTCATTTTTCGTCCATTTTGCCCATAAAATTGTTAAATCCAATTAAAAACAATTAGTTAGAGTGGTTTAGCACTTTTAGAAGATAGCCGCCCCACGCTTATGCCCGTCCCTTGAGCTTGCGCACAAATACTGTGGAGCAATCTGTGGATAACCCGTTCATGGCTGGCGCGGCTGCATATCCGGCATGGCTTGCCGGCGAATGCTCATTTTTTGATCAAGAGACCACGCGCAAAACCGGAGCCGGCTCAACCGCCCTGCACTTTTGTGGTGCCCGGTTTGCGGTGCGTCCCGGCCTGCCAGCGCGCAAAGTGGCCTGGCGCACGGGGCCCAGGCAAATTTCCTGACCTGATGGCCAGAAAATTGCTTTATCCACAGGCATGCACTCCATCGAACCGAGCCTGTCATGCCCATCGCCGATCCAACACCCCGCCTCCAACTGAGCAGAATCAGTAAACGCTACCCCGGCTGCCTGGCCAACGATGCCATCGACCTGACCATCGCCCCGGGTGAAATCCACGCCCTGCTCGGCGAAAACGGTGCAGGCAAAAGCACCCTGATGAAGATCATCTACGGCGTCGTGCAGGCCGACGCCGGCGAGATGTTCTGGCATGGCCAGCCCGTAGCCCTGCGCAACCCGGCCCAGGCTCGCGACCTGGGGATCGGCATGGTGTTCCAGCACTTCTCGCTGTTTGAAACCTTGAGTGTGGCGCAGAACATCGCCCTGGCCATGGGCCCGGCGGCAGGCACGCCCAGCCAGCTTGAACGCAAAATCAGCGAAGTGTCGCAACGCTACGGCATGGCGCTGGAGCCACAGCGACTTGTCCACAGCCTGTCCATCGGCGAGCGGCAACGGGTGGAAATCATTCGCTGCCTGATGCAGGACATCCGCCTGCTGATTCTCGACGAACCGACCTCGGTGTTGACCCCGCAGGAGGCCGACGATTTATTCGTGACCTTGCGCCGACTGGCTGCCGAGGGCTGCAGCATTCTGTTCATCAGCCATAAACTCGCCGAAGTGCGTGCGCTGTGCCACAGCGCCACCGTGTTGCGCGGCGGGCGAGTGGCCGGGCATTGCGTGCCGGCCGAATACTCGGATCGGCAACTGGCGCGCCTGATGGTGGGCGACGCGGCGGAGTTGATCACCGATTACCCGAAGGTGACGGGCACTGATGTGTTTTTGCACATGCAAGGCTTGTCCTGGCACAACCCGGACCCGTTCGGCTGTTCGCTCAAGGCCATCGACCTTGCGGTGCGCAGCGGCGAGATAGTCGGCATCGCCGGTGTCGCCGGCAATGGTCAGGATGAGCTGCTGGCGTTGCTCAGCGGTGAAGAGCGGCTGGGCCGCAACGACGCTGCAACCATCCGTTTCGGCGGCGAAGCGGTCGCGCATTTACGCCCCGATGCCCGCCGCCAGCGCGGACTGGCCTTCGTCCCGGCCGAACGCCTGGGGCATGGCGCCGTACCGGACCTGAGCCTGGCGGACAACGCCCTGCTCACTGCATTCCAGCACGGGCTGGTGAGCAAGGGGCTGATTCAGCGCGCCAAGGTCCTGGCACTGGCGCAAGACATCATTCGCCGCTTCGGGGTCAAGGCAGCCGGCCCCCAGGCACCGGCCCGCAGCCTGTCCGGCGGTAACCTGCAGAAATTCATCCTTGGCCGGGAAATACTTCAACAGCCGAAATTGCTGGTGGCCGCGCACCCGACCTGGGGCGTGGATGTCGGCGCGGCCGCGACCATTCACCGGGCGTTGATCGCCCTGCGCGATGCCGGCGCGGCGATCCTGGTGATTTCCGAAGACCTCGACGAATTGTTCCAGATCAGCGACCGCCTCGGTGCCTTGTGCGGCGGACAGTTATCGCCGCTCAAGGCCACCGTCGACACCCGCCTGAGCGATGTTGGTGGCTGGATGGCCGGCCAGTTCGACACCCCTCAACTACCCGCCTGCGCAATACGTTAACGGAGTTTCACATGCTGCTTTCTCTTGAACCCCGTGGCCAGCAATCGAGCCTGATGCTGTGGTGCTCGCCGTTGCTGGCGGCGGTCCTGACCCTGGGCTGTGGCTCGTTGCTGTTTATCGCTTTGGGCCACGATCCTTTGCTGACTTTGCATACACTGTTGATCGCGCCCATCAGCGACCTGTATGGCATCTCCGAATGGCTGGTCAAAGCGTTACCGATTCTGCTCTGCGCGTTGGGCCTGGCCGTTGCGTACCAGGCGCGAATCTGGAACATCGGCGCCGAAGGCCAACTGCTGCTCGGCGCCCTGGCCGGCAGTGCGTTGGCGGTGAATATCATCGAGCTGCAAAGTCGCTGGGCACTGGTCCTGACCCTGCTCACCGGGACCCTGGCCGGTGCCGCATGGGCTGGGCTGACGGCCTGGTTGCGCACGCACTTCAACGCCAATGAAATCCTCACCAGCATCATGCTCAATTACATCGCCCTGAACCTGCTGCTGTTTTGCGTGCACGGCCCGCTGAAAGATCCGCAGGGGTTCAACTTTCCGCAGTCGGCGATGTTCGGTGACGCCAGCCGCTTGCCGCTGTTGATGGAAGACGGTCGGGTTCACGCCGGCGTGTATTTCGCACTGCTCGCTTTGGTGGCGGTGTGGGTGCTGCTGCAGAAAAGTTTTCTCGGCTTCCAGATCAAGGTGCTTGGGCTGGACAAGCGCGCAGCCGGTTTTGTCGGCTTTCGCGAAAAACGCCTGGTCTGGCTGGCACTGTTGATCAGCGGCGGCCTCGCGGGCTTGGCCGGTGCCTGTGAAGTGAGCGGGCCGATCGGGCAATTGGTCCCGCAGGTTTCTCCAGGCTACGGCTATGCGGCGATCACCGTGGCGTTTCTCGGGCGCTTGAACCCCCTTGGCATTCTGTTTTCCAGCCTGTTGATGGCGCTGCTGTACATCGGTGGCGAGAACGCGCAAATGAGCTTGAACCTGCCGCAGGCGATCACCCAATTGTTCCAGGGGATGATGCTGTTTTTCCTGCTCGCCTGTGATGTGCTGATTCTCTACCGACCCCGTTTGAACCTGCACTGGGCTCGCCGTGCACCCGCCACCGCCGTACCAGCAGGAGCGCTGTGATGGATATCGATCTGCTGAGCAACATTTTCTACGCCATGGTTCGCTGCGGTACGCCGTTGCTGCTGGTGGCGCTGGGCGAACTGGTGTGCGAGAAAAGCGGCGTACTCAACCTGGGCCAGGAAGGCATGATGCTGTTTGGCGCGGTGATCGGTTTCATCATCGCGTTCAGCACCGGCAACCTCTGGCTTGGCGTCTTGCTGGCAATGCTCGCCGGGATGCTGTTGTCCTCGTTGTTTGCCCTGGTGGCGCTGGTCTTCAATGCCAACCAGGTGGCCACCGGGCTGGCCCTGACGATTTTCGGCGTAGGGCTGTCGACCTTTGTCGGCGCGGCGTGGGTGGGTAAACCGCTGGCGGGCTTCGAGCCGCTGGCGATCCCGTACTTGAGCGAGATCCCGTTGATCGGGCGGATGCTGTTCGCCCAGGACCTGCTGGTGTACCTGTCATTCGCGCTGTTTGCGCTGGTGGCCTGGGTGACGCTGAAAAGCCGCGTCGGGCTGATCATCCAGGCGGTCGGCGAAAACCCGGATGCCGCCAGTGCCATGGGCTTGCCGGTGTTGGCCGTGCGGGCATTGGCGGTGTTGTTCGGCGGCGCGATGGCCGGGTTGGCCGGCGCGTACCTGTCGCTGGCCTACACACCGATGTGGGCGGAAAACATGAGCGCCGGCCGCGGCTGGATTGCCCTGGCCCTGGTGGTGTTCGCCAGTTGGCGGGTATGGCGTTTGCTGCTCGGTGCGTACCTGTTCGGGCTCGCCAGCATCCTGCACCTGGTGGCGCAGGGGCTGGGGTTGGCGATTCCGTCGAGTTTGCTGGCGATGCTGCCGTATGTGGCGACCATCGTGGTGCTGGTGCTGCTGTCCCGGGACCGGTTGCGCACCCGTTTGTATGCGCCGGTTTCGTTGGGGCAGCCGTGGCGGGCCGGGCATTAAGCGCTGACTGTTACGGCCTCTTCGCGAGCAAGCCCGCTCCCACAATTGACCGAGTGCACACCAATCCAATGTGGGAGCGGGCTTGCTCGCGAAGGGTCCCGCACAGGCAACACCTGAGCCACGCCCCACGCCAATTCAAACACCAGGAAAAACCACCAGCATCAGGCTCGACAACAGTCCATGCACCACGGCAAAACTCCAGGGTGTGGCGAACGCTGCCATGACGACCAGGTCGTACCACGCGCTGCCGCGTACCAGCTGACGATACTGCGTTGAAGTCCACATCGACATTGCTCCATCAATTTCAGGGAGCAACAAGGCTAAAGCCTGGAGTATGCTCCAGGGTCAAGCCGGATCCGGAAACCACGTCCCTGAACTCTCAAGGAAGCCACACATGTCCAGAACTGCACTGATCATCGGCGCCTCCCGGGGCCTTGGCCTCGGCCTGGTGAAAGCCCTGCTGGCCGACGGTTGGCAAGTCACCGCCACTGTGCGCAATCCGCAAAACGCCGAAGCCCTCAAGGCAGTGGGCAATGTGCGGATCGAAAAGCTCGACATGGACGATCAGCAAGCGGTGATCACGCTGAGTCAGCAACTGAAGGACGAAGTGTTCGACCTGCTGTTCGTCAACGCCGGCGTCAAAGGCCCTGAGGTGCAGACGCCCAACGGTGGCGCGACGCTGGCCGAAGTCGGCCAACTGTTCTTCACCAACGCCGTGGCGCCGATCAACCTGGCCCAGCGTTTTGCCGGGCAAATCCGTCCGGACAGCGGCGTGCTGGCCTTCATGAGCTCGGTACTGGGCAGCGTGACCATGCCCGACGCGCCGGAACTGGCACTGTACAAGGCCAGCAAGGCGGCACTCAATTCCATGACCAACAGCTTCGTCACTCAACTGGGCGAACAGAAACTCACCGTGCTGTCGCTGCATCCGGGCTGGGTGAAAACCGACATGGGCGGTGAAGGCGCTGACATCGATGTAGAGACCAGCACGCGGGGGCTGGTGGATCAGGTGAATGCGTATGTGGGCAAGGGCGGGCATCACTTCATCAATTACCGGGGTGAAACCATTCCCTGGTAATTACACCGCCCCAATGGGGTTTTGCGTTGTCTGGTCGGACCGGACTTGCCCGCGAAGCCCTTTTGATCGACACTTCGCACCTCGCCTCCCCGGCGACCCTGGATCAGCAGACAGGGCAACACTGAGCTGGCAACCCTGAACCCAACTTTCAGAGGAGCCGGCCAACATGCCTGCGACCCGTACCTGGTTAAAAAATCCCCTCGCCATTTTCACAGCCAACGGTCTCGATGCCCGTGGCGGCCTGGTGCTGCAAGACGGTTTGATCGTCGAAGTGCTTGGCCTCGGCCAGCAGCCTGCCACGCCTTGCAACGAAGTGTTCGACGCCCGCGAGCATGTGATTCTGCCGGGGCTGATCAACACCCATCACCACTTCTATCAAACCCTGACCCGCGCCTGGGCGCCAGTGGTCAACCAGCCGTTGTTTCCCTGGCTGAAAACCCTGTATCCGGTCTGGGCACGGCTGACGCCGGAAAAACTCGCCCTGGCCACCAAAGTCGCACTGGCCGAATTGCTGCTATCCGGTTGCACCACGGCTGCCGATCACCATTACCTGTTCCCCGAAGGCCTGGAAAATGCGATCGACGTGCAAGTCGAAAGCGTGCGCGAACTGGGCATGCGCGCCATGCTGACGCGCGGCTCCATGAGCCTGGGTGAAAAGGACGGTGGCCTGCCGCCGCAGCAAACCGTACAGGAAGGCGAAGTCATCCTGGCCGACAGCCAGCGCCTGATCGCCGAGTACCACGAACGTGGTGACGGCGCGCAAATCCAGATCGCCCTGGCGCCCTGCTCACCCTTCTCCGTCACACCGGAGATCATGTCCGCCAGCGCCGAACTGGCGAATAAACTCGACGTGCGCCTGCACACGCACCTGGCCGAAACCCTCGACGAAGAAGATTTCTGCCTGCAGCGTTTCGGTCTGCGCACCGTGGATTACCTGGACAGTGTCGGCTGGCTCGGCCCTCGTACCTGGCTGGCCCATGGCATCCACTTCAACCCGGACGAGATCGCTCGCCTCGGTGCGGCCGGCACCGGCATCTGCCATTGCCCGAGCTCGAACATGCGCCTGGCCTCCGGCATTTGCCCGACCATCGAGCTGACCGATGCCGGCGCATTGCTCGGTCTTGGCGTGGACGGTTCAGCGTCCAACGATGCGTCGAACATGATGCTCGAAACCCGTCAGGCGCTGTACATCCAGCGCCTGCGCTACGGTGCCGAGAAGATCACTCCAGAGCGCGTGCTGGGCTGGGCGACCAAGGGCTCGGCCAGTTTGCTCGGGCGGACCGATATCGGCGAGATCGCGGTGGGCA
The DNA here is from genome assembly GCF_046042685.1 of Pseudomonas sp. PLMAX. Classification (NCBI taxonomy): domain Bacteria; kingdom Pseudomonadati; phylum Pseudomonadota; class Gammaproteobacteria; order Pseudomonadales; family Pseudomonadaceae; genus Pseudomonas; species Pseudomonas sp. PLMAX. Next base: position 870,610 of record NZ_CP064949.1, on the reverse strand, counting down.
AGCAGGCGGACCTGGCGTTGTTCAAGCTCGATGAACTGCGTTTCTCCGGCAGTCACGATCCGGTGTCGGCGCTGTTGTTGTGCGGTGCCGATCGCGCGGATCGGGTGATGGTCAGCGGCAAATGGCGAGTGATCGACGGGCAAGTCGAAGGGCTGGATCTGAAAGGGTTGATCGCTGATCACACTCAAGCAGCTCGGCAGTTGATCGCAGGCGTCTAAGCCTATGGAGATCTAATGTGGGAGCGGGCTTGCTCGCGAAGACGATGTTTCAGTCGATATTTCATTGCCTGACACACCGCCTTCGCGAGCAGGCCCGCTCCCACATTGATCCAGTTTCCACATTGATTTTCGGTTGGATCACAGGCCCAGCAACGACAACATGATAAACGTCGCAAACAGCACAAAATGAGTCATCCCTTCGATGGCGTTGGTTTCGCCATCGTTGAGGTTGATCGCGCTGACGATCAGGGTGATGAAGATCATCACGGTCTGCACCGGGGTCATGGCCATCTGGAACGGCTGGCCGGTGTAGAGCGCCATCGCCTCCATCACCGGCACCGTCAGGATCACCGTCGACAGTGAGGCACCCAGGGCGATGTTGACCACCGACTGCATGCGGTTGGCCAGCGCCGCGCGCAATGCCGTCAGAATCTCTGGCGCCGCCGAAATGGCCGCCACCAGGATCGCCGTGATCACCGGTGGTGCGCCCGTTCCTTCCAGCCCCAGGTCGAGGGTCTTGGACATCACTTCGGCCAAGGCGCCGATCACCACCACACCGAATACCAGGATGCCGATGGACAACGTCAGGTTGATCGGTGCCGGCTCCTGCTCCAGGGGTTCTTTTTTGCGGCGTTTGTCCGGGTAGCTGTAGCTGAAAAAGTAACTGTGCGGCCCGACCTGCATGCGCAGGAACAAGGTATAGAGCACCACCATCGCGCCAATGGTGAACGCCGAATAGAGCTTCCAGTCGGCTTCGGGAATGAACTCCGGGACCACCATCGACACGCCCATGGCGGTCAGGATCATCACGCTGTAGCTGCGCGCCGAATCATCGTTGTAGGACTGTTCGCCGTGCTTGAGCCCGCCCATCAACGCCGCCAGGCCGAGGATGCCGTTGATGTCGAGCATCACGGCTGAGTAGATCGTGTCGCGCACCAGGGTGGCCGAGGCTTCGTTGCTCATCATGATCGCCAGGATCACTACTTCCACCAGCACCGCGGCCAGGGTCAGGATCATCGTGCCGTAGGGGTCGCCGACCTTTTCCGCAAGCAGTTCGGCCTGATGGGCGACGCGCATGGAGGCGGCGACGATGAACGCGATCAGCACCAGCCCTGCAGATAGTGCGACGGCCTGGCCGCTGTGCAGCAACCAATGTTCCAGCGGGAAAGCGACGACGGCGGCGATCAGGGCCAGCAGCAGAAAGGTTTCTTGCTTGAGAATCGTGAGCATGGCGGGCCTTTTGCCGTTGAGGTGCGATAGGTGACTGACTGCGGCGCGGCGCTAACGTTTCGTTTCACCTTAGCGCACCAGTGGATGGCAGCTGTGCCAGGCACTGCACTTTTATCGGTCTTCCCGGCCTCTTCGCGGGCAAGCCCGCTCCCACAGGATTTACGCAACCCTTGTAGGAGCGGGCTTGCCCGCGAAGGCCTCCCCTCGGTCTAACGCCGATGTTGTCCTGTTGGTCAGCAATTTGCATTGACCCTGCCCACACACAACAAAATGGGGTTCGAATTCATGCAAATACGTCCGCTGCATACACTGCTGTGCGCCGCCATCGGTCTGGGGATCAGTCTTACCGCCAGTGCCAGCGAGCCGCTGAAAGTCGGCTTCGTCTATATCGGCCCGATCGGCGACCACGGCTGGACGTATCAGCATGAACAGGGGCGCAAGGCACTGGCGGAAAAACTCGGTAACCAGATCACCACCAACTACGTGGAAAACGTTGCCGAAGGCGCCGACGCCGAGCGAGTGATCCGCAACATGGCCAAGGACAAGTACGACCTGATCTTCACCACCTCGTTCGGCTACATGAACCCGACACTCAAGGTCGCCAAGCAGTTTCCCCAGGTGACCTTCGAACACGCCACCGGCTACAAGCAGGACAAGAACCTGGGCACCTACCTGGCGCGCACCTATGAAGGTCGCTACGTCGGCGGTTTCCTCGCGGCCAAGATGACCAGGAGCAAAAAGATCGGCTACGTCGCCTCGTTTCCGATCCCGGAAGTGATCCGCGACATCAACGCCATTCAACTGGCCCTGAACAAGTACAACCCCGGCACCGAGATCAAGGTGGTGTGGGTCAACTCCTGGTTCGATCCGGGCAAGGAAGCCGACGCCGCCAACGCGCTGATCGACCAGGGCGTCGACGTGGTGTTCCAGCACACTGACAGCCCGGCGCCGATCCAGGCCGCTGAACGGCGCGGCGTGTATGCCGTGGGCTACGCTTCGGACATGGCGCACTTCGGCCCCAAGGCGGTGCTGACCTCCATCGTCAACGACTGGGCGCCGCATTACCTGCAAGCGACCCAAAGCGTGATCGACCACAGCTGGAAAACCCAGGATTACTGGGGTGGCCTGAAGGAAGGCACCGTTGAACTGCCGATCAGCGACCTGGTGCCGGCGGTGGTGAAAACCGAAGCCGAACAGATCATCGCCGACATCAAGAGCGGCACGCTGCAGCCGTTTACCGGGCCGATCAAGGACCAGGCCGGGGTCGAGAAAATACCCGCGGGGGTTAGCGCGACGAATACGGAGCTGGCGTCGATGAATTATTACGTGGAAGGCATGAAGGCCGAGATGCCGAAATAAATCCCAGAGCAACCACAAAACCCTGTGGGAGCGGGCTTGCTCGCGAAAGGGCCAGTACCTGCAACATTGATGTTGCCTGATATACCGCCTTCGCGAGCAAGCCCGCTCCCACATTGGATCTTCGGCGTATGTAAGGACCGCGTATGAACAGCCTTCCCATCATCGACATCACCCCGCTCTACAGCGACGATCACAGCGCCTGGCCAGCCGTGGCACAACAAATCGATCTCGCCTGCCGCGAATGGGGATTCTTCTACATCAAGGGTCATCCAATCAGCGCGGCGCGCATCGATGCCGTGTTCGACAGCGCCAAGCAATTTTTCGCCCTGCCCACCGCCGAAAAACTCAAGATCGACATCACCCTGTCCCGCCACCATCGCGGTTACGGCGCCATCGCCACCGAACAACTGGACCCGAGCAAACCCAGCGACCTGAAAGAAACCTTCGACATGGGCCTGCACCTGCCCCTCGACCATCCCGAAGTACTGGCGGAAAAACCGTTGCGCGGCCCCAACCGCCATCCATCGGTGCCGGGCTGGGAGGCGCTGATGGAGCAGCACTACGTCGACATGCAGGCGCTCGCGCAAACCCTGTTGCGGGCAATGACCATGGCGCTCGGCATCGAGCGCGACTTTTTCGACACACGCTTTGTCGAGCCGGTCAGCGTATTGCGGATGATTCACTACCCGCCGCGTCACACCGCCAGCTCCATCGATCAGCAAGGCGCCGGTGCCCACACCGATTACGGCTGCATCACCCTGCTCTACCAGGATTCTGCCGGTGGCTTGCAAGTCAGGAACGTAAAGGGCGAATGGATCGACGCACCGCCGATCGAAGGGACGTTCGTGGTCAACCTCGGTGACATGATGGCGCGCTGGAGCAACGACCGTTACCTGTCGACGCCACACAGGGTGATCAGCCCGTTGGGCGTAGATCGCTATTCGATGCCATTCTTTGCCGAGCCGCACCCCGACACCCGCATCGAATGCCTGCCGGGGTGCCAGGATGAGCAGCAGCCGGCGAAATACCCGGCCACCACGTGCGCCCAATTCCTGCTCTCACGCTTCGCCGATACCTACGCTTATAGACGGGATCAGGAGGCGGTGGAATGAACCGCCTGGTCAGGTTTTACCAATTTTTGCAGCGAGCCTCTGTAGAATGGCGCCATTGCACCTGATGAGAAAAGAATTATGTACGACTGGCTGAACGCCCTGCCCAAGGCAGAACTGCATCTGCACCTGGAAGGTTCGCTGGAGCCCGAGCTGCTGTTTGCCCTGGCCGAACGCAACAAGATCGCCCTGCCATGGAGCGATGTCGAAACCCTGCGCAAGGCCTACGCCTTCAATAATCTGCAGGAGTTCCTCGACCTGTATTACCAGGGTGCCGACGTGCTGCGCACCTCCCAGGACTTCTACGACCTGACCTGGGCCTACCTGTTGCGCTGCAAGGCGCAGAACGTGATTCACACCGAACCGTTCTTCGATCCGCAGACCCACACCGACCGTGGCATTCCATTCGAAGTGGTGCTCAATGGCATCGCCGCCGCGTTGAAGGATGGCGAGCAGCAACTGGGCATCACCAGCGGCTTGATCCTGAGCTTCCTGCGCCACTTGAGCGAAGAGCAGGCGCAGAAAACCCTCGACCAGGCGCTGCCGTTCCGCGACGCGTTTGTCGCCGTGGGCCTGGACAGCTCCGAGATGGGCCACCCGCCGAGCAAATTCCAGCGGGTGTTCGATCGCGCCCGTGGCGAAGGTTTCCTGACCGTCGCCCACGCCGGTGAAGAAGGCCCGCCCGAGTACATCTGGGAAGCCCTCGACCTGCTGAAAATCCAGCGCATCGACCATGGCGTGCGCGCCATCGAAGACGAGCGCCTGATGCAGCGCATCATCGACGAGCAGATTCCGCTGACCGTGTGCCCGCTGTCCAACACCAAGCTCTGCGTGTTCGATCACATGTCCCAGCACAATATTCTCGACATGCTCGAGCGTGGCGTGAAAGTGACCGTGAACTCGGATGACCCGGCGTACTTCGGCGGTTACGTCACCGAAAACTTCCATGCCCTGTATACCGATCTGGGCATGACCCAGGACCAGGCCAAACGCCTGGCGCAGAACAGCCTGGATGCTCGTTTGGTAAAACCCTGAGGTTTACCCGACTCTTCTGTAGGAGCTGGCTTGCCAGCGAAGGCCTCTTCGCTGGCAAGCCAGCTCCTACAAGGCCATTTCAACCTCGGTCTGTTTGGCGAACCGGTGAATTTCTCGCTGCCCGGCGGCGGTGAGCTGCAGGGCACGGGAATCCATGGGCAAGTTCAGCCAACCCGACTGCATGAACAGCTGCAACAACGCCGCACCCAGGGCGCCGCCCAGGTGCGGGCGTCTTTCGCTCCAGTCGGGGCACGCACAGGCGACCTTGCCGTTGCGATGGGCCAGCGCCTGAATGAAGACGCCGCGTGCCTCCAACTGCGTCGCGCCCTTGAGCGTGACCGTGACCCGCTGATCGAACTGTTCGATCCAGCCCGCGTCCAGCAGGCGCTGGTAAAGATCGGCGGCCAGGGTGCCACCCAAATGGTCGTCACAAAGCCGTGCGCGCAACAACGGCGAAGCGCTCGGCCGAGGTTTCGCCAGGGGCGCGGCGCGCTTGAAAATATCCGGGATATCCTGGGGTGCGCTGGCCTGCGTGGCGCTGGCCAGCGCTTCGATCGCGGCACCGACTTCGGGAGCCGTCAGGCGGAAGAAGCGCTTTCGCCCACGGGCTTCTACTTTCAACAGACCTCCGGCGGACAACCGCCCCAGGTGCGCACTGGCGGAGGACGGTGACAGGCCGGCCATCAATGCCAGTTCTTCGGTATGTCGCGCCGAGCCGTCCATCAAGGCCCACATCATTGCGCTGCGCTTGGGGTCAGCCAGCAATGTGGCTATCTGGCTGATGCAAGGTGCATGTTCCATGTATTCACTCCCTGTTGAATCGTTTCGTCCTGCTGCCCAGAGATATCTTGACCAGTAAGGTGCCGTCGGCCAAACGTGGAAACTGCCATAAACCGGTTTCGCCATGGCGATCGACGTGCGTGTACGAGGCGAACGTTAGTATAGGCCGGTTGACCGCCAGATCCTGCCCCCTGCAAACCGCAGATGCTGATAGTTCCTGAGGGAAATTTCGCTTTTTACCTGCGACTAATGATCAATGTCTGATAACCCTGGAAAATGACTACTCAAGCGCGCGCATCGGCTGGCAAGCATTTCCCACAAGAGGTTCACCGGCTTACTCAATTGTGCGCGATGGGCGCACAACAGATTCAGCGGTGCGCGCTCACAGAGCAGCTCCGGCAGCAGCACTTTCAAGCGCCCCGCGAGCACATCGGCGGCCACATCGAGCCAGGATTTGTACGCGATCCCGGCCCCTGCCAGCGCCCACAGACGCACGACATCGGCATCGTCACTGAAACGATCGCCACTGACGGTCAGGCCGACCTCGCGCTTGCCGTCATGAAAGGTCCAGTGATCGTGAACGCGGCTGCCCAGCATGAACAGCAGGCAATTGTGCTGGGCCAGTTGTTCCAGCTGGCGCGGTTCGCCACGCCGGGCGAGATATTCGGGCGCGGCACACAACACGCGACGATTGTGAGGGGCAATGGGCAGCGCCACCAGGCTGGAGTCTTCCGGCTCGCCGTAGCGCAGGGCGATGTCCACCGGCTGGCGGAACAGATCGGCGATGCGATCGCCCAGCAGCAGGCGCACGGTCAGCTTCGGGTGCTCGCGCTGAAACTCGTCCAGCCAGGGCAGCAACAGGTTGCGACCGAAGTCCGACGGTGCCGACAGCTGCAGGACTCCGCTGACCTGATCCTGGCCACTGGCCAACAATCGCCGGCCTTCGTCGAGGGAACTCAAGGCCGCCCGGGCGTACTCGAGAAAACCTTCGCCCTCGGCGGTCAGGCGCAGGCTGCGGGTCGAACGCGCCAGCAGTCGGGCGCCCAGCTGCTGTTCAATGCGTTTCAACGCCGCGCTTGCCACCGCCGCCGACATGTCCATGCCCCGCGCGGCCGCGGACAGACTGCCCAGGTCCGCGGCCCGGACGAATAACTGCAAATCATCGAATCGCAGCATGCAAAGCCTTTTATTATCAAAAAAATATTGAAAGAGACTGCTGTTTTAGCGGGTTTTATCTTGCGAAGAAATAGCCAATCATCCGCCCCATCGAATCCACAGTTATCTGGGAGCCTTCCATGAAAGCCGTTGCCTACTACGCCTCGCTGCCGATCAGCGATGAAAACGCCCTGCAAGACATCGACCTGCCGGAGCCGGTCGCTGGCCCCCGTGACCTGCTGGTGGAAGTCAAAGCCATCTCGGTCAACCCGGTCGATACCAAGGTCCGTCAGAACGTCCAGCCAGAAGTCGGTACGGCCAAAGTGCTGGGTTGGGACGTGGCCGGCGTGGTCAAGTCCGTTGGCAGTGAAGTGAGCTTGTTCAAGACCGGCGACAAGGTGTTCTACGCCGGCTCCATTGCCCGCGCTGGGGGTAACAGCGAGCTGCACGTGGTGGATGAGCGAATCGTCGGCCATATGCCGAAAAGCCTCGGTTTCGCCGAAGCCGCTGCCCTGCCGTTGACCGCCATTACCGCGTGGGAGTTGCTCTTCGAGCGCCTGCAAGTGCGCGAAGGCAAGACCGATGAAGGCCAGAGCCTGCTGATCGTCGGCGCCGCCGGTGGCGTTGGCTCGATCCTCACGCAACTGGCCAAACAGCTCACGGGGCTGAAGGTCATCGGCACGGCTTCGCGCCCGCAAACCCAAAGCTGGGTCACGGCCCTGGGCGCCGACCAGGTGATCGACCACAGCCAGCCGCTGAGTGAAGCGCTCAAGCACGCCGGCATTGATCAGGTGACCCATGTCGCCAGCCTGACCCAGACCGATCATCACCTCGATCAACTGGTCGAGGCGTTGGCACCGCAAGGCAAGCTGGCGCTGATCGACGACCCGAAAACCCTCGACGTGACCAAGCTCAAGCGCAAGAGCCTGTCGCTGCACTGGGAGTTCATGTACACCCGCTCACTGTTCGAGACCGCGGACATGATCGAGCAGCACAAACTGCTCAACCGGGTGGCCCATCTGATCGATGCCGGGACGTTGAAAACCACGGTTGGCGAACACTTTGGCACCATCAATGCGGCTAATCTGCGGCGTGCACATGCGCTGTTGGAAAGCGGGAAATCCAAGGGCAAGATCGTGCTGGAAGGGTTCTAGGCATCCTCAGGAATTGGCCCTCGGACTGCGATTTTTTTTGTTACAAACCGTCAGTCCGAGAGTTGATCCTTGTCATAGAAGCCATCGTAATCGGGTCTACAATCGAGACCTCTGCGAGGAAATCTTTTACCCATCCTTTTTACGCAACGACTTTTACAAGAGGAGTTCAGCTATGAAGATCCTGATAAAAGAATTGGCAAAATCCCAGTGGCAGGTCCGCCTGGACCAACATACCGTGATGTTCCGCAGCGAAGCGGAAGCGCGGGCGTTCACCAATACCCTTGAAGCGCGATTGCACGCTCCCCATCAGATCCCCGACCGCCAGCAGCGTGCCGCTGGCTGAGTCCGTCCTCAGACCTGGGCTTGCACCAGCGCCCGGGCATTTTGCAGACGCCGGGTGAGCATCGCCGCGCTCACCACCAGAATCCCGCACAGGCTGATGACCATGGCCATCGGCATGGCGCTGCCGTCGTGCAAAACACCCACCAGCGCCGCGGCGCCTGCCGCGACACTGAATTGCAGGCATCCGAGCATTGCCGAAGCGCTACCCGCGCGGGCGCCCTGGCCGTTCATCGCGCAGGCCGAGGCATTGGGCAGGATGCAACCCAGGCTGGCGATGCAGGCGAACAATGGAATCAGCAACGGCCACAGCTGCGCGGTGTGCAGCGCGCTGACAGCGAGCAATGCCAGGCCGGCACCGAGGTAGATCCACACGGTGCGCGTCAGCAGGAACGCCGGACCACGCTTGGCCAACAGTCGCGCATTAATCTGGGCCACCAGAATGAACCCCGCTGCGTTGACACCGAAGTACCAACCAAAGTGTTCGGCCGGGACGCCATAGAGCTTGATGAAGATGAACGGCGACCCGGCGATGTACGAAAACATGCCGGCGATGGCGATGCCGCCCGTCATGGCATGGCCGAGGTACACCGGGTCCTTCAGCAGGCGTGCGTACTGACGGAACGCCCCGCTCAGGGGTTGGCGTGGCAAATGGGCGGGCATGCTTTCCGGCAAACCCAGTGCCACAGCCAGACCTGCCAAGGCGCTGAAACCGGTCAGCGCGAGGAAGATCGACTGCCAGCCCGTGGTGTTGACCAGCAAGCCGCCGAGCATCGGGGCCAGGATCGGCGCCAGGCCCATTACCAGCATCAGCTGCGAAAAGACTTTTGCCGAACCCACCGCATCACATTTGTCGCTGACCACCGCCCGCGAGATCACCATGCCCGCGCAACCGCCCAGGGCCTGCACGAAGCGTGCGCCGATCAGCCATTCCAGGTTCGGTGCATAGGCGCACGCCAACGAAGCGGCGGTAAACAAGCCGACGCCGATCAACAAGGGAATGCGTCGCCCGAAACGATCCGCCACCGGACCATAGGCCAGCTGGCCAATGGACAAACCAAGGAAATAAGCGGCCAAGGTCAGTTGGACGTGTTGTTCGTCGGTACCGAAGGCAAGCGCCATCGCCGGGAACGCCGGTAGATAGAAATCGATCGCCAGCGGACCGAAAGCGCTCAAGGCGCCAAGAATAAGGATTGTACGAAAATTCATCAGGCATCCATGGAACAGAAGTCGGCAGCCCGACAGTCTAGCCGCGCATGGACGCCTTGAACATTAAGTTAGCTCGCTAACTATTAAAAAGTCAGGCCAATTTCACGCTGTAGCCTTCTTCACTGATGAGCGCGATCACTTGATCGGCGCTCAATGCGCTCTCGACCCCGACTTCCCTGGCCGCCAGGTCGACCCGCACACTCGCCGCCGGATCCCGGGCCTGCACCGCCTGGGTGATCGCCTTGACGCAGTGACCGCAGGACATGCCTTCAACGTTGAACACTTGCATGGATGACTCCTTTAATGTGCCATTCGAAAGAGGTGACCTGCAGTCTTGAGCTTGCCACCATGGCAAGGTCAAGTTCTGCAGTGACCTGCCGGGCTGGCAATCGGCTTCGCGCTCGGCCAAGCTGCGGGTATTTACGATTTGAACCCAGGAGATTCAGCCATGCGCTGGTCAGCTTTCAGCCTGTTTGGCCTGCTCGGCCTTTTCACCGTCACCACCTCGACCCATGCCGCCGGGGAGGATTATGGCGTGCTGATCATTTCCCGCGAGCGCCTGGAAGTCGCAACCAGCTGCGAGATCGGCGTGTACATCCAGGACCAGTTGGCGGCGCGGCTATTCCAGGAGCAAAGCACCTCGTTCAACCTGCCGCCGGGCAATGTCTCCCTGCGCCTCAAGCTGCTGCCCGGCCAGGCGCCGGGGTGCAACCCGGGGATGCTGGCGCCGGGTTCGCAGGATATTCAGTTGCGGGCCGGAGATGTGTTGAAGTACCGGATTGCGATGACCCAGGATGGGATGTATCTAAAGCGTGCAGGTCTTGGATATTGAGTTGCCTGTAAAAGATCGCAGCCTGCGGCAGCTCCTACAGGTGTACTGCGATCTTTTGCTTTAAAAATGGCGCTTGACCTTGCCAGCATGGCAAGGTTGATCCTGTAGGCATCTTCTACAGGGAGCGTGACCGATGTCCGAATCCACTACTTTCGATCTGCCGATTGCCGGCATGACCTGCGCCAGCTGCGCCGGGCGTGTCGAGCGCGCCTTGAGCAAAGTCATCGGCGCCAGTGCCGTCAGCGTCAACCTGGCCACCGAGCAGGCCCGGGTCCAGGCGCCGGCCGACAGCCTGCCGGCCTTGATGGACGCAGTGGAAAAAGCCGGTTACAGCGTACCTCGGCAGCGCCTGGAATTGAGCATCGACGGCATGACCTGCGCCTCCTGCGTCGGCCGGGTCGAGCGGGCGCTGAACAAAGTGCCGGGGGTCAAGAGTGTCAGCGTCAACCTGGCCAATGAACGCGCCCATCTGGAACTGCTCGGGCAAGTCGACCCGCAAACCTTGATCGCGGCCGTGAGCAAGGCGGGTTATGCCGCCAGCGTCTGGCAGGACGATCAGCCGCACGTCGATACTCAGCAAACCCGCCTGCAGCGCGAGCGCTGGGCGTTGATCGCAGCCATTGCCCTCGCCTTGCCGCTGGTATTGCCGATGTTGCTGCAACCGTTCGGCGTGCACTGGATGCTCCCGGCCTGGGCGCAATTCGCCTTGGCAACGCCCGTGCAGTTCATCTTCGGCGCGCGCTTTTATGTGGCCGCCTGGAAAGCCGTGCGTGCCGGGGCAGGCAACATGGACTTGCTTGTTGCCTTGGGCACCAGCGCGGGCTATGGCTTGAGCCTCTACGAATGGGCCACCGCCGCCGGGCGCATGCCGCACCTGTACTTCGAAGCCTCGGCCGTGGTGATTGCCCTGGTGCTGTTGGGTAAATACCTGGAAAGCCGCGCCAAACGCCAGACCGCCAGCGCCATTCGCGCCCTGGAAGCGCTGCGCCCGGAGCGGGCGATCCAGGTGATCGATGGTCGAGAGCAGGAGGTGGCGATCAGCGCCCTGCGTCTCGATGACCTGGTCATGATCAAGCCCGGGGAACGTTTCCCGGTGGACGGCGAAGTGGTCGAAGGTCAGAGCCATGCCGACGAAGCCTTGATCAGCGGCGAAAGCCTGCCGGTGCCCAAACAAACTGGTGACAAGGTCACGGGCGGCGCGATCAATGGTGAAGGCCGGTTGCTGGTGCGCACCCAGGCCCTTGGCGCGGAAACCGTGCTGGCGCGGATCATTCGCCTGGTGGAGGACGCCCAGGCGGCGAAAGCGCCGATCCAGAAACTGGTGGATAGAGTCAGCCAGGTGTTCGTCCCGGTGGTCTTGCTGCTGGCCTTGGCGACCCTGATCGGCTGGTGGCTTTATGGCGCCCCGCTGGAGACCGCGCTGATCAATGCCGTGGCGGTGCTGGTGATCGCCTGCCCATGTGCCCTGGGCCTGGCCACGCCAACGGCGATCATGGCCGGCACCGGCGTCGCGGCGCGCTACGGCATTCTGATCAAGGATGCCCAGGCGCTGGAGCGTGCCCATGAAGTCAGCGCCGTGGTGTTCGACAAGACCGGCACGCTGACTTCGGGCACCCCACGTATCGCCCACCTCAGCGCCCTCGATGGCGACGAAGGCAGCCTGCTGCAATGGGCCGGCGCCCTGCAACGCGGCAGCGAGCATCCGCTGGCCAAGGCGGTGCTGGATGCGTGCGCCGAGCGAGGCCTGGCCGTGGCCGACGTGACTGACAGCCAATCCCTGACCGGCCGAGGCATTGCCGGCACCCTTGAGGGTCGCTGCCTGGCCCTGGGCAATCGGCGCCTGCTGGAAGAAACTGGCTTGGAGGCTGGTAATCTGGCGGATTCGGCAAGCGCGTGGGAAACCGAAGGCCGGACCTTGTCCTGGCTGATCGAACAAAGTCCCGAGCCGAGAGTGTTGGGCCTGTTCGCTTTCGGCGATACGCTCAAGCCTGGCGCGCTGCAAGCGGTACAACAACTGCGCGCGCGCAATATCAGCAGTCATCTGCTGACCGGTGACAACAGAGGCAGTGCCAACGTGGTCGCCAAGGCGCTGGGCATCCAGGATGTGTACGCAGAGGTCCTGCCGGCGGACAAAGCCGCCACTGTCGCTGCGTTGAAGAAAACCGGCGTGGTCGCAATGGTCGGCGACGGCATCAATGATGCGCCAGCGCTGGCCGCGGCCGATATCGGTATCGCCATGGGCGGCGGCACCGATGTGGCCATGCATGCGGCCGGCATTACCTTGATGCATGGCGACCCACGGCGGGTGCCGGCGGCACTGGAGATCAGCCGCAAGACCTATGCGAAGATCCGGCAGAACCTGTTCTGGGCCTTCGTCTATAACCTGATCGGCATTCCATTGGCCGCCTTCGGGTTCCTTAATCCGGTGCTGGCCGGTGCAGCCATGGCGTTGTCGAGCGTCAGCGTGGTGAGCAATGCACTACTGTTGAAAACCTGGAAACCCGAGGACCTGGAGGACAACCGATGAACATCGGCCAAGCAGCCCGCCACAGCGGCCTGAGCGCAAAGATGATCCGCTACTACGAGTCCATCGGCCTGCTCAAGGCGGCTCATCGCACCGACAGCGGCTACCGGGTTTACGGCGATGACGACCTGCACACGCTGGCGTTCATCAAACGCTCACGGGACCTTGGGTTTTCCCTGGAGGAAGTCGGCAAGCTGTTGACCCTCTGGCAGGACCGCCAGCGCGCCAGTGCCGATGTGAAGGCGTTGGCGCGCCAGCATATCGATGAACTGAACCAGAAGATTCGGGAGCTGGGGCAGTTGCGCGATACGTTGCAGGATCTGGTGGAGCATTGTCAGGGGGATGATCGGCCGGATTGTCCGATTCTGAAGAATCTGGAGTCGGGGTGTTGTGCTAACGCGGATCCCGTCTGACAATGATTTTGATTGTGCTAACGCCTTCGCGAGCAAGCCCGCTCCCACATTGGACCGTCGCCGAACACAAATTCTGTGTCCAGTGCAGATCGAATGTGGGAGCTGGGGCAATTGCGCGATACGTTGCAGGATCTGGTGGAGCATTGTCAGGGGGATCATCGACCTGATTGTCCGATTCTGAAGAATCTGGAGTCGGGGTGTTGTGCTAACGCGGATCCCGTCTGACAATGATTTTGATTGTGCTAACGCCTTCGCGAGCAAGCCCGCTCCCACATTGGATCGTCGCCGAACACAAATTCTGTGTCCAGTGCAGATCGAATGTGGGAGCGGGCTTGCTCGCGAAGGCGGTGCGTCGGACGCCATAAACATTGAGTCCCTTCACCCAGAAAAAACCCGGCCGAAGCCGGGTTTTTCTTTAGCCGATCACTGCATCCACGGTGGAGGCGGTTCTTCGGCTGGCTTGGGGGGAGCATCGTCAGCCGCACGCGCGGCTTGCTTGCGCTCTTCATCCAGGCGCGCGGCCTCGATTTCGCGCATGATGCCGCCCACATCCGCCAGTTCTTCCGGTTCGTCGAACTCGCCGGTCAGGACGCTGGCCGGGTGCAAAGTGCCCGCCTCGTACAAAGCCCACATTTCCTTGGCATACCGGGTCTTTTTCAACTCCGGTGCAAACCGTCCGAAATAGGACGCCATGTTGCCCACGTCCCGCTCCAGCATGCTGAACGCGTGGTTGTTGCCCGCCGCGTCAACTGCTTGCGGCAAGTCGATGATCACCGGGCCGGTCGGGGTCAACAGCACGTTGAACTCGGACAGGTCACCGTGCACCAGACCGGTACACAGCATCAGCACGATCTGCGAGATCAGGAACGCGTGATATTCACGCGCCTGGTCCGGTTCCAGAACCACGTCGTTTAGACGCGGCGCGGCATCACCGTACTCGTCGGCCACCAACTCCATGAGCAGCACGCCTTCAAGGAAGTCGAACGGCTTGGGCACCCGCACACCGGCGTTGGCCAGGCGGAACAGCGCCGCCACTTCGGCGTTCTGCCAGGCGTCTTCGGTTTCCTTGCGGCCAAACTTGGAACCCTTGGCCATGGCCCGGGCCTGTCGGCTGTTGCGCACCTTGCGGCCTTCCTGATACTCGGCCGCCTGCCGGAAACTGCGTTTATTCGCCTCCTTGTAGACCTTCGCGCAACGTAACTGGTTGCCGCAGCGCACCACATAAACAGCTGCTTCTTTACCACTCATGAGTGGGCGCAGCACTTCGTCGACCAGACCGTCCTCGATCAGGGGTTCAATGCGTTTTGGAGTCTTCATCAGCTTTTATTGTGGGTCCTTTATTACCAAACACGCGAAAGTCATTCGTTATACGGCAATCCACCGATTCGGGGGAGGGGGTGCCGACCTATGAACCATGCAGATGCACACAATGTGCCGATTTACTCGCAAAAACCTGCAGTTCATCACCGGTCTTCTGGATCATAGTCGAGCCTGAAGCGCTTGTTGTCCGGGGCTGCATGGGCATTTGTGACAGAAACCGACACCCCGGCACTACCGTTCGCGGGATTTTTCCGGACAGCCCTCAATTTCCGCAGACAACAGCCGAAGTCCTTAGTGACAAAGTGATTTGTCCGACAATCGTTTCCCTGACAACAACGATACCGCACTCACGGACCCGGGTTGATCGACAACGTTTACGGCTGCCAATAAACCGCGAGTCATCTGCACTGCGTGGGCCTACAAGAAAATCTGGAGCGCGGATGAACATCAAACAGAAACTGACCTGGGCGTTTGCAATCATCGCCTGCTTGCCGGTGGTACTGGTCGCCACCCTCGTCGCGCTGAACCTGCGCAGTGATGCCAGGGAAGGATTCGTCGACAGCAGTGGTCGCGAAATCCGTCAGGTCAGCAATGCCATGCAACTGTTCTTCGACGGCATCAGCCAGAACGTCGAGTACCTGGCCAAACAACCGCTGATCACCAACTCCGACGACAGCCTCAAGACCTACATGAACGCCAACGCCGCCAGCATTCCACAGGGCGAGATGGACAAAAAAGTCTTTGGCTTCCTGCAGGATCTGGGCAACGCCCATCCATCCTATGCCTACGCCATCCTCGGCACCGCCGCCGGTGGTTATGTGTCGTGGCCGGACGACGCCAAGCTGGCCAACTACGACCCGCGCCAGCGTCCGTGGTACAAGGCGGCCCAGGCGAAACCGGGCAAGCCGTTGCGTACCGAGGCCTATTACTGGGCCGAAAACGATACTTCCTACGTCAGCACCGTGCGCACCATCGACAACAAGCTGGGCACCAACGGTGGTGTGGTCAGCATCGACGTGTCGCTCAAGCAGCTCACCGAACTGGTCAAACAGATCAAGCTCGGCGAAAGCGGCTACCTGATGCTGCTGGAAAACACCGGTACCGTGCTGGTCGATCCGAAGCAACCGGAACACAACTTCAAGGCCTTGAACAGCCTCGGCGAGGGTTATGCGCAACTGGCCAAGGCCGGCAAGGGCCTGGTTGAAGTCGAGCTCAACGGCGAACGCTACATGGCCAACGTCTGGCCGTCGGAGCAACTGGGCTGGACCTTCATCGGCCTGATCAAGCAGAGCGACGTGATGAGCACCGCGACCCAGCTGACCTGGTTGATCGCCATCATCGCTGCGGTACTGGCCGTTGTCTTCGCCATCGTCGGCGCCAGTTTCGCCAGCGTCATCGTGCGGCCGATCCGCAGCGTGGCCGACGGCCTGGAAGGCATCGCCCAGGGTGAAGGCGACCTGACCAAGAACCTGCAAATCCGTGGCAGTGACGAAACCGCGCAACTGGCCAACTGGTTCAACCAGTTCCTGACCGCGATTCGCAACCTGATACAAAGCATTGGTGGCGCCGCGACCAAGATCCTGGCCACCTCCAGGAGCTCGACCCAGGTCTCCAGCGACATGGCTGAAGCCGCTGGACGCCAGCGCGAAGCGGTGGACATGGTGTCCACGGCATTCCACGAAATGGTCGCCACCGCCAACGAAGTGGCACGCTCCTGCAGCCAGGCGGCCGAGTCCGCCGACAGCGGCCAGCGCCAGGCCCGTGAAGGTCAGCAACAAATTGACGCGGCCGTGAGCAGCGTCGATCGCCTGAGCCAGGAAATCGAGCAGTCGGCCCAGTCGATGCAACAGCTGGAACGCGACAGCAATGACATCCAGTCGATTCTGGGAACCATTCGTTCGATCGCCGAGCAGACCAACCTGCTGGCGCTGAACGCCGCCATCGAAGCGGCGCGGGCCGGTGAGCAGGGCCGTGGTTTTGCGGTGGTGGCCGATGAAGTGCGGGCGCTGGCCAAGCGCACGGCCGACTCCACGGCGGAAATCGACGGACTGCTGGGCAACCTGGCCAAGCGCACCAGCCAGGTGACCCAGCAGATGCACGCGAGCCTGGAGGTGTCCCAGCAATCGGTGACGCGCATCGGTGAAGCGCGCAACAGTTTCGGGCAGATCCGCGAGTCGGTGGATGTGATCCGTGACATGAACACCCAGATTGCCACGGCGGCGGAACAACAGCATCAGGTGGCCGAAGACATCAACCGGCACATCAGCCAGATCCATGGCGATGCGCAATTGGTGGCTGAACTGGCGAACTCGGCGCGCCTGGATTCCCAGAGCCTGGCCGGGTTGTCGAATGAGCTGGATGGGTTGGTGCGCCGGTTCCGTACCTGACCGGTGACCGCTGCGCGGTCAATCGCGAGCAAGCTCGCTCCCACAGGGATTTGCACTGTCCTTGTGGGAGCGAGCTTGCTCGCGATGGGGCCATCATTGCCTGAACAATTCTCCCGGGGTAAACCCGAACAGGCTCTTGAACGCCGCAATAAACGCCGACGTCGAGTCATATCCACAGGCCAGCGCGGCATTGGTCACGCTGTCGCCCTCCTCCAGCAGACTCAGCGACGACAGCAAGCGCATACGCTGGCGCCAGCCGCGAAAACTCAACCCGGTCTCACGCTGAAACAGGCGCATCAGGGTTTTCTCCGACGTGCCCAAACGCTCGGCCCATTGGTACAGGGTCACATTGCTCTCGGGATTTCCGATCAGCTCATTGCACAACCCCAGCAACCGTTCATGGCGGGGCAACGGCAGGGAAAACCCGACTTCCGGCAAAGTCGCCAACTGATCGAGCAGCACACTCACCAACCGCGCCTGCGGGCTGTCACCCTGGGGATATTCCACTGGCAGCAGGCAAAAACTCTTGATCAGCTCCCGGGCCAGCGGCGTCACTTCCAGCACCCGGCAACGCCCGTCCGCCCACTGGCAATCCTCGCGACGCACATACAGGCTGCGCATCTCGGCGCGCATCGAGGTCACGACCTGGTGATCCAGATCGGCCGGAATCCAGATGCCCCATTGCGGCGGCGCGAAGAAACTGCCCTCGGCGGTGTGCACGCCGAGCACGCCACTGATGGCATAGGAAAACTGCACCCAGTCGTGGCGATGGGACGGCGTCCATGACCCGGCATTGAGGCTTTCCACCCGGGCATACAACGGACGCGGCAGCGTGATGAGGGGCGGGATGCTGCGCTCGAGGGAAACCTGTCCGTTAGTCGGCATAACCTGGCCTTGTGTTGCGAGACGGCTGATGGGCCGACGTTAGGCCATGTCACGCATCCATTCAATACCGGACGCCCCTATCGCTCGATGATGGCGGTTACCCCCTGACCGCCTGCGGCGCAAATTGAGATAAGGCCACGCCCCTTCCCCGCCGCATCAAGCAACTTGGCCATATTGGCGAGGATGCGCCCACCCGTGGCCGCAAACGGGTGCCCGGCCGCCAGTGAGCTGCCTTTGACATTGAGCTTGCTGCGGTCGATGGACCCCAGCGGTGCTTCGAGGCCCAGGCGGCTTTTGCAGTACTCGGGGTCTTCCCACGCCTTCAAGGTGCAAAGCACCTGGGCAGCAAAGGCTTCATGGATCTCGTAGTAATCGAAGTCCTGCAGGGTCAGGCCATTGCGCGCCAGCAGGCGCGGCACGGCGTACACCGGTGCCATCAGCAGGCCCTCGGCGCCATGGACGAAATCCACCGCGGCGGTTTCGCCGTCACGCAAGTAGGCGAGAATCGGTAGACCACGTTCCTTCGCCCATGCCTCACTGCCCAGCAGCACCAAGGATGCGCCATCGGTCAGCGGCGTGGAATTGCCGGGGGTCAGGGTGCCTTTTGCGCTTTTGTCGAAAACGGTCTTGAGCGAGGCGAGCTTTTCCAGGGTCAGGTCCGGGCGCAAATTGTTGTCGCGGGTGAGGCCAAGAAACGGCGTCATCAAATCGTTCTGCCAACCTTCGGCGTAGGACGCGTCCAGGTTCTGATGGCTCAGCAACGTCAGCTGATCCTGCTCTTCACGGGGAATGTTCCAGGCCTGCGCCATCAACTCGCAATGCTCGCCCATGGACATACCGGTGCGCGGCTCGCCATTGCGCGGGAACTCGGGAATCAGGTGCCGGGGGCGCAGCTGCAGGAAGGGTTTGAGTTTTTCCGCGGTGGTGCTGGCGCGGTAGGCCTGCAGCAAAATCTTGCGCAACCCTTCGTTGACACTGATTGGCGCGTCCGAAGTGGTGTCGACGCCACCGGCAATGCCGCAGTCGATCTGGCCGAGGGCAATTTTGTTCGCCACCAGCAGCGCCGCTTCCAGCCCTGTACCGCAAGCCTGCTGGATGTCGTAGGCGGGGGTAGCGGGCGACAGCCGCGAACCGAGCACGCACTCGCGCGTCAGCGCCATGTCCCGTGGCAACTTGAGCACCGCCCCCGTCACCACTTCGCCAAGGCGCAGTCCATGCAGGTTGTAGCGTTCGATCAGGCCTTCGAGTGCAGCCGTGAGCATGGCCTGGTTACTGGCGGTGGAATAGGGTCCGTTGGAGCGAGCGAAGGGTATCCGATTACCGCCGATGATCGCGACGCGACGCAGCTGAGTCATGAAAAGCTTCCTATTCTGTGAAGGCCATTACCCGCAAGCGTAGGCCGAATCTGGCAAATCGAACGACTGATTGCCATTCATGGTCCACACTTTGAACCTCATCTGCTGGAGCGCGTTCCATGTCCGACCGCTATATCGACTTCGCCAATTCGTCCATCGGCCATCGTCTGGTCGGGGCCATGGGCCTGCCTTCGCCGGTACGCCTGGAACGCTGGCAAGCGGGCCGATTGCGCCCTGTGGAAGGCGCTTTACTGATTGGCGGCGGACCGCTGGCGGAGAAGGTCAACGCCTTCGCCAACCGCCTGACGGACGCGATCTACACCTACGGCACCGAGCCCTCGATGGCGACCGCGTGGATTCCCGGACACGGTCCGAAACTCAAGGCCGTGGTGTTCGATGCCAGTGATCTGGTGCAGGTCGGCCAGCTCAAGCAACTACGCGAGTTCTTCCAGCCCCTGATAAAAAATCTCGACCACAGTGCCCACCTGGTGATCCTGGGACGTGACCCGCAGTCGTTGAGCGACCCATTCGCCGCCAGTACCCAGCGCGCCCTCGAAGGCTTCAGCCGCTCGCTGGCCAAGGAACTGCGCAGCGGTGGCACCTTGCAGCTGATCCATGTTGGCGAAGGTGCCGAGGATCAACTGGAAGGACCGCTGCGGTTCTTTCTCTCGCCGAAAAGCGCCTTCGTGTCCGGGCAAGTCATCAACCTGACTGCCTGCGACACCCAGGTAATGGACTGGACTCGCCCGCTGGCCGGGCGCAAGGCACTGGTCACCGGTGCGGCGCGCGGTATCGGCGCCGCCATCGCCGAAACCCTGGCCCGTGACGGTGCGGAGGTCATCCTGCTCGACGTCCCCCCGGCCAGGAACGACCTCGACGCCCTCGCCGCACGCCTCGGCGGGCGTGGCATCACCCTCGACATCTGTGCCGAGAACGCCGCCACGGAACTGGTCGAACAACTGCCCGACGGCATCGACATCGTGGTGCACAACGCCGGCATCACCCGAGACAAGACCCTGGCCAACATGACCCCGGAATTCTGGGACGCGGTACTCGCCGTCAACCTCAACGCTCCGCAAGTGCTGACCAAGGCCCTGCTCGACAGCGGCACCCTGCGCGACAATGGCCGGGTGATCCTGCTGGCGTCGATCAGCGGCATCGCCGGCAATCGCGGGCAAACCAACTATGCGGCGAGCAAGGCTGGCCTGATTGGCCTGGCGCAAGCCTGGGCGCCGCTGTTGCATGAGCGGGGCATCAGCATCAATGCCGTGGCGCCGGGTTTTATCGAAACCCAGATGACCGCGCACATTCCATTCGGCCTGCGCGAAGCCGGACGGCGCATGAGCTCGTTGGGCCAGGGCGGCCTGCCGCAGGACGTCGCCGAAGCGGTGGCCTGGCTCGCGCAACCGGGCACCGGCGCGTTTACCGGCCAGGCACTGCGTGTCTGCGGGCAAAGCGTTTTGGGGGCCTAGGCATGATCATCGACTGGCACACACTCAATCGCGAACCCAGCCTGTCGGGGCTCTATGTGCATGCGGCAACGCGGCGCAAGATCACCGGCACCACCCTGCCCCATTCGGGTCTGCGCTGCTGGCTCGATGTCGACCCGCAGCGCCTGGCGGCCTATCGCAAAGTCTGCGGCTTCGCCGACAACGGCCTGCTGCCACCTACCTATCCGCATATCCTCGCATTCGCTTTGCAGATGCAATTGCTCACCTCCCGGGACTTTCCGTTCCCGCTGCTGGGGCTGATTCACCTGAGCAACCGCATCCGCGTGCTGCGCCCCATGGGTGGGGTCCATCGGGTGCGGGCCAGCGTGTGCGTGGAGAACCTGCAACCCCATGCGAAGGGGGCGACCTTCGATCTGGTGACGACGCTGGATGATCAACTGGGACCGCTCTGGGAGGCGCAAAGCCAGATGCTGTGCCGAGGGGTGAAGCTTGAGGGCGAGCCCGTCGAAGAGGAGTTGGCCCCGACGCTGCCCCTGACGCAAGTCGCCCAATGGAACGTGCCCACAGACATTGGCCGGCGATACGCCAAGGTCTCCGGCGACTACAACCCGATTCACTTGAGTGCGCTGAGCGCCAAAATGTTTGGCTTTCCAACGGCGATTGCCCATGGCCTATGGAACAAGGCCCGCACCCTGGCCGCGCTTGCAGAGCATCTGCCGGCGGCGAACATCGAGATTGCGGTGCAATTCAAGAAGCCGGTGCGCCTGCCCAGCGAGGTGACATTGCTGGCCAGCGCTGCGGGCTCCAGTGGGGATTTGCAATTGATAGGGGCTGGTGATCTGGAGCACATGGTGGGCCATTGGCGGCCCATCGCCTGACGCGAATCGGATGACATACACCTTGTAGGAGCCGGCTTGCCGGCGAAGGCGTCTTTGAACCTTGCGTCAGTCTTTCGGGTGCCTTCGCCGGCAAGCCGGGCTCCTACAAGGCCCTCACCTGCTTCAACGATTGGCCAACTCCCCCAACGGCTGCGGGAACAGGTTATTCAGGGTCTCCAGCAAGCGCACGTGATAGATCGGCTTGCGAAACAGGTCCAGCACCTGCAAACGCAACATGTCGCTGACACTTTCCATGTCCGCATGCCCGGACATCACGATCACCGGCAAATGCTGGCGCGCCGTGTGCTCGCGCAAGCGCTTGATCAACGACATGCCACTCTCCTCCGGCATGCGCAGGTCGGTAATGACCAGAGCGATATCCGGATGGCGTGTCAGATGCTGCAGCGCCAGCTTGACCGACGTCGCGGTGAAACAATTGAACCCCTCGCCCTCCAGCAACTCCGCCAACTCAAGCAACGCATCCTCCTCGTCATCGACCAGAAGCAGTTGTTGGCGCGGCAGGGCGGGGGCGTTCATGGGCAACACCTGGAATAGACTAAGCGCTGACATTAGAACCCGCCTTGTGCATTAGCAAGTGACAGCCGCCTTAAGCACCACCACCGCCACCACCGGTGGGGGCGCCCACCATTGCACCGGTGATTTTTCCAAAGATCGTGGTGATCGTCGTGCCCATGCCGCCACTGAGCCCGGCAATCACCACCGCAACCATGGCGGCGACGATGGCGTACTCGATACCCGAAGCTCCCTCGGTATCCTTGGCCAGCCCTTTGTAAAAATCGACTTCGGATTTGACCTTCTGAACCAGCTTGGCGAAAGACATGACGTTCTCCTGAGGGCTGCGGGTGTTGCACGGACGCAACATGATTCCCCTGTGCCAGCATCAGCATTGTCGGCATTTCCCCGCCAAACAACTGTAAGAACGCATTAACACCAAAGTATTAACCGTTTCGTTGACGTCAAAAAACCCTGTATTTGCTCTGTACCATTAACTTTTGTTGGATTTTTGCACCTTGGGTAATGGCGTTTTGCTCTAGCTGCGCTACCTTCAAATAGCCAAATAGTTCCATGTTCATAGCTGCCTGATTGCGAAGTTGTCTCGTTGCGCAAACGAGTTCTTTGAGCAGCAGGAAAGATGCACCAGGAAAGGAAGCGCCGTCATGAACAGTCGTGTCATCCTAGGCTTGGCCGGACTGTCCCTGGCGGGCGCCGTCATCGCCGGTTACTGGGGCTTTACCTTGACCCGTCAGCCGGCCGCCGCCCCTGTTGCGCAAACCGAGATCGCCCCTGCGGCATCCGCCACTCCAGCATCGGTCCCCCAGCCAGAAGCAGATACCCGCCAACCGATCGTGGTGTTGTTGCATGACATCCCACCGTTCGTGCAGATCACCGCCGCCGACATTGCCTTGGAAAAACTACGCACCGTTCCGGCCGGCAGCCTGACCCGTCTCGATCAAGCCATTGGCCGTACGCCCTGGCGCGCCCTGCCCGCCGGCAGCTGGCTCAACGACGAAAGTTTTGAAGCCGGCGGCAAGCTGGCGCGGATGATCCGTCCCGACGAGCGCGCACTCGCTGTTGCCGTGGATGAAGTGATCAATGCCGGCGGGCAATTGACGCCGGGAGACTATGTCGATGTGCTGCTGTTCTTGCGCTCGGACAACCTCAACCTTCAGCCCTCAGCCCAACTCGCGATCCCGGCCTTGCGCGTATTGGGGGTGGGCGAGCAATTGGGCCTGACCAACGACGGCCATCCTGCCAGCCCGGCCCAGGGCAACGATGAAAAACTCCGCCAGGAGCAACAACGCGCCAGCGCCCGCACCGTGCTGCTCGCCGTCCCCGAACCCCTGTTGAGCCGCCTGATGCTCGCCACCCAGGCCGGCGTGTTGCGCCTGGCCGTGCGCAGCGCCGAGGAAAAACGCCTGGCGCGCTACTGGGCCGGGGAACGGGATTCTGCGACCAATCTCGCCAATGCCAATCGCGACCTGATCCAGTTCAACCAACTGGCCATGACCGCACCGCCCAAACCTGTAATCGCCAGTAGCGCAGGCGCACCGCGCCGCTCCGGTGTGGAAGTCATCCGCGGCAACGAAACGCAAAAGACCCCCTGAATCGTGCAAGGAACCGCTTTAATGCACAGACGTATTATGCCGTTGTTCAACGGCTTGATCTGCGCCACCTTGCTCAGCGGCATGCCGGTAACGGCAGCACTGGCAGCTACCGGCAGTTGCGCAGCGCTGGGCCCGCTGCCAGCGGTACTGGAAGTGGGCGAAGGCCTGCAACAGGAAGTGCAATCGCCGGTGGCGATCACCCGGATCGCGGTGGGCGACCCGAAGATCGCCGACGTGCGAGTCAATGGCAACCAGGCGTTCCTGCTCACCGGCATGGGCGCCGGCGCCACCAGCCTGATGGTCTGGACCGCCTGTGCCAGTGCACCGCGGCAAAGCATGGTATTCGTTCAGGGCCGCGCGACGGCGGCCATGACCAGTGCCAGGCAGTCACCGTCCGATGATGGGTTGCTGCCATCGCAAGTGCAGACCGACATCCGCTTCGTCGAAGTCAGTCGCACCAAGCTCAAGGAAGCCAGTACCTCGATCTACGGCAAAAACTCGAATTTCCTGTTCGGTTCCCCCGGTACCGTCCCCAACACGGCGGTGACGCCGCGGGTGTTTCCGTTGCGCAACCTTGATCCGCGGATTGCCGTGCCGAGCATTCCGTTGGCCAACGACATGTTCAACATCGTCGCCGGCGGCGGCAACTTCCTGGCCATCATCAACGCCATGGAAAGCAGTGGCTTTGCCTACACCCTGGCACGCCCGAGCCTGGTGGCGATCAGCGGACAAAGCGCAAGCTTCCTGGCGGGCGGTGAAATCCCGATCCCGATCCCCAGCGCCAACAGCAACAGCTACTCCATCGAATACAAGGAATTCGGCATCCGCCTGACGCTCACGCCGACGGTGGTCAGCAACGACCAGATCGCCCTCAAGGTTGCTCCCGAGGTCAGCGAACTGGATTACAACAACGCCGTGACCATCGGCGGCACCACCGTGCCGGCGTTCACCATTCGCCGCACCGATACCAGCATCTCCCTGGCCGATGGCGAAAGCTTCGTCATCAGCGGCCTGATCAGCACGCAAAACACCTCGCAGGTGGACAAGTTTCCGGGGCTGGGCGATATCCCGATTCTCGGCGCGTTCTTTCGCAGCTCTTCGATCAATCGCGAAGAACGCGAGTTGCTGATGATCGTCACGCCACACCTGGTGCAGCCGCTGGCGGCCAATGCGCAACTGCCGTCGCTGCCGGGTGAAAAACTGCGCAATTACGACCCCAACTGGTATCGCATGTACTTCCTCGAAAACGGCGACTTCGATAAACGCAGCGGGCTATCGCAATGAGCCAGAACCTGAGTCAGACCTTCCTGGCGATCACGCGCAACAGCACGGACCTGGAATGGCTGCAAGGCGCTCTCGCCCCCTTGGGCCAGGTGGTCAGTGCCGGTGGCGGCAGCCTCGACGAACTGTTGGCGCTGGTGGACGTGACCCTGGCCAGCCTGGTGTTCGTGGGTCTGGACCGTGAACACGTGGTGGCCCAGTGCGCCCTGATCGAAGGCGCCCTGGAAGCCAAGCCGCGGTTGGCAATCGTTGCGCTGGGCGACGGCATGGACAACCAGTTGGTGCTCAACGCCATGCGCGCCGGGGCCCGGGATTTCGTGGCGTATGGATCGCGCTCCAGTGAAGTCGCCGGGCTGGTGCGGCGCCAGAGTAAACGCCTGCCGCCTGTAGTGCCGAACACTCACCTGGGCGGCCTGACCGTGCTGTACGGCGTGCAGAGCAACGCCGACGGCGCGCTGCTGGCCAACCACATGGCGCAAGTGGTGCAAAAAAGCGGTCAGCAAACGCTGCTGCTCGACCTCGGCCTGCCGCGCGGTGACAGCCTGGCCCTGCTCGGCCTGGAGAGTTCGTTTCATTTCGGTGATGCGCTGCGCAACTTGCGCCGCCTCGACGCAACCCTTATCGACAGCGCCTTCACCCGTTGCGAAGCCGGGGTGCGGATACTCGCCTACGCGACCCACGATGAACCGCTGGAACACACCAGCGCCGCCGAGTTGTACATGCTGCTCAGCGCCCTGCGCCAACACTTCCAGCACATCGTTGTAAATGTCACCGGCCAGCCCGACAGCGAAGCCCTGCGCACCTTTGTCAGCCATTGCGACAAGCTGCTGTGGTACACCGACCAGAACGTGCTCGACTGCCGCCGCAACCTGGCGGTACTGAACCTGTGGCGCGAAAAAGGCATGAAGCTCGACCACGCCAAACTGCTGGTGGATCGCTACCTGCGCAGCGTCGCGCCGGACTCCGAGGCCTTGGGCAAAAGCTTCGGCATGGAGGTCATCGCCACGCTCGCCTACAGCCCCGAAGTGCGCTTGAACGCCAAGAACCAGGGCGTGACCCTGTTCGAACTGGCCCCGCGGGAAGTGCTCACCCAAAGCCTGCGCAACCTCGGCGAACGCCTGGCCAAGCGCTCCGAAAGCCTGGCCAAACCCAAGTCCTGGTTCAGCCGTTTGAGAGGTACGCCATGAGCGGCGAAAAACTGTTCGGCGCGACACACCGCGGGGTGGCCGGCAATACCGACCACGAAGGCCTGAAACTGGTGCTGCACCGCTACATCATCGATGCCATCGAGGAGTCCGGGAAAAACCTGCTCGAAGGCTCGCGCCAGGTGCTGGCGCAGTTCGTCATCGACAAGGTGGCCGAATACATCGCGCGCCTGCACTTGGCGATTTCGCGCTACGAGATGGAGCGCCTGGCCGAGGAGATCGTCGACGAGCTCACAGGTTTCGGGCCGCTGGAAGTGCTGCTGCGGGATTCGGCAGTGACCGAAATCCTGGTCAACGGCCCGCACCGCGTGTTCATCGAGCGCGATGGTGTCCTGCACCTGAGCGACCTGCGATTCATCGATGCGCACCATGTCGAGCGCGTCATCCAGCGCATCCTCGCGCCCTTGGGCCGGCGGCTCGATGAGTCCTCGCCGATGGTCGACGCGCGCCTGCCGGACGGCAGCCGGGTCAACGCGATCATTCCCCCGATCGCGCTCGACGGCCCCTGCCTGTCGATTCGAAAATTCCGCCAGGACATGCTCAACAGCACCGACCTGATGGCCATGCAGACCATCGACCAGGCGATCTACGAATTTCTTCAGGACGCCGTGGGCAAGCGCTGCAACATCCTCATCAGCGGCGGCACCGGCACCGGCAAGACCACGCTGCTGAACATCCTCAGCCAGCTGATCGATCCCCACCAACGCCTGGTGACCATCGAAGACGTCGCCGAACTGCAACTGGGCCACCCCCACGTGGTGCGCCTGGAAACCCGGCCGCCGAATGCCGAAGGCCATGGCGAGGTGAAAGCCAGCGACCTGATTCGCAACGCCCTGCGCATGCGCCCGGACCGGATCATCCTCGGCGAAATCCGTGGCGTCGAAGTGGTCGACGTACTGACCGCCATGAACACCGGTCACGACGGTTCCATGAGCACCGTGCACGCCAACAACGCGCAGGATGCCTTGTTGCGCCTGGAAACCCTGGTCGGCCTGACCGGCCGCAGCATTGCCGAAAGGACTTTGCGCCAGATGATCTGCGCGGCGCTGGACGTGGTGATCCAGTTGACGCGCATGCCCGATGGCCGGCGCTGCGTCAGCGAAGTGGTCGAGGTGATCGGCATCCGCGAAGACGTGTACGTCACCAATACGCTGTTTCGCCTCGATCGCCGCAGCGGCTTCGGTTTCATGCGCGAAGCCCTCAACCCCGCCGGTGACAAACTGCGCCGCGAATCGGCGCTCTCTCCCTCGGTATATTGAAGGTCACGGCATGCTCAAACCGCTGCTGCTCATCCTCGTTTGCCTGGCGTTGCTGGGGCTGTCGTTGCGCTTGCTCAGCCGCGGTTTGCGCGAACCCGGTACTCGCCGCGTGCTGGAGCGCCTGAGCCAGGGGCAACCGGAGCGGGTGGTGCAGAAAACATCCTGGACGGGGCTGGATCGCGCCTTTTTGCGCGCCGGCCTCGGGCGACCCACTGAACGTCTGGGTGTGTGGCTGACGCTGTGGGGCTTGAGTGTCCTGCTCGGTTTCATCGCTGGCGGCTGGCCGGGTTTGTTCGCCCTGTTACTGGTGCCGCCCCTGCTGCTGCGCCTGTATGTCGACTGGCGTTACCAGCGCCGGCTCAAGCGCATGATCGAACAATTGCCAGCGCTGCTCGATCACAGCGTGCGCAGCCTGAAATCCGGGCGCACCCTGGCCGACGCGGTG
The DNA here is from genome assembly GCF_046042685.1 of Pseudomonas sp. PLMAX. Lineage (NCBI taxonomy): Bacteria > Pseudomonadati > Pseudomonadota > Gammaproteobacteria > Pseudomonadales > Pseudomonadaceae > Pseudomonas > Pseudomonas sp. PLMAX. The sequence continues at coordinate 842,661 of NZ_CP064949.1, read as the reverse complement.
CTGGGCGCCATCGATGCCGCCGAAGACCCGCTGAAAAATGCCTTGGGGCGCGTGCAGCGCCAGGTGCACATGGGCATCAGCCTGCCGGACGCCGCCTCGGACTTCGCCGAGCTCTACGACAAGGACGAACTGCGCCTGTTTGCCCTGGGATTGAAGGTCAACCACCGCTACGGCGGCAACGCCAGTGAACTGTTGGAGAACCTGATCAAGATCATCCGCGAACGTGAACAGGCGGCTCGCCAGTTAAGCGCCATGACGGGCGAAACCCGGGTCACGGCGGTGGTCCTGGCGCTGATGCCGGTGGCACTCGCCGGCTACATCCTGGTGTCCAATCCGAAGTACCTGATGGGCATGTGGAACGACAGCTCGGGGCAAACGATGCTGGTGGGCGCGCTTGCCCTCCAGGTGTTCGGCTGCGTGGCGCTGTGGCGGATGTTGCGTAGCCTATGAACCTGTCCATGCTGCTGAGCTCGCTGCTGTTCCTGCTGGCATCGGCTTTGTTTGTCGGCGTCATTGTGCAAATGCGTCGGCGTGCCCGCCAGGTGGTGCAGCGCCTGGACGGCAAAGCGCCGAGCAAAAACCGCTTCAACCAATGGCTGCACGCGCTGGGCAGCAGCCGTGTCGGCCAGCAGTCGGTCAAGCTCGACAACGAAACCCAGACGCTGCTCAATTGCCTGGGCTGGCGTACCGCGCGGCAACGGGCTTTGTTCGCCGCCTTCCAGGTGGGTGTCCCGGTACTGGCGCTGGCGTTCAGTGCGCTGGTGCAGGGCCTGTTCTTCCCCGAGGTCACTCGCCCGTGGCTGGTCCCGGCGTTCGCCCTGGGCATCGGTTATCTGCTGCCCAAGCGCCTGCTGGCCGCCGCCGCGCACCATCGGCAAAAGAAACTGGCGGTCGAGATTTCCACCTTCATTCCGTTGCTGCGCATCCTGTTCGAATCGGGCATGGCCGTGGAGCAATCGCTGCGCGTGTTGAGCAATGAAGGCAAGCTGCTGATGCCCACGCTGACCCACGAACTGCGCCTGGTGCTGGCACGCGTCGACTCGGGCCTGGAGCTGGGCGAAGAACTGAACAAGGCCACTCGCTTGCTGGCGGTCGACGAATTCACTGACACCTGCGTGATCCTGCAACAGCTGATCCATCAGGGCGGCGGTGCGATGAAATCCCTGCTGGCGCTCAAGCTGTTGCTCGATGACAAGCGTCTGTCACGCCTGCAGGAATACATCTCCAAGATGTCCGCGAAAATGTCCGTCGTGATGATGTTGTTCCTCTTCCCGGCGTTGTTGATCGTACTGGCCGGCCCGGGCTTCACCGCCCTCGCCCGGGCTTTTGCTTCCTAGGGGAATCGTGATGAAAGCATTGATTGCCGGTTTGAGTCTGCTGATGCTGGGGGGTTGCGCGAGCAACGGACCGGCACCCTGGAGTGCCATGACCGGCACCGCCAGTTGCGCCAAATTAAACGCCGAACAACAGCTGTCACTGAACCTGGCCGATGACATGGCCAATGACGGCAAGCTGCACGCCAGCCTCGCCAACCTGCAGAGCCTGCCGGACAATTTCGCCGATGTGCGCCTGCGCAAGGCCAAGGTATATCGACTGCTGGATCGCAGTGAAGCCGAGCCGCTGTACCGCAGCCTGCTCGGCGGCTGCATGGCCGCCGAAGCCGAACACGGTCTGGGCCAACTCGCCGCCGCCCGGGGTGACCATGGCCTGGCCCAGGCACACCTGCAACGGGCCGCACGCCTGGCGCCCACCGACGAAAAAATCCGCAACGACCTGGGCGTGGTGTACCTCAATCAATTGCGCATCGAAGACGCCAAATTCGAATTCCTCACGGCCATCGAGCTCAAGCAGAGCGATCAATTGGCTGCGGTGAACCTGGTGACCCTGTTGATCTACCAGGACGATTGGAACCGCGCCGCCGAACTGGTCAGCCGCCTTGGCCTGAAACCGGTACAAGTCACCCAGGCCCAGGCCCGCGCGGAGAAACTCAAGTCCCCCGGCAGGTCCGGTCCGACCGTCGCCGCCGTTCAGTAAGGAGCCCCCCGATGAAATCGACCACCCTTTCCTGCCTCGGCGTGCTGGCCCTGCCCCTTGCCGCCCACGCCATCGACGCCGGCCCCGCCTCGCCACAACAACAGGAAACCGAAGGCTGGCTGCAACTGCAAAGCAGCAACGCAGCCGCCTCCACAAAACCGCAAACCGCCAGCACCACCGAACGCGAACTGGCGATGCAGCGCTGGCTGAAAAGTTACCAGCATGAGATCCCGCAGTTCTTTGACCAGGATGTGGGAGGAAAAGTGAGTAGCGGCTCGCAGGAATAAGTGGCGCCACCATCGCCCCTGTAGGAGCTGGCTTGCCAGCGATCGGCCCTCAAGCCGAGCGCCAACCTCACCGACGCCATCGCCAGCAAGCCGGCTCCTACAAATAATCGAGATCACCGCCAAACCTGTAGGAGCTGGCTTGCCAGCGATTGGCCCTCAAGCCGAGCGCCGACCTCACCGACGCCATCGCCAGCAAGCCGGCTCCTACAAATAATCGAGAACCACCAACGAACCTGTAGGAGCTGGCTTGCCAGCGATCGGCACTCAAGCCGAGCGCCAACCTCACCGACGCCATCGCCAGCAAGCCGGCTCCTACAAATAATCGAGATCACCGCCAAACCTGTAGGAGCTGGCTTGCCAGCGATTGGCCCTCAAGCCGAGCGCCGACCTCACCGACGCCATCGCCAGCAAGCCGGCTCCTACAAATAATCGAGATCACCGCCAAACCTGTAATTGGATGGACTCGCCCCAGCCGAGGCGTCAATGCGCCACGGTGGCAGTCTAAACAGCCAACGACAGCGAGGGCGAGTCCATGAAAAAGCATAGTTCGATTGATCAATCCCTGTCTTCTACCGATTTGTCGGCCTGCACAACCTTGGCGGTCGATCTGGCCAAGCAGGTTTTTCAGGTCGCCGGTGAAGATGTTCTCGGCCAGGTGCGCTTCGAGCAACGGATCAAGTCGCGCGAGGCGTTCTATGAGTTTCTCCAAAAGTTGCCGCCTCATGTTGTGGTTTTGATGGAGACCGGTCCGGGTGCTCAAGCCTGGGCCCGGCAACTGCAAGACCAAGGTAATTCGGCGCGAATTCTTCCAGCCGGTTTGGTGGCCAAACATCGCAGCGGGCCAAAAAATGATCGCAACGATGCGTTGGCGATTCTGCGGGCTGGTCGCGATGAAAAAATCTGCGCAGTACCGGTCAAAAGCGTCGCGGCGCTGGCCATGCAGGCGTTGCATCGCGCCCGTCAGGGCTATGTGCGTCGGCGCACGGCCGTCAGTAATCAGATGCGCGGCCTGCTGCTCGAGCACGGTGTCGCCTTGGCGCAAGGCGATGTTGCGATCAGCCAGAAAATTCCGCGGGTGCTGGAAGATGCTACCCAGCCGGTGCCGGCCCTGCTGCGTGAACTGATCGACGAACTGCTGGCCGAGTGGCGCCATTTGGGCGAGCGCATCAGCGTACTGACGGGACGCCTGGAAGTGGCCGCCAACGCCGACATGACGGCGAAGCGACTGATGACTGTGCGCGGCATCGGACCAGTCACCGCCACGGCCCTGGTGGCCAAGGAAACCAAGCCTGAGCGATTTCCCAATGCCCGCAAGTTTGCCGCGTACTTTGGCATGGTGCCTGACCAGCACAGCAGCGGGGAAAAGATCCGGCTGGGGGACATGACCAAGCGAGGTGATGCTTATTTACGCAGCCTGATGATCCAAGGAGCCCACGCGGTGCTGCAACAACTACGACCTGATTCCCAGCAACCCGATGACCGCCGCTTGTTGCACTGGATGAGCCGGTTGGGTCGTAAGGAAGCTGCGATCAGGCTAGCCAACCGCAACCTGCGAATCGTCTGGGTGCTTCTACAGAATGACCAGACTTATCGTCGCCACGCCGGAGATGGCCAGCAGGCAACGATGAGCCACTGAGCGACAGAGTTCTGCCACCGAGGTACCAACTGTCCGACCCTTTGCTGAAAAAAATTGACCCCAGGTAAGACCGGCGTGGATTGATGCCTAAGCTCCTACTGGCCTTCGAGGCCTGAATGTAATCGGCATACCACGAGCTTTTCCAATTTTGGCCAGAAGCCGAAGACGGCTTCCACGAATAGGCCTTATACATAGATGCAACGGGGCGACGGTTTTTTAAAAGCGGGTAGACAGTGGGGGCGAGTCCATACATAGGAGCTGGCTTGCCAGCGATCGGCCCTCAAGCCGAGCGCCAACCTCACCGACGCCATCGCCAGCAAGCCGGCTCCTACAAATAATCGAGATCACCGCCGAACCTGTAGGAGCTGGCTTGCCAGCGATCGGCCCTCAAGCCGAGCGCCAACCTCACCGACGCCATCGCCAGCAAGCCGGCTCCTACAAATAATCGAGATCACCGCCAAACCTGTAGGAGCTGGCTTGCCAGCGATCGGCCCTCAAGCCGAGCGCCAACCTCACCGACGCCATCGCCAGCAAGCCGGCTCCTACAAGTAGGGCGAGTACATCCGACAGATTCAGGTGCGGTGATCAGTTCGCAGTCAACCGATGGCGCCCGCCCGAGTTACTCGGCGTCAACGCCAACGCCAGTTGCGTGCGGTTGTGCATATGGGTCAACCGCAGCACCTGCGACACGTACAACTTCACCGTGTTCTCGGTAATGCCCAACTCGCAGGCAATCTGGTAGTTGGTCTGCCCCTTGCCCACCAGGCGCGCCACATCCAACTGACGTGGCGACAGTTGATTGAAAATCGCCGGAATCTCGGCCCGTCCGGCATCGCTGACAGCGCCGTCATCCGCACCCGGTGCAGACGGTGTGCGCCTGACCCGGTCGAGGTCCTGGTACAAATCATCCAGCGACTCGGACAGGTATTGCAGCTTCTGATTCAGATGCCCCAACTGCAACGCCTTGTGCCGCTCCTGCAGTACCACTTCCTGGCGTTGCACGCCTTCGAGCAATTCATTCAGATCAATCGGCTTCTGGTAGTAATCGGCAAAGCCGGCGCGCAGTGCCTTGATCACATCCTGCTTGCCCGCCTGCCCGGTGAGCATGATCGCCTCGAAAGCACGGTGCTTGCCGGACAGCTGTTGCAGCTCCTGGACCATCTGGATGCCGTCCAGGCCAGGCATATGCAAATCGCAGAGCACCAGGCCGATTTCCGTGTCCTGGTTGAAACGTTCGATCGCCTGATGGCTGGATTCGCAGGCAACGCAACGGTAGCCGCTGTTCTCAAGAAATTCGCAAAGTTCTGCAACGATCTGGGGCTGATCGTCGACCACAAGGACTTTTACTGCCGAAGTACGCTTGTTCACGTGCAACTCCCTGCAAGGCCAAGGACTGACCGTCCCTTTATCGACAGCCTGAGGCTGTACAACCTCTGAATGAAAGTAGTCGCTCTTTGGCCGCTGTACAAAAACGGATGACTAGCCGAACCAGGCCAATGTCAGCATCAGACCCACCAGGAGGAAGGGGGCAAAGGGTTGTTTCTTTGACAGACCAGGCTCCAGGTAAACCAGGTGACCTCTAAGCCCTTGACCGATATGAAGCCAGACTCTTGGCGCCAGCAGCCACCAACACACACTGGCGAGACCCGCGCCGATCAATACCCCCAACACATGCCGACCATCGGTCGCCAGCCCCAGGGCGGTCATGAGTTTGACGTCCCCGGCGCCCAGTCGGCGCATCGCATAGCCGGGCAAAGTAAACGCCAATGCCAGCAGCGCAGCCCAGCCGCCCTGCTCGGCCGGCGCGCCGATCCAGGTGGTGCCGCTCCATAACAGATACGCCAAAGCCAGCGCCCCGACGCCCAGGGTCAGGCGATTGGCGATGTGCCGTTCCCGGGCATCCTGCGCTGCGCATAGCGTCAGCCAGATCAGTAGTACAAAGCTCTGCATCCGGTAAAAAACGTCCGTTTTGGCTGAATGATTCTATGCTGACATTACCTCGAGTTGTCAGGGTAGACGCACTCATGAAAAGCAGCCTCCCACGTAAGCAAAAAGGTGCCGTCGCGATTGAATTTGCCTTGGTGTTCGTGATTTTTTTCGCGGTGTTCTACGCCATCGTCGCTTACAGCCTGCCGCTGCTGCTGATGCAGTCGTTCAACCAGTCGACGGCCGAAGCCGTGCGTCGTAGCGTGGCGCTGGACCCGAACACGCCAGGTTACGAGGCTGCGCTGAAAAACATCGTCAAGCTGGAACTGACCCGTCAGTTGGCCTGGATTCCCGCCGGGCTGAATTTCGATGTCGCCACTGACACGACCACCACTTACACAGGTGGCGTGTTGAAGGTCGTCATCCACTATCCCTCGCAAAAGTTGAACGCGGTGATTCCGTTTCTGAGCCTGCCGGGGATTGGCTCCGTGCCGAGTTTACCGGTGACGCTCACCGCCAGTTCGAGTCTGCAGTTTTGAGTGCCGGGGACAAACTCTTCGGGCGTCTGCTCAATCGCCATCCGCCCGCGCCCCAGGAAATCCCGGAGCCCTTGAGTGTGCTCGGCGTCGGTCTGCAAATGCAGCTCAATGCCCAAGGACGCGTGCTGCTCCTGACCGGCCCGTTGCGGCATCAGCTAGCCCAGCAGGTCCCCACGGCACAGCTGCCGCACCTGCTGGATTTTCTCTTGCCCCATTGCAGCCTCGCCATCGAGGGCGCTCCCGCCGATTGGCAGGGCCAGCTCCTGGACCTGGATTTCTACAGCCTCAACGGCCCGCCCCTGCACCTGCGTGGCTGGGTGCAGCCGATGGCGGACGCCTGGCTGCTGCAGTTGCTGGACATCGGCGACTTGCTGCTGGAACGCCGGCAAGCGCGCCTGCGCGAGCAGTGCCAGTTGCTCGCGGCACAGATCGGCGAGCAGTTGCGCCTGTGCAGCCTGACGCGCCTGCCCGAGGTGTTGATCGACCAATTACAGGCACTGGCCCAACGCTTTCACATTCCCTGTATCGCCCTGGCGTTGCTCGATGAGCAAGAGCAGGGTTGGCAGATTCACCAGCACTACGCCGGCTTCGATACGCCCAGCCTGTGGCGCACCGGTCAGCGCCTGGGCACCGGTCTCGATAGCTTGAACGGCTCCACGCCGCATCACCTGAACCTGGGCGAACATCCGCGCCTGCAAGGCATCTTTGCCAGCACGGAGGGTTTCGCCGTGCCCTATCACGATGCCCAAGGCGTGGTGGCCTGGTTGCTCTGCGGCTGTTACCCGGTCCAGCAGCAGGCCCCGGATGTCAGCGAGCGTGACTGGTTGCAGTTCGCCGCCGCCCTCGCCGGCCCCTTGCTGGAACGCTTGCGCGAACATCGCCACCATCTGCAGCTGGAGCGCCTGGAGGCGTTGCAGGCCTTGCTCGGCACCGGCTGGTGGGAAGTCTTCAGCGACAGCGCCGAGGTGCAATTGGCTCCCTCGCTGACCCGCGCCCTGAATCTTCAGCAAGAGCGTTTGCCGCTGCAGGACTGGCTCGCGCAAGTGCACCCCGCCGACCGCGAAGAGTTGCGCAGCCGCCTGCAGGATTTGCAGCACGAAAGCACGCCACTGCTGTTGTGCGTACGCCTGCACCGCGCCGACGGCAACGCCCCGGCGACCTGGTATCGCTTGCAGGGCCAGGCCCTGGGCGTGGGCAGCCAGCAGCGCCTGGTAGGATTCATGCTCGACATCAGCGACATCAAGAACCAGGAGCAACTGGCCGCCGCCGCCCATGCGCGACTGGACAATCTGATTGCCAGTTCGCCCGCGGTAATTTATGTGCAGCGTTATGTCGAAGGCGCGCTGCAACCGACCTTCTTCAGCGACAGCCTGCAACCGTTGCTGGGCTGGACGCTCGCCGAGTGTGCCGGTGCGGCGTTGATCGAACGTGTTCACCCCGAGGATCGCGAGCGCTATTTCGAACGCACCCGCCTGCTGCTGCGCGAAGGTTCGGCACGGGCACGCTATCGCCTGCGCGACAGTCGTGGCGATTACCACTGGTTGCTCGACGAAGCCCGGTTGCTGCGCGATGACCTGGGTCTGCCGGTGGAGGCCGTCGGCCTGTGGCTGGACGTCACCGAAGCGACGCTGGCAGCCGAGCACGTCAAACAGAGCGAGGAGCGTTACCGGATGTTGGTAGAGGACTCGCCGGCGATGATCTGCCGCTACCGCCCGGACCTGACCCTGACCTTCGGCAACCGGCCGCTGGCGACCTATCTGGAATGTTCGCCCGAGGGCTTGCCGGGAGTGAACCTGGGCAGCTGGATGTCGGCGCAGCAGCGCGAGTCCTTCCTCCAGCGCCTGAGCCAATTGAGCCCGGAGTTCCCGGTGAGCACGGCGGAAATCAACCTGCAGTTGCCCGGCCGCGAACACGCCTGGTGGGTCTGGTCGGATCGCGGGGTGTTCGACGAGGAAGGTCGCCTGCTGGAAATCCAGGCCGTGGGCCGCGACAACACCGAGGTTCGACGCGCCCAGCAACAACTGACCCAAAGCGCGAAGATGGCCACGCTGGGCGAGATGGCCACCGGCCTGGCCCATGAAATCAACCAGCCGCTGAACGTGATGCGCATGGCGATCGTCAATGTGCTCAAGCGCCTGGACAATGGCAATCTGCAGATCGATTACCTGACCGACAAACTCAACCGCATCGACACTCAGGTCCAGCGCGCGGCGCGGGTGGTGGACCATATGCGCGTGTTCGGCCGGCGCTCGGAGATCGAGCAGCACCCGTTCAACCCGGCCCAGGCCATCGAAGGCACGTTGTCGTTATTGGCCGAAGGAATGCGCGGTAAAGGGGTGGAACTGCGGGTCAGCGAAAGCGGGTTTTCGGTGCAGGTGCGCGGGCATGTCGATCAACTTGAACAGGTGTTGATCAACCTGATGGTCAACGCCCGCGACGCGCTGCTCGGCAAGTGTGAGAGCGACCAGCAGTTCAAGCCGTGGATCGCGCTGTACGCCGAGCGCGATCAACACGCGGTGCGCCTGTGGGTTGAAGACAACGGCGGCGGCATCGATCCGCGTCTGCTGGAGCGGATCTTCGAACCCTTCTTCACCACCAAGCCGGTGGGCGTTGGCACCGGCCTGGGGTTGTCGGTGAGCTACGGCATCGTGCAGAACATGGGCGGAACGCTCAGCGCCAGCAACTCGACCGAGGGCGCGCGGTTTTGCATCGAGCTGCCGATCGTGCCCGACGATCAGATCACCAGCGACGCTCGACCGGCGTGACAGCTGAGGTTGGCGCCGACTTCTACCTTGTTCAAGTCGATGCCCAGGCTCGCCAGCAAGGTGTTGATGAGGGTATCGAGCAGCGGGCTGAGCACGCTGTTGATCGCATTGCCCAGCGCGGTGGTGACGTCGTTCAAAAGGCTGCCCAGGCCACCGATGATGCTGCCCGACGGCCCATACATGTTCACCCCGAGGTCGCTGACCGTGGTGCCCAGGCTGTTGACGATGTTGTTGGTGGTATAGGCGAAGAAAAACGGCGGCTGGTTGATTTCCGGCAGGTTGGCGGCGGCTGGCGCGGAATACACGTGGAGCATGTTGGGGTTTTGCGCCACCGAGGTGTTGACCCGGATGCCGATGCCGCCGGTGGGCCGGTGGTTGTAGCAGACCGCTGGTAAAAACAGCAGCCGCTGGCAGGTCTGCACGCCGACATAGATGAGCTGTAGCGGGTTCACGTCATTGGTCGGCGGGACCAAAGCGGAGCCAAACACATCGGCCGGGTCGATCTGCCCGACTTTCAATCCGATCAGCGTGGTCGTGGTGTTGGTCGTCAGGCTTTTGTTGGTCGCGCTGATGCAGCTGTAGGCCGTGACATAACTCCAGGCACCGCCCGCCTCCAGGGCTACATCGAGTCGTATCGGCGGTGGCAGGAGCTTGGTTTCAGGCGTGTCACACGGCGCGCCCAAGCCGCAGGTCAGCAACTTGTCCACACGCAGTCCCAACAGGTCCTGGAGGAAGCTGGTCAGCGACGTCGCAAGGTCCAGTACGGCATTGACCAGGGGCGTGATGGCGTCCAGCACCGGCAGGTTGATCGACAACAATGTCTTCACCTGGGCCGTTCGAACATGGATGCGGTTGGGCCCCAACGGCGCCAGCGCGGCGTTTTTCGGATTGCCCACGGCCGACAGTTGCGGCGGCTGCATGACCTGCACCCGCGCGGTGATCTGCGCCAGGCCCGCGAGGTTGATCGGCAGGGTCGCCACCAGGCCGTTTTGCTTGTTGGCCAACTGCACGACGCCTTCAATCAGGTCGAAGGCTTTGAGGTTCACTGCCAGGGCCGAGATGTCACTGCCGCTTTCGACGTGCAGCAAATCGCCCAGCACCACGCTGGTGGTACCGGCCGCCACCTTCAACGCCTTCAGGCTGACGATCGTGGCACTCGCCGCCAGAGTTCCGTTGGGGTCCAGAACATTGATGGCGGCCTGGATCAACTGGCTGGCGTTGATGCTGTTGGCCAGCACCTGGTCATAACCTGCGGCGGTCAGGCCGAGGTCGATTTTCAGGCGATTGAGGTAGCCGAGCAGGCTGATGTTGCTATTGACCAGGCCATTCCAGCCGGCGGCATTGATCGTCACGTTGCCGCCCAGCAAGCCCCCGAACAGCAAGCTGGTGATGGCTGCCTTGCTGGTATCGAATGCCAGGGCGGTGCTGCGAATGGTCAATGCGGCCAAAGGCGGCGGCAGCGCGGCGACAGCTGTGGCCTTCAGGGTCAGGGTCGAGCCCGCAGCTGCACCGCCAAACAGTGCGCCGATGCCGCCGACAAGACTTTGCGGCACGACATGGCTGGCGATGACCTGAATCGCTTCGCTTTTAGCAGGGTCGACGGCAAACACCCGAAGGCTGTTGGCATCCAGGGACAGCGCGCCGCAGCTGACCGCCAGTGCACGCCCGTCGCCGGGCAGGGTGAAGCCGTTGCGCTGGGCGCTGGCAGTGGCGTAGCTGGTGGCGGTTGCGCCGGTGGAACAATCACCGCCCCGTGTGGCGGCTTCGAGGGCGGCCATGTCGGCGATGCGCTGCAGGTTGCGTTTTTCCAGGTACAGCCGCCCGCTGTCGATGACCAGCAGCGTGAATGCCAGCGCCAGCGCCAGCGTCACCGCCGCCATCAAGCCAATCGCCCCCCTTTGCCGGGCCGGGCCGCGAAACTGGATGCGGGGCGACATCACGCACTCCTTTGCCGGCGTACTGCCGAACGTGACCTCCGTGGGTGTAAGACAGTGTAGACAAGGGATGGCGCGACTGCTGGCAACTCGCCACCCCCAGCAACAACAAATCCCCTGTAATTGGATGGACTCGCCCCAGCCGAGGCGTCAATGCGCCACGGTGGCAGTCTAAACAGCCAACGACAGCGAGGGCGAGTCCATGAAAAAGCATAGTTCGATTGATCAATCCCTGTCTTCTACCGATTTGTCGGCCTGCACAACCTTGGCGGTCGATCTGGCCAAGCAGGTTTTTCAGGTCGCCGGTGAAGATGTTCTCGGCCAGGTGCGCTTCGAGCAACGGATCAAGTCGCGCGAGGCGTTCTATGAGTTTCTCCAAAAGTTGCCGCCTCATGTTGTGGTTTTGATGGAGACCGGTCCGGGTGCTCAAGCCTGGGCCCGGCAACTGCAAGACCAAGGTAATTCGGCGCGAATTCTTCCAGCCGGTTTGGTGGCCAAACATCGCAGCGGGCCAAAAAATGATCGCAACGATGCGTTGGCGATTCTGCGGGCTGGTCGCGATGAAAAAATCTGCGCAGTACCGGTCAAAAGCGTCGCGGCGCTGGCCATGCAGGCGTTGCATCGCGCCCGTCAGGGCTATGTGCGTCGGCGCACGGCCGTCAGTAATCAGATGCGCGGCCTGCTGCTCGAGCACGGTGTCGCCTTGGCGCAAGGCGATGTTGCGATCAGCCAGAAAATTCCGCGGGTGCTGGAAGATGCTACCCAGCCGGTGCCGGCCCTGCTGCGTGAACTGATCGACGAACTGCTGGCCGAGTGGCGCCATTTGGGCGAGCGCATCAGCGTACTGACGGGACGCCTGGAAGTGGCCGCCAACGCCGACATGACGGCGAAGCGACTGATGACTGTGCGCGGCATCGGACCAGTCACCGCCACGGCCCTGGTGGCCAAGGAAACCAAGCCTGAGCGATTTCCCAATGCCCGCAAGTTTGCCGCGTACTTTGGCATGGTGCCTGACCAGCACAGCAGCGGGGAAAAGATCCGGCTGGGGGACATGACCAAGCGAGGTGATGCTTATTTACGCAGCCTGATGATCCAAGGAGCCCACGCGGTGCTGCAACAACTACGACCTGATTCCCAGCAACCCGATGACCGCCGCTTGTTGCACTGGATGAGCCGGTTGGGTCGTAAGGAAGCTGCGATCAGGCTAGCCAACCGCAACCTGCGAATCGTCTGGGTGCTTCTACAGAATGACCAGACTTATCGTCGCCACGCCGGAGATGGCCAGCAGGCAACGATGAGCCACTGAGCGACAGAGTTCTGCCACCGAGGTACCAACTGTCCGACCCTTTGCTGAAAAAAATTGACCCCAGGTAAGACCGGCGTGGATTGATGCCTAAGCTCCTACTGGCCTTCGAGGCCTGAATGTAATCGGCATACCACGAGCTTTTCCAATTTTGGCCAGAAGCCGAAGACGGCTTCCACGAATAGGCCTTATACATAGATGCAACGGGGCGACGGTTTTTTAAAAGCGGGTAGACAGTGGGGGCGAGTCCATACATAGGAGCTGGCTTGCCAGCGATGAGGGCCTTCAGAACACCGTAGAACTTGAGGGCCTCTTCGCTGGCAAGCCAGCTCCTACAGGGGATGTTTACAGGGTGTTTTATCGGTGCGGGGGATAGTTCGCCAGGATCCGCGTGACCGTTTCGTGTATCGCAGTGCTGCGGTCCGTCGGGTTGGGGGTGCGGCTGAGGATTTGCTCGTCACTGCCGCGCCACACCAGCTTGCCATCCTTGCCGTCGAGCAGGTCGATCTGGATCGTCGCAACCTTGTAGGACACCAGGCGGGTTTCGTTGTACATCGGCGCGCCATAGTAGCCGTACCAGGGGTTACCCCAACCGCCGCCGTAGTTGGTCGTCACCTGTTGCTGGCGTTCCTCGACTACCAGGTAGGTCTGCACACTCAAGTCGCCCTTGGCGCCAGCGCCTGCCTGGCGCAGGCCACGTTGGTCGAGCTGGTCGACTACCGATTCGCGCACGCGCTGTTCGGTCAGGTCGCTCTTGATCCTGGGGTCATCGGGACGGTATTGCAGCGCGGGTTCTTTCCAGCTCCAGCTGTGATACGCGGCAAAATCGCGGCTGGCGTCGAAGTCATGATTGACCTGATTGGCGGCGCAGGCACTGAGCAATACGGCCACTGCCAGAAAAGCGAGACGGCGGAACATGATGATTCTCCGGTAGAAGACATGAACCTGCGAAATGCTTCTTGACCACAGGAAGCTAACTGGGAGGATACGCCGACATTGCCTTTTCTACAGCCTCCCGTATGGCGTCGACCCGCTCGCCCTGGCTCCCCCGGTTGCTGGTTTCCGCACTGGAACTCCAGACCGATTGACCGTCTTGCGCGTCGAACAGGTCGACATGAACCACCACGACCTGTTCCTCGTAAGTGCGCACAATTGGCATGCTGCCGTACATGCCGTAACCCGGCCCATAACCATATCGATTGTAGCCGCCGTAACCGCCGTAGTAGCCGTAATCGTCCTGGACCTGACGCAAGCGGGTTTCCAGGCGCAGGTCAGCGCTGACGAACAGGTCCGCCGGCCGGTTGTCATGCAGGGGCCGCAGGCCGCGTTGGTCCAGGGCGTTGCTGACCGCTTCGGCGACCTGCGCCGAATCCGCCCAGGTAGTGCCCGGCGGCAGCTGCCCGTTGAGCCAGGCCCAGCTGCGATAACGCCCGTAGTCCCGCGGTGGCGCCGGGTAGGCGCTGCGATCGAAGGTAGTGGCCGCCTGAGGCGGGGCAGGCGGCAAGGGCCTGGAACTTGCCACGTACGGATTGCTGCCCTGGCAGGCAGACAGGCCCAGGCAGATCAACAGCAACCCTGAACGACTTTTCATTTCGAGCTCCGATCAGACCGGCCGACAGATCCAGTGCAAGTAACGTCCAAGCCCGGCAAAGCTTGGATGGCGACGGTGGGCCAACTCCATTTCGAGCAGATCCACCAGTTCGGCGCGGGCCTGGAACTCCACCGGCATGTAATCGTGAAAAACCCGCACGCCACTCTGGCTTTCGACCTGCCACAGGCCGTCAAGTTGCGCCGCCAACTCCCGCGGGTCCAGCGGCTGTTGCGGGGTCAGGCTCTGCTTTTCACCGGCCATGTCATTCTTGCGCATCTTGCGGAAATGGCCCTTGAGCAAGTTGCGGTAAATCAGCGCGTCGCGGTTGTAGAAGGCCAGGGACAGCCAGCCGTCGGCCTTGGTCAGCTGATGCAGCACCGGCAGGATGGCGTGCGGTTCGGCCAGCCATTCCAGCACGGCATGACACAGCACCAGGTCGTAGGGTTCGGTGAGCTGACCGAGCAGTTCCTGCCAGGGTGCCTGGATGAAGCTGGCAGCCTGTCCCGCGTCGGCAAAGCGCTGGCGGGCGCCTTCGAGCATGGGTTCGGCGGGTTCGGCCAGGGTCACCTGGTGGCCACGCTGGGCCAGCCACAACGACATGTGGCCCAGGCCGGCGCCGATATCCAGCACCCGCAGCGGCCGATCCGGCAGGGCCTCGGCCAAGTCGGCCTGCAGCACCGCCAGGCGAATCGCGCCTTTGGCGCCGCCGTAGATTTTTTCGGCGAAGCGCGTCGCCAGTTGATCGAAATGACGGTCGCTCATCAGCTGAACCTCCGCTCGCTGTCCGCCAGCTTGCTGCGCACGACCTCATTCATGTCCAGGCCCAATTCGCTGCACAGCAACAACAGATAGAGCACGATATCGCCGATTTCCTGCCCGGCATGGGCCAGCTTGTCGGCCGGCAGCTGCCGTGACTGGTCTTCGCTCAGCCACTGGAAAATCTCCACCAGCTCGGACATTTCGACACTGGCGGCCATGGCCAGGTTTTTCGGGCTGTGAAATTGCCGCCAGTCATTGCGATCACGGATGGCGTGCAGGCGTTCGGTCAGTTCAACAAGGTTCATCGGGCTCTCCTGAAGGCGTATAGCTTCAAGGGGATGACGGGGGAAGGCAAGTGCCTGGCAGCGGTGACAGTCTTTGCACCATAATCAGTCGATGGCGTGTTTCGGCGGCGCCTGTAAAAATTCGCTGGCAAGCCAGCTCCTACAGAAGACAGGACGTTCATTCCATGCAGGTAGAAGGTTTCTTTGAGTGGCTTGGCCAGATCCTGGGCACAGCCATCCGTTTCATCGTTGACGCCCTCAGCGGTCTGTTCCAACTGGTGAGTCGCGCCAGCAGCCATTTTGTCGAAGGTTTGTCCGAGGCGCTGGGCATGGACACCTCGATCATCAGCATCGTCACCCTGATCCTCGGGTTGGTGCTGTTGTGGTCGGCGATCCGCGCGTTCATGAACGCCTCGATCATCATGGGGATCATCTGGTTGATGCTGGGGTTGTGGTTGCTTAGCTGGATCATGCACTGACCCCGGCAATGGATCGCTGCAGATTCTGCAGGGGTCGCTACAATGCTCGCTCCCCAAGGAGCCTGCATGTCCAACCTGATCGCCGACTGGCGCGACCGCCCAACCCATCGTAGGGTCTGGGCGCTGGCTGCGCCGATGATTCTCTCGAACATTTCCGTACCGCTGGTGGCACTGGTCGACAGCACCGTTATTGGCCACCTGCCCCATGCCCATCAGCTCGGAGCCGTGGCGGTCGGGGCCAGCCTCTATACCTTCCTCGCCTGGGCCATGGGTTTTCTGCGCATGGGCTCCACCGGTTTTGCCGCCCAGGCCGCAGGGCGCGGGGATGGCGCGGCGCTACGGCAGATTCTGTTGCAGGGTCTGTTGCTGGCCATGGGGCTGGCAGTGGTTTTGGGCGCGCTGGGCGTGCCATTGAGCGGGGTGGCGCTGCACTTCATGCAACCGTCGGCGGAACTGGACCAGATGACCCGCGAGTTTTTCCACACGCGGCTGTTCGGCCTGCCGGCGGCACTGGCCAGTTATGCGCTGGTCGGCTGGTTTCTCGGCACGCAGAACGCCCGCGCGCCGCTGGTGATTCTGCTGACGACCAACCTGGTCAACATTGCCCTGAACCTGTGGTTTGTCCTTGGCCTGGAATGGGGGGTGGTGGGTGCGGCCCGGGCTTCGGTGATCGCCGAGTGGACCGGTGCGCTGATCGGCCTGTTGCTGACCCGCCACGCCCTGCGCGCCTATCCCGGGCATATCGTCTGGGCCGCCTTGGCGCTTTGGCAGAGTTGGCGACCGCTGCTGGCGGTCAATCGCGACATTTTCATCCGCAGCCTGGCGCTGCAATCGGTGTTTTTCCTGATCACCGTGCAAGGCGCCCGGCTGGGTGATGCAACCGTCGCCGCCAATGCCCTGCTGCTCAACGGCCTGCTGCTGACCGCCCACGCGCTCGACGGCCTGGCCCATGCCGTGGAAGCCCTGTGCGGACACGCCATCGGCGCGCGCGACCGCGATGCCCTGCGCCGCTCCCTGGTGGTTGCCTGTGGCTGGTCGTTGTTGGCAAGCTTGGGCTTTGCCGGCTTGTTCATGTTTGCCGGACACCTGTTCATCGAAATGCAGACCGACATCACCAGCGTGCGCGACACCGCGTTCCTGTACCTGCCCTACCTTGCCGTGCTGCCGCTGATCGCGGTCTGGAGCTACCTGCTCGACGGGCTGTTCATCGGCGCCACCCGCGCCAGGGAAATGCGCAACGGCATGCTGTTGACGGTGGCCTTGCTGGTGCCGTTCGCCTGGGCGCTGCAGGGCTATGGCAACCACGGCTTGTGGATAACCTTTTTGCTGTTCATGTTGCTGCGCAGCCTGACGCTCGGCTTGATTGCCTGGCGCCTGCGCCAGAACGATGGCTGGTTCGCCCGCGCTCACTGAACCGGAGTCCTTAACCGTGCCAACTCAGGGTGAATCGTTCTGCCATCGCTTGCGCAGGCTTTCGAGGCGCTCTTGCTGGGTAGCCCCCGATAATGGCTGCACCGGCAAGGCATCGGGGTACTGCAAGCGCAGCCACATCCAGCCATCGAGCACCGGACGTTCGCTGAAACCCAATGCCAGGCCCTCTTCCAGATGGCCCCACAACCGCATGAAATCAGTCCCCGTGGATTGACTCCAGCGCCAGGCATGCTGCTCCAGCAGGCAGGTCTGCAGTTTTTCCCGCTGCCATGGGCTCAGATCCTCCTCGACCGCCAGAGGGCGCACGGCCAGCCCCGGGTTTAGCAACTGCTGCCAGCCCTGACAGCCAAGCGCGCGATCCGCCCAGGTGCCGCCGAACCAGCGCAACTGGCTGATCGGCCCCAACCAGCGACTGAGCTCCTCGGCATCGCAGGCATCAAAAAAATAACTGGCGGTGTTCGGGTTGTAGTAACTCAGCAAGGCCCGGTGATGCAGGTCGAACGAGACCGTGAGCATGCGCCTTAAATGCGCCAGCAATGTCGACGCCGGTGCTTCGCTGGATATCAGCAAGCCGCGCCAGCGCTGCCCGTCGACGCGGTACAGGTCGGCCAGGGCCGGGCAGGTCCGCAGATCGATGAGTAGCGGCCCCTGCTCCTGCAATGCCTGCCACTCCGTGTCTTCGAACAAGCGCAATCGCCTGGCATCGGCAAACGTCTCTTGCAGGGCCACACCGGCCTGCGGCGCGCCGGGCATGTCCAGCAATAGCCATTGCGGGCTCGCATCGGGCGCCTGGACCACCGTCATGCCGCACCGCTCTGGCCAAGGCGTGTCGCCGTGCGGCAGATGCACAGCGCCTGCGCGCAATGATTGAAACTGCCACCACCGGGCAGCAGGCACAGCAACATCAGCGGCTCGCCCGAACCCAGCCACTGCTGCACGCCGTCGAGCGAACAATCTTCGACAACCGTGGTGGCGGCTACCGTATCCTGTTCCTCGACTGCCTCGACACTGGCGGGACCTTGCAGGAACCCGGTAATCAACGGTTGGTCCGGATCACCTTCCGTGAAGCTCACCACCACCTCCGTGCCTTGGGCCAACCGGGCGCCACTCGCAGCAGCCAATGGCAACCAGCAGTGGCTGGGCGCCGCGCCCTCCCCTTGATAAAGCCAGTCAAACTGCACCGCCACTGGCCTGGATGGATCAGGGGGCGGCATGTCGACTTCCACGACCCATGCCCGTTGGAGGCTGTGCATCCCTGGCTTCACCGCACTGATGGGCGATTCAAAGGGCAATATCCGATGCTGCGCCCGTACCTGGTTGCTGTAGGTCTGGCTCGCGCCCTGGGCGCCTTGATGCTCGATATGGGTCACCAGCCACGGCCGGTTCCATTCGGCAACCGGATGCCCGGACAGCGGCATGAACTGGCCGCTGCGCAGCGTTGACAGGTCAGTGCCACACGCCACGCGCTGCACCGCGGCATCGGTGCAGCGCTTGAGCTCAAAACGACGCACTGCCGGTTCCCCACCCTCCACACTGAAAAGCGCCGCTTCAGCGAACTGAAAATCCCCCGAACCCTCGCCAAACACCACGCAATGCCTGTCAGCCCGGTGTTCGAAGTGATAGTGCAATCGTTCCTGGGCGCACAGGCGCTGAACAAACTGCAGGTCCGATTCCCGGTACTGCGTGCAGAAATCCCGGGGCGGGTAATCGCCAACCAGTTCAAAGCGCCGATCCTGATCGACGATGCCGTGCTCCCTGAGTACCTGATCAAGAATCTGCGGCACCGAGCGGTCGCTGAAAATACGCTGGCTGAAGCGCTGGGCAAGGCAGGCGAGTTTCGGCCCCAGCCGCACCTGACAGAGCCTGATCCCCGGGCCGTGATCGCGCTGGACCAGCTCATGCAACTGTCCATGGATGGCGTTTCCCGCCGGACCGAAAAGCAAGGAGGCCGAGCGGTACAGCAAGCCGGCGAGGTCGAGCGTCGGGTCTTCGATCAGCAGGTCCACGTCGAACACGAAAGGTTCGCTGATGGATTCTCTACCGGCAAAGGACAGAACTTCGAAGGCATTGGACAGACCTGCTACGTCCAGACGAAATGACGGCTCGTTGACTGGATCGACCATGGGCGTTTCTCTACAGGAGGGACAGCCGGGGATTCTCGCCGAGAGACATGGCCGAGTAGAGAGGCGAAATACAACTTAGGAAAAGGCCTACGCGAAAAGAGGACGAAATAGCTTGGATAGCCGAGACGCGGTCCTTTTCGCTGGAAAAAAGAGAAATGTCGCACCAGGCCATCTGAAATTTCCGACGCAAACGGTAAATTTTCAGACGGCCTGATGAGAGCAGTGCTTACCTCAGGAAGACAGGTAAGACGAACGGGTCAGGCCCAGGCGCAGCGCATCGAGGAACTGGGTGCGCTCGCTGGCACTGATGCGGGCACTGGCGCACTTGTCGCGGTAGTGGGTCATCAGTTCTTCCGGCGACAAGTGCACGTAACGCAGCATGTCTTCGATGGTGTCGTGGGTCTCGATACCGGCGTGATAGATGCTGCCGTCGGCATTCTGGTAGATGTTCACCGAGTCGGTGTCACCGAACAGGTTGTGCATGTCGCCGAGAATTTCCTGGTAGGCGCCGACCAGGAACACGCCCAGCAGGTAGTCCTCGCCCTCGTTCAACGAGTGCACCGGCAGGCTGGTCTCGATGCTCTGCTCGTCGACGTACTGGTTGATCTTGCCGTCGGAGTCGCAGGTCAGGTCCTGCAGCACCGCGCGACGCAGTGGCTCTTCGTCGAGGCGGTGCAGCGGGATGATCGGCAGTACCTGGTCGATGGCCCAGGTGTCCGGCAGGCTCTGGAACACCGAGAAGTTGCAGATGTACTTGTCGGCCAGCTTGTCGTTGAGTTCGTCCAGCACCTGGCGGTGGGAACGCTGGCGCGCCTTCAACGAGTTGTGCAGGCGACGGCACACGGCGAAGTAGCATTGCTCGGCCAGGGCTTTTTCGGCCAGGGTCAGCTTGCCGTCGGCGTACTGGGCAGCCACGTCGCTCATGTAGTGCGTGGCGCGCCAGTAGGTTTCGGTGACCATCTCGATGTCGGTCGGGCCCAGCAGGTCCACCAGCCACTGCACGGTTTCCGGCAGCGCTTCCTTGTTCTCGATCTGCGGCACGTCGTCGTTGTGCTTCTCGACGTCGGTCACCTGGATCACCAGCATGGCGTGGTGGGCGGTCAGGGAGCGGCCGCTTTCGGAGAAGATGTTCGGGTGCGGCAGGCTCTGCGCGTCGCAGAACTCCTTGAGCATCCCGACCACGACACCGGCGTAATCGTCCATGTCGTAGTTGATCGAGCTGGCGTTACGCGAGTGCGTACCGTCGTAGTCCACGCCCAGGCCACCGCCGACGTCGATGTGATCCACCGGCAGGCCGAGGTTGCGCAGTTCGCCGTAGTAACGGATCGCTTCCTTGAAACCGTGCTGGTAGTCGGCCAGGTTGGCAATCTGCGAACCCATGTGGAAGTGCAGCAGGCGAATGCCCTGGTCCAGGCCAGCGGCGCGGAAACGCTCGACCACCGACAGCAGTTGCGCCGCCGACAGGCCGAACTTGGATTTCTCGCCACCGGTGTCCGCCCACTTGCTCGACGCCAGGGACGACAGGCGCACCCGCAGGCCGACCTGTGGCTTGACCTTGAGCGAGGCGGCTTCTTCGATCACCAGGCCGACTTCGGATTCTTTCTCGATCACGATGAACACGTTGTGGCCAAGCTTCTGGCCCATCAGTGCCAGACGGATGAACTCGCGGTCCTTGTAGCCGTTGCAGACGATGGTGCCGCCCTTCGGCGCCAGCGCCAGCACCGCCAGCAGCTCAGGCTTGGAGCCGGCTTCCAGGCCGATGGAGACGTTCTGGGTGGCGATGATGTTCTCGATCACCGCTTCCTGCTGGTTCACCTTGATCGGGTACAGCGCGGTGTACTTGCTCTGGTATTCCAGGCGCTCGATGTTGGCGTCGAACGCACCGGTCAGCTGACGCACGCGGTCTTGCAGGATGTCCGGGAAACGGACCAGCAATGGCAAGGACAGGCCGCTCTTGCGCAACTGGTCGACTTGCTCGAACAGATCGATGGGTGAACTGCTCGGACCGTTGGGACGAACTTCGACGCGACCGGCGTCATTGATCGCGAAATACCCGGCCCCCCAATGGCGAATCCCGTAAACACTGCGGCTGTCCGCAACTGTCCATTGGCTGCCATCGTCTTTGCGTGTGCGTCGTACGGACATTGAAGTCCCCTATAAAGAAGTCATAGTGCGTCGCCTGGATTCAGGCCGGCGCAGTCTAAAGAATGAAAATGACGGTTCGTCAACGAAGGGATAGACCTCGCCGACCGCAGTGAGTTTAGAAACCGGTCATGAACAGGCTCTGTGAAAACCATGGTGACGACGCCAGGCCTGCAGGTGGGCAGGTCTGGATCAAGCCGCGGGTGGTTTTCACAGAGGCTGCTAGCCGCCGGACTTCTTCGCCTTGAAACCGTGCTTGATCAGTTCAGCCAAGAGTAGCTCGACATGATCGCCCTGGATTTCAATGATCCCGTCTTTCAACGCTCCACCGGTACCACAGCGCTTTTTCAACGTCGTGGCCAGTTCCTTGAGCGCGTCTTCCGCCAACGGCACGCCGGTGATGGTGGTCACCGTCTTGCCGCCACGGCCCTTGCTTTCGCGACGCACGCGAGCGATGCCGTCGCCGGCCGGGATAACGGTCTGTTTGCAGATGCAGGCGTCCACCGGTTTGCTGCATTCCGGGCAATGACGACCTGCGTCGGTGGAAAATACCAGGCCACCAAGGGCGGCGAAGGATGCGGCTTTTTTGGCCACCGGCAATCCTCTTGGGAGGACAAAGACTGGTCGCGGCAACCTGGGCAGGTGCCATCGACCGCGAAGCCCCACTCAGGCAGGGGCAGCGCTACTGAAACGGTACAACATTGCTGAAACGCAATTGCTCACGAACGATGACGCCATCTGTAGGAGCGAGCTTGCTCGCGATGGACGTCAACGATAATGCGTGCAATCGGTTTATACGCGTCGTCCTTGCGTTCTTCGCGAGCAAGCTCGCTCCTACAACAACAACCAGCAATACCGGTTCAGTTTGAAAAGGTCGCGCAGTGTAACGGCAAAAACGCCGATTGCTAAGAGCCAATCGGCGCCAATTTATGCCTCTTTTGCGACGTCTTCGCCACGGGCACGAAGATAGCGCTTCAAGGCGGCCAAAGAGTCCGGGCAGTAAGGCTTTTGCTCGATATCGCGCAGCACTTGCTCAACGGGCATGAAGCACGCTTCCAGCACCTCTTCCGGTTGCAGGACCAGCGGGCCGTCCCACACGGCCGAAAACGCCGAACACCAGAGTCGATTGCCGGTGTCCTCGAAGAAAAAGTGGTCATGCACGGTCAACTCCACCCCGCTCACGCCCAGCTCTTCTTCAAGCTCCCGAGCGGCCGACTCCGCGTAGGTTTCGCTGGCGAGCACCATGCCGCCCGCCGCCACGTCCCAGTAACCTGGGTAGATCGCTTTGCTCAGGGTGCGCCGGTGCACGCAGAGCTCACCGGCGGAGTTGAACAACATGATGTAGGTGCCGCGCCCGATCAGCCCCCGCTCGCGCAGGTCGGAACGCACCAGTGCGCCGAGCAGGTTGTCCTGCTCGTCGACCCAGGCGATCTGCTCGGCATCCGAGGCCGCCCGATGGGCGGCCTCGAGCGCGTTATCGATGGAGCTATCGGCCATGGCTCAGCCCTGATTCAGCAATTGACGCAAATCGATCACGGCGGCGTTGGCCCGGGAAATGTAGTTGGCCATTACCAGCGAGTGGTTGGCCAGCACGCCGAAGCCGCTGCCATTGAGGATCATCGGGCTCCAGACCGCTTCCTGCGACGCTTCCAGCTCACGAATGATCTGGCGCACGCTGACCGTGGCGTTCTTCTTGGCCAGCACATCGGCGAAGTCGACTTCGATGGCGCGCAGCAGGTGGGACAAGGCCCAGGCCTGGCCGCGGGCTTCGTAGAACACGTTGTCGATCTGCAGCCATGGGGTTTCGACGATTTCTTCGTCGACCTGCGGCACCTGCCCCGGCGTAATGACCTCGGTTTTCAGCGCGGTGTTGAGCTTGACCCGACCAACGCTGGCCGACAGCCGTTGCGACAACGAACCCAGACGGGTACCGACGTCACCCAACCAGTTGTTCAGGTTGTCGGCGCGGGCAAAGAACAGCGCGCTCTTCTGGTTCGGATCGGACAGGCGAGTCTGATAACGGGTCAGGGAGTTGATCCCTTCCTGGAACTCGGACTCACTGGAAGGCAGTACCCAGCTTTTATTGTCGAAGTTGAAACGCGGCTCGGCCTTGGCCAGGTCGGCGTCCTCGGTGGACTGCGACTGCGAGCGGGCGAAGTCTTTACGCAGCGCACGACTCAGGTCGCGCACCTGCACCAGCACGCCATATTCCCAGCTCGGCATGTTGTCCATCCACAGGCCCGGCGGCAGGCGGTCGTTGGAAATGTAGCCGCCTGGCTTGTTCAGCAAGGTACCGGCGACGCTCTTGAGGGTTTCCACCGTGGTGTAGCCGACCACCATCTGCTTGCCGTCCCGTTCGGCAGCAAGTTGCGCATTCTGCTGTACCGGAAACAGGTCAGGTTCCGCGCTCCAGTACCAACCCAGAGCAATCGTCACCAGCAGGTAGATACCAATCAGTGTGGCCAGCGCCCGGCTGAAAAACAGGCCACCCAGATAACTGCGGGTAGCCGACTTCGGTTCAGCGGCACGTTCAGGCGCGCTACCGGCGCGGTTTTTCCAGTCCAGCATGGCGATATCCTTTCAATTACTTGAGTTCATCGTTTCGACCACAACCATACAACAACGTGCCTTTGCCCGGCACCCGCGGATGGCTTTACAGCGAAATTTATCCAATGCCTTCTAAGGGAATCCCTTAGTCCATAAAAGACGAAAAACTGCCTGGCTTCCAGCAACAGATACGCGACCCGCGCAGCCCGGTGCCAACAACCTCAGGACTCAACTCGAAGCCGGCCAAGCCCATGGCTGACGGGACCTTTGCAAGTATCAGCAGCCAATTGGCGACCGACCAGTCAGAAACTAAATAGATGGATGCCCAAGATTATTAACGTACGACACTCATGTAACAGAAAAGAGATGCTAGCATAGAGCCACCAGTCGACCTCAGCTTGCCCCCTAACTAGTAGTCAGGATATGACCGAGCCAGAAGAGCCCAGCCGCGAGCGCCTCAAGCACCACTTTGCCCAGCGGGTAATTCATCAAGCACGTCAGGTTCTTGACATATGGCAGCGCCTGCAGCGCACTGAATGGTCGACCCAGGAACTGGCGGAACTGAGCGAGGCCAACCTGCGCCTGCTGCGTTTCGCCGAACGCTTCGAACAACCGGAACACACCCAGCTGGCGCGCCACATCGGCCAGTCCCTGGAGGCTGTCGACGCCAATCGCGGACGCCTCAGCAGCGGCCTGATCAGCGACCTCAACCGGTTGATGCAACGCCTCTCGCGCACCGGCCTGCGTCATGGCGACCAGCTCGACCAAACGTTCCTGCCGCCGTTGCGCAAACCGATCTACGTGATGCTGCAGGATCATGACCGTGCCGAGCGACT
Organism: Pseudomonas sp. PLMAX; assembly: GCF_046042685.1. NCBI lineage: Bacteria > Pseudomonadati > Pseudomonadota > Gammaproteobacteria > Pseudomonadales > Pseudomonadaceae > Pseudomonas > Pseudomonas sp. PLMAX. The sequence continues at coordinate 818,045 of NZ_CP064949.1, read as the reverse complement.
GGCCAAGCAGCTGGAATTTTTCGGGCTCAGCGCCCAGTCCCTGGAGAGCGTGGCGGCCTTCCGCTCCTCGATGGTCGAGCGCCTGCCAGCGGCCATCGTCATGGACGTCGACTTCAGCGGCCCCGGCGTCGGCCTGAAACTGGCGGCCGAAGCCCAGGAAGGTCTCGACCAGCGTTTGCCGCTGCTGTTTTTCAGCCTGCATGAAACCGACACCCCGACCCGCCTCGCCGCCGTGCGCGCCGGCGGCCAGGAGTTCCTCACCGGCACCCTTGAGGCGTCGAGCCTGCTGGAAAAAATCGAAGTCCTGACCTGCGTCGCCCAGTACGAGCCCTATAAAGTGCTGATCATCGACGATTCACGCGCCCAGGCCTTGCACACCGAACGCCTGCTCAACAGCGCGGGGATCATTACCCGGACCCTGATCGAGCCGATCCAGGCCATGGCCGAGCTGGCGGACTTTCAACCGGACCTGATCATCCTCGACATGTACATGCCGGCCTGCACCGGTACCGAACTGGCCAAGGTGATTCGCCATAACGACCGTTATGTCAGCGTGCCGATCATTTACCTCTCGGCCGAGGACGACCTCGACAAGCAACTCGACGCCATGAGCGAGGGCGGCGACGACTTCCTGACCAAACCGATCAAGCCACGGCACCTGATCACCACCGTGCGCAACCGGGCGGCACGGGCTCGCAACCTCAAGGCGCGAATGGTACGCGACAGCCTCACCGGCCTGTACAACCACACGCACATCCTGCAATTGCTTGAAGACTGCAGCTTTCGCGCGCGCCGCGAGGGCAAGCCGCTGAGCTTTGCGATGCTCGACATCGACCACTTCAAGCGCGTCAACGACAGCCACGGCCACCCCATGGGCGACCGGGTGATCAAGAGCCTGGCGCTGTTCCTCAAGCAACGCTTGCGCAAGACCGACTTCATCGGCCGCTACGGTGGTGAAGAGTTCGCTATTGTCATGCCCGACACCGACCTCGAAGCGGCCTGCAAAGTGCTCGACGAAATCCGTCAGCGTTTTGCCGAAATTCATTATCCCGCGCAACCCCAGGATCTCTGGTGCACCTTCAGCGCCGGGGTGGTGGATATGAGCGAAGACTCTGACAGCCTGCTGATGGCCAGCCAGGCGGACGAGGCGCTGTACCGTGCCAAAGGCGCGGGACGCAACCGGGTGCAGGCCGCCCGGACCTCAAGGCAAAGTGCCACTTTTTTATCGGAAGAGACCGATACGGTCACAACCCTGTAACAGAAACGCAATAACTTCAGGCACTTACCATTCCGCCTTTGGTAGTCCTTGATGCGCCTGAAACTGTTGACCAATCTCAACACCCTTCTTTTGGTGGCCGTGTGCGTGGCCCTTGGAGCGACACTCTGGTGGTCGCAAAAGGCCCTCGAACGCCCCTATCTGTTGATGGAGCGCTACCTGGGGTTGTCCCAACAGTTCCAGAGTGACGTGGCGCGCAATATTGTCGATTACCTCGCCAGCGGCGATGCGCTGCGCTTGAGCAGCGCCAGCCAGGCCATCGACACACTGCACAAGGAACTCGACGAGTTGCCACCGGCCCTGGCGGACACCTTGCGCCCGAGCCTGACCAACCTGGACGAATTCGGCAAAACCGATCTGCTGGCCGCCGGCAAGCTCGCGGGCGATCCGCAGGCCCTGCTCCTGCAGGCTGAACGAGAGCTGGGCGCCAGCCTTGATCAACTCAGCCAGTACGCCAGTGGCAACGCGAGCTACCTGACCCCACTGCTCATGGCTTCCCAGCACCTGGGCAAGCTGTCGCTGGCCCGGGACAAACTGGTCAGCAGCGGTCGCAGCGAACTGGCCGCCGATGTCGAGCGCGAAGTCGCCAACATCCGCAGCCAGGCCGAACAACTGGACGCCCTGCCGTTGTTGGGCGTGGCGGCCAGCGGTGAATCGAACACCGATGATTTCGCTGCGATGATGGGCCTGGAAAACACCGAGAAAGCCGCGGCCGAAGATGCCGGCGTCGGCTTCAAGCGTGAGCTCAACAGCCTGCTCAGCCGTTACCCGGCGGAACTGGCGCGCACTCGCGAGCAAATCCACAAACGTGCCGAACTCAGCGCCGCGACACACTTGAAAATCGCCGCCGTGCAACAGGCCATCGCCGGGCTGGAACCGGTGGTGCGCGCCCAGCACGGGCAGATACAGAGTGAAGTGCGGCTGATGCAGGGGGTGATGATCGGCCTGATTCTGCTGATCGCCCTGCTGATCGACACCCTGCAACGCAAACTGGCGCGAACCCTGACCAGACTCTCCCCGGCCCTGTCGACCTGGGCCGAAGGCGACTTCAGCCGCGACATTCAGCTGGGCAATACCAACCGCGAACTGCATGACATCGAAGCCTCGCTCAATCGTCTGCGCGCCTATCTGGTGGACCTGGTGGGGACCATTCGTCTCAACGCCGAACAGGTCGCCGGCAGCAGCCGAACCCTGGCCGAGCTGAGCAATGACCTGCACAGCGGCGCCGAACACCAGGCCGGTGACACAGCGATGATCCGCGACTCCCTGGGCGAACTGGAAGCGACCATCCAGCAAGTGGCCGGCGACGCCAGCCAGGCCGCCGATGCCAGTCGCCATGCCGGCCAGGCGGTCGAACACGGCCAGCGAGTCATTGGCCTGAGCCTCACCGGCCTGCATGCGCTGGTGGGCGAAGTGCAAGGCAATGCGCAGATGATCGAGCACCTGGCCGAAGAGTCCGCGACCATCGGTGGCGTGCTGACGGTGATCCGCTCGATTGCCGACCAGACCAACCTGCTGGCCCTGAACGCCGCCATCGAGGCGGCCCGGGCCGGGGAAATGGGCCGCGGCTTTGCCGTCGTGGCCGAAGAGGTGCGCTCGCTGGCACAACGCACCGCCGGGGCCACGGCCGAGATCCAGACCCTGATCGCCGGCCTGCAGAGCGCAGCGCGTCAATCGGTCGAAGGTATGCGCGCCCAGGTCGAACACGCCGAAGCCACCGCCAACCAGGCCCAGGCGGCGGACGGTGCATTGGATAAGATCGTCGGGGCGATCCAGACCATCTCCGACACCGCGGTGCGCATCGCCGATGTCACCGCCCAGCAGAGCGGTGCTGTCAGCGAGATTCGCGATCACAGTGAGCGTATTCACCAGCTGGGTGGGGATAACCTGCTGCGTATCGGCCAGGGGCGCGAGCAAGGGGAGAATCTGTTGGTGTTGGGTGGGCGACTGCATACAGCCGTCCAGGCTTTCCGCGTCTGATAGATAGTCTTCGCGAGCAAGCCCGCTCCCACAGGAGTACGCATTCCAATGTGGGAGCGGGCTTGCTCGCGAAGGCGTCAGAACCATCAATACAGAAGTCTGCGCCCTGCACACCCCGCGACTGTCCGCTATCATCCCCCCAATTCCGATACGCGAGATCGTCATGCGCCGTTTGCTTTGCCTGCTGCTTCTAGTGCTCGCCCTGCCGGCCACCGCCGCCGGATTGCTGGAGAGTCGCCCCAGTTCGACCCTGGGCTCGATCAACAACAGCGCCGACTTCCTGCCGGTGCGCGAAGCCTTTCAGTTGAGCCTGGTAGACAGCACACCGCAATCGATCAAATTGCGCTTCGTCGCCACCGAGGGTTATTACCTTTACCGGCATCGCTTCCAGTTCCGCGCCGACCCGGCCGAGGTCAGCCTCGGACCGGCACAATTGCCCAAGGGCGAACAGAAACACGATGAGTACTTCGGCAACGTCGAGGTCTACCACGGCGTGCTCGATGTGGAACTGCCGCGCACCGACCAACGCGCCTTCACGCTGATCGTGACCTACCAGGGCTGCGCCGACAAAGGCCTGTGTTATCCCCCCGAAACCGAACGCCTGAGCATCGACGGCAGCGGCCCGAGCACCAACCAGGCCTGGAGCTGGCGCGAACTGGCGCTGTTTTTCCTGGCCGGCCTGGGCCTGACCTTCACCCCCTGCGTGCTGCCCATGCTGCCGATCCTTTCCGGCGTGGTGTTGCGTGGCCAGGTCGGCGGCTGGCGTGGTTTCAATCTGTCGTTGGCCTATGTGTTGCCGATGGCCGCCTGTTTTGCCTTGCTGGGCGCGCTCATGGGCCTGTTCGGCGCCCAGCTAAACCTGCAGGCGCGACTGCAATCGGCCTGGGTGCTGGTGCCGTTCGCGATGTTTTTTGCGCTGTTCGCCCTGGCCATGTTCGGCGTCTTCGAACTGAAATTGCCCCACGCCATCAGCAGTCGGCTGGACCGCATTGCTGGCCGCACCGAAGGCGGTTCGCTGTGGGGCGCCGCAGTATTGGGCGTGGTCTCCAGCCTGCTGGTTTCGCCCTGCGTCTCGGCACCGCTGGCCGGTGCCCTGCTTTACATCAGCGCCAGTGGCGATGCGCTGGGGGGCGGCCTGAAGCTGTTCATGCTCGGCCTGGGCATGGGCGCCCCGCTGTTGCTGGTAGCCACCGGCGGCGCCGCCTGGCTGCCGAAAAGCGGGCCCTGGCTGATCTACGTGAAAAATGCGATAGGCGTGCTGTTGCTGGGGCTGGCGATCGGCTTGCTCAGCCGGGTCTTGCCGGGGCAGATCACCTTGCTGCTCATCGGCCTGCTGGCCGCTGGCGTCGGCTTGTTCCTGGGCGCACTGGAGTTCGTCTATAAACCGCCGCGAAAGCGCCTGGGGCAGTTGCTCGGGATGTTCCTGCTGTTTTATGCGCTGTCCTGTTGGTACGGCGCCTTCAGCGGTCAGACCGACCCGTTCAACCCGATCGCCCAGCCGTCCATGGTGGTTGGCAACGAGCCCACGCAACAGCCCAGCGCCTGGCAAACCATCACTACCCCGGCAGAACTCGACCGCGTGCTCGCACAAGCCCAGGCGTCCGGGACCCCGCTGCTGCTCGACTGGTACGCCGACTGGTGCATCAGCTGCAAAGTCATCGAACGCCAGGTGCTTGACGACGCGATCGTCGTCGAACGCCTCAAGGGCTATCGCCTGGTGCGCTTCGACATCACCGCCAGCAACACCGAACAACGCGCCCTGCTGGATCGCTACAAGCTGTTCGGCCCTCCGGCATTGATGTTTTTCGGCAAGGACGGTGTCGAACGCGTCGATGTGCGAGTGATCGGCGAAATCAATGCGGCGGACTTCGCCGAACGTGTCGCCACGGCGAATGACCGGATTTAATCACGCGGTCATATATTTCGCGCAAACATCGGTCATCGTGCTGGCTATTGCAGAGAACTGGACAGTCATAAAGGCTTTGCGGCATAGTCGCCGGGTTCTGACAAATGCACACGGATAACCAAGGAACAGTCGATGGCCACGCTACTCGTATTGCACGGACCCAACCTGAACCTGCTAGGCACCCGCGAACCGGGCACCTATGGCGCCACGACGCTGGCGCAGATCAACCAGGACCTGGAACGCCGCGCCCGCGAAGCCGGACACCATTTGCTGCACCTGCAAAGCAATGCCGAGTACGAATTGATCGACCGCATCCATGCCGCCCGCAGCGAAGGCGTGGACTTCATTCTGATCAACCCAGCAGCTTTTACGCATACAAGTGTCGCATTACGTGACGCGCTGCTGGCGGTGAGCATCCCATTCATCGAAGTGCATTTGTCTAACGTGCACAAACGCGAACCTTTCCGCCATCACTCCTACTTCTCCGACGTAGCGGTGGGAGTGATCTGCGGCCTTGGCGCCAGCGGTTACCGACTGGCCCTGGAGGCTGCACTAGAGCAGCTTGAAAAACAGGCTACAGCTTGAACTACAAGCGTTAAACGCCCCTGACCGACCCTTGGGAGTTGATGATTCATGGATATCCGTAAAGTTAAGAAACTGATCGAATTGCTGGAAGAGTCCGGCATCGACGAGCTCGAGATCAAGGAAGGCGAAGAGTCCGTACGCATCAGCCGTCATAGCAAGACCCCGGCTCAGCAGTACTACGCACCGGCTCCAATGCCTGCTCCAGCTGCCGCGCCTGTCGCTGCCGCCGCTCCGGCTGCCGCTGCCGCCCCTGCTGCCCCGGCCGCGCCAGTGCTGAACGGCACCGTTGCCCGTTCGCCAATGGTCGGTACGTTCTATCGCAAGTCTTCGCCAACCTCGCCGTCCTTCGTGGAAGTCGGCCAGACCGTGAAGAAAGGCGACACCCTGTGCATCGTTGAAGCCATGAAGATGATGAACCACATCGAAGCTGAAACCAGCGGTGTGATCGAATCCATCCTCGTCGAAGACGGCCAGCCGGTTGAGTACGACCAACCGCTGTTCACCATCGTTTGAACCGCGGAGAGCCTTTGATGACTGCGAAGTTGGAAAAAGTTCTGATCGCCAACCGCGGTGAGATCGCACTGCGGATTCTGCGCGCCTGCAAAGAGATGGGCATCAAGACCGTCGCCGTTTATTCCAAGGCTGACAAGGAACTGATGCACCTGGGCCTGGCAGACGAGTCCGTCTGCATCGGTCCGGCATCGGCCGCCCACTCCTACCTGCACATCCCGGCCATCATCGCCGCGGCGGAAGTGACTGGCGCCACCGCCATTCACCCAGGCTACGGTTTCCTCGCGGAAAACGCCGACTTCGCCGAACAGGTCGAGAACTCCGGCTTCGCCTTCATCGGCCCGAAAGCTGAAACCATCCGCCTGATGGGCGACAAGGTTTCGGCCAAGCACGCGATGATCGCCGCTGGCGTTCCAACCGTTCCGGGTTCCGACGGCCCGCTGCCGGAAGACGAAGAAACCGCTCTGCGCATCGGTCGCGAAGTGGGTTATCCGGTGATCATCAAGGCCGCTGGCGGCGGTGGTGGTCGCGGCATGCGCGTCGTGCACAAGGAAGAAGACCTGATTTCCTCGGCGAAACTGACCCGCTCCGAAGCGGGCGCAGCGTTCGGCAACCCGATGGTCTATCTGGAAAAATTCCTGACCAACCCGCGCCACGTGGAAGTCCAGGTCCTGTCCGATGGCCAGGGCCACGCCATCCACCTGGGCGACCGCGACTGCTCGTTGCAACGCCGTCACCAGAAAGTTCTCGAAGAAGCGCCGGCACCGGGCATCGACGAGAAGGCTCGCCAGGAAGTCTTCGCCCGCTGCGTCAAGGCGTGCATCGACATCGGTTACCGTGGCGCAGGTACTTTCGAGTTCCTGTACGAGAACGGTCGCTTCTACTTCATCGAGATGAACACTCGTGTCCAGGTAGAGCACCCGGTTTCGGAAATGGTCACCGGTATCGACATCGTCAAGGAGATGCTCAGCATCGCCGCCGGCAACAAGCTGTCGTTCACCCAGGATGACGTGGTCATCCGCGGTCACGCGCTGGAATGCCGGATCAACGCCGAAGACCCGAAAACCTTCATGCCGAGCCCAGGCACGGTCAAGCACTTCCACGCTCCAGGCGGCAACGGCGTTCGCGTCGATTCGCACCTGTACAGTGGTTATGCCGTTCCGCCGAACTACGACTCGTTGATCGGCAAGCTGATCACCTACGGCGCAACCCGTGACGAAGCCATGGCGCGCATGCGCAATGCGCTGGACGAGATCGTGGTCGACGGGATCAAGACCAACATCCCGCTGCACCGCGACCTGACCCGCGACGAAGGCTTCTGCAAAGGGGGCGTGAACATTCACTACCTCGAGCACAAGCTGGCTGGCGAGAAGCACTAAGCTTCGACCCGATCGACAAGGCCGCCTTCGGGCGGCTTTGTTGTTTCTGGAACCCAAACACACCCCCTGTGGGAGCGGGCTTGCTCGCGAAAGCGGTGGGTCAGTCGGCATCCATGTTGGATGTGCCACCGCATTCGCGAGCAAGCCCGCTCCCACAGGGTATGTGTTGATGCTCAAACCAAGCCACTCCCACAAAACCTCCGCGCTCGCGTAAACTTGCGCGCTTCTCGCAGCCCGCTAGGCTGCAATCAATATTTTTCAAAGGTGCCCGCCATGCCTTGGCTGCAAGTACGCCTCGCCATCAGCCCAGAACAAGCCGAAACCTACGAAGACGCTTTCCTTGAAGTGGGCGCCGTGTCGGTGACCTTCATGGACGCCGAAGACCAGCCGATCTTCGAGCCTGAACTCAACACCACGCCGCTGTGGTCCCACACCCACCTGCTGGCGCTGTTCGAAGGTGGTACCGAGCCTGGCCCGGTACTGGCCCACCTTGAGTTGCTGACTGGCGGCCCGCTGCCCGAGCATCACAGCGAAGTGATCGAAGACCAGGACTGGGAACGCAGCTGGATGGACGGTTTCCAGCCGATGCGTTTTGGCCAGCGCCTGTGGATCGTGCCGAGCTGGCACGCCGCCCCCGAGCCAGACGCGGTAAACCTGCTGCTGGATCCGGGCCTGGCCTTCGGCACCGGCACCCACCCGACCACCGCACTGTGCCTGGAATGGCTCGACGGCCAGGACCTCAAAGGCTGCAACGTGCTGGATTTCGGCTGCGGCTCGGGGATCCTGGCCATTGCCGCCCTGCTGCTGGGTGCCAAAGAGGCCGTGGGTACCGACATCGACGTCCAGGCACTGGAAGCCTCCCGCGACAACGCCGGGCGCAATAACATCGCCGATGAATTGTTCCCTCTGTATCTGCCGCAAGATTTGCCGCAGGTCCAGGCCGATGTGCTGGTGGCCAACATTCTCGCCGGCCCGCTGGTTTCCCTGGCGCCGCAGCTGTCGGGACTGGTCAAGCCGGGCGGTCGACTGGCGCTGTCGGGCATCCTCGCCGAGCAAGGCGACGAAGTGGCCGCCGCCTACGCCAAGGACTTCGATCTGGACCCGATCGCCAATCGCGATGGCTGGGTGCGCATCACTGGCCGTCGGCGCTAGAATGGGCGTCTGCATCTACCGGATTGCCGCATGACCGACAGCTTCGTCACCCAGTGTCCGCATTGCCAAACCAGCTTCCGCGTCAACCATGCCCAATTGAGCGTGGCGCGCGGGGTTGTTCGCTGTGGCTCATGCCTGCAGGTGTTCAACGCCGCCAAGCAACTGCTGGAGCAGGCCGGCAAGGAAGCCCCCGTGCCGACGCCGGCACCCCGGGAGACTGTCGAACCGCCACAGCCGCGCGCCATCAGTCAAAAACAATGGAGCGCCGCCGAGCTGGACCTGGACAGCCTCGACCTGGACGAAGAACTCGCCCGGCTTGAACAGCGGGAAATCCAGCCGACCACCGAGTTCGGCCGGCACCGCGAAGACACGCTCAGCGCTCGCCGCGACAGCGCCGAGCACGACGAAGCCCCCTGGCCCGACAGCCTGTTCAGCGAATCGGCTGCCGATCGCGCCCAAGCGGCCGACACACTTGATACCCTCGAGACGCTCGACGCACTGGATACCCCGGAGCCACCGAGCGAGCCGAGCAAAACCGAGCGCACCGAGCCATCGCTGTCACTGGAACCAGTGGATCTGGACGATGAACCGCAGCCCCCGCAACTGCGCCTGAACGATCCGCTCGACACCCCAGCGCATCACCCACGCCTGACAGCAACCGAAGCGATCGACGACGACCTGCCGTCGATCGAGCCGCCACGCAAGCGCCGCGAGCGCAGCGAACCCGGGGTTCGTGCAGAAGTGCTGCAGGACCTGACCGACGACCCATTGCAACTGGACTGGCAAAAACGTCGCTCACCCTGGGGTCGCCGGCTGCTCTGGCTCTTGTTGGTACTGCTGGGCGCCGGCGCACTCGTCGGCCAGTATGTCGCCTATCATTTCGACGAACTGGCGCGCCAGGACCAGTACCGCCCCTGGTTCCAGCAACTGTGCCCGCAAATCGGCTGCACGGTGCCCTCCAAGGTCGACATCGCGAAAATCAAGAGCAGTAACCTGGTGGTCCGAAGCCACCCGGAGTTCAGTGGCGCCCTGGTGGTCGATGCGATCATCTACAACCGGGCCACCTTCTCGCAGCCCTTCCCGTTGCTGGAGCTGCGTTTTGCCGACCTCAATGGCCACTTGATCGCCAGCCGCCGCTTCAAACCCGGCGAGTACCTCAATGGCGACCTCGAAGGCCGGGTGGAAATGCCTCCGCAAACGCCCATTCACATCGCTCTGGACATCCTCGACCCAGGCGCCAAGGCGGTGAATTACAGCCTGAGCTTCCATTCGCCCGAGTGAATCGATTCACTGGCCGGCGATTGACGACGGCTTTCTGACTTTGCCCGCGCGGACCAAACCGCTGGCGATAACAGAATAACTGTTCAGATTTTGTTCAATTCAGCCTTTATCCAGTCATCGAGAGCGGGTATCATGCCAACCCTTTTTCGAACTCTCATGATCCGGCCCCACAACAGGGAAGTCCTATGTCGGCGGTACGCATCGGTCCATACACATTACACAACGGCTTGATTCTCGCCCCGATGGCGGGTGTCACCGACCAACCCTTTCGTCAGCTGTGCAAGCGATTGGGCGCGGGGCTAGTAGTCTCGGAAATGGTCACCAGCGACATGAGTCTGTGGAACACCCGCAAGTCTCGCATGCGCATGATCCACGAAGGTGATCCCGAGCCACGCTCGGTACAGATCGCCGGTGGTGACGCACAGATGCTGGCGGATGCGGCCCGGGCCAACGTCGAGCTGGGCGCGCAGATCATTGATATCAACATGGGCTGCCCGGCCAAGAAGGTCTGCAACAAGGCCGCCGGGTCCGCACTGTTGAAGGATGAAGCATTGGTCACCGAGATCCTGCAGGCCGTCGTGGCTGCGGTCGATGTGCCGGTTACCCTGAAGATCCGTACCGGCTGGGACCGGGACAACAAGAACGGCCTGACGGTGGCGAAGATCGCCGAGCAGGCCGGTATTACGGCGCTGGCGGTGCATGGCCGCACCCGTGCCGACCTGTACACCGGCGAGGCCGAGTACGACACCATTGCCGCGATCAAGCAGGCGGTGTCGATGCCGGTCTTCGCCAACGGCGATATCGATTCGCCAGAGAAGGCCCGGTACGTGCTCGACGCGACCGGTGCCGACGGCCTGCTGGTGGGCCGGGCCGCCCAGGGGCGGCCATGGATTTTTCGCGAGATCGACCATTTCCTGCGCACCGGCGAGAAGCTCCCGGCGCTGGACCTGATCGAAGTGGAACGCATTCTGCTAGAGCATCTGGCTGCGCTGCACGCCTTCTATGGAGACGTGATGGGCGTACGCATTGCTCGAAAGCATGTGGGCTGGTATCTCGCAACCTTGCCGGGCGCCAGGGAGTTTCGCGCCCACTTCAATCGTTTGGAAGATACGGAAGCACAATGCGCCAACGTCCAGGGCTTCTTTGCCGGACGGTTCAAGAGCCTGACAGGGGACGCAAAAGGGGTGGCCGCATGACGATGATGACCGAGACTTTAGTGAGTGGAACTGCACCCGTGAGCGACAACGTGAATTTGAAACAGCACCTCAATACGCCAAGCGAAGAAGGCCAGACCCTTCGCGGGAGTGTCGAGAAGGCGCTGCACAATTATTTCGCCCACCTTGAGGGCGCTGCCGTCACGGACGTGTACAACCTGGTGCTCTCCGAAGTCGAGGCTCCCCTGCTCGAGTGCGTGATGAACTACGTCAAGGGCAACCAGACCAAGGCCAGCGAGATGCTCGGACTGAACCGGGGCACGCTGCGCAAGAAACTCAAGCAGTACGATTTGCTGTAAGCATTCAATCAAACCAGAAAGGCGCCCGCGTAAGACCGGTCGCCTTTTTTGCTGACTTCCTTTGCTTTTGATGGAAATTGAGATGACCGACCAGACTACCCGCCTGCCGATCCGCCGCGCCTTGATCAGCGTTTCCGACAAGACCGGGATCCTCGAATTCGCCAAGGAGCTTGAAGCCCTGGGTGTCGAGATCCTCTCCACCGGCGGGACGTTCAAGCTGCTGCAGGACAACGGCGTTGCCGCAGTGGAAGTCGCGGATTACACCGGCTTCGCCGAAATGATGGACGGTCGGGTGAAAACCCTGCACCCGAAAATCCACGGCGGGATCCTCGGTCGTCGCGGTATCGACGACGCCATCATGAACGAACACGGCATCAAGCCGATCGACCTGGTAGCGGTCAACCTGTACCCGTTTGAAGCCACCATCAGCAAGCCTGGCTGCGACCTGCCGACCGCCATCGAGAACATCGACATCGGCGGCCCGACCATGGTTCGTTCGGCAGCCAAGAACCACAAGGACGTGGCCATCGTGGTCAACGCCAGCGACTACGCCAGCGTCCTGGAAAACCTGAAAGCCGGCGGCCTGACCTACGCCCAGCGTTTCGACCTGATGCTCAAGGCCTTCGAACACACTGCCGCCTACGACGGCATGATCGCCAACTACATGGGCACTGTGAACCAGGCCGCTGACACCCTCAGCACGGAAGGTCGCAGCGAGTTCCCGCGCACCTTCAACAGCCAGTTCATCAAGGCCCAGGAAATGCGCTACGGCGAGAACCCGCACCAGAGCGCGGCGTTCTACGTGGAAGCCAAGCCTGCCGAAGTTGGCATTGCCACCGCGACCCAGCTGCAAGGCAAGGAACTGTCGTACAACAACGTGGCCGACACCGATGCCGCGCTGGAATGCGTGAAGAGCTTCGTCAAGCCGGCGTGTGTGATCGTCAAGCACGCCAACCCGTGCGGCGTGGCCGTCAGCCCGGACGCCGAAGGCGGCATCCGCAAGGCCTACGACCTGGCCTACGCCACCGACACCGAATCCGCGTTCGGCGGCATCATCGCCTTCAACCGCGAACTGGACGCCGAGACCGCCAAGGCCATCGTCGAGCGTCAGTTCGTCGAAGTGATCATCGCCCCGAGCGTCAGCGAAGAAGCCCGCGCCATCGTCGCTGCCAAGGCCAACGTACGCCTGCTGGCCTGTGGCGAGTGGTCGGCTGATCGCGCCGCTGCCTGGGACTACAAGCGCGTCAACGGTGGCCTGCTGGTGCAGAGCCGCGATATCGGCATGATCGGCGCCGATGACCTCAAGGTCGTGACCAAGCGCGCACCGACCGAGCAGGAAATCAACGACCTGATCTTCGCCTGGAAAGTCGCCAAGTACGTGAAGTCCAACGCCATCGTCTACGCCAAGAACCGTCAGACCATCGGTGTCGGCGCAGGCCAGATGAGCCGCGTGAACTCCGCGCGTATTGCTGCGATCAAGGCTGAACATGCTGGTTTGCAGGTAGCCGGTTCGGTGATGGCTTCCGATGCATTCTTCCCGTTCCGCGACGGCCTGGACAATGCGGCCAAGGTTGGCATCACCGCGGTGATCCAGCCAGGTGGCTCGATGCGTGATGCTGAAGTGATTGCGGCAGCAGACGAAGCCGGCATCGCCATGGTCTTTACTGGCATGCGCCACTTCCGTCACTAAACACGACGATCAAATGTGGGAGCGGGCTTGCTCGCGAATGCAATCTGTCAGCGACATTGATGTTGGCTGACACACCGCTTTCGCGAGCAAGCCCGCTCCCACAAAAGAGCATCCCAGCGGTGCTATCAAGAATTAGCGTCATCCGAGGTTTTTGAAATGAATGTCTTGATCATTGGCAGCGGTGGCCGTGAACACGCCCTGGCCTGGAAAGTAGCCCAGGATCCACGGGTGCAGAAAGTGTTCGTGGCACCGGGCAACGCCGGCACCGCCATCGAAGCCAAGTGCGAGAACGTCGCCATCGACGTACTGGCCCTTGAGCAACTGGCGGATTTTGCCGAGAAAAACGTTTCCCTGACCATCGTCGGCCCGGAAGTGCCGCTGGTCGCCGGTGTGGTCGACCTGTTCCGCTCCCGTGGCCTGGACTGCTTCGGTCCGACCGCCGGTGCTGCCCAGCTTGAAGGCTCGAAAGCCTTCACCAAGGACTTCCTGGCTCGCCACAAGATCCCGACCGCCGACTACCAGAACTTCACCGAGATCGAGCCGGCCCTGGCTTACCTGCGTGAAAAAGGCGCGCCGATCGTGATCAAGGCCGACGGCCTGGCCGCCGGTAAAGGCGTGATCGTTGCCATGACCCTGGCCGAAGCCGAAGACGCGGTGCGTGACATGCTCGCGGGCAATGCATTCGGCGATGCCGGTTCGCGCGTAGTGATCGAAGAGTTCCTCGACGGCGAAGAAGCCAGCTTCATCGTCATGGTCGACGGCAAGAACGTCTTGCCGATGGCCACCAGCCAGGACCACAAGCGCGTCGGCGACGGCGACACCGGCCCGAACACTGGCGGCATGGGCGCCTACTCCCCTGCCCCGGTGGTGACCAGCGAAGTGCACCAGCGCGTCATGGACCTGGTGATCTGGCCGACCGTGCGCGGCATGGCCGAGGAAGGCAATGTCTACACCGGTTTCCTGTATGCCGGCCTGATGATCGACAAGGCGGGCAACCCGAAAGTCATCGAGTTCAACTGCCGTTTCGGTGACCCGGAGACCCAGCCGGTCATGCTGCGTTTGCAGTCGAGCCTGGTTTTGCTGGTCGAAGCCGCCCTGGCGCAGGCGCTGGACAAGGTCGAAGCGCAATGGGATCCACGTCCGAGCGTCGGCATCGTCCTGGCGGCAGGCGGCTATCCTGGTGACTACGCCAAGGGTGTGGCCATCAATGGCCTGGATGCAGCCGCGGCACTGGAAGGCAAAGTCTTCCACGCCGGTACCGCGCTCAAGGACGGTCAAGTCGTGACCGCCGGCGGCCGCGTGCTTTGCGCCACGGCCATGGGCGCCAGCGTCGATGCCGCCCAGCAGCAGGCTTACAAACTGGCGGCCAAGATCGATTGGGAAGGCTGTTTCTATCGCAAGGACATTGGCTACCGCGCCATTGCCCGCGAGCGTGGCGAACAGGAATAAGCAACATAACGACAGGCAGGGGCTTGCAGCCCTTGCCTGGCTATTGCGGCGCCGCGCATAGTTATATTCTGGCATTAACCTACGAAAGGATTTCGCCGTGCGCTGGCTCAGGATTGCCATAACTCTAACCGTCACAATGCTGACCTTGCTCTGCATGCTCCCGGCCCAGGCCGCGCAAGGCAGTGGCTGGGCGGTATTGCTCGACGAACAGGGCGACCTGCAGCTGAGCGACATACGCTCCGCCCGCTACACCAATCATTTCAGCCCCATCGAACTCGACCACCTCACGGCGGCCGAGCCCGAGGGTGCGCTATGGCTGCGTTTCAAGCTTGCGCCGGGCAAGCATGAACAATTGCTGCGGGTGTTCGCACCCGATCTGCTGCACTTCAACCTGTATGTGTTTGACGGCGACAAGCTGATCGAGCAATCCCATACAGGCAACGAGCAACCGCTGGCAGACCGCCCATTGCCCAGCAGCGACTTCATGCTGCCGTTGCCGCAAAGCGAAAAGACCCTGGACGTTTACCTGCGACTGGTTTCCGAACACCAGTTGAGGCCCTACATCACCTTGCAATCGGCGGTCATCACCGCGGCCAATCAGAACCAGACGCTGGTCTACGGGCTGCTGTTGGGCTGCATTGCCATGCTGATCCTGCACAACCTCATCCGCTATGCCTATACCCGCTCGACCAGCAGTGTCTGGCTGGCGGTGTGCGAAGCCTTGTTGATGCTCAGCCTGGTGCTGTTGTTGAACCTGGCGGGCCCCTGGATCCCGGACTGGCAGGCCGTGCAAACCCCCGGTGCCTACCTCGCCTTGCTGCTGACGGCCCCCAGCGGCCTGATATTTGCCTATCGTTTCTTCAAGCCCCTCGGCCCGCATCCGCTGAACAAGCTGCTGGTGGGCGACATCCTGTTCATCATGATCTGCAGCCTGCTGCTGTTGTTCGTCAACACGCTGCCACTGAACATCATCACCTACGCACTGGTCGCACTGGCCGGCCTGAGCATGTTGTTCGTCAGCGCCTATCACTGGCAAAAAGGCTATCGCCCGGCGCGGCTGTTCGTGGCGGCCATGGTGGTATTCAACCTTGGCACCCTGATCATCCTGCCCGCCTTGCTGGGGCTGACCCTGATCGAACCCCATGACCTGATCACCACCCTGCTGGTGTTCATCTGCATCAGTGGCCTGTTGATGAGCATTGCCCTGAGCGAACGCCAGCGCAGTATTACCGAAGCGCGCTTCAGTATCAGTCGCGACCTGGCGGCCAGCAACGCCGAGGTCAATGCCAAGGCCGAGTTCCTGGCAAAGATCAGCCATGAGATCCGCACGCCGATGAATGGCGTGCTGGGCATGACCGAGTTACTGCTGGGCACGCCGCTGTCGGTCAAGCAGCGCGATTATGTGCAGACCATCCACAGTGCCGGCAACGAACTGCTGACATTGATCAACGAAATTCTCGACATTTCCAAACTCGAGTCCGGACAGATCGAACTGGATGATGTGCAGTTCGATCTCAACGCCCTGATCGAAGACTGCCTGAGCATCTTCCGCGCCAAGGCCGAGCAGCAGAACGTCGAGCTGATCAGCTTCATTCAGCCACAAGTACCGCGCGTGATCAGTGGCGACCCGACGCGCTTGCGCCAGACGTTGCTGAGCCTTTTGGAAAATGCCCTGAAGAAAACCGACGAAGGCGAGATCCTGATCGTCGTCGCCCTCGACGAACGCAGCAGCCATCCACGCCTGCGCATCGCCGTACAAGACAGCGGCGAACCGATGGACGCCGAAGAGCGCGACGCGCTGATGCACGCCGAACTGCACAGCAAGCATTTCCTCTCGACCAACCACCTGGGCGGTAATCTGGGGCTGGTGATCGCCCGTCAACTGATTCGCCTGATGCAAGGCGAATTCGGCATCAAGAGTGGCAACAACCAGGGCAGTACCTTGTGGCTGACCTTGCCGCTGGACCCTGACCGCCTGGAGCATCCGACCTCGGACCTCGATGGCCCGCTGCAGGGTGCACGGGTACTGGTGGTGGATGACAACGACACCTGCCGCAAGGTGCTGGTGCAGCAGTGCACCGCCTGGGGCTTGAACGTGAGCGCCGTACCCTCGGGCAAGGAAGCGTTGGCGTTGTTGCGCACCAAGGCGCACCTGCGTGACTACTTCGATGTGGTCCTGCTGGACCAGAACATGCCCGGCATGACCGGCATGCAACTGGCTGCCAAGATCAAGGAAGACCCGAGCCTGAACCACGACATCCTGCTCATCATGCTGACCGGCATCAGCAATGCGCCGAGCAAGATCATCGCGCGCAACTCGGGGATCAAACGCATCCTGGCCAAACCCGTGGCCGGCTATACCCTCAAGACCACCCTGGCCGACGAACTGAACCAGCGCAACAAAGGGCTCGCGGTCCCGCCACACTTGCCATCCGGCCCGCCGTTGCCGATCAAGGTGCCCAGCGATTTCCGCATTCTGGTGGCCGAAGACAACAGCATTTCGACCAAGGTCATCCGCGGCATGCTGGGCAAGCTCAACCTGCAACCGGACACCGCCAGCAATGGCGAAGAAGCCTTGGTGGCGATGAAGGCGCAGCGTTACGACCTGGTGCTGATGGACTGCGAAATGCCGATCCTCGACGGCTTTTCGGCGACCCAGCAGCTGCGTGCCTGGGAAGTCGGCAATCAGCGGACCCGCACCCCGGTGGTCGCGTTGACCGCACACATCCTCGCCGAGCATAAGGAGCGGGCACGCCAGGCCGGAATGGACGGACACATGGCCAAGCCGGTCGAGCTCTCGCAGTTGCGCGAATTGATCGAACACTGGGTTGCCCAGCGCGATCAGAACCGCACGACGACGCCAACGTCCTGAGCCGACAGACTCCACGGCGCCTGTTAGACTCTCCCTCGACTTCCCTCGCCAGTGAGCCTGCCCCATGCTCCACGTGTTGTTCAGCGTTTACCTGAAGATGCTGGTGCTCTACAGCCCGTTCTTCGTGTTGTCCTGCTTCATCAGCCTGACCCGCGGTTATTCGCGCAAGGAACAACGTCGACTGGCCTGGAAAGTGGCCATTGCCACCTTGGTCTCCAGTGTCTTGCTGTACCTGTTCGGGCGGGTAATTTTCAGCGTGTTCGGCATCACCGTGGACGCCTTCCGCATCGGTGCCGGCAGTGTGCTGTTCATCTCGGCGCTGGGCATGGCCCAGGGCAAATCGGCGGTGCAGACCGACAACGTGCAACAGGACGTGACCATCGTCCCCCTGACCATCCCGCTGACCGTCGGCCCCGGCACCATTGGCGCCTTGCTGGTGATGGGCGTGAGTCAGCCGCACTGGGACGACAAACTCACGGCCATCGTCAGTATTGCCCTGGCCAGCTTTACCGTGGGGGTGGTGCTGTACCTGTCCAACCGTATTGAACGCATACTCGGCGACCAGGGCTTGCAGATAGTCAGCCGATTGATGGGGCTGTTTGTGTGTGCGTTGGCGGCGCAGATTATATTCACGGGCGTGAAGGGTTACCTGGTGCCCTGAATGCTCCAGCACACCCAGAGGTCAGTAACCTCTGGGCCTGCTGATTATTGTGTGCGTTTACGTCGTTGAAACCGTTTTACCAACTGCGTGCTCTGGTGCAGACCGAGCACTGCTTCAATGTCTTGTTTGACGTGAGAATAACGAAGCGGGTTGAAAGTGACAAAAGAGGCGGCGCGAAAAGTATTCAGGTCCGATGTCTTCCAGTCTAAAAAAACCACCTTGCCATCGTCTTTGTCGGCATTGCTGTCGATGGACGACAACATGATCAGGACCAGACCATTCTTCAGTTGCTCGCAGGGCAATATCGCCAGTTTGACACCTTTGGTCTTCGTGACTTCATAGTTGAAAACCTTGATGGTTTCGGGCTCCTTCTTCAGCGCATCCAGGGTGGAATCCGCGACCGCGCCCAATACCGTCGCACCAGGAATGGCCGCTTTTGCCGCATCGATACCCGCCTTGATAATGTCTGTGACGATGTTGGCCATCGTCAGCTGCACAGCACTGCGACTGTGCTCGACATAACCGCTGTCGGGAACGTAGCAGCCCAGATCTTCCATGCAATTTAGAAATGCACGATGCCACTCCTTAGGCTTTTTATCACCCGGGACTTCCAGGGTCGCCTCCATCTTCGAAAACTTGATGATGTTTTCGATAATTTCCATGTTCTCGAGTGACACATTGTCGCCGTAACCGACAAGTGTATTCCCAAGGACAACAGCATCGAGCTCCTTGGTAGGACTCGAAACTTCCACGGTGGCCAGCTTTTGCATTCGGGCAACATTCGGCATCAGGGACTGGCGCCGCGCAATACGCCAGCCGACCAAGTCATTACTTTCTTCTACACTCAGAGAACCTTCATTATTTAACATATCAAACAATCCTTATTAGTTTCGTTTAGCGCCCTCCTGGGCAAAACGAATCTAACCCACTGCACCGCCGCCTACAAACTGCACTAATGACCATATGTGTATAACTTGAAGCCAGACAAAAAATCGCCCGAGCCAACGACTCGGGCGATCCAATGTTATTCAATTTGAAAACAGAAATGCCTATTTGATGTCGATCAACTTGTCACCATAACTTCGTGGCGTGTACACCCATGACAACCCATGCAAGCGTGGAAACACCCGGGTCGTGGATGAACCGATCAACACCATGGTTCGCATGTCGACCTGATCCGGCGTCAATTGACCGAGGGTCGTTACCCGCAAAGTCTGTCCCGGACGGGCGATATCGCGCCCCAGCACCACCGGTGTATCGGCTGCACGGTGCCGGGCGACGACCTCCAGTGCGCGCCCCAACTGCCACGGCCGTGACCGTGAGATCGGGTTATAGAACGCCATCGCCAGATCAGCCTGCGCCGCCAGGTCCAGGCGTTTCTCGATGATCTCCCATGGCTTGAGGTTGTCCGACAGCGACAGCACACAGAAGTCATGCCCCAGCGGTGCTCCCGCCTGGGCGGCTGTCGCCAGTGAGGCCGAGACACCCGGCAGGATCTCCAGGTCGACCTGATGCCAGGTCGGGTCGCCGGATTCATGCAGTGCTTCGAGCACCGCCGCCGCCATGGCAAATACGCCGGGATCCCCGGAAGACACAACCACCACGCTGCGGCCTTGCACAGCGAGCTCAAAGGCATGCCGGGCGCGCTGCATTTCTTCACGGTTGTCGGTGCAGTGCAACACCTGGTCTGGTCGATAAGGGCCCGCCATGCGCACATAGGTTTCATAACCGAGCACGTCGTTGGCACGCGCCAGTTCCGCCTTGACCGCCGGCACCATCAACTCGACAGCACCCGGACCGATGCCGATGACGGCAAGGCGCCCGCGGGGACGACCGATCAGCGTGACGTCCAGCGGCTGTTCGGCGACCGCCAGGGTAATTCCGTTATCGGTGTGCAGAACCACGGGGAGCCCGATCACCTCCTCGACGCTGGCCGCTGCCGTAAACCGCAGCGCGACACCCAACTCCAGCGCCACATCATGCAGCGTCGGATTACCCATCATCTGATCGCTGGCCAACAGGCACGCCAGGGATTGCTGCGCAATTTTCGCCCGACGCAAAGCCTGGCGAATGGCCTCGGGCAGGTCTGCAACGTCGTCGCTCACCAGCGCTACGACGCTTTTTGGATAGATCAGCAACTCATTGGCCGCAGGTTCGCGCTCGGCGGTGCTGACATGAATCGACAGATTCGCCTGCTGATCCTGGGGCAACTGTGCTTGCGCGAGCCAAGGTGCTTCACCTTCGATCCGTACAGGTTCGCCGCCGAGCAGGTCGGACACAAAACGTTTGCCGAGCTCCAGGTCAGCCAATGCATAGCCGCTTGGCGGGTTGAGCAAACAGGTGCCGAAGCGCAGCTCGCCACTGGTGGTGATCGCCGCCGCCACGCCCAGCCCTTGGGCAATTTCCCGGGCCAGCAGATTGACGCCGCCCAGGCCGCCCAACAGCGGCACCACCGCGCTGCCATCTTCGGCAACCGCCAGGACCGGCGGCTCCGCGCCCTTTTCCAGCAGCAGCGGCGCCAGGGTGCGAATCACGATGCCGGCCGCGCACAGCGCAATGATCGGCGTGGCCTGTTGATAGAGTTCACGCAGGGTTGCGCCGAACTCCTGGTAGAGGCGGTCAGCACCTTCGACCCGTTCGGCCAGGCCGTGGATCAGGGCGCCCGGGGACAACTGCTGGATCTTGCGTGCGGTAGCGAGGCTGCCATTACCAAGAATGACAATCGCCGGGACGGGACGAGTCATCAGCCTTGCCACCTTTCACCGGGAACGATGATCAGCGAGAAATACGGCGAAGACAGCGGATCGACCTGATCCAGCGGCACGATCTTCTGGTTGGCCATGGTCGCGCGCTCGACGTACAGCGCTCGCCCGGCCAGGCCCAGTTCTTCCAGCACCTGGCGGACCTTGGGGAAATTGCGCCCCAGCTTCATGACCACCGCGGCATCGGCATCGGCCAGGCGGCGCTTGAGCTCTTCGTGCGGCAGCACGCCGGACAACACCGACAGACTCTGGTTGCGGTACACCAGTGGCGCACCGAGCACCGAGGCGCCGCCCAGCATCGAGCAGACACCCGGCACGACTTCGGCCTCATAGCGCTCGGCCAGACGGTCGTGCAGGTACATGTAGGAGCCGTAGAAGAACGGATCGCCTTCGCAGATCACGGCCACGTCACGACCGGCATCGAGATGCGCGGCCAGTTGTTCGCCAGCGGTATCGTAGAAATCGCTGATCACCTGCTCGTAGGACAGCGGCGCCGGCAAGGCCTCGGTGGTGACCGGGTAGACCAGTGGCAGCAGCGTCTGCGCGTCCTGCAGGTGTGCTTCGATGATGCCGAAGGCATTGCCCTTTTTGCCTTTGGCAACGAAATACGCCACCACCGGCGATTCGCGCAGCAGGCGCAGGGCCTTGACGGTAATCAGTTCCGGATCACCGGGGCCGACGCCAAGGCCGATCAAACGTCCTGGTTGCTGCATCATTCAATCTCCGTGGCGAGGGCATTGACGGCGGCGGCAGCCATGGCGCTACCACCCAGGCGGCCTTGCATGATCACAAAGGGCACGCCACGACTGTTCGCCGCGAGCATCGCCTTGGACTCGGCGGCGCCGACAAATCCCACCGGGAAACCGAGGATCAGGGCAGGCTTGGGGGCACCGGCGTCGAGCATTTCCAGCAGGTAGAACAAGGCGGTCGGCGCATTGCCAATCACTACCACGCTGCCTTCCAGGTAGGGACGCCACAGCTCCAGCGCCACGGCCGAGCGCGTATTGCCCAGCTCACGGGCCAGGTCCGGCACGCTGTCATCGCGCAGGGTGCAGATCACTTCGTTGTTCGCCGGCAAGCGGGCACGGGTCACGCCCTCGGAGACCATCCGCGCATCGCACAGAATCGGCGCCCCCGCGGCTAACGCATCGCGCCCGGCCTTGCCCGCGCCTGCGGAAAACTGCAGGCCATCGATCGCCTCGACCATACCGCAGGCGTGGATCACCCGGACCGCGAGTTTTTCCAGATCAGCCGGGATTCGCTCCAGGTTGGCCTCGGCGCGAATGATCGCGAAAGAATTGCGATAGATCTCCTGACCGTCGCGGATGTAATCAAGCATCAAGGGGACTCCGTGGGCGGGCATCAAGCCATGCGCCAGCCGCTTCAATTGTGAGATTGCGTGCTTGCAGCGCGCCGAAACCCGGCAACGCTGCATCGCGAAAATAAAGATCGTAGTGACCGGTACCGGTCGCCAGCAGTGTGACGGGCGCCGTATGGGCGCATGCACAGGAGCGCGGGCAACCCGACAAGTGCACCTGCTGCCGCTCCGGCTGATCGTGCAGCCGTGCCGCCAGTTGCCGCGCATCGCCCTTGGTATCCGCCAACCCTTTGCCACAACCGGCCGAGCCGGTGCAGGCCACCACAGAGCACAGGGGCTGACGGGGGTCGACCAGGAAACCCAGCGCCTGCAACTGTTGGATGACGAGCGCGGCATCCTGGTGACGGATATTGGGCAGCAACAGGCTTTGCCACGGCGTCAGGCGCAGGCTGGCGTCACCCAGGGTTGCGCAGAGCTCGGCCGCCCCCTTGAGCATCGTCGGGTCGAGCCGCCCCAGCGGTGGCATGGCTCCGACGTACATCAGGCCTTCCTGACGTTGTGGAAAACTGCCGATGGGTTGACCGGAACGGCGAACCGGGGCTTGCCATTGTCCGATGTCGAGCAAGGGTACGCGCCCGGCCAGCGTTTGCAGCAACGAAGGGCGTGAATGTTCGGCCAGCAGATGGCGCATTCGGGTCTGGTCCGGTCGCGCGAGTTCCAGAAACAACTCCAGCACGGCCACCACCAGGCGATGTCCATCGCCCAGCAATACCGCGCCGACGGGTGGGTCTACAGGACACCCGGCAAGACCGAAGACCAGCAGTGCCTCGCCGTTGCGCTCAATCGCGCTCAACCACAGGTCATGTGGATGCTCGAGCATCGCCACGCTTTCACCGCCATCAAGCTGCACCGCGAACTTGGCCGATAACTCATGGAAGCGCGGATGGGTTTGCAAGCTGTTTAGAATTTGCCGGGCCAGCGGCCGAGTGTCGATCAGCATGTCCTGATCGATGCCGGCACTGGGGCTCAGCATCAGATTGCGCACGTCGTCGCCAAGGGCCGTGGTGGGCCCCAGTCCAGCGGCCAGCAGGCTCTCGATCAACGCCGGCGTCTGCTGACCAATCCCGCGAATTTGCAGGTTCGCCCGGTTGGTCGCTTCGATGACGCCACCGGCATACCGCCGGGCAGCGTCAGCGACAGCCACGGCCTGGTCCGCGCGCAGGGAGCCACCGTCGAGTTTGATCCGGCAAATTCCGCCATCCAGCGCCTGGACGACACGCAACAACCCGGGACAGGCCGAAGGGCGCAAAGGACTGGAGATTGGACGTGAATTCACGGGATGACCGGTAACGGGACGAAGAGCGGCATTATGCCTGCTTTATCCAACCGGATGAAAAGACCGAGTGGATTGACGACGAAACGCAAGTACTTACAGAAAGAATCAAATCAACACGCCGAGAAATTTTCAACTGCCCGGGGGCTCTTGTACTTTGCAGTGACCAACAAGGATGTTTGTCAGGAGTTGCATATGGATAATAAAACCCCAGCGGGCCTGTTAACCGGCCCCAATTTGATTTCGTGCATTGGAGAACTCTCGCTGCAAGACTTTGACGACATGACCCATTGCACACAGATCGCCACTCGATCCGCCGATATGCTCTGCAGTCGTTTTACCGACTCGACACAATGGCTCGATGAATATGTCAACACGCTGAATTTCCTCGGCTGGTGGGTCTTCGAGGACAGCATTTCCACCCGCATTCGTCACGACGTCTCCAATAGTGTCGCGGACTTCCTGGTACAAAGCGCCCAGGCCATGCCGGACAGGCGCCAAGGCAACGCCATGATCGACACGCTCGACGCATTGAAACCGGATAAACCGGCCCTCTACTCCCTGGATACGGAAAGCCTGATGGGAAAGCGATTTCAGGTCACGCCTGCACGTTACGACGCCAAGGGTTTCCTGGAAATTGCCGTGTTCAATCTGGAGTTGGTGAGTTATGCAAAAAAAAGCGCTTTTCTGTTCGTCGATTGGGAGGGGCAGGCTACAAAAATCATTCAACAACGGGCTTACCTGAAACTGGACAGAAACAAACTCGACGCTAAAAGAGCACTCATCGACAAGAAACGTCGCGAAATCCTCATGAGCAAGTTCGACTTGCGAAGGAATAGAGGATGACGCCCCGCGCAGCGATTTCACCGACTGACCGCAGGCCACGGCAATCAACACCGCGCTATGATGCGCACCCGTGCAGGTCGACACAGGCCTGAGCGCGGTGATGACAGCTTCGCTTTGCAAATGAGGAACAGCATGACCCCCTGGCTGACAGTGGTAGGTATCGGTGAAGACGGCTTCAAGGGCCTGGGTAAAAACGCCCGACATGCTCTATTGGGCGCTTCGCGGATCATTGGCGGTCAACGGCAGCTGGATCTGTTGCCGGCTTGCATCCGGGGTGAACGGCAGCCATGGCCCAGCCCGTTTTCCCTCGACCCGGTACTGACCAGACGCGGCGAGCCTGTCTGCGTCCTCGCCAGTGGCGATCCGATGTTCTTTGGCGTCGGCGCCAGCCTCGCCCGACAACTGCCTGTCGATGAGATGCTGATCCTGCCGGCCCCCTCGTCCTGCTCGCTGGCCGCCGCGCGGATGGGCTGGGCCCTGCAGGACGTGGTCACGCTTTCTGTCGTCGCCCGCCCTGTCGCCGCGCTTAACGCGCACTGGGCTAGCGGTGTTCGCCTGCTGGTACTGAGCAACGATGGCCGAAGCCCGGGTGAAATCTGCCGGTTGTTGTGTGAACGCGGTTTCGGCGCGAGTCGTATCACCGTCCTCGAGCATCTGGGCGGCGAAGCCGAACGCCGCATTGATGGCGTCGCCAACGACTGGCTCGACCCGGTGATCGCCGACTTGAACCTGATCGCCATCGACTGCGTTGCCGATCCCGCCACTGCGCGCCTGTCCCGCCTGGCCGGCTTGCCCGACTCGGCATTCAAGCATGACGGGCAACTGACCAAACGCGACGTGCGTGCCATCACCCTCGCCCGCCTGGCACCGGTCCCCGGTGAATTGTTGTGGGATGTCGGCGCCGGCAGCGGTTCGATCGGCATTGAATGGATGCGCGCCCATCCGGGTTGCCGTGCGCTGGCGATCGAAGCCGACGCAGGGCGCCAGCAATTGATCGAGCACAACCGTGACACCCTCGGCGTTCCTGGGCTGCAACTGATTCGCGGCAGTGCGCCGCAAGCACTCGCGGGCCTCGAACGCCCGGATGCGATTTTCATCGGTGGCGGGGTCACCCGTGAAGGCGTGCTCGACACTTGCTGGGCAGCGCTCAAACCCGGCGGCCGGCTGATCGCCAACGCGGTCACGCTGCAAAGTGAAATGACCCTGATGGCGTGGCGCGAACAACACGGTGGCGAACTGACGCGTATCCATATCGCCCAGGCGCAACCGCTGGGTGAGTTCGATACCTGGCGCCAGGCGTTGCCGATTACCTTGCTGGATGTGACGAAGCCTTTCGATGCGTGACGAAACCGCCGAACAACCTGCCCCGCTGCGCAGCGGACTGACCACCGGCAGCTGCGCCACCGCGACCAGCCTGGCGGCGGCTCGCCTGTTGCTCGGCGGTGGAAGCTCGGACGCCGTGCAAATCGTCCTGCCCAAAGGCAAGCAGGTGCAGATGCGCCTGGAGTTCTGCCGCTTGATCGATGACGGCGCAGAGGCCGGCACGATCAAGGATGCCGGGGACGATCCAGACGTGACCCACGGTGCACTGCTCTATAGCGAGGTGCGTCTACTGGACGAGCCAGGTGTTCGCTTCAGTGCCGGGCGAGGTGTCGGAACGGTCACCCGCCCGGGACTGGTGTTGGGCGTCGGCGAGCCGGCAATCAATCCGGTACCGCGCAAGATGATCAGCGATCACCTGACCCTGCTCGCCAACGAACTTGGCTACAGCGGCGGTTTCGAGGTCACGGTGAACGTCGAGGACGGCGAGGCCCTGGCGTTGAAAACCATGAACCCGCGCCTGGGCATTCTCGGCGGCCTGTCGATCCTCGGCACCAGCGGCATCGTCCGGCCGTTTTCCTGCGCGGCCTACATCGCCTCGATCCACCAGGGCATCGATGTCGCCAAGACCAACGGCTATCTGCACATCGCCGCCTGTACCGGCAACGCCAGCGAAGACACCATGCGCCGGGTCTACCACCTGCCGGAAATCGCCCTGATCGAAATGGGCGATTTCGTCGGTGCAGTGCTCAAGCATCTGCGCAAGGTGCCCGTGGATAAACTGAGCATTTGCGGCGGCTTCGGCAAGATCAGCAAACTGGCGGCGGGGCATATGGACCTGCACAGTCGGCATTCGAGCATCGATCTGCCACAACTGGCCAAATGGGCCGCCGCAATCGGCGCCGATGCCGCCTTGCAGCAAGGCATCCGCGAAGCCAACACCAGTCAACAGGCCCTGGCCATGGCCAGCTCCGCAGGTATCGCCCTCGGCGATGCCGTGTGCCAACACGCCCTGGACTTTGCCCGCAGCGTGGTGCCGGCGCAGGTTCAGGTCGAAGTGTTTGCCATCGATCGCCAAGGCGGGATCGTCGGCCATGCGGGAGCTTTTCAATGAAACGCATTCTGTTGCTCGGCGGCGTGACCGAGGCCCTGGCGATTGCCCGAACCCTGGGGCCGCAACACATCTATAGCCTGGCCGGTATCGGTCGGGTGCCGACCGATTTGCACTGCCAGGTGCGCGTGGGTGGCTATGGCGGCGCCGAAGGCCTGGCTCAGTTCGTCCGCGATGAACGGATTGATCTGTTGCTCGATGCTACTCATCCCTACGCCGCCCAAATCAGTCAAAACGCCGCGACGGCCGCGCGTTTGAGCGGTATCGCCTGCTGGGCGTTGCGCCGTCCGGCCTGGCAACCACAGGCGGGCGATGACTGGCGTGAGGTCAGCGATTGGGCCGGACTGATCGAAGCGCTGAAGCCCTTCCGGCGACCGCTGTTCACATTGGGCCGCGAGCCGTTGCAA
Organism: Pseudomonas sp. PLMAX; assembly: GCF_046042685.1. Taxonomy (NCBI): domain Bacteria; kingdom Pseudomonadati; phylum Pseudomonadota; class Gammaproteobacteria; order Pseudomonadales; family Pseudomonadaceae; genus Pseudomonas; species Pseudomonas sp. PLMAX. The sequence goes on along the minus strand of NZ_CP064949.1, from coordinate 790,694 downwards.
CATCTGGACGAGATTCCACCGGAGCAATTCTGGGCCCTGCGCGCGCTGGACGTTTATCCCGGCAATGAACGCTGCGAAGTGATCGGCGCACGCGGACCGTTCCTGATCGACGATGAACGCGAGCTGTTCGAACGTCGCAACATCGACGTGCTGATCAGCAAAAACAGCGGCAGTAGCGCTACTGAACCGAAACTGGATGTGGCGCGCGAGCGTGGCTTGCCGGTACTGATATTGAAGCGGCCGGAGTTGCCGGTGGTAGAGCGGGAGTTTGGGTCGGTGCCAGATATGCTGGTTGCCCTGTCGACGTCAGACAATTCCTGAGCGCTACTGAACCCTGCGATTTTGCCGGCAAAACTCTCGGACAGATCTGACTTTCCACACCAGGGCTCTAACCCTATAGTCCTTTTCCTCCTGATCCCATCAAGCGCACCCACCATTTACAGGGATGAATGGCTTCGCCTCGAGAAAAGAGTTGCTTGCCACAATGTATCCCAAGGAATACGATCCACTATGATCGAGTTTGAACGATCCCGAATATTTGCCGATTGGCTCAACTCACTGAGGGACACCATCGGCAAAGCTCGGATAATCGCCAGACTTCGAGCCTCCGAGCATGGAAATTTTGGTGATTGTGAATCCGTAGGCGCTGGCGTTCATGAAATGCGCGTTCATTACGGCCCTGGCTACAGGCTGTACTTCACTCGCAAAGATGAAGTGATTTACTTACTGTTGATCGGGGGCGACAAATCGACTCAAAAACGAGATATCAAACGTGCTATTCAAATGGCACAAAACATCGGTAGTGAGGAGTAAATCATGGCCGAACGATTCACCCGTTTTGACGCCGCCGAGTTTCTCAAAACACCGGAAGAAATGGCGGCTTATCTGGACGCCTGCTTTGAAGAGGATGCTGGCGACGGTGTGTTGATACGTGCAGCGCTGAACGATATAGCCCGAGCGAAGGGTATGACACAAATTGCCCGTGATGCCGGCCTTGGACGCGAGAGCCTTTACAAAGCGCTGAGCAGCAGTGGCAATCCCGAATTCGCGACTATCATGAAGGTTATGAAAGCCTTGGGCCTGCGTTTGCATGCCATCGCTGTCTGATTGGGCTGCGACACCACACCGCACGCAGTCTTTTTACTTATCGGCCCTGATCAGGCTAAATAGCCGCGCCTGATCGCCCACCCACCGGATTAGTCCCATGTCCCGACAACGGCTTGCAATTGCCTGGATCGCCTGCTTTGCAGTGCTGTTCAACATGCTCGCCATGCCGATGACCGGAGCGCTGGCGCAGGCGGCGAAGTCGCCAGCCGAACAATTGTTGTGGGGCAGTTTCTGCTCGTCCAGCGGCACCAAGATGGTGGCAATATCCCTCGGCGACATCGAGCAGAAAAAACCGCAAAGCGACGATCACTCCAACATGCAGCATTGCTGGTGCTGCTCTGGCTCCGCGCCATTGGTGGCGTTGCCCGGGCATGAGCCGCAGCTGTATTTCGCGCACTTCGAGTCAAATCGAAGCCTGCCGCCCCCATCCCTCAACACCCCGACACCACGCCAGCAATGGCCCAGCCTCAACCCCCGCGCCTCCCCTCTGGTGTGATGACTTCTCGCAATTGACCTGCGTTTTGAATCACCTGGAGAACTGCCATGTTGAACAGACTCATCGTTCTGGCCGCGTTGCTGCTGCCTGCCTGCTTTGCCAATGCCCACGAATACAAGGTCGGCGCACTGGAAATCGCTCACCCGTGGTCGCAGGAGCTGCCGCCCAATGCACCCACCGTCGCCGCGTATTTCGTGATCCACAACGCGGGCAATACAGCCGACCGCCTGCTCAGTGTCGACTCACCGATCTCGGGCGAAGCGCAACTGCATGAGCACTTGATGCAAAACGACCTGATGAAAATGCAGCAGGTGCCCAGCGTGGAGATCCCCGCCGGCGGCGACGTCACCTTTGCACCGATGGCCTACCACGTCATGTTGCTGGGGTTGAAAGACCGCAGCCTGCTCAGCGATGGCAAGCGCTTCCCTCTGACCCTGCATTTCGAGAAGTCCGGTGACGTGACTGTCGAAGTGGCGGTGCAGAAGCAGGCGCCCGAGGCCACGCAAAAGCACGCACACGTTCAGTAACCCACTGAGCTCAGGCCGCCCATGCGCCCGCCAGGCACCAGGACATCCGCCCACCGTCGTCAGCCATTGAGCCTGACGCGCGGCAGCTGGATCAGCCTGTTCGCCATGTTGATGATCTTTATCGGTCCGCTGATTTCTCAGTCGATGCCGATGGATCAGCACGCCTCGACCTCCATGAACATGTCGATGGACATGAGCATGGACATGTCGGCGATGGAGCACGCCGATCACGGCGCACCAGCGGCTGCCGAGCATTGCCCGCCTGCGTCCGGGCACCATGCACTCTGGGAAAAATGCGGCTATTGCAGCCTGCTGTTCAACTGCCCGGCGCTCACCGGTGGCGGCTCGTTCACCGCGTTCGACACCCCGCCCGCCAACACTTTCACCACCCCGTCCCCGCGCCTGGGCCATGCCCGGCAAACCTTCTTCCCCGGCGCCCGCACCCGCGCCCCGCCCGTCGTCGCGTAAACAATCACCTCTGATTTCACACGGTTTAGCGAACAGCTTCAGGTTGTCGGCCGTGTCGTTTACGACTGTTCGATGGAAATTGTCATGTCCAGGTTTTCCGCTGCCCCCTGCTTGAGCACTGCCCAAGCCTCCTTTGTCCTGAACGAATCCAGCATTCGCTTCAGGCACGCCACCGCCATCCTGTGCGGTGCCTTGCTGGCGCCCTCCGCGCTGGCCGATGAACACGCAGGTCATAGTGAAGAACTGAGCCCGACGGTCATTACCGCCATTGCCCCGAGCTCGCCTCTGACCATCGTCACCAACCCCAAGGACCCGCGCCAGCCTGTGCCGGCCAGCGACGGTTCCGATTACCTGAAAACCATTCCGGGCTTCGCCCAGGTGCGCAATGGCGGCACCAACGGCGACCCGGTGTTGCGCGGCATGTTTGGCTCGCGCCTGAACATCCTCACCAACGGCGGCATGATGCTCGGCGCCTGTCCTGGGCGGATGGATGCACCGACTTCATATATCTCCCCGGAAACCTACGACAAGCTGACCGTCATCAAAGGCCCGCAAACCGTGCTCTGGGGACCGGGGGCTTCGGCCGGTACCATCCTCTTCGATCGCGAACCGGAAAGTTTCGGCGAACTCGGCACGCGGGTGAACGCCAGTGTGCTGGCCGGCTCCAACGGTCGATTCGACAAACTGGTGGACGCCGCTGCCGGCGGCCCATTGGGCTACGTGCGAGTGATCGGCAACACCGCCCAGGCCGACGACTACAAGGACGGCAACAACGACACCGTGGCATCGCGTTATGACAAATGGAACGGCGACGTCGCGCTCGGCTGGACCCCGGACGCCGATACCCTGCTGGAGCTGACCGCTGGCAAGGGTGACGGCGAGGCGCGTTACGCTGGACGCGGCATGGACGGTTCGCAGTTCAAGCGCGAGAGCCTCGGGCTGCGCTTCGAAAAGTCCAACATCAGCGACGTGCTGGAAAAGCTCGAGGCGCAGGTCTATTACAACTACGCCGACCATGTGATGGACAACTACACCCTGCGCACGCCGTCTGGCACCGGGATGATGGCCGGCCCCATGGCGTCCAACGTCGACCGTCGTACCCTCGGCGCGCGAATCAAGGCCACCTGGCGCTGGGCCGATGTACAGTTGATCAGCGGCATCGATGCGCAGACCAACGAACACCGCCAACGCAGCGCCATGGGTATCGACACCTACAAGGACCAGCCGTACACCAAGGACGCCGACTTCCACAACTACGGGGTGTTCAGCGAACTGACCTGGTACGCCGCCGATCGCGACCGACTCATCACCGGCGCACGACTGGACCGCGCTTCGGCCAAGGATTATCGGCAGACCCTCGGTTCGGGAATGATGACTCGCCCGAATCCAACCGCTGACGACACACGTGCCGACACGCTGCCCAGCGGTTTCATTCGCTACGAACACGACCTCGCCGACAGCCCGACTACTTTGTACGCGGGCCTCGGTCACACCCAACGCTTCCCGGATTACTGGGAGCTGTTTTCGCCCAACTCAGGCCCCGCCGGATCGGTGAATGCCTTCGATTCGATCAAGCCGGAGAAAACCACCCAGCTCGACTTCGGCCTGCAGTACAAGACCGAAGACCTCGATGCCTGGGCCTCGGCTTACGTCGGCCAGGTGCGCGATTACATCCTGTTCAACTACACGCCCGGGATGATGGGGATGACCTCGCAAGCCGAGAACATCGACGCGCGAATCATGGGTGGCGAACTGGGAGCTGCTTACAAACTTACCGAGCACTGGAAAGCCGACGCGACCCTGGCCTACGCCTGGGGCAAGAACAGCAGCGATGGCAGTGCATTGCCGCAAATGCCGCCGTTGGATGCCCGTTTCGGCCTGACCTACAGCGAAGACAACTGGAGCGCCGGCGCACTGTGGAGAGTGGTTGCCGCGCAAAACCGCATCGACCAGAACAAAGGCAACGTGGTTGGCAAGGACTTCGACAAGACCCCGGGTTTTGGCGTGTTCTCGCTCAACGGTGCCTATCGGATCAACCAGCACTGGAAGGTCAGCAGCGGCATCGACAACCTGTTCGGCAAGGCCTACGCCGAACACTTGAACCTGGCCGGCAACGCCGGGTTCGGCTACCCGGCCAATGACCCGCAAGCCATCAAGGAACCGGGGCGCACGCTCTGGACGAAAGTGGATATGAGCTTTTAAGAGCCCCGCAGGCAAGCCCGCTCCCCTGTAGGAGCGAGCTTGCTCGCGATCGGTTGCGCAGCAACCGCAAACAAACAACTAAAAGATCCAAGCCAAGCGGAGCACGCGTGATGAAACAGCCCAAAGTGAATTTCTACAACCTGGCCTGGCGCTGGCATTTCTATGCCGGATTGTTCGTTGCGCCATTCATGGTGATGCTGGCCCTGACCGGCACCATCTACCTGTTCAAGCCGCAGCTCGACTCATTGATGTACAGCAGCCTGCTCAACGTCCCGGCCGGCCACCACACCGTTCCAGCCGACGACCTGCTCAAGCGGGTGAAAGACGCGTATCCACAAGGCACGATCAAACAGTACCTGCCGCCGATCAACGCCGAGCGCAGTGCCCAGTTTGTCGTGCTCAACGAAGGTACCGAGCTGAACGTGTTCGTCGACCCTTACCACGGCGACATCCTCGGCGAACAAGACGCCAAGAAGAACCTGCAGGCAGTCGCGCGGGCGATTCATGGCGAGCTGATGATCGGCACCGTCGGTGACCGACTGGTGGAACTGGCCGCGGGTTGGGGGGTGGTGCTGGTGGTGTCCGGGGTGTTCCTGTGGTGGCCACGTGGTCAGGCCGCGGGCATTCTCTGGCCACGCCTGAGCAGTCGAGGCCGGGTGCTGTGGCGTGACCTGCACGCCGTCACCGGTTTCTGGGGCGCCTCATTGCTGCTGGTAATGCTGCTAAGCGGCATGACCTGGACCGGCTTCTGGGGCCAACAGTACGCCGCCGTCTGGAACGTCTTTCCGGCGGCGATGTGGGATAACGTGCCCAAGTCCGACGTCGAAGCGCGCAGTCTAAACAGCGCCACCCGCCAGACCGTGCCGTGGGCCATGGAAAATACACCGATGCCCATGTCCGGCGATCACGCCGAACACATGGCCCACGGTGCAGCGCCATCCGGTCCGGCCGCGCCGACCATCAGCCTGCAGGACGTGCAGAACATCGCCGTGCAACGCAAGGTCGAGCCCGGCTACAGCATCACGTTCCCGACCACGGCCACCGGCGTGTTCACCATTGCCGTGTTCGCCGATGACCCACGCAACGACGCCACGCTGCATGTCGATCAATACACCGGCAACGTCCTCGCCGATGTTCGCTACGAGCACTACGGCGCCGTCGCCCGCGCCACGGAAATCGGCGTGATGCTGCACGAAGGCAAGATGTTCGGCACGCTCAACCAGATCATTGTCCTGCTGATCTGCCTGATGATCTTGCTCAGTGCGGTCAGCGGCGTGGTGATCTGGTGGAAGCGTCGTCCGCAAGGCAAGTTCGGTGTGCCGCCGCTGCGTCACGACCTGCCGAAATGGAAAACCGCGATGGTGATCATGTTCGCCCTGGCGGTGGCATTCCCATTGGTGGGAGCTTCACTGGTGGTGGTGTGGGTGCTGGACAAGCTCCTGTTGGGACGCCTCAACCGGCAAGCTGAACCCGATTCGGCAGCCTGAGCGATACCTGGGCAAGCAACGTACCGTGCTTGCCCGACCTCCCTCCTCATCACGCCCCAATCTGGCGCACCTCAACGCACCAGCACGTCCGCCGCGTGCCTTGATGGTGCGCAAAATATCCGCACAACCGCTCTAACACGACATTTCCCTGCCTTTTTCCGACCGGGCACAGCCTTTGCTAAAGCCTCTTCAGTAGTCCGCATCTGCCAATCAAAAAATTCATAAGTTCATGGAGATCGCACAATGAAGCGTCGCAGCTTGATCAAGGCTTTCACACTCACGGCAAGCATTGCCGCGATGGGCATGACCTGGACAGTCCAGGCAGCCGAGACCATCAAGGTCGGTATCCTGCATTCGTTGTCCGGCACCATGGCGATCTCCGAGACGTCGCTCAAGGACATGGCGCTGATGACCATCGACGAGATCAACGCCAAGGGCGGTGTGAACGGCAAGATGCTCGAAGCGGTGGTGGTGGACCCGGCGTCGAACTGGCCGTTGTTCGCCGAGAAAGGCCGGCAGCTGCTGACCCAGGACAAGGTCGCCGTGGTGTTCGGATGCTGGACCTCGGTGTCGCGTAAATCGGTGTTGCCGGTGTTCGAAGAACTCAATGGCCTGCTGTTCTACCCGGTGCAGTACGAAGGCGAAGAGATGTCGCCGAACGTGTTCTACACCGGTGCCGCGCCAAACCAGCAGGCGATCCCGGCGGTTGAATACCTGATGAGCGAAGAAGGTGGCGGCGCCAAGCGCTACTTCCTGCTGGGCACCGACTACGTCTACCCGCGCACCACCAACAAGATCCTGCGTTCGTTCCTGCACTCCAAAGGCGTGGCCGACAAGGACATCGAAGAGGTCTATACCCCGTTCGGCCACAGCGATTACCAGACCATCGTCGCCAACATCAAGAAGTTCTCGGCCGGCGGCAAGACGGCGGTCATCTCGACCGTCAACGGCGACTCCAACGTGCCGTTCTACAAGGAACTGGCGAACCAGGGCCTGAAAGCCACCGACGTGCCGGTCGTGGCGTTCTCGGTGGGCGAAGAAGAACTGCGCGGCATCGACACCAAACCGCTGGTGGGCAACCTGGCGGCGTGGAACTACTTCGAGTCGGTGGAGAACCCGGCGAACAAGAAATTCGTCGCCGACTGGAAAGCCTACGCGAAGAAACACAACCTGCCGGGTGCCGACAAAGCCGTGACCAACGACCCGATGGAAGCCACTTACGTCGGCATCCACATGTGGGCGCAGGCGGCCGAAAAAGCCAAGTCCACCGACGTCGACAAGGTCCGCGAAGCCCTGGGCGGCCAGACCTTCGCCGCACCATCCGGCTACACCCTGACCATGGACAAGACCAACCACCACTTGCACAAGCCGGTGATGATCGGCGAGATCCAGGCCGACGGTCAGTTCAACGTGGTGTGGCAGACCGAAGGGCCGATCCGCGCCCAGCCGTGGAGCCCGTTCATTCCGGGCAACGACAAGAAGCCGGAGTATGCGGTGAAGAGCAACTGATCGCTGGATGCTGGCTTCCGTACCTGAGGCCAGCACAAATCCCTGTGGGAGCGGGCTTGCTCGCGAAGACGGTGGCACATCCAACATCAATGTGACTGACACACCGTTTTCGCGAGCAAGCCCCGCTCCCACATTTAGTCCGCGCAAGGCCATACATATGCCCACCGCCCTTTACCGCTTCATCCTTGCCATTGCACTTTTGCTGCCGATGGCCTCCCACGCCGATGACGCCGAAGACTTCGTCGCCGCCAATCCCGTGCAGCAAGCCAAACTGCTGGAAACCTGGGCCGCGCAGCCCGATCCGGCCCGAATCGAGCTGATCAACGCCCTGCAACAAGGCGAATTGACCGTCGACGGCCAACCGAAAACCTTGCGCCTGAACAACCGCCTGCGAGGTCTGATCGATACCGCATTGGCCAGCCACCAATTGCTCGCCGCCGACGCCAAAATCCGTCTGGCCGCCGCGCAGCAATTGCAGAAAAGCGCCAAACCCGCGCAGCTGAAATTCCTTGACCAGCAATTGGCGGGCGAGAAGGACGAGAGCGTTCACGCCGCCCTCAGCCTGGCCCTGGCCAATCTGCAACTGGTAGACGCCGATCCGGCCGTGCGACTCGCCGCCATCCGTTTGCTCGGCGAAACCGGCGATCCGCTGGCCCGTACCCGCCTCGAAAATCTACTGGAGCCGGGCGTTGAAACCGACGCGAATGTGCGCACCGCCGCCGAAACCAGCCTCGCCCAGGTCAAACGCAAATTGCTCGTTGGCGAACTCCTTGGCCAGGCCTTCAGTGGCATGTCCCTGGGCTCGATCCTGCTGCTCGCCGCCTTGGGACTGGCGATCACCTTCGGCCTGCTCGGCGTGATCAACATGGCCCATGGCGAGATGCTGATGCTCGGCGCCTACTCGACCTACGTGGTGCAGTTGATGTTCCAGCGCTTCGCCCCGCAGGCCATCGAGTTCTATCCGCTGATTGCGTTGCCGGTGGCGTTTTTCGTCACCGCAGCGATCGGCATGGCGTTGGAGCGTACGGTGATTCGCCACCTCTACGGTCGCCCGCTGGAAACCCTGCTCGCCACCTGGGGCATCAGCCTGATGCTGATCCAGCTGGTGCGCCTGGTGTTCGGCGCGCAGAACGTCGAGGTGGCCAACCCGGCGTGGTTGTCAGGCGGGATCCAGGTGCTGCCAAACCTGGTGCTGCCGTACAACCGCATCGTGATCATCGCATTCGCGCTGTTCGTGGTGGTGCTGACCTGGCTGCTGCTGAACAGGACGCGCCTGGGCCTGAACGTGCGCGCCGTCACCCAGAATCGCAACATGGCGGCCTGCTGCGGCGTGCCCACCGGGCGCGTCGACATGCTCGCCTTCGGCCTCGGCTCGGGCATTGCCGGCCTCGGCGGCGTGGCGCTCAGCCAGATCGGCAACGTCGGGCCGGACCTCGGCCAGAGCTACATCATCGACTCGTTCCTGGTGGTGGTGCTCGGCGGTGTCGGGCAACTGGCCGGTAGCGTTCTGGCCGCGTTCGGCCTTGGGATCGCCAACAAGATTCTCGAACCGCAAATCGGTGCCGTGCTCGGCAAGATCCTCATCCTCGCGCTGATCATTCTGTTCATCCAGAAACGTCCGCAAGGCCTCTTCGCACTGAAAGGACGGGTGATCGACTGATGAACCAGCCCCTGCTCGTTACCGCGACACAAAAAGCCGGCCCGAAAGTCACGATGGCCGTCGGCGCTGTAATCCTCGCTTTACTGCTGGCGTTGCCGCTGCTCTCGCTGTTGCCAGCCGACAGTGCGCTGCACGTCTCCGCCTACACGCTGACCCTGGTGGGCAAGATCCTGTGCTACGCCATCGCGGCCCTGGCGCTGGACCTGGTCTGGGGTTATGCCGGCCTGCTGTCCCTGGGTCACGGCCTGTTTTTCGCCCTCGGCGGTTATGCCATGGGCATGTACCTGATGCGCCAGGCCTCCGGCGATGGCTTGCCGGCCTTCATGACGTTCCTGTCGTGGAGCGAATTGCCCTGGTACTGGACCGGCACCAGCAGCTTTCTCTGGGCCATGTGTCTGGTGGTATTGGCGCCAGGATTGCTCGCGCTGGTGTTCGGCTTCTTCGCCTTCCGCTCGCGGATCAAGGGCGTGTATTTCTCGATCATGACCCAGGCCCTGACCTTCGCCGGCATGCTCCTGTTCTTCCGCAACGAAACCGGGTTTGGCGGCAACAACGGCTTCACCAACTTCCGCACCATCCTCGGCTTTGGCATCACTGAACCTGGCACCCGTGCGGTGCTGTTTTTCGCCACGGTGCTGCTGCTGGTGGCCAGCCTGTACATCGGTTGGCGCCTGGCGCAGAGCAAGTTCGGCCGAGTGCTGACCGCCCTGCGCGACGCGGAGAACCGCCTGATGTTCTGCGGCTATGACCCGCGGGGATTCAAGTTGTTCGTGTGGGTGTTGAGCGCGGTGTTGTGCGGTCTGGCCGGTGCGTTGTACGTGCCGCAGGTGGGCATCATCAACCCAAGTGAAATGTCGCCGACCAACTCTATTGAAGCAGCTGTATGGGTCGCCCTCGGCGGTCGCGGCACCTTGATTGGTCCGTTGCTCGGCGCCGGCGTGGTCAATGGCATGAAGAGCTGGTTCACCGTGGCCTTCCCGGAATACTGGCTGTTCTTCCTCGGTGCGCTGTTCATCGTCGTGACCCTGTACCTGCCCAAGGGCGTGATCGGCTTGCTGAAGAAAAGAGGTGAACAATGAGAGTCACTGCGACCGCTGAATTCATGCTCGAACCGGCGTTTTTCCCCGTGGAGCCGAACAAGGACGCCGGCACCAGCCGCGATGTCATCGGCCTCGGCCAACGCGCCGGTCCGGGCCTGAACACCCGCCACGGCACCATCCTGACCCTCGAAGACATCAGCGTCAGCTTCGATGGTTTCAAGGCACTGAACGACTTGAACCTGTACATCGGCGTCGGTGAATTGCGCTGCATCATCGGGCCCAACGGCGCGGGCAAGACCACGCTGATGGACGTGATCACCGGCAAGACCCGCCCCAGTCACGGAAAAGCCTGGTTCGGCGAAACCCTGGACCTGACGCAAATGAGCGAAGTGCAGATCGCCCAGGCCGGCATCGGCCGCAAGTTCCAGAAACCGACCGTGTTCGAGGCCTTGAGTGTGTTCGAGAACCTGGAGCTGGCGCAGAAAACCGACAAGTCGGTGTGGGCCAGTCTGCGGGCGCGCTTGAGTGGCGAACAGAAAGACCGGATCGCCGAGGTGCTCGACACCATTCGCCTGACCGCTTCGGTCAATCGTCCCGCCGGGTTGCTGTCCCACGGCCAGAAGCAGTTCCTGGAAATTGGCATGCTGTTGATGCAAGACCCGCAACTGCTGCTGCTCGATGAACCGGTGGCCGGCATGACCGACGCCGAAACCGAATTCACCGCCGAACTGTTCAAGACCCTGGCCGGTAAGCATTCGCTGATGGTGGTGGAACACGACATGGGCTTCGTCGGTTCGATCGCCGACCACGTCACCGTATTGCATCAGGGCAGCGTGTTGGCGGAAGGGTCGCTGGAACAGGTGCAGGAAAACGAACGGGTGATCGACGTGTATCTCGGTCGCTGAGTTTTGCGAACACCGAACCTGTAGGAGCTGGCTTGCCAGCGAAGGCGTACTGAATGACGCCAAAAGCTTCGCTGGCAAGCCAGCTCCTACAAGGAATTGAGGAGGATTTGAGAATGCTGCAAGTCGACAAGCTGCACCAATACTACGGCGGTAGCCACATCCTGCGCGGCCTGACGTTTGACGTGAAGGTCGGCGAAGTCACCTGCCTGCTGGGCCGTAACGGCGTGGGCAAGACCACCTTGCTCAGATGCCTGATGGGCCTGCTGCCGGCCAAGGACGGCGCTGTGAGTTGGGAGGGCAAGCCGATCACCACGTTCAAGCCGCACCAGCGGGTGCATGCCGGCATCGCCTATGTGCCGCAAGGCCGGGAAATTTTCGGCCGGTTGACCGTGGAGGAAAACCTGCTGATGGGCCTGTCGCGTTTTCCCGGCAGTGAAGCCAAGGAAGTCCCGGCGTTCATCTACGAGCTGTTTCCAGTGCTGTTGCAGATGAAGCAACGGCGCGGCGGCGACTTGTCCGGCGGCCAGCAGCAACAACTGGCGATTGGCCGGGCGCTGGCCAGCCGTCCACGCCTGCTGATCCTCGACGAGCCCACCGAAGGCATCCAGCCGTCGGTGATCAAGGAAATCGGCGCCGTGATCAAAAAACTCGCCGCCCGTGGTGACATGGCAATCCTGCTGGTAGAGCAGTTCTACGACTTTGCCGCCGAACTGGCCGATCAGTATCTGGTGATGTCCCGCGGTGAGATCGTGCAGCAGGGCCGCGGCGAAAACATGGAAGCCGAAGGTGTGCGCGGCCTGGTTACGATCTAATCTGTAGCGTCCTAACGATAATTAGAAGCCATGAATTTACCTCTTCCCACTGCCCTGTTTACCCCGAGCTGGCATGCCGAACTGGAGCTGGGCTACGCCAGATTCGGCGACAGCACGCGCCCGGTTCAGCGACGGCACAAAGGCCCGCTGCGGGTGCAGAAGCACTTGTATGCCGAAGGGCCCGAGGTGTGCCAGCACATCATCGTGCATCCGCCAGGCGGAATTGCCGGTGGTGACCGGCTGGACATCAGCGCCAGCGTCGGCCGCGCGGCGTGGGCGCAAATCACCAGCCCCGGCGCGGCCAAGTGGTATCGCGCGAAAGGGCCGGCTTATCAGAAACTCGACCTTAAAGTGGCCCCCGGCGCGACACTGGAATGGCTGCCGCAAGAGACGATCATCTTCAGCGATGCCCGGGCCGAGCTCAGCACCTCCATTGACCTGCAAGGTGATGCGCGGCTGTTCTATTGGGATGTAGTGGCGTTGGGGCGCCCGGCCAGCGGCGAGCGTTTCGATCTCGGGCATTTCCAGGCGCAACTGGACATCCGCCGCGACGGCCAGTTGCTCTGGCACGAACGCCAGCGCATTGTGGGCGGTGATGGTTTGCTCGAGTCGCCGATCGGGCTGGATGGGCAACCGGTGTTTGCCACCCTTCTGGTGACCGGGGAAATCGATAGTGATTTGCTGGAGCGTTGCCGTTCTTTGACCAATGATGTGCGCGGGGATTTGACCCAGTTGCCGGGTTTGCTCGTAGCCCGTTGCCTGGCCAATGAAGCCCTGCTGGCACGAGGCTGGCTGATTGATTTGTGGCGGTTATTGCGCCCTGCACTGCTCGGCCGAGAAGCCATCCCACCCAGAATATGGAGCACCTGAACACCGCTCCCCCTGTAGGAGCTGGCTTGCCAGCGAAGGCGTACTCAATGACGCCAAAAAGCTTCGCTGGCAAGCCAGCTCCTACAGGTGATGTATTTACAGATCCGATTTTTTATCTGCCCAGATGGATTCCAACGATGGACCTGACCCCACGTGAAAAAGACAAGCTGCTGATCTTCACCGCCGGCCTCGTCGCCGAGCGGCGTTTGGCCCGCGGCGTGAAACTCAATTATCCGGAGGCCATGGCCTACATTTCCGCGGCGCTGCTCGAAGGCGCCCGTGACGGCCAGACCGTGGCCGAGCTGATGCACTTTGGCACCACCCTGCTCAGCCGCGAACAAGTGATGGAAGGCATCCCGGAAATGATCCCGGAGATCCAGGTGGAAGCCACCTTCCCCGACGGCACCAAACTGGTCACCGTCCACCAACCCATCGCCTGAGGACGCGCCATGACTTATCACATCCGCGATGCGGTGCATGCCGATCTGCCGGCGATCCGCGATATCTACAACGATGCAGTGCTCAATACCACGGCGATCTGGAACGAACAGGCCGTGGACCTCGGCAACCGCCAGGCCTGGTTCAGCGCCCGGCAATCCCAGGCTTATCCGATCCTGGTGATCGTCGACGGCGAGAACAGCGTGCTGGGCTACGCTTCGTTTGGTGACTGGCGGCCGTTCGATGGTTTCCGCCACACGGTCGAGCACTCGGTCTACGTGCGCAGCGACCAGCGCGGCAATGGCCTGGGCCCACAATTGATGGACGTGCTGATCGAGCGCGCCAGGCTTTGCGACAAACATGTGATGGTCGCCGCCATCGAAAGCGGCAACGCCGCTTCCATTCGCCTGCATGAACGCGTCGGGTTCAAAACCACCGGCCAGATGCCGCAGGTCGGTACCAAGTTCGGTCGCTGGCTGGACCTGACCTTCATGCAACTGATGCTCAATCCTGGCGCCGAACCGCCGCCCGCCAACAAGGAGTAACGCGATGAACGCCGCCCAATTGCGACGCGTCAACATTGAAAGCTTTGCGCACTATCGTCAGGGTTTGATCGATTTGCTGCTCGACGCCGTCGGCTATGGCGCCAGTGTCGGGTTCATGGCGAATCTGGACGCGACGCAAGCCCGCGCCTATTTCGATGAAGTCCAGGAGAACCTGAACAAGGGCAACGTCCTGCTGTGGGTGGTGGTCAAGGACGAGCAGGTGCAGGCCAGCGTACAGCTGACCCTGTGCCAGAAAGCCAATGGCCTCAACCGCGCCGAAGTGCAGAAACTGCTGGTGCGCGAGCACGCCAGGCGCCGTGGCCTGGGCCAACAACTGATGAGCGCGCTGGAGCAGGCGGCCCTGCAGCACAAGCGCGGCATGCTCTACCTCGATACCGAGGCTGGCTCTCCTGCCGAGGATTTCTACAAGGCCCTGGGTTACACCCGCGCCGGCGAAATTCCCGACTACGCCTGCGATCCGAGCGGTCTCTACAAGCCAACCGCTCTCTACTACAAGACTCTCCAGGGAGCCCATTGATGATTCCCGGTGAATACCAGATCCAGCCCGGCGACATCGAACTCAACGTCGGCCGCCGCACGGTCAGCTTGAAGGTGGCCAACAGCGGTGACCGACCGATCCAGGTCGGTTCGCACTACCACTTCTTCGAAACCAACGACGCCCTGACCTTCGACCGCGCCGCCAGCCGCGGCATGCGCCTGAACATTCCCGCCGGCACCGCCGTGCGCTTCGAGCCGGGGCAAAGTCGCGAAGTCGAGCTGGTCGACCTGGCGGGGCATCGCCGGGTGTTCGGGTTTGCCGGACGGATCATGGGCGACCTCTGAATTATGTAGTGCACGCACCGGCCCCTTCGCTGGCAAGCCAGCTCCTACAAGGGATCGTATTTCATCGGTATTTCCGTGTTGGAATGCCAATTGTAGGAGCTGGCTTGCCAGCGATAGCGAACAACGCGAGCGGTCTCGAAATCAATTAAATCCCAAGGCAAGCGCATGAAAATCTCCAGACAAGCCTACGCCGACATGTTCGGCCCCACCGTCGGTGACAAGGTCCGCCTGGCCGACACCGAACTGTGGATCGAAGTCGAAAAAGACTTCACCACCTACGGCGAAGAAGTGAAGTTCGGTGGCGGCAAGGTTATCCGTGACGGCCAGGGCCAAAGCCAGCTATTAGCCGCCGAAGTGGTCGACACCCTGATCACCAACGCGCTGATCATCGACCACTGGGGCATCGTCAAGGCGGACGTCGGCCTCAAGGACGGGCGCATCGCCGCGATCGGCAAAGCCGGCAACCCGGACATCCAGCCCAACGTCGACATCGCCATCGGCGCCAGCACCGAAGTGATCGCCGGCGAAGGCATGATCCTCACCGCCGGCGGCATCGACACACACATCCACTTCATCTGCCCGCAGCAGATCGAAGAAGCGCTGATGAGCGGCGTCACCACCATGATCGGCGGCGGCACAGGGCCTGCCACCGGGACCAACGCCACCACCTGCACCTCGGGGCCGTGGCACCTGGCGCGCATGCTCCAGGCCGCCGACGCCTTCCCGATGAACATCGGCCTGACCGGCAAGGGCAACGCCAGCCTGCCCGAGCCGCTGATCGAACAGGTCAAGGCCGGCGCCATTGGCCTCAAGCTCCACGAAGACTGGGGCACCACCCCGGCCAGTATCGACAACTGCCTGAGCGTCGCCGATCAGTACGACGTGCAGGTGGCGATCCACACCGACACCCTCAACGAATCGGGCTTCGTCGAAACCACCCTCGGCGCCTTCAAGGGCCGTACCATCCACACCTACCACACCGAAGGTGCGGGCGGCGGCCACGCGCCGGACATCATCAAGGCCTGCGGTTTTGCCAACGTGCTGCCGAGTTCGACCAACCCGACCCGGCCGTTCACCCGCAACACCATCGACGAACACCTTGACATGCTGATGGTCTGCCACCACCTGGACCCGAGCATTGCCGAAGACGTGGCCTTCGCCGAAAGCCGCATCCGCCGCGAAACCATCGCCGCCGAAGACATCCTCCACGACCTCGGCGCGTTCTCGATGATCAGCTCCGACAGCCAGGCCATGGGCCGCGTCGGCGAAGTGATCACCCGAACCTGGCAAACCGCCGACAAGATGAAAAAGCAACGCGGCCCGTTGCCACAGGACGGTGAGGGCAACGACAACTTCCGCGCCAAGCGCTACATCGCCAAATACACGATCAACCCGGCGATCACCCATGGCATCAGCCATGAGGTGGGCTCGATCGAGGTGGGTAAATGGGCTGACCTGGTGCTCTGGCGCCCGGCGTTTTTCGGGGTTAAACCGACGCTGATCCTCAAGGGTGGCGCCATCGCGGCCAGCCTGATGGGGGATGCCAACGCCTCGATTCCAACGCCGCAACCTGTGCACTACCGTCCGATGTTCGCCAGTTATGGCGGCTCGCTGCACGCCACCAGCCTGACCTTTATCAGCCAGGCGGCGCAGGAGGCCGGGCTTGCCGAAGCCCTGGGTTTGAAGAAGAAAATCGCCGTGGTCAAGGGTTGCCGCGAGGTGCAGAAGACCGACCTGATCCACAACGATTACCTGCCAGAGATCGAGGTCGATCCGCAGACTTATCAGGTCAAGGCTGACGGCATTTTGCTGTGGTGCGAACCGGCGGATGTGTTGCCGATGGCCCAGCGTTATTTCCTGTTCTGATCGGTTGAGCGGGCCAAGAAAAAGGCCTGGATGCTTGCGCAGATCCAGGCCTTTGTTCGTTGGTTGGCTACGGCTGAAACATCAGAGCGGGTGGCTGGTCAGTTCCTCGCGAGTGAACTTCTCGATCAGCGCCGCCTCTTCGATCTGGAGCTGAGCGTCCAGTTCGTCGGATTGCGCCTTGTACTGCGCCTCTGACAATTCCCCAGCCTGCTGGCTTTCTCGCAAATTGGCCAGGCGATCCTGATAGGGTTCGCGCTGCGCTTCGAATGGCGGCCGGTATTTGTTCGTCACGAAGTCCTTCCAGAAGTCTTTTGCCACCAGCGACTGAAACTCTTCAGCAGAACCGTCCAGCGCCACGACCTTGGCGTATGCCTCATCCAGCATCCTGGCTGTGACGTTGCCCATGTGGGTGAATCTGACCTGCCGAGGCTGCCCCGGCAAGGCGAGTCGATCCTTGAGACCGTAACGGTAGGACAGTTTGATCTCGACTTCTTCCAGACGACTGATCTGTTCTGTCCTTTGAGCCGCCGACAAACCCGGCGTGGCATTGATCGCCGCCGTTCGCCGGGTGATATCCGCCAGGGCGATTTTCTCGACCTCGTCGAGTCGGAACAAGCCTCGGGACAACTTCAACAAGGCAGCGCCCTGCCCCCCGTCCAATGCCAGCGTCCGGGCCCGGTACACCATTGCCATGATTTCCAGATTACTGAACGACAACGCCGCACGATCGCAGCAGGCCGGTCGCCCCGCCCACTCGAACATCTGTGCGCGCAATGCCTCGGACCCGGGGTTGGCTTCGGTGATGCTGTCGATGACTTCCCACACGCGACGCTGCAGGTCTACATGGCCAGCACCGGCATTTTCAAGGTTGTTGAGCACCTGGAAGAATCCGCGGGAGCCATCCTGCGCAAGCAGTGACCGCCATTGGTCCTGCCTGGTCGGGAGCTGCTCAGCGGTCAGGTCTGTGATCCAGCGCTGCAGGGCTGCCGGGTCCTGGGCGTCAGATCCGACTTCCTCTCCTGGCGCCACAGGGGCTTGATACTCGAAGACGCCCGGTCGCCTGTCCCCCCACAAATCAGGTCGCTCGCCTTCGAGGCGAGCCCAGTAGTCGCGCAGTTGTTGCCGGGCCACCTCAGACAAAGGATTGCCACCAATCAGGGTGAGGTTGTTGAGTCGCGCCGCCTGATCAAGTTGCCCGGCAGACGGGGCGATAACCGACTCTGGAAACGCCGTGATCCGGTTGTCTCGCAAATCGATGGCATCCAGCATTGGCTGGGCAACCAGCCCGATTGGCCAGGTCTCAACATCGGTGGAACTCAACGAGAGCGTGCGCAAATCCGTCATCGCGCTGAAGTCAGGCATCATGCCCAAAGGGTTGCGCGACAGGTTCAACGCCCGGAGGGTGCTGCGCCTTGCCAGCAGTTGGGCGGTCTCGGGGGTCAGCCGAATGCGGTTGTCATGCAGAAACAAGCGAGTCAGCCCATGCATTTCATCCAGCGCCGCGGGTATTGCCGTCAGGCGGTTGTTCGACAGATCCAGCCAGCGCACACGTCGGAAATGCGCAAGGAATCCCTCTGGTGACACGCTCAGGCCCATGTTGTTGAGTTTGAGCGAACCCACATGGCTGAAATCAGCCTCAAGATCGGGAACGCTATCGAGTGTCTGGCGACTCAGATCAAGCTCAAAACCCATCGGTGTTCCGTCGTGAGCATTCCTTTGCGGGGCTTGCCGCCTCCAGCACCGGCGAATGCGTTCCGCAGCGATGTATCGATCTGCACGCTCGGACAGCCCCGCAGGAACCTCACCGGCCCGAATGTAACGGCGAAGTGCTCCGTCTCCCGAAAACGCCCAGGCCGACAACTGCCGATTCAAGGTCCCATACTCCCTCTCAAGGCGGGCCAGTTCGAACTCTGCCTCGCGCCCATGAGTTTGCAGAAATTCGGCAATCTCGAATTCGTCGAAATCAGGGTACAGTTGACGAATTCTGGCGCTCATCGAGTCGAGCACCTGGAATGCGCCGGGAAGACTCCCTTCCAGTAGTTCAGGCCTCAGCGCTTGCAGCCGCTCTCGATAATCCTTGAGCTGCTCCCAGCCTTGACGAGTAAACGGGTTGCCCTCAAGCAGCGTGACACGATTGACCCTGGCGTTCGCTTCCAGCCGCTCCCCCACCATGGAGAGCATTGCCGGGGGCACTTCAGTCAGCTCGTTATTTCGCAGGTCAAGCTTTTGCAGGTCGGGCAAATTTTTCGTTCCCTCAGGCCATAGGTCTATACCCGTGCCATTGAGGCTGACCTTCCTCAGCCGAGGCATCGTGCTCAAGTCCGGCGGGAGGCCCAACGGGTTTTTCAACAAATCGAGTTCTTCCAGAGCACTCAATTTTCCGAGCACCGCAGCATTGTGTCGATTGAGTCGAACCCGGCTGCCCCTGAGGCTCAGACGAGTCAGGCCTTTCATCTCACCGATCGCTTCGGGGAGTTCGCTGAGCAAGGACATTCTCTCCAGCTTCAGCGTCTTGAGCCCGGTGAACCCCTTGAGAAAGGCATTGAGGTTGCCAGCACCTGTACTCGTCAGCGCCAGCGTCTCGACATGAGGGAAACGGGAACTCAAGGACGGCAGCTCTATGGAAGAGTCGATGGTCAGCGTCGCACCGCTCTGCCGCCGCCAGCAGCGCTTGATATTGCTGGCGACCTGACGCTCTCGCCCGCCCGGGATTCGCCCTGCGACAGCAGGACTGCTTTGTGCCGCAACACGGGCTTGAACCCAGCTATTCAACTCTTGCTTGAGTGTCGCGTATTCGGCTTCACGTCGAGTCAGCCCGCCTCGAACGTCTTCGCCCAGTGACCGCAGGAAGGCTTCGACCTCGACCTCATTGAAATCGGGATACAGCTTGAGCACTCGCGCGCGCGGCGTTCGGAAAAAGTTGGCCACCTGTTGCCCGGAAGGAAGCGAGGACCCTACGCCACCGAGCAACTTCATGCCCGGTTCGACGCTCGGCTTGAACACTCGGTGCGACTGAAGAACCTCCCTGAACTGATCTCGCGGCAAGGGTGCCTGCTGCACGGCAAGCTTCAATCGATCGGCCTCTTCCAACTTGTATCCCAATGCTTGCAGCTCTTGTGCCGTCAGGGCCTGCAAGACAGATGCATAAAGATCGGTAGAGGACGAATGGGCGAACCGGCTGTTTTCATCCACAACCAGTACCGCGCGTGTCGGTGTCTCTGGCGCACCAATCACGTCCAGCAATGTCCCTTGCGGCCCATACTCGCGCAGCTCGAAGCGTACATCCTTCGGCCAGCCAGGTAGCGTCTCAAGACTGCGCAGGGCCAGACGCTCACTGTCGACTCCGGATGAAGTCTCGAGGTAAAGGCCCTCATACGCATGGGCCAGACGCAGATCCAGGCGGGCCCATTCGGCTTGTTGATAAATGCTGCGAGGCAGAGGCCCGGATTTATCCAAAGCCAGCAGATCTTCCTCAGTCGCACCCTCCAATATCTGTTCCACGACGATAGCGGGTAGCTGCGGGAAAAAGACCTTGACCCGCGCCACGGAGCTGTCGGCGCCGGCCTCCTGCTCCCGGTACAAGGACTCGAACAATGAGCGTTTTTTATTCTGTACCGTGCGAGCGATTTCCTTGCGCAGCTCAACGGCCCGCTGATCCAGCGTCAGATCCGATGCCCCCGGAACGCTTTCGATGTCGACCTTTTGCGCATTCAACATGTCCAGCAACGAGGTGAGTACGGTGCCCTTCACCGCCGCCCGATCACTCACAACGAACGTTAGCCTGCGTGTCCCTTCGCTCTGCACTATCGGGTCTTGCCAGAGGATCTGTGACTGACTGTCCAGGACTTTGATCGGGGGCGTAGCGGGCAACAATTGCTGACTGCGCATGACCCTGAACTGCATGCCCAAATCAGCCTTGGCGTAGACCTGGGGGTCATCGCTGCCGATCTGCTCCCTGAAGGCTTCGAGGTCCCGGTCGATTCGAAAGCGCGTGAGGGTATCGGACAGCTGCGCAGTTGGCCGCCCTTGCTCGACATGCAGCTGACGCAGCTGATCGGGCTCCACGCCACTGGTGACCCGTACCTGTTCCAGTTGCGCATCTGTGAACGCCTGCGCACGATAGCCCAGGCGTCGCATCAGGATCGGCCCGTCCCAGCTCAAGGGTTCTTCGGCCTCGTGGGTCCAGGCGCCAGCACCGTTATGTTCAAGCCGTGGTGCATAGGCATCCGGGCGGCTCGGGTGCTGGATACGGTATTGCCCATCGCCCGCGTCCTGCCTGACGACAAAATGATCATCGCCCAGCGCCAGGATGTCCTGATTGTTGTGACGGTGCAGGCCCAGCTCGTTGGGCTTTGAATCCGCCGCCAGCTTGAGGGGCGCTTTGTAAAGCCCGAGGTCAGGCTTCCACAACCGTTGCTTGCCAGTCGGCAATGTAACGGGCTGCAAACCCTCGACCAAAGGGTCGGGCTTGACGGCTGCCAGCTTGCCGAGGCCTTTGCCCGCGCCATGCATCACGGCAATCAGCGCAAGGTTTTCTGCCACGTCGATCAGATGCGCCAGGGCGGCGCGATGATCACCCTCGCTCCATTCGATCAGCCCTTCAAACGTCTCGTTCATGAGCTGAGCGGTCATGACGCCCATCATGACTTCGCCCAGCACCGGAACGAACATGGATACACCGTTCAATAGCAGCATGCCGACCTCCAGCAATACCGCCATTTTCTGCGCCCGTACACTGGCATCCACATCCGCGGAGGGGACCGCGTAGTGACGGGCATCGGCCAGGATCTTGTCACGGCTCTTCTCAAAGAGCTCACCCCATAGGTCACCATTGGGGCCCCACAACCCTCGCTGGGAAAAACTCGAAGTACGCGTGTAGGGGTCTTCAATCGGTTCCTGTTTCGGCGTTTTTTCCGGTGGCAACTCCTTGGGCGCGAAAAGCACAGAAAACGGATTGATCGCATCAAACCCTTTCAGCCAGGGAGATCGCAGCGCGGCCTGCGGATCCGCCAGCGCGTCCTTGGCCTTGTGGGTGAACTGACTGAAGTAATAAGGGCGATCGGCATAGGCCACGAACTGGCTGAAAAAGCGTTGGTATTCAGTCGAACCGTCGTCCCTGGAATTTGAAGCATTTCGGGCCGTGAACTGGCGCTTGAGCTCCGTATCCATCTCATGAGCCTTGTAGCGTTTGAGCGGATGCTCCGGATCATGGGGCACGTAAAGAATCATTTCATCGGAGTATTTGTATTTTTCGCCGATCAGAAAAAGGACACAGCCCGTCATCTTTTTCTTCATCAGCCCCAGGTCACGAAACCACACCGGTTTGCCGTCCACCTCGGGGTTCATCTCCCCGCTGATGACCGACAGGATCATTGCGTAATCCTTGGGCTCAATGTCGTTTTTCAGCAAGGCCAGCTCGGCAGCCGCCCTCATCGCATCTTTTTGGCTGGTCACAAACTGTTCACGCAGATGCGCCACTGCCAGCGGATTTGCCGGTTGCAAAAAGTCCGTCAGGTAAGCCTGATACTTCGCCCCGATATCCAGTTCCCGACACAGCGTCAGAAACTGCACCACCGTCAGGGCGGTGGTCACCTTGGCGAGTTCGCCTGGCGTCGACTCAGCGACAAAACCCGAGGAGGAATGAAAGTGACCGGCCGCACACTCATCCTCTTCGAAGTTGTGCATCGCCGCTTGCAGCAGCGGCAGAGTCAACACCTCGAACGTACCGGCTTCGTATCTGAAAACACCTAGCTCCAAGGGCTTTTTCAGTTGCACAAACGTCTTGCTGACGTCCAGTTCCACAGCGAACCGGTCCTTGAGCGCGTTGACTAACAAGGGTTCGGCGAAGGTGTTGATGTCCTGCATCCCCGACATTGTTTTATCAAGCAGGCTCTGGGACGCCATACTGGTCTCGAAACTCGCGCTCAGGGCCCGACGCTGCGCCTCGGATGCCGCCAGATACCAGTCGGGAAACATGACCGGAGCGTTTTTTGCTACCTCTCGCCGCTCAGGCGAGGCGTTCACCAACCAGGCCGGAATGGTCTGGGTGATGAAATCGGCGTGGACACTTTGTTGATCGCCAGTCGGTGACTGCACCGCAGTTTCCGGGGTGCTTTGGTGGTTGCTTCGCATGGTACATATCCTTATGTACGACTTGGTGGGCCGGCACGAAGGTCGTCAGTCTTAATGCCGGAACAACCGTCAGGGTTTCACGGTGAAAGGGATTTCGACCCGTTGCAGTTTTGCCCGGTCCATCGCCTGTTGGGTCAGGGTCTTGAGCAACGTCAGCTTCTGCGCGTTGAGCAGGTTCATTTCCGTTTCATACTCCTCGGTGGTCATGACGCATCCGGGGGCGATCGCGCTTTCCGGCTTGCCGAGTTCTGCCGCAAGCACCCTGATTTCCTCTTTCAACAGGGCTTTTTCCTGCACGGTAAGAGACTCGGTCACCCGTCTCTCCAGCGCCATGTAAAACTCGGTCGTCGCATCGAGTCGACGCCGGATGGCCTTGAATGCAGCGCGATTGGAACCCTGGATGTAAGAGGCCCAGAAGGGCTGTTCGACAATCGAATCGCGCAGCAGATCACCCTCCTCCAGCGCCAGCACACGGGCGCAGGCGTCATCGATCATCGCCTGGGTGACACCCGACAGGGCTCTGAATTGCAAGTCCCGCGATTGCCACGGAAGATCCAGCCGGCTGGCGAGGTCCGTCATGTACGCCAGGTGAGTCTCGACTTCATCGATGGTGCCAGTGGCCTCCCCTTGCGCATCGAGCCGCATGAAGCTGTCGCCGCTCTCCAGTCGCCGGGCAATTTCCTTATGAGCGATGCGGCTCAGCTCATCCAGACGGGATTTGCCCCTGGCCAGCGACACCAGTTCGGCTTCGACCAGGCTCGGATTGACCAACTCGTAGGCTTCGTGAATCAGCACTTCAAGGCCCATGGCATTGAACAGCGCCGCCCCGGCGTCGACACAGTTGATCGGCTCTCGCGCCATAGTGAAAATCTGCTTGCGCAGTTCGCTGTTCTTTTCCATGGCCTCCAGCATTCGCCAGAGCTTGGCCGTCAAATCCACCCTGAAGGCTCGGTCATTTTGAAAGTGGCTGGATTGGGTGAGCAGTCTGATGTGATCGAAAAACGGCACTGAACCGATCTCATCTTCCACCTCATTCCATATTGGCTGGCGGTCAACCCATTGCGCTCGCGTCATGCCTGCCTCCCAGTCGAGACTGTCGCGCACGCCACGGGAAGGATAAGGCCGATCAGGGTCCAGGCCCACGGAGTGGGTGTAATCCCTGAGCTGATTCAGGTTTTCTGGCGATAGCCACTCCGGCTCCCGGTTCAATAACGTCCTGGCCAGCAACTCCGCCTCCACGGAACCGGGTTCCACCTCAGGCACAACGCTGATGACATTGCGCTGCAGGTTCACGAACAAGTGCCGCAAACGCGGCAAGGAAAACAGACCCGCGGGCCAGGTATTGATCCCGGTGTCCGCCAGGATCAGCGTGTGCAGCAAAGGCATACGACCGATGTCCGGCACCCGGCCCAGAGGATTGCCTCGCAGGTCGATGGATTCCAGCCGGATGAGGTCGCGCAGCGCGTTCGCGGCCTCTACCGTCAATTCGATCCGGTTGTGGCCCAGGTACAGCGCGATCAGCGATTGCATGCGACCTACTGCAGTTGGCAGGCGGGTCAGGCCATTGTTGTTCATGTTCAAGGAACGCAGTCTTGGGAAATGCTCGATAAACCCGGCATGGGCATCGGTCAATCCGGTGTCAGCCAGATTCAGCTGGGTGACATGCTCAAAACTGGCCTCCAGCCTGGGCATAGTTTCCAGATGCCGCCCCATGGGCATGTTGCTTAGATCAAGGATCCATCCACGCGGGTTTCCCAGGGCGTCGAGCTCCACGGGGCAGTTGCGTTGCCAGCAGCTTCTGATCGCCCTGTAGACACTATTGCGCGACTGCCATTGTGAAACGCCATCCGCGCTCAGGCTGAACGAGTCGAGGGGTGAATCCAGCCAGCGTCGAAAGCTGCTGTTGAGTTGATTGAACTCGGCTTCAAGAGCCCCCACTCGCTTCTCGGGTGTGCTCCCGCTGTCGCTGTGCTCCAGAAAGGTTTGAATGTCGGGTTCGCTCCAGCCGGGGCGAAGCGACTGGAGCCGTTCTTGCGCGGTCAGTTGGCCGCCGACTCGACGAAGTTGTTGGGAGAAGCCGTGCATACCCCCCCGCAACTTCATGGTATCGGGATCGTACTTCGGTTTTCGCAAAGGATTGTCCGCCAGGATCGACCTGAACCTGTCGTGGCTCAGTGGAGAACGCAGAACGGATTGCTTGAGGGTTTCCCATTGATTGATCTGGTAGCCCAGCGCTTTGCGTTCGGCATCGGGCAAGGCATGCAGGGCAGCGGCAAAGAAGTTATCCGGGCCGTGAAGCTCATGTTCGTCTACATTGCGCGCCTCATACAGACCCTCTTCGTTCTTGACCAGCACCTTGCGGATGGGGGCGTCAGCCGCGCCGATACTGTCATCCAGCGTGCCTGTCGCGGTACCGTTGCGCACCTCGATACGCACGTCTGCAGACCAGCCCGGCAGCGACTCAAGCGTTCGCAGAACCAGGCGCTCAGTGTCCGGGTTTTGCAGTTCATCGTGAAACAGCCCCTCATAAGCGCGGTTCAGCCGCACCTCCAGCAACGCCGCCCGAGCCTGATGTTTGAGATGCAACGGTACGCGCTTGCGCTCGGCCATCACCGCCAGTTCCTCTGGCGAGGCTTGTGCCAACAGCTCCCTGGCGACACTGGTCGGCAGTTGCGGGAATGCGTCCTGAAGCCAGACCACGTTAGCGTCGGTCTCGACCTCTGCGTGCTTGTAGAATGACTCGAAGAGTCGCTTTTTCTGCTCCTCTGAGTACATGGCCAGGCGTTCCTGCAAGGCATCGATTTGCACCTGCCGGTCTTCGCCGATATCCCGACCGAGTACCTGCTGGATCTCCTCTTCGCTGAAAGCGTCCAGCACGCGATCAGATAATTCGCCGGCCTTCAATTGCGCAAAAGTCAGCTTCACGCGGTGTGCAGGCACAGTTTCCTGGTTGCCGTGCACGATGGAATCGCCCCACAACTCCGGCCCGCGGAACAGCTCGATGGCTTTGTACTCGGGCCATCGCGGCAATTCTGTCATCAAGGGTGGCAGGTGATCCGCCCATTGCGGCGCGACCTGATTGAGCCGTATCTGATCCACCAGCGTGCGCACATCGGCATACGCCTTGAAGCGCTTGAGGGTGTCGGCCAACAGCGCCGGTGGCGGCTGTGTCTCTACTTGCAGCTTGCGCAGCACATCTTCCTGGACACCGCTGGCGATACGGATCTGTTCCAGCGTCTGATCGGAAAATGCATCGACAGAAGGGCCCAGACGCCGCATCAGTTCGGTCTTGTCCCACTCGACCGGGCGATCGAGCTCGGTATGCCAGGCACCGGCACCGTTATGTTCCACTCTTGGCTGATAGGCTGTCGGCCGGTTCGGGTGCCTGAGTCGCGGTTGACCGGTCTGCGGATCTTCCTTGACCTCAAGATGCCTGCCACCCAGTGCCAGGATGTCCTGGCCGTTGTGTCGATGCAGTCCTCGTTCGTTGGGTTTGGAGTCGTTGGGCAACGACACTTTGTGGTCGTAGGGACTCAGATCAGGGTTCCACAGACGGGTTTTGCCATCAGGCAGCTCGACCTTTTTCAGTTGGTCGATAAAAGGCGACACTTTGACCGCCACCGGCGTGCCGCCCGGTAGCACATGCCCGGCGCCCATGAGTGCCAGTTGAGCAAAATTGATCAGAACCGCGGTGAGATGAGACGCGGCCTCGTCCTTGTCGCCTTTGCTCCAGTCTTCGATTCCCTCCAGGGTCTCAAGCATCATTTGCCCAACCATTACCGCCAGCACGGCTTCGCCTAATCCCGGCACCAACATGGCGCCGAAGTTGAACAGGTTCCAACCGATGTCCAGGTAACTGGTCAGGCGTTTCCAGCGCGCGGTGGCGTCTTCATCGCCCGTGGGCACGGCGATCTGTCGCGCATCGGCAATCGCCTTGTCTCTGCGCCAGGCACAGAAATGCCCCCAGAAATCGCCTTCGATCAGGTTGGTGATGGGTTCGGCATCCGGGTTCTCGACGGCGGTCTCGCGCCACCACGGGCCCATGTCCAGCGGCTCGCGCTGTGTCCAGGTAAAGGTGCTGAAGCGCTCGTTGACCCGTGCAAAGAAGCGCCCTTTGTCCTTGTGCGGCACGAACCGACTGAAAAACTCCTGGTACTGCGCCGAGCGCAACTGGCTCGTCAGTTCCTTCATGAAGTCGGTGAAAGAGTCGTATTGCCTGAGCGGATGATCCGGGTCGCCGGGGATGTAGGCGATCAATGTCCCGCCCAGCCGACTTTGTTCATGGATATCGTTACGGCGAACCATTTCCTCGACCACCCCGGTCGGGCCATTGGCAAAAAAGGCCTGGAGTGTCTTGAACTGGTCATATTCATACCCCGGCAAAATTTTCAGGCGACGAGACCAGTCGATCAGGTGTTGCAGCTGCTCCGGAACCAGCTCCTCGATAGCCTGTTTTATTAGCGTGGGATCGGCCAGCGCACTGAACAGCACAATGCCCGTCAGCCGCGTGCCCATCAATGAGAGCCGGTGACAGTGCAATGGACGGCCTTGGTACAGGATGCTGTCCTGGTCATCCCGCAGCTCGATCAGTTTTCCGAAGGTATAGGAGTCGATATCGTTTTTTAATAGCGCAATGAGCATGGACTCACTGAAAGCAGCCCTTTCATGGGCCATGAACCGTTGTTCAAGTAGTTGTCGATCAGCAGTGACAGCTGGCTTGAGCAGAGACTTGATGTGTTGCTGATACTGCGCGCCGATATCGAGTTTGCGACACAACGCGGTGAACTTTTCGACACTGCATTCATGGCGCTGAAGTTCCCCCTCAGAGTCTTTGATGAAAATGCCTGAACCGTCGCGAAAGGCGCCTTCGAGGGTTTCAGACAACTCGAAGTTATGCAGGGCGGCTTCCAGCAACGACGATTGCCTGAGCCGGCTGGCCTGGGTGTCGATGCCAATGCCGAGCGGGGCGGGAACATAGAGGCGCAATGAAGTCGTGCTGACATCCAGTTCGAAGTTCAGCTCGTCGCTGAGGGCTTGGGTCAGTAAGGGCTTGGCAAACTCATTGATGTCGGTTTGCAGATTACCGACCGCATCAGAAACAACATCCTGTAAACGCCAGCGCTCCTGTATGAGTTGTTGCAAGTATTGACGATCAATCGCCGATGCCTTGATGTACCAGTCCGGAAAACCGGGCTTCAGTTGCGTTATCGACGCCAGCCTTGAAACCGGAGCATTTTTTATCAGGGCTGGCACTTTCTCAGCGAAATAATCCGAATGAAGTACAGTCATTTTCGCAAATCCTTATGCGATGAGTAGTGCCCCAGCTTATTCAACCGCCTCTAAAACAAAAGATTAAAATCCTGCTGGAACAACCCCGAAAAGACCCAGGACAGGATCGAATTCGAGAACCGGAAAAATAAATAGATACCACCCTATCGCCCCCGGACCTGATCCATCCCTCAGCGGTAGTTTTTGCCCGGCGGTAAAGAGGCTAAGATCCCCCCTACATTCCCAGCAGGAAACCGGTCATGCGCCTCCCCGACTTCATCAGGCAACACGTGGACCGTATCGTTGATGAATGGGAACAGTTCGCCAGTACCATCACGCCGGCGGCCGAAAACATGGACAGTGCAGCCTTGCGCGACCATGCCAAGGCGATTCTGTTGGCCGCCGCGCGTGACATGACCACCGCGCAAACCGCCAGCGAACAGCTGGCCAAGGCCAAGGGTGAAGGCGCCGAGAAAACCCCGAGCCTGGACGAAGCCGGTGCCAGCCATGGCGAGCTACGGCATACCGTGGGTTTCGACCTGGTGCAGATGACCAGCGAATTCCGCCACCTGCGGGCCTGTGTGATTCGCCTGTGGGTCGACAGCCTGGAATCACCGGACCTGACCTATTTCCAGGACATGATCCGCTTCAACGAAGCCATCGATGAAGCACTCGCCGAATCCACGGCCGCCTATGCCGAACAGGTGAACCGCTCGCGGGATATCTTCCTGGCGATACTCGGCCACGACCTGCGCGCGCCGTTGCAAGCGGTGAGCATGTCCACTGAATTGCTGATGCGTAAAACCACGCTGGAAGGCGATGCGCTGACCTGCGCGAACAACATTACGCGCAGTGCCCGGCACATGGCGGTGATGGTCAGCGATCTACTGGAGCTGGTACGCAGTCGCCTGGGAAAGAGTCTGCCAATCGATCCCAAGCCCATGGACCTTGCCGATGCCGCACACGCGGCGATTGCCGAAGCCTGCGCCGGTAACCCGGAGTGCGATCCAACGGTCAGGGTGGAGGGAGATACTCGAGGGGTCTGGGATGCCGGGAGGCTGGGTCAGTTGCTGCAAAACCTGATTGGCAATGCGTTGCAGCACGGTGCGAACAAACGTGATGTGACGGTCACGCTCAACGGCGAGCCCGCCGCGGTTCGCATAACGGTCCATAACTACGGAGCGCCGATTCCCGCGAACGCCATCGGCACGATCTTCGATCCACTGGTGCGCAGCGCCGACGAAGAGCTTGGCCAGCCGTCGACCAGCCTGGGCCTGGGGTTATTTATCGTCAAGGAAGTGGTGGATGCGCATCAGGGAACGATTGAAGTCAGTTCCAACGAGGCCGATGGCACGTTATTCACTGTAGTGCTGCCACGCAATCCCCTGTAGGAGCTGCCGCAGGCTGCGATCTTTGATCTTCAACGTTCTATCAGCCGCCAAAATGCAACGGCAAAATCAAAAGATCGCAGCCTGCGGCAGCTCCTACGGGAGCGGTGCACTATCAGATCTGCCAGTTCCCCATCCCGGTCATAGCGAGTAGAAAGAAGACGAATATCCCTCAAGCGCAACCAGGGAAGGTTTCTTCATGAGCCGCTTAAATCTCGATACCCCCAAACAGCAACGTACCGTCCTGTTAGCCACCGATCAGCAAAACTCGGTGCTCAGCGAAATTGTCAGTGGCAGAAACAATCCCATGGCGTATTCCGCTTATGGGCATCAGTCAGCCGAACATGAGGTTGTATCGGGCCTGGGGTTTAATGGTGAATTGCGCGAGGCATCCCGTTGGTACTTTCTGGGCAATGGTTATCGGGTCTATAACCCTCGGTTGATGCGCTTTCATAGCCCGGACAGTTGGAGCCCGTTTGAGGCGGGTGGGTTGAATGCGTATATGTATTGTGAAGGGGAACCGGTGATGGGGTCGGATCCGACGGGGCATTTTAACCCCTCGAAGTGGTGGGGAAATATAACAAACTTTTTCGCGGGATCAACCAACCGACTGGTTTTAACACCTCCAAGACGTGCGTCTTCTACGGTCGAGCTGATTCCTATAGGTAAATCGCCTCAAGTCCTCACTGAAATTAGCTTGCCGCTGCCCTCAGTCCCTCCCGCCTTGCCTGGTCCCCCCTTAAATAGATCTCTTAAGCCGACGAACCCTGCAACACGGAATGTTCCAATTGATCATCAAGGACCACTAAACACCTATTTTAACCCTGTCACCCGCCCTCTTCCTACTCCTCCAGATCAAATTGAAAAAGGAGTTGATATAGGTCGTGATGGTGTGGAGCTAGTGGAGCTATCGGACCTTAGTAAGCATTTGAAACGCCGGCAGCAACCAGTGAGCCTGCAAAAACTCAGCAAATATTTTAGAAGCCAGAATTAGGAGCAAACAACGAAGACTCCGAAGGCAAACTACTCCACCACCAACCGCCCCAACCGCTGCCTCAACATTCGGTTCTCCGCCCGCAATTGCTGGACCTCCTCGAGCAAATCCAGCGCCAGCGCCACCCCTTCCCATTCCAGTTCCAGATCGCGCCGCAGCTTGGCGGCGCGTCTGGCCAGGGTCAGTTCGTAATCGGTGAAGCGCCAATCCTTGGGCTGACCGCCCTGAGGTTCGAGGATGCCGTGTTCGACGATTTCGATCACGTAGACGTCCGACAGGTCGGTCGCCTCACAGAATTCTGCCAGGTCCAGTTGAACGATCAGGGGGCTGCTCATGATGGGCTACTCCGTCGCTGGGTTCAGAAGTTTTCTCGCGGGTTGAAAGCGGCTTTCTTGGCCAGTTCCTGCCACAACGCCTTGACGTCATCGTCTGCGGCCTTGGGCATCACGGCCTTGAACTGGATGAACAGGTAACCGCGTTCGCCGGCCTTGTTCATCAGACCGTGGCCCTTGGCGCGCATGCGTTGGCCGTTCTGGCTGCCCGCCGGGACCTTGAGGTTGATCTTGCCGGTCAGGGTCGGCACGGCGACTTCGGTGCCCAGTGCCAACTCCCACGGTGCCAAGGGCAAGGTGATGATCAGGTTCTCGCCTTCGACGTCGAATTTCGGGTGTGGCGCAAAGCGAATGGTCAGGTACAGGTCGCCATTGGCACCACCGCCTACACCCGGAGCGCCCTGGCCCTTGAGGCGAATGCGCTCACCGTCGGTCACTCCCGCCGGGATCTTCACGTTCAGGCTTTTGCTGGTGTTGCTCACATGCTGGCCGGCCGGGTTGTACTGCGGCACCTGGAAGGTGACCTTCTTCGACTCGGTCGACAGGGTTTCTTCGAGAAAAACGCCCAGTTCCATCTCCACGTCTTGCCCTCGGCGTCCGGTGCTGCGACGGGATTCCGCCCCGCCGAAGCCAGGGCCACGATTACCAAAGATCGAGCTGAAGAAATCCGAGAAGTCACCGGTGTCCTGGCCACCGCCGCCAAAACCGCCACGGCTCTGCCAGCCCGGTGGTCCCTGGAACGGTTGACCATGCTGACCATAGCGGCGCAATTCATCGTATTCGGCGCGTTTGTCAGCGCTTTTCAACGCCTCATAGGCTTCAGAGGCGTCCTTGAACTTGGCTTCGGCGTCCTTTTCCTTGCTGACATCGGGGTGGTATTTACGCGCCAGCTTGCGATAGGCCGCCTTGATCGCCTTGTCGTCTGCTGTCGGCTCCACGCCGAGAATCTTGTAATAGTCTTTGAAGTCCATCGCGGGAATCACCATCCGTTATCGAAATCGCGCCACCTGCCCCAGCATGCACGTGTTTGCAGCACAAGGTTAGACCGATCTCAAGGTTGTGACCGGGCGGCGCGTAAGAAGTTTATCGGCAGCGGGCGGTGCGACTTACGGGTGCTCCGCGGCTACCAGCTTGATGCAGGGTAGTTTGGGGGTGTTGAGCCATCTTTCAAGACATTGTTTCCCGGAATTAGCAGATAGTCGGCCTTCGAATCTGTCGCGCACTGACATACACTGCGCGGCCGTTTTTTAACCGGAACCGCAAAGACATGAACAACGCATCTCCAGCCCGTGCCGTGGGCATCGACTTTGGCACGTCAAACTCCACCGTCGGCTGGCTGCGCCCCGGCATGGAAACGCTGATCGCGCTGGAGGACGACAAGATCACCCTGCCTTCGGTGGTCTTCTTCAACATCGAAGAACGCCGCCCGGTGTACGGCCGGCTGGCGCTGCACGAGTACCTGGAAGGTTATGAAGGGCGGTTGATGCGCTCGCTCAAGAGCTTGCTGGGCTCCAAGCTGATCAAGCACGACACCAGCGTCCTGGGCACGGCGATGCCGTTCAAGGACCTGCTCGGCCTATTCATCGGCCAGCTCAAGAGCCGTGCCGAAACCGCCGCCGGTCGGGAATTCGAAGAAGTGGTGCTGGGCCGTCCGGTGTTTTTTGTCGACGATGACCCGATGGCCGACAAAGAGGCCGAAGACACCCTGGTGGACGTCGCGCGCAAGATCGGCTTCAAGGAAGTCTCCTTCCAGTACGAACCGATTGCCGCCGCTTTCGACTATGAGTCGACCATCGAGAAGGAAGAGCTGGTACTGATCGTCGACATCGGCGGTGGTACTTCCGACTTCTCGCTGGTGCGTCTGTCGCCGCAGCGTCGGGGCATGGATAACCGCCAGGATGACATCCTCGCCACCGGCGGCGTGCACATCGGCGGGACCGATTTCGACAAGCAACTGAGCCTCCAAGGCCTGATGCCACTGTTCGGCTACGGCAGCCGGATGAAGAGCGGCGCCTACATGCCCACCAGCCACCACATGAACCTGGCGACCTGGCACACCATCAACTCGGTGTATTCGCAGAAGTCACAGCTGGCCCTGGGCAGCATGCGCTACGACATCGAAGACACCGGCGGCATCGATCGCCTGTTCAAGCTGATCGAACAGCGCGCCGGGCACTGGCTGGCCATGGAAGTCGAAGAGACCAAGATCCAGCTGACCCATGCAGACCACCGCCACGTACCGCTGGATCGCATCGAAGCCGGCTTGAGCGTGGAGCTCAGCCGTGCCCTGTTCGAATCGGCCATCGATAACCTGCTCGAACGCGTGCGCAATAGCGTCACCCAGCTGCTGACCGACGCCGATGTGCGGGTCGATCAGGTGGATACGGTGTTTTTTACTGGGGGTTCGAGTGGTATTCCGGCGCTGCGCAACAGCGTCTCGGCGATGTTGCCGAATGCGCGGCATGTGGAAGGGAATATCTTTGGCAGCATCGGCAGTGGCCTGGCGATTGAGGCGGCCAAGCGTTACGGTTCGATGGGCTGATCCAATTTCAGCGGTGCGCCCTTCGCGAGCAAGCCCGCTCCCACATTCAACCGAGTTCCTCCAGACGGAATACGGTTGAATGTGGGAGCGGGCTTGCTCGCGAAGGGGCCAGCTCAGGCAACAAAGATCCAACGGATCAAACCATCCCCACCTGCTTCAACTCGCTCTTCAGGTACGCATAATAAATCGGCCCTGCCACCACCCCCGGCAGGCCGAACGCAGCTTCGAACACCAGCATTGCCAGGAGCAACTCCCAGGACTTGGCACTGATCTGCCCACCGACGATCCGCGCGTTGAGAAAATACTCGAGCTTGTGGATGACAATCAGGTAGCCCAGCGCGGCCAGCGCCACCCAGATCGACAGCGACAGGCCGACGATCGTGATCAGCGTGTTGGACATCAGGTTGCCGATCACCGGCAACAGGCCGAGCAGGAAGGTCAGCACGATCAGGGTCTTGGTCAGGGGCAGCTTGATGCCGAACATCGGCAGCACCACCGCCAGGAATATCCCGGTGAAGAAGGTGTTGAGCAGGGAAATCTTGATCTGGGCGAACACGATGTTGCGAAACGCCTGCACCAGCAGGTGCAGGCGGTCGAACAGGGCCGCGGCCAGCGGTTTGCGTTTGGTCAGGTCCGGGATGCGTTGCAGGGCAATGATCGCCCCGAGCACCATGCCGATCAGCAACGTCACGAACATGTGCGCCGCATCCTTGCCCACCAGTTGCAAGTCACTGAGGTGCTTGCTCACCCACTCGCCGATCGCCACGCGAAACTCCGCTGCACTGGCGGGCAGATAGGCATCGATGAACGGCGGCAATTGCCCGCGCGCGCGATCGACCACGCCCATGAACTTGTCGAGGGAAGCCCCGGGGTTTTCCGCTTCGTGCAACAGAAAGCTGATGGCACCGGCGAAAATCAGTGTCAGCGCGCTGACCACCAATGTGCCCAGCAACGCCACCGCCAGCCACCGCGCACGCCGGCCTTCGATCAGCCGCTGCAATTGCGGGGTGAGCATGTTGACCAGTTCGAACACCAGCAACCCGGCCAGCAGGCTGGGCAACAACCGCAGCGGGATCACCAGCAGCAGTCCGCCAAAGATGATGACCCAGCTAATGACCAGCAACACATGACGTTGAGAAAACGTTGGCATACAGCCTCAAAACGAACGGCGTAAAAGGATTGGCAGTCTGCCAGCGATCCGATGGCAGCACTAGGGAATGTATGGGTCGACCTTTGTCGGAGGGTGATCGGTTATTTGCACTGCTCGCATTCCCGGCCCAGTGTTTATTTTTTCTTCAGGCAATCACTCATGAACGCCTTGCGCTCATCGCCCTTGAGGGCCTTGGTCGTGGCGTCGGCATTGCAGGTTTTCATTTTCTCCTGCTGTGGCGTCAAGGCAGGGACGGCTTCAGTGGCCGCCGGTGTCGCCTTGAGGCAATTGCTCATGAAGAGTTTGCGCTCATCGCCCTTGAGGCTTTTGGCCGTGGCGTCGGCGTTGCAGGTGGTCATCTTGTTCTGTTGGTCAGTGGCGGCAAAACCTTGGGAACACAGGAGCAAACCGATCAGCAGCAAAGGGGCGCGCAACATCGTCATGGAATGTTCTCCTTGTCACCGCACCGAGGGGGAACGGTCTTGCACTGGAGTGTAGACAACACCTGTAACACCTTCATCCTGTCTCCAGGTGGCTGCGTCGATACTGCTCCGGCGTACACCCGGCCTGGCGCTGGAACATGGCGATGAACGCCGAGCCGGTGCTGTAGCCCAGGTCGAAGGCGACGTCCTGAATGCTGCGGTGACTGTCCAGCGCCTCGATCGCCGTCAGAAAGCGCAGGCGTTGGCGCCACTCACCGAAACTCATGCCCAACTCGCGGACAAACTGCCGCGCCAGCGTGCGTTCGCTGACATGAATCTGCGCGGCCCAGTCCGCCAGTGGCCGGTTATCCCCAGGCTCGGCTTGCAGTGCCTCAAGGACTCCAAGCAATCGGCTACTGCTGGCATAGGGCAGATAACACTCATGCACCGGTGCTTGCTGCAGTTGATCCACCAACACCTGGGCCAGGCGCTGGTCCGCGGCCTGCTTGGGGATCTTCACGTCCCGGGCGGCAAAGTCCTTGAGAATTGCCTTGAGGATGTCGCTGATGGCCAGTGTGCAAGCCTCTTGTGGCAGATCAGCGCAAAGGGTGGGCGCCAGGCAGACTGCGCGATAATTGATCGGCTGGTTGCTGTAGAAGCTGTGCTCGGTCTCGGGGGGCACCCACACGGCGTATTGCGGTGGTGACATGAAGCGACTGCCGCCGATTTCCATGTGCAGTACGCCATGGGCCGAATACTCCAGCGTGCCCCACGGGTGCCGATGGGCCGAGGCAAAGCGATGGGCATCGAAATCGGCGTAGCGGAAGTACACCGGGGCGGGTAACTCGCTGAAATCCAGCAGGTCGATGTGTTTACTGGTCATGCTGTCCGTAATTGGCGCTCGGTTGTCTGGATCGAAGTATAGGCCTGTAACCAGACAAGGGATAATTAACCCTTATCAACGTTCTGGTTTTCCCCATGCAATACGCTTATCCCCTGCTGGCCATTTTCATCTGGGCCGGCAACACCGTCATAACCAAAATGTCGGCCGGGGCGATCTTCCCCGCCGAGATCGGATTCTACCGCTGGCTCCTGGCCGGCTTGTTGTTCACGCCCTTCATGCTCAAACCGGTGATTGCCCACTGGCCGTCCATTCGCCCGAACCTGGGCAAGATCTTTGTCCTCGGCGTGCTCGGCATGGCGGTTTATCAAAGCCTGGCGTATTTCGCCGCGAGCCTGACCTCCGCCACCAACATGGGCATCATCCTGTCCTTGATGCCTTTGATGTCGCTGGCCATGGCGATCATCAGCCTCGGCCAACGCCTGACCATCGGCGCATTGGCCGGTGCGGTGCTGTCGTTTGCCGGGGTATTGGTGGTCGTCTCGTCCGGTAGCCTGGGCGTGCTGCTGGAACACGGGGTGAACCTGGGCGACGCGATGATGCTGATCGCCACCCTGGCCTATGCGATCTACAGCACCTTGCTGAAAAAATGGCAGCTGCGCTTGCCGCCATTGGTGCTGCTGTACTTGCAGGTGCTGGTCGCGGTGGTGGTGTTGTTTCCGCTGTTTCTCGCCTCACCGAAAACCGGCCTGACCTTGCAGAACATCCCCTTGGTGCTTTACGCCTGCCTGCTGGCCTCGATGATCGCACCGCTGGCGTGGATGCAGGCCGTGGTGCGTTTGGGGCCGAGCCGGACCACGCTGTTCTTCAATTTACTGCCGTTGATTACCGCGCTGATTGCGGCGGTGGTGCTGCATGAGCAGTTGGCGCTGTATCACCTGGTGGGCGGGATGTTGACGTTGGGCGGGGTGATTCTTTCCGAGCGTTGGACCACCGTATTGGGCCGCAAGGTCAGCGTTGCCTGAGCAAAAAAGGTCGCAGCCTGCGGGAACGTATTCCCCCTGTAGGAGCTGCCGCAGGCTGCGATCTTTTGATTTTGATCTTATAAACCGGCAGCCTTTAACCGAGCTGCATGCTCGACAAACAATCGGATCGGCTCCGCCCCCTTCCCCACCAGCCCCAGCGACTGATTGACGATGTCGAAATGGTCCAGCGGATACTCGTCGCCAATTACCGTCCCCAGGTGCGAGGAATACCGCCCGACCATCCCGTCGCAATGCCCGGCCTCGCGAACGAAGGTCCTGGCAAACAAACGACAACTGCGGTTGGTGCCGTCCAACAGGTTGCGCCCGCGATCGGTCTTGCCCGGCTGCAAGGTCCCGGACCAGGAATAGTAACGCACGCCGTTCACCTGTTCCGGCCCTTGCCCGCCCCAGGTTTCAGGTAGCCCCTGTGGATAACGTTGATTGAACAGCGCCACGCCCTCCGTGGTGAGCGAATGATGAGAGGCATGGATATCCACCGGCAACTTCGGTCCACGGTAACCGGTTTCCAGCAGGCTCATCAGCGCCGCGATGCACCGTATCAAAAAGGTCACCAGCCGCCCCATGGCACTGTCATGCGGATAGTGCTTGTGCAGATAGTCTGCCAGTTCCGAACCATGATTGGGCCCCGCCACCGAGGTCACCGAGGCGACCAGGTCCGGGCGTTTGGCTGCTGCGTAGCGGGCGGTCAGCGAGCCCTGGCTGTGGCCAATCAGGTTGACCTTCCCGGCACCGGTCTCGCGCAGAATCTCCTCGATCCGCGCCAGCAGTTGCTCACCGCGCACATCATCGGAGTTGAGCGGCGAAACCTGCACCGCAAACACCACCGCACCACCACGGCGCAATGCCTCGGCGATCCCGTACCAGTACGGATAAAGCACCAAACGGATGAACCCGAGCATTCCCGGGACCAGCACCAATGGGTAACGCGTGGCCGGACCTTGCGACATGGGCGAAACATCCTTGTGATCGGTGAGGTGATGCATGGCGGATGCAAGACATCCGCCAAGCTTCGCCAGCGAACATGACAAACCGACGACCAGTCTAGGACATCCGCCCTACTTCAGCCCCACCACACCCGCCACGATCAGCCCGACCGACAACAACTTGACCACCGTCAGGCTCTCACCGAGCAACGCAAAGCCGAGAAACACCGTGCCCAGGGAACCGATGGCGGTCCAGATCGGGTAGGCGATGCTCACCGGCAACTCGCGCATGGCCAGGGTCAAAAAATAAATCCCGCCCACCGCGGCCACGATGGTCATCAGCGAGGGCCAGAGCCGGGTAAAGCCCTCGGCGTACTTCATGCCCATGGCGAAGGTGACCTCGAACCCGGCGGCGATCAGCAAAAACAGCCAGGCCATCTAGAACTCCCTGGCCAGCGCCAGCAAGCGCTGCTCTGCTTCGGCGGCGGAGACCTGGAACGTGCGCGCCTCGGACTCTTCGCCTTCGGCGGCGACCACCGTGACATCGGTGATGCCAATGAATCCCAGCGCCGTGCGCAGCAGCGTATCGGCATGGTTCATCGCTTCCAGCTCGCCGCCCGGACCGAAGCCGAAGCCGCCGCGACTGGTCACGATCAAGGCCTTTTTACCCTGCACCAGTGGCTCGTACTGCGCGATGCCGTTATCCAGGGTGTGATTGAAGGTCAGCCCGAGCCGCACGATCTGGTCGATCCAGGCTTTCAAACCGCTGGGCACGCTGAAATTGTGCATCGGCGTGGAAATCACCAGCACGTCATGCCCGAGCAACTCGCCGACCAGCGTGTCGCTGAATGCCAAATCCGCTTGCATCGACAGGGGCCGCGCGTCGGGTTCGGGATAGAACGCGGCGGCCACGAACGCTTCGTTGACCGGTGGGATCAACGCTCGGCCGACTTCGCGGCGGGTCAGCTTCGATTGCGGGTGACGGGCCTGCCAGGCCGACAGAAACACTTCCGCCAAACGCCGGGAGTGCGAACGATCCCCTCGTGGACTGGCATGAATCGCAAGAACTGTGCTCATCTGACTCTCCTTGGGACTAAACTCGAATTGCGGGTGGCTTGCAGCTTGTAACTCACTGCTGCCCACTACAACTGAACAAAAGTCAGTCCGGATGAATCTATTTCATCCATGGAGATATCATGTTTGCCTCATTGCCATTGACCGCCCTGCGCGCTTTCGAATCCGCCTCGCGCCTGCTGAGTTTCAAGGCCGCCGCCGAGGAGCTTTCAGTGACACCGACGGCGGTGTCTCACCAGATCCGCTCGCTCGAGAGTTGGCTGGGTGTGGCGCTATTCGAACGCTTGCCACGCCAGGTCCGCCTGACCGAAGGTGGCGAACGGCTGTTCCACAGCCTGCACGGCGCCTTGCTGGAAGTGGCGCAAAGCGTCGACACCCTGCGTCCGCACCGCAGCGGCACGAACCTGACGATCTCCACCACTGCCGCCTTCGCCGCCCTGTGGCTGGTGCCGCGCCTGGGCCGGTTCTATGCTCGACACCCCAACATCAGCCTGCGCCTGGACACCCATTGCGAAGTGATCGATCTGCATCAGGACGCCAGTGTCGACCTGGTGGTGCGCTACAGCCTCGATGACTATCCGAACCTGTATGGCCTTTGCCTGTTCGATGAGTCTTTCGGCGTTTACGGCTCGCCGGAACAAGTGGCCTTGGCTGCCCATCACACGCCTACGCTGATCAGCGTGCGCTGGCACAACTCCAAGCTCTACGCCCATGGCTGGGAAGCCTGGTGCGCACAGTCCGGCGAGGATTGGTTGGCGGGTCAGCCCACCGTGCGCGAATACGATGAAGAACATTACGCCTTGCAAGCGGCGATTGCCGGTCAGGGCCTGGTGCTGGCCAGCAATATTCTGGTTTCAGAAAGCGTGGCCAGTGGATTGCTGATGGCTTACCGGGGCGAAATACAGGTCCGTGGTGCCGGTTATAGCGCTCTTTGCGTGCCGGGGCGTGAGCGTCATCCGCCGGTGCGCGCTTTTTTTGCGTGGTTGCAGGAGGAGGCAACGGTGTCCGGACATATCTTAACGTAAGTATTGTCCAGCGCTGCTGCGAACTGCCTAATACTTAGTTTTATTCCAGCTGCACTTACAAACACCTCCCACACAAACAACCAAAAGTTACAAACACTCGGTAGACTTCAGCCAGAACAAACTTATTATAACAACCACAACCAACCGGTTGCTTTAACAAATAAGTAAAGGACTACTGACATGCATCTTGAAGAACGACTTGAATTTATTGATTCCCTGGCGTCGTTGCCGCTGCAAATGACATCTGCCATACGCGCATTTTCCTCCCCAGAAACTCCACCTCACGACATCAACAAACCGTCTGCCAGCGCCATGCCAAACACAGTCAATGTGTTCATGCCTGGGGTATCGGAACAGATTATAGACGATGTCGATCTTTGCAAACTGATCATGCAGAACGATGCTTCCAAAAAGTTCCCAGAAGATTCGCAACTCTTTGATTGGTACAAACATTACGTTAACGGTCTTGGCAAACTGGGATGGGTCATTCAAAACAGAAATATTCAAGAAGTCACCATCCGCAAAACTGGCCTGACGATGGACCAAGTGGCGCTGGATATTGCAGCGGGAATGATTGGCGCCAACGCGGCCAATATTCTGGCTAACGTTGGGAAACAGGCTGTAGACGCGGTCAAAAACAATCCCGGCGCCATTAAGATCTTTGAGCGCGATAAAAAACTTGGTACACAGGCCAAGTTCGACGTCGCACCCGTTTGGGTTGATGGAAGCGGGCAGGCAAATATGATTCTAAACTGCATTTCTCTGGATGCGCGCGAAAGTACCCGTGGCATTTTGTTCTGGAAGTCTACCCGTGCATCCACCACCATTAAATCAGGCGCAGTTCGCGCTTACTTGAACACTTCCATTTTCTCCCTTGTCCGCGAAAAGCTCGCCACAAGGTACAGCAAACAAACCGATGAGTTGATTGAAGACCTGGGCGACTTCGATTAACTTTCGACCGAACACGGCAAGCTTCTGCTAGTTAACCAACGACAATACAAACCAACTTGCACGGAGGCAAATATGAACAAACCATCGCTCGACATTTATATTGTCAACGGCAACATCACAATATTCTGCGGCACGCACAGTGACAGATTCAAGAATGACATCCTAAACTCCAGCCTATTCTCTGCATTGGTAGCGGCGAAACCAGGCACTGATCGAGAAAAGTCATGGTCGACTTACACCGATACATTGGGGAAACTTTTCTGGGTGGTTAATAGTCGGAATACCCAACGGCTTGAATTCAAAAACAAAAGTCTGTTAGACATCGTCGACCAAGGTGCTGACGGAGATTTGCCAAACCTTGAACGGCAAGCACTCGCCGACGCATTTTCGGCACTTACCAAACTCCAGAGTGACTCATTGCCCGTTAAAAATTTTGTCGCAAAACTCCAAGCTAACACTTCGACTGCTACCAATAGTGACGTGTCGGTTTCAACGACCGCAATACTGACCATTGTGTGCAACAATAAGTCCGCAATTACTCTGCAGACTGCATTCCGGACTGCTCATCCGATTGCAATAGACTTACTGGACCGACCTGAACTGACCAGCATCAATAATGGTACAAACAACTTCCGCCTAATGCGTTGCTTGCTGGATGAACACCGATACAACGGTATCAGCGCTAAAATCCAAGATAAGCTTGTCAAAAAAATTGAAGCTGAACTACTTCATATTAACTTACCCACTGACAAGTAATTTCTTAATACGCTGTATGCATGACTGCTCTCGACTTTCCAGTCGAGAGCAGTCAAATTTACCGGCACACGTCAGTTCTTGACCGTCTTAGGTGCCTTCCCCGCCTTCATCTGCTCCAGCAACGGCGCGCACTGGTTCGGTTCTCCGCCACTTGGTGCAACCAACGCCAACAACCCCGCCGCCGGCGCGGCAATCACACCCAGTGCAACCATCCCGGCCCCACGCAACATCAAGGGTACGGCTTTCACGCCAGCGTCGGGCTTGATGAACTTGCCTCGCACATACAGCGGCGAACGCAGTGAGATCAGCCGCCAGCCCTTGGATTCCGGCGTGATGGTCAAGTCCAGCTGCTCGGTGGCCATGTTCGCCGTGCCATCGATGTAAATGATCGCGTTCTCGGTATCGAAGACGAACAACCGCGTAGTGGCCAGACCACTCTTGATATCGAAATCGGCAGCGGCGCAGTTGATCTTCACTTCCTTGTCGCCAAAGATCTTGCCAACCACATAGTTGCCTACGTTCAACCCGGCCAACTCCATCAACTCACGACTGATGGCGCCGTCATTGATCAGCATTTTCAGTTTGCCATTGGCACTGCCCAGCAACTTGGCCACCGAGTTGCCGCGCCCGGTAATGTCGGCATCGCCATTGAGTTCGCCAAAGCTGGTTTTCATCGGTTCGAAGGTCGGGAACAACTGCTTGAGCTTGAATCCCCGGGCGGTCAGTTTTGCCTGGCCTTCCAGCGGTTCGGTGTGCCCGTTCAGGCGAATCTGCGCATCCAGC
Organism: Pseudomonas sp. PLMAX; assembly: GCF_046042685.1. Lineage (NCBI taxonomy): Bacteria > Pseudomonadati > Pseudomonadota > Gammaproteobacteria > Pseudomonadales > Pseudomonadaceae > Pseudomonas > Pseudomonas sp. PLMAX. Next base: position 748,292 of record NZ_CP064949.1, on the reverse strand, counting down.
TTGCCACCGGCCACGCCAAATCGCAGCGGCTCGAGACTGAGCACGCCATCGGTGAGCACCAGGTGCGTGTAGAGGTCGTTGAATGGCAACTTTTCGCTATGGACGATGCGCTTGCCGGTGAATTCTACATCCGCGTCCATGTCGCGCCAGCGATCCGTCTTGAACTCCTCGACCGGCAGTACCTTGTCTGCCGGCTGCTTGCTCTCGCCGCCGCGGGCTTTCTGCTTGGCATTGGAGTCGGCGCCGATCAACGGGGCCAGGTCGGCAAACAACAATTGATTGGAGAGCAGCGAACCGCTGAGTTTGGGCCGTGGCTTGCCAGCGACGTAGGTCAGGCTGCCATGGATGTCGCTCGCGCCGATCGTGCCGTTGAATTCCTCATAACGAAATACCGCACCGCCCGGCTCATGCAGCTTGGCGATCAGATGGCCGTCGGTGGCATAGGGCGGCGTATCCGGCAGGGTCACGCCGGTCAGGGGATAGAGGTTGCCCAGGCTGGCGCCGGCCAGTTTCAGGCGCAGATCCAGGGCGCCCAGATTCAGTGGATCGGTCAGCGTGCCGGCCAGCTCGACGCTGGTATCGGCAATCTTCGCTTGCGCCTGCAGCGGAAACGGCCGGGCCGCGTCCTGCAGCGCCAGCAAGCCGCCGATCTTGCCCTGACCGGTGAGTTTCTGACCGTGATACTGGCCTTTGACCTTCAGGGCAAACGCGTAATCCTGCGGTGCGCCGCCCTGCTCGGACGCGGTTTTCGCCGCTTTGTCGCCGACGATTTCGCTGAAGGGAATCGGCTTGCCCAGGGGGTCGATCAGCAGGTCCAGTTGGGTTTTCAGGCTCTGGTCGTCGAGGGTGACATGTCCCTTGTCGAAGCCGATCGCGCCGATGTCCACCACCCAGGGTGAGGGCTCGGCGTTCGGGTCTTTCGGGTCGAACTTGAAGGTCCAGTTGGCACGACCGTCGGCCAGGCGCTGCAACTGGGCATTGGGCTCAGTGAGGTCGATGCGCGGGATCACCACGCGCTGTGCCAACAAGGCCAGGGGCGAGATGCGCAACTCGACGCGCTTGAGGCTGGCCATCTGCGGTGCCTTCGACCAGTCCGGGTTGCCCAGGCTCAGGTCTTCCGCCACCACGTGCGGCCAGGGCACCCAGGCCCGCCAGCCACCCTCGTCGGGCTCGCGCTGCCAGACCACCGCCAGATTGCCGTTGATGGCGAAAGGGCGGTGCAGTTCTTCGGACACCTTGGCGTTGAGGGGTGGTTTGATCCGGTTCCAGTCGAAGAACACGATGACCAGCACCAGCACAGCCAACAACACAACGAAGCTGGCCAAGGTCCAGGCGAGAATCTTACGGGTGCGCGTCATTGCACAGAGCTCCTGATACGGCTGAGCGCCACGATCGCGATGCTCAGGAGAAACGCAGGGCCAGAACCGGCCCGTCATGCAATCTACGACTGGAAAATGGCCCGCAGGTTTAATCGAAAAGCCGATTTAGCCGCAATTGACGGTGTTCAACGCGGCCCCCTCCTCCCGTCCGGCGTTACCGGCAACGCACTTTTGCGTGGCGCGAGTGAGTCGAAAATACCCACCGCAGTGCGTCGCAAAGGCCCGGTTTACAAGGGCTGTAGAGAACAATCAATTCCGTTGATTATTAACATTGCGTTTATGAACTTTTATATCGACTTATCGAGAGTAGCATTGCCCTCGTACCCAATTTATCGCACTCCTACGGAGCACCCCATCATGAAACGCCAACTTCTCCTTAGCCTTACACTTTCAATGCTGGCCAGCACCGCTTTTGCACTGCCAGCCGCTGACCAGGCTACCCCGCAAGTCAAAGACACTCACTCGGTGTTCAGCCAAACCGTCGCCGCTGATGGCTCCGACCGCACTCCAGGTCAAACCATTGCCGAAGGTGGTAACGATCGCCTGAAAGAAAAAGGCCTGATCACTGAAGACGGCTACGATCAAACCCCACAAGGTCAAACGGTTGCAGAGGACGGCTACGACCAGACTCCACAAGGTCAAACCGTTGCCGCTGATGGTTCCGACCGTACCCCAGGTCAAACCGTTGCCGAAGGCGGTGGTGACCGTGTCATCGAACGCAACAGCGCTATGAGCTGAGCCCATGGCGGCCCCGAAAAAAAGCCCAATCACCGGATTGGGCTTTTGACTTTCTGGCTGTTCCGTTTATCGAAGCCGTACCTCCCCGCCTGATTCCCTCTGTCATTCGACGCCGGCAAAGCCGATTTGCTAGAGTGCGCCGCAGTCCTTTTCAGAAAACGCCCTTGCGATGCTGCCCCGCGCCGAACAGAAACAACAAACCCGTAACGCCTTGATGGACGCGGCCCGCCATTTGATGGAGGGCGGCCGAGGATTCGGCAGCCTGAGCCTGCGCGAAGTGGCGAAAACCGCCGGAATCGTACCTACCGGTTTCTACCGGCATTTTACCGATATGGATGAACTCGGCCTGGTGCTGGTGAGCGAGGTCGGCCAGACCTTCCGTGAAACCATTCGCCTGGTGCGCCACAACGAGTTCGTCATGGGCGGCATCATCGACGCGTCCGTGCGGATTTTTCTCGATGTGGTGTCAGCCAACCGTTCGCAATTCCTGTTCCTGGCCAGGGAACAGTACGGTGGCTCGTTACCGGTACGCCTGGCCATCGGTCGACTGCGCGAAAACATCAGTTCGGACCTGGCCGCCGACCTGTCCCTGATGCCGAAACTGCAACACCTGGACATGGCCGGCCTGAGCGTCATGGCCGACCTGATCGTCAAAAGCGTGTTCGCCACCTTGCCGGACATTATCGATCCGCCGGTCGAGGCGCTGCCCGAGCACTTGACGCCCCAGGCAAAGATTACCCAACAGCTGCGGTTCATCTTTATCGGCCTCAAGCATTGGCAGGGGCTCGGCAGTACCGAGTAAGCACCGCGAAAGAACACCTGCCTGGCTTCAACCTGGTGCACATGGAAAAAACCGTGCACCAATTTCAGGCAAAATCCTCGACACCCAGAAACTTTTCCTACGCCTCCTACAGGTATTTCCTACGCATCCCCGGATTGGCAAGCCCCTTGCTCTAGCCTGAGCATTGTCCATTGCTGGAAGCTTTCCGATGCTGGTGATTCATCGCAGAATCGACCCTCAACCCGACTGGGCCGCCGAGCTTCACTTGACCTTCGAAGCCCGGAGCAAAAGCCGTTTGCGCTGTTTCAGTGCCGAGGGCGAAGACGTCGGGTTGTTTTTGGAGCGGGGTCAATCGCCCTTGTATGACGGCGAATGTCTGCAAGCCGAGGATGGCCGCGTTGTCCGTGTCTGTGCCCGTCCCGAGCAATTGCTGCACGTCACCTGCGCCAATGCCTTCGAACTGACCCGTGCCGCCTATCACCTGGGCAATCGTCATGTGGCCTTGCAAGTGGGCGACGGCTGGTTGCGCCTGCTCGACGACTACGTGCTCAAGGCCATGCTCGAACACCTCGGCGCCGAGGCCGAGCCCATCGAAGCTGCGTTTCAACCTGAACACGGCGCCTACGGCGGCGGCCATCATCATTCGCGCCACAGTGATGAAGACTTCAACTACCCGCCAAAACTGCACCAGTTCGGCGTGCGCCCATGAACCCTGCATGGGCCCTGTTGCGCCTGGCCAGTCCGCAGTTGCCGATTGGCGGCTACAGCTATTCCCAGGGCCTGGAAATGGCCGTGGACAACGGCCGTGTGCACGATCCCGACAGCGCACGCCGCTGGATCAGCGATCAGCTGCTGCTCAATCTCGCCCGTTTCGAGGCGCCGCTGCTACTCGCCCATTGCGTGGCGGCGGCCGAGGAAAACTGGAGCGAACTGCTGCAGCGTTGCGAAGAACACCGCGCCAGCCGGGAAACCCGCGAGCTGCATCAGGAAAGCCGGCAAATGGGCTACTCCTTGCAGCAGTTGCTCAACGGCCTGCCTGAGCTTGATTCAGCAGCGCGCGCCTTTCTCCAGCAACGACCCGAACCCCACCTGGCCCTGGGCTGGGCGCTGGCCGCTCGCGCCTGGCAGATCAGCCCGCAGGATGCGCTGGCCGCGTGGCTTTGGAGCTGGCTGGAAAACCAACTGGCGGTACTGATGAAAACCCTGCCATTGGGCCAGCAGGCCGCGCAGCGCCTGACCAGTGAACTGCTGCCGCTGCTGCAACAAGCCCAGCAGGACGCTACCCGAATCAACCCCGAACACTATGGCAGCGCCGCGTTTGGCCTGTCCCTGGCGTGTATGGCCCACGAGCGCCAGTACAGCCGCCTGTTCCGTTCCTAGGGCCTTTCATTTTGGAGAATCACATGAACACCCAACCTTTGCGCGTCGGCATCGGCGGCCCGGTCGGTTCCGGCAAAACCGCCCTGACCCTGGCCCTATGCCTGGCCCTGCGTGAACGCTACAACCTGGCCGTGGTGACCAACGACATCTACACCCGCGAAGACGCGGATTTCCTGGTGCGCAACGAAGCGTTGGCGCCGGAACGCATCATCGGCGTGGAAACCGGCGGCTGCCCACACACGGCGATCCGCGAAGACGCCTCGATCAACCTCGAAGCCGTGGATCAGTTGAACCGCCGCTTCCCGGGGCTCGACCTGATCCTGGTGGAATCCGGTGGCGACAATCTCTCGGCCACCTTCAGCCCGGAGCTGTCCGACCTGACCATCTACGTGATCGACGTTTCCGCGGGCGACAAGCTGCCACGCAAAGGCGGACCGGGGATCTGCAAATCCGATCTGCTGGTGATCAATAAAATCGACCTGGCGCCGCTGGTGGGTGCGTCGCTGACCCTGATGGACAGCGACACCACGCGCATGCGCAACGGCAAGCCGTTCGTGTTCAGCAACCAGAAGACCGGCCAGGGCCTGGAAGAGATCATCGCCTTCATCGAACGCCAGGGCCTGCTGACGGCAGCCTGACCATGACTTATCAACAAGGAAGCTTCTGCATGACACTCAAACGCATTCTGGGCGCCATGGCCCTGCTGTTGACACCGGCCATTGCGCTGGCCCACCCGGGGCACGGTGACAATGGCTTGATCGCCGGCATCGGCCACCCGATCGGTGGCCTCGATCATCTGTTGGCGATGCTCGCGGTTGGCTTGTGGGCGGCGCAGCAGCAAGGTGCTGCGCGCTGGGTGCTGCCGTGCACGTTCGTTGGCACCATGCTGATTGGCGGGATGCTGGGGTTTGAAGGGTTGGAACTGCCGGTAATGGAAGGCGGGATTGCTGCGTCTGTGCTGGCGTTGGGCCTGGCGGTTGCCTTGGCGGTGCGTCCGCCTTTGAGTCTGGCGATGGGTGCCACTGCACTGTTCGCATTGTTCCATGGCGTGGCCCATGGCCTGGAATTGCCGGACATGTCGAGTCCTTGGGCGTATGCGGCAGGGTTTGTGGCGGCGACCGCAGCGCTGCATACCGCCGGTTATGTGGTGGTGCGGGTGTTGCCTCAGGTGGCGGCGCCGCTGGTTCGACTGGCGGGTGCGGCTTCGGCGGCGACCGGAGTCTGGTTGTTGGCCGGCTAGCTCTCTATCGATTGTGATGGCCTCTTCGCGAGCAAGCCCGCTCCCACATTCGTCCTGTGTACACAGTTCCACTGTGGGAGCGGGCTTGCTCGCGAAGGCGGCCGGACAGACACCACATCCCTCAGGCCTGCTAACATGTCGCGCAATCAACCCTGCCGTGACGACGCCAGCCAATGCCGCCTGTTTCCCGCTCCGCCTCCCAGCCTGAACTGACCGCCCTGTTTGCCTCGGTGCAACAGCACTTCCAGGACGTGATCGTGCCGCTCTGGCAAGGTCCCGGCTGGAATGCCGACATGGCGCTGCCCTATGAGGCGCTGGACGCCGAGCACACGCCGCTGCCCCCGCAACGCTACCGGGCCATGGCCTGCGCGCGGCAGTTGTATCTGTTTGCCAGCCTGATCGATCAGGTGCCAGGCGCGCAGGAACGCGCGGCGGCGCTGTTCCGTTCCTTGCAGCGTCACTTCCACGATGCCGAACACGGCGGCTGGTTCTACAGCATCGACCCCCAAGGCGCGCCGCTGGATCAGCGTAAAGACCTCTACACCCACGCCTTCATTCTGTTCGCCAGCGCCCATTACTGGGACAAAGTCCGCGAGCCGCTGGTGGAATCGGTGCTCAACGCCGCCCTGGAAGTGATCGCGCAACGTTTCGCCAGCGGCGACGGCCTCTACGAAGCGAGCCTGGATCGTGACTGGTCATCGCTGAACAGCGGACCGCTGCAGAATCCGCTGATGCACCTGGCTGAAGCCTTCCTCGCCACGCTGGCAGTGCGTGAAGACCTCGCCGTGCAGCAGGCGCTTGTCGACTTATGCACAGGGATGCAGCAGCGTTTTATCGATCCGCAGCACGGCGTGTTGATGGAAAAACCCTTGGGTGCTGTGGATAACTGGTTCGAACCGGGGCATCAGTTCGAGTGGTATTTCCTGCTGGAGTCGTCCGAGTTGCTGCGCGGTTCACCCTTGCACGCTTCGCTGGAGCGCGCCTTTACCTTCACCGAACAACTGGGTGTCGATCCACAGACCGGTGCCGTGCGGGCCATGCTCGACCTGGGGCCGGACGGCGGTTCTCGGGACGCGACGCAGCGAATCTGGGCCCAGGCCGAGTACCTGCGTGCATTGACCCTGCGGCCGGGCAGCGAGGCTGCGGTACTTCGCCAGTTGCAGGCGTTGCAACAGCGCTCGCTGCACGCGGGTGGCTGGTATGAATGCCGGGACGAGCACGGTGAAGTGAGCCGTCGGGACATGCCGTCGACTACGCCTTATCACTTGGCGACTTGTTACCGTGGCTTGGCTGAGTATCTCGACTGACAGCTAAAAGATCGCAGCCTGCGGCAGCTCCTACAGGATTTACGCGATCCACTTCTTGTCCCCGGTAAAGCTGATGGTCAGCCACCTCGCCGCATCAGGCTTGCCGAGCTTCGCGGAAATTTCCTCTCGCAGCGCATCCAGCTGCACCACGCTGTGCAGCCGGTAATCCGTCGGCAACACGATGTGAATCTCGATAAAACAGGCCCGGCCGTGTTTCTGCACGTAGGAAACGTAGTCGTCGAAACCATGCTCGATCTTCGCCTCCGCCAGCACCTGATTCACCTTGTCGTCCAGCTGATCCGGGGCGATTCCCAGCACATCACGCAATGCCGGGCCAAGAATCCTGAAGGCCGGCGCGAGCATGCTCAGGGCCAGCAGGATCAGGATCAGCGGATCGACATAAACCGCCCACTCGGCGTAACCCTGGGTTTTGAGCAACAGCGCGGCGAGAAAGCTCACCAGCAACCCTGCCGACAGCATCGCGTCTACCAGCCAGCTGATGTTGTCGAATTGCAGCAGCGTTGATTTCAGTTTTCGATTGCGATGGCGCACGTAGAAGAAATAGGCGAACTCAACGACGGTAAACACCGCCGCGTAGACGATCACCAGCCCAAGCTCAATCTCGCGGCCACCATTGATGATGCCGAACACACCGTTGAGAAACGCGTAGATGGCGATCAGCAACAGGAAGCTGCCTTCGATCAGCAGCACCATGGGTTCCAGATGCCAGAAACCAAACTGGAAGCGCTGGTTGCTTTCCTTGGCGATCAATTTTGCGGTGATCAGCATCAGCACCTTGATAAAGGTCGCGATCAGCGAGAAGAAGCCATCGAACAGGATGGATTGGGCGCCTGAGACAACGCCGGTGACGATACCGGCGATCGCCACGGCCAGCATCAGGAAGGTCGATTGCTTGAGCAGCGCCTGCTCGCCTCGGTTGCTCACATGGTCTCCTCGAACCTTTGAGCCGCAGGGTGCGGCGGGGTGTTGGGTGAGGAGTCTAGCTGATGTCCGGCGCTGTCTGTTTCGCCCCCTTCGCGAGCAAGCCCGCTCCCACAGGGTTAGGCGCAATACCTGTGGGAGCGAGCTTGCTCGCGATTGGCCATAACGCGGTCTTACGCCTTGCCACCACTGCGATCAATCGCAAACCCGGCCCAGGTCTGGCTCACCGGCATCAGCTCCAGGCTGTTGATGTTGATATGCGCTGGCGCATTGAGGACCCAGAAAATGGTGTCGGCAATGTCTTGTGGCTGGATCGGTTCGGCACCGGCGTAGGTGGCGTTGTAGCGCTCCTGGTCTCCGGCGAAACGCACCAGGGAGAACTCGCTCTCACACAGCCCCGGTTCGATGTTGCTGACCCGCACGCCGGTTCCCTGAAGGTCGCAGCGCAGGTTCAGGGAGAACTGTTTGACGAACGCCTTGCTCGCGCCATACACATGGCTGCCCGGGTAAGGGTAGTTGCCGGCGATGGATCCCAGGTTGACGATGCCGGCGCCACGGCCATGGGCGATCAGGCGCGGCAGCAGCAGACGCGTGCTGTACATCAGTCCTTTGATGTTGGTATCGACCATGGTGTCCCAATCGTCCAGGTCGCACTTGGGCGCCGGGTCGACACCCAGGGCCAGGCCTGCGTTGTTGATAAGTCCGCGCAGCTTGGCGAAGGACGGCGGCAGGTTGGCAATGGCTTCCTCCATGGCCTTGCGGTCGCGCACATCGAGCACCAGGCCATGCACCTCGGTCTGCTTCGACAACTCGGCGCACAGGGCGTTGAGGCGCTCTTCACGACGCCCCGTCAGCACCAGTTTCCAGCCGGCCTCGGCAAAACGTCGGGCACAGGCTTCACCAAAACCGGAAGTCGCGCCGGTGATAAACAGGGTGTTGGACATGGTGTTCTCCTTGCTACGGCTGATCGGCAGCCATTGGAATAGAAAATCAGCAGGCAGCATGCCCGGCCTTGCGCACAGCGGCAACCTGCGTGCTATCTGTACAAAAAACGAGCAAAGCTTGCAACGCCTTGCCGGCCGTGGCCTGCAGACATGTGCGCGCACGTTATCCACAAGCCGTTCCACAGTCTCTGGGGGCAAGTGGAAAAGCTGAAAGCCGCTATCCACAAGGCTTTGCGGGCTGATTTGAAACTTTTTTGCTTGACCCACATTGGCCTGCTGTGCAGCCAGGGGTCAATTTCCCGACCGGGCGGTCAAGCCTACGGTGGCGCCAAGCCAGTAACCACGGCCCTCAGCCGAGTCTTTCCAGAGTTTAACCACAGACTTATCCACAGGCTTGTTCACTGCATTGCGCCACACTTTCCTCACCAAGAAAAAGGTTGACAAAGCCGCCTTGAAGGCCAGAAAAAACACCTGGTCAAAAAACAACCATAGCGCTGCAAGCCACGTATTCAAAGGCGTTCAGCCAGCTACTCCCACGTTATTCACAGCCAGTTCCACAGCAAACGGGGACAAGTCAAAACCGTGACAAAACAACTATTTGCAGCGGCTTTATGTCGCGCTTTCGGAGGTCCTCAATTTTGTTTTCCACAATTTCCCTTTACCTCACACCGCCGCTCTTGTAGGAGCTGCCGAAGGCTGCGATCTTTTGATCTTGATCTTTAAAAACAAGATCAAAAGATCGCAGCCTCGTTGCACGAGACAGCTCCTACAGGATTTGCGCGGGCGAAAAAAAACGCCCTGGTTTCGTCAGGGCGTTTTTATTGGACGCTAAGGCCTAGTGCCCGCCGAGATACGCGTTACGCACATCCTCATTGACCAACAGCTCCTTGCCGGTACCGGTCATGCGAATCTCGCCATTGACCATCACATAGGCCCGGTCCGACAGCCGCAGCGCGTGGTTGGCGTTCTGCTCGACCAGGAAAATGGTCATGCCGGTCTTGGCCAGTTCCCGCAGGGTCGCGAAGATCTGCTTGACCACGATGGGTGCCAGCCCGAGGCTCGGCTCATCGAGCAAGAGCAATTTCGGCCGGCTCATCAGGGCCCGGGCGATGGCCAGCATCTGCTGCTCGCCACCGGACATGGTCATCGCACGCTGGGTGCGCCGCTCTTCGAGCCGCGGGAACAGCTGGAACATGCGCTGCATGTCTTCCTTGGCGTACTTGTCACCGATAGGGATGGTGCCCATCAGCAGGTTTTCCTCGACGGTCATGTCGGGGAACACCCGCCGCCCTTCCGGCGACTGTGCGATGCCGTTGGAGGCGATGTAGTGCGATGATTTGTGGGTGATGTCCACGCCCTGGTAGAGGATCTGCCCGTCCGCCGCCCGCGGCTGACCGAAGATCGACATCAGCAGGGTCGACTTGCCGGCACCATTGGAGCCGATCAGGCTGACGGTTTCCCCTTCGTTGATGTGCAGCGAGACGTTCTTCAGGGCCTGGATCGGCCCGTAGAACACATCCAGGTCCTTGAGTTCGAGGATGGGTTGGCTCATACCACCTCCTCTTCATCGGCGCCGAGGTAGGCGGCAATCACTTTCGGGTCGTTGCGGATGTCGTCGGGACCGCCCTCGGCGATGACGACGCCGTGGTCCAGCACCACGATGTGGTCGGAAATACTCATTACCATGCCCATGTCGTGTTCGATCAGCACCACGGTCAGATCGTGCTCGTCGCGCAGCAGCCGGATCATCGCGCTCAGCGCTTCGGTTTCCTGAGGGTTGAGGCCGGCGGCCGGTTCGTCGAGGCAGATGATCTGCGGACGGGTGCACATGGCCCGGGCGATTTCCAGGCGGCGTTGCTGGCCGTAGGACAGTTCACCGGCCAGGCGGTTGGCGCAGTCCACCAGGTCCACCACTTCCAGCCAGTAGAAGGCGTGGTCCAGCGCATCGCTTTCGGCCTTGCGGTAGCCCTTGGTATTGAGGATGCCGGCCAGCATGTTGCGGTTGACCCACATGTGCTGGGCCACCAGCAGGTTTTCCAGCACCGACATTTCCTTGAACAGGCGAATGTTCTGGAAGGTCCGCGCCAGGCCCGCCCGGTTCACCAGGTGGGTGCCGCCGAACATTTTGTAGCGCAGCCGGGTGATGAAGTTTTTTGGCGAGACGAAATCGGTCGGCTTGAACGATTCGCCCAGCAACTGGATGACGTTGGTCCGCTGCCCGCGTACGTTGAGTTCGATCTTGCCGCCGGAGGCCTTGTAGAAACCGGTCAGACAGTTGAACACCGTGGTCTTGCCGGCACCGTTGGGGCCGATCAGGGCGAAGATCGAGTTGCGCTTGACCTTCAGGCTCACATCATTCAACGCCTTGATGCCGCCGAAGTGCATCATCAGCTTCTCTACGGAGAGTACGACTTCGCTCATGGCGCTACTCCTTTACGCGGGGTCACACCGGTACGGCTGATCCGAATCAGGCCACGCGGTCTCCAGATCATCATCAACACCATCAGGATGCCGAACAGCAGCACGCGGTATTCGGCGAAGCCACGCAGCAGTTCCGGGGCCACGGTCAGGACGAAGGCCGCAATGACGACGCCTATGGTCGAACCCATGCCGCCGAGGACCACAATGGCGAGGATCAGGGCCGATTCGAAGAAGGTGAACGAGGTCGGGTTGACGAAGCCCTGGTAGGTGGCGAAGAACACGCCGGCCAGGCCCGCCGTCGATGCGCCGATGGTGAAGGCCGAGAGCTTGACCAGCACGTGGTTCAGGCCCATGGAGCGGCAGGCGATTTCGTCTTCACGCAGGGCTTCCCAGGCGCGACCAACCGGCATCTTGACCAGACGATGCTTGATGTACAGCACGGCCAGTACCACCAGGAACAACACTGCGTAGATGAAGTAGTACTTCACGTCCGGGTTGTAGGCGATGCCGAAGAACTCATGGAACGGCACGCCGCCATCCTTCGCGCGCTTGCCGAATTCCAGGCCGAAGAAGGTCGGCAGGGGTGCCGGCATGCCGTTCGGGCCGCCGGTCAGGGACAGCCAGTTGTTGAGGACCAAGCGGATGATTTCACCAAAACCCAGGGTCACGATCGCCAGGTAGTCACCGTGCAGGCGCAGTACCGGGAAACCGAGGATGCAACCAGCCAGCCCGGCGGCGATCGCCGCCAGCGGCAGCACCGTCCAGAAGCCCAACCCCAGGTACTGATAACCGAGCGCCAGGCCGTAGGCACCGATGGCGTAGAACGCCACGTAACCCAGGTCGAGCAGGCCGGCCAGGCCGACCACGATGTTCAGCCCCAGGCCCAGCAGCACGTAGATCAGCCCGAGGATGACCACGCCCAGCAGGTAGGAGTTGGAGAAAAACGGGAACACCACGGCGAGGACGATCATCAGCGGGATGATCCAGCGCAACCGCGACTTGTAGTCGGGTGCCAGTACATGCACCCCGGAACCGGTGCTTTCAAAACCTTCGAGGATGCTCAAGCCCTTGGGGGTCTGCAGGAACATGCTCAAGGCAAAACGACCGGCCATGACGATGGCGACAATCCACGCCACGCGGCTGGTTTCCAGGTTGAAGCCATAGCCATCGAGGACAACCCCGACAATCGGCCCGAACACGATCAGGGCGATCAGGCCGGCAAGAATCGCGTCAACCAGACTTTTCTTGAGATCAATGGTTTTTTTAGTGGTTGAGGACATCGCTTACACCTTCGACACAAGAGGACGGCCGAGCAGGCCTTGGGGCCGAAAGACCAGAACGAGAACCAGCAGCGAGAAGCTGAAAACGTCTTTGTAGTCCGAGTTCACCAGGCCCGAGAACAGCGACTCGGAAATCCCGAGGATGATCCCGCCGAGCATGGCGCCTGGCAGTGAACCAATGCCGCCGAGCACCGCGGCGGTGAACGCCTTGATGCCGATGATGAAGCCGGCATAGAAGTCGAACGTGCCGTAGTTCATGGTGATCAGCACGCCGGCCAGGGCTGCCATCGCTGCACCGATGATGAACACATAGGAAATCACCCGGTCGGTGTTGATCCCCAGGATCGAAGCCATCTTGCGGTCTTGCTGGGTCGCACGGCACATGCGGCCGAGCTTGGTGTACTTGATGATGTAGGTCAGCGCGGCCATCCCGACAAACGCGGCGACCAGAATGAACACCTTGGTGTAGGTCAACTGCACAAAACCTGTGCCGACCTCGACACGCCAGGCCCCCGTGAGCAACGTGGGAACGCCCTGTTGCTTGGCGCCCTGGGCGATCTGCGCATAGTTTTGCAGGATCAGCGAGATACCGATGGCGCTGATCAGCGGTGCCAGTCGGGTGGAGTTACGCAGGGGTTTGTAGGCGACGCGCTCGATGACCCAGCCATACACCGCCGTGACGACGATGGTGAAGATCAGGGTGCCGAGCATCAGCAGAGGGAAGGATTCAATCCCGAAATATGCCAGCAGAGCCAGACTGATTGCCGCGAGGTAAGCGGAAATCATGTAAACCTCGCCGTGGGCGAAGTTGATCATGCCGATGATGCCATAGACCATTGTGTAGCCGATGGCGATCAGGCCATAGACCGACCCGAGGGTGAGGCCGTTGACCAGTTGCTGCAGGAAAATACCATCCATAACGCAATCTCACGCAATGAGAACCTGCACATGTGGCTGTGCGGTTCCTCTAAGGAAAATACAGATTTACGTCGGAGCAATGTCAATCACGATCAGGCTGGAGACCACGTCCCCCTGTAGGAGCTGGCTTGCCAGCGAAAGCAGTGTTCCAGCCAACATTGATGTCGACTGAACGGGCGCCTTCGCGGGCAAGCCCGCTCCTACAAAGGATCAGTGGGGTTCAGCTGATCGGGTCAGCCCTTACTTCTGTTTTTCCAGCTGGTGGTATTTGCCATCCTTGTCCCACTGGTAAACCACGTAGTCGGAGACTTTCAGGTCGCCCTTGCTGTCCCAGGTCTTATCGCCCATGACGGTCTTGACCGTGTTCTTCTTCAGCCACGCAGCCGCTTCTTCGCCCTTGTTGGACTTGGCGCCGTTGAAGGCCGCCGCGAGGGTCTGGACCGAAGCGTAGGCGTACAGGGTGTAGCCTTCAGGCTCGGTACCGGCCTTGCGGAAGGCGTCTACCACGGTCTTGCTGTCTGGCAGCAGGCGTGGGTCGGCACCGAAGGTCATCAGCACGCCGTCGACGAATTGCGGACCGCCAGCGGTGGTCACCAGCTCGTCGGTCACGATGCCGTCGTCGGACATGAACTTGACGTCTTTCAGGCCTTGTTCACGCAGTTGGCGAACCAGAGGACCGGCTTCCGGGTGCAGGCCACCGAAGTAGACGACGTCGGCGCCGGCACCGCGGATCTTGGTCACGATGGTGCTGAAGTCTTTCTCGCCACGGGTCAGGCCTTCGTACAGCACTGGCGTTACGCCGCGCTTGACCAGCTGGGCCTTGGTGGCATCAGCCAGGCCTTGGCCGTAGGTGTCCTTGTCATGCAGCACGACAACCTTCTTGCCCTTGAGCACGTCGACGATGTAGTCGCCGGCCACGATGCCTTGCTGGTCGTCACGACCGCACATGCGGAACATGGCGCTCAGGCCGCGTTCGGTTACCTGTGGGTTGGTGGAACCTGGAGTGATTGCGATGATGCCTGCTTCGTCGTAGATCTCGGAAGCCGGGATGGTCGACGAGGAGCAGAAGTGACCGACCACGCCGGCGACTTTCTGGTTGGTCAGGTCTTTGGCGACCGTCACAGCCTGTTTAGGTTCGCAGGCGTCATCGCCCTTGACCAGTACGATTTTTTCCCCGTTGACGCCGCCCGCTGCGTTCACCGCATCGGCTGCTGCCTGTGCACCCTTCATGTACTGCTCGCCAAATGCCGCGTTGGCGCCCGTCATGGGTCCCGCTACGCCGATCTTGATGTCGGCCTGAGCAAACGCAGAAACACCCAACGCAGCTGCCACTGCGAGGGCCAGAAAACCTTTCTTGTAAAACGTCTGGGACATGAGGTGGTGCTCCATGGTTTTTTTAATTGGCACTGCGACTTCACTGACTGCTCAGAGCAAGGGCCGTGCCATCGGTTTTTTATTCTGAAAAAAGTCGCTGCTTTATTATTATTTCGACTGTCTCGGGCCCATTTTCATTGGGCGTGCAACCGTCTAAACCGCGGAAGGTAAAACCATTATTTTTTTGAGGCGCAACCCGCCTGCGCCATCATTGCAACCGCGGCACTAAACGACGTGCAACCAGCCTGTAACAACGTGCGTCACCGAAGTGCACACTACCGGTGCGGGACTGCTACAACCCGCACCATTACAGGCTAGCCGCTGATCGAAAAAGCGCCGCTTTCGACTACAAAAATCAACATTCAGATCACGATCCGCAAGCACTGGCCCGCGTGATACAGCGAAAATCCCGCCTCGTACAGACAGCTGCGCAACCCCACCCCGGCCAATGGCTGCATGGGCGCGAAGGGAATCGGTAGCGCTTGAGGATTTCCGTTACACAAGTAATCGGCAAAGGCCTTGCCGACCACCGTCCCCGTGGTCACGCCCCGGCCGTTGTAACCGGTGACTGCCACTAAACCGGGCGCAGGTTCGAACAGGCGCATCAGATGATCGGGGGTAAAGGCGATGCAACCGGTCCAGGTGCACTCCCATTCCACCGGTTTGAGGTAGGGGAAGTAATGCTGCTGCACCCGATCGGCCCAGGCCTTGAGAAACCAGGCCGGCTTCTGGTTGCCATTGCCGAGACTGCCGAGCAGCAGGCGCCCGTCTTTGTCCCGGCGGATACTGCTGAGCACCTGGCGGGTGTCCCAGGACCCCTGGCCACCGGGCAGGATTTGTTGCGCGGCGTCTTCGGTCAGAGGCACCGAGGCCACCTGATAGTAATAACCGGGGAAGAAATTGCGCCGCAACTCGGTCCAGTCGCCTTCGGTGTAGGCGTTGGAAGCGATCACCACCTGTTCGGCCAGGACGGAACCCTGCGCGGTTTGCACCGACCAGCGCTGTCCCTGGCGTTCGAGGCGGGTGACCGGGGAATGATCGAACAACTGACCGCCCAGGCCGATGGCCGCCTTGGCCAATCCCGTTGTGTAGGCCATTGGGTTGAGCGTGCCGGCACGGCGATCGAGCAATGCCGCGGCAATTTTTTTGGTCCCCGTCGCTTGCTCGCAAGCTTGCCCGGTCAGCAGCTCGACGGGCGCGCCACGGCGTTTCCATTGTTCTTCACGACTGCGCAAGTCAGCTTCGCCACGGGCGTTGTGCGCCATGTGCAGCGTGCCTTCGCGGCGCAATTGGCAATCGATGTTGTACTTGTCCACAAGGCTGAACACCAGGGATGGCGCCGCCCCCAGCATGCGGTTGAGCTGGCTGCCCACCGCTTCGCCAAACCCGGCTTCGATCTCGTCCGGTGGAATCCACATACCGGCATTGACCAGCCCGACGTTGCGCCCCGAGCCGCCATGCCCGGCGCGATGGGCTTCGAGCACACACACTGTCTTGCCCTGTTCCAGCAGATGCACCGCCGCCGACAGCCCGGTAAAACCGGCGCCTATGACGCAGACATCGACTTTCACTTCACCCTTGAGCGCCGTATTGTCGGGCCTTTGTGGCGTCAATTTTTCCCACAGACACTCTTCGCGTAACGGCATTGCCAGACTCCAACAGAAACCTAACCAACACACAAATCAGTGTGGGAGCGGGCTTGCTCGCGAAAGCGGTATGTCAGCCACCAATAATGTCGACTGACAGATTGCATTCGCGAGCAAGCCCGCTCCCACAGGGGGATCATTGTTTGACTCGAGATTCAGTCAAACGTAATCCCCTGCGCCAACGGCAGCTCCAACGAGTAGTTCACGGTATTGGTCTGCCGGCGCATGTACCCGCGCCAAGCATCCGAGCCCGACTCACGACCACCACCGGTCTCTTTCTCGCCACCAAAGGCACCACCGATTTCCGCCCCGCTCGGGCCGATGTTGACGTTGGCGATGCCGCAGTCACTGCCCACTGCCGACATGAACTGCTCGGCTTCACGCACGTCGGTGGTGAAGATGCACGACGACAGGCCTTGCGGCACGGCGTTGTTCAAGCGAAGGGCTTCGTTGAAATCGCTGTAGCCGACCACGTACAGGATCGGTGCGAAGGTTTCATGGCAGACCACATCGCTCTGCTCCGGCATTTCGACGATGGCCGGCGAAACGTAGTAGGCATTGGGGAATTTGTCTTCCAGCTGACGCTTGCCGCCGAACACCCGGCCGCCTTCGCTCAGGGCCTGCTCCAGCGCGTCCTGCATGTTGTCGAAGCTTTGCTTGTCGATCAGCGGACCGATCAGGTTGCCTTCCAGCGGATGGCCGATGCGCACCTTGGAGTAGGCGGCCTTGAGGCGGGTGACGATTTCTTCTTTCACCGACTCGTGGGCGATCAGGCGACGCAGCGTGGTGCAGCGCTGGCCGGCAGTGCCGACGGCGCTGAACAGAATCGCGCGAACGGCCATGTCCAGATCGGCGCTTGGTCCGAGGATCATCGCGTTGTTGCCGCCCAATTCGAGGATGCTGCGAGCGAAACGCGCAGCGATTTTCGGTGCCA
Organism: Pseudomonas sp. PLMAX; assembly: GCF_046042685.1. Taxonomy (NCBI): domain Bacteria; kingdom Pseudomonadati; phylum Pseudomonadota; class Gammaproteobacteria; order Pseudomonadales; family Pseudomonadaceae; genus Pseudomonas; species Pseudomonas sp. PLMAX. Next base: position 731,008 of record NZ_CP064949.1, on the reverse strand, counting down.
CTTCACGGCCCATTCGGGTGCTGCCCGTGGCGCTGACCAGTGCGACACGCGGGTCATCGACCAGGGCTTCGCCGGCATCGCGGCCGCCAATGATGACCTGGCTCAGGCCCGCCGGTGCATCGCTGAAGTTCTTCAGCACGCGGTCGAACAGCGCCTGGCAGGCCAGTGCGGTCAGCGGAGTCTTTTCCGACGGTTTCCAGATCACCGGGTTGCCGCAGACCAGCGCCAGGGCAGCGTTCCAGGCCCAGACCGCAACCGGGAAGTTGAAGGCGCTGATCACGCCGACGACGCCCAGCGGGTGCCAGGTTTCACGCATATGGTGGCCAGGACGCTCGGAGGCGATGGTCAAGCCGTACAGTTGACGGGACAGGCCGACGGCGAAGTCGCAGATGTCGATCATTTCCTGAACTTCACCCAGGCCTTCCTGGGTGATCTTGCCCGCTTCCCAGGACACCAGCTCGCCGAGATCGGCCTTGTATTCGCGCAGGATGTCACCCAGTTGACGCACCAGCTCGCCGCGACGGGGTGCCGGAACCTTGCGCCACAGTTCGAATGCATGATCTGCACGACTGATGTGCTGCTCGACTTCAGCGGCACCTTCCCAGTTGACGGTGGCAAGGGTGCTGCCATCGATCGGCGAATGCACCGGCACCTTGCCGTTCTGGTACAGGGCCGGGTTTACACCAAGACGATCAAGCAATGCGGCAACCATGGGTCACTCCTCAAGCAAAAAACGGAACGTGTGCAGCCGCCGAATCACGACTGATCAGACCTGTAGTTTTAGCGCTCCCGAGGTTACTCAACAAACGACCATTAAGAGAGATATCATTCCGTTTATTCATGCTGTGCATTGCTGGCAATAAAGAGACAAGCAAAAAGGATCGCCCATGCTGAACAAACGCTATTTGCCCTCGATCGCTGCGCTGCAGTGTTTCGAGGCCGTGACCCGCCACCTGAGCTTCACCCGGGCCGCGGAAGAGCTGAACCTGACCCAGAGCGCCGTCAGTAAACAGGTGGCGCAACTGGAAGAGCTGTTGCAGCACCTGCTGTTTCGCCGGGTTCGCCGACGCCTGCAAATGACGCCAGCCGGTGATCTGTACCTGGTGGAAGTACGAAAAATCCTCACCCAGGTCGAGATGTCGACCCATTACCTGCGTTCCTACGGCGGTGAAACCGAAGTCCTGCGCGTCTCCACACCCTCGACCTTCGGCGCACGCTGGCTGGTGCCTCGCCTCAAGGGTTGGCGCCTGCGTCATCCGTCGATCCATCTGGACCTGTGCAACGAACAGGAAGCCGACGACCTGCTGCAAGGGCGCAGCGACCTGGCGTTCTACTTCGGCCAAGGTTCACGCCCCGGTACCGAATGCCTGAAACTGTTCAGCGAAGAGCTGGTGCCCGTGTGTGCGCCAGGCAGCCTGCCCGACACGCCGTTCACCGACCCGACGCAACTCACCGACCTGGTCCTGCTGCAAAACGCCTCCCGCCCCCAGGCCTGGCACGATTGGTTCGACAGTCAGGGCTACCACACCGAACACAGCTACCACGGCCCGCGTTTTGAAACTTTCTATATGTGCATCCGCGCGGCGCAGGTCGGCTGCGGCGTGGCGCTGCTGCCAAGATTCCTGGTGGAAGAGGAACTGGCCGACGGCAAACTGGTCATTCCCTGGCAGCATGCAATGCCCAGCACCGACGCCTATTACCTGGCATACCCGGAACATTCGGCGGAAGTGCCCAAGGTGCGCGATTTCGTGAAGTGGATGCTGGAGCAGGTTGATAGCCCGGAAATTTAGCGTTGCACGCCATCCCTGTGGGAGCGAGCTTGCTCGCGATGACGTCATTACATTCAACACTTTAATTGACTGTCAGTCCGCTATCGCGAGCAAGCTCGCTCCCACTGGGATCCGATGCAGACTAAAAAATTACTGGCAATCCCTATCACCGTTATGCGCCACTAGCCTTATTCCATGTGGAGAACCCCCGTTATGAGCGAGAGTGTGTTTGCCGATCGCATCGTGCAGAACCTGCTCGACACCGACTTCTACAAACTGACGATGATGCAGGCGGTGCTGCACAACTACCCGAACGTAGAAGTCGAATGGGAGTTTCGTTGCCGTAACAGCGAGGATTTGCGCCCCTATCTGGCGGAGATCCGTTTCCAGATCGAACGGCTGGCCGAGCTGAGCCTGAGCGCCGACCAATTGGGTTTTCTGGAGCACATCAGCTTCCTCAAGCCGGATTTCCTGCGTTTTCTCGGGCTGTTTCGCTTCAACCTGCGCTACCTCCACACCGGTATCGAAAATGGTGAACTGTTCATCCGCCTGCGTGGTCCGTGGTTGCATGTGATCCTCTTCGAAGTGCCGATATTGGCGATCGTCAGCGAAGTGCGTAACCGCTATCGCTATCGGGAAATCGTCCTGGAGCAGGCCCGCGAGCAGCTCTATCGCAAGTTCGACTGGCTGACCGCCAACGCCAGCGGCGACGAATTGTCCGAGTTTCAGGTAGCCGACTTCGGCACGCGCCGACGCTTTTCGTACCGGGTGCAGGAAGAGGTTGTGAACGTGCTCAAGCACGACTTCCCCGGGCGCTTCGTCGGCACCAGCAACGTGCACCTGTCCCGGGAGTTGGACATGAAGCCGCTGGGCACAATGGCCCACGAATGGATCATGGCCCACCAGCAACTCGGCCCGCGGCTGATCGACAGCCAGATTGCCGCCCTCGATTGCTGGGTCCGCGAATACCGCGGCCTGCTGGGGATCGCCCTGACCGACTGCATTACCCTCGATGCCTTCCTCGGCGACTTCGACCTGTTTTTCGCCAAGCTCTTCGACGGTTTGCGCCACGATTCCGGTGATCCGGTGCTCTGGGCAGAGAAGGCCATTGCGCACTACCACAGGCTCGGCATCGACCCGATGAGCAAGACCCTGACCTTCTCCGACAGCCTGACGCTGCCCGGGGCACTGGAAATATTCCGCGCGCTGCGGGGTCGTATCAATGTCAGCTTCGGCATCGGCACCAACCTGACCTGTGACATTCCAGGTGTCGAACCCATGAGCATCGTGCTTAAAATGACCGCCTGCAACGGCGCGCCGGTGGCAAAGATCTCCGACGAGCCCGGCAAGACTCATTGCAAAGACCCGAATTTCGTCGCCTATTTGCGACACGTTTTCCAAGTTCCTGCCCCCTCTAGCAAGGAGTGAATTCATGCAAGCCGTACAGCGTGAGATTGCTGAACAGCTCAAGGTACAACCGCCGTTCGCCGACGAAGCCGCCCTCGAAGCGGAAGTCGCAAGGCGGATTACCTTCATACAGGATTGCCTGGTCAATTCCGGGCTCAAGACCCTGGTGCTGGGCATCAGTGGCGGTGTCGACTCACTGACCGCCGGCCTGCTGGCCCAACGCGCCATGCGTGAATTGCGCGAGCGTAGCGGTGACGACAGTTACAAGTTCATCGCCGTGCGCCTGCCGTACGAAACCCAGTTCGATGAACATGACGCCCAGGCCTCGGTGGACTTCATCAAACCGGACGAGCGCCACACGGTGAACATCGGCCCGGCAGTCAAATCCCTGGCCAACGAAGTCGCGGCGTTCGAAGGCAAGCACGCGGTGTCGGTGGATTTCGTGCTCGGCAACACCAAGGCGCGCATGCGCATGGTCGCCCAGTACACCATCGCGGGTGCAGCCCATGGCCTGGTGATCGGCACCGATCATGCGGCGGAAGCGGTGATGGGTTTCTTCACCAAGTTTGGTGACGGCGCCTGCGATTTGGCACCGTTGAGCGGCCTGGTGAAAAACCAGGTCCGCGCCATCGCCCGCAGCTTCGGTGCGCCGGAATCGCTGGTGGAGAAAATCCCGACGGCCGACCTCGAAGACCTGTCACCGGGCAAACCAGATGAAGCGTCCCATGGCGTGACCTATGCCGAGATTGACGCCTTCCTGCACGGTGAGCCGGTGCGTGAGGAAGCGTTCAAGATCATCGTCGATACGTACAACAAGACTCATCACAAGCGGGTGATGCCGTTTGCGCCGTAAGCTGCCGACACCTGTAGGAGCTGTCGAGTGAAACGAGGCTGCGATCTTTTGACTTTGTTCAAGAGCAAGATCAAAAGATCGCAGCCTTCGGCAGCTCCTACAAGTACAAAAAAAGCGTCCCAGGTGGACGCTTTTTTTGTACGCATTTCGATTACTTCAGGGTAACCGTACCTTTCATCATCGAGATGTGGCCTGGGAACGAGCAGAAGAAACCGTATTTTTCATTGGCATCGAGCTTCGACACATCGAAGGTCACAGAATCGGTTTCCTTGGCGCCGATGACCTTGGTGTGGGCGATAACGCGCGCGTCACCTTCCTTCAGGTAGTTCTTGTCGATGCCCGCGCTCAGGCCGTCGGTGGCGATCGGCTGCATGTCGGCTTCTTTGCTCAACACCCAGTTATGGCCCATGACGTTCTTCGGCAGATTGCCGGAGTGAGTCAGCTTGACGGTAAAGGTCTTGCAGCTCTTGTCGATTTCCATGGCCTTGGTGCTGAAGGACATTTGATCGGTGGAATCAATGGTGGTCTCGCACTCGGCAGCCATCAATTGGCTGCTGGCCAGTGTCAGCAGGGATACCGCAACAAGTTTGGCAAACATGGTGAATCTCCAAGGCAGGGTGAATGAAAAATGCGAATGAACAGAAGACTGCCTGAAAACTTCGCAAGTTCCTATGACCTGAAGCAAAAATTGTATACAACTTTCGGGCTATGAGACCGATCGAGACAATCTACCAGCCAGGCGTCTGCCCCGGCCCTATCATCAGACCGTCCTCATCTGTCGGAGCGTCTGTCATGTCCATCAACAGCCTGTTGTGCAGCTTGCTCGCCGCCTATGCCTGCGGTGCCAGCGGAACCTGCGAAACGCCCAGGCGCGAAGTTTAGCCCTTGGAGCGCAGCGCGCCTGCCTTTACTCTGTGGCCCTGATCGACCCTGGAGTAAGGCATGTCTCTAGCATCCGTTTGTGTATTCTGCGGCGCCAGCACTGGCACCAACCCGGCTTATCGTGAAGCAGCCGTGGCCCTTGGCCAGGCGTTGGCCGAACGTAAGCTGACCCTGGTCTACGGCGGTGGCGCCGTGGGGCTGATGGGCATTGTTGCCGACGCGGCATTGGCGGCCGGCGGCGAAGTGATCGGCATCATCCCGCAGAGCCTCAAGGACAAGGAAATCGGCCACAGCGGCCTGACCCGCCTGGAAGTGGTCGACGGCATGCATGCACGCAAGGCACGGATGGCCGAACTTAGCGATGCCTTCATCGCTCTGCCCGGCGGCCTGGGCACCCTGGAAGAATTGTTCGAAGTCTGGACCTGGGGCCAATTGGGCTACCACGGCAAACCGCTGGGTTTGCTGGAAGTGAATGGTTTTTACAGCAAACTCACCGGTTTTCTCGATCACATCGTCGGCGAAGGCTTCGTTCGCGCAGCACACCGTGACATGCTGCAGGTGAGCGAATCGCCGCAGACGCTGCTCGACGCCCTCGATCGCTGGCAGCCGACCGTACCGCCCAAGTGGGTCGAGCAAAAACCCGACTAACGACTTGGCACCGATACAGGGCAGAATACGCGCCGCTCAAACCTCACCTTCGACCCCAGAGGATCGCCCATGGCCAAACCCAATTACTCCTTCGCCAAACGTCAGAGAGACCTGGCCAAGGAACAGAAGAAAGAGGAAAAACTTCAGCGCAAGAAAGCAATGGCTGACGAAGCGGCACTGAACCCTGACGGTGAAGTCGCGGCAGATGACGATGTTGACGCACCGAAAGATCAGGCGCCAGACGCCTGAGTCCCTCCGGGCCGGATGATCTGATCAGGCCCACGGATCTGTGACCGGGGTTGGCAGCTTTGCTGTTGACCCCCGCTCCTACAATGGCATCACTGTGACGCGGACTTCCGGATCATGGTTGCCGCCCCCCAGAATGACCCCACGCAACGGCGACACATCGGAGAAATCCCGGCCCCAGGCCAGGGTGATGTGCTCCAGCGCCGGTTGTACATTGTTGGTCGGATCGAAATCCACCCATCCCGACACCGGGCAATACACCGACACCCAGGCATGGGAAGCATCGGCACCGATCAATCGCTGTTGGCCGGGTGGTGGCTGGGTCAGCAGGTAGCCGCTGATATAACGCGCGGCCAATCCACGGGAGCGCACGCATGCGAGCATCAGGTGAGCAAAGTCCTGGCAAACCCCACGCCGGCGTTCCAGCACTTCCACCAAAGGTGTCGCGACCTGCGTCGCTTCGGCATCGAAAGTAAACTCGCTGAAGATTTTCTCCATCAAGGCCTGGACGCCGAGCAACAGCGGCCTTCCTGCCGGAAAGCAGCTCTCGGAAAACTCGACGAAGTTGCGCTTCAGATGCACATAAGGGGATTCGAACCGGTATCGGCAGGCTTCGAGCATTTCGGGCGCAAGCGGCTGGCTGCTGTAGGTCAGCGCGCTGCGGGTGGCTTCCCACGCTGGGGACCGATTGAAGTCGACCAAAGGCCGGGGCAGCACTTCGATCGTCAGGCTGGCGTTGACCAGCAGTTCATCATGGGGACGTTCGAACGCCAGGCGGGTCAGCGGATTGCCGAACACATCCAGTTCATCGCGGCGCGACGTCGGGTCCGGGCTGATCTGCAGTTGCTGATCGGAGCAATGCTGCCACGCACAAGGCCTGGGCCACAGATGCGCCAGCTGCTGGGCCAGGGACACCGGGCTGTCGTAGTGATAATGGGTATCGTGGAAAATCTGGTAGCGAGCGCTCATCAGACGGACACCGTGCGCTGGCTGACATCATCAACGTGGGCAAAGTGACGCAAGGCCAGGCGATCCGAAACCTGCCCGCTGGCATCGGCGATTTCTTGCAGCAGATCGGCCAGCCCTTCGATGGCGGCGCGCACGCTGGTGGCGCCAAACAACGGGTTCTCCAGGCAGGCCAGGTCGAAACGCGCCAGACGCTCCACCAACTGCGCCAGGCCCGCCTCGCGAGGGGTACCAAAATCGTCGCACAGGTGCTTGAGCGTGCGGGTCACCAATTTCAACTGGAACAGTACCGCATGCGGGTTTTGCTCATCGAGCAACAACAGGTCGAGCACCGGGATCAATTGCGCCACCGCGAGGTACCGCGAACGATAGGTGATGCTGCTGTTGCCCAGCTCCAGCAACCATTCCAGCCCCGCCTGATCGAAAGCCCCGGCGCCGCGCAGGAACGCCGCCAGGCTGCCACTGAGAAACTGCAGGCGCTCGATGCGCCGGCCGATCATCAGGAATCGCCAGCCCTCGTCCCGGGTCATGTCGTCCAGGGCAAAACCGGACAGTGCCGCCAGGGACATCACCAGCCGGTTGAGGAAGTCCAGCAGCTCACCGAAGTCCGGCTCCTCGGTCTCGAGTTCCATCGCTTCGCGTTGCAACTCCACCAGCGCCTGCCAGTTTTCCCGCGAGAGCTTGCCCCGCACCTGAGAGGCCGCCCATTGCAAACGCTGCAGGTTGGAACGCAGGCTGAACGGCCAGTCAGCGCCGAGTATCGCGGCCAGCAACCGTTCGGGCAGTTCACCTTCATCGGGTAGCAGGTTCAGTCGCTCGCCAAGATCAACCGCGGCGTCCAGGGCCTGTGGGTCATCGCCGTCGACATACCGCGCCAGCATGATGCGCAGCAACCGTGCACTGTCATCGCAGCGTTCGCAGTAGCGGCCGAACCAGAACAGGTTTTCCACGACCCGTGAGGGCAGATACGGATCGCGACGCACCAGATCATGCACGCCGATGTTGCGTTGGGTTTTCCACTGTTCGCCGCTGGGTGGGCGATTCCCCAGCACCCAGGTGTCTTTGCTTGCGCCGCCGCGCTGCATCGACACCACTTCGGCATCCGCCTCGGCGGCCACACGGGTCAACCCACCGGGCAACACCCGATAACCTTCGCGACTGGCCACCGCATACACACGCATGCCGATGGCCCGGGGTTGCAATTGCCCATCCTCGGCCTGCCAGACAGGCGCCTGTGACAGCTGGGCAAGTTCTTGCGCAACATAAGCATAAGGGCGCGCCTGCATGCGCTCGGCGAGCTCATCGCGCTGTAATTCACTCAAATCCCTACCAAACACCGGTGCAAAGCTCTGGGACGGAAATGCTGGCTTTATCAGCAGTTCCGGCAGTTTTTCCAGGGCCTGGGCCAGCACCGGCGCTTCACCGCACCACCAGGTGGCAATGGACGGCAGGATCAGCTCTTCGCCAAACAGGAATTGATTGATCTTCGGCAGGAAACCCAGCAAGCCCGGCGATTCCAGCACCCCGCTGCCGAGGGCGTTGGCCACCAGCACCCGCCCCTGCCGCACGGCCTCAAGCAGACCCGGTACGCCCAAGGCGGAGTCGGTGCGCAATTCCAGCGGGTCGCAGAAGTCGTCATCGAGCCGGCGCATGATCGCGTGGACCCGACGCAGGCCGCTCAGGGTCTTCAGGTAGACCGTGGCATCACGCACCGTCAGGTCGCCGCCCTCCACCAGCGGATAGCCGAGCTGCCGCGCCAGGTACAGGTGTTCGAAATAGCTTTCGTTGAAACGCCCCGGCGTCAGCAGGACCACCAGGGGCGCCTCTTCATCGCTGGGCGCCTGGCGGGCCAGGGTCTCCTGGAGGGTACGGAAAAATCCGGCCAGGTGCTGCACCTTCAGGTCACGGTATAACTCGGGAAAGGCCCGGGACACGATAGTGCGGTTTTCCAGGGCGTAGCCAGCTCCGGACGGCGCCTGAGTGCGGTCCGCCGTTACCCACCAGCGGCCATCGGGCGTACGCGCCAGATCCACGGCATACAGATGCAAAAAGGCGCCGTCAGGCGGCTGGATGCCCTGACAGGGCCAGAGGAAATTGTTGTGGCCAAAGACCAGCTCGGTCGGCAGCAGACCTTCGGCGATCAAGCGCTGCGGACCATAGAGATCGGCCAGCACGGCATTGAGCAAGCGCGCACGCTGGGCGATGCCGGCGGACAATTGCTCCCACTCATCGGCGGCAATCACATGGGGCAGCAAGTCCAGCTCCCAGGGTCGATCGGCGCCCTTGGGATCGGCATAGACATTATAGGTGACGCCGTTTTCCTGGATCTGCCGGGCCAACAGCGCCTGACGCTGCACCAACTGCGCGGGCGTGCTGCGCTGCAACTGGTCGAACAGCCGACGCCAGTGCGGCCGTACGGCCCCGCTGTCGTCGAGCAATTCGTGATAGGTGCCCGCCGTCAGCGGGTAGCGGTCTAGCAGGTCTGGCATGGAAAGCTCGGCAGACAGCAATGAACGGTCAGACTAACGCACGCTCATGACACCCGGATAGACGAAAAATCCGGGCGTCGCGTACGAATTAGAAACGTCGCAAATCGAGTGTCATCGGCAGCTCGTCGTTAATTTCCATATTCGGTATCGGAAGTTTCCCCGGCGTGTGTCCGATACGGAAAAAACGCGCCATTCGCCGACTCTCGGCTTCATTGGCGTTGACGGGCAAGGTCTCGTAATTGCGCCCGCCCGGATGGGCGACGTGGTACTGGCAACCGCCCAGCGAACGGCCCATCCAGGTGTCGAGCAGGTCGAACACCAGCGGCGCATGGACCGGGATGGTCGGCTGCAGACAGTTGGCCGGTTGCCAGGCACGGAAGCGCACCCCGGCGACGAACTCGCCGACCCGCCCGGTGGGCTGCAACGGCACAGGTATGCCGTTGCAGGTCAGCAGGTAGCGTTGCGGCGGCAGTCCGCTGAGCTTGACCTGCAGGCGCTCAAGGGACGAGTCCACGTAACGCACCGTGCCACCGACCGCGCCCTCCTCGCCCAGCACATGCCACGGCTCAAGGGCCTGGCGCAGTTCCAGCTCGATGCCATTGACGGCGTAGTCGCCGACCTTGGGAAAGCGGAATTGCAGGTGCGCCGCAAACCACTCTGCCCGCACCTGATAACCGGCGGCATTGAGATCGACGATAACGTCGGCGAAATCCTGGTCGATAAAGTGCGGCAACAGGAACCGGTCATGCAGCTCCGTGCCCCAGCGCGCCAGTTTTGGTGGTGCATATGGCTCGCGCCAGAACCGTGCGACCAACGCCCGCAGCAATAGCTGCTGGGCCAGGCTCATGCGTGCATGGGGCGGCATTTCAAAGGCCCGCAACTCCAGCAAGCCCAGGCGACCGGTCGCGCCATCCGGCGAATAGAGTTTGTCGATGCAGAACTCGGCGCGATGGGTATTGCCGGTCACGTCGATCAACAGGTTGCGCAGCAATCGATCCACCAGCCAGGGCGCGCACTCCTCGCCCACGGGCATCTGGGCGAAGGCAATTTCCAGTTCATACAAGGCGTCGTTGCGTGCTTCGTCGATACGCGGGGCCTGGGAGGTGGGCCCGATGAACAGCCCGGAAAACAGGTAGGATAGCGACGGATGGTTATGCCAGTAGCTGATCAGGCTGCGCAACAAATCCGGACGCCGCAGAAACGGTGAGTCAGCCGGTGTCGCGCCCCCCAGTACGAAGTGGTTACCCCCACCGGTGCCGGTATGCCGGCCGTCGATCATGAATTTCTCGGTGGTGAGCCGGGTCTGGCGCGCTTCCTCATATAGAAACTCGGTGCGTTCAACCAGTTCGTCCCAGGTCGCGGAGGGCTGCACGTTGACTTCGATCACGCCCGGATCAGGGGTGATGCGAAAGTTGCTCAGGCGCGGATCGCTCGGCGGCTCGTAACCTTCCAGCAACACCGGGCAATGCAGCTCCTCGGCGGTGGCTTCGATGGCAGCGACGAGTTCCAGATAGTCTTCGACCCGCTCCAGCGGCGGCAGGAACAGGTACAACCGGCCTTCCCGCGCTTCGGCGCAGAACGCGGTGCGGGTCAGCCAGTCGGCGGACTCATCGATCTTCGGTGGCCGATCTTCAATCAGCGCCGCCGTGCCCTGGCGCTGCAGTTGCCCGGTGTCAGGCAGCGGCGGGAAATCCTGGTTCGGATCGTTGGGGTGAATGAACGGATACTCCGCCGCCTTCACCCACGGTTGTGAACCCAGTGGCAGGCGATACCCCAGCGGCGAGTCCCCCGGCACCAGCCGGCAGTGCTCGTCACGCAGATACCAGCGCCCGCTTTGCCATTGATCGCCCTTGGCGGTGCGCGCGAGCGGCAGGACCTGGCCAATCACCTTGTCCAGGCCCTGGCTGAAGACTTTGCGCAACCGCGCGCGCTCCAGGGGCTCCTCGAGTCGCGAGTCTTCGGCGCTGACGTTCTGCGGCAAAGTGCCTTCGCGCCAGAGGTAATAGAAATTGTCTTCGTAGGCGGGAAACACAAAGCGTGTCGGAATTTTTAACCGCTCGGCGACACTCGCCAGGAAACGCCCGGCCAGTTCGCCATTGGCGCCATAATCCTGCTGCTCGTCGGCGATCAGCGCGCTGTTGTGCCAGATCGGCACACCGTCGCGGCGCCAATAGCAATTGAGCGACCAGCGTGGCAGTTGCTCGCCGGGGTACCACTTGCCCTGGCCAAAATGCACCAGGCCTTGGGGGGCATAACGTTTACGCATGCGCTGGAACAGTTCGGCGGACAGCTGGCGCTTGGTCGGCCCCAGTGCCGCGGTGTTCCACTCGGCGCCGTCCGGGTCATCGATGGACACGAACGTCGGCTCACCGCCCATGGTCAGGCGCACATCGCCCGCCAACAGGTCGGCGTCGATCTGCCGGCCAAGGGCCTGGATCGCCTGCCACTGCTCTTCGGTGTAAGGCTTGGTGACCCGCGGAGCTTCCCAGATCCGTTCCACCGACATTTCGTGGCTGAATTCGCACTCGCAGGGCTCCACCAAGCCACTGATCGGTGCCGCAGAGGACGGATCGGGACTACAGGCCAATGGTATGTGTCCTTCACCGGCAAACAGCCCCGAGGTCGCATCCAGGCCGATCCAGCCGGCACCGGGCAGATACACCTCGCACCAGGCGTGCAGGTCGGTGAAATCCACGTCGGTCCCGGAAGGGCCATCGAGGCTTTTCAGGTCGGCGGTCAGTTGAATCAGGTAACCCGACACGAAACGCGCGGCCAATCCCAGGTTGCGCAGCAGTTGTACCAGCAGCCATGCCGAATCGCGGCAGGAGCCGGAAGCCTGCTCCAGGGTGTGCTCGGGCGTTTGCACTCCCGGCTCCATGCGGATCAGGTAGTTGATGTCTTCGCTCAGGCGCTGGTTGAGCGCGACGAGGAAATCCACGGCCGGCAAAGGTGTGCGGTCGATGCCGTCCAGGTAGGCCTGGAACTTTGGCGTCAGGGGCAGGGTTTCCAGGTACGGGGCCAATTCCTTGCGCTCGTCGCTGGCGTAGGCGAATGGGATCTTTTCGGCGTAGGGCTCGAGGAAAAAGTCGAACGGATTGAACACCGCCATTTCCGCCAGCAGATCGACTTCGATGCGTAGCTCGTCGGTTTTCTCAGGGAACACCAACCGCGCCAGGTAATTACCCTGTGGGTCCTGCTGCCAGTTGATGAAATGCTGTTCGGGCGAGACTTTCAGCGCATAGGAGAGTATCCGCGTGCGACTGTGGGCGGCCGGACGCAGGCGAACAATCTGCGGACCCAGCTCGACAGCGCGGTCATAGCGATAATGTGTGACGTGATGCAATGCGACATGAATCGACACGGCGTGCCTCCTGCGAGCCCTAAGCGTATTGGAAAGCGCGCAAGACTTATGCCATCGCGCAGTGCTGGCGCTTTCTCCCGTTGCAGGAGGCAGTACAGCACCAAAATCGGGCGATGCGGGAAATTGGTTTGAGAGAGTTGCACGTAAATGTGGCGATCGGGGTAGTCACCCTGCTTCAGCGTTGGCTGTACCAGCCTCTTCGCGAGCAAGCCCGCTCCCACAATGTTTGAGGTTGCCTGCGATTATGTGTTCGCAACAGAACCTGTGGGAGCGGGCTTGCTCGCGAAGAGGCCAGTCGCCCCGACACATTTCAGGGATCAGTGCAGTACGCAATGCAAAACGCCAACCCGAAGGTTGGCGTTTTGTTCAACTCAAGCGCGGCTTAGCGCGGCACAACCGGCTTGCGCGCAGGCTTGGGCCCTTTGCCTTTGGCCGCTTCCTTGCGCTCCTTGGCCGCCTGCTGGTTGCGGGCGAATGCCGCCGCCTTGGCTTGCTCACGCTTGTCCCACGGGTTGCCGCCATCGCTGGCGCGTGGTGGCAGACCGGTGTGCTGGGTCAGGATCTTGGTGGTCTTTTCCCCTGCAACCTTGTGGCTGCCGGCCGGCGTCGAGTTCTTGCGACGGGCGCTCTGGTAGCTGTCGGTGGACGGCTGGTGCAGCGGGATCAACTGGTTCTTGCCCGGCCCGATCAGGTCGGCGCGGCCCATGCGGGTCAATGCTTCACGCAGCATCGGCCAGCCCTTCGGGTCGTGATAACGCAGGAACGCCTTGTGCAGACGGCGCTGCTCTTCGCTCTTGACGATGGTCACCGCGTCGCTCTTGTAGGTAACCTTGCGCAGCGGGTTCTTGCCCGAGTGGTACATCGCGGTGGCGGTGGCCATCGGCGACGGGTAGAACGCCTGTACCTGGTCGGCACGGAAACCGTTGCCCTTGAGCCACAGCGCCAGGTTCATCATGTCTTCGTCGGTGGTGCCCGGATGGGCAGCGATGAAGTACGGAATCAGGTACTGCTCCTTGCCTGCTTCCTTGGAGTACTTCTCGAACATGCGCTTGAACTTGTCATAGCTGCCGATGCCCGGTTTCATCATCTGGTTGAGCGGACCTTCCTCGGTGTGTTCCGGGGCGATCTTCAGGTAACCACCGACGTGGTGGGTCACCAGCTCTTTAACGTATTCCGGCGACTCGACCGCGAGGTCATAGCGCAGGCCGGAGGCAATCAGGATCTTCTTCACACCTGGCAATTCACGGGCGCTGCGGTACAGCTTGATCAGGGCAGAGTGGTCGGTGTTCAGGTTCGGGCAGATGCCAGGGAACACGCACGATGGCTTGCGGCACGCGGATTCGATTTCCGGGGTCTTGCAGGCGATGCGATACATGTTCGCGGTCGGGCCACCCAGGTCGGAAATCACGCCGGTAAAACCGGGGACCTTGTCGCGAATTTCTTCGATCTCGCGAATGATCGATTCGTGGGAACGGTTCTGGATGATCCGGCCTTCGTGCTCGGTGATCGAGCAGAAGGTGCAGCCACCGAAGCAGCCACGCATGATGTTCACCGAGAAACGGATCATGTCGTAGGCCGGGATCTTCTCCTTGCCGTACGCCGGGTGCGGAATACGGGCGTAAGGCATGCCGAACACGTAGTCCATTTCTTCAGTGGTCATCGGAATCGGTGGCGGGTTGAACCAGACATCGACTTCGCCGTGCTTCTGGACCAGGGCACGGGCGTTGCCCGGGTTGGTTTCCAGGTGCAGCACGCGGTTGGCGTGGGCGTAGAGCACCGCGTCGTTGCGGACCTTTTCCACCGAAGGCAGGCGGATCACCGTCTTGTCGCGGGTCATCTTCGGGCTTGCCAGGATCTGCACGACCTTGGCTTCCTGCGGGTCTTCAACTGGACCCTTTTCCTGCTCGATGGCGCAGGCCTGGGTGTCCTGGGTGTTGACGTACGGGTTGATGATCTTGTCGATCTTGCCCGGACGGTCGATGCGCGTGGAGTCGACTTCGTACCAGTCTTTTGGCGTGTCACGACGGATGAACGCGGTGCCGCGCACGTCGGTGATGTCTTCGATCTTGTGACCGTAGGACAAGCGCTGGGCGACTTCGACGATCGCACGCTCGGCGTTGCCGTAGAGCAGGATGTCGGCGCAGGCGTCGATCAGGATCGAGTTGCGCACCCGGTCCTGCCAGTAATCGTAGTGGGCGATGCGGCGCAGGGACGCTTCGATGCCGCCAAGAACGATCGGCACGTTTTTGTAAGCTTCCTTGCAGCGCTGGCTGTACACCAGGCTCGCGCGGTCCGGACGTTTGCCCGCCATACCACCCGGGGTGTAGGCGTCATCGGAACGGATTTTCTTGTCGGCGGTGTAGCGGTTGATCATCGAGTCCATGTTGCCGGCCGCGACACCGAAGAACAGGTTCGGCTCGCCGAGCTTCATGAAGTCGTCTTTGGACTGCCAGTTCGGCTGGGCAATGATGCCGACGCGGAAGCCCTGGGACTCCAGCAGCCGGCCGATGATCGCCATGCCGAACGACGGGTGATCGACGTACGCATCACCGGTGACGATGATGATGTCGCAGGAATCCCAGCCAAGCTGATCCATCTCCTCCCTGCTCATGGGCAGGAATGGCGCTGGCCCGAAACATTCGGCCCAGTACTTGGGATAGTCAAATAACGGCTTGGCTGCTTGCATGTCGATAACCGGTGTTGGCTTTCATTGAATTTCGCGGGCGCGGAATATAGCACAAATTTTGACCAATTCCGACGGCTGTGGTCGGAAATTACGTCGCCCCTATCGCGAGCAAGCTTGCTCCTACAGGTAGGACGCGCCCCCTGCAGGAGCTGGCTTGCCAGCGATGGGCCCCTTTCAGGACGCCATAAAACTTATTCGTCGTCGTCGAAGTTATAGCTACCCGGCGCCAGGTTCTCGAACCGCGTGTACTTACCGATAAAGGCCAGGCGAATAAAGCCGATCGGCCCGTTCCGCTGCTTGCCGATGATGATCTCGGCAATGCCCTTGTGCTCGGTCTCGGGGTGATACACCTCGTCGCGATACACGAACATGATCACGTCGGCGTCCTGCTCGATCGCTCCGGATTCGCGCAAGTCGGAGTTCACCGGGCGCTTGTTCGGGCGTTGTTCCAGGGAACGGTTGAGCTGGGACAGTGCCACCACCGGGCAGTTGAATTCCTTGGCCAGGGCTTTCAGGGACCGGGAGATCTCGGAAATCTCGTTGGTTCGGTTGTCACCGCTGGAGCCCGGGATCTGCATCAGCTGCAGATAGTCGATCATGATCAGGCCGACTTCGCCATGCTCACGCACCAGACGCCGGGTCCGCGCACGCATTTCCGACGGACTGATGCCCGCGGTATCGTCGATGAACAGCTTGCGATCGTTGAGCAGGTTGACCGCCGAGGTCAGGCGTGGCCAATCGTCGTCTTCCAGCTGACCGGAACGGACCTTGGTCTGGTCGATACGCCCCAGGGACGACAGCATACGCATGATCAGCGATTCGCCTGGCATCTCCAGCGAGTAAACCAGAACCGCCTTCTCGCTGCGCAACACGGCGTTTTCCACCAGGTTCATGGCAAAGGTGGTCTTACCCATGGACGGACGGCCGGCGACGATGATCAAGTCGGCCGGCTGCAGGCCGCTGGTCTTCTCGTCGAGGTCGGTATAGCCAGTGGACAGGCCGGTGATGGCGTTGTCGGTGTTGAACAGGGTGTCGATGCGGTCGATGGCCTTGGTCAACAGGTCATTCACACCCACAGGGCCACCGGTTTTCGGCCGGGCCTCGGCGATCTGGAAGATCTGCCGCTCGGCCTCGTCGAGAATCTCGGCGGCGGTGCGGCCTTCCGGGTTGAACGCGCTGTCGGCGATTTCGGTGCTGATGCCGATCAGCTGGCGCAAGGTGGCCCGCTCACGAACGATCTGCGCATAGGCCTTGATGTTGGCGACCGATGGCGTGTTTTTCGCCAGTTCGCCCAGGTAACCAAGGCCGCCGACCTGGGACGTCTGGCCTTCCTTGTCCAGTTGCTCGGACAGGGTCACGACGTCGATCGGCATGTTCTGATCGGCCAGCTTGGCGATCGCACGGAAGATCAGACGGTGGTCATGTCGATAGAAATCGCCGTCGGAGACTTGATCGAGCACGCGCTCCCAAGCGTTGTTGTCCAGCATCAGACCACCGAGTACAGCCTGTTCGGCTTCGATGGAATGCGGCGGCACCTTCAGCGCGGCGGTTTGCAGATCGTATTGCTCAGGAGCGGAAATTTCGTTCATGGCCACTTGGTTTGTTAAGGAAAAGCAGGGGTTTGAAAACAGGTGTTACCAGAAAGACAAAGGGCACGACCTGTGAACAGGATCGTGCCCGATGTTACCGGCAAGCACCCGAGGGTGCCAGCCGACAAGTGCTGCTTAAGCTGCTACCACGACAACGCGTACGGTGGCTTCAACTTCGGCGTGCAGGTGCACGGCTACGTCGAATTCACCTACGTTACGGATAGTGCCGTTCGGCAGACGAACTTCGCTTTTCGCTACTTCAACGCCGGAGGCGGTCAGTGCGTCAGCGATGTCGTGAGTACCGATCGAACCGAACAGCTTGCCTTCGTCGCCAGCGGTGGCAGTGATGGTCACTTCCAGCTCGGCCAGTTGGGCAGCGCGGCTTTCAGCCGACGATTTACGATCTGCTGCGGCTTTTTCCAGCTCGGCACGACGCTCTTCGAACGCAGCCAGGTTGGCTGGGGTCGCAGCGGTAGCTTTGCCGTAAGGCAGCAGGTAGTTACGACCGTAACCAGCCTTAACGTTCACTTTGTCACCCAGGTTGCCCAGGTTGGTGACTTTTTCCAGAAGGATCAGTTGCATGTGAAAATCCTCTTAACTTTTAACCTTCACCGTTCGCATCATCGGCGTCTTTCGGCGCCAGACGACCGCGAAAATCAATCAGGCTGTCGACGATGGCCAGGACCACCAGCAACGGATAGATCAGCTGCATGAACAGCAACAGCGTGACGTACAACCCCACCAGCCAGAATTTGGCCAGTCGCTTTTGCGCCACCAGCCCGTGAATCAGGGCCAGCCCGGCGAAAACCAGCGGTACGCTGCACAACGGTACAAGCATGGACATCTGGACACCGAGATTCGGTGACACAACCATGCCCGCCAGCAGCAACATCGCGGGACCCAGCGGGATTCGGACGGCGCGAAACTCGCGACCAAAACCACCGGGGTTGTACAACAACGCCTGCCAGTAGCGCCCGACAATCAGGCTCAGCACACTGACGATTTGCAACAGGGCCGCAATCAGGCCGGTCAGGATCGGTGTAATCAGGGACGCGAAACGCGCTTGCTCGTCTACCGACATCTGCTGGTAGACATCACCGAGTAACGACGGCATGACTTTTATCAAAGCCTGCGCCAGCATCTCGATCTGGGGACCAAAAGCCATCCCCAGCACCACTGAAAACACCACTCCCATCGCTATGCTGACCAGCAGCACGCGGTTCCAGGACTCGCTTGCGCGCAAAACCAACGCAAGGCTCGCAGACCCCAGCAGCACCAGAAGTGCCCGTGGGTCGTCGGAGTAAAGCCACCAGATCAATGCCGGCAGCAGTCCCAGAGCAAGAACGCCGAGGGCGTCCTTCAATCCGCGCCGCAGGAGCACAAGGCATCCGGCGGCAGCACCCAACCAATACAACAACGGCAATGCCGCGCATCCAGCCACTACGAGAGTGGCCTGCATACGGCCCCGCATGATGAACTCAGCTAAGGCACGCATACATTCAATCCTTTGCTACGTGTCGACTGCCCGGTCTCAGCGGCCGTGGCTGTCGGTGTAGGCCAGCAGGGCCAGGAAGCGGGCGCGCTTGATAGCGGTGGCCAGCTGACGCTGATAACGTGCTTTGGTACCGGTGATGCGGCTTGGAACGATTTTGCCGGTCTCGGATACGTAGGCTTTCAGAGTGTTGAGATCTTTGTAATCGATCTCTTTCACGTCTTCAGCGGTGAAGCGGCAGAATTTACGACGACGGAAGAAACGTGCCATTTGATAGGCTCCTTAAAAGGTCCGTGGATTACTCGTCAGCGTTATCGCTGTTGTCGCTGTCATCACTATCAGCGCTTTCAGCGCCTTCGTGCTCAGGACGGTCGCGACGCTCACGGCGCTCACTGCGGTTTTCTTCAGCCTTGAGCATCTCGGATTGGCCGGTAACGGCTTCTTCGCGACGGATGACCAGGTTACGGATCACTGCATCGTTGTAGCGGAAGTTGTCTTCCAGCTCGGCCAGGGCCTTGCCGGTGCACTCAACGTTCAGCATCACGTAGTGAGCCTTGTGAACATTGTTGATTGCGTAGGCCAGTTGACGACGGCCCCAATCTTCCAGACGGTGGATTTTGCCGCCGTCTTCTTCGATCAGCTTGGTGTAACGCTCAACCATGCCGCCGACTTGCTCGCTTTGATCCGGGTGGACCAAAAAGATGATTTCGTAATGACGCATGAATGCTCCTTACGGGTTGTAGCCTGCCGCTCAAAAGCGGTCAGACAAGGAGTGAATGACACTTATGGACTTGAGGACGCTAGACACGTGGGTGCCTGCCATCACAGCAAGGGGCGCAATTGTAGAGAAGGGGCGTGGGAGGCGCAAGGGAATTGGTGATTATTTGAACAACCCCCTATCTTTGCCCTTGCACAAAACCAATGTGGGAGCGGGCTTGCTCGCGAATACGGTATCACATCCAGCATTTTCGCTGAATGACACTCCGTTTTCGCGAGCAAGCCCGCTCCCACATTTTGATCGCGTACGACTCAAGCCTTTTTGGCGGCAGCCTTGGCTTTGACGCTGCGCTGACGCTGCGCTTCAAACAGGCAAACACCGGTCGCCACGGACACGTTGAGACTGCTGACGCTACCGGCCATCGGCAGGTTCACCAGGTAGTCGCAATGCTCGCGGGTCAGGCGACGCATGCCTTTGCCTTCGGCGCCCATGATCAGGATGGTCGGGCCGGTCAGGTCCTGGTCATACAGGCTGACCTCGGCTTCACCGGCCGTACCGACAACCCACAAACCACGCTGCTGGAGTTTTTCCAGGGTGCGCGCCAGGTTGGTCACGGCCACCAACGGAATCACTTCCGCGGCACCGCAGGCGATTTTTCGTACAACAGGAGTCAGGGTCGCTGACTTGTCCTTCGGCACGATCACGGCCAGCGCGCCCGCCGCATCGGCGGAACGCAGGCAGGCGCCAAGATTGTGCGGATCGGTCACACCGTCGAGCACCAGCAACAACGGCGCGCCGTCGGTGCGATCAAGCAACTCGTCAAGCATCGCCTCGCCCCAGACCTGGCTCGGACTCACGTCCGCGACCACGCCCTGGTGCACGCCTTCAACCCAGGCGTCCATTTCGCGGCGCTCGGCCTGGCCGACCTGGACGCGGTTTTCGTTGGCCAGCTCAATCAGCGTCTGGACCCGAGGGTCATTGCGACCTTCGGCCAGCCAGATCTGCTTGACGCGTTTCGGGTGATGACGCAACAACGCTTCTACAGCATGCACGCCATAGATTTTTTCCAACTGACTCATGGCTTGGCCTTAGGTTTACGCGCCCCGCCACTCTTGGCTGGAGCCGAGCCCGCTTTTGGCGGGCCTTTACGATGTTTGCTCGGTTTGGCTGGCTTGCCGCCGGCAGCCTTTTCAGGCGCCGACCGTCCGGTCTTTCCCGCAGACGCCGCTTTACCGCCGCTTTTCGCGCCGGCGAGCAACGCCTGCTTCATTTCACGGCTCTTGCGCACTTCAGCGTTTTTCGCCGCCGCATCACTCGGGCGATAAGCCTCGACGGCCTTTTCCTTGGCAGGACGACGACCGGTTTTCGCCGGGGCCGGCTCTGCTTCGGCTTTCGCTGCAGGCGCTGCGGTTTCGGTGCCACGCTTTTTGCGGCCGATCGGCGCGCTGATGGTTTTTTCAGCCATCTCGAAGTCGATCTTGCGCTCGTCGAGGTCGACGCGCATGACCCGCACTTCAACGGTGTCGCCCAGGCGGAAACTGCGACCGGTACGCTCACCGGCCAGGCGGTGGTGCACAGGGTCGAAGTGGTAGTAGTCGCCCGGCAGCGCGGTGACGTGCACCAGGCCTTCGACGTAGATGTCGGTCAGCTCGACGAACAGGCCAAAGCCGGTGACGGCAGTGATCACACCCGGGAACGACTCGCCCACGCGATCTTTCATGAACTCGCACTTGAGCCAGTTCACCACATCGCGGGTCGCTTCGTCGGCACGGCGCTCGCTCATCGAGCACTGCTCGCCGAGCTGCTCCAGGGCCGCCTCATCGTACGGATAGATGCGCGCTTTCGGAATGGTCATCGCACCGGCACGGCGAACGTGCGGAGTGTCCTGCTTGGAATGGATCACGCTGCGGATCGCCCGGTGCGTGAGCAAGTCCGGGTAGCGGCGGATCGGCGAAGTAAAGTGGGTGTACGCCTCGTAATTCAGGCCGAAGTGGCCCTGGTTATCGGCGCTGTACACCGCCTGGCTCAACGAACGCAGCATCACGGTCTGGATCAGGTGGAAATCCGGACGATCCTTGATGCCGGCCAGCAACGCCTGGTAATCCTTCGGCGACGGGCCGTCCTTGCCTTTGTGCAGGGACAGGCCGAGCTCGCCGAGGAAGGCGCGCAGTTTTTCCAGGCGCTCCGGTGGCGGGCCGTCGTGCACGCGGTACAGCGCAGGAATCTCGTGCTTCTTGAGGAATTCGGCGGTGGCCACGTTGGCCGCCAGCATGCATTCTTCGATCAGCTTGTGCGCGTCGTTGCGGATGGTCGGACGGATTTCCGCGATCTTGCGCTCGGAACCGAAGATGATCCGGGTTTCCTGGGTTTCAAAATCGATCGCGCCACGTACATGACGAGCGGCCAGCAACACTTTGTACAGCGAATACAGCTGTTTGAGGTGTGGCACCACATCGGTGTATTCGCCACGCAGCTTGCGCGCTTCGGTGGCTTTCGGCGTTTCCAGCATCGCGCTGACCTTGTTGTAGGTCAGGCGGGCGTGGGAGTGGATCACCGCTTCATAGAAGCAGTAGTCGGTCATCTCGCCGGATTTGGAGATGGTCATCTCGCAAACCATGGCCAGGCGATCGACCTGCGGGTTCAGCGAGCACAAGCCGTTGGACAACTGCTCAGGCAGCATCGGAATCACGCGCTCGGGGAAGTACACCGAGTTGCCGCGAACCTGCGCCTCGGCATCCAGCGCCGAACCGAGCTTCACGTAGCTGGATACGTCGGCAATCGCCACGTACAACTTCCAGCCGCCGGAGAACAGGCGCAGCTTGCCCGGACGGGCTTCGCAGTAGACCGCGTCATCGAAGTCGCGGGCATCTTCGCCGTCGATGGTGACGAACGGCAGATGACGCAGGTCGATGCGTTTCTCTTTGTCTTTCTCTTCGACTTCCGGCTTGAGCTTGCCGGCCTCCTTGAGCACGGCGTCAGGCCAGACGTGCGGAATGTCGTAGGTACGCAGGGCAACGTCGATTTCCATGCCCGGCGCCATGTAATTGCCCACGACTTCAACCACGTCGCCTTGCGGCTGGAAGCGTGGCGTCGGCCAGTGAGTGATCTTCACTTCGACGAACTGACCGATCTGCGCGTTGGCGTTACGGCCCGGCGTCACCAGCACTTCCTGCTGGATCTTCGGGTTATCCGCGACAACGAAACCGATACCGCCTTCTTCGAAATAGCGACCGACGATGGTCTCGTGGGCACGGGACACCACTTCGACGATCATGCCTTCGCGGCGCCCGCGACGGTCCAGCCCGGAAACACGCGCCAGTGCACGGTCGCCGTCGAACACCAGGCGCATTTGCGCCGGGCTCATGAACAGGTCGTCACTGCCGTCGTCCGGCACCAGGAAACCGAAGCCGTCGCGGTGACCGCTGATGCGACCCAGGATCAGGTCGAGCTTGTCCACCGGCGCATACGTGCCGCGACGGGTATAGATGAGTTGAGCATCGCGCTCCATGGCGCGCAGGCGGCGGCGCAGGGCTTCGATCTGGTCTTCCGTGGTCAGACCAAACTCTTCGACCAGTTGCTCGCGGTTAGCAGGCGAACCCCGATCAGCAAGGTGCTGAAGGATCAGTTCGCGGCTAGGAATGGGGTTTTCATATTTTTCCGCTTCACGAGCGGCCTCGGGATCGAGGGACTGCCAATCGGCCATTAGAGAGTTTTCACCTTGTCTATATACGGGTTAGTTTGGCATAGGCGTAATGAAACGGGAAATTTCAGGCTAAGACGCCCCATCTAAAGCCCTGTATCGACACCAGAATGTTGATTTGAATACCACTGGTGAAATTTTTCAGGTTTTTTTGGTGTCGGGGGTTTACAGTTAAAAAGACGCTCCGTATAGTGCGCGCCATCGACGACGGACAACGTTGCCGATACTGCCCAGATGGTGAAATTGGTAGACACGCCAGCTTCAGGTGCTGGTGACCGCAAGGTCGTGGAAGTTCGAGTCTTCTTCTGGGCACCAATTTCGAGCTTGAGATTAGTTCAATTTCAAGGCTCACACAAAAACCCGCGAAAGCGGGTTTTTGCATTTTCGAGATCTGGTTCAAGCATTTTTGAGATCTGATTTAATAATTTTAAATCAGGGGTTTACAGATCAAATTGCGCTCCGTATAGTGCGCCACATCAACAGCGGCAACGCTGAAGACGAAATGCCCAGATGGTGAAATTGGTAGACACGCCAGCTTCAGGTGCTGGTGACCGCAAGGTCGTGGAAGTTCGAGTCTTCTTCTGGGCACCAATTCAAATTCAAGGTTACGGCCTTGGATTTCACAGAAACCCGCGAAAGCGGGTTTTTGCGTTTCTGGCCTTTGAAAAGCATACGCCCCCTGTAGGAGCTGCCGCAGGCTGCGACCTTTTGATTTTGGTTTTTAAGATCAAAAGATCGCAGCCTGCGGCAGCTCCTACAAGGTCAAAGCGCCTCGCAAGGCCCATTTGAGAAACAATATCGTTTATCATTGTTGCAAGTTTTTGCAATGCGACAGTGAGGAACCCTGCGAATGATGTTTCGAAATACCCTGCGCCGCGGCCTGACCACCACCCTGCTCGGCCTGGCACTCGCCACTCCCCTCACCCAGGCTGCCGACCCTGTTTCCCTGACCCTCTATAACGGCCAACACAAGGAAGTCGGCGACGCGGTCGCCAAAGCCTTCGAAGCCAAGACCGGCATTCACGTCAATGTGCGCAAAGGCAGCAGCAACCAGCTCGCCAGCCAGGTCGTCGAAGAAGGTGACCGCTCCCCCGCCGACGTGATCTACACCGAAGAGTCGCCGCCCCTGAACAAGCTTGGCGAGCAAGGCCTGCTGGCCAAGGCCGACGACGCCACGCTGGCGGTCCTGCCCAAGGACTATGTCGCCGCTGACAGCACCTGGATTGGCGTCACCGCCCGGGTGCGCGTCGTCGCGTTCAATCCTAAATTGATCGACGAAAAAGACCTGCCGAAGTCGGTGATGGAATTTTCCGATCCAAAATGGCAAGGCAAGGTCGGCTTCGTACCCACCAGCGGCGCGTTCCAGGAACAAGCCGTGGCGATCATCAAGGTGCATGGCATGGAAGCAGCCGAAGAATGGCTGACCGGCCTGCGCGCCTTCGGCAAGACCTACAGCAACAACATGGTCGCCCTCAAAGCCGTGGAAAACGGCGAAGTGGCGACGGTACTGGTGAACAACTACTACTGGTTCGCCTTGCAGCGTGAAAAAGGCCAGCTCGATTCGAAACTGCATTACTTCACCGGCGGCGACGTTGGCGGCCTGATTACCGTATCGAGTGCGGCCGTGCTGAAATCCAGCAAACATCCAAAAGAAGCCCAGCAATTGCTCGCCTACATGGCCAGCGAAGAAGGCCAGCGCGTGATCACCCAGACCACCGCCGAATACCCGCTGCACAAAGGCATGCAATCGGATCGCGGCCTCAAGCCTTTCAGCGAGCTGCAAGCGCCGAACGTCACGCCCGCCGACCTGGGCAATGCCGAAGAAGCCCTGGAACTTGAACGCGAGGTTGGCCTGAACTGATGAGCGCCTCGCTATCCGCCTCCGCCACTCATGGGCGGTACGTGCCAGGGCGCAAGCGGCCTTCCACCTGGCTGGTACTGCCGGTTCTGCTCCTGGTGGTGCTCAGCTTGCTGCCCTTGGCTTACGTCGGCCTGAAGGCCTGGCAAGCGGGTTGGGCCGAGGCGCTGCACTTGCTGTGGCGGCCTTATGTGTTTGGCCTGTTGCGCAATACCCTGGCGCTGATGATCGGCGTTACGCTGGCCTGCGGCGTGATTGGCCTGTCGCTGGCCTGGCTGCTGGAGCGCAGCAGTCTGCCGGGGCGGCGCTTGTGGGGCGTAATCCTGTGCTTGCCGTTCGCCGTGCCGGCGTTTGTCAGCAGTTTTACCTGGGTATCGCTGAGCGCGCATTTCGAAGGGCTCGGCGGGGCGATTTTGGTGATGAGCCTGTCCAAATACCCGCTGATCTTTTTGCCGGTGGCGGCCACCCTGCGCAATCTCGACCCCTCGCTGGAAGAGTCTGCCCGCACCCTGGGGCAGAATCGCTGGGGGGTATTTTTCCGCGTCACCCTGCCCCTGCTCTGGCCTTCGCTGCTGGCGGGGTCGCTGCTGATTGCCCTGCACATGCTGGTGGAATTCGGCGCGCTGTCGATCATCGGCCTGCAAACCTTCACCACCGCGATCTATCAGCAGTTCGAGCTGGAGTTCAGCAACGCCAACGCCGCGATGCTCTCGGCGGTGCTGCTGGCGCTGTGCCTGATGTTGCTGTGGCTGGAACTGCGAGTTCGCGGTAAGGGCCGGCACGTGCGTACAGGCCAGGGTGCGGCGCGACAGGCAGAACAGGTCCGATTGGGCCACTGGATGGTGGCCGGGCAGCTCTACTGCCTGTTGCTGGCGATCATCGGCAGCGGCATTCCGCTGGGGATGCTGGCCTACTGGCTGGCCGTGGGCTCGTCGGCGGCATTCCCGGTGGCAGCCATCGGTGAGGCGTTGCTCTCGTCCCTGGCGTTGTCATTGGGCGGCGCGGCGCTATGCCTTGTCCTGGCGGTGCCGGTGGGATTGCTGGTGGTGCGCTACAAAGGCCGGCTGGCGATCTGGGCCGAACGCCTGCCCTATCTGCTGCACGCGCTGCCAGGCCTGGTGATTGCGCTGACCCTGGTGTATTTCGCGTTGCACTATGTGCCAGTGCTGTACCAGACGTCGGCGCTGCTGCTGATCGCTTACGCGCTGCTGTTCTTGCCGCTGGCCCAGGCGCCTATTCGCACGGCGCTGAACAAGGCGGCACCGCAACTGGAAGAGGCCGCGCGCACATTGGGCGCGTCTTCGTTCAGCGCGTTTTGCCGGGTGACGTTGCCGATCATTTTCCCGGCGTTGGGGGCGGCGTTTGCGCTGGTGTTCCTGGATGCGATGAAGGAGCTGACGGCGACCTTGCTGTTGAGCCCGACCGGGCTTAATACCCTGGCTACCGAGGTCTGGGCGCATACCGCGAACGTGGAGTTTGCGGCGGCGGCGCCTTATGCGGCGTTGTTGATTCTGGTGTCGGGGTTGCCGGTTTATTTGCTGACGACTCGGATGTATTTGAGCCGTTGAGGCCGTCATCGCGAGCAAGCTCGCTCCCACAGGTTCGATGGATCAACTGTGGGAGCGGGCTTGCTCGCGAAGGGGCCAGGCCAGGCAATACATCAAGCCCTGAACTGCCCCAGGCTCGCTTTCAGCTGCGCCGCCAGGCCATCGAGCACTTTGCCGCTGGCAGTGGTTTCCACCACCGCCTGGGCCGCCTTCTCGGCCTGCACATGAATAGTCTCGACCCGACCACGCACCGCCTGGGCTCCGCGGGCCTGGTGCTCGGCGGCCTGGGTCGCCAGGCCGATCGCCGTGTGCACCTGCTCGACCGAAGCCTGCACTGATTGCTGCAACCGCGCGCTGTCACGCAGGACCAACAGGCCCTCGCTGGCCTGACGCCCGGCCTGGCCGATGGCCGCCACGGCTTCGCGTGCGCCTTGCTGCAACGCCACGATGTGCGCCTGGATATCGCCGGTGGAGCTTTGCGTCTTGCTCGCCAATGCGCGCACCTCATCCGCCACCACTGCAAAGCCGCGCCCGGTTTCGCCAGCGCGCGCTGCTTCAATGGCCGCGTTCAGCGCCAGCAGGTTGGTCTGCTCGGCAATCCCGTGGATCACCGTCAGCACCACCTCGATCTGTTCGCTCTGCTGCGCCAGGCGCTCGATCACTTGCGCGCCGGTTTCGACCTGGCCTGCCAACGCTTCGATCAGGTTGCCGACTTTGGCCGAGGTCCGGGTGTTTTCGTCGGTGGCCTGGCGAATATCCACCACCTGCTTCAACGCCGCTTGCATGGCATGGCTTTCAGATTGTGCTTCATCCGCCATTCGCGACAGGGCCCGCAGGCTTTCCGCCACCTCATCGCGCTGCATGCCTGCCGCCGCATCGGCCCCGGCGTTACGCAACGTCATGGCACCGATTTCCACACCGGTACGCTGAGCGACATCACCCGCCTCGCGCACGATCGGCTGCAATTTATCCACAAAGCGATTGACCGCCGAAGCCATATCACCGATTTCGTCCTTGCTGCTGATCTGCACGCGCTTGGTCAGATCGCCCTCGCCCGCCGCCAGGTCATCCATGGCGACAATCAGCATCTTCAGGCGATTGACCACTCGACGCCCGAGCACCACCGCCAGCAACAGCAGGACACCAAAGCCCACCACGGCCAGACTCACACCGATACGCCAGCGCAAGGTTGCTGCGGCCTCCTGCACGGTGCTGGTGGTGTTGGCTTTCATTTCAGCGGCTGTGGACTGGGCCGATTGCAGACGCGCACGCATGGCGGCTGCACTGTCCGCCGCCGCGCCTTTGAGGCTGTCACCCACCAGCTGGTCGCCGCTGGCGATCAAGGCCGAGAAGCGCTTGTCCAGGGCTGCCAGATCAGCCTCCACCGAGGCCGTCGAGACGCCCATCAGGACCTTGCCGATTTCCACGCCATTCGGGTTGATCGATGCCTCGATGTAGAAGACCGACGGATCGTTCTTCGCCGCATCCAGCACCTTGTCCAGCGCACGCTCGCCCTGGCCTTTTTCCAAAAGGGCCTTGTTGATCGGGTTTTCCCGGTTGAGGTAACGCGTCAGGTGCTGGCCGGTGGCGTCGTCATACACCACGAACAGGACGTTGGGGTTGCGCTGGGCCCGACGGGCGAACTCGGACAAGGTCGGAACGTCGTTGTCCCACATGGCACGAGGAGCCACCGAGGCCAGAAGCTGCGCCATGTCGCTGGCGGAATCCTTCAGGTCTTTTTCCAGGGTCGCACGCAACTGCGCCTGCTCGTCCTTCAGCCGTGTAGACAAGCCAGCCGTGAGGCGCTGACGGGTACTGGCAGACAGGCTGTCGAGGCTCGACGTGACTTCACGTCCCGCCTGCTCGAGTTCACCGGAGAGTTTTTGGCTGTCCGCGCCCAAGCGCTGACCGAGATCGGCCTCCAGCGCGGTCACGGTGCTCCGGGTCAGCGCGACGGCCACCAGCACCTGCACCAAAAGGGCGATACCGAGGGTAACGAATACGGGCCGCAACAAACGGCTTTGTAACAATGAGAGAACGGCCGACACTTGAAATCCCTCTGCATTAGCGCCATTAAATTGATGGCACGCCCGAAAATGACGCTTTAGGCAAAGCTAATAGCAAAGGTCATGCCGTTCGACAGGCATAAACGACAAAGGCCCCTATTGAGGGGCCTTTGTGTTTTACATCAACAGCTTATCAAGCGAACGGATGGCGCAGAACGATGGTTTCGTTGCGGTCCGGACCCGTCGAAATAATGTCGATCGGCGCGCCGATCAGCTCTTCGACGCGTTTGATGTAAGCACGGGCGTTAGCTGGCAGCTCTTCCAGGGTTTTGGCACCCACGGTCGACTCGGTCCAGCCCGGCACTTCTTCGTACACAGGCTGCAGGCCCACGTAGCTGTCAGCATCAGTCGGGGCAACGGCGTTGCCTTCTGCATCTTTATAGCCGACGCAGATGTTGATGGTTTCCAGACCGTCGAGCACGTCCAGCTTGGTCAGGCAGATGCCCGAGATGCTGTTCACGTCGATAGCGCGACGCAGGATAACGGCGTCGAACCAGCCACAGCGACGGGCACGGCCGGTAGTTGCGCCGAACTCGTGACCTTGTTTAGCCAGGTGCGCACCGACTTCGTCGAACAACTCAGTCGGGAATGGACCCGAACCTACACGCGTGGTGTAAGCCTTGGTGATGCCCAGGATGTAGTCCAGGAACATGGGGCCAACACCCGAACCGGTCGCTACGCCGCCAGCGGTGGTGTTAGAGCTGGTCACGTACGGGTAGGTACCGTGGTCGATGTCCAGCAGGGAGCCTTGGGCGCCTTCGAACATGATGTCTTTGCCAGCGCGACGCAGGTCGTGCAGCTCGGCGGTCACGTCCAGCATCAGCGGCTTGAGCAGCTCCGCGTATTCTTTGCATTCGGCCAGGGTCTTTTCGAATTCGATGGCTGGCTCTTTGTAGTAACCCACCAGCATGAAGTTGTGGTAATCCACCAGTTCACGCAGTTTGTCTTCAAAGCGCGGCATGTTGAGCAGGTCACCCACACGCAGGCCACGACGTGCAACCTTGTCTTCGTAGGCCGGGCCGATGCCGCGACCGGTGGTGCCGATCTTCAGCTCGCCGCGGGCCTTTTCACGGGCCTGGTCCAGCGCTACGTGGAAGGACAGGATCAGTGGGCAGGACGGGCTGATACGCAGGCGCTCGCGCACCGGTACGCCTTTTTCTTCCAGCTTGGTGATCTCGCGCAGCAGGGCGTCAGGTGCAACCACCACGCCGTTGCCGATCAGGCACTGCACGCCTTCGCGCAGTACGCCCGACGGGATCAGGTGCAAGACAGTTTTTTCGCCATCGATCACCAGAGTGTGACCTGCGTTGTGGCCACCCTGGTAGCGCACTACGGCGGCAGCATGTTCGGTCAGCAGATCAACGATCTTGCCTTTGCCCTCATCACCCCATTGGGTGCCCAGGACTACGACATTCTTACCCATAACACTTGTCCTCATTCGCGCAAACTTGGTGCCGGCGGCAGCCGGCAGGAAAACTCAAGAAGCCAGTGGCGATACTTGCCAAAGCCCGTTCTGCTGAATCAATTGCCGGTCGCAGTCCGCTTCACGGGCGGCGGCCAATGGCTGCCCAGGCAACGCCTGGACGACACGCTGACCCTCACTGCGCAACTGGCAAACCTGCTGCCAGAGTGCCGCATCCGTACTGTCAGGCATCCAGATACCGCCAGACGGTAGCTCGATCTCAGCACGCCCCAGGGTCACCAGGGTTTTCAAATCGGTGGAGAAGCCGGTGGCCGGACGGGCACGACCGAAGTCGGCGCCGATGTCGTCGTAGCGACCGCCCTGGGCGATGGACTGGCCAACACCCGGAACGAACACTGCGAACACCACACCGGTGTGGTAGTGGTAACCGCGCAGCTCGCCCAGGTCGAAGTACAGCGGCAGCTCCGGGAAACGCACGGACAGACGCTCGGCAATCGCCAGCAAGTCATCCAGTGCCGCCAGCACCGGGGCCGGGGCCTTGGCCAGTCGCTCACGCGCGGCCGCCAGCACTTCACGGCCGCCACACAGATCGACCAACGCACGCAGCATGCCCGACAGATCAGCCGGCAAGCCTTCGGTCAAGGTAATGACCTCGTCGATGGCCTTGCGTTGCAACGCATCGAACAACTGTTGTTCAACTTCGCCGGACAGACCGGCGGCGCGGGCCAGGCCGCGGTAGATACCGACATGCCCCAGGTCCATGTGCACATCCGGCACATCGGCCAGTTGCAGCATGGCAAGCATCAGGCTGATGACTTCCACGTCGCTGCTCGGGCTGGCATCGCCATACAACTCGGCGCCCAACTGGATCGGGCTGCGCGAGGACGACAAGGCACGCGGCTGGGCATGCAGCACGCTGCCGGCGTAACACAGGCGGCTCGGACCTTCGCGACGCAGGGTGTGCGCATCGATGCGCGCCACTTGCGGCGTGATGTCGGCACGGAAACCCATCTGCCGGCCCGATTGCGGGTCGATGACCTTGAAGGTCCGCAGGTCCAGGTCCTGGCCCGCGCCGGTCAGCAGGGATTCCAGGTACTCGATATGGGGAGTCACGACAAACTCGTAACCCCAGCTCTGGAACAGATCCAACACCTGACGACGCGCAACTTCAATGCGCGCCGCTTCAGGTGGCAGTACTTCTTCGATGCCATCTGGCAGAAGCCAGCGGTCTACCGTTGCCATTACGCCTTCCCCTGTATCCGGGCGGTCAGCCTTTGGCCGAGCCTTGAGTGAAGCAGAAAATGATCAGCCCATGGTCATAAATCGGACGCAGGAGCAACGAAGCGAAACGCCTGCTACCGGCTTCGCCAATCACTTTCCTCGAAAAACCTGTCGAGCATTCAGCTCGGGCACCTGCACAAAACAGCAATCAAACGTGCAGACGCAAAAAAGCCGGGAATTTCCCGGCTGCCGCATCATACACACGTTTTCCCAAAGGATCACCCCGCCAGAGGTTTTAGCCGCCCGGCGGGATGAATCAGGTCAACGTCGTATCAAGGCTTGGCTTTTTCCAGGTAGTGGAAGAAGTCACTGCTTGGGTCCAGGACCATGACGTCGGATTTGTTCGCGAAGCTTTCACGGTAGGCGCGCAGGCTACGGTAGAACGCGTAGAACTCCTGATCCTGACCGTAGGCCTTGGAATAGATCGAAGCGGCCTGGGCGTCACCGTCACCGCGAATCTCTTCAGATTCACGATAGGCTTCGGCCAGCAGCACGCGGCGTTGACGATCGGCGTCGGCACGGATGCCTTCAGCCAGCTCGTTACCCTTGGCGCGGTGCTCGCGAGCTTCACGCTCACGCTCGGTGCTCATACGTTCGAACACGCTGCGGTTCACTTCCTTCGGCAGGTCGATGGTCTTGACCCGAACATCGACAACCTCGATGCCCAGCTCCTTTTCGGCCATCTTGTTCAGCGAAGCGGTGATATCCGCCATCAGCGCATCACGCTCACCGGACACCACTTCGTGCAAGGTGCGCTTACCGAACTGGTCACGCAGGCCCGACTCGAGACGACGGGACAGACGCTCGTCGGCAATCTGCTTCAGACCGGAAGTCGCGGTGTAGAAACGCTCGGCGTCCTTCACCCGCCACTTGGCGTAGGCATCGACCATCACGGCTTTCTTTTCCAGCGTCAGGAAGCGTTGCGTCGGTGCATCCAGCGTCATCAGGCGTGCGTCAAATTTACGCACCTGGTTAACGTAGGGCACTTTCACATGCAAGCCTGGCTGAACATCGGCCTGGACCACGCGACCGAACTGCAGCAACACCGCACGCTCGGTCTGAGCCACGATGTAGAAGCAGTTCCAGGCAGCGATCGCCACGACGACGCCGACAATAAGGGCGATCAGCGATTTATTGCTCATCAGCGACTCTCCCTGGTACGTGCTTGCTGTTGCTGCAGATCAGCTGCCGCACGCGCATTCGCTTCATTGCTGCTGGCTGCCGCACCGGTCACCTGGGTGCTGGTGCTGCGACCACTTTCGACCATCTTGTCCAGAGGCAGGTACAGCAGGTTGCTCTGGCCATTCTTGTTGCCGGTCACGAGAACCTTGCTGGTGTTGCTGAAGACTTCCTGCATGGTGTCCAGGTACAGACGCTGGCGGGTGACTTCAGGTGCCTTGCGGTACTCGGCGACCAGTTTGGTGAAGCGATCGGCCTCACCCTTGGCGCGCGAGACGGTTTCGTCACGGTAGCCATTGGCATCTTCAAGGATGCGCTGGGCCTGACCACGGGCTTCCGGCACGACGCCGTTGGCATAGGTTTCAGCCTGGTTGCGCGAACGCTGCTCGTCTTCACGGGCGCGGATCACGTCATCGAAGGCTTCCTGCACTTCACGCGGTGCCGCTGCGCTCTGTACGTTGACCTGGGTGACGGTGATACCGGTGCGATAGGTATCCATGAAGCGTTGCAGGCGCTCCTTGATTTCGCTGGCCATCAACTCACGACCTTCGGTCAGCACCTGGTCCATCGCGGTGGAACCCACCACATGGCGCAGGGCGCTGTCGGTCGCGTGCTGCAGGCTGATTTCCGGCTGATCGACGCTCAGCACGAAGTCCTGCAGGTTGCTGATCTTGTACTGCACGGTCAGCGGCACTTCGACGATGTTCTCGTCTTCAGTCAGCATTTGACCCTGCTTGGTATACGCCCGCTCACGCGTGACGTTTTCCATGTACTTCTTGTCGATCGGCGGGAAGTAGATATTCAGGCCGGGACCGACGGTTTCGTAGTACTTGCCGAAGCGCAGCACCACAGCTTGCTCCTGCTCGTCGACGACATAGACCGCGCTGTACAGCCAAACGGCCGCCAACACGACCAGGCCGATGCCCAGCAGGCCGCCGAAGCCGCCGCTCTTGCCCGAACCGCCCCCATCATCCCCGCGTTTCTTGCCACCACCGAACAACCCGTTCAGGCTTTCCTGCAGCTTTCGGAAGGCCTCGTCGAGATCTGGTGGTCCCTTGCGGTCGCCGTTATTGCGGCGCTTGCCACCCCATGGATCCTGATTATTCGAGTTGCCACCCGGCTCATTCCAAGCCATAGCGCTCTCCATCTGATAAAGCAAAGACGCACCCACGGCGCGCCGACCAATGCTACAGAATGCCTGTCACCACGGCACAACCGCTTTCTCAGGCTTTTATTGCAAAGTGTGTTGCTCGATGAATTCCATCGGCTGCAATCCTTCGCGGCTTACCAGTCGATTCAACTCGACCCGGGGCAAACGAACGGCCAGCAAACTGATGCCTTCTTCGTCGTGCTCTTCTTTTTGCACCGCACCGAGTTCGAAAAACTGCGCACGCAGTCGGGCGAATCGTTGCGGCAAGCGCAGGGTACCGATAAACAAATCACTGCCAAGCAATTCGGCAATGGCTTGCTCAAGCAATTCCAGACCAGTGCCATCACGCGCCGACAGCCAGACCCGCTGGGGTTTGCCATTTTCGTCGCGCTGGATTTGTGGCTCAACGCCTTCAAGCAAATCGAGTTTGTTATAGACCTCGAGGATCGGCAAGTCCTGGGCACCAATCTCGCCCAGCACCACCATCACCTGCTCGATCTGCAACATGCGATCCGGTTCCGCCGCATCGATCACGTGCAACAACAGGTCGGAGTTGCTCGACTCTTCGAGGGTAGACCGAAATGCCTCGACCAGCTTGTGGGGCAAGTGGCGAATGAAACCTACCGTGTCCGCCAGGACAATCGGCCCCAGATCGTCCAGATCCAGACGACGCAGGGTCGGGTCCAGCGTGGCGAACAACTGGTCAGCCGCGTAGACGTCGGATTTCGTCACATTGTTGAACAGCGTGGATTTACCGGCGTTGGTATAGCCCACCAGCGACACGGTAGGGATATCCGCACGCGAACG
The DNA here is from genome assembly GCF_046042685.1 of Pseudomonas sp. PLMAX. NCBI lineage: Bacteria > Pseudomonadati > Pseudomonadota > Gammaproteobacteria > Pseudomonadales > Pseudomonadaceae > Pseudomonas > Pseudomonas sp. PLMAX. Next base: position 696,891 of record NZ_CP064949.1, on the reverse strand, counting down.
ACCACGGCGCGACTGTTCGCGCTGGCTGCGCACCTTCTCCAGCCGGCCCTTGATCTGGCGCAGGCGAACCCGCAGCAAGCGGCGGTCGGTTTCCAGCTGGGTTTCACCCGGGCCACGCATGCCGATACCGCCACCCTGGCGCTCAAGGTGAGTCCAGCCGCGAACCAGCCGGGTGCTCATGTGGTCAAGCTGGGCCAGTTCTACCTGGAGCTTGCCTTCATGGGTACGGGCGCGCTGGGCGAAAATATCGAGAATCAGACCGGTACGGTCGATCACGCGACACTCGAAAACACGTTCGAGGTTACGTTCCTGACTGGGCGTGAGGACGTGATTGAAGATCACCAGATCGGCTTCTTCGGCTTTGACCAGGTCGCGCAGTTCCTCGACCTTGCCGCTGCCAATCAGGAATTTGGCGGTTGGCCGATGACGCGGCACGTTAAAAAACGCAACGGTCTCGGCGCCGGCCGAATTAGCCAATTCCTGAAACTCCTGCGGGTCTTCGCGCGCCTCAGGGTCCTGTCCATCCAAGTGAACGAGTATGACTCGCTCACCACCACCGTGGCGCTCAAAGAACAAAGGAGACTCCTATCAGGCGTTACCTGGCTCAGCATCACCCGCTTCCGATTCGGTTGCGCTAGGCAGACGAATTGGACGAACCGGCACTACTGTAGAGATAGCGTGTTTGTAGACCATTTGGCTGACGGTGTTTTTCAGCAGGATAACGAACTGGTCGAAAGACTCGATCGTACCTTGCAGTTTGATACCGTTGACCAGGTAGATGGACACCCCAACTTTCTCTTTACGTAAAGTATTCAAGTAAGGGTCTTGTAGCGAATGCCCTTTTGACATGTGCCGCACTCCTTTAAGGATTCAAAATAAAAAAATAGGTAAACAGATGGCTTTGGCCGCCCCACCCCCAAGGATAGACGGCAATTGCAAGGACTCAGCTCAATATGGAGATGGTCCCCAGGTATTTCAAGGCGCGCGGCAGATTGTCGCAATCGAGGCTGTCCAGCCAGTGTAAATCAGCCCAACTGCGAAGCCAGGTGAACTGGCGCTTCGCCAATTGGCGCGTGGCAATGATTCCACGCTCCTGCATCTCGGCTGACGTCAGCTTGCCATCCAGGTAATCCCAGACTTGGCGATAGCCTACCGCACGTATAGACGGCAACCCGGTATGCAGGTCACTTCTATTACGCAGGGCTACGACCTCGTCAATGAACCCCTGTTCCAACATTAAGGTGAATCTTTGTTTAATTCGTTCGTGCAGTACCAGGCGATTCGCCGGAGCAATGGCCAAGTTCGCGACAGTATAGGGCAATTGTTGCCGTCCCGAAGCGGCTGCTTCAGTACTTTGCGCAGATTGTTGCAAGCGTAGCTCGGTCATGCTCTGACCGCTAACACGAAAAACTTCCAGTGCTCGACTCAGACGCTGGGGATCGTTCGGATGAATACGCGCCGCGGAAACCGGGTCAATGATCGCCAACTGATCGTGCAACGCCTGCCAGCCAAGGCGGGCGGCCTCTTCCTCGATCTGTGCGCGGACATCCGGATCGGCGGCCGGCATATCCGCGAGCCCTTCGATCAAGGCCTTGTAATAGAGCATCGTGCCGCCCACCAACAGCGGAATCTTACCCCGCGCGGTGATCTCAGCCATGGCTTGCAGGGCATCGCGACGGAAATCCGCCGCCGAATAAGCCTCGGCCGGATCGAGAATATCGATCAAACGGTGCGGAAACTCCGCCAACAGCTCTTTTGATGGCTTGGCGGTGCCGATGTCCATTCCGCGGTAGACCAGCGCCGAATCGACGCTGATCAGCTCGCAAGGCAGGACCTTGGTGAGTTCGATGGCCAGGTCGGTCTTGCCGGCGGCGGTCGGGCCCATCAGGAAAATCGCAGGAGGGAGCTGGCTCATCAACGACCGCGCAAGAACAGTTTGTCCAGATCGTCCAGGCCCAGCTGGGTCCAGGTCGGTCGGCCATGGTTGCATTGACCGCTGCGCTCGGTGTTTTCCATGTCACGCAGCAGACCGTTCATTTCCGGCAGGGCCAGACGCCGATTGGCCCGGACCGCACCGTGGCAGGCCATGGTCCCGAGCAGTTCGTTCAGGTGCGCCTGGATCCGGTCGCTGGTGCCATATTCCATCAGGTCGGCCAACACGTCACCCACCAGGCGATTGGCCTCAGCCTGTTTGAGCAAGGCCGGTATCTGCCGAATGGCCAGGGTTTCCGGACCGAGACGCTGCAGCTCGAAGCCCAGGCGCTGGAACCAGGCAATGTGTTCTTCGGCGCAATCGGCTTCACGCTGGCTGACCGCCAGGGATTCGGGCACCAGCAGCGGTTGCCCGCTCAAGCCCTCGCTGGCCATGGCGACTTTCAGGCGTTCGTACATGATCCGCTCATGAGCGGCATGCATGTCCACCAGCACCAGCCCCTGGGCGTTTTCCGAGAGGATGTAGATGCCCTTGAGCTGGGCCAGCGCATAGCCCAGCGGCGGGATGTCGTCCTGTCCGGCTGGCAGCGCAACCGCGTTGGCCTCGGGCAACGGCGCGAAGAACTCTCGATAGGCCGCCTGCGCTTCTGCAGCCGGAACCGCTGACTGCGGTCGCGGAGTGTATTGATACTGATATCCGGCGCCAGAGCCTGAACCGGCTGGCGCATTGAACGACGGCTGGGCCTGGGGTTGCTCCAGCAGCGCATTGGCGGCCAGGCGCATTTCGCCCTGGGGCCCAAACTCACCGGCTTCGAGGCCGGTAGGCCGGACGATGGCCGTGGTAACCGGCGCCGCCAGCTGATCGTCGGGCCGCACATCGCCCAAGGCACGGTGCAAGGTGCCATAGAGGAAATCATGGACCATACGCCCTTCACGGAAGCGCACTTCGTGCTTGGTGGGGTGCACGTTGACGTCGACGCCCGTTGGATCGACCTCGAAAAACAGCACGAACGTCGGATGCCGGCCATTGAACAGCACGTCGCGATAAGCCTGGCGCACGGCGTGGGCCACCAGTTTGTCGCGCACGGCACGGCCATTGACGAAGACATACTGCAAATCCGCCTGGCTGCGGTTGAACGTCGGCAACCCGACCCAGCCCCACAGGTGCAGGCCATTGCGTTCGATTTCGATCGGCAGCGCCTGCTCCAGGAAACCCGGCCCGCAGATGGCCGCCACGCGCCGGGCGCGAGCCGCGTCGTCGTGGGCTTCGTGCAGGCTGAGGATGGTCTTGCCGTTATGGCGCAGGTGAAAGGCCACGTCGAACCGCGCCAGCGCCAGGCGCCGGATGACTTCCTGCAGGTGATCGAATTCGGTTTTTTCGGTCTTGAGAAACTTGCGGCGCGCCGGAGTATTGAAGAAAAGGTCGCGCACCTCGACCGAGGTGCCCACCGGATGGGCCGCGGGTTGCACCCGGGGCGCCATGTCACGGCCTTCGGTTTCGACTTGCCAGGCCTGGTCGGCATCACGGGTGCGAGACGTCAGGGTCAGGCGCGCCACTGAACTGATCGATGCCAGGGCCTCACCACGAAAACCCAGGCTCATGACCTGTTCGAGGTCTTCCAGGTTACGGATCTTGCTGGTGGCGTGGCGCGCCAGGGCCAGCGGCAGGTCATCGGCGGAAATGCCGCTGCCATCGTCGCGCACCCGCAACAACTTGACGCCGCCCTGCTCCACATCGACATCGATGCGCTTCGCACCGGAGTCAAGGCTGTTTTCCAGCAGCTCCTTGATCACCGAAGCCGGGCGCTCGACCACCTCACCCGCAGCAATCTGGTTCGCCAGTCGCGGGCTGAGCAGCTCGATGCGAGCGCCGTTGTTCACGACCTGATTCATTCTTTGGCCGCCAGATCATTACCCGGGATGGTCAGGTGCTGACCAATCTTCAGCTCATCGCTCGACAGGTTGTTCGCACTGCGCACAGCGGCTGGAGAAACTTGATAACGCACGGCGATCATCGCCAGCGTCTCGCCCGGGTTGACCCGATGGTCACGGGGGCCTTGGGCGATCTTCCCGGAGTCACGCAGCCAGGCAACGTAGGTGCCCGGTGGCGGGTTCTGCTGGAAGAACTGGCGCACGCCACTGCTGATGGAACGTGCCAGCGCCTGCTGGTGGCTCGCGGCAGCCAGTTTCGAGGCCTCGTTGGCGTTGGAGATAAACCCGGTTTCGACCAGGATCGACGGGATGTCCGGCGACTTCAGCACCATGAACCCGGCCTGCTCGACCCGTTGCTTGTGCAACGGCGTGACCCGGCCGATGTTGCTCAGGACTTTCTGGCCGACATTGAGGCTGGAGGTCAGGGACGCGGTCATCGACAGATCGAGCAACACACCGGCCAGCATGCGGTCCTTGTCGTCGAGGCTGACGTTGCCGGCACCACCGATCAGGTCGGAACGGTTTTCACTGTCGGCCAGCCAGCGCGCGGTTTCCGAAGTGGCGCCGCGATCGGACAGGGCGAACACCGAGGCACCGAAGGCCGCGGTAGAGGGTGCGGCGTCGGCGTGAATCGAGACGAACAGGTCGGCGCCTTTCTTGCGGGCGATTTCCGTACGGCCACGCAGAGGAATGAAGTAGTCGCCGGTGCGGGTCAGCTCGGCACGGAAACCCTTCATGCCATTGACCTGGCGCTGCAGTTCGCGAGCGATGGCCAATACCACGTCTTTCTCGCGCTGACCGCGGGAGCCGGAGGCGCCCGGGTCTTCGCCACCGTGACCGGCGTCGATCACCACAATGATGTCGCGCTTGCCAGCCGGTGCTGGCGGCAACTTGATGGCCGGCTCCGAGGGCGTGACCGGCACGGCCGGCACTGTGGCGACCGAAGGGGTTGGCGCTGGCGGCGGCGCGGCGTCGGCCGGGTTGTCGAACAGATCGACCACCAGTCGATTGCCATACTGGGCGTTGGGCGCCAGGGAGAAGCTTTTTGGCGTCACGGCCTTTTTCAGGTCGATGACCACCCGCAGGTCGGTCGGCGTACGCTGCGCCGAGCGCATGGCGGTGATCGGGGTGTTCGCGCTGTTGACGTTCAACGGCGCACCGAGGCTCGCGCCATTGATGTCGATGACCAGGCGATCCGGGGACGTCAGCGTAAAGACGCTGTGCTGCACGGGGCCGGTCAGGTCAAACACCAGTCGCGTGTTATCCGGCGCCCGCCACAGGCGAACACTGTTGACCTTCGTCTCGGCCACAGCGTCGACGGTCACCGCCAGAAACAACACCCCTACGGCAGCCACCAACGCGCGAAAGCGCATACCTAACCCCATCATCTATTTGGATTCCAATGCCAATGCGGCACACCAGGCCTCGCCACGCGAGCCCTGGGATAAAATTTTCAGCGAACGCCCGCTGTCTTGCGGGCTAATGGTAATGGTCAGGTCGGGCTTTGGCAAAAAGCCTGCACCTTTATCGGGCCACTCGATCAGGCACAGGGCATCGTCTTCGAAATAGTCGCGGATGCCGAGAAACTCCAGCTCCTCCGGATCGACCAGGCGATACAGGTCGAAATGGAAGGCGCGGATGTCGCCGATCTCGTAGGGCTCGACCAGGGTGAAGGTCGGGCTCTTGACCGCGCCGACATGCCCCAGGCCCCGGATGATACCCCGGGACAAGGTGGTTTTGCCCATGCCAAGATTACCTTCAAGGAAGATCAGGCCATGCCCCTCGGTGATACGGGCGATGCGTGCGCCAAAGTCGCTCATGGCCTGCTCATCGGCCAGGTACAGGGTTACTTCAGACACGGTGCTTGCTCCTCCAACAACTGACGAATGGCTGGTATCAGATCACTGGCCGCCAGCCCACGGCCCGATTTTCCTTGTTGCTCACCGGCGTTGGCGTGCAGCCAGACCGCCAGGCAAGTCGCGTCAAACGCCGCCATGCCCTGTGCCAGCAGTGCACCGACCAGACCGGCCAACACATCACCCAGCCCCGCGGTGGCCATCGCCGGATGGCCCTGATGGCACAGGGCAAGCCGCCCGTCAGGGCAGGCGATCAGACTGCCGGCGCCCTTGAGCACGACGACTGCGTTGTATTTTTTGCTCAGTGCATGAACCGCCGCCGGGCGATCCGCCTGAACCTCGGCCGTGCTGAGCCCGAGCAACCGCGCGGCTTCCCCCGGGTGCGGCGTGATCACACAGCCCTTGGGCAAGCTGACCCGGCCCTCGGCCAGCAGGTTCAACGCATCGGCGTCCCAGACTTGCGGCAGGGGTGCGTTGGCGGCCGCCGATAACAGGCTTCGTCCCCAGGCGCCCTGCCCCAGTCCAGGGCCAACCACCAACACGGACACCTTTTGAAGCAAATCCATTAATTGATTGGCCGACGTTGTGCCCAACACCATCGCCTCAGGGATCCGCGCCAGCGCCGCGGGCACATGCTCGGGACGGGTCGCCACCGAGACCATGCCCGCACCACTGCGCAGTGTGCTTTGCGCGCTCAACAGGATCGCCCCGCCCAAACCGCGGTCGCCACCGATCAGCAGGACATGGCCGAACCGACCTTTATGGGAGGCCGGGGCTCGAGGGTTCAGGGGCGGCAGATTGCCAGCCATGAGGCGACGGGCAGTGGTCGGCGCGCCCTCCAGCAGCTGCGGATCGGCGTGCAGGTCGTTAAACACCAGCTCACCCACGACATCCGCCGCATCACCGGTGAACAAGCCCAGTTTCAGCCCGATAAAGGTCACGGTCAGATCGGCTCGCACCGCGCAACCGAGGATGCGACCGGTATCAGCGCAAAGCCCCGAGGGGATATCCACTGCCGCCACGGGAAGGCCGCTGGCGTTGATCGCGGCGATGACACTGGCGTACGGCTCGCGCACCTCGCCAGTGAGGCCGGTACCCAGCAATGCGTCCAGAATGATTCCACGCAAGTCCGATTGCGCACTCCATGCATCGATCACAACCTTCTCAGCTACCGCTTCGGCATGGGCCGAAGCCGCATCACCTCGCAGTTGCTGCGGATCGCCCGCCGCCAGCACCCGTACCGTCCACCCGGCACGCTTGGCCAGCACGGCGACCAGATAACCGTCGCCAGCGTTATTGCCGTGACCGGTAACCACCGTCAGTTCGCTGGCCGTCGGCCATTGCCGGACCAGCGCCCGCCAGGTGGCTCGCGCAGCGCGCTGCATCAGCTCGAAGCCCGGTGTGCCGGCCGCGATCAGGCTCGCATCGAGCCCGCGGACCTGCGCGGCGCTGTACAGCGCGTCGGGTAAATCATCTTTAGCGTGCGGCATGCGTCTATGGGCTCCGATGTCTGGCAGAATTATACGCACCTCAGCTCCGGTTTCTCTCGCCTCATGCCCGCTATTACCACAGATTTGCCCGCCCTCGCCCAATCCATCAAGGACTGGGGCCGCGAGCTGGGCTTTCAGCAAGTCGGCATCAGCGGCCTCGATCTCGCCGAGCATGAGCAGCACCTGGAGCGCTGGCTCGCTGCCGGCTACCATGGCGAAATGGAGTACATGGGCGCCCACGGCAGCAAACGCTCGCACCCCGAAGAACTGGTGCCGGGCACTTTGCGCGTGGTGTCGCTGCGCATGGACTACCTGTCGGGCGATACCAGAATGGCGCAACTGCTCGCCCAGCCGGAAAAAGCCTACGTCTCGCGTTATGCCTTGGGCCGCGATTACCACAAATTGATCCGCAAACGCGTGCAACAACTGGCGGACAAGATTCAGGCAGAAATCGGCCCGTTTGGTTTCCGGGCTTTTGTCGACAGTGCCCCGGTCCTGGAAAAAGCCATCGCCGAACAGGCAGGCCTGGGCTGGATCGGCAAAAACACCCTGGTCTTGAATCGCAAGGCTGGCAGTTATTTCTTCCTCGCCGAGCTGTTCGTCGACCTGCCGCTGCCGGTGGACCCGCCCCATGCCACCGAACACTGCGGCCGCTGCAGCGCCTGCCTCGACATCTGCCCGACCAATGCCTTCGTCGGGCCCTATGTGCTGGACGCCCGGCGCTGCATTTCCTATCTGACCATCGAACTCAAGGGTGCGATTCCGCAGGAATTGCGGCCGCTGATCGGCAATCGGGTGTTCGGTTGCGATGATTGCCAGATCGTCTGCCCGTGGAACCGCTTCGCCCGCCCGTCCGGGGAAAACGACTTCAAGCCACGGCACAACCTGGACAACGCCGAACTGGCCGAGCTGTTCATGTGGGACGAGGATAAATTCCTGAGCAGCACCGAAGGCTCGCCGCTACGCCGGACAGGGTACGAGAACTGGCTGCGCAACCTGGCCGTCGGTCTCGGCAATGCACCTTCAACCATTCCGGTGCTGGAAGCGTTGAAGGCCAGGCGTGAACATCCGTCCGAATTGGTCCGCGAGCATGTCGAGTGGGCGTTGCAGCAACACGCCGAGCGTCAGGCCTCGTCGTTGTAGACGAATTTGGGCATTTCCCAATGGAAGCGGATCGCCAGCAAGCGCAGCAGGAAACCGCCGAACAGAGTGATCAAGATCGCCTGCTCTCCCGGCAAGTTCAGGTATAGGCAAAACATGTAGCACCACGCCGCCGCGAACGACACGCTGGCGTACAGCTCGCGCCGGAAGATCAGCGGAATATCATTGCAGAAGATGTCCCGCAGGATGCCACCGAAAACGCCGGTGATCACCCCGCTGACCGACGCGACCAACATGCCATGCCCCATTTCCAGGGCGGTCATGCAGCCGATCAGGGTGAACGCCACCAGACCGACGGCGTCGAGCACCAGGAACAATGAACGCAGATGGCGCATCCAGCGCGCGGTGAATACCGTGATCATCGCCGCGATAGTGGTCAGCACCAGGTATTCCGGGTGTTTCACCCAGGTCAGCGGATAGTGGCCAAGCAACACATCGCGCACCGAACCACCGCCCAGCGCCGTGACGCACGCGATCAGCACCACGCCGAACCAGTCCATGCCGCGACGACCGGCAGACAGCGCACCGGTCATGGCCTCGGCGGTGATGGCGATCAGGTAGAGCATCAGCAACATGGTGGCGATCCTTGCAAAAAGGCGCGCAGTCTACGCACTTCGCCGAGGCACCAAAAGAGGGCGCCGCCATCTGTAGGGGCCGGCTCGCTGGCGATAGCGTCTTCAAAGCCCCCTTCGCTGGCAAGCCAGCTCCTACAGAACCGCGCAAACCTGTAGGAGCTGGCTTGCCAGCGAAAGGGCCATAACAGACGCTACACAATCAGGCCTTGATGAAGTGCTGGCGGTAGTGCTGCAGCTCGGCGATCGACTCGCGGATGTCGTCCAGCGCCAGGTGGGTGCTGCCCTTCTTGAAGCTGTCACGCACGTCCGGTGCCCAGCGCGCAGCCAGCTCTTTGAGTGTGGACACGTCGAGGTTGCGGTAGTGGAAATAGCTTTCCAGGGATTTCATGTGGGTATAAAGGAAGCGACGATCCTGGCAGATACTGTTGCCGCAGATCGGCGATTTGCCCTTCGGCACCCACTTTTCCAGGAAGGCGATGGTCTGGGCTTCGGCTTCAGCCATGCTGATGCGACTGTCGCGCACGCGCTGGGTCAGGCCCGAACCGCCGTGTTGACGGGTGTTCCACTCGTCCATGCCGGCAAGGATTTCGTCGCTGTGGTGAATGGCGATCACCGGACCTTCGGCCAGGGTATTCAGGTCGCTGTCGGTGACAATAGTGGCCATTTCGATGATGACGTCGGTATCCGGGTTCAGACCGGTCATTTCCAGGTCGATCCAGATCAGGTTCTGCGGGTTTTGCATGAGTCGGCTCCTAGGCAATGCTGCGCAGTTTAGCCTAGGCCGGTGGCCGGGCGTGCTAAACTCGCGGCCGTTTTACCTAATCGCTGCATTCTTGATACGGAACACCCATGGCCAAACGCCAACTCAATCGTCGTCAAAACTGGCGCATCGAAAAGATTCAGGGCGAACGCGCTGCCCGCGCCGCCAAACGCGAGTCCTCGGCCGTCGAGGCACTTGAGGGTGGCGACCTGGGCCCGGAACAACACGGCCTGGTGATCGCCCACTTCGGGGTGCAGGTCGAAGTCGAAGCCCGTGATGGCGAGCTGGCCGGCCAGGTGTTTCGTTGCCACCTGCGGGCGAACCTGCCCGCACTGGTAACCGGCGACCAGGTGGTCTGGCGTGCCGGCAACCAGGGTATCGGCGTAATCGTGGCGCAATTGCCGCGCAATACCGAACTCTGCCGCCCGGACAGTCGTGGCCAGCTCAAGCCCGTCGCGGCGAACGTCGACATGATTGTCATCGTGTTTGCGCCGCTGCCTGAGCCCCACGCCAACCTGATCGACCGCTACCTCGTCGCCGCCGAACATGCCGGCATCAAGCCGCTGTTGCTGCTGAACAAGTTCGACCTGATCGACGAGCACAACGCCCCGGCCCTGAACGCCTTGCTCGCGGTCTACCGCACCCTGGGTTACCCGGTGCTGGAAGTGTCGGCCCACCACGGCAACGGCATGGAACAGCTTCAGAAACAATTGGACGGTCGCATCAGCGTGTTCGTCGGCCAGTCCGGCGTCGGCAAGTCGTCGTTGGTCAACAGCCTGCTGCCAGAGGTCGAAACCCGCGTCGGCCCGTTGTCCGAGCTGTCCGGCCAGGGCACCCACACCACGACCACCGCACGCCTGTTCCACTTCCCCGGTGGCGGTGAGCTGATCGACTCCCCGGGCATCCGCGAATTCGGCCTGGGCCACGTCAGCCGCGCCGACGTCGAAGCCGGTTTCATCGAGTTCAACGACCTGCTCGGCACCTGCCGCTTCCGCGACTGCAAGCACGACCGCGAACCCGGTTGCGCCCTGCTCAAGGCCCTGGAAGACGGCCGCGTGCAACAGCAACGGATGAACAGCTACCGCTCGATCATCGCCAGCCTGCCGGAAAACGGTTACTGAGCCGCTTCCCGCAGAGACAAGAAAGCCGCGAATTTCGCGGCTTTCTTGTCTGCTGAAGATGCATTGCCCGGACCGGCCTCTTCGCGAGCAAGCCCGCTCCCACATTCGATCTGCGATCGCAGGAAAAATGTGGGAGCGGGCTTGCTCGCGAAAGCGGCCTCACCGCCGCCTCCGATCTCAGGGTTTGGGCGCTTCACCCGGTTTCGGCGCCGGATCATCGAACAGGTTCAACCGTTCCCGCAGTTCGTGGGCCGGCAACGGTTCCTTGTCTGCGGGCAAGGCGTGCGGGTCGGCTGGCGTAGCCGGCGTTGCTCCCAAAGCCTCTTGTGAACTATCGGGAGTTGGCTCCGCCCCTTGCGAACCTTCGATGGCACGCTGTGCCTTCTTGGTCAGCACGACAATGTCGATACGGCGGTTTACCGGGTTGAACGGATGCTCGCGGTCGAACAGGGCCGACGAGGCGTAACCGACCACCCGCGCTACTTGCGCCTCCGGGTAGCTGCCCGCCACCAGCGCACGACGCGCGGCGTTGGCACGGTTGGCCGACAGCTCCCAGTTGCCGAATTCGCCGCTGCCGCTGTACGGCGTGGCATCGGTGTGGCCGCTGATGCTGATCTTGTTCGGCACCGCCTTGATGGTGTCGGCCATGGCCAGCAGGATGTCTTCGAAATACGGCTTCAGGCGGGCCGAACCCGAGTCGAACATCGGTCGATTCTCGGCGTCCACGATCTGGATGCGTAAACCGTCCGGGGTGATTTCGAACAGGATCTGGTCTTTGAATTTCTGCAGTTGCGGGTTCTCTTCGACCTTGTTCTGCAGTTCTTGCAGAAGCAGTTCCAGGCGCTCCTTCTCCACCGTCTCGGCCATGCCCTCGACCTGATCGACGTCCACCGTCAGCTTGTCCGGCTGCGGCTGGGTCTTCATCTCGGGGTTGAGGGTGTTCTCCGGCGCCATGGTCGGCGTGCCACCCAGATCGATGATGTAGGGCGTACCACTTTCGGAAAAGCCGATCGGGTCCTTGAAGTAACCGGCGATGGCGATTTTCTGTTCCGGGGTGGCGGTGGACAACAGCCACAACACCAGGAAGAACGCCATCATCGCCGTGGCGAAGTCGGCGAAGGCGATTTTCCAGGCGCCCCCGTGATGCCCACCGGCGATGCGCTTGACGCGCTTGATGATTATCGGCTGGTTATTTTCCATCACTTAACGACCACGAACCGCTTGTTCCAGCTCGGCGAAGCTTGGCCGGTGCGCCGGGTACAGGACCTTGCGCCCGAACTCCACGGCCAGCGATGGCGGCATGCCCGAGGCGGAAGCCACCAGCGAGGCCTTGATGGCTTCGTAGACGTTGAGTTCTTCCTTGGCATCGTGGGCCAGGGAATGCGCCAGCGGGCCGAAGAAACCGTAGGCGGCGAGAATACCGAAGAAGGTACCCACCAGTGCCGCACCGACGTGCAGACCGATCGACTTCTGGTCGCCCTCGCCCAGCGAGGCCATGGTCACCACGATACCCAGGACCGCCGCGACGATACCGAAACCGGGCATGGCGTCGGCGATGCCGTTCACCGCGTGGGACGGGTGCTCCAGGTCTTCCTTGAGGCTGTAGAGTTCCATGTCGAACAGGCCCTCCAGCTCATGGGGCGCCATGTTGCCGGAGGACATGATGCGCAGGTAATCACAGATGAATGCGGTCATGCGCTCATCCTTCAGGACCGTCGGGTACTTGGCGAAGATCGGGCTCGCCGCAGCATCTTCGATGTCCGCTTCGATGGCCATCATGCCTTCGCGGCGGCTCTTGTTGAGAATCTCGTAGATCAGGCCCAGCACTTCAAGATAGAAGGCATGGCTGAAACGCGAACCGAACATGCTCAGGGACTTCTTGAGCACGTGCATGGTCATGTAACCGGGGTTGGCCTGCAGGAATGCACCGAGGGCCGCACCACCGATAATCATGACCTCGAAAGGCTGGATCAGGGCGGCAATCTTGCCATGGGAGAGCACGTATCCGCCGAGAACGCTCGCGAATACGACGATGATGCCGATAATTTTAGCCATAGGTAGGAGAGCACTTACTGAGTCGGGTTCAAGGTCATATTCGGAAGTTAAAAAATCTCTTCTTCTACTTATCGGCAAAACTGCGCCAGACTATAGCCAGTTCAGGCGAAAAGCCAATTTGACCCCCTCCGGGCCCAGGTATTGTTGACGATGATCGCCTCCAGACATGGCTAGACAAACGAACGCCCCGACGCCAACACCGAACACGCTCGAAGGCTGGGTCAAGCTTCTCGACGGCGTGCGCCTGCCGGTTCCGCAGGCCAGTCACGATCAAGTGTGCCGGGCCATGCGCGACAGTCGCAGCTCGCTGCGCAACATCGCCGACTTGATGCAGGGCAGCCCGGCCCTGGCCTTGAGCGTGATTCGCGAAGCCAACCGGCACAGCCATGGCGCCATGAGCGAGCCTGCGGAAAACCTTGAGGTCGCCATCAACCGCCTTGGCTTGAAGCGCACCGAGGAGCTGCTCGCGCGATTGCCCGCCATGCCCCAGGCCGAGATACCGAAAGCCCTGCGCCAGTTGCAGATGATCAGCCAACACGCCAGCCAACAGGCCAACGGTTTTTTTGCCGGCCGCCTGGCGCGCCTGTGGCAGGACATCCACTGGGGCAGCCTGCTGTTCCTGTCGCCGCTGTGGCCGCTGGCCATGACGCATCCGCAGCTGCTCGAAGACTGGGAGCTGCGGGTCATTCATAAAGGCGAGTCGGCGCGCGCAGTCGAACAGCAACTGTTTGGCGCGCGCCTGCTGGAAATCGGCCAGGCCCTGGTGGACCTCTGGCACCTGCCGATCTGGGTGCAACAGGGCTATCGACTGCTGCTCACCGAGCAACGGGAACTGGTGAAAGTGCTGCGCATTGCCCGCGACAGCGAACATCCGCTACGCCAGCAGAACCGCCTGGATGACGACCCGACCCTGCGTCGCTGGCTTAATCAACCGGCCAACACGGTGTTGTTGGCCAACGGCCTGGCCCTCTCGGCGCAGCAGGCCTGGGACAGTCCGCACAGTGAGCGCTGGCAGTACTTGACCGGCCTCTACCTGCAAATACCGATGGACGAGGTGCAACAACAATTGCACCAGCAAGCCGCCAACAGTGCGCGTTATCACGCCATGCCCGATCTTTGGCATCCCGCTGTCGCACTGATCTGGCCATGGGGTACGAACCCTGTACATGCCGGTTTGCAGCCAGCCCCGGCACCCACTGCCGACGACCTGGCGAAATGGCGCAAACAATGTGCCGAGCTGTTGCACGAGCCAAGTCGTTTCACCAATGCCATCCACCTGACCACCTCTGCCCGCGACGCGCTGGTGGCCAGTGGCATGCGTCGGGTGATGATCCTGATGGCCGACCGCACCCACGCCAATCTGCGTGTGCACCAGACGGCCGGCCTGCCTGATGAAGTGGCCGGGCTGAATTTTAACGTCAGTCAAAGCGCGGTATTGCAACGCCTGCTCTCGCAACAGGCCCAGGTACGCCTGACGCCGCTCAACAACGCGCAATTTTCCGCCTTGCTGCCCAACAACCTGCGTAGCCAGTTCAGCGGCGAGCACCTGTTGCTGCGTTCGCTGCTCAATAATGGGCGGGTGATCATGATCGTCGTGGCGGATCAGGGTGGCGGGCCATTCTCGGACATCACCGTGCAAGCCTTCGGCAAAACCGCGCAATGCATCGAAAAAGCGCTGCACAGCTTTAGTCAGCGCGGCCAATAAGGCTGCGCTACAATCCTCCCTTTTGTGCCCTGGAGACCTCACATGTCTGACTTCTCTGGCTTGCCGCTGGTGATCGAGCCGAGCGACTTGCTCCCTCGCCTCGAAGCCCGCCAACTGATCCTGGTGGACCTGACCAGCCATGCCCGCTACACCGAAGGGCATATTCCCGGTGCGCGGTTTGTCGATCCGAAACGCACACAACTCGGCCAGGCACCCGCGCCGGGGCTGATGCCGCCGCAAGCGGCGCTCGAAGCATTGTTCGGTGAGCTGGGACACAACCCCGATGCCGTCTATGTGGTCTATGACGACGAAGGCGGCGGTTGGGCCGGGCGCTTTATCTGGCTGCTGGATGTCATTGGCCACAGCCAATACCACTATCTCGACGGCGGCCTGACGGCCTGGCTGGCTGAAGGCATGCCCATGTCGATCCAGGTCCCCGCTCCTGCAGGCGGCCCGGTCGCGTTGACCCTGCACGACGAACCCATCGCCACCCGCGAGTACCTGCAAAGCCGTCTCGGCGCTGCCGACCTGGCGATCTGGGATGCGCGCGGGCCGCTGGAGTATTCCGGCGAGAAAGTCCTCGCGGCCAAGGCCGGGCACATCCCTGGCGCGGTCAATTTCGAATGGACCGCCGGCATGGACAAGTCTCGCCAGCTGCGCATCCGCAGCGACATGCCGCAGATCCTCGAACAGCTCGGCATTACGCCTGACAAAGAAGTGATTACCCACTGCCAGACTCACCATCGATCTGGCTTCACCTATCTGGTGGCCAAGGCTCTCGGTTATCCGCGGGTCAAAGGCTACGCCGGCTCCTGGGGCGAATGGGGCAACCACCCCGACACGCCCGTAGAGATTTAAGGTTTTTAAGGACAGTTAATGAACAAGCGTCTGTTTATCGTCAGCCAATACCTGCTGCCCCACAACCTGCTCTCGCGACTGGCCGGCTGCATCGCCGAATGCCGCGTGCGCTGGTTCAAGAATGCGTTCACCGCGTGGTTCGCCAAGCGTTACCAGGTGAACATGTCCGAGGCGCTGGTCGAAGACCTCACCGCCTACGAGCACTTCAACGCGTTTTTCACCCGCGCATTGAAAGACGGTGCCCGTCCGCTGGACGAGACCCCGGGTGCCATCCTCAGCCCGGCCGACGGCGCGGTCAGCCAGCTCGGCCCGATCGAACACGGTCGGGTGTTCCAGGCCAAGGGCCACAGCTTCAGCGTGCTGGAACTGCTGGGTGGCGATGCGGCGAATGCTGCGCCGTTCATGGGCGGTGATTTCGCGACCATCTACCTGTCGCCGAAGGACTATCACCGCGTGCACATGCCATTGGCCGGCACCTTGCGCGAGATGGTCTACATCCCGGGCCGGCTGTTCTCGGTCAACCAGACCACCGCTGAAAACGTTCCGGAACTGTTTGCCCGCAATGAGCGCGTAGCGTGCATTTTCGACACCGAGCGCGGGCCGATGGCCGTAGTGCTGGTGGGCGCGATGATCGTGGCGTCGATCGAAACCGTGTGGGCCGGGCTGGTGACGCCGCCGAAACGCGAGCTGAAAACCTTCCGCTACGACGAAGCCGCGCGCGCGCCGATCCACCTGGAAAAAGGTGCGGAGCTGGGCCGCTTCAAACTGGGTTCGACCGCTGTCGTGCTGTTCGGGCCGGATCAAGTGCAGTGGGATGCAGAGTTGCTGGCCGGTTCGCCGGTGCGGATGGGTCAGGGTATGGGCTCACCGAAAGCCTAAAGACCGAGCTGCATTCCTGTGGGAGCGGGCTTGCTCGCGAAAGCGGACTTACAGTCAACATTAATGTTGAATGTGATGACGCCTTCGCGAGCAAGCCCGCTCCCACATTTGTTTCGGGTGTATCAGAGGTGGCCGTCGCGATCGCGAAAGCCCAGCAGATACAGCACGCCATCCAGCCCAAGGGTGGAAATCGCCTGTTTCGCCGACTGTTTGACCAGCGGTTTGGCCCGGAACGCCACGCCCAACCCGGCAATCGCCAGCATCGGCAAGTCATTGGCACCGTCGCCGACCGCAATGGTCTGCTCCAGACGCAGACCTTCCTTGTGTGCCAGTTCTTTCAGCAGATCCGCTTTGCGCTGGGCATCGACAATCGGCTCGACCGCCACGCCGGTCACCTTGCCGTCGACCACTTCCAGTTCGTTGGCGAACACATAGTCGATACCCAGCTTGGCCTGCAGTTGCTTGGCGAAGTAGGTGAAGCCGCCCGACAGGATGGCGGTCTTGTAACCCAGGCGCTTGAGTTCGGCGAACAGGGTTTCAGCGCCTTCGGTCAGGCGCAGCGAGGCGGCGATCGAGTCCAGCACGCCGACATCCAGCCCCTTGAGCAACGCCAGGCGTTCCTTGAAGCTGGCGCGGAAGTCCAGCTCACCGGCCATCGCCCGTTCGGTAATTTCCGACACCTTGTCGCCCACACCGGCCGCCTTGGCCAGCTCGTCGATGACTTCGGCTTCAATCAGGGTCGAGTCCATGTCGAACACCGCCAGGCGGCGATTACGACGGAACAGCGAATCTTCCTGGAAGGCGATGTCGACGTTCAGTTCCTGGGCGACGCTGAGAAATTCGGCCCGCAGCGCCTGCGGATCAGCCGCCTCGCCACGCACGGAAAACTCGATGCAGCCCTTGCCTTTATCAGCCGGGGTGTCCAGCGGCATGCGCCCGGACAGGCGATCGATATGGTCGATGTTCAGGCCATATTTGGCGGTAATCGAACTCACGGCCTGCAATTGTCCGGCGGTGACCTTGCGCGTCAGCAGGGTCACGATGTGGCGTTTTTTGCCCTGGTTGCCGACCCACTGCTGGTAATCCTCTTCGGACACCGGCGTGAAACGCACCTGTTGATCCAGCTCATAGCCCTTGAACAGGATGTCCTTGAGCACCGACTTGCCTTGTTCGGTATCAGGAATTTCAACCAGGATGCCGAACGACAGGGTGTCGTGGATCACCGCCTGACCGATGTCGAGAATGTTTACACCACCCTGGGCCAGAACGCCGGTAATGGCCGCAGTCAGACCCGGACGGTCGACTCCCGTGATGTTTATCAGGACGATTTCGCGCAAGGCGCACCCCCGCAGGTGGAAAAAAACCGCATTCTACCCACATTCAGTGACCATCGGGCACCGTGAGCGCTTTGACGGCCTAGGGCCTGTCGCTATACTGCGCGTCAACTTCACGGACAAAAGAGCCGAGCTCAAGTGAACCGGCCCACGCCAGTAAAAACCGATAACTTCTTCCTGCTGATCTTCCGTGCACTGCGCCACCGCCGTGTACCGATTGCATTGCGCATTGCCAGCCATAACGTGATCCTGGTCGCTCTGGCCCTGGTGATCTACGCCTGTGTGATGGGTTTGCAGTTCAAGCAGGCCATGCACGAGCAGGCGGATGCGTTGGGTGAAAGCCTGACCATGCAGACGGCCACCTCGGCCACCGAGCTGCTGGTGTCCAACGACATCCTCAGCCTCAACGTGCTGCTCAACAACCTGACCAAGAACAAGCTGGTGGCCCACGCCGCCATCTACAGCGTGGACAATCGTATCCTCGCCGAAGCCGGCCAGCGTCCCAAGCATGGCCTGCTGGGCGAAGCCGAGGGCATGTACCAGAGCAAGATCACCTTCCAGGATGTGACCGCCGGTCAGCTGCGCATCAGCCTGGACATGGATCAGTTCCAGCAGCCGATGACCATCAGCCTGCAAAGCATGGGCATCTTGAGTGCGATCCTGCTGGCCCTGTCCCTGGCCTTGAGCCTGCGCATGGGTCGATACCTGTCCACGCCGCTGCTGCAATTGCGGGTCTGGCTGCGCAACATCGACGAATACACCCCGGCCACCGAGCGTAATGACGAGATCGGCGACCTGGCGCGCCAGCTGCATGCCGACTTCGCGCCGGAACCGGCCGAACCGGAACCCGAGCCGGAACCCGAATACGACGATGACGACGACGGCGAACCGGGCTTCGAAGTGCGCAACCTGCGTGATCCGAGTTTCGATGAAAGTCGCCCGATGGCCGCGATGAAAGCCGCGCCACGACGTGTCGTCAGCACCGTTGAAGATGATGACGATGATGCGTTCGCAGACTTGCTTGATGATGCGCCAGACAGTGTGGCGAAACCGTTGGCCAAGCCCGTAGCTTCCAACGTGCCGCAGCACAGCGCCGTACTGGCCGTGCAGCTGGGCTCACAGGAACAGTTGCGACGCCTGCCGCGGACACGCCTGGAAGAACTGCTCAAACGCTACCGCGACTGCCTCGACCAGGCGGCCTCGCTCTACCAGAGCGAACTGCACACCCTGAACGATGGCAGCACCCTGATGCTGTTCCACGCCGAAGACAGTGGCGACGATTACCTGACCAACGCCATCTGCTGTGGTGAGCTGCTGCGAGCGCTGGGGCATCAATTGCAGATCGAAGTCGCCGACAGCGGCATCACCTTGCAATTGCAGCTGGGCCTGACTCTGGGCGAGGAGCTGTTCGGCCTGAGCCAGATCGACCTGTTGCTGACCGACGCCGCGCAGGATGCCCTGGCCCTGTCGCAACACAGCCGCAACCTGCTGCTGGTGGAGCGCAAGATCAGTGACGATGCGCTGATCCGCCAGCGCGCACGGATCCGCCCGATTGCAAGCCCTGAAGGCGCCTGCTGCGTGGAGCGGCTGATGGAGCCTTATCCGTCGATGCTGGAGCGACAGCTGGCGCGGATGCACGAACGTCGGGCGTAAAAGCCCTGTCATGAAGAAGCCCGCAGGCGAGTGATCGTCTGCGGGCTTTTTTGTTGCCTGTCCTTTCGCTATCGCTGGCAAGCCAGCTCCTACAGGGTTCCATGCCGAACGCAGGTCTTGTGTACGACATCAATCACTGTAGGAGCGGGCTTGCCCGCGAAGAGGCCGGGACAGGCACTAGAGATCTCCAACCGGCAGAAACAACAAGGCCCGCATCAACGCGGGCCTTGTTTCCAATCCATCGAGCTTTAGAAGCGAAACACTTCCATATCCGTACGAATCGGCGCAGCCATCGGGATCTTCGGCTGTTTTTCCTGCTCCGCCGCCGGTGCTGCAGGCTTGGCTGCCGGCTTGCGTGGTGCTTCGGCGATCGGTGGCTGGTTGGCCAGTGGCTTGAGCGCTACCGAGAGCTGTTCAGCGAGCTTCTGCAGCAATACACCCTGTGCCTGGACCTGAGCCGCCGTGTTGCCGGCGTGCTGTTCCTGCAGGTGAATGATGCGGTTATCGCGCACCTGGCCGCGACGATCGATCAAACGCCATTGCGCATCGAGAATCGCCGGTTGCGACTTCCCCGAATCCAGGCGCGTGATGGTCAACAGCACCTGGACATCCGGCGTGAAGCCTGTGGTCGCAGGCGCCAGCACGACACGCTGGCTGTCCAGGTGGCCCGCCACCTGCCGCAGCAACAGCTGGTCGATGTCGGAGGACAGGCTGCCAGCCCAGCGGCCGTCGGTCGAGGCCTGCAGGCTGCCATCAGACTGACGCTGCAACAGGGTTTCGCGCTGCAGGTAGTCCGCCACGGTTACCGGACCCAGCAAAACCGCCATGCCCGCGCTTTGCGCAGGCTGAACCGGACTTCCGCTGTCCAGTTGATACAGCGACACCGGCTGGTGAACGCTGCAACCCGCCAGGCCAAGTACGCCGGCGAGCATCAAAATAAAAGGAAGGCGCAGAGCAGTCATCGTCCCATCCAGGTGATTGCCACAAGGCTAATCACAGTGAAAATACTCAATAAATATGAAGAACGCTCGGCCACGCCGGCGCTTGAAAGGCCATATCATCCGTGAATATGCGTTCCGACTCCAGCGCCAAAGCGTCGATCTACGCGTTAAATCGTAGATCGAGGCCTCTAGGACGCTTAATTGAGGTTTTCGACGAACAGCGCATCTACCCGCTGGAAGCCACGTGGCAGTTTGTTCCCACGACGCCCACGCTCACCCTTGTAGTGTTCGAGGTCGTCCGCTTTCAGTGACAAGGTACGTTTTCCAGCCTGCAGCACCAAAGTGGCGCCATCCGGCACAACGGCGATGTCCGTGACATATTCTTCGCGACTGGCCACACGCTCACCGGAAATGCCGATGATCTTGTTGCCTTTGCCCTTACCTAATTGTGGCAGATCGCTGATCTTGAAGATCAGCAGGCGACCTTCGGTGGTCACCGAAGCCAACCAGTTATGCTCACGATCGGCCACCGGACGCGGCAGGATCACCTTGGCGTTGTTCGGCAGGCTCAGCAGGGCCTTGCCCGCCTTGTTCTTGGCCTGCAGGTCTTCACCCTTGACCACGAAACCGTAACCGGCGTCCGAGGCGATGACGTACAGCGCATCGTCTTCGGGCATCAGCACGCATTCGAAACTCGCCCCTGGCGGCGGCGTCAGACGGCCGGTCAGCGGCTCTCCCTGGCCACGGGCCGAAGGCAAGGTGTGTGCCGCCACCGAATAACTGCGGCCGGTGGAATCGATAAACACCGCAAACTGGTTGGAGCGCCCTGCCGCCAGGGCCTTGAAACCATCCCCGGCCTTGTAGGAAAGCCCGGTGGCGTCGATGTCATGGCCTTTGGCGGAGCGCACCCAGCCTTTTTCCGACAGCACCACGGTGACTTTTTCGTTCGGCAGCAGATCGTGTTCGGTCAGCGCCTTGGCTTCGGCGCGCTCGACGATTGGTGAGCGACGGTCGTCGCCATAGGTCTCGGCATCCTTGATCAGCTCGGTGCGTACCAGCTTCTTCAGCTTGGCTTCGCTGCTCAGCAGGGCTTGCAGCTTGGCTTGTTCCTTGAGCAGTTCGTCCTGCTCGGAACGCAGCTTCATTTCTTCCAGCCGCGCCAATTGGCGCAAACGCGTGTCGAGGATGTAGTCGGCCTGGATTTCGCTCAGGGCGAAACGCTCGATCAGCGCGGCTTTAGGCTGCTCCTCGGTGCGGATGATGTGGATCACTTCATCCAGGTTGAGGTAAGCGATCAACAAACCGTCCAACAGGTGCAGGCGACGCTCGACCTTGTCCAGGCGGAATTGCAGGCGGCGGCGTACGGTCCGGACCCGGAATTCCAGCCACTCGACCAGCAGGGCCCGCAGGTTTTTCAGCTGCGGCTTGCCGTCCAGGCCGATGATGTTGATGTTGACCCGGTAGCTCGACTCCAGCTCGGTGCTGGCGAACAGGTGCTGCATCAACGCATCGTGGTCAAAGTTTTTCCGGGCGCCCGGAATAATCACGATCCGGCACGGGTTCTCGTGGTCCGACTCGTCGCGTAAATCGGCGATTTGCGGAGCTTTCGAGGGTTTGGCCTGCATCATCGCCGCGATCTGTTCCAGCACCTTGGCGCCGGAAACCTGATGTGGCAGCGCGGTGACGATGATGTCGCCGTCTTCAATGTGATAAACGGCGCGCATGCGCACCGAACCGCGGCCGGTCTCGTAGATTTTCAGCAGGTCGGCGCGCGGCGTGATGATTTCCGCTTCGGTCGGGTAATCCGGACCCTGGATGTGTTCACAGAGCTGTTCGACCGTGGCCTTGGGCTCGTCGAGCAAACGCACGCAGGCGCTGGCGACTTCGCGCAGGTTGTGCGGCGGCACGTCGGTGGCCATGCCCACGGCGATACCGGTGGTGCCGTTGAGGAGGATATTCGGCAAACGTGCCGGCAACACCAGCGGTTCGTCGAGGGTGCCGTCGAAGTTCGGGCCCCAGTCCGCCGTGCCCTGGCCCAGTTCGCTGAGCAGCACTTCGGAGTAACGCGACAACCGTGCCTCGGTGTAACGCATGGCGGCGAAGGACTTGGGATCGTCCGGCGCACCCCAGTTACCCTGGCCATCCACCAGCGTATAGCGATAGCTGAACGGCTGGGCCATCAGGACCATGGCTTCGTAGCAGGCCGAGTCGCCGTGGGGGTGGAATTTACCGAGCACGTCACCGACGGTACGCGCCGATTTCTTGTGCTTGGAATCGGCGTCCAGCCCCAACTCGCTCATCGCATAAATGATGCGGCGCTGTACCGGTTTCAGGCCGTCGCCGATATGCGGCAAGGCACGGTCCATGATCACGTACATGGAGTAGTTGAGGTAGGCATTTTCGGTGAAGTCAGCCAGTGACCGGCGTTCTACACCGTCCAGGCTGAGATCAAGGGAGTCGCTCATGCGGGCCTCATCGGTTCGTTGTCTGGCGCAGCAGCATGGTGCCACCGCGCTGGGTAAATTCAAGTTTGTTCAGCGCGCTCATACCGAGCAGCACTTGCTCGCCATCCAGGCCTGGCACGACGATGGCGCGCACATCACGCAACACAATGTCGCCCAGTTGCAGCCGGTCGACCCGGGTTCGATAACCCTCGGTGCGACCGTTGGCGGTGCTCAGGGTCACCCCGAAGCCTTGTTCCAGTTTCAGCCGTTCGGCCATTTGCGCCGGGATCGCCACATCGGTCGCCCCGGTATCGAGCATGAAATTCACCGGCTGGCCATTGATATGGCCGCTGGCAACGAAATGCCCCTGGCCATTGCTCACCAGTTTCACCTCGACGAAACCCTCGCCGCGTTCCGAGCTGACGACCACATTCGGATTTTGCTGACGCTCTTCCCACTGGCCGAAAAACCGCGTGGCCAGAAACAAAGCGGCGCACCAGGCCAGTACCATCAATACCCGACCGGCACGTTTGCCCGGCGTTTGCTGGCTCATGACTTGGCACTCCAGCCACCTTCAGGTACAGCAAAGCGCCAGACGATCGGACGGACCTCGCCATCGGCGCGGGCGCCGGTGTTGTTGTCGATGCCGATCCAGGCGCCCTCGGCGTCCACGATCAAGGCTTCCGTCAGGGCAAAGTCCTGGGGATAACGACGATTTTCCTGCAACGCCTCATCGGCAAACGACCAGCAGCGCTCGACCTTGGCTGTCACTGCATCACGACGGCAAATCTCGTACGCATTGCGCTCGAGGGTAAACAGCTTGCCGTCGAACCATGACAGGTCGGCAAAATCCCGGGGCATCGGCCTGGCGCTGGGAAATTGTGCCGGTTGCATCTCCTTTCCGCCTTCGCTCAGCAGCACACAGCCGCCATCGCAGTCCCAGACGGTCTGCTTGCGCTTGACCAGCAGCAACCCGCGGCTCTCGCGCTCGGCAGCCAACCACAACTGGTCACCTTGTGGATTGATCGCCAAGCCCTCGAACAATGCATTAAAGCGCAGCAACATACCGCTGGCCCGCGCCTCGCGCACCATGAGCGGCGAAATCTTCAGCCAGAAGGTTGGCCCGGTTGGCGGAATTTGCAGCACCGCCGCATGAGACTCGCTGACCACGTAGCGATTGCCAGCGCTGTCGCAGGTGATCCCTTCGAAATCCAGGTCACCGCCACGCACGAACGACGACACCCAGGCCCGCGAACGCAGGCCCCAGGGCAAGCCGCTTTCCGGCACGGGCGGCACGCCGATGCCCACCGCTTCCGCACGCCAGACACCCGCGCCCGTCTCGAGGCGGTAGATCTGGTCGTCGTCGCGGTCGGAGACCGTCCACAACTCCGTGCCGCACTGGGCCAGCCCGGACAGGTTGCCGCCGCGCATGCCGTCCACGGCGTGCTCGGACAACAGGCGCAGCTGCGGTGTCGGCTTGGCAGACACCGTCATCGAGGTCAGCAGCAACGCACACGCCAGGGCAAAGCCCAGCCGCATCAGCCCAGCACCTCCGCCAGGTTGCCCTTGGACTCCAGCCAGGTCTTGCGGTCGCCGGCGCGTTTTTTCGCCAGCAGCATGTCCATCATTTCCGAGGTCGCGTCGAAATTATCGCCCAGGGTCAGTTGCACCAGGCGCCGGGTGTTCGGGTCCATGGTGGTTTCGCGCAGCTGCGGCGGGTTCATTTCACCCAGGCCCTTGAATCGGGTGACCTGCGGCTTGCCGCGCTTCTTCTCGGCCACCAGGCGATCGAGAATGCCGTCGCGCTCGGCTTCGTCGAGGGCGTAGTAGATCTCTTTGCCCAGGTCGATGCGGTACAGCGGCGGCATGGCGACGTAGACGTGACCGGCATCCACCAGCGGGCGGAAATGCTGGACGAACAGCGCGCAGAGCAGGGTCGCAATGTGCAGGCCGTCGGAGTCGGCGTCGGCGAGGATGCAGATCTTGCCGTAGCGCAGCTGGCTCATGTCCGCGGCGCCCGGATCGACGCCGATGGCCACGGCAATGTTGTGCACTTCCTGGCTGGCCAGCACTTCGCTGCCGTCGACTTCCCAGGTATTGAGGATCTTGCCGCGCAACGGCAGGATCGCCTGGAACTCTTTGTCCCGCGCCTGCTTGGCAGAACCACCGGCGGAATCACCTTCCACCAGGAACAGCTCGGAACGCATCGGGTCCTGCCCGGCGCAGTCGGCGAGCTTGCCCGGCAACGCCGGCCCCTGGGTGATGCGCTTGCGCTCGACCTTCTTGCTGGCCTTGAGGCGACGACCAGCGTTGTTGATCGCCAGTTCCGCCAGCGCCAGGCCGGTTTCCGGGTGCGCGTTGAGCCACAGGCTGAACGCATCCTTGACCACACCGGAGACGAACGCCGCCGCTTCGCGGGACGACAGGCGTTCCTTGGTCTGGCCGGAGAATTGTGGCTCCTGCATTTTCATCGACAGCACAAAAGCGATGCGTTCCCAGACGTCTTCCGGCGCCAGCTTCACGCCGCGTGGCAACAGGCTGCGGAATTCGCAGAACTCGCGCATGGCGTCGAGCAGGCCTTGGCGCAAACCGTTGACGTGGGTACCGCCCTGGGCGGTCGGGATCAGGTTGACGTAGCTTTCCTGCACCGCGTCGCCACCTTCCGGCAGCCACAGCAGCGCCCAGTCCACGGCTTCCTTGTTACCGGCCAGGCTGCCGCAGAACGGCTCGTCCGGCAGGCGCTCGAATTCGCTGACCGCGTCGACCAGATAGGAACGCAGGCCGTCTTCGTAATGCCATTCGACTTTCTCGCCGCTGGCCTTGTCTTCAAAACTGACCAGCAGCCCCGGGCACAGGACGGCCTTGGCCTTGAGCACGTGCTTGAGGCGGCTGATGGAGAATTTCGGTGAATCGAAGTATTTCGGGTCCGGCGCGAAGAACACGCTGGTGCCGGTATTGCGTTTGCCGACCGTACCGAGGATTTCCAGCTCGGTTTTCTTGAAACCGTCAGCGAAGGTCATCTGGTATTCGTTGCCGTCACGTTTTACACGCACCCGGACTTCGGTCGACAAGGCGTTGACCACCGAAATACCCACCCCGTGCAGACCGCCGGAGAACTGGTAGTTCTTGTTGGAAAACTTGCCACCCGCATGAAGCTTGGTGAGGATCAGTTCGACCCCGGAAACGCCTTCTTCGGGGTGAATGTCCACTGGCATGCCACGGCCGTCATCGCTGACTTCCAGCGAGTGATCGGCGTGGAGGATGACCTGCACCGATTTGGCATGCCCGGCCAAGGCTTCGTCGACACTGTTGTCGATGACTTCCTGGGCGAGGTGGTTCGGCCGACTGGTGTCGGTGTACATGCCGGGGCGTTTGCGCACCGGGTCGAGGCCCGAGAGGACTTCGATGGCGTCGGCGTTATAAGAGCTAGCGCTGGGAGTGGCCATGGGGTCTCGTCGTCAGTCTTTCATTGAAAATAGGGGCAAGGTTTCACAGCGCGGTGAAATCAATCGCCTGATACAAATCTGCGCCAATGCCGGCAAAACTCAGCATCGCCGGAAGCTGCTCGGCAAAACCCTGGAAACCATGGTCGCCACCGGCCTGGATGCGCAAGGCACAGGCCCGGTAATACTGTTGGGCGAGGCGATAGTCCAGTGTTTCGTCACCGGTCTGCAACCATACCTGATAGCGCTGCGGGTCCTGGGGTGCCGGCACTTCCAGCTCGGCGAGGGCCGTCACATGGTCGTGGGTCATTTCCCAGGTCTCGTCGGTATACAGGTTCTTCTGTGTACCCAGGAACCCGTCAAACATCCGGTGCGGACTGACGGCAGGGTTGATCAACAGGGCTTTCAAGCCATGGCGCTCGGCCAGGTGAGTCGCATAGTAGCCGCCGAGCGAGCTGCCGACCAGCAGTGGCCGTCCGAGCGCTTCAATCGCCTGCTCCAGCTGACCGATGGCCTCGCGGGGGTGGTGATGCAGGGCCGGCACACGCAATTGGTCGCTCAAGCCCAGGCGTTCCATCACTTCGCTCAACTGGGTGGCCTTTTTCGACGCAGGCGCGCTGTTGAAACCGTGGATATAAAGGATCGAGCCGGACATTTGAACTCCCTGAGCTTCGGGTAAAGAGGCGGAGTTTACAGGGAATCGGGGATATACGTGGAAGTCAGGTTGCCTGTGGGGAAGCCTTCGCGAGCAAGCCCGCTCCCACATGGGATCTGAGTGAACGCGCTATTTATGAACACAGGAGATCCAGTGTGGGAGCGGGCTTGCTCGCGAAGGACGCGCCTCGGTCCCTCAGTAGCCGTTGGAGCCGTAATCGACCTGAAAGTCGAACCCGGTCAGGCGTTCCACACCGGTTTCCAGCCGCCCATCCGGCAATAAACGCAACCAGCGATACCCCGGCGCCTGCTCCCCGACCTTGAAGTCTTCGCTGCCCGGTTCGAACTGAATGCAGGTCGATGGCGAGGCGATCAGACGCACGCCGTTACTCAATTGATCGATTTCCTGATGCACATGGCCCCACAGCACGGCACGCACCTGTGGAAAACGATCCAGGACTTCAAAAAACGCCTCAGGATTGCGCAGACCGATCGGCTCCATCCACGCACAGCCGATCGATACCGGGTGATGGTGCAGGCACACCAGATGGTGCCGCTCCGGCGCTTCGCTCAAGGAACGGGCCAACAACTGCAACTGCTCATCCTGCAAATACCCCGGTACTGAGCCCGGCACGGCCGAATCGAGCAGGGTGACCCGCCAGTTGCCAACATCCACCACCGGCTCCAGCAAGGCGCTCTGCACCGCGGCCTCGGCCATTATCCGCGGCTCGTCGTGATTGCCGGGAATCCAGCGCGCTGGCGCGTCGAGCTGTCGGGTCAACTCGCGAAACTGCTGGTATGACTCGAGCGTGCCGTCCTGGGACAAATCGCCGGTGGCCAGGATCAGATCGATGCGAGGCTGCTGCTCGCGTACCAAGTCGATGACTTTTTGCAGGCTGTCACGGGTATTCATGCCCAGCAGCATCCCGTCCGCTTCGGCGAACAGGTGACTGTCGGAGAGCTGCACCAGCAACGCCGGATCGGCGGTGGTCAAGTTGGATACGCTCGGCAAGGCGTTCTCCCAGGGCGTGATCGCGGGGTTGGAGGATGGCGCAATTATGCTGGGGGATGATCAAAAAGGGGAATCCGCGAACCTGACGCAGTTCACAAGAACGTCAACGGACCACTTCGTACTCGTGCCCCAACGCCAGGCAATGACTCAACCACTCGCCCAGGAACATGTTCAGCTGGGCCTTTTCGTCGGGCTGGTGCATCGAGGCGTTCGGGTAAGGATAGATGCCGCGAAAGCGCCGTGCATGTTCGGCGCTGACCACTTCGGCCATGCACGCGTCGTGATAGACCTGCACTTCCAGTTGCGGCACCGGCAGCCATGGCAGACTGTGCTCCTGGCGCACCTGCAGGGTGGTGGTGTAGGGACAGACCTGCAGCACCTCCAGCGCCAGCACGCCCAGCATCTGGTCGCCATGGGTCACGGCGATACGCCGCGCCGCCGGCTCGCTGCGCATGTCCGGCAACAATCGCATCAGGCGCGCGTAGTTCGCCTCGCAGGATGCCTGTAGCCCCACGAGGTCCACCCGATAGCGATCGCGCAGCTTGTTTACGACCATAGCCCCCTCACTTCAACGCGGTTCAGTGCCAGCCATTGCAAGGCAATGATGCTGGCCGCGTTGGCAATACGTCCGTCGCGTACGGCTTGCAGGGCATCTTCGAACGCCCACACCGTGACACGAATATCTTCAGCCTCTTCCTCCAGCCCATGCAGGCCGCCTACCCCACTACTATCGCAACGTCCCAGGTACAAATGCACGAATTCGTTGCTGCCGCCCGGCGATGGAAAATATTGGGTCATCGGCCACAGCGCCCCGATGACAAGCCCAGCTTCCTCCTGCGCTTCGCGGTGAGCAACTTCTTCCGGTTGCTCATCCTTGTCGATCAGACCAGCGACCAGTTCGATCAGCCATGGATTGTCGGTCTTGCCCAGGGCACCGACGCGAAACTGCTCGATCAGCACCACTTCGTCGCGCTGGGGGTCGTAGGGCAGCATGCACACCGCATCGTGGCGCACGAACAGTTCACGGCTGATTTCGCGGCTCATGCCGCCGGCGAACAGTTCGTGGCGCAAGTGCACGCGATCGAGCTTGTAGAAACCCTCGAAGCACTTTTCGCGCCGAACGATATCCACGGCGGTCGGAATGGCTTTGGCAAAATCAGTCATGACTATCCTCGTATCTGACACCGAGGCTCCAACCTCGACTTCGCGCCATCCTAACGCGCCCGTGAGGTTTGATGCAGCCCCTTTACCTTCATCGAGATGGACGGTGAGGGCGAAACCCACTCTAATTAGCTTAGTGGCGAACTGACTGCTCCGTTGACAGTCGAAGCGGGTAACTTTTCGCCTTTCCCTGTTTTATGAAGGACGCCCATGTCGCTTTTTAAAATTGCCTCCGTGGCCGCTCTCGCCCTGACCCTGGGCGCTTGCCAGAGCCTGTTCCAGCCTAACTATCGCGCGCCGCTGGAAACTACCCGCGACGCCACCGAGCAACTCAAGCCAGGCTGTACGGACCAGGACTGTCCGCTGGTGAACATCGACACCCTGCACTTCCCCGCCGAGCCTGAACTGGACGGCATCATCGAAAAACGCCTGCTGCAAATGACCCGCACCTCACCCGACGCCCCGGTGGCGCCGACGCTGGCGGCCTATCGCGAACAGTTTTTGCGCACCGCAGGTCCGCGCAACAGCATTTACCTGCAGGCCAAGGTACGTGAGCAGCATGACGGACTGGTGATCATCGAGTTGTCCAGCTACCTGGACACCGGCGGCGCCCATGGCACGCCGGGTCGGGGGTTCATCAACTACTCGCGTCAGCAGCATAAAGTGCTGACACTGTCGGACATGCTGGTGCCCGGGCAGGAAGAGGCGTTCTGGAAAGCCGCGCAGGTGGCGCACAACAGCTGGTTGATCAGCACCAAGCTCGATCAGGAACCGGAGTTCGTCAAGAGCTGGCCGTTCCAGAAAACCCAGAACGTGGCGCTGACCTACGGCGGGGTGATCCTCAAGTACGAAACCAGCAGCATCGCGCCTTACGCGCTGGGCCATGTCGAACTGAAGATCCCCTACCCTCGCCTGAACGGCATCATCAAGCCCGAGCTGTTTCCCGGTCGTAACTGAAGGCCCGACCCAGCACCAGTTGCAGCAGCCCTGCCAGGATCAACGCCGGCAGGGTTGCGCCGATGTCCGGATACAGATTGGCCAGCAAATGATAGGTGCTCACCCCGCCCAACCAGGCGAGCAGCGCCGGCCAGCGCAATGCGGCTGACGCCACTTGGCCACTGCGTTTGCGCAGGATGAAGTGATCCACCAGCACCACGCCGAACAGCGGCGCAAACACCGATCCGATCAACAGCAGGAAGTTCTGGTACTGGGCCAGTGGCGCCAGCAAGGCGATCAGGGTGCAGATCACGCCGATGGCCAAGGCCAGGTGCTCGACTTTCAGGCGCAACAGGATCCCGCTGGAAACGGCTGCCGAGTGAATGTCGGCAAAGGCGTTTTCCGACTCATCGAGCAGGATCAGCAGCAGCGGAATGCCCAGGCCTGCGCCCGCCAGCGCCAACAGCAAGGCATTGACTTCACCGCTCGGCGCGAACGCCAGGGTGTAGGCCACGCCCAGGCTCATCAGCCAGAAATTACCGATGAAGAAGCCAATCGCCGTACCGCCGAAGACATTCTTCGCACGCTTGCCGAAACGCGAGTAGTCGGCAATCAGTGGCAGCCACGACAGCGGCATCGCGATAGCAATGTCGAAGCCCACCGCGAACGGCATCGAACCGTCACCGGCCTGCGCCCACAAGGCGGCCAGGTCGGCTTTGGCGAACAGGTTCCAGGTCAGCCAGATGCACGCTGCCAGCAACAGCCAGATGCCCCATTTACGCAGGATCTGGCGCACGAAGGTCAACGGACCGCTGACGGCCAACAGGGTCGCCAGTGCGCCGAAGAACAAGGTCCACAGCACTGGATTGGACAGTACGCTACCCTCGCTGAAGGCCTTGGCGCCCAACAGGCTGGCGGCATCGCGCATGACGATGATCTCGAACGAGCCCCAACCGATCAGTTGCAGCAGGTTCAGCACCGCCGGCAGGCTAGCGCCTTTGTTGCCGAGGCTGAGTTTGAGCGCGGCCATGGATGACAGGCCGGTGTCGCTGCCGATCACGCCGACGGCAGCCAGCAGTAGAACGCCGACCAGCGTACCGAGGAAGATCGCCAGCAGCGAGCCGGACAGGCCCAGGCCTGGCGCGAGCAGTGCGCCGGTCTGCAGGACCATCAGGCCGATGCCGAGGGAGAACCACAGGGAAAACAGATCGCGGCCGCCGAACACACGTTTGTCGGTAGGCACCGCGATGTCGGGGGAATAAGTACTCGGTTGAATGCTCAAGGGTGTTATCTCAGAGGGATAAGTGTGTCATTGAGAAATCCGGTGCCTGTTCCAACGCCTTCGCGAGCAAGCCCGCTCCCACATTGATCCCGGTCGTACACAAAATTTGTGTTCACAGGAGATCCAGTGTGGGAGCGGGCTTGCTCGCGAAGACGGCAGCAAAGGCGCCGTCAATCACAGGTCAGATCAAACTTTCTGATACAGCTGACTGCCTTCCTGCTTGAAGCGCTCAGCCTGTTCGGCCATGCCCTGGGCAACATCCACGTCGACCGCCTCGATCCGTTGGTTGGCCGCATACTCGCGGACTTCCTGGGTAATTTTCATCGAGCAGAATTTCGGCCCGCACATGGAGCAGAAGTGCGCGACCTTGGCCGAATCCTTCGGCAGCGTCTCATCGTGATACGAACGGGCGGTATCCGGATCAAGGCCCAGGTTGAACTGGTCTTCCCAACGGAATTCGAAGCGCGCCTTGCTCAAGGCATTGTCGCGGATCTGTGCGCCCGGATGCCCCTTCGCCAGATCGGCGGCATGCGCGGCGATCTTGTAGGTGATGATCCCGGTCTTGACGTCATCCTTGTTTGGCAGGCCCAGGTGCTCCTTGGGCGTGACGTAGCAGAGCATGGCGCAACCGAACCAGCCGATCATCGCCGCGCCGATACCGGAGGTGATGTGGTCGTAGCCCGGCGCGATGTCGGTGGTCAGCGGGCCGAGGGTGTAGAACGGCGCCTCGTCGCAGCATTCCAGCTGCTTGTCCATGTTCTCCTTGATCAACTGCATCGGCACGTGGCCCGGGCCTTCGATCATGCACTGCACGTCGTGCTTCCAGGCGATCTTGGTCAGCTCGCCGAGGGTCTCCAGCTCGCCGAACTGCGCTTCGTCGTTGGCATCGGCAATCGAGCCAGGACGCAGGCCATCACCCAGCGAGAAGCTGACGTCGTAGGCCTTCATGATTTCGCAGATGTCTTCGAAATGGGTGTAGAGGAAGTTTTCCTTGTGGTGCGCCAGGCACCACTTGGCCATGATCGAACCGCCACGGGAGACGATGCCGGTCACGCGCTTGGCGGTCATTGGCACGTAGCGCAGCAACACGCCGGCGTGAATGGTGAAGTAGTCGACGCCCTGCTCGGCCTGCTCGATCAGGGTGTCGCGGAACAGCTCCCAGGTCAGGTCTTCGGCGACGCCGCCGACTTTTTCCAGGGCCTGGTAGATCGGCACGGTACCGATCGGCACCGGCGAGTTGCGGATGATCCACTCGCGGGTTTCGTGAATGTGTTTGCCGGTGGACAGGTCCATGACCGTGTCCGAACCCCAGCGAATGCCCCAGGTCAGTTTCGCCACTTCTTCTTCGATGGACGAACCCAGGGCGCTGTTGCCGATGTTGCCGTTGATCTTCACCAGGAAGTTACGGCCGATGATCATCGGTTCCAGTTCGGTGTGGTTGATGTTGGCCGGAATGATCGCGCGGCCGCGGGCGATTTCGTCACGGACGAATTCCGGGGTGATGATTTTCGGCACGCTGGCGCCGAAGCTGTGGCCGGCGTGTTGCTGGTCCAGCAGGCCGGCGGCGCGGGCCACTTCCAGCTTCATGTTTTCGCGGATGGCGACGTATTCCATCTCGGCGGTGATGATGCCCTGGCGCGCGTAGTGCATCTGGCTGACGTTGGCACCCGGCTTGGCACGGCGCGGGTTGTTCACGTGGGCAAAACGCAGCTTGGTCAGTTCCGGGTCGGCGAGACGTTCCTGGCCGAAGTTGGAGCTCAGGCCGCTCAGGCGCTCGGTGTCGCCGCGGGATTCGATCCAGGGCGAGCGCACATCGGCCAGGCCTTTGCGCACGTCGATGATGACGTTGGGGTCGGTGTACGGGCCGGATGTGTCATAGACCACGACCGGCGCGTTGACCTCGCCACCGAAGTCGGTTGGCGTCACGTCGAGGCTGATTTCGCGCATCGGCACGAGGATGTCCGGGCGAGTGCCCTGGACATAGATTTTTTGCGAGCGGGTAAACGGCTGCACCGATTGTTGATCGACCTTGGCCGAGTCACTCAGGTTGGTGGCGATTTTTGCTTTTGTAGTCATCACGGGCTCTCCAGACAGCATCCAGGCAGTGGAATTTTGTCGGAGCGAACCTGTAAACGAATGGACGCACGGGCGCTGAAAAAACCAGCTGTGCTGTGCTCAGTGCTCGAGGGGTGTTCGATTGTCGAACAACATCCCGGACGAAGCACAAGAGGACTCGCCGGGTGACGAGAAATCTTGTTCCCTACGCAGGCGCTAACCTGATCAGGTTCAACGGGATCCGAAATTATTCGATCTCAGCCTCATAGCAAGGCACCCCGACAAGAACCCGGCCAGTCTAGACACAACTGGCAGAGAACGCCAACTCCGTTGCAAACACCGTGATGAATGGCGCAATTAGCGCGATTGCCAGGATTGTTGCCGCTCCAATGCACAACTACACTCGCTACGCCAAGCTGCGCATTGACGTTGCACAGGCAGCGCCTTAGCCTTGGCGCTCAAATTACTTGTGTAATATTTTTACTAGGGAACGCCTATGCTGCGCAAACTCTCACTGGCCCTTGCCGTGTCTTGTGCGTCCAATGGAATGGCCTGGGCAGCAGAAGCGCCCTTATCGACCAGGACCGACCTGGTCAGCGTGTATCAGGAAGCGGTGAACAACAACGCCGACCTTGCCGCCGCCATCGCCCAATATGGCGCCCAAAAGGAAGTCGTGCCCCAGGCCCGCGCCGGGTTGCTGCCCAACCTGTCGGGCGGCGCCAATGTTGCCAGCGTGCGCACCGCTATCGACCAGCCTTCGGCCACGACCAACCGCAATGCCCATTCGTATCAGGCGACCCTGGCGCAGCCACTGTTCCGCGCCGACCGCTGGTTCCAGTTCCAGGCCGCCAAGGACGTCAACGAACAGGCAGCGCTGCAACTCTCCGCGACCCAGCAAAACCTGATCCTGCAGACGGCCGACAGTTACTTCAACGTGCTGCGCAGCCAGGACAACCTGGCCTCGACCAAGGCCGAGGAAGCCGCGTTCAAGCGTCAACTTGACCAGTCCAACGAGCGCTTCGATGTCGGCCTTTCGGACAAGACCGACGTGCTGAACTCGCAAGCCAGCTACGACACGGCACGCGCCAACCGCATCGTTGCCCAGCGCCAGGTGGATGACGCCTTCGAAGCCCTGATCACCCTGACCAACCGTCAGTACAACTCGATCCAGGGCATCAGCCACAACCTGCCGATCCTGCCGCCCGCGCCGAACGACGCCAAGGCCTGGGTCGATACGGCGGCCAAACAGAACCTCAACCTGCTGGCCAGCAACTACGCCGTCAGTGCCGCCGAGCAAACCGTCAAGCAGCGCAAGTCCGGTCATGCACCGACCCTCGACGCCGTGGCGCAATATGAGAAAGGCGACAACGATGCGCTGGGTTTCAGCAACCCGAACGGCTTTCCCCAGGCGTATGGCGGCAACGTCGAGCAAACGACCGTGGGCCTGCAACTGAACATCCCGATCTACAGCGGTGGCCTGATCAATTCCCAGGTGCGCCAATCCTATGCGCAGCTGGACCAGACCGAGCAGCAACGCGAATCCCTGCGTCGACAAATCGTCGAAAACACCCGTGACCTGCACCGCGCGGTGAATACCGATGTCGAGCAGGTGCAGGCGCGCAAGCAATCGATCATCTCCAACCAGAGCGCGGTGGAAGCGACCGAAATCGGCTATCAGGTGGGCACGCGAAACATCGTCGACGTGCTGGATGCACAGCGCTCGCTCTACACGTCGGTGCGTGACTACAACAACACCCGCTACGACTACATCCTCGACAACCTGCGCTTGAAGCAGCAGGCCGGTACGTTGAACCCGGGGGACTTGCAGGATCTGGCACGTTGGCTCAATCCCAACTACAACCCGGACAAGGACTTCCTGCCGCCGGATCTGGCGAAGGCCGCGGCTGAGCAACTCAAGGCAAGGCCTTAAAGCAAAAGATCGCAGCCTTCGGCAGCTCCTACATTGGAATGCATCCCCCTGTAGGAGCTGCCGCAGGCTGCGATCTTTTTGTTTCTAACGGTCGATCAACCGCCCCAACCCATCCAATAACCGCTGCAGCGCCCCCTGATTGGCGCGCATCACCTTCAACCCCGCTTCCGACATCCGCTGCGCATCGCGCGGCAATTCGAACAGGCGCTGCACCGCCACCGCCAGACCTTGCGCATCCTCAACCTCCTGCAACGCCCCGGCACTGCGCAACTGCGCTGCGATTTCAAGGAAGTTGAACAGATGAGGGCCGCTCAGCACTGGCTTGGAGAGTGCCGCCGGCTCAAGCAGGTTATGCCCGCCATTGGGCACCAGGCTACCGCCGACGAACGCGCTGTCGGCCAGGGCATAGAGAAACAGCAACTCGCCCATGGTGTCACCCAGCAGCACCGAAGTCTTAGCGGTAACGGGTTCGCCCGTGGAGCGACGGACTGTTTCGAAACCCTGCTGACGGCACAATTCGAAAACCGGGTTAAAGCGCTCAGGATGGCGCGGCACCAGAATCAGCAAGGCATCGGGATGGCCCGCGAGCAACTGGCGATGGGCTGCCAGGACCACCTCGTCTTCGCCATCGTGGGTACTGGCGGCGATCCACACCGGGCGTTCCTGCGCCTGCCATTGCCCGCGCAACTCGGCAGCACGCTGTAAAAGTTGTGGGTCGATGGTCAGGTCGAACTTGATCGAGCCGGTGACTTCGACGGTTTCCCCCCGCGCGCCCAACTCACGAAAACGCTGGGCCTCGGCTTCGGTCTGCACCGCAAACAGGCTCATCTCGGCGAGCATCGGAGCGGTCAGTTTTCTGAAGCGACCATAGCCCCTGGCCGAACGCTCGGACAGCCGCGCATTGGCCAGCGCCACGGGAATCCCGCGCTTGGCGCATTGATGGATATGGTTGGGCCAGAGTTCGGTTTCCATGATCACCGCCAGCTTTGGCTGGACGCGATCAAGAAAACGCTTGGCGGCGCACGGCAAGTCGTACGGCAGATAGCAGTGCTGGATGCGCGGCTCGTTGGCGAACAACGCCTGGATGCGCTCCGAACCGGTGGGGGTCATGCAGGTCACGGTGATCGGCAGCTGTGGATAACGTTGCAGCAAGGCGCGAATCATCGGCGCGGCGGCAATGCTTTCGCCTACGGACACCGCGTGCACCCAGATTCCTCCGGGTTTCATCGTCGGCATCCCGTAGGAGAAACGCTCGCCGATGCGCTTGGCATAGGCCGGCGCCTTGCGCGAGCGCAGCCACAGCCGAATCGCCACCAATGGCAGCCCCAGGTAAAACAGCACGGTGTAGAGAGTTCTATTCATGGCGGCGGAGTTTATCGGTTTTTTCGCCGATCGCCTGCAGATGCACGGCAAAACGTTCCGCCAACCAGCGAGCCGCCGGACCCAGCGGCTCATCGCGCCGCCAGACCAGTTCCACCACCAGGGCCGGCGGGGTCCATTCGCTGACCAGTTCGACCATCAAATCCTGATACGCCGGGTACTGAACTACGTGCCGTGGCAGCCAGGCCCAGCCAAGACCGCGCACCAACCATTCAGCCATCACATAAAAGCTGTCGGCCCGCCAGACCTGCGGGCTGGCCGGTTCGCTGCCGGGGTAGACGCTGGACTGGGTGGACATCAGCAACTGGCGATGCTGCGCCAGTTCCTGGCAGTTCACTTCAGCCTTTGCCGCCAATGGATGCCCGACGCCGCATACCGTGACCATCTCGACACTGCCCAGCACCCGCCGCTCCAGGGCTTCAGGAATTTGATCATGGTAAAACAGCAAACCCAGATCGGCCCGACGCTCCACCAGTTTGCGCGCCACATCGCCTTGGGCAGCGCTGGTCAGCTGCACTTCAATGCTGGGAAATTTTTCCGCCAGGGCTTCGAAGCTTTCGATGATCGGCTGGTACGGCATCGCCTCATCCTGGGCCAGGCGCAGACGGGCCTCCTGGCCGCGCATCATCGCCAGCGCCCGGCCATTGAGACGCTCACACTGGCGCAGCACCTCCCGCGCCTCTTCCAGCAAGGCGTTGCCGGCCTCGGTGAGTTTCGGCTGGCGGCCGCTGCTGCGGTCGAACAGGCTCACGCCCAAGTCTTCCTCCAACAGCGCAATTGCACTACTGACCGCCGACTGGGCTTTGCGCTGGTCCCGTGCCACGGCAGAAAACGAGCGTTGCTCCGCCACGCCGACAAACAGGCGCAGTTGTTCAAGGTTCCATTGCATCGACAAACCCATCTTCAGAACAGATAGGTAATGACTTTACCGCATCTGGAGAATCTCTAGAATGCCGAACTCAGCAAGCAACACTTCATACGAGGATTGACCCATGACCGCTTACTACTACCTGGCCATTGCCATCTGCGCCGAAGTGATTGCCACTGTTTCGATGAAAGCGGTCAAAGGCTTCAGCACCCCGCTGCCGCTGCTGCTGGTGATCGTCGGCTACGGCATCGCCTTCTGGATGCTGACCCTGGTGGTGCGCAGCGTACCGGTGGGCGTGGCATACGCGGTATGGGCCGGCATGGGCATCGTAATGGTCAGCGTCGCGGCGCTGTTTATCTACGGGCAGAAGCTGGATGTGCCGGCGATGCTGGGGATGGCGCTTATCGTCCTGGGTGTCGTGGTGATTCAGTTGTTCTCCAAAACCGCC
Organism: Pseudomonas sp. PLMAX; assembly: GCF_046042685.1. NCBI lineage: Bacteria > Pseudomonadati > Pseudomonadota > Gammaproteobacteria > Pseudomonadales > Pseudomonadaceae > Pseudomonas > Pseudomonas sp. PLMAX. The sequence continues at coordinate 659,026 of NZ_CP064949.1, read as the reverse complement.
GGACACTAAGACTCACGCACAATCCAATGTGGGAGCGGGCTTGCTCGCGAATGCGGTGTGTCATCCAGCATTGAAGCCGACTGACACGACGCCTTCGCGAGCAAGCCCGCTCCCACAATTGATCACCAACAAATCCACGCTTCTTCGAGTCTGTATACTGCGCCCTCGTCTTGAACACTGAGGTCGCCGCATGCCATCCGTTATTTCCACCGACGTTCTCATTGTCGGCGCTGGTGTCGCCGGCCTCTGGCTGAATGCGCGCCTGCGCCGCGAGGGTTTTTCGACCGTGCTGGTGGAAAGCGCCAGCCTCGGCGGCGGGCAGAGCGTGAAGTCCCAGGGCATCATCCATGGCGGAGCCAAATATGCTCTGCATGGCGCACTGACCGGCGCCTCGGAAGCCATTGCCGACATGCCGCGGCGCTGGCGTGAAGCCCTCGCTGGCAACGGCGAACTGGACCTGTCGGGCGTGCGTCTGCTGTCCGAGGCCCACTATCTCTGGTCACCGGGGACCATTGCCGGCAACCTCACCAGCTTCTTCGCCAGCAAGGCCGTGCGCGGTCGCGTCGATCAGGTCAAGGGCGACCAATTGCCACCGGCCCTGCAAGACAAACGCTTCAAGGGCAAAGTCTATCGCCTCGCGGAACTGGTGATCGATGTACCGAGCCTGATCCAGCGCCTGGCAGACCTCGCGGGTGACGGTCTGCTCGCCGGCCAGAAGATCGAACCGCTGCTGGAGGGTGGTGTGCTGGTCGGCCTCAAGGTGGATGAACGCGAGATCCGCGCCCAACGCATCGTATTGAGCGCCGGTGGCGGAACGGCGGCGTTGCTCGAAGCGCTGGGGTTGACCCAGCCCGCCATGCAACGTCGCCCGCTGCACATGATCATCGCCAAGGGCCCGAGCCTCAAGCCGCTGTACGCCCATTGCCTGGGTGGCGGCACCAAACCGCGCATCACGGTGACCACGCACCCGGCGGCCGATGGCCAGTGGGTCTGGTACTTGGGCGGAGATATCGCCGAAGCCGAAGGCGTGGCCCGTGAACCCGCCGAACAGATCGCCACTGCACAGAAAGAGCTTGGCCAGTTACTGCCATGGATCGACCTCAGCACGGTGCAATGGGCAACCCTGCGCGTGGACCGCGCGGAGCCATTGCAATCAGGCCTGACCCGCCCCGACAACGCCTTTGTGGCCGAGGAAGGTCGCCTGCTGGTGGGCTGGCCAACCAAACTGGCACTGGCGCCGGACTTCGCCGACCGGGTGATCGCCAGCCTCGCCCGCGATGGCATTCAACCGGGTCCCGCCAGCGCATTGCCGCCGCTGCCAAAACCGCCGATGGGCGTCCCGGTCTGGGAGCAACTGCTGCCATGAGCCAACCGACTTTGCACGACCTTCACCGCCCCTTGGGCAGCACTGGCCTGACAGTATCGCCACTAGGCCTGGGCACGGTAAAACTCGGCCGCGATCAAGGGGTGAAGTACCCCAACGGTTTCCAGATTCCCGATGATGACGAAGCGCGCATGCTGCTCAAACTCGCGCGTGATATGGGCATCAACCTGATCGACACCGCGCCGGCCTATGGTCGCAGCGAAGAGCGCCTCGGCCCGCTGCTGCGAGGTCAGCGTCAGGATTGGGTGATAGTCAGCAAGGTCGGCGAAGAATTTGCCGACGGGCAGTCCCGCCATGATTTCAGCGCCGCCCACACCCGCCTCTCGGTGGAGCGCAGCCTGCAACGCCTTGAAACTGATTTTATCGACCTGGTGCTGGTGCACTCCGACGGCAACGACCTGGCGATCCTCAACGACTGCGAAGTCTACGCAACCCTTGCCGCACTCAAGGCCGAAGGCAAGATTCGCGGCTTCGGCTTTTCCGGCAAAACCGTCGAAGGCGGCTTGAAGGCGCTGGAGCAAGGTGATTGCGCCATGGTCACCTACAATCTGAACGAGCAAAGCGAAAAGGCCGTGATTGACTATGCTGCTGCTCACGGCAAAGCCATTCTGGTCAAGAAAGCCCTCGCCAGCGGTCATGTGTGCCTGAGCCCAGGCGTGGACCCTGTGCGCGCCAGTTTCAAGTTGTTGTTCGAACATCCCGGCGTGGCCAGTGCTATTGTCGGAACGATCAACCCGCTGCACCTCGCCCATAACGTGGCGACCGTTGCCCAGGTCCTACGTAGCCACTGATGCCGCCCCACGCGGCCTAAAGCAGGAGCCGACATGCCGCGTACGCTCATTAGAAAGAACCCGAGCAACTTCAAGACCCTGCCGTTATTCGTCGAAGCGACTCCCGAAGGCCTGAGTTATCAGAGCGTCGGGAGGCCGCTGAATTTCTCCCAGATCCTGCAACGTCGGCGCCCGGTGACCGTCGCCGATACGCAACGCTTTTCCCTGGAGCTGGCCAACCTCGGGGTGTCGGTTCGCCTGACACTGCATTGGCAGAATCGCGATTACTGGGTACTGGTGCGCCAGCGGCGGCAGGACCGTGGAGACGTGGTGCTCAAGCTGATTTCCGGCTACGTGCCGGCCCATGAGCTGAACCTGCCGTTGCACACGGCCATCCAGGAAATTGCCGAGGAATGCCTGCTGGAAACCCCGGAAGGCTGGCTCGGCGGACGCTTCAACGACACCTGGCTACCCGCGCCCTACTCCAGCGCCCTGCACTACCGCGAAGCCCTGCCGTTTCGCCTGTCGCCGCTGTCCGGCTCGGCACGTCCGGTGCGTTGCGCCAACCTGCCATTGATCGAACGGCCACGGGCCTACGTGCACTTGCCGACCGCATCGCTGCAGTTGATCTACGACTTGCGCCTGGAGGTGCCCAAGGAAGCCAAGTCCCTGAGCCTGTTTCACGTCGACGAACGCCTGGAAGGTGATCAATTGGTCGCCCGCCTGGATCGCAAGCGTCCCGACCTGTACCTGATGCCTTTGCAGGATGGCCACCCCCTGGCCGAGCTCTACACCTTGAAAAAGGATCAATTGCACCCGGCAAGCACCCGCGGACTGTACCTGGCCGAAAGTTTTGCCCGGCAGGAAGGCTGGCTGGTGAAAGATGAGCGGATTCGCTGGAAGGACTGGGTGCGTCAGCAGGGTTTGACGCCGCCGGGGAAGGCTTCGGGATTGGCGCGGTTGCGTGGCAAGGCCAGGCAACTGCTGAAGAAGATCGTGCCGCGTAAAAAGGTCAACTCTTAAAAGCAAAAGATCGCAGCCTGCGGCAGCTCCTACAGGGTCACGTGCCGCAGGTTGCGATTTGTTTTGGGTTTATTCGGACTTGCGGATCTTCTCGACAATGGCGGTCGTTGAGCTGTTTTCCACCAGTCCCAGCACTTTCACGGTCCCGCCGTAAGCGGTCACGATGTCCGCACCGACCACTTGGTCAATCCCGTAGTCCCCACCCTTGACCAGCACGTCCGGCTTGACCTCGCGCAGCAGGTTCTCCGGTGTGCCTTCAGCGAAACTGATCACCCAATCGACCGCGCCCAGACCTGCCAGCACCGCCATGCGCCGGTCGACACTGTTGATCGGACGGCCGGGCCCTTTCAGGCGGCTGACCGACGCATCGTCGTTGACCGCGACGATCAGGCGATCGCCTTGCGCCCGCGCCTGCTCCAGGTACGTCACGTGCCCGGCATGCAGGATGTCGAAGCAGCCGTTGGTGAAAACGATCTTCTCTTTATGCGCACGCGCATCATCGACTGCCAGCAACAGCTGCTCCAGGCCCAACACGCCGCGCTCGGAGCCTTCTTCACGCTGGATAGCCCGACGCAATTCCGGCGCGCTGATGGCCGCCGTACCAAGCTTGCCGACCACGATACCTGCCGCCAGATTGGCCAGGCCCACCGCGTGCGGCAGTTCCTCACCCGCAGCAATCGCCGCTGCCAGGGTGGAAATCACCGTATCGCCAGCACCGGTCACGTCGAACACTTCACGGGCGCGTGCCGGCAGGTGCAATGCCGGATGATCAGGCCGCAGCAGGGTCATGCCGTGTTCCCCACGGGTCACCAGCAAGGCGCCAAGGTCCAGGTCGTGCATCAGCTGCGCGCCTTTGCTGACCAATTCGTGCTCATCGGCGCAACCACCGACGATGGTTTCGAATTCGCTGAGGTTCGGCGTGATCAGGCTCGCTCCGCGATAAATGGAGAAATCCTTGCCCTTGGGATCGGCCAGCACCGGAATGCCACGGGCGCGGGCGGCCTGGATCAACACCTGATGGTTTTTCAGTGCGCCCTTGCCGTAGTCGGACAGCACCAGCACCTTGATGCCTTCGAGCAGTTCGTCGACTTGCACGGACAACGCCAGGGAGTCGGTGGCGAACGGTTCTTCGAAGTCGATTCGCAGCAATTGCTGGTGACGACTCATGACCCGCAGTTTGACGATGGTCGGCTGGTGCGCGATGCGCTGGAACAACGCGCGCACACCGGCCCCCTTGAGGCTATTGACCAGGCTGTCGGCGGCTTCATCGTCGCCGGTGACGCCGACCAGCGAGGCCGGCGCGCCAAGGGCGGCAATGTTCAACGCAACGTTGGCGGCACCGCCCGGGCGGTCCTCGATGTGTTCGACCTTGACTACCGGTACTGGCGCCTCAGGGGAAATCCGTGAGGTACCACCATGCCAGTAACGGTCGAGCATGACATCGCCGACCACCAAGACAGGGGCTTGATCGAATCGCGGCATGGACAACTTCATGGAGCAACCCACATACAAAATGAACAGGGGCGCGATATTAACACAGGGTGGGCACAGGCTTGTGTGACGGCTGCAACGGGATCTTGCGCCAAGGCTTTTTGATCAATTATTGAGCAAGAATCGCGCATGGATTCACTCGAGCGGCGCATTGCACGCCGGCTGAGCATCAGGGTGAGCCAGGCTCACCCTGAAGTCGGTGTCAGGCGATGTCTTCGGCCGGCGTATCGAGCCCCATCGCATGCAGGCGCGAATAGTAGCCATTTTGCGCCAGCAATTGCGTGTGGGTGCCACGCTCGACGATTTCACCCTGATCCATCACCAGAATCAGGTCGGCCTTTTCGATAGTCGACAACCGGTGAGCGATGACCAGCGTGGTACGACCTTTCATGACTTGATCCAGGGCTGCCTGAATGTGCCGCTCGGACTCGGTATCGAGCGCCGAGGTGGCTTCGTCGAGAATCAGCAACGGGGCATTTTTCAGCAAGGCCCGGGCAATCGCCAGGCGCTGGCGCTGGCCGCCGGACAGCAGTACGCCGTTTTCCCCGACCTGGGTATCCAGGCCTTGCGGCATCTGCGCGATGAAGTCCATGGCATAGGCGTCCGCAGCAGCCTTTTCAATGTCTGCGCGAGGTGCGCCAGCCAGGTCACCGTAGGCGATATTGTTGGCGATAGTGTCGTTGAACAGGGTCACATGTTGTGTGACTTGTGCTACATGCCGACGCAGGTTGCGCAGGCGGTAGTCTTCGATTTCGACATCATCGAGCAGGATCTCGCCGACTTCATGATGGTAGAAGCGCGGTATCAGGCTGGCGAGTGTCGACTTGCCGCTGCCAGAGCGACCAACCAGTGCGATCATTTGCCCTGGCGCCGCAGTGAAGCTGATGTTCTTCAGCACTTCACGCTCTGTCCCAGGATAGGTAAAGCTCAGGTTGCGCACCTCCAGGTAGCCATTGACGCGGTCGCGCTCAACGGTACCGTGGTCGACTTCCGGCTCGACGTCCAGTTGCTCGAAAATGCTTTCGGCACCGGCGACACCTTTCTGAATGGTCGAACTGACTTCCGACAGCTGCCGGATCGGCTTGGGCAGCAGACCCGCCGCCGTGATGTAGGCCACCAGGTCACCGGCGGTGGCATCACCGCGCAGGAACAGCACCAGGAACATCAGCACGGCCATGGCGGTGTAGATCACCAACTGCAACATCGGCGTGTAGACCGCCCCGGTCTTGGTCATGCGCAGTTGCTTGTCGGTATTGCCCTGGCTGGCTTCGGCAAAACGCCGCTCTTCATAGCTCTCGCCACCGAAGCTGCGCACCACGCGATAACCCTGGATGGTCTCGGACGCCACATGGGTCACATCGCCCATGGCCACCTGGATCTTCTTGCTCTGCTTGCGGAATTTCTTGCTGGTGTTACCCACCATGAGTGCAATCAGCGGCAGGATGGCCAGCATCACGATGGTCAGTTTCCAGTTCATCCACAGCAGGTAGGCAAACAGGAAGACCACGGTAAGGCCTTCGCGAATCACCACCTTGATTGCATCGGTAGCAGCACCGGTCACCATGGTCACGTTGAACGTGATGCGCGAGATCAGATGCCCGGAATTATGCGTATCGAAATAGCGGTTTGGCAGAACCAGCAACTTGTTGAACAACTCGACCCGCAGGTCATGCACCAGCCCCAGCGAAACCTTCGCCAGGTAATAGTTGCCAAGGAAGGAGCCCAGGCCTTGCCACGCCGCGATCAGGATGATCAGCAATGGCACGGCCATCAGCAGCTGCAAGTCCTTCAGATAAGGGACGTTGGGGAAGAGCACCGCTTCAGGATTGCTCAGGCCATCGACGAAATACTTGAGAATCCCCGCCAGCATCGGCTGTGTGGAGGCAAAGATCACGAAGCCCACGATACTCAGCAAGAAAAGGCCGAGATAAGGTTTTACATACCCCAACAGCCGAAAATAGATTTTCAGGCTGGAGTCCTGTCCCGCTTTGGGCGGTGCGTCACTCATCGTAGAGCTCACTGGTTAGGAAGAACGCGAAATTTTATCACAAGCGCCGGGATTGGCCCGCGCCCATACCAAAACACTGGCCAGGCCAATGGGTAACCAGCTGATAAACCATTCGGCCCTCGGTGTGCCGTTCAGGCTGGCGGCATCGAATTGCATCGCCAGGGTAGAGAACAACCAGATGCCGATGATTCCCTTGGCATAGAGCGTTTCCCGAACCTTCCAGGCCTCGCGCAGAACTGCGATCCAGGTCGCCGCCCACAACAATAACCCTGGCAGGCCCAATTCGATGGCCACGTGGGTGAACAGGTTATGGGCGTGGTCAAAAGACTGCCCATCGGCGAACACCCTGTAGTTACTGCCGAGGCCCAGGCCGCGCCATGGGTGTTCCGCGATCATTTGCAAACTGGCCATCATGATCTGCGGGCGATAGGAAACACCGCGCGACAGGACCAGGGATTCGAAAAGCCAGAACGCCAGCATCGCGATGATCAGTGCGAGCGCCGCGACGAGACGACTGCGTCGGTCACGGCACCAGACCGGCATGGCCAGTATCGTGAGAAACAGTGCCAGGGCCGCGCCGCGACTCTGGCTGAGCAGGACAAATATCCCCAGAACGCCCAATGCAAGGGCATAGACTACCTGCATCAAGCCCGTACGCGGTGTCCAGAGTACCAGCCACACGGCTGCCAGCCCGATGACGTAGCCGCCCAGGATCGGATGGGACAATTCGCCCAGCCCTTCCACGCGTGAAACCCAGACGTTGCCATGCATTCCATAAAATTTGACGATCGCCACCAGCGCCGTGACAGCCAGCCCTATACCTCCCCATTGCATGACGCGGATCACGCGCTCGGGTCGGGCATTGGCGAAAACCGGAAAGAACAACAGGAACACCACGATGTACAGCACGCGCTTGGCTGCGCGATCAGGATCAGGCGTGTTCGACCATGAAAGACTGAGCAGTGACCAGATCACCAGCCCCAGCAACGGCAGGTAGATCCAGCGCTGTTCATGGAACAATTCCCGAAGCCGGGCCCGTGCGGACCAGCAGAACATGATTGCAGGCAACCAGAGAAACACCACCAAGCCTTGCTGATAGAGCTTGTTGGTAGGCGCAATGGCGATGGCCAACAAAAACCACAAAAGACCTACTGTCATCCATGCTTGCGCCCAACGAGTTTCTTGCATCAAATTGCTCCTGTAAGCGTTCGCTCACCCAACCCGACATGGTTAAAGCTGAATTTTTTCGGCATCATTGCCCGCCATGGCGCCCCGTTCTTCCAACAAGGCTTTCTACGATGCAATGTTCCCGGCTCCCTCAAGCCACCCTGAATCAAATGATTGACGGTGCCAAAGTATTGGAGGCCGACAGTTACGGGCCAAAAGTCTACCTGTTGCAAGACGGGAATATCCTCAAACTGTTTCGTCGCAAGCGTATATTTTCATCCGCCTTGTTTCGGCCTTACTCGAAACGCTTCATCGACAATGCCGTCGAACTGCAGAAGCTCGGCGTGCCGACCTTGCAGGTCCTGCAGTATTACCGACTGCAGGCGCCCGGCATGACAGCCGTGCTGTACCAGCCGCTGCCAGGCCAGACCCTGCGCCAGATCGCCAGCAAGGACGGTTTCAACTGGCCGCAAGCCTTGCCTGAGCTGGCCGGACTGATACGCCGACTGCATCAATCGGGGATCTACTTCCGCTCACTGCACCTGGGCAACATTGTGATCACGCCCGACAATCAAATGGGCCTGATCGATGTGGCTGACATGCGTTTCCTGCGAGCCCCTTTGCCTCGGCATCTGATCAAACGCAACCTGCAACACTTCGCGCGCTATATTGCACGCGAGAACCTGAACGACACCTTTCCGATGCAAGCATTGGAGCAGGCAGTGCTGCCCTCATGAGAGTAGTGCACGGGCGGTCTGGCTGAAGCTCAGCCAGGCTTGATCCGGCCCTAATGCCTGGAACTGATCAGCGGCGACCGCTGCGGCAGAGACGCTGAACGCTCGCAAGATCGCGTCGCGCCAGGCGTTCACGTCATCAACCGGGGCGTACCAGCCACTATCGGCCAGCTGTTCGCGAAATACCGCCAGCTCACTGGACAGTACCGGAACCCCCGCCATGACCGCCTCCTGCATGATCAGCCCCAGACCTTCCTCCCGCGACGGGATCGCGACCCAGTCGAACGCACGATAAAGACGCGCCGCATCATCAAGATGGCCCGGCAGCAAGACTTGCCCATGCAGCCCCAGCTCATCAATACGAGCCTGCAGCGAGGCGCGGGTGCTGCCTTCCCCGACAATGACCAATCTCAGGTCGGGGCGCTCCCGCAATGCCGCCGCAAAAGCATCAAGCAGGCAGCCGAAGCCCTTTTCCGAAACCAGGCGCCCCACCGCTCCCAATACCGGCCCACCGTCCGCAGGCAAGCCCAATCGGGCCCGCGCCTCCTCCCGAGGAAGCAAAGCGCAACAGAAGGCGGCAGGCTCAAAGGCACTGCGCAAGGTCATGACCGGTATTTGCAAGTCACTGCTCAGTGAGGCTGCGAGGGTGTTCGACACTGCAGCCAAGGCCAGCTGGGAAGCCGGGAGCTGTTGAAAGAGCACTCGATCACCCGCATGCAGCCGAGTCGCCCCATGAAAGATGACCACGACGCGGATATGCGGCAAGGACTTGAGTATCGGTAACAGCGTGCGCGCTACCCCCAATCCGTCGAGCAACAACAGTCGTGCGTCGCTGTCCTGGAGGGCGCGGTGAAAGCGGGCTCGCATCCAGGGTTTGGTCAGTCGCCAGAAATGCCGCCCTTTCAATCGGGCAGAAGACAGTCCCCACTCGCGTATCTCACCGACGTCCACTCCGCATTCGGCGGCGCCTCCCTGGAGCAACCAGGTTTTCACCGGGGCCGAGGGCAAGGCTTGAGACAGTATCTGCTGATGCACCTTGTGGATCGAGGCAAACGGAGCACCACCTGCCCACATCACGTTGAGAATACTCATAGGGCAAGCAGCCAATACAAAAGGTTATGGGGATAAGCTGCGGTGTCGCTACTTGATGGACCAGCCAATGCAGACTCCCAACAACAAAAACAAAACGAACTTGACCTGTTCGCGCCGGCTGCGACGCGCCTTGCGCTGTCGCTCTACAGGCGTTTGCACGTGCAGGCCAAACCCGGTGTGCATGACTGCGTCCGCTTCAAGCGTCAGGGCAGCCAGGTTCAACTGTGCGTATCGCTGTGACAGCGCTTTCTCGCCAGCGTGCCCGGAAAAAGGCGCGCACAATCGATATTCCTTGACCCGTCGCAGGCCCGGGTTCAGCGAGAACCCCTGCCACTCCGGCTTGTCGGAAATCAATGGATGGCAAGCCACTCCACCGACGACTTCACGCGGCCCCAGATGAATGTAGGGGCTGTGAACCCGCAGATCATGAGTATAGCTACGCAACCATACTTGCAGGATTTCCGGGCGAGATTGGAGAACGGTCATGGAGTCCTCCACAAACCCTGGGCGGTAGAATTCCCAGTCATCCTCGCAATGGAAGATATAGCTCGTGCTGACGTGTTCGTACGCCAGGTCGATCGACGCCAGCTGACCCAGCTTGGGTCGATTGACGAAGACCGTACAGTGATCCTTCCAGTGGGCTGGAATCACCGCGTGAACCCCTTCGTCACCTGCATCCTCGGTGATGAACACTTCGCGGATGGGCGCCGTATTGAATCGATCGAAGCTCTCGAGGGTGGTCTTGAGCAGGTCCAGGCGACCACAGCTTGTGACCACCAGCGTGATGTCACTCTCGTGGGAAAAATGCACGGTTGTCTCAACAAAGTAGAAGTGGCCAGCAATATCAATGGCTGGCCAACGCTTGTCAAACACCCAAATTGAGTCGAATTCTTTCCAACAGACTCAACGGCGCGCGAGGGCGCAGTGCAGGCTCAAGTTCTTCGACGATACGTTGGCCGATGCGGGCAAAGCTGAATTGGTTGACCGCCAACTCCCGACCATTGCGAGCGATGCTCTGCGCCAGTTGCGGTTCGCTGCGCAGTCTGGCCAGTTTCTCCTGAAGCTGCGCAATGTCCTGGTAGAACACTACGTTGTGCATGTCCTGCAAACCCAGCGCCTGGTTTTCCGCTGCGCCCTGATCATAGGCCAGCAAGACACAGCCACAGGCCATGGCCTCGAAATTCTTGATCATGAACTCGCCCATGCCGACGTCGGCACTGACGAAAAAGCGAATGCGGTTGAGCGTATCGCGGTACTCCTCGCCGGATTTGGTGCGAGTCACCACCAAAGGCTCGACGCGACCCAGTTCATCGAGCAAAGCCTTGCGACCGCTGTAGGCAACGCTGTTGGTACTGCCGACGAACGCCAGTTCGATATCCCGCTCGCGCCCCTGATCCGCAAGTTGCGTCTGGTCATAGCCCTTGGGCACGAACACCGCATCGAAACCCTCTGCACGCAGGCGCTCGGTGACAACGAAGCCGGAACTGATGACCCGCGCCCAGGGCAGGCGACGGTAGTGCGCGCTGAACTTGCCGGTGTACTTGCAAGGAATGTAGTTCTGGTAAGCATCGTGTTCGAGAATGACCAGGTTGGGAATCGTGCGGATAAATCCGACCTGGCGGATCTCCTGCTTGAAACGCAGGAAAAACACGATCCGGTCGTATCGGGACACATCGACTTCACGCCGGAAATAACTGCGCAGGTTGCGCTGTTCCTTGCTGCTCAACCACCGCAAGTCGCACTCGCAATGAGCCGCGACCCCGTCGTACAGACGGTCCAGGATGGCCCGCTGATCTTTCTGCACCAGAAATAGAACTTTCATCGTCTTCCTTGCCACAACAGGCAAATGGAGCAACACCTGAATCCGAACCTGCCGCCAGGCAGCCGACCTTCAGGCCCATGACACCTTACAAACGCCAAAACAGTTCCTGGCGTCGCACAGCCTTGCGAAAAAATTCATTATCGCCGTATGGCGAACCGCCCCGCCCCGCCAGCAACCGCTGCAAACCACGCCGCAGGCGACGCTTGAAGGGAGCCGGTGGCTGCAGGTCGTGCATCATTGCCAATGCCATGGCCTTGTCACGCTGCTGCGCCAGGGAAAGCTGCAGACACCAGGGATGCATCTGCTGGCCCGGATCGAACACAGGAGGAAGGGCAATACCGGCTCCGGTGTCACCCATGGGCCAGCGATCGTTGTCGTGCAGGTGATTGGCATACCCCAACAACGTCGGCTGCCAATCAAGACCCTTTAGCGCTTCGAGCACCGCGGCCTGCGCGCAAATGTGATCGGGATGGGGGTCGAGGGTCGGGTGCGGCAACACGATCACCTCAGGCCGAGCCCGCAGCAGCAGGGCTTGCAGATCCGCCAGCAGGTTGTTCCAGGTGGGCGCGCCATCGACATCGCCCGGCAGGCCAAACGGGTTCAACTGGCGAAACAACCGGGTGTCGTCCAAATCCGCTTCCCGCGAGCCTATCGGCTTGGCGGGCGATGCCTGCATGGCCGCCAGTTGCAGGCAGAAATATCCCAACTGCACGCAATGGGCTTGCGGTACACCGGCCCAGCGCGGCACGGCGATGCTGTCCCAGGCGCGCAACCGGCCTTTGAGGCGCGCCGCCTCGACCTTGTCCATGCCCATGCGCTGATAATGTTCGGCTTCGATTTCACCGGCGGTGAGCGTTACGATCCAGGTCTCGTCCGCCTGGCTGTACAAACCGTAGGCGGCCAGCTCGGCATCATCGGCGTGCGGGGCGATGACCATCACCCGTTGCCGGCGAAAGTCCGGATGCTCGAATGCCCACAGGACCGGCTCGCCCACCAGCCGGCAGAAACGCCCGCGCAGACGCAACTCACCACGCGACAGCACCTGAGCCTGGCCACTGAGATTGAGGTAACGCAGGCCGTTCACACCCCGCTCGAAGGTCTGCCGGTCCGGGTTATCGCCACCCAACAACTCGACCACAGGATCGAAGAAGCGTCCCAGCCACGTGCTTTTTACCTTCAGGGCCAGCACCAGCGTCGCGTCGTCGACCAGCATGACACCCTCGTCCAGGCGCAGATGCTCCCCGTTCAGGTGCACCTTGGGCTGCGGGGTGTAGGGCGCAAACGTGTATTGATAGTGGTCGTTCGGCGAATAGAACAGGTGATCGGCAAACCAGGCTTCGTGGACCACCCAGCCCACCACCGCCAGCACCAGCGGCAACCACCACGCCACCAGGATGCCGCAAAGGATCAACAGCACCAGTGCGACCAGCAGACCGATGCGTTTGTTGCGCCGGTGGCGCTTGAGCAATTGCTGTTTGCGGTTCATGGGCTGACTCATACGGTGTAGACCGGCACAGGGTTGCACCAGCGATCCTTGTATTCCCGGTCGGCGCGGCCAAAGGAAAAGCGCAGGGGCTTGTCCAGTGCCCTGGCGTGCTCCCAGGCGCTTTGGGTGTTGAGAAAACTCAGCACGCTACCGGGGCTGAACTCGCGGGTTTCGGGGTCGACACCGCCATTGATGTATTCGACGCTGATCCACTGCGGCGTCTCGACGCGGTACACCAGTTGAATGGCAATGGGGGCATCGTTGAGGAAAATCACCGAACCGATCAGCAGCTCGCGCAACAACTCGATGACCTCGGCCATGCGCTCGGCACCGGTCGCCGGGAACCCCCAGCGGCGCTGGAACAGATCGCAATAGATCGCCCCCAGCTCCTGGCTGGAAAATTCGCTGACCGGTCGTACTGCGCCGCCTGCTTCTTCCAGCAACCTGAGTTCGCGGCGCTGGTTGTAGCGAAACTTCTTCGACAACTCTTCGGGCGTGCGCGCCATGGCCAGTTGCTCGGCCTGCAGCCGGATGCCGGTGAAACGGTTTTCGTTGAGCGCCGACAGGTAACGCCCGCGATGGCGCAAAGGTGCCTGGGCATCGGCCGCAGCCGGCAGGATGATCTCGGCATTGCCAAGGTCGAACAGGCCCTTTTTGCCGTTACGCTTGAGCACGTCCTTGGACAAGGCGAGGTCGCGCCCCCAGGTCGGGATTGCGGCCTTGATTTCGCCGTCCTGCTCCCAGGCCAGGTATCGCACGGGGATACCGGCCAGCTGCGCCAGGCGCTCGACCACCAGTGGGTGAGTGGCGACGCTGCCGCCATAACGCTGCCAGGCCTGGGCATAGGTCGGGGCATCGGAGAGCGACCAGCCACGTTCGCGCCAGCCTTGAAATCGGTTGAGCATCAGCCCCTCTGTGCCAGTTCGGTAACGTGCGGCAAGTGCCAGAAAGCATCGCGCACCGCGCGGTCGGAGAAGCGTTCGCGCAGACGCTCGAGCATCAGCTCGGCACACTGGCGACGTTGCTGCTCGTCCATTGCGGCCAGATGTTGCAGGCCTTGAGCCAGGTGCTCGGCATCGCCCAGCGGGAACAGGATGCCCACGCCTTCGACCACTTCCTTCGCGCCGCCACACGCCGTTGCAAGCAACGGCACGCCCGCCGCCATGGCTTCGAGCAGCACCATGCCGAAAGGTTCATGATCGGAGCTCAGGGCAAACACATCGAATGCCTTGAAATACCGCCGGGCCTCAGGGACCTGACCAAGGAACAGCACCCGGTTGCCAATCCCCAGCTCGCGCGCCTGGGCTTTCAGATCCTGCTCCAGTCGACCGCTACCGAGGATCACCAGCTGGCTGTTGGCCGGTAACCCGGGCAGCGCCTGGGCAAAACCGTCCAGCAAGGTGGCCTGGTCCTTGTCCGGATGCAGGCGCCCGACGTTGCCGACAATCCAGGCGTCCTCCGACAGGCCAAGGGTCTCGCGCGCCTCGCGAACCGATACCTGGCTGGCCTGCAAGGCCGGCACATCGATCCGGTTATACAGCGTCTGAATCCGTGCCGCCGGCCACTTCGGCAGGCATTGGCGCATGTCATCGCGCACAGCGTCGGACACCCCGAGCAGGCTCAGGCGCTTGCGGAAAACCTGCGCGAAGAGTTTGCGTGTGCCGCGTTTGTAATCATCAAACGCGTGGTGCACGCCAATCACCGGCAACGAGGTGCCGAGCAAGGCGATGTAGATGGGCTTGAAGCGATGGGCAATGCAGAAACTGAAATTGCGCGAAGCGGCGATCTTGCGCAGATCGCCGATGGCGCCCAGCTTCAAGCCACGAATGGCCTTGGAGCTGTACTCCATGAACAACACTTCATCGCTGGCGCAACCGGCGGCGACCTCGGCATCGGCGACCCCGGTCAGGAACACCGTGGTCACCCGGTAACCGGTCCCCGCGAAGAGGCTGGCGTACTGCCGCGCGCAGTCCAGGAACGGCCCGTCATAGCCGTGGCAGAACTGCAGCACATGGCGTTCAGCCGAGCGTGTCATAGGTGTCCGCGCCCTCTTTGACCACCAGGATGTCTTCCATGATCAGATACTGTAGATCGGAACCGAAGAACATGTTCAAGGCGTCGGTCGGCGAGCAGATCATCGGCTCGCCACGACGGTTGAGCGAGGTATTCAGCGACACGCCATTGCCGGTGAGGACTTCCAGCGCCTTCATCATGTCGTAGTAGCGCGGGTTGTATTCGCGCTTGAGCACCTGGGCACGGGAAGTGCCGTCTTCGTGGACGACTTCCGGCACGCGGGTTTTCCACTCTTCAGCCACTTCGAAGGTGAAGGTCATGAACGGAGCCGGGTGATCGATCTTGATCATCTGCGGCGCCACGGTGTCGAGCATGGACGGGCAGAAAGGCCTCCAGCGCTCGCGGAACTTGATCTGGTGGTTGATGCGGTCGGCCACGCCGGGAATGCTCGGGCAACCGATGATCGAGCGACCACCCAGTGCACGCGGACCGAACTCCATGCGGCCCTGGAACCAGGCCACCGGGTTACCATCGACCATGATCCTGGCGATCTGCTCCGGCATCTTGTCGAGCTTGCGCCAGGTCGGCTTGTTCTCGTGACGGGCGCAGGCCGCGATCACGTCTTCGTTGCTGTACGACGGGCCGAGGTAGACGTGTTCCATCTTCTCGACCGGGACGCCACGGGCGTGGGACACATAGGCTGCCGCGCCCACCGCGGTACCGGCGTCGCCGGATGCAGGCTGGACGAACAGTTCCTTGACGTCGTCGCGGGCGATGATTTTCTGGTTCAGCTTGACGTTCAACGCACAGCCACCGGCGTAGGCCAGCTTGCCGGTTTCCTTGAGCACGTCGCCCAGGTAGTGGTCGATCATCTGCAGCGCAATTTTTTCGAACAGCGCCTGGATGCTCGCGGCGTAGTGGATGTACGGCTCGTCGGCGATGTCGCCTTCGCGCTTCGGACCCAGCCACTCGATCAGCTTCGGCGAGAAGTAGTAACCCTTGCCCTTCTCTTTGTAGCGACGCAGGCCGATGACGTTGGCATAGTCGGTGTTGATCACCAATTCGCCGTTTTCGAACGAGGCCAGGCGCGAGAAATCGTATTTGCTGGCGTCGCCGTACGGCGCCATGCCCATGACCTTGAACTCACCGTCGAGCATATCGAAACCGAGGAACTCGGTGATCGCGCCGTACAGGCCACCGAGAGAGTCCGGATCGAAGAATTCCTTGATCTTGTGGATCTTGCCGTTTTCGCCATAACCGAAGAAGGTCGTGGCGTACTCGCCCTTGCCGTCAATGCCGAGGATCGCGGTCTTCTCCTTGAAGCCGGAGCAGTGGTAGGCACTGGAAGCGTGGGCCAGGTGGTGCTCGACCGGCTCGATCTTGATCTTCTTCGGATCAAAACCCAGTTGCTCCAGGCACCAGACGATCTTGTTGCGATAGCGCTTGTAGCGACGGTTGCCCATCAGGATCGCGTCGAGTGCACGATCCGGGGCGTACCAGTAACGCTTGGCGTACTGCCAGCGGGCCTTGCCGAACAGGCTGATCGGCGCGAATGGAATCGCTACCACGTCAACGTCGGAAGGCTTGATGCCGGCCTGTTCCAGGCAGAACTTCGCCGATTCGTAGGGCATGCGGTTCTTTGCATGTTTATCGCGTACGAAGCGCTCTTCTTCCGCCGCCGCGACCAGCTTGCCGTCGATGTACAGGGCTGCGGAAGGATCATGGCTAAGGGCGCCGGACAGGCCAAGAATCGTCAATGCCACAGGGGTCTAGCCTCTTTAGTCTGCGTGCAGGCGCAATGCGCCTCAAAAATTAATGTGCCCTCGCAACGGGCGAGAGACAGCTAAAGGGCGGGATTATAGCTTAAAGATGCCGGGAATGACCCTACGGTTATCAGCCTCGGGCAGGCCGCCAGTAAATACGGATGTTGCCATCCGTGCCCTGCCGGTAAAGGGTGTAGGGCAAGACTACGGTATCCAGCGTGCCGGACATCGCCAGGTCCAGCAAAATGACTGGAACGAAGATACCCGTTGGATCGGGAGGCCCATTCAATACGCAAAAGTCGTAGGCCAGGCCGCTGTAGACCCGCGGGATGGTCTGACAGTAGGTTTTGTGCCGACGAAGCGCCTGGGCCGCGTCGGCATCGTCCTGCAAGACCGTCGAGACGGTCCCGCACCCTGTCAAAGCCAGTGAGATGACACCTGATGTGACTGCCTTTTTGATCGTCAAAGCTTGCCCTCCGTGAACGTCAGGCAAGCTAGCATCGTGGTCATTCAGGCCACAGTTCATGGCTTCCCAAGTTCCTGTAGGACGATGCTTAAGAAATTGTCCCTTTTCTTCGCTGGCTGTTCCGGCCCCTTCGCGAGCAAGCCCGCTCCCACATTTCGACCGCTTTCATCTATGTGAACGCGGTTGAAATGTGGGAGCGGGCTTGCTCGCGAAGAGATTCAGACTGCGCTGGAGATATCTTTCGGAAGACGCTGATCGAGGACCTGATAAAGCGCACTACTCTCAGGCCAGTTGCGCATGAACCGCGCCCGATCCCGCGCATACGCCGGGGCGAAACTGGCGAGCGAGCCGTGCTGGCACATCGAATCCAGGTCGATCAGCGCCCAGCGATCCTGCTGCCAGAACAGGTTGTGACCCTTGAAGTCGCCGTGGCTGATGCGCTCGGCAATCAATTCGGCGAACAGCTGATCCAGCGCCAGCAACTCGGCCTCTGGCGCATCACCACTCTCGATGTACGGTGCGAAACGCTCGATGATGTCCGGCCCCGACAAATGCTCGGTGATCAGATAAGCACGGCTGCGCAACCAGAGAAAACGCTTCTCCAGCACCGCCAAGGGCTTGGGCGTGGCGATGCCGAGAAATGCCAGGCGATTGCCTTCGCGCCAGGAGTGCCAGGCACGGCTCGGGCGCCAGAAGCGCTTGAGCCAGTGGGCGAAACCCTTGATGTTGTAGCGCTT
Source organism: Pseudomonas sp. PLMAX (assembly GCF_046042685.1). NCBI lineage: Bacteria > Pseudomonadati > Pseudomonadota > Gammaproteobacteria > Pseudomonadales > Pseudomonadaceae > Pseudomonas > Pseudomonas sp. PLMAX. The sequence goes on along the minus strand of NZ_CP064949.1, from coordinate 641,070 downwards.
GATCACCAGCGTTCGGCCATCCACCTCGACCTTGCCGACGCTCGCCGCGCCCCCGGTCTTGTACAGGTGCCCCTGATCCAGCAAGGCATCAGCCTGGGCCAGTACCGGCAGCATCGCCGCTTCTTCCTCACGCCGAATCGCCCGCAAGCCGAATGCACCGCGCTGGACGCTGAACAGCGTGCATTCGCGACCGACCTTGATCAGGAAGTCCTTGAGGCGCCAGCTGCGAACCTTGTCGACCTGTTTCTGCAGCGCTTCCATGGGCAGCGCATGCTCGCCGTTGCTCAGCAGGTAGTACACCAGCAATTCTTCGGTAAACGGCTCCAGCGACTTGGGCAACTGGGCGAAAAACACCCCGAGATTTTCCAGGACCTTTTGCCGCGAGAGCGGCTTGCCTGGCGTTTCGCTGCAGATACCGGCACCATCGATCAAATACAGTCGATTGCCCTGGCGCAGCAGGTTGTCCAGGTGCAGGTCTTCCTGCCACAAACCTTTGCGATGCATTTGACCGATCGCGCCCAAGGCTTGCGCCAAAACGGCTGACTGCTCATCGGCCAGCACCGGCAGGCCTTCCACCTGCTGCCAGGCATCCCCCAGGCTTTGGGCGCCCTCAAGGAATTCAAACAGCAGCCAGCCACCCTCGCCATCCTTCAGACCGTCAGCCAACAGCAGCGGCGTGGTCAGGCCCTGGGCGGCGAGCAGTCGCACACCGTCCAGCTCGCGCTGGAAATGCCGCGCCGCCTTGCTGCCAACCAGCAACTTGGCCAGCACGGGCCGACCGCGCCAGACACCCGCACCGACATAACGCTGCCCGGGCAAGACCCGCAACAGGGTCAGCAACTGTAGCTGCGCCGGCCCGGCAGCATCGGCCAGTGAAAGACTGAGCGGCAGGCTCGGGTGACGGCCAGCGCTTTTCAGTTCGGATAAACGCATCAGCGCTTCTCCTTATGGCTGCGTCGCGCGGTCAGGCGCGTCAGCCAGGTGTCGATCAACGAGCTGTCCTGGGGTTGATCCAGATAAGCGCCCAGCAGCACCCGCAATTGCCCTTCGCTCCACTCGGGCGCCCGACGCAGCAACGGCTCCAGGTCCTTTACGCGGTCGCGCAGCCCGAACAACAGGTGCCGGGTCTTTTCCAGGTCGATCAGTTGCGCCTGATACCCGTCGCCGGTGGCCCGCAGGAAAATATGCTTGGGGTAGAAGCAGCCATGCACCTGGCGCATGCCGTGCAGACGCTGCGCCAGGTGCCCGCAAGCTTGCAGAATGGCTACCTGCTGCGCCTCGCCGAGATCCGTCCAGCGTTGCAACAGCGAATCCAGATCATCCCAACCGTCGAGGGCGCGCGTCAGGAGAATGGCCCGGGTTTCACCGTCCACCTTGCGCTCACCGAAGAACACCGCCTTGAGCGCCGGTATGCCGAGCTTTTCGTAACGGCTGATGTTACGAAACTCCCGGGCAAAACTCGGCTCGCCAAACGGCGCATGCAAGGTATGCATCTGGTAGTTGCTCTGGCGCTTGAGGTAGTAGCCACGACCTTCCAGATCCAGTCGAAACACGCTGCTCCAGCCACCCCGCAGGGTGTTGGGTTCGTCCACGGCATCGAGCTGCCGGGCCCAGAGCGCATCGAACGTGCCGAGGCCGTGACGCTCAAGCAGCGCCCGGTCTTCAGCGGCCAGGAAATCAGTCATTCGCGTCCCTCGAAAAATCTCACCACGTGCCGGATGCGTTTCTTGTCGGCGGCATTGAGCCGGCTGCATTGGCGGTATTGCAGGTAAAAGCGCAGGCGCTGGGTGGCCGACAATTGATACTTGGCGACCTTGTCCAGGCAGGCCAGGTCCTTGGTGATTCGGTACTTGAGCCAGAAACCTCTCCAGAAATCACCGTTGGGGCAGTCGATCAGGAACAGCCGGGCCTGATCGTCGACCAGCAGGTTGCGCCACTTCAAATCGTTATGGGTAAAGTGATGCTCGTGCATCGTGCGGGTGTAATTGGCCAGTTGTCGGCTGATGCTGTCGACCCAGGCGCGGTCCGCCAGTTTCGCATCGTGCCGCTCGGCCAGGGCCGACAAATCTTCCGTATGTGGCAGTTCGCGGGTGATCATCGCCCCACGATCATAGGCTGCACCGCGACGCTCCAGCCCCCAGGCCACCACCTCGGCGGTGGGGATGCCCCATTTGGCAAAGCGCTTGAGGTTCTGCCACTCCATCTTCACGCGTGGCTTGCCCAGGTAGCGGCGCAAGCCCTTGCCTGCCCCCACGTAGCGCTTGACGTAATAGTTGACGCCATTGCGCTGGACGCGAATGACCTCCGACAGCGGATCGCGGGTCAGGCGCTCGCCCTGCAGCGCAAACACGGCATCAAGGCTGCCGAAGTCTTGTGCCAGATCGCGATAAGCAGGCTCCAGTCTCCAACCCGCCATCAGAGCGCGTCTCCGTACCGCTGTTTACGCTCGTAAAGCTTGTTGGCCTTGCCTTCGAGCCAGCTCAGCAGCCCCGCTTCTTCGCCCAGGATCTGGCGTAGCGGCCGCTGGAAATAACCCTTGAGGAAACGCAACTTGTCGCGCCGGGTCAGGCCGATGTCCAGGGCGGAAAAATACAGCGCCGCCAGATCCTTGTTACGCCAGCGCGAGGTGATCGTCGGACGGGTCTGGGCGCGGTGCAGGTCGATCACCGAGAGTTTGAAATCGTCTGCGGTCACCGGCTTGTCGGTGTGCAGCAGGAAGTGGCAGATGTAGCAGTCACGATGGTTGACCCCGGCGCGGTGCATCATGCCGGTCATGCGCGCCACTTCAGCGATCAGCGCGCGCTTGAGTTTTGGCTCCGGCGGCTGCTTGGACCAGTTGATGCTGAAATCTTCAAGGCTGACGGTCGGCGCCAGCTCTTCGGTGACGATGAACGAATGCTGGTCCGCCGGGTTGCTGCCTTTTTCGCCATAGGCGACGGCGGTCATGGTAGGCACGCCGACTTCCTGCAGGCGCTGGATGGCCTTCCACTCCTGGCCGGCACCCAATACCGGCAGCTTGGCGGTGAGCAGGTTCTTGAAGATCTCGCCCCAGCCGATGCCACGGTGGATCTTCACGAAAAACCCGTTGCCGTCCACCTCGGTGCGCAGGGTACGGCGAGCTTCGAGCTCACGGTACACCTCGCCCTGCAAGCCCTCGACTTCGGCGAACGGGTCGCGTCCGGCCCAGAGGCTCTTGAACGGTTCAGCCAGCATCAACTTCATTTAAGCGTGCTCCGCCAGAATCACATCGGCCGCATGCTGCGGCATGCTGTAGAGGTCGGCCGTCTCGGCGAAGGCCACACCGTTGCGGCTCCAGGCCGCCCTTGCTTGAGCGTCGTTCAACATGCCGGTCAGGTACTGGGTCAGCTGGGCTTGATCGAACGGCTCGTCCAGCACCAGGCCAGCGTCGGCCTCGGCGATGTAATGGGCGTACCCGCAGACCGCGCTCACCAGCACCGGCAACCCGGCCACCAGCGCTTCAAGCAGCACGGTACCGGTGTTTTCGTTGTAGGCCGGGTGGATCAACAGATCGGCGCCCAACAGGAAACGCGGAATATCGCTGCGGCCCTTGAGGAACGTCACGTTGTCGCCGAGCCCCAGCGTGGCGCTCTGCATCTGGAATAACTTGGGGTCGTCCTGGCCAATTACAAACAGCCGGGTGCGCTTCTTCAGATCAGCGGGCAATGCGGCCAAGGCCTTGAGGCTGCGATCCACACCCTTGGTCTTGAACCCGGAGCCGATCTGCACCAGCAGCAAGTCATCGTCCTTCAGATTGAATTCGGCGCGGAACCCGGCGCGAATCTCGTCCGCATCCGCCGGCCGACGACGATCCTGGGCAATGCCTGGTGGCAGCAGGTGGAAGCGTTCCAGCGGCGTGCCGTAATGCTTGATGAACAGCGGTTGCTGGACCTCGGAAATCATCAGCACGTCGGTCTTCGCCTCTTTGGCGAACACCGCCCGCTCGTACTCGGCGAAGTGGCGGTAGCGGCCCCAACGTCGGTACAGCGAGTTGCGCAGGTTCTGCGCCTTGTCTTCGAAGCAGCCGTCGGCGGCGTAGTAGACATCCAGGCCCGGCATCTTGTTGAAGCCGATCAAGCGGTCCACCGGACGCTTGGCCAGGTCCGCTTCCATCCACTCGCTGAGCTTTTCGTTGCGTCGATGGTTGAAGAAGGCCTTGACCGGCGCCACCAGCACTTCGAAACCCGGCGGCACCTCACCTTCCCAGATCAGCGTGTAGACGCGGATCTGATGGCCGCGCTTCTGGCACTCCAGGGCGATGCGCATGAAATCGCGCTGCAGGCCACCAAAGGGAAAATACTTGTACAGGACAAATGCCAATTGCATCAGCGCAGCTCCTCAGCCAGTAATAACGTGCTCAGTCGGCTCGCGACACGCTCGGGATTCAGACGCGTGAAGCACAATGGCCACTCGCGTTTCAGGTCAAACTGACGGGCATCTTCGGCCGTCGGTTGATAGGTGCATTTCTTTTGCAGGCACGGCGCGCAGGGGAAGTCGCTGGCCAGGTGTATCTGCGACTTGCCGTAGGCCCCGGTCAGGCCCGGATTGGTCGGGCCGAACAGCGACAGCGTCGGCACATCCAGTGCCGCGGCCAGATGACCGAGACCGGTATCCACCGCCACGCAGGCTTGCGCGCCAGCCAGGACTTTACCGACCCCGGCCAGATTCAGCTTGGGCAATACCTCGGCGTGTTTGAAGCCGGCGGCGATGCGCTCGGCGCGGGCCTTCTCCGCCGCGTTGCCCCACGGCAGTTTCACGCCCACCCCGAGATATCCGACCCGTTCGGTCAGCTCGCGCCAGTAGGCTTCGGGCCAGTGCTTGGTGTCCCAGGTGGTGCCGTGCAGGAACACCACATACGGATTCTTGCGCGGCAGCTCCACCAGGCGTTCGACGCTCAGGCCGTAGTCGCCCAGGCCCTTGGGCAGGTCATAACCCAGGGCGATGGCGAACAGCTGACGCACCCGCTCCACCGCATGCTGTCCGCGGGCAACCGCCAGGCGACGGTTATAGAACCGCGCGGCGACGGGCTCGCGTGCCGAACTTTTATCGAGACCCGCCACCGGGGCTTTCACATACCGGGTCAGCAGAGCGCTTTTCAGCAGGCCCTGGGCATCGATGACCAGATCGTATTTCGTGGCGCGAACGCTTTGTTTGAAGCGCTTCCACTCGCCACTCTTGATGGTCTGCCAGATGTTCTTGCGCCAGCGACGGATCGCCACCGGAATCACCTTGCCCACCGCCGGGTGCCAGCTCGGAATTTCGGCGAAGCCTTCCTCCACCACCCAGTCGAACGTGATGCCGGGGATGGCCCGCGAGGCGTCGGTCAGGGCCGGCAGCGCATGAATCACGTCGCCCAGCGATGAAGTCTTGATCAGCAGTACCCGCAAACTATTTGACCTCGACCACAGTGCCCTGCAAACGCTGCAAGGCTTCGTTCACCGCTTGCGGCATCAGCTGGCGCAGGCAGTTGTAATGGCCGAAACGGCATGTGCGATCAAAGCATGGGCTGCATTCGATGCCCAGGCGCACGATCTCGACATGCTCGGCCAGCGGCGGCGTGAAGCCCGGTGACGTCGAGCCGTAGACCGCCACCAGCGGGCGGTTCAGCGCAGCGGCAACGTGCATCAGGCCAGAGTCGTTGGACACCACCGAATCGGCGCAGGACAACAAATCGATGGCCTCGGCCAACGAGGTGCCGCCACTGAGGTTCACCGACTCTTCACGCAAGCCGGGGATCAGCCGCGAACGGATGTCTTCACCCACGGCATGATCGTTCTTCGAACCAAACAGCCAGACTTGCCAGCCTTCGCGAATCTTCGCTTCCGCGACTTTGGCGTAGTGCTCCGACGGCCAGCGCTTGGACTCGCCGAACTCGGCACCGGGGCACAGGGCCAGCACCGGACGGTCGAGGGCCAGGCCAAACTTGGCCAATGCGGCCTCGCGAGTCACCGGATCGATCCGCAGGCTCGGGCGCGGGTAAGGCTTGGGCAGTTCAACGCCCGGCTCATAGGCCAGGGCCATGAAGCGCTCGATCATCAGTGGGTAACGTTCTTTGTCCAGCGTGCGCACATCGTTGAGCAGGCCGTAGCGGAACTCGCCACGCCAGCCGGTGCGCTTGGGGATGCCGGCAAAGAACGGCACCAGTGCCGACTTCAGGGAATTGGGCAGCAGGATCGCCTGGTCGTACTGGCCGCCCAGGGATTTTCCGATGCGTCGACGCGTCGCCAGTTCCAGTGCACCGTGGCCGAGCGGAAAGCTCAAGGCCTGGCGAACTTCGGGCATGCGCTCAAGAATCGGCCGGCTCCACTCGGGGGCCAGCACGTCGATTTCGCATTGCGGGTGGCGTTGCTTGAGACACTGAAACAGTGTCTGCGCCATCACCATGTCACCGACCCAACTGGGCCCAACGATCAGAATTTTCATGTGGTTTCCATAAACGAACCGGGGAGGCCTACGCCTCCCCGCCTCGAGAATCACTGTAGGAGCAAGGCGGCTTGCGATGGGTCATCACCTCCAACATTGCTGTCGACTGTCACTCCGCTATCGCGAGCAGGCTCGCTCCCACATTGGGTATTGGTGTACCTCGACCTGCATGACACTGCAGATCTACTGTGGGAGCGGCTTGCTCGCGAAGGGGCCATCACATCCAACATTGATGTTGCCTGACACTCCACTTTCGCGAGCAAGCCCGCTCCCACATTTGAATCCAGTCGCTCCGACAGGCGCGTTTCAGCTTAGCCCCAGCTCACGCCAGATCCGCATGACCTGTCGCCGTTCGTCCGCGAACTGGTCGCCCGGTATCACCCCGGCATCCTTCTGCAAGGCCTGCCGGTGGGCGGCGGAGCGGTAGGCTTTATAAGCCTCACGCAACAGGCTGGCATCCTCGACGGGCATCAGCCCTGCCTTCTCCAGCTCTTCCAGAATGCGGATGTTGTCCGTCCAGCGCAGCAGTGGCGGGTGTGTTTCGGACCACGCCAGGGCCGCGTATTGCACCATAAATTCAATATCGACGATACCTCCGGCGTCCTGCTTGAGGTCGAAGGGCGCCGTGGCCTCGAAGGCATTTGCCCCGGTGCCGGCCGCGGTACTCTTGCTGCCCAGGTTATCGCGCATCTTGGCGCGCATCTCGCTGACCTCCTGGCGCAGGGTCGGCAGATCGCGTGCCTTGCCCAGGATCGCCGCGCGAACCTGCTCGAACGCCCGACCGACATCCTCGCTCCCCACCAGCACCCGCGCCCTGACCAGCGCCTGATGCTCCCAGGTCCAGGCTTCATTTTCCTGATAGCGGGCAAAGGCCCCCAGCGAACTCACCAGCAGCCCCGATGCACCGGACGGCCGCAGGCGCATGTCGACTTCATAGAGCTGACCGGAGTTGGTCTGCGCCGTCAGCAAGTGAATGATCCGCTGCCCCAGCCGGGTGAAAAATTGCGCGCCATCGATCGACTTCGGCCCGTCGGTTTCTGCCTGTGGATCGCCATCATGGATGAACACCAGGTCCAGGTCCGAACCATGCCCCAATTCCAGGCCACCGACTTTTCCATAACCGACAATGATGAAGCCGGGATCGCACAAGGTGCCATCGGTGCGCAGCGGTGTGCCGTACTTGGCGACCGTTTGCCGCCAGGCCAGGGCCAGCACTTGCTCCAGGATCGCTTCGGCGAGCCAGGTCAGGTAATCGCTGACTTTCATCAGGGGCAGGCTGCCGGCGATTTCCGAAGCGGCGACCCGCAAGCGGTGCGCCAGCTTGAAATGACGCAAGGCTTCCATTTGCTGCTCGAGGTCGTCCTCGGGAATCCGCGTCAGGCGTTCGCGCAACTCGGCGGCCAACTCCGGCGCCAACGGCGGCTTGAACAATCGGCCTTCGTTGAGCAACTCGTCAAGCAACAGCGGAAAACGGGTGATCTGTTCGGCGATCCACGGGCTCGCCGCGCACAGGGTCAGCAAGCGTCGCAGTGCGCCGGGGTTTTCGGTCAACAGCACCAGGTAGGCAGAACGACGCGCCACGGCTTCCACCAGTGGCAATACCCGCTCCAGCACCAGATCCGGATTGGCATGCTCTACGGCCTGAGCCAGCAAGCGCGGAATAAAGGCATCGAGACGTTCGCGCCCCAGACGCTGCATGGCGCGCAACTGCGGGCTGCCACGCAAGTTGGCCAAGGCCTTCAATGCTTTGCTGGCATCAAGGAAGCCGCCCTCCTGCAACTGACGGCAGGCGGCTTCCTCATCCTGGGCTTCCTCCCACAACGGCAGCCATTCACCGCCCACCACCACTTCGCTTTCGGCGCCCTGCTCTTCATCGGGGTCGGCGATCACCTGACCGAAATGCCAGGCCACACGGCCACGCCAGTACATCAACTGCTCATGGAACGCCGACCAGTCGGCGAAGCCGAGCATGAAGGCAATGCGCGCCTGGTCCTGGACACCGTCGGGCAGCATTTGCGTCTGGCGATCGGCAATCGCCTGGATCGCGTGTTCGGTATAACGCAGGAATTCGTAGCCTTCGCGCAGTTCACTGATCACCGCTGGCGGCAGGTAACCTTGACCCTCCAGCGTACTCAGCACTTTTAATAATGGACGCTGTTGCAGACTCAGATCGCGACCGCCATGAATCAGCTGGAAGGCCTGGGCGATGAACTCCACCTCACGGATGCCACCGGAGCCGAGCTTGATGTTGTCGGCCATGCCCTTGCGCCGCACTTCCTGCTGGATCAGCTGCTTCATGGTGCGCAGCGCTTCAATGGCGGAAAAGTCCAGATAGCGCCGGTAGACGAAGGGTCGCAGCATCTCTTGCAGCTGCGCACCGGCCACTTGATCGCCGGCGACCACCCGCGACTTGATCATCGCGTAGCGTTCCCAGTCGCGACCCTGGTCCTGGTAGTACTGCTCCAGCGCGTTGAAATTCAATACCAGCGCGCCAGACGATCCATAAGGTCGCAGGCGCATGTCGACGCGGAACACGAAACCGTCGACGGTCATCGGGTCCAGGGCCTTGATCAGGCGCTGGCCGAGACGAATGAAGAATTCCTGGTTATCCAGCGAGCGTTTAACGCCGACCGTTTCGCCGCCTTCGGGGTAGGCGAAAATCAGGTCGATATCCGACGACAGATTCAGCTCAACGGCACCGAGCTTGCCCATGCCAAGGACGACCATCTGCTGCGGCTCGCCGCTGCGGCGGCCGGTCGGCACGCCGAACTGCTGACAGTGCCGCGCGTATAGCCATTGATAGGCTTGATCGATGCTGGCGTCAGCCATGTCCGAAAGGTCGCGGCAGGTCTGGATCAGATCAGCCTGGCGGGTCAGGTCCCGCCAGATGATTCGCACTTGGTGGCGCGCCCGTTGGCGGCGCAACGCCCGACCGAGTTGATCATCGGTTTCGGCAAGGTTCACGGCTGCCGCAATTTGCGCGCACAACTCGCCGGAGGCAAAGCTTCGGTCCAGCTCGCCGGACTGCACCAGTTCCAGCAGCATCCGCGGATCACGCACGCTTTGTTCAGTGACGAAGTCGCTGGCAGCGGTGACGCGGGCAAATTGCGCCCAGCGTTCAGGTGTCCACGCGGACAGGCGATGGTCGTCATCCAATGCCTCGACGGTAGTACGGAACGACTGCTCGGCGCGAGTGACAAACGGCAACAGAATGGCGGGCAGGTCGGCAAGCGGGGGCAGGCTCATGGTCTATCCTTGATCGGCGTGTGACGGGCAGCATGTAGTGAATCTCGCAAACCCACTACCTGAAGGAGTGTCGAACAAAGGTTAGAAATAGCTGAAAATACTTTTTTATCGGCAGCGAACATCAAGCTTTCACCTTTTTCGGTTGGCAAAATACCAACCTTAACGATTATTCTCACAACGCAGCCGGGGGCCACAAGCCGCTCATCTGTAGTTTTACTACTCGTATATACATTAGCAAGGCTGAAATGCCGGATGATTTGTAGTAAAACTACACACCGCCGGACCAACCTATCGGCAATCCAAGAATTCATAACGTCTGCCCACAAGGCCAGTCGCTAACTCAGGCAACCGATTCTGGTAGCCTTTCCGCCCTGGAGCAAGCCATGCAAGACCTCGATCCCGTCGAAACCCAGGAATGGCTGGACGCCCTGGAATCGGTTCTCGACAAAGAAGGCGAAGACCGTGCTCACTATCTGATGACCCGTATGGGTGAACTCGCAACCCGCAGCGGTTCGCAGTTGCCTTACGCCATCACCACGCCTTACCGCAACACCATCCCGGTAACCCACGAAGCACGCATGCCTGGCGACCTGTTCATGGAACGCCGCATTCGCTCGCTGGTACGCTGGAACGCGATGGCCATGGTAATGCGTACGAACCTGAAAGATTCTGACCTCGGCGGTCACATCTCCAGCTTCGCTTCCAGTGCGACCCTGTATGACATCGGCTTCAACTACTTCTTCCAGGCCCCGACCGACGAACACGGCGGCGACCTGATCTACTTCCAGGGCCACACCTCGCCAGGCGTTTACGCCCGTGCGTTCATGGAAGGCCGCATTTCCGAAGACCAGATGAACAACTTCCGTCAGGAAGTGGACGGTCAGGGCCTGTCGTCCTACCCGCACCCTTGGCTGATGCCTGACTTCTGGCAGTTCCCGACTGTATCCATGGGTCTGGGCCCGATCCAGGCGATCTACCAGGCGCGTTTCATGAAGTACCTGGAAGCCCGTGGCTTCATTCCTGCCGGCAAGCAGAAAGTCTGGTGCTTCCTGGGCGACGGCGAGTGCGACGAGCCGGAATCCCTGGGCGCGATCTCCCTGGCTGGCCGCGAGAAGCTGGACAACCTGATCTTCGTCATCAACTGCAACCTGCAGCGCCTCGACGGCCCGGTTCGCGGCAACGGCAAGATCATCCAGGAACTCGAAGGCGTGTTCCGCGGTGCTCAGTGGAACGTGACCAAAGTCATCTGGGGCCGTTTCTGGGACCCACTGCTGGCCAAGGACGTCGACGGCATCCTGCAACGTCGCATGGACGAAGTCATCGACGGCGAATACCAGAACTACAAAGCCAAAGACGGCGCGTTCGTGCGTGAACACTTCTTCAACACGCCAGAACTCAAGGCGATGGTCGAAGACCTGTCCGATGACGAGATCTGGAAACTCAACCGTGGCGGCCACGACCCGTACAAGGTCTACGCGGCGTACCACGAAGCGGTCAACCACAAGGAACAACCGACCGTCATCCTGGCCAAGACCATCAAGGGTTATGGCACCGGTGCCGGCGAAGCGAAGAACACCGCGCACAACACCAAGAAGGTTGATGTTGAAAGCCTGAAGCTGTTCCGCGATCGCTTCGACATTCCAGTTAAAGATGAAGAGCTGGAAAACCTGCCGTTCTTCAAGCCGGAGCCAAACAGCGCCGAAGCCCGCTACCTGAGCGAGCGCCGCACTGCACTGGGCGGTTTCGTGCCACAACGTCGCGCACAAAGCTTCAGCGTACCGACGCCGCCACTGGATACCCTCAAAGCTATCCTGGACGGCTCGGGCGACCGTGAAATCTCCACCACCATGGCCTTCGTGCGCATCCTCGCGCAACTGGTCAAGGACAAGGAAATCGGTCCGCGCATCGTGCCGATCATCCCGGACGAAGCCCGTACCTTCGGTATGGAAGGCATGTTCCGTCAGTTGGGCATCTACTCGTCCGTCGGCCAGCTCTACGAGCCAGTCGATAAAGACCAGGTGATGTTCTACAAGGAAGACAAGAAGGGCCAGATCCTCGAAGAAGGCATCAACGAAGCGGGCGCCATGAGCTCCTTCATCGCTGCCGGTACTTCGTACTCCAGCCACAACCAGCCGATGCTGCCGTTCTACATCTTCTATTCGATGTTCGGCTTCCAGCGTATTGGCGACCTCGCGTGGGCCGCTGGCGACAGCCGTACCCGTGGCTTCCTGATCGGCGGTACCGCCGGCCGTACCACCCTGAACGGTGAAGGCCTGCAACACGAAGACGGTCACAGCCACCTGCTGGCCGCGACCATCCCGAACTGCCGCACCTACGATCCAACCTACGGCTACGAGCTGGCGGTGATCATTCAGGACGGCATGAAGAAGATGACCGAAGAGCAACAGGACGTCTTCTACTACATCACCGTGATGAACGAGTCCTACCAGCAGCCAGCCATGCCGGCCGGTGCCGAAGAAGGCATCAAGAAAGGCATGTACCTGCTCGAGGAAGACACCCGCGAAGCGGCGCACCACGTCCAGCTGATGGGCTCCGGCACCATCCTGCGTGAAGTCCGTGAAGCAGCGAAGATCCTGCGTGAACAGTTCAACGTCGGCGCCGACGTGTGGAGCGTTACCAGCTTCAACGAACTGCGTCGCGACGGCCTGGCCGTTGAGCGCACCAACCGTCTGCACCCTGGCCAGAAGCCTAAGCTGAGCTATGTGGAAGAGTGCCTGAACGGCCGTAAAGGTCCGGTCATTGCCTCGACCGACTACATGAAACTGTTCGCCGAGCAGATCCGTCAGTGGGTACCGTCCAAGGAATTCAAAGTCCTGGGCACCGACGGTTTCGGCCGCAGCGACAGCCGCAAGAAACTGCGTCATTTCTTCGAAGTTGACCGTCATTTCGTGGTGTTGGCAGCCCTGGAAGCACTGGCTGACCGTGGTGACATCGAACCTAAGGTCGTGGCTGAAGCCATTGCCAAGTTCGGTATCAACCCGGAAAAACTCAACCCACTGGACTGCTGAGGAGAGATTCTGTGAGCGAACTCATTCGCGTACCTGACATCGGCAGCGGTGAAGGTGAAGTAATTGAACTGTTTGTGAAGGTCGGCGACCGTATCGAAGCCGAGCAGAGCATCCTGACGCTGGAATCGGACAAGGCGAGCATGGAAGTGCCTGCGCCGAAGGCCGGTATCGTCAAGAGCCTGAAAGTGAAGCTGGGCGATCGCCTGAAAGAAGGCGACGAACTGCTGGAGCTGGAAGTCGAAGGTGCCGCTGCTGCTCCTGCGGCTGCAGCTGCGCCTGCTGCTGCAAAAGCAGAAGAGAAACCGGCCGCTGCACCAGCGCCGGCCGCTCCTGCTGCTGCGCCTGCTGCCGCTTCGGTTCAGCAAGTGCACGTGCCGGACATCGGTTCGTCGGGCAAGGCCCAGATCATCGAGATCCAGGTCAAGGTCGGCGACACCGTCGCAGCTGATCAGTCGCTGATCACCCTGGAATCCGACAAGGCCAGCATGGAAATCCCGTCGCCTGCCGCTGGCGTGGTCAAGGCCATCAGCGTCAAGCTCAACGACGAAGTCGGTACCGGCGACCTGATCCTGGACCTGGAAGTGGCGGGTGCTGCGGCACCGGCTGCTGCCGCTCCGGCCCAGGCTGCCGCTCCTGCTGCCGCTGCTCCTGCGCCAGCCGCTGCCGCTCCGGCTGCTCCGGTTGCCGACAGCGTCCAGGACATCCACGTTCCGGACATCGGTTCGGCGGGCAAGGCCAAGATCATCGAAGTGTTGGTCAAGGCCGGCGACACCGTTGAAGCCGACCAGTCGCTGATCACCCTGGAATCCGACAAGGCGAGCATGGAAATTCCATCGCCTGCCGCTGGCGTGGTGGAGAGCGTCTCCGTCAAGCTGGACGACGAAGTCGGTACCGGCGACCTGATCCTCAAGCTGAAAGTCAAAGGCGCTGCCCCGGCCGCTGCTGCGGCACCTGCCGCTGCCGCGCCGAGTACTCCTGCGCCAGCCGCTGCTGCTCCTGCTGCTGCTGCTGCAGCACCTGCCGCCGCCGCACCGGTTGCCGCTCCAGCCCGACCTGGCGCCAAGGTTCACGCCGGCCCTGCCGTGCGTCAACTGGCCCGTGAATTCGGTGTCGAGCTGAGCGCCGTTGGTGCCAGCGGTCCTCACGGTCGCATCCTCAAGGAAGACGTGCAGGTCTACGTCAAAGCCATGATGCAGAAGGCCAAGGAAGCACCGGCCGCTGCTGCTGGCGCTACCGGTGGCGCGGGCATCCCGCCGATTCCGGTCGTGGACTTCAGCCGCTTCGGTGAAATCGAAGAAGTGCCGATGACCCGCCTGATGCAGGTCGGCGCTGCCAACCTGCACCGCAGCTGGCTGAACGTGCCGCACGTGACGCAATTCGACTCGGCGGATATCACCGAGCTGGAAGCGTTCCGTACCGCCCAGAAAGCCGTCGCAGAGAAGGCCGGCGTCAAGCTGACCATCCTGCCGTTGCTGCTCAAGTCCTGCGCGCACCTGCTCAAGGAACTGCCGGACTTCAACAGCTCGCTGGCGCCAAGCGGCAAAGCGATCATCCGCAAGAAATACGTGAATATCGGCTTCGCCGTCGACACTCCGGATGGCCTGCTGGTACCGGTCATCAAGAACGTCGACCAGAAGAGCCTGCTGCAACTGGCTGCCGAAGCTGCTTCCCTGGCTGAAAAAGCCCGGACCAAGAAGCTCTCGTCGGATGAGATGCAAGGCGCCTGCTTCACCATTTCCAGCCTCGGGCACATTGGCGGCACCGGCTTCACGCCGATCGTCAACGCGCCGGAAGTGGCGATCCTCGGTGTTTCCAAGGCAACCATCCAGCCAGTCTGGGACGGCAAAGCCTTCCAGCCGAAACTGATGCTGCCGCTGTCGCTGTCCTACGATCACCGTGTGATCAACGGCGCCGCTGCTGCACGCTTCACCAAGCGTCTGAGCGACCTGCTGGCGGACATCCGCACCATCCTGCTGTAACACCGGCCGGCCCTCCCTTACCGGAGGGCCTGTCGCGTTTCACGTTTTCCGAGCGCCACGCTCGTACCTCAACCCCGCCAATTTGGCGGGGCTTTTTTTGCCCGGTGTTTTTTACTCATTAGATGAGTTCCTACATTTGTGGCTGATATCCCCCACAAGTCGAGTCCATTTCAGCCCGGTATTTTTCAAGGCCAAATAACTAGCCTGCTTGCACGGCCATTTAAAGCCGATTGCTCGTTAATACCAACCGAATGGATTCGAACATGTTTAAACCTACAGTCGGGCCAATCATTGGCCACACCACAACTAACCACGCACGTATCTTTTTGCGTGGAGAGGCAAATAAAGACGCACGTGCATTTGCCGGCATTCGTTATCGGCGCCTCGGTGACGAGAACTGGTCAAAGGGTACTTTCGCCGAACTCGAGAAAGCCCGTGACATGTCCGCCGTCCTGGTTCTCAACGACCTGACCGCCGACACCGTGCATGAATATCAGGCAGGCTGGTTCAACCCGGTGCACTCTGCAGGGACAATTCAGGAACTGACCTTGCAGTGGCCGCGGCAGATCCATCGCTTGCGCACCCGTTCAAGCCAGGCCACACAACCCAGGGCCTATGTTATGGGTTCTTGCCGCTATCTGCGGCTGACCGCAGGCATTGCGGCCGAACCGCATCTGGGTGACAGGATATTCGCGTCAATAGCAAGACTGGCCGAGCAGGCCGATCCGCCTGTCAGTGCAATGTTGATGACCGGTGACCAGATCTACGTCGATGATCTGAACTTCATTGCCCCGGACCGCGAACTCAAGGATATTCTTCGCAAATATCGCGTGGCCTTTTCACAGCCACACATCGCAAAGTTAATGTCAGCCCTGCCAACTTATATGACCCTCGATGATCATGAGATCGAGGACAATTGGCCAGCCAACAGAAACAAGTCCGATGACTTTCTATATGCCAATGCGATGAACGCCTATGAGTTGTACCAGGCCAGCCATGGCCCGGCATACGAACTCTGCGCCGATGGGCAAATCAACAGGAAACTGGACAAATACTGGTACCAGTTCACCGACGGTGATATCGAATGGTTCGTCACCGACACCCGTACCCGACGCAATCTTGCAGCCAACGACCGACGCATCCTCGATATCGAGCAGGAGCAGGCCTTGTGCGCCTGGCTGATCAACAGTTCGGCCCGGGTCAAATTCGTGGTCACCAGCGTCATGTTCTACCCCGACAACAAACGCCCGGACAACGACGCCTGGCAAGGCTTTCCCGCGCAACGACTACGGCTGCTTGAAACGATTCGCACACACGCCATCAAAAATGTCTTCATCATTTCAGGCGACGTCCACGGCTCATTGACCAGCCGTCTGACCCACAGCACGGACCCGAGCTTCGAAGTGCATACCATCGTCTCCTCGCCCCTGTGCAACAGCAAGCTGCTGCCCTATGCCAAGGCCTCCACCTTCATCCTCGATAAACCCCTGGCCCGAACCGCTGGGGGCGATTACCGACACGCGCTGACCAGTGATGTGATCAGCCAGGATAACTTCGCGCACCTGATCGTCGATTCGGAGCAGGTTCATGTGCGCTATCACGACCGGGATGGCGGCCTGTTACAGGCGGTCAGTATTTTGCTGCGTTAAACGCAAAAGATCGCAGCCTTCGACAGCTCCTACAGGAGTACACAACCCCCTGTAGGAGCTGCCGAAGGCTGCGAACATTTCGGCCTAATACAATCTTTCAGTCGTGCGCTGGAGAAATCTTCACTGCTGCCGACATATTCTTATAGCACTTGGCCTTCATCTCTCTTGTCAGTCAGTGTCGCAATGATGCAACCTTGCCGCAGGCAACAGTAAAGAGGGCGAGAGCCCGGCGCGATCAGCATATTCGAAGCGAGTTTCCCTCCATGAAAAGCCAACCCGATGCCGCCAGCCGTATGGTGGCCGAGGTAGTGACGCAGCTGCCTGTGCCCTCGCGGCTCGGCATGCTGCGTTTCGAACGGCTGAATGAACCAAGCTGGGCGCTGCTGTTTCTCGACCCCAATTGCGAACGCCAGTTCGGCCTGCCGGCGGTGGAGCTGTGCGCCCTGGTCGGCTCGCCCTACGCCAGCCTGATGGAGCCGGAAGCTCGCTATCAGCTGCACGATGCGATTCAGGCGCAGCTGAGCGAAAGCACCCACTATCTGATCCGCTACACCCTGCACACCGCCTCTGGCTCGCTGAGCCTGCTGGAACTGGGCGAAGCTTACAAACAACACAATCGACACCTGTTGCGCGGTTACCTGCTGGTCATTGACGGCCTGTTCGAGGATGACCCGCTGCTGCCGGCGCTGGACCTCGAAACCCAGAACTCGCGCCTGCAAATCGCCCTGGAGCTCAACCAGCGCGCCCAGCAGGAACAACTGCAACATCTGGACCGGGCGCGTGCCCAGCAGGACCTGATCCTGCTGCTGACCCGCCAGCGCTACAGCAGCAACAATTCCCTGCGGGAAGCCGCCGAACTGATCACGCGCAGCGCCTGCGAGATTTACCAGATCGACTGCGCCAGCCTGTGGCACCTGGAAGGCTCGATGCTGGCGCCCATCTCGGCCTATCACCGCTCGACCCAGGAATACCTGTTGCCGGCGCCGATCGACGTCAGCATATTCCCCGATTACCTCGACGCCCTGCATACCGGCCGCGCCATCGATGCCCACAACGCCATGCGCGACCCGCGCACCCGGGACATGGCCGAAAGCCTGCGTCCGCGGGATGTCAATGCGATGCTCGATGCCAGCATCCGTGTCGACGGCCAGGTGGTCGGCGTGTTGTGCCTGGAACAAACCGGTGCGACCCGCGCCTGGCAGTCGGACGAAATCGCTTTCGCCGGCGAGCTGGCGGATCAGTTTGCCCAGGTCATCAACAATCACAACCGACGGACCGCCACCAGCGCCCTGCATCTGTTCCAGCGGGCGGTCGAGCAAAGCGCCAACGCCTTTTTGCTGGTCAATTGCGATGGCATCGTGGAGTACGTCAACCCGAGCTTCACGGCGATTACCCAGTACACCACCGAAGAAGTCCACGGCCAGCGCCTGGCGGAATTGCCGGCACTGGAGAACCTCAGTGAACTGCTGTTCGACGCGCCCTCCGCGCTGGCCAAGAGCAACAGCTGGCAGGGCGAGTTCAAGAGCCGCCGCAAAAACCTCGAACCCTACTGGGGCCAGCTGTCGATCTCCAAGGTCTATGGCGACAACCGCGAGCTGACCCATTACATCGGCATCTATGAAGACATCACCCAGACCAAGCTCGCCCAGCAACGCATCGAGCGCCTGGCCTATACCGACAACCTGACCAACCTTGGCAACCGCCCGGCCTTCATTCGCAACCTCGACGAACGCTTCGCCCGCGACAGCGACGCGCCCATCAGCCTGTTGCTGGTCGACATCGACAACTTCAAGCGGATCAACGACAGCCTCGGTCATCAGACCGGCGACAAGCTGCTGATCAGCCTGGCCCGGCGTCTGCGCAACAGCCTCAACCCGGGTGGTAGCCTGGCGCGGTTTGCCAGTAACGAATTCGCGGTGCTGCTGGACAATACGGGCCTGGAACTCGGGCAGCAGGTCGCCAACCAGTTGCTCACGACCCTCGACAAACCGATGTTCGTCGACAACCAGCTGATCAGCGTGACCGGCTCGGTCGGCCTGGCCTGTGCCCCCTTGCATGGGCGCGACCCGCAGACCCTGATGCGCAACGCCGGGCTGGCCCTGCACAAGGCCAAGGCCAACGGCAAACATCAGGTGCAGATCTTCACCGAAGCCCTGAACGCCGAGGCCAGCTACAAGCTGTTCGTCGAGAACAACCTGCGCCGCGCCCTGACCCAGAACGAACTGGACGTGTTCTACCAACCCAAGCTCTGCCTGCGCAGCGGACGCCTGCTGGGGATGGAAGCACTGTTGCGCTGGAATCACCCGGAAAAAGGCATGATCCGCCCAGACCAGTTCATCAGCGTCGCGGAAGAAACCGGCCTGATCATACCGATCGGCAAATGGATCGCCCGCCAGGCCTGCCGCATGAGCAAGGCGCTGACGGCCGCCGGCCTGGGCAACCTGCAGGTGGCCATCAACTTGTCACCCAAGCAGTTCTCCGACCCGGACCTGGTGGCGTCCATCGCCAACATCCTCAAGGAAGAAGCGCTGCCGTCGCGCCTGCTGGAGCTGGAACTGACCGAAGGCCTGCTGCTGGAAGCCACCGAAGACACTCACCTGCAGCTCGACCAGCTCAAGCGCCTGGGCCTGACCCTGGCGATGGACGACTTCGGCACCGGTTACTCGTCGCTCAGCTACTTGAAAAAATTCCCCATCGACATCATCAAGATCGATCGAAGCTTCATCCACGAGATCCCGGATAACCAGGACGACATGGAAATCACCTCCGCAGTGATCGCCATGGCCCACAACCTGAAACTCAAGGTCGTGGCTGAAGGCATCGAGACCGCCGAGCAGTTGGCCTTCCTGCGTCGCCACCGTTGCGACGTTGGCCAGGGCTACCTGTTCGACAAACCGATCCCGGGCCTCGACCTGATCGACAGGCTCAAACGCTATCCGCGCGGCCCGATCGCCTGACAGCGAGCCAACACTCGGGCACACTGCATCTCTAACTATTTCAATGACTGAGAGGACTGAAGATGGTTCTGCGCTCGGAAATTCTGGTGAACAAAAACGTGCTCCCTACCAAAGAACAAGCTCTGCCTGGCCGTGAAACCCCCATGACCGTGCCGGAAAAACACTTCGTCCACGACGCCCCGCTGCTGGGTCCGTTCGCGATGGACGTGGATTTCGCGATCTTCGGCCTTGGCTGCTTCTGGGGCGCGGAACGCAGGTTCTGGCAGCGTGAAGGCGTGGTCAGTACGGCCGTAGGTTACGCTGGCGGCTTCACCCCGAACCCGACTTACGAAGAAGTCTGCTCTGGCTTGACCGGCCATAGCGAAGTCGTGCTGGTGGTCTACGAGCCGGCAAAAGTCAGCTACGAAGCGCTGCTGAAGATGTTCTGGGAACTGCACAACCCGACCCAGGGCATGCGCCAGGGCAATGACCTCGGCACCCAGTATCGCTCGGTGATCTACGCGACCAACCCGAGCCAACTGGAAGCCGCGAAAAAAAGCGCGCAGGTGTTCCAGGTCGAACTGACCAAGGCCGGCAAGGGCATCATCACCACCGAAATCGACGAAGCTCCGACGTTCTTCTTCGCCGAGGCTTATCACCAGCAGTATCTGGCGAAAAACCCGGAAGGCTATTGCGGGATTGGCGGTACCGGTGTGACCTGCCCTATCTGATCTGACGCAAAATCTTTTGTAGGAGCTGGCTTGCCAGCGAAGGCGGCGGGAAGCCTTACGGTGATCTCCCGGACGCCTTCGCCGGCAAGCCGGCTCCTACAGGCCGAGCATTACTCGGCAATCAACCAATCCATCCGCCACCCGCCCTGCGTCTGCCCAAGCTTCTCGGACAACCACGGCAGCAACTCACGCAACTCTTCCTCCAGCCCCCACGGCGGATTGGCAATCGCCAAACCGGAGCCGTTCAGGCTGTTAGGCGTATCCAACGGATGCACCAGCAACTCGACCCGCAACAACTTCGGCGCACCGGTACCGGCCAGGTCCTGGTAGAAACGGCGCAACGCGCGCTGATCCTTCACCGGGTACCAGATCGCCGCCACGGTCTGGCGCATCCGCCCCACAGCCTCTTTCAAGGACGCTGCACAGCGCTGCATCTCGTCGAGCTTTTCGAACGGCGGATCGATCAACATCACCGCGCGCTTCTCGGGCACTGGAAGCAACGCCCGCGGCACATGCCAACCTTCACCAAGATGCACCTTGACCCGCCGATCCCCGGCCATATTGTCCTTGAGCAACACGCCGTCTTCCGTGTGTTTCTCGTTGAGCAACACACGGTCCTGCGCACGCGTCAGGCGCCGCGCCAACTCCGGCGACCCCGGGTAATAGCGTAACTGTCCATCCGGGTTCATCTCATGCAGCACCTGCATGTAATCAGCCGTCAGGATCGGCAGATCCGGCTGATCCCACAAACGCGCGATGCCTTCCAGGTACTCACCGGTACGGCTGGCCTGATCGCCTTGAAGGTCGTACAGACCAATGCCGGCGTGAGTGTCGAGATAGGCAAACGGCTGCTCCTTGCGCGACATCAGTGCGATGAGGCGGGTCAAGGTCAGGTGTTTGAACACATCGGCGTGATTGCCGGCATGGAAGGCGTGGCGATAATTCATGGTTGCTCCTGCGAAGGCCGGCAAGTTTACCTTTTACCGGCCAGCAAGTCAGGGGTTGGGGGCTGAGTGGCCCTCAACGTCAAAAGATCGCAGCCTTCGGCAGCTCCTACAGGGATCGCGCAAGATGGATCTGACACCTGTAGGAGCTGCCGAAGGCTGCGATCTTTGATCTTGATCTTGTGACAACACCTACCCCCCGCCGAAGACCGCCCCCGCAACTAGCACCCACTTTGTCCAAAGAGAACATCCATCTTGGTATAGCCCCCCCGCAGTCCCCAGCCGCTCTCGGTATGGACTTTGTGTGTTTCAGCTAAGCACTCCTGATTTTTCTATTATGACCAGCAATACCGTTGCAGCGATAAGTCCGATAAAACTCCATTGCAGCATTACAAGCTGCTGCTTAAGTTTTAGCGGGAAGCTGTCTATGTCCTCAGCGCTGGCCAGACCTCGTTAAGGAAAAATCCGGGAAATGTAAGAATGCTAGAGATGTTCCCTATCAACTGTATCCTGCCATAAAAACTTGAACGCCTTTTTATGCCGAGAGTCAGGAGGAAGGAGCTGTTTTGGAAATGCTCGGACAAGACGTCACCCTTGGTGTAACCCAAGTACAGTGCGACTCCAAAAGCAACAAGTGCCCCACCAAAAACTACCAGTCCTGATGCTAGGAATAGTGCGTCTGCAACGCTTATGCTCATTGAGTGATCTCGGAAAATCCTCGCCAATTTGCTAGCTAATCTAGTATTCCTGACCAGCCTAGACAGGCTAGTAACGCCATAGAGATAAAAACCCCTATAAAGCTCCATTGCAGCGCTATAAGCTTTCGTTTGTAATGCAAGGGGAAGTTTCCAGCATCTGCAGCATCGAGGATTCCGTGTTTTAAAAAAAACCGAGGAAATGTCACCACAAAAGAAATTCCTCCCACAAGCTGTATTTTTCCGTAAGGGCCTGAGTGCCTATGCGTAGCACTAGTTATACTTGAAGCACTATTCTTGAAACACTTAGACATCTGCTCACCTTGGGTATAACCCAAGTAAAGGGCAATGGCGATGCACATGAAAAGACCAACGCCTACGAAACAACTCAAAATACCAACAACAATTCCTGCGGTACTCATTTCGTCGCCTCATACACCACCTCACCAATTAGTTCACCAAGCTTTCCACCCATTTCGCCACCTGCGTAAGCTCCAGCGCCAGCCACGACGATGCTGCATGCCAAAGTGCCTATCCCGCCTGTAGGCACCCCTAATCCAATACACAGTGCACCGACAACTGGGGCACTTAACATCCAGCCAGCCCCCATACCGCCGCCGACGCCAACAACAAAACTTCCTGTTTCAGTAAATCTAACCCGTTCGCATGCCTCGGTGTTTCCCGCAGTACACACTTCTCGAACCTTCAAGACAGATGCTCCTCCGCCGACGGCTGTCCCGAGCCAACCGCCGTATTTGACGTATTTAGAAGCCTTCGCCACACCTTCAAGATGGGTGACATGACCCGGTATTTGCCCCGCTGGACTGGCATTGGTCCAGTGGTGGACCAGGCTTTGGCTGGAAATACCCAACATTTTTTTCAAGTTGATATGGTCAGGGAATCCAATGCCCTTGCGGGTCAGTGCCGTCATATGGCTGTTCAGTTGTGCAAGCAGACGCTGGCGCTCTGCAAAGAATGCTGGCGAACGCAGGTGCCCATCTCTCTGCAGCGTATTCTGTTGCAACGCTTCAATATCCCTCAAGGCATTGCCTACGTTACCCAGGTTGTTCTTGAAAATACTCGCGCCAACGCCAATAGCGTTCGAGCCATAGGTCAGGAAGGCCTGGATGACATCACGGTGTTGCACCATGAAATCCGCTTCTTCCGGGCTAAGCGATTCAATGATCTGGTTGGTCTTGGCCGCCACGTCCATGAGCAGGGCTTCTTCACGGGTGCACTGGTAGTTGTTGGGGTCACTCAGCACGATCATCGAGCCGGCTTTGACGTCACGCAAGTTGGGATTGAGCAGCTTGAATTTGCCCATCACCGCCGGGTCACGCACGGTGAACAAGGAGGCTTCAAGTTGTTCGCGGGTGGTGCTCTTGGGCACGATGTAGAAGCCTGGTTCCTGGGTTGCTGCACTGCCTAAGGAAACCGGCTTGGGAGTGCTCGACGCAGACGCGAAACCGGCTGGACGTGGTGCTGCCGGGTTGCCGGCGAAAGGTGTGGTCGGTTGGGGCGCGGCCCCTGTGGTCTGGGGCGCAGCACTGCTACGCGACTCATAAGTGGCGTTAAAAACCGACGGGATCAACCTGGCTCTGCACGGGCAGGTGCTGTAGCTGTCCAGCGAGCCCGCCACGATCCTGCCATGACTGTTGATGTAGGAGACGCCTCCCACGATCTTGTAGGTTTCGTCGTTTTTGCCGCAGGAAACGCGGTCGCCTTCACGCGCATGGGCGATACCAAACATCATGACGCGTGTGTCGGCTTCCAACACCTTGCCGCCGCAAGTGGTCTCGTCACCCAGGCGAATGAAATGTCCTTTGGCCATTGCTGATCTCCCTCTCTGCTGGCGCCCCAGTCATGGAAAGCGCACCACTGTTAACCATCGATAAGCCGACTCGGGATGAGCGGCTTAACGCAAAGTACGTGGACAAAGAGGAAACTCAAGACGGTCTAGAAAATCAGGAAATGCCTTACGAGCTGGACGGAAAAGGACCACGGAAACGGGATGACTAACGCCGGTTTTCGGTCCTGGCGCGCCAAAAAAAACGGCCCGCACCTTGAGGCTGCGAGCCGTTCTTTCATCAGCGACGGGGAGCGTTCACCCCATCACTTATCACTTGTTCAAACGGAAATCCGCCTCGGCAGCAGCAAAGCGCGAAAGCATGCCGGCAGTCGGCGTGCCCAGCTTGCTGACGATGTAGATCGCCAGGCTGGCGAAGATGAAGCCAGGGATGATTTCGTACAGGCCCAGCAGTTCGAAATGCTTCCAGACGATCACGGTGATCGCGCCGACCAGGATGCCGGCCAGTGCGCCGTTGCGGGTCATGTCTTTCCAGATCACGGAGATCAGTACGACCGGACCGAATGCAGCGCCGAAACCGGCCCAGGCGTAGCTCACCAGGCCCAGTACGCGGTTTTCCGGGTTGGCGGCCATCGCGATGGCAATCAGGGCAACCAGCAGCACCATGGCGCGGCCGACCCAGACCAGTTCAACCTGGGAAGCGGATTTACGCAGGAAGGTCTTGTAGAAGTCTTCGGTCAGGGCGCTCGAGCACACCAGCAGCTGGCAGCTCAGGGTGCTCATGACCGCCGCCAGAATGGCCGACAGCAGTACACCGGCAACCCATGGGTTGAACAGGATTTTCGCCAGCTCTATGAACACACGCTCGTGGTTTTCGGTCACAGGACCTGCTACTTCCGGGTGCGCCGAGAAATAGGCGATACCGAAGAAGCCTACCGCCACGGTGCCGCCCAGGCACAGGATCATCCAGGCCATGGAGATGCGACGGGCCTTGGCGATCGACTTCACCGAATCGGCTGCCATGAAACGCGCCAGGATGTGCGGCTGGCCGAAGTAGCCCAGGCCCCAACCCATCAGCGAGATGATGCCGATGAAGGTGGTGTTCTTCAGCATGTCGAAGTTGCTGGCGTCTTGCGCTTCGATGGCCAGGAACGTGGTGTCGACGCCACCGGTGGCCAGCAGCACGATGATCGGCGTGAGCAACAGGGCGAAGATCATCAGGGTCGCTTGTACGGTGTCAGTCCAGCTCACTGCCAGGAAACCGCCGACGAAGGTGTAGGCAATCGTCGCCGCAGCACCGGCCCACAGCGCTGTCTCGTAGGACATGCCGAAGGTGCTTTCGAACAGGCGGGCGCCGGCCACGATGCCGGAAGCGCAGTAGATGGTGAAGAACACCAGGATCACGACGGCGGAGATGATCCGCAGCAGGCCGCTTTTGTCTTCGAAACGGCTTGAGAAGTAGTCCGGTAGGGTCAACGCATCGCCGTTGTGCTCGGTCTGCACACGCAGACGGCCGGCGACGAACAGCCAGTTGAGGTACGCACCGACGATCAGGCCGATGGCGATCCAGCTTTCGGACAGACCGGACATGTAGATCGCGCCCGGCAGGCCCATCAACAACCAGCCGCTCATGTCGGAGGCGCCGGCGGACAGTGCGGTCACGACGCTGCCCAGGCTACGACCGCCCAGGATGTAATCGGAAAGGTTGTTGGTAGAGCGATAGGCCATGAAGCCGATCAGCACCATTGCTGCGATGTAGATCACGAACGTGATCAGGGTTGGATTGCTTACGCTCATTTAAGTGACGCCCTGGCTTTGTTTTTATGTAGCAGCGGCTGGTGAACCGCTGGCAAACGGTGACGTTTGACAGACGATCCGGGATCCCGCGCATTTATGACTGATGTTTCCCCAGGAAAGCCATCAGCCGGAGCACCTGAATTCAATTCGGGTTGCACCTTGGGCACGAATGCTATTCAACAAAGCAAATAAGGTGCAACCAGTTTCTCGAGAATAAGTTGCACCTAGTCGGAAATAAATTTCAAACCCGGTTTTTTGCTCCTTTTCGGAGCAAGAAGGAGGATCAGCCACCCTAAAAAGCACCAAGCAGGGGCGGCACTTGCGTACCAGAATTTATTTCCTGACGAGCTGCGTAACATTCCGACAAAAAAAGGGTTGCACCCGGTTGCACCTCAACAGTCGCACGGCTAATCTTGCCGCCAGCTGATGCCACGCAGTCGTGGCAAACATGAGGATAAAAACATGGCTACCACCACCCTTGGGGTCAAACTTGACGACCCGACCCGCGAACGCCTCAAGGCTGCCGCGACCTCGATTGATCGCACGCCGCATTGGCTGATCAAGCAGGCAATCTTCAATTACCTGGAAAAACTCGAGGGTGGTGCAACCCTGTCCGAGCTGAATGGTTTGACCAAGGATTCCGACGACAACGTCGACGCGCCTCTGGATCACGCCCACCAGTGCTTCCTCGAATTCGCCGAAAGCATCCTGCCGCAATCCGTACTGCGCGCTTCGATCACTGCCGCCTACCGTCGCCCCGAGCCGGAAGTGGTGCCGATGCTGATCGAGCAGGCTCGCCTGCCGGCGCCTATGGCCGAAGCCACCAACAAGCTCGCTGCGTCTATCGCGGAAAAACTGCGCAACCAGAAGAGCGCTGGCGGCCGTGCCGGTATCGTTCAGGGCCTGCTGCAGGAATTCTCCCTGTCGTCCCAGGAAGGCGTGGCGCTGATGTGCCTGGCCGAAGCGCTGCTGCGCATCCCGGACAAAGGCACCCGCGACGCCCTGATCCGCGACAAGATCAGCACCGGCAACTGGCACCCGCACCTGGGCAACAGCCCGTCGCTGTTCGTCAACGCCGCGACCTGGGGCCTGCTGCTGACCGGCAAGCTGGTGTCTACGCACAACGAAGCCGGCCTGACGTCGTCCCTGAGCCGCATCATCGGCAAGAGCGGCGAGCCGATGATCCGCAAGGGTGTCGACATGGCCATGCGCCTGATGGGCGAGCAGTTCGTCACCGGCGAAACCATCGCCGAAGCGCTGGCCAACGCCAGCAAGTTCGAAGCCAAGGGTTTCCGCTATTCCTACGACATGCTCGGTGAAGCCGCACTGACCGAGCACGATGCGCAGAAGTACCTGGCCTCGTACGAACAAGCCATCCACTCGATCGGCAAAGCGTCCCACGGTCGTGGGATTTATGAAGGCCCGGGCATTTCGATCAAGCTGTCCGCCCTGCACCCGCGTTACAGCCGTGCGCAGTACGAGCGCGTGATGGATGAGCTGTACCCGCGCCTGCTGTCGCTGACCCTGCTGGCCAAGCAATACGACATCGGCCTGAACATCGACGCCGAAGAAGCCGACCGACTGGAGCTGTCGCTGGATCTGCTCGAGCGCCTGTGCTTCGAGCCGCAACTGACTGGCTGGAACGGCATCGGTTTCGTCATCCAGGCTTACCAGAAGCGTTGCCCGTACGTGATCGACTACGTGATCGACCTGGCTCGCCGCAGCCGTCATCGCCTGATGATCCGCCTGGTGAAAGGCGCGTACTGGGACAGCGAGATCAAGCGCGCCCAGGTCGAAGGCCTGGAAGGCTATCCGGTCTACACCCGCAAGGTGTACACCGACGTGTCCTACATCGCTTGCGCACGCAAACTGCTGTCGGTGCCGGAAGTCATCTACCCGCAGTTCGCCACGCACAACGCCCACACCCTGTCGGCCATTTATCACATCGCCGGTCAGAACTATTACCCGGGCCAGTATGAGTTCCAGTGCCTGCACGGCATGGGTGAACCGCTGTACGAACAGGTTGTAGGCAAAGTTTCCGAAGGCAAGCTGAACCGTCCGTGCCGCGTGTACGCACCGGTCGGCACCCATGAAACCCTGCTGGCCTACCTGGTGCGTCGCCTGCTGGAAAACGGCGCGAACACCTCGTTCGTCAACCGGATTGCCGACCAGTCGATTTCGATCCAGGAACTGGTAGCCGACCCGGTAGCCAGCATCGAGCAGATGGCGACCGTGGAAGGTGGTTTCGGCCTGCCGCACCCGCGCATTCCGCTGCCGCGTGACCTGTACGGTGCCGAGCGCGCCAACTCCAGCGGCATCGACATGGCCAACGAACATCGCTTGGCGTCGCTGTCCTGCGCCCTGCTGGCCACCGCGCACAACCACTGGAAGGCCGCGCCGATGCTCGGTTGCGCGTCCAGCAGCGAAACCCCCGCGCCAGTGCTGAACCCGTCCGACCTGCGTGACGTGGTTGGCCATGTACAGGAAGCGACCGTCGAAGACGTCGACAACGCGATCCAGTGCGCCCTGAACGCCGCGCCAATCTGGCAGGCCACCCCGCCGGCCGAACGCGCCGCGATCCTGGAACGCGCCGCCGACCTGATGGAAGGCGAGATCCAGCCGCTGATGGGCCTGCTGGCTCGCGAAGCCGGCAAGACCTTCGCCAACGCCATCGCCGAGGTGCGTGAAGCCGTGGACTTCCTGCGTTACTACGCGGTGCAGGCACGCAACGATTTCACCAATGACGCCCACCGCCCGCTGGGCCCGGTGGTGTGCATCAGCCCGTGGAACTTCCCGCTGGCGATCTTCAGCGGCCAGGTAGCTGCGGCACTGGCAGCCGGTAACCCGGTCTTGGCCAAGCCAGCGGAACAGACGCCGCTGGTCGCAGCTCAAGCCGTGCGCCTGCTGCTCGAAGCCGGCATTCCCGAGGGCGTGCTGCAACTGCTGCCGGGTCGCGGCGAAACCGTCGGCGCTGGCCTTGTGGGTGATGATCGCGTCAAAGGCGTGATGTTCACCGGTTCCACCGAAGTCGCTCGTCTGCTGCAACGCAACATTGCCGGTCGCCTAGACAGCCAGGGTCGTCCGATTCCGCTGATCGCCGAAACCGGTGGCCAGAACGCGATGATCGTCGACTCTTCGGCACTGACCGAACAGGTGGTGATCGACGTGGTGTCGTCGGCCTTCGACAGTGCCGGTCAGCGTTGCTCGGCCCTGCGCGTGCTGTGCCTGCAGGAAGATTCCGCCGACCGCGTGATCGAAATGCTCAAGGGCGCCATGGCTGAAAGCCGCCTCGGCAACCCTGAGCGCCTGTCCGTGGACATCGGCCCGGTGATCGACGCCGAAGCCAAGGCTGGCATCGAGAAGCACATCCAGGCCATGCGCGACAAAGGTCGCAGCGTTTACCAGGTGGCCATCGCCGACGCCGAAGAAGTCAAACGCGGCACCTTCGTGATGCCGACGCTGATCGAACTGGAAAGCTTCGACGAACTGCAACGGGAGATCTTCGGTCCGGTGCTGCACGTGGTGCGCTACAAGCGCAAGGACATCGATCAACTGATCGCGCAGATCAACGCTTCCGGCTACGGTCTGACCCTGGGTGTGCACACCCGCATCGACGAGACCATCGCCAAGGTGATCGACAACGTCAATGCCGGTAACGTCTACGTGAACCGCAACATCGTCGGTGCCGTGGTCGGCGTGCAGCCGTTCGGCGGCGAAGGCCTGTCGGGTACTGGTCCGAAAGCCGGTGGCCCGCTGTACCTGTACCGCCTGCTGTCGACCCGTCCTACCGATGCGATCGAACAATCCTTCGCTCGCGGTGACGCCATCGCAGCGCCGGACGTTCGTCTGCGCGACGCCATGAGCAAGCCGCTGACCGTCCTGAAAGCCTGGGCCGACAGCAACAAGTTCGCCGACCTGAGCACCCTGTGCGTACAGTTCGCCGCACAATCGCAAAGCGGTATCACCCGCGTGCTGGCTGGCCCGACCGGCGAGCGCAACAGTTATGCGATCCTGCCGCGTGAGCACGTGCTGTGCCTGGCGGAAGTCGAAGGCGATCTGCTGACGCAACTGGCGGCAGTACTGGCTGTCGGCGGTTCGGCGGTATGGCCGGAAGCTGAGCTGACCAAGGCTTTGTTCGCCCGCCTGCCGAAAGATATTCAGGCACGCATCAAGCTTGTGTCCGACTGGAACAAGGACGAAGTGGTGATTGATGCGGTGCTGCATCACGGCCATTCCGACCAGTTGCGCGCGGTTTGCCAGCAAGTGGCCAAGCGTGCCGGTGCCATTGTCGGGGTTCAGGGCTTGTCGCAGGGTGAAACCAACATTGCGTTGGAGCGCCTGGTGATTGAGCGGGCGTTGAGTGTTAACACGGCTGCGGCGGGCGGTAATGCCAGCTTGATGACGATCGGATAAACCGCAACACGATCGGGCAGCCGCAATGGCTGCCCGATATGCAATACCCCTGTGGGAGCGGGCTTGCTCGCGAAGGCGGTGTGTCATTCAACAAAGATGTTGAATTTGCCGGCCTCTTCGCGAGCAAGCCCGCTCCCACATTTGTTATTGTGGCGCCAGCTAAGGCCCTGCTCTGTCCTACCATCACGCTCATCAATCATCCTGTTCAACCACTATTCCCACGCCTAGACTCGGCCCATCCCAACAAAAGGTAGGCCGCCATGTCCGAGACGTTGCTCAGTTCCCGCAATCTGGCTTTCGAGCTGTATGAAGTCCTCGATGCCGAGGGCCTGACCCAGCGTGAGCGTTTCGCCGAGCACAATCGCGAGACCTTCGATGCCGCCCTCGGCACCGCCCGCAACATCGCCGAGAAGTTCTTCGCCCCGCACAACCGCAAGGGCGACGAGAACGAGCCGCGTTATGAAGACGGCAAGGCGATCCTGATTCCCGAAGTGAAACCGGCGGTGGATGCCTTCCTCGAAGCGGGCTTCCTCAATGCCGCACGCAGTTTCGACGCCGGCGGCATGCAACTGCCCACCCTGCTGTCCCAGGCCTGCTTCGCCCACTTTCAATCGGCCAACGCGGCGACGACGTCCTATCCCTTCCTGACCATGGGCGCGGCGAACCTGATCGAAAGTTTCGGCACCGAAGAACAGAAGCGCCGCTTCCTGCAACCGATGATCGACGGTCGCTTCTTTGGCACCATGGCCCTGACCGAACCCCATGCGGGCTCGTCGCTGTCGGATATTCGCACACGGGCCGAGCCTGCGCCGGACGGGACCTATCGACTCAAGGGCAACAAGATTTTCATCTCCGGCGGCGATCATCCGCTGTCGGAAAACATCGTGCACATGGTCCTGGCCAAGCTGCCGGATGCACCCGCAGGGGTGAAGGGCATTTCGCTGTTCATCGTGCCCAAGTTCCTGGTCAACGATGACGGCAGCCTTGGCCAGCGTAACGACGTGCTGCTGGCAGGGCTGTTCCACAAGATGGGCTGGCGCGGCACCACGTCTACCGCGCTGAACTTCGGCGATAACGGTGAGTGCGTCGGCTATCTGGTGGGCAAGCCGCACCACGGCCTGAGCTACATGTTCCAGATGATGAACGAAGCGCGGATCGGCGTCGGCATGGGCGCGGTGATGCTTGGCTACGCCGGCTACCTGTATTCCCTGGAGTACGCCCGCGAGCGTCCGCAGGGTCGCGTGCCGGACAGCAAGGACCCGAACACTGCGCCCGTGGCGATCATCCAGCACGCCGACGTCAAACGCATGCTGCTGACCCAGAAGGCTTACGTCGAAGGTTCGTTCGACCTGGGTTTGTACACCGCCCGCCTGTTCGACGACACCACCACCCTCGAGACCGAAGCCGAACGCAAGCAGGCCCATGAACTGCTGGACCTGCTGACGCCCATCGCCAAATCCTGGCCGTCGGAGTTTTGCCTGAAAGCCAACGAGCTGGCGATCCAGATCCTCGGCGGTCACGGCTATACCCGCGAATATCCGGTTGAACAGTACTACCGCGACAACCGCCTCAACCCGATCCACGAAGGCACCCACGGCATCCAGTCGCTGGACCTGCTGGGGCGCAAACTGGCACAGAACGGCGGTGCCGGGCTTAAGCAACTGATCCGCCTGATCGCCGACACCACCGAGCGCGCACAGGCCCATGAATCGCTGACTGCACTGCGTGAGCCGCTGGAGAAACTGGTGGCGCGCCTGCAAACCGTGACCATTGGCCTGCTGACGGACCTGGCCCAGGGTAAGGTCAACAGCAGCCTGGCCAACTCGGCGCTGTACCTGAAAGTGTTTGGCCATGCAGTGATTGGCTGGCGCTGGCTGGAACAGGCGATTCGCGCCGAGGAAGGGCTGGCCAAGGGGAATGCGGCGGATGTGAGTTTCTATAAAGGCAAGTTGCAGGCGGCACGGTACTTCCTGACCTGGGAAGTGCCGGGTTGTCACCATGAACTAGCGATTCTTGAGGCGCGGGATGATGTTTGCTTGAACATGCAGGATGAGTGGTTCTGATCCAAGTCTTGAGGTGCAGCTGAAATCCATTCGCGAGCAAGCCCGCTCCCACAGTTGAAATGCGATCCACTGTGGGAGCGGGCTTGCTCGCGAAGAGGCCCGCACCGACAACCCATCAATTCAAGCGAAACCCACCCATCTGCCGCGCCAGATCATCCGCCAACCGCTGCAACGTCTGACAATCCTCCCGGCAAGCCCTGACCTCCCCCGCCGTCGCCCGCGCCAGGTCGGAAATCCCCTGTACGTTGCGATTGATCTCCTCGGTCACCGCCGACTGCTCTTCAGTCGCCGTCGCCACCTGGTGGTTCATGTCGCTGATGCGTTCGACCTGCCCGGTAATCGCCGTCAACGAGGCCCCGGTGCGCTGGCTCGACTCAACCCCCGTGCCCGTGGCCGCTTGCCCGGAATGCATCGAAGACACCGCGTTCTCCGCGCCCTGTTTGAGGCTGCCGATCATCTGCTGGATCTCATCGGTGGAAGCCTGGGTACGTCGAGCCAAAGTGCGCACTTCATCGGCAACCACCGCAAATCCGCGACCCATGTCCCCGGCCCGCGCAGCCTCGATGGCGGCATTGAGCGCCAGCAGGTTGGTCTGTTCGGAAATCCCGCGAATCACCGCCAGCACCTGATCGATCGAGGCCACCTGATTGGCCAGCTCGCCCACGGCGCTGGCGGCGACACCGATTTCGTCGGACATGCTTTCAATATGGCGGATCGAACCGCCGACCACTTCCCGAGCCTGCAGGGCTTCATCCCGGGCGTTTTGCGAAGCGACTGCCGCGTTGCCGGCGTTTTGCGCAATTTCCTGCACGGTCAGGCCCATTTCGTGAACAGCGGTGGCAACCATGTCGGTCATCTCCTGCTGGCGCCCGGAACGCTCTGCGGTGTTGTCCACCACCCGCGCCACCTGACCGACTGCGGTGCGCAAGCGTTCGCTGGTGGCCAGCACTTCGCCGATCATCTCGCGCTGGCTATCAAGGAACCGATTGAAGCCACGCGCCAGATCGCCCAGTTCATCGGCGCGACTGGCATCCAGCCGATGGGTCAAATCTCCACCACCGCTACCGATGGCGACCAGCGCCGCTGTTACCTGACGAATCGGCCGTACCAGGCCACGGGCCAGCAACACCACCAGCAGCAGGCACACCAGTGCCACCGCCAGGCCAATACCGCCGCTCATCCACATGGCGCGACGGGCCTCGGCGTAGATTTGCGCCTGTGGCACTTCGGCCACCAGGGTCCAGCCGAGATCGCGCAGGGGCAGGCTCAATGCCAGGAAATCTTCGCCATCGCGCTGGAAGTTGCTGCTCGCTGCGTTTCCTTGACTCATGACCGCTTGCGCCGCAGGGCCACCCACCTGCTCAGCCAAGGTGCGTTTGCCACTGAATTGCGCTTCAGGATGGACCTGGATCAAACCGTCGGAACGCACGAGATAGACCTTGCCGCGCTCACCGAAACTGAAATTGTGAATCAGCTCCGAGAGCCCTTTCATGCTCAGTCCCAGCCCGGCGACGCCCACAACCTTTCCTGCCTTCTCGACTTTAAGGTCGATGAACAGCGCCAATTCTCCGGTGGCCGTGTCGTTGTCGATATTGAGCGTGCGCGGCTGGTTGCTGTCGAGAAACGAGTAGAACCAGGCGTCTTTCGGATTGGAACGACTGAGGGTCCGGTCCAGGCCTTTTTCGTTGAAGTAATGATTGGACGCGGTACCGACGATAATCGTGGTAAAGGCCTTGTGCTCGGCGCGGATGCCTTCGAGATAGGCAGTAAAGGTGTCGACCTGGGCACTGTCTTCACCCGCAGCCAGCCAGTCACGCACCATGCTGTTGCTGGCGATGTCCTTGGCGGCGGTGAGGGGTTGGACGAGGATGCGCTCGATGTCGTTGCGCATCGCTTCGATGCTCGACGGCAGCGCCTGTTCGACCAGATAGCGCTGGGCGAGGCGGTTGACCACGAGGGTATAAACGCCAACCACGATCACGATGCTGACCAGCAGGGCGGTGCCCATGCTCAGGATCAATTGCCACTGAATACTGCGACGCCAGAACTGCATGGAGCACCCCCAAAGAATAAGAGGCTGAAACACTGCAACAGCCGTGCCGATTGTATACAACTAAACCGACAATTTATTCTTTGGTTGTGCGCAAAGCCGATCAGGCCTGATTGATCGTCTTGGAGATCACTTCAACCGTGGCGCTGACTTGCTCTTGGTAACGGTCGAGTTCCTGTTTGTGCTGCTTTTGCATTTCGATCTGCTGGGAACACAGATTCATCGCCGCCAGCACCAGCAGTCGGTCACCGATCAGGGTCGGGTACTTCTTTTTGGTGTCGGCCAGGGCAGCTTTCAGCATCAACGCAGCGTCCAGCAGGGTCTGCTCTTCCCCGGCCGGTGCCTTGATCGAATAGTCTTCCCCCAGGATCGAGACGACTTTCACACCTGGGCCGTAACTCATGCGTTGACAGGGCCAGCGCTGACGCGCTCAACCAGGGCCTGGATGCGTGCTACGGTGGCGCCTTGCTTCTCTTCCTGTTCCATCAGGCTCAGTTGCAGGCTTTCGTTTTCGTCCTTGGCCTGGGCCAGTTCGGCGCTCAGGGCCTGGTTGGTGCCGACCAACGCCTGGTTCTGTTGCACGAGGTCGCTGACCAGTTGTTCCAATTGGCTTAGGGATGCTTCCAACATTTTGATTTTCCGGGCATTTTCAAAGGGCGCGTACGATAAAGAAAAGTCACGATGGATGCCAGGGTTATGCGGGCGCAAGGCCTTGATTTTCCTGGCCGGTGACCATTCTCGCGAACTGTAGAGACTGTGATTGGCCGATCTGGTTCCTGCACTTCGTCGCCATGGTGCAAATCCACGAGCATCGACCGTGTGCCCCTGCAAAGCTTTTTGACAGCATCACATTTCAACAGGTTAGAATCGCTGGCACGCAGACTGCATGGTCAGTTTGTGCCCGCTATCCAGCCTTCCGGAGTACTGCCTTTGAATGCGACGACCATCAACAGCCTGTTCTTGATCGGCGCGTTGCTGGTAGGTGCGAGCATTCTGGTGAGTTCACTCTCGTCGCGCCTCGGCATCCCGATCCTGGTGATCATCCTGGCCGTGGGTATGGCGGCCGGCGTCGATGGCGGCGGTATTATCTTCGACAACTACCCCACCGCTTATCTGGTCGGCAACCTGGCATTGGCGGTGATCCTGCTCGACGGCGGATTGCGTACCCGCGTGTCGAGTTTCCGCGTGGCGTTATGGCCGGCGCTGTCGCTGGCCACGGTCGGGGTGTTGATCACCACCGGGTTGACCGGCATGGCCGCGGCCTGGCTGTTCGACCTGAACCTGATCCAGGGCCTGCTGATCGGCGCCATCGTCGGTTCCACCGATGCCGCGGCGGTGTTTTCGCTACTGGGCGGCAAAGGCCTGAACGAACGGGTGACCGCCAGCCTGGAGATCGAATCCGGCAGCAACGACCCGATGGCGGTGTTCCTCACCGTGACCCTGATCGACATGCTTGCCAGTGGCCAGACCGGCCTGCACTGGAGCCTGCTGACCCACCTGCTGCGCGAGTTCGGCATCGGCGGTGTGATCGGCCTCGGCGGTGGCTGGCTCATGCTGCAACTGGTCAACCGGATCAACCTGGCCACCGGCCTCTATCCCATCCTGGTGATTGCCGGCGGCCTGGTGGTGTTCGCCCTGACCAACGCCCTGCATGGCAGCGGTTTCCTGGCCGTGTACCTGTGCGGGCTGGTCATTGGTAACCGGCCGGTGCGCAGCCGCCACGGCATTTTGCACATGCTCGACGGCATGGCCTGGCTGGCGCAGATCGGCATGTTCCTGGTGCTGGGGCTGCTGGTCACGCCCCACGACCTGTTGCCGATTGCATTGCCGGCGCTGGGACTGGCGCTGTGGATGATCCTGTTTGCCCGGCCGTTGTCGGTGATGGTCGGCCTGCTGCCGTTCAAGGCCTTCCACGGGCGAGAGAAAGCGTTTATTTCCTGGGTTGGTCTGCGCGGTGCGGTTCCGATCATTCTGGCGGTGTTCCCGCTGATGGCGGGCCTGCCCAACGCCCAACTGTACTTCAACCTCGCCTTCTTTATCGTGCTGGTGTCGCTGCTGGTGCAAGGCACTAGCCTGCCATGGATCGCCAAGCTCCTGAAGGTAACCGTGCCGCCCGAGCCTGCGCCAATTTCCCGCTCCGCCCTGGAAGTGCACGTCACCAGCGAGTGGGAACTGTTCGTTTATCGTCTTGGCGCCGAAAAATGGTGCATCGGCTCGCCCCTTCGCGAACTGAAAATGCCGGAAGGCACGCGCATCGCCGCCCTGTTTCGTGGCCAGCAACTGCTCCATCCGTCGGGTAGTACGGTGCTGGAAGTCGATGATTTGCTGTGTGTTATCGGCCACGAACACAACCTGGCGGCCCTCGGAAAACTGTTCAGCCAGGCACCGCAACGCGGCCTCGATTTGCGCTTCTTCGGCGACTTCGTACTCGAAGGAGACGCCCAGCTGGCCGCGGTTGCTGCCCTGTACGGGTTGAAGGTCGAAGGCATCGATCCGAGCATGTCGCTGGGCCACTTCATCGCCCAGAAGGTGGGGGGTGCACCCGTGGTCGGTGACCAGGTGGAATGGAACAATACCATCTGGACCGTCGCGGTCATGGAGGGGAACAAGATCGGCAAAGTGGGCGTCAGATTCCCCGAAGGAAGTCGCCCGGGTCCGGGACTCTTCCTCTAAACTCCACTCTTCGTCCTGTTTTTGATCGGTCTCTATGTCAAGCCTGCGCACTTTTTTCGTCATGGTCCTTTTGGGGCTGAGCCTCTCTGTCGGTACAGTACAAGCCGCCGAACCGCCGAACCGCGAATCCGTGCAGGCGAGCCTGGACAAGATCGCCGACCGCAAACTGCCGGAAGCCGACCAGAAGGCCCTGCAATCGGTCCTGCAAAGCACGCTGACACAGCTCAACAACCAGCGCGACTACGAGCAGAAGCTGGTCGACCTCAAGCAACAACTGGCGACCGCGCCCAAACTGACCATCGAGAACCAGCGTGAACTGGCCCGCCTGAAAGCCAGCAGCGTGGTGCCGGTGGCGCAACGCTTTGCCAAGGAGTCGATCCAGCAGCTTGAGCAAATGCTCACCGAACGGGCAACCCAGCAAAGCGATCTGCAAAAAGCCCTGGGCGACGCCAACAGCCTGATCATCACCGCCCAGACTCGCCCCGAACGCGCACAGGCGGAAATTTCCGCCAGCCAGACGCGCATCCAGCAGATCAACAACATCCTCAAGGCCGGCAAAGACGCCGGCAAGACCCTGAGCGGCGAGCAACGGGACCAGCTCAATGCCGAGCTCGCGGCCTTGAACGCCCTGATCCCGCTGCGCCGCCAGGAACTGGCGGGCAACACTCAGCTGCAAGACCTGGGCAACAGCCAGCATGATCTGCTGTCGGAAAAATCAGATCGCCTGGACCAGGAAATTCAAGAGCTGCAAAACCTGATCAACCAGAAGCGCCTCGCGCAGTCCCAGGAAACGGTCACCCAGCAATCGATCGAAGCCCAGAAGGCCGGCGGCAGCAGCCTGCTGGCCATCGAAAGCACGGCCAACCTGAAGCTCTCGGACTACCTGCTCAAAAGCACCGACCGCCTCAACGAAGTCACTCAGAAAAACCTGCAGACCAAGCAGCAACTGGACAGCCTGACCCAGAGCGATTCCGCCCTGGACGAACAGATCAACGTGCTCAAGGGCAGCCTGCTGCTCTCCAAGATTCTCTACAAACAGAAACAGGCCTTGCCGCGCCTTCGGGTCGACCGTGACCTGGCGGACCAGATCGCCGACATTCGCCTGTATCAGTTCGAAGTCAGCCAGCAACGGGAGTTGCTCAGCAACCCGGCCGCCTACGTCGACAACCTGCTGTCGACCCAGCCGCCGGAGCAAGTCACGCCGCAGCTGCGCAAGAGCCTGCTGGAACTGGCCACCACCCGCGCCGACCTGCTGGAGCGGCTTAACCGCGAACTGAGCGCGGTGCTCAACGAATCCATCACCCTGCAACTGAACCAGAAACAACTGCTCAGTACGGCGCAAAGCCTGCGCGCGACCCTCGACGAGCAGATGTTCTGGATTCCCAGCAACAAGCCACTGGATCTGGAGTGGATGCGGGCTGTGCCGGAACGCCTGAACCGTCAGGTCGACACCCTGCCCTGGGCCTCGAGCCTGAGTGAACTGGTCGACGGCCTGACCCAGCGCCCGCTGCTATTCCTGCCGCTGGCGTTGCTGATTGGCGCACTGCTGTGGCGACGCAAGCAGCTGTATGCGCGCCTCAACAAGGTTCACCAGGACATCGGCCACTTCAAGCGCGACAGCCAGTGGCACACGCCCCAGGCCATCCTGATCAACATCCTGCTGGCGATGCCGGTGTCGCTGGGCCTCGCCCTGTGTGGCCTGGCCCTGCAAATCGACGCCCGCGGGCAGAACGCGAGCATGGGCGCGGCGTTGCTGCAAATGGCCGGGGCCTGGCTGGTGTTCTACACCGCCTACCGCATCCTGGCGCCAGGTGGCGTAGCGGAACTGCATTTCCGCTGGGAAAAACCCCAGGTCGAATTCCTCCGCGGCTGGGTTCGTCGCCTTGGCATGGTGGTGATGGCGCTGGTCACCGTGGTGGCGGTTGCCGAGCTGCAACCAGCGGCTTTGGCCGATGACGTGCTCGGCATGCCGGTGGTGCTGATCTGCTACGCACTGATGACCTGGCTGCTCAGCCGCTTGCTGATCAGCAGCCCGACCCACGAAAACGCCTCGCTGTTCCGCAAGGTCCTGGGCATCGGGTTTACCGCGTTGCCCATCGCGCTGTTCGTGGCCGTGTGTTTTGGTTACTACTACACCGCGCTGAAACTCAGTGACCGGCTGATCAACACCCTTTACCTGCTGATGTTCTGGCTGGTGATCGAAGCGACCTTCGTGCGCGGCCTGAGCGTGGCGGCGCGCCGCCTGGCTTACCAGCGCGCCCTGGCCAAACGCCAGGCGGCGAAGGAAGCTGGCGATGGCGAAGCGGTCATCGAAGAACCGACGATGGACATCGAGAAGGTCAACGAACAGTCCCTGCGCCTGATCCGCCTGGCGCTGCTGGGCGGCTTCATCGCCGCGCTCTACTGGGTCTGGGCCGACCTGATCACGGTGTTCTCGTACCTGGACAACGTCACCCTCTACGAATACACCAGCGGCACCGGCGCCAACATGAGCATGGTGCCGATCAGCATCGGCGACATGCTCGGCGCGCTGATCATCATCGGCATCACCTTTGCCCTGGCGCGTAACTTGCCGGGTCTGCTGGAAGTGTTCGTGCTGTCGAAGCTGAACCTGGCCCAGGGCAGCGCCTACGCCACCACCACGCTGCTGTCCTATGTGATCGCCGGCATCGGCTTCGTCTCGACCCTGTCGACCCTCGGCGTGAGCTGGGACAAGTTGCAATGGCTGGTCGCGGCACTGTCGGTAGGCCTTGGCTTCGGCATGCAGGAGATCTTCGCCAACTTCATCTCCGGCATCATGATCCTGTTCGAACGCCCGGTGCGCATTGGCGACACCATCACCATCGGCAACCTGTCGGGTACGGTGAGCAAGATCCGCATCCGCGCCACCACCATCACCGACTTCGACCGCAAGGACATCATCGTCCCGAACAAGACGTTCATTACCGGGCAACTGATCAACTGGTCGCTGACCGATACCATCACCCGAGTCACCCTCAAGCTCGGGGTCGACTACGGCTCGGACCTCGACCTGGTGAAAGAACTGCTGTTGAAAGCCGCACGGGAAAACCCGCGGGTGCTCAAGGAACCCGAGCCGCACGTGTACTTCCTGAACTTCGGCGAAAGCACCCTCGACCACGAACTGCGCATGCATGTGCGCGACCTGGGCGACCGCAACCCGGTGCTCGATGAGGTCAACCGCTTCATCAACCGCGAGTTCAAGAAGCAGCACATCAACATCTCGTTCCGCCAGATGGAGGTCTACCTCAAGAACCTTCACGGCCAGGAATACAAACTGGTGCCGATCGAACCGGAAACGAAAACCATCGTGCCAATGGTCGACGGCAAGCCGGCGCAGGAACCGCCCGCCGCCAAACTCGACTAACCGGCCAATCCCCAGCAGAATGCTCGGACATTCTGCTGGAGCCGGCCCTTGAAAGCCCTCGACGAACTGACCTTCGACAACCGCTTCGACCGCCTGGGCGATGCGTTTTCCGCCCACGTGCTGCCCGAACCTATCGATAACCCACGCTTGGTAGTCGCGAGCCCGGCTGCCATGGCCCTACTCGACCTCGACCCCGCAGTGGCCGAGACCCCAGAGTTCGCCGAGCTGTTCAGCGGCCACAAACTCTGGGCCGACGCGATTCCCAGGGCGATGGTCTATTCCGGTCATCAGTTCGGCTCCTACAACCCGCAACTGGGCGACGGTCGCGGCCTGTTGCTGGGCGAGGTGTACAACGAAGCCGGCGAACATTGGGACCTGCACCTCAAGGGCGCCGGCCAGACGCCCTTTTCGCGCATGGGCGATGGCCGTGCGGTGCTGCGTTCCTCGATCCGCGAGTTCCTCGCCTCCGAAGCCTTGCATGCCCTGAACATCCCGACCACCCGGGCGCTGTGCGTGATCGGCTCCGACACCCCGGTCTGGCGGGAAAAACAGGAGCGCGCGGCCATGGTCCTGCGCCTGGCACCGAGCCATGTGCGCTTTGGGCATTTCGAATATTTCTACTACACCAAACGCCCCGAGCAGCAGAAAGTGCTGGGTGAGCATGTTCTGGCCATGCACTTTCCCGAGTGCCTGGAACAACCGGAACCGTATCTGGCGATGTTCCGTGAAATCGTCGAGCGCAACGCCGAACTGATCGCCAAGTGGCAGGCTTATGGCTTCTGCCACGGGGTGATGAACACCGACAACATGTCGATCCTCGGTATCACGTTCGATTTCGGCCCGTTCGCCTTCCTCGATGACTTCGACGCCAATTTCATCTGCAACCACTCCGATGATCAGGGTCGCTATTCATTCAGCAACCAGGTGCCGATCGGCCAGTGGAACCTCAGCGCCCTGGCCCAGGCCCTGACACCGTTCATCAGTGTCGAAGCGCTGCGCGAAACCTTGGGCCTGTACCTGCCGCTGTTCCAGGCCCATTACCTGGACCTGATGCGCCGCCGCCTGGGCC
Source organism: Pseudomonas sp. PLMAX (assembly GCF_046042685.1). NCBI lineage: Bacteria > Pseudomonadati > Pseudomonadota > Gammaproteobacteria > Pseudomonadales > Pseudomonadaceae > Pseudomonas > Pseudomonas sp. PLMAX. The sequence goes on along the minus strand of NZ_CP064949.1, from coordinate 600,163 downwards.
TGACCACCGCCGAGGACGACGACCAGAAGCTGCTGGAGCATCTGCTGCAATTGATGCAGAACAGCGGCGTCGATTACAGCCTGTTCTTCCGGCGCCTGGGTGAAGACTCACCCGAAGCGGCTATCGCCCGTTTGCGCGATGACTTCGTTGACCTCAAGGGTTTCGATGCCTGGGGCGAGCTCTATGTCGCCCGCGTGGCCCGAGAAGGCGAGGTGGATCAGGAGGAGCGTCGCAAGCGGATGCATGCCGTGAATCCGCTGTACATCCTGCGCAACTACCTGGCGCAGAAGGCTATCGATGCGGCGGAAAGTGGCGACTACTCGGAGGTTCGCCGACTGCACGCCGTGCTGAGCAAGCCGTTCGAGGAACAGCCGGGGATGGAAAGCTACGCCGAACGGCCGCCGGAGTGGGGCAAGCATCTGGAGATCAGTTGTTCGTCGTGAGACGCGTCAGATAAAGACGTCCACCGGCACATTGAAGCGCTCGGCCAACCAGCGGATCTGCCGCAGGTTGAGCTGGCGCTTGCCGCTCAGGATCTCGGAAACGACCGACTGAGGCCCGACGCCTGGCAGGTCGCTTTGAGTCAAACCATGTTCGCGCATCATGTATCCAAGCACTTCAGCACCTGTGGCTTGGGGCATTGGGTGATGCTTGTGATCCCATTCCTCAATCCAGTCACCGATGATGTCCACCAGACTCATCAGAGGATGCGACTCGTCAACTCCGGTCATCTCGAGTAACTCGTCGAGTGCCTGCACCAGCGTGTCATAGTCGTCTTCGTTTTTGGGTTTGCGTAGCAATGGCGCTACAAACTCCCAGTGCTCCGCTGCGTTTTTTATCAGAATGCTCATACCCTACCCTCCTTCCATTTACCGCGGTCATATTCGCGGTGATCCAGCACATGCTTGATGTAGATTTTTTGATGCCGATCGAACGTAGGCGATCAGCCGTAATTTGTTACCACCAATATCGAAAACATGAAGCTCACCAACCTTGTCGGTTGCGGGAAATGAAGACTTCATTGCTGCAAAATCATTTGGCGTGACGCGCTTTACCGTTCGATACCACTGGTCCAGTGCACTGGCCGCCTGCGGCCACTTTTCCTTGGCATCCCAGATTCGTTTTTCGGAAAACACTCGCATGCAACATCCTTATCGCATTGCGCAATGGTGAGTTAATCACAGACTGAAAATATCGCAATATGCGATAACCCAAACCAGACCAGTGGTCTCGCTTAGTACGACTCAGCCTAGTTTTATCGAGCGACACCGCACAATTGAAAATATGAGCAAACGTCTCCAAATAGCAGTGATCGGCTTCTCAACAGGACCTCCCTCATGACCGACCCACTCCTCATCCCCTGCCCCCACTGCAACGGCCTGAACCGTATTCCGGCGGAGCGCCTCAACGACCATCCGAAATGCGGACGCTGCAAGGCCGAACTCCTGCTGAACAAGCCTTTCGAACTCAAGCAAGGCGATTACGCCAGTCAGATCAAGGGCGATCTGCCACTTTTGGTGGATGTGTGGGCAGACTGGTGCGGGCCGTGCAAGTCGTTTGCGCCGGTGTTCGAGCAGGCGGCAGGGCAATTGGCGGGCAAGTGCCGGCTGGCCAAGCTGGACAGCGAGGCGAACCAGCAATTGTCGGCACAGCTGGGCATACGCTCGATTCCGAGTCTGATTCTGTTCAAGAACGGCCGGGAAGTGGCGCGTCAGAGCGGGGCGTTCCCGCTACCGCAGCTGATGAGCTGGTTGCGTAGCCAGGGGATCTGAGACCGCCATAAAGATCGCAGCCTGCGGCAGCTCCTACATAGAAATCAGTGTTGAAACGATCTCTGTAGGAGCTGCCGCAGGCTGCGATCTTTTGATCTTCAGGTGTTTTCCAGCAGGTTGTGCAACTCGACAAACTGCTGAGTCAACTTGTGCCGCGGATCGAGATGGATCAGCGGCGTATTCGCCTGGTGGGATTCGCGCATACGCACCGAGCTGGCCAGGTACACCGGCAGCACCGGCAGGCCCTCGGCGATCAGCTCATCGAGAATTTGCTGTGGCAGGCTGGCGCGGGCCTGGAACTGGTTGACGACGATGCCTTCGACTTCCAGCCCTTCGTTATGGTCTTCCTTGAGCTCTTCGATTTCCGCCAGCACACCGTATAGCGCCTGACGCGAGAAACTGTCGCAATCGAAGGGAATTAGCACACGATCGGCGGCAATCAATGCTGAAACAGCATAGAAATTCAAAGCAGGAGGGGTATCGAGGTAAATCCGGTCGTAATCCTCGTCCAGCTCTTCAAGCAATTTTCGCAGCTTGTTGATCTTGTGCTTGGCCTCAAGCTTTGGCTGCAGGTCCGCCAATTCGGCAGTAGCGGTCACGACATGGAGGTTTTCGAACGGGGTTTCGTAGATGTCGACCTGGTTCTTCCTGGAGAAAGGCCCGGAGGACAGAGTCTGCTTGAAGAAATCGGCAATACCCATCGGGATATCGTCACCGGTGAGGCCGGTCAGGTACTGAGTGGAGTTGGCCTGGGCATCGAGATCGACCAACAAGGTGCGATAACCCTCGCTGGCGCTGACCGCCGCCAGATTGCAGGCAATACTGGATTTGCCCACGCCACCTTTCTGATTGAACACCACGCGCCGCATTGCAAAACCTCCGTGTATCAAAGAATGACCGAGTGTAGTGGTCCACGGCATGGCTTCGCTACCTCACAAACACAGGGACTACACGGTCATCAGCCTTTTCCTGCTGAAAAAGCCGCTGGCGCCTTATTGAACCGAGTCCAAAGCCGACAGACGGCCCATGAAAACGTGAATGATTGCCAATCGTTCAGTTTTTGCGAACTGACCGGTAAATCCCACTGGGCAAAATGTAACCAGCATTTGCTACAGGTTCGCCGCACCGGGATAATGCGCACCACTCGGCGCCAAGCGCCACGTAGGGTGTGCCGTGCCAATGCGTCACTCACCGCGTCAGGAAGCCTGCAAGGGCGGGATTGAATGTCTGTGATCAATTTCAACATCGCCCAGTGGCGCGCTTGGGCCCCGGGGCTTGAAAGCGTGGATGACTGGCAGGCTTGGTGCCGGCAACCCTCGATGTTGCCGGGCAGCGATGCCGCACCCGATGTCTCGTTCCTGCCGGCCATGCAGCGTCGGCGGCTCAGCCGTCTGGCGAGGATGGCCTTCAGTGTCGGCTGGCCATTGGCCGAAGGTCGTCAGGACCTGCCATTGGTCTTTGTTTCCCGTCACGGCGAAACCCCACGGACCTTCGATATTCTCAGCGACCTGGCCGTCGACCAGCCGCTGTCGCCGACCCAGTTCAGCCTGTCAGTGCATAACGCGATCATCGGCCTGTGGTCGATCATGCGCGGTGAAACCAGCGAAATGACTGCCTTGGCCGCCGCTGGCGACGGCCTGGAGCACGGCATGCTGGAGGCCGCGGCCCTGCTGGCTGAAGGCGCACCTGCGGTATTGCTGGTGATCACCGAAGAGCAGCCACCGCAGGCCTATTCGACCTGGATCGACGATGTGCCCTTCCCCTATGCCGTCGGCCTGCTGATTACCCCGGGCAATGACTGGCAGTTGACCCTGAACAGCGCCACGGATGCGTTGTCCAAAGCTCGCTGGCCTCACGCGCTGAATCTGTTGTGCACGCTGCTCGGCCCGCAAACCACCTGCCAACATGCCTGGAAAAATCGTGTATGGACCTGGCAACGCAGCCTGTGACTGAAAAAAACCGCGATGCCTATTATTGGCGGCTGCTGGCCACGGCCGCCAGCTTTGCCCTGTTCGGGCTGGGCGGCCTGTGCCTGCGCCTGGTGGTTTTCCCGCTGCTGGCCTGCCTGCCGGGTGATGCCCGGACCCACCGGTTGCGCGCGCGACAAACCGTCAGCCGCTGCTTCTGGTTGTTCGTCCGGTTCATGGCCCGCACTGGCGTGCTGACCTACGAGATTCAAGGTGCGGACAAACTCGGGCGACCGGGCCAGATGATCATCGCCAATCATCCATCGCTGATCGATGTGGTGTTCCTGATCGGGCTGGTCCCCCACGCCAACTGCGTGGTCAAGCAAAGCCTTTGGGATAACCCGTTCACTCGCACCCCCCTGCGTCGCACCGAATACATCAGCAACGACGGCAGCATGGACATGCTCGATGCCGCCGCCGATGCGCTCAAACAAGGCCAGCCCCTGATCATCTTTCCCGAAGGCACCCGCACCCAGCCGGGCCAGGCACCCGCCTTTCATCGGGGGGGCGCGGCAATTGCCCTGCGGGGTGCGAAAATCCTCACCCCCGTGGTGATCAAGGTCAGCCCGACCACACTGACCAAGGCCGAACCCTGGTATCGGATCCCCAAGCGCCGCGTACACTTCAGTATTCGCGTCGGGGCCGATATGGACCCCCAGACTTTCGCAGCGCTAGGCCCTGCCCCTCAGGCCTCGCGCAAGCTCAACGATTACTTGCATACCTATTTTACTAAGGAGCTCGCCAAAGATGAGCGATCTGCAGACTCATAACCTGGTGCTGGAAATAAAATCCCTGATCATCGACGCCCTCGGCCTCGAAGACATCAGCGCCGAAGACATCGGCGACGAGCAGACGCTGTTCGGCGAAGGCCTGGGCCTGGACTCGGTGGATGCCCTGGAACTCGGCCTGGCCATCCAGAAAAAATACGGCATCAAGATCGATGCCGACGCCAAGGACACGCGCAATCACTTCAGTAACGTGGCGAGCCTTGCGGCCTTCGTCACCGCAAAACAGGCAGCTTGAGACCGGACCATGCAAACTCGTGACGACATTTTCATAACCCTGCGCGATGCCTTGGTCGAGCTGTTCGAACTGGACCCCGAACGGGTGAGCCTCGAATCCAACCTGTATCAGGACCTGGAAATCGACAGCATCGATGCGGTCGACCTGATCGATCACATCAAGCGCCAGACCGGCAAGAAGATCGCGGCCGAAGAATTCAAATCGGTGCGTACCGTCAGCGACGTGGTCGAGGCGGTCTACCGTCTGGTTCAACCGGCCGCATGAGTCGACTGATCGGCCTCAGCCTGCTGCTGGCGGGCCTGCTATACCCTTTTGCGGTGTATTTCGGCATGGAGCATTTCGCGCCGTGGCAGTTCGGGCTGCTGCTGGGCAGCCTGTGGCTGGCCCGAGCGCTGACCGGCAAGCGACGACCAGGCAGCTTGTGGATGGCATGCGTGGCCATCCTGTTCTGCCTGTTGCTGGCGCTGTTCGACAGTCCGTCGCTGCTGCGTTGGTATCCGGTACTGATCAGCGGGTTCATGCTGGGACTGTTCGGGCTGAGCCTGAAATACGGCCCGCCGATGGTTGAACGCCTGGCCCGCCTGCGCGAAGCGCATTTGCCGGTCAAGGCCATCCGCTATACCCGCCAGGTGACCATCGCCTGGTGCGTCTTTTTCCTGTGCAACGGGATCTGCGCTGCAGCCCTGACACTGTGGGCGCCGCTGAGCTGGTGGATGCTGTACACCGGCCTGATCTCCTACGGATTGATAGGCCTGATGTTTGCCATTGAATGGCTGATACGACAACGGGTACGAGGCCGCCCATGAACTGGATAAAACTTGAGCACCTGCTGCTCAAGGCCGAGCCGGAGCGTGCCGTGACGGCCGAACCGCAGCTCGATCACACACAATTGCGCGAGCAGGCCCTGCGCCTGGCCGCCAGCCTGCAAAACCGCGGTGTGCGGCGCATTGCCGTGCATCTTGAAGACGCCGCCGACCTGGCGATTGCCCTGTTGGGCGCATGGCGTGCCGGGGTAGGCGTGCTGCTGCCGGCCGACCTGCAACCGCAGACCCGCCAGCGCTGGTCCGGCGAAGTGGATGTATGGCTCACCGATCAGCCGGACGATGCACACCTGGGCGATTACCAGGATTCCCCCCTTGGCGCCGCCGCCCTCGACCTTGAAGGCTGCTCGCTGAGCCTGTGCACCTCCGGCTCCAGCGGCGAACCCAAGCGCATCGAAAAAAACCTGGGCCAACTGGTCAATGAAGTTGAGGCCCTGGAACAGCTGTGGGGCGCCGACCTGGGTTCGGCTTGCATCATTGGCAGCGTCGCCACCCAGCACATCTATGGCCTGCTGTTCCGGGTACTGTGGCCACTGTGCGCGGGGCGCCCGTTCGTGCGCAGGCAACTGGCCTTCCCGGAAGACCTGCAGCGCGCCAGTCGCGAGTACCCGGCCTTCGCCTGGGTGGCCAGCCCGGCCCTGCTCAAGCGCATGGGCGACAACCTCGACTGGGCAGCGCTGAGCGCGGTGCGTCGGGTATTTTCCTCCGGTGGCGCACTGCCAGCCGAGGCCGCGCAGCGCCTGCAACAACGCCTTCACCAATGGCCGACGGAAATTTTCGGCAGTTCGGAAACGGGCGGCATCGCCTGGCGCCAGGGTCAGTCCCTGTGGCAGCCCTTTGCCAACGTTCAGTTGAGCCAGGACGACCAGGGGGCCTTGCTCATCACCTCGCCCTACTTGCCTGACGGCCATATCGAGCACACGGCCGATGCCGCGCGAATTGCGGCTGACGGCCGCTTCGAACTGCTCGGACGCCTGGATCGGATCGTCAAGCTGGAAGAGAAACGGATCTCGCTGCCGATGCTGGAGCAGGCGCTGATGGCCCACGACTGGGTGGCCGAAGCGCGCCTGGGTGTCGTTCAGGAAAACCGCGCCTCGTTGGGCGCGCTGGTGGTCCTGACTGACGCGGGCCTGCATGTACTGCGCAATCAAGGACGACGCACACTCACGGAACAATTGCGGCAACACCTGAGCCTGCATTGCGAAACCCTGGCCTTGCCAAGGCGCTGGCGCCTGCTGCAACAACTGCCGCTCAACGCCCAGGGCAAACTGCCCCAGGCCGACGTCGAAGCCCTGCTGCTGGCGCCGCGCCCCAAGGCACCTGTGGTGCTCGAACAGGTCGAAGCCAACGGTGAGTGGAGCCTGCAACTGGCTGTACCCCCGGACCTTGCCTATTTCAGCGGGCACTTCCCTACCGCGCCGGTGCTGCCCGGTGTGGTGCAGGTGGAGTGGGCAATGCATCTGGGCCAACAGCTGATGAACCTGCCGGAGACATTCGCCGGCATGGAAGTACTCAAGTTCCAGCAACTGATCCGTCCCGGCGATGAAGTCCAGTTGCACCTGCGCTTCGACCCGAGCCGCGGCAAACTGTATTTCGCCTATCGCAACGAAATCGCCACCTGCTCCAGCGGGCGGATCCTGCTGGTGGCGGCGCATGCATAATCCCTGCGCCGTGGTGCCGGTCTACAACCACGAAACCGCGATCACCACCGTGGTGGATGCGCTGCTCGCCAGCCACCTGCCGTGCATTCTGGTGGACGACGCCAGCAGCCCGGCCTGTGCCAGGGTGCTCGATCAATTGGCGTTGCGCGACAACGTGCACCTGATCCGCCTCGCCGCCAACCAGGGCAAGGGCGGTGCGGTGATGACCGGTTTTCGCGAAGCCTCGCGCCTGGGTTTCAGCCACGCCTTGCAGGTGGATGCCGACGGCCAGCACGACCTGCAGGATGTGCAACGTTTTATCGAACGCTCCCGCGCCCATCCCGAAGCCGTAGTCTGTGGCTATCCGCTCTACGATGACAGCGTGCCGAAGGGTCGTTTGTACGCCCGCTACCTGACCCACGTCATGGTCTGGATCAACACCCTGTCGCTGCAGATTCGCGATTCCATGTGCGGCTATCGCGTCTACCCCTTGCCGCCGGTGCTGGCGCTGATCGAATCGGCGAAGATCGGCAAGCGCATGGACTTCGACTCGGACATCCTGGTGCGCCTGGCCTGGCGCGGACTGCCGATGTTATGGCTGCAAACCAGGGTGCATTACCCGATGGACGGTGTTTCACATTTCCGCATGTTCCACGACAACGTGCTGATTTCGAGCATGCACACCCGGTTGTTCTTCGGCATGTTATTTCGCTCGCCGGTGATTCTCTGGCGACGGTGGCGCCCATGAGCGTCAACAAGGAGCACTGGGCCGATCGCGAGGAACGCGGCAGCTTCTGGCTGATGAAATTCACCGCCGTCGCCGCCAAACTGCTGGGTCGTCGACTGCTGAGCCCGTTGCTGTACGGCATTGTCCTGTACTTTTTCCTGTTCGGCCGCAGTGCCCGCCACAGTGCCTGGCAGTACCAGCAACGGCTCGCCGACTGGAGCGGTCGCGACGAACTGCGCCCGAGCCATTGGCGGGTGTTCGGCCAGTTCATGGCTTTCGCCGACTCCCTGCTCGACAAGCTCGACGTGTGGAACGGCAAGCTGAGCATCGAGCAGATCGAAATCATCGACCCGGCGCTGCTGCGCAACCAGCTGCGCGGCACTCGCGGGCAAATGCTCGTGGGCGCTCACCTGGGCAATCTCGAAGTCTGCCGCGCCCTGGCGGAGATCGGCGAACGTGTCACCATGAACGTGCTGGTGCACACCAAGCATGCCGAACGCTTCAATCGCTTGCTGGGCGAAGCCGGTGCGACCAATCTGCGGCTGATCCAGGTCAGTGAGCTGGACCCGGTGATTATGCTGCAACTGCACGAACGCCTGGAACGCGGCGAATGGCTGGCGATTGCCGGCGACCGCGTGCCGCTGCACGGCGGGCGTAGTGTGACGGTGGACTTCCTGGGTCATCCGGCAAAATTCCCGCAAGGGCCGTGGCTGCTGGCCGGGCTGTTGAAATGCCCGGTCAACCTGCTGCTGTGCCTGAAGAAACCCGATGGCGGCTATCGACTGACCCTCGAACCCTTCGCTGACGCGATCACCTGGAAACGAACCGAGCGCGAACAGGTCATTCATCAGTGGGCCGCCCGTTATGCCGAGCGCCTGAGTCACTATTGCCTCGAAGCGCCTCAACAATGGTTCAACTTTTACCCATTTTGGAAGACCGATGACGACGCCAACGCTTGAGCCTGTAATCTTCGGCGAACGCCCTTTGCGCATCGACGATGTGCTGGCCCTGGCCAACCGCCAGGCGCCGGCGCAATTGCAGGGCGACCCGACGTTCCGCCAGCGCATCGCCAAAGGCGCGCAGTTCCTCGATTCCCTGCTGGACAAGGAAGGCGTGATCTACGGCGTGACCACCGGCTACGGTGATTCCTGCGTGGTCGCGGTGCCGCTGCATCACGTCGAGGCCTTGCCGCGTCATCTGTACACCTTCCACGGCTGCGGCCTGGGCAAGCTGCTGGACGCGCAGGCCACCCGCGCGGTGCTGGCGGCCCGTTTGCAGTCGCTTTGCCAGGGTGTGTCCGGGGTGCGCGTGGAACTGCTGGAACGCCTGCAGGCGTTCCTTGAACACGACATTTTGCCGCTGATTCCGGAAGAAGGTTCGGTGGGCGCCAGCGGCGATCTGACGCCGCTGTCGTACGTCGCCGCCACACTGTCCGGCGAGCGTGAAGTGATGTATCGCAGCGAGCGCCGGCAAGCCGCCGATGTGCACCGCGAACTTGGCTGGCAGCCGCTGGTGCTGCGGCCCAAGGAAGCCCTGGCGCTGATGAACGGTACCGCCGTGATGACCGGGCTCGCCTGCCTGGCCTACGCCCGCGCCGATTACCTGCTGCAACTGGCCACGCGCATCACCGCACTGAATGTGGTGGCGCTGCAAGGCAACCCGGAGCATTTCGATGAGCGCCTGTTCGCCGCCAAACCGCACCCGGGGCAGATGCAAGTCGCCGCGTGGCTGCGCAAGGACCTGGCCATCGACGCACCGACCGCGCCGTTGCATCGCCTGCAAGACCGCTACTCGCTGCGTTGCGCGCCCCATGTCCTCGGCGTGCTGGCCGACAGCCTGAACTGGCTGCGCTCGTTCATTGAAATCGAGCTCAACAGCGCCAACGACAACCCGATCATCGATGCCGAGGCCGAGCGCGTGCTGCATGGCGGGCACTTCTACGGCGGGCACATCGCGTTCGCCATGGACAGCCTGAAAAACCTCGTGGCCAACGTCGCCGACCTGCTCGATCGACAACTCGCCCTGTTGGTGGATGAGCGCTACAACCACGGTTTGCCAAGCAACCTGTCCGGCGCCACGGCCGAGCGCGCCATGCTCAACCACGGCTTCAAGGCCGTGCAGATCGGCACCAGCGCCTGGACCGCCGAAGCGCTGAAAAACACCATGCCCGCCAGCGTTTTCTCGCGCTCCACCGAATGCCACAACCAGGACAAGGTGAGCATGGGCACCATCGCGGCCCGTGATGCGATCCGCGTGCTGGAGCTGACCGAGCAGGTCGCCGCCGCCACCTTGCTGGCCGCCAACCAGGGCGTGTGGCTGCGCGCCCAGGCCGAGGATGCACGGCCGCTGCCACCGGCCCTGGCGGCCATGCACGAAGCACTGGCCAAGGATTTTCCGCCGGTCATCGAAGACCGCGCGCTGGAAGGCGAATTGCGCCTGTGTCTGCAACGAATCGCCGCACAACACTGGAGGCTGCATGCGTAGCAAGGGAGTGCTTCACACCGATACACAAATCGTCGTGCCGTTCTTCGACGTCGACCGGATGAACGTCGTCTGGCACGGTCATTACGTCAAATACCTGGAAATCGCCCGCTGCGCATTGCTCGACAAGATCGGCCACAACTACACGGCGATGTCCGAGTCCGGTTATGCGTGGCCGGTGATCGACCTGCAATTGCGCTACGTACGCGGTGCGGAGTTCGGGCAGAAGCTCAACGTGCGCGCCAATCTGGTGGAATGGGAGAACCGGTTAAAGATCAACTACCTGATCAGTGACCTGGAAACCGGCGAGCGCCTGACTCGCGCCGTGTCCGTGCAGGTCGCCGTCGACATGAGCAATCGCGAAATGCAATTGGCCTCACCCAAGGTGTTCACCGATGCCGTAGCGAGGGCGCTGCCATGATTGTGTCCCCTGTAGGAGCGGGCTTGCCCGCGATGGTCGTTAACGGTGACGCTGGGCACCTGACACTCCGCGGTGCTCTCAGGTTTTTCGCGAGCAAGCTCGCTCCTACAGTGTTTTGCGTGTTGCTGGGCATTCCAGGGCTGGCCAACGCCTTCGACCTGCAGCAACTCAGCGAGCAACTGGCCAGGCCCGAGGTGATCCACGGCAACTTCATCCAGGAAAAACACCTGCGCGCCCTGCCCCAGCCACTGACCAGCAAGGGCACTTTCGTCCTGGCGAAAAATCATGGCCTGTTGTGGCTGCTGAAAACGCCGTTGCAACAGGACTACCGCATCAACGCCGCAGGCATTGCCCGACGTGACGCCAGCGGCTGGCAGATGCTGCCGGGCAAGAGTGCCGGCGCCGAGCAGAACCGCTTGTTCCTGGCCGTCCTGCAAGGCGACAGCAGCGGGCTGCAACGGGACTTCGAGCTGTCTCTCGCGGGCGACGCGCAGAACTGGACACTGACATTGACGCCGCGCTCGATGCTGCTCAAGCAGGTGTTCAACCAGATCAACATCACCGGCGGCGAACTGGTGCACAGCATCGAGTTGCTGGAAACCCAGGGCGACAGCACCCTGTTGCGCATGCAGGACAGCACCAGCGCGCAACCCTTGAGCGACACGGAGCAGCATGACTTTGCCGAGTGAACGCAGGCTGCCGTGGCTATTCCTGATCCTGCTGGTGGCAGTGCTGGCGCTCGCCGGCTGGCAATGGCGCAACGGCGCCCCACTGTCGGCCAACCTGATGGAACTGGTGCCCGGCACCGCGCCGGATGCGCTGGAATTGCGCGCCGAACAACGCATGCAGGAGCCGCTGAACCGCGACATGCTGGTGCTGGTTGGCCATAGCGATAGGCAGCAAGCCATCGCCATGGCGCAAACGCTGGGGGATCAGTGGCAAGCCAGCGGCCTGTTCGAAAAGGTCCAATGGAACCTGCAAGCCGACTTGCCGGCGTTGCGCACGCAACTGCTGCAAGGCCGACTGGCCATGCTCGCGGCCGACGATCGCGAGCAATTGATCGAGCACCCCGATGCCTTTATCCAGCAACGGGTGCAAGCGCTATTCGACCCCTTCACCGGCTTCAGCCTGGTGCCGAGCCAGGATGACTGGCTGGGCCTGACCGGGCGCATCCAGAACAGCCAGCCACAGCACGGTGCCGTGCAACTGGACATTGGCAGTGGCGCCTTGATCGCCGAGGCTGATGGCAAGCACTGGGTGCTGTTGCGAGCGCGGGCCACCGGCAACGCCTTCGACATGAACCTGCCGCTGCAAGTGGCCGACCTGCTCCAGCACAGCCGCGATGAAGCCGCCCGGGCCGACGTGCAACTGCTCGCCGCCAGTGGCTTGTTGTACGCAGCCAACGGCCAGCGCCAGGCGTCCCGGGAGATGACCTGGGTCGGGGGCGGTGCCACCGTCGGGATCCTGTTGTTGCTGTTGCTGGCCTTCCGCCGCTGGCGTGTCCTGCTGGCGTTCGTTCCGGTGCTGGTGGGCATGCTGTTCGGCGCGGTGGCCTGCGTGGCACTGTTCGGCCACATGCATGTGATGACGCTGGTACTGGGTTCGAGCCTGATCGGTGTCGCCGTCGATTACCCCCTGCATTATTTGTCCAAGAGCTGGAGCCTGAAACCCTGGCACAGTTGGCCGGCGCTGCGCCTGACCTTGCCGGGCCTGACCCTGAGCCTGGTCACCAGCGCCATCGGCTACCTGGCCCTGGCCTGGACGCCCTTCCCGGCCTTGACCCAGATCGCCGTGTTTTCGGCGGCAGGCCTGCTGGGTGCCTATTTGTCCGCAGTGTGCCTTCTACCGGCGCTGCTCAAGGGTGCCGAGCTGCGCCCGGCGCTATGGCCACTGCGGCTTTGCGAATATTTACTGGCGTGCCGCGAAGCGTTGCTGCGGTATTTGAGCACGCCGGTATTACTGGCGCTGCTGATCGCTTTTTGTGCCGGCGGCCTGGTACAGCTCCAGACCCGTAACGACATCCGCCAATGGGTCGGCGCGCCCCAGCAGTTGACCGACGAAGCGAAGACCATTGCGCGAATCACCGGTTATCAACCCACCAGCCAGTTCTTCCTCGTGCAGGCGGCCGACCAACAGCAATTGCTCGAACGCCAGGGCGCCCTGAGTGAACGCCTGGATCAGTTGGTTGGCCTGGAGAAACTCCAGGGTTACCTGTCACTCAATCAACTGGTCAGCCCGCCCAGCGAACAGCACAAGGTTCGCGAGGCGTTGAGCAAACTGCCGGCGTTCTGGCAGCCGTTGCTCGATGTCGGCGTACCGGCCCAGGCGCTGCAGGCGGAGCTGAGCCAATTGCAGGCGCTGCCTGTCGAAGATATCGACAGCGCGCTGGCCGGTCCCTTGGCCGAGCCTTATCGCCTGTTGTGGCTGGGGCCGACCGCGGACGGCGTGGCGGCGATGGTCAGCTTGCAGGGCCTGAACAATCCTGCCCTGTTACGGGTACAGGCCGAGGATTTGCCAGGCGTGAAACTGGTGGACCGCCTGGGCGAGTTGAACAGCGTGTTCGCCGCCACCCAGATCAGTGCCTCCGAACTGAAACTCGCCTCCTGCGTGCTGATCGTGCTGGTGCTGATCCTGCCGTTCGGTCTTGGCGGTGCGCTGCGAATTGTTTCCCTGCCCTTGCTGGCGGCCTTGTGCAGCCTGGCCAGTCTTGGCTGGCTGGGGCAGCCTTTGACCCTGTTCAGCCTGTTCGGCCTGCTGCTGGTGACGGCGATCAGTGTCGACTACGCCATCCTCATGCGCGAACAGGTCGGCGGCGCCGCCGTAAGCCTGCTGGGCACCTTGCTGGCCGCGCTGACCACCTGGCTGTCGTTCGGCCTGCTGGCGGTTTCGAGCACGCCAGCGGTGAGCAACTTCGGCCTGTCAGTGAGCCTGGGCCTGGTCTTCAGCTTCCTGCTCGCGCCCTGGGCCGGTCGCCAGGTACACGCCGCCAGCCTCACGGAGCCAACTCAATGATGATCGGGCTGTTCTGGGCGATGGCCCTGGTACTGTTCGCCGTAGCGACCCGGGTCGGGCGCCATTTCGGCCTGATCCCCATCGTCAGCCAGTTGTTGCTGGCAACCCTCGGCCTGCCCCTGCTGATGTACTTCTGGATCGAACCACAATGGCAAATGAGCGGCGCAGCACTGGTATCACCGGGCTGGCTGAAGAACCTCTACAGCCTGAGTTTCGCCCTGCTGCTGGGCTATATCCTCAGCGATGTGATCGATCTGCAACTGGACCGCCAGAGCTTGAAAATCGCCCTGCCGAGTTTCTGCATTCCGTTCGCGTGCGGCCTGGCCACGGCCATCTGGCTGTTGCCGCCGCAACCCTGGATCAGTTCGCTGGCGGTCGGCCTGCTGTTCGCCATCACCGCGATCCCGGTGTTATACCTGTACCTGCGGCATATTAATTACCCGCACAGCGCCACCCGGCGACTGGTGCAGACCGCGATCATCATCGACCTGGCCTGCTGGACCCTGTTCGCCATCGCTCAAGGCAGCCTGCACCTGAGCAGCCTGTTGCTGCCCCTGGCCGGCGCCTGCCTGCCCGTGCTGCTGCGGTTGTTGGGCCTGCGGCAAACCTGGCTCTACAGCCTGGGCTTTTTCGCGTTACTGGTGGTCGCCGAACACTACAAGCTCAATGCGCTGATTTTCGGCATCGGTTATGTACTGGTCATGGCGGCGCTCAAGGCGCCGCTGGTGCTGCCATTGCCGGCGATCTGGATGAACCGCTTGCAGACGTACATCGCCATTCCGCTGATACTCACCTTCGGTATCGTGCAGATCAACGTTCACAGCGCCATGGACAGCCTCGGCTGGGTGCAGCTGGCGGCCCTGCTGCTGTTGCCGATCGCCAGCAAGCTGCTCGGCAACTGGCTCGGCCTTGGCTGGGCCGGCGCCTCGTTCCAGGGCGCCAGTCGCTGGCGCGAAAGCGTATTGCTGAACATTCGCGGCTTGAGCGAAATCGTCTTTCTCAACCTGCTGCTGCAACAACAGCTCATCAGCCCGGCGCTGTACTTTGCGCTGATGCTGATGGGCCTGGTCGCGACCCTGCTGCCGGCATTGGCCGGCATGCACCGGATCCCATTGATAGCTGCCGCCCAGGCAAGGAGCCCCCATGCCAACCGTTGAAACGCAACGTCGTCAGATCGTGGTCATCGGCGCGGGTCCCTCAGGGGCCATCGCCGCCGCGCTGCTCAAGCGCAAGGGGCATGACGTACTGGTGATCGAACGCCAGCATTTCCCGCGGTTTTCCATCGGCGAAAGCCTGTTGTCCCACTGCCTGGATTTCGTCGAGGAAGCGGGCATGCTCGACGCCGTCAATGCGGCGGGTTTCCAGTTGAAAACCGGCGCGGCGTTTGCCTGGGGCGAGCGCTACAGCACCTTCGATTTCGGCGACACCTTCACCCAGGGCAAGCCGACGACTTTCCAGGTCCAGCGCGCCGATTTCGACCAACTGCTGGCTGACCAGGCAGCGCTGCAGGGCGTGGAAATCCGCTATGGCGAAACCATCGTCAGCGTCGATATCGAACAGCCCAAGCCGTTGCTCGGCGTACGGCGCGAAGACGGCAGCGAGTACCGCATCGAGGCTGACTTCATGCTCGACGCCAGCGGTTACGGCCGTGTCCTGCCGCGCCTGCTCGACCTTGAAGCACCGTCGAATTTCCCGGTGCGCCAGGCGGTGTTCACCCATGTCGAAGACCATATCGACCACCCGAACTTCGACCGCACCAAGATCCTCATCACCACCCATCCCATCCAGCGTGACGTCTGGTTCTGGACCATTCCGTTCAGCAATGGCCGCTGCTCGGTCGGTGTGGTGGCCGCGGCGGAACATTTCGAGGGCCGCAGCGACAACCTCGACGATTGCCTGCGCGGCTTCATTGCCGAGACCCCCAGCCTGGCCGGGGTACTGGACAATGCCGTGTGGGATACGCCGGCACGCACCATCGGCGGCTACTCGGCCAACGTCAAAACCCTGCACGGTCGCGGTTTCGCCTTGCTGGGCAATGCCGCGGAATTTCTCGACCCGGTGTTTTCCTCCGGCGTGACCATCGCCATGCGCTCGGCGAGCATGGCCGCAAGCGTCCTGCACCGCCAGCTGCAAGGCGAGTCCGTGGACTGGCAGCGTGAATTCGCCGAACCGCTCAAGCGCGGGGTCGATACGTTCCGCTGCTACGTCGAGGGCTGGTACGCCGGGACTTTCCAGGACGTGATCTACTACCCGGATGGCAATCCGGAAATCCGCCGCATGATCAGCTCGATCCTCGCCGGTTATGCCTGGGACGAGCGCAATCCATTCGTCGCTGAACCGAAACGCCGGCTGCGGATGTTGTCAGAACTCTGTGCAAGGGAAGCGACATGAGCAACGTGGTGCGCCAGCCCGTTGAAGGGTGCGTCTGATGATTCGATGCCTGCTGCTCGGTTGCCTCCTGCTGCTGAGTGCCTGCGCCAGCCAGGCGCCGCTGCCCGAGCAGACCCCGAGCATGGCGTTGCCGCTGCAATTGCACATCCAGCGCCTGCAGGCCGAACAGCGCCAGGACTGGGTATTGGTCATCCAGCGTGAAGGCCCGGCAATACGCTGGTCGATGATGGACCTGCTGGGCATTCCCCAGGCCCGTCAGAAACTGATCGACGGCCATTGGCACGCCGATGGCCTGTTGCCGCCCAACCCGGAAGCCCGGGAGTTGTTCGCCGCACTGCTGTTTGCGCTGACCCCCAGGAATGAGCTGTCTGGCAACTACCCGGACGCATGGCAACATGGCGCACAACGCTCGCTGCCAGAGCGCTGGGATGTCCGTTATTCACAACCATTGAGCTTCGAATTGAACCTGCCCAAAGGCCCGAAATATCAAATCACGTCCCTGAGCGGTGACACGCCATGACGGCCTACCTCAATGCCCTCGGCGTCGTCTGCGCCCTGGGCCGCGACAAGCACGAAGTCGCCCGCAACCTGTTTGCCGGCGATTGCTCCGGTATGCGCACCGAGGTCGGCTGGGTGGCGCAGAAGTCATTGCCGGTGGGCGCGGTCACTGGCGAACTCGTACCGATTCCCGCAGAGTTGACCTGCCAACGCAGCCGCAACAATCAACTGCTGATGGAGGCCGCGCTGCAGATTCGCCACGACATCGACCAGGCCATCCAGACTTACGGCCGCGAGCGCATCGGTATCGTGCTGGGCACCAGCACGTCGGGCATCGACGAAGCCAGCCAAAGCCTGGCCCGTTACGTACGTGAGCAGCAATTCCCCGCCGACTACGACTACCAGCAACAGGAACTCGGCGCGCCGGCGAATTTTCTCGCCGACTGGCTGCAATTGAGCGGCCCGGCCTATGTGATCTCCACCGCCTGCACCTCCAGCGCACGCGCGCTGATGAGTGCCCAGCGCCTGCTCGACCTGGGCATCTGCGACGTGGTCTTGTGCGGAGGTGTCGACACCCTGTGCAAGCTGACCCTCAATGGCTTCTCGGCACTCGAAGCGGTGTCCGGGCAACGCTGCAATCCGTTTTCGGTGAACCGCAACGGCATCAATATCGGCGAAGCAGCCGTGCTGTTCCTGATGAGCAAACAGCCTGGCGACACCCAGCCGATTGCCCTGCTGGGCAGTGGCGCCAGTTCCGATGCGCACCACATTTCCGCCCCGGAACCCACCGGCCGTGGCGCCCAGCAGGCGATGCGCAAGGCGTTGAGCCGGGCCGGACTTGAGCCTGAGCAGATCGCCTACCTGAACCTGCATGGCACCGCCACCCAACACAACGACGCCATGGAAAGCCATGCGGTGGCGGCGTTGTTCCCGGCCGGCGTGCCCTGTTCTTCGAGCAAACCCATGACCGGTCATACCCTTGGCGCGGCCGGCGCGCTGGAAGCCGCGTTCTGCTGGTTGAGCCTGAGCAGCGACAACCGCGAGCACCGTCTGGCGCCGCATGTCTGGGACGGCCAGCCCGACCCGGAACTGCCGGCCCTGAAATGGGTGACTCCCGCCGATCGCCTGGCGTCCACTGGACCTCGCTACCTGATGAGCAATTCCTTCGCCTTCGGTGGCAACAACGTCAGCCTGATTATCGGAGACGCCCCATGATTGACTGGCCGCTCGCCGAACTGCTGCCCCATGCTGGCGACATGATCCTCATCGAGCAGATCCTGGCATTCGATGAAGAACAGATTCATACCCGCCTCAGGGTCAAGCCAGACGGCCTGTTCAACCTGCCCGACGGCAGCCTGCCCGCCTGGGTCGGTATCGAACTGATGGCCCAGAGCGTGGCGGCCTTCGCCGGTTGCCATGCACGCCAGCGCGGCGATGCCGTGGAGCTTGGCTTTTTGCTCGGTTCGCGCAAGTTCGAATGCAACGTCGACCGTTTCCCCGCCGGCACCGAGCTGACCCTGCACGGCATCCGTTCGCTGGAAGACGACAACGGCATGGGCGTGTTCGAGTGCCATATCAACGCACCCGGCATTCATGCCAGCGCCCGGCTGAACGTGTATCGCCCGCCTCAGGCGGCTCAATATCTTCATGAATCCGAAGGAGTCCAGTCATGACTGAATCCGTACTGGTCACCGGTTCCAGCCGTGGCATCGGCCGCGCTATCGCCCTGCGCCTGGCACGGGCCGGGCATGACATCGTGCTGCATTGCCGCAGTGGCCTGGCGGACGCCCAAGCCGTGCAAGGCGAGATCGAGGCCCTGGGTCGCACTGCGCGCATCCTGCAATTCGACGTGTCCGACCGCGCCGGTTGCAAGGCCAAGCTTGAAGCCGACGTCGAAACCCATGGCGCCTATTACGGCGTGGTGCTCAACGCCGGGCTGACGCGTGATGGTGCTTTTCCGGCGCTGAGCGAGGATGATTGGGATGTGGTGATGCGCACCAACCTCGACGGTTTCTACAACGTGCTGCACCCGGTGATGATGCCGATGATTCGTCGTCGCGCCGCCGGGCGGATTGTATGCATCACCTCGGTGTCGGGCTTGATCGGCAATCGCGGCCAGGTCAACTACAGCGCCTCCAAGGCTGGCTTGATCGGCGCGGCGAAAGCATTGGCGATCGAGCTGGGCAAGCGCAAGATCACCGTCAACTGTGTCGCACCCGGCCTGATCGACACAGCCATGCTCGATGAAAACGTGCCGGTGGATGAACTGATGAAAATGATCCCCGCAGGGCGCATGGGCACCGCTGAAGAGGTGGCCGGCGCGGTGAATTTCCTTATGTCCGCGGAAGCCTCGTACATCACCCGGCAGGTTCTGGCCGTCAATGGAGGCCTGTGCTGATGAAGCGCGTCGTCGTCACCGGCATGGCCGGCATTACCTCCCTGGGCAGCGACTGGGAAACCATCGCTGGCCACTTCGCGGCCAACCGCAGCGGCATTCGTCGAATGGATGAATGGGACCGCTTCACCGAACTCAATACGCGCCTGGCCGGGCCCATCGATGACTTCAAGGTGCCGAGCCACTGGACGCGCAAACAACTGCGCAGCATGGGCCGCGTTTCACGGCTGGCCGTCGGCGCGGCGGAACAGGCGCTGGCCGACGCCGGACTGCTCGGTGACGAATCGATCAAGGACGGGCGCATGGGCGTCGCCTGCGGTTCCTCGACCGGCAGCACCGACGAGATCAAGGCATTCGGCAACATGCTGCTCAACTCGGTGGCCGAAGGCCTGAACGCCAATTCCTACGTGCGCATGATGCCGCACACCACGGCGGCCAACATCAGCATTTTCTTCGGCCTCACCGGCCGCCTGATCCCCACCTCCAGCGCTTGCACCAGCGGCAGCCAGGGCATCGGCTATGCCTACGAAGCCATCAAGTTCGGCCGCCTGCCGCTGATGCTCGCCGGCGGCGCCGAAGAACTGTGCCCCACCGAAGCCATGGTCTTCGACGCGCTCTACGCCACCAGCCTGAAAAACAGCGCCCCGCACACCACCCCACGCCCCTACGACAAAGGGCGCGACGGCCTGGTGATCGGTGAAGGCGGCGGCATGCTGGTGCTCGAAGAACTGGAACACGCCCTGGCGCGGGGTGCCCGTATCCATGCCGAACTCGTCGGCTTCGGCAGCAATGCCGACGGCCAACACACCACCCGCCCGGAGCAAGTCACCATGCGCCGGGCCATGGAGCTGGCCCTGGAAGACGCGGGCTTGAGCCCTGCCGACATCGGCTACGTCAACGGTCACGGCACGGCCACCGAACAGGGCGACATCGCCGAAACCCTCGCCACCAGCAGCCTGTTCGGCGAACACATGCCGATCAGCTCGCAAAAGAGCTTCCTCGGCCACACCCTTGGCGCCTGTGGTGCGCTGGAGTCCTGGTTCAGCATCGAAATGATGAACCGCGACCTGTATGCGCACACACTGAACCTTGATGAGGTCGACCCGCACTGCGGCAAGCTGGACTACCTGCGTGGCGAGTTTCGGCAGATGAGCAACCAGTATGTGATGAACAATAATTTTGCGTTTGGCGGGGTGAATACTTCGCTGATTTTCAAGCGCTGGGCGTAAGCAAAATCAAAAGATCGCAGCCTGCGGCAGCTCCTACAGGGAATGGTGTACACCTGTAGGAGCTGCCGCAGGCTGCGATCTTTTCTAACGTGCAATATGGTTTTTTCAGGGTGGATCGAGATTATCCAGGACCCGATTCACCGCCAGTTCCCCCAGCATGATCGATTGCTGGATCCCCAGCAGTGTGTGGCTCTGCGTGGCGTTCAGGCTCCTCGCGAAGTCGCTCGCCATGACATTGGCTGATGCCAGTGAAACGCAGGCGTACTCCAGCAGGGTGTGGTTGTCGATTTCGGGGGCGATGAGGAAGATATTGCTGGGTTGGTGTGGAGTGTCTGGGTCGGAGTCCGGTGGGTTTGAGGTATTGGTCATGATTCAGCGTCCTGACAGTGGGGGCCACACCGAATCGCTACTGATGAAAGGGTGGCAGCTGTACGCAGGTTAGTAGACCGGGTTACACGAACCGGCGCGCCCAAAGGCGCCCTGCGCACAGCTACCGTCAAGGGCAGGTATTGGCATACCTGCCTATCGGGAGCGCCAATGCGCTTCGTATAAACAACGGGCTACTAAACCCGATCACTGACAATCAGTGACCCGGTTCAAGCTACCGATGGCCCTCAAAACGCACAAGCCGGCCGATTCTGGAGTAGTTGTAGGCAACGCCGCAAGGCGCTGTAGCCCCTCCGGGATAGTTCAGAAATGTCCCACAAGCAGCGGCGAAAAATCTGAGCCTGTGGGAGCGAGCTTGCTCGCGATGGTCGTTAACGATGACGTGGGGTTCCTGGGTGCACGCTGTGTTCTTCGGTTCATCGCGAGCAAGCTCGCTCCTACAGCGGTTCAACCTTGCGTGTGAGCAGTTCGACAAACGCCCGCGCCATCGGCGATTTCTGGTCCTTGCGCTGCACCAGCCACACCGCCGACACCGCCGCTGGATCGAGCAGCGGCCGATAGACCACGCCGTCGATGCGCATGCGCTGGTAAGACGCCGGCAGCACCGAAACACCGAGCCCCGCCGCTACCAGCCCGATGATGGTCATCGCCTCGCCGGCCTCCTGGGCGAAGTGCGGGCTGAAACCGGCGTCCCGGGCCAGGCTTAGCAGTTGCGCGTACAGGCCGCTGCCGTAGCTGCGCGGGAAGAACACGAAGGGTTCTAGGGCCAGTGCTGACAGAAACAAGCCGTCTTCACTGCCATTGGCCAATGGATGCTTTGAGCTGAGAACGGCGACCAGCGGTTCGCGCATCAGCTCGACCACACTGAGCGAATCGGGCAGCCCGAGCGGGCGCATGATGCCGACTTCGATCGACTCATCCACCAGCGCATCGGCCACCTGGGTACTACTCATTTCCCGTAGGTTCAGGTGCACTGCCGGAAAACGCTGGCGAAATGAAAAAATCGCCTGGGGAATGGTCGAGTTGAACGGTGCCGAAGAGGTGAAGCCGATTTTCAGTTCGCCCAGCTCGCCCAGCTGTGCCCGCCGCGCGACATCCGCCGCCTTGTCCACTTGCGCCAGCACCAACCGCGCCTCTTCCAGGAACAGCCGACCAGCCTCGCTCAGCTCGACCCGACGATTGGTACGCTCGAACAAGCGTGCGCCGACTTCCTGCTCCAACGCCTGAATCTGCTGGCTCAGCGGCGGTTGCGAGATGCCAAGCACCTGCGCGGCGCGGCCGAAGTGCAGTTCTTCGGCGACGGCGATGAAGTAGCGCAGATGACGCAATTCCATGAATACTCCATTAGGTCGTTAAAGCTATCAAACAGGTCGAACAATATATTGGATTGAATCATTAGCCGGCTATATGCTTTTTTCATTGCCTGACCGGCTGCGCTCCTCCGAGGTCCACCGTGAAAACTGCTGTTGCTCCACTCGCCCATGAAGTTCCACCTGCCGCACAGGGCGAAGTCGTCGCCGAGCTGGCGGAGATCTACATCGAAAAAGGCACGCCTGCGTTCATGCGCACGGTACTGGCGCTGTTCTGCGGCGGCTTCGCCACCTTCGCCCTGCTCTACTGCGTGCAGCCGATGATGCCGCTGTTGTCCCACGAATATTCCATCAACGCGGCGCAGAGCAGCCTGATCCTCTCGGTGGCTACAGGCATGCTTGCCATCGGCCTGCTGATCACGGGCCCCATATCCGACCGCATCGGCCGCAAACCGGTGATGGTGGCGGCACTGTTTGCCGCCGCACTGTGCACCATGGCCAGCGCGATGATGCCGAGCTGGCACGGCGTGCTGGTCATGCGCGCGTTGATCGGTTTGTCGTTGAGCGGGCTGGCAGCGGTGGCGATGACCTATTTGAGCGAAGAGATTCACCCGCAGCACATCGGCCTCGCCATGGGCCTGTACATCGGCGGCAATGCCATTGGCGGGATGAGCGGGCGTCTTATCACCGGCGTACTGATCGACTTCGTCAGCTGGCACACGGCAATGCTGGTGATCGGCGGCCTGGCGCTGATGGCGGCAGCGGTGTTCTGGAAAATCCTCCCCGAATCACGCAACTTCCGCCCCCGCTCACTGCACCCGCGTAGCCTGGTCGACGGTTTCACCATGCACTTTCGCGACGCCGGCCTGCCGCTGCTGTTCCTCGAAGCCTTTGTGCTGATGGGGGCGTTCGTCACCTTGTTCAACTACGTCGGCTACCGCCTGCTGGCCGAGCCCTATCACATGGAACAGGCCTTCGTCGGACTGCTCTCGGTGGTGTACCTCTCGGGTATCTACAGCTCGGCGAAAATCGGCTCGCTGGCCGACCGGCTCGGCCGCCGCAAAGTGCTCTGGAGCACGATCGCGCTGATGCTCGGCGGTCTCGCCCTGACGATGTTCACGCCATTGCCGCTGGTGATCATCGGCATGCTGATCTTCACGTTCGGTTTCTTCGGCGCCCACTCGGTCGCCAGCAGCTGGATCGGCCGCCGTGCCATCAAGGCGAAGGGCCAGGCGTCGTCCTTGTACCTGTTCTGCTACTACGCCGGGGGGAGCATTGCCGGTACGGCGGGCGGTGTGTTCTGGCACCTGGGCGGCTGGAATGGCATCGGTCTGTTCATTGGTGGGCTGCTGGTGGTGGCGTTGCTGGTGGCGTTGAAACTGGCGAAGTTGCCGCCGCTGCCGGGAGCCGGCGCGACTATCTGAGTACCATCCGCGCCTCCAGCACCGTGTTGCGCTTTTCCAGGGTCAAGGATTGCAACACGGTGCCATTGCGTTCGATGCGGTCCAGCCAGGCCAGCAAGGCCTTGGCATCACCGCTGAGACTGAGGCGCAACTGATCGCCGTCGGTGTTGACCTGATGCAGTTCCAGCCCCGCCTCGGTGGCGCTTTCACTGACGTGCAGCGACAGCGGCTGGGTGACAGGTTCGCGTGTGCTGCGCGGACGCGCCAGCTGCAGTTGCGCCGCCAGTGCCAGTTGCTGATGGTACTGACGCTCGGCAGTCGCAAGGCGCTGCTGCGTCGGTTGCCAGACCAGGCTGAATGCCGCGACGCCAAAGACAAACACCCCCAACATCAGCAACAGCCGACGTTCGCGCAGCGACAGGCGTTGCCAGCGCTGCAGGAGCGCCAGCCATGGGATTAAACCATTCAGAGTCATGCGCCTTGCTCCAGGGTCAGGGTCGCCCGCACCCGATCGCCTTCCTTGCTCGCGCTGTCGAGTCGCACAGGCAAACCTTGCTGACGGCCACGCTCGCGCAGTAACTCCAGTTCGGTAAAGCTGTTGGCGGTCAGCTGGACTTTCCAGCCATCGCTTTCGCGAAACTCAATGCGCTGGACATCGACGTTGCTGGCACCGATGACTTGCTCGACGAGCTTGACCAGCCCGGCGATATGACCATCCTGGGAGGCCGCATTCGGGCTTTGCAAGGCCTTGAGTTGTAACCCCAGGTCAACGATGCGGGTCTGGTCCGGGTAAAACGTCTTGAATTGCTGCTCGTTGCGGCTGTAGAGCTGACGGATCTGGTTTTCGAGAAAACCGATACGTGCCGCACTGGCGCCCCAGTCGAGCAGCAACAGCGCCAGTACGACCAGTCCGCCGAGCCGCCAGGGCAGGCGCTTGCGACGCGCAGCGAAATCACCGTGCAACAGATTGATTGCCTGTCCATGCACCGAGGCCAGCCATTGATCGAAATCAGGGCAGTCCTGACGCTCATCGCGCCACTGCACGTCCATGGGCAAGCCCGGCTTGAGCGCCAGCAAATCCTCATCCGACAAGGTCAGGCGAGCCGGCAAGCCGCCCCCGAGCAACCAGCGGCCAAACCAGCGGATACCGAGCGCCTGGTCACGGGGCAACACATCGGCATCGACAAACACGGATCGCACTACAACACCCACTCCGGCAAGCAGCGCGAGCACGTCGGCGAATCGTTCGCGGTCGATCACCATCACCGGGTAGCGACCTTGTGCATCGCGCGGACCGGTGCTCAGGTGCAGCTTTTCCAGGGCTTCGCTCAGTTGCTCTTCGACGGCGAAGGCGATGGCTTGGGCATCAGGCTGGCGCCTGGACGGCCATGGATCACTGATTAACCAACTGCACAGCTCCATGGGCAGCAACACATCGACCTCCTGCCCAACCAGTGCCTGTGCCGCTTGGTCCAAGGGCAAGAGCTGCCGTTCGCCGGTCGAGGTCCATAGGCAACAAGGCCAGGAGAGCGTGGGCAGGGCCAAGCCTTCGGCCGTCAGGTAAAGCCAGGTTTTCATTGCGGTATCTCGTTGAGGGTCGAGGGTAGGACACGCCGTTGCAGGATGTGCAGTTGTCGCGTCTTCGGGTCGCGTTCGACATCGGTGGCCAGACGCAGATGGCCCTGGCCCTGGGTCACTTGCACGGTGATCCGATACCAGCGGCTGTCAACGCCCAGGCCATGGCTGCTCAAGCCCAAGCCGGATAACAGCGGGTCCTGGGTAAACGCTTGAACGTTTGGCCAGCCTGCCGTGGAACGCTGGCGTACCAGGGCTTCGGCCGTTGCAGGCTCGATACCGTCGAGCGTGCGCAACACCAGCGCCGGTGCCGTGTTGATGTTCGTCGCGGCCTCTACCGGCAACAGCGCGACCCAGGGCGCCAGGCGACTCAACAACTCACCGTCGACACCCGGAAGCAGTCGCAATTGGCTGAGCTCGCGCAACGCCCCCACTTGCTCCAGTTGCAGCGGCGGCCGTTCGAGCAGCGCCAGCAAACGCGTCCAGCGATTGAGCGTGACTTGGTCGATCTGGCCCTGAATCAACAGGGCATTGACGTTGAAGCGCCCGGCCAGGTCCTCGATATCGACAAGGATCTGCGCGTCTTCAATAGCGAAAGCGCTGGATGGCTGGGCAATCGGGTCGCTATCTTTTTGCTGGGCCTCGAGCAAGCCCAGGCCCCAGGTTTCCCCGGCGACGCCAAGTTGCCGCAGGTGCATCTGCTGCAGCTGTTGCCCGGTGCTTTGCAGTAACGCGCGATGGCTGCGCAGCATGCCGCCGATGATCAACAGCGCCAGGCTCATGACCAGCAACACACTGATCAATGCAACGCCGCGTTGATTGGCCCTCATGGAAATGACCCCGGCAATGACAGCACTCGGCGTATCGCTTCGAAACGCCCTGCCGACACCTGCATTTCCACCGCCAGGGGCGCCTTCTGGTGCGGTCCGGACGGCCAATCAGCGCGCCAGCCGACCTGACTGTCGTACAGTCGCCAACGCAGGTCTCGAACATCGTCCAGCAGTTTTTGTCGCTGTACGCTCTGCGCCCCTTCTGCCCGGCTGTCGCGCCACAGCACGCCGTTGTCGAGTCGATAGGTCAGCACTTGGCGCTCACTGCGTGGCAAGTCCAGTGGATTACGCCAATTGCTGCGCACCAGTTGCAGCTGCGTCGGGTCAGGCACCACAGGCTGTTGGGCGATGTGTAGCAGGTCGCGTTCGATCACTGCCACGGCGCGTTGCAGCTTTCTGAGTTCTCGTTCGTGGATCTGGGTGCCCTGCTGCACGCGCACCACGCTGTCGAACAG
The DNA here is from genome assembly GCF_046042685.1 of Pseudomonas sp. PLMAX. NCBI lineage: Bacteria > Pseudomonadati > Pseudomonadota > Gammaproteobacteria > Pseudomonadales > Pseudomonadaceae > Pseudomonas > Pseudomonas sp. PLMAX. Next base: position 573,826 of record NZ_CP064949.1, on the reverse strand, counting down.
CGTCCAGCTGGCCAGCCCCAGCAATGCGAAAATCGCAATGGCAATAACCAGTTCCAGCAGGGTGAATCCGCCCTGCTCATTCATGCCGATTGGCCATCCAGCCGGTGGCGCGGAACAGGCTGTGGGCACGACCGGCAAGGCCGACCTCGACCTCGACCGCCAACCCATGCGGATCACTCGCCATACGTACGGATTGACGTACAACCCAGTCGCGATCTCCCATGCTCACCACCCGTTGGGACTGTGAAATCACCGGGGACGATTGCAGGCGCAACTCGTTCAGTTGGTTGTCCGCCACCCAGGCCGCGAGAAGGCGCTCCTCGGCAGCGCCCGCCTGTCTCACCACGTATTGGCTGGCGGACAGCACGGCGGTGGCCAGGGTCGCGAAAATCGCCAGGGCCACCATGACTTCAAGCAAGGTGAAGCCACCCATGCGCGATGGCTCAGTCATCGATCATGACCTCACCGATGCCATCGCTGGACAGGCTCGCCCAGACTCTGTCTTTGCCAGCAAACGTCAGGGAGAAGGTGCTGGTTTCATCGCTGCTGTACAGCTGAATCTGGGGTTGACCGGCATCAGCGCCCAGGCTCACGGAATATCCCTCCTGCTCAAGGCTCAGGCGCAAGCCGTCGGGCCATCGGTAGAAGGCTGCCAGCGGCTCCCAGCCACGCCCATCGAGGCGCATTGCCCGGTATCCTTCGACGCTCAGTCGCACACCGTATTCCCGCCCCTCGAGCACTGCCTGTTCACGCAGTTGGCGGATGAAACCAGCCAGCGCACCCGCTTCCTGCCTGGCTTGCTGAGCCGGGTTAACGCCAGCAGCCAGACTCACCATGCCCACCAGCACGCCGATCAGGACGATCACGATCATCATTTCCAGCAAGGTAAATCCCCGACATCGGCGTGGCATGCTTCAACCACCCCAGTTGCCGATTTCCGCCGCGTGCCCCTCGCCACCCGCTACGCCATCGGAGCCAAGGGAATACAGGTCATAGCCGCCATCGTCCGATTTCACGCCGGGATTGAGGTACTGATAGGGCGTGCCCCACGGGTCAACGGGCAAGCTTTTCAGGTAACCCTGCGGGTTCCAGCTCCGCGGCGTCGGCACCCCGGAAGGACGCTTGCTCAAGGCCTCCAGCCCTTGTTGCGTGGAGGGGTAGTGGAGATTGTCGAGGCGATACATTTCCAGGGCGGTACCGATGGCCTGGAGGTCGACTTTGGCAGCGGTGACCTTGGCCTGATCGGGACGGCTCATGAACTGCGGCACCACGATGGCCCCCAGGATGCCGATGATGACCACCACCACCATGATCTCGATCAGGGTAAAACCGTGTTGGGACGTTCTGTGACGCAGAGCATTCATGGGTCAATTCACCAATTGGTTGAGGCTGAGAATCGGAAGCAGAATGGCCAGGACGATCAGCAGCACGACGCCGCCCATCAGCACGAGCATGGCCGGCTCGAAAAGGCTCACCACCAGGGCAATACGCGCTGCCAGACTGGTTTCCTGTTGTTCGGCGGCACGGGCCAGCATGCGATCGAGTTCGCCCGCCCGTTCACCACTGGCGATCATGTGCAGCATCATCGGCGGAATGTCGCCGCTCAGTTCCAGGCCATGGGTCAGGGTTCCACCCTCGCGGACCGAGCGGGCGACATCGGCCATGCGCGCGCGGATGGTCAGGTTGCCGATCACCGCAGCGGCGATTTCCAGTGCATCGACCAGGGGCACGGCGCTTTTGCCGAGGATGGCCAGGGTGCTGGCAAATCGTGCGGCTTCCATCGCGCGCAGCACGTCGCCACAGACCGGCAGGTTCAACGCCAGGCGATGCCAGCGCAGGCGCCAGGCCTGTTGCCTCAGACTCCAGCGCCAGAGGGCGACCAATAGCGCCAGCGCGGCGATCAACAACAGGCCATGGTGGCGCAAGCCGTCACTGGTGCGGATCAACGCCCGAGTCAACCACGGCAACGCCTGGCCACTGTCGACGAAAATCTTCACCACGTCCGGCACCACGTAGCCGAGCAGAAAGCCAACGATGACTACGCTTGCCAACATCAGGATCAACGGGTACACCAGCGCCATCTGGATTTTTTGCCGTGAGGCCTGGCGGGCCTGGGTATACGCGGCCAATTGCTCCAGTACATGTCCCAGATGACCGGAACGCTCGCCGGCGGCCACGGTGGCGCGGAACAGTTCGGGGAACGCCTTGGGAAACTGCTCCAATGCAGTGGCCAGGGCATGACCTTCCATGACCCGGCTCCTGACCGCTGAGAGCAGACTGGCAACCCGGCGCTTGGCACTCTGTTTAGCCACGGCCTCAAGGGACTCTTCCAGGGGCAAACCGGCCTGCACCAGCGTAGACAACTGCAGGGTCAGCAGTGCCAGGTCGGCGGCGCTCAACCGCCCAGGCCTGTTGTCGCCAGCAGCGACGCGGATTTCCTTGATGTCGCGCGGCCACAATCCGCGCTCACGCAACAGTTGCCGCGCATGCCGGGGATTGTCGGCCTCCAGCCGCCCCTTGCGCCGGTGGCCCTGATAGTCATCGGCCCGGTAATCGAATGTCGGCACTGACTAGTCCTCCCGAGTCACGCGCAGCAGCTCGTCGAGACTGGTCAGCCCGTCCAGCACCCGTTGGCGACCGTCCTGGAACAGACTGCGCGACATCTGGCGCGCCTCGTTGGCCATGGCCTGTTCACTGGCGCCCTGATGAATCAGCGCGGCCACTGCCGGGGTCACGCTGATCAGTTCATAGATGCCAACGCGCCCGCGATAGCCGTGCTGACACTGCTCACAGCCCACGGCGCGGAACAGCCGCAGCGGTGATGCGCCCAGCCCCAGACGCTGGCAGGCAGTCGCATCCGCGCTATAAGGCGCCTTGCAATGAGGGCATAAGGTGCGCAGTAATCGCTGGGCCAAAACCCCCACCAGCGACGAAGCCAGCAGGTAGGCATCGACTCCCATGTCCACCAGGCGCGTCACCGCGCCGACCGCACTGTTGGTGTGCAGCGTCGAGAGCACCAGGTGACCGGTCAGGGAAGCCTGCACGGCAATTTCAGCTGTCTCGCGGTCACGGATTTCGCCGACCATCACCACGTCCGGGTCCTGGCGCAGGATCGCCCGCAAGCCCCGGGCAAAGGTCATGTCGACTTTCGGGTTGACCGGCATCTGCCCCACGCCCGGCAGGTGGTACTCAATGGGATCTTCGACCGTGAGGATGTTGCGGGTCTGGTCGTTCAGACTGTTGAGCGCGGCGTACAGGCTGGTGGTCTTGCCGGAGCCGGTGGGCCCGGTCACCAGCAGAATGCCGTGGGGTTTGCCCAGCAAGTGACGCAGGTCGCGCAGGATGTCCTCCGGCATGCCCAGGCGCGACAACTCAAGGCGCCCGGCCTGTTTGTCGAGCAAGCGCAGTACCACCCGTTCGCCGTGTGCCGAGGGCAGGGTCGAGACCCGCACATCGACTTCATGCCCGGCCAGGCGCAAGGCCATCCGGCCATCCTGGGGCACGCGTTTTTCAGCGATATCCAGGCGCGCCATGACCTTGATGCGCGACACCAGCAGCGTCGCCAATTCGCGTCGAGGCCGGAGCATTTCCCGTAATTGCCCGTCGACCCGCATGCGCACCGACAGGTACTGCTCGAAGGTTTCCAGATGCACATCGGAGGCGTGCTCGCGCATAGCCTCGCTGAGCAGCGCATTGATCAAGCGGATGATCGGCGCATCGCCCTGCTGTTCCAGCAGATCAGCGGTTTGCGGCACCTTGTCCACCAGGCTGAGCAGGTCCAGCTCTTCGTCGAGCCCTTGGGCCACCTGCTCGGCGGCACTCTGGCCCTCGCGGTAGGCGGCCGCCAGGCGTGTGGCAAATACCTCGGGGGCCAGCACCCGCAGCGGCAGCTCGCGAGCACATACCCGGCGGGCTTCCGCCAAAGCGGTGAGCGGCGTATCGGCCCGCACCGCAAGGCTCGACTCGCCGCCTTCGCACTCCAGCAGCACACCGAACCGACGGGCGAAACCAAAGGGCAGTTGGTTCATGGCATGTTCGGCGCCGGCTTGCGCAGGTCGAACACCGGCGCATCGGAAACCGGTTCGAACAGCTGACGTGAATCCGCCGGCAACAGCAACGAGTTGTTATCCAGCGCCCCGGACTGGCTCAAATCGCGCAGCGCGTTGTAACGTTGCTGGCTGATGCCGCTCAGGTCTTCCTTGCTGCGCACGATCGTGGGCCGCAGGAACACCATGAGATTGCTTTTGCTCTGGGTGTCCCGGTTCCAGCGAAACAGAGCGCCCAGGTAGGGAATATCCCGCAGCAGCGGCACCCCGCTTTTCTGGGTTCTGACGCTGTCCCTGATCAACCCGCCAATCACGATGATTTCGCCATCGTCGGCCAGGATGGTGCTCTTGAGGGCGCGCTTGTTGGTGATCAGGTCCGAAGAGTCGATGCCTGATACCGAGGGCGCGATGTCCGACACTTCCTGCTCGACCTCCAGCCGCAGCGTCGAGCCTTCGTTGATGTAAGGCTTGATCTTCAGGCTGATGCCCACGTCCTTGCGTTCGACGGTGGTGAACGGATTGTCCGCACCGTTGCTGTTGGTGGCGTAGGAGCCGGTCTTGAACGGGACGTTCTGGCCGACGATGATGTGCGCTTCCTGGTTGTCCAGGGTCAACAGGCTTGGTGTAGAAAGCAGGTTGCTGTGTGTGTTGCTGGCCAGGGCCGAAATCAACGCGCCAAAGCGATCACTGCCCAGGCGCAAAATCGCGCCTTCGGGTGCGGATTTTTTCTCGTCGAAATTCAGGCCGCCAACAATCGGGATATCGGTGCCGGGAAAATTGATGAAGCCTTTCGCATCCCCCGTACTAAAGCCCCATTGCACGCCAACGGCCTCGGCGATGTCCCCGGAAATCTCGACGATGGCGGCATGGATCAGCACCTGCGCGCGCGGCTGGTCCAACTGGCGCACGATGCTTTCGATGGTCCTGACCTGCTCCGGCTCGGCGATCAGCACCAGCGCATTCTGGCTTTCGTCGGCCTTGATCATGAAGGCCGTTCCAGGCGCTGTGTCCTTGCTGCTGCCAAGGGCTGGAGGCGCTTTTCGGCCTTGTCCCATGCTTTCCAGAATTTCCGCCAATTGCTTGGCATCGCTGTGACGCAGGCGGATCACCCGGGCATTGTCCGCAGTCGCCGTGGCAGGAACATCGAGACCGCGTGCCAACTCGGCCAAGCGTTGGCGAACGGCTGACGGGCCAATCAGGATCAGGCGGTTGGTTCTGCTGTCGGCCAATACCTGGATCGCGCTCTCGGCAGTGCGCTTGCCCAGGGAAGCTTCCATCACGGGGGCCACGTCACTGGCCCGGGCGTGGCGCAATTGCACCACCGCGTGCATGTTGCCTTGTCCGGAGTCCAGCTGGCGGATGACCTGGACGATGCGATGCGCGTTGGCCGCCGTCTCCGTGACCACTACCGCATTGGCCGACACGGATGGCCCGACATAGCCGTTGGCCGAGACCAATGGCCGGACCAGCCCGGCGATGTCGGCGGCACTGCTGTTATTGAGCTCGATCACCCGGGTGACAAATTGCGAGGGCGTTGCGTTTTTTGCAGGGCTGGTGCCGGCGCGCGTCCTGGCTTCGGTTACTGGCGTGATCAGGATCCGGTCACCTTCATCGATCACCGTGAAGTTGTGGGCGTCGAGCACCCCGTAGAACAAGCGGCGGACGCCTTCGCGATCAAGGGCTTGTTGAGACATGACGGTGATGCGTCCCGAGACCCTGGGATCAAGCACCACGGTGGTTCCCAAAATGCCGGAGATCTCTTCGACGATGTCGCGCAGCTCGGCGTTGTTCATCGCCAGCTGCCACTTTTCTTGCGCCGCCTGCGACGTACCCGACAAGGCCAGGCTCACCAGAACGACAAGTACAAGCATGGAGCGCAAGGCCTGCACGCCAATGAAACAGTTCATGATGTTGATCACTCTGACGGCCCGGAAACCGGGCGTAGATAACGCGTAGAAATAGCCGAAGCCTGGCTGTCGCCTGGCGACCCGAGTCGGCGAAGGAAACGCGCGACAGGCGGTTGCAGCGTTAATCGCTCTTCCCGCCCCTTGTTCCACAGCACCACTTGATTGGCTTCGACGCGACGCAGGACGCTGCCACCGGGCAAGCGTTCGCCCACCAGGTACATACGCGAGCCTTGGGCATCGGCGAGCAACGCTTTGGACAAACCGCTGCTGAGGATAAAACTGGCCTGCAAGGTCAGCGGCTCGGCACTGGCCAGCAATGAGGTGCCTTGCGTCAGCCCCAGCACCGCTGCCACCGCAGTAGCATCCAGCGCTACAGGGGCGGGAACAGAGGCTGGCGCCACCACCCGCAGCGGCGGCGAGGCGAGGCGCTCACGAAAGTGCCACTCCTGCCAGATCAGCAGCGCTGCATAACCCAGCGGCATGACCAGCAGGCCAAGACGGCTCATCACCTTCCCCGAATTCTTCACGAGTGGCTCACTCGAGCCGTTCGATAACCCGAAACCGTCATTCGCAACTCGATAAAAAAGTGAAGCTTCAGGCAACCTTTTCAGGTCACCTGAAGTACTGCGAGGGACTTAGAGTTTGTCCCAGGCCATGTGCCAATGCGGACCGATGCCAGTACCAGGTTCGAAACCATTGGCAGACGGGCTGTACTGCTTGCAATAACCGGACGCGGGGAATGGCTTGCACTCAAAGACTTCATTAGTCTTCGGCTGCAACACCTTGGTACCGGCGGTGTACTCGCTGAGGCCTTCCGGGATCACGAAGTCGTAGTCGGCACCGGCGCCTTCACCGGTCAGTTGGGTCACCTGGGTATCCTGGCGGATGGTCCGGCCATCCAGGGTCGTGCCGACCAGCGTCAGGGTGTGCTTGCCGGGGTTGCTGCGAACATCGATGGCCAGCCAGGACGAGCCGCTGTCCGCTTGCGCGGAAGTGGAACCTACCGGCTTGTTGCCCTCATCGAACAGCGTCGCTTCGACGTTCATCTTGCGATTGGAAAGGATACTGAAATCGATCCTGGCCACACCTTTTTCCAACAGATACTCAGCTTGCCGGGAAGCGACCGACAGTCGAGCCGCAGCATCTTCCTGCATCTTCAACTGCACTTCGTAGCGTATTACGCCGCTGTCTTTTTGCGCATACACGCTGTTGTTGCCCTTGACCGGTTCGATCGTGCCGTTTTCATCTCGTACGCCCGCACGGATAAGCGCATGAGCCTTGTTGATGGCTTCTGCCAACTTGAACGACCAGTTGTTTGGCGCGCCTTCCTCTGCACTATTGATGGAGATTTCAACGCTGTAGTCGGGGCTTTCGCCATTAGCGGTGAACGCGCGGGCCTTGACCTTGTCACCGACCAGCAACGAGGTTGACGGCGCGATACTGCCCACGGAGGACCAACCGCCCGGAAGTTCCGGCTCGGCCAGGATGTTCACATCCGCGGCATTATAAAAAGCTGCATCGGTATCACCGACCGTCCAGATCGCCAGGATGACGTGTTGACCGGTTTTGTCCTTGGGGATGTTGCAGTTGTGTTTGGCACCCGACTCCGGCCTCTGGTTGCCGCCATCGATGGTGCAGAACGGCGTGCTTTCGAACGTTGCCCGCTTGAGTGCTTCGTTCGGGTTCCAGCCGTTGCGGGTGATGAAATACTCATGTTTGGTGGCCGGGTGCACAGCCGTGTAGCGCCATTGGAAATCGATGTTGCGATCCTTGATTTCCGTCATGTGCCAACGGGTGGCCGATTGGGCATCCAGCGCCGAGAACAACGAGTGACCACCACTCGGGATCTTGCCATCGACCGGCCCTTGCAGAGGCGCCCCGCCAACCCCTCCTGGAAAACCCTTGAAGGTTTCACCGACACTTTGAGGTTCGTATTGGGCGCCACCGCAATTGGTATTCACGCCTTTTTGGCAAAGCAGTGCACGGGAAGGCGGTACTTCCAGGTAGCCATGCGCGGAAACACTTTGTGACACCAACATTGCCGATAACAGGATCATTGAAGAAGTGCAGCCGGCCAACGCACTTCCCTTGTAGTAAGTACTTTTCATCCAATAAATTCCAGATTGCTTATCGAAGATCAGGGCGCGTATTGCTGGCGCCGTCAAATGCAATTGAGCTCAACAATGGTGAGCACTGATCTGTAAATCTACTTGGATGAAAGCGATTTATATGTAGGGAAAATCGCTACTTACACGAGGACTTTTCCATTTAATTGTTTATCTGACACAGAATGAAAAAAATCTTACAAGAGGCAACCATTAGATTGGAGAGAAAAACTTAGTATAAAAAAGCCCGTCCGGCACCAGGCCGGACGGGCTATATACAATTTGAACGCAATTATTCGTGATACTGCGCCGACAACTCATGCACCGCGCGCAGGAAAGCGCCGGCATGTTCCGGATCGACTTCCGGGGTGATCCCATGGCCGAGGTTGAACACGTGGCCGCTGCCCTTGCCGTAGCTGGCGAGGATGCGTCCGACTTCGGCGCGGATCGCTTCCGGCTTGGCGTAAAGCACAGTTGGGTCCATGTTGCCTTGCAGGGCAACTTTGCTGCCGACACGTTCACGGGCGCTGCCGATGTCGCAGGTCCAGTCCAGGCCCAGTGCATCCGCGCCAGCGTCGGCGATGCTTTCCAGCCACAGGCCACCATTCTTGGTGAACAGGATGACCGGCACCTTGCGGCCTTCGTGCTCGCGGATCAGGCCGCTGACGATTTTCTTCATGTAGGCCAGGGAGAATTCCTGGTACGCCGCCGCCGAGAGGCTGCCACCCCAGCTGTCGAAGATCTGCACCGCTTGCGCACCGGCCATGATCTGGCCGTTGAGGTAGCTGGTGACGGTCTGCGCGAGCTTGTCCAGCAGCAGGTGCAAGGCTTGCGGGTTGTCGTAGAGAATGGTTTTGGTCTTGCGGTAGTCTTTCGACGAGCCGCCTTCGACCATGTAGGTGGCCAGGGTCCACGGGCTGCCCGAGAAGCCGATCAGCGGCACGCGGCCGTTCAGTTCGCGGCGGATGGTGCTGACCGCGTCCATCACATAGCCCAGGTCTTTGTGCGGATCAGGAATCGGCAGGGCCTCGATGTCGGCCAGGGTGCTGACGACTTTCCTGAAGCGCGGACCTTCGCCGGTTTCAAAGTACAGGCCTTGGCCCATGGCATCGGGGATGGTCAGGATGTCGGAGAACAGGATCGCCGCGTCCAGCTGCGGATAGCGGTCGAGCGGTTGCATCGTGACTTCGCAAGCGAACGCCGGGTTCATGCACAGGCTCATGAAATCGCCGGCCTTGGCACGGCTGGCGCGGTATTCAGGCAGGTAGCGACCGGCCTGACGCATCATCCACACGGGGGTGACGTCTACGGGTTGCTTGAGCAGGGCGCGCAGGAAACGGTCGTTCTTCAGGGCAGTCATGTCGGCATCCGGAAAAAAAGTGCGGGCATTTTCTCAGAGCCGGACGTAAAAGGCACGGATGCAGGTCAGCCTTTTGTCTATCGGGTCAATTTGTCGCGCTGTAAACGCGGCATTGGTAACGCCACGAAACAACTGTGGGAGCGGGCTTGCTCGCGAATGCGGTGTGTCAGGCAACAAAACTGTCGACTGGCACTCCCTCTTCGCGAGCAAGCCCGCTCCCACATTTTGACCGCATTCCAGCTTCAGAAAGTGATCAGACGCCCAGGTAATCCAGAATCCCTTCAGCCGCATTACGGCCTTCGAAGATCGCCGTCACCACCAGGTCGGAACCGCGCACCATATCGCCACCGGCGAAGATTTTCGGGTTGCTGGTCTGGTGCTTGTACTGACCCTGTTCCGGGGCGACGACACGGCCCTGGCTGTCGGTCTGGATGCTGAACTGCTCGAACCACGGCGCCGGGCTTGGGCGGAAACCGAAGGCGATGACCACGGCGTCGGCCGGGATGATCTCTTCGGAGCCCGGGATCGGCTCGGGGCTGCGACGGCCACGGGCGTCCGGTTCGCCGAGACGGGTCTCGACCACTTTCACGCCTTCGACCTTGTCTTCGCCAACGATGGCGATCGGCTGGCGGTTGTAGAGGAATTTCACGCCTTCTTCCTTGGCGTTCTTCACCTCTTTGCGCGAGCCCGGCATGTTCGCTTCGTCACGACGATAGGCGCAGGTCACCGATTTGGCGCCCTGGCGGATCGAGGTTCGGTTGCAGTCCATCGCCGTGTCGCCACCGCCCAGTACCACGACCTTCTTGCCTTTCATGTCGACGAAATCTTCCGGCGACTTTTCAAAGCCCAGGTTGCGGTTGACGTTGGCGATCAGGAAGTCCAGCGCGTCGTACACGCCCGGCAGGTCTTCACCGGCGAAGCCGCCCTTCATGTAGGTGTAGGTGCCCATGCCCATGAATACGGCATCGTATTCTTCGAGCAGTTGCTCCATGGTCACGTCCTTGCCCACCTCGGTGTTGAGGCGGAACTGGATGCCCATGCCAGTGAAGACTTCGCGGCGATTGCTCAGCACGGTCTTTTCCAGCTTGAACTCGGGGATGCCGAAGGTCAGCAGACCGCCGATTTCCGGGTTCTTGTCGAACACCACCGGGGTCACGCCGCCGCGCACCAGCACGTCGGCACAGCCCAGGCCCGCCGGGCCCGCACCGATGATCGCGACACGCTTGCCGGTCGGCTTGACCTTGGACATGTCCGGGCGCCAGCCCATGGCGAACGCGGTGTCGGTGATGTACTTCTCCACCGAACCAATGGTCACCGCGCCGAAGCCGTCGTTGAGGGTGCAGGCACCCTCGCACAGACGGTCCTGCGGGCACACCCGGCCGCAGACTTCCGGCAGGGTGTTGGTCTGGTGCGACAGTTCGGCGGCCTGGAGGATGTTGCCCTCGGCCACCAGCTTGAGCCAGTTGGGAATGAAGTTGTGCACCGGGCACTTCCATTCGCAATACGGGTTACCGCAACCCAGGCAGCGGTGGGCCTGGTCGGCCGACTGCTGGGGTTTGAACGGTTCGTAGATTTCCACGAACTCTTTCTTGCGTTGACGCAACAGTTTCTTCTTCGGATCCTTGCGCCCGACCTCGATGAACTGGAAGTCATTATTCAGACGTTCAGCCATTTTAAAACCTCATCAAACTCTTCAGGCGCATATCACTGCGGGTTGGCACGGGTGCTGGAAAGCAACGACTTCAGGTTGGCAGCCTTGGGCTTGACCAGCCAGAAACGACGCACGTAATCATCGAGGTTCTCGGCGAGCTCACGACCCCACTCGCTGTCGGTTTCCTCGACGTACTCGTTCAGCACGCGTTGCAGGTGGCTACGGTAGGCTTCCATCGCCTCGCCGCTGATCCGCTGGATTTCCACCAGTTCGTGGTTGACCCGGTCAACGAATGTGTTGTCCTGGTCGAGCACGTAGGCGAAACCGCCGGTCATGCCAGAGCCGAAGTTATAACCGGTCTTGCCCAGGACGCAGACGAAACCACCGGTCATGTACTCGCAGCAGTGATCGCCAGTGCCTTCCACGACGGTGTGGGCACCGGAGTTACGCACGGCAAAACGCTCACCCGCGGTACCGGCGGCGAACAGCTTGCCGCCAGTGGCGCCGTACAGACAGGTGTTGCCGATGATGGCACTGTCCTGGGTCTTGTAGATGCTGCCCTTGGGCGGAACGATCACCAGCTTGCCGCCGGTCATGCCCTTGCCGACGTAGTCGTTGGCGTCACCTTCCAGGTACATGTTCAGGCCGCCGGCGTTCCACACACCGAAGCTCTGACCGGCCGTGCCTTTGAAGCGGAACGTAATCGGCGCGTTAGCCATGCCCTGGTTGCCGTGCTTACGGGCGATGTCACCGGAGATCCGCGCGCCGATGGAACGGTCGCAGTTGCAGATATCCAGGGCGAATTCGGCGCCGCTCTTGTCGTTGATCGCCGAGGTGGCCATGTCGACCATTTTCTCGGCCAGCAGACCCTTGTCGAACGGCGGGTTACGTTCCACGCCGCAGAACTGCGGCTTGTCCGCCGGCACGTGGTCGCTGCCCAGCAACGGAGTCAGGTCGAGGTGATGCTGCTTGGCGGTCTGGCCTTCGAGGACTTCCAGCAGATCGGTACGGCCGATCAGCTCTTCGAGGGAGCGCACGCCCAGCTTGGCCAGCCACTCACGGGTTTCTTCGGCGACGTAGGTGAAGAAGTTCACCACCATGTCGACGGTACCGATGTAGTGATCCTTGCGCAGCTTCTCGTTCTGGGTCGCGACGCCGGTGGCGCAGTTGTTCAGGTGGCAGATGCGCAGGTATTTGCAGCCCAGGGCGATCATTGGCGCAGTGCCGAAGCCGAAGCTTTCAGCGCCGAGGATGGCCGCCTTGATCACGTCGAGGCCGGTTTTCAGGCCGCCGTCAGTTTGTACCCGGACTTTGCCGCGCAGGTCGTTGCCGCGCAGGGTCTGGTGGGTTTCGGCCAGGCCGAGTTCCCACGGAGCGCCCGCGTATTTGATCGAGGTCAGCGGCGATGCACCGGTACCGCCATCGTAGCCGGAGATGGTGATCAAGTCCGCATAGGCCTTGGCCACACCGGCGGCGATGGTGCCGACGCCCGCTTCCGCTACCAGCTTCACGGAAACCAGCGCCTTCGGGTTGACTTGTTTCAAGTCGAAAATCAGCTGCGACAAGTCTTCGATCGAGTAGATGTCGTGGTGCGGTGGCGGCGAGATCAGGGTCACGCCCGGCACTGCGTAACGCAGCTTGGCGATCAGACCGTTGACCTTGCCCCCTGGCAGCTGACCGCCCTCGCCTGGCTTGGCGCCCTGGGCGACCTTGATCTGCAGCACTTCAGCGTTGACCAGGTATTCCGGAGTCACACCGAAACGGCCGGTGGCAACCTGCTTGATTTTCGAGCTCTTGATGGTGCCGTAGCGCGCCGGGTCTTCGCCGCCTTCGCCGGAGTTGGAACGCGCACCAAGGCGGTTCATGGCTTCGGCCAGGGCTTCGTGAGCTTCAGGCGACAGGGCGCCCAGGGAGATACCGGCGGAGTCGAAGCGCTTGAGCACCGACTCCAGCGGTTCGATCTCGCTGATATCCAATGGCGTGTCGAGGGTTTTGACTTTCAGCAGGTCGCGGATCATCGACACCGGGCGGTTGTCCACCAGCGATGTGTATTCCTTGAACTTGCTATAGTCACCCTGCTGCACAGCGGCTTGCAGGGTGTTGACCACGTCCGGGTTGTAGGCGTGATATTCGCCACCGTGGACGAATTTCAGCAGGCCGCCCTGCTGGATCGGCTTGCGCGGGCTCCAGGCTTCGGTGGCCAGGGCTTTCTGCTCGGCTTCGATATCGACGAAACGCGCACCCTTGATGCGGCTCGGTACGCCCTTGAAGCTCAGGTTGCAGACTTCCTCGGACAGGCCGATGGCTTCGAACAACTGCGCACCACGGTACGACGTGATGGTCGAGATACCCATCTTCGACAGGATCTTCAGCAGGCCCTTGGTGATGCCTTTACGGTAGTTCTTGAACACCTCGTAGAGGTCGCCCAGCACTTCACCGGTACGGATCAGGTCGCCCAGCACTTCATACGCCAGGAACGGATAAACGGCAGAGGCGCCGAAACCTATCAGCACGGCGAAGTGGTGCGGGTCACGCGCGGTTGCGGTTTCCACCAGGATGTTGGAGTCGCAACGCAGGCCCTTCTCGGTCAGGCGGTGGTGTACCGCACCGGTGGCCAGGGAGGCGTGGATCGGCAACTTGCCCGGGGCAATGTGACGGTCACTCAGGACGATCTGCGTACGACCGGCGCGCACGGCTTCTTCAGCCTGATCGGCAACGTTGCGGATCGCAGCTTCCAGACCGATGCTTTCGTCGTAGTTGAGGTCGATTTTCTGGCGTTCGAAGCCCGGACGATCGAGGTTCATCAGCGAGCGCCACTTGGCCGGGGAAATGACCGGCGAGCTGAGGATCACGCGCGAAGCGTGTTCCGGCGACTCCTGGAAGATGTTGCGCTCGGCACCGAGGCAGATCTCCAGCGACATGACGATGGCTTCACGCAGCGGGTCGATCGGCGGGTTGGTCACCTGCGCGAACTGCTGGCGGAAATAGTCGTACGGCGTACGCACGCGCTGGGACAGCACGGCCATCGGCGTATCGTCGCCCATCGAGCCCACGGCTTCGTAGCCCTGCTCGCCCAGTGGACGCAGCACCTGGTCGCGCTCTTCGAACGTGACCTGGTACATCTTCATGTATTGCTTGAGCTGATCGACGTCGTAGAACGCCGAACCGTGGTCGTTGTCCTCCATGGTCGCCTGGATGCGCAGGGCATTCTTGCGCAGCCATTGCTTGTACGGATGACGGGACTTCAGGCGGTTGTCGATCGCATCGGTGTCGAGGATCTGACCGGTTTCGGTGTCCACGGCAAAGATCTGGCCCGGGCCAACGCGGCCCTTGGCGATCACGTCTTCAGGCTGGTAGTTCCAGACACCGATTTCCGACGCCAGGGTGATGAAACCGTTCTTGGTGGTGACCCAACGCGCCGGACGCAGACCGTTACGGTCGAGCAGGCACACCGCGTAGCGACCGTCGGTCATTACCACGCCGGCCGGGCCGTCCCACGGTTCCATGTGCATCGAGTTGTATTCGTAGAACGCACGCAGATCCGGGTCCATGGTCTCGACGTTCTGCCACGCAGGCGGAATGATCATCCGCACGCCACGGAACAGGTCGATGCCACCGGTGACCATCAGCTCCAGCATGTTGTCCATGCTCGAGGAGTCGGAGCCGACGCGGTTGACCAGCGGGCCGAGCTCTTCCAGGTCCATCAGGTCGTTGCTGAACTTGGTGCGACGGGCCACGGCCCAGTTGCGGTTGCCGGTGATGGTGTTGATTTCGCCGTTGTGCGCCAGGAAGCGGAACGGTTGAGCCAGCGGCCATTTCGGCAGGGTGTTGGTGGAGAAGCGCTGGTGGAACACGCAAATCGAAGTTTGCAGGCGCTCATCGCTCAGGTCTGGATAGAAGGCGGTCAGGTCCGCCGGCATCATCAGGCCTTTGTAGATGATGGTCTTGTGCGAAAAGCTGCAGACGTAGTGGTCGGTATCGGCGGCGTTGGCCACCGATGAACGACGACGGGAGGTGAACAGCTTGACGGCCATGTCCTGGTCGCTCAGGCCTTCGCCACCGATGTACACCTGCTCGATCTGTGGCAGGCGCTCAAGGGCCAGGCGGCCTAGGACGCTGGTGTCGATCGGCACTTTGCGCCAGCCGACGAGGGACAGGCCGGCAGCCAGGATCTCGCGGTTCATGTTCTCGCGAGCAGCCTCGGCTTTGACCGGGTCCTGGTTGAAGAAGACCATGCCCACCGCGTATTGCCTGGGCAGTTCGACGCCGAACGTTTCCTGGGCGATGGCTCGCAGGAATACGTCCGGCTTTTGAATCAGCAGACCGCAACCGTCACCGGTCTTGCCGTCAGCATTAATCCCACCGCGGTGGGTCATGCAGGTCAGGGCCTCGATGGCCGTTTGCAAAAGGGTATGACTGGGCTCGCCCTGCATATGGGCAATCAGGCCGAAACCGCAGTTATCCTTGAATTCATCTGGTTGGTACAGACCTGCTTTCATAGACACTTTCTCACCAGGCTGCCTCTTGTCGAGGCAAATTTCTTTTCAATTCAACCACTTACCATCCGCGCCGAACGTACGCCAGCTTTGCGGGGGCAAAAGGGAGGTCATTGTACACACCGACACTTGGCCTCACAAATTTGGCGACGAAATGTCGCAAATCTATGTCGCATTTGTGAAAGGTTTAAAGCGATCCGCTGTGCTAGTCAAAACTTTTTTAATTTTGACCGCAACGACTCAAAGACTACTGTGACGCAGACACCACAAGGCACGCGGCCTGTAGAGGCGGCATGCCGTGCAGAAATATTGAGGTGCTTGGAGAGGCGGCCTGGGTAAGGCCGCCGAATCTTCAGCGAGCTGTTGCCAGTTCCTGTTGGACGCTGGCGACAGAGCGTGGCCAAGGTTTACCAGCCTGAACCTTCGCTGGCAAGGCCTTGATGGCGGAAACGGCTGCATCACGATTGGCGAAATTGCCGTAGGTGATCACGTAGAGCGGTTTGCCGTTGAGGACTTTCTTGAAGTAACGGTACTCGCCGCCCTGCTCCTTGACGAAGCTTTGCGCGGCCGTTTCGGAGCTGGTGCCGAGGATCTGCACCACGTAATTACCCGGCGCTTGACCTGCGTACCAGGTGCCACCGGCTGCCTTGGCGACGGTCGCTGGTTTCTCGGCCGGTTTGGCGGCAGCGGCGGCTGGCTTGGCCGGCGCTGGGGCCGGCTTGGCAGCCGGAGCAGGCGCTGGCTTGGCGGTAGCGACCTGGGTCGGCGCTGGCGTCGGCTTGGCGGTTGGCGTTGGTGCAGGACCGGCCGGAACGCCTGCTGGCGGTGCAATGGTGGTCACGGTCGGCGGTGTCGCGCTGGAACCCTCGACCGGCACGCCGTCATCGCCCTCGGTGATGCCACCCGCCGCTTCGGCCAGCGGCTCACGCATGACCGGTTGCGAATTGCCGACCAACGGCAATGGCGTCGGCTGCGTGTTGCCGGCGAATTCAACGGCCGGAGCACCACCCGCTTGTGGCGAACCCTGGCCGAGCGGCAGTTGCGCCTGTTCGTTGGCAGGCGCCCCCGTGGTCGGTGCTTTGCTGCGACCCGGCATCAACCAGGCGGCAGCTACCGCGACCACAACGACGGCGGAAATCGCCAATACGTGTTTCTTCGGCATATTGAACCCCATACTTGGACGCTTTACCGCGGAGCGGCTGGCAATCATGGCTTCGATCATCGCATCGCGGGCAACCTGGTTGATGTTGCCAGGCCAACCCTCGGAGCTTTCGTGAATATCAGAGATCTGATTTGCGGTGAAAAGTTCGATACCCCGGCCAGCGCCTTCGAGCCGCTGGTCGAGGTATTCGCGGGTTTCCTCTTCGGTGTAAGGCTGCAGCTCGATGACGTGGAAGCGCTCTTCCTCGAGTTGCAAAGCCTCGAGCTGGGCGATCATCGACGACTCGCCGAACAGGAACACATGCGGACGGCCTTCCGGCGCACCCGCGGCCAGGGCCATCAAGGCTTCGAGCGCGGACTCGTCGAGCTGCTCGGCATCATCGACCAGCAGATAGACTTCCTGCCCGGTGAGAGCCAGCTGCACCACCTGCTTGAGGATTGCACCGATCTCGGCCTGGGCAACGTTCAGTGCCTGGGCGACCTGGTGCAACAGGCCAGCCGAATCACCGGCACCACGGGCGGAAACCACCACGCTCTGCACGGTCTGCTTGTTGGTGCTGGCCACCAGGGCCTGACGCAGCAGGGTCTTGCCGCTGCCATGTGGACCTGTAACCACCAATAGCAACTGGCTATACCGCGCCAGATGGTGCAACTGCCCCAGCACCGGCTTGCGCTGGGCTGGGAAAAATTTGAAGCCAGGAACCCGTGGAGCAAAAGGGTCATGACTCAACTGGTAATGGCCGAGGAAAGCCTCGTCGGCATGCAAACTAGTCATCGCGTTCTTATTAACCTTTAAGCTGAGCCAGGGCGCGGTAATCCGCTCCCAGCGTGGCCTGTAGAACCTCTTTCGGATAATCGTCGGTCACCACCGCTTCGCCCATGTGGCGCAGCAGCACCAGGCGCAAACGACCGTCGATCACTTTCTTGTCAATTGCCATGTGTTCGAGAAAATCGGCTTGCGTCATCTCTTCAGGCGGGATGACCGGCAGGCCGGCGCGCTGGAACAGGCGAATGCCGCGATCGCGCTCCTGTTCGGTAATCCATCCCAGGCGCGCGGACATTTCCAGAGCCATTACAGTGCCAGCAGCCACCGCTTCACCATGCAACCAGACACCATAGCCCATATGGGTTTCGATGGCGTGACCGAAGGTGTGACCCAGGTTGAGCGTTGCCCGCACGCCGGTCTCCTTCTCGTCGGCGCCGACCACGGCCGCCTTGGCCGCACAGGAGCGCTCGATGGCATAGGTCAGGGCTTGCTGATCCAGATTGCGCAGGCGGTCGACGTTTTCTTCGAGCCAGGTGAGGAACGGCTCGTCGCAAATCAGCCCGTACTTGATGACTTCGGCCAGGCCGGCGGACAGCTCGCGGGCCGGCAGGGTATTGAGGGAGGCGGTGTCGATCAGTACGACGTTCGGCTGATAGAAGGCACCGACCATGTTCTTGCCCAGCGGATGGTTGATCCCGGTCTTGCCACCCACCGAAGAGTCGACCTGCGACAGCAGCGTGGTCGGAACCTGGATGAAGTCGACACCGCGCTGGTAGCAAGCCGCCGCGAAACCGGCCATGTCGCCAATCACGCCGCCACCCAAGGCGATCACCGTGGTGCGTCGATCATGCCGCGCGGTCAGCAGGCCATCGAAGATCAGCTGCAGGGTTTCCCAGGTCTTGAAGGCTTCGCCGTCGGGCAGCACCACGGAAATCACCGAGAACTGCGCAAGGCTGCGGGTCAGACGTTCGAGGTAGAGCGGCGCGACGGTTTCATTGGAAATGATCGCCACTTGCCGTCCGCGAATATGCGGGGCCAGCAGCTCGGGCTGGTCCAACAAACCTTCGCCAATATGAATCGGGTAGCTGCGCTCGCCTAGATCGACCTTGAGTGTCTGCATGTGTCCCCACAGTGAAGATGGAATCAGGCAACCTGCCTTGAGTTAACGAATGTCTACGGCCACTGTTGTGTGACGCCGTTCGTCGGCCGTTCGCCACAACCTTGAGCGGTCATGGCTGGACGCCGAGGATAGCGCATTTCGGGCGGCGCTTTAACGGGGCGGCAATTGCTGCAGACGCTCCAGGATATCGAGCACGACCATTCGCGGCGGTCGTTCATCCGTTTCCACCACCAGATCGGCAATTTCCCGATACAGGGGGTCACGGATCGCCAACAGATCCCTCAGGGTCTTGGCCGGATCGGCCGTGCGCAGCAATGGCCGATTGCGGTCGCGGGACGTGCGGCCGACCTGCTGCTCGACAGAGGCATGCAGGTAGACCACCCGTCCGCCGGCGCGCAGCGCCCGACGATTGGCTTCGCGCATGACTGCCCCGCCGCCGGTCGCCAGCACCACGCCGTCGTAATCGCACAGCTCGGCGATCATTGCCTGCTCGCGCTCACGAAAGCCCGGTTCGCCTTCCTTGTCGAAGATCCATGGGATATTGGCGCCCGTGCGTAATTCAATTTCCTTATCGGAATCTTTGAATGGCAAGCGCAACTCTTTGGCCAGCAATCGGCCGATGGTGCTTTTTCCAGCCCCCATCGGTCCTACAAGTATCAAATTTCGCACAGAATCAACGACTCACAGCAATCGCCTGGTTATTCATGATACGCGGAGTGAGAAACACCAACAGCTCGGATTTTTTCTCCGAAACCACGTCGCGCCGGAAAAGGCGGCCAAGATACGGCACATCGCCAAGAAATGGCACCTTATCTACAACCTTGCTCTGAGTATTTGAGAAAACACCCCCAATGACGATGGTCTCGCCATCGTTGACCAGGACCTTGGCGTTGACCTCGTTTTTCTTGATCGGCGGCACATCCTGGACCTTGTTCAGGTAGTCCGGCTCATCCTTGGTGACCTTGACCTCCATGATGATCCGGTTGTCCGGCGTGATCTGCGGCGTCACCTCCAGCGACAGCGACGCCTCCTTGAACGAGACCGAGGTTGCGCCGCTGGAGCTGGCTTCCTGGTAGGGAATCTCGGTGCCCTTGAGGATCTTCGCGGTCTCCTTGTCGGAGGTGACCACCTTGGGTTGCGAGACGATTTCGCCGTTACCGGTCTTTTCCATGGCCGTCAATTCAAGGTCCAGCAAGACGTTGTCGGTGATGAAGGCAATGCCGATGCCCGACGTATTGTTGGCGACCCCCAGGTCGACGAACGGCGAGCTGGCGCTGCTGTCGTTGGCGCCGTTACCGACACCGGAGGCATTCCAGTTGCCTTTCTTGATCGCGCCACCCCAGCGCACGCCAAGGCTCTTGTCGTAGTCGACGTTGGCTTCGACTATGCGCGCCTCGATCATCACCTGACGCACCGGGATATCCAGCTGCGCAACGATTCGCCGCAGTTCGTCGAGACGGTCCTGGGTCTGGTAGGCAATGATGTTGTTGGTGCGCTCATCGACGGTGATCGATCCCCGTTCGTCGGCTTTCGCCTCGGCACTGGTCACCGACTGGAACAGTTTGGCGATATCGGCCGCCTTGGCGTAATTGACCTGCAAAAGCTCCCGACGCAGCGGCGCCAGGTCGGCAATCTGCTTCTGCGACTCCAGCTCCTGACGTTCACGGGCCGCAATTTCGTCGGCTGGCGCGACGAGCAGCACATTACCCACCTTGCGCTTGTCCAGGCCCTTGGTTTTCAGCACCAGGTCCAGTGCCTGGTCCCAGGGTACATTTTGCAGGCGCAGGGTAATGCCCCCCTGCACCGTGTCACTGGCGACCAGATTGAGGTTGGTGAAATCGGCGATCAGTTGCAGCACTGAGCGCACGTCGATGTCCTGGAAATTCAGCGAGAGCTTTTCACCGGTGTAGGCATTGCGGTCGGCGTTGCGCTTTTGCAGGTCGTCGACCGTCATCGGGCGGACGCTGACGGTCAGCTTGTTGTCGGTCTGATAGGTTGAGTAATCGAAGGCGCCGCCGGGTTCAATGGTGATCGTCGCCTTATCCCCGCTGGCACTGGCATTGACGAACTGAACCGGGGTGGCGAAATCCTTGACGTCCAGGCGTACGCGCAATGGCTCGGGCAATCGGGTCCTGGCAAATCCGAGAATGATCTTGCCTTCGCGTTCCTGAATATCCGGTGCAATGGACGGGTCCGACAGATCAATCACGACATTGCCTTCGCCCTGGGTACCACGCTGGAAATCCACCGCACGAATGGCCTTGCCCGCCGGCGCAACCGCGCGCTTGGGCGCCGGAACCGGGACGGCGGTAGCGGCCGTTCGCGGGGTCGGGCTTTTGCCGCCCTGCCCGACCACTACAAAGAGGTTGTTGCCTTCGACCCGGAAGTCATAGGGGCTCAGCTGGTTGAGATTGATGATCAGCCGCGCACGGTCCTTGGCCTCCACCACCGTCGCGCTGCGGGCATTGCCATTGCCCAGGTCGCGAGTCTTGCTCGCCAGCTGACTGACCACGCCGGGAAGATCCAGGGCAATCCTGGCGGGAGATTCCGTGGTGTAGCCACGGGGCGCCGGGGGTGGCTCGTCGAACACCAGCTTCAACTCGACGCGATCTCCCGGCAACGCGGCGACATCCAGCGTCTTGAGGGTGGCCGCTTGTACCATCGGCGACAGCAACGCTATCCATAGCGATACTCCGAGGGCGGAGAAAATCCTGTTCATCGTACGGGTTCCACTATGAATGCTCTTTCAAAGGAAGGGTCCGCGGTCGCTCCAGCCAGGCACCTTCGCCGTCGGGAACGATTTCCACCACATCGACTTGCGAACCACTGATGGCGACAATCCGGCCATCGTTACGCCCCAGGTAATCACCGACTTTCAGCCGATGCACCCCACCGGCGCCGCGCAACAGGGCAAAGGAGCCCGTGGCATTGGAGAGGGTGCCGACCATTTCAAACTGCTCGATATTGAAGCCCTCGAGGTACTGCTTTACCCGGTTGGGGTCCGGCTGGACATAACGCGCCCCCTGCTTGAATGCCAGATCGACTTTGATCTGCCGGGAAAACGGGCTGCGCAGGTTGGCGGCGTTATAGGTGAATGTGGGGTAAGACCGGAATGTCGGCGTTGGTTCAATCTTGCCCGGTGCCCGCAGGCGCATTTCGTTCATGTAGGCGTCCAGGTCACTGACATCATCGCCGCCGCCACAGCCCGCCAATACGACCATCAACATCACTGGCGAAAAACCACGAAGCCGGCTCATCATTGCAGCCCCTTGTCGTTGTAACGGTAGGTCTTGGCCAGGATGCTCATGCGTAACTTCGGACCGGCGTCGGGATTGATCGGCGCCAGGTCGAAATCATGCAGGGTGACGATACGCGGCAATCCGGCCACGCCACTGACGAAAGTGGCCAGGTCGTGATAGGCGCCGGTGACCGTGATCTGGATCGGCAACTCGATGTAGAACGGCTGGGAGACCTCCGGCAGCAGCTTGATCTCTTCGAACTCCAGGCCACTGCCCAGCCCCGTTCGCGTGATGTCTTCCAGCAAGCCGGGGACTTCGGTGTCGCTGGGCAGTTGCCGTAACAGTACGCCGAAGGAGTTTTCCATCTCCTTCATCTGCTGGGTGTAGAGCTGCAGATTCGCCGCCATGTGGGATTTGCTGGCAAATTGCTCCTTGAGGGTAGACTCCTCCTCGCGCTTGAGTTCGAGCTGATGTTCCAGCTCGCTCGTGGAAAAGTTGTAGCCGATCGACAGCACCAGTACTGCGACCACAATGCCCATCAGGATCTTGATCGCGGGCGGCCAGGAACCCATGTTGCTGCTGTCCAGCTCGGTGATGTCGATCCGGCGCAACCCTTCAATCCATTCGGACGGACTCATTCGCTGTCCTCCCCAGCCGCAGGCTGGGTCTGACGAACGGTCAACTGAAAAACATTGGCCTGGTCGAGTTGCCCCGCGGCCGTCGCCTTGACTTCAGTGAGACTGGGCGCGTCGAACCAGTCGGACTGGTCCAGGTTACGCATCAGGTCTGAAACACGGTTGTTCGATTGCGCCGCACCGGTGATGGACAAGGTCTTGCCGGCCATTTTGACTTCAGTGAAATACACGCCATCGGGCAAGGTCCGCGCCAGCTGATCAAAAATTCGCCCGCTGATCGGGCGATTGCCCTGCAGGTCCTGGATGATGCGCATACGCTCGACCAATTGCTGACGACGAGCCTTGAGATCACTGATCTGCTTGATCCGCTCGTCGACCACGGCGATCTGCTTGCCGATGTAATCGTTACGCGCAATCTGCCGCTCGATGGCGCTGCTGATGACCTGGTTGGCAATGACCAGTGCACCTGCCGATCCCGCCAGCACACCCACCAACACCAGGAGAAAGCGCTTGCGCCGCTGCTCACGCCGCTCTTCGCGCCAGGGTAATAGATTGATCCGGGCCATCAGTCGAAACTCCTGAGGGCCAGCCCGCAGGCAATCATCAGCGCGGGCGCATCGCTGGCCAGGGCCGCGGCGTTGACCTTGCTGCTCAAGGTCATGTCGGCAAACGGATTGGCCACCCGGGTCGGCGTGCCCAATTGCTGCTCGATCAACTGGTCCAGACCGGACACCGACGCGGTCCCGCCCACCAGCAGTATGTGGTCGACCGCGGTGTAATGGCCCGAAGCAAAGAAGAACTGCAACGAACGCGACACTTGCTGCACCAGGGCCTCACGAAACGGCTGCAACACAACGCTGACATAATCGTCCGGCAAACCGCCCTGCTTCTTCGCCAGGCCGGCCTGCTCGACGGTCAGGCCGTATCGGCGCTGAATGTCCTCGGTGAGCTGGCGGCCACCAAACAATTGCTCGCGGGTGTAGATGATCCGCCCGTCATGCAGCACGCTCAGGGTGGTCATGGTTGCTCCAACATCGACCACCGCCACCAGTCGCCCTTGCAAGCCCCCTCCCTGGCTCTTCAGCAAGCTGAACGATCGCTCCAGGGCATAGGCCTCGACGTCGACCACACGCGCAGTCAGGCCCGCCAGGGCCAAGGCTGCCTCACGGATTTCGACGTTTTCCTTGCGACAGGCGGCCAGCAACACGTTGACCCGCTCAGGATTGCGCACTGACGCGCCCTGGACTTCGAAATCGATGGCCACTTCGTCCAGCGGATAAGGAATGTACTGATCGGCCTCGATCTTCAGCTGGTCTTCCATCTCGTCGTCGCAAAGGCCGGCATCCATCTCGATGGTCTTGGTGATCACCGCCGAACCGGCCACGGCCACGGCAACGCCCTTGAGACTGGTGCGAGCCTTGGCCAGCACACGCGTCAAGGCCTGGCCCACGCCATCGAGCTCGGCGATATTTTTCTCGATGACCGCACTGGGGGGTAACGACTCGACCGCGTAGGCTTCGACACGATAGCCATTGCCCTGCCGGCTCAGCTCCAGCAGCTTCACCGATGTCGAGCTGATATCGATGCCCAGGAGCGACCTGGCCTTTTTATTGAAGAGTCCTGGCACTACCAAATTCCCTATGACTTTCCGTGTGTTACGGACTCCATAACGGGGGTTGCGTTCAAACCACCCGTCTTGACAGCAGCGCAAATAACGCCATGGACGGAAAAATGCTTATAATGCCCAGCGTTTTTTTCCGCTTTTTCTCAAGCGCGGGTCGTTCGCCTTTAGCCTGAACCCTGATGCCAAATTCATTTTTTACCCTGGATGTCCAAAAGCCTTGATTCGTCTGCTGAAATTTTTCGGTTGGTCCATCGTCGCCGTATTCTGCGGACTGCTTCTGGGTCTGAGTGGGGCGTTTCTTTACCTTAGTCCCGGATTACCGTCCGTAGAGGCACTGAGAAGCATCCAGTTGCAGATCCCTTTGCGGGTCTACAGCAGCGATAACAAGTTGATCGCAGAATTCGGCGAAATGCGCCGCACACCGATCCGTTTCGCCGACATTCCCCCCAATTTCATTAATGCGTTACTAAGTGCTGAAGACGACAACTTCGCCAACCATTACGGCGTCGATCCCAGCAGCCTGATGCGCGCTGCCACGCAACTGGTAAAAAGCGGCCATATCCAGTCCGGCGGCAGCACTATCACCATGCAGGTGGCAAAAAACTTCTTCCTGACCAGCGAACGCAGCTTCTCGCGCAAAACCACCGAGATCCTCCTGGCCCTGCAGATCGAACGACAGCTGACCAAGGACGAAATCCTCGAGCTCTACGTCAACAAGATCTATCTGGGCAACCGTGCCTACGGCATCGAAGCGGCGGCGCAGGTGTATTACGGCAAGTCGATTCGCGACATCAGCCTGGCGCAGATGGCGATGATCGCCGGCCTGCCCAAGGCCCCTTCGCGATTCAACCCGCTGGCCAACCCGGCCCGCAGCAAGGAGCGTCGCGACTGGATCCTGGGGCGCATGTACAAGCTGGGCAAGATCAGCGAAGCCGACTACACCACCGCCGTCAACGAGCCCCTGAACGCCAGCTATCACGTGCCGACGCCGGAAGTGAACGCGCCCTACATCGCCGAGATGGCCCGCGCCGAAATGGTCGGTCGCTATGGCAGCGATGCATACACCGAAGGTTTCCGCGTTATCACCACGGTGCCGAGCAACCTTCAGGAAATGGCCAACACCGCCGTCCACGAAGGCTTGATGACCTATGACCAGCGTCATGGCTATCGGGGCCCCGAGTCCCGCCTGCCGGGCAAGACGCGCGAGGCGTGGGCAACCGAACTGACCAAGCAACGCACCATCAGCGGCCTTGAACCGGCCATCGTCACCCAGGTCGACAAGAGCGGCCTGCAGGTGCTGACCCGCACCGGCAGCGAACACGTTGGCTGGGACAGCATGAAATGGGCTCGCCCGTTCCTGAACACCAACAGCATGGGCGCCAATCCGAAACAACCGTCGGACGTAGCCCAGGTCGGCGACCTGATTCGCGTGCAGCGCCAGGCGGACAACTCGCTGAAATTCAGCCAGATCCCCCAGGCCCAGGGCGCACTGGTCTCCCTTGACCCGCAAAACGGCGCCATCCGCTCGCTGGTCGGCGGTTTCGCCTTTGAGCAGAGCAACTACAACCGCGCCCTTCAGGCCAAGCGCCAGCCGGGTTCGAGCTTCAAGCCGTTCGTCTACAGCGCGGCACTGGATAACGGCTACACCGCCTCCAGCCTGGTGAACGACGCACCGATCGTGTTTGTCGACGAGTACCTGGACAAGGTCTGGCGTCCGAAAAACGATACTAACACCTTCCTCGGTCCGATCCGCCTGCGCGAAGCGCTCTACAAGTCGCGCAACCTGGTTTCGATCCGCCTGCTACAGGCGATGGGCGTTGGCAAGACCATCGACTACATCAGCCGCTTTGGCTTCAACAAGCAGGACCTGCCGCCCAACCTGTCCCTGGCCCTGGGTACCGCGACCCTGACGCCGATGGAAATCGCCACGGGCTGGAGCACCTTCGCCAACGGCGGCTACAAGATCACCCCGTACATCATCGACAAGATCGAAAGCCGCAACGGCGACACGCTGTTCGTCGCCAACCCGCCCAGCGTGCCAAAAGGCGTTGTCGCGACCGACGGTATCGCCGCACCTGCCGCCGAAGCCTTTACGGTCAATGCAACACCTGGCCAGGCGCCGGGCGAGCAATCGGCAGCGCAAACGCCTGCCGTGGCTGAGCGCATTGTCGATGGACGGACAACCTACATCCTCAACAGCATGCTAGAAGACGTGATCAAGCTCGGTACTGGCCGTCGCGCGCTGGCCCTGGGTCGTGGCGACATCGCCGGCAAGACCGGCACCACCAACGAATCCAAGGACGCCTGGTTCTCCGGCTACAACGCCGATTACGTCACCACCGTCTGGACCGGCTTCGACCAGCCCGAAAGCCTGGGTCGCAAGGAGTTTGGCGGCACCGTCGCCCTGCCGATCTGGATGAACTACATGGGCGCTGCGCTCAAAGACATGCCGCCACACACCCAGCCAGAGCCGGAAGGCATCCTCAGCCTGCGGGTAGACCCTGTCAGTGGCCGTGCAGCCACTCCAGGCACGCCAGGAGCCTACTTCGAACTGTTCAAGGTCGAAGATACGCCGCCGACGGGCAATGAGCTGGGCAACGGCAATGCGCCAGGCAGCCCGCTGCCGGCGGATGAAGCGGCACCGATCGATTTGTTCTGATCGCAGGACCCAACAGAAAGCCCCGCTCTTCTTCAGAAAGCGGGGCTTCTTTTTACCCGGGCTTCCTGTCAGACCATCGCCAGCAGGCTGGCTCCCACAGGGAACGCATTCCAATGTGGGAGCTAGCCTGCTGGCGATGGCCTGACAGACAATACAAAACCATCAGGCATAAAAAAGCCCCGACTTTCACAAGCCGGGGCTTTTGGTTGAAGCGCTACAACGACTTAGCCGTTGAACACGTCATCCACGCTTTTCAGCGGGTAGTTCTTCGGATACGGCAGGGTTGCAACGCCGGTCTCGATTGCAGCCTTGGCCACGGCATCGGAGATCACGGTGATCAGGCGGGCGTCCATTGGTTTCGGAATGATGTACTCACGACCGAATTCCAGCGCGATGCCGCCGTACGCGTCGCACACTTCCTGAGGCACTGGCAGCTTGGCCAGTTCGCGCAGGGCGTTGGCCGCAGCCACTTTCATCTCTTCGTTGATGCGCTTGGCGCGAACGTCCAGGGCGCCACGGAAGATGAACGGGAAGCCCAGGACGTTGTTGACCTGGTTCGGGTAGTCCGAACGGCCGGTGGCCATGATCACGTCGTCACGGGTGGCGTGCGCCAGCTCCGGGGAGATTTCCGGATCCGGGTTCGAGCAAGCGAACACGATCGGGTTGGCTGCCATGGACTTCAGGCCTTCCGGGCTCAGCAGGTTCGGGCCAGACAGGCCGACGAACACGTCTGCGCCTTGCAGGGCGTCTGCCAGGGTGCGCTTGTCGGTCGCGTGAGCGAAGACGGCCTTGTACTGGTTCAGGTCGTCACGGCCGGAGTGAAT
The DNA here is from genome assembly GCF_046042685.1 of Pseudomonas sp. PLMAX. Taxonomy (NCBI): domain Bacteria; kingdom Pseudomonadati; phylum Pseudomonadota; class Gammaproteobacteria; order Pseudomonadales; family Pseudomonadaceae; genus Pseudomonas; species Pseudomonas sp. PLMAX. Next base: position 546,233 of record NZ_CP064949.1, on the reverse strand, counting down.
CACGCCGGTACGGTCGACCATGTAGATGTTTTCGATGTTGGCGCCCATGCTCACCAGCAATTTCATGCAGGAGATGGCGGCCGCACCGGCACCCAGGCAGACGATCTTGGCGTCAGCCAGGGTTTTGCCGGCGATTTCCAGGGCGTTGATCATGCCGGCCGCGGTCACGATGGCGGTGCCGTGCTGGTCGTCGTGGAATACCGGGATGTCGCACTGCTCGATCAGGGCACGTTCGATCTCAAAGCACTCAGGTGCCTTGATGTCTTCCAGGTTGATGCCACCGAAGGTGATGGAGATGCGCTTGACGGTGTCGATGAAGGCTTGCGGGCTTTCGGAGTCGACTTCGATGTCGAAAACGTCGATGCCGGCGAAGCGCTTGAACAGCACGCCCTTACCTTCCATCACTGGCTTGGAAGCCAATGGGCCGAGGTTACCCAGGCCCAGAATCGCGGTGCCATCGGAAATGACTGCAACCAGGTTGCCTTTACCGGTGTATTTGTAGGCCAGCTCAGGATCGCGGGCGATCTCGCGTACTGGTTCAGCTACGCCGGGGCTGTAGGCCAGCGACAGGTCGCGGGCGGTAGCGGTGGCCTTGGTGAGCTCGACACTCAGCTTCCCTGGACGAGGATTGGCGTGATATTCGAGAGCGGCAGTTTTCAGATCAGACATTTTGGCATTCCGCTTTTACTGTTGGACAGACTGGTCAGCGAGGATACGCGCCTAGCAAAATCCCCACAAGACTGACCGGTCACCCCTGTCAAGCGCCCGCCCCTACGACTTTGGGCCAAGAGCCACGGAACACAAGGGATAGACTGTTCACAATCCCATTGAAAAATGTCTACAATATTTTTAGATTGACCTTTGCAGCCAAATCACAGGCACAAAAAAGGCGTCCCGGGGGACGCCTTTTTCATCAGCATGGAAAAACGGTGAGGTTTTCCCAGGTTGATCGGCCTTAGGCCTTTTTCGCACCGAAAGCACCGAAACGGTCTGCGAAGCGCTGAACGCGGCCGCCAGTGTCCAGAGTCTTCTGCTTACCGGTGTAGAACGGGTGGCATTCGTTGCAAACGTCGATCGCCAGGGCTTTGCCGAAGGTCGAACGGGTTTCGAACTTGTTGCCGCAGCTGCAGGTAACAGCAACTGCTGGGTATTCTGGATGGATATCAGCTTTCATGGTGTTTTCCTCAGGCTAGCGTGCCGCCACCCAACACTATTGTTGAATACCGCACGTAATTAGGCCGCGGATTCTACCAGACAATGCCAATCACGCAAGCTGTCCCTCAAACCGGTCGTCTGCTAGGCTCCCGACCCAAAGCGCGATCCTTGTGGTTATGTGTCAAACCCTTCATTGCCTGTTAATCGAGACTCCCCCGCGTGCCCGACGCCATTCTGCGCCTCGCCTTGCCTTCGCCCCTGCGCCGCCTGTTCGACTACCGGGCGCCCGCCGGCGTGCTGCGTGCGCAGTTGCACCCCGGCATGCGCTTGCGGGTGCCGTTTGGCCGGCGGGAGATGATCGGGATCCTGGTGGAAGTCACCGACACCAGCGAAGTGCCGGCGGAAAAACTCAAGCCCGCCCTCGCACTGCTCGATGCCACGCCGCCGTTGCCGCCTGCGCTGTTCAAGCTGTGCCTGTGGACCTCGCAGTACTACCAGCACAGCCTCGGCGACACGTTGAGTTGGGCGCTGCCGGTATTGCTGCGCCAGGGCGAACTGGCCGAGGCGCGCCAGGAGCGCTTCTGGTCCGCCGCACCAGGCGCCAGCCTCGACGACCCGCGAATCGCCCGTGCCCCGCGCCAGCGCGAAGCCCTGGCAACGCTGGCCCAGCACCCCCACGGCGTCGCCCATCAGTTGCTGAGCAAGCTGATGCTAAGCAAGGACAGCCTCGATCTGTTGCTGGCCAAGGAATTGGTCCAGGTCGAAATCCGCAGGCACGCCCCCGGTGCCCGACACGAACACTGGCTGGCCCAACCCGAACTGCCACTCAACCCGGAACAGCGGGCAGCCTATGAAGCCATTCGCGCCGGGTTCGACAGTTACCACGCGTTCCTCCTCGCCGGCGTTACCGGCAGCGGCAAGACCGAAGTCTATCTGCAACTGATCCGCGAAACCCTGGAAGCCGGCAAGCAGGCGCTGGTGCTGATCCCGGAAATCAACCTCGGCCCGCAGACCCTGGCGCGCTTCGAGCAGCGTTTCAACGCGCGCATCGCGCTGATTCACTCGGCGGTCAATGATCGCGAACGCCTCGAAGCCTGGCTCGCCGCCCGCGACGGCGAAGCCGACATCATAATCGGCACCCGCTCGGCGCTGTTCACGCCGATGAAAAACCCGGGGCTGATCATCATCGACGAAGAGCACGACGGCTCCTATAAACAGCAGGAAGGCTTGCGGTACCACGCGCGCGACCTGGCGTTGGTCAGGGCTCGACAGGAAAACATCCCGATTGTCCTGGGCTCCGCCACGCCCTCCCTGGAAAGCCTGCACAACACCTACACCGGCCGCTATGGCCTGCTGCGGCTGAACGAGCGCGCTGGCGGCGCCAAGCAACCACGCTTCCTGCGCCTGGATGTGAAAAGCCGTCCACTGGACAGCGGCATTTCCGGACCCATGCAACAAGCCATCGGCCAGACACTCGCTGCCGGCCAGCAGGTGCTGGTATTCCTCAACCGCCGCGGATTTGCGCCGACCCTTCTGTGTCACGACTGCGGCTGGATGTCCGAGTGCCAACGCTGCGATGCGCGCATGACCGTCCACCAGCGCTACGGCGAGCTGCGCTGTCATCATTGCGGGTATGTCGAACGCGTGCCGCGCCAGTGCCCCAAGTGCAACAAGGTCGACTTGCGCCCCGTGGGGGCCGGTACCGAACGGGCAGAGGAACGCCTGGGGATCCTGTTCCCGGACTATCCGGTGCTGCGAGTCGACCGCGACAGCACGTCGCGCAAGGACGCCATGAACCAGTTGTTCGCGACCATCCAGAAAGGCCAGCCCTGCATCCTGGTGGGCACGCAGATGCTCGCCAAGGGCCACCACTTTCCACGGGTGACCCTGGTCTCGATCCTGGATGCCGATGGCGGGCTGTTCTCCGGCGACTTCCGCGCCAGCGAGCGCATGGCGCAACTGATTGTCCAGGTCGCCGGTCGAGCAGGCCGGGCGGAAGAGCCGGGCAAGGTGATCATCCAGACACACCTGGCCGACCATCCGCTGCTGGTGCAATTGACCGAACAGGGTTACTTCGCCTTTGCCGAGCAGGCCTTGAGCGAGCGGCGCGCGGCGGGATTGCCGCCGTTTGCGCATCTGGCGCTGCTGCGGGCCGAGGCACACAAGCCAGGGCAGGCCGAAGGCTTTCTGGATGAAGCGTGCAGCGAGGCCGAACGCCTGCTGGCCGAACAGAATCTGACCGGCATCGAACTGCTCGGGCCGGTGCCGGCGCCGATGGAACGGCGGGCCGGGCGCTATCGTGCGCAGTTGTTGTTGCAGGCTACGGCAAGGGCGCCGCTGCATCGGTTGCTTGCCAGTTGGTTGCTGGTTTTGGAGCAGATGCCGAGTGGGCGGGCGGTGCGTTGGTCGCTCGATGTGGATCCCGTCGATTTGTATTGATTTTGAGATCGCATTCGCGAGCAAGCCCGCTCCCACATGGGTTTTGTGCCTGACACATAAGGTATGAACACCGCAGATTCATTGTGGGAGCGGGCTTGCTCGCGAAGGGGCCCTAATTGTTACCACATATCCACAAGCTGCCTGCTAAGGTTGGCAAGCCCGCCCCGGCAACGGATAATGCCCAGTTTTTCCACCAGCGCACGATGCGCCGCCGCGCCAGCGGTCGAAAGAGAAGACCATGAAAGACACCATTCGCCAGCTGATCCAACAAGCCATCACCCAACTCGTCAACGAAGGTGTGTTGCCTGAAGGCCTGTCGCCGGCGATCCAGGTGGAGAACTCCCGCGACAAGAAGAACGGCGACTTCGCCAGCAACATCGCCATGATGCTGGCCAAACCGGCCGGCATGAAGCCGCGCGACCTGGCGGAAAAAATCATCGCCGCGCTGCCAGCTGACGAAAACGTCTCCAAGGCCGAAATCGCAGGTCCAGGCTTCCTGAACTTCTTCCAGAACACCGACGCCCTGGCTTCGCGCCTGGACGCCGCCCTGGCCGACGCCAACATCGGCGTGCGCAAGGCCGGCCCGGTCCAGCGCACCGTGGTCGACCTGTCGGCCCCTAACCTGGCCAAAGAAATGCACGTCGGCCACTTGCGCTCGACCATCATTGGCGACGGCGTGGCCCGCGTGCTCGAATTCCTCGGCGACGAAGTGATCCGCCAGAACCACGTCGGCGACTGGGGCACCCAGTTCGGCATGCTGATGGCGTACCTGCAGGAAAACCCGATCACCAGCGACGAGCTGTCGGACCTGGAAAACTTCTACCGCGCCGCCAAGCAACGCTTCGATGAATCCGAAGAATTCGCCGACCGCGCCCGTGGCCTGGTGGTCAAGTTGCAGGCCGGCGATGCCGATTGCCTGGCCCTGTGGACCAAGTTCAAGGACATCTCGCTGTCCCACTGCCAGAAGATCTACGAACTGCTGAACGTCAAGCTGACCATGGCCGACGTGATGGGCGAAAGCGCCTACAACGACGACCTGATCAACGTGGTCAACGACCTCAAGGCCGCCGGCATGCTGGTCGAGAGCAACGGCGCCCTGTGCGTGTTCCTCGACGAGTTCAAGAACGCCGATGGCGACCCGCTGCCGGTGATCATCGTCAAGGCCGACGGCGGCTACCTCTATGCCACCACCGACCTGGCTGCCGTGCGCTACCGCAGCGGCAAGCTCAAGGCCGACCGCGCGCTGTACTTCGTCGACCAGCGTCAGGCCCTGCACTTCCAGCAGGTGTTCGCCGTGGCCCGCAAGGCCGGTTTCGTGACCCATCCGATGGAAATGGAACACATGGGCTTCGGCACCATGAACGGCGCTGACGGCCGTCCGTTCAAGACCCGTGATGGTGGCACCGTGAAGCTGATCGACCTGCTGACCGAAGCCCAGGAACGCGCCTACACCCTGGTCAAGGACAAGAACCCTGAACTGGCTGAAGCCGACCTGCGCAACATCGCCAGGGTCGTGGGCATAGGGGCGGTGAAATATGCCGACCTGTCCAAGCACCGCACCAGCGACTACAGCTTCAACTTCGACCTGATGCTGAACTTCGAAGGCAATACCGCGCCCTACTTGCTGTACGCCTACACCCGCGTGGCTGGCGTGTTCCGCAAACTCGGCAAGGACTTCAGCGAAGTCGAAGGCCAGATCGTGCTCGAAGCAGCGCACGAACACGAACTGGCGGCAAAACTCGCGCAGTTTGGCGAAGTGCTGAACAATGTGGCCGAGAAAGGCACGCCGCACATCCTCTGCACCTACCTGTACGACGTCGCCGGCCTGTTCTCCAGCTTCTACGAGAACTGCCCGATCCTCGCCGCCGACACCCCGGCGCAAATGCAGAGCCGCCTGCGCCTCGCCGCGCTGACCGGTCGCACTCTCAAGCAAGGCCTGGAACTCTTGGGCCTGGAAACTCTGGAGCGTATGTAAGTTGGCTGCCAAGAAAAAACCTGCACCCAAGCGTGGCGCCAGCCGTTACCAAGCTCCAGCGAAGCAACCGATCCCGGGTTGGCTGTGGATGGCCATCGGCCTGACGGTCGGTGCATTCATCGTGTTCCTGATGAAACTGGAGCCGGGCAAGGGCAGCGACACGGTCAAGCGCGAGAAGGTGGAACAGCAACAGAAAGCCACCAAGATCGCCGAGGCCAACAAGACCCCGCCGAGCCCGACGCAACCGGTGAAGCCGAAATACGACTTCTACACTTTGCTGCCGGAATCGGAAGTCATCGTGCCGCCGGACGCCGTACCGGAGAAAACCCTGCCGACGCCGCAAGTGCCTGCGATTCCGACGACACCGGTTACACCGGCGGAAGCGGCGAAGATCGATACGGCGCGCGCCCAGGCTGCTTTGTCCGGGATTACCCCGCCACCTGCGCCACCGGTCAAGGCTGCGCCGGTGACGAAGTTTTTCCTGCAGGCGGGCTCGTTCCGCAAAGAGACTGATGCGGACAAGGTTCGCGCGCAGATCATTCTGCTGGGGCAGGCTGTGGCGGTTGAATCCGGCACGGTGAAGGACGAGACCTGGTATCGGGTGCTGGTTGGACCGTTCAGCAATCGTGAGCAACTGACCACTGCGCAGAAACAATTGGCGGGCGCAGGCTTCAGCAATTTGTTGTTACAACAACGCCAGAGTCGCTGATTCCGTCAGAATTACCGCGTTATCGTTCTTCGCGAGCAAGCCCGCTCCCACATTCGACCGCATTCCAATGTGGGGCTTGCTCGCGAAGACCGTCAGCCCCGGCAACTCAGCCCCATCTGATTCACACCGCCCGTCCCCTCTCCCGCCCCACAGTTGAAATCCACTCCACCACCCCCATATGAATGGGCATAAGGCATTTTCGCCCCGCAGCGTGGAGACTCTTCCCTTGACCACCATCGTTTCAGTTCGCCGCCACGGCAAAGTCGTCATGGGCGGCGACGGCCAGGTTTCCCTTGGCAATACCGTGATGAAAGGCAACGCGAAAAAAGTTCGTCGCCTGTACCACGGCCAGGTCATTGCCGGTTTTGCCGGCGCCACCGCTGACGCCTTTACCCTCTTCGAACGCTTCGAGGGCCAGCTTGAAAAGCACCAGGGTCACCTGGTACGCGCCGCTGTCGAGCTCGCCAAGGAATGGCGCACCGACCGCACCCTGAGCCGCCTGGAAGCCATGCTCGCGGTCGCCAACAAAGACGCCTCCCTGATCATCACCGGCAACGGCGACGTGGTCGAGCCTGAAAACGGCCTGATCGCCATGGGTTCCGGTGGCGCCTACGCCCAGGCGGCCGCCAGCGCACTGCTGAAAAAAACCGACCTGTCGGCCCGGGAAATCGTCGAAACCGCACTCGGCATTGCCGGCGACATCTGTGTATTCACCAACCACACCCAGACCATTGAGGAGCAGGACTGCGCCGAGTAAGCCTGATTCGGCCCCGTGCCACGGCTCATTCTTGCTTGAGGTCCTTTGAATATTATGTCCATGACTCCCCGTGAAATCGTCCACGAACTCAATCGCCACATCATCGGCCAGGACGATGCCAAGCGCGCCGTCGCCATTGCCCTGCGCAACCGCTGGCGCCGCATGCAGCTGCCAGAAGAGCTGCGCGTTGAAGTAACGCCAAAGAACATCCTGATGATCGGCCCGACCGGTGTCGGTAAAACCGAGATCGCTCGTCGCCTGGCCAAACTGGCCAACGCGCCGTTCATCAAGGTCGAAGCGACCAAGTTCACCGAGGTCGGCTATGTCGGCCGTGACGTCGAATCGATCATTCGTGACCTGGCCGATGCCGCGATCAAGCTGCTGCGCGAGCAGGAAATCGTCAAGGTTCGCCACCGCGCCGAAGACGCCGCCGAAGAGCGCATCCTTGATGCCCTGCTGCCACCGGCACGCATGGGCTTCAGCAACGACGATACCCCGTCTGCCGATTCCAATACCCGCCAGTTGTTCCGCAAGCGCCTGCGCGAGGGTCAGCTGGATGACAAGGAGATCGAGATCGAAGTCGCCGAAATGGCCGGCGTCGATATTTCCGCGCCACCGGGCATGGAAGAAATGACCAACCAGCTGCAAAGCCTGTTTGCCAACATGGGCAAGGGCAAGAAAAAAGCCCGCAAGCTCAAGGTCAAGGAAGCGCTCAAGCTGGTGCGCGACGAAGAAGCCGGCCGCCTGGTCAACGATGAAGAGTTGAAGGCCAAGGCCCTGGAAGCGGTCGAGCAGCACGGCATCGTGTTCATCGACGAAATCGACAAGGTCGCCAAGCGTGGTAATTCCGGCGGCGTCGATGTGTCCCGTGAAGGCGTGCAGCGCGACCTGCTGCCGCTGATCGAAGGCTGCACCGTCAACACCAAGCTGGGCATGGTCAAGACCGACCACATCCTGTTCATCGCCTCCGGTGCCTTCCACCTGAGCAAGCCGAGCGACCTGGTGCCCGAGCTGCAAGGCCGACTGCCGATCCGCGTCGAACTCAAGGCCCTGAGCCCTGAAGATTTCGAGCGCATCCTCAGCGAGCCTCACGCCTCGCTCACCGAACAATATTGCGCGCTGCTGAAAACCGAAGGCCTGGGTATCGAGTTCCTGCCGAGCGGCATCAAGCGCATCGCCGAGATCGCCTGGCAGGTCAACGAGAAAACCGAAAACATCGGTGCCCGTCGCCTGCACACCTTGCTTGAACGCCTGCTGGAAGAAGTGTCTTTCAGTGCCGGCGACCTGGCCAGCGTGCATGACGACAAGGTGATCCAGATCGACGCCGACTACGTCAACAGCCACCTGGGCGAATTGGCGCAGAACGAAGACCTGTCCCGTTATATCCTGTAAGCCATACTTACAGCGATGACGGACCCTGTGGGAGCGGGCTTGCTCGCGAAAGCGGTCTGACAATCAACATCAATGTTGAATGTTAAGGCCCCTTCGCGAGCAAGCCCGCTCCCACATTTGAAACGGGGTCCCACACTTAATCGGACATCCGGCCATGACCCAACTCCCCACCGACATCAAGCTGCACAAAGCCTCGAAAACCCTCACGCTCAAATACGCGTCCGGCGAGGAATACACCCTGCCCGCCGAATTCCTGCGCGTGCACTCCCCTTCCGCCGAGGTCCAGGGCCACGGCAAACCCATCCTGCAATTTGGCAAGATCAACGTAGGACTGAGCAAGATAGAACCGGCCGGTCAGTACGCACTGAAACTGACCTTCGACGATGGCCACGACAGCGGCCTGTTCACCTGGGAATACCTCTACGAACTGGGGCGACGTCATGACGCACTCTGGGAGGATTATCTTGCCGAGCTCAAAGCCGCAGGAAAAACCCGCGACCCGAACGAATCCGTCGTCAAGCTGATGCTCTAGCCCGAGCCTCTTGCTCTTTAGAGGGCATTTTCTAATTTCATCTGTTTGAATGCTCGGCTTCAGGGCCGACGCTTGGCCCGCTTGCGAAAAAAATTAAACTCGGGTAACCAATGGATTGGCAAGTTCCCTGCAGTGCTCTCTGAACTAAAAAGCAGTGATGCAGAATTAACGTCACCCGAGCAGTAGTACCTGGCCGTTGCTGTGTGACTACACAGCAGGACCAAGGTACTCGTCTCAGGGCAATGGAGCGTCGTAGATGAGTGACAAGAGTAACGATGAGTTGAAGTATCAAGCCTCGGAGAACACCTTGGGGCTCAATCCTGTCGTTGGGCTGCGTGGAAAGGATCTACTGGCTTCTGCTCGAATGGTGCTCAGGCAGGCCATCAGGCAACCGGTGCACAGCGTCAAGCATGTCGCGCATTTTGGTCTTGAACTCAAGAACGTGCTGTTTGGCAAATCCGGGCTGCAACCGACCAGCGATGACCGTCGCTTCGCCGATCCGGCCTGGAGTCAGAACCCGCTCTACAAACGTTATTTGCAAACCTACCTGGCGTGGCGCAAGGAGCTCCACGCCTGGATCGACGAGAGCACCCTCAGCCCCAGCGATGTGGCGCGCGGGCACTTCGTGATCAACCTCATGACCGAAGCCATGGCGCCGACCAACACCGCGGCCAACCCGGCGGCAGTCAAACGCTTTTTCGAAACCGGCGGCAAGAGCCTGCTCGATGGTCTCTCGCACCTGGCCAAGGATCTGGTGCACAACGGCGGCATGCCGAGCCAGGTCAACATGGGTGCGTTCGAAGTCGGCAAGAGCCTGGGCGTGACCGAAGGCGCGGTAGTATTCCGCAACGATGTACTGGAACTGATCCAGTACAAGCCAATCACCGAGCAGGTACACGAGCGACCATTGCTGGTGGTGCCGCCGCAGATCAACAAGTTCTACGTGTTCGACCTGAGCCCGGACAAGAGCCTGGCGCGGTTCTGCCTGCGCAACAACATGCAGACCTTCATCGTCAGCTGGCGCAACCCGACCAAGGAACAGCGCGAGTGGGGTCTGTCGACCTACATCGAAGCCCTCAAGGAAGCGGTTGACGTCGTCACTGCGATCACCGGCAGCAAAGACGTGAACATGCTCGGGGCCTGCTCCGGCGGCATCACCTGCACCGCGCTGCTGGGCCACTACGCGGCGATTGGCGAGAACAAGGTCAATGCCCTGACCTTGCTAGTGAGCGTGCTGGACACCACCCTGGACAGCGACGTTGCCCTGTTTGTCAATGAGCAGACCCTCGAAGCCGCCAAGCGCCACTCGTACCAGGCCGGCGTACTGGAAGGCCGCGACATGGCGAAAGTCTTCGCCTGGATGCGTCCCAACGACCTGATCTGGAACTACTGGGTCAACAATTACCTGTTGGGTAACGAGCCGCCGGTGTTCGACATCCTGTTCTGGAACAACGACACCACCCGGTTGCCCGCCGCGTTCCACGGCGACCTGATCGAGCTGTTCAAAAACAACCCACTGATTCGCCCGAATGCACTGGAAGTGTGCGGTACCGCCATCGACCTCAAGCAAGTGACGGCCGACATCTTTTCCCTGGCCGGCACCAACGACCACATCACCCCGTGGCGGTCCTGCTACAAGTCGTCGCAACTGTTCGGCGGCAATGTTGAATTCGTGCTGTCGAGCAGCGGACATATCCAGAGCATCCTGAATCCGCCAGGTAATCCGAAATCCCGCTACATGACCAGCACCGAACCGGCGAGCAGTGCCGATGAATGGCAACAGAATGCCACCAAGCACACCGATTCCTGGTGGCTGCACTGGCAGGCCTGGCAGGCCCAGCGCTCGGGCGAGCTGAAAAAGTCCCCGGTAAAGCTGGGCAGCAAGGCTTACCCGGCAGGCGAGGCGGCGCCAGGTACCTACGTACACGAGCGTTAAACCCACAAACCTGTAGGAGCCGGCTTGCTGGCGATTGCATCACCACGGTGAGACTGGCAAACCGCGGTGATCGCATCGCCAGCAAGCCGGTTCCTACAGGATGTGTGTCAGGAACCAAGATCCACCCACAGGGCCAGAAGCATGCCGCAACCGTTCATATTCCGCACCGTCGACCTGGATGGCCAGACCCTCCGCACGGCGGTGCGCCCCGGCAAGCCTCACTTGACGCCCTTGCTGATTTTCAACGGCATCGGCGCCAACCTGGAGCTGGTGTTTCCATTCGTCGCAGCGCTGGACCCGGACCTGGAAGTCATCGCCTTCGACGTACCCGGTGTCGGCGGTTCGTCGACGCCGAATCTTCCCTATCGCTTTCCAAGCCTGGCGAAACTCACGGCACGCATGCTCGACTACCTCGATTACGGGCAAGTCAATGTGATCGGCGTGTCCTGGGGTGGTGCGCTTGCGCAACAGTTCGCCTTTGACTATCCGGAGCGTTGCAAGAAGCTTGTCCTGGCAGCGACGGCAGCAGGCGCGGTGATGGTGCCGGGCAAGCCGAAAGTCTTGTGGATGATGGCCAGCCCACGGCGCTACATCCAGCCCTCCCATGTGATCCGCATTGCGCCGATGATCTACGGCGGCGCGTTCCGTCGCGACCCGACGCTGGCCGCGAGCCATGCAGCGAAGGTCCGTTCGGCAGGCAAGCTCGGTTACTACTGGCAACTATTCGCCGGCTTCGGCTGGACCAGCATCCACTGGCTGCACAAGATCAATCAGCCGACCCTGGTCCTGGCCGGCGACGACGATCCGCTGATCCCGCTGATCAACATGCGCTTGCTCGCCTGGCGGATTCCCAATGCCCAGTTGCACATTATCGATGACGGCCATCTGTTCCTGATTACCCGGGCCGAAGCGGTGGCACCCATCATCATGAAGTTCCTCGAGGAGGAGCGCCTGCGTGCAGTGATGCACCCGCATCCGGCGCCACTGAGCTGATCGGCCCATTTTTTGTATAGGAAAGAGGGGGCGGCGGCACATCGCACCGCGCAACAACCCGTTACAGCGTCTATGGTGTTCTGGTTCGGTGTTTTGTATTTGGCCTGGAAGACGAAGGAGTGTTGAGTCATGCGCGATAAAACTGCGAGGGAGTCACTACCCACTCCCGCCGCGTTCATCAACGCACAAAGTGCGATTACCGGCCTGCGCGGCCGGGATCTGGTTTCGACTTTGCGCAGTGTGGCCGCCCATGGCCTGCGCAACCCCGTGCACACCGCTCGACACGCCTTGAAACTGGGTGGTCAACTGGGCCGCGTGCTGCTGGGCGATACCCTGCACCCGACCAACCCCCAGGACCGTCGTTTCGACGATCCGGCGTGGAGCCTCAACCCCTTTTACCGTCGCAGCCTGCAGGCCTACCTGAGCTGGCAGAAGCAGGTCAAAAGCTGGATCGACGACAGCAACATGAACCCGGACGACCGCGCCCGCGCGCACTTCGCGTTCGCCCTGCTCAACGATGCCGTGTCGCCGTCCAACAGCCTGCTCAATCCCCTGGCGATCAAGGAAATCTTCAACTCCGGCGGCAACAGCCTGGTGCGCGGGATCGGCCATCTGGTCGATGACCTCCTGCACAACGACGGGTTGCCCCGGCAGGTCACCAAGCACGCATTCGAGGTCGGCAAGACCGTCGCCTCCACCACCGGCGCCGTGGTGTTTCGCAACGAACTGCTGGAGCTGATCCAATACAAGCCGATGAGCGAAAAGCAGTATTCGAAACCGTTGCTGGTGGTGCCGCCACAGATCAACAAGTACTACATTTTCGACCTCAGCCCGCACAACAGCTTCGTCCAGTACGCGCTCAAGAACGGCCTGCAGACCTTCGTGATCAGCTGGCGCAATCCGGATGTGCGGCACCGCGAATGGGGCCTGTCGACTTACGTTGAAGCAGTGGAAGAAGCCATGAACGTGTGCCGGGCGATCACCGGCGCGCGCGAAGTCAACCTGATGGGCGCCTGCGCCGGCGGGCTGACCATTGCCGCTTTGCAGGGTCACTTGCAAGCCAAGCGCCAGCTGCGCCGCGTTTCCAGCGCGACCTACCTGGTGAGTCTGCTCGACAGTCAACTGGACAGCCCGGCCACGCTCTTCGCCGACGAACAGACCCTGGAAGCCGCCAAGCGCCGCTCCTACCAGAAAGGCGTCCTGGACGGCCGCGACATGGCCAAGGTGTTCGCCTGGATGCGCCCCAACGATTTGATCTGGAGCTACTTCGTCAACAACTACCTGATGGGTAAGGAGCCGCCGGCGTTCGACATTCTCTACTGGAACAACGACAACACACGCCTGCCGGCCGCCCTGCATGGTGACTTGCTGGACTTCTTCAAGCACAACCCGCTGAGCCATCCCGGTGGCCTGGAAGTGTGCGGCACCCCGATCGATTTGCAGAAGGTCAATGTCGACAGTTTCAGCGTGGCCGGCATCAACGACCACATCACACCGTGGGACGCCGTGTATCGCTCGACCCTGCTGCTCGGTGGCGAACGCCGCTTCGTCCTGTCCAACAGCGGTCATATACAGAGCATTCTCAACCCGCCGAACAATCCGAAAGCCAACTACGTCGAAGGCACAAAACTGAGCAGCGACCCCAGGGCCTGGTACTACGACGCCAAGCCCGTCGCCGGTAGCTGGTGGACGCAATGGCTGAGCTGGATTCAGGAGCGCTCGGGCGCGCAGAAAGAAACCCACATGGCCCTCGGCAATCAGAATTATCCACCGATGGAAGCGGCGCCCGGAACCTACGTACGCGTGCGCTGATGTTCAACGACCACGGCCCCTGCCGGCCGTGGCATGACCCGATCATAAGAAGACTGGATGAAAACCCGCGACCGGATCCTCGAATGTGCCCTGCAATTGTTCAACGAGAAGGGCGAACCGAATGTTTCCACCATGGAAGTCGCCAACGAAATGGGCATCAGCCCGGGCAACCTGTACTACCACTTCCACGGCAAGGAACCACTGATTCTCGGCCTGTTCGAACGTTTCCAGGCCGAACTGTCGCCATTGCTCGACCCACCGGCCGACGTCGAACTGGCCCCCGAGGATTACTGGCTGTTCCTGCACCTGATCGTCGAACGCCTGTCCCACTATCGCTTTCTGTTCCAGGACCTGTCGAACCTGGCCGGGCGCCTGCCGAAACTGGCCAAGGGCATTCGCAACCTGCTCAATGCACTCAAGCGCACCCTGGCGTCATTGCTGGCCCGATTGAAGGCCTTGGGGCAGCTGGTCAGCGACACCCAGGCGCTGGGGCAACTGGTGGAGCAAATCACCCTGACGCTGCTGTTCTCACTGGACTACCAGCGGATTCTCGGCCGCGAAGGCGAAGTGCGATTGGTGGTCTACCAGATCATGATGCTGGTGGCGCCGCATTTGTTGCCGTCGATCAAGGCGGCGACCGAGCAGATGGCGATGCAGTACCTGGAAGATCACGACTAACAAATGTGAGGCCTGTGGTGCTCAGGGAATCTTGCACAAACAAAAACGCCCGACCTTGGCAGGCCGGGCGTTTTTTTGAGCCCTGGAATCAGGACTGACTGGTTGGCGTCGATGGAGCTGGCGCGGCAGTCGGGGTCACAGCAGGGGTCGGCGCGGTAGCGGAGTTCGAGGTGCTTGCCGGCGTTACCGGGGTTGCCGGTTTGGCGGCAGCCACTGCTGGTTTGGGTGCGGCAGCTTTGGGAGCGGCCGGTTTTTTCGCTGCTGGTTTCTTCGCAGCAGCAGGTTTTGCCGCTGGCTTGGCTGCCGGTTTGGCGGCAGCGGTTTTCGCTGCAGGCTTGGCGGCGGTTTTAGCGGCTGCCGGTTTGGTCGCTGCTTTGGCGGCGGCTGGCTTGGCAGCGGCAGTTTTTGCAGCAGGTTTGGCGGCAGCGGTTTTAGCCGCAGGCTTGGCCAATGGCTTGGCTGCGGTTTTGGCGGCCGGCTTGGCTGCCGCGGTTTTCGCCGCAACAGGCGCAACCTTGGCACCGGTGAGTTTTTCGATTTGCTTGGTCAGGGTATCGACCTTGCTGTGCAGCGCCTTGACCTCATTGCGGCTTGGTACGCCCAGACGCGAAATGGCGCTGTTCAGGCGCTTGTCGAAAGCCCCTTCCAGCTCATCCCATTTGCCCATTGCGCGATCTTTCACGCCGCTGATGCGCGACTTGGCCGAAGAAGCGGAGTCCTTGGCGGCGTCGACAGTTTTGCCAACAGCGTTCTTGGTCAGCTTCTCGGCTTTCTCGCCGTCTTTAACCAGTGAGTCGAAGAGTTTGCTGCCGTCAGTGTCGATCTTCGAGTACACGCCTAAACCAGCCAGCCAGATTTTGCGGGAGTAGTCTTCGACTTTCCCGATCCACGAGCTGCCTTCTTTTTCGGTGTTCTTTTTACCAGCCATCCCGTTCTCCTTAAGATTTACGCGCGACGCGTTCGAGCAGTGCCGTCAGCTCATCGAGCTTGGCAGAGAGTGTCTCAACGTCATGTTTAGACGGAATGCCGATACGATTCAAGGTACTTGCGACACGCGAGTCAAACACTCTCTCGACTTTGTCGAGCTGAACTTCGACCTTGCCTTTGAAAGTGCTGACTTCAGTCTTGGCTTCATCGATCTCGGCATTGGCCGCTTCAAGCTTCTCGGCAACTACTTTTTTGCCTTTGGTTTCAACTGCTTGCCCAGCCTTGATCAACTCTTGAAAGTACTCGCTACCTTCTTGGCCGACCTTGGTGTAGGCACCCAGGCCTGCCAGCCAGATCCGGCGTGCATAGGATTTGACGTCACGCACAGCGGTCGCCGATGCGTCGATTTTTTTCTTCAAAATTACTTTGGCCATGGTGCACCTCACGCGCAGAAGGTTTGAGGAACTGCCCGCGAAAGTGTCGGGCTCAGGCACAAAGTAGGGAGAAAAATTAGAAACGGCACCCTAACAACTGACATAAACCTCTAGACACACCGCAATCAAAATGTGGGAGCGGGCTTGCTCGCGAAAGCGGTGTGTCATTCAACATTGATGTCGACTGACCTGGCGCTTTCGCGAGCAAGCCCGCTCCCACAGGGGGTCTTATTTCGTCCGAAAAATCAGACGAGGGCTTTATCCAGCGCCTTCTCGATTTCCGCTTTGATCATGCCGCTCATGGCCGACATCATCAGGCCCAGCTCCACATCAACCTTGATCGAATCATCGGTGACATGCACCGCACCTTTCACACCCGAACGCTTGAGATTCAGGGTGTCACCCGACCACTGCGGCTCCAGGCCATACTGATCTTGAAGTTTCTGCGCCAGCTTGTCGGCCTTCTCGCGCGCCGCTTCCTTACCCAGGCCGTGGGCCCGTTCAACACTAATATGGGCCATCGAATGACTCCTGCTTTATGAATGCTTTCCCGAGACATCTTGACCTCTGCTGCGTCAAAACGTCCCGATGGTTGCCCATCTTACCTTCAGCCTTGCCAAGACAAAGCATGCCTTGGGGATTAGAATGTCGCGCATTCTCTTTTGGTGACAGCGATATGACTGATCAGCGCAAAGGCAACGACGCCGAACCCACCACTCACTTCGGCTTCAAAAACGTTCCGGAAAGCCAGAAAGCGGAAAAAGTCGCAGAGGTTTTCCACTCGGTAGCCGCCAAGTACGACCTGATGAACGACCTCCTGTCGGGCGGCATGCACCGTCTGTGGAAGCGTTTCGCGATCGAACTGTCGGGCGTGCGCACCGGCAACCGGGTGCTGGACATCGCCGGCGGCACGGGCGACCTGACCCGCAAATTCTCGCACCTCGTGGGCCCGACCGGCCAGGTGGTGCTGGCCGACATCAACGAATCCATGCTCAAGGTCGGTCGTGATCGCCTGCTGGACCTGGGTGTGGCCGGCAACGTCGAATTCGTCCAGGCCGATGCGGAAAAACTGCCGTTCCCGGACAACCATTTCGACTGCGTGACCATCGCCTTCGGCCTGCGCAACGTGACGCACAAGGAAGATGCCCTGCGCTCCATGCTGCGCGTGCTCAAGCCAGGCGGTCGCCTGCTGGTGCTGGAATTCTCCAAGCCGACCAATGCGCTGATGTCCAAGGCCTACGACGCCTACTCGTTCGCCTTCATGCCGCTGATGGGCAAGCTGATCACCAACGACTCGGAAAGCTACCGCTACCTGGCCGAATCGATCCGCATGCACCCGAACCAGGAAACCCTGAAGTCGATGATGGTCGAGGCCGGTTTCGACCGCGTGACCTATCACAACATGACCGCAGGCATCGTCGCCCTGCACCGCGGCATCAAGCCCTGATGCTGCTCGCCGGCCTGCTCGCCAGCGTTGAACTCGGCCTGAACCGGGTGCTGCGTCTCGACAGCACGGCGCTGCCGCGGCTGGCGCATTTGAGCGGCAGGGTGATTGCCGTCGATTGCCGCAGCCCGGCGTTGCAGGTGTTCATCCTGCCCAGCGACGAAGGCCTGATGCTCGCCTCCCAGTGGGAAACCGGCGCCGACTGCACCCTGCGTGCACCGGCTTCGAGCCTGCTGAAACTGGCCATGAGCAAGGACAAGACTGCGATCCTGCACAGCCCTGAAGTCGAACTCGACGGCGACAGCGGCGTGCTGCTGGAACTGGCGGCGATCCTTCAGGACCTGGAGCTGGACTGGGAGTACGAACTCTCGCGCTGGCTGGGGCCGGTCGCCACGCAACTGCTCGGCGGTCACCTGCGCAGTCGCGCCCGCTGGTATCAGCAAGGGTTCGCCAGCCTGGGCCAGAACCTGGGCGAATACCTGGCCGAAGAGTCGCGCACCCTTGTCGGTCAGCGCGAAGCCGAAGCCCGTTTCAGTGAACTGGACCAGATCAAACTCGATCTGGAACGTCTCGAGGCGCGTTTCGAGCGCCTTTCCCGATCCCTCGACCCAAGCGATAACGCATGAAGCTGCTTGCCGTCCGCCGTTTGTTGCGCATCCAGCGCGTCGTGATCCGCTACCGCCTCGATGACCTGCTGTTCGCCCTGCCGCTGCCCTGGTTTCTGCGGGCGTTGCGTTATGCCCTGCCGTGGCGCTGGTTCCCGCGCAAGACCCTGGACCTGAGCCGTGGCGCGCGCCTGCGCCTGGCGTTGCAGGACCTGGGACCGATCTTCATCAAGTTCGGGCAGATCCTGTCCACCCGCCGCGACCTGCTGCCGGAAGACATCGCCGACGAGCTGATGATGTTGCAGGACCGCGTGCCGCCGTTCGACTCGCAGCTGTCGGTCAAGCTGATCGAAGAGCAGCTGGGCAAGAAAATCAGTGAAGTGTTCAGCCGCTTCGACGTCGAACCGCTGGCCTCGGCGTCGGTGGCCCAGGTGCACGCCGCACAGCTGAAAACCGGCGAAGAAGTGGTGGTCAAGGTGATCCGCCCGGGCCTCAAGCCGGTGATTGCCCAGGACCTGGCGTGGCTGTTCATCCTCGCCCGCGCCGCCGAAAAACTCTCGGCCGATGCGCGCCTGCTGCACCCGGTAGATGTGGTCCAGGACTACGAAAAAACCATCTACGATGAACTCGACCTGCTGCGCGAAGCAGCCAACGCCAGCCAACTGAAGCGCAACTTCGACGGTTCGCCACTGCTGTACGTGCCACAAGTCTATTGGGACTGGTGCCGGCCGAAAGTGCTGGTGATGGAGCGCATCTACGGCATCCAGGTCACTGACCTCGCGACCCTGGCCGACCAGCGCACCGACATGAAAATGCTCGCCGAACGCGGCGTGGAGATCTTCTTCACCCAGGTGTTCCGCGACAGCTTTTTCCATGCCGACATGCACCCCGGCAACATCTTCGTCAGCACCGTCAATCCGTGGAGCCCGCAGTACATTGCGATCGACTGCGGCATCGTCGGCAGCCTGACCCCGGAAGACCAGGATTACCTGGCGCGCAACCTGTTCGCTTTCTTCAAGCGTGATTACCGGCGTGTGGCACAGCTGCACATCGATTCAGGCTGGGTGCCGGCGGAAACCAAACTCAACGAATTCGAAGCGGCGATCCGGACAGTTTGCGAACCGATCTTCGAAAAACCGTTAAAAGATATTTCATTCGGCCAGGTGCTGATGCGCCTGTTCCAGACGGCGCGCCGCTTCAACATGGAAGTGCAGCCGCAGCTTGTCCTGCTGCAGAAAACCCTGCTGAACATCGAAGGCCTGGGCCGTCAGCTGTACCCGGACCTCGACCTGTGGAACACCGCGCAACCCTTCCTCGAACGCTGGATGCGCGAACGCGTCAGCCCCAAAACCCTGCTCGGCAACGTGCAGAGCCAGTTCGAGCAACTGCCGCACCTGGCCAACATGGCCCGCGACCTGCTCGAACGCATGTCCCAGCCGCACGCCTACGACCCGCCGCCACCCTGGCACCGTCGCCGCGACGACTGGTTCCTGCGCCTGCTCGGCACAGCGCATTTGGCCGGTGGCGCGATCCTCGCCGCGGGCGGGCCGCTAAACGATCTGGCCTACTGGCCGGCGGGTATCATGATGGCTGTCGGCTTGTATCTGGTCGTTCGCCGATAGCCAGTTGTGCTGCGCACTGGCACACTGTTTCAACGTTGAGCCTGACTCATGAAGTGTCGGGCTCGCTGTCGGAGTCGAAGATGAAAAACTGGCTGGACGAGATCAAATGGGATGCCGACGGCCTGGTGCCGGCGATTGCCCAGGACCACAAGACCGGGCGCGTCCTGATGATGGCCTGGATGAACCGCGAAGCACTGCAACTGACGGCGGCCGAGAACCGCGCCATCTACTGGTCGCGCTCGCGTGGCAAGCTGTGGCGCAAGGGCGAAGAGTCCGGCCACGTGCAGACCCTGCATGAGATGCGCCTGGACTGCGACGCCGACGTGATCATCCTGATGGTCGAGCAGATCGGCGACATCGCCTGTCATACCGGCCGCCAGAGCTGCTTCTACCGCGTCTATGAGAACGGCGACTGGACAACCGTCGACCCGGTACTGAAAGATCCGCACGCCATCTATAGCGCAGGACACAAACATGAGTGACACGTTGACCCGTCTGGCCCAGGTGCTGGAAGAGCGCAAAGGCGCCGCCGCCGACAGCTCGTACGTCGCCAGCCTGTACCACAAGGGCTTGAACAAGATTCTGGAAAAAGTCGGCGAAGAGTCGGTCGAGACCATCATTGCCGCCAAGGACGCCGCCATCAGCGGCGACTGCAGCGATGTCATCTACGAAACCGCCGATTTGTGGTTCCACAGCATGGTCATGCTCGCCCAGTTGGGGCAGCATCCCCAGGCTGTACTCGATGAACTGGACCGTCGCTTCGGTCTGTCCGGACACGCCGAGAAAGCCTCGCGCCCGTCCGCCTGAATAACGATTAGAGAGGAGCAGCAGCATGGGCATTTTTGACTGGAAACACTGGGTCGTCATCCTGGTCGTCGTGGTTCTGGTGTTCGGCACCAAGAAACTGAAAAACCTCGGCACCGACGTTGGCGAGTCGATCAAGGGCTTCAAGAAAGCCATGAACGACGACGAAAAACCCGCCGAGCCAACCGTGACCCCGGCCCAACCGGTGCCGCCGGTACAGCCTCAGGCTTCGGTGAACCAGCCGCACACCATCGACGTGCAGGCGCAGAAAGTCGAAGAGCCGATCCGCAAAGACGTGTGAGCACTGACTAATGTTTGGTATCAGCTTCTCTGAACTGCTGCTCGTCGGCCTCGTCGCCCTGCTCGTGCTGGGTCCCGAGCGCCTGCCGGGCGCTGCGCGCACCGCCGGCCTGTGGGTTGGGCGCCTCAAGCGCAGCTTCAATGCGATCAAACAGGAAGTTGAACGTGAAATCGGTGCCGACGAGATTCGTCGGCAACTGCACAACGAGCACATCCTGTCGCTTGAACAGGAGGCCCGAAAGATCTTCTCGCCGACCCAGCAGCAGCCGACGCCCGTCGAGCCTGTGGCGACGCAGACGGTTGATGCGCCTGCCGTTGAATCTGCGCCTGTGCAAGCTGCACCTGTCGCAGCGACACCGGTCGCGCCCGTTGCACCCGCGGCTGCGCCCGTTGCGCCGGCCCCTCATGACCCAACACTGCCGCCGCGAGCCCCATGAGCGATCTTCCTGAAAACGACCAGCACATGCCGCTGGTTTCGCACCTCACCGAGTTGCGTACCCGCCTGCTGCGCTGCGTAGCGGCGATTTTCATCATCTTTGCCGGGCTGTTTGCCTTCACCCAGCAGATCTACACCTTCGTCTCGACGCCGCTGCGGGCGTACCTGCCCGCCGGCGCGACGATGATTGCCACCGATGTGTCGTCGCCGTTCCTGACGCCACTGAAGCTGACCATGATGGTGTCGCTGTTCCTGGCGATCCCGGTGATCCTGCACCAGATCTGGGGCTTCATCGCACCGGGCCTGTACAAGCACGAGAAGCGCATCGCCGTGCCCCTGCTGTGCTCGAGCATCGTGCTGTTCTACGCCGGCATGGCGTTCGCCTATTTCCTGGTGTTCCCGTTGATCTTCAAGTTCTTCGCCGCCGCCACCCCGGCCGGCGTGGAAATGATGACCGACATCACCAGCTACCTCGATTTCGTCATGACGCTGTTCTTCGCCTTCGGCGTGGCGTTCGAGATCCCGGTGGCCGTGGTGCTGCTGGTGTGGATCGGCGTGGTCGACGTCAAGTACCTGAAGAAAATCCGTCCGTACGTGATCATCGGCTGCTTCGTGGTCGGCATGATCCTGACCCCGCCGGACATTTTCTCGCAGACCCTGCTGGCCGTACCGATGTGGCTGCTGTTCGAGATCGGCATCCTGTTTGGCAGCCTGATCAGCAAGCGTGGCGAACACCCGGACGACCAGCCTGCCGACGATCACAACGACCAGCCGCCAGCGACCCAACCGTGAACCTGCTGCTCCTTGAAGAGGCCGACTTCATTGCGGCCGACCGGGTCGTGCTGCGTGATCGCCGGTTGACCCACATGCAGGAAGTCCACCGCTGTGAAGTCGGTGACAGCATGCGTGTCGGCCGTATCGGTGGCCTGATGGGCTCGGCCGAGGTCCTGCGCCTGGACGCCAGCGAGGCGGAACTGCGCGTCACCCTCGACCAGCCACCGCCTGCCAAGCTACCGCTGACCCTGGTCCTGGCCCTGCCACGGCCCAAGATGCTCCGCAGGGTGTTCCAGACCGTTGCGGCCATGGGTGTGCCACGAATCGTGCTGGTGAACAGCTACCGCGTCGAGAAGAGCTTCTGGCAGACGCCGTTCCTGGAGCCTGAGGCCATTCGCGAGCAATTGATCCTTGGCCTCGAACAGGCCAGGGACAGTGTCTTGCCGCAAGTGGTGATCGAGAAGCGCTTCAAACCGTTCGTCGAAGATCGCCTGCCCGCCATCACCGAGGGCACCCTCGGCCTGGTTGGCCATCCGGGCCAATACCCGCCCTGCCCCCGCGCCCTGACCGAGCCGGTGACCCTGGCCATCGGCCCGGAAGGTGGCTGGATCCCCTACGAGATCGACTTGCTGGGCAAATCCGGCCTGCAACCGGTGCAATTGGGCGAGCGCATCCTGCGCGTGGAAACCGCCGTCACGGCACTGCTGGCACGACTCTTCTAGCCAAATCGCGATTCCTGTAGGAGCGAGCTTGCTCGCGAAGGACGTGACGGCGCCGCGCTCATTCAGAAAGCCCTCGTCATCGTTAACGTCCATCGCGAGCAAGCTTGCTCCTACAGAATGCTCCCCGCCTGCCGATACACCTCCCATGAAACCAATGTGTGGTCCAAGGGAGTTGCAGCATGTACCAATGGCTGGCCGATAAACTGGGTAACGTGAGCGTAAACCGCAAGCTGGGCGTCGGCTTCGGTCTTGTGCTGCTGCTGACGATGCTGATCACCTTCACCGGCTGGACCGGCCTGAGCGACGTCACCCGTCGCGGTGATGGGCTGGGGTTCATCTCCGAGATCAACGGGATGACCAAGGACCTGCGCATCGCCCGCCTGGATTACGAAATGCGTCGCGGCGAACAAGGCCCCGGTGCCGTCAGTGATCTGCTGGGCAAGCTCGACACCAGCCTGCAAGCGGCTCGCAAGATGATCGAGCAATCCGCCGACGTGGCCATGATCGACCAGCAACTGGCCGCCGTCAGCCAATACAAGCAAGCCTTCGCCGCCATGACCCAGGCCGGCGCCAGCCGCGAAGACGCCCGCAGCAAACTGGGCGCCACCGCCGACAATGCCGTGGCCAAAGTTGCCGAAGTGGAAAAAGCCATGCTGCAAGGCGACAGCGTGGCGCAGTTCAACAGCGTGATCGACCTGAGCAAGCTGATCCAGCAGGCGCGCTTCCAGGTGCGTGGCTACACCTACAGCGGCAAGGCCGAAGCTGAGCAGCCAGCGCTGGACGCCATCGACAACGCCCTGAAATATCTGCAAAGCCTGCCGTCGCAGCTGCCGGAACAACACATCGGCAACCTGCAGCAAGCGACCGACTCGCTCAAGGCCTACCGCGCCGCGGTCAGCCAGTACCGCGATTCCCAGACCGCCAGCGCCGACGCCTTCAAACGCATGGCCGCCCAAGGCGAGATCCTGCTCGAGGTCAGCAACAAGCTCACCGTCTCGCAAACCCTGGTACGCGATACCGACGTAGCGCACGCCAAGAACATGCTGCTGCTGGCCACCGTCCTGGCGCTGGTCTTTGGCTTGTTTGCCGCCTGGGCAATCACTCGGCAGATCGTGATTCCGCTGAACCAGACCCTCAAGGCGGCCGAGCGCATCGCTGCCGGCGACCTGACCCACAACCTGCTCTCCCAGCGCCAGGACGAACTTGGCCAGCTGCAACGGGCCATCCAGCGCATGACCCAGGGCTTGCGTGAACTGATCGGCGGCATCAGCGACGGCGTTACGCAAATTGCCAGCGCCGCCGAAGAACTGTCCGCCGTCACCGAGCAAACCAGCGCCGGCGTCACCAGCCAGAAGGTCGAGACCGACCAGGTGGCCACCGCCATGAATGAAATGACCGCCACCGTGCAGGAAGTCGCGCGTAACGCCGAGGAAGCCTCAGAGGCCGCCGTCGCCGCCGATCAACAGGCCCGCGAAGGCGACAAGGTGGTGGGTGAAGCCATCGCACAGATCGAGCGCCTGGCCAAGGAAGTGGGACACTCCACCGAAGCCATGGGCGAACTCAAGCGCGAAAGCGACAAGATCGGCAGCGTGCTCGACGTGATCAAGTCCGTCGCCCAGCAAACCAACCTGCTGGCGCTCAACGCGGCCATCGAAGCCGCTCGCGCCGGTGAAGCGGGACGCGGTTTTGCCGTGGTCGCCGATGAAGTGCGCAGCCTGGCGCAACGCACGCAGAAATCCACCGAGGAGATCGAAGAGCTGATCGTCGGCCTGCAAAACGGCACCCAGCACGTGGCGACCATCATGGACAACAGTCGCGCCCTGACCGACAGCAGCGTGGAACTGACCCGTCGCGCCGGCGGCTCACTGGAGAACATCACCCGCACGGTGTCGGCGATCCAGGCAATGAACCAGCAGATTGCCGCCGCCGCGGAACAGCAGAGCGCTGTGGCCGAAGAGATCAACCGCAGCGTGCTGAACGTGCGCGATGTGTCGGATCAGACGTCCGCAGCAAGTGAAGAGACGGCGGCGTCCAGCATTGAGCTGGCGCGGCTGGGGACGCATTTGCAGATGCTCGTGGGCAGGTTCAAGGTTTGAGGTGATTCATATGCCTCGGTTCGCTATGGACCGAGGTGATGCATTTAGCCAGGCAGAGGTATTCCAGTACGGTCATGTGCGGGATTACCGAACTGCTCAACAGCGCTCATGAAGTCATCATTACCTCGTTCGCTCGATGTAATGGTCGAAAGGGCGGCCGGCGACCCCATGACGGGTGACGTCAATCACATTGATTTCGGGCACGTCATCGCCTTGGGCGACTTGCAGGCTGTTGCGCGCGACCTTGGCGATCAGGGAAATCGATAACACTAAAATCCGCCTAAAAAACTTTGAATACTAAATCATTATCAGGACTTTGACCGCCTATCAGAACTGATAGGTCTCAAACTACGTTACTTGTGCTCCACTTGTTCCCGCCTACATTTGAGCGGTGACCAACATGACCATTCAGCAGCAGAGCCAAACCTCCGACGTTGACCTTTCAGACAACTTTCTACCCCGTCTTACCGTATCTGACACAGCAAACAATGTTTTAATCTACAACAACCTGGTAAATAGCCCAACTATCAACATCCAGTCGCTGACTGGCTTCAATAGCAAAACAAAGCTATGGCTGCATTGTGAATGCACTTACGCCAATGGATATCCTGGCATTCTAACCCTGGCCGAAGCAGCATCCACTGGCGTCTCGACAGGCGAAACAGCATTCACCTGCAAACTACCGCTCGAGCAACTTGCCAAGCTTGGTGACGACACCAAGATCACAATGATCTTGATGATAAGTACCGACGGCACTCTAAATGAACACTCACTCCACGTCGTTCGTCACCACTTGGAATTCCGCCACAATGAAGCCTCGACAAATTACAGCCGATGGATGACAGATAGTGGCCCACTCATAGAACTTCTGAAAATACACGAACTGATACTGCCAGAAGCTCATAATGCTGGCGTGGACAAGGAAGGGTCAGGATTTCCAGGTGTTCGGTGG
Organism: Pseudomonas sp. PLMAX; assembly: GCF_046042685.1. Lineage (NCBI taxonomy): Bacteria > Pseudomonadati > Pseudomonadota > Gammaproteobacteria > Pseudomonadales > Pseudomonadaceae > Pseudomonas > Pseudomonas sp. PLMAX. The sequence continues at coordinate 520,739 of NZ_CP064949.1, read as the reverse complement.
GGCGCTTGTCAAGATAAACCATTCACCAATCAACTACAAGGCGGCATGCGAGTTCTGGACTTAAGAGTTTACAGACACATAGATCACGCGGGCACAATTAAAGAGTTTAGATTTGAACACGAGGGGTACCATGCCGGCCGCTATTTGCACAACTGCATCCAAGAAGTTCGTCAATTTGCAATACAAAATCCTTTAGAAATCGTGATAATGGATTTTCATGAAAAGGTTCTCCCCGACGCTGTCAACACCGTCAAAGACATGCTAGAAGCAGCTCTGAGTGATCGTTGTATTCCGTGGGCCGCACGCGGCTTGACGATCGGGCAAATCCGGCAGCAACACCCTGGCAGGAATATTATTATTGCCTGGGATGATTGGCAACCATCGAGACTGTATCTTTGGGGGAAAGTTTATCAGACTTGGAACAGCCAAAACACTAATACACCGACCACACTAAAGAACCATATGATTGAAATCATGGCCACGCCACCAAAGAATCAGCTATGGTCGATGCTTGCTGCTGGCTACACTCCAATAGGAGGACCCACCCGCTTTACACCGAACGAAATACATTGGGACTATTTCTTTAGCAGCATTGGGTCTGGTCGTTATAGAACGCCAACTAAAGGCAACATGATCAACATTGATTTTTTTGCATCAACAGGCGTAGTCGACCGATGCATCAGCGCCACGCGAGCAAGGGCGTTGGCCGCTCATAAAAGCACCACCTTGAATTTTCGGGCTCGCGAGGTGACAGATACCTCGACAACGTTAGTCTGGAGTAACCCAGAGGATAGCGAGCAGGTTGAATACTACAATTTATTTATCGATGGATATGCTTTCAAAATTGAAAACAATGAACATACATTCCATGAGCTAACGCCCGGCAGGGAATACCATTATAAAGTAGTGGCTCACTTTAACTCTGGAGACGGCAACCCTTCCGAAATTAAAGTCAAAAATACAGACACTACCCCCCCCAGCAAACCTATCAACCTTACAGCATCCGAAATCAAGGCCCGCTCCACCAACCTGAATTGGACTCCGTCAACTGATAACGGCGCCATAGCCGGCTACAGAATCTACCGCAACACCACACCAATCGACACGACCTCCGCGACTTCATATCGTGATCTTAACCTTGCCCCACTTACTAACTACAGATACATTGTTCAGGCGTTTGATCTTAGTGGAAACGAAACCAACTCCGATCCGCTCGACATCACGACGCCAGAAGGGATTGCTCCCTCCAAACCGAACAACCTTAAAGCTTCTGCAGTTACGGCCAACTCTATTGATCTGCAGTGGGAGGCTTCCACTGATAACGTTGCAGTTATTGGCTATGACGTTCTTCGCAACGGCGACGTGATCGACAGAGTTACCAGCACTTCTTTTTTCGACAGAGGCCTCGACGAATCTACGACATACGCTCACCAAATTCGCGCATTGGATGCCGCTGGAAACTTTACCGACTCTGAATTTCTGTTTACACGCACACTCGATGGAATGGCACCTTCCAAACCAACCAACCTTAAAGCTCTCTACATAGAGGGCAAAGATTACCTGATATGGAACAGTTCAACTGACAACGTCAAGGTCGTAAAATATGAAATTCGTCGAAACACCAACCTATTAGGCTCGGCAGAGCATTTAGATCTTGATTTGCAGGGCTTCGTAACCGAAGACAGTTTCAGACCTTGTACATATATAGTAAGAGCGCTGGATAGTAATTCAAACTACAGTGACTCCGACCCCCTGCGACTTCCCACCCTTCACCCTGAGCGCCCCAGCAAACCTGGAACTCCCACCTTCACAAGCATCACAGGCAACTCGGTAAAAGCAACCTGGACACCCAGCACCGACGACCATGCTACAATCGGCTACTTAGTTACTATCAACAATGGAGCGGCCATTACAGTCACCGATAACGAACACACCATGACCGGGTTGACGGAAGGTTCTTCATACACCATTGAAGTAATTGCTTTTGATGCCGATGGAAATAATTCAGATCCTTCATCTGCATCTTTCACTATACAATCATTAGCCCCCAGCAAACCTGGCACCCCGACTTTCACAAACATCACACACAACACTGTAAAAGTCACTTGGAGTCAAAGCACAGATAATGTCGCGGTAATTGGCTACAGCGTCTCCATCAACAATGCATCCCCCGTCACAGTCGGTAAAAACGAACACACCTTCACCGGGTTAAGCGAAGCCAATTCTTACACTGTCGCAGTGAAGGCTTTGGACGCTGTTGGAAATGCCTCAGAACCCTCATCGGCCTCATTCACCACAAAACTGTTAGCCCCTGGCAAACCTGGCATTCCACAAAGCAGCAACATCACCCACTCATCAGCAGAGCTTCGCTGGGCAGCCGCAAGCGGCCTTAACGTTCAGTACAAGGTTTTTCTGAATCGACACCTCGTTGCTCAAACTAACGATCTGAGCTTCACCGCAGCTCATCTGAGAAGCCATACAGACTATCTCGTAGAAGTCCGCGCCTTCAATGCCGCTGGAGAGTCCGAGCCTGCCGCCAAAGCGTTCAAAACATTGCTCGCTCCGCCCGCCAACCTGACATTCAGCCACAGCAACGGCCGCTGCCGCTTGCGCTGGAGCCCTGTTTTCAGGCATTTCCCATCCCACGAGGTGACAATCAACGATAAGGTGTTCACCACGGGGCCGGGACTCTGGGGATATGCTTTCAAATTGTCTGATCTGTCGCCGGGACCCGGACCACACCATTTCAGGTTCAAGGTTCGTGCACAGTTGGATGGCGCCACCTCCAAAGAAAGTCTGCTGGAGAAAACCTTGACCGATGGCGTGCCACCCACCCGACCTGGCGATCCGGTTGTCAGCGATATAACCGATACGTCAGCGACACTGACTTGGGAGCCTGCCAGTGACAACGTTGGCGTGACAGGTTATCAGGTCAAGCTGAACAATTTTCGAGTCTTCAATACTCCGGATACCCATTTCACGATCCCGAACTTGACCAGTGGTGCTTGGTACTACGTATCAGTGCGTGCTAGGGACAAGGACGGGAACTTGTCTGAAAAAAGCAAAAATACGACATTTGAAACAACAGGCACGCCCCCAGGGCCGCCTCCATCCGCGCCAGACGTGAGCATCACTGCTGAAACAGCCAAATCATTAGATTTGACGTGGGAACTACCAAGTGGAGCTACTGGTGTGAGGATTCTGCTCAATGACGAGCACTGGGGTGATAAGTATATTGTCCCAGTTACACGAATAAGTGATCTGCTTCCAGACTTTGAATACACCATCAGTGTGTCGTCGTTTGACATCTACGGACAGCTATCGGAGCCCACGATCCTGACTCATGTACTCAAGGACACCACTGCTCCTAGCGTTCCAGGGAATCTGCAAATGTCAGACAAGACCCCGGACTCTGTCACGCTGTCCTGGGTGGCATCAAGGGATGACGTTGAGGTCTCCGGGTACGTTATCGACAACAATGAGGTGTACTTCGGTAGCACGCAACAGACCCAATACCACGCCACAGGCTTGATGCCTGGCATTAATTCCTTTGAGGTACGAGCGCTGGACAATTCCGGCAACACCTCTGAGCCTGCCTCAATCCTCGTTGAAGCCGGTCCACCGCCTGGTGCCCCCAGCAACTTTCGATTCACCCGTGGACTGATCGCAAAATTGGAGTGGGATGCCCCCGTCGAGCCTGTGAACCGCTATGACATCACCCTGACTGGCCCACAAGGGAACAAACTCGATTATGATTCGACAACACCCATTCTTCAGCCGGTGCTGTTTCCACTCACCCGCTATGAGGTGAGCATCATAGCCAGTAACGCAGCGGGAAAATCTCTACCTTTGCTCGCCGAAATAACTACGTAAGGAGAAGAGGGGATACGTTCACCTGAATACAGCAACAAAGAAAAATGCCCGTATCTTGCGATACGGGCATTTTCTTTAATCAGTCAGCAGACTGTCAGGTTTTCACACCACCGCAGATGCGGTCTTGTATCAGGCCAGCTGGGCCTGCACACTCAAAGGCTGCAGCGGCAACAGCGGTGCATGCGGATCGGCCTGGACCGATTTGCGCCATGCGCCCAGCCACTCCGGATGACCCTCGCTCCAGACCTGCTCATGCAAGCGAGCCAATGCCACCGGGTCGCTCAGCAGCTGCACACGCTCATCGTTGGTCAGGCCTTCAGGCCCGACTTTAATGGCGTGGCGGACACGCTCGACCCGCAGCCATTCGATCGGCTCGGCCTCACGGTGACGCGAGGTCGCCAGCGAGCACGCCAGGGCGTTCTGCTGTGGATCGACCACCGCACGGACAAAGCCGTCGTTCAACGCATGCCAGCGGTTTTCGTGGGTGTACTGGTCGGTGGCCAGCAGTGCCTGCGGTGGATTGTATTCCTCAGGAATCAGGAACAGGTTCTCGTCACGGGACTTGAGGCCCAGGCCGACACGGCTGGAAATCACCGACACCGGGATCGACAGCATCAACGATCCGACGATCGGCACCAGCCACCACAGGAAGCTCGGGTTCAACCAGATCACCAGCAAGGCCCAGAAGAAGCCCAGCAAGGTCTGCGGCCCGTGACGCTTGACCGCTTCGCTCCACGGCGTGGAGTCGTCGTCACGCTGCGGCGAGTTCCAGGTCGCGGCCCAGCCGAGGAACGCGGCGAGCACGAAACGGGTGTGGAAAATCATCCGCACCGGCGCCAGCAGCATGGAGAACAGCATTTCCAGGAACATCGACAGCGTCACCTTGAACTTGCCGCCGAACTCTTTTGCGCCCTTGGCCCAGATCAGGATGATGCTCAACAGTTTCGGCAGGAACAGCAGCACGACCGTGGTCGAGAACAGCGCAATCGCCTTGTCCGGGTGCCATTGTGGCCACAGCGGATAAAGCTGGCGCGGTTCGAGGAAGTACTGCGGCTCCATCAGCGTGTTGACTGCCAACAGCGCGGTGGACAGCACCAGGAAGAAGAACCACAACGGCGCGGACAGGTAGGACATCACGCCGGTGAGGAACACCGCACGGTGCACCGGGTGCATGCCCTTGACCAGGAACAGGCGGAAGTTCATCAGGTTGCCGTGGCACCAGCGACGGTCACGCTTGAGTTCGTCCAGCAGGTTCGGCGGCAGCTCTTCGTAGCTGCCCGGCAAGTCATAGGCAATCCACACGCCCCAGCCGGCACGGCGCATCAGCGCAGCTTCGACGAAGTCGTGGGACAGGATCGCACCGGCGAACGCGCCTTTACCCGGCAACGGCGCCAGGGCGCAGTGCTCGATGAACGGCTTCATGCGGATGATCGCGTTGTGACCCCAGTAGTGGGATTCGCCCAACTGCCAGAAGTGCAGGCCGGCGGTGAACAGCGGACCGTACACACGAGTGGCGAACTGCTGCATGCGTGCATACAGGGTGTCCATGCCCGACGCACGTGGTGCGGTCTGGATGATCCCGGCGTCCGGCGTGGCTTCCATCAGGCGTACCAGACTGGTCAGGCACTCGCCGCTCATCACCGAGTCGGCGTCGAGCACGACCATGTACTTGTAGTCACCACCCCAGCGACGGCAGAAGTCGTCGAGGTTGCCGCTCTTGCGCTTCACACGGCGACGGCGACGGCGATAGAAGATCTTGCCGAAGCCCTTGGCTTCGCGGCAGACGTCCAGCCAGGCCTGCTGTTCGGCGACGCAGATGTCGGCGTCGTTACTGTCGCTGAGGACAAAGAAGTCAAAGCGATCCAGGTCACCGGTGGCGGCTACCGACTCGAAGGTCGCGCGCAGGCCGGCGAATACCCGAGGCACGTCTTCGTTACAGATCGGCATCACCAATGCAGTGCGCGCGTCCTTCGGAATCGGCTCGTTGCCTGCACTTTTACCGGAGATACGGTATTTATCGTGACCGGTGAGCAGCTCGAGGAAGCCCATCAGCGCGGTCCAGAAACCGGCCGAGACCCAGCAGAACAGAATCCCGAACAGGATCAGGATGCTGGTCTGCAACGCATACGGCAGCACTTGCGTGGCGGTTTGCAGCAACGGTTGGTGCAGGACTTCTTCGAGGTCGACGAACGACCAGCCCTGGTACGGCATGAGGCCTTTCATGAACCAGCCGGCGACGATGGTCTGGCCGAGCATCAGTACCAACAGGATGTAGCGACGGATCGAACCGACCGTGCGCCAGCGCGCTGCCGGCAATACGTTCTCATCCTTCGGCGGCTTCGGCGGGTTGGTGCGGCCGGTCAGGCGTCGCCAGCCTCGCACCAGGATATTGGTCCGCCACGGTTCCGGCACGACCTTGGTCCGGCGAATTGGCGGGGTCGCCTTGAGGACGACCCGACCACTGACGTCGAGCGCCAGCATTTCGGCGTCCTGCAATTCTTCGGCGGTGCTCAGGGTCAGGCGCTTGCCGACCGATGCCTGGGCGGCCTCGGCCGGAGCGTCGAATGTGGAAGACGACAGACGCTCGTGCAATTCGCTGAAGGACCGGCAGCCCGCGAGTTCCGCGCGCTGCTGGTCGGTCATTGGCAGATGTGCCAGATACTCGGAAAGCGTCTCTGGCTGTACTTGAGAATTACTCATCGGCAGGCAACTGGTAGCTCCAGGTCTCGGTCAGGACTTCTTCAGTCGATGCCGATTCCGGTGTGGCTTGGGCCGCGTCAGCAGCAGCAGGCTGCTTGGCGTCTTTGTTGTTCGCCGCATCCTTGGCATCTGCAACTGGCTTGGCTTCGGCCTGCTTGGCTTCGGCGGCCTTCGCTTCCTTGTCGGCTTTCTCCGCTTGCTTGGCAGCAACCTTGTCTGCCTTGGCAACGGAAGAGTTAGACACTGGAAGCGAAGTCTTGGCCAGATCGGCTGGCACGATGTTCTGCACCAGTGCAGCACGCATCTCGGTGGACTTGCTCGGGTCCTTGATCTTCATGCGCAGGGTCAGGCGCCAGCCCTTGGTTTCAGGGTTGTAGCGCACGCTGTTCTCGACCAGTTCAGCGTTTTCGCCGACGCTGACCTGGCTGCGCACATCGGTATCCGGTGCCAGTGCCGCCAGGGAAGGACCTTCAAAGTCCACCAGATAGGCAACGCTGCCGTCCGGCTGACGAATCAGGTTCGACTGCTTGACGTCACCGGTAGATTTCAGGGTCTGGCTGACCCAGGCACTGTCCGGTGCGTGCAGCGCCGCTTCGTCCATGGTCCAGTGCATGCGATAGGCGAAGTCCAACGGCTGGCCTGGCTCCGGCATCTTTTCCGGGCTCCAGAAAGCCACGATATTGTCGTTGGTTTCGTCGGCGGTCGGAATCTCTACCAGATCGACGGAGCCCTTGCCCCAGTCGCCCTTCGGTTCGATCCAGGCGCTTGGGCGCTTGTCGTAGCGGTCGTCGAGGTCTTCGTAGTGGCTGAAGTCACGGCCACGTTGCAGCAAGCCAAAGCCGCGCGGGTTCTCGACCGAGAAGTTGCTCACCGCCAGGTGTTTCGGGTTGTTCAGCGGACGCCAGATCCACTCGCCGTTGCCGGCATGGATTGCGAGGCCGCTGGAATCGTGCAATTCACGGCGATAGTTGAGCACTTTAGACGGCTGGTTGGCGCCGAACAGGAACATGCTGGTCAGTGGTGCGATGCCCAGTTTGCCGACCTTGTCACGCAGGAACATCTGCGCCTTGACGTCGACAATGGTGTCGCTGCCCGGACGCAGGGTCAGGCGATAGGCACCGGTGGCCCGTGGCGAATCCAGCAGGGCGAAGATCACCAGGTGCTTGTCGCCCGGTTTGGGCTGTTGAATCCAGAACTCGCGAAAACGCGGGAATTCTTCGCCGGACGGCAAGGCGGTATCGATCGCCATGCCGCGAGCGGACAAACCGTAGACGTGACCCTTGCCGACAACGCGGAAGTAGCTCGCGCCAAGCATGGTCATGATTTCGTCTTGCTTGTCAGCCTTGTTGACCGGGTACAGCACACGGAAACCGGCATAACCGAGTTGTTCGGTGGCCTTGGGGTCGAACTTGACGTCGCCGAAATCGAAACGACTTGGGTCGTACTTGATCTCTTCGACGGTGTTCGCCGTGATTTCGTTGATTTTCACCGGCGTATCGAAATGCATACCCTGGTGATAGAAGGACAGCTTGAACGGGGTCTTCTGATCGGCCCATTCGGCTTTTTCAGTCAGGAAGCGAATTTTCTGATAGTCGGCGAATTTCATCTCGCGAAATTCGTTCGGCAGGTTGCTGCGCGGCGCTTCGTACTTTTGCCCGGCCAGCTCTTTTGCCTTTACCGATACATCATCCAGATTGAATGCCCAAAGCTGGCCGGCGCTGAGCAGGCACAGGAGTGCCGAACCCGCTACCAATGCGCTACGAAACCGTTTGGCAGTCAATTTTGGTGCGTTACAGGGACTAACAATCACGAGCAACCCTCGCCGAAAACAGATCAAAAAACCAACGGCCAGTTAAAGGGCCTATAGGCATCCGGTACGAAAAAACCGGTCCTGCAGACCACTCTTGCCAAGTTGGCGAGCATTGTTCCGACTCCGCTGGGGCAAAATGATTCCCCAATCGGATCCGGACAAGTCTCTACCTAAGTCAAAATGGACCAACGAACGCTGATCCCCGTAGCGCGCGATTATCTAGTAGGCCGCGTTACAACGCATCAGGGGTAACAAAGTATTTATCGGGGAAAACGCCTGCTTTCAGTCGAAAAGCGCTTAAAAAGATGTTTCAAACGCTTTCAGGTCTGTAACAGGAAGGTGACCGGGCCGTCATTGACCAGGTGCACCTGCATATCCGCGCCGAATCTACCTGATGCCACAGTGCCATGCACCTGTTTCGCTTTGCTTAATAGATAGTCGAACAGCTCCTCACCCAAGGCCGGAGGGGCCGCAGTCGAAAAACTCGGACGCAGCCCGCTCTTGGTGTCGGCAGCCAGGGTGAACTGCGAGACCAGCAGCAACCCGCCACCCACATCCGCCAGGGACAGGTTCATCTTGCCCTCAGCGTCGCTGAACACTCGATAGTTAAGCAGCTTATTGAGAAGTTTGTCGGCGCTGGCCCGCGTGTCGTCCGGCTCGACGGCCACCAGCACCAGCAAACCTTGATCGACCGCACCGACCACCTGCCCCTCTACCTCGACTCGCGCGCCGCGCACGCGTTGCAGCAGACCTTTCATGCTTCTTCGGGGGCGAGGTCGAGCAAGCGCCGCGCCATTTTATCGGCCGCACGCACCAATGCATCGGTGATTCCCGGCTCGGCAGCGGCATGCCCCGCGTCACGGATGATTTGCAGTTCGCTGTTCGGCCAGGCCTGGTGCAGTTCCCAGGCGTTATCCAGCGGGCAGATCACGTCATAGCGACCGTGGACTATCACGCCTGGCAAATGGGCGATCTTGCCCATGTCGCGAATCAGCTGGTTCGGTTCGAGGAAGGCGTTATTGGTGAAGTAGTGGCATTCGATGCGGGCAATGGACAACGCACGCTGCGGCTCGGAGAAACGATCGACTACCATCGGGTTCGGACGCAGGGTGGCGGTGCGACCTTCCCAGGTGGACCAGGCCTTGGCCGCGTGCATCTGGGCGATCTGGTCGTTGCCGGTCAGGCGTTTGTGGAAGGCGTTGAGCAGGTCATGGCGCTCGTCCGCCGGGATCGGCGCAATGTAGTCCTGCCAGTAATCCGGGAACAGGCGACTGGCGCCCGCTTGATAGAACCATTCGATTTCCTGCGGGCGGCAGAGAAAAATCCCGCGCAGGATCAGCCCGTGCACGCGCTCCGGATGGGTTTGCGCGTAGGCCAGCGCCAGGGTCGACCCCCAGGAACCGCCGAACAGCACCCACTTGTCGATGCCCAGGTGCTGGCGGATCCGCTCGAGGTCGGCGACCAGGTCCCAGGTGGTATTGTTTTCCAGACTCGCGTGGGGGGTGGAACGACCGCAACCGCGCTGGTCGAAGGTGACAATGCGGTACAGGTTGGGATCGAAGTAACACCGACTCGCGGCATCGCAACCGGCACCGGGGCCGCCGTGAATGAACACCACCGGCAAACCTTTCGGCGAACCGCTTTCGTCGACATACAGCGTGTGGGTCTCGTCGACGGCCAGATCGTGCCGGGCGTGGGGTTTGATCTGCGGGTACAAAGTCTGCATTGCGCGCTCCGTAAGGGGTCGAGGTCATCCCTGGGGGGACTTCTATTATTCTGCCGTTGGGCATCATAAACCCGAATTACGTCAATGAGCATGCCCCCTGTAGGAGCTGCCGCAGGCTGCGATCTTTGATTCTGATTTTTCAAGATCAAAAGATCGCAGCCGGCAGCTCCTACCGGGGAATTGCGTTGGCATTCAGCGTTTGTAGCGTTCCTTACCCCACGCGAGCAAACCTTGTAACAACTCTTTCAATACCACCCGCGTCGGCTCCGCCAGGTCCGGCCGATAACGGAACGGCTCGAACTCTTCCATGTACGTGCACTGCCCCAGCTCCAGTTGCACGGCGTGAATATTTTCTGCCGGATTACCGTAATGTCGGGTGATGTGGCCGCCTTTGAAGCGTCCGTTCAACACATGGCTGTAATCCGGATGACCGGCGCAGATAGCTTCCAGCTGCGAGGCCAGCTGCGGATCGCAACTGGCGCCATTGAAGGTACCGAGGTTGAAGTCCGGCAGCTTGCCGTCGAACAGGTGCGGGATGATCGAGCGGATCGAGTGCGCATCGAACAACAGCGCGTAGCCGAACTCGGCTTTCAGTCGCGCCAGCTCGTTCTGCAAGGTGCTGTGGTACGGCGTCCAGATCTGCTCCAGGTAGGTTGCACGTTCATCGGCAGAGGGCTCAAGGCCTTCGCGGAACAACGGGATGCCGTCGAACAGTGTCGCCGGGTACAGACCGGTGGTGGCGCCCACATACAAAGGCTTGTCGTCGGACGGCCGGTTCAGGTCGATGACGAATCGCGAATACTCGGCGGCCAGGGTGCTGGCACCCAGCTCGGCGGCGAAATCGTAGAGCTTCGGGATATGCCAGTCGGTGTCCGGCAGGCTTTTCGCGTCAGGGATCAATCCCGCTTCGACCGCCGGGGTCAGGCGCACGCCGGCGTGGGGCATGCTGATCAGCAGCGGTACGCGGCCTTGTTTGAAGTTCAGAACCTTATCCACAACAGATCTCCTACAGACTTGATTCGACGCCGTGGCGCACGACGCGTTTTTCCAGGTCTCCGCCCAGCCAGTAGCACAGGTCGGCCGGGCGATCGATGTGCCAGGCAACGAAATCCGCAACCTTGCCGGCCTCAAGCGAACCGTGGGTGTCAGCCATGCCCAACGCGGTCGCGGCATGGAGGGTCGCGCCAGCCAGGGCCTCTTCCGGGGTCATGCGGAAACAGGTGCAGGCCATGTTCAGCATCAAGCGCAACGACAGCGCCGGCGAGGTGCCGGGGTTGAGGTCGGTGGCGATGGCGATTTTCACGCCGTGCTTGCGCAAGGCCTCCATCGGCGGCAACTGGGTCTCGCGCAGGAAGTAGAAGGCACCGGGCAGCAACACCGCCACTGTGCCGGACCTGGCCATGGCGATGGCGTCGTCTTCAGTCATGAATTCCAGATGATCGGCCGACAGTGCGTGGTAGCGCGCCGCCAGGCTCGAGCCGTGCAGTGACGAGAGTTGCTCGGCGTGCAGCTTCACCGGCAGGCCCAGTTCCTGGGCGGTGATGAATACGCGCTCGACCTGGGCAGGGGAAAACGCCAGGTATTCGCAGAACGCATCCACCGCGTCCACCAGCCCTTCGGCGGCCAGGGCCGGGAGCATGTCGCTGCAGATGTGATCGATGTAATCGTCGGCGCGATCGGCATATTCCGGTGGCAAGGCGTGAGCCGCCAGGCAGGTGCTGCGCACGCTGACCGGCAGTTCGGCGCCAAGGCGACGAGCCACGCGCAGCATCTTGCGTTCGTTGGCGAGGTCGAGGCCGTATCCGGATTTGATCTCGATGCTGGTGACGCCATCGCGCATCAGGCTTTTCAGACGCTTGGCGGCGCTGGCGAACAGCTCGTCTTCGCTGGCCGCGCGAGTGGCACGCACGGTGCTGGCGATGCCGCCGCCGCTGGCGGCGATTTCCGCGTAGCTGACGCCTTGCAGGCGCTGCTCGAATTCACCGCTGCGGTTTCCGCCGAACACCGTGTGGGTGTGGCAGTCGATCAGGCCTGGCGTGACCCAGGCCCCGTTCAAATCATTGACCGCCGGGTATTCGCCCGCCGGCAGTTCAGCGCGCGGGCCGACCCACTCGATGAGCGCACCGGACGTCACGATGGCCGCGTCCTCGATGATCGAGTAGACGCCTTGCGCCATGGTTGCGACGTGGCAGTGTTGCCAGAGGGTTTTCATCCCAAATCCTCGTGTTATTCAAAATCGATTCGCGAGCAAGCCCGCTCCCACATTGGAATGCGTTCTCCTGTGGGAGCGGGCTTGCTCGCGAAGAGGCCCTTACAGGCTAGGAAGCAACTTCGCCGATACCAACTCGTTCAAGCAACGCGAAGCCAGCAACTCGCTCGCAGCGTTGATGTCCGGCGCAAAGAAACGGTCCTTCTCATAGAACGGCACTTCGTTACGCAGAATCGCCCGGGCCTTTTCCAGTTTCGGCGAGCTCTTCAGGCCGTTGCGCAAGTCCAGGCCCTGCACTGCCGCCAGCCATTCAACGGCGAGAATCCCACGGGTGTTCTCGGCCATTTCCCACAGACGCTTGCCAGCCGCAGGAGCCATCGATACGTGGTCTTCCTGGTTGGCGGAAGTCGGCAGGCTGTCCACCGAATGCGGATGGGACAGCGCCTTGTTTTCGCTGGCCAGTGCCGCGGCGGTCACCTGGGCGATCATGAAGCCGGAGTTCACGCCACCGTTAGCCACCAGGAACGGCGGCAGTTGCGACATGTGCTTGTCCATCATCAGCGAGATACGGCGCTCGCTCAGGGAGCCGATTTCAGCGATGGCCAGGGCCATGTTGTCAGCAGCCATGGCCACCGGTTCGGCGTGGAAGTTACCGCCGGAAATCACGTCGCCTTCAGCGGCAAATACCAGCGGGTTGTCCGATACGGCGTTGGCTTCGATGGCCAGCACTTCGGCGGCCTGACGGAACTGGGTCAGGCACGCGCCCATGACTTGCGGCTGGCAGCGCAGGGAGTACGGGTCCTGGACCTTCTCGCAGTTTTCATGAGAGTCGGAGACCTCACTGCGCTCGCCCAGCAGGTCGCGGTAAGCGGCAGCGGCGTCGATCTGGCCTTTCTGGCCACGGGCAGCATGGATACGTGCGTCGAACGGCGAGCGCGAGCCCAACACCGCTTCAACGGTCAGGCCACCCAGTGCCAAGGCACCGGCGAACAGGTCTTCGCCTTCGAACAGGCCACGCAGGGCAAACGCGGTGGAAACCTGAGTGCCGTTGAGCAGCGCCAGGCCTTCTTTCGCCGCCAGGGTCAGCGGGGTCAGACCAGCAACTTTCAGCGCTTCGGTGGCTTCCATCCACTCGCCTTTGTAGCGAGCCTTGCCTTCACCCAGCAGCACCAGCGACATGTGGGCCAGAGGCGCCAGGTCACCGGAGGCACCCACCGAACCTTTAAGCGGTATGTGCGGGTAAACCTCGGCGTTGATCAGGGCGATCAGCGCATCGATGACTACCCGGCGGATACCGGAGAAACCACGGCTCAGGCTGTTGACCTTGAGCACCATGATCAGGCGCACCAGGTCGTCGCTGATCGGCTGGCCGACACCGGCCGCGTGGGACAGCACCAGCGAGCGTTGCAGGTTTTCCAGGTCTTCGCTGGCGATGCGGGTCGAGGCCAGCAGGCCGAAACCGGTGTTGATGCCGTAGGCGGTGCGGTTCTCGGCGAGAATCTGTTCCACGCAGGCAACGCTGGCTTCGATCTGGGCCGCGGCGCTGTTGTCGAGGGTCAGTTTCACCGGTTGCTGATACACGTCACGCAGTTGGGCGAGGGTCAGTTGGCCAGGGATCAAATTAAGCGCAGTCACATTCATTCTCCTTTTGAGAGTTTTTATTAACTAACCAGACGCTCCGGAGATGTCCGTTGTCCGTCGCTTCCCACCTTTTGGGGGGCTGGCGCCTTGGCACGCTGGCTTATTTAGAAATCAGTTCAGGTTCGGCAAAGCCTTGCGCAGCAAATTCGGTTCTTTCAAAACCCCAGCAGCGGCAGCGATGTCCGGCGCCAGCCAACGGTCCTGATCGTAAGCCGGGACGCGCTGACGCAGCAGACGCCACGCCGCATCGGTGCCAGCGCCGAAACGCTGTTCTTTCAGGAACTCGAACGCCTGGGCTGCCAGCAGGTACTCGATGGCGAGGATCTGTGTGCAGTTTTCCAGGGCACGATGCAGCTTCAGCGCGGCGTTGGTGCCCAGGCTCAGGTGATCTTCCTGCAGGCCAGAGGTGACGTAGTTGTCGAGTACCGCCGGTTGCGCCAGTTGGCGGTTTTCTGCACACAGCGAGGCAGCGACGTATTGCACGATCATCATCCCGGAGTTCACGCCCGGGTTGGCCACCAGAAACGCCGGCAGACCGCTGACATGCGGGTTGATCAAACGGTCGAGACGACGCTCGGCGATGGAGCCGATTTCGGCCATGGCGATGGCCAGCAGGTCTGCCGCCAGCGCCACGGACTGGCCGTGCGGGTTAGCCTGGGAAACGACGCGGTAGTTGTCCGCGGTGCCCAGCACCAGCGGGTTGTCGGTGGCGCTGTTGAGTTCGGTTTCGATCTGCCGGGTCGCGTGCAGCAACTGGTCGCGAGCAGCACCGTGCACCTGCGGAATCGATCGAATGCTCAAGGCATCCTGTGTGCGAATGCCCTTGCTCTGGGCAATCACTTCGCTGCCGTCGAGCAACGCACGCAGGTTGATGCCGACCTGCTGCATGCCCGGGTGCGGCTTGAGCGCGATGATTTCGGCATCGAACGCGTCGATCTGCCCGCGCTGGGCCTCGAAGCTCATGGCACCGATCACATCGGCCCATTCCAGCAGGTGCGTGGCATCGGCAATAGCCAGGCAGCTCAGGCCGGTCATGCATGGCGTACCGTTGACCAGGCACAGACCATCCTTGGCGCCCAGCTTGACCGGTTGCAGCCCTTCTTCGGCCAGGGCCTGCTGCGCGCAAACGATCTGCCCGCGATAGCTGACATTGCCGACACCCAGCAAAGCGATACCAATGTGGGCCATGTGGGTCAGGTAGCCCACGGAGCCCTGGGATGGCACTTGCGGGGTGATGCCACGGTTGAGCAACGCCAGCAGCGCCTCGACTACCTGGCGGTGCAGGCCGGACTTGCCGTGGCTGTAGTTGACGACGGCGGCGCACATGATCGAGCGGGTCTGCTCGTTGCTCAGCGGCGCGCCGACGCCACAGGCGTGGCTGAGCAAGGTGTTGCGCGACAACTGGCTGAGCTGCTCGTCCTGCAACGAAACGTTGCACAGTGCGCCCAGCCCGGTGTTGATGCCATAGGCGCGCTCGCCGCTGCTGACGATGCGCTGGACGATGGCCTGGGCGTTTTCAATCCGCGACCAGATCGGCGCCGACAGCTCGAGTTGCGCGCCATGACGGGCGACGGCGACCACGTCCTGCCAGGTGACCTGCTTCTCGGTGATAACGATTTTTTCAGCCTGGGACATCTTCAACCTCATCCAAATATTGATGCAGCTTCACCGCCGCCTTCGCTGGCAAGCCAGCTCCTACAGGGGATTGCGTACACCTTGTAGGAGCTGGCTTGCCAGCGAAGAGGCCAGCACATTCACCGCAAATCTTTAAACCACCGCCGCCCGACGCTGCACAAAGCGGTCGACATACTCATCCGCCGGCGAATGCAGGATCTCTTTCGGCGTGCCGACCTGGATCAGGCGGCCATCCTTGAGAATCGCGATGCGGTTGCCGATGCGCACGGCCTCGTCGAGGTCGTGGGTGATGAAGACGATGGTCTTGTGCAGGGTCTTTTGCAGTTCCAGCAACTGGTCCTGCATCTCGGCGCGAATCAGCGGGTCGAGGGCACTGAAGGCTTCGTCCATCAGGATGATGTCGGTGTCCGCCGCCAACGCACGGGCCAGTCCCACACGCTGACGCATGCCGCCGGAAAGCTGGTGCGGGTATTTGTTTTCGTAGCCCTTGAGGCCCACGGTGTTGATCCAGTGCAGCGCGCGCTCGGCGCACATCTGCTTGCTCTCGCCGCGGATCTTCAAGCCGTAGGCGACGTTGTCCAGCACGCTCTTGTGCGGCAACAGGCCGAAGCTCTGGAACACCATGCTGATCTTGCGACGACGAAATTCGCGCAAGGCTTCCATGTCGTATTGCAGGATGTCCACGCCGTCCACCAGGATCGCGCCGCTGGTCGGGTCGATCAGGCGGTTGAAGTGGCGCACCAGAGTGGATTTGCCGGAACCCGACAGGCCCATGATCACGAAGATCTCGCCGCTGCCGATGCTCAGGGACAAATCGTTCACGCCGACCACGCAGCCGGTTTCAGCCAGCACCTGATCCTTGGTCTTGCCCTGGCCGACCATGGCCAGCGCTTCCTTGGAACGGTTGCCGAAAATCTTGAAGACGTTCTTGACTTCGATCTTGCTCACGGTTGCGTTGTTCATTTGCTCACCTCATGCCGTGCACGACCGTACGCCTGTGTAATGCGGTCGATCACGACGGCCAGAATCACGATCGCCAGACCGGCTTCGAGGCCGCGTCCGACGTTGAGGGTCTGAATCCCCACCAGCACGTCTTCGCCCAGGCCACGGGCACCGATCATCGAGGCGATCACCACCATCGACAGGGCCATCATGGTGGTCTGGTTGATCCCCGCCATGATGCTCGGCAGGGCCAGCGGCAATTGCACGCCGAACAGTTGCTGCCAACGGTTGGCACCGAAGGCGTTGATCGCTTCCATCACCTCGCCGTCAACCTGGCGAATCCCCAGGTCGGTCAGGCGGATCAGCGGCGGCGCCGCGTAGATCACGGTGGCGAAGATCGCCGGGACCTTGCCCAGGCCGAACAGCATCAGTACCGGGATCAGGTACACAAAGCTCGGCATGGTCTGCATGATGTCCAGCAACGGCATCAGCACCGAACGCAGGCGATTGCTGCGGGCCGAGAGAATGCCCAGCGGCACGCCGATCAGCACCGAGATGACCGTGGCCACCATCATCAGCGCCAGGGTCTGCATCAGCTTGTCCCAGAGGCCGACCGCGCCCACCAGGAACAGCAGGCCGACGATCACGGCGGTGGTCACGACCTTGCGGGTCGCGTGCCAGGCCACGCCCGCCACGATGGCCAGCATCAGCCACCAGGGCGCTGCGCGCAGCAGGCTTTCGAGATTGACGATGGCCCACAACAGGGTGTCGGAGATGTGCCGGAACACGTCGCCGTAGTTGGTGACCAGCGAATCGACCCAACCGTTGACCCAGTCGGCGATGGAAAAGGTAAAGCTTTCGGGAAACATAAGAGACTCTCAATCAAGGGGTTGCGATCAAGCATCCGACTGCCGTCGTCGGCAGCCGGAGAAGCCCAACCTACAAGGCCGCGTCGATTTTCTTGGCTGCGTCTTCGCTCACCCATGCGTGCCAGACTTCAGGATGTTCCTTCAAGAAGATCTTGGCCAGTTTTGGCGACTCGATCCGCTCTTTGGTCATGCGGGCCAGGTTCTGGTTCAGCAGGTCGATTGGCACGTTGACCTTTTCCAGCACGGCCACCAGTTCCGGCGCTTCGTCGTGGAAGGTCTTGGACAGGCCGACCTTGATGGTCACGGTCTTGTTCACGCCTGGTTTCTCTTCCAGCTTCACCACGTCGACCTGGCCCATCAGCGGCGTCGGCGACCAGTAGTAGAACAGGATCGGCTCGCCACGCTTGTAGCTAGACAGCACGGCGGCATCGAGTGCCGGGCCGGTGCCTGGGCGGAAGTTGGTGTAGGTGCTTTCCAGGCCGTAGCTTTTCAGCATTTCGCTGTTGTCCAGCTCACAGGTCCAGCCGGCCGGGCAGTTGTAGAAACGCCCTTTGGAGGGTTCTTCGGCGTCCTTGAACACCGCCGCGTATTTGCCCAGGTCGGCAATGTTCTTCAGGTCCGGGGTCTTGGCTTCCAGCTTACGCTTGGCATCGCCTTCGATCACATAGCGCGGCACGTACCAGCCTTCGACCGCGCCGACGACCGGAGCACCGACACCGACGACCTTGCCAGCCTTCTCGGCCTTGTTCCAGACCTCGCTGCGGCCCACCCACTCTTCGGCAAACACCTGGATGTCGTTGCTGCCCAAGGCGTTTTCCATGGTGATGGAGTTGCCTGGCAGGCTGTCGGTCTTGCAGTCGTAGCCTTTTTCCAACACCAGTTGCATCACGTCGGTCAGCAACATGGCGCTTTCCCAGTTCAGGCCGGCGAATTTCACCGGTTTGCCAGACTCGCACCAGCCCGCTGCCTGAGTGGCACCGGCGCTGGCCAGCAGGCCCATGGATAGCAATGTGGTCAGCAGGGTCTTGTTCGATTTCATTGTAGTGACGCTCCTAATCATGAATTGGCTTACGGCAGTCAAGAGGCATCCAGCCCTGTCCACGTCCAATCAGGCCTGCGCCGCAGCGCGACCGACAGTCTGCTTTTGTTCGGTGACCACGACCTGCTCGACCGGCAGGATCAAATGATCGGGCACTGAGCCGTGCCATTTTTTCGCACACACGTAATACAGGGCTGCGGGAACCACCAGGCCGATGATCCAGGAAATATCCACATCGCCCAGGGCCGCCACCAGCGGACCGGTGTAGAACTTGGTGGAGATGAACGGCAGCTGCACCAGCACACCGAAAACATAGACGCTGATACCGAGGGCGTTCCAACGGCCATAGCGACCGTTCGGATCGGACAGCGCTGGCACGTCATAGCGCTCGCGGGTGATGCAGTAGTAGTCCACCAGGTTGATCGCGCTCCATGGCGTAAAGAACGCCAGCAGGAACAGGATGAAGGACTTGAACGCACCGAGGAACGAGTGCTGGCCAAGCAACGCCATCAGGGTCGCAGCACCGACGATGACCAGCACGAAGAGTAGGCGCTGCAAGCGCGATACTTTCAGGTCACCCTGGAAGCCGCTGATGATGGTCGCAATGCACATGAAGCTGCCGTAGGAGTTCAGCGTGGAAATGGTGACCTTGCCGAACGCGATGCTGAAGTACAGCAGCGCAGCGGTGGCACCGGTACCACCCAGGCCAACGATGTAGGCCACTTCGTGGCCGGCGAATTGGCCGTTGGCCGAAGCGGCAGCGAACACGCCGAGGACCATCGCCACCTGTGCACCAATCACCGAACCTGCGCCTGCGGCGAAAAAGGTTTTCACCGAGGAAACCTTGCTCGGCAGGTAGCGAGAGTAGTCAGCCACATAAGGGCCGAAGGCGATCTGCCAGGATGCCGCGAGCGACACCGCGAGCAGGAAACTGCTCCAGCTGAAGTGGCGGATCTGCAACAGCGCGCCAACATCAACCTGGCTGATCAGACGGCTGAACAGATACACAAAGGCGATCACGCCAACGACACTGGCAACACGGCCGATCCAATGGATCACCCGGTAACCGAGCACTGTGACCAGCACGATGACACTGGCGAAAAGAAGGATACCGACGGTGTCGCTGACGCCAAACAACTGGCCCAGCGCCTGGCCGGAAAGCACGGTCCCCGTTGCGGTGAAGCCCAGGTACATCAGGCACACCAGCACGATCGGGATCGCCGCGCCATACACGCCGAACTGCACACGGCTGGAGATCATCTGCGGCAGGCCCAGCTTGGGCCCTTGCGCCGCATGCAGCGCCATGACGCCGCCACCGATCAGTTGGCCGATCAACAGACCGATCAACGACCAGAACACATCACCGCCGAGCACCACGGCCAGGGCCCCGGTGACAATCGCGGTGATTTGCAGGTTGGCACCCATCCACAGGGTGAACTGGCTAAACAGACGACCGTGTCTTTCCGCCTCCGGGATGTAGTCGATCGAGCGCTTCTCGATCAACGGTTTGTTGCCTGCACGTTCGCTGCTGACAGCCATGATTCAACCTCTGTGGATTGTTATTCTGGGTTGGTGATCCCCTGTAGGAGCGAGCTTGCTCGCGAAGGCATCTTTCCTGACACACTTGGGTGCGTCATTCGCTGGCAAGCCAGCTCCTACAGGTTTGCGTCGGCCAAGGCCGGTTTTTTATTGACCGGTAATCATCGGCAGGTTCAGCCCCTGCTCCCTGGCGCAGTCGATCGCGATCTGGTAACCGGCATCGGCATGGCGCATCACGCCGGTCGCCGGGTCGTTGTGCAACACGCGAGCGATACGCTCGGCCGCTTCATCGGTACCGTCGCAGACAATCACCATGCCCGAGTGCTGGGAGAAGCCCATTCCGACGCCGCCGCCGTGGTGCAGGGAAACCCAGGTCGCGCCGCTCGCGGTGTTGAGCAGGGCGTTGAGCAGTGGCCAGTCGGAGACGGCGTCGGAACCGTCCTGCATCGCTTCGGTTTCGCGGTTCGGGCTCGCTACGGAACCTGAGTCCAGGTGGTCGCGACCGATCACGATTGGCGCGGACAGCTCGCCGCTGCGCACCATTTCGTTGAACGCCAGGCCCAGCTTGGCGCGCAGGCCCAGGCCAACCCAGCAGATACGTGCCGGCAGACCCTGGAAGCTGATGCGCTCGCGGGCCATGTCCAGCCAGTTGTGCAGGTGGGCGTCGTCCGGGATCAGTTCCTTGACCTTGGCGTCGGTCTTGTAGATGTCTTCAGCGTTACCCGACAGCGCCGCCCAGCGGAACGGACCGATGCCACGGCAGAACAGTGGGCGGATGTAGGCCGGTACGAAGCCCGGGAAGTCGAATGCGTTTTCCACGCCTTCTTCTTGCGCCATCTGGCGGATGTTGTTGCCGTAGTCGAAGGTCGGTACGCCCATTTTCTGGAAGTCCAACATCGCTTTGACGTGCACGGCCATCGATTGCTTGGCGGCCTTGATCACAGCAGCAGGTTCGGTCTGGGCACGAGCGCGGTACTGCTCCCAGGTCCAGCCGGCTGGCAGGTAGCCGTTGAGCGGGTCGTGGGCGCTGGTCTGGTCGGTGACCATGTCCGGGCGCACGCCGCGCTTGACCAGTTCCGGCAGGATTTCTGCCGCGTTGCCCAGCAGCGCGATGGAGATCGCCTTGCCTTCAGCGGTGTACTTGGCGATGCGAGCCAGCGCGTCGTCGAGGTCTTTGGCTTGCTCGTCGACATAGCGGCTTTTCAGGCGGAAATCGATGCTGACCTGCTGGCATTCGATGTTCAGCGAGCAGGCACCGGCCAGGGTTGCTGCCAGAGGCTGCGCGCCGCCCATGCCACCCAGGCCAGCGGTCAGTACCCACTTGCCTTTGAGGTCATCGTTGTAGTGCTGGCGACCGGCTTCGACGAAGGTTTCGTAGGTGCCCTGGACGATGCCCTGGCTGCCGATGTAGATCCAGCTGCCGGCGGTCATCTGGCCGTACATGGCCAGGCCCTTGGCGTCGAGTTCGTTGAAGTGTTCCCAGCTCGCCCAGTGTGGCACCAGGTTGGAGTTGGCGATCAGTACGCGCGGGGCGTTGGCGTGGGTCTTGAACACGCCGACCGGCTTGCCGGATTGCACCAGCAGGGTCTCGTCGTCGTTCAGGTTGGTCAGGCTTTCGACGATCTTGTCGTAGCACTCCCAGTTACGTGCCGCACGACCGATACCACCGTAAACCACCAGTTCTTTAGGGTTCTCGGCGACTTCCGGGTCGAGGTTGTTCATCAGCATGCGCAGCGGCGCTTCGGTCAGCCAGCTCTTGGCGGTCAGCTTGTTACCGCGGGCAGCGCGGATTTCAACGTCACGAAATTTAGTCACGAAAAGAACTCCTCAGCAATCAATCCAAAAACCAACCCAGGCAGTGGGCGAGCAAGCCAATGGGCATCAGTGCACACCGGCAAATCAGTGGACGATGGTTGAGTCCTCGTGACTCATACGCATACGTCTTTACTTGTACATACAAGCATATGCAATCAAGCGGCCAACTTGTTGGATGAGCATTCAAGAAAAATTCTGAAAGGGCTGGAGGGCGCCTGGAATAAGGGTTCTGGCGTGGATGAAATTTTTCTGGGGGGATTTTTGTGGCGAGAGGATTTTGTTACTTGAGCGAGGTTTTGCGCCACGCTGGGGCGTTCGGTAACAAAGTGGTGCGCTGTGGGAAACGTAATCCGAGAGGGGAAACGACATCGCGAGCAAGCCCTCCCGCCTGTAGGAGCGAGCTTGCTCGCGATGGTCTTGAACGATAACGCGTAAAACCAGATGCTCCGCGACGTCCTTGGGTTTTTCGCGAGCAAGCTCGCTCCTGCGAGGGGATCAGCGCGTTGTCAGTTCGATCACGCAGCAGGCGCCATTGCTGGATACTTCCAGCAGCCCGGCGTTACCGTCGAGCTGCAGACAATCATGCCGACCAAGCTGCGAGACGGTGTTACCGGTCTTCACTTCCAGCGCATCACTGACACTGAACACCAGCACAGTCCCAGCCTCGCTGAAAAACCGCTGCTCACCGCTCAACCACTGCAACCGCGCCGCGTAACGTTGCGGGGCATAAATGAGGTTGAAATCGCGAATTGGCCCACCCAGCAATGTGCAGGACACCTTGCTTTCACCACTGAAGGCAAACGGGTCCAGCGGTAACAGTGGCCGAGCGTCCCGGCCATCCACCGTCAGGGTCATGCCGTCACCCTGCAAAACGGTGATCACCCGCTCGTAACCGGCAAAGGTGGAAAACCCGCCCGACTCGCCGATATCGGCAATCGACAAGCGCCAGCCGAACCCATCCAGGCCGGTACCGGCATCGCGGGTAATTTCTTCGGTGCTGCCGCCGCCGTTCTTCCACGGCATGCGCGGGTAATCTTCGGCGCGTAAAACTTTCAGATCATTCATTTGTGGAACCGACCTTCCAGACGATGACGGGAACCAGGGTGGATCAAGCGAGCGGCGGTCACCGGCTGACGACCAGACCAGGTGCGGCGACGGATCAGCAGGCACGGCTCGCCTTTTTCAATTTGCAGCAACTTGCATTCGGACGGCTCGGCCAGGATCGCCTCGACCACGTGCTCGCCTTCGGTCAGCGGCGCGACCTGGTTCAGGTAGGCGTAGGGCGTTTGCAGGGTGAAATCCTGCTTGAGGTACTCAGGCGCCACCAGCGCGTTGACGAAACGGTCTTCGATTTGCACCGGGATATCGTTTTCGAAATGCACGATCAGCGAGTGGAAAACCTTCTGGCCTTCGCGCATGTCCAGCGCCAGGGCGCGCTCGGAGCCCGCAGCTTCTTCTTCAAGGGTGATCACCTTGCAGGTGTGGCGATGGCCACGGGAGGCGATTTCGTCGGCGATGTTGTGCACTTCGAACAGGGCGGACTGGCTCTTCGGCTCGGCAACGAAGGTGCCGACACCCTGCATGCGCACCAACAGACCGTCGGCGGTCATTTCGCGCAAGGCGCGGTTGATGGTCATGCGGCTGAAACCCAGCTGGCTGACCAGCTCGCTTTCCGACGGAACGCGGTAGTGCGGCGGCCAGTTACCGCTGTCGATTTGCTGGGTGATCATCTGTTTGACGCGAGCGTACAGGGGCGCCGGACTGTCGCCCATGTTCGCGGCCAACGGAGAGACTGGAGGCGGAGTCGGCACGGTTAATCCTTGGTCGTTTGGTTGATGTCGCTAGCTTGCCGGAGTTTACCGGGCAGGCAAACGTCTGTATATGTATATACAAATAACACACGATGGGGTGCTGAACCATGTCCGCCTTCTTTGCCGAACGCGCGCTGCTGCCTAACGGATGGGCCAACAATGTACGTCTTGAGGTCAGCGCCGACGGCGTCTTGACCCATATCCAGGCCGATTCTCATGCAGATGACGCCGAACGGTTGGGCGGTCCACTGCTACCGGGCATGCCGAATCTGCACTCCCACGCGTTCCAGCGGGCCATGGCCGGGCTGGCGGAAGTGGCAGGCAATCCGAACGACAGTTTCTGGACCTGGCGCGACTTGATGTATCGCCTCGTCGGAAAAATCAGTCCCGAGCAATTGGGCGTCATTGCCCGCCAGCTGTACATCGAAATGCTCAAGGCCGGTTATACCTCGGTGGCGGAATTTCACTATGTGCATCACGACATCGATGGCCAGCCTTATGCTGATCCGGCCGAACTGGCCCTGCGGATCAGCCAGGCGGCCAGTTCTGCGGGTATCGGTCTGACCCTGCTTCCCGTGCTCTACAGCCACGCCGGTTTCGGCGGTCAAACGCCAAATGACGGCCAGCGCCGTTTTATCAACAGCACTGAAAACTACCTCAAACTGCAATCGCGCCTGCAACCGTTGCTAGCGCAGCAACCGGCTCAGTCCCTGGGTTTGTGTTTCCACTCATTGCGCGCGGTCACGCCGCAACAGATCAGCGAAGTGCTGGCGGCCAGCGACAAGCAATGCCCGGTGCACATCCACATTGCCGAGCAGCAGAAAGAAGTCGACGACTGCCTGAGCTGGAGCGGTCGTCGTCCGTTGCAATGGCTGTACGAAAACGTCGAAGTCGACCAGCGCTGGTGCCTGGTGCACGCCACCCACGCCAACCCGGAAGAGGTCACGTCGATGGCCAAGAGCCGCGCCATCGCCGGCCTGTGTCTGACCACCGAAGCCAACCTCGGCGACGGAATTTTCCCGGCGGTGGATTTTCTCGCCCAGGGCGGGCGCATGGGCATCGGTTCCGACAGCCATGTGTCTCTGAGCGTGGTCGAAGAGTTGCGCTGGCTGGAATACGGCCAGCGCCTGCGTGATCAAAGGCGCAACCGCCTGTATGGCGCGGACCAGCCGATGGTCGGCCGCACGCTGTTTGATGCGGCGCTGGACGGCGGCGCCCAGGCGCTGGGGCAACCGATCGGTGCACTGGAAGTCGGCAAGCGTGCCGATTGGCTGGTGCTGGACGGCAACGATCCGTACCTGGCGACCGCCAGTGGCGACGGGATTCTCAATCGTTGGTTGTTTGCCGGTGGCGATCGCCAGGTGCGCGATGTGCTGGTCAATGGCCAGTGGGTCGTGCGTGACGGGCGGCATGCCGGGGAAGAGGAAAGCAATCGCGCCTTCACCCAAGTACTGCGCGATTTGCTCGGCTAAAAGCAAAAGATCGCAGCCTGCGGCAGCTCCTACATGGGCTTGATGTTTACCCTGTAGGAGCTGCCGCAGGCTGCGATCTTTTTAGTTCGAGGTCTTGGCCATCTGCGTATCCGACGCCCGCCAGATCAGCCGCGTGGTGTCATAACCCTGCTGACGCGCCTTGCTCAGCAATTCTTCACGCACTACGCCATTGACGGTCGGGGTGCGCGACAACAGCCACAGGTAACGACGGCTCGGGTCGCCGACGATGGCGGTCTTGTAGTCATCGCTGACGTACAACACCCAGTATTGACCCTTCGCCACGCCCGGAATCAGCCTGGAAAACCAGGTATCGAACTCGACCCACAACTTGTCGCTCTTGCCTGGTACTTGCGGGTACGCCGTGCCCTTGACCTCTTCCCATTGCCACTGCGCCGTCAGGCAGCGATTCAACACCGCGACGTTACCGTCAGGCTTGAGCGTGTAATGGGCTTCGGATTGCGCGCAATCGCGCTGGAAGTACATCGGCATTCGCGCCAGCTCGTACCAGGTCCCCTGGTAGCGCTTGAGATTGACACTGTTGACGGTCTTGGGCGCCAACGGATCCTGGCCAGAACTGGCACAGCCGGCCAACACCAGGCCGGCAAAAAGCATGATCAATAACCGCTTCATTGTTTTTCTCCCGTGGGCGCGTGGCCCCGGTTTACTTCAGGCCTTGGCCGGAAAACATCAACACTTTGTCACCGGCGAACTGCACGCTGATAAAGCTATTCTTGTCGCCCCATGTGCAACTGGACATGCCGAGCGCGCCTGAGCAATCGGCGGGTTTGCCCAACAGGGACTCAACCTCGGCCTTGGCCATTCCTGACGACAGCTTCGAGTAGTTTTCCTGGTTGACCTTGCTGCACGCAGCCAGCAACACGCAAAACGACAGCAGGGCGATGGATCGCAGCGACATGTAAAACTCCACGGACGAAGGGATTGGCATGACTGCCAAGCTGAACCTTAGAAGAGAAAACCCCTGTCTGGTTCCCTGCCCGACGGGCTATTTGTCAGGCCGCTCGTCTACCTTTGCGCGAATTATCAGCCGCTTCGTATGGCTGTCGGGTATTTCGTCGTTTTTTGCTCAAAGTGCCTAATCTTTGGCGCCGCTCAGTCGACATACAAGCAACGCAAAGCCACGTCCGTGGCCTTTGCCCCCCTTTTGTCGACCCGATCTCCTGCGGTAGCCCATCCAATGACCAGAAACATGAAATTCAGCCACAAGATCCTGTTGGCTGCCGCCCTCGTGGTGGCCGTCGCATTCGCTTGTTTCATCCTGTTCAACGACTATCGCCAGCGCCAGACCTTGCGTAGCAGCACCGAAGCTTCGATACAGGAACTGGGCAGCCTGACCACCAGCAACATCCAGACCTGGCTGGAAAGCCGCATGCAGTTGCTGCAATCAATGGCCCAGCAGGTCAGCGCCGACGGCAATGCCCCCGCCAGCCTGAAACGGGTCATCGACCTGCCCGCCTACACCGGCAACTTCCAGCTGAGTTACTTCGGTGGCACAGATGGCGTGATGTTCTCCGTCCCTGCGGGCAATCGCGCGTCAGACTACGACCCGCGCACCCGCGGCTGGTACAAAGCGGCCAACACCGCGCAACAGACCATCGTCACTGAACCCTACATCGCCGCCTCCTCCGGCAAACTGGTGATCACGGTGGCAACGCCGGTCCAGCGCCAGGGCCAGATGATCGGCGTTGCTGGCGCCGACATCGACCTGTCCAGCGTCAGTGCAATCATCAACTCGCTGAACTTCGGCGGCCACGGCCATGCCTTCATCGTGGGCGCCGACGGCAAGATCCTGATTCACCCGGACAGCAAATGGGTGCTCAAGAACCTGAGCGATGCTTACCCCAACGGAGCGCCGAAAGTCAGCCCGGGCATGAAAGAAGTCGAGATCGACGGCAAAAGCCAGTTCATCTCCTTCACCCACGTCAACGGTGTGCCGTCGGCAGACTGGTACGTGGCACTGGTGCTGGATCAGGACACCGCGTTCTCGATGCTGAGCGAATTCCGCACCTCGGCAATCATCGCCATGGTGATTGCAGTGCTGATCATCATCACCTTGCTGGGCATGCTGATCAGCTTCCTGATGCAGCCGCTGCTGACCATGGGCCGTGCCATGCACGACATCGCCGAAGGCGAAGGCGACCTGACCAAACGCCTGGCCATCCATGGCCATGACGAATTCGGCGCACTGGGGCTGTCGTTCAACCGTTTCGTCGAACGCATCCACACCTCGATCAGCGAAGTGTCTTCGGCCACGGGCCAGGTCAACGAAGTGGCCCTGCGCGTTGTCGCCGCCTCCAACTCGTCGATGTTCAACTCCGACCAGCAAGCCTCGCGCACCAGTAGTGTGGCTGCGGCGATCAACGAGCTCGGTGCCGCCGCCCAGGAAATCGCCCAGAACGCCGCCCTCGCCTCGCAGCATTCGAGCGATGCGCGCGCGTTGGCCGAAGAGGGTCAGCAGGTTGTGGATAAAACCATTTCGGCCATGCACCAGCTGTCGGCCAAGATCAGCGACTCGTGCGGCAACATCGAGACGCTCAACAGCAACACCGTCAACATCGGGCAGATTCTGGAAGTAATCACCAGCATCTCCCAGCAGACCAACCTGCTGGCGCTCAATGCCGCGATCGAAGCCGCTCGTGCCGGTGAGGCCGGACGTGGATTTGCGGTGGTTGCCGACGAAGTGCGCAACCTCGCCCACCGCACCCAGGACTCGGCACAGCAAGTGCAGAAGATGATCGAGGAACTGCAAGTCGGCGCCCGGGAAGCGGTCACCATCATGACCGACAGCCAGCGCCAGAGCGAAAGCAGCGTCGGCATCGCCAACCAGGCTGGCGAGCGCCTGGGCAGCGTGACCCAGCGCATCGGCGAGATCGATGGCATGAACCAATCCGTGGCGACGGCGACGGAAGAGCAGACGGCCGTGGTGGAGTCGATCAACGTCGACATTACCGAGATCAATACGCTGAACCAGGAAGGCGTGGAGAACCTGCAGTCGACCTTGCGCGCGTGTGCCGATCTTGAGCAGCAGGCGGCGCGGCTTAAACAGTTGGTGGGTAGTTTCAGGATCTAAGTCACTATCACCGGTCCCTTCGCTGGCAAGCCAGCTCCTACAGTGATCGGCGGTGCGACAAAGATCCCTGTAGGAGCTGGCTTGCCAGCGAAGGCAACATCCGTAACGCTGATAAATCATCGGTCAGCCCACACTGACACAAGACTGAATTAAGACTAAACTCGGTCTTACTCATTTTGACGGGAGCCCCGCCATGAAGTTTTCATCTCAAATCAAGCCCATCAGCTATTTGAAAAGTCATACCGCGGAAATCGTCAAAACACTCACAGAAAGCCGCGAGCCATTGGTGATCACCCAAAACGGTGAAGCGAAGCTTGTCGTCATGGACGTAAAAAGCTTTGAAGAGCAGGAAGACACAATGGCCCTGTTAAAGCTTCTGGCGATGGGCAATCGTGAAATTGAAGAAGGCAAGTTTCGCGAGGCCGAGGATGTTTTCGCCGACCTGGACAGGGCTGACCACCAATGAGTTTAAAGGTCGTCATTCTTCAGTCCGCCGAAACAGACTTGAAAGAACTTCGTGCCTATCTCGTTAAAAATTTCTCAAGCCAAGCCTGGCAAAGCACTTACTCCAGCCTGAAGGCGGCCATCCGCCATTTGGGGGAGCAACCCTATTCAGGGTCGATAGCGGAAGAAATCGAGAAGCTGAATCTCAGCCAGTATCGACATATCCTCTCAGGAATGAACAGAGCCATTTATGAGGTTCGCGAACAGACAGTCTTCGTCCATATCATTGCCGATACGCGAAAAAGTCTGTCAGCATTACTGATGAAGCGGCTGCTTCAAGACAATCCGTAGGCAGCGTTTAGAAGCGCGACCCGGGTTTCGAAAGAAACACCAATTCCTCAGCCGTACTCTCGCGCCCCAACACCGCATTGCGATGGGGAAACCGTCCAAACTGCGCAATCACCTTCTGATGCCGCTCGGCAAAATCCAGGTAATCGGCAAACAAGGCCCGATCAGTCTCAGGCTGCTGCGCCACCAGGTCGATGTAGCGCGAGACCCCTTCGTTCTGCACCGCGAGGTTCTCGCTGTGTTCGAACACCAGGTAGATGAACACTCGCTGAATGGGTGTTAACTGCCGATCAAAATCCGCGGCAATGCCTTGGGCGACCAGTTTCTGGGCCCGCAGGTCACCGGAAAAGGCTTTGGGGGAGTCGCGAAAGATCATCCGCGGGAGTTGATCGAGCAACAGCACCAGTGCCAGCCAACCTTCGGGACGTTGCATCCACTCGGTCAATCCGCCGGTCAGTGCCTGCTCGACCTGGGCCCCGAAACGCTCACGCGCCTCGAGGTCCTGGCTGTCACGCTTGCCGAACCACAACTTGCCCTTGTCAGCCGCGATTGCCCTGGCTGTTTCGGCTGTACCGAACCACCAATCGAGCAACGGCTGCCAGGGCGCGTCCATGGTTTATTCCTTGTGGTAGGCCGTCACGCGTGCGACTTCTTCTTTCGAGCCGAGGAACACCGCTACGCGCTGGTGCAGGCCTTCAGGCTGGATGTCGAGAATGCGCTGGTGGCCGTCGGTGGACGCGCCGCCCGCTTGTTCCACCAGGAACGACATCGGGTTGGCCTCGTACATCAGGCGCAGTTTGCCCGGCTTGGAGGGCTCGCGGCTGTCGCGCGGGTACATGAACAGACCGCCACGGGTCAGGATGCGGTGCACGTCCGCAACCATCGCGGCGACCCAACGCATGTTGTAGTTCTTTTTCAGCGGGCCTTCATCGCCTGCCAGCAATTCGCCGACGTAGCGCTGTACCGGGGCTTCCCAGTGACGCTGGTTGGAGGCGTTGATGGCGAATTCCTGGGTGGCTTCAGGAATGGTGATGTTCTCGTGGGTCAGGACGAAACTGCCCATTTCACGGTCCAGGGTGAAACCTTTCACGCCGTCGCCCAGGGTCAGGATCAACATGGTCTGTGGACCGTAGATCGCGTAACCGGCGGCCACTTGCTGGGTGCCTGGCTGCAGGAAAGCCTTTTCATTCAAGGGCTCGTTCTGGCTCAGGTATTCGTTCGGGCAACGCAGTACCGAGAAGATGGTGCCGACCGGGGCGTTGATGTCGATATTCGACGAACCGTCCAGCGGGTCGAATACCAGCAGGTAGGCGCCTTTCGGGTATTTGCCCGGGATCTGGTAGGCATTGTCCATTTCTTCGGACGCCATGCCGGCCAGGTGACCGCCCCATTCGTTGGCTTCGAGCAGGATCTCGTTAGAGATCACGTCGAGCTTCTTCTGCACTTCGCCCTGGACGTTTTCGGTGCCCATGCTGCCCAGAACGCCACCCAGGGCGCCTTTGGATACGGCGTGGTTGATCTCCTTGCAGGCACGCGCCACCACTTCGATCAGGAAGCGCAGATCGGCAGGAGTGTTGTTGCTGCGGGTCTGCTCAATCAAATAGCGACTCAAGGTAACGCGGGACATGGAAGGCTCCGGTGGAATGGGGGACTAAAAACCCGGGCAGTTTAACGCGAGTCGGGGCGCATTTCCTCCTATCAGACGTGATCGACCGAAGAGAGTTCATGCGCGGGGTTCAGCGTAGTAGGAAATGGGATGAATGTGAGCCTTTGATGGGTCACAGGTTTCGCTATTTTTTGGCTGCCGGCAGACCGCATTCGCGAGCAAGCCCGCTTGTATGTTTAGACTTGTAGGGGTGGTGGGACTAAAAGCCAGCATCTGACTCTAGCCAGTACAGACCGTGGGAGACTTCGCCCCACCCCTTCACCAAAGCGCCGATAAGGAATGCATCGGCCATGACCGACGATAGAAGCAAGCCAGCGCAATGGTGAAGCCCCGACAAGCCTTTAAACCCTAACCCGGAGCTTTCTTTGTGGCAATGAGTGTCTCGCGTTCTGTAGTCGGAGTGGATGTCGCCAAGGCCGAAGTGGTGGTCTATCAGGCCGACACGGATCTGCTGTTGCCCGTGTCAAACGATAAACCGTCTCTTACAAAGTGGCTGAAAACGTTACCTGCAAACAGCGCCATCGCGATTGAAGCCACCAATATCTATCACCTGGATACGGTTGAGCTGGCTCATGCAATGGGACATGTCGTCTATGTCATCGACGGTTTCCGTTTGAGTAACTACCGCAAAGGAGTGGGTGGCCGCGCCAAAACAGATGCCAGCGACGCGCGTTTACTGGCGCGTTACTTGAAGAACGAAGAGGAAGAGCTACGTCCTTGGAGCCCGCCGCCGAAGGTCTATACCAAGCTTCAAAGCCTGCTTCGAAGACGAGCGACATTGGTCCAGGCGCGTGTCAGCCTGACTCAAAGCTGGAACGACGAGCCGCTGCTGAAAGCGGCATTCAAACAACAGATAGCTGCCATGGGTCGATTGGATTTACTCATCCAGAAGAAGCTGTTGGAAGTCGTCAAAGAGGCGGGTCTGTTGGATCAAGTCAAACGCTGCCAGGCCGTAGAGGGGGTCGGTTTTCTTACCGCCACCGCACTGACGATGGCATTTCAACGTGGCGACTTCGCCAGTGGTGACGCCTATATCGCGTTTCTTGGAATGG
This sequence comes from Pseudomonas sp. PLMAX, assembly GCF_046042685.1. Lineage (NCBI taxonomy): Bacteria > Pseudomonadati > Pseudomonadota > Gammaproteobacteria > Pseudomonadales > Pseudomonadaceae > Pseudomonas > Pseudomonas sp. PLMAX. Next base: position 489,039 of record NZ_CP064949.1, on the reverse strand, counting down.
ATTTGAGAGTCTCTGATTCGGGGCAGATGAACGGACGTCGAAAGCTGACCAAGAAAGGTGACTCAGAAATACGGCGTCTGCTGCATAACGCCGCGATGGCTGCCAGTCGCTCGAAGACCTGGAAGCCATTTTACGAACGCTATCTGGAGCGAGGATTAAAGACGACTCAAGTGCTGGTCATCCTGGCTCGAAAGCTGGCACGAGTGGCGTTCGCCCTGATGAAGAACCAGAGCGAGTATCAGCCAAATCCAGTCTTGGGGGCTTCCCCCCAAACATAGAATCTCCCACATTTGATCTGTAGCGCACACATAATCCATGTCACGAAGCAGATCCCGTGTGGGAGCGGGCTTGCTCGCGAACTGGCGCGCAGCGCCAGCCATTCTCAGGGATTGGCGGGCGGCTTGCGCAGCAGACTGAAGGCCATCGTCGCCAGAAACAAAACACTGAGCAGCAGCACCGCCCACAGGCCGAATTTCTTCCAGTCGGAGCCCGTCGATACCGGCCCTGTAGACACCGGGGTAACCGACACCCCGCCATCCACCGACGCCCGGCCCAACGTCGCCAGCTTTGCCGGGCTGTAATCGGGGATCAACGTCGACAACGGCAGACTCGCCGCCTTCACCGTCGCATTGCCCAGCACCAGCGTATAGGGCCCAGGTCCGCGCGCCAGAAACACCAATTGCGTCGCGCGCACGGCGAACTTCACCGTTGGCGCCTGCGCGCCGAGGCCACCGCCGCGCTCGTCCACCGTCAGTTTCAACTGCTGCACGGCCTGCCCCGGCACCTGCAATTCGTTTTGCACCACGTCCTCGCCACCTTGGGTCAGGCGATAGAGCAAGCCACTGCTCAACGGTTGCCACGGCAAGGTGCTGTCGCGACGACCGGACAGGATGACCGGCGCCAGGCTGTTGGGTTGGCTCAGTTCGATCTGCAAACGCTCGACGTTCAGCACCCTCGGCAGTTGCCAGGTGTATTCGCCCGCTTTCACGCTGCTGCCGGCCAACCCGTGGGACCAGACCAACGGCAGCGGCAAATTGCGCACACTTTGCAGTTGCGCCGATGTCAGTATCGGCGCCGATTGCGGCATATCCCACAGCAAACGCAGATAGCGTGCCGACTGCCCCGGGAGGCTGACCTCATGCTGCTCGACCCGCTCATCGGCAAACGTCAATCGCGCCAGTTGCCCCTCGCCCCACGACTGCCAATGCTGCAAATCGTCGCTGGCTTCGATGCTGAACCGCTGGAAGCCATCACGCTCACTGGTCCAGTCGAGAATCAGCTGCTGCAACGGGGCCTTGATGGCGCTGGCGTCCAGAAGCCAGCCACGCAAAGCTTCTTCGCCCACCTCCAGCTCAGTGGAGGGCTGCACCTGGACCAAAGTGCCATTGGCGCTCGATTGCACCTTAACGCTCGGGGCATGCCCGGTGGCGTCCGCCGAGTCGTACAGCGGGAACCATTTGACGTCGGTCAGCATGGGATCGTCGTCAGCTTGCGCGGTTGCCCGTGACAGGGCATAGGCTTGCGGTTCGCCAGCGGCGTTGAATACGCGCACATCACTGAGGTCGGTCTGCCGAGCACTCAGTTGCACGGCCAGGGGCAGCTCAAGGCGATACCATGGACCTTCACCACTCACGGACAACGGCACTTGCGTGGCGAAGTCCGCCGGTGTTTCCTGAGCAATAGCCGTCAGTACCACGCCCATTGCAACGACGCCCAACCAGACCAGGCTCAACTTCTGACTCAAGACGACACTCCTTCGGTTTGCGGTGCCGGTTTCTCGGTGTCCGCCACGGTTTCGACGCGCCTGGGCGGCAACGGGGCGAAATAGCCCACCACCAGCAGCAACACGCCAACGCCGATAAACGACACGATCCGCGCCAGCCCGCCACGGTTGCTCAACTCCACAAAGAACAGTTTCGCCACCACCACGCCGATCAGTGCCGCACCGATCAACCAGACTTCACGGCGATGACGCAAATGGCCGCCGATCATCAAACCCAGCGCCATCAGGGTCCAGATGATGGACAGGCCGGCCTGGACCAACATGGACTCGAGCAGCGCGTCGAGCTCGAACGGCACACCGCCCCAATGGTGCGCCGTGCGCATCACCAGTGCGGTGAAAAATGCGAACAGGGACACGCCAGTGACCGCTTGCATGGCGTATGCGGCGTAGGCCTTGGGAATCGCCAGTTGCGTCAAGGCGCTACGCGACCACACATAAACGCCGAACAGCGCGAACAACAAACCCAACTCCAAAGGGTTGATCAGCGGCACGTAAGGCAGCGGCTCGGCGGTGCCGTCACTGACGCTGTTAGCCAGCCAGAACCAGCCGAGCATCAACAGTGCCAACGGTGCAGCGGTATACACGCGGTACTCGCGCGGATAAGCCGATACCGGCCAAGGCCAGGCACGCGGGGACGCCATCAACAACAGATACAAACCCGGCAGAATCGCCCAACCCAACCAGCGCCAGGCGTTGTACTGCTCGGACAACAGCAGCAGGCCGTAACGCAACTCCAGGGCCAGCACACCGATCAGCAACCAGCAACCGACTACATGCGCGGCACCCAGCGCGAGCGCCGGCAGCATCGGCGCCAGGCGCCGCAGGGAAATGAAATGCACCACGAACACCGTCGGCCACAGCAGCCAACCGAAATGGGCCGCCGGGTGATACCGCGAGTGCCAGGCCGCCAGCAACACCAGCGCGGCAGCGGGCATCAGCAAGGTGCAGAGCAGCCCGAGCGACGGCCATTTCAGGCGCAGTGCCAACACTGCCCACAACGCAACACTGGTGGCCGCGACAGCCAGCAGTAATGTCGCTTGCAGCGGCAAGGGTGCAAAGCGCAGTACTTCGCTGAGCCACGCCAGCGCCCACCAACCCGCGCCCCACGCTAGCCCGACCTGGGACAAACGCTGCACGTTCAATCCATCTGGCGACTTGGTGGAGTTACCGAGCTGTAATCGCCAGGCCCCGACCAACGCAGACAGCCCCAACACCAGCGGCGCCCAGAATCCGCCATGGGCCAACGGCCGCAGCTCATCACTGAGGGGTGGCCCGGCCAACAGGAATAACCCACCTGCCAGCAGCTGTACGGCAACCGCGGTGAACAGGAACGTGCGTGATGGCAGGCGCAGGCCGACCCACAACGTCACCAATCCGGCCAATGCCCAACTGATCGTCGTGCCATGACTGAAGAAGAACAGCGGCGCCAGCAGATACAGGAACGTCAGGCCGAGACAGGCGAGCACCGGCAAGCCCTTGCGCTCCCACGCCTGCGTCTGCTCGGGCGACGCTTTGCGCAACTGGTAAAAACTGAACAGCAGCGCGCCGCCGAGCAACAACGCGCCCAAAGGCACGCCGCTGATCAGACTGGTTTCTGCGCGACCCAACTCGCTGAGAAATACCAGCGCCGCCCCCAGTTGCAGCAGCAACGCAAAAGCCCGGGCTACAGGTCGTTGCTGACGCAGGCCGAGCCAGCAGATACCCGCGCCTTCCACCGCCCACGCGGCTGTGGTCCAGCGCGCATCGAGCCCCAACGGAATCGCCAGGCTGGTGAAGATGACGCCCAGGGCCAGACAGGTTTCCCCCAGCAGCAACGCTCGACCTGGCATCAGCAGTCGTGCCAGGCCCATATAGATCAGGCCCAAGGCCAAGGCGCTGAACGCGGCGGCGAATTCCAGATGCTGAACCAGGGCGAACTGCAGCCCAAAGCCCACCAACGGCGGACCGAACAGCAGCGTGCCGTCAACGTAGTCACCCTTGCGCGCAGACCAGAGCAACAGCGCTTCACGGCCGTCATCCTCGGGCGCGTCGCTCATTAGCAGCAGTTTTCGCCGAGTGAACAACAAGCCGATGGCCAGGTACATCACGAAGAACAGAATCAGGAACGGTTCGGTGCTCCACAGCAACTCTGGCGTATAAGAGCGCAAGCCCCAGGCTACCCCGATACTGAAGGTGCCGGTGAAGCCGATGACATTCAGCAAGCGCCAGGCCTTGAACCAGGCGATGACAAGGATGCCGGCGTTGAGCAAGGCGAAGTAGCTGAACAGCGCGACGTGGCTGCCGGCACCGGTGGACGCCAGCAGGGGCGCGGCGAATCCACCCAGCGCCGCGGCGGCAGCCAGGCCCAGGGCATCCTGGGTAATGGCGAGAATCGCCGAAAACACCGTCACCGCCACCAGCAGGCCAAACGCCGCCGAGGGATCGAGCAACGGATGCAGGCGCATGGCGGCAAATACTGTCAGGTACAGCACGGCGATACCGGCGCCTTGCAAAATCAAGGCGTAAGCGCTGTTACGCGTTCGCAGCCACCAGCCGAGGCCGAGCAAGCCCAATGCAGCAGCCGCGACACCGGCGTAGCGCAACTCGATCGGCACCACCATGCCCTCGGTGGCGTAGCGCAGCAGGAAGGCCAGGCCGAGGAACAACAGCAGCACACCGACCCGCAGCACGGTATTGCCGCCCAACAGCCACGCACGTGTAGCGTTGATGGCGCGCTCGATGAGGTTGGGTTCAGAGGGCTTGGCGGGCGCTGATTTCCAGGCGTCGAAGGGCTGCGCTGTCGCGACCGGTTCAAGGTCAGGCGGCAGCTCCCAGATCAGCTCCGGGGTTTCGGCGGGGGCTTGAGCGACATCAATGTCAGGAGCTGGAACGGCTGCGCTGGATTCAGGCGCCTTGACCCCAGTGGATTCCAGCATGGCCAAGCGTTGCTCGACCGCCTGCAGTGCAAGTTGCGCCTGCTCAAATAGACGGCGTTGCTCGTTGGCCTGCGATCCCAGCCTGCCGATGTGAACGGCCTGGCCGATACCCAGCCCGAGCAGCGCGCCCAGCAACGCATCGCTGAACGACTCGTCGAGTATCCAGCCGAGCACCAGGCCCACAAGCATGAACATCCATTGCATGGTCGATATCCCTAAACGCAATCCAGGAAGATTAGCGCAGCCAGCTCCAAAAAAGATCGCAGCCCCCGGCAGCCCCTAGCTGGAGCTGCCGAAGGCTGCGATCTTTTGCAGCCGTCAGTATATCGAACCGCTGGCAGCGTTACTCCAACGCCTTCCAGATTTCCGTGGCGTACTCACGAATCGTCCGGTCGGACGAAAACCAGCCCATGCGCGAGGTGTTCAACACCGCCGAGCGCCACCATTCCTGGGAATCGTGCCAAAGGGCTTCGACGCGCATTTGCGCATTCCAGTAAGAATCGAAATCGGCACAGACCAGGAAGCGGTCATACTCAACCAGCGAATCGATCAACCCGGTGTAACGGGACAGATCGTCCGGCGAGAACACCCCGCCGCGAATGGCTTGCAGCACATCGTTGAGTCGATGGGACCCGGCAATGTCCGGCACCGCGCTGAATTCGTGGTTCTGCTTGCGCGCTTCAACCTGCTGGGCGCTGAGACCAAAGATGAACATGTTCTCGACGCCGATACGCTCGGACATCTCCACGTTGGCACCGTCCAGCGTGCCGATGGTCAATGCACCGTTGAGGCCGAATTTCATGTTGCTGGTGCCCGAGGCTTCAAAGCCGGCGGTAGATATCTGCTCGGACAGGTCAGCGGCCGGAATGATGCTCTCCGCCAGGCTGACGTTGTAGTTGGGCAGGAACACGACCTTGAGCAACCCGCGTACGGTCGGGTCGTTGTTCACCACCCGGGCGATGTCGTTGGTCAGCTTGATGATCAGCTTGGCCTGGTGATAACTGGCCGCCGCTTTACCGGCGAAGATCTTCACCCGCGGTACCCAGTCGATTTCCGGTTCCGCACGGATCGCCTGGTACAACGCCACGGTGTGCATCAGGTTGAGCAGCTGGCGCTTGTATTCGTGGATCCGCTTGACCTGCACGTCGAACATCGCCGCCGGGTTGACCGCCACCCCGAGGCGTTCATGAATCAGGTAGGCCAGGGCTTTTTTGCTGTGCAGGCGCTGTTCGGCGAATGCCTTGCGGAACGCCGGCTTGTCGGCGAACGGCTGCAGCTCGAGCAAGCGCTCCTCGGGATTGTCCAGCAGGTCCGGGCCGAGGGCATCGACCAGCATCGAGGTCAGTTCCGGGTTGGCCTGGTACAGCCAGCGGCGGAACGTGATGCCGTTGGTCTTGTTGTTGATCCGCTGCGGATAGAGCTTGTGCAGCTCGGAGAAAACCGTCTTGCGCATCAGTTGCGTGTGCAAGGCCGATACGCCGTTGACACTGTGGGAGCCGAGGAACGCCAGGTTGCCCATGCGCACGCGGCGGCCGTTGTCTTCCTCGATCAGACTCACCGCGCGCAGCACGTCGAAATCGTGGATGCCCTTGGCCCGCAACGAATCGATATGCTGGGCGTTGATCAGGTAAATGATCTGCATGTGCCGTGGCAGCATGCGCTCCATCAACCCCACCGGCCAGGTTTCCAGCGCTTCGGGCAGCAAGGTGTGGTTGGTGTAGGACAGCGTGTCGACCGTGACCTGCCACGCCGCATCCCATGCCACGTCGTAGACATCGACCAATTGGCGCATCAACTCCGCCACGGCGATCGAGGGGTGGGTGTCGTTGAGCTGGATCGCCGCGTGATCGCCCAAGGTCAGCACCGAGGTGTGCATGTTGCGATGGCGACGCAGCAAATCCTGCAGGGATGCGGCGACGAAGAAGTACTCCTGGCGCAACCGCAGTTCCTGCCCGGCCTCAGTGCTGTCCGCCGGGTAGAGGACCCGCGAGATACTTTCGGCCCGGGCCACTTCGGCCACCGCACCCAGGTGGTCACCGGCATTGAAGCGTTCCAGGTGCAAATCCTCCATGGCCCGTGCACGCCACAGTCGCAACGTGTTCACGCTCGCCCCGCGCCAACCGACCACCGGCGTGTCATAGGCAATGGCTCGCACGGTTTCCGCCGGGTGCCAGACCTGCTTGGACTTGCCGGCTTCATCGGTCACGGTCTCAACACCGCCGCCAAAGCCGATCGTGTAAACCACTTCCGGCCGCTCGAACTCCCAGGGGTTGCCGAAATCCAGCCAGTGTTCGGTCTGCTCCTGTTGCCAGCCGTCGACGACGGCCTGACGGAACAAGCCGTGTTCGTAACGAATGCCGTAACCGTGACCGGCGATGCCCAGGGTCGACATGCTTTCCATGAAGCACGCTGCCAGTCGCCCGAGGCCACCGTTACCCAAGGCCGCATCGGGCTCCAGCAAGCGAATGCGTTCAAGGTCGACGCCGAGTTCGGTCAGGGCTTCGCGCGCGACGTCGAGCAGGCCGAGATTGCTCAGGCTGTCGTAGAGCAGCCGGCCGATGAGGAATTCCAGGGAGAGGTAATAAACCCGCTTCTGTCCTTTGCGGTAGATTTGCCGAGTGTGATCCATCCAGTGCTCGACCATGTGATCACGCGCTGCCAGGGCAATGGCTTCGAACCAGTCATGGTCGAAGGCGTGATCCGGGTCTTTGCCCACCGCGTAGGTGAGTTTGGTCAAGACGGCGTCGCGGAATGCGGCCACCTCTGCTTCGCGAACAAGTGGTTCTTGAGTCATCGATAGGACCTCGAGCGAGCTTGGAATTGTCTGAGACTAGACGGTCTGACAGACGGTATAGACTCTGGTTCGGCAGTTTTTCCTGTTAATGCGCGTCAAGCCGGCAATACATTGTCATGTGCCTGAATCAATGCAGGGGCCGTGCCGGATTAACGGTGCAACTGGATGCTCGCGAAAAAAAACTGGCGAAAGGTTGTTCAAAAATCCACCAGTCCCGGTATGATCGCGCGCCCTGATGCACACGCTGGTAACAACCGATGATGAAGCCCAACCTGATCGCCGCCGCGGAGATCGACCGACTCGATACCTGGGCCAAGTACTCTGCCCCGATGTGCGGCTCGTGCATGTCCAGCTGCTGCACCCTGCCCGTCGAGGTCAAGATCAAGGATCTGATCCGCATCGGCGTGGTCGATGAGTTCGAGCTGGGTGATCCACCGAAGAACATCGCCAAACGCCTGCAAAAGGAAGGTCTGGTCGAGCGCTTCAATCAGAAGTCAGGAATCTTCACCCTCCAGCGCATGAGCAACAACGATTGCCTGTACCTGGATCGTAAGAGCCGTCTGTGCACTATTTATGATAAGCGCCCGGATACTTGCCGTAACCACCCGAAAATCGGCCCACGGCCGGGGTATTGCGCTTACAAGCCGAAAGAAGTGGTGCGTGAAACCAGTTCGCGGTCGATTGAGCGGTTCTGATCATCTCTGATTTTGGCGGTGGCTGATCGGCCGCCTTCGCTGGCAAGCCAGCTCCTACAAAGCGTACGACACGAAACCCTGTAGGAGCTGGCTTGCCAGCGAAGGGGCCAGCACAAACACCCCCTAAATTGCAGACAAACAAAAACGCCCCCGGTCTCGCGACCGGGGGCGTTTTCGTTCAGCCTGGGCTAAATCTTATGCCTTGGCTTTCTTGGCAGCGCGGGTACGCTCGCTTTCGTCCAGGATCTTCTTGCGAAGACGGATGGACTTAGGCGTTACTTCGCACAGCTCGTCTTCCTGGATGTATTCCAGAGCCTGTTCCAGGGTGAAGCGAACAGGTGGAACCAGAGCGATGGTTTCGTCTTTACCCGAAGCTCGCATGTTGTCGAGCTTCTTGCCTTTGGTTGGGTTTACACCCAGGTCGTTGTCGCGGCTGTTCTGACCAACGATTTGACCGTTGTAGATCTCCTGGCCGTGTTCTACGAACAGCTTGCCGCGAGCCTGCAGGGTTTCCAGCGAGTAGGTCAGTGCCTTGCCGGTTTCAACCGAAACCAGAACTCCGTTCTGACGGCCGGACATGTGGCCCGACTTGACGGTGTCGTAGCGATCGAAGATCGAGGTCAGGATGCCGGCACCGTTGGTCAGGGTCAGGAACTGGTTACGGAAACCGATCAGACCACGAGCAGGGATGTTGTATTCCAGGCGAACACGGCCTTTGCCATCCGGCACCATGTTGCTCAGGTCACCCTTACGCAGACCCATCTCTTCCATGACCTTGCCCTGGGATTCTTCAGGGATGTCGATGGTCACGTTTTCGAACGGTTCCTGCTTCACGCCGTCGACTTCACGGATGATCACTTCCGGACGGCCCAGGGCCAGCTCGAAGCCTTCGCGACGCATGGTTTCGATCAGTACCGAGAGGTGCAGCTCACCACGGCCGGAAACCTTGAACTTGTCAGCGGTGTCGCCTTCTTCAACTTTCAGGGCAACGTTGTACAGCAGCTCTTTGTCCAGACGATCCTTGATGTTACGGGAAGTCACGAACTTGCCTTCTTTACCGCAGAATGGCGAGTCGTTTACCTGGAAGGTCATGGAAACGGTTGGCTCGTCAACGGTCAGAGGCTTCATCGCTTCTGGGGTGTCCAGCTGGCACAGGGTGTCGGAGATGAACAACTCGTCCATACCGCTGATGCACACGATGTCGCCGGCAGCCGCTTCTTCAACGTCGATACGGTGCAAACCGTGGTGACCCATCAGCTTCAGGATGCGACCGTTACGCTTCTTGCCGTCGGCGCTGATAGCGACAACCGGGGTGTTCGGCTTGACGCGACCACGAGCGATACGGCCAACACCGATAACACCCAGGAAGCTGTTGTAGTCCAGTGCGGAGATCTGCATCTGGAACGGACCGTCACGGTCGACTTTCGGCGGCGGAACGTGGTCGACGACCGCTTGGTACAGCGGGGTCATGTCTTCAGCCATTGCGGTGTGGTCCAGACCGGCAATACCGTTCAGGGCCGAGGCGTAGACGACTTGGAAGTCCAGCTGTTCTTCGGTGGCACCCAGGTTGTCGAACAGGTCGAAGATCTGGTCCAGAACCCAGTCCGGACGCGCGCCTGGACGGTCAACCTTGTTGATGACCACGATTGGACGCAGGCCGGCTTCGAAAGCCTTCTTGGTCACGAAACGGGTTTGCGGCATAGGGCCGTCTTGAGCGTCAACCAGCAGCAGAACGGAGTCGACCATCGACATTACGCGTTCAACTTCGCCGCCGAAGTCGGCGTGGCCCGGGGTGTCCACGATGTTGATGTGGTAGCCGTTCCAGTTGATGGCGGTGTTTTTCGCCAGAATGGTAATACCGCGCTCTTTTTCCTGGTCGTTGGAGTCCATCACGCGCTCGTCGTTGAGCTCGTTGCGCTCCAGGGTGCCGGATTGACGCAGGAGTTTGTCTACCAGGGTGGTTTTACCATGGTCAACGTGAGCAATGATGGCGATGTTGCGTAGATTTTCGATCACTTGTGTATCTCGATCAGAGGATTCGGTGCGCTGACAAGTCTTGGCAGCGATTTACAGTAGAGTCAGGCCTTGCCGTTACAGCTTGACGGCGGCGTCGGGGGGCCGGTGACGCAAGCCACAGGCAAACAGCCCCGGGCACTTAGCTCGGTCGATAAACGCGCACATTGGCATGCCCCTCACTGAGCAAATGGTGGGCATGCAGGCGACTCATCACGCCTTTGTCGCAATAAAGCAGGTACTGGCGAGTAGGGTCCAGTTCCTTGAAACGAGCGTTCAGTGCATAAAACGGCATCGTTTGTACCTCGATGCCAGCAAGGTCCAGCGGGTCGTCTTCAGCGGCATCCGGGTGACGGATATCGATGACGATCTGACCGGCCAGCGCTTCGCTGACTTCTTCAATTTGCAGATCCTGGCCCAATTCGTCGATCACGCGATCGATCGGTACCAGTTTGGCGTTCTCGAGTGCACGCTCGAGGACTGCCATGTCGAACTCTTTCTCTTCGTGCTCCACGCGATAGCGCTTGGCAGCGGTCTTGGGGTTCACCGAGATGACCCCGCAGTACTCCGGCATGTGCCTGGCGAAGTCGGCGGTGCCGATTTCGTTGGCCAGGTCGATGATGTCCTGCTTGTGACTGGCGATCAGCGGACGCAAGACCAGCTTGTCGGTTACGCAGTCGATCACGGACAGGTTCGGCAGCGTCTGGCTCGATACCTGGGAGATCGCCTCACCGGTGACCAGTGCCTCGATGTGCAGTCGGTCGGCAATCTGCGAGGAAGCGCGCAACATCATACGCTTCAATACTACGCCCATATGACTGTTATCGACTTTTCCGAGAATTTCTCCCAGCACTTCCTCGAACGGCACACTGACAAATAACACGCGTTGCGAGCTGCCGTACTTCTTCCAGATGAAATGCGCGACTTCCATGACGCCCAATTCGTGGGCACGTCCACCCAGGTTGAAGAAGCAGAAATGCGCCATCAGGCCGCGGCGCATGATCTGGTAGGCCGCGACGGTGGAGTCGAAACCACCGGACATCAGCACCAGCGTCTGCTCCAGCGCACCCAGCGGATAACCGCCGATGCCATTGTGCTGGCTGTGGATCACGAACAACCGTTGGTCGCGAACTTCGATACGAACTTCGATTTCAGGCTTTTTCAGGTCGATTCCGGCGGCACCGCACTGGCGGCGTAACTGGCTGCCGACATATTTCTCGATATCGATCGAGCTGAACGGATGCTTGCCGGCGCGCTTGCAACGTACCGAAAAAATCTTGCCAGCCAGTGCATCGCCGTAGTGCTGCTTGCACTTCTCGACGATGTCATCGAAGTCACCCAGCGGGTACTCGTCGATCTGCAGGAAATGCGCGATGCCCGGCATGCAGCTCAGGCGCTCGCCCATCTCCTTCAGGGCCTTGGGCTCGCTGACGCGGGTTTCCAGCTCGAGATTGTCCCACACACCGTTCACCACCACAGCCGGGTCCAGGTCACGGAGCACGGCACGGATGTTCTTGGCCAACTGACGGATGAAACGCATCCGTACCGGGCGGCTCTTGATGGTGATCTCGGGAAAGACTTTTACGATTAATTTCATGGAAACAGCGCGCGCAGGGCCTGCCGAAAAAGGGGGGCGCGGATTATAGCGGAAATTGCTCAAGGTTTAACCAGTTAATGTGCAGAAGGTTTTTAGCGCACCAAAACAGGTCATTTATTGAAATGAACGCCACATTGTAGGGCGCATTATTCCGCTTTAATGTGCTTTTCCGCCTGACAGGCGTGAATTTGGGGCAAAAAACCCATGGTGGGGCACTGGCATGCAATTTGCTCCCTTGTGAGGCAGGTTGCCTTGGCAGAGTATTCGCGCCGGCATCACCAACTATTAAGGGCATCCACTACCAGCCCTAAGCCACCCGGAGGACACTATGTCGAAGTCGGTTCAACTCATTAAAGATCATGACGTCAAGTGGATTGATCTGCGCTTCACGGACACCAAAGGCACTCAGCACCACGTGACCATGCCGGCTCGCGACGCGCTGGATGATGACTTCTTCGAAGTCGGCAAGATGTTCGACGGTTCGTCCATCGCTGGCTGGAAAGGCATCGAAGCCTCCGACATGATCCTGATGCCAGACGACTCCACCGCTGTCCTGGACCCGTTCACCGAAGAGCCGACCCTGATCCTGGTCTGCGACATCATCGAGCCTTCGAGCATGCAAGGCTACGACCGCGACCCACGCGCGATCGCCAAGCGCGCCGAAGAGCACCTGAAATCCACCGGTATCGGTGACACCGTGTTCGCCGGTCCAGAGCCAGAGTTCTTCATCTTCGACCAGGTGAAGTTCAAGTCCGACATTTCCGGCTCCATGTTCAAGATCTACTCCGAACAAGGTTCCTGGATGTCCGACCAGGACATCGAAGGCGGCAACAAGGGCCACCGTCCAGGCGTCAAAGGCGGCTACTTCCCGGTTCCACCGTTCGACCACGACCACGAAATCCGTACCTCCATGTGCAACGCACTGGAAGAAATGGGCCTGACCGTCGAAGTTCACCACCACGAAGTGGCAACTGCCGGCCAGAACGAAATCGGCGTCAAATTCAACACCCTGGTGAAGAAAGCCGACGAAACCCAAACCCTGAAGTACGTCGTGCACAACGTTGCCGACGCCTACGGTCGCACCGCTACCTTCATGCCTAAGCCGCTGTACGGCGACAACGGCTCGGGCATGCACGTGCACATGTCCATCTGGAAAGAAGGCAAGAACACTTTCGCTGGCGAAGGTTATGCCGGCCTGTCCGATACCGCCCTGTACTTCATCGGCGGCATCATCAAGCACGGTAAGGCCCTGAACGGCTTCACCAACCCGGCTACCAACTCCTACAAGCGTCTGGTTCCAGGCTTCGAAGCGCCGGTAATGCTGGCCTACTCGGCTCGCAACCGTTCCGCTTCGATCCGTATTCCTTACGTGTCGAGCCCGAAAGCCCGCCGTATCGAAGCTCGCTTCCCGGATCCGGCTGCCAACCCGTACCTGTGCTTCGCCGCACTGCTGATGGCCGGCCTGGACGGCATCCAGAACAAGATCCACCCTGGCGATGCAGCTGACAAAAACCTGTATGACCTGCCGCCTGAAGAGGCGAAAGAGATCCCACAAGTTTGCGGCAGCCTGAAAGAAGCCCTGGAAGAGCTGGACAAAGGTCGTGCGTTCCTGACCAAAGGCGGCGTTTTCAGCGACGACTTCATCGACGCTTACATCGCCCTGAAAAGCGAAGAAGAAATCAAGGTACGTACCTTCGTACACCCACTGGAATACGAGCTGTACTACAGCTGCTGATCCGGTAGCGCTGCGACACGCGGCGTGACAAAAAAGAGGCCTCCTTCGGGAGGCCTTTTTCATGAGTCAAAAGATCGCAGCCTGCGGCAGCTCCTACAGGGTGCACGCCATTCCCATAGTAGGAGCTGCCGAAGGCTGCGATCTTTTGATCTTGATTCACTTGGGACAACCACCCCCCTGACCTATGCTGCACTCCAATGCTTTCGCTTCCGGTCGATTTCATGCCTCGTGGCTTTCTCCTCATCCTGCTGCTGATCGCCCTGCCCGCCACAGCGCAGACTACAAGTACATCGACGCCCAGGGCAACACGGCGTATAGCAATCAACCACCCGATGGCGTCACCGCGCAGCCGGTCGAACTGCCACCGCTCAATCGCGCCCAGCCCCAGCCCACGCAAGCACCTCCCACCCCCACCCAGTCGCAAGATCAGCCCAGGATCGCCTACAACGTACTGGAACTCACGGGCCTGCCCACCACCGAAGCCCTGCGCGCCAACAACGGCACCTTCACCGTCAACGTACTGATCGAACCGCGCCTGCAAGGCCCGCATCTACTGCAGCTGTTGCTGGATGACCAGCCTTATGGCCAACCCAGCAACGTACCGAGCCTGCAACTGGTGAACATCGACCGTGGCCTGCACAGCCTCGCCGTGCAGGTCGTCAGCGGCGAAACCATCGTGCAGCAAAGCCCTACCATCACCTTCACCGTGCAGCGGGTGCACAAGCGTTGAAGGACTTCTTACCTTGTATCGGCTTGCGCACTATATTGGTGCGAATGGTTGCACTCCGCGCACATTGCAGCCCATTTTGGTTCGAAATTACCCGCTGAAGCTGGCAGAACGCCACGCAATCGAGCGTTAAACACCCGTTTCAGGGGTTAAACGCTTCTTTTCGGAGCCTTGGTTTGGTTTTTGCATTTTCCTCGTATCAGCGCTTTATTCATGCGCGCGCCCTGCTCCAAAAGAGGTCCTGAATGACCATCAGTGACGCACTGCATCGCTTGCTTCTCGACAACCTGACCACCGCCACCATTCTGCTCAACGCCGAACTGCGCCTTGAGTACATGAACCCCGCGGCGGAAATGCTCCTGGCCATCAGCGGCCAGCGCAGCCATGGGCAGTTCATCAGCGAGCTGTTTACCGAATCCACCGAGGCGCTCAATTCATTGCGCCAGGCGGTGCAGCAGGCGCATCCGTTCACCAAGCGCGAAGCCATGCTCACCGCCCTCACCGGCCAGACCCTGACGGTCGATTACGCGGTAACGCCGATCCTGAGCAATGGCGATACCCTGCTCCTGCTCGAAGTCCATCCCCGCGACCGCTTGCTGCGCATCACCAAGGAAGAGGCCCAGCTGTCGAAGCAGGAAACCAGCAAGATGCTGGTCCGCGGCCTGGCCCATGAAATCAAGAATCCGCTGGGTGGTATCCGCGGCGCGGCGCAGCTGCTGGCCCGCGAGCTGCCGGAAGAAAGCCTGCGCGATTACACCAATGTCATCATTGAAGAGGCCGATCGCCTGCGCAACCTGGTCGATCGCATGCTCGGCTCGAACAAGTTGCCATCGCTGGCCATGTGCAACATTCACGAAGTGCTGGAGCGCGTCTGCCATCTGGTCGAGGCCGAAAGCCAGGGCTGCATCACGCTGGTGCGCGACTACGACCCGAGCATTCCTGACGTCCTGATCGATCGTGAACAGATGATCCAGGCCGTGCTGAATATCGTGCGCAACGCGATGCAGGCCATCAGCAGCCAGAACGAGTTGCGCCTGGGCCGCATCACACTGCGCACCCGGGCCATGCGCCAGTTCACCATTGGTCATGTGCGCCACCGCCTGGTGACCAAGATCGAAATCATCGACAACGGTCCGGGCATTCCTGCGGATCTTCAGGAAACCATCTTCTTCCCCATGGTCAGCGGCCGTCCGGACGGTACCGGGCTGGGCCTGGCCATTACCCAGAACATCATCAGCCAGCACCAGGGCTTGATCGAATGTGACAGCCACCCCGGCCACACCACGTTCTCGATCTTTCTGCCACTGGAACAAGGAGCCACATCGACATGAGCCGTAGTGAAACCGTGTGGATCGTCGATGACGACCGTTCTATCCGTTGGGTCCTGGAAAAAGCCTTGCAGCAGGAAGGCATGACCACGCAAAGCTTCGACAGCGCCGATGGCGTGATGAGCCGCCTGGCGCGCCAGCAGCCGGACGTGATCATCTCCGACATCCGCATGCCCGGTGCCAGCGGCCTGGACCTCCTGGCGCGGATTCGCGAGCAACACCCACGGCTGCCAGTGATCATCATGACCGCGCACTCCGATCTGGACAGCGCTGTCGCGTCCTATCAGGGCGGCGCATTCGAATACCTGCCCAAGCCGTTCGATGTCGACGAGGCGGTCTCGCTGGTCAAGCGCGCCAACCAGCACGCCCAGGAACAGCAAGGCCTGGAAGTCCCGGTCGCATTGACCCGCACCCCGGAAATCATCGGCGAAGCGCCGGCGATGCAGGAAGTGTTTCGCGCCATCGGGCGCCTGAGCCATTCCAACATCACCGTGCTGATCAACGGCGAATCGGGTACCGGTAAAGAACTGGTGGCCCACGCCCTGCACCGCCACAGCCCACGCGCGGCTTCGCCGTTCATTGCACTGAACATGGCGGCGATCCCAAAAGACCTGATGGAATCCGAGCTGTTCGGCCATGAGAAAGGCGCCTTCACTGGCGCGGCCAACCTGCGTCGCGGGCGTTTCGAGCAGGCCGATGGCGGTACGCTGTTTCTTGATGAAATCGGCGACATGCCGGCCGACACCCAGACCCGTTTGCTGCGCGTACTGGCCGACGGCGAGTTCTACCGTGTCGGGGGTCACGTCCCGGTCAAAGTCGATGTGCGGATCATCGCCGCGACGCACCAGAACCTGGAAACCCTGGTGCATGCCGGGAAATTCCGTGAAGACCTGTTCCACCGCCTCAACGTGATCCGCATCCACATACCGCGCCTGTCGGACCGTCGCGAAGACATCCCGACCCTGGCCAAGCATTTCCTCAGCCGCGCCGCGCAGGAACTGGCCGTCGAGCCGAAACTGCTGAAGAGCGAAACCGAGGAATACCTGAAGAACCTGCCATGGCCGGGCAACGTGCGCCAGCTGGAGAACACCTGCCGCTGGATCACCGTGATGGCTTCGGGTCGCGAAGTGCACATCGGCGACCTGCCACCGGAGCTGCTGAGCCTTCCGCAGGATTCGGCGCCGGTGACCAACTGGGAACAGGCGCTGCGCCAATGGGCCGACCAGGCCCTGGCTCGCGGTCAGTCCAGCCTGCTGGACAGTGCGGTGCCGACCTTCGAGCGGATCATGATCGAAACCGCCCTCAAGCACACCGCCGGCCGCCGCCGAGATGCCGCCGTCTTGCTGGGTTGGGGGCGCAACACCCTGACTCGCAAGATCAAGGAGCTGGGGATGAAGGTTGATGGTGGGGATGATGATGAGGGGGATGAGGGTTAAGTAGGGCCGATGGTTTACACCGAACAATGTGGGAGCGGGCTTGCTCGCGAAGGGGCCATCAGATTCAACATCAATGTGGACTGACACACCGCTTTCGCGAGCAAGCCCGCTCCCACATTCAGATCCGCGCGCACCGACTGAATGCACAGTGACCCGCAATCGCGCACGGCAACTGATCTGAAATCACGCCTGCGTTCGCAATCGAACCCCTATCGAAAAAACACGAAAGCCCCGGATTGCGGGGCTTTCGACGTTTGCGGGCAACTTTCTGTTTCAACTTGTTAAAAGCTGGCACGCCCCCTGCAATAGTCTCATCAGTGATTCAGATCACTACCCAGTTTCGGGGACCTTGGTACAGGCAGGCCGGGGATTCCCCTCTTTACACCGGGCTCACACCGCACAAGCGACGAGCCCCCCAGTTTTGGGGTCCTTGGTACAGGCAGGCCGGGGATTCCCTCTTTACACCGGGTTCAGGCGCGATGCGCGAACCCTCCCGTTTTGGGGACCTTGGTACAGGCAGGCCGGGGATTCCCCTCTTTTATTGCTCACGGAGATGGATCTCCAGCCGCCAGCGGTCATCGACCTCGCTACCGGTCCACTCCCCCTGCAGGGGCCGGGCCGCCACCAGCGTCAGCAACAATCCCCCATCACTTTTACGCACGCGCCAGTTCACGTCCTTGTCATGGAGCTTGAGCTGGCCCTTCTGCGCCGTGCCCTCAGCCTCGAACAGCAAAGCAACGCTACCATCGACTATTTCGCCGTGGGTCTTGGGTTCGTTGTTGAACCACACCACCAGCCCGTCACCGGTCACCTCGACCTGCTGCAATTGACTGGGGTCGGGAGTGGTCAGGCGACCGATCATCAGCCCCACCATGACCCCGACGATTGCCAGTGAAGCCATCACACGCGGGAATAGTTTCGAACGAGGGTCGGCTTGCGGCGTAGAATGCCGCTCATCTTTACCTTCGGAGCCGTGCATGTTTCACGTCATCCTTTTCCAACCAGAAATTCCGCCGAACACCGGCAACGTTATCAGGCTGTGCGCCAACAGTGGCTGCCACCTGCATTTGATCGAACCGCTGGGCTTCGAGATGGACGACAAGCGCCTGCGCCGGGCCGGCCTCGATTACCACGAGTATGCCACCCTGCAACGCCACGCGGACTTGGCCAGCTGCCTGGAAAGCCTCGGTCATCCGCGGGTGTTTGCCTTCACCACCAAGGGCTCGCGACCGTTCCACGACGCCAGCTTCGAACCGGGCGATGCGTTCCTGTTCGGCCCGGAAAGCCGTGGTTTACCCGCCGAGGTGCTGGATGCCCTGCCCGGCGAACAGCGCCTGCGCCTGCCGATGCGGGAAGGTTGCCGTAGCCTGAACCTGTCCAACACTGTCGCGGTGGCTGTGTACGAGGCCTGGCGCCAAAACGATTTCAAATAACATCCCGAAACAAATGTGGGAGCGGGCTTACTCGCGAAGGGGCCATCAGATTCAACATCAATGTCGACTGATAGACCGCTTTCGCGAGCAAGCCCGCTCCCACATTGGACTTGCTTCGACCTCAGGAACGCTTATTGGACGGTCGGCGTCTCGCCCGCTGCCTGCATGCGTTGCAGTTCTTGCGCGTACAGCGCGTCGAAGTTCACCGGAGCCAGCATCAGGGCCGGGAACGAACCACGGGTCACCAGGCTGTCCAGCGCTTCGCGAGCGTACGGGAACAGGATGTTCGGGCAGAATGCACCCAGGGTGTGGCTCATCGAAGCGTCGTCGAGATTCTTGATCAGGAAGATACCGGCCTGTTGCACTTCGGCGATGAATGCCACTTCGTCACCGTTCTTCACGGTGACCGACAGGGTCAGCACGACCTCGTGGAAGTCGCCTTCCAGAGCCTTTTGACGGGTATTGAGATCCAGACCGACACTCGGCTCCCACTGCTGGCGGAAGATCGCCGGGCTTTTCGGGGCTTCGAAGGACAAGTCACGTACGTAGATGCGCTGCAAGGAGAATTGCGGTGCGGTTTCTTCTTCGCTGGCTGCAGTGTTCTGTTGGTCAGTCATCTCAGATCCTTTCTGATCTTGGGCTTTTTATAGGGTATGGAGTTCAGGCCTTGAGCAGCGCGTCGAGCTTGCCGGCGCGCTCCAGGGCAAACAAATCATCACAACCGCCAACGTGGGTGCTGCCGATCCAGATCTGCGGCACGGACGTGCGTCCGGCTTTCTGAGCCATCGCGGCGCGCACCTGCGGCTTGCCATCGACCTTGATCTCTTCGAAGGCCACGCCTTTGTTCTCGAGCAGGTACTTGGCTCGGGAGCAATAAGGGCAGTAATCGCTGGAATAGACGACGACGTTGCTCATATCACTTCACCAGCGGCAGATTGTCGGCTTTCCAGCTGGACACACCACCGGACAGCTTGGCGGCGGTGAAACCTGCCTTCACCAGCTCGCGGGCGTGGGTACCGGCCGTCTGGCCCATGGCGTCGACCAGGATGATGGTCTTGGCCTTGTGTTTTTCCAGCTCGCCGACGCGTGCAGCCAGTTTGTCGTGAGGAATGCTCAGCGCGCCTACAATATGACCGGCGGCGAAGTCCTTGGTCGGACGAATGTCGATCACCACGCCGGCATCCTTGTTGACAAGGCCAGTCAGTTCGCCAGTGCTCAGGCTACGGCCGCCGCCCTGCATCTGATAGGCGATCAGCAACGCCAGCAGTACGACGAAGATACCGACGAGGATGTAGTGGTTAGTGGCAAATTCAATCAGGTGAGCAACCATCGAAGGAGGTTCCAGGGCGTTAAAATGTCGGCCAGTATACACAGCCACTATGGTGGGCCAAACCCCGTCCGGCGGTGACGTGGCCGGAACTTCGCTTTAAACTGCCACTCCCTTTTCCATCGCCCTCTTTTAATTCAGCCACGAGCGGACTCCATGACTACCACGCCTAAACCTTTGGTCCTGATTATTCTCGACGGCTTCGGTCACAGTGAGAGCCCTGAATCCAACGCCATCTTTGCGGCGAAGAAGCCGGTACTGGATCGTTTGTGGGCCACCGTGCCCAACGGCCTGATTTCCGGCAGCGGCATGGACGTTGGCCTGCCGGACGGCCAGATGGGCAACTCCGAGGTCGGCCACATGAATCTCGGCGCCGGCCGCGTGGTGTACCAGGACTTCACCCGCGTGACCAAATCGATCCGCGACGGCGAGTTCTTCGAGAACCCGACCATCTGCGCCGCCGTGGACAAAGCCGTCGCCGCCGGTAAAGCCGTGCACTTCATGGGCCTGCTGTCCGATGGCGGCGTGCACAGCCACCAGGATCACCTGGTCGCCATGGCCGAACTGGCCGCCAAGCGTGGCGCTGAAAAAATCTACCTGCACGCCTTCCTCGACGGCCGCGATACCCCGCCGAAAAGCGCGCAATCGTCGATCGAACTGCTGGACGCCACCTTCCAGGCCCTGGGCAAAGGCCGCATCGCCAGCCTCATCGGCCGTTATTTCGCCATGGATCGCGACAACCGCTGGGACCGTGTGTCCCAGGCCTACAACCTGATCGTCGACGGCCATGGCGAATTCAACGCCGCCACCGCCCAGGAAGGCCTGCAGGCCGCGTACGCGCGTGGCGAGAGCGACGAGTTCGTCAAAGCCACCTCCATCGGTGAGCCGGTGAAGGTCGAAGACGGCGACGCCGTGGTGTTCATGAACTTCCGCGCCGACCGCGCCCGAGAACTGACCCGCGTGTTCGTCGAAGACGATTTCAAGGAATTCGAGCGTGCCCGTCAGCCAAAACTGGCCGGCTTCGTCATGCTGACCCAATACGCCGCCAGCATTCCTGCACCTTCGGCCTTCGCTGCCGGCAGCCTGGAAAACGTGCTGGGCGACTACCTGGCGAAAAACGGCAAGACCCAGCTGCGCATCGCCGAAACCGAAAAATACGCCCACGTGACCTTCTTCTTCTCCGGCGGTCGTGAAGAACCTTTCCCGGGCGAAGAGCGCATCCTGATCCCGTCGCCGAAAGTCGCCACCTACGACCTGCAGCCGGAGATGAGCGCACCGGAAGTCACCGACCGCATCGTCGACGCCATCGAAAACCAGCGTTACGACGTGATCGTGGTCAACTACGCCAACGGCGACATGGTAGGGCACAGCGGCGTGTTCGAAGCGGCGGTCAAGGCGGTCGAGTGCCTGGACCTTTGCGTCGGCCGCATCGTCGAAGCGCTGGATAAAGTCGGCGGCGAAGCCCTGATCACCGCCGACCATGGCAACGTCGAGCAAATGTCCGACGAGGCCACCGGCCAGGCCCATACCGCGCACACCACCGAGCCGGTGCCCTTCATCTATGTCGGCAAGCGCGACCTGAAAGTCCGCGAAGGCGGCGTGCTGGCGGACGTGGCGCCGACCATGCTGAAACTGCTGGGCCTGGAACAACCGGCGGAAATGACCGGGACTTCGATTCTGGTCTGACCAGGATATCCCGAACACCGTAAAACCTTGTGGGAGCGGGCTTGCTCGCGAATGCGGAGTATCAGTCGACATCGTCGTCGCCTGACCCATCGCATTCGCGAGCAAGCCCGCTCCCACATTGGTTTTAGGGTGTTTTTGGGTCCAGTCATCACACAGTCAGAAATGGGCATTTTTTTTGCTGCGCTTGGCGGGCATACTAGGACGTCCCTTTCCCTGGTGTCGCCCGCCTCTATGCTCCGCGTCCTGATAGCCCTTGCCCTGACTTGCCTGCTCCAACCGGCCTTCGCCGACGAGCGCGCGCAAACCCAGCAACAGTTGGACGCCACGCGTCAGGACATTGCCGAGCTGAAAAAACTGCTGGGCAAGCTGCAGCAAGAAAAGTCCGGCGTGCAAAAAGACCTCAAGGGCACCGAAACCGAGATGGGCAAGCTCGAAAAGCAGGTCGAAGCCCTGCAAAAAGAGCTGCAGAAAAGCGAATCCGAGTTGCAGCGACTCGATGCGGAGAAAAAAAAACTCCAGAGCGCGCGCACTGAACAGCAGCGACTGATCGCCATCCAGGCCCGCGCGGCTTATCAGAACGGCCGCCAGGAGTACTTGAAACTGCTGCTCAACCAGCAGAACCCCGAGAAGTTCGCCCGCACGCTCACTTATTACGACTACCTGAGCCAGGCCCGCCTGGAGCAGCTGAAGAATTTCAACGAAACCCTGCGCCAGCTGGCCAATGTCGAAAAAGACATCGGTCTGCAGCAAGCGCAATTGCTGGTGCAGCAGAGCAGCCTCGAAACCCAGCGTGGCGAACTCGAGAAGGTTCGCCAGGAGCGCCAGCAAGTCCTGGCCAAGCTCAACGAAGACGTGAAGGCTCGCGACCAGAAACTGGCAGCCCGTGAGCAGGATCAGGCAGACCTGTCTAAAGTCCTTAAAACCATTGAGGAAACCCTGGCCCGCCAGGCTCGTGAGGCAGAAGAGGCGCGACAGAAAGCGCTGATTGCCCAGCAGGAAGCCGAAAAAAAGCGTTTACGTGAGGCCCAGGCGCAGGCAGATGCCAGCGATGACGCCCCACGCAAACCCGTTAAATCAACACCCGGCGCATTGGTTTCAAGCTCAGGCGAAACTTTTGGCGGTGCATTTGCGTCTACCCGCGGCAAACTTCCGTGGCCTGTCGATGGTCGACTGTTGGCACGCTTCGGTGAAAGCCGTGGCGACGATACCCGGACCAAGTGGGACGGCGTGATGATCGGCGCTTCTGCCGGCAGCACCGTGCACGCGGTGCATGGCGGTCGCGTGGTGTTCGCCGACTGGTTGCGCGGTGCCGGGCTGCTGGTGATTCTCGACCACGGTAACGGTTTTTTGAGTCTTTATGGTCACAACCAGACACTGCTCAAGTCTGCGGGTGACGTGGTAAAAGCCGGTGAATCCATCTCCACTGTCGGTAACAGTGGCGGGCAGGACACACCAGCGTTGTATTTTGCGATTCGTCAGCAGGGTCACCCGAGTGATCCGGCGCAATGGTGCCGCGCGCAAGGATAGGCGCTGAGTCACCTACATTAGGAGTTCGTTCGACATGCTGTATTTGTCCCGCCTTACCTCGCTGGCCCTGACGATCGCCCTGGTGATCGGCGCGCCTCTGGCGTTTGCCGCTCAGCCGGCCCCGGCAGTCGCGCCTGCGGGCACTGCCGCGACCACCAAGGCGCCATTGCCGCTGGAAGAGTTGCGCACCTTTGCCGAGGTCATGGATCGGATCAAGGCCGCGTATGTCGAACCGGTAGACGACAAGACCCTGCTGGAAAACGCGATCAAGGGCATGCTCAGCAACCTTGACCCGCACTCCGCCTACCTGGGCCCTGAAGATTTCGCTGAACTGCAGGAAAGCACCAGCGGCGAGTTCGGCGGCCTGGGCATCGAAGTCGGCGCCGAGGACGGCTTCATCAAGGTGGTGTCGCCGATCGATGACACGCCGGCCTCCAAGGCTGGCATCCAGGCGGGCGACTTCATCGTCAAGATCAACGGCCAGCCCACTCGCGGCCAGACCATGACCGAAGCCGTGGACAAGATGCGCGGCAAGATCGGCCAGAAAATCACCCTGACCCTGGTCCGCGACGGCGGCACGCCCTTCGATGTGACCCTGGCCCGCGCCATCATTCAGGTGAAGAGCGTGAAGAGCCAATTGCTCGAGTCGGGCTATGGCTACATCCGCATCACCCAGTTCCAGGTCAAGACCGGCGAAGAAGTGTCCAAGGCCCTGGCCAAGCTGCGCAAAGACAACGGCAAGAAACTCAACGGCATCATCCTCGACCTGCGCAACAACCCGGGCGGCGTGCTGCAAGCGGCGGTGGAAGTGGTCGACCACTTCATCACCAAGGGCCTGATCGTCTACACCAAGGGCCGCATCGCCAACTCCGAACTGCGCTTCTCCGCCACCGGCAAGGACGAAAGCGAAGCCGTGCCGATGGTCACGCTGATCAACGGCGGCAGCGCCTCGGCCTCGGAAATCGTCGCCGGCGCCCTGCAGGACCAGAAACGTGCGGTGGTCATGGGTACGCCGAGTTTCGGCAAAGGCTCGGTGCAAACCGTGCTGCCTCTGAACAACGAGCGCGCCCTGAAGATCACCACGGCGCTGTACTACACGCCAAACGGCCGCTCGATCCAGGCCCAGGGCATCATCCCGGACATCGAAGTGCGCAGGGCCAAGATCACCAACGAGCAAGACGGCGACTACTTCAAGGAAGCCGATCTGCAGGGTCACCTGGGCAATGGCAACGGCGGCGCCGACAAGCCGAGCAGTTCCGGCGGCAAGGCCAAGCCGATGCCGCAGGACGACGATTACCAACTGGCCCAAGCCCTGAGCCTGCTCAAAGGGCTGAGCATCACGTCCGGCCGCTGAGATGCTATTGCGGTTAGCCTTGGGGCTGTTGTGTTGCCTGGCGAGTGTTGCTCACGCAGCGCCCGCCCCGCAAAAGGCCTATATCACGCTGATCATCGATGACCTGGGGCAGAGCCTGCCCCGGGATCGCCAGGTACTGGCCCTGCCGGGCCCTGTGACTGCGGCGATCATGCCTGACACCCCCCACGCCACCGAATTCGCCCGCGAGGCCCATCGCGCCGGCAAGATCGTCATCCTCCACATGCCCATGGACCCGGCCACCGGGCCGTTCGCCTGGCGTCCTGACTTGCCCATCGACGAGCTTGAGAAACGCCTGAACGCCGCCCTTGAGGTGGTGCCCTACACCGCCGGCATCAATAACCATATGGGCAGCCGCATGACCGCCCAACGACCGGCCATGGCCTGGTTGATGGCTGACTTGCAGCGTCGACACAAGCTATTCCTGGATAGCCGCACCAGCGCACAGACGGTGGCCGCCGCCGAGGCGCAGAAGATCGGATTGGCGAGCGTTTCGCGTGATGTGTTCCTGGATGATGAGCGCACTGAAGCGGCAATTTTCACCCAGTTGCAGACAGCGATCAGCCTGGCTCACAAGCAGGGATCAGCGGTGATGATCGGGCATCCGTATCCGCAGACCCTGGCGGTGCTGGAGCGCGAGTTGCCGAAGTTGAAAGCCCAGGGGATCGAGTGGATTGATATCAAGCAGATGATCAGCGTGCGCGGTAATCGCGCGACGGCTGCGCATGGAAAGGATGGGGTTTACCGCTGAAAGGATCGCAGCCTGCGGCAGCTACAACAGGCGACGATCTTTTGATCTACCTTACAGATACTGCGCCATGATTTCGTCCACCTTGCCTTCCTTGCGCATCTGATCCAGCGCCGCCTGCAGTTTGGCCACCGTATCGTCCGGCACATCCTTGTTCAACGCCAGATAGAGCTCGGCGCTGTTGAAGCGCAGCACTGTCTTTAGCCCGCTCACGCCTTCCAGACGCGCCAGGTAGCGTCCGGCCGGATCACCGGTGGCCCACAGGTCGATCTGGCCGTTGACCAGTTTCTTCGCGTTGTCCTGGTCGCGCAGCACCACCACCGGTTTCAAGCCTTGCTTGGCAAGCGTCATGGCAATGGCGTCGCCCTTGTACGCGCCAATCCTGTACTTGCGCGCGTCTTCCAGCGTTTCGAGGGAGATTTTGCTGTCGGCCTTGGCCAGCATGATCCAGTCATCCGGACCGATCGGCCCGACCCACTTGAAGAGCCGCTCGCGGTCCGGCAAACGCGCCATCACGAATGCACCGTAGCCGGGATTTTCCAGTGCCAGCTTGTAGACCCGCTCCCACGGAAAACGCAGGGTCAGGCTATAGCTGATATCGGCGCGCTTGAAAATCTCACGGACGATGTCCACGGCGATGCCATTGATGTTCTCGTCCTGAGCGAAGTTCTTGCCGTTCCTGGCCATGTTGTAGGGCGGGAAGTTTTCCGTCAGCAACACCAGCTCTGTGGCGGAGCTGTCTGCCGCGCGCGCACTACCTAGGAGCAACAAGGAAGCGCTGGCGAGGACAAGAAGAATGGTTTTAAACATGTCTGGCTACCGAAATCCATGGCGTGCCCAAGAGTGCCCTGAGCCCGCCATGATGTCCACTGGCCTGCAGCGGTTTGTTCAGCGCATCACAATCCCGCGGTGTGCCATGTATGCCTTGGCTTCCTGAACGGTGTATTCACCGAAGTGGAAAATGCTCGCTGCCAATACTGCGCTGGCGTGGCCTTCGAGAATGCCGTCGGCCAGGTGCTGCAGGTTGCCGACGCCACCGGAAGCGATCACCGGAATGCCCAACGCATCGCTGATGGCGCGGGTGACGCCCAGATCGAAGCCATTTTTCATACCGTCCTGGTCCATGCTGGTCAGCAGGATCTCACCGGCCCCCAGGCCTTCCATCTTCTTCGCCCACTCAACGGCGTCGAGGCCGGTTGGCTTGCGACCGCCATGGGTGAAGATTTCCCAGCGCGGGGTTTCGCCAGGTCCCGAGACCTTCTTCGCATCGATCGCGACCACGATGCATTGCGAACCAAAATGCTGCGCCGCTTCGCCGACGAATTCCGGGTTGAAAACGGCCGCCGTGTTGATCGAGACCTTGTCCGCACCGGCATTGAGCAGGTTGCGAATGTCCTGCACGGTGCGCACGCCACCGCCCACGGTCAGCGGAATGAACACCTGGCTGGCCATGCGCTCGACGGTATGCAATGTGGTATCGCGACCGTCAACGCTGGCGGTGATGTCGAGAAAGGTAATCTCGTCGGCACCCTGCTCGTCGTAACGACGGGCGATTTCCACAGGGTCACCGGCATCGCGGATGTTCTCGAACTTCACACCTTTGACGACCCGGCCGTTGTCCACGTCCAGGCAAGGGATGATGCGTTTGGCCAGCGCCATGGTCAGTCCTCAGCCTTTATACGAATCGCAGAAAGCTTGCGCTTCAGCGACGTCGAGGGTGCCTTCGTAGATCGCGCGGCCGGTGATCGCGCCGATGATGCCTGGCGCCTTGGCGTCGAGCAGGGTCTTGATGTCACCCAGGTTGTGGATGCCGCCGGAAGCGATCACCGGAATCTTCGTGGCAGCGGCCAGCGCGGCGGTGAACGGCACGTTGCAACCCTGCATCATGCCGTCTTTGGCGATGTCTGTATAAACGATCGAGGACACGCCGTCGGCTTCGAACTGCTTGGCCAGATCGATCACCTGGATGGTGCTGATTTCGGCCCAGCCGTCAGTGGCGACGAAACCGTCCTTGGCATCCAGACCCACGATGATTTTGCCCGGGAACGCACGGCAGGCTTCGGCAACGAAGGCCGGATCCTTCACGGCTTTGGTGCCGATGATCACGTAGCTCACGCCCGCTTTCACGTAGTGCTCGATGGTTTCCAGGGAGCGGATACCGCCGCCGATCTGGATCGGCAGGTTCGGGTAGCGCCTGGCAATCGCCGTGACCACTTCGCCGTTGACCGGCTGGCCTTCGAACGCGCCGTTCAGGTCGACCAGATGCAGACGACGGCAACCGCCCTCCACCCACTTGGCAGCCATGCTCACCGGGTCATCGGAGAACACCGTGGAATCTTCCATGCGGCCCTGGCGCAGACGAACACAGGCACCGTCTTTGAGATCGATAGCGGGAATAATCAGCATCTGGCAAACCTTCAAATTCGAATGTTCAGCTTGGCTCGGAAATCAGTTTTTCTCGAGCGCCCACAGGTCGCTTTCGATGCTTTCGAACCTCTCTTTGAGGTGCGTCTGCACATCGAAAATCGCCCTGTTGTAATAGTGCGGAGCAATTTCACGGGTAAACAGCTCAAGAATCTCGGCCGCCTCGAACGAACCGAGGTCGAGCTCGAAGCGATCTTCCATGAAACGCTTGATCTTGCGATTGGCCTCGCTCTCCTGCTCGGGAGTGAGGGTCAGGATCGGCGGCTTCTTCTTGACGGCCATTTACCAGCGACCGTCCCACGCGGCGAAGTTCTGCAGCAACTGCAGGCCATGGGTATGGCTTTTCTCCGGGTGGAACTGCACGGCGAATCGCGAGCCTTCGGCCAGCGCTGCGGCAAAATCGACCCCGTAGTGACCGCCACCCACCACCTGCCGGGCATTGCCGGCGGCGATGTAGTAGCTGTGCACGAAGTAGAAACGCGCCAGGTCCGGAATGTCATGCCACAGCGGATGACTGACCTTCTGCTTCACTTCGTTCCAGCCCATGTGCGGCACTTTCAGGTGCTCGCCATCCTCGACCAGATCCTTGCCGAAGAACTTCACCTGGCCCGGGAACAGGCCGATGCAGTCGACGCCGTCGTTCTCTTCACTGCGCTCAAGCAAGGCTTGCATGCCCACGCAGATGCCGAGGAACGGACGGTCCTGGCTGACTTCACGCACCAGCGAATCGAAACCCAGGCGCCGGATCTCCGCCATGCAATCGCGAATCGCGCCAACGCCGGGGAAAACCACCCGGTCGGCTTCGCGAATCACGTTGGCATCGCTGGTGATCAGGACCTTGCCGGCACCGACGTGCTCGAGGGCCTTGGCCACCGAGTGCAGGTTGCCCATGCCGTAATCGATAACCGCGACTGTCTGCATTACAGGACGCCCTTGGTCGAAGGCATTTGCCCGGCCATGCGGTCATCGAGCTCCACAGCCATGCGCAGCGCGCGGCCGAAAGCCTTGAACACGGTTTCGATCTGGTGGTGGGTGTTGTGGCCACGCAGGTTGTCGATGTGCAGGGTGACGTTGGCGTGGTTGACGAAGCCCTGGAAGAATTCCTGGAACAGGTCAACGTCGAAGCCGCCGACGGTGGCACGGGTGTACGGAACATGCATCTGCAGGCCTGGGCGGCCGGAGAAGTCGATCACCACGCGCGACAGCGCTTCATCGAGCGGCACGTAGGCGTGGCCGTAGCGACGGATGCCTTTCTTGTCGCCGATGGCTTTGGTGAATGCCTGGCCCAGGGTGATACCGACGTCTTCCACGGTGTGGTGGTCATCGATATGCAGGTCGCCTTTGCTGACGATATCCAGGTCGATCAGCCCGTGACGGGCGATCTGGTCCAGCATGTGCTCAAGAAAAGGGACACCGATATCAAATCGGGCCTTTCCGGTGCCATCCAGGTTGATCGAGGCTTTGATCTGGGTTTCCAGAGTGTCGCGCTCGACTGACGCCATACGTTCGGCCATCACCAGCTCCGCAAAATCATTGGGCGAAAAAGGCAACCATTATAGGGGCGCGGGCGCGAAACAGAAACACGGGAGGTGATATCGCTGACGGAGTGAATCCACTACGGCCAATGGTGTACATGTCAGTACAAGCAGTCGAAACGCAGTATTTGCGTCCAGTGGAGATCAAATGTGGGAGCGGGCTTGCTCGCGAAAGCGGATTTTCAGACACATGAATGTTATCTGACACACCGCTTTCGCGAGCAAGCCCGCTCCCACATGGTTGGGTGTTAGTGGAAGAGTACCGCCGTCTTCTGCAGCGTCACCCAAACACCCCACGCCAATGGAATGCCCACCACCAACCACGCGGCAATCGCCAGAGGCTTGGTACCCGCCGCCGCTTTCCACTCCAGTGACGTACTGCTGTCAGCCCCTTTGTCGTGACCCAGCGCCTGTTCGGCAGCCAGTTCGGCGTCGGTCATGAAGTACTTGTCGGCCACCGGACGAACCAGCAGGTTGCACAGGAAGCCCAACACCAGCAGGCCCGCGAGGATGTACAGGGTGATGTCGTAAGCCGCGGCCCGTTCAACGCCGATGCTCAGCTGATACTCACGCAGGTAGTTCACCAGCACCGGACCCAGCACGCCGGCAGCAGCCCAGGCCGTCAGCAGACGACCATGGATCGCGCCGACCATTTGCGTACCGAACAGGTCGGCGAGGTACGCCGGGACAGTCGCGAAACCACCGCCGTACATCGACAGGATGATGCAGAACGCCGCCACGAACAGCGCAACGTTGCCCAGATGACCGAGGTTCGGGATCAATGCATACAGCCCGAAGCCCAGGGCAAAGAACACGAAATAGGTGTTTTTACGGCCCAGGTAATCCGAGAACGATGCCCAGAAGAACCGGCCACCGATGTTGAACAGGCTCAGCAAACCGGTGAAACCGGCGGCGATCGCCGCAATCGAGGCCAGTTGCGAGGCATCCAGCTGGCCAAATG
The DNA here is from genome assembly GCF_046042685.1 of Pseudomonas sp. PLMAX. NCBI lineage: Bacteria > Pseudomonadati > Pseudomonadota > Gammaproteobacteria > Pseudomonadales > Pseudomonadaceae > Pseudomonas > Pseudomonas sp. PLMAX. The sequence continues at coordinate 459,003 of NZ_CP064949.1, read as the reverse complement.
CCAGGCCGTTGCCCAGCAACTTGCCGGCGAACACCTCCTGCAACAGAGGCGAAGCCATGCCGAGGATTCCGATGCCCGCCGATACGTTCAGGCACAGCACCAGCCATACCAGGCGGAATTGTGGCGTTTTCCACGCCACATTCACATGCACATGACGGTGGGTGATCATCGCGTTCGAGGCTTTTTTCGCAGGTGCCGTCCAGCCTTCAGGTTTCCAGCCGGTAGGCGGTACACGATAGGACAGCGCACCGCCGATCATGAACACGAAATAGATCGCGGCCATGACCAGGAAGCTCTGCCACACGCCGACACTGGTCGGTGAAGCGAAATGGCTCATCAACGCCGCCGCCAGGGGGGCACCGACCATCGCGCCCCCGCCGAAGCCCATGATCGCCATGCCGGTCGCCATGCCGCGTTTGTCCGGGAACCACTTGATCAGGGTCGACACCGGCGAGATGTAACCCAGGCCCAGGCCGATACCGCCAATGACCCCCGAGCCGATCCACATCAGCCAGATCTGGTGGGTATAGACCCCCAGCGCGGAAATCAGCAGACCGCCGCACCAGCACAGTGCCGAGACAACACCCGCCTTGCGCGGCCCGGCGTGTTCCAGCCAGCCACCCCAGATGGCTGCCGAGCAGCCCAGGAAGATGAAGAACAGGGTGTAGATCCAGCCGAGCATCGAAATCGGCCAGTCGCATTGCGAAGAAAAGACCTGGGCGATGAAGCCCATGTCCGGAGCACAAGCCACTGGCGCAGTGATGCCCAGCGCCTTGGACAGCGGCAACCAGAACACCGAGAAGCCATAGGCCATGCCGATGCACAGGTGGATGGCCAGCGCGGCCGGTGGCACCAGCCACCGGTTGAAACCGGGCCTGGCGATGATGCGTTCCTTGGAGAGAAACGCGGGCTGGCCGGCTTGAAGGCCGTCCGCCGTGATGCTCGTGGTCATTGTGTATCCCCCAATTATTATTTAGGTTCGCCAGCCACTCTTCGCCCTCAGCCTTAATGCACGCAGACATGACCGTTTTTTTGGGAAAAGCTCGCTTGTATGCGACATCTTGCCGCGCAGGGACGGACGAACGGGTGAAGCGTAACATTTGCCAGTGCGTGAAAAACCAAACTGACATCACGATTTCGATCGTTGTCTGTTTTCGTACCACTGAAGGAACCTCCCTTCCGGGCATTGTCGAACGGCTGAACAACTTCTTCGGTGCTGCGCCGAATTTGTAGGAAAAATTACTTTTTGCCTGGATGCTCGACACTCTGTCATGTGATCTGCCCGGTCGCTCGCGGCGGAGCGCTATACTCCCCGGCTAAATTTCGAATTCGACTAACTACAAGGACTCGCCCATGAAAGCGTTCGGCAAAATCCTGGGTCTGGTACTTCTCGGGCTGTTGCTGATCATAGTGGCGCTGGGCTTTGCCCTGACCCACCTCTTCGATCCCAACGACTACAAAGACGAGATACGCCAGATAGCCCGCGACAAGGCCCACATCGAGCTGACGCTCAATGGCGATATCGGCTGGAGCCTGTTCCCGTGGCTTGGCCTGGAGCTGCACGATGCGGCGGTCGCCACCCTGGCCAAGCCCGCCGATCCGTTCGCCGACCTGCAGATGCTCGGCCTGTCGGTCCGTGTGCTGCCGTTGCTGCGCCGTGAGGTGCAGATGAGCGACGTGCGCGTTGAAGGCTTGAACCTGCGCCTGAACCGCGACAAGGATGGCCACGGCAACTGGGAAGACATCGGCAAGGTGCCCAAGCCTGCAACCACGGGCACACCTGCCGAGACCACCGGCGAACCTGAATCGCCTACCACTGCCCAGGTGGAAAAACCGGCCCAGCCAATTCGCCTGGACATCGACAGCCTGACCGTCAACAACGCCCGCGTTGAATACAGCGACGAGAAAACCGGCAAGCAATTCAGCGCCGAAAGCATCCAGCTCAGTACCGGCCCGGTGCACGATTCCACCAATATACCGGTCAAGCTCACAGCATTCCTGGGCACCAACCAGCCGGTTCTGCGGGTGCGCACCGAGCTCGCCGGCGAACTGCGTTTCGAGCGTGCGCTGCAGCGCTACAAGCTCGAAGACATGAAGCTGTCCGGCGAAGTTGCCGGCGATCCGCTGCAAGGCAAGACCATGACCTTCGCCGCTCAGGGTCAGTTGCTGCTGGACAAGGCCGCCAACGTCGCCGAATGGACCGGGATCAAGGTCTCCGCCAACCAACTGCGAGCGCTGGGTGAGCTGAAGGTCAATGACCTGGACAAGACCCCACAGGTCAGCGGCGGGCTGTCGATTGCCCAGTTCGACCTGGCGAAATTCGTCGACAGCATCGGCCAGAAACTCCCGGCCATGGCTGAAGGCAGCCTGAGCAAGGTCGAAGTGGCCACGCGCCTGGCCGGCACGCCTTCCAGCCTCACGCTGGATGACCTCAACCTGAAAGTCGACGACAGCACCTTCACTGGTCGCATCGCCGTCGAGGACTTTGCCAGGCAATCCCTGCGCGCAACCCTCAAGGCCGACACCTTCAACGTCGACCGTTACCTGCCGCCGAAATCGGCCGAGGCCAACAGCGCCAAACAAGTGCGCCAGGCCGAAGTCGCCAGCACCGAAGCCGATGCCATGGCCGGGGCCGGCAGCACACCGCTGCCGCAATCCCCGACCAAGGAAGCATGGAGTAACGAACGCCTGTTGCCGGTGGAGCGCCTGGCCAAGCTGGATGTAGACGCCGACCTGACCTTCGGCCAGTTGACCCTGGAAAAGCTGCCGATCAAAAACGCCGTACTCAAGGCCAACGGCCAGGACGGACTGTTGACCCTGACGAGCCTGCGCGGTGACCTGTACGAGGGCAACTTCGACGCCAAAGGCACCCTCGATGTGCGCCAGCAGGCACCTGTGTTGAACATGCAGACGCAAATCAGCCGGGTGCCCGCGGAAAAAATCCTCGAAAGCCAGGGCAAGGAACCACCGGTCAAGGGCCTGGTAACGCTCAACAGCACCCTCACCGGTAGCGGCAACAGCCAGAAAGCGTTGATCGAAACCCTCAACGGCAACGCCAGTTTCGTCATCAACAACGGCGTGCTGCTCAATGCCAACCTCGAACAGCAGTTGTGCAAAGGCATCGCCACACTCAACCGCAAGTCCCTTAGCGGCGAGCCGCGGGGCAAGGACACACCGTTCCAGGAGCTCAAGGGCACCCTGACCTTCCGTAACGGCGTCGCCAGCAACCCGGACCTGAAAGTGCGTATCCCGGGCATGACCGTCAACGGCGACGGCGACGTCGACCTGCGCGTCCTGGGCATGGATTACCGCGTGGGCATCATCGTCGAAGGCGACAAGAGCGACATGCCGGACCCGGCTTGCCAGGTGAACGAGAAATTTGTCGGCATCCAGTGGCCGTTGCGTTGCCGCGGCCCACTGGAGCTTGGCGCCAAGGCCTGTCGCCTGGACAACGAACGCATGGGTCAGGTCGCGAGCAAACTGGCGGGCGAGCGCATCGGCGAAAAAATCGACGAGAAACTGGGCGACAAGGTCAGCCCGGAACTCAAGGACGCACTCAAGGGGCTGTTCAAGCGATGAGAGCCGAGCAGTTTTCATCGGCGGTACTGGAATGGTTCGACCGCCACGGCCGTCACGACTTGCCCTGGCAACAGGGCATCACCCCGTATCGGGTGTGGGTCTCGGAAATCATGTTGCAGCAAACCCAGGTCAGCACCGTGCTGAATTACTTCGACCGGTTCATGGCGTCGCTGCCGACGGTCGAGGCCTTGGCCGCGGCGCCCGAGGACGAAGTACTGCACCTGTGGACGGGCCTGGGGTACTACACCCGCGCACGCAATCTGCAGAAGACCGCGAAGATCGTCGTCGAGCAGTACGGCGGTGAATTTCCCCGCGACGTGGAAAAGCTCACCGACCTGCCCGGCATCGGCCTGTCTACGGCCGGCGCAATCGCCAGCATCAGCATGGGCCTGCGCGCACCCATCCTCGACGGCAACGTCAAGCGCGTGCTGGCACGCTTTACCGCGCAAGAGGGCTACCCGGGCGAGCCCAAGGTGGCCAAACAGCTCTGGGCAACCGCTGAGCGCTTTACGCCGCACGATCGGGTCAACGCCTACACCCAGGCGATGATGGACCTGGGCGCCACGCTCTGCACCCGCAGCAAGCCGAGCTGCCTGCTCTGCCCGCTGGAAAAGGGTTGTGAAGCGCACATGCTCGGCCTGGAAACCCGCTACCCGATTCCCAAACCACGCAAAGCCATCCCGCAGAAACGCACGCTGATGCCGATGCTCGCCAATGCCGAAGGTGCGATCCTGCTTTACCGTCGCCCCTCCACGGGCCTGTGGGGCGGTTTATGGAGCTTGCCGGAACTCGATGACCTCGACGACCTGCAACACCTCGCCACGCAGCACTCGCTGGCGCTGGGCAACCAGCAGGCACTGCCGAACCTGGTGCACACCTTCAGCCATTTCCAGTTATCCATCGAACCCTGGCTGGTTCAGGTCCAGGAGGCCGGCCATCACGTGGCCGAGGCCGACTGGCTCTGGTATAACCTCGCCACCCCGCCGCGCCTGGGCCTTGCCGCCCCGGTCAAGACCTTGCTCGAACGCGCGGCCGTCGTATTGAACGCAGGAGAGTCGTCATGACCCGCACCATCATGTGCCGCAAGTACAAAGAAGAATTGCCCGCCCTGGAGCGTGCTCCATTCCCGGGTGCCAAAGGCCAGGACATTTTTGACCACGTCTCGGCCAAGGCCTGGGCCGACTGGCAAAAACACCAGACCCTGCTGATCAACGAAAAGCGCCTGAACATGATGAACGCCGAAGACCGCAAATATCTTCAGGGTGAGATGGACAAGTACTTCTCCGGCGAGGAATACGCCAAGGCCGAAGGCTACGTTCCGCCTGCGGAGTAAGCCCTTGAAATCGGGGGTCGGATCGTAAGCGACGGTAATAATTAAATATTTTTTGATAACTTGCTTGACGACCCCCTGAAAAACCAGTTTAATGCGCCCCGTTGCCCAGATAGCTCAGTCGGTAGAGCAGGGGATTGAAAATCCCCGTGTCGGCGGTTCGATTCCGTCTCTGGGCACCACCTTCCGTTTTCAGGTGATGCCAAGCACACCTGAAAGCACACAAAAAACCCGCCTGGTGCGGGTTTTTTGCTTTCTATGGTTTGCTCCCCTGTAAGCCCCCCGTGAAAGCCTGGTCGGCGATCACGAGGGGCGGCGGGCGCAGTCCGGCCTCTGCGCTCCGATCACTCCGCCATCTGCAACTCCGGCAGCTTCACCCGGAACCCACGCGTTACGCCCAGCAAACAAAGCAGCCCCAACCCCATCCAGCACAGCCCAATCATGAACGACATGCTGGACAGGCTGGTCCACAGCCAAATAGTGCTGAGGAACCCCAGGGCCGGTACTACGCCGTATAGCAGGCAGTTGCGGGTGCCGCGCAGCTTCTGGTCGACCAGATAATGCTTGATGACCGCCAGGTTCACCGCCGAGAACGCGAAGAGCGCGCCGAAGCTGATCATGTTGGCCACGGTATCGAGGGTGATGAACAGGGCAATCAGGGAGAACAGGCTGACCAGCATGATCGCGGTGGCCGGCACGCGCTTCTTCGAGACCAGCCTGCCGAACACCCGGGGCAGTGCGCCATCGCGACCCATGGCGAACAGCACCCGGGAGACGCTGGCCTGGGAGACCATCGCCGAGGCAAAACAGCCGGCCACATAGGTGGCGGTAAAGGCGGTCACCAGCAGTTCTCCACCCACGCGGCGCATGACGTCCAGCGACGCCGAGTCCGGGTCGGCAAAGGTGTTCCATTGCGGATAGACCATTTGCGCGAAATACGAAACCAGGACAAACAGCAGGCCACCGAGCAGGCTCACCACCATGATCGCGAGGGGGATCAGGCGCCGTGGGTTGGGTGTCTCCTCGGCCATTGTCGACACGGCGTCGAAGCCGAGAAAGGACAGGCACAGGACCGCTGCGCCGGTCATGATCAACGGAACACTGAAGCCTTCATGATGGAAGGGTGCGAGCAGCGAAACCGGCTCTGTTTGATCCCCCAGGTTGTGGATCGACAACGCAACGAACACCACGATGAAGACCAACTGGACAACCACGAGCAACAGGTTGACCCGGGTGATGGATTCGATGCCGATCAGGTTGAGGAAGGTCACCAGGGCAATGGAGCCGAGCACCCACACCGCAGCGGGAACCGCGGGGAAGTATTCGGACATGTAGATGCCGATCAGCAGATAACTGAGCAACGGCAGGAAGATGTAGTCCAGCAACAAGGTCCAGCCGGCCATGAAGCCAAAGTAGCTGCCGAACGCCTTGCGCGTATAGGAGTACACGGACCCCGAATACGGATGCGCCTGCACCATGCGTCCGTAGCTGTAGGCGGTCAGCAGCATGGCGGCGAGGGTCAGCAGGTAGGCGGTGGGCAAGTGGCCCTTGGTCATCTGGGTCACCAGGCCATAGGTGGTGAACACCGCCAGCGGGACCATGTACGCCAGGCCGAAGAGGACCAGGGCGGTAAGACCGAGGGATTGTCGAAATCTGCCGGGCGAAACCGATTCCGACGGGGAATGATGGGAAGGAGTATCGGCCACGCTTGTTATTGTATTCATTGCTGACTCCTGAAAATTTGAATGCAGGACGCTGCGGTATCCGAAGAACGGATACCGTGAGTGATTGGTCTGCTGAAGGGCGGGCTGCCCAGTGTCGGGCAGCCTCTTGTTCAATCGATAGGCACGCAGGGTGATTTAACGCTGTCGATCACCAACCCGCTCACAGATGACTTCAGAGCTTTCCCGCGATCCGTGCGGTGCGGTCTACCGCGATGCGGGTCTTTTCCACCAGCTCGTCCAGCTCTGTGCGCGTTGCCACGAGTGCCGGCGCCATGATCATGCGGCCAAGCGTCGAGCGAATGATCACGCCCTCTTCAAAACCAAAGGTGCGACATTGCCAGGCCAGGTCGTTTTCGTTGGCGAAGCGCTTGCGTGTCGCCTTGTCCTCGGCGAACTGCAAGGCCGCGACGAGGCCCGCGCCCTGGATCTCGCCAATCATCGGGTGGTTGCCAAACACCTCGCGCAGAATCTGCTGCAGGTACGGCCCGGTGTCTTCCTTCACCTGGCGAACGATGCCTTCATCACGCAGTGCCTTGAGGTTGGCGAGCGCCACCGCGGCCGCGACCGGGTGTCCGGAATAGGTCAGCCCGTGGGCGAAAACACCGCCCTGCTCCACCAGCGCGTCGGCAATGCGCTTGCCCAGCACCAGGCCACCCATCGGCACGTAGCCGGAGGTCAGGCCCTTGGCGATCGACAGGGTGTCCGGCTCGAAACCGAAGTGCTCGTGGGCGAACCACTCGCCCGTGCGGCCAAAGCCGCCAATCACTTCATCGGCACACAGCAGCACATCGTATTGACGGCAGATGCGCTGGATTTCCGGCCAGTAGCTCTCGGGCGGGAAGATCATGCCGCCAGCGCCTTGGAAGGGTTCGGCGATAAAGCCCGCGACATTTTCGGCGCCCAGCTCAAGAATTTTCTCTTCCAGTTGCAAGGCGCAGCGACGACCGAACTCGGTCGGGGTCAGCTCGCCGCCCTGGGCGTACCAGTAAGGCTCATCGATGTGCGCGATGTCCGGAATCAGGCCGCCCATCTCGTGCATGAACTTCATCCCGCCCAGCGCAGTGGCCGCCAGGGTCGAGCCGTGATAACCGTTCCAGCGGCCGATCATGATCTTCTTCTGCGGCTTGCCGACGACCTGCCAGTAACGGCGTACGGTACGGATCAGCACCTCGTTCGCTTCGGAGCCGGAGTTGGTGTAGATGACGTGGCTGTAGTGGCCCGGCAGGAGGCTGAACAGCAGCTCGGACAGCTCGATCACCGCTGGGTGGGTGGTGTGGAAGAACATGTTGTAGTACGGCAACTGGTTCATCTGCGCAGCCGCCGCAGCGCTCAGGTCCTTGCGACCATAACCGAGCTGGGTGCACCACAGGCCCGACATGCCGTCCAGGTAACGCTTGTCGTCGTTGTCCCAGAGATACAGGCCCTCGCCGCGGACCATCACCCGAGGACCTTCGGCATTGAGCGCCTTTTGATCCACAAACGCATGGATGTGGTGGGCGGCATCGGACTTCTGGTAATCCTCAGTCTGCCGTTTCGGTTCGAAGGGTGCATTCATGGCTTTTTTCTCTTTTGTTGGTAGTCACGCGAGGGGTAGCAAGTCCGCTCAGCGGGTCTTGCTCATGTAGCTTTCAAGAGGGTCTTTGCTGAGCACGCCCTGGGCTTCGGCCAACGAATCGATAAACAGTGAAAACAGCTCCGATTGCGTGCCGATGTCGAGCTTGCAGTAGACGTTCTTGCGATGAGACTTGATGGTGTCCTCCGACACCCCGAGGCGCTCGGCCAGGGAGCGGGTCGAATGGCCACGCAGGATCAGTTGGGCGATGCGGCATTCGCGCTCGGTCAGGATCGACGAACCGAAGTTGTTCAGTGCCGAGTGGATGCGCTGCTCCAATTGGTTTTCAAATCGAGCGCCGCGCGTGTCCAGGCCGACAAAATGCTTGCCCAGCAAGGTCAGGATCCAGGGCGTAATGCACTTGAACTGCTGCGTCGTAGCCGCGTCGAGCTTTTCCGTGAACGCCAGCGAGACAGCCAGGCTCAGCCCGGGAGCAGACTGCAGGATGTAGTTCAACTCATCCTGCAGGTGCGAGTGCCGATAGAACGACTGGTAGTACTCGCTGAGTTCGAAGTGGTCGGGAGCGACGTCAGCGAGGTCGTAGCAACCGGAGCTGACGCCTTCCACACAGGCACCGTAGAACGGGTCGAGCAGATAGAACCCTGACAGGTACTGGCGCACATTGCCTTGCGGCAGCCAGGGACCGTCAAGTTCGAACAGCGCGCTGGGCATACCGCCATGGGGATACAGGTACAGCGTCGTCGCCTGAATGGGCCAGATACAGCCCAGGGTTTCGAACAGCGTCGCGGCGAATCCCGGTTGGCCGATACTCTCGGTCACCTTGGCCATCTGTTCGAACCATTGCGCAGAAAAAAACCGATCGTTTTCCACTTCAAAGACTCGCCGAAAGAACGGTTGGGAGCGACACGAGGTTACGGGTGTCGGGGTTGAAATGATGTTCCCACGCTCGCAAAACTGCCGATATCACCCGTTAGGGTGAGTCGACCAATGGGTGCTGAATGACCGCTCCAGCAGCCCCGCAAGCAGGAAAAGCACGCCACCCCGAGGGGTGCGTGCAGATGGGTTTTCCCTGCCACGCCTTGCGACGTGGTCGGTCTCAACGAAGCTGGAACCAGGTGGTTTTGAGTTGCGTGTACTTGTCGAACGAATGGAGGGAAAGATCGCGCCCGAAACCGGACTGCTTGCCGCCACCAAAAGGAATGGCGACATCCAGTGCATCCATGGTGTTGACCGAAACAGTCCCGGCCTTCAATGCCCGGGCCACCCGATGAGCGCGGTTCAGGTCATCGCTCCAGACTGAAGCGGCCAGCCCGTAGATGCTGTCGTTGGCCAACTCAATCGCCTCTTCTTCGGAGTCGAAGGCACTGATGGCCAGCACCGGACCGAACACTTCATCACGCGCCAGGTTCATGTCTCTACCCACGCCAGCGAAAATCGTCGGCTGGATGAAGTTTGAAGAACCATTGATCGTCAGGCGATCGCCGCCTGCCAGGAGCTTCGCGCCTTCACCCCGTGCCTGCTCGATCGCCTTCATGATGCGGGTGGCTTGCTCGCTATCGACGATCGCACCTGCCCTGCTTTGTGGGTCCAACGGATCACCGGGCATCCAGGTCCGAGCCTTGGCGATCAGGAGCTCGACGAACTCATCGTAGATAGAGCGTTGCACGTAAAGCCGGGAGTTGGCCGAGCAGACTTCGCCCTGATTGAAGAAAATGCCGAACGCGGCTTTTTCCGCGGCCAGATCCAGGTCCTGACAGTCTTCGAAGACCAGGTTCGGGCTCTTGCCGCCGCACTCCAGCCAGACCTGCTTGAGGTTGGACTGCGCCGAGTACTGCATGAAGTACTTGCCGACCTGGGTCGAGCCGGTGAACACCAGGCAGTCCACATCAGGATGCAGCCCCAGGGCCTTGCCGGCGCTTTCGCCCAGGCCCGGGACAACATTCAATACCCCTTCCGGTATGCCGGCCTCGAGCGCCAACTGCCCCAGTCGCAAGGCAGAGAATGGCGACTGCTCGGCGGGTTTGAGGACCACGCTATTACCGGCGGCCAATGCCGGGGCGAGCTTCCAGGCCGCCATGTCCAGCGGAAAATTCCATGGCACCACGGCAGCAACCACCCCCAGGGCCTCACGAGTGATGGTGGCGAGGGCATTGCGCGCGGTCGGCGCGACCTGGTCGTAGAGCTTGTCCAGGGCTTCACCGTACCAGGCGAACACATGGGCCGCGCCAGGTACATCGATGTTGTAGGCATCCATGACCGGCTTGCCCATGCTCAGCGAGTCGAGCAGTGCCAGCTCCTCGCGGTTGGCCAGCAGCAGTTCGGAGAGCCGGATCAGGATCTTCTTGCGTTCCACCGGGGCCATACGGGCCCACGGCCCCTCTTCAAACGCCCGGCGAGCCGAGCGTACGGCGAGGTTCACTTCGTCCTCGCCGCAGGCGGTGACACAGGCCAACAGCTGGTTGGTCGCCGGGTTGATCACCTCGAAAGTCGCACCCGAAGCGCACGCAACCTGCTGCCCTGCGATCAAGGCATTTGAAATGAATGTTTGCCGGGCAGCCCGCTGCTGCCAGTAGTTGAGATCGAGCACACGCTACTCCCATGCCGACCGCTGAAACGGTCAGTTATTATTGGTTTCGCTGGATCATGCTCGACTCTGGCGGCGAGGAAAAATAGTAAAAATATGCTCGGTTCTTAAGAAAAAGCTCGGTAGTGCCGGGGGGTGTGGAGCAGTAGGCCACGCGTCGTAGCGTCCGAACGAAACTCATAAGTCAGTAACCCCCCACCTCCCTATCGCCACGCCAGCAAGCGCCTTAACGCTTGCGAGGCCGAGAAGTGTCAGGTGCGGTCATCGGCCATTTTTGCCAGTCTCACGAGTCTGTCTGAACTCTCCGTCCGATTTAACGGAAATGGACGACATACCCTGATCATGAAGCTGAGCAGAATCGGAAGCGGAGCTGCCTGAACGAACAGTCATGGGATTAATGGGCAATAACTACAAGGAGGGAATGTAATGTCCTGGGATGTAATTGGCATGTTGGCGCTCGTTGCTTTTTGCGCCGGCTTTTTTGATGCAATTGCCGGTGGTGGCGGGCTGATTACTTTGCCTGCCTTGCTTTTAGCCAGTGTCGATCCCATCAGTGCGATAGCCACCAACAAATTCCAGGCGGCTTCGGCGACCATATCGGCAACAGTTACCTTTGCCCGCGCGCTGGCTATCAAGCTTCTGAGCGTGGAAACCAATCCCTTGCGCGTTGCCTTCACGCACTTGGTAGCCTCGCTCTGATCGCCAGCCTTCACTGAGTGAACGAAACCCTGAATTGCGAGATTCAGGGTTTTTTATGCCCGGGATTTAACCAAATCCATCGCAAACGAAAATTCCTACGCCTACAAGGCACTCCTTCCCTAGATTTGTGCCAACTCTTCATACAGCGCTCTAGGATCCCTCTCATAGAGGGCACACGCTTACCCGGTGAAAATACTGCAGCAGCCAATTTGCCTGCATGCATTCACGTTTAAACGTAAGGAAGCAGCTATTGAACACGCTTTTGAAGTTCCTCGCCCTATCGACAATCATTGCCACCGCCAGCGGCTGCGTCAGCTACAACAACAGCCAGCCGTCCTCGCCAATCGACAGCACCGTCAAAGCCGACCTGAAAGCGGACATCGCTGTCGGTGACGCGATCTCCGGCCAGTCTTCGGTCAACGTTCTGTTCGGTTTCCTCAAATTCGGCGGCGATTCCCAATTTGCCGACGGCGTCAGCTATGGCGGTCAGAGCGGCGCCTTGAGCGGCCTTGGTCTGGATCCCGTCAGCGCGGTTAAATCTGCTGTGGCCTACAAAGCGGTCAAATCTTCCGGCGCCGACCTGATCGTCGCCCCTCGCTATGAAGTGAACGAAGAAAACTACTTCATCTTCAAGAAAGTATCCGTCACCGTAAAAGGCAACAAAGGCAACATCCGCAGTATCCGCTAACTCCATCCCCCAGGTGTTTGTTCAGCAAACCATCCATCGCACGCCGGCAAACCGAAAACTCTAGCGCGCGATGTTCCGCAAACAGCAGTGAAAGCTGCTGTTTGCGGATTTGAACGCTGACGAAATCGTTTCACGCCTACACTCGGCTAGACATCACCATTCCAGTGAAATACCAGATTGCGCGCGGTTCCCGTGCCAACATCCGTGGTATCACGCCGCTGTTCGCCAGCACGGGTCGCAACCACCGTGTACTTGCCAGGAGGCAGCTGGACGTAAACCAGCGGACCCGCTTGAGTCAGGGTCAACACGCTCTGTCCCTGCGCGTTATGAATGACTACATCGACGTCCGGAATGTATTTGTTCTCGACGCCGACAGAGAACGTCATATGCAGGTTGTAACCGGTGGTTTGCTGGATCGCTTTCGCCTCATCCTCACCGATACCGCCAGACAGGTAGGTAATTCCGTTTTGTTCCTGCCGTTGAACCTGCACGCCCGAATTGTCGATCGGCTCGAGGCTGGCAGCGTGCGGTGCAATCGGAAACATCAACACACCGATGGCGACAAAGGGCAGGAACAGTGACTTCACAGATTTCATGATGCGACTCCCGGGCTCCATGGAACCCAATCGTTACTCAATTTTGATTTCCGGCGCCGTTTTCGTGTTCTAGAACGATTTGTACTTGGAGCCACTACGAAACGTACTACGTGAATCGCTCCGTCACCCTTCACGCCTATCAGTCCGGTCCTTCGGTCTTTTCAGCTGCGCCCTGCAGCATCGACCCATGCTCTCTTGCCATTCTCTTCTGCCTGTTCAGCTTATTGCGGAAGACTCCATGAGCGCCCTCGTCCCCGATGACACACAAGACCCAAAAATCACCTCACTGCTCGGCAATCTTGGTGAGCTGATCCGCCAGGCACGACAGAAGGTGTTGCGCGCGTTTGATACCATTCAAGTGCAAAGCTGCTGGCAAATCGGTCGGCATATTGTCGAATTCGAGCAGGAAGGAGCCCGGCGGGCGGGGTATGGAAAACAATTGCTTTCGACCTTGGCCAAGGTACTTACAGCGGAATTCGGCAAGGGCTTCGACGCCTCCAACCTTCGGTATATGCGCCTGTTCTACCAAGCGTTCCCAATTTGTGACGCACTGCGTCACGAATTGAGCTGGACCCACTACCGCAGGCTGCTAAGAGTCGACAACGAAAACGCCCGCCTCTGGTACATGAACGAGTCTGCCACCCAAAACTGGTCAAGCCGAGCGCTGGAGCGCCAGATCAATACCCTGTACTACGAACGTCTTTTGGCGAGCCGCGATCGCTGCCCCGTCATTCAGGAAGCAACCACCAATATTCAGCAAATGAAGGCCAGCCCTCGGGACTTCATCCGCGATCCGGTTGTGCTGGAATTCCTTGGCCTGCCCAGTGCCGGCAGGCTTCAGGAAAGCGAGATCGAACAGGCTCTGATCGAACAGTTGCAGGATTTCCTGCTCGAACTGGGCAAAGGCTTTGCTTTCATCGCCCGGCAACAGCGCATCAGCGCCGAGAGCAAGGACTTCTACATCGATCTGGTTTTTTACAACTACTTGCTCAAGTGCTTCGTCATCTTCGATATCAAGCGTGGTGAACTGACCCATCAGGATGTAGGCCAGATGGACATGTACGTGCGCATGTACGACGACCTCAAGCGGGGAGAAGAAGACGGCCCCACTGTCGGCATCATTCTCTGCGCGCAAAAGGATGAGTCCGTAGTGCGCTACTCAGTGCTGGAGGGCAACGAACAATTATTTGCCAGCAAATACCAACTGGTACTGCCGAGCGAGGAAGAGTTACGCGCGGAACTGGATCGAGAGCGGGCAGTGCTTGAAGAGCGACTTCATCAGGAACCGTGATGGATTGTTCATACGCGGCGTGAAGACTATTGTTGTCAGCTACCCGCAAAGGTCCGACGCCAATGAATGTGCAGGACATGGCATCCCTCGCCCCCACTCAAATCGAGCTTCCGCTAACGACTGGCGCTTCGGGCGAACCGTTCAAGCAACCCGCCGCCGACGGTTTCGTCCTTGGCGGCTTCACCTGGCGGCATGCGGAGCCGGACGCTTCCCGGGCAGTCGTCATCATCAACGCCGCCACATCGGTGCGCTGCCGACACTACTCGCGCTTCGCCGATTACCTGTTTGCCAACGGCTTCGATGTCATCACCTACGACTACCGCGGCATCGGCGAATCACGGCCCGCATCGATGAAAGGACTGAAGGCGTCCTGGTCCGACTGGGGCGCCCTGGACTTCGAGGCGATGCTCAAGCGCGCACAGCGTGAGTTTCCAGGTCAGCCGATCGATGTGGTCGGTCACAGCTTTGGTGGCTGTGCAGCGGGGCTGGGAGCGTCCGGACAGCTAATCCGTCGCCTGGTGACGGTCGGCGCGCAATTCGCTTACTGGCGCGACTATGAACCCGCTCATCGCTGGCGGATGTTTGGCAAGTGGCATGTGGTGATGCCGCTGGTGACGATGCTCTGCGGCTACTTTCCCGGCAAACGCCTCGGCTGGCTGGAAGACACGCCAGCCGGTGTAGTGCGCGACTGGAGCACGCCCACCGCGCGTTACGAGAAGCGTCCCAGCGGCCAGGACATTCATGTCAGACACTTCGCTGCCGTCACCGCGAAAACCCTGGCGATCAGCCTCAGCGACGATCCCTACGGCACAATCCCGGCCATCGAACGCCTGCTCGGCTACTTCACCGCCAGCACCAACACTCACCTGCGCATTACTCCCGAAGACATCGGCGAGCAGGAAGTTGGTCATTTCGCCTTTTTTCGCAGCGCATACCAAGCCACACTATGGCCCATTGCACTGTCCTGGCTGCAAAACGGCGAGCTGGCCCCCGACACACCCGGGCGGACAGTGCCTCGCCGCTGAGTCACCTGCCCTTTTAATCGAATTACGGAACGACGCCCATGGCCTCCGCCAACAAGCAACATAAACGCGCCTCCCGCGCCAAGGCCAAGGCCAAGCAGAACCGCACCCAGCGAGCTGCTGCGCCGGTCGAGCTGGACCCGAACGACGATCGCATCGACTTCGAGTCGGTGGACCTGACCGAACTGTTCAAGAAAATGATCGACGCCGAGAAGCTCAGCCAGCAGGCCATGTGCACGGCTTTCCTCGAAGACCCGCTGCTGGAGCTGGTGTACGAGCAGGAAGGTGAAGAAGGCGCGATGGACTTTATCCTCGCCGCGCTGATCGAATATCGCCAATGGTCCACCGAAACCGACGAAGCCGGCGCTTTGGCGTGGATCGAATCCCCAGCCTTCCAGGCTGACTACGTGGCGGCGTCCGACGCCATTGCTGCGCAAACCCAACAGAAACCGAACTGAGTTCCCATGGCCTCCCTGAACAAGCAACAGAAACGCGCCAAGCGCGCAAAAGCCAAAGCCAAGCAGATCAACATCCACGGCCGCAAACCCGCCGCGCTGGACGATGACCTTGGCCACCTCGCCGAGCCGATCCCGGAATACACCCTGGCGATGTTCAGCAAAATGCGCGACGCGGAAGCCGTCAGCCGCAGCGAAATGCTCTCGGTGTTGCTGACGAACCTGGCCTTTATCATCATCGACCATCCAGAACTGCTGGACATGGAAAACGCCGACGACGAAGGCATGGCCGCCACCCATCTGGCCGCCGACATGCTGATCGACTACCGCATGTGGGCCGACGGCATGGACCGCGAGACAGCCCAGGCATGGTTGAGCGAGCCACAGTTCATCACCGATTTCAGCGCTGCACTGGATGTCTACCGCGAGTCGCTGGAAGCGCCGGAAGAAAAAGCCGAGTAAAGGTTACGACTCAAACAAAAACGGCCGCTTGTCATCACTGACAGCGGCCGTTTTTGGTCCTGAATCGAGCGCACTCCTTCCGTCAGCCACAACGTATATCCCATTGACATATCCAAAACAAAACCTATCCTTTGGACTTATTGCGCCAGCAAAAGCGCAGGAGGCCCAGATGGAACAGACAACTCTTTTCATGAGCAATCGAAGCCAGGCGGTTCGCCTGCCGAAAGCTGTAGCCATGCCGAACGACGTGAAACGAGTCGACGTCGTCGCCGTCGGTCGAAGCCGCATCATCACGCCCGCTGGTGAAACCTGGGACAGTTGGTTCGATGGCGAAAGCATTACGGCAGACTTCATGGCCGATCGCGAGCAACCCGCCGATCAGGAGCGTGATTCGTTCTGATGATCAAGTACATGCTCGATACCAACATTTGCATCTTCACCATCAAGAACAAGCCACAAATGGTACGGGAGGCGTTCAACCGTCATCACGGCCAACTGTGCATCAGTGCGGTCACGTTGATGGAGCTTATTTACGGCGCGGAAAAATCGGCAGCCCCCGATAGAAACCTGGCGGTCATCGAGGGATTCGCCGCCCGACTTGAAGTCCTTCCCTTCGACAAGGAAGCAGCAGCACACACTGGAATGATTCGATCCGAACTTGCAAAGGCCGGCAAACCCATAGGTCCGTACTACCAGATGATTGCCGGGCACGCACGCTCGCGCGGGTTTATCGTGGTCACCAACAACTTGCGGGAGTTTGAGCGCGTTTCGGGGTTACGCGTAGAAGACTGGGTTCATGCCAAATGAACACAAAGCAATCGACACAAACAAAAACGGCCGCTTGTCATCACTGACAGCGGCCGTTTTGCATTACGCGGTACGAATCAGCTCAGCACTACCGCGCCACGCTTCTCCAGTTTGCGACGACGCGCTACCAGCAAGCCGGTAGCGACGACCATAACGGCCAGCAGGCCGGTCGCGAGGATCTCCACGCGGTGAGCTTCCTGGAACAGCATGATGGTCAGGGCCGCGACGATGAACACGATCACCGCGTAGGTCAGGCCCGGGAACAGCCACATGCTGAACACGATTTTCTCACCGCGAGCCATGCGCTGCTTGCGCATGCGCAGTTGCGAGATCGCGATCACCAGGTACACCAGCAGCGCAATGGCGCCGGAGCTGGCCAGCAGGAATTCGAACACTGCAGCCGGAGCCACGTAGTTGGCGAATGTGGCCAGGAACGCTGCGCCAGTAGACAGCATGACTGCCCAGTATGGCGTGCCGCTCTTGTTGGTGCGGGTGGACATGGCCGGTGCATCACCGCGTTTGCCCAGGGAAAACAGCATGCGCGAGGAGGTGTAGAGCGCCGAGTTCAGGCAGCTGGTCACGGCGACCAATACCACGATGTCGACAATCATCTTGGCGTTCGGGATACCCATGCGCTCAAGCACGGTCTGGTAGGAGCCGAGGCTCGCCAGGACCGGGTCGTTCCATGGCACCAGGGCCACGACGATGAAGATCGAGACAAGGTAGAACAAGCCGATCCGCCAGATCACCGAGTTGGTGGCCTTGGAGATTTGCTTGCCTGGGTTCTTCGATTCCGCGGCCGCGATGGTCACGATCTCGGTACCCATGAAGGAGAACATGGTGGTCAAAATGGCACCCAACACCGCGCCCATGCCGTTTGGCAGGAAGCCTTGGGTATCGAACAGGTGGGAAACGCCGCTAACCTGGCTGCCTGGCAGAAAGCCGAAGATCGCCATGACGCCGAGCACAATGAAACCGATGATCGCCAGGACCTTGATCAGGGCGAACCAGAACTCGAACTCGCCGTAGTTCTTCACGCTGAACAGGTTGGTCACGGTCAGCAGCATGGTGATGACCAGGGCGAAGGCCCAGATGTCCACGCCAGGGAACCAGGCATGCAGGATGGTGGCGGCAGCGTTGGCTTCCAACGGGATGACGAGCACCCAGAACCACCAGTACAGCCAGCCGATGGTGAAACCGGCCCAGTGACCGATCGCGCGATCGGCGTATGTCGAGAAGGAGCCCGTGTCTGGCGAGGCGACAGCCATTTCACCGAGCATGCGCATCACCAACACCACCAGCATGCCGGCGGCCGCGTAAGCCAGGAGCACGGCCGGGCCTGCTGCAGCGATGGCGTGGCCCGAGCCAACGAACAGGCCGGCACCGATAACCCCGGCAATCGACAGCATGGTGACATGCCGCGGTTTGAGCCCCTGTTCGAGGCCGTTAGAGCTTTGGGTACTGCTCATTGAAACTACCTTTGTATGGAAAAGCGAATGCGTGCATCCCGCTTGCGTTCCTTCTTGTAAAAAGAAACAAACGGGGCGTTCCGGAATCTGCACGCAATATTTGCGCCAAAATGTTTCAAACCCTTCTAACCCGGGAATTTCGCCCGGACCGGACAGTCATCGCAAGCCATTGATATCAATGGCACTTTGCCAGAACGTTACCCTGCGACTCACTTTATGGACGAACCAGCGCACCGGAAACACACCCCAAAATCCCTCGACGCACAATAAAAGGGCAGATCCGCCACCTTTGGCCGGTTAGCGCTTCCAACCCCCCGCCAAAGCTGGCAACATCGCGCCCTTTTTTACGCGACAGCCACCACGCTTTTATCTGAAAGCAGGGTTCAAACGGCTGTTCGGTTGTTGATGGGGCGACAGTCTGCTGCGCCAATGCGACAACCTGCCACATGCCACCCGTTTACTGCCCGTAGCGCTGTTGGCTGCCTTTGAAACGCTATGCTAGCTTGGCCGCCTCGCTAGGAAGGCGACCAACAGCAGGAGCGAATACACAATGAGGAACGCACATGGCTGAGGCCACGCCCGCGCTTGAAATCCGCAACTTGCACAAACGCTACGGCTCGCTGGAGGTGCTCAAGGGCATCTCGCTGACCGCCCGCGACGGCGACGTGATCTCGATCCTCGGCTCCTCCGGCTCCGGCAAGTCCACGTTCCTGCGCTGCATCAACCTGCTGGAAAACCCGCACCAGGGCCAGATCCTGGTGGCCGGCGAAGAACTCAAGCTCAAGGCCGCGAAGAACGGCGAACTGGTCGCTGCCGACGGCAAGCAGATCAACCGCCTGCGCAGCGAAATCGGTTTTGTGTTTCAAAACTTTAACCTGTGGCCGCACATGAGCGTGCTCGACAACATCATCGAGGCCCCGCGCCGCGTGCTCGGCCAGAGCAAGGCCGAAGCCATCGAAGTCGCCGAAGCCCTGCTGGCCAAGGTCGGCATCGCCGACAAGCGCCACGCCTATCCGGCGCAATTGTCCGGCGGCCAGCAACAACGCGCGGCCATCGCCCGCACCCTGGCCATGCAGCCCAAGGTCATCCTGTTCGACGAGCCCACCTCCGCGCTTGACCCGGAAATGGTCCAGGAAGTACTTAATGTCATCCGCGCACTGGCCGAAGAAGGCCGCACCATGCTGCTGGTCACCCATGAGATGGGCTTTGCCCGTCAGGTCTCCAGCGAAGTGGTGTTCCTCCACCAGGGCCTGGTAGAAGAGCAAGGATCGCCACAGCAGGTATTTGAAAACCCGCTTTCGGCGCGCTGCAAACAATTCATGTCCAGCAACCGCTAACGGAGCTAACCGCATGCAGAATTTCAAGAAGGTCTTCCTGGCCGCCGCCGTTACCCTGGCGTTCAGCGCCGGTGCCATGGCTGAAACCCTGAAGATGGGCATCGAAGCGGCCTACCCGCCGTTCAACAACAAAGATGCCAGCGGCAATGTCGTCGGCTTCGACAAGGAAATCGGCGACGCCCTGTGCGCCAAGATGAAAGTCGAGTGCACCGTCGTGACCTCCGACTGGGACGGCATCATCCCGGCCCTGAACGCCAAGAAGTTCGACTTCCTGATCTCTTCGATGTCGATCACCGACGAGCGCAAGCAAGCGGTGGACTTCACCGACCCGTACTACTCCAACAAACTGCAATTCATCGCGCCTAAAAGCGTCGACTTCAAGACCGACAAGGACTCGCTGAAAGGCAAAGTGATCGGCGCACAGCGCGCGACGCTGGCGGGTACCTGGCTGGAAGACAACATGGAAGGCGTTGAAGTCAAACTCTACGATACCCAGGAAAACGCTTACCTGGACCTGACTTCCGGTCGTCTGGACGGCATCCTGGCCGACAAATATGTCAACTACGAGTGGCTCAAGAGCGACGCCGGCAAATCCTACGAGTTCAAAGGCGACCCGGTGGAAGAAAGCGACAAGATCGGTATTGCTGTCCGCAAGAACGACCCGATCCGCGCGAAGCTGAACCTCGCACTGAAAGAAATCGTTGCTGACGGCACCTACAAGAAGATCAACGACAAGTACTTCCCGTTCAGCATCTATTGATCCTGACCTGCCTGACCGGCGCCTGATGGCGCCGGTTCACGGTATTGCCTGCCGCGATTTGAAAAGAAATCCATGATTATCGACCTCTACGGATTCGGCCCGGCGCTTGCCGCTGGCGCGCTGATGACTGTGAAACTGGCACTCTCGGCCCTGTGCCTGGGGCTGGTGCTCGGTCTGCTCGGCGCCTTGGCCAAGACTTCCCCGTACAAGCCGTTGCAATGGCTTGGCGGCACCTATTCGACACTGGTTCGCGGCATCCCGGAACTGCTCTGGGTACTGTTGATCTACTTCGGCACGGTCAACCTGATGCGCGCCCTGGGCGAGTTTTTCGGCAACCCTGACCTTGAGCTCAATGCCTTCGCTGCCGGCGTGATCGCGCTGGGCCTGTGCTTTGGCGCCTACGCCACGGAAGTGTTTCGCGGCGCGATCCTTGCCATCCCCAAAGGCCACCGTGAAGCCGGTGTGGCCCTGGGCCTGTCGAAATTTCGCATCTTCACCAAGTTGATCATGCCGCAGATGTGGCGCATCGCCCTGCCGGGCCTGGGCAACCTGTTCATGATCCTGATGAAGGACACCGCGCTGGTCTCGGTGATCGGCCTGGAAGAAATCATGCGTCACGCGCAAATCGGCGTGACCGTGTCCAAGCAACCGTTCACCTTCTATATGGTTGCTGCGTTCATGTACCTGAGCCTGACCATCCTGGCCATGACCGGCATGCACTTCCTGGAAAAACGCGCCGCTCGCGGCTTCGCGAGGAGCACTCAATGAACTGGGAAGTCATCATCAAGTGGCTGCCGAAACTGGCTCAGGGCGCAACCCTGACCCTGGAACTGGTGGCCATTGCCGTCATCGCCGGCCTGCTGCTGGCGATTCCCCTGGGTATCGCGCGTTCCTCGCGCCTGTGGTGGGTGCGGGCGTTTCCCTACGGCTACATCTTCTTTTTCCGTGGTACGCCGTTGCTGGTGCAACTGTTCCTGGTCTATTACGGGCTGGCGCAGTTCGACGCGATCCGTACCAGCGCCATGTGGCCTTACTTGCGCGATCCGTTCTGGTGCGCCACGGCGACCATGACCCTGCACACCGCGGCCTACATCGCCGAGATCCTGCGCGGGGCCATCCAGGCGATTCCACCGGGCGAGATCGAAGCGGCGCGCGCCTTGGGCATGTCCAAAACCAAGGCGCTGATCTTCATCATGCTGCCCCGTGCCGCGCGCATCGGCCTGCCGGCCTACAGCAACGAAGTGATCCTGATGCTCAAGGCCAGCGCCCTGGCCAGCACCGTGACCCTGCTGGAACTGACGGGCATGGCCCGCACCATCATCGCCCGAACCTACCTGCCGGTGGAGATCTTCTTCGCCGCCGGCATGTTCTATCTGTTGATGGCCTACGTGCTGGTACGCGGCTTCAAGCTGCTGGAGCGCTGGTTGCGCGTCGATGCCTGCCAAGGGCGTTGATCCCCAGGTGCTGACGGGCGAGGAACTGCTCGCCCGTTTCACTGCGCTGGACACTTTTCTGACAGCGCATCAGGCGCTGTGGAAACCACGGCCGTTCACTCATCTGCAGCTGCCATGGGAAACCTCCTACCCCGAACTGGCCACCTGGCTACGCGGGCGGTCGCTGGACGAGGCGGAAGGCGCTCACAACCACCCTGCCCTTGTGGATGCGCCGCAGCCTTTTGCTTCGCTGGCGGCCATGTCACTGGCGCTGAGTGTGGTGGATGAATTGCCTGCTTATGCGCTCGAAGCGCCAGCTCATCGACTGAATGTGGATGTGCCGGGGCGCAAGTGGCAGCAAATCGAAGCCTTTGCCAGCCGACTGCACTTTGACGATACCGCCACGCACTGGCTGGACTGGTGCTCGGGCAAGGGACACCTGGGTCGACGCCTTCTGCAAACTGGACAGCAACTGACCTGCCTGGAATACGATCCGGCGCTGGTAACCAGCGGCCAGGCGCTCAGCCTGCGGCATCGACTGCACGCGTTGCATGTCGAACAGGACGTACTGGCGGCCGATGCGGCGTTGCTGTTGGAAGATCAGCACACACCCGTCGCTCTGCACGCCTGCGGCGATTTGCATGTGCGACTGATCCGGCTCGCCAGTGCAGCCGGTTGCAAGCAACTCGCCATCGCCCCTTGTTGCTACAACCGGACCAGCCTTGGCCGGTACTCACCGATGTCCTCAGCCGCCGAACGCTCTGACCTACAACTGTCCCTCGACGATCTGGGGCTGCCGATGAGTGAAACCGTCACCGCCGGCGCTCGCGTAAGACGCCAACGCGACACCTCGATGGCCCGACGCCTGGGTTTCGACTTGCTGCAAAGACAGCTGAGAGGCGTTGACGAGTACCTGCCGACCCCATCCCTGGCCAGCGCCTGGCTGGAAAAACCCTTTGCCGAATACTGCCAACACCTGGCCGATCTCAAGGAGTTATCCACAGTCGGCATCCAGGACTGGCCGACACTCGAAGCCGCCGGTTGGCAGCGCCTGGCCCAGGTCCGCAATCTAGAGCTTCTGCGCGGGCTTTTCCGACGCCCGCTGGAGCTTTGGCTGGTGCTGGATCGGGCATTATTCCTACAAGAGCAGGGTTACACCGTTCGCCTCGGCACCTTCTGCGAAACCTCGCTCACACCGCGCAACATTCTTCTGCTGGCGGAACGTTCTTAACGCCACACAGCCTGTGGATAACTCTGTTGATGAAATATTCATGGATCCAATCTTTACAGCTGTTTCAGCCCTGATACGGCACTGTTCAGATTTCATACAATGAATAAAAAACCAGAAAAACAGGCATTTGCGAGCTAATGAGAACGGATCCACAAAAACACTGTTAACCGGGTGAACCGCAAATCCCGTTGTGCATAAGCATTCGAACAAAAGACATAACCCATCGACGGATGGGCAACAGCACACGCATGAAACAGCGGGCTCTGGCACATCGTTTTGCACCCCGTGATGACGCTCGGCAAGCATTGGAAACACTCGATCAAGCACCGCGCAAAAATAGTCTGAATTCAGGGGTTTACAGAACCTTCCCAATCGCTATAATCGTCGCCCTGACATGCCGGTATAGCTCAGATGGTAGAGCAACTGACTTGTAATCAGTAGGTCCCGGGTTCGATTCCTGGTGCCGGCACCATACAAAACAAAGCCCTCGTAGAAATACGAGGGCTTTGTTGTTTCTGGGGTTTGGCAACTCCACTGACCAAAACGTTGCCCGTGCGCCTGCCCGTTACAATTTCACGTCAACGCAACGTTGACGGGTTCGAACACCTACCTATAATGCACCCCAACACACCCGCCAAGCCTAGGTTGACCCAGTCAGCAAGCTCAAATCGCGCGGGTTTTTTTTGCCCGGAGAAAACTACATGAGGCCCTTCGACAAGCCGGCCCTCAGCGTAGAACAGCAATTGGAACTGCTTAAGCAACGAGGCCTGCGTGTCGCCAACGACGATCGGGCCGTGCGTTTTCTAGAAGTGGTCACGCTGTTTCGCCTGAGCCCCTACATGCGCCCCTTCCAGGAGTCGGATCCCGAACACACCTTCAAGCCCGATAGCACTCTGGGAGCAGTGGTCGAAATCTACCGCTTCGATGGTTCGTTGCGACGCATAACCATGGATGCCATCGAACGTGTCGAAGTCGCCATACGAGCGGCTATCAGCAATCACATGTGCCCTAAGTATGGGCCTGACTGGATAGCTGACGCGTCAGTCTTCTCCTCGTCATATTCGCATTCTGATCTATTGCGCCCCCTGCGAGATCAGTTGAACAAGGAACGAAACAAGCTTGGACGTGAAATTGATCGCATAAAGAAGAGTCGTCAGGCTGCCGACGTCCAGCAAAAACGGATTGAAAATCGCATGCGCGATAACTATTTCCGATTCTACGGGTCAACTTACACCCGTCCTGAATTCCCGCCCGCCTGGGCTGTTCTGGAAGAGCTCAGCCTTGGAACGGTATCCACCCTCTTCAATGCCATCGGCAAAAGCGCCGACAAGAAAGCGATCGCTAGCAGATTCAGTCTGCCCTTCGAAGTATTGGCCTCCTGGCTCCATACCCTGACTTTCATCCGAAACTGTTGCGCCCACCATTCACGGTTATGGAACCGAGAGCTCTCGATTCGGCCATCCTTACCAAAAGAATGGGTCGTTCCGAATGCACCTGGCGACCAAGCACAGCCTAAGCAGCGGCTATACATCGTATTGACGATGCTAGCCCATCTCACCGATTTGATCAGTCCAGACAGCCATTGGAAACTTCGCCTCGCCGAAATCATTGATCAGCAGGAACCAGGTTATTTGAGACTAATGGGATTTCCTAATGATTGGAAACGTCAGCCGCAATGGTGGCCTGGAGTAAGGGGCCAAGACTAAACACATCGTTCGCCTGCGGCACCATACAAAACAAAGCCCTCGTAGAAATACGAGGGCTTTGTTGTTTCTGCCGTCTGGAAACCCAGGTCTTAGTGACCCGCGCTCTGCCCACCATCTACATGGAGGATCTCGCCAGTAACAAACTTGGCGCCGTCCAGATACACCACTGCCTGCGCAATATCATCGATCTCGCCCATATGCCCGACCGGGTGCAGTGCGCCCAGTGCGGCGTGGGTTTCTTCGCCGTGCATCGGGGTCTTGATGATGCCAGGCGATACCGCGTTCACCCGAATGCCGCGCTTGGCGTATTCGATGGCCAGGGAACGGGTTGCCGCGTTCAGGCCGCCTTTGGTCAGCGAGGCCAGTACCGATGGCACGCCGTCGATGGCGTGGTCGACCAGGCTGGTGGTGATGTTGACCACGTGGCCGCTGCCCTGTTTCTCCATCTCGGCGATGGCCAGTTGGGTGATGTAGAAGAAGCCGTTGACGTTCACCGACAAAACATTGGCGTAATCTTCAGCGGTGTACGCGGTGAACGGCTTGGCGATGAAGATCCCGGCGTTGTTGACCAGGGTATCGACACGGCCGAAACGGGCGATCGCTTCACGAATCACGCGCTGTGCAGTTTCTGGCTCGCCGATGTCGCCGGCCACGGTGAGGATGTCCGGGTCGGTGGATGGCTTGATCGAGCGCGAGGTCGCGACAATCTGGTAACCGAGCTCGCGGAAGGCCTTGACCATGCCGTCGCCGAGACCTTGGGATGCGCCAGTGATGACAACGACTTTTTTCGAATTGCTCATGATGAACCTCTACTGATAAATGATGATTTAAAAATTTGGTAATCAGGCTTGTGCCATTTGTCTCAACATCTGTTCGTAGTACTCGACCGATTGCGAGCCGGACACCAGGTGACGACCGTTGAGCACCAGGACCGGGACCGAATTGATGCCGTGCTGGCGATAAAACGCTTCAAGCTCACGCACCTCTTCGGCAAAGGCGCCTGACGCCAGCACCTTGCGTGCACGGGCCTCGTCCAACCCGGCTTCACCCGCCAGCCGCACCAGCGCCTGCTGATCACTCGGGTTCTGGCCTTCGCTGAAGTAAGCGCGCAGCAGGATCTTCTTCAGCGCCACTTGGCGACCTTCTTCCAGCGCCCAGAGCAACAACCGGTGAGCGTCGAAGGTGTTGTAGAAGTGCGTGCGCTTTTCCAGATCGAACTTGAAGCCGATGGCCTCGCCACGAGCGATCTGCATCGCCTTGCCAGAGGCGACGTCCTCGGCGGTGCGCCCGTATTTGCGCATCAAGTGCTCGACGGCTTTCTCGCCTTCAACCGGCATGTCCGGGTTCAGCTCGAAAGGCTTGTAGGTCAGCTCGACCGCCACCTCACCCGCCACGTTCTTGATCGCCTGCTCCAGCGCCGTCGCCCCCAATGCGCACCATGGGCACACCACATCGGAGACGAAATCGATGGTCACCGACGCCGTCATGACTGCCCCTCTTCCGCCAGTTGCTTGCGGTACTGGGTGGTGGTGATACCGGCATAGCCCCAGTTATCGGTGTCGACTTCCTCGATCACGATGTGAGTCAGGTCAGGGCGTTTGTTGAGGACGCGTTCCAGTGTTTCAGTGATCTCGGCAATCACCTGAGCTTTCTGCTCAGTGGTAACGCCATCGCGGGTGATGCGTACGCTTACAAAAGGCATGATCGAAACTCCAGTGACCTTCCCGTCGGAATGATGGGAGAGGCGTTGGAGCTCAATGTAGGGAGTTCGCTGGAGGGGATAAAGGTGGGCGCGGGAACATCATTAATTACGTGGTGTAATTACTACTATAGCTACTTCGCCGTTTTTACCAACCTCATTGCATTGCTTGATGCTTGGTTGACATAAGCATGATCGGTAGCCGAAAATCGGCCCAAGAGCGCGAAACCGACTGCCTTCAGGTGGCAATAGTCGGCGTTAGGAACCCCGTTGATTACCTGGAAATCAACGCTCGGGTGAGACCTCTTATCCCCCGCTTGAGGGAGCATAATATCAAGCAGCCTTCTCAGAAAAGCAGCCTATTCAGGCTAATGCCGATCAGTTAAGCCATCTCGCTTGACCTTTGGCCGCAAGAAATCAAAATCCGATGCCTGAACTGGCATCGGATTTTTTTATGCGTCTCGCTCGGGCACTGGAACTGACCCACAACTTCGCTTCCACTCCAAACTCAATCGAGGGATTGGATTCCTTACTCGATCCTTCTTTGGTCGAGCAGGCGCTTGAACAGGCCGGCGTGGCGACGCTGCGCAAGCGGCGCTTGCCGCTGGAAATGATGCTCTGGTGCGTGATTTCCATGGCGTTCTTCCGGCGCATGTCGGCGTGGGATGTGGTCAGTCGCATGAACATCATGCTGCCGGGGCAACGCCCGTTAGTGGCCCCCAGCGCCGTAGTCCAGGCACGTCAGAGACTAGGTAGCGAAGCCGTACGACAAGTCTTCGACCTGACTCAGAAAAGTTGGCATGAAGCAGCTGAGCATCCGACTTGGGCCGGTTTGCGCTTGTTGAGCGTCGACGGTGTCGTCTGGCGAACGCCTGACACCCGCGAAAATCGAGCGCGCTACGATTCGGCCAGTAACCAGCACGGCGACACCGGTTTTCCCCAGGTACGCATGGTCTGTCAGATGGAATTGACGAGCCACATGTTGATCGGCAGCGCATTTGATGGCTATCGCAGCAACGAAATGAAACTGGCCGAACAACTGATCGACACCACGCCCGATCACTCGTTGACCCTATTCGATCGAGGTTTCTACTCCCTGGGATTGCTGCACCAGTGGCAGCAAGCAGGCACCGAGCGCCATTGGCTGATGCCACTGCGCAAGGGTGCGCAGTACGAAGTTGTTCAGCGTTTGGGCCGTCAGGATGCCATGGTCTCGTTAAGCACTTCGCCGCAGGCCCGCAAGCAATGGCCGGGACTGCCCGAGCGCCTGATTGCGCGCCTTCTGAGCAAAACCGTCAAGGGCAAGGTGCGTCAGATCCTGACGTCGATGACCGACCCGCTGCGCTTCCCGTCTGACGAAATAGTCGACCTGTACAGCCAGCGATGGGAGATCGAATTGGGCTTTCGGGAGATGAAACAGACGCTGCTCAACAGCAGCTATACCTTGCGCAGCAAGACACCCGAGATGATCGAGCAGGAGCTGTGGGGCGTGTTGCTGGGCTACAACCTGTTGCGCTATCAGATGGTAGAAATGAGCCGTCACTGTCCGGGAATTTACCCGTGCGAAATGAGTTTTACCGCCTGCACCTGGGCAATTTTAGGGTTTATCAACAGCGTCTCGGCCGACCGCTCCGGGAACATCCCCAAATACCTGGCCGAGCTTCATGCTTCAGCGCCGCACTATGTCCTGCCTCATCGGCGAGAGGAGCGTATTTATCCCCGAACCATCCGGCTCAAATCGCCGAAGTATCCGATCAGAAATAAAAATGCCAGTCAGCTTAACTGACTGGCATTAGCCTATTCAGGCTGCTTTTTTACTTTGGGATGAGATGTTGGTGATATATCAACTTTCCATGCCGATGCTTGTTCAATGCCTTTTTGTCACAGTTCACCGAGAATCTCGAAGGACATAACGATTCAAAAGTCCTTTTAAGATTATTCGCGATCGAAAAAAACCCCGAACCAGTCGGGGCTTCTTCTTTTTCTCAGCCTTGCATCAGGCCTCGATACCGCAACCCGTCATCAGAAAATGTTGATCGGGTAGTCCACGAACACACGCACTTCGTTACCGCTGACGTTGTACTCGCTCGACTTCTGCGACACACGCAGGATCGAGCTGCGCAGCTTCACGCTCAGGTCTTTGGCCGGGCCGCTTTGTACGACGTATTTGAACTGGTTGAAGATCTCGCGCTCGGTGCCGCCTTCGCTGGTGGAGGTGGTGATGTTGTCACCGCGTACATAGGCGAAGTTGTAGCTCAGGCCCGGCACACCGAAGGTGCTGAAGTCCAGGCCGTAGCCCAGTTGCCAGCTGCGTTCGTCTTCGGCGTTGAAGTCGGACCAGTAGGAGTTGGCCAGGTAGATGGTGTTGCCACCGTCGCCGACGCGGTTTTGATCTTTCTGGTAGCCGCCGTAGGCGTAGCCCAGGTTGCTGTCGCCGGTGCTGCGCTGGTGAGCGAGGGTGAACGAGTGCGGGCCGGTGGCGAAGGTGGCTGCCAGGCTCCAGATCTTGTTGTCGTCGCCGGTAATACCGTTGTCACGGACGTAAGAGTCGTCCAGTTTGGTACGGTAGCCGTTGAAGTCCAGGGTCAGGGACTGATCCTTGTCGAACGGGAACACGTAGTTGGCGTTCACGTATTGCTTCTTCAGCACGTCTTCGACGTCGGAGGCATATAACGCGGCCTTGAATTGTTCGGTGAACTGGTAGCTACCGCCCAACACGTTGATCGACTTCAGGCCACCGCTGTCATGGCCTTCAGCGCTTTTGCGCGATTCGGCGGTGAAGCGACCGGCGTTCAGTTCCAGGCCCTTGATCTCCTTGGAGGTGATCAGGGTACCGGTGTAGCTTTCCGGCAGCAGACGACCGTTGTCGTAGCTCAGTACCGGCAGCACCGGCATCTGGTCTCCGTAGGTCAGCGTTGTGCTGGACAGACGGAATTTGACGGCTGCGCCAGCTTTGGCCAGGTCGTCAGCCGGTTCGCCGCTGGCACCCTGTTTGAAAAAGTCGATGCCCTGGGCGCCGCTGCGGTCTTCGTTGCGCTCCAGATTGAGCGCGTACAGCCCAAAGGCATCCACACCCACGCCGATAGTGCCTTGGGTGAAGCCCGACGAGAACGTACCGATGGCCGCTTGGCCCCACTCGGATTTATCCGGGTTGCCGTCTTTGTAGTCACGGTTCATGTAGGCATTGCGCAGCAGCACTTTGAGGCTGCTGTCTTCAACAAATCCCTTGGATTCGGCCTGGTCGTTAGCCATGGCCTGTGTAGCGCTCAAAATCCCCAGAGCGATCAGGCTGATTCGCTTGTTCAACATGTTGTTTTCCTTATTACGGGTTGAAACGCGCTGTGTTCAACGGCCGAAACGGCGCTATCGCGCTCTTTTTTCATCCCACAAACAAAAAGGCCCGCCCACGATCTCTCGCGGCGGGCCTTTTAATTATTTTTCGGTCATGGCGGTCTGCCACAGGCGTTGGACCGGATCGTAGCCGCGGCCTTAACGATGTGTCAATTTCATGAATCGTCTATAACCCGGCGAAATTCGTCTAAGAAATGAGTTTGCTTGGCAGAAAACCTCAACGGACGCGCAGTCTTATCGACTTCAAATAACGTTGAAAAGGCAAAAGCAACAATTGCGACACAATTGGAAACAATCAAGCAGAGCACCTTCTCAGGAATAATTAACACAAGTAAATAGCAAGCATTATCATTCGCGCCGCTCTTGTTACACCCCTAAAAATCCTACGGATGCGTTCTTCAATGCCTGCCCCTTTTCGCCTTACGCCCTTCAGCCTTGGGCTTTCTGCTCTGATATCTGCCGGTTTTTCCTACGCTGCGCCTACCACCTTACCTGCCACCTCCATCAGCGCCGAAGCCGAGGCCGATGACCCACGTGTGAAGGAAACGAATACGGCGACCCGCACCAACACGCCGGTGCGCTACGTGCCTCAAGCCATCGACTCGATCAAGACCGCCAACGTTGTCGATTACGGCACCAACGACCTGGGCACCGCACTCAGTGGCATCCCCAACGTCAGCAGCGGCGCCGACACCCGCTTCGACAGCCTGCGCATCCGTGGTTTTGACGCAAGCAACGACTTCTATCTCGATGGTATCCGTGACGACAGCCAATACGTGCGCGACCTGCACAACATCGAACGCATCGACGTGCTCAAAGGTCCGGCCGCCGTGTTGTACGGCCGCGGCAGCCAGGGCGGGATCGTCAACCGGGTGAGCAAACTTCCGGAGTTCGGCCGCCGCTCGACCCTCGAAGCCCAGGGCGGCAGCGATGATCTTCGCAGCCTGTATGCCGACCTCAGCAGCGATCCATCCGAGAACATCAGCCTGCGCCTGAATATGGGCAACATGGACCAGAACAGTTTCCGCGATGGCGTGAGTGGTAATCGCCAGTTGTTTGCACCCTCGATGAGCTGGCAGCTGACGCCGGACCTGAACTGGCTGGTGCAGTACGAATACAGCCGTTACAACCGTACGCCGGATCGCGGTGTCCCCGGGGTCAACGGCCGCCCGGCAGACGTCGGACGCGACACGACCTACGGCAGCGAGCACGATTTCATCGACGACAAGTCGCAATCGCTGCGCTCCAAGCTCACCTACGAGCTCAGCGACAACTGGCAACTGCGCCAGACCCTGGGCGTGTTCAAGCTCAACAGCGATTTCGACAACACCTACCTGACCGGCTACAACCCGACCACCAACCAGGTCACGCGCCAGCACTGGCAACAGGACCTGACCACCCGCAACGTCTACAACAACGTTGAACTGGAAGGCGGGTTCGATACTTTCGGCCTGGAACATCGCCTGCTGACCGGCATCGAGATCGGCAGCCAGCGGCGCGATCCGACCTTGTACACCGCCGCCACCTCAGGCCCGGGCAGTTCACCGGTGCCGCCGCTGGACCTGAACAACCCCAATCGGGATTTACGCCACACCGGTCGCATGCAGGTCTCCAGCAGCTCGCACACCGAGGTCGAAAGCCGTGCGGTGTATGTGCAGGATCAGCTGCAACTGAACGATCAATGGCAACTGCTCGCCGGCTTGCGTTACGACACGTTCGACATCGAGTCGACCAACAAGCTGCGGGACATTTCCGAAGACCGTGACAGCCACAGCACCAGCCCTCGCGTAGGGCTGGTGTGGACGCCGCTGCAGAATCATTCTTTCTATGCCTCCTGGTCGAAGACGTTTTCGCCGGTCGGCGGTGGTTTGATCGGCATCACTCCGGGTGCGGCCGGCAATACCAACGACCTGAGCCCGGAGCTGACCAGGCAGAAAGAAATCGGCGTGAAAAGCGACTGGCTCGACGATCGCCTGAGCACCACGCTGGCGATCTACGAACTGGAACTCTACAACCGCCGCACCAGTGATCCGAACAACCCGACCATTACCTTGCTGAGCGGTAAACAACGTTCGCGTGGGATAGAGCTGACCGCCACCGGCAAGATCACCGGCGACTGGTATGTGCGCGGTGGCGTAGGTCTTCAGGACGCGACCATCGAGGAAGACAACAATGGCTTTGAAGGAAATCGCATCAGCAACGTGGCCAAGCGTAACGGCAGCCTGTTCGTGACCTGGAAACCTGAAATGGGCTGGTATGCCGAAACCGGGTTGACCCTGGTTGGCGATCGTTATGCCGACAACCTCAACACCACCGTGCTGCCGGGTTATGGCCGCTGGGATGCGTTGGCCGGGTTCAGGCAGAAGGATTGGGATCTGCGCGCGGCGCTGAACAACATCAGTGACAAGACGTATTACTCGTCGGCCACCAGTGCGGCGCAGATTCAGCCGGGTGAGCCGCGCAGCGTTGTGGTGACCGGGACTTACAGTTTCTAACACCATCACCCTGTAGGAGCTGGCTTGCCAGCGATGGGGCCAT
Organism: Pseudomonas sp. PLMAX; assembly: GCF_046042685.1. NCBI lineage: Bacteria > Pseudomonadati > Pseudomonadota > Gammaproteobacteria > Pseudomonadales > Pseudomonadaceae > Pseudomonas > Pseudomonas sp. PLMAX. Next base: position 426,669 of record NZ_CP064949.1, on the reverse strand, counting down.
CACATTCAACATTGATGTTGAATGACCTACCGCTATCGCTGGCAAGCCAGCTCCTACAGGGGGTCGGGGTAATTTTCTACAACTTGTCGCCATCGAGTAGGAGGCGGATTCACATCCGCCGTCCTCTCACACCACCGTACGTACGGTTCCGTATACGGCGGTTCAGGTTACACGGCTAAGCCGGTTTATCGTATCCAGTATCGAGACCAAACCGAGGCGATCCCACAGCTTCTTCGGCAGCGCCTGATTCATATGCGACGCTCCCGAGTTCCACCAAGGGCCCTGCCCATTGGACGCCGATCTACGAGCGCGTCCTTCGTCGATCCCCAGACGCATCAGGTTACGCGCCCTGGTTGAGGGCTGCTTCCATTGGCGCCAGAGGATGCAGCGCAGTTTGTGACGCACCCAACCGTCCAACTCCTCAAGGGGTCGCTTGCTTTGACTGAGCTTGAAGTAACCCGCCCAGCCGCGCAGTACAGGGTTAATCCGCTCGATGACGCTCGCCATCTTGCAGCCCTGCGCTCCGCGCAGCAGGTCTCTAAGCCGGTCGCGCAAGCGGCCCAGGCTCATCAAAGCTACTCTCAGTCTCGGCTGCTGATGCCAGCTCCTCCCGTAACCCAGGTAATCGCACCTCCAGGATCCGGCTACCCGGCTCTTGTCCCGATTCAGCGTCAATTTAAGGCGCTGGTTCAGGAACCGCTCCACGCCGGCCATCACTCGCTCGCCAGCACGGCGACTGCGCACATAAATGTTCGCATCGTCGGCATAGCGCACGAAGCGGTGACCCCGTCGTTCCAATTCGCGATCGAGTTCGTTGAGCAGGATGTTCGACAGCAACGGCGAGAGCGGGCCGCCTTGCGGCGTCCCTTCCTGCCGTCGGCTGGCAAGACCACCTGACATCGTCCCCGCTTCGAGGTAGCGACGGATCAGCGTGAGCACACGTTTGTCTTCGATTTGACGCTCGATGTAGGCCATCAATACATCGTGGTTGACCCGATCAAAGAACTTCTCCAGATCCAGTTCCACGCACCAGCGGTGACCCGCTGCCACGTGGGCACGGGCTGTTTCGATGGCTTGATGAGCGCTTCTGCCCGGACGAAAACCGTAGCTGTAGTCCGAGAACAACGGATCGAAGATCGGCGTGAGCTGTTGCAGCAGGGCCTGTTGGATCAGACGATCCACGACGCAGGGGATTCCCAGCTGTCTTGTTCCGCCTTTGGGTTTGGGGATGTCGACGGCGCGCACACCTTGCGGGTGATACTCGCCGGCCAGCAACCGAGTCTTGAGGATCGGCCAATACTGTTTCACGTAGCCCGCCAATTCGTCGACCGTCATGCCATCGGCACCCGGCGCGCCCTTGTTGCTGACTACGCGTTGATACGCACGTCTGAGGTTGGCCGGTGCAAGCACCCGCGCCATCAGCGTGTCCGGCTCCGCGTTCGTCCACGTCACAGACGCCGTCGATGCTTGCGCCCTGTCAGCCGTCATCCTCGGATACCGTCCGGGACCTGGGGTAACAGTTTCCTCTTGGAGAATATTCTGCGTTTCAGCATTCGACGAGACTCTGACGCCTACTGGCGGCATAACCTGTTCGGCCCTTGGTGGCATGGTTATTTACCACTTACTACGGCCTCGGCTGACTTCTGCAGGTTCATCCCGTCGCCTCTCGACGCTCGGTAGCACAGTGGCAAACCTACAGATCTCCCAGGGTAATTCGCGCGACCTTCCTGCTTATGCCTGTCGGATATACGTCACAGCGTTCCGTGCAAGTATTGGGCTTTGGCAATTATGGCTACCTTACCCCGCTGCACCGCCTCATCCGCTTCCTGTTCGTCAGGCCAGCATTTTGCCTCGGGCTTCCTTCAGATTCGCAGTCGCCCGCGACACCCTTGCCTCTGGCTAACACTTCCCCTTGCCGGGTGTGTAGAGGACTTTCACCTCCAAGTCACCAGCGAGGCCATCACAGCCAAGCTGGTTGCGCTTGCGCGCAACGCGCCATGCCTGGCGCACCATAAAAAAAGCGCTGCCATCCCGGCAGCGCTTTTGTTTTTTCAATCCGTTGTTTTTCTTCTTATCCTTCCATCACATCCCACAACGCATCCAGTTCCGCTTCGCTGAACAAACCAGCGGGGTAGCGCTCGATCATCGTCCGGCGCGGATCACTTTGTGTGATCTGACGCGTTCCATTGGACTTTAACCAGTGCGCCAGGATCTGCAGCGACTCGCCATTGACTGCCAGGGGATGCAACGCCCGCTCACTTGCCACATTCACTTCGGCGTTCATTTCAACGCTCTCTCCCGGTTTTTGAGCGGCTAACTTATCCAAGGTTTATGACAGAACAACTAAGTTCTCCCCCTCCCGGCATTACACCTTCGCAGATACAAGAGCTATGCCAAGGCGTGCGCGCTGTCGACTAGCGAATACAAAAAAAGCCCGCAGTCCTTAAGGGCTGCGGGCTTCCCACAAAGTTGCGCGCGAAAACGTTTGCCTCTCTGATTTCACCACTAACTCAAGCTGTTACAACTGCACTCACTCTTTGTGCGGTGCTGGCTGTTGTTGGGTAAGGCAGTGAATGTTGCCGCCTCCCAGTAACAGTTCACGGCCAGGCACCATGACCACTTCATGCTGGGGGAACAGGTTCTGCAAAATCTCTTTTGCAGGACCATCGAGCGGGTCGTCGAAACTCGGGGCGATGATGCCGCCGTTGACGATCAGGAAGTTCACATACGAACCGGCCAGACGCACGCTCGGATTGCGTTCCTGGGTGCCATCCACCGGGTCGACACCTGCGCATTCTTCCTCGGTCGCATACAGCGGCCCTGGAATTGGCATCTTGTGCACCGTAAATGGGCGACCTTTGGCGTCGGTGCTGTTTTGCAGCACTTTCATCGCAGCCTGGCAGCGTGGGTAGTTCGGGTCCTGTGGATCGTCGGTCCAGGCCAGCAGCACCTCTCCGGGACGCACGTAGCAGCAGAAGTTATCCACATGGCCGTCGGTTTCGTCGTTGAACAAGCCGTCCGGCAACCAGATGATCTTATCCACAGCCAGATGCGCACTGAGCACCGCTTCGATTTCCGCACGGTTCAGGTGCGGGTTGCGATTGCGGTTGAGCAGGCACTCTTCGGTGGTAATCAGCGTGCCTTCGCCATCGACATGGATCGAGCCGCCTTCAAGCACGAAGCCCTCGGTGCGGTAGCGTTGGCTGCGCTCGATCTCGAGGATCTTGCCGCCCACCTGCGAGTCGCGGTTCCACGGCGAATACAGGCCACCGTCAAAACCGCCCCACGAGTTGAAGTCCCAGTTCACGCCGCGGACTTCGCCGTTGTGGTTGATGACGAACGTCGGTCCTGTGTCCCGGACCCAGGCATCGTCGCTGGACATCTCGACCACGCGGATATTGGGTACGTCCAGGCGGGCACGGGCGTTTTCGTACTGGCCGGCGGACACCGCCACGGTGACCGGTTCGAAACGGGCGATGGCCTTGGCCACCGCCACGTGCGCAGCTTGCGCCGGCTTGCCGCCCAGGCGCCAGTTGTCCGGACGCTCGGGCCAGATCATCCAGGTCTGGGTTTGTGGTGCCCACTCGGCCGGCATGTAGAAGCCGTCTGCGCGAGGGGTGCTGCTCAAAGTGGTCATGTCGATCAGGACTCCAGGGAACCGTCGAGGGTTTTCAGCGCGCTGTACAGGTTCGGACGACGGTCACGGAACGAGCCCCACGCGCTACGGATGTGTTCCAGTTGGTCGAGGTCGAAGGTGTGAACCAGGATGCCTTCTTCGGTTTCGTTGAGTTCCTGCACCTTCTCGCCGAACTGGTTGGCGATGAACGACGAACCATAGAAGGTAATGTCGTAGCCGTCTTGTTCTTCGTTGCCGATGCGGTTACTGGCGATCAGCGGCATCAGGTTAGCGCCGGCGTGGCCCTGTTGCACGCGTTGCCAGTGATCACGGGACGAAATGGTCTTGTCGTGCGGCTCGCTGCCGATGGCGGTCGGGTAGAACAGGATCTCCGCGCCTTGCAACGCCATGCTGCGCGCAGCCTCCGGGAACCACTGGTCCCAGCAGATGCCCACGCCGATTTTCGCGTAGCGGGTGTTCCACACCTTGAAGCCGGTATCGCCCGGGTTGAAGTAGTACTTCTCGTGGTAGCCAGGGCCATCTGGAATGTGGCTTTTACGATAAATCCCGAGATTGCTGCCGTCGGCGTCGATGATCGCGATGCTGTTGAAACGCGCACGGCCTGCCAGTTCGTAAAAGCTGATCGGCAGCACTACTTGCAGTTCCCTGGCGACTTTCTGGAAGTGCTTGATGGCGACGTTGTCTTCGACCGTCGTCGCCAGCTGCAGGTAATCCGGATTTGGCTTCTGGCAGAAGTACGGCGCTTCGAACAGTTCCTGGATCAGGATGATCTGCGCGCCCTTGGCGGCGGCTTCGCGGACCAGCCTTTCTGCGACCTCGATATTGCCTTCAAGGTCCCAGGAACAGGCCATCTGGGTGGCGGCGACGGTAACGTTACGGCTCATGAATCATCTCCGGGCAAGTGCGTGACGGTCGGGCATGGTTGATCCACACCCTGGCATTGGCGACTTTATAGCCGATAAATATCGGCTTTAGAAGCGACAGATAAGCCATGCGTCTGAAATTTCACACATAAACCCGATAACAATCGAATTAACACCACCACTCCCTGTAGGAGCGAGCTTGCTCGCGAAAGCGGTCATTCAGACAAGAATTCGTGGCTGACACGGCCTCTTCGCGAGCAAGCTCGCTCCTACAGTGAGTATGTGTTTACAGACCCTCCGCGAGCACCTTCGAGAGCATATCCACGAAGAAATCCACGCTCCGGCGCGTAGTGACCATCGGCGGCTTGATCTTCAGCACATTCAGGTAATCGCCAGTCGGTTGCATGAAAATCCCCAGTTCGCGCAAACGATCGCACAACGCCGTGGTTTCCTCGGTGGCCGGCTCCAGGGTTTCACGGTTGCGGATCAACTCCACCCCCAGATAAAACCCGGAACCATGCACCGCGCCGACCAACGGATGAATATCGATCAGCGCTTCAAGACGCTCCTTGAAATACCCGCCGACCACCTGGGCGTTTTCCCAGAGCTTTTCCTCTTCCATCACATCCAGCACCGCCATGCCGATCTGGCAACTGACCGGGCTGCCGCCGGCGGACGAGAAGAAATACCCTTCGGCCTCCAGCGCTTCGGCGATTTCCCGGCGGGTGATCACTGCACCCAGGGGCTGGCCGTTACCCATGCCCTTGGCCATGGTGATGATGTCCGGCACCACGCCCTGCTCTTCGAACCCCCAGAAGAAATCGCCCATGCGCCCGTAACCCACTTGCACTTCGTCGGCGATGCACACGCCGCCTTGGGCGCCGACCATTGCGTAAACCTGCTGCAAGTACCCCGGCGGCAGTGAAATACCACCGGCATTGCCGTACACAGGCTCGCAAATGAAACCGGCCAGTTGACGCTTTTGCTCGGCGATTTTCGCCAGGTTGTGTTCGACGCTGCGCACGTAGTCCGGCGTGCTGTCAGGGCCGCGGAATTCACCGCGATAGGTATTCGGCGCGATCACCGGGTGCACCCAGTCCGGGCGGCTGCTCAAGGCCTTGGGGTTGTCGGCGATCGAAGTCGAGACCGCATCCGCGCCTACCGTCCAGCCGTGATAGGCCTCCAGCACGCTGAGCATGTCGCGCCCGCCGCTGTAGGCCCACGCCAGGCGAATGGCCAGGTCGTTGGCCTCGCTGCCGCTGTTGACCAGGAACACCCTATCCATGCCCTCTGGCGACAGTTTCAGCAAACGCTCGGAGAATTCGGCCACCGCCGCATAGTTGAATCGCGAGTTGGTGTTGAGCAACGACCACTGACGGCTGGCAACCGCCGCCATGCGCGGGTGGCCGTGACCGAGTACCGCGACGTTGTTGAGCATGTCGAGGTAGGAGCGGCCCTGCATGTCGATCAGGTGGTTGCGCCAGCCGCGTTCGATACGCGGCGGGTCGACGTAATAGTGTTTTTGCGTACGGGCGAAACTGGCGTCGCGCCGAGCCAGCAAGGTCTGCGAATCGAGTTCTTCCTGCGCATCGCAAGCCAGCCCCAGCAGCGTAGCCGGCGACGGGCAAAGCGCTTGCCAGGCGGCGGCGCGCGAAGGTGTGCAGAACAGTGGCGCGCTGATCGACGCACCTCGGCACAACTGCACGATCAACGGCCCGCTGACCGAGCCCAGCACCTGGCCTTTTACCAGCGCCGCACCGCTGTGCAGCGATGGCGTTACGCCCCACAACCGCACACTCAGTTGCGGACCATCCAGTTGCAGCACCCCGGCCATCGGCTGGTGCACCACCCCGGCAAACGGCGCTTCGACTGCCGTGCCATGGGGCACGCGCAACTCGACGTGCAAGGGACAAGTGTCCGGTTCGCCGGCAGTGTCCGGGCGCGTGCGCGACAACCGATATTGCCCATAACGACTGGCCGCCAGGCCGTGGGTGGCAGCGGCTTCGTCCAACAGGCGCTGATCGATGCCTTCCTGCTCCCAGTTACCGGCCTCGAAATGCGGGCTGAGCACGCCCAGGTCGATCAACGCAAACTCGCGCCCCACCAGGCTCGGCAGCAGCGGTGCGAAACCTTCGCTGCCAATGTCCGGCAGGCGCTGTCCGACGGCCGACAGGATGGCCGCTTCCATCAGCGCCAACGGCACCGAGGTGGCCACACGGAAAATTTCCCACTCGTGGACCAGGTTGTCGCGGCTATAGGCATTGCCCGGATCGATACTGACCTGCTGTTCGCCACTGAGCACCAGTACTGCCGCGCGGGCGACGATCAGCGGCCACAGCGCCAGCAGTTCTTCGTGTTGCAGCGGATTGACCGCGTGATAGGCCTGCACCGCCGGCAAAATGCAGAAGGGATCGCCTCCGCCATGATGCAGCAACGCGGCACAGGTCACCGACAGGTCGGTAATACGCCAGGTCCGGATCAGGTCGCCGAAATCGATCACGCCTTGCAACTGCCAATGGCGTTGCGCATCGCGCTGCCAAACCACGTTGTCGTCGGTGATGTCCATGTGAATGGCTTGCACGGGCAACTTGTCTTGCAGTGGCAACAAATGGCGCTCTGCCTGTTCGCACGCTTCAACGATCAGGCGGCGCTGGGTTTCATCCTTGATCACCGGCAGCAAATGGGCGATCAGCGCATGGGCGTGGCGCGCGTCCCACTGCAGGGTGCGCACCAGCCCCGGATGGTCAAAATCCGCCAGTGCGAGGTCCATTTCACCGCACAGCCGCCCGAAACCGGCCACCACCGTGCGATTGAAATGTTCGAGGTGCGTCAGCGATTGTCCTTCGATGTAATCCAGCAGACGCACATGCACCGCTTGGCTTGCGACCTCCAGGGACAACAGGTCCGCACCGTTTTTCGCCGCAATCACCCGCGGCACATGGACGTCAGGATGCTCAGCCAGGTGCTTGAGCCCGGCATGCTGGGCTTGCAGCTCGAGCGCCGAATAGTCGCCCCGGCAGATTTTCAGGACAAACCGCCCCTGATCGCTGTCGACGCGAAAATTCAGATCCTGCTGGCTGCCCAGGGGCTGTAATCTTGCGTTCAGCCCGTAATGCGCCTGCAGCAGCTCTAGCGCTTGCTCCGCTGACACTTGCGGGCTGGGCAAACTGGCGCGATGAATCAACGTGGCGAGCGGCATACAACGACCCCTGAAATTTTATTAGGCGCCTATATCGCCACTGCTCAAGGCGATACGCAACCCCCTTGAAACGGCTGGCAAGCGGCTGGATCGGTCAACTACCAAGAAAAAAACCACATGACACTCGCCCTTGCAGGCACTCTAGGCAAGAATGGCGACCATCAATGCCCATCGTTGGAGAAACCCATGAATGTTGTGACCACCGACCTGCCCGGTGTTTTGATCATCGAGCCCAAGGTTTTCGGTGACGAACGGGGGTTTTTCTACGAAAGTTTCAACGCCAAGGCTTTCAAGGAAGCCACTGGCCTGAATACGCAATTCATTCAGGACAACCATTCGCGCTCGCAACAAGGCGTGCTGCGCGGGCTGCATTACCAACTGGAGAACACCCAGGACAAGCTGGTTCGGGCCTGCGCCGGGGAAATTCTTGATGTCGCCGTCGACGTGCGGCGCAGCTCGCCGCATTTCGGCAAATGGGTGGCCGTACGCCTTTCTGCGCAGAACAATCGCCAGCTGTGGATCCCCAAGGGTTTCGCCCACGGTTTCCTGGTGTTGAGTGATTTCGCCGAGGTTCTCTACAAAACCACCGAGTACTACAACCCGGTGGCCGAGCGCAGCATTCGTTGGGACGATCCGGACCTGGCCATCGAGTGGCCGCCGCTGGATACAGCGCCGCAACTGTCGGCCAGGGATCAGGCCGCCGAATTCTTCAAGGACGCCGACGTCTTCGACTGAAACGGCGGCGCCCTTTTCAGCGCGCAGACTGCGTCGGCAAGCCTAGGCATAATGCACCTGTACCCACAGGCGCTCGATGCTCATGACTCCGACCCTTCCCCGCAGACCCCGCTGGCGCAGCCTGGCCCTGCTCGCGTTGTGCCTGGCGCCCTTGCTGTGGCCGCTGGAGCATCTGGCCGAGCGCTATTACCGCAGCGAACTGGCCGGGCAGAATCGCCAGACCCTTGATCTCTACGTCGCCAACCTGCTGGGCACCCTGCATCGTTATGAAGTATTGCCGCAGATCCTCGGCGACCTGCCGGCCCTGCGCGCCGTGCTTGGCGCGCCGGACGATGGCGTCACCCAGGGCAACGCCAACCGTCTGCTGAAAAACATCAGCAGCCAGACCGGCGCCGAAGTCATGTACCTGATGGACACCACGGGCAAGACCCTGGCCGCCTCCAACTGGGACAAGCACGACAGCTTCGTCGGTCGTAACTTTGCCTTCCGGCCGTACTTCAGCGAAGCCATGGCCGGTCGACTCGGGCGTTTTTTCGGCCTGGGCACCACATCCGCCAAACGTGGCTACTTCTTCGCCGCTGCCGTGCGCGAGGGCGAGAAAATCACCGGCGTGCTGGTGGTCAAGGTCGACCTCGATCACACCGAAAGCCTGTGGGGTAAAACTCCGGAGCAACTGCTGCTGACCGATCACAACGGCGTGGTCATCCTCACCTCGCGCCCGGAATGGCGCTTTCGTTCGACCCGTGAGTTGAGCGAAGAAGAGCGCAAGGCAATCACCGCGATCCAGCCCTACCCCACCCGCGAACCCAAGCCGCTGAAGCTCAATCCCAACGCCTGGTTGACCCAGACCCAGGCGATCGCGGAAACCGGCTGGAACGTCAGCATCCTCGCCCCGCGCACCCTGATAGATCGCCCGGTGCGCACGGTGCTCGCCATCGGTGGCGCGACGCTGCTGGTGTTGATGCTGTTGCTCGGCCTGATGATGCAACGCCGCCGCCACTACCTGGAACGGATCGCCTTCGAAGCCAAGGCCCGGCGCGAACTGGAAGGCCGGGTGGCCGAGCGCACCAGTGATCTTGAGGGCCTCAACCGTCGACTCAAACAGGAAGTGCTGGAACGCGAACAAGCCCAGCAAGAACTGGTTCGCGCCCAGGATGATCTGGTGCAGGCCGGCAAGCTGTCGGCCCTGGGCACGATGTCGGCAAGCATCAGCCACGAACTCAACCAACCCTTGGCGGCCATCCGCAGCTACGCGGAAAACGCCGAGGTGCTGCTCGACCACCAGCGCACCGACGATGCCCGCGGCAATCTCAAGCTGATCAGCGAATTGACCGGCCGCATGGCGTCAATCATTGCTCACCTGCGCGCCTTTGCCCGGCGCGATCGCCATGCCCCGGAGAGCGTCGCCCTGCAACCGGCGCTGGACGATGCCCTGGCCTTGCTGGCCAAGCGTCGGCGCAGTATGGAAGTCGAGTTGATCCGCGACTTGCCCGCCGCCACGTTGTGGGTCGAGGCCGGAGAAACCCGCCTGCGTCAGGTGCTGGGCAACCTGCTGGCCAACGCCCTGGATGCCCTGACGGAAAAAGGCCCGCCGCGAAAACTCTGGTTGAGTGCCCAATCCACGGCCGAAGGCGTCAACCTGTACATTCGCGACAACGGCCCCGGTTTCTGCCTGGAGGCCCTCGGCCGCGCCAGCGAGCCCTTCTACACCACCAAGACCCGCACCCAGGGCCTTGGATTGGGGCTGGCGATCTGCGAGACCCTGATGCGCGCCTTCGGCGGCGAACTGTCGTTCGCCAACCACAAGGAAGGCGGCGCCCTGATTACCCTGAAACTGCGCGCAGGCGCACCGGGTGTGAGCCTGCAACCGTCCGAGGACCGAAGTGCATGACCATCGACAACCGCATCCAGGTCGTGTTGATCGACGACGATCCCCATCTGCGCCAGGCCTTGAGCCAGACCCTTGACCTGGCCGGCCTGAAGATTCTGCCGCTGGCAGAAGCCAAGGGCCTGGCCGCGCAACTGGAGCGCGACTGGCCGGGCGTGGTCGTCAGCGATATCCGCATGCCGGGCATGGACGGCATCGAACTGCTGACCGAACTCCACGCCCAGGACCCGGAACTGCCGGTGCTGCTGATCACCGGCCACGGCGATGTGCCGCTGGCGGTGCAAGCCATGCGCGCCGGGGCCTATGACTTTCTGGAAAAACCCTTCGCCAGCGACGCCCTGCTCGACAGCGTTCGCCGCGCCCTGGCCCTGCGCCGACTGGTGCTGGACAACCGCAGCCTGCGCCTGGCCCTGAGCGATCGCAATGAATTGAGCACACGCCTGGTCGGACACTCGCCCTCGATGCTGCGCCTGCGCGAGCAAATCGGCGCCTTGGCGGCGACCCGGGCAGACGTGTTGATCCTCGGTGAAACCGGGGCCGGCAAAGAAGTGGTGGCCCGCGCGCTGCATGACCTGTCGAATCGGCGCAATGGTCCGTTCGTGGCGATCAACGCCGGGGCGCTGGCCGAGTCGGTGGTCGAAAGCGAGCTGTTCGGCCACGAGCCAGGTGCATTCACCGGCGCGCAGAAACGCCGCATCGGCAAGTTCGAGTTTGCCAACGGCGGCACACTGTTTCTCGATGAGATCGAAAGCATGAGCCTGGACGTCCAGGTGAAATTGCTGCGCTTGCTGCAGGAGCGGGTGGTCGAACGTCTGGGCGGCAATCAACTGATCCCGCTGGACATCCGCATCATCGCCGCCACCAAGGAAGACCTGCGTCAGGCCGCCGATCAGGGGCGCTTCCGCGCCGACCTGTACTATCGCCTGAACGTCGCGCCCCTGCGCATTCCGCCACTGCGCGAACGCGGTGAAGATGCGCTGATGCTGTTCCAGCATTTCGCCGATGAAGCCAGCGCCCGCCACGGCTTGCCGCCGCATGAACTGCAACCCGGGCAACGCGCCCTGCTGTTGCGCCACACCTGGCCTGGCAACGTGCGCGAGCTGCAAAATGCGGCCGAACGCTTCGCCCTGGGCCTGGAACTGGCGCTGGATAACAACGAGGTGCAAGGCTCGGTTGGCACGACGGTAGACATGGTCAGCGGCGGGTTGAGCGAGCAGGTGGAAAACTTCGAAAAAACCCTGATTGCCGCGGAACTGGCGCGCTCGCACAGCTCGGTACGCAGCGTCGCCGAGGCGCTTGGCATTCCACGCAAGACCTTGCATGACAAATTGCGCAAGCACGGCCTGAGCTTTGCCGACAGCGGCACCTCCACCCATGGCGACGACCTCGATTGAGCCGCCGCCCACTCATCCACTACAAACAAGAGGCCCCTGAATGAGCCGCGACAGTCGTCAACTGGAATCCGTCCTCCACCACGACATTCCCCTCACACGGGACATGGGCCTCAAGGTGCTCGACTGGCACGATCAGCAACTGCGCCTGTACTTGCCGCTGGACGCCAACGTCAACCACAAGAGCACCATGTTCGGCGGCAGCCTGTATTGCGGCGCGGTACTGGCCGGTTGGGGCTGGCTGCATTTACGCCTGAAAGAAGAAGGGATAAGCGACGGGCACATCGTTATTCAGGAAGGGCAGATCAACTACCCGCTGCCAGTGACAGGCGATGCACACGCCATTTGCCAGGCGCCGAGTGCGCAGGTGTGGAAGAAATTCCTGGCGATGTATCAGCGGTACGGACGGGCGCGATTGAGCCTGCATACGCGAGTGGTGAATGCGGGTAGCGATGAGGATGCAGTGAAGTTTGTCGGGCAATACGTGCTACACCGCTAACGCAAAAATCGCAGCCATACGAATACCCCTGTAGGAGCTGCCGCAGGCTGCGATCTTTTGATTTTAACCTCGAGCCAACGCCAACAACTGCTCCCGCCAAGCAGCCTTGGCCGGCAGCGCCAAAAAGAACTCATTCAAAAGCGACTCCCGCGCCGGATAACAGAACGGCGTACCCTTCAAATCGAGCACCTCGCCACCCGCCCCTTCCAGCACGCCTTGAGCCGCTGCTGTATCCCACTGCGAAGTCGGCGCCAGGCGTGGATAACAATCCGCCGCCCCCTCGGCCAACAGGCAGAACTTCAGAGAACTGCCGATGTTGGCCAGTTCCAGTTCCCCCAGGCTGGCGCTCAACCCAGCCAGCAAGCGTTCCTGCTCTGGACTGGAATGGCGACGGCTGGCAACCACGGTGAACGGCTGACCGGGGGCCGGAACATCACGCACCGCAATCGCCACGGGCGTGCCACCTTGATCGCCACGCCACGCGCCGAACCCGGCACCACCGACATAGAAACGCCCGTTGGTCGGCATCGACACCACGCCAAATACCACGCGCCCCTGCTCGATCAGCGCGATGTTGACGGTGAACTCTTCACTGCCGGAAATGAATTCCTTAGTGCCGTCCAGCGGGTCCACCAGCCACCAGCGCTGCCATCCGGCGCGTACGCTCTGGGGGATGTTGGCGTCTTCCTCGGACAGCACCGGGATGCTCGGATCCAGCGCCGTCAGCCCGGCCAGGATCAGATGATGAGCGGCCAGGTCGGCGGCCGTCACGGGTGAGTCATCCGCCTTGGCGGTCACCTGCGTGCCGGTGCGCCAAAATGGCAGGATCGCATCGCCGGCCTGCAACGCCAGCTCGACCACCGGCGCCATCAATGGGTGGGGAAAATTCATGGCTGGAACACCCCGCGCTGGGTCAACAGGTCACGGGCCAGGTACAAGGCTGCCAAGGCCCGGCCTTCGGTGAACTTCGGGTTCTGCGCCAGCGCCGACAACTCGCGCAGGTTGACCTTGTCCACGCCCATCGGCTCAGGTTCGTCACCTTCCAGGCGTTCTTCGTACAGGTCAGTGGCCAAGACCACCTGGATTTTCTGGCTCATGTAACCGGGGGACAGCGACAGCTCGGTCAAATGCTCAAGCTGTCGCGCGCCAAAACCGGCTTCTTCCTTGAGCTCGCGCTCGGCTGCCGCCAGAACGTCCTCACCTGGCTCGATCAAGCCTTTGGGCAGCGAGAATTCGTATTCATCGGTACCGCCGCAGTATTCCTCGACCAGGACGGCATGGTCCGCATCGAGCATCGCCACGATCATCACGGCGCCATAACCTGCACCCTTGCCGACCAGCCGCTCATAGGTGCGCTCCACGCCATTGGAAAAACGCAGCTTCAGCTCCTCGACGCAGAACAAACGGCTGGTGGCGACAATCTCGCGGGCGAGGATGGTGGGTTTCTGGCGCATGAGCGGCTCCTGGGCGATAGCGGGTTACTATACCCGGCCTATCCTGTTTGTTGTCCCCGGATACCTTTTTTTACCGCTGGAGAAGTTTTTATGTCCCTGCTGCCCTGGCGCGATATCGATACCGTTCTGCTGGACATGGACGGCACGCTGCTGGACCTGCACTTCGACAACCATTTCTGGCTGGAGCACCTGCCAAAGCGCTATGCCGAATGGCACGGAGTGAGTCGGGCCATGGCCGATATGGAACTGCAGCCCCTGTTTGAACGCAATGCTGGCCAGCTGCAGTGGTACTGCCTGGATTTCTGGAGTGCCGAACTGAAGCTGCCGGTGCGCGAGCTGAAACTGGAAACCGCTCATCTGATCGCCCTGCGCCCGGATGCGGACACCTTCCTGGCCGCGATCAAGCGTGCAGGCAAACGCGTGGTGCTGATCACCAACGCGCACCGCGATTCGCTGTCCTTGAAGCTGGAAAGAATCGAACTGGCACCCTATTTCGAGCGCCTGATCAGCTCCCACGATTACGGTTTCCCCAAGGAAAACCCGCAGTTCTGGGATGCCTTGCAGGCTGACATCGACTTCGAGCCGGCGCGCAGCCTGTTTATCGATGACACCTTGCCGATCCTGCGCAGTGCGCGGGATTTTGGTGTGGGGCATTTGCTGGCCGTGAAAGAGCCGGACAGCCAAAAGGGGCCCAAGGACACCGCTGAATTTGCTGCGGTGGGTGATTATCGGGATTTGATAACCGGCCTTTGATTCCCTGTAGGAGCTGCCGAAGGCTGCGATCTTTGACTGTGATCTTTAAAAACAAGATCAAAAGATCGCAGCCTGCGGCAGCTCCTACAGAGCCTCACATTATTCGGGAATCCGCAACGATTGCCCCGGATAGATCTTGTTCACATCCTTGAGCATGGGTTTGTTGGCCTCGAAGATTTTGTTGTACAGGTTGGCATTGCCATACACGCGCAAGGAAATGGCACTCAGGGTGTCGCCCTTCTCGACCACAACAAACTTCGCCGCCACGACCACAGGTCCAGTAACAGTGATCTCGTCTTCAACACCGCTGACACCTGCCACATTGCCCAGGGCCAGGAGGATTTTCTCCTTCTCTTCCTGCGTATTCGCTTCGCCGCTGGCGATCACCTTGTCGCCCTCGACCTTGACCTGAATCTTGGAAGTGTCGATCCCCGTCAACGCACTCTGCACATGCTTGGTCAACGCCTCGCTGTTGGCTTCGGCTTTGTCCGGCGTCAACGCATCGAGGATTTTTTCACCGGCTTCTTTTAGAAAACTGAACAGGCTCATTGTTTCGCTCTCCTTGGGTTTCGGGTTCCAGACGCAAAAGCCTAGACCACGGCAGTCATTTGCCAATCCAAACCGACCAATGACGCCGCTTGCGATAGAATCGCCCCTTCCCGCCTCCAGGAACGAAGATGGACATCAAGCAGCTGAAATTCCTCATCGCTCTGGACGAAACCCGCCATTTCGGCCAGGCCGCCGCGCGCTGCCACATTACCCAGCCGACCCTGTCCATGCGCCTGCGCAGCCTCGAAGAAGAACTCGACCTGCCGCTGGTCAATCGCGGCCAGCGCTTCGAAGGCTTCACTGCACCTGGCGAGCGGGTGCTGGCTTGGGCGCGCACCGTTCTGGCGGCCTATGATGGCCTGTACGCCGAGGCGGCCGCCTGTCGCGGTAACCTGGTCGGCACCCTGCGCCTGGGCGTGGTGCCGCTGTCGAGCTTCGATCCCTTGCCGCTGCTGCAACGCCTGCATGCGGAACACCCGAACCTGCGCTTCGAACTCTCGGCCCTGAGTTCCGAGCAGATCCTCGAACAACTGGCGAACAATCGCCTGGACCTCGGCGTGTCCTACCTCGAACGCCTGGATGCCGAGCGCTTCGATTCCCTGACCTTCAATGAAACCCGCATGGGCCTGCTCTACGATCAGCGTTTCTTTACCTTTGGCGATGCACCGCTGAGTTGGGAGTCGCTGATCGAATTGCCGCTGGGCATGCTCACCAGCGGCATGCACTTTCGCCAGTCCATCGACCACAACTTCCATAGTCGAGGGCTCAACCCGCAGCCTTTGTTGCAAACCGATGCCGTCCATCAACTGTTACAAGCTGTGCACGGTGGCTTGTGCTGCGCGGTGATGCCGTTGGACGGAGGCCTGGAAGGACTGACCGATCATTTGCGCCTGCAACCGATCGAAAACGCCCAGACCCTCGGCCGGCTGGGGCTGATCATGCGACGCAGCGCGCCACGCTCGGCCCTGGCGGAGGCCTGTTTTGCGCTTTATCAGCAATCGTTGATCGGCGCTTGATCGACGGCATCTATCGGCAGATCAGTAATAGCGATTAGACGTGACAAGTTGCCGCGCCTAGTCTTAAAGCTGATCAAACCCTCGGTGATGCCATGAACGCCAAGCGCCCAGCCTGCGCGGCGCCTGCCCTCGAAACGCCCGCGCCCGACGCCAGCCAAACGTACAGCTACAGCAATCTTGAACACTCGGAGTCGGCCAGCACCGCGCTGGCCGAGGAAGTCGCACTGGCGATTGCCTATAACGGCATCAGCCAGGCGGTGATGCTGATAACGCCCACGGACCTTGAAGACTTCATCGTCGGCTTCAGCCTGGGCAGCGGCATCATCCAGGACGCCACGGACATCTATGACCTGCAACTCAGCGGCGCGGGCTCGGCGCAGTACGCGCAAGTGACCATCGCCAATCGCGCGTTCTGGAACCTCAAGCAACAGCGTCGGCAACTGGCCGGTACCAGCGGTTGCGGGCTGTGCGGCGTGGAAGCGGTCGAGCAGGCATTGCCGGACCTCCAGGTATTGCCGGGCGCCCCGCTGCCACCCATTGAATGGCTCGATGGCCTGCGCCAGCGCATTGGCGCTTTCCAGCCGCTTGGCCAGCACTGCGGGGCGGTGCACGCGGCCGTGTTCATGAACGACCAGGGCCAACTGTTGCTGGGCCGTGAAGATATCGGCCGGCACAACGCCCTCGACAAATTGATCGGTGGCTTGATCCGGCAAAACATTCCGACGGCAGGCGGGCTGGCGATCGTCACCAGTCGCTGCAGCCTCGAATTGATCCAGAAAGTCTTGCGCGCCGGCATCCAGACCCTGGTCAGCCTGTCGTCTCCCACGGGCCTTGCCGTGCAATGGGCCCGTCGCCACAACCTCAATCTCATCCATCTGCCACAAAAGAATGCGCCGCGGGTCTACAGCCCAGCGTTGGAGAACCAAGCGTGAGTCAACACCGTCAAGCCGACCAGAAACCTGTCCCTCGCTACAAACCCTACACAGGCCCGGCCGGAGGTTGGGGCGCACTGATCAGCGTCGCCCAGGCCTGGTTGGGCAGCGACAACGCGCTGAAAAACCTGCGCATGATGCTCAAGACCAACAAGAACGGCGGCTTCGACTGTCCCGGTTGCGCCTGGGGTGACTCCAACGAAGCCGGCATGGTGATGTTCTGTGAGAACGGCGCCAAGGCGGTGAACTGGGAAGCGACCAAACGCCGCGTCGACGCCAGTTTTTTCGCCAAACACAGCGTCACTTCGCTGCTGGAGCAAAGCGACTACTGGCTTGAATATCAGGGCCGGCTGACCGAGCCGATGAGCTATGACGCCGAGACCGATCGCTACAAGCCGATCAGTTGGGACGCTGCCTTTGCGCTGATCGCCAAACACCTGAACGGCTTGGCGAGCCCGGACCAGGCCGAGTTCTATACTTCCGGCCGGGCCAGTAACGAAGCGGCTTTCTTGTACCAACTGTTCGTGCGCGCCTATGGCACCAACAACTTCCCCGACTGCTCGAACATGTGCCACGAAGCCAGCGGCGTGGCGCTGTCACAAAGTGTCGGCGTCGGCAAAGGCACCGTGACCTTCGACGACTTCGAACACGCCGATGCGATTTTCGTCTGGGGCCAGAACCCTGGCACCAACCATCCTCGGATGCTCGAACCGTTGCGTGAAGCAGTGAAGCGCGGCGCACAGGTGGTGTGCATCAACCCACTGAAAGAGCGCGGCCTGGAGCGCTTCCAGCACCCGCAACACCCGATCGAAATGCTCACCAATGGCGACAAACCGACCAACACCGCGTACTTCCGTCCGGCGCTGGGCGGCGACATGGCGATCATGCGGGGTATGGCGAAATTCCTGCTGCAATGGGAGCGTGATGCACAGAATGCGGGCGAGCCTGCGGTGTTCGATCACGCCTTCCTCAATGAACACAGCGTCAATGTACTGGACTACCTGGCCGCCATCGACGAAACCCCATGGGAGCAGATCGTCGAGCAGTCCGGCCTGCCCCTGGTGGAAATCGAGCGCGCGGCGCGCATGTACGCCAAGGGCAAGAACGTCATCATGTGCTGGGCCATGGGCATCACCCAGCATCGCCATTCGGTCGCGACCATCCAGGAAATCACCAACCTGATGTTGCTGCGCGGCAACATCGGACGGCCAGGCGCCGGCCTGTGCCCGGTGCGTGGCCACAGCAACGTGCAGGGCGACCGGACCATGGGCATCAACGAACGGCCACCCGTGGCGTTCCTTGATGCCCTGGAGCGTCGCTTCCAGATCAAGGTTCCGCGGGAAAACGGCCACAACGTGGTCGAGGCGATTCATGCCATGGCCGAAGGCCGGGCCAAAGTCTTCATCGGCCTGGGTGGCAACTTCGCTCAAGCCACCCCGGACAGCCCGCGCACCTTCCAGGCCCTGCGCAACTGCGACCTGACCGTGCAGATCAGCACCAAGCTTAACCGCAGTCATCTGACTCACGGCAAAGACGCCCTGATCCTGCCGTGCCTGGGCCGTACCGACATCGACATCCAGACTGAAGGCGCGCAAGCGGTGACTGTCGAAGATTCGTTCAGCATGGTCCACGCCTCCAACGGACAGTTGCAGCCACTGTCGAACCAGATGCGCTCGGAACCGGCGATCCTGGCCGGCATCGCCGCCGCGACCCTGGGCAGCCATCCGGTCGACTGGAACTGGCTGGTGGCCGACTACAGGCGCATCCGCGACTTGATTGCCGATACCATCCCAGGCTTCAAGGATTTCAACGAAAGGGTCAAGCACCCAGGCGGCTTCTACCTGGGCAACAGCGCCGGCGCGCGCAAGTGGAATACCGCATCCGGCCGGGCCAACTTCCGCCCGAACGCGCTACCCAGGGATCTGGTTCACGAACGTACCCGAGCCACCGGTGTGTTGCCGGACCTGATCATGCAATCGATGCGCTCCCACGATCAGTACAACACCACGATCTATGGTCTCAATGACCGTTACCGCGGGGTTAAAGGCCAACGTGATGTGCTGTTCGTCAACGAAGCTGACATCATTCGCCTGGGCTTCAAGCCGGGGCAGAAGGCGGACATCGTGTCGATCTGGGATGATGGCGTTGTACGACGGGTGAAGGGCTTCACGCTGCTGGCATTTGATATTCCTGCAGGACAAGCGGCGGCGTACTATCCGGAAGTGAATCCGCTGGTGCCGCTGGAGAGCACCGGGGATGGCAGCCATACACCAACGTCGAAGTTCGTGGCGATCCGGTTGGAAGCGGCGAGTGAGACTGGGTTGATCATGGCCAGGTCGGCCTGATTCGGCGCCTGGACTGGCGTCTTCGCGAGCAAGCCCGCTCCCACATTTGATCTTCAGCGAACACAGATTTTATGTACGCCTGGTATTCAATGTGGGAGCGGGCTTGCTCGCGAAAGCGGTGGATCATCCAACGAATAATCCGGATGAAACAGTTTCCAAACGCCCACAAAAAAGGCCGTTTTTTCTCAAAAACGGCCTGTCCGAAGTAACTAAAGACCGGCGAAAAACCATTAAGTTCCGCCCAAAAAACAGCAACTTATAGAAATGTGCTCAAGTCGTGTTACTCGTCGGATTTCGATTGTCACGCCCATGACACAGCCTCAGGATCGCGTCGTCATCCCCTTGAGGTTCCTCCATGAAGTTCTCCTCGATTCTCTTGTTGTCCCTTGGCCTGGTCAGTGGCATGGCCTCTGCTGGCGGCACCACCGAAGCAGGTGTGGGCGGCGCATTGGGCGGGGTTTTGGGCTCGGTCGTCGGCCAATCGCTGGGCGGCAATACAGGTTCCACCATCGGCGCGGCCCTGGGCGGCGCGGGTGGTAGCGCAGTCGGCGCAGACAAACGCAGCCGTGGCGAAGCCGCTATTGGCGGTGCGTTGGGCGCAGCAGGCGGTAACGTGGTTGGCCGCAGCGTTGGCGGCACCACCGGCAGCCTGATCGGCTCCGCAGCAGGCGGCGGTGCCGGTGGCGCGCTGGGTAACTATATGGGCAACAAAGCCGATGATGATGACGATGATCATGACGGTCGTCGATATCGCGGTCATGATGATCGTCGTTACTACCGTGACGGCCACCCAGGTCGCGGTCATGCGTATGGCCACCGCAAGCATCACAAGTACTATCGCCATCGTGACTGATCCCGGAATACCAGGCGGTTCACTGATAGATAAAATCGCAGCCCAAGGGCTGCGATTTTTTTTGCCCGTTTTAAACTACCAGGCGCTCCATCGCACTGCGCAATGCGAGCGGAATCGCCACCGGCTGATTCGATGCCCGGTCGACGAACACATGCACGAAGCGCCCCGCCGCACAGGCCTCGTCTTCCCCTTGCTTGAACACCGCCAATTCGTACTGCACCGAGCTGCTGCCCAACTTGCCGACCCGCAAGCCGATCTCGATCCGATCCGGGAAGGCGATGGAAGCAAAGTAATCACAGGCCGAACTCACCACGAAACCCACCACCTCGCCATCGTGGATGTCCAGCCCACCGACTTCGATGAGGTAGGTGTTCACCGCCGTGTCGAAGAAGCTGTAGTAGGTGACGTTGTTGACGTGGCCATAGGCGTCATTGTCGTGCCAGCGTGTAGTGATGGGCTGAAGGTGCGGGTATTCCGAGCGTTGGGGCATCAGCGTTGATTCCTGAGGTTGGATGACCAATTTAAGGCGAAAAACCGCGTTATCGTTCTTCGCGAGCAAGCCCGCTCCACAGTGGAACGCCTTCAACTGTGGGAGCGGGCTTGCTCGCGAA
Source organism: Pseudomonas sp. PLMAX (assembly GCF_046042685.1). Lineage (NCBI taxonomy): Bacteria > Pseudomonadati > Pseudomonadota > Gammaproteobacteria > Pseudomonadales > Pseudomonadaceae > Pseudomonas > Pseudomonas sp. PLMAX. The sequence continues at coordinate 405,944 of NZ_CP064949.1, read as the reverse complement.
GGCGCCGGAACAGGCGCCACATCAATTACTTGTCGGCAAACCCTTTCCGCGCCGCCGCCAACTCACCAATCAACCGCGCCGGGCTCCAGTGATCGCCCTGGCGGGTCTCCAGTGCCAACAGCCGCTGATGAATATCCGCCAACCCCTGCTGATCCGCCCAGGCCATCGGCCCGCCCTTGTCCGCCGGGAACCCGTATCCGTTGAGGTAAACCAGATCGATGTCATGGGCCGATCCGGCGATGCCTTCCTGAAGAATCTTCGCGCCCTCATTGACCAGCGCCAGCAGGCATCGCTCCAGAATCTCCTCCTGACTTATCTCGCGACGATGGAACCCCAGTCCTTCGCTGACTTCCAGTACCAGCACATCGACCTGCGGATCGTGCTCAGCCTGACGGCTACCCGGTTCATAGTGGTAGAAGCCATCGCCGCTCTTCTGGCCAAAACGGCCCAATTCACACAGACGGTTATCCACCTGCACCTCTGGCGCATCCTGCCCAACGCCGGACAGTTGCCGGGCACGCCATTGCAAATCGACGCCAACCACGTCGAACATGCGGAATGGCCCCATGGCGAAACCGAAACCTTGCAGCGCCGCATCCACCTGGTAAGGGTAAGCACCCTCCAGCAGCATTTTGCGCGCCTCCAGCACGTAGGTATTGAGCATGCGATTGCCGATGAAGCCGTCGCAATTGCCCGACACCACACTGACCTTGCCCATGCGCTTGCCCAACGCCAGTGCGGCTTCCAGCACCGCTGGGGCAGTCTGGGCTCCGCGGACGATTTCGAGCAGTTTCATGATGTGCGCCGGACTGAAAAAGTGCAGGCCCAGGACTTGTTGCGGACGGCGTGTGACGGCAGCGATGGCATCAATGTCCAGCGCTGAAGTGTTGCTCGCCAGAATGGCTTCAGGTTTGAGCAGGCCATCCAGTTCGCGGAAGATTGACTGCTTGAGCTCGAGGTTTTCGTAAACGGCTTCGATCACCAGGTCGACGTCACGGATGGCCGCATAATTGGCCGCTGCCGTGACCCGCGCGATACGGGCATCGGCCTCGGCCTGATCGATGCGTTCTTGCCGAACACTATGGGCGTAGGTGTCCGCCACGGTGACCAGTGCCTGTTCAAGCATCTGCGGATTGTTATCGACCCATTGCACCGCTACCCCGGCGTTGGCCAGGCACATGACAATGCCGCGGCCCATGGTGCCCGCGCCGATCACGGCTGCGCGCTGAATATCGAACGGTGTCTGGCTCATGTTCTGTTCTCTTGTTGGCGATCCGAAGACAGCCCTCACCATAGTCAGCCGCTGCGCTTTTTTGAAATTTATTCCTGTGATGAGCAACATTCAGCGGATGGATGCGCCCACACACGGGTTAGAGGTGTGCCTCGGCCCACCCTCGAACCTCGGCATACGGATAATCTTCCAACACCGCAAATCCCGAAATCGTCCGCACCTTGAGCTTGGTAAACAAGGGCACACTGATCCCGCACAGAAACCGCGTCACACGCTCGGCCGACGGCAAACTCCCCGTGTGTTGTTCATGCTTGTGGATAAAATCGCTACACAGCGCCTCGAAATTTTTATCCTCAAGCGCAGGCAACTCCGGGGGTGCTGGCAGTCGTGCGACTTGCCCGTGACAAACCGAACAATGCCCACACTGACGGGGCACATTTTCGTCGCCGAAATACTCGGCCAGGCGATAACCCAGGCAGCGATCAGTGGCGAACAGATCCAGCATGGCGTGTATCCGCGCAACCTCGGTCTGCTCATGCCGAGTGAAGCCGGCGTGCAGCTCTGCACTCAACTCGGCACTGTCGAAATCGGTTTGCAGCAGGCTGTAGACCTCGGTCATCAGCTTGCTTTCAAGCTCGACCCAGCCCTTTTCCTGGAAATAATCCAGCGCCTTGACCACCCGACTGCGCTCGGCCTGATGCTGTTCGTACAGCGCATCGAAATTCACCGTGGCCCAGGTACGCGCGCGCGGGGACGTCTGGATGATCGCCGCGACGAAATCCCTGCGCTCACCCTCGAAGCGAGCCAGCAATTGCTCGGGCTCCTGCAGATACTTGAACCGGTATTCGGCGTAGTAGGCATAACGCGGAGCGATCAGACCACGAAGCTCCAGCTGAACCAGCAAGGTCTTGAGCGGCAGCTGGCGGATGTTGCTCTGGTCCGCCAGTGGCCCCAGCAGAAACTCCCATTGTCCCTCGGGCGCGGCGGCCCGCATCTCGTCGAGCACGCAGCGGATACCGTCCCGTTCAGGCGTGTCGCCATAGACGAAGTTTTCCAGCACGTTGAGGCTGTCGCGGTTGGCCAGCACCAGGCAGTCCGATGGCAACCCGTCACGCCCGGCACGGCCGATTTCCTGGCTGTAGTTTTCGATCGATTTGGGTAGGTCGAAATGCACGACGTTACGGATATCGCTCTTGTCGATGCCCATGCCGAAGGCGATGGTAGCGACGATACAATTGGACTGCCCGCCCATGAAACGCTTCTGGATGCCTTCGCGCTGCTCGTGAGGCAAGCCGGCGTGATAGGCCTCGGCCTGAATGCCATGGCGCTGCAGATGTTCGGCAATGTGCTCGGCGGTTTTCTGCAGGGTGACGTAGACGATGCTCGGTTGGCCGGGTCGCTGGCTCATCCATTCAACCAGGCGTCGGCGCTTGTCCTGGCCGCGAACCGGCTCCACCCACAGATTGAGGTTCGGCCGATAGAAACCGGTGGTCACCACGTCGCCAGGTTCGATGGCGAATTTCGCCTGCATGTCGGCGATCACTTTCGGCGTCGCGGTGGCGGTCAGCAACAACGCCTGGGGGATATTGAACTGGCGCTGATAGTCCGGAAGCTTGAGGTAATCCGGGCGAAAGTTATGCCCCCATTCGGAGATGCAGTGCGCCTCGTCCACCACCAGCAACGAGATTGGCACCTGCTGCAGGAAATTACGAAAGCGCTCGTTTTTCAAGCGCTCCACGGAGACCATCAGGATTTTCAGTTCGCCGGACTTGGCGCGGGCCATGACATCGCTGGCGTCATCGCGGCTCTGGGCCGAATCGATACTGCCCGCCGCAATGCCGTGGCGTTGCAGGAACGCCAACTGATCCTGCATCAACGCCAGCAAGGGCGAGACCACCAACGTCAGGTGCGGCAGCAATACGGCCGACAGCTGATAGCAAAGGGACTTGCCGGAGCCAGTGGGGAAAATTGCCGCCGCCGATCGCCCCGCCAGCACTGCGCTGATCGTTGCCTCCTGACCGGGCCGAAACTGTGGATAACCGAAAACCTGTTCCAGGGTGTTGTGCATAAGCTGTCACTCCGTTGACTGCTGCGATGAGCAAAGCCTAGCCGGCGATCGCAGCGAGTCGAGAAAAGGTCGGGGGCAAAAACGATACGGGATGATACAGCGGATGGCTTGGGAGTGCGGCGCCTGGCAAATCGCCTTCGCGGGCAGCGAAATTCGAAATGCCCTACAGCTTCTGCGGCGTCTGTAGTCCCTTTCCTCAATAACCGCGCAAAACCCTACAACACCTGTCGATCTCAGCCGTCTTGTCGCACAACACCACGCCCTTCTATAGTTTCCGGCAAGGCTGAAAAACCGTGTCTGGGCTTACCGGGCGCACTTGCCGATTTCGCACAGGACCCACCTCGATGATCCGCCCCGACCCACTGACCGACCGCTATCGCCCGCTCAAATCCAGCAACAGCGAATCCCCGGTACTGGTGATCGACACCGAGGCCGATCCCCTGGAAATCCTCGACGCCGCCCGCCAGCGCATCCGCGCCGCCAGCGACCTGCTGGAGACCTTGTATTGCCTGTGCTTCAAACAGGCCGACACCCGCGATATCCCCAACATCGTCAATGCGCTGTACCTGCTGACCCAGGACGGCAACGACCTGCTCGACATCGCCCGGCAACGCCTGCCGAAACTGACCGGCTGAAGAACAATAATGGTCGCAACTGAAAAAGCGGAGGTCATTCAGGACCGCCGGCACTGCCAAAAAGTAAGCCAATGGCGTACATTACTGATGATTTTTATTGAAACCTCAATCTTCACTCGTCGAGCCAAAGAATTATTGGATGACGATGCCTACGCGATATTACAGAAGCTGCTGGTGTCGAACCCTTCAGCCGGCGACGTTATCGAAGGGACAGGCGGGATCCGCAAAATGCGGGTCGCAGCGAAGGGACATGGTAAACGAGGCGGAGCTCGAGTGATTTACTATCATTTCATCTCGGCATCGCAAATCGCTTTATTGATGATCTACCCTAAAAATGAACAACAAGATTTGACCGCCGATGAGCGCAAAGCGTTGAAAGCAGTCATTGAACACTGGAGATAACCATGAGCAAATTTTTTGATGAGCTGATGGAAAGCGTACAACAGATGGACGAGATTGTACGGGGTGAGCGGCGACCTTCCCGCGAATTTCAAGTAGTTGCGTTGCACGTCAAAGAAATCCGTAAGGCCACTGGTTTAACTCAAGCCAAATTCGCAGCATTGATCGACGTCCAACTTGGCACTTTGCGAAATTGGGAGCAGGGCCGTCGCGAGCCAACGGGGCCGGCTAAGGCTTTGCTGAAAGCTATTCATAATGACCCTGTCCATGTATTGAATGCATTAGCCACCTGAAGCAACGTTATAGCAAGCTAACGCTCAAACAAAAACAGTCGTATTACGAAAAGGTCAGCCGCTCAAACATCTAGCAAGCTTGCGTTTTGCAGGATTCAACACGTCGCCGGCAGATCTCGAAAAACCACTGTCCACTCGAGAAAAAGCCATCGCCAAGTACATGCAAAATGCTTCGCCGCAATCTGCTCCCGCCCTTCCCATCCTCTCTGACGAACAATAAGATTTGCCCAAGTCAAACCCTGGAAGACCACTTCGCCATCGATTTCGTGGATTACGACAGCTATCGCTATTTCCAGCCTGACGGCTACGATGTATTCCTTAAGCGCAAAGCCAAGGGTCGCGGCGACAAGGTGCCTTTGACCATCGGCATGCTCTACCGGGCCATCAAGGCCCAACGCTGGGACACGGATGAACTTGAAAGCCTGTAGCGTCCCCGGCGAATAACGATAAGGATATTGCGTGGACGTTCTGATGGGCTTGTTGGCCGCCGTGCTGTGGGGCGGCACGGATTTCCTGGTGGGCTTGAACGCCCGCGCGGTTGGCGTCAAACGTGCCGTGTATTTCGGTCAGGCGCTGGGCTTTACCATCATGAGCCTGCTGTTGGTCGCCTTCCCGGTATTCATTCTGCGGTCCTTGGCCGCACCGCTGGAAACCTGGCTCTTCGGCCTCGCCGCCGCCGTGTTGACGGTGTCCGGAGCCTTGGCCTTGTCCAAGGCCTTCGCCTTGGGCAAAGCCTCCATCGTCGCCCCGCTGGTGACGTCCTATGGCGTGGTGACCACGCTGTTGTCCTGGGCCGGCGGCGAACACATCAGCCTGATCCAGTTGCTGTGCATCGGCCTTTGTGTGCTCGGTGTGGTTCTGTCCAGCATTCACTCCGACCCGAAGGTGCCACACAACACCCAAGCCAGCAGTTCCATCGCCTACGCACTGCTGGCAGCAGCGTTCTACGGCACCAGTTTCTGGCTGCAAGGTCGCTTCGTCCTGCCGACACTCGGACCGGTAACGATGCTCTGGCTCGCGTATCTGGTGGGCCTGATGGTGCTGGTGGTGATCGTGCTCAGGATCGACGACGGCTTGAAAATCCCGCCGCTGAAAAACTGCGTGACGCTGACCGGCGCCAGCCTGATGAACCTCGGCGGGTTTTCGTCATTCGCCTGGGGCGCAGTGGCCGGGTCGGTTTCGGTGGTGACGGTGATCAGCACGCTGTCGGGAGGGATAGCGGCGATCCTGGGGTATGTGTTTTTCAAGGAACGGCTGGCGAAGGTGCAGGTACTGGGGGTAGTACTGGTGTTGGTAGGCGCGTTTGTCTTGCACCTGAAAACCTGAAACGTCGCCTACAAAAAAGCCGCCCCGAAGGGCGGCTTTTTCATTGCATCAAACCAACACTTACAACTGAGGACCGGCAGCCTTGATCGCGTCGCTCACTTCGAACTTCTTGAAGTTCTCGATGAACAGGCCGGCCAGTGCTTTGGCGGCTTCGTCGTAGGCGGCTTTGTCGGCCCAGGTATTGCGTGGGTTCAGCAGGCCAGTCTCAACGCCCGGTACGGCCAGTGGCACGTCGAGGTTGATTGTGTCCAGGTGCTCGGTTTCGGTACCGATCAGCGCGCCGCTCTGGATCGCTGCGATCACCGCACGGGTGGTCGGGATGTTGAAGCGCTTGCCGACGCCGTAGCCACCACCGGTCCAACCAGTGTTGACCAGGTAAACCTTGGAACCGAAGCCGCGGATGCGCTTGATCAGCAGCTCTGCGTATTCGCCAGCTGGACGCGGGAAGAACGGTGCGCCGAAGCAGGTGGAGAAGGTCGACTTGATGCCGCTGCCCGAACCCATTTCGGTCGAGCCCACCAGCGCGGTGTAGCCGGACAGGAAGTGGTAGGCCGCTTGCTCTTCGTTGAGGATCGACACTGGCGGCAGTACGCCGGTCAGGTCGCAGGTCAGGAAGATCACAGCGTTCGGCTCGCCACCGAGGTTCTTCTCGGAACGCTTGGCAACGTGCTCCAGCGGGTAGGCGGCACGGCTGTTCTGGGTCAGGCTGACATCGGCGTAGTCGGCGTGCTTGGCATCGTCGATAACGACGTTTTCCAGGACCGCGCCGTGCTTGATGGCTTTCCAGATGACCGGCTCGTTCTTCTCGGACAAGTCGATGCACTTGGCATAGCAACCGCCTTCGATGTTGAACACCACGCCCTCGCCCCAGCCGTGTTCGTCGTCACCGATCAGGTAACGGCTTTCGTCGGCGGACAGGGTGGTCTTACCAGTGCCGGACAGACCGAAGAACAGGGTCACGTCGCCTTCTTCGCCGATGTTGGCAGCGCAGTGCATTGGCAGCACGTCGGCGGCCGGCAGCAGGAAGTTCTGCACCGAGAACATGGCTTTCTTCATTTCACCGGCGTAGCGCATGCCAGCGATCAGCACTTTCTTCTGCGCGAAGTTGAGGATCACGCAACCGTCGGAGTTGGTGCCGTCACGCTCAGGCACGCACTCGAAGTTGGCAACGTTGAGCACTTGCCACTCTTCACGGCCAGCCGGGTTGTACTGGGCCGGGTTGATGAACAGGCAACGGCCAAACAGGTTCTGCCAGGCAGTCTGAGTGGTCATCTTCACGGCCAGGTAGTGATCTTCGGCCGCGCCTACATGCACGTGGGAAACGAAGTGCTCTTGCGCGTTGTTGAACGCCTCGACGCGATCCCACAGGGCATCGAACTTGTCGGCCGGGAACTTGCGGTTGATCGGGCCCCAGGCGATGGCGGCCGAGGTGGACGGCTCTTCAACGATGAAACGATCGACTGGCGAACGGCCGGTACGGTGACCGGTGCGAACAACCAGTGCGCCGGTATCGGCAAGCTCGCCTTCACCGCGGTTGAGGGCTTCTTTAACCAGATCATCAACACTCAGATCGGTGTACACGGCGTTATTGGCTTGCGTCATGAGGTTCCCCGTCGGCCAGTGGCCGAGTGCTCCAAACGTTTTGTAGTAGAAAGTCGTGCACTACTACCGCGAAAAAAGTGGGCCGGATTATGCCAGAAAAGCCCAAAAAGAGTAGGGCCCTCCCGTCGTAACGGCGCTATTACGCCACTTTCCAGTGAATTTACCTGCGCTGAACCGTTTTAGTGCCGGGTATCTGACGGCGTCTCGACACCCGCTCCGGCGAACAATTGGGTGACATCGGCGGCGTCGAACAGGTACTGCTGGTTGCAGAACTGGCAATCGATCTCGATTTTTCCACCGTGTTCGACCACCAGGTTTTGCGCGTCTTCCATACCCAGACTGACCAACGCATTGGCCGAACGTTCGCGCGAGCAGCTGCAGCGGAAGCGCAGTTTCTGCACATCGAACAGACGCACCTGCTCTTCGTGATAGAGACGATGGAGCACGGTTTCGTTGTCCAGGCCCAGCAGCTCATCGGCCGTCAGGGTGGTCGCCAGCGCAGTGAGGTGTTGCCAGCTGGCGGCGCGCTCTTCTTCGTCTTTCAGGCGATCGGCGGGCAGTTGCTGCAGCAACAGGCCACGGGCGCGGCGGCCATCGGCGCAGAGCTTGATGCGCGTACCGATCTGCTGGGACATGACGAAGTAGTTGGTGAAGCAGTCGGACAAGGTTTCACCGTCCAGATCGACGACGCCCTGGTAGCGCTGGCCTTGCTTCGGATCGATGGTCAACGTCAGCGAACCATCCGGCATCAAGTCGGCCAGGCTGGCATCGGGGGCGATCCGGTCCGCTTCGTAACGGGCCAGGCCACGGATGTCGCGCTCACTGGAGCACTCGATCATCAGCAGCGGAATCGGGCCTTCGGAGCGGGCCTGAAGGATCAGCAGGCCATCGAATTTCAAGGTGCCGACCAGCAACGCCGCAGCCGCCATCAGTTCGCCGAGCAGTTGCGCAACCGGCTCCGGATAGGCGTGCTTGGCCAGGACTTCAGCGTAGCTGAGCTCCAGCGAAACCATCTCGCCGCGGGTGTCGCTGTCATCGAAGATGAAGCGTTGGGTGAAGTCGTTATCCGGTAAGTCGGTCATAAGTCTGGTATCTGAATAGGTGACAAAAGTGTTTACAGAAAGAGGTTACGCCTTGGCTATAGCGTATGGCTGCCTGGTTATGGCCTGCAGTCCAGTGGCTGTGCGCGCTTTACGACGAATGGCACAAACACGGCAGACTAATTACCTCATATGGCTACGCACAGGCGCAATTACAAGTCCTGGCCTGATTGGCGCGATCGGTGGCTCCGGTCAATCACTCGTTGCTGCTGCCGCGAAACTTGAACAGATCGCGCCGCTGTTTCTTGCTCGGCTTGCCATCGGTACTCACGCCCAAGGCACCTGCCTTGCGCTCGGCCGCGGCATTCTCGCGCTTGGCGATGCTGGCTTCGGTCTCGGCATACAGCGTCTGTGCTTCGGGCGCACCACGGCGCACGATCGACAACGCCTGGACCACCACCGTGCGCTCCTCGAAACCGGTACGGATCACGAATTCGTCGCCAATACGCGGCTCCTTGCCCGGTTTGCAGCGCTCGCCCCGGCAGTGCACCTTGCCGCTTTCGATCGCCGCCTTGGCCAAGGCACGGGTTTTATAGAACCGCGCTGCCCACAGCCATTTATCGAGCCGGACTTTGTCATCCTCTTCGTTTTTTTGTGCCATGGAATTTCCTCATCCTGAAATATTGATGAACTGTACTACCGTTTCCTCGTACCAAGAATTAAGCCGTCTCGGATTACAATGCAGTCATTCCAGAACTGCCTCGCGGGGCTGGAAATCCGGGCCGTAGATATCTGTCGCCTTTTAACCATTATTCTGCGTGAATACCGCGAATTCTGCCGCTTGCGGCCAGAGCGGTTTCTACCGGTTGAGCAAATTTGAAGACATTTGACCATTTGACCGTTGTCGGTCTGCGCGAGTGGGTGGCGCTCCCGGATTTGGGAGTCGCGGGCCTTCGGGCAAAAATCGACACCGGCGCCAGCACCTCCAGCCTGCATGCCACCGACATCGAAACATTCGAACGCGACGGCGAGCAATGGGTGCGCTTTACCGCGCACCTGGGCACGGTGGTGCAGTTGCGTCACCGCCGCTGCGAGGCACCCCTGGTGACGAGAAAAACCATTAAAAGCTCCAACGGTCATGCGCAGGTTCGATACGTGATCAGCACCACCCTGGCCCTCGGCGACCGGGTCTGGCGGGTCGAGTTCACGCTCGCCTGCCGCAAATCCATGCGTTATCGCCTGTTGCTCGGCTCCAAAGCCCTGATTGATGGCCAGCTGGTCGTCAATCCGGGCATCAAATATGTACAAGACAAGCCGGTGTTCCCGGTATCTACCTCTTCCACAGGTGTTGCATGAAGATCGCTGTGCTGTCGCGGAACCCGCGTCTGTATTCCACCCGCCGCCTGGTCGAAGCCGGTACCGAACGCGGCCATGAAATGGTGGTGGTCGATACCCTGCGCGCCTACATGAACATTGCCAGCCACAAGCCGCAGATCCACTACCGCGGCAAGCCGCTGGAAGGCTTTGACGCGGTGATCCCGCGGATCGGCGCGTCGGTCACGTTTTATGGTTGCGCGGTGTTGCGCCAGTTCGAAATGATGGGGGTGTTTCCACTCAACGAATCGGTGGCCATTGCTCGCTCGCGGGACAAGCTGCGTTCGCTGCAATTGCTGTCACGCCGGGGCATCGGTTTGCCGGTCACCGGCTTTGCCCACTCGCCGGACGATATTCCCGACCTGATCGCAATGGTCAACGGTGCCCCCCTGGTGATCAAGGTGCTGGAAGGCACCCAGGGTATCGGCGTGGTGCTGTGCGAAACCGCCACGGCGGCGGAGTCGGTGATCGAGGCATTCATGGGCCTCAAGCAGAACATCATGGTCCAGGAGTACATCAAGGAGGCCGGCGGCGCCGACATTCGCTGCTTCGTGGTGGGCGACAAAGTCATTGCAGCCATGAAGCGCCAGGCCAAACCCGGAGAGTTCCGCTCCAACCTGCATCGCGGTGGCAGCGCTAGCTTGATCAAGATTACCCCGGAAGAACGCATGACCGCTTTGCGCGCGGCGAAGGTCATGGGACTGGCCGTGGCGGGGGTGGATATCCTGCGTTCCAATCATGGGCCGCTGGTGATGGAGGTGAACTCGTCGCCGGGGCTTGAAGGGATCGAGACCACCACCGGCAAGAACGTGGCGGGGATCATCATTGAGCATCTTGAGAAGAATGGTGGGCCGAATATGACTCGGACCAAAGGGAAGGGTTAAACGCCGAATCTGTTGGTGGCAAGGAAGCCGCCTTCGCGGGCAAGCCCGCTCCCACAGTGATTTCCAGTGAATACAGACTTTGGATACACCCCAGATCACTGTGGGAGCGGGCTTGCTCGCGAAGGGGCCATCAGCTCCACTGAAAAATCGGGTTTTAAACAGCGTCCCGCGGCAACATCAGCCCCAACGGCAAGCGCACCCGCGCTTCCAGGCCGCCCCCCGAACGGTTGCGCAACTCAACATTGCCACCATGCATCGAAGCGATCCGCTTCACGATCGCCAGTCCCAAACCAGTACCCTTGCCGCCCCGAGCGCGGTCACCCCGGGTGAACGGGTTGAAAATTGCTTCCAGCTCGGATGGATCTATCCCGGCGCCACGGTCCATGACGCTCAGGACGACATAAGGCGCACTGGTGTCCCCAGACACATAGGCCGCCACCTCGACCCCGCTGCCTGCATGATTCAAGGCGTTGCCAATCAGGTTGTTCAACAGTCGCTTCATCGACACCCGCCGCAACGGGAACGGCTGGATCGGCTCCAGGCGCAGTTGTACTTTCTCTTCGTTCTGGTTGTACGGTGCGGCGACCTCGCGGACGAGATCGCTCAGGTCCACCTCCTCCACCGACTCGTCACGACCATCGCGAATGAACGCCAGGAACTGATCGAGAATGGCGTCCATGTCCTCGATATCGCGCACCATGGCGTCCGTCAGGTCGTTATGGTCGCCCATCAGCTCCAGAGACAGGCGCAACCGGGTCAACGGCGTGCGCAGGTCATGGGAAACCCCGGCCAGCATCAGTTCGCGCTCGCGACCGGCCTGCTCTACGTCTTCGGCCATCTGGTTGAAGGCGCGATAGACCTCGGTCATTTCACTGGGCGTATCACTGATCGGCAGGCGCACGCTGCGCCCCTGGCCGAGTTGCCGCGCGGCATACACCAGGCGTTTGAGGGGCTGATTGAGCTGGCTGACGAAGATCCACGCCGAGGCCGTGGAAAGCAGGCCGATGGCGAGGAACCAGCCGAGCACATTCCAGATTTTCTGGCCACGCAACGGGTGCGGATACAGCGGCACTTTCAGCCAGCCATCGCCCAGGCTGGGCGCCCGAACCCACAGCGCCGGTGGCGAGTGCATGCGCAAGCGCACCTCGGTATCGGCCCCCAGTTCGTCTTGCATCTGCCGCTGATAGATCTCGCTGTAGGGCCAGTGTTGTTCGCCCTCCGGCACACCGGCGCCCACCACCCGGATCAGGGTTGCAGCATCGGCGATCTTTTCGCGATTTTCTTCATCGGCGGCCCAGTAGGCGCGCAGCGTCAGGGCGACGCCATGGCTGTACTGGCGGTCCACCAGCACGTCTTCGTTCATCAGCAGATAAACCAGGGTCAGCGCCTTGGAAAACAGCACGACGATCAGCACCAGCCAAAGGGTGCGGGAGAAGAAACTCTGGGGGAACCAAACCGGGGTTTTCATGGGTAACCGTTAAACACGTGCAGGAGCGAGCGATGCTCGCACATTGCCGGTCGCGAGTCTGCGGGCAAGGCCATCTTGCCCGTTGCCCGCACAAACCCGCGCCTACAAATCGTCGATCACTTGGTGGCGGCGCCATCCGGAACGAACACGTAACCCACACCCCAGACGGTCTGGATGTAGCGCGGCTTGGACGGATCGGGTTCGATCATCCGGCGCAGGCGGGAAATCTGCACGTCGATGGAGCGCTCCAGGGCATCCCACTCACGCCCACGGGCCAGGTTCATCAGCTTGTCGCGGGTCAATGGCTGGCGGGCATTCATCACCAATGCCTTGAGCACCGCGAATTCGCCGGTGGTGAGCATGTGCACTTCTTCACCACGCTTGAGTTCGCGGGTGGCCAGGGACAGCTCGTAGTCACCGAAGGTCACGCTTTCGTCTTCGCTGCCCGGCGCGCCCGGCACCGGAGCCGACTGACGACGCAGGACGGCTTTTACGCGGGCCATCAGCTCGTCCGGGTTGAACGGCTTGGCCAGGTAATCGTCGGCGCCCAGTTCCAGGCCCTTGATCCGGCTCAGCTCATCGCCCTTGGCGGTCAGCATGATGATCGGGATTTGATTGTTCGCGCCGCGCAGGCGGCGGCAGGCGGTCAGGCCGTCTTCGCCGGGCAACATCAGGTCGAGGACGACCAGGTTGAACACTTCGCGCGCCAGCAGGCGATCCATTTGCTCAGTGTTCGGTACGGCGCGGGCGCGGTAGCCCTTGCTGACGAAAAAACGTTCCAACAGGCTGCTCAGCCCTGGATCGTCGTCAACGATAAGAATTTTTTCGCCTTCAGCAGTTTGTGCAGTGCTGCTCATTGGATGCTCCTTTGATCTCGGCGCGCATTATGGCGTAGCTGCCGTTATACGCACCGTGTGCATTGTTAGCAGATTTTTCCTTTATCGCCAGAAATCCGGGGATTATGCCTACAACCTGCGATGTCCCCGAAGGACGCAACGCTGGTTATAATGCGCGGCCTTTTGTGTCAGGCAACGTCTGATCGTTACGCCGGCCAGCTGCTTTTTATTTTCATGGCGCCGGCAGTAATTGTTCGATTTCACGGGTCAACGGGATACCTTTGATCCAGGTAGCGGCGCAGGCCAGGCCGCTCAACCAGACTCGCCAGGCCTTTATCTGCGCGCCTGCGAGCCTGCTTTCACAATTTGTCAGGTGGTTTTATGGACAGCATCAACAGCCGCATCGCCGAGGAACTCGGCGTACGCCCACAACAGGTCGAAGCGGCCGTCGCGCTACTCGATGAAGGCTCCACGGTGCCCTTCATCGCCCGTTACCGGAAAGAAGTGACCGGCAGCCTCGATGACACCCAGCTGCGTCATCTGGAAGAGCGTCTGCGCTACCTGCGAGAACTCGACGAACGGCGCATCAGCATCCTTGCCAGCATCCAGGAGCAAGGCAAGCTGACCCCGCAACTCGAACGCGACATCAAGCTCGCCGACACCAAGACCCGTCTCGAAGACCTTTACCTGCCGTACAAGCAGAAGCGCCGCACCAAGGGCCAGATCGCCCTGGAAGCCGGTCTCGGCGAGTTGGCTGACGGTCTGTTCAACGACCCGACCCTGAGCCCGGAAACCGAAGCCTCGCGCTTCATCGACGCCGAAAAAGGCGTGGCCGACGTGAAGGCAGCCCTCGAAGGCGCCAAGTACATCCTCATGGAGCGCTTCGCCGAAGACGCAGGATTGCTCGACAAGCTGCGCAGCTACCTGAAGCAGGAAGCCACCCTCAGTGCCCGCGTGATCGCCGGCAAGGAAGAGGAAGGCGCCAAGTTCCGCGACTACTTCGAACACGACGAACCGCTGAAAAGCATGCCGTCGCACCGCGCCCTGGCGATTTTCCGTGGTCGCAATGAAGGCATCCTCAGCTCCGCGCTGAAGGTCGGCGACGAACTGCCGGGCACCATGCACCCGTGCGAGGGCATGATCGGCCAGCAGTTCGGCATCCAGAACCAGAACCGCGCCGCCGACAAATGGCTGGGCGAAGTGGTGCGCTGGACCTGGAAGGTCAAGCTCTACACCCACCTGGAAACCGACCTGCTGGGCGAGCTGCGCGACGGCGCGGAAACCGAGGCGATCAACGTGTTCGCCCACAACCTGCACGACTTGCTGCTGTCGGCACCGGCCGGCCCGCGCGCAACCCTGGGCCTCGACCCGGGCCTGCGTACCGGCTGCAAGGTTGCGGTGGTCGACTCCACCGGCAAGCTGCTCGATCACGCCACGGTTTACCCGCACGTGCCGCACAACAAGTGGGACCAGACCATCGCGATTCTTGCCGCCCTTTGCGCCAAGCACTCCGTGGACCTGATCGCCATCGGCAACGGCACCGCCAGCCGTGAAACCGACAAGCTGGCCGCCGAACTGATCACGAAATACCCAGCCATGAAGATGACCAAGGTCATGGTTTCCGAGGCGGGCGCTTCGGTGTACTCGGCGTCTGAACTGGCCTCGAAGGAATTCCCGGATCTGGACGTTTCGATCCGTGGTGCCGTTTCGATTGCCCGCCGCCTGCAAGACCCGCTGGCGGAGCTTGTGAAGATCGATCCGAAATCCATCGGGGTCGGCCAGTACCAGCACGATGTGTCGCAGCTGAAACTGGCCCGTGGCCTGGATGCCGTGGTCGAAGACTGCGTGAACGCCGTGGGTGTCGACGTCAACACCGCCTCCGTGGCGCTGCTGGCGCGGATCTCCGGCCTCAACGCGACCCTGGCGCAGAACATCGTCAGCCACCGCGACGAGCACGGCGCATTCAAGACCCGCGCGGCGCTGAAGAAAGTCGCGCGCCTGGGCGAAAAAACCTTCGAACAGGCCGCTGGTTTCCTGCGCGTCATGAACGGCGAGAACCCGCTGGATTCGTCCGCCGTGCACCCGGAAGCCTATCCGCTGGTACAGCGCATCGCCGCCGAGACCGACCGCGATATCCGCTCGCTGATCGGCGATGCCGCGTTCCTCAAGCGCCTCGATCCGAAGAAGTACACCGATGAAACCTTCGGCCTGCCGACGGTCACCGACATCCTGCAAGAGCTTGAAAAACCTGGCCGCGACCCGCGCCCCGAGTTCAAGACCGCCGAATTCCAGGAAGGCGTCGAAGACCTCAAGGACCTGCAGCTGGGCATGATTCTCGAAGGCGTGGTCACCAACGTGACCAACTTCGGCGCATTCGTCGATATCGGCGTGCATCAGGACGGTTTGGTGCACATCTCCGCACTTTCGGAGAAGTTCATCAAGGATCCACGGGAAGCGGTCAAGGCCGGTGATGTGGTCAAGGTCAAGGTCATGGAAGTCGACATCCCGCGTAAACGCGTGGGCCTGTCGATGCGCATGAGCGACACCCCGGGCGAGAAAATCGACGGCGCCCGTGGTGCGCGTCCGGGTTCGGCGCCACGCCAATCCCAGAACACCGCACCGCGCAAGGAAACCACGGCCGCAGCGCCGAGCAACAACGCCATGGCGTCGCTGTTCGCCAACGCCAAACAGCTGAAGAAGCGCTGATGGACGTCCCTGCCGGGTACACCGAAAGCGCATTTTTCAAGCTGCTGGGCTGCCGTTTGCACAGCCTGGAAACCGGGGTGGCGCAAGTCGCCCTGGTGCTTGAGCCACAACTGCGCAATCGCGCCAACAAGCTGCACGGCGGGGCCTTGTTCAGCCTGGTGGACATTGCCATGGGGCTGGCCTGCTCCAGCACCCACGGCTTTGACCAGCAGAGCGCGACCATCGAGTGCAAGATCAACTACATCCGCGCCGTCGCTGACGGCGAGGTGATGTGCACGGCCCGGGTGATCCACCCGGGTCGGCGCACGCTGGTGGTCGAAGCCGATGTGATGCAAGGCGACAAACTGGTCGCTAAAGCACAAGGCACGTTCGCTGTCCTGTAGCTAGATGTCATCGATTTGAGTTAATTTCGGCGCTGTGACCACAGCGTCGGAATTTCCTGTGGGAGCGCGCTTGCCCGCGAAGGCGGTGTGTCAGGTAATTATCTGTTGGCTGACACAACTTCTTCGCGAGCAAGCCCGCTCCCACATCGATTGCGGCGAGTTCCAAAACCAGGCGAAAACGCCAGTTTTAACTTCACCCTTGTAGACCGTCTTGCCCACCCCCATATTGGGGCGACTGACGCGTGAAGGAATCCAACTTGAGCGAACTTCTCAACCGCCGCCTGGCTCTGCTCGGCGAGCGCGCAAACCTCTCTCTGCTCGAACAGTGCCTTCACGGCATCGAACGTGAATGCCTGCGCGTGACCGATGAAGGTCGCCTGGCGCAAACGCCGCACCCGGAAGAATTGGGTTCCGCGCTGACCAACGAACAGATCACCACCGATTATTCCGAGTCGCTGCTGGAGTTCATCACCCCGGCCCTGCCCGACCCGGCCGATACGCTGGCGAGCCTGGACAGCATTCACCGTTTTGCCTACAGCAAGCTCGGCAACGAGTACCTGTGGAGCCCCTCGATGCCGTGTCCGCTGCCGGCCGAGGAAGATATCCCGATTGCCTACTACGGCACGTCCAACATCGGTCAGCTCAAGTACGTCTATCGCAAGGGCCTGGCCCTGCGCTATGGCAAGACCATGCAGTGCATCGCCGGTATTCACTACAACTTTTCCCTGCCGGAAAAACTCTGGCCGCTGCTCAAGCAGGCCGAAGGCTTTGTCGGCACCGACCGCGACTATCAGTCGTCGGCCTATATCGCGCTGATCCGTAACTTCCGCCGCTACAGCTGGCTGCTGATGTACCTGTTCGGCGCATCCCCTGCGCTGGACGCCGGGTTCCTGCGTGGTCGCTCGCACCAGTTGGAACAGCTGGACCCGGATACCCTGTACTTGCCGTACGCCACCAGCCTGCGCATGAGCGACCTGGGTTACCAGAGCAACGCCCAGGCCGGCCTGACGCCGTGCTACAACGACCTGAACAGCTACACCGACAGCCTGCGCAAAGCGGTGGCGACACCCTATCCGCCTTATGTCGAAGTCGGCACCCATAAGGACGGTGAGTGGGTCCAGCTCAACACCAACATCCTGCAGATCGAGAACGAGTACTACTCCAACATCCGCCCGAAACGCGTGACCTACACCGGCGAGCGGCCGATCCAGGCGTTGGTGGCCCGCGGCATCCAGTACGTCGAAGTGCGCTGCCTGGACATCAACCCCTTCCTGCCGATGGGCATCGACCTCACCGAGTCGCGTTTCCTCGACGCGTTCCTGCTGTACTGCGCGCTGAACGACAGCCCGTTGCTGACCAACACCAGCTGCGGCAATGCGACCTCCAACTTCCTCAGCGTGGTCAAGGAAGGTCGTCGCCCGGGCCTGCAATTGCAACGCGACGGGCAACCGGTCGACCTGAAGGAGTGGGCCGGCCAATTGCTGGAGCGCATTGCCCCGCTGGCCGCGCTGCTGGATCAGAGCCATGGCGGCGACGCCCACAGCAAGGCGCTGGACGCGCAAATGGCCAAGGTCCAGAACCCTGCCCTGACGCCATCGGCCCAGGTACTGGCGGCCATGGCTGAGCACAAGGAAAGCTTTGCCCAGTTCTCCCTGCGCCAGAGCCGGGTCCACGCGGAGTTTTTCCGCAGCGAGCCGTTGCCGGCCGAGGAACAGGCGAAGTTTGAAGAGCGGGCGCGTTCGTCGCTGGCTCAGCAAGCGGAGCTGGAGCAGAACGAAGTCGGTGATTTCGATGTGTTTGTCGGGTCGTACCAGGCAAGCATCCTGGCGATCAGTAATTAGACAAATATCACGCAAAACCTGTAGGAGCTGGCTTGCCAGCGAAGGCGGTGCAACTGTCACACCGCATTGCCTGGTTCGCCGGCAAGCCGGCTCCTACAAAGAGACTCTTAGAATTTTCCGCTCATAAGCTCATTCGAAAAAGTTATTTATTTTCGGTTTCTTATATCATTTAGTCTCCTTTTCACACCGACTCTCGGTCGTCTGACAAGGAGCTTCCCGATGAAACTGAATTTCCCTCTTCGCTTGCTGGCGGCCGCCTCCCTGGCTGCGGCGAGTCTGTTTGCCCAGGCGGCTGACGTGACCGTCGCTTACCAGACCACGGTAGACCCGGCAAAAGTCGCCCAGGCCGACGGCGCGTATGAAAAAGCCACCAAGGCCGACATCAACTGGCGCAAATTCGATAACGGTGCCGACATCATCGCCGCCATCGCCTCGGGTGACGTGCAGATCGGCTACCTCGGTTCCAGCCCGCTGACAGCCGCCATCACCCGCAAGGTGCCGGTGGAGACCTTCCTGATTGCCACCCAGATCGGCGCCGCCGAAGCCCTGGTGGCCCGCGACGGTTCCGGGATCAAGACCCCGCAGGACCTGATCGGCAAGAAAATCGCCGTACCGTTCGTGTCCACCGGCCACTACAGCCTGCTGGCCGCGCTCAAGCACTGGAACATCGACCCCTCGAAAGTCACCGTGCTCAACCTCGCTCCACCAGCCATCATTGCCGCGTGGAAACGCGGTGACATCGACGCCACTTACGTGTGGGACCCGGCCCTCGGTGTAGCCAAGGAAAACGGCAAAGTGCTGATCACCTCCGGCGAACTGGCCAAGTTCGGTGCGCCGACCTTCGATGCCTGGATCGTGCGCAAGGACTTCGCCGAGAAGCACCCGGAAATCGTCACCGCGTTCGCCAAAGTCACCCTGGATGCCTACGCCGAATACCGCAAGGACCCACAAGCCTGGCTCGCCAATCAAGGCAACGTCGACAAGCTGGTAAAACTCTCCGGCGCCAAGGCCAGCGACATTCCGCTGCTGCTGCAAGGCAACGTCTACCCGCTGGCGGCTGACCAGGTGATCACCCTCGGCGCGCCGACCACCAAGGCCATCACCGACACCGCCGCGTTCCTCAAGGAACAAGGCAAGGTCGACGCTGTGCTGCCGGACTACGCGCCGTACGTCAGCGCCAAGTTCATCACGGATTGATCGGGAGTTAATGACGATGGCTTTGCTACAGCTGGAGCGCATCAGCGCACAGTACCCCGGCAGCCCTGCACCAGTGCTGGCGGATATTTCCCTGACCCTCGGCCCCCAGCAGTTGCTGGTGGCCCTCGGTCCGTCCGGCAGTGGCAAGACTTCGCTGTTGAACCTGATTGCCGGTTTCGTCGAGCCCAGCGCCGGGCGCATCACCCTTGACGGCGTGCCGGTCAAAGGACCGAGCGCCGAACGCGGCGTGGTGTTCCAGGACGACGCTCTGCTGCCCTGGCAGGACGTGCTGGCCAACGTCGGTTTCGGCCTGGAATTGGCCGGCGTTGCCCGGGACCAACGCGAAGCCCGCGCAAGGGAAATGCTTGCGCTGGTGGACCTTTCCGGCTTCGAAAGCCGCCGTATCTGGCAACTCTCCGGCGGCCAGAAGCAACGTGTCGGCCTGGCCCGCGCGCTCGCTGCCGACCCGCGTGTGTTGCTGATGGACGAACCCTTCGGCGCCCTCGACGCCTTCACCCGCGAACAGATGCAGGAGCTGCTGCTGCAAGTCTGGCGGCGCACCGCCAAGCCGGTGTTCCTGATTACCCACGACATTGAAGAAGCGGTATTTCTCGCCACGGACCTGATTCTGCTGGCACCCAATCCTGGGCAGATCGTCGAGCGACTGCAGCTGGATTTCGGCCAGCGCTACGCCGCGGGTGAGTCGGCCCGGTCGATCAAGTCCGATCCGCGCTTTATCGAAACCCGCGAACACGTACTCGCCAAAGTGTTCTCCCAACGCAGCGCCGCCCAGCGGCAGGAGCGCGCATGAGCAGCTACGAAGTTCCCGTTGCAGCGGTCAAGCCAGGCTCCACGGTCACGTCCCTGCGCCGCAGTTTGAGCACTCGCTGGATCAGCGTGCTGACCCTGGTCGCGCTCGTTGCCATCTGGTGGGCGGTCACCGCCACTGGAATGATCGAACCACTGTTTCTGCCGCCGCCGTCCGCCGTGCTGCAAAAAGGCTGGCTGCTGGTCACCAGCGGCTACATGGATTCGACCTTGTGGCAGCACCTGGGCGCAAGCCTCAGCCGCATCGGCCTGGGCCTCGGCTTCGCGGTGCTGACCGCCGTGCCGGTAGGCATCGCCATCGGTGCCAACCGGATTGCCCGGGGCGTGCTGGATCCGCTGATCGAGTTCTACCGCCCTATTCCACCGCTGGCTTACCTGCCGCTGATCGTGATCTGGTGCGGCATCGGTGAGTTGTCGAAAGTGCTGCTGATCTACCTGGCGATTTTCGCCCCGATCGCCATCGCTACAGCGACCGGCGTGCGCACGGTAGACCCGGCGAAACTGCGCGCTGCGCAGTCACTGGGTGCGACCCGCGCGCAGTTGATTCGCCATGTGATCCTGCCCAGTGCCTTGCCGGACATCTTGACTGGCGTGCGCATTGGCCTCGGAGTTGGTTGGTCGACACTGGTGGCCGCCGAACTGATCGCCGCCACCAGCGGCCTGGGTTTCATGGTGCAGTCGGCTGCGCAGTTCCTGGTCACCGATGTGGTGGTGCTGGGGATTCTGGTGATCGCGCTGATTGCCTTCGCCATGGAAATGGGCCTGCGCGCCCTGCAACGCAAACTGGTGCCATGGCACGGCCAGGCTCACTGATTTTTAAATGTGTGCGGGCTTGCTCGCGAAAGCGGTGTGACAGTCACTTTTTGTTGCCTGACAGTCTGCATTCGCGAGCAAGCCCGCTCCCACAAAAAGCACGCCCCGGATTGAAGAGAACCACCATGAGCCACCTGACCATCGTCCCTCTAAGCTCGGCCCTCGGCGCGCAAATCAGCGGCGTCGACGTCAGCCAGCCGCTGAACCTGGAACAACGCGACGCCATAGAGCAGGCGCTGCTCAAGCATCAGGTGCTGTTCTTCCGTGATCAGCCGATCACGCCGCAGCAGCAGGCGCGATTCGCCGCCAATTTCGGCGACCTGCACATTCATCCGATCTACCCGAACGTGCCGGAACAACCTGAGGTACTGATCCTCGACACCGCCGTCACAGACGTGCGCGACAACGCGATCTGGCACACCGACGTGACCTTCCTGCCGACCCCGGCCATGGGCGCGGTGCTCAGCGCCAAGCTGCTGCCGGAGTTTGGCGGCGATACCCTGTGGGCCAGCGGCATCGCGGCGTATGAAGCCTTGTCGGCGCCGATGAAAACCCTGCTCGAAGGGCTGACCGCCACCCATGACTTCACCCGTTCGTTTCCGCTGGAGCGCTATGGTAACACGCCCGAAGCGCTGGCCCAATGGGAAGAGGCACGGCGCAAGAATCCGCCGCTGTCGCACCCGGTGATCCGCACGCATCCGGTGAGTGGGCGTCGCTCACTGTTCGTCAACGAGGGCTTCACCTCGAAGATCAACGAGCTATCGGACACCGAGAGCGAGGCGATCCTGAAGTTCCTGTTCGCCCATTCGACCCGGCCGGAATTCACCATTCGCTGGCGCTGGCAGAAAGACGACATCGCGTTCTGGGACAACCGCGTGACCCAGCATTACGCGGTGGATGACTATCGCCCGGCGCGGCGGGTGATGCAGCGGGCGACGGTGTTGGGGGATGTGCCGTTTTTAAGATCAAAGATCGCAGCCTGCGGCAGCTCCTACATGGAAATGCGTTCCCCTGTGGGAGCTGCCGCAGGCTGCGATCTTTTGCTTTACAGCTTACTCAGCCGTAGAAGGCTTCTCCCAAAGATTGATCCCACCCTCCTGGGCAAACCGGTCAATCTCCGCCAGCTCCTCAGCACTGAAACTCAGGTTCTTCAACGCCCCGACGTTCTCGATGATCTGCTCCGGCCGGCTGGCACCGATCAGCGCCGAGGTCACCCGCGGGTCACGCAGGGTCCAGGCCAGCGCCAGTTGCGCCAGGCTCTGGCCACGACGCCTGGCGATCTCGTTGAGTGCACGCACATGCGCAATGTTGGCTTCGGACAAGTGCGAGGCCTGCAACGAACCACCGCCAGGACGGTTGACCCGCGCATCCGCCGGCACGCCGTTGAGGTACTTGTCCGTCAGCAAACCCTGGGCCAGCGGAGTGAAAGCAATGACACCGGTGCCGAGTTCATCGGTGGTGTCCAGCAGGTCCTTTTCCACCCAACGATTAAGCAGGTTGTAAGCCGGTTGGTGAATCAACAGCGGTACTTTCCACTCTTTGAGCAACGCCGCCATTTCACGGGTTTTCACCCCAGAATAAGACGAGATGCCGATGTACAGCGCCTTGCCCTGTTGCACCGCCGTGGCCAACGCGCTGGCGGTTTCCTCCAGCGGGGTGTCGGGGTCGAAACGGTGGGAGTAGAAAATATCCACGTAGTCCAGGCCCAGGCGCTGCAGGCTCTGGTCGAGACTGGCAAGCACGTACTTGCGCGAGCCGCCGCCCTGACCGTAAGGGCCGGGCCACATGTCCCAACCGGCCTTGCTGGAAATGATCAGCTCGTCGCGGTACTGCTTGAAGTCTTCACGCAGCAAACGGCCGAAATTGATCTCGGCACTGCCGTACGGAGGGCCGTAGTTGTTTGCCAGGTCAAAATGGTTGATCCCAAGGTCGAAAGCCGTGCGCAACAACGCGCGCTGGGTATCGATCGGCGTGCTGTCGCCGAAGTTGTGCCACAGGCCCAGGGACAGCGCCGGCAGTACCAGACCGCTGCGGCCAACGCGGCGGTAGGGGATGGAGTCGTAGCGGTTTTCGGCAGCGGTGTAAGTCATCGAATCCTCTCTTGTCTGTCTTGAATCTGGTCTCGACTGCTTTGCCAGTCGCCCAGCATACGCCCAGACAAACGCCAGAAACCCTGAGACTCGAAAAATGGCTGAAACGTTTCACATTTTTCCATTCAAACGGCCCCCGCAAACACCTCCCCCAACCAATCCACAAACACCCGAACCCGTGGCGACATGTGCCGGTTGTGCGGGTACAGCACTGAAACCGGCATGGCCGACGGGGGTGTGTCGGTGAGGATTTCCTTGATCAGGCCCTGGGCGATCTGCGTTTCCATGCGGTAGTGCGGGCACTGGATCAGGCCCAGTCCGGCGATCGCTGAGGCGAGATAAATTTCCGCGGCCGGATTCGGCTTGGGTCAACGGGCAGATTCTGCGGGTGAACGGTGGGTTGGTTTAACTATGCTCAAACCGATATCGAGGTGACCCATTCGCGAGCAAGCCCGCTCCCACATTGATCCCGGTTGCTCACAAGATTAATGTTCAAAGGAGATACCCTGTGGGAGCGGGCTTGCTCGCGAAGGCGGCCGACCAGTCAATACACATCCGGCAGGCAAAACACACCATGCACACCACCATCATCATCACTTTTGGCCTGATCCTGCTCGCCCTGATGCTGTACATCGGCGAAAAGATCGGCTTCCCCCGCCAGGTCCTCGCCTACAGCTTCATCGTGCTGTGGCTGGCCCTGACGCTGATCAATGGCGCGGTGGGCATGGTGCATGCCGGCCAGCCGTTGGGCACGGAACTGGTGGTGGGCAGCGCCGTGTTCGGTATCCCCGTGGCGGCGCTGGTGTTGTTCATGGTAATGACCACCGAGGCCTAGACCCGCTCAACGCACCAGGTGCAAGAACTGCATGTGCCGTTCGTACTGGTCAAGGATGTCGTTGATGATCTGTTCCTTGGTGTATCCCACCAGATCGTAGTTCTGACTGCCCTCGCTCAAATGCACTTCGGCCCGGTAATAACGACGGTTGTTGAGTTCCTTGGAGCCCATGCCGCCGCGGGCGAATGACGGCGTAAAGTAGCCGCGCATCTGTACCTGATAGATGAACGGGTGTTCGTCGCCGTGACCGATTTCCAGGCTGACGCTGTCATTGACCGGCTCAGGGTGAGTAACGACCTTCAGGCCCTTTTCGATAAACACCGCCGACACCTCTTCGATGGCCGGGCGTACCGTCGAATCGAGGAAGCGATAGACCTCGTCCCGCGACGGGAAATGCACCGCCTGACTCAAGCGCTGGCGCCAACCACCGCGCCGCGAACCGGACACCGGCGCCAGGGAATGCATCTGCGCAATCTGCTTCTGCGATTCCAGGTAAAACGCTTTATGCAGGCCCCACATCATCAACAGCAAAATCAGCGAGAACGGCAGCGAAGTCAGGACCACGGCGGACTTCAACGCATCGATGCTGCCGGAAAACAGCAGCGCACTGGTCACCAGCGCAGTCATTGCGCCCCAGAACACCCGCAGCCATTTCGGCCCGTCTTCATCCGGGTTGCCACCCTTGGCGGACAGCGTCGACAACACCACGGTGCCGGAATCGGCAGAGGTGACGAAGAACACGAAGCTGATGAACACCGTGACCGCGATCACGGTCTTGCTCCACGGGTAGGTTTCCAGCAGCAGGTAGAGGGTCATCGACGGGTTGTCGATGGCCGACATGCCCAGCGCCGACATGCCGTGGTTGAGCACCTGATCGATGGCGCTGTTGCCGAAGATCGACATCCACGCCAGGGTGAAGCCCAGCGGAATCAGGAGCACGCCGAAAACGAACTCGCGGATGGTGCGGCCACGGGAAATCCGCGCAATGAACAGGCCCACGAACGGCGACCAGGCGATCCACCAGGCCCAGTAGAACACCGTCCAGCCACCCAGCCAGTCACTGGGCTTGTCGTAGGCGTAGAGGTCGAAACTCTTCATCGGCAAGGCGCCGAGGTAGTCGCCGACGTTCTGGATCAGGGTATTGAGCAGGTGCTGGGTGGGCCCGGCGAACAACACGAACAGAAGCAGCGCACAGGCCAGCAGCATGTTGATGTCGGACATGACCCGCACGCCCTTGTCGACGCCGGACACCGCGACGATGATCGCCGCGCCCATCATCAGCGTGATCAGGCCGACCTGGATCCACTGGGTGTGAGCAATGCCGAACAGGTAGTCCAGGCCCGAGTTGAGGTGCAACACGCCAAAGCCCATGTCGGCACCGAGACCGAACACCGTGGCGATGATGCCAAAGCCGTCCACCGCGTAACCGATGGGGCCATTGATGCGCTTGCCGATCAGCGGGTACAGCGCCGAGCGCAGGGCCAGCGGCAGGTTATGCCGGTAGGCGAAGTAGGCCAGCGCCATGCCGACAAAGGCGAACACGCCCCAACCATGCAGGCCCCAGTGCAGAAACAGGATCTGCATCGCCTGCCGCGCCGCATCCGCCGTGCCAGCCTCGCCCTGGGGCGGTTGCAGCATATGGGTCAGGGGCTCGGACACGCAGAAGAAAAACAGCGTGATGCTGATCCCGGCGGCGAACAGCATGCCGGCCCAGGACAGATAACTGAATTCGGGCTCGTCGTGGTCGGCACCGAGTTTTATCTTGCCGTAGCCCGATAACGCGGTGACCACCACGAAGACCAGATACAGGGTCATCGCCAGCATGTAGTACCAGCCAACCGTGTTGGCCGCCCAGTTTTGCGCCGCCAGCAACCAGGCGCCGGCCTGTTCGGGCATGGCAATGACCACGACGCCGAACAGCAGAATGAAGGTCGCCGCGAAGTAGAACACCGGCGGATTCATGCGGACCAGGCCGCTTGGGGGAATGGACGATGCACTCATTGCAGGTGCACCTCGAAGGGGTCAATCGTGGCTGTAGATATCGGACTCAGCAAAGGCAAGCCTCCTGTTGTGAGCGGGCAGCGAACCACCGGTTTAACTTGAATGAACGTTCAAGTTAAACATGAATAGGGGGCTAAGGACTAATTCCAGAGCTCGGCGGTCATGCTTTTGTAGGAGCTGCCGTAGGCTGCGATCTTTTGATTTTGGTTTTGCGGAGCGCTTAAAAGATCGCAGCCTCGTTGCACGAGACAGCTCCTACACAGCTCCTATTTCTGAGCCCCATCATCCAGCTGCAGATTGGCCTGGGTCAGGTTACTGCCCGCCGGCACACTGCGGGTCAGCCAGACATTGCCGCCAATGGTCGAGCCTTTGCCGATGGTGATCCGCCCCAGAATCGTCGCCCCGGCGTAAATCACCACGTCATCCTCGACGATCGGATGCCGCGCCTGGCCCTTCTGCAACTGGCCGTCTTCATCCGCCGGAAAGCGCTTGGCACCCAAGGTTACCGCCTGATAAATCCGCACCCGCTCGCCGATGATCGCGGTCTCGCCGATCACCACACCGGTCCCGTGGTCGATGAAGAAACTGCGACCGATCTGCGCGCCCGGGTGAATGTCGATGCCGGTGGCCGAATGCGCGATTTCCGCGCTGATCCGAGCCAGCAAGGGCAAGCCCGCACGATATAGATGATGAGCCAGGCGATGGTGAATCACCGCCAGAATGCCGGGATAGCACAGCAACACTTCATCGACGCTACGCGCCGCCGGATCGCCGTGATAAGCCGCCAGAACGTCGGTGTCCAACAGGCTGCGCAGCCCAGGCAACGCGAGGGCGAAGTCCTGGATGATCTGAATAGTTTTGGCCTCGACCTCAGTGTCGGCCTGGGCGCTGTGACGGGCGGCATAGCGCAATTCGAGCCGCGCCTGCGCCAGCAATGCATTCAACGCCACATCGAGGGTGTGGCCGACGTAGAAATCCTCACTCTCTTCGCGCAAGTCCACCGGCCCCAGGCGCATAGGGAACAGCGCCCCGCAGAGTGCTTCGAGAATGTCCGCCATTGCTGCCCGCGACGGCAATTCGCGACCACCCTGCTCACCGCTGGCGCGGCCGTTTTGTGCACGCCACTGCTCACGTGCCGTACGCAGCTGGCTGACGATGGTTTGCAACTGCCAATGGCTGGATCGCTCACTCACGGTAAAAACTCCTCACGGGCGGCCGGACTGTCTGGCCGCACTGACGGCGATTACTTTACGGCAAGGCTCGCAAGCGAAATTAAGAACCAATTGTGCTGTCGTAATTACAATCGGCTATAAGCGATTCACGGTTGCCCCGACAAAGTGGCGTGCCTATAGTCCAGAGACCTTCCACCGCCA
Source organism: Pseudomonas sp. PLMAX (assembly GCF_046042685.1). Classification (NCBI taxonomy): domain Bacteria; kingdom Pseudomonadati; phylum Pseudomonadota; class Gammaproteobacteria; order Pseudomonadales; family Pseudomonadaceae; genus Pseudomonas; species Pseudomonas sp. PLMAX. The sequence continues at coordinate 378,721 of NZ_CP064949.1, read as the reverse complement.
GTACGGACCCATGATCAAACAACAGCTTGCCCGCTTCAACCGTCTAGACCTGCTGGGTCAACCGACCGCCCTGGAAAAACTCGAACGCCTGTCGGCCTGGCTGGGGCGCGACGTCTACGTCAAACGCGATGACCTGACCCCACTGGCGATGGGCGGCAACAAGCTTCGCAAACTCGAATACCTGGCGGCCGATGCCCTGGCCCAGGGCGCAGATACCTTGATCACGGCGGGAGCGCTGCAGTCCAACCATGTACGTCAGACCGCTGCCATTGCGGCCAAGCTGGGTCTGGGCTGCGTGGCCCTGCTGGAAAACCCCTTGGGCACCGACGACGCCAATTATGTCGGCAACGGCAATCGGCTGTTGCTGGATCTGTTCGATGCCAAGGTCGAGCTGGTCGAAAATCTGGATAACGCCGACGAGCAATTGCAATCCCTGGCTGCTCGCCTGCGCAGCAACGGCAAGAAGCCATACCTGGTGCCGATCGGTGGCTCCAATGCGCTGGGCGCCCTGGGTTATGTGCGAGCTGGCCTGGAACTGGCCGAACAGATCAAGGACACCGGGCTGAATTTCGCCGCCGTCGTCCTCGCCTCGGGCAGCGCCGGAACACACAGCGGCCTGGCATTGGCGTTGAGCGAAGTATTGCCGGAATTGCCAGTCATCGGCGTCACGGTTTCGCGCAGCGATGAAGACCAGCGGCCAAAGGTCCAGGGCCTGGCCGAGCGTACCGCCGAGTTGCTGGGGGTGACGCTGCCGGAGAGTTTCAAGGTCGAGTTGTGGGACGAGTATTTCTCGCCACGTTACGGCGAGCCCAATGCCGGGACGCTGGCAGCGGTGAAGCTGCTGGCCGGCCAGGAAGGCCTGTTACTGGACCCGGTCTACACTGGCAAGGCCATGGCGGGTTTGTTGGACGGGATCGGACGTTCACGTTTCGATGAGGGCCCGATCATCTTCCTGCACACCGGCGGGGCGCCGGCGTTGTTTGCCTATACGAGCTTCTTGTAAGAACCAAGATCAAAAGATCGCAGCCTTCGGCAGCTCCTACAGGGTACGCCGATCATGTAGGAGCTGCCGAAGGCTGCGATCTTTCACCAAACAATGCATATTCCTTTAAGAAATAATAAAAATAGAATTTATTACTTTCTAATCTAAAAGCACCATCATATAGTCACGCCGCAGGCGAATTTGCAACGAGACGCATACGCTGCTTTAGGGCAGGATATCGCAGTCGTCCAAATCCCGAATTTGCCAACTTTCCTTAAGCGTCTTCCATAAGAAAACACAGGGGCTTGTCATGAATTTTTCCGCACTACGTCGAAATCTGCTGGTGGGTTCGCTGGGCCTGGCCCTCAGTGCCGGCCTGATTGGCCAGGCAGTGGCCGGTGAGCAACTGCAACAAATCAAGGACAAAGGCGTGATCAACGTCGGCCTGGAAGGCACCTACCCACCGTTCAGCTTCGTCGACGCCGACGGCAAACTGACCGGCTTCGAAGTCGAATTCTCCGAAGCCCTGGCCAAAGAGCTGGGTGTGAAGGTCAAGCTGCAACCGACCAAATGGGACGGCATCCTCGCGGCACTGGAATCCAAGCGCCTGGACGCGGTGATCAACCAGGTGACCATCTCCGAAGAGCGCAAGAAGAAGTATGACTTCTCCGAGCCCTACACCGTTTCCGGGATCCAGGCGCTGGTACTGACCAAGAAAGCCGCCGAGCTGAACATCAAGTCCGCGGCCGACCTGGGTGGCAAGAAAGTCGGCGTGGGCCTGGGCACCAACTACGAGCAATGGGTCAAGGCCAACGTGCCGACCGCTGACGTGCGCACCTATGAAGACGATCCGACCAAGTTCCAGGACCTGCGTGTCGGCCGTATCGACGCCATCCTGATCGACCGTCTGGCCGCGCTGGAATACGCCAAGAAAGCCAAGGACACCACCGCTGCCGGTGAAGCGTTCTCCCGCCAGGAGGCCGGCATTGCCCTGCGCAAAGGCGAGCCTGAACTGCTGGCAGCCGTGAACAAGGCGATCGATAAGCTGCGCGCCGACGGCACGCTGAAAAAGCTTTCGGAAAAATACTTCAGCGCTGACGTCACTCAATAATGGAAGAAGCTTTTCAACTCGCACTGGACTCCCTGCCCTTCCTGCTCAAGGGGGCCTACTACACGGTCATCTTGAGCCTGGGCGGGATGTTCTTCGGCCTGGTGATGGGCTTCGGCCTGGCACTGATGCGCCTGTCGCGCTTCAAGCTGATCAGCTGGATCGCCCGCATCTACGTGTCGTTCTTTCGCGGTACGCCGTTGCTGGTGCAACTGTTCGTGATCTATTACGGCCTGCCGCAATTGGGCATGGAACTCGACCCGCTGCCGGCGGCCCTGATCGGCTTCTCGCTGAACATGGCCGCCTACGCCTGTGAAATCCTGCGTTCGGCGATCAGTTCCATCGAGCGCGGCCAGTGGGAAGCTGCTGCCAGTATCGGCATGACCCGCGCGCAAACCCTGCGCCGGGCCATCCTGCCGCAGGCGATGCGCACCGCATTGCCGCCACTGGGCAACAGCTTCATTTCACTGGTCAAGGACACCGCGCTGGCGGCCACCATTCAGGTGCCGGAACTGTTCCGCCAGGCGCAGCTGATCACCGCCCGTACCTTTGAAGTCTTCACCATGTACCTTGCCGCCGCGCTGATCTACTGGGTCCTGGCTACGGTGCTGTCGCACCTGCAGAACCAGCTGGAAGCACGGGTCAACCGGCACGACCAGGAGTCCTGACCCCATGATTGTCGTGGAAAAACTGACAAAGCAGTTCAAGGGTCAAGTGGTGCTCAACGGCATCGATCTGCAAGTGAAGGAAGGCGAGGTCGTGGCGATCATCGGGCCAAGCGGCTCGGGCAAGACCACCTTCCTGCGCTGCCTGAACTTCCTCGAAGAACCCACCAGCGGCCGGATCAAGGTCGGCGACATCGAGATCGATACCAGCCGCCCGCTTAACCAGCAACAGAGCCTGGTGCGCCGTTTGCGCCAGCACGTGGGCTTCGTGTTCCAGAACTTCAACCTGTTCCCCCACCGCACCGCCCTGGAAAACGTCATCGAAGGCCCGATCATCGTCAGGAAGATCGCGCACGCCGAGGCCGTTGCCCTGGGTAAAAAGCTGTTGGCCAGGGTCGGCCTGGCAGGCAAGGAAGACGCTTACCCGCGCCGCCTTTCCGGTGGTCAGCAACAGCGTGTGGCGATCGCCCGCGCGCTGGCGATGGAGCCGGAAGTGATCCTGTTCGATGAACCGACCTCGGCGCTCGACCCGGAGCTGGTGGGCGAAGTCCTGTCGACCATTCGCAGCCTGGCCGAGGAGAATCGCACCATGGTCATCGTCACCCACGAAATGGGGTTTGCCCGCGACGTGGCCAATCGTGTGGTGTTTTTCGACAAGGGCGTGATCGTCGAACAAGGCGAAGCGAAGGCGTTGTTTGCCAACCCCAAGGAAGAACGCACGAAACAGTTTCTCAGCAAGTTCCTGAACAACGCCCACAACTAAACCTCTCGTAACATCGGTCAACTTCCATGGATGGAAGTGCCACCCTCCCCGCACCAAACTCTTACTCTTACATAATTAAATGTACGTGCACGACAAGCACATCTTGTCAGCGCACTCGATACATATATGTATTGCGCAACAGTTTTGCCGACTGGACATCCAAGCGCATCGTGAACCCATATAATGCGCCAGCCCCTCATAAAACGGCGCCTTGAGCAGGTAAAGTCGACTCATCGGAACGGCTTATTAACTTCAACGCGTAGGAGTTTTCTGAATAACACCCAACACTTCATTTAACTAGTCCACTCTATTGACACTGACTCCAGCACACTCTTATCTAGTCTCCTGCCAGCGGCACTGATCACGCCAAATCATTATTTCAAATCAAAGTAATGAACGGTTTTGCTGTTGTTTTCCGAAACGGACTTCATTGCAAAACATCAAGGAGACTTCCATGACATGCACCTCAAACAAAATCGAACTTGCCGCGCCGACACTGGCGCAGTCCCACAAGGCCGGGATCAACCTCGCCTCGGCCGCGCACTTGCTGATCGAGGTGCCACCCTACCCCGGGATGGACGAAGGCGACCTGATCGAACTGTTCTGGGACAACTGCTACGTCGCCTCGAGGGCCCTGAAGGCCAATGAGATCGGCCAACCCGTTCAGCTACGGGTACCCGAGAGCTTTATCGCCAGTGGCGCTTCTCGCGTTCACTATCGAATCATGCAAATAGGGCAGGCGCCGATCGTATCGCCCGCCCGGCGGCTGCAGTCAAAACTCGAGTGCCCCGGTGGACAGCCTACTGCGCTGACTGGCGACGAGAACCAGAGCCTGGCACCGGTAAAACTTCCCGGAACGATTTGCCGGCAGGGGGTGAATCCCAACCAGATCAAGCGCGGCGTGCCAGTCACTATCGAGCCGTACCTGAACATGGCCGCCGATGACGAAATCACCCTGCGCTGGGGCGATGCCCGCATGGATTTGCCGCCACTCAAGGAGAGTGATGTGGGCCAGCCGATTCAGATCTGGGTGCCACCGGCGATCATTCTCGAAGCCGGCGAAGACCTGCGCCTGGAGGTGACTTACTGCATCCTTGATCGTGTCGGCAACAATTCGCGCTGGGCGCCAGCACGGGCGTTGAAGATTGGTTGTGCCAATCCCTATCTCAAGGTGCCGAAAAAAGAACACCTCAAAGCCGCCGAACGACGAAAGTGATGAGGCGCAGCTTGACCTTCTATGCATATTCCTAAAAGTTAGTTCAAAAAACATTTATACACGTTTAGGGTATATAGACCGGACCACCGGACATTCTTGTTTTCGTTCGCCGCACCCCGCGGTGTTTCCATGAGATGTGAGGTAGGTAGGTATGGTCCGGAACACAATCACCCCAGTGCAGATCGCCAGGGCATTGCGTGTAGCCAAGGAGTGGCACTGATGTCCAGTCTGGCTGATGCAATCGTCCAGAGTGACCTGGACATCGCCCCCTTGTTGTTGCCCGCGCACGTGCTGCGCAACGATGCCCAGGCCATCAAGGCCGCCCATGAGCTGGCGCAAGTCGCTCGCCTGCAGGCTGCCCGGCGCGACCAGCAGCGCAAGCTGCCGTGGTCGGAAATCGAACAATTCACCCGAAGCGGCTTGGGCAGCATCGCCATTCCCCGCGAGTACGGCGGCCCGCAGGTTTCATTCGTCACCCTGGCCGAGGTGTTCGCGATCATTTCCGCGGTGGACCCGGCCCTGGGGCAGATTCCGCAGAACCAGTTCGGCATTCTCAACCTGGTGCTCGGCAGCGCCACCGAGGCGCAGAAAAAACAGCTGTTCAAGAGCGTCCTGGAAGGCTGGCGAATCGGCAATGCCGGGCCGGAACGCGGTGCTAAAAACACCCTGGAACTCAAGGCGCGCATAAGCGCCGACGGCGATGGTTTTGTCCTCAACGGGCAGAAGTTCTATTCCACCGGCGCGCTGTTCGCGCACTGGGTCGCGGTCAAGGCGCTCAACGACGATGGCAAGCAGGTGCTGGCCTTCGTCCGTCGCGGTACGCCGGGGCTGCGCATCGTCGATGACTGGTCCGGTTTCGGCCAGCGCACCACCGCCAGCGGCACCATTTTGCTCAACAACGTGCGGGTCGACGCCGAGCTGGTGGTGGATAACTGGAAGATCAACGAAACGCCCAATACCCAGGGTGCGGTTTCGCAATTGATCCAGGCCGCCATCGATGCCGGCATCGCCCGGGGCGCCATTGATGACGCTATCGAGTTCGTGAAAACCCGCTCCCGACCATGGGTCGACGCCAACGTCGAACGGGCCAGCGATGACCTGTACGTGATCGCCGACATCGGCAAGCTGAAAATCGAATTGCACGCCGCCGAAGCACTGTTGCGCAAGGCCGGGCAGGTGCTCGACCAGGTGAGCGCCGCGCCGCTCACCGCCGAGTCTGCCGCCCGCGCCTCGATTGCCGTGGCCGAAGCCAAAGTGCTGACCACCGAAATCTCGTTACAGGCCAGCGAAAAGCTCTTCGAGCTGGCCGGCAGCCGCGCCACCCTCGCCGAATTCAACCTCGACCGCCACTGGCGCAACGCCCGGGTGCACACCCTGCACGACCCGGTGCGCTGGAAATATCACGCGGTGGGTGCCTATTACCTGAACGGCACTTTGCCCGCTCGCCATTCCTGGATCTGACGACCAGACATCTGGAGAAACACATGACCCTTTCTCAACACGTCGCGGTCATCACCAGCGATGAGCAAGCCCTGATCGTCGCCAGCGACCTGGCCGAAGATTTCCAACGCGACAGCGCCCTGCGCGACCGCGAACGCCGTTTGCCACACCCGGAGCTGGAAGTGTTTTCCCGCTCGGGCCTGTGGGGCATCAGCGTGCCCAAGGAATACGGCGGCGCCGGCGTTTCCAACGTCACCCTGGCCAAGGTCATCGCCCTGATCGCCCAGGCGGATGGCTCCCTCGGGCAAATCCCGCAGAACCATTTCTACGCGCTGGAAGTGCTGCGTGTGAACGGCAGCGATGAGCAGAAAAAACGTCTGTACGCCGAAGTACTGGCCGGTCAGCGATTCGGCAATGCCCTTGCCGAACTGGGTACCAAAACCGCCCACGACCGCGTCACCCGCCTGACTCGCGATGGTGACGGCTATCGCATCAACGGTCGCAAGTTCTACGCCACCGGCGCGATCTACGCGCAGCGCATCCCGACCTCCGTGATCGATGAAAACGGCGTGCAGCAACTGGCGTTCGTCCCGCGCGACAGCAAAGGCCTGACCGTGATCGACGACTGGAGCGGCTTCGGCCAGCGCACCACCGGCAGCGGTTCAGTGGTGTTCGAAGATGTCTTTGTTGCCGCCGAAGACGTGATCCCGTTTCAAAGCGCGTTCGAGCGCCCGACCCCGGTCGGCCCGCTGGCGCAGATTCTCCATGCCGCCATCGACACCGGCATCGCCCGCGCGGCCTATGAAGATGCGCTGCATTTCGTGCGCACCAAGACCAGGCCGTGGATCGACGCCACCCATGAAAAAGCCACCGACGACCCGCTGACCATCAAGAGCTTCGGGCACTTGAGCATTCGCCTGCACGCCACCGAAGCCTTGCTGGAGCGCGCCGGGGAATTCCTCGACAAGGCACAGGCCGACACCAACGCCGAAAGCGTCGCCGCCGCGTCGATTGCCGTCGCCGAAGCCCGGGCCATCAGCACCGAAATCTCCCTCGCCGCCGGCACTACCTTGTTCGAACTGGCCGGCAGCCAGGCCACGCTGGTCGAGCACGGCCTGGATCGCCACTGGCGCAATGCCCGGGTGCACACACTGCACGACCCGGTGCGCTGGAAGTACCACGCGGTCGGCAACTACTACCTCAACGATGAAAACCCGCCGCTGCGGGGGACCATCTGATGGCCGACGCGAAAAAGAAGATCCTGCTCAACGCGTTCAACATGAACTGCATCGGGCACATAAACCATGGCCTGTGGACGCATCCGCGGGACACCTCGACCCAGTACAAAACGATCGAATACTGGACCGAACTGGCGCAACTGCTCGAGCGCGGGTTGTTCGACGGCTTGTTCATCGCCGACATCGCCGACATCGTCGGCGTCTACGACGTGTACCAGAACTCGGTGGACGTGCCGCTCAAAGAGTCGATCCAGCTGCCGGTCAACGACCCGCTGCTGCTGGTCTCGGCGATGGCTGCCGTGACCAGAAACCTCGGTTTCGGCCTCACTGCCAACCTCACCTACGAACCGCCGTACCTGTTCGCCCGGCGCATGTCGACCCTGGATCACCTGAGCCGCGGTCGGGTGGGCTGGAACATCGTCACCGGCTACCTCGACAGCGCCGCCAAGGCCATGGGCCTGAGCGAACAGGTCGAGCATGACCGCCGCTACGACCAGGCCGATGAATACCTGCAAGTGCTCTACAAACTCTGGGAAGGCAGCTGGGAAAACGGCGCGGTGCTCAACGATGCGCAGCAACGGATCTACGCGCAACCGGAAAAAGTGCACAAGGTCGAGCACAAGGGCGAGTTCTATCAGGTGGAGGGTTATCACCTGTGCGAACCCTCGCCGCAGCGCACCCCGGTGCTGTTCCAGGCTGGCAGTTCCGATCGCGGATTGCTGTTCGCCGGGCGGCATGCCGAATGCGTGTTCATCAGCGGGCAGACAAAGGCGTCGACCAAGGTACAGGTGGACAAGGTCCGCGCCAGCGCCGTCGAGGCCGGGCGCAATCCCGAGGACATCAAGGTGTTCATGGGCTTGAACGTGATCGTTGGCGCGACTGAAGAACTCGCTTGGGCCAAGCACGCCGAATACCTGAGCTACGCCAGCGCCGAGGCGGGAGTGGCGCATTTTTCGGCCTCCACCGGGATCGACTTTTCCGAGTACGCCATCGACGAACCGATCCAGTACGTCAAGAGCAACGCGATCCAGTCCGCCACCAAAAACCTGCAGAACAACGACTGGACCCGACGCAAATTGCTCGACCAACACGCCCTCGGCGGACGCTACATCACCGTGGTCGGCTCGCCTGAACAAGTGGCCGATGAGCTGGAATCGTGGATCGCCGAAACCGGCCTGGACGGTTTCAACCTGACGCGGATCGTCACGCCGGAAAGCTATGTGGATTTCATTGAGCTGGTGATTCCGGAGCTGCAACGGCGCGGGTCGTACAAGACCGCCTATGACAACGGGTCCTTGCGCGAAAAGCTGTTTCATGGCGAGGCGCATTTGCCTGAGCAACACACCGGATCGGCGTTTCGACGCTAAAAGCTTCGCGAGCAAGCCCGCTCCCACATTTGAAATGCAATCCCCTGTGGGAGCGGGCTTGCTCGCGAAGAGGCCCTGATAAACACCCCAAATTCATGCACTGACTGGAAAAACCATCATGACCAAGAACCACCTCTCTAACCCAGTCAAAGCACTGGCCCTGGCCCTCGGCCTGTTCAGCTGCGCAGTGTTCGCCGCCGACGCCCCACTGAAGATCGGCACCACCGCCGCCTTCGCCATTCCCCTGGAAGCGGCGGTAGCAGAAGCCGGCAAACAAGGCCTGAAAGTCGAACTCGTAGAGTTCACCGACTGGATCGCGCCCAACGTCAGCCTCGCTGCCGGCGACATCGACGTGAACTACTTCCAGCACATCCCCTTCCTGGAAAACGCCAGGAACGCCTCCGGCTTTGACCTGGTGCCCTTCGCCCCGGGGATCATCAACAACGTCGGCCTCTACTCGAAGAAATACAAAAGCTTCGACGAACTGCCGCAAGGCGCCAGCGTGGCCATCGCCAACGACCCGATCAACAGCGGCCGTGGCTTGCAGCTGTTGGCCAAGGCCGGCTTGATCACGCTCAAACCGGGTGTCGGCTACAAGGCCACCGAAGAAGACATCATCGCCAACCCGAAGAACATCAAGATCCTGCAAGTCGAAGCCGTGCAACTGGTGCGCGCCTATGACGACGCTGATCTGGTACAGGGCTACCCGGCCTACATCCGCCTGGCGAAAACCTTCGACGCCGGCTCCGCCCTGCTGTTCGACGGCCTCGACCACAAGGAATACGTGATCCAGTTCGTGATCCAGCCGAAAAGCAAAACCGACCCGCGCCTGATCAAGTTCGTCGACATCTACCAACACTCGCCGGCCGTTCGCGCAGCCCTGGATAAAGCCCACGGCAAGCTCTACCAAGCCGGCTGGGAGAGCTGAGCATGACGGCAGCCACGCAACGGCGACTGGACATTCCAGCGCTCAAGAATGCTGACCAGACCGAACTGCACCCGGCACTCAATCGGGCCCATGTGCGCTTCATCGGCCTGGGTAAAACCTACGACGGCAAGCAAGGACCGGTGGCGGCGCTGCAAGGCATCGACCTGGCGATCCAGCGCGGTGAGGTGTTCGGCATCATCGGCCGCAGCGGCGCCGGCAAGTCGTCGCTGATCCGCACCATCAACCGCCTCGAACAACCGACTTCGGGTCGCGTGCTGATCGATCAGGTGGACATTGGCGAGTTCGACGAAGACCGTTTGGTGGCGTTGCGTCGGCGCATCGGCATGATCTTCCAGCACTTCAACCTGATGTCGGCCAAGACCGTCTGGCAGAACGTCGAGTTGCCGCTGAAAGTCGCCGGAGTGCCGAAGGAAAAACGCGAGCAGAAGGTGCGTGAACTGCTGGAAATGGTCGGCCTACAGGGCAAACACAAGGCTTACCCGGCGCAGCTTTCCGGCGGGCAGAAACAGCGCGTCGGCATCGCCCGCGCGCTAGTGCATGACCCGGCGATTTTGCTGTGCGACGAAGCCACTTCGGCACTGGACCCGGAGACCACCCAATCGATCCTCGGCCTGCTGCGCGAGATCAATCAGCGCCTGGGCCTGACCATCATCCTGATCACCCACGAAATGGCGGTGATCCGCGAGATCTGCGATCGCGTGGTGGTCCTGGAACATGGACAAATCGTCGAGCAAGGCCCGGTCTGGGAAGTCTTCGGCAACCCGCAGCATGAGGTCAGCAGGACCTTGCTCGCGCCACTGCAGCACGCCCTGCCGCCCGAGCTGCAAAGCCGCCTGCATCAACAAGCGCAGTCTTCGGAGGATGCCGTGGTGCTGCGCCTGCAATTCACCGGAACGGCCCATGCCGAACCAGACCTTGCCGCGCTGTTCGCTGCACTCGGTGGCCGCGTGCGTCTGTTACAGGGCGGTGTGGAACGGATTCAGGGGCATGCGTTGGGGCAACTGCTGCTGGCGGTCACCGGCTCGCCTCTCGGAGCCGATGAACTGCGTCATCGCGCCGGCAACTGGGCGCAACAGGTAGAGGTGTTGGGTTATGTGGTTTGATCGCTTGCTGCAAGGCTTCATCGACACCTTCCTGATGGTTGGCGTGTCGTCGTTGATCGCACTGCTGGCGGGGATTCCGCTGGCGGTAGTCCTGGTCACCAGCTCCAAGGGCGGCATCTACGAAGCCCCGGCGCTGAACCGCGCACTGGGTGCCTTCGTGAACCTGTTCCGCTCGATTCCGTTCCTGATCCTGATGGTGGCGTTGATCCCGTTCACCCGGTTGATCGTCGGTACCACCTATGGCGTGTGGGCGGCGGTGGTGCCGTTGACGATCGCTGCCACGCCGTTCTTTGCACGCATCGCCGAGGTCAGCCTGCGCGAGGTCGATCATGGTTTGATCGAAGCGGCGCAGGCCATGGGCTGCCGACGTGGGCATATCGTCTGGCATGTGCTGTTGCCTGAGGCGCTGCCGGGGATAGTCGGGGGCTTCACCATCACGCTGGTGACGATGATCAACTCATCGGCCATGGCCGGGGCGATCGGTGCGGGTGGCTTGGGGGATATTGCGTATCGGTATGGGTATCAGCGGTTTGACAGTCAGATCATGCTGACGGTGATTGTGTTGCTGGTGGCGTTGGTGGCGGTGATTCAGTTGGGTGGGGATAGGTTGGCTCGGGGGTTGAACAAACGCTAGATCAAGATCAAAAGATCGCAGCCTTCGGCAGCTCCTACAGGGAATGTGTGCACCCTGTAGGAGCTGCCGAAGGCTGCGATCTTGGCGATATTTCGTACAAGAAAATCGGCAATTCTGAAGGCTAAATCCCTTTCCTTTGCAGGACGTTTCCTAGATTATTCCGCTCGCTTGCGCCTGCCAAATTCCGTGGTTAGTCTCGGTCCGTCACTGCTCATCAGTGATCTGGTTTAGTAGCCCGGAACAATAGGCGCATAGCGTTTCCATGCTCATGTCGGCACTTTGCCGCATGCGGAATATGGTGGCTGTGCGTGGGGCACCTTCGCTGGCAAGCCAGCTCCTGCAGATGACCGACGCGATCCATTGTAGGAGCTGGCTTGCCAGCGAATGGCTGCGCAGCAGCCCCAGGCTTGATGGCGTATATTCGGCAAATCCCTATTGCCTGCGCAGCCGACCATGAAACAGACCCCCGACGACCTCGAGCAGATCACGTCCATCACCCTGGGCCACTACAACTCGGTAGCCGAAGGTTTCCGCGAAGGCACCCGCGATCACGATGTCAGTCAGAACATTGATGCGCTGTTGCGACACATTCAGGGCAAGGCGCCGTTCGACATTCTCGATTTTGGCTGCGGTCCCGGTCGCGACTTGCAGACCTTTACGCGCATGGGCCACACGGCGGTCGGGCTCGACGGATCGGAGAAGTTTGCGCAGATGGCCCGGGAGGACAGCGGTTGCGAAGTCTGGCAGCAGGACTTCCTGAAGCTGGATTTGCCGGACGAGCGTTTCGACGGGATTTTTGCCAATGCGGTGCTGTTTCATATCCCGCGCCAGGAGTTGCCTCGGGTGTTGAAGGAGCTGAGTGCGGCGTTGAAGCCGAAGGGTGTGTTGTTCAGTTCCAATCCCCGTGGCGAGAATCAGGAAGGCTGGAACGGGCCGCGGTATGGGGCGTATCACGATCTTCAGGCGTGGCAGCAGTTGCTGACCGAGGCGGGGTTTGTGGAGCTGGAGCATTACTACCGGCCGGCGGGGCTGCCGCGGGAGCAGCAGCCTTGGTTGGCGAGTGTGTGGCGCAAGATTCAAGACTGACCATTGGCGGGGTCTGTACTGGCGCTTTCGCGAGCAAGCCCGCTCCCACATTGGATCTTTGTGTACACAAAATCTGTGTTCAATGAAGATCCAGTGTGGGAGCGGGCTTGCTCGCGAATAGAGCGCGCAGCGCTCGCCTTACTGCACTTCTTTCTTCGGCTCTTGGATCCTGTACCAGGCCACATACAGCGCCGGCAAAAACAGCAGCGTCAGCAAGGTGGCGACTATGATCCCGCCGATCATCGCGTAGGCCATCGGCCCCCAGAACACCTCCCGGGCGATCGGGATCATGCCCAGGCTCGCCGCCGCGGCGGTCAGCAGGATCGGCCGGCGACGATGTTCGGTGGCTTCCACCACGGCATCCCAGGGTGACGACCCTTGCGCCACGAACGCGTCGATCTGGGTCACCAGGATCACCGAGTTGCGGATGATGATGCCGATCAGCGCCAGGATACCGAGGATCGCCACGAAGCCCATCGGCGTGCCGGTCGGCACCAGCGCCAGCACCACGCCGATCAGGCCCAGCGGCGCGACGCTGGCCACCAGGAACATCTTCTGCACGCTGTGCAGCTGGATCATCAGGAAGGTGGCCATCAGGAACACCATCAACGGCACGACCTGGTTGATCGGCCCCTGGGCCTTGGCGCTCTCCTCCACCGTACCGCCCGTGGCGACCTTGTACCCCGCCGGCAACGCGGCGGCGAATGTGTCGATGTCCGGTTTGAGCAGTTTCACCAGGTCAGTGGGCTGGATATCACCGATCACCGCGGTCTTGATGGTGATCGTCGGCTTGCGGTCGCGACGCCACACCAGCGGTTGCTCCAGCTCGTAACGCACGGTGGCAAACGCCAGCAGCGGAATCGAGGTGCCGCCCGGGGTGAGGATCTGCAGGTTCTGCAGGGTTTCCGGCGAACCCCGTTCGGCGTCCACCGCGCGCCCGACCACGTTGATCAGGTAGATGTCGTCGTCGACCTGGGTCACCGTGGAACCGCTGACGATACTGTTCATCAGGTTCGCCACGTCTTCGGACGACAAGCCAAGCTGGCGCGCCTTGTCCTGGGCGATGTCGATGCGTAGCACCTTGCCGGGCTCGTTCCAGTCGTAAATGATCTCGCCGATGTGCGGGTTCTTGTCCAGCACGGTCGCCAGGTCGATGGCGTGCTTGCGCACCTGGTCGATGTCCGGGCCGCTGACGCGGTACTGGATCGGCCGCCCCACGGGCGGGCCCATCTCCAGTGCCTGGACGAAACTGCCGATGCCGACGAAGTCTTTGCGCAGGCGCTCACGCAGGCGATCGCTGAGGGCTGTGCGCGTCTCGAAGTCCTTGGCGACGATCACCAGCTGTGCGTAGTAAGGGTTCTGCAGTTGCTGGTCGAGGGGCAGGTAGAAACGAATCGCGCCCTGGCCGATGTAGGTACTCCAGCGCACGATGTCGGGGTCGCCCTTGAGGGTTGCTTCCAGCTTGTCCACGGCTTTGCGGGTTTCATCGATGGAGGCGTTTTGCGGCAGGTTCAGGTCCACCAGGATTTCCGGACGATCCGAGGCCGGGAAGAACTGGTTCTGCACAAAGCGCATGCCGACAACCGACAAGGCGAATATCAGCATGGTGATGCCAATCGCCAACCAGCGATTGCGCATGCTCCACAGCAGGCCGCTATTGAAGGCCCGCCCCAAGCGCCCTGGCTCGGCCGAGTGCGGCTTAACATTGACGCTGAGGATGTGCACGCCGATCACCGGGGCGAACAGCACCGCCACCACCCACGAGACCATCATGGCCACGGCGATCACCGCAAACAGGGTGAAGGTGTATTCACCGGCCGAGCTGCCATTGAGGCCGATGGGGACAAAACCCGCCACCGTCACCAGGGTGCCGGTAAGCATCGGGAACGCGGTCGAGGTGTAGGCAAAGGTCGCGGCCTGCTCCTTGGTTTCGCCCAATTCCAGGCGCGAGACCATCATCTCGACCGTGATCATTGCGTCATCCACCAACAGGCCCAACGCGATGATCAGCGCACCGAGGGAAATCCGCTGCATGGTGATGCCGCTGTATTCCATGAACACAAACACCATCGCCAGTACCAGCGGGATCGAGCACGCCACCACCAGGCCGGCGCGTACGCCGAGGCTGATGAAGCTGACCACCAGCACGATCACCACGGCTTCGAACAAGGCACTGGTGAACCCGCCAACGGCGGCTTCCACCACCACAGACTGATCGGACACGTTGTGCACGCCGACGCCCACCGGCAGATTGGCCGTCAGCTCGCTGATGCGCTGGTGCAGGGCCTTGCCGAAGTCCTGGATGTTGCCGCCCGTTTGCATGGCAATGGCCAGGCCAATGGCGGGTTGGCCATTGAAGCGAAACTCCGGCGTCGACGGGTCGACGTAGCCACGCTGGATGTCGGCAATGTCGGCCAGGCGATAAAAGCGATCATTAAGGCGCAAATTGACGTTGGCCAGATCCTTCTCGGAAATGAACTGCCCGGACGTGCGCACGGAAATCCGCTCGGGCCCGGCTTCGATGACCCCGGCCGGGGTCACCGCGTTCTGGGTCTGCAGGCTTTGTACGACTTGCTGTTCGTCGATACCCAGCGCCGCCAGTTTGCGCGTCGAGAAATTCAGGTAGAGCACTTCGTCCTGCTGGCCGACCATTTCGATCTTGCCCAAGCCCGGCACACCGCGGATATCGGCGCGCGCCTGCTCGACGTAGTCGCGCAACTGGCGCAGCGACAGGCCGTCGGCGGTAAAGGCGTAGATCGAACCGAACACGTCGCCGAACTCGTCGTTGAACGACGGGCCCTGGATGCCCTGGGGAAACGAGTAGCGAATGTCGCCGATCTTCTTGCGCACCTGGTACCAGATTTCCGGAATGTCCTTGGCCTTGGTGGTGTCGCGCAAGTACACGTAGACCGTGGATTCGCCGGGACGGGTGTAGCTTTTCACGTAGTCGAGGGAATCAAGCTCTTCGAGTTTTTTCTCGATACGGTCGGTGACCTGCTTGAGGGTTTCTTCCTGGTTCGCACCCGGCCAGCGGGTCTGGATCACCATGGTCTTGATGGTGAACGACGGGTCTTCCTCGCGTCCCAGGTTGAGGTACGAAAACACGCCCATCAACAGTGAGACAAACATCAAATACCAGACGAACGACTGATGCTTGAGGGCCCATTCGGATAAGTTGAAACTCCCTTTCATTGTGGGCTGCCCTCGTCGACTTTCACTTTTTGCCCCGGCTTGAGGCTGTTCACACCGGCACTGACCACTCGCTCGCCGGCCTTGATATCGTTGGCCAGCACCACCGTGCTGTCCGTGCGGCTGACGATGCTGACATCCCGTGGGGAAACGGTTTGCGTCTGCGCATCGATGACCCAGACGCGGTTTTTACCGTCGACCTCCTGCAATGCGCTCAGGGGCAGTTCGATGCGCGGCTTGACCGCGCTCTTCAAGGTCACGCTGATCGCCGTGCCGAGACGAAATGCGGGCGGCGTCTCGGTCAGCGTCAGGCGCGCGCGGCGTGTGCGCGTTGCGCTTTCGGCCTGGGGCTCGATTTCACGCACGGTGGCCGTGGTGGTAATGCTCGGGTTCAGTTGCGAGGCGACCTGAAACACCACGTCGGCGGGCAACTGCTCGATCAGGGTGTCGGGCAAGTCAATCACCGCTTCCTTGATGTCCGGCTGCGCCAGGGTCACCACCTGCTGGCCCGCGGTGACGACTTGCCCGGCTTCGGCAGCCCACGCCGTGACCACGGCCTTGTGATCGGAGCGCAACTCAACGTAGTTGAGCTGATCCCTGGCCTGGCTGACCGCGGCCTTGGCCTGGTCGAGCGAGGCCTGTGTGGTTTTCAGATCGGTAATTGCACTGTCGAGTTGCGCCTGTGAGCCCACCCCGCGATCGAACAGTTGTTGCTGGCGTCGGGCGCTGGCCTGGGCATTGATGAGCTGCGCCTGGATACTCGCCAGGTCGCCTTCGGCCGAACGCAACTGGTTCTGCTGGTCGGTGGGGTCGAGCGTGGCGAGCAAGGCACCTTTTTCGACTTCGGCACCGACATCGACGCTGCGACTGGCAATGCGCCCCGGCACGCGGAAGCCGATGTTGCTTTCATAGCGGGCCTGGATGCTGCCAGCGAATCGCCCCAGGTTTTCCTCGTCGAGGGCTTTGACCTTGATGGACAGCACCGGACGCACTGGCTCCGGAGCGGGTTCTTCTTTCGAGCAGGCCGCCAGCATCACACTGGCGAACACCAGTAGCAGGCGCTTCATGGCTGAGCCCCCGCAGTCAGGTCCTTGTAGGTGTCTTCGGCGATTTCCACCTTCACACCGGGGTGCAGCAACTGGCCCCCGGCGATCACGACTTTTTCACCGCCGGTGAGCCCGGCGCTGATGATGACTTTACCGGTCAGGTAGCGGCCCACCGTGACGTTGTGCAGTTGCGCCTTGCCTTCGCCATCCACCAGCCACACCGCCGGCTGGCTGATATTTTTGGTCAGCGCCGACCACGGCAGCTCCACGGCGGATTTGCCCCGGGTATTGGCGGTGGCACTCACCACCGAACCCAACTGCATGCCTGGCGGCAAGGCGTCGAGGGTGACCTTGACCTGCACCGTGCCGGTTTGCTCGGAGACGGCCGGGGTCACTTCGCGCACGGTCCCGGTGGTCTTGATCGCCGGGTTATCCAGCAGGCTCACCACCACCGCTCGATCCGACGGCGGCTCGGCCAGCAGCGATTCGTAGACGTTGAACACCGCATCGCGGTCGCCGTCCCGGGCCAGGCTGAAAATCGGTACCGTGGCCTGCACCACCTGGCCAACCTCGGCCTGGCGTGCTGTTATCACGCCCGGCGCGTCGGCAATCAACGCGGTGTAGCTCAGCTGTTCACGGGCGTTGGCCAGTTGCGCCTGGGCCGCCGCCAGCGAGCTTTGGGTGCTGCGCAAGGCCGCCTGGGCGGAATCGTATTCGCTTTGGCTGGTATAGCCCTTGGGCAAGAGTTTTTGCTGGCGCACGAAGGCGGCGGCGTTCTGTTTGACCTTCGCCTGCTCGGCGACGACCTGTGCCTGGGCCGAATCCACGTTGGTCTGCAGGTCCTTGGGATCGAGCCTGGCGAGCACCTGCCTGGCCGAAACCCGGTCGCCGACATCCACGGTACGCTGGATGATCTTGCCCCCGACGCGGAACGACAGCTCGGTTTGCACCCGGGCCTGGACATCGCCGGTCAACGTGATGTTGACGGCGTAGTCGGCCAGCTTGACCTCCTGCACGAAAACCCGTGGCCGATCCTTCTCGACCGGCTTTTCTTTGTCGCAAGCACTCAGCAAAGCCAGGAGGCTCAAGCCAAGCGCAATTTTCAATCCGGGAACAGCCATGCAGACTCCTTTGCGTTTAACGGGCGCGATTCGTCTGTCAGCTTAGAACAGGGTTTAATCTTCGCCTACGCAATAATCATCATTTCCACTGCAGGAGCTGCCGCAGGCTGCGATCTTTTGCGTTTGAATGATAAAGATCAAAAGATCGCAGCCTGCGGCAGCTCCTACAAGGTCACAGGGAACGTCCTTCATGCTAAAAACCCTCGCGGTGGCCAATTACCGCTCGATCAATAAACTGGTGATTCCGCTGGGCCGGCTGAACCTGATTACGGGCCCCAACGGCAGTGGCAAATCCAATCTCTACCGCGCGCTGCGCCTGCTGGCGGAAACCGCCCAGGGCGGCGTGGTCAATGCATTGGCCCGCGAGGGGGGACTGCATTCGACCTTCTGGGCGGGCCCGGAAACCATCAGCCGGCGCATGCGCAATGGCGAAGTGCCGATCGAGGCGACCGTGCCACGGGGCGTGAAGCGCCTGCGGCTGGGATTCTCCGGGGAAGACTTCGGTTACTCGATCAGCCTGGGGCTGCCCGACTCCAACGGTCACTTCATGCTGCCCGGGCACAGTACGCCTATTCCGTCGCGGTTCAGCCTCGACCCGCAGATCAAACGCGAGTGCCTGTGGGCCGGGCCGTTCTATCGGCCAGCGAGCCTGCTGGTGGATCGCGACGGGCCGCTGATCCGCGCTCGGGCCAACCGCAGTTGGGACGTGCTGGCTCAACACACGCCAAATTTCGACAGCCTGTTCGATCAGGTCGGCAGCCTGCGTACCTCGCCAGAAGTGCTGGAAATGCGCGAGTTCATCCGCCGCTGGCGCTTCTACGATCACTTTCGCAGCGACGCGGACGCCCCGGTGCGTCAGCCACAACTGGGCACCCGCACCCCGGTGCTGCACCAGGACGGCAGAGACCTGGCGGCGGCGTTGCAGACCATCATCGAAATCGGCGACCCCGAGGCATTGCGCAACGCGATCAGCGACGCCTTTCCCGGCGCGCGCCTGCACATCGAGCCGCTGGCCGGCGGGCGTTTTGCTATCGAGTTTTATCAGGAAGGACTGTTGCGACCGTTGTCGGCAGCCGAGCTGTCGGACGGCACCTTGCGGTATTTGCTGCTGGTGGCGGCGCTGCTGACGCCCAGGCCGCCGACACTGATGGTGCTGAACGAACCTGAAACCAGCCTGCATCCGGATCTGCTGCCGGCGCTGGCGCGCTTGATCATCCGCGCGTCCGCACAGTGTCAGGTGTGGGTGGTTTCCCATGCGCGGCGGTTGATTTCGGCGTTGCAGGAAGATCCTGAATGCAATTGCATCGTGCTGGAGAAGAATCTCGGGCAAACCGGGATTGTGGGGCAGCGGATGCTGGATGAGCCGGCCTGGTATTGGCCGGATTGACCGGCCAACCTTTCTGATGTGCCTTCAGATAGAGCGACGAATGTTGGCCGCTCTGGGAGCTGGTTGCTGCGCAAGGAGCTCGATAGAGCTCGAAGGCACCCGCCCCTTGTTCGTCACAAAACTCATCAAGGCAGCTTCAGTCCCGGGCTTTTTCACAGCCCAATAAGTCCCCACTCTCGATGCTAACGCCAACGTTGTCAGCCCTAAAGTGACATACCCCAGTATTGCGCCTGCCTCAGGTTTATCGGCGATTGCCACAGCGGCACTTGCAACCCCCACCAGACCTGTGGTGAGTATCGCGTTACTGGCCGTCACCGTGCTCGCTGCCGCAAAGGCCTGTCTGGCCGGTAATTTTCTCAATGCACCCAATCTCAAGGCATCCTTGGCCAAGTTATAGGCGGGGATGGGACGGGACATGCCCAGTCGCACATTCAACACACTCATCATGCTTGCGATCAATCGGCCTATTTCGGCAAACCGCCCCGTCGGATCACTGAGATTCACCGGATCCCCCAAACAATACGCATACGAATTCAACTCGCCCTGCCCAAACGGACTCAGCCGGTCATGGCTGTTGAAACGCATCAGCACCGGGTTGAACGCCCGATGCCCGTTACCCAGCAAATAATACCCGGTCACCGGGTCAAGACGTTCGCCGTTAAAGCCGAGAAGACTGCTCAGACCGCTTTCCACCCGATGATGACCATAAGCTGTGTAGACCTGTGGCAACGGCCCCACCGAATCAATCAGCTGCAAAACGGAGCGCTGTTGATCGGTGGCCAGCAACTGGCTCTTGAGGGTGTCGTTCTCGCTCGATTGCAAGGCGAGCAGTTGCTCGCCTTGCTGAAATACAGAATGACTGGTCTGTCCCTGCCTTTCCGTTACCAGATGCTGATGACGATAGAAGCGTTGCACGCTGGCCTGGTCGGCGCACTCGAGCCCTGTGATCTGGTCCAGCGCGTCATAGTGATACCGACACATAGGGGTAGGTACAGCTGTCATCGCGGGAGCCTCCTGGTCGAAGGCCAATCTTGCACCCATACCTGAGCCTCGGGCACCTAGCAGAACTGCTAGGTGCCGAGTGGTTTTAATGTGCGGTTACGCACTTGGATCGTTCCCACGCTCTGCGACTGGAGGCATTCCCACGCAGAGCGTGGGAAGATAAAAAACGCCGACGCTCTATCAGCCGTCGGCGTTGCAAACCTTGAAGAGGTTTACCTGGTGAATCAGAACGCTGGCAGTACCGCGCCGCTGTACTTCTTCTCGATGAATGCTTTCACTTCCGGGCTGGTCAGGGCCTTGGCCAATTTCTGGATGGCGGCGCTGTCCTTGTTGTCTGGACGGGCTACCAGGAAGTTCACGTATGGCGAATCCGGACCTTCAATGATCAGCGCGTCCTTGGCCGGGTTCAGGCCCGCTTCCAGTGCGTAGTTGGTGTTGATCATGTCCAGGTCGACCTGATCCAGCACACGCGGCAACATGGCCGACTCAAGCTCCTTGAACTTGAAGTTGTGCGGGTTCTTGGCGATGTCTTTTGGCGTGGACACGGCGTTTTTCGGGTCTTTCAACTCGATCAGGCCAGCCTTCTGCAGCAGGATCAGGGCACGGCCGCTGTTGCTGCCCTCGTTAGGGATGGCAATGGTCGCGCCGTCCTTGAGCTCGGCCAGGGTTTTGACTTTCTTCGAGTAGCCACCGAACGGTTCAACGTGAACACCGATCACGGTGACCAGGTTGGTGCCTTTTCCTTCATTGAAGCTTTTCAGGTATGGCAGGGTCTGGAAGTAGTTGGCGTCCAGACGCTTCTGGTCGACCTGAACGTTCGGTTGAACGTAGTCGGTGAAGACTTTGATTTCCAGGTCCACGCCTTCTTTGGCGAGGGTCGGCTTGATCAGCTCAAGAATCTCGGCGTGTGGAACCGGGGTCGCCGCCACCACCAGTTTCTCGCCAGCCTGGGCCAGGCCCGCAGTCAGGGCAGCCGCCAGTGCGGTGAACAACAGAACCTTTTTCATGCAGTGTCCTTATCGAAAATCACGGTCGCTTGTGGCGACGGCTAGATATTTAGGTGCCAGTGAAGTGCTATCGCTGGCGTGACGCGGACAATACCGGGATTTTTTATTCCCGAACAATATCTTTTATTCACTTTCATATTCCATTTTGTTCATACAGCTCTGGCCCACACATTCAACTGTAGGAGCTGGCTTGCCAGCGATGGCGTCCGACCAGAAAAACCGCGTAAGCCCAATCGCGAGCAAGCTTGCTCCTACAGGAGGGCGGAGTGTTTCAGGAGTTGTTTCAAGGCTTCTATTTCGGCGACGGAGCCGTTGCCAAGAATCTGTCGGAGTTGCCGTTCGATTTGCGCCAAACCTTCATCAGGCAAATTCAAATGCTCCGGCAGGATCTCGTCACCGGTACTCACCAACAGCGCAAAGTGAATGACGTTTTCCAGCTCCCGGGTATTGCCCGGCCAGCTGTGTCTCTCAAGTACCGCTTGTGCGGCCTCGCTGATCAGTGGCACTGGCAGGTCCAGGCGCTGGCTGTAGATGCCGAGGAAATATTCGGCCAGGGACAGGATGTCACCCACCCGCTCGCGCAGGGCCGGCAGTTCGAGCTGGCCTTCGCTGAGATAGTGGTAGAGCCGCTCATGGAATTTTCCGGCGGCAACCGCCTGGGCCAGGTCGATGCTGGTGGCGGCGACCAGGCGCACGTCCACCGGGCTCGGTTGATGCGCACCAACGCGGGTCACTTCGTGGTTTTCCAGGGCGGCGAGCAATTTGATCTGGATCGGCAGCGGCAGGTCGCCGATTTCATCCAGATACAAAGTGCCGCCGTTCGCCGAACCGAACCAACCGGCGCGACTGCTGGCCGTGCCGCTGAAACTGCCGGCGGCATAACCGAACAATTCGGCATCGGCGTAGGTCGGGCTGATTGCCCCGCAGTTGACCGAGACGAACAATCCACCGCGATCACTGGCGCGATGGATGTGCCGCGCCAGCAATTCCTTGCCGCTGCCGGTTTCCCCACGGATCAGCACCGAGATCGAGCGCGGCGCCAGTTGCTCCAGCTCCTGGCGCAGTTGCCGCGAACGCGGATCGACGAATACCAGCGCCTTGGCGCGGATGCTCAGGGGACTTTTTTCCGCGTCGGGAAAGGTCAGCAGCGGCTGGCCGAAGGTTTCAAAACTCATGGCAGGCTCCCGCCCAAATCCGCCAAAGGACGGGGGCGTTGAAAAAGACGAAAGGGTCAGGCGCGGCGCAGGGCGTGGTGTTCCATGCGGTTTTGCAGACGATAGAGATAGGCAAAACCGTGCTCCCAACGCTGATGACCCGACTTCACATTGATGTGCCCGGCACCCGCCAGGATTCCCGCTTCCGCGCCCCAGTTACGCGCCAGTTCCACAGCCCGCGGCGCGCTGACGGCGCTGTCGTTGTCAGAGCTGACGACCTGGCTGGGGAAGGGCAGCAGGTCGGTTGGGATCGGTGCGAAATTGCGCAGGGCCGGCGCGCAGGCCGGGCGCTCGACGTCCGCCGGCGCGACCAGCAGGGCGCCACGTACCTGACGCAGAAACTGCACAGGTGCGGTTGCCGCCCAATGCGCGACGGTGATGCAGCCAAGACTGTGGGCGATCAGGATCACCGGGGTACTGTCGGCGGCAATCGCTTCGGCCAGTGCCGCCACCCAGTCTTCTCGACGCGGCGTCAGCCAGTCGGCCTGCTCCACCCGTGCGCTGTTCGGCAGGCTGTTCTGCCAGTGGCTTTGCCAATGATCTTCCGGCGATCCTTGCCAGCCCGGCACAATCAGGTAGCGAATGGATTCGTTGCGCATGGGGGAGCTCTCCTGCTGCGTGTCTGTTCCTGATCGAGTATAGGGACGGGATTTATATTCGTTAAGGAATAAGAAGATATTTATTAAGACCTATATAGAATATGAGCCGCGCTCAACTGTAGGAGCTGGCTTGCCAGCGAAGGCGACTTGCCTGACACACCGCTTTCGCTGGCAAGCCAGCTCCTACAGGGGTGATGTGTTTGACAGAAATAAAAAAAGGGCCGCACCCTGCCAAGGAGACGGCCCCGGAAAATCGAAAATCTTTCAGCGCGCGGTGATCACCGACAACTTGGTAATACCTGCCCGCTCAATGGACGCCATGGCCCGTGCCACTTCGCCGTAATTCACCCCGTCGTCGGCCTGCAATTGCACTCGAACCTCCGGGTCCTTGGCCTTGGCCGCTTGTAGATTGAATTCCAGCAAATCGGGCTGGATTTCATCCTTGTTGATAAACAGCTTGCCGGCCCCGTCGATGCTCACCACCAGCGAGTCCTTCTGCTCCACCGGCGCCACGGCTTCGGTCTTGGGCAGGTTGATCGGGATCGCGTTGGTCAGCAGCGGCGCGGTGACGATGAACACCACCAGCAGCACCAGCATCACGTCCACCAGCGGTGTCACGTTGATCTCGCTCAGCACCTCATCACTGTCTTGCGTGGAGAAGGCCATATCAGGACGCCTCCTTCACTTTCTGCGCGTTACCCGATGCCGCGCCTTTGTGCGCCGTCGGGTGGATCAACACGCGGAACGAACTCTTCTGCGCCAGGCTGTAGAAGTCGTGGGCAAAGTCGTCGAGGTCCGCCGCCGTCAGCTTCAAACGGCGCAAGAAGTAGTTGTAAACCAACACCGCCGGTACTGCGACGGCGATCCCCACACCAGTAGCCACCAAGGCTGCACCGATCGGCCCGGCCACCGTTTCCAGGCTCGCCGAGCCCGCCGCGCTGATGCCCTTCAACGCCTCCATGATTCCCCACACCGTTCCGAACAACCCAATGAACGGAGACGTACTACCAATACTCGCGACCACCGCCAACCCGGTTTCCAGGGAACGGCGCTCGCGCACGATCTGCTGACGCAAGGCCCGCTCAAGGCGATCCTGATGATTGATCGCCTGGCTCAAGTCCGCTGCGTGTGGCGCCTCGCCTACCTGGATCGCCGCGTAACCGGCCTGCGCCACCCGCGCCGCTGCGCCGGGTTGGGTTTCGGCCAATTCCGCGGCCGAATCAAGACTGGAGGCGGCCCAGAACTGCTTGTGAAACTTTCGATCCTGGGCCTTGAGGCGACCGAACTGCACACCCTTGAGCAACGCCAGGCCCCAAGTGGCGACAGAAAAAACCACCAGCAGCCAGATCACCGCGCTTTCGATGGATTCGAGTGGAGATGCCAATAACGTCATGGTGAATTCCTCATGTAAACGTTTCGCGCTAAATAGGTGTCGGTTTAATGAATCTTGAAATCTATGGGCACGCTGACCCAGCCGTCCTGGGCCACGTCACCCTGCTTGGCGGGCACGAAACTCCAGCGTTTGACGGCACTCAGGGCGGCCTCGTCGAGGGCCTCGCGGCCGCTGCTCTTCTGAATCTGTATCTCGCCGGGCTTGCCGCTGGCGAGAACATGTACTCGTAACAACACCGTGCCTTCCCAACCGCGACGCTGGGCCAGCGACGGATATTCCGGCGCCGGGTTTTTCAGGTACGCGGCGTTGGCCGAGGCAGGCGTCACAGGCGCTGGCGCGGGTGGCGCGGGCGGTGCCGGTGCTGCAACCGGAGTAGCCGGTTGTGGCGGTGCGGGCGGTTGCTCGACTGCCTTGGGCGCAGGTTTAGGTACTGGCTTGACCACGGGCTTTGGCTTGGGAATCGGTTTTGGCGCCGGTTTGGCCGCCAGCTCATCCACCACGGGGGGTGGCGGTTCGACCACCGCTGGCGGAGGTGGTGGTGGCGGCGGAGGCGGCTCAACCGCTGGCGGTGCCGGACGCGAAAACTCGATGGTCATCGGTGGAATTTCCGGCGGCACGATCGGCAATGCCTTGGTCGGCTGCTGATTGACCCAGTAAATCACCGCGCCGTGCACCAGCAATGCCAGCACACCGAGCAGGATCGCTTCGCGTCGGCTCAGGACGCCCTTGGGCGCACGCTGCAAACGCAGCTGGCCCAAAGGCACGCGGTGAACCCGCCCGAGGTCGACCAACTCACCACCTGGCGCCTGGCGCCAAAGCACCTCGTGTGCGCTGGCGGCGTTCTGGACATTGCCCATTGATTTACTCCCTGCGGTCTTTTTGCGAATTACCCGATACGACGAACCCGACGTTCCCCCGAACGACGTATCGACGGGTTAATCATTGAGTGAGACGCTTATCTCTGAAAGTAATATTTGAAGTTATAGCTAGACCTAAAACGAATATGAAAAAAGCTCGATTCGTTGCAGGCCTTGTCGCGCAAGGGCTGCGGCCAGGCGGCCGAAAACACATGCTTTTCAGGCATTGAAAATATTCCCCCAAGGCATGGTTTTCGGCGCATCAGAAGTCGTAGCGACCAGTCACACCCAAGGTCCGTGGTGTCCCGAGCAAACCTTCGTAACCGCCGTTGGCACCGGTCCAGAGGGTGGTGTAATAGGTTTTGTCGAAGGCGTTTTTCAGCCACAGCGAGACGTCCCACTGGCCCTGCTTGAAGTCGCCACGCAGGCCGGTGGACAGGTTGACCACGGCGTAGCTCGGGATCTGGCCGAAGTGCGAATCCTCCACCGTGCCCACCGCTTTGGAGCGGAACGCATAGCTGGCGGTGACGTACTCCTCGAAGCCGTTACCCAGGTTCCATTTGTATTCGCCGTTGGCGTTGCCGATCCATTTCGAAGCACCGACCACCTGGTGGCCGGTGAGATCGCAAGAGGCCGGGGCGCCTGGCGCCAGGCTGACTTCCGGCGGGCACGGCGCATCCTTGTAGGAGAGGTAGCTGACGTCGTTGTAGGAGCCGTTGATGTTCAACGTCAGGCCGCGCAACGGGATCAGCGTGCTGTCGAATTCCACGCCACGGGAGCGCACGGAACCGGCGTTGGTCAGGTATTGCACGCGGTTGACGTCGTCGTAGGCGTTGGTCTGGTAGCCGTTGACCTGGGTCCAGAAGACGTTGGCGTTGAGCTGCAGGCGACGGTCCCAGAGAGTGCTTTTGAAGCCGAGTTCGGCGTTGTTGGCGCGCTCGGTGCCGATCAGCAGCGAGTCGGCGCCGGCGACCGGGGCAGTGCCCACGGCCAGGTTGACCCCACCGGATTTCTCGCCGTGGGACAGCGTGGCGTAGCCGAGCAGGCTATCGCTGAAGTGATAGCTGAGGTTCAGCAGACCCGAGGGGCTGGAGCTGTACTGGTTCAAATCGCCGGAGTCGTATGCCCCGGCACGACCTTGTCTGACCGCCGCTGCCGCGCCAGCCACCGCCGCGCCACCCACTGGCGCATTGCGGTCGACCCAGGCGCTTTTCTCTTCGTAGGTGCCGCGCACACCAGCGGTGAATTCCAGCCGATCGCTGAGGTGCCAGGTGCCTTGGGCAAACAGGGCGAAGCTGTCGGTCTGGATGTGGCCTTTGCCGATGCTGGTGACGTTGGCCAGTGCACCCGCGGGCGTGCCATTCCAGATGTCCGCTTGCGGTCCGTTGTAGGTAAAGGATTTGTTATCCAGGTTGGAGCCGAAGTAATAGGCGCCGAGCACATAATCGAAGAATCCGCCGGTGGGCGAGGCCAGGCGAAACTCCTGGGAATACTGCTTATCCTCCACCGAAACGCCAGCGTTGTAGAAGGCGGTTACGTTCAGGCCGTCATCGTTGCGCGGAGTGAAATTCCACCAGCGGTAGGCGCTGATCGAGGTCAGGGTGAAGTCGCTCGGCAGCGTCCAGTTGGCCTCGACCGACGTGCCGCCCTGATGCACGGTGACGTGCTGGTCGTTGTTCAGGTTGACCTTGCGATGGGTGCCATCGACCAGCGTGGCGCCCGCCGCGTTGGCCCGATTCTGGTAAAGGTTGACGCCATTGATGGTCGGTCCGGTGTTGTACAACACGCGGGTGCCGGCGCTGGAATCCTCTTCGTTGTAATCACCAATCCAGCGCAGGTTGAACGACTCGTTCGGCTTGAACAGCAACTGGCCACGAAAGCCATCGCGTGAGCCGCCGTTCAGGTCGTGGCCGTCGTACTCGTTCTTGATGTCGCCATCGCTGCGGGTGCGGTAAGCGGAAAATCGACCCGCCAGTTCATCATTCAACGGCCCCGAAATCGTGCCCTTGGTCTGGAAGTAACCGTCCTCGCCCACCGAGCTTTCGATGCTGCGCTCTGGTGTGAATGACGGCGCCCGCGTGCTGATGTTGATCACGCCCGCGGTGGTGTTCTTGCCGAACAAGGTGCCTTGCGGACCGCGCAGCACCTCAAGCTGCTCGATGTCCATCAAGTCGAACACCGCCATGCCCGGCCGACCGAGGTAGACGTTGTCGATGTACAGCCCGACGCTGCCTTCCAGGCCATCGCTGGCCGGGTTGTTGCCCAGGCCACGGATCGACACGCTGGACTGGCGCGCATGCATGTAGGCGACATTGACGCTAGGGACCAGTTGCTGCAGATCCTGGATGCGATAGACCCGCTGGGTTTCCAGCACCTGGCCGCTGACCACGCTCATGGGCGTCGGTACATCCTGCGAGCTTTCTTCGCGACGGCGGGTGGTCACGGTCACGGTTTCCAGTTGAGCGCCATCGGCCTTGGCCGACGCGGCTTTCGTAGTAGCCTCTTGCGGGGTGGCAGTCTCGGCTGCGTAGCCTTGGGTCCAACTGGCGCTCCCCGCCAGCAGCAGAGCCAGGGGCAGGCGTTTGAGCCGTCGGGGGGTGAGGGGTGACGTTAGGTTCAACGGACTCATGAGGCGGCTCCTGGTCAAAAACACACAGCGACTTTTCAGCAGTGCATATTCTTTAAAGTTATTTATTTATGTTTTTACGAAGATTTACTGCATAAGAGATTGCCTTTATAAGGAGTCGACCTAATGCATATCCAATGCATTTCCCCGATATTTTTAATGTGAAAAATGCATATCGACTTGCGCCAGCTCCGCCACTTCATCGCCCTCGCCGATCAGCGCAGCTTCGTCGCGGGCGCCGTGGCGGTGAACCTGTCGCAGTCGGCGTTCAGCCGCAGCATCCAGGCGCTGGAGCACAGCGTCGGCTGTCAGTTGGTGGATCGCGGGCGCAAGGACCTGGCGCCGACCAAACAGGGTCAGGTATTGCTCGAACACGCGCGGCGGTTGGTCAGCGGCGCGCAGCAGATGGCCAACGAGATCAGCCAGTTCAACGGCCTGGAGGCCGGCGAGTTGCGCTTCGGTTGCGGCCCGGCGCCCGCGGCGGGATTGATCCCGCGGGCGATCGGCAGCTTCATCGGTCGCTACCCCAAGGCGCGGGTGCAATTCCAGGTGGATGACTGGCAAAGCCTGAGCAAGCGCCTGCTGAGTGAAGAGTTCGAATTTTTCGTCGCCGACACCCGGCAGTTCGAGGCCGACCCGGACTACCTGACCCAACGCCTGCGCCCGCGAAAATGGCATTTCTGCTGCCGCGCCGGGCACCCCCTGGCCGCTCGCGAAAGTGTCAGCGCCGCCGAATTGATGAGCTACCCAATGGCCGTGACCATCCGCCCGCCGAACCTGCGCAAAGTCATCGTCGACCTGAGCGGCCGGCCGGATTTCACACCCAATGTGGAATGCGAAAACAGCTACAGCCTGCTCGGTGTGGTGCTGCGCTCGGATGCGATTGGCATCGTCGGCGAGTATTCGGATGCGCTGCATAATGCCAAGGGTGAGTTGGTGCGCTTGAAGGTCGACGGGCTGGCCGATGACCTGGAGGAGCTGTACACCCGCTATGGGATTGTCAGTCGCGCGGGGTATCGGTTGTCACCGCTGGCGGAGGCGATGATTGCGCAGATCAAGGAGATTGATGCGCAGGATGATGAAGTGTGTTCGCTGGAGAATTTCGCTGTCTGATCTGGCCTCATCGCTGGCAAGCCAGCTCCTACAGGGGCTGGTGTACACCGATCCATTGTGGGAGCGGGCTTGCTCGCGAAGGTGTCAGCCCAGGCAAAGATGCATTCACTGCATGAAAACCATTCCCCAAACGCACTTGCCTCAACCCCGCCCCAACAGCGAAAAACCTCGCCTGTCTTTCGATCGGTGAACCCCATGCCAAACACCCCAAACCCCGTGCGCAACGTGCTGTACATCATGTGCGATCAACTGCGCCGCGATTACCTGTCGTGCTACGGCCATCCGCACTTGCACACCCCCAACATCGATCGCCTGGCCGCCGCCGGCGTGCGTTTCAGTCGTGCCTACACCCAAGGCACCATCTGCGGCCCGTCGCGGATGTCGGCCTACACCGGGCGCTATGTCAGCAGCCATCAGGTCGCCTGGAACGCCGTGCCCTTGCCGCTGGAAGAACTGACCATCGGAGACTACCTGCGGCCCCATGGCATACGTACCGCGCTGGTGGGCAAGACCCACGCCACGCCCAATCTCGATGCCTTGCAGCGGCTGGCCATCGACCCGCTCGGCGACCAGGCTTCGGTCCTGAACGAAGTCGGCTTCGAGCCATTTTTCCGTCATGACGGGATCTTCCCCGACGACCCGTTGTTCGATGACAAACGCGAATCCGCGCCCTACACCCACCATCTGCGCGACCTTGGGTTTACCGGGCGCAACCCGTGGCACGACTGGGCCAACGCGGCCGCAGGCGAACAGGGCGAAATCCTCAGCGGCTGGAAAATGCGCAACGCCCATCTGCCGGCGCGCGTACCGGAGCAGCATTCGGAGACCGTCTACACCACCGACCGCGCCCTCGACTTCATTGCCGAACAGGGCGAGCAGCCGTGGTGCCTGCACCTGTCGTACATAAAACCCCACTGGCCCTACATCGCCCCTGCGCCCTATCACGCGCTGTATGGCGCAGAACAGGTGATAGAGCCGGTGCGTGCAGCGCAGGGCGAGGCCAGTGATCACCCGGTGTACAACGCGTTTCGCCAGCACGAGGAGAGCCTGAATTTCTCCCGGGATGAAGTGCGCTTGAACGTGATCCCGACGTACATGGGCCTGATCAAGCAGGTCGATGACCAGCTCGGGCGGCTGTTCGATTTTCTCCAGAGCAGCGGTCGTTGGGACGACACCCTGATCGTATTCACCAGCGACCACGGCGATTTTCTTGGCGATCACTACCTGGGGGAAAAAGAGTTTCTGCTGGAGCCGGCGGTGGGCGTTCCGCTGATCGTGCGCGACCCGCGCCCGACGGCGGACGCCACGCGTGGTTCGGTGGACGAGCGACTGGTGGAAACCATCGATGCACTGCCTACCTTCCTCGAGGCGCTGGGCTTGCCAGGTGCCGAGCATCGCCTTGAAGGACGCTCGCTGATCCCCCTGTTGCACGGCGTGCAAACCGACTGGCGCCGCTTTGCGATCAGCGAATACGACTACGCCTTTCAGGCACCTGCCCGGGAGCGGCTGCAGCAACCCATCGACCGTTGCCGCATGACCATGGTGCGCAGCGAGCGCTGGAAATACCTGGCGTATGACGGCTTTCGATCGCAACTGTTCGACCTGCTCAATGATCCGCAGGAATTACGGGACCTGGGTGCCGACCCGGCGTATGCCTCGGTTCGGGAGGAGCATGCGGGGTATTTGTTTGAGTGGGTGCGTGGGTTGAAGCGGCGCACGACCATCAGTCATCAGGAGATTGATTTGCGTGGGCAGCGGTTTCGCTACGGTGAGCCGGAAACCGAGAAAATGGTGCAGATCGGCGTGTGGTGAAAGAGCTTCGCGAGTAAGCCCGCTCCCACACTTGATCCGTGTACGCAGGACGAATGTGGGAGCGGGCTTGCTCGCGAAGAGGCAAGATCAGACGCCCGAGATTTCAGCCCCTTTGATAGTCTGACTACGCTGCCCCGCCACCCCCACCGGCACCTCCCCCTTGAGCGTCACACGCCGCACCACGCGGTCCTGGGTGCCATAGTCATCCACCGCGTAATGCTGGGTGGAGCGGTTATCCCAGATCGCCACATCACCGACCTGCCAGCGCCAGCGCACGGTGTTTTCCTGGCGGATGACGTGGCTTTGCAACAGGCCGAACAGGTGCGCCGAATCGGCCTGGGAGTAACCCTTGATGCGCTTGACGAAATGTCCCAGCAGCAAGCTTTTCTCGCCGCTGATCGGGTGCACGCGCACCACCGGGTGCTCGGTCTCGTAGACGGTCGAAGTGAAGATCTTGCGGTAGCGCTCCAGCTTCTCCTCTGACACGTCTGGCTTGGCGCCTGCGTAGTCGTACTCGTTGCTGTGCACCGCCACGAGTTTGTCCGCCAGCTCGCGCAGCTCCGGCGCCAGTTCGTTGTAGGCCGTGGCGGTGTTGGCCCACACGGTGTCGCCACCGAAAGCCGGTGCCACCACCGAGCGCAGGATCGAGGCTTTTGGATAGGCGTCGACGAAGGTCACGTCGGTGTGCCAGGAGCTGGCGCGCTGGCCTTGGGCGCCGTCCAGTTCCAGCAGAAAACGGGTGCCGTCGCGCACCGGCACGGTTGGGTGGGCCACGGGTTCGCCGAGTAGATGGGCGAAAGCTTCCTGACTCTGATCGTCGAGGTGGGTCTGCTCGCGGAAGAAGATCACTTTGTACTGCACCAGCGCCTGCTGGATCGCTTCGACGGTGCTGGCATCCAGTTCACCGGAGAGCTTCACGCCACGAATTTCGGCACCGATCCGACCGGCCACCGGATGGATTTCAAGCGCGTGAACAGCGGGTTTTACGGCTAAAGCGGCATTGCTCATGGGTAGACCCTCGATCGGACTGCTGACGGTTGAGCGGCAGCGAAACAACGCTCTATCTATATTCTCTTTAGCTCTAATAGATATTCACATGCTTCGTTGACGGAATAAGAGCTTGCATTTAAAACCTCAACCAACCCTCGTCGCAAATGCCTTCGAGCTATTTTTAGGATGCCGGGAAAGCATATGGATCTTCGCCAGTTGCGCTACTTCATCGCCCTCAACGAACACCGCAGTTTCGTCCGTGCGGCGGACGCCATGGGCATCACTCAACCGGCGTTCAGCCGCAGCATCCAGGGGCTGGAGCAAGAGTTCGGCTGCGTGCTGGTAGACCGTGGCAACAAGGATCTGCGCCCGACACCCGAAGGCCTGGTGGTGTTGCAACATGCTCGCAGCCTGGTGCAAGGCGCGGCATTGCTCAGCGCCGAAGTGACGCAGATGACCAAGCTTGATGCCGGTGAGTTGCGCTTCGGTTGCGGACCCGCCCCGGCGGTGAAACTGGTGCCGGATGCGGTGGCGCAATTCATCAACGCACACCCGAAAGTGCGCACCTGTTTCGAAGTGGATAACTGGGAAAAACTCAGCCGCGCGCTGAGCCGCGAAGAGATCGAATTCTTCATCGCCGACATCCGCCATTTCGAAGCCGACCCGAACTTCCAGACCCAGGCCCTGACCCCCAAGCGCGGGGTGTTTTTCTGCCGTCCCGGGCATCCGCTGTTGGCCAAGGAAAGCCTGTCGACCAACGACATGTTCTACTACCCGCTGGCGACCACGCTTATCCCACCGGGCATCCGCAAACTACTGGCGAACCTCAGTGGGCGCATGGATTTTTCCCCGACCATCGAGACCGAGCATTTCCCGGCACTGGTGAAAATCGTGCTGCAGTCGAACGCGATTGGGGTGGGCACAGAGGAAGCATTCGTCGAGGACATTGCCCAGGGTTCGCTGGTGCTGTTGCACTGGCGCAATCTGCCGCAGAACATCGAAAGCATGAATGCCCGGTGCGGGATTGTCAGTCGCACAGGGTTCAGGTTGTCGCCGGCGGCGCGGGCGATGATCGAGATGCTGGTTGCCGTGGACAAGCAGGAGATCGCAGTCGCGGTTTGATGGCCTCATCGCTGGCAAGCCAGCTCCTACAAGGACGCGGCGATCCCTGCAGGAACTGGCTTGCCAGCGAAGGCGTCGGCTCTGACACCAACGATTCAGAGCTTGGCCGCAGCCAACTCAGGCGCCACCCAATCGCTCACCTTGAACGCCTTGCGAATCAGCTTCTGCTGCGAAGCCAGATCCACCGCATCCTGCAATTTACCCAGGAACACCGGATCCAGGGTCGACGGGAAAACCTCGCTCAAATTCTGGTCCTTCAAATCCTCGGTCAGAATCACCGATGGATAACTCGCCAGCCCCGACACCAACTGAATGTACGCCTCCTTGTTGCTGTCCTGGGTCAGCCATTGCACCGCTTGCTGCTGGGCCTTGAGCAATTTCGTCACCACCTCGGGATGCTCGTCGACAAACTTGCCGTTGCCCACCAATACGGCCTGAACACTGCCCGCGCCGCCAAGATCCTTGGTGTTCAACGGCAACTCGGCCAAGCCCTTGGCTTGCAACGCCGTCAAACTTGAACCACCCCACGACGCATCGATCTGTTTGGCGGCGAGTGCCGCAACCGCAGCGTTGAAATCCAGGTTGATGACTTTCAGATCCTTCTCGCTCAACCCCTGGCTGGCCAGCGCCGCATCGAACGACAACTGGCTGGCGGTGCCGCGAAAGATCGCCACGCGTTTACCCTTGAGGTCCTGCAGGGTCTTGATCCCCGAACCCGGCACCACGCCGAGGTAATGCTTGACCCCGCGCGCCGAGGCACTCAGCACCCGGGTATCCAGGCCATTGGACTTGCCGATGATCGCCGCCAGGTCGCCCAGGTACGCCAGATCGACCTGATCGTTGGCGAAGGCTTCGTTGATCACCGGGCCCGCGCCCTTGAAGAAATTCCACTGAATCTTGATGCCCTGGTCGGCAAAGGCCTTTTCGTAGATCTGTTGATCGCGCAGCACGTCCACCACGCCGCCTGCACTGTGTTGAGTGCCGGCGCTGAGGTCGGGTACGGCGATGCGGATTTCCTTGAGTTCGGCGGCCTGGGCGGTGAACGCCAGCAAGCCCGCCAGGGCCGGTACGGCGATCAGGCTGATGACGCGTTTGAAGGGAATGTTCATGGGTGCGGCTCCTGGGCGACGGCGTTGAGGAGCTGAAAGTAGGCTGAATCGTGACCTGCACTTAAATACTATAAATTCACATTTTTATATCTTTTAGGCCTAAGCGAGCGAGTACGGGGCGCCTGGAGCGGTATGCATGACCAGCATCGAAAATATTCTTCGAATGCATTGGATGCGTATTGGCTGGAGGCCTTAAATGGCCTTGCTTATCTCCCAATAGAATTGATTTGAATTTTTATAGAACAATTTTGCATACAACCTAAAACCCTGTGGGAGCGGGCTTGCTCGCGAAGGCGATGGATCAATCGATACGTCATTGCCTGACACGCCGTCTTCGCGAGCAAGCCCGTTCCCACAAAAGGCAGGCCGTATTGCAACCCGACAACGGAGGTCGTTCATGGCCCGTGTTTCCCTTCTCAGCCTGCCGCTGGCAGCGCCGCCGCTCAACGGCCGGCGGTTATGGCCAACACTGAACCAACGCCTGTTGCCTTGGCTGCTGCCCCTGAGCCTGTTCGCACTGTGGTGGCTGGCCAGCCGCAATCAGTGGATGAGTGAACAGATCCTGCCGCCGCCTTCGCTGGTCTGGAACAGCGCGCTGGAATTGTCCCACGGCGAGCTGTGGAGCCATCTGTGGATCAGCCTGCAACGTCTGTTCTGGGGGCTGCTGGCGGGGATCACGGCGGGTGCGATATTGGGCGCGGCGCTGGGTTTCAGCCGCACACTGGAACGCCTGGTGTTCCCGACATTCGCCGGGTTGGCGCAAGTCCCGACGCTGGCTTGGATTCCACTGTTCATGGTGTTTTTCGGCATCGGCGAAGTGTTGAAACTGGTGGTGCTGATCAAGGCCATCGTGGTGCCGGTGACCCTGCACACGTTGGTGGGCGTACGTGATGCACAACCCAAATTGCGGGAAGCAGCCGCAGTGCTGCGCCTGCCGCCACGGCTGTTGATCCGCCGCCTGGTGCTGCCCGCCGCCTTGCCGGCGTTCATGGCCGGTGTGCGCCTGGCACTGGCCGCTGGCTGGACCTCATTGCTCGCCGTCGAACTGCTCGCCTCCAGCGAAGGCATCGGTTACCTGATGGTCTGGGCGCGGCAGTTGTTCATGCTCGACATCGTGTTTGTGTGCATCGTGGTGATCGGCTTGATCGGCGTGGCCATGGATCGCGGCATCGGCCTGCTGGACAAAAAACTGGTGCACTGGCCGCATCCGGCAACGGCCGAAATCCGCCGTGGCCCTAAATATCAAGGTTGGCAACGCCTGCAGCCCTGGTTGCTGCCGCTGGTGTTGCTACTGCTGTGGCAACTGGCGACGAATCAGCAATGGGTGGACGCCAACATTCTGATCAGCCCGCTGACAGTGCTGGAGACCACTTGGGACGGGTTACTCGACGGCACGCTGATCAGCGGCATGGCGCTGAGCCTGGGGCGCACCCTTGGCGGTCTATTGCTCGGCGGCGGCCTCGGTTTTGCGCTGGGCTTGCTACTCGGACTTTCTCGCACCAGTGAACGAGTCCTCGGCCCAACCCTCGCAGCGCTGCGCCAGATCGCGATTTTCGCCTGGGTGCCGCTGCTCACCGCCTGGTTCGGCCTTGGGGGACTCGCCAAGTGGGTCTTCGTCGCCCTCGCCGCGTTTTTCCCGTTGTTCATCGCCACCCAACGCAGCGTCGCCAACCTCTCGCCACAACTGAACGAGGCCGCCCGAGTGCTGCGTCTGAATCTGCGGCAACGCCTCGCCCGCCTGGTTCTGCCGGGCGCAGCGCCAGGGATTTTCGCCGGCCTGAGGCTGAGCCTGATCTACGCCTGGCTGGGCACCATCGGCGCCGAATATTTCATGCCGTCCAACGGCGGCATCGGCAGCCAGATGATCGGCGCCCAACAACTGCTGCGCATGGACCTGATCATGGCCGGCATGTTGCTGGTCGGCCTCACCGGCGCCCTGCTCAACCTCATTGGCCAACGCCTCGAAACCCGTGCCACCCGCTGGAGACACGCATGAACGCACCCATCGTCAGCTTCAACCACGTAGGCAAAACCTTCGACGTCGACGGCTTTGAACTGGAGGCCATCCGCGAATTCAACCTGGACATTGCCGAGGGCGAATTCGTCGCGATTGTCGGCTCCAGCGGCTGTGGAAAATCCACGTTGCTGCGGCTGCTGGTGGGCCTCGATACGCAGTTTCGTGGGCAGATCAGCGTCGACGGCCAAGCCGTCACCGGCATCGGCGGCGAACGCGGCATCGTCTTTCAGGAGCACCGCCTGTTCCCCTGGCTGACGGTGGCCGACAACATCGGCCTGGGCCTGGTCAACGAGCCGTTGAGTGCTGAGCAAAAGCACAAGCGCATCAGCGATTTCATTGACCTGGTGGGCCTGCGCGACTTCAGCCGCGCTTATCCACACCAGCTCTCCGGCGGCATGGCGCAACGGGTGGCGATCGCTCGCGGCCTGGTGGCCAGCCCACGGATTCTGCTGCTGGACGAACCCTTCGGCGCCCTCGATGCCCTGACCCGCCAGCAGATGCAGGACGAACTGCTGGCGATCCGCGCGCGGGCAAAAATCACCACGATTCTGGTCACCCACGATGTCGAGGAAGCGATTTTCCTCGCCGACCGCGTGGTGGTGATGGAGCCGCGTCCCGGGCGCATCAAAAAAGTGGTCGACATCGCCCTGCCCCATCCGCGCCTGCGCAGCAGTTTCGACTTCCACCAGCTGCGCGAAGAGCTGCTGCACGAACTCATCAGCGACGATCACTACCAACCGCCTGTGCCGGTGCAGGTGCGTGATTTGCCACTGTCTTTCATTGCCTGCTGAACAGGAGATTCTTGATGCCGCAACGTCCCAACTTTCTGGTGATCCTGGCCGATGACCTGGGCTTTTCCGATATCGGCGCATTCGGCGGCGAGATCGCCACGCCGAACCTCGATGCCCTGGCCAACAACGGCCTGCGCCTGACCGATTTCCACACTGCACCGACCTGCTCGCCGACGCGTTCGATGCTGCTGACCGGCACCGATCACCACATCGCCGGCATCGGCACCATGGCCGAAGCCCTGACCCCGGACCTGATCGGCAAGCCTGGTTACGAGGGCTACCTGAACGATCGCGTCGCCGCCTTGCCCGAGCTGCTGCGCGAGGCCGGTTACCAGACGTTGATGAGCGGCAAATGGCACCTGGGCCTGACCGCCGAACTGGCGCCCCATGCCCGTGGTTTCGAGCGTTCGTTCTCGCTGCTGCCGGGAGCCGCCAACCATTACGGTTTCGAACCGACCTATGACGAACACACGCCGGGCCTGTTGAAATCCACCCCGGCGCTGTACATCGAAGACGATAAATTCATCGACGAACTGCCGAAGGATTTCTATTCCTCCGATGCCTTCGGCGACAAGCTGCTGCAATACCTCAAGGAGCGCGATCAAACCCGGCCGTTCTTCGCTTACCTGCCGTTTTCCGCGCCTCACTGGCCGTTGCAAGCGCCTGCGGAGGTGGTCGAGAAATACCGCGACCGCTATGACGCCGGTCCCGAAGTGTTGCGCCTGGAGCGCCTGGAAAAACTCAAGGCCCTGGGGCTGATCGAGGCGGATGTCGAGCCGCATCCGCTGATCCAGCTCAGCGCGCAATGGGACGCCTTGAGCGACGAACAACGGCAGATTTCCGCACGGGCCATGGAGGTGTATGCGGCGATGGTCGAGCGCATGGACTGGAACATCGGTCGCGTCGTCGACTACCTGCGTAACCAGGGCCAACTGGACAACACGTTCATCCTGTTCATGTCCGATAACGGCGCCGAAGGTGCGCTGCTGGAAGCCTTCCCGAAGTTCGGCCCTGAACTGATGACCTACCTCAACCAGCATTACGACAACAGCCTGGACAACATCGGCCGCGCCAATTCCTACGTCTGGTACGGGCCGAACTGGGCGCAAGTGGCGACCGCGCCTTCGCGGCTGTTCAAGGCGTTCACCACCGAAGGCGGGATTCGGGTACCCGCGCTGGTGCACTACCCGCAACTGCCGCTCAAGGGGCAGATCAGCCATGGGTTCGGCACTGTGATGGACATCACGCCGACCATTCTCGACCTCGCCGGGGTGCGTCATCCGGGCAAGCAATGGCGCGGCAAGCCAGTGGCGCCGTTGCGCGGCAAGTCGTGGCTGGGGTTTCTATCGGGCGAAACGACGCAAGTGCATGACGAGCACACCGTGACGGGTTGGGAGTTGTTCGGGCGGCGGGCGATTCGCCAGGGGCAATGGAAAGCCGTCTACATCCCGGGGCCGGTGGGGCCGGCGACCTGGCAGCTTTATGATCTGGGCAGCGATCCGGGGGAGATTCATGACCTGGCGTTGAGTCAGCCTGCCAAGCTCAACCTGTTGATCGAGCATTGGCAGAACTATGTGGATGAGACCGGGGTGATACTGAGTGAGTCGCCGTTTCAGCCGGATTGAGGTTGCCTCAACCGGCCTCTTCGCGAGCAAGCCCGCTCCCACACTTGATCTCGGTTGTTCACAAATTTTGCGAACGCTGAAGATCCACTGTGGGAGCGGGCTTGCTCGCGAAGGCGTCCTCTCAGTCAACCATTAAGCCTGCGCCGCACGCACCTCTTCTCGCGCTGCAACATCCTTACGCACAAACCGGTTCGCCCGCGCAAACGTCCCGAAATCATTGAACCGCACCCCCATCTCACGCATCACCTTATGCGCCACCGGCACGGTCAACTGGCGGATGTAGAACGGTTCCTTCACCACAAAGTGATGAATCCCATGGCTGCTGCCGAAGTTGAAGCAGAACGCCTGCAACGGCCACAGCCACCAGGCGTTCAGCACCTGGCACTGCTGCATCACGTTGCCCGGCTCGATGTCGCCGTAGTAGTGCATGTTGGAGCTGATGAAGTGCAGGCAGAACGTGCGCAAAACGTTCGGGCCGATGATCACCACCGCGGCGATATCGATCACGTTCATCACCGACAGCGTGGTTGCCGACCACTCGATCGGCGTGCCCATCAGGTAGGCGATGCCGTTCGCGGCGTGGAAGCCGAGAAACACGTACCACGCGCCCCAATGCATCAGCGCCAGTGGCGCGTAGACTTTCAGGGTGCGGTGGATGATGCTGAACTTTTGCGCCCAGGTCCTGGCCCGCAGCATGCGAATGAACGACGACATCATGTTGTCGCCAATCATCAACAACCGCGCGAAACCCCAAGGCTCGCCGTTGGTGATGGCGCGTTCTTCCATGTCGGTCTCGGTGCCGGACACCTTGTGGTGATTGAGGTGCAGGTGACGACGAATCCATGGATTGATTGTGCTCGGACGCGCCAGCCAGACCAGCCCCATCATCAGGTTGTGCGGCACCCGCTGCTTGCGAAAGTACATGCTGTGAATCAGGTCGTGCTCGAGTTCGTGGGTCAAGGAAGCGAAAAAAGCATTGAGCAGCAAGCACACCCACCACGCCATGTAACCCTCGATGTAGAGCACCGCCGAACCGATCATGCCGGCCAGGGCGAAGGCCAGAATGCCTGCGCCCAAGGCGTCCTGATGCTTGAGAACCGGGTAGCGCTGGCGCAGTTCGACACCCTTGGCCAGCACCACTTCGCGAATATGCGCTGATCGCTGAGCAGCATTCAGTCGCTGGGGACTTGCAGAAGTACCTTGCATGCTTCCATCCTCTGGTTATTGATGTTCGCATCCTGCCCGCTTCATACGCCTGGAGCGGTAGCCGAGAACGCCAACCTGTTGACCGGAAGCGCCAATCAGCATGACCGAACCCACCTCCCTCGCCAGCTGGACCCGCGCCCTGCGCAAGCAACTCGACGCCCTGGGCCTCGACAGCACTGCCCTGTGCCAGCAAGCCGGGCTGGACCCGCAACTGATGGACGACCCCAACGCGCGTTATCCGTTGTCCGGAACCACGCGCCTGTGGGAAATCGCGGTGCAAGTCAGCGGCGACCCGGCGATCGGCCTGCGCGTCTCGCGCTTCGTCAGCCCCACCACCTTTCACGCACTCGGGTATGCGCTGGTGGCCAGCGGCAGCCTGCGGGAAGTCTTCGAACGCATCGTGCGTTATCACCAGGTGGTCAGTGACGCCCTGGAACTGGAACTGACCCGCGGCGAAGACCGCTACTGTTTCCACCTGAGGATTCCGCCAGGCAATCCGGCCCCGGCCTATGAGGCCATCGACGCCTTCGTGGCGATTTATGTGCGCACCTGCCGCAACCGCCTGGGCCGCGACTATGCACCGCTGGCGGTGTACTTGCGTCGTCCCGAGCCGGCGGACCCGCATCAATGGCACAAGGTCTTTCGCTCACCGGTGTATTTCGCCACCGGGGAGGATCGGTTGGAGTTCGCGCTGGCGGATTTTGACAGTCACCTGGACGACGCCAACCCGGAACTGGCCGAACACAACGAAGCCGTGCTCAACCGCACCCTGGCGCAACTCAAGCCGCTGACCTGGGAGCGCAAGGTCCGCGACGCCATCGAAGAGCAACTGCCGGAAGGCGAACCCAGTGCCGAACACATCGCCAAGGCACTGCACCTGAGCCTGCGCAGCCTGCAACGGCACCTGGCGGATGAGGGTTGTCGGTTCGATACGCTGCTCAACGAAAGCCGCGAAAACCTGGCGTTGCTGCACCTGCGCGATCCGCAATGCTCGTTGAGCGAAATCAGCTACTTGCTGGGGTTTGCCGATACCAGCAGTTTCAGCCGCGCGTTCAAGCGCTGGACGGGGATGACGCCGGGGCAGTTTCGCGATGGGTTGCGCTGATCAGCTCTTCACGAGGCTGCGCGCCATGCCTGATTTCCACTGTTCCGTCAGCGCTTCGCCAATGCTCGCGAAATCGCGATTGCCCTTGATGTGAGCCGCCATTTCGGTCATCGCCACGTCCATGCCATGGGCGACTTGCTGCAATAGTTCATGACAGCTCCCTTCGGTAAGATTGCAGGCCGAGCGGCCAAAGCGCATCAGCATCTTGTACTTGGGCCATGCTTTCGACCCCCCCAGCAACAACGCCATACTGTCGTTCTTGATGTAGACCGAAGTGGTCACGATGTCGTAGGCGGGAGCGAGGTTGATTTGCGCATCCGTACCACAATCCTCGTACAGCACACCGAAGTTCTTGAGGTGAGCATCGCCATTTTTCAGGCCGGACGAGAGCGCAACAATCTTGAAAAAAGACTCCAACGCGTGGTTGAGCAATGGCGGGGAGACGAATGCCCTTATCTGCCTTGCTGCACCTTCGTATGAACCATCGTATTTAGCCTTCGAAGGCCAGGCATTCAGGACGCAGAAATCCTCGAACCCCAGGTAACCTCGCTCATTCAGATCGAAACGTTCGACGACCAGGAATTTGCCATGCTCGCTGAGTTCGAACTTCGGAACTTCAAGGCCTGAATGCAAGGCGGCCCGCATGCAAAAATACTCGTTGGCCGCAAGCTCAGGGTATTCCTCGGGCCGGAAGGACTTGACCAGGTGCGTCGCGCCTCGATGAATCAACCGGTCGACAGTCGTCGCACTGTCACGGACA
Source organism: Pseudomonas sp. PLMAX (assembly GCF_046042685.1). Classification (NCBI taxonomy): domain Bacteria; kingdom Pseudomonadati; phylum Pseudomonadota; class Gammaproteobacteria; order Pseudomonadales; family Pseudomonadaceae; genus Pseudomonas; species Pseudomonas sp. PLMAX. Next base: position 337,079 of record NZ_CP064949.1, on the reverse strand, counting down.
AGCACCTTCGGCTGCACGCCGGAAACGCCCGAGTATTGGCCATACGTGCGCAATAGATCATCGAACAAACCTTGCGCACCGTCGTGAACCAGCAGGTCCGCGAGGCTGGTTTCAGGTGGACGGTCGCTCGCATCCTGCGCGTTTGCAATGCCCACTCGACCAAGCTGGTACGGGCCAACAATCGCCAGCATTGTAAAGTCATCGAAACCCCTGACCGCTTTACTGAAACGACGAACCAACTCTTCGCGCAGAGCTCCCTCTGGCAAGTTCATTTCGAAAATTGGCGGAACACCTTGTTCCCACGTGTAGCTTTCGAGACGAGCCGGCATGGTCAACGAAACCGCGTTTTCTTCCTGCGTGCTGTCGGCATAGGTAAAAACCGAATCACTGCGCGACTGACCACGCCCGAGCGTGCCGGCCACGGCTTCCGAGACACTGATATATAGCCGGTCCTGCTCCTGCGGCTCAGCCATGGAAGTTTGCCTTCTTCAGAGAGTCCAGCGTTGGACGCTGCGCCTGACGAGGCACGGCGATGAGCTCATAGCCGAACCCGTTGAGGATCGCCTCAACCTTGCGCAGACCGATTTCGGAGATCGTGTTGTTCTCGATTCCAGAAATCGTGGAGCGGCTCATTCCGTACTGTTTTCCCAGCGCCTGCTGGGAAAGCTTTTGCTCTTTACGCAGTGAGCGGATCAGTTCACCAAGGTTTTCCATTTATCGACCTGCATCGTATACCGTGCAAAGCACCACGAAATGTGGAATATGCATTGTATTTAGTGCAGTTTAAAGACTAAGTCCAGCTGGCTTTTTACAGCGCCTGAAAACTTCAGCGTCCCTGACCCCGCCGCAACAACTTGCGCACCCGCGCCACCAGTTCACTCACGGCAAAGGGCTTGAGCAGGTAATCATCCTCGTGCAACTCCAAGCCGCGCAGGCGATCCTCGATACCATCCTTGGTAGTGAGCAGGAGCACTGGGGTCTCACCGAGCTTGCGGATCTGTTGCAGCAACTGCCAACCATTGAGCCCCGGCAGCATGACGTCGAGGATGATCAGCTCATACTCGCCCGCCTCGATGAAGCGCCGGCCGTCCATACCGTTGACTGCCACATCCACCGCATAGCTCGCTTCGCTCAGGCCATTGGCCAGGAGTTTGGCGGTCTCGGGTTCGTCTTCCACTAGCAATACACGCATGGCACACCTCGATTGTCGTTCCGACAGGCTAGGCGCGTTTGCCGGTAAAGCCCACCATTAAACGGCAACTAACGCCCGCAACCGCTGAACATCGAGGATTTCAATTTCGCCATACCCCAGATTCAATATCCCCTGCCCCTGCAAATCCTTGAGGATCTGGTTGGTGGTCTGCCGTGACAGCGACAACATCGAAGCAAGCTGCTCCTGCGGCAACTGCAGGACGCGGCGTGGTTCGTCGATTTCGCCGTACCCTTCGGCGATCATCAACAAGCGATGGGCCAGCCGCACCGGGGCCGGCATCAGGCTCAGCTGTTCGAGATTGATGAAGGTCAGGCGCAGTTTCTGACTCATCAGCAGCGCCAGTTGCCGCCAGTACACCGGCTGTTCATCGAGCAACGTGAGCAGGGCGATATGCGGTATGTGCAACAGCGTGCACGGGCCCAGTCCAAAGGCGTCGTGGGTACGCGCCTGGCCATCGAACAGGCAGATTTCCCCAAACCAGTGCGGCGCTTCCACCAGGCTCAGCAACGCCTCTTTGCCCTGCTCGTTCACGGCGCCTATACGCACCGCGCCTTCGAGCACCGCGTACAGGCCACAGGGCTGATCGCCGCGCTGGAACAGGCGCTGACCGGCTGATAAGCGCCGCACCCTGGCAGCGTCCAGCAGACTATCCTGTAGGGAAGCAGGCAAATGGCTGAACCACTGGCCGCGCAGCAGGCGTGGACGCCAGACCTGCATATCCATGAAAACTCCTAGAGATTGTCGCCTGGCTGACAGAGCAATGAATGGCCCCAAGGCATGATCGTGCACCCTACAGGAGGAACAACAATGAAAAAAAGCCTCGTTGACCATCTCAGTCAATACGCCGCCTACCACCGTGACCCGCGCAACATCGCCACGCATTTCGTGGGTATCCCATTGATTGTGGTGGCGGTGGCGGTGTTACTGTCCCGTCCGCAATGGGCCGGGGGTTGGCTTTCACCGGCGATACTGGTGGCGCTGGCGTCGGCGTGGTTCTACCTGCGCCTGGAGTTGCGTCTCGGGGTGTTGATGACGGTGTTGCTGGGGCTGAGCATTTGGGCAGGCCAGGTGCTGGCGCAGCAAAGCACGCTGGTCTGGCTGAGCAGCGGCGTGGCGATGTTTGTGATTGGCTGGGCGATCCAGTTTGTTGGCCACCATTATGAAGGGCGCAAACCGGCGTTTGTCGATGATGTGACAGGGTTGATCGTCGGGCCGTTGTTTGTGGTGGTGGAGTTGGCGTTTTTGCTCGGGTTGCGGCATGAGCTGAAAGAGCAGATCGAGGCGCGGGCGGGGGGTGTGCGGGTCAATCCAAACAAAGCGGCGGCCTGAGCGGATCTGTAGGAGCTGGCTTGCCGGCGAAAGCGGTGTGTATGACACACCGCGTCATCGTTGATCGCTGGCAAGCCAGCTCCTACAGGTCAGAGGTTGGCGACCTTCTGCCAGACCTTCGGCTTGAAGAACAGCGTCTCGCCCTTGGCCAACCCGATCAGGCTGTCGTGATCCTTGACCACTTCGGCTTCGATCAGATCACTCTGGCCTTCGACCTTCAGCGTCACCCGCGTCGTCGCACCCAACGGACGGATATCGCGCACTTGCGCGGCGTGGTGATCTTCCAGTTCATGGCGCGACAGCGACACCTCGTGCGGACGGAACAGCACATGATTGTCTTCGCCCAGGTGCAGACGGTTCGAATCACCGAGGAAGTGATAAACGAAATCGCTGGCCGGATTTTCGTAGACGTCACCCGGTGCGCCGATCTGCTCGATCACGCCCTTGTTCATCACCACGATGCGGTCGGCGACTTCCATCGCTTCTTCCTGGTCGTGGGTCACGAAAACGGACGTCAGGTTGATGTCTTCGTGCAGACGCGCCAACCAGCGACGCAGCTCTTTACGAACCTTGGCGTCGAGGGCGCCGAAGGGTTCGTCGAGCAGCAGCACTTTCGGCTCCACCGCCAGGGCACGGGCCAGGGCGATACGCTGACGCTGGCCACCGGACAGTTGTTCCGGATAACGATCCGACAGCCAATCCAGCTGCACCATGTTCAGCAGTTCGTGCACCTTGGTCGCGATCTGGCTTTCGCTCGGGCGCTGGTTTTTCGGCTTCATGCGCAAGCCGAACGCGACGTTGTCGAACACCGTCATGTGGCGGAACAAAGCGTAGTGCTGGAACACGAAACCGACGTTGCGATCACGCACGTCGTGGCCGGAAACGTCTTCGCCGTGGAACACGATATTGCCCTGGTCCGGGGTTTCCAGGCCGGCGATGATCCGCAGCAACGTGGTCTTGCCGCAGCCCGACGGGCCGAGCAGCGCGACCAGTTCGCCGCTCTGGATGTCCAGGCTGATGTTGTCCAGGGCCTTGAACGCATTGAAATTCTTGCTGACGTTACGCACTTCGATCGACATGAATTATTCCTCCGCGGCGCTGGCGCGCAGGCGGTTGATACGGTTTTCGCTCCACTGCTTGAGCAGCAGGATGAAGAGCGCCAGGATCAGCAACAGGCTCGCCACGGCGAACGCGGCCACGTGGTTGTATTCGTTGTAGAGGATCTCGACGTGCAGCGGCAAGGTGTTGGTCACCCCGCGAATGTGCCCGGAAACCACCGACACCGCACCGAATTCCCCCATGGCCCGCGCGGTACAGAGCACCACGCCGTAGATCAGGCCCCATTTGATGTTGGGTACGGTGACGTGCCAGAACATCTGCCAGCCATTGGCCCCGAGCAAGCGCGCGGCCTCCTCTTCCTGGGTGCCCTGCTCCTGCATCAGCGGGATCAGCTCACGGGCCACGAACGGCACGGTGACGAATATCGTCGCCAGCACGATGCCTGGCAAGGCGAAGACGATCTGGATGTCGTGGTCCTGCAACCACGGGCCGAACAGGCCCTGGGCGCCGAACATCAACACATAGACCAGGCCGGCGATCACCGGCGATACCGAGAACGGCAGGTCGATCAGGGTCACCAGCATGCTCTTGCCGCGGAACGAGTACTTGCTCACGCACCACGCGGCACTGACGCCGAACACCAGGTTCAACGGCACCGAAATCAGTACGGCAATCAACGTCAGCTTCAGCGCCGACAGTGCGTCGGGTTCGAAGATCGCGGTGAAGAACGCACCCAGGCCGTTTTTCAAACCCTGGGACACCACGATGAACAGCGGCAGCAACAGGAACAGCGCAAAAATCAGCCAGCCAAGGCCGATCAGGATTCGCCGCGAGGTCGCACTGCCACGGCGGGCAGCGTTGGCCGAAGAGGCGGCAGCAATAGACGATTGGGACATTGTTCGCGCCTCCTTATGGGGTTTCGATGCGCCGCTGCAGCAAGTTGATCAGCAGCAACAGAATGAAGGAAACCACCAGCATCAGTACACCAATGGAGGTAGCGCCGGTGTAATCGTACTGGTCCAGCTTGACCATGATCAGCAGCGGCAGGATCTCGGTTTTCATCGGCATGTTGCCGGCGATGAAAATCACCGAACCGTACTCGCCGACCCCGCGGGCAAAGGCCAGGGCGAAACCGGTCAACCAGGCCGGCAACAGGGCCGGTACCAGGATATGACGGAACACCTGCAACGGTTTTGCACCCAGGCACGCCGCCGCTTCTTCCACTTCACGGGGAATATCGGCCAGCACGGGCTGTACGGTACGTACTACGAATGGAAGTGTCACAAAAGTGAGGGCAAGGGTGATGCCCAGGGGGGTGTAGGCGATCTTGAAACCCAGATCCGCTGCAAACTGACCCACCAGGCCGGTTGGCGTATACAGCGCGGTGAGCGCAATACCGGCCACGGCGGTGGGCAATGCGAACGGCAAATCGATCATCGCATCGATGATTTTGCGTCCCGGGAAGGTATAGCGCACCAGCACCCAGGCCAGCAGCGTGCCGATGATGCCGTTGATGATCGCCGCGTACAGGGCGGTGCCGAAGCTCAGCTTCAACGCCGCCAGCACCCTTGGCGCCGAGATGATTGCCCAGAACTGATCCCAGGTGAGTTGAGCGGCATGCACGAACATCGCCGCCAGTGGTATGAGCACAATCAGGCTGAGGTACACCAAGGTGTAGCCCAGCGTCAGCCCGAAGCCGGGTATGACGGGGGAGATACGACGCGACATAAAAGTCCCTGGTTGAGAACGCACAAAGCCTCGAATCGCGATTCGAGGCTCCTTGATGGCTATTTAAGATTACTGCGCCTGGTAGATCTGGTCGAATACGCCGCCGTCGTTGAAGAATTTCGGCTGCGCGGTTTTCCAGCCACCGAAGTCTTTGTCGATGGTCACCAGGTCCAGTTTCGGGAACTGCTGGACGTATTTCGAGGCGACTTCCTTGTCCCGTGGACGATAGAAGTTTTTCGCCGCAATTTCCTGGCCCGCCGGGCTGTACAGGTGCTTGAGGTAGGCCTCGGCGATCTGCTCGTTGCCCTTCTTCTCGGCGTTCTTGTCGACCACGGCCACTGGCGGCTCGGCAAGGATAGACAGAGAAGGCACGACGATTTCGAACTTGTCGGCGCCGCCATCTTCTTTCAGGGCCAGGAACGCTTCGTTTTCCCAGGCCAGCAACACGTCACCCTGACCGTTATTGACGAAGGTAATGGTCGAACCGCGAGCACCGGTGTCCAGCACAGGCACATGCTTGAACAGGGTTTGCACATATTCCTTGGCCTTGGCTTCGTCACCACCGTTGGCTTTCAGGCCGTAGGCCCAAGCAGCGAGGAAGTTCCAGCGCGCACCGCCTGAGGTTTTCGGGTTCGGGGTGATCACCGACACGTCGTTCTTGACCAGGTCGCCCCAGTCCTTGATGCCTTTAGGGTTGCCCTTGCGCACCAGGAACACGATGGTCGAAGTGTACGGCGTGCTGGCTTCCGGCAAACGCTTCTGCCAATCAGCCGGCAGGGTCTTGCCGAGTTTGGCGATTTCGTCGATGTCACCAGCCAGGGCCAGGGTCACCACGTCGGCGCGCAGGCCGTCGATCACCGCCCGGCCCTGTTTGCCCGAGCCACCATGGGATTGCTGGATTTTCACGCTGTCGCCGGGATTAGTTTTCTTCCAGAAATTGACGAATTCAGCGTTGTAATCCTGGTAGAGCTCGCGGGTCGGGTCGTACGACACGTTGAGCAGTTCGTAATCCTTGGCGACCGCAGAACCGGCAAACAGGGCGCTGGCCAGGGCGGCCAAAGCGAAATGGCGAATCGACGACATGGTGAAAGCTCCTGGAATTCTAATTGTGTTGGCTATTTCTTATGGATTTCTGGGATCGCGGTGTCGGCTCAAAAAATCGCTTCAGGCAGGTTTGTTGCCCGGTTGCTGCAAGCGGAATTTTTCCTTGCGTTCGATTTGGACCACCTGGGCGTTGTGCACGGTGATTTCCACCGCGCCAAAACGCAGATCGCGCAGGGCGCTCTGGATTTCGCGCAGGATGGTTGCTTCGTCCTGGCCGTCAACGCTACGCAGAGATGCGCTCATGGTGCTGCTCCTTCAACTGAGAGGTTGCCTGGCAGTGGCGGCACTGCTTGCGGCGTGAGACCAATAGTAGAGAGGCGCGGATATTCTTAAAAAGACTATTTAAGAATGTTTATATAACCAGAAGACATTATTTGGCGGGACAAGGGTTTGCGTGGATTTAGCAGTTTTTTGGAATCTTGGTCCAATCCAGCTGCATCGCCGGCACCGGCCGCCCAAACCAGTAACCCTGCCCCAGATCACTGCCATGCTCGAGCAGAAACGCCGCCTGTTCGACCTGCTCGATGCCCTCGGCTTGCACCTGCAGGCCCATGCTCTGTGCCAGGGCGATGATGACCCGCACAATGGCTGCGTCGTCCTCGTCCCTCGGCAATCCGGCGACAAAACCCTGGTCGATCTTGAGTTTCTGTACCGGCAAGCGCTTGAGCCGCAACAGCGACGAATAACCGGTGCCGAAATCATCGATGGCCAGCCGCACACCCAACTCCCGTAGCCGGTGCATGTGCTCAAGCGCGACCTCCGGATCTTCCATCACCGCGCTCTCGGTGACTTCCAGCTCCAGGCAGTCCGGGTCCAGGCCGGTTTCGCGCAGCACCTGCGCCACTTGCTGGTACAGCTCGCGGCCGGCGAATAGTCGCGATGAAACATTCACCGCGACAAACGACAGCTTCACGCCCGCCTGTTGCCACTGGCACATCTGCTGGCAGGCCTGGCGCATCACCCAGGCATCGATTCGGGCGATAAGCCCGGTTCGTTCGGCCACCGGGATGAATTGCGCCGGAGACACCAGGCCGCGCTGCGGATGCTCCCAGCGCACCAGCGCCTCGACGCCGACCAGGCGACCACTCTTGAGATCGTGAACTGGCTGGTAAAACACCCGCAGCTCGTCTTGTTCAAGGGCCCTGCGCAGTTCAGAAGCGGTCTCGACCCGCTGCCGGGCCTGGGCCGTCAAAGCTTCGGTGTAAAGGGCATAGCCATCACGCCCGCCGCTCTTGGCCTTGAACAGCGCCGAGTCGGCGTTGCGCAATAACTGCTCGGCACTCAAGGCGTCACTGGGGAACAGGCTGATACCGATGCTGGCGTTGATGAACAGCCGATGCCCATGGATATCGAAAGGCTCCTTGAGGCCCTCGATGATCCGCTGGGCCAGCGCCGCGGCCTGCATCAATTGCGGACAGCTCTCGGCCAGCACGGCGAACTCATCACCACCCAGGCGCGCCAAGGTGATTGCGGGGTCGAGCATCGCAGTCAGGCGTTCGGCCACCGCCTTGAGTACTTGGTCACCGATCGAGTGCCCAAGGCTGTCGTTGATCATCACGAAGTGATCCAGATCGATCATCAGCAACGCGCAACCCCGCTTGTGGATCTGCGCCGACGCCAAGGCATGCGTGGCACGGTCGGTGAACAGCAGGCGATTGGGCAGGCCGGTAAGCGGATCGTGATGGGCTAGGTGCCTCAGTTCGTTTTCCGAGTCCTTGATGGCGCTGATATCGGAAAATACCGCCACGAAATGACTGCAACGCCCCAGGTCGTCGTGAATCATGCGAATGGTCTGCCATTGCGGATAGATTTCGCCGCTTTTGCGCCGGTTCCAGATTTCGCCGCTCCACTCGCCGACGCTGTTGAGGGTGGCGAACATCGCCTGATAGAAGGCCGGTGGATGATGCCCTGACTTGAACAGACTGGGTTGATGCCCCAGCACTTCTTCAAGCTGATAGCCGGTGATCGCCATGAAGGCGCGGTTCACATGCACGATCAGCCCCTGGTGATCGGTGACCAACACGCCTTCACGGGTGCAATCGAACACGGCGGCCGCCTGGCGCAGACGCTCGCGGTCTTCACTTCGTTCGGGCAATTTCGCGTCGACACTCAGGCAACGCAACAATCGCGTCCGGACCATGAAGATCAAGCCGGCGCTCACCACCACCCAGGCATAACCGTTGATCAGTTGCCAGCGTAAGCGCTCGGCCGAGTTATCGAATAAACTGCTCAATAAATAACCACTGAACAGCATCCAGATGACGGAAATCAGCAGGTAGAGCAGCGCTGCACGCACGGCATCGCGATAACTGGCAGACATAAGGCTGTCCATGTCCCTACGAAAAAGTCGGGATTATAGTTTAAAGACACATCCTGCCACTCTTATCTGAAAGGGCGACTGGTTTTATCTGTCCGCTTGGTGATAATGCATCGGCTGTTTTTTCTTTTTCGAGGGCCCAATAGCCTATGTGGTACCAAGGTTTTCTCGGCTTGTCGCCCTGGTCTCTGGTGGCAGTCACCTTGCTGATGACCCACGTCACGATCATCGGCGTCACGGTCTATCTGCACCGTTACTCAGCCCATCGCTCGCTTGAGCTGAATGCTGGCCTGAAACATTTCTTCCGCTTCTGGCTGTGGCTGACCACGGCGCAGAACACTCGCGAGTGGACCGCCATCCATCGCAAGCATCACGCCAAGTGCGAAACCGTCGACGATCCGCACAGCCCGGTGATCAAGGGCTTGTCCACCGTTCTGCGCAAAGGCGCCGAGTTGTACCGCGCCGAAGCGGAAAACCCCGAGACCCTGCGCATCTACGGCAAGAACTGCCCCGATGACTGGATCGAACGCAACGTCTACACCCGCTTCCCACTGCTGGGCGTGGCGATCATGGGCGTTATCGACCTGCTGCTGTTCGGCACCATCGGCATCACCATCTGGGCCATCCAGATGATGTGGATCCCGGTGTGGGCCGCCGGCGTGGTCAATGGCCTGGGCCATGCCGTCGGCTACCGCAACTTCGAGTGTCGCGATGCAGCGACCAACCTGGTGCCCTGGGGCATCCTGATCGGTGGTGAAGAGCTGCATAACAACCATCACACCTACCCTAACTCGGCAAAACTGTCGGTGAAGAAGTGGGAGTTCGACCTGGGCTGGGCCTGGATCCAGGTGTTCAGCTTCCTGCGCCTGGCCAAGGTCCAGAGGGTCGCGCCGATTGCCCACCGTGTCGAAGGCAAGGGCAACCTGGACATGGACACCGCCATGGCGATCCTCAACAACCGCTTCCAGATCATGGCCCAGTACCGCAAGCTGGTGATCGGGCCGCTGGTCAAGCAGGAACTGGAAAAGGTCGATCATTCGGTCCGCCACCAGTTCCACCGTGCCAAGCGTCTGCTCTCGCGGGAAACCAGCCTGCTGGACGACAAGCACCACGTTCGTATCCAGACCATGCTCGAGCACAGCCAGGCGCTGAAGGTCATCTACGAGAAACGCCTGGCCTTGCAGCAGATCTGGGTCAAGACCAGCTCAAATGGCCACGACATGCTGGCCGCCATCAAGGATTGGATACACGAAGCGGAAGCCAGCGGGATTCAATCCCTGCGTGACTTTGCCGATCAGTTGAAGACCTATTCCCTGCGCCCAAGCGCTGCCTGACACCGTTGATCGGTGCGCCCTTTAGCAGGGCGCACCCTTCGGAACTTCGCTACAAATCCCTTATCTCAAAGACACTTCGCCATCCTGGCGGGCTTGAACGTGGCCGCTTCGAACCTGGAGCGACGCACGCCCTTTGAGATTTGTGTCGATGGTCAACAATCAGCAAGACTCATCCCCTGTGCAGTGGCCCGAGGCCGCGCAAACCCTGATGGCGCTGATGCACGCCCAAGGTGAGGTGGCGCGCCTGAGCGAGCGTGAACAGCTGTTCAGCACCTTGCTGGTGAGCGTCAACGCGGTGCTGTGGGCATTCAACTGGGAAACCCGCCAGGTGCTGTATGTCAGCCCTGCCTATGAACGGATTTTCGGCCGCAGCGCCGACCTGCTGCTGGCCGACTACAACCAATGGCGCGACAGCATTTACCCCGACGACCTCGAGTACGCCGAGCGCAGCCTGGCGGACGTGCTGGTCAAGGGTGCCGTCGAAGACCGCGAATACCGGATCATGACCGCCGACGGGCAGCTGCGCTGGCTCAGCGACAAGTGCTTCATCAACCGTCAGGCCGAGCCTGGTCAGCCGGTGATCATTGTCGGCATCGCCGAAGACATCACCGACAAGAAGCAACTGGAGTCCGAACTGCAACGGCTGGCGACCACCGACGCCCTGACCCGCAGCAGCAACCGCCGGCATTTCTTCGAAGGCGCCGAGCAGGAATTCGAACAGGCGCGACAACAGGGCACGCCGCTGTCGTTTCTCATGCTGGACATCGATGATTTCAAGGTCATCAACGACACCTATGGCCACCAGGAAGGCGACAACGTGCTGCAGCACATTGCCGACAGCGGCCGTGCAGCGCTGCGCCGCGGTGATCTGTTCGGGCGCATTGGCGGCGAGGAATTCGCCGCGGTGTTCCCCGGTTGCACGCCGCAGATGGCCCTGCAAGTGGCCGAGCGCGTGCAGCGGGAGATTCAGGGCTTGAGCTTCACCCATGATGGCCAAACGTTCGGCATCACCGTCAGCCAGGGCCTGACCAGCCTGACGGCCGAGGATGAAAGCGTGGAAAACCTGTTTGCCCGGGCGGATGCGGCAATGTACGAGGCCAAGCGCCAGGGCAAGAATCGCATCATCACCGCCTGAACGGCACGGTCCCTGTAGGAGCTGGCTTGCCAGCGAAAGCGGCGTACCTGACTCACCGCGCTGTCTGGATTCGCTGGCAAGCCAGCTCCTACAAAGGGCGGTGTAAGCCTTATTTTTTGCGCATCCTTACCAACTCCGGCAAGCCGATCTTCAGCAACCGCGCCGTCCGGCTATTGGCCAGCGTCTCAAGGCCCTCATGCTCGTTCAGGCGCGCCAATTGCGCCGCCATGTTCATCACCAGGGCTTCACGGGAGTAAACCCCGCCACCGAGCTGGTAAGCGGCTGCAATCAGCTGTCGCAGCTCCAACGGCAGACGCCAGCGGGTGCGCAACGCCGAACCGTAGGCGGCACTGAACTCGGCCAATGCCTCGCCCACTTGCTCCTGCTCGTCGAGTTCGCCACCGGCCTGTTTCCATTCCTGCAAACAGCGCAACAACGCCAGGTCGCCCAGTCGATGCAGCATGCCGGCGCAGTAGCAACGCGCCTGGTCCAGATCCAGCAAGCGCGCCAGCGTTCGCGCGTACTCGGCGGTGTGCAGCGACAAACCCCAGTAACGCTCGGCATAGTCCGCCAGCTGCGGATCGCTGAGCCGAGCACTGCGCTTGAGCGTCAGGCCCAGGATCAGGTTCATGCTTTGCCCGGTGCCCAACCGGTGCAGGGCCTGGGACAGGGTCTGCACGGCGGTGCCATGGTGTTGGGCGGCGCTGTTGGCGGCGGCGATCAGCACGGCGGTGACTTGCGGATCGGTGCGGATCTCGTCTTCCAGCACCGTCAAATCCAGGCCGTTGGGGTTGAGGCTGCGCTTGACCGCCACTTGCACGTCAGTCATCAGCGGCGCGCCCTCCGCCAGCTCGCGGCGGCGCTCAAGGAACACCGGCAAGGTCATGCCTGGCGCCAGCGCCGGCACTTCGCACGACACCTCTTCCCCAGCGTTGAGCAGCAACACCTGCAGGCGCTGGGTCAGGCTGGCCATGTTCAAGGGTTTGGTCAGGTAAGCAGCAGGGGCCAGCGGCAAGGCCTCACGCACGCTCGCACTGTCGTTGCGGCTGCTCATCAGAATGAACGGCAACGGTGGATTGCGCTTGCGCTGACGCACGCTGCGCAACACATTCAGGCCATCGACGCCTGGCAACTCCCAGTCGGCGATGACCAGGTCGTAAGGGTTTGACGCCAGCAACTCCAGCGCCTGCTGACCATCGGCACACAAATCCAGCCGTGCATCGCAGCGAACGTTCAACAACACTTCCTTGAGCAGATCGCGGGACCAGGGGTCGGCCTCGGCGATCAACACTCGCGGAATCGCGGGTAAAATGACGACTGTCATACAGCTCTCCCTGGCAATCCGTGAACCTTAAGCCAAAGCCGGCCACCGGATACAGCGCTAATACGCGGGTTGTGTTTTCGGGGGTATGAAAAAACCCGCCGAAGCGGGTTTTCTGTGAAGCAGGTCACACTCGGTGATCAGAGCTCGGAGAAGCACTCTTCGATGATCGCCAGGCCTTTGTCCAGTTGCTCGTCAGGCGAAGTCAGCGGTACCAGAACGCGCAGAACGTTGCCGTAGGTGCCGCAGGACAGCAGGATCAGGCCCTTGTCGCGAGCCTTGGCCACAACGGACGCTACAGCTGCAGCGTTCGGCTTGTGGCTGTCGCCGTTTTCGAACAGCTCGACCGCGATCATCGCGCCCAGGGCACGCACTTCACCGATCACCGGGTACTTGGCCTGGATGGCTTTCAGGCCAGTCACCAGACGCTCGCCGACTGCCTTGCAGCGGTCCAGCAGGTGCTCTTCTTCGAACACTTCCATCACGGCCAGGGCCGCGGCGCAAGCGATCGGGCTACCGGCGTAGGTGCCGCCCAGGCCGCCTGGAGCGATGGCGTCCATGTATTCGGCCTTGCCGCACACACCGGCCAGCGGGAAGCCGCCAGCGATGGATTTGGCGAAGGTGGTCAGGTCGGCAGCAACGCCCATCTGTTCCATGGCGAAGAACGTACCGGTACGGCCAGCGCCAGTCTGTACTTCGTCAGCGATCAGCAGGATGCCGTGCTGGTCGCACAGGGCACGCAGACGCTTCATGAATTCTTTCGGCGCGACGTAGAAACCACCTTCGCCCTGAACCGGCTCGATGATGATCGCGGCGATGTCTTTCGGCTCGGCATCGTTCTTGAAGATGCGTTCGATGGAAGCGATCGAGTCGTCGATGCTTACACCGTGCAGTTCGTTCGGGTACAGCGCGCGGAAGATGCCGCCTGGCATCAGGCCCATGCCGGCCGAGTAAGGCACGACTTTACCGGTCAGGCCCAGGGTCATCATGGTGCGACCGTGGTAAGCGCCGGTGAACGCGATCACGCCGGCACGGCCAGTGGCGGCACGGGCGATCTTGATCGAGTTTTCCACGGCTTCGGAGCCGGTGGTGACCAGCAGGGTTTTCTTGGCGAAATCACCAGGCACCTTGGCGTTGATTTTTTCGCACACTTCTACGTACGGTTCGTAAGCCAGTACCTGGAAGCAGGTGTGGGTCAGCTTGTTCAGCTGCTCGGTCACGGCCGCGATGATTTTCGGGTGCACGTGGCCGGTGTTCAGTACAGCGATACCGCCAGCGAAGTCGATGAACTCACGACCTTCAACGTCGGTCACGGTCGCGTTCTTCGCCGACTCGGCGAAAATCGGGTGAATCTGGCCAACACCACGTGGAACTGCATTGGTACGGCGGGCCATCAAATCAGCGTTAGTCTTGCTCATTACATTCCTCATTCGCCGCTCATCGGTCGGCGTGGTTCAAGGATTAAGCGGTGGGGAGGTAACTGAGGCAGCATGCGATGATCGACTGCCACAGCTTTCCCGACCACAGAGAAAATTCCGGTTTGAAGCAGCGCAAAGGGACAGCGCTCTCGTGCCCTTTGCGCTTGAAGCAATGCCTTGCCGGGCTTATGCCCTCGAGCTTAGATGCCCAGGCAGAGGTATTTGATTTCCAGGTAATCTTCGATGCCGTACTTGGAGCCTTCACGGCCCAGGCCCGAGGCCTTGATACCGCCGAACGGCGCGACTTCGTTGGAGATCAGCCCGGTGTTGACGCCAACCATGCCGTATTCCAAGGCTTCAGCCACACGGAACACACGACCCAGGTCGCGAGCATAGAAGTACGAGGCCAGGCCGAACTCGGTGTCGTTGGACATCGCGATCACGTCGGCTTCGTCTTTGAAGCGGAACAGCGGCGCCAGTGGGCCGAAGGTTTCTTCCTTGGCCACGGCCGCGTTGTTCGGCACGTTGGTCAGAATGGTCGGCTCGAAGAAGTTGCCTTCCATCGATTTGCCGCCGGACAGCACGGTGGCGCCTTTGGCAACGGCGTCGGCGATGTGTTCCTGCACCTTGGCCACGGCTTTTTCGTCGATCAGCGGACCAGTGGTGGTGCCGTCTTCCAGACCGTTACCGATCTTCAGCTTGGCCACGGCCACTTTCAGTTTCTCGGCGAACGCGTCGTAGACCGAATCCTGAATATACAGGCGGTTGGCGCAGACGCAGGTCTGGCCGTTGTTGCGGTATTTGGAAATGATCGCGCCTTCGACGGCCTTATCCAGGTCCGCGTCGTCGAACACGATGAACGGCGCGTTGCCGCCCAGTTCCAGGGACACTTTCTTGATGTCCTTGGCGCATTCCGACATCAGCTGGCGACCGATTTCGGTCGAACCGGTGAAGGAGAGCTTGCGCACGATCGGGTTGCTGGTCAGCTCGCTGCCGATGTCGCCGGCGCTGCCGGACACCACGCTGAACACGCCAGCCGGGATGCCGGCACGCTGGGCCAGTTCAGCCAGGGCGAACGCGGAGAACGGAGTTTGCGAAGCAGGCTTGAGCACCATGGTGCAACCGGCGGCCAGGGCCGGGCCGGCTTTACGGGTGATCATGGCAGCCGGGAAGTTCCACGGGGTGATGGCAGCGGTCACGCCGATAGGCTGCTTGATCACGATCAGGCGCTTGTCTGGCTGGTGGCCCGGAATCACGTCACCGTAGATGCGCTTGGCTTCTTCGGCGAACCACTCGATGAACGATGCGGCGTAAACGATTTCGCCCTTGGCTTCGGCCAATGGCTTGCCCTGCTCCAGGGTCATCAGGCGAGCCAGGTCGTCCTGGTTCTCGATGATCAGCTCGTACCAGCGACGCAGCTTGTTCGCACGTTCTTTGGCGGTCAGTGCACGCCAGGCCGGCAGCGCTTTGTCAGCGGCTTCGATTGCACGGCGGGTTTCGGCAGCGCCCATTTTCGGCACGGTGCCCAGAATTTCGCCCGTTGCCGGGTTGTTGACCTTGATCGTCTGACCATTGTCCGCATCAACCCAAGCGCCATCGATGAAGGCTTGCTGGCGGAACAACTGGGTGTCTTTAAGCTGCATGTCGGCTTTCCTTAACAGCACCGCGACAGGCGCGGAGCAAATTATGATTGTAGAAAGGCGCCTCAGTAGGCTGCCGTCAGGGAAATCATTCACCGGGCTGAAGCACATAAATAGCGCACTGATTCAAATCGTGCGGTTCAGCACCCAGACAAGAGCGTTTGAAATCTCAAACGAATCCTAGGATCAAAGGGGGTAAAGGACAATAGGCCGTTCGAAAAAAAGAACGAAAACCTCTTTTTTGCTGCAAATTTCTGATCAACGTAGCAAACGCAGGTTACGCTTTAAAAAAACACAGGCGATTCAGCAGCATGGACGCCTGCAACGCATATGAGTATCATGGCGCCCGCTGCACCAGTAGCTCAGCTGGATAGAGTACTGCCCTCCGAAGGCAGGGGTCGTGGGTTCGAATCCCGCCTGGTGCACCATACGTAAAAACGAGAAAGCCTCAGGCCGTAGGGTCTGGGGCTTTTTTGTGGGTCAAAAAAACCGCCTAAGCGGTTTTTTCATTCTGTCGTCCAATCAAACTCGTCGTATTCATCATCCTCGTCGTCCTCGAATTCTTCCTCTTCAAGAACGTCTTCTTCCTCAGCATTACCCTCTTCCTGCTGATTCAGCAGAAAATCCTTACGGCTCTCGGTAATTGCCCGCCGTAATTCCTCGCCCTTTTCCGGGCAGTTGAGCATTTGGGCGATGCGGTCGATTTTTTTTGTCACGGCATCCTCCAACGCATCGACTATGGCCCGATAGTGCGCGCTTTCGGGCCTTGATGCCAAATCGTCGAGCGTTGGGCCGATCAGTTTTTCTGCAGATCCTTGAGTCGGGCGCTGAGGTTTTCTTCGGGAAAGCGTTTGTGCAGGTCGGCCAGCAGTTTGTCGGCGGCTTGCTTGTGCCCGGTTTTTTGCAGGTGCAGCACTTCGCGCAACTGCTCATCCAGGGATTTCACCGGGGGCGCGGCGCGCTTGCTGGACTTGGCTTCGTCCGCCATGTCGGCGCTGAAGGATTCTGCTTGTGCCGGGGCTGCCGATTCCGCCATTGGTGCGGCGGGGGCCGGTGCGGAGAGCGCGCCAGCCGGGGCTTTGAGGGAACGGGCCTGTGCTGGCGGTGCTGGTTCGGCTTCCTGTTTGGCGACCGGTGCTGCGGGCGCGAAGTCGTAGCTGGGCACTTGCTCAGGCGTGCGCTGGACCATTGAGAGCATCAGTGCGATGCCGACCAGGCTGGCGAATGCCACTTGCCAGCGGGGTTGCTGGCAGGCGCGAAGCCAGCGTTGCCACAGGCCTGGCTTCGGTGCAGGCACTGCGCTGCGCGCGGCGGCCAGGATCGACGCGTCGAGATGCGCCGGGGGTTCGCCGGTGGCCTGCTCGCGGTAATGTTCTAGCGTTCGGTCCGTTGTGTGCTTGGCGTCAGTCATGTCAGTACCTCCTCGGCCAGCAGCCGACGCAGTTTTTGCTGGGCGTAACGCAAGCGGCTCTTGACGGTTTCCAGCGGTGTTTCGGTGAGGGTGGCGATCTGCGGCAAATCGAGATCGCTGTAGGCACGCAGCAGGAACACTTCGCGCTGGTCGGCGGGCAAGGCTTGCAAGGCGGCCTCCAGACGCTGGCTGTCACGGCTCAGGCTCAGCAGTTGCTCGGGATCGGTTGTGTCATCGGGCAGGGCATGGGCTTGTTCGTCATAGCTGTCGTGCAGCGGCTGATGGACGCCGTGTTTGCGCCAGTGATCGATCAAGCGGTTGCGGGCAATCTGGTAGAGCCAGGTACGAAAAGTCGCCCGACCTTGTGGCTGACTGCCGCTGCGGATCAGGCTCAGCCAGGTTTCCTGATAGACCTCCTCGGCGAGTTCCGCCCTGCCGCTCAACCCCAGCAGAAATCGGTACAAACCCTGGCGGTGGCGCGCGTACAGAATCTCGAACGCCGCGCCGTCGCCCTCGCGATAACGGGCCAGCAGCGCTTCGTCGCTGCTGGCCTCGGTGCTGCTTGCGGGCGCAAACAGCTGGCTGATGAACCCCTTCAATCGGCTCACTATTCAATCCGTCGGTCAGTGGCAGTTGGATTCGACGCGGTGGTGGTGCGCAGGCTCTGCGCCAGTTCCACCAATTGCACGAACTCGCTGCGCAGGCCGAAACGGTCATCGCCCCGGGCGCCGTGGGCCAGCGCTTCGGTGTCCTTGAGGCTGAACTCGCCGGTGTAGCGTCCGTCCTTGAGCTGTTGGGAAAAAGCAGCCACTGCTGCAGCAAAGCGCAGGTCATCGCTTGCTTTGCCAATCGGGGAATCAACGATCGGGCGTTCGATCAAGCGACTTTTCCCACCTTCCGGCAACTGATAACGCACCCGCAGCATCGCCAATTCGCCATGCTTTTCAGCAATAGCGGCGCCCGGTTGAGCGTAGCGCAGCGGTTCCAGCCAGCCCTTCTCACCCTTGGGGACAATTTCGTACAACGCAGTCACGGTATGTCCTGCACCGATTTCACCGGCATCGACCTTGTCATTGCTGAAGTCCTCACGTTTCAACGCACGGTTTTCATAACCCAGCAGGCGATACTCGCTGACTTGCGCGGGGTTGAACTCCACTTGCAGCTTGACGTTTTTTGCCACGACGGCAAGGGTCGAGCCGAGTTGATCCACCAGCACCTTGCGCGCCTCACGCAGGTTGTCGATGTAGGCGTAGTTGCCATCGCCGGCATCGGCTAGTTGTTCCATCAGGTGTTCATTGTAGTTATCCACACCGAAACCCAGGGTGGTCAGAGATACACCCGTCTTGCGTTTATCCACAGCCATTTGTTTGAGGCTGTCGAAGTCGCTGACTCCAACGTTGAAGTCACCGTCAGTGGCCAATAGAACGCGGTTGATGCCCTTGGGGATAAACGCCTGTTGCGCCTGTTGATAAGCCAGTTCGATGCCCGAGGCTCCGGCGGTTGAACCGCCTGCAGTCAATTGCTCGATGGCTGTACGAATCTTCGCTTTTTCCCGTCCGGAAGTGGGCTCGAGTACCACGCGCGATTCCCCGGCGTAGACCACCAACGACACCCGATCCTGATCGCGCAGTTGATCGACCAACAGTTTCAGGGTGCTTTTGACCAGCGGCAGGCCCTCGCGGCGATCCATCGAGCCGGACACGTCCACCAGGAACACCAGGTTCGCCGGGGCCAGTTCCGGGACCGCAAGGTCCGAGGCCTTGATGCCGATGCGCAACAGGCGCGTATGCGGGTTCCAGGGTGAGGCCGCCAGCTCGGTGGTCACGCCGAAGGGCGAGCCATCGGTGGGCAAGGCGTAGTCGTAAGGGAAGTAATTGACCATCTCTTCCAGCCGCACCGCTCCTTCCGGTGGCAATCGCCCCTGGTTGAGCAAACGGCGGACGTTGGCGTAAGCACCGGTGTCGACGTCGGCGCTGAAGGTCGAGACCGGTGTTTCGGTGACGCTGTGGATGGGGTTATCTGCCAGGGCCTGGTACTGCTCGCGCTGTTCGTCGCGATATCCCTGTGGATAAGCCTCGCCCGCAGGCATCGGCGCGAAGCCGGCCATCGGTGCGGGTCTGACATTGCGCTTGCTCATCGAGGCGTCAGCGTCGAGCAGTTCGTGTTGCACCGACGATTCGGTTTTCAACTCGGCCTGGGCCGGCGATGACACAGAGGCGGAATCGGGTTTGGACGACACACCGCAACCAGCAACGGCCAGCAACAGCCCGGCGGCGAAACCCTGGGCGAGCGGACGAAGAACATGCAGAGGGAGGGACATGGGGGCTGACCTCAGGAGGAAATTGATCCATTCATCCTGTGAGACGGACAGCCCGAACGGTTGGGGTTAACCCGCGCTAAAAAATCTTCAGCGGTGGTAGCGCCGTACCACGCTGCTGTTTCTCAGTACGTGACCTTTGATTTTTTCCAGCAACTGGGTGCGCGTCAGGCCGGCCGGCAGGGCATCCGGGGCCAGGTCCAGGGCGAAGAGCTGGATGATGTAGTGATGTGCGCTGTCGCCAACCGGTGGGCAAGGGCCGACGTACCCTGTCGTGCCTTTGCTGTTGGTGCCACTCACGCCCTCGAACGCGGACTTGGCGCCGACACCCGCCGCAATCTGGTGGGTGCCGGCCTTGATGCCGTAATGCACCCAATGATCGACGCCCTGGCCTTTTTGCCCGTCCGGGTCGTGCATGACGATGGCGTAGCTGAGCGTGCCTGCAGGGCCGGCGTTCCAGTTCAGCGCTGGCGAGACGTTGTGCCCACCGCACCCCTGGGCATCGCTGGCGGCGGCCGCGGTGAACAGTCGGTCATCCGAGACGCCTGGGATGTTCAGGGTGAAACGCTCCTGGGCCGCCTGTGCCGGAAATTGCACGCAAAGGGCGACTGCTGCGGCCGCCAGCCAAGGGGTCAGAGAGGTCAATCGGGTCATACCGGGAGCACCTTGTGCGGGTGGGGCCGAGGTCGGCGAGCAAACTATAGCCGGACCGTTCGCGCGGTGGCAGTGGGAATTGGATGAACCTCGAGTCAAGCGCCAGACTCTTAATTGAAACGCCGGTCTGGAGAGCAATCATGACCCTGCATCGCGTTGCCCGTGCCGCCGATATACCCGAAGACCGTGGCCTGGAAGTCAGCGTTCAGGACAGCAAGATCCTACTGCTGAAAGTCGGCGATCAATTACGCGCCTATCAAGGCGAATGCCCGCACGCCGGGGCGCCCCTGGCCGAAGGCGCATTCTGTAATGGCCGGCTGACTTGCCCGTGGCACAAGGCGCAGTTTCGGATCGAGGACGGCGGGTTGTGCGAGCCGCCCGCCCTGGACAGCCTCAAGCGTTACCCTCTCGAAGTGCGTGACGACGAAGTCTGGGTGGGCGATCAACCGCTGCAGGACGCCCACACCCCACCGGCCGATGACGAACGCGTCTTTGTGATTGTAGGTGCGGGTGCCGCGGGCACGGCGGCGGCATCGGCCCTGCGGGAAAAAGGATTTGGTGGCCGGGTGCTGCTGATCGACCGCGAAACGGCGGGTTATGACCGCACGGTGCTGAGCAAATTCGTGATCGCCGGGCAGACTCCACCGGATGAAGTCCCCGCCTTGCGCGATGAAGCGTTCTACGGCGAGCAACGCATCGAGCGGATCAACGCGCAAGTAACGAGCCTGGATGCTGAAAACCGGGCAATGCAATTGGCCGACGGCCAGTCACTCGAATATGACGCTGCGTTGCTGGCCACAGGAGGCATTCCCAAGCCACTGGAGTTACCCGGCGCCGATCTGCCGCAGGTCTTCGTATTACGCTCCAGGGACCATGCCCGTCGGATCCTGGATAGCGCCAAACCCGGTCAGCGCGCAGTGATCATCGGCGACAGCTTCATCGCCATGGAATCCGCTTCAGCCCTGCGTCAATACGGTCTGGACGTCACGATCCTGGCCCGGCAACCGGTGCCTTTTGCCAAACAGTTCGGCGACAGCGTCGGCAAGGCGATCCTGGCCCTGCATGAGGCTAACGGCGTGGTGTACCGAACGGCGGGCGAAGCCGTGCAGATCGAAGGAACAACGCGAGTCGAAGCCGTGCGGCTGGATAATGGTCAGCGTGTACCGGCAGACCTGGTGCTGGTTGGGATTGGCGTTACCCCGGCGACCGTGGCGTTTGCCGATCTACCGAAGGAAAAGGATCAGTCGTTGCTGGTTGACGGCGGAATGCGCGTGACCGACGGGCTATGGGCCGCTGGCGATATCGCTACCTTCCCCCTCAACGGTCAGCCGCAACGCATCGAACACTGGCGTCTGGCGCAACAACAGGCGCGAATCGCGGCGGCGAACATGCTCGGTGGTGATGAACATTACCTCGATGTGCCGTACTTCTGGACCTGGCACTTTGGCAAGAACTATGACTACCTCGGCCATGCGCAAGGCTGGGATGAAGTCGAGTTCAAGGGTGATCCGAACAACCCGCCCTTTATCGGCCTGTTTGGAAAAAACGGTGTGGTGACGGCGGCGGTGGCCTGTGAGGAAGAGCGCACGATGGCGATGCTCGCCGAACGCATGAAGCAGCCGTTGCCCGTGGACGAGGCGTGGCGGTTGATTCGCGGTTGAATCGGACCTGTAGGAGCTGCCGAAGGCTGCGATCTTTTGATCTTCGGCGATACCAAAATCAAAAGATCGCAGCCTTCGGCAGCTCCTACAGGGTTCTTATGGCTCCTGGGCTACGCCTGGGCCAGCGAATTTGCTCATCACGAAGCCGACAAACTCCTCGACGGTCATTTTCTGGCCGTTGAATTCCACCTGGTTATTGGCGTAATGCAGTTTGCTGACGACGTTGTTGTTGTCCAGTTTTGCCAGCTGCGAGCCGACCGCCATGCTGCTGAACATATCGGCGGTGGCAGTGGCCTGATCGGCAACGAGCTTGGCGTCGGTCTGGCCGTCGATTTGCGACTGCACGGTGAGGATGTCGACGAGCATCGGCTTGGACACTTTCAGGTTGACGTCCAGCAACGCGATCATCTGGCGGACCAACTGGTCGGCGGGCAAGTCGATGGACTGCGGCTTGGTCAGGTTCAGCACCAGGTTGGCGCGGCTTTCGCCATTGGCAGTATTGAACGACAGGTTCTCCAGGGCCACCTGCGGGCCGGCCGCCAGCAATTGTTCCAGACCGGTTTTAAGCTGCGCCTCTTCCGCTTCGGTCAACTTCAGCTCAGGAACCGGTTGACCGGCCTCGGCAGCTTCGGCGGCGGCCTGCTCATAGGGTTGCAATTTTGTCTGGTAGATCTGCATCAGCGACAACGTCGCCGGGATGTCGAGGTTCTTCAGGCTCATGGCCAGCTGGGCCGAACCCACGGCCTTGCCGTTCAGGGACACTTCGGCAATCTTGTAATCGGCACGCCCGGAAGCGCTGGTACCCGATTCCTCGGTGTGGTTCTTCATTTCAAAATTCTTCAAACCCAGCACTGACTGCTTGGGGCCGAAGGTGGTTTTGCTGTTGCTCAGCTCGACGGTGTTATCGCCGGTGTAATAACCGTAGGTGCTTTTTGCCAGGTTGCTGGCCAGGGTCAGACCACTCAATTCGACCTGCACCGGTGTCTGGTCTTCGGCGACGGTGGTCAGCTTCAGGCTGTCCATGTAGCCGTCGGCCTTGACCTTCTGCGCCTGGGCGCTGGCCGCGACGTCAACTTTCAGACCGGAAAACTTCAGGCTGGACTTGTCATCCAGTGCAGTTTCCAGCGGCAGCAATTCAAGCGTGCCGTTGGTGGAATTGTCGTAGCCTATGTTGACCACCCCCTTGAGCGGCGAAGCGTCCTTGGTGGCGGCGAACCATTTTTCCGTGAGCGGGGTCTTTTCCAGTTCATAGTGACTGGTGGCCATGACCGGCAACCACTTCAGCGATACCAGGCGCGAGAACGGCAGCGGGCCGTGTTCGATGTGGTCGACAAACAGCAATTCGACCGGGGCCTCGCCGAACATTTCGCCCTCTCCCTTGAGGCGATAATGCGCCGTGCTGCTGAAGACATGGCGTTCCAGGGATACCAGCTCCAGCGAGGCGGTGCCTTTGTAACCGACCATGGCGGCCTGCAACTGCTTGTTGGCATCCGCCAGGGAGGTGTTGAGCACACCTTCGATCTTGGTGCCGGTGAACCAGGCGCCGCCGGCGCTGATTGCACCAATGGCGACAACGATTCCCAGGAGCACGCCTGCTGATTTATTCATGAATGACCTGTTCAATGTCCGTTGTTGAAGGTGTGGTCGTCTTCCCTGAACCCTTGACGGGTGGCGGTCACGACTGCGCTGAAAGTGGGGTGCAGGTTAGCATCAGGCATGCAGGGCAGCCCAATGGTTAACGGTGAAAAAGTGTCTTGGCGAACACAAGATCGCCTTCGCTGGCAAGCCAGCTCCTACAAGGATCACTTAATACCTGTAGGAGCTGGCTTGCCAGCGAAGGCGTCTGTCCCGCCAACACTGAATCAGGAATACTGCACTTCAATCTCATCAAGCTGATGATCAAAGGTTTTCAACCGCGCCGTCCATGTATAGATCAGCACCTCGAAATCCCGATTGATCACCGCCCCACCCGTCACTTCCTCGCGCGGGTCGCAGAAGTCCAGTTGATAGCGCTCGCGGGCCATGGCCGTGGCGACGTCAGCCAGCTCGCGGGCATTATTGAGCCAATGGCGACCGTCGTCGGCCACTTGTTTGTCCAGCTCCAGGCATTGTTTTTTCAAGATCTCGAGGCTTTTTTCCAACGGCGTGCCCGTGAGCTCCCCCATCACTTCCTGGAAAGTCCTGCCAGGTTGCCAGTAGCTGCCCCAGAAATACCGATCGAACACTGATTCGACACGCCGTAGCGCCACCTTGGTGTCCCAGATCATCACCAGGGTCTTGCCTTGTTCAAGCTGTCTTTTCTTGACTCGTTGCCCCTGGACCGAGGCCCAGGCCACCACCGCGATGGACATTACGGCAATCAACAGTGCGGCGCTGTCGAGGAACGTCAGCGCCGTGTCGATCTGGTGGGCCAGCATGATGCCGTAGAAATAGGTGGCCGTGAGCAGCACCAACGCCACAACGGCGCACCAGAAGCCGAGAGCATAAGGGTTTTTCATTATTGGTTTCCCCATGACCTGCGCATGCCTTGTGCGAATCGAGGGCGCTTTGCACGAACGCCCTTTCGACACTTCAAAGCATAGCAACGGCCTCAGGGTTTGCCGGAGTTCGACGCTTGCGTTCGTCCGCTTTCCCAACCGCCGCCCAGGGCGAGGAACAAATCGATCTGGCTGATGGCCACCTGAGTGTTGGCGGCGGCCAGTTGCGCGGTGACGTCGGTGTAGGTGCGGGTCGCCTGCAGATCCGCCAGGAACGACGCACGGCCGGCCTGGAAGAAGCGATGGGTCTGGTCTGCGGCCAGCTTCGCCGACTGCTCGGCGTCCGCCAGGGCCTCACGGCGTTGCAGCAAGGCGGAGTACTGGGCCAGACCGGTCTGGGTTTCACGAATCGCGTTGAGCACCACGCCATCGAAGTGTGCAAGCGTGGCCTGGGTCACCGCCTCAGCCTCGCGAATGCGTGCCCGGGCGTCGTTGGTCGGCACGTTCCAGGTCAGCGACGGACCGAAACCCCAGCGGTTGGTGGACGGCTCGCCGAGGTTTTCCAGGATACCGACCGTGCCGATGGTCGCGCCGATGCGGATGTCCGGGTACAGCTCACCAGTAGCGATACCGATACCGGCGGTCGCGGCCGCCAGTCGACGTTCGGCCTGGCGGATGTCGGGGCGGCGCTTGAGCAGCGATGCACCATCACCCACCGGCAACAATTGCGCGATTTTTGGCAGTTCGGCGCAGCTGTCGGTGCCAGCCGGTAGTTGATCCAGCGGTTTGGCCAGCAGCATCGACAGGCGGAACAGCCCGGCCTGCCGCGCCGCTTCATAGCGCGGCATGTCGGCACGCAAGGATTTGAATTGGGTTTGCGAACGGGTGACCTGGGTTTCGTCACCACGCCCGGCATCGCGCAATCGCTGGATGAGTGTGGTGCTCTGGGCTTGCAGGTCGAGGGAATGCTGGGCGATTTCCCGTTCCTCGTTGGCCGCGCACACCTGGGTGTAGGCCCGGACCACATCGGCCACCAGGGTGATGCGCGCCGTATCGGCCGCCGCCTGGGTCGCATCGGCATTGGCCTTGGCCGCTTCGATGCCGCGCTGCAAGGTGCCGAACAGGTCGAATTGGTAGGACGCACTGATGCCGATATCGCCGATGTTGGCCACCGGCACCTTCTCCGGCAGCAGGAACGCTTCACCGGACTCCTGCAAGCGCTGGGCGCCCATTTTCACCCCACCGCTCCAGCCGCCCGCTGCTTCGGCCTGGTCGACCTGAGCGCGCGCCCGCAGCAGGCTGGCGGCCGCTACGCGCAGATCCGTGTTGGAGGCCAAGGCCTGCTGCACCAACTGGTCAAGCCGCGGGTCATGATACAGGCGCCACCAATCGCCAGGCACCGGCGCCGAAACCACCGGCTTGCCGTTCACCGCCAGTTCGCCCTGCAGGTCTTCACGATGGATGGCGGCTTCGTCCGGCAAGTGATAATCCGGACCGACCACCTGACACGCCGACAACAGCAAGCCTAATCCGGCGATCGCCAAACCCGAGGCCTTGCTCATAACGCGGGCTCCCGTTTCTGGTCGTCGATGATCGATACCGTGGCGGTGCGCCCGGCGATCATGCGGAAATCCTCAGGGACGTCATCGAACGCGATACGCACCGGAATCCGCTGGGCCAACCGCACCCAGCTGAAGGCCGGATTGACGTTGGGCAGCAGGTTGTTGCCACTGGTGCGGTCGCGATCTTCGATGCCGGCCACAATGCTTTCCACATGGCCGCGCAGCCGCGCGTTGTCGCCGATCACCCGGATGTCGACGCTTTGGCCGATGTGGATGCCGTTGAGCTTGGTTTCTTCGAAATAGCCGTCGATATGGAAAGAATTGCTATCCACCACCGACAACACCGGCCGCCCGGCACTGACGAATTCCTGGGTGCGCGGCGCGCGGTCGTTGACGTAGCCGTCTACGGGGCTGCGGATCACCGAGCGATCAAGGTTAAGTTGCGCGCTGTCGACGGCGACCTGGGCTTCCATCAACGCCACCTGGGCGCGGGCCACCCGCGACTGGCTTTCCTCCAGTTGCTCGCCCGGCACCAGATTGCCAAGCCCCCTGTTACGCTTGGCTTCGCGCTGGGCCTGGGCCAGGGTTTCCTCGCGATCGGCGACCGCCGCTTTCGCCTGGCGCAAGGCCAGTTTGAAGCGGTCCTGATCGATGCTGAACAGCACCTGGCCGCGCTTGACCAACTGGTTGTCGCGCACCTGCACTTGTTGGATCAGCCCCGACACATCCGGCGCGATCTGCACGATGTCGGCACGAATGTGTCCGTCGCGAGTCCAGGGCGCGAACATGTAGTACATCACCATGCGCCAGACCACGACCACGGCGAAGGTGACGATCAGCAGCGTCAGGACCACGCGGCCGAGGGTTAAAAACGGTTTTTTCATGTCATCAGGTATCGGCTGAGTGAGTCCACGGCGCCCAGCAGCAGGGCGTAGAGGGCCACGTTGAACAATGCCCGGTGCCAGACCAGACGGTAAAAGTGCAGGCGCGTCAGCACCCCGTGTACCAGCAGGTACACCACATAGGTAATGCCCATCAGCACCAGCAGCGTGGGCAGGAACACCCCACTGATATCCAGATCACCGATCATAAAGGCGCTCCATCGATGCCGTGGGGAAGCGGTTCTTCAGACTCGGCAGAACCAACGAATTCGACGCCGGGCAACAACGCCAGGCGCAAGCCGCTGAGGGCGTGCAGCAGGTGCAGGCGGGTTTGCTCATCCGGCGCGCTGGCCAAGGCTCGGCGGGTGCGGTCGAGGGTCATCAGTAACGGGCTCGGTGCCGGCAGGCGTTCACCGGCCTTGAGACAGGCCGTGAAGTATTCGCCAACCTCGGCCACCACCTGATGCAGCAACGCCTGCGGTGCACCCTGAACCCGCGGCGTGTAGGCCAGCAGGTCCAGCAGGTTCAGTGCCACCCTGACTTCGCGCAAGGCGATGCCGGTGTCCTGGCCGGTCACGGCCAGCCGCGGCAAATGTTGCATCAATCGATCCAGTACCTGCACGCCCAGGCGCCGGTGATCGGCCAGGCTGGCCGGCTCGGTGAGGCTGACAATGTCGCGCCAGGCGAAACGGGTCAGGCGCTTGGCCGCCAGCTCGGCCCCGAATGGCCGGGCGATCAGGGTCCAGACGAATGCAAACAGCAAGCCGACGGGGCCTGCCAGGTTGGAGTTGGCGAAGCTGAGGAAGTCCGCGTCGTACGCGCCCTGGATACTGATGAACGACGAGGTGTTGACCAACGTCAGCAGCATGCCCAGATAAAACTGTGGCTTGACCGTCAGGGTGCCGATGCAGATGAACGGCACGGCGAATGCCAGCACCAGCATCGGGAAGTCATGCAGGTTGGGCAGGACGAGAAACAGGTAGAGGCTGGCGAACACCACCGACATCGCCGTCCAGAAAAAGAACCGGTAGATCTGCGGTGCCGGGTCGTCCATCGAAGCAAAGAAGCTGCACGCCACGGCCGCCAGGATCACCGCCGCGCCGCCGTCGGTCCAGCCCAGCAGAATCCACAGCACCGAGGCGACAATGATCGCAACGACGGTGGAGGCGGCGGAATAGAGCATCAGGCCACGATCGAGGAAGGGGGTCAGGCGCCCCAGGCGCCAATGCCGATAGACCGCGCGCCAACTGTCCTGGCTTTCGCACTCGATCGCGTGTTGCAGGCTGCGGCAGTCCTGCCACAGATCGACCCATTCGCCGAGGCGATAAATGGCGTTGGAGAACAGCAGCTGCTTGCGATCATCCAGCACTTCGGCGCTGGGTTGCAGTGCTTCGAGCTGGTCTTTGAGGGCTTGCCAGCGCTCGATGTCAGCGTCCTGGTGCTCGAGCCATTCGGTGGCGGCGGCGAGCAAGGGCGCGAACTTGTCCACCAGCTCGGGGGTGCGTCTTTCCAGCGCGTAGAGTGCATCGTCGAGGGCATCGATCACCGGCAACAGGTGAATCATCCGCCCGCGCAACTCCTTGGTGTTGCGCACCGTTTGTGGCCGCGCGCCTTCGTGGGGCAACTGGCCGATCATCAGTTCAAGGGTATTGAACGTGGCCACCATCGAGCTGCGCAACGCGCTGACTTCCTCGGGCTGCACATTGCGGTCGAGAAAGCGCGCGCTGTAGATCGACGCGTCGGCAAACCATTTGCTCACCGAGTCGTTGAACACCGGGGCCAACCGTCGCGGCCAGAACATGGCGCCAACCACCGCGGCGACGGCGATGCCCAGGAAAATTTCCTCGGTGCGCGCTTCGGCCACGTCCCACACCGCCAACGGGTTATTCACCACCGGCAGGGCGATCAACGGCAAGGTGTAGCCGGCCAGCATCAAGGCGTAATTGTTGGCGGTGCGCAAATGCATGGACAGGAACAGCAGGGTCCCGGTCCACAGCGCGATGACCACCACCAGCACATAAGGGCTCTGCACGAACATCGGCACGAACAGGACAGCCGCAGCGGCACCCAGAAAAGTGCCGACCGCACGGTACAGTGCCTTGGAGCTGGTCGGCCCCACAAACGGGCTGGAAACGATATACACCGTGGCCATCGCCCAATAAGGACGCGGCATTTGCATGAGCAGGGCGATATACAGCGCGATCATCGAGGCCGCGAAGGTGCGTACGCCGTAGAACCAGTCCCGCGCTGGGGGGAAACCGGAAAAAAAGCCGTTCAAGGGTTGTCGTCCGATGGTTGCCCGGCCGCTTCAAAGGCCTTCAATACCCGTAGAGTGGCTTCCAGATCTCGCGGATCGATACCTTCGAGCACCTCATTGCGCAATCGAACCAGTTCGACCTCGACGGTTTGCACCAGAATGCGACCGCTATCGGTGAGGCTCAGGCATTTGGCGCGACGATCCTGGGCGTCTTCGGTGCGGCAGACGTAGCCGCCATGGCACAGCTGATCAAGCAATCGCACCAGGGACGGGCTTTCCATTCCCGCCGCCTGCGCCACTGTCACCTGCCGCACACCCTCCCCCAGGCGCCCGATCATCAGCAGCGGGACGGCACAGGCTTCAGAAATTCCATAGTTGGCCAGCGTGGCCTGGCAGATTTTGCGCCAATGCCGCGCGGCCACCACCATGGTGCTGCTGATGTTCATCTGGAGAGCGTCGAGGGAATTCGGCACGAGGGTCAATACACACTGTTAGTTTGCTAACTATCAATATGCCATTGGAGGGGATTTTCAGTCAAGTTTTGAAACAAATTGGTTGCCATCTGTCGTAGGACGGCCCAAATGGAGTCAGACAAAGTACTACTAACGTATATACTTTTTCATTACATATTTAAGGAGACAGCCATGTCAAAGCAAGCCGTTTTCACAATGAAGCTCGAATCGGAGTTGCGCGAACAATTCATGGCCGAAGCAGAGGCCGCTCATCGCCCTGCCTCGCAAATCGTTCGGGAAATGATGCGCCAGTTTGTTCAAACGCAACGAGACTCCCGTGAGTACGAAGCATTCCTGCAGCGCAAGGTGGACATCGCTCGTGTTTCGATGAGCAGAGGCGACGGCCTGACGAACGATGAAGTGGAAGCAGAATTCGCCTCCAGGCGTGGACGGGCAGCCATACAAGAATGAAAATAATCTGGACGCGAGAAGCAGCACAGGATCGTGCGGACATCTGGGATTACCTGCACACCGTTAACCCTAAAACAGCCATCGAAATGGATAACCGCTTCAGCGATGCGATGTCCCAACTAGCCCAATACCCGGAAAGCGGCCCCGCGGGAATCATTGCAGGCACTCGCGAGCTGATTCCACATCAGAGCTATCGCATCGTTTATGAGCAAGCGGTGAATGCAATCTGGATACTTGCCCTGGTTCACACATCTCGACAGTGGCCGCCAGAGAATTGAATCCCTATACCCCCCGCCCCTTTCTCAGCATCACATTCAACTGATCCACCACCTCCGCCCAATCGGCATCATCCAGGATTTCATTGCGCAACAGATCCGCCTGGCTCGGGCTCCAGAAAAAAGCATCCGCCAGGTGCAAGTCCGGTTTGAGCGGTGAGTGGGTGGCGATGAATTTGTCGATGTTCTCGGCGTCGTCGGGAAGGCCGAGTTGTTTGAACAGGGAGGGAAGGCTGTGGGTTGGGTTTTCCATGTCTGGCTCCTGGGTGGTTTAGGTGACCGCTGCGCGGTCAATCGCGAGCAAGCTCGCTCCTACAGGGGAACGCGTCACCTTGTAGGAGCGTGGCTTGCCCGCGAAGGCGATGTGACTGACTGCGCAAAATTCAATGACTCAACTCCCGCACCTCCGCATGCGGCACCATTTTCAGGAATTGCGGCATGTCCATATGCAACAGGTTGATGTGGTTGCCGGCTTCCAGATAGATGTCTTTCTGCCGGGTCAGCAGTGGGTCGATGACCACGTCCAGGCCATAGGCTTCGCCCAGGGCAGGCACGGCGCCGCGTTCGCAGTCGTCGAACAGGTGCGGCAGATTGCTTTCCCGGGACACCTGCCATTCACCGGTGCTGCGCACTTTGCTCAAGTCCAGGTGACGGCTGGCAGGCAGCAGGGCCATCAGGTAATGCCCGTGGTGGTCGTCGAGGATCACCGACTTGGCCATCCGTTCCGCGGGAATACCCGCGACCCGCGCGGTTTCGAGGCTGCTGGCCGAGTGTGGATGGGTGACGATGTCATATTCGCATTGAGCCTGGTCCAGGCTTCTCTGCACGGTTCTTGCCATACGCATGATGCACCTCGGAGTCCGCAATAACGCCTGGCGGACGATGGTTAACATTTTTGTACGTAGTAAAAGTCTAGGCCCGCCGGGGCAAACCAGCGGGAAATCCGCCCATCGGGCAGGTTTACAACTGGGCAAAATTCATACAATCAGTGCCTCAACTAGACTGTATACAGAACCACCTGCGACTCTCCCGGAGGGTCACGTGAACACTCGCTGTTGTGCCGTTGCATTGCTGTTGGCATTAAGCGGATCCGCCATCGCCGCGGACACCGCCGGACTGCCCGCTTCCAACCCCGCGGGGATCTGGCTGATCACCTTCGGTATCGCGTTCCTGATCGCCGAGGCGGCCCTGCCCAACTACGGCGTGATCGGTCTGGGCGGGATCGTGATGTTCGTGATCGGCGCGGTGATCCTGACCAATGCCGAATTGCCCGTGCCGTTGATGATCGGCCTGGGCCTGATCAGCGCACTGTTGCTGATATTCCTGCTGATCCGCGCCCTGAAGACCCGGCCGCGTCATACCGTCAGCGGCGATGCCGGACTGCTGGGCAGCGTTACCCCGGTGCTGGCATTGCAGGCCGGCGATGCCTGCCTGGGCTGGGTACATTTGCAGGGCGAACGTTGGCAGGTAGCGAGCACCCAGTCATTGCAGATCGGGCAAAAGGTCCGGGTGGTGGCGCGCAAGGGATTGTTGCTGGAAGTGGCCGCGGCTGACGCGGTAACGGTTGGAGGTTAGTCATGGGTCTGCAAATCGGTTTTGTCGCGCTGCTGCTACTGCTGATCGCACTGGCGGGGGCGACGTTCCGCATCCTGCGCGAGTACGAGCGCGGGGTGGTGTTCCAGCTCGGACGCTTCTGGCAGGTCAAGGGCCCCGGCCTGATCCTGCTGATTCCGGTGATCCAGCAAATGGTCCGCGTCGACTTGCGCACCATCGTCCTCGACGTCCCGCCGCAGGATGTGATCACCCGCGACAACGTCTCGGTCAAGGTCAACGCCGTGCTGTACTTCCGCGTGCTCGATCCGCAGAAGGCGATCATTCAGGTCGAAGATTTTCTCATGGCCACCAGCCAACTGGCGCAAACCACCTTGCGCGCGGTGCTCGGCAAACACGAACTTGATGAACTGCTGGCCGAGCGCGAACGGCTGAACATCGACATCCAGCAAGTCCTCGACGCCCAGACCGACGCCTGGGGCATCAAGGTGGCCAACGTCGAAATCAAGCACGTCGACCTCAACGAATCGATGATCCGCGCCATCGCCAGACAGGCAGAGGCGGAGCGCGAACGCCGGGCCAAAGTGATCCACGCTGAAGGCGAATTGCAGGCTTCGGAAAAACTCATGCAGGCCGCCGAAATGCTCGGCCGCCAGCCCGGCGCCATGCAGCTGCGCTACATGCAGACGCTGAGCTCGATCGCCGGGGACAAGAGCTCGACCATCGTCTTTCCGTTGCCGATCGAATTGCTCAAGGGCATGGCGGATCTGTCGGCCAAACCCTGACTCAGCGTTGCGCCGCCAGCGGATAAACCGATTCCCACCCGCCACCCAGCGCCTTGTACAACCCGACCGCCGCCAGCGAAACACCGGTGGAGCTCTCCACCCACTGCTCCTGAGTCGCCAGCAAGGCGCCTTGCACGGTGAGTACGTTGACGAAGTCCACCACGCCCTCGACGTATTGCCGTTGCGCGGTTTGCAGGGCGATCCGGTTCTGGCGCACCGCTTCGGCGAGGCTGTCGCGGCGCAGTTGGCTGGCGTTGAAGGCGCTCAATTGGTCGTCGATTTCATGCCAGGCGCGCAACACGGTTTGCTGGTAAGCGATGGCTGCTTCCTGTTGCTGGGCCTCGCGTAAATCCAGCACGCCGCGCAGACGGCCGCCGTCGAATAGCGGCAGGCTGAACTGCGGGCCGATGCCGAAGGTGCGTGAACCCCAGGAACCGAAATCGCTCAGTTGCATCGCTTGCGAACCGACACTGCCTGACAGAGTAATGCGCGGGTAGAAATCAC
The DNA here is from genome assembly GCF_046042685.1 of Pseudomonas sp. PLMAX. Classification (NCBI taxonomy): domain Bacteria; kingdom Pseudomonadati; phylum Pseudomonadota; class Gammaproteobacteria; order Pseudomonadales; family Pseudomonadaceae; genus Pseudomonas; species Pseudomonas sp. PLMAX. The sequence goes on along the minus strand of NZ_CP064949.1, from coordinate 304,223 downwards.
CCTTGGCAACGCCGATGCTCGCGGTCGCGGCATGCAGGCGGGCTTCGGCCTGGCGGATATCCGGGCGGCGCTCGGCCAGTTGCGACGGCAGGCCGATGGCGACCTGGCGCGGGGTTTGCGGCACCGGCGCGTCGGCGGATAACTCGGCCGCCAGCGCTTGGGGCGGTTCGCCCATCAACAGGCTCAGGGCGTTGATCAGTTGGGCCTGGCGTTGCTCCAGTGCTGGCAGGCGCGATTCGATGGTCGCGACCTGGGCGGCCGCTTCGGCGACATCGAGGTCAGTTGCGACGCCGTCGGCCAGGCGCAGTTGCGACAGCTTCAGGCTATGGCGGGCGACGTCGAGGTTCTGTTCGTTGACGGCGCGGGTATTCTGCACACCGCGCAGTTGAATGTAGTCCTGGGCGGTTTCGGCCAGCAGCGACAACAGCACGCCGCGACGGTCGTTTTCCGCCACTTCCAGGGTGGCATCGGCGGCTTCGGTTTCGCGACGTACCCTGCCCCAGAAATCCAGCTCCCAGGAGGCGGAGAACCCCGCATCCCACAGGTTGAACGCGGAGTTGCCGTCATGTCCAGACGGGTCGCTCAGGCCTTCGCCGCTGTTGCGTTTACGGGCGTAACTGCCGCCGACGGCGCTGGTGGGATAACGATCGGCCGTCACCACCTGGCGCACCGCACGGCTTTGCTGCAAGCGGCTGCTGGCGAGCTTCAGGTCGAGGTTGTCGGTCAGGGCGCGCTGAGTGAGGGCCGAGAGTTTCGGATCGTTGAACACTTGCCACCAGCGTTCGTTCATCGTTTCGGCGGTGGCTTGGCTGGCGGCAACTTTTGATGGTTTCGACCAATCGGTGACTTGCTGCGCCTGTGGTTTTTGGAAGTCAGGGCCGACGGTGCAGGCTGAGAGACTGATCACGAGCAAGGCGCAAAAGGTAAGTCGAGACGGATGACCTCTTCGCGAGCAAGTCGAATCGTCGGCACATTCAACGAACATCTTCATCGCTGAACAACCTCATTAGCCTTGACGCTGGCCGTATCGATACTCGCCTCCACCGACATCCCCACCCGCAACTGCGCAGCCAGGGCCTGTCCCGGCTCCAGCACGATCTTCACCGGAATCCGCTGCACTACCTTGGTGAAGTTGCCAGTGGCGTTATCCGGTTTGACCGAAGCAAAAGTCACCCCGGTAGCCGGTGCGATGCTCTCGACCCGCCCGTTCAAGGTTGCGCCGCCAAAGGTGTCGACATGCACCTGCACGTCCTGCCCCGGTTGCACATTCGTCAGTTGGGTTTCCTGGAAATTGGCCACCACGTAGGCCTGCGCCAGCGGTACCACCGCGAGCAGTTTGCTGCCTGGCGTGACATAGGCGCCGACCCGCACCGCGCGCTCACCGACCATGCCGTCCTGCGGCGCGGTGATCCGTGTGTAAGACAGCTCGTAACTGGCGATTTCAAGCTTGGCCTGCGCCCGTTTCAAACCACCCTCCGCCCCATCACGTTGGGCGGTGAGTATGTCCACCTGCTTGCGCTCCGCCGCCAGCACCGCCGTGACATTGGTCAACCGGGCACCGGCCTGGTCGATCCGCGTGCGCGCTTGTTGAGCGTTCTGCACCGTGCCGGCCCCGACCCCGGCCAGGTGGTTGTAACGGTCCAGTTCATGTTGCGCGAAGGCCATTTCCGCCTTGGCGGACACCACCTGTGCCTGCGCCTGGGCGATCACCGAAGCCTGACGCTCAAGCGTCGCCCGGGCATTTTCCAGTTGTGCCTGGGCCATCACGGCTTCGGCGGCGGCCGCTTCGGCGGCGGCGCGCAGGTCGCGGTCATCGATCAGCGCCAGCAACTGCCCGGCCTTGACCTGTTGGTTGTCTTCCACCAGCACTTGCTTGATGAACCCGGCAACGCGGGGCACCACCAGCGTGTAGTCGGCCGAGACATAGGCATCATTGGTGCTCTGCTGCGTGCGCTGGCCGAACAGGCCGGGCGCCAGCAGATAAATCAGGACGCCCGTCGCGATCACGACGCAGACGCCAACGGCTACTTTTTGCTTGGATTGAGTCGTCATGAAAACCTTCTGTTTCAGTGATGCGTTCAAGTCGGCGCACGGGGCGGATAGATCCGCGTCGGCAGCCAGAAAATCAGCAGGATCAGCGCCACTGCGACGCCAGCCATGCACAGGTAAAGATCCGCGGCGGCCAGCACCACGGCCTGCTCATGCAGGCGGTGGGCAAGGCCCGGGGTGTCGCTGTCGACCAGGGGCGAATTACCGAGGCGGTCCACCAGCATGGTCGAGTGAAAGTGCAGGCGATGCGTGGTCAGGGTTTCCAGCACGCCGGTGGCGATCACCGCCGCCAGGCCTTTGACGGTGTTGAACCAGGACGACGCGAAGGGGCCGTCCATGGGACTGATGCTGCCGGTCGAGAGCATCAGCAATGGCAGCACCGACATCGGTTGGCCGAAGATCTGTAGCAGTTGCAGGGCATAGAATTCGTCGCGAATCCACACCGAGGTCAGCTGCGAACCGCCGATGCAGGACAACACCAGCATGCTCAGGCCGATCCCCAGCACCCAGCGGCAATCGACCCAGCGCAGGTTGCACAGCGCCGCCACCAACGGCAGCGCGATCAACTGCGGAAGCGCTGCCAACAGGGTGATGGGCGCGGTCTGCACCGGGCGATAACCCTGGACCTGCGCCAGATAGCTGGACGGAATGATCACCACCGCCAGCAACACCACCAGCACGCCGGCCAGGGTGATCAGGGCGAACGACAGGTTGCGGATGCCGAGCATCTGCAGTTTGAAAAACGGAATTGGCTGCGACCACTCGTTGATCAGAAACGCCACCAGCAACAGCGTACCGACCACCAGCAATCCGCAGATCAGGCTCGACTCGAACCAGTCCAGCCGATTGCCCTGCAGGAGGCCGATCACCAGCATGCAGATCGCCGGAAAACCCAGGAGCAGACCACGCCAGTTGAACTGCTTGAAGCGCTCCAGGCGCAGCGGGTCCTGGGGGATGCCATAGGCCACGGCAACCATGGCGATCAGGCACGGCGCGACGATCTGCCAAAAGGTCCACTGCCAGCCGACGTACTCGCTCCATAGCCCGGCCAGCGGCGTGCCCAGTCCGGGTCCGAAGGTGGCAGTGAGGGCATAACCGGCCAGTCCGTACAGCTTGACGTTGGCTGGCAGAAAACGCAGGGCGACGGTCATCAGCATCGGCGGCAGCGCGCCACCGGCAAGGCCTTGCAGCGTACGCAGGACCAACAGGCTTTCGTAGTTCGGCGCCAACGGGCACAACACGCCCAGCAGGGTGAAGGCACCGATGGCACACAGGGTGAAGCGCCGCAGCGAAAGCGTCACCGCGCACCACGGCGCGAAGGCCATGGCGGCTACCGAGGTCGCGGCGTAGCTGGCGACCAGCCAGGTGCCTTCGTCGTAACCAATGGCCAAGGCTCCACGGATGTCGGCCAGGGCTACCTTGGTCACCATTTCGTTCAAGCCCGACACCAGCACGGCGAGCAATACGCCCACCAGGCCGATGATGATCCGCGGACCAAAAACCTGTGGCGCGGCGGCCGTCGGGCTGGCCGCGGCGATAGGGGCCGTGACCGTGAGGGAAGTCATTACAGCGAGCTCCGGTATTTGAACATCGGAGCATTCTAAAAAGGTCGAGACCTGACGAAAACTGACTTATCGACAGGTTATAAGTGCGCTAGACGCAACGATAAATAACCTGTGGGAGCGGGCTTGCTCGCGAAGAGGGCGTGTCAGACAACAATGAAGTCGTCTGACCCACCGCTATCGCGAGCAAGCTCGCTCCTACAGGACCGGTTGCGCCGCCAGCCACGTCTCGTCACAGCAGGTTTTCAGGGTTTCGCGCAGCCAACGGTGAGCCGGGTCATTGTCGAAACGAGGATGCCAGGCCTGGTTGAGCACGATGGTGGGCAACGGGATTGGCAGGGTGAACGAGCGCAACTTCAGCCCCAGTCGACGGACGCTCAATAACGTCTCCCTGGGCACCGGCAGAATCAGGTCGGAATCGGGCAAGGCGAACATCGCCGCGTGGAAACTCGGGGCGATCACCGCTACCCGGCGCTCCAGGCCCAGGGCGTTGAGTGCCGCATCGATCGGCCCTCGAGCGATACCGCGGCGGGACATACTGATGTGGGGAAACCCTGCAAAACGCTCGGCAGTAATCTCCTCATCGAGCAATGGATGGTCCTCGCGCACCAGGCCGACAAACTGCGTGGAAAACAGGTTCTGCACCTTCACTTCCGGCATCAACGGCCGGTTGTTGCTGACGCTCAGATCGATGCGCCCCTCGCGCAAGGCCTCATCATCGCCATCGCCCTCTGGCGCAAAACGCAATTCGCAATGCGGGGCCTGACGCTCCACGGTATCGAACAGCTTGCCGCCGTAGATGCCGATGAAAAAGTCATTGGCGCGGATACTGAAGCGCCGCCGCAAACTGCCCAGATCCACCACCCTGGCCGAGTGGAACAACTGCGCGGCCTGCTCCACCACATCGCGCACCTGTTCGCGCAATTCCTGCGCCTTCGGCGTCGGCACCAGCCCCCGGCCGGCACGCACCAGTATCGGATCGCCAATGGCCTCGCGGATGCGCGTCAACGTACGACTCATGGCTGCGGGGCTGAGGTTCATCCGCCGCGCCGCGCCTACCACGCTGCCCTCGTCGAGAAGGGCGTCGAGGGCGACCAACAGGTTCATATCCGGTAGTTGCATGGCGAGCACTCGTGCCTGATCAGGATTGATTCAGGCGCAATGCTAGCAGATCAAAAGATCAGCGCTGCATCCCCCACCGCTTCACCGTCACCCTTTCCAACGAATCAAACACCAGATTCTCCACCAGCAACCCAATCAGAATCACCACCGCCAACCCGGCAAACACTTTGTCCGTATACAGCTCATTACGATTCTGAAAGATGTACCACCCCAACCCACCCTTGCCACTGGTCGCACCAAACACCAACTCGGCGGCGATCAACGTACGCCACGCAAAAGCCCAGCCGATTTTCAGCCCGGCGAGGATCGACGGCAGTGCCGCGGGAATCAGGATGAACAGCACGAAGCGCATGCCCTTGAGGCCGTAGTTGCGTCCGGCCATGCGCAGGGTTTCCGAAACGCCGAGAAAGCCTGCGTAAGTATTGAGCGCCAGGGCCCAGAGCACGGAATGCACCAGCACGAAGATCAGACTGTTCTGCCCAAGGCCAAACCACAGCAGCGCCAGCGGCAGCAGCGCAATCGCCGGCAATGGGTTGAACATCGAGGTCAGGGTGCTGAGCAGGTCGCGACCGAATTGGGTCGATACCGCCAGCGTCGTCAGGGCAAACGCCAGGACAATGCCGATCAGGTAGCCCTTGAGCAGCACCACCAGGGAAATCCACACCTTGCCCAGCAACTCACCGCTGAGCAGGCCGTCATACAGCGCATGAGCGGTCTGCACAAAACTCGGCAACAGCAAGTCGTTGTTCGTGTAACGCGCAGTGGCCTCCCAGAGTACGGCAAGCAGAATCAGGATTAGGCTTTTGCGCAGCCAGCCCTGTTGCCACAGGCGTTGGCCGAGCGGTAATTCACGCTCCAGCGGTACGCTGGTCAGTGGCTGCAAAACGGTTTCGAATTCTTCACGCGCAGATGATAAATGGCTCATCGGGCCCTCCTCTCAAACGGCTCAATAAGCGATGCGGATGTCAGCGAAATCCAGCTCGCGCTCGGTCTCCGGTGACTGGCCTTCATCGAACAACAACCTGTGAATGCGCCGCGCAGATTCCTGAAAAGCCACGCCGCCAAGGCTGTGTAGATCGTATTGATGACTGTGGACTTCCGCCCGCACCCGACCCGGATGTGGCGAAAGCAACAGGATGCGGTTGCCCACCACCAACGCCTCTTCGATGGAGTGAGTGACGAACAGCAGCGTGAAGCGCACCTCCTCCCAGAGCAGCAGCAATTCTTCCTGCATCTTGCGTCGGGTCAGGGCGTCGAGCGCGGCGAAGGGTTCGTCCATCAGGAGGATTTTCGGCTGCATCGCCAGCGCCCGGGCGATGGCAACGCGCGCCTTCATGCCGCCCGACAGGGTATGGGGATAGGCGTCGGCAAATGCCGCCAGGCCGACCTTTTCCAGGTAGTGCAGCGCCCGCTCTTCGGCCTCTTTACGCTTGAGGGTTTTCGAGGCCAGCAGCGGAAACATCACGTTCTGTTTGACGGTTTTCCACGGCGGCAGTTGATCGAATTCCTGGAACACGACAATGCGGTCCGGCCCCGGCGCATCGACGCGCTGACCCTGAAGGCGGATCTCGCCTTCGACTGGCTGGATGAATCCCGCAGCGGCCTTGAGCAATGTCGACTTGCCGCAACCGGACGGCCCGAGCAGGACAAAACGGTCCGCCGGATCGACCTCGAAGCTGACCTGGTGGGTGGCCCGCACGACCCGCTGGGGCGTGCGGTACTCCAGGCTGACGTTATCGACCGACAACAGCGCCTGGGCTGCGGCGATCGGTTTGCTGACCGTGTGGCCTTGCAAGGGGGCGTTCATGTCGGTCAGCTCCCTTGCAGCGGTTTGGCATCCTGGAAAAAGTAGTCCTTCCACGAATCCGGTTTGTTTTTGATCGCGCCCACACGGTAGAGGAACTCGGCCAGCGGGTAGGTATTTTTCGGCGTGACGCTGAATTCGAACTGCGGGTTGTCGATGATTTTCAGCAGTTCGGCGCGGTCGATCTTGGCCTTGGTGACGCGGATGAAAGTGTCCGCCGCAGCGCCTTTATCGTTTTGCGCGAATTGCGCGGCTTCGGTCAGCGCATCGATGAAGGCCTTGTAGGTCTTCGGGTTTTCCTCACGGAATTTCTCGGTGGCAAACAGCACCGTCGGCGAGTTCGGGCCGAGCAGGTCATAGGTGTTGAGCACCACGTGCACGTTCGGGTTGGTCAGCGCCTGATCCTGGAACGGCGGGTTGGAGAAGTGCCCGCTCAACTCGGTGCCGCCGGCGATCAATGCGGCCGTGGCATCAGGGTGAGGGACGGCGATGGTGTACTTGTCGAGGCGATTGAATTCCTTGTCACCCCACTGCTTGGCGGCCGCGTATTGCAGGAAGCGCGACTGCACCGACACGCCCACGGCCGGCACCGCAATGCGGTCCTTCTCGGTGAAATCGGCGATGGTCTTGACCTTGGGATTGTTGCTCACCAGGTAGTACGGGAAGTTGCCCAGGGAGGCCACGGCCTTGACGTTCTGCTTGCCGTGGGTGCGGTCCCAGATGGTCAGCAGCGGACCGACGCCGGCACCGGCAATGTCGATCGAGCCGGAGAGCAGCGCATCGTTGACCGCCGCGCCACCGGAGAGCTGGGTCCAGTCGACCTTGATGTCGATGCCTTCCTGCTTGCCGTACTTCTCGATCAGGTTCTGGTCGCGCACCACGTTGAGCAGCAGGTAGACGATGCCGAATTGTTCGGCGATGCGGATTTCACCTTCGGCGTGGGCCACGGTCGGTGCCACCAGGCTGCCGGCGATCAGGCTGAAACCCAGGCCGAGGGCCGTGGCCAGCGGTGCAAAGGGTAGACGTTTGGACATGGTCAAATCTCCGGCAAATCAGAAAGGCGCGTCGCCCTGGATGGTGGTGCGATACAACTTGCGGCGCAGATGGCTGGGACATCCGGCGGCGAGGTGGATCAGCGAACGGTTGTCCCAGAACACCAGGTCATGGGGCTGCCACTGATGGCGGTAGATGTTTTGCGGCAACACGCTGTGGGCGTAGAGCTCGTCGAGCAATTGCTTGCTCTCGTCTTCCGGCAAGCCAACGATGCGGGTGGTGAAACCCTCGCTGACGAACAACGCCTTGCGGCCGTTTTCCGGGTGGGTGCGCACGACCGGGTGGATGACTTCGGCGACTTGCGCCAGTTGTTCAGGGGTCAGGGTCGGGCGCCAGTTGCCTTCGAATTTGGTCTCGCTGTAGCGCGCCGTGTAGGAGTGCGCGGCCGAGCGCCCTTCGACGGCCTTGCGCAGCGCCTCGGGCAGGTTGTCCCAGGCTTTGTGCATGTCGGCGAACAGGGTGTCGCCGCCTTCGGACGGCAGTTCCTGGGCATGCAGCATCGAGCCCAGGCTTGGCAGTTCCTTATAGGAAAGATCGGAGTGCCAGAACTTGCCGGCATCTCCCAGGCCGATGGATTGGCCGTTCTCGATGATATTGGAAACGATGAGGATTTCCGGGTGCCCGGCCAGCAGGAATTGCTTGAGCACATGGATCTGCAACACGCCAAAACGGCGGCTGAAATCGATTTGCTGCTCGGGGGTAATGCGTTGGTCGCGGAACACCACCACGTGATGATCCAGGTGCGCACGGTGAATGCGTGCGAAGTCCTGCTCGTTGACCGGGCGGGACAAATCGAGACCGATGATTTCGGCACCCACCGCGCCGCTGAACGGGCGGATTTCGAAGAATTGTGGCGCGATGCTTGGCGATGCTGAAGCTGCAGACATAAATCACTCCCACGCACGGCACGCTCAAGGGCGCGCGCGTCGATCAGAAACTCACGGATGTCGTGTTGGTTCGTGTCGTGCGGCGCGCCGATTGGTCGGCAGGTACGCAGGGAATTAACTTTATAGATATAAGAAGACTAATTTAAATACCGTTAAAGAATAACTATATGGCTTTTCCCGCTGAGCCATAATCCCTGTAGGAGCTGGCTTGCCAGCGATGAGGCCATCAGCCTCACCGGTTTATTTGGCCCAGTCGATGACTTCACTGTAAGGCGTCTGCAAATCCCGCTCGGGAATCTCCCAGATCACCAGCTTCGGCGGAGTCTGTTTGAACGCCGGATTATCGAAATAACCATTGGCGCCACCTGCGAACTCACCTCCGTCCTTGGCAAAGTTACCAATCGGCGCGCCCAGTGCCTGTTGCAGGAAACCGGTGAAGTTGGAATTGCGCGAGAACGAAGTACCGATCAACGCCACGTTCGGCAAATTGTCATCGCCGAACAGGTCATCGAGATTATCGCCTCCGCCGCTTTGCGCATCGCCAGCTTTCTCGGAGATCTGGGTGGCAGCGACAGTTTCCGGCTGCGGTTGCCAGGTCACCGGCAGCCACTCGAGCCCGGCCAACCGTACCAGGTCGCCAGGACGGCGAGCCGGGTCCTGGACCTTCACCTCGAATTCTTTGTGTGGCGTGGCACTGATGCCCAGGGATTGTACCTGCCTGGCCACCGCCCTGGCCGCCGCCGCGGAACCGGTTTCGCTCCAGTGGGTATCGGTGCGCAGGTAGGCGTCGGCACCCAGGGGTTGCAAGTTCGGGGCGAGATCGATCGCGGCGACGCCGGCCTTGTTCAAGCCATCGACCCACGCCACCGCACGCTGCTGCAACTGCAGCGGTCGGCGCAGGTCGCACAGTTGCGCACTGGCGATGCGGCTCTTGTCCGGCACCACCGCCACCAGCAGCTTGATGCCACGACTGGCCAGGCGTTTCTGGACTTCTCGCACCACACCCGCCTTGGTCTCGGCGTTGGCTTGAGCGTGACGATTGATGCGCATCTCGTCGGTCAGGAACAGCCAGCCCGGGCAGCCGGAACGCACACGCGGGCCGGTATCGCCGAGCAACAGCCAACTGGCGCCACGTTCCAGGTCCGCGGCCTGTTCCGGCACGGCAGCCTTCGACAGCTGCTTGGCGACCTTGTGGGTGACCTCGCCGTGCAGCGCCTCATCGAGCGTCAACCTGGGCGGCAGCATCTCGACTTTGCCGCTCAACAGCAGCCAGGTGCAGGAGACGAATCCCAGCGCCAGGAAAGCCACGAAAAAGACACCCGATGCCTTGCTGACAGGGGCGGTCACTGCGCTGGATTGGGCCGGGATGTTGGACAAGGAAGTCATGGGCGCGGTCATCAGAACTGGAAGTACAGGAAGGGCACAGACTCACGGCTCGCGACCAACGCGAACGCGAGCAGGAAACCCAGCATCGGTGCAAACAACGCATGGCCGACAAAGCGCTGCTCAAAGCGGCTTTGCAGCACCGGTGCAACGATGTACAGCACACCGAGCAGCGCCGCGATGCCGTGGACCGGACGCAAGGTCACCGCCAGCGCATCACCCAATGCGAACCCGTGCAGGCCGAACTGTCCGGCATACATCGTCAATGCCGAATGGAAATCCGGAGCGCGGAACAAGGTCCAGGCCAGGAACACGAACAGCAGCGTCAATGTGTGCGACAGCAGCGGCGGAATGCTCGGCAGGCTGGAGCGCGACCACAAGCGATCGACGCACAAGGCAATGCCGTGCGCCGAGCCCCACAACAGGTAGTTCCAGCTGTCACCGCCGTGCCACAGACCGGCGATGGCCATGGTCAGGAACAGGTTGCGATAGGTCTTCCACGCGCCGTTGCGATTACCGCCAAGGGCGATGTACAGGTAGTCGCGCAGCCAACTCGACAGCGACAAGTGCCAGCGCCGCCAGAAGTCCTGGATGCTGCTGGCCAGGTACGGCCGGTTGAAGTTTTCCGGAAAGTGAAAGCCCAGCATCAGGCCCAGGCCTATAGCCATGGCGCTGTAGCCGGCGAAGTCGAAAAACAGTTGCAGCGAGTAAGCCAGGCAGCCGATCCAGGCGTCGACGAAGGACGGGTTTTCCAGATGGAACGCCACGTCCACCAGCGGCGACAGGGTGTCCGCCACCAGCACCTTCATGCACATGCCGATCATGAAACGGCGCGCGCCCAGGGAGAAATTCTGCCAATTGAAATATCGCTGGGTCAGCTCGCGGCGCACCCAGTCATAACGAATGATCGGCCCGGCAATCGAGTGGCCGAACATCGAAATGTAGGTCGCGTAATTGATGAAGCTGCGCTCCACCGGCACCGTGTGGCGGTGCACGTCCACCAGGTAGGAGATCGCTTGCAACACGATGAACGACAACCCCGCCGGCAACGCCACTCGTTGCCACTCCAGCGGCATGGCGCCGTAGTAAGTGATCAGGTCATTCCAGGTCAGGGCCAGGATGTTGGCGTACTTGTACCAGCACAGCACCGCCGTGTTGAACACGATCAACGCAATCAACAACCTCACTCGCCCCTTGGAACCCTCGCGTGCACGGTCCACCAGCAGGCCGCCAACCCAGGCGACGATGGTCAACACCACGTGCAAGCTCAGGAACAGCGGGCTCAGCCAGCCATAGAACAGCCAGCTGCCGATCAGCAGGATGACGTTGCGCCAGGCCGGTCTGGCCAGGGCATACACCAGCAGAAAGGCCGGCAGGAACAGCGTCAGGAACTCGAGTGAGGCGAAGACCATGGCAGCGGCAAAATCCGATCAGTGGGACAAGGTGTCCGTGGCGTTCAATAAACGCGGGCCGTTGGCCGACGGCACCAGCAGCACGCTGTAACGCTCACCCGCCTTCAGTTCGCCCAGGTCCAGCGGCGCACCGACATTGGCGTTCGCACAGACCAGCTGCACCGACAGGCTCACCGGGTTGATCGAACGACGCTGCAGGCTGTCGAGCGGCACCGCCTTGAACAGGTCGGCGCTACGCCCCGCAGGACGCAGGCTGGCATCGGCACAAGCGGCGTCGACGTTGAAGAACGCCAACGACGCTTTCAAGCCGTTGAAGTCGTCAGGCTGCTCGCGCACGGCGACCTGCTTGATGTCGGCGCCGTCGGGCAGCGCAACTACGGTGACAAATTCGCCGGGTTCGATTTTCAGGTCCATGGCCAGTTTCTGAGCGCCGCTGACCAGGGTGCCCTTGACCGGGCTGCTCGCCTGTACCGGGAAAAACAGCGACACCGCTTGCGCCGCTTCCAGGCGCATCGGCGGCTGGCCGGCCTGGGCGATCACATCCAGCGGCGCGTTGCCGGCGTTGACGAAACGGATGAACGCCGCGTCTTCGCTGGGGCCGGTGGGGTACAGGGCGAACTCTGCCGCCACGGCGTTGGCGCTGCAAACCAGCGCCGCCAGGGCGCATACCGCAGACAGGGCACGCATCACTGCTTGGCTCCCTTGTTGCTGACCGCATCGGCCGGCAGTTTTGCCAGTGCGCCACCGATGGCGTTGGCCCAGGACTTGTATCCGGCCACGGTGAAATGCTGGCCGTCGGTGGTCACCCACTCACCTGGCTTGGAGAGCGTTAGCGAGTCGATGTAGGTGCAAGGCGCCACGTTGCTCGCCAGGAACGCCGACATCAGCTTGGTACGCGTATCGTTCTTCTTGTACATCCCGCCCTCCTTGCCCCACGCCGGGCCGACCCACGCGCACTTGGCACCGTTGGCGGTGATCTCCTTGGCCAGGGCGGTCACGTTCTGCCAGGCCCAGGCTTTCGGGAATACCGGTTTATCGTAGGAAGCCATGGTATCGCCGATGACCAGCACGACGAGGTCAGGCTTGTCGGCGGCGATCAGGTCCTTGATCGGCGTGGTGGTGGCTTCGCGCCCCTTGATGACGATCTTGCCGTCGCCTTTCTGCTCGGCGCCACAATCGACTTTCTTGGTGATCAGCCAGTCGCCGGCACTGGCGCCGCACGCGCCGATCGAATGTACGATTGCGCCCTGCTGGGTCAGGTTGGCTTGCAGCGGTTCCATAAGGTGGTCCGCCAGGCTCATGTGACTTTCACCGAGTACGAGAAGGGTCATACCGGCAAGAACGGAAGAAGGCATTTAAGTCTCCAGGAATCAGTTGGAATAAGGGGAGCGGTAGGGGCTGACCGGCAGCTCCATCGAGCCGTTCATGTCTTCGAACATGTAACGCAGGTACATGGCCCCGGTGAATTGCTTGTAGTCCTGGGCGTTGTCCAGGCCGAGATTGCCACCGAGGAAAAAGTTCGAACCGAATTTGTATTCGCCTGCACCGCTCAGGCTGTAGCCCACGCCGGTCTTGTTCTGGCCTTTGTAGCGCTGGTTGTTGGCAGCTTGCAGGTCTTTGTCGTTCGGGAAGTAATCCGCCGCGTCCTGATCGAAGTACTGCACGCCCACCGAACCCTTGACCTGATAGGAAAACCGGTCGGTGCGCTGCGACCAGGTCACCGGCACGCCCAAGGCGAAGTAGCTTTGCGGGCTGAAGTAACCGCCATGGCCGTAGGTGAAGAAATCCTGGTTGTTCTCGAAGCTCAGGCCGGTGGCACTCAGGCCCAGGGTCAGCTTGCTGTCTTCGGCGTTTTGCAGATACCAATACACGCCACCGCCCAGTTCGGTGCGGCTGTTGGATTCGACGTTGTGGCCGAGCAACTTGTGCCACGAACCGTAGCCGTAGGTGCCGACCTGCTGATCGTCATAGCTGAGCTGAGCCCGCCCGCCGTTGGCCGTCACGCCGCCCCACGACTGACCGGTGCGGTCGTCGGTGGTGCCAGCGAACGAAGTCACGCTGTCCGTCACCGGACGCCTGGAAACACTGACGCCATAACGCACGTTCGAGTTGTCGGCGAACGGCCGGTCCACGCTCACGCCACCAGCGGCGGTGCTGTACTTGAAGCCCATTGGCGTTGTGCCGACATCGGCCTTGATGCCTTCATCCGGGCGGGCATAGGCCACGCTCAGGCCCACGCCTTTGTCACGCTGGGAACCGGCGCCGTCGGCGGATGATCCACCACCGAAACGGCTGGCCGAATCGCTGTCGACACTGCCGGCATTCAGCGATACCGGGGTCACGCGCACGGCGTAGCGGTTCTCGCCCGACGGCACGTTGATCTCCAGCGGCGTTTCAACGTCGGTCATTTTGCTCATGCCCGACTCGCTGTCATTGCTGCGGATGGTGACGCCCTGGGTCACGTAGCCGCTGCGCTCCTGCAGGATGTTGTCCAGCGCGCGCTGGGCGGAACTGGCTTGGTCCACCGCGACATTGACCGTGGCCTGAGGCGCGAACGGGTTACCGCCGGCACCGGCAAAGCGCCCCGCCGGCAACGCCTGGGTTCGCGCACCAGCAGCCATGCGTGGCTGGGCCTGGCCCGGATAGGCATCGGCCGGCAGTGCCGCATCGCTGGCGACCATGACCGGCGCGGCTGCATCAAGCTGTGCCTGTGCCGGGGCGGGAATCGCGTCCACCGGTACTCGGCTCACCTGGTTGCGCTGGCCCGGCAAACCCACGAACGGGTTCGGGGCGACGTTCAGGCTATTGGCCTGAGCCGTCAGGCTGCGTTTCTGTTCGCTCTGCTCAATGGCAACCGCCTTGCGCAGCAACTCGGTGGCCTGGCTGGACTTGCCCATGCTGCGGTAGATCCGCGCCGCTTCGGTCAGCGATTGCGGGTCGTAGGTTTCCAGTTTCAGGAACTGTTCCAGCGCACGCTCGGCGTAGCCATTGTCGTGGGCTTGAACCGCCGCGTCAGCGGCGTTCAGTAAAATCTGCGGGTCGTTGGGCTGACGCTGCAACAACGGCTTGTACAGCTCGAACGCCTTGGCATTGTCGCCGTTGCTGGCGTACATGCGCGCCAGTGCCGAGACGGCGCCCGCGTCCCCCGGACGCGAAGCCAGCGCCGGTGCCAACGTATCGTAGGCAGCCGCCAGATCGCCATTTTCACGCAGGATATCGGCCTGGCGAATGCGGTACTGATACAGCACGTCATCGAAGCGTTTGCGCGTGGCCACGCTCATCGGCTGGTTTTGCAAGCCGTGCAGGATCGAGTTGACCTGAGCGTCGTCGTCGGTCTTGAGCAACAGGTTGGCGTATTGCAACATCAGGTCCGCGGATGGCGTCGGCGTCTGGGCGATGACGTTGCGCATCATTTGCTGCGCATGTGCCGAGTCGCCGGCATCGACATAGGCCGCAGCCAGGGTCGCCATGCCGTCAGGCGTGCGGCTGGCCACCGGCTGCAAGCGATCGAGCAAGGCCAGGGCTTCCTGGCGTTGGCCACGCTTGGCGATGCTGGCCGCCAGTTTGATCTGCACCGTGAGAGTGATCTGGTCGGCCAACTGATTCATATCCGCGGTGCGGCGCTCGGCCGGTATACGGCTGATGGTTGCTTGCGCGGCGTTCCACTGCTCCATTTCCACCGAGAGCAAGGCACTGGTGTAGAGCGCGTCGATGTGGGTCGGATGGCTTTTCAGATAGCTGTCGATCAGGTCGCGAGCCTTTTGCGGCTCGCCGGCCTTGAGGTACAAACGCGCCAGGTCGAAACGGGTCCAGACGTTGTCCGGGTCGTCCTGGATGGCTTGCACCAGGGCTTGTTGTGCCGCGCGGTTATCACCGCGCTGTTCGGCCAGTTTGGCCGCCTGCGTGGAACGCAAGGCACGCAGGCGAGCGCCGCCGCCCATTTCGGCCTGCTGGGCCGGGGTCAGGGTGTCGAGCAGGCGCAGGGCTTCATCGGCCTGACCGGTTTGCGCCAGCACATTGACCAGGCCTTGAACGGCCTGCGGGTTACCGCGCTGCACATTCAGCACCTGGCGATAGTTGGCTTGCGCGGCGTCCAGTTGGCCGGCCTGGGCCTGAATGTCGGCCAGGGCCAGGCGCGCATCGACGCCGTTCGGGTTCAGGCGCATGGCCTGGGCGATGCTGGCTTGCGCCTTGGCCGGTTGCGTCCTGGCCTGGTCGCGGGCCTGTTGCAGCAGCGCCCAATAACGCACGTTATCCAATGCCGGCTTCCAGCGTGTGCCGCCATTGGCGATGGCCCGGTTGAGCAACTGCTCGGCTTCGCCGAAACGGTTTTGTTGCTGACGCACGACGCCAAGGCCACCCAGGGCATCGGCGTCGTCGGGTTTGCTTTTCAGGCGCGCGGCGAAGGCTTGTTCGGCGCCGGCCTGGTCACCCTTCTCCAGCGCTTGCAGCCCTCGCGCCACCAGCGGATCCTGCTGCCACACCGGCGCACCGGCAGTGGTCGACTGCGACTTGCCTTTGTTGAGCAGGTCGCGGATTTCCTGGTCTTCGGGATGTACTTTCAGGAAGTCATCGAATAACGGCACTTGCGAGGCATTCGGCGGCCCCATCCACACCAGCGCCAGGCGCCAGCTCTCATCGGCGTCACCGGCGATATCGGTACGGGTCGACAGTTTGGCCAGGGCCCGGATACCTTCCGCGCGGCTGTCTTCATGACGCACCAGATGCTTGGCCAAAAACAGCGCGACAATCGAGTCATTCGGCGTTTCCCGCAGCAAGCGCTCAAGGCCTTTGCGCGCCTCGGGCCAGCCTGCATCATTGAAAGCCAGGTTGGTGTAGAACTCGCGACCGATCTTGCCTTCAGGCGTGCGGCCGGCAAACAATTGGCGGAACACTTCAGTGGCCTTGTCACGCTGGTCGCCGTCGGCCAGACGCCGGGCTTCGTCCAGCAGCGCAATGTTCTGCGGATCGGTCAGGGCGATGTCCTGCTCAAGTTGCGCAGCCTGCCAGGGTCGCGGCGACAACGCCTGCAACCGCGCCAGATACTGCTGCGCCTGTCGCGGTTTGTCCTGTTTGACGCCGATCAGACCCATGCCATACAGCGCGTCGATCTGGTTGGGGTCCAGGCGCAGCACTTTCTCCCAAGCTTCTGACGCACGCGCAGCGTTATCCCGGGCCTGCCAATATTGGCCCTGCTCCACCAGGCGCATTTGCGCATCGCTGGTTTCGGCGTGGGCGGCGGTGCCGATGAGGGTGGCGAGAATACCGATGGCTAGCGTGTGACGGCGCGGGTGCATGACGTCTCCCAAGTCAGTTTGAGTGTTCCGTCATCACGAAACTGATAGCGTTTTTCAGCCCAGCCGAGTGCGAACAGACTAAGCATGGCGTTGTAGTACAGCGGTTCGACATGTTCGCCATCGGCTTTTGCCAGCGCCGCGTTCAAAGCCGTTTCGGCCCGACGTTGCTGCTGCTCGGCCAGCCAGGGTTGGCCCTTGGCCTGGAAGTACGGGATCAGTGCGGCAGAGTACCCGAACGGGCCCTGCCCTTCGAGCGCACCGCTGATGACCTGGACTTTTTCCGGAGGAATACCGGTGGAAGCCGTGCTGTTCGACATGCCGTCCAGGCGTGCCAGCAGCGGTGCCGCCAACGGGTCGGTCCTGGGCGTCATGCCGGCCCACAGGTAGACGCGAATCGCGTCGTAACTGCCCAGCTCGCCTTTGACCGGATCAACCACAAACAGACCGGCTTTCGGCGCGGTTGCGCGATAGCCGATCCAGTCCGCCACATAGCCTTTCGGGCTGGAGGCACTGACCATTTTTACGGTATTTTCGGCGATTTCCTTCCACGGCCCGCTCGGTGCTTCCTTGGCCAGTCGGCGTAGCAACGGCAGCGGCAAATAGCTCGGGTTAAGGCGCCACAGATGATCGGGCTGAGTGAAACCCTCGGGGCCGGGGAGGACCATTTTGCCTAGCCCCGGCAGGCTCACCACCAGGTTGCTTTCAATGTTCCTGAGCAGGCGCAGGGCGTCTTCGCGGTAGTCCGGGCGCTGCCACAGCCGCGCCGCTTCGAGCAGCGAGTAGGCAATCCACAGGTCAGAATCGGACGCCGAGTTGGCGTCCTGCAACTGCCATTTGCCGTCCTTGCCCTGGCCCCACAACCAGCCTGGCAGACGGTTGCCGACATCGGCGCCGGCCATGTTGGCGGCGGTCCATTTCCACAAGGCATCGAAACGCTCGCGGTCGTTGCCAATCAGCGCGAACAGCATGCCGTAGGACTGGCCTTCGGAGGTGCTGTGATTGGCTTCGACGCTGGACTCCAGCAGGCGACCGTCGTTCTGCACGAAACGCGTGGCGTAGGTTTGCCACAGCGGCCAATCGGCGCTTTTGCACGCGACCTCGTCAGCCATGGCCGGTGTCAGGCTCAAGGTCGCCAGCGTGCCAGCCAGCCAAAGCACGGCCCGGCGCCAGCGGCGCTGTTGGGCAGAATTGCATCCAGGGGTCCTGTGGTTTCTCATGGTGTTCTCAGTCGCTCAACCGCTGTTTGGCACGGGACCGCAGCGCCAGATAGGCCAGACAACTGAGCAACACCACACCGAGGCCGGTCAGCAGCAGCGTCAAACCGACATGACGCGAGAGCATCCATTCCAGGCGTTTGAACGGGCCCAGTTCGCCGACGTAGTACTGCTCGTCCGCCACCAGTGGCTCGATGGTTTTGCCACGCACTACCACCAGGCTGCCCTGGATGGACTGGGTGTAATCCTCGCCGCCGATCAGGGCATTGGTCGCTTCAGCCAGGCCTTGCGGTTGGCCGCTGGCGATTACCACGACGCTGCGACCGCTTTTGAGCGGCGATTCGAAACCTGTCAGGTAAGTGCTGCGCGCGCCGCCGGAGAAGGCCATGGCCAACCGTGCCTTGCGCTGGTTCGCTTCCGGGTCGGGGCTGAACCAGTCGCGTACGCGCATCGGCAAGTCAGACAGGTGAAAGCTCTGTTGGTCGCCGCTATCGGTCGCCGGCAGGCGATCGGCCCACTGGGTCAGCAATGGTTGGTTGTTACCGGAAGCAAGCACCAGCAAGTCTTTATCCGCCACCGCTTGAACCTGCGCCGCTTGCGCCACCAGCACGCCAGTGGCCGGATAACCGGTGGACTGGCCGAAGCGGCCGAGCACGGTCAGGTAGGCATCCAGCTCGGCAGCGCCAGCGTTGTCCGGCAGGATCACGGCGGTCTGCGACAGGTCAGCCAGACGGGTGAACGGGAAGCCCGCGTCCTTGAACACGCCCAGGTTCGGCATGGCCATGAAGTGGTCGTAGCCGCTCAGGTCCAGGGTCGATTCCGGATCGACGCTGCCGCGCATGTTGTCGATGATGATGTCGCCACATTCCCCCTGCTTGATGTAGTCGAACATGAAGCGCAGTTGCAGTCGCGATTGCAGGGCCACCGAGTTCAACGGCAGGCGCACGCGGGTTTCGCGGTTGAGGCTGTCGTCGTTGAGCTTGAGGGTTTTCAACACGCTGTTTTCCAGCTTGTCCTGGGGCAGCAGGTTCTGCGACTGGATCAAGCCATCGTTGAAGCTGACGATGAACGACGAATTGCTCGACTTCTCTTGCGGCGTGTAGCGGTATTTCACGTTCAACGGCGCACCTTCATCACGCCAGGTGAACAAGTCCGGCGGGAAATTCAACGGTACGGTGATGTCGCCCGGGTTGTAGCCCGATACGTTGAATTGCTTGGCCGGCAGCAGCTCGCCGAGCTTGACCGGGCGATCGCTGGGCAGCCAGTTCGGGGCATCGTAAGGCTTGCGCGACTGCACGCTGTCGAGTCGATCGATCACCACGCTGCTGCCCGAAAGCGCCTGACTGCCGAGCACCAGCGCGGTGGTCGCCGTCTTCAGTTCGGCGGCATCGCGGCCGGTGATCACCAGCAACTTGCCATTCTCGTCATTGGGGTTGGCCATCAAGCTCAGGGTCGGGCCCTTGGCCGCCGGCAGGCTCAGCCCGCCGATCTGCAACGCATCGGGACCGCTGAGCAGCACCAC
Organism: Pseudomonas sp. PLMAX; assembly: GCF_046042685.1. Classification (NCBI taxonomy): domain Bacteria; kingdom Pseudomonadati; phylum Pseudomonadota; class Gammaproteobacteria; order Pseudomonadales; family Pseudomonadaceae; genus Pseudomonas; species Pseudomonas sp. PLMAX. The sequence continues at coordinate 284,918 of NZ_CP064949.1, read as the reverse complement.
GGCATTGCCGTGGGCCGGGATCTGGTTGATGTGAGTAGAGAACTTCGCCCCGCGGTAACTGGCCTGGGCACCGAACCAAGACGACAGGGCGCCAGCCGCTTCCAGGGTGGTGTTGTCGGGCGCTGCGGCGAACACGAATGGCAGGCCCAGGGTGCGCGCATCGCGGCGATCGAAGAATGGCAACGGCAAGATCGACAGATCGTTCGGCAGCGCCAGCGGCGACACTTCGATGCTCAGCTCGGTGGCGTTGCTGATCTTCGCCCACAGGCTGGAATGCGTCGGGTCTTCGCAACTCATGGTGTAGTGACCGACGAATTGCAGGCTCAAGCGGTTGAACTCGGTGATCAGCTGCGGCGGGATGGTGACTTCGTGGGTTTGCAGTTGACCGGCGTTTTCCTTGGGCAACGGCAGGCTCGCGGCCACTTCATCGTTGACGATGACGTTGATCTGCGACAGGTCGGCCAGCAGTGCCGGCGAATAGGTGTATTGCAGTTTCAGCCTGGCGCCGGTCACGATGGAATCGGCACGCACATCGAAGTTGACGCTGTCGGTGGACTCCACGCCGCGCAAGCTCATCGGATAATTGCGGCCCAGTTGCTTGAGCGTCACGCTATAGCCATTGGCGCCCGGCGCCGCATCCACTGGCGCGATCTCGGCGAATGCCGTCGCACTACCACCCATTGCCAGCAACGCGCACGTCATGCGTACCAGTGCGCGGCGGGGCGCGCGCAGGCTACCGAAAGCGAAAGACTTCGAGTTCATCACTTGTCCAAAACATTTTCCAGGGTGGACGGGGAGACGTGGCGACGGCGGAAAAGGTTCCGCACTTCCATGACCGTTGCTTTGAAGAGTTCGTAGATACCGCGAAGGGCAATGCCGCTGACATCGCGCAAGGCGGCCAGGGGCGTATCGACCTGGCCATTGCCCCAGGTCGAAGCCCAGGTATCGGCGCGGGAGAACGTCAGGCGTATCAGCTCGCTTTGCTGGCGCAGGGTCAACTGGTCGAATTGCGCCCCCAACAGATCCCCGCGACTGAAGACGATGACGGCCGGGAACACGCTCAGCTGTTGCTTGCGAAACAGCGAAATCTGCACCCGCTCGCCCTTGGGAATCTCGATGCCATCAGGCAAACGAAAGCCCAGGCCTTTTTGCGAGAAGTCCTGGGTCACGCCCTCGATCACGGTGCCATCGGCACGGGTCAGGCGCATCGGCAGGACCGCCGCCACCCGTGGTTCGGAACGCACCTGACGGGTTTCGCTGGCCACCGCCACCGAGGCGCTGGTGATGATGAGGTTGTAGACGGTCCACGCCAGGTTGATCAGGATCGTGGTGGTGGCGCCTTCGGCACCCTCCATCAGGCGTATCCCGCCATAGATCAGGCCAGCGGCGTTCAAGAGCAACAGCACGATGTAGGGCCGGGCCAGTTTCCATTCGAAGTACTTCTTGTCGATCACTCCGCCCTTGTCGGTCACGTTGAAGCCACCGAACTTGGGGTTGACCAGCGCCATCAGTACCGGGCCCATGATGTACCAGGCCAGCACCGTCTCGTAGACCTCGTTCCAGAACGAGTGGCGGAACCGTCCCTGGATACTGGAGTTGGTCAGGCTGGCGTGAAGAATGTGCGGCAATACGTACGCGGTGATCATCAACGCCGAGGCGTGGAAAATCTGTGCATCGAAAAACAGGAATGCCAGCGGCGCGGTCAGGAACGCCAGGCGTGGCAGCCCGTAGAAAAAGTGCAACATCGCGTTCAGGTAACACAGGCGCTGGCCCATGCTCAGGCCTTTGCCGAGCAACGGGTTGTCGGTGCGAAATATCTGCGCCATGCCACGTGCCCAGCGAATTCGCTGGCTGATGTGGCGCGACAGGCTTTCCGTCGCCAGGCCCGCCGCCTGGGGAATGGCCAGGTAGGCGGTGTTATAACCGGCGCGGTTGAGCTTGAGCGCGGTGTGGGCATCTTCGGTGACGGTCTCGACGGCCACGCCACCGACTTCCAGCAAAGGTGCACGACGGATCACCGCACACGAGCCGCAGAAGAACGTCGCGTTCCACAGGTCGTTGCCGTCCTGCACCAGACCGTAGAACAACTCGCCTTCGTTCGGCACGGAACGGAAGGTATTGAGGTTCTTCTCGAAGGGGTCCGGCGAGAAAAAGAAGTGCGGCGTCTGCAGCATCGCCAGCTTCGGGTCCTTGATGAACCAGCCGACACACACCTGGAGGAAAGAACGGGTCGGCACGTGGTCGGCGTCGAAAATGGTCACGAACTCGCCACTGGTGACCTTGAGCGCTTCGTTCAGGTTGCCTGCCTTGGCGTGGCGGTTGTTGTCACGAACGATGTAATTCACGCCGATCTGTTCGCAGAACTCGCGGAAGTCTTCGCGGCGACCGTCGTCAAGCACATGCACGCGCAGTTTGTCCTGGGGCCAGTCGATGGCCTGGGCGGCGAAGATGGTGACCTTCACAATGTCGAGGGTTTCGTTATACGACGGGATGAACACATCGACCGTCGGCCACTCGCTCGGCGGTCCGCTCATCAATACTGGTTTGCGTCGCAGCGGCCAGGCGGTTTGCACATAGCCGAACACCAGCACGATCATCGCGTACAGCTCGGCCAGGACCAGGCCGTAGCCGAACAGCATGTCGACCCAGCCCTCGAACCCGAGGGTGGAAGTGAGTCGCCAGTATATGTAGCGCAGGGAAGCGGTCAGTGATAGCCCGATGAGCATCAGCACGTTCAGGCGTCCGGGAATCTTGCGCAGTACCATCGCAGCGATGAAGCAGCCGAGGGCAAAGAAGCACTGCGAATACAGGTCGAACGGCACCGTAATGATGAACACGGCCAACAGCCCGCAGAACAGCGTCACGCTCACGGTCAGCGCCCGACGCAACGTCGCTGGCAGGCTGTCCAGGCGATCGGAGAGCGATTGTGCCCAGCGCTGCGAACGGGAGGGAGCGGCTGTATCTGGAGCGGTGGTGTTGATCACGAGGCGTATGACTCTGCAACGGCCATGGCATTCAACTGCGTTTTGACCCTGTCAGTCAGCATCAGCATGTCGCGGCAAGCCTGGGAGGACTCGGCCTGCAGCAGCGGGTTTTCACCATAAGCAAGGGCTTCGCCAATGGCATGATCGAGCGCCACGACACCCAGCAGCCGCGAGCCGAGGCGGCGCTTGAGCACTTCGTGCATGTCCCGGCAGAACAGGCGATCGCTGTCGAACTGATTGATCACGTAATTGCACAGCGGCGCCTGGCCCCGGGCGCCGCGCTCTTCCAGCAAACGCTCCATCTGGTCCAGCGTGACGAAACAGGCCGCATCGGCGGTGGCGACGACCAGCACCTGATCAGCCACCATCAAGGCTTGCGTCAGGTAGGACGTACGACCCGGTGGCGTGTCGAGAATCACCACGTCGTTTTCGCTCAGGTCCATGCTCGCCAACTGGCCAGCCAGCCAGTAACGATCGTTTTCCAGATAGCGCTCCAGCGTACGGCGCTCGTCCTCGGTCACCGAACCGTAGGGCAGCAGCAACGAACCCGCAGAGCCGGCCAGCAGCAGTGACTTCCAGTCCTCACCCTTGAGGCTGGCGTAGGCCATTCCTGCCACATCCGGCTCGGCACCCAAGTGGTATTGCAACGCGTTTTGCGGATCGAGGTCGATGGCCAGTGTCCGCCCGCCCTCCAGGCGCAATGCAGTGGTCAGCGCAGAGGCGAGGGTGCTTTTGCCAACGCCTCCCTTGGCCGATATCACCGCAATGACATGCGCCCTGGTCTTGGCCGGACGACCATGGGGCAGCGCCTGGCGCAGTGCCTCTTCATTACGTGCTTGCGCTTCGGCCTGACGTGCCAGGGCGACTTCGGCCAGCAAATGGCGAAGCGGCGCAGCAGGCTGCGCAGAATCAGCCGGCACCAACGGCGTCTCCATGCCATTTGTGGCATCGGCTGCAGCGCGCTCGTATTGCTCATCAGGCTGATCAACTTCAGCTACAGGTGCAGGCGCAGCCGGCACCAGCGTCAACGGCTTTTCCTTGTAGTCGAAATGGCTGCCGAACTCGAGATAACTGTCCGCACTTGCCCCGAACCTGTTGAACAGGTTCGATATATCGTCTGTACGATTCATAAAAGACTATCCGAGGCGCTGGCACATAAGGGAGCACGTAGCTCGAGGGTTCATCGAGGCGAGCATCAAAATGACATCGTCAATAATTTGAATGCCGCAATTGTAATAGTTGAACGCGATTAAAAAAACCTTTTTTATCGCCATAAAATTGACGAAAAGGTGCTTTATTTATTTGGCGCGTCCTGCGCATTCCCGACAGCCGAACTGCAACGCAAGCAACTGAATACAAGGCCCCGAACGGCGGCGCGCGATTATCCAGCAAGCATTACCGGTGCGCACATCATTTGCGCCAGGTGGCAGACCGGTAGATGGACGGCACCTGTAACTATTTCAACTAAACTAAGCAATTCGCGGACCATATGAACTATGGTTACAAGCATGTTTGCTTCAAACTCAAAAATATATGTTCTAAATCAATGTCTTAGTTATTACTTGGCGATGATCTGCCGGCAATGACCTGCCCGCGACGACTGTAAGTGCAATTGTTGGCGCCATGGATATGACGAACGCCCTCTACTGGGTAGATGTTGACTATGCTGCTGACAGCATGACGCGGCTCACTTCTGAGGGATGCTCGATGTTCTACGTGCAACGCAATACAGACGGCCGACTGCTGCGCGTGGAAGCCGAAGCCTACGCCGAATCCACGGAAACGCTGCCGGCCGACCACCCTGACCTCCAGGCCTGGTTCGCCAATGAAGTCATGGCCACCAGCCACAAACAACTGCTGCAAATCAAACAGCTCAAGCAACTGCGCCAGAGCGACCTGGAAATGATCCGGGTACTCGACGACTTGATCGCCGTGCTGATCAGCAAAGGCGTGATCCTCGTCACGGACCTGCCAGGGCCCGCGCAGACCAAACTCATGGACCGCTTCCACGCCCGTGAGGCGTTGGGCGGGTTGAGTAATCTGGTTGAGGATGATGAGGAAGGGTTTATCTGACATCCGGGGATCGCAGCCTTCGGCAGCTACAGGTGTGCGAAGGCTGCAACCTTTGCGATTACCCTATTGCCAAGGCTTGGGCTCGCCCACCAACCGTCCCTGAACGCCGTACACGCCCATCTCGCTAAGCACCGCCAACTCCCCTTGCGTCTCGACCCGCTCGGCAATCAACGGCAGATCAATGCTATGGGCCGCTCGCTGGACGGCTTCGATGAACAGGCGTTTGTCGCGCTCCTGATCAATCGCACGGATGTAGCTACCGTCGATCTTCAAGTAGGCCAACCCCAAGCGCGCCAGGTTGCCGATCATGCTGAAGCGCCCACCGAAATGCTGCAGGCTCAAGGAGAACCCGAGCGCTCGCAAACGCCGGGTCAGCTCTTCGAGACTGGCTTGCTCCGGCAATTGCTCTTCGCCGATCTCCAGGGTCAGTCGCGGCCCCAGGTTGGAGTGCGAACGCAGCGTTTCGAAGAGCGCAGTCAGCGCCTGCGGATTTTCCAAAGTTGCCGACGAGAGGTTCAGCGCCAGTGTCTCTTCGTGTGAGTCCATCTGCTCCAGTACCAGTTCCAGCATCAGCCGGTCCAGTCGCGCCGCCCAGCCGAACCGTTCCAGCCACGGCAAGAAACGTCCGGCAGGGATGCTCTCGCCCTGGTCGTCGATCAGGCGGGAAAGCACTTTGTAGTGCAGTACCAGTTGCGTGTCCTGACTGGCCACCACGGGCTGGAAAAACAACTTGAATCGTCGTTGCTCCAAGGCCTGATCCAGCAGGTTGTGCCAGGCATGATGGTCGTCGCCGACATGGGTCGGGGCCCTGTGATCGAGGCAGACCCAGTTCGAATCGGTCTGGCCTTCGGCCTGCGCCAATGCCTGATCCGCCAGCCCGAGTACGGCTTGCGGGGCGTCGCCATGAATAAAGGGCGCCAGCCCGATCGCCGCTACAGAGGGGACGTCAGTAGCACCGGTCGCGTACAGACTGGCCAAGGCCGTGTCGAGGTGCTGCGCCAGTTGCACCGCTTCTTCACGCACCAGGCCTGGGGCCAGAACGGCGAATTCGCCGCCACGAATCCGTGTGACCAGGTTGGTTGTTTCCGGATATCTGGCGCACTCGCGGGACAACTGCTGACCAACCGCCTGGAGCAACGCATCCGTGCGCTGGCCGCCCAGCCGCTGGTTCAACCCGGCCAGATCCTTGACTCGCAACAGCAGCAAGTAACCGGAGCTGGCCTGCTCGGGATTGCTCACCCGTGCATTCAGTTGCATCTCGAAGTAACGTCGGTTGGCCAAGCCGGTCAGGTTGTCCTGATAGGACTCGACCCGCAGCTTTTCACTGCGTTCGGCCTGCTCCTGAAACAGCGCCTTGAGCTTCTCGACCATCTGGTTCATGGCCTGCACCACGCGACGCAGTTCCGGCGTGCGCGGCAATTGCGGCAGGCTGAGAAACTCGCGGCGGGCAATGGCGTGGGACTGCCGGACCATGTAATCGAGGGGCTTCAATTGCCGACGCAGCAACAGCGCGCCCAGTATCGCGCTGACCACGCCACAGAACAGCAACCACCCCAAGCTGCCCAACGCGCTTTGCCACAACTTGGCCAGCGCGAACATCGGGTGACTGACCACCTCGACCCGTGCGGCCTGTACCCAACCGCGACTGACTATCGCATCGCCCCCGGCAGGCTCCAGGCCAATCAGTTTGACGAACCAGTCAGGCACCCGGGTATCGGCCGCAATGCCGCTGCGTTCGATCAGGGTCTTGTCGTTGGATAAATCGACCACACGGATGCTGGCGTAATAACCGCTGTCAAAGATCGAGCTGACCAGCAATTCGGTCATCGCCGGGTCGTCGATATTGGGCGTCAGTGACAACGCCAGCGCCGTCGCCGCATCCTGGGCGTGGGAACGCAGCTGGTTGACGTACTGGGAGCGCGAGCTTTCCAGGCTGACCATGAAGCTGCCGGTGAAGGCGACGACCAGGAACAGACAGATAGCGATCAAAAGCTGTTTGAACAAAGACATCTGTGGGCGTGCTCCTAGTTAGTCGTCTCGACCGGGAATCCTTCGGCCTGCATTTTTTTCAGCACATCCTGCCAACGGGACAAACGCTTGGTGTCCCCGACCTTCTGATTGCCCTTGGCCCCCGGTAACCACAACCCTTCTGCGTTGAAAGCGTAGACCGGCAGCAAATCCTTTCTCTGGCTGGCTGGCCTGATCGAGTCGACAAGGCTGTCGAGCACCAGCGGTTCGGCTTCCGGGCTTGAGTAGTAGGTCAGCACCATGTGCGCGCGATTCAGGCTCAGCGCCTTTACGTACGTGATGCGCAGCTTGTCACTGGAAACGCCAAGGTGGCGCAGACTGAAATATTTGGCGATTGCGTAGTCTTCGCAATCACCGGCGCCTTTCCACAAGGCTTCGACGGGTGTTTCCCAGTAATCGACCTGATGCCACAGGTCGATGTCTTCGACGTAACGCAGTTGTTTGTTGAAAAAGCGGTTGATCACGTTGAGCTGTTCCAGCTCGCCAACTTGATTCTGCGTAGCCAACATGTGCTGCCACGCATCTATGCGCTGCTGACCTTCGCCCAAAGATCCGTACAATGCCTGCGCCCGAGCACTGATCAGGGAAAAGTCCCAATCGGCATGCACACCGCCCAGCAGCACCCCGGCCAGCAGCAAGGCGCCGCACGAGCAGCGCAAGATCCGGGATATCGGAAAACGTACCGCCAAGGCGAGGCATCCAGGGTAGTCAGGTGGAATCGAGTGAAGGTGTAGGTTAGCTCGGGAAAAAATAATGGCACACTGAGATCACTGACGGCACGCTAAACTAAGGGAAAGACGCTCTGATGGGGCGTTTGACAAGCCGTCAGGCAGTCACTAGTGTCAATTGGATCCAAAACTTCAGTCAATCAGGGTGCGTAGTAGTGACACAAAAGCCCAACCCCCTCAGCAGTATCAAGGTCAACGGGCCGATTCCCGCGCACCTGGCGCGCTCGGTGATCGAAGAAACCTTGCGCTCGGCCATTCTGGACGGTCGCCTGCCGTGTGGCATCGCACTGCGCCAGCAGGATCTGGCCGATCTCTTCGGGGTCAGCCGCATGCCGGTGCGCGAAGCGTTGCGCCAACTGGAAGCCCAGGCATTGCTCAACGTGATCGCCCATAAAGGCGCTGTGGTTGCCCCGCTCGTCCAGGGCGATGCCGCGGAAACCTACGCCCTAAGGATTTTACTGGAGTCCGAAGCCCTACGTTTATCGGTGCCGTTGCTTGAGGCGGCGGATCTCGAACAGGCCGCGCGCTATATCGACGAGCTGGAGACGGAACAGGACTATACCGAAATCGGCCGGCTCAATCGCCTCTTCCATATGTCGCTCTACAGCAGGGCACCTAATCGCCGGTTACTGAAACTGGTAGAGGACGGACTGAACGAAGAAGAGCGCTTCCTGCGCTTCAACCTCGAAGCGATGGGCCTGGGCAAGTTGTCCCAGGAAGATCACCGGGCCTTGTGGCGGGCGGCCGACGCGCGGGATGTCGAAGGATCGGTGCAATTGCTGGTCAACCATCTCAATCGCGGGGTCGAGGTCATCACCCGGTACCTCGCCAGTCCAGAAGCCCAGAACAAAAAAACCTCGTAGCAAAGGCAACGGCAGGCCCAGAACGACAAAACCCCTGTCTGCGTTAGCAGACAGGGGTTTCGGAATTCAATCTTGACGATGACCTACTCTCACATGGGGAAACCCCACACTACCATCGGCGATGCATCGTTTCACTTCTGAGTTCGGGATGGGATCAGGTGGTTCCAACGCTCTATGGTCGTCAAGAAATTCTGTGTGCCAGTTCGTCATTACGACGTGCCAGCGAATTCTTGATGTTTCTACTAATAGACAAAACCCCTACCTGCATACGCAGATAGGGGTTTTGGAATTTAATCTTGACGATGACCTACTCTCACATGGGGAAACCCCACACTACCATCGGCGATGCATCGTTTCACTTCTGAGTTCGGGATGGGATCAGGTGGTTCCAACGCTCTATGGTCGTCAAGAAATTCGGGTACTGAACCGTTTTTCAACGTTTCAGCAAATTGGGTATGTGACAGCCAGGTGTTTTGTGAGTATTTCGAACTTTCGGTTCTTTCGTCTTCACACACCGCAATCTGATGCTCTTTCGAGTAGTCAAATTGCTTGGGTGTTATATGGTCAAGCCTCACGGGCAATTAGTATTGGTTAGCTCAACGCCTCACAGCGCTTACACACCCAACCTATCAACGTCGTAGTCTTCGACGGCCCTTCAGGGGACTCAAGGTCCCAGTGAGATCTCATCTTGAGGCTAGTTTCCCGCTTAGATGCTTTCAGCGGTTATCTATTCCGAACATAGCTACCCGGCAATGCCACTGGCGTGACAACCGGAACACCAGAGGTTCGTCCACTCCGGTCCTCTCGTACTAGGAGCAGCCCCTCTCAAATCTCAAACGTCCACGGCAGATAGGGACCGAACTGTCTCACGACGTTCTAAACCCAGCTCGCGTACCACTTTAAATGGCGAACAGCCATACCCTTGGGACCGGCTTCAGCCCCAGGATGTGATGAGCCGACATCGAGGTGCCAAACACCGCCGTCGATATGAACTCTTGGGCGGTATCAGCCTGTTATCCCCGGAGTACCTTTTATCCGTTGAGCGATGGCCCTTCCATACAGAACCACCGGATCACTAAGACCTACTTTCGTACCTGCTCGACGTGTCTGTCTCGCAGTCAAGCGCGCTTTTGCCTTTATACTCTACGACCGATTTCCGACCGGTCTGAGCGCACCTTCGTACTCCTCCGTTACTCTTTAGGAGGAGACCGCCCCAGTCAAACTACCCACCATACACTGTCCTCGATCCGGATAACGGACCTGAGTTAGAACCTCAAAGTTGCCAGGGTGGTATTTCAAGGATGGCTCCACGCGAACTGGCGTCCACGCTTCAAAGCCTCCCACCTATCCTACACAAGCAAATTCAAAGTCCAGTGCAAAGCTATAGTAAAGGTTCACGGGGTCTTTCCGTCTAGCCGCGGATACACTGCATCTTCACAGCGATTTCAATTTCACTGAGTCTCGGGTGGAGACAGCGCCGCCATCGTTACGCCATTCGTGCAGGTCGGAACTTACCCGACAAGGAATTTCGCTACCTTAGGACCGTTATAGTTACGGCCGCCGTTTACCGGGGCTTCGATCAAGAGCTTCGCGTTAGCTAACCCCATCAATTAACCTTCCGGCACCGGGCAGGCGTCACACCCTATACGTCCACTTTCGTGTTTGCAGAGTGCTGTGTTTTTAATAAACAGTCGCAGCGGCCTGGTATCTTCGACCGGCGTGGGCTTACGCAGCAAGTGCTTCACCCTCACCGGCGCACCTTCTCCCGAAGTTACGGTGCCATTTTGCCTAGTTCCTTCACCCGAGTTCTCTCAAGCGCCTTGGTATTCTCTACCCAACCACCTGTGTCGGTTTGGGGTACGGTTCCTGGTTACCTGAAGCTTAGAAGCTTTTCTTGGAAGCATGGCATCAACCACTTCGTGTTCTAAAAGAACACTCGTCATCAGCTCTCGGCCTTGAAATCCCGGATTTACCTAAGATTCCAGCCTACCACCTTAAACTTGGACAACCAACGCCAAGCTGGCCTAGCCTTCTCCGTCCCTCCATCGCAATAACCAGAAGTACAGGAATATTAACCTGTTTTCCATCGACTACGCTTTTCAGCCTCGCCTTAGGGACCGACTAACCCTGCGTCGATTAACGTTGCGCAGGAAACCTTGGTCTTTCGGCGTGGGTGTTTTTCACACCCATTGTCGTTACTCATGTCAGCATTCGCACTTCTGATACCTCCAGCAAGCTTCTCAACTCACCTTCACAGGCTTACAGAACGCTCCTCTACCGCATCATCCGAAGATGATACCCGTAGCTTCGGTGTATGGTTTGAGCCCCGTTACATCTTCCGCGCAGGCCGACTCGACTAGTGAGCTATTACGCTTTCTTTAAAGGGTGGCTGCTTCTAAGCCAACCTCCTAGCTGTCTAAGCCTTCCCACATCGTTTCCCACTTAACCATAACTTTGGGACCTTAGCTGACGGTCTGGGTTGTTTCCCTTTTCACGACGGACGTTAGCACCCGCCGTGTGTCTCCCATGCTCGGCACTTGTAGGTATTCGGAGTTTGCATCGGTTTGGTAAGTCGGGATGACCCCCTAGCCGAAACAGTGCTCTACCCCCTACAGTGATACATGAGGCGCTACCTAAATAGCTTTCGAGGAGAACCAGCTATCTCCGAGCTTGATTAGCCTTTCACTCCGATCCACAGGTCATCCGCTAACTTTTCAACGGTAGTCGGTTCGGTCCTCCAGTCAGTGTTACCTAACCTTCAACCTGCCCATGGATAGATCGCCCGGTTTCGGGTCTATTCCCAGCGACTAGACGCCCTATTAAGACTCGCTTTCGCTACGCCTCCCCTATTCGGTTAAGCTCGCCACTGAAAATAAGTCGCTGACCCATTATACAAAAGGTACGCAGTCACAGAACAAAGTCTGCTCCCACTGCTTGTACGCATACGGTTTCAGGATCTATTTCACTCCCCTCTCCGGGGTTCTTTTCGCCTTTCCCTCACGGTACTAGTTCACTATCGGTCAGTCAGTAGTATTTAGCCTTGGAGGATGGTCCCCCCATATTCAGACAAAGTTTCTCGTGCTCCGTCCTACTCGATTTCATGACTAAGAGATTTTCGCGTACAGGGCTATCACCCACTATGGCCGCACTTTCCAGAGCGTTCCGCTAATCTCAAAGCCACTTAAGGGCTAGTCCCCGTTCGCTCGCCACTACTAAGGGAATCTCGGTTGATTTCTTTTCCTCAGGGTACTTAGATGTTTCAGTTCCCCTGGTTCGCCTCTTGCACCTATGTATTCAGTACAAGATAACCATCTTATGATGGCTGGGTTCCCCCATTCAGACATCTCCGGATCAAAGTCTGTTTGCCGACTCCCCGAAGCTTTTCGCAGGCTACCACGTCTTTCATCGCCTCTGACTGCCAAGGCATCCACCGTATGCGCTTCTTCACTTGACCATATAACCCCAAGCAATCTGGTTATACTATGAAGACGACATTCGCCGAAAATTCGATTGTGCTCTAAGAGCAACTCACAAATTTTACCTTAGCCTGATCCGTTACCAGTGAAAGTAACGTTCAGTCTATCTTTCTATCACATACCCAAATTTTTAAAGAACGGTTCTGAAAAAGATCAGAGCTAAGTATTCGAATCGAATATTTAGCTCTGCACTTTTACAAACGCATGAATCAAGCAATTCGTGTGGGAGCTCATGGAGCAGCTGAGTCGTCGATTAAGGAGGTGATCCAGCCGCAGGTTCCCCTACGGCTACCTTGTTACGACTTCACCCCAGTCATGAATCACACCGTGGTAACCGTCCTCCCGAAGGTTAGACTAGCTACTTCTGGTGCAACCCACTCCCATGGTGTGACGGGCGGTGTGTACAAGGCCCGGGAACGTATTCACCGCGACATTCTGATTCGCGATTACTAGCGATTCCGACTTCACGCAGTCGAGTTGCAGACTGCGATCCGGACTACGATCGGTTTTATGGGATTAGCTCCACCTCGCGGCTTGGCAACCCTCTGTACCGACCATTGTAGCACGTGTGTAGCCCAGGCCGTAAGGGCCATGATGACTTGACGTCATCCCCACCTTCCTCCGGTTTGTCACCGGCAGTCTCCTTAGAGTGCCCACCATTACGTGCTGGTAACTAAGGACAAGGGTTGCGCTCGTTACGGGACTTAACCCAACATCTCACGACACGAGCTGACGACAGCCATGCAGCACCTGTCTCAATGTTCCCGAAGGCACCAATCCATCTCTGGAAAGTTCATTGGATGTCAAGGCCTGGTAAGGTTCTTCGCGTTGCTTCGAATTAAACCACATGCTCCACCGCTTGTGCGGGCCCCCGTCAATTCATTTGAGTTTTAACCTTGCGGCCGTACTCCCCAGGCGGTCAACTTAATGCGTTAGCTGCGCCACTAAGAGCTCAAGGCTCCCAACGGCTAGTTGACATCGTTTACGGCGTGGACTACCAGGGTATCTAATCCTGTTTGCTCCCCACGCTTTCGCACCTCAGTGTCAGTATCAGTCCAGGTGGTCGCCTTCGCCACTGGTGTTCCTTCCTATATCTACGCATTTCACCGCTACACAGGAAATTCCACCACCCTCTACCATACTCTAGCTTGTCAGTTTTGAATGCAGTTCCCAGGTTGAGCCCGGGGCTTTCACATCCAACTTAACAAACCACCTACGCGCGCTTTACGCCCAGTAATTCCGATTAACGCTTGCACCCTCTGTATTACCGCGGCTGCTGGCACAGAGTTAGCCGGTGCTTATTCTGTCGGTAACGTCAAAACAGCAAAGTATTAATTTACTGCCCTTCCTCCCAACTTAAAGTGCTTTACAATCCGAAGACCTTCTTCACACACGCGGCATGGCTGGATCAGGCTTTCGCCCATTGTCCAATATTCCCCACTGCTGCCTCCCGTAGGAGTCTGGACCGTGTCTCAGTTCCAGTGTGACTGATCATCCTCTCAGACCAGTTACGGATCGTCGCCTTGGTGAGCCATTACCTCACCAACTAGCTAATCCGACCTAGGCTCATCTGATAGCGCAAGGCCCGAAGGTCCCCTGCTTTCTCCCGTAGGACGTATGCGGTATTAGCGTCCCTTTCGAGACGTTGTCCCCCACTACCAGGCAGATTCCTAGGCATTACTCACCCGTCCGCCGCTGAATCAGAGAGCAAGCTCTCTTCATCCGCTCGACTTGCATGTGTTAGGCCTGCCGCCAGCGTTCAATCTGAGCCATGATCAAACTCTTCAGTTCAAACATCTTTGGGTTTTGAGAAAACCCTAAACTTGGCTCAGCAATCGTTGGTTACATCTTTGATTTCTCGCGGAGTAACTTGTGATGCTGATAATCTGTTGACTAGCAGTCTGACTCCACAAGCACCCACACGAATTGCTTGATTCAGTTGTTAAAGAGCGGTTGGTTAAGATCTTTCGTCTCAACCGAGGCGCGCATTCTACAGCAGCCTCATTTGCTGTCAAGCGGTATTTTTCAGAAGTTTTCAAGGAATCCTTAACAACTTCAACCACTTGCGCTTCAGATCTCTCGTCAGCGGGAGGCGAATTCTACAGCGTTACACGCTGCTGTCAACACCTTAATTCCTGCTTCTTTTGTTCGAGAAACCGAAGCACTAACCAGGTAAACGACTTGGTTAGCAGCACATGCTTTTTACAAAGCCTGTACTTATATAAAAACAAAACCCCTACCTGCACACGCAGATAGGGGTTTTGGAATTTAATCTTGACGATGACCTACTCTCACATGGGGAAACCCCACACTACCATCGGCGATGCATCGTTTCACTTCTGAGTTCGGGATGGGATCAGGTGGTTCCAACGCTCTATGGTCGTCAAGAAATTCGGGTACTGAGTCGTGGCCGGTTGGCCTCGCTTCAGCAAATTGGGTATGTGACAGCTGGTGTTTTGTGAGTATCTCGAACTTTCGGTTCTTTCGTCTTCACACACCGCAATCTGGCCTCTCTCGAGTTCGCAAATTGCTTGGGTGTTATATGGTCAAGCCTCACGGGCAATTAGTATTGGTTAGCTCAACGCCTCACAGCGCTTACACACCCAACCTATCAACGTCGTAGTCTTCGACGGCCCTTCAGGGGACTCAAGGTCCCAGTGAGATCTCATCTTGAGGCTAGTTTCCCGCTTAGATGCTTTCAGCGGTTATCTATTCCGAACATAGCTACCCGGCAATGCCACTGGCGTGACAACCGGAACACCAGAGGTTCGTCCACTCCGGTCCTCTCGTACTAGGAGCAGCCCCTCTCAAATCTCAAACGTCCACGGCAGATAGGGACCGAACTGTCTCACGACGTTCTAAACCCAGCTCGCGTACCACTTTAAATGGCGAACAGCCATACCCTTGGGACCGGCTTCAGCCCCAGGATGTGATGAGCCGACATCGAGGTGCCAAACACCGCCGTCGATATGAACTCTTGGGCGGTATCAGCCTGTTATCCCCGGAGTACCTTTTATCCGTTGAGCGATGGCCCTTCCATACAGAACCACCGGATCACTAAGACCTACTTTCGTACCTGCTCGACGTGTCTGTCTCGCAGTCAAGCGCGCTTTTGCCTTTATACTCTACGACCGATTTCCGACCGGTCTGAGCGCACCTTCGTACTCCTCCGTTACTCT
Source organism: Pseudomonas sp. PLMAX (assembly GCF_046042685.1). Classification (NCBI taxonomy): domain Bacteria; kingdom Pseudomonadati; phylum Pseudomonadota; class Gammaproteobacteria; order Pseudomonadales; family Pseudomonadaceae; genus Pseudomonas; species Pseudomonas sp. PLMAX. The sequence continues at coordinate 269,587 of NZ_CP064949.1, read as the reverse complement.
TTAGGAGGAGACCGCCCCAGTCAAACTACCCACCATACACTGTCCTCGATCCGGATAACGGACCTGAGTTAGAACCTCAAAGTTGCCAGGGTGGTATTTCAAGGATGGCTCCACGCGAACTGGCGTCCACGCTTCAAAGCCTCCCACCTATCCTACACAAGCAAATTCAAAGTCCAGTGCAAAGCTATAGTAAAGGTTCACGGGGTCTTTCCGTCTAGCCGCGGATACACTGCATCTTCACAGCGATTTCAATTTCACTGAGTCTCGGGTGGAGACAGCGCCGCCATCGTTACGCCATTCGTGCAGGTCGGAACTTACCCGACAAGGAATTTCGCTACCTTAGGACCGTTATAGTTACGGCCGCCGTTTACCGGGGCTTCGATCAAGAGCTTCGCGTTAGCTAACCCCATCAATTAACCTTCCGGCACCGGGCAGGCGTCACACCCTATACGTCCACTTTCGTGTTTGCAGAGTGCTGTGTTTTTAATAAACAGTCGCAGCGGCCTGGTATCTTCGACCGGCGTGGGCTTACGCAGCAAGTGCTTCACCCTCACCGGCGCACCTTCTCCCGAAGTTACGGTGCCATTTTGCCTAGTTCCTTCACCCGAGTTCTCTCAAGCGCCTTGGTATTCTCTACCCAACCACCTGTGTCGGTTTGGGGTACGGTTCCTGGTTACCTGAAGCTTAGAAGCTTTTCTTGGAAGCATGGCATCAACCACTTCGTGTTCTAAAAGAACACTCGTCATCAGCTCTCGGCCTTGAAATCCCGGATTTACCTAAGATTCCAGCCTACCACCTTAAACTTGGACAACCAACGCCAAGCTGGCCTAGCCTTCTCCGTCCCTCCATCGCAATAACCAGAAGTACAGGAATATTAACCTGTTTTCCATCGACTACGCTTTTCAGCCTCGCCTTAGGGACCGACTAACCCTGCGTCGATTAACGTTGCGCAGGAAACCTTGGTCTTTCGGCGTGGGTGTTTTTCACACCCATTGTCGTTACTCATGTCAGCATTCGCACTTCTGATACCTCCAGCAAGCTTCTCAACTCACCTTCACAGGCTTACAGAACGCTCCTCTACCGCATCATCCGAAGATGATACCCGTAGCTTCGGTGTATGGTTTGAGCCCCGTTACATCTTCCGCGCAGGCCGACTCGACTAGTGAGCTATTACGCTTTCTTTAAAGGGTGGCTGCTTCTAAGCCAACCTCCTAGCTGTCTAAGCCTTCCCACATCGTTTCCCACTTAACCATAACTTTGGGACCTTAGCTGACGGTCTGGGTTGTTTCCCTTTTCACGACGGACGTTAGCACCCGCCGTGTGTCTCCCATGCTCGGCACTTGTAGGTATTCGGAGTTTGCATCGGTTTGGTAAGTCGGGATGACCCCCTAGCCGAAACAGTGCTCTACCCCCTACAGTGATACATGAGGCGCTACCTAAATAGCTTTCGAGGAGAACCAGCTATCTCCGAGCTTGATTAGCCTTTCACTCCGATCCACAGGTCATCCGCTAACTTTTCAACGGTAGTCGGTTCGGTCCTCCAGTCAGTGTTACCTAACCTTCAACCTGCCCATGGATAGATCGCCCGGTTTCGGGTCTATTCCCAGCGACTAGACGCCCTATTAAGACTCGCTTTCGCTACGCCTCCCCTATTCGGTTAAGCTCGCCACTGAAAATAAGTCGCTGACCCATTATACAAAAGGTACGCAGTCACAGAACAAAGTCTGCTCCCACTGCTTGTACGCATACGGTTTCAGGATCTATTTCACTCCCCTCTCCGGGGTTCTTTTCGCCTTTCCCTCACGGTACTAGTTCACTATCGGTCAGTCAGTAGTATTTAGCCTTGGAGGATGGTCCCCCCATATTCAGACAAAGTTTCTCGTGCTCCGTCCTACTCGATTTCATGACTAAGAGATTTTCGCGTACAGGGCTATCACCCACTATGGCCGCACTTTCCAGAGCGTTCCGCTAATCTCAAAGCCACTTAAGGGCTAGTCCCCGTTCGCTCGCCACTACTAAGGGAATCTCGGTTGATTTCTTTTCCTCAGGGTACTTAGATGTTTCAGTTCCCCTGGTTCGCCTCTTGCACCTATGTATTCAGTACAAGATAACCATCTTATGATGGCTGGGTTCCCCCATTCAGACATCTCCGGATCAAAGTCTGTTTGCCGACTCCCCGAAGCTTTTCGCAGGCTACCACGTCTTTCATCGCCTCTGACTGCCAAGGCATCCACCGTATGCGCTTCTTCACTTGACCATATAACCCCAAGCAATCTGGTTATACTATGAAGACGACATTCGCCGAAAATTCGATTGTGCTCAAAGAGCAACTCACAAATTTTACCTTAGCCTGATCCGTTACCAGTGAAAGTAACGTTCAGTCTATCTTTCTATCACATACCCAAATTTTTAAAGAACGATCTAATCAAAAGACTAGAAATCAATATTCATTGCAGAATATTCATTTCTAAACTCTCAAACTTCGAAGCAGGTTATGGTGGAGCCAAGCGGGATCGAACCGCTGACCTCCTGCGTGCAAGGCAGGCGCTCTCCCAGCTGAGCTATGGCCCCATAACAAAATTGGTGGGTCTGGGCAGATTCGAACTGCCGACCTCACCCTTATCAGGGGTGCGCTCTAACCAACTGAGCTACAGACCCAATTTCGAGCTGCTTCTATCGTCTTCTTCAATGAATCAAGCAATTCGTGTGGGAGCTCATGGTGCAGCTGAGTCGTCGATTAAGGAGGTGATCCAGCCGCAGGTTCCCCTACGGCTACCTTGTTACGACTTCACCCCAGTCATGAATCACACCGTGGTAACCGTCCTCCCGAAGGTTAGACTAGCTACTTCTGGTGCAACCCACTCCCATGGTGTGACGGGCGGTGTGTACAAGGCCCGGGAACGTATTCACCGCGACATTCTGATTCGCGATTACTAGCGATTCCGACTTCACGCAGTCGAGTTGCAGACTGCGATCCGGACTACGATCGGTTTTGTGGGATTAGCTCCACCTCGCGGCTTGGCAACCCTCTGTACCGACCATTGTAGCACGTGTGTAGCCCAGGCCGTAAGGGCCATGATGACTTGACGTCATCCCCACCTTCCTCCGGTTTGTCACCGGCAGTCTCCTTAGAGTGCCCACCATTACGTGCTGGTAACTAAGGACAAGGGTTGCGCTCGTTACGGGACTTAACCCAACATCTCACGACACGAGCTGACGACAGCCATGCAGCACCTGTCTCAATGTTCCCGAAGGCACCAATCCATCTCTGGAAAGTTCATTGGATGTCAAGGCCTGGTAAGGTTCTTCGCGTTGCTTCGAATTAAACCACATGCTCCACCGCTTGTGCGGGCCCCCGTCAATTCATTTGAGTTTTAACCTTGCGGCCGTACTCCCCAGGCGGTCAACTTAATGCGTTAGCTGCGCCACTAAGAGCTCAAGGCTCCCAACGGCTAGTTGACATCGTTTACGGCGTGGACTACCAGGGTATCTAATCCTGTTTGCTCCCCACGCTTTCGCACCTCAGTGTCAGTATCAGTCCAGGTGGTCGCCTTCGCCACTGGTGTTCCTTCCTATATCTACGCATTTCACCGCTACACAGGAAATTCCACCACCCTCTACCATACTCTAGCTTGTCAGTTTTGAATGCAGTTCCCAGGTTGAGCCCGGGGCTTTCACATCCAACTTAACAAACCACCTACGCGCGCTTTACGCCCAGTAATTCCGATTAACGCTTGCACCCTCTGTATTACCGCGGCTGCTGGCACAGAGTTAGCCGGTGCTTATTCTGTCGGTAACGTCAAAATTGCAGAGTATTAATCTACAACCCTTCCTCCCAACTTAAAGTGCTTTACAATCCGAAGACCTTCTTCACACACGCGGCATGGCTGGATCAGGCTTTCGCCCATTGTCCAATATTCCCCACTGCTGCCTCCCGTAGGAGTCTGGACCGTGTCTCAGTTCCAGTGTGACTGATCATCCTCTCAGACCAGTTACGGATCGTCGCCTTGGTGAGCCATTACCTCACCAACTAGCTAATCCGACCTAGGCTCATCTGATAGCGCAAGGCCCGAAGGTCCCCTGCTTTCTCCCGTAGGACGTATGCGGTATTAGCGTCCCTTTCGAGACGTTGTCCCCCACTACCAGGCAGATTCCTAGGCATTACTCACCCGTCCGCCGCTGAATCAGAGAGCAAGCTCTCTTCATCCGCTCGACTTGCATGTGTTAGGCCTGCCGCCAGCGTTCAATCTGAGCCATGATCAAACTCTTCAGTTCAAACATCTTTGGGTTTTGAGAAAACCCTAAACTTGGCTCAGCAATCGTTGGTTACATCTTTGATTTCTCGCGGAGTAACTTGTGATGCTGATAATCTGTTGACTAGCAGTCTGACTCCACAAGCACCCACACGAATTGCTTGATTCAGTTGTTAAAGAGCGGTTGGTTAAGATCTTTCGTCTCAACCGAGGCGCGCATTCTACAGCAGCCTCATTTGCTGTCAAGTGGTATTTTTCAGAAGTTTTCAAGGAATCCTTAACAACTTCAACCACTTGCGCTTCAGATCTCTCATCAGCGGGAGGCGAATTCTACAGCGTTACACGCTGCTGTCAACACCTCTTTTTAACTTCCTCTTGGCTTCGATGAACTGAAGCAACCTGCTGTCAAAACTGCTTAACTCGTTGTTTACCAAGGAGTTTTCCGTTTCGACTGCGCCGGAAGTGGGGCGAATTATAGGCTTCCAGAATCTGCCGTCAAGCATTGATTCCGGCGTTCTATCAATAACTTGCAGGAGGCGCCAAAACGCCCTGATTGAACCCTATCTAGAAAGACAAACGCTCCTCTATATAGAAAAGCGCCATCAGAGAACGCCCGAAGCCTTCAAAGCAGACACGGCCCCAGCCTCCAGGCCGAGCACCCGCTGCAGAACCTCCAGCGTATGCTCGCCCAGCAAAGGCGGCGCATACCGGTACTCCACCGGCGTCTCGGACAACCGAATCGGACTGGCCACCTGCGGCACCATGCCAGCCAGGGCGTGGGGCAACTCGATCGCCAACCCGCGCGCCTTGACCTGTGGGTCTTCAAACATCTGCGCCAGATCATTGATAGGGCCGCACGGCACACCGGCCTGCTCCAACTGAGCAACCCACTCAGCGGTCGTCTTGAACACCGTAGCCTGGCGGATCAGGGGAATCAGCACCGCCCGGTTTGCCACCCGCAGCTTGTTGGTCGCAAAACGCGGATCATCGGCCCACTGGGGCTGCCCCGCCACTTCGGCAAATTTGCGAAACTGCCCATCGTTGCCGACAGTCAGGATGAAATCGCCATCTGCAGTAGGAAAGTCCTGGTAAGGCACGATGTTCGGATGAGCATTACCCAGACGCTTTGGCGCATTGCCCGTTGTCAGGTAATTCATCGCCTGGTTGGCCAGGCACGCGACCTGGACATCCAGCAACGCCATATCGATATGCTGCCCGCCACCATCGTGGTCTCGATGCGCAAGCGCCGCCAAAATGGCAACCGTGGAATAGAGTCCGGTGAGAATATCCGTCAGCGCCACGCCAACCTTGACCGGACCGGCTCCCTCTTCGCCTTCAGGTCGACCCGTCAGGCTCATCAGGCCACCCAGGCCCTGGATCATGAAGTCATAACCCGCACGCTTGGCGTAAGGACCGGTTTGCCCAAAACCGGTAATCGAGCAATAAATCAGTTCAGGATTGATCGCCTTCAGCGACTCATAGTCCAGACCGTAGGCCGCCAGGCCGCCGACCTTGAAATTCTCGATCAGGATGTCCGACCTGGCCGCCAACTCACGCACCAGCTTCTGTCCCTCAGGGCGCGTGAAGTCGATGGTGACCGATTGCTTGTTGCGGTTGGCCGACAGGTAATAGGCGGCCTCGCTGGTGTTCTCGCCATAGGCGTCCTTGAGGAACGGCGGGCCCCAGGCGCGCGTGTCATCGCCATTGCCCGGACGCTCGACCTTGATCACTTCGGCGCCAAGGTCGGCGAGGATCTGCCCGGACCACGGCCCGGCCAGCACCCGCGATAAATCCAGTACCCGTAGATGCGAAAGCGCGCCCATAACGTTCTCCTATTAATAGAACGCCTGGATGCCGGTCTGCGCGCGACCGAGGATCAGCGCGTGGACGTCATGCGTACCCTCATAGGTATTCACCACTTCCAGGTTGACCAGATGGCGGGCGACCCCGAACTCGTCCGAGATACCGTTGCCGCCCAGCATGTCGCGGGCCATGCGCGCGATATCCAGGGACTTGCCGCAGGAGTTGCGCTTCATCATCGAGGTAATTTCAACCGCCGCAGTACCTTCGTCCTTCATGCGACCCAGACGCAGGCAGCCTTGCAGCGCCAGGGTAATTTCGGTCTGCATGTCGGCCAGTTTCTTCTGGATCAGCTGGGTGGCGGCCAATGGGCGACCGAACTGCTGACGATCCAGGGTGTATTGACGCGCGGTGTGCCAGCAGAACTCGGCGGCACCCAGTGCGCCCCAGGAGATGCCGTAACGGGCCGAGTTCAGGCAGGTGAAAGGGCCCTTCAGACCACGGACGTCAGGGAAGATGTTTTCTTCCGGAACGAACACGTTGTCCATGACGATTTCACCGGTGATCGAAGCACGCAGGCCAACCTTGCCGTGAATCGCAGGGGCGCTCAGGCCTTTCCAGCCCTTTTCCAGCACGAAGCCACGGATGTCGCCGGCATCGTCCTTGCCCCAGACCACGAACACATCGGCGATCGGGCTGTTGGTGATCCACATCTTGCTGCCGGTCAGGCTGTAGCCGCCTTCCACTTTGCGAGCACGGGTGATCATCGCACCTGGATCGGAGCCATGGTTAGGCTCGGTCAGGCCGAAGCAGCCGATCCACTCGCCCGACGCCAGTTTTGGCAGGTATTTCTGTTTCTGCGCTTCGGTACCGAATTCATTGATCGGCACCATCACCAGCGAGGACTGCACACTCATCATCGAGCGGTAGCCGGAGTCGACACGCTCGACTTCACGGGCGATCAGGCCGTAGCTGACATAGTTCAGGCCACTGCCGCCGTACTGTTCCGGGATGGTTGCGCCCAACAGGCCCACTTCACCCATTTCGCGGAAGATCGCCGGGTCGGTCTTTTCATGGCGGAAAGCTTCAAGCACGCGCGGCGCGAGACTCTGCTGGGCGAACTGCGCAGCGGTGTCGCGGATCATGCGCTCTTCTTCGGTGAGCTGTTGATCCAGCAGCAGGGGATCGATCCAGTTGAAGCTAGCTTTACCGGCCATGAGTGTGTCCTCTCGAAACAGGGTCAAATAACGTGCAGTGATCCTAGGCCGGGTTCGACGCTTGGGCAAACGAGGATTTCGCATACTGTTGTGCTAATTTCTCACTCCGAAACGTCGCAAATCCCTTTCAAGGCGATGTATTAGTGAGGTTGACGTACATGCGCAGGAAAATACCCAGCACAACGGCCCTGATCAGCTTCGAGGCGGCCGCACGCCATGAAAGCTTCACCAAGGCCGCCCAGGAGCTTTCGCTGACCCAAGGGGCCATTTGCCGACAGATCGCCAGCCTCGAGGAGTTCCTCAGCGTGGAACTGTTCCGACGCTCCCGGCGCGGGGTCAAGCTGACGGAGGCGGGCCTTTCCTACAGTCGCCGGGTGGCCACTCAACTCGATGCGGTCGAGCGCGACACTTTGTCCGTGATGGGCCAGCAGGGCGCCAACGTAATCGAACTGGCCGTGGTTCCGACCTTCGGCACCCAGTGGCTGCTGCCCAGGCTCAAGGACTTTCAACACAAACACCCGGAAGTGACGGTCAACCTGACCAACCGCACGCGCCCATTCCTGTTTGCCGACACCGATTTCGACGCCGCGATCTATTTCGGTGATGCGGATTGGTCGGGTACTGAATCCCACAGGTTGATGGGTGAAAACCCGATGCCCGTGTGCAGCCCTACCCTGCTGGGCAACAAGAATGTCCTGACACCCGCCGAAATCGCCGACCTGCCCCTACTGCAACAGACCACCCGCCCCTATGCCTGGCGCCAATGGTTCGCCTCTCAGCACCTGAATGTGCCGCGGGACATGACAGGGCCGCGCTACGAGCTATTCTCCATGCTGGCCCAGGCCGCGATGCACGACATGGGGATTGCGCTGATCCCGCCGTTCCTGATTCAGCGCGAACTGGCCGAGGCGCGCCTGGTGATCGCCAACCCCCAGGCACTCTCCAGTATCAAGGCCTATTACCTGATGATTCCGGAGAGAAAGGTCGAATCGGCGTCTTTAAGGGCTTTTCGGGACTGGCTGGTAACTCAGGCCCATGGCTACAGCCTTGAAGGATAAGGCCCCGGGCAATTATCTGACCTCGTAGTCAGAAAAATTAAAACCCTACAGATATAAGTATTTGTCGCATGGAGGAAAACTGTAAAACCAAGCAGTACAAACGTGCCACAAGCGCCTGACGACGCGGCTTTGCGCCACTATTTCATCACCATGTCGCATCATTCATATGGCCGATGTGTAATTTGTTGGATTGGCCCCAGAATCCACGAAAGGCACGGCCTAGACGGGATTGAGCCGTTTGGTTGCGACATTCGGTCACGGGGTGACTTGTAGTTAATTTTCCGTCACCCGTCATAATCCCTTGAAGGGCACAAAGTTCGCCTGCAAAATGCCGCGCCCCGCCTGAATTTAGCGGGGTCGTGCTGATCGGCCGCCCCAGCCGCACCATCCGTAGTGCATGGGTTTACTCAATAAGATCACGCAGGAGATTTGACGTGCACATTGGTGTTCCTCTCGAAACCCAGACCGGTGAAACACGGGTTGCTGCAACCCCCGAAACCATCAAGAAGCTGATCGGCCAGGGTCACAAGGTCACTGTACAAAGCGGCGCCGGCGTCAATGCCAGCGTTGTCGACAGTGCCTATGAAGCTGCCGGCGCAACCATTGGCAGCGCCAGTGAGGCATTTGGTGCAGAGCTGATTTTGAAGGTCGTCGCCCCCAGCGACAGCGAGCTTGCGCTGATAAAGAGCGGCACCGTTGTGGTGGGGATGCTCAATCCGTTCAACAACGAAACCATCGCCAAGATGGCCGAGTGCGGCATTACCGCCTTTGCCCTGGAGGCCGCACCTCGCACCTCCCGCGCCCAGAGCCTGGATGTGTTGTCCTCGCAAGCCAACATCGCCGGCTATAAAGCCGTATTGCTGGCCGCTCATCATTATCCGCGCTTCATGCCGATGCTGATGACCGCTGCGGGCACCGTGAAAGCGGCGCGGGTGCTGATTCTCGGCGCCGGTGTTGCCGGATTGCAGGCCATTGCCACGGCCAAGCGCCTGGGCGCGGTGATCGAAGCGTCCGACGTGCGTCCTGCGGTGAAGGAGCAGATCGAATCCCTGGGCGCCAAGTTCGTCGACGTGCCTTACGAGACCGATGAAGAACGTGAATGCGCCGTCGGTGTCGGCGGTTACGCCCGCCCGATGCCGGCCAGCTGGATGCAGCGTCAGGCCGTGGCCGTGCACGAGCGCGCCAAGCAGGCTGACATCGTCATCACCACGGCACTGATTCCGGGTCGCAAGGCACCGACACTACTCAGCGCGGAAACCGTGGCGCAGATGAAACCCGGCTCGGTGGTCATCGACCTCGCCGCAGCCCAGGGTGGCAACTGCCCTTTGACCGTGGCCGATCAGGTGGTCGTCGAAAACGGCGTGACCATCGTTGGCCCGACCAACCTGGCTGCCGCCGTAGGCGCCGATGCTTCGGCCCTGTATGCACGCAACCTGCTGGACTTCATGAAACTGTTGTTCGATAAAGAAGGACAACTGGTGATCAACCTTGAAGACGATATCGTCGCCGCGTGCCTGATGTGCCGCGACGGCCAGATCGTGCGCAAGAACGGCTGAGGATAAAAACAATGGAAGACATGCTGATCTCTCACGGTATCTACAACCTGATCATCTTCGTGCTGGCCATCTATGTCGGCTACCACGTGGTCTGGAACGTGACGCCTGCACTGCACACCCCACTGATGGCCGTGACCAACGCGATCTCGGCCATCGTCATCGTCGGCGCCATGCTCGCTGCCGCCCTCACCGTGACCCCGCTGGGCAAGACCATGGGCACCCTGGCCGTGGCCCTGGCCGCGGTCAACGTGTTCGGTGGCTTCCTGGTCACCCGGCGCATGCTGGAAATGTTCAAGAAGAAAGCGGCTCCAGCAAAGGCTCCGGCAGCCAAGGCCGAAGCAATCAAGGCTGAGGTGCAGCAAGCATGAGCATGAACCTGGTTACTTCCCTGTATTTGATCGCCTCGGTCTGCTTCATCCAGGCGCTCAAGGGACTCTCGCACCCCACCACGTCGCGTCGCGGCAACCTGTTCGGCATGCTCGGCATGGGCCTGGCAATCCTCACCACGGTCGGCCTGATCTACAAGCTCGGTGCTGAGCTGGCCCACGACGGTATCGTCTACGTGATCGTCGGCCTGCTGATCGGCGGCACTGTCGGTACGATCATGGCCAAACGCGTTGAAATGACCAAGATGCCCGAGCTGGTCGCCTTCATGCACAGCATGATCGGCCTGGCAGCGGTGTTCATCGCCATTGCGGCGGTAGTCGAGCCGCAGTCGCTGGGTATCGTTGCGCAGCTGGGTGACGCGATCCCGGCCGGTAACCGCCTGGAGCTGTTCCTCGGTGCCGCCATTGGTGCGATCACTTTCTCCGGTTCGGTAATCGCCTTCGGCAAACTGTCGGGCAAGTACAAGTTCCGCCTGTTCCAGGGCGCACCCGTACAGTTCACCGGTCAACACAAACTGAACCTCGTGCTGGGACTGGCGACACTCGGCCTGGGCATCACCTTCATGTTGACCGGAGACCTCAGCGCCTTCGCCTTGATGCTGGCCCTGGCCTTCATCATGGGTGTGCTGATCATCATCCCGATCGGTGGCGCGGACATGCCAGTGGTCGTATCCATGCTCAACAGCTACTCCGGCTGGGCGGCAGCGGGTATCGGCTTCTCGCTGAACAACTCGATGCTGATCATTGCAGGCTCCCTGGTGGGCTCGTCCGGTGCGATCCTCTCGTACATCATGTGCAAGGCGATGAACCGCTCCTTCTTCAACGTACTGCTTGGCGGCTTCGGCAATACTGCCGACGCAGGTCCTGCAGGCGCCAAGGAAGCCCGTCCGGTGAAATCCGGTTCGGCTGACGACGCGACCTTCCTGCTGACCAACGCCGACACCGTGATCATCGTTCCGGGTTACGGCCTGGCGGTAGCACGGGCACAGCACGCACTGAAGGAACTGACCGAGAAGTTGACCCATCGCGGCGTGACCGTGAAGTACGCGATCCACCCGGTCGCCGGTCGTATGCCCGGCCACATGAACGTCCTGCTGGCCGAGGCCGAAGTGCCTTACGACCAGGTGTTCGAGATGGACGACATCAACTCCGAGTTCGGCCAGGCCGACGTGGTGCTGGTGCTGGGTGCCAACGACGTGGTCAACCCTGCCGCGAAGAACGATCCGAAATCGCCGATTGCCGGCATGCCGATCCTCGAAGCGTTCAAGGCCAAGACCATCATCGTCAACAAGCGCTCGATGGCCAGCGGCTACGCCGGCCTGGACAACGAACTGTTCTACCTGGACAAGACCATGATGGTGTTCGGCGACGCCAAGAAAGTCATCGAAGACATGGTTAAAGCCGTCGAGTAAGACCGCTTGGCAATACCACAACGCCCCGACTCGTCGGGGCGTTTTTGTTTGCGTTAATCGTCGGGAAAAGGGCCGCTTTGTTACCGAAACGGTAATGGTGTTTTGTCTGGAAGTGCCGGAATAGACGCCTCGTTTGCGACCTTGGTAGCGGGACAGGGCATCAACAAATTCTCTAGACTGGACATCCTGCTACCCGTTGCCCGAGATAACAATTCATGTACCGTGACCGTATTCGCCTGCCTTCGTTGTTGGATAAAGTGATGAGCGCCGCCGAGGCTGCCGCTCTGATTGAGGACGGCATGACCGTCGGCATGAGCGGCTTCACCCGCGCCGGCGAAGCCAAGGCCGTACCCCACGCATTGGCCGAACGGGCCAAGGTCACTCCGCTGAAGATCAGCCTGATGACCGGCGCCAGCCTGGGCAACGACCTCGACAAACAACTCACCGAGGCCGGCGTATTGTCACGACGCATGCCGTTCCAGGTGGACAGCACCCTGCGCAAGGCGATCAACGCCGGCGAGGTGATGTTCATCGACCAGCACCTCTCGGAAACCGTCGAGCAATTGCGCAATCAGCAACTGAAGTTGCCGGACATCGCGGTGATCGAAGCCGTGGCCATTACCGAGCAAGGCCATATCGTGCCGACTACGTCCGTGGGCAACTCGGCCAGTTTCGCGATTTTCGCCAAGCACGTCATCGTCGAGATCAACCTGGCGCACAACCCGAACCTCGAAGGCCTGCACGACATCTATATCCCGACCTATCGTCCGACTCGTACGCCGATTCCCCTGGTCAAGGTCGACGATCGCATTGGCAGCAGCGCCATCCCGATTCCGCCGGAAAAGATCGTCGCCATCGTGGTCACCAACCAGTCCGACTCACCGTCCACCGTGCTGCCGCCGGATGTGGATACCCAGGCGATCGCCGATCACCTGATCGACTTCTTCAAGCAGGAAGTCAGCGCCGGGCGCATGACCAACAAGCTCGGCCCGTTGCAAGCCGGTATCGGCACCATCGCCAACTCGGTGATGTGCGGCCTGATCGATTCGCCGTTCGAAGACCTGACCATGTACTCCGAGGTCCTGCAGGACTCGACGTTCGACCTGATCGATGCCGGCAAACTGAGCTTTGCATCCGGCAGTTCGATCACCTTGTCGAGCCGGCGCAACGCTGACGTGTTCGGCAACCTGGAGCGCTACAAGGACAAACTGGTCCTGCGTCCCCAGGAAATTTCCAACCACCCTGAAGTGGTCCGTCGCCTCGGCATCATTGGCATCAACACCGCCCTTGAGTTCGATATCTATGGCAACGTCAACTCCACCCACGTCTGCGGCACGCGGATGATGAACGGCATCGGCGGCTCGGGCGACTTCGCGCGCAACGCCCACCTGGCCATCTTCGTGACCAAGTCGATCGCCAAGGGCGGGGCGATTTCCAGCGTGGTTCCGATGGTCAGCCACGTTGACCACACGGAACATGACGTCGACATCCTCGTCACCGAGGTCGGCCTGGCGGACCTGCGTGGCCTGGCACCCCGGGAGCGGGCGCGCGTCATCATCGACAACTGCGTACACCCGGATTACCGCCAGGCCCTGAACGACTACTTCACGGCGGCCTGCGCAATCGGCGGGCACACCCCGCATATCCTGCGTGATGCACTGAGCTGGCACATGAACCTGGAAGAAACCGGAAGAATGATCGCCGTGTAATTGATACAGATGGCAGCTGACGCAAACACAGTTTCGTCAGCTTGCCGTTGCCGAACAGAATCCCGACAAAAACTGTACTGCTGTACCGGTCATTTCCTACCGAATTTTCCTACACCACCCCCTCAAATCACCAATATTGCACCACAATAGAGCAGACAGGTACAGTTGCCTCATTTTCGACCAGTACACCCCCTATAAACAGTTAACTGAGCTCTCACAATACAGATGAACTGTATCTACAGAGACTAGGCAAACGAGAGGATCATGGGCACCAGTCAAGCCACTACCTAATCCCGCCATAAGCGGAAGGATGTAAACCATGGAACGTACACTCAGTTCCGAACTGTTCTTCGAAGACACCGCTGCAAAAACCCAGGCTTCCATGCCTTTGCGCGTTATCGCCAACCTGATGCTGTGGCAGCGCCGCATCTCCAGCCGCCACCAGCTGGCTCGCCTGGATTCGCGTCTGCTGGCTGACGCCGGGATTAGCGAAGCACAACGCTACGAAGAGCTGAGCAAGCCGTTCTGGCGCTAAGTTAGCGTCGCTGGCTCTGACCTCAGGGTCCACCGCCAGCAACCCGAATTGAACAAGCAAAGCCCGTCGTGGGAAACCACGACGGGCTTTGTCGTTTCACCGGCTGTTAACGCATAACCAGTACAGTTTTCTCATTTATCGATTACACCGATACAGTTGAGCAACCAGTTTTTCATCCGTTCAAACTGATTTCCAGCAACCTTTTCTCTTATAGGCTGTTCGAAACGTCCTGCTCAGGCCTAATATCAAGCCAGAACGTGGCGCCCCCCGAGTGTCTGGCGTCTGATCATCAGACACTGCACCACCTCTTTATCGTCTCATCCAAAGGAGTTACACCATGTCCCGTCTTCGTCTGCTCAGCGCTGCAGCCCTGCTTGCCGTGGCGGCCAATGCCCACGCCACCAGCTTCATCGTGACGACCGATGCCGTTGTCGGTGCACTCAAAGCCACCTCCGACGCGACTTCCGACATCACGTCTTCGTTCAAGGATGACAAGATCGTGCTCGCGGCCCGTGACGACGCTGCCAGCTTCGTCGCCAGCGAAGGCAGCATCCGTGGGGTAAAACTGGAAAGCGCACTCGATCACATTCGCCATCAGGCTCCACAGCTGAACGCAACAGACGCACAATTGGCCCAGGCCATCCTGACCATCTAAGCGTTTGCCTTGATGTGGGACACGCATGCCGTGTCCCAATGTTTCCGCGCTGGCTCTAGCCCGGGCCTTGCGCTAGCCTTGGGACTCACTTTCAACTGTCGAGTCTCATGCGTTTTCTTTCAAATCTGTTGATAACCCCAGTATTTCTTGCAGCCAGCTACTCAGGGGCGGCCCATGCCTTCGATGCGTTCAACCTGTCTACCCAGGGCATTGTGGCCAGCAGTTATGCCTCAAGCCTGGTGACCTCTGCCCCCTTCGACCATAAACTGTTGCTCGCCGCCCGGGATGATGCCGCGGCATTCGTCGCCAGTGATGGTCAAATGAGAGGCGTACGACTGGAATCGGCCTTGTCTTACCTGCGCCACGCCCAGCCAAAACTTCATGCCAGCGACCTTGAACTGGCACAGGCAATTCTCGTCCAATAGTTATCCCAAGTTCCTCCGGAGTCGTTCCATGCGTAACCCGCTGATTGTTGCCACCCTTGGCCTGCTGTTGTTGGCTGATGTGGCCCAGGCCCAAACCCTGGTTGCCACCAGCAACATCCTCATTCGTGCCACCCAGCGCACACTGGACTTCACTTCCGACACGACGACGTCGATCCGCGACTCGAAAATCGTCCGCGAAGCCCAGGACGATGCTGCGAGCTTCGTCGCCAGCAACGGCGATATTCGTGGCGCGCACCTGGAATCCGCTCTCAATTTGTTGCGCACTCGCGTTCCGGAAGCCCGCGATGCCAGTGACCAGGATCTCGCCGAAGCCATCCTCGCACTGTGAGGTCGCCAGCTGCCTTGCTGTTGGCCGGGGTCGTGCTGCTGTTTGGCAGCACGGCCCACGCCGACCTCGAACTGCACCTCAAGACCGAAGGCCTGAGCCCCGCGCAACAACAGGCCAGCCAGGCGTTGCTTGATGAAGCCATGCAGGCATTGCCGCCGCGGTTCATCGAGCAACTCGATCGGCGCATCGATGTCGGCTGGACCGATGACATGCGCAGCGATGCCTATGGCCAGGCGTCGCCGGTATCCGAACTCGACCTGAATCGCAAACTGCTGGCCAGCCTCACCGACGGCAGTGCGGCGAGCAAAAAAACCAATCGCCCCCATGGCACTGTGCGCCGGGAACTGCTGGCCACGGTGTTGCACGAGCTGACTCACATTTATGACCGCTCGCGCTTGTGGCCTACGTCGGAACGCACGTTGATTCAACGCTGCACCCGCCAGGAGAGCAGCTCGGGGCTGGTGGGCATTCCCGACCAATGCCGTGGCCAATCGGGCCGGCGCTTCACACTCAGTGATGACCCGCGCCTGCTCGACCTCGCCGGTTGGCAGCAATACGTTGGCCGGCGTGGCGAGCGCGAACAGCACAACCGCCAGATCGCCCGCAGCCCGGACATCTACGAGATCAGCAGCCCGAAGGAATTCGTCGCGGTCAACATGGAGTATTTCCTCCTCGACCCGAGCTACGCCTGTCGTCGCCCGGCGCTGTACCGCTACTACAAGGAGCACTTCGGCTGGGCTCCCGCCGCCAAAGGCGATTGCGCCAGGACCTTCGCATTCCTCAACGCCGGCAATGACTTCGCCAAGACCCCCCTGGGCCAGGTCGATCCGGAGCGGGTCTACGCCGTCGACTACTTGCTGGCAGAGGCCAACCAGAACTGGGTCAGCCGTTGGGGCCACAGCATGTTGCGCCTGGTGATCTGCGCCCCGGGCAGACCCCGCGGGCCGGATTGCCGCCTGGACCTGGACCAGCACCTGGTACTGTCCTACCGCGCATTCGTGGGCGACGTGCAGCTATCGAGTTGGGATGGCCTGGTGGGTAAATACCCGTCCCGCCTGTTCGTGTTGCCACTGGCCCAGGTGATCGACGAATACACCAAGACCGAGTTGCGCAGCCTCGCCTCCGTGCCACTGAACCTGTCGCGTGACGAGATTGAAAACGTGGTGGAGCGTGCCGCCGAGATGCACTGGAGTTACGACGGCAACTACTTCTTCCTGTCGAACAACTGCGCCGTGGAAGAGCTGAAGCTGCTGCGTGGGGGCACCAACAACTCAAAACTGGTTGCCCTGGACAACATCATGCCCAATGGCTTGCTGGAAGTGTTGAAGGGCCGCGGGCTGGCGGATACCAGCGTGCTGGACGACCCGCGTGAAGCCCTTCGCCTGGGTTATCGCTTCGACTCTTTCCGCGATCGCTATCAAGCGATGTTCGAGGTGTTGAGAAAGCGCCTGCCGATCAAACAGGAAAAGGTCGAAGACTGGTTGTCCCTGACTGCAGCAGAGCGCCGCCAATGGTTCGATCAGGCAGACTTGCGCACCAGCGCGGCCTTGCTCTTGCTCGAGCAGGCAAGCTATCGCCAGCAGTTGCTCCTGGCCCAGGATGAGGTGAAACAACGTTACCTTGGGGCCCGTGAGCTGAAAAACGGCGGAATGGACAAAGCCAACGCGACACTAAGGCAAATTCTCGACAACAGCGGTTTCCTCAGTCGCCCGGCGGAACTGCTCGGCAGCGGCGGTTATGGCCTGCCGCAACCTGCTGAATGGCAACGCCTGGAATCGGAAACCAGCCTGCGGCAGAAGCAGCTTCAGGCGTTGACCGGAGATCTGGACAAGGAAGTCAGGGCACTGCTCGATCCAGACCGTGCAGCGGAAATGGCGGCCAACGAAGCCAACGTGAGACAGATTGGCGAACATTTGCGCAAGTTGCACAAGGCATCGGGTGGATTGGAGTTGCCTTGAGGTCATAAAAGCAAAGATCGCAGCCTCCTGGAGCTGCCGAAGGCTGCGATCTTTTCACGCTGGCCCCATCAATACAAAACGCCCTGCAACACCTCGTAGACAATCCCCGTACCCGCAGCAATCAGCACAACATCCCCGCCCGCACGACGCCATTCGTAACCCGGGTAATACGGCAGTCGCTCCAACGCCCTGTTATCCAGGCGTTCTCCGTAATAACCACGGGGCAGCGGCCGGCCACGCTCCAGATGAATGCCTGGTGGCAACGGCGCACCACGGACGAAATACTCGCGCTGGTCATGAATCGTCTGACGCACCGGGGCAAAGTCCCGAGGAGGCGGCCCACCGCGATGATTGTCCTGCCCGCCACGATGGTCATTGTCACGGTTATCGTAATGGCCCTGTTGCGGGCCGCCGTGGTCATGATCGTCGCGCTGATCGGCGCTGGCGTGCAGCAACGGGGTGGCACTGAGCATCAGCACACCCAGGCTGGCAATCAGACGTTTCGGCATTTTCATTGGGTCTTTCCTCAGAACACCTGCAGCAAAAAGGGCTTCAGAACATGGTCCTGAAGCCCTCGGTCTTGCTGGTTAGTCTGTGTTGGGAGGCTCTAATTCCTCTGTATCAGGAACTTTACCTTCAGCTGACACGGGCCTTACGCACGCCATCGGCCAACGCCGAGCACAGGCTCAAAACGCCATCAACCGCTTGCTCCGCAGTCGTGGCATTGGCGATCTGATCGATCAACGCCGAACCCACGACCACGCCATCCGCCAGGCGCGCGATGTTCGCCGCTTGCTCCGGCGTGCGGATGCCGAAACCGATGCTGATCGGCAGGTCGGTATGGCGACGCAGACGCGCCACCGCTTCTTCGACGTGCTCCAGGGTTGCCGCGCCCGCACCGGTCACACCGGCCACCGACACGTAGTACACAAACCCGGAACTGCCGTTGAGGACGGTTGGCAGACGCACATCATCGGTGGTCGGTGTGGTCAGGCGGATGAAATCGATGCCCGCGGCCTGGGCCGGGTCGCACAGTTCACCGTTATGCTCGGGAGGCATGTCGACCACGATCAAGCCGTCGACACCCGCCTCTTTCGCCTCGGCAATGAACCGCGGCACGCCGAATTTGTGGATCGGGTTGAAGTAGCCCATCAGCACCAGGGGCGTTTCGTTGTTGTCCCTGCGGAACTCACGAACCATTTCCAGGGTTTTCGCCAGGTTCTGCTTGGCCTCCAGGGCACGGATGTTGGCCAGCTGGATCGCCGGGCCGTCAGCCATCGGATCGGTGAAGGGCATGCCCAGCTCGATCACGTCGGCGCCCGCTGCTGGCAGGCCCTTGAGGATCGCCAGGGAGGTGTCATAGCCCGGGTCGCCAGCGGTAACGAAAGTCACCAAAGCTGCGCGATTCTGTTCCTTGAGTTCGGCAAAACGCGTTTGCAGGCGGCTCATCAGTGTTTCTCCTGCTTGGATGGCTCTTGTTGAGAGTGTTCCATGTGGTGCATCACGGTCTGCATGTCCTTGTCGCCACGGCCAGACAGGTTGACCACCATCAGGTGATCCTTGGGCAGGGTCGGCGCGCGCTTGAACACTTCAGCCAGGGCATGGGCGCTTTCCAGGGCAGGAATGATTCCTTCCAGGCGGCAGCACTGGTGGAAGGCCGCGAGTGCTTCGTCGTCGGTCACCGAGGTGTACTGGACACGGCCGATGTCATGCAACCAGGCGTGTTCCGGGCCGATGCCCGGGTAGTCGAGGCCAGCGGAGATCGAGTGGGCGTCGATGATCTGGCCATCGTCATCCTGCAACAGGAAGGTGCGGTTGCCGTGCAGTACACCCGGTACGCCGCCGTTCAGGCTGGCCGCGTGCTTGCCGGTCTCGATGCCGTAGCCGGCCGCTTCCACGCCGATGATCTCGACGCTCTTGTCGTCCAGGAACGGGTGGAACAGGCCCATGGCGTTGGAACCACCACCGATGCACGCCACCAGGCTGTCGGGCAGGCGGCCTTCCTGGGCTTGCAGCTGGTCACGGGTTTCCTTGCCGATCACGGCCTGGAAGTCGCGAACCATCGCCGGGTAAGGGTGCGGACCGGCCACGGTGCCGATCAGGTAGAAGGTGCTGTCGACGTTGGTCACCCAGTCGCGCAGGGCTTCGTTCATCGCATCCTTCAGGGTGCCGGTACCGGCCACCACCGGGATCACTTCGGCGCCCAGCAGCTTCATGCGGAACACGTTGGCCTGCTGGCGTTCGATGTCGGTGGTGCCCATGTAGATCACGCAGTCCAGGCCGAAACGCGCGGCCACGGTGGCCGTCGCCACGCCGTGCATGCCGGCGCCGGTTTCGGCGATGATGCGTTTCTTGCCCATGCGCCGCGCCAGCAGGATCTGGCCGATGCAGTTGTTGATCTTGTGCGCGCCGGTGTGGTTGAGCTCTTCACGCTTGAGATAGATCTTTGCGCCGCCACAGAATTCGGTCAGGCGCTCGGCGAAATAAAGCGGGCTCGGACGACCGACGTAATCGCGCTGGAAGTAGGCCAGCTCTTCCTTGAAGGCAGGATCTTCCTTGGCCGCTTCGTATTCACGAGCCAGGTCGAGGATCAACGGCATCAGGGTTTCGGCAACATAACGGCCGCCGAACGCGCCAAACAGGCCGTTGGCGTCAGGGCCGTTGCGCAGATTAGTCTGGGTCATGGGGCGCTCCAGTTGAATTGCGTAGGAATACAATGGGCACCACTCTACCCCCTGACGCCCCGGGCTGAAAACCGATAAGATCGCTGCAACCTGTCAGGAAAACTCACAGATCAAATGAGCCACGACCTCCCACCGTTGAACGCCCTGCGCGCCTTCGAAGCCACGGCCCGCCTGAACAGCGTCAGTCAGGCTGCCGAACAGCTGCACGTCACCCATGGCGCGGTCAGCCGGCAGCTGAAAGTGCTTGAAGAACACCTCGGCGTGAGTCTGTTCATCAAGGACGGGCGCGGCCTGAAACTCACAGATGCCGGCATGCGTTTGCGTGACGCCAGCGGCGAAGCGTTCGAGCGCTTGCGCAGCGTGTGCGCCGAACTCACGCAAAGCACCGCGGATGCGCCGTTCGTCCTCGGCTGCTCGGGAAGCCTGCTGGCGCGCTGGTTCATACCGCGTCTGGGACGGCTGAACGCCGACCTGCCCGACCTGCGCCTGCACCTGTCAGCCGGTGAAGGCGATCTCGATCCCCGTCGCCCGGGGCTGGACGCCCTGCTGGTGTTTGCCGAGCCACCCTGGCCCGCGGACATGCAGGTCTTCGAATTGGCCAGCGAACGGATCGGCCCGGTCATGAGCCCACGGTTCGCCGGATATGAGCGCCTGCAAACGGCGCCGGCCCAGGCGCTGCTCACTGAATCGTTGCTGCACACCACTTCGCGTCCGCAAGCCTGGCCCAGTTGGGCGCAGCAAAGCGACCTCGACGCCAAGGCGTTGAAGTACGGTCAGGGGTTCGAACATCTGTATTATTTGCTGGAAGCAGCCGTGGCCGGGCTGGGCGTGGCGATCGCCCCCGAGCCGTTGGTGGCCGAGGATTTGAAGGCGGGTCGCCTGGTTGCCCCATGGGGATTTTGTGAAACCCCCGCTCACCTGGCCTTGTGGTTACCCAAGCGCGCCGCGGACGGGCGCGCCAGGCAACTGGCGCAATGGCTCAAGAATGAGCTGCGCCAGACCGATCATTCCCCGCGTTTAAACAGCAGGTAGGCCGCCAGCAGGCCCAGCGCACCGACAGCAACCCCGGCAGTCGTCCAAGGGTGCTCCTGCGCGTAGTCCCGAGTGGCAATGCCGGTCTCACGGGTTTTGACCTTGACCTCTTCATAGGCATCGGTGAGCAGATGGCGCGAATGCCTCAAAGCGTTCTCCGCATTGCCTTTCAACACCTTTAGGGTTTTACGCGACTCGTCCGAGGCGTCGTCCTTCAGGCTTTCCAAGGATTTGAGCAGACTCTCGATCTCCGCTTCCATGCTTTGCAATGAGGCTTTACGTAACGAGCTGTTGGCCATGGTGGCTCTCCTGCATTGTTGATGAGTGGCGTGTGTTGGTTGGGACTTCAGGGACTCGAGAAAGTGCAGTAAATGTGAGCATCCATGTCGCACCGACCGAAGGCAGTAAGACGGAAAATCACTGCTAGGCTGTAATTCACACCCTAAGGAGAACGCCATGACTGACCATCACACCTATAAGAAAGTCGAACTCGTCGGCTCATCCACCAGCAGTATCGAAGACGCGATCAACAACGCCTTGGCCGAAGCCAACAAAAGTATCAAGCACTTGGAATGGTTTGAAGTGACCGAAACCCGCGGACACATCAAGGACGGCAAGGCTGCGCACTTCCAGGTGACGCTCAAGGTCGGGTTCCGGATTGCCAGCAGTTGAGGTTTGTCTAGTCTTCTGAACTTGCGCGCTGGCCGAGTGCCATAGGGAATGGCAATGCGCTAGATGCGTTTCCGGCCAATGGCTGGATGCCTTTTTTTGATCCGACCAGAGAATGCGACCGATGAAGAAGTTTATTTTGGCGGTAGGCTTGTTGAGCCTGGCGGGTACTGCCTTCGCTGAAGGCGGCAAGTCCTGCGAAGAATTGAAAGCCGAGATCGCGGCAAGGCTCGATGCCAAGGGCGTTTCCGGTTATTCGCTGGAAATTGTCGATAAAGGCAGTGCGTCTGGCGGAAAAATCGTTGGCACCTGCGAGAAGGGCAGCAAGGAAATAGTCTACAAGCGATAGCCCCGACAAACGGTGGCCCCAACCAATTGCTAGCAAAAAGCCGACGCCATCGCGTCGGCTTTTTGCGGTTAGCTTGCTCAGCCCTTCATGACCTGCGCCAGTAGCTCATAGGAATGCAGACGGTCCGCGTGTTCGTACAGGTCGCAGGTGAAAATCAGCTCGTCGGCTTGGGTCTGCTCGATCAGCACTTCCAGCCTGGCGCGGATTTTTTGCGGGCTGCCGATCATCGCCAGCCCCAGGAAATCACTGACGGCTTCCTTCTCATGAGGCAGCCATAGCCCGTCCATGGTTTTCACCGGCGGACGTTGCACCAGGCTCTGGCCACGCATCAGGGCGAGAATGCGCTGGAACACCGAGGTCGCCAGATAGTCGGCCTGTTCATCCGTGTCGGCGGCCACCAGCGGCACGCCAAGCATCACGTAAGGCTTGTCCAGCACGGCCGAAGGTTTGAAATGATTGCGGTAGACACGAATAGCCTCATGCATGAAGCGCGGAGCGAAATGCGAGGCGAAGGCATAGGGCAAACCGCGTTCGCCTGCCAGCTGCGCACTGAACAGGCTTGAGCCCAGCAGCCAGATCGGAACATTGGTGCCGGTGCCCGGCATCGCGATGATGCGCTGGTCCGGTGTGCGTGGGCCAAGATAACGCACCAGTTCGGCCACGTCTTCCGGGAAGTCGTCGGCACTGCCGGAGCGCTCGCGGCGCAGTGCGCGGGCAGTCATCTGGTCGGAACCAGGCGCACGGCCCAGCCCCAGGTCAATGCGCCCCGGATACAGGCTTTCCAGCGTGCCGAATTGTTCGGCGATCACCAGTGGCGCGTGGTTGGGCAGCATTATCCCGCCAGAACCGACACGAATGGTCGAGGTACCACCGGCCAGATAGCCGAGCAGCACGGAGGTCGCGGAACTGGCAATGCCGTCCATGTTGTGGTGTTCGGCCACCCAAAAGCGGTTATAGCCGAATTTCTCGACGTGCTGCGCCAGGTCCAGCGAGTTGCGCAACGATTGCGCGGCGCTGCCGTTCTCCCGAACGGGTACCAGATCGAGGGTCGAAAACTTGATATCGGACAGTCGTTTCATGAACCTGCTTCTCCAATTGAGGGCGCAGGTTTCTTGATACAAACGAAAACCTGCCGAATCCATAAGCGTGTTTCATGCAATGAGGGCATATACCCGAGATTCAATAGCACAGAGAAATTTACTGACAAAATGACGCTGCGATCAGATGCGCTGAACTTTGCTGCCCGGTCTATCCTCAGAACCCTAGCGAACGAAACCACAACGGCGCGACGCTTCGCGCCGGATCTTGAGGAGACAGGCATGGCTATCACAAAGAAAGCATCGGCCCACTGGGAAGGCGATCTGAAAACCGGCATCGGCTCGATTTCCACCGAAACCGGTGTGCTCAGGGACGCGCCGTATGGCTTCAAGGCCCGCTTTGAAGGCGGCAAGGGCACCAACCCGGAAGAGTTGATCGGCGCAGCCCACGCGGGCTGTTTCTCGATGGCGTTTTCCATGATTCTCGGCGACGCCGGCCTCAAGGCCGACAGCATCGACACCAACGCCGAAGTGACCCTGGATCAAGTAGAGGGTGGTTTTGCAATCACGGCGGTGAAATTGATTCTCAAGGCAAAAATCCCCGGCGCGAGCCAGGCGCAATTCGATGAGTTGAGCAACAAGGCCAAGGAGGGCTGCCCGGTATCCAAGGTGCTGAACGCGAAAATCAGCCTGGATGCGACTTTAGTCAGTTGAATCCAAAAGATCGCAGCCCTGTAGGAGCTGCCGAAGGCTGCGATCTTTTTTGCGTTATGTAAGATTTGCCGGGCAAAACTGTGGTCGAATAAATGACAGCAGCAAAAACGCATGACCTGTGCGCGCTGCCTGAAGGAGCTTCAACCATGAAACGTTTTGCCTTGGCGGTTATCTGTTGCGCCCTGGCCACTTCGGCCCTGGCGGCACCCAAACCTTGTGAAGAACTCAAGGCCGAAATCGAAGCCAAGATCCAGGCCCGGGGGGTGACGTCCTATACCCTGGAAATCGTGACCAATGACGAAGTGCACGATCAGAACATGGTCGTAGGCTCGTGCGACGGCAGCTCCAAAAAAATCATCTACCAGAAGAATGACCGCTGACCGCTCCTACGGCACACAATTGACCTGGCTGTCTTCGGCGACGATCTCGCGCTTGGCGTTATAGAGGCGTGCTTCAGGGGTGAACGCCATGGAGCGGGCTTGCAGCAGATATCGCTGACCGGCTTCGAAATGATCGTATTTGATGATCATGTAGCACAGCCGCTCGGTGGAGCCGCCGAACAAGTCCGAGCCCCCGCCTGGCACCTCGAAATCGAAGCGCACGGTGAGCACATGGCTACCGGGAGTGACCTGGAAAAATCGTCCGTCGCGCAAGCGCTGGTTATCCAATCGCTCGCCCATCAGCAATTTATCGTTGGGGAATGGCGTAGAGAAGTCGACCCACGCCATATTGGGATTGGCCGCCGGCATCGGCGACGAACAGCCGGCCACTGCACTTGCGGCGAGTAACAGCATCATCCTGCGCATGATGAATGTCCCAATGTCGGGATACTCAGAATAGCGCCGATCAGGTTCGTTGGCAGCCCGCCGGTGTGCCCTGGCCAATCACTTTTCGCTGCTGATCATAAAGCTTGGCCCATGGCCGGAAGCCGATATTCCCCGCTTGCAGCTGGTAGCGCTCGCCCGCATTGAAGTCGCTGAATTTCACATTCATCTGGCAGTCACGCCACAGCGGTTCCGCATTGGGGCCGATATTGGTGGGCTGGACCGGGAACTGGTAGCGAACGGTCAGCTCATGGCTGCCGGGTTGAACCTCGAAATAGCGCTTGTCGGTGGCTGCTTTGTTGTCCACCTCCAGCGCCACCAGGGCCGAGTCTTCGTGATGGGATTCCAGATCGATCCAGGCTTGCGTCGGATCATGGTGAGGTAATCCGAATCCGGCACAACCGGCCAGCGTCAGCAGGCCTCCCGTCAGCATCAACTTGCGCATAGCGGAGCTCCAGTCAAGCGGGATAGTCTTGCGAGCAGACTCTCCAGGGATTTTTTATTTTGATCAGGCCGCGTCGAAGCCATGGGTTACTTGATCGCGTTTTACGCATTTTGTTTCCGGGTGTGTTGTTTTTGTTACTCAACGGTTGTTCCAGCATCAGCTACTACAGTCAGTTGGCGAGTGGCCAGCTGCAACTGCTGCGGGCACGGGAGCCCGTTGCCCGGGTAATTTCCGATCCACAGCGCGATCAGAAATTGCGTACGCACCTGGCCCAATCACAAAGGGCCCGTACCTTCGCCAGCCAGCAACTGCACCTGCCGGACAATCAGAGTTACCGCTTGTATGCCGACATTGGCCGCCCCTATGTCGTCTGGAACGTGTTTGTCACCCCGGAATTTTCCCTGAAACCGCAAAACCACTGCTTCCCCATCGCCGGTTGCGTGGCCTATCGCGGCTACTACAGCCAGGGCGCGGCTCGCGGCGAGGCGGCAGTGCAACGCCTGCAAGGCATGGACGTGTCCATCGGCGGCGTGGAGGCCTATTCGACCTTGGGCTGGTTCAACGACCCGATCATGAACTCCATGATGGGCTGGGGCGATGAGCGCCTGGCCACGCTGATCTTTCATGAGCTCGCGCACCAGCGCGTTTATGTGAAGGACGACACTGAGTTCAACGAGTCATTCGCCACCTTCGTCGAGCAGGAAGGCACCCGCCAATGGCGGGCGTTTCGGGGCCTGCCGCCGGACAGCACCTTGCTGTCGCAACAACGGGAGCAGTTCATTGCGCTGGTGCTGGATACCCGCACCCGGCTGGAAAACTTGTACGGCCTGCCGCTGCCGCCTGAGCAAATGCGCCAGCGAAAAGCAGCGGAATTCGAGCGCCTGCGCAGCGAATACCGACAGCTGCGTGACAGCCAATGGGCCGGGGACAAACGTTATGACGCGTGGATCAATGCGCCGATGAACAATGCGCGGTTGCTGCCGTTTGGCCTGTATGACCAGTGGGTGCCGGCCTTTGCGGCGTTGTTCAGGCAAGAGGGCGGGGATTGGGTGAGGTTTTATGCGCAGGTCAAGAAGTTGGGGGCGTTGCCGGTCGATGAGCGCAAGACGGCGTTGAAGGAGTTGGCTGGATCCTGAATCCTCGGTGGCGGTGAGGTCCTCTTCGCGGGCAAGCCCGCTCACACAGTAATTGGTGTCGACGACGCAATACCCTGTGGGAGCGGGCTTGCCCGCGAAGGCGTTCTGATCAACGCTGCAAAAACGCCTGATGCATCTCATCCAGCGTTTCAAAATGATAGGTCGGCGCTTCTGCGCTTAACTCTTCCCGACTGCCAAACCCATACCCAACAGCCGCCACATCCAGCCCATTGCTGCGCGCACCAATCAGGTCGTGCTTGCGGTCGCCAATCATCAGGGTATTGGCCGGATCCAGGCCCTCTTCGGCCACCAGATGGGCAATCAGTTCGACCTTGTTAGTCCGGGTGCCGTCCAGTTCGCTGCCGTAGATCACCTTGAAGTGTCTGGCGAAGTCGAAATGCCGAGCGATTTCCCGGGCGAAAACCCAAGGCTTGGAGGTCGCGATGTACAGCTGTCGCCCTTGCCCGCCAAGCATTTCCAACAACGGCGTGACCCCGTCGAATACGCGATTTTCGTACAGCCCGGTGACCTTGAAGCGTTCACGATAGAAGTTCACCGCCTCCCAGGCCCTGGCCTCGTCGAAGTCATAGAACTGCATGAAGGCCTGTAACAAGGGCGGGCCGATGAAGTGCTCGAGTTTGGTCAGGTCGGGCTCATCGATGCCCAGCTTGCCCAGGGCAAACTGAATCGAACGGGTAATGCCTTCGCGTGGGTCGGTCAGGGTGCCATCAAGGTCGAACAGTACGGTTTGGTAATGCATGAAAATTCCTGGGCAATAGCGAGACGTTTCAGATCCGGTCGTAGCCTTCGGCCAGATGCAGGTCCTTGAGCTTCACGTAGTTCGCCGCGCTGTAGGTGAAAAAGGCCTGTTCCTTGTCGGTCAGCGGCCGGATCTGTTTCACCGGGCTGCCCACATACAGGAAACCGCTGTCCAGGCGTTTACCCGGGGGTACCAGGCTACCGGCACCGATGATGACGTCGTCGGCGATCACCGCACCGTCCATGACGATACTGCCCATGCCGATCAGCACCCGGCTGCCCACGGTGCAGCCATGCAGCATGACTTTGTGGGCGATGGTCACGTCATCGCCGATCAGCAACGGGAAGCCATCGGGGTTGAACGGCCCGGCATGGGTGATGTGCAGTACGCAGCCATCCTGCACGCTGGTGCGCGCACCGATGCGGATGCGGTGCATGTCGCCGCGGATCACCGTAAGGGGCCAAACGGAGCTGTCTTCACCGATCTCGACATCGCCGATCACCACCGCCGAGCCGTCGACAAAAGCGCCCTTGCCGAGCAATGGCGTGTGATTCTGGTACTTGCGAAGGTTCACGATAGGATTTCTCTCTGTTGCTGATAGCTGCGGTGAGCGTCGATTGTAATTAAGATGGCTGCATGTTTCTTCCAGCCAAGGTGCCAACCGTGAGCGTGAACAACCCTCTTTTGCAGTCCTACGACCTGCCGCCGTTCTCCGCGATCCGTGCCGAGCACGTGCAACCGGCCATTGAACAGATCCTGGCTGACAACCGCGCCGCCATTATCGAGATCCTCAAGACCCAGGGCAAACAACCGACCTGGGCCGGGCTGGTGCTGGCAATGGACGAGCTCAACGACCGCCTGGGTGCGGCCTGGAGTCCGGTCAGCCACTTGAATGCCGTGTGCAACAGTGCCGAACTGCGCGAAGCCTACGAGGCTTGCCTGCCGGCGTTGAGCGCCTACTCCACCGAAATGGGCCAGAACCGTGAACTGTTCCAGGCCTATGAGGCCCTGGCCAACAGCCCGGAAGCAGGCGGTTTCGACGTAGCGCAGAAAACTATCCTGGAACACGCCCTGCGCGATTTCCGTCTATCGGGTATCGACCTGCCGGAAGCCGAGCAGAAACGTTACGCCCAGGTGCAAAGCAAACTGTCGGAGCTGGGCAGCCGCTTCTCCAACCAGCTGCTGGATGCTACCCAGGCCTGGACCAAGCACATCACCGACGAGGCCGCACTCGCCGGCCTGACCGATTCGGCCAAGGCGCAAATGGCCGCCGCCGCGCAAGCCAAGGACCTCGATGGCTGGCTGATCACCCTGGAATTCCCGAGCTACTACGCGGTGATGACCTACGCCCACGACCGCGCCCTGCGCGAGGAAGTCTACGCCGCCTACTGCACCCGCGCGTCGGACCAGGGCCCGAATGCCGGCCAGAATGATAACGGCCCGGTCATGCAGGAAATCCTCGACCTGCGTCAGGAACTGGCAAAACTCCTGGGTTTCGCCAGTTTCTCGGAACTGAGCCTGGCCACCAAAATGGCTGAATCCAGCGATCAGGTACTGAGTTTCCTGCGCGACCTGGCCAAGCGCAGCAAACCGTTCGCCGCCCAGGACCTGGAACAGCTCAAGGCTTACGCCGCCGAACAGGGCTGCCCGGACCTGCAAAGCTGGGACAGCGGCTTCTATGGCGAAAAACTTCGCGAGCAGCGTTACAGCGTTGCCCAGGAAGCCCTGCGCGCCTACTTCCCGATCGACAAGGTGCTCAGTGGGCTGTTCGCCATCGTTCAGCGTCTGTACGGCATCGAGATCGCCGAGCAAAAAGGATTTGATTCCTGGCACCCGGATGTCCGCCTGTTCGAAATCAAGGAAAACGGCCAGCACGTCGGCCGTTTCTTCTTCGACCTGTACGCCCGCGCCAACAAACGCGGTGGTGCCTGGATGGACGGTGCCCGTGATCGTCGTCGCACCGCCGAGGGCGTGCTGCAGAGCCCGGTGGCCAACCTGGTGTGCAACTTCACGCCGGCCGACAGCGGCAAGCCTGCGCTGCTGACCCACGATGAAGTCACCACCCTGTTCCACGAGTTCGGTCATGGCCTGCATCACCTGCTGACCCGCGTCGAACATGCCGGCGTGTCCGGCATCAACGGCGTGGCCTGGGATGCGGTCGAGCTGCCAAGCCAATTCATGGAAAACTGGTGCTGGGAGCCCGAGGGGCTGGCGTTGATCTCCGGTCACTATGAAACCGGTGAACCACTGCCCCAGGACCTGCTGCAGAAAATGCTCGCGGCGAAAAACTTCCAGTCCGGCCTGATGATGGTCCGCCAACTGGAATTCTCGCTGTTCGACTTCGAACTGCACGCCACCCACGGTGACGGTCGCCGCGTGCTGCAAGTGCTTGAAGGCGTGCGCGACGAGGTCTCGGTAATGCGCCCTCCGGCCTACAACCGTTTCCCTAACAGCTTCGCGCACATTTTCGCCGGCGGTTACGCGGCGGGCTACTACAGCTACAAATGGGCTGAAGTGCTCTCGGCCGATGCGTTCTCGAAATTCGAGGAAGAAGGTGTGCTCAATGCCGATACCGGCCGGGCGTTCCGTGAAGCCATCCTGGCGCGCGGCGGTTCCCAGGAGCCAATGGTGCTGTTCGTCGACTTCCGTGGTCGTGAGCCTTCGATTGACGCACTCTTGCGCCACAGCGGCCTGAGTGAGGGCGCGGCAGCATGAGTGAGGGTCCCGTGATTACCAAACGACGCTTTATCGCCGGCGCGGTCTGCCCGGCCTGCAGCGAGCCGGACAAATTGATGATGTGGAGTGAAGACGATGTACCGCATCGCGAGTGCGTGGCCTGCGGTTATTCCGATACGCTGAATGAACAAGGTCTGTCCGTTCCCAAGGAACTGGGCACTCGGGTCAACACATCCGCGCTCAAGCCTGCGGACACCAAGGTTCAGGCGGTGCAGTTTTTTCCGAATCCGAAACTGAAGAAAAAGCCTGACGAACAGCACTGAGTAGAAAGCGCCATCTTCCACGGCGCAATGCCGTGGGAGAAGCTGCCAAACGGCACTGGTCACTCAAGCCTTCGCCGTATACTGTATAGACATACAGCATGCGAGCTATCCCCATGAACACGCCCTTGCCCCCTCGCGGTCGCGGCACCGCGACCAACCCGCACAATCGCTTCGCCCCCCATCGTTCGGTGGCCGAGGACGACGGCTGGTTTCAGGAAGCGCCGATGACCCAAGGCACCGAGGTGTCCATCGAGACTGCGAAAACCATCATCACCCGCAACAACTCACCGGACCTGCCCTTCGACCGATCGATCAACCCTTATCGCGGCTGCGAGCACGGGTGCATCTACTGTTATGCGCGACCCAGTCACGCCTATTGGGACATGTCGCCAGGCCTGGATTTCGAGACGAAGCTGATCGCCAAGACCAATGCTGCGGACATACTGGAGGAACAGCTTTCCAGGCGTGGCTACCAGTGTGCCCCCGTCAACCTGGGGTCCAACACCGACCCTTACCAGCCCATCGAGCGTGAGTACAAGATCACCCGCCAAACCCTCGAAGTGCTGCTGCGCTACCGTCATCCGGTGACAATCGTGACCAAAGGCTCGTTGATTCTGCGCGACCTGGACCTGCTGGCCGAACTGGCCCGACAACGGCTGGTGGCGGTGATGATCAGCCTGACCACGCTGGACGACGAACTCAAACGCATCCTCGAACCCCGTGCTGCGGCGCCCAAGGCCCGGCTGCGGGCAATCCGGGTGTTGCGCGAAGCCGGGGTTCCGGTGGGCGTGCTGTGTTCACCGATGATTCCGATGATCAACGACAGCGAAATCGAAAACCTGCTCACAGAGGCCCATGCGGCCGGGGCACAGAGCGCCGCCTACATGATGTTGCGCCTGCCCCTGGAAGTCGCGCCGCTGTTCGAAGAATGGCTGGCTGCCCACTATCCGCAACGGGCGGCGCATGTCCTGAGCCTGATTCGCCAGACCCGAGGCGGCGAGCTATACGACAGTCGCTTCGGCGCCCGCATGCGCGGTG
Source organism: Pseudomonas sp. PLMAX (assembly GCF_046042685.1). Classification (NCBI taxonomy): domain Bacteria; kingdom Pseudomonadati; phylum Pseudomonadota; class Gammaproteobacteria; order Pseudomonadales; family Pseudomonadaceae; genus Pseudomonas; species Pseudomonas sp. PLMAX. The sequence goes on along the minus strand of NZ_CP064949.1, from coordinate 238,587 downwards.
AAGGTCCCTTTGCCGATCTGTTGGCCCAACGTTTTGCCAAGGCCATCAAGCGCCTGGGGCTCAACCATCGGGAGGGTTTCAACCTGGACTGCGAAGCCTTTTGTCCGCCCGGTCGCCAAATGTCGCTGATTTGAGGACAATTGGCCTATGGTTGATTACGGGGAACACGCGCACATCATGGGCCAGTCACGTTTTTTGTGACCTGGAACACAGGTTCTAGAGCGGTTTTTTCAGTTTGAGTTAAGATTCGAGGGCTACCTTGTTCATCGAGTGACTGACGGGTCGAGCTTCACGACCTGGATGTTTTTTAAACAGCCACTGGCTTCACACCGGACAAAACGGGATTATCCCTGACTCCGCCAAAGAGGATGAATCATGAGTGACAAGGATAAACAGCCGTTGGCTGCGTCGGCTTCTGCCCAACCCGAGGCGGAAACCGCCGATGCAGCGCTGCAGCATATCGTTGACGGCTTTTTGCATTTTCATCATGAGATCTTTCCGCAACAGGAAGAACTCTTCAAGAAACTCGCCACGGCCCAGCGCCCGCGCGCCATGTTCATCGCCTGCGCCGACTCGCGCATCGTTCCCGAACTAATTACCCACAGCGCCCCCGGCGACCTGTTCGTGACCCGCAACGTCGGCAACGTCGTGCCACCTTATGGGCAAATGAACGGCGGCGTTTCCACGGCCATCGAGTACGCGGTGCTGGCTCTGGGAGTGCACCACATCATCATTTGCGGGCACTCCGATTGCGGCGCCATGCGCGCGGTACTCAACCCGCAGAGCCTGGAAAAGATGCCCACGGTCAAAGCTTGGCTGCGGCATGCCGAAGTGGCCAAGACCATGGTCCAGGAAAACTGCAACTGCGCCGATGAAAACGAAAGCATGCACATCCTCACCGAGGAAAATGTGATCGCCCAGTTGCAACACTTGCGCACGCACCCCTCGGTGGCTTCACGCATGGCCAATGGTCAGTTGTTCATCCACGGTTGGGTCTACAACATCGAAACCAGCGAAATAAAAGCCTACGACGCCGACAAGGGTTGTTTCCTGCCGCTCAATGGCAGCCTGCCTATTCCGGTCGCGACGCCCAAAGCGCGCTTCTAAATCCTCCTAAATACCCGTGTGGTTCAGCCGAGGCTGCCGATCAGGCAGCCTGGCTTCGCCATGCCTGAAGAAATCTTCGGGAGAATCATCATGCGTGCTGCGCAACTTAAAGCTGTGCTGCCACGGGAGCTGTTGGCTTCGGTGGTTGTGTTTCTGGTCGCCCTGCCCCTGTGCATGGGCATCGCCATCGCTTCGGGACTGCCACCGGCCAAAGGCCTGATCACCGGGATCATCGGTGGACTGGTGGTCGGCTGGCTGGCCGGCTCGCCATTGCAAGTCAGCGGCCCGGCGGCAGGCCTGGCGGTGCTGGTGTTCGAACTGGTTCGCCAGCATGGTGTGGCCATGCTCGGGCCGATCCTGCTGTTGGCGGGCTTTCTGCAACTGGTCGCCGGTCGGCTGAAACTGGGGTGCTGGTTTCGCGTGACAGCACCCGCCGTGGTCTACGGCATGCTCGCCGGGATCGGGGTGTTGATCGTCCTGTCACAGATACACGTGATGCTGGACGCCACGCCCAAGCCCTCGGGGCTGGATAACCTGGCAGCCTTCCCGGCCGCCGTCGCTCAGGCGCTGCCCTCCTTTGGCTGGCAGGCCGGGTTGCTCGGTCTGGGAACGATCGCCGTGATGTGGCTGTGGGAAAAGCTGCGCCCTCATTCCCTGCGCTTCGTCCCAGGTGCGCTGCTCGGCGTAGGGCTTGCCACCGTCGCCAGCCTGGTCCTGGCGCTGCAAGTCAAACGGGTGGAAGTGCCGGCCAACCTGGCCGAAGCCATCGACTGGCTGAAACCTGCGGATTTGCTGAACCTGGCGGACCCCACGCTGCTGATCGCGGCGTTCGCGGTAGCCTTCATCGCCAGCGCCGAAACCCTGCTGTCCGCCGCCGCGGTCGACCGCATGCACAGTGGCCAACGTTCGGACTTCGATCGCGAACTGTCTGCCCAGGGCGTCGGCAACATGCTTTGCGGATTGCTCGGTGCATTGCCCATGACCGGGGTGATCGTCCGCAGTTCGGCCAACGTCCAGGCCGGTGCCACCACGCGCTACTCGACGATTTTCCACGGGTTGTGGCTCCTGGCGTTCGTGATGTTGCTGTCGAGCGTGCTGCAAAGCATTCCGGTAGCGAGCCTGGCCGGTGTGTTGGTGTACACGGGTTTCAAGCTGGTCGATCTCAAGGCATTTCGCGGTTTGGGTCGCTATGGTCGCATGCCGATGTTCACGTATGCCGCGACGGCACTGGCGATCATCTTCACTGACCTGTTGACAGGCGTGCTGGTCGGCTTCGGCTTGACCCTGGTGAAACTGGCGTTGAAAGCCTCGCGCCTGAAGATCAGCCTGATCGACTTGGCGCAGGACGGGGAAATGGAGCTGCGCCTGGTGGGTGCGGCGACTTTTCTCAAAGTGCCGGCGTTGACGCAGGTACTGGGCAGCATTCCAGCGGGTGCGACGGTGCATGTGCCGCTCAATAACTTGAGCTACATCGATCACTCGTGCCTGGAGTTGCTGGAAGAATGGGGTCGGGCGAATGCGGCCAAAGGGTCAAGGCTGCTGATTGAGGCGCGGGGGTTGAAACGCAGGTTGGAAGGGCGGGTGCGGACCAACACCGGCGTAGGCTCCACCACCTGAAACTTGCAGGAGCCGGTTTGCTGGCGATCCAGGCGACGCGGTGTGTCAGGCAGACCGTGTCGTCTGGATCGCCAGCAAGCCGGCTCCTGCAGGGGATGGAGTCAGGCGACGGGCTGATCCAGCTCCAGGCCCACGCCCAGGCGTCGGGACATGCACGGCCAGCGCTTCCAGGCAGCGCCGGTGTCCGGACTGCTGAGTTTCTCGCGGTAGGCCTCCACCGACTCCAGCGCAAAGCTCTCTTCGTTAAGCATCTCGTCGATGGCGTGATGCACAGCTTCATCAAGTTGGTTGGCAAATTCCTCACCGATCAATTGATGAGCAATCAGGTTGGCGACAGTCATGTCCAAGGGGATCAGTGGCTGGCCAAGATGCTTGATGTACAGGTCGTTGACCTCTTCGACGAACCGGTGTGCCAGATAGGCTTCGTCCAGCAGGCTGTCGAGCCCGACGTGCCCTGCCATGATCGCTGGCGGCTGGAGGAAGTACTGCTCGGCGATTTTCAGCACCGGTTTGATCTGTGACTCGATGCCCGCTTCCCTGGCAACTTCATTGGCTGCATCCAGCAGATCCGGAACTTCGTCGATGTAAGCGGCGACAAAACGCGTCAGCACGCCGTTGGCGTCCGCTTCCGGCAATTGGATAGCCGGGTGCAAATGAGGCAGCTTGGTTTCGAGTTGACGCGTCAGCAGGCCGGTCTCGGCTTCGTGTTGTTGGGCTTGTTGGATCTGCTCGCGCAATGCGGCGGTGTTCATGAAAACTCCAGGAAACAAAGGCAATGAAATAGGGAAGACATAACTTAGCTGGCTTACGAAAAATGCTAAGACGCATTTGTCATAATTATTTCATCCTTGAGACGCCTCCGTTATATCGGTTTGCCACCACTCGTCTGCATCCTTCTCCATTCGTGCCCTGCAACGCAAGTTAATGCTGTTTCAGTTGATTTACGCCAGCACATTGCGAGGTGGGAGTCGCTGTCTATACTCGGGTTGGAATGGAGTTAGCTGATGACGCCCGACTGCACTGCAGCAAGGCCCGGCGATTCAAGTTCGTAGTCTGATGCAGCCGCTCCCTTGCCGCAGGTGAAAGCCGGCGGGATAACAAGAACGATAAGGGGAACCCGCAATGATGCGACATCCACATGTCTGGATGGGCCTCCTGTTGTGGTCGATTTTCAGTCAGGCGCAAGCGGCCTGGACTGTGAATATGGCGCCTGGAGCGACTGAAATCAGTCACGCTGTGTTTGACCTGCACATGACCATTTTCTGGATCTGTGTAGTGATCGGCATCATCGTCTTTGGCGCCATGTTCTGGTCGATGATCCTCCATCGCCGCTCAACCGGGCAGGTGGCGGCAAAATTTCATGAAAGTACCACCGTCGAAATCCTCTGGACCATCGTGCCCTTCGTGATCCTGGTGGCCATGGCGGTTCCGGCGACCGCCACCCTGATCAAGATGTACGACGCCAGTGAGCCGGATATCGATATCCAGGTCACCGGCTATCAGTGGAAATGGCACTACAAATACCTCGGCCAGGACGTCGAGTTCTTCAGCAACCTGGCCACTCCCGCCGATCAGATCCACAACAAGGAAGCCAAGACCGAGCACTACCTGCTCGAGGTCGACAAGCCCCTGGTGCTGCCGATCGGCGCCAAGGTGCGCTTCCTGGTGACCTCCGCCGACGTGATCCACTCCTGGTGGGTGCCGGCCTTCGCGGTCAAGCGCGATGCGATCCCGGGGTTCGTCAATGAAGCCTGGACCCGTGTCGAAAAACCCGGCATCTACCGCGGTCAATGCGCCGAGCTGTGCGGCAAGGACCACGGGTTCATGCCGATCGTGGTCGAGGTCAAGGAAAAGGCCGACTACGAAAAATGGCTGGGCGAGCGCAAGGCTGAAGCCGCACAACTCAAGGAGCTGACCAGCAAGGAATGGACCCTCGACGAGCTCAAGGAGCGCGGCGACAAGGTCTATCACACCGCCTGCGTGGCCTGTCACCAGGCCGAGGGTCAAGGGCTGCCGCCGATGTTCCCGGCACTCAAGGGCTCGAAAATCGCCACCGGACCCATCAAGGATCACCTGAGCATTGTCTTCCACGGCAAGCCTGGTACCGCCATGGCGGCGTTCGGCAAGCAACTGTCGGAAGTCGATATCGCAGCGGTCGTGACCTACGAGCGTAACGCCTGGGGCAACAATAAGGGCGACATGGTCACCCCTAAAGAAGTGCTGGAGCTGAAACAGGCGGAAAGCAAATGACCCGGTCTATTGCGCACCCAAGGAATCGGTCGGGGCATCGCGCCCCGGCCTGCCCAGCTCATCTGTTTGCAGGAGACAGGACATGACTGTTGTAGTCGATGACCATGTTCATACCGGCGCGGCCCACGACCACGCCCACGGCCCTGCCAAAGGCCTGATGCGCTGGGTGCTGACCACCAACCACAAGGACATCGGTACGCTGTACCTGTGGTTTGCGTTCTCCATGTTCCTGCTGGGCGGCTCGTTCGCGATGGTGATCCGCGCCGAACTGTTCCAGCCAGGGCTGCAGATCGTCCAGCCGGAATTTTTTAACCAGATGACCACCATGCACGGCCTGGTGATGGTCTTCGGTGCGGTGATGCCGGCCTTTGTCGGCCTCGCCAACTGGATGGTCCCGCTGATGATCGGCGCACCCGACATGGCGCTGCCGCGGATGAACAACTTCAGCTTCTGGCTGTTGCCGGCGGCGTTCATCCTGCTGGTTTCGACCCTGTTCACCCCGGGTGGCGGACCCAACTTCGGCTGGACGTTCTACGCGCCACTGTCGACGACCTACGCACCGGAAAGCGTGACGTTCTTCATCTTCGCCATCCACTTGATGGGGATCAGTTCGATCATGGGGGCGATCAACGTGATCGCGACCATTCTCAATCTGCGCGCCCCCGGCATGACGCTGATGAAAATGCCGCTGTTCGTCTGGACCTGGCTGATCACCGCGTTCCTGCTGATCGCGGTGATGCCGGTACTGGCCGGATGCGTGACGATGATGCTGATGGACATTCACTTCGGCACCAGTTTTTTCAGTGCCGCTGGCGGCGGTGACCCCGTGCTGTTCCAGCACGTGTTCTGGTTCTTCGGCCACCCCGAGGTGTACATCATGATCCTGCCGGCCTTCGGTGCCGTCAGCTCGATCATTCCGGCTTTTTCGCGCAAGCCATTGTTCGGCTACACCTCGATGGTCTACGCCACGGCGAGTATCGCGTTCCTGTCGTTCATCGTCTGGGCGCACCACATGTTCGTGGTCGGCATTCCACTGGTGGGCGAGCTGTTCTTCATGTACGCCACCTTGCTGATCGCGGTGCCCACCGGGGTCAAGGTGTTCAACTGGGCCAGTACCATGTGGCAAGGCTCGCTGACCTTCGAAACGCCCATGCTGTTTGCCGTGGCGTTCGTGATCCTGTTCTCCATCGGCGGTTTCTCGGGGCTGATGCTGGCCATCGCACCCGCGGATTTCCAGTACCAGGACACCTACTTCGTGGTCGCTCACTTCCACTACGTACTGGTGCCCGGCGCCATCTTCGGGATCTTCGCCTCGGCCTACTACTGGATGCCGAAATGGACCGGTCACATGTACGACGAAACCCTCGGCAAGCTGCATTTCTGGCTGTCGTTCATCGGCATGAACATGGCCTTCTTCCCGATGCACTTCGTAGGGTTGGCAGGCATGCCGCGGCGGATTCCGGACTACAACCTGCAATTCGCCGACTTCAACATGGTGTCGTCGATCGGCGCCTTCATGTTCGGCGCCACGCAGATTTTCTTCCTGTTCATCGTGATCAAGACCATCCGCGGCGGCCCGCCAGCACCGGCCAAACCGTGGGATGGGGCTGAGGGTCTGGAATGGAGCATCCCGTCGCCGGCGCCGTATCACACCTTCACCACGCCGCCGGAAGTGAAATGAACACCTTGCCCTTTGTGGGAGCGGGCTTGCTCGCGAAGAACGATAACGCGGTTTGCCTGTTGAACCGCAGTGCCTGCTTCGCGAGCAAGCCCGCTCCCACATTGGTTTGTGTTGAGGTTTGGAACCATGGCTGACTCAATTTCGATGAAGAAGCTCGTCACTCGCCTATTGCTCGTGGTGGTAGCGATGTTTGTCTTCGGCTTTGCCCTGGTGCCGATCTACGACGTGATGTGCAAGGCATTCGGCATCAATGGCAAGACCGCCGGGCAGTATGAGGGCGAACAGACGGTCGATACCTCGCGGCAGGTTCGCGTGCAGTTCCTGTCGACCAATTCCGCCGACATGTCCTGGGATTTCTATCCCAAGCACGATGAATTGACGGCCAACCCCGGGGCGGTGAACGAGATGATCTTCATCGCGCACAACCCCACCGACAAGCCGATGAGCGCCCAGGCGGTACCGAGCATCGCGCCCAGCGCGGCAGCGGCGTACTTCCACAAGACCGAATGCTTCTGCTTTACCCAACAAGTGCTGCAGCCCGGTCAACGGATCGAGATGCCGGTACGTTTCATCGTTGATCGTGACATGCCCAAGGATGTGAAGCACCTGACGCTGTCCTACACGCTGTTCGATATCACCGCCCGACATCCACCGGTCGCAGTCAATACTGGCGGTTGAGCGTGCCCGATAAGGAGAACAATAAATGGCAACTCATGAACATTATTACGTTCCGGCCCAGAGCAAATGGCCGATCATCGCCACGGTCGGGATGTTCGTCACAGTGCTCGGCCTGGCCACCTGGTTCAACGATCTGAAAGCGGCGCGGCCGGAATCTCACGGGCCACTGATCTTTTTCGTTGGCGGCCTGCTGCTGGCCTACATGCTCTTTGGCTGGTTCGGTACGGTGATCAAGGAAAGTCGCAGCGGGTTGTACAGCGCGCAGATGGATCGCTCGTTCCGCTGGGGCATGAGCTGGTTCATTTTCTCGGAGGTGATGTTCTTCATCGCCTTTTTCGGCGCGCTGTTTTATGTGCGCCATGTGTCCGGCCCGGCACTCGGCGGCGAAGGCGCCAAAGGCCTGGCTCATATGCTCTGGCCGAATTTTCAGTTCACCTGGCCGCTGCTGAATAACCCGGACTCCAAACTCTTTCCGCCGCCCAAGGAAGTCATCAGCCCCTGGGGCCTGCCGCTGCTCAACACCATTTTGCTGGTGAGCTCCAGCGTGACCGTGACCATCGCCCACCATGCCTTGAAAAAGGGCCATCGCGGCGCGCTGAAAATCTGGCTGGCGCTCACCGTGCTGCTGGGCTGTGCCTTCCTCGGCTTCCAGGCCGAAGAGTACATCCATGCCTACCATGAACTGGGCCTGACCCTGGGTTCAGGCATCTACGGCGCCACGTTCTTCATGCTCACGGGGTTTCACGGCGCGCATGTGACGATCGGCACCATCATCCTGTTCGTGATGCTGATGCGGGTCATGCGTGGACACTTCGACAACGAGCACCAGTTTGCCTTCGAGGCTGCGAGTTGGTACTGGCACTTCGTGGATGTGGTGTGGATCGGGCTGTTCGTTTTCGTCTATGTGCTGTAGGAGCCTTGCTCGCGAAGGTGTGTCAGACACGTTGATTTCGACTGAAATACCTTCGCGAGCAAGCTCGCTCCTACAACTACCAGGGGGCATGGGAAACCAGCTGGCCGCTGAAAAAACCCCAGGCGATCAAGCCGACGGTAATGGCGGCCAGCGCGACACGAACACTCAAGGCAATGACGAGGCGGTTCGAACTGCTGTCGTCCTTGACCAGAAAAAACAGGCCGCTGAACAGGCTGACAACCGTGGCAATCAGCATCAGGACGATGGCTGTTTTGAGCATGGTGGGACTCCGGGGGACAAGCGATGCACTTGAGTATAGCTATCGCGACGACCGACTTTCTGGCCAGGCCATGAAGCGCTTTCGGCCGGGCATCATTCCGACACTGGTGGTGGCGCTGTTGCTGCCGCTGCTGGTGTCGCTCGGGTTCTGGCAATTGAGTCGGGGCGCGGAGAAAAGCGCGCTGCTGCAAAGCTACGCCGAGCGCCGGGCCGCCGAACCGATGGCCAGCACCGAGCTGCAACACACCGCAGATCCGGCCTTCCGCCGGGTTCACCTGCACGGCCAGTTCGACGCCAGCCACAGCCTGTTGCTGGATAACCGCCAGCGCGATGGCAAGGTCGGGGTCGAATTGTTGCAACCGTTTCACGATCAAGCCACCGGGCTGTGGCTGCTGGTCAACCGCGGCTGGCTGCCGTGGCCGGACCGCCGTACACCGCCGCAATTCGCGACGCCCGACACCCTCTTGAGTCTCGACGCCTGGGTCTACGTGCCTCCCGGCGCCACTTTCCAGCTCCACGCTGACCCCAATACCCGTACCTGGCCAAAACTGCTGACGGCCATTGATCCGAACGCTCTCTGGAAAGCCCTGGACCGCGAAGGCTACGCCTACGAATTACGCGCAGAAACCGGACCCGCCACGTACCAGGCCGATTGGCCAGTCGTGGCCATGGGCCCGGAAAAACACCTCGCTTATGCCGTGCAGTGGTTCGCCCTGGCGATCGCCCTGTTCGGCCTTTACCTCTACCTCGGCTGGCACAACGCAAAGGAGAAACACCATGGGAGCGGCCATGAATCCACCCAGCATGTCTGAGGCCAAAACGCCGGCGAGTCGGCGCAAGGGTCGCCTGCAACTGCTGCTGATTGTGCTCGGGGTGATCGGTCCGATGATCCTCGCCACCGGCATGTACAAACTGCAGTTCTGGGTGCCGGAGGGTCGCAGTTACCACGGCGAACTGATCGGCAACGGCCAGACCCGCGCCAACCTTGGCGTGCAGGCCGATGAACAACGCTGGCAGTTGCTGGTGACCGCACCCAAGGAGTGTGCGGTGGACTGTCAGCAACTGGTGTACCTGGCACGGCAGGTCCAGATCGGCCTGGGCCGCGATGCCGGGCGCGCCAGCCATGCCATTGCCGTCGCGCAGCCGCTGGGCACTGATTACGACGCCAAGTTGACGCGGGAGTATCCTCAACTGCAGCGCTATCCGCTGGACGTGAACACCTTCAACAAAACCACCGGTGGCAAGGCGGTGCCACAGCTGTGGATCATCGACCCCCACGGCAATCTGGTGCTGCGCTACGACCCGTCAGTCAAAGGCAAGGACTTGCTCAACGACCTGCGTCACCTGTTGAAACTGTCGAACATCGGATGAGGGCATCGTCATGGCCAAGCCTGGATTTCGCCTCGCGTTGTTTGCCACCTTGCTGGCACTGATTGTGGTGTTGCTCGGGGCTTATACCCGCCTGACCCACGCAGGCCTGGGCTGCCCGGACTGGCCCGGCTGCTATGGCTTTATCAGCGTGCCGAAAAGCGAAGCGCAATTGGCCCATGCCGAATTGCATTTCCCGGACACGCCCGTCGAAGCCCATAAAGGCTGGAACGAGATGATCCACCGCTACTTCGCCGGCACGCTGGGGCTGCTGATCTCGGTGTTGGCCGGTCGGGCCTGGGTCCATCGCCGGCATCCGGGGCAACCGGTGAAGCTGCCGTTGTTCCTGCTGGCGGTGGTATTCGCCCAGGCGGCGTTCGGCATGTGGACGGTGACGCTCAAGCTCTGGCCGCAGGTGGTCACCGGGCATCTGCTGGGCGGCTTTGCGACCTTGAGCCTGTTGTTCCTGCTGACCTTGCGCCTGTCCGGCGTATTGCCGGCGCTAACGGTTCCGCGGCGCTTGCAGTACTGGGCGACTGCCGGGCTGTTGCTGGTGATCGGGCAAATCGCCCTCGGCGGTTGGGTGAGTTCCAACTACGCCGCTGTGGCCTGTATCGACTTTCCGACCTGCCATGGTCAATGGCTGCCGCCAGCCGACTTTGCCAATGGTTTTCACCTGACCCAACACATCGGCCCGAACTACCTCGGCGGGCAACTGGACAGCGACGCCCGCACCGCTATTCACCTGACTCACCGTATCGGCGCGCTGCTGGTCACGCTGGTGTTACTCGGCTTGGCATGGCAACTGAAAGTCGTCGGCATGACGCGGCTCGCCGGCCTGGTACTGATCGCCCTCGCCGCGCAAATCACCCTGGGAATCAGCAACGTGCTGTTTCATCTACCGCTGCCAGTGGCCGTCGCCCACAACGCCGGGGGCGCGGCGCTGCTGTTGACGATGGTGCTGGTCAACTATCACGCCCGGACCAGCCTGGTTCGGGTCAAGCAGCCGACTCGCTGGCGCTTCAGCCCGCGTAAACATTCAGCCGGGCCCATAACAATAAAAGGAGAGATGCCATGGCGATTCTGATCGGCGCGCGTCACAGCCAGGCGATCTGGCGTGACTATCTGGAGCTGACCAAACCGAAAGTGGTGGTGCTGATGCTCATCACTTCGCTGGTTGGGATGTTCCTCGCGACGCGCGCCGGAGTGCCGTGGACGGTGCTGGTGTTCGGTAACCTGGGCATTGCCTTGTGTGCGGGCGGTGCGGCGGCGGTCAACCATGTGGTGGACCGGCGGATCGATGCGGTCATGGCACGCACCCACAAGCGGCCGCTGGCTGAAGGCCGGGTGTCTCCGGCCGCCGCGCTGACCTTTGCCCTGGTGCTGGCGCTACTCGGCCAGGCCTTGTTGCTGGCCTTCACCAACCCACTGACAGCATGGCTGACACTCGCCTCCCTGCTCGGCTACGCGGTGGTCTACACCGGTTTCCTCAAGCGCGCGACGCCGCAGAACATCGTCATCGGAGGCCTGGCCGGTGCCGCCCCACCGCTGCTCGGCTGGACCGCCGCCACCGGACACGTCAGTGCCGAACCGCTGCTGCTGGTGCTGATCATCTTCGCCTGGACCCCGCCGCACTTCTGGGCGCTGGCCATCCATCGCAAGGAGGAATATGCCAAGGCCGACATCCCGATGCTGCCGGTGACCCACGGCGAGCATTACACCAAAATCCACATCCTGCTTTACACCTGCGCGCTGTTGGCCGTCAGCCTTATGCCCTACGTGATCCACATGAGCGGCCTGCTCTACCTGGTCTGCGCCATCGGCCTTGGCGCCAGATTCCTGCAATGGGCCGTGGTGCTGTACCGTGGCACTCGGCCGCACGCGGCGATCAACACCTTCAAGTACTCTATCTACTACTTGTTCCTGCTGTTCATCGCCCTGCTCGTTGACCACTACTTATTGTTGAATCTATGACCCGAACCCAGAAAACCATCTTCATCCTTGTCGCCCTGATCGCGCTGGTCCTGGGCCTCACCATCAATAAAGTGCTGTCCGGCAAAGGCCAGGGCGACCCGACGGCACTGATCGACGCCGGGATCATCCTGCTGCCGCAAAGCCGCAACCTGCCGAGCGTGACCATGACCGATCAGGACGGCAAGCCGGTGGCCGTCAACGAACTCAAAGGCAAGTGGTCGCTGCTGTTCTTCGGCTACACCTTCTGCCCGGACATCTGCCCCACCACCCTCGCCCAACTGCGCCAGATAAAAAGTGAACTGCCGCCCGAGGCGGTGGACAAGTTGCAGATCGTTTTGGTCAGCGTCGATCCCAACCGCGATACGCCCAAGCAGCTCAAGCAGTACCTGGGTTACTTCGATCCACAGTTTGTCGGCCTGACCCCGACTTCTATTGAAGACCTGCAGAAAGTGGCCAACGCCGTGAGCATTCCGTTCATTCCTGCCGATACCAGCAAGCCGAACTACACTGTCGACCACAGTGGCAATCTGGCGGTGATCGGGCCGGACGGGACGCAGCGCGGGTTTATCCGGGCGCCGTTGAACAATGTGAAACTGGTGGCGCAATTGCCGGTGATGCTTAAGCGCCAATAATCACTGCAGCGCTCCTACGGGTCGGTATTTCAGAAAAAATGAGGACTCATTCCTCGTCCTCATTTTTTTGCTTCATTTGATCAGAATGATGGCCCTACGTACTTATCTACAAACACAGATCTTTGGCTTACAGTCCAAAACGCATTCTCATCGAAGCTCTCTTGCGCCTATGCAAATAGATGAATCTCTAATTAATTTTTAGCCCAGCGTATCAATTTAACATCTTTCGCTATATTGCTCTCCTCTATATATTTTTTTGCCGAAAAAAGTGATTCAAAAGTTGGCTTGTAATGACCCGACTCATTACTTATTGATATCCCACCTCCATCACTCCTATACATATACCCAGCAGTAAAAACTTTATTGCTGCGCTCATTTGCGACTAAACTGCCATGGTGGACATGGTGCATTCCATGCCATTTTTGATCGTATTTATATAGCTTTCCGACAATCAACTTCTTATCCTTGGTGTAAACAAATTTCGCTCTATCGCCCGGCTGCAAATAATTAAGACCTTCCGCATCTTTTACATGGCTTATTACCGGCTCCGGCGCCAAGTGCTTAGTTTCCTTGAAATTATTATGGTATAAATCAACAGTTTTTTTGGGATGAAGAATTTTGAATGTTTTCACTCTGGGTTTTAAACCAAGCATTTTAAGCAGAGGAAAATGACCGCTATCATCGTAGCGATTTATTGGATCGCCCAAACAATATACGTATGAATTAAATCCGCCTCTGCCAAAAGGACTAAAACTGTCCGGACTGTTAAATCGCATCAATATTGGATTAAATGCCCGATAACCAATACCCAACAAATAGTATCCCGTAACCGAATCCACTCGCTCACCATTGAAACCCAACAAGCTCCGCAAATCGTCTACTACTGGTCGGTGTCCGTAGGGCGAGTAGCTGACGGCATTGGGGCGATTGGCCTTGTCTACCCGCAAGACCGAGCGCGCCTGATCTGTTGCTAACAGTGAGGATTCAATCACATGATCTTGTTGATCATGTTGAGCCAGTAGTTGATCGTCTTGTTGAAAGATCGTGCGCTGCACAGCACCTTGAATTTCCGTGGTTAAGCGTTTTTTACAGTAAAAGAGCCGAAGCCGAGCATCGTTTACCGGTGTCGTTCCTATGAGTCGGTCCAGCGGATCATAGTGGTAACGGCGTAGCACGTTTTGAGCCTTCGCATTCATGAGCAAAACCTCTAAAAGTCTTTGATCTAGAATTTCAGCTTCGAAGATCAGCGAATATCTGTCTACTAGTAGAACTGATAGGGTGGAAGGCCCACGCGCAACCTGTAGGAGCCCGGCTTGCCGGCGAAGGGGCCCGTGAGATCGCCTTCGCCGGCAAGCCGGGCTCCTACAAGGGCAGTGTTTCAGGGCGAAAAAGGGCGCATTCAATGCGCCCCTTTTTTTCGTCATAGCTACAAATCAGAACGCCGGCACGACCGCGCCTTTGTACTTCTCGAGGATGAAAGCCTTCACTTCCGGGCTGTGCAGGGCAGCGACCAGCTTCTTCATCGCTTCGCTGTCCTTGTCGTCCGGGCGGGCGACCAGGATGTTCACGTAAGGCGAGTCGCTGCCTTCGATGACCAGCGCGTCCTTGGACGGATCGAGCTTGGCTTCCAGCGCGTAGTTAGTGTTGATCAGCGCCAGGTCGACCTGGGTCAGTACACGCGGAATGGTCGCGGCTTCGAGCTCACGGAACTTCAGGTTCTTCGGGTTCTCGGTAATGTCCTTGACCGTCGACAAGATGTTGTTCGAGTCCTGCAACTTGATCACACCGGCCTTGGCCAGCAGCAGCAGCGCACGGCCGCCGTTGGTGGCGTCGTTCGGGATCACCACGGTGGCGGTGCTTGGCAGCTCTTCCAGAGTCTTGTACTTGCTGGAGTAAGCGCCCAGGGGTTCCAGGTGCACGCCGGCAACCGAAATCAGGTTAGTGCCCTTGGCCTTGTTGAATTCATCCAGGTACGGCTGGTGCTGGAAGAAGTTGGCGTCCAGGCGTTTTTCCGCGACCTGCACGTTCGGCTGGATGTAGTCGGTGAAGACCTTGACCTTGAGGTCGACGCCTTGCTGGGCCAGGGCCGGTTTGACGAACTCGAGGATTTCCGCGTGCGGAACCGGAGTCGCCGCGACAGTCAGGGTGTCGGCGGCATGGGCGGAAAAGGCTGCAACGGCAGCGAACGCGACGAGTAGTTTTTTCATTCAGCTAACTCCTTTTGGGTACCCGCTTGCGGCGCCCGTTTGGCGCCTGCCAGCGAATGGCCGGCTCATTGATCATTTACGAGAGCTTTTTATTTCCGGGAAAAATGCACAACCAGCTTGTCGCCTACGGTTTGCAGGACCTGCACCAGCACCAGCAGCAACACCACCGTGACCACCATCACGTCAGTCTGAAAACGCTGGTAACCGAAGCGGATCGCCAGGTCGCCCAGGCCACCGGCACCGACCACACCGGCCATTGCCGTGTAGGACACCAGTGTAATGGCTGTCACCGTAATCGCCGCGAAGATGCCCGGGCGGGCTTCGGGCAGCAAGGCATTGGTGATGATCTGCCGTGTCGTTGCGCCCATGGCCTGGGTCGCTTCGATGATGCCGCGATCCACTTCACGCAACGCGGTTTCCACCAGTCGCGCGAAGAACGGTGTGGCACCGACCACCAGCGGCGGGATTGCACCGGCGACGCCGAGGGAAGTCCCGGTGATCAACACGGTGAACGGAATCATCACGATCAGCAGGATGATGAACGGCAGCGAACGCAGAATGTTCACCACCAGGGACAACATCGCGTACACGCCCTTGGCTTCCAGCAACTGACGCGGGCTGCAGAGGAACAGCAGCACACCCAGGGGCAGGCCCAGCAACACGGTGAACAACAGCGAACCACCGAGCATCAGCAAGGTGTCGCCGGTGGCCAGCCAGATTTCGAACCAGTCGATATTGGCGAAGAAAGTTGTCAGGGCTTCCATTAGCGCAGCACCTCCATGTGGACGTCGGCCGCGGTGAAGCGGGCGAAGGCCGCTTCCATGTCACCGCCGGTCACGGCCAGGGTCAGTTGCCCGTAAGGGATGTCCTTGATGCGGTCGATACGACCGGCCAGGATGCTGTAGTCCACACCGGTTTCCCGAGCGACGGTACCCAGCAGCGGAGCGTAGGTCGCTTCGCCCTGGAAGGTCAGACGCACGATGCGGCCTGGCACGTGAGCGAAGTCGTCGCGCTGTTCGCCTTCGTCGATCTGCTCGTCTTCTTGCACGAAGCGCTTGGTCGTCGGGTGTTTTGGATGCAGGAACACCTCGGCCACCGTGCCTTGCTCGACGATCACGCCAGCATCCATCACCCCGACCTGGTCGCAGACCCGGCGAATCACGTCCATTTCATGGGTGATCAGCACGATAGTCAGCTTCAGCTCGCGATTGATTTCGGCCAGCAATTGCAGGACCGACGCCGTGGTTTGCGGGTCGAGGGCGCTGGTGGCTTCATCGCACAGCAGGATTTTCGGCTTGGTCGCCAGGGCGCGGGCAATGCCGACGCGCTGCTTCTGGCCGCCGGACAATTGCGCCGGGTACTTGTTGGCGTGGTCGGACAGACCGACCCTGGCCAGCAGCTCGGCGACACGCTGATTGATCTCGGCGCGGGACATTTCACCCGCCAGCGTCAGTGGCAGGGCCACGTTGTCGGCAACGGTCTTGGACGCCAGCAGGTTGAAGTGCTGGAAAATCATGCCGACCTGCTGACGGAAACGGCGCAGTCCGTTGGCGTCGAGCGCCGTGACTTCTTCGCCATCCACGATGATCTTGCCACCGCTGGAGTTTTCCAGGCGATTGATCAGACGCAGCAGGGTACTTTTTCCCGCACCGGAATGGCCGATCAGACCAAAAACCTGACCGTTCTCTATCGTCAGACTGGTCGGATGCAGGGCGGGGATATCCTTACCGGCGACGCGGTAGGTTTTATGGACGTTTTGAAACTCGATCACGTAGCGAACCTTGTGGGGCGCGTTGGAAAAGGATCAGCGGTTAGCCGGGCGCGCATTTTAGCCTGTCCGTATAGCAGTTCTTAGCATTTATTTCGCATTCGACCAGTCATTTGGCAATAACGCGATCAAAGGTCAGAAAAAAGGAACGGCGTAAAACCCCATCAGTCACTAATAAGGTCACTCGAAAAAAACCCGAGGAGTCTTGCCTGATGAGTACGAAGAAGCCTGCCGCCCCTAAAAGCGCACTGGCCGGGACCGATACCCCGGACCGCAGCAACACCAACGCCAAGCTCGATAGCCTGGAAACATTTCGCTCCGACGCCACCGGTCAGGCCTTGCGTACCAATCAAGGCGTGAAGGTGGCAGACAATCAGAACACCTTGAAAGCAGGCGCCCGTGGGCCGTCGCTGCTGGAAGATTTCATCATGCGTGAAAAGATCACGCATTTTGACCATGAGCGCATCCCGGAGCGCATCGTGCATGCCCGCGGCACCGGTGCCCATGGTTTCTTCCAGTCCTACGAGAATCACTCCGTACTGACCAAGGCCGGTTTCCTGCAAGATCCTGCAAAGAAAACGCCGGTGTTCGTGCGTTTTTCTACTGTGCAGGGGCCCCGTGGCTCAGGCGATACCGTGCGAGACGTACGCGGTTTCGCCGTGAAGTTCTTCACCGATGAAGGCAACTTCGATCTGGTGGGCAACAACATGCCGGTGTTTTTCATTCAGGACGCCATCAAGTTTCCCGACTTTGTCCATGCGGTAAAACCCGAGCCTCACAACGAAATCCCTACTGGCGGCTCGGCCCACGATACGTTCTGGGACTTTGTTTCGCTGCAACCTGAATCAGCCCATATGGTGATCTGGGCCATGTCCGACCGGGCCATCCCGAAAAGCCTGCGTAGCATGCAAGGCTTCGGCGTGCACACATTTCGCCTGATCAACGCCGAAGGAAAGTCGCGCTTCGTCAAATTCCACTGGCGCCCTGCCGCCGGGACCTGCTCGCTGGTGTGGGATGAGGCGCAGAAACTGGCGGGCAAGGACACCGACTATCACCGTCGCGATCTCTGGGAAGCCATCGAGATGGGCGACTACCCGGAATGGGAACTGGGCGTACAGGTCATCGAGGAGGAAAACGAACACGCCTTCGATTTCGACATCCTCGACCCCACCAAGCTGATTCCTGAAGAGCTCGTGCCTATCACGCCACTGGGGAAAATGACGCTCAACCGCAACCCGGACAACTTCTTCGCTGAAACCGAGCAGGTGGCTTTCTGCCCGGGGCATATCGTGCCCGGTATCGACTTCTCCAACGATCCGCTGCTGCAAGGTCGGCTGTTTTCCTACACCGACACGCAGATCAGCCGACTCGGTGGGCCGAACTTTCACGAAATCCCGATCAACCGTCCGGTAGCACCCTTCCACAACGGCCAGCGTGATGCGTTGCATCGCACCACCATCGACAAGGGGCGCGCGTCCTACGAACCGAACTCGATCGATGGCGGCTGGCCGAAAGAGACGCCCGCGGCCGCACAGGACGGCGGTTTCGAGAGTTACCAGGAGCGCATCGACGCCAACAAGATTCGTCAGCGCAGCGAGTCATTCGGCGACCACTTCTCCCAGGCCCGGCTGTTTTTCCACAGCATGAGCAAGCACGAGCAGGAGCACATCATTTCGGCGTACAGCTTTGAGCTGGGCAAGGTCGAACGGGAATTCATCCGCGCACGCGAGGTGAACGAGATCCTGGCCAACATCGATCTGGAACTGGCCAAGCGCGTGGCGCAAAACCTCGGCCTGCCAGCACCCAAAGCCGGAACGGTCGACGTACCGAAGATTTCGTTGGATCGTTCGCCAGCCCTGAGCCAGGCCAACTTGCTGCCGGGGGACATCAAGACCCGGAAAGTAGCGATTCTCGCGGCCAACGGCGTCGATGGCAATGCGGTCGATGCGATGAAAAAAGCCCTGGAAGCCGAAGGTGCACACGCCAAACTGCTCGGGCCCACCTCGGCGCCGGTCACCACTGCTGACGGCAAGATGCTGCCGGTGGATGCTTCGATGGAGGGCATGCCATCCATTGCGTTCGATGCGGTATTCGTGCCCGGAGGCGCGGCCTCGATCAAGGCGCTGAGCACCGACGGCGTGGCGTTGCATTATCTGCTTGAAGCCTACAAACACTTGAAGGCAATTGCCCTGCACGGCGAGGCGAAGCAACTGCTGGATGTGTTGAAACTGGAGGCTGATGCGGGATTGATCGTGGGCGCGGACGGCAAGTTGGCCAAGCCGTTTTTTGCGGCGATCGGCCAGCATCGGGTTTGGGATAGGGAGCCTAAGGCTAAAGCGATTCCGGCCTGACCCCTTCGCGAGCAAGCCCGCTCCCACATTGGATTCGTGACCGACACGGAACCAATGTGGGAGCGGGCTTGCTCGCGAAGCTTTTTACGGTTTGCGAGGGCTCAAGACCATCTGCGCCGGAACGCTGCGAATGATCTGCCGCTCCAGATTCAAATCAAACTGCGGATCGAGCTTTTTCACCCGTTTGGTTAGCAAGTTAGCCAACCATGGGTAATCATCGGTACGCGGCGCCTGAATGCTCACATCACACTGAAAATTCACCGCATCGGCGGCGATAGCGTCCAGTTGGCGACGTAGTTTGGCCATATCATTGATATTCAACGCAACCGTCGTGCTCTCCGCCGTCAGGTCGATGACCTTGGCTTTTGGCTGGGCTTCGGCGGCTTTCAGCGCTGCTTCGGCTTTTTCCAGTTCAGCCTTGCGGGCCTCGGCGATGGCGCCATTGACCCCGCCGGTCAGTGCCGGCGCCTTGGGCATCAGCACACGGGCTCGGCTCAGGGCGGTGGCGGCGGCGTTCACATCGCCTTTTTGCAACACGATCTGGCTGCGCAGCAGATAGGCTTCGGCCAGCTGACGCTGATATTGCTCAAGGGATTGATCGTTGGGTGAATCGGCCTGCAATGCCGCCAACTGACCCTCGGCCGTGGCCAGTTCGCTGCTGGCCAGACTTTGTTCCAGCTGTGCAATGGCCGTGGCCCGCGCATCCGGAACCTCGGGGGCCGGTGGCGTGCTTTGGCAGGCGCCCAGCAGCAAAGAAAATGCGACAAGGAGCAGATAACGGGAGGCGAACGACTTCATTCCTGCGACTCTCTATTTGCGCAAAAAACGAGCAAGTCTACACCCCTCGACGGGGCAGAACAAAACTCAGCAGAAACAGCGCGGCGGCTGTCACTACGATCGATGGGCCCGCCGGGGTGTCCTTGAACCAGGACATCGCCAATCCGCCACATACGGCGAGTACGCCCAGCAGGCTCGCACCCAGTGCCATTTGCTCCGGTGAGCGGGCGTGCCGTTGTGCCGCAGCCGCCGGAATGATCAACAACGACGTGATAAGCAACACGCCGACGATTTTCATCGCCACCGCAATCACCACGGCGATCAACAGCATCAGCGCCAGGCGCAAACCCGCCACCGGCAGCCCTTCGACCCTCGCCAACTCTTCGTGCACAGTGATTGCCAGCAATGGCCGCCACAACGTCACCAGCAACGCCAGCACCGCCGCGCTACCCCCGAGGATCCACGCCAGATCGGTCGGACTGATCGCCAGCAAGTCACCGAACAGATAGGCCATCAGGTCGATCCGCACTTCGTGCATGAAGCTTAGTACCACCAGGCCTAAAGAGAGGGTGCTGGGTGCGAGAATTCCCAAAAGCGTGTCGGAGGCCAGCGGCTGACGCTGCTGCAAGGTCACCAGCAACACCGCCAACAGCAAACAGCCGACGGTCACGGCCACGGTCGGGCTGACATCCAGTAGAAAACCCAGCGCCACGCCGAGCAATGCCGCGTGTGACAGGGTGTCGCCGAAATAGGCCATGCGCCGCCAGACCACGAAGGAACCCAAGGGGCCCGCCACAACCGCCAGGGCCAGACCTGCAAGCAGGGCGTAGAGCAGAAAATCAGCCATGCTTGCAGCTATCTCCATGAACATGGGTATGGCCCGAGGGGGGCGCCTTGACCACCGAGCCGTGCAAATCGTGGGCGTGGTCGTGATGGTGGTGATAAATCGCCAGGCTTTGTGCGTTTTTTCCGAATAGTTCGACGAAGGCCGGATCGCCGCTGACCTGCTCGGGGTGGCCGGAGCAGCAGACATGGCGATTCAGGCAAACCACCTGGTCCGTGGTGCTCATCACCAGGTGCAGATCGTGAGAAACCATCAACACGCCGCAGCCGTGACGGTCTCGCAGGCGGGTGATCAGGCTATAGAGTTCTGCCTGACCGGCCACGTCGACGCCTTGGACCGGTTCGTCGAGCACCAGCAATTGCGGCTCGCGCAACAAGGCCCGGGCCAACAGGACGCGCTGCATTTCACCGCCGGAAACACTTTGCACGGGGCTATCGATCACCTGTTCGGCGCCGACTTCCTTGAGCGCGGCCAAGGCCATCGCCCGGTCCACACCCGGCACCAGGCGCAGGAAGCGCAGGACCGAGAGCGGCAGGGTCGGATCGACATGCAGTTTTTGTGGCATGTAGCCCACCCGCAGTTTCGGCTTGCGCCAGACGCTGCCGCTGTCGGGTTTCAGCAGGCCGAGCACGGCACGCACCAGAGTGGTCTTGCCGGCGCCATTGGGGCCGATCAGAGTCACGATCTGCCCTGGTTCGACGCTCAATTCGATGTTATCCAGCACAGGTTGGCCGGCAAAGGTGACGGCAACCTGCTCGAGGCGGATCAACGCGTTACTCATCAGGCCCCCTGGCAACCCGAACAGAGACCGATCACTTCAACGGTCTGGCCTTCGACGACAAACCCGACGTCCCTGGCGCTGGCGATGATCGCGTCGCTGATGGATTTCTGTTCGAGTTCGATGGCAGCGTGGCATTCACGGCAGATCAGGAACTGGCCCTGGTGGGCGTGCGCCGGGTGATTGCAGCCAATGAAGGCATTGAGCGAGGAGATGCGGTGTACCAGACCGTTTTCCAAAAGGAAGTCCAGCGCGCGGTAGACCGTGGGGGGTGCAGCCCGGCGCCCGTCCTGCTCACTGAGGACCGCGAGAATGTCGTAGGCCCCCAGCGGTTTATGGCTTTGCCACACCAGTTCCAGCACCCGCCGACGCAACGCGGTCAGGCGCAAGCCCTTGCGTGCGCACAAGGCATCGGCCTCAGACAGAGCGCTGTGAACGCAATGAGAGTGGTCGTGGGGACGACTTGCAATCGGTGTTTTAGGCATGAGCGGCGACGAATTTTGTGAGAGACGTTATTATATTACCCGTTCTCGCCTCTTCGAGTGGTCATCGTGTCCCGACTTTTTTCCATCTTTGTCGCTTTTTTCGCAAGTTTCCTGCTGCTCGGTTCGGCGCAAGCCGAGGTCAAGGTCCTCACCAGCATCAAGCCGCTACAGCTGATCGCCGCTGCCGTACAGGACGGCGTGGCGATTCCGGAAGTCCTGCTGCCACCCGGCGCCTCGCCGCATAACTATGCCCTGCGCCCGTCCGACGTACGGAAGGTGCAATCGGTGGATCTGCTGTACTGGATCGGTCCGGACATGGAAGGTTTCATGCCGCGAGTGCTCAACGGTCGTACCTTGCCGAGCGTTGCCGTGCAGGACCTTCCTGGCCTGAAACTGCGACATTTCGCCGAGGACAACCACTCCCATGCCGAAGAAGCCGACGAACATGACCACGACCATCGCCCAGGTACTCTGGATGCGCATTTGTGGTTATCGCCGGTCAACGCCCGGGTCATCGCGGCGAAAATGGCTGCGGATCTGAGTGCCGCCGATTCCGCCAACGCGGCGCGTTACCAGAGCAACCTCAAGGCCTTTGATGAGCGCCTGGACGCGTTGGATGCACGCTTGAAGCAACGTCTGGCGGGTGTTGAAGGCAAACCTTACTTCGTATTCCACGAGGCTTTCGACTACTTCGAAGACGCCTACGGCCTCAAGCACGCCGGCGTGTTCAGTGTCGCGGCCGAAGTGCAGCCCGGCGCCCAGCACGTCGCGGCGATGCGCGCGCGGTTGCAGGAAGTCGGCAAGACCTGCGTCTTCAGCGAACCGCCGCTGCGCCCACGCCTGGCGGAAACCCTGGTGGCGGGCCTGCCGGTGAAACTGGCGGAACTGGATGCGCTGGGCGGGTATACGCCGGCGACTGCCCAGGGGTATGAGCAGGTGCTGGAGAAGTTGGGGAATGATTTGGCGGGATGCCTGGAGTCGTTGTAATTCGAAAACTGCGTCGCCCCATTCGCGAGCAAGCCCGCTCCCACATTGGACCGAGTGCTTCCAGATGGAACGCGGCCCTATGTGGGAGCGGGCTTGCTCGCGAAGCTTTTAAAGGGCGAACGGCAACGGTGTATTGACCTTCTGCCGCTGCGCCAACCGCAGCTCGAACTCCATCGGATCGTGGATCAACACGTCCTGCCCGGCAAAAGACTCCGCCGCGATCAAGCGCGACAACCAGAAGCGTACGCACGCCACCCGCAGCATGGTCGGCCACAACTCGGCTTCGGCCGCGGTGAAAGGACGCAATGCGGCGTAAGCACCCAGCAACGCCCGCGCCCGTGGCCCGTCGATCAGGCCGTCATCGTCGGAGCACCAGTCGTTCAAGGCAATCGCCACGTCGTAGAGCATCGGCCCCGAGCAGGCGTTGTAGAAATCGATCAGCCCGGTCAGGTGTGTGCCTTCGAACATCGCGTTATCGCGGAACAGGTCGGCGTGGATGTTGGCCCGTGGCAATGCGAGGATTTTCTCTTTCTGCTCGGTGATTTCTTCCAGTGCCCGTTGCAACAGATCTTTCTGCTGCGGTTTGAGGTGCGAAAGAAACTGCGTGCCTTCTTCCAGCATCCAGTCCAGGCCACGATCGGTCTTGCGCTTGATCATGTTGGCCTGGGTCGCCAGGTGCAGGTGCGCCAGCAGCTCACCCACCTGGGCGCAATGCTGCGCGTTGGCTTGCTTGATGTGCTTGCCGGCCAGGCGCGGTTGCAACAGCGCCGGCTTGCCGGCCAGTTCACGCAGGGCCACGCCGTCGGTGGTACGCAGGGCGTAAGGCACTGGCAGGTCGGCCTGGTGCAGCACGTCGAGCAATTCGATGAAGAATGGCATCTCTTGCACCGGGCCACGCTCGATCAGGGTCAGGACGAATTCGCCCTGCTCCAGGCTGATAAAGAAATTGGTGTTTTCGCTACCGGCGGCAATCCCCTGGAAATCAAGCAGGCGGCCGAGGCCATAAGGGGCGAGAAAAGCTTCCAGCTCGGGCCGAGCCAGGGGGGTAAACACAGACATGGTTAAAACTGCCAGTACGAGGCGTTGCTCTTGAGCCAACGCCGGTTGAAATTAAGAAACTACTTCCACTCGAAGATCTTCCACGACGGTATCAGCATATCCGGCTGATCCGAGCGGATGAAGTTTGCATCGGTCCCGTCTGCGCGCACCAGGAAATAAGGCGGTGCGCCCTTGGGCGTGACCTTGATCGCATACAGGAAACCGTTCTGGCGGTATTCCTGGATGACCTTGTCGCCTTCCGTGCGGATCGTAACTTCCGGCTCAGGTGTCGGCGCATCGTCCGCCGCCATGACGGCCAACGGTGTGATTGCAAACAAGCCAGCCAGCAACAGGCGATTTAGTGTGCGCATGATAACCTTGTCCCTTTGTCGTCAACGGTCCCGCTATTCTAGCGCCGGACCCGCCGAAAAGGTTGATCCTGCTCATGAGCCAAGCCCCCCTCGTCCTGGTGGACGGTTCTTCTTACCTGTACCGCGCCTTTCACGCGCTGCCACCGCTGACCACGTCCAAAGGCCTGCCGACCGGCGCCGTCAAGGGCGTGTTGAACATGCTCAAGAGTCTGCGCAAGCAGTACCCGGACAGTCCCTTCGCCGTGGTGTTCGACGCCAAGGGTGGGACGTTTCGCGATGACATGTACGCCGAATACAAGGCCAACCGGCCGAGCATGCCCGACGACATGCGCGTGCAGATCGAGCCCCTGCATCAAAGCGTGATCGCCCTGGGCTTCCCGCTGTTGTGCGTCGAAGGCGTCGAGGCCGATGACGTGATCGGCACGCTGGCCCGCAGCAGCGCGGCGGCCGATCGCCCGGTGGTCATCTCCACCGGCGACAAGGACATGGCGCAACTGGTCGACGGCCACATTACCTTGGTCAATACCATGACCGGTAGCAGCATGGACGTAGAGGGCGTGAAGGAGAAATTCGGCGTCGCTCCCGAGCAGATCATCGACTATCTGGCACTCATGGGCGATTCTTCCGACAACATTCCGGGCGTTCCCGGCATAGGTCCAAAAACCGCTTCCGGCCTGCTGGTGGGCGTGAATGGCGGCCTGACCGAGCTCTACGCGCAGCTCGACATCGTCCCGACCCTGCCGATCCGTGGTGCCAAGACCCTGCCGGCCAAGCTCGAAGAGCACAAGGAGATGGCCTTCCTCTCCTATCAACTGGCGACCATCAAGGTCGATGTACCGTTGGACATCGGTCTCGATGACCTGCAGATGGGCGCGGAAGATCCGGCCAAACTCTACGAGCTCTACACCCTGCTGGAATTCAAGAGCTGGCTGAACGATCTTGATCGGGACGCCAAACGTCTTGAACTGAGCAGTGCTGCCGCCGAGCCTGCGCCGGCTGCAGATCTGTTCAGCGCATCCGAGGCCGAGGTCGAGACACCGGCCGCCGCCCCTGAGACCGCTTATGAAACCATCCTTGATCAGGCCCGTTTCGACGTCTGGCTGGAAAAACTCAACAGCGCCAAGCTGTTCGCCTTCGACACCGAAACCACCGGCATCGATGCGCAACAGGCGCAGCTGGTAGGCCTGTCGTTCGCCGTGCAGGCCAACGAAGCCGCCTACATTCCGCTGACCCATTCCTACATCGGCGTGCCAGTACAACTGGACCGCGACACTGTGCTGCGCGCCCTCAAGCCGATTCTGGAAGACCCGAACAAGCTCAAGGTCGGCCAGCACGCCAAGTTCGACATGAACATCCTGGCCAACTGCGCCATCGGCGGCGATCAGGCCAACGGCATCACCGTGCGCGGCATTGCCTTCGATACCATGCTTGAGTCCTACGTGCTCAACTCCACGGCCACTCGCCACGACATGGACAGCCTGGCGTTGAAATACCTGGATCACGCCACGGTGAGTTTCCAGGACATTGCCGGCAAAGGCGCCAAGCAGCTGACGTTCGACCAGATTGCCCTCGAGCAGGCCGGCCCGTACGCCGCCGAGGACGCCGATATCACCCTGCGCCTGCATCAGGCGCTGTTCGAGAAGCTCAACGCCATTCCGAGCCTGGCCAGCGTCCTGACCGACATCGAAATCCCGTTGGTGCCGGTACTGGCGCGTATCGAACGCCAGGGCGCGTTCGTGGATGCCGCGCTGCTCGGCGTGCAAAGCATCGAACTGGGCGACAAGATGGTGGCGCTGGAGCGTGAAGCCTTCGAGATCGCCGGTGAGGAATTCAACCTGGGTTCGCCCAAGCAACTCGGCGTCATCCTCTACGAGAAGCTCGGCCTGCCCGTGCTGAAGAAGACCGCCAAGGGTCAGCCGTCCACCGCCGAAGAAGTGCTGGCCAAACTGGCCGAGGACGACTACCGGCTGCCGAAAGTGCTCATGGAATACCGTTCCATGAGCAAGCTCAAGAGCACCTACACCGACCGTCTACCGGAACAGATCAATCCGCGTACCGGCCGCATTCACACTTCATATCACCAGGCCGTTGCATCCACCGGGCGCTTGTCCTCCAGCGATCCGAACCTGCAGAACATCCCGGTGCGCACGGCTGAAGGGCGGCGCATCCGCCAGGCCTTCGTCGCCCCGACCGGCTACAAGCTGCTGGCTGCCGACTATTCGCAGATCGAACTGCGGATCATGGCGCACCTGTCCCGCGATGAAGGCCTGATGAATGCCTTCCGTCACAACCTGGACGTGCACACCGCAACCGCCGCCGAAGTGTTCAAGGTCGAACTCACTGACGTGACTTCCGACCAGCGTCGCAGCGCCAAGGCGATCAACTTCGGCCTGATCTACGGCATGGGCGCGCAGAAACTCGGCAAGGACATCGGTGTCGATACCAAGACGGCCAAGGCCTATATCGATACCTACTTCGCCCGTTACCCCGGGGTTCGCGAGTACATGGACCGCACCCGCGCCCAGGCCGCGGATCAAGGCTATGTGGAAACCTTCTTCGGGCGCCGGCTGTACCTGCCGGAGATCAATTCGAACAAGCCGCAGGAGCGTGCAGCCGCCGAACGCACGGCCATCAACGCACCGATGCAAGGTACGGCGGCCGACATCATCAAGAAAGCCATGGTCGCTGTGGATAACTGGCTGACCAGTTCCGGCCTCGACGCCAAGGTCATCCTGCAGGTGCACGATGAATTGGTGCTGGAGGTGCGTGAAGATCTGGTCGAGCAGGTCAGCGAAGAGATTCGCCTGCACATGAGCGGCGCGGCGAAACTGGATGTGCCATTGCTGGTCGAGGTCGGGGTGGGCAATAACTGGGATGAGGCGCACTGAGTCGCCGATGCTGCTGCGGCATGATGCCGCGGCAGACTGCGCAAACGCTGCTTAGTCCAAAAGGCGCTTGGGGTTATTCCAAAGCGCGCGAAAAAAAATTGAACTAATTCTGCTTCCAGCCACTCAGATTTACTGAATGGCTGGTGAAGCCCTTCGATGCTCCTATGTTGTGTTAAGTGTTGGCAGATATCTGGACCCCGCCCTAGCGGTCTAGAACTTGAACCCCGGAACTTCCCCCTCCCCATTGAAGTCCGGGGTTTTTTTTGCCTGTAGAAAACTGCCTGCTGCGATCAAGCCGCACTGGCCTGACCGCACTTCAGACTATTTTTTACACACTTATCCGGTGACTTCTTCGGCGCCCTTGTCCGCCAGTTCCATCCAGCCTGCCAATACAGTGTAGGCGTCTTCCAGGCCCATGCGTTTGGGCGCCGAAAACAACTGGATCGTCACGGCATCGCCCCAACCCTTGCGGATTTCCGACTGCACCTTGAGCAGCGTGTTCTTGGCCGCGCCGTAGGTCAGCTTGTCCGCCTTGGTCAGCAGGATGTGCATCGGCATGCCGGCGGCAACGGCCCAATCGAGCATCAGCAGGTCGAAGTCGGTCATCGGGTGACGGATGTCCATCATCAGGATCAGACCCTTCAAACTCTCGCGACCACCCAGGTAGGCCTCGAGGTGACGCTGCCAGTGTTGCTTGAGCGGGATCGGTACTTTTGCATAACCGTAGCCCGGCAGGTCGACCAGACGGCGTTCATCGTCTAGCTTGAAGAAGTTCAAGAGTTGCGTGCGCCCCGGGGTTTTCGAGGTGCGCGCCAGGCTGGCATGCGTCAGGGTGTTCAGGGCACTGGACTTGCCGGCGTTGGAACGCCCGGCGAAGGCGACTTCAAAGCCTTCGTCATCCGGACATTGGTCGACTTTGGCGGCGCTGAGCATGAAGGTGGACTGTTGGCACAGACCGAGGATGGGATTCTTGAGTTGCATGGGATTTCCGATGTGGGCGGCGCCAGGAATAGGTGCGGCAAGCAGTGTCGCTTCCGTTTCAGTGACGCCAGTATATAATGCCGCAGATTTTGTGTGCGCTTTGTCCCGACGCAGGATGAAGTTCACGAGAGCGACAGACCTTGATTGCGCACTAGAACGCAGATCGCTCTCAACCCTGAAAAGGTCGTTTTATGACGAAATGGCTGCTAGCTGCCGTAATCCTGATGCCGCTTTACAGCGCGCAGGCTACACAGGATCCGGAAGCTGTGTACAACCGTGTTTGTGGTGCCTGTCATTCCGGCCAACTACCCATGGCGCCCCGCAAGGGCGATCAGGAAGCTTGGACGCCGAGGTTGGCGAAAGGTATGGAGACGCTGGTGCAACACGTGACCCAGGGTTTCAAGGCGATGCCGCCGCGTGGTTTGTGCATGGACTGCAGTGCCGAGGATTACCAAGCCATCATCCACTGGATGAGCGAGTAAACCCGGTCCATAACTTAACCCTTAGCCGTAGTTGGATTAGCTGATGAACAAATTGATCGTGAGTCTGCTGTTGACCGTGGGGATCTCCGGCATTGCCCATGCTGCAGGTGAGCCAGTCAAACCTGGTGACGCCGCCGCAGGCCAGGCAAAAGCCGCCGTATGTGGTGCCTGTCATGGCCCGGATGGCAACAGCATGGCGCCTAACTTTCCGAAACTGGCAGGCCAGGGCGAACGCTACCTGACCAAGCAGTTGCACGACATCAAGTCGGGCAAGCGCACCGTTCTGGAAATGACTGGCCTGCTGACCAACCTGAGCGACCAGGACCTGGCGGACATCGCGGCCTACTTCGCCAGCCAGAAGGGCAGCGTCGGCGCCGCCGACCCGAAAGTCGTGTCACGCGGTGAAGCACTGTTCCGCGGCGGTGATCTGGCCAAGGGCTTGCCATCGTGCACCGGCTGCCACTCGCCAAACGGCGCGGGCAACGCAGCCGCCGGCTTCCCGCACCTGGGCGGTCAACACGCTCAATATATCGCCAAGCAGCTCACTGACTTCCGCAAGGAAGAAGGTGGCCGCAATAACGACGGCGATACCAAACCGATGCAGAGCATTGCCAAAAAGCTGAGCGACGAAGACATCGCGGCAGTGTCCAGCTACATCCAGGGCCTGCACTAAGACCGGTGAATCGGGCGTTGATCGGGATCTTCAACTCCTGCAACGTTAACGCTCCATTAATCCGTCGCAGCAAGTATAAAAAGGGTGGCCTTGGCCGCCCTTTTTTGTGGCCGCTGCCGTTACACTACAGAACTCAGGCCCGCCATGACCTGTCTTAATCCAGGTCCCGCGAGGCGATAAAATTTGTCCAGGAGTAAAGCATGCGTAATCTGATCATCAGCGCCGTTTTTGCCGCTGCCAGCCTGCTCGGCATGACTGCCCAAGCCGCTGAAGCCCCCGCCGCACCTTACGTCGAGCTGAGCAATCCGGTGCCGGTCGCCGTGCCTGGCAAGATCGAAGTGGTGGAGCTGTTCTGGTACGGTTGCCCGCACTGCTACAAATTTGAACCGGTGATCAATCCCTGGGTGGAAAAACTTCCATCCGACGTGAATTTCAAGCGTATCCCGGCAATGTTCGGCGGCCCTTGGGATGCTCACGGTCAAATGTTCCTGACCCTCGAATCCATGGGTGTCGAGCATAAGGTTCATGCTGCGGTGTTCAAGGCGATTCAGGAAGAACACAAAAAATTGACTACCCCGGATGAGATGGCCAAATTCCTGGTCACCCAAGGCGTAGACAAGGATAAATTCCTCGCCACCTTCAATTCCTTTGCCATCAAGGGCCAGGTCGTTCAAGCCCGTGAACTTGCCAAGAAATATGAAATCACCGGCGTACCAACCATGATCGTCAATGGTAAGTACCGTTTTGACATCGGCTCTGCCGGCGGTGCCGAACAAGCCCTGCAACTGGCCGATAAACTGGTCGACCAAGAGCGAGCGGCTAACAAGGCTGCCGCCAACTAAGCGAGGCGCCTGCCATGCGCCGCTGGGGAACCGAACGGGTCGTTGGCCTGCATGATCCGCAGGTCAACGAGCATCACCTGGAATCGACGGGCCTGCCCGCAGATAGCCGTCTGCGCTTGCTCAGCTTCAATATCCAGGTCGGTATCAGCACCGAGCGGTATCGGCATTACCTGACCCGGGGCTGGCAACATCTGTTGCCGCATACCGGGCGTGCGGACAATCTGCAAAAAATCGGCAATCTGCTGGGCGACTTCGATCTGGTCGCCCTGCAGGAAGCCGATGGCGGCAGCCTGCGCTCAGGCTACGTCAATCAAGTCGAACACCTGGCCCAGCTCGGTGCCTTCCCCTACTGGTATCAACAGCTCAATCGCAATCTCGGTCGCCTGGGCCAGCACAGCAACGGTGTGCTCAGTCGCCTGCGTCCGTGGGCGATCGAGGACCATCCACTGCCGGGGCCAAAAGGTCGCGGGGCGATTCTGGTGCGCTTCGGCGAAGGTCCGGAAGCACTGGTGGTGGTCATGATGCACCTGGCACTTGGCGCTCGTACCCGCAGCCTGCAACTGGCTTACATCCGCGAGCTGATCGGTGGCTACAAGCACCAGGTATTGATGGGTGACATGAACACCCACGCCAGTGACCTGCTGCAAAACTCTCCATTGCGCGACCTCGGCCTACTGGCCCCGCAACTGGATGCGACATTCCCCAGCTGGCGCCCGCAGCGCTGCCTGGACCATATTCTGCTGAGCCCGAGCCTGACCCTGGAAAAGGTCGAGGTGCTGGCGCAACCCATTTCCGATCACCTGCCGGTCGCGGTAGAGATTCGTCTGCCGGGTTCGCTCACGGCCGATGCATTGCCCGCGTTGAGTCCTGCCCCCCCGCGGAACCCATGAATGAGCGAAGAAGCACAGCGCTGGAAAGAGAAGTACCTGCAAAGCATCGAACAACAGGAAAAGCTCGAACGTCGCTGGGACGCCCGGCTCGACCTGCTGCGCCGGGGCCTGGTGCGCAGCACGCTGGCAGCGGAAGGCACCGACCGCGTCGTTGACCAATGCATGAAGGAGATGCGCGAAGTCGTGCGCACCGACGACATGGACGCCGGTCTTGCCGCCCTGCTGCCTCGCCTGGAAAAAGCCGTACTCGACTCCGAGCAGCGCCGGGAAACCCGGATCAACCAGACCAGCGCCGCCCTCAACGCCCTGGTCACGCAGCTGCAGACATTGCCTCTGCCCCGGGAAGTGAGCCGCCCCCTCAAGCACTTCGCCAAGCAACTGGATAGCCGTGTCAGCCAGGCGCGTGAGATCCCGTTGCTGCTCGGCGAACTGAGCGGGCTGCAAGGCAAGGCCCTGAGCCAACTGGAGAGCCCGGCGGAACCCGAACGCCCTGGCCTGTTGCAGCGGCTGTTCGGTCAACGTGAAGCCGAAGAAGCCATACCCGCGCAACAGGCACTTTACGCGCACACGGGCGAAAACGTTTTGGCGCCTGTGGTCGCGCGCCCGCCAGTCATTGCTGACACCGCGTCGCAGGCGACTCCGGACATTCCGGCTGCAACCCAGCCTGAAGCTGTTGCGCCAACCCTTGAGGCGCAGCAAGCGCCTGTCAAACCCGTACCTCAGACTGAACAGGCACTCAATCCCGACGAATTGAGCCCGGCGATATTGCTCGACACCCTGCCGCTGCCCGCGCCCATGGCCCAGGCCCTGGCAGCCATCGATCCGCAGCAGCCCGAGCAAGACATGCTCTACGCCCTGCCCGACTCGCCCGAACCGTCCTACAGTTCTGTAGCCAAACACATCGAAGACACCCTGTTGGGCTTGCTCGACGACCTGACGCTACCCGAGCGTCATCGTCCACAAGCCGAATCGATGCGTGAACGTTTGAAAAATGGCTTGAACTGGTACGAGTTGCTACCGATTCTCGACGATCTGGCGACGTTGATGCTGGCCATCTCCGACAGTGGCCAACACGAATTCGAAGCGTATCTGCAGCAGCTCAATGAACGCCTGGAATCGTTCCAGAGCAACCTGCAGGCCGCCAGCGCCGGCCATGCCGACAGCCGATCCGCCGCCCATGCGATGGACACGCAGATTCGCGAACAGGTCGACGGCTTACAGAGCAGCGTGCAGGAAGCGGCCGACCTGGATGATCTCAAGCACGTCCTGGAGAACCATCTTGAAGGCTTGCTCGGCACCATGGACCAGCACCGCCAGCAGCGCGACGAGCGCGAGCAGGAGGTAGCAGCCCGCCTGCACAGCCTGGCCGAACGGGTTGCGCACATGGAACAGGAAGCCCAGGGCTTTCGCGAGCACCTCGAAGAGCAACGCCAGAAAGCCCTGATCGACCCGCTGACCGGCCTGCCCAACCGCGCGGCCTGGAGCGAACGCCTGGAGCATGAGATCGGCCAATGGCAGCAGCACGGCAACACGCTGATGCTGGCCATGCTCGACCTTGATCATTTCAAGCGCATCAATGATAACTACGGGCACCTGGCGGGCGACAAAGTGCTGAAAATCATTGCCAGTGTGCTGCGCAAACGCCTGCGCGGAACGGATTTCATTGCGCGCTTTGGCGGCGAGGAGTTTGTCCTGTTGATGCCGTCCACAGTTCCGGCGAACGGCCTGAAACTCCTGGAAACACTGCGCGCCGCTATCGAAGCTTGCCCTTTTCACTTCAGGGGTGAACCGGTAACGATAACCCTCTCCATCGGCCTGGCGGCATTCAAACCCGGTGAGCATAGCGATCTGGTGCTCAAAAGAGCCGATCAGGCGCTATACCGCGCCAAAAATGCCGGGCGAAACCGGGTGGAGTTGGGCTGAAGGCTTTTGCCCCATTTTGTTCAAATCGTTGCGATCGGCCAACACGCACAAGGCAGTACGTTACACTGTTGCATTACTGTCTTTCGCGCGTTGGCTTTCCCATGAAATATCTTGCTCTCATCGTGTCGCTGATCCTGTTGGCTGGTTGCGCCAGCGGCCCCCGATACGACACCAGCCACGCTTCGGCCAACCACGACAGTCGCATTCAGTTCGTCGTGCTCCATTACACCTCCGCATCGCTGGAGCGCTCGCTGCAACTGCTGACCCACGGCGAAGTCAGCAGCCACTACCTTGTCGGCGACGACAAGAACGCGACCATCTACAAGCTGATGGATGAAAATCTGCGGTCCTGGCACGCCGGGGAAAGCCAGTGGCAAGGCCGGACCTGGATGAACTCCAGTTCCATCGGTATCGAAATCGTCAATCCAGGCTTCAAGGACACCCCGACCGGGCGCCTGTGGTACCCCTACACTGAAGCGCAGGTCCAGTCCCTGGTCGTCCTGCTCAAGGACATCAGCCAGCGCTACGCGATCAGCCCGCGCAACATCGTCGGACATAGCGACATCGCCCCCCTGCGCAAGCTTGATCCAGGCCCACTGTTCCCCTGGAAGCGTCTGGCTGAGCAAGGGATCGGCATTTGGCCGAACGAGCAAGCCGTAGCGCGCCAGCAAAGCCGCTTCGAAACACAGCTGCCGAGCATCAGCTGGTTCCAGTCACAACTGGCCCGCGTCGGTTACGACACGCCGCAAACCGGCGAACTGGATGTCGCTACCCGCCATGTGCTGGCGGCCTTCCAGATGCATTTTCGACCGTCGCGCTATGACGGTACGCCGGACGCACAAACAGCTGCGATGCTTCAGGTATTAATTCAGACAAAATAATGACGATCGCCCGACGGTCAGCGCGTTTCTCAAATAGCAGCTATAACTCATTGGTAATTCGTCGGATATTCCATAATGACTGCTGCTCGAGAGACACTCAGAAGTTGGTTCTATCGCCCCTGGTTTCTGGCGATGCTGGCTGCTGTCTTGAGCGCTACCCTGATGATGGCCGGCAGTTACTTCGTTGCCATTCACCAGGTTGAGCAAAACGAAAGCTGGGAAATGAACGCCCAGGGCGAACGCTTTCTCGCCCGGCTCGAGCAACTATTCGGGCAGTTGCGCGAAAGCCTCGATGACCTGGAAGCCCAGCCACTGCGCAGCTGCGACGACGACATGATCGCGACCCTGCAGCAGGTCAGCTTCAATTATCGCTTCGTCTATGAGGCGGCCTACATGGACGACTCGCGAATCTGCTCCAACCGTCCGCGCCAGGAAGGCCTGTCACTGTTACGCCCACCGGACATCAAAGGCCCCACCTACACTTACTGGTTGAACACCACTACCGAGCCGGATGAAAACCGTGCCGCGCTGATGCTCGGACGCGGCAACTTCCGGGTCGCGACCTCCCGCGGCCATTTGACCGACATGGTCGACCTGTCGCCGGGCAGCAGCCTGCTGGTGGTACTGGATCATGGCACCCGGGCCATTCCGGTGCTGGGCGTCGCGCAAGCCTGGCCACCGACTGGCCATTGGCCGCCGGAAGCCCGCGATGCGCTGCAGGTCACCCAGAACAGGCTGATTTACCGCATGCCCACCGATAACCCGGAATACCAGCTGGTGCTGATCAGCCCGCGCAGCGGCACCCATATACCGCCTGTGTGGTGGTGGCTGCTGCCCGCCTGCGTGCTATTGGCCCTGTGCGTGGGTTTCCTGGTGTTCTTGCTGGTGCGCCAACGCCAGTCCCTGGACGCTGAACTGACGGGCGCCATTCGTCGAGGCGAGTTGCAGGTACTGTATCAACCGATCTTCGACCTCGACAGCCGCAACTGCGTCGGGGCCGAGGCCTTGCTGCGCTGGCGCAGGCCGGACGGCACCCTGACCAGTCCCGACCTGTTCATTCCGATGGCCGAGAACACCGGGCAGATTCGCCAGATGACCGACTTTGTCCTGCAACGCCTGCTCGAGCAGCTGGGGCAACTGCTGCGGGCCAATCCGCAGTTGTATATCTCGGTCAACCTGGCGGCCTGCGACGTCATGGTCCCGCGGATCGGCCAGGTGATGGCCCGCCTGTTGACCCTGCACCGGGTCGCGGCCAAGCAAATTGCCTTCGAGGTCACCGAACGCGGATTGATCGACGTGGTGGTGGCCCGGGAAAACCTGCAAGCCTTGCGCGATGTCGGGCATCAGGTACTGATCGATGACTTTGGCACCGGTTATTGCAGCCTCGCCTACCTGCAAACCCTGCCAGTGGATTGTCTCAAGATCGACAAGGCGTTCATCGATGCCCTGGGCCATGACGCGGCGAGCAGCGGTGTCGCCCCGCATATCATTCACATGGCTCAGTCACTGCACTTGAAGGTGATTGCCGAAGGCATCGAGCATGAAGCCCAGGCGGCGCTCCTGAGCAGTGAGGGGGTGAAGTTCGGCCAGGGCTGGCTGTTCGCTCACGCGCTGAGTGCAGTGCAGTTCATCGAGCTGATAACCCGAGGCCGTCGACTGGCTGGCCGACGCCTGGATGACGAAGCGTAAAAGCGCTTACACGGTCAACGTCATATAGAACTGAGTGCCCTGCCCCGGTCGCGAGTAAACGCCCATCCGGCCACCGTGCAGCTGCACGATCTCCTTGCACAACGCCAGACCGAGCCCGGCCCCGCCTTTCTTGCGGCCGACCTGGACAAAGGGCTCGAAGATCCGCCCCTGTTGCCCATAGGCAATGCCTTCTCCGTTATCTTCAACGCTGATGATGACCCGGTCCCCATGTCGCCGGGCTTGCAACCGTATCAGTCCGCCACTGGCGGTATGGCGCAGGGCATTGTCGATCAGGTTGTCGAGCACCCGGTCCAGTTGCGGCTGATCGGCTTGCAAGCGTGGCAAGGGCTCCTGGACTTCGATCAGGAGCTCGACGCCTTTGTCCTGCGCACCGTCGCTGAAGCGAATCTGCGCTTGTTCCAGCAACTCCTCAATGGAGCACGGCGCCAGGGTGAGCTTCTGCAGGCCGTTCTGGTAGCGAGAGAAATTCAGCAAGTCGTTGATCAGTTGCATCAGGCGCTGCATTTCTTCATTGACCGTGTCCAGCAGGTCGGCTTCACGGGATTCTGGCGGGAAATGCGCGCGCTCGCGAAACAGGCCGAATGCCATGTGCATACCGGTCACGGGCGTGCGCAGCTCATGGGAGGCGCGTAGGACGAACTCGCTGCGCACCCGTTCGAAGGCACGCTGTTCAGTTACATCGTGCAGCACCATCACCGCACCGAGAATCTGCCCCTGGGTATGAATGACCGGCGTCAGGCTATAAGTCAGCAGCCGCGTCTCGCCATCGACCTCGATGCCCAAGTCATCCGGCACTCGCTCCAGCGTACCGCCACGCAGTACCAGCTGCAGCTGTTCATCGAGTTCAGGGTGCTCCAGCGCCTCACCCAGGCCTAGCCCAAGTCGATCGGTGTCCCAGCCCAACTGACGCTGCGCGACCGGGTTGAGGTGCTCCAGGTGCCCCTGGCGGTCGATCATCAGCAAACCGTCGTCGATGCCGTCGAGCACCGCCTGCAAACGCTGCTGCCCTGCCAGCAACTCATCGACATTGGTGGCCTGGTGCTGGCGTAGCGCCTCGGCCATGATGCCGAAGCGCCGGGTCAGCTGATTCAACTCCACGGACGAGGACACCGGCAGCGTGACGTCGAAATTACCTTGGCCGATATGATCCGCTGCCTGCGCCAGCGCCTCGATGGGCTCGCCGAAACGCCGGGCGATGGCATGCGCAGTCACGAACCCGATGATCAACACCGCCAGCCCGACCAGGCCAAGCAGTCCGGCGATCAGCAGCGCACGCTCGCGTGCCTTGCGTTCGATGGTGCTGATGTCGTCCAGCGCCCGCTTGTGTTCGGTAATCAAGCCATTGCGCAGCAAATTGAATTTTTCGGTCAGCTCATCGTTGCCGTTCAGCACTCGCGTCGGGTCAGCGGACACCTCATACGCACGAATAAAGTCCAGATAGTCGGCCTTGGCCTTTTTGAAACCGTGTTCGAGATTTTCTCCCGCCGGCTCCTGGGCAATACCTTCCTCCAGCAGCTCAAGGTAACGCTGCCTGGATGCTTCGAAGGCGGCGGGATCGTTGTTTTCGCTGAGCATGATGATCAACTGATCACCCAGGGTCTGGCGCAGCTTGAGCCCCCGATCCAGGGTGACGAAGTTGTTGCGCACCAGCGCTTCCTGGCTCCCGGCCATCTGCAACACACTGACAAGACCAAGCAGCAGGCCCAGCAGTGCAACAGTGATCAGCGCGGAAATGCTGAGAAAAAGCCGGGTCTGCAACTTCATCGTCAGTTTCATCGGCGCTGACTCACAGGTTGTACTGCTTGCGCTTGCGATACAGCGTCGACGCATCGATCCCCAAGGTTTTGGCGGCTTGATCCAGGGTCCCCGCGGTGGCGAGGACGGCTCCGATATGGGCTTTTTCCAGCTCATCCAGGCTTAACGGCGCACCAATACGCGGGGCGTTATTGATCGGTGCTTCGGCCATGCCCAGGTGGCTGATTTCGACCCGTTCCTGCGGGCAAATAATGCTCGCCCGCTCCACCACGTTACGCAGCTCGCGAATGTTCCCTGGCCAGCGGTAACCCAACAGCGCTTCACGGGCCTCGTCACTGAAGCCCCGTGCCGGACGCGCGTATTCCTTGACGAACCGGGCCAGGAACCGGTCGGCGAGGTTGAGAATGTCCTCCCGGCGTTCGCGCAGCGGCGGCAGGTGCAAGGTAATGACATTGAGGCGATACAAAAGGTCTTCGCGGAAACGGCCGTCGCGGACCATGTCCTCAAGGTTCTGGTTGGTGGCCGCGAGAATGCGCACATCAGCCCGACGAGTCACCGGATCCCCTACCCGCTCGTATTCCTTGTCTTGAATGAAACGCAGCAATTTTGGCTGTAAAACCAAGGGAAAATCGCCGATTTCGTCAAGAAACAAGGTGCCCCCATCGGCCTGGTTGACGCGTCCCAAAGTGCTTTCGCTGGCGCCGGTAAAGGCGCCCCGGCTGTGGCCGAACAGCTCGCTTTCCATGAGTTCAGCCGTGAGCGACGGGCAGTTGATGGTGATGCAGGACTTCTTCGCGCGCTTGCTCCAGCCGTGAATCGCTTGGGACAACTCACCTTTACCGGTGCCGGACTCACCGAGAATCAGGATGTTGGCATCGGTATTGGCCACTTGGCGGGCGGTCTCGAGCACGACTTTCATCGCTGGGCTATGTGAGTCCAGTCCGTCCTTGGGTTTGCGTATCTCACCTTCCAGGGCCTCCAGACGTGCCGACAACTGCCGCACTTCCAGCTGCTTGGCAGTGGCCAGGCGCAACTGATCGGGACTGCACGGCTTGACCAGATAGTCGGCGGCACCCGCCTGTATCGCATCCACGGCAGTGTCCACAGCCGAATGCGCAGTCACGATCACCACACGCATCCATGGAGCCTGGATGCGCATCTGCGCCAGAACGTCCAGGCCGTTGTCCTCTCCGAGTCGCAAATCGAGGAAGCACAGGTCGAAGACCTGACGTTGCAGCAAGGCTTCCGCTTGCGCGGCGCTGTTAGCGGTCGCCACGCTGTAGCCTTCATCTTCAAGGCAATAGCGGAAGGTTCGCAGGATGGCAGACTCATCATCCACCAGAAGAATGCGGCCTTGATGCTCAGTGGCGGATTCCATTTTCCTACGCTCCTTAATGAATGATCTTTAGTTAGTCAGGGAAAAATCGGGCAAGTTGCATGGTTCATTCTGATCCATTCCTGCCATGGCAGGGTAGCTATCTCCTGCCCCCTCGCTTCAGCACCCGGGTTTGCGCGTCTTTAAAAGAAAACCCGGATCAGAGATGCCTTGCGTCCATTTCTGACAGCTGCGCCCTCCTCTCAATTCAAAAATATTGCGATGCCTTTGCAAAGAGTCGTGCATTACGCACGACCGTACGAGGGCTCATCGTGCAGGATGCGTCGGGCCGACGTTTTGGCTCATCTGTAACTAATTGTTTTTTAACGATTTTTTAAAGGAAAAAAGCTGGCATGCAGGCTGCAATAGCTTGATTAACGCAGGGCAACAACAAAAGCCCTCAACCCGATATTCCCCAGCGTGGGAGGAGCTTCAGGATGAATCGTCAACGTGCCGCCCAATTGCATCTCTCGCCACTGCATGTTCAGCAAGGCCTGTTTGCGGTACTTGCACTGTTGATCACCTTGTTCGCCGGCCAACAGTTTCTTCTTTGGGAACAGAGCCAGCAGCCAGAAGCCCCGAGCGTATCGTTTGAACGTCCGACCCAAACCCACTTCAGCGCGGCAAGCAGCGGTTTGGCAGACAACACCCCGATGCGAATGATGGACGTCGACCAGGCACAGCCGGCCGATGAGATGCCGCGTCAGGAACGCTGGGTGTTTTAAGCACATTCGACTTGGTGCGCTTGACGCGCCGGGAATGCAGCACCTTTAAATAGAAACGTAAGGAGAATCACCATGTTGAGCTGGGCAATCACATTCTTGATCATTGCCATTGTCGCCGCAGTCCTGGGCTTCGGTGGTATCGCGGGCACCGCCACGGGTATCGCCAAGATTCTCTTTGTCGTGTTCCTGGTGATGTTCATCGCTTCCTTCTTCTTTGGCCGTCGCGGTCGAGGGTGAACATGAGCGTTTCGTTAAAGACACTGGCAGCCGCCCTGCTACTGGGCGGTAGTGCCATGGCAATCGCCGCCAATGATGGGCAGGCACGGGTCAACGAACT
This sequence comes from Pseudomonas sp. PLMAX, assembly GCF_046042685.1. Taxonomy (NCBI): domain Bacteria; kingdom Pseudomonadati; phylum Pseudomonadota; class Gammaproteobacteria; order Pseudomonadales; family Pseudomonadaceae; genus Pseudomonas; species Pseudomonas sp. PLMAX. The sequence continues at coordinate 199,020 of NZ_CP064949.1, read as the reverse complement.
CTTGAACGCTGACCCGCAGTACCGCGAAACCTGGCAAGGCGTAGTGAAAAAAGAAGAACGGCTGCCGGAATGGGTGATCAACCTGTCTGGCGATGCTGAACAAATGAACGGCGTTGAAGAGGATGGCGACAAGTATCTGGTGGCGCCGCTGTGCCAATCCCAGGCCAGTTGCACCAACGAACGCCTGATCGTCGCGGTCAGTTTCGACAAAAAGGAGGCCTACGCCATGCTGGTCGAAGTACCGGCAGGTTTACCGGCCGACAAGTCGCCGACACGGCATGCCAACTACCGTTTTCTCGGAAAACCGGACCAGGGTATGCAGGACTTGTTAATGGAGCAGCTGAGAAAAGATCCAAAGTGGTACTGATTTCCAGACGCGAAAGAAGCGCCCAGCTTCTTTGCCGCTGCGCCACCTGAGGAAGGCAGGCGCATGACCAGGGGGTCGGGACGTTCTGCCTGCTTCAGGGGCGGAGTGACCTACGGGTACAGGGAGTGCCTGCGCAAGGGCCGGGTCAGGGTAAAGCTGCCACGCAAGTTCGCCAGCCAACTGCGGCTCGACGGACTTGCGTAGAGCTTGAAGGCTAAAGTCGTTGTACTGCCCCAAACCTTTGTTTTTCCGTTCGCGGTGCTCCATGAGCGACCGTACATCGAGAAAAATCGCCTTTCTTTTGTGCCCGGGTCTCGGCGCACATAAGAGGTTTTTCTGCCTTTTCAGCACGCTTCCCAGCTGATCAAAAAACACCCAATCTGCTCTGTGATGGCCGGTTCACGGCACTTATGCCTGCCAATATGTCGTATTCGAACCGGTTGGGACGCGCGTTTCACTGAAAAAACCTCATGCCGATTCGGCATAGGGTAGGCGTTTACGGCATTAGACGTCGCTTCCTTGCATCGGAATAGTTGCGCCTTTTTTCGCCTGCCAGAGAGCCACTAACAAGCGCTCCGGGGCTCCTTATACGGGGGCAAGTGCTCTGACATTTTCGCCACAAGCGAAACCGTTTCTGCATCTGTCCGAGTCAAACTGAAGTAAGGGTAAAGATATGAAGAAGGCAAAGCTTAGCCTCGCCTGGCAGATCCTCATCGGTCTGGTATTGGGGATTGCAATCGGTGCGCTGCTCAACCATTTCAGTGCCGAAAAAGCCTGGTGGATCAGCAACGTCTTGCAACCAGCGGGCGATATCTTTATCCGTTTGATCAAGATGATCGTGATCCCGATCGTCATCTCCTCCCTGATCGTCGGCATTGCTGGCGTCGGTGATGCCAAGAAGCTGGGGCGCATCGGCTTCAAGACCATCGTCTACTTCGAGATCGTCACCACCATCGCCATCGTGGTCGGTCTGCTGCTGGCCAACCTGTTCCATCCGGGTGCCGGCATCGACATGAGCACCCTGGGCACTGTGGACATTTCCAAGTACCAGGCCACGGCGGCCGAGGTTCAGCATGAACACGCGTTCATCGAAACCATCCTCAACCTGATCCCGTCGAACATCTTTGCGGCCATGGTTCGCGGCGAAATGCTGCCGATCATCTTCTTCTCCGTGCTGTTCGGCCTCGGTTTGTCGAGCCTGCAGGCGGACCTGCGCGAGCCGCTGGTGAAGATGTTCCAGGGCGTATCGGAAAGCATGTTCAAGGTCACTCACATGATCATGAACTACGCCCCGATCGGCGTGTTCGCATTGATCGCGGTGACTGTGGCCAACTTCGGCTTCGCGTCGCTGATTCCGCTGGCCAAACTGGTGATCCTGGTTTACTTCGCCATCGCCTTCTTCGCTTTCGTGATCCTGGGCCTGATCGCTCGCCTGTTCGGCTTCTCGGTGATCAAGCTGATGCGCATCTTCAAGGATGAGCTGGTACTGGCTTACTCCACCGCCAGTTCCGAAACCGTGCTGCCGCGTGTGATCGAGAAGATGGAAGCCTATGGCGCGCCTAAAGCCATTTGCAGCTTCGTGGTGCCAACCGGTTACTCGTTCAACCTGGACGGTTCGACCCTGTACCAGAGCATTGCAGCCATCTTCATTGCCCAGCTGTACGGCATCGACCTGTCGATCAGCCAGCAATTGCTGCTGGTACTGACCCTGATGGTCACCTCCAAAGGCATCGCCGGCGTTCCGGGCGTGTCCTTCGTGGTGCTGCTGGCGACCCTGGGCAGCGTCGGTATTCCGCTGGAAGGCCTGGCATTCATCGCCGGTGTCGACCGCGTGATGGACATGGCGCGTACCGCCCTGAACGTGATCGGCAACGCCCTGGCCGTGCTGGTCATCGCTCGTTGGGAAGGCATGTACGACGACGCCAAGGGCCAGCGCTACTGGAACTCCCTGCCGCACTGGCGCAGCAAGGAAAAGCTGGCGGTTGGTGAAACCTCCAAGAGCTGACACGCAACCTGTAGGAGCTGGCTTGCCAGCGAAGAGGCCTTCGAGCCCTGCATCGCCAATGATGACGCCTTCGCCGGCAAGCCGGCTCCTACAGATGTTTAGCGCATGGATGAACCCCGGAGAAATCCGGGGTTTGTCGTTTCTGGTCACCCCGCTATCATTCGCGCATCTTTTGGGGGATTTGACTGATGCTTAATGGCCTGTGGCTTGGCTTCTTCATCGTGGCTGCCGTGTCGGCGCTGGCGCAATGGTTGATCGGCGGCAACGCCGGGATCTTCGCGGCGATGGTGGAGAGCATCTTCGCCATGGCCAAGTTGTCCGTCGAGGTCATGGTCCTGCTGTTCGGCACGCTCACCCTGTGGCTGGGCTTCCTGCGGATCGCCGAGAAAGCCGGGATCGTCGAATGGCTGGCCAGGGCCTTGGGTCCACTGTTTTTGCGCTTGATGCCGGAAGTCCCGCCCGGCCACCCCGCCATCGGCCTCATCACCCTGAACTTCGCCGCCAACGGCCTGGGCCTGGACAATGCCGCCACGCCCATCGGCCTCAAGGCCATGAAGGCCCTGCAGGAGCTCAATCCCAGCGATACGATCGCCAGTAACGCGCAGATCCTGTTCCTGGTGCTCAACGCCTCCTCCCTGACCCTGCTGCCGGTGACGATCTTCATGTACCGCGCCCAGCAAGGCGCGCCCGACCCGACGCTGGTGTTCCTGCCCATCCTGCTCGCCACCAGTTGCTCGACCATCGTCGGCTTCCTGGCCGTCGCCTTCATGCAACGCCTGCGCGTCTGGGACCCTGTCGTGTTGGCGTACCTGATTCCCGGCGCCCTGGCCCTCGGTGGTTTCATGGCGCTGCTGGGCACGATGTCCGCCACCGCGCTGGCGGGTCTGTCGTCGATCCTCGGCAACCTCACGCTATTTGGCTTGATCATGCTGTTTTTATTGATCGGTGCAATGCGCAAGGTCAAGGTCTACGAAGCGTTCGTCGAAGGCGCCAAGGAAGGCTTTGATGTGGCGAAGAACCTGCTGCCGTACCTGGTGGCGATGCTCTGCGCCGTGGGCGTGCTGCGGGCGTCCGGCGCCCTGGATTTCGGCCTGGACGGGATTCGGCACCTGGTGGAGTGGGCCGGCTGGGACACGCGCTTCGTCGACGCGCTGCCGACCGCGATGGTCAAGCCGTTCTCCGGCAGCGCCGCCCGCGCCATGCTGATCGAAACCATGAAAACCTCTGGCGTGGACAGCTTCCCGGCGCTGGTGGCGGCAACGGTCCAGGGCAGTACCGAAACCACGTTTTACGTACTGGCGGTGTACTTCGGCGCGGTGGGTATCCAGCGCGCGCGACATGCGGTGGGGTGTGCGTTGTTGGCGGAATTGGCGGGTGTGCTGGGGGCGATCGGCGTCTGCTACTGGTTCTTCGGTTAACCACAACCCTCCTGTGGGAGCGGGCTTGCTCGCGAAGGCGGTGTGTCATTCAAGATATAGGTCGCCTGACACTACGCCTTCGCGAGCAAGCCCGCTCCCACATTTTGAACTGTGTGGACTTCAAAATCTCGCGGGCGGCGCTAATTTTTGTCCTTGCTCCACCGCCCACGCCACCACCTGCGTCGTGATCTGATCGCTGGCCTGGCCAAACCCGGCCACCACCGCCGGCACCTTCAAATCGCTCAACGGCTGGCGCACTTCAAAGCGTTTGCTGGCGAGGATTCGCTGGTCATACCCCCGCACCAACAAGGCATCCAGGCGCACCACCACGCTGGCGCTGGTGCCCTGATACTCAGTCTGAAACGCCTGCAAGCTGCCGCCCAGCTCCAGATCCGCCTGGAAGTTGCTGTCATCGGTACTCAGCAGCGTCACCCGACCATCACGCTGGAAACCATCGAGCAGCCGGTTGCGCAGCAATACCGGCGCCGGGTCGCTCCAGCGCGAGCCCTTGTAGCTGCTGATCACGTCGCCCTGGGGGATGACGGCAATGTTCGGGCTGTTCAACGCTTCGCTGGCCTGGGGCTTGTTCAGACGCAACGACCAGCGCTGCGGCGTGACGTGACTGGCCGGTATGCTGCTTTGCGCCGACGGCAATCGATAAAGATCGAAGGGTTCTGACTTGGGCAGGATCGAGCACGCGCTGATCAGCGTGAAGCTGGCGAGGAGGGCGAGGCGGGTCAGCGTCATGGAGTGAATTCCTTGCTCTTGTCACGGCCCAGCAGGTAGCCGCTGGGGTTGGATTCCAGGCGTTGGGAAATAGCCCGCAACGAGGTGAGGGTCTCGCGCAGTTCACGCACCGCCGGCGCCAGGCCATTGAGACCCTGCATGCCGTTGTTGAGCGATTGCTGATTGGTGCTCAGCAGTTGGTTGATGGTCGCGGTGCTCTGTTCCAGCGATTTCATGGCCTGTTCGGCGCTGCCGAACATCTGCTTGCCCTGGTCAATGAGCAAGCCGTTGGCGTTGCGCATCAACGCCGACGTCTGCTCCATCATGGTACCGGCCTGCTTGCCGACCGAGGCCAATTGCTGCATGGCCTGGCGAATATCGCCGCGCTGGTCGGCAATGACCCCGGTGGTTTGCTCCAGATGCTCCAGGGTCTTGCTGATGCGCTCGATGTTTTCCGTGGAAAACATCAGGTTGGCGTTGTGCATCAAGGTGTTCACCCCGGCCATCAAGTCATTGCTGTCATTGAGCAGGCGAGCGATGGGCGAGGGCGACGCAATGATGGTCGGCAGCTTGCCGTCCTTGCCCTTGAGCGTCGGGCTCTGTGGCGTACCGCCGCTGAGCTGGATGATCGAGGTGCCGGTGACCCCGGTCAGCGCCAGTTTGGCCTGGGTGTCTTCCTTGATCGGGGTATCGCCACCGAGTCGGATCCGCGCCAGCACCCGGCGCGGGTCTTTCGGGTCCAGACGCAGGGTCACCACGTCACCGACCTTGATCCCGCTGTACTGCACCGAACTGCCCTTGGACAGGCCGCTGACCGCCTCGTTGAACACGACTTCGTAATCCTTGAACTCGGTGTCGACACTGGATTTGGCCAGGAACAAACCAAAGAGAAGGGCGCCCGCCACCACGATCACAGTGAACAGGCCGATCAATACATGATGGGCTCGGGTTTCCATGTCAGACCTCGTTGAGCTGTTGAGCGGCACTCAGCGCCGCGCGGCCGCGAGGGCCATGGAAGTATTCGTGAATCCACGCGTCGTCGGTTTCCGAGACCACGTCAATGGCATCGGCCACCAGCACTTTCTTCTGCGCCAGCACCGCCACCCGATCGGTGATGGTGTAGAGCGTGTCGAGGTCGTGGGTCACCAGGAAAACGCTCAGGCCCAGGGCATCACGCAGGGTCAGGATCAGTTGATCGAAGGCGGCGGCACCAATCGGATCGAGGCCGGCGGTGGGTTCGTCGAGAAACAGGATGTCCGGGTCCAGCGCCAGGGCCCGCGCCAGTGCTGCGCGCTTGATCATGCCGCCGGACAGGGACGCGGGGTACTTGTCCGCCGCCGACAGCGGCAAGCCGGCCAGGGCCAGTTTCACCGCCGCCAGGTGCTCGGCATCGTCGCGGCTCAGGCCGGCATGTTCGATCAGGGGCAGGGCGACGTTTTCGGTCACGGTCAGCGAAGAGAACAGCGCGCCTTTCTGGAACAGCACGCCGAAGCGCCGCTCTATCAGGGACCGCTCGTGCTCGGGCAGGGTCGGCAGGTTTTTCCCGAAGACTTTCACCACGCCCTCGCTGGGCTGGCGCAAACCGACAATGCTGCGCAGCAGCACTGATTTACCGCTGCCGGAACCGCCGACCACGGCAAGGATCTCGCCCTTGTACAGATCCAGGTCGAGGTTCTCGTGCACGCTCTGGCTGCCGAAACGATTGCACAGCCCACGGACTTCGATCACCGCCTCGGCGGGGGCTCGGGGTACTCGACTCACCAGCTCATCTCCATGAAAAACAGCGCGGCCACGGCGTCGAGCACGATCACCACGAAAATCGACTGCACCACGCTCGATGTGGTGTGGGCACCGACGGACTCGGCGCTGCCGCTGACCTTGAAGCCTTCCAGGCAACCGATCGCGGCAATGAGAAAGGCGAAGATCGGTGCTTTGACGATCCCTACCAGAAAGTGCTGAACGCCGATGTCCGATTGCAGCAGCGACAGGAACATTGCCGGCGAAATATCCAGCGATACCGCGCAGACCACGCCGCCGCCGATAATTCCCGAAACCATCGCCAGGAAGGTCAGCATCGGCAACGCGACCAGCAAGGCCAGGACCCGCGGCACCACGAGCAATTCCATCGGATCGAGGCCCAGGGTGCGGATGGCGTCGATTTCCTCGTTGGCCTTCATCGAGCCTATCTGTGCGGTGAACGCACTGGCGGTGCGCCCGGCCATCAGGATCGCGGTCAGCAGCACGCCGAATTCGCGCAGGAAGGCAAACGCCACCAGGTCCACCGTGAACACGCTGGCGCCGAACGTGCTCAGCACTGTCGCCCCGAGAAACGCCACCACGGCGCCCACCAGAAAGGTCAGCAGGGCAACGATGGGCGCGGCGTCGAGGCCGGTCTGTTCGATGTGCGCCACCATCGGCGTAATGCGCCAGCGCTTGGGACGAAACAGGCCACGGACGATGGTTTCCAGGATCAGGCCGACGAACCCCAGCAGTTGCAGGGTGTCCTGCCAGACTGTGTCCACCGCACGGCCGATGCGGGTCAGCAATTGAATGCCGACGCTGATTTCCGGCTCCTTGATGGGCACGCAGAAATCCGTCAGCGATTGATAGACGGTTTGCAACAACGCGCGGTCGGCGGAGGAAAGGGTGCAATCAGGATGTTGCGCGGAGCGGCCCAGGCGTTCCGAGCCCAGCAGTTCCACCAGCAGCGAGGCGCCGGCCGTATCAAGGGCGCCGAGGCCGTTGAGATCGATGAGGGTGCTGTCGTTGTACTGGCCCTCGAGCTTTTCGCTCAGGTGCTTGAGGTCAGCGTAATGGGCGAGCGTCCAGTCTCCCGTCACCCGTATCTGAGGCGGGGAGTGCGAGGTGTCCAATTGGGCATTGCCGGCCATTGTGCTGCTGGTCATAAGCTCCGTGCTTTTTCGGCTGTTACGCAGAGCTACGTAATAGCACGAACTGCCTTACTTTTCTTTGACCGGTGTGCTGTCAGCCACCTTGAAGCGCAATACGCCGATCAATTGCCCGTCTTCGGTCAATACCCGAACCTGCCATTTGCCTGCCGGATTGCCCGGGAAATTCTGCTTGTGGGTCCAGGCCCGGTAGCCTTCCTTGCGACCGCCGTGGATATCGAGCGGGATTCGGTCGACCTCTTTGCCGTTGAATTGCCAGACGTGATAGATCCGCTCGTCCAGGCCGCGCGGCGCATTGATCGCCGTGTAGGCATAGAGGCCGCCGCCGCGAATCTGCTCGGCGCTGACTTCATCGAGACTGGCGCCGGGGGTGCGATCCTGCATCTGCGTGCTGATGGCCACATCGGTCATCCACAGGGTTGCCGGCGGCACCCACGAGCGCAGCACCCAACCGACACCGCCGATACCCACGGTAATGCTTAGGATCGCCAGGGCGTTGCGCAGGGTGCGGATCGGAAAGATCGATGCCAGGCTCGGGAACGACAACAGCACGGCGATGCCCAGCGCCCACTTGAAACTTTGCGCAGTGGTCAGGTGCATGATCACCGGCAGCGCGGTGAGCAGGGCGGCGAACAGGGTCAGGGTGTGCAGCGCCAGGAACGCCCAGCGCCGCGGCGCCAGCCACTTGTAGTAGAGCGGGTCGATGATGGAAATCAGCGCCGCGATGCCCAGCAGCCCGGTAAAGAACAGCTGGCCGCTGTTCCAGGTCGTGGTGATAAAGAAGAACGGCAGGACGAAGAACAGGCTTTCCTGGTGAATCATCTGCGTCGCATAACGCAGCAAGGGCTGGGGGATCTCCCGCTTGAAGATTCGGGTGAACAGCTTGGTCAGGCTGTTTTCCAGCATCAGCCAGACCCAGCTGATCAGCATGATGGTGGTGATCCAGCTCGCCAGGCCCTGCTGGCGATCCACCAGGATGAAGCTGCCGATCCCGGAGACGAAACCACCGAGCGCAATGACCCCGGGGTAGCGTTTCATCAGCTCGAGGATGCGCTGGACGAATAGGGTCAGGGTCGGCATTCGGCGGTTCACAGTAGTCGTAGGAAAAATCCCTGACAGGTTACCGCCTCATCGGTGAAAGCGCTTACTTTCTGCGATGAAAACGCCATGCCGCCAGGCTCAACAGCATCAACCCCGACAGCCCGGCAATCGCCCACATCAATTGGTCATAACTGACCAGGGGTTTCTCGATCCGCACATACCCCGGCTGCAGGAGCAGTTCGCGCATGGCCTTGTTCGCTTGCGCCAGCGTGACCGCCTGCAATTCCTTGACCGGGTTGGCGAATCGGCCGTCTGCGTAGTCCCCCAGGGCACTCCAGTAGTAATCGGCCAGTGCGCTGTTGCCTTGCACCGCCCAGGACTGGCGGGCGATGGCGGCCTGTTTGAGGCGATTGAAGGTCTCGGCGTTGAGACCGTCCTTGAGCATACCGGCCTTCAAGTCATCCAGCACTTCCAGTGCCTGGCTCACGTCGTCGCGCTCCAGGTCGGCATTCAGGCTCATGAAGCCAACGCCGCCAAACACCTCGCGCTCGGCCCAGGGGCCATAGGACAGGCTGTGCGCCAGGCGCAGCTGGCGATAGAGCGCCCAGTCCAGATAGTCCTTGAGCAGGTCGAAGGTTTCGTCGTGCTGATCGTCCAGCACCGGCTCCGGTACCAGCCAGTGCAGCTTGGCCCCGCCACCGACGAAGCCATGGATCAGGCTGCGCTCATGGGCGGCGCTGGCCTGGATCTGGGGCAGGGGCGGGTGCTCTGTCGGAGTGATGGGGGCAAGCTCGCCATAAGTGCGATCCAGATAGGCCGGCAGTAAGCGGTCGAGGTCGCCGACGACGATCAGCGTCATGTTGTTCGGCGCGTACCAGTCCTTGCGCACGTTCTCCAGCTGTTCGCGGGTCAGGTGATCGACTTCCGCGCGCTCAGGGCATTTGAGGCCCAGTTCCACGGCCAATTGATTGCTGGCGGTATGGCCCAGGTCCTGGCGATCCAGCCAGCGTTGCAGGTGCGTGTAGTGCCCGCCGTCCTCACGCTCGACCACTTGCTTGGCGGCGTTGATGGCGTCGTCGTCGAAATGGGTCTGGGTCAGCAGCGCCAACAGCAAATCCAGGACCTTGCGCTGGTTTTTCGCCGGGGCTTCGATCACGAAGGTGGTGTCGGCGTTGCTGGTGAAAGCGTTCCACTCGCCACCCAGCGCCTGCATGCGCTCCTCCAGGCCGCCTTCACCGCTGGCGTCGATGCCGCTGAACAGCAAGTGTTCGAGCAGATGCGGCAGTTCTTTATCGGTGCATCCGAAATCATCCAGGCCTACCCCGACCACCAGCCGGATCGCCACGTGCCCGCGCTCGGTGCCGGGCTTGAGCAACATCTGCAAACCGTTGCGCAGGGTATAGCCCTCGACCTGGAAGCGATCCAAGGCAAACGAAGGGAGTGAACCAAGCAACAGACAGGCGAACAACAGACAACGCATAACGAGCTTCCCGGCAACCAATCGGAGATCCGTTTCGTCCTTCCGTCCGCCATCGCGAGCAAGCTCGCTCCCACAGAATCCGGGCTGATCCATTCATTGTGGTCAACTCGAAACCTGTGGGAGCGAGCTTGCTCGCAATAACGGCCTTGAGGCTGAATCAATGTTACTGACTGATCACCTTGCCAGACGTTCAAGGCGAATGCGTGATGTCAGCCAAATCGTCCACAGCCAGCGCGCCGGTGTCGGACGCTTCCAATACGACGTAGGCACTGCTGCAGAACAGCGAATTCAGACGCTTCATGTCGGCAATCAACTCCAGGTGCAGCGAACTGGTCTCGATACTCTGCACGATCTTACGTTGCAAACGGCTGACATGCGCGTGGGCCAGGCGGCGTTCCTGTGCGCGAAAGCGACGTTTTTCACGCAGCAACTGGCGGGCACTTTCCTTGTCGGCACTGAGAAAGACCGACAAGCCCAGGCGCAGGGTGGAAATCAACTGGCTGTGCAGCCCGGCCAGCTCTTCCAGGCCCACTTCGGAAAACGATCGGCGCTGGGAAGTTTTTTGCTGCTGGACTTTGCGCAGCATGCGTTCGATCAGGTCGCTGGCGAGCTTGAGGTTGATCGCCAGTTCGATGATTTCCGCCCAGCGCCGGCTGTCCTGGTCACTGAGGTCCTCCCGGGGCATTTGCGCCAGATACAGCTTGATCGCGCTGTAGAGCGCCTCGACATCATCGGTCAGGCGCCGCATTTCCTGGGTCACGGCGGTTTGCTTGCCGTGCAGCACGTCGAGCATGGCCTCGAGCATGTTGTCGATCAGATCACCCATGCGCAGGGTTTCCCGGGCCGCGTTGGCCAACGCCAGGCTGGGCGTGACCAAGGCTGTCGGGTCAAGGTGCCGGGGCTTGGCCATGCCGTTGGTTTGCGGGCGCTCCGGCAGGATCCACGCGCAAAACCTGGCCATCGGCCCGACGGTGGGCAGCAGGATCAGGCAGCGTGCGGTGTTGTAGAGCAGGTGAAAGCCGATGACCATTTCCTGGGGGCTGAAGTCGAGGCTGTCGATCCAGTGCACCAGAGGGTCGAGCACCGGGATGATCAGCAACAGGCCGATCAGCTTGTACAACAGGCTGCCCAACGCCACCTGGCGACCGGCAGCGTTCTGCATGCTGGTGCTGAGGAACGCGAGAATGCCGCTGCCGATGTTGGCCCCGATCACCAGGCCGATGGCTACTGGCAGGCTGATTACGCTGGCGCCGGCAAGGGTCGCGGTCAGCAGGACTGCCGCCAGGCTGGAGTAGGAAATCATCGCGAACAAGGCGCCGACCAGGGCGTCGAGCAGGATGTCGCCGGTCAGCGAGGCGAAAATCACTTTCACCCCCTGGGCATGGGTGATCGGCGCGGCCGCCTCGACGATCAGTTGCAGCGCCAGGATGATCAAGCCCAGGCCGATGCTGACGCGGCCCATTTGCCCCAGCCGCGTCTGTTTGCGCGACAGGAAAAAAATCACCCCGAGAAAAATCAGCAGTGGCGACAGCCATGACAGGTCGAAGGTCAGCACCCGCGCCATCAATGCCGTACCGACATCGGCCCCGAGCATGGTTGCCAGGGCAGGGGTCAGCGCCATCAGGCCCTGACCGACAAACGAGGTGACGAGCATCGCCGTGGCGTTACTGCTCTGGACCATCGCGGTCACGACGATCCCCGCGATGAACGCCAGCCAGCGCTTGGACATGTTCTGGCCGATGACGTGGCGCAGGTTGGAGCCGTACACCCGCAGGATGCCGGTTCGGACGATATGCGTGCCCCAGATCAGCAAGGCCACGGCTGAGAGCAAATTGAGCAGGGTGAGCATGCAGGCCCCCTGTGGTGGTAGCGCCCCAGAGGGGCAAGTTAGCGGTGCCGCGCGACGTTCTACGTTCTGTACTTAAGCTGTAGTTGGCTAACGGTCTGTGCGCCAGCATCGCATAGCTAAAGTGCTGATTGAAACAAAACTGTCATGAAACCAATGTGGGAGCGGGCTTGCTCGCGAAAGCGGTGTATCAGGCAACAATGATGTCGACTGACACTCCGTCTTCGCGAGCAAGCCCGCTCCCACAGGTTTTGCGTACATACCGCTTACGGGATTACTGCCCCGGAATGTCCTTGCGCAGTTTCACTGGATCCTGCCGCTTCTTCTTTTTCGCAATCGCGGTGCGCATCTTGATGTTGATCGCTTCCACCGCCAGCGAGAACGCCATGGCGAAGTAGACGTAGCCTTTTGGTACATGCACGTCCAGGGATTCGGCAATCAGCACCATACCGACGATCAACAGGAACGACAGCGCCAGCATCTTCAGCGAAGGGTGCTTGTCGATGAACGCGCTGATAGTGCCCGAGGCCAGCATCATCACCAGTACCGCCACGACGATTGCCGCGACCATGACCGGTACGTGGGACACCATGCCAACTGCAGTGATCACCGAATCCAGGGAGAACACGATGTCGATGATCGCGATCTGGATGATGGTGTAGAGGAAGTTGCCGCCCTTGAGGTTTGGCTCGTCGTCGGTTTCGTCTTCACCTTCCAGCGCGTGGTACATCTCTTGCGAGCTCTTCCACAGCAGGAACAGGCCACCGAAGAACAGGATCAGGTCACGCCCGGAGATACCCTGGCCGAACGCTTCGAACAGGTCGGCGGTGAGGCGCATGACCCAGGTGATCGACAACAGCAACAGGATCCGCGTGACCATGGCCAGCGCCAGGCCGAAAATCCGGGTGCGCTGCTGCATGTGCTTGGGCATGCGGCTGACCAGGATCGAAATCATGATGATGTTATCGATACCCAGGACGATTTCCAGGGCGGTCAGGGTAAAGAAGGCAACCCAGATTTCAGGGTTGGTCAGCCATTCCATGTGTATTCCTTTGAGCGATTGTTAAACCAAAAAGGGCCCCGACTTCAAACCGCGAAGCCAGGACCCGAAATGGTGAGTCTTGGGCTTATAGAGTGCTGAACAGCGGAAAAATCCCCATCAGCAATGCGGCAACCAGTATGCACATGCACACCAGCACTGCCCACTTCAGGGTGAAGCGCTGGTGATCACCGAAGTCGATACCCGCCAAGGCCACCAACAGGTAGGTCGATGGTACCAGCGGGCTCAACAAGTGGACGGGCTGACCGACGATCGAGGCACGTGCCATTTCCACTGCGGTAATCCCGTAATGGCTGGCGGCTTCGGCCAGTACCGGCAACACGCCATAATAAAACGCATCATTGGACATGAAGAAGGTGAACGGCATGCTCACCAACGCCGTGATCACTGCCAGGTACGGGCCGAGGAAATCCGGAATCACCGACAGCAGGCTCTTCGACATGGCATCGACCATGCCGGTGCCCGACAGGATACCGGTGAAGATGCCCGCGGCAAAGATTAGCCCGACCACCGCCAGCACGCTACCGGCGTGGGCCGCGACGCGATCTTTTTGCTGTTGCAGGCAAGGGTAGTTGACGATCATGGCGATACTGAACGCCACCATGAACAGCACCGGCAGCGGCAACAGGCCGGCGATCAGGGTGCACATCAGGGCCAGGGTCAGGGCGCCGTTGAACCAGATCAGGTTCGGACGACGGGCATCCGGGAATTGCGAAACGGTGATTTCGCTGTGGTCGATCTCGTCGCCCACCAGGTGCAATTCACCCAGGCGCGCACGTTCACGCTTGCCGTAGAAGTAGGCAATGGCGAGGATGGCCAGGACACCGGCCGCCATCGCTGGAACCATCGGCACGAAGATGTCGGACGGGTCGACATGCAGCGCACTGGCGGCACGGGCGGTCGGGCCACCCCATGGGGTCATGTTCATCACGCCACCGGCGAGGATGATCAAGCCCGCCATGATCCGCGGGCTCATGCCGATGCGGCTGTAGAGCGGCAGCATGGCGGCCACGCAGATCATGTAAGTGGTCGCGCCGTCACCGTCGAGGGAAACCACGAGCGCCAGTACCGCGGTACCGACCGACACTTTCAACGGGTCGCCCTTGACCATCTTGAGGATCTTGCGCACGGCCGGGTCAAACAGGCCGGAGTCGATCATCAGGGCGAAATACAGGATCGCGAACATCAGCATCACGCCGGTCGGCGCGAGCTTGGTAATGCCTTCGAGCATCATCGGGCCGATTTTCGGGCCGAAACCGCCGAACAGGGCGAAAACGATCGGGATGATGATCAGGGCGATCAACGCGGACAGGCGCTTGGTCATGATCAGGAACATGAACGTGATGACCATGGCGAAGCCAAGGAAAGTCAGCATGGGAATACTCCGGGCGTAGCGCGGCTAGGGAATGAGCGGATCGGACGGGATCAGCGCAGAACGGGAAGCACGAGACGTACGGGCGGAGTTGCAGCGAAGCGGCGGATAGAAGAGGACATCAGGGTCACCATTGTTGTTGTTAAATGGGCCGGGCGAACAATCGAACATTCGCTGTAGCCAACCGGTCTGTTGCCGGAAGTGAGGGCGATCCTAATCGGGGAAGCTTTCAGCCAGCTTTCGCCGATGAAAGCATTGACCGGATGTGCAACCGGTCGTCGGACCGAGTTGAGGCGTTCGCGAGCAAGCCCGCTCCCACAGTGGTTTTGTGTACGACATAGATCCAGTGTGGGAGCGGGCTTGCTCGCGAAGGCGTCAGTCAAGACGCATCAGGAGGAGCAGCATGGTCGAATTCCACCCCGGCGGTTGCCACTGTGGACAACTGCGCTATCAATTCAGCGGGCCATTGCACGATATCGCCCACTGCCATTGCTCGATCTGCCGGCGAGTCAGCGGCGGGATCGTGACGACCTGGATCACCGTCCCGGCTTCAGCCTTTCAATGGCTGCTTGGGACACCGGCGCGATACGACTCTTCACCCACCTGCACGCGCTATTTCTGCGGCAACTGCGGGGCGCAACTGGCATTGGTGACTCACCTGAGCCCGGACAGCATCGACGTGACCATTGCCACCCTCGACCACCCGGAACAGGCCCCGGCCGAACGGCACATCTGGACCGACAGCCGCCTGCCGTGGCTGCACCTGGATGAGCATCTGCCGGGCGAAGCCGAAGAAACGCTCTGATCAGAAAATAGACAGGTCCAACGGCCGAACCGCGCCCATCCAGATCGCGTGATCGCGGTGATCCAGCAAGTCGTTGCCGGTGTCCGGATGCAGGAATACCACCAGCCCTTTGCGGTTGAGCGCCAGCCACGGCAGCACCTCGCCGATCAGCTCGGGGCCGAACGCCAGCTGGCAGCTCCAGTCCGGGTGCGGGCCGACCGGGCGCTCATGTACGCGGCCCATCTGCAGCGGGAACAATTGCGCCGCTTGCTCACACAGGGCCCGCGCCTGGTCGATGGTGCTGGCGTCGAAATACACATGGGCGTGATAGCCCTTGATCCGTTGCATCTGAATCCTCCAAACCGAGTCGAACCCTCACCGTTTCCGGCAGGTCACACGCCATATAACCCCGGAATCAACGGAGCCAGCCATGAAAAATGCCGAAACCCCGGTGGTGAAAGTGGTGCTTTATGGTGCCATGAGTAGCCTGGGCAGTGCGCTGATGGCTGAAATGCTGCGGCGCCAACATGAAGTGATCGCCATTCTCGATGATCTGACGGCCCTGGCGCCGCGACCGGGTTTGCGTACCAAAACCGGCGACCTGTTCGATGCTGAGCGAGTGAAGCAAAGCGTGGCCGGCAGTTCGGCTGTCGTCTGTTTATTAGACGCACCAGGATTGCCGTTCAACAGTGAGCATGTGGAAAAAACCATCGTGCCCGGCCCGGTCGAGCAAGTGCTGGCGGTGGATGCATTGATCGATGGCATGCAGGCGGCGGGCATTGCGCGGTTGTTTCTGGTGGGTGATTTCGAGATTCTGGACGATCCGGAGTTCGAGGACGGATTGGAACTGCACGCCGCCGAGGAAATCCGCGAAGCGCTACAAAGCAGTGCCTTGCACTGGACGATGGTGAATGCCCCGCGCGGAGTGCCGGGGCTGACCATTGAGCACTTCAGCCAGGTCAGCAGCAGTCTTGAGCCGGGGCTGGCCGAACCGCTCGCACGCCTGGCCCGCACGGCGGTGGGGATCGCTGATGAGCTGCATCTAAACCTGCATATCGGCGAGCACGTCAATTTCATCGCGACTTCTGAGCCGTAAAGCATGTCCCTGTAGGAGCTGCCGCAGGCTGCGATCTTTTGATCTTCAAACCGCAATCGAAGGAAACGACATTCCCGTCAACGATTGCGCACTGCTGGCCTGCTCAGCCATCAGCCAATCAACGAACCGTTGAATCAGCGCCCCACGTCGCTTGCGCTGTGGCAACACCACGTAATAACCCAGCCTGGAAATCACCGTTTCGGCAATCGGCCGGCACAACAATCCCTGCGCCAACAAGTTATCCACAAGGTGCCGCCAGCCAATGGCCACGCCCTGTCCGCCAATGGCGGCCTGAATCAGCAAGGTGTAATTGTCGAAACGCAACTGGCCGGGGGCCGGGGCCGAGGCGATGCCCAGCTCGCGAAAGACACCGCTCCAGTCAAACCAATGACTGCTGTTTTCGCCACGCAGGTGCAGGAGCGGAAACTGCAGCAACGACTGGGCGGGCAAGGGCAGGGCACGATCATTCAACAACTGCGGGCTGCACACCGGGAACACTTCCTCGCTGAACAGCCAATGGCTCTCGCCCTGCTTGAAACGACCATCGCCGAACAGCACCGCTACGTCGATATCGCTGCGCAGCATGTTGTGGCTGCGCTCACTGGTCACCAGGCTGACGTCGACCTGTGGATTGGCCGCATGAAAGCGGTGCAACCGGGGCATCAACCAGTAGGCGGCGAAGGCGAAATCGGTGGCGACCTGCAGCACCTCGTGCTGGTGTTGCGCGCTGATTGCCGCCAATCCTGCGTCGATATTCTGCAAACCCAGCTGAACCTGCTCAAAAAGGATGACCCCGGCCTCGGTCAGTTCGATACCTCGATAGATTCGGTCGAACAGTCGAGTCGCCAGTTGCTCCTCCAAGCGCTTGATCTGTTGGCTGATCGCCGGCTGTGTGGTGCCCAGCTCGACCGCCGCCGCCGTGAAGCTGCGCTGACGGGCCGCCGACTCGAAAGCACGAAGTAAATCCAGAGAGAGGTCACCAAGTGCGTCATACATAAGCTGTGCTTATCCTAGTCATTGCCGGCCATGGGCTTTACCGCAAAGTGTGGGGGTTACATCCTCGATCCCAGCACTCTCGCATAAACATCCACTATGGAATGCCGCGAACACATGAAGCGCAAGAACATTCTTTTCATCATGGCCGATCAAATGGCCGCGCCAATGTTGCCCCTCTACGGCCCATCGCCCATCAAGCTGCCTAATCTGAGCCGCCTCGCCGCCGGCGGCGTGGTGTTCGACAGCGCCTACTGCAATAGCCCGCTTTGCGCGCCTTCGCGCTTTACCCTGGTCAGCGGCCAGCTGCCGAGCAAGATCGGCGCTTATGACAACGCGGCGGATTTTCCTGCCGATGTGCCGACTTATGCCCACTACCTGCGCCGCCTCGGCTACCGCACCGCGCTGTCGGGCAAGATGCATTTCTGTGGTCCGGACCAGTTGCACGGCTATGAAGAGCGCCTGACCAGCGATATCTACCCCGCCGACTATGGCTGGGCGGTGAACTGGGATGAACCTGACGTGCGTCCGAGCTGGTACCACAACATGTCGTCGGTGCTGCAGGCGGGCCCCTGCGTGCGCACCAATCAACTGGATTTCGACGAAGAGGTGGTGTTCAAGGCCCAACAGTACCTGTTCGACCACATCCGCGAAGATGGCGACCAGCCGTTTTGCCTGACCGTCTCGATGACGCACCCGCACGACCCGTACACCATTCCCAAGGCGTTCTGGGATCTGTACGACGACGCCGACATCCCGCTGCCGGTTACACCGGACCAAGCCGGACTCGATCCGCACGCCCAGCGATTGCTCAAGGTCTATGACCTGTGGGACAAGCCGCTGCCTGTGGATAAAATCCGCGACGCGCGCCGCGCCTACTTCGGCGCGTGCAGCTATATCGACAACAACGTCGGCAAACTCCTGCAAACACTCGAAGATACAGGGCTGATCGACGACACCATCATCGTATTCTCCGGCGACCACGGCGACATGCTCGGCGAACGAGGGCTCTGGTACAAAATGCACTGGTACGAGATGGCAGCTCGTGTACCGCTGTTGATAAGTGCACCAGGGCAATTCGGTGCCGGCAGGGTCAGCGCTTCGGTGTCAACCGCCGACCTGTTGCCGACCTTCGTGGAACTGGCCGGCGGCTCTCTGGAACCGGGCTTGCCTCTGGATGGTCGCTCGCTGGTGCCGCACCTGCAAGGGCAGGGCGGTCACGACGAAGTGTTCGGCGAATACATGGCCGAAGGCACCATCAGCCCGCTGATGATGATTCGCCGTGGCGCCTACAAATTCATCTACAGCGAAGACGACCCTTGCCTACTCTTCGATGTACACAATGACCCACGCGAGCTGGAAGAACTCAGCCAATCACCGCAACATCGCCAGCTGTTCGACGATTTTCTCACCGAAGCGAGAGCGAAATGGAATATTCCGGCGATCCACCAACAGGTACTCGCGAGTCAGCGGCGCCGGCGTTTCGTTGCTGATGCCCTGACCATCGGCAAGCTGAAGAGCTGGGATCACCAGCCGCTGGTGGACGCCAGTCAGCAATACATGCGCAACCACATTGACCTCGACGATCTGGAGCGCAAAGCACGTTATCCACAACCCTGCCAAAACCAATAATCTCAAGGGGAAGTCCATGCAAAGGTTATCCACAGTACTGACGGTCGGGCTCCTGGCCCTGGGCAGTGCGTCGGTGTATGCCGATCAGAGTTGCGAGACGGTGAAGATGGCCGACCCGGGCTGGAGCGACATCGCCGCGACCAACGCCATCACCGGGTTTCTGCTGGACGGCATGGGCTACAAGGCCAAGGTCGATACTCTCGCCGTGCCGATCACCTTTGGCGGGCTCAAGGAAGGCCAGGTGGATGTCTTCCTCGGCAACTGGATGCCGGCGCAGCAGGGCTTCTACGACAAGTTCGTTGCCACGGGTGACGTCACGCAACTGGCGAAGAATCTCGACGGCACCGAGTTCACCCTCGCTGTCCCGGATTACGTGTGGGACGCGGGTGTGCATAACTTTGCCGACTTGAACAAGTACGCCGACAAGTTCGACCACAAGATCTATGGCATCGGCTCTGGCGCACCGGCCAACATCTCGCTGCAAGAGATCATCAAGAAAAATGATTTCGACATGGGTCAGTGGAAACTGGTCGAATCCAGCGAGCAGGCCATGCTGGCGGAAGTGTCCCGGGCGGTGAAGAAGCAGAAGTTCGTGACCTTCCTCGGCTGGACGCCGCACCCGATGAATGTGCAGTTGAAAATGCATTACCTGAAAGGCGGCGAGAAATATTTCGGTGACACCGGCAGCGTCCACACCCTGACCCGCAAAGGTTATGCACAGGCCTGCCCGAACGTCGGCAAGCTGCTCACCAACCTGAGCTTCACCCAGGAGATGGAGAACAGCATCATGGCCGAGGTGGTGAACAAGAAAGTCAGCAATGCCGATGCGGCCAAGGCGTGGATCAAGGCCAATCCGGCCGTGCTGGACAAGTGGCTCGATGGCGTGAAGACCGTGGATGGCAAGGATGCGTTGCCGGCCGTGAAAGCCAAGCTCTAATCCATGTGGGAGCGGGCTTGCTCGCGAATGCGGTGGATCAGTCGACATTGAAGTTGCCTGATCCACCGCATTCGCGAGCAAGCCCGCTCCCACGATGCGTGGTGCTGATACCCTTATGCAAAACCCAACCCGAGAGGACCCATGGCCCTTCCCAGCCGCCATTCACTCTTCCCATTCCTTTCATGGTTACCCCGGCAAACCCGCGCCAGCGTCGGTCGTGACCTGGTCGTCGGCCTCAGTGGCGCGATTCTCGCGTTGCCGCAATCCATCGCCTACGCACTGATTGCCGGCCTTCCACCGGAGTACGGCCTGTATGCGGCGATCATCCCGGTGTTGATTGCTTGCCTGTGGGGCTCGTCGTGGCATCTGATCTGCGGTCCTACGGCGGCCATCTCCATCGTCCTGTACGCCAGCGTCAGTCCACTGGCCGTGCCGGCGACGCAAGACTACGTCACCCTGATCCTGTTACTGACCTTCCTGGCCGGGATTTTCCAGTGGCTGCTGGGATTGCTGCGCTTTGGTGCGCTGGTCAATTTCGTCTCTCATTCAGTGGTGCTTGGCTTCACCCTCGGCGCGGCGGTGGTGATTGCCGTCGGCCAGTTGCCCAACCTGCTGGGCCTGGACCTGCCCAGCCAGGCCACCGCCCTGGACAGTTTCATCACCTTGTTCAAACACCTGGGTGAAGTGGATAAACCCTCGCTCATGCTCGGCTTGGCTACTGTCGTGGTCGGCGTGATTCTCAAGCTGTGCCTGCCGCGCTGGCCGACCCTGTTGATAACCCTGGTGCTGGCAGCCCTGCTGGTCTGGGCCTGGCCATCGATGTTCGGGCATGTGCGACTGGTCAGCGCCTTCACTGGCCAGCTGCCGCCCTTGAGCCCACTGCCGCTTGACCTCGATCTGATCCTGCGCCTGCTGCCCAGTGCCGTGGCGGTCGGTATGCTCGGGCTGGTCACCAGTTTGTCGATTGCCCGCTCGATATCTGCACGTTCGCAGCAACTCCTCGACGCCAACCAGGAAGTTCGCGCCCAAGGCCTGTCCAATATCGTCGGTGCGTTTTTTTCCGGATCGCTCTCGGCCGGCTCGTTCACCCGTTCGGGGCTGAGCTACGAAGCGGGTGCCTGTTCGCCACTGGCGGGGATTTTTTCGGCCTTGTGGGTGGCGCTGTTTGCGATTTTTGGCGCGAACCTGATCGCCCACATTCCAATCCCGGCCATGGCCGGCAGCATTTTGCTGATCGCCTGGGGCCTGGTGGATCATCGGGGTATTCGTGCGTTGCTGCGGGTCAGCCGCGCCGAGTTCATGGTCATGAGCCTGACCTGCATCGCCACGCTGCTGTTGGAACTGCAGACGGCGATCTATGCCGGGGTGTTGGCGTCGCTGTTCTTTTACCTCAAGCGCACCTCACAACCACGGGTGCAGCATTTACGCGACGGCGATGAAGACATTCTGCGGGTCGGCGGCTCGATCTTTTTCGGCGCCAGCCATTACCTGCAAGTTCGCCTGCAACGCATGCACGGTGCACGCGTGGTGATCGAGGCGCAGCAGATCAATTTCATCGACTATTCAGGGGTAGAGATGCTGCATCAGGAAGCGCGGCGGCTATTGCGCCAGGACCGCAGCCTGACCCTGCGCCGGGCCAGGCCGCAGGTGGTGGATGAATTGAGGAAGCTGGAAGGGGCAGAAAAATGCCCGATACGCTTTGAGGATTGAAATCCTTGTAGGAGCTGGCTTGCCAGCGAAGGCGTCCTTAAGTACGCCAAAAGCTTCGCGGGCAAGCCCGCTCCTACAGGGACTGTGTCAATTGCCGACGAAGCTCCGCCAACACCGGTGCCGTATCCGGGCGCACCCCGCGCCACAGGAAGAACGCTTCCGCCGCCTGCTCGGCCAGCATCCCCAGGCCATCCATCGACACCGCCGCGCCGTGTTCGCTGGCCCAACGGCAGAACGAAGTCGGCTCCTTGCCGTACATCATGTCGTAGCAAACCGTTTTGCCCGGCTCGATCAGGCTTGGCGCAATCGGCGGCACATCGCCCGTGAGGCTCGCGGACGTCGCATTGATGATCAGGTCCACCGACTCCTGCAGCCAGTCATAACCACTGGCCGCTACCGGGCCCAGATCGCAGAACAATTCCGCCAGTAATTCGGCCTTATCCACCGTGCGATTGGCGATGATCACCGACGCCGGCTGCTCGGCCAGCAATGGCTCCAGAGCGCCGCGCACCGCGCCACCGGCACCCAGCAGCAGGATGCGCTTGCCCTTTAGGCTGAACCCGGCGTTGACCGTGAGATCCCGCACCAGCCCGGCGCCATCGGTGTTGTCGCCCAGCAAGGTGCCGTCGGCCAGCTTGCTCAGCGTGTTCACCGCGCCGGCCCGTTGCGCCCGCGCCGTCAGGCTGTCCGCGAGGCGAAAGGCATCTTCCTTGAACGGCACCGTCACATTCGCACCACGACCTTCAAGGAAAAATGCCCGGGCGCAGCCGGAGAAGTCGTCGAGGGGCGCCAGCGAGGTGCTGTAGTCGAGTTTCTGCGCGGTCTGCTCGGCGAACAGGCGATGAATCAGCGGCGATTTGCTGTGGCCAATCGGGTTACCGAAAACGACATAACGGTCCATCAACATTCCTCTTCAGGCCTGGGCCAACCAATCGCGGTCTTGCAGGAAGTACTCGGTCAGGCGCGCTTCTTCGCTGCCAGGCTCGGCTTTCCAG
This sequence comes from Pseudomonas sp. PLMAX, assembly GCF_046042685.1. Lineage (NCBI taxonomy): Bacteria > Pseudomonadati > Pseudomonadota > Gammaproteobacteria > Pseudomonadales > Pseudomonadaceae > Pseudomonas > Pseudomonas sp. PLMAX. The sequence continues at coordinate 176,649 of NZ_CP064949.1, read as the reverse complement.
TCGTAACCCCAGCGTACCTGCGGCGGCAGAGACATGAGGATCGACTCGGTACGGCCACCCGATTGCAGGCCGAACAGCGTGCCACGGTCGTAGACCAGGTTGAACTCGACGTAGCGCCCGCGGCGGAACTCCTGGAATTCCCGCTGTTTGGCGGTGTAGGCAGCGTTCTTGCGGCGTTGCACGATCGGCAGGTATGCCTCGATGAACGCATCACCGATGGCCCGCATGAACGCGAAGCTGGTGTCGAAGTCCCACTCGTTCAGGTCGTCGAAAAACAGGCCGCCGATACCCCGGGGCTCGTGCCGATGCTTGATGTGGAAATAGCTGTCGCACCAGGCCTTGTAACGCGGGTAGACGTCCGCACCGAACGGCGCGCAGGCCTGCTCGGCGACGCGGTGCCAGTGCACGCAATCTTCTTCGTTGCCGTAGTACGGCGTCAGGTCGAAACCGCCGCCAAACCACCAGACCGGCTCTTCACCTTCCTTTTCGGCGATGAAGAATCGCACGTTGGCGTGGGAAGTCGGTACATGCGGGTTGTGCGGGTGGATCACCAGCGACACGCCCAGGGCCTCGAAGCCACGCCCGGCCAGTTCCGGCCGATGGGCGCTGGCCGACGGCGGCAAACCGCTGCCGAAGACGTGGGAAAAGTTGACGCCGCCCTTTTCGATGACCGTGCCATTTTCGACCACCCGCGTGCGCCCGCCACCGCCGGCGGGCCGGGTCCAGGCATCTTCGACGAAGCGCGTGCCGCCGTCTTCGGCCTCCAGGGCAGTGCAAATACGGTCTTGCAGATCGAGCAGGTAGGCTTTTACGGCCTCGGTGCGGGTAGTCATGGCATCACCTTGGATCGGGCAAAGCTACGCGGCGCTCCAGCGGAGCCGAGCCTGCGCAAATGGGCGCGTAGCATAACACCGCCGATGCGCTCGTCGCAGTTGACGAAGATCACGCTTCGGCGCCAGATAGCGCACTTGGTAAAACGATCTCAGGAGAGTGCAGATGGCAAAGCGTATCCAGTTCCGTACCCATGGCGGCCCGGAAGTACTTGAGTATGTGGACTACCAACCCGCCGAGCCCGGCCCGCAGCAGGTCCGCGTGACCAACAAGGCCATCGGCCTGAACTTCATCGACACCTATTACCGCAGCGGCCTCTACCCGCCACCGGCCCTGCCATCGGGTCTGGGTTCGGAAGGCGCGGGCGTGGTCGACGCGGTCGGCAGCGAAGTGACCCGGTTCAAGGTCGGCGATCGCGTGGCTTATGGCAGCGGCCCGTTGGGCGCTTACAGCGAAGTTCACGTGTTGCCCGAAGCCAACCTGGTGCGCCTGCCGGACGCCATCACTTTCGAACAGGCTGCCGGAGTGATGCTCAAGGGCCTGACCGTGCAGTACCTGCTGCGCCAGACCTATGAACTCAAGGGTGGCGAAACCATCCTGTTCCACGCCGCTGCGGGGGGTGTCGGCTCCCTGGCCTGCCAATGGGCCAAGGCCTTGGGCGTGAAGCTGATCGGCACGGTGAGTTCGCCAGAGAAAGCCGCGCTGGCCAAGGCCAATGGTGCCTGGGCGACCATCGACTACAGCCATGAAAACGTCGCGCAACGGGTACTGGAATTGACTGAAGGCAAGAAAGTCCCGGTGGTGTACGACGGCGTCGGCAAGGACACCTGGCTGACTTCCCTCGATAGCGCGGCGCCCCGTGGGCTGGTGGTGAGCTTCGGTAATGCATCCGGGGCTGTGGACGGGGTGAACCTGGGGATTCTGGCGGGCAAAGGCTCGTTGTACGTCACCCGGCCGACGCTGGCGACCTATGCCAACAATGCCGAGAACCTGCAGCGCATGGCCGATGAGTTGTTCGAGATGATCATCAGCGGCAAGCTGACGGTGGACATCAGCCAGCGTTTTCCACTGGCGGATGCAGCGAAGGCGCAGACCGAGTTGTCGGCGCGGCGTACGACTGGGTCGGTCATTCTGTTGCCTTGAGGACGCCTTCGCGAGCAAGCCCGCTCCCACATTGGTTCTGTGTCATTCACAAAATCCAATGTGGGAGCGGGCTTGCTCGCGAAGAACGATAACGCGGTCTTAATCGGGGCGCACAACATGCCCGGTCGCCAGATCCCGAATAACACTCGGATTCTTGCGCCCACCCAGGTTCCCGCCCAACACCAGATCAACCTGGCCCCGGAAATACTGCTCGACGCGAATCCGCGTACGCGCCGCCGGCCGGCCCTGGGGGTTGGCGGACGTCGACACCAGCGGCCCGACCAACGCGCACAAATCCCGCACCTGAGGATGATCGCTGACCCGCAACGCCACCGTTTCATGCACCCCGGTAATCCACTCCGGCAACATGTTCTGATGGGGCACCAGCCAGGTGTTCGGCCCCGGCCAGGTACTGGCCATACGGTCCATCCACAGTTCGGGGAAGTCTTCGAAGAGGAAGTCGAACTGGCGGATATTGTCGGCGACCAGGATCAGGCCCTTATCAACCGAGCGCCCCTTGATCAGCAGCAACCGATCCACTGCCTCTTCATCCCACGGGTCGCAACCCAGCCCCCAGACTGCTTCGGTTGGGTAGGCAATCACCGCCCCTGCGCGAATTGCTCGTGCGGCTTGCTGCACACGCCAACTGTTGACCATGAAAAACTCTCCAGAATAAGGCTCTGCGCAGTTTACCGTTCTTCCTCGTAAAACCTAGCTCACCCGCGCAAACCAGCGTCCGTTTTCACAGACAGCACGGCCGTCCATTTCCAGCTCCGTCAACGTCGCCAGGACCTTGGGCAAGGTCCAACCGCTGGCATCGGCCAGCGCTTCACTGGTGTGGGGGGCGGCGTGGAGCAGGGTCAGCAGCGGATGGCTCGATGTGGCCGCGGGTGTTTGCGTTGAAAAAGGCAGCTGCTGCCAGCCCCGCAAGCCTTCGAGGATATGCTCGATGGTTTCCACCAGCACGGCGCCGTCGCGGATCAGCTGATGGCATCCGCGGGCGCCGGGATGATGAATCGACCCGGGAATCGCATACACCTCGCGTCCCTGTTCCGCCGCCAGCCGGGCCGTGATCAATGAACCGCTGGCAACGCTGGCTTCGACCACCAGCACGCCCAGGGACAGACCGCTGATGATCCGGTTGCGTCGGGGGAAGTTACCGGCGCTGGGCGCGGTGTCCAGCGGAAACTCCGAAAGCACCGCGCTACCCGACGCGATCATGGCGTCCGCCAGGCGCCGGTTGCGCTGTGGATAAAAGTTTTCAAGACCCGTGCCAAGTACCCCGACCGTTCGCCCGCCAACGTCCAGTGCCGCCTGATGCGCGGCAGCATCGATGCCCAGCGCCAGGCCGCTGGTGATGACGAAACCGGCACCAGCCAGGCTGCGGGAAAACGCGGTGGCGGTGTCCATGCCGGGCCGTGAAGCACGACGACTGCCGACCATCGCCAGCTGCGGTTTTTCCAGGATCTGCGCATCGCCGGCCACGAACAGCAACGGCGGCGCGTCGCTGATCTGCGCCAGCAACGCCGGGTAGTCAGGCTGGTCCCACATCAGTAAATGCTGGCCCTGACGCTCTAGCCAGGCCAATGCATGGCTGGCGCCGTCACGAACTTCCGGGGCGCGCCGGGCCTCGCAACACACCTGCGGCAAGCCCAGCGCTCGCCACGCGCTTGCCGGTGCACTAATGGCTTTGGACGCCGAACCGAAGGCTTCCAGCAATTTCCTGAATCGCGCCGGGCCAAGTTCGGGCAGACGGTGCAAACGTAGACGGGCTTCCAGTTCCGCGGGGGAAACCGGCGTAACAGCTGGTATCGACATGGATCATCCTTGATCGGTATGAGTACCCGTCGAAACGGGAATAAGCTGTGGATAACTCTGTTGGTAACTTGTGAAGTCAGCTAAGGATTTTGCACCTTGTCCAGCACTGCCAATGAACGTGACGCATGGAGCACCAGCCCATAGCTGAGCTTGTCGTAGGTGCGAAAAACCATCAGCAGGCCGGCGCGCTCATCGGGAATTTTCACTGGTTGGCCGGTGATCCGGTCGCGCACGGTTTCCCCGGTTTTCATCACCGCCAGCACATTGCCTTCGGCCAGGCCGTCCCGTTGCCCCTTGTTCAGGGTGACCACGTCCAGCGCACCGATCTGCGTGACCCCGCGCGGCACATCGATAATCAGGCCGTTGACCTGGGTCTCTGGGGCGCTGGGCATGAAGGTCGAATTGATCGAGCGTTCTTCGCCGCTGAACAGGCGGTCGCCGAGACGCACCTCCTGGGTCGTGCGTTGCAGCGCCAGAGTCGTGACGTCGCCCTCGGTGGCGATGATCTCGCCGCCGCCAATGTCATCGGCGTTGATCCCGAGGAACTCGTGGGTCTGCGGATCGCTGTAGACCTTGCCCTGGCGGAAGATGCCATACACCGGCTGAGCCGGGTCAAAGTGGCCGCGGGCGAAGATACGGTCGCCGGTGCCACTGAGTACGCGCTCGGCATCACCGGCAACGATATAAGGCGCCTGGTCGAAATCCTCGGCCTTGTCGACGATGCGGTTGCTCAGCAAGAAGCTGTTGATCGATTTCAGCGGGATGCTCGGGATGGCGTCGGCCACCGGACTGCTGCGCACCCGTGGCGAAAGCTTGATGGTCCCCCGCGAGGCGCCGCGATCGAGGGTCAGGCGCGGCTGGCCGTTGACGTAGACCAGCGACAGGCTGTCACCGGGGTAGATGAGATCTGGATTTTCAACCTGGGGATTGGCCTGCCAGAGTTGCGGCCACTGCCATGGCTCACGAAGATATTTGCCCGAGATGTCCCAGAGTGTGTCGCCCGTTGTCACGGTGTATTGCTGTGGAAAACCCTCCCTGAGTTGCACTTGCCCGTGCGCAAAACCTGCCGAGGCCAGGAGTAGCAGGGCGAGTAGTGATTTCCTCATGCGATGAATCCCTTTATTATGTGAGTTCGCGTGAAACGCCAGAGCCCTCGGTGGCTCGCTCCCGGCTTGCTTATGAAGAGAAGGGAGCTACGTTTTACACCGGTAGCCTGCATCTTCGGATCGGCCAGGCCATCGACCCGACCTTACTTCACATGTGCAGTCATCAAAGCTTATGGCCATTTTAAACATCCTCGAATTCCCTGACCCGCGCCTGCGTACGATCGCCAAGACAGTGACCGTAGTGGACGACGAAGTGCGTCAGCTGGTCGATGATATGTTTGAAACAATGTATGAGGCGCCAGGCATCGGCCTCGCCGCGACCCAGGTCAACGTGCACAAACGTATCGTCGTGATGGACCTCTCCGAAGACCGCAGCGAACCCCGGGTGTTCATCAACCCCGAGTTCGAGTCCCTGACCGACGAGATGGAGCAATACCAGGAAGGCTGCCTCTCGGTGCCGGGTTTCTACGAAAACGTCGATCGCCCGCAGAAGGTCAAGGTCAAGGCCCTGGACCGCGAAGGCCAGCCCTACGAACTGATCGCCGAAGGCCTGCTAGCCGTTTGCATCCAGCACGAATGCGACCACCTGAACGGCAAATTGTTCGTCGACTACCTGTCCACGCTCAAACGCGATCGCATCAAGAAGAAACTGGAAAAGCTTCACCGCCAGAACGCTTGATGCCCTCTTCAAAGGCTTGCCGCGGCAAGCCTTTTTCTTTTCAAGATGCTTTGTAATCGAGAGCTTTCATGACTGAGCCACTGCGCATTGTCTTTGCCGGCACCCCGGAATTCGCCGCCGAACACCTCAAGGCCCTGCTCGACAGCCCTTACGAGATCGTTGCGGTCTACACCCAGCCGGATCGTCCGGCGGGCCGCGGGCAAAAGCTGATGCCGAGCCCGGTCAAGCAGCTTGCCCTTGAAAATAACATTGCGGTATTACAACCGCCGACCCTGCGTAACGCAGACGCCCAGGCCGAATTGGCCGCGCTGAAGCCGGACTTGATGGTGGTGGTTGCCTACGGCCTGATCTTGCCGCAAGTGGTGCTGGATATTCCGCGCCTGGGCTGCATCAACAGCCACGCGTCCTTGTTGCCTCGCTGGCGCGGTGCGGCGCCGATCCAGCGCGCCGTCGAAGCCGGTGACAGCGAAAGCGGCGTGACCGTGATGCGCATGGAAGCCGGCCTCGACACCGGCCCGATGCTGCTCAAGGTCATCACCCCGATCAGCGCCCAGGACACCGGCGGCAGTCTGCACGACCGCCTGGCCGAAATGGGTCCGCCTGCCGTGGTCCAGGCGATTGCCGGCCTCGCCGCCGGTACGCTCGAAGGTGAAACGCAGGACGACAGCCTGGCCACCTACGCACACAAGTTGAACAAGGACGAGGCGCGCATCGACTGGACGCGTCCAGCGGTTGAGCTGGAGCGTCTGGTTCGCGCTTTCAACCCTTGGCCGATCACCCACAGCACACTCAACGGCGAAGCGTTGAAGGTGCTGGCGGCAAACCTGGCCGAAGGGCAGGGCGCACCGGGTGAAATCCTCGGCGCCAGCAAGGACGGGCTGATCGTCGCCTGCGGTGAGCAGGCCCTGTGCCTGACCCGCCTGCAATTGCCCGGTGGCAAGGCGCTGAACTTCAGCGACCTGTTCAACAGCCGTCGTGAGAAATTCGCCATCGGTACCGTCCTCGGTCAAGCGGTGGACGCTCAATGAACCCGCGTCTGGCCGCCGCAAAGGCACTCACCGCTGTCCTGAACGGAAAAGCCTCGCTCAACAGCTCGTTGCCGACGCAACTGGACAAGGTCGAAGACCGTGACCGCGGCTTCACCCAGGACCTGGCGTTCGGCACCGCTCGCTGGCAGCCGCGTTTGTCGGCGCTGGCGGCCAAGCTGCTGCAGAAGCCGTTCAAGGCGGCCGACGCCGACGTCGAGGCACTGTTGCTGGTCGGTCTGTACCAACTGCTCTACACCCGCGTCCCGCCACACGCCGCGATCGGCGAAACCGTGGGTTGCGCCGACAAGCTGAAAAAGCCCTGGGCCAAGGCCTTGCTCAATGCCGTGCTGCGCCGCGCGCAGCGGGAAAGCGAAACCCTGCTGGCCGAGCTGGAACACGACCCGGTGGTGCGTACCGCTCACCCGCGCTGGCTGCAAAAGTCGCTCAAGGCCTTCTGGCCCGAGCAGTGGGAAGCCATTTGCACGGCGAACAATGCGCACCCGCCCATGATCCTGCGGGTCAACCGCCGCCATCACAGCCGTGACGCCTACCTCGGACTGCTGAGTGAAGCAGGCATTGCCGCCAGTGCCTGCGTCTACAGCCGCGACGGCATCATCCTCGAGGCAGCCGCCGACGTGCGCAGCCTGCCAGGCTTCGCCGAAGGCTGGATCAGCGTGCAAGACGAAGCGGCCCAACTGGCAGCCGATTTGCTCGACCTGGCGCCGGGCCAGCGCGTGCTCGATGCGTGCTGCGCCCCGGGCGGCAAGACCTGCCATATCCTTGAAGCCGAACCGAAACTGGCCGGCGTCGTCGCCGTGGACCTCGAAGCCAAGCGCCTGGTACGGGTCCGCGAGAACCTCGAACGCCTGAAACTGAGCGCCGAACTGATCGCCGCCGACGGCCGCGACACCGCCACCTGGTGGGACGGCAAGCCTTTCCAGCGCATCCTCCTCGATGCCCCGTGCTCGGCCACCGGCGTCATTCGTCGTCACCCGGACATCAAGCTGACGCGCCAGCCCGATGACATCGTCGCGCTCGCAGTGCTGCAAGGCGAGCTGCTCGACGCCATGTGGCATACCCTGGAAGTGGGTGGCATCCTGCTCTACGCCACCTGTTCCACGCTGCCGACCGAAAACACCGAAGTGATCGAGGCCTTCCTCGCTCGCACACCCGGTGCCCGCGAACTGGACCTGGCCACAACGGCCGGGATCAGGCAGCCCCATGGGCGGCAACTGCTGGCCCAGGAAGGCGGCCACGACGGGTTCTACTACGCCAAGCTGATCAAGATCGCCGCCGCACGCGGTTAAACGGATTCAACGGAGTGACTGGATGAAAATCATCATCCTCGGAGCAGGGCAGGTCGGCGGTTCGCTGGCGGAGCACCTGGCAAGCGAAGCGAATGACATCACCGTGGTCGACACCGACGGCGAACGCCTGCGTGACCTCGGTGACCGGCTGGACATCCGCACGGTGCAAGGGCGCGGGTCGCTGCCGAGCATCCTGCGCCAGGCTGGCGCCGACGACGCCGACATGCTGGTCGCCGTGACCAGCAGCGATGAAACCAACATGGTGGCGTGCCAGGTAGCCCATACCCTGTTCCATACACCGACCAAGATCGCCCGCGTCCGTGAAGCGGCGTACCTGACCCGCACCGAACTGTTCGACAACGAAGCCATCCCGGTGGATGTGCTGATCAGCCCCGAGCAGGTAGTCACCAACTACATCAAGCGCCTGATCCAGCATCCGGGCGCCCTGCAGGTGATCGACTTCGCCGAAGGCAAGGCGCAATTGGTTGCGGTGCGGGCTTACTACGGCGGGCCGCTGGTGGGGCAGCAACTGCGCCAGCTGCGCGAGCACATGCCCAACGTCGAAACCCGCGTGGCGGCGATTTTCCGTCGCGACCGGCCGATCCTGCCCCAGGGCGATACGGTGATCGAAGCGGACGACGAAGTATTTTTCATTGCTGCGCGGGCGAACATTCGGGCGGTCATGAGTGAAATGCGCCGTCTCGACGAGACCTACAAGCGCATCGTCATCGCCGGTGGCGGGCAGATCGGCGAGCGTCTGGCCGAGGCCATCGAAAGCCGTTACCAGGTGAAGATCATCGAGATGAACCCGGCGCGCTGCCGTCATCTCTCGGACACCCTCGACAGCACGGTGGTATTGCAGGGCAGCGCCTCCGACCGTGACCTGCTGCTGGAAGAGAACATCGCCGACGCGGACATCTTCCTGGCCCTGACCAACGATGACGAGGCCAACATCATGTCCTCGCTGCTGGCCAAGCGCCTGGGGGCGAAGAAGGTGATGACCATCATCAACAACCCGGCCTACGTCGACCTGATCCAGGGCGGTGACATCGATATCGCCATCAGCCCGCAACTGGCGACCATCGGCACCTTGCTGGCTCATGTGCGTCGCGGCGATATCGTCAGCGTGCACTCACTGCGCCGCGGCGCGGCGGAAGCCATCGAGGCCATTGCCCATGGCGATGCGAAATCGAGCAAGGTGATCGGCAAGGCCATCGAAAACATAGGCTTGCCGCCGGGTACTACGATTGGCGCTATTATTCGCGATGAAGAGGTCATTATCGCGCACGATGACACCGTGATCGCAGCTGGCGACCATGTGATCCTGTTCCTTGTGGATAAAAAGCATATTCGCGATGTGGAGAAACTGTTCCACGTAGGGCTGAGCTTCTTCTGATCCGAGTTTTTTGCTGCCAGCAGGGGCCTCTTCGCGAGCAAGCCCGCTCCCACATTTGATCTTTGGTGAACACAAAACCAATGTGGGAGCGGGCTTGCTCGCGAAGGCGGCCTCACTAATCCGGATGAACGCCTGACACCCCTAAGATAAGGAATCCACCATGCTCGAATCCCTGGAAAAAATGCTCGCCAAGGGTGTGGATAACTCGCTACTGCGCTTCGGGCTGGGCAAGGGTTATCTGGATCTGGGTGAGAACGCCAAGGCGGCGGAGCATTTCCAGCGCTGCGTCGAATTCGATCCGAAATATTCGGCGGCCTGGAAATTACTCGGCAAGGCCCATCTGGCCCTGACGGACTTTGCAGCCGCACGGCAGGCCTGGGAACAAGGCATCGAGGCCGCCATCGCCCATGGCGACAAGCAAGCCGAGAAGGAAATGACGGTGTTTCTGAAAAAGCTCGACCGTCAGGCGCACTGATCAGAGGTAGCGCAAACCAATGCCTTCGGCATCCACCTGCACCACTTCCATACGCACCTGCGGCGCGCCTGTGGGCAAGTCCTGGACCTGCCCGTAGACCACCGCACCCCGAGGCAAGGCGGCCAGGGCCGGATGCTTGACGTAGACCCCGGTGGCCGACAGGTTACGGGTCTGGCCCAGGCATTCGCCGAGGCTTTCATGACTGATCTTGATGCGAAATGATTTGCGCTGTTCGGACATCTGCTGCGCCCTTGAATGAACGGTTGTGGATAACGCCCCAGGTCAAGGTTATCCACAGATCATGCCAATCAACTCAATACCAGCGTTCTTCGCCCGGTGGACGCTTCTTGAAGCGTTTCATGCTCCACATGTACTGGCTCGGATACGCCCCCACGTAACGCTCGACGACCTTGCTCATGGCAGCGCAGGAGGTGGCGGTATCGGTGCTGTACATCTCTTCGGGCGCGGCTTCCAGGATTACTTTGTAGCCTGAACCGTCCGGCAGCCGCAGGGCATGCAGGAACACGCCGACCGCCTTGCCGCCGGCGAGCATGTTGGGCACGAACTTGCTGGTCAGCGCCTGGGTGGCGAAAAACGGCACGAAGATCCCGGCGGATTCGGCCGGTTCCGGGTCGGCGGGAATACCCACCGCACCACCTTTGCGCACTTCCTTGATGACGCTGAGGATGCCTTCCTTGGTCGAAGCGGCCACCTTGTTGCCCAGCTGCACCCGTTGCTTTTGCAACAATTCATCCACCGCCTTCAATTTCGGCGGGCGATAGAAAATGATGGGTTTGCACTGGCTGCAATAAAAGTGGTTGAGCACTTCCCAGTTGCCCAGGTGACTGGTGATGCCGACCACGCCCTTGCCGGAGGCGAGGGCGTCCTTCAATACATCGAGGCCTTCCACTTCGCGGACCAGGTCGATGGAACGCTGGGCCGGCCAGATCCAGGCGCAGGCGCTTTCGGTCAGGGACTTGCCGATGTCTTTGAGGCTCTGGCCCACCAGGCGCTCACGCTCGGCGGGGTCCATGTCGGGAAAACACTTGGACAGATTGATCCGTACCACATCGCGGGAACGGTTCGGGGTTTTCCACATGACCCAGCCTATCGCCGAGCCTACGGCCTGAACGGCCCGCCACGGGAGCAGGGCAAACAGCCGCAGAGCGCCTACCAGCAAGGCGCCTTTCAACTTATCCACAGGTCACTCCTGATCTTGTGCTGTGCGCGAGGCGGCTATTCTAACCGCCGTTCGCCAGCAGCGCGTAGCGATCGCAATCCCGGGTGTGGTCCATGACCATGCCCGAGGCCTGCATCAGCGCGTAGCAAATGGTCGGGCCAACGAAGGTGAAACCGGCTTTTTTCAAGCCCTTGCTCATCTCCACCGCCTCGGGCGTGATGGCCGGCACGTCGGAGCGGTCCTTGAAATGATTGATCTTCGGCACACCGCCGACAAAGGACCAGAGAAACCCCACCGGGTCCTCCAGCGCCATCCAGGCCTGGGCATTGCGCCGGGCCGCGTTGAGCTTGAGGCGATTACGGATGATGCCCGGGTCGAGCATCAATTCATCGATTTCCGTGTCGCTCATCTGCGCCACGCGCTGCACGTCGAAGCCGTACAGCACCTGGCGATAGTGCTCGCGTTTGCGCAGCACAGTGATCCAGGAAAGGCCGGCCTGGAACCCTTCGAGCAAAAGCAACTCGAACAGTCCCTGCGCATCGCGTAGCGGCGTGCCCCACTCCTGATCGTGATATGCCATGTACAGCGGATCTTCGGAACACCAAAAGCAGCGTGGCATAAGGCTCCAGGGGGCGTGCGCAGCAATGAATCGGGTATACTCCCGCTCTTTAAATCGCAGCCCAAGAAACAGGTGAATTTCGTGAGCCAGCCTACGCCAGCCGTGCGTACCTTCCAAGACTTGATCCTCGCCCTCCAGCAATACTGGGCCGAGCAAGGTTGTGTGGTACTTCAGCCCTACGATATGGAAGTAGGCGCCGGCACTTTCCACACTGCAACATTCCTGCGCGCCATTGGCCCGGAAACCTGGAACGCCGCTTATGTGCAGCCAAGTCGTCGCCCGACTGACGGCCGCTACGGCGAAAACCCGAACCGTCTGCAGCACTACTACCAGTTCCAGGTGGTGCTCAAGCCGAACCCGGACAACTTCCAGGAGCTGTACCTGGGCTCCCTCAAGCACGTTGGCCTGGACCCGTTGGTCCACGACATCCGCTTCGTCGAAGACAACTGGGAATCGCCGACCCTCGGCGCCTGGGGTCTGGGCTGGGAAGTCTGGCTCAACGGCATGGAAGTGACCCAGTTCACCTACTTCCAGCAAGCGGGCGGCATCGAATGCTACCCGGTGACCGGCGAGATCACTTACGGCCTCGAGCGTCTGGCCATGTACCTGCAGGGCGTGGACTCGGTCTACGACCTGGTCTGGGCTGACGGTCCGTTCGGCAAAGTGACCTACGGCGACGTGTTCCACCAGAACGAAGTGGAGCAGTCGACCTACAACTTCGAACACGCCAACGTCGAGAAGCTGTTCGAACTGTTCGATTTCTACGAAAGCGAAGCCAAGCGCCTGATCGAACTCGACCAGCCGCTGCCGTTGCCGAGCTACGAAATGGTGTTGAAGGCGTCCCATACCTTCAACCTGCTGGATGCGCGCCGGGCGATTTCCGTAACCGCGCGTCAGCAATACATCCTGCGTGTGCGCACCCTGGCGCGTTCCGTTGCGCAAGCCTACCTGCTGGCTCGCGCCAAGCTGGGCTTCCCGATGGCGACCCCGGACCTGCGTGACGAAGTACTGGCCAAGCTGGAGGCTGCACAATGAGTGCTCTGGATTTTCTGGTTGAACTGGGCACTGAAGAACTGCCACCCAAGGCCCTGAACACCTTGGCCGAGGCGTTTCTTGCCGGTATCGACAAAGGCCTGCAAGCTGCCGGCCTGAACTACGAGACCAAAACCGTTTATGCCGCGCCGCGCCGTCTGGCGGTGCTGATCATGTCGCTGGCTACCCAGCAGCCGGATCGCAGCATCAACCTCGATGGCCCGCCACGTCAGGCCGCGTTCGATGCTGAAGGCAACCCGACCCAAGCGGCGCTGGGCTTTGCCAAGAAGTGCGGCGTCGACCTGAGCGAAATCGATCAGAGCGGTCCGAAACTGCGCTACAGCCAGAGCATCGCCGGCAAGCCGACCGCGAGCCTGCTGCCGACCATCGTCGAAGATTCGCTGAACGACCTGCCGATCCCGAAACGCATGCGTTGGGGTGCGCGCAAGGAAGAGTTCGTGCGTCCGACCCAATGGCTGGTGATGCTGTTCGGTGACCAGGTCATCGACTGCACCATCCTCGCCCAGAAGTCCGGCCGCGATTCCCGTGGTCACCGCTTCCATCACCCGGAAAACGTGCGCATCGGTTCGCCGTCCAGCTACCTGGCCGACCTGCGTGCCGCCTACGTGCTGGCCGACGCCAACGAGCGTCGCGACATCATCAGCAAGCGCACCGAAGAGCTGGCCACCCGCCAGGAAGGCACGGCGATCGTTCCGCCAGCCCTGCTCGACGAAGTGACCGCGCTGGTCGAGTGGCCGGTACCGCTGGTGTGCTCGTTCGAGGAACGTTTCCTCGACGTGCCGCAAGAAGCACTGATCACCACCATGCAGGACAACCAGAAGTACTTCTGCCTGCTGGATGCCGAAGGCAAGTTGCTGCCACGTTTCATTACCGTGGCCAACATCGAAAGCAAAGACCCGCAGCAGATCATCGCCGGTAACGAGAAAGTGGTTCGCCCACGCCTGACCGACGCCGAGTTCTTCTTCAAGCAAGACAAGAAGCAGAAGCTCGAAGACTTCAACCAGCGCCTGCAAAACGTGGTGTTCCAGGAAAAACTCGGCAGTGTCTACGACAAGGCCGAACGCGTTTCCAAGCTGGCCGCCTACATCGCTGCGCGCATTGGCGGCAACGCTTCGTGGGCCGCTCGCGCAGGCTTGCTGTCCAAGTGCGACCTGGCGACCGAAATGGTCGGCGAGTTCCCGGAGATGCAAGGTGTCGCCGGTTACTACTACGCCCTCAATGATGGCGAGCCGGAAGACGTCGCCCTGGCCCTGAACGAGCAGTACATGCCGCGCGGTGCCGGTGCCGAACTGCCAGCCACCCTGACCGGTGCGGCCGTGGCCATCGCCGACAAGCTCGATACCCTGGTGGGAATCTTCGGTATCGGCATGTTGCCGACCGGCAGCAAAGACCCGTACGCACTGCGCCGTGCTGCGTTGGGTGTGCTGCGTATCCTGATCGAGAAACAACTGGATCTGGACCTGAACGACGCCGTGGCCTTCGCCGTGAATGCGTTCGGTACCAAGGTCAAGGCTGCCGGCCTCAACGACGCTGTGCTGGAATTCATCTTCGACCGCCTGCGTGCGCGTTATGAGGATGAAGGCGTCGACGTGGCGACCTACCTGTCGGTTCGCGCACTGAACCCGGGCTCGGCCCTGGATTTCGACCAGCGCGTGCAAGCGGTACAAGCCTTCCGCAAATTACCGGAAGCCGCAGCCCTGGCGGCAGTGAACAAGCGCGTATCGAACTTGCTGAGCAAGGTCGAAGGCTCGGTGCCGACCGTGGTCGAAGCCAAGTATTTCGACAATGCCAACGAGTTCTCCCTGTACTCGGCGATCCAGCAGGCTGACCAGGCTGTCCAGCCTATGGCGGCGGCACGTCAGTACAGCGAATCGCTGGCACGCCTGGCCGCCTTGCGCGAGCCGGTCGACGCGTTCTTCGAAGCGGTGATGGTCAACGCGGAAGATGCCAATGTCCGCGCTAACCGTTATGCACTGCTGGCGCGCCTGCGTGGGCTGTTCCTCGGCGTCGCCGACATTTCGCTGCTGGGGTAAGACTGTTTGAAACTGCTGATTCTCGATCGGGACGGGGTGATCAATCACGACTCCGACGCTTACATCAAGTCGGTGGAGGAGTGGATTCCACTCCCCGGATCGATCGAAGCCATCGCGCAGTTGAGCAAGGCCGGCTGGACGGTGGCGGTCGCCACCAACCAGTCGGGCATCGCTCGCGGCTACTACGACCTCGCCACCCTGGACGCCATGCACGAGCGCTTGCGCTCGCTGGTGGCCGAGCAGGGTGGGGAAGTCGGGCTGATCGTCTACTGCCCGCACGGGCCGGACGAAGGCTGCGATTGCCGCAAGCCAAAACCCGGGATGCTGAAAAGCATCGCCGCACATTACAACGTATCGCTGACAAATCTATGGTTCGTCGGCGATAGTCTCGGTGACCTGGAAGCCGCCAAAGCCGTCGATTCTCAGCCAGTTTTGGTAAAGACCGGGAAAGGCGAAAAGACTTTGGGCAAGACCCTTCCGGTAGGCACATTGATTTTCGACGATCTGGCGGCGATTGCCGCAGAACTTATCCACAATTAGAGCGCTTTCGAAATCCTGACCAAGGAACGTTCGGGAGTGCGCTTGAACCGTTACGGTAAACGTCGCCATGTCGATACTGCAGGCCATCAGAACCTTCCTCTTTTACCTGCTGCTGGGCACCAGCTCCCTGCTGTGGTGCAGCCTGAGTTTTTTTATCGCGCCCTTTCTGCCATTCAAGGCGCGTTATCGCTTCATCAACGTCTATTGGTGCCGCTGCGCCTTGTGGCTGAGCAAGGTATTCCTGGGCATTCGCTACGAAGTGAAGGGTGCCGAGAACGTACCGGCACAGCCCTGCGTGATCCAGTCGAACCACCAGAGCACCTGGGAGACCTTTTTTCTCTCGGCCTATTTCTCGCCATTGAGCCAGGTGCTCAAGCGCGAACTGCTGTACGTGCCATTCTTCGGTTGGGCCATGGCCATGCTGCGTCCCATCGCCATCGACCGGGACAACCCGAAATCGGCACTCAAGCACGTCGCCAAGAAAGGCGATGAGTTACTAAAGGACAACGTCTGGGTGCTGATTTTCCCCGAAGGCACTCGCGTTCCCTACGGCACCATCGGCAAATTCTCCCGCGGCGGTACGGCACTGGCGGTCAATGCCGAGCTGCCGGTGCTGCCGATTGCGCATAACGCTGGCAAGTTCTGGCCAAAAACCGGTTGGAGGAAGAAGCAGGGTGTCATCACCGTGATCATCGGCGCACCGATGTATGCCGAAGGTAGCGGACCACGCGCCATTGCCGAATTGAACGACCGGGTCCAGGCCTGGAACGAGCAGATGCAGCGGGAAATGGGCTCTCTGCCACCGGCTCCGCAGGCGCCGGTTACCAACGATCAGGTGGTTGTCTGAGCGTCTGTGGATAAGCTGTGTACCGTTTGTGAGAAAAGCGTCGAAATCTTATCCTAACTTAATGATTTATATAGATATTTCTTAAGCTCTTAAAAAACCAAAAAACGTGCATAAGTTTTTTTCGGGCGCAAAAAAACCGGCTGATATAGCCTAATGCCGATCAGTTAAGCCATCTCGCTTGACCTTTGGCCGCAAGAAATCAAAATCCGATGCCTGAACTGGCATCGGATTTTTTTATGCGTCTCGCTCGGGCACTGGAACTGACCCACAACTTCGCTTCCACTCCAAACTCAATCGAGGGATTGGATTCCTTACTCGATCCTTCTTTGGTCGAGCAGGCGCTTGAACAGGCCGGCGTGGCGACGCTGCGCAAGCGGCGCTTGCCGCTGGAAATGATGCTCTGGTGCGTGATTTCCATGGCGTTCTTCCGGCGCATGTCGGCGTGGGATGTGGTCAGTCGCATGAACATCATGCTGCCGGGGCAACGCCCGTTAGTGGCCCCCAGCGCCGTAGTCCAGGCACGTCAGAGACTAGGTAGCGAAGCCGTACGACAAGTCTTCGACCTGACTCAGAAAAGTTGGCATGAAGCAGCTGAGCATCCGACTTGGGCCGGTTTGCGCTTGTTGAGCGTCGACGGTGTCGTCTGGCGAACGCCTGACACCCGCGAAAATCGAGCGCGCTACGATTCGGCCAGTAACCAGCACGGCGACACCGGTTTTCCCCAGGTACGCATGGTCTGTCAGATGGAATTGACGAGCCACATGTTGATCGGCAGCGCATTTGATGGCTATCGCAGCAACGAAATGAAACTGGCCGAACAACTGATCGACACCACGCCCGATCACTCGTTGACCCTATTCGATCGAGGTTTCTACTCCCTGGGATTGCTGCACCAGTGGCAGCAAGCAGGCACCGAGCGCCATTGGCTGATGCCACTGCGCAAGGGTGCGCAGTACGAAGTTGTTCAGCGTTTGGGCCGTCAGGATGCAATGGTCTCGTTAAGCACTTCGCCGCAGGCCCGCAAGCAATGGCCGGGACTGCCCGAGCGCCTGATTGCGCGCCTTCTGAGCAAAACCGTCAAGGGCAAGGTGTGTCAGATCCTGACGTCGATGACCGACCCGCTGCGCTTCCCGTCTGACGAAATAGTCGACCTGTACAGCCAGCGATGGGAGATCGAATTGGGCTTTCGGGAGATGAAACAGACGCTGCTCAACAGCAGCTATACCTTGCGCAGCAAGACACCCGAGATGATCGAGCAGGAGCTGTGGGGCGTGTTGCTGGGCTACAACCTGTTGCGCTATCAGATGGTAGAAATGAGCCGTCACTGTCCGGGAATTTACCCGTGCGAAATGAGTTTTACCGCCTGCACCTGGGCAATTTTAGGGTTTATCAACAGCGTCTCGGCCGACCGCTCCGGGAACATCCCCAAATACCTGGCCGAGCTTCATGCTTCAGCGCCGCACTATGTCCTGCCTCATCGGCGAGAGGAGCGTATTTATCCCCGAGCCATCCGGCTCAAATCGCCGAAGTATCCGATCAGAAATAAAAATGCCAGTCAGCTTAACTGACTGGCATTACTGATATAGCCGGTTTTTTTATGCCTGTAATGTGGGTCTTTCACTGGACACAAAAAAGGCCAACGCAAGCGTTGGCCTTTTTGGTCCAGCGGGTTAACCGGGATCAGAAGTCCAGGTTGGAAACCGCCAGGGCATTGCTTTCGATGAAGTCACGACGAGGTTCGACCGCATCACCCATCAGGGTGTTGAAGATCTGGTCCGCGCCAATGGCGTCTTCGATGGTCACTTTCAGCATCCGGCGAACGCTCGGATCCATGGTGGTTTCCCACAGCTGATCCGGGTTCATTTCACCCAGACCTTTGTATCGCTGGATGGTGTGGCGCTTGGTGCTTTCCGCCATCAACCAGTCCAGGGCTTCCTTGAACTCGGTGACCGCTTTCTTGCGCTCGCCGCGCTGGATGTACGCGCCCTCGTCCAGCAGGGTGCTCAGTTGGGCGCCCAGGGACACGACGGTCTTGTAGTCGTTGCTGCCGAAGAAGTCACGGTTGAAGGTGACGTAGTTCGACAGGCCGTGGGAGATCAGTTCGACCTCTGGCAGCCAGACATTACGTTCACGGTCTTCACGCAGGCTGGCCTTGTAGACCAGACCGGACTTCTCGACGGTGCGCAGGCGCACTTCGTACTGGGCCAGCCAATCCTGCATCGCAGCGTGATCGGACAGTTGCTCCAGGCTGACGGCCGGCAGGTAGATGAAGTGCTCGGTCAGTTCCTGTGGGTACAGGCGCGACAGACGCTTGAGGGTCTTCATCACCAGGCGGAAGTCATTCACCAGACGCTCAAGGGCTTCGCCAGAGATACCTGGTGCCTCTTCGTTCAGGTGCAGGCTCGCATCTTCCAGGGCCGACTGCGTCATGTACTCTTCCATGGCGTCGTCGTCTTTGATGTATTGCTCTTGCTTGCCTTTCTTCACCTTGTACAGCGGAGGCTGGGCGATGTAGATGTAGCCACGCTCGATCAGCTCCGGCAGCTGACGGAAGAAGAAGGTCAGCAGCAGGGTACGAATGTGCGAACCGTCGACGTCAGCATCGGTCATGATGATGATGTTGTGATAACGCAACTTGTCGATGTTGTACTCTTCGCGACCGATGCCGCAGCCCAGCGCGGTGATCAAGGTGCCCACTTCCTGGGAAGAGATCATCTTGTCGAAACGTGCCTTCTCGACGTTCAGGATTTTACCCTTGAGCGGGAGAATCGCCTGGGTCTTGCGGTTACGACCCTGCTTGGCAGAGCCGCCCGCGGAGTCACCTTCCACGAGGTACAGTTCGGAGAGGGCAGGGTCCTTTTCCTGGCAGTCAGCCAGTTTGCCCGGCAGGCCAGCGATGTCCAGCGCGCCCTTACGGCGGGTCATCTCACGGGCCTTGCGCGCGGCTTCACGGGCACGAGCCGCGTCGATCATCTTGCCGACGACCAGCTTGGCTTCGTTCGGGTTTTCCAGCAGGAAGTCGGAGAAGTACTTGCCCATTTCCTGTTCGACCGCGGTCTTCACTTCGGAAGAGACCAGCTTGTCCTTGGTCTGGGAGCTGAACTTCGGATCCGGTACTTTTACCGAGATGATCGCGGTCAGGCCTTCACGGGCGTCGTCACCGGTGGTGGCAACCTTGTGCTTCTTCGCCAGGCCTTCGGCTTCGATGTAGGTGTTGAGGTTACGCGTCAGTGCGGAACGGAAGCCCACCAGGTGAGTACCGCCGTCTCGCTGCGGGATGTTGTTGGTGAAGCACAACAGGTTCTCGTTGAAGCTGTCGTTCCACTGCAGGGCGATTTCCACGCCGATGCCGTCTTCACGCTGGATGTTGAAGTGGAACACCTGGTTGACCGGGGTCTTGTTGGTGTTCAGGTATTCAACGAACGCACGCAGGCCGCCTTCGTACTTGAACAACTCTTCCTTGCCGCTGCGCTCATCCTTGAGGACGATGCCGACACCGGAGTTGAGGAAGGACAGTTCACGAATCCGCTTGGCCAGGATGTCCCAGCTGAAGTGGATGTTCTTGAAGGTTTCGCTGGAAGCCTTGAAGTGGATCTGGGTACCGGTGGTTTCGCTGTCGCCAACGATCTTCATCGGTTCCTGAGGAACACCGTGTACGTAGGTCTGTTCCCAGATCTTGCCACTACGGCGCACCGTCAGAACAAGCTCTTCAGACAGTGCGTTCACTACCGACACGCCTACGCCGTGCAGGCCGCCAGATACCTTGTAGGAGTTGTCATCGAACTTACCGCCGGCGTGCAGAACGGTCATGATGACCTCGGCTGCCGAAACGCCTTCTTCTTTGTGCACGTCTACCGGGATGCCACGACCGTTGTCTTTAACGGTGATGGATTCGTCCGGGTGGATGATGATGCTGATGTCGTCGCAGTGGCCGGCGAGCGCTTCGTCGATCGAGTTATCGACCACCTCGAACACCATGTGGTGCAGACCGCTGCCATCGTCGGTGTCACCAATGTACATACCGGGACGTTTGCGTACGGCATCCAGGCCTTTCAGCACTTTAATGCTCGTTGAGTCGTACGTATTTTCTTCGCTCAATGCCTTCACTCCCGATGGTCGTGGGTCTGGGTGATACGGCCCTGTTCCACGTGGAACAGGGCGACTGGCGTTTCCGTCTGCCAGCCTTCCCTCAATAATTCGTGGTCTACACAGGTGATGAACACCTGGCAGCGTAAGTCTTCCAGCAAGCGGCAAAGCGCACGGCGGTGCTGCTCGTCCAGTTCGGACGGCAAGTCATCCACCAGATAAATACACTGACCGCGTCGGGCCTGGCTCACCAGGTGCCCTTGGGCAATCCGCAGTGCACAGACCACAAGCTTTTGCTGACCCCGGGACAAAATGTCCGCGGCGTTGTGTGCGCCCAATCTAAGACGCAAATCAGCCCGTTGCGGTCCGGCCTGGGTATGACCCATTTGCTGATCCCGTTGCAGGGACCCGGCAAGTACGGCGCTCAATTCCCGGTCCTTGTCCCAGCCTCGGTAATAGCTGAGCGTCAAACCTTCGAGCTCAACCAGTTCGCTCAAGGTTTGTTCAAAGACTGGCTTCAAGGCTTTGATGTAAGCGCGGCGGTATTCATCGATTTCAGCGCTGGCCTGGCACAGTTCCCTGTCCCAAACCGCTTGCGAAACGGCGTCAAGTGTACCATGCCGCAGCCAAGAGTTTCTCTGGCGCAGGGCCTTCTGCAGGCGTTGCCAGGTGGACATGAATCGGGGTTCCACGTGGAACACGCCCCAGTCGAGGAACTGTCGGCGAATCTTCGGCGCGCCTTCCAGCAAGCGGAAGCTGTCCGGGTTGATCAACTGCAGCGGCAGGATCTCGGCCAGTTGCGCAGCACTGCGCGCGTTTTGTCCGTCGATGCGTATCTGGAACTCCCCCTGGCGATCCCGGGAGATGCCAAGGGCGCTGTGTCCGCCTTCAGCCAACTCGACCTGGCCAAATACCGTGCACGCCAATTGCTCGTATTGAATGACGGGCAACAACCGGGTGCTACGAAACGAACGCGCAAGCCCCAGCAGGTGAATGGCTTCCAGGACACTGGTTTTGCCGCTGCCGTTGGCGCCGTAAAGGATATTGATTCGGGGGGAGGGGGAGAAGGTCACCGGGTGCAGATTGCGCACCGCGGTGACCGAGACGCGACTGAGGGACATCTAGCTTCTGCTGAACATGATTACAGACGCATCGGCATGACGACGTAGGCCGAGTCGTCGTTGTCGGACTCTTGCACCAGCGCACTGCTGTTGGAGTCGGACAGGATCAGACGTACCTGCTCGGTGGTCATCACGCCCAGTACGTCGAGCAAGTAACTTACGTTGAAGCCGATTTCCAGGGAGCCGCCGTTGTACTCAACGCCAACTTCTTCTTCCGCTTCCTCCTGCTCCGGGTTGTTCGCCTGGATCTTCAACTGACCAGGAGCCAGTTGCAGACGGATACCGCGGTACTTCTCGTTGGACAGAATCGCCGTACGGCTGAACGCCTCACGCAACGCCTGACGATCACCGAGCACCAGCTTGTCGCCGCCTTTAGGCAGAACGCGCTCGTAGTCCGGGAATTTGCCGTCGACCAGTTTCGAGGTGAAGGTGAACTCACCGGTGGTGGCGCGAATGTGGTGCTGGCCCAGGACGATGCTGACGATACCGTCCGGCTCGGTCAGCAAACGCGCCATTTCAAGGATACCCTTGCGCGGCACGATGACCTGGTGGCGATCCGGCTGGCCGATATCAGCCTGCATCGAGCACATTGCCAGGCGGTGGCCGTCGGTGGCCACGGCACGAATGACGCCCGCCGAGACTTCCAGCAGCATGCCGTTGAGGTAGTAACGCACGTCCTGCTGGGCCATGGCGAAGCTGGTGCGCTCGATCAGGCGACGCAGCTTGCTCTGCTCGAGGCTGCAGGTCAGCGAGCCCGGGCCTTCTTCCACGGTGGGGAAATCGTTGGCCGGCAAGGTCGAGAGGGTGAAGCGGCTACGGCCAGCCTTCACCACCAGCTTCTGTTCATCGACCTTGATATCGATCAGCGCGTCGTTCGGCAGGCTTTTGCAGATGTCCATCAGTTTACGTGCAGGCACGGTGATGGAACCTGTTTCAGCAGGCTCTTCGAGTTGCACGCGACCGACCAGCTCGACTTCCAGGTCGGTACCGGTCAGCGACAACTGCTGGCCTTCGACAACCAGCAGCACGTTGGAGAGAACCGGCAAGGTCTGTCGGCGCTCGACGACGCCTGCGACCAGTTGCAGGGGTTTCAACAGGGCTTCGCGTTGAATGGTGAAATGCATGGTCTAGTCCCTTGCCTTAAAAGCTGCGCTGGTGTTCATCAAGTGGTCAGTGTACGCAGCAGGTTCTTGTAGTCCTCGCGGATGTCCGCGTCGGATTCCTTAAGTTCGTTGATCTTGCGGCAGGCGTGCAAAACGGTCGTGTGGTCACGCCCACCAAACACATCACCGATTTCCGGCAGGCTGTGGTTGGTGAGTTCCTTGGACAACGCCATGGCGACCTGACGTGGACGGGCAACCGAACGCGAACGACGTTTGGACAACAGATCCGAGATCTTGATCTTGTAGTACTCGGCGACCGTGCGCTGAATGTTATCCACAGAGACCAGTTTGTCTTGCAGCGCCAACAGGTCCTTCAGGGACTCGCGAATCAACTCGATGGTGATATCGCGCCCCATGAAGTGCGAATGGGCGATGACGCGCTTGAGCGCACCTTCCAGTTCACGGACGTTGGAGCGAATGCGTTGGGCAATGAAGAACGCGGCATCGTGTGGCAATTCGACCTTGGCCTGGTCAGCCTTCTTCATCAGGATCGCGACACGGGTTTCCAGTTCCGGCGGCTCTACGGCCACCGTGAGGCCCCAGCCGAAGCGGGACTTCAGTCGTTCTTCAAGGCCTTCGATTTCTTTCGGATAGCGGTCACTGGTGAGAATGACCTGCTGGCCACCTTCAAGCAGGGCGTTGAAGGTGTGGAAAAACTCTTCCTGGGAGCGCTCCTTGCGAGCGAAAAACTGAATATCGTCGATCAGCAATGCATCCACCGAACGGTAGAAGCGCTTGAATTCGTTGATCGCGTTCAGTTGCAGTGCCTTGACCATGTCGGCCACGAAACGCTCGGAATGCAGGTACACGACCTTGGCATTCGGGTTCTTCTTTAATAGGTGGTTACCCACAGCATGCATCAAGTGGGTTTTACCCAGACCTACACCACCATAAAGGAAGAGCGGGTTGTATCCGTGCTTGGGGTTGTCCGCCACTTGCCAGGCCGCAGCCCGGGCCAGTTGGTTGGACTTGCCCTCAACGAAGTTTTCAAAGGTAAAGGTGCGGTTCAGGTAGCTGGTGTGCTTGAGGGCGCCTTCAACCTGAACAGTGCGTTGCTCGGCGCGCACCGGTGCCTGTTGCGAACTGGCGCCGGCCATTGGGTCG
The DNA here is from genome assembly GCF_046042685.1 of Pseudomonas sp. PLMAX. Classification (NCBI taxonomy): domain Bacteria; kingdom Pseudomonadati; phylum Pseudomonadota; class Gammaproteobacteria; order Pseudomonadales; family Pseudomonadaceae; genus Pseudomonas; species Pseudomonas sp. PLMAX. The sequence continues at coordinate 153,120 of NZ_CP064949.1, read as the reverse complement.
AAGCTGTCACGCGAAGGCTCTTGCTCAGCCACTTCAGCGGTTTTTTGCGTCGCACGCTTGGCCGGTGATGGGGCGGGAGCCGCAGGCGCGGCAGCAGCTGCTGCCGCCTGAACCTGGGACGCCGCGGCGGCAGCCAGTGGCGCATTCGGTGCAGCACGCGGAGCTGAGCTGCGTTTGCTGCCTATTAATAAGGAAAGCGCAGGCGCCATGCCGTTGCCGTGCTCATCGAGCAATTCCAGCACGCGGCTCAGGTATTTCTCGTTGACCCAGTCCAGGACAAAACGATTGGGTGCATAGACACGCAACTCGTCGCCTTCGGCTTCGACCTGTAGTGGACGGATCCAAGTGTTGAATTGTTGGGCAGGCAGCTCATCGCGCAAAAGCTCCACGCACTGCTGCCAAAGTTCCACTGACACGGATATCCCCTAAGTTGAAAGCCGGTGAGGCAAAAACAAGCGGCCATTGTAACGGCCAGACGCAGACTTATCCACACGTAGGTGGGTCATGAACCGAGAACAATCAGGGTTTTATACGCAAAAAAGACGACCAATGGTCTGTGCATAAGCTCTGTGGATAACCACCTCTAAGCTCATTGCACAAGTGGGGAAGAAACGCGGTGGATAACCTGCCTGTGGATAACAGCGCTTTCCACACACAGGTTATCCGACCGCGCAGCACAGCCTGAACACCGTTTTCCACTGTAGTTGTCATTCGCTGTACATGCGATGAAACAAGGGCTCAAGGCACTTATCCACAGATACCCGCGCCCTAAGCTTTTATAAGCTTTACAGAAAAGCTTTAAATACTTTCCTTTCTTATTTTTATATTTGCCTGGGGATCCTGGCCAGGCAAAACCTCTGGAGATCTATTTATAAGGAAACGTTGGTTGGAAATTGACCTAGAGGCTTGCTTTCTCTAGAATCCCCGGTCTCTTAAAACGGGGGCCATTCCGGCCCGTTGTGGACGAACCAGGTAACACGACAATGAAACGTACTTTCCAACCAAGCACTATCAAACGCGCTCGTACCCACGGTTTCCGTGCTCGCATGGCTACCAAGAACGGTCGTGCCGTCCTGTCGCGTCGTCGCGCCAAAGGTCGTGCGCGTCTGGCAGTTTGATAATCCGGCACTGGAGGTGAGTCAGGACTTCAGTCGGGAAAAGCGTCTGCTTACCCCCCGGCATTTCAAGGCGGTCTTTGACTCCCCTACCGGCAAGGTTCCGGGGAAAAATCTCCTGCTCCTTGCGCGCAAAAACGATCTTGATCACCCCCGTCTCGGGCTGGTTATCGGGAAAAAGAGCGTAAAGCTCTCCGTCGAGCGCAATCGCCTCAAACGTCTGATGCGCGAATCGTTTCGCCTGAACCAGGATTCACTGGCAGGCTGGGACATCGTTATCGTCGCGCGCAAAGGTTTGGGTGACGTAGAAAACCCCGAATTGATTCAGCATTTCGGCAAACTCTGGAAGCGTCTGGCACGCAGCACGCCAGTACCAGCAGTCAAAACCGAAACTGTAGGGGTAGACAGTCCCGATGCGTAAACTGGCACTCGTTCCGATCCAGTTTTATCGCTACGCCATTAGTCCCCTGATGGCCAGTCACTGTCGTTTCTACCCCAGTTGTTCCTGCTACGCGTTAGAAGCCATTGAAAATCATGGCCTTCTTCGCGGTGGCTGGCTGACCTTTCGTCGTTTAGGTCGCTGTCATCCGTGGAATCCCGGTGGTTATGACCCGGTTCCATCTATCCCTACCTCCCGTTCTTCTTCGATGGCCGAGTAATCATGGATATCAAACGCACGATCCTGATCGTCGCCCTGGCAATCGTGTCCTACGTTATGGTTCTTAAATGGAACCAGGACTATGGCCAGGCTGCCTTGCCGACTCAGAATGTTGCTTCCAGTACGACCGCACCGGGCCTCCCGGATACGGCCACTGGCAATAAAGCGTCCGTCAGTGACGACATTCCGCACGCCGCAAACGATACCAGCGCACCTGCCGAAACTCCGGTAGCGGCGAGCACCGACCTCATCCAGATCAAAACGGATGTGCTCGATCTGGCCATCGATCCACAGGGTGGTGATGTTGCCCAACTGAAATTGCCGCTGTATCCACGTCGTCAGGACCATCCGGAAATTCCATTCCAGCTGTTCGACAACGGCAACGAACGGACTTATCTGGCGCAAAGTGGCCTGATTGGCAGCAACGGCCCGGATGCAAGTCCTGCCGGTCGTCCGATTTACTCGGCAGAGAAGAAGGTTTATCAGCTGGCTGACGGTCAGGACCAATTGGTCGTGGACCTGAAGTTCAGCAAGGACGGCGTCAACTACATCAAGCGTTTCACTCTGAAACGCGGCCTGTATGACGTAACCGTGTCCTACCTGATCGACAACCAGAGCGCACAGCCCTGGTCTGGTGCAATGTTCGCGCAATTGAAGCGTGACGCCAGCTCCGATCCGTCTTCCAGCACCGCCACCGGTACCGCGACTTACCTGGGCGCCGCCCTGTGGACAAGTTCGGAGCCGTACAAGAAAGTGTCCATGAAGGACATGGACAAGGCGCAGCTGAAAGAAACCGTTACCGGCGGTTGGGTTGCCTGGTTGCAACACTACTTCGTGACCGCGTGGATTCCGGCGAAGGGCGAAAACAACGTCGTCCAGACCCGTAAAGACAGCAAAGGCAACTACATCATCGGTTACACCGGTCCTTCGTTGACCGTTGCTCCGGGTGCCAAGGCTGAAACCAGCGCTACTCTGTACGCCGGTCCGAAAAGCCAGGCGGTGCTCAAAGAGTTGTCCCCAGGTCTGGAACTGACTGTCGACTACGGCATCCTGTGGTTCATCGCTCAACCGATCTTCTGGTTGCTGCAACACATCCACGCCATTGTGGGTAACTGGGGCTGGTCGATTATCTTCCTGACCATGCTGATCAAGGGGATCTTCTTCCCGTTGTCGGCCGCCAGCTACAAATCCATGGCGCGCATGCGTGCAGTGGCTCCGAAACTGGCTGCGCTGAAAGAGCAACATGGCGATGACCGGCAGAAAATGTCGCAAGCCATGATGGAGCTGTACAAGAAAGAGAAGATCAATCCGCTGGGTGGTTGCTTGCCAATCCTCGTGCAGATGCCGGTATTCCTTTCGTTGTACTGGGTTCTGCTGGAAAGCGTTGAAATGCGCCAAGCGCCGTTCATGCTGTGGATTACCGACCTGTCGATCAAGGATCCGTTCTTCATCCTGCCGATCATCATGGGTGCAACCATGTTCATCCAGCAGCAGTTGAACCCGACTCCACCGGATCCGATGCAGGCCAAGGTGATGAAGCTGATGCCAATCATCTTCACCTTCTTCTTCCTGTGGTTCCCGGCTGGTCTGGTGCTGTACTGGGTAGTGAACAACTGCCTGTCGATCGCCCAACAGTGGTACATCACTCGTAAGATCGAAGCAGCTGCCAAAGCGACTGCCTGACTTACACTGTGGGTAACCACTCAAAACGCCCCCTAGTGGGGCGTTTTGCTATCTGTCACTTTTGTCTGGATACCGGTTTATGAGCGCTCCTCGTGAAACCATTGCCGCCGTCGCCACTGCCCAGGGTCGTGGCGGTGTCGGCATCGTGCGTATTTCCGGGCCGTTGGCCAGCATTGCGGCCAAGGCCTTCAGCGGTCGTGAACTCAAGCCGCGGTTCGCTCATTACGGACCGTTCCTGGGTGAAAACGACGAGGTGCTCGATCAGGGCATCGCGCTGTATTTTCCCGGACCGAACTCGTTCACCGGCGAAGATGTACTGGAATTACAGGGGCACGGTGGTCCGGTCGTCCTGGATATGCTGCTGCAGCGCTGCCTTGAACTGGGTTGCCGCCTGGCCCGGCCGGGTGAATTCAGTGAACGGGCATTTTTGAACGACAAGCTCGACCTGGCCCAGGCTGAAGCCATCGCCGACCTGATCGAAGCCAGTTCTGCACAAGCAGCTCGCAACGCATTGCGCTCCTTGCAAGGCGCCTTTTCGGCGCGTGTGCATAACCTCACGGAACAACTGATCGGCCTGCGGATTTATGTCGAAGCGGCGATCGACTTTCCGGAGGAAGAAATCGACTTCCTGGCCGATGGCCACGTATTGAGCATGCTCGACAAAGTTCGCGACGAGTTATCCACCGTCATGCGCGAAGCCGGGCAGGGTGCCTTGCTGCGCGATGGCATGACGGTGGTCATCGCCGGTCGTCCGAATGCTGGAAAATCCAGCCTGCTCAATGCACTGGCCGGTCGCGAAGCGGCCATCGTCACCGAGATCGCCGGCACCACGCGGGACGTCCTGCGCGAACATATCCACATCGATGGCATGCCCCTGCATGTGGTGGATACCGCCGGGCTGCGCGATACCGATGACCATGTGGAAAAGATTGGTGTGGAGCGGGCGTTGAAAGCCATTGGCGAGGCCGATCGGGTCCTGCTGGTGGTCGATGCGACCGCGCCGGAAGCCCTCGATCCTTTTGCGCTATGGCCTGAGTTCCTCGAACCCCGCCCTGATCCGGCGAAAGTCACGCTGATCCGTAACAAAGCCGACCTTACGGGCGAGGCCATGGCCCTGGAAATCAGCGATGATGGGCATGTCACCATCAGCCTCAGCGCCAAGTCTGCAGGGGTTGGCCTTGAGCTGCTGCGCGACCACTTGAAGGCTTGCATGGGTTATGAACAGACCTCTGAAAGCAGCTTCAGTGCTCGCAGGCGCCACCTGGACGCATTGCGTCATGCCAGTGCTTCCCTCGAGCACGGCCGGGCGCAACTGACCTTGGCGGGTGCCGGCGAATTGCTGGCCGAGGATTTGCGCCAAGCTCAGCAGTCCCTGGGCGAAATCACCGGTGCGTTCAGCTCCGATGACCTGTTGGGTCGAATCTTCTCCAGCTTCTGCATCGGTAAGTAGGAGCAAGCTTGCTCGCGATGGACGTTAACGATGACGCGTGTATTGCTGGTTAAACATGTCGCCCTTAGCTCCATCGCGAGCGAGCTCGCTCCTACAAGGGTCTGCTTTCAAGCCTGTCTGTTTCTTCCTTTCTCTTAATTTCCTCCAGTGCCGAGCAGATTTCCCCCTGCTTGAGCGGATTTTCTGTGCCCAGGATCTGACTGATCCACGTTTTCCTGTGGATTAAGCCCTGTGAATAACCGCAGCTAAGGCCAGTTGATAACAGGGCCTCAAAACTGAAGATAACCACCCCTGTGGATAAGCATCCCATTCATCCACAGGCTTAAACCGGTTATCCAAGGGCCTCATAGGCACATGACCACAGGGTTTTGAATCTCTGTACACATTGATTTTAAAGGCCTGTAACAATCTATCCACAGAAAGGCATGCCAGTAGAAATAAACATAAAAACAAAGATTTAATAAATTTCTCTCTTTTTAATTTCTATAACCGCCACTTCTCCACAGCTGGTTAAATTTTGTGCAAAGGGTTCTTTAGGAAGGGCGAAGTCCCTATACTTGTCGACCAGGTCCAAAAACCTGAGCTCAAACTATTCCTGAATTACCTACTTAAGCAGGCACGAGGTGCGTGGTGGATTTCCCTTCCCGTTTTGAAGTGATCGTCATCGGCGGCGGTCATGCCGGTACCGAGGCAGCACTGGCCTCAGCACGTATGGGGGTCAAGACCCTGTTGCTGACGCATAACGTGGAAACCCTCGGTGCCATGAGTTGCAATCCGGCCATTGGCGGGATCGGCAAAAGCCATCTGGTCAAGGAAATCGATGCCCTCGGCGGCGCGATGGCCATTGCTACCGATAAAGGCGGCATCCAGTTTCGCGTGTTGAACAGCCGCAAAGGCCCAGCCGTACGGGCGACTCGTGCGCAAGCCGACCGGGTTCTATACAAGGCCGCTGTCCGCGAAATCCTGGAAAACCAGCCGAACCTGTGGATATTTCAACAGGCTGCAGACGACCTGATCGTCGAGCAGGAGCAAGTGCGCGGTGTCGTCACCCAAATGGGCCTGCGTTTCCTCGCCGATTCGGTGGTGTTGACCACTGGTACCTTCCTCGGTGGACTTATCCACATCGGTTTGCAGAATTTTTCCGGCGGACGCGCCGGTGATCCGCCGTCGATCGCCCTGGCTCAACGCCTTCGTGAATTGCCGCTGCGGGTCGGTCGCCTGAAAACCGGAACGCCGCCGCGTATCGACGCCCGGTCTGTGGATTTCTCGGTGATGACCGAGCAGGCCGGCGATACGCCGATTCCAGTGATGTCGTTCATGGGCTCCAAGGACCAGCACCCACAACAGGTCAGCTGCTGGATCACCCACACCAACGCGCGCACTCACGAAATCATTGCTGCGAACCTCGACCGTTCGCCGATGTATTCCGCTGCGGGTGAAATCGAAGGCATCGGCCCGCGTTACTGCCCGTCGATCGAAGACAAGATCCATCGTTTTGCCGACAAGCAAAGCCACCAGGTTTTCATCGAACCGGAAGGCTTGACCACCAACGAGCTGTACCCGAACGGAATTTCCACTTCCTTGCCGTTCGACGTGCAATTGCAGATCGTGCAGTCGATCCGCGGCATGGAAAACGCACACATCGTGCGCCCGGGCTACGCCATCGAATACGACTACTTCGACCCGCGTGACCTGAAGTACAGCCTGGAAACCAAAGTCATCGGCGGCCTGTTCTTTGCCGGGCAAATCAACGGCACCACCGGTTACGAAGAAGCCGGCGCCCAGGGTTTGCTGGCTGGAACCAACGCCGCGCTGCGTGCTCAAGGCAAAGATGCCTGGTGTCCGCGTCGCGACGAAGCCTACATCGGCGTATTGGTTGACGACCTGATTACCCTCGGCACCCAGGAGCCGTACCGGATGTTCACATCCCGTGCCGAATACCGTCTGATCCTGCGCGAAGACAACGCCGACCTGCGCTTGACCGAAAAAGGTCGCGAATTGGGTCTGGTCGATGACGCGCGCTGGGCAGCGTTCTGCAAAAAGCGCGAAAGCATCGAGCTGGAAGAGCAGCGTCTGAAAAGTACCTGGGTACGCCCGGGCACCGAGCAGGGCGATGCGATCGCGGAAAAATTCGGCACGCCGCTGACTCACGAATACAACCTGCTCAATCTGCTGAGCCGTCCGGAAATCGACTACGCTGGTCTGATCGCCGTCACCGGTGGTGGCGCGGAAGATCCACAGGTGGCCGAACAGGTCGAAATCAAGACCAAATACGCCGGCTACATCGATCGTCAACAGGATGAAATCGCGCGTCTGCGGGCCAGCGAAGACACCAAACTGCCTGTGGATATCGATTACACGAACATTTCCGGTCTCTCCAAAGAGATCCAGAGCAAGCTCGGCGCGACCCGTCCAGAGACATTGGGTCAGGCATCACGTATCCCGGGCGTGACACCGGCAGCCATTTCCCTGTTGATGATTCATTTGAAAAAACGCGGCGCGGGCCGTCAGTTGGAGCAAAGCGCTTGAGTTCGTTGGTCACCCCGCAACACGCAGAAGAGTTATCCACAGGTGCTCGCGAGCTCGGTGTGGCTTTGAGTGAAACCCAGCAGGCACAACTGCTGGGTTATCTGGCCCTGTTGATAAAATGGAACAAGGCCTACAACCTCACGGCCGTGCGCGATCCCGATGAAATGGTGTCGCGTCATTTGCTCGATAGCCTGAGCGTGATGTCGTTCGTCGAAAACGGTCGCTGGCTCGATGTTGGCAGCGGTGGCGGCATGCCGGGCATTCCCCTGGCCATCCTGTTTCCCGAGTCGCAAGTGACCTGCCTGGACAGCAACGGCAAGAAGACCCGCTTCCTGACCCAGGTCAAACTCGAGCTGAAACTGGACAACCTGCAAGTTATCCACAGTCGCGTCGAAGCGTTCCAGCCTGCACAGCCCTTCAACGGGATCATTTCCCGGGCCTTCAGCAGCATGGAGAACTTCAGCAACTGGACGCGCCACCTTGGTGACACCGATACGCGCTGGCTGGCAATGAAGGGCGTTCATCCCGCCGATGAGCTGGTAGCATTGCCGACAGACTTCCACCTCGATAGCGAACACGCCCTGGCCGTACCTGGTTGCCAAGGCCAACGCCATCTGCTGATACTGCGCCGCACGGCATGATTGGGAACACAAGCAAGAATGGCTAAGGTATTCGCAATAGCGAACCAAAAGGGTGGTGTGGGCAAGACCACCACCTGTATCAACCTCGCAGCATCCCTGGTCGCGACCAAGCGTCGGGTATTGCTGATCGATCTCGATCCACAGGGCAACGCCACCATGGGTAGCGGTGTGGACAAACACGGCCTGGAAAACTCGGTCTATGACCTGCTGATCGGGGAGTGCGACCTGGCCCAGGCCATGCATTTCTCCGAGCACGGCGGTTACCAGCTGTTGCCGGCCAACCGTGACCTGACCGCGGCCGAAGTGGTTCTGCTGGAAATGCAGATGAAGGAAAGCCGCCTGCGCAGTGCGCTGGCGCCGATCCGTGAAAACTACGACTACATCCTGATCGACTGCCCGCCATCGCTGTCGATGCTGACCTTGAACGCACTGGTTGCCGCCGACGGGGTGATTATCCCCATGCAGTGCGAGTACTTCGCACTCGAAGGCTTGAGCGACCTTGTGGATAACATCAAGCGCATCGCCGAGCTGCTCAATCCGAACCTCAAGGTCGAAGGCCTGTTGCGCACGATGTACGACCCGCGCCTGAGCCTGATGAACGATGTTTCGGCCCAGCTCAAGGAACACTTCGGCGACCAGCTGTACGACACGGTCATTCCGCGCAACATTCGCCTGGCCGAAGCGCCGAGCTACGGCATGCCGGCGCTGGCGTACGACAAATCATCGCGCGGTGCCGTGGCCTATCTGGCCCTGGCGGGCGAGATGGTCCGTCGTCAACGCAAAAACTCACGCATCGCCGCTGCTCAGGCAACTTAAGGAATCCCCATGGCCGTCAAGAAACGAGGTCTCGGACGTGGACTGGATGCACTGCTGAGTGGTCCGAGTGTCAGCGCGCTGGAAGAACAGGCGGTGCAAGCCGATTCGCGCGAGCTGCAACACCTGCCGCTGGACCTGCTGCAGCGCGGCAAGTACCAGCCGCGTCGCGACATGGATCCCCAGGCGCTCGAAGAGCTGGCGCAATCGATCAAGGCCCAGGGCGTGATGCAGCCGATCGTGGTGCGGCCGATCGGTAGCGGGCGCTACGAAATCATTGCCGGTGAACGCCGCTGGCGTGCCAGCCAGCAAGCTGGCCAGGAAACCATTCCGGCGATGGTGCGCGATGTCCCGGATGAAACCGCGATCGCCATCGCGCTGATCGAGAACATCCAGCGCGAAGACCTCAATCCGATCGAAGAAGCGGTGGCCTTGCAGCGTCTGCAAACGGAATTCCAGCTTACACAGCAACAGGTCGCCGAAGCCGTGGGCAAGTCCCGGGTCACCGTGGCCAACCTGCTGCGCCTGATTTCCCTGCCGGAAGTCATCAAGACCATGCTTTCCCATGGCGACCTCGAAATGGGGCATGCTCGTGCATTGCTCGGTTTGCCGGAAAATCAACAGGTTGAAGGGGCGCGACATGTTGTCGCACGCGGACTGACCGTGCGCCAGACTGAAGCACTGGTTCGCCAGTGGTTGAGTGGCAAACCGGAGCCTGTGGAAACCCCAAAACCGGACCCGGATATTGCCCGCCTGGAACAGCGCCTAGCCGAGCGCCTAGGCTCTGCGGTGCAGATTCGCCACGGAAAGAAGGGTAAAGGGCAACTGGTCATTGGTTACAACTCCCTGGATGAACTTCAGGGTGTGCTCGCACACATTCGCTGAAACATTTCCTCATGTAGCGCGCAGTCGGAAATCACTACCTGACAGTTGAATAGGGGCTGAACCGCCCCTATACTCTGCGCGCATTTTGTCGGCACAAATTATGCCAAGTTATTGAATTCTGGCAGCCGACCATTGGAGAGCAAAAGTGATGGAAACCCGCACGCCAAACCGCTTGCCCTTCCATCGCCTGGCAGTTTTTCCGGTGCTAATGGCTCAATTTGTCGTTTTGCTGATCGCTGCTTTGGCGCTCTGGCAATGGCGGGGAGTCGTTGCCGGGTACTCGGGACTTTGCGGAGGCCTGATAGCCTTGCTGCCCAATGTTTATTTCGCTCACAGGGCATTTCGGTTTTCCGGCGCCCGAGCAGCCCAGTCCATCGTCCGGTCTTTTTATGCCGGCGAGGCAGGCAAACTGATTTTGACGGCAGTGCTGTTTGCACTGGTGTTTGCAGGTGTGAAGCCATTGGCACCGATTGCAGTATTCGGTGTCTTCGTGCTGACTCAGTCAGTCAGCTGGTTCGCTCCCCTGCTGATGAGAACAAGACTTTCGAGACCTTAGGGCGTTTGAGGCAACCATGGCAGAAACAACCGCTTCGGGCTATATCCAGCACCACTTGCAGAACCTGACCTTCGGTCAGCACCCTACCGGCGGCTGGGGCTTTGCCCACACCGCAGCAGAAGCCAAGGAAATGGGCTTCTGGGCTTTCCACGTCGATACTCTCGGCTGGTCGGTCGCATTGGGGCTGATCTTCGTTCTTCTTTTCCGCATGGCGGCGAAGAAAGCGACTTCCGGTCAACCAGGTGCTTTGCAGAACTTCGTTGAAGTATTGGTCGAATTCGTCGATGGCAGCGTGAAAGACAGCTTCCATGGCCGTAGCCCGGTGATTGCACCGCTGGCACTGACCATCTTCGTCTGGGTGTTCCTGATGAACGCCGTCGACCTGGTACCGGTCGACTGGATTCCTCAGCTGGCCATCCTGATTTCCGGCGACCCCCACATCCCGTTCCGCGCCGTGTCGACTACCGACCCGAACGCGACCCTGGGCATGGCGATCTCGGTTTTCGCACTGATCATTTTCTACAGCATCAAGGTCAAGGGCATCGGCGGCTTCATCGGCGAACTGACCCTGCACCCGTTCGGCAGCAAGAACATTTTCGTTCAAGCCCTGCTGATTCCGGTGAACTTCCTGCTGGAATTCGTGACACTGATCGCCAAGCCGATCTCCCTGGCTCTGCGTCTGTTCGGCAACATGTACGCCGGCGAGCTGGTCTTCATTCTGATTGCTGTGATGTTCGGCAGCGGTCTGCTCTGGCTTAGTGGCCTGGGCGTTGTTCTGCAGTGGGCGTGGGCTGTGTTCCACATCCTGATCATCACCCTGCAGGCGTTCATCTTCATGATGCTGACCATCGTCTACCTGTCGATGGCGCACGAAGAAAACCATTAAGACCAGTCTCGACTAGTCTGATGTCCCTCCCGGTCAAACGGGAGGGTGCTCCTCACGGGGCATCTGAAACGATTTGTTTTACCGCTTTAAATTAAAAAAACCTAAACCATACGACGTAAAAGTCGGGAGGAAAGATGGAAACTGTAGTTGGTCTAACCGCTATCGCTGTTGCACTGTTGATCGGCCTGGGCGCACTGGGTACCGCAATTGGTTTCGGCCTGTTGGGCGGCAAGTTCCTGGAAGGCGCAGCGCGTCAGCCAGAAATGGTTCCAATGCTGCAAGTCAAAATGTTCATCGTTGCCGGTCTGCTCGACGCCGTAACCATGATCGGTGTTGGTATCGCTCTGTTCTTCACCTTTGCGAACCCGTTCGTTGGTCAGATCGCTGGCTGATTACTCGGATATTCCGGGTAATTTGGTGTGATGGACAACGTAACTGCGAGGTGTTGGCGTGAACATTAATGCGACCCTGATTGGCCAGTCCGTTGCGTTCCTGATTTTTGTACTGTTCTGCATGAAGTTCGTATGGCCTCCGGTCATCGCGGCTCTGCACGAACGTCAAAAGAAGATCGCTGATGGTCTGGACGCTGCCAGCCGTGCAGCTCGCGACCTGGAGTTGGCCCAAGAGAAAGCGGGTCAGCAACTGCGCGAAGCGAAAGCTCAGGCAGCTGAAATCATCGAGCAAGCCAAGAAACGCGGTAACCAGATCGTTGAAGAGGCTGTTGAAAAAGCCCGTATCGACGCTGACCGTGTGAAGGTTCAGGCTCAGGCCGAGATCGAACAGGAACTGAACAGTGTCAAAGACGCGCTGCGTGCCCAAGTGGGTACTCTGGCCGTTGATGGTGCTTCGAAGATCCTGGGCAAAGCAATCGATCAAAACGCGCACGCAGAGCTGGTTAACCAACTGGCTGCTGAAATCTAAGCGAGGGCGATCATGGCAGAACTGACCACGTTGGCCCGACCTTACGCTAAGGCGGCCTTCGAGCACGCTCAGGCCCACCAGCAACTGGCCAATTGGTCAGCCATGCTCGGCCTGGCAGCAGCGGTGTCGCAAGACGACACCATGCTGCGCGTGCTCAAGGCCCCGCGACTGACGAGCGCAGAAAAGGCCGCCACGTTCATTGACGTGTGCGGCGACAAGTTCGATGCCAAGGCACAGAATTTCATCAATGTCGTTGCCGAAAACGACCGTCTCCCGCTGTTGCCGGAGATCTCCGCTCTGTTCGACCTGTACAAGGCCGAGCAAGAGAAGTCGGTAGACGTTGAAGTGACCAGTGCTTTTGCATTGAACCAAGAACAGCAAGACAAACTCGCCAAGGTTCTCAGTGCACGACTCAACCGGGAAGTGCGCCTGCAAGTTGCGGAGGATGCTGCCCTGATAGGTGGTGTCGTAATCCGCGCCGGCGACCTGGTTATCGATGGCTCGATTCGCGGCAAAATCGCGAAACTTGCCGAAGCATTGAAATCTTGAGTTTGAAGGGGCAGCAGAGCAATGCAGCAACTCAATCCTTCCGAAATAAGTGAAATTATCAAGGGCCGCATCGACAAGCTCGATGTGACCTCCCAAGCCCGTAACGAAGGCACTGTCGTCAGCGTATCTGACGGTATCGTGCGGATTCACGGTCTGGCCGACGTAATGTACGGCGAGATGATCGAGTTTCCGGGCGGCGTCTTCGGTATGGCTCTCAACCTGGAGCAAGACTCCGTAGGTGCCGTAGTACTGGGCGCTTACCAGTCTCTGGCTGAAGGCATGAGCGCCAAGTGCACCGGCCGCATCCTCGAAGTTCCGGTTGGTAAGGAACTGCTGGGTCGCGTAGTCGACGCACTGGGTAACCCTGTTGACGGCAAAGGTCCACTGGGCAACACCGAGACCGACGCGGTCGAGAAAGTTGCTCCAGGCGTGATCTGGCGTAAGTCGGTAGACCAGCCTGTACAGACTGGCTACAAGGCTGTCGATGCCATGATCCCTGTCGGCCGTGGCCAGCGTGAGCTGATCATCGGTGACCGTCAGATCGGTAAAACCGCTCTGGCGATCGACGCGATCATCAACCAGAAAGACAGCGGCATTTTCTGCGTCTACGTAGCCATCGGTCAGAAACAATCGACCATCGCCAACGTGGTTCGCAAGCTGGAAGAAAACGGCGCCCTGGCCAACACGATCATCGTGGCTGCCAGTGCTTCGGAATCTCCTGCACTGCAATTCCTGGCACCGTACTCCGGTTGCACCATGGGCGAATACTTCCGCGACCGCGGTGAAGACGCGCTGATCGTTTATGACGATCTGTCCAAGCAAGCAGTGGCTTACCGCCAGATTTCCCTGCTGCTGCGCCGTCCACCAGGCCGTGAAGCTTACCCAGGCGACGTGTTCTATCTCCACTCCCGTCTGCTGGAGCGCGCATCCCGCGTTTCGGAAGAGTACGTAGAGAAGTTCACCAACGGCGCAGTGACCGGCAAAACCGGTTCCCTGACCGCACTGCCGATCATCGAAACCCAGGCTGGCGACGTTTCCGCGTTCGTTCCGACCAACGTGATTTCCATCACCGACGGTCAGATCTTCCTGGAATCGGCCATGTTCAACTCGGGCATCCGTCCTGCAGTGAACGCCGGTGTTTCGGTATCCCGTGTGGGTGGTGCCGCTCAGACCAAGATCATCAAGAAGCTGTCCGGTGGTATCCGTACCGCTCTGGCTCAGTACCGTGAACTGGCGGCATTCGCCCAGTTCGCTTCTGACCTGGACGAAGCGACCCGTAAGCAACTTGAGCATGGTCAGCGCGTTACCGAGCTGATGAAGCAGAAGCAATACGCCCCAATGTCGATCGCTGACATGGCGTTGTCGCTGTATGCCGCTGAGCGTGGGTTCCTGACTGACGTCGAAATCACCAAGGTCGGCAGCTTTGAACAAGCGCTGATTGCTTACTTCAACCGCGATCACGCCGATTTGATGGCGAAGATCAACGTTAAAGGTGACTTCAATGACGAAATCGACGCTGGCATGAAAGCCGGTATCGAGAAGTTCAAGGCCACCCAAACCTGGTAAGCCGCAGCGGGAGCCGCAAGGCTCCCGCTTGCTAACCTGATAGGTGTTACATGGCAGGCGCAAAAGAGATTCGCAGTAAGATTGCGAGCATCAAAAGCACGCAAAAAATTACCAGCGCCATGGAAAAAGTGGCGGTCAGCAAAATGCGCAAGGCACAAATGCGCATGGCAGCTAGCCGTCCTTATGCGGAGCGCATCCGCCAGGTTATTGGGCATCTGGCCAACGCCAACCCGGAATACCGCCACCCGTTCATGATCGACCGCGAAATCAAGCGTGTTGGTTATGTCGTAGTGAGCAGTGACCGTGGTCTGTGCGGTGGCTTGAACACCAACCTGTTCAAGGCCCTGGTCAAGGACATGGCGGTAAACCGCGAGAAAGGCGTCGAGATTGATCTGTGTGTAGTGGGTAGCAAGGGTGCGGCCTTTTTCCGCAACTTCGGCGGCAACGTCGTAGCAGCTATCAGCCACCTGGGTGAAGAGCCGTCGATCAACGACTTGATCGGTAGCGTCAAAGTGATGCTGGATGCCTACCTGGACGGCCGTATTGACCGCCTGTCCGTGGTGTCCAACAAGTTCATCAACACCATGACGCAACAGCCTACCGTGGAGCAATTGATTCCACTGGTGGCAACCCCGGATCAGGACCTCAAGCACCACTGGGACTATCTCTACGAACCGGATGCCAAAGAGCTGCTTGACGGCTTGATGGTCCGCTACGTTGAGTCGCAGGTCTACCAGGCGGTGGTCGAGAACAACGCGGCTGAACAAGCTGCGCGGATGATCGCGATGAAGAACGCTACCGACAACGCCGGTGATTTGATCAGCGATTTGCAGCTGGTCTACAACAAGGCGCGTCAGGCTGCGATCACCCAAGAGATCTCGGAAATCGTCGGCGGCGCTGCCGCGGTTTAACGGTTCAAATATTCAGAGGATCCAGCTATGAGTAGCGGACGTATCGTTCAAATCATCGGCGCCGTTATCGACGTGGAATTTCCACGCGACAGCGTACCGAGCATCTACAACGCGCTGAAAGTAGTGAGCGCGGCCGAAACCACCCTGGAAGTTCAGCAGCAGCTGGGCGACGGCGTGGTTCGCACCATTGCGATGGGTTCCACCGAGGGCTTGAAGCGCGGTCTGGAAGTTACCGATTCTGGCGCAGCCATCTCCGTACCAGTCGGTAAAGCGACCCTGGGCCGGATCATGGACGTACTGGGCAACCCGATCGACGAAGCTGGCCCAATCGCCACCGACGAGCGTTGGGGCATCCACCGTGCAGCGCCTTCGTTCGCTGAACAAGCGGGCGGCAACGACCTGCTGGAAACCGGCATCAAGGTTATCGACCTGGTTTGCCCGTTCGCCAAGGGTGGTAAAGTTGGTCTGTTCGGTGGTGCCGGTGTAGGCAAAACCGTAAACATGATGGAACTGATCCGTAACATCGCCATCGAGCACAGCGGTTATTCCGTGTTCGCCGGTGTGGGTGAGCGTACTCGTGAGGGTAACGACTTCTACCACGAGATGAAGGATTCCAACGTTCTGGACAAAGTGGCACTGGTTTACGGTCAGATGAACGAGCCGCCGGGAAACCGTCTGCGCGTAGCACTGACTGGCCTGACCATGGCCGAGAAGTTCCGTGACGAAGGTAACGACGTTCTGCTGTTCGTCGACAACATCTATCGTTACACCCTGGCCGGTACTGAAGTATCCGCACTGCTGGGCCGTATGCCTTCGGCAGTAGGTTACCAGCCGACCCTGGCTGAAGAGATGGGCGTTCTGCAAGAACGTATCACTTCGACCAAGGAAGGTTCGATCACCTCGATCCAAGCGGTATACGTACCTGCGGACGACTTGACCGACCCGTCGCCAGCGACCACCTTCGCCCACTTGGACGCCACCGTCGTTCTGTCCCGTGACATCGCTTCCCTGGGTATCTACCCAGCGGTAGACCCACTGGACTCGACTTCGCGCCAGCTGGACCCGAACGTAATCGGCCAGGACCACTACGACACCGCTCGCGGCGTCCAGTACGTTCTGCAGCGTTACAAAGAACTGAAGGACATCATTGCGATCCTGGGTATGGACGAGCTGTCGGAAGCCGACAAGCAGTTGGTAAACCGTGCTCGTAAGATCCAGCGTTTCTTGTCGCAGCCGTTCTTCGTGGCTGAAGTCTTCACCGGTGCATCGGGTAAATACGTTTCCCTGAAAGACACCATTGCTGGCTTCAAAGGCATCCTCAACGGTGACTACGACCACCTGCCAGAACAAGCGTTCTACATGGTTGGCGGCATCGAAGAAGCGATCGAGAAAGCCAAGAAACTGTAATCCCGGCGCCCGGAAACGGGCGCTAATTTAGGTTGAGGCAATCAGATGGCTATGACAGTCCATTGCGATATCGTCAGCGCGGAAGGGGAAATCTTTTCCGGTCTGGTCGAGATGGTGATTGCGCACGGTGCACTGGGTGATCTTGGTATCGCTCTGGGTCACGCGCCGCTGATCACTAATCTCAAGCCAGGTCCGATCCGCCTGGTCAAGCAGGGCGGGGAAGAGGAGGTGTATTACATCTCCGGTGGTTTCCTCGAGGTTCAGCCGAACATGGTCAAGGTTCTTGCCGATACCGTGCAACGTGCTGCCGACCTGGATGAAGCCTCTGCTCAGGAAGCCGTCAAGGCTGCCGAGAAGGCCTTGCATGAACGTGGCGCGGAATTCGATTACGGCTCCGCTGCCGCACGCCTGGCCGAGGCCGCAGCTCAGCTGCGCACCGTCCAGCAGATCCGCAAGAAGTTCGGCCACTAAGGCTGCGCTTGTTGTGTGATTGATTAAAAAGGGTAGCCTCGGCTACCCTTTTTTCTTTCCGAAATTCATCACGTTGGTCGCAGCCGCTGACCACCCAGGATTGGTAGCCAGTCATGTCTCTTGAAATCGTTATCCTCGCTGCTGGCCAAGGCACCCGCATGCGTTCGGCACTGCCGAAAGTCTTGCACCCGATTGCCGGCAATTCGATGCTTGGCCATGTTATCCACAGCGCCCGACAACTTGATCCACAGCGCATTCACGTGGTGATCGGCCATGGTGCGGATGTGGTGCGCGAGCGCCTGGCCGCTGACGATCTGAACTTCGTCCTCCAGGACAAACAATTGGGCACCGGCCATGCCGTGGCCCAGGCGGTTCCCTTCATCAAGGCCGACACCGTGCTGGTGCTTTACGGTGATGTGCCGTTGATTGAAATCGAAACCCTGCAGCGCTTGCTCAAGCTGGTAGTGCCAGGGCAGATGGGCCTGCTCACCGTCGAACTGGATGACGCAACCGGTTACGGCCGAATCGTTCGCGACGCTGACGGCAAGGTCTGCGCCATCGTCGAGCACAAGGACGCCACTGAAGCTCAGCGCGCCATCAACGAAGGCAACACCGGCATTCTTGCGGTACCCGCCGATCGCTTGGCCGACTGGACCGGTCGTCTGTCGAACAACAACGCCCAGGGCGAGTATTACCTGACCGACGTCATCGAAATGGCGGTTAACGATGGTCTGGTGGTGGCCACCGAACAACCCCACGACGCCATGGAAGTGCAGGGCGCCAACGACCGCAAGCAGCTTTCCGATCTTGAGCGTCATTATCAGCTGCGCGCCGGCCGTCGCTTGATGGCTCAAGGCGTAACCCTGCGCGACCCGGCCCGTTTTGATGTTCGCGGTGAAGTCAGCGTGGGTCGCGATGTGCTGATCGATATCAACGTGATCCTCGAAGGCAACGTCGTCATCGAAGATGACGTGGTGATCGGCCCGAACTGCGTGATCAAGGACAGCACCCTGCGTAAAGGCGTGGTGATCAAGGCCAACAGCCATATCGAAGGTGCGATTCTCGGTGAAGGCAGCGATGCCGGTCCGTTCGCGCGTTTGCGTCCAGGCACCGTGCTCGAAGCGCGGGCGCATGTGGGTAACTTTGTCGAACTGAAAAATGCTCATCTGGGCGAAGGTGCCAAGGCCGGCCACCTGACCTATCTGGGCGATGCCGAAGTGGGCGCGCGCACCAACATCGGCGCCGGCACCATCACCTGCAACTACGATGGCGCCAACAAGTGGAAAACCGTGCTGGGAGAAGACGTATTTATCGGTTCCAACAACTCTTTGGTTGCACCTGTGGATATCCTGGACGGTGCGACCACCGCGGCCGGCTCGACTATTACTTCAACTGTGGATAAAGCGCAGTTGGCGGTTGGCCGGGCTCGCCAGAAGAATATCGATGGCTGGAAGCGCCCGGTAAAGATCAAGAAGAGCTAAGTTATCCACACCTGAATGATGGGCAGCAGTTATTCACAGGCTGTCAATTATATTAATCGGCAAGTCTCGCTAGCTCAGGAGGCTTGCCGTTAATGTTTTTATCCACAGGTCTTTTTACTGTCAGCCGCTTGACGAAGTTTCCCTGATAGGGTTTGATTGCTTTCGTTATCTTTCGAATCGAAACTTACCAAATCATGTCGAAGCGCAACACGCCCCAGAGACGCCACAACATTCTTGCCTTGCTCAATGAGCAGGGTGAAGTCAGTGTGGATGAGCTTGCCAAGCGTTTCGAAACCTCTGAAGTTACGATTCGCAAGGATCTGGCGGCCCTTGAGAGCAACGGCCTGCTGCTGCGTCGTTATGGCGGTGCGATCACCCTGCCTCAGGAGTTGGTTGCCGACCTGAGTCAACCAATCTCCAGCTACAAACAGGCCATCGCCCGCGCAGCCGTCACTCGCATTCGCGAACATGCACGTATCATCATAGACAGTGGCAGCACGACCGCCTCGATGATTCCGCAATTGGGCCAGCAACCGGGCCTGGTGGTGATGACCAACTCCCTGCATGTCGCCAACGCCCTAAGCGAACTTGAGCATGAGCCGGTGCTGTTGATGACCGGCGGCACCTGGGACCCGCATTCTGAATCCTTTCAGGGGCAGGTCGCCGAGCAGGTCCTACGCTCCTACGACTTCGATCAATTGTTCATCGGTGCCGATGGTATTGATCTGGTCCGCGGTACAACCACCTTCAACGAATTGCTGGGACTGAGCCGGGTCATGGCCGAAGTCGCCCGTGAAGTGGTCGTGATGGTGGAGGCCGACAAGATCGGTCGCAAGATTCCCAACCTGGAGCTGCCCTGGAGCAGCGTCCATACCCTCATTACCGATGATCGCCTGTCGCTCGAAGCGCGGGATCAGATTCAAGCCCGCGGTATCACTTTGATTTGCGCGGCTGTCAGTCAGGAGAAATAACATGTGTGGAATTGTCGGCGCAGTCGCAGAACGTAACATCACCGCCATCCTGGTCGAGGGCCTCAAGCGTCTGGAATACCGTGGGTATGACAGTGCGGGTGTGGCGGTGTACACCAACGATCAGAAGCTCGAGCGCGTGCGTCGCCCGGGCAAGGTCAGCGAACTTGAGCAGGCATTGGCCGAAGAAGCACTGGTTGGTCGACTGGGCATTGCCCACACGCGCTGGGCCACTCACGGTGCACCCTGCGAGCGCAACGCGCACCCGCACTTCTCGGGCGAT
Organism: Pseudomonas sp. PLMAX; assembly: GCF_046042685.1. Classification (NCBI taxonomy): domain Bacteria; kingdom Pseudomonadati; phylum Pseudomonadota; class Gammaproteobacteria; order Pseudomonadales; family Pseudomonadaceae; genus Pseudomonas; species Pseudomonas sp. PLMAX. Next base: position 133,347 of record NZ_CP064949.1, on the reverse strand, counting down.
CTGGCCGTGGTGCACAACGGCATCATCGAAAACCATGAAGCCCTGCGTGAACAACTGAAAGCCTTGGGTTACGTGTTCACCTCGGACACTGACACCGAAGTCATCGCTCACCTGCTGAACCATAAACTCAAGGATATCGCCGACCTGACCGAGGCCCTCAAGGCAACGGTGAAGGAGCTGCACGGTGCTTACGGCCTGGCGGTAATCAGCGCGCATCAACCTGATCGCCTGGTAGCGGCCCGCAGTGGCAGCCCTCTGGTGATCGGTTTGGGCCTGGGTGAGAACTTCCTGGCGTCCGACCAATTGGCGCTGCGTCAGGTGACTGACCGCTTTATGTACTTGGAAGAGGGCGATATCGCCGAAATTCGCCGGGACAGCGTGAAGATCTGGGATATCAACGGCAAGGCTGTCGAGCGTGAATCCGTGCAATATCGCGACGGCGCCGAAGCGGCTGAAAAAGGCGAGTTCCGCCATTTCATGCTCAAGGAAATCCATGAGCAACCGTCCGTGGTGCAGCGCACCCTGGAAGGTCGCTTGAGCCCGAACGGTGTGCTGGTGCAGGCTTTCGGCCCACAGGCCGCCGAGCTGTTCGCCAAAGTGCGCAATGTGCAGATCGTCGCCTGCGGCACCAGCTACCACGCCGGCATGGTTGCCCGTTACTGGCTGGAAGAACTGGCCGGCATCCCGTGCCAGGTCGAAGTCGCCAGCGAATTCCGCTACCGCAAAGTCGTAGTGCAACCTGACACGCTGTTCGTGACCATCTCTCAGTCCGGCGAAACCGCCGACACCTTGGCGGCGCTGCGCAATGCAAAGGAACTGGGTTTTCTCGCCAGCCTGGCCATCTGCAACGTCGGCATCAGCTCGCTGGTGCGTGAATCCGACCTGACCCTGCTGACCCAGGCCGGTCGCGAAATCGGCGTGGCGTCTACCAAAGCCTTCACCACGCAATTGGTTGGTCTGTTGTTGCTGACCCTGTCCCTGGGCCAGGTTCACGGCTCGTTGGCCAAAGGCGTTGAAGCAACGCTGGTCGAAGAGCTGCGTCGCTTGCCAACCCGTCTGGGTGAAGCCCTTGCGATGGACAGCACTGTGGAAAAAATCGCGGAGCTGTTCGCCGAGAAGAATCACACCCTGTTCCTGGGCCGTGGCGCACAATTCCCGGTCGCGATGGAAGGGGCGCTCAAGCTCAAGGAAATTTCCTACATCCACGCCGAAGCCTACCCTGCAGGCGAGTTGAAACACGGCCCGTTGGCGCTTGTGGATAACGACATGCCAGTGGTGACAGTGGCGCCGAACAACGAACTGCTGGAGAAACTGAAGTCCAACCTCCAGGAAGTTCGTGCGCGTGGCGGCGAACTTATCGTCTTCGCTGACGAGAAGGCCGGCATGACCAATGGTGAAGGCACGCACGTTGTACAGATGCCGCATATCCACGACATCCTGTCGCCGATCCTCTACACCATCCCGCTGCAGTTGCTGTCGTACTACGTGGCCGTGCTGAAAGGCACCGACGTCGACCAGCCGCGCAACCTGGCGAAATCGGTGACTGTGGAATAAGTTATCCACAGCTGATCGAACCTTGCTTTCAGACAATAAAGTCTGTCTAGCGATAATAAAAATTGTCTCAGGGTTGGGAGGTCGCTTACAGGCGACCCTCCCGACGATGAAGCACCAGTGTCAGTCATTTTTTTTGCGACAAATCGGCCATTCCTTTCAAAAGCTCAATTGGCAACGGAAATACAATCGTCGAGCTCTTGTCTCCGGCGATCGAACCCAGTGTCTGCATATATCGCAGCTGCATGGCACCAGGCTGGCGCCCAAGCATCTCGGCGGCCTGCATGAGCTTCTCCGAAGCCTGCAATTCACCTTCGGCGTGTATCACCTTGGCCCGCCGTTCACGCTCAGCCTCGGCTTGCTTGGCGATGGCGCGGATCATCGACTCGTTGAGGTCGACGTGTTTTATCTCGACGTTCGCCACCTTGATCCCCCAGGCATCAGTCTGGGCATCGAGCACTTGCTGGATATCGGTGTTGAGCCGCTCGCGCCCGGAGAGTAGCTCGTCAAGTTCGTGCTTGCCGAGCACGGCCCGCAGGGTGGTCTGCGCCAACTGGCTGGTGCCCATAAGGAAGTCTTCGATCTGAATGATCGCCTTTTGCGGGTCGAGAACCCGGAAGTAGATCACTGCATTTACCTTGACCGAGACGTTGTCGCGGGTGATCACATCCTGTGTTGGCACATCGAGTACCACGGTGCGCAAGTCCACGCGAACCATCTGTTGCACCATCGGAATCAACAGAATCAATCCCGGCCCCTTGACCCGCCAGAAGCGCCCGAGTTGGAACACCACCCCGCGCTCGTATTCGCGCAGAATCCGGACGGTCGAGAACACCAACACAAGGAGCAAGGCTAGCAGCGCACCAAAACCCAACTCGACGAACATGGATCAACCTCCTCGCGGTGGCGTTTCATCCGGTGCAATGACGTCCAGCTTCACGCCCGTGCGCGCCACCACCCGAACCTGTTGGCCCAGGTGCAGGGGCGAGCGGCTCTGAACTTGCCATTTTTCGCCCTGCAGTTGCACCCAGCCGCTCATCGGCAGCCCCGGCAGCAGCCCCGTGACCGTGGCCAGGCTGCCGACCAGGCCCGCATCGCCGCTGACCAGGGCACGGCGCCGGGCCTTGAGCGCCATGCCGACCAGAGTCATTAGCAACAGGACGCTGATCAGTGCCATGCCGATGATCAGCGCCAACGGAATGCCGAAGCCCGGCACATCGGTGTCCATCAAAATCACTGCGCCGACTACAAAAGCAACCACCCCACCGAAGCCGATTACACCGAAACTCGGTAGAAACGCCTCGGCGATCATGAAGGCAAGCCCTAGCAGAATCAGTCCGACCCCGGCGTAATTCACGGGCAACAGTTGCAGGGCATACAACCCCAGCAACAGGCAGATACCACCGAGCACTCCACCGACGCCCGACCCTGGGTTCATGAATTCGAATATCAACCCATAGACCCCGAACATGATCAGCAGCAATGCCACGCTGGGGTTAGTGATCACCGCTAGCAGTTGTGTGCGCCAGTCAGGCGCATGATCGATGAGTGCAACCCCGGCGGTACTCAGGTTCAACGTCTGACCGGCGACATTCAGGCTCTTACCGTCCAGTTGCTTGAGCAGGTCTGCCACGTCATTGGCCACATAATCGACCACCTTGAGTTTGAGCGCTTCGTCAGCCGAAAGGCTGAGCGATTCACGTACAGCTTGTTCGGCCCAGTCGGCGTTACGTCCGCGCAGTTGCGCTAGGCCGCGGATGTAAGCCGCTGCATCGTTGATCTGTTTGCGAGTCAGGGTATCTAGCGGCTCGGGCGGTGAGTTTTTGTCGGTGGCAGGTGCGGCTGGTGGGCGCGGTGGATCTGGCGCGGTTCCGGGCAGACCGCCGATCTGCACCGGCGTAGCGGCGCCCAGATTGGTGCCCGGGGTCATGGCGGCAATGTGGCTGGCATATAGGATATAGGTGCCGGCGCTGGCCGCACGTGCGCCACTGGGGGCGACGAAACTGGCCACTGGCAGAGGGCTGGCCAGAATCGCCTTGATGATCAAGCGCATCGAAGTGTCCAGCCCGCCGGGGGTGTCGAGCTTGATGACCACCAACTGTGCGCCCTCGGTCTCCGCACGCGTCAGGCCGCGCACAACGTAGTCTGCATTGGCCGGGCCAATGGCATCGTTGACCGTCAGTACCACGATGCTGCCCGCAGCCGTCACTGACCCCATCGGCAACCCGACCAGTATCATCAGTAGGAGCAGGCGGCACCACCAGCGACTGTTCATGGGGCCCTCCTGGTTGCGGGTTCGGCAGCCTGCAACCTTCACTTAAAGCGTAGTTGAGTCAGTCAAGGGCGATGCAGGCGCGGCGGTTAATGCAGGGCAATTGCCGAAACTGTTCGCCAAGATCTCGCGTCACCGTACTGCGCTCTTGATCCTAATGATCCAGAGCGCGAAACCGCGATACAGCTACTCCTGACGATGCTGATATGTTGGTGCAGGTGCTGGTGCGGTTTTGACCCAAGCTGCTGACTTCAGCTGCCCCTTAGGCGGCCTGTGAAGTCACGCATAAGACCATCCATTACCAAGTATTCGGGTAGGCCATTGATTTCCGGTAGCCTGGGTCAAGACCGCATCAGTGCCAACATCTCTGATTCATCATTGCTCTCCCGTAACCCGTGTTTTGCTCTTCGTCAACGTCAGGCTCAACAGTACCGAAATCAAGATGATGCCGCCGACTGTGGTCAGCGACCATTGGACCGGTATGTGCCACCACGGCGCGACCAGCATCTTGCCGCCGATGAACACCAGTACGATGGCCAGGCCATATTTGAGCAAGTGAAAGCGGTAGGCCATGTCGGCAAGCAGAAAATACAGTGCGCGCAGGCCCATAATGGCGAAGATGTTGGAGGTGAACACGATGAAGGGGTCGGTGGTGACGGCGAAGATAGCCGGGATGCTATCGACCGCGAACACCAGGTCGCTGGCCTCGATCAGTACCAGCACCAGGAACATCGGCGTCGCCCAGCGCAGGCCGTTCTGGCGCACGAAGAAGCGCTCGCCGTGAAAGCCGTCGGTGATGCGAAGATGGCTACGCAGCCAGCGCAGCAAAGGGTTCTTCTCGAGGTCTGGCTGCTGGTTGGCGAAGATCAGCATCTTGATGCCGGTGATGACGAGGAAAGCACCAAAGACATAGAGTAGCCAGGCAAACTCCTGCACCAGCCAGACACCGGCGAAAATCATACCGGCGCGCATGATGATGGCGCCGAGCACGCCATAAAGCAGGACGCGGCGCTGCAACTCTGTCGGAACGGCGAAGTAGCCGAAGATCATCACGAAAACGAACATGTTATCGATCGACAGCGACTGCTCGATCAGGTAGCCCGTCAGGAATTCGAGCGTTGTACGCTGGGCCACTTCGGCGCCGAACATGCTGCGCAGATACCACCAGAGCAGGACGGCGAAGACCAACGCCAAACTGGTCCAGGCGATAACCCAGGCCAGCGCTTCGCGCACCGAAACACGATGCGCCTTGCGTCCGCCGAAGACGAACAGATCGAGCGCCAGCATGGCAAGGATGAACACGATGAAGGCGGCCCACATCCAGGATTGGCCGACGCTGATGGCGGTCATTTACTGTCTCCGCATGAAGCAGCAATAGGCTGGAGGAATCATGCTAGCGAGGCTGTTACATCAACAAAAATCGTTTATTCGTTGCGAATAGTTCGTTTTTTACGAAGTATTGATTCAGGTGCTCAATAACCGGCAATCGCATTGGTTCTGCTCCGTAGTCAAGCCGGGTGGCATGGCGTGCGGCTCCAGCAGTCGTCTCCTGCTCGATCGTGATGAAAAGGTTTGCTACAGCCTTCGACAGGCTTGGCAACTGCTAAGCCTGTGATGCAGGCGTATATTGATAATGTCGATCCATGTAGTTGAGGCGATAAAAGATCGTCAATGGTGGGACACGCGAGAGTGCTGGGGGCGCTACCGGATAACCCAGAACGTTTGGAGGTGTCACATGAGGCAGTATCAACGACTCTTTCTGATCGCAGGTCCAACCATGCGTCACTCGCCGGCGATGGAGCGGGCAATCGCATTGGCCGACGCTACAGGCGCAGCGCTGCATATCGCGGTGTTCATCGAAGACTTCGACCTTATGCGGTTAATGAGCAACAGTGAACAACTTCGTGAGAGTTGCCGGGAGGAGAACCTGCAGTGGTTGACGGATGAGGCCGAACTCATGCGCAGGAAGGGCATCAATGTGACCACCGAAGTTGCATTGACCCGTGACCCGCTGCAAGAGATCCTCGGGCATGTGGCTGAAATGCAGCCGGACCTGATTATCAAGGACGTACATCATGAATCAGCGCTCAAACGCGTATTCGTCACGCCCTTGGATTGGCAGTTGTTGCGCGAATGTCCGACGCCCATACATCTGGTCAGCGAAGTCAGGTGTCCACTGCCTCGGGTGATAGTGGCGGCGGTTGATCCATCCCATCCAGAGGGTCAGATCAGTGGAATCAACGACAGCGTCATTCAGGCGGCGAACGAATTGGCGACGCAATGTGATGCTGAATTGCACATGCTGTATGCCTATGAACTGACCCACACACATTTCTCTGATGCAGGTGCTGGCGCCGTGACGATGCCAGGCTTCAGCAACGACGTGCGCCGGTCACTTGAAAAGTGCTTCATTGCCTTGGCTGGACGCCACGGCGTGCCACCTGAGCGACAACACTTCATTGCAGGGCCGCCAACCAAAGCGATGGCCGACTTTGCCACTCATACTCGAGCGGATGTCTTCGTAATGGGAAATACCCATCACAAAGGGGTGGACAAGCTGATTGGCAGTACCACGGAGCATGTTCTGTATCAGGTGCCCTGCAGCGTTTTGGCCATCAAGGGAGAAGCGGATCACTGAACGAAAAAAACGCCACAATTGCAGCCGGCTGTTGGTGCTGGTGTGGTTTTGACTCAAACTGCTGACTTCAGCTGACCCTTAGGCGGTCTGTGAAGACACGCATAAGACCATCGATTACCGAGTATTCAGGTAGGTCTACGATTTCCGGTAGCCTGGATCAAAACCGCATTAACGCCAACAACCGTCGTTATCAGGGGAAAATGCTTGGCGACGGGATCGTTAATTTGGCCAAAGATATGGGGCTCCGTTGCGCGACCCTATCTATAGGTATCGAGGGTTTTGGGTACACCGGTCGGTTGCACTCCTCGCATTTCTTTGAACTGGCGGATCTACCGAGATTCGCATGGCTACCACCGAGGACGAGTCCTAAACATTGTTCAAGCGATTGGAGGCCGAGGAAATTTCCGTATTTTATTAAGACCCCAATCGAAATGGGCGTCGTCGGTAAAAAGGCCAACTGATCTATATTCCCTCTTAAATCTTAAGCGATGAGCATGAGCTAAGTAGATGCCCTGTTGGTGGCGCGATCGATGATGAGTGTGTAATCGGTATTGATGACTCTTAAACACAACACACCCTTTCCCTTAGCGCAATCGTCCTAAGCATTAATATTGTAAGAGGGTATTGCTGGAGGTAGTGCCCTATTTCCTACAAGATTTCTGACTACATTCAGTCATCACCCTCCAAATGGTAGTTTTCTGCCTAGACTTGCTCTTGTCCGCCGTGCACATGCTTTTCAGAGCGTGGAACTGTACGAAAAACTAAAACAAGAGGAATCCCCCCAATGTTCGAACCTATGTGGAAAGCAGTTGCCTGCGCCCTTGCCCTTGGCACCATGAGCATGGCCATGGCTGCAGATCCGGTAATTATAAAATTTTCCCACGTCGTTGCAGAGCAGACACCCAAGGGCCAGGGCGCCCTGTTATTCAAGAAGCTGGCGGAAGAACGCTTGCCCGGCAAGGTCAAGGTCGAGGTCTACCCGAATTCCTCGTTGTTTGGCGATGGCAAAGAGATGGAGGCCTTACTGCTCGGGGACGTACAGATGATTGCGCCGTCGCTGGCCAAGTTCGAGCACTACACCAAGACCGTTCAACTGTTCGACCTGCCTTTCCTGTTTGATGACATCACCGCTGTTGACCGCTTCCAGCTGAGCCCGCAGGGCCAGGGACTGCTCAAGTCCATGGAAGACAAAAACATCACAGGACTGGCCTACTGGCACAACGGGATGAAACAACTGTCCGCGAACAAAGCGCTACGAGTGCCGGGTGACGCCCGTGGCTTGAAGTTCCGGGTGCAGGCTTCTGCAGTGCTCGAGGAGCAGTTCAAGGTCATACGCGCCAATCCACGCAAGATGAGCTTCGCCGAGGTTTATCAAGGCTTGCAGACCGGTGTCGTCAACGGCGCGGAGAATCCTTACTCGAACATCTACAGCCAGAAAATGCATGAAGTGCAGAAGTACATTACCGAATCCAACCACGGCGTACTGGACTACATGCTGATCACCAACACCAAGTTCTGGAACGGTTTGTCGCCGGAGCTTCGCAGCGAGTTGGATAAGATACTTGTCGAAGTCACCGCTCATGTGAACAAAGAGGCCGAGCAACTGAACCAGGATGCCAAGCAGAGCATCATCGCGGCCAAAACCACCGAGATCATTACCCTGACGCCTGAGCAACGCGAACAATGGCGTGTCGCGATGAAACCGGTGTGGAAAAAATTCGAAGGCGATATCGGCGCCGAGCTGATCATTGCCGCTGAAGCCGCCAACCAGGCCCAATGATCGGTCGTCGGCAGGTGTTGCCGCCCTGGCAACACCTGCCTGTCGTCCGCTACAGGAGATGCCATCCATGAATGCTCTTCGGCGCATCTGGGAACACTTCGAGGAAGGTTTCATCGTCTTCCTTTTGGCCGCCATGACGTTGGTAACATTCGTCTACGTTGTCCTCAACAACCTCTACACCCTGTTCTATCGCCTCGCTGAGAACTGGGAAGGCGCCAGCGAATCGCTGTTCGCCATCGGCGACGGGGTCATGGGAATGGCACAGGCCATGACCTGGAGCACCTCACTGACCAAGGCCCTGTTTGGCTGGCTGATTTTTTTCGGGTTGTCATATGGCGTGCGCACGGCCGGCCATATCGGCGTTGACGCGCTGGTCAATCTGGCCAGCAAACCGGTGCAACGGCTCATTGGTATCATTGCCTGTCTTTTCTGTCTGACTTATGCCGGATTGCTCAGCATTGCCAGTTTCGGGTGGATCCAGACCCTGATGATTGCGCGCATAGGTGCCGAAGACCTGGGCCAGTACGGGATCATGCAATGGCACATCGGGTTGATCGTCCCCGTAGGGTTCGCCTTGGTCTTCATCCGTTTCGCTGAAATTCTCGTGCGCATCCTGCAAAACAGGCAGACCGGCCTGGGCTTGGCCGATGAAGCCGCGGATGCGATGAAACTGACTGAACACGAGGATGACAAGTCATGACCATTGCCTTCCTCTTTGCATCACTGTTCGTGCTGATGCTGATCGGCGTTCCCATTGCTATCTCCCTGGGGTTGGCCGGCTCACTGACCATCGTTTTTTTCAGCCCGGACTCCGTGCGCTCACTGGCGATCAAACTGTTCGAGACGTCGGAGCACTACACGCTGCTGGCCATCCCGTTCTTTCTGCTCGCGGGGGCCTTCATGACCACCGGTGGCGTCGCTAGGCGGCTGATTGACTTTGCCAATGCCTGTGTCGGCCATATCCGTGGTGGTCTGGCTATCGCTGCCGTGTTGGCGTGCATGTTGTTCGCTGCCCTTTCCGGATCGAGCCCAGCCACTGTGGCGGCGGTGGGTTCAATTGCCATTGCCGGCATGGTCCGCTCCGGTTATCCGCAGGCCTTCGGCGCGGGGATCGTCTGTAACGCGGGGACTCTGGGCATCCTGATTCCACCCTCAATCGTCATGGTGGTCTACGCAGCCGCGACCGAAACGTCTGTCGGCAAACTGTTTATGGCTGGCGTATTACCAGGCCTGCTGCTGGGGCTGGCGTTGATGGTCGCGATCTACATCGTCGCCGTGAAGAAAAAGCTGCCCGCAATGCCGCGCGCGACGCTCCGTGAATGGCTTAGCACGGCACGCAAGGCGATCTGGGGTCTACTGCTGATGTTCATCATCCTGGGAGGTATCTACTCCGGGATGTTTACCCCGACTGAAGCGGCGGCGGTAGCGGCGGTGTACTCGGCCTTCATCGCCTTGTTCGTCTACAAAGACTTAACGTTCCGCGAAACACCAAAGGTCCTGCTGGACTCGGCCAAGCTGAGCATCATGCTGATGTTCATTATTGCCAACGCCATGCTCTTTGCCCATGTGCTGACGACCGAGCAGCTACCGCAACAGATCACCGCGTGGGTGATTGAAGCGGGGCTGACACCGGTGATGTTCCTGCTGGTGGTGAACATTGTGTTGTTGATTGCCGGGGCCTTTATGGAACCCTCGGCCATCATCTTGATCCTGGCACCGATCCTCTTCCCCATCGCCATGAAGCTGGGTATCGATCCGATTCACCTGGGTATCATTATGGTGGTGAATCTGGAGATCGGCTTGATCACGCCGCCCGTGGGTCTGAACCTGTTCGTGACCTCTGCTGTGACGGGTATGACACTGCCGGCAACCATCAGAGCCGCCATGCCCTGGCTAATGATTCTGCTCCTGTTCCTGATACTGATTACCTACGTACCTTGGATCTCCCTGGTTTTGCCAAACTGGCTGGGCATGAGTTGATGCCTGCCTGTCCGGGTACTGGACGTTCGTATCCGGACAGGGCTTTCACATTTGTGCTTCTGACCACTTATTGTTGCCCTGAGTCCGTCCAGCAACTCCATAGCTCCAATGAGGCCGGATTGCTGACGGGTGGCCCCAGCCACTCGCTCATCTCATGACATTGCTGATCGAAGCATAACTGGTAGTCACCTGCTTGCGGGGAGCGTCCCAGACTCAGAGGCTGCAAGGGCGGCAGCTGACGTTGATAGTGCCAACTGCCTTTTTCCAACCTGGCCCCTGAGGGAATTTCCATGCCTGCGCCATTTCCCTTGACCCTGGCTTCAGTGAGCACAAGTCCCTGTTCCGAGACACGGTAGTCTTCTTCCCAACGAATTTTTTCGATTGTGTGATTCCAAGCCAGTGTAAAGCTTGAGATTGGGAGTTGGGCCCAGGCGACTCCCGCCAGACCCAGGCACAAGCCGATCATGCTCTGGCCAGTCCGCCACGGCGAGACCTCCAGACATGCTGAACTATCAGCAACACACCCAGCACAAAACCGATTTCGTCGGTCAACGGCAGCGCAACGACCAACAAGGCACCTGCCGCGAAACACAATAAACGCTCCCAAACCGGCATCTTCTGTTGCAGATAACCTGTGGACGCCATTCCCCAAAGGCCAACGGCCAACATCGTCTTGACCAACATATAGGCAGTCATCCACAAATTGTCGCCTTGCATCATGAGCGCAGGGTTGTAGACCGCCATGAACGGAATGACAAAGCCAGCCAGTGCAATACGAACCGCCCACAGACTGATCTTGAATCCTGTTTCCTTGGCGATGGGCGCTGCGGCAAAGCATGCCAAGGCAACCGGTGGGGTAAGGTCTGCAAGAATTCCGAAGTAGAAAACGAACATGTGCGACACGATCAGCGGCACACCCAACTCCAACAGTGCGGGTGCTGCAATCGAACTGGTGATGATGTAGTTGGGAATCGTCGGGATACCCATACCCAACACCAGGCAGGTAACCATCGTCAGAATGAGTGATAACAACAAGTTATCTCTGCCAATGGCCAATATGTAGCCGGCGAAAGTCGAGGCTATCCCCGTCAATGACACAACGCCGATGATGATTCCCACTAGAGCGCAAGCAATTCCGACCGGCACGGCATGACGAGCACCTTCGACCAAAGCGTGCAGGCAAATACTCAGGGTTTCTCGGCCTCCCTGAATTAACCAGCAGATGACCACCAACGTGGCGATCACCGCAAAGATCACGCCGATACCCAACTGGAAAAAACCGACACAGAGGACACCCAGCGCGATCCAGAACGCACATCGCAGCGCGAAACTGGACACCCGAAGAATGATTGCCGAACCGAGAATAACGATGGCTGTTAACGCCAGACCCACCATTCCGGAGAATAGCGGGGTACGTCCGGAAAACAGAAGGTAGACCAGGACAAAAAGCGGAATCAGCAAATACCAGCTTTCCTTTACCGCACCCCATGCGCTGGGACATTGGTCTTTGGGCAGCCCTTTAAGGTCGGAGCGTTTTGCCTCAAGGTGAACCATCCAGAACACCGAACCGAAATACAGGATGGCTGGAATTAACGCAGCTTTGGCGATCTCTACAAACGGGACATTAATTGTTTCCGCCATAATGAAGGCCACAGCTCCCATCACAGGTGGCATCAGCTGGCTGCCCATGCTCGAAGTCGCCTCTACGCCTCCAGCAAATGCCGCCTTGTAGCCGAAGCGCTTCATCAATGGAATCGTGAACTGTCCTGTCGTGACAACGTTTGCAATGCCTGAACCTGTAATCGTCCCCATCAAAGCCGATGACGCGACCGATACCTTTGCCGGCCCCCCGAGTTTGTGGCCAAACAGTCCCATCGCGAAATCTGTGAACAATTTGATCATGCCCGCCTGTTCGAGAAAGGAACCGAACAAAATGAACAGGAAAATATAGGTAGCGGAAACGTAGGTTGGTGTCCCGTAGAGACCTTCGGTGCCGAATGACAACTGGTTGACGATTTGATCGAAACCGTAGCCTCGATGTGCCAGGTCGCCTGGCAGGTATTCACCCAATAGACCGTATGCCAAAAACAGTCCGCAGATGACAGGCAATGCGATACCCATCACCCGACGAGCCGCCTCAAACACCAATGCGATCAATACCAGCCCAACCACCATATCTGCAGATGTCAGGTCACCTGAACGCTGGATCAAATCCGCCTCGAAGAACCATTGATACAAGGCAGTGGTAATCCCAGCGATGCTCAATACCCAGGCCAAAGGCTGCCAAGGACGTGCTCTGCCATACGCCGGGTAACTCAGAAACACCACCCACAGCAGGAAACCAACGTGCACCGCGCGCAGCACCTGGCTGGAAACAGGCGCAAACGCAGCGGTGATAATCTGGAATACTGAAAACAACAACGCCACGTAGAACAGCGTTTTAGGCCAGTCGCGTGGGTTGGCGGCTATGCCATGATGATCTTCGCTCATTGGGTACCTGCCTCAAAACTACATAGAAGGGTACGTACCGCTCTATCGCTCTAGCGACCATCCCCTTGGCGCATTTTTTTGGATTACAGCGCTCCAGCTTCCTTGTAGTAGCGCTCGGCGCCGGGGTGAAGTGGAATGGGCAGATTCTTGGCAGCGTTTTGCAACTTGATGTCCTTGGCAGCTGAGTGAGAATTACCTAAGCGAGTGAGGTTTTCGAACATCAGCTTGGTCATCTGGTAGGCAACGTCATCCGAAATGTCCTCGCGTGTCACAAAAATATTGGTGATCGCCACCGTAGGCACTGGCTCAGGCTGTCCGTCATAGGTATTGGCTGGAATTTGTGCAGGCTGATAAGCGGCATTGCCGATTTTCGATACCACATCGGGAGGAATGGAGACGTAGTTCAATGGCATGGTTGAGGAAAGGTCGCGGATGGCCGCCATTCCTAACCCCGAGGACTGAAGCGTGGCATCTAACTGACGGTTTTTGATCAGCTCGACCGACTCCGCAAAGGGTAGGTATTGGACTTTGCTCATGTCTTCGTACGTCAATCCCGCCGCTTTGAAGATCGCACGAGCGTTCAGCTCGGTACCGGATTTCGGGGCGCCGACGGAAATGGTTTTCCCTTTCAAATCCGCCAAGGTTTTGATGCCGGACTCTTTGTTCGCAACAATTTGAATGTAGTTCGGATAGGCGCCTGCAATTGCTCGCAACTTTGTCAGCGGGGCCTTGAACCCGGCATCTTCCACGCCGTTTTTTGCATCAGCCACAGAGTCCCCCAGCGCCAGAGCGAGCTCCCCACGACCAGCTTGTAAAAGGTTGAGATTTTCCACCGAGGCTTTGGTCGCTTGGACAGAAGTCTTTGCCCCCGGAATCCCATCGCTGTATATCTGTGACAGCCCAACCCCAATGGGGTAATAAACCCCGCTAGTACCGCCTGTCAGGATGTTTATGAACACAGGTGCGGCGTTAGCTGCGCATGAGACTGTCAACGCAGCGGTTGCCGCAAAGAGACTAAAGCGTTTGTTTACTCGCATGAAAAACTCTCCGTCTTGTTTTGGCTTTATGCAGAGTCTTTCTACTGTAGTCGAAACCAACGCCTTGAGTGGGAAGCTGAGTTAGCCTAATGATTTTGGGCTTCTCAATCGGTCACTGCGGTGACGCCTAATCGGGATTCTCACGCCCGAAAAAAATGCCAGTCAGCTTAGCTGACTGGCATTACCCTAACGGGGCCCTTTGTACTTACAGATGATGTTATTGAGTGCGCCACGACTCAACAACATCTGCACCGAACTCGGTTTTCCATTCTTTCAATTGGCGATGGTTTCCGCCCTTGGTTTCGATTAACTCACCAGAATTCGGATTCTTATAGATTTTCACCTCGCGGGCTTTACGGGCTGCCTTCGGTGCGGCAGCAGCACCAGGGGAGCGGCGACCGGCCTGAGGATCAAGCAGGTTGATGACATTCTGCAGACTGAAGCCGTACTCGCCGAGCAATGCACGGAGCTTGCTTTCAAAGTCCATTTCTCGCTGCAGGCCTGAATCGCTTTTCAGCGACTCGAGCTCTGCGAGCTGTTCGGCCAGTTGTTGTTCAAGCTTGCGATATTCAGCCAAACGAGACATGGGAAACTTTCATTAAGGTTTTGAGCTGCGCGGAATGCACATTCCTCATGCTAAGCGATGATTAGATTTTCGTCACCCACACCACATTGGAGACTTTCCCAGTCTCAAACTCACAATAGGTAGGCTAATACCTCCAAAAGACCGGCGTAATAATTACCAGTACGGTGAGGATTTCCAACCGCCCCAGTAACATGCCAATGGTCAGTAACCATTTTGCTGCATCAGGTAGTGATGAGAAGTTACCGGCAGGCCCAATGATCGTGCCAAGGCCTGGTCCAACGTTGCATACTGCAGTAGCGGCGCCACTTAAAGCAGTCGTCCAGTCCAGCCCGATCAGAGCCAGCCCTAAGGCGATTATGGCAATGGTGATGGTGAAGAAAAACGAGAAGGTTAAAAGTGAGCGCAGGATCTCCTCGTCAATCGGATGACCGTTGTACTTCTTCTGAATCACGGCTCGAGGATGGATCAACTGCTTCAAACTACTCACGAGTAGGGCGGCAGCAACTTGGAAGCGGAAGATTTTCAGTCCGCCAGCTGTGGAGCCTGAGCATCCGCCGACAAACGTCAGATAGAAGAACAACAGAACGGCAAAACTACCCCATAGTGTGTAATCACCAACTGCAACTCCCGTGGTCGTGACGACCGAGGTCACGTTGACCGCCACAATACGAAATGCATCCCACCAAACGTAGTCGCTGTGAAAGCATAGCCATGTACCCACAGCCAGCCAGGTGACAATCAAGAATCCAAGAAATCCGCGTACCTGGTGATCCTTCAGCAGCGCACGCCGATGGCCGCGCAATGTTGCGACGTACAAGGTAAAGGGCAGGCTACCCAGTATCATGATGACCACCGCTACCCAGTGAATCGCTGGCTGCGTCCAATGCCCAAGCGAGGCGTCCGAAGTGGAGAATCCGCCAGTAGAGATCAACGACATTGCGTGGTTGACCGCTTCAAACGGCGTCATCCCTGCGATCCAGAGTGCCAGAGCCCCGGTGCCAGTAAGTCCCAGATAGAGAAAGAGGATGTACTTGGCTGCCACATGAGAACGCGGCGTCACTTTCTCCGACCAGTCTGAGGACTCTGTCTGGAAAAGACGCATGCCACCCACTCGCAACAGTGGAAGGATCGCCACAGCCATGCCGATGAAGCCGATACCACCGAGCCAGTGCAGCATGGAGCGCCAGATCAACAATCCAGGTGAAGCGGTATCCAAACCACTCAGGACAGTTGAGCCCGTGGTTGTGATGCCGGACATTGTTTCGAAGAAAGCGTCGGTGTAACTGATGTGACTGATGAACACCATTGGCAACGCCGCGAAGGTACACACCACCACCCAACTGCCAGTCGTCAACAGGTACATATCCCTCGGACGGAGCTGGCCAGTATCAGGGCGTCCACGCACGATCAAAAGAAGGCCGCTGATGAAGGTAATCAAACTCGACCAGAGAAAGGCCGACAGATCGTCGCTACGCTCAAAGGCCACCAGTGTGATCATTGGAATAGCCATGCTTACGGCCAGCGTAATCAGAAAAATACCTAAGATGAAACCGATAAGCCGCATTGCCGCGAGGGACATAAAAGTAGCCTGCCAAATCAACGCCGTGCAGTATCAGATACGCACCCTCATCTCCCCTGTAATTTTTGCGTAAAATTTCGACGGGAACCTTGTTCACTGACGCGGGTTACTAAACCACAGTATTTCTTTGCCTCGAGAAATACTGCGGTCATCTCAGGCGAGGTTACTTGGCTACGGCAGCACTCGCTTGGGCGCTGAAGCGGCGCAGAACGGTGACGCCACCAATCGCAGCCAGAATCGAACCGATCAATACCCCGACTTTGACTTCATCGACCAAATGAGGCGATCCAGGGAACGCCAGATTGCCAATGAACAAGCTCATGGTGAAGCCAATACCACACAACAGCGCTACGCCATAAAGTTGTATCCAGCTACTCCCTTCCGGCAGTTTGGCCAGGCCAAAACGAATAGCCAGCGCAGCCAACAGAAAAATACCGACCTGTTTGCCTACCAACAGACCCAGCGCGACACCCAGCGGAACGGGGTCGACCAGGTTTTCCATGGAAATACCGGCCAATGAAACACCTGCGTTGGCGAAGCCAAATATAGGCACTACAGCAAATGCTACCCATGAGTGCAGCTTCTCTTCGAGGAACATCAATGGGGAACGTGCTTCTTCTTCCGGCTTGCCCATGGGAATGCACATTGCCAGTGCGACGCCCGCTAAGGTGGCATGCACACCCGATTGCAGCACGAAGAACCACAGTACGCCCCCAACCAGGAGATACGGGAGCAGCCGTCTTACGCCCAATCGATTCATTGCGATAAGAATGACCAGAGTCGCGAGTGATGCCAGCAACATCGGCATGGAAAGGCCCGATGTATAGAAAAAGGCAATGATCACGACCGCGCCGAGATCGTCAATTATCGCTAAGGCGGCGAGGAATACCTTCAGTGAAATCGGGACTCGCTTGCCCAGCAGCGATAAGACACCCAAGGCAAATGCGATGTCGGTAGCAGCAGGTATCGCCCACCCACCTAAGGTCTCAGGATGGCCCCAGTTGATTGCGATGTAGATCAGCGCAGGGACAATCATGCCGCCTAAGGCACCAAATCCCGGTAAAGCGCGCTGGCCCCAGGTGGAAAGCCCGCCCACCAGCACTTCCCTTTTGATCTCGAGGCCGACCATCAGGAAGAAGATCGCCATCAGCCCGTCATTCACCCAGTGCGCAACAGACATGCCCAACCAAGCCGTGTGCAGGGCAGCAAAATAACCCTGGGATAGAGGGGAGTTAGCAACAATCAGAGCTGCCAGCGCTGCGCCCATCAGCACAAGACCTCCCGCAGATTCCGACGATAGGAAGCGGGCCAGAATTGCGGCAGCTCTAGGGGTTTCGGCGGTAGCTTGCTGCTTGGTCATCAGCGTCCTTGGGTCACTTAAAAGGTAATATATTAACAGCTGGCCTAAATAAACATGGCTGCATTAACCAGCCTGAAAACATTCCACTCTAGGCGCTCTGGATTGGGGGCTAACAGAGATGCGCGTGAACGAGCCCCATGAAAGACAGGACACCGTTTCCCCCTTACGATAAGGGATAGGCAAACGGTTATGTTTATGACTAACAGCAACGATAAGAGTGGGGAGCTTTTGGGCCAGGAGCGGCGGCGCCGCTGGAGCCCGGAGCAGAAGCTGGCGATGGTTCGCGAGAGCCTTGAGCCAGGACAAAGTGTGTCGGTCGTCGCTCGGCGCAACGGCATCAATGCCAACCAGTTGTTCCTGTGGCGCAAGCTCTATCAGGACGGCAGCCTGTCGGCGGTCAGTGCTGGTGAAGCCGTGGTGCCGGCCTCTGAGCTGAGCGATGCACTCAAGCAGATCCGTGAACTGCAACGGATGCTGGGCAAGAAGACGATGGAAGCAGAAATCCTCAAAGAGGCCGTGGAGATCGCCCGGTCGCGAAAATGGATTGCGCACTCACCCTTGTTGCCGGGGGACGACCAGTGAAGCTGGTCAGCGAATGTCTCGGTGTGGCGCGCTCGCAATTAACGGTTCGAATCAAGCAATCGGTATCGCCCAAGACACGGCGAAGCAGGCCTGTGAACGATGTAGAGCTGGTCGCTGAAATCCAGCAAGAGGTCAGCGAACTGCCCAGCTATGGATACCGTCGCGTCTGGGGACTGCTGCGTCGCGCACGTGAAAAGCGGTCGCTGCCCGCGATCAACGTGAAACGGGTTTACCGGGTCATGCGTGATCACAATCTGCTGCTTGAACGCCGGATCAAACAGCCCGGCGTGCCGCGTCGGCACGAAGGCCGTATTGCGGTGGAAACCAGCGATACGCGTTGGTGCTCGGACGGCTTTGAGTTCCGTTGTGAGGACGGCGCCAAACTGAGCGTGACCTTCGCCCTCGATTGCTGTGATCGCGAAGCCATCGGCTGGGTTGCGAGCCCGACCGGGTACAGCGGCGATGATATTCGCGACCTGATGTTGGAAAGCGTGGAGAAGCGTTTTGGTGATCGACTGCCCGCCACGCCAGTTCAATGGCTAAGCGACAACGGCTCGGCGTACACCGCTGAACAGACACGCCTGTTTGCTCGACAGATCGGCTTGCAGCCATTGACCACACCGGTGCGCAGCCCGCAGAGCAACGGCATGGCCGAGAGCTTCGTGAAGACGATCAAGCGGGATTATGTGGCGCACATGCCCAAGCCAGATCGAGAAACGGCGCTACGTAACCTGGCAATTGCCTTTGAGCATTACAACGAGCAGCATCCGCACAGCGCTTTGAACTATCGCTCACCGAGGGAGTTCAGGCGCTTGGCAGCTGCATCAATTTAACGGGGAGTTGGTGTCCGGTTTTGTAGGGGCAAGTCCAGCGCGAGCAACGATATCCATACGATCTACCTCCTTCAAGGCAAAGGAGCTGGAGCCGATACGTGATTGGACGTGCCGGAAGAAATGGTTGTCACTGCAGAGCAGCCACTGGAGATGGACTTCAGTTCGACAAACCACAATCGCGCAAGGTGGTCTTGTTACAGCTGCCGAGCTACGGTTTGGGTTGATTTCCCGGTTACCAGAAGCATCAGGGGTGCTGGACCAGACCTCGGTCGATAGCAGTAACAATCAAGCTGGGGAGTTCGTATCGTTAGACTCTTAATTTGAGTACAACCCATGTGCGGACTGTAAAGCAATTAAATATCAAAGCATTGCAGCTGCGCGCCATATATTTAATGGATGAGACAGACGCAGATTGCGGCATTCGACATTTATATATTGTCACTCCTACTCTGAGCAATATTAGGAGCCAGCACCATTAATGACAGTGAGAGCAGATTGCCAATTAAAACATTTTGTCACACTACCGACCGCTGAAAATCTGATTTGAGTCAATAATCATCAAGCTGTTGTTTGCATAGATCTTTTAGTTCGTATCAGCTGGATAATTGAAAGAATGTAAGAATATCCAACGATTTTTAAGCGTTCTGCTATACCACGCCTGCCCATGACCACCTCAGCCCCTTTCAGTTGAGCTGTGCGCACAGGAGATATTCATTGAAGAAGCCGGTGGTCGACGCAGCAACTGAGCAAACACCAGTTCCCACGCATTCCGTGACGTGGCATACGCTGCCTGCAGAGCAAGTGACGAACCTGCTTGAGGTGAATGAACATGTCGGGTTGGAGGCAACCGAAGTCCAAGCCAGGCTTGCCCGCACTGGTTGCAACAGGCTACCAGAAGCAGCACGTCGACCTGCGTGGCTCAGATTCTTGCTGCAATTTCACAACATTCTGATTTATGTGCTTCTAGGATCCGCTGCGATTACCGCGATGCTGCAACACCTGTGGGACACGGTGGTGATTCTGGCGGTGGTAATTGCAAACGCAATCATTGGCTACGTCCAGGAAGGCAAAGCGGAAAAAGCCATGGACGCTATCCGGCAGATGCTGGCACCGCACGCCGCAGTAGTTCGTGCAGGCGAACGCTTGAGTGTTGTAGGCGAGGAGCTAGTACCGGGCGATATCGTATTGCTGGAGGCCGGAGACAAAGTACCTGCTGATTTACGCCTGCTGCACGCGAACAGACTACAAATTCAAGAAGCAATTCTCACCGGTGAATCCCTACCAGTAGAAAAACATACCGAACCAGTGTTTCTTGAAGCCGCCCTGGGTGATCGTACATGCATGGCGTTCAGCGGCACCCTCGTGACTTGCGGGCAAGCAAAAGGGGTTGTAGTTGCGACCGCAGCAGCTGCTGAAATCGGACGCATCAGTACGCTGCTTGCAGGAGTAGAAACGCTGACGACCCCGCTGGTGCAGCAAATGAACGTATTTGCGCGATGGCTGACGATCTTGATCTTGTTAGTCGGCGGCCTTTTGCTTGTGTATGGCCATTATGTCGGCCACTACGCATTCACCGAGATCTTCATGGTCGTGGTGGGGATGTCGGTAGCGGCGATACCTGAAGGGCTGCCAGCCGTCCTTACTATAACGCTGGCTGTCGGGGTACGGGCGATGGCTCGCCGCAACGCCATCGTGCGTCGCCTGCCAGCCATCGAAACGCTAGGTTCGGTATCCGTCATCTGCACTGACAAGACCGGCACACTCACCCGCAACGAAATGATGGTGGCATCGGTCGTCACGAACGATCTTATCTTCAAAGTCGATGGCGCAGGTTATCAGCCTGCAGGAAGCATCAGTCTGGCAGATCAGCTAGTCGATATATCGACTTATCCTGCGTTGGCAGAACTGGGGCGAGCAGCTTGCCTGTGCAACGATGCTGTGCTGCGCCTGCATGATGACTTATGGAAGGTAGAGGGAGACCCGATGGAGGGTGCCTTGCTAGCATTTTCCGGAAAGACCGGAATTGATAGCGATGAAGATCATCGCGTCTGGCCCCGCACCGATGCCATTCCGTTTGACGCGAAACACCGCTTTATGGCGACGCTTCATCACAACCACGATCGCCATGCCTCCATCTATGTGAAAGGCGCGCCAGAGCAAATACTGGCCATGAGCACGCAGCAGTTCGTAAACGCTGGCGGGACTGAACCGCTCAATGCGGACTACTGGCACGCACAGGCAAACGCCATTGCTACCAAGGGGCAGCGTGTATTGGCGTTCGCAGTTAGATCAGTTCCGCCCGAGCACACTGTTTTGGAGTTTGAGGACGTGCAAGGAAGGTTAACCCTGCTGGGCATGGTCGGGCTGATTGACCCCCCTAGACTCGAGACGATAAAGGCAGTTCACCAATGCCAGGCGGCGGGTATTGTCGTAAAAATGATCACTGGCGATCATGGCGGCACCGCCGCCGCTATCGGTCGCCAGATTGGCCTGCAAAATCCCGACAAGGTGCTAACTGGCGTAGACCTGGACGCCATGAACGATGCCGCCCTCAAGGAGGCGGTAAAGGACGTCAATATCTTTGCGCGCACCAGCCCTGAACATAAGCTGAGGCTGGTAATGCTGCTGCAAGCGAACGGCATGACAGTGGCCATGACGGGTGATGGCGTTAACGACGCACCAGCGCTAAAGCGCGCCGATGCCGGTATCGCCATGGGCGGAAAAGGCAGCGAAGCTGCCAAGGAAGCAGCAGACCTGGTACTGGCAGATGACAACTTCGCGTCCATCGTGGCAGCGGTGCGCGAAGGCCGGACAGTCTACGACAACATCAAGAAAGTACTGAGCTGGACGCTGCCTACCAACGCGGGCGAGACCATGACCATCATCGTGGCCCTGCTACTCGGCCTTACACTGCCGGTGACGCCGATACAGATTCTGTGGATCAATCTGATTACTGCAGTGACACTTGGCATTGCACTGGCGTTCGAGCCTACCGAAGAAAACACTATGCGCAGACCGCCCCGTTCACGCAAAGAGCCACTCATTGGTGGCGCATTAGTCTGGCACATGGTGCTTGTCTCTATTCTGTTTCTCTGCGGCGTTTACGGCATTTTTTCGTATGCGCTCGACCGTGGCTACTCCGTGGAGTTGGCACGAACCATCGCGGTGAACACGCTAGTCGTGATGGAAATATTCCATTTGTTCTTCATTCGCAATCTCTACAGCACATCGATTACCTGGAAGGGCATTCGTGGCACCAAGGTCGTGTGGATGACCGTCGCAGTGGTTACAGTCGCTCAGTTCTCCATCACGTATGCACCACCGCTGCAAAGGGTGTTTGGCACTGAAGCGATCCCCTTCCTTGATGGTCTACTGATCATCGGGGTTGGCGTTGCGCTCTTTGCGATCATTGAGATTGAAAAACAGATTCGAATCCGTTTGTCCGAGTAGTCCTGGTTGCAAGCTAGTCAGATCCTAAACGCACGTAGCTCAACACGCATCTTCAAGCCAATGAAAAGAGGATTTAGAAAATGCATAAAATACTTGTTGCTGTCGATGGTTCCGAACATTCAGAGCGCGCGGTGCTTTACCTCATCGGACTGATCCAAGATGGTGGATTACTTGGCGGAAGTGTTGAGGTGTATTTGGTGAATGTGCAGCCACTTTTACCAACTCGAATCGCACATGACATGGGTGAGGATGAGCTTGATAGTTACTACGAAGACAAAAGTGCTGAAGAGTCACAACAGGCAGTCGCTCTACTTAAGCAAGAAGGCATTGCGTTCACATTCCATACGTTGCAAGGCGATGCTGCCAGCAGAATCGTGGAGTGCTCCCAATCTCTAGGATGTGACAGCATCATCCTGGGTTCACATGGTAACGGGTTTCTGGCGGGGATCTTTCTGGGCTCTGTCGCGGCTAAGGTGATTCAGCTCTCAGATATACCAATCACCTTAGTCAAATAAGAGATCGTGAATTGCTTAATAGCACCACGGCCCCATAACTGGATTATCAAAGAAAGGTGGTCTGGAAAGGCTTTGATTGAACATTGCCCGTAGCCGACCATGGAGCACTACTCCGAGCGGGGCTTTGTTGATATTTTTTGAATCATATTCTTTCTCGACAAAGACTCGATATCGATTAGCCTAGGATTGATACCCCAGAAGCCCATCGGTGAATCCAAAGGGATTGCTTAGGGCTTTGTGACCAGATTATCGCGTTGTCTGCGTTATGGGCGGGGTCGCGTCGGGCACCCGAAAGGGTGGCCGGTACTAGTTGCCGGTACTCCAACCTTCGCGGCTTTGCCCACCCTCCACTCGCCTTGGAGGCAGAGTGTAGTGGTCTAATGAGCTTGTTGCTTCATGGTGAATTAGTCAGGCCCGAAAGGCTATTTTGGGACATAAGCATCCACTGACTTACGAATCTCCTCCCTCGCTTCATCAGCTCTTCTTCACCCACTTCCTTTGCTCCAATGCCTTGTAATTTTCGAAGAAATGCTGGAGCTGTGCGAGTAGCAGCGCAGGAAGTTCTGAGCTCAAATATTGAAGCTGGTCAGCCAAGTGAAGCGAGGAGCCTTTGTCCATAGGATTTAGCGCTGCGTGGAAAAGCCCTTGCGAAAGATTTGACCATTTCCAATGGTAAATTACCTTGTGACAATCTTTATTGTTTGCAGTAGACCCTTTTTTTTGAAATTTGAAGTTTTGTGACAGACTTTGTTTCCAATGAGCGAGCGGTATAGTGCCGTGCAGGCCGCTAAATACACGGGGTACTGTGACAATCTTTATTGTTTCGTCACACCTTAAAAATCGCAGTCATCTGGTTGCGATTTTTTTATCTGAATTGAGGACTCGCCCATGGACCGCTTCCAGGAAATGCAGGTCTTCGCCGCCGTCGCCCAGGACCAGGGCTTCTCCGCAGCGGCCCGGCGTTTGGGCATGTCCGCCGCCAGTGTCACCCGGGCAGTGGCGGCGCTGGAGAAGCGTATCGGCACACAGCTGTTCACGCGCACTACGCGCACTGTGTATTTGACCGAGGCGGGTCAGCGTTATCTGGAGGACTGTCGGAGAATTCTCGCCGAGGTGCAGGAAGCTGAGGACTCGGCGGCGGGCAGTCACGCCCAGCCCCGTGGGCAACTGACGATCACGGCGCCGGTTTTGTTCGGTGAGTTGTTCGTCACTCCGCTGATGGTGAGTTTTCTCACGCAATTTCCTGACGTGACGATCAATGCGCTGCTGGTAGACCGGATAGTGAGTGTGGTGGAGGAGGGCGTCGATGTAGCCATCCGCATTGGTGAGTTGCCTGACAGCAACCAGCACGCGATTCGAGTGGGCGAAGTGCGGCGCGTGATCTGTGCATCGCCACAACTTCTAGCCACCTATGGTCGGCCAACACACCCGCAAGAGCTGGCTCAGGCGCCGATTATTGCGACTTCCGCCATTGGCCAGTTAAAACACTGGCCGTTCCTCGAGCGTGGTGAGCCATTGAGTGTCCGAGCAGAGCCGCGCCTGACAGTGACGGCGAATCAGGCGGCCATTAATGCCGCCGCGCTCGGGCTGGGCTTCACCCGGGTGCTGTCCTATCAGTCGGCGAGTAAAGTGGCGGCCGGGGAGCTTGAGATCGTTCTGGCGGAGTTCGAAATGCCGCCATTGCCCATTCATGTGCTCTACCAGGGCGGGCGCAAGGCCGCGGCGCGAGTTCGCAGTTTTGTCGACTTTACGGTGAAAACACTTCGAGAGCATCCGGCACTGCAGAAGTGATGGTTGTTTCACTGGGTGAAATAATGGATTGCATTTTCTGGTTATTCTGTTGTTTTGGTGGCTGATAGAAGATGACCGCCATCGGTGCTGATCTCTCCTGACAGCGCCACTGACCCGCGGAGTCGACCATGCAAGCTATCAAGCTCTACAACTTCCCACGTTCCGGCCACGCTCATCGTGTGGAACTGATGCTGTCGCTGCTGCAACTGCCGACTGAGCTGATCTTCGTCGACCTGGCCAAGGGCGAGCACAAAAAACCGGAGTACCTGGCGCTCAACGCCTTTGGACAGGTTCCGGTGCTGGACGATCAGGGTGTGGTGCTGGCGGACTCCAATGCCATTCTGGTGTACCTGGCGCAAAAATACGGTAATGGTCATTGGCTGCCAGCCGATCCGGTCGGTGCCGCCAAAGTGCAGCGCTGGTTGTCGGTCGCCGCCGGGCCCATTGCTTTTGGCCCCGCCCGGGCTCGACTGATCACGGTGTTTGGGGCGCCGTACAACCCCGATGAAGTGATTCCATACGCCCACAGCGTGCTCAAGGTGATCGATCACGAACTGGCCAACACGCCTTTCCTGACCGGCAGCGAGCCGACCATCGCCGACGTGGCTGCCTACAGCTACATCGCCCATGCACCGGAGGGCAATGTGTCGCTGGACGACTACGCCAACATCCGCGCCTGGCTGGCACGGGTCGAAGCCTTGCCCGGTTTTGTCGGCATGCCACGCACTGTCGCCGGCCTGCAAAAAACTGCCTGATATTTTTCGCCCGACCTTGTCGGGCCTTCACGCTGTGCCGATGGCGCAGGGGAGACGCCGCAATGGACCATTCACCTTGGCATGCTGGCGAAAAAGAGTTGCAGGCGCATATTGGCGTCAGCGAGCGAATGGACGTTCTCGGTCGCAGGGTGATTCGCGACCATATGCCGGATCAACATCGCAGCTTCTATCAGCAGCTTCCGTTCATGGTGTACGGCGCGGTCGATGCCCACGGTCATCCCTGGGCCAGCGTGCTTGAAGGTGAACCGGGCTTCGCCCATTCACCTGAACCGGGATTGTTGCAGTTCAGCAGCTTGCCGGCGGGCGATGATCCTGCGCAGTTGAGCGCGGGTGCGGCGATCGGTCTGCTGGGCATTGAGCTGCATACCCGCCGGCGCAATCGCATCAATGGGCATATCGGCGCGATGACCGCGAGCGGATTTGCCGTGACAGTGGATCAGTCCTATGGCAACTGCCCGCAATACATCCAACTGAGGCAGTATCAAACGGTGCCCCTGGAGGATCCGGCGACACGTCCTGCCCAGCGCCTCAATGAACTGGATGATGCGGCCAAGGCCATGATCGCCGAGGCGGACACCTTCTTTGTCGCCAGTTATGTGGATGTCGATGGCGTGCGTTCGGTGGATGTTTCCCACCGTGGCGGCCAGTCGGGTTTCGTTCAGGTGGAAGGCAATCGCCTGACCATCCCCGACTTCGCCGGTAACCTTTTTTTCAATACTTTGGGCAACCTGCTGGTCAATCCCAAGGCCGGTTTGTTGTTCATTGATTTTAATTCCGGTGAGCTGTTGCACCTCAGCGGGCGCACCGAAATCATTCTTGAAGGCCCACAGGTTGAAGCGTTTCAGGGTGCCGAACGTTTGTGGATGTTCCACGTGGAACAGGTTGTTCGTCGTCCCGCCGCCCTTACTTTGCGTTGGCGCTTTGACGGTGTTTCACCCACCAGCCTGCTGACGGGAACTTGGGTGCAAGCCGCAGCACGCCTGCAAGCCAAGGCTCTGGGTGATCAATGGCGACCGCTGCGGGTGGTGCGGATCGAGGCGGAAAGCCAGCACATCCGCTCGATCTACATGGAGCCAGCCGACGGCGCCGGATTGCCGTTGTTCCACGCCGGGCAGCATTTACCGTTGCGCTTCGACATCGATGGCGAAACGCATATCCGCACCTACAGCCTGTCGAGTGCACCTTCGGATGACTTTTTCCGTATCAGTGTGAAGCGTGACGGTCGGGTGTCTTCACACCTGCATGAACAGGTTCGCGTTGGCGATCTGTTGGAGGCCCGCGCACCCCAGGGACATTTCACCGTGGCGCCCCATGAACGTCGGCCGCTGGTGCTGTTGGCTGCCGGTGTGGGAATTACGCCGCTGCTGTCGATGTTGCGTGAGGTGGTCTACCAAGGCTTGCGCACCCGCCGTATCCGCCCGACCTGGTTCTTCCAGAGTTCGCGCACGCTGGCCGATCAACCGTTTCGTCCAGAGGTGAACCGCTTGCTCGAGGATGCCGGCGACGCGGTCAGGGTAGTGCGCCTGCTCAGTCAACCGGAGCCGGAGGCTCGGGAGGGCGAAGATTTCGATTTGACGGGACGTATCGATGTTCCACGGCTCTCGGAATTGCTTGAGGTCGAGGACTACGATCAGCTGGATTTTGTCCTCTGCGGCCCCGGCAGTTTTACCCAGGCGATGTATGACGCCCTGCGCGAACTGGATATTCGCGACGCCAGAATTCATGCCGAAACCTTCGGTCCTTCAACGTTACGCCGTCGGCCCGACCCTGACGCCGTAGTCATCGAACAACCGCCAGCGGCCACCACCTCGGTGCCAGTGGTGTTCCAGCGCTCGGCCAAGGAGGCTCGCTGGCAACCGGACAGTGGCAGTCTGCTGGAGCTGGCGGAAAGCCGCGGATTGCATCCGGAATTCAGTTGCCGTGGCGGCTCTTGCGGGACCTGCAAGACCCGGTTGATCAGTGGCCAGGTCAACTATCCACAGCCCCCAGCGGAGGTCCCGGATGAAGGTGAGGTGCTGATCTGTTGCGCAGTGCCGGCTCAGGGCACGCAGCCTTTGGTCCTGGACCTCTGAGGGATCATCACGGAAACCATTGCCTGCAGATCGATGGCTGAGTAGGGTAGGGGCAGAACGAAAAGGGCCGAGAAGGCCCTTTGTGCATTTCAGGGACAGGCGTTTTCTCATGGTTTTCCTCACTCGCGTGATCGTCTCACTGATGACGCTGGCGCTGCTCGGTGGTTGCGAACAGCAGGACGCACCGCCACTCGATCAACAACTCTATGTCTGGCAACGACAATGGACCCCCGCGCACGAAGCGGCGTTGCGGGACAGTCACGCCGATTTTTCCACCTTGCGGGTGTTGGCATTACAGGCATTCCCTCAGGCAGGCTGGACTCGGGCGCGGATCGATCCGGCACTGCTCAAGCGTGATGGCCGGTCGTTGATTGCAGTAATTCGCCTTGATGGCCAGCTCCAGTCGCTGAACCAGGACGAGGTCACGCAACAGATCCAGCAACTGATCAGCGATTGGCAAGAGCAGGGGTTGGCCCTCGCCGGCGTGGAAATCGACCACGATGCGGGTAATGCCCGGCTAGCTGACTATCGTGAATTTCTTGTGCACCTGCATTCTGTTCTACCTCCGTCCATGGCCTTGAGCATCACTGCATTGCCAGCGTGGCTCGACAGTCCAGAGTTGCCGGGCTTGTTATCCACCGTCGATAGCAGTGTGTTGCAGGTACATGCCGTGAGCGATCCCCGCCGCGGCTTGTTTGATCCCGACCGCGCTCGACAATGGGCAATGGCCTGGAGCCGCATCACCTCGAAACCTTTTTTTCTGGCCCTGCCGGCTTACGGGGTAGCGTTGTTGCCGAGTGTGGATGGTGCGCCCGTCGTGGAAAGCGAAGTAACAATTGAAAGCAACGGCCAGCGGCAGGAGTTGTTGGCTGATCCACTGCAATTGAGCAAACTTGCTGCCCTGTTGCGCGCGGATCCGCCGGCGCATCTGGCCGGTCTGATCTGGTTCCGCCTGCCTTTGGCCAACGACCGTCGAGCCTGGAGCCTGACAACCTTGCGCGCGGTGTCCCGTGGCGAGGTCCTTAGCAGTCATCTGGCGCTCAACCTCACGCAGCACGAACGCCTCTTTGATATCGCTATCAGCAGTGAGGGCAACCTCGACAGCGCCTGGCCCGAGCGCGTGACCCTGGCGGTAGAGGGTTGCGAGGGGGCCGATGCGCTAGCCGGGTATACGTTGCAACAAGACCCGAATCTGCTTACCTTCACCCGCCTGCGCGAAGGTCGGATTGCGGCTGGCGGACAGCGCGCCATTGGTTGGGCACGCTGCGAAAAAATTGATCAAGGAGCTTCGAATGTTCACCCGTAACTGGCCCCGTCATCTGCTCAGTCTGAGCCTCAGCCTGCCATTGGCGGCCATGGCGTGCGGGCCGGATTTCCCCATGCGGCTGCTGGACAATCGAGGTCAATCCCTGGCGGAGTTGCCGGAAGGCAATTTCCGTTTCGAGGTGAGTCGCCTCGGTCATGCGATTGCCGGTCTCAAGCCTGTCACGGTAGCCACCCTTGTCCCGGGCCAGTCTTATGGTGAAGTCTCCGAACATGCCGAGCAGCGTGATCAGGCTGAGCAGACGAGTTTGACGAATGAACAGCAGGCGCTGGTGAAACAATTGCGTGGTCTGGCCGATGCCCGTCAGGTTGAAGCACAGGGCGCGAGCCTGCCCGCCGAACTCAGCTTCTATCTGGCGGGCGCGGTGGCCTTCAATGCCGGCGATCATACGCTGGCCGCCGAATACTTCCGTCAGGTGCTGGCGCTGCCCGCAGATCAACGGGCCTTGCGCAGTACCTGGGCTGCCTACTCATTAGGTCGCGCGTTGTTTGCCATGAGTTCGCAGGCTGATGCTGCTCCGGACCTGCTGGATCAATCCCGAAAAGCCTTTGAGCAAACGCGTCAGCTGAGCATCGATGGCTTCAGCGACCCCCTCGAACTAGGCGTCGCCAGCCTCGGCGAAGAGGCCCGAGTGGCTCGCACGGTCGGTGACTGGAATCGCGCCATCGAACTCTATGCCACGCAAAACCTTCTGGGTTCGGCAGTGGGTTACACCTCGTTGAAGCTGTTGATGGCTGATCTGGCGGCGATGCCGGAGGATCAACTGGTCGGATTGCTCAAGGGCAAACCGGTGCAACAGCTGGTGACGGCGTCGTTGATCAGCCGACTCGGATGGTCATTCGGTGATCAACCGCCGAACGAGCTGAAACTGATCAAACTGCTGCAAAACAGCACGCGCGGTAGCCTCGATAACGCCGATCGCCTGGCGGCAATGAACTATCAACAAGGTGATTACGCCAGCGCCCAGGCCTTCCTTGAACATGCCGGGGAGGGCGGGCTGGCTTGGTGGCTGCGGGCAAAACTGGCGGTGCGCGCAGGCGATAAAGCCGCTGCAGCCGCTGCCTATGCCAAGGCCGCCCAGGCCTTCCCGCAGAATGAAACCTGGGGCGATCGCAGAACGCCGGACTACGATTACGAAACACTCCAGCCCAAGTGCCGCGTCGAGGGCGAAAGCGCGATTCTTGCGCTGCAACGCGGGGATTATCTGCAAGCGTTCGATCAGTTGTATCGCAGCCAGGACATCTATTGGCTGGACGCGGCCACCGTTGCCGAGCGAGTGCTGACGGTGGATGAGCTCAAGCAATACGTCGATACCCAGGTACCGGCGCCGCCAGCGCTGAGCCAGCAGGACCGCGATAACTATGCGCCATTGCCGGTGGCGGCGAAGCTGCGCAATCTGCTTGGGCGGCGATTGTTGCGCGAAGAGCGTTATGACGAAGCAACGCGATACTTCGACAGCGTCGAGTTGCAACAGAAGGCCACATGGTACGGGCAGCTACGCAACGATGCCGAATCCAAATGGTGGCCGAGTAAAAGGGCGTTCGCCTACTTCCACGCAGCAACAGTGGCTCGCTACGATGGCATGGCACTGCTGGGCTACGAGATGGCGCCTGATTATGCGACCTTCGACGGCAACTACAGTCTTGCCGTTAGTGAGCTGAAGGTTGGGCCTGTGGTGACCGAGGATGAAGTCCGTCGCCAGCAAGCGAGCGCTGCACAGCCCGATCAACGCTACCACTATCGATTTGTTGCCACCGCATTGGCCAGTCGCGCCGCCGACCACCTGCCTCATACCAGTCAGGCTTTTGCAGCCGTGCTGTGTGCCGCGTCGTCGTGGAATTCCAGCCCTGAAGAGCAGAGGGCTTTCTATCAACGCTATGTGAAGGAAGGTCCCTATGTGAGCTGGGCGGCTGGCTTTGGACATCATTGCCCTTATCCCGACTTCCCGAACGCTGACAAGCGCTATGTCACCCAAGCGACAGATTCCGTGCGTGCGGTGCTGCGTCCCTACAAAAAACCTTTGCAATACGTTGGCGTAATTGGAGTAACGGCAGTGGCGCTGCTGCTGATCATCCGCCGTCGCAAGGCGCAATAAGGTTCAAGCCTGTTGAACAAAGGTCAGCCGCACGGCGAAACCGATCAACAGGCTACCGAACAGCCATTGTTGCAGGCGCTGGGCGCCGGGGTTGCGTTGCAGCCAACGACCCAGCGCGGCACCGGTCAATGCGTAGGCACTGTCGAACAGCAAACCGACACCGACCAACACCAGACCCAGTACCGCAAATTGTGCGAGTACCGGCCCGTTGAGTGGATCGATGAACTGCGGCAACAACACCGAGCAAAACAGCAACGCCTTGGGGTTGAGCAGATTGGTCAGCAGGCCGCGACGGATCGCTTCGCCCCAGCGTGGTTTTTCATCCGTCGCACCTGGACCGTTCAGGCTAGGCAACATCGTCGTGCGCAGACATTGGATACCGATCCACAGCAGATACGCCGCACCGAGCAGGCGCACCAGGTCAAAGGTCCAGGGAGCAGCCTTGAACAATGCCGCCAACCCCAACGCCGCCAGCACCACATGACAACCGCGGGCGATACCCAGGCCGACCGCCGTGGCCAACGCGGCACCTTTGCCCTGACGGGCACCTGTTTGCAGCAGCAGGATCATGTCCGGTCCCGGCAACAGATAGACCACTGCCAGCGCCATGAAAAACAGCCACAGTCCCGCCATGTTGCACCCCTGTTCGTTGTCGATTCAGTAGCGCCAGTCTAGAGGTGGAGGGCAGGGCATGTGCTTGCGTAGTTCGCTTCTAACGCGGCCAGTCTTGGCATAACCTGCCAATAAATCACAGCTCAACCAGCAGGATCTGCCAAACGATGAAACTGGACGCCTACGACCGCAAGATTCTCGCCGCGCTGCAACGGGACGGGCGCCTGAGCAATGTGCAACTGGCTGAAGAAATCGGTCTGTCTGCCTCACCCTGTTTGCGACGGGTGCGGATGCTGGAAGAGGCCGGCGTGATTCGTGGCTACCAGGCCAGTCTGGATCGGGATGAAGTCGGGCTCGGGCTGACCGTGTTCGTCGGGGTGAAAGTCGAGCGACATAACGACGAGCAGGCGGAAGCCTTTCGCCTGGCGGTGACCGCGTTGCCGGAAGTTGTTTCGGCGTTTCTGGTGTCGGGGGAATCGGATTTTCTTCTGCAGGTGGTGGTACCGGATCTACGCGCCTACGACCGATTTCTCACCGGGTGTTTGTTGAAGCTGCCGGGTGTGAGCGATATCCGCAGCAACTTTGCGATCCATACGGTCAAGACGCCGGGGGCGTTGCCCTTGGGACACTTACCGCTTTAGATCGGAGCGACCTCTTCGCGAGCAAGCCCGCTCCCACGTTGGATCTGTGGCGATCACAAATCCCCTGTAGGAGTGAGCTTGCTCCGGGCGGCGTTCCGACGATGGCGATAGATCGATCGCCGCCAATCTCCAGGCTTACATCTGCGTCGCCATCCCCTCTACATTCATCGCCGCCTGACGCAAGGCTTCGGACCGGGTTGGGTGTGGATGACAGGTCAGGGCAATGTCTTCGGCGGACGCGCTGAACTCCATGGCCACGCAATATTCGCCAATCATTTCACTGACGCTCGGCCCCACAAGGTGCACACCGAGCACTTCGTCGGTACGCTCATCGGCCAAAACTTTGGCGAAGCCTTCGGTTTCGTGATTGATCTTCGCCCGGCTATTGGCGGTAAAGGGAAACTTGCCGACCTTGAAGGCACGGCCTTCGGCCTTCAGTTGCTCTTCGGTCTTGCCGACGCTGGCCAGCTCGGGTTTGGTGTAGATCACGTTGGGGATCAAGTCGTAATTGACCTCACCGGCCTTGCCGACGATCTGCTCGACGCAGGCCATGGCTTCGTCTTCGGCCTTGTGCGCGAGCATCGGGCCGGACGTCACGTCGCCAATCACCCAGACTCCCGCCGCTTCAGTACGATGCCCCTTGTTGGCGAGCATGCCGCGTTTGTCCGTGGCGAGACCGACGTTCTCCAGCCCCAGGCCTTGTGTATAAGGCCGGCGTCCGATCGCCACCAGGACGTAATCGGCTTCCAGCGACTCGGCGGTGCCGCCCGCGGCTGGCTCGATGCTGAGCTGAACACCGGTGGCAGAGGCTGTGGCGCTGGTTACTTTTGAACTCAACTTGAAACTGATGCCTTGTTTGCTCAATGAACGTTGCAGGGTCTTGCCTGCTTCGCCGTCCACCCCCGGGCAGATCCGATCAAGGTATTCGACCACGGTCACTTGCGCCCCCAGGCGCCGCCAGACCGAACCCAGCTCCAGGCCGATCACCCCGGCGCCGATCACCACCAGGTGTTTCGGTACTTGCGTCAGTGACAGTGCGCCGGTGGAATCGAGGATGTGTTGGTTATCGATGTCCACGCCGGGCAGGGGAGTGGGTTCGGAGCCGGTGGCGATGATGATGTCTTTGCAGCTCAGTTCGGTCTTGCCCCCGGCGTTATCCGTCACGGTGACTTTGCCGGGCCCGTCGATGTGCCCCCAGCCCTTGATCCAGTCGACCTTGTTTTTGCGAAAGAGAAACTCGATGCCCTTGGTCAGCCCGGTCACGCTTTCATCTTTCTGTTTCATCATCTGGGCGAGATTGAGCGTGGGTTTGACCTCGATACCCAGGTTGGCGAATTCCGCACCCATGGCCGCATCGTAGAGTTCAGACGCGTGCAGCAAAGCCTTGGAGGGCATGCAACCGACGTTCAGGCAGGTGCCGCCGAGCGTGGCGCGTCCTTCTACGCAGGCTGCCTTCAATCCCAGTTGGCCCGCACGGATCGCTGCGTTGTAGCCACCGGGACCACCACCGAGTATCACGACGTCATAAGTGCTCATGGATGTACTCCTGGATTAAAAGCGGTTTGGGGAGGGATAAAAGTAGTCTTTGAATAATATTACGAGCGTAATATGAGCCTTCCGATGCATTTCGGTCAAGGCTTCAGCCTAGCGACAGGTAATGCATCTTTAGATAGGGCGATTGAGTACGAAAATTTCACCAGTACTGTTATATCGTAACTAGATGCCGCGTGGGCAAAGCTAAACACTGGGGTGGTATGCAAGTCGATCTCGAAGAGGGTGATGATGGAGCGCAGGTAGCCAGGCTGCCGCGCTTTCAGCAGGCGGTTTTTCAAGGGCAACGATTGCGCCGATTCGCCATCGGCCTGGGTGCGCTCGCGGCTCTGGGCCTGGTGCTGGGTTTTTTTATCGGGTTGTTTGCGCCGTTATCCCTTTGGCCTGCTCTGTTGTTCAATCAGTGCGCCGCGTTGCTGGTGTTAGTCGCTGGTTTGCAATCCGCCTGGTGGGTAACGCAATGGCGTGCGCGCGCGATGAATCCCTTGGCACCGGTGGCCGACGCTGATGAGGCTGAAGTTCCTGAGGGCTGGTACGAACGGCTGCTGGAGGATTTCAGTCAGCGTTGGCTGATGCTACTCAGGAAAATCGGTGCCCCGACGCTGTGGCTGGGCGGTTGGGCGTTGCTGGCATTGCTGTGCGTCGAACAGGCATGGAACCTTGATTTGCCGCCCGCGACGCTGGGAGTGTCGGCCACTATCGGTGCGACCGTGGCGTTAATGCTGGCCTTTGGTTTGCTGGTTCTGGAGCGTCAGCTGGCTCAGGAAAACAGCGCTCAATGGCCCGAGGCAGGCACCTTGGCGCAACTGACTCGCATGGTCATCATCAGCCTGGTATTGGGCGCGGCATGCCTGTTTTTCGTGAAGGAAACGTCGGTTTGGCCGGTGCGCCTGGTGGTACTGATCGGCCTGCTGCCGGGGTTCGTTGCCTTCGAGTTACTGCTGCGTGCCGTGCTGTCACTGTTCAGCCCTCACCGCGAACAATTGGAACCTCCTTTGCTGGCGCGTAGTTTTGGCGCCGACTTGTTGCGCTGGCCGCCGCAGCCGTTGCTGGCGCTGCAACACGAATTGCACAATCGCTTCGGCATCGACCTTCGGCAGTTCTGGGCTTTCACTTACATGCGCCGGGCATTTATACCTGTGCTGGGCGTCGTGGCCTTCGTCGGTTGGTCACTGACCGGTGTCCACGAAATACCGCTGCAAGGGCGGGGTATCTACGAGCGCTTCGGCAAACCGGTAACCGTGTTGGGGCCTGGTTTGCACGCAGGTTTACCGTGGCCGTTGGGCCGGATGTTGGCTGTCGAAAACGGAGTGGTTCACGAGTTGGCCACCAGTGTCGGCGAAACGTCGGTACCGGTGCAGGCAGACCCCGCCGACGGCCCGGCACCAATGACCGCCAACCGGTTGTGGGACGCCAGCCATGTGAATGACAAATCCCAGGTGATTGCCAGCAGCCGTGCCGACAAGCAGAGCTTCCAGATCGTCAACATGGACTTGCGTTTTGTTTATCGCATCGGTTTGAGCGATCAGGCGGCATTGGCGGCGACCTACAACAGCGCCGATGTGCCGACCCTTATTCGCAGTACCGCCAGCCGCATTCTGGTCCACGACTTTGCCTCACGAACCCTCGACGGTTTGCTCGGTGAGGATCGGGTAGGGCTGGCCGAAGAGATTGGCCGTGCCGTTCAGGCCGACCTGGAAAAACTCGACAGCGGTGTGGAAATTCTCGCCACGGTAGTCGAAGCCATACATCCCCCTGCGGGGGCCGCCAATGCCTATCACGGTGTGCAAGCAGCGCAGATCGGCGCGCAGGCCTTGATCGCCCGTGAACGTGGAGCTGCCGCCGAGGCCACCCACCAGGCGCAGTTGCAAGCGAGCATTGCCCGAGACCAGGCCATGGCGACTGCCCATGAAATCAACGCGACGGCCAAAGCCGCCGACCTGAAATTTACCGCCGAACAAAAGGCCTATGCGAATGCCGGCCAGGCCTTCGTGCTGGAGCAATACCTCAGTCAACTTTCCCAGGGCCTGACCAATGCCAGGCTGTTGGTCCTCGATCACCGCCTGGGCGGCAACAACAATGCGCCGACCATCGATCTCCGTACGTTCACGTTGCCGGCAGACCCTGCGCCGGCGCGGAAAACTGCTCAGCCAGGAGCCGCCCATTGAGCCAGGTACCTACTCATGATCACGACCACAGTGGCCACGATCACGGCCATGGCGGACATCACCACGGTCATCACCATCACCACCACGGCGATCAACAGGAAGCCGGCCCATTCCCTTGGCGACGCATGGGCTGGGCAGTTTTATTGGTGGCGTTTGCCGTGGCGGCCGCGAGCCTGGTGCAGGTGCGATCGGGGGAAGCCACGGTCATAACGCGTTTCGGCAACCCCTCGCGAGTGTTGTTGGAACCGGGCCTTGGCTGGCGCTGGCCGGCGCCGTTCGAAGCAGCGATCCCTGTGGATCTTCGGTTGCGCACGACATCCAGTGGTTTACAGGATGTGGGTACGCGCGATGGTTTGCGCATCATCGTTCAGGCTTACGTGGCCTGGCAGGTGCAAGGTGATCCGGACAATGTGCAGCGCTTCATGCGCGCCGTGCAAAACCAGCCGGACGAAGCGGCACGGCAGATCCGCACCTTCGTTGGCTCGGCCCTGGAAACGACGGCCAGCAGTTTCGATCTGGCTAACCTTGTGAACACCGACGCCAATCAGGTGCACATCGCCGATTTCGAAGCGCAGTTGCGTAAGCAGATTGATCAGCAGTTGCTGGCCACCTATGGCGTGCGAGTGCTGCAAGTGGGCATCGAGCGCTTGACCTTGCCGTCGGTCACGCTCACGGCGACGGTCGATCGCATGCGTGCCGAGCGTGAAACCATCGCCACTGAACGTACCGCCATTGGCAAGCGTGAAGCGGCGCAAATTCGCTCGGCCGCCGAGCGTGATGCGCGAATTGTCCAGGCCGATGCCACGGTGAAAGCGGCTGACATCGAGGCGCAATCCCGGGTCGAAGCCGCGCAGATTTATGGTCGCGCCTACGCCAGCTCACCAGAGCTTTACAACCTGCTGCGCTCGCTCGACACCCTCGGCACCGTGGTCACGCCGGGGACGAAGTTGATCCTGCGTACCGATGCCGCGCCTTTCCGCGCGTTGGTTGAAGGTCCGCCTACGCTCGAAAACAGACCCGGATCGAAGCCATGAATTTGGTTCCACGTGGAACAATTGAGGTGAGCAGCCCGTGGATTCAGGCCGGACGCTTGGCGTTTCTCGCCCTGTATGCGGTAACGGTGTTGGCCGCTTTGGTGTGGGCGTTCTCCAATGTGCGGCAGATTGATCCACAGAATCGCGCGGTGGTTTTGCACTTCGGCGCGCTGGATCGCATCCAGAATGCCGGTTTGCTTTTGGCTTGGCCGCAACCGTTTGAACAGGTGGTTTTGTTGCCGGCGGCGGATCGGGTAATCGAGCGTCGGGTGGAAAACCTGCTGCGCACTGACGCCGCCTTGCAGGCGGATCGCGTGGCCAGTTTTGCCACGCCGATCAGTGATGCACTGGCAGGTTCCGGTTATTTGCTGACGGGGGATGCCGGTGTGGTGCAACTGGATGTACGGGTTTTCTACAAAGTCACTCAGCCCTATGCCTTCGTGCTTCAAGGCGAGCATGTGCTGCCGGCCCTGGATCGTTTGGTGACCCGCTGCGCCGTGGCACTCACCGCAGCAAGAGATCTGGACACTATCCTGGTCGCACGACCGGAGTTGATCGGTGCTGATAATCAGGCAGCCGAAAGGCGCGAGCGTTTGCGGGGTGACTTGGTACAAGGCATCAACCAACGCCTCGCGCAATTGGCAGCGACGGGGCAGGGGCTGGGGATCGAAGTGGCGCGGGTCGATGTGCAATCGAGTCTGCCGGGTCCTGCAGTCAACGCCTTCAATGCCGTTCTGACCGCCAGCCAGCAAGCCGACAAAGCCGTGGCCAACGCGCGCACTGAAGCCGAGAAGCTGATACAGGCCGCCAACGAACAAGCCGATCGCACACTGCAAGTCGCCCACGCCCAGGCGAGTGAACGGCTGGCGAAAGCGTCTGCCGATACCGCCACGGTGACGAGTCTGGCCAGCACGCAACAAACGGGTGTGGACCCGCAAATGTTGCTGCGAATCTACCGCGAGCGGATGCCGAAAATTCTCGGTCAGGCCGGCTCAGTCACCACAGTTGATCCGAAAGACGATTCCCGCCTGATCATCCAGGGAGCTGCACGATGACCGGTCAATCCGCCGCTGCACCGAGCCTGTTGTCCTCGGCCGAACAGCGCAGCGCCGCGCGCCAACTGACCCTGGCCATGCTCGCACTCGGCTTGCTCACGCTGGGCCTCGTATGGCGCTGGCTGTCGCCGGAACAGACCGGGGTCAGTCAATTGCTGCTGGGTTTTGCTTCCGTGCTGGTGGCCGTGCCCGTGATGCGTTCGGCCTGGTACAGCTTGCGGTATCCGAGTCTGCACGGCATCACCGATCAATTGATCGCCTTGGCCATGCTCGGCGCGTGGGCGACAGGCGATTTGCTGACTGCAGCATTGCTGCCGATCATCATGATCTTCGGCCATGTGCTGGAAGAGCGCAGCGTGATCGGTTCCCAGGAAGCCATTCATGCCCTCGGCAAACTGACACGCAGCCACGCGCGCAAGGTTCAGGCTGACGGCTGCGTCGTCGAGGTCGACAACGCTACGCTGAGGGCTGGCGATCGGGTGGAAGTCCGAGCGGGTGATCGGGTACCGGCGGATGGCCGGGTGTTGTCCGGTCAGGCGAGCCTGGACACCGCATCCATTACCGGCGAGTCAGTGCCGATGGAGGCGGGCATCGGCATGGCGGTATTTGGTGGGGCGATCAATCTCGACGGCCTGCTGCGAATTGAAGTGACTCGAACCGGCGACGAGTCGACCCTCGGCAAAGTGATCGCGCTGATGCAGAACGCCGAGCGTTCCAAGCCGCCGATCACCCGGTTGCTGGAGCGTTACGCTGGCAGCTATCTGGTGCTGGTGTTGCTGTTGGCCGCTGTTACCTGGTTCATCACCCACGATGCCCAGGCCATGCTCGCAGTGTTGGTGGCTGCCTGTCCTTGTGCGTTGGTGTTGTCGGCACCCGCAACGGCCATTGCCGGGGTAGCGGTGGCAGCGCGACACGGCATTCTGATTCGCAGCTCGGCGTTTCTCGAGGAGCTGGCAGATCTGACATCGCTGGTGGTCGACAAGACCGGAACACTGACCTTTGGCACCTTGCGCCTGCAATCCATCGACAGCCCGTTGGCGGATCGCAACCACGTCCTGAAACTCGCCGCCAGCCTCGGTTCCGCCAGCAGTCACCCGGTCAGCCGGGCGCTGTCCGGGCTGGTGACACCAGAGCATTTTCTGCCGCTGGCGGATATTCACGAGCGTCAGGGGCTGGGGGTGGTGGCCTTGACGGAGCAGGGCGAGGCCGCGCTTGGGCGGCCGGAGTTGTTCGCCCAGTTGGGTATAACGACCTCAGACGTCCCTGGGCACGACGGCCCCATTGCCGGGCTGGCGCTCAACGGTGAGTTTCTCGCCTGGCTGTTGTTGGCCGACAGCGTCAAACCCGAAGCGAAGTTTGCCTTGGGCGAGCTCAGGGACCTTGGCTTGGGTCGCCAGCTGTTACTCACCGGCGACCGGCACAGCGTTGCTCACGCGCTCGCCCGGGATGTCGGCATCAGTGAAGTCGAGTCGCAGGCCTTGCCCGAGGACAAACTGAATCGCGTGCTGAAAGAAATCGGTAACGGTTTTCGTCCCATGGTGGTGGGCGATGGCATCAACGATTCCCTGGCGCTCAAGGCTGGCGTTGTTGGTGTGGCGATGGGCGCGGGCGGGGCAGACATCGCGCTGGCTTCCGCAGATATCGTGTTGATAGGCAGCGACCTGCGTCGCCTCGGCACCTGCGTGCGCTTGAGTCGTCAGTGTCGTCAGACCTTGCAGGTCAACGTGATCATCGGTCTGGGCTGGACCTTGGCAATCGTTGCTTTCGCGGCGTTTGGCTGGCTCGGGGCAGCCGGTGCGATGATCGCGGCGTTGCTGCATAACCTCAGTACGTTGTTGGTGTTGGGTAATGCCGGGCGTTTACTGCGCTTTCAGGAGCCTTTACTCAAGCTCAAGGACGGGTTCTGAGAAATTCAGAACTGTACGCCGGATTTGCAGTCACTCTAGGTGAGAGCGGTCATTTCTGTGAATTCAGGCCAGTCTTGGACTCATAGGGGATCGCTATCCAATCGATAGCCAGCTATTTTTCAAGGATGGACTAATCTCACAGCAGACGTCTGAAACAAGGGGGATTTTCCATGCTCGCGCAACTTCCACCGGCCTTACAGAATCTGCAGTTACCGTTACGCCTGCGACTCTGGGACGGCCACGAATTCAATCTGGGGCCGACGCCCAGTGTCACAATTGTGGTCAAGGACCCACAAATGGTTTCCCAGTTCACCCACCCTAGCCTGGACGCGCTCGGGGCGGCGTTCGTCGAGGGCAAACTGGAGCTGGAAGGTTCCATCAGTGACGTGATCCGCGTCTGTGATGAGTGGAGTCATGCATTGCTCGGTGATCTCGACAGCCAGCCTGTGCGCACCGCCCACGACAAGGAGACGGATGCCAAGGCGATTTCCTACCACTACGACCTGTCCAACGCGTTTTATCAGCTGTGGCTCGACAGCGACATGGCCTATTCCTGCGCCTATTTCGAGACCGGCAGCGAAACCCTTGAGCAAGCCCAACAAGCAAAATTCCGCCACCTGTGTCGCAAGTTGCGGCTGCAACCTGGCGAGTATTTGCTGGATGTCGGTTGCGGGTGGGGCGGGTTGGCGCGGTATGCGGCTCGTGAATTCGGTGCGAAAGTTTTCGGGATTACCCTCAGTAAAGCGCAACTGGACCTGGCACGTGAGCGTGTTAAAGAGGAAGGCCTGGAGGACCTGGTCGAGCTGCAGTTACTCGACTACCGCGACCTGCCTCAGGACGGGCGCTTCGACAAGGTGGTCAGCGTCGGCATGTTCGAACACGTCGGTCACGCGAACCTGGCCGAGTATTGCAAAACCCTGTTCGGCGCGGTGAAAGAGGGCGGCCTGGTGATGAACCACGGGATCACCGCCAAGCACACCGATGGGCGTCCCGTTGGGCGCGGTGCGGGTGAGTTCATCGAGAAATACGTGTTCCCCAACGGCGAGCTGCCGCACCTGTCGATGATCTCTGCCGAGATCAGTGAAGCAGGGCTGGAAATCGTCGACGTCGAGAGTTTGCGCCTGCATTACGCGCGGACCCTGGATCACTGGAGCGAACACCTGGAAGACAACCTTGAGGCCGCTTCGAAACTGGTGCCTGATCAAGCCTTGCGTATCTGGCGCCTATACCTGGCCGGCTGTGCCTACGCCTTCGCCCGTGGGTGGATCAACCTGCACCAGATTCTCGCGGTGAAGGCCCACGCCGATGGCAGCCATGAGCTGCCGTGGACGCGAGACGATATCTACAATCCCTAGAGGATGGGTGAAATAAGCCGGGCGACCCGCATGCCGACCTGCTGCAAGCGGCGGGTCTCCCGGCCTTCATCCTTGGCGATTTCGTGTGCCAGGTCGAAGTCGTCATTGAGCATCTGCTCCACCTGTGCGGCAAACGCCCTGTCGACCGTCAGCAGCATCACTTCGAAATTCAAGCGAAACGAACGGTTGTCCATGTTGGCGCTGCCAATGGCGCTGATTTCACTGTCGATCAACACCACTTTCTGATGCAGGAACCCGGGTTCGTAGCGGAACACCCGCACACCCGCGCGCACGGCTTCGAAGGCATAGAGGCTGGAAGCGGCGTAGACGATGCGGTGGTCGGGCCGCGACGGCAGCAGTATCCGCACATCGACGCCGCGCAAGACCGCCAGGCGCAACGCCGCGAGGACCGCTTCGTCGGGGATGAAATAAGGGCTGGTGATCCATACGCGTTCGGTCGCCGCATGGATCGCTTCGACGAAGAACAGCGAACAGGTTTCGTAGGCGTCCGCCGGGCCGCTGGCGAGCATTTGGCAAAGCACTCCATCGTCCGGATACACCTCCGGGAGAATCAGCTGTGGTAATTCCCGGGCCGCCCAGAACCAGTCTTCGGCGAAGGACTCCTGCATGCAGGCCACCACCGGTCCCCGTACCTGCACATGGGTATCGCGCCACGGTGCCAGGGGTGGTTTCTCGCCCATGTATTCGTCGCCTACGTTGTGGCCACCGACAAAGCCAAGAATGCCGTCGACGACCACGATCTTGCGGTGGTTGCGAAAGTTGACCTGGAAGCGATTGAGCCAGCCGCTGCGGGTGGCGAAGGCTTTGACCGCAACGCCGCCATCGCGCAGCGACTGGACATAACCATGGGGCAGGGAGTGGCTGCCGATGCGGTCGTAGAGCAGGTAAATCGCCACGCCTTCGCTGGCTTTTTGCAGCAGCAGGTCGCGCAGTCGTCGGCCCAGGCGGTCATCGTGGATGATGAAGAACTGGACCAGAACAGCTTCTCTGGCCTGGCTGATGGCGTGGAAAATCGCCTCGAAGGTCGCCTGGCCATTGATCAGCAAGTGCACTTCATTGTTTGCCAGGCAGGGCATGCGTCCCAGCTTCGGCATCGCCCTTAGCGATGCGTAGGCGCTGGAAGCGCGGGCGGTGAGGGCTTCCTCCACCCATGGCCGCCAGTTGAGTTCAGAGACAGCCTTGCGCATCTCCTCGTTGGCTTGGCGCCGTGCCTTGATATAAGCGTCGAAGGAGCTGCGGCCGAATACCAGATAGGGGATGAGTGTCAGGTAGGGCATGAACAACAATGACAAGGCCCAGGCAATCGAGCCTTGGGCGGTGCGGACGGTCAATACGGCGTGGATTGCCGCTATCAAGCCCAATGAGTGCAACAGGGCGATGACGTAGCCAAAAACATGCGGTCCAAAATAATCCATGGGGGCAGCCTTGCTCCTGAAGATTCAATGCTTAACAGACCATGTTCCGTGCAGAATGTCGCTATTTAATTGGCCCATGAACCGAAGCCCGCCGGCGACGTCTAACGGCCACTACTGATCAGGAGTTACTCGATGAACGTTCGTCTGCTGGGTTTGGCCATGGCATTTGGTTTGGTACTTCCTGTGGCGGCTCAGGCGCAGATGCTGCAGCCAGGTTTGTGGGAATTGACCTCGAGCAACATGAAAGTCGATGACCAGAACCTGCCGGATCTGCAACTGATCCTTGGCCAGATTCAAAGCCAGATGACCCCTGAACAACGCGCGCAGCTGGAAAAACAGGGCATCACCATGGGCGGCAAAGGGATTCGGGCGTGCCTGACGCCAGAGCAGGTCAAGAGCGACAACATTCCACTGACCGACCCGCAATCGGGCTGCACCCAGCAAATCACCGAGCGCACCGGTAACCAGTGGAAGTTCCGTTTCAGCTGCCCGAAAGCCCAGGGCACGGGTGTTGCCACGTTCCTCAGCGATCGCGAGTTCACCACCAAGGTCAATGGTACGTTCAACGCCACCGGCATCCAGCAGAAGGGTAGCCTCGATACCCGTGCGGTCTGGTTGGGGCAGGATTGCGGGACTGTGAAGCCACGAGCCTAAACGTTATCGGGCAAGCCTGGCCTTGTAGGAGCGAGGCTTGCCCGCGAAGACGTTCGTTCAGGCACCAGCAATTCCCGGCTGACCCAGCCACTCACACACTGCCTCAACCTTCATCCTGCCAAAATCCTCCCCGTTGCGATTGCGCACGCTGACATACCCGCCAGCCCTTTCCTTTTCACCGACCACCACCAGGTACGGCACCGTCTGACTGTGATGGCGAATCTTGTGGCGCACCTTTTCGTTACGCAGATCCGCCAGGGCACGCACGCCACTGCGGC
The DNA here is from genome assembly GCF_046042685.1 of Pseudomonas sp. PLMAX. NCBI lineage: Bacteria > Pseudomonadati > Pseudomonadota > Gammaproteobacteria > Pseudomonadales > Pseudomonadaceae > Pseudomonas > Pseudomonas sp. PLMAX. The sequence goes on along the minus strand of NZ_CP064949.1, from coordinate 89,945 downwards.
GCAAACGTTCAGTCACTGTGTGGGCATAGCTTGTCTGACGATCATCCATGCTGACCACCACCACATGGGCCGGCAGGCGCCAATGCTGCAACTCCTGGTGACTGGACCAACAGGTGCCATAGATACGTTGCTGCAAGGTGCCGTTGATGTGATCGAGGGCAAAGGCCTGCAAGACCCTGGTGGTCGGGACATGCGGCCCGCTGGTCAAATAGTCGGAGTCGCCGAGGCGGTACAGCGACAGATTGGGGGAAGACGGGGAGTGGCTCTGACTGCGGCGGATCGAATGGTTGGTCGCTGCCAATGATTGCATGCGCGCTTCGATCAGCGGCAGATCAGTGCTCATCATTGGGCGCTCGACACTGAACTCGCAAAAGAACCCGTCACCCAGCGCCGAGCCGGTGCGCAATTGAGCATGGGCGTGCAGTTGCTTGACCGCCATTGCCAGCATCAGCGAACAGGAGCGCCGGAGGATCTCCAGACCATCGGGTTCCTGCGGCGTCACGATGCTCACCCGGGCACTGGCCCGGATCATGAATTCACAGTCCACCAACAGGCCGTCCACCCGGCCCGCTACCGCAGCGTTGGCCAGCCCGGGGCCAATACTTGCGGCAACCTCATGCACGGACAGCGGTTGATCGTATTCACGCATTGAACCATCGGGCAAAGTGATCTGGATCATGATTGTTGTTCTCGAATGCTTCGATCACATGCGTAGCGGATAAACCTTAGATCCATCCCCGGTCGCTGTCATCTAGACGTTTGTCGTGTCCATTCGAAACTCGTGCTGCAGGGCCCTTGTAGTCGCGTACCAGACCGAAATGGGTATACACCACGTTCACGGTAAATACCTTAAAGAAACGCCCCTGAACGCATCAGGCGGCCTCCCAGTTCCAGCGGCTTTCGGCGACGGCATCGTGGGCATGCAGACTTTCAGCGTGGATGACCCGTATCTGGAAGCCGCGGATGCCGGGTGAGCGTTTCAGGGCCAGGTTCAAGCGCCGAGCGGCATCTTCGCAGAACATCAGGTTCTGTCCGTTTGCCAAGGCGAATGCCTGTTCATCAGCGCGCTTGACGGCGGTTTGTACGGCGGTGCCGAGGGCTGCTTCGGCGTCGTTGATGACTGCGATCAGTGGCAGCTCATCCAGATACTCGTGCAGACGCAGACTCAATTGCGCCGTGCTGCGTTGGCTGTGGGGTGTCGCGACGATGCCTTCGGCGGAGCCGAGCCAAGCCAGTACCTCGGTGCGATGCAAAGCCCGACCAGCAAAGTCATCGACGAATTGCTGTTGAATCAGTTGTCGGGATAGCGCGGCTGAACAAGGGCATGTTGAGGAATAAGGCAGGGCTATTTTTAGTTCCACGTGGAACATCGCGTTTTTCAAACGTGCTTCTATGCTCACGGGATAGCTTTTCCAGCCAGCCAATGGACTGATGAGTGCCGGTCTTTTCAACAGCAGATCGGTGTGAATGTTCAGGTAAGCGCTGTTGGACAGACCTTCGTGACTGTTCAGGAAGCTGCGCAAAACTCGCCGCAGCAGATCCGGCGAGAGCGTTTCGTGCTCAAGCATTTCCAGCGCCAGGTACAGCCGCGACATGTGAATACCCCGGGCCTCGCCATTATCGAGGCTCACTCCAGCATCAGCCGTTGCAGACAATAGTTTGCCATCGAGTAAAACAGGAAGAGCAATGCCACACATGCCCACCCACTCCAGTGGCAGGGCTTGGCGTGAGGCCTGCGCGGCGATGTCCGGCAAAGTCAGCGCGTTCATGGGGTCGATCCATCGTTGAAGTGTTATTGTAATGTTATATGATAACATTCGAGCAGCGATAGATTTTTTATGAATGGCCTGTGAGGAACACCTGATGCCCAATCGCCTTCCCGTGACAGTCCTGTCGGGCTTTTTAGGTGCTGGAAAAAGTACACTTCTAAATTACATATTACGTAATAGAGATGGCCTGAGAGTCGCCGTTATCGTCAACGACATGAGTGAAATCAACATAGACGGTAGCGAGGTCCAGCGCGATGTCAGTCTCAATCGTGCAGAAGAGAAGCTCGTGGAAATGAGCAACGGCTGCATCTGTTGCACGTTGCGCGAAGACTTGCTGGAGGAGGTTGGCGCACTCGCCAGAGACGGTCGTTTCGATTACCTGTTGATCGAATCCACCGGCATTTCAGAACCGCTGCCCGTGGCGGAGACCTTCACTTTCCGTGACGAAAACGGCCAGAGCCTCTCCGACATCGCCCGGCTCGACACCATGGTCACCGTGGTCGATGGCATGAATTTCCTGCTCGACTTCCAGGCCGCCGAAAGCCTGGCTTCCCGTGGCGAGACGCTGGGCGAGGGGGATGAGCGCGCGATCACCGATCTGTTGATCGAGCAGGTCGAGTTCGCCGACGTCATCCTGATCAGCAAGATCGACTTGATCAGCCGCCGTGAACGCGAGGAGTTGATGGCAATCCTCGAACGGCTCAACGCGCAGGCACAGATCATCCCCATGGTCATGGGCGAAGTGCCCTTGGAGAAGATCCTCGATACCGGTCGCTTCAACTTCGAGAGGGCGGCGCAAGCGCCGGGCTGGTTGCAGGAGTTGCGCGGCGAACATGTGCCTGAAACCGACGAATACGGCATCGCGTCCTTTGCCTATCGCTCGCGTCGTCCCTTCCATCCGCAGCGGTTCTTCAACTTCATCAACGGCCCATGGCTCAATGGCCGGCTGCTGCGCTCCAAGGGCTTCTTCTGGCTGGCAAGCAAACACATGGAGGCCGGCAGCTGGTCCCAGGCCGGCGGGATGATGCGTTATGGATTTGCCGGGCGTTGGTGGCGTTTCGTGCCGAAGGAGCAGTGGCCACAGGACCCGGAAAGCAGCGCCGCCATCCTGAAGAACTGGGAAGCTGCCAGCGGCGATTGCCGGCAGGAACTGGTGTTCATCGGCCAGAACATCGATTTCGTACTACTCAACGCAGAGCTCGACGACTGCCTGCTGAACGATGAGGAAATGCTGCTGGACGCAGAGGGTTGGGGCTTGTTGCCTGATCCGTTCGGCCCTTGGCATGAAGACGCCGCCTGATCCTCAAGGCTTGAGCCAGGTTCCCTGGCTCTGGGTTTCGCAAAACGGCTTCAAGTACGCCGCATCCGTGGCAACACCGTAATAGTGAATATCCTGCCGGTAGGGCATATTGGCGACTTGGGCGTTGCTGCACACACCGAACGCCCCACCAGGGCATTGGTCGACGTACTGCACCTCGACTTTCTGCCCTGCAAGGTTTGGCTGGCAGAATCCGTCGGCGAAGAGTTTTTCTGGAATATTGCGGTTCTGCTGGCAGACTTTCACGTCGAGCCGTTCCGCCTGACTGTGGACCACGCACGCCTGGGCCAGCGCCTCGCTGCCATTGAGCGCCAGCAGCAACGACCATCCTATCCACCGCATCCTGACCTCCTCAGACACCTTCGACCATGTTGCAGAACATACCCACCCATGTCATCGCCGGGCCATTGGGCGCCGGCAAGACCAGCCTGATCAAGCACCTGCTGGCACAACGTCCCGCTGGCGAGCGCTGGGCGGTGTTGATCAACGAGTTCGGTCAGATCGGTATCGATGCCGCGTTGTTGACCCGTGATGCCGATGGTATCGCACTGGGTGAAGTGGCCGGGGGCTGTTTATGTTGCGTCAACGGTGCGCCGTTTCAGGTCGGTCTCGGCCGTTTGCTGCGCAAGGCGCGACCGGATCGACTGTTCATCGAGCCGTCCGGGCTGGGGCACCCGGCGCAGTTGCTCAGGCAGTTGCGCGAAGCGCCGTGGCAAGGCGTCCTGAACGTCCAGCCCTGTGTCCTGGTACTGGACGCCCAGGCGCTTGCCGCGGGCAAGCCGCTACCGGCGGCGCAACAGGAAGCGCTGGAGAGCGCCGGCCTGTTGCTGATGAACAAGTCGGAACACCTCGATGAAATCGTTCGTCAGCAACTCGCCGCGCAATTGCCGAGGCGCCCGTTGTACTGGACGCACCAGGCGGCCATGCCTTTGAGCCAATTGCCGGGGCTGGTCGCTCGGGCGGTGGCGGGTGTGGATAACTTCGTGACGCCCAAGGGGCTGGCACAGTTGCCAGCGATCTGGACAGATCCGGCGCTGCCGATTTGCCTGAGCCAGGAGCAGGAGGGCGGGTGGAGCATTGGCTGGCGCTGGCATCCGAGCCAGGCGTTCGACACTGACAGGATCTCTCGGTGGCTCGTTGGCCTTGAATGGCGGCGGGCCAAGTTGGTTATCCACAGCGCCGGGGGGTGGGTGTCGGCGAATGCGTTGGATAATGCGGTGCTGGAATGGAGAATGAGTGAATGGCGGCAGGATTCGCGGATTGAGCTTATTTTCAGTGAGTCGCAGGATGTTGAGGTGCTGCAAAAAGGTCTGGACGGGTGTCGGTTGGGGTGAAGATCAAAAGATCGCAGCCTGCGGCAGCTCCTACAGGGATCGTGGGATCTGTTGATTCAAGGCCGCCACTTGGTGTGTTCCTGACGCCACTGGCTCAGCTCGATCACCTCGGCACGTGGCTTGACCACGTCCACCACCGTGGGGGTGTCGTCGAACGGCACGGGATAAGGCGCCAGCTCGATCTGTGCGCTGTGTGGGCCGAACTGGGTGATGGTACCGTTGTGACGGGTTTCACCGGTGACGGTGAATTCGAAGTTGTAAACGCGGGCCAATCGTCGCCGACCATTGGCATCCTTGATGAACGCGATTTTTTTCAAGGCCACGTTGCCATCCAGCAGCTCGATCCCGAGCTTGGCGCAATGCTGCTTGACCCGCTCCAGTGCGTGTTCGCGCAAGCCATGGTTGTGCCACAGCCAGGCCCCCGCGGTGGCGAACAGCATCAGCACTAAAATATTTCCAAGGGTCAGCATCAACAGGGTGCTCCAACAAGATAGTGTCAGCTTAACTGTGTCGCCGGTCTGTCGTACAGGCTGCGTTTAGTCGCATACTGCGCGGCTTGAATTTCAATCGTTTTACGGATAACTCACCGCATGAAACGTACGCCCCATCTGCTCGCTATCCAGTCCCACGTGGTGTTCGGTCACGCCGGCAACAGTGCCGCGGTTTTCCCGATGCAGCGGGTCGGGGTGAATGTCTGGCCGCTCAATACCGTGCAGTTCTCCAATCACACCCAATATGGCCAGTGGGCCGGTGACGTGCTGGCGCCGCACCAGATTCCCGATCTGGTCGAAGGTATCGCGGCCATTGGCGAGCTGGGTAATTGCGATGCGGTGCTGTCCGGTTATCTCGGCAGTGCGGCCCAGGGCAGGGCGATACTGACGGGGCTGGAGCGAATCAAATCGATCAACCCCAAGGCGCTGTACCTGTGTGACCCGGTGATGGGTCATCCGGAGAAGGGCTGCAGCGTGCCGGCGGAAGTCAGCGATTTCCTGCTGGAGGAGGCCGCCAGCGTGGCCGACTTCATGTGCCCCAATCAACTGGAGCTCGACAGTTTCTCGGGGCGCAAGCCGCAGTCACTGTTCGACTGCCTGGCGATGGCGCGTGCGCTGCTGGCACGTGGGCCGAAGGCGGTACTGGTCAAGCACCTGGACTACCCGGGCAAAAAGGCCGATGTCTTCGAGATGTTGCTGGTGACGGCCGAAGGCAGCTGGCATCTGCAGCGTCCGCTGCTGGCGTTTCCGCGTCAGCCGGTGGGTGTTGGCGACCTGACGTCCGGATTGTTCCTGGCTCGCGTCCTGTTGGGCGACAGCCTGGTGACGGCGTTTGAATTCGCCGCGTCGGCGGTGCATGAGGTGTTGCTGGAAACCCAGGCCAGCGCCAGTTATGAACTGGAGCTGGTTCGGGCGCAGGACCGGATCGCCCATCCGCGGGTGCGGTTCGAGGCGACTCCGATCAGTTTGTAACCGCGTTGCGGCAAAAAGATCGCTGCCTGCGATCTTTGTTGCTTCAGGCGTCGCCCTTGATTTCCTGATAACGCTTTTCCAGCTCCTGACGAATCTGCCGACGTTGCTGGGCCTGCATGTAACGGCGCTTGTCTTCACTGTTGACGGGTTGCAGCGGTGGCACCGGGGCGGGCTTGCGCTGGTCATCCACCGCGACCATGGTGAAGAAGCAGCTGTTGGTATGGCGTACCGAGCGCTCACGGATATTCTCGGTCACCACCTTGATACCCACCTCCATGGAGGTATTGCCGGTGTAGTTGACCGATGCAAGGAAGGTCACCAGTTCACCGACATGGATCGGCTCACGGAAAATCACCTGGTCCACCGACAGTGTCACCACGTAGCGGCCGGCATAACGGCTGGCGCAGGCGTAGGCCACTTCGTCGAGGTACTTGAGCAGGGTGCCGCCGTGCACGTTGCCAGAGAAATTGGCCATGTCGGGGGTCATCAATACTGTCATCGACAGTTGGGCGTTTCCGGGTTCCATAGCGTTCTCACGGGTCAAGGCAAGGTTTGAGGGACGCACCTCTGCGGGCGCTTCAGCGGTTTTTTCAAACCAACAGATATCGGGACGCCGCGCGGGCGACCGTCGTCACGCCCAATCGATCTGTTTCCATATATTGCACCGCCTTTGCGCCCGTAGTCGCGGTGTTACCCTGCAAAAGCCCAGACCAAAGGGAAAAGTCCTACACGAAAAGCGCCATGTCACCCAAGGAGCCCCACGCCATGCATGCCATCAGTTTTATTCAGGACCTGGCAGTGATCATGTTGGTTGCGGGCGTGGTGACCGTGCTTTTCCATCGTTTCAAGCAACCGGTGGTGCTGGGATACATCGTGGCGGGCTTCATCATTGGCCCGCACACGCCGCCGTTCGGCCTGATCCACGACGAAGAAACCATCAAGACCCTGGCTGAGCTGGGGGTGATTTTCCTGATGTTCTGCCTGGGCCTGGAGTTCAGCCTGCGCAAGCTGTTCAAGGTCGGTGCCACGGCGTTTATCGCGGCGTTCCTGGAAATCGTCCTGATGATCTGGATCGGCTACGAAATCGGCCGCTGGTTCGATTGGAGCACCATGGACTCGCTGTTCCTCGGGGCGATCCTGGCCATTTCCTCGACCACCATCATCGTCAAGGCGCTCAATGACCTGAAGATGAAAAACCAGCGTTTTGCGCAGTTGATATTCGGCGTACTGATCGTCGAAGACATCCTGGGCATCGGCATCATCGCCTTGCTTTCGAGTATCGCGGTCAGCGGCACGGTCAGCTCGGGCGAGGTGTTCTCCACCGTCGGCAAGCTGTCGCTGTTCATGATCGTCGCGCTGGTCATCGGCATCCTGCTGGTGCCGCGCCTGCTGGCCTATGTGGCCAAATTCGAAAGCAATGAAATGCTGCTGATCACCGTGCTGGGCCTGTGTTTTGGCTTCTGCCTGCTGGTGGTCAAGCTTGAGTACAGCATGGTGCTCGGTGCGTTCCTGATTGGCGCGATCATGGCTGAGTCGCGGCAGTTGCTGAAAATCGAGCGCCTGATCGAACCGGTTCGCGACCTGTTCAGTGCGATTTTTTTCGTCGCCATCGGCCTGATGCTCGACCCGAAGATCCTGCTGCAATACGCCTGGCCCATTGCCGTGATCACCCTGGCGGTGGTGCTCGGCAAGATGCTGTCCTGCGGCATTGGCGCCTTTATCGCCGGCAACGACGGACGGACCTCACTGCGCGTCGGCATGGGTCTGTCACAGATTGGCGAATTTTCTTTCATCATCGCTTCGCTGGGCATGACCCTGCAGGTCACCAGTAACTTCCTCTATCCGGTGGCCGTGGCGGTTTCAGTGCTCACGACGTTAATGACGCCGTACCTGATCCGCGCAGCAGACCCGCTGTCGATCAAGCTGGCGGCCGTGATGCCGCAGCGCCTGGGCCGCGTATTGGGCATGTATGGCGAATGGCTGCGCAGCATCCAGCCGCAAGGCCAGGGGGCATTGCTGGCCTCGATGATTCGGCGGATCTTGCTGCAGGTGGGGGTCAACCTCGCGCTGGTCATCGCGATCTTCTTTTCCGGCGCGTACTTCGCCGAAGGCATATCCACTTACCTGCAAGGCTGGATCGGCGACCCGAGCTGGCAGAAAGCGTTGATCTGGGGCGGGGCACTGCTGCTGTCGCTGCCATTCCTGATTGCCGCGTATCGCAAGCTCAAGGCATTGTCGATGTTGCTGGCGGAAATGGGCGTCAAACCGGAGATGGCGGGCCGTCACACGCAGCGAGTGCGCCGGGTGATCTCCGAAGTGATCCCGATCCTCTCGCTGCTGGTGATTTTCCTGCTGTTGGCAGCCTTGTCGGCCAGTATTCTGCCGACCAACAAGTTGCTGGTCCTGATCGCCGTGGTCGCGGCCGCCGTAGCGGCGCTGCTGTGGCGCTGGTTCATCCGCGTGCACACACGGATGCAGGTGGCCTTGCTCGATACCCTGGAAAACCACAAGGATTCGCCGGGGCATTGACCAGGTGGGGCGAAGGACTCAGCTTTCCAGCCAGACGTCCCGCGCCCAGTGCCATACCGATTCCCAGGTTTCTTCGGCGATCAGCTCTTCTTCGGCCTGCCAAAGCACCACGGTGCCGTCTTCTTCGACGCAGTAGTAGTCGTCGCCATCCTGGCAGATCGGGATCAGGCTGCGATCGACGCCTGCATCCCAGGCGTTGGCGGCAACGTCCGGCAGGTAGGTGTGGGATTGCGGGTCAGTCACGGTGACTGGTTCCAGGCTGCCATAGACCACGTCGCTGACGGTCAGCAGGAACTCTCTGAAGACGAATGGAATGTCGATGAACAGTTGTTCTTCGATCTCGACCAGCAGATCTTCGTCGGGCAACTCCAAGGGGACCGGTACCGGTTCGTTGGCTTCACGCAGTTGTTCGATGATTTCTTCCACGTCCGGGATCCTCTTGCATGTATGGCGCGGTTTATATGGGGCGGTTTATACAGTAGCTCGCTATAGATGCAACCGCGAAATAGAAAACCCCAGCCGAGGCTGGGGTTTTTATTACAGCAAGTGAAGCGCGGAGGAGAATCAGCCGTTCTGGCGGATACCGGCCACCAGCCAAGGCTGGTTTTCGCCCTGTGCACGTTCCATGTTCCAGCTTTCGCTGAACACTTCGCCCTGGTCGAAACGCGAGGTTTTCGACACGCCGCTGAAGGTCAGGGTGGCGATGGTCTTGTCGGCGCGATCATCCACACCGTCCAGTTGCACAACGAGGTTATCGATGTAGGTGGACTGGAAGCCGTCACCCAGGTCGGCGCGTTCGCGCTTGAGGAACTCCAGCATCTGCGGGGTCACGAACTCGGAGATCTTGTCCATTTCGTTGGCGTCCCAGTGCTGCTGCAGGGACTGGAAGTGGTTACGGGCCGCTTCAATGAAGTTCTTCTCATTGAACCAGGCTGGCGCATTGATTACCGGACGAGCGGCAACCGGTGCAGCCGAACCGCCGAAGATCGAACCACCAGCAGGTTTCTGTTCGAAGGCTTCACGCTGCATCGGCGGGGCATAGCCAGCCGGAGCCATGTGCGCCTGCTGCTTGCGACGACGAGCGGCGATGAAGCGGAAGACCAGGAACGCGATGACCGCCATGATCAGGATGTCGAAGATCTGCATGCCCTGGAAACCGTCGCCCATGAACATGGAAGCCAGCAGGCCACCGGCGGCGATACCGGCCAGAGGGCCGAGCCAGCGCGAAGCGCCACCGGCCTTGGCGGCGGCGCCAGCGGCACCGGCTGCACCAGCGGTCGCTGCTGCGCCGCCCATGCCTGGAGAAGAAGGAGCCATCTGGCTGGTTTGATGTGTCGGCGCAGCGCCTGCGCTTTTGCCACCACCAAAGCGCTTGGCGGCATTGGCGTCGAGGCTCATCGTCAGGCCGATGCACAACGCCATGGCGATGCTAAGAAAACGTTTCATATAGGGAATTCCCATTTGTGGAAGGCACGCGCGCCATGTTGCACAGCTGAAGTGTTACTGGCTAGCGGCAGAGTGTTTCGGGCTTTTGCCTGACAGGTTGCATTCAGCTTCAATCAGCGCAATAGGGCCTGTTAACTTTGGTCTGTAGGATAAGTAAATAAGTTCTGTAGGAAAGGATACCTAGCGTCGCAGCGCGAGCAGGATGACGCCCGCCGTGATCATGCCTATGCCAGCGCCGCGTAACCTTGTGGGAGCGGGCTTGCTCGCGAAGAACGATAACGCGGTGTTCCTGACGAACCGCGGTGCGACCTTCGCGAGCAAGCCCGCTCCCACATGGGTTCTCAGGCGTTCCTTAGATCGCTTCCAGCTTCGCGTACCCCAGCATCAACCACTTGCTGCCTTCGCTGAAGTTCACCTGGACCCGAGCCGCCGCGCCTGCGCCTTCGAAGTTGAGGATCACGCCGTCACCGAAGATCGAGTGGCGCACAGTCTGGCCCAGGCTGAAGCCGGTCTGCGGAATCTCGCTGCCGCTGAACAGGTTGCTGCCGCTCATCGACTGGTTGCCACCGAACGGACGGCTGACGCTGTTGGACAGCCGCACCTCCTGGATCAGGCCCTTGGGCACTTCGCGTACGAAGCGCGACACCTTGTTGTAGGTCTCGCTGCCGTACAGGCGTCGGGTTTCAGCATAAGTCATCACAAGGTTCTGCATGGCCCGAGTGATGCCGACATAGGCCAGGCGACGCTCTTCCTCAAGACGGCCGGGTTCTTCCAGGCTCATCTTGTGCGGGAACAGGCCTTCTTCCATGCCCACCAGGAACACATAGGGGAATTCCAGGCCCTTGGCACTGTGCAGGGTCATCAGCTGAATGCTGTCTTCGTGTTCGTCGGCCTGGGTATCGCCGGCTTCCAGCGAGGCGTGACCGAGGAAAGCCGCCAGTGGCGTCAGGTCCTCGTCCTCTTCGCTGTTTTCGAAGTTGCGCGCGGCGCTGACCAGTTCCTCAAGGTTTTCTACCCGCGCCTGGCCTTTCTCGCCTTTTTCCGCTTCGTGGTAGGCGATCAGTCCCGACTGCTCGATGACGGTCTGGGTCATCAGGTGCAACGGCATGTCCATGCACTTGGCGGCGAGGTTCTCGATCAACTCGACAAACGCCCCCAGCGCGCTGGCTGCGCGGCCGGTAACGCCTTTGTTGGCCACCAGCTGACGCATCGCTTCCCACATCGACACATCGCTGTGGCGGGCATGGTCGCGGATCGCTTCGACGGTTTTTTCGCCGATGCCCCGGGCCGGCACGTTGATCACCCGCTCCAGCGCGGCATCGTTGCCACGGCCTTCGAGCAGGCGAAGGTAGGCCATGGCGTTCTTGATTTCAGCGCGTTCGAAGAAACGCTGGCCGCCATAGATGCGGTACGGAATGCGCTCGCGCAGCAAGGCTTCTTCCAACACGCGCGATTGGGCGTTAGAACGGTACAGGATCGCGATATCGCTGCGAGCCAAGCCGGTTTTCAGCGCACTTTCGATGGTTTCGACAACGTAGCGAGCTTCATCGTGTTCGTTGAACGCGGCGTACAGGTTGATGGCTTCGCCGTCGCCGCCATCGGTCCACAGCTCTTTGCCCAAGCGCCCGGTGTTGTTGGCGATCAAGGCGTTGGCGGCCTTGAGGATGCCGGCGGTGGAGCGGTAGTTCTGTTCCAGGCGAATGGTTTCAGCGTCCGGGAAATCTTCGGAGTACTGGTAGATGTTCTCGATTTTCGCGCCACGCCAGCCATAGATCGACTGGTCGTCGTCGCCGACCACCATCAGGCTGTCGCCACCCTTGGCCAGCAGGCGCAACCAGGCGTACTGCACGGCGTTGGTGTCCTGGAACTCGTCCACCAGAATGTGCCGGAAGCGCTTCTGATAATGCGCCAGCAGGCCAGGGTGATCACGCCACAGGTCGAGGGCGCGCAGCAGCAATTCGGAGAAGTCGATCACACCGGCGCGCAGGCAAGCGGCCTCGTAGGCCTCATAGATGCCGCGCATGGTCGCCAGGAACAGATCGCCGCTGGCTTGAATGTGTTGTGGGCGCAGGCCTTCGTCTTTCTGTCCGTTGATGAACCACTGGGCCTGACGGGCGGGCCAGCGTTGTTCGTCCAGGCCGAGCTCGCGGATCACCCGCTTGACCAGGCGTTGCTGGTCGTCGCTGTCGAGAATCTGAAAGGTCTGGCTCAAGCCCGCTTCCTGCCAGTGCGCCCGCAGCAAGCGGTGCGCCAGGCCGTGGAAGGTGCCGACCCACATACCGGCCGGGTTGATACCCATCAGCTGCTCGATGCGATGGCGCATCTCGGCAGCAGCCTTGTTGGTAAAGGTCACCGACAGGATGGAGTGGGGCGAGGCGTTTTCGACCTGGATCAACCAGGCGATACGGTGCACCAGCACTCGGGTTTTACCGGAACCAGCACCGGCCAGGACCAACTGACGACCCACGGGGGCAGCTACGGCCTGGCGTTGGGCATCGTTGAGGGAGTTCAGCAGAAGGGAGAGATCATCGCGCATCGGGGCATTCTAGGGGGCCGCGTCAGCTCGGGCAAACCCCGCTTTGCTTTAGCCGATGAAAGTTACCCATGGACGACCGGTCGGTCATCGGCTGCAAGCGTTGGCCAGCCCCGCTTGAAGGCATTCTGCCACGTCTGGCAGTCGACAATTTTTGTCTGTTTTTTGATCGGTAGCGGTTTGGTCCGGGCATTGCGTTGTGTATGCTCCGTCGACGTTTCGGGCTCATGCTCATCATTATAAGAACAAGAACACTGCCTATGACCCTCAGCTTCGACCTGTCGGGCCCTACTGTGGAGCCCCGGGTTATTCGTAAACGATACGCCATGGAAATGGCGGTCGAACGCACGCGTCTGCTGTACCAGGGTTCCTTGCTGCCCACACTGTTCATGTTGATCAATGGCCTGGTGTGCGCCGGTTTGCTCTGGAGTCCGCAGCGTTACTTCCTGGTCAGTGTCTGGCTGGTGTGGTTGCTGTCGCTGGTGGCATTGCGGGTGATCCAGGTGGCGGCCTTCGATTCGGCGATTCCCAACCGCCAGGCGCATCCGATCTGGCGACGCATGTTTCTGCTGGGCTCGGGTCTCACTGGCCTGACCCTGGCCGGTGCCGGTATTGCCCTGGTTCCCGGCGATAACTTCATTCAACAAGCGTGGGTCTTCGGCCTGATCGGTGCCGCGGCGCTGTCGGCCAGCGTGGCCTACGCGGTGAGTTTGCCGGCGTTCCTGTCCTTCACCTTGCCCTGCCTGTTGCCGGCCATCGCCTATATGTTCTGGGGCGGGGACGACCAGCAACACGGTTGGGGCTGGTTCGGCCTGATTTTGCTGGGCGCTTTGAGTGTGGTCGCCTGGCAAGTGAATCGGTTGATCGATCGTGGGATGTTGCGCCGCTTTCAGAATCAGGCGCTGATCGAGCATCTGCAGCAAGTGCAGAACTGCAGCGACCAGCTCAATCAGAAGCTGACCCGGGAAATCGACCAGCGTCGGCGTGCCGAAGACGAATTGCGCGAGATCCAGGTCGATCTGGAAAGCCGTGTCGCCCAGCGCAGTCTGGAGCTGGACGCGGCCAACCAGGCGCTGAGCAAGAGTGAGGCGCGCCTGGCGCTGGCATTGAAGGCCAGCGAACTGGGGCTGTGGGACTGGAACCTGCAAACCGACGAGGTCCATCACACGCAGATCCAGGAATTGTTCGGTCTTGAGCCGGAACAGGTGACGGCTATCCTGCGCCACCTCAAGCCCCGCCTGCACCCCGACGATCTGCCTGCATTGAAAAGGGCGTTGGTCGAGCATTTGAAGGGCCGCACCGAGGACTACCAGATCGAGTATCGCGTGCGGCATGGCGCTGGCCACTGGGTGTGGATCGAAGACCGTGGGCGGGCGGTCGAACGTGCCGACAACGGGCGGGTGATTCGCATGGTGGGCACGCGGCGCGATATCAGTGCCAGCAAGGCCCAGGAGGAGCAACGGCAGTTGGCGGCGACGGTGTTCGAGGCCGCCAGCGAAGGTATCGTGATTTTCGATCCGGGTTATGCCCTGCTTGCGGTCAATCAAGCCTTCAGCCGGGTCACTGGCTATAAAATCGAGGAGATGCTTGGGCGCAACGTGGTCGAGTTGCCCTGCAGTCGTGATGCGCGACGGCATTACGGTGCGATCCATCAAGCGCTGGAGCAGCACGGCAGTTGGCAGGGTGAACTGGTGGAAACCCGCAAGAACGGCGAGATGTATCCACAATTTCTGCAATTGAATGCAGTACGCGATGTGCGGGGCAATGTCAGTCATATCGTGGGCTTCTTCGCCGATCTCTCGGCACGGCGAGAATCCGAAGAGCGCATGCGCTACCTGACCCATTACGACGAACTCACGGGGCTGGCCAATCGCTCGATGTTCCGCGAACGGCTGGGCGAGGCGCATCAGCGGGTGCGTCAGGGCGGTTATCGCAGCCTGGCGTTGTTGCACATCAATCTGGATCGTTTCAAGCAGCTCAACGACAGCCTGGGGCACGAAGTGGCCGATCAGCTGTTGCAGAAGATGGCCCGGCGCCTGGTCAATGCATTACCTGAGGCAGACACCATCGCGCGCTTGTCCGGCGATGAATTCGCCGTGCTGTTCAATGCCTACGGCAACCTCTCCAGTCTGGCGCGGGTGGCGACACGCCTGGCGGCCAAATTGCGTCTGCCGGTGACTGTCGAGGGTCATGAGCTGGTGGTCAGTGCTTCCATGGGCATCAGCCTGTTGCCGGATAACGCCCGGGAAATATCCGCATTGGTCAGTCAGTCGAACATGGCCATGCAGCACGCCAAGCATTTGGGCGGTAACAATTTCCAGTTCTACACCGATAGCTTGCAAACCAGCACCCTTGAGCGCTTGCAGCTGGAAAACCATCTGCGTAAAGCGGTTGAAGAGAAACAGCTGAAGGTGTTCTACCAACCAAAACTGTGCCTCGCCACGGGCAGGCTCAATGCCGCCGAGGCCCTTGTGCGCTGGGACCACCCGACCATGGGGCGGGTGCCGCCGGGGGATTTCATCGGTCTGGCGGAGGAGACCGGGTTGATCGGCCCGATCGGCGAGTTCGTCTTGCGCCAGGCCTGCTGGCAAGCCTGTGAGTGGCAACGCCTGGGACTCGAGGCGATTCGGGTGTCGGT
Organism: Pseudomonas sp. PLMAX; assembly: GCF_046042685.1. Classification (NCBI taxonomy): domain Bacteria; kingdom Pseudomonadati; phylum Pseudomonadota; class Gammaproteobacteria; order Pseudomonadales; family Pseudomonadaceae; genus Pseudomonas; species Pseudomonas sp. PLMAX. Next base: position 74,915 of record NZ_CP064949.1, on the reverse strand, counting down.
CAATCTGTCGGTGCATCAATTGCGCCAGGGCAAGCTGGTCAGCCTGGTACGTCAGGTCCTGGAAGAAACCGGACTGGCGCCGCATTACCTGGAGCTGGAACTGACCGAAAGCCAGTTGCTCGACAGCGTCGAGCACATTATCGCGACGTTCCAGCAACTGCGTGATCTGGGGGTGAAGCTGGCGATCGATGATTTTGGCACCGGCTATTCGTCCCTGAGCTACCTCAAGCGCATCCCCGTGGATTACGTGAAGATCGATCAGGCGTTTATTCGCGGCCTGGGAGAGGGCACGGAGGATGCGGCGATTACCCGGGCGATTATTGCCATGGCCCACGGCTTGAAATTGAAAGTGGTGGCTGAAGGCGTGGAGCGACTGGAGCAGCTGGAGTTTTTGCAGGCTGAACGCTGTGATGAAGTGCAGGGCTATCTGATCAGCCGGCCGGTTGAGGCGCAGGCTCTGGCGGATTTGCTACGAGCGCAAGGCGTAAGTTAGCGACGAAGTTTCCCGCCAGGCACCTGGCGTGTCTGGCGGGAAATTCTATAGCGTGGGAAATACACTGCTCTTAATGGGTAATCATTACTTCACTTATATGGTGCAGTAATTTTCCATCATGGAAGATGCTGACGCCGGTGACGTTTGAGTTGCCCATTTCTTTGTACTCGACAAACTTGTCTGTTAGAACCTGCAGCGACATGTCGCTTGATTCTTCGAGTAGCAGGTCCAGGCGTATATTAGTGGTCTTGTCTTGCCGTGCACTCAGGACCAGCGTTGGTGTAACGCCACTATTGGCGACCGTTACGGTGCCGTAGGTGCGGAAAGAAGCAGCGCCCGGCATCCGGTCTATTTGTGCGGTCCAGCCTTTGGATGAAATGCTCATTATATGTAACTCCTGTAATCAAGTTTAGGTGCGTCCTGCCTGAGCAAAGGTATCTAACTTGACTTTGTTGTGGGAGTTATAATTGCATCGTATTTGTAAAGTTGTATGTTCGAAGTGGCGGCTCAAGTTCTCGAAAAGAACTTGAGCGCACTCATTGTGAGGGATGTATATATCAAGCCAGCTCGCCACACAGGTCCCATTCGACCAGTCGCCGAACCTCGGAAGGTTCAAGTCCTGCACCTAGCAAGCCATGCAGTTTGCCGAACGCTGCTTCACGGGTCATGCCGCCACCTGAAAGCACACCGGCCACCCGCAAACGACTACCCGCCTCATAAACGTCCAGCTCTACGCCGCCTTCGTGGCATTGCGTGACTGCCACCACCACGACGCCCGCGTCCCGTGCCCGTTCCAGGCTGGCGAGAAAACCCGGGTTGTCGCTCGGACCGGTACCGCTGCCATAGCACTCCAGCACCAGGCCCTGAATGCCGCTGTCGATCAGGCCATCCAGAATTTCGGCGTCGATGCCGGGAAACAACGGCAGCACGCCGACTTTCGCCAGTTGTCTGCCCTGGTTGTAATTCAGCTGTGGCGGCAGGGAGTCGACCTTCACACCACCACCCTGACGTTCCAGGCGCTTGAACGGATGCCGGCCAAAACTGCGCACCTTGGCGCAACGGGTCGGGTCCAGCAGTTCGCCGTGGAAGTACAGGTGCACGCCCGGCGCCAAGCCTTGGCCCAAAGCAACCAGCGCGCCGCCCAGGTTTTCCCAGGCATCGCTGTCGGTTACGCCGGCCGGCAGCATCGAGCCGGTAAAGCACACGCGGGCGTGCAGGCCGAGCAATTGAAAACTCATGGCGGCGGCACTGTAGGCCAGAGTGTCGGTGCCGTGCAGGATCAGAACGCTGTCGCAACCCTGCACGTCCACGGCGTCGACCACCGCTTCACGCAATTGCTGCCAATACGCCGGGGTCATGTTGGCGCTGTCGATCAGCGGCGACATCTCGCGAAAGCGCCATTGCGGAACCACCAGATCAGGCTGGCTGTGCAGGTATTCGCGCATCCGCGCTTCGAAACCGGATGCCGGCGCCAGGCCGTGTTCGCTGGCTTGCATGCCAATGGTGCCGCCGGTGTAGAGCACCATGACGTGCTGGGCGGCAGGGTAGGTCGAGGAATTCATGGGGGTGCTCCGATAACGATGAGTTCCTGTGTGGGAGCGGGCTTGCTCGCGAAGAGGGAGTGTCAGTCAACATTGATGTTGCCTGACACACCGCTTTCGCGAGCAAGCCCGCTCCCACAAGGGATAACGCACTTTAACCGATCAGCGTTGCGCTGCGGGCACGCCCTGTGACTCGGCTTCAGCCTTGGTGATGGCGGCTGGCGGATTGGCTGGCCAGGCTTGGCGATCCAGGTCCAGGTCGGGGAACTTGCTCGAGTCGAACACCGGGGTCTTGATCCCGGCCGCGCGCTGGTCATCGTAGTCACGCAGGATGCGCATGCCGACCTTGAACAGCAGGAACAGCGCGATCAGGTTGACGAACGCCAGCATCGTCATGGTGATGTCGGCAAAGGCGAACACGGTCCCGAGGTTTTCGATGGCGCCCCAGAAAATCAGGACCAGCACCAGCGCACGGTAGCCCATCAGTGCCTTGCGGTTTTCACCGATCAGGAAGCGCAGGTTGCTCTCGCCCAGGTAGTAGTTGTAGAGGATCGAGGTGAACACGAACAACGCCAGCGCCACGGAAATGAACATCCGGCCCCAGTCACCGACCACGGCGGCGAGGGAGTTCTGGGTCAGGGCTATGCCGTCGCCTTCGAAACCCGGGGTATAGAAGCCCGAGAGCAGGATCAGCAAGGCCGTGCAGGTGCAGATCACGAAGGTGTCAAGGAACACACTGAACGCCTGGACCACCCCTTGTGCGACCGGATGCTCGACCGCAGCCACCGCGGCCACGTTCGGCGCGCTGCCAAGGCCGGCCTCGTTGGCGAACACGCCGCGCTTGACTCCCATGATGATGGCGCTGCCGATCAGGCCGCCAAATGCCTGGTCCAGGCCGAAGGCGCTCTTGACGATGGTCATCAGCATGCCCGGCACCTGATCAAACTGCAGCACGATCACGTAGATGGTCACGCCGATGTACACCAGGGTCTTCACCGGAACCAGCAGGTCAGCGACCTTGGCGATGCGCTTGATCCCGCCGATGAACACCAGGCCCAGCAGCACGGCCAGGCCAAGGCCGGTCCAGGTGGTGTCGAGGCCGAACGCGTTGTTCAGAGAGTGGGTCACGGCATGGGATTGCAGGCCGTTGAAGGCGAAGCCGAAGGTAACCAGCAGCAGGAACGCCATGATCATCCCCAGCCAGCGCTTTTGCAGGCCGTGCTGGATGTAGTAGGAAGGGCCGCCGCGGAACTGGCCTTCGCTGTCGCAGCGCTTGTAGAGCTGGCCGAGGGAGCATTCGAAGAAGCTGCTCGACATGCCGACCAGTGCGGTCACCCACATCCAGAACACGGCACCGGGGCCACCCAGTGTCACGGCAATGCCGACACCGGCAATGTTGCCTGCACCGACACGCCCGGCCAGGCTGAGCATCAAGGCCTGGAAGGAACTGAGTTGACCGGCACTGCTTTTGAGGCTGTCGCGGAAGACCGCGAACATATGGAAGAAGTGACGCAATTGAACGAAACGCGAGCGGATCGTGAAGTAGCTACCGAGCCCGACAATGAGCACGATCAGTACTTTGCCGGAGAGGAAGTCGTTGATGACTTCGAGCATGGATATTCCTCGCTGTTTTTTGTGGGGGCAGATGCTGGCCGGACAGAAACATCGCGTTACACCCGCGGGCGCACGGCACAACAGGTGGGTCGATGTTCGTCCCGGTTTCATATCGCGGGTTTGTTATTAGTTCGGGTTTCGCATGGGTTGTGGTCTCGCTACCGACGACCGCCTACGCGAAGAGGGGCGGCACTATACCGATGAGAGTGCCGTCCGTCTGCACGGTTGTGGTGCATGCGGTGAAACGAAGGGGATTTCGAAGGGTCTTGAGGGCCTCTTCGCTGGCAAGCCAGCTCCTACAGGTGGTTGGTGTTCACCCTGTCCTTGTAGGCGCTGGCTTGCCAGCGAAAAGGCCAGCAAAAGCACCACAAGTTCCGAGTAAAAAAAAGGGCCTGGAGAATGATCTCCAAGCCCTCAAAAGGTGAGAGGTGTCTAGTCCCTCGACCTGGTGAGCGGTATTACAACGATGGTCAGGCTTTAAGCGGGACCAGACGCGGGGCAATCATGTTTTCCGGGCGCAGGATGTCGGCGAGCATGGCGTCGTCGAGCAGGCCTTCTTCACGCACCAGTTCCAGCACGCCGCGGCCGCTTTCGAGGGCGATACGGGCGATGCGGGTGGCGTTTTCATAACCGATGTACGGGTTCAGCGCGGTGACCAGGCCGATCGAGTGCTCGACCAGTTCACGGCAGCGTTCTTCGTTGGCGGTGATGCCGGTGATGCAATGCTCGCGCAGCATGTCCATGGCGCGTTGCAGCAGGCGGATCGAGTCGAAGATCTTGAAGGCGATCAGCGGCTCCATCACGTTCAATTGCAGCTGGCCGCCTTCGGCCGCGATGGTCAGGGCCAGGTCGTTGCCGATGATCTGGAATGCCACCTGGTTCACGGCTTCCGGGATAACCGGGTTGACCTTGCCTGGCATGATCGAGCTGCCTGGCTGACGCGCTGGCAGGTTGATTTCGTTGATGCCGGTGCGTGGGCCGCTGGACAGCAGGCGCAGGTCGTTGCAGATCTTCGACAGCTTGACCGCGGTACGCTTGAGCATGCCGGAGAACAGCACGAAGGCGCCCATGTCCGAGGTGGCTTCGATCAGGTCGGCCGCCGGTACCAGCGGGTGACCGCTGATGGTGGCCAGGCGCTGAACGGCCAGGTGCTGGTAACGCGGGTCGGCGTTGATGCCGGTGCCGATCGCGGTGCCGCCCAGGTTCACTTCGGTCAGCAGTTCGGGTGCCAGCGTCTTCAGGCGTGCCAGGTCTTCGCCCAAGGTGGTGGCGAAGGCGCGGAATTCCTGGCCAAGGGTCATCGGCACGGCGTCTTGCAGCTGGGTACGACCCATCTTCAGGACGTGGCTGAATTCTTCACCTTTGGCGGCGAACGACTGGATCAGGCTGTCGAGGCTGGCCAGCAGCGCGTCGTGACCCAAGAGCAGACCCAGGCGAATTGCCGTCGGGTAGGCGTCGTTGGTCGACTGCGCCATGTTCACGTCGTTGTTCGGGTGCAGGTACTGGTACTCGCCTTTCTCGTGACCCATTGCTTCGAGAGCAATGTTGGCAATCACTTCGTTGGCGTTCATGTTGGTGGAAGTACCGGCGCCGCCTTGAATCATGTCCACCACGAATTCTTCGTGGAAATCGCCGCGGATCAGACGGGCACAGGCTTCGCTGATGGCAGCGTGCTTGGCTTCGCTCAGGTGACCCAGCTCGCGGTTGGCGTCAGCGGCAGCTTGCTTGACCATGGCCAGGCCGACTACCAGCTTCGGGTAATGCGAAATCGGAACGCCCGAGAGACGGAAGTTGTTCACCGCTCGCAGGGTCTGGATGCCGTAATATGCTTGAGCCGGTACTTCGAGTACGCCAAGCAGGTCTTTTTCTGTGCGGAATGATGCAGCGGAGGACATGATAGAAATCATCTCAATATGGACCCGGGCTGTGCCGGAACACTGCAAATGCTAGGCTTGTGGAGAATTTTGGGCCAATGCTATTAAACACTGGCCTATGCATATTCGGCATAATGTCGATGTGACGCCGTGTTCGCGGTGAGCGTGTGACCTAAATTGGTGCGTTCCGGGAGGACGTGATGAATCTGGAAAGTAAATGGCTGGAGGACTTCAGTGCCCTGGCCGCCACCCGCAGTTTCTCCCAGGCAGCGGAACGCCGTTTCGTGACTCAACCGGCCTTTAGCCGCCGGATCCGTAGCCTTGAAGCCGCGCTGGGGCTCACCTTGGTCAACCGCTCGCGCACGCCGGTGGAGCTGACGGCGGCGGGCCAGCTGTTTCTGGTCACCGCGCGCACCGTGGTCGAGCAGCTCGGTGAAGTGCTGCGACACCTGCATCATCTGGAAGGCGGCCAGGGCGAAGTGATGCAGGTCGCGGCGGCGCACTCATTGGCACTGGGTTTTTTCCCGCGCTGGATCGCGCAACTGCGCAATGAAGGGTTGAACATCGCTACACGGCTGGTGGCGACCAACGTCGGCGACGCCGTGCACGCGCTGCGGGAAGGTGGATGCGACCTGATGCTGGCGTTCTACGATCCGGATGCCGCCATGCAGATGGACCCTGAGATCTTTCCTTCCCTGCACCTTGGGCATACCGAAATGCTCCCGGTGTGCGCGGCAGATGAGCAGGGCAAGCCCCTGTTCGATCTGGAGGGCGAGGCCAGCGTGCCGTTGCTGGCCTACAGCGCGGGAGCGTTTCTCGGGCGTTCGGTCAATGGCTTGCTGCGCCAACGCGCGCTGCGCTTTACCACGGTGTATGAAACCGCCATGGCCGATAGCCTCAAGAGCATGGCGCTGGAAGGGCTGGGGATTGCCTGGGTGCCGCAACTGAGTGTGCGCGCCGAGCTGGCGCGCGGTGAACTGGTGGTGTGCGGTGGCCCGCAATGGCATGTGCCGTTGGAGATCCGTTTGTACCGCTGCGCGTTGGTGCGCAAGGCGAATGTGCGGTTGTTGTGGCGCAAGCTGGAAGGTGGCGCTGCCCAAAGTACCTGAGACCGCGGAAACTCAAATGTGGGAGCGGGTTTGCTCGCGAATGCGGTATGTCAGGCAGCATTGATGTTGACTGACCCACCGCTTTCGCGAGCAAGCCCGCTCCCACAGGAGATTTGTGCTGTATTCCATTGACCTGGGAGTCAATAAAACCGGGACTTTGCGCCGTATGACAGATGGTCGCAACAGGGGCTGTTTATCTGCTGTATTGAGGTATACTGCGCGGCCTTCGGCCGGTTACGACCGGCCATAATTCGTACAATCAAGCCACGCATTTTGCGTGGCTTGTTGTTTTTTGATGCGCCTGCGGGCGCCCAGAGAGAAGAGGCACGACGATGAGTGCATTGGTTGGCGTGATCATGGGCTCCAAGTCCGATTGGTCCACCCTTAGCCACACCGCCGATATGCTGGAAAAGCTCGGCATCCCCTACGAGGTGAAAGTGGTCTCTGCCCACCGCACCCCGGACCTGCTCTTCCAGTACGCTGAAGAAGCCGAGGCGCGTGGCATCGAGGTGATCATCGCCGGTGCCGGTGGCGCAGCCCACTTGCCTGGCATGTGTGCGGCCAAGACCCACCTTCCGGTGCTGGGCGTGCCGGTGCAGTCGGCGATGCTCTCGGGCGTCGATTCGCTGCTCTCGATCGTGCAGATGCCAGCAGGTATTCCGGTCGCCACCCTGGCCATCGGCAAGGCCGGTGCGATCAACGCAGCCCTGCTGTCGGCGAGTATCCTGGGCGCCAAGCACCCGCAGTTCCACGAAGTACTGAAAACCTTCCGTGCTGAGCAGACAGACAGCGTCCTGGAAAATCCAGACCCACGCATCGCCTGAGGTTGTTGACGATGAAGATCGGTGTAATCGGTGGCGGCCAGTTGGGTCGCATGTTGGCGCTGGCGGGCACTCCGCTGGGCATGAACTTCGCTTTCCTCGACCCGGCGCCGGACGCTTGCGCCGCCGCGTTGGGCGAACACCTGCGGGCCGATTACGGCGATCAGGATCACCTGCGTCAGCTGGCTGATGAGGTCGATCTGGTGACCTTCGAATTCGAGAGCGTCCCGGCGGAAACCGTGGCGTTCCTGTCGCAGTTCGTGCCGGTTTACCCGAGCGCCGAAGCCCTGCGCATCGCCCGTGATCGCTGGTTCGAAAAGAGCATGTTCAAGGACCTGGGGATTCCGACCCCGGCATTTGCCGACATCCAGTCTCAGGCTGACCTCGACGCCGCCGTGGCCTCCATCGGCCTGCCCGCCGTACTGAAAACCCGCACCCTGGGTTACGACGGCAAGGGCCAGAAGGTCCTGCGCACACCGGAAGATGTCGTGGGTACCTTCGCCGAACTGGGCAGTGTGGCCTGCCTGCTGGAAGGCTTCGTACCCTTCACCGGCGAAGTCTCGCTGATCGCCGTGCGTGCCCGCGATGGCGAAACCAGGTTCTACCCGCTGGTGCACAACACCCACGACAGCGGCATCCTCAAGCTGTCCGTGGCCAGCACCGACCACCCGTTGCAGGCCTTGGCCGAGGATTACTCCAGCCGAGTGCTCAAGCAGCTGAATTATGTGGGCGTGATGGCGTTCGAGTTCTTTGAAGTCGACGGCGGCCTGAAAGCCAACGAAATCGCCCCGCGCGTGCACAACTCCGGGCACTGGACCACTGAAGGCGCCGAGTGCAGCCAGTTCGAAAACCACCTGCGGGCGGTCGCCGGCCTGCCGCTGGGTTCGACCGCCAAGGTCGGCGAAAGCGCGATGCTCAACTTCATCGGTAAAGTGCCGGAGACTGAAAAAGTCCTGGCCATTGCTGATTGCCATCTGCACCACTACGGCAAGGCGTTCAAGGTCGGCCGCAAGGTCGGTCACGCCAACCTGCGTTGTGCAGATCGCGAAACCCTCGCCGCGCAGATCCTCAAGGTCGAAGCGCTCATCGCCGAGTAAAACAGTTTCATGTGGCAGCGGCGGAACCATTCAGGGGCCGCCGTTCTCTCATGGCAGGATGCCAAAGTCTGACTAGGCTTTCGCATAACCAACCAAATCAGAGGGAAATGCCATGGGAATTATCGGAACCATCTTTATCGGCTTGATCGTCGGCCTGCTGGCACGGTTCCTCAAACCGGGCGATGACAGCATGGGCTGGATCATGACCATCCTGCTCGGTATTGGCGGTTCGCTGGCGGCTACTTATGGCGGCCAGGCCCTGGGTTTCTACCAGGCGGGCGAAGGTGCAGGCTTCCTCGGGGCGCTGGTGGGCGCTGTGATCTTGCTGGTGATCTACGGCCTGATCAAAAAGAACTGATTCAAGCGACAAAGTCCTCTCGGCGGCGCAGCCCGGGAGGACTAGAATGCCCGGCGATTTCCTTATCCCTACCGAGCATTTTCATGCGCCGTCTTCTGCTGACTCTTGTTTTACTGAGTACGGGCCTTGCCCATGCCGGCGAGCTGCCGGAAACCGACTGGCTCGAACTGATGCCCAAGTCGGACCAGAAAGCCCTCGAGGCCATGCCCGAAATCGACCACGACTCCCCGGAAGCCAATGGCACCTTCACTGAAAAAGGTGGCATGAAGCAGAGCAAGGGTTTGCCCGCGGTGATGTATTCGACCAGGACCGTAGCGTCGATGAATGACAAGGACATCCGTATCGGTGGTTACCCGGTACCGCTGGAGTCTGACGCCAAGGGACGTAGCACCTTGTTTTTCCTGGTGCCTTACCCGGGCGCCTGCATCCACGTTCCACCTCCGCCACCCAATCAACTGGTGCTGGTGCGTTATCCCAAGGGCTTGAAGCTCGATGATATCTACACGCCGCTGTGGGTGACCGGCACGCTGAAGATCGAGAAGGTCAGCAATGACCTGGCGGACGCGGCTTATGCGCTGGATGCGGCGAAGGTGAGGGTGGTGCAGGAGGCGGATTTGTAACTCGCCGGTTGGCATGGCACAACCAAATGTGGGAGCGGGCTTGCTCGCGAAGGCGATGTGTCAGGCAACATTTATGTCAACTGACACTCCCTCTTCGCGAGCAAGCCCGCTCCCACATTGGTTTTGTAGTGTTACAGAGATTTGCTACCGATGCTTACGCCCAAGGTGTGGCTGGCACCCGGTGCCAAAGTCACCACATCCCCCAAGACATTCGCCGTTTCAATGCACAGCATGCGCTGCCAGCCATCGTCGGCCATGTCGCTGAATGCCGCGGCGCGTTCGGTCCACGGGTTCCAGATTACTGCTGAACGTGAGCCGGTACTGGTCAGCTCGATTCGCCGCTCCCAGGCCGGGTCGACAATGCTCAGCCGGCTCGGTGTATCGAGGTAGATGCGATCGGTTTCGCCGGTAAAGCGCAAGTCACCGGACTGGGTCACGGTTTTCCAGTCGTCCAGGGTCTCGATATAGCTCAAGCCGTCCAGCCCTTCGACATGCACTTCGCGCACATCGCTGACCGCGAAATAGCTGTGCAGCGCCTGGCTGATCGTTACGGTGTCGGAGCCCTGGTTGTGGCTGGTCAGGCTGATATGCAGCTGCTCATCCAGACGAATGCTCAACTTCAGGTCGACCTGGTGCGGCCAGCCTGGCAAGCCGTCTTCGGGGCAGGGCAAGAGGAATTCGATCTTCAGGCTTTCACCCTCGGACTCGATGCCGCCCAACTCCCAGTCCATCGTCCGCACCAGCCCATGGGCAGTGGCGGGTTCGTTGCTGACGCGCATCGCCTGGACGCTCTGCGGGTTGCGCGCCAGGTTGCCGAACCACGGCCAGCACACCGGCACGCCGGCGCGGATGCTTTTGCCGGCCTTGAACACGGCCTCGTCGTTGAGCCAGATCAGCGGCGGTTGCCCAGCCAATTGATAGCTGAGGATGTGCGCACCTTGCTGGGCCACCAGCAATTCGGCCTGACCGTGGCGGATGCGCCAGCAGTTCAGTTCATCCAGTTTGACGGCTTCAACGTTGGGCGTGCTCATGGGACAGCTCTCGATCAGTAACAATGACTGCAATGGACCGCAAAACGCCTGGCGGGTTTAACGCAGCCGGGTTTAACGAGCCCGGGGCGGAACAGAACGGGTACGGCCGCTGCCATCGATGGCGACAAACACGAACACCGCTTCAGTGACTTTGCGCCATTCGCTGGACAGTGGATCGTCGCTCCAGACCTCGACCATCATCTGGATCGAGCTGCGGCCGATTTCCAGGGCCTGGGTATAAAAGGAGAGCTGAGCGCCCACGGCGACCGGAACCAGGAAGGCCATGCGGTCGATCGCGACAGTGGCCACGCGACCGCCTGCCACCTTGCTGGCCATCGCGGTACCGGCCAAATCCATCTGCGCCACCAGCCAGCCGCCGAAAATATCGCCAAAGCCGTTGGTTTCGCGAGGAAGCGCGGTGATTTGCAGGGCCAGGTCGCCTTGCGGGATCGGATCTTCTTGTTCGAGCTCTATCATGCCGGGGGTGCCTCTGACCCGTGACTCTTCGTAGGTATAGCGGGTGAATAGCCGTCTCGGAAAAACGATTCATCCCCGAACATACTGCGTTCGTCACGTTTTTCGTAAGGCGCCTAAAGGGAAACTCTGCGAAATCGCCTGTGAACCTGAGGCGTTTTCGCACAGCAACCCTTGTTAGCTATCGCTCACTTGCGAGTATATCGGTCGGTAGACTCCGATACGACCGTCGGGTTCTCATTTTGACCATCAAATACGCGCCTCTATGTGCTTTTTCGAACAATTTGCTATCGTGCCGGTCCTGCCCGAGCCCTTGCCAGCGTTGTTGGGGCGGCAGACCTGACTATAAGAGAAGCCCTTGCCATGACCACAGCGCCCTCGAGTATCGCGCAGCCTTCCCAATCCGCACGTCCGCTGACCCGCAACGATTACAAGACGCTATCGCTGTCGGCCTTGGGCGGCGCGCTGGAATTCTACGATTTCATCATCTTCGTGTTCTTCGCCACGGTGGTGGGCAAGCTGTTCTTCCCGGCGGACATGCCCGAGTGGCTGCGCCTGATGCAGACCTTCGGCATCTTCGCCGCCGGTTACCTGGCGCGACCGCTGGGCGGCATCGTGATGGCGCACTTCGGCGACCTGCTGGGGCGCAAGAAGATGTTCACCCTTAGCATCTTCATGATGGCGGTGCCGACCCTGATCATGGGCCTGCTGCCGACTTATGCGCAGATCGGCATGTGGGCCCCGATCCTGTTGCTGCTGATGCGGGTGATCCAGGGCGCGGCGATTGGCGGTGAGGTGCCGGGTGCCTGGGTTTTCGTGTCTGAACACGTACCGCAGCGGCATGTCGGTTATGCCTGCGGCACCCTGACCAGCGGCCTGACGGCGGGCATCCTCCTGGGTTCGCTGGTCGCCACGGCGATCAACAGCGTCTATACCCCGGTTGAAGTGGCGGATTACGCCTGGCGGATCCCGTTCCTGTTGGGTGGCGTGTTTGGCCTGTTCTCGGTGTACCTGCGCCGCTGGCTGCACGAAACTCCGGTGTTTGCAGAGCTGCAACAGCGCAAGGCCCTGGCCGAAGAAGTGCCATTGCGTGCGGTGCTGCGTGACCATCGTGGCGCGATTGCCATTTCGATGCTGCTGACCTGGCTGTTGTCCGCCGCCATCGTGGTGTTGATCCTGATGACCCCGACCGTGCTGCAGACGGTCTACCACTTCTCGCCGACCATTTCGTTGCAATCCAACAGTGTGGCCATCGTGTTCCTGAGCATTGGCTGCATCATTGCCGGTGCCCTGGCGGATCGCTTTGGCGCGGGGCGCGTGTTCGTGGTCGGTTGCACGGCACTGCTGGCCAGTTCCTGGACCTTCTACCACAGCCTGGCCGACCATCCTGACTGGTTGTTCCCGCTGTACGCCCTGACTGGTCTGCTGGTGGGCACCATCGGTGCGGTGCCGTACGTGATGGTCAAGGCGTTCCCGCCGGTGGTGCGTTTCAGCGGCCTGTCGTTCTCCTACAACGTGGCCTATGCGATTTTCGGTGGCTTGACGCCGATGATCGTCAGCCTGTTGCTCAAGGAAAGCCCGATGGGGCCTGCCTATTATGTGGCGGTGCTGTGTGGAGTCGGGATTCTGGTGGGTGCTTATCTGTGGAAGAAGGGTCGCTAAGCCGACCGACGGAACGCCGCCCGGAGCAAGCCCGCTCCCACATTTAACCGGGTTCTCTCAGAGGAATGCGGTCGAATGTGGGAGCGGGCTTGCTCGCGAAGAACGATGACACGGTCCATCTGAAAAATCGGAATACTGGCCTTTCATCCAATTGTCATATTTCAGCCATAGAGTGTTCACACGGCCTGCTGATACTTGGCCCCGAATAACACACCCTATCTGCTAGGAGTAAGGCATGAAACTGAAGCGTTTGATGGCGGCAATGACTTTTGTCGCTGCTGGCGTTGCGACTGCCAACGCGGTTGCCGCTGTTGACCCTGCTATCCCGAGCTACACCAAGACCACTGGTGTGTCGGGCAACCTGTCCAGCGTCGGTTCCGATACCCTGGCCAACCTCATGACCCTCTGGGCCGAGAACTACAAAAAAGAATACCCGAACGTCAACATCCAGATTCAGGCCGCCGGTTCGTCTACCGCACCACCTGCGCTGACCGAAGGCACCGCTAACCTGGGCCCGATGAGCCGCAAGATGAAGGACAACGAGCTGCAAGCCTTCGAAACCAAGTATGGCTACAAGCCAACCGCTATCCCGGTTGCCGTGGACGCCTTGGCTGTATTCGTGCACAAGGACAACCCGATCAAGGGCCTGACCATGGCTCAGGTCGACGCGATTTTCTCCTCGACTCGCCTGTGCGGCGCCAAGACCGACGTCAAGACCTGGGGTGACCTGGGCGTGACCGGTGACCTGGCCAACAAGCCCCTTCAACTGTTCGGTCGTAACTCGGTATCCGGTACTTACGGCTACTTCAAGGAAGAAGCCCTGTGCAAAGGCGACTTCAAGCCAAACGTCAACGAACAGCCAGGTTCGGCTTCGGTTGTGCAGTCGATCAGCAGCTCACTTAACGGCGTCGGCTACTCGGGCATCGGCTACAAGACTGCCAGCGTGAAAACCGTTGCCCTGTCCAAGAAAGAAGGCGGCGAGTTCATCGAAGACACCGAAGAAAACGCCCTGAACGGCAAGTACCCGCTGTCGCGCTTCCTGTACGTCTACGTCAACAAGGCCCCGAACAAGCCTCTGGCCCCGCTGGAAGCCGAGTTCGTGAAGCTGGTTCTGTCCAAGCAGGGCCAGGAAGTCGTGGTGAAAGACGGCTACATCCCGCTGCCAGCCAAGGTTGCAGCAAAAGCACTGGCTGACCTGGGTCTGCAGGAAGGCGGCGCAGAAGTCGCAAAAAAGTAAAACCCTGAGCCCGAGGTAACCTCGGACTCTGTAGGAGCCGGCTTGCTGGCGATGGTCATCCATCCGCAGAAAATGTGTCGGATGTACCATTTTTCGCCAGCAAGCCGGCTCCTACACCCCCCAAATTCTCGCTCCGCTGCCGGTTTCACCAGGCGGCGGATTTGTTGCGTCACTGCACTGTCATCTTTCTGTCATACAGGATCGCTAGGGTGTGCGAATGAATGATCTGGCCAATTCCACAATGACTACAAATCCCCCCAAGCGAATTGATTTCAATACGCCTGAGCTGCAACGCAAGCGCCGCATCCGCGCGCTCAAGGATCGCCTGACTCGCTGGTACGTCCTCGTGGGCGGCCTTGCCGTTCTCGGTGCGATCACCCTGATCTTTTTCTTCCTCGCCTACGTCGTTGCGCCCCGGTTCCAGGGTGCCAGCCTGACTTCCAGCGACGCCATCACGCCGGCGTGGATGCAAGACGCCGGCAAGCCGTTGATGATCTCCCTGGAAGAGCAGAACCAGGTCGCCATGCGGGTTTCCGACAAGGGCCAGGCACTGTTTTTCGATATCGACAATGGCGCTGAACTCAAACGCGTCGATCTGCCGGTCCCGGTGGGTGCCACTGTGACGTCGATTGGTGACGACCAGCCAGGTCAACCGCTGGTGGCGGTGGGTTTCTCCAACGGCCAGGCACTGGTATTCCGTCACACCTACAAAGTCAGCTACCCGGACGGCAAGAAAACCATTACGCCGGCCATCGAGTATCCTTACGGCGAAACGCCAATCGCGCTGAATGAAGCCGGCGGTGCCCTGGAGCACGTCAGCCTCAACGCCAACGATTCGACCCTGATGCTGGTCGGTTCCACCGGTTCGCAACTCAATGTTCTGTCGCTGACCAGCGAAGAAAACATGATGACCGGCGAGATCACCAGCGAGCAGAAGCGCATCGACCTGCCGCAGATGACCGAGCCGGTGAAGAACATCTTCGTCGACCCGCGCCAGCAATGGTTGTACGTGATCAACGGTCGCGCCCAGGCCGATGTGTTCAGCCTGCGCGACAAGAGCCTCAACGGTCGCTACAAACTGCTGGAAGACGGCGAAGCGCAAATCACCGCCAGTACCCAACTGGTGGGTGGCATCTCGCTGATCCTCGGCGATTCCAAGGGTGGCCTGGCCCAGTGGTTCATGGCCCGCGACCCGGATGGCGAGCAGCGCCTGAAGCAGATCCGTACCTTCCAGATGGGCACCACGCCTATCGTTGAAATCACCGCTGAAGAGCGCCGCAAGGGCTTCGTTGCCCTCGATGCCGCCGGCAAGCTCGGCGTGTTCCACAGCACCGCGCACCGTACCTTGCTGGTCGACCAGGTGGTCGAGGGCCAGGGCGTTTTCGGTCTGTCGCCACGGGCCAACCGCGTGATCGTCGAAGCCGGCGGCAAGCTGCAACCGTTGCTGCTCGACAACCCGCACCCGGAAGTGTCGTGGAGCGCGTTGTGGAGCAAGGTCTGGTACGAAAACTACGACGAGCCTAAATACGTCTGGCAATCGACCGCCGCCAACACCGACTTCGAACCGAAACTGAGCCTGTCGCCACTGACCTTCGGTACCCTCAAAGCCGCGTTCTACGCCATGCTGCTGGCCGCGCCACTGGCCGTCGCCGCTGCGATCTACACCGCGTACTTCATGGCCCCGGGCATGCGCCGCAAGGTCAAGCCGGTGATCGAGCTGATGGAAGCGATGCCGACGGTGATCCTCGGTTTCTTCGCCGGCCTGTTCCTCGCGCCATATGTAGAAGGGCACTTGCCGGGCATCTTCAGCCTGCTGATGTTGCTACCGATCGGCATCCTGGTGGCCGGATTTACCTTCAGCCGCCTGCCTGAGTCGATCCGCCTGAAAGTCCCGGATGGCTGGGAAAGTGCGCTGCTGATTCCGGTGATCCTGTTCGTGGGCTGGTTGTCGCTGTACATGAGCCCGTTCATGGAGAACTGGTTCTTCGGCGGCGACATGCGCATGTGGATCTCCCACGACCTGGGTATTACCTACGACCAGCGCAACGCACTGGTGGTCGGCCTGGCCATGGGCTTCGCGGTCATCCCGAACATCTACTCCATCGCCGAAGACGCCGTGTTCAGCGTGCCCCGTGGCCTGACCCTGGGCTCCCTGGCCCTTGGTGCAACGCCGTGGCAGACCATGACCCGCGTAGTGATTCTCACCGCCAGCCCGGGCATCTTCTCGGCACTGATGATCGGCATGGGCCGTGCGGTCGGTGAAACCATGATCGTGTTGATGGCCACCGGTAACACCCCGGTCATGGAAATGAACCTGTTCGAAGGCCTGCGTACCCTCGCCGCCAACGTCGCGGTGGAAATGCCGGAGTCGGAAGTCGGCGGCAGCCACTACCGCGTGCTGTTCCTCTCGGCGTTGGTGCTGTTGCTGTTCACCTTCGTCATGAACACCCTCGCAGAACTGATTCGTCAGCGTCTGCGCAAGAAATACTCGTCGCTTTAAGAAAGGTAGAAGTCTGTGAAACAGAACTCCCTGAAAGGATGGTTCAAGAGCGGCGCCCCGGGCGTCTGGATCAGCGGTGGCGCGGTGTCCATCGCGGTCATCATGACCATTGGCCTGCTGGCGGTGATTGCCGTGCGCGGCCTGGGTCACTTCTGGCCGGCGGACCTGATCCACGCCAGCTACGACGTGCCGGGCCAGGCCAATCACCTGGTCGTCGGCGAAGTGGTGCAGAAGGAAGAAGTGCCGCGTGCACGTCTGAAGAGCGCCGGCCTGCCGGTGCCTGAGGATGGCCCGGAGTTCATGACCCGCGAGCTGATCAAGGTCGGCAACCGTGACCTGAACGGCAACGACTTCACGTGGATCGTCGGCGAGTGGCTGACCAACCAGAAGACACCGCCAGAGCTGATGGCGATCGAGCGTCGCGAGTGGGGCAATTTCTACGGCTACCTGGTCAACGTCAAGCAGGACGGCAAGGTCATTGCCGAGGGCGAGGCTGCATGGCCTGAGCTGCAGGCGCGGATCAACCGCGTGAATCAACTGGCCGCGCAACTCAAGACCCTGGAAAAAAGCGATATCGGCGCGATCAACGCCGGTCTCGAGCGGATCCGCTTGCACGGTCGCAAACTGGAGCTGGACGGCAAGCTCGACGCGGCCGCGCAAGCGGACATGGAATCCGATCGCGCCGAACTCAATGCCCGTTATCAGGACATCGAAGCACGCCTGGGTGACCTGCACGCGCAGTTCAACCGCGACAGCCTCACCGCCCGCGATGCCAACGGCAAGGAAATCGAAATCGGCCTGGGTAAAGTGGTTCACGCCTACCAGCCGAACGCCATGGGCACCTTCACCAAGATCGGTTTCTACTTCAGCAAGGTCTGGGAATTCCTGAGCGACGACCCCCGTGAAGCCAACACCGAAGGCGGGATTTTCCCGGCGATCTTCGGCACCGTGATGATGACCCTGATCATGGCGATGATCGTGACCCCGTTCGGCGTGCTGGCGGCGGTGTACCTGCGCGAATACGCCAAGCAGAACACGCTGACCCGGGTGATCCGCATCGCGGTGAACAACCTGGCGGGTGTTCCGGCGATCGTCTACGGCGTGTTCGGCCTGGGCTTCTTCGTCTATGTGCTGGGTGGCTCGCTCGACCGGTTGTTCTTCCCTGAAGCCTTGCCGGCGCCGACCTTCGGTACACCGGGCTTGATGTGGGCTTCGTTGACCCTGGCGCTGCTGGCGGTGCCTGTGGTGATCGTGGCCACCGAAGAAGGCCTGGCGCGGATTCCTCGCACCGTGCGCGAAGGCTCGTTGGCCCTCGGCGCGACCAAGGCGGAAACCTTGTGGAAGATCGTGCTGCCAATGGCCAGCCCGGCCATGATGACCGGCATGATCCTCGCCGTGGCCCGCGCCGCCGGTGAAGTGGCGCCGCTGATGCTGGTGGGTGTGGTGAAACTGGCGCCGTCGCTGCCGGTGGATGGCAACTACCCGTACCTGCACCTGGACCAGAAGATCATGCACCTGGGCTTCCACATCTATGACGTCGGCTTCCAGAGCCCGAACGTCGAAGCCGCGCGGCCGCTGGTGTATGCCACGGCGCTGCTGCTGGTGCTGGTGATCGCCACGTTGAACCTGTCGGCGGTGTACATCCGTAACCACCTGCGCGAGAAGTACAAGGCGCTGGATAGCTAATCACCGCGGCCCCGTAGGAGCTGGCTTGCCAGCGAAGCTTTTGGCGTCAGTGAGTACGCCTTCGCTGGCAAACCAGCTCCTACAGGGGACCGGCGCAACACACAGAATTTGAGTAACCCGCAGGCCCGGCCTGCGGCCCCGAACCGAATTTGTTAGCACAGGGAGCCTCCCATGCAGCACGAAGCACATACCCACGGCATCAACATGTCGGCCCTGGGTCGCGACAAACAGAGCCTGAGCCTCGAGCAGGAAACCGTAGCCATCGAAGTGCCGGGCCTGAGCCTGTTCTACGGCGACAAACAAGCGCTGTACGACGTCAGCATGAACATCCCGAAACAGCGCGTGACCGCCTTCATCGGCCCGTCCGGCTGCGGCAAGTCGACGCTGCTGCGCACCTTCAACCGCATGAACGACCTGGTGGACGGTTGCCGTGTCGAAGGCGCGATCAACCTGTACGGCAACAACATCTACCGCAAGGGCGAAGACGTGGCCGAGCTGCGTCGTCGCGTCGGCATGGTGTTCCAGAAGCCGAACCCGTTCCCGAAAACCATCTACGAAAACGTGGTCTACGGCCTGCGCATCCAGGGCATCAACAAGAAGCGCGTACTGGACGAAGCCGTTGAGTGGGCATTGAAAGGCGCGGCCTTGTGGGACGAAGTCAAAGATCGTCTGCACGAGTCGGCACTGGGCCTGTCCGGTGGTCAGCAACAACGTTTGGTGATCGCCCGCACCATCGCCGTGGAACCGGAAGTGCTGTTGCTCGACGAACCCTGCTCGGCACTCGACCCGATCTCGACGCTGAAAGTCGAAGAGCTGATCTACGAACTGAAATCGAAGTTCACCATCGTCATCGTGACCCACAACATGCAACAGGCCGCGCGGGTTTCCGACTACACGGCGTTCATGTACATGGGCAAACTGGTGGAATTCGGCGACACCGATACTCTGTTCACCAATCCGGCGAAGAAGCAGACCGAAGACTACATCACCGGTCGTTACGGCTAGGAAAGCTGTGGTTGCTCACTGAACTGACGCTGCGGCCCACCGCACCTTACCGGACGCTCCAAGGACGCCAACATGATTAGCAAAGAAGGCCTTACCCACCACATTTCCGCGCAGTTCAACGCCGAACTGGAGGAAGTGCGCAGCCACCTCCTGGCCATGGGCGGGCTGGTCGAAAAGCAGGTCAACGACGCGGTCACCGCGCTGATCGAGGCCGACTCCGGCCTGGCCCAGCAGGTGCGCGAGATCGACGACCAGATCAACCAGATGGAACGCAACATCGACGAAGAATGCCTGCGCATCCTGGCCCGTCGCCAGCCGGCGGCGTCTGACTTGCGCCTGATCATCAGCATCTCCAAGTCGGTGATCGACCTGGAGCGCATCGGTGACGAAGCGACCAAGATCGCCCGTCGCGCCATCCAGCTGTGCGAAGAAGGCGAAGCACCGCGCGGTTACGTCGAGGTGCGCCACATCGGCGACCAGGTGCGCAACATGGTCCGTGATGCGCTGGATGCCTTTGCCCGTTTCGACGCCGACCTGGCGTTGTCGGTGGCGCAGTACGACAAGATCATCGACCGCGAATACAAGACCGCCCTGCGTGAGCTGGCAACCTACATGATGGAAGACCCGCGCTCTATCTCGCGGGTCTTGAGCATCATCTGGGTCCTGCGTTCGCTGGAGCGTATCGGCGACCACGCGCGCAATATCTCGGAACTGGTGATTTATCTGGTGCGCGGCACTGACGTTCGTCACCTGGGCCTCAAGCGCATGAAGGAAGAAGTTGAAGGGACCAGCGGCGAAACCGCTAATGTTCCGGGCAAATCTGACGATAAGTAAGATTGCCCAACTAAAGCGCCCGGCCTATTGGCCGGGCGTTTTCGTTTGGGGTTCACCGGGATTTTTTAAAGGGGTTGTGGATGAGTAAGGTCAGTGTGTTGGTCGTGGACGATGCTGCGTTCATTCGTGACCTGGTGAAGAAATGCCTGCGCAACTATTTTCCGGGCATGCGCATCGAAGACGCGGTCAACGGCCGCAAGGCTCAGTCGCTGCTGGCCAGGGAAGCATTTGACCTGGTGCTGTGCGACTGGGAAATGCCGGAGATGTCGGGCCTGGAACTGCTGACATGGTGTCGCGGGCAAGACAGCCTCAAAGGCATGCCATTCGTGATGGTGACCAGCCGCGGCGACAAGGAAAACGTCGTCCAGGCGATCCAGGCCGGCGTTTCCGGTTACGTCAGCAAGCCGTTCACCAACGAGCAACTGATCACCAAGGTCAAGCAGGCGCTGCACAAGGTCGGCAAACTCGACATCTTGACGAGCGTGGCGGCGACCAAAACGATCTCGGCATTCGGTACCGACACCCTGAACGCATTGACCGGCGCCAAGCCTGCCGTGAGCGCACCGGCGGCCGCTGTACCGTCCCCAGGCTTGCTCAACAGCCCGCCGGTCAAGGCTCCAGTGGTTGCTGCTGGCGGCGGCGGGCGTGGCCAGGGTCAGCTACGGCTGCCCAACGGCATCCAGCCGTGCGTGATCAAGGCGCTGAGCCTCAAGGAAGCGCTGCTGGTGGTCAAGCGCACCGACAGCCTGCCGCAGGTGCTCGACAGCGCCGTACTGGATCTGGAGCAGGGCGAGAGTGCCGAAGTGGCGCGGCTCAACGGTTATCTGCACGCCGTGGTGGCCCACGAGCCAAAGCCCGACAGCGACTGGCTGCAACTCACCTTCCGCTTCGTCGATCAGGACGCGCAGAAACTGGACTACATCTCCCGCCTGATTGCTCGTGGTACCGCGCAGAAACACTTTATTCCTGGCGCTTAAGACCGCCATCGCGAGCAAGCCCGCTCCCACATTGGAATGCATTTCAAAATGTGGGAGCGGGCTTGCTCGCGAAGAGGCCCTCGAAATCACCGTACATCCATCTGAACATCTGCCGACTTCACAGGTCCATTGCGCCTGCTAGGCTCAAACCCAAACCTGACTCGACAGAATCCCGCCCATGTTCGCGCGCCTGCTGTTTTTCTGTGGTCTTTTCATCGCCTCGACTTCGGCCATGGCAGTGACCATCTACAAGTCCACCGACGCCGATGGCGTGGTCTCCTACAGCGACCGCCCCACCAAAGGCTCCAGCGTGTTCACGTTCCGCGATCGCATGGTCGAAAACCTCGAGCGTCAGGTATACCTCGTGATCATGAAAAAGGACGGTGTGGACAGCGTCTACGTGCGCAATGACCTGTATGCGCCGGTAGAAATCGAATTGAGTTTCACCGGTTTGAAGAACGTCAGCGGTGCGCCGAGTCGTCCCATTCGTCGGGTGATGCCTTTGCGTAGCAGCATTCGCCTTGCGCAGCTCACGCCGACCAAGGCCGGACAGCCACTCGCGTATCTGCCAAAGTTCGAATATTCCCTGGGTGACCCCGCAGGCGCTGCCGTGGCCTACCGATATCCGTACCCCTGGCGTGGCGGGCCGTTTCGCGTGAGCCAAGGCGCCGAAGGCCAGTACAGCCACTTCGGCCCGAGGAATCGCTATGCCATTGACATCGCCATGCCGGAGGGCACGCCGATCATTGCCGCGCGGGGCGGGATGGTGGTGAAGACCGAAAACGGGCAGACCGGGCGTGGCACCGATCCGTCGGGCAATTTCGTGCGGGTGCTGCACGATGACGGGACCATGGGCGTGTACCTGCACCTGCAAAAAGGTTCGGTCAGCGTTCGCGAAGGGCAGCGGGTGGGGGTGGGCAGCCCGCTGGCGCTGTCGGGCAATACCGGCAACAGCAGTGGGCCGCATCTGCACTTCGTGGTGCAGCGCAATACCGGGATGGGGCTGGTATCGATCCCGTATCAGTTCAAGCAACCGATGGGCGCGCTGCCCAACTTTGCGTTGGGCAAGCGGTGATGGATAGTCTGACGTGACGCCTTCGCTGGCAAGCCAGCTCCTACAGGATCTGCGCATAACCTGTGGGAGCGGGCTTGCTCGCGAAGGGCGCGCCGCGAATCCAGATCAGCCCATCAATCGAGCATCAACACCTTGGCCAGCACAATCTTCGGCCCTTTCATCTTCTTGATGATGATGCGCAGGCCTTCGACTTCCAGCACTTCTTCCTCTTCCGGTACGCGCTTGAGGCTTTCGTAGACCAAACCTGCGAGGGTTTCGGCTTCAACGTGGTCCAGATCGATGCCCAGCAGCCGCTCGACCTTGAACAGTGGCGTATCACCCCGTACCAGCAGCTTGCCCGGTTGATAGGCGAGGATGCCGCGCTCGGCCTTGCGATGTTCGTCCTGGATATCGCCTACCAGCACTTCCAGCACGTCTTCCATGGTCAGGTAACCGATGATGTTGCCATCGGCTTCCTCGACCACGGCGAAGTGCGAGCCGCCCTTGCGGAACTGCTCCAGCAATTGCGACAACGGCATGTGCCGCGACACGCGCTCCAGCGGACGGGTCAGTTCGGCCAGGTTGAACGACTCGGGAATGTGGTCCAGGGCCGCCAGTTCAAGCAGCAGGTCCTTGATGTGCAGCAGGCCGACGAACTCCTGGCGCTCGCTGTCATACACCGGGTAACGGCTGAACTTGTGGCGACGGAACATCGCCAGGATTTCCTTGAGCGGTGCATTGAACTCCAGGGTCACCAAGTCTTCGCGGGAGTTGGCCCAGTCGACCACTTCCAGTTCACCCATTTCCACGGCCGAGGCCAGTACGCGCATGCCCTGGTCGCTCGGGTCCTGGCCACGGCTGGAGTGCAGGATCAGTTTCAGTTCTTCGCGGCTGTAATGGTGCTCGTGATGCGGGCCGGGTTCGCCTTGCCCTGCGATGCGCAGGATCTGGTTGGCGCTGGCGTTGAGCAGGTAAATGGCCGGGTACATGGCCCAGTAGAACAGGTACAGCGGCACCGCGGTCCACAGCGACAGCAATTCGGGTTTGCGGATGGCCCAGGATTTCGGGGCGAGCTCGCCGACCACGATGTGCAGGTACGAAATGATGAAGAACGCGGTGAAGAACGACACGCCCTTGACCACTTCCGGCGACTGTACGCCGACCGTTTCGAGCACCGGCTCGAGAATATGCGCGAACGCCGGCTCACCGACCCAGCCGAGGCCGAGGGAGGCGAGGGTGATACCCAATTGACACGCCGACAGGTAGGCATCGAGCTGACTGTGCACGGTGCGCAGGATGTGCCCGCGCCAGCCGTGTTGTTCAGCGATGGCTTCGACCCGGGTCGAGCGCAATTTGACCATGGCAAATTCCGCCGCAACGAAAAAGCCGTTGAGCAACACCAGGATCAGAGCAAAAAGAATCATGCCGAAGTCGGCGAATATTGTTGCGAGGGTCAAGCCAGGGGAAGGGTCCATGATGGAGTTTTGCGGGTTCCGTGTAATCGAAAGGAAAGAAAAAAGTGCACCTGAAAGGCAGGCACAAGTCAGCCAATGTAGCGGCTGACCGTGCGATTGCCTAGTGGCGCGTGCTGGCCGGTATCAGTCAGTGGTGCTGATAACCCGTGATCTGCTGACCTGGGCGGGCGCAAAGTGGCAGGTAAACGTGCTGCCGTGCCCCGGCACACTGCTGATTTCCATCCGCGCGCGGTGGCGCAACAGCACGTGCTTGACGATCGCCAGGCCCAGCCCGGTGCCGCCGGTGTTGGAGTTGCGACTGGAGTCGACGCGGTAGAAACGTTCGGTCAGGCGCGGCAGGTGTTTGCTGTCGATGCCGATCCCGGAGTCCTGCACGCTCAGGTGCGCGCCTTGCTCGTCGCCCCACCAGCGAATGCGGATGTTGCCTTCGGCCTGGGTGTATTTCACCGCGTTGAACACCAGGTTGGAAAACGCGCTGCGCAATTCCGCTTCACTGCCCTTGAGCAGGATCGTCGGGTCGGCTTCCAGGGTGATTTTCTGGTTTTTCTGGCCGGACAGCTGCTGGGCGTCACCCTTGATCGATTGCAGCAAGCCGTCGATGGCCACCGGCTGGTTGTCCGACGGGTAATCGGTGGCTTCCAGTTTGGCCAGCAACAGCAGGTCGTTGAGCAAGGTCTGCATGCGCCCGCCTTGCTGCTGCATTTGTTGCAGGGCACGGGTCCAGCGCGGGTTCACTTCCTCGACGTTGTCGAGCAGGGTTTCCAGATAGCCACAGATCACCGTCAGCGGCGTGCGCAGTTCGTGGGAAACGTTGGCGATGAAGTCTTTGCGCATCTGCTCCAGCTGATGGATACGCGTCACGTCGCGCACCAGCATCAGGTGTTCATTGTTGCCGTAGCGGGTGATGTACAGCTGGATACGCATGCGGTCGTTGGTCGGCGACGGGATTTCCAGCGGTTCGGCGTAGCTGTCCTGCTCGAAGTATTCCTTGAAGCGCGGATGACGTACCAGGTTGGTTACTGGCTGACCGCTGTCCTGCGGCGTCTTTAAGCCCAGCAGGGTTTCAGCGGCGCGGTTCCACCATTCCAGGTTGCCATCGCTGTCGAGCATGACCACCGCGTCCTTCAAGGCGGCGGTGGACTCCTGGACCCGGTCGATGACCGCTTGCAGGCGTCCGCGAACGCGTTGGTCGCGACGTTGCAGGTGGTAGATGCTGTCGAATACTTCGCCCCACAGGCCGTAGCCATCGGGTGGCGCTTCATCGGGTTTGTGCAGGCGCAGCCATTCGTGCAGGCGCAGCAGTTGCTTGAGGGTCCAGGCCAGGTAAACGCCAAGTCCCGCGGCGAGGCTCCAGCCATAGTAGCCGGTGATCAGGCCGATCACCAGGCAGGCGGTGACCAGCAGCAGCATGTGGCGAATCAGGGTGCCATGCCAGTTTTGGTTCACTTGAAGCGCGTCCTTGTCAGCTTGTCGGGCGGTGAACGTCCGGATCAGGCTTTGGTAGAAAAACGATAACCGGTGCCGCGCACGGTTTGTACCAGGTTTTCGTAGGCATCGCCGAGGGCTTTGCGCAGGCGCCGGATGTGCACGTCGACGGTGCGCTCCTCGACATACACGTTGCCGCCCCAGACCTGGTCCAGCAACTGGCCACGGGTGTAGGCGCGTTCCTGGTGGGTCATGAAGAATTGCAGCAGACGGTATTCGGTCGGCCCCATTTCCGCCGGTTTGCCGTCGATGGTCACGCGGTGGCCGATCGGGTCCAGCAGCAGGCCGCCGACTTCGATTGGCGCTTCGCCATCGCTAGGGCCGGCTCGGCGCAGCACGGCCTTGAGGCGCGCGACCAGCTCGCGGGGGGAAAAGGGTTTGGTGATGTAGTCATCGGCGCCGACTTCCAGGCCCTGGATCTTGTTGTCCTCTTCGCCCTTGGCGGTGAGCATGATGATCGGGATGTCCCCGGTCAGCTCGTCGCGCTTGAGGCGGCGGGCCAGCTCGATGCCGGACGTGCCAGGCAGCATCCAGTCGAGCAGGATCAGGTCCGGCTTGCGGTCGACGATAATGGCGTGGGCCTGCTGGGAGTTCTCCGCCTCCATGCAGTCATAGCCGGCCATTTCCAACGCAACGGCGATCATTTCGCGAATGGGTGCTTCGTCGTCGACGATCAGAATGCTCCTGCCAACCATGCGTTAATCCTCTTGTCATTTAACTGTCTTGCGCCGCATTAGATAACGGAATTATTGCAGTCGTGTGACAGTATTTTAGTCCCCCGGCGATTGTCATGAACCTGGACTAAGCTCTAAGTCCGAATCCTGACAACCACAAACGGAAGGTTTCCATGAAACACATTGCTCAATCCTGGAAGGCTTTGCTGGTGACTGCTGCGCTAACGCTGCCGACCATGGCCTTCGCCGCCGACCCGGCGATGATGAAAGATGGGATGATGGTCGACCATAAGGGCATGACCCTGTACACGTTCGACAAAGACTCGGGCGGCAAGTCGATGTGTAACGACGAGTGCGCCAAGAACTGGCCGCCATTGATGGCTCCGGCGGGTGCCACGGCGTCTGGCAAGTGGAGCGTCATCAAGCGCGATGACGGTACCAGTCAATACGCTTACGACGGCAAGCCGATGTATACGTTCGTGAAAGATGAAAAGCCGGGAGACATGAAGGGCGACAAGATGAAGGACGTCTGGCACGTCATGCATGAGTCGCAAAAATAACCGGTGCCGTAATTCGCAAAAAGATCGCAGCCCCTGTAGGAGCTGCCGAAGGCTGCGATCTTTTAACATCCTCAACGCAACCCGTAATCCAGCACAATCCCGACAAAAATCGCCAACCCGGCCCAATGGTTGTGCAAGAACGCCTTGAAACAACGCATCCGGTCTTTGCCACGGGTGTACCAGAACTCCCAGGCAAAACAGCCCGCCGCCACCGCCAGACCGAGGTGGAACCAGCCCCCCAGCTCGAATTTCGAACCGGCCAGCAACAGGCAACCCAACGCCAACCCCTGCAAGGTCAGGATGATCACCCGGTCGGCCTCGCCAAACAGGATTGCCGTGGATTTCACGCCGATCTTCAAGTCATCGTCGCGGTCGGTCATCGCGTAGTAGGTGTCATAACCCACCGTCCACATCAGGTTGGCGATGTACAGCAGCCAGGCTGCCGCCGGCAGTTCGCCGGTTTCAGCGGTGAACGCCATCGGCATGCCCCAGGAGAACGCCGCCCCCAGCACCACCTGTGGGTAATAGGTGTAGCGCTTCATGAATGGGTAGCTGAACGCCAACGCCAGGCCGCCGAGTGACAACCAGATGGTGGCGGCATTGGTGCACAGCACCAACAGGAAACTCACGCCCATCAGCAGCGCAAAGAACACCAGGGCTTCCCGGGAACTGATCTTGCCGCTCACCAGCGGTCGCTGCTCGGTGCGTTTCACATGGCCGTCGACCTTGCGGTCCGCCCAATCATTGATCACGCAGCCGCCCGCACGGGTCAGCACCACGCCGAGGACGAAAATCACGATATTGGCCAGGGAGGGCGAGCCCTTGCCGGCAATCCACAGTGCCCACAACGTCGGCCACAGCAGCAGGTAGATGCCGATCGGCTTGTCCATGCGCGTCAGCTGAATGAAGTCCCAGGCCCGGGGATTCAAGCGGTTCAAGGACTTGAGCAGGCTCTGGTACATCAGCAATTCTCCGGATCGGCGCCGGCGGCGCTCCACAGGGTCGGCAGGAAGATCTCGGCCACCAGCACACTCAAGGCGCCACGGTCGAAGCGCGAGCGACGGCCCCACAGCCCAGGCGCTCGCACGTCCGTCGGCAGCCACGCCTGAGGATAGTGACAAACCTCGATGGCCCGGCGCTGGAAGGCGTGATCGCAAAACAGCAATTCGCCCAGGGAGCGACTGCCCAGCTCGTCCATGTGCAAGCCGTCGCCCTGTAGCGCACTGCGTGCCGCGACGCTGCGGGCAAACACCCAAGCCTCGCCATGACCACGCAGATACACCTCGCGCACCCAGCCCTCACTGTCTTCAGCCAGGTCCAGGGCGGCACATTCGTCAGCACGCAGAGGCTGCCAGCCTTCGAACAGCGGCGTGACGCTGAAGCCGTCATTCGACAAACGGGTCAGGCGACGGGTCAGTGATCCTTCGTCGAACAACCAGTCGAGGGTAGACATGTCGGGGAGGGGAGCGAGTTGGCTTCTGGTCACCCAGAATGGGGGTTTTGAGTGCGGCACAGTGAGTCATTATTGGCAGCAAATGAGGCGGCGAGCTTAACATGTCAGCTGATAAGTTTGAGTGATCCGGGCGTCCATTGCGCCGAACACGCTTGCATCTGTCCGGCCCCATCAGTACAAAACGCCCTGAGCCGGACAGCAGCACTTTATCCATCGTCCGTTCGCGCCAGTAAAAGCCTGAATTTGAGGAAGTACCTGAATGAAAAAGTGGCAATGTATCGTCTGCGGCCTGATCTATAACGAAGCCGACGGTTGGCCCGATGACGGCATCGCGCCGGGCACCCTGTGGCAAGACGTGCCGGAAGACTGGCTGTGCCCGGATTGCGGCGTCGGCAAAATGGATTTCGAAATGATCGAAATCAACTGAGACAATTAGAGGAGTAAGGAATGAACGCACCTGTCGTCATCATTGGTACCGGGCTGGCTGGCTACAACGTCGCCCGCGAGTTTCGCAAACTCGACAGCGAAACCCCGCTGCTGCTGATTACCGCCGATGACGGGCGCTCCTACTCCAAGCCCATGCTCTCCACTGGATTCGGCAAGAACAAGGATGCCGACGGCCTGAGCATGGCCGAACCGGGCGCGATGGCCGAGCAGTTGAAGGCCGAAGTGCGTACCCATACCCGCATCAGTGGCATCGACCCGGGCCACAAGCGTCTGTGGATCGGCGAGGAAGCAGTGATCTACCGTGACCTGGTGTTGGCCTGGGGCGCCGAAACCGTGCGCGTGCCCATCGAAGGCGACGCAGCGGATTGCGTATTCCCGATCAACGACCTGGAAGACTACGCGCGCTTTCGCGCGGCAGCGGCCGGCAAGCGACGGGTATTGTTGCTGGGCGCCGGCCTGATCGGCTGCGAATTCGCCAACGACCTGACCCTGGGTGGCTACGAGGTGCAACTGGTGGCGCCGTGCGAGCAGGTCATGCCGACCCTGTTGCACCCGGCGGCGGCCGCAGCGGTCCAGGCCGGGCTGGAAAGCCTGGGCGCACGCTTCCACCTCGGCCCGGTACTCAATCGCCTGCAGCGGGTTGCTGGCGGCCTGGAAGCCCATCTTTCCGACGGTCAGGTCATTCCGTGCGACGTGGTGGTCTCGGCCATTGGCCTGCGTCCGCGCATCGACCTGGCCGCGGCTGCCGGTTTGCAGGTCAATCGTGGTGTGATAATCGACCGGCACCTGCAAACCTCCCACGCCAACATCTACGCCTTGGGTGACTGCGCCGAGGTCGATGGGCTGAATCTGTTGTACGTGATGCCCCTGATGAGTTGTGCGAGAGCGCTGGCCCAGACCCTCGCCGGTAACCCGACGGTGGTCAACTATGGTCCGATGCCCATTACGGTGAAAACCCCGGTCTGCCCCTTGGTGGTATCGCCACCACCACGGGGTTCGGAGGGCGCCTGGACGGTCGAAGGGCAGGGCGCCGACATCAAGGTTTTATGCCGCGATAGCAACGGCAAACTGCTCGGATATGCCCTGACAGGCGCGGCCGTGATGGAAAAACTGGCCCTCAACAAAGAGCTTCCGGCACTGCTGGCGTAAATACCGGTCGTTCTGTCGGAATAACCCCCCTTTTGCTCAAACATTGGCCGCGCCGACACTGGCGCGGCTCCTCGCTGCGTGCCATCCTCACTCCCGTCTGCCGCAGAGTAGAGCACCTGCGGCGCTTTGGGCGCTGCTCCGCAGAGAGCAGCACGGACATAACAACAACAAACCGTCAAAGGGGCTTCACTCATATGCGTAAACCAGAACTCGCCGCAGCCATTGCTGAAAAAGCAGATCTCACCAAAGAGCAGGCCAACCGCGTCCTCAATGCCGTTCTCGAAGAAATCACCGGCGCCCTGCACCGCAAGGACAGCGTGACGCTGGTAGGTTTCGGCACCTTCCTGCAACGCCACCGCGGTGCCCGCACCGGCAAAAACCCGCAAACCGGTGAGCCGGTTAAAATCAAGGCCAGCAACACTGTTGCGTTCAAGCCGGGTAAGTCGTTGAAGGATAGTGTTAATCCGTAATTCGCATGCCCCTTTGCGGGGCTGCTGAAAAAATGGGCACGCCAACAAGGTTGGGTGCCTATTTTTTTTGTCTCGACTCCGGCCTTTGTAGGAGCTGGCTTGCCAGCGAAGGCGGTGTGTCAGGCACCATCAAACTGCAAGCGATACGCGGCCGCCACCAATCCCAGGATCCTTAAGTTTGAAGGAAATTTCCGAAAGGTTTGCGAGAGGGAAAAATCAAAGGATCGCAGCCTGCGGCAGCTCCTACAGGAGAGTGCACGCGCGAGGTGGGGGGCTTACAAACGGCGAGTTTCAAATCCTTAAACACGGTTCGAAAATGATGAAATTGCTTACAAAATTGAGGAAGCATCCGACGCTTTTTTAAGGTTGGCCTTCGGAAGCGCGAAGGTTAGCGTGGTCACTCCAATATTCCTCGGAGATTCACCATGCCCAAGGTCAATGATTTACCCGCCGGATCGGAAACCGAAAGCACTACCCCGTACATGTCCGCGACTTCCAGAAAGTTGCACCAGGCTGCCAATCGCGCCCTGGACCATTACCTGAAACCCAATGCCCTGGTCATGACCGGCGCCCATACGCCCAGCACGATCTTTGTCGTGGCACCGGACATCGACAACGAAACGCTATTGGCCCACGCCTGTGAGTCGTTGGCCTCGGCGAATGTGATGGCGAGTGAAATCGCCGCGATGCTGGAGGGCGCGCACCGCAGCACGATGTTGGCGCTGCAGCAGGTGATCATGCTCGGTGAGTTGGCGGTCAATCGGGTGCTGGATAATGTTGCCCCGTCGCAACCTGTTTGAGCCCTAAAAGGAGCTGTCGTCAGTGACTTGGTAGTCATCGGCGTCAAAAAACCTGGCATCTCCTCCTAACGTATCGCGAAGGTGGCATTCTGGCTTTTAATCGCTACACTGCGCCGGCCGTTCATTTTTCTTTTGAGGCTGTGCACATGAAATTTCGTTTTCTGCTGTGGATGATGGGTCTATTGATGAGCCGGGCCAGTCGCTCCAATCCTGCGTTCCAGCAGCAGCTGGGTGACAAGGCGTTGGTGTTTCAGCTGCAGACCCTGGACGGGAAAGTAGCGCGGCACTTCCGGGTGAAGGATCAGCGCATTACCAGCAAGGCGGGTGTGCACGATGAGCCGGCGTTTGCGATTGCCTTCAAGGACGCGGCGTACGGCTTTGCCACGATGCAGGCGAAGAACAAGCAGTTGGCGTTCATGACGGGGATCCAGGACAAGTCGATTCAGATCAAGGGCAACCCGGCGCTGGTGATCTGGTTCCAGGGGTTGACCAAGTATTTGAAGCCGAAGAAGCCGAAGAAGGTGTAGGAGCAAGCTCGCTCCTAAAGGGGTGGCGTTCCGATGAGGTACTTCACCCCTGGCTGAATTGCGACGCGAGTTCGCGCAGCATCACTTCGGCTTCAAGCACCTTGCTGACGACGTCTTCAGCCTTGGCGCGGCTCAGGCCGAGGCGCTCCAGCAGGGCGTCGGGGATGTCTTCGTCCGGTCCGGAGCCGATGCCTCGGCTGCGCAGCAGGCGCACGGCGAGGCACACCAGGTTCGGGTACTCGGCGAAGGTGCCGTCGTAGGTCGGGTCGTGCTGGAAGCGCAGCGCGGTGGTGAGCTCTTCCGGCATGTCCCAGTAGCGCATCAGCCATGAGCCGATCTGTTCACGGCTGATGCCCAGCAGGTGTTGTTCCACAAAGCTGTGGCACAGGTGCGGGTTGACCTCCATGTGCCGGCAGATCAGCGAGAAGTGCGGCGGGAACACGTGGGCCAGCAACAGGTAGCCGAAGTTGTGCAGCAGGCCCGCCAGGTAGGTCAGGCCCGCTTCCGGGCGCTGGGCGCGGGGCATGGCGCGGGTCAGGCCTTCGATGACCGCGGCCGTGTAGATCGATTGCTGCCAGTAGGGTGTGCTGTGTTGCGGGCGGTCCTTGGGCAGGCTCAGGGTTTTGCCCAGGGCCAGGCCCAGCGCCAGGTTGATCACCAGGTCGAAACCCAGTACCCGGACGATCGCGTCTTCCACCGAACGGATCTTGCCCGGTGAGGCGTAGTACGGCGATGCAGCCCAGCTCACCACTTGTGCGGCCAGCGCCGGGTCGGTTTCGACCACGCCGGTAATGTCGTCGATGGTGGCGTTGGGATCGACGCGCAGCTTGATGATCTTCTGCGCCGTTTCGGCCAGCGGTGGAATCTCGATGGTCGCTTCCAGTCGTTGCTGGATGCGGCGCGCGGTGAACGCCTGGACGGCCTGGGAGATTTCCTCGCGGTCATCGTCGGGGCGATCGAGGTTGGGGCGGATGCTGCTCAGGTTCTCGCCGAAGTTGGCGGCGCTGGCCTTGGTCAGCATGGACCGGAAGGCTTCACTGCTGATCTCCAGCAGTACGCCCGGCTCCCCCGAGTTGACTAACACCATGGGCTCGCGCAACAGGCTTTCTTCGTACAGGCAGGGCGAGCTGGTCAGCGATGGCAAGCCCGGCAGCAGGCTCAGGTGGTGCTTGCCGAGCATTTTTTCCAGGCGTTCGGTCGACACGGCCGTGAGCCGCCGGCCGGTGAGTTCGGTCAGGCGATTGAGGTCGAGCAATTGGCTCTGCGGATACAGCACCATCAGCGCGCCGACACTGTCATCGAGCAGCACGGCCTGGACTTTGCGCGCGGCATTCAGGCCGTGATGGTCGAGCACTTCTTCGAAGGCGATGCCCATTTTGTCCAGCAGCAGACGAATGACCGACGGAGCGTGCGGAGTATCAGGTGCGAGGGCAACTTCGGTCATGGTCTGTATCCGGTTCAAAACAATTTCAGGAGTATAACCAGCTTGCTCAAAGCCATGGCCTGGAAACTGAGACGGTGCTCACACTTGGCCGTATTGCTGCCCATGGCGCAACCAGCGGTCGAGTAATGGGCTGACATGCTCAGGCCAGCGTTCCAGCAAGGCCTGGGCGGCGTCGCGTACGGCGGGCAGCAGATCGGCGTCGCGCATCAGGTCGGCGACCTTGAATTGGAGCAGGCCGGTTTGCCGGGTGCCGAGCATTTCGCCGGGGCCGCGCAGCTCGAGATCCTTTTCGGCGATCACGAAGCCGTCGTTGGTTTCGCGCATGATACCCAGCCGCTGGCGGCCGATCTGTGACAACGGCGGATGATAGAGCAGCACGCAATGACTGGCCGCGCTGCCCCGTCCGACGCGGCCGCGTAACTGGTGGAGTTGCGCCAGGCCCAGGCGTTCGGGGTTTTCGATAATCATCAGGCTGGCATTGGGCACGTCGACGCCGACTTCGATCACGGTGGTGGCGACCAGCAGCTGCAGGTTGCACGCCTTGAACTGGGCCATCACTTCGGCTTTTTCCGCGGGCTTCATACGGCCGTGAATCAGCCCCACCTTCAACTCGCCGAGGGCGGCGGTGAGGTCTTCGTAGGTGGTTTGCGCGGCCTGGCAGGTCAACTCTTCCGATTCTTCGATCAGCGTGCATACCCAGTAGGCCTGACGCCCTTCGGCGCACGCACCCCGTACCCGTTCGATGACTTCGACGCGCCGTGTATCGGTGATCAGTACGGTGTTCACCGGGGTTCGGCCAGGTGGCAACTCATCGAGGATCGAGGTGTCGAGGTCGGCGTAGGCGCTCATGGCCAGGGTGCGAGGGATCGGTGTGGCAGTCATGATCAACTGATGCGGGCACATGCGCCCGCCGACCCCTTTCTGCCGCAACGCCAGGCGTTGTTGCACGCCGAAACGGTGCTGTTCATCGATGATCACCAGCGCCAGGTTCTGGAACTGCACTTCGTCCTGGAACAGCGCGTGGGTGCCTACCACCATGGGTGTGCCGTTGGCGATCTGCTCCAGCGCGCTCACACGGTTCTTGCCCTTGAGCTTACCGGCCAGCCAGGCGACTTCGATACCCAGCGGTTCGAGCCAGCGCTTGAAGGTGATGTAGTGCTGTTCGGCGAGAATCTCGGTCGGTGCCATCAGCGCGACCTGATAACCCGCCTCCAGGGCCTGCAGGGCGGCAAGGGCGGCGACCACCGTTTTACCGGCGCCGACGTCACCTTGAATCAGGCGCAGCATCGGCTCGTGCTGACTGAGGTCGTAGGCAATTTCGTTGCCGACCCGCTGCTGTGCGCCTGTGGGGCTGAAGCCGAGGTTGGCCAGGTACTTGCCCGGCAGCCGGGTGGCCTTGGGCATCGCCGGTGCGCGCAGCGAACGCATGCTCTCGCGCAGCCGTTGCTGGGACAGTTGATGGGTCAGCAGTTCTTCGAAGGCCAGGCGATGCTGGGCCCAGTGATGACCCAGGGCGAGTTCGTCCACATCGGCATCGGCAGGCGGGTTATGCAGGTAGCGGATTGCATCGGCCAGCGGCGCCAGTTGGTAATCCCGGGCCAGCTCCTTTGGCAGCCAGTCGGGCAGGCTGCTGGGGCCCAGCAGGGTCAGGGTTTGCATGCACAGCTGGCGCAGGCGCTGTTGGGTCAGGCCTTCGGTGAGCGGGTACACCGGGGTCAGGGTTTCATCCACGGGCGGCGGTTCGTCCCCGGTGATGGCGCGGTATTCCGGGTGGTAGATTTCCAGCCCCGAGGCGCCGGGCCGCACTTCACCGTAGCAGCGAATGCGCGTGCCGCGCTTGAGGCCTTCTTTCTGTGCATTGCTGAAATGGTAGAAGCGCAGGCTCAGGCCGCCGGTGCCGTCCTGCATGCGCACGACGAGGCTGCGGCGCCGGCCCATGACCACGTCGGCGCCGCTGACGGTGCCTTCGACGACGGCGTCCTGTCCCGGTCGCAAATGGCCGATCGGCACCACGCGGGTGCGATCCTGATAACGCAGCGGCAGGTGAAACAGAACGTCCTGGAGATTTTCCAGGCCGACCTTGGCCAGTTTTTCGGCCATGGCTTCGCCAACACCCTTGAGTGCCGTCACCGACACTTGCGACAACTCGGTCATGGCGTTGCTTAACCCGCTGTTACCGGTGCTGCGGGTTTGGCCACCGAGCACAGGCGAATGGAATCAGCGAGGATTTCAATGGCCTTTGGCCGCGGGAAGCTCGCACGCCAGGCGATGGCCACGGTGCGATAGGGCGCTGGTGGCGACAGCGGGCGAACTTCGATCACACCGGGGGCGTAGTGATGGCTATCGACTGCCGACAGCGGCAGGATCGAAATGCCGAGGCCGGAAGCCACCATGTGGCGGATGGTTTCCAGTGAGCTGGACTCCACCGTGGTGTGCTTGGCGCCGTCGTTGCCCTTGGTCAGGGTCGGGCAGGCTTCGAGCACCTGATCGCGGAAGCAATGGCCTTCGCCGAGCAGCAGCAGGCTCTTGTCGTTGAGCAGGCTGGCGTCGATGGTTTCTTTCTGCGTCCACGGGTGCTGGGCCGGCATCAGGACATAGAACGGCTCGTCATAGAGCTGCAAGGTCAGCACGTCGGCTTCGTTGAACGGCAGGGCGATGATGATCGCGTCGAGCTCGCCGTTGCGCAGTTTGTCGCGCAGCACGTGGGTGAAGTTTTCTTCGATGTACAACGGCATCTGCGGGGCAACCCGGTGCAGTTGCGGAATCAGGTGCGGAAACAGGTACGGGCCGACGGTATAGATCGCACCGACCTTCAGTGGTGCCGTCAGCTGGTTCTTGCCGGCCTGGGCCAGTTCGCGGATGCCTTGGGCCTGTTCAAGCACTTTTTGCGCCTGGGCGACGATCCCTTCGCCGACCGGGGTCAAGCGCACGGCGCTTTTGCTGCGCTCGAAAATCAGCACACCGAGTTCGTCTTCAAGCTTTTTCACGCCCACCGACAGGGTTGGCTGGCTGACGTGACAACGCTCGGCGGCATGGCCGAAGTGCTGTTCTTGGGCGAGGGTAACGATGTAGCGTAATTCTGTGAGGGTCATAGCAAGCGTCCATGAAGTTGCAGGCCAAGCATACCGGCTGCAATCGATAGACGCACGTTATCAGACTGCGTGTGCCGCGTGACACAGGGCGATGCAAAAGGCAAAAAAGATCGCAGCCTGCGGCAGCTCCTACACGGGTTACTGCGATCCCTGTAGGAGCTGCCGAAGGCTGCGATCTTTTGATTTGTTGCTTTTACCGCCGACGCTTCTCCAGCGAATAAACAAAAGGCGCAACAATTTCGATGGAGCCATTGGTCAGCATGTCTGCCGGTGGCTTGGGCAGCGGTTGCGCGCGGCGGATCATTTCCAGGGTCGCCCGGTCCAGGTCCGCGGTGCCGGAGGCACCCACCAGCTCAAACGACAGCACGTTGCCTTCCCCATCCACCACAAAGCGCAGCCGGTTCATGCCTTCCTTGCCCCGAGCCTGTGCACTGGCCGGGTACTTCTTGTACTTGGCCAGGTGGGCGAGCAGGGTGCCTTGCCAGCTCGCTTTGGCGGCCAGTTGAGCAGGGGACGGACCCGGCGCAGGCTGGGCGGATTTCTCCGTCGGAGCCGGGGTCGGTGGCGCCTCGCTCGGCTTGGCTTCCGACGGTTTTTCCTTCGGCGGCTCGGGCTTTTTCTCTACCGGCTTGGGCGGTTGCGGTTTCGGCTTGGGTTTGGCCGGCTTGGGCACGGCAATCTCGGCCTTCGGCGCTTCGGCAAGCTTGGGTATCGGCAGTTCTTCAACCGGAGCGGGTGGCTGCGGTGGCGTGACGACCTTCGGCGGTGCAGGCGGTGGCGGGGCGGGAACCGGCGCCAGCTCGACCATCATTGCCTGGGGCGGCAATTCGATAGGCGGGTGGGCGGTCCAGTTCACAGCCAGCGCGATCGCCAGCGCGTGAACGCCCAGCACGATCGCCAGGCTACCGCTGTAACGCGTCAGCTTATGGCGCGTAGTGATCATTTCTTGGCTGCCGTCTCAAGTCCGACCAGGCCCACCTTCAGGTAACCGGCGGCACGCAGATTATCCATCACGCTCATCAGGTCGCCATAATCCACGCCTTTGTCGGCCTGGAAGAAGATCGTCGTATCTTTCTTGCCCTGGGTCCTTGCGTCGAGCGTGGCGCCCAGTGCTTCAGCCTTCACTTCGTCTTCGCCCAGGAACAGGCGCTGGTCGGCCTTGACGCTGAGGAACACCGGTTTCTCCGGCCGCGGCGCCGGTTTGGCGGTGGATGCGGGCAGGTCGACCTTGATGTCCACGGTGGCCAGCGGGGCTGCCACCATGAAGATGATCAGCAACACCAGCATCACGTCGATAAACGGCGTGACGTTGATTTCGTGGTTTTCGGACAGATCGTCGTCTGCCCCTTCTTTCAAATGCAGGCCCATGGCCGATTACCCCACTTTCACCATGTGCGGATGCGAGCTGCGCTCGGGCTGGTGGTCGAGGTCGCGGCTGACCAGCAGCAGGACTTCTGCCGACGCATCGGATACCTGCGCCTTGTAACCGGCGATGGAGCGGGCGAACACGTTGTAGATCACCACCGCAGGGATCGCTGCAACCAGGCCCAGTGCGGTCGCCAGCAGGGCTTCGGCGATGCCGGGGGCGACGACGGCGAGGTTGGTGGTCTGGGTCTTGGCGATGCCGATGAAGCTGTTCATGATGCCCCATACGGTACCGAACAGCCCGACGAACGGCGCGGTGGAACCGATGGTGGCGAGCACGCCAGTGCCGCTGCTCATGTTGCGACCGCAGGCCGCCACCAGGCGCTCAAGACGGAAGCTGACGCGTTCCTTGATGCCTTCTTTCTCGCGGCTGCTGGCCGACAGATGCATTTCTTCCAGGGCGTCATGAACCAGCAGGTTGGCCAGGGTGCCTGGTTTGGTCGCCGATGCGGCGGCTTCCTTGAGCGTGGCGGCTTTTTTCAGGTGCACGATTTCAGTGCGCAGACGACGCTTGGCACCCATCAGCTCAAAGCCTTTGGCGATCCAGATGGTCCAGGTGATGATCGATGCGATGGCCAGGCCGATCATCACGATTTTCACGATGATGTCGGCGTTCTGGTACATGCCCCACGGCGACAGGTCATGAGCCATGCCCAGGGTGTTGTCGGCTTCGAGGACTTCGGGAGCGTCTTCACCGATAGCATCTGCCGGTACCGCCTGGGCAGGATCGGTCGCGGCCGGCGTGACTGCCGGAGCGGCGTGGTCGGTCGGAGCAGGTACGGCGGCCGCAGCCGGGGTGGCGGGGGCTTGTGCGTCAGCAAAGGTGGCGGTTGGCGCCAGCATCAGGCTGAGTAGCAGGGCGGCCACCGCGCTCCAGGCGCGAGGTCGTTTGGTTGGCGAAGCGGAGAGTTGATTACGTGTCATGCTGGGCCGGACCTGAGAGGAAAAGACAGTTAATGTTCTTCCAGGCCTCGTGAGGCCGAGAACAAAGTGGTCCGCATTATTGCAATTAATTCTTGTTAACAGAAGTAATAGCGTCTCTTTTTTTCCTGTATTGCTAGCCGCTCGTCCATTGCCAGCGCTGGTTTGTCCCTTTTTGAGGAGAGTTTTCTTATGTCCGCACCCTCTGTTTTGATCGCCGGTTGCGGTGATGTCGGCAGTCGCCTGGCCACGCAATTGCTGGCTGGCGGGTGGGAGGTCCATGGTCTGCGCCGTGACGTTTCGCGCCTGCCCGACGGCGTTGTCGGGGTGGCCGGCGACTTGTTCGACAAAGAATGTCCAGCGACCTGGCCGGTCGGTGCGGTGGATTACCTGGTGTATTGCGCGGCCGCCACCGATCACGATGAGGCCGGTTACCGCGCCGCCTATGTCCAGGGCCTGCAGCATGTGCTGGAGTGGCTGGGCGACTATGGGCAGGTGCCTAATCGCCTGCTGTTCGTGTCCAGCAGCAGTGTCTACGGCCAGCAGCAGGGCGAGTGGATTGACGAGACGTCGCCAGCCGTGGCGGCGGGTTATTCAGGGCGTGTGATGCTTGAAGCCGAGCAGATTGCGCTCAACAGCGGCATCCCGGCCAGTATCGTGCGACTGACCGGAATCTACGGCCCGGGTCGCGAGTGGT
This sequence comes from Pseudomonas sp. PLMAX, assembly GCF_046042685.1. NCBI lineage: Bacteria > Pseudomonadati > Pseudomonadota > Gammaproteobacteria > Pseudomonadales > Pseudomonadaceae > Pseudomonas > Pseudomonas sp. PLMAX. Next base: position 36,309 of record NZ_CP064949.1, on the reverse strand, counting down.
TGCTGACTCAGGTTCGCCGGGGGTATCGCGTGGCGGTCGATCCACCGCTTTACGCCAATCGAATTCATGCCGATGACGCGGCCGGGCTGATGGCCTGTCTGCTCGAGGCGGATCGGCGTGGCGTGGCACTGGATGACGTTTATATAGGCGTTGACGACGCGCCCGCAGCGCTGGCGGATGTGGTGGGCTGGCTGCGTGAATATCTGGGGGTGACCGAATGGGCGGAGGACGCCACTGTGCGCCGTACGGGGAGCAAGCGTTGCAGCAATGCGCGGGCGAGGGCGTTGGGTTGGGTGCCGAAGTATCCGAGTTTCCGCGAAGGTTATGCAGCGATCATTGAAGGGCGTTGCTGATTTGTAAACGCCACAAATCCTCGTAGGAGAGAGAGCTTGCTCGCGAAAGCGGCCTAACAGGCAACAAATTGTTGAATGTTATGGCCTCTTCGCGAGCAAGCTCGCTCCTGCAGGAGTTATGTGTTGCTTATTGCTTCTCGAGCAACCACTTGCGGTTACCCGGCGTGTACTGGGGCATTTCGTCTGCCTGGGCGGCATTCACGGCCTGGAAAATTTCCAGTTCCTTGCCTTTGCGGGCAAAGATCCAGGGGTTTCCCTGGCCATTGAGTTGCAACCACATGTTGTCGTTGCCACCGCTCATCGACGCACAGTCACCCGCCAGGCACAAAGCATAACGATCGGCTTCCGGCAGCCCGATGACCTGGCCGTCGGCCTGGAATTGCACGCTATTGCCTTCGCCGGGGCCGCTGACGACCTTCCAGCTACCGCCCATGTACGCCGTGTACAGTGCGCGTTCGAAGCTGGCGCCCATCGGTGCACCATCCGGAACCGGAATCGGCGCGCGGTCGAAGACCTGCTCGGGTTCGTTGTCGCTGGCGGCCTGGCTCAGCTGCTTGCCGTCTCGCTTGAGCTCGCTGGCAGAGCTGCCATAAAAGTCGACTTTCCAGGCGCCGGACTGCTCGCCCAGCAACTTGCCTTCGACATTTTCAAAACCATTGGTGTAGCGGGCCTGGCTGGCCTTGGTGTTGACGTCCCACTCCAGGTTCGGACCATAGGCCTGGAGGGCTTCACGCAGGGGGCCGCCTTTGGCCGCAGCATCGATTGCCGCCTGGTTGATCCAGGTGCCACTGATATCACGGTCGGCAGGGTTGCTGGCACAACCGCCCAAGAACAGGGCGACCAGCGAGAGGGCTAGCGCAGCGCGCATGGTGGAATCCTTTCAAAACGCTTTTTATACATACGGCAGCGGCGCAGCCTTCAGAGGGCTGCGCCGGACGTATTACTCGATGACCAGGATGGCATCCATTTCAACCTGCGAACCCTTTGGCAGGGCGGCTACGCCGATGGCGGCGCGGGCAGGGTAAGGCTGGTCGAAGTACTTGCCCATGATCTCGTTGACCTTGGCGAAGTGGCTCAGGTCGGTGAGGAAGATGTTCAGTTTGACGATGTCCTTGAACGAACCGCCAGCGGCTTCAGCCACGGCCTTGAGGTTCTCGAACACCTGGACGGTCTGGGCTTCGAAGCCTTCGACCAGTTCCATGGTTTTCGGGTCCAGGGGAATCTGGCCCGACATGTAGACGGTGTTGCCAGCCTTGATCGCCTGGGAGTAAGTGCCGATGGCGGCCGGGGCCTTGTCGCTGGTGATAACAGTCTTGGTCATGAATGACTCCTTGTAAGGGGATGGCTTAGGCGCGCATGCGGGTGATGCGAATCACCCCGGTCAGGGCGCGCAGTTTCTTGATCACGCGGGCCAGGTGCACACGGTCGTGTACGCTGACCACCAGTTGGACCACGCTGATGCGACCATCGCGTTCATCCATGCTGATTTTCTCGATGTTGCCGTCGGCCGCGTTGACGCTGCTGGCCAGCAGGGCGATCAGGCCGCGCTGGTGTTCCAGCTCGACGCGCAGTTCGACGTTGAATTCGCCGGTGACATCCTTGGCCCACGAGAGCTGGATGCATTTTTCCGGGTTGTGGCGGATTTCGCTGATGTTGCGGCAGTTGTCCAGGTGCACGACCATGCCTTTGCCGGCGGACAGGTGGCCGACAATCGGGTCGCCCGGGATCGGCGTGCAGCACTTGGCGTAGCTGAGGACCAGGCCTTCGGTGCCACGAATCGCCAGCGGGCCTTCCGGACTTGGCAACTGCTCGCCTTCGCCCAGCAGGCGCCGAGCCACCACATAGGCCATGCGATTGCCCAGGCCGATGTCTTCGAGCAAATCTTCGATCAGTTCCAGGCGGTACTCGGCGAGCATCGCCTTGACGCGCTCTGCCGGGATTTTTTCCAGCGAGCTGTCGAAACCGTTGAGCACCTTGTTCAGCAGGCGTTCGCCCAGGCTGATGGACTCGGAACGGCGCTGCAGTTTCAGCGCATGGCGAATGTGCGTGCGCGCCTTGCCGGTGACCACGAAGTTGAGCCACGCCGGGTTCGGCCGTGCGCCCGGAGCGCTGACGATCTCGACCGTGGAACCGCTTTGCAGCGGTTCGGACAGCGGCGCGAGGCGACGGTTGATCCGGCAGGCAATGCAGCTGTTGCCGACGTCGGTGTGCACCGCATAGGCAAAGTCGACCGCCGTGGAGCCCTTGGGCAGCTCCATGATCCGGCCTTTGGGCGTGAACACATAGACCTCGTCCGGGAACAGGTCGATCTTCACGCTCTCGATGAATTCCAGCGAGTTGCCGGCACGTTGCTGCATTTCCAGCACGCCTTTGACCCACTGGCGCGCACGGGCGTGGGTGCCTTTTGGCTGCTCGTCGCCGCTGGATTTGTACAGCCAGTGGGCAGCTATGCCGTTGTTGGCCATCTCTTCCATTTCACGGGTGCGGATCTGGATCTCGATCGGTACGCCATGCATGCCGAACAGCGTGGTGTGCAGCGACTGATAGCCGTTGGCCTTGGGGATCGCGATGTAATCCTTGAAGCGCCCCGGTAATGGTTTGTACAAATTATGTACAGCGCCCAGTACGCGGTAGCAGGTATCGACCTTGTCGACGATGATCCGGAACGCATACACGTCCATGATCTCGTTGAAGGCCCGGCGCTTGCCGCGCATCTTCTTGTAGATACCGTAGAGGTGTTTCTGGCGACCGCTGACCTCGCCCTGGATGCCATCGATGGCCAGGCAGTGGCTGAGGGATTCTTCGATCTTGTTGACGATTTCCTTGCGGTTACCCCTGGCGCGCTTGACTGCCTGGTAGATCCGCGCGGAACGCATCGGGTGCATGGCCTTGAAGCCGAGGTCTTCGAATTCTATGCGGATGGCGTGCATGCCCAGCCGGTTGGCGATGGGCGCATAGATTTCCAGGGTTTCCTTGGCGATGCGCCGGCGCTTTTCGCCAGACAGCACTTCCAGCGTGCGCATGTTGTGCAGGCGGTCAGCCAGCTTGACCAGGATCACGCGAATGTCGCGGGCCATGGCCATGGCCATTTTCTGGAAGTTTTCAGCCTGGGCTTCGGCCTTGGTCTCGAAGTTCATCTGGGTCAGTTTGCTGACCCCGTCGACCAGTTCGGCCACGGTTTCGCCAAATTGCGCTTGCAGCGCTTCCTTGGCAATGCCGGTGTCTTCGATCACGTCATGCAGCATGGCCGCCATCAGGCTCTGATGGTCCATGTGCATGTCGGCAAGAATATTCGCCACCGCAAGGGGATGCGTGACGTACGCCTCGCCGCTACGGCGGCGTTGGCCGTCGTGGGCTTGTTCGGCGTAGAAATACGCTCGGCGGACCAGGTTGACCTGGTCTTTGCCGAGGTAGGTCGATAAGCGATCGGCGAGGGCGTCTATGCTCGGCATGATGTCTCCTGCCGTAAGCTTTTATCCCGCGCCGTGCTACGTCGACCAGGCATAGGCTTAGACGGCCTCGTTGGACTCGTCCTCGAATGCAGCGAAAAGCGGTTCATCTTCAACGATTTCGGCTTCGGCGATAGCTGCGTAGTCGATCAGGCCTTCAGCGATTTCACGCAGGGCGACGACGGTAGGCTTGTCGTTTTCCCATGCTACTTTCGGCTCTTTGCCGCCGGTGGCCAGTTGACGGGCACGCTTGGTAGAGAGCATGACCAGCTCAAAGCGGTTATCCACGTGTTCTAGGCAGTCTTCAACGGTTACGCGGGCCATGGTCTTCCTCGTAGCAAATGCAATATGCGCGCTGCCCGGATGGGCAAGCGGACTCAACAGTTTAAAAAATCACCAGCGATTAGGGAAGCGCTGATTTTTTGACCAAGCCCTTCAACGCGCTGCAAGTGCCAATGTAAAGCCCTTGCAGCTGTTTTGGGAAGCCCTCTTTAGCCGAGCAATTCAGCCAGCAATTTGCCAAAACGTTGCTGCTGGCGTTTCTGCTGCAGCTGATTGGCGCGGAAAATCGCCTTCAGATCGTGCAGCGCGTGGGCGAAATCGTCGTTGATGACCAGGTAGTCGTAGTCGACGTAGTGGCTCATTTCGCTGACGGCTTCGCGCATCCGGCCGTCAATGATCTCGTCACTGTCCTGGCCACGGTTGGTCAGGCGCTGGTGCAGGGCCTGCAATGACGGCGGAAGAATGAAGATCGAGCGGGCCTGGGGCATCAGCTTGCGCACCTGCTCGGCGCCTTGCCAGTCGATTTCCAGAATCAGGTCGTGGCCTTCATCCAGGGTCTGTTGCAGGTGGCTTTGCGAAGTGCCGTAGAGATTGCCGAATACTTCGGCGCGCTCGAGGAAATCGCCGTGCTCGATCATCTTCACGAACTCGCTGCGGTCGACGAAGTGATAGTTCACGCCATTCACTTCACCGGGACGCATGGTGCGGGTGGTGTGGGAGACCGAGACGCGGATCTCCGGATCGGCGTCGGTCAGGGCCTTGACCAGGCTGCTCTTGCCCGCGCCGGAAGGGGCGGAAATGATGTACAGGGTGCCAGTGCTGTGGGTCATGTCGGGGTTGCCTTACTCAATATTCTGCACTTGTTCGCGCATCTGCTCGATCAACACCTTGAGGTTGACCGCAGCCTGGGTGCTGCGCGGGTCGAAGGCTTTGGAGCCCAGTGTGTTGGCTTCGCGGTTGAGCTCCTGCATCAGGAAGTCCAGGCGCCGCCCGGCGGCACCGCCGGACTTGAGCACCCGACGAACTTCGATGATGTGAGTGCTCAGGCGATCCAGTTCTTCGGCGACGTCGCTTTTCTGCGCGAGCATGACCATTTCCTGCTCCAGGCGCTGCGGGTCCATCTCGGCCTTCATGTCGGCGAAACGGTCGAGCACTTTCTGGCGCTGGGTGGCGAGCATTTGCGGAACGAGCTCGCGCAGGGTCACCACGTCTTCTTCGATGGACGACAGGCGCTCGTTGATCAGTCGCGCCAGCTCCGCGCCTTCGCGCTCGCGGCCGGCCTTGAGTTCCTTGAGGCCCTGGTTGAACAGTGCCAATGCCTCGGCGTTCAGCGCTTGCGGGTCGCTTGCATCGCCCACCAGTACGCCGGGCCACGCCAGGACTTCGAGCGGGTTCAGCGCCGCCGGATTCTTGATCAGGCTGGCGATCGTCTCGGCGGCTGCAACCAGTTGCGCCGCGCGTGCCTGATCCACTTGCAACGCTTTGCCGGTGTTTTCTTCGGTAAAGCGCAGGGTGCATTCGAGCTTGCCCCGCGATACGCCCTGGCGCAAGGCTTCACGGACGGCGCCTTCAAGGTCGCGAAAGGATTCCGGCAGGCGCAGGTGGGGTTCGAGGTAACGGCTGTTGACCGAGCGCAGTTCCCAGCTCAGGGTGCCCTGGACCCCGGCTTTCTCGACGCGGGCAAAGGCGGTCATGCTGTGCACCATGGAGGGACCTCGCAATGCAGATCGGCGCGCAACTGACGTTCCGCCGATCCGATATCAATGAATTTAAGCTGACGGGCAGCAAAGGCGCAGGATTGTAGCGCAGTGGCGTGGATGCGCCCAAACACAGGGTGTTACAAAGGCCTGCTCGTCGTCGGTTGCGGGCCGTGCAGAGCCTTCGCTGGTCCGAGGATTTTTTTAGAAGTGCCCAGTCGGAGCTGGCGGCTCTATAATGCTCCGCAGTTTTCCGTCCCCGTACAGGTATCCCTTATGAAACGTCCAAGTGGTCGCGCTGCCGATCAGCTCCGCTCGATCCGCATTACCCGCAACTACACCAAACACGCCGAGGGATCCGTGCTGGTCGAGTTCGGCGACACCAAGGTCATCTGCACCGTTAGCGTCGAGAACGGCGTGCCGCGGTTCCTCAAGGGCCAGGGCCAGGGCTGGTTGACGGCCGAGTACGGCATGCTGCCGCGCGCCACTGGCGAGCGTAACCAGCGTGAAGCCAGCCGCGGCAAGCAAGGCGGGCGTACCCTGGAAATCCAGCGCCTGATCGGCCGTTCCCTGCGCGCTGCGCTGGACATGTCCAAGCTGGGCGACGTCACCCTGTACGTCGACTGCGACGTGATCCAGGCTGACGGCGGTACACGCACCGCGTCCATCACCGGCGCCATGGTTGCCCTGGTCGATGCCTTGAAAGTGATCAAGAAGCGTGGCGGCCTCAAAGGTGGCGACCCGCTCAAGCAAATGATCGGTGCGGTGTCGGTGGGCATGTATCAAGGCGAACCTGTGCTCGACCTCGACTACCTGGAAGACTCGGCTGCCGAGACCGACCTGAACGTGGTGATGACCAGCACTGGCGGCTTCATCGAAGTCCAGGGCACTGCCGAAGGCGCGCCGTTCCAGCCTGAAGAGCTGAACGCCATGCTGGAACTGGCGAAAAAAGGCATGAACGAAATCTTCGATCTGCAAAAGGCTGCACTGGCTGACTGATCGAATAGCCACGGACAAGGAGGACGCCATGGGTGACGAGCAACAGTTGCTTCCCGCACCGAGCAAAGAAGTTCGGCAGTGGGCAATGTTTTGTCACTTGTCCGCCTTGCTGGGCATCTGGATTCCGTTCGGCACGCTGCTCGGCCCGCTGGTCCTGTGGCAGATGAAGCGCGAGATGGACCCGTTCATCGACGCACAGGGCAAGGAGGCGCTGAACTTTCAGATCACCGTCGCCATTGCCTCCGCCATTTGCCTGCTGCTGATGCTGGTGATTATCGGGTTTTTCCTGTTTGGGCTGGTGGCGATCGGGGCGCTGGTCTTGACCATCATTGGCGGCGTAAAAGCCAATGAAGGGGTGCCTTATCGGTATCCGTTCACCTGGCGGTTGATCAAGTAACCCAGAAAAGAATCTCGATTTAAAATGAATGCCCCGTCCTGTCGGGGTATTTTTTTTGAACTCAATTTAGTCACAAACTGCAATGGTTCAATACGGGCCATGTGCTTGGCAATGAGACTTGGCGATTGTTAAAGTCCGCACTAAGTTATATTCACTAAGAAATATTTCGATACATTCAGACCATTGAGGGTCCCTGAATCTAAAACAAATCAGTGTTGAGATGAATCAACCTGTTCATGCGGCGTGTCCAGGTAAAAAGTTCGCCCATGAATGTAATTCAAGGAAACCATTAATGATTGAGCTCGATTTTTATGGAACGCTTGTCGCCGCCTCTTTAGTTCTGTTACTGGGGCGCGGTCTCGTTGCACGTTTCGGTTTTTTACGCACTTATAATATCCCGGAACCTGTAGCTGGCGGCCTGGTGGTGGCCCTGGTTCTTTTGTTTTTGCGAGGCCTTGATGTTCAAGTTAGATTTGATACCTCGCTGCAAACTCCGTTGATGTTGGCGTTTTTTGCCACCATTGGCTTGAGTGCAGACTTCGCCAGCCTGAAGAAGGGCGGACGCGTAGTGGGGATTTTCCTGCTGGCGGTCACCGGACTACTGGTGGTCCAGAATGCCATGGGCATCGGACTCGCAACGACTCTGGGGCTCGATCCTTTGATGGGCTTGCTGACAGGCTCGGTTACCTTGGCCGGCGGCCACGGTACGGGTGCTGCGTGGGGAGCGACGTTCAGTGAGAAGTTCGGACTGGCGTCCGCTTCTGAACTGGCGATGGCCTCTGCGACCTTTGGCTTGGTGCTGGGAGGTTTGATTGGTGGGCCTGTTGCTCGCCTGCTCATCAACAGGGTTCAGGCACCTGGCCTTGAGCAAGATAAGCCACGGCTGCCAAAGGGCTTCGAGCAGCCGAATAAAGAGCGCTCGATCACGGCCTTTTCGTTTATCGAGACACTCGCACTGATTTCGGTCAGCTTGCTGGCAGGCTCCCTTCTCAATGGCCTGCTACACGAAACCGCGTTTGAATTGCCGACTTTCGTTTGCGTATTGTTTGTGGGCGTACTTTTACGCAACGGGCTTTCAGCGCTTGGTTTGTATCAGGTGTTTGAGCGTGAAGTTTCGGTGCTGGGGAATGTCAGCCTGTCACTGTTTCTGGCGATCGCCTTGATGTCGCTCAAGTTGTGGGACTTGGCGGCACTTGCTTTGCCGTTCTTCATTATCTTGGCCGTGCAAACTTTGGTCATGGCACTGTTTGCGATATTCGTGACGTTCAGGGTCATGGGCAGTAACTACGATGCGGCCGTATTGGCGGCAGGGCATTGCGGTTTCGGACTGGGGGCTACGCCAACTGCTATCGCCAACATGCAAGCGGTGACACAGCGCTACGGACCATCTCAAATAGCGTTCCTGGTGGTGCCAATGGTGGGTGCTTTCTTCATCGACATCATTAATGTAATTGTAATAAAGATGTACCTTGCTCTGCCGTTATTTGCCGCTGCCTGAAGTTCAGGTTACATCCGGCCATAAAAAATGCCCGTATCTTGCGATACGGGCATTTTCCTTTACCGGCCAGACTCAGATAGTCAGCGTCCAGTCGTAGTCCACGATCAACGGCGCGTGTTGCGAGAACCGTGGCTGACGTGGCAGGCGCGCACTGCGTACGAAGCGGCGCAGGCCCGGGGTCAGGATCTGGTAATCGAAGCGCCAGCCGAGGTTGAGCATTTCGGCCTGTTCGTTATCCGGCCACCAGCTGTACTGGTCACCTTCACGGCTGACTTCGCGCAGGGCGTCGACATAACCCATGTTGCCGACAATCTCGTCCATCCAGGCCCGTTCAGGCGCCAGGAAGCCCGGAGATTGCTGGCTGTCACGCCAGTTCTTGATGTCCAGTTTCTGTTGCGCCACGTACAGCGAGCCACAATAAATGTACTCGCGGCGTTTGCGCCGCTGCTTGTCCAGGTATTTGGCGAAGTCGTCCATGAGCTTGAACTTCTGGTTCAAGTCCTCATCGCCGTTCATCCCGGAAGGAAGCAACAGGGTTGCAATACTGACTTTGTCGAAATCTGCTTGCAGGTAGCGCCCGTAGCGGTCCGCCGTCTCGAAACCGAGACCGCTGATGACAGCCTTCGGTTGCAACCGCGAGTACAAAGCCACGCCGCCTTGGGCGGGAACTTCGGCGTCGCAGGCATAAAGGAAGTATCCATCCAGTTGGAAGGCTGGATCGTCCAGTTCAAAGGCGGAGGCACGGGTGTCCTGCAGGCAGATGACGTCGGCATTCTGTGCCTGCAGCCAACTGAGCAAACCTCGCTCGACTGCAGCCTGAATACCATTGACGTTCACACTGATGATCCGCATAAATGGCCCCAAAAATCGCGTGCGTGTATGATACACGGCGTCAACCTAATTAGCTAAATCCGTGGTATTTGGGGTTTTTTTCATGCAAGCGTATCAGCGCGATTTCATTCGTTTTGCCATCGATCGCGGCGTTTTGCGCTTCGGTGAGTTCACCCTGAAGTCCGGGCGCACCAGTCCTTACTTCTTCAATGCGGGCCTGTTCAATTCGGGTTCGGCCCTGGCGCAGCTGGGTCGTTTCTACGCCGCAGCCATTGCCGAAAGCGGCATTGCCTTCGATGTCCTGTTCGGCCCGGCCTACAAAGGCATCCCGCTGGCGGCAACCACCGCCGTTGCACTGGCCGAGCATCACAACCGTGACCTGCCATGGTGCTTCAATCGCAAGGAAGCCAAGGCCCACGGTGAAGGCGGCAGCCTGGTCGGCGCACCGCTGACCGGCGAAGTGCTGATCATCGACGACGTGATCACGGCCGGCACCGCGATCCGCGAAGTGATGCAGATCATCGCTTCCCAGGACGGCGCCAAGGCGGCCGGCGTGCTGATCGCCCTGAACCGCCAGGAGCGTGGCAACGGTGAATTGTCAGCGATCCAGGAAGTGGAGCGTGATTTCGGTATTCCGGTGATCAGCATCGTTTCGCTGAACCAGGTACTGGAATTCCTGGCCGACGATCCGCAGCTCAAGCAACACCTGCCAGCCGTAGAAGCCTACCGCGCCCAATTCGGCGTGTAACACGGTCCCCCGCAGGCAAAAAAAGACCCCGTTCAGCCAAGCCGAACGGGGTCTTTTTTGTGGGTGCTGCTTATGGACGCTTGCGATTGCTGATCAAGGTGCCCACACCGGTGTCGGTGAAGATTTCCAGCAGGATCGCGTTAGGCACACGACCGTCAATGATCAGCGAGCTGCCCACGCCGCCCTGGACCGCTTCCAGTGCACAACGGATCTTTGGCAGCATGCCGCCATAGATCGTGCCGTCGGCGATCAGGTCGTCGACCTGCTGGGTGGTCAGGCCGGTCAGGACCGTGCCCGATTTGTCCATCAGGCCCGCGATATTGGTCAGCAACATCAGTTTCTCGGCTTTCAGCGCCTCGGCCACCTTGCCGGCCACCAGGTCGGCGTTGATGTTGTACGACTCGCCATTGGCGCCCACGCCGATTGGCGCGATCACCGGGATGAAATCACCTTTGACCAGCAGGTTCAGCAGATCGGTATTGATACCGACTACTTCGCCGACATGGCCGATATCGATGATTTCCGGGGTGGTCATCTCCGGCGTCTGGCGGGTGACGGTGAGCTTCTTCGCACGAATCAGCTCGGCGTCCTTGCCGGTCAGGCCGATGGCGCTGCCGCCGTGACGGTTGATCAGGTTGACGATGTCCTTGTTGACCTGGCCACCGAGGACCATCTCGACCACGTCCATGGTCGCGGCATCGGTCACGCGCATGCCGTCGACAAAGTGGCTCTCGATCGACAGGCGCTTGAGCAGATCACCGATTTGCGGGCCGCCGCCGTGAACCACGACCGGGTTGATACCCACGGCCTTCATCAACACGATGTCGCGGGCGAAGCCGGTCTTGAGCTCCTCGCTTTCCATCGCGTTGCCGCCGTATTTGATCACCAGTGTCTTGCCGACATAGCGGCGAATGTAAGGCAGCGCTTCGGACAGGACCTTGGCGGTGTTGGCGGCGGCTTCGCGTTCGAGGGTCATTCAGGGCTCCGGGTGAATCAGAACGGTAGTTGGAGATCAGGTGCAACACGCTTCAACTGGGCGTGGAAAACGTCCTTGATGCGTTGCAATTCAGCCTCGTCATCGGCCTCGAAACGCAGGACCAGCACCGGTGTGGTGTTGGAGGCGCGAACCAGGCCCCAGCCTTTGGCATAGTCGACTCGCACGCCGTCGATAGTGGTCAGGTCGGCGCCTTCGCCCCACTTCGCGTCGTGCAATGCATCAATGATGCTGAATTTGCTCTCTTCGGTCACATGGATATTGATCTCTGGCGTAGAAATATCGTTCGGGAAGGTCGCGAACAGCTCCTCCGCCGTGGATTTTTCCTTGCTGAGGATTTCCAGCAGCCGTGCGGCGCTGTAGATGCCGTCGTCGAAACCGAACCAGCGCTCCTTGAAGAAGATGTGCCCGCTCATTTCGCCGGCCAACAGGGCGCCGGATTGTTTCATTTTCTTCTTGATCAACGAATGACCGGTCTTCCACATCAGCGGACGACCACCGTATTCCTTGATCAGCGGGATCAGGCGGCGGGTGCATTTGACGTCGAAGATGATTTCCGCATTCGGGTTGCGCGCTACCACGTCGCGGGCGAAGAGCATCAGCAGGCGATCCGGGAAGACGATGCTGCCGGTGTTGGTCACTACGCCGACGCGGTCGCCGTCGCCGTCGAAAGCCAAGCCGATATCGGCGTTGGTTTCCTTGACCTTGGCGATCAGGTCGACGAGGTTTTCAGGCTTACCCGGGTCCGGGTGATGGTTGGGGAAGTTGCCATCGACTTCACAGAACAACGGGATGACTTCGCAGTTCAGCGCTTCGATCAATTGCGGGGCGATCACGCCGGCCGCGCCGTTGCCGCAGTCCACCACGACTTTCAGGCGGCGGGCCAGCTTGATGTCCTGGACGATTTCGGTGGTGTAGCGGTCGAGGATCTCGACCTGGGTGATGCTGCCCTTGCCGCTGGTCAGGTCGTTGGTCTTGAGGCGGTCATGGAGGGCCTGGATCTGTTCATTGGCCAGGGTATCGCCGGCAATGACAATCTTGAAACCGTTGTAATTCGATGGGTTGTGGCTGCCGGTGAGCATCACGCCGGACTTGCCCGCCAGCACATTGGCCGCGTAGTACAGCGCCGGGGTCGGCACCAGGCCGACGTCACTGACGTGGCAACCGCTGTCGGCCAGGCCCTGGATCAGTTGTTCAACCAGCTCCGGGCCGGACAGGCGACCGTCACGGCCAACGGAAACGTTCGGTTCATCCTGGGCCAGGCTCTGGGCACCGATGGCGCGACCGAGCCAGTAAGCCGTTTCGGCGTTGAGAAATTCCGGGACTGTGCCGCGTATGTCATAGGCGCGGAAAATGCTGTCGGGGAACTTGGGGGCAACGCGCACTGGGGTGCTCATCTGGGGTAATGCTCCATCTTGAAAGTGGCTGGACAGGCCGGCGAATGACTCGCCGGCAGGTTCAAACTGAAAGGTATGACGGCGTTTTTCGCGCAGAGTTCGTGGTGCGAAAAGGCCATGCCAGCGACGCGAGCGGCTTCTTGGCCGATCAATCCCTTGATTTCAGGCGTGTAGATAAGGTGTCAGTGGCTTCCGGAATGACCGAAACCGCCGGTACCACGCTGGGTCTCGACGAACTCTTCGACCATCTCGAAATGTGCCTGCACAACCGGTACCAGCACCAGTTGCGCCAGGCGTTCGCCGACGGCCATGGTGAAATCGGTCTGGCCACGGTTCCAGCACGAGACCATCAGCGGACCCTGGTAGTCGGAGTCGATCAGCCCGACCAGGTTGCCCAGGACGATGCCGTGCTTATGGCCCAGGCCGGAGCGCGGCAGGATCAGCGCTGCCAGGTTCGGATCGCCGATGTAGACCGACAGGCCAGTGGGGATCAGTACGGTTTCACCCGGCTTGATCACGATGTCCTGCTCCAGCATGGCGCGCAGGTCGAGGCCGGCGGAGCCTGGCGTGGCGTACTGCGGCAGCGGGAATTCGGTACCGATGCGGGGGTCGAGGATCTTGGCTTGCAAAGCGTGCATGTAAATTAAACCTGGTTCAGACGTTCGGCGATAAAAGTGATCAGCTGGCGAGCAATCTTGCTCTTGCTGGTCTGGGCGAAGAGTGTGGCGTGAAGCTCACGGTCGATCACGCTGCAGGCGTTTTCTTCGCTGTTGAAGCCAATGCTCGGGTTGGCGACGTCGTTGGCGACGATCAAATCGAGGTTCTTGTCTTTCAGCTTGCGGGCAGCGTAATCGAGCAGGTGTTCGGTCTCGGCGGCGAAACCGACACTGAACGGACGGTCGGGGCGTGTGGCGATGCTGGCGAGGATGTCCGGGTTGCGTACCATTTGTAGCAACAAGCCGTCGCCGTTCGTAGGATCTTTCTTGAGTTTCTGTGGCGCGACGACTTCCGGGCGGTAGTCCGCGACCGCTGCGGAGGCGATAAACAGGTCGCAGGGAATCGCCGCTTCACACGCGGCGAGCATGTCGCGGGCGCTGACGACGTCGATGCGCGTGACACGATCCGGCGTTGGCAGATGCACCGGGCCGGTGATCAGGGTGACGCGGGCGCCGGCTTCAACCGCCGCTTCGGCCAGGGCAAAGCCCATTTTTCCGGAGCTGTGGTTGGTGATGTAGCGCACCGGGTCGATGTTTTCCTGGGTCGGGCCGGCGGTGATCAGCACGTGCTTGCCGGTCAGGGCCTGGCGCTGGAAGCAGTCTGCCGCGCATTGGGCCAGTTCCGTGGCTTCGAGCATGCGCCCCAGGCCAACGTCACCGCAGGCCTGGCTGCCGGAGGCTGGCCCGAAGGCCTTGATGTCCCGGCTTTCGAGGGTTTGCAGGTTGGCCTGGGTGGCCGGGTCGCGCCACATGGCCTGGTTCATCGCCGGTGCGACGGCAACCACGGCGTCGGTCGCCAGTACCAGCGTGGTCAGCAGGTCATCGGCAATGCCTTGGGCCAGTCGCGCGATCAGATCGGCGGTGGCGGGGGCGATCAGCACCAGATCGGCCCATTTGGCCAGTTCGATGTGGCCCATCGCGGCCTCGGCCGCCGGGTCCAGCAGGTCCAGGTGGACCGGGTGCCCGGACAGGGCCTGCATGGTCAGTGGCGTGATGAACTCAGCACCGCCACGGGTCATGACCACGCGCACTTCCGCGCCCTGATCGATCAGGCGGCGAGCCAGGTCGGCGCTCTTGTAGGCAGCGATACCGCCGCCGACGCCCAGAACAATGCGTTTCCGATACAGCCGCTGCATAGGCCTGCCTTTCATTTCGTTGATGACTGCGTTGCGATACCCCCTCCCCAGGAGTGAAATCGCCCGCAAAAAAGATGGGCTACGATATCACAGCGACCGCTACGGAACAGCGGCGCCCACAGACAGGGAGGTGCTATGAGTATTCGCGATTGGCCGTCGGCGGAACGGCCGCGGGAGAGGTTGCTTGAACAAGGCTCGGGAAGTCTTTCGGACGCCGAGTTGCTGGCGATATTTTTACGCACCGGCGTGGTGGGTAAAAGCGCCGTGGATCTGGCGCGACACCTGTTGACTCAGTTTGGCAGCCTGCGTTTGTTGCTGGAGGCTGATCAGGAAACGTTCAGCAAACAGTTGGGGCTCGGGCCGGCGAAATTTGCGCAGCTGCAGGCTGCTCAAGAAATGAGCAGACGCCACCTGGCCGAGCGGGTGCGGGACAAGTCGGCGCTGGAAAACCCGCAGGCGGTGCGTGACTACCTCAAATCGATGCTGCGCCATGAGCCCCACGAGGTGTTCGGTTGCCTGTTTCTCGACTCCAGGCATCAGGTACTGGGATTTGAGGTGCTGTTCCGTGGCTCGATCGACAACACCAGCGTCCATCCGCGGCAAGTGGTCAAGCGTGCGCTAGCTCACAATGCGGCGGCATTGATCCTCTGCCACAACCATCCGCAACACTGACCCCAGCCAGGCCGACAGGGTGCTGACCAAGCGCCTGCAAAAGGCGCTGGACCTTATCGATGTGCGGGTACTCGACCATTTCATCATCGGCGACGGCGATCCGTTGTCGATGGCCGAGTATGGCTGGATGTAGGAGATAGTCGGGGCGAGCGAAACTCATGTGGGAGCGGGCTTGCTCGCGAAGGCGGTGTATCAGTCAGCATTGATGGCGACTGACTCTCCCTCTTCGCGAGCAAGACCGCTCCCACAGGGTTTTGTGTGCGGCGGCTATTACTTGATGTTGACCTTGGAGTAGTCCTGCCGCCCGAACGGGCTGACCGAGTAGCCCTCGACATCCTTGTTCGTCAGCGCGAAGGCAGTCGGATGAGCCAGCGGCAGCCACAGCGCCTGTTGCTGGATCTGCGTCTGGGCCTGCTCATAGAGTTTGGTGCGCACGCCTTGCTCGCCGGTGGTTTTGCCGGCGCTGATCAACTTGTCCAGGTCCTGGTTGCAATAGCGGGCAAAGTTGGTGCCGGACTTGACCGCAGCACAGGAAAACTGCGGCGTGAGGAAGTTGTCCGGGTCGCCGTTGTCACCGGCCCAGCCCATGAACAGCAGGTCGTGTTCACCGGCCTTGGCGCGGCGGATCAGCTCGCCCCATTCGATCACGCGAATTTCCGCCTGAATGCCGATTTCCGCCAGGTCGGACTGAAGCATCTGGGCACCCAGGCTCGGGTTGGGGTTCAGCAGGCTGCCGGACGGGCGGGTCCAGATCGTGGTCTGGAAGCCGTCCTTGAGCCCGGCCTTGGCCATCAATGCCTTGGCCTTCTCGATGTCATGGGGGTAGCCCGGCAACGCTTTCGCATAGCTCCAGGTGTTGGGCGGGTAGGGGCCGTTGGCGGGTTCGGCGGTGTCCTCGAACACGGCCTTGACGTAGTTGGCCTTGTCGAAGGCGAGGTTGAT
This sequence comes from Pseudomonas sp. PLMAX, assembly GCF_046042685.1. Classification (NCBI taxonomy): domain Bacteria; kingdom Pseudomonadati; phylum Pseudomonadota; class Gammaproteobacteria; order Pseudomonadales; family Pseudomonadaceae; genus Pseudomonas; species Pseudomonas sp. PLMAX. The sequence continues at coordinate 20,198 of NZ_CP064949.1, read as the reverse complement.
CGCCTGGCGCACTTCAGGTTTGTCCAAGGGCGGGTGCTGACTGTTGATGGCGACGAACGCGGTCATGAAGGCGTCAGTTTTTTCGACTTTCAAGGTCGGCTCTTTCAGCGCGGCCTGGACATCCAGCGGTTTGGGCGACAGGGCGATCTGGCATTCATTGCGGCGCAGTTTCTGCAGGCGCACGTTGGCGTCAGGGGTGATGGCAAAGATCAGCGGGTCGACCGAGGGCTTGCCGCCGAAGTACTCGGCATTGGCCTTGTAGCGAACGGTGGCGTCCTTCTGGAAGCGCGTGAATACGAACGGGCCGGTGCCGATCGGCTGGCTGTTAAGCTTCTCCGGCGTGCCGGCCTTCATCAGCTTGTCGGCGTACTCAGCCGAGTAGATCGAAGCGAACCCCATGCTCAGGGTGGCGAGGAAGGTGGAGTCCGGGTGATCCAGGGTAAAGCGAACGGTCAGCGGGTCCAGCGCATCGATCTTCTTGATCAGCGCAGGCAATTGCATCGATTGCGCGTGGGGAAAGCCGCTCTGGGCGACTTTGTGCCATGGGTTGGCCGGGTCGAGCATGCGGTCGAAGCTGAACTTCACGTCCTCGGCGGTCAATTCGCGCGTCGGGCTGAAATAGTCGGTGCGGTGAAATTTAACCTGCGGGTGCAGCTTGAAGACGTAGCTCAGGCCATCAGGGGTGACCTCCCAGCTGTCCGCGAGGCTGGCGACAACTTTGCCGCTGGCGGTGTCGAAATCCACCAGGCGGTTCATCAACACGTCGGCCGAGGCGTTGGTGGTGGTCAGCGAGTTGTATTGCACCACATCGAACCCTTCCGGGCTGGCCTCGGTGCAGACGCTCAGGGCGGCGGCGAAGGCCTGTGGGCCCAGCAGGAGCGGGGCAAGCAGCAGCGGTAGGGCAGCGAGGCGCATGGTCGGGTTCCTTTACAGATCGAAGGCCCATCTGCAAGTGCAGTCTGGAAAAGGCTTACCCTAGTGGGCTGGATTGCAAATGACTATCCCCTTTTTCGATTTCAGGGGACTATAGCCGATCGATTCGGGTGAGCACGGGTTGGAAAAAGCTGGATTTTGCCGGTCGAGCGGATTCTCTGCGACGAGCGGTAGAAATCGACGGCAGCCTTGATCCAAGGCGCCTGGCGCCTGAAAAACGGGTTTTTTATCAACTCAACGCACACCGAATGTTGTTGCTCTCGAGTCTTTCTGGTATAAAGCAGCGCTCTTTTCTAGGGGCCCGGTTCCTTCGTTTGTAGGTGTAGCCGGTAAGACCCTTAAAGAAACGCGGCGCCTGGCGCCAAATGACTGAGAGATTAAGCGGCCAACCCATGCCGGGTTGGGCATGTGGTTTTAGAGGGCTGAGGCATGTCGAGAGTCTGTCAAGTTACCGGTAAGGGTCCGGTGACTGGGAATAACATTTCCCACGCAAATAACAAAACCCGTCGTCGTTTCCTGCCGAACCTGCAGCATCACCGCTTCTGGGTTGAAGAAGAGAAACGTTTCGTGCGTCTGCGCGTATCTGCCAAAGGCATGCGTATCATCGACAAGCGTGGCATCACTGTCGTGCTGGCCGAAATCCGCGCCGCTGGCAAGATCTAAGGGAGCTAATCATGCGTGAATTGATTCGTTTGATTTCGAGCGCCGGTACTGGTCACTTCTACACTACCGACAAGAACAAGCGCACTACCCCGGACAAAATCGAGATCAAGAAATTTGATCCGGTTGTTCGCAAGCACGTGATCTACAAGGAAGGCAAAATCAAGTAATTGATTTTTCCCGACTTACGAAAAAGGCCCGTATCGCGAGATACGGGCCTTTTTTGTTGCCTGTGGTTTGTGTGTTGCCTGTCAGGGCCCCTTCGCGAGCAAGCCCGCTCCCACATTTGAGCGCTGTGGACCCGGACAAATGAGCCCTGGCTACAAAAATCCTCAGGCCTTCTGCTCAAACGCCACATAGATCTTGCGGCACGGCTCCAGCACTTCCCAGGTACCGCGGAACCCGGCCGGGATCACGAAGCGATCGCCCGCGCGCACGGTTTTGCTGTTGCCGTCGTTGTCGCGCAGCACGGAAACGCCCTGGACGATTTCGCAGTATTCATGCTCGGTGAAATTCACCAGCCACTGGCCGACGGCGCCTTCCCACACGCCGGCATTCAGTTGGCCGCAAGGACTGTTGTAGTGGTTGTACACTGCTTGTTCGGGATCGCCCTTGAGGACTTTTGCCGGGTCTGGGCGATAGCGTTCGACGGCCGTGGTGGCCTGGCTGAAGTCGACGATGTTCTGGATGCTCATTGTTGTATTCCCCCGTCATTGCGGTGCGAGTGGTTGGTAATGCCGAAGTCTATGTTTATTAAAATGAACATCGCAAGGCCGTTTGCCGGCGTTATGTCAAATATATTGAAACTTCACCTGCCGCTGGTTTAGGGTGGTGGTTGCCTTGGGCCGTAAGCAGGCTGGCCAGGCAGAATTCCTGACAGCGCCCGCGAAGAACGCGGGTGTCGTATTCAATAAGAGGAGGACACTCGCATGACCACCCTGACTCGTGCCGACTGGGAGCAACGCGCTCGCGATCTGAAGATCGAAGGCCGCGCCTACATCAATGGCGAATACACCGATGCTGTCTCCGCCGAGACCTTCGAGTGCATCAGCCCGGTCGATGGTCGCCTGCTGGGCAAGATTGCCAGCTGTGATGCCGCCGATGCCCAGCGCGCTGTTGAAAACGCCCGCGCCACCTTCAATTCCGGTGTCTGGTCGCGCCTGGCGCCGACCAAGCGCAAAGCCACCATGATCCGTTTCGCCGGCCTGCTGAAAAAGCACGCCGAAGAACTGGCCCTGCTTGAAACCCTGGACATGGGCAAGCCGATCAGCGACTCCCTGTACATCGACGTTCCTGGCGCGGCGCAAGCCCTGAGCTGGAGCGGCGAGGCCATCGACAAGATCTACGATGAAGTGGCCGCTACCCCGCATGATCAACTGGGCCTGGTCACTCGCGAGCCAGTCGGCGTTGTCGGCGCCATCGTGCCGTGGAACTTCCCGCTGATGATGGCTTGCTGGAAGCTCGGCCCGGCGCTGTCCACCGGTAACTCGGTGATCCTCAAGCCGTCGGAAAAATCCCCGCTGACCGCCATCCGTATCGCAGCCCTGGCCGTTGAAGCCGGGATCCCGAAAGGCGTGCTCAACGTGCTGCCGGGTTACGGTCACACCGTCGGCAAGGCCCTGGCCCTGCATAACGATGTCGACACCCTGGTGTTCACCGGTTCGACCAAGATCGCCAAGCAGCTGCTGATCTACTCCGGCGAGTCGAACATGAAGCGCGTCTGGCTCGAAGCCGGTGGCAAGAGCCCGAACATCGTGTTCGCCGATGCACCGAACCTGCAAGAGGCTGCCGAAGCCGCTGCCGGCGCCATTGCGTTCAACCAGGGCGAAGTCTGCACCGCCGGTTCGCGCCTGCTGGTGGAGCGTTCGATCAAGGACCAGTTCCTGCCACTGGTGATCGAAGCGCTGAAAGCCTGGAAGCCGGGCAACCCGCTGGACCCGGCGACCAACGTCGGTGCGCTGGTGGACACCCAGCAGATGAACACCGTGCTGTCGTACATCGAATCGGGTCACAGCGATGGCGCCAAGCTGGTTGCCGGTGGTAAGCGCACGCTGCAGGAAACCGGTGGCACCTACGTTGAGCCGACGATTTTCGATGGCGTGAGCAACGCGATGAAGATCGCCCAGGAAGAAATCTTCGGGCCGGTGCTGTCGGTCATCGCTTTCGATACCGCCGAAGAGGCCATCGCGATCGCCAACGACACGCCGTACGGCCTCGCCGCGGCAGTGTGGACCAAGGACATCTCCAAGGCTCACCTGACCGCCCGTGCACTGCGTGCCGGTAGCGTGTGGGTCAACCAGTACGACGGTGGCGACATGACGGCGCCATTCGGTGGCTTCAAGCAGTCCGGCAACGGTCGCGACAAGTCGCTGCATGCGTTCGACAAGTACACCGAGCTGAAGGCGACCTGGATCAAGCTATAAGTCGGTTTTCTTAACGACGTAGATCCCCTGTGGGAGCGGGCTTGCTCGCGAAGGCGGTGTGACAGTCAACATTGATGTTGAATGTGATGGCCTCTTCGCGAGCAAGCCCGCTCCCACAGTGTTTTGTGCAGGCCATAAAAATATCCACAGGAGCGTGGAACATGCGTTGGGCGACGTATTTCGCCGTGTTGGCGTCTGTCTTGAGTGTCGGCCTGGCCCTGGGTGTCAGCATGCCGCTGGTGTCGTTCCGCCTGGAAAGCTGGGGTTACGGCTCGTTTGCCATCGGCGTGATGGCAGCCATGCCGGCCATTGGCGTGCTGCTGGGCGCGAAGATTTCCAGTCATCTGGCGGCCCGTCTGGGTACGGCCAATCTGATGCGCCTGTGCCTGTGGGCCGGGGCGGTGTCCATCGGTTTGCTGGCATTGTTGCCGAGTTATCCGATCTGGCTGGTCCTGCGCCTGATGATCGGCGTGATCCTGACCCTGGTCTTCATCCTCGGTGAAAGCTGGATCAACCAGCTGGTAGTCGAAGAGTGGCGTGGACGGCTGGTGGCGCTGTACGGCAGCAGTTACGCGTTGAGCCAGTTGGCCGGGCCGATCCTGTTGGGCGTGCTGGGTACCGAACACGATTATGGTTTCTGGGTCGGCGTCGGCCTGCTGGTGGCGGCGCCGCTCCTGTTGCTGGGACGCAGTGGTGCGCCCGGCAGCGAGGCCTGCAGCGTGACCTTCGGTGATTTGCTGACCTTCTGCCGTGGCCTGCCGGCCATTGCCTGGGCGGTGTCGCTGTTCGCCGCCTTCGAGGCGATGATCCTGACGCTGCTGCCGGTGTACTGTCTGCGCCAGGGCTTCACCACGGAAATCGCCCTGGCGATGGTCAGCACCGTAGTGGTGGGGGATGCCTTGCTGCAACTGCCCATCGGTGCATTGGCTGATCGCGTGTCGCGGCGTGCGCTGTTTACCGGCTGCGCGGTAGTGCTGCTGGTGTCGAGCCTGGCGATCCCGTTGCTGATCGAGACCCTGATGATCTGGCCGCTGTGGGTGCTGTTCGGTGCCAGTGCTGGCGGGCTGTTTACCTTGTCGCTGATCCTGATTGGCGAGCGGTATCGCGACGATGCGCTGGTGCGGGCCAATGCGCACATTGCCCAGCTGTGGGGCATCGGTTGCCTGCTCGGGCCGTTGATCGCCGGTGCCGGCAGCCAGTGGATCAGCGGGCATGCGTTGCCGTTGCTGATGGCGGCGGGGGCGTTTGGGTTGGTGATACTGGTGTCGCGCCAGGGTGCGTTTGGCGCGGTACAGCCCGCATAAGATCAAAAGATCGCAGCCTGCGGCAGCTCCTACAGGGGGAATGCGTACATCTGTAGGAGCTGCCGAAGGCTGCGATCTTTTAAAGCATCCGCTCCAGCCCGACGATATCGCTGAGCCAGGCATTGAAGTGCCGCCACCAGCTGCCCGGTTCCTCGGTCATGGTGTGCATTTTGCCGTCGTCTTCGGTGGTCCATACGACCTGTTCATTCTTCAGCTGCACATGGTAACTCAAGGCCGGTGCCATGCCCTGCAACGCCAGGTCGCGAACGTGGGCCGCCAGTTCCGGACTGTCCACCAGCACCCCGACCTCGGTGTTCCACAGTACCGAGCGCGGGTCGAAGTTGAACGAGCCGATGAAGGATTTTTGCTGGTCGAAGATCATGGCCTTGCTGTGCAGGCTGGAATCGGAATCGCCGTAAGACTTGCTGGAAAACAGCCGAGGTCCGCTACCGCTGCTGTCTCCGGGCTGGCGGCGCAGTTCGAAGAGTTGCACGCCGTGCTCCAGCAGCGCCTTGCGATACGGTGCATAGCCGCCATGCACCGCCGGCACGTCAGTGGCCTCCAGTGAGTTGGTCAGCAGGCGTACCGTTACACCGGCGTCAGCCCGTCCGGTCAGGTAGACCAGCCCCGGTGGCCCAGGCACGAAATAGGCCGAGATCATGATCAGCTCTTTGCTGACGCCATCGAGTGCGGGCGCCAACTGGGTCGTCAGCAGCAACTGAGGGTCAGGCTCGCCGTCGGCCAGCACCTTGCTCGGTGCATCCCACAGCGCCTGATTCCAGGCCCAGATCAGCTCTTCGCGCCAGATATCCAGGCGCGGCTGCGTGGCGAATTTCATCAACTGTTGATAGAGCGCGTGGTTCTGTTTGCGCGATTCCTCCAAGGATTCTTCCAGTCGGGTGCGGGTGTTTTGCAGGTCCTCGGCAGTCGGTTTGCTGGAGACAAATTCAGCGATCGGCTTGCTCAGGGCGCTGTTCCAGTACTGGTCGAAACTGTGCCCCAACTGCTCGGCGACCGGCCCGACACTGAGCATGTCGATGTCGGTGAAGTTCAGGTTGGGCTTGGCATCGAAATACTCATCCCCCAGGTTGCGCCCACCGACAATCGCCATGCTGTTGTCGGCCAGCCACAGTTTATTGTGCATGCGTCGATGTTGCCGCGACACATTGAGCAACCGGCCGATGGTGCGCGTCACGCCGGTGCTGCGACCCAGATGCAACGGGTTGAATACGCGGATCTGGATTTGTGCATGCGCCGCCAGCGTGGCGATGGTCTTGTCCAGGCCATCGCTGGTGGTGTCATCGAGCAGGATGCGCACCCGTACGCCGCGGTCTGCGGCCTTGAGCAATTCAGAAACCAGCATCCGCGTGCTGATGCCGTCATGCACGATGTAGTACTGCAGGTCGAGGCTGCTTTGCGCGTTGCGAATCAGCTCGGCGCGGGCGGTAAACGCCTCGGTGCTGTCGGACAGCAGGCGAAAGCCCGATTTCCCCTCATGGGTGGCGGCCTGGGCCTGGACCGATCGGCCGAATGCCGAGCCGCTCGCCGGTAGCGCCTGGCTCGGTTCAACCTGCAGGTCGAAGTTGGCGCAGCCGCCGAGGAACGAAGTGAGTAACACAAGAGCAAGCAGGGACTGTCTGGCTGTCACGTGGGATCGTTCCGGGTGGCGGCAGTTGTAGGCATATGGACGCTGGTGTGAGCAAAAAAGTCAGTCGCCTAGCTCGCAAGTTTGCGCAAGCAATCGGATGGCGGCGGCGCCGACCTTGCGCACGGCTTCTTCAATCTGTGCCGTTGGTTTGGCAGCGTAGTTCATGCGCAGGCAATTGCGGTATTTGCCCGATGCGGAAAAGATGCTGCCGACGGCGATCTGCACGCCTTGATCGTGCAGATCGCGATTGAGTTTCAGCGTGTCGAATCCTTCCGGCAGCTCGACCCACAGCATGAAGCTTCCCTGCGGTCGACTGGCGCGAGTGCCCGGTGGAAAGTAGCGGGCGACCCAGTCGATCATCATGTCGCGATTTCGCTGGTATTGCGTGCGCATCCGCCGCAAATGCGGTTCGAAATGGCCGCCCTTGAGGAATTCGGCGATGGCGATCTGCGGTTGCGGAGCGGTCGAGCCGGTGCTGATGTATTTCATGTGCAGCACCCGTTCCAGATAGCGCCCGGGCGCGACCCAACCGATGCGCAGGCCTGGAGCCAGGGTCTTGGAAAACGAACTGCACAGCAGCACGCGGCCGTCCTCGTCGAAGGATTTGATCGTGCGTGGGCGCGGATAGGAATAGGCCAGTTCGCCATACACATCGTCTTCGATGATCGCCACGTCGAAACGCTGAGCGAGCGTCAACAACGAGCGTTTGCGCGACTCCGGCATGATGTAGCCCAGCGGGTTGTTGCAGTTGGGGGTCAACTGTATGGCCTTGATTGGCCACTGCTCCAGTGCCAGTTCCAGGGCATCCAGGCTGATCCCGGTAAGCGGGTCGGTGGGAATCTCCAGGGCTTTCATGCCCAGCCCCTTGAGGGTCTGCATGGCACCGTGAAAACTCGGCGAATCCACCGCCACAATGTCCCCGGGTGCACAGATCGCCCTAATACTGGTGGACAGCGCTTCGTGGCAACCGGTAGTCACCACCAGATCGCCAGGCCCCAGCTGGCAGCCTGAGTCGAGCATCAGGCGGGCGATCTGTTCGCGCAGTTCGAGGTTACCGTGGATGTTGTCGTAATACAGGCCCGGCATGTCTTGCCGCCGGCTGATGCGCGCCAGATCGCGCAGCAAGGGTTTCATGGTCGGGCTGGTGATGTCCGGCATGCCGCGACCCAGTTGCACCACGTCCTTGCGCGGCACGGCGCGGATCAGTTCCAGCACCTGGTCCCATTGCGAAATATCCACCGGCCGTTGGGCTGGACGGCCAATCGCCGGCAGGTCCGGCAGTTCGCGGCTGACGGGCACGAAGTACCCGGACTTCGGTCGTGGCATGGCCAAACCGTTGTCTTCCAGCACCCGATAGGCTTGCTGCACCGTGCTCAGGCTGACCCCGTGTTCGACGCTCAGCGCCCGCACCGAGGGCAAGCGGTCACCGGGACGATAGAAGCCCTGTTCGATACGCGTGCCGAGCAATTCGGCGAGGTTGACGTAGAGGGTCATGGTGCAGTCTCGGCGTGGGAGAGGGGATTGACCAGTACAGATCGGGCAAAAATTCAGGATTCAGCGGCATAAACGGCGAATCTGTATGGATCTAATACAGGTCTTTTGAATCTGTAATGCATTTGCTCGCAACCGCATCATGAAAGCTCTGGCTACCCAAGTAAACAGGAGCAATCAAAATGAACGGCTTGAGCGATGTGCGGCTGACGTTACACAGTCAGGAACTGACGGCAGGGCAAAGGGACGGTGCACGCCATGCGCCCATGCGCAATGCGCCGTCCCACCTGAGCCGCTGGGGTCTGTTCTGGCAGCGACTGCACACACGCAAGGCATTGCTGGCGCTGACGGCGGAACAGCTCAAGGATGTCGGGCTGACGCGCGAGCAGGCGCGGGAGGAGGGGCTTAAGCCGTTCTGGCGGATCTGACTCAAGTGGTGTTCTTTAAATCGATTCGCGAGCAAGCCCGCTCCCACATTGGATCTTGGTGAATACGGATTTTGTGTTCGATCACATATCAAATGTGGGAGCGGGCTTGCTCGCGAAAGCGTCGGCACAGACGCCTCGAATTGTTCAGACCAACTCTTTCATCCGATGCCACAACATCCCCAACGCCAGCAACGGCGAGCGCAGATGCTTGCCGCCGGGGAAGGTGATGTGGGGCACCTGGGCAAACAGGTCGAAGCCGCCACTGTGCTGACCGCTGATGGCCTCGGCCAGCAGCTTGCCCGCCAGGTGCGTAGCGTTCGCCCCATGACCGGAATAGGCCTGGGCGTAATACACGTTCGTCTGGTCCTTGAGCCGCCCGATCTGCGGTAGGCGGTTGGCACCGATGCCGATCATCCCACCCCATTGATAATCGATCCGCACGCTGGCCAGTTGCGGGAAGACCTCCAGCATTTTCGGGCGCATATAGGCCGCAATGTCTTTCGGGTCTCGCCCCGAGTAATGGCAGGCGCCGCCGAACAGCAAGCGGCGGTCCGCCGAGAGTCGGTAGTAATCCAGTGCCACCCGTTGATCGCAGACCGCCATGTTCTGCGGCAACAGGGCGTGGGCTTGTTCTTCACTCAAAGGCTCGGTGGCGATGATATAGCTGCCGGCGGGCAGCACTTTGCCGCTGAGTTCGGGATTGAGTTCATTGAGGTAGGCGTTGCAGCCCAGTACCAGGGTCTTGGCCCGGACCGAGCCTTTGGCGGTGTGCACCTTGACCTCGGGGCCGTAATCGATGCGCGTGACGGCCGACTGCTCAAACAGTCGGGCCCCCAGTTGCCGGGCGGCCGCGGCTTCGCCCAGGGCCAGGTTCAGCGGATGCAGATGGCCGGAGCCCATGTCGATCAGCCCGCCGACGTAGCGTTTGGAGCCCACCACCGTGTGCATTTCATGGGCTTGCAGCAGTCGGGTTTCATAGCGGTAACCGAGACTGCGCAGTTCTTCGGCGTCTTCGGCGAAGCCTTCGAGGTCGCGCGGCTTGTTGGCAAGGTCGCAATAGCCCCAGGTCAGGTCGCAGGGAATGCGAAACCGCTCGACTCTCTGTCGGACGATTTCCACCGCTTCCAGCCCCATGAGCTTCATTTGACGTACGCCGTCGGTACCGATCACATTGGCAAACTGATCCAGGCCATGGCCAACCCCCCGAATCAACTGCCCGCCATTGCGGCCGCTGGCGCCCCAGCCGATTTTATGGGCTTCGAGCAGCACCACGCTCAGGCCGCGTTCTGCCAGTTCCAGCGCGGTGTTCAACCCGGAGAACCCGCCACCGACCACGCAAACGTCAGCCACCAGCTCGCCGGTCAGCACCGGATGGTCGGGCTGGGGCAGGCTGCTGGCGGCATAATAAGAGCCGGTGTGCTGGTGATTCGCGGCAGGCGGCTGGGCACGGCCATTCATGTGCGTGATCCTGATTCGAGCGTCTGGAAAATTTGACGGAGCATAAGCCGGACCTCGTAGGCGGGCAACACTGGTCGGCCGGTGCTGTCTGGATCGGGGCTTTTACGTCAGAATCCGACCCTGTTCCGAGATCGGTAGTGGATTAGATGAGTTGCAACAGTCAGAAAATTCGCACGCTGCGCCAACAGATCCCCTCGTTCGAGTGCGTGCCCGGTTGCCATGACTGCTGCGGCCCGGTAACCACTTCGCCGGAGGAAATGTCCCGTCTGCCGCGCAAGAGCCGCGCCGAGCAGGAGGCGGCGATGGATGAACTCAACTGCGTTCACCTGGGGCCGAACGGCTGCACGGTGTATGACGAGCGGCCGCTGATCTGCCGGTTGTTTGGCACCACCAAGACCCTGCCGTGCCCCAATGGGCGAGGGCCGGTAGAGTTGATTCATCCGCGGGTGGAGAAGCAGGTATTCGAGTACATGGCCTCGAATCGGCAGGTGCTGGTTTAAAAGATCTTCAATCCGGAATCGGCAAACTCAAACTCTCCTTCACCTCTTCCATCACGATATAGCTCTTGGATTCGCGCACATGCGGCAGCTTGAGCAGGATGTCGCCCAGCAGTTTGCGGTACGAGGCCATCTCGGATATCCGCGCCTTCACCAGGTAGTCGAAATCCCCTGACACCAAATGGCACTCCAGCACGTGGGGCAGCTTCAGGACCGCGCGCCGGAACTCTTCGAAGGTATCGCCGGACTTGTAATCGAGGCTGATCTCGACGAACACCAACAGGCTGCCCTTGAGGTGCTGCGGATTGAGCCGGGCGTTGTAGCCCATGATGATCCCCTCGCGCTCCAGGCGGCGCACCCGCTCGGTACAGGGCGTGGTCGAGAGCCCGACTTTTTCCCCAAGCTCGGTAAAGGATATGCGCCCGTCCGCTTGCAGGATCCGCAGGATGTTGCGGTCGATCTTGTCCAGCTCACGTTTGGTCTGAGTGTTGGTACGCATAGGGGATGCGCCTCCGTGAAAAGGGTTTTTGCCGAGAATTGTCGCCAAATATAGGCGCTTATATAGTGAAAAGCACTGGCAAATCTTTTTTAAACTGCGCACATCTGAAGCTCTGAACAACAAACGTCAGCGGTTAGCCGCGATGAGGGAAATGAAAATGCGCGTCATGGTCTTGGGCAGCGGCGTCATCGGTACCACCAGTGCTTATTATCTGGCGCGTGCCGGGTTTGAAGTGGTGGTGGTCGACCGGCAGCCAGCGGCCGCCATGGAGACCAGTTTCGCCAACGCCGGGCAGGTTTCGCCGGGTTATGCCTCGCCGTGGGCCGCGCCGGGTGTGCCGCTCAAGGCGATCAAATGGCTGCTGCAGCGCCATGCACCCCTGGCGATCAAGGCCACTGCCGACATCGATCAGTACCTGTGGATGGCACAGATGCTGCGCAACTGCACCGCCAGCCGTTACGCGGTGAACAAGGAGCGCATGGTCCGCCTGTCCGAATACAGCCGTGACTGCCTCGACGAATTGCGCGCTGAAACCGGCATCGCCTACGAAGGCCGCAGCCTCGGTACCACGCAACTGTTCCGCACCCAGGCCCAGCTTGATGGCGCCGCGAAAGACATCGCCGTGCTGAAAGAGTCCGGCGTGCCGTTCGAACTGCTCGACCGCGAAGGCATTGCCCGCGTCGAACCGGCCCTGGCCAGCGTCACCGACATCCTCGCCGGTGCCTTGCGCCTGCCGAACGACCAGACCGGTGACTGCCAGATGTTCACCACCAAGCTCGCGGAAATGGCCGCCAACCTCGGTGTGCAATTCCGTTTCGGCCAGGACATTCAGCGCCTCGACTTCGCCGGTGACCGTATCAACGGCGTGTGGATCGACGGCAAGCTGGAAACCGCTGACCGCTACGTACTGGCGCTCGGCAGCTACTCGCCGCAACTGCTCAAGCCGCTCGGCATCAAGGCGCCGGTGTATCCACTCAAGGGTTACTCCCTGACCGTGCCGATCACCAACCCGGCAATGGCCCCGACCTCGACCATTCTCGACGAGACCTACAAGGTCGCGATCACCCGTTTCGACAACCGCATCCGCGTTGGCGGCATGGCGGAGATCGCCGGTTTTGACCTGTCGCTGAACCCGCGTCGCCGGGAAACCCTGGAGATGATCGTCAACGACCTTTATCCTCAGGGCGGCAACCTGGCCGAAGCCAGCTTCTGGACCGGCCTGCGTCCGACCACGCCGGACGGCACGCCGATCGTCGGTGCGACCCCGTTCAAGAACCTGTTCCTGAACACCGGTCACGGCACCCTCGGCTGGACCATGGCGTGCGGTTCCGGTCGCTTGCTGGCGGACCTGATGGCCAAGAGAAAGCCGCAGATCAGCGCCGAAGGCCTCGATATTTCCCGTTATGGCAGCAAAACCCAGGATACTGCAAAGCATGTCAGCCCTGCGCCAGCTCACCAATGAGGCCTCGCGCCACGGTTGTAGCCGCTCTGCCATGACTACCTTGCAGTAAACAGCTCAGAAAGATCCCTCTTCCGGTGCTACTGGCGGTTTACGCCGTCGGCAGCACCGGTTTTTTTTAACGACCGACCAGAAGTCTGCCGCCATGCGTCCTGCCCGTGCCCTGATCGACCTTCAAGCCCTGCGTCACAACTACCGGATCGCCCGTGAAGTCACGGGAGCCCGTGCCCTCGCGGTGATCAAGGCCGATGCCTATGGCCATGGCGCGGTGCGTTGCGCCCAGGCGCTGGAAGCCGAGGCCGACGGCTTTGCCGTGGCCTGCATCGAAGAGGCCCTGGAGTTGCGCGCGGCGGGCATTCGCGCGCCGGTGTTGCTGCTGGAAGGTTTTTTCGAAGCCGATGAGTTGTCGCTGATCGTCGAGCATGATTTCTGGTGCGTGGTGCATTCGCTGTGGCAACTCGAAGCCATCGAGAAAGCCGCATTGAGCAAGCCGATCACCGTCTGGCTCAAGCTCGATTCGGGCATGCACCGGGTCGGCCTGCATCCGAAGGATTATCAGGCGGGCTATCAACGCCTGCTGGCCAGCGGCAACGTGGCTAAGATCGTGTTGATGAGCCACTTTGCCCGCGCCGATGAGCTGCACAGCCAGGCCAGTGCCGAGCAGGTTGCCGTATTCGAAGCAGCGCGCCAGGGTTTGTCGGCCGAAGTCAGCCTGCGTAACTCGCCAGCGGTGCTCGGTTGGCCCCAGGTGCCAAGCGATTGGGTTCGTCCGGGCATCATGCTCTACGGCGCGACGCCTTTCGAAGAAGCCAACGCCGTGGCCTCGCGCCTGCAACCGGTGATGACCCTCGAATCGAAAGTGATCAGCGTGCGTGAATTGCCGGCGGGCGAGCCGATTGGCTACGGCGCCCGGTTCATCACTCCCAAGCCGATGCGCGTGGGCGTGGTGGCCATGGGTTACGCCGATGGCTATCCACGGTTGGCGCCCACCGGCACGCCGGTTCTGGTCGCCGGGCAACGCAGCCAGTTGATTGGCCGGGTGTCGATGGACATGCTCTGCATTGACTTGACCGATGTGCCGCAAGCCGGCCTCGGTTCGACCGTCGAGTTGTGGGGCAAAAACATCCTCGCCAGCGACGTGGCCATCGCCGCCGGCACGATTCCTTACCAGATCTTCTGCAACCTGCGCCGGGTGCCAATGCTCTATTCCGGGAGCTAAGGCCAAACGGCAGGCACCGGAAGTCGCCTCGCCGAACAGGATTCAGGTCAAAGTGTTGTAAATACTGAACGCTGTCGCCATGATAACGCTCAATATTCCAACAACCTGAATCCCTGGAGGCTCCTGCATTGGACGTCGGTGAACGACTGCAATCAATCCGCAAGCTCAAAGGTCTTTCCCAGCGTGAGCTCGCCAAACGCGCGGGCGTCACCAACAGCACGATTTCGATGATCGAGAAGAACAGCGTCAGCCCCTCGATCAGTTCGCTGAGGAAGGTGTTGGGCGGGATTCCCATGTCCATGGTCGAGTTCTTTTCCGAAGAAATCCTCCAGGAAAAACCGACTCAGATCGTCTACAAAGCCAACGAGCTGATCGATATTTCCGATGGTGCAGTGACCATGAAACTGGTCGGCCGGGCTCACCCGAGCCGTGCTATCGCCTTCCTCAATGAAATCTACCCGCCTGGCGCCGACACCGGTGACGAGATGCTCACCCATGAGGGTGAGGAAACCGGCATTTTGGTGGAAGGGCGGCTGGAACTGGTGGTCGGGCTTGAAACATTTGTGCTCGAAGCCGGCGATAGCTACTACTTTGAAAGTACCAAGCCGCATCGTTTCCGTAATCCGTTCGATGCGCCGGCGCGACTAATCAGCGCAGCAACACCCGCGAATTTTTAAGGAAAGAGGCGCCCCGCCAGCATGGCCGAGGCACCCGAGCTGTTTGACCGTTGCGCAACAAGACCCCTTCGACTTTGGGGTTGTTTCAGTGTCGCGGGCTTACCGCTATACTTGCGCCCGCCTGCGAACCGTGGCCGTAGGCGTGACTAGCCACCATTGAGGGTGAACGCGTGAATCTAATTATGAAAATGCTGGCCGCACCAGCAACCGTATTGGCCCTCTGGGCTGTCAGCGCTCAAGCTGCGACGAACGACGAAATTGCCAAGCGCCTTGAGCCAGTCGGCCAGGTCTGTGTCCAGGGCAAAGAGTGCAAGGGCATGGAAGTCGCCGCTGCGACTGGCGGGGGTGGCGGTGCCAAGGCGCCTAAAGACGTCATTGCCAAGCATTGCAATGCCTGTCACGGTACCGGCTTGCTGGGCGCGCCGAAAATCGGTGACAAGGCCGCGTGGAAAGAGCGCGCCGACCACCAGGGCGGCCTTGATGGCATCCTGGCCAAAGCCATCACCGGTATCAACGCGATGCCGCCAAAAGGCACCTGCGCCGACTGCTCCGACGACGAGCTGAAGGGCGCCATCAAAGAAATGTCCGGCCTGTAACCGGTCCGCCTCTTTCGCGAAAAAGCCGCTTGCGAGCGGCTTTTTTGTGCCTGCGATTTCCCCTGAGCTGCCGCAGGCTGCGATCTTTTGATCTTGATTGTTAAAAAACAAGATCAAAAGATCGCAGCCTTCGGCAGCTCCTACTGTTCAATGCAGTAAAGACCCGGCAAGCTCGGTCCAACCCCACTTCATGGAATGTACGGGAGGATCGGATGGTACAGCTGTGTTCTATCGAGCAAGCGGTCGATGAGGTGTTGGCGCGGTTGCCGGCGCATATCCACATGGGCCTGCCCCTGGGCCTGGGCAAACCCAACCCTTTCGTCAACGCGCTGTATCAACGTGTGGCGCAATTGCCGCAGCGGCAACTGACGATCTACACCGCCCTGTGCCTTGGCCGTCCAGCGCTGGGCGACGGATTGCAAAAGCGTTTTCTCGAACCCTTTGTCGAACGGGTCTTTGGCGATTATCCAGAGCTGGATTTTCTCGCCGGCCTGCAGCGCGACAACCTGCCGGCCAACATTCACATCCAGCAGTTCTTCATGCAGCCGGGCAGCCTGCTCCACAGCGCGTCGGCCCAGCAGGATTACGTCAGCAGCAACTACAGCCACGCCGCCCGGGACATCAATGCCGCAGGCTTGAACCTGGTTGCGCAATTGGTGGCCAGCCATGCTGAGCATCCCGATCGCTTGAGCCTGAGCTGCAACCCGGACATCACCCTCGACCTGCTGCCGATGATCGCCAGGCGCCGGGAAGCCGGGGAGACGATCCTGATGGTCGGCCAGGTGCATGACTATTTGCCCTACATGCCCGGTGATGCCGAAGTCGGTATCGATACCTTCGACTTGCTGATCGACGAGAAGGACAGCACCACGCTGTTCTCCACGCCGAACATGCCAGTGGGTTTCCAGGATCATTTCATCGGGTTGCACGCCAGCACCCTGGTACGCGATGGCGGCACCTTGCAGATCGGCATCGGCTCCATGGGCGATGCGTTGACCGCCGCGTTGCTGGCGCGACAGGCCGACAGCGACGCTTACAAGGCTTTGCTGGCTGACATCGATCTCAGCCCATGGGCGCAATTGATCGAGCGCGAAGGCGGCATCGATCCGTTCGCCAAGGGCCTGTACGGGTGCAGTGAAATGTTCGTCAACGGCTTGCTGGTGCTGGCCGACGCCGGGATCGTGCGGCGCAAGGTGTACCCGGATGTGCCGACCCAGCAGCAGGCCAATGCCGGCACCCTCGACGAAACGGCGCAAACCGACGGAATTTCGGTGCATGGCGGTTTTTTCCTCGGGCCGCGCAGTTTCTATCAACGCCTGCGCGAGTTGCCGCAGAGCAAGCGGCTCGAATTCAACATGACCCGTATCAGCTACATCAACGAGCTATACGGGCAGGAAGAGCTCAAACGCTTGCAGCGGCTCGATGCGCGGTTCATCAACACGGCATTTACCATGACCCTGCTGGGCGCTGGCGTAGCGGATCAGCTGGAAGACGGGCGGGTGCTCAGCGGTGTGGGCGGGCAGTACAACTTCGTGGCCCAGGGCCATGCGCTGGAAGGGGCGCGGTCGGTGTTGCTGCTGCGCAGCTGGCGTGAGTCGGGCGGTGACGTCAGTTCCAACATTGTCTGGGAATACGGTCACTGCACGATCCCGCGACACCTGCGGGACATCGTGGTCACCGAGTATGGCATTGCCGACCTTCGCGGGAAAACCGATGCGGTGGTGATCGAGGCATTGCTGAATATCAGTGATTCGCGCTTTCAGGCGGGGCTGATCGAACAGGCACAGAAGGTGGGTAAGTTACCGAAGGATTTTCGCCTCGATTCGCGCTTCACCGATAACCGACCTGAGCGTTTACAGGCGATTCAGGCACGGCATGCACGTCTGTTTCCGGAGTATCCGCTGGGCTGTGATTTCACCGAGGTCGAACGGGATCTGTTGCGGGCGTTGAACTGGCTCAAGAGCAAATTCAAACTGAGTGAAGTGTTGGAGCTGGGCAAGGCGGCTCTGGATGCGCCGGAGCCTTCGTCATTCCCCGAACATCTGGAACGTATGCAACTGACCGACCCTGAAGGGCTGAAAGAGGACTTGTTTCAGCGTCTCTTGCTCACCGGCCTCAAGGCCACCGCGCAATAAAAGCCAACCCAAAACAACTGTGGGAGCGGGCTTGCTCGCGAAGGGGCCGTGTCAGTCACCGATGATGTTGACTGACACGGCCCCTTCGCGAGCAAGCCCGCTCCCACATTAGGTTTTGCGGTGTGGCGGCTTTAGTCGATGAAGGTTACAACGCCATCCTTCAGCGACTGAACACGGGCCAGGGACTCAACGCGATACCCCTGCGCATCCAGCTCCGCACGGCCGCCCTGGAACGACTTCTCGATCACGATCCCCAAGCCAGCCACGGTCGCGCCAGCCTGCTTGATGATCGAGATCAGCGCTTGGGACGCCTTACCGTTGGCCAGGAAGTCATCGATGATCAGCACGCGGTCGCTGCTGGTCAGATGGCGTGGGGAGATCGCCACGGTGCTTTCGGTCTGCTTGGTGAACGAGTAAACGGTCGCCGACAGCAGGTTTTCAGTCAGGGTCAGGGACTGGTGCTTGCGAGCGAAAATCACCGGCACACCGAGGTTCAGACCGGTCATGATCGCCGGGGCGATGCCCGAGGCTTCGATGGTGACGATCTTGGTGATGCCCGAATCCTTGAACAGCGTGGCGAATTCATCGCCGATCAGCTTCATCAGGGCCGGGTCGATCTGGTGGTTCAGAAAGGCGTCGACTTTCAGGACCTGATCGGAAAGCACGATGCCTTCTTCGCGAATTTTCTTGTGCAGTGCTTCCATGAAGCTGTCCTCGTTTGGCGTCTTTTGCGCCGAAGGTCTAAATAAAAGTGGTCAATTCTAGCGCTTTAACATCGCGCGTATATCCGCCAATGCGCTATTGCCGCGAACGGCCTTGACTTCGGTCGGGGTGTCGTCGTTGCCTTCCCAGGCCAGGTCGTCCGGCGGCAGCTCGTCGAGGAAGCGGCTCGGTGCGCAATCGATGATCTCGCCGTATTGCTTGCGCTTGGCGGCGAAGGTGAAGGCCAGGGTCTGGCGCGCGCGGGTGATGCCCACGTAGGCCAGGCGCCGCTCCTCTTCGATGGTGTCGGCTTCGATGCTGGAGCGGTGCGGGAGGATTTCCTCTTCCATGCCCATGATGAACACGTAGGGGAATTCCAGGCCCTTGGAGGCATGCAGGGTCATCATCTGCACACCTTCGGCGCCATCTTCCTCCTCCTGCTGGCGCTCAAGCATGTCGCGCAGGACGAGTTTGCCGATGGCGTCTTCGACGGTCATCTCGCCTTCTTCGTCTTTCTCCAGGGTGTTCTTCAGCGCCTCGATCAGGAACCACACGTTGCCCATGCGGTAATCGGCGGCCTTGTCGCTGGAGCTGTTGGTGCGCAGCCAGTTCTCGTAGTCGATGTCCATGACCATGCTGCGCAGAGCCGAGATCGGGTCTTCGCCAGCGCATTGCTCGCGCACCTTGTCCATGAAGCGCTTGAAACGCGACAGGCGATCGGTGAAGCGGCTGTCCAGATGCTCGCCCAGGCCGATTTCGTCGGTGGCGGCATACATCGAGATTTTTCGCTCGGTGGCGTAGTTGCCCAGCTTCTCCAACGTAGTCGAACCGATCTCCCGGCGTGGGACGTTGATCACGCGCAGGAAGGCGTTGTCGTCGTCCGGGTTCACGATCAGGCGGAAATAGGCCATCAGGTCTTTCACTTCCTGGCGGCCGAAGAAGCTGTTGCCGCCGGACAGGCGATAGGGCACCTGGTGGTGCTGCAACTTCAGTTCGATCAACTTGGCCTGGTAGTTACCCCGGTACAGGATCGCGAAATCGCTGTACGGCCGGTCGGTGCGCAAGTGCAGGCTGAGGATTTCCACGGCCACGCGCTCGGCTTCGGCGTCTTCGTTGCGGCAGCGGATCACGCGGATCTCGTCGCCGTGGCCCATCTCACTCCACAGCTGCTTTTCGAATTCGTGGGGGTTGTTCGAGATCAGCACGTTGGCGCAGCGCAGGATGCGGCTGGTGGAGCGGTAGTTCTGCTCCAGCATCACCACTTTCAGGGACGGGTAGTCGTCCTTGAGCAGCATCAGGTTTTCCGGGCGGGCGCCGCGCCAGGCGTAGATCGACTGGTCATCGTCGCCGACCACGGTGAACTGGTTGCGCTTGCCGATCAGCATCTTCACCAGCAGGTACTGGCTGGCGTTGGTGTCCTGGTATTCGTCCACCAGCAGGTAACGCACCTTGTTCTGCCACTTTTCCAGGATGTCGGCGTGCTCTTCGAACAGCTTCACCGGCAGCAGGATCAGGTCGTCGAAGTCTACCGCGTTGAACGCCTTGAGCGTGCGCTGGTAGTGGGTGTAGACGATGGCGGCGGTCTGTTCCTTGGGGTTGCGCGCGTTTTCCAGGGCCTGGGCTGGCAGGATCAGGTCGTTTTTCCAGGCGCCGATCATGTTCTTGATCTCGTCGACGCCGTCGTCGCCCGAGTATTCCTTTTGCATGATGTCGGTCATCAGGGCCTTGACGTCGGTCTCGTCGAAAATCGAGAAACCGGGTTTGTAGCCCAGCCGCACGTGTTCCTTGCGGATGATGTTCAGGCCCAGGTTGTGGAAGGTGCAGACCGTCAGGCCGCGACCCTCACCGGCGCGCAGCAGGGTGCCGACCCGCTCCTTCATCTCGCGCGCGGCCTTGTTGGTAAAGGTCATGGCGACGATGTACTGGGCGCGGATGCCGCAGTTCTGGATCAGGTGGGCAATCTTTCGGGTGATGACGCTGGTCTTGCCGGAGCCTGCACCGGCGAGCACCAAAAGAGGGCCGCCGACATAGCTCACGGCTTCTTGCTGCCGGGGATTGAGTCGGGACAT